>NZ_CM176702.1:0-980000 GCF_058129885.1 Pseudomonas sp. Pmew2
GTGTCAGTGGAACTTTGGCAGCAGTGCGTGGAGCTTTTGCGCGATGAGCTGCCTGCCCAGCAATTCAACACTTGGATCCGTCCGCTACAGGTCGAAGCCGAAGGCGACGAGTTGCGTGTGTACGCACCGAATCGTTTTGTTCTCGATTGGGTCAACGAAAAATACCTCGGCCGTTTGCTGGAGCTTCTTGGCGAGCATGGTCAAGGCATGGCACCTGCCCTTTCCTTATTAATAGGAAGCAAGCGCAGCTCTGCACCACGTGCCGCTCCGAATGCGCCATTAGCTGCCGCGGCGTCCCAGGCGCTGTCTGCCAATTCGGTCAGCAGCGTCTCGTCGTCTGCACCCGCCATGGCTACTCCGGCTGCTCCTGTCGCGGTGCCTGCACCGGTTCAGAACGTTGCAGCACACGACGAGCCTTCACGCGACAGCTTCGACCCAATGGCTGGTGCCAGCTCGCAACAGGCGCCCGCTCGTGCGGAGCAACGTACCGTGCAGGTCGAAGGCGCGCTCAAGCACACCAGTTACCTGAACCGCACGTTCACGTTCGAGAATTTTGTCGAGGGTAAATCCAACCAGCTGGCACGCGCTGCAGCCTGGCAGGTTGCCGATAATCCCAAGCACGGCTATAACCCGCTGTTCCTTTATGGTGGTGTAGGTCTTGGTAAAACTCACTTGATGCATGCTGTGGGTAACCACCTGCTAAAGAAGAATCCGAACGCCAAGGTTGTCTACCTGCACTCGGAGCGCTTCGTCGCAGACATGGTCAAGGCCTTGCAGCTCAATGCAATCAACGAGTTCAAGCGCTTTTACCGTTCAGTCGATGCATTGCTGATCGATGACATTCAATTTTTTGCTCGCAAGGAACGTTCACAGGAAGAGTTTTTCCACACGTTCAACGCGCTGCTGGAGGGCGGGCAACAGGTCATTCTGACCAGCGACCGCTATCCGAAAGAAATCGAAGGCCTTGAAGAACGACTCAAGTCGCGTTTCGGCTGGGGTCTGACAGTTGCTGTCGAGCCTCCGGAGCTGGAAACCCGTGTGGCTATCCTCATGAAGAAAGCGGATCAGGCCAAGGTCGATCTGCCTCATGACGCTGCGTTCTTCATTGCCCAGCGGATTCGCTCCAACGTTCGAGAGCTGGAGGGCGCGCTCAAGCGTGTCATCGCTCACTCGCACTTCATGGGCCGCGACATCACCATCGAACTCATTCGCGAATCGCTGAAAGATTTGCTGGCGTTGCAGGACAAGCTGGTGAGTGTGGATAACATTCAGCGTACTGTCGCCGAGTACTACAAGATTAAGATCTCCGATCTGCTGTCCAAGCGTCGTTCCCGTTCTGTTGCCCGGCCTCGCCAGGTTGCAATGGCGCTTTCCAAGGAACTCACCAACCACAGTCTTCCGGAAATCGGTGACGTATTTGGTGGTCGGGACCATACGACTGTCTTGCACGCCTGCAGAAAGATCAACGAGCTCAAGGAATCCGATGCGGATATCCGCGAGGACTACAAGAACCTGCTGCGCACTCTGACTACGTGATAACGCCAGTGCAGCTTATTAAGGCAAGGGACTAGACCATGCATTTCACCATTCAACGCGAAGCCCTGTTGAAACCCCTGCAATTGGTCGCCGGCGTGGTAGAACGCCGCCAGACCTTGCCGGTTCTTTCCAATGTGCTTCTGGTCGTCGAAGGTCAGCAACTGTCGCTGACCGGTACGGATCTGGAAGTCGAACTGGTTGGCCGCGTTCAGCTGGAAGAGCCCGCTGAACCTGGAGAAATCACGGTTCCTGCGCGCAAGCTCATGGACATTTGCAAAAGCCTTTCCAATGACGCGCTGATCGATGTCAAACTCGATGACTCCAAGCTGATCGTCAAGGCAGGTCGTAGCCGTTTTACTCTGTCCACGTTGCCTGCCAATGATTTCCCGACGGTGGAAGAAGGCCCGGGCTCGTTGACCTTCAATCTGGTGCAGAGCAAGTTGCGCCGCCTGATTGAACGCACCAGCTTTGCGATGGCCCAGCAGGATGTTCGCTACTACCTCAACGGCATGCTGCTTGAAGTGAGTGCCGGTATTTTGCGCGCCGTCGCCACTGATGGTCACCGCCTGGCGATGTGCTCGATGTCTGCCGATATCGAACATGCCGATCGTCATCAGGTGATCGTCCCGCGCAAAGGTATTCTCGAGATGGCGCGCTTGCTGACTGAGCAGGACGGCATGGTCAGCATCGTTCTGGGTCAGCATCACATCCGCGCGACTACCGGCGAGTTCACTTTCACTTCCAAACTGGTCGATGGCAAATTCCCGGATTACGAGCGCGTGTTGCCTAAAGGCGGCGACAAACTGGTGTTGGGTGACCGTCAGGCATTGCGCGAAGCGTTCAGTCGCACCGCAATTCTGTCCAACGAGAAGTACCGCGGTATCCGCCTGCAATTGGCCAATGGTCAATTGAAAATTCAGGCCAATAACCCAGAGCAGGAAGAGGCAGAGGAAGAAATCAGCGTCGAGTACAACGGCGATTCGCTGGAGATAGGTTTTAACGTGAGCTACCTGCTCGACGTGTTGGGTGTGATGACGACCGAGCAGGTACGCCTGATTCTGTCGGACTCCAATAGCAGCGCCTTGGTGCAAGAGTCGGATAACGACGATTCCGCCTACGTTGTCATGCCGATGCGTCTGTAACTTCATGTCCAGCGCAACCTAGATGTCTCTTAGTCGCGTCTCGGTCACCGGGGTGCGCAATCTGCACCCGGTGACCCTCTCCCCCTCCCCGCGTATCAATATCCTCTACGGCGCAAACGGCAGTGGCAAAACCAGTGTTCTGGAAGCCATCCACCTGCTGGGGATCGCGCGTTCGTTTCGTAGCAGTCGCCTGCTTCCTGTCATCCAGTACGAGCAGCCCTCTTGCACCGTCTTTGGACAGGTCGATCTTGCGCAAGGTGGTCACAGCAATCTCGGAGTATCACGCGACCGACAAGGCGAATTCCAGATTCGTATTGACGGGCAAAATGCGAGAAGTGCCGCTCAGCTTGCTGAAATATTGCCGCTGCAACTGATCAATCCGGACAGCTTCAGATTGCTGGAAGGTGCCCCGAAGATACGCAGGCAGTTTTTGGATTGGGGAGTGTTCCACGTGGAACCTCGATTCATGGTCACTTGGCAGCGCCTGCAGAAGGCCCTCAAGCAGCGAAACTCGTGGCTTCGGCATGGTACACTTGACGCCGCTTCACAGGCGGCATGGGACCGAGAGCTGTGCTCGGCAAGTGACGAAATAGATGAATTTCGTCGCGCCTATATCAAGGCATTGAAGCCCGTTTTTGAACAGACTTTGAGCGAACTTGTTGAGCTTGAAGGTTTGACCCTGAGCTATTACCGAGGATGGGACAAGGAAAAAGAGCTGAGTACAGTGCTCGCCTCTTCCCTGCATCGTGATCAGCAAATGGGCCACACCCAGGCTGGACCACAACGAGCTGACCTGCGCCTTAGATTAGGCGCTCATAACGCGGTGGATATATTGTCTCGCGGTCAGCAAAAGTTGGTGGTCTGCGCATTGCGTATTGCTCAGGGACACCTGGTCAGCCAGGTCCGTCGCGGCCAGTGTATTTACCTGGTGGATGACTTGCCCTCCGAACTGGATGACAACCATCGACGCGCGCTTTGCCGCTTGCTGGAAGAATTACGCTGCCAGGTGTTTATCACCTGTGTAGATCAAGAATTTTTGAGGGAAGGCTGGCAGACGGAAACGCCAGTCGCTTTGTTCCACGTGGAACAAGGCCGTATCACCCAGACCCACGACCATCGGGAGTGATTGCATGAGCGAAAACCAAACGTACGACTCGTCCAGCATTAAGGTGCTGAAAGGACTTGATGCCGTACGCAAGCGTCCGGGAATGTACATCGGTGATACAGACGATGGCAGCGGTCTGCACCACATGGTGTTCGAGGTGGTTGATAACTCGATCGACGAAGCATTGGCAGGCCATTGCGACGACATCAGCATCATCATCCATCCAGACGAATCTATCACCGTGCGCGACAACGGCCGCGGTATTCCGGTAGACGTGCATAAAGAAGAAGGCGTGTCGGCAGCCGAGGTCATCATGACCGTGCTCCACGCTGGCGGTAAGTTCGATGACAACTCCTACAAAGTATCCGGCGGCTTGCACGGTGTAGGTGTATCGGTTGTTAACGCCCTTTCGGAACTTCTGCTGCTGACGGTTCGTCGTAGCGGCAAGATCTGGGAACAGACCTACGTGCATGGTGTTCCACAGGAGCCGATGAAAATCGTCGGTGAAAGTGATACCACCGGTACTCAGATCCACTTCAAGCCTTCTGCTGACACGTTCAAGAATATCCACTTCAGCTGGGACATCCTGGCCAAGCGAATTCGTGAACTGTCGTTCCTGAACTCCGGTGTTGGCATTGTCCTCAAAGACGAGCGCAGCGGGAAGGAAGAGCTGTTCAAATACGAAGGCGGTCTGCGTGCCTTCGTTGAATACCTGAACACCAACAAGACGCCGGTCAACGAAGTGTTCCACTTCAACATCCAGCGTGATGATGGAATCGGTGTCGAAATTGCCCTGCAGTGGAACGACAGCTTCAACGAGAACCTGTTGTGCTTCACCAACAACATTCCACAGCGTGACGGTGGTACTCACTTGGTGGGCTTCCGTTCCGCACTGACGCGTAACCTGAACAACTACATCGAGCAGGAAGGTCTGGCCAAGAAGCACAAGGTCGCGACCACGGGCGACGATGCGCGTGAAGGTTTGACTGCGATCATTTCGGTCAAAGTACCTGACCCGAAATTCAGCTCGCAGACTAAAGACAAACTGGTTTCTTCTGAAGTCAAAACTGCCGTGGAACAGGAGATGGGCAAGTACTTCTCCGACTTCCTGCTGGAAAACCCGAACGAAGCCAAAGCCGTCGTTGGCAAGATGATCGACGCAGCCCGTGCCCGCGAAGCAGCGCGCAAGGCTCGCGAGATGACTCGCCGCAAAGGTGCGCTGGATATCGCTGGCTTGCCGGGCAAGCTTGCCGACTGCCAGGAGAAGGACCCTGCCCTCTCCGAACTGTACCTGGTGGAAGGGGACTCTGCTGGCGGATCAGCCAAGCAGGGGCGTAATCGCAGAACCCAGGCGATCCTGCCACTCAAGGGCAAGATCCTGAACGTTGAAAAAGCGCGTTTCGACAAGATGATCTCTTCCCAGGAAGTGGGCACTTTGATCACCGCGCTGGGCTGTGGCATCGGCCGTGAAGAGTACAACATCGACAAGTTGCGGTATCACAACATCATCATCATGACCGATGCTGACGTCGACGGCTCGCACATCCGCACCCTGCTGCTCACCTTCTTCTTCCGTCAGTTGCCTGAGCTGATCGAGCGTGGCTACATCTACATCGCTCAGCCACCGCTGTACAAGGTGAAGAAAGGCAAGCAGGAGCAGTACATCAAGGACGACGAGGCCATGGAAGAGTACATGACCCAATCGGCCCTCGAAGACGCCAGCCTGCACCTCAGCGAATCGGCACCGGGCATCTCTGGTACTGCGCTGGAGAAACTGGTCAATGACTTCCGCATGGTCATGAAGACTCTCAAGCGTCTGTCGCGTCTTTATCCACAGGAACTGACCGAACACTTCGTCTACCTGCCGCCGATCTCGTTGGAGCAACTGTCCGACCACGAGGGCATGCAGGCCTGGCTGGCACTGTTCGACGCGCGTCTGCGCACCGGCGAGAAATCGGGTCTGGTCTACAAGGCCAGCCTGCGTGAAGACCGTGAACGTAACGTCTGGCTACCAGAGGTAGAACTGATCTCTCATGGTCTGTCGAACTACGTCACCTTCAACCGTGACTTCTTCGGCAGCAATGACTACAAGACCGTTACCGCTCTGGGACTGCAGATCAGCACACTTCTGGAAGAAGGTGCCTATGTACAACGTGGCGAGCGCAAGAAGCCTGTCACCGAGTTCAACGAAGCCCTCGCCTGGTTGATGGCCGAAAGCACCAAGCGCCACACCATCCAGCGCTACAAAGGACTGGGTGAAATGAACCCGGACCAATTGTGGGAAACCACGATGGACCCAAGTGTGCGCCGTATGCTGAAAGTGACCATCGAAGACGCCATTGGCGCTGACCAGATCTTCAACACCCTCATGGGTGATGCGGTCGAGCCACGTCGTGACTTCATCGAGAGCAATGCGCTGGCAGTGTCCAACCTGGACTTCTGATGGACGTGTAGCTTCACAGAAAAGCTAGCCGTTATCCCGCCAAGGTGATTTCGGCTTGATAAGGCCAACCCCAGGGTTGGCCTTTTTCATTTGAGTGTCTTTCAGGCCTATCCTGTGTCGCAACGATCTTATGAACTGGGCAGCCTGCGGCTGCAAATTGTGGGATTTTGAAATCGGTTATCATAGCCGAAATCGAGTCGATCCCTCCTCAGCACAGGCTTACACATGGCGTCAGAGACCAAAAAACGTAAACGGGCGAGCCGGGCAAAAGCCAAGGCAAAGCAGACCCGTCTCCAACGCGCCGGGCATACTACCTTCGTGCCCGATACCGACTTTTCCTTCGATATCGATCCTTTCGGTGATGTCGATCTTTGTAGTTGCTGCCAGACAACGTATCTGAACGACATGTTTCCCGACGCTTCTTGCGTAAGCGTTTAGATGAGAGAAGGGCCAGGCGGATTCGCCATCACCGCCGTCATTCACCACGATGAGGAGCCGCCCTGCTGACGTGGCCTCTGCACCGCCTGCTTACAAACCTCGACCGCTCAAAAACCTCTTCACGGCCAACGGCTGCTGGGCAGATTTGCTGGAAGCCGGCGGTCTGCGCCAAATCGAAGTGGAGTCGATCAGCAAAATGCTCGCCTGCGGCACCTCGATACTGGGCGTCAAACACTACACCTGTGGCAATGAGCATTGCCCACACGTCAAATACCTGTGCAACACCTGCCATTGCCGGGCCTGTCCTTCCTGCGGCAAAAAGGCCACCGACCAGTGGATCGCCGTGCAAAACAACCGTCTGCCCGACTGCCCCTGGCAGCATCTGGTGTTCACGCTGCCCGACACGCTGTGGTCCCTGTTCTTCTACAACCGCTGGCTGCTCGATGCGCTGTTTCGTCTGGCGGCCGATAACCTGATCTACACCGCCAAGCGGCGCGGTTTGCGCGTCGGGATTTTCGGTGCGCTGCACACCTATGGCCGGCGGCTCAACTGGCATCCCCACGTCCACCTGTCGGTGACCGCGGGCGGCCTGGATGAGCAGGGCGTCTGGAAAAATCTGTCGTTCCACAAAGAGGCCCTGCGGCGGCGCTGGATGTGGCTGGTGCGCGATTACCTGCTGGGACAGCCGCTTTCGCAACTGACGATGCCGCCGCAGCTGGCCCACATCCACTGTGAAAGCGACTGGCGCCGTTTGATACTGACCGCTGGTGGCCAGCACTGGCACATCCACTTGTCGAAGAAGACGGAAAACGGCCGAAAGACCGTCAATTACCTGGGCCGCTACCTGAAAAAACCGCCGATCTCGGGCAGTCGTCTGGCGCATTACACCTGCGGGGCCACGTTGAGCTTTACCTACCTGGATCACCGCACGCAGACCTATCAGCAGGAAACGCTGAGCCAGGCCGACATGCTGCGCCGGGTGGTGCAGCACATCCCGGAAAAGCATTTCCGGATGATCCGGTATTTTGGTTTTCTGGCCAATCGGGTGTGTGGGAAATACCTGCCGAAGGTCTATGAAGCATTGAAGATGGCGACGCCAGGACCGACACCGAAGCTGTATTTTGTGCAGATGGCCAAAGCCTTTCTAAACGTCGATCCGTTCCGCTGCGTGCTGTGTGGCGCGCGGATGGTCTACACGGCGGCAATCAGCGGGCTGACGGTGCAGGGACTGGTCCTCAACGCTCAGGCAATCGCGCAGATGAGGTACGTGAAGCCCTGACAGGGGGAAGGTGCGTCCGCACCTAGGCTCAGCGGTAAAATAACCTGCACAAATTCGGATTGATAGGGATTTTCACTGCATAAGTAACGCATCAGCGTCTTCCTACGCATCGCTATGAAGGCATGACGCCTCCTTCACAGCGTCAGGTTCATGCATAGGCATTTTGAAATTCCTATGCATGGACTTGGCCACGATGAACGTTGAATGAATCTGCCGTTTATAGTGGCCAAAACAGTCGATCCGTACGTTTGCGCGGAGAACTTCAGCGCAGATGACTTCGCTGAGCGATTAACCTGATCAATATCGCAGCCGCTCAAGGCTGCACGTATCACTACGATATTGGCAGGAATAGCAAAAATGCCCGCACCTCTGATCCCCGTCGAGACCTCCCCCAAGCTTCCCTTGATGCATAGGAATTTCAAAATGCCTATGCATGAACCTGACGCTGTGAAGGAGGCGTCATGCCTTCATAGCGATGCGTAGGAAGACGCTGATGCGTTACTTATGCAGTGAAAATCCCTATAAATCCGCATTAACACAGTTTATTTTACCGCTGAGCCTAGGTGCGGACGCACCTTCCCCCTGTCAGGGCTTCACGTACCTCATCTGCGCGATCGCCTGAGCGTTGAGGACCAGTCCCTGCACCGTCAGCCCGCTGATTGCCGCCGTGTAGACCATCCGCGCGCCACACAGCACGCAGCGGAACGGATCGACGTTTAGAAAGGCTTTGGCCATCGGCGCAAAATACAGCTTTGGTACCGGTCCTGGCGTCGCCATCTTCAGTGCTTCATACACCTTCGGCAGGTATTTCCCACACACCCGATTGGCCAGAAAACCAAAATACCGGATCATCCGGAAATGCTTTTCCGGGATGTGCTGGACCACCCGGCGCAGCATGTCGGCCTGGCTCAGCGTTTCCTGCTGATAGGTCTGCGTGCGGTGATCCAGGTAGGTAAAGCTCAACGTGGCCCCGCAGGTGTAATGCGCCAGACGACTGCCCGAGATCGGCGGTTTTTTCAGGTAGCGGCCCAGGTAATTGACGGTCTTTCGGCCGTTTTCCGTCTTCTTCGACAAGTGGATGTGCCAGTGCTGGCCACCAGCGGTCAGTATCAAACGGCGCCAGTCGCTTTCACAGTGGATGTGGGCCAGCTGCGGCGGCATCGTCAGTTGCGAAAGCGGCTGTCCCAGCAGGTAATCGCGCACCAGCCACATCCAGCGCCGCCGCAGGGCCTCTTTGTGGAACGACAGATTTTTCCAGACGCCCTGCTCATCCAGGCCGCCCGCGGTCACCGACAGGTGGACGTGGGGATGCCAGTTGAGCCGCCGGCCATAGGTGTGCAGCGCACCGAAAATCCCGACGCGCAAACCGCGCCGCTTGGCGGTGTAGATCAGGTTATCGGCCGCCAGACGAAACAGCGCATCGAGCAGCCAGCGGTTGTAGAAGAACAGGGACCACAGCGTGTCGGGCAGCGTGAACACCAGATGCTGCCAGGGGCAGTCGGGCAGACGGTTGTTTTGCACGGCGATCCACTGGTCGGTGGCCTTTTTGCCGCAGGAAGGACAGGCCCGGCAATGGCAGGTGTTGCACAGGTATTTGACGTGTGGGCAATGCTCATTGCCACAGGTGTAGTGTTTGACGCCCAGTATCGAGGTGCCGCAGGCGAGCATTTTGCTGATCGACTCCACTTCGATTTGGCGCAGACCGCCGGCTTCCAGCAAATCTGCCCAGCAGCCGTTGGCCGTGAAGAGGTTTTTGAGCGGTCGAGGTTTGTAAGCAGGCGGTGCAGAGGCCACGTCAGCAGGATGGCTCCTCATCGTGGTGAATGACGGCGGTGATGGCGAATCCGCCTGGCCCTTCTCTCATCGAAACGCTTACGCAAGAAGCGTCGGGAAACCTGTCGTTCAGATACGCTGTCTGGCAGCCACTACAAAGATCGACATCACCCAAAGGATCGACATCGAAGAAAAATTCGGTATCGGGAACGAAGGTGGTATGCCCGGCGCGTTGGAGACGGGTCTGCTTTGCCTTGGCTTTTGCCCGGCTTGCCCGTTTACGTTTTTTTGTCTCTGACGCCATGTGTAAGCCTGTGCTGAGGAGGGATCGACTCAATTTTGGCTATGATAACCGATTTCAAAATCCCACAATTTGCAGCCGCAGGCTGCCCAGTTCGAGGCAGATGTAGTTGTCATTGGCGGAGGCATAATAGGCAGCTTCACCGCCTACTACCTCGCACTGCGCGGCATGAAGGTCGCTCTGGTTGAAAAAGGCCGTATCGGTGCCGAACAATCGAGTCGTAACTGGGGGTGGTGCCGGCAGCAGAATCGGGATGCCCGGGAGCTGCCGATGGCAACCAAAAGCCTGGACCTGTGGGAGCAGTTTGCCAAGCAGAGCGGCGAGCAGACAGGCTTCACCCGCTGTGGCCTGCTTTACTTGAGCAACGACGAGAAAGAACTTGCGGGATGGGCGCGCTGGGGAGAATTTGCCCGTACTGTAGGTGTCCAGACTTACATGTTGAACGCCCAGCAGGCCGCTGAACGCGGCAAGGCTACAGGCAAGCAATGGAAGGGCGGAGTCTATGCGCCTACGGATGGTACTGCCGATCCATCTCGTGCAGCGCCAGCTGTTGCGAGAGCGATCATGGCGCTGGGCGGCACCGTGCATCAAGGTTGCGCCGCTCGGGGGCTTGAAACCGAAGGTGGGCGATTGTCCGCTGTGGTCACTGAGCACGGCACCATTCGTACCCGGCTCGCGGTACTTGCCGGAGGCGCGTGGGCTTCTTCGTTCTGTCGCCAGTACGGTATCAGTTTTCCCCAAGCCACTATTCGCCAGACGGTAATGTCAGTGTCCCCGCCGACCGACGAGTTGGTGGCGGCGTTGCATACTTCAAATATCTCCATGACTCGCCGCTATGACGGTAGCTACACGCTGGCAATCAGCGGCCGTGGAAGGGTTGATCCTACGCCACAGTTATTTGGTTTTGCTACACAGTTGTCAACGCCAACTAAAAAGTGACCCCCTTCCGTGCTAAATCGCCAACTTAGTTTTGACCCCCCTCGGGTTCATATTTTCGAGCCGGTTCGGCCCGAGACGATTTGATTCCTGCTTTGCGCTTGTCCTTGAGTCGATAGCTTTCACCTGTCATCTGCACGATATGGGCATGATGTAACAGCCTGTCCAGCATGGCCGCTGTCAGTGTTTGATCATCCGCAAAGGTTCCGGCCCACTGGGTAAACGGCAAGTTACTCGTGAGGATCAGGCTGCCTTGCTCGTAGCGCTTGGCGACAACATTGAAGAACAGGTTGGCTTCATCACGACCAAACGGCAGGTAACCGATTTCATCGATGACCAACAACCCGGGGGCCATCACCACACGACTGAAGTATTCCTTGAGCCGTTCCTGGCGGTGCGCAGCGGTCAGTTGCAGCATCAAGTCAGCCGCAGTGACGAAGCGGGTTTTGATACCGGCCATCACTGCCCGGTAGGCCAGGGCGATGGCCAGGTGGCTCTTGCCTACACCACTAGGCCCCAGGAACACGATGTTCTCGGTACGCCCAACAAAACTCAATGCTGCCAGCTCCTGGAGCTGTGCCCGGGGGACGCCGGTGGCAAACGCGAAGTCGTATTGCTCCAGCGTTTTCACGGCGGGCAGCGCGGCAGTTTTCAGCAGGGCCTGTCGAGAGCGTTCACTTCGGGCATCGGTCTCGGCAGCCAGCAGCTTTTCGAGGAAGTCGGCAAAGCTGTCTTCGCCGCTTGCTGCTTGTTGGGCAAGGTGCGGCCAGTCCACCCCGACGCGCTCAAGCTTTAGCCCCTTGCATAGTTCTGTCAGGCGAGCATGTTGAAGGTTCATGCTCTCACCTCCAGCAGTTGCTCATAAACCGACAGCGGATGCTGCAAGCTCTCGTACGGCAGGACCCGCCCCAGGCGTAGGCCTTGGGCGGGTTGTGGGCGCAGGCTCTGTGTTGGCAGTGGTAATAGTACCTGCTGCTCTTCGGCCAGACGTACCGCTGGTTGAACACCCGTCGTGCCGTGAATCCGCTGATGAGCGACTTCGTCGAGCCATTGGCCGATATGTGCGTTGGCCGTCACCACATCCAGCGTCAGACCCGCACTCTTGAGCGTAGCGGCCAACGGGGTAATGAAACTGCCCTTCAGATACCCGTTGAAGCGCTCAACCTTGCCCTTGGTCTGGGCACGGTAAGGGCGGCAGACCTTGGGAATAAAACCAAACTCATCGGCCAGCGCAGCCAATCGGGGATGCCAACGGTGCAGGCCCTCCCCAAAAGCGTCTCGCTCGGTGATGATGGTTCCGGCGTTATCAAACAATGCCTGCTCGGGCACGCCGCCAAAGTAAGCGAACGCCTCCCGAAGCCCTGTCAGCCAGGCTTCGCTGTCCTCTCGCTCGGAGAAACGGACAAAGCTTGCTCGACTAAAACCAAGTGTCGCCACGAACGCCTTAAGCGGCTGACGGCCTCGTCGAATGGTGGTGAAGTCCACCTGCATCTGCTTGCCGGGCAGAGTTTCGAAACGTACCACCGGCTCTTCTGCCTTACGTTTGAAGGGGCGAATATAAGCCTTCAGACGACTGACGCCGCCGCTGTACCCCAATGCCGTGATCTCACGCAGCAGGACGGTCGCCGGAATCCAGTGCGGGCGCGCTGCCTCAATACGCTCATGCAGGTAGTCCTTGAAGGGGTCGATTTTGCACGGACGTGCGGGTCTCACCTTGTCACTGGGTAGCGACCGGGCCTTTCGCAGGTACTTGCGCACGGTGTTACGCGAAATACCCAGCTCACGGGCGATGAATTTGATGCCATGGCCCTGACGGGCCAATACTTTAATTTCCACAGACTGCTCCTGGGTCAACATATTGGCAGCTCAAAGCCGCCAGTTTTACCCAGGGGGTCAATTCTAGGTTGGCGTTAGGGGGTCATTTTTACAGTGGCGGTGACACACAGTTCCTGCCCATGTTTCAGCGTCGTTGGCGCAACCTGGTATCGGGAGGCCTGGAAGGCTTGCGCTCAGGCCACGAGGGTCGCGGCAAGTGGCGTCTCGACCAGCCGACACCTATGGAGAAGATGCGCATACTTGATCCAAAGGTAGATGCCTCTGCGGTGGAGTTGACCTACAAGCGTGCGGTGGCGATGGTCCCCGCTCTCAAGCAATCGTCGGTCACTGCTGCCTGGGCTGGTTATGTCGACAGCACACCTGATGGTGTGCCCGGGATCGGTGAAATCGCCAGCCTGCCCGGCCTCGTCCTGGCCGCCGGGTTCAGCGGCCATGGTTTCGGTATTGGACCAGGAGCAGGTGACCTGATCGCTGACATTGTCAGTGGTGTCGCCCCTATCGTTGACCCTAAACCCTATCACCCAGACCGTTTCCACGGCTCATCTTGGGGTAAGGTGGCAGATTTTTGATTGAAACGACGAGCGATCCACAGTGACTGCTGTGCTTACATCGGCGTAGTCACCGCGATAACTGTGCGCGCATTGGAGCTGAGAAAACTTACGACTGGTGTTCCACGTGGAACACCATGGTTTTGGGATATCAGTGACTATTTTACGCATCAATGGAGCCGGCCACGCCCTTTCAATAACGGACCAGGCAACCGCTCAGTCCTAGCGGAAATTTAACGTCGTGTCCGGAATCAGGTGTCCACTACCTATAGGCTCGTTACGGTCTACATCCGTGAAAGCAGATCTGCTTTCTTTATCAGAAACTCATCTTCGGTCAGGACGCCTTGGTCCTTTAAGTCGGAGAGTTTTTTCAACATTGCAGGGATGTCCTCTGTCGAAGCCGACGAGGTCTTGGCTGGTTGGTGCGACGCTGCTACTGCCTCGAGAATCATTTTCTTGATCTGCTCAAAATCCGCGTTGCTGCCCTTGCCGAAGAATACGGAATTGTCATCGTTTGCAATATTTGTTGAACCGCCGCGAAAAGCCAAATCACCAGCGTGGATCACTTGGAAGAAAGCTTTATTAAGCAGTGAGGCGGGCTCCAGGCGAATAGCTGAAATGGCTGATATTGGAATATCTTTGTTACCTTTGCCCATGCCTGAGAATTGTCGCAGTGCACCAAACAGTCCTGTGCGGCGAATTAGAACCTCAGATCCGATGAATGTAATCTCGCCGTTAGACCCTTTGGCTGTAAAAGGTAAATTGCTCATCGCCGTACTCCATTACAAAAATGCAAGATTACCTGAAGGTAGGCGTTATGGCAGCAATAAGAGTGGTCCAAGCGCGAGGATTTGAGGAAACGTTGCAGCCAGATTGAACGGGACATGTTCCCCTGCTGCCCTTTCAGAAATATTGGAGCGGTGCGTTGGCCTGACTGAAATCGGCTTCGCCTCGGGCGTTAGCCCAAGCAATAAAAAACCGACCTTTTGCAGGTCGGTTTTTGATACATCACCAAAACTTATGCACGTTTTTCCGGTTTTTATAGCCCGAAAAAATATGTATACGAATTAAAGAGTTAGCCAAGGTTTTTGACGGATTTCAGAAAAACCGTACACAGGTTATCCACAAAATCACGCCGGGACTTTTCCAGGGCTTGCTGCTGGTGTAACAGGCGAGCCCATCGCGCGCTGTGCTTCCTCATTCCAGGCCTGCACACGGTCATTCAACGCAGCAATGGCGCGCGGGCCTGTACCCTCTGCGTACATCGGTTCGCCAATCACCACCTGGATAGTGCCTGGCTTTTTCGCCCAGCCATCTCGAGGCCAGTATTTGCCAGCGTTATGAGCGATAGGCAGGACTGGCAGATCAGCGTTTACCGCCAACGCAGTACCGCCGCGAGAGAATTTTCCGACCTGGCCGTAAGGCACGCGTGTGCCCTCCGGGAAGATCAATACCCAGACGCCATCCTTGAGCAACTCGTCGCCCTTCTTGGCAATCTCCCTGAGTGCGGCTTTCGGGTTTTCGCGGTCAATGGCGATCGGGCGCAGCATTGCCATCGCCCAGCCAAAGAACGGCACATACAGCAATTCACGCTTGAGGACCTGGCTCATCGGCTCGAAGTACGCCGACAGGAAGAAAGTCTCCCAGGTACTCTGATGGTTGGATATGATCACGCAGGGGGGGTTCGGTACGTTTTCGGCGCCAGTCACTTCAACCTGGATGTTCAGAAACACCTTGGTCAGCCAGATGGCGCAGCGGCACCAATAGACGTTAATGAAGCGATAGCGGGCTTTGAACGGCAGAAAAGGCGCAATGAAAAAACTCAACGTGCACCACAACAGCGAGCTGGTGCCCAGCAACAGGTAGAAGAAGAAGGTCCTGATTGCCTGCATGATCGACATAGTTACGTTTACCGTACGGGCAGGTGCCCGCTCCTTGAGCGTCCTGAACCTGAAGAGCTGACTGTTCAGTGAACGCTGTTGTGGATAAGTTCTGCGGCAACTGCCGCCAGATCGTCAAAAATCAACGTGCCTGCCGGCACTCCGCCTTCCATCGTCTTGCGGCCTTTGCCGGTCATCACCAGCACAGGCTGAGAATCGACGGCCAAAGCGGCCTGTAGGTCACCTTTACTGTCGCCCACGAACCAGAGACTTTTGGGGTCTACTGCGTAATGAGTGACGATGGCCTGCAGCATCCCGGGTTTGGGCTTGCGGCAGCTACAGCCATCGTCTGGCCCATGCGGGCAGTAGACGATCAAACCGACCTCGCCACCCTGCTCTGCCACCAGCTTGCGCAAGCGCTCATGCATGGCGTCCAGCGTGGCCAGATCATAATAACCTCGGGCAATGCCCGACTGGTTGGTGGCGACGGCCACCGTCCAGCCGGCCTTGCTCAGATCTGCGATAGCCTTGATCGAGCCGGGAATGGGCACCCACTCCTTCACTGACTTTATGTAAGCATCGGAGTCATGGTTGATGACTCCGTCTCGATCAAGTATCAGCAGTTTCACCATCGACTCCTTCTCAGCCCAGCAGCGAGATATCGGCAACGCCAAGGAACAGGCCGCGCAAACGCGACAACAAGGCATAACGGTTGGCGCGCACATTGGCGTCTTCCGCGTTGACCATTACCGCTTCGAAGAATGCATCGACCGGCTCACGCAGCATCGCCAGACGCGCCAGCGATTCGCTGTATTGACGCTCGGCAGCCATCGGCTGGACCGCGTGGTCAGCCTGCTGAATAGCCGAGTACAGCGAAAACTCGTTGGCGTTGTCGAAATACTTGGGCTCGACGGTCTGGGCAATACTGCCCTCGGCCTTGCTCAACAGGTTCGATACGCGCTTGTTCACCGCGGCCAGTGCAGCGGCCTGTGGCAGTTTGCGGAAAGCCTGGACCGCCTGAACACGCTGATCGAAATCCAGCGCCGAAGCAGGTTGCAGCGCACGTACCGAGAGGTACACAGCCACATCGACGCCTTCGTCTTCATAACGCGCACGCAGACGGTCGAAGATGAAGTCGAGTACCTGCTCCGCCAGACCGGCAGGCTTGATCTTCGCGCCAAACTGCGTGACTGCGAATTTCACCGTTTCGACCAGGTTCAGGTCGAGCTTCTTCTCGATCAGAATACGCAGGATACCCAACGCAGCACGACGCAGCGCATAGGGGTCTTTGCTGCCGGTGGGCAGCATGCCGATACCGAAGATACCGACCAGCGTGTCGAGTTTGTCGGCGATGGCCACCGCAGCGCCAGTCAGCGTTGTCGGCAGTTCGGCGCCCGCGCCACGTGGCATGTACTGCTCGTTGAGCGCCAGCGCAACATCTTCAGGTTCGCCGTCAGCCTTGGCGTAGTAGTAACCGGCAATGCCCTGCATTTCCGGGAACTCGCCGACCATCTCGCTCGACAGGTCGCACTTGGACAGCAGGCCAGCCCGTGCCGCACGCTGGGCGTCGCCGCCGATGCGCGGGGCGATGTAGGCAGCCAGTTTCGAGACGCGCTCGGCTTTGTCGAACACGCTACCCAATTGTGCCTGGAACACGACGTTTTTCAGACGATCGTTGAAGGTTTCCAACTTCTGCTTTTTGTCCTGCTTGAAGAAGAACTCGGCATCAGTCAGGCGTGGACGAACCACCTTCTCGTTACCGGCAACGATTTGCGCCGGGTCTTTGCTCTCGATGTTGGCCACGGTGATAAAGCGCGGCAGCAACTTGCCTTCGGCATCCAGCAGGCAGAAGTATTTCTGGTTGTCCTGCATGGTAGTAATCAGCGCTTCCTGAGGTACTTCCAGGAAACGTTCTTCAAAAGAGCACACCAGCGGAACCGGCCACTCGACCAGCCCGGCTACTTCATCAAGCAGGCTTGGCGGTACGATGGCAGTACCTTCCTGTTGGGTGGCCAGCTCGTCGACGCGCTTGCTGATGATCTGGCGACGTTCGTTGAAGTCGGCCAGTACATGCGCGGCGCGCAGGTCGCTGAGGTAACCGGCAGGCGAAGAAATACGCACGTCTTGCGGGTGATGGAAGCGATGACCACGAGAATGACGACCCGCGCTCTGGGCGAGGATCGTGCAGTCAACCACCTGATCACCGAACAGCATCACCAGCCACTGGGTCGGACGCACGAACTCTTCCTTGCGGGCACCCCAGCGCATGCGCTTGGCAATCGGCAGGTCGTTCAGCGAGTCTTCGACGATAGTCGGCAGCAGCGACGTGGTCGGCTTGCCGAGGATGGTCTGGCTGTAGCGCAGTTTCGGGCCGCTCTGATCGATTTCGCTCAGATCGACGCCGCACTTCTTGGCAAAGCCCAGTGCTGCCTGCGTCGGGTTGCCGTCCGCATCGAACGCTGCCTGACGCGGCGGGCCGTCGAGGTTGACGCTGCGATCCGGTTGTTGCGTGGCCAGCGCGGTGATCAGCACGGCCAGGCGACGCGGTGCGGCGTAGACCTGTTTGGCGCTGTAGGTCAGACCTGCGCCCGACAGGCCTTTTTCAATACCGGCCAGAAATGCATCTGCCAGGGAAACGAGGGTCTTGGGTGGCAGTTCTTCAGTGCCCAGTTCAACCAGAAAATCTTGAGCACTCATTGCGCTGCCTCCAGCTTGGCCAACACTTCATCGCGTAGATCGGGCGGCGCCATCGGGAAACCGAGACGGGCGCGGGCCTGCAGGTAGGCCTGAGCCACCGAGCGGGCCAGCGTGCGTACGCGCAGGATGTATTGCTGACGCGCGGTCACGGAAATCGCGCGGCGGGCATCCAGCAGGTTGAAGGTGTGCGAGGCCTTGAGGACCATTTCATAGCCCGGCAACGGCAGCTCCAGCTCGATCAGACGTGCGGCTTCGCTCTCGTAGAAATCGAACAGTTCGAACAGTTTGTCGACGTTGGCGTGTTCGAAGTTGTAGGTCGACTGTTCCACCTCGTTTTGATGGAACACGTCGCCGTAAGTCACTTTGCCGAACGGGCCGTCAGCCCAGACCAGATCGTAGACTGAGTCCACGCCTTGCTGGTACATGGCCAGACGCTCAAGGCCGTAAGTGATTTCGCCGGTAACCGGGTAGCACTCCAGGCCGCCGACCTGTTGGAAGTAGGTGAACTGCGAGACTTCCATACCGTTGAGCCAGATCTCCCAGCCCAGACCCCAGGCGCCCAGCGTCGGCGATTCCCAGTTGTCTTCGACGAAACGTACGTCGTGCACCAGCGGATCGAGGCCGATGTGCTTGAGCGAACCCAGGTACAGTTCCTGGAAGTTGTCCGGGTTGGGCTTGAGAATCACCTGGAACTGATAGTAATGCTGCAGGCGGTTCGGGTTTTCGCCGTAGCGGCCGTCAGTCGGGCGACGGCTTGGCTGTACGTAAGCGGCGTTCCAGGTTTCCGGGCCTACGGCGCGCAGAAACGTGGCAGTGTGGAACGTGCCGGCGCCTACTTCCATATCGTAGGGCTGAAGTACCACGCAACCTTGTTCTGCCCAGTATTGCTGGAGGGCGAGGATCAAGTCTTGGAAGGTACGCACGGCTGGCGTAGGCTGGCTCACAAATTTCACCTGTGCTGGGCTGCGATTCAAAGAGCGGGAGTATACCCGATTCGGCCGCACGTCCACTCCTTGGGAGCCCTATGACACGCTGCTTTTGGTGCAACGAAGACCCCCTGTACATCGCTTATCACGATCAGGAGTGGGGAGTGCCGCTGCGCGATGCGCAGAAGCTCTTCGAGTTGCTTTTGCTCGAAGGGTTCCAGGCCGGGCTGTCGTGGATCACGATTCTCAAGCGGCGGGCGCGTTATCGCGAAGTGCTGCACGGCTTTGACGTCGAGCGCCTGGCGCAGTTGAGCGATGCCGAAATAGAGACGCTGATGCTCGTCCGAGCATCATCCGCAACCGCCTCAAGCTCAAGGCCGTGCGCACCAATGCGCGGGCCTGGCTGGCGCTGGAAGACCCGGTCGCGCTGCTCTGGTCGTTTGTCGGCGGTACACCGAAGATCAATCACTTCAAGGATCGCAGCGAAGTCCCGGCGATTACCGCCGAGGCCGAAGCAATGAGCAAGGAACTTAAAAAGGCCGGTTTCACCTTTGTCGGCCCGACCATCTGTTATGCGTATATGCAGGCCAGCGGTATGGTCATGGATCACACTGTAGATTGTGATCGGTATGCGATCCTGAGCCGCTGACGGTTACACTACCCGCCTCGAGAATCTGGGAGTCATCTGTGGATAAGTTCAAAGGCGCCGTAATGGTCGGGGCGTTGCGATTGTTTGCGCTGTTGCCGTGGCGCGCGGTGCAATGGGCAGGTACCGCGATTGGCTGGCTGATGTGGAAGCTGCCCAACCGTTCGCGGGAAGTGGCACGGATCAACCTGTCCAAGTGTTTCCCCGAGTTGAGCGAGCCGGAGCTGGAAAAGCTCGTTGGCCGCAGCCTGATGGACATCGGCAAGACCCTGACCGAAAGCGCCTGTGCGTGGATCTGGCCAGCACAGAAATCGATCGACCTGGTGCGTGAAGTCGAAGGGCTCGATGTGCTCAAGGATGCGCTGGCGTCCGGCAAGGGCGTAGTCGGCATCACCAGTCACCTGGGCAACTGGGAAGTGCTCAATCACTTCTATTGCAGCCAGTGCAAGCCGATCATTTTCTATCGTCCACCGAAGCTGAAGGCGGTCGACGACCTTTTGCGCAAGCAGCGTGTGCAGTTGGGCAACCGGGTTGCGGCGTCGACCAAGGAAGGCATTCTCAGTGTAATCAAGGAAGTGCGCAAAGGCGGCTCGGTGGGTATTCCGGCCGATCCGGAGCCGGCCGAATCAGCGGGCATCTTCGTGCCCTTCTGCGGCACCCAGGCGCTGACCAGCAAGTTCGTACCGAACATGCTGGCAGGCGGCAAGGCGGTCGGTGTATTCCTGCACGCCATGCGCCTGCCGGACGGCTCGGGTTACAAAGTGGTACTCGAAGCGGCCCCTGAAGCCATGTACAGCACCGACACCGAAACCTCGGCAGCGGCGATGAGCAAAGTGGTCGAGAAATACGTGCGGGCCTACCCGAGCCAGTACATGTGGACCATGAAACGCTTCAAGAAACGCCCGGCAGGCGAAGCGCGCTGGTACTAGGAAAGATCGGACGCGGAGCGCCGCACGATAGTCAGGTTATCGTTCCGCACGCTCCAGAGTGGGAATGCCGTGCGTGACGCTCCGCGTCACAGATCTGCGCCGCGCCGCGCATTCAAGATCGGACGCAGAGCGTCCAGAACTGCATGCGACGCGGAGCGCCGCACGATAGTCAGGTTATCGTTCCGCACGCTCCAGCGTGGGAATGCCGTGCGTGACGCTCCGCGTCACAGATTTGCGCCGCGCCGCGCATTCAAGATCTGACGCGGAGCGTCCAGAACTGCATGCGACGCGGAGCGCCGCACGATAGTCAGGTTATCGTTCCGCACGCTCCAGCGTGGGAATGCCGTGCGTGACGCGGCGCGTCACAGATCTGCGCCGCGCCGCGCATTCAAGATCGGACGCGGAGCGTCCAGAACTGCATGCGACGCGGAGCGCCGCACGATAGTGTTTCCCTCAACTGGCCGCAGCAATCAACCCGCGCCGTTCCAGTGCCACTTGCGTCCCCTCCGAACTCATCCGCACCAGGTTCATGCATAGGAATTTCAAAATGCCTATGCATGAACCTGACGCTGTGAAGGAGGCGTCATGCCTTCATAGCGATGCGTAGGAAGACGCTGATGCGTTACTTATGCAGTGAAAATCCCTATCAATCCGAATTTGTGCAGGTTATTTTACCGCTGAGCCTAGGTGCGGACGCACCTTCCCCCTGTCAGGGCTTCACGTACCTCATCTGCGCGATTGCCTGAGCGTTGAGGACCAGTCCCTGCACCGTCAGCCCGCTGATTGCCGCCGTGTAGACCATCCGCGCGCCACACAGCACGCAGCGGAACGGATCGACGTTTAGAAAGGCTTTGGCCATCTGCACAAAATACAGCTTCGGTGTCGGTCCTGGCGTCGCCATCTTCAATGCTTCATAGACCTTCGGCAGGTATTTCCCACACACCCGATTGGCCAGAAAACCAAAATACCGGATCATCCGGAAATGCTTTTCCGGGATGTGCTGCACCACCCGGCGCAGCATGTCGGCCTGGCTCAGCGTTTCCTGCTGATAGGTCTGCGTGCGGTGATCCAGGTAGGTAAAGCTCAACGTGGCCCCGCAGGTGTAATGCGCCAGACGACTGCCCGAGATCGGCGGTTTTTTCAGGTAGCGGCCCAGGTAATTGACGGTCTTTCGGCCGTTTTCCGTCTTCTTCGACAAGTGGATGTGCCAGTGCTGGCCACCAGCGGTCAGTATCAAACGGCGCCAGTCGCTTTCACAGTGGATGTGGGCCAGCTGCGGCGGCATCGTCAATTGCGAAAGCGGCTGTCCCAGCAGGTAATCGCGCACCAGCCACATCCAGCGCCGCCGCAGGGCCTCTTTGTGGAACGACAGATTTTTCCAGACGCCCTGCTCATCCAGGCCGCCCGCGGTCACCGACAGGTGGACGTGGGGATGCCAGTTGAGCCGCCGGCCATAGGTGTGCAGCGCACCGAAAATCCCGACGCGCAAACCGCGCCGCTTGGCGGTGTAGATCAGGTTATCGGCCGCCAGACGAAACAGCGCATCGAGCAGCCAGCGGTTGTAGAAGAACAGGGACCACAGCGTGTCGGGCAGCGTGAACACCAGATGCTGCCAGGGGCAGTCGGGCAGACGGTTGTTTTGCACGGCGATCCACTGGTCGGTGGCCTTTTTGCCGCAGGAAGGACAGGCCCGGCAATGGCAGGTGTTGCACAGGTATTTGACGTGCGGGCAATGCTCATTGGCACAGGTGTAGTGTTTGACGCCCAGTATCGAGGTGCCGCAGGCGAGCATTTTGCTGATCGACTCCACTTCGATTTGGCGCAGACCGCCGGCTTCCAGCAAATCTGCCCAGCAGCCGTTGGCCGTGAAGAGGTTTTTGAGCGGTCGAGGTTTGTAAGCAGGCGGTGCAGAGGCCACGTCAGCAGGGCGGCTCCTCATCGTGGTGAATGACGGCGGTGATGGCGAATCCGCCTGGCCCTTCTCTCATCTAAACGCTTACGCAAGAAGCGTCGGGAAACCTGTCGTTCAGATACGTTGTCTGGCAGCAACTACAAAGATCGACATCACCGAAAGGATCGATATCGAAGGAAAAGTCGGTATCGGGCACGAAGGTAGTATGCCCGGCGCGTTGGAGACGGGTCTGCTTTGCCTTGGCTTTTGCCCGGCTCGCCCGTTTACGTTTTTTGGTCTCTGACGCCATGTGTAAGCCTGTGCTGAGGAGGGATCGACTCGATTTCGGCTATGATAACCGATTTCAAAATCCCACAATTTGCAGCCGCAGGCTGCCCAGTTCATGTATAGGAATTTCAATAATTCCTATACAAGGTAATCCGCCAAAAAAGGTCCCCTCGGCGTGATGCCAACGTGGCGTCGATGGCGGCAAAAAGCTTTTTTTACCCATCACCCACGCCGAAAAATGGATTGAAAGCGACTTTTCTTTACCTTTTCCAGATTTTGGACGCACCTCTCCCGTATCAGGCCGGCACGTACCTCAATTGCGCGATGCTGTGGGCATTGTTGACCAGGCCCTGCACGGTCAGGCCGGCGATGGCTGCGGTGTACACCATCCGCGCTCCGCACAGCACGCAGCTGAACGGATCCCGATGCAAGAACGCTTTACTCATCTGCGCAAAATACAGTTTTGGCGCTTTGCCACGCCTTTCCATGCGTAGCGCCTCATACACCCGGGGTAGCTGTCGGCCACAGACGCGGTTGGCCAGAAATCCAAAATACCGGATCATCCGAAAGTGCTTCTCCGGGATGTGCTGCACCACCCGGCGCAGCATGTCGGTCTGGCTCAGCGTTTCCTGCTGATAGGTCTTGGTGCGGTGATCCAGGTAGGTAAAACTCAAGGTCGCGCTGTTGGTGTAATGGGCCAATCGGCTGCCCGAGATGGGCGGTTTTTTCAGGTAGCGGCCCAGGTAATTGACGGTCTTTCGGCCGTTTTTCGTCTTCTTCGACAAGTGGATGTGCCAGTGCTGGCCACCAGCGGTCAGTATCAGACGGCGCCAGTCGCTTTCACAGTGGATGTGGGCCAGCTGCGGCGGCATCGTCAATTGCGAAAGCGGCTGTCCCAGCAGGTAATCGCGCACCAGCCACATCCAGCGCCGCCGCAGGGCCTCTTTGTGGAACGACAGATTTTTCCAGACGCCCTGCTCATCCAGGCCGCCCGCGGTCACCGACAGGTGGACGTGGGGATGCCAGTTGAGCCGCCGGCCATAGGTGTGCAGCGCACCGAAAATCCCGACGCGCAAACCGCGCCGCTTGGCGGTGTAGATCAGGTTATCGGCCGCCAGACGAAACAGCGCATCGAGCAGCCAGCGGTTGTAGAAGAACAGGGACCACAGCGTGTCGGGCAGCGTGAACACCAGATGCTGCCAGGGGCAGTCGGGCAGACGGTTGTTTTGCACGGCGATCCACTGGTCGGTGGCCTTTTTGCCGCAGGAAGGACAGGCCCGGCAATGGCAGGTGTTGCACAGGTATTTGACGTGCGGGCAATGCTCATTGGCACAGGTGTAGTGTTTGACGCCCAGTATCGAGGTGCCGCAGGCGAGCATTTTGCTGATCGACTCCACTTCGATTTGGCGCAGACCGTCGGCTTCCAGCAAATCTGCCCAGCAGCCGTTGGCCGTGAAGAGGTTTTTGAGCGGTCGAGGTTTGTAAGCAGGCGGTGCAGAGGCCACGTCAGCAGGGCGGCTCCTCATCGTGGTGAATGACGGCGGTGATGGCCAATCCGCCTGGCCCTTCTCTCATCGAAACGTTTACGCAAGAAGCGTCGGGAAACCTGTCGTTCAGATACGCTGTCTGGCAGCCACTACAAAGATCGACATCACCGAAAGGATTGATATCGAAGGAAAAGTCGGTATCGGGCACGAAGGTGGTATGCCCGGCGCGTTGGAGACGGGTCTGCTTTGCCTTGGCTTTTGCCCGGCTCGCCCGTTTACGTTTTTTGGTCTCTGACGCCATGTGTAAGCCTGTGCTGAGGAGGGATCGACTCAATTTCGGCTATGATAACCGATTTCAAAATCTCACAATTTGCAGCCGCAGGCTGCCCTGTTCATGCATAGGAATTTCAAAATGCCTATGCATGAACCTGACGCTGTGAAGGAGGCGTCATGCCTTCATAGCGATGCGTAGGAAGACGCTGATGCGTTACTTATGCAGTGAAAATCCCTATAAATCCGCATTAACACAGTTTATTTTACCGCTGAGCCTAGGTGCGGACGCACCTTCCCCCTGTCAGGGCTTCACGTACCTCATCTGCGCGATCGCCTGAGCGTTGAGGACCAGTCCCTGCACCGTCAGCCCGCTGATTGCCGCCGTGTAGACCATCCGCGCGCCACACAGCACGCAGCGGAACGGATCGACGTTTAGAAAGGCTTTGGCCATCGGCGCAAAATACAGCTTTGGTACCGGTCCTGGCGTCGCCATCTTCAGTGCTTCATACACCTTCGGCAGGTATTTCCCACACACCCGATTGGCCAGAAAACCAAAATACCGGATCATCCGGAAATGCTTTTCCGGGATGTGCTGCACCACCCGGCGCAGCATGTCGGCCTGGCTCAGCGTTTCCTGCTGATAGGTCTGCGTGCGGTGATCCAGGTAGGTAAAGCTCAACGTGGCCCCGCAGGTGTAATGCGCCAGACGACTGCCCGAGATCGGCGGTTTTTTCAGGTAGCGGCCCAGGTAATTGACGGTCTTTCGGCCGTTTTCCGTCTTCTTCGACAAGTGGATGTGCCAGTGCTGGCCACCAGCGGTCAGTATCAAACGGCGCCAGTCGCTTTCACAGTGGATGTGGGCCAGCTGCGGCGGCATCGTCAGTTGCGAAAGCGGCTGTCCCAGCAGGTAATCGCGCACCAGCCACATCCAGCGCCGCCGCAGGGCCTCTTTGTGGAACGACAGATTTTTCCAGACGCCCTGCTCATCCAGGCCGCCCGCGGTCACCGACAGGTGGACGTGGGGATGCCAGTTGAGCCGCCGGCCATAGGTGTGCAGCGCACCGAAAATCCCGACGCGCAAACCGCGCCGCTTGGCGGTGTAGATCAGGTTATCGGCCGCCAGACGAAACAGCGCATCGAGCAGCCAGCGGTTGTAGAAGAACAGGGACCACAGCGTGTCGGGCAGCGTGAACACCAGATGCTGCCAGGGGCAGTCGGGCAGACGGTTGTTTTGCACGGCGATCCACTGGTCGGTGGCCTTTTTGCCGCAGGAAGGACAGGCCCGGCAATGGCAGGTGTTGCACAGGTATTTGACGTGTGGGCAATGCTCATTGCCACAGGTGTAGTGTTTGACGCCCAGTATCGAGGTGCCGCAGGCGAGCATTTTGCTGATCGACTCCACTTCGATTTGGCGCAGACCGCCGGCTTCCAGCAAATCTGCCCAGCAGCCGTTGGCCGTGAAGAGGTTTTTGAGCGGTCGAGGTTTGTAAGCAGGCGGTGCAGAGGCCACGTCAGCAGGATGGCTCCTCATCGTGGTGAATGACGGCGGTGATGGCGAATCCGCCTGGCCCTTCTCTCATCGAAACGCTTACGCAAGAAGCGTCGGGAAACCTGTCGTTCAGATACGCTGTCTGGCAGCAACTACAAAGATCGACATCACCCAAAGGATCGACATCGAAGAAAAATTCGGTATCGGGAACGAAGGTGGTATGCCCGGCGCGTTGGAGACGGGTCTGCTTTGCCTTGGCTTTTGCCCGGCTTGCCCGTTTACGTTTTTTTGTCTCTGACGCCATGTGTAAGCCTGTGCTGAGGAGGGATCGACTCAATTTTGGCTATGATAACCGATTTCAAAATCCCACAATTTGCAGCCGCAGGCTGCCCAGTTCAATCTGGAAATTTTCGCGGGCTCCACCGACGACAATAACGCGCACGTGGTGTACGCCGGGGTGATGTCGCAGCTCAAGCCCTTTATCGACAGTGGCAAACTGGTGGTTCGCAGTGGTCAGATTGACATGGACAAGACCGCCACACCCAACTGGGATGGTGCCTTGGCTCAGTCGCGAATGGACAACCTGTTGAGCGCCTTCTATGGCAACGCGCACCTGGATGCGGTGCTGGCGATGAATGACCAGATCGCCAATGGCGTGGTTTCCTCGCTGCTCAGTGTGGGCTATGGCAGCGGCACCTCGGCCATGCCGATTGTGACAGGCCAGGACGCTGAAGTGTCCAGCGTCAAGTCGATCATCGCGGGCAATCAGTCCTCGACTATCTTCAAAGACACCCGTGCGCTGGCGGGTACGGCGGCACAGATGGTCGACGCCGAGCTAACGGGCAAGGCAGTAACGGTCAATGACTCCAAGTCCTACAACAACGGCTCAATGATCGTGCCCACCCAATTGCTCACCCCTCAGCTGGTGGATCGCAGCAACTGGCAAAAAATTCTTGTCGACGACGCTCACTTCTACACCCTGGAACAGTTGCGCTAGTTAAGTGTACAGAGCACGGTCGCTGACGACCGTGGTCGGGCGGGAGAACGATCATGACTAAAACAATTCTCGACATGCGCAACATCCAGAAGAGTTTCGGTGAGGTCAAAGCGCTGACCTGCGTGAGCCTCAAGGTGGATGAAGGCGACATCCATGCCATCTGTGGCGAAAACGGCGCAGGCAAGTCAACCTTGATGAAAATTCTCAGCGGCGTGTATCCGCACGGCAGCTTCGAGGGTGAGGTGCTCTTCGACGGTCAGGCGCGCACCTTCTACAATCTGCGCGACAGCGAGGCCCTGGGCATTTGCATCATTCACCAAGAGCTGGCCCTGGTGCCAATGTTGTCGGTGACCGAAAACCTTTTTCTGGGCAACGAGATAGCCACCCGCGGCGTGATCGACTGGGACAGGGCGCATCGGCGCGCCCGCGAACTGCTCAGCCGCGTGGGGCTGAAAGTGCCGTCCCAGACGCTTGTGGCTAGCCTGAGTATCGGCCAGCAACAAATGGTCGAGATCGCCAAGGCGCTGGCCAAAGATGTGCGCCTGCTGATTCTTGACGAGCCCACAGCCAGCCTGAATGAACAGGACAGCGACACCCTGCTGGCACTGATGCTGGAGCTCAAGGGACGCGGCATCACCTCCATCATTATTTCGCACAAACTCAACGAGATCGGACGGGTAGCGGACGAAATCACGGTGATTCGCGACGGCAGGACGGTGGATGTCATCGACTGCCGTGCCGAACCCATCGACGAAACACGGGTGATCCGCTCCATGGTCGGGCGGGAGTTGTCGGACCGCTATCCCACACGAGTGCCAAATATCGGCGAGGTGTTGTTCGAGGTCGAAGGCTGGTCGGTCGGGGACCCCGACCAGCCCGGCCGTGATCGTATCCGCGATGTTCGTTTCCATGTACGGCGTGGCGAGGTCGTCGGCATTGCCGGGCTCATGGGGGCCGGCCGTACCGAACTGGCCATGAGCGTGTTCGGCCGCTCCTACGGTACTCACTTTCGCGGCACGGCGCGTTTGGAAGGCAGGGAAGTCGATGTGCGCACCGTGCGCAAGGCCATTGACCTTGGGCTGGCCTACGCCACCGAAGACCGCAAGGACGCCGGCTTGGTGTTGGGTGACAGCATTACCCGCAATACCAGCATGGCGAACTTGGCGGCTGTCTCCAAACGTTGGGTGATGAATGGTCTGGCCGAAACCGCCGTGGCCCAGGACTTTCGTTCGCGCCTGCACATTCGCAGTCCCAACGTTGAACAATCCGTGGAGACGCTCTCGGGCGGGAACCAACAGAAGGTCGTCTTAGGCAAATGGTTGTTCTCCGACCCCAAAGTGCTGATTCTCGATGAGCCCACCCGGGGTATAGATGTAGGCGCCAAATATGAAATCTATGCCGTGGTCAATCAAGTGGTCAGCGAGGGCAGGTGCGTTGTCATGATTTCTTCAGAAATGGCAGAACTGCTCGGCACCTGCGACCGCATCTATGTGTTGAATGAAGGCCGTTTCGTGGGCGAGTTTACGATTGCCGAGGCGTCCCAGGAAAAAATAATGCAAGCAATCATGAAAAACGAGGTGATCCAGTGAGCGAAGTCAGTTTGCCTCACTCATCCCAACCTGCGGCGATGGCCTCTTTCAAACGCGGCGCCCGTGAGTACGGACTGCTGGCGTCTTTGATCGTCATCATGATCTTCTTCCAGGTGGCTACCGACGGCGCCTTGATGCAGCCGTTAAACCTGACCAACCTACTGTTGCAAAACAGCTACATCGTGGTTATGGCGCTCGGCATGCTGATGGTGATTGTGTGCGGACACATCGACCTATCGGTCGGCTCGGTGGTGGGCGTGATCGGCTCCATTGCTGCGGTACTGATGGTGCAGTACAACATGGATTTCTTCAGCGTGACCGTCATCTGTCTGATTGCCGGTGGCCTGATCGGGGCTGCCCAAGGCTACTGGGTGGCCGTTTGGCGTATGCCGTCTTTTATCGTGACGTTGGCCGGAATGCTAATTTTCCGTGGAGCCACCATCGCTATTTCTCAAGGGCAATCCATTGGGCCGTTTCCACCGAGCTTTACCGCGCTGAGCTCGGGCTTTATTCCAGAGCTATTCGCCAATGACAGTTTGCGCCTGACATCGCTGCTGCTGGGCGCGGCGGTGGCCGCACTGTTCTGCGTCGTTGAATACCGTAGCCGCCGACGCACGGTACGTAGCGGTAGCGTGGTCGCGCCGTTGGCTGTGTTTGTGCTCAAGAATGGTGTAGTGACTGCTCTCATTCTGTACTTCTGCTACCTACTGTCGACCTACCGCGGCATTCCGACGGTTATGGTGATCATGAGCGTGCTGATTGGCGTCTACACCTTTGTAATGAACCGTACTGTCATCGGGCGCTGGGTCTACGCGGTGGGCGGCAACCTGAAGGCCTCCAAACTCTCGGGCATCAATGCCTCGCAGGTGACCTTCTTTGCCTTCGTCAACATGGGCGTGCTGGCTGCCGTGGCCGGACTGATCTTCGTCGCCCGCCTCAACAGCGCGACCCCCCGGGGGGGCACCGGTTTTGAACTGGACGTAATCGCTGCCGTGTTCATCGGCGGTGCATCGGCGTCGGGCGGTGTAGGCAAGGTGGTCGGCGTAGTGATCGGCGCCTTTATCATGGGCGTGCTCAACAACGGTATGTCGATCATGGGCATCGGCATCGACTACCAGCAAATGATTAAGGGCGCCGTGTTGCTCGCAGCGGTTTTCGTCGACGTCTATCAAAAAAACAAGGGTTGATATGCCAAGCCTGGACAGCACCGCAAGGGGGCCTCAATGATCAAGCACATCGTAATGTGGAATCTGGCGGGAGAAACCCCGCAAGCAAATCTTAAGGCCTGCATGTTTCTCAAAGCTTGTTTCGAGGGCCTCGCAGGCCGGATTCCAGGCCTGATTAAAATCGAGGTGGGGGTGGACATTAGCCGTATTGATTACGCCTGTGATGTCGTGCTCTACACCGAGTTCGAGTCCGAACAGGCATTGGCCAATTACGCTGTACACCCGGAGCACTTGCGGGTGAAGCAAGAGCTGGGAGCGCTGCGGGTGGCGCGTCACCAAGTGGATTATGTGGTGCCATGAGGCAGTTGAGCGACCTTACTGAGCGGTGAGGTCTACGCCATTGGGCCGGAACGCATTTGGAATGCCTTTGACTGCCGCGGCGAACCGGGCATCGAGGATATGCGGGTGCGTAGCGCACGTGTTAGCCGGTAATATATCCCAAGAGCTTTCTAGGCACAGTGAATGGGTGACTGTTGCTCAAGGCATGTGTTGTTCGTGCCGCTACCGCCTGGTTGCGTGTGCCACGAATAGCTGGCGAGTCCACGGGCAACGGGTCGGCATAAATGCACCTCCGATTCTGGAGAGACCCGCTACCTACTCTTGTAGACGCTTTATCCAAGTAAATCTCATTCGTATTTCTGCAACTCCAGTAGTTGCCTTAGCAGTCCTTCCTGACGTCTCTTCAGGTTTCCGGCAAGCGCTGCACGCTTGGCCTCACCGAATGCAACCGCATCAGCCTTCCTTGGAAAAAGCCCGTCAAAGGTATCCGTCCGGGCATCCCTTCTCGCGTAATTAAACCGGTTTTCAGTTATGCGGCAGTAATTGACCAATCTCACTCGCCCGATGCGTCGGCAGGCGCGTGAGAACATCTTTCATATACGCATACGGGTCATGGCCGCATCTGGTTGTAGGGTAGTCAGACGCAGTTGCCCGTGTCCAACCCCTAAGAACCTTGCATGGGAGTTTTCCAGCACACGGCTCAAGCTTCTGCAAAGACACCCCTAGCCGCGCCGGAGAGCACGCTCGCAACTTCCTGAATGACTGGCCGGGCAAGCTGGTCTGCGATGATTTTGGCGATTACAAAGCCAGCTTCGAACTAGGCGTGACCGAGATTGGCTGCGTGGCTCATACGCGGCGCAAGTTCTTCGAACTACACGCTACGAATAAAAGCAAGCTTGCTGAGCAAGCACTGCGTTACATCCAGTTGTTGTACGAAATCGAGAGCGAAGTCCGCGACCTGGAACTGGATTTACGGCGCCGAATACGGCAAGAAAAAGCCGTCTCGATCATGGACATGCTGCAAGCCTGGATGAGCGCCCAGCGCGATCTGGCGGCGACTAACTAGCCACCGGTGCTGACAAAACTACGTGAAAGCCGCGTCGTTACTGGCTGAGACAGTTTTAATTCTCTAAAATCAGTGTTTTTGTGAATTAAAACTTTCGCACGCCGCCGCTTTTCCCCACGTGTTTCCCTTAAGCCACGAACATCGCTGGCTTAGGTCCCTGAAAAGCACCGGTCCGGAGTGTTCTGCATCCGCGGTGATGTTCATTAAATGGCCTATCACCGCGCCGCGTTACCTAAGTAGGGATGTCGCGGAAGACGTCATGGCCCCATGCTCCTGAGCACTTTTCGCTCAATCTGCCCAAGGGCCTGTCGCTTTATCCACGCTCCCCCATTAACCCATTCAACTTCCCATACGTAAAACCCGTGAGCGCCTGCGTATCCAGCTGTCCGCGCTCGATGAAAGAGCGGGCCAGCCCTTCCATCGCGCCGTACAGGAACTCCGCAATACTTGAACCGGCGCTCAAGCGTCTAACGCCTAGGCGCTGCAATTCTTCGGGTGCCGACAGCCCGTCGCGGGCAAGCAGGTTCACCGGTAGTGTGGAGGCGTTGCACAGTGTGGAAATCTCGGCGGGCGTGACCATACCTGCGGCGAAAAGGCCGTTGGCTCCTGCTTGTGCATAAAGCGCTGCACGCCGGATGATTTCATCGAGACGCTGGGAGGCGGGCACCAGGCTTTTCAGGTAGACGTCACTGCGTGCATTGATGAATAGGTTAACGCCGTGTTTGTTGGCGACTTCTCGGGCAACTTCGATTTTGCGCACAAGTACCTCCGGTGGTGCGGTACCGTCTTCGATGTTGATACCCACCGCACCTGAAGTGACAACTGCTTCGACAACCCTGACAACGTGCTGGAGGTCGTCGGAGTAACCGGCCTCAATGTCTACGGTCAGGGGGACGTGCAGTATTCGCGTCATGGATTCAACGCTGGCCGCCAGCCGCGTAAGGGGGAGCTGGTTGCCATCGGCGTAACCATGCGCCCATGCCATGCCCGCACTGCTGGTGGCGATCGCGGTGGCACCCAATGACTCTACGACTCTTGCGCCGCCTGCATCGCTGACATTGGCCAGGATCAAAAGGCCATTCTTGTGCAACTCATGAAAAACATTGTCCAGTGGTTTCATAGCACTTCCTGTCTGAAAGTTGCCATCTGTTGACCTTGGCAGGCAAGCAACTGGAGATAGAAAGCCTGTCTTCGTACGGAATAGCTGCGTTGGCGCGTCAAGCCTCTTCGGTAGGCGACCACCCCAGTACGCGCTTGGCTTTTTCGTTGCTGACGGTCGGGCTGTCCTGGGTGATATTGAAAACACCACTTTGCTCTGTTTGCAACGCCAGCAGTGCTGCGCGGGCAGCGGCTTGTACGTGTACAGGGCTGGTGCCGGTCGGCTCGTCAGTGCCAGTGTCGGGCCCGTATAACTGGCCATAGCGCAAGATGGTTCCGTTCAATGCAGGCTCGCTCAGCACTTGCTGTTCCAAGGCCGCCACACCACCCACGCTGACGCCGCGACTGCCTTGTGCCTCCTCGTCCAGAGGACAGGTTTCCAGATAAGGGGTTTCGCCTGGACGGTAGGCCCAGGCGATGCTTTGAGCTATCAGACGCGTAGCGCCAGCAGCCCGAGCGGCGGCTACCAGATTACGCGTTCCTTCTGTACGGATACGCGCGTTGTTCTCGACCGCTTTTGCCATCAATTCGGGACTCAGGCCACGAGGCAGATCTGTCAGTTGATGAATAACAGCCCATGGCTGTATGCGCACCAACTCTTGGTTTAAACGCTCGGCGTCATAGACATCGACCACCACTGCCGTAGCACCCGTGGCCTCAATGTCCTTCACTTTTTCGGCGCGACGGGTAGCGCCATATACGCTGTAGTCCGCAGCTACCAAGAGCTTGAGCAGGGCTTTGCCGATTACACCGGATGCGCCGGCTACGAAAACTTTACGCGACATTGCACTCATATCCTTGAGGTTTCATTGGGACGGAAGCAGGCCGGCGGCCAAGACTTCGCTCAAGCATCTTAGCCGCTGCGCTTGAATCCCCCAGGGGCCAAAAAGCATAAAACAGACCATGCCAAGAGTGCTGTGTCAGAACCGCTTTCTTGTCGTGTTCGAGTTGTTAAATCTTGCCCCTTGGGCTCACATTGAAGTGCGTGCACGACGCGCGAACATAGCATTGAACATACGCTGACCGTAGAGGCCGACTGCTAGGCCGAGTACGATCAACACCACCGCTAGTACTTTGCTCACCGGCACATTTTCGTTGAACACGAATACCGAGCCGAGCATGCCGAAGATAGGCACCAGCAGAGACAGCGGCGCCACTGTGGAAACCGGATAGGTTTTGAGCAGCGAGTTCCATATCCAGTAAGCGAACAGCGTGTTGGGATAGACCTGAAACAGGATCGACAACACGGCAGTCGTATTCACCTGACTGACAAACGCGGTGTAGCCGGCGCTGCCGTTCACCGCGTAATCGAGGGCGAACAGCGGAATCGGTGCAAACGCGCTGGACCAGACCAGAAAGCCGAAGACATCCTTGGTGCTGGCTTTCTTGTTGATGATGTTGGCAACGCTCCAGGACGCTGCGCCCATCAGCACCAGTAACACGCCGGTGAGGCTCACCGAACCGTCACTGATCTTGATGATGCACAACAGCCCCGCGAGGGCGATCAACATGCCCAGCACCTGGAAGCGGGTCAGCGCTTCCTTGAACACCCAACCGCCGAGCAGGATGGTGAAGAACGCGCTGAACTGCAGCACAAAGGACGCGATGCCCGCCGACAGCCCTGCCTTGATACCCAGGTTGACCACGCCCCACAGACCAATGCCGAACACCAGGCCATAGCCGATGATGTAGCGCCACGGCACGTCGGGTTTACGGATGAAGAAAATCGCCGGTAATGCACAGAGACTGAAGCGTATACCCGCCAGGATGAGCGGATCGACGGTGGCCAGTCCCAGTTTGATCACCGAGAAATTCACACCCCAGATTGCCGTTATCAATACAGCCAACACTACGTGCAGTGGTTTCATGGATTATTTGCCTTGGTGAAGGTGGTCATCCCCGACGCGGCAGCCCAGCGGGATGATGTTCTTGCCACCGGCTTCCCACTGTTTCACGCCATCCGTTAACTGACGATCGCGAGAAGTTTATTAAGGGTTGAACGTTATGTGGACGTCAGTTCCAGGTAGGTCCAGTACAGCAGGGCAACTGCGCTGATGGCGGCACCCAAACTACAAACGGCGACCCAGCCAAAGTGTGCATATGTATAAGTCGCAGCGATGGCACCCAGACCACTGCCTACCGAGTAGAAACACATGTAAGCACCCACCAGTCGGCTTTGCGCATCGGGGCGTGCGGCAAAGATCAGGCTCTGATTGGTGACATGGACGGCTTGCACGGCGAAATCCAGTAACACCACACCCACCACCATGGCGAGTAATGAGTGTTCAACGAACGCCGTAGGCAACCAGGACAAGGTCAACAGTGCCAGCGCGACGCCCGTGGTGCGATTGCCGAGCCCTTGGTCGGCGAGCCGTCCGGCCCGTGCCGCTGCCAGCGCACCGGCCACACCGGCGAGTCCGAACAAACCAATCTGGGTGTGTGACAGCGACAACGGGGGGGCGCTGAGCGGCAGTACCATCGACGTCCATAACACACTGAATGCGGCGAAGATCAGCAGGGCGAAGGTGCCCCGGACACGCAATGCACGTTCGGTCAGGTACAACTGGAACACCGATCGCAGCAATTGCCAGTAGCCGCCTTTAGCTGGTGGCGTTGTGGAGGCAGGCATGGCGCGCATCAGCACCAGTGCCATGCCGGTCATCAGGGCGGCCGAGACAAAATAAACGCCGCGCCAGCCGGCCAGATCAGCCACTGCACCGGAGACGAAGCGGGCCAGCAGAATTCCCAGCACCACGCCAATGGTCACGGTGCCGACGGCTTCGCCACGCTGCTCGGGACTCGCCAGCGAAGCGGCGTAGGCAACCACCACCTGCACCACGACTGCCATCAGGCCCACGAGCACCATCGAGCCGAGCAACATGCCCCAATCCTGCGACAGACCAACTGCGCACAGGGCCAGAGCCGACAGCAGCATTTGTGTAAGGATAAGTTTCTTGCGATTGAGCAAATCACCCAGCGGAACGATGAACAACAATCCGACCGCATAACCCGCTTGCGTCGCGGTCACTACGATACCAATCGTGCCCGGCGAAACCGACAGGCTGGCAGCCATCGATTCCAGCAAAGGCTGGGCGAAGTAGACGTTTGCGACCGCCATGGCGCAGGTAATTGCAAAAAGAAAAGTTTGATAGCGACTAAGCTTGGGGGTGTCCCGGGGTTGGGGAGCTTGCGTGTACCCACCGCTGGATTTTTCGGCTTCGATTTCCATCTTTACCGGGGCACGAGACTTGAACGGCATCGCTCCATCCTTGGAATATGTGGTTGCAAAAGAAAACCTTGTGTGAACTTTTAACAAACGAGGTTGTTAAATGCAACCACATGTGTAAAACATTTTCGTCTGACGTTAGAACTTTTTACATTTCCTGCTACCTCGCCTCCAGGAGCCCCATGGCCAAACAGCAATTATTGGCGCAGAGCGAATGCCCTGTCGCCCGCACGCTTGAAGCAATCGGAGATCGCTGGGTTTTAATGATCATCCGCGACGCGTTCGACGACGTTCGCCGCTTCAGTGAATTTCAGAAACGTCTTGGTCTCGCCAAGAACATCCTCACGGTCAAGCTCAAAATGCTCGTGGAGTTGGGCGTATTCGACATTCAGCCGGCCTCCGACGGCAGTGCCTACAAAGAATATGTGCTGACTGATATGGGCCGCGCGGTGTTCCCCATCGTCGTCAGCATGCGCCAGTGGGGGGAGCGCTACTTGTTCAACGCAGGGGAGAGCTACTCGGTGCTGCTCGACAATGAATTGTCGGAGTCAGTAGAAACCATCGCCGTACGTTCCAAGGCGGGCAAGGTGCTGACTCCGGCCGATTGTCATCGTCGGGTCGTCAAGCGCTGGGTTGACGCGAGTCGATAGCAACCGATCGCTGATCAAGTTGCTCTGTGATGATGTTGGCGGTTACAAAGCCAGCTTCGAACTGACGTTACCGAAACCGCAAGCCCTTCATAACGATTCCCTGGCCACAAGCGGGCAATCTACCGGCTGGGCACCCGAGACTTCGAGGCCATCGATCAAGTACCGGGCGGCATTGCGACCGATCTCGTAATACGGCAGTTGCACCGTGGTCAGCGCGGGGATGAACAGTTCGGAAATGCCGATCATATTGTCATAGCCCAGCACGGCGACATCACCGGGGATTTTCAGGCCACGGCCCAGCAGCAGTTGGTAGGCACAAAAGGCTATGCGGTCATTGCCGCAGATCAGAATATCGAACTGCGGACGGCCATCAATCATGTGCCGTTCAAGGATGGCTGCGGTTTCCCCATAGGCGTCATGCTCGGAGAGGTCGTATTGCAAGAGTTCGCCGGTAGCCAGGCCGAATGCCTGGCAGGCACGCTGCATACCCGCCTGGCGAATTTTCCAGGCCAGGCTCTTTTTTGGCAGATTGATAAACAACGGACGTCGGTAGCCCTGGCTGAACGCATGGTGCAAGGCGCGGTACTGCCCTGTTTCGTCGTCCGGCACATAACTGACGAGGCTGCTGTCATCGGCTACGCAGTTGGCGAGCACCAGCGGTTTGCTTTTCAAGCGCTGGGGAATAGTCACTTCGCGCAACCCCATGGCGCTGAAGATCAACCCGTCAGGTCGGTGGGACAGCATCAGGTCGACGTTCTGGTCAGTGGGCGGGTTGCTTAGCAGGTTGAGGATAAATACGTTCCAGCCTGCCTGCTGTGCGGTCTGCTCGATGGACAGCAGCAGCTCTACTGCGAACGGCGTTGTCGCGGTGTCCAGCGCAAACACTCCGATGGTTCGTGTCTGCAAGTTGTCGCCGCGAATCCTGCGCGCTGACAGGCTGGGTACGAATTGAAGCTCGTCAATCGCGCTACGGACTCGCTGATACGTCTCGGGGCTCAGTTTTTCCGGATTATTGAGCGCCCGGGATACCGTCATCAGGGACACACCGGCCAATCGTGCAACGTCTTTAACTGAGGTCATGCAAGGCGGGGCCTGTCAGGTTGACTGATAATTATCATGCTACAGAGGCCTGATTTTTTTCGCGACTTCAATGATTTACCTGTAAGCATCCCGAAGAGAGTTCCCATGCGTTGGCAATGCACACCCGGCCTCCGGTTCCGTTGGCAATAAGCTTGACCCCCAGGCTGTCGGTCTTTGGATAAAGGCGACTACTGAAGCTGAAGCTGCCGTTTTGGTCAAACACCTCAATCGACGAGCGATCCAGGAAGACTCGCAGCTCAAGCCGGTCCTGTTGTGGATCTATTGCTACGCTGCGTTGACCGCTGACGTGGCTGCCCGACTGATCGCGGTCCAGTATCAAACGTTTTAGCGACGCATCGTAGTAAAGCAGAGTTTGCTCCTTGCCATCTGAACTGCAACGCAACGCCACTCCCAGGTGACCTTCGATGCAGTCGAGCAGGTCCAGGTGCACGTGGATTTCCAGCAGATCGCCGTGTACGTCATTCAGCCACTGAGTGCCCGCTTCGCTCCACCAGGGAGTGCCTGGCAATGACGCATTGCGCAGCGCTGTCAGTTCGCGTGCGGGGTGCACGCAAAGGCGATCGTCGCGCAGTTCGAGTTCGCGTGGCAGGCCGAGCATTCCGCGCCAGTGATGGGTTGCTGTGGGGGTCGGGCTTTCCCACATATCGAGCCACGCCCACACCAGACGTCTGCCATCGGCAGCCACGAGGGTCTGCGCAGCATAAAAGTCATGGCCGTTATCCAGTTCGATAAAAGGCCCGCCGTTGAACTGCCACTGGCTGTCGATTTGGCCCACTCGGTAGCCGGTATGAAACTTGTTCAGTCGCTCGTAGCCCTGGGCTGGCATGCCTTGGGGGGAGTAAAGCAGTACATCGCGTCCATCAAGGCGAAACAGGTCAGGGCATTCCCACATATAACCATCGCCTTCGTTGCCGCTGGATACATAGCTCACGAATTCCCACGCGTGCAGGTCCACAGACCGATACAACGGCAGCAACGGCCTGTCGCCCAGACGCGCACCGGCAATCAGGTACCAGTGGTCATCCTGCTGCCAGACCTTCGGATCACGGAAATGAATGATCGTGTCTTGCGGCGGGCTGTCGATGACGGCACCGTGTTTGACGAAGTTGATGCCGTCGAGACTGGTGGCCAGGCACTGCACCTGACGGATCAAAAGCTCGTCGCCTACCTCACCCAGCCAGGTGTGCCCGGTGTAGATCAGTGCCAGGGTGTCGCCACACACCACTGCGCTGCCGGAAAAACAACCGTCCCGGTCGAAGTCATCACCGGGTGCCAGGGCAATGGGCAGGTGCTGCCAATGGACCAGATCGGCACTCTTTGCATGGCCCCAGTACATCGGGCCCCATTTCGCGTCGAACGGGTGGTGCTGATAGAACACGTGATATTCGCCACGAAAGAACACCACCCCGTTAGGGTCGTTCATCCAGCCCGCAGGCGGGGCCAGGTGATAACCGGGTCGATAATCGTGGATTACCTGCGCCAGGCTATCCCTCAATGCATGGTGCGCGCGCTCAAGGGCGGTGGATATTGGACCGTTCATGGCATTCACAGAAAAACTCATAGGGAACCCGCTTGTACGAAGTGCGGCGTGGTGTCGTGTGTCAGGTGTTGGTCGGCGTCAGAGTGGCGTTTCAAGGCCAGGCCATCGGCGTCGAACACGTGCAGATTTTCGGTATCGAACTGCAGCGCGACCCGGTCGTCCACCTGCCATCCGGCTTTTGCCTCGCACCGGCAGATCAAGGGTTCGTTCTCGTCTGTAGCCAGATGCACATAGACCTCGCTACCCAGGTATTCGACACTGGTCACGGTGACGCCAGTGCCACTGTTCGCTGCACTTAGAGATATGTGTTCCGGACGGACACCCAGGGTCAATTGCGCGTCGTCGGCCAGGTTCGAGCTGTCGAAGGGCAGGGATGTCATGCCCAGTGCCGGGATATCGATCAGGCTGTTGCGGCTTGGTGCGTGCAAGCGGACTGGCAGAAAATTCATTCTTGGCGAGCCCAGAAAACCGGCGACGAAGAGGCTGGCGGGGCGCTCATAGAGTTCGCGTGGTGAGCCAACCTGTTCGACCTGACCGCCGTTGAGGACGACAATTTTGTCAGCCAGGGTCATGGCCTCTACCTGATCGTGGGTGACGTAGATCATCGTCGAGCCCAGCCGCTTGTGGAGCCGGGCGATTTCGTTGCGCATCTGGACCCGCAGCGAGGCGTCCAGGTTGGAAAGCGGTTCATCGAACAACAGGATGTCCGGTTCCCGCGCCATGGCTCTGCCCATGGCCACGCGCTGACGCTGCCCGCCGGACAATTCCCGGGGCTTGCGCTGCAGCAGTTTGTCCAGTTGCAGGATCTGCACGGTTTTCAGCACGCGTTCGCGCAGGCTGCTTTTTTCCGTCTTGGCCAGCTTGAGGCCGAAACTGATGTTGTCGTAGACGCTCATGTGCGGGTACAGGGCGTAGGACTGAAAGACCATACCAACACCACGCTCGCGCGGTTCCAGGTCATTGACCCGTCGTCCGTCGATCAGCAGGTCGCCTGCACAGATCGAATCCAGTCCGGCGATCAAGCGCAGCAGCGTCGACTTTCCGCAGCCCGAAGGGCCGACGAACACAACGAACTCACCCGCAGCGATCTCCAGGCTGACATCGCGCAGAATGCGCGTGCCGCCCAATTGCTTGTTGATGTTGGCTAGCTTCAATTTCATCACGATGCTGTTCCTTGTCAGTTGTGTGCATCAACCTTTCAACGCGCCGGCAGTGAGGCCGGAAACGATGCGGCGCTGGAAGATCAGCACCAGAATCACCAGTGGGACGGTCACCAGCACCGACGCCGCCATCAACAGGCCCCAAGGCAATTCGTGGGAGCTGCCACCCGAAATCAGGGCGATGGCGACCGGGACCGTTCGTTGCGCGTCTGTCAGGGTGAAGGTCAGGGCAAACAGGAACTCGTTCCACGCGGCAATAAAAGCCAGCAGGCCGGTTGTGACCAGCGCGGGCCACAGCAGCGGCAACAGCACACGGGTGAGCGTGACCCAGGGCGATGCGCCATCCATGATTGCCGCTTCTTCCAGCTCATGCGGCAGTTGCCCCATGAACGTGGTCAGCACCCAGACGGTGAAGGGCAGGGTAAAAATCGTGTAGCTCAGGATCAGTGCCCATGAGGTGTTGTACAGACCCAGTGCGCGGATGACTTCAAACAGCCCCGACAGCACCGCGACCTGAGGAAACATCGAGACGCCGAGCACCATCATCAGCACCGTGCCGCGGCCTCGGAACTTGACCCTGCCCAGGGCGTAGGACGCCGTCAGGCCCAGGAACAGCGCCAGCACTACCACACTCAGCGCAACCACCAGCGAGTTGGCGATGGCCTGCAGGAATGACGCCTGACTGAGGACCGCTGCGTAATTGGAGAAGTCGGCTTCGGTGATCCAGTAGCTCACTTCAAACAAGGCACTGGACGGTTTCAGCGAGGTCAGGATGGCGTAATAGAAAGGGAAGATCGCGTACAGCAGCACGACCCCGACCAGGCCCCAGAAGGCCAGGCGCAGCAGCGCTTTCTTCAGTGGGTGCAGGTTCATGAGCGCACCTCCAGCTGGCGACGTCCGAGGTACAGATAAAGCATGGCAATCACTGCCACGACCAGAAACAGCAGGGTGGAGGCGGCGCTGCCGTAGCCGACGTCCTGGAACTCCACCAGGTGCTGGCGGGCATAGACCGACATGCTCATGGTGCTCGAAGAGTTGGAGGTCAGGACGTAGATGACGTCGAAGACCCGCAACGAATCGAGAATGCGAAAGATCGCGGCGACCAACAAGGCTGGCATCAGCAACGGCAAGGTGACTCGCCAGAACACCCGCACCGGATGAATGCCGTCGACCCGGGCGGCTTCGTAGCAATCGCTTGGCAGCATCTGCAGTGCCGCGAGCATCAGCAGGGTGACAAAGGGTACGGTCTTCCAGACGTCGACGATGATCACTGCCCACATCGACAGGTCCGCATCTGCCGTCCAGGCCAGCGGCGCGTCGATCAGGCCCAGGCTCAGCATCATATGGTTGATGATGCCGAACTGGTCATTGAGCATCCACGACCAGATCTTCGCCGAGACGATGGTCGGAATCGCCCAAGGGATCAGAATCAACGCACGGACCAGCGCGCGGCCGGTGAACTTGACGTTCAACAGCAACGCCACCATCAGTCCCAGGACCATTTCCAGCCCGACCGACACCACGGTGAAATGCAGGGTGTTGCGCACCGCGTTCCACCATTGCGGATCGACCAGCACGCCAGACCAGATGACGCCGTCGTAGAGCAGATAATTGCTCAGGCCCACGAATGAGCCACTGCCGGTATCCGACAGATCGGCATCGGTCAGGCTGAACCAGAATGTGCGCAGCAACGGCCAGGCCGCCACCAGGACCAGGCACACGAGCATCGGCGTCAGAAACAGCCAGGCGGCGCGTAGCCTGCGACGTTGTACAGGCGTTTCCCGGGTGACGAGTTCGTCGTCTCCGGGGAAGTCGGTAGAAGAGACGGGCATGTTGATTTCCTTACGTGTGGCTTACCAGTTCCGGCGTTTGATGCGGGTCAGTTCGCGTTCCAGTTCGACCAGTGCCTGATCGACCGGAATATCGCCCGCCAGCACGCTATGCACCCGATCGAAGAATGCGTTGGAGACGCGTGGGTAGCCGTTGGCCGTTATCGCGGCGGGGCGCATGACCCCATTGCTGAGGATGCTGTGCAGCTGCGGGTAGTAAGGCATCGCCGCGAGCAACTCGGGGTCGGCATACAGGGACTCGATGACCGGGTTGTAGGCACCTGCCAGGGCACGCTGTTTTTGCTGCTGGGCGCTGGTAAGGTAGGCAACCAGTTCTGCCGCCAGTTTGGGGTTGCGGCTGTAGCGCGAAACCGCCAGGCCCCAGCCTCCGAGCGTTGAAGCGTGGGTGCCGTTTGCGCCGCCACTGGGCAGGGGCGCGACGCCGACCTTGTCTTTTATCGCGCTGTCCTTGCTTTGCACCAAGGCCCAGACGTAAGGCCAGTTGCGCATGAACAGCGCATTTCCCGACTGGAATACGCCACGGCCTTCTTCCTCGGTGTAGTTAAGTACGCCGGGCGGTGAGATCTCGCCGATCCAGCTTTTTGCCAGGGTCAGCGCGACTCGTGAGGCCTGGCTGTTGACCACGATGTCTCCGCGCGGGTTGACCAGTCCGCCGTCCGGCTGGCTGCTGATCCATTCCAGGGCGTTGCACGTCAGGCCTTCATAGGCGCGCCCCTGGAACACGTAGCCCCACATAGTGGCATTCCCCGCATCGCGTTCGGCTTTTTGCACTTTTTTGGCGGTAGCGGTCATGTCCTCCCAGGTCTGGGGGACCGGCTGCTGGTACTTGTCGAGCAGATCCTTGCGGTAATACAGCAGCCCCGAGTCGGTAAACCAGGGCATCGACACCAGCCGGCCGTCGACGGTGGCGTTGTCCACCTGTGCCTGGAAATAGCCTTGTGTCGCATTTGCCGGAAGCAGTTCGCGCAGATCCGTCAGGTGTTTGGCGAGCATCCCCGGCCACACCATGTCGATTTGAATGATGTCGATGTCGGTGGACTTGGCACTGAGGATCTGCTGGTAGAACGACAGGCGTTCGGTTGCCGAGTTAGGCGTGGAAACCACTTGAACGTTGTTGCCGGTCTGTTTTGACCAGCTATCGACTGCATCCTTGCACAGTTGCAATTCAGCGCCGACGGCCCCGCACGAGATCGTTAGATCAGATGCGTTCGACAGCGCAGAAAACCCGGCAGACAGGGTGAGCAGCGCGGCGGGAAGAAGAGATTTCAGCTGTTTCATAGAGCCCTCTTTATTTTTGTTTTTATAAAAGTTAACGTTAACATCATCAATGTAACAGCGTATTTTCGATGTGGCACCCTTTTTTCTCCGATTTGCACAATTTTGTGCTGAAGGAAAAGGGCTCGGCCAACGTCACGAAAACAATAAAAACAAAACAGGAAGTCCACATGCAGAACGCATCAAGATGGCTACTCGCAGGGGTACTCGGCACCTCGACAACCGTCTCTCAGGCCGCGACTCTGGAAGAGCGGATGGCCGCATTCGAAGCCCGTGCCAGCGCTGCGGAAAAACGTGCAGCCGCAGCCGAACAGCAAACCCAGGCGCTCGCCAGGGAGCTTCAGCAACTCAAACTCTCTACCCCCGCTTTGCAGCCTGCCGCACCCACTTCTGCGTCCACCGTTGCGGCCAGTTCACAGCCGGCTCTGGATGATCGCGTGGCAAAACTCGAAGCCCGCCAGCAAAGCATGGAGAAGCCAGGCAGTGCCGGACACCTCACCGACGGGTTCAGCTTCAAGGGCTACGCTCGTTCCGGTCTGTTGATCAACGACGGTTTGGGCGGCGGTCGCGGTGGGCCTTATACAACCCCCGCAGGTTCAGTCGGTGGTGCGGTCGGGCGCCTGGGTAACGAAGACGACACCTACATGCGCTTCGATCTGTCGAAAGAGATCTACGCGCAGAACGGCACGCGCTCCAAGTTCACCGTCTCCATCGCCGACGGCGTTGAAAGCTATAACGACTGGACGGCCACCGAAAGCAGCCTGAACGTGCGTCAGGTATTTACCGAACTCGACCACATTGCCGCCTTCAAGGGGAATTCAGTGTTCGAAAACGCCACGCTGTGGGCCGGCAAGCGCTTCGACAGGGATAATTTCGATATCCACTGGCTGGACTCGGACGTGGTCTTTCTGGCCGGGACCGGTGGCGGTATCTACGATGTGCAGATGACCAAGGACTGGCGCTCGAACTACTCCCTGATCGGACGTAACTACGGCGATTTCAGTGAGGGCGGCGTCGATGCCGATGTGGAAAGCTACATCCTGACCTCCAACCAATTCTTCGACAATGGTCAGTGGCAGTGGATGTTCAACGCCATTGGCGCAAAGAAAAACGACGTCGGTACGCGCACTAATCAAGCGGGTTTTGCGCCTGCAGATTCAGGCCTGCACACCATGTTGGCCAATCACCAGAAAGACTTTTTCGGCAGGGAAGGCTTCTTCAAGACGGCGTTGCTCTATGGGCAGGGCCTGGGGGCTCAGGTCAAGGACATTGGCGCAGATGGTGAACTGATCGACGACGCCCGCGCGGTGCGTCTGGCGATGTACGGCGAGACGCCTATTGCGCCGGGATGGCGCATCGGCCCGAGCTTGCTGGCCGAGCAGAGCAAAGACCGCTACGTCAAAGGCGACGATTACCGCTGGCTCACTCTGAACATGCGCCTGGCCAACGAGATCAACAGTAACTTCGAGATGGCCTACGAGTTGAGTTGGCAAACCATGGACCTTGACCCCAAAGGCTACCTGCAACGCAATGCAGTCGACGGCAACTTCTGGAAGTTCACGGTTGCGCCGACCTTCAAGCCGGACATGGGTGACCTGCTAACGCGTCCCGAATTGCGAGTGTTCGCAAGCCTCATGAACTGGTCTTCGGATCTGGACCGCTACAGCACGACCGGCAACTTCGGCAAAAGTGATTTCAACTCCGGTGGTGTCTGGCAGTTCGGCATCCAGATGGAAACCTGGTTCTAGTGCGGTAGTTCAGATGTGCCAGTGAAAATTCAGGCTCTCAACTCATCGCTGCGCTCAGGGCCTGATTTCTTCAACGGGTTGTTTCGGCACTTTAGAGAACTTGTAAAACAGATTTGGCTCGCTGACGACGTACAGGTTGCCGTCGTGATCCATGGTCAGGCCTTCAGGTTGGGGAGCGCTGTTCTGGAGGTCGGAAAATGTACCCAGCAGTGATCGAATGCTGACGAAACGCCCTTTACCGTCCAGTTCTGTGATCGAGCGTGACTGATCGCTGAGCAGCAGTAAATGACCGGTACGCGGATCGAAGTAACCGTCTGAAAGGTCGCGTGCAGCGACGCTTTTCGTGATCCAGTCCAGCCGGTCGGCAATTTTGATCTGCAAACGGCCCTGATCAATGGAGCGCAGGACTCCGGAAACCTCGAACATCTGGCGCGGATCGCGTTCCTTGATCGCGAACAGGCGGTCGTTGGCAGGATCATAGGTCACGCCCTCGAATCCCTTGTTCTGGTTACTTGGGTTGATCAGTAGCGCAATGAACTGGGCTTCCTCGACGTGGATTGGGCGTGCTTGCGTCGGCAACGTGATGATGTCCAGTTGCTGGAGATCTTCATCGCACAGCACGATGCGACCGTTACCCAGATAAGCCAAGCCTTCTGTGTCGTCGAAACCGATCAATGGGTAACGAGCGATTATGTCGCCGTTCGCGTCAAGCGCCAGCAGTTGCATGGGGCCTTTGTTGGTCACTGCCAGCAGTCGATCATTGTCGTAGTCGTAGGTTATCCCGGAGATATTGGCGACGTCCGGGGCAAGTGGTTTGGCGTCGATAACCACATGGAAATCCGGCAACCAGATATTCTTTTCGGCTGCCGTATTGCCCTTCAACCAGGTGCGACCGTAGTGGTACAGCTGTTGGTGGACATGAAAGTGTGCCGACACGGCGTAAGCCAGCAGCAGAACCCCGAGAGCACCTGCACTCAGCACTATCTGTGCGAGTGATACCTGCCTTCGAGCGACATTCGACCACGTCAGCCGCTTTGCCTTGATCGTTTCCGACTGCATGGCTTCAGGCACTCCCGCGTGTCGGGCGGCTGGGCGGGTGATTAATCAACATTCTGCTGCCAGGCGAAGCGATAGGCTTTCATGAGCGGTTCCGGTTTACACAGGCCGTTGTCGGCATCGGCATCGACGATGAACCAGTCAGCTCTGGAGGTCTGACCCAGCGGCCGGGCTTTTTCCGGCAAGAAGCAATTGGCCAATTGTTCACCCGGGACCAGAGCAAAGGTGTCGGGATGTTCTCGTAGCCAACGGGCTGACTGTTCGATTGCCGACGGCTTGGCAAAACCGAAATGCACGATGGGTTGGCGTGCATACAGCCAGTGGCCCTCGCGCCAGTTGACCAGTACCAGGTCGGCTCCCTGGGTGACGCTGGCGGCTTGTTCCATCAGGCTCTTGTGTGGATTTTCTCCCTCTATGACGGGTTCGATGAACCCTCTGGCGAACCACAGGCTGAGCCAGACAACCACCACTGCGGGGACCAGTCGCCCAGCCCTGACGCGGTCGTGGAACCAGCGTTTCAACAACCAGGGCAGCAAGGGGGCAGCGACCAGTACCAGACCGGGCAGCGCCGGAAAGATGTAGATCTTGCGTTTGCCACTGGAGAGGCTGAAGAACAACAGCACCAGCAAGACCCAGCCGAGCAGTACCATAACCCGGCCATCCCGCTTGCTCAGTTGTCGGCGCCATGCCGGGATCAGCCAGGGCAGCACCAGCACCAATGGCAGCCAATACTGGGGGATGACTTTGACGAAGAAATACCAGAATGGCTCGCGATGGTCCCAGGCGCTGGCGTAGCGATTAGCCGTCTGGTGCAAGAGTATTTCCTGCACATAGGCGAAGCCTTCCGGCCCGCCATCACGCACGACCGAGATAACCATCGGCACCAGCCACACGCAGCATGCAAGTAATAACGCCAGTAGACCCAGCGCCCAGCGGCCTATCTGTCCAGGCATGGCCACGACACCGGACCAGCCTTTACGCGCGGCATAGGCGTAAGGGATCAACATCAATGCGGGAACAAAACCGACGCCCTTGGTGATAATGCCCAGGCCCATGGCCGCACAGCTGAAATAAAACCAGCCCCAGGCCGGTCCGAGCAACAAGTGGCGAACCAGCCCATAGAAGCCCAGCGCAATCCATAAGCACAGGAAGCTATCGATTTGTCCGGTGCGCAGGATGCTGTAGGTCTGATAGGTCGCCAGGAACAGCAAGGCGGCGTACCGTCCGATACGTCGGTTCCACAGACGGCTGCCCAGATCGTAGAGGACTGCGGTGGTCGCGCCTGCAGAGAGCAGCCCGGGCAGGTAAAGCGCGATGTTCGGGCTGCCCGTCAACCAGATGAAGAATGCGGTAGCCCACATGAACAGCGGCGGCTTGTCGGCATAAATCTCCCCGGCCCTGTGCGGGACGAACCACGAGCCGTTCTGCAGCATTTCCAGAGCAACGCCCAGAAAACGTTCTTCGTCCACGTTCTGCGGTAGACGCAGGCCCAGGCCGGCACCGACCAGTAAAACGGCCAGTGCGACCAGTAGCCATCCCTCGAGGCGAGGCGAAAGTTGAGTTCGCAATGTCATTGCCCCTCGGGTGTCTTGGCCTGTCGGCTGATCAGCTGCAGGTTGCGCATGTACACCAGCAGACCAAAGGACTGGCCGGCAATGAAGACCGGGTCCTGTCGATAAATGGCGTAAGCCAGCAAGATAGTGCTGCCCAGCATGCTCAGGTACCAGAAGCCCACCGGAATGATGCTGCGCTTCTTGAATTCGCTGTACAGCCATTGCAGGACAAAGCGTCCGGTAAAGACGGCCTGCCCGACAAAGCCGAGGATCAGCCACCAGACGCCGACCAGATCCAGAATGCCCACCAGTGCGCGGTCCAGATTGCCGTACTTGGACACGCCGGCCTGGCGATGGCGGTGGTTGACGGGGTGCGTGACCATACGGCCGTTATGCCGCTGAATCAGCGCTGGAATGAACCGGTGCATATGGTCGAAGTACGGCAGGCGCAGAAAAGCTGCTCGCTCAATCAGTTTCAGACCGCAACCGGTGTCTGGGGTAGCGTCCTTGAGAAGGCGACTACGCAGGCCGTTTGCGAATCGCGAGGCCCAGCGTTTACTGGCCGTATCGCGACGATTCACACGGTGCCCTGCCACCAGCTGGATCGCCCCGGGGCCTGCTTCGTGAGCGCGTACCAACGCCAGCATTCTTGGAATGTCCGCAGGGTCGTTCTGACCGTCACCGTCCAGGGTCGCCAGCCAGGTGCCGTTGGCCGCCAGTGCCGCGTGATAGACCGAGGTGCTCTGCCCGAGCGACTGCTCGTGGCGCAGGATCCGCAACACGGTCAGCCCGCTGTCCTTGAGGTGAGTCAGCACTTTCAAGGTGTCGTCTGTGCTGCCGTCGTCAACGACCAGTATCTCGTAGCGCTCACCGTCCAGCGCTGTGCAAATCTCTTTTATAAGGCTGGGCAGGTTATCGGCTTCATTTTTGGCCGGTATCACGACGGAGAGAAAGGTGGGCGTGGTCATGGAAGTCCTTGTTATTGAAGTGGCACACAGAGCCGGGCCTGATAATGCTCCCGATACCAGTCGACGAAGGCCCTGACGCCGGTGTCGACCGAGACCTGTGGTTGAAAGTCGATCCATTGGCTCAGCGCACTGACGTCAGCCCAGGTTTTCAATACGTCGCCTGCTTGCAAAGGCAGGTAGCGTCGCTCGGCGCGCAGGCCTAGCGCGGCCTCCAGGCAATCGATGAACTCCAGCAGCTTGACGGGCTGACCGCGGCCGATGTTGAAGAGTTGGTGAGGTGGCTCGCTGCCAACCGTGTCGGGCGGCAGCAAGCGCAGACGCAGGATGCTTTCGACAATATCGTCGATGTAAGTGAAGTCCCGGGCCATTTCGCCATGGTTGTAGATATCCACAGGCTGTCCGGCCAACATGGCTTTTGTGAACTTGAACAGCGCCATGTCAGGCCGGCCCCAAGGTCCGTAGACGGTGAAAAAACGCAGCCCTGTGGCGCGCAGGCCGTACAGGTGGGAATAGCTGTAGGCGGTGAGTTCATTGGCGCGCTTGGTGGCGGCATACAGGGACAGCGGCCGGTCGACGGCATCCTCAACCTGAAACGGCATGCGCGTATTGGCGCCGTAGACCGAGCTGCTCGACGCGTAGATCAGGTGCGCTGGTCTGTACTGCCGACAGGCCTCGAGCACGTTGATAAAGCCGACCAGATTGGATTGGGCGTAAACATTCGGTTGCTCAAGCGAATAACGCACACCGGCCTGGGCTGCCAGGTGGATGACCTGTTCGAATTCATTGTGCGAGAACAGGGCGGACAGACCTTCGGCATCGGTGATGTCCAGCCTGTTGAACTGGGCAGCCTGCGGCTGCAAATTGTGGGATTTTGAAATCGGTTATCATAGCCGAAATCGAGTCGATCCCTCCTCAGCACAGGCTTACACATGGCGTCAGAGACCAAAAAACGTAAACGGGCGAGCCGGGCAAAAGCCAAGGCAAAGCAGACCCGTCTCCAACGCGCCGGGCATACTACCTTCGTGCCCGATACCGACTTTTCCTTCGATATCGATCCTTTCGGTGATGTCGATCTTTGTAGTTGCTGCCAGACAACGTATCTGAACGACAGGTTTCCCGACGCTTCTTGCGTAAGCGTTTAGATGAGAGAAGGGCCAGGCGGATTCGCCATCACCGCCGTCATTCACCACGATGAGGAGCCGCCCTGCTGACGTGGCCTCTGCACCGCCTGCTTACAAACCTCGACCGCTCAAAAACCTCTTCACGGCCAACGGCTGCTGGGCAGATTTGCTGGAAGCCGGCGGTCTGCGCCAAATCGAAGTGGAGTCGATCAGCAAAATGCTCGCCTGCGGCACCTCGATACTGGGCGTCAAACACTACACCTGTGCCAATGAGCATTGCCCGCACGTCAAATACCTGTGCAACACCTGCCATTGCCGGGCCTGTCCTTCCTGCGGCAAAAAGGCCACCGACCAGTGGATCGCCGTGCAAAACAACCGTCTGCCCGACTGCCCCTGGCAGCATCTGGTGTTCACGCTGCCCGACACGCTGTGGTCCCTGTTCTTCTACAACCGCTGGCTGCTCGATGCGCTGTTTCGTCTGGCGGCCGATAACCTGATCTACACCGCCAAGCGGCGCGGTTTGCGCGTCGGGATTTTCGGTGCGCTGCACACCTATGGCCGGCGGCTCAACTGGCATCCCCACGTCCACCTGTCGGTGACCGCGGGCGGCCTGGATGAGCAGGGCGTCTGGAAAAATCTGTCGTTCCACAAAGAGGCCCTGCGGCGGCGCTGGATGTGGCTGGTGCGCGATTACCTGCTGGGACAGCCGCTTTCGCAATTGACGATGCCGCCGCAGCTGGCCCACATCCACTGTGAAAGCGACTGGCGCCGTCTGATACTGACCGCTGGTGGCCAGCACTGGCACATCCACTTGTCGAAGAAGACGAAAAACGGCCGAAAGACCGTCAATTACCTGGGCCGCTACCTGAAAAAACCGCCCATCTCGGGCAGCCGATTGGCCCATTACACCAACAGCGCGACCTTGAGTTTTACCTACCTGGATCACCGCACCAAGACCTATCAGCAGGAAACGCTGAGCCAGACCGACATGCTGCGCCGGGTGGTGCAGCACATCCCGGAGAAGCACTTTCGGATGATCCGGTATTTTGGATTTCTGGCCAACCGCGTCTGTGGCCGACAGCTACCCCGGGTGTATGAGGCGCTACGCATGGAAAGGCGTGGCAAAGCGCCAAAACTGTATTTTGCGCAGATGAGTAAAGCGTTCTTGCATCGGGATCCGTTCAGCTGCGTGCTGTGCGGAGCGCGGATGGTGTACACCGCAGCCATCGCCGGCCTGACCGTGCAGGGCCTGGTCAACAATGCCCACAGCATCGCGCAATTGAGGTACGTGCCGGCCTGATACGGGAGAGGTGCGTCCAAAATCTGGAAAAGGTAAAGAAAAGTCGCTTTCAATCCATTTTTCGGCGTGGGTGATGGGTAAAAAAAGCTTTTTGCCGCCATCGACGCCACGTTGGCATCACGCCGAGGGGACCTTTTTTGGCGGATTACCTTGTATAGGAATTATTGAAATTCCTATACATGAACAGTTGACTCAGCAGAACAGTCGACTAATCACCTTTGACTCGCCACTGCCTCCCGAGCAAGAGCTGCGTCTGGAAAATTTTTCAGGACGTGAAGCGATTTCTGAACTTTTTGCGTTTGAGGCCACGCTGATATCAAGTGACGCTCGAATTGAGTTGAAAAAGCTTGTGGGCAAGAAGGTTTCCCTCGGTCTCACCCTTGCTGATGGAAATGTGCGTCATCTTAGTGCTCACGTATCGGACTTCGTGCATTTGGGGGCCGATGGAGGCGTCGCCAGCTATCATGCGCGGCTGGTGCCGTGGGTCTGGCTGCTTAGCAGGCGCAGTGATTCGCGCGTTTTTCAGGACAAAACAGTAGAAGAGGTTGTAAGGGAAATTTTTTCCTATTATCAGAGCCTCGCAGTATTTGAGTTTCGTCTGACTCGTCCTCTAAAGAAAATGAGTTACTGTACTCAGTATATGGAGTCAGACTTAAATTTTATTCTTCGTCTCCTCGAAGCTGAAGGTTTATTTTTTACGTTTCAACATTCCCAAGATGAACACTGCATGATGATCATGGATGACAGTCGCGATCTTCCTGCGCTGCCTGCTCAACCCGTCATTCGGTATCATCGCGCATCTGTCACCGAAGAGGCTGACTCGATCACCACGTGGTCGTCCTCTCGTAACCTACAGCCTACTCAGTTGGCCATGAAGTCTTTCGACTATAAACAGCCCAGAGATCCGCAACTGGTACAGATGAAATCAATCGCCAAACAGGGCGAGGTGGGAGAGTTTGAAACCTTCGATTATGAGGGGGTATACGGTTACACTGATCTTGAAGATGGCCAACAAAAAGCCCGAAACCGGCTAGAGGCGATGGAGGTATTAGGCAAGCAGTTTTCGGGTTCCAGTAACTGCCGTGTCATGGAGCCTGGATATTTCTTTGAGCTGACGCAGCACTACGATCATGACCAAGATAGCCAGGAGGACAGGCAGTTTTTATTGCTGAGCGTAAATCACTCAGGCCAGAACAACTATCTCAGTCACGGTGAGCCCGGTTACCAGAATTCATTTGAGTGCATCCGTCGTAAGATCCCTTACAGGCATAGACTTTCTACACCGCGGGCTGCAATCCGCGGCCCGCAAACCGCCATCATCGTCGGCCCCCCCGGCGAAGAAATCTACACTGATGAAATGGGCCGTGTAAAAGTGCAGTTTCACTGGGACCGCTATGGCCAGTTCGACGACAAAAGCTCCTGCTGGGTCCGCGTTGCCCAATCCGGTGCCAGCGGCGGTTTCGGCAGCATTCAGATCCCTCGTGTCGGCGACGAAGTCGTAGTGGTATTCCTCGACGGTAACCCTGACCGCCCGCTGATCATGGGCAGTCTCTACAACAGCCAGAACACGCCGCCATGGTCTCTCCCGGCCAACAAGACTCAAAGTGGCTTCCTGACCCGGTCGATGAAAGGCCATGGCGGCACAGCGAACTTCTTTCGCTTTGAAGACAAGGCCGGTGCTGAGCAAGTCATCATGCACGCCGAGCGCAACATGGACACCGAGATTGAATTCGACGAGACGCACAAAGTCGGTAACAACCGCTTGATGACAATTGATGGCATGCAAACCGAGATCATCAAGAAAGACGCTGTGATGAGTGTTCAGGAAGGCTCACTGACGATTCAGGTTGATAACCAGTTCATCCATGTCAATGCCAAGCAGCACATCATTCTTCAGGTAGGCGAAAGCAGCATCACCCTTACGCCGGACGGAATAGAGATCAAAGGCAATGCCATTACCACAGTGAGCAAGGGCACAACTCAAATCACCGGCGCGCCGGTCAGAGTCAATGACTGAGGTAGCGAGCCGATGACCAGCACCAGTATTTATGATCGTATTTAAGAAAGGCTTTTGGCTCAGGGGGCACTAGGCTCTGTACGTAAAGTGGCTGCGCTCGGTGATGCTGCGTTAAAAACAGGCTCGAGCGCGAGTCCGATCGGAATGCTCATTTACAACACGTAGAGTCGAGCGCGACCCCGGCCGTTCCTCGCCTGTTTTTGCCTTGCCTGGCCTTCGCTCGCCGACTTTTCGTACAGAACCTAGGCTGCATGGTTCTGGCTACTCATGCCCGCCTTGTCACCACCAGCTCCACCGCTGCAATGCGGTCCACGTCTTCGTAACCCTCTTCAAGCAACTCTTCGCCAAACACATCCGGGTCCAGTTCGCGATAGGTCCATGCCAGCGCCGCATGATCGATATCGCCGCGTACGGCCTCGAAGAACGGGTCGTGCTCGCCCACCATGGCCACGCCGGTATAGAGCACCAACGAGCCGCCCGGGGTAAGGCGATCCAGTGATTCGCGCAGGATGCGCACTGACAGGTCCGCGCCCAATGCGTCACCACCGTGGCGGTAGGCGCGGCGTTTGGCGTCTTTCATGTACGGCGGGTTGGCAACGATGAGGTCGAAGTTGCCCGTCAGACCCGAGAGGATGTCGCTGTGGCAGCATTGCATGTTTTCCAGCCCGGCCACCCTGGCGTTGGTCTGAGCGAAATGCAGGGCCTTGGGGTTTATGTCGACGGCGTATACCTGCGCCTGCGGGCGCGCAACTGCGATCAGCAGGGCACCAGCGCCGGTGCCACAGCCGATGTCGACAGCACGGCTGATCGAGTGTGAAGTGCCTTGCAGATGACGATTGATGGAGTGCGCAAAGCGATAGGTATCCGGACCGAAAAACACCGAGTCTTCATCGCCGGTAGGAAACGCGGAATGCACCAGCAACAAGTCATCCAGGCTTGAAAATCTCACCCGGCTCTTCAAGCCGTCTTCGCTGCGTTGAAGAATACCGGCTTCCAAAAGCCCTTGAGCCTCTGCAACCGGAAGCATGGACTCCGGTATCGTACGGCTCCATCCGAAGACATCCCGCAGCGATACCGCAGTGCGGTTCTCCGGGCGTTGATTGACGTGTTGATGAGTCAACGGCGTGGGCGTGATGAAACGATAGCCACTGGTTTTGAGGCGCTGGGCGAGCGCAATCAGCGCGGCGCTGTCGGGCAGTGATTGAGTCATGGGCGGGCTCCTGTCACTCGTTCGGCCATGCTGCTGACAAACAGGCGAGTGGCATGCAGCCCGGCGGCTGTCGCGTGCCTTGCCGGAGACATGCTTTCGATCAACGTAGACATCTTCTCGGACGCTGCTGCCGACTCGAGTTTCATGTGCAGCTCGCGCACATCCGGGTCAGCATCCGCCGATGCAGGCACGGCAAGAACCGGCAATGGCTGAGCACCGCCTTGCAGATTGCGGAAACGGGATCGAAATGCTTCCGGCAGCCGCTTGCCGACAGGCTGCTGAGCGCTGCCATCCGACAGCCATTCGCCGGCGATCCAGTCGTGCACCAATTGCTTTTCGTAGCCATTGAACACGCCGAACATCGGTGCACCGACCCCTTCGAACAGTTTCCAGAAGCGGCTATTGAGAGGGTCTTCGTGACGCTTGATCCAGCCCCTGTTTTGCAGCACGGCAAGAAACTCCGGGATCTGGTCGGGCTCGGCAAGCCACTCGTTGACTGTCTTGCCGTCCAGACGGCAATAGTCGGAATGCATGTGCTGACCGAAGGTCCGCTTGCGCTCCAGCATGGCGATCACCTCCTGCTCCAGATCGAACGACTGGATCACAGCAGTCGAGCCCATGCCCAACTCGTTCAGCCTGTAGCCATTGGCGACACGGCGATAAAATTCGTCGCGTTCCTGGCCCACAGGCAACAGCTCAAGAACGCTCTGCGCAGCCTTGCGTGCGTGGCCGGTGCTGGCGTTATCGATCGTCACATGCAGCGTGAAGTAATAAGGGTCGATGCCCAGTTCATTCAGTTCGAACGATGTGATGAGCAAATGCAGCGGCAGCTGTTCATAGCCCAGGTTGTAACCAATCACCTCGGGAAGGTACTGCTCGCTCAGTTGCCCCAATGACAGCTGAATGGCGCCTTGCAGATAGGCGTCATCTGCCAGTGGGGCGCTGGTGTCGCAGTCCAGGTCGGCCAGCAACTTGCGATAAAGGGAGACATGATTCTGCGCCTGTTCGCCGTCGCCCAGTTCTTCCAGGTAAGTACGAATCAGACCGTGAAAACGGTAGTCTGCCCAATGCGGCAGCAAGCCATACAGCCATGCGCCGTCAACCAGCTTGGTCGGCGCGACCTGCTGAATGAAATACATCGCGTGAGCCTTGGTCTTGAAAAATCGCCTGGGCTGCCCGGCGCGACGTTGTTCAAGGTAGAGCGCATAGTGATCGGCTACGACCCCTACGTTCTGCTCCATCCAGTGTTCCAGCGCTTCAGGCTGAGCCGGAAGGTCGCAGTTTTCCCGCTCGGCCTGGGCCAGGCAGTGATTCAGAAACATGACCGCATCGTGTTGATATTCTGGAGCACGTTCACTCATCCATGATTGATAGACGGTTTTTGAACAGGCTTCTTCAACGACGGTTTTGACGACGGCATTGCCAGTCATCACTTGAAGAGACGTCATGAAAATCGTACCTCGGCAGTTGAAAATCACGATTGACGCGGTCACGCGAGACTTTCTGTTTTCTATGCAGCGTAGATAAGTGAGTATCGTGATACGGGGAAATTCAGCGTATTTTGCCGAGGGCCGATAGGTGGCAGATGTGGTTATTCCATAAGCACGAATGCCTCGCGGAAAAAATGTATTCTCGTTCTGTGTGCACATCAGGAACAGGCGATCATGGACAACTCACATGGCGTACAGAACCTTGTCTGGCAAACCAGCCAAGTGTCCTCGACAGACCGTGAGCAGCATTTGAAGCAAACGCCGAAAACAGTCTGGCTGACCGGATTCAGCGGCTCCGGAAAGTCCACCATAGCGTTTGCACTGGAGCGAGCGTTGATGGATCGTGGCAGGCTTGCGTATACCCTGGATGGCGACAACGTACGTCAGGGTTTGTGCCGGGATCTGGGGTTTGCTGCGGAGAACATCAGGCGCATCGCTGAAGTCGCCCGGTTGATGAATGACGCAGGCCTGATCGTTATCTCGTCATTCATTTCGCCCTATGAGGCCGACCGGGAAGCCGCTCGCTCGATCATTGGCCACGAACGCTTCATCGAAGTGTTTATCAGCACACCGCTTGAAACCTGCATTCAGCGTGACCCTAAAGGGCTTTATCGCCGGGCGTTGGCAGGCGAGTTGAAAGATTTTACCGGCATCAGCGCCCCTTACGAACCGCCTGCTGGCGCCGCCCTTTGTCTTGATACCAGTCAATTATCAATGGATGACTGTCTTGAGCGAGTTTTACGACTGCTCAGTCTGAATACATAAGCTGGCTGGCTCACCTGCTGGGTTCAGGATCATCGACATCGGCCTTTTGCTGCAAGCGGTCGGACAGGCTGAACACAGGTTTTGGGCGTGGGTCAAAACGTCTATATCGTCGATAACGATGACGTATTCAGCCCACACAAGGATGATCGAAAATGAACAATTATTTTCGCATGAGCGCCATTGCCATCGTGCTTTCGCTAGGGTCTGTTCCCGTTTCGACGTAACCCATTGATCTCTATGAGAACAGGCCCGTATTGTTGGAGTTCTCACACAACACCAATACGAGCCTGCAATGCCCCGATTAATGCTCAGTGATGAGCACTGGCCGAAGCTTCGAGAAATTTTGCTGCACGAATCGATCTACAACAAGCGAGATTTGCGCACCACGGTTGAAGGCATGCTGTACCGCATGCGTGTGGGTTGCCCTTGGCGAGACCTGCCGAAAGCGTTTGGAAACTGGAGCAAGGTCTACAAGCGGTTCAATGCCTGGTCTGCTTCAGGCAAGTGGGTCAAGGTGCTTGAGGTGCTGATGACCGATCCTGACATGGAGTGGGTTTTCATTGATGGCAGCTATGTAAAGGCTCATCAGCACAGTGCAGGTGCTGCCAGCACGCAGGACCAGGCCATCGGAAAAAGCCGAGCCGGTAACACCAGCAAGATTCACCTGGCTGTAGACGCTTGTGGGCTGCCCATTGCATTTGACGTGACCGGAGGCCAGACCAATGATTGTTCGCAGGCGGCCTCGTTGATTGCCAAGATGCCCAATGCAGAAGTGATCATTGCGGACAAGGGCTACGACACTGAAGCGATACGCGCTCAGGTCGAGCAGCAAGGCAGCAAAGTGGTGATTCCACGAAAGCGCAATTCTCTGAAAGGGAACGCAGATCTGGACAAAGGGTTATATCGCAATCGACATCTCGTAGAAAACGCCTTTGCCCGGTTGAAGCATTTCCGGGCGGCGGCTTCTCGGTTCGACAAACTCAAGAGAAACTATGAAAGCGTCATAGCAATGGCCTGCGCTTTTCTGTGGCTGCCAATGTGAAACGGGAACAGACCCTAGGCTCTCAAGTGGCTACCGCTGCGCAGGACGCTGATGACTTTGTAAAAGATGCTTCTGCAGGAGGGATCGCAGAAGTTCTGGTCGGCAAGCTTGTACAGGATGAGAAGGGTGTGTCTGCCGACGTGAAGAAGTTTGCTCAGCAAATGGTCACAGACCACACGGCTGCTAACGATAAGCTGGCAGCGATTGCCAAAAGCAAGAACCTTGAACTGTCCGAGGACCCCATACTGATGGACAAAGCCGAGGCCGCCATTCTGGAAATGCACAAGAAGTCGTTTGATCAAGCGTATGCCAATAATCAGGTCATTGCGCATGAGCAGGCGACCAAACTGTACAAGGAAGAGGCCGAGAACGGTGATGACCCCGAGCTCAAGGCGTTTGCCAAAGCCACGTTGCCAACACTTGAGCAGCATCTTGAACATGCGAAAAAACTTGCAGCTGCGCATGGCGACGACGCTGCCAAAAAGTGATGTAACTGTAAAAACGTGATGGGATATTGCACATGATGACATCTTCCTGGCGAGAGGTAACGTCATGCGGCTATTGATACGTCACTGAATGATATGACTCTCTGCGCTGCAAACATCTGAGCGTTCGTGAATGAACAAATCTTCTATGGTCATACGAGTCATGGTTATACCCTTTTCAGTAACCGAGTGACTTATCCACAGGCAAGGCTGGTGTCCAGCCTGCCCGGGGACTCGTCTTATAGACCGTATGCCATTGGTGACCAGATGTGATCAGCGTTCGGGCAGGTTGTTATCAAGCAAGGTTCCAACCCCGAAGACCTTCATAGCCATCACCACCTGAAGACCCCGACGTGCGAGCAGCGCCTGAGCCTCGAAAGCACGAAGCCCTTTTACAAACACCGCGTCGGTCAACGCAGTATCCAACTCGCCCTGAGACGGGAGAGGTTTGCGGGAGCGAAGTTTTTCATGATTCCGTTCTCCTGAACAAGGCAGGCTTAAACCCGTTTCAAACATTTTTGCCCTGTACAAAACCAGAACCCAGATCCGCACCGGTAATAGGGTTGGCAGTCGGATCGGACTGGGTCCGCTCCTTCATCATTTCCAGCACTTCTGCATCCTTGGCATCCAGCGTGACGGAAGCAGTGCCATCGCCGCCATCGACAGCCGGTTGTGGCGATTCCACATACTCCCAGACACCGCCCTGGTTCCACGGACCGCGTACATTGGGTTCACCGGACATGTTGAAGTACTTGTTGGTGAATTCCGGCATGCCTGGCAGCTTGCCCTGCGGGAAGTTGGGCTGGATGGCGTGCAGGGCTTTTTCGAAAGACAACTGGTGAGCGATTTCACGTGTCATCAGAAAGCCCAGTGCCTCTTTCACGCCCGGGTCATCTGTCACGTTCATCAAACGCTCGTAAACAATCTTCGCTCTGGATTCCGCAGCGATGTTGGAGCGGAAGTCAGCCGTTGGCTCGCCAATGGTATCGATGTAGGCCGCCGTAAAAGGCACACCGGCAGAGTTGGTCAACGGCGCACCGGCCCCGTACAGCAGGCTGGTGATATGGGAGTCGTTGCCATTGCCGTTGATGGAGCGGTAAAGCTCGCCTTCTTCTTCGATGCCTTCAGCCAATTGACCTTTGGCGCCTTTGTTGAGCATGACAATAATCGAGCCGACTATTTCCAGGTGGCTCAACTCTTCGGTGGCGATGTCCATCAGCAGGTCTTTACGGCCTGGATCCTCCTCGCTCAACCCTTGAGTGAAATAACGTCCAGCTGCTGCCAGCTCGCCTTGGGCACCGCCGAACTGTTCCAGCAGAAGATTGGCCAGTCCAGGGTTTGGTCTAGCTACCCGCACGGTATATTGAAGCCGCTTGTTATGAATAAACATGTCGTGTCCTCAGGCGTGATCTTTTGGGAAGCGTCAACCCACCTGGATGGGTTTTATTCAACGCAGTCACTGGATATGAGAAAGCGGGGATGTAGACGTTGCGTATAACTTTAGTGAACGGGATGAACGGCCTGAAAATCCGGGTTCAATAGAATTTTCTTATTCGCTGAATGTTTGAAAAACAACACACTCTTAGTTCAGAGGCCCCGCAGGTAATGCTCAGAGCGTAAGCCGTCTGTGTTGGCGAAAAATTCAAAAAAGACGGGTTATAAACAAAGTCTATTAGTTGTCATAGCCTTGCGGCCATCCCTATCGGCATGAGTGAGGGTGGCTATATGATATCGCTTACATGATGGCATTAATATTTTGAATTTTTCGAAAACCCTGCGATCTGTTTTGCGAGTCGACAAAGCAGGAGCACCACAATGGCTGATGAAAAACACTACCGTATCGATTACCTGCTGCATGGCAGTTACAAGACGTTCTATATAAGAGCGGTTGTCATGGACAATAAAGAAGCCTGGCACTGGGCGTCGGTGGATGCAGGATTCGGTGCGATCCCCAAGTACCGTTCCGACCCGGTACCAAAGCTGAGCAAGCCTCAAGCTGAAAAGCTCGGGTTGTCGAACGTGGAGTGGACGAGGGCTTGAAAGGTCCTCGTTCAAAACGCTATGAAGCTCACCGTCGTGCGTCACGATGCCGCACGACGGTGTACGCGCTGAAAAATCTGTGGTCGGCAGATCTGCCGGATGGACACCCGTTTCCCGCCATACTGAGCTGAATTCACCTCATTTGGATCAGCGTTCATCGCAAGCTCCGCACCTCACACCCCGCTTCCGCTCCCCGCCGCAAATCCCCGCAACCTCACGTTCTACGTGGCCCTGCCGATAGCCCGGTATCAGATTATGGCCTCATTGAACTTCCCCGATAGGGCACAGCTCTGAAGTGATGTCACTATGCCTCTATCTGAATGGATGATTCCCTTCGAGGTGGTACCACTGACCTTGCACCTGCCGTGATGCAAAGAAATAAAGGAGCTTTTTCAGCTGGATCGGGCACCCTAATTAAAATAGAGACCACTATGAACATCCTTTCGCCTGGTATTTACCTTACCAATCGCCTGCGCTTCCCTGCCAAGTTTGCCGTTTTAGCCATCATCATCGTCATCCCGCTGATCGTTCTTGGTCTTCGGGTTTTCAACAGTCTGAATGCGAGCATCGACACCGTTGCCCAGGAACGTATCGGTCGTGAATACCTGCATGTCATGACACCCGTTCTGCGACTCTCCATGCTGCAGCGTGCAGCAACCAACCGTTTGCTCGCCGGTGATGCCTCCGCTGCCCAGGATCTGGCCAGCAACCGCACCCAGCTTGAAACAGCGCTTGGTAACCTCGCCGACATGGATGCCCGTCAAGGACGTCTGCTGGAGACCGAGAGTCGCGTGCAGCGTCTTCGCGAAGGTGCGCGTTCCCTGATGGAAAGTCTCAAGCCTGGTCTTTCGCAAGACGAGGTGTTTGCACAGTGGAATGAGCAACTGGCCCAGACACTCAACTTTATCTATTACGTCTCGGCTACCTCGGGCATGGTGCTCGACGAAGATTATGCGTCGCTGTTTCTGATCGACCTGAGCACCATTCGTATGCCCAGAGAAATCAACGTGGCTGGTCAGATCCGGGGTATCACAGCCGGTTTGAGTACCGGTCAGGGGCTAAGCGTACCGATGCGCGGCTCGCTTGAAAGCCTGTTGAAGATCGAACTGCAATTTCGCGCGGAGCTGGAGCAAAGCATTCGACTGCTCAAGCGTCGTGCTCCAGAGCTTGCTGCCCGCATTGGCGACCCTATCGCTTCGGCCACCTCGACGATGGACAGTTTTCGCAACGACCTGCACGCCTACGTCAAAGGTACAGAGTTCTCGGTGCAGCAGGGGCAGGCGCTGAGCGCGCGCGGTAACGCCGTGGTAGCCGGGCTTTATAAGGCCCAGGACGAAATCCAGAGTGCGCTTCAAGGTGAACTGGATACGCGTTACGACGCGCTCTTGCTGCAACGCGAAGTCGTGATTGCCATGTGCGTAATCATGGGCTTGCTGTTGCTCTATGCGTTCTTCAGCATCTACCGTGCCCTGCGCCTGACCATTGATGGTCTGCTGGGCGTCACCCGTCGCCTGGCCGACGGTGATCTGAGTGCCCGTGTACAGGTGAGCAGCAAGGACGAAGTGGCTGACATCGCCAACGGTCTGAACCTGATGGCCGAAGCATTCGCCAGCTCCATTTCGCACATGGACCGCACGTCATACGAACTGTCTGATGTGGCTGCCCGACTGGGCACCTCCATCGGTCTGGCCAAGCAGTCGATGAACGCGCAACAGGCTGAAACCGAGCAAGTGGCGACGGCCATCAACGAAATGACCACAAGCGTGGCCGACGTAGCGCAGAACACCGAAGGTGCTGCGCTGGCTGCTGATGAAGCGAACACCGCCTCGCGTAACGGGCTGCGCATCATGCATCAGGCCCACTCGACCATTCAGGCTCTGGCTGAAGAAGTGGAAGTCAGCGCCCAGAAAGTCCAGGCGCTGGCCCTGCACAGTCAGTCTATTGGTGGGGTTATTCAGGTCATCAGTACGATTGCCGATCAGACCAACTTGCTGGCCCTGAATGCTGCCATCGAAGCGGCCCGGGCTGGCGAGCAAGGCCGTGGGTTTGCTGTGGTGGCTGATGAAGTCCGCACACTGGCTTCGCGAACTCAGGCGTCGACCGAAGAAATCCGCAACATCATCCAGCAACTGCAAAGTGCCACCGATGTTGCCGTGCAGCAGATGCAGGCCGGCCAGCTAAAGGCTCAAGCGTGCATCAGTGCCGCCAGCGATGCTTCTGGCAGCCTGTCGAGCATCAGCCAGGGCGTCGAGCGTATCGTCGAGATGAACACTCAGATCGCCAGCGCCGCGGTGCAGCAGCATGCGGTTTCCGAAGACATCAACCGTAATGTCATGGAGATCCGCAACAGCTCCGGGACCTTGATGCTGGGTATCGACAACAATGCGGTCACTGCCGAAGAACTGGCGCGAGTTGCCACTGACATGCGCAATGTCGTGGCGCGTTTCAAGCTGACTGCCTGACCGGATCGGGGGCTTGCAGCCCCCCGATTCTCCTCTCGAATCGGCGTTCGAACGCTGATTGCCTTTTTTTTGATCAAGTTTTGCTCTTCTGCAGCCGATAGCTCTGGCGCGCGGGTTTGCTGTCCATAAAAACAAATCTTCAGCTCTTTCGTCGCGCACAAAAAGCATTTTCAGGAGATTTTATGAACAGCAGCTTTGCGAATATCAGCGTCAACATGAAGTTGGCATTGGGCTTTGGGACGGTTCTTTTTTTCACTGCCATTCTCGCCCTGGTTGGCTGGACCAGCCTCGATAAACTCATCAATAGCACCGACAGAATCGGCGACATCACTGAGTTGAGTGACAACTTGACCAATCTGCGGGTCGCGCGCCTGCAATATATGCTGACTGACGGCGATGAAACCGCCGCACAAAACATGCAGAGCAAGCTGGATGTCTTCAAGGCGCAGCAGCAATCACTGCTCATCAGCTTCAACAACCCGCTCAACCTCAAGCCTCTGCGCGAACTGGCCGATGTCACCCGTGACTATGAAGCCTCGTTGAACAGCATGCGCGCTGCGTTTCAGGCTGGCGCCAAAGTGCGTAACGAGATGACCGCCAATGCCATGGTTGCCATGCGGGCTGTCGACTCGTTGAACGATGCCGTCACGCAGATCGATCCTGCGGACCCGGCGCGTTTTGATCAGGCCCAACTGGCGACTGCCGCCAGGCAAGACCTGATTCTGGTTCGCTATGAAGTACGTGGTTATACCAGCAACCCCAATGACAAGACCGAGACAGCAGCTTTTCAGCAACTGGATACGGCGATCAGTCATCTGGACAGGCTCAAAACCACTTTTGGCGCTGCCAACCGCGAACAGATTGCCCAGTTTGAAAGCGCTCTTCGTAGCTACCGCAGCTCGGTCGACGCTTTCAAGGCCACCACTCAGACTGCTGCGAGCGTGCGTAAGGACCTGACTTCCCAAGGGGCTGCCATCGTCAAACTGGGCGAAGAGCTGTATGGCATTCAGATGCAGATGGGCAAGGATGACACTGCTCAGGCGCGTAATCTGCAGATCGGTTGCGTGCTGTTGGTCATGTTGCTGGGCATTCTTGCGGCCATCGTCATTACCCGGCAGATCACCCGGCCGCTGCGCGACACGCTGGCGATTGTCGAGCGCATCGCTGCTGGCGACCTGACTCATACCGAAGCCGTCACCCGACGTGACGAACTGGGCGTGTTGCAGCAGGGCATCCAGCGCATGGGCACCACCCTGCGCGAGCTGATTTCCGGTATTCGTGACGGCGTCACGCAGATTGCCAGCGCTGCCGAAGAGCTGTCGGCGGTTACCGAGCAGACCAGCGCCGGGGTCAACAGCCAGAAGGTCGAGACCGATCAGGTGGCGACCGCGATGCATGAAATGTCGGCCACCGTGCACGAAGTGGCACGCAATGCCGAGCAGGCGTCCGTCGCTGCCTCCGATGCCGACAAGCAGGCCCGTGAGGGTGACAAGGTCGTCGGCGAAGCCATCCAGCAGATCGAGCGACTGGCCGCCGAGGTGGTTCGCTCATCCGATGCAATGAACGTGCTGGAGCAGGAAAGCGACAAGATCGGCAAGGTTATGGATGTAATCAAGGCGGTTGCCGAACAGACCAATCTGTTGGCGCTCAACGCGGCCATTGAGGCCGCGCGTGCCGGGGAAGCCGGTCGCGGTTTTGCCGTGGTGGCCGACGAGGTCCGCGGCCTGGCGCAACGGACCCAGCAGTCCACCGAGGAGATCGAGGGCCTGGTGGCTGCATTGCAGAATGGCACGCGTCAGGTGTCGGGCATCATGCTTGGCAGCCGCACACTGACTGACAGCAGTGTCGAGTTGACGCGCAGGGCCGGTACGTCACTGGAAAGCATCACCCGGACCGTGTCGAATATTCAGGCGATGAACCAGCAGATCGCAGCCGCCGCCGAGCAACAAAGCTCGGTGGCCGACGAAATCAGCCGCAGCATCGTCAACGTTCGCGACGTATCCGAACAGACCGCCGAAGCCAGCGAAGAAACCGCAGCCTCCAGCGTCGAACTGGCGCGTCTGGGAGGCCAGTTGCAAACGATGGTCAGCCACTTCCGCGTCTGAACCAGCGCACTGTTGTGCCCGTGCGGCGCGGGGCGCGTGAGGTGTTCTTTCGGATACCTATCGTTACCCTGCGCTCCAGCTAAGAAGTCATAAAGAGGACGCAGAGCGTCCAGAACGGCATGCGACGCAGAGCGTCGCACGATAGCTTAGATTATCGTTCCTCACGCTCCAGCGTGGAATGCCGTGGGTGACGCTCCGCGTCACAAATCTACGCAGCGCCGCTGAATCGGGAACGGGCGCAGAGCGTCGCACGATAGCTTGCGTTCTCACAGACACCTATCGTTCCTCACGCTCCAGCGTAGGAATGCCTTGGGTGACGCTCTGCGTCACAACTCTGCGCCGCGCCGACTGTTCACGATCGGGCGCAGAACATTCAGAACGGCATACCCGTTAGTCCTGCAAATATACGTTGGTATATATAACTCATACTCACAGATAAACATGACCTACTTTTGCAGGTTTTAACAGTTGTTCAAAACTCGATAAGCTTTACTCACTGTCCGGCAACTATTAACTCACTGCCTTTTTCTGTTATCGCCGACCGCCTGTTTGTTTATCACGCTGGCGGGTACGCGCCTGCACAGCCGATTCGAGGTGAACAATGCATTCGATATTTGAATTCGGTAAAAGCCTGCGCACGCCCCGTTTTGTAAAACCCGGTGCGCGCACTCCTTATTGGGCCGATGGTATTTGCCTGGTCGTTATTGCCGTGTTTATTGCGCTGGTGCTGTATGGCGTGGGCCAGATGATGCAGCCACTTGCCGCGCTGAACTCAAGCCCGATGAGCCTCGACCCTGCGCGCCTGCCCGAATATGCATTGCGCACCACGCTGCGCATGTTCATCGCGCTGGCGGCTTCGCTGGTTTTCACGTTTGTCGTGGCCACGCTGGCGGCCAAAAGCCGTAAGGCCGAGCAGGTGATTATCCCGGCGCTGGATATTCTTCAGTCGGTTCCGGTCCTGGGGTTTCTGACGTTCACAGTGACCTTCTTCATGGGCCTGTTCCCCGGTCGGCAAATGGGTGTCGAATGCGCAGCGATTTTTGCCATTTTCACCAGCCAGGCATGGAATCTCGCATTCAGTTTCTATCAGTCAATGCGTACCGTGCCGAGCGACCTGAATGAAGTCACCCGGCAGTTCGGACTGTCTCCACTGCTGCGTTTTACCCGTCTGGAGCTGCCGTTCGCCGTACCGGGCCTGGTGTGGAACATGATGATGTCGATGTCCGGCGGCTGGTTTTTTGTGGTCGCTTGCGAAGCCATTTCGGTCGGTGACACCACGGTCAATTTGCCCGGCATCGGCTCGTGGCTGGCGCTGGCCATCGAGCAGAAAAACCTTGCTGCGATTGCCTGGGCGGTGGGCGCAATGGCGCTGGTGATCCTGGCCTATGACCAATTGTTGTTCAGGCCGATCGTGGCATGGGCGGACAAGTTTCGCTTCGAGCAAACCGCGTCGTCAAAGCGTCCGCGCTCCTGGATGTACAGCCTGCTGGGTCGCTCGCGGGTGGCACCGATGCTGGGCTCGATCCTCGCTACGCCATGCAAATGCCTGATGCTGATCGACTGGCGCGTGGTATCCCGGCTGTGGAACGTAAAGCTCACGCCTGGCGTTGCCCGGTTGTTCGACTATCTATGGCTGGCCCTGGTGATGGCTGCTTGCCTGACCGGCAGTGTTTACCTGTTCAGGTTCATCGAGACATCGTTGGGCATGAGCGACCTGGTCACCGCGTTGGGATTGGGGCTGGCAACAATGGTGCGGGTGATTGTCCTGATCGTCATTGCCAGCCTGATCTGGGTCCCTGTCGGTGTATGGATCGGCTTGCGTCCGGTCTGGGCTGAACGCTTGCAGCCGATAGCGCAGTTCATGGCGGCCTTTCCAGCCAACGTACTGTTCCCTTTTGCAGTGATTGCGATTGTCGGCCTGCACCTGAACCCGGACATCTGGCTTTCGCCGCTGATGGTGCTCGGCACCCAATGGTACATCCTGTTCAACGTGATCGCAGGGGCCAGCGCCTTGCCGACTGACCTGCGCGAAGCGGCCACGATATTCAACATGCGCGGCTGGCAGTGGTGGCGGCGTGTGGCCTTGCCGGGGGTGTTCCCCTACTACGTCACCGGGGCGCTGACCGCATCGGGTGGGTCATGGAACGCCAGCATCGTCGCTGAAGCGGTGTCCTGGGGTGATCAGCATCTGGAAGCGGCAGGGCTGGGTTCTTACATCGCCAACGCGACTCAGGCGGGAGACTTTCCACGCGTTGCGTTGGGCATTGTTGTCATGTCGATCTTCGTCATCGCGTTCAACCGGTTGCTGTGGCGTCCGCTGTACGGGTTTGCCGAGCGGCGTCTGAGTCTTGTGTGATTTTGATTGAGGAGGGCGCCATCATGATGGCTGTCGAAACGCGTTGCCTGGTAGATGTTCAGAAAGTCCGACATGTGTACGGCAAAGGCAGCAAAGAGCGCCTGGTGCTGGATGACGTGACACTGACGCTCAATGAGAACGAAATTGTGGGCTTGCTGGGTCGCTCCGGCTCGGGCAAGTCCACCCTGCTGCGCTCCATCGCGGGGTTGGTGGTGCCCACGGAAGGCGAAGTGAATTTTCCTCGCCGCGTGCAGGGGCGGGCGATGTCGGTAGGCATGGTTTTTCAGAGCTTTGCCCTGTTCCCGTGGCTGACGGTGCTGGAAAACGTCGAAGTCGGGCTTGAAGCGCAACGTGTGCCACCTGCCGTGCGTCGCAAGCGCGCGTTGGCGGCCATCGACCTGATCGGTCTGGACGGCTTTGAGAGTGCTTACCCCAAAGAGCTTTCAGGCGGCATGCGCCAGCGCGTGGGCATGGCACGTGCGCTGGTCATCGACCCTGATGTACTGCTGATGGACGAGCCGTTTTCCGCGCTCGATGTGCTGACGGCCGAAACCCTGCGCACCGACTTGCTGGATATGTGGAGCGAAGGGCGCATGCCCATCAAGTCGATCCTGATGGTGACGCACAACATTGCCGAAGCCGTGCTGATGTGCGATCGCATTCTGCTGTTCTCCTCCAATCCGGGTCGGGTGATCAGCGAGATCAAGGTCGATCTGCCTCAGCCGCGCAACCGCCAGGACCCGATCTTCCGGGCGCTGGTGGAGGAGATCTACGTGCTGATGACCCAGGACAACGATGCAGGCGAAATACGTCAGGGCGTGTTTCCAGGCACCGGGCTGGGCATGGTCTTGCCGCAGGTGTCCACCAATGCGCTGGCAGGGCTGATCGAAGCCATTCATGCGCCGCCCTACAGCCTCAAAGCGGACCTGCCGGAACTGGCCAGCGCGCTGCACTACAACGCCGACGAGCTGTTCCCGATTGCCGAGGTCCTGCAACTGCTGCGTTTTGCAGAGCTCAAGGGCGGTGATATTCGCTTGTTGCCTGCCGCAAATCGCTATGCGCTGGCGGATGTGGACGAACGCAAGCAAATGTTTGCCCAGCACCTGCTGAGCTTCGTGCCGCTGGTCGCGCACATTCGGCGAGTGCTGGATGATCGCCCCACGCACACGGCACCGGCGCGGCGTTTTCGCGATCAACTGGAAGACTTCATGTCGGAAAGCGATGCCATGCAGACCCTGAATGTCGTTACGCAATGGGGGCGTTACGCCGAGCTGTTCGCTTATGATGAGCTGGCCGATCAGTTCAGTCTGGATAACCCGTCCTGAGGTTTGTACGACATACTCGGCAGGCCTTTTGAAGAGCGAGATGGTGCAGATGCACGAGCCAGAATCCTGTAGCAGAGCCGCGATGGTCGTCAGGTGGGTCGCTTTGCTGGCGCTGGCGCTGGTCATCGCGATTGCCGATACCCTGACCGATCTGGAGATCGCCGTGGGGGTGTTCCAGATCGCGGTGGTGTTGCTGGCGGTCAGGCTTTTGCCGGTCAGGGGCGTTATTGTCATGGCGGCGGTGTGCATGCTGCTGACGGTGGTCAGTTACGAAATGACCACCTCCAGAGGCAGCGAGGCGTCCGGGCTGATCAACTGCGTCATCAGCCTGGCCGCCATCGCCATGACCACCTGGCTGGCGCTGCGTATGGCGCGGGCCATCCGCACGGTTCATGAAGCGCGCTCGCAGCTGGCGCACATCGCACGGGTCAATCAGTTGGGTGAGCTTGCTGCGTCCATTGCCCATGAGGTGAATCAGCCGCTGTCGGCGATTGTCATCAGCGGTAACGCCTGTCAGCGCTGGCTGGCCACCGAGCCGGTCAATCTGGAAAAGGCCCGTCAGGCAGTCGAGCGCATGATCGGTGATGCCAATCGCGCCGGGGACATCATTGTGCGCGTGCGCGCCCTGGCGAAGCGCTCGTCGACGCACAAAGAGTGGATCAGTGTGGCGGACACGGTGGCCGAGATTGTCGCGCTTGCGCACAGCGAGATAGACGGGCAGGGCGTCACACTGTCGGTTGACGTGCCGGAGGGAATGCCACCGCTGCTGGCTGACCGGGTGCAGATCCAGCAAGTGCTGCTGAACCTGATGCTCAACGGCATGGACGCGATGAGGAAAGTCGAACCGGAACAGGCGCAACTGGACGTGCGGGCCGAGTGGCGCGGAGGAGGGGAAATCGAGTTCACTGTCAGCGACAGCGGTGTAGGGATTCAGCCGGAAGCAGCCGACCGGCTTTTCGACGCTTTCTACACCACCAAAGAGGAAGGCATGGGGATTGGACTGGCGATCAGTCGGTCTATCATCGAAGCCCATGGCGGGCGAATCTGGGTGACGCCCAACCCCTCAATCGGGGCCACGTTTCATTTCACGCTGCCCACTGGAAAAATGGAAACCTGATGAACACAGCCGCCACTGCACCGCAGGCCGAAGAGCCGGTCATCTTTGTCATCGATGACGACCTCTCGGTGCGTTCTTCGCTGGAAGACCTGCTGGCGTCAGTCGGCTTGCGCAGCATGTTGTTCGGCTCGACCCGCGAGTTCCTTGACACCCCTCGTCCTGATGCGCCGGGCTGCCTGATTCTGGACATTCGCATGCCCGGCATGAGTGGCCTGGATTTTCAGGAGCACATGGCCAGGTCGGGGATTTTTCTGCCGGTCATTTTCATCACCGGGCATGGCGACATCCCTATGTCCGTAAGGGCGATGAAGGCCGGTGCGGTGGAGTTTCTGACCAAACCCTTCCGTGACCAGGACTTGCTGGACGCGCTCCAACAAGGGCTTGAGCGAGACCGCAGCCGTCGCCGCAACTCAGCCGTGGAAGCCGAGTTGCAGCGCCGTCACGCCAGCCTGAATCATGGCGAACAGCAGGTGATGGAACTGGTCGTCAGTGGCTTGCTCAACAAACAGATTGCAGCCCGCCTGAACGTGAGTGAAATCACCGTCAAGGTCCGGCGTGGCTCGGTCATGCGCAAGATGGAAGCCGACTCGCTGGCTGACCTGGTCAAGTTTGCCGAGCGGCTCAAAGAGCTCCGTTGATTAACCCACGCCCGCACACCTGTCGTTCCTTGCGCTCCAGCGTGTGACCGCCTTGCGTGAGGCTCCGCGTCACAACTCTGCGCCGCGCTGCGTGCTCGACTCATTCACCAGTTGTGGCAATACGTAGTTGCGCACCACGTACAACGAACCCTCTGCGCTCAAGTGTCCCGAGTCGATCTGCAGCAATGAGCTACTGTTTTCCAGGCGTACCCGGCAGGCATCGGCGATGCACAGCTTGTCGATCAGCGACACAAACTGGATGCCCGCCGATACAGCCAGCGCGCGGGTTGCCTGATCCACCCGCATGACGCTTTGATCCAGCGCCGGATCGCGGATATACGACTCGCTCAGCCCCCAATGACGGTTGACGATGACACTGGGCAGCGATGGGCTCCACGACGGCATCGGGCCGATCAACACGATATGTTTCACGCCAAAGCCCTTGAGGCGGGTCGCAATCCGCTTCCAGTCGGTCTTGTCGTGGCCATCCTTCTGCGCGATGACCACGATGTCCGGACGCAGCCTCTCGATGCTCTGCAGGGCAGTCCTGTTGGAGTAGGTCGCTGACGCGCGTCCCTCGTGGTCATTCAGGTCGGGAACGCAACTGGCCGAGGCCACCTGATAGAAGGGGGTCGTGCGTGTCAGCAAGGTACGCAGCCCGAGTGACAACGCCTGGGCGTGAGAATCGCCCCACAAGAACACTCCGCCCGGCCCCTGTTTGCGCGTGCAGGTCTCGTCGATGGCCGACTGGCCACGCTGGGTCAGGGCGGAAAAGGCGTCACATTTCAGCCAGTAGGGCTCGTACAGGTTGTGCTGTCGATCGACGTATTCCTGGATGAAATGCGCCTTGTCCGAAACACTGATCGGGCGAAGTGGCGATACCGCGCCTCGCGTCGCACCCACCAGCGCCCCCGCCACGAAGACCAGAGCGACCAGTGCGGCGGGCATGGCAAATTTCCGGCGCTGGTCAGGTTGATGTGGGCTGGCGGGCCGCTCGATCAACCGCCATGAGATCAGCCCCAGTGTCAGGGCCACACCAATGCCCAATAGCACCGTGCGGGTGTCGCCCAGCAAACCGGTGTAGTTCATCCACACCACCACCGGCCAGTGCCACAGGTACAACGAGTACGACAGTTTGCCTGCCCATTGAAACAGCGGGTTGCAGGTCAGCAGCGAATCATTGCGGGCCGCCGCGATCACCGCGAAAGTCCCCAGCACCGGCATCAGCACCAGATACCCTGGCCACGTATCCTGTACGGACAGCAGACAGAAACCGGCAACGATCAGCGCCAGTCCGACCTGTTCCAGAACTCGCTGCTGTAGGGGCCTGAGTTGCAGCGGGAACAGGCAGGCCACGCCACCCGCGAGCAACTCCCAGGCACGGGTCGGCAGCAGGTAAAACGCGGCTTCTGGCCATCGGGACGAGGCAAACACACAAAGCACAAAGCCCGCCAGACTTGCGCCCAGCACCCACCAGCGCAGGTTGTGCAGCGCGACAACGCGACTGAGGAGCAACAGTGCAATCGGGTACAGCAGGTAAAACTGCCACTCCACCGACAGCGACCAGGTGTGCAGCAGCCATTTCTCATGAGCACTGGCGGTGAAATAACCGGCCTCGCGCCAATAGACAACGTTGGAAACGAATCCCAGGCTGCTGGCCACATGAGTGCCCAACGCGCTGTAGTCCAGCGGCAGCAAAGAGAACCAGCCCAGCAGCAGCAAGGCAAGACACAGCACCGCGAGGGCCGGGACGATGCGTCTGGCCCGTGACGTGTAGAACGTTGCCAGCCTGAATTTGCCGCTCCTCAGGCCGCGCAGGATGATCCCGGTAATCAGATACCCCGAGATCACGAAAAACACGTCCACCCCGGCGAAACCGCCAGGCAGCCAGGCGGGTTGAAAGTGAAAGAGCAGCACCGCAGCCACCGCGATGGCGCGCAGCCCATTGATGTCTTTTCTGAAGTCCATTTGAGAAAGCCATCCGGTGGATGATCGTGAGGGAGAGTGGCGCAGTGCAGCGCAGCGGCCGGGAAGTTATCTGGCGGTCCGTCAGTGGGCAGTGGAGGGCAGCCTGAGCGCATGGCTTGCAGCGGATTGTCTGCTGGCAATCACATGACCAATGGCCACGCCTATAAACAGATTGGCGACAGCGACCTCGAACATGTCGGTGGTCCAGCTGATCAGGCACCAGCAGAAGCTGATCGCCAGCAGCATGTGGCCGATGCGGGTCTGATCATCGATCAGTCGGAACAACAGAGGAATCTGTAGCGCATACAGCAACAGCCCCAGCACGCCCAGCATCGCCCACAGATACAGGGCCGAGCTGTCCATGCCGAGAAATACGCCGGCACCTTCGACCGGAAACAGCCCCATTGTGCTGCCGACCATGCCGAAGCCCGCGCCGCTGATCATCCAGCCTTCGCGGCTCATGGCATTTATCAGGTTGGGCCAGGTATTGATCATCCGGTCATACAGCGAGGCCAGAGAGCCGCCGCTACTCACCGCATAGGCATCGGGGCTCACAATCAGCCCCAGAGTCGGTAGCAGCAGGCCGATGCCTACCACCACGATGCAAAGCGTTCGGCAGGTCCAGCTCATTCGCCGCAGCAACAGCAGAATGAGGGTCAGGGCGAATGCCGCGGCTGGCGCTTTGCTGGTGGTCAGCACGATGGCGTAAAGCGCCACGGCACTGAGCAGCATCATCATCAGGCGTGAGCGCACGAAAATGATCAGGTACAGCGTGTAGAAGGCGATCATGATCGACAGCACGTTGGACACTCTGGCGAAACCGGCAATGCGGTCTACCTCGTCCGCGCTCCATGTGGTGTTGGCGCTCAGTTCGGTTTCACCGACGCTGTAGCTGTAGCCCTTCCAGGGCACCGAGGTGTACTTGTCCAGAGCAATGCCCAGCAGTGAGGCCAGCAGGCAAAAGCCGATGGCGCGGTACAACAGCGTGCGGCGGTAGAGCAGGTGCTTGCTGCACACCAGGCCGAACACCAGCGGGCTCAGGGCGAACAGACTGAACGCCAGGTTGTGGACGCTGGCGCGATGCAGCATGGCCAGCAGCCCGGAAATCAGCCACACCACCATGAACGCCCAGAACAACCGTCCCGCTTTGAAGGTGCACAGCTCAAGCACAAACAACAGGATGCAGGCAGCTTTGGGCATGTAGAGCAGGGGGCTGATGCCTGCCTGATCGAAGTAGAAGCGCAAGGCTCCGCCGGAGAAGGTCTCGACCAGAATCAGGCTGATGGCGACCCACACCACCACCGTGGATTTATCAAAGGACATCACCGACGACCTGGTGTCGGCGCTGTTCGCAGTAGTCAACGCCATGCTGGCTGCCTTCTGGATATGCGTCAGGGGAATTGCGCGGACAAAGCTACCGCCCGACGATCACGGGCATGTGTCGACACAGGAAGGCTCTGGGAGATGAAAGGTCTGGAGCGAACGCTCGCAACGGCGTGACAACAGGTATATCAGTCGCAGTTCGGGCAACTGTCAATTAATTAGTCAGGATTAAGGGCTATGCGCTGCACTTTGTGCCAGGGATTGGACGCGGAGCGTCCAGAAAGGCATGCGACGCAGAGCGTCGCACGATAGTTGCACCTATCGTTCCTCACGCTCCGTGAACTGCCCCCCAATAGTTGGACGGTTTTAGCTTGCCGCCTGAGCCCTGTATTTTACGGGGCTTTGGCCGTTGAGCTTCAGCTTGATGCGGTCATGGTTGTAGTAGTGGATGTACTCATCCAGACCTGCTTTCAACTCATCGATGCTTTCAAACTGTTTCAGGTAGAAAAACTCGGATTTCAGTGTACCGAAAAAGCTTTCCATTGCCGCATTGTCCAGGCAGTTGCCCTTACGGGACATGCTTTGTTTGACGCCTCGTACCGATAGCTTATGGCGATACTGCGCGTGTTGATACTGCCAGCCCTGGTCCGAGTGCATCACAAGCTTCGGCTCGTCCTGCAACTGCTGAAGCGCCTTGTCCAGCATGCTGGTGACCAGCTCAAAGCTCGGCCTTGTCGACACTTCATACGCCACGATTTCACCGTTGTACAAGTCCATCACGGGTGAGAGATACAGCTTTCGATTGCCTACCTTGAACTCAGTCACATCGGTCACCCACTTCTGGTTCGGGCGTTGCGCGCTGAAATTGCGCTCCAGCAAATTCGGCGCAATGGTTCCGATTACGCCCTTAGAGGAGCGGTATTTTTTGGGGCGCACCACTGATCGCAGGCCCAGTTCTGCCATCAGTCGTTCTACAACCTTCTTGTTGACCAAAATACCTGCAGTGCGAATGACCGCCGTGATACGCCGAGCGCCATAAAGGCCTTTCTCCTCGTGGTAAATGCTTTCGACTAACTGTTTCAAAGCAGCATAGGGATCGGGTCTGGATTGCACCTGAACCTGATAGTAAAACGTGCTGCGTGCCAAGCCCGCCAGCCTCAGCAGAGCGCAAAGCGGGAACCGGCCCCTCAGTTGCTTGATGCTCAGGGCTTTTTCGGTTGCCGTCGTTTCTGCTCCTTCAGCTCTTCCAACTTTTTTAGGTAAGCGTTCTCCATGCGCAGATATTCAAGCTCGCTCATCAACTGGTCGCGCGTCTTCTGCGTATCGTCGGCGGTTACTGGTTTGGCGGGATAAGGCTTCTTTTTGGCATGGCGACAGGCTTTCTTCTGGCAGGAACATACGGGGCTGTACCGCTACTGTAATGCCGCTTTTCCCAAATGACTATTTGGCCGGGATCCCCGATACCAAAATGCGCAGCGGCCTGACGGAGCGATAGCTTGTGTTCACGCCTGTGCTCAAGCACTGAGCGCTTGAAAGCTTCGCTGTATCGAAGACCAGGCTTGCGATGGCCGGTGTGACCATGACTCTTGTAGTTAGCGACCCAGCGTCGAAGCAGGCTGAAATCGATCGAGAACTGGCGGGCTACCATACGAAAGCCCATGTTGTCTTCAAGATACGCTTTGACGACAGTGAGCTTGAACTGCTCTGAATACTTACCCATTTGAACACCCCCGTGAGGTCGGATTGGTGTCCAACTTCTTGGGGGCAGTTCACTGCGTGGGAATGCCTTTCGTGACGCTCTGCGTCACCTATCTGCGGACTACGGGTACTTGCGTCTGTCCGGTGCTGGCGGGAAGTACTGGTACATCCACGTTTCGCTCAGCGTACGGTCGCCAGTGCGGATGAACATGCGCATTTCAACCGGCTCGACCGAGTCGCTGTCCGGTACCCAGTCGAAGGTGACGCGGTAGCCCTTGATGTCCGGCAATACGAGGATGTTGAAGTCCTGCACCTTGCCATGCGTGACCGTGACGATGGGCTCGATCCCGGTGCCTTCCGGCAAGCGATCCAGACCGCCGCCGTTGAAATCCACAGCAAAGCGGCGCGCCCAGGTTTTCGGGTAATGCTCGCCAGGTGCCCAGCCTTCGAGGAAGCCGCCCATGCCTGAACGAGTGGCGTGGACCTGCGCCAGCGGCGTGCTTACAGGTGGCAACGGGCTCCAGAACAGCTTGTAGCCGTAGTTCATCGAATCCCCGGCCTTGACCGGCGTCTTCGGTGTCCAGAACACCACGATGTTGTCCATCGTTTCGCCCGTGGTCGGCAGCTCCAGCAGGCTGACCTCGCCTTCGCCCCACGCGGTAATCGGCTCGACCCACAGGCTCGGACGGCGGCTGTACCAGACTACGGTGTCCTGATAGCTGGAAAACTCGTGATCGCTTTGCACCAGCCCGAAACCTTTCGGGTCGGTGTCGGCGAACGCGCTGAATTGCGGTTTGGCCGGGTTGTTCAGCGGACGGCAGATCCACTCACCATTACCGCGCCACATCGACAGGCGATCCGAATCGTGAATTTGCGGGTGGATGGTGTCGCACATGCGGCGCTCGTGAGTGCCGCAACTGAACATGCTGGTCATCGGCGAAATGCCCAGTTGCTGGATATCGGTACGGGCATTGATGTGCGCGTCGATTTCCATGACTACCTGGCCAGCCTGACAGTCGATGTCGAAGCGGTAGGCACCGGTTGCACTGGGCGAGTCGAGTAGTGCGTAAACCACAAAGCGTGTGGCGTTCTTGTCTGGCGTTTCAAACCAGAACTTGGTGAAGTCGGGGAATTCTTCCTGACGCTTGGCGTAACTGTCGATGGCCAGGCCGCGGGCCGACAAACCGTATTGCTTGTTGCTGTCCACGGCCCGGAAATAGCTGGCACCGAGGAACGAAGCAACGTCGTTGATGGCGATTTCCGGCGCCTTGAACAACTTGAAGCCTGCAAAGCCCAGATCGCCCTTGACCAGATTCTTGTCGATGCCGCTGCTTTCGTAGTTGAACAGGTCATGGCGGAAATGCACTTCGCGCGCCTGCTTGTTCTGCGGGTCGACGCTGTACATGCGCACCGGCGTCTTGAAACCCATGCCGACGTGGAAGAAATGCACGTCGAGCTGACCGTGGACGTCTTTCCACAGTGAGTGGTTCGGGTCGTAGCGAATGGCATTGAATTGCAGCGGCGTCATATCTGCCAGGACGGGTGGCAGCACTTGCTTGTTGCTCACATAGCCTTTGCCTGCGAGCTTCTTGGCATGGGCTTGCAGCTCTGCAAAATCGAAGTGTTCGATCTCGCCATCGGCTGCGGCGGCCAGTGCTCGCGCAGCATAAAGCCCTGAGGCCGACACGCTGCCGTAAGCGGCCAACGCCATGGACGCTTTCAGGAGATTTCTGCGATTCATAAGGGTGAAGCCTCTGAGTAATTCTGTGCGTCCTGCACAAAAAATGGCGCGCCAACGACTCCTTGCCGAACGCAAACTACCCACAACAGATAACAAAGACGAGATCCCGTTCGGAAATCAGTCAAAAAAAATCGCCGATTGTGCTCAATGGAAGCGGCATCCAGATGGCAGGAATGGACGTTTTTCAGGCCTGTTGGGGTGGGTTGAATGCGCTCGGCACCGCTTGGCGCAAGGCTTGCGAGCGAGGTGGGCGCGCAGCGCCGGTCAGGACGATAGGGTGCGTTGGCGCAGAGCGCCCGAATATGCGCGCAATATTCAGCAACCATTTTGCCGGGTCGCAGACTGAGCAAATGTCAGTCTGCCGCAGGCAGAGCGTCCAGTACCGCATGCTGGCGCGGAGCATCTGCACGATATCCAGCCCAATCATTTGCCGCTATATCGCATTCGTTCAGGCAATAGTCCTGACGAAAGTTTCACTCTGCGTGTTATATCGTAACGCTATGATGCAGCTGCATTAATGGATGCCGATACACGGCTCTCCACAGGGCAATAATCAGCGGGTGCCGGGGTAGTGATGCGGGTTGATTTGGGTGAGCACGATGGCCTCGAAGGCCTGCCGCGTTTTCAAATGGCGGTGCAACAGGTTCGGCGTCTCGGGCGACTGATGTATGTGAGCGGTGGGGTGGGCGCGTTCGGGCTGCTGCTGGCGCTGTCCATCGATCTGTTTTCCCCTGGTTCGTTGTGGATGGCCGTGCTGGGCAATGCGTCGGCGGCGCTGATACTGCTCGCTGCGGGCCTGCAGTCGGCCAGGCACGTCGCGATGTGGCGTGCCCGCGCGTTGGCTGCACCTGTTGCCGCAGACTCTCCCGCAACGGCGCAAGCGCTCGATGAAACCGGCTGGTATGAGCGCCTGCTTACCCGGCTGAGCGATTCGGGCGAGTCACTGGTTCGGCACATCGGCAGCTCGACCCTGTGGCTTGCCGGGTGGGCAGTGCTGGCGTTGATCGTCATCCGCGCCTTCTGGAACCTGACGTTGTCTGGCTCCGACCTTTCCACTTCAGGCAATCTGGTGGGCAGTATCCTGTTGCTGTTGGCGTTCGGGCTATTGGTCATCGAGCGGCAACTGAGCAGCGAGCCCGAAGGCCAGTCGCCAGAGGCCGGGGCGCTGGCGCAGCTGGTGCGCATGACGCTTATCGTTCTGCTGGTCGGCGCGTTGTGCCTGTTCTTCTCCAGCGCTGATCGCGTCTGGTCTGCACGGCTGGCTGTGTTGACCGGCCTGCTGCCATTGGGTGTGGCGCTTGAATTTCTGTTGCGGGCTGTGTTGTCGGTGTTCAGCCCGCGCACTCCGCGTCTCGAGCCGCGCCTGCTGGCCGCCAGTTTTATCGCTGACCTGCTGCGCTGGCCGCCGCGCCCGTTGCTCGCCTTGCAGCATGAGCTGCACAACCGCTTCGGTATTGATCTGCGCCAGATCTGGGCCTTTACCTACATGCGCCGCGCCTTTTTGCCGGTGCTGGCGGTGGTTGCAGCGCTGGGGTGGGCGCTGAGCGGCGTGCATGAAATTCCGATGCAGGGGCGAGGCATTTATGAGCGGTTCGGCAAGCCGGTCGAAGTCTTCGGACCGGGTCTGCATGTCGGTTTACCTTGGCCGTTCGGCCGGGTTCTGGCGGTTGAAAACGGCGTGGTACATGAGCTTGCGACCAGTGTTTCTGCGGCCGACGCGGCCGAGCAGACGCTGGACCCGGCCGAAGGCCCGCCGCCGGGCAGCGCCAACCGGCTGTGGGATGCCAGCCATATCAACGAAAAATCCCAGGTCATTGCCAGCAGTGTCGGCGATAAGCAGAGCTTTCAGATCGTCAATATGGATGTGCGGTTCGTCTACCGCATCGGCCTGACAGATGCCGCGGCGATGGCTTCGACCTATAACAGCGCCGATATTTCTTCTCTGATCCGCAGCACGGCCAGCCGCGTGCTGGTGCATGACTTTGCCTCGCGCACGCTGGACGAGCTGCTCGGCGAACAGCGCAGCGGGCTGGCCGATGACATCGGCAAAGCCGTGCAGGCTGACTTGCAGCGTCTGGACAGCGGCGTTGAACTGCTCGCCACGGTGGTCGAAGCCATCCATCCGCCAGCAGGTGCCGCCAATGCCTATCATGCCGTGCAGGCTGCGCAGATCGGCGCACAGGCGCTGATCTCCCGCGAACGCGGTGCGGCCAGTGACAAGGCCAACCAGGCGCAACTCAATGCCAGCGTTGCCCGCGATCAGGCCAGTGCCGCAGCCCGTGAAGTTCTGGCCACAGCGCAAGGCGCGGACCTGCGCTTCAGTGCCGAGCGCCAGGCCTATGCCAAGGCAGGGCAGGCGTTTTTGCTGGAACAATACCTGGCGCAACTGACCGAAGGCCTGGGCAATGCCAAGCTGCTGATACTCGACCACCGTCTGGGCGGCGATAACGCGCCGACCATCGACCTGCGTACCTTCACCCCACCGGCAGACCCAACGGCGCCGCGTAAAGCCGTTCAGTAAGGAGTCGTCCCTTGAGTCTGTTTCATCATCATCACGATCACGCCGACCACGATAGCCATGACAGTCACGGTCATGGCGGCCACGGCCATCATCACCATCATCATGGCGCGACCGGTCCGGCAGCGTTCCCTTGGCGACGGGCAAGCCTGGCGGCGGTGCTGATCGCCTTCGCGATTGCGGCGGCGAGCCTGGTGCAGGTGCGCTCGGGTGAAGCGACCGTCGTCACCCGCTTCGGCAATCCTTCCCGCGTTCTGCTCGACCCGGGCCTTAACTGGCGCTGGCCCGCACCGTTCGAAGCGACCATTCCGGTGGATCTGCGCCTGCGTACCACGTCCAGCGGTTTGCAGGATGTCGGCACCCGTGACGGCTTGCGCATCATCGTTCAGGCCTATGTGGCGTGGCAGGTACAGGGCGATGCCGACAACGTGCAGCGCTTCATGCGCGCGGTACAAAACCAGCCCGACGAAGCAGCGCGGCAGATCCGCACCTTTGTAGGCTCGGCGCTGGAAACCACCGCGAGCAGTTTCGACCTGTCCAGCCTGGTGAACACCGACGCCAACAAGGTGAATATCACCGCGTTCGAAAATCAGTTGCGTCAGCAGATCGATCAGCAACTGCTGGCGACCTATGGCGTTCGTGTTCTGCAGGTAGGCGTAGAACGACTGACCTTGCCGTCGGTGACGCTCAACGCCACGGTGGACCGCATGCGCGCCGAGCGCGAGACCATCGCCACCGAGCGGACCGCCGTGGGCAAGCGTGAAGCGGCGCAGATTCGTTCGGCAGCCGAGCGCGACGCGCGCATTGTCGAGGCCGATGCCACGGTCAAGGCGGCCGATATCGAAGCGCAATCCCGTGTTGAAGCCGCGCAGATCTATGGCCGCGCCTATGCGGGTTCGCCGCAGCTCTACAACCTGCTGCGCTCGCTGGACACGCTGGGCACCATCGTGACGCCGGGTGCTCGCCTGATACTGCGCACCGACGCCGCCCCATTCCGCGTGCTGGTAGATGGCCCGCCTACGCTGGACGGCAAGAGCGGAACTCAGCCATGAGCCAACCGGTCGACGAGCCCGTAACGCAACGACCGCCTGCCAATAGCCCATGGTTGCAGGCGAGCCGACTGGCGTTCATCGGGCTGTATGGCGTGACCCTGCTGGCTGCGCTTGCCTGGGCGACGTCCAACGTGCGCCAGATCGATCCGCAGAACCGTGCCGTGGTCATGCGCTTCGGCGCGCTCGAGCGGGTGCAGAACGCAGGATTGCTGACCGCCTGGCCGCAGCCGTTCGAGCAGGTAGTACTGCTGCCCTCGGCTGATCGGGTGATCGAGCGACGGGTGGAAACCTTGCTGCGTTCGCCAGCGGCACTGAAAGCCGATGAAATCGCGACCCTGTCGGCGCCAATGAGCGATGCTCTGGCTGGTTCCGGTTTTCTGCTGACCGGTGATGCCGGTGTGGTGCAGCTGGACGTCACCGTGTTCTACAAAGTGACTGACCCCAACGCCTTCGTATTGCAGGGCGATCATGTATTGCCCGCACTGGACCGGCTGGTCAATCGCAGCGCCGTGGCGCTGACTGCAGCGCGAGACCTGGACACCATTCTGGTTGCCCGCCCCGAGCTGATCGGCGCTGACAGCCAGGCAGCAGAGCGCCGTGAGCGGCTGCGCGGCGACCTGGTGCGCGGTATCAATCAACACCTGACTGAACTCAACGCGACCGGGATGGGCATTGGCGTCGAAGTCGCTCGGGTGGATGTGCAGTCGAGCCTGCCGACGTCGGCGGTCAATGCTTTCAATGCCGTGCTGACGGCCAGTCAGCAGGCCGACCAGGCCGTGGCCAACGCACGCACGGATGCAGAAAAACTGACCCAGACCGCTAATCAACACGCTGATCGGACCCTGCAAGTGGCGCACGCACAAGCTTCCGAGCGCCTGGCCAAGGCACAGGCAGCCACCGCGACCGTCGTCAGCCTGACGCAATCTGCCGAGAACCGCAGCGATCCCGGCCTCATGCAGCGCCTTTACCGTGAACGTGTGCCGGGCATTCTGCATCAGGCAGGTTCGGTCACCACCGTCGATCCCAAAGACAATTCCCGCCTGATCATTCAGGGAGCACCGCAATGAGTGGCGAAGCCGTTCACACCCATCACGCCATCAAACCGCAAGCGGATGGCAGTCTGCTGAGCAACGCAGAGCAGCGTAGCGCAGCCCGGCAATTGACCCTCGCGATGCTGGCGCTGGGCCTGTTGGCATTGGGTCTGGTCTGGCGTTTTTTCGCTCCGGAACAGGCAGGTGTCAGCCAATTGCTGTTGGGCGCTGCCTCGCTGCTGGTGGCGATACCTGTGATCAGCGCCGGTTGGCACAGCCTGCGGCATCCAAGCCTGCATGGCATCACCGATCAGTTGATCGCGCTGGCGATGCTCGGTGCCTGGGCCACTGGCGATCTGATGACCGCCGCCTTGCTGCCGATCATCATGATCTTTGGCCATGTGCTGGAAGAGCGCAGCGTGATCGGCTCGCAGGAAGCCATCGAAGCGCTGGGTCGTCTGACCCGCAGTCAGGCACGTTTACTCGGGCCTGACGGCAATATTCGCGAGGTCGACAACGCAATGCTCAAGGCTGGCGATCAGGTTGAAGTGCGTGCGGGTGACCGCGTCCCGGCCGATGGTCGGGTTCTTTCCGGGCAGGCCAGTCTGGACACTTCATCAATTACCGGCGAGTCGGTGCCGCTGGAAGCCAGTATCGGCATCGAAGTGTTTGGTGGGGCGATCAACCTGGACGGGCTGCTGCGTATCGAAGTGACCCGCATCGGCGATGAGTCTACGCTGGGCAAGGTCATCGCGCTAATGCAGAGCGCGGAACGCTCCAAGCCGCCGATCACACGCCTGCTGGAACGCTACGCAGGCAGCTACATGGTGCTGGTTTTGCTGATCGCGGCGCTGACCTGGTTTATTACTCAGGATGCTCAGGCGATGCTGGCGGTGCTGGTGGCTGCCTGTCCCTGCGCACTGGTGCTTTCGGCTCCGGCCACGGCTATCGCCGGTATCGCAGTCGCCGCACGGCACGGTATTTTGATCCGTAGTTCGGCGTTTCTCGAAGAACTGGCTGACCTGAACTCACTGGTTGTGGATAAAACCGGCACCCTGACCTATGGCCGACTGCGCTTGCAGTCGGTGCAGGCTGACGGGGTGCAGCATCCGCAATTGCTCGAACTGGCGGCCAGCCTGGGGTCGGCCAGCAGTCACCCGGTCAGCCGTGCATTGGCCGGGCTTGTGGATAACACTCGGCTGCTGCCGTTGCTGGACACCCGTGAGCGGCAGGGACTGGGTGTGGTGGCGTCCACCGGGCAGGGTGAGGCAGCGCTGGGTCGTCCGGAATTGTTCGAGCAGTTGGGCATTGTCACCCCCGGCGTACCTGCACATGACGGCCCGCTGGCCGGGTTGTCGCTGGATGGCGTTTTCCTGGCCTGGCTGCTGCTGGCCGACAGCGTCAAGCCTGAAGCGCAGGCTGCGCTGTTTGAATTACGTGAGCTGGGCATGGGACGGCAGTTGCTGTTGACCGGCGACCGACAAAGCGTGGCCGACAACCTGGCACACGATATTGGCATAGCAGACGTTCAGGCGCAGGCATTGCCGGAGGACAAACTGAACCGTGTCATGGGCGAGATCGCCAGTGGCTTCTGGCCGATGGTGGTCGGTGACGGGGTCAACGATTCGCTGGCTCTCAAGGCAGGCGTGGTCGGCGTCGCGATGGGGGCGGGCGGGGCGGACATTGCCCTGGCTTCCGCCGATATCGTGCTGATCGGCAGCGATCTGCGTCGTCTGGGCACCTGTGTGCGGCTCAGCCGTCAGTGCCGTCAGACCTTACAGGTCAACGTGATCATCGGTCTGGGCTGGACGCTGGCCATCGTTGCGCTGGCCGCCTTTGGTCTGCTCGGCGCTGCCGGCGCAATGGTCGCGGCTATCCTGCACAATCTGAGCACCTTATTGGTGTTGGGCAATGCCGGTCGCCTGCTGCGCTTTCAGGAGCCATTGCTGAAGCTCTAGGCATTTGGTGAACGACAAGGCTCAGGCTAGCGGCGCTGATCAGCGCTATAAAACGGCTTGAGCTTTGACGAATTCTGTTACAAATTAAGCGCTGTATTTCAGTGCGTGATCCAAATTCAGGCTGTCTTTCGGCTCGAATCAGTGGGCACAGGGCTGTTCCCCGAAGTTGATTCATTGCAGTTTTGCCGTCGCCAATAGCCTTTGCGGGCCCTTTTGCGGGGCCCTTGCTGGATTACTCTTTTTGAGTTTCTGGATAAGGGGGTGATTTTGAATGCTTACACAACTTCCAACGACCTTGCAGAATCTTCATCTGCCGTTACGGCTCAAGCTCTGGGACGGCCATCAGATGGACCTGGGGCCTGCGCCCAGCGTCACGATAGTGGTCAAGGACCCGCAACTGGTCTCCGATTTCAACCACCCCAGCCTGGGCTTGCTGGGCAGTGCCTTCGTAGAGGGGCGGCTGGAGCTGGAAGGTTCGATCAGCGAAGTTGTCCGGGTTTGCGATGAACTGACTCATGCCCTTGTGGATGATGATGACAGCACCGACAACCCGATCCGCGTCCAGCATGACAAGGACACTGACGCCGCGTCGATTGCCTACCATTACGACGTATCCAACGACTTCTACCAGCTCTGGCTCGACAAAGAGATGGTCTACTCCTGCGCGTACTTCAAGACCGGTGACGAATCGCTCGAGCAGGCGCAGCAGGATAAATTCCACCACCTGTGCCGCAAGTTACGGCTCAAGCCAGGTGAGTATCTGCTGGACGTGGGGTGCGGCTGGGGCGGACTGGCGCGGTTTGCCGCTCGCGAATATGGCGCGAAGGTTTTCGGCATCACGCTCAGCGAGCAACAACTGACGCTGGCCCGTCAACGAGTGCAGGCCGAGGGCTTGCAGGACAAGGTCGACCTGCAACTGCTCGACTACCGCGACCTGCCGCAGGATGCGCGCTTCGACAAGGTGGTCAGCGTCGGTATGTTCGAGCACGTAGGGCACGCTAATTTGCCGTTGTACGCGCAATGCCTGTTCGGTGCGGTGAAGGAGGGCGGCCTGGTCATGAATCACGGGATCACCGCCCGGCATACGGACGGGCGTCCTGTCGGGCGCGGTGCCGGGGAGTTCATCGACCGCTATGTATTCCCCAACGGCGAGCTGCCGCACCTGGCCATGATCAGCGCCCATATCAGTGAAGCCGGGCTGGAAATAGTCGACGTGGAAAGCCTGCGCCCGCACTACGCCAGAACGCTGGAACACTGGAGCGCGCGGCTTGAATCAAGGCTCGGCGAAGCCGCCCGTATCGTGCCCGAACATACCCTGCGCATCTGGCGTCTGTACCTGGCGGGCTGCGCCTATGGATTCGCCAAGGGCTGGATCAACCTGCACCAGATACTCGCCGTGAAGCCCTTTGCCGATGGCAAGACCGGGTTGCCGCTGACGCGGGAGGATATTTATGGATGAGACTTATCTGTTGTTCCCGCTCATGCGTGTTGAGTGAGCAGGGGCGTCACAGAATCGGCGAAATCAGCCGCGCCACGCGCATACCCAGTTGATGCAGGCGCCGCGTTTCGTGGCTTTCCTGCACGGATATTTCGCGGGCGAGGTTGAAGTCGGCAGTGAGCATGGATTCCACCTGGCTGGAGAAGTCGCTGTCGACCGTCAGTAGCATCAGTTCGAAGTTGAGGCGGAACGAGCGGTTGTCGAGGTTTGCGCTGCCTATGGCAGTGATGTCGTTGTCGACCAGCACGACCTTCTGGTGCAGGAAGCCTGGTTCGTAACGGAATACCCGCACGCCGGCACGCACGGCATCGAAGGCGTACAGGCTGGAGGCGGCATAGACCACATAATGATCAGGTCGTGAGGGCAGCAGCAGGCGCACATCCACCCCGCGCAGTACCGCCAGGGTCAGCGCAGCGGTCACGGCTTCGTCAGGTATGAAGTAAGGGCTGGTGATCCATACGCGCTCTTCGGCAGCGTGGATGGCTTCGACGAAGAACAGCGAGCAGGTTTCCTGCGCATCGGCCGGGCCACTGGTCAGCAACTGGCAGAGCACACCATCCTCGGGAAACTCATCAGGCAGGCTCAATGGTGACAGCTCGCGGGTGGCCCAGAACCAGTCTTCGGCGAACGACTCCTGCAGGCAGGCGACCACCGGGCCGATGACTTCTACATGGGTATCGCGCCAGGGTGCCAGCGGCGGCTTCAGCCCCATGTATTCATCACCGACGTTATGCCCGCCCATGTAGCCTTTCAGGCCATCGACGACGACGATCTTGCGGTGGTTGCGGAAGTTGATCTGAAAGCGATTCAGCCAGCCGCCACGTGTGGCAAAGGCTTTTATCTGCACGCCACCGTCGCGCAATTTGTCGATGTAGGCCCCCGGCAGTGCGTGGCTACCGATCCGGTCATAAAGGACAAAGATGCCTACGCCCTCGGCGGCTTTTTCCAGCAGCAGTGTTTGCAGTTGGCGACCGAGGTTGTCGTCATGAATGATGAAGAACTGAATCAGGATTGTCTTTTTCGCCTCACGGATGGCTTTGAAGATCGCTCCGAAGGTTTCCTCACCATTAATCAATAACCTGACCTTGTTGTTGGCCAGTGCAGGCATGTTTCCCAACTTGGGCATGGCGCGCAACGCTGCATAGGCATCCGAGCGACGTGCTGCCACAGCTTCCTCGATCCACGGCCGCCAGTTGAGGCTGCCAATCGCAATGCGCATTTCCTGGTTGGCCTGTCGACGCGCCTTGATATACGCGTCGAACGAGCTTCTGCCGAACACCAGATAAGGCAGCAGGGTGAAATACGGAATGAACAGCAGCGGCATCGCCCAGGCAATCGCACCTTGAGAGGTACGCACCGTCAGCAGGGCGTGAATGGCGGCGCCTGTGCCCAGCAAATGAATGAAGCCGAGGACATAACCAAAAAAGTACGGGTCGTGATAATCCATGTGGAACAATGCTCCTCGTCTTTGCTGCCTAACAGACCACAGCTGAACGTATTTTATTCCCCATGCAACTGGGCGACTCCTGTGCCGTCTAAGGCTTATCTTCCGGCTGGATGATTCCGGCCCCGTTTACATCTGCAATCGTCCATCAGGAATCTTGAAATGAACAAACGCATATTGGCCTGGATGTTTTGCCTGGCTACCCCCCTGGCTCAAGCGCAGATGCTGCAACCCGGCTTGTGGGAACTGACGTCGAGCAATATGAAGGTGGACGGACAGCAATTGCCGGACATGCAATTGATGCTGGGGCAATTGCAGAATCTGCCGCCTGAGCAGCGCGCCATGATGGAACAGATGATGAAGAAGCAGGGCGTGTCGCTCGGCGGCAAGGGCGTGAGAGCCTGCCTGACACAGGCTCAGGTACAGTCTGACAACATCCCGCTGACTGATCCGGCTTCCGGGTGCACGCAAAAAATCACCGCGCGAAATGGCAAGACCTGGAACTTTCAGTTTAGCTGCCCAAAAGCTCAGGGCACCGGGCAGGCGCAGTTCCTTAGTGATCGTGAGTTCACCACAAACGTGGTAGGTACTTTTAACGCCACTGGTCAGCAACAGAATGGCAGCATGGACACTCGCGCTGTATGGCTGGGGCCACAGTGCGGCAATGTCGCCCCGCGTACCTGATCAAATTCAGAGGGTTATGTTCCACGTGGAACACTCTGTCTGAAGGCGGTGATTTTTTGTCACGTTGGCGGGGCGCCAGATGACGGAATCTTCATGAAGGGCTTCATCTTTCGTTCGTAACTGCATGTTATATTATTACTAATGATGTGGATGAACCCTTCGTGAGCCGGGATGCTCAATTTGCTCTTTGAGATGTTCCATGCACCGACGCCAAGTGTTGCTCAACATGCTGCTGGCCAGCGCGGCTCTGACGTTGCCGTTGGGTGCCTATGCCACACAGATTCGTAACGCCCGCCTGTGGCGTACCAACGACAAGCTGCGCCTGGTCCTCGACCTTAGCGGCCCGGTGCAGTACAAAACTTTCACGCTTACCGCCCCCGACCGTCTGATCATCGATGTCAGCGGTTCGCGGCTGACCGGCGACTTCAGCCAACTGGCGCTGGACCGTACCGTTATCAAGTCCATTCGCTCCGGGCACTACGGCCAGGGTGACGACACGCGCATCGTGCTGGACCTGACCGCGCCAGTGCAACTCAACAGTTTCCTGCTCGGCCCGGAAGGTGGGCAGGGACACCGGTTGGTGCTGGACATGAGTTCCACGGCCCATGCGCCCGTGCAGATGGCTGAGCTGCCGCCACCGGTGCCCGTCCCGATCCAGACCAACAAGGCGCACACCGGACGCGACATCATGGTGGTGGTCGATGCCGGTCATGGCGGCAAGGACCCGGGCGCTGTAGGTTCTCGGGGTGAACGCGAAAAAGATGTGGTGCTTTCCATCGCGCAGTTGCTGGCCAAACGCCTGAAGCGCGAGAAGGGTTTCGACGTGCGTCTGGTGCGCAACGATGACTTCTTCGTACCGCTGCGCAAGCGCGTCGAGTTCGCGCACAAGTCCAACGCAGACATGTTCATCTCCGTACATGCCGACGCAGCGCCTCGTCTGACGGCCTCTGGTGCTTCGGTGTTTGCCCTTTCCGAAGGCGGTGCAACCTCGGCAACGGCGCGTTTTATGGCTCAGCGAGAAAACGGTGCCGATTTGTTGGGTGCCTCGTCGCTGCTCAACCTCAAGGACAAGGACCCGATGCTTGCCGGGGTGATTCTCGACATGTCGATGAACGCTACCATTGCAGCCAGCCTGCAACTGGGCCACACCGTTCTCGGCAGTCTGGAAGGCATTACCACGTTGCATCAGAAGCGTGTCGAGCAGGCCGGGTTCGCCGTGCTCAAGTCACCGGACGTACCGTCGATTCTGGTCGAAACCGGGTTTATCTCCAACAGTCGAGACAGTCAGCGTCTGGTCACAGCGCGTCATCAGCAGGCCGTTGCAGACGGCTTGTTCGATGGCCTGCAGCGCTATTTCCAGCGCAACCCGCCAGTGGATTCGCACATGGCCTGGCTGCAAGCGCAGAAGCAGGAGCAGGAGCAGCAGGTCTGATCAGGTCAACGGCAGCCGTTCAGCCGGCTGCAGGTGATCTTGCTGCGCGTACCGCTTGAGCTGGACACCCGCGTGATTGTTGTCCAGCCCACGCGCTGGACAGTGCCTACCCAGGCTTCGCCATTGGAAGCCAGCCCGGTAAAAAACGTCAGCTGACCATAGCGACTGTTGGTCTGCGTCCAGCGGCGCTTATTGAGTACCTCGTAACCCTTCAACCAGGTCGTCGATCCGGCTGTGGTCACGCTGTAGCTATTGCCTTGGGCATCGCTGCACGCCAGCACCGTCGCGCTACGCGTACAGGTGGCGAGGTCGGCAGAAGGCCTGGGTGGTGCTGCCATCAAGTGTGCGCTGATCAACATCGCCAACAAACCTCTTGAAACCCGTCTCATGAAGATCCCTTCACCAAGGCCGTAGCTATTGTGTGTTGTTATACTATAACATCTCGATGTGATTAGAACCGGCTGCCTGAGGGATTCGTTGCAGCCGACATGAACAAGGTTCAAGCCTTGCAGCTGCCTGGAGAATCCTGATGGCAAATCTTCTACCCGTTACCGTTCTGTCCGGTTTTCTAGGGGCCGGTAAAAGCACTTTACTCAATTATGTGCTGCGCAATCGTGAAAACCTGCGGGTTGCCGTAATAGTCAACGATATGAGTGAGATCAATATCGATGGCAGCGAAGTTCAGCGCGATGTCAGCCTGAACCGTGCCGAAGAAAAGCTGATCGAGATGAGCAATGGCTGCATCTGCTGCACCTTGCGCGAGGACTTGCTCGAAGAGGTCAGTCGCCTCGCTCAGGACGGTCGTTTTGACTATTTATTGATCGAATCCACTGGAATCTCCGAACCACTGCCAGTGGCCGAGACCTTCACTTTTCGTGACGAAGCTGGCAAAAGCCTGATGGATCTGGCGCGTCTGGACACCATGGTCACCGTCGTCGATGGCGTGAATTTTCTGCTCGACTACGAAGCGGCGGACGGCTTGTCCACACGCGGTGAAAGCCTGGGTGAAGACGATGACCGCTCGATTACCGACCTGCTGATCGAGCAGATCGAATTTGCCGACGTCATCCTGCTCAGCAAGATCGACCTGATCAGCTCCAGTGAGCGTGAAGAGCTGATGGCGATCCTGAAGCGCCTCAACCCCGAAGCCGAGATTGTGCCGATGGTGATGGGCCAGGTGCCGTTGGCGACGATTCTCAACACCGGGCGTTTTGACTTCCAGCGCGCGTCTCAGGCACCGGGCTGGCTCAAGGAAATGCGCGGCGAACACACGCCGGAAACCGAAGAGTACGGCATAGCATCAACTGCCTATCGTGCCCGGCGCCCGTTCCATCCGGAGCGTTTTTTCAATTTCATCAATCGCCCGTGGACCAATGGCAAACTGCTGCGCTCCAAAGGCTTCTTCTGGCTGGCCAGCAAATACAAGGATGCAGGTAGCTGGTCGCAGGCGGGCGGCTTGATGCGCCACGGTTTTGCCGGACGCTGGTGGCGCTTCGTGAACCGTGAAAGCTGGCCAGAGGACAGAGAAAGCGTCAAATCCATTCTGGAGAACTGGTCGACTGAAACCGGTGACTGCCGTCAGGAACTGGTGTTCATTGGCCAGAACATCGATTTTGCACGGCTGACCGCCGAGCTGGATAACTGCCTGCTCACCGATGCGGAAATGGCGGCGGGTGTCGAGCGCTGGCGCACGCTGGCCGATCCTTTTGGCGACTGGTACGAAGAAGAGGTGGCTGCCTGATGCTGGCCTATCGTTTGAATGACAAGAACGCCGTTCGTCAGGCACACGGCGGCACGCCTGAGGTATTGAGCGAGATCCTCCAGGATGACGTCAACCTTGCGGTCTGGCAGCGTCAGCTGCCTGCGCACATCGAAGATTTCGGTGCCTTGTTGCTGTCGATGGGCGAGCCCCTTGCCGAGTCCATGCCCCTGCAAGTAAGGGGGGGTGAAGTCGAGCCTGACCTGACCACGCTGGCTCGGGGATATTCCGATTTGCAGGGGTATCAGGGTTTCATTGCCGACGTTTCCTGGCTGGTCAGCGCTTATGCCTGTCTGCTGGGTGCCGAGTGCGTTGGCCTGCGCCTGCGGGTGCTCGATAAAGCCATGTGCCCGCGTTTCCATGTCGATCATGTGCCGGTGCGCCTCATCACCACTTACGGCGGGGTGGGCAGCCAGTGGCTGCATGAAGACGTCATGGACCGCAAACAACTCGGTCGCCTCGATGCCGAGCCCACCAATGCCGCCGACATCCAGCAGATCAACAGCGGGGAAGTGGCGTTGCTCAAAGGTGAACGCTGGCACGGTAACGAAGGCTTCGGTTTGATCCATCGCTCGCCGCAACTGCTGCGTAACGAGCGCAGGTTGATTCTGACGCTGGACTGGCTGGACTGAAGCTTTATTCAGGCGTTACCCATTGCCCCTTGCTCTGGCCTTCACAGAAGGGCTTGAGGTACAGCGCGTCACGGGCGACCCCGTAATAGTGAATGTGCTCGCGATACGGCAGATTGGCGACCTGCGCATTGCGACAGACACCGAAGGCACCTGCCGGGCACTGTTGCGAGTAGGTCGTTTCGGTCTTCTGCCCGGCCAGTTGTGGCTTGCAGAAGCTGTCGTGGAACAGGTCTGCCGGGATATTGATATTTTCCTGGCAGACTTTCACATCCAGCCTTTCGGCCTGGCTGTGGACCAGACACGCCTCGGCCCACGCCGTCCCCGAACTCACCGCCAGCAGCGTCAGTGCCAGGCGGGCGGGCAGCCACATCACTTGCATCATTACCCTTCCTTGCTCTTCAATGACCCACGCATTCGTCAAAAGTGATCCCATGCTGCAAAACATACCGACGCATGTCATCGGTGGCCCGCTGGGCGCCGGCAAGACCAGCCTGATCAAACGCCTGCTGGCGCAGAAACCCGCCCATGAACGCTGGGCCGTGTTAATCAATGAGTTCGGACAGATCGGTCTGGATGCCGCCCTGCTGACCACGGATGCCGATGGTATCGCACTTGGCGAAGTGGCTGGCGGCTGCCTGTGTTGCGTCAATGGCGTGCCGTTCCAGATCGGTCTGGGGCGGTTGTTGCGCAAGGCCCGGCCTGATCGTCTGCTGATCGAGCCTTCGGGGTTGGGTCATCCTGCGCAACTCATGGCGCAATTGCGCGAGGCGCCCTGGCGTGGCGTCCTGAATGTTCAGCCCGGAGTGGTGGTGCTGGACGCGCAAGCAATGCTCGCCGGACAACCGTTGCCGAGCACTCAACAGGAAGCACTGGCGGATGCAGGGCTTGTGGTCATGAACAAGTCCGAGCAGCTGGATGAAGTCTCTCGCTTGGCATTGGCCGAACAGTTGCTGCCGCACGCCTTGATCTGGACCCGATACGGGGAGCTGCACCCGAGCCAAATACCGGGGTTCAACGCCGCTGCCGTTGTGGATAAACAGGCTGTGGATAAGTTGATGCTGCCCAACAGCGTTGGCCAGTTGCCTGCGCTATGGGTCGACCCGAAGGTACCGATCTGCCTGATTCAGGCAAGTGCTGAAGGCTGGAGCATCGGCTGGCGCTGGCATCCCTCGCAGCGCTTCGACCTGCAGCGCATTCTGTACTGGCTGGAAAGCATTGAGTGGCGGCGGGCAAAGATGGTTATCCACAGCGAAGGCGGCTGGTATTCCGGGAATGTGGTCGACGGTGCTCCGCTGGCCTGGCAAATCAGCGAATGGCGTCAGGATTCACGCCTGGAATTGATCTTCTCTACACCGCAGGATGTGGATAAGTTGCAGGCGCAGATGGTGGAGTGTCTGGCGTGATGCGCCGCTTGCTCGCGAAGGCGACCCTTCAACGCCCTCTTTTCGGGGGCTTTGACGCCCTCTTCGCGAGCAAGCTCGCTCCCACAACGATTTGCATTTAACCAGCCGCTACTGCTTCCATTTCTGATGCGATTGACGCCACTCGCTCATTTGAATAATTTCAGCGCTGGGTGGTGGCGTCTTGATTTCAAACGGGTAGGGTGCCAGTTCGATTTGCGCAGTGTGCGCGCCGAACATGGTGATCGTGCCAGGGTGACGCTGCTCGCCGGTCACGGTGAACTCGAAGCCATACACGCGGGCCAGGCGCTTGCGGCCTTGAGCGTCGCGGGCGAAGGTCAGGCGGCGCAGGGCAACGGCGTCGTCCAGCAGTTGCAGCTCAAGGCGTGCGCAATGCTGCTTGACGCGCGCCAGCGCTTTCTCTCGCAGACCATGGGCATGCCACCACCAGGCCGCAGCACTTGCGAACAGCATCAGCACGAAGATGTTTCCCAGGGTCAGCATGACGGAGTGCTCCAGCGTAGGAGTTACCAGCTTAACTGCCCTGAGTGATTTACAGCCATACTGCGCAACTTATATTTCTCATTATTGCATTTGCATCGTGTTCAGGATTCCGCCCCCAATGAAACGTACGCCTCACTTGCTCGCTATCCAGTCCCATGTGGTATTCGGCCACGCCGGCAACAGCGCAGCGGTGTTCTCGATGCAGCGTATCGGGGTCAATGTCTGGCCGCTCAATACGGTTCAGTTTTCCAACCACACGCAATACAAGCAGTGGACAGGCGAAGTGCTGGCCCCGCAGCAGATTCCCGCGCTGATCGAGGGGATAGCCGCCATCGGCGAGCTGGGCAACTGTGATGCCGTGCTGTCCGGGTATCTGGGCAGTGCGGCGCAGGGCAGGGCGATTCTGACCGGCGTGGCGCGCATCAAGGCTGCCAATCCGAAGGCGCTGTACCTGTGCGACCCGGTGATGGGCCATCCTGAAAAAGGCTGCATCGTTGCGCCTGAAGTCAGCGACTTCCTGCTGGAAGAGGCTGCGGCCATGGCTGATTTCATGTGCCCCAATCAACTGGAGCTGGACAGCTTCTCTGGCCGCAAGCCCGAATCGCTGGCCGACTGCCTGGCGATGGCGCGGGCTTTGTTGGCGCGTGGCCCCAAAGCGGTTGTCGTCAAACACCTTGATTACCCCGGCAAGGCTGCCGACGGCTTTGAAATGCTGTTGGTGACCGCCGAGGCAAGCTGGCACCTGCGTCGCCCGCTATTGGCATTTCCACGCCAGCCGGTCGGTGTGGGGGATCTGACGTCCGGGTTGTTTCTGTCACGCATTTTATTGGGCGACGATCTGGTCGCAGCGTTCGAATTCACCGCAGCGGCAGTCCACGAAGTGCTGCTCGAAACGCAGGCTTGCGGCAGTTACGAGCTGGAACTGGTGCGCGCCCAGGATCGCATCGCGCACCCACGGGTGAAGTTCGACGCTGTGCGTCTGTAACCTTCAGATGCAACCGAGGGCTCAGCATCCATGTCTGAGCCTGTCCTTTACAAGGCTTCTTCCTTGATGTCCTGGTAACGCTTTTCCAGTTCCTGACGAATCTGGCGGCGTTGTTGCGCCTGAATGAAACGACGCTTGCCTTCCGGTGTTTCCGGTTCCAGAGGCGGTACGCTGGCGGGTTTGCGATTGTCGTCCACGGCAACCATGGTGAAGAAGCAACTGTTGGAATGGCGTACCGAGCGCTCGCGGATGTTTTCGGTGACCACCTTGATGCCCACCTCCATGGACGTGTTGCCGGTGTAATTGACCGAGGCGAGAAAGGTCACCAGTTCGCCGACATGCACCGGCTCGCGAAAAATCACCTGGTCCACCGACAGCGTTACCACATAGCGTCCGGCGTAGCGGCTGGCACACGCGTAGGCCACTTCGTCCAGGTACTTGAGCAACGTACCGCCGTGTACATTGCCAGAGAAGTTGGCCATGTCCGGGGTCATCAATACAGTCATCGACAGCTGGGCGTTTCCGGGTTCCATAGCGTACTCACACGGTCAAGGTGTTCAAGGGGCGCCTATGCTGGCGCTCAATGGGGCTTGCGACAGTTATCGGGACGCTGGCCAGCAGGCGGCCGTCACGCGTCATAACTATCTGTTTCCATATATTGCACCGGCTTTATGTCGAAGGGGGCGGTGTTAACCTGCAAAAAACCGTGGATCGGGAATTTTCCTACGCTTTCATCCGATTTTGATGGCGCAATTACCCGCCGACGCCGTTGCAAGAACAGCGCCAGCGGTTTTAGGAGTCATCACCCACAAGGAGCCGTATCCCCATGCATGCCATCAATTTCATTCAGGACCTGGCAGTGATCATGCTGGTGGCCGGCGTGGTGACCATCCTTTTTCACCGTCTCAGGCAGCCAGTGGTGCTCGGTTATATCGTGGCGGGCTTCATTATCGGTCCGCATACACCACCGGTCAGCCTGATTCACGATGAGGACACCATCAAGATTCTGGCCGAACTGGGAGTGATTTTCCTGATGTTCTGCCTGGGGCTGGAATTCAGCCTGCGCAAGTTGTTCAAGGTCGGCGCGACGGCGTTCATCGCGGCTTTCCTGGAAATTGCCCTGATGATCTGGATCGGCTACGAGATCGGCCAGTTCTTTGGCTGGAAAACCATGGACTCGCTGTTTCTCGGCGCGATTCTGGCGATCTCTTCCACCACCATCATCGTCAAGGCGCTCAACGACCTGAAGATGAAGAACCAGCATTTTGCCCAGTTGATCTTCGGTGTGCTGATCGTCGAAGACATTCTCGGCATCGGCATTATTGCGCTGTTGTCCGGCATCGCAGTCAGCGGCTCCGTCAGTTCGGGGGAAGTGTTTTCCACGGTCGGCAAACTGTCGCTGTTCATGATCGTAGCGCTGGTGGTCGGGATTCTGCTGGTGCCCCGTTTGCTGTCTTATGTCGCCAGGTTCGAAAGCAATGAAATGCTGTTGATTACCGTGCTGGGCCTGTGTTTCGGCTTCTGCCTGCTGGTGGTCAAGCTGGAATACAGCATGGTGCTGGGCGCGTTCCTGATCGGCGCTATCATGGCCGAGTCGCGTGAGCTGCTGAAAATCGAGCGATTGATAGAACCGGTTCGCGACATGTTCAGCGCAATCTTTTTTGTCGCCATCGGTTTGATGATCGACCCGAAAATCCTGCTGGAATATGCCTGGCCGATTGCAGTCATCACTGTCGCTGTGGTGCTGGGCAAAATGCTGTCTTGCGGCCTTGGGGCGTTTATCGCCGGCAATGACGGTCGCACCTCATTGCGCGTGGGGATGGGGCTGTCACAAATTGGCGAGTTCTCCTTCATCATCGCGGCGCTGGGCATGACCCTGCAGGTCACCAGCGACTTTCTCTACCCGGTGGCAGTGGCGGTATCAGCCATTACTACTTTGCTGACGCCCTATCTGATTCGCGGTGCTGATCCGCTGTCACTCAAGCTGGCGTCGATCATGCCCCGGCGGGTTGCGCGGGTGTTCGGCATGTACGGTGAATGGCTGCGCAGTATTCAGCCACAAGGGCAAAGTGCAGTGCTTGCCGGAATGATCCGGAGGATTCTGCTACAGGTCGGGGTCAATCTGGCGCTGGTAATGGCGATTTTCTTCAGCGGCGGCTATTTTGCCGAGCATCTTGGCGGGTACATGGACGAATGGGTGGCGGATGTCAGTCACCAGAAAGCCTGGATCTGCGGCGCGGCGTTGCTGCTGTCGCTGCCGTTTCTGATTGCGGCGTATCGCAAGCTCAAGGCGCTGTCGATGCTGTTGGCGGAGATGGGCGTCAAACCCGAGATGGCGGGCCGACATACCGTGCGGGTGCGCAAGGTCGTGGCGGAAGTGATTCCGCTGTTGTCGCTGGTGGTGATTTTCGTGATGCTGGCAGCATTGTCGGCAAGCATTCTGCCTGCCAACGAATTGCTGCTGGTCATCGCCCTGATTGCCGCTCTGGTTGCGGCACTGCTTTGGCGCTGGCTGATCCGCGTGCATACGCGGATGCAGATCGCGCTGCTGGAGACGCTGGGCAATAATCAGGAATCGTCCGGGCATTGAGCCCGGCGATTACCTTACAGTCTTTACCAAACGGGGTGTCTCAGCTTTCCAGCCAGATATCCCGAGCCCAGTGCCAGACTGACTCCCAGCTTTCCTCGGTGACCAGTTCCTCTTCGGCGGACCACAGCACTACCGTGCCGTCTTCTTCGACGCAGTAGTAGTCGTCGCCGTCCTGGCAGATCGGAATCAGCTCGCGCGGCACGCCCAGATCCCAGGCCGTGGCGGCCACGTCCGGCAAATAGGTGTGCGACTGCGCATCGGTCACGGTGACGGGCTCAAGGCTGCCGTACACCACATCGCTGACCGTCAGGAGAAACTCTTTGAAGACGAACGGAATATTGATGAACAGCTGTTCTTCAATTTCGACCAGTTGGTCTTCGTCTGGCAGCTCAAGCGGAACCGGGACCGGTTCGTTTGCTTCACGCAGTTGTTCGATGACTTCTTCCACGACACAGATCCTCTCACTTGATGGCGCGGGTTATACAGTAGCGTAAAGCCTTTCTCAAAATAACTATCCGAACGGATAAGCAAAAACCCCGGACATGTCCGGGGTTCTGAACGCGAGAAAGGAATCTGGTTCAACCGTTCTGGCGAATTCCTGCTACCAGCCACGGCTGGTTATCACCCTGTGGGCGCTCCATATTCCAGCTTTCGCTGAACACTTCGCCCTGGTCGAAGCGCGACGACTTGGACACGCCCGAGAAGGTCAGGGTAGCGATGGTCTTGTCGGCGCGATCATCCACACCGTCCAGTTGAACCTGGAGGTTGTCGATGTAGGTCGACTGAAAGCCATCGCCCAGGTCCGCACGTTCCTTTTTCAGGAACTGCAGCATTTGCGGGGTAACGAACTCGGCGATCTTGTCCATTTCGTTGGCGTCCCAGTGCTGCTGCAGCGACTGGAAGTGGCCACGAGCGGCTTCCAGAAAGCGCTCTTCGTTGAACCAGGCCGGGGCGTTGATCACTGGCGCAGCGGAGGCCGGTGAGGAACTGCCGAAGATCGGGTTCTGCGCAGGCTGGCTGCTTTCACGCTGGTACGGTGCGCCGGCAGCGGCCATTTTCGGCTGTTGCTGCTGACGACGACGCGCAATGAAGCGGAAGATCAGGAAGGCGATGAGACCCATGATCAGGATGTCGAACAGTTGCAGGCCGTTGAAGCCGTCACCCATGAACATCGACGCGAGCAGGCCACCGGCAGCGATACCGGCCAATGGGCCCAGCCAGCGCGACGCACCGCTTGCCGCAGGCGCAGGACGGCCCGCAGCGTTAGGCGCTGCCGCAGGCGTGGAGGGTGCGGCCTGACGTGTCTGATGCGTAGGCGCCGAGCCCATGCTTTTGCCGCCACCGAAACGCGCGGCGTTCACATCCAGACTCATGGTGAGCCCGATGCACAGCGCCATCGCGATGCTTAAAAAACGTTGCATAAGGGTATTCCCGTTTTGTGATTGCACGCGCGCCATGTTGCACAGCGTGCGACGACATGACCAGCGCGTTAGTGTTTCGGACTTTTACACAAATAGCGTAGGACTTTTCAGCACGCTTCGTAAGACTTGTGATTAGCCCCACGCACCGAGGTTATACACAGGTCTTGAAACGCCCGGAATAAATGGCCTCTGTGCTTCTGCCCGAAGGGCGTGGGAGCGAACTTGTTCGCGAAAAGGTCTTTATAATCGCCGAAAATGTATCGACTGAAACAGCGCCTTCGCGAGCAAGCTCGCTCCCACGGCCTGCGGCCAGAATCAAAAGCGGACTAATGTATGACGCCGAGCGCGGGAACAAGAACTGGCACCGCGCCCAAACCCTGAACGCTACAACGGCACCAGCTTCGCATAGCCCATCATCAGCCACTTGCTGCCTTCGGCGAAGTTGACCTGCACCCGTGCCTGAGCGCCAGCGCCCTCGAAGTTGAGGATCACGCCTTCGCCGAACACCGCATGCTGTACACGCTGGCCCATGGTGAACTCGGTTTCCGGAATGCCGGTGCCGTTGAACAGGCTGCTGCTGTTGAACTTCGGAGTGCCACCGAACGGGCGACTCACGCTGTTGGACAGGCGTACTTCCTGGATCAGCGCCGGCGGAATCTCGCGTACAAAACGCGAGACCTTGTTGTAGGTTTCGCTGCCGTACAGACGACGCGTTTCGGCGTAGGTCATCACCAGCTGTTTCATGGCGCGGGTGATGCCGACATAAGCCAGACGTCGCTCTTCTTCCAGGCGCCCCGGCTCTTCCAGACTCATCTTGTGCGGGAACAGCCCTTCCTCCATGCCCACCAGGAACACATGCGCAAACTCCAGGCCCTTGGCGCTGTGCAGGGTCATCAGCTGAATGCTGTCTTCATGCTCCTGCGCCTGGGTGTCGCCTGCTTCCAGCGAGGCATGCCCCAAAAACGCTGCAAGTGGCGTCAGGTCTTCTTCGCTTTCGTGATTCTCGAAAGCACGGGCCGCGCTGACCAGTTCCTCAAGGTTTTCTACCCGCGCCTGGCCTTTCTCGCCTTTTTCCTGCTCGTGATAGGTGATCAGCCCGGACTGCTCGATAACCGTCTGGGTCATCAGGTGCAGCGGCATCTCCATGACCTTCGCCGACAGGTTCTCGATCAGCTCGATGAACCCGCCCAGGGCCGTGGCGGCGCGGCCGGTCAGGCCCTTGTTGGCGACCAGCAGGCGCATGGCTTCCCACATGGAGACGTCGGCATGACGCGCATGTTCGCGAATCGCTTCGACGGTCTTTTCGCCGATGCCGCGAGCCGGAACGTTGATCACCCGCTCCAGCGCTGCATCGTTGCCACGACCTTCCAGCAAGCGCATATACGCCATCGCGTTCTTGATTTCGGCGCGTTCGAAGAAGCGCTGCCCGCCGTAAATGCGATATGGAATACGTTCGCGCAGCAGGGCTTCTTCCAGCACCCGCGACTGGGCGTTGGAACGGTACAGAATGGCGATGTCGTTGCGCGAGATGCCGGTTTTCAGCGCGCTTTCGATGGTCTCGACCACATAGCGCGCCTCATCGTGTTCGTTGAAAGCGGCATACAGGTTGATCAGCTCGCCATCGCCGACGTCAGTCCACAACTCCTTGCCCAGTCGGCCGCTGTTATTGACGATCAAGCCGTTGGCGGCCTTGAGGATGCTCGCTGTGGAGCGGTAATTCTGCTCCAGGCGGATGACTTCGGTGTCCGGGAAGTCAGAGGAATACTGGTGAATGTTCTCGATCTTCGCGCCACGCCAGCCGTAAATGGACTGATCGTCGTCGCCGACCACCATCAGGCTGTCGCCACCCTGAGCGAGCAGGCGTAGCCACGCGTATTGCACGGCGTTGGTGTCCTGGAATTCATCCACCAATACATGGCGGAAACGACGCTGATAATGCGCGAGCAAACCCGGATTATCGCGCCACAGGTCGAGTGCGCGCAGCAGCAGTTCGGAGAAGTCGATGACGCCAGCCCGCTGACAGGCGACCTCGTAGGCTTCGTAGACGCTTTTCATGGTGGTCAGGAACAGATCGCCGCTGGCCTGAATATGTTTCGGGCGCAGGCCCTCATCTTTCTGGCCGTTGATGAACCACTGTGCCTGACGTGCAGGCCAGCGTTGCTCATCCAGGCCCAGCTCGCGCATCACGCGTTTTACCAAGCGCTGCTGGTCATCGCTGTCGAGAATCTGGAAGGTTTGCACCAGCCCGGCTTCCTGCCAGTGCGCTCGCAGCAGGCGGTGGGCCAGACCGTGGAAGGTGCCCACCCACATGCCAGCAGGGCTGATGCCCATCAGCTGCTCGATGCGGTGGCGCATTTCGGCGGCAGCCTTGTTGGTGAACGTCACCGACAGAACCGAATGCGGGGAGGCTTGCTCGACCTGCATCAGCCATGCGATGCGATGCACCAGCACACGGGTTTTGCCGGAGCCAGCACCAGCCAGGACCAACTGACGACCCAATGAGGCGGCTACGGCCTGACGTTGGGCATCGTTGAGGGAATTCAGAAGAAGAGAGAGATCATCGCGCATCCGCGCATTCTAGGGTGCTGCGTCATGCCGGGCAAACCATGCTTTGCGTCAGGCAATAAAAATGACCGGGTGCTGACGACCGGTCGTCGAGCGTTGCAGGGTCGAGCGCGGTCAGTCGACCTTGAAGATTGGCCATTCGCAGGCCAGGCGCAGGATTCCGCTTAATGTAGGATTATTCCCACAATTTTTTTCGATTCACCCATTCAGGGCCCGTGTAACAGGTTTCAGCGTCGTTTAACTGGGCGGTTTGCAGGTCATGTAGTATAACTACAAGAAAGCTACAACCCAGCCCATCTTCCTTTTGCCGAGTCTGCCCCTTGAATCTGCTGCAACACATCGCCCAGTCACGTAATTTGCTGCGCAAATCGGAGCTCAAGGTTGCCGATCATGTGCTGCTTGACCCTGCGGCTGTGATGCACAGTTCCATGGCGGATCTGGCGCACAGCGTCGGCATCAGCGAGCCAACCATCGTGCGCTTCTGCCGCGCCATTGGGTGCACCGGGTTTCAGGACCTCAAGCTCAAGCTGGCGCAGAGTCTGGCAGCGGGTGCGAGTTTCGGCCAGTTCGCGATTCACGAAGACGATTCGGTCGCCGACTACAGCCTGAAGATTTTCGACACTACCCTGCACACGCTCATGGAAGTGCGCGAAAACCTCGACCCCCATGCTTTACAGATGGCAGTCACGGCCATGGCCGGGGCCAATCGGGTCGAATTTTATGGGTTTGGCGCTTCCGGTGCAGTGGCTGCCGATGCGCAGCACAAGTTCTTTCGTTTGCTGCTGACCGCGGCAGCGTATTCCGACCCGCACATGCAGGCGATGTCGGCGGTCACGCTCAAGCCGACAGACGTCGCGGTATGCATTTCCCAGTCGGGGCGCTCCAAGGACTTGCTGATCACCGCCAATCTGGTCCGCGAGAGCGGCGCGACGCTGATTACCTTGTGCCCAAGCCAGACGCCGCTGGCCGAGCTGTCATCGGTCAATCTGGCCATCGATGTACATGAAGACACCGAAATCTACACGCCGCTGACGTCCCGTATCGCGCACCTGGTGGTGATCGATGTGCTGGCGATGGGCGTGGCAATGGCCCGCGGCCCGAGCCTGGTCAATCACCTCAAGAGCGTCAAGCGCAGCCTGCGCGGCTTGCGTCTGTCGCCGAAGTCGATAAAGACTCACGAAGACTGATCGCTCAACCGAGCGTAATTCATCGATCTGTCATCTGCATGCCGCCTGATTGTCACTGTCGCGCTCCATTCTGGTGCTCCCACAAAACGTATTGGGAGACAGGATATGGCTCGGCATTACGATGATTTACCTACCAGCACCGTGAAAACCCGCCGCCAGCAGGAAGACCAGCGCCGCATGGAGTTTCGTCGGGCTATTGAGAGCTACAGTGAAGCGCGTCAGCTTAATCAGGAGCTGTGTGACTACATGGATGGTATCGACAACGCTGTATGGCAGACTATCAAGTTGCCCGCGGTCGACCGTCGAAACGCTCGACAAGCTGGTTGATCTGCGCACGTTCGGTGCGGATGAACGCAAGAAAGGCATGTGCCACGGGTGAAAGGCGTTTGTCTCGGGCCTGAGCCACGCACCAGCTTCGATACAGCGGCAGCTCCGCCACGGGTAGCTCCACGAGGGCACCGGTGGCGAGTTCCTGGCAGACCGCATGCCGTGTCAGCATCGCCAGGCCCAGTCCGGCGACCACGCATTCACGTTGCGCCTCGCTGGAAGACACCTCCAGCGTCTGCGTGAAATGCACGCGTTTCTCTTTGAAGTACTCCTCGCAGGCCCGGCGTGTACCTGACCCCGTTTCCCGGGTCAGCAACGGCCAGGGCTCCAGGTCTTTCAAATTCAGCGTCGCATGGCTGCTCAGCGGGTGGTCGGGTGGTGCTACGGCCACAATCGGGTTGTTGAGAAAGGGTAGAAACTCCAGACCCATATCCAGCGGAACCGCTGACATCACTACAAGATCATCGCGGTTGTCCGATAATCGCCTGATTATCTGTGCACGATTGACAACCATCAGGCTCAGGCTGACTTCCGGGTGCTGGCGTTTGAATGCAGCGAAAAGGTGAGGGATGAAATACTTGCAGCTGGATTCAATCGCCAGCTTCAACTGGCCTTGCAGCGAGCCCTGCATGTCCGAAAGCTGCATGTCGAGACTTTCCAGGCGTCCGAAAATATCCCGGCTGGCCAGTTGCAGTGCCTGCGCCGCCTCAGTCAGGTAGAGCTTTTTGCTGACGTATTCGAACAGCGGCTGGCCGATCAGCTCTTCAAGCTGGCGAATCTGCAGGCTGACGGCAGGCTGCGTCAGAGACATCTCTTCGGCTGCACGGCTGTATGAGCGCAGATCACATACTTCATTGAAAATACGCAGCTGACGCAATGTCATACGCATCAATGACTTACGCATTTATACAAGCTTCCTGAGACGACAAGAAGCGTCAACTATAAGCTTTTACTTATGCATGTCCCAACTTTTACTCATTTTTGTTAATCCTTGATTCGGCATAGGGTGTCCCTGCGGCATTCAGTCACATGCCCTGTTACAAAAACGGGTCGAGGAAAACGCCAGTGATAACAAAAATTCTGATCGCCAACCGCGGGGAGATTGCCGTCCGGATCGTGCGTGCCTGCGCCGAGATGGGTATTCGCTCGGTCGCGATCTTTTCCGATGCCGACCGGCATGCCCTGCATGTCAAGCGTGCTGACGAAGCCTATAGCATTGGTGCCGAACCGTTGGCCGGTTACCTGAACCCGCGCAAGCTGGTGAATCTGGCGGTAGAGACTGGCTGCGATGCGCTGCATCCCGGTTATGGCTTTCTGTCGGAGAACGCCGAGCTGGCCGACATCTGTGCTGAACGTGGCATTAAGTTTATCGGTCCGTCCGCAGAAGTGATTCGTCGCATGGGTGACAAGACCGAAGCGCGGCGCAGCATGATCAAGGCCGGTGTGCCGGTTACGCCCGGCACCGAAGGCAACGTCGCGGACATCGACGAGGCGCTGGTCGAAGGCGAGCGTATTGGTTACCCGGTAATGCTCAAGGCCACCTCCGGCGGCGGCGGGCGCGGCATACGCCGTTGCAACAGCCGCGAAGAGCTCGAGCAGGCCTTCCCCCGGGTGATTTCCGAAGCAACCAAGGCCTTTGGCTCGGCGGAAGTGTTTCTCGAGAAGTGCATCGTCAATCCCAAGCACATCGAAGCGCAGATTCTCGGTGACAGCTTCGGCAATGTAGTGCATCTGTTCGAACGCGACTGCTCGATTCAGCGCCGTAACCAGAAGCTCATCGAAATCGCCCCCAGCCCGCAACTGACTCCCGAGCAGCGTGCTTATATCGGTGATCTGTCGGTGCGTGCGGCCAAGGCTGTCGGTTACGAGAACGCAGGGACCGTGGAGTTTTTGCTCGCCGAGGGCGAGGTGTACTTCATGGAAATGAATACCCGGGTTCAGGTCGAGCACACCATCACCGAAGAAATCACCGGCATCGATATTGTTCGCGAGCAGATCCGTATTGCGTCCGGCCTGCCGCTGTCGATCAAGCAGGAAGACATCATTCACCGCGGTTTTGCCCTGCAATTCCGGATCAATGCCGAAGACCCGAAGAACAACTTCCTGCCCAGTTTCGGCAAGATCACCCGCTATTACGCGCCCGGAGGACCAGGCGTGCGCACCGATACGGCGATTTACACCGGCTACACCATTCCGCCGTTTTACGACTCGATGTGCCTGAAGCTGATCGTCTGGGCGCTGACCTGGGAGGAGGCGATGGACCGTGGCCTGCGTGCGCTGGATGACATGCGCCTGCAAGGAGTGAAGACCACGGCTGCCTATTACCAGGAAATTCTGCGTAACCCGGAATTTCGCAGCGGTGAATTCAACACCAGCTTTGTCGAGAGCCACCCCGAGCTGACCAATTATTCGATCAAGCGCAAACCCGAAGAGCTGGCTCTGGCCATCGCCGCCGCCATTGCCGCACACGCCGGTCTGTAAGGAATAGTGAAATGTCCAAGAAGATTTTCGTAACCGACACCATCCTGCGTGACGCTCACCAATCATTGCTGGCGACCCGCATGCGTACCGAGGACATGCTGCCGATCTGCGACAAGCTCGACAAGGTCGGTTACTGGTCGCTGGAAGTCTGGGGCGGCGCGACCTTCGATGCCTGCGTGCGTTTTCTCAAGGAAGATCCATGGGAGCGCCTGCGTCAACTGCGCGCGGCCTTGCCCAATACCCGGTTGCAAATGCTCCTGCGCGGCCAGAACCTGCTGGGCTATCGGCATTACAGCGATGACGTGGTCAAGGCGTTCGTCGCCAAGGCGGCGGTGAATGGTATCGATGTGTTCCGTATTTTCGATGCCATGAACGATGTGCGTAACCTGCGCGTTGCCATCGAATCGGTAAAAGCTGCGGGCAAGCATGCGCAAGGCACCATCGCTTACACCACCAGCCCGGTGCACACCATCGAAGCGTTCGTCGCACAGGCCCGGCAGATGGAAGCGATGGGCTGCGATTCGGTGGCGATCAAGGACATGGCCGGTCTGCTGACTCCCTATGCCACGGGTGAACTGGTCAAGGCGCTGAAAGCCGAACAGTCGCTGCCGGTGTTCATTCACTCCCACGACACCGCAGGCCTGGCTGCCATGTGCCAGCTCAAGGCCATTGAAAGCGGCGCGGATCATATTGATACGGCGATCTCCAGCTTTGCCTGGGGCACCAGTCATCCGGGCACAGAGTCGATGGTTGCGGCGCTCAAGGGCAGCGAGTTCGACACCGGGCTGGACCTGGAGCTGTTGCAGGAAATTGGTCTGTATTTCTACGCGGTGCGTAAGAAGTATCACCAGTTCGAAAGCGAATTCACGGCGGTCGATACCCGTGTGCAGGTCAATCAGGTGCCTGGCGGGATGATTTCCAACCTGGCCAATCAGCTCAAGGAGCAGGGCGCGCTCAATCGCATGGGCGAAGTGCTGGCTGAAATTCCGCGCGTGCGCAAAGACCTCGGTTATCCACCGCTGGTAACGCCGACCTCACAGATCGTCGGTACTCAGGCGTTCTTCAATGTGCTGGCTGGCGAGCGCTACAAGACCATCACCAATGAAGTGAAGCTTTATCTACAGGGCGGTTATGGCAAGGCGCCGGGGCCGGTGGATGAAAAGCTGCGTCGTCAGGCCATTGGCAATGAAGAACTGATAGATGTTCGCCCGGCCGATCTGCTCAGGCCGGAGATGACCAAGCTGCGTGCCGATATCGGCGCACTGGCCAAATCCGAAGAGGACGTGCTGACGTTTGCCATGTTCCCGGACATCGGCCGCAAGTTTCTTGAAGAGCGTGCAGCTGGAACGCTGACGCCGGAAGCGCTGCTGCCGATTCCCGAAGCCGGAAGCGTGGCCAGAGCGGGCGGCGAGGGCGTGCCGACCGAGTTCGTGATTGATGTGCACGGCGAAACCTATCGGGTCGACATCACCGGCGTGGGCGTCAAAGCCGAGGGCAAGCGCCACTTCTACCTATCCATCGATGGCATGCCGGAAGAAGTGGTGTTCGAACCGCTCAACGAATTTGTCGGCGGCGGTGCCAGCAAACGCAAGCAGGCTCATGCACCGGGCCACGTCAGCACCACCATGCCGGGCAATATCGTCGATGTGCTGGTCAAGGAAGGCGATATGGTCAAAGCAGGGCAGGCGGTATTGATCACCGAAGCCATGAAGATGGAAACCGAGGTCCAGGCGTCGGTCGCGGGCAAGGTTGTGGCGATTCACGTTGCCAAGGGCGACCGCGTCAATCCGGGTGAGGTTCTGGTCGAGATCGAAGGCTGACCGGGCACATACAGATAATTCAACGATTTACCTCAGGGAAGCACTCGTGGCTTCCCTTTTTTTATTCTGTGCAGGCGGGCCCGGTTGTCACCGCTATCGTTGCGCACGCTCCAGCGTGGGAATGCCGTTCTCGACGCTCTGCGTCCTCAGGATCAGCGAAACGCCTCAAGCCCTTTGATCTGCTGCCCGTCCGCGAAGTTATCCACAGCCAGCCAGCATTCAAAGGCCTTCTGCAATTCAGGCCATTCGCTGTCGAGTATCGAGTACCACTCTGTGTCCCTGCTCTGGCCCTTGACTACCATGTGCTGGCGGAAGGCGCCTTCGTAGCTGAAGCCGAAACGTTGGGCTGCGCGTTTGGAGCGGGCGTTGTTGGCGTTGCACTTCCATTCCAGGCGGCGATAGCCCAGCGTGAATGCTTCCCTGGCCAGCAGGTAAATGGCTTCGGTGCCTTTGGGGGTTCGTTGCATGGCCGCGCTGAAAGTGACATGACCTATTTCGATACGCCCATGGGCGGCGACGATCGACATCAGGCTGATGACACCTTCGGCTTTACCGGTCTGCTGATCGACGACCGTATAAAACCATGGGTCGGACGCTGCCTGATGCCCGGACAGCCATGCATCAAAGGCACTGCGCTCGATAAAAGGCCCGTAAGGCAGGTAATCCCACAGTTTCGGGTCGGCATTCGGGCCCTGAAGCGCAGCCCACAAGTCATCGGCGTAACGTGTGGCATCGAGTTTTTCCAGGCGAATGAAACGGCCTGTCAGTGTGTTGGTGGTGGGCAATGCAGCGGCTTGCCAGTCCAGCAGAGTGTCGGACATCAATCACTTCCTGTTTCAGAGCGCTTTGCGAAATTGTATAAGGCCAGGTCGTTCGGCAATCCTTTCGTACAACTGAATGGCCGTGGCGTTGGTTTCGTGGGTCAGCCAATGCACCTTGTCGCAACCGTCTGACTTGGCCGTGGCGTAAACAAACTCGATCAGCTGCCTGCCAATGCCTGTTCCGCGTTGTTCGGGCGCGACAATCAGGTCCTGCAGGTAACAGGCATTGTTGATGCTCCAGTTGGAGCGATGGTAGATGAAGTTCACCATGCCCACCGCTTCGCCATCCAGCCAGGCCAGCGCCGAGTGGGTCGGCTCGTGCGAATCCACAAGGCGTTGCCAGGTGACGTCGCTGACACTTTCGTCCAGCTCGGTATTGTAGAAGCGCAGATAGGCCTGCCATAGCGGCAGCCAGGCTTTATGGTCGTTGACAGTAACGACGCGAATCCGGACATCGGTCAAAACGTTCTCCCTGCGCTCATCAAACGAGCGATTTGCTGGTCGTTTGCATTCTCGCTTGCTGCGAGGCCGTCGCGTACACCGGCCATGTCCGAAGCGCTGCGGTTCTGGCTGAGTTTGCGTTTGCCTTGCAGCCGCTGCACGGGAATTGCAAACCCTGCAATCGCCCCCAGCATTTTTGCAATGTAGTCCGCAGGTGCATCCTCGATTGACCAGGGTTGCGGGCGGCTGGATTCATGGCGATGGGTCAGGTCAGCCAGCAATTGGTGCAGTTGCGCTGCATCGGTAAAAACCGTGGCCTGCCCATAGGCATGCACGGCCAGATAATTCCAGGTAGGTACAACCTTGCCGTGTTCTGCCTTGCTCGGGTAGAAAGACGGGCTCACATAGGCATCGCCGCCGGGAAAAATCACCAGCGCCTCGACACCTGAGTTCAACTGCTGCCACTGTGGGTTGGCTCTGGCCAGATGCCCGTAAAGCGTGCCGTGCGGGCCTTCATCGCGGCGCAACAGCAGCGGCAAGTGAGTCGCGTGCAATCCTTCTTCACCCTGTGTAACAAGAATAGCCAGGCGAGTTCGATCCATCTGCTCGTGCAGGCTGAGCGTGTCGTTTTCCTTGAAGGCAGCAGGTATGTACATGGTCCATGTTCCTTGGCTGATGAAACGATCGTAGGCAAGGTTGATCTGATGTAAGATCCATTTTTTATAATTTTCATGGGGCCAATTCATGCCCATCGCCCCTGTCGCGTTTCCACCCACGCTTACCGGCATTGAGCTGGACCCGAATCACGGCTTGAGCAAGCAGCTCTACGAGATTTTGCGCCAGCAAGTGCTGGATGGGCGCTTGAGTGGCGGCATGCGTCTGCCCGCCAGTCGCGATTTGGCGCATTTACTGGGCATCTCCCGTAACAGCGTCATACGGGCCTATGACCAGCTGTATGCCGAGGGTTTTATTGAAGGGCGCGTTGGCGACGGTACGTATGTTGCGCAGCTGTCTGAACGAAGCGCTGCGCCTCGACGGCCAAGCCGTAAAAAACTATCCACCAACTTACCCACAGGTGTATCCACAGGGTTACACACAGGTTTGTCCACAATTGCGGCGGAAATGCCGTCGAATTGTTCCGATGAAGTTATCCACAGCGCGACACGCGTGCTGCTCGAAAAGCATCATTTGCACGAGCCGCCGACGGGTAGGCCGCGGGCTTTTCGAGTAGGCGTTCCAGCCTTCGATCTTTTTCCATTTGCCTTGTGGGGCAAGCTGTATACGGCCTTTTGGCGCAAGCCGGACCTTGCTCAGCTGGGTTACGGCCCCGCTGCGGGAGATTTGCGGCTGCGTGAGTTGATTGCCGTTTATCTTCGTTCATCGCGTGGGTTGCACTGCACGGCTGAGCAAATTGTGATCACCAGCGGCGCGCAACATGCAATCAGCCTTTGTGCACAGTTGCTTTTGACGCCGGGCGATAGCGTTGCTGTGGAAAATCCAGGCTATCGCGCGGCGGGTCATGCGTTTGCACTGGCAGGTGCGCGATTGCACGGCGTGCCTGTGGATAACGAGGGCATGCGTTGCGCCGAGCTTGAGCAGGCCGATTGCAGATTGGCGTATGTGACCCCTTCGCATCAGTACCCGACTGGCGTAGTCATGAGCCTGGCACGGCGCCTGGAGTTACTGGCCTGGGCCGAGAGGCACCAGAGCTGGATTGTCGAGGACGATTACGATGGGGAGTATCGGTACAGCGGTTCGCCATTGGCCCCGTTGGCTGCGTTGGAGCAGAGTGGTCGAGTGCTCTATGTCGGCACATTCGGAAAAGTCGCCTTTCCGGCGCTGCGCCTGGGGTATCTGGTTCTGCCTGAGCAACTTGTCCGCCCGTTCAGCCAGCGCAAGGCGGTAGACATGCGCCATACCGAGATTGGCGTGCAGGCGGTCATGGCGCAATTCATTGCGTCGGGGCATTTCCAAAGACACATCCGTCGTATGCGTCGCGCGGCGCTGAGTCGTCGCAATGCGCTGCTGGATAACTGGCCTGCCGACATAGCAGGGTGCGCTGCAATGCCCAGGGTGGTTGCAGGGCTGCATGTGATGGTCAAGGTAGACAGTGTCGCGCGTGAGCAGGCACTGATTGCCAAGGCTGGTAGCGTTGGCGTCGAGATGAATGCCTTGAGTGATTACTGGCTGCCCGACTTCAGTGAGCCTGTGGATAACCGCGCCGGGCTGGTTTTGGGTTTCGCCGCCGTGCCCGAGGTCGAGATTGCCGATGCATTGAACAGGCTGCGCAAGGCCTGGTCCGAGTAGTCCCGCTGGCAGGCGTATAATCTGCACTTTCTGTTACTTGTCCTTGAGATACCCATGAACAACTCTCTTACTGCAACACCCGGACGCAAGTTCGGCGCGCCGCTGGCTGCGCTGTTCCTGCTGCTGATGGGCGCCCAGTTTCTGCTGCTCAGTGTCGGCACCCGCCAGGTAATGCTGTGGATCGTTGGTGCAGCGCTGGGCGTGACGCTGTATCACGCGGCATTCGGCTTCACCTCGGCGTGGCGGGTGTTTATCCGTGAGCGGCGCGGTGCGGGTTTGCGGGCGCAAATGGTCATGCTGGCGGTGGCTGTGGTGCTGTTTTTCCCTGCGCTGGGTGCTGGCACGCTGTTCGGTCAGCCCGTTACCGGACTGGTTGCGCCGGTCGGAATTTCGGTCGTCGTGGGGGCGTTCATCTTCGGTATCGGCATGCAACTGGGCGGTGGCTGTGCGTCCGGTACGTTGTTCACCGCAGGTGGCGGCAATGCACGCATGCTGGTGACGCTGCTGTTTTTCATCCTCGGTTCGTTGATTGCGACCCATCACGTCGACTGGTGGTTGGCCCTGCCTTCGTTCCCGGCAGTTTCGGTGGTCAAGACCTTCGGCGTATTGCCTGCGCTGATCGTGAATCTCGCTCTGTTCACCTTGATCGCTTTCATAACCGTGAAGCTCGAAAAGCGGCGTCATGGACAGCTTGAAACGCCGGTTACCACTGACCATCGTGGGTTGAGCCGGGTGCTGCGCGGGCCATGGGTTCTGGCCTGGGGCGCTGTCGCGCTGGCGCTGCTCAATTACGCAACACTGGCGCTGGCGGGTCGTCCGTGGGGCATCACCTCGGCGTTTGCGCTATGGGGCGCGAAGGTAGCCAGTGGTCTGGGTGTGGACGTCGGCAGCTGGGTGTTCTGGCAGAGCGCGGCGAATGCCAAGGCGTTGGCGGCTCCGGTGTGGGAAGACGTCACCAGTGTGATGGACATCGGCATCATGCTCGGTGCCTTGCTGGCGGCAGGGCTGGCCGGCCGTTTTGCGCCGAGCCTGGACATTCCCACGCGCTCGCTGGTTGCTGCGGTCATCGGCGGGTTGCTGCTGGGTTATGGCTCTCGACTGGCCTACGGCTGCAACATCGGCGCGTACTTCAGCGGTATTGCCTCGGGTAGCCTGCACGGCTGGCTATGGCTGGTTGCAGCCTACGCCGGTAACGTGATCGGCGTGCGTTTGAGGCCGATTTTCTTTGCTGGCGAACGCCCGCAAGTGGCGCTGACTGGCTGCTGAGGAAGTCTGTAATCCCAAGATAAAGCGGGTCGTTTGCGAACCATCTGCCGGTTTGGCATTCAAAGGCCATGCGGCAGATGTCAGCCTGCGATTCGCTTATTTTTCGATGGGGTAGTTCTTTTGCAGCAAACGATCATTTCGAAAATCCGTTTTCTCGGCAAGACCATCGGTTACGTGGGTTGGTCGCTTTTCTGGTTGTTGATTTGGGATGTGATCGTCACGGTCGACTTCATGCTGTATCTGGAGCGCAAGATCACGTTGCCTTCCATGCCGTTGACCCTGCTGGGCTCGGCACTTGTGGTCCTCACCAGCTTTCGTAATTCCAGCGCCTACAACCGCTGGTGGGAAGCACGAACGTTGTGGGGCGCGCTGGTCAATAGTTCGCGCAGCTTCGCTCGGCAGGTGTTGACGCTGGTCGAGGATGACGACGGGATCAACCCGGTCAAGGCCACGCTGTTGCGTCGCCATGTCGCCTACGTGAAATGCCTGTCCGCGCACCTGAAAGGCGCCAAGTGTGGCGACGAGATTCAGATGCTGATTCCCCGCGAGGAATTCGAGCGCCGTCACGACACCAACAATTTCCCTAACGACCTGCTCAACACCTCCGCAGCGCTGTTGGCCAAGGAGTATCAGGCGGGGCGGCTGGACAGCATTCGTCTGGCGCGTCTTGAGTCGACCATGGTGGACATCTCCAATTGCCAGGGCGGTATGGAGCGTATTGCCAACACACCATTGCCTTATCCGTACGTCGCTTTTCCGCGTCTGTTCATCACGCTGTTCTGCCTGATCGTACCGATTGGCCTGGTGGAGACCCTGGGCTGGTTCACGCCACTGGCGTCGACGGTGGTGGGTTTCATGCTGTTGGCCATCGAAAAGATCGGCACCGACCTGCAGAGTCCGTTCCGTGCCAGCGAACATGAGATTCAGATGACGGCTTTGTGCGAAAACATCGAGCGTAATCTGGATTCGATGCTCAGGGGTGCGCAGGAAGAAAGCAAGGCTTCGTAAAGAGGGTGAGGCGTTACGCGTGTGCAGAACGCCTCGGATAACGCAGAGATTGCGGCGGCTTAACGCAACTCGCCACACAGGTCCAGTTCGACCAGCCGCCTGACTTCCTCGGTCGTCAGGCTTGCCCCCAGCAGTGCATGCAGTTTGCCAAGCGCTGCCTCACGGGTCATGCCGCCACCGGAGAGCACGCCTGCACCGCGCAGACGGCTCCCCGCTTCGTAGACATCCAGCTCGACACCGCCTTCGTGGCACTGGGTAATCGCCACCACGCAGATACCAAGCGCTCGTGCATTTTCCAGGCTGGCCAGAAACTGCGGATCATCACTTGGCCCGGTGCCGCTGCCGAAGCACTCAAGCACCAGACCCCGAATACCGCTGTTGATCAGACCGTCCAGCTGAGCTGCGCCGACGCCGGGAAACAGCGGCAACACGGCGACCTCTGCAAGCGTCTTCTCCTGCAGGTAGTTCAGTGCATCGGGCAGCGAAACCACCGCATGACCGCCACGCGAGCGTTGCAGCGGTGCGAACGGTTGACGACCGAAGCTGCGAATTTTCGCGCAGCGCACAGGCGTCATCAGTTGCCCGTGGAAATACAGCTGAACGCCTGACGCCAGACCCGAACCCAGCGCCAGCAGGGCACCGTTGACGTTTTCCCAGGCATCGCTGTCCTGCACGCCGGCAGGCAGCATAGAGCCGGTGAACAGCACAGGTGCGCTGAACCCCAGCAACTGGAAGCTCATCGCCGCTGCGCTGTACGCCAGGGTGTCGGTGCCATGCAGCACCAGCACCGCATCGCAGCCATCGACCTCCACCGCCTCGATCACCGCCTCACGCAGGCGCAGCCAGTAGGAAGGGGTCATGTTGGCGCTGTCGATCAGCGGCGACATCTCGCGAAAGCGCCACTGCGGCACCACCAGCTCCGGGTGCTCGGCCAGTTGCCCGGCCATCCGCGCCTCGAAACCCGAGGCGGGTGCCAGGCCGTTGGCGCTGGCCTGCATGCCAATAGTGCCGCCGGTGTAAAGAACCATGACGCTCTGAGCGGGTTTATGTGCATGATCAGTCATGGTTGTTCTCCGGCGTAAGGTCGCGTTGGTTATCGTGCTTCGGGTACAGGCTTGGCTGCCGCTTCGGCGTCCTGTGTCGACTGACGGGTCGGATTGGCTGGCCATGCATTGCGATCCAGGTCCAGATCAGGGAACTGGCTGGAATCGAACACCGGCGCCTTGATGCCAGCGCGACGCTGCGAATCGTAGTCGTTCAGAATGCGCTTGACGACTTTGAACAGCATGGCGAGTGCGATCAGGTTAACGAACGCCAGCATGGTCATGGTGATGTCGGCGAACGCCAGTACATCTTTCAGGTCGACGACGGCACCCCACATGATCAGTACCAGCACCGCGATACGGTAGATGATGATGGTCTGGATCTTCTCGCCAAACAGGAACCGCAGGCTGTTTTCACCCAGGTAGTAGTTGTAGAGAATCGAGGTGAAGACGAACAGTGCCAGCGCCACGCTGATGAAGATTCGGCCCCAGTCACCGACCACTGCGGCCAGCGAGTTCTGCGCCAGAACGATGCCGTTGCCGTCGTAACCGATGTCGTAGATACCGGACAGCAGGATCAGCAAGGCCGTGCAGGTGCAGATTACGAAGGTGTCGAGGAACACGCTGAACGCCTGAACCACCCTTGTGCAACCGGGTGCTCTACATGCGCCACGGCAGCCACGTTGGGCGCACTGCCCAGACCGGCTTCGTTGGCGAACACGCCACGCTTGACGCCCATCACGATAGCGCTGCCGATCAGGCCGCCGAATACCGGGTCAAGACCGAAGGCGCTTCTGACGATGGTCATCAGCATGCCGGGAACGTGGTCGATCTGCAGAACGATGACGTAGATGGTGACCGCGATATAGATCAGGGTCTTGACTGGAACCAGCAGGTCGGAAATTGCCGCGATACGCTTGATGCCGCCGACGAAGGCCAGACCCAGCAGCACGACCAGACAGATGCCGGTGGTTCGGGTGTCGATGTTGAACGCGCTTTTCAGCGAGTCGGTCACGGCGTGGGATTGCAGGCCGTTGAAGGCAAAACCGAAGGTCACCAGCAACAGTACGGCCATGACCATGCCTAGCCAGCGCTTGCCCAGACCGTGCTGGATGTAAAACGCCGGACCGCCGCGGAATTGTCCTTCGGAATCCTTGCGTTTATAGAGCTGAGCGAGTGAACACTCGATGAAGCTGCTGGACATGCCGACCAGTGCGGTGACCCACATCCAGAATACGGCGCCCGGACCGCCCAGCGTTACGGCAATGCCGACGCCTGCGATGTTGCCTGCTCCGACGCGGCCCGCAAGGCTGAGCATCAGGGCCTGGAACGAACTCAACTGACCCGCGCTGCTGCGCAGACTGTCGCGAAAAACCGAGAACATGTGGAAAAAGTGTCGAAACTGAACGAAACGCGAGCGGATCGTGAAGTAACTACCCAGGCCAACGATAAGTACGATCAGTACCTTACCGGAGAGAAAGTCGTTAATCATTTCCAGCATTTTTGTTATTCCTCGCTACTTTTGAGGGGGCGCACTATACCGGTGCAAAGTTTTTACGTCTGTAGTCGCTTTCTTGGACGTCTGATTCTTCATTCGCGACGATGAATGAATACTTCCACGGATTACTCCGCCAAGGTGGGTTGCCGAAGGCTCTGGGTCCAGTGTCGGAGCCCTTTGCTGCAGGCAAAAAAAAGGGTCTGGAGAATCACTCCCAGACCCTCAAAAAATTGAGGGGTGTCTAGGCCCTCAATCTGGTGAGCTTGGTGCGCAGGTCATTTCCTGTCAGGCCTTCAAGGGGGCCAGACGCGGAGCGATCATGTTTTCCGGGCGCAGGATGTCGTCGAGCATGGCATCGTCGAGCAGACCTTCCTCACGCACCAGTTCCAGCACGCCGCGGCCGGTTTCCAGCGCGATGCGGGCGATACGGGTGGAGTTTTCGTAACCGATGTAGGGGTTCAGTGCGGTCACCAGGCCGATCGAATGCTCGACCAGCTCGCGGCAGCGCTGTTCGTTGGCCGTGATGCCCACAATGCAGTGCTCGCGCAGCATGTCCATGGCGCGCTGCAACAGGCGGATAGAGTCGAAGATCTTGTAAGCGATCAGTGGCTCCATCACGTTGAGCTGCAATTGTCCGCCTTCAGCGGCCATGGTCAGCGACAGGTCGTTGCCGATGATTTCGAAAGCAACCTGATTGACCGCTTCCGGGATTACCGGGTTGACCTTGCCGGGCATGATCGAGCTGCCGGGCTGGCGTGCCGGCAGGTTGATTTCGTTGATCCCGGTGCGCGGGCCGCTGGAAAGCAGGCGCAGGTCGTTGCAGATCTTCGATAGCTTGACCGCAGTACGCTTGAGCATGCCCGAGAACAGTACGAACGCGCCCATGTCGGAGGTCGCTTCGATCAGATCGGCTGCCGGCACCAGAGGCTGGCCGCTGATCAGCGCCAGGCGGTCGACGGCAAGCTTTTGGTAGCCAGGGTCGGCGTTGATGCCGGTGCCGATGGCCGTGCCGCCCAGGTTCACTTCGGTCAACAGCTCCGGTGCCAGGCTGCGCAGGCGGTTGAGGTCTTCTGTCAGGGTGGTGGCAAAGGCGCGGAACTCCTGACCCAGGGTCATTGGCACGGCGTCCTGCAACTGAGTACGACCCATTTTCAGCACATGGTTGAATTCTTCGCCCTTGGCGGCGAACGACTGGATCAGGCTGGAGAGGCTGGCGAGCAGGGCGTCATGGCCCAGCAGCAGACCCAGGCGGATCGCGGTCGGGTAGGCGTCGTTGGTCGACTGCGCCATGTTTACATCGTTGTTGGGGTGCAGGTGCTTGTATTCGCCTTTCTCGAAGCCCATGGTTTCCAGGGCGATGTTGGCGATGACTTCGTTGGCGTTCATGTTGGTGGACGTGCCGGCACCGCCCTGAATCATGTCGACCACGAACTGATCGTGGAAGTCGCCACGGATCAGACGGGCGCAGGCCTCGCTAATGGCCGCATGCTTTTTATCGTTGAGGTGTCCGAGCTGGTGGTTTGCATCAGCTGCCGCCTGTTTGACCATGGCCAGGGCCACAACCAGTTTAGGGTAGTGCGAAAGCGGCACGCCTGAGAGGTGAAAGTTGTTCACCGCTCGCAGGGTCTGAATGCCGTAATACGCGTTGGCAGGTACTTCGAGAACACCAAGCAGGTCTTTTTCGATGCGCGATGATGCAGGCGAGGACATGATAAAAGAAGTCTCAAAAAGGCACGGACAATGCCGGAACGCCGCGAATAGTGGGCTTCCCACCCTGTCTTGACCAATGCTGTTAAACGCTGGCCTATGCAATAACGGCATAATCAGGGTGTGACCCGGATTCCGTTAAGTGCCTAAAGGGGGCAAAATGTCGCACCCGGACGCTGCTTCGGCGACCTTGCCAGAGCCGTCTGGCCATGTATCCGCAGCGCGTTGCCGGTCGTCCCACTGCGGTCGCTTCAAGCCGGGTGGGTGCAGGGCATGCGCAGTTGCCTGTCGAAGCAGTCATCCATTGTCCGGGAGGACCTGATGAATCTGGAAAGCAAATGGCTGGAGGATTTCAGCGCCCTGGCGGCCACCCGCAGCTTTTCTCAGGCCGCCGAGCGTCGTTTCGTAACTCAGCCAGCGTTCAGTCGGCGTATCCGCAGTCTTGAGTCGGCCTTGGGGCTGACGCTGGTCAATCGCTCGCGCACGCCCATCGAACTGACGGCTGCCGGGCAGCTGTTTCTGGTCACCGCGCGTACCGTGGTCGAGCAACTGGGCGAAGTCGTGCGCCATCTGCATCATCTGGAAGGTGGGCAGGGCGAGGTGATGCAGGTTGCTGCGGCACACTCGCTGGCGTTGGGGTTTTTTCCGCGCTGGATTGCCCAGCTACGTAACGAAGGGCTGAACATTGCCACCCGGCTGGTGGCCACCAACGTTGGCGATGCCGTACACGCGTTGCGTGAAGGTGGCTGCGATCTGATGCTGGCGTTCTATGATCCTGACGCCGCGCTGCAAATGGACGCTGAAATCTTCCCCTCGCTGCATCTGGGCCATACCGAGATGTTGCCGGTCTGTGCGGCAGATGCCGATGGGCAGCCGTTATTCGATATGGAAGGCGAGGGCAGTGTGCCGTTGCTTGCCTACAGCGCCGGGGCCTTTCTCGGGCGCTCGGTGAATCTGCTGCTGCGTCAGCGCAACCTGCGGTTCACGACGGTTTACGAGACGGCAATGGCCGATAGCCTGAAAAGCATGGCACTGGAAGGGCTGGGCATCGCCTGGGTTCCGCAACTGAGTGTGCGCGCCGAACTGGCGCGCGGTGAACTGGTGGTGTGTGGCGGGCCGCAGTGGCATGTGCCGCTGGAGATTCGCCTTTACCGTTGCGCTCTGGTACGCAAGGCCAATGTGCGCCTGCTGTGGCGCAAGCTTGAGAGTGCAGCGTCGCCGGGCGAAGCATAAAAACGGCCTGTTGTGATGCATGACAACAGGCCGTTTGCTCAGCGAACAGATATGTTATCGACGTATTTGCGAATCAATTCCTTTGGCATCGCTGAAGTAATAGCAGGGGATGATTGAGGTGGTGGAGTATCCCCACATAGTCGTCTGGCATGGAAAACCGCTAGCCGCCTCATGCGTAGCGCCAAACAGGTGGCCGATCTCATGCGGCAGCGTGTTGTAATCTTTCAGGGACGCCATCGCGACGTGATGGCTTGTTGCTGCAACGCCGTGTAACGGTCCCGTGGATTTTATTGGAAGTCACCAGCACGTATTTATGGCGCTCGGACGGGCGTGGCAGGTTTTTAGCGTCTGCGTAAGCGGTGCTCGTCTGAAATAGCCTGTATAACGACTGTTCATCCTCCTCCCCACGATAGGCGAAGTCTGTAAGGCCCGGTTCGTCGTTGATGAATGTGACCGTTGTCCTGCGCCCCGTGATTTCCTGCAACTGAGCGAGAAAGGGATTCAAGTAGTTGTCACCCAGTTCAGCGCGTTCATATTTTGTCAGTTGATCGTGCATGATCACGAACAGTCCCAGATTGGGGCCGGCGGCGCTGGCAAATGGCAGGTAAAAAAAGACGGCAAGTGACAGCCAGACTGTCAGTTTGTTTTTCATTGGTACGTTCTCATCCTTGAGAGTCAGGTTAGATTGCGACTTCAATTTCGCGCTTCCAGTTAAACAAATACTGTCCGGGCCTGACAGTCCTGCTATGTCGTTTAGCGTCGTAGGGCAAGGCCTTTCATGTTGTAAGGCGCGCTGGTTAACGTGTTGGAATTTTAGTGTGTCCGGCTCTAGGGTCTGTTCCCGTTTCGACGTAACCCATTGATCTCTATGAGAACAGGCCCGTATTGTTGGAGTTCTCACACAACACCAATACGAGCCTGCAATGCCCCGATTAATGCTCAGTGATGAGCACTGGCCGAAGCTTCGAGAAATTTTGCTGCACGAATCGATCTACAACAAGCGAGATTTGCGCACCACGGTTGAAGGCATGCTGTACCGCATGCGTGTGGGTTGCCCTTGGCGAGACCTGCCGAAAGCGTTTGGAAACTGGAGCAAGGTCTACAAGCGGTTCAATGCCTGGTCTGCTTCAGGCAAGTGGGTCAAGGTGCTTGAGGTGCTGATGACCGATCCTGACATGGAGTGGGTTTTCATTGATGGCAGCTATGTAAAGGCTCATCAGCACAGTGCAGGTGCTGCCAGCACGCAGGACCAGGCCATCGGAAAAAGCCGAGCCGGTAACACCAGCAAGATTCACCTGGCTGTAGACGCTTGTGGGCTGCCCATTGCATTTGACGTGACCGGAGGCCAGACCAATGATTGTTCGCAGGCGGCCTCGTTGATTGCCAAGATGCCCAATGCAGAAGTGATCATTGCGGACAAGGGCTACGACACTGAAGCGATACGCGCTCAGGTCGAGCAGCAAGGCAGCAAAGTGGTGATTCCACGAAAGCGCAATTCTCTGAAAGGGAACGCAGATCTGGACAAAGGGTTATATCGCAATCGACATCTCGTAGAAAACGCCTTTGCCCGGTTGAAGCATTTCCGGGCGGCGGCTTCTCGGTTCGACAAACTCAAGAGAAACTATGAAAGCGTCATAGCAATGGCCTGCGCTTTTCTGTGGCTGCCAATGTGAAACGGGAACAGACCCTAGGGCACGGCTTGCGTCGATCTCTGGCGGTGCTGCTGACAGAAGGTGATCGCAGGTGCTTTAAACTCACCACTTTGCGGTATACTGCGCGGCCTTTGGCCGGCTAAATCGGTCACTATTCGTACAACAAGCCACGCCGGTTCCCCCGCGTGGCTTGTTGTTTTCAGACGCGCCTGCGGGCGCCCGATGAGAGGCACGACGATGAGCGCACTGGTTGGCGTGATCATGGGCTCCAAGTCCGATTGGTCCACCCTTAGCCACACTGCCGACATGCTGGAAAAGCTCGGCATCCCTTATGAAGTCAAGGTGGTTTCAGCTCACCGCACGCCGGACTTGCTGTTCCAGTACGCCGACGAAGCAGAGGGCCGTGGCATTGAAGTGATCATCGCCGGTGCTGGCGGTGCCGCTCACTTGCCTGGCATGTGTGCCGCCAAGACCCACCTGCCTGTGCTGGGCGTTCCGGTACAGTCGTCGATGCTGTCGGGTGTCGACTCCCTGCTGTCGATCGTGCAGATGCCTGCGGGTATTCCGGTAGCGACCCTGGCCATCGGCAAAGCGGGGGCGATCAACGCTGCGCTGCTTTCGGCCAGTATCCTGGGCGCCAAACACCCTCAATTCCACGCAGCGCTGAAGAAATTCCGCGCTGAGCAGACAGACAGCGTCCTGGACAATCCAGACCCGCGCCACGCCTGAGGTTTTTCCATGAAGATCGGTGTAATCGGTGGCGGCCAGCTCGGCCGCATGTTGGCATTGGCAGGTACGCCGCTGGGCATGAACTTCGCCTTTCTCGATCCCGCGCCGGATGCCTGTGCTGCTGCACTTGGCGAGCATCTGCGTGCCGATTACGGCGATCTGGACCATCTGCGTCAGTTGGCTGATGAAGTCGATCTGGTGACTTTCGAGTTCGAAAGCGTTCCGGCCGAGACCGTGGCGTTTCTGTCGCAGTTCGTACCGGTCTATCCGAGCGCCGAGGCGTTGCGCATTGCGCGTGACCGCTGGTTTGAAAAAAGCATGTTCAAGGATCTGGGCATTCCGACGCCCGCATTCGCCGATATTCAGTCGCAGGCCGATCTGGATGCTGCGGTGGCCAGCATTGGCCTGCCTGCGGTGCTCAAGACTCGTACGCTGGGTTATGACGGCAAGGGCCAGAAGGTCCTGCGCTCGGCAGCAGATGTGACCGATACATTCGCCGAGCTCGGCAGCGTGCCGTGCCTGCTGGAAGGCTTCGTGCCGTTCACTGGCGAAGTGTCGCTGATCGCCGTTCGCGCACGTGATGGCGAGACCCGGTTCTACCCGCTGGTTCACAACACGCACGACAGCGGCATCCTGCGCCTGTCCATCGCCAGCACCGATCACCCATTGCAGGCACTGGCCGAAGACTACGCCGGTCGTGTCCTGAAGCAGCTGGATTACGTGGGCGTGCTGGCATTCGAGTTCTTTGAGGTCGACGGCGGCCTGAAAGCCAACGAGATCGCGCCGCGCGTCCACAACTCCGGTCACTGGACGACCGAAGGCGCCGAGTGCAGCCAGTTCGAGAACCACCTGCGGGCGGTTGCCGGTCTGCCGCTGGGCTCCACAGCCAAGGTCGGCGAGAGCGCCATGCTCAATTTCATCGGTGAAGTGCCAGCAGTGGACAAGGTCATCGCCGTCGAAGATTGCCACCTGCACCACTACGGCAAGGCGTTCAAGGCTGGCCGCAAAGTAGGACACGCTACGGTCCGCAGCGCTGACCGCGCTACGCTGGATCGTCAGGTGAAGCTGGTTGAAGCGTTGATCAAGGGCTGATCAGGCCCGCGGCTATCGCCAGGCCCTGTCATTCATGAAGAATTCTCCACCCCGAAGCAAACTGTCCATTGCGCCGGAACCATTCCCTGCCGCTGTTCTCAGATAGCAGTAGGTCGGGGCTGCTCATTAGCCCAGGCATATTCACTTAATACAGAGGGGAATGGCATGGGTATCATTGGAACCATCTTTATCGGCCTGATCGTTGGTCTGCTGGCTCGCTTCCTGAAGCCGGGCGACGACAGCATGGGCTGGATCATGACCATCGTGCTAGGTATCGCCGGCTCGCTCGCAGCCACTTATGGTGGTCAGGCGCTGGGTATCTATCAAGCGGGCGAGGGTGCAGGTTTCCTCGGCGCGCTGGTAGGTGCAATCATCCTGCTGGTTATCTACGGCATGATCAAAAAGAAATAACGTTTAATGTTCAGCCCTCTGTTCTGCGCAGCACAGAGGGCTAGAATGCGCGGCAACTCTTCCTTCTTTGCCGAGCTTTATCATGCGCCGCTTCTTGTTGATGACTCTTCTGCTGCTGTCCGGGCTTGCACACGCCCAGTTGCCGGAAACCGACTGGCTAGAGTTGATGCCCAAGTCCGATCAAAAAGCCCTCGAAGCCATGCCCGAGATTGACCACAATTCTCCGGAAGCGATGGGCACGTTCGACAGCAAGGGTGGCTTGAAGCAGAGCAAGGGTTTGCCTGCGGTCATGTATTCGACCAAGACCGTCCCGGCAATGAACGGCAAGACCATTCGTCTTGGCGGTTACCCTGTACCCCTCGAAACCGATGCCAAGGGCCACAGCACGCTGTTCTTCATCGTGCCCTATCCAGGCGCCTGCATTCACGTCCCGCCACCGCCGCCTAACCAGTTGGTGCTTGTGCGTTACCCCAAAGGCCTGAAACTGGATGATATCTACACACCACTGTGGGTAGAAGGCACCCTGAAAATCGAGAAGGTCAGTAACGATCTGGCTGATGCGGCGTATGCGATGGATGCGTCAAAGGTCCGCGTTGTGGTTGAATCGGACCTTTGATGGGCTTGATCAATAACTGATCAGAGCGCCTCGCTCCAGATACTCACACCCAGAACATGCATCTGGTCGGGGGCCAGCGTCACCACGTCGTCCAGCACGTTGGCCGTTTCGACGCAGACCATGCGCTGCCAGCCATCTGCTGCCATGTCGGTGAATTTGCCGGTTTTCTCGATCCACGGGTTCCACAGGATGGCTGATTTCGAGCCGGTGCTGCGGATATGGATGCGGCGCTGCCATTGGGGGTCAACGATGCTGAGTACCCCCGGTATATCCTTGTAGATACGGTCGGTTTCGCCAGTGAACGTCAGGTCGCCGGCCTGTTCACGTTCTTCCCAGTTTGCCAGGGTTTCGATGTAGCGCAGGCCGTCGAGCCCTTCGACGCTGACCTGACGAACATCGCTGACGGCGAAATAGGTGTGCAGCGCCTGGCTGATAACGACAGATTCTGTGCCGCAGTTGTAGCTGACCAGGCTGACGTTCAGAGCATGGTCCAGACGGATGCTGAGTTTCAGGGCGACGTTGTGCGGCCAGCCTGGCAGGTGGCCTTCGGCTTCCGGAAGGACGAACTCCACCAGCAGTGCATCGCCATCTGCTCCGATCCCCAGCAACTGCCAATCCAGCGCTCGCACTTCACCATGCGCCTTGGCAGGTTCGCTGCTGTCGCGCATTGCCTGCACGCTTTGCGGGTTGCGTTCCAGGTTACCGAACCACGGCCAGCAGATGGGCATGCCCGCGCGAATGGGTTTGCCTTGCTTGAAAACCGCCTCTTCATTCAGCCACACCAGAGGCTGCTGTCCGGCCACTTGATAGCTGAGGATATGTGCGCCCTGCTGCGCAACCAGCAGCTCTGCTTCGCCGTGGCGAATACGCCAGCAGTTCAGTTCGTCGTACTGGACAGATTCAACGTTGGGTTCAACCGGGGATGTTGGCATGCAAAGTTCTCACTCAATGACCGTGACGAAAATAGACCGCTTCACGCAAGGTGAGTTTAACCGGGCAGCCATCCTTGGGTTGAGCAACCAGTTACCGTCGTGCGGGAACCGAGCGTGTCCGCCCGCTGGAATCTATGGCCACGAACACGAATGCGGCCTCAGTGACCTTGCGCCATTCGCTGGTGAGCGGGTCATCGCTCCACACTTCGACCATCATCTTGATCGAGGTGCGTCCGACTTCCAGGGTGCGGGTGTAAAAGGAAAGCTGCTCGCCAACTGCGACCGGGACCAGAAACGCCATGCGATCAATCGCCACGGTCGCTACACGGCCGCCGGCCACTTTACTGGCCATGGCTGTACCCGCCAGGTCCATCTGGGAGACCAGCCAGCCGCCGAAGATGTCGCCAAAGCCATTGGTTTCGCGGGGAAGGGCGGTAATTTGCAGTGCAAGGTCGCCTTGCGGAGTTGGATCTTCTTGTTCGAGCTCGATCATGCCTAGGGTGCCTCTGACCCATGACTCTCATTATTGTATGCTGCGGTTAACAGGCGCCATTCAAAACCATGCGCATGAACATTGTGTGTCCAGTGCAGGTGTGGCCCATAGAGAAACTCTGCGAAACCCGCTGTTTCAGACGTTTTCGCACAACTTCCCAGTGCTGCTGACGACTTGCGAGTATATCGGGCGTTGCGTCATAGAACGACCGTCGGGTTTCCATTTTGTAATGATGCAGTTCTTGACATGTGTTTTTAAGAGCAATTTGCTATCTTGCTGAACCTCTACAGGTGACAAGACTGCCTGTACACGCAATTTTGGTGCCTATCTGCGCCTTTGCCCTCGACAATCGCTTCTGCACGGCACCCCGCAGCAAGCAGCCAGCGTTGCTGTCGCTTGCCCCTTTTTAAAGAACAAGTAAAGAGAAGCCTTGTCATGTCATCTGTTCCTTCAAGTTCCACGCAGCCTGCGCGGCCTTTGACCCGCAGCGATTACAAAACCCTTTCGCTCTCTGCTTTGGGTGGCGCGCTGGAGTTCTACGACTTCATCATTTTCGTGTTTTTCGCGGCGGTGGTCGGCAAGCTGTTTTTCCCGGTGGACATGCCCGACTGGCTGCGCATGATGCAGACGTTCGGCATTTTCGCCGCCGGTTATCTGGCGAGGCCGCTGGGCGGCATTATCATGGCGCACTTCGGCGATCTGCTGGGGCGCAAGAAAATGTTCACGCTGAGCATTTTCATGATGGCGGTGCCGACCCTGATCATGGGTCTGCTACCGACCTACGCACAGATCGGCATGTGGGCGCCGATTCTGCTGCTGTTGATGCGCGTCATTCAAGGTGCCGCCATCGGCGGTGAAGTGCCTGGCGCCTGGGTCTTCGTCTCCGAGCATGTGCCTGCACGGCGTGTCGGGTATGCCTGCGGCACCCTGACCGCAGGGCTGACAGCGGGCATCCTGCTGGGCTCGCTGGTCGCCACGGCGATCAACAGTATTTATACCCCGGTCGAAGTGTCGGATTACGCCTGGCGGATCCCTTTCCTGCTGGGCGGCGTGTTTGGCCTGATGTCGGTTTATCTGCGCCGTCTGTTGCACGAAACGCCGGTGTTCGCCGAACTGCAACTGCGCAAGGCGCTGGCTGAAGAAGTGCCGCTCAAGGCGGTGCTGCGTGATCATCGTGGTGCAGTTGCGCTGTCGATGCTGATGACCTGGTTGCTCTCGGCCGGCATCATCGTCGTTATCCTGATGACGCCGACCATTCTGCAAACCATCTATGGCTTTCCGGCCGCTACCGCGCTGAAAGCCAACAGCCTGGCAATTGTATTCCTGAGCGTGGGTTGCATCGCAGCAGGCGCGCTGGCGGATCGTTTCGGCGCAGGCCGGGTGTTTCTGCTGGGCAGCGCAGGTTTGCTGGTCAGTTCCTGGACGTTCTATCACGTCCTCGGCAGCCATCCGGAAGTGCTGTTCCCGCTGTATGCCGTGACGGGCCTGTTCGTTGGCACTATCGGCGCGGTTCCTTATGTCATGGTCAAGGCTTTCCCGCCCGTGGTGCGTTTCTCCGGGCTGTCGTTCTCTTACAACCTGGCATACGCCATTTTCGGGGGGCTGACGCCGATGGTGGTGACGTTCATGCTCAAGAGCAGCCCGATGGGCCCGGCCTGGTATGTCGCGATTCTCTGCGGCCTGGGTATGGCAATCGGCGTGTTTTTGCTCACCAGAAAGCGTTGATCAGCACCCACTGGTAAAACGCTCAAGGTATCCGCTACAGCGAAAGGCTATCTCCCTGCGAGGGGCGATGGCCTTTTAATCTTATTGTCATAATCAATTCATAGAGTAGTCACAAGACTGGCCCAAAAGGCTTGTGGACACCTACATACCCTGCCAGGAGCGCAAGGATGACACTCAAGCGTTTGATGGCTGCACTGATATGGGTTGCCGCCAGCGCGACGGCAGCCAATACGCTGGCTGCCGTCGACCCTGCCATCAAGGCCTATACCAGGACCTCCGGTGTGTCGGGCAATCTCTCCAGTGTCGGCTCCGATACTCTGGCAAATCTGATGACCCTGTGGGCCGAGGCCTACAAGAAAGAATACCCGAGCGTGAACATCCAGATTCAAGCGGCCGGCTCTTCCACAGCGCCACCTGCACTGACCGAGGGCACGGCCAATCTGGGCCCGATGAGCCGCAGGATGAAAGACGGCGAATTATCTGCTTTTGAGCAGAAACACGGCTACAAACCGACCGCTATTCCGGTCGCTGTGGACGCATTGGCCGTATTCGTGCACAAGGACAATCCGATCAAGGGCCTGACCCTGCAGCAGGTGGACGCAATCTTTTCTGCGACCCGCCTGTGCGGTGCCAGGGCGGATGCGAAAACCTGGGGTGATGTCGGTGTGAGCGGCAGCCTGGCAGGCAAGCCGATTCAGTTGTTCGGTCGCAACTCGGTGTCGGGTACTTACGGTTATTTCAAGGAAGAAGCCCTGTGCAAAGGCGATTTCAAAGCCAACGTCAACGAACAGCCTGGTTCCGCCTCGGTCGTCAGCGCCATCAGCAATTCGCTTAACAGCATTGGCTACTCAGGCATCGGCTACAAGACATCCAATGTCAGGACCGTCCCGCTGGCGAAGAAAGAGGGCGGCGAATTTGTCGAAGACAGCGAAGCCAATACCCTGAACGGCAGTTATCCACTGTCGCGCTTCATTTACGTGTACGTGAACAAGGTGCCGAACCAGCCCTTGGCGCCGCTGGAGGCCGAGTTTGTAAAACTGGTGCTGTCGAGACAGGGCCAGGAAGTGGTGATGAAGGACGGTTATATCCCGCTGCCCGCCCGTGTCGTCGAGAAGACGCTGGCCGATCTTGGCCTGCAGGGCGCGGGCGGCGTGGCGGTAAAGTAGTCACGTACGCGTTGGAGCGGGGCTCAATGGACTGGCCTGCATACAAATTGAACAGTCCGCCGCCGGTTTCGCAGGCAGCGGGCTTTCTTGCGTCACCTTGCTGTAATTTTTCTGTCATACAAGGCGTCTACGGTGTGTGCGCATGAATGAGCTGTTCAAATCGACGATGGACCAAAGCTCGCCTCCAGCGCGTATTGATTTCAATACGCCTGCGATGGTGAGAAAGCGTCGTGTCCGTGCGTTCAAGGATCGCCTCACTCACTGGTACGTCGCTATTGGTGGCCTTGCCGTTCTGGCGGCGATCACACTGATCTTCTTCTATCTGGCCTATGTCGTCGCGCCGCTCTTCAAAGGCGCAAGCCTTACTTCCGAACCCGTGCTGAATACTGCCTGGATGCAGGATGCGGGCACGCCGTTGATGATCGCAATTGAAGAGCAGAACCAGATCGGGATGCGCATTTCCGACAAGGGCGAAGTCATCTTTTTCAACGTCAAGGATGGCGCAGAACTGCATAGGGTTGCCTTGCCGCTGCCCGCTGGCGTGTCTGTCGCTTCCATCGGCAAGGATCAGCCCGGCGCACCATTAATAGCTTTGGGCTTGTCCAATGGCCAGGTGCTGGTGTTCAGGCACTCGTACCTGACGACCTATCCGAACAATCAGAAAACCATCACCCCGAGCGTGGCCTGGCCCTACGGCGAAGCGCCTTTGGTGCTGGATGAGGCCGGTCGCGCAGTCGAGCATGTGACCGTCAGTGCCGATGGCGACAGCCTCAAGCTGGCAGGGTCTACCGGCACTCAGTTGCACGTTATCTCGCTCGAGCAGAAAGAAAACATGATGACCGGCGAGATGACGCGTGAGCAGACTCGCATCGAGCTACCGCAGATGTCGGCCGCCGTGAAAGCGATTTACATCGATCCGCGCCAGCAATGGTTGTATGTCATCAATGGTCGCGCCCAGGCGGATGTGTTCAGCCTGCGCGACCGAACCCTCAATGGCCGCTATAAATTGCTGGAAGACGGTAACGCCGAGATCACGGCGAGTGCCCAACTGGTCGGCGGTATTTCGCTGATCATTGGCAACTCAAAGGGCAGCATGTCCCAGTGGTTCATGGCCCGGGACACTGACGGCGAGCAGCGCCTGATGCGCATCCGCGACTTTAAAATGGGCAGCGCACCTATCGAGCAGATCAAGGCCGAACAGCGGCGCAAGGGCTTCATTGCTCTGGACGCTTCGGGAAAGCTTGGCGTGTTCCACAGCACCGCGCACCGAACCTTGCTGATCGACAAGGTAACTGACGGTCCCGGCATTCTGGCGTTATCGCCGCGCGCCAACCGGGTTCTGATCGAAAGCGCTGGCAAGCTGTTGCCGCTGGCGCTGGACAACCCGCACCCGGAAGTCTCCTGGAGCTCGCTATGGGGCAAGGTCTGGTATGAGAATTACGACGAGCCCAAGTACGTTTGGCAATCCACGGCGTCCAACTCCGACTTCGAGCCAAAGCTGAGCCTGGCACCCTTGACCTACGGCACCCTGAAAGCGGCGTTCTACGCCATGTTGCTGGCCGCGCCGCTGGCCGTGGCGGCCGCGATCTACACCGCCTACTTCATGGCGCCGGGCATGCGCCGCAAGGTCAAGCCGGTGATTGAATTGATGGAAGCGATGCCGACGGTGATTCTCGGTTTCTTTGCCGGATTGTTTCTGGCGCCGTATCTGGAAGGTCATTTGCCGGGCATCTTCAGCTTGCTGCTGCTCACGCCGATCGGCATTTTGCTGGCGGGCTTTTTCTGGACCCGTCTGCCTGATTCGCTTCGCCTGCGCGTGCCCGATGGCTGGGAAGGCGCGATCCTGATTCCCGTTGTGCTATTGGTGGGCTGGTTTTCACTGAGCATGAGCCCGCACCTGGAGAGCTGGTTCTTCGGCGGCGACATGAGCACATGGATCCGCGACCAACTGGGCATCACCTACGATCAGCGCAACGCGTTGGTGGTCGGCATTGCAATGGGTTTCGCGGTGATCCCCAACATCTATTCAATTGCCGAAGACGCCGTGTTCAGCGTGCCGCGCAGCCTGACACTGGGCTCTCTGGCGCTGGGCGCGACGCCGTGGCAGACCCTGACGCGTGTAGTCATCCTGACCGCCAGCCCCGGTATTTTTTCGGCCTTGATGATCGGCATGGGCCGGGCGGTGGGGGAAACCATGATTGTGCTGATGGCGACCGGCAACACGCCGATCATGGACATGAATCTGTTTGAAGGCATGCGCACGCTGGCGGCCAATGTCGCGGTGGAGATGCCAGAGTCGGAAGTAGGCGGCAGCCATTATCGGGTGTTGTTTCTGGCGGCGTTGGTGCTGTTGATGTTCACCTTTGTGATGAACACCCTCGCGGAGTTGATTCGTCAGCGTCTGCGCAAGCAATACTCGGCGTTGTAAGGAAGGTAGGCGTTGGTGAAGCGGAACTCCCTCAAAAACTGGTTCAAAAGCGGCGCCCCCGGCGTCTGGATGAGTGCGGGTGCCGTATCCATCGCTGTCATCATGACCATCGGCCTGCTGGCGGTGATCGCCGTGCGGGGGCTTGGGCACTTTTGGCCCGCTGATCTGGTGGTCGCACGTTATGCGGTGCCCAATCAGGAATCGAGTGTGCTGGTTGGTGAGCGGGTCGAGCAGGAACAGGTCCCTCGTGCGCGTTTGAAAAGCGCGGGTCTGCCGGTGCCTGACCAAGGGCCGGAGTTCATGACCCGTGAGCTGTTCAAGGTTGGCAACCGTGACCTCAACCCCAGCGATTTCACCTGGGTTGTGGGCGACTGGCTGACCGACCAGAGCCGTCCTGCCGAACTGATGACACTGGAGCGCCGGGAGTGGGGCAATTTCTACGGCTATCTGGTCAACGTCAAAGAAGACGGCCGGATAGTGGCACAAGGCGAAGCTGCCTGGCCGATCCTGCAAGAGCGCATCAAACGCGTCGAAAAGCTGGCTGACGAACTCTACATTCTGGAAAAGAAAGACATCGGGGCCATCAATCACGGTATTGAGCGCCTGCGTCTGCAGGCCCGCAAGCTGGAACTCAATGGCCGGCTCGATGCCGCTGCGCAAGCTGACATGGCTGCAGAACGTGCCGAGCTGGACGCGCGTTACAAGGTCATCGAGGGGCGTCTGGACGGCCTGCATGAGGCTTTTGATCGCGACAGCCTGACGGCACGCGATGGCAATGGCAAAGAAATCGAACTCAGCCTGGGCAAAGTGGTGCGTGCTTACCAGCCCAACGCGATGGGCACCGTTACCAAGCTGGGTTTCTACTTCCAGAAACTGTGGGAATTTCTCAGTGACGACCCTCGCGAAGCCAACACCGAAGGGGGTATTTTCCCGGCTATCTTCGGCACGGTGATGATGACCCTGATCATGGCAGTGATCGTGACGCCGTTCGGTGTGCTGGCAGCGGTTTACCTGCGCGAGTACGCGCGTCAGGGGCCGGTTACCCGGCTGATCCGCATTGCGGTGAACAACCTGGCCGGTGTGCCGGCGATTGTGTACGGCGTGTTCGGCCTCGGTTTTTTCGTTTATGTGCTCGGCGGCTCGGTAGACCGGCTGTTCTTTCCTGAAGCGCTGCCAGCCCCGACGTTTGGTACGCCAGGCCTGTTATGGGCCTCGCTGACCCTGGCGCTGCTGGCCGTGCCGGTGGTGATCGTGGCCACCGAAGAAGGGTTGGCGCGTATTCCGCTGACCCTGCGCGAAGGCTCGCTGGCGCTGGGCGCGACCAAGGCCGAGACGCTGTGGAAGATTGTATTGCCAATGGCCAGCCCGGCAATGATGACCGGCCTGATTCTGGCGGTGGCGCGTGCCGCCGGGGAAGTTGCGCCATTGATGCTGGTGGGCGTGGTCAAACTGGCCCCGTCGCTGCCGCTGGATGGCAACTATCCTTATCTGCATCTCGATCAGAAGATCATGCACCTGGGTTTCCACATTTACGACGTCGGCTTCCAGAGCCCGAACGTCGAGGCGGCACGCCCGCTGGTCTACGCCACCGCGCTGTTGCTGGTGCTGGTCATCGCCTTGCTCAATCTCTCGGCTGTGAGTATCCGTAACCATTTGCGGGAAAAGTATAAGGCGCTCGACAATTGATCCCGAATTCGCCCTTTGGCAAACGCAGCCGTTCGATGAAGCGAATCGTTCGCACAGGAGCAATCCATGCAGCATGAAAGCCCGACTCACGGCATGAACATGTCGGCCCTGAGGCGTCACAAGCAACGCCTGGATCTGGCCGATGAGACCGTGGCCATCGAAGTGCCGGGTCTGAATCTGTTCTATGGCGACAAGCAGGCGCTGTTCGATATTGCCCTGAATATCCCCAAGCAGAAGGTGACCTCGTTCATCGGTCCGTCCGGTTGTGGCAAGTCGACCCTGTTGCGCAGTTTCAATCGCATGAACGATCTGGTCGATGGCTGCCGCGTTGAAGGCGCAATCAACCTGTACGGTCACAACATCTACACCAAAGGCGAGGAAGTTGCTGAGTTGCGTCGGCGCGTCGGCATGGTGTTCCAGAAGCCGAACCCGTTCCCCAAGACGATTTATGAAAACGTGGTCTACGGCCTGCGCATTCAGGGGATCAACAAGAAGCGCGTACTCGATGAAGCCGTCGAGTGGGCGCTGAAAGCCTCTGCGCTCTGGGATGAGGTCAAGGATCGACTGCATGAGTCGGCGTTGGGGTTGTCCGGAGGGCAGCAACAGCGTCTGGTCATTGCCCGAACGATCGCCGTGGAGCCGGAAGTTTTGCTGCTCGACGAACCCTGTTCGGCACTTGACCCGATTTCGACCCTTAAAGTCGAAGAACTGATCTACGAACTGAAATCGAAATACACCATTGTGATCGTTACGCACAACATGCAGCAGGCGGCTCGGGTGTCGGATTACACCGCGTTTATGTACATGGGCAAACTCGTCGAGTTCGGTGATACAGACACCTTGTTCACCAACCCGGCAAAAAAACAGACAGAAGACTACATCACCGGTCGTTACGGCTAGGACGTGCTTCGTCAGACCTGAACCACCGCTGCGTTTTCGCTATTAACCGGACGTTCCAAGGACACCCAGCATGATCCACAAAGACAGCCATACGCATCACATTTCCCAACAGTTCAACGCGGAACTCGAAGACGTTCGCAGCCATTTGCTCGAAATGGGTGGCCTGGTCGAGAAGCAGGTGAACGATTCTGTCACGGCACTGATCGAGGCCGACTCCGGTCTTGCCCAGCGCGTTCGCGAGGTCGACGACCGGATCAATCAGATGGAGCGCAGCATTGACGAAGAATGCCTGCGCATTCTGGCTCGTCGCCAGCCAGCGGCGTCCGATCTGCGCCTGATCATCAGCATTTCCAAGTCGGTGATCGACCTGGAGCGCATCGGTGATGAAGCCACCAAGATCGCCCGCCGTGCCATCAAACTCTGCGAAGAGGGCGAGGCGCCACGCGGTTACGTCGAGGTCCGTCATATCGGTGATCAGGTGCGCAACATGGTTCGCGATGCCCTGGACTCGTTCGCGCGTTTCGACGCTGAGCTGGCCCTGTCGGTCGCGCAGTACGACAAGACCATCGACCGTGAGTACAAAACCGCCCTGCGCGAGCTGGCGACCTACATGATGGAAGATCCACGCTCGATCTCCCGCGTGCTGGACGTCATCTGGGTGCTGCGCTCTCTGGAGCGCATCGGCGACCATGCCCGCAACATTTCCGAGCTGGTGATTTATCTGGTGCGTGGCACCGACGTGCGGCACATGGGGCTCAAGCGCATGAAGGAAGAAGTGCAGGGTATCTCGAGCGAAACCGCTAATGTTCCGGGCGACGCTGACGATAAGTAAGATTGCCTGCGAGAAAAACGCCCAGCATGCGCTGGGCGTTTTTCGTTGTGCAGACGAGTATTCCCGTCGCCTGCGGATTAAATGTCGCGGCGCAGTCAATCAATATGGCAGTTGGCCACCGGTCAACGCTATGCTTGCCGAAACAAAGGGCGTGTTGGCATACCGCAGTTCGCCTCCAGGTGAACACGCCCGCAGGAGCGTCGATGAGTAAGGTCAGTGTATTGGTGGTGGATGACGCGACTTTCATTCGCGACTTGGTCAAGAAAGGGCTGCGCAATTATTTTCCCGGGATTCATACCGAGGACGCAGTCAATGGTCGCAAGGCTCAGGCTTTGCTGGGCAAAGAGTCGTTCGATCTGATTCTGTGCGACTGGGAAATGCCCGAGATGTCCGGCCTGGAGCTGTTGACATGGTGTCGTGAGCAAGACAATTACCTGAGAACCGTGCCGTTCATCATGGTGACCAGCCGTGGCGACAAGGAAAACGTCGTGCAGGCTATTCAGGCCGGCGTGACCGATTTTGTCGGCAAACCGTTCACTAACGAGCAGTTGCTGACCAAGGTCAAGAAGGCGCTGGCGAAGGTCGGCAAGCTTGATGCGGTCATGTCCACAGCCCCGGCACGCATGAACTCGCCGCTCAATGACTCGCTCAGTGCATTGACCGGCGGCAAGGCCGAAGTGGTTCGCGCCACGCCAGCTGCCGCGCCTGCCGGTATCGCCAAAGCGCCGCCTGTAGCAGCCAAATCGCCGGAGCCTGCCGGTCGTGGACAGGGTCAGTTGCGCCTGCCCAACGGCATTCAGTCGTGCGTGATCAAGGCTTTGACGCTGAAAGACGCCACACTGGTGATACGCGTCAGCGAAAACCTGCCGCAGGTGCTCGACAGCGCGGTACTGGACCTTGAGCAAGGCGAGAGCAACGAGGTCGCACGCCTGAATGGCTACCTGCACTCCGTTGCCGCGTTCGAGCAGAAGCCTGACAGTGAATGGCTGCAAGTGACTTTCCGCTTTGTCGATCAGGATGCGCAGAAGCTCGACTACCTGTCGCGCCTGATCGCACGTGGCACGGCTCAGAAGCACTTTATCCCCGGAGCCTGATACACGCCTCCTGCTGACTGGCATGCCGACGTTCGCGTTGGCATGCCCCAAATACCTACTGCACAGCTACCTAATAACTTCACCCCGCTGCAATCACCCCCTCGCTGATCATGCTGTGTCCGTGGCTTGTCTGGCGCGTTATTCATGTCCGATTGATACCGACGAGTCCTCTTCTGTCTGCAAGGCTGCTAGGCTTGGCACCCAGTGCCCTTGAACCCGAACGCCTCTGATGCTTGCACGCCTGCTTATCCTGTTTGCCCTGATGTTGACTGTGCAGTCGGCCGGGGCAGTCACGATCTATAAATTCACCGATGCCGATGGCGTGGTGTCGTTCTCGGATCGGCCAACACCTGGCGCATCGGTCATGGTGTTTCGGGACCGGATGGTCGAGCGTATCGACGGCCAGGTGCATTTGAGTGTCAGGCGTGAAAAGGGCGTGCACAGCCTGTACGTGCGCAACGATCTGTACGCCCCGGTCGAGGTCGAACTCAAGCTTTCCAGTGTGACCAACGTGCTGGGCGTCTCTGGCTCGTCAGCAACGCTGCGCCGCACGATCCCTGCGCGCAGTAATGAACGTGTGGTGGTGCTGAGCCCCAAAGTGGGGAGCAAGCCGATGAACTATGCCTCGGTGCTGACTTCAACCCTGGGCGATCCCAAAGGTTCGGTGCAGGCCTATAAATACCCATTGCCGTGGATTGGCGGACCGTTTCGCCTGACTCAGGGGCCGAATGGCAAATACAGTCATTATGGTGCCAAGGGCCGCTATGCGATGGACATTGCCATGCCCGAAGGCACCCCGATCATCGCCGCACGCGGCGGGACGGTGATAAAGATCGAAAACAGCCAGTCAGGGAGGGGTTCGAATGCGTCAGGCAACTTCGTACGGATTCTGCACGAAGACGGCACGATGGGCGTCTATCTGCACCTGATGCGCGGTTCGGTGAGTGTCAGGGAAGGTCAGCGGGTCAGCGTCGGAACCGCGCTGGCGCGGTCGGGTAATACCGGAAACAGCACCGGCCCGCATCTGCACTTTGTCGTGCAACGCAATTTGGGCCATGAACTGGTATCGATCCCTTACGAATTCGCCAGACCAGTGCAGAGCCTGCCCAACTTCGCCGTCGGCGGGAATTGACTGCTGGAGCGACCGTCCATTTCTTGACTATCGTGCCGACGCTCCGCGTCGGTATGCCGTTCAGGGCGCTCCGCGTCCGCTTTGAGTATGCGGCGCGGCGCAGACCTGTGACGCGGAGCGTCACCCAAGGCATTCCCACGCTGGAGCGTGAGGAACGATAGGCGTTCGGGAGAGCACCTATCGTGCCCATGCTCTGCGTGGGTATGCCGTTCAGGGCGCTCCGCGTCCGCTTTTGAGTATGCGGCGCGGCGCAGACCTGTGACGCGGAGCGTCACCCACGGCATTCCCACGCTGGAGCGTGAGGAACGATAGGCATTCGGGAGAGCACCTATCGTGCCCATGCTCCGCGTGGGTATGCCGTTCAGGGCGCTCCGCGTCCGCTTTTGAGTATGCGGCGCGGCGCAGATTTGTGACGCGGAGCGTCGCCCACGGCATTCCCACGCTGGAGCGTGAGGAACGATAGGCGTTCGGGAGAGCACCTATCGTGCCCATGCTCCGCGTGGGTATGCCGTTCAGGGCGCTCCGCGTCCGCTTTGAGTATGCGGCGCGGCGCAGACCTGTGACGCGGAGCGTTACCCACGGCATTCCCACGCTGGAGCGTGAGGAACGATAGGCGTTCGGGAGAGCACCTATCGTGCCCATGCTCCGCGTGGGTATGCCGTTCTGGACGCTCTGCGTCCGCTTTGAGTATGCGGCGCGGCGCAGACCTGTGACGCGGAGCGTCACCCACGGCATTCCCACGCTGGAGCGTGAGGAACGATAGGCGTCCGGTAGAACACCTTGCGTCCGCTCTTGAACGGGTAGACCTGATCGGGTCAGTCCAGCTTCAGCACCTTGGCGAGTACGATTTTCGGGCCTTTCATCTTCTTGATGATGATGCGCAGGCCTTCGACTTCCATTTGCTCTTCTTCTTCCGGCACGCGCTTGAGTGTGTCGTAGATCAGACCGGCCAGTGTCTCGGCTTCGATGTGGTCCAGATCGATGCCCAGCAGGCGCTCGATCTTGAACAACGGTGTATCGCCCCGTACCAGCAGTTTGCCCGGCTGATACGCGAGAATGCCGCGCTCCACCTTGCGATGTTCGTCCTGGATGTCGCCCACCAGCACTTCAAGCACGTCCTCCATGGTCAGGTAGCCGACGATCTTGCCGTCGGCTTCCTCGACCACGGCAAAGTGCGCGCCGCCCTTGCGGAACTGCTCCAGCAGCTGCGAAAGCGGCATATGTCGCGAAACACGCTCCAGCGGGCGGGTCAGTTCAGCCAGGTTGAACGACTCCGGGATGTGGTCCAGCGCCGCCAGTTCCAGCAGCAGGTCCTTGATGTGCAGCAGGCCGACAAACTCGCCACGTTCAGCGTCATACAGCGGATAACGGCTGAATTTGTGGCGGCGGAACAAGGCGAGGATTTCCTTGAGCGGCGCATTGAAGTCCAGCGACACCATGTCTTCGCGGGAGTTGGCCCAGTCGACCACTTCCAGCTCGCCCATTTCGACAGCAGACGCCAGCACGCGCATGCCCTGATCGCTGGGGTCCTGGCCACGGCTGGAGTGCAGAATCAGCTTCAGCTCATCGCGGCTGTAGCTGTGTTCGTGATGCGGACCGGGTTCACCCTGGCCTGCAATGCGCAAAATGGCGTTGGCGCTGGCGTTGAGCAGGTAGATCGCCGGGTACATCAACCAATAGAAGAAGTACAACGGAGCCGCTGTCCACAGCGACAGCAGTTCCGGTTTGCGGATCGCCCAGGATTTGGGGGCCAGCTCGCCGATGACAATGTGCAGGTAGGAAATGATGAAGAACGCAGTGAAAAACGACACGCCCTTGATCAGCTCCGGAGTATCGACGCCCAGCGCTGCGAGTAACGGCTCCAGCAGATGCGCGAACGCCGGTTCACCGACCCAGCCCAGGCCCAGGGAGGCGAGGGTGATACCCAGCTGGCAGGCTGAAAGGTAGGCATCCAGCTGGCCGTGTACCTTGCGCAGAATGTGCCCGCGCCAGCCGTTCTTGTCGGCAATGGCTTCAACCTTGGTCGAGCGCAGTTTGACCATGGCGAATTCTGCCGCAACGAAAAAGCCGTTGAGCAGGACCAGGAACAAAGCAAAAAGAATCATGCCGAAATCGGCGAAGAGTGAAGACAGGTTGAAACTAGGGGAAGGGTCCATGATGGGGTTTTGCAGGGTCCGTATTAACAGAAGAGGGTAATGTCACGCCAGAGAAGACGCTATGAGCCCGGCAATGTAGCGGCTCAAGGCGCGATTGCCTAGTAGTCTGAATCGTCGTGTACGGGTTTGGACAGTTGGCCGCTGGCAAAGTGACAGGTAAAAACACTGCCCTTGCCGGGAACACTGTTGATTTCAAGGTTGCCGCGATGGCGCAGCAGCACATGTTTGACGATGGCCAGACCGAGCCCTGTACCACCGGTATTCGACGCTCGGCTGGTATCGACCCGGTAGAAACGTTCAGTCAGGCGCGGCAGGTGTTTGGTCTCGATGCCGATCCCCGAATCCTGCACGCTCAGGTGCGCGCCCCGCTCGTCGGCCCACCAGCGGATACGGATGACGCCTTCTGCCGGGGTGTACTTGACGGCATTGAAAATCAGGTTGGAAAACGCGCTGCGCAGCTCGCTTTCGCTGCCCTTGAGGCGCATATCGCTTTCCAGGCTCAGGTGGATCTGCTGGTTCTTGCTGCCCGACAACGCATTGGCATCGGCGGTGATGGTTTTGAGCAAGGTACTGACCATTACCGGATGATTGTCCGATGGGTAATCGGTAGCCTCGAGCTTGGCCAGCAGCAGCAAGTCGTTGAGCAGCGTCTGCATGCGCCCGCCTTGCTGATGCATCTGTTGCAGCGCCCGCACCCAGCGCGGATTGACCTCGTCCACGTTATCGAGCAGGGTTTCCAGATAACCGAATATCACCGTCAGTGGCGTGCGCAACTCATGAGACACGTTGGCGACGAAGTCTTTGCGCATCTGCTCCAGCTGGTGGATGCGCGTCACATCGCGCACCAGCATCAGGTGCTCATTGTTGCCGTAACGGGTAATCAACAACTGAATGCGCAAGCGATCATTGGTCGGTGAGGGAATCTCCAGCGGCTCGCTGTAGTCGCCCAGCGCAAAGTACTCTTTGAAGCGCGGATGCCGGACCAGGTTGGTCACGGGCTGACCACTGTCCTGCGGCGTCTTTAAACCCAGCAGGGTTTCAGCGGCACGGTTCCACCACTCCAGGTTGCCGTCGCTGTCGAGCATGATTACGGCATCGCGCAGGGCGGCGGTGGATTCCTGTACCCGGTCGATGACCGCCTGGAGGCGTCCGCGGACACGCTGATCACGGCGTTGCAGGTGATAGATGCTGTCGAACACTTCGCCCCACAGACCATAACCGTCCGGAGGCGGCTCGTCAGCCTTGTGACTGCTCAGCCAGTCATGCAGGCGCAGCAGTTGTTTGAGGGTCCAGGCCAGATACAGGCCCAGTCCGGTGGCCAGGCTCCAGCCATACTGTCCACTGATCAGGCCGGCCAACAGGCAGGCGGTGACCAGCAACAACATGTGGCGTATCAAGGTGCCGTGCCAATTTTGATTCAATTAAGGGTAAATCCTTGTCTGGTCACTGCCCTGCGTCGACGCAACGCCTGTCAGCTCTTTGTCGAGAAGCGATAGCCAGTGCCGCGCACGGTTTGTACCAGATTTTCATACGCATCGCCCAAGGCCTTGCGCAGGCGGCGGATGTGCACATCAACCGTACGCTCTTCGACGTAGACGTTGCCGCCCCAGACCTGATCCAGCAACTGGCCACGGGTGTAGGCGCGCTCCTGGTGGGTCATGAAAAATTGCAGCAGACGGTATTCGGTGGGGCCCATTTCAGCCGGTTTGCCGTCGATGGTGACGCGGTGGCTGATCGGGTCGAGCAGCAGACCGCCGACTTCGATAGGTGCTTCGCCATCAGTCGGGCCGGCACGACGCAGCACGGCCTTGAGACGTGCCACCAGCTCGCGGGGCGAGAAGGGCTTGGTGATGTAATCGTCAGCGCCGACTTCCAGGCCCTGGATCTTGTTGTCCTCTTCACCCTTTGCAGTGAGCATGATGATCGGGATGTCCCCGGTCAGTTCATCACGTTTAAGGCGACGGGCCAGTTCGATGCCGGATGTGCCAGGCAGCATCCAGTCGAGCAGAATCAGGTCAGGTTTGCGGTCGACGATAATCGCATGGGCCTGCTGAGAGTTTTCGGCTTCAATACAGTCGTATCCAGCCATTTCCAACGCAACGGCGATCATTTCACGAATAGGCGCTTCGTCGTCAACGATCAGGATGCTCCTGCCAGCCATGCTCGAACCTCTTGTCATTTAACTGTCTTGGGGCGCATTAGATAACGGAATTATTGCAGTCGTGTGACAGGTGTGGTTTAGGCTAGCACGCCGACAGGTTTCGGGAGGTCGGCGGGCCTCGCGATCCTGCGTTTATTTCAGTCGAAAAGAGGCTGGCGGTGGCTGTTTTCAGCGCACCGCATAGTCGGCGACGATACCCAAAAATATCGCCAGCCCGGCCCAGTGGTTGTGCAAAAAAGCCTTGAAGCAGGCGTCCCGCTCGCGCTGTCGGGTGCTCCAGAACTCCCAGGCAAAGCATCCTGCTGCTGCCAGCAGGCCTATGTAGAAGCACGCACCCAATTCAAAACGCGCGCCGGCCAGCATAAGGCAACCCAGCGCCAGACCTTGCAGGGTCAGGATGATCACCCGGTCGGCATCGCCGAACAGTACGGCAGTGGATTTCACGCCGATTTTCAGGTCATCGTCACGATCGACCATTGCGTAATAGGTGTCGTAGCCCACGGTCCATAGCAGGTTGGCGATGTACAGCAGCCAGGCCGCAGCTGGCAGGTCGCCGGTTTCTGCAGTAAATGCCATCGGCATGCCCCACGAAAACGCAGCACCCAGCACCACTTGCGGGTAATAGGTGTAGCGCTTCATGAATGGATAGCAGGCAGCCAGCGCCAGACCGCCGAACGACAGCCAGATGGTTGTCGCATTAGTAAACAGCACCAGCACAAAGCTCAGGCCGACCAGCACCGCAAACAGCGCCAGCGCTTCCCGTGAGCTGACTTTGCCACTGACCAGAGGACGCTGCTCGGTGCGTTTGACGTGGCCATCCACCTTGCGGTCGGCGAAGTCATTGATCACGCAGCCTGCCGCGCGCATCAGAAATACGCCGACCATGAAGATGAACACTGTCTTCAGCGACGGAGAGCCCTTGCCCGCAATCCAGACCGCCCACAGGGTTGGCCACAGCAGCAGGTAAATGCCTATGGGCTTGTCGATACGTGTCAGCTGGATAAAGTCCCAGGCGCGGGGGCTAAGACGATTGAGGGATTTGAGAAGGGACAGGTACATCAGACAGGGTCCTTGTCATGGATCGTATTGCACAGAGCGGGCAGGAACACTTCGGCGACCAGCACGCTCAACGCACCACGACTGAATCGCGAGCGGCGTGCCCATAGGCCGCGAGCTGCAACAGCGTCAGGCAGCCAGGCTTCAGGGTAATGACACACTTCAAGGGTTCCGCGCGCGAACGCAGGGTCGCTGAACAGCAACTCACCCAGCGAGCGAGTGCCCAGCTCATCCATATTCAGGCCACCGTCCTGCAAAGCGCTGCGGGCGGCTACACTGCGAGCGAATACCCAGTTGCTGTCATTACCGCACAAGTACACCTCGCGCACCCAGCCTTCGCTGGCAAGTGGCAGGCCCAGCGCCAGACACTCATCACGGCGCAAAGCCTGCCAGCCTTCGAATTGCGGAAATACGCTGAAACCACCGTCAGACAAACGGTCCAGCCGGCGTGTGAGGGAGTCCTGATTGAACAACCAGTCGAGCATTATTGGTTCGGGCGCATCGATCAATTGCTCGCGCTTGAGCCAGATCGGGCTAATGAATGCGGGGGATTGCTGGGTCACGGTAAGCCAGTTCCGGCAGCCAACGAGGCCGCGAGCTTAGCATGATTGCAGGCCCCGACCGACCGCCGGTAGTACGTCAGGTTATAGAATCAGACTTGCATCCGGGCCTGCCGATCAGTACAACGCCCGTTCAGACGGCAATCGACCGTCACACGCTATTTAGCCTGATAAACGAGAGAACCGAACATGAAGAAGTGGCAATGCATCGTCTGTGGCCTGATCTATAACGAAGCCGACGGCTGGCCGGATGACGGGATTGCGCCTGGTACGCTCTGGCAGGATGTGCCGGAAGACTGGCTGTGCCCGGATTGCGGTGTGGGCAAAATGGACTTTGAGATGATCGAAATCGGCTGATAGCAGCCAGCAGAAAAATAATGAATAGGGAAGAACAATGAGCGCACCTGTGGTCATCATCGGCACCGGCCTTGCGGGTTACAACCTCGCCCGAGAGTTTCGCAAACTGGACGCAGACACGCCGCTGCTATTGATCACGGCCGATGATGGCCGGTCCTATTCCAAACCGATGCTTTCCACCGGCTTTGGCAAAAACAAGGAAGCCGACGGGTTGAGCATGGCCGAGCCTGGCGCGATGGCTGATCAGCTCAAGGCTGAAGTCCGCACGCATACGCGGATCAGCGGGATCGACCCGGGTCACAAGCGTCTGTGGATCGGTGAAGAAGCGGTTCACTACCGCGATCTGGTGCTGGCCTGGGGGGCTGAAACCATCCGCGTACCGGTGGAAGGTGATGCAGGCGATGCGATTTTCCCGATCAACGACCTTCAGGACTACGCCCGTTTTCGAGCGGCTGCGGCGGGAAAGCGTCGGGTTCTGATTCTCGGCGCAGGGCTCATTGGCTGTGAATTCGCCAACGACCTGATTCTGGGCGGCTATGAAGTGGATCTGGTGGCGCCGTGCGAGCAGGTCATGCCAACCCTGTTACCACCTGCCGCTGCGGCTGCGGTAAAGACCGGCCTTGAAAGCCTGGGTGCGCGTTTCCACCTGGGCCCGGTGCTGACCCGCCTGAATCGCAGTGGTGACGGCCTGCAAGCACATTTGTCGGACGGGCAGGTGATTGACTGCGACCTGGTGGTTTCGGCCATTGGTCTGCGCCCACGTATTGATCTGGCCGCTGCCGCGGGCTTGCAGACGGGGCGCGGTATTCTGGTGGATCGCCAGTTGCAGACCTCCCACGCCAACATCCACGCGCTGGGTGATTGCGCTGAAGTCGATGGCCTCAACCTGCTCTATGTCATGCCGTTGATGAGCTGCGCTCGGGCGTTGGCCCAGACGCTGGCCGGAACGCCAACGGCCGTAAAATATGGCCCCATGCCGATCACAGTAAAGACGCCAGCCTGCCCGCTGGTGGTTTCGCCGCCACCGCGTGGCACCGACGGCCGCTGGAGTATCGAAGGGCAGGGGGCTGATATCAAGGCGCTGTGTCATGACGCAGATGGCAACCTGCTGGGCTATGCGCTGACCGGTGCGGCAGTTATGGAAAAACTCGCACTGAACAAGGTTTTGCCTGCGTTATTGGCATAATTTCGCGTCATTTTGTCGGATAGGCCACGTATTTTTGCCAATAAACCCCGCCTGCGCACTGGCGCGGGCTGGTTCGGCATGCCATCCTCGGTCTTGTCTGCCGCTACGTAGAGCCGTCGCGGCGCCTTGTTGCCGTTTTTTACAAAGCGGCGCGGGACATAAAAACAAAAAACCGTAAAAGAGGCTTCATATGCGTAAACCAGAAGTTGCAGCCGCCATTGCTGAAAAGGCGGATCTCACCAAAGAACAATCCAATCGTGTTCTCAATGCCATCCTTGAAGAGATTACTGGCGCACTGCACCGTAAGGACAGTGTCACGCTGGTAGGCTTCGGTACTTTTCTGCAACGCCATCGCGGTGCCCGGACTGGCAAGAACCCACAGACCGGGGAGCCGGTTAAAATCAAGGCAAGCAACACAGTGGCCTTCAAACCGGGGAAAGCCCTGAAAGACAGCGTCAACCCTTGACACCCTGTTGTGCGCCTCGGCGGGAGGCGGGCAACTCACAGGCGGGCACACCACTCAGACTGGTTGCCCGCTTTTTGTTTGTGTCGTTTGTGCCGCCGATCACTCGTCGAAGCTCTTCGTGAGAATTGTCCTACTCAATTTCGTATGAATGCCTTCTCAAACCCCGGCTTTGCCTGACTTTTTCTTATTGCTGATTCCCTTAGGGTCTGTTCCCGTTTCACATTGGCAGCCACAGAAAAGCGCAGGCCATTGCTATGACGCTTTCATAGTTTCTCTTGAGTTTGTCGAACCGAGAAGCCGCCGCCCGGAAATGCTTCAACCGGGCAAAGGCGTTTTCTACGAGATGTCGATTGCGATATAACCCTTTGTCCAGATCTGCGTTCCCTTTCAGAGAATTGCGCTTTCGTGGAATCACCACTTTGCTGCCTTGCTGCTCGACCTGAGCGCGTATCGCTTCAGTGTCGTAGCCCTTGTCCGCAATGATCACTTCTGCATTGGGCATCTTGGCAATCAACGAGGCCGCCTGCGAACAATCATTGGTCTGGCCTCCGGTCACGTCAAATGCAATGGGCAGCCCACAAGCGTCTACAGCCAGGTGAATCTTGCTGGTGTTACCGGCTCGGCTTTTTCCGATGGCCTGGTCCTGCGTGCTGGCAGCACCTGCACTGTGCTGATGAGCCTTTACATAGCTGCCATCAATGAAAACCCACTCCATGTCAGGATCGGTCATCAGCACCTCAAGCACCTTGACCCACTTGCCTGAAGCAGACCAGGCATTGAACCGCTTGTAGACCTTGCTCCAGTTTCCAAACGCTTTCGGCAGGTCTCGCCAAGGGCAACCCACACGCATGCGGTACAGCATGCCTTCAACCGTGGTGCGCAAATCTCGCTTGTTGTAGATCGATTCGTGCAGCAAAATTTCTCGAAGCTTCGGCCAGTGCTCATCACTGAGCATTAATCGGGGCATTGCAGGCTCGTATTGGTGTTGTGTGAGAACTCCAACAATACGGGCCTGTTCTCATAGAGATCAATGGGTTACGTCGAAACGGGAACAGACCCTAGAGTCCCGCCCCTGCTGCACCCCTTCAATTACTCTTGGGAAATCTCGAATGAAAAAGCTATGGAAGTTTGCTGCGGTTGCAACTCTGATCGCCGCTACCAGCGGCTGCGTGAGCTACAACGTCAGCCAGCCAAGCGCACCGCTGGAAGGCACGGTCAAAACCGACCTCAAGGCGGACGTCAAGGTAGGCGGTACCATCAGCGGCGAGTCCTCCACCAATGTGTTGTTCAATTTCCTGAGTTTCGGCGGCGATAACCAGTTCGCCGATGGCGTGACATACGGCGGTGCAAGCGGCGGTGGCGGTCTGGGTCTGGCGCTGCCTGATCCGGTATCGACCACCAAGGCTGCTGCGGCTTACAAGGCGGTCAAATCTTCCGGTGCCGATCTGATCGTCGCGCCGCGTTACGAAGTCAGCATCAAGGACTACTTCATCTTCAAGAAGGTCGATGTGAAGGTCACCGGCAGCAAAGGCAACATCAACAGTATTCGTTAATGCTGTCGTGATGCTGCTTCCCACGCGAAGCAGCATCCTTGCGTTCAACAAGTGTTTTGTACCGATCTCCCTCGAAATTCATCTTGTCCTACAGGTTTTGGGCCAATAAACCGCTACACTGCCACGCCGATCCTGATCACCGGATCCAGTGCGTACAGAGGCCGAGCATGAAGTTTCGTTTTCTATTGTGGATGCTGGGCCTGCTAATGGCCCGCGCCAGTCGTAACAACCCCGCGTTCCAGCAGCAGTTGGCTGGCAAGGACCTGACATTTCAGTTACAGACCGCAGATGGCAAAATCGCGCGTCACTTCGTGGTGCACGATCAGCGCATTCGCAGTGCCAGCGGTGTGGTTGCAGAGCCAGCCTTTGCCATCTCGTTTCGCGATGCAGCCTTTGGTTTTGACACACTCCAGGCGAAGAACAAGCAACTGGCGTTCATGAAGGGCATTCAGGACAAGGATATTCAGATCAAGGGCAACCCGGCCCTGGTGATCTGGTTCCAGGGCCTGGTCAAATACCTCAAGCCGAAAAAGAAAGCTGCCTGATCACGGCAGTTGCAGCCCGCCTGCCGCCTTATGCAGCGCCCGAAGGTGCTCGGACACCTGTTTGAGGTTGGCTTCGTTGGCTGCAATTTCCTTGGCGCGTTCAGGCTCCAGCAGGGCGCGCACTTCCTTGTCGAGATCGCCGGTCAGACGCTTGAGTTGTTTCTGGCGTTGACTGCTTTCTGCTTCAAGCCGCTGCCATTCCCCCGCCTGTGGCAAACCGTACCCGCCGCTGCCGAGCAGCTCGGCTGGCCGGCTGAGAAAGCCGCTGCTGGCGAGGATCTCTTGTAGCGTTTTGGTGGCATTGGAGACCTTGCCGTCTTTCACTTCGCGTGCACCGAGATAGCTCTGCTTCACTTCGTCCTGGGCCAATAGCAGTTGCCTGCGCAGGCTGGCCTGCTCCAGCAGCAGAATCGCAGCACTGGTACGCAGATCGGCCTTAGCGAACCACTGACTGCGCTCACTGGCTGGCAGGGCCATCCATTCTTCCACGGTGTTCTGCTTGATCGGCAGGTGCTTCTTCAAAACCTCGAACATGGCTTGATAGCGGTCACGGTAGGAATCGAACCGGTAGCCCAGACGCAATGCTTCTCTGGGGTCGTCCAGCACACTGGTATCGGCCAGCCCGCGGCCTTTGAGGACTTCAAGCAGGCCGTTGGGCAAAATGCTGTCCAGGCCGACGAGCTTGGGATTGTGCGTACCGGCGCGCAGCAACTTGAGGTTTTCAACGGCGCAGTTGTTCGAGAGGAAGTAGTAATTGCCGTCGTAGCTCCAGTGCATCTCGGCAGCGTGCTGAACCAGCCCTTCGATTTCCGGACGCGACAGCTTGATTGGCACGGAGGCCAGGCTGCGCAGTTCGGTCTTGGTGTATTCATCGATGACCTGCGCCAGCGGCAAGACGAACAGCCGTGACGGGTAGGCACCCATCAGGCCATCCCAGCTCGATAGCTGTACATCGCCGACGAATGCCCGATAAGACAGCACCAGATGCTGGTCAAGGTCCAGGCGGCAGTCCGGCCCACGAGGACGACCAGGTTTGCAGATCACCAGGCGCAACATGCTGTGGCCCCAGCGGCTCGCCCAGTTCTGATTCGCCTCGGCGAGCAGATAATCCACCGCGTAGACCCGCTCGGGGTCCAGCTTGCCCAGCGGCTCACGGCCGAAGTCGCTGCCGGCATTCAGGTAAGGGTAGTACGTGGGGCATTTATCCCGTGCTGCGGGTGCCCAGCCAAAGCGCTCTTTGTAATACGTATACAGCGCCGGGCGACGACAGGCGTAGGCCGGGTCGAGGAGGAAATACTCCATGTTCACGGCCACGAATTCCAGCGGGCTGGTGGTTTCGTAGATGTCCGGGCTGCGGGCGACCTGGCCGTTATGTTCCTCGCGTTCACCGCGGCGTCCGACGTATTGCTGCCAGCCCGCCAGATCCAGCAGGCGAGGGTCATCACTCAGGGTAAAGCGTCGCTCGGTCTGACCTCGGCAATTGTCGGGCAGGCCGATCTTGCCGAGTGAGCTGTTGCGTGATCCGCAGCGGAAGATAGCCGAGCGCTCGGCAGGCGACCACAGGCGAGCGCGGTCGTAGACGTGGGTCAGCTCATGCAGGACGGTGGCGAGCAACTCCTGGCGCACCGTTCCGTGTGGACGGCCTGTCTGGGCGGTGGCTGCCGAACCGTCGGTCAACGAGGCCAGCAAGTGGCTGTTGAGATATAACTGATAAGGGCCGGCTGCCTGACCGTAGGCGTTTTGCGGCATGTCGCTGGACCAGCTTACCTCGACGGTTCGGTCCAGTGCTTCGACGAAGCTGGGCGGCAGCGCGTGCATGGCTTCGTCGAGCAGCGTCTGGCTGGCTTGCTGTTGCGGCGCATCGAGGCCGTCCGTGTGCAGTTCCAGCTTCAGGCTGGCAAAGGCATGCGTCCCGACCAGCGACAGCGCGCCAGCAAGCAGCCAGGCGCGAAATCGCCTCACAATGCGAGGATTGCTTCAGCCAGGGTCTGATCGCTTGCGCCGCGTGCTTCTGGTACGCGAGTGCGCAGTGTATCGAAGGCAGCATCCAGCTGGGCACCGTGGATGTCACCGCCGCTGGCAACGTAACTGGCGGCGTCGTCCTTGGCCTGGAGCACGACTTTGGAGTCGCGAATCGATGTAGTGGTGTCCGAGGTGAAATCAATGGTACGGCCAAACGCGCGAACGATGATGTTGCTCGTGGCTACAACGGTCTGAGCCTGGGCAAAATCGGCCAGCAATAGCAGGCCAAGGGAAGCAGCAATCAGCGGGGTACGCATGTAGTGACGTCTCCAGTTACGCAAAGAGGGGAAAGTGGCTATTGGACGAGGATTGCCTGCGCCAGTTCAAGGTCGCTGGCACGAAGTTTTGCATCTGCCTGACGCAGGGCGTGCAGCGCGGCCTCAAGCCGGGCACAGCGTATATCTCCGTCGCTGGCGATGAACGCAGCAGCGTCGTCTCTGGCAGCCATCATGAGCTTGTTATCGAAAGGTGCTGTTGTGACCTGACTGGTTGCATAGCCGGTCTTGACCAGACCCTGCGTGGTCGTATCGAACGCTTGAACCTGACTGATGCACATCAGGCTGGCAACGGGTGCGATAAACAGAAGGTGCAGTAAACGCATGACTTTCACGAACCGGCAAAACAGGTAGCAAGGCTAGCGCAATGCTCTGGCCAGAGCTACCCCGGCACATGGCCGGGGCACATGGCCGGGGCACAACGGTCAGATGGCCAGAATGGCCTGAGCCAGTTGGCTGTCGGTCGCTTGCAGTTCAGGCAGAACCTGGCGGATGTGTTGCAGCGCACCTTCGAGGCGAGCGCTACGGATGTCGCCGGAGCTGGCCACGAAGCTGGCGGCATCGTCACGGGCGGCCAGAACGATCTTGTCATCTTTCAGAGAGGAGGAAATGTTGGACGTGGCACGTGTCGATGCATTGACTGCATCGACCACTGCATCAGTGGTCACAATAAAGCTGGAGGCGTTCGCACCTGCAGCAGCAGTCAACAGGAAGGCAGCGCCGAGGGTACGTAGCAGAGACATGATCGAGTTCCATTGTGGTCAAAAGGGCACAGGCTGCCTGCGAGGCCGAAGGGCCGAGGTAGAGCGTTAGACTATCCCACTGATAGCGCGCTTGTCATGGCAGTCGATGGCTACAGCTTGCACAGTTTGCATTATTTGGTAACTGTACCTGACGTTTTTGATTTATCTGAAACTGTGCTGTTATTGGCAATCTGTTAAGTACCTGCCCGAAAACGACAAAACCCGTCTCGGTTGCCTGAGACGGGTCTTGTATGAAGCAATTCGGGTTGCTGGCGAGAGACTTTAAGGTCTGGGACCAGCGAGCGCTGATTCAGCGCCAGAACGGCTTGCTCAGCTCTTCGTAACGCTGGGATTCGCTGATACCGGCGTCAGCCAGCAGGCGTGCATCCAGACGAGCCAGTTGATGGCGGCTGGACAGGCGACGCTGCCAGAGCATCAGGTTGGCGAATACGCGCAGAGGCAAAGAAGCTTTTGCAGTGGTAACGGTGCTTTCGCTGAACAGATCGGAACTGATTGTACGTTCCATGGTGTGACTTCCTTCCGCTTGTGGCGGGATAAGTGAGTTGCTTGACTGGTGCCCATTTTCCTCGCACGCGTCCAGCTTCCATAGACACAGTTCACTTGTATTGTGAGGGTTCAGTTAACTGTGATTGGGCACTGTTTTGTTCATAAATGGGGCAACTGTACCGGTCGGCACCATATGAGTGCATTTTGTGGTCGATTATGGTGATTTTGGCGATTTGAGGCAGTTTTATGACCGGTACAGCAGTACAGTTTTTCAAGAAGCTGTTGAGTGCGAGGAGGAAGTGAGTCGGGGAAGGTCTCGTTCACTTCCAACTGTCCTGTTCAGCCCGGAAGCATGCGCCCGGTTTCTTCCAGGTTGATGTGCCAACTCAGTGCTTCGCGCAGGATGTGCGGGGTATGGCCGCCCAGCACGCAAGCGGCTTTGAAATAGGCGTTCAGTGCGTCGCGGTAATCCGGGTGTACGCAGTTGTCGATGATGACCCGCGCACGTTCGCGAGGGGCCAGGCCGCGCAGATCTGCCAGGCCCTGCTCTGTGACCAGAACGTCAACGTCATGCTCGGTGTGGTCGACATGGCTGACCATCGGCACAACGCTGGAAATCGCGCCGGCCTTGGCAATCGACTTGGTGACGAATATCGCCAGGTGCGCATTGCGCGAGAAATCCCCCGAGCCGCCAATGCCATTCATCATGCGCGTCCCGCACACGTGGGTAGAATTCACGTTGCCGTACAGGTCGAATTCCAGCGCAGTGTTGATGCCGATGATACCCAGGCGGCGGATCACCTCGGGGTGATTGGAGATCTCCTGGGGGCGCAATACCAGCCTGGACTTGTAGCGGTTGAAGTCGGCAAAGACTTCCGCGTGTTTGGCCGCCGACAACGTCATGGAGCTGCCTGAAGCAAAGGTCAGTTTGCCCGCGTCGAACAGATCGAATGTCGAGTCCTGCAGCACTTCGGAGTACATCGTCAGGTCCGTGAAGGGAGACGCCAGCAGGCCGTGCATCACGGCGTTGGCGATATTGCCGATACCCGCCTGTAGTGGCATCAGCTTGTCGGTAAGCCGGTCTTCGCGCACTTCCTTCTTGAAGAACTCCACCAGATGGTTGGCGATGGCCTGCGTGTCGGCGTCAGGTGGCGTGACGGTGGACGGTGAATCTGGCTGGTTGCTGATGACAATACCGACGATCTTCGCCGGATCTATCTTCACTGCATGACTACCGATGCGCGAGTCTGCTTCCAGCACCGGAATCGGCAGGCGCGTCGGCCGGTAGCTGGGTATATAGATGTCGTGCAGACCTTCCAGCTCCAGCGGCTGCGACAGGTTGATTTCCACGATCACCTGCTTGGCCAGAATCGCGAAGCTGGCCGAGTTGCCTACAGAGGTACTGAGCACCAGATGGCCTTCCTCAGTGATCGCAACGCATTCGATCACCGCCAGGTCCACCGCCTTGATCTGCCGATTGCGCAGCATCTCGACGGTATCGGACAAGTGCTGATCGATGAACATCACCGTGCCGTTGTTGATTGCCTTGCGCAGTGTGCTGTCGACCTGAAAGGGCATGCGCCGGGACAGCACGCCGGACTCGGTCAGTTGCTTGTCCAGGTCATTGCCCAGGCTGGCACCGGTCATCAGGCTGATTTTCAGCGGTGTCACTTTGGCGCGCTCGGCCAGCGCATGGGGCACGGCCTTGGCTTCGCCTGCACGGGTGAAGCCACTCATGCCGACGGTCATGCCGTCTTCAATCAAGGCGGCAGCGTCGGCTGCGCTCATAACCTTGCTCATCAGGGAGGGCAGGCGGATACGGTCACGGTACATGGATTCTGTCTCGTAGATAGAAGCGAGCGACAAGTCTAGAGCGTTGAACGAGGTTCGTCCTGCTACCAAGGTCGCATTTGAGGGCTCTAATTGGCGGCTTTCAGCGCAAAACACTGTTACGCAGAATGTAAAAAGCCCCGGTCGCCAAGCGAGCCGGGGCTTTAATGTGGCAGGGTCAGGCTAGGCGTTTTCGACGGCCTTCACCATGTCCTCGATCACCTTTTTGGCATCTCCGAATACCATCATGGTTTTATCCAGATAGAACAGTTCGTTATCCAGACCTGCGTAACCACTGGCCATCGAGCGTTTGTTGACGATGATGGTCTTGGCCTTGAACGCCTCCAGGATGGGCATCCCGGCGATAGGGGATTTCGGATCGTTCTTGGCGGCGGGGTTGACCACGTCGTTGGCACCGAGCACCAGCACCACATCGGCCTGACCGAACTCGGAGTTGATGTCGTCCATCTCGAACACCTGATCGTAAGGCACTTCGGCTTCGGCCAGCAGTACGTTCATGTGCCCCGGCATGCGCCCGGCCACCGGGTGAATGGCGTACTTCACCGTGACACCACGGTGCACCAGCTTCTCCGTCAGTTCCTTGAGTGCATGCTGCGCGCGCGCGACTGCCAGCCCGTAACCCGGCACGATGATCACGGTGTCGGCGTTGGTCAGCAGGAAGGTGGCATCGTCTGCCGAGCCGGATTTCACCGGGCGGGCTTCCTTGCTACCTGCCGGCCCTGCCGAATCCGTTGCGCCGCCGAAGCCACCGCCGATCACATTGAAGAACGAGCGGTTCATCGCCTTGCACATGATGTAGGACAGGATCGCGCCCGAAGAACCGACCAGCGAGCCCGCGATAATCAGCATCGAGTTGTTCAGCGAAAAGCCGATCCCGGCCGCTGCCCAGCCTGAATAGCTGTTGAGCATCGAGACCACCACCGGCATGTCTGCACCGCCAATCGGGATGATCAACAGCACACCGATCACGAACGCCAGCGCGAGCATGATCGCAAAGGCAGTAAGGCTACCGGTGAACATGAAGGTCAGACCAAAGAACAGTGTGGCCAGACCAAGCACCAGGTTGAGCTTGTGCTGTCCGGCAAACTGTACTGGAGCGCCTTGAAACAGCCGGAATTTGTACTTGCCCGACAGCTTGCCAAAGGCGATTACCGAGCCGGAAAAGGTGATCGCGCCGATGGCCGCTCCGAGGAACAGCTCAAGACGATTACCCGCGGGGATGGCATCGCCCAGATGACCAACGATGCCCAGTGACTGAGGCTCTACTACGGCCGCGATGGCGATGAATACCGCTGCCAGGCCGATCATGCTGTGCATGAACGCGACCAGCTCAGGCATTTTGGTCATTTCAACGCGCTTGGCCATGATCGAGCCAGCGGTCCCGCCCACCAGCAGGCCGACCACAATGTAGCCAATGCCCGCACTGGTACCTTCAGCGGTAGACAGCGCAGCCAGTTTGAACACCAGCCCGATTGTCGTGATGACCGCCAGACCCATACCGAGCATGCCGAACAGATTGCCGCGGCGTGAGGTGGTGGGGTGTGACAAGCCTTTGAGTGCCTGGATAAAGCAGATCGACGCGATCAGATACAGCAGGGTGACCAGATTCATGCTCATGACTTCGGCGCCTCATCCTTTGCCTTGGGGGCCTTTTTCCTGAACATCTCCAGCATCCGCCGAGTGACCAGAAAGCCGCCAAACACATTCACCGCTGCCAGTGCGACAGCCAGCGTGCCCATGGTTTTGCCCAGCGGCGTCACCGTGAGTGCGGCGGCGAGCATGGCGCCAACGATGACGATGGCCGAGATAGCATTGGTGACGGCCATGAGCGGCGTATGCAGTGCGGGCGTGACGTTCCAGACCACGTGGTAGCCGACATAGATTGCCAGTACGAAAATGATCAGGTTGTAGACGCCGGGGGAAATCAGCTCTTCCATTGGTGTGTCCTCAGCCGTTCTTGCGTACGACTTGCCCGTCGCGGCACATCAGGCATGCGGCGACGATGTCGTCTTCGAGGTTGATCGAGAATGTGCCGTCCTTGTCGAACAGCAGCTTCATGAAGTCCAGCAGGTTGCGGGCATAGAGTGCAGAAGCATCGGCTGCGACCAGCGCTGGCAAATTGGTGTGGCCGACGATGGTCACTCCGTGCTCGACGACGACTTGATCTGCCACAGTCAGCGGGCAATTGCCGCCTTGTGCAGCGGCCAGGTCGATTACTACCGAACCGGGCTTCATCTGCGCCACGGTTTTGGCGCTGAGCAGCACCGGTGCCTTGCGGCCGGGGATCAGGGCGGTAGTAATGACGATGTCCGCCAACCTGGCCCGCTCGTGAACGGCTGCGGCCTGGCGTTGCATCCAGCTGGCAGGCATCGGGCGGGCGTAACCGCCAACGCCTTCGGCGCATTCGCGCTCTTCGTCGGTCTCGTAGGGCACATCAATGAACTTGGCACCCAGCGACTCGATCTGCTCCTTCACTGCCGGACGCACATCCGAGGCCTCAACCACGGCACCCAGCCGTTTGGCGGTGGCAATGGCCTGCAGACCGGCAACGCCAGCGCCCAGGATCAGCACCCGTGCGGCTTTGACAGTGCCGGCAGCGGTCATCAGCATGGGCATGAAGCGCGGGTAGTGGTGTGCGGCAAGCAGCACGGCCTTATAGCCCGCGATATTGGCCTGCGAAGACAGCACATCAAGGCTCTGCGCGCGGGAAGTGCGCGGTGCGGCTTCCAGGGCGAACGCGGTGATGCCCTGTGCGGCCATCTTGCCGATGAGTTCATTGTTGAAGGGGTTGAGCATGCCGATGACCACCGAGCCGCTCTTGATCAGGCTCAGCTCATTGTCGTCGGGCGCTACAACCTTGAGGATCAACTCGCCCGCAAACGCTTCGTTCGCGCTCCCAATCACAGCGCCTGCAGCTTCGTAAGCGCTGTCCGGAACGCTGGCCTGAATGCCTGCGCCGCTCTGCACGGTAATCCTGTGCCCTTGGCTGATCAGCTTTTTGATGGTTTCCGGGGTAGCAGCTACCCGGGTTTCGCCCGATTGCGTTTCGAGAGGAACACCAATGTGCACGACAAATCTCCTGCGCGATTTTTTATCGTTCGTATGTAGGCCAGTGCACTACGGCTGGTGCATCTGGCATGGCCAGGCAGCACGCCCCTTTGCAGCAGGGGCGGGGCATTTTGCAGGCGAAGTTTGCGGGCTTCAATACATTCTGTAACGAAACTATAGATGAACTACAAGTCACACTGTGACCTATTGTCGCAGTAATTGGATGCAGGCCATTGCTTGTATGGGTTTTGGCGCTATTCCGTACAAAAAAGGTGATTAATATTTTTTTGCTCGAAAATCTCGCATTCAAGCCAAAATAGGACAAAAGACCCTGTAACTATTAGGGGGTAAGTCCTTTTTTTGCGGCGAGCGAGAAGTTGTTTTAACGCGACATAAGGTTACATCTGTAGGTGTTTTCTTTCATTGACTACCTGAAATTCTGCTCAGATCTGCTCTTGGGGCAGCTGGTAATTCCGGGCCTGAGCGACCAGCCAGTCGCGAAATGCGCTGAGTGACGCCGATTCCACTTTGCGCTCGGGAATAATCAGGTGGTAGGCCTTGCTGCCGGACAGCGAACAGGCGTTGGCGATCACCAGGCGCTTTTCATGCAGTTCGCGCTGAATAAGGAAGGGCGGGATCAGTGCCACACCCATGTCGTGCATGGCTGCCTGCGCAAGCATCGAAAACAGCTCGTAGCGAGGGCCGGTCATATCGCGGGCCACATCCATGCCCTGCGCGTTGAACCATTGGCGCCACGCATAGGGGCGCGTGGTTTGTTGAAGCAATGGCAGCTCGGCGAGCTCGCTTGCTTGCAGATGGTCTCGCCCGTTCAGGAACGAGGGGCTGCAGACCGGCATGGAGTTTTCACCCATCAGCCGATGCGACTGGGTGCCGGACCAGTCGGCGTCGCCGAAATAGATAGCAGCATCGAAGTCGGTGTCAGCAAACAGAAAAGGGCGCGTGCGGTTGGTCAGGTGAACCGTGACATCAGGGTGCTTGTGCTGGAAGTCCTTAAGGCGTGGCAACAGCCATTGAGTGCCGAACGTCGGCACCACGGCGAGCTCGATGGCGTTGGCGCCTTGTTGGCCCATGACCGACAGGGTGTCGCGCTCGACTGCGTCCAGTTGCTGGGCCACGCGGCGGCTGTAGGAAAGGCCTGCCTCCGTGAGCTTCACACCCCGTCGAGAGCGCCGGAACAGCTCAACGCCGAGAAACTCCTCAAGTCCGCCAATCTGTCGGCACACCGCGCCTTGTGTCAGGGACAGCTCGTGAGCGGCTTTGGTAAAGCTTTCGTGTCGGGCAGCTGCTTCGAAACTGACCAGTGCAGTGGTGCTGGGTATTTTGCGTCTCATATCCTTTCTTCTCACTGGTCTTTTTGTTATGCGGGCCTGATGCGGCTCTTGGAGTGAGAAATTAGCACAAGAGGTTGATAAAACCTCGTTTGTCGCCGGATGACACCAGGACTAGGGTCTGTTCCCGTTTCGACGTAACCCATTGATCTCTATGAGAACAGGCCCGTATTGTTGGAGTTCTCACACAACACCAATACGAGCCTGCAATGCCCCGATTAATGCTCAGTGATGAGCACTGGCCGAAGCTTCGAGAAATTTTGCTGCACGAATCGATCTACAACAAGCGAGATTTGCGCACCACGGTTGAAGGCATGCTGTACCGCATGCGTGTGGGTTGCCCTTGGCGAGACCTGCCGAAAGCGTTTGGAAACTGGAGCAAGGTCTACAAGCGGTTCAATGCCTGGTCTGCTTCAGGCAAGTGGGTCAAGGTGCTTGAGGTGCTGATGACCGATCCTGACATGGAGTGGGTTTTCATTGATGGCAGCTATGTAAAGGCTCATCAGCACAGTGCAGGTGCTGCCAGCACGCAGGACCAGGCCATCGGAAAAAGCCGAGCCGGTAACACCAGCAAGATTCACCTGGCTGTAGACGCTTGTGGGCTGCCCATTGCATTTGACGTGACCGGAGGCCAGACCAATGATTGTTCGCAGGCGGCCTCGTTGATTGCCAAGATGCCCAATGCAGAAGTGATCATTGCGGACAAGGGCTACGACACTGAAGCGATACGCGCTCAGGTCGAGCAGCAAGGCAGCAAAGTGGTGATTCCACGAAAGCGCAATTCTCTGAAAGGGAACGCAGATCTGGACAAAGGGTTATATCGCAATCGACATCTCGTAGAAAACGCCTTTGCCCGGTTGAAGCATTTCCGGGCGGCGGCTTCTCGGTTCGACAAACTCAAGAGAAACTATGAAAGCGTCATAGCAATGGCCTGCGCTTTTCTGTGGCTGCCAATGTGAAACGGGAACAGACCCTAGGATCGGTACAGGATTTTTCAGCTGAACGTGAGGAACATGCATGAGCGGTAAAGCAAGTTTTAACTGGATCGACCCATTGCTGCTGGATCAACAGCTCACTGAAGAAGAACGCATGGTTCGCGACACTGCCGAGCAGTTCGCCCAGAGCAAGCTGGCCCCGCGCGTGCTTGAAGCCTTCCGTCACGAGAAAACCGACCCGGCCATCTTTCGCGAGATGGGCGAAGTGGGGTTGCTGGGTGCAACGATTCCGGAAGCGTTTGGCGGCAGTGGCTTGAATTACGTCTGTTATGGGCTGATCGCCCGTGAAGTCGAGCGTATCGATTCAGGCTATCGATCAATGATGAGTGTGCAGTCCTCGCTGGTCATGGTGCCAATCAATGAATTCGGTACGCAGGCCCAGAAAGAGAAGTACCTGCCTAAACTGGCCTCGGGCGAATGGATTGGCTGCTTCGGCCTGACCGAGCCCAACCATGGTTCAGACCCAGGGGCGATGATCACTCGTGCCCGGAGTGTCGAGGGTGGTTATCGCCTGAGCGGCAGCAAGATGTGGATTACCAACAGCCCGATCGCGGATGTGTTTGTGGTGTGGGCCAAGGACGATGCCGGCGATATCCGCGGTTTCGTTCTCGAAAAGGGCTGGGCAGGTCTGAGCGCCCCGGCTATTCATGGCAAGGTCGGTCTGCGTGCGTCGATCACGGGCGAGATCGTCATGGATAACGTGTTCGTGCCTGAAGAAAACATCTTCCCGAACGTGCGCGGTCTGAAAGGTCCGTTCACCTGTCTCAATTCTGCGCGCTACGGTATTTCCTGGGGCGCGCTGGGTGCGGCGGAGTTCTGCTGGCACACCGCGCGGCAATACACCCTCGACCGTCAACAGTTTGGGCGTCCGCTGGCGGCCAATCAGCTGATCCAGAAAAAGCTGGCGGACATGCAGACTGAAATCACTCTGGCGCTGCAAGGCTGCCTGCGTTTGGGACGCATGAAAGACGAAGGTACGGCTGCCGTAGAGATTACCTCGATCATGAAGCGCAATTCCTGCGGCAAGTCGCTGGATATCGCGCGCATGGCTCGCGACATGCTGGGCGGTAACGGTATCTCGGACGAGTTCGGCATCGCCAGGCATCTGGTCAATCTGGAAGTAGTGAATACCTATGAAGGTACGCACGATGTGCACGCGTTGATTCTAGGGCGTGCGCAGACCGGCATTCAGGCCTTCTATTAAGGAGGGCTGATCATGGGGGCGCTTTCACATATCCGGGTGCTCGACTTGTCCAGGGTCCTGGCCGGGCCTTGGGCCGGGCAGATCCTTGCTGACCTGGGGGCTGACGTCATCAAGGTCGAGCGACCAGGATGTGGCGATGACACTCGTTCGTGGGGTCCGCCATTTCTTCAGGACGCGGCCGGGCAGAACACCACCGAGGCTGCTTACTACCTGTCGGCCAATCGCAACAAGCAGTCAATCACCATCGACTTCACGCGGCCGGAAGGGCAGAAGCTGGTACGGGAGCTGGCGGCGAAGTCGGATATTGTCATCGAGAACTTCAAGGTTGGCGGGTTGGCGTCTTATGGTCTGGATTACGAATCGCTCAAGGCTGTTAATCCACGTCTGATCTATTGCTCCATTACCGGTTTCGGTCAGAGCGGGCCGTATGCGACGCGTCCGGGTTACGATTTCATGATCCAGGCACTTGGCGGCCTGATGAGCCTAACCGGTCTGCCGGACGGTGAGGAGGGCGCGGGCCCGGCGAAAGTTGGCGTTGCGCTGACCGACATCCTGACAGGTCTGTATTCGACAACGGCCATTCTCGCCGCCCTTGCTCATCGCGATCAAAGCAATACAGGGCAATACATTGATATGGCGCTGCTCGATGTGCAGGTGGCGTGTCTGGCTAATCAGGCCATGAACTACCTGACCACGGGCGTTGCGCCCAGGCGCTTGGGCAATGCTCATCCCAATATAGTGCCGTATCAGGCTTTTCCTACAGCCGATGGCGACCTGATCCTGACTGTGGGGAATGACAGCCAGTTCAGAAGGTTTGCCGAAGTGGCGGGGCAGCCACAGTGGGCTGATGATTCGCGCTTTCTGACCAACAAGCTGCGCGTGGCTCATCGTACCGAACTGATTCCATTGATTCGTCAGGCTACGGTGTTCAAGACCACTGCTCAGTGGGTTGACGAGCTTGAGGCGGCTGGCGTGCCGTGCGGCCCGGTCAATGATCTTGCTCAAGTATTTGCGGATCCGCAGGTTATGGCGCGGGGGCTTGCTATAGAGATGCCGCACGCGTTGGGCGGGCGCGTTCCGCAGGTCGCCAGCCCGATCAGGCTATCGGAAACGCCAGTCGAATATAGAAGGGCGCCTCCTTTGTTGGGCGAGCACACGGCGCAAGTGCTTCAAGAGCTATTAGGGCTTGAGGGTGAAGAGGTTGCAGCGCTGCGCAAGTCAGGAGTCGTGTAGCTATATAGAAGAAAGCCTTTGCGACAGGGCCTTAATGGTTAATTTCGGTGTTTTTGAAATTAACGGTTGACGGCCTCTGTGATCTGTCTATAATTCGCCCCACTTCCGGCGCAGACGGAAACGAAAAAGCCTTGTAGATCAATGGTTTACAAGGATTTGGAGTGAAGAGTCAGCGAGGAAGTAGGTCGAGTCAGCAGTGATCGACAGCGGTGAGAAAAAAGAGTTTGACACGCGGTTGTAACGCTGTAGAATTCGCCTCCCGCTGATGAGCAACTGAAGAGTTGATCGAAGCGCAAGTGGTTGAAGTTGCAAAGGAAACTTTGAAAGCTTCTTAAAATAACCGCTTGACAGATACAAGAGACGCTGTAGAATGCGCGCCTCGGTTGAGACGAAAGCTCTTAACCACCCGCTCTTTAACAACTGAATCAAGCAATTCGTGTGGGTGCTTGTGGTGTCAGACTGAAGTCAACAGATTATCAGCAGCCCAAGTTACTCCGCGAGAAATCAAAGATGTAACCAACGATTGCTGAGCCAAGTTTAGGGTTTTCTCAAAACCCAGTTAGATGTTTGAACTGAAGAGTTTGATCATGGCTCAGATTGAACGCTGGCGGCAGGCCTAACACATGCAAGTCGAGCGGCAGCACGGGTACTTGTACCTGGTGGCGAGCGGCGGACGGGTGAGTAATGCCTAGGAATCTGCCTGGTAGTGGGGGATAACGCTCGGAAACGGACGCTAATACCGCATACGCCCTACGGGAGAAAGCAGGGGACCTTCGGGCCTTGCGCTATCAGATGAGCCTAGGTCGGATTAGCTAGTTGGTGAGGTAATGGCTCACCAAGGCGACGATCCGTAACTGGTCTGAGAGGATGATCAGTCACACTGGAACTGAGACACGGTCCAGACTCCTACGGGAGGCAGCAGTGGGGAATATTGGACAATGGGCGAAAGCCTGATCCAGCCATGCCGCGTGTGTGAAGAAGGTCTTCGGATTGTAAAGCACTTTAAGTTGGGAGGAAGGGCAGTTACCTAATACGTGATTGTTTTGACGTTACCGACAGAATAAGCACCGGCTAACTCTGTGCCAGCAGCCGCGGTAATACAGAGGGTGCAAGCGTTAATCGGAATTACTGGGCGTAAAGCGCGCGTAGGTGGTTTGTTAAGTTGGATGTGAAATCCCCGGGCTCAACCTGGGAACTGCATCCAAAACTGGCAAGCTAGAGTATGGTAGAGGGTGGTGGAATTTCCTGTGTAGCGGTGAAATGCGTAGATATAGGAAGGAACACCAGTGGCGAAGGCGACCACCTGGACTGATACTGACACTGAGGTGCGAAAGCGTGGGGAGCAAACAGGATTAGATACCCTGGTAGTCCACGCCGTAAACGATGTCAACTAGCCGTTGGGAGCCTTGAGCTCTTAGTGGCGCAGCTAACGCATTAAGTTGACCGCCTGGGGAGTACGGCCGCAAGGTTAAAACTCAAATGAATTGACGGGGGCCCGCACAAGCGGTGGAGCATGTGGTTTAATTCGAAGCAACGCGAAGAACCTTACCAGGCCTTGACATCCAATGAACTTTCCAGAGATGGATTGGTGCCTTCGGGAGCATTGAGACAGGTGCTGCATGGCTGTCGTCAGCTCGTGTCGTGAGATGTTGGGTTAAGTCCCGTAACGAGCGCAACCCTTGTCCTTAGTTACCAGCACGTAATGGTGGGCACTCTAAGGAGACTGCCGGTGACAAACCGGAGGAAGGTGGGGATGACGTCAAGTCATCATGGCCCTTACGGCCTGGGCTACACACGTGCTACAATGGTCGGTACAGAGGGTTGCCAAGCCGCGAGGTGGAGCTAATCTCACAAAACCGATCGTAGTCCGGATCGCAGTCTGCAACTCGACTGCGTGAAGTCGGAATCGCTAGTAATCGCGAATCAGAATGTCGCGGTGAATACGTTCCCGGGCCTTGTACACACCGCCCGTCACACCATGGGAGTGGGTTGCACCAGAAGTAGCTAGTCTAACCTTCGGGGGGACGGTTACCACGGTGTGATTCATGACTGGGGTGAAGTCGTAACAAGGTAGCCGTAGGGGAACCTGCGGCTGGATCACCTCCTTAATCGACGACTCAGCTGCGCCATAAGCACCCACACGAATTGCTTGATTCATTGAAGAAGACGATTAGAAGCAGCTTTAAGCTCCAAGCTGATAGCTCAACGCTAGCGGCTACAAGCTCGAAATTGGGTCTGTAGCTCAGTTGGTTAGAGCGCACCCCTGATAAGGGTGAGGTCGGCAGTTCGAATCTGCCCAGACCCACCAATTTTGTGTGGGAAACGCCTGTAGAAATACGGGGCCATAGCTCAGCTGGGAGAGCGCCTGCCTTGCACGCAGGAGGTCAGCGGTTCGATCCCGCTTGGCTCCACCACTTACTGCTTCTGTTTGAAAGCTTAGAAATGAGCATTCCATTGATCCTGACGATCAGTGCATGAATGTTGATTTCTAGTCTTTGATTAGATCGTTCTTTAAAAATTTGGGTATGTGATAGAAAGAAATAGACCGGGCACCTCTTTCACTGGTGTGTGTCCGGGCTAAGGTAAAGTTTGTGAATGCAAACTTTCGGCGAATGTCGTCTTCACAGTATAACCAGATTGCTTGGGGTTATATGGTCAAGTGAAGAAGCGCATACGGTGGATGCCTTGGCAGTCAGAGGCGATGAAAGACGTGGTAGCCTGCGAAAAGCTTCGGGGAGTCGGCAAACAGACTGTGATCCGGAGATGTCTGAATGGGGGAACCCAGCCATCATAAGATGGTTATCTTGTACTGAATACATAGGTGCAAGAAGCGAACCAGGGGAACTGAAACATCTAAGTACCCTGAGGAAAAGAAATCAACCGAGATTCCCTTAGTAGTGGCGAGCGAACGGGGACCAGCCCTTAAGTTGTATTGAGATTAGCGGAACGTTCTGGAAAGGACGGCCATAGTGGGTGATAGCCCTGTACGCGAAAATCCCTTTGCAATGAAATCGAGTAGGACGGGGCACGAGAAACCTTGTCTGAATATGGGGGGACCATCCTCCAAGGCTAAATACTACTGACTGACCGATAGTGAACCAGTACCGTGAGGGAAAGGCGAAAAGAACCGCGGAGAGCGGAGTGAAATAGATCCTGAAACCGTATGCGTACAAGCAGTGGGAGCCCACTTTGTTGGGTGACTGCGTACCTTTTGTATAATGGGTCAGCGACTTATTTTCAGTGGCGAGCTTAACCGAATAGGGGAGGCGTAGCGAAAGCGAGTCTTAATAGGGCGTCTAGTCGCTGGGAATAGACCCGAAACCGGGCGATCTATCCATGGGCAGGTTGAAGGTTGGGTAACACTAACTGGAGGACCGAACCGACTACCGTTGAAAAGTTAGCGGATGACCTGTGGATCGGAGTGAAAGGCTAATCAAGCTCGGAGATAGCTGGTTCTCCTCGAAAGCTATTTAGGTAGCGCCTCATGTATCACTGTAGGGGGTAGAGCACTGTTTCGGCTAGGGGGTCATCCCGACTTACCAAACCGATGCAAACTCCGAATACCTACAAGTGCCGAGCATGGGAGACACACGGCGGGTGCTAACGTCCGTCGTGAAAAGGGAAACAACCCAGACCGTCAGCTAAGGTCCCAAAGTCATGGTTAAGTGGGAAACGATGTGGGAAGGCTTAGACAGCTAGGAGGTTGGCTTAGAAGCAGCCACCCTTTAAAGAAAGCGTAATAGCTCACTAGTCGAGTCGGCCTGCGCGGAAGATGTAACGGGGCTCAAACCATGCACCGAAGCTACGGGTATCATCTTTTGATGATGCGGTAGAGGAGCGTTCTGTAAGCCTGTGAAGGTGAGTTGAGAAGCTTGCTGGAGGTATCAGAAGTGCGAATGCTGACATGAGTAACGACAATGGGTGTGAAAAACACCCACGCCGAAAGACCAAGGTTTCCTGCGCAACGTTAATCGACGCAGGGTTAGTCGGTCCCTAAGGCGAGGCTGAAAAGCGTAGTCGATGGAAAACAGGTTAATATTCCTGTACTTCTGGTTATTGCGATGGAGGGACGGAGAAGGCTAGGCCAGCCTGGCGTTGGTTGTCCAGGTTTAAGGTGGTAGGCTGAGATCTTAGGTAAATCCGGGATCTCAAGGCCGAGAGCTGATGACGAGTGTTCTTTAGAACACGAAGTGGTTGATGCCATGCTTCCAAGAAAAGCTTCTAAGCTTCAGGTAACCAGGAACCGTACCCCAAACCGACACAGGTGGTTGGGTAGAGAATACCAAGGCGCTTGAGAGAACTCGGGTGAAGGAACTAGGCAAAATGGCACCGTAACTTCGGGAGAAGGTGCGCCGGTGAGGGTGAAGCATTTACTGCGTAAGCCCACGCCGGTCGAAGATACCAGGCCGCTGCGACTGTTTATTAAAAACACAGCACTCTGCAAACACGAAAGTGGACGTATAGGGTGTGACGCCTGCCCGGTGCCGGAAGGTTAATTGATGGGGTTAGCGCAAGCGAAGCTCTTGATCGAAGCCCCGGTAAACGGCGGCCGTAACTATAACGGTCCTAAGGTAGCGAAATTCCTTGTCGGGTAAGTTCCGACCTGCACGAATGGCGTAACGATGGCGGCGCTGTCTCCACCCGAGACTCAGTGAAATTGAAATCGCTGTGAAGATGCAGTGTATCCGCGGCTAGACGGAAAGACCCCGTGAACCTTTACTATAGCTTTGCACTGGACTTTGAATTTGCTTGTGTAGGATAGGTGGGAGGCTTTGAAGCGTGGACGCCAGTCTGCGTGGAGCCAACCTTGAAATACCACCCTGGCAACTTTGAGGTTCTAACTCAGGTCCGTTATCCGGATCGAGGACAGTGTATGGTGGGTAGTTTGACTGGGGCGGTCTCCTCCTAAAGAGTAACGGAGGAGTACGAAGGTGCGCTCAGACCGGTCGGAAATCGGTCGTAGAGTATAAAGGCAAAAGCGCGCTTGACTGCGAGACAGACACGTCGAGCAGGTACGAAAGTAGGTCTTAGTGATCCGGTGGTTCTGTATGGAAGGGCCATCGCTCAACGGATAAAAGGTACTCCGGGGATAACAGGCTGATACCGCCCAAGAGTTCATATCGACGGCGGTGTTTGGCACCTCGATGTCGGCTCATCACATCCTGGGGCTGAAGCCGGTCCCAAGGGTATGGCTGTTCGCCATTTAAAGTGGTACGCGAGCTGGGTTTAGAACGTCGTGAGACAGTTCGGTCCCTATCTGCCGTGGACGTTTGAGATTTGAGAGGGGCTGCTCCTAGTACGAGAGGACCGGAGTGGACGAACCTCTGGTGTTCCGGTTGTCACGCCAGTGGCATTGCCGGGTAGCTATGTTCGGAAAAGATAACCGCTGAAAGCATCTAAGCGGGAAACTTGCCTCAAGATGAGATCTCACTGGAACCTTGAGTTCCCTAAAGGGCCGTCGAAGACTACGACGTTGATAGGTTGGGTGTGTAAGCGCTGTGAGGCGTTGAGCTAACCAATACTAATTGCCCGTGAGGCTTGACCATATAACACCCAAGCAATTTTTTGAGTCGAAGGACCAGATTGCGGTGACTGTGAAGACGACACGAACCGAAAGTTTGCGTCACAAACGCACCGAGCTATCACATACCCGATTTGCTGAAGCGCGCCGCATGGCACGATTCGGTACCCGAATTTCTTGACGACCATAGAACATTGGAACCACCTGATCCCATCCCGAACTCAGCAGTGAAACGATGTATCGCCGATGGTAGTGTGGGGTTTCCCCATGTGAGAGTAGGTCATCGTCAAGATTAAATTCCAGAAACCCTCATCGCTTACGCGTTGAGGGTTTTTGTTTAAGTAGAAGCATCAAAATTCGCTGAGACGTTACCTGTTAACGGATCGGCAACAGAATTTCTTGACGACCATAGAGCATTGGAACCACCTGATCCCATCCCGAACTCAGCAGTGAAACGATGTATCGCCGATGGTAGTGTGGGGTTTCCCCATGTGAGAGTAGGTCATCGTCAAGATTGAATTCCGAAACCCCTCATTGCGTTTGCGATGAGGGGTTTTGTCGTTATGGAGCCCCAAAAAAGCCCGCGCAGGCTTTCGTGCTGAGCGGGCTGGATAGTGCATGAATCAGCCAAAAAGGCTGCGTACGTTACTCATCGCGCCGTCAGCAAACCCCTGAAGAAACGCCTCAAATGCATCCCCTTCAGGACCTCCCTGAACAGGGTCGGCAACGATCGTCCAACGAGCGACACACGCATCGTCCCCGGTAGCTTCAACAGTCATTGCCGCCCATAGGTTACTCACCGGTAAGCTGGTGTGGATCAGTGACCAGGTCATGTACAGCGCCTGATCATCCCGGGAGTTCAGTTGTTCGATGGCCACGTTGCCGTCCTTGAACAGTTTCCTTCGAACCGAGCCCTTACCTTCCCCTGTGACCTCAATGCTGTCCAGCGCGGGTATGAAGGCTTGGAAACCACCAAAATTCCCCACCACAGCCCATACGCTGGCTGCATTACCGGGGACTTCCACGGCTGAAGCCACTCGGCACGACACCGGGTTGCGGATGAGGGTGTCAGGCTTCAGATTACTGTGAAGTGTGCTCATGTGTTTCTCCATTTACGTCAGTGGGGTATCAATTCAGATGAAGCCGATTTCTTTCAGGTAATCGCAGCCCTTGCGCAGCAGCTCAGGGGTTTTCTGCGGGTAATGCCCGCCCATACGGTGAATACCGCTGAGGGTGTTGCGGTACTCGATCATCGAGATGTCGCCGATGTCTTCTTCAAACCCGTCGAGATAGAAACCCAGCACACCAAACAAAGCGTTCTGGCTGTCGACACGGCTGAGTTGGGCCTGCCATTGCTCGACGCTGACCAACTCGAACTGACGGCCTGCCCCGCGGAAGGCTTCCACATAGTTATTCCAGCTCAAGGGCTCGGGGTTATGCAGGTTGAACACAGCGTGTTCCGGTTGATAGCGACTGGCATGGAAGCCGATGAAGCGTGCCAGGAAGTCCACCGGCATCAGGTCGAAGTTGATAGCGAACGCCGGAACCTGACCCAGTTGCAGCGAGCCTTTGAGCATTAGCATCAGGCGGTTTTTTTGCGGCTGGCATACGCCGGTGACGCTGTTGAACGCTATGTTGCCGGGCCGATAGATGTTCACCCAGGCACCTTGCTCGCGCGCGCGCTGCAGAACACGCTCAGCTACCCATTTGGACAGGTTGTAACCGTTCTTGATGTAGATCGGCGGGGTAGCGGCAGCGGGCTGTTCAAGCACGTTGCCGGCTGCATCGACTGCACTGCAGGCGGAAAGGGTCGAGACGAAGTTGAAGATCTTTTTGCTGCGCCCCTCACATAGCTTCAGGCATTCAAAGACCGGCGCAACATTGTCTTTGACGAGGGTTTCATAGTCCTGCACATGGTTCACATTGGCAGCGTTATGCACCAGCGCACCGAACTCGCTATCCAGTCGTTCATATACCGCTTCACTGAGACCCAGCCTGGGCCTGGTCACGTCAGCGGCGTAGACCTTCACGCGACTCAGGTCCATATGGTCCAGACGGTTTTCCCGCAGTGAATGCTCGAAACGCTGTTGTGCGCTTTGCCCCGCAGCTTCACGAACCAGGCAGGCGATCTCTGTCGCCCCCCAGTTCAACAGCGCTTCAACGATATGCACACCGAGAAAACCGTTGGCACCGGTGACAATTACCTTGTGAACATCACCCAACTGGCTGATGGGCAAAGTCGCCAGCGGATTATTCGCATCGGCATCCAACAGTGCCTGCGCACTGATGGTGTAAGCCGAAGCACCATCGCTGTCGATCAGGCTGGCCAGTGTCAGGACGGTAGGTGCTTCTATAAAACGGTTGATTGGAATGCTGCGCCCAAACCGCTCACGAACCCCCAGCAACAGACGTGACAGCAGAATCGAATGACCGCCCAGATTGAAAAAGCTTTCGTCCGTAGAGATATCTTCTGACGGCAGTTCCAGCAGTTCGGCCCATACCGCCAGCAGCGCTTGCTCCTGCTCGGTCTGCGGCAGACGACCAGTGCGTTGCCCGCTGAAGCTCAGCGGTATTTCCAGAAGTGCTTTGCGATCGACCTTGCCGTTGCTGGCAAACGGCAGACTGGGCAGCGTCGTGTACACAGCAGGATGCATGTAGTCAGGCAGCAGACGTTGCACATGCGCTCTCAACGCTTGTTCGTCATGCTCCAGATACGGTTGAGCGAGAAACGCCAGAATGCGTCGCTGCTCGTCGATCACCACAGCCACTTGTCGATACAGCCCGCTGTCGCGCAGACAATGCTCGATCTCTTCCGGCTCGACCCGAAAGCCGCGAATCTTCACCTGATTATCGCGGCGTCCGCTCAGCACGATGCCTTCAGCCGTCCACTTGGCGATGTCGCCAGTGCGATAGGCCCGCAGTTGCTGCCCGTCCGGCCTGGTCAGCCACACATAGCGCTCGGCGGTAAGCTGGGGATTGTTTACGTAGCCCAGGCAAACACCAGGACCGACGATATACAGCTCACCCTGCGTTTGCTCCGCTACGGGCTGCAATTGCTCGTCGAGAATCCATGCCTGGCTGTTGGCAATCGGTCGTCCCAGATGCCGATTGCTGCTGGACGGCGCGAACTCACAGGCCGTGATTAACACGGTGGCTTCGGTGGGGCCATACAGGTTGTGGAAATGACACTGCCTGGTGAGCTGTGCAATCACATGCGGCTCACAGACATCACCCCCGGTCATGACATGCTCCAGTCCCAGAGGCTGATCCAGCGGCAGAATGCTCAACAGTGCCGGTGGCAGAAACGCGTGAGTGATGCCTTGTTGCAGCACGCTGACCAGTTGCAATAGATCGCGCCGCTGATCTTCATCAGGCACCACCAGTTCGGCACCATTGAGCCAGGTGGGAAAAATGTCGATGATCGACGAATCAAAGCTCAATGTAGAAAACTGCAGCACCCGGCTCTGCTCGCGCAGGCTCACATACTCGGCGTACCAGGCAGTGAAATGGCTGAGGTTGCGCTGGCTGAGCAATACGCCTTTTGGCTGTCCGGTGGTGCCTGACGTGTACAGCGCCATGCAAGGCGCGTCCTGCGCGGCATGAACGCGCATGCCGGCTGAAACGGCATCCCCCATCGGCACTGCAGCAATATCCAGTGCCGGAAACTCCGCAGCGGCCAATGGGTGCGAGCCGTCGTGAAGTAACAGCATCGCTCCCGAGTTTTCCAGAATGTACTGCTGACGCTGCAAAGGCTGGCCGGGATCAAGCGGCAGATAAACCGCACCGCAGCCCAGAATCGCCAGAATGCCCGCATACAACTCGGGTGACTTGGGCAGGCAGATGCCGATCACCGGAGGCGTGTCGGCTTTCGCAGACGCCAATAAAGGCAGCAACAGGCGCTGAATCGCGATGCTGTGCGCGTGCAGTTCACGATAGCTGAGCGTCTGATTGCGAACGGACAGTGCTGGACGTTCGGCAAACATCAGCAGCGCCTGTTCCAGCCGCTCGGTGATCGAGGTTTCAGCCCGCTTCAGCAGGTGTGGTTGTTCTGTCTGATTCAGGCGATGCTCGAAGAGCAAATCATCCATCGCCTGCAAGCCATCCTGCCGGTCACTCTGAGCGGGTGTTGCAGTAGGCAGACTGTTGAAATAATCATCGTCCCTGGACAGTCGGCTGACCTGCAATGCCACCATCCCCACCATGCCTGCTACAGCCGCATCACGCAGTACCCGGCCGTTGCCTGACTCCTCGGCCGGCAGCCACTCATGAGCTATCAGGCGTCGCGTGTTGGCCGGCCCATGCCAGCAGAGCAGCTCCAGGCGAGGCAGACCGTGCGCGAGCGCCGCGCTGAAGCCGACCCGTAGGCCCAGATGAGTGCCGTGGCCTCGTACCCCGCGAAGGTCCAGACTGCCGTCCTCGATCAGGACGCAACCGTCAGGCATCGTCAACGCATACAGCGCCTGCTGGTCAGACAGGTGCCGCACGCCATGGCCGTGGTCCAGCAGCTCGGCATTCAGATCGCTCAGGGTCAGGCTGTGACCGATGAGCACAATCTCCAGGCGCTTCATTGCAGCGTCCCCTGAGCCGGCAGGTAGTCTGCCAGCGCACGCTGCACACAGGGATCGTCCAGCATCGAGCTGCTCTTGAAGAAGCGCATGATGTTGGCGACCAGCGGGTGGTGGCGGTTGACTGGGAAACTCACGGCCCTGGTTTCGTCCTTGAGCGCCTGCTTGATGGTGTCCGGCACCTGCAAGTGCTCGATCAGGGTGAAATCGAAGCCGTTCTGTATGTCATTGGTCAAATACTGAGCGATAAACACCGGCAGGATGCGCGCGATGGATTCCCGATCCTGCTCATCTGCGGTGTGCCAGTAGATTCGTACCAGCCGCGCCCAGAATCCCGAATGACGTCCCTCGTCCAGCAGATGGTCAGCCATCAGTCCCTTGATCGATTGCTTGACCGAGTCGTCCTTGGCGAAGGCCGCTACGTCATTGGTCACGGTGTTTTCCGCGATAGCCACGCAGATCAGCTCAACTGCACTGCGCAGATGCTCCGGGGCCAGAGCCAGCGCGGCGGGTATGGCCCGGCTGAGTTCGATTTCGTCAGGCAGCTGGATAGGCTCGATGCCCGTCAGCGCGATGGTCTGTTGCATGAAGTCCATCGCCACCAGCGCGTGATAGTCCTCGTCGACCACCACTGTCATCGCGTCATAGCGGCAGGCAAACGGGAAGCGAATCGTGAAGTTGTCCTTGGCGATACTGCGTGCGGTCTTGTCGACGATCTCGGTTTCAAAGATCACCACATCGTTGATGAACTTATAGAGGCTCTGCACCAGTGCGTAATCGCGCAAATGCGCGCACTCGCGGGTAAACGTGTCACTGAGCACCAGCGGCTGACGGCTGAGGGGGTAGATCAGTTTTTCATCGTTCTCGACCATTCTGCGCGGACGAGTACGAATGGTGGCGCGGCCTTCCCACGCATCGATGAACGACGTGTAGTCTTCTGCTTTCATGATGTCTTCCTTGTAAAGGCTTCAGGGTGTTGCGAGCGGGTGTTACGCACTGGCCTGCATCAATGGCGCGCGCATGCTCATGCGCAGCGTGTCCCATAGCCCGACCCTGCTTTCCACCGCTGCGATGGCCGCCTGATACACCTCTCGTTCACGCTGCGCGTCGCCGCCAATCAGACGGGCCAGCAACTGTTCCGCTGCCGGGCCGTGGTCCTCGGAGTCCACTTCGATGTGGCGCTCCAGGTAGTAACGGAAGGTGGGTGCCTGTTCGACGGTGATGCCCCAGTCGTCGAGGATGCTCTGGAACATCTGTGGGATGACGCTTTCGCGCCCGTGCAGAAACGCCGCAGCAACGCTGTGTGCCGGCGCATGAAGGGCAGTGTCGAGGGTGTGCGTCACGAATGCCGATGCGGCCTGGCCTGCGTTGACCCGTTGCAGGGCCGTTGTGTAATGCAGGCCCTGCTGCTGCAGCTGGATGAAACGCTCGATCTGTAACGTGCTCGCGCCAATCTCGCGCATGGCGTCCAGGTACAGCTCGAAGTGGCTGTAATGACCTGAATCCAATCGGTCGTCGGACTCTTCCCCCAGCACGATCTCGTTGATCAGGCGGGCGGCGCAGGCATCGGTCGGGGGCAGCCACGGCAGTTGCGTGCAGGTCAGTTCCTGTTGCAGACGTTTGGTCAGAGACATGAAATCCCAGACGGCGAATACATGGGTTTCCATAAAGCGTCGCAATACGCCCAACGTCGTGATTTCGGCAAAGATCGGGTGACGGCTAAGTTCAACTTTCTTTTGGTCGAGCAGCGTTTTCTCACAATGCATGGTGATGTCCCTATGGTCATGGTAGCGGTAGGTGGCAGTACAGTTATTCGAAGTTTTAACGTGTCGCCCGTGCAAGGTGAATGTGATGAAAGACCTGAATGCAAGGCAAACAAAGGCCTGAAGGCAGAGGCGATAATTCGCCGAAACTGCACGTCGGTTATAGTCATTCAAGAGCGCCCATAACTTCAACTTGCCGGGCTATAGCCCTTATGGATTGCGGCTTTGAGTCCGGCTGCCGTCAATTACGCTGACGGCGAAGAAAACTTAAAGCAAATTTAATGCAGTGCGCAATTCTTTTTTAATAATATTTAAGTTGTTGTTTTTGTGGCGTGTAAGTTGCCATATAAAACACGTGGAATATGTTTCATAGGGGCGCGAGCAACCCTTCCGACTGATTGAGTCAGAATTATCAATAATGAGTGAATGCCTCACTCAGCGTTGCCGTTATGCTGAATAATCAGGTGGTTGGTTTTTTAATGGGCGATGTTGGAAATGACTTCCAATGTCGTTTGCCCCGTTTAACAACTCCTTGTCCATTGGGTTCAAATGAACACAGAACTGCTCCGGTGCTGCGTGGACAGTTCAGCCGTAGCCAGAGAACACCCTCAGGTTGATTCTTCTGGGCCTCGCCCGAGTTTGCCTGATTCCTGTGTCGGGCCACTCGGCAGATCAGGAAAATAGCTATAAAAACGCCATGCCAGGCGTCAGGCCTGACCGGTGTTGAAGATAGGTTGGGAAAGCACGGGGGAAGTGCGAGCGGCTAATCCGCAGGCGTCATGTCATCGCCTTGTGGATAAGCCGTCTCAATGATTCAGGCGGGGGTTTTCTTTGCTGTACGGGCTGGCTTGGCGTTGATGGCCTTATTGCTGTTCAGGTACTGGGTGACGGCCTGCACACCCCGGTTTAGGTGATACTGCAGCGCTTCGACACACGGCTCGACCGCTTTCTGTTCGGCGAGCCGCAGCAGCTGCCAATGGTCATCCTGAGAAAGCTTGCCCAGCCCCATGGCGGAAAGATTGAAACGCAAGAAGCGCTCTTCTTCGTTCAGGCCTTCTTCAACCAGACGCATCAGGCGCTTGTTGTGAGTCTTGGCATACAACGACAAGTGGAACATCCGGTTGAGCCTGCCGATCTGACCGAAGTCCGTCTCGACTTCAAGCTGCTCGATATAGCCTGCAGCCGCTGCCAGATCGTCCGCGTCCAGCAACGGAATGGACAAGCGCAACGCCTCGGACTCCAGAAGGATCCGCAAGGCATAAGCGTCCACTGCGTCTTCGGTAATCAACGGTGCGACTACTGCGCCCTTGTGCGTTTCGACCCGCAACAGCGACTGCGCCTCAAGCTGGCGCAGTGCTTCGCGCACAGGCATGCGGCTGACGCCAAACAGCGTGGCCAGCTCCTGTTGGCGCAGAGCCGTGCCACTGGGAAGACTGCCATCGATAATGGCATTTCGCAGCTTTTCTTCAATCACGGTTCTGGCAAGGTGCGCCGGAGGCTGCTCGTTGCCCAGTACGGAGCTTAGAAAGGCTTCTCTATCTGATTTGCGCATCGGTCTACTTCTTCATCAACCTTGGCTGGATAAAGTCCAATTAATCGCTGGATTGCCGACAGACTAGCCAAGACTTGCCAGTAAGTCGCGAAAATAGAAGCATCATCATGTTTTGCTGCAAGTGCCGGGTTGCGGTTCAGCCCTGCGAGCCTCAATGAGTACGCGTCTATCTTAGCGCTCATTCGCTCTGTGTACCGAACGGGCATTCGTAGATAACAGGAATTTCACGTTATGCTTTCATGACATAACGCTCTGAAACGGGCGTTTCAGAGCGCACTAGAATGGCGTTCGCGGCATAAGGCCGCAGGCGGTACTGCCTCAGCGAGTCAGGCGGCCAGACACAAAGTGCTGAACGTCATTGAAACCAGGCGTCGACGCATGCCCAGGTGTTACCAGCGAATCGATAAATGCCTCGTCCTCGGCGGTAATATCAACCGTTAGTGCCTTGGTGTAACCGTCCCACTGCTGTTCGGTCCTTGGGCCAACGATTGCCGATGTCACGGCCCGGTTGTTGAGCACCCAGGCAATGGCGAACTCGACAATACCTACACCCTTGTCCTGCACGTACTCTTGAATTCGCTGCGCAATACGCAGCGATTCCACGCGCCATTCGGTTTCCAGCAGCCGCTTGTCCTGACGTCCGGCCCGGCTTTCACTGTCGGGGGCGATGTCCGGGGCGTATTTACCGCTGAGCACCCCGCGTGCGAGTGGGCTGAAGGGCACCACACCCAAACCGTGATACGCCGCTGCGGTGATCTGCTCGACTTCGGCCTGACGGTTGACGATGTTGTACAGCGGCTGGCTGATGACCGGCTTGTCTACGCCCAGGCGCTGCGCGACGTTGACGATTTCAGCGATTCGCCAGCCGCGAAAGTTCGACACACCCCAGTAGCGGATCTTGCCCTGACGGAGCAGATCACCAATGGCCGAGACGGTCACTTCAAGTGGTGTGTCCTGGTCTTCCTTGTGCAGGTAATAGATATCCACATAGTCGGTATCCAGACGCCGCAGGCTGTTCTCGATGGCATTGAAGAGGTGCTTGCGGTTCAGACCGGCGCGATTGGGCACGCCGTCGGCTGGCCCGATGGCGACTTTGGTGGCCAGTACCCAGTCGCTGCGCTGGGCAGCGATGGCACGGCCCACGATTTCTTCCGAGCGCCCACCGTTGTAGACATCCGCCGTGTCGATGAAATTGATGCCCTGATCCCTGGCCTTGTCGATGATGCGCAGGGACTCTTCGGCACCGGTCTGCTCGCCGAACATCATCGAGCCGAGTGTCAGGGTGGAAACCTTGAGGCCGGACTGGCCGAGGGTTCGATAATTCATGCTCAACATCTCCATGTCATTCAGACGAGTTCAGGCAGCCCCCACGCTTTGAGCGGGAAGTCGGCCAGCGAGGCAAGCAGCAGGTCTGCATGCTCGTATTGCTCGACCGGCATATGCGAGTCCGGTACGGCAACAGCGTACATGCCCGCAGCCTTGGCGGCCGTCACACCGAACGGCGAGTCTTCGAAGACCAGGCAATCACTCGGCGAGACGCCAAGGCGGCGGGCGGCGACCAGAAAAATGTCCGGGGCCGGTTTGGCAGCGCCGACTTCCGGGTCGTCTGCGGTCACGACGGTATCGAACAGCTCGAACCACGCGCGGTGCAGCGTTGTCTTGGCTTCGAAGTAATGCACCGACGAGCTGGTGCCCACGGCGATGGGAATATTGTGGGCTGCCAGATGCCGGACCAGCGCCTCGGCTCCGGGCATTGCCAGCGCTTTGGGGAAACGCTCTTCGAGCATCGGTTCACGGGTTTCGAGAAACTCGTCGATCGACATCGGCAATTCAAGAGTCTTGATCACGTAATCCGAGAAATCCCGGGCGCCGCGGCCGATAGTGTGCTGTTTGATGGACCAGTCGAAGGTGCGCCCGTGGCGGCTGGCGATCAAGTGGGTGACTTCGGTATAAACCCCCTCGGTGTCCAGCAACAGGCCATCCATGTCGAAAATGACGGCCTTGATCGGGCCTCGTTCGGTGTGTTGCTCGCTCATGTGATCACATCCCGTTCTCAAATTCGTTTCAGCCTAACGTTTCCGTGAATACCGTGGCTACCCTGTGTTTCTGATAATCTTTCGCGGTTTTCAACTGTGCTGCCAGTCCCGGTACGACTTTCCCATCATCAGAACGGATATCTTCACGTCAATATGAATAAATCAGCAGGTATAGCGATTGGCGTCATCGTCGTAGCGGGCGCACTGGTTACGGCGGGCGCCTGGTACACGGGCAATCAACTGGAAGGCGCGCTGACCGACTCCATCAGCAAGGCCAACCAGGAACTCGCGAAGTCGTTCAAGGGCACCGACACCAGCGTCAAACTGGAAATGCTCTCGCTGGAAAAGCACTTCTTCAGCAGCACGGCGCACTATCGCGTGGACATCCAGAACCTGTCCGATAGCACCCAGGGCGGCCAGTTCCTGTTTGTCGACCAGATCGAGCACGGGCCCATTCCGTTGTCGCACCTCAAGACCCTGAACCTGCTACCCGTCATGGCCTTGAGCAATTTCCAGATGGAGAAAAGCCCCAGCGCCGAAAAGTGGTTCGCCATGAGCAAGGACGTTCCACCGCTCAAGGGGCAGGCCAGCATCGGCTATGACCGCGCCACCGAAGGCACGCTGCAGATGGCCCCGCTGGAAATGACCGACGTCGACGGTACGTTCAGGTTTTCCGGGCTCGACCTGAATGCAGAGTCGTCCGCCGACGCCGAAAAATTCAGCCTGGCCGGCAACATGGAAAACCTGCAGCTCAACGTCGCGTCGCCTGACGGTCCGGTCAGCATCGACGTCAAAGGCATGACCTTTGACACGGGCGGCACCAAAGGCAAGTCCGGTTTCTATCTGGGCCACACCAACATGAAAATCCAGAGTGCGGGTTTTCAGGTGGTGGGCAAGCCGCCGGTGCAGATCAAGGACTTCACCAACACCAATCTGGCGCAGGAAGACGCCGGTAACCTGGCTGCCCAGATCAACTACGATGCCGGCATGATTTCCTACGCAGGCAAGGACGTTGGCTCAGCGCACATGGGCTTCAAAATAGCCAACTTCGATGTGGTGGCCACGCAGGCGCTGTATCAGTTGTATCAGGATAAAATCCTGCCTCAACAGCAGCAGGCCGCACTGGAGAAACGTCCGTTTCGTCTTGAGCTGAACCCGGCTGATCAAGAGCTGATGAACACCCAGATGAAAAAGCTGCTGATCGCCAAGCCGCATATCGAACTGGAAAAACTCTCGCTCAAGACCAGCAACGGCGAAAGCCACATGCGCATCGCGGTGGACCTGGCCGATCCAGGCCCGCTCGATCAGCCTTCCGATTCGCTGCTCTTGAAAAGTCTGGGCGAAGTCAACGCCAAGGTTGTCCTGTCCAAGCCGATGATCCGCGATCTCGCTACCCAGCAAGCCATTCGTGAAGGCCAGACCGACCTCAAGGTCATCGCCGAGCAGGCCAAGGCCGCTGGCGACATGGCCAGTGCCATGGCCGAGATGATGCAACTGGCCAAGGTCGATGGTGACAACATCGTTTCCGACCTGCGTTATGCCGACCAGATGGTCGACTTCAATGGCCAGAAAATGACCGTGCAGCAATTCATGAGCAACGTGATGGGCAAGGTCGGCGTGCTGGGCAACCAGTAAGCCGCCTGCAACACGGTCTGCTGTCAGGGCGGGCAATCTACCGTCCTGACAGCAGAGGCCCTGCTACCGAGTCAGCCCGCGCAGGGTATCCGCCAGTTGCCGGGTACGTTGCGAGGTGCCCGCGGTCATGTCGCTGGAGCCTTCCAGCTCCGACAACAGGCTGGTGAGCGTGCCGACTTCCAGGGATTGCTCTTCGATATGCTGCGCAACCTTGCGAATCTCCTCGGCCAGACGCTCGATATCCGTGCCGATGTCATTCGCGTTTTGCGTGGTTTTCTGCGCCAGCTGACGCACTTCATCGGCGACCACTGCAAAGCCACGGCCCATTTCGCCGGCCCGAGCTGCCTCGATGGCGGCGTTCAGCGCCAACAGATTGGTCTGCCCGGCGATCTGCTGAATCATCTGCACGACTGACTGGATGCGCAGGCTGGACTTGGCCAGCTCCCGAGAGCCAAGCACGACCTCGTCGGCCTGGCTGACCAGGCTCTTGACGGTATTACCCTCCTTGTCGATGACCGTTTCCTGCTGCGTGATGGTCTGGGACAGTTCATCCATCGAAACATGCAGCTCGCCTGAGTAGTGGCGCAACTGATCGGCGATTTCTTCCTGATCCTGATGAGCCTTGACCAGTACATCGCCCAGATCGCTCAGGCCGCCGAACACTGGGCGGATCTGCTCGTCCAGACCACTCGGGTCAATGGTTTGCACAAAGTTACGCTGCTTGAACTGGTCGATCTGCTTGACCACCACATGGCTCAAACCGGCCAGCTTCTTGATCTGCCGACGCAGGAAGAACGCCTTGAATTCGCCGTAATAGGCAATGAAGTTATCGATGTAATCGTCGCGGAACGGCTGACCTTCCGGCACCTTGAAAAAGAACACTGCGGTGAGGGTCTGGTTGAGGTTCAAACCCAGAATCTCGCCGAAGGTCGAGAAGCCCACCACTGGCGTCTCGCCGAACACATCATTCATGCGGCCCAATTCACTGCCGTTGTTCAGACGACGCAGAATGCAGTCGCTCAACAGGCCGAGCAACGGCTTGCCGGACTTGCCCTGTAGAAAGCGCGCGAAGTCCTTGCGCGTGGTGTCGATCATCGACGTCCGTTTGACCATCACCAGCTCTTCGCCGGGTGCCACGTCGCAGAACAGATGAACCCGCTCGCTTTCATAATCGATGCGCGCAATGGAGCGTACGAACAATTCCTCGCCTACCCGAATGGCGAACGAGTATTGCGCCAGCTTGCCTTCCAGCTCATGCCGCTCGCACTTAAGCGCATCACACAGCGCTGCAACCATCGTGGCAATCTCGCCTCTGGAATTGACCACCTGGCTGATGTAGCGCTCTTCCAGCGAGGCGGTCAGGACACTCAGGCTCAGTGGCGTTGGCTCGAAGTTCTGGCTCTTGAAGACGCCAAAGCGCACATTCTTTGCGCTCTTGAGAAACACCACCTGAGCATGGTTCTCGTAGCTGCGTTTACCGTCGTGAATCAGCGTCTTCTTGAAGTCGCTTTTGCCGCCTGCAGAGCCACCCACGAACAGGCATGGGAAACGCCCTGACTCGTAGAGCGCTTCCATGAAAAACGACTCCGATGCCGAAAGCCCGTCAAAGGTGACGTAGGCCAGCGTATCCCTGTGGTCGATAGGCGTGCTGACCTGAGTGCGCTTGATCGAGTCGGTCAGCCGCGCAATGCGCTCACGCATGGACAGTCGCTTGCCCGCGCCGCGAATATCTTCGCTGTGCAGGGGAATATGCACCACCTCGGCACTCTGGATAACGCTTGAGTCGAACAGCGCCAGCACTATCCGGTCCCACTGATTACCCGCCGCGCAATACAGCGAATCATTGCTGGAGCACAGTTCGCCGGATGTTGTGCACAGACTGATCTTCGCCTTGGGAAAGCGTGCCGCGACAGACTGGGCAACCTGACCGAAGTCGACGTGAGGTGAAACGAAGCCTGTCAGGTAGACCGGGTCAAAACTTAACGCCGACAGCGTGTCGTTCAATTCCCGCGCGGACGTAATGACACTGAGTACGCCTCCGGTCCGCGAAGTGCCAGCCCGAAAACGAGATAGAAAGCTCATGGTTGAATCCGTAAGAGTAAAAGGCAGGGGCCAAAAAAAAGGCCGAGGTCTTTTAATCGGCTGCTGACGGGTTCAGGTTAGCCGGTGGGCGATGAATTTTGCCTATGCGTGCCGCTCAGACATGTTCAGCATCAACGCTCTGATCAGGGCAAGCGTCTGGCGATGCACCGAATCATAGTGATTATTGTGGCAATAGGGCCGTACTGACAGTGTGATGGAATCGGCTGTCGTAGAGGACAGATGCACATCGACCGCGGGGCTGCTCAGTACATTGGGGAGGCGGGCGATTTGATCCTTGAGGCGCGGAATGATCGCCTGCTCGTCGGCAGTGCCTGGCAATATTGCGGTCAGTTCGACGCTGCGGAAATCATTGCTGGAAAAATTGATGATCGTGTCAGAGAAGATCTTGTTGTTGCCCACCAGATTCAACACGTTTTCCGAGGTGTTGATCGATGTGACGAACAGTCCGATTTCGACCACTGTCCCGGTCACACCCGCAGCCGAAATCATATCGCCGACCTTAAAGGGCCGCAGCACGATGATGAAACCACCTGCCGCCAGATTGGCCAGCAAACCCGACCACGCCATGCCGATCGCCAGTGCCACGGCCGCCAGCAATGCCGCAAAGCTGGTGGTCTCGATGCCGCAATAGCTCAAGATGGCGATCACCAGAATGATATTCAGCGTCACCGTGATGAACGAGCCGACATAGCGCAGAACCGTCGGATCAAACCGCTGCCGCGTCAGCGAACGCTGCGCCATCCTCACCAGCACGCCGATCAGCCAGCGACCCACTATCCACAACAAGGCTGCGATCACCAGCCTCAAAACGACAGTTGTTCCGTACTGCAGAACGATATTGAACAACGAGTTGATTCCGTCAGTGCCGATATTGATGACATTCAGCGCATCCATCACCGCAACTCCCGACCGCAGGGCTCGCCCGGCAGATGGCCTGCGGAGCGGAGCCATACATTGAATGGCAAAGCAGGGCGGTGGCTACTGGTAGTTTTGACTGGAGGCAAAGGGCCTTTATTCCACCAGGCGCTGAGGTGTTCAGCCGGTTTTAAAGAGTTGCCTACGTAGGCAGGGCTTAATTTTTGCTCTTCGACACGTAATCGACGATGTTCTGCACGGTTCTGAATTGCTTAATTTCTTCCTCTTGTATCTCGATATTAAACGCATTCTCTATACGCATAATAAACTCAACAGAGTCTAAGCTGTCTGCCCCTAAACTTAGGACGGTGGATTCTGGTTTTATGTCTTTTTCTGCCATGTCGAGTTGCTTGGCCAACATGCCTTTAACGGTTTCCATAATGCTGCTCATGATCGCGCTCCTTGCATACGGGTTAACAGCCATTGAAGAGAACGTTAGGCCGCATCAGAAACGCCGTCTACTGATAGAAATAGCAGGTGGTCGGGATTCATTCAGCATAGGCTTGAACCTCGATAGTTAGACGCATTCCAGCTGACGATCAGCCGATTTACTGCATAGGCACGCAACCCTTCAATTTAAAGCGGGAGAAGCGATAAGGCGGCCGGTATTAAGCCCCTCCCGAAATCGCTACACTCGCCACCTCACAAGGACGAACCAAGGACCTGCAATGCCGCTCCCTTCTACCACGCTGCGCCGCACGCTGGTGATCTGGTTGTATGCCGTCGCGGTCGCGCACGTGCTGGGCAGTATCGTGTTTACCTGGGCAGGTTTTTCCGGCTTGCTCGACGGCTACCTGACTACGCTTGAGCAGGCCTTCTGGACCGATGCCGTTCCTGCCGCTGCGCGTGCGCAACAGGTCTGGTGGATGGCGCTGTTTGGCGCCACTTTGCAAACCTATTCCGTGTACATGCTGGCGCTTGTGCATTTGGGCAATCGTCTGAAAAGCGCCATGCCTTGGGGCTGGCTGATCGCCGGCCTGCTGCTTTGGGCGCCTCAGGACATAGCGATTTCCGTGCGCGGGGGTGTCTGGTCGCATGTGTGGCTTGATCTGGCGGCGCTGCTGGCATTGCTGCCGCCGTTATTCTGGCTGTATCGCCATGATCGCCGTACTTCTGCTGCCAGCGCGTTGAAGGAGCCCCGTCATGTCTGACTTGCCCCTTCTGTACCTGCTGGCGGGCAACGGCAGCAGTGCCGAATGGTGGGATGATGTGCTGCCGCATTTTCAGCAGCATCAGGTCGTGCCGCTGGAACTGCCAGGCTTCGGCAACAATCCTCAGCCTCCGTGTGAAGACCTCGCCGCCTACGCCGATGCGCTATTGGCAGCGACGGTCAGGGGCAGTGCCATCGTCGCCGTGGGCGTCAATGCCTTGCTGGTCATGCATGCCTTGCAGCGCCAGCCCGGACACTTCTGCAGAAGCGTGCTGCTGGCGCCGGTGGGAGCTTTTCTGTGGCAGCGGCGCTTGCCTGCGCTGATGTCGCCGCTGCCCATTCGCAAGACCATTCACTGGCTGCTGGCCAACAAGCCCAGGCTGTTTGCTCACAAGTTCTCCAGGCAAGCCTGGCCTGCGGCGCACTACCAGCGTATGGGGGCCGGTTACGCCCGCTGCCGCGCCTTTGTTCCGTATTGGGACCTGGTGCGCGCCGACACTGCGCTGCCGCTGCTGGAATGGGTGCAAGACCCGATAGAGCTGGTATGGGGCGATCAGGACAACGTGCTGGGTATCGAGCAGGCGGCAGCGTGGTCTGCCATTCTGGCGCGTGCCGACCTGAGCATCAGTCTGAAACCGGGCTGGGGTCACTACCCGTGGATCGACACGCCGGCCGAATTTGCGCAGTGGCTGGAGTCGGGCGAGCGCGGCTTCGTTGCGCACACCAAAGGCGGCCGTCTGCGTCTGGCGGCCATCGCCGGGCAACCGGTGCCCGCAGCACTGTCGTTGGTGCAGGGCAATGACTCCGCCTTGCCCGCGTTTCTGGCCAGCCAGCCGGAGGCTATCTGGGCGGTGCGCTCGTCCAGCTTCGGCGAGGATCAGGCCGATGCGGCCAACGCTGGCCTGAGCACCACCTTCCTTCGCGAGCCCACCCAAAACGTACCTGCACGTATCGCAGAACTGCACGGCGCTGGCGTCGAAGAAGTCGTGGTGCAGCGGTTCATCACGCCGGTGCTTTCCGGCATCGCGTTTGCGCGTCACCTGTCGGTCGAGCTGGAGTGGGTCGAAGGGCATCTGGAGTCGCTGGCTGACGGTCAGGCAAGCCCGGAGCGAGCGATCATTTCCCGCCTCGGCGATGCCTGGAACAGCGGCAGCTTCACGCCATCCCACGGTTTGACACAAGAAATGCTCTGGGACTTCCTGCAAGGCGTGCTGCGCGTTTTCCATTACGTGCCGGGCGATGTCGAGTGGGCGTGGGATGGCCGCCAGCTGTGGCTGTTGCAGTACCGCCCGATCAGTGATTACGGCTGGCGCCGTCACCTGACAGCCGCCAACATCGCCGAGATCCTGCCGCCGCAGCCCAGCAGGCTGGTCGAGTACGCACAACGCCGCGCCGCAGGCAGCATCCCGGCGATCATGGCGCGTTGGGATTCACGCGTGTTGCAGGACAATGAGCCGTTCACCGCACTGTTTGGCGTAGCGTCCTACATCAACAACGACCTGTTTCTCGCACGTCTGGCTGATTGGGGCGTCGCGTCCAGCAGTTACGCCGATGAAGTCGGCGGCGCAGCACCGCATCTGCCTTGGCGACCTCTGCGTTTGCTGCGCTCGTTACCGGTATTCCTGCGCATGCAGCGTATCGCGCGCGGCCACCTGCTGACCCTGGAAAAGCAACTGCACCGTTTCGACCGAGAGCTGCATGCCTTGACGGCCCAAGGGGCTGACGGCCAGCAATTGGCTGACTGGTTCACGCGTTTCTACGTGTTCGTCGTGCAAGGTAACCTGTGCATCGCCACCTCGCTGGCCAGCAGCGGCGGTGATCTGCTGGGACGTCCGCCAACCGCTTACGACAACCTTGAACACTGCCCGCACCGGCTACGCTGGGAAACCGACCCCGCTACGCCACGCCCAGCACAGACCGACCTGCCGCTACAGGCCTTTCCGACCTGGCCGGGTATCATTCGCGTCGCTCACCGCGCGGGCCTGCCGGGCATGCGCGGCTACTACCTGCAAGTGCGCGAGTGGTATCGCGACAATCTGATGCGCCTGTTCTTCCGCCTGCACCACGCCATGCCCAGCGCCGACAGGGCACACTGGTTTGCGCCTCATCCAGACATTCGCAGCCGCGCAGGCAGTTTCTGGCAGGACGGCCGCGAAGGCACCGAGCAGGCCACCGGCTTCATGATCTATCCGGGCCAGGTCCAGGGCATTCTGGGCGACGACATCCTGCTGGAAGACACCCCGGACGCCACGCGCACTACCAGAACGCACGCGCCGTGATCGCGCGCATGGGCGGGCGTCTTTCCCACGGGTCTACGTTGCTGCGCGAACTGCGCAAGCCTTCGGCGGTGCTGCCGAATGTTGATATGGCGTGGGTGGGGAAGGAGGTGCGGTATAGGGATGGGGAATTGCTGCTGGTCGAGGGCCAGTGATAAAGCCAGCAGGTGATTTATTCACAGCGAACCCGCACGCTCATTGAAATGCAAGGTTGTGCTTCGCCGAGGTATAGCGAAAGGCTTACACGCGGTGGAGGGGTTTGGCCATTTCTGACCTGGTCCGTCCTCCGTAAGATTGGATCCATCAAGTGGTGAACAGGAGTTCACCAGGATCAAGGATGATCGACCATCGCCTCGGAGGCAGCCGACAGGGAGTCGGGATGGTCTTGGAAAAACCCGCTTCGGCGGGTTTTTTGTTGGGCGCGAGAAAGTCCTCGTTGAGCCTGGGCTACTTGTGCAGTGCCTTTCTCTTGCGCAGGCTTTCACGATGCACCTCGAGATCCCTGCGCCGCCGCATCTCCTGACGCGTCTCCTTGCGTTCGGATCGAATAATCCTCCATTGCATGCGCAGCTCCCGGCCGCGCTCGCTGTTGAGCGATAAAAGGCCCAGCAACGGGAAAAGCAGCCCCAGCATGTAAAACATCAATTCAAAACGCCGCCAGTGCGCAGGGGCAGTGGGCAGCACCGCGAAAAAGCAGCTCACCAGAATGGCCGCCAATATCCACATTCCACAGGCATGCCCGCGACTCATCATGATGCCGCCGAAACTCAAAACCAGTGATACGCCCATCATGAGCATCATCGACTGGCCGGTTCTCTCCGGCTCATTTGGAAAGTACGCATCGACCACCGTGCCTGCGGTAATGGCGAGGGAAAATATGCCCATGAAGATCGGAGTCAGAAAGGACAGCAGATAACGAGAGCGGAAAGCGGCAACGTGGCTGCGGTAAATCACCATAGGCTCCGGCGAGGCCCGCTTGCTGCGAGATTGTTTACCCATTTTTCTTCCTTGGTTGGGTTCGGCGGTTAGTTGTCTTCTTCGCTGATGGTCTGCTACCTGGCTTCATTTGCTGAGCGATATTACCCATTTCAAAAACCTACCTAACCACCAGCGACTGCGTGCTTCACGAAGCTGTTCGACGTACTCGAACGTGTAAGACCGATTGTGCTTCTTTTCCAGCGTCAGGATTTTTTTCAGTATTCGGATGGCGTCCCTGTTCCAGTAAAGAAGGTAAAGATTGCTCAGTGCTATCCAGATACTGACCATAATGATCAGTTCTATAGGCCACACGATCATTGCAGCGATTCCGGCCACAATGACGCCTCCGCTCAGTAAGTTTCCGTTTCTCGTGCTGACATAACCGTGCACCATATATACCTTGTTATCCCTGATCTCAAAAGACAGCTGACCTGATCTCGATTTTGTAAAGTAAATAAATAAAAATGAAACGAGCATCAGTAAGGCCGGAATCATCGCCCACGATAAAGCATCTGTCGTTGAAGCGCCGTATTCAGATTTTGCTATAAGATAAATAACGCTTGTATTCATGAGTAGAAATGAAGAGAAAAGGCCTGTGAAAGAATGAACTGCGATTGCAGTGAAGCTTTCGCTCAGGTAAATCAAATATATTGCTCTCATGAGCAGGGTAAAGAGGCCGAGGCATACCAGCCAGAAAAAATCAGATTTAAACGTCGACATTGTGCCAAATAAGGCAATCAGGAAGAAAAACCCGTAAAGTCCCTTTTTTATTGCGATGGGTTGTGGTTCGATCATATGATTAACTCGGATTTTCAACGCGGAAAACTTATTGTGCCGGCTGAGGTATAATCAAAATTACTAGCTTGAGATGAAAAATTTATGCTTCAAATATGTCACCACGCTGTTTGGTATCTTCAAGAAATATAGACATCCACGTATCCATTATTTCGAAAAAAACCATACCTGATTCAGGCTCCAGTGGCTGCTAATGCCACCATATCAAGCCGTTGTCATTAGCTGCATTAATTGTATCTACAGCAAGATAGTCACCGCCGCCATTTGAAAACACTGCCAACCATTTTGCTGCGAAATCAGTGTCGTGTTCGTCTATCAAATCAGAGACAAATACACAATCCTCTATTTTTTGTGGGCCCATCGATTGAGCAGGGTAAAAAGTGAAGCCGTTATGAACAGTGTAATAAAAATCCGCTATTCGCCCTCCAAAGATCAACGCATTGTCAGACCTGCTCCACGGCGCGCCTCCTATGTAATAGTAGAGGCCATTATTGTCATGAAATATATATAACAGCTGTATGGATGGGCCGACCAGAATAGCCGTGCCAAGCAAACACTTGTCCAGTAATGACGTTACCCACGGTAACTCATCAGAAAATGTTTGCCAGGCAAGAGGGAATGAGGGCGTTATTGATGAGGCGATTCCAAAATTTTGCCACTCACTACGAATCTCCAGGCCAGGCGGCAGTTGAACAGGTGAGAAGTAAATATCTCTTCCTGCGAACGCTGCCTTCGTTGCTTCAATGATTGCAGTGGCGTTTATCACCCAGTATCCCTCTTAGATTTGACTACATTGTCGCTCGAACTTTTCACCCGCAACATCAAGAATACTACTGACGAGATCAGCAGTCACCTCACATTTTTCAAGGTGTTTGTAGCTCGTATAGTGCTGACCATAAGGCATTTCATAAAATTTTGCTGGCACTTGTTCTTCATAAATTATTTCTAACACGCCCCGCACGATTTTTGACGTTTCTTGAAGATCCCCGTCGAAGAGCTCAATTTCTAGAACAGGATGACCGCAGTCGCAAAAGCTTTTAATGGTCTGCACAGGCAGTGACAAGAATCTATGAAGCTTGATAAGCGTGGCAGGTCTGATTGGCTGTTCTTCAATAACTATCGTTAGTGTAGACATCACGTACTTCTACTAATAGTCTCCGGACTCTTCCGGGTCCAACAGATAGGAAAAAGCTGGCATAGCCGCTCAGTTTGTGGAGGGTGCGGCTTAGTTCGCCAGCCGGGTCGTATTCTTAGCGGCGGTGAATGGGAGCGTGTCTGAAAGCTTCAGTCTTAAAGATTCCAGCTGAAGTGAATTCATATTTAGTCCTAGAAGCTACTCTATAGGGAATCCAGTGGGTCTTTCTATGGACGGATAAATAAACTTTTTTTGTTCATCCCAGTTTATCCCCGTATCCTTAAAAACTTAATCCTATCTAGAAGCTTTTTAGGATCCCCGAAAATGCCACAAAATTCATGTGCGTTAATAGTTTCAATATCGCTTTTGTCTGAAAGAGCAGTCTTGATCACTCGTCCGCCAACGCTGGAATAACTATCACTCAACTCTATAAGATCTGATGTGTAAACATTTTCTGAAACCCACTCAAAAGAAAGCATTTTTTATTATGGCTCTAGAGTTTTTTATAACCTCATTATCATTGAGGGTCCTTACGAATATGTTCTTTATACGTTTCTCAGCTACAAAAATACAAAATAGTAACTTGCACTTGTTAAGGTCAACGTCTTCCCAGCTGTCATTTGACCTAGATACATCAAAAAACTCCATCAGTCCATTTTTTTCATTTGGGCTAATGTATATGTAACATCGTCGACCTTGACAACGAGTACTGCGTCTTCTGACCACTTTATGCTTTTCAACATCCCGATGCTCCGGTTTTAAGTTTTGCACCTGCTGCTTTTGCACGAACTCATTCGCTGCAGTCAAGTAATTGTTTCTGTTCGGGCTTTTTATTACTTTGTAGGCTAATTATAGTTTTGCATCCTCAATTAACCTTATTTTATTAGGGCAAATGCTAGCAGCAAAAAGGCCAGATGCCCTATCGAAAATATAAAATTGCCTATTCTGTTTTTTTCAATGCCATCTATAGCTGTATTTAATATGAATGATATGAGCCTAAGCTAATATCGCAAAAATATTTTATTTATGCAGTATTAATCATTAAGCGATCAGGTCTATTCAAAATAGTACTCCAAAAAATCGTTAAAATTTGCCCATTGCGGTCTCAATCTTCCTTGTTTGAAATCCAAGAGCTCATCTCCCAAAGACACACTAAGTACCTCTCCAGTGTCTTTGTTATAGAAATAGCCACTTTCGCCTTCAAAGCTATCTAGTGGAATATACTCTAGTGGGAGCTGCAATGTTTCATGGGTGTTCTTCAAGTCCAGATCAAAATGAGTATGTTTGGAGAACCAACATACCTGATATATTTCCTTTCCATGCTGCATGAATGTTGGGCCGTCTTCTACGTGTAAGTAGAACTGAGCGAAATCAGATGATAAGTCAATACCCAGTTTTCCGAGTTCCACTTCATAATCTGCGCTTGCATTTTCATACCACCAACCTTGTTGCTTAAAAAAGTCTACCAGCTTTTTCGATATCATGGTTTCTATCCGCAGTTTTCCGAAAGCTTAGCGCTCCCGGCTCTTCTGTTAATTTCTATTTGCGCACGCCCTCTCCAGTAAGCGCCGCGATCACCGTTGAATAGGTCTCTATTAATAGGGGGATCGGATGCTGTGCAGGTAGGTGAGGATACAACGCTTTAGTGTTACCAGGTTTTTATGTCTATCGGCAGACAATTCGAAGAGAGAACCTAGTCTATCTTTTTTGGAGTGATGAAGATTAAGCTGGGAGTAGTTGCCATTCTTAACAACAAACGGATTTCCCAATCTCCGGATCATAGTACCGAAACGTGTTGTAGTGCAGCCCCGTCTCGGCATCAAAATACTGCCCCTGAAACCGCAGGTTCTGCTCAACCTCGTTCACCACCAGCTTTTCCACCGCCCCCCACGCCCGGTACTTCGCCTGCCAGACGATCTGCCCTTCGGCATCGGTCATTTCCAGCGGTGTACCGATCTGGTCGGTGTGGAAGTAGTAAACCTTGTTATCTACCTCGCCTTCTTTCTCATCAACACGGGCCAGCGGCGCATAGCTGCCGGGCTGGCTGGGGCTTTCTTCACGCAGTAGGCGCAGGACTTGCCAGAGGAAGCGTTTGTGCTCGGTCTGGCCTTTGATCTCGGACTGTTTCCTTCGATCAACCGGCAGAACGGCTCGATCAGCTTAAGTAGACTTGCCCAGCGCTCAAACTTTTCCATTTCAGCAACGAGACGTTCGCGGCGGGTTCTTGAGCTTGCCAGCGTACTCAACTTAGGGATGCTCCGATCAACTTGCCGCGCAGCGGTGGCAAGCCGTAATTTGCCAGGCACATAGCGCTATTTTTCTGAAAACGGTCTGATGCAGTGTGAGTCGAGCGCGTTTTTCGCTCGGTTTTCCGTGTTAAGCGCGCAACTCACCCAAACCCATTAGTCGCTTTCGAGCCATCCACAGGTTCGACAGGGCGAACAGCGTGGTCAGTTGGGCCGTGTTTTTCATCAGCCCACGAAAGCGTACTTTCACGTAACCAAACTGGCGCTTGATGACCCGAAACGGATGCTCGACCTTGGCGCGTGTCTGCGCTTTGCAGTACTCGATCTTGCGCTTGGCTTTGTACAACAGGCTGCGTTTGTTCAGCTTGGAATACGTGCTGCGCCGCGCCGCGATTTGCCAGATCACGTTACGATTTTCGTGCTCTTCACGCTTCTCGACACCGGTGTAGCCAGCGTCCGCATAGACCGCGTTTTCTTCCCCGTGGAGCAGTTCGGCGACTTGAGTGACATCGGCCACATTGGCCGCAGTGCCATGGACGTGATGAACCAGTCCAGACTCAACGTCAGCGCCGATGTGGGCCTTCATACCGAAGAAATACTGGTTACCCTTCTTTGTCTGATGCATCTCGGGATCACGCTCGCCGTCTTTGTTCTTGGTCGAGCTTGGGGCATGAATAATGGTGGCATCGACGATGGTGCCCTGGCGTAGCGACAGGCCTTTTTCCTGCAAATAACCGTTGATGACCGCGAGGATTGCAGGAGCCAGTTGATGTTTCTCCAGCAGGTGCCGGAAGTTCATGATCGTGGTGTCTTCCGGTATCGGCGCACTCAACGTCAGGCGTGCAAACTGGCGCATGGGGGTGATTTCGTAGAGCGCTTCTTCCATGGCCGGATCACTCAGGGAGAACCAGTTCTGCAGCAGGTGAATGCGCAGCATGGTTTCCAGCGGATAAGGTTTTCTGCCACCGCCGGCCTTGGGGTAGAACGGTTCGATCAGGCCCAGCAGACCTGTCCAGGGGACGACCTGATCCATCTCGGCGAGGAAGCGTTCGCGGCGTGTCTGCTTGCGCTTGCTGGCATATTCGAAATCGGAAAAGCTCATCTGGCTCATGGGAGGCTCGGATCAGGTGGTCAGGCGATTTTCGCATAACCGGGACTTGTTCGGAGATTCCTTAGAGAAAGCTTATTTAGTTTATGTAAGACTGGGGTTAGATGGCAAGGCGATTTCGCATATTTTATATTTGTTCGCAGATTTTTTAAGTTGTTATAGAGCGCTCCATCATTAATATGACGGAATTAGCTTTCCAGCCTCACCCGTTTTTGCATCAAATGAAAAACGAAAATCATGTTCATTACAGCTTATAAAAAACATAGCTCGGCTAGGACGTAATAAACCTCGGAAAACATACAATCCCGACAAGCTGGCTTGGTCATATCGCTGACATCCCACATAGTCGTACCATCAGGATTTATCACGATTGCCTTATTTTATTTTTTGTTGTAGAGAGCGATCACGAACGCAATTCCGCTTCCATCCTTAAGCGGTGTTGCAATTAAACCTAAAGAGCTCTCAAACTTATGACTGACACCTTTGTAAGACCACGACGCACCTTTTGGCGCTAATTGCTCTACTGTAAGGCCTAGTGGGTTGTTATCTCGATCATAACTTCCAAGGTCGTCAAAGGTTCTATAATTTTCTATAAGATTCATTTAGCCGCCGCAATCAATAGAATGAATGGCCCTCGGCTTCCCTATAGGCCTCATTTTTGCTCTGTCTGCATAATTAAGTACTTGTATTTGACTTCCTCCACCACGATAAATTTTCCCTCCAGAGTGTTGTTCAGGGCGTCGGTGACGGCCACCAGATGGTGGCGCTCGTCATAACGGTAGTGCGTGCTTTTGCCCGAACAGTCCTGAAAGCGCTGGACCTGGGCCAGGGTGTTCCACCACAGGTATTTGGACTTGAGCGTCGGGTCGACGATGGTTTCCCTGCGGTACTCGTAGGCAGGTCAAGCGCGTTGCTGTGGCGGCTCACCACACCCTCGGTGTAGCTGAGGCGACGCACTGAACCGCCGTTACGATTAAAAACTTCGGCAAGCTTGCCATTGCTGTCGGTAGTACAGTTGATGTGGTGTGAGCGATAGCAGAACAACTAATTAAAAAGAAAGCGGCAGCTGATTGAGACAAGGTTGGCAATCATACTGCGGCGCATTTTATTAAAGAACGATAGACCTTTAAAAGCGTATAGGGTGAGTGGCAAATATATCGTTATAAAGCAATAGGTATTTTCAAGCCTATTTGTGTAAAATCAGTCGGCATGTTATGAGAAGCAAGTATCTAGAAGGTCGAGATCGAAATCTTTATTTTTAATTATGTTTTTATTGTTCCTTAGCTCTGCTAGTGATTTGTTTTTTAGTGTCGATGAGTTGCATTTTACAGCGCAATGGATAAATGCAGCAGGATATGAATAGTCTCTTGGTGAGTAGAGAACATCATCAATAGTCCGCTCGCTAGGCAATACGCAACCCACAATTAAAGGGATGTAGTACTCTTCAAGTGCGAGTTTGATATGATTACAAGTTTCGCTTGCATGTTCAGGGCGGGGAATAGCTATAGTGCCGTAGATGCTAGGGCTAAATTTCTTATCTTGTCTTCCTGATGTGGTAAACGAAAAACAAGCGTTGCTCCCTAAGTTGCTCTTGTAAGGCATGTCTATCTTAGACATGCAATCAAAGATAGGCCCTCCAAAAACTCGCCCGTTGAGCATAAAGGCGTGTGACTTTACCAAATATTGAAAGTCCAACTCTGCGACTATTTTTTTTTCGAAGCGGAATTTCAAACCTTTTTTAACCGCTTTTACTGCCAGCTCTTTGCATTCTATATTTTGTAGCTCTTCTTGTAGTTTTTCTTCAAAATAAATTCGATCTTCTTTGCTCACGATATCACCGCCAGCAACCCAATCGGATCCTGCGTAATAAACCTCCCAATCTCCGGGTCATAATACCGAAACGTGTTGTAGTGCAGCCCCGTCTCGACATCAAAATACTGCCCCTGAAACCGCAGGTTCTGCTCAACCTCGTTCACCACCAGCTTCTCAACCGCACCCCACGCCCGGTACTTCGCCTGCCAGACGATCTGCCCTTCGGCATCGGTCATTTCCAGCGGCGTACCAATCTGGTCGGTGTGGAAGTAGTAGACCTTGTTCTCTACCTCGCCTTCTTTCTCATCAACACGGGCCAGCGGCGCATAGCTGCCGAGCTCGTAAAGGTACAGGCTGCTCTGGCCGGGGCTTTCTTCGCGCAGCATGCGCAAGCCTTGCCAGAGGAAGCGTTTGTGGTCGGTGCGGCCTTTGATCTCGGACTGTTTGGCGACTCTTCGGTCCAGGCTGTCGTACTGGTAGCTGCTGGTGCTTTCCACCTGCGTGTCGGCCATGGTCTCGGTTTTGACCAAGCGGTTTTCGCAGTCGTATGTGAAGGTCTGCCAGCGCACGATGCCGACCGTTTTCTCTATCAGGTTGCCCCAGGCGTCGTATTTGTATTCGTGGTTCGCCCACTGTTTGAGGCGATTGTCTTTGACGTGGTCGAAGCGGCTGGTGTTGAAGTTCAGGCGGTTGGCCGCGGCGTCGTAGCGGAACTCTTCGCCGTCGACCACTCGACCGGTGTTGCGCGCCAGCAATTGGCCGTTGGCTTCGTATTCGTACTGGGTTTCGCCGCGCAGTTTGTCGAGGGTGCGGCTCAGTTCACCGGCTGGGTCGTATTCGTAGCGGCGGTGAACCGGGTTGTAGGCGTGTTCGACGTAGCGCTCTGGTTTTATGAGCGGGTTCTGGATCTGCGATAGCTTTTCCGCGGGCAGGGTGGTTGCGTACTGCCAGGCTTTGCGGCCCATGCTGTCGTAGCAGAAGCAGCTCGTGAGTTTGCCTTGGGAGCGATAGCCCCAATACTCATGTCTCTGATCAGTTGGTGTTTGGGATTAAACTGTCTTATTAAAGCCACTGCCAAGCTACGATTAAAAATAAAACAATATCTTTAAGAAGGAATAAATCTAAATTTTTAAAGATCGCTAGCATTACTTATTCAAAATAAGGTGAGCTAGTCGGTATTTATGTAATTTTTACTTTTATGGATTAAGTGTGAAAAAACAATAAAAATTTATTTTGAGTCCGCATGTTAGTGCTAGCTTTTGAGATCAGGGTTTTGATGAGAATCTAACAAATTTCCTGTGTAAGTCCAATGCGGATTTATACTTAATAAGTTTCACATTTTCCGAGATGATCTCTTCTTTTTTTTCTAGTTTTTTAGTTAGCAGTGCTATTGAATAGTCTAAATTAAAATCTTTTTTAATTTTCAGTACGTCAGATGCTTTTGGCTTGATCTCTGCAACTGAAACTATGTTACCACTACCACTATCACTATCTGCATCAGCCATCACGTAGGCAGTTAGCTTTTCAATGGAGTCAAAGACTTCAGCGTCATTAATAAAGGGATCTCCAGACCCTATAAAGTAGAATTTTTCCAAGCCTTTTTTGGGGATTAATATTAATCCGCCTCCAGAGTCATCTCCAATCAAAATGTAATCGGGGGAATTTATATCTATTTCATATGTTTTGTTACGCTCGACAATTTGATCAGTAGGATAAATTACGATTTGATCTTCTAATACCGCCCCATTGCATTCAGACCAAAATGTTCTCAACCAGTTTTTTTCTGAGATTCCTAACTCTTTGCAGACGGATTCTATTTCATTTACGTTGGCAGGGCTGTTCTTTTCAGTGAAGGATATCATTAGTCAAATGCTCCCAAGGAGTCGAAGTATTTATATGATCTGCTCGCAGCTTTCTTTGCTACGCTAGGACTAACTCCAGAGTCTATTAGCTCTTTGTATGCGGTTCCAAACTCTTCCTTAATGGTGCCATTAAACCCGCCCAATCTGCGTCTGGTTCGTTGAAGTGATGAAACAATAGCGTGTGATTCTCCAGAGGAGCTTTTTAATAAAACTGCTGGCGCTGCGTTACGCTTATATCCTGCTACATTCCTCTTTGCCCACTCATCCTGAATAAAGTGGTGTGACTGAACTGATTTATCACTTGGGATGTTTTTATTACCAGGCGCTCTGTTTACGCCCGGTGATAAATTGCCATGGGTATCGACATCCCCTGATTTATAGCCCCCCGGACGATTGCAAGCCCAGCCCCATGGATCAACCCATGCTGTGGGATTTGGAACATATTTGTAAAGGTTATCCCCCCCATCCAACCCAATCGGATCCTGCGTAATAAACCGCCCAATCTCCGGGTCATAATACCGAAACGTGTTGTAATGCAGTCCCGTCTCGACATCAAAATACTGCCCCTGAAACCTCAGATTCTGCTCAACCTCGTTCACCACCAGCTTCTCAACCGCACCCCACGCCCGGTACTTCGCCTGCCAGACGATCTGACCTTCGGCATCGGTCATTTCCAGCGGTGTGCCGATCTGGTCGGTGTGGCCTTTGATCTCGGACTGTTTGGCAACGCGTCGGCCCAGACTGTCGTACTGGTAACTGCTGGTGCTTTCCACCTGCGTGTCAGCCATGGTCTCGGTTTTGACCAGGCGATTTTCGCAGTCGTAGGTGAAGGTCTGCCAGCGCACGATGCCGACGACTTTTTCGATCAGGTTGCCCCAGGCGTCGTATTTGTACTCGTGGTTCGCCCACTGTTTTAGGCGGTTGTCTTTGACGTGGTCGAAGCGGCTGGTGTTGAAGTTCAGGCGGTTGGCGGCGGCGTCGTAGCGGAATTCTTCGCCGTCGACCACGCGACCTGTATTGCGCGCCAGCAACTGGCCGTTGGCTTCGTATTCGTACTGGGTTTCGCCGCGCAGTTTGTCGAGGGTGCGGCTCAGTTCTCCGGCCGGGTCGTATTCGTAGCGGCGGTGAATCGGGTTGTAGGCGTGTTCGACGTAGCGCTCTGGTTTTATGAGCGGGTTCTGGATCTGCGATAGCTTTTCCGCGGGCAGAGTTGTGGCGTACTGCCAGGCCTTGCGGCCCATGCTGTCGTAGCCGAAGCAACTGGTCAGCTTGCCTTGGGTGCGGTAGATCTCGCGATGGAGGTCGTCGCGTTCCATGTCGCTGATCAGCTGGCCATCCAGATTCATCTGGTGCAGGTGACCGCTGCCGTAATACAGGTGGTTCAGATGCTGACCGGTGGGAAGGGTCAGCGTGGTCAGGTTGCTGAGTGGATCGTACTCGTAGGCTAGCGCGCCTTGGGGCGTGGTCTCTGTGGTCAGTCGCCCCAGCAGGTCGTAGGCAAATTCCAGTTTTTCGGCGGTGACGCCGAGTTTTCTGCCGGTGTCCGTCGGTTTGCGCTCGATTGACAGCAGTCGGTCGCCGTCGTCATAGGTGTAGTCCTGACGCGCGTCGTCGTTGAGTTTGGCCAACAGGCGACCAATCGGGTCGCGCTCCAGATGGGTGCTGCGCCGTGGCTGTTCGCCTTTCTCGCCGTAGCCGATTTCCTCGACCTGTGTCAGGTGGCCGCCGAGGTTGTAGCTGAAGCGGCGGGTCAGGTTGTCGATGCGCTTTTCTTCGATCAGACGATCTGCGTTGTCGTACACGAAGTTGTAGGTGGCGTTGTTTTCGTTGACCAGTGCGGTTAAGCGAATGGCCTTGTCGTACTGGTAGGCAACGGCTTTGCCCTTGGCGTCCTCGCGTCGGGTTGGCAGGCCACGGGCGTTGTGGGACAACCGCGTTATCTGGCCTTTGCCGTCGGTGTGCGAAAGCACCTGGCCGAGCGCGTTGTAGGTGAAGGACTCAACGCTGCCATCGGGATGGTTGATGCGCAGCACTTCGCCGTCGGGTTTGCGTTCCAGCGTGGTGGTGTTGTTCAGGGCATCGGTGACGGCGATCAGATGACCGCGATCGTCATAGCGGTAATAAGTATCTTTGCCTGAACAGTCCTGAAAGTGCTCAACCTGAGCGAGGCTGTTCCACCACAGGTATTTGGATTTATAGGTCGCATCAATGATGGTGTGTGGCAGGCCATCTTCACTGTTGAGGTATTCGGTCTTGTTCCCGAGTGCATCGGTTTCGACCAGAAGATTGCCTCTGGAATCGTAACGGGCCTTCCACGTGCTGCCATCAGGGAAAGTCGTCTGGGTCACCAGCGTGGTCGCCAGATGATGCTTGTAGGTGATCTTGCGCCCTAGCGGGTCGGTTTCTTCAACCAGTCGCGAGAGGTGGTCGTATTTGAAGGCCAGCGTGTTGTCATCGGGCAATACCAGCCCCGTTATATTGCCGCTTTCGTCTATCTCGATGGTGTAGCGCTCTCCGCCGTAATCACGGCCGGACGTGACGCGCCGGTCTTCGTTGTAATGAATTTCCAGTTCACGCCCGAGCACATCGACGGCCCACGACGTACGCTGCTTAAAGTCATAACGGTAATCGAAATGTTCACCATCGCTGGTCCAGTGCTCGACCACGCGAGGCTGGTCATCAATGGTTTCCCAGCGGTAGTAACAGTTCAGGCCCAAGGCGTTGCTGTGGCGGGTCATCACGCCGTCGGTGTAGGAAAAGCTGCGAGTGGAATCGCCATTACGGTTATAAACGTCACTGAGCTGGCCGTTGTCGTCGTAGTGGTAACGAACGAGGGTTTCAACAGCTTCCTTATTGACGATCCGCTTCACCGACGTCAGCCGTCCCAGCGGGTGCTCATACTGCAAATGCACATGTACGTTGCCGGGTGCGCTGATGTCGGTGAGAGTACCTTCATCGGTACGGCTGAAATGCAGGTAGTGGCCGAGCGCGTTTTCAATACGCTGCAGCGGAACGGGTTTGTTGTTATTCGGCACTTCGCCGAAGTAGAAGAAGATGTTGTCCTGGGTTTGGAGCATGTAATGGCCGCCTTGCGTGCGGACCAGATGCATCTGCTCGTAAGGGTTGTAAATGCTTTCCCCGGGCTCGACGTTGACGAAGGGTACGCTGCGCCCCTGATTGTCGATGAGGTAAACGAAACTGCCATTTCGGCGCAGGTTTTGCTCCCACGGCAGCACCCAGCCCTTGCCCAGAACGCTGTCGACGTTGAGGTCGCTGGCGTAAAAGCGCGACCACTCGATAGGCATCAGCCCCGGCAGCGCAAAGTCTGTTTCGCCTTCTTCAAGCAGTAATTTTCGCCCGCTGGTGAGGTCAACGGGGTTGCCGCTGAAGCCGCCTATCACCCCGCTTATTGCAGGCCCCGCAACAAAACGTCCAAATAAATAGGACACGCCTACCGTGGCAGCGAATTTCAGGGCGCAAGGTGCGACCGCCTTCAGGCCGCCACCGAGTCCCTTGGCTAACATGGGCAGTCCACCGCGCCCCATCGAGGCAATGATGATTGCGATATCAATACCGACACGAAGCGACTCGGATATCTCTTCGTTTACTTTCAGATAGCGTTTTGTCCCGCCGCCAATAAAGACGTTATTGGAACCTGTAGCGATTTTCGAGTCACAGGTGAGCTTGTCGCCCTTGCGGGCGGCCGGGTAGCCATTGATGAAAACGCTGGCAGAGCCATCTGCAATCTGTACCGGTGCGGGGTGATTCTCGCACTTGGCGATACTTTGTGTGGTAAGAGCCGCATTGCGGCCGTTGATAAAAACGTTGGGCGAACACCCTGTTTGCGTGATATCTCCCGCGGGAGAACTTCGTGCCGCGCCCCAGCTTTCACCCACCGCCGGGGCTGCGCCTGCGCCGACTGACAAAACAACACCCAGAAGAACAGCCCCCAACCCGGCGGTGCAGACAATCAGGGCCGCGCCAGCAACGGCCATTGCGATGCCGATCACAGCACCCGCCAGAAGCCCGCCCAGTGCGCTATTGTGCTCAATTCCATCGTGCAAACGCGCTGCTTCGAACATGGTTTTATTCCTGTTCGGTGTTTATTGGCCCAGCGTTATCCGGATGTGGCTGAAAACTGGCCAGCAATTGCAACCAGTCCTCGTCCTGCGTGGAGCTAAAGTCAGTCTGACTTGTTGCCGAAAACACCAGAATACGTCCCGGTATGACTTCAAAGGCCGCTTGGCGCTGGTAAATCGGTCTGCCTTCATGCATGTAGTAGGCATCTACTTGTATACCGGGGAGGGTGTGCCCAGTAGACAACAAGGCAGACTTCTTACCAAGCAGCGTGTAGCCCCGAAGCTTATTGGCGATGAGCTTTATCTGCCGGCTTATGTAGGTGCTCATGTCCTCAGCGGGCAGCATGTCATCACGTGAAATCGTGATATTGAGGGGCGCTGGAACGCTGTCGCCCAAGGTGAACATGTTCACCGTCCGGTCCTTGAAACCATCTGGTAATGCGATTGATCCTTCGTGAAGCTGATAGTCCATTGTGAATGTCCTGAACTCGAAAATAAAAAATCAATGAGCGACAATTGCTTCAAGCACTGCGTCGAAATCGATCAACCAGTCTGCCAGCGCAGCCGTGTCAGGATCAATCATTGTGGAGATGCAAAGCCATTGCTTATCTCCATCCTCTGCAGTGGTGATAGCGTTAATAGCTCTGCCGTGACTAAGCCCTTGCCTGGAGGTGAGTACGTAGTCGAGAGCCACCGCTGCATTTCCCGCCAGCAAGCAATCTCGCTGCCGCACAGTATCGATATCAGGGTGTCTCTCACGCAGGTTTGCCAAGTAGAGATCTGTATAGCGGTTCAGCGTCAGATCATCCCGAACCGGCCGACGTGTGATGGTGAGCGTGATGGGGTGTCCATCCTTTTCAAGAGTGATGCTGATCTCCTGAAAGTTCACTCGCTGCGGCATGACCAGTTTCAGCCCGGCAACCGTAATCTCATTGCGTGTCAATTCAAGCGGTAAAACCGGCACTGGCTCAGGCTCGGGAACGGTCGGCGGAGCACTTGCTGCGTGTAATGCTTTCTCACGCGCCAAAGCCTCATCGGCTATACGCTTTTCCGAAATACGGTCATAAAGGCTGGTTCTGACCATCTCAGGATTTCTCGATATTGATATCGACACGGTCACCTTCGACAAAGGTGTTTTTGCTGAGAACCTTTATTTCGTCGCCCTTGATTTCGATGCTGCTCGGCTTGAGGGTAATGCTACTGGTACCTACAGTGAGGGTGATCTCCGTCATGGCCGTAATGTCGATAGACTGTTTGTCCACGGTAATCGTCAATGAGCCTTGCTCTACCTTGAGCAAAGTGTCGTTCTGAATAATTTCCGTATTCTTACCGCCGACAGTCACACTGCGGTTATTACCCACGTCATGCGTCTCATCCAGCTCGATCTCGGTGTCCATGTTGCGCTCGGCATGCACAATCACCTGTTCGGCACCGGCCTTGTCTTCGAAGCGGAAGAAGTTGGCTGTACCGCCATCACCCTTGGCCGAACGCGTCAGGAAACCGCTTTGGGTCTTGTTGGCAGGCAACGACCACGGCGGCGTATTCTGGCTGTTGTACAGACTGCCCATGACGAGCGGACGGTCGGGGTTGCCATCAAGGAAAACGACCACCACCTCGTCACCGACGCGCGGGATCTGGATGCTACCAAAACCGCCACTTGCACCGGATTGAGCAACGCGGACCCAGCAGGAGCTTTTGTCGTTGTGCTCGCCTTTGCGGTCCCAATGGAACTGAATCTTTACGCGACCCAGTTCGTCGGTGAAGATTTCTTCTCCGGGCGGACCCACAACGATAGCGGTCTGCGGCCCCGAAATGACGGAGCGATTGGTCGTGAGCTGTGGGCGAAAAACTATCTTCTTGCGTACACAGGAGAAGGTGTTGAAGTAGCTGGCTTGCTGACCGTTGAGGTAATTGTTGTGGCCTTCACTATCAACAAGCACGAGCAGGAACTGGCGGTCTTCAGGTGAGCCCTGATCGTGGTCGTAATGCTGCAGCAGTTCGAAGGTGTAGCCAGGCTTCATGGCACGACAGTTACTGGTGCCCCTAAAGCTCTTGCCCCTCAGCTCAAGCGCTTCAACGCGCAAGCGCAACAGCGCTTCACCTTCATCGTAGGTGCCATGGGTGTACTGGCCGGGAAAGTCGTACACCTCGAAGTTCTCGACATCACCCTGCTGGTTCAGGCTGTTCATGGCGACCGGCAGCCTGTTGTTTGGCTGACGATAGTCGAACGTCTGAACCGCTATTTTCCCTGATTGTAGTTTGCGGTCGCCGTTCCATTCGATGATGGAGTCGGCTGTCTCGGTGACCGACGCCGAGTGGAAGCGTATCTGGGGCTGCTCCGGCAACGGCACCAGCGTGGTGGAGTCGTCGCAGATGATCATGGTGTGACCTTCGGCGGTGTGCTCGAAGTAATAGAACATCCCTTCTTCTTCCAGCAGACGCTGGACGAAGTTGAAGTCGGATTCGCGGTATTGAGTGATGTAGGTATAGCGCTTGAGAGGCTTGCTCAGGCGAAACTCATGCTTGGAGAACGCGGTACACATCGCGAACACTTGGGTAACGACTTCCTCTACCGTATTCCCCTGGAAGATACGTGTGTCGAAGCGGTTCTTCAGCATCGAGAACCAGGGGTTGAGCGTTGCCGTGTATTTGGCCATGCCGCCGTCGCTGCCACCGCTGGCAAAGCGCGTGAGATAGCCAGCGATATAGCGTGGCGAGCCATCGGCCAGCTCGATTTCGATAACCACGTGCTGGCCCATCATCGATTTCAGCTCGACTCCGGAGTCCTGGCACACCAGCAGCAGGTCAAATTGGTATGCACGTGACAGACCTTCAGACCCTCTAAAGGACTCCAGCAGCAGCTCCTGCTCGGGATTCGCGAGGTTCTTGAATTTGAAAAGGCGCCGGTTCTGCGGCGAAAGCATCGCGGCAAGGTCCATCAACATGTATATCTCCTTGAAGGCAGGGAGGCCAGCGCCGCCGGATTTAGCGGCTAACGGTTACAAACTGACAAGTCACGACACAGGTCTGGTGCATAAGCATCGACTATTTCAGGAGGGCTGCGATATCAAAAATCGACATCCACCGCTCATAAAATTCTGAAAATTTCGTAGGACCAGAGCTACAGACGCGTTCGGCATCTCGCAATTACTGCGAATGTGCGACCACAAAACAATATGAAAGTGCCACTAGCTCAGTAAAAAAACAGCTAACATTTCTCTCAAAACCGTTACAGTTCTTAAGAGATGAAAGGAGACACCGAGGCGTTGCGCCGTGTCAACCACAACGACGGCCTCGGACGATCACCCTCATTTTGGGATGTGTCTGATTTAGCTGGACGGTCGTAATTGTGGAGCACTTAGAGCGCGCATTAGTTGGGAGATTTTCAGGCGTAGCAATGAGTTAAGCAGGGATTCGAATAAGTGATGGCCTAATGGCATTGTTGCGATCTGTTTTTTAGGTGAGAAAAATGAGCATGTCCTGAAATTTAGCTTCAGAATTCAGGTCCCATGGAGCCATGTACATGGCTCGGATCACGTCAATTTGTAGCCGCGCGATTGGTGCAAGCCTCCTTCAACCCAGGGACAGTGATGTGTAAATGGACCTATTAGCCAACATTCCTAGCTGGGATGACATCGAGCGGAACCTCGATGATAAATTCAACACGCTGAATCAAGCCTACAGCGATGGGCTGCAGAGCACCTATGACAGCTGGAATGGCTTCACGCGACGCGTCAATACCACCACCACCGCGACTCAAGCCTACGGATACATGGGCGGCAACCGCATTGACTATGTGAAAGCGGCGATGAGGCTTTCCTATCCCATCATCGAGTCAAACCTCAAGCGCAAGTGGGCATCCATCGAGATCGAACAGATCCTCCCGGTGCTGCTGCAACTGGTTAAAGAAGTCGCGATGATTCTCGGCGGCAGCGTTGCGGTCGGTACGGTCGCTGGCGGCGTTGCTGGAGCGTTTTTCTTTGGTGTCGGCGCTGTGCCGGTAGCGGCAGTTGGAGCGGGTATCGGTTTACAGGTTGGCAACCTGATCCTGATGGCGCTGGGCCTCTCAGCTATAGCTGAATATTTCTATAAAGGTCTGCCTGCTTGCCTCTCTACCTTGCAGGAAGGCTTCGCCACTGCCTGGCACGCTGACGAAGGGCTGAAACCCGAGGGCCTCGACCCCACTGGTGGTTCGGCATACGAAATCCAGGAGCGGATTGATCGTGCTGCCCGCCAAATCGCAAAAGGCCAGGAGCAACTGGTGCTGCTGCTCTTTACTGCCATCGTGACCTACATGACACGTGGGCAGGTCAAGGCAGGCATCATAGGGAGCATGGATAGCATCGCAGTGCGCAGTGCCAAGCTTCAGGCAGAGATTTCGAACAAGCAGTTTGCGAACTGGTTGGCGCGTAATGAGCGGAGGCTATTGGCTGAGCCTGCGTTGCGGGTTGATGAGCCTGCTCCTTTGGCTAAGGCTGAATCCGAGACCATGCGTGAGTATTACGCTAGGGTCTGTTCCCGTTTCGACGTAACCCATTGATCTCTATGAGAACAGGCCCGTATTGTTGGAGTTCTCACACAACACCAATACGAGCCTGCAATGCCCCGATTAATGCTCAGTGATGAGCACTGGCCGAAGCTTCGAGAAATTTTGCTGCACGAATCGATCTACAACAAGCGAGATTTGCGCACCACGGTTGAAGGCATGCTGTACCGCATGCGTGTGGGTTGCCCTTGGCGAGACCTGCCGAAAGCGTTTGGAAACTGGAGCAAGGTCTACAAGCGGTTCAATGCCTGGTCTGCTTCAGGCAAGTGGGTCAAGGTGCTTGAGGTGCTGATGACCGATCCTGACATGGAGTGGGTTTTCATTGATGGCAGTTATGTAAAGGCTCATCAGCACAGTGCAGGTGCTGCCAGCACGCAGGACCAGGCCATCGGAAAAAGCCGAGCCGGTAACACCAGCAAGATTCACCTGGCTGTAGACGCTTGTGGGCTGCCCATTGCATTTGACGTGACCGGAGGCCAGACCAATGATTGTTCGCAGGCGGCCTCGTTGATTGCCAAGATGCCCAATGCAGAAGTGATCATTGCGGACAAGGGCTACGACACTGAAGCGATACGCGCTCAGGTCGAGCAGCAAGGCAGCAAAGTGGTGATTCCACGAAAGCGCAATTCTCTGAAAGGGAACGCAGATCTGGACAAAGGGTTATATCGCAATCGACATCTCGTAGAAAACGCCTTTGCCCGGTTGAAGCATTTCCGGGCGGCGGCTTCTCGGTTCGACAAACTCAAGAGAAACTATGAAAGCGTCATAGCAATGGCCTGCGCTTTTCTGTGGCTGCCAATGTGAAACGGGAACAGACCCTAAGCAAGATCCAGAGTTTGTATCGGTAGAACAGCAGATTAAAGAATTTAGTACATTTGAAACCCACGGTGTTCAAACAAGTGAGATAGATGCGTATCTCGGTACGGCAGAAGGAAGAGCTTATTTTGATGCGCTTGCGAGGTCTGCTCCCAATGCATCTGAAGAGCTTCTATACGCCAGAGCAGCAGGACAACTTGCTTCTGGTAAAACTCTTCCGACTGTGAAGTTTGTAGATGAACCATTGGTAAAGATAGTGGCCGAAGGCGGGGATGCTCCAAAATACTCACCTTATTTTACGACGCGTAAAGAGCTAATGAAGGCGTCAGCCTCCGATAAGACGTTAGCTGATTATTTTGGGCTTCCCTTGGGGAGCGAAGGGGTTACATATGGTATATATGAGATAAAGCCGCTAAATCCTACCAAAGTTTACGTCAGTGAGGTCGCTCCGACGAGCGAGTTAGGAGGTCTAGTTAAACGTTCTGCCGGAGCAGTGCAGTATGTGGTGCCTGATCGTGGTAGCTGGGCTCCAGCTGTAAGAGTTGGGACAATAGGGAACTAAAAATGAACATAGATAAAATCGAATTTTCAGCAAAAATTTTGGAAGAGAAATTAAAGGAATATGCTGTAAAGGATAATGAGGCTTCACGTCTCTATGAAGATTTAAGGCCGTTGTTGGAACTGGCAAAATCAAGACGTATTCTATCACCAATACAATGGGGGAAAATCCCGGGGCGCTATCGCTTTACCGAGAATGGGCTTCAAGAATACAGTGATTTAGAGGAAGCATATGCTGTATTCTCAATTGAGATTACGGGCGGAGAACCTCCGCTTCTAAAGATGCTTCGTGCAGAGAGAAATCAAAAATAGCTCATTTAACAAAGTGGCAATAAAATGTATACTGTATATTAGTGGCGATAGTTAAATTTCATCGACATGTTCTATTGAACATGTTCAAAGCTCCGGAGTGTGGGTTACGAAACTGTCCACCTCGAGGCGGCGTAAGCCACGATCCAACGACTCTCGAATGAAAATTTTAGTTGAGCTGACGATAGACAAAACGTCATTTTTACTTGTCATTTTCGGTTAATAATGACTTGGTTGACTATGAAGAATATTATGAAATAGTCCAAAGTGGCTACGAGCTTTTTCAAAAAACTCCTGAAGTTGAGCTCGTTTTCGTCATAAAATGTAGACTCAGAGAGTTGGGTGATTTGCTTACTGTGCAGCCCAGTTAAAATAGGGGGCTACAAGTTAGGGAGGCAGACCCACAGTAATTGCTCCACGAGCATGAAACTGGTGGCAGCTTGGTGTGCATGTGCGCCCGCAGGCTAATGCTCAAGGTTTATCTGAACTTCTCCGCTTATGGGAAAACGCACTTATAGAGGGCAGACCTCCCTCAAAGCGTTCTTGACAGGATAGCCTACAGAGCGGTATAAGTGGGCAAGGGTTTTTAGGAATGTAGCAAATACATCCTTCTTAGGCATTGCTTAAATAACGATGTAAGGAACGTCTGTAAAGAATATTTCATTTCTAAACTACGTCTCTCTGAAAAAAGTCCCATGATAAATCTACATAGCCCGTTAGACATCGTTACTGACTATGCTGAACGGTATAGAAGCTTTAGGCCTGCGCCTACTTCTAGAGTATCTACCTCAAGTGGAAGATCTTCAGAGGTTGATAGTCCCACAGACTCCTCCTTGGTTCCGGGCTGGCTAGCATCTAGAATACCTACGCTAACAGCCTCTCAGGCACTTGACCGATCAAAAGGCGCACTTCTTGGTCTTGCTATTGGTGATGCAGTCGGTACAACTCTGGAATTTACTAGCCGCGATTCTAACACTGTGACAGACATGCAAGGCGGGGGGCCATTTAGACTCAATGCGGGCGAGTGGACAGATGATACCAGCCTGGCTCTTTGCTTGGCTGACTGCTACCTTGCGAATGGAAAACTGGATTACGCAGACTATTTGAATCGGCTATGCCGCTGGTATAAAAAAGGGGAAAATAGCGCCAACGGTGTTTGCTTTGATATTGGTAATGCGACACGCAACGCACTTGAAGGTTGGCTAAAGGAAGGATTGAGTTGGAACGGCAACTGGGAGCCTAATACCGCAGGCAACGGCTCAATAATCAGATTGGCACCGACAGCTATTTTTCGGCGAAACTCTTTGCTCACAACATGGATGGAAAGTCAAACGCAAAGCAGAACTACGCACTGCGCGGTTGAGGTGATTAGCTGTTGCGAACTTCTAGGGGCAAAATTACACCTTGCTCTAAATGGGGCCAACAAGCAGGAGGTTTGTTCTCCCATGATCGGCCCATTCCAGCCTCGAGTAATGATCATCAACGCCGGTGAATATAAAGAAAAAACTAGAGACCAGATCCGCTCCTCAGGCTATGTTATCGACACGCTGGAAGCAGCCCTGTGGGCCGTATGGCATACCGACAACTTCAAAGATGCTATTCTGCTAGCTGCTAATCTTGCCGATGATGCTGACAGTGTAGCAGCGACCGCTGGACAAATTGCCGGTGCATTGTATGGGGTGTCGGGCATGCCAGATGAGTGGGTAAAAAAGTCGCTTGGTCGGATCATATTCAAGATTTAGCTCGGCAATTGTTTGAACGCGCACCAGGTTAAAATGCATTTTCGATGCTGTCGTGGAGGTGTGAAAGACTTTAAAAGTCTACCGCTGATAGTGCCAAAAATACAGTTTCTTGAGTGCCTATAATATAGATATTTATATGGATTTTTTGTAAGAGTGGTCAGGGGTATAAATGTTTACTGCGTGATGGTGACTTTTTGTCATAATTACGATCTGTTTCGCAGATGAGAAAAATGAGCCTGCTCTGGAATTTAGTTCAAGAGTTCAGGTCTGATCGGACCAGGTGCATATGGATCAGAACGCGTCAATTTGTGACCACCAAGTAAGTTGGTGCAGCCCCTTCAACCCAGGGACAGTAATGTATAAATGGACTTATTAGCCAACATTCCTAGCTGGGATGGCATCGAGCGGAACCTCGATGATGAACTTAACAAGTTGATTCAAGCTAATAGAGGTTTTTGTGGGCAACGTCGCGCCGACTACAGAGCTTAATGGGAAAATTGCTAGGTCTGGCGATGCTGTTCAGAGCATAGTAAATAATCGTAGTGAATGGTTTATGCCCAGACTAATCAGTACGATAGAACTAGGAGTAACATTGGCATGAATGTTAAGGCTTTGAAAGTGGCAGCTACAACGCTCCGCGACAAACTTGAATTTCATATACATCGCGACCCTGATGCTTCAATATTATTGTTGAACCTTGATATGCTACTCTGTCGAGCAGAGCAAGGCGAAATAACAGAAATGGTTGAGCCACGAGATATTCCAGGATACAAGCTTTTTACCGAAACGAACTTACAAGCTTATGGGGATTTGGAAAAGGCCTACGCTGATTTTTGTCTTGAACTTACAGAGGTGCGCGAAACAGATGCGTATAAGATGTTGGCGGCCAAGATGGCTAAGCGTCGAAAGTCTCTTTAATAGAGGGTAGTGCAGCGTACTTTGTTTCGAGGCTGAAACGGTAAAGCGAAGACGTTTCATCTCCTTTCGATAATCCCTAGTCAAACGCCTGGAAAGCAAATGACTTCCAGTCCAAAAAATCGCTTAAATTAATTGGCGCGGGTGAGTGATGAAATTTAATACTGCTATAGAATTTATAGATTATGCTATCTCTCTGACTAGAGAGCGGATAAAGCGTAATCCTTCATTTCCTGTTTATGCCGCAGTTATAAGCCAGCTATTACATGTAAAGGCTGTTTTTGATGGTGTTGAGAAGGATAAATCTAGACTTCATAAGCTTTCCATTGGAGCCCTTGCGGCGAAAGAGTTTGAAGATACTGATTACGAGTTTGCGCGAGCATTAATGGATGTTTATTACATAGCAAATCAATCAGCGAACGGACTGAAAGTCAAGCTTCCCGAAGGGTTGTGGCGTCCTTGATAAATAAATTTTATTACGCTTGACAATAGTGAAAAGTTGCAATTTTCGCTCTTGATGCCGGTCGCAGATGTCTGCTTTCCTTCGTCCCTCCGTCGATCTAGCTGCTGCCAAAGTCATTATTATGAATGCTGAACATCTGAAGCAAAAAACGCAAAAGCTGCGTGAGGTGATTGAAGATTTGAGAAATTCAGATCCCGTTGTTGAAAAGCTTCGAGTTGAGATCGAACCACTGATGAAGCTGGCCGAATCTGGCATGATAACAGTTAAGTTGCAGTGGCGAGACATTCCGGGGCGTTACCTATTTACCGAAGAGGGCTTGCAACAATATTCTCATCTTGAGCATGCTTTCGCAGAGTTCAGGGTTGAACTGACTGGTGGGGAGACTCCTTTACTACGTAAACTGAAAAGGGAAATGGGTGAGAAATGAAGTGAGCGTCACAGTCAGTGAGCCTTTGCTCTGTGTGGCGCACATGTCTTGCGATTCTAATGCTGCATGACCTGCTTTCTGAGATATATAGCATTTGCTCCGTTGGAAATTAGCTAATGCCCTACTGCAATTGTCATGTTTGGAGTGTAGTAGTCAAGCGTGGCTAATAGTCCGCGGCCAGGAAGTCGTTACAATAGACACTTAGAGGTTACATAAATATGGATGTTAAAGCCTTGAGAGTGGCTGCCATAACGCTTCGCGAAAAACTTGAAATTTATAAGCGTTGCGACCCTGATGCTTCAATATTGTTTTTGCAACTTGAGGGTTTACTTTCCCGAGCAGAGCAAGGCCAAATTACTGAAATGGTTGAGCCACGAGATATTCCAGGTTACAAGCTTTTCACTGAGACACGTTTACAGTCATATAAAGATCTGGAGGCTGCGTACACAGATTTCTATATGGAACTCATAGAGGGGCGCGAAACGGAAGCTTACAAAATGTTGGCGGCCAAAATGGCTAAGGACTGAAAGTTACCATCGATAGACAGTTGTGCAGCATGGTTTTAGGAGGGATATAGGAAGGCGAAGATGTTTTTATGCGTTCCGATGAGCCTTGAAATCTTGTGGTTATAGATGAAAGGGGAAATGAAAAGCAGGGAGGCAATCGGGAATGCTAGATAATGATGGTTCGGTACAGTTCTCTGATGAGGTTAAAAGCCGCCATAGAGTTTTCAATATGAAAGCTCCAGTGGACACTGAGGTGTACATAGGTAAAATGGGCTTTCGGAGTGGTTCTCATGGGTGTGGCACGGTGTTGTCAAGCCACGGACCATTGGAAATTTGGTTTCGGAACGATGAAAGTCATTTAATGGAGTGCGCTATGATATTTAATACTGCGCTGGAGTATGTAAATCACGCTCTTCTACTTGCTAAGGATCGGTGCGCGCGTAATTCCCAGTTTCCAGTTTATACATCGGTAATTAATCAACTCATCTATGTCAAGGCAGTTTTCGAGGGGGTTGAAAAAGACAAGTCGAGGCTTCATGATTTGTCACTTGGCGCTCTAGGAGCTAAAGAGTTTGAAGATATGGACTACGAGCTAGCTCGAGCCATTATGGATGTGAGCTATATAGCGTCTCAATCAGCTAATGGGCTAAAAGTAAAACTACCCACAGGCATCTTATACCAAGAGCCGCCCGTTAGGTGATTATTCAGATAGGGGCGAGTTCTATGTCACCTGCACTGTTCAGATTTGGAGCGACGGTATTTGTTTTTTTCATGACATTGGTCGATGTTTTTTCAGTTTACTGGATTTGGGAACATGTACTTCCTCTGTATGGGCGTATATATAGAAATGCACCTGTCGTAGAAACTCCTTACCTTGCGTTCTGCCTACTCATGGTTCCGCCCGCCGTGCTGCTAATTATAATTGGAGGCTCTATAGCCGTATGGACAGGGAAGAAATTTGATCCTCCAAATAATTCTTTTTTGGGGGCTTTCCAAAGTTTGATGCTCAAGATTTCTATCAAGACGATAATCTATGTTGTGCCCTCCATAGCTGTATTGGCTACTATTGTATTGCTTGCTAGAGACTATACGCCATGTCCAAAATTGCTTATTTCTGGTTCGGCATGGCAATTATTTTGGGTGAACGATGAGCGAGTTTGTTTTAAGCCGACGCGTTAAATTAACGATGGCTGGCCCTGCAAGATGGTGGGCGACCAAGAATATTGTATACAGGTAGACGGGAAGTGAGCTTTAGATTGCAGCGGCTTTACATTTATTGGTCTTTGATAGCTAATCTTTTGATTTTTGGGCATGGTCTATTAGGTGGTGAAGTCCATAATAATTTTATCTTTATGTTTGATTATTCGTAGATATAACGGAAAATGAAGCTTGTTGTAGGCGCTTTTTGCACAAGTTGATGGGCTTTATCTATGAGGTTGAATGATTAAGGCTCTAAGGCAGTCATATGAAATTTAACGATACCTTTTTAATCGCGACCTCATGCTTTCCTTGGGTATCGAGGAAACCTCAGGGCGTTTCTATTTGTAATTTCCGGTGAATAATGGCTTGATCGATTGCGAGGAGTATTACGAGATCGACAAAGCCAGCTTTGATCTTTTCCACACAGATCTCATTGCTGCAGATGCATTCGCCAAGACATGCCGCAGGAGAGAGCGGGATGATCTTTTGATCCAGAAGCCAGGAGTAAAGCGGGGAACGGCTATTTAGCCGCTAACAAGCGGTATAGACTCGGGCATCCGGTAGCAGCTTCCATACTGCTCTACACCTTGAGAAATTACTCTGGAAGGACCCATGATTGACTTGAGAAGCTCCAACGAAACCCTCGATCGATATGTTGAGCGCTACGATCACCTGCTGCCTCCGCCATCTGCGCAGTTGCTCCAACGTATGGATTATATGTTGCAGGCTGACGCACCAAGGTTGCCTGTAGAGAAGCCCGGCTGGATAGCGTCACGGACGTGTAACCTCACCGAAGCACAGGCGCTGGACCGTGCAAAAGGGTGCCTGCTTGGGCTGGCCATTGGCGATGCCGTCGGTACAACACTGGAATTTTTGCCCCGTGATCGTAGCCATGTCCATGACATGGTGGGTGGCGGACCTTTCAAACTCAATGCCGGTGAGTGGACCGATGACACAAGCATGGCTCTCTGCCTCGCAGATACTTATCTTGCGAAGGGCAATTTCGACCTTATCGATTACGCAGAGAGAATGGGCCGCTGGTACATAAATGGCGAAAACAGCCACAACGGTAAGTGTTTTGATATCGGCAATGCCACTCGGGCTGCGATCGAAGGAAGGCTGAAAGATGGCGGTCACTGGTATGGTAATGATGCCCCATCCACCGCTGGCAATGGCTCAATAATTCGCTTGGCACCCACTGCGATATTTCGCCGACATTCGCTTTCAGCTACGTGGCGTGAGAGTGATGCCCAAAGTCAATGCACCCACAACGCGTTGGAGGCTATCGCGTGTTGTACGCTGCTTGGCGCACAGTTCCATCTCGCCCTTAACGGCGCGGACAAAGAAGAAGCCCTTTCTCCGATGATTTGCCCGTTACTACCGCGAGCATTGCTCATCAACGCAGGCGAATACAAAGAAAAAAACCGCGACCAGATCCGCTCTTCAGGCTATGTCATCGACACACTCGAAGCAGCCCTGTGGGCCGTATGGAATACCGACAACTTCAAAGATGCTATTTTGCTGGCCGCCAACCTGGCTGATGATGCCGACAGCGTAGCCGCTACCGCCGGACAAATCGCAGGCGCGCTTTATGGGGTGTCAGGCATGCCGGAGGAATGGGTCAAGAACGTCGCATGGTCCGAGCATATTCAGGGGCTGGCCCAACAGTTGTTCGAGCGTGCGCCGCTGCACGACCCTTTGGACGAGTCTATCGGCGATTGATAGAGAAGCGCGCGTACTCTCTCTGAGGGTCAGCCCGCGATCCCTGATTTTTATCGCGTCTCAAGGAATCTGACCCACATGCCCAAACCGTGTCCGCAACAGCTCTACAACAAAGCCTGGCTATTCGCATCCCATGCCCACGTAGGCCAAAAAATGACAGGCTCGGACCTTCCTTACACCACCCACGTGGCGATGGTTGCCAACGAGTTGATCTTTGCCCATCGCGAAGAGTCTGTGGGCGCGCTTGAAATCGCCTTGCCCACAGCGTTACTGCACGACGTGCTGGAAGATACGCCGGTGACTCAGGATGAGTTGGCTGAAGCATTTGGTGTCGAGGTGGCTTCAGCGGTGGCGTGCCTGAGCAAGAACCTGGTCGTGCCGTTTTCCGAAGCGCTTTATTTCGCTGGGATCGCCAGGCACTCCAAAGAAGCTGCGTCGGTCAAGTTGTGTGATCGCATCACCAATCTTCAGTCAGCGCCGTCCACCTGGAAGAAGGCAAAGCGGGCGTCTTACCTGGTGGAGTCGGCGCAGATCCTGGCAGCCTTGGGGCATGCGAACGGGTATCTGCGGCAGCGGCTCATTGATACGATGGCGCGTTATGAGGCGCTTTATGTTGATGGCTTTGAAGGCTGAGTAATGAGCGGGCTTTCCATTTCGATAAATAGGGCTATGTAGTAATCATCGAGAGTTACGCACCCTACGATTTGTGCCGAGACGAGAACCATTTGAAAAACCTGCTCAGCCACCAACGACTGCGGGCTTCGCGAATTTCATCGATTTGCATGAACGTGTACGCAGCAGGCATATTGCGCTCCTTGGCTCGGAGTGTGCGAAGCCCCCTGATGACATGCCGCATGTAGAACAGTATGGTCACACAGCATCCAGTAAGGACAAGGGCCGCAACTACACCGCCAGTTAGCACGCCGAACGCCTGCAGGAAAATACCGGCCGCCAACGTGGCTGCTCCCGCGATCAAGCCAGTTTTATAACTTGTTGATAGTTGTGAAGTGCTAGCAACACGCGTCTGGATTTTCTGTCCGTCATATTCGAATGGTTGAAAAGAAGGCTTTTTGCTAGCAATCGCGTAATAAGCCAACAATGTAATGATGGCAGGGGTTAGACTTGTAATGAAAGCATTAAAACTGTTCTCTCCAAAAAAAATAGAAGTGGAGACATAAGCTACGTTACAAGCGAGCAATGTAAATGAACCAATCAGTGCGCTAATAAGCGACGACATATAGGTTGTGTACTTTTCGCACAGGTAGACTAGGTATATTGTCCAGGCAAGCATCAAGGTTACGGCCAAAAAATATACGTACCAAAAACACGTTAATTTAGATGGGCCAAAGGCTGTAAAAAAACCAGTCGTGAAGAATGCTAGCCAGCTGCTTTTTCTAAGGCTATCTGAATTAATCATTATGTTTTCTCATGGTTTAACATGTTCCCGAGATCTTTCTCCCATCCTTTATTAACGATGAGTGCCTGAACGCCTAGACCTGCCCCCATTCAACGGGTATTACTAAAGTCAGCGGCGCTGCCCCCTGGGAAGCAGCGATTAACACAACGCCAACAAAAGCACCTCTGGCCATGCCAGCCGCAGCTGAGGCAATGCTGGTCGGCTTACTGTAAACGGAGAGGTGGGGTCGTTGATCACGATGATTGGTCGCATACTGGCTTCCCTGTAAGTGATGACTCCATGCCTGCTTAACTGGGCAGTGAGATAAGATTGCTAACGGTAAAGTTAAAAATCTTGGCAAATACTAGCCGCTACAGGCTATTCATTGACCTTTAATGGGCTCTGGTCTTACCCATCAGTACCGCCATCGTCACTGCCTGAATAAAGAGATAGGCTGAGATCGACAGGAATAGATTCGTGTAGTCAGTATACTTGGAGTTCGGGACAACATAATTATAAGAGTAAAGCCTGCAGCAGCAAACGATAGGCACATGGATATCCCGTAGGAAGGTCGAGATACCCGATCAAGAGGGTTTTTACGCTTAATCAACGATATTATGGTTCTGAGCGGCGCGTAAAGAATAAAGAATGCCAGCGTTGAAAAACACAGCAGCGATATCGAATTGACTACATAATCAAACATTCATGCCTCCCTAAAAATAGAACCCAATGATTTCGCATTACCAACGCAACCCCTCAAATGGATTCCAGCTCTGCTCGCCTTTCACTTCCTTGAGGTAATACGCGTAATTAGTCAGTTGCCCATACAACGCATTAAACACAAAACCGACCGCAGAACTGGCCTCCTTGGCATAGCGGAACTCAAACATGTCCATCACCATGTCCAGCGCGATAGAGACCACCACGATCATTGCGATAAAGCACAGGTTCTTCTTCCACAGCCCCAGGATGAACAGGTAAACCGGCCCAAAAAAGAACGCGAAGAAGTTGAAATTGACTTTCACTTTTTTCAGAAATGGCAGTTGCTTGAGCGCGGGTCTGAACCCCGGTGCGTTCGGGCCGCCATGCGCTTCAAAAAAGGCGAAGCGTTCTTTCCATTTGTCGCTGTAGTGGCCTGATGCGTTTACCGGGTCTGACGTGTTCATTCTCTAATCCCTGATGTGTGTGAATCATGTGAATGGTCGTTCCCTCTTGCAGCGCTGGGTAAGACGCAAAATACGGGTAAATCGAGAGCACGTCAGTCATACAGACGGACTCATCCTGTGGTGCATTTCCCGACGGTCTGTACGCACGTTCATACAGACCGATCCACCAGATCGCCCTTACTGCTTAGGCTCTTTCGTACCCAGCACATCGCGAATGCTGTCCACGACGTTGCTGTCCTTGATGACGTCGTTCAGCCAGCCTTCCAGCGGCATGTTGCCCCACTTGATGGCGCGCTCAATGAGGTACGGGACGGGGCTTTGCGGTTCGGTGTTTTTGAAGAACTGTGCGATGCCGGCGAGCATGGTGAAGGCTTCGTCGCGAGTGGCCGGGGTGGTGCGCAGTGGTGCGGATGCGCTGTCCTGGGTGGTCTGGGTCATCGCGGCACCTGCGGGTTGGTCGATGGCGATTTCGGGTGCGGTCTGAGCGGCGGCTGCTGGGGCAGGGCTCAGTTCTATTCCTCGGTCCTTGAGCAGCTTTTCGGTCAGTTGCCCGGCGCGTTGCAGGATGTCGCTCAGGGTGACGAGGCTGGGCGCGTCGCGGCCGAACAGGGTGTCGGCAGTGGCCTGGAGCTGCTGGCAGGCATACAGGCTGGCAGCGATTTCGCTGGCCTTGAGGCGCAGGTGGTCCGAGTCGGTCAGTACCACGGAGCGCTGGAAGATTTCGGCGTTGATCTTGCCTTCGTCAACAGCAGCCTGCATTGCCTTGGGGTTTTGCAGCGCGAGGTTTTCCACGTGGCGCGACTCGTCGTAGCGCAACAGGCCAAAGTTCTGCCCCTGGGTGATCGGCAGCCCGCCAACGACTTCGGTCAGCGTGGTTTTCAGCCAGGCCAGGCGGGCGGCGCGTTCTTCTACGCCGTCTTCCAGCGACGGGTACAGATCGTCCCAGAAATTTTGCAGGATCCGCTCGGCCACGGTCAGGCCGAAGGTAATGCCGACAAAGTGGTATTTGTGCGCCAGGGCTTCACTGAGCCAGGCGACGAGCATCAGGTCCTTGCTTTGTTCAGCAAGGCCCTGTGCGGCCAACGTGATGGTCTGATCCCAGTCCGAGGACTTCAGATCGGTTTGCCAGTCACCTTGGGTGAGGTAATCGGGGTCTGCTCGACGAGCTTCCTTGACCTGATCGAACAGGGTGGAAAAGCTCAGGTCTTCGCCGCTGCCCCCGTTGATGGGCGCCGTCAGATCGGCAAGCGAAAGGTCGTTGAGAAATTCAGACATAGTCAACTCTGATCAGAGGATAAAAGAACACCGTGCCTGGGCAGACACGGTGCTGAAGACGGGCCGCTTGCGCGACCCGAGGTGTCACAGACTTATGCGAATACTTTGTTCGCAGTGCGGTCCCAGCCGCCAGTGACGTTACCGCCACCCTGGCCATCGGAACGGCTCTGTTGGGTGTAGGTAGTCTTGATGCGAGCGAAGTTGAAGCTGATTTCTTCAATCGGCAGATCGCTGACGGCGTTGTCTTCGCCTTTCTGGTTGCCGCCTGCTACAGCCTTCACGGAAGACACAACGACTTCTTCCAGGTTGATGGTCAGGTAGGTCAGCTTGTCGCCGCCAGCACGGTTGACGTTCAGCTGGATCTTGGCGATGTGAGTGCCTTTGCAGCACGCTTCGAACAGCTTGGCAGAAGCCTTGTCCACAGATTTGCGGATGCTGAAGTCGCTCAGTGCAACGCGCTCGGACGAAGCACCGCCCGACGAGCTGGCGGTGGCGGAGGTGGCCTGGGTAGCGCCGAACTCGTAGCCGAGCACTTCGATCCAGTCTTTGTGCTTGTCGTCCAGAACTTCGCCCGGGATGCCGTCGATTTGGATGTATGCGTCAAATGCCATTTTCTGCGTCTCCTTTCTTCATTTAAGGTTGTGGTGTCTAAAGACAGAACACGACCCCTTTGATTAACCTTCTTGAAACGATCAAGAAAGGTTCTCTTGCCACGGCCCTGGTCTCATGTGGACAACCCGGGCTTCGGTTTGCTTGCACTGCGCGATCAATTGAGCGCGCGCACTTCGATCTCTACGCGTCGATTCGGCTCAAGGCACTGAATCAACTGAGCCCTCGGCTGCTGCATATCGCATTTGACCAAGGGTTTCTCGCTGCCTTCGCCGACCGCGTCCACCAGCTCGGCGGGCACGCCCTTGCCGACCAGATACGTCTTGATGGTCTGTGCACGCTGCCTGGACACCTGCATGTTGCTTTGCGGGTCGCCCAGCTGGTCGGCGTGACCTGCAATCACGATCTTGCCGATGTTCGGTGTGCTCAACAGCTTGCCGGCGATCGCACTCAACTGGTTTTGACCTTCGGTTTTCAGGCTCTGGAAGTCGGCACGACCAAAGGCAAACAGGGTGTCCGATTCCAGCGTGATGGTTTCGATAGCCTTCAACGACTGCGTCAACAGGCTGTTGATGTAATTACGCGAACTGGATGTCAGGAATGCGTTGTCGAGAATTCTCGGCACGTCCAGTTCGTGAATCTGATCGCTGTAGAAGTTGATCTGGCGGCTGGCGTACTCGTAATCCTGATTGGAGCCTGCCTCGGCGTTCGCAGTGATGGTCTTGCCGGTCTGGCGCGCAATGGCCGGGTACCAGTAATCAGGCATCTTCGCTTTCAGGAAGGCCGGGTCAGCCTTCTCGCGCTGCGCTCGCGACAGCATGACGTAAGTATCCAGCGTCGCCTTGCCGAAGGCCGCGATGGATTGCGCGCGGTTATCCGGCGGCAGTGCCTTGGGTTCGACGCTGTCGACGCCCGTGACCGGCATCAGGTCCTTGGCGTTGCGCTGGTAGACCTTGATAGTGGTCAGCAGGTAAAGCGAGCGCGTCAGGTTGTCTGCGGTCGGCTTGAGCATCACCGTTTCCAGACGGTTGAAGTAGCGCGTGCGCAGCAACGGTTCGACGTCATAGCCCCAAGACCCAGGCGCGAGCGCAGCGGTACGCCTTCGTCGTGGTGACGATCGTAGTAAAGCGAAGTCCAGAAGCGCATGCGATCCAGCGTTTGCCACTCGGTGTACTGACCGGTGGCTTTGCTGTCATCGGCTGCAGCCTGGGCGAGTTCGGTGGAAATGGACTGGATGTTGTCCTTGTTGTTCCAGTACGACCAGCCCCACAGGCTGCAGATCAACAGGGCAACAAGACTGGCGCCGCCAATCCACGCGGCCTTGCGGCGCCGCTCGCGATGGTTGGTGGTGTACAGCGCCACCAGATGCTGGTCGGGAATGATCACCTTGCGGAACAGGCTGTTGATGAACAGCGGGTGCGGCTGCGCATTGCCGTCGACCAGGTCCTGCTCGCTTTCCAGCTGGAAGCGCTCGGTAACCTGACGGGTGTGTCCGCCCATTTCGGGCTGGTCGGCGTCCAGTGCGCTGGTGAAGTAGAAACCGCGCAGCATCTCGGCGCTCTGATACGGGTTGGCGCGCAGCAGGGCATCGACGAACATCAGCAGGCGCGGTTTCAAGGCTTCCAGTTCCAGCGGGAAGCGATACACCGCGGTGTCCTGACGCGTGATCTGGATGTCCTGAAGCACCAGCTGTTGGTTGGCGATCTCTTTCCAGTAATTGATCAGCTCGTCCATCGCCACACCGAAGCGCTGGCCCCAGTCAGCTTGCTCGAAGCCCTTGTGCGGGAAGGTCTTGCCCATCACTTCGCCACGCGCCACATCATCCAGCTGGCGGTAGAAGGGGACAAAGCCCGGTACCAGGTCACACTTGGTGAACACCAGATACACCGGCAGACGCACTTCCAGCAGCGCGTGGGTTTCCTGGATTCGCTCGCGCAGACGTTTGGCGATGCGCTCCTGATCCTCCACCGAGGATTGCAGAATGTCATGAATGCTGACCGTGACAATCAGGCCGTTTAGCGGTCTGCGCTGGCGATGCTGACGCAGCAATTGCAGAAAGGCGCGCCATTTTCCGGCTTCCTGCTGATCATTCATGTAGCGGCCAGCGGTATCCAGCAGCACGGCTTCCGAGCTGAAGAACCAGTCGCAATTGCGCGTGCCGCCCAGCCCGGCGACGCGTGCGCCTTCGCGCTCGGCGTAGGGGAAGTTGAGGCCCGACTGATACAGCATGGTGCTTTTGCCCGCTGCGGGCTGACCCACCACCAGATACCAGGGCAGGGCGTAAAGCGCGTCCTTGGCGTTGCTGCCGTTCGGCTTGTTGCTCTGCAACCGTTCGATGCTTTGCAGCAAGCGCTCACGCAGCAGGCTGACCTCTTCGCGATCCGCCGGGCTGGCATTGAGCACGGCCTGATCGGCGTCATCACGCAGCAGACCCTCCAGGTTCTGATGCTGTGATACGCCCCGATACAGCAACAGCACATACGCCGCCGACAGCAGCAGGAACAGGCCTATTCCCGTCAGCAGGCTGTTCATCGAACTGAAGCCCAGGGCACGGCCGATGCTCCAGATGATGAAGATCGACAGAAAAAAGCAGACCCCGAGAACATAGGGCTGGTAGCGCAAAAAGTAGTATTTGATCTTGTTCATACGGACTTCAAATCCAGCACATCGACAAAGCGGTCGATAACGTCATAAAGAGGGCGGTCAATGTCTGGAAACACATGGCCTCGGTGGTGTTCGTCGAACGCGTCAACGGGTGCCAGCACGTCATAGTTCTCCGAATGCTCGCCCACGCCCGTCACCACGCGGTACACGCCTGACGTGTTGCGCGACGGGAAGCAGAACAGTCGGGGGCGCATGAAGTCGTCCGCCAGAATGCTGATTTGCGGCACTGCCTTGTTCGGGTCAATGCGTGTCAGCCAATTGACCCACAGATCTGCTGTCGGGTTCTTCAAGCCTCGCTCGGCAGGCAGTGGCAGCGAAATACCGATCGGTGCCCTGTACGACGGGCGACCCAGCGCTTGCAGCCGGGTGAGCACGGCATTGCTGATGAACTCGGGGTATGAGCTCTCCAACGAAGTCGCAATGTCACGCAGGGTGAAGTTCACCAGAAACTTCTCATGCACACGCCGGAACAGTTCGAAGTCCTGTCCTTGCAGCGGGCGCAAGGCCCTGATGCGTTCGAACAGCACTGAGGTGCCTTCGCCCTGTGCGGCCATGTGCAGCAGCGGTTTGATCTGCCCGGCGAACAGTTCGCTCAGGGTAAACGGGTTCACAAACACACCGGCGTCGCTGGACTTCACCGTTTGAAAGATGAAGAACGGATAACGCCGTGCACTCGAGTCCCGCGAACTGATCAAACCGCCCACCAGCCAGTTGCCGCTGCGCGCCCGATAGCTGAAAAAACACACGGGCAACTGGTCGAACAACGTGCGCCAATCGTCGCGCTGCTGCATGTCGGCGAGTGCGCCTTGCAGCCAGGCATCGAACTCGCAGACATCGTCGCTGGCGCCATGCAGGCTGACGAAATCTGCGCTCGCGGGCACTTTTCCGAAGCAGCCAATCATCGACCGCCCTCCAGATCGAGCATGTGCATCCTCACTTGGTCCGCCCATCTGTTGCGTTAAGCGCGCTCAGCGCCTTGACGTTCGCCAGGTCGGTCAGCTTCACGCCACCATAGTTGCGCACTACCAGACTGACCGGCCCCTTGGCCGTGTTCCAGCTGAAACGCTGCTGAATACCGTCCAGGTCGGCGACCCGTGCGCTGTCGTTCATGCGCAGCAGGCCCCAGCGCCCGGTGTAGTCGAACACGGTGATGCGCTCGCCGGTCAGCGTGACCACATCCAGGCGTGCGCCCGGTGCTGTCGTGGTGCCCGGCCATGAGAAGCGGCTCCAGCTGGTTTTGCCGTTGCGGTAATGCTGCTCCTGGCCATCCAGCGTGAAGATGATGTCAGTGAAGTAGGCCGACGGCTCCAGCATGATCTCGAAACCATTGTTGCGATCCGAGAGGCTGGCGATGACCTCGCCCAGCGAACTGGCCTTGTCGATGTTGCTGACCATTTTCGGATTGACCAGCGGCGCAGCCTTGGCTCCGCTGCCCATACCCAGGCCTTCGCCATCGGACAGGTTGCCGATCTCGTTGCGCTTGAAGTTCGGTAGCAGGCCGGATTCCGGGTCGACGAAGCGTTGCAGGTCTTTCACCGATGCCTCGTTGCGGCTGTCCGCAGCAATCGGGTAACGATGCGCCATGACCTGTTCCCAAGGTTTGGCGACCTGTTTGGCCCAGGCTTTGGCGATCTGTTCGCCGGCCGGATCGCGCAGCGTTTCCCAGGCGAACTGGATCGGCAGGCTGAACAGGCTTTGCAGCGAGGTGGAAAGCCCGCCCTGACTGGTATCGACCGTGGTTTCAACGTAGTTACGCACGTTGGTGACTTCGCTCGGCTGCCCTTCAAGGGTTTCGCTGATCAACTGCTTGCTGCTCTTGCCGACATCCTGCGAGCGCTGGATGTTGTTCATCCGTACTTTGAGTTTACGCAGCGCTGCCAGGTAGCGATCCATGATGGTGCTGTCAGCGCCCTCGGCATTCTGCGCTGCGAAAACCCTTGATACAGGTTCGAAGCGTTTGGCCAGACTGCCGTCATCCACGGCAGGCAATGGCGAGATCAGTACGCTGGCCGCAGCTTCCTTGTTGTCGAAGATACCGCTGACCTTGCCCCAGAAGCCATCGTCGCGTTTGACTCCGGTCTGTTGCGCTTCGCGAGGCGCAGGCACGTCCCATTGCGTGTTGTCGTTGACGGCAGACAGCAGCAGTTTGACCGGCGAATTGCGTACGTCGCTGAGCAATGACAACTGCTGCGTGGCGTTGGCCATGTCGCTGAAGCGGCGCACACCGACGCTGTCGATCATGGTGTACCAGACCTGCGTGTAGTCGCGCTTGTAACGGGCCATGAATTCACGAACGAAGTTGGCTTTCTGCACCACGCTGTCGCCGCCTTCGCCATCCAGAACCCAATCCGACTCGTTACGCAGGTTGCCGGACACCAGCTTGATCAGCTCGGGTTTCACGAACTCTTCCCAGCCCTGACGGGTGAAAATCGCAGGTACAGCCTCCGAACCGTAGAGCAACTGGCGACCCGGCATAGGTACCAGATCATTCAGGCCGATTGCCGGGAACTGACGGCTGGATTCCAGTTGCAGGCGCAGGTATTCACGGTCCACCAGCGAGCTGGAGATCATGAAAAACTTCAGGCTCTTGCGGGTCTCGTCGATCAGTTGCTCATTGCGTGGCATGGCCGGCGCGTCACCATTCTTGAGCAGCTGTACGTAGACCGGCGAGTTGTCCTCGATGACGTCGTCGCTGATCGGATTGGTCTCGCTGGAAATGCCCGCCCAGGCCACCGGCAACGCTGCGTTGACGAACTCGGTTTCCGGATGCGTGGTCGGCTGAGTCAGAATCAGATAGAGCTTGAGGGCGTTGTATGACTCGATGATGGACGCCACTTGCCGTTCATCGAGTCGCCCGAGCATCTCTTCCGACAACGACAAGCCGCCTGTTGTGGCTGATAGCTCGGCAGCATCGTTGGCAGTGGCCGGGTTGCGTAGCGCGGCAATCGCTTCGCTGCGCGTCTGGCTGGCTGTGCCTCTTGCTGCGCCGGTCAGTCGATTGGCAACCTCGCCGGTGCTGCGCGGGATGCTGCTCAGGCTGGTCGGACGGCCCACAGCGACGTTGCGCGCGCCGCGGTCCAGCAGTTTCTGACCTTGAGCGCGTACCTTGCCCGTTTTGGTTTCCGACCCTGCGGGTGTAGCCCCGAAGCCATATTGCGGGTCCATGGTTTTGGCGAACTCGTTGAATTCACGCATCTGCAATTGCAGTTTCAGCGTGATCGGTTCCAGCGCCTGGGTACGAAGTTGCTGCAGGTAGGCAGTCTGGGTGGCGAAGTAGATATCGTCGCCACGGTACAGGCCGCCACTGAGCTGAAGAGGCACGCCCTTGGTGCGGTATTTCTCGATGGCAGCCAGCTGGTTGCGCAGCAATTCCAGGCCTTGGCCGGAGGCGAGGCGCTGGGCACGGTCCGGGGACTGTTCCAGTTCGGTCAACTGTTGGCTGATCGCGGCCAGCCACTCGCGGTTTTTCTGGAACGACAGGGCCTGCCAGCCGATGAAGGCCAGCCCGGCGAACAGCGCCAGAGCGATGACAATCGGCCCCAGTGATTTGTCGCGGCCATGACGTGACTGGTATAGGGTCAGGTCACGGTCAGGGAAAATGACGCGGCGGAAGGTATCGGTGATGAAGTAACTGCGATCACTGATTTTCCGTTGTTCGTCCTCTTCCAGCGCATCGGGTGCGGTCGCTGGCCGCAAGACGAACGACTCTGAAAGCTCGTCTTCATACACCGGTGTCAGCTGCTTGTCGGTTTGCAGGGCACTGGTGAAATACAGGCCGCGCAGCAACAACTGGGTACCGTTGACGTTACTGCGCGCGAAATGCTGCAGGAACTGTTCGAGTATCGCCGACAGCTCGGCAAAGTAGTTGGGGAAGTTGAGCAGGGCGCTGTTGGCGTCGGCACCCAGTGCGATCATCTGTGCATCGACGTGGCGACTGACATGCGCTTGCAGGTTCGCCAGTTTGCGATCGAGCACTGAACGCAGGCTTTCTGTGGTGATCTCTGTCAGACCGAACGTCATGCCCAGCGGCTGCTGGCGCTCATGCAGGTCCATACCGTCGAAAGCCTGGTTGAAGCCGGGCAGTTGGTCGGTCTTGGTCAGCATCAGATAAATAGGCGGGTTGGCGTCCAGGCAATCGGTATATTCCTCGATGCGCGTGACCAGGCGCGCACCCATCTCGTTGCGCTCGGCGGCAGAGGCGGCCAATAACTCTGACCACCAGCACCAGACCATTGACGGCGGCCTTGCTGCGCTGCTTTTTGAGCATACGCAGGAACGCAGCGAATTCGCTGGCAGACTGATCGTCACGCAGGTAGCGACCTGCGGTGTCGATCATCACGGCTTCAGGGCTGAAGTACCAATCGCAGTGCTGGGTGCCGCTTTCCGTGTCATTTGCGCTACTGGCAATGCTGGCCGACAGGCCGGAGCGGGTCAGCAAGGAGGTCTTGCCTGCCGCCGACATGCCGATGACCAGATACCAGGGCAGATCGTAGAGCGCCGAGGAGCCGCCACCGCCTGCCGAGCGATCGGTGCGCAGCATGGCAATGGCATGCTTGAGGCGGTCGCGCAGCACTTGCTGATCACGGAACTCACCGGTGGACTTCAGCGAGCGGTCAACTTCGATCTGAACCAGATTTTCGAGGTTGTGTTCGGTACGAATCCGTCGGTATTGGCGCAGTACGATCAACAGCAGATAGAAGGCGCTGATGATCGCCATCGCTTCGAGCGTATAGCCTTGCAGCCAACTGATCCTGGGGGCGAAAAACCAGCAGACAGCCAGGCTGATCAGCCACAGTATCGGGACCAGGAACCAGAAACTTTTTAACAGGCGCAGTAATGTCTTCATGTCTTCCTGACTCGGTTACCTGATCGGGACTCAAGCATTGAACAGTTGGCTGATTTGTTCGGCCAATGCGGCCACGTCTTTGCCCAGCAACCAGTCAAGCGTCAGATAGACACCCAGGCACACGAGGGCGATGAGCACCAGGTAAAGCCATACCGGAACTTCATGGCGAAGCATCTGCGACACTTGGTCAGGCAATGCCCAGTCAGGCGACAGCGCCTTTGGCGTCTTGCGATAGCGTGCGATGTCCTGGCCCAGCGTGTTGGCCAGATAGCGCAATTGGTCTTTCTGGCCGAGGCCGAACTTGCCTTCGAAACCCAGCGCCAGGCACAGGTGGTACACCTCAAGCACATCCAGGTTCTTTTTCACGTCGGCGCGCAGCAGTTCGATTTTCTCGAAGAAGCCTTCGCCCGCCAGGTGGACGCCGAAATAACGGAACTGCAGCGGCTCCATTTCGAAGTGGCGACGCATATCGTTGTCCCCCGAACGCAGCACGCTCTCATCAAGGAATGCGCACAGTGCGTACTGCGCGTCTTTTACCTGTTCGACGCTGTAATTGGCGCTGCGCGCCTGACGCTCCAGGTTGGTGAAGAAAGTATCGACGCTGGCTTCGAACGCCGTGACCGAGATCGCTTGGCGGCCGCGACGGACAATCAGCGCCATGGTGATGAAGTCACGTACCAGGTCTTTGAGCGTAGGTTTTTCGGTTGCGGCCGCAGCGGCACCTTGCATCACGGCTTCAGTCATTTAAGCACCGCCAACAGTTCAAGCTTGAGATTGGTAAGCGCGCTGGGCGCGTAGAAGGAAATGGCCTGGGCTTCCATCATGCGTTCGTACACCCGGCCATGCGGCTCGATGGAGAAGTAATGGTTGTCCAGGCGCACCGGAATGGCGTTTGGCAGGCGTGTCGAGTGGTTCAGGGTGACGCCCGGCATGGCGCTGTTGACGACCACCTCGATGTCCTCCGGCGAGCCGACCTTGAATGCACGCGGCACCAGTTCCAGCAGGCTGGAGCCGGGCATGTCGGCATGCACTGAAATATAGAAATCCGCTTCGGTAAGGCGTGGGTCGAGCAATTGGCCCTGCCAGTACGAAGGCCGGACCTGGCTCAGATTGATGACGATGCACTGGTTCGGAATCACGTTCTCAAGCAGCAGACGAACCAGTTCGTCGAGCTTCACCAGCGAGGCCGCCGGGTCCTGATGATCGTAATCGGGGATGTCAGTGAGCTGGGTGTCCAGCGAGAACGTCAGCAAACCGCCCGCCAGTTCCGCGAGAAACAGATACAGGCGCTCCGGGTGCAGGCGTGGGTGCGCCAGCAGATGGGCCAACTGCGGGTAGGCGCGGTTGACCGTATTCAGCAGCCAGAACAACGTAACGTCGCTGGAACCGAACTCGGCAATCTGGTCGGCACGTTCGCGGCGGCGGCCAGAAAGTGCCTTGCTCTTGGCTTGCAGCACGCTGATCAGGCGTCTGCCAAGGCCAACCAGCGTCTCGTGGGTGCCCACGTGCAACGTAGGGTGCACAAAATGCGCGTCAAGGTTGAAACCGCCGATGCTATTGCGTGCCAGTCGGGCAATCGGGCAATAACTGTAGCCATCCAGAGTGTCGCCATCGACCAGCATCACGACGTTCAGACGCAGGCTGGTGATCTCGTTTTCCAGATCGCCTTCGTTGAGGTCAGGCAGGGTGTCGAACTGTTTGCGAAAGCGCCGGGCGCTCTTCTGTTCCTGGCCATCTTCAACGTAGTTCAGGCCAAAGGGCTCGGGCAGCTTGAGCGCCGCATAGACCTTGATTTCTCCACCCTTGATCAGATTTTTCAGGTCGCGGGCGGCGGGCAGCGGGTCGTGCTGCGGCGCGTCGTAAAGGCTGCCGTCAGGGAACACCAGCTTCAGGCGCTTCAGTTGCAACGAGCCTGTGGCCAATGCCTCGACGTCGACTTCCAGCGTTTGCACGCCCCAATGGAAAGGCGTGGAACGCAGTGTCGACTCAGCAAGCTGATGCTGGTGAAACTCATCCTGATATTGGAAATGTTGTGGCAAAAGGAACATGCCTTCCGACCACATCACGCGGCTTTGTTTACTCATTTGGCGCCTTCCAACAAAGAATTGAATTGTGAGTCCGCTGCCTTTTTCGCAGCACTGCCGGCCGAGTCCTGAACCTGCTGGACAGCGGCGTCCTGCACACGCTCGGTAATACCTTTGCCGGCGGGTTGTTCGGGCATCGAATTGGATTTAGTGAACTGCTCTTCAGTCTTGAGCCTGTTCAGCACATCCACGCCACGAACGGCGAGGATGTAGTTGTTGTCCACCAGCACGCGCACACCGTCGGACGAGAACCAGATACCGTCCTTGCGCAGCGTGTTGGCGTCGAACGCGACCTTCCAGCGGCTGTTTTCGTCAGTCCGGAAGAACGCCGCGATGCCCACATAGGACGCGTTGGGGTTCAGCGGCCATTGATCGGTCTGCCCTATGCCTGGCAACAGAATCAGCTCCTTGCTATCAACCAGTGTGTTGCCCAGAGCCTTTTGCGGGTCATCCCAGAGGCTGTCGGCGTTGATCGACTCGAAGCGCTCCAGAGAGGCCAGTTGATAAACGCGCACCACCACAGAGAGCGGTTTGCCGTACTCATCGGGGTTGAGCTGATTACCGCCGTCAGTCGTCAGGATGACTTTTTCGTTGTCACCAAACATCATGTCGCCAGCCCAGGTGTCATCCATGCGCTTGGCGACACGGTCCGTCACGCCACAGGCGGACAGAGCCAGCATCATTGCCAGAACAGCCAGGCACCTTGCCAAGGCTGGCTTCGAGGAACAATTGCCTTGAAGTCTTTTATTCATCACGTCTTACCTATGGGGTGATCGATCAGGTCAGTGTGTAAGCGAAGTCGCCATCGCTGCCCAGATCGATGGTCAGGCTCTGAATCGGCTTGTCCTGCGCCATCCGCTCCAGCACTCGCTGGGCGAGTTCCGGCATGAGGGTCTTGGACAGGATGTTGTCGATGTTGCGTGCGCCGCTGTCGACTTCCGTGCAACGCGAAGCGATGGTCTTGATCAGCGCTTCGTCGTAACGCAGTACCGCCTGGTGATTGCGCTCGAAACGTTTGCGGATGCGCTCCAGTTTCAGGCCGACGATGCGTTCCAGAATCGCGTCTTGAACCGGGTAGTACGGCACGATGGTCAAGCGACCGAGGAACGCCGGTTTGAACACCTGATTCAGCTCGTCGCGCAGGCCTTCCACGATGTCATCGGGAGTCGGCTTCTGCTCGGTGTTCAGGCACCACTGCATGATGCGATCAGTACCGGTGTTGGAGGTGAGAATGATCACGGTATTGCGGAAGTTGATCTCGCGACCTTCGCCATCGTCCAGCACGCCTTTGTCAAAGACCTGGAAAAACAGCTCGAGCACGTCCGGGTGGGCTTTCTCCACCTCGTCGAGCAGCACCACGCTGTAAGGCTTGCGGCGCACGGCTTCGGTCAGCACGCCACCTTCGCCATAACCGACGTAGCCCGGCGGGGAGCCTTTGAGGCTGGAGACTGTGTGGGCTTCCTGGTATTCGGACATGTTGATGGTGATGACGTTACGCTCGCCGCCATACAGTGTGTCAGCCAGCGCCAGCGCAGTTTCGGTCTTGCCGACACCGCTCGGGCCGAGCAGCAGGAACACACCGATCGGCTTGTTCGGGTCTTCCATGCGCGCGCGGGAAATCTTGATGCGCTTGCCGATCTCTTCAAGCGCATGATCCTGCCCCAGCACGCGTTCACCCAACAGCGCTGGCAGACTTTGTACGGTATCGATCTCGTCGCGCAGCATCTTGCCCAGCGGGATACCGGTCCAGCCGGAAATCACTTCACCGATGGTGCCGCCGTCTACCAGCGCGTGGACCAGCGGTTGCTCGCCCTGCACACTGGCCAGTTCGGCACGCACTGCAGCGATCTGCTCAGCATCAGGCGCGCCGTTTTCCGGAACGCTGAGTGCGCCAAGCTTTTCGACCAGTTCCAGCTCGCGCTTCCACTGTTGCTCCAGCGACTCGCGGGTTTCCTGTTCGGCTTTCAGCTCTTCGTGCAGGGCCGTCAAACGGCGAGCGTGGTCGCTGCCCTTGGCGGTTTCCTGCTCCAGCACGGTGATTTCTGCATTCAGGTTGTCGATGTGGCGCTTGCAGTCTTCCAGCGCGCCTGGCTGTGCCGATTGGCCCAGCGCGACGCGTGCGCAAGCGGTGTCGAGCACGCTGACGGCTTTGTCCGGCAGTTGGCGGCCGGTGATGTAGCGATTGGAAAGGCGTACGGCCTGCACCAGCGCTTCGTCCATCACGGTGACCTTGTGATGCTCCTGCATCTTCGCCAGCAGCCCACGAAGCATGTGGATGGCCTTGTCTTCGTCAGGCTCTTCGACTTTCACGACCTGGAAACGACGAGCCAATGCGGCGTCTTTTTCGAAATACTTTTTGTATTCTGCCCATGTGGTGGCGGCGATGGTGCGCAGCTCGCCACGCGCCAAGGCAGGCTTGAGCAGGTTCGCTGCGTCGTTCTGCCCGGCCTGGCCACCCGAGCCGATCAGCGTGTGGGCTTCGTCGATGAACAGAATGATCGGGTGCAGGCTGCGCTTGGTTTCTTCGATGACCGACTTGAGGCGGTTTTCGAACTCGCCTTTGACCCCGGCTCCGGCCTGCAACAGGCCCAGATCCAGGGTGTGAATGGCGACGCCCTTGAGCACCGAAGTCACGTCGCCCTGCACGATGCGCAGCGCCAGACCTTCCACCACGGCTGTTTTACCCACACCCGCTTCACCAGTCAGGATCGGGTTGTTCTGACGGCGGCGGGTCAGGATGTCGACCATCTGCCGCACTTCGAACTCGCGTCCCAGTACCGGATCGATACGACCATCGCGGGCGCTCTGGGTCAGGTTGACGGTGTACTGGTCCAGGGCAGGGGTCTTGCCGTTGCCCTTGGTGGTTGCGCCCGTGCTTGCGTCGGCGTTGGCCAGAGGCTTGCTCAGTTTGGTCTCCGGGCTGCCTTCGACCAGCGCGCTCATATTCAGGCGCAGGTCGTCAGCGTTGATTTTCTCCAGTTCCGGCGCCGAACCGATGACCACGCGGCGCAGGGCATCGTCATCCAGCAAGGCCTGAATCAGGTGGCCGGTGCGGATCTGCGACTGACCGAATTCGATCGACGCCAGTACCCAGGCCTGCTCGATCATGCGCGTGATGTGCGGCGAGAGCGCAGGCGTCCGTGTGTTGCCTTTCTTGAACGTCCCCAGCGCGGTGACCAGCTGTGCTTGCAGGCGATCAGGCACTACGTCGTAGTGGCGCAGGATCACCGGCAGGTCGTTATCGTTGTTGTCGAGCAATTGCAGCAGCAAGTGCTCGACTTCAACGTCGTAGTGGTTCTCCGACAGGCACAGCGCAGCAGCGCTTTCAGTGGCAGTGCGGCTCGTTTCGTTCAGCTTGGCGAACAGGGACTTCAGGTTCACAGGGAGACCCCATCAAAAGGAATATGGAAAACAGCGCAACGGGAGGGCTCCACGTCGACACCGGGGCGTTTGAGCCAGCCAAGCCAGCCCAGCGATACATTGCCTTGGCGACCCAGGCGGGCCACGGGTACAGCTTCGCGCTTGAGCTTCGGCGCAATCTGGAAGTCCAGTTCGGCGCCGATGTAAAAACGCACCAGTTCAACAAGCTTCTGGTAATCCTCGGTGCCCGGCTGAAAGCGCTGGTAGTCAGCCAGTTCCAGAGGCCCCATTTCGATACGCACGCACGACTGGTAATCCCAGACGCGATTGCCAGCCACGGCGCTTTGCCCCAGCACGGCGTTCTTGCGGCCCAGCTGCGTGCACTGGCTGCTGTCGAGCTTCAGCCAGCGCCCGGCGAACTGCTGGATCTTGAACGGCAGCGAGAAATAAAAACTCAGCATGACTTCAAGGTTCAGGGCGTTGCGCGGCTTCTGGGCGAACATCCCCGAGAAGTAGCTGAACAGTTCGCGACGCAATGGCGACTCGCCCTTGTCGAACTTTTGCTTCAACGCTTCGGGGCCGAAACCCACCAGGTTGAGCAAATAACGATCAAAGTTCGACGTGCCGTTACGCTCGTACTCGATGTAAAACTTGTACTTCTGCCAGGCCTCGTAAAACAGCGTGGTCATGCGATGCGAAAAAATATCCAGAAACGCATGCGCAGCGTCGTCTCGGTACTGAATATGCCTATCGATGAGCAGCTCGGTGTACGGGCGCGGCAGCACGCCTGATGGGCCGACCAGGCCCATGAACGTGACCTGCACCTCGGACAGCGGCAAACCGGCCGCCGAGAGCTTGCCTTCGCGTTCGAACTGCAGGTCGCTGACTTCACTGGCCGGAAAGTTCAGCGACAGCTGCGAACGAAAGCGCAGAGGGTCCTCATGCGGCCTGGTTTCCAGGTCCATGCGCCCATTCCTGCTGTAATGCAGGCGAAGCAAACGCACCAACTGAAAAAATTCGAATCGGTGCGGCTCAGCCCTTGCCTGGTCAATCAGACCAGGGGTTGATCGCCTGTTCGCGGGGGCCATTGGACCACTCTCTTTTCGCGCTGCACGGTGCGAAGGGTTAATTGGGTAAAGCTGTTCATCGAGCAGTACTGACCAAAGAAGTGGTCAAGGACCATGCCGAACAGGAACACGCCGCTGCCGGTGTACTGGCTTTCATCGAACTTCAGCGTAATACCGACGCCGCGCACAAAGTTCGGCCGCGGATGGCCGATGCGTGCCACGACCGGCTCGCTGCTCACCGAAACGATCCCGTTGATCTGTTTGCGAATCGCCGACACGTTGCGGTAGTTGTAAAGCGACAGCAGTTCCAACAGCACTTCGCGACCCTTCGAAACCAGCGACATGTGGTTCAGCGACAGGTGCGAGATGAGCCGCCAGATCACGCCGTTGCCCAGCGGCACGCGCACCGTCGCCGTCGGTTTGCGCAGGCAGCGGATATCCTTGATCACCGAATTGGAGGGAATGTTGAAGTCCCCGCGCTCGCCGCCAAAAGGCAGCATCAGTGGTAAATCGCGATTGCTGCACGTCAGGCGGATACTGAGTGTGTCGTTGTTGGAATCAATCAGTTCCAGATCCCGATCCACGACGCGGATGAACATGTTCGAGCCATCGCTTTGTCGGCTCTGCGTCGGACGTCGCCGGGCGATCCAGAAGCTCTGACCGGGGCCTTGATCGCCGCGTGGTTCAAAGAACGGATGGCAGGTGCCGACCTGATCGTTGCCGTTGATCTTCTTCACCCGGCGTACGCGATCGATCGAGACCACTTCGGCAGAGCTTTGCAGGCGCACATCCGGCGTTACCGCGTATTCATGCTGAACGTGGGTCAGCTTGATCGGCTCGGCCTGCTGGCGGAACAGGTTGATGATGGGCGTGCAGTTGAGCTTGAAATTGTTACGGCCGATGTTCTGGGTCAGGCGTGCCAGACGATCCGTCAGGTCGTAGTCGGAAAAGTAGAAATTGATTTCCACTTTGGCGATCTCTTTGCCAGCCAGAATACGGGCAAAGCCTGACAGTTCGAAGAACATGAACTTGTCAGGGAAGGTGAAGTATTCGTGCAGCAAGCGGTAACCCAGAAACGAACGTTCCGAGTAATCCACCAGCCCTTCATCCAGACCATAGCCGACAGACTTCAGGGCGTCGGCGGGCAGTACCACTTCACGAATGCGCCCTTCGTCTTCGAACGACAGGGTCGCTTTGGCCAGGTTGTTGAACAGCAGCTCATACAGTTGATGCATCAGCGTGCTTTCGCCATCAAGGAAAAAGCGCAGTCGGTCCAGTTCCATCTTGCCGAACAGGACGTCGGAGGTCGCACCCAGGCCGATGCGCAAGCGCGCAATCAGGTCTGCACTGTGGCCGTTGAACGCCGAACGCTCCATTTCAATGAACGAAGCACTTTGCACTGCCACTGGCCACAGTTCGACCGGGTAGCACGTACGAAACTTGCATACTATTCCGTCTATAGGTGTGGCATGCAGCTCGGTGTGCCGGGCTACGCGATAGGATTCGGTGACCTTTTCCTGCTTGCCCATGTTGAACTCGACGATGGACATCGAAGGGGTAGGGCGCAGGTAGTGCGGGTACAGCACCTCCAGAAACGACTCGACGATTTCAGGAAACTCATCGTCGAGTTTCTTGTGTACGCGCGCCGACAGGAACGAGAACGCCTCGATAAGGCGCTCGGTGTGAGGGTCTTCGCAGTTGTCGCCCTCAATCAGTAATCGCGAAGCGATCTTCGGATATTGAGCGGCAAATTCCTGGCCCAGAAAGCGCAGGTGCGAGAGTTCCTTCTCGTAATAGGGCAGCAGATCGTCGAGCATCAGTTGAGGTTCTGCACTTTGTATTCCTGAGTGTTGACCTGCAGCACGGCGTCAAAGGAAACCTGACGCGAAATGTCCTGCAGACGCAGTACTGCGTCCACACGAAAAGTCAGCATGCGCTGGCCGGTCTGTTTTGCAAGCAACTGGACTTTCACGCTGCGGAAACGTCGGTCACCGACAGAAATTGCCTTCTCCAGCTGGCGCTGAATCAAAAGACGGTCCTGTGGGTCGAGCACGCTTCTACTGGTGAAGTCGGGCATACCGTAATCGAGGATGGTGCCGCTCAGATTGGCGAAACCCTCCAGCCCGTTAGCGACCAGAGACTGGCGAGTGTTCACCAGAATCTCCAGGTCACGAACGATGCTGGCCTTGTAATCGGCCAGCGAACTCAACCGTTGCGATGACGATTCCACGGACTGATGCGGACGATCGTCGAGCAACCGATCCAGCAATGAAGGCAACAGCTTGTGTTGACTACTCATGTTGCCTCCCTGGCTAAGTGATGGATCAGCCGCGAGTCGATTGCGGCAATTCGGCGACCAGACGCAACGATGCTGTCAGTTCATCCAGTTGGTAATGCGGACGCAGGTAAGTCACGGCCTTGTAGACGCCAGGCTTGCCAGGCACTTCAAACACTTCGGCACGCGCTTCGCGCAACGGGAACTTGGCCTTGGCTTCCTGACTGGCGGTGTCATCCAGCAACACGTAGCTGGACAGCCACTTGTTGAGGAACAACTCGACATCCTTGCGCGATGCGAAACTGCCGATCTTGTCGCGCATGATCGCTTTCATGTAGTGAGCGATACGCGAGGTCGCGAAGATGTATTGCAGTTGCGCCGAAAGACGAGCGTTGGCGTTGGCAATGTCGGTGTTGTACTGCTTCTGCTTCTGGGTCGACTGAGTGCCGAAGAATGCGGCGTAGTCGGTGCCTTTGCAGTGCACCAGAGGAATGAACCCCAGGTCCGACAGCTCTTTTTCGCGACGGTCGGTGATGGCAATTTCAGTCGGGCATTTCAGCGCGATTTCGCCGTCATCGGTCTTGAAGGTGTGGGTCGGCAGGCCTTCGACCAGACCACCGCCTTCCACGCCGCGGATCGCCACACACCAGCCGTAGCGGGAGAATGCATCGGTCACGCGAGTGCCCAGTGCGTAGGCAGCGTTCATCCACAGGTATTTGTTGTGGTCACGGCCATCGACGCTTTCGACAAAGTTGAATTCTTCGACTGGCGTGGTATCCGGGCCATATGGCAGGCGACCCAGCACGTGCGGCAGAGTCAGGCCGACATAGCGGGAGTCTTCAGAGGCGCGGAACGACTTCCACTTGGCGTATTCGACCGTATCGAAGATTTTCGCCAGATCGCGAGGGCCGGCCATGTCGGTGAACGAGTCCCAACCGAACAGCTCAGCCGATGCCGCGGAAATGAACGGCGCGTGGGCGGCGGCTGCAACGTGGGAGATCTCCTCGAGCAGGTACATGTCTTCCGGGCTGCGGTTGAACTCGTAGTCACCCAGCAACATACCGAACGGTGCACCACCGAAGGTGCCGTACTCTTCTTCGTAGATCTTCTTGAACAGTGCGCTCTGGTCGAATTCGGACGAGGCCTTGAGGTCACGCACGAGGTCTTTTTTCGAAGCATTGAGCAGGTGAATCTTCAGCGTGGTACTGGTCTCGGTCTGGTCAACCTGATACTTCAGGCCGCGCCAGGACGCTTCCAGCTGCTGGAATTCACGGGCGTGCATGATTTCGTTCATCTGCTCGGAGAGCATCGAATCGATCTCGGCGATGCGCGCGTCGAGCACGGCGATCAGGTCTTTGCTTGGCGTCATTTCGCCTTCAAGTACCTGGGCCACCAGTTCGCCGATCAGATCGCGGGTACGGGTGCGCTCGGTCTCTGAGCGCGCAACGCGGCTTTCGGAAATGATGCTGTCGAGCAGGGAGGATTGCGGGGCGAAGTTTTCAACTTCAACCAGAGCGCTGTCCTGCTGAGTCACGGGTTGCTTATCGGTCATCGTCAGGCTCCTCCTTACTCTTTGCTGTCGGTGGCAGGAACGGCGGCTTCACGGCCGAACTCCTTGCCCAGGGTTTTCAGCTTTTCAGTGTTCTGCAACACGTCCATCAGCAGTTCTTCAAGCTTGTCGTTGCCACCCATCTTGTTACGCAGGTCAGCCAGCTTGTTGCGCACTTCCAGCAGCTTGCGCAGCGGCTCGACCTGACGCACGACGTTCTGCGGCTCGAAGTCTTCCAGCGCATTGAAGTTCAATTCGACGCCAAGCTGAGTACCGTTCTTGGCCAGGGTGTTGTCGACGCGATACGCCAGGCGCGGCTTGATGCCTTTAAGGACGCCGTTGAAGTTGTCGCGATCGATGAAGATGAACTTGCGATCCTTGAGCTTGGGCAGCGGCTCCAGGGGGTTGCCGGAGAAATCGCCGAGAACGCCTACAACGAATGGCAGCTCTTTCTTTTCCTGAGCGTCGCCGATATCAACGTCGTAAGTGATATGGACCCGAGGCGCGCGAACGCGGTCAAGTTTGTGCTGGGTACTTTCCTTCTTCGCCATCGTCATCTCCTGTGCGAGCAACTCGCTGCAAGTCGTTTGCGTACCGGGCCTGGACAGGCCGGGCGCGATTAGAGTCCTTCAATCGTCAGCAAAAGGCGCTGACGGATTTCATCGTTCATTTCCAGAATGTTTTCGTGCCCGACCAACTCTTCAAAGCTTGTATTGCCTGCGATCTGCGTGCTGTTGCGAATGACCGACTCATCCGGCAGCTCGGAGCGCACCGGTGAGCTGATCACGCAGAACGGCAGATCGCCGAAGTCTTTCAAGCGCTCGAAACTGACCGGGAAGCGCAACCCTTCGAACAGGCGGCTCATGCCCGGTGACTTGCTCAGGCAATAGAACAGGACCAGATAATGCACAACGTAGCGATACAGCTCGGCGCTACTGCGATTAGGGTCCTTGATGACCTTGCGAAACTGCGCCAGATCGAAGGAGTTGAAGCCCACCACCCAGCGCACCGGGCTGGTGATGCGTATGGTCTGCCCGCTTTGTGACAGCACCATGTCGTATTCGAGCGGGAACAGCTCGGGCGTCGTACTGATCAGGTTCAGCGGCACTTCCAGTTCATTGACCAGCTTGAACGGCTCTGCCGATGCAATGCGGTCATAGAGCTCTTTAAGCTCCTTGAAATGGTGCTGAGTCTCTCGACCGCTGCTGCGTTGCGCGCCCTGCAGGTATTCACCGAAGAATGTCTGCGGGCGTATCAGCAACGCGAGGGTCGACAGGTAGTCGGACGCCTGCACCTTGAGCGCGTCGGAAATAGCGCGCGTCTGCTTGCGCAGCTTGATCAATGCTTCTATATCGAACGTCTGAGTCATCGGTACATCGTCCTTGAACCCTTCACGACCGCTTCCCGGATCAGACCGGGGACGGGGAAGAGTTGCGAATTTCTCGACTGCACACCTGCTCATGAAGTGGTTTTGCCATGTGCGTAAAGCAAAACGCACCGCCACTATGAGGAAGGATTTGGTGCTGGCATATAGATGTCGTCTAGCCAGCAGTGTGGTCTATGGCACTATTTTCAGTAGGAAAGTTCCTACAGGCGGTGGATATTTTCTCGGTTTTGTTACAGTAAGCAATGATTGCTATGAGCCACTACTGGTTAATATTACAGCAGTAATATAGCCGTAAGCCTTGATTTATAAGGGCTTTGGAGCGTTATCTGGATCCGATTTCGAACGCAATTAAGCTTAAAAAGATGAACTTATTTGCCCGCTGTTTGCGTCTTAAGGACGATAAAATCACGATGCCGTCTTGTGAGCGGATATTTCTCGGATGAGGGATGATGGCACCACGAGTGGTTCAGGTGGCAACAGGAGAGTGAGTGAAACGCACACCGATTCTTGCCGAGCGCAAGAAGGAAGGTGCTTGCTGATAAACGTCCCCGGATTTTCTTGCAGCAAACAAAAAACCCGCCGAAGCGGGTTTTTCCAAGACCATCCCGACTTCCTGTCGGACGCCTCCCAGGCGATGGTCGATCATCCTTGATCCTGGTGAACTCCCTGTTCACCACTTGATGGATCCAATCTTATGCGCCGCGTGCAGGTTCGGAAATAGCCAAGTTCCCCCGCCGCGTGTAAGCCTTTCGCTATACCTCACGTGTTCATGCTCGAACAGCGGGGTGAGGGGCAGGAATTCTGGCGTCAGGAAAGATTTTGCATCTGCAGGTTCGCCGACAGCAAAAATCGCCGACAATAAAAAACCCGCCGAAGCGGGTTTGTACCAAGACCATTCCAACTCCCTGTCGGCTGCCTTCCCGGCGATGGTCGATCGTCCCTGATCCTGGCGAACTCCTTGTTCGCCAGTTGTTGGATCCAATCTTACGGCGCTGATAGCAGGTGAAAAATAGCCAACCTTCCCTATTGCGTGTAAGCCTTTGGCTATACATGTGTAAGGTTTTGTATGTGGATGGCCGTGAACGTACGCATCAAAAAACCGGTTTTAGCGGCGAAACAGTTGCTCCAGAGGGGGTCAATGTGTTGCTAAGGCGAGAAAGTCGCCGCCACTTCACAATAACGCTGCTCGGCATTTTTACTGTCCTCGTCGCGATTTCGGGCAGCACGTTTGGTCCACTCCCGGCATTCCTCCTTGAAGTTGACCTGCGCAGCCTTGCGACACTCGCGCCGTTCGAATGAGCGAACGGCGAAGTTTTCGCAGACGCTGTCGCCGTCGATGCTGTTGCCGTAAACCCGCCACTGCGCCCGATAGCGGTTTCTGCCGTCCCATTCACGAATGGAGGCCGTCGCAACGCTGTAGGGCCGGGCCGAGCGAGCAGGGTTGCGAGCAGCGTTGGCTTTGAAGTCAGCCATGTAGTCTGCGGACACCATGCCTTTCGCCGGTTCTGCCTGAGCGGGTCGAGGAACCTGGCCAAAGCGACAGTTCAATACGCTCTCATCGATGACATTGCCGCTTTTCATGCAGTTATCCAGCGGCTGCACGGCGGCTGGCTGTTCCCGGGTTGCGGCGACAGGTAACAGCTCAGGCGCATGGATCGACGGCGCGGGTGCGGGGCTTGCCACCATTGTCGGTTCGCTGTCGATCACGGTGGTCTCTGGTTCAGGTGCAGGTCGCTCGACAGGTGCCAGTGCCACCTTTGGGCCTCGCCCATGAGACACGACCAGCCCGGCCAGGCAACCCGCAACGATAAGGCCTGCCAGCCATAGCCAGTAGGGCCGCGACTTGCCCGGTCGAGCGCTAAGTTTACGGCTTGGATGCGCGCCCAGAACGACATCGACCTGGCCCGGCACAAGGCGCTGAATGCGGATGATCCCGTCGTCTTCGGGTTGCTGTGTGGAATCCATTCCTGCTCCAGATCAAGCGGTATGAAGGTGAGCGCCGCGCCTGCTGACGCAGCAGGCATGAAATCTCAACGTTATCGGCCACGCGCCGTGTTTCTGTAACGCTTTGGTGGTGTATGCATTTGGCCTGTCGCGTTAAGGTTGGGACCGTGTTGTTTGACTGATGGATGAACCGCGAATGCACCAGCGTCTTGAGCAGGTTTTTGGTTACACGCAGTTCCGGCCAGGCCAGGAGGCAGCGATCAGCGCCGTGCTGGCCGGACGCTCGGCTGCGGCAATTTTCCCGACGGGCTCAGGCAAGTCGCTATGTTACCAATTGCCTGCGCTACTGCTGCCCAATTTGACGCTGGTGGTCTCGCCGTTGCTGGCGCTGATCCAGGATCAGCTTGCCTTTTTGCACCGCCACGGCATTGCGGCGGCAAGTATTGATTCGGCGCAAAGCCGCGATGACGTTGCCGACGTCATGGCACGCGCACGCTCCGGAGAGCTGAAGATCCTGATGATCTCGGTCGAACGCCTCAAGAACGAACGTTTCCGCAACTTCATCGCCCAGGTGCCGATTTCCTTGTTGGTGGTCGACGAAGCGCACTGTATTTCGGAGTGGGGGCATAACTTTCGGCCTGATTATCTGAAGCTGCCGGACTACCAGCGCGAATTCAACATCCCTCAGGCACTGCTGCTGACCGCGACCGCGACACCGCAGGTCATTACTGACATGCAGGAAAAATTCGCCATTGCCCCGTAGGACGTCATCACCACCGGCTTCTATCGCGCCAACCTGCACCTGTGGGTCAAGCCGGTCAGCGGGCGTGACAAAAGGCGCCTGCTGGTCGAGTGGCTCAATGAGCGGCGCGGCCAACCGACAATCGTTTACGTAACGCTGCAAAAGACCGCCGAGCATGTCGCGGTGCACCTTGAGCAGAATGGTCTGCCTGCCAGTGCTTACCATGCCGGGCTGCCTAATGATCAGCGCGAGTCGATTCAGAAGCGTTTCATGGGCGGCAGCCTGAACTGCATCGTGGCGACCATTGCGTTCGGAATGGGCATCGACAAAAGCGACATCCGTAATGTGGTGCATTTCGACCTGCCCAAATCCATCGAGAACTACAGCCAGGAAATCGGCCGGGCAGGGCGCGATGGTGGTGCCTCGGATTGTCTGGTGCTGGCCAACCGCGACAGCCTCAATGTGCTGGAAAATTTTGTGTATGGCGACACGCCGGAGCGCGAGGGGATTGCCCGTGTGCTGGAGGATTTGCTCGATGCACGCCATGACGGGCAGTGGGAGTTTCTGCTCGGGCCGCTGGCTGATCTCAGCAATATCCGTCAATTGCCGTTGAAGACCCTGCTGGTGCAGCTGGAACTGCGCGGGATCATCGCACCGCGCTACGCTTACTTCGCCGAGTACCGCTTCAAGTTTCTGCTTCAGCCGCACGACCTGATGGCGCGTTTCGAGGGTGAGCGGCGCGAATTCGTTCAAGCGTTGATCGATACGTCCAGCCGGGCGCGTACCTGGGCCACGGTCAACTTCGACGCGATGTACCAGCAATACGGTGCCGAGCGTGGGCGGGTGGTCAAGGCGCTGGATTACTTTCAGGAAAAGGGCTGGATCGAGCTGGAAAGCAAGCAGATGACCGAGGTCTACAGCGTGTTGCGCAGTGACTTTGACCCGCAGGCGCTGAGCGTCGAGCTGCACGATTATTTCGCCCACCACGAGGCCACTGAAGTTGCGCGCATTCATGCAATGCTTGAGGTGTTCTCCAGTGATCAGTGCCTGACTCATCGGTTGGCACGCTACTTCGGCGATTACAACGCGCCCGAGCAATGCGGCCATTGCTCGGTCTGCCACGGCCAGATCGCCCATCTTCCACAGCCACCTGCGCTGGAACCTCTGGATAACCGGGACTTTCAGCAGGTGTGCGGTGATTTTATCCACAAGCACCTGGACTTCACTGGCCAGCCACCCAGCGCCGAATGCCTGACGCGCTTTTTGTGCGGCATCAGCGTGCCTTTGTTCACCAAACTCAAGGCTCGCGCCACCAGCGGTTTTGCCTTGCTGGAGGATTATCCGTATGCTCAGGTGAGGGCATGGGTGCAGGCGATGCTCTAAAACAAAACCGGCCGCTCAAGAGCGGCCGGTTTTGATTCATCAGTAAATAACGGCTGTATCAGTCGCGATGACGACGATGGCCGTGGTGCTTCGGACGACGGTCATGATCGCGATAGTAGCGGCGATCATCACGGCCACCGCGATAACGACGATCATCGCTGCGGCTTTCGTTGCCCATGTAGTTGCCGAGTGCGGCACCACCGCCGCCGCCTACCGCCGAGCCGATCAGGCTGCCGGTGCTGCCGCCAACGCTGCGGCCTACAACGTTACCGCCTGCTGCGCCCAGACCGCCGCCAATGGCTGCTTCTGTACGGTTGCGACGGTCTGCACCGACCGCACCGCCGGCTGCGCCACCCAGGCCAGCGCCAATCGCTGAACCGGTGCTGCCGCCGAGCTGTTGACCGACGACCGAGCCGAGTACCCCACCCAATGCTCCGCCTGCGCCTGATTCGAGGTTGCCTGCAGAGGCTGCACCGCTGATCAAGGCAAGAGACAACAACAGTATCGAGGAATACTTCATGTATGGAATCTCATAGGGATGACGGCGCGATCTTGGTGTCAAGTGAAGAATGTAGCAATGCAATTCCGACGAGTAACACGATTGCCACACAAACTGCTAAGTTATTGTTTTGGCTAAGGAACTTAAGTCGGAAAAGAGAGTCTGAGGTTACTTGTGAAAGGCCCGTTTCCAGCGAAACGGGCCTTTTTTGTGGGCGTCTTTTATGAGCGTCAGATGATGCGGGCCGACTCTGCCGATCGCTCGAGACGAATGGCCACGAACTTCGACGTCGGCGTGCTGCTGCCATCGCCAACGCTTTCCAGCGGTACCAGCGGGTTGACCTCTGGGTAGTAGGCCGCAGCCTGACCGGCCGGAATGTCGAACGCCAGCAGGGTGAAGCCTTTGACGCGGCGCTCGCGGTTGTCGCTCCAGATTGAGATCACGTCAGCTTTCTGACCCGGCTGAAAGCCCAGACGAATGATGTCGGCTTCGTTGACGAACAGCACATCACGCTGGCCTTTGACACCGCGATAACGGTCGTCCAGGCCATAGATAGTGGTGTTGTACTGATCGTGCGAGCGCATCGATTGCATGATCAGGTCCGGAATCTGCCCGGTCGAGCTGATGTCTTCATGGATCAGGCTCAGCGGCAACGCGTTGGATTTGAAGTTGGCGCGCGTCGAGGCTGTGTTCCAGCGGCGTGCACCGGCGGCGTTGCCCAAGTAGAAGCCACCCGGATGTTTTACGCGCTCGTTGAAGTCTTTGAAGCCGGGGATGGTGTCGGCGATCAGGTCGCGAATGCGGTCGTAGTCTTCGACCAGCCACAACCAGTCCACAGGTGCCTTGCCCAGTGTTGCGTTGGCGATACCGGCGATGATCGCAGGCTCGGAACGCATCTGCTTCGACGACGGCTTCAACTGTCCGTTGGATGCGTGGACCATGCTGAACGAATCTTCCACGGTCACGGCTTGTGGGCCGTTGGCCTGGATGTCGATGTCGGTACGGCCGAAGCACGGCAGGATCAGCGCGTCCTTGCCGTGGAACAGGTGGCTGCGGTTCAGTTTGGTGCTGATCTGCACGGTCAGGTCGCAGTTGCTGAGGGCTTCTGCAGTGCGATGGCTGTCCGGTGTTGCCTGGGCGAAGTTGCCGCCCAGCGCGATGAACACCTTGGCGCGACCTTCGGCCATGGCGTGAATGGCTTCGACCACGTTGTGGCCATTTTCGCGGGGCACTTTGAACTGGAAGCGTTTTTCCAGAGCATCGAGCAGGAACACCGGTGGGCGCTCGTTGATGCCCATGGTGCGGTCACCCTGCACGTTACTGTGACCGCGCACCGGGCACAGGCCTGCGCCTGGACGGCCAATGTTGCCGCGCAGCAGCATCAGGTTGGCGATTTCCTGAATGGTCGCAACCGAATGGCGGTGCTGGGTGATACCCATTGCCCAGCACATGATGACGTTCTTGCCCTTGGCGTACATGCGTGCCGACTGTTCGATGTCAGTAAGCGGCAGGCCGGACTGCTCGACAATCTCGTCCCAGGACGTGTCATCGATGGCGGCCAGGTATTCAAGCACGCCTTCGGTGTGTTCGTTGAGGAACGCGTGATCAAAGACCGACGGCTCATTTGCCAGCTGTGCATCACGCTCCCATTGCAGCAGGAACTTGGCCATGCCGCGCAACAGCGCCATGTCGCCGCCCAGGGCAGGGCGGAAGTAGGCGGTGTTGGTCGGACGGTCACCGTTGGTGAGCATTTCGACCGGGTGCTGAGGGTGCTGGAAACGCTCCAGACCACGCTCTTTCAACGGGTTGACGCACACCACCTGCGCGCCGCGTTGTACCGCTTCACGCAGGGGTTCCAGCATGCGCGGGTGGTTGGTGCCGGGGTTCTGGCCGAGGACGAAGATGGCGTCGGCGTGTTCGAAGTCTTCGAACGTCACGGTGCCCTTGCCCACGCCGACGCTTTGCGACAGCGCTACACCACTGGCTTCGTGGCACATGTTCGAGCAGTCCGGGAAGTTGTTGGTGCCATAGGCGCGCACGAACAACTGATACAGGTACGCCGCTTCGTTGCTGGCGCGACCCGAGGTGTAGAACTCGGCCATGTTCGGGCTGGGCAGGTTCTTCAGGTGCTTGGCGATCAGCGCGAATGCGTTGTCCCAGCTGATCGGCTTGTAACGGTCGGTTTCGGCATCGTAGGCCAGAGGCTCGGTCAGGCGGCCCTGATACTCAAGCCAGTAGTCGCTCTGCTCCAGCAATGCACTGACGCTGTAGCGGGCGAAGAAGGCCGGATCGACACGGCGTTTGGTGGCTTCCCAGTTGACCGCCTTGGCGCCGTTCTCGCAGAACTTGACCAGGCCGCTTTCCGGCGAATCGCCCCACGCGCAGCCAGGGCAGTCGAAGCCGCCATTCTGGTTGGTCTTGAGCATCATGCGCAGGTTCTTCAGAGCGTTGTCACTGCCCAGCCAGTGTTGCGTCACGCTGATCAGTGCGCCCCAGCCGCCTGCCGCACCTTTGTATGGCTTGTAGCGGGGGATAGGTGTCTTGTCGGCTTGATGATGAGTGCTCACGCTTGAATCTCCATCGCAGGGCTATAGACCCGCGGCGCACTGTGCTGCGGCAGGTGAATTAAATTGAGGTTGTGGCGGCGGGCCCATTGCAGGGCCAGGCCGGTGGGCGACGACAGGCTGACCAGGGTCTGGATGCCTGCGCGCAATACTTTCTGAATCAGTTCCAGGCTGCAGCGGCTGGTCACGATGGCGACGCCGCCTGCCAAGGGGATGTCCTGACGGATCAATGCGCCGATCAGCTTGTCCAGCGCGTTGTGGCGGCCAATGTCTTCACGTCCCAGCAACAGCTGGCCGTTACCGTCCATGAACACCGCAGCATGCACAGCGCCACAATGGCGGCCAAGCGGCTGGAACTCACCGATGCGCTGACGCAGGCCTTCCAGCCACTCAATCGGCGGCAAGGGTGCGCCGGGCAGCACGTTCAGTTCTGGCAGAGCCTGCTCTACCGCTTCAACGCCACAGAGCCCGCAACCGCTGGTGCCTGCCAGTTGCCGACGCTGTTGCTTGAGTTCCCAGAAGGCACGGCTGGCGATTTCGACTTCGGCCTGCATCGCCGAGCCGCAACCGCTGATTTTGAAGTCGTAGATTTCGTCGTGCGAGGCAATGATGCCGCTGCCCAGGCTGAAACCGACGATAAAGTCTTCCAGATCGGTGGGGCTGACCAGCATGACTGCCTGGCTGATGCCGTTGTAGGCAATCGCCAGTGCCACTTCTTCGGCAAGTTCGTTACGTGCAGAGTCAGTGCCCTCGAGGTTCGAGTAGCTGTAAGACTGGCTTGCTTCGGGGGCTGGCGTAGCAAAGGACGCCGAGCTGACCTTGCGCGTAACGGGCATGGGCTGAAATACCGGCAGAATGACATCTGCAAGACTAGGCCCGTTCTGGTAAATCGTCTAATCGCTAGTGCTGATGTGCCGATAGATGACGTCGATCAACGCTCTAGCGCGGCATTTCTGCTACCAGTGCAAAGCAGGCTTCAGCCAGTGCCGAGCGCGGTGCACTGCGGCGCATGATCAACCCCAGCCGGGCCAGCGTACGGGCGTCGGCGATCGGGTGCAGGCGCAAATGCTCGGTGAGCGTTTCCAGGCCGCCATCCAGCGGCATGATCGCGCAGCAAAAACCGCCATGGACGGCCTGCAGCAACTGATGAACGGCATCGGTCTGGATCAATGGATTGGGCTGAAGGCCACGGCTGTGGAAGTTGTGATCGATCGATTGGCGAAAATGCATGCCGCTGGTCAGAGTGCCCAGCGGCAATTCGACCAGATCGGCCCAGCTCAACGGTTCGTCACCAAAGGTAAAGTGCCGACGGTCATACAGCAGCCCCATGCGCGTGTCGTCCAGGGTCAGCGAGTCGAAGCGTTCGGTGTCCAGCCGTTCCAGGTATGAAACGCCCAGATCGATACGATTGCTCGCCAGTTGTTCCAGCACCTGCTCGGAACTCAGTGACGACAGCTCGAAGCGCAGGTTGGGGTGCATCTGGTGCAGCCGGTGCAGCAATGGCAGCGGATCGAAGCTCGACAGCGGCACTACACCCAAGCGCAGTGTGCCGACCAAGTGCCCCCGGCAGGCAGCCGCTTCAGCCTGCAGGCCGTCGTAGGCTGCCAGTACCGTGCGTGCCCAGGCCAACACGCGTTCGCCTGGCGCAGTGAAGCCTTCAAAACGCTGGCCCCGATTGACCAGGGGCAAACCGAGCTCTTCTTCCAGATTGCGCAGACGCATCGACAAGGTGGGCTGGGTGATATTGCAACGCGCAGCCGCATGGCCGAAGTGCCTCGTTTCATCAAGGGCGATCAGAAACTTAAGTTGCTTGATGTCCATATTCACTCCGCTGGGCCGTCCAGACAGCCGATTCTACGCGTTCAGGCTGAAGGATGGAGCACGCCCTTGATCAGCTCCCGATAATCGTCCACCGCAGCGAACTCTTCGGTGTCTTTCGGGCCTTTCTGGCTGTTGGGCTGGCTGACGGCCAGCAAATGGGCTACACCAAAGTGGCGGGCGCTGCGCAGGATCGGCAAGGTGTCGTCGATAAACAGGCTGCGTGCCGGGTCAAACGCGGTGTCGGCCTTCAAGGCGTCCCAGAAATGCTGGCTCTCTTTGGGGAAGCCGTAATCGTGAGAGCTGATCAGGCGCTCGAAATAAGGCGCCAGCTCGATTCGCTCCATCTTCAGCGACAACGAATCGCGGTGCGCGTTGGTGATCATGATCACCCGTTTGCCCGCTTGCTTGATGGCGGCGAGAAAGGTCTCGGCGTCCGGGCGCAGTGCAATCATGTGCGCAATTTCGCGTTTCAGGTCGCGAACCGACAGTTTAAGCTCGGCGCTCCAGAAATCCAGGCAGTACCAATTGAGCGTGCCCGCGTTGTTTTCGAACAGCGGCTTTAACTCCAGCCAGGCCATGGCGAAACTGACGCCGTGCAGTTCGGCGTAGCGCTGCGGCAGGTGCTGCATCCAGAAGTGTTCGTCGTAATGCAGGTCGAGCAACGTGCCGTCCATATCCAGCAGGACGGTATCTATTTCGCTCCAGGGCATGGAAAGCATTAAGGCCTCGTCAGGGGTTGAGAGCGGGTAAGCATATCCGACACAGACATCGGGAAAAGCTCGGTATAGTACCTCGTTCATGTAAAGGAGCCTGTCATGCGTCAGAAACCTACCGTACTTGCCCGCGCAATCGTCGCCAGTAGTCGTCTGTTCCGCGTTGAAGAGCTGCAATTGCGCTTTGCCAATGGCGTCGAGCGGACCTATGAGCGTCTGGCCAGCAAAGGTACGGGCCCCGGGGCGGTGATGATCGTGGCCATGCTCGATGCCGACCACGCGGTGTTGATCGAAGAATATTGCGGCGGCACCGATGCCTACGAGCTGTCCCTGCCCAAGGGGCTGATCGAGCCCGGCGAAGACGTGCTGGCGGCCGCCAACCGCGAACTCAAGGAAGAAGCCGGTTTCGGTGCCCGGCAACTGGAATTGTTGACTGAACTGTCGCTGTCCCCCGGTTACATGAGCCAGAAAATTCAGGTGGTCCTCGCCACAGACCTTTATGAAGAGCGGCTGGAAGGCGACGAGCCCGAGCCAATCCGGGTCGACCGGATCAACCTGCGCGAGCTGTCGAGCCTTGCGCAGAATGCCCAGTTCAGTGAAGGCAGGGCGCTTGCGGCGCTGTACCTGACCCGTGACCTGCTAACCCAGCGTGGATTGTTCCAGCCATGACCGATTCGTTACAAAACCTGCCACATCCGCTGCTCGCCCCGGTGATTGAACTGGTCCGCCTGGCGGGCGAGGTGATCCTGCCGTTCTGGCGAGCCAATGTCACCGTCACCACCAAGACCGACGACTCGCCAGTGACCGCCGCCGACCTGGCAGCCCACCAGGTTTTGGTCGAGGGCTTGCAGGCGCTTGATCCGAGCATTCATGTGCTCTCTGAAGAAGACGCCGATATCCCGTTCAGCGAGCGAGCGAAATGGGAGCGCTGGTGGCTGGTCGATCCGCTGGATGGTACCAAGGAGTTTATCTCCGGCAGTGAGGAGTTCACCGTCAACGTCGCGCTGATTGAGCGTGGCCGCGTGGTATTCGGCGTGGTCTCGATGCCCACCAATAACCGCTCCTACTTCGGCGGTGCCGGGCTGGGTGCCTGGCGCAGCGATGACATCGACCACCTCCAGCCGATTGCCGTGCGCACTCAGCCGGGCGAAGGGCAGACCTTTACCGTAGTCGCCAGCCGCCGCCATTCCAGTCCGGAGCAGGAGCATTTGCTGGCTGGCCTGTCGAGCGGGCTTTGGCATTTGCAGCTGACCAATATCGGCAGTTCATTGAAATTCTGCCTGCTGGCCGAAGGTGCTGCCGATTGCTACCCGCGACTGGCCCCGACTTCGCAATGGGACACCGCTGCGGCGCAAGGCGTGCTTGAAGGCGCTGGTGGCGAAGTGCTGCAACTGGACGGCAAACCGTTCAGCTACCCGGCACGCGAATCGCTGCTCAACCCGTTCTTCCTGGCGTTGCCTGCCAACGCCGAATGGCGCGACAAACTGCTGGTGCTTGCGCAGTCCTGAAGCCAGCTTCAAGGCCTCTGCCCGGCGAGCGTAGGAGCGAGCCGGGCGACGCTTCGCTTGCTCGCGAAGGCGATTGTTCAAGCGATGAATTTTTGCGGATTGCACTGGCCTCTTCGCGAGCAAGCTCGCTCCCACAGGTCTGCGTACAGTGCATCCAATGCGTGCAGCCTCACTGGCGCAACACGAACTGCCCGACAAAGCGCACGGCCTGTTCTTCGCTTGATACAGGTATGCAGGGGCGAGCGCGCTCTTGTGGGAGCGAGCCGGGCGACGCTTCGCGTGCTCGCGAAGGCGATGGTTCAGACGATGAATTTTCATAGATTGCACCGGCCTCTTCGCGAGCAAGCTCGCTCCCACAGGTCTGCGTACAGTGCATCCAATGCGTGCAGCCTCACTGGCGCAACACGAACTGCCCGACAAAGCGCACGGCCTTTTCTTCGCTTGATACAGGTATGAAGGGTCAAGCGCGCTTTTGTGGGAGCGAGCCGGGCGACGCTTCGCTTGCTCGCGAAGGCGATGGTTCAAACGATGAGTTTTTGCGGATTGCACCGGCCTCTTCGCGAGCAAGTTCGCTCCCACAGGTCTGCGTTCAGTGCATCAACTTCGCGCAGCTTCACCGGTGCAATACAAACTGCCCGACAAAACGAACAGCCTGTTCTTCGCTGTCCTGCGCGGTAATGCTGGTGTGCAGGGTCATGCGGGCGCGGCCTCGGCGTTGGTAGGTGGTGATGAACTTGTCCCACAGCGCCAGCTCTGGCGCATCACAGCGGGCGATGGCGTCGGTGCGTACCGGCAGTGGATAACTGATCTGCCCGTCCTGAATCACAATATGCCCATCGCTGATCCGGCCTCGCGTAGCCGCAGGTGCAGCCAGCCCCAGCCCGCCAGCACTGCGCCGCAATACAGGCTGCCGCCGAACAGCGTGTTCTTGTGATTGACGTTGGGTGCCAGTGGCAGGTGCAGGCGCAGTGTCTGGTTGTGCCAGTCAATCACGCGCATGCCCATTTCGGGGTCAGCGGAATGTCGTGGTGCAGCACCTGCTCAAGTTCGCGGGCTGCGTCATGTTCAGGCTCAATCGTTGTCATCGGAAGCTCCGCTGCTGTCGCCAAACGTCAGGCCGTGTTTACGCAGTTTGTCGTGCAGGGTTTTGCGCGGCACACCCAGCGCTTCCGCCAGGCTGCGAACCGAGCTGTGCGGGCGAGCCAGCTCGGCGGCGATCAAGGCCCGTTCGAAGCTTTCCACCTGATCACTCAAGCCGCCGCCCGGCGGTGGCGCCTGCTCTGCATCGCCGCCCTCCAGCTCCAGCTCGAGACCCAGCGCAAAGCGTTCGGCGGCGTTTTGCAGTTCCCGGACGTTGCCCGGCCAGTTATGACGCAGCAACAGCGCGCGCTGGCCGGGCTTGAGTTCGTGCTTGGGAATGCCGTGGCGCATGCTCGCGGCATCGGCATAATGCTCGAACAGCATCAGCGCGTCTTCGCCACGTTCGCGCAACGGCGGGATACGCAGCGAGGCCACGTTCAACCGGTAATACAAGTCCGCCCGGAAGCGGCCCTGATCAGCCGCCTGCCGCAGGTCCTCCTTGGTCGCCGCAATGATGCGGATATCCAGCGGGATCTGCTGATTGCTGCCCATTCGCTCGACCACGCGTTCCTGCAACAGGCGCAGCAGTTTGACCTGGACATCCAGGCTCATGCTTTCAATTTCATCGAGGAACAGCGTGCCGCCGTTGGCAAACTCGAACTTGCCGATACGCCGCTTCTGCGCGCCGGTGAAGGCCCCGGGCTCGTGACCGAACAGCTCGCTTTCCACCACCGATTCAGCCAGCGCGCCGACGTTGATCGCTACGAACGGGCCGCTGCGGCGGTTGGACAGGTCGTGCAGCGCGCGGGCGACCACTTCTTTGCCTGCGCCGGTTTCACCGAGGATCAGCACGTCGGCTCGCGTCCCGGCCAGTGCGCCGATTTGTTCGCGCAGACGCAGGATCGGCGGCGACTGACCGATCAGGCGTGTGCTCAGTTGTTGGCGATCACTCAGGGCCAGGCGCAGGCTGCGGTTATCCAGCACCAGACGGCGCAGCGCCAGGGCACGGCGCACGCTGTCGAGCATGGCGTCGCTGGCGAAGGGCTTTTCCAGAAAGTCGTAGGCCCCGGCGCGCATGGCTTTCACCGCCAACGGTACATCGCCATGCCCGGTGATCAGCAGCACCGGCAGGTCGGGGTCCTGCGCGTGAAGCTGGTCGAGCAGCTCCAGGCCATCCATGCCCTGCATGCGAATATCGCTGACCACCACGCCCGGCCAGTCGCGGCCAATGCGTTCGGCCAGCCCGGTTGCCTCGGGCAGCGACAGAACGTTCAGGCCAGCCAGGTCCAGCGTCTGACGCAGTGCCTGACGCAGGTGCGAATCGTCGTCGATCAGCACCACCTGAATCTGGCTGTCGATGGCTGTGTCCGAACTCATGCAGAAAGGTCCTCTGGCGGTTGAAGATTGGCTCCGGAAGCACCGGCCCGCAGGCGCAGGGTCAGCAGCGCACCGCCGCTGGGATGGTTGGCGAACAGCAATTCGCCGCCCAGCGCGCGCATCAGCGTATCGCAGATGGCCAGACCAAGGCCAAGCCCCTGGGTGCGGGTCTTGGTCGTAAAGAAGGGCTCGCGAGCCCGTGCCAGCGCTTCCTGGGAAAAACCGGGGCCGTTGTCACGAATGTACAGGTTAACGCCCTCAGCGGTTTGCTCGACACTTATCCACAGCCTGCGCGGCGGGCCTTTCTCGGTGAGGGCGTCCAGCGCGTTGGCGAGCAGATTGCCGAGCACCTGACGCAGGCGGGTTTCACCGGCCTGCACCCAGATCGTGGCGTCCGGCAGGTCACGGATCAGTTCGACTTCCATGGCGCGCCGCCGCTTGGCCAGCAGCGCCAGCGCATCTTCCAGCGCCGGTTGCAGTGCCACGCTTTCAGGGGCGTGGCGGTCGCGACGGGCGAAGGCGCGCAAGTGCGCGATGATCGAGGCCATGCGCCCGGTCAGTTCGCTGATCAGCTTGAGGTTGCCGCGTGCGTCCTCGGTGCGCTGATGATCGAGCAGCACTTCGGCGTTTTCGGCGTAACTGCGGATGGCGGCCAACGGCTGATTCAGCTCATGGCTGATACTCGCCGACATGGTGCCCAGCGCCGTCAATTTGCTGGTCTGCACCAGTTCGTCCTGGGCCTGCACCAGCTCCTGCTGCGCCTGTTCGCGCTCCAGCACTTCCTGACGCAGCCGGCTGTTGAGCCCCTCCAGATCGCTGGTCCGCTCGATAACCCGCATCTCCAGTTCGCGGCGCGCCTTGGCCTCGAAAGCGATGCGGTCCAGATAATGACGACGACGCTGCATCATCAGGCCCAGCAACAACATCAGCACCAGAAGCGCCGCGCCGCCAATCGCCACCACCGTGCGTACCTGACGGTCAACAAGGGCGCGAGGCGCGAGAATGTTCACGTTCCAGCCGGTTTCTTCGATGGCCTGGGTCTGGGTCAGCCAGGCGTGCTCATCAATCCTCAGAGGTCGCGGATCGCGGGTCGGGTAGGACTGGATCGCGACAATGGCCTTTTTCTCGTCATCGGTCAGGTCGCGGGTCGCCCGAAAGCGCCACTCCGGGTTGGAGGTCAGGATTACCACGCCGTTCTGATCGGTCAGCAGCAGTTGCTCGGGCGTCTTGCCCCACAGGGTTTCGGTGTGGTCCAGGTCGACCTTGATCACCAGCACGCCGATCACCCGATCACCATCGCGCACCGGGCCTGCAAAGAAGTAGCCACGTTTGGCCGACGTAGTGCCAAGGCCGAAGAAGCGCCCGGTTCTGCCCGCCAGCGCATCAATGAAATAGGGCCTGAAGGAAAAGTTTCGGCCGATGAAGCTGTCCTTCTGTTCCGAGTTCGAGGCGGCCAGGGTCAAGCCGTTGGCGTCCATCAGGTACATGACGTCGGCACCGGTCTGGCGCGTTATCTCGCTGAGCAGACGATTGGCGTTTTTCAGGGTGGTGACGTCGCTCGGTGCGGCCAGTGCGCCGCGCAAGGCGGGCAGGTCGCCGAGAATCTGCGGCAGGGCTTCATAACGGTGCAGGGTGCCGAGCAGGTTGGCGACGTACAGGTCCAGGGTCTGGCGGTTCTGGTTGGCCAGCACGCTGCGGTAATAACGTTCGGCCAGATGCTCCAGCGGCCACAGCAACGGTGCCAGGCACAGTGCCAGAAGGGCAAGGCTGCGCCAGCGAGGGCGGGGCGGCAGAGCAGCAGAAGTCATGGTCATCGATTGGCCGTCGCCGAAGGGTTGGCGATGCCTGCCGGCGACAAGGCCGGTACAGGCAACAGAAACACCCGGTCGATCCTGACGTGGGCATCAGGCGCGTATTATGCCCGCCGCCGACTCGTCAGGCACCCGGACATTGCGCCGGGTGGCCTGTGATCATGTGTTCAGGGAAACAGATCGGCTTCTTCCAGGCGTTTGCCTTGCTGGTCTTTGGCCGACAGATTGGGCTGGCCGTCGAATTGCCAGTCGATGGCCAGGTCCGGGTCGTTCCAGGCGATGCAACGCTCAGCTGACGGCGTGTAGTAGTCGGTGGTCTTGTAGAGAAACTCGGCATTCTCGCTGAGTACTACGAAGCCATGCGCAAAACCTTCCGGCACCCACAGCTGCCTGGCGTTTTCAGCGGACAGCTCGACGCCGACCCACTGACCGAAGTTCGGCGAACTGCGGCGAATGTCTACGGCCACATCCAGCACCTTGCCAACGGTGACGCGCACCAGTTTGCCCTGGGCGTTTTCGATCTGGTAATGCAGGCCGCGCAGCACGCCTTGCTGCGAACGCGAGTGGTTGTCCTGCACGAACTCACGGGTCAGGCCAGTAGCAGCCTGAAAAGCCCTGGCGTTGAAGCTTTCATAGAAGAAGCCTCGTTCATCACCGAATACCTTGGGTTCCAGAATCAGGACTTCCGGCAATTTTGTCGCTACTACGTTCACGTGGCTTCCCCTGCAATCTTCAATAAATGGTGGCAGCTCGACAGTCTGCACTCACGCGCGTCTGCCGAAAAGTAGGGTGATCAGGCAATCAGGTCCTTTGGGTCGGTGAAACCCAGTCGTTCGCCCTGATAACTGCCGTCCTGAACCCTGCGGCACCAGTCCAGGTTGTCCAGATACCACTGCACCGTCTTGCGCAGCCCGGACTCGAAGGTCTCTTCGGGCGTCCAGCCCAGGTCGTTGTCGATTTTGCTGGCATCGATGGCATAGCGCTGGTCGTGGCCCGGACGGTCAACCACGTAGGTGATCAGGTCTCTGTATTGCGCGACGCCCGTCGGGTGCTGCGGGGCCAGCTCATCGAGCAGCGCACAGATACCGCGGACGACGTCGATGTTTTTCTGCTCGTTATGACCGCCGATGTTGTAGGTCTCGCCGACTTTGCCTTCGGTCACGACCTTGAGCAGTGCTCGTGCGTGATCCTCGACATACAGCCAGTCGCGCACTTGCAGGCCATTGCCGTACACCGGCAGGGGCTTGCCCGCCAGGGCATTGAGAATCACCAGCGGGATGAGCTTTTCCGGGAAGTGGAACGGCCCGTAGTTGTTGGAGCAGTTGGTCACCACCACCGGCAGGCCATAGGTGCGGTGCCAGGCGCGCACCAGGTGGTCGGACGCAGCCTTGCTTGCCGAGTAAGGTGAGCTGGGCGCATACGGCGTGGTTTCGGTGAACAGATCATCGACACCGTGCAGGTCGCCATACACCTCATCAGTGGAGATATGGTGGAAGCGGAACGCCTGGCGCTGCGCTTCCGGCAATTTCAGCCACCAGGCGCGCGTGGCTTCCAGCAGGCTATAGGTGCCGACGATGTTGGTCTGGATGAACTCGGCCGGGCCATCGATGGAGCGGTCGACGTGGGACTCAGCCGCCAGGTGCATGATCGCCTGCGGCGCAAAGCGTTCGAGCACCGCACTGACGCGGGCCTGATCGCAGATATCCGCCTGCACGAACTCATAGCGCGTGTCGGTCGCAATGGACTGCAACGATTCAAGGTTGCCCGCGTAGGTCAATTTGTCGAAGTTCAGCACTTCGTGTTCGGTGTTGTTTATCAGGTGGCGGATCAGTGCAGAGCCGATGAAACCTGCGCCCCCGGTAACGAGTATTCGCATGAACTGACCTTCTTGTGTGTTTTGACGTAATAGCAGCATAGCGCTTGAGCGCATATGGCGAGATAAGGTCATTAAACCCGAGCAGGCGGTTGAATAAAACTCTGGCGGGCTTCCAACACTGAAGTACTTGTGCTGATGGGGAGTGCAGAGCAATCCCCCGTCAATGCCCTTATAGTTGCGCGACTGCCCATGACGCCTTGCTCGTCGAGCCCGGGCCTTCCAACAAGATCGAGGTTCTCCATGCCGCTTGCCACGCTCATCCGCCGGTCCAGTCTGCCTTGTCCCGAGGTGAGCGTGGATCAGGCGCTGCAATTGCTCGCGCAGCATTACGGCTTGAGCGGCACGCTGAAAGCGCTGGGCAGCCAACAGGATCGCAACTTTCTGCTTGAAACCGACACGCGGCGTTATGTGCTGAAAATCTGCCACGGGGCCTATTCGAGCACTGAACTGAACGCCCAGCACGCGGCGCTGCAACACCTGAGCAACCACAGCGCCGTTGGCGTGCCCGGCGTGGTTGGCGCCAATGACGGCGGGCAATTGTTATCCATCAGGATCGACGGGCAGGCGGTTCACGTGCGCTTGCTTGAATTCATTGATGGGCAGTCACTGGGGCACGCCGGGCATCTGGGCCATGAGGTGGTGGTCGGGTTGGGCGAACTGTGTGCCCGTGTAGACCTGGCACTGGCAGGCTTCGAGCATCCTGGCCTGGAGCGCATTCTGCAATGGGATCCGCGCCACGCTCATGCGCTGATCAAGCACCTGCTGCCGGTGATCAAGGACGCCGACGCTCGCGCCTGTGTCATCGAGGCTGGTGAACAGGCTCATCGTCGTTTGTTGCCATTGATAGCAGCGCTGCCGATACAGGCGGTGCATCTGGACATCACCGAGCACAACGTGGTCTGGCTGCGTGATGCACAGCGCCAATGGCAATTGCAGGGGTTGATCGACTTCGGCGATCTGGTCAGCACCTGGCGAGTGGCCGACCTGTCGGTGACCTGCGCGGCGCTGCTGCACCATGCCGACGGCGACCCGCTGTACATCCTGCCAGCCATTCGCGCCTACCACGCCCTCAATCCGCTGAAGACCGAAGAATTGCAGGCGCTCTGGCCGCTGATTGTCGCTCGATCCGCAGTGCTGGTACTCAGCGGCGAACAGCAGGCCAGCATCGAGCCGGACAACGCGTACATCCAGGCCAACCTTGCCGGGGAATGGAACATCTTCGACGTCGCCACTTCGGTGCCGATGGCGCTGATGGAAGCGGCGATTCTGCAGGCCGTGGGTGTGGAATTTCCGCCTGCCGGACAGCCCGCTTACCAGCCGATGCTGCCCGCTCTACAAGGGCTCAAGCCGACAGTGGTGGATTTGGGTGTGCTCAGTGAGCACTTTGTGGCAGGCAACTGGGAGCAAAGTGGCATTGATGAATACCTGCTCTCCCAGGCTGCGGGTGACGATGGCCTGGCGGCCAGCCGCTTTGGGGAATACCGGTTGTCGCGCACCTTGCCTTACAGCGCTAAGGAGCCCGAAACTTTCGCCCTGCACGTTGAATTGCATGTGCCCGCCGAAACGGCGCTGCATGCACCGTTCAACGGCACTCTGCGGTTGACCGCGGATGCTGCATTGCTGCTGGTCGGCGAGGGCATAAGTTTGAAGCTGTGGGGCGTGCTGCCGGATGCTTCACTGGCTGATCAAGTGTCAGCAGGCGCGCTGATCGGGCAGGGCGGTGGTTCGCTGTTGCTGCAACTGTGCACCACGGCAGACCTCAGCCCGCCGCTGTTCACCACACCTGCCTGGGCGGCAGCCTGGCGCACCGTGTGCCCGTCGCCGTCGACCTTGCTCGGTTTTGATTGTGACGCTCCAGCGCTCGCAGACGCCGCGCAATTGCTGGCGCGGCGTGATGCCAGCTTCGCCCGATTGCAAAAACACTACTATCAGGCTCCGCCGCAGATCGAGCGTGGCTGGCGCAATCACCTGATCGACATGCAGGGCCGTTCCTATCTGGACATGCTCAATAACGTCGCGGTCCTCGGCCACGGCCACCCGCGCATGGCCCATGAAGCGGCTCGTCAGTGGTCGCTGCTCAACACCAACTCGCGCTTTCACTACGCGGCAATTGCCGAGTTCTCCGAGCGCTTGCTCGAGCTTGCACCCGAGGGCATGGACCGCGTGTTTCTGGTCAACAGCGGCACCGAGGCCAACGATCTGGCAATCAGGCTGGCCTGGGCCTATAGCGGCGGACGCGACATGCTGAGTGTGCTGGAGGCATATCACGGCTGGTCGGTGGCGACCGACGCCATTTCCACCTCGATTGCCGACAACCCGCAGGCACTCAGCACCCGCCCGGACTGGGTGCATCCGGTCACCGCACCCAATACCTATCGCGGGCCGTTTCGTGGCGCTGACAGTGCGCCGGAGTATGTGCGCAGTATCGATCAGGTACTCGTCACGCTGGCAAAGCAGCAACAGCAGGTGGCGGGCTTCATCTGCGAGCCGGTGTATGGCAATGCGGGCGGGATTTCCTTGCCTGCCGGCTATCTGCAACAGGTGTATCAGAAGATTCGCACTGCGGGTGGTGTATGCATTGCCGATGAGGTGCAGGTGGGTTATGGCCGTCTGGGTCATTACTTTTGGGGCTTCGAAGAGCAGGGCGTGGTGCCGGATATCATCAGCATGGCCAAGGGCATGGGCAACGGCCATCCGTTGGGCGCGGTCATCACCCGTCGTGAGATCGCCGAGGCGCTGGAGGCCGAGGGCTATTTCTTCTCCTCATCCGGTGGCAGCCCGGTCAGTTGCCGGATCGGCATGGCAGTGCTGGACGTCATGGAGGAAGAAAGGCTCTGGGACAATGCCCGGCTCGTGGGCGATCACTTCAAGGCGCGCCTGCAGGCTCTGGCCGATAAACATCCGCTGGTAGGCGCGGTGCATGGCATGGGTTTTTATCTGGGCATGGAGTTGGTCCGCGACCGCCAGACCCTGGAACCTGCCACAGAAGAAACCGCGCAGCTTTGCGAGCGCCTGCGTGAACTGGGCATCTTCATGCAGCCGACTGGCGACCACTTGAACATCCTCAAAATCAAACCCCCAATGTGCACCACCCGGCAAAGCGTGGATTTTTTCGTCGATAACGTATCGAAGGTGCTCCACGAACTGGAATAGAGGACGCAGAGCGTCCAGAACGGCATACCCACGCGGAGCATGGGCACGATAGGTGGCGCCTGGGCCCCCATCGTTCCGCACGCACCAGTGGGGGAATGGGCACGATAGGTGGCGCCTGGGGGCCCATCGTTCCGCACGCACCAGCGGGGGAATGGCCACGATAGGTGGTGCCCGGACACCCATCGTTCCGCATGCACCAGCGAGGGAATGGGTACGATAGGTGGTGCCCGGACACCCATCGTTCCGCACGCTCCAGCGTGGGAATGCCGTTCGTGACGCTCCGCGTCACACCCAGCTTGGGGAATGGGCACTGTGATGGATTTTAAGTCGATTAATATCGGCAAAAATAACAAAATATAGTGAGTGTAACAAAATTTTAGCTTTTAATGCCGATTTATATCCGCTATAAAGGCGTTCATAATCGTCATCGCCTGTCTGCTATGGTGATAAGTCCTTGCATCCGCCCCTGGAGATATTTTCATGAGCCGTATCGTTTCTGTCGCTGCTACCCAGATGGCCTGTTCCTGGGATCTGGAAGCCAACATCGAGACCGCTGAAAAGCTGGTGCGTGAAGCTGCCGCCAAGGGCGCACAGATCATCCTGATTCAGGAGCTGTTTGAAACCCCGTACTTCTGCCAGAAGCCGAACCCGGACTATCTGCAGTTGGCGACTACTATCGAATCCAACGTCGCAATCAAGCATTTCCAGAAGCTCGCCAAAGAGCTGCAAGTTGTACTGCCGATCAGCTTCTTCGAGCTGGCAGGGCGTGCACGTTTCAATACCATTGCGATCATCGACGCAGACGGTACCAACCTGGGCATCTACCGCAAGAGCCACATCCCGGACGGCCCCGGCTACCACGAAAAGTACTACTTCAACCCGGGCGACACCGGCTTCAAGGTCTGGCAGACCCGCTACGCGAAAATCGGCGTTGGCATCTGCTGGGACCAGTGGTTCCCGGAGTGCGCACGCAGCATGGCGTTGCAGGGCGCAGAAATTCTGTTCTACCCGACCGCCATCGGCAGTGAGCCACACGACAAAACCATCAGTTCGCGCGATCATTGGCAGCGCGTGCAGCAAGGCCATGCCGGCGCGAACCTGATGCCGCTGATCGCCAGCAACCGTATCGGCAACGAAGAGCAGGATGGCTACGACATCACCTTCTACGGCTCGTCGTTCATTGCCAACCAGTTCGGTGAGAAAGTCGCCGAGCTCAACGAAACCGAAGAAGGCGTGCTGGTTCATAGCTTCGACCTGGACGAGCTGGAGCACATCCGTAGCGCGTGGGGTACGTTCCGTGATCGCCGCCCTAACCTGTACGGCGCGGTGAAGACCCTCGACGGTTCGCTGGAGTCCTGATCGCCATGACCACGCTCAATAGCACGCCACGCGCCGACGGTTTCCACATGCCGGCCGAATGGGCACCGCAAACCCAGGTCTGGATGGTCTGGCCCGAGCGCCCGGACAACTGGCGCCTGGGCGGCAAGCCCGCCCAGGCCGCCCACGTTGCGATCGCCAAGGCCATCGCCCGCTTTGAGCCGGTTACCGTGGCCGTGTCTGCCGCGCAGTACGACAACGCTCGTGCGCGGTTGGACATGCCGATCCGGGTTGTGGAAATGAGCAGCAACGACGCCTGGGTGCGCGATAGCGGCCCGACGTTCGTCATCAACGACCGTGGCGAAGTGCGCGGTGTGAACTGGGAATTCAATGCCTGGGGGGGCTTCGACGGCGGGTTGTATGCGCCGTGGAACCTGGACTCTCAGCTGGGCAGCAAGGTACTGGAAATCGAGCGCTGCCCGCGTTACGTCACCGAAGGCTTCGTGCTGGAAGGCGGCTCGATTCACGTCGACGGCGAAGGCACGCTGATTACCACCGAAGAGTGCCTGCTCAATCGCAACCGCAACCCGCACCTCACCCGCGAACAGATCGAAGCAATCCTCGGTGATTATCTGGCTGTGGATAAAGTTGTCTGGCTGCCAGATGGCCTGTTCAACGATGAAACCGATGGGCATGTGGATAACTTCTGTTGCTACATTCGTCCGGGTGAGGTGTTACTGGCCTGGACCGATGATCCCGAAGACCCCAACTATTCACGTTGCCATGCGGCGCTGGGTATTTTGGAAAACACACTGGATGCAAAAGGGCGCGCGTTTATCGTTCATAAAATGCCGATTCCCGGACCATTGTTCGCCACAGAAGAAGAATGTGCAGGCGTCGATCAGGTGCACGGCAGTCAGGAACGCAACCCTTCAGTGCGTTTGGCCGGGTCCTATGTGAACTTCCTGATCGTCAATGGCGGCATCATTGCGCCGAGTTTCGACGATCCGATGGACGAAAAGGCCCGTGAGCTCCTGCAAACACTGTTTCCAGAGCACGAAGTGGTGATGGCACCTGGCCGCGAATTACTGCTCGGTGGCGGCAATATTCACTGCCTGACGCAGCAGCAACCGGCCCCTCACAAGGCCTAGTTAGAAATAACTAGTAACATCGGATGGGCGCAACTGGTCCCGTTCTTGCTGTATCAAGCCCATCACCCGATGGGCTTTTTGTTTTTACCTGTCGAGTAACATCCTGTAACAGATGCGCAGAGCGCTACCCCTGAAGCAGGTTGGTAAACCTTCGTTTTCTTAGCTTGACTGTCATATGGCGTGAGTAGATTTAGCCCCTCATGAAATCAAGAGGTTTTCGTTATGAACGCAGGTATGAACCAGCAGCGTGCTCGTGGTTTTTCTGCTTCTCTCAGTAACGAGGCCCGCCAGCTAGTGGCGGATTGGTTAAGGACGACCAGGCCCGCGAAATCCAGACCGGATGTTCGCGCAATGTTGTTACAGCGTTACCCGGCAGGCCTGTTCAACGAGGCCGAGCTCGAAGCGTTGCTCCGCGTGTTGACCGAGCGTGTTGATTGCTCCGGCAAACTTGGCTGAGCCGCTCTAGGCCGGCCATCTGCGTGTTTGACACCCCCATGCGTCGGGACTAGGATTCGCGTCCCACCGTCTGCGGCTCAATCCTGTACGTGCATCAGCAGTCCACTGCGATGAATTCGTGTCGCCTTCTATACTGCTTGTTCAGAGGCTGGAGGCCCCGATAGCCATTGGCGGTCGCTGCAGCGCGTGTCAATTCGCAGAAAAGGAAGACAAGATGCTTAACAAACGTATGGGCATGCTCGCTTTGGGCATCATCAGCGCCAGTCAGGCCATGGCCGAAGGGCAGGCAGACTCGAAGGGTTTCGTCGAAGACAGCAGGCTGATCGTCAACCTGCGTAACGCCTACATCAATCGCGACTACAAGAACGACCGTGAAGACAAGTCCGAATGGGGCCAGGCTTTCATGGGCAACTTCGCGTCCGGTTTCACTCAGGGCACTGTGGGCGTCGGCGTTGATGCCTTTGCCCTGTACGGCATCCGTCTGGATGGCGGCAAGGGTCGCAGCGGCAATGGCGGCATCGACTTTTTCAAGCAAGGTGACAGCGGCGCTGCTGCCGATGACCTGTCCCGTGCAGGTGCGGCGGTAAAGGCCCGTATCTCCAATACCGTCATCAAGTACGGCGACCAGATGCCTCAGTTGCCAGTGCTCAGTTACGACAATTCCCGTCTGCTGCCGGAAAGCTACACCGGCACCATGATCACCTCCAAAGAGATCGACGGGCTTGAAGTGGTTGCCGGACGTTTCACCCAGGAGGCGCGTAAAAGTGCTGAGGGTCGCGACAGCGGTGATCTGAAAAGCATCAACGTCTACGGTGCCAGCTACAAGTTCACAGATGCATTCAGTGCAGCTTTCTACGCCTCCGACAACGAAGACGTGCTCAAGAAGCAGTACGTCAACCTGAACTACGTCTTTGCTCTGCCGCAAGATCAGTCGCTGACCTTCGACTTCAACGGCTACAAGACCAAGCTGGACAAGGACTTCACCACCAGCGATGCGCGTGACAACAAAATCTGGAGCCTGGCCGCGACCTGGGCTGTGGGCATCCACTCCTTCACCCTCGCACACCAGCGCAGCACCGGCGACATGGGCTACGCCTACGGTGGCTATCGCAATGATGGCGGCTTTGGTGATGGCGGCAACACCATCTACCTCGCCAACTCCTACTGGTCCGACTTCAACGGCAAGGACGAGCGCTCCTGGCAGGCTGCCTACGGCGTCGACCTGTCCGGCCTGGTCATGCCCGGTCTGAGCTACAAAGCGGCTTATGTACGCGGCGACAATATCGACGACGGCACGCCTGGAAGCGGCGATGGCACCGAACGCGAGATCTTCAGTCAGCTGACCTACGTGGTTCAGAGCGGCCCGGCCAAGGACCTCTCGATCCGCCTGCGCAACTCGTTCCTGCGTGTCTCGGATGATGCGTTGGCGTACAACAGCGAAGGCAACGAGACGCGTATCTTCGTCGACTACCCGATCAACGTTTTTTGATGTGAGGGAGGCGGCCTGGCAAAAAAGGCCGCCTCAATCCGCAATCAACTGCACAAACACCGCGAAGCCGCCGAGGAATATCCAGAAAAAGCTGAACAGCCAAGGGCTGCGCTTGGAGAACAGCAAGGACTTTTTCGGCCCTGTTTCGCTGGATTCCCAGTCGCTGAACAGCGGTGAGTCGTCATAGGTCAGCCCGATGACGGGCTCGCTGAGCAGCAACTGAGACTGTTTGTGATGCCAGTGTTGAATGATGTCGCAAGCCGCCCGAATACCCGGCCAGGCGAACAGCGTGCTGAGCAGCCCCAGCAAGGCCAGCATCGGCGGCACCACCAGCGTGAACATCGCGCCCCATTCAGTGTTCATGTTCGCCATGGACGACGCGTAAGCAATCACCAGAAACGACTGTGCTGATAAATAGGCGTTGGTGCGGTTGGACAGATTGGTGGTTTCGTAATGAATTTCGCGTCGATAGAAATCCAGCCGTTCCTTGGGCGAGCCAAACAATTTGACCTGCTGCTCATCCACCACGCTTTGGGGTGTCTGATCCGTAATGATTCTGGGCACTGGCGTTACCGATTTGTAAAAGATGCTGGATAGACTCCCTTGTGCATCAAGCAGTTCGACTTAATCCCCGGCATACGGGACCGTTCATCCTGTGAGCACTGTTCAACGGAGAGGGACATAGTCATGACTAACACCCCCACGCTGTTACACAGACCGCCTACTGCTGACGCCCCTGAAGCTAGAGGATGCGCCAGCTGTCCAGCAGCGTTTCCCGCTATGGGAAATCGTGCAGTACCTGAACAACCGCGTTCCTTGGCCTTACCCTGAGGACGGTGCGCTGCACTACATTCAGGATGTTGCGCTGCCAGCCATTGCGCTTGGCACCGAGTGGCACTGGATGATCCGTCTGCACAGCGCGCCCCGGGAGATCATCGGCAGCATTACCCTCATGACCCACCGCGGCAACAACCGCGGCTTCTGGCTACACCCGGACTGGCAAGGTAACGGCTACATGAAAGAGGCCTGCCGTGTGGTCAATCGACAGTGGTTCGAAGTAATGGGTATGCCCGTGATGCAGGTACCCAAAGCCGCCCCGAATGAAGCCTCGCGGCGTATTTCGATCAACGAAGGCATGCGCATAGTGAGCACGCACGAGGGTGAGTTCGTCAGCGGGCGGTTCGAAGTGGAAGTCTGGGAGATGACGCGGGAGGAGTGGTCGGCGCGGGGGCTGTAAACAGTCACTTCGAACATCTGACGTAGAGGCCGACCGGGCACTAATCTGTTGCCCAAAACCATGAGCCCAGTGATATTCCCGATAAACAGAGGGCGACCCGAATGCCGTTGACCCGCAAGACCGAGCCCGACATTACCCTGGTAATGGTCCACCCCGAAGACTTCGAAACCTTGGTGGCCATACGTATCGAAGCCATGCGCGAAAGCCTCGAGCGCGTTGGTCGGTTCGACCCGGTGCGCGCCCGAGAGCGTTTTCGTGAAGGGTTTTCTGCGCCATGCACACACTACATCCAGGTAGACGGCAGTAAGGTCGGCTTTATGGTCGTGAAACCGACCAGCGATGGCCTGTTGCTGGATCACCTATACATCAAGCCCGCCTTTCAAGGGCAGGGCATTGGTTCTGCAGTGCTTCGGCAGGTGTTCGCGCAAGCAGACGCAACCGCCTCGACAGTACGGGTAGGCGCCTTGAAAGACAGCGACTCAAACCGCTTCTACATCCGCCACGGTTTTCAGCTCGTTGAGAGCGGCGAGTTCGACAACTACTACCTCCGCCCGCAACGTCTGCCGATGTGCTGACGGGTTGGAATATTAATCCGCAGTTGTCACGTTTTTGGCTGTACGCGCAGCTCGAGCTGATCAGCGAGAGCGTAGGGATCTAAATGATCTTTACAGCTGCTTGCAAAAATGGCCACTTTGCCTCACTGTAAATACAAATGTCATTACACTGGAGGATGCCCACATGGCGTCTATCAACGTTCGTATCGACGACGATCTCAAAGCGCGTGCTTACCTCGAGCTGGAAAAGCTTGGCGTCACCCCCTCGGAGTTGCTGCGCCAAACCCTGCAGTACGTAGCTGAGCGTGGTCAGCTACCCTTCAAGACGGTTCTGATGACAGAGGAAGACGAAGCGCTGTTGGCAACTGTGCGCGAGCGCCTTGCAGCTCCGCAGCGGGTCAAGGTTTCACTGGATGACCTATAACCTCGAATTCGATGCGCGGGCTCTAAAGGAATGGCACAAATTAGGAGATACCGTGCGTCAGCAGCTCAAGAAAAAGCTGGCTACGATTCTGGTTGCTCCGCGTGTTGAAGCCAATCGTCTGCATGCATTGCCTGACTGCTACAAAATCAAACTGCGCAGTAGCGGCTATCGGCTGGTTTATCAGGTTATTGACCAAGAGGTTGTGGTCTTCGTGGTTGCGGTAGACAAGCGTGAACGGGAAGAGGTTTATCGCAAGGCGACGGACCGGCTGGGTAGGTAAATCAGGGCCGCGTTATTGCGTCCTGACTGAGCATGCCGCCTGTCGCTGGATAGTCCCTACATCATTTTGATGCTTCGCCAGTTGCAACCGAATCAAGATTCCGCACCGACGCCTTGAAGAAAGCGACTCCAACCGCTTCTACATCGGCACGGTTTTCAGCTCGTTGAGAGCGGCGAGTTGGATAACTACTATGTCCGCCCGCAACGGCTGACGAGTCGCTGACTGGTGTTGATCAACCCTCCGTGGCGGCCTTTTTGGCCGCACGTGCAGCGAGCATCGCCGCTTCCGTTTCCTGGGTGTGCAGCTCACCTTTGTACGCCAGTTGATTGAAGAACATGCCGTCGATCTGATCTTTCGATGGCGTCGACGTCTTGGGAATAAACAACGCGCCCAGATCCAGCGAGCTGGCGAAGTTCTCCTTGGTCAGGTTGTACCGTCCCAGATAACTGCCGCTCCACGGTGAATCGGCATCGACCATATCGATAGCCGTCTCCCGGTAGGTGGCGGCTGCAGCTTTCAGCCCACTGGACGCATTCAGCAGCGTGTTTAATTGCTGAGTGTCCGCATCGCTCAACTCACCGGAACTGTTGGTCGCCTTCAGATTGCCGTTTGCCTCAATCGTGAAGCCAAACTTCTTGCTGGCCAGATCCGGATAGACAGACGCCAGCGTCGACTTGAACGCTTCATACGAAGTCTTCAACGCCTCTGTAGAGTTACTGTGCTGCGCCGCCTTCTGCGGGAAGTCAGGCGACTGCGAACGGCCTATCCAGGTATCGACTGCTTCCATCGGCTCAGTGGTTGCAGGCACTTCGGTACTCGGGTGGTAAACAACGGCAGGCGTGTTGGCGGCAGCGTTCTTCAGCGCTTCTTTCTGCGCATCGGTGAGCGGCTGCGGCGTGAGCGTGATGCCTGAATTGGGCAGGGTGATGGTTGGAGAGGTGTTGTTGCCGGGGGGTAGTGAGATAACCATTTCATCGATCCATGATTGCGGGGTGTAAGGAGGGTATCGACGGAGTGGGGGGGAGCTTGAGGGGTATGGCTGGGGTAATGTGTTCAGGTTGTTACAGTGAGCTTTGCCTCGTTAGGGAATCTCCGAACAAGTCCCGGTTATGCGAAAATCGCCTGACCACCTGATCCGAGCCTCCCATGAGCCAGATGAGCTTTTCCGATTTCGAATATGCCAGCAAACGCAAGCAGACACGCCGCGAACGCTTCCTCGCCGAGATGGATCAGGTCGTCCCCTGGACAGGTCTGCTGGGCCTGATCGAACCGTTCTACCCCAAGGCCGGCGGTGGCAGAAAACCTTATCCGCTGGAAACCATGCTGCGCATTCACCTGCTGCAGAACTGGTTCTCCCTGAGTGATCCGGCCATGGAAGAAGCGCTCTACGAAATCACCCCCATGCGCCAGTTTGCACGCCTGACGTTGAGTGCGCCGATACCGGAAGACACCACGATCATGAACTTCCGGCACCTGCTGGAGAAACATCAACTGGCTCCTGCAATCCTCGCGGTCATCAACGGTTATTTGCAGGAAAAAGGCCTGTCGCTACGCCAGGGCACCATCGTCGATGCCACCATTATTCATGCCCCAAGCTCGACCAAGAACAAAGACGGCGAGCGTGATCCCGAGATGCATCAGACAAAGAAGGGTAACCAGTATTTCTTCGGTATGAAGGCCCACATCGGCGCTGACGTTGAGTCTGGACTGGTTCATCACGTCCATGGCACTGCGGCCAATGTGGCCGATGTCACTCAAGTCGCCGAACTGCTCCACGGGGAAGAAAACGCGGTCTATGCGGACGCTGGCTACACCGGTGTCGAGAAGCGTGAAGAGCACGAAAATCGTAACGTGATCTGGCAAATCGCGGCGCGGCGCAGCACGTATTCCAAGCTGAACAAACGCAGCCTGTTGTACAAAGCCAAGCGCAAGATCGAGTACTGCAAAGCGCAGACACGCGCCAAGGTCGAGCATCCGTTTCGGGTCATCAAGCGCCAGTTTGGTTACGTGAAAGTACGCTTTCGTGGGCTGATGAAAAACACGGCCCAACTGACCACGCTGTTCGCCCTGTCGAACCTGTGGATGGCTCGAAAGCGACTAATGGGTTTGGGTGAGTTGCGCGCTTAACACGGAAAACCGAGCGAAAAACGCGCTCGACTCACACTGCATCAGACCGTTTTCAGAAAAATAGCGCTATGTGCCTGGCAAATTACGGCTTGCCACCGCTGCGCGGCAAGTTGATCGGAGCATCCTTAGCTTTTCTTTCCCGATAGCCCTTAATGGATCGTGACCTGCTCAAGGCCATGCTTACAGGAAACCTCCGTCACGCTGAAAGGAGGTTTGAATTATGTGGATTGCTGCAACCTGACATCATCACCGGGAGTATGCACTTTTCGTAAGGCGCTTGGGATTTGGCAGGCATGCCACGCGGATCACATAGGCAAGATCAACGGCTCTTTATCTTGTAGCCATCAATCGGAATATCTTCTGTGCGCTCATATAGTGGGGCATCGCTGAATGTGGCTTGTTCAAATGCTTGTGTATCCCAACGTCTCGCTTTCAAGGCTAAATACAACATGCCCACTCTCAGCGGTATGTTTCCGCGTCTGTCTTTGGCGCGTCTGAAGGAAAAGAAGTTGAAACCTTCTTCCAAAAAGTACCGATAAGGGTCGTAATCGTTAAGATCGATAGAGAACCTTTCGAAGAACTCGACCATCAGATCATTTGAATCGTCGCCATCTACACCCATGTCCCTCGCGACATCGGTCGCCAAGCTGAAGCTTTCAAATGCCTTCCTTCCAAAGCCTGCGGTATCGTGGATACAGACGACGATGCTATCCATTATTTTGTAATCAAGGGGTTCGTGCATGGCTAAAAAACCTGATCTTCGCTGCTCACAACGGAGTTATAAGTGACCACTGTCTTGTAGGCTATCAGCCCTGGCTCCGCCGCCGTATACGCCCAGCCCGCAGAGTGGGCAATAATCTTGTAATGCATCTCAGATTGTCACCTCAATTGGACTCACTGAGCGCCCACTGTACATCGACGAGGGATACCCATGCAGTTGACCAATGAAACCATGGCCAAACACACTGCTCGATCAGCTCTTGGGGAATCGAGGGCAACTCTCTCGCTGTTGCATTGGCGGACTTCTTTTTGGTCGGCATACATGCACCTCTAGCTACATGTTATGCCCGAACACAAAATTTCTGACAGTCTCCCGGGGTGCTCGCAATATTTTTTAGGGGCTTCACATTTATCTACCATCGGTGTGGAACCGACCTGCCCCCGATGACCACTCAGCGGTCGCTATAACTACTGAATTGAAGAGGGTATGTACAAATGGGAAATATATGTGTCGGCGGATCCAGCATGGCCCATCAGGTAAACTCCCCAGATCGGGCCAGTAACAACTCGAACGACGATAATAATGATGTGTCATCAGGTCAGCTGCTCAACGTCAGGCACGCTTTGGCAGATGCTGCCGGGTTAACTAGGGTCTGTTCCCGTTTCGACGTAACCCATTGATCTCTATGAGAACAGGCCCGTATTGTTGGAGTTCTCACACAACACCAATACGAGCCTGCAATGCCCCGATTAATGCTCAGTGATGAGCACTGGCCGAAGCTTCGAGAAATTTTGCTGCACGAATCGATCTACAACAAGCGAGATTTGCGCACCACGGTTGAAGGCATGCTGTACCGCATGCGTGTGGGTTGCCCTTGGCGAGACCTGCCGAAAGCGTTTGGAAACTGGAGCAAGGTCTACAAGCGGTTCAATGCCTGGTCTGCTTCAGGCAAGTGGGTCAAGGTGCTTGAGGTGCTGATGACCGATCCTGACATGGAGTGGGTTTTCATTGATGGCAGCTATGTAAAGGCTCATCAGCACAGTGCAGGTGCTGCCAGCACGCAGGACCAGGCCATCGGAAAAAGCCGAGCCGGTAACACCAGCAAGATTCACCTGGCTGTAGACGCTTGTGGGCTGCCCATTGCATTTGACGTGACCGGAGGCCAGACCAATGATTGTTCGCAGGCGGCCTCGTTGATTGCCAAGATGCCCAATGCAGAAGTGATCATTGCGGACAAGGGCTACGACACTGAAGCGATACGCGCTCAGGTCGAGCAGCAAGGCAGCAAAGTGGTGATTCCACGAAAGCGCAATTCTCTGAAAGGGAACGCAGATCTGGACAAAGGGTTATATCGCAATCGACATCTCGTAGAAAACGCCTTTGCCCGGTTGAAGCATTTCCGGGCGGCGGCTTCTCGGTTCGACAAACTCAAGAGAAACTATGAAAGCGTCATAGCAATGGCCTGCGCTTTTCTGTGGCTGCCAATGTGAAACGGGAACAGACCCTAGGACGAATTCCGCCATTTTGTTGGGACCCTCAACTTGGAAGCCTTCTAGCTGCATGGCGCTGTAGCAGTTGACCAGGGCTTGCTTCATTCCCTGCAAATCTTTGTTCCAAAATGGTTTCATGTGCTCAACCCATATTTGGATTTCGCGCTCCGTTACCAGTGACCGCTGACTGAATAGCTTGGCTGAGTTCACTAGGGCAGTCGCCAGTTCTACATGGATGACATCAGTGGGTTTTGACCAATGAGCATGCTCGTTCAAGCAATCCGTGTAAAAGCCCAGTTGCTTTAACTGATCCAAAATACTCGAATGATCCGAAGCATCATCGTAAATTGGACTTAAGTCATAGATGTGATTCGCGCCCTTTGCTACTAGGTCAGCAAAAATCCAGTGACAGTTCTTGCTCGTGTGGGACCGGTACCTCTTCCACTCAGACCTCAATGCCTTCTCATCTTCTGTTAAGACGATAGCTCTGAGGATGGAGACTTTTCCCGATTCCTCGATGGCAAGAGCGGCAAGGGATGCAGCGGTAGCAAAGCTTCCCGCGTCCAACAGGGTTTGGGCATCGGTCGCCAAACGGCGTGCGTTGGCGTTCGCCGCGTTGATTCCTTCTGCGACCTGAGCGCAATCCAAAATCCCTTTGTAAGACTCCATTTTCGTTGGCTTCATTGGTCTTCAATCATCCTTGTTTTTAGCGGTGAGTGTAGAATCCAAATTGGCGTTCCTATACTGCCTCAGCCCCGCAGGTGCGGGGCTTGGGCGTTGCTGATTTTTCCTACATCAAACCAGTTTTAAGCCTTCGTTCTTTCGTTCGGCATCCGAAGCGTTCATCTCACGCCTCGCTTCACCCATACGTACGTGCAGCTTTGTGGCTCCTTGGCTAGTGATAACCCCGCATATCTGGAGGGTGACGATTTGGCTTTCCAACATACCTTGGAAGCGGTGGTACATAGCATGGTCAGGGTCCAGCTTCAACCAATTAGCCAGGTTCCGCTCGAAGCGCTCTAGTTCACTTGCTCGCAAAGGGTGAGGCGGCTTCTTGCTTGCCATGGAGATTTTCCTAGGGTCTGTTCCCGTTTCACATTGGCAGCCACAGAAAAGCGCAGGCCATTGCTATGACGCTTTCATAGTTTCTCTTGAGTTTGTCGAACCGAGAAGCCGCCGCCCGGAAATGCTTCAACCGGGCAAAGGCGTTTTCTACGAGATGTCGATTGCGATATAACCCTTTGTCCAGATCTGCGTTCCCTTTCAGAGAATTGCGCTTTCGTGGAATCACCACTTTGCTGCCTTGCTGCTCGACCTGAGCGCGTATCGCTTCAGTGTCGTAGCCCTTGTCCGCAATGATCACTTCTGCATTGGGCATCTTGGCAATCAACGAGGCCGCCTGCGAACAATCATTGGTCTGGCCTCCGGTCACGTCAAATGCAATGGGCAGCCCACAAGCGTCTACAGCCAGGTGAATCTTGCTGGTGTTACCGGCTCGGCTTTTTCCGATGGCCTGGTCCTGCGTGCTGGCAGCACCTGCACTGTGCTGATGAGCCTTTACATAGCTGCCATCAATGAAAACCCACTCCATGTCAGGATCGGTCATCAGCACCTCAAGCACCTTGACCCACTTGCCTGAAGCAGACCAGGCATTGAACCGCTTGTAGACCTTGCTCCAGTTTCCAAACGCTTTCGGCAGGTCTCGCCAAGGGCAACCCACACGCATGCGGTACAGCATGCCTTCAACCGTGGTGCGCAAATCTCGCTTGTTGTAGATCGATTCGTGCAGCAAAATTTCTCGAAGCTTCGGCCAGTGCTCATCACTGAGCATTAATCGGGGCATTGCAGGCTCGTATTGGTGTTGTGTGAGAACTCCAACAATACGGGCCTGTTCTCATAGAGATCAATGGGTTACGTCGAAACGGGAACAGACCCTAGAGAGCAGCATGCCTTTATCAGTAACGATGCACCTGCAAGCCTTAGGAGTCGACACAACGCTCTTTATAGTCAAACGCAGCATACGTTTCATATGGCGGATATGCAGCATAGATATATGACAGGAGAGTCAGGAGTAAACCCGGGAATGCGGCCGCATCAAAATGTTAGTGAAATGCGTAGTGCTATAAGTGATTGGAATGATATGCGCGAAGCAATTCAGCATGCAATGGAGATTCACGCTGACATGCCTGAGTCTCCAGACCGTTATGCCGCAACTATGAACCCAAGCGGATCTATGCGAATGTCGACCCTGAGCCCTTACAGGAACTGGTAACAGCGTCAGGCCGTGCGTGACTTCATTCTAGTTTGCGTACGGCCTGTGTGATAGCTAAGCAATTTTAAGCTGAAAATACATCATATTTGTTAATAGTGTTTTGTTTGCTTTGCTGCAAGATTTTGCGTGCCTTAAGCTCTGTACGTTTGGTCGCCTGTTTGTAAGTGGACAGGCAACGCTAACTGTGCTGGTATGCTTCTGCAATTTCTTATGGATACTTGCAACCTCTGTGCTGGCCGTAAGCACAGTTGTTGATGTAATAAACCCCATGCAGTAAAAAATTGTGGGCCATAGTTTTCAGCGTGACGTCCAGCAAGTCCGGGAGTCACTTCTTTTTCTTTGGCATACGCAGTCTGATTCACGCAGACAATTTAGGGGCTGTCTAAATGCTCTGAATGAGTATGCTGTACTACCACATTTCCCTGTATAGCTTCGTTCTCATCCCGCTCTATTCGCTCCAATGCTACTTTTTTGCGTTTCATTGGAATGACCACGATCTGCATTAGGACACGTTGCTCTATTTAGGCAAGTCTAATTGTGCTTCGATCGGATACGTAAGTACGCCGTCCGCTAGTTCTAGCATGCAACAGTATTCCTCCTATCTCACTATCTTAGAGGCGTGCAATGGACCGATCGCTCACCCGCCACGTCCGACCGCTGTGGTTTACGTCAGTCCGTTGTCGAAAGTAAACTCCGAGCATGTTGAAAGCTTCCTGTGAGGACAGCAAGCCAGCTACTAACTGAGCTTGCGGAAAAAACCGTCCTACTAAGGCGGTTTTTTTTTGCCCCCCAGAAAGTCATGGACTGGTCAGGTAGGCCGGTTTCCGGCCACATCAGCGCCGATCAGAAAAAATCCGTCGCAACAAAAATCTGACCGAAAAAGCACTTATCCCCCTCCCGCCGACGGGCTTTACGTCCGTTTTTTGTGCAAACCCGGATGCGATGAAAGCAGCACTCCAGCCCAGGCCGGCTGTGGGGTCGCGCAGCGGAGCGGCAATTGCACAACGTGCAATGTTATGCAGAAAAATGTCATTGCTTGGCACAACGAGCTACAGGACTGCCCCGGAGGGGCAAATCCTTGAAGGCCCGGCCAGCCTGGGCCAAAAATTGGAAAACCGGGGAAAGGGGCAGTTTTCTAAATCGACACTAGTCCCAAAACTGTGCATCAGGGCCACGGTGGCTGGATTAGATCCGACCTCTACAGGGCAAGCGGGCCAGCGGCTGTAGCCGTATCAACAACGTTTCCCACGTTGCATTCGATTGCATATGTGCTGCGAAGGTGTGGCTGATCTGCGTTGCGAGCTATTCGGGCGAACTCAGCTTCTACCATCGGTATCAGCAACTGACTTAAGGCACTGTGCAGCGCCTCGGCTTGCTTCTGATCGAGTCGTTTAACGGTGCCAGTCACACCGCTCGCACAGCAAACCCTCTCTGGAGCGATGCGGAGCATGTCCAATACACCATCTATGTAACCGCGCAGATATTCGGCACGGTTGAACAGAACCAAGCTCGCGGGTCCCTCCTGGTAATCCCAATGGACCTCCCACTGGCCTCCCTTCTTGATCATCTCAATCTGCGAATTCCACGTCATCCGGACACTCAGCCCACCAACATCCGGACACTCGTTCCACGCTTATCCGGACAGGCAGTCGGAGCGCAGCGACGCAGGTTTGCATTGTTAGTCTGAAGCCCCTGCCGCCGTCAATTTCGTTGCGCGCCTGCGCATCGATTCACCCTTCAGTTCAATTCGATAAGCGTTATGCACCAGCCGGTCGAGGATCGCATCGCCCAAGGTCGGATCGCCGATCAACGCATGCCATTTGTCCACTGGCATTTGGCTGGTCACCAGCGTCGAGCGGTTGCCGTAGCGGTCGTCCAGCAGCTCAAGCATGTCGCGCCGTTGCGCGGCGGTAAACGGTGCCAGGCCCCAGTCGTCCAGGATCAGCAGGTCAGTCTTGGCGTAGCCGGCCATCAATTTGGCGAAGCGGCCATCGCCGTGGGCCAGGCCTAGTTCTTCCATCAAGCGCGGCAGACGCAGATAGCGCACGCTGTAACCGTCGCGGCAGGCTTTGTGAGCCAGCGCGCAGGCAAGCCAGGTTTTACCTACGCCCGTCGGCCCGCCGATGATCAGGTTCAGGCCATCGCGCAGCCATTGGCCGCTGCCCAGTTGCAGGATCAAGGCCTTATCCAGGCCACGCGGGCTGCGGTAGTCGATGTCTTCCAGGCAGGCGTTGTGGCGCAACCGCGCGGCTTTGAGGCGGGTGGTCAGGCGGGCGTCTTCGCGCTCGGTCAGCTCGCGATCGACCATCAGACCGAAGCGTTCGTCGAAGCTCAGATCATTGATATCAGGCGTTGCGTGTTGTTCGCCCAGCGACTTGATCATGCCGTGCAGGCGCAAGGTTTGTAGCTTGTCGAGCGTTGGATTCGGTAGCATTTCGAAGCTCCTTTCTCAGGTCAGTGGTAGTAGCCCGGGCCACGCAGGTTGATGTGCTCGTCAGGCAGCAGCGGCAGGTTTTGCTGGGCCAGCGGCAGGCGCTCCAGCCCTTGGCGCAGGATCGACTCGAGGCTTTTGTAGCTGCATGCGCCCAGTGCCAGCGCCCGCTGGCACGCGGCTTCCAGCCGCGCTTCGCCGTGCTGTTTGCTCAGGCGCAGGATGCCCAGGCAGGCGCGGAAGCCGTGTTGCGGATGGATTCGGCGTTCGAGGATGTAGGTGATGACGCCGGCGGTGTTAGGCCCGGTCTGCTCTGCCCAGCGGATCAGCCGTTGCGGTGTCCATTCGGCGTGCTCGCGGTGGCTCTTGGGCATGTGCTCGGTTTGGGTGGTGTGGCGGCCTTTGTGCTGCGAGCGAAGGTGGCTGGCCACGCGCTGGTTGGCGTGGAAGCACTCGACGGTCTGGGCCGTGAGCCGCACTTCGACTTGGTGCTTCACCAGCTGGTACGGCACCGAGTAAAAGTGGCCATCGACCTCAACGTGATAGTCGATATGGACGCGTACCTTTTTCCATTCGGCATAGACGTACGGGTGTTCCGGCAGGCCTTCCAGGGCCGGTTGGTCGATGGCCTCGAAGGCTGACCGGCGTGAGCCGGGCAGCTTTTTGAAGGGCTTGTGGTTGAGGCGATCCAGCAGTAGCGCGATGGCTGTGTTGAGTTCGCCAAGCGAGAAGAACTGGCGGTTGCGCAGCACCGCCAGGATCCAGCGTTCGACCACTTGCACGCCGACTTCGACCTTGGCTTTGTCCTTGGGCTTGCGCGAGCGAGCAGGCAAGACGGCGACGCCGTAATGCTCGGCCAGATCGCGGTAGCTGGGGTTGATATCCGGCTCGTAACGGTGCGCTTTAGTCACGCCACTGCGCAGATTATCGGGCACCAGGATCTGCGTTGTGCCGCCGAAAAAAGCAAAGCATCGGACGTGCGAGCCCAGCCAGTCGGGCAGTTTCTGCGACCAGGTGGCCTCGGCAAAGGTGTAGCTGGACGCGCCGAGAACGGCGACGAAGATCTGAGCCTGACGGATCTCGCCGGTTTGTCGGTCGATGACCGGCGCTGTTTGCCCGGCGTAATCGACGAACAGCTTTTCGCCAGCACGATGCTCCTGGCGCATGACCACGTCGACCTTGGCGGTCCAAAGGCGGTAGTGCTCGCAGAACCAGCTGTATTGGAAGCCTTGCGGGTGAGCGAGTCGATATTCCTGCCAGAGCAAGGCCAAAGTGACGCCGGGGCGGCGCAACTCCGCGTGTACCCATGCCCAGTCAGGCATTGGGCGCTGGTCGGTCGGCACTGGCACTGCCGGTGGAAACAGCCGTCGATTCAACTCCGCGTCAGAAATATCGATGGGCCACTGAAGCCCACTGGCGGCGAACCGGCAAGGGTAATCCCCTGCACTCGAATGGCCGATGGATAAGCTGGCGGCGATCTTGCGCACGGACAGGCCAGCGTCGAACTTTAGGCGTAGTACCTCTCGGATTTTATGCATGGATAAACGCTCCACGACGACCTCTTCGCTTCGAAAAAAGAGGTCGATAGTAGTGAATAGTCCTGCGTTGCTGCCTGCCTGAAAGTGTCCGGATGGCCGTGGAATCGGTGTCCAGATGCTTGTGGAATGAGTGTCCGGATAGTCGTGGAATCCGCACTCAATCTGTGGAATAGGGGCACGGGTACTGGGCTTCGGCACGGTGTTCTCCGGTCAGCGATATGAGGCGAGGGGAGTTTAGAGGGTGTTTTCGGATGGGCTACTGAAAACCTTTTTCAGGTATACCCCCTCCTCACGCGTAAGTGGCGTAAGTGAGCGAGAAAAAGCCCTGAAACCCCCGTATTCATTGGGGATCCTCACTTACAGTCGAGTCGTCAAAAAGTGTAAGTGAGAGAAGGCGTTGAAAAATGTCCTTTAAAATCAGTGGCTTACAGTCATGCTCACTTACACTCACAAACTGTCCTGCGCTTACGCCTTTCTGACAGTCCGCTTACGGTTAGATTTTCATGCTAAGGCATTGATATATAAGGATTTTAGAGAGATTAAAAATCTCACTTACACTTCTGACGCACTTTTTAGGTATGCACCGGAAAATTTTTTCCCGTGTGTAGGGTGTGTGGCAGACATGTGTGCACACATCCTCGTGAGGCTCAATTTATGAGGCTATCACTCCCCGTAACCGATCGAGTTCAGGATGCCCGCTGGCCCTGGTGCGTACCGTTCTGGACGGCTTATTACGTGCGTTGTTACGTGCGGGACAAAAAACAAGGGCCTGCATCGCTGCAAGCCCTTGATTTATATGGTGCCGGCACCAGGAGTCGAACCCGGGACCTACTGATTACAAGTCAGTTGCTCTACCAACTGAGCTATACCGGCGTAATGGGCTGCGAGTATATAGCTTCTGATGCGCTTGTAAAGCCTAGCTGTCTGATTCAGTTGAAAAAAATCGACCATTGGCGCTTTGGGTGGGATGCGGACGGGTGATGGTGCAGGACGTTTCCGTTGGTTTTGATGGATTGGTCTGTTTGATGTGTGTGAGCAATGCGATTTTGAACGCTGATTTCGCCTTTGACGCATATAGCTTGTGCCTGACAAAGCAATGGATTTTTAACCTGGTCGCGCAAACCAATGCGCCCAGCGTTGATGGCGATTTGGCGTATGAACAGGCACCCATCCGACCCCACCATTTTGGGGCTGTTGCAGGGCGGGAGGGCTTTGCATAGGCTTGTTCTCAACGGCCCGGGCTACTGAGTCAGCAGCATGGGACGTTAGCTTTTCAGCCAGCAGATAAAGGACTATCTGATGAGTAATGCGATGGATCGTAACCGGGTTTGGGGTTTTTTTGCCGCAGGCTGGTCATTCGCTGAGGAGTTGTTGAAGGATATTTGTAGTTGCGTCTGGCCTGTCGGGTCTTGCGCAAGGTGGGGCTGAGGATTGCTGTCTGAATCGCATGAATGTGCGTCTGGACGCTCACGAAGGCTTCATTGATGTTTCAAGAAATGCCCGGATCCTCTGGATTCGGGCATTTTCTTGTGGGCTGGTTCTTGTTGCGTTGCATTTGCACTGGAGATATGGGCTTTTTGGCCGATACATCTGTATCAAAAATGGCAGTTAGCCATGGACAGCAAGTGCAATGCAGAGAACGCCCACGCATTACGAGCTGCTGAGTGTTGCTCGCGATGCCTCTCCTGAGCAGATCAAGAAGGCTTATCGCAAGCTGGCGCAGAAGCTGCACCCGGACAGGAATTCCGACCCTTATGCCTCGGACATGATGGGCGTGGTCAACGCGTCTCATGATGTGCTGGCGGACCCTTCGCGGCGTGCGGCTTATGATGCGCAGCTTGCTGCAGATGAGCACAAGGCTCGTATGGACGCGTTGCGGCGCAAGCAGGCGCGTGCGGCGGGTGGGCAGGCGGTGCATGTATACGCCGCAAACTCTGCGACTGCCACTGCAACGCCCTCTCGGGCCGCTCGGACGGGCCCGGCGCCCAAGGCTTCTCCTTCCTCTTCATCGCCTTCCAGTGACAAGCGGCGCCGCAGTGCGTGGCGTTGGGCGCTGGTGTTTGTGGTGTTTTGCGCAGCCGGGGCGTGGATGGGTTATGACCCGGGTGCTGGCAAGGCGTTTGTGCCAGCCGAGCCGGTGCCGGTGGCGCAGACGTGGGTCAAGCCAGCGCCCGCCGCGCCGGTTGAAGAGCCTGTGGCCAGCCCGGCCAAGCCGGTTGATGCGGTGACGTCGGAGTGTGAGGTGCCGGCGCTGGATCCGATGGGCGCGCCTTGGCCGGAAAAGGCGGGTTACGTGAAAGATATGCCGTTGCTCAAGGACAACGGCTGGTCGCAGATCACGGTGGATAACTCGGCGGGCGAGTCGGCGGTGTATGCCAAGGTCACGGATGCGGTGGGGCGCAGGGCGTTTCGGCATGCGTTTGTGCCGGCCGGTGCGGTGTTTACGTTCGCCAAGATGGACCCGGGGCTGTATCTGCTCAAGTACAAGATGATGAGCACGGGCTGTGCCTTTGCGTCGGGTCGGATCTTGCTGGAAGAGACGCCGATGGGCAGTCAGATCAAGTCCAGTGCGTACAAGCTGACGTTGCGCAAGTTGCAGAACCGTAGCGTGCCGTTTGCGCGGTTGAAGGATGATCAGTTTTAGCGGTTGGGCTGTGACGTGAGTACCGCGTCGTCTGTTAAGTCTTCGCGGACAAGTCCGCTCCTACGGGCTTCGGCAATTGTGTGCAGAGATCATCTTTTGCAACGCTTTCAGGCCGGTTTTTGCAGGCTTGGTCTCTTTCTTTTGAAGGACATTTCCGAGAGAATCCCCGACCGCTTGCGCCTCTCGATGTGTGCTTCTAATCTCCGCCCGTCGCTGCATATCAGCGATCGGGTTTAGTCGCCCGGATTTGAGTTAAGGCGTATCGCGTCGCTGTTTTGGTCAGGTCTTCTTCCTGCACTTTATGGCGGCTGTGCGCGAGGGCACCTTCGGGTGCGCCGGTCTTAGCTCCCGGTCGACTAACCTTCGCACAGCTGCCACCTCACTCGTTTAGTCGCGACCCCAGTGGCAGTTCCATTGAGGAGAGAGCTAAGCATGGTCAAAATAACCCCCGACCCACCCAAACAGTCCAGCACCGCGCCAATCTTCGACAAGGCGGTCGTCAAGCGCGCCATGGCGTGTTACCTGCCAATCCCCCGCACTGACAAAGAACCCCACGACAGCAAGTTCGACTTCATCAGCCTGGAAGCAACCTTGGTGCATGCGCTGGATTTCCTGCGCTGTGCATCGGCCACTGCCCACGAACTGGGCGATGAATTGTCCGGTGCGCAACGCGACCTGGCGTTTGCCTCCATGCACATGCTGGAAATGGCCAAAGTCATGGTCGAGCGCTCGCTGGAGTGTGTCGAAGAGGTCTGAAACCTCGCACTAAACAAGTCGTGCACAGGCACTTGCGTGTGCACGATTGAGCCAGATAAAAGGCTTGTTCCAGAGCCTTTACCAAATCTTTATGCACAATTGCTTGATAAAAAAATACGCGCGTTACCAGATGTGCGCACATTGGCCTGATGCGCCGCAAGGCATTGTTTTTGCGGGGTACGGAAAGGATTGCGGGAAAAAATAAGGGGCTTTAGTAACTGGCGCGCCAAGCTTTAACGCACTCATCCACATTTTCATCAACAGACTTATCCACAGGTTGCTCAATCGATTTAGGTCACGATTTTCGGGCCAGAATCAGCAGGTTGCGTGGTGTAATCCGGCTGTCACAGAAAGTGCCAACGCTGACGCTGTAGCCCTGCTCGTGGACATACATTGCCCTGTCGAGCACCAGCCACATCTCCAGCGGACGCCGAAACAGGTCGCGGACCAGTTCCAGGTTGCGCACTTCGGCCAGTCTCTTCCAGCCAGCGGCTTCCAGAGAAGCCCAGTCCTGCTGGCCCGGTGCTGGCAGATTCTTCAGTCGCGCCAGATGATTGCAGTAGTCCGCGTAGGACGCATCCAGCCAGGATGTCGGCAGCGAAGGCGTGGGCAAGTAATCGTCAATGCCGCACAAGCTGCGCTGCAGCAGGTCGAAGCCCAGACGGCGGGCCATCGAGGTGTCGCGTTGACGACGCACGCGAGCGCCAGCCGTCACGGTTTCGCTGAGTGGCAGGCCGAGTTCGTCTCGCGACAGCTTTAAACCCGATGCCTTGCCGTCGCTGGACAGCGGTCGATACAGGTCGTGCCGGGTGCGGTTGTAGCAGCATGGCGCGATTGCCATGTGCCGACAGCCGGTCTGTCTTGCCAGCTCCATCAGCTGAATGTGCAGGTCGCCGCAGGCATGCAGCGCCACAGGCGTGTGCTCGGGTTGCAGGCAGCGCCAGGCGTCGTCGGCCATTACATCCTGCTGCACATGCCTGGCGTCGATGCCTTGCCGCGTACTCAGTGCCAGGCCTGCTTCGATCAGCGCCGGGTCGTGCTCCAGGCAGGTCAGACGCTGACCGCGCCCGGTCAGGCGCCGCCCCAGGTGGCCTTTGCCTGCGCACCAGTCCAGCCAGTGAGTGGTGGTATCACGCATGTCCAGATGGCTGGCGAAGGCTTCGATCTGTTGCCATTTGCGCCCCGGCACGTCGACACTCATGCGCGCATCGACTGGCTCCAGAGGATGTGAAGGCAGTTCAGCGACGTGGCTCAGGGCGACGGCTTCGGCGGCCAGTTGCGGGAACGGAAACGGCGCGTCGAGTTGTTCCGGGTGGTTATGCGCGGCCTCGGCCTGTTCCAGCGTGCGTTGCCGCAGCCAGTTTGCGAGGTCCGGGTATTTGTCTTCCCACGGCAGACGCAGGTGCGTGAACGGCTTGGGCCGCCACAAGGCCTGATGCGCGAACAGAAAGCTGTCCAGCGCACGAAAGTGGCTGCCGAGGTGTTCATCCTGCAAGCAAGGTTCAGTGGGCATAGTGGCGGCCTCGCGGGGCAAGGTGCTGACTGGGTCGACGCCAGCACCCTTCATATCAGCGCCCCTGACTGGCGTCTACACGCAATAGCTTTTCCAGCAGGCGGAAGCCTTGTACCAGCACGAACGTCATCACGAGGTAGAACATACCGGCGGCGAAGAAAATTTCTACCGGCAAGTAAGTGCGGGCGATGATCGTGCGGGCCATGCCGGTCAACTCCAGCAGGGTTACGGTGCTTGCCAGTGCGCTGGCCTTGAGCATCAGGATGACTTCGTTGCTGTAGGCAGGCAGGCCGATACGTGCCGCGCGGGGCAGGACGATGTAGAACAATGCTTTCCATTTCGACATGCCCAGCGCCCGCGCAGCCTCGACTTCACCGACCGGCACGGCCTGAATGGCGCCACGCAGGATTTCTGCGATGTAGGCGGCGGTGTGCAGGGTCATGGTGACAACCGCACACCAGAAAGGGTCACGCAGGTATGGCCACAGCGGCCCCTGACGCACCACGTCGAACTGTGCCAGGCCGTAATAGACCAGAAACAGTTGCACCAGCAGCGGTGTGCCGCGGAAGAAAAAGATGTAGGCGTAGGGCAGGGCGCGCACCGGCCAGTGACGCGATGCACGGGCGATGCCCATCGGGATGGCGAGGATCAGCCCGGCGATGACGGCAATCGCCACCAGCTCAAGGGTCAGGGTCGCGCCCTGTGCCAGGCGTGGCAGCCACTTGATGATGACTTCCCAGTTCATGACGCGCTCCTCAGAAAGCCGCGACTGGCACGCTTCTCAAGGAAGTACATGCCGGCCATGGCCAGCACGGTCAGGCCCAGGTACATGAAGGCCGCGACCATGTAGAAGGTGAACGCTTGCTTGGTGAAGCCCACGGCGATCTGCGCGTGGCGCATGATTTCTTCCAGGCCTATCACCGAGACCAGCGCGGTGTCTTTCATCAGAATCATGAACAGATTGCCCAGGCCGGGCAGGGCGATGCGCCACATCTGCGGCAGGACCAGTTTGAAGAGGATGCGCGAGCGTGACATCCCCAGCGCCAGCCCGGCTTCACGATGACCTTTGGGGATGGCCAGAATCGCGCCGCGAAACACTTCGGTCGCGTAGGCACCAAAGCAAATGCCCAGGGCGATGACCCCGGCAGAGAAAGCGCTCAGGGCCAGGTCAGGAATGTCGAACAGTTTGCCCAGAGCGCGCATGCCGTTGACGGTGCCGAAGTAAATCAGCAACACCCAAAGCAGTTCGGGAATGCCGCGTACCAGGGTCGAGTAGGTACTGCCCAGCCATTGCAGAGGCTTGTAGGGCGAGGTCTTGGCCAAGGCGCCGAGCAGTCCGAGTATCAGCCCCAGGCACAGGGCCGAGAGTGCAAGCTGGACCGTCATCAGCGCGCCAGCCGCAAGGGCCGGGCCGAATCCGTGGAGATCAATGTTCATGGGCAGGCTTTGTCAGGGCCGGTCGCCGCGCTTCGACAGGAAGCGGCGGCGACGCGGTCAGGTGAATCAGAGGATGCTGAAAGGGAAATACTTGTCGTTGATCTTCTTGTAGGTGCCATCAGCGATGATTTCTTTCAGGGCCGCGTTCAAGCGCTCGCGCAGGGCATCATCACCCTTGCGCACGGCGATGCCGATCTTGTCGTCTTCAACGACAGGCTCGCCCTTGAACTCGAAGTTCTGACCCGCTTCGCTTTTCAGCCACTCGAAGCTGACGTATTTGTCGGCCAGCATGGCGTCGACGCGACCGGAGGACAGGTCGAGGAAGGCGTTTTCCTGAGTGTCATAGAGCTTGGCGTCCATGATCCCGAGCTTGTCTTCCAGCCAGGTGGCGGCCAGTGTCGATCGCTGTGCACCCACTGACTTGCCGGCAAGGCTTTCTTTGGCTTTTTCAGTGCTCGATACGTCGATCGAGGAAGTTTTCGGCGCGATGAATTGCAGCTTGTTCGAGTAATACGGGTTGGTGAAATCGACCACCTGCTTGCGCTCTTCGGTGATCGACAGCGACGAGATCAGGAAGTCGAACTTGTTGGCCATTAACGCCGGGATGATGCCGTCCCAGTCTGACGTCACCGCTTCGCATTCGACCTTCATCCTGGCGCACAGGGCCTGGCCGATTTCATAGTCAAAGCCCACCACCTGGCCACTCGCGTCCTTGTTGTTGAACGGCGGGTAGGCACCTTCGATGCCCATTTTCATTGTTTCAGCAAAGGCACTGCCGCTGAAGGCAAGGGTGGCCGCTGCGATCAGCAAGATCTTTTTGTACGACTGCATGGGTGTTGCTCCGTTAGCGGTGACTCGACATGAATTGTTTGCACCTTGCCGACAGCGGGTTTTCGAATACTTGCTGCGGTGTGCCCTGTTCTTCGACCATTCCCTGATGCAAAAACACCACTTCAGTTGATACCTGACGTGCAAAATTCATTTCGTGGGTCACCAGCAGCATGGTCCGGCCTTCTTCAGCCAGTGCGCGGATGACGCCGAGTACTTCCTGAACCATCTCCGGGTCGAGGGCCGATGTCGGCTCGTCGAACAGAATGACCTTCGGCTGCATGGCCAGCGTACGCGCGATGGCGGCGCGCTGCTGTTGCCCGCCGGAGAGCTGCGCAGGGTAGGCATGGCGTTTGTCGGCGATACCCACCTTGGCCAGCAGCTCTTCAGCCACCTCGATGGCTTCGGCCTTGCTCTGGCCCAGAACGCGACGCGGGGCCTCGATGATGTTATCGAGCACGCTCATGTGCGGCCACAGGTTGAAGTTCTGAAATACGAAACCGATCTGGCTGCGCAAGCGGTTGATCTGCCGGTTATCGGTGGCAATCAGGTCGCCGTTGCGCGCTGCCTTGAGCTTCAATTCTTCGCCGGCCACCAGAATCTGGCCCTGATGCGGGTTTTCCAGCAGGTTGATGCAGCGCAGCAACGTGGACTTGCCGGAACCGGAGGAGCCGAGGATCGATATGACGTCGCCGTCGCGAGCGGTCAGCGAGATGCCTTTGAGCACCTCAAGCTGATCGTAGCGCTTGTGCAGGTTGCGGATTTCCAGGGCGGGCGTGGCCTCGGCCATGTGGGGTCCTCATTGAAGTGTGCGCGCTGGCTGCCAGCGAACGCCAAGCTAGCACAGCGTTTAAAGGACAACCATCGACGTATTGTGTCGAGCGTGGAGGCGCTCGACGGGTTGTCTCATCCGGGCAGCGGACGGTCGCATGAAGGCAAGTACCATGCCCTGCAAAACAGGGGCGTGCGCGAAAAAGGCGCGATGTTGCCAGCTTTGGCCTGGTGTTGGAAGTAGCATTTGCTGAGTGGTGGTCTGATTTCTGCACCATGTTTGCGCTTTGAGGAAGGTTTGGGGCATTTTTGGTGCGTGCATGTAGATGAATCTGAGGCGTTTGGTAACAAATCCTACAGACTGCGTATAAAAGCCATCGTCTTGCATGCCTCACGGGCTAAGCCACAGGCCTCGTATTCTCTAAGCGACGTCGTTTTCGAAATATTTTGGCGCAATTCTTGCGTCAATAATAAAGAACGGCACCGTAGCTTTCTTTTTACGTAACGCTTCGGTGTGCCTCGCTCGTCTTGCACAGGTGGTTTTATGAGCAGTACCGCTAACTCTTCCGAGCTCGAACAAGGGCTGAAACCGCGACACATTACGATGCTGTCGATTGCCGGCGTTATTGGTGCCGGTCTGTTCGTCGGCTCCGGCCATGCGATTGCCGAGGCAGGCCCTGCCGTGCTGCTGGCCTACGCCGCTGCGGGTACGCTGGTGGTGCTGGTGATGCGCATGCTGGCCGAAATGGCCGTTGCCTCGCCAGACACCGGTTCGTTCTCAACCTATGCCGACCGCGCTATCGGGCACTGGGCCGGCTTTACCATCGGCTGGTTGTACTGGTGGTTCTGGGTGCTGGTGATCCCGCTGGAGGCCAATGCCGCCGCGACCATTTTGCATGCCTGGTTCCCGAACATCGCGATCTGGATGTTCACGCTGGTCATCACATTGCTGCTGACCGCGACCAACCTGTTCAGTGTGAAGAATTACGGCGAATTCGAGTTCTGGTTTGCGCTGATCAAGGTTGTGGCGATCATCGCGTTCGTGGTGCTGGGTGTTGCGGCAATTTTTGGCCTGCTGCCCACCAGTAACGTCAGTGGCGTGAGCCATCTGTTTGATACCGGTGGCTTCCTGCCAAACGACATGGGCGCGGTGCTGGCGGCGATGTTGACCACCATGTTCTCGTTTATGGGCACCGAAATTGTGACCATCGCTGCGGCGGAGTCCAAGAACCCTGGCAAGCAGATCACCAAGGCCACCAACTCGGTGATCTGGCGGATCTTCCTGTTCTATCTGGTTTCGATCTTCATCGTTGTGTCGCTGGTGCCGTGGAACGATCCGCGCCTGGCCGAGGTAGGTTCGTATCAGACCGTGCTCGATGCGATGGGTATTCCGAACGCCAAGCTGATTGTCGATCTGGTGGTATTGGTTGCTGTGACCAGCTGCCTGAACTCGGCCCTGTATACCGCTTCGCGCATGCTGTTCTCGCTGGGCAAGCGCGGCGATGCACCTGCCGTGTCGAAGCGCACCAGCAAGGGCGGTACGCCTCACTGGGCAGTGATCATGTCGACCGCGGCAGCTTTCCTGACCGTGTTCGCCAACTACATCGCGCCTGCGGCCGTATTCGATTTCCTGCTCGCCAGCTCCGGTGCCATCGCACTGCTGGTGTACCTGGTGATCGCGGTGTCGCAGTTGCGTATGCGCCAGAAGCGCATCGCTGCGGGCGAGGCCATCGACTTCAAGATGTGGCTGTTCCCATGGCTGACCTGGGCTGTGATCGCGTTCATCGTCGCGGTGCTGACCATCATGCTGCTGCAGGAAGAGCATCGCCTCGAAATCATCGCCACCGGCGTACTCAGCCTGTTGGTGATCGGCGCTGGCCTGATCGTATCGCGTCGCCGCAAGGCCGGCCGCGTGGGCGCTGCTGCGCTGGGTTGATTGGCCGCTGACTATCGTGCTGACGCTCTGCGTCGGCACGATCTCGATCAGCGTGCGGCCTTGGTGTCTCGCTTCATCAGCAGATCGGATGCCAGGGTGTAATCCTTTTGGAAGGCAGGGCTTTCGATCCATTCGATCGCCGTGTCTTCGTCTTCATCGTGGTACATGGCGCGGTACACGATCAGCAGGCCCATCATGAAGTCTGTGGCAGGGTCTTCGTCCTCTTCGGAAACGACCAGTGCCAGCACCGGGTACTGCAGGAAAACGACGCACAGCGCCAGTTGGCTGATGGCTTCAGCGGCTTTCATGGCCACGAAGAGATCATCATAGTCGGCCGGGTCGAAGCCGTTCTCTACAATGTCTTTGAAGTCGAACGTGCTTAGATCAAGTTCGACGTCATCAAACGGCAGATTGACCAGCGCAGAGGCAAACACCGGGTGGACGAGGCTGGTTGTGCCCTTGCCCGAGCGGTTCTGCTTGGCCTTGATTTTTGCGCGCTTGGCACGTTTTTGCTGCTTGTGTGGCGAGGCCATGAGCGGTCCTTTGGCTGGCGTGAAATGCGATGGCCGCTATTGAAGCGCAGACGGGCTGGATAACCAAGGCTTGGCCGTAATCTCTGGACAATAAAAAACCCGCAGGACGCGGGTTTTGATGTGCTGGGTGTTACACGATCGTCATCGCTTGCCCGGCTTTGCAAACGCTTCGGCTTCATCCATGCGCGTGGCGAACATGTTCACGGCTTCGACCGCATCGCTTGCGCCGTCGCGGATCTGCACGATGACCTGTCCGGCCTGATCGGCCAGTGTCACACCTCGAATGGCACCTTCCTGCGTGGCATCCATGCTCGCCACGGCTTCACGTGTTTCGGCGAGAATCTTGCCGATCATTTCGGCAATCTCGGTGGTAGAGCCGCTGGTACGTCCGGCCAGTTGCCGGACTTCGTCTGCCACCACGGCAAACCCACGACCCTGATCACCCGCCCGTGCCGCTTCGATGGCAGCGTTGAGCGCCAGCAGGTTGGTCTGGTCGGCGATGCCGCGGATGGTGTTGACGATGGCGGTGATCTGCTCGGAGCGATCGCCCAGTTGGCTCACCAGCTTCGCCGACGCGCCGATGTTTTCGGCAATCTGGCGCATTTCCCGAGCGGTTTCCTGAATGACCAGGGTTCCCTGTTCGGCCACTTTCTCGGTTTCTGCCGAGATATGGTAAGCACGCGACGCACCATGCGCATCGGCTTCCTGCTTTTCGACACGCTGGGTAATGTCACTGGCAAACTTGACGATCTTGTAGAGCTTGCCGTCGACATCAAAAACCGGGTTATACGTTGCTTCCAGCCAGACAACCCGGCCATGTTTGCCGAGGCGTTTGAACTGATCGCCAATGAACTCGCCCTGATTCAACTTGCGCCAGAATTCGGTATATTCCGGGCTGTTGGTCAGTGCCGGTTCGCAGAACGATCTGTGGTGTTTACCTTTGATCTCGTTCAGTGCGTAACCCATGACGTTCAGGAAGTTACTGTTGGCGGTTATCACATTGCCATTGGGCTCGAATTCGCAAACAGCCATGGCCCGGTCTACTGCTGCCAGCTTGCTGTTGGTCTCGTTTTCGAGCATTACGCGTTTAGTGACGTCCAGAGCATATTTGACCACCTTGAAGACTTTGCCCTGCGTATCGGTCACCGGGTTGTAGCTTGCCTCCAGCCAGACGCTACTGCCATTCTTGTCGATGCGCTTGAAGGTGCCGGAGATGAACTTGCCAGCCTTCAGAGACGCCCACAGGTCCGCGTATTCACGGCTGCGGAGCATCTCCGGCTCGCAAAAGTCGCGGTGCGTCTTGCTGGCCAGCTCATCGGCCCGGTAGCCCATCGTTGCAATGAAGTTATCGTTGGCACGAAGGATCTTGCCGTCGAGACCCAGCTCGACCACCGCCATTGATTTTTCCAGTGCGCTTGTCAGTCCTTTGAGTCCATCTACCTCGGCCTTCATGGCTGTCAGTTCAGCTTTGTTCTTGTTTCCGAACATAACCTGCCCCTTGGTGTGTTTGTGGACTTGCTGTGATTAGAGTATCGGCTCGAAAAGCTGCGACATGAACGGGTCATCGCAACAATCGACTGGATAAATGAAGAGATTTTCTGGCGTCAAAAAAGTGCAGTTTTTTGTCAAAAAGAAATACGCTGACTATAGGTACGCAGATATCTGGAAAAGCGCTCTGCCCGTCAAATTCAGGACAAAGAAAAGCCCGCGATGGGGGCGCGGGCTTAAGGATTCACACTTGGGAGCAGCTCTACAATGACGCGGCCGCTGTGAAAACTTTGTGAAGAGTATTCACTGTATTCACTTTTTTTCCGGCTGGATGGTGTTGGTCACTTCGGACGTCGGCACGAAGGTCTTCGATTCTTCGGCAGCCGCTTCCTTGGACGCAGCTTTGTCCTTGGCCGCTTCGGTGTTCTCTTTGGCAGCCTCGTTCACTTTGTCCTGGGCAGACTCCATCTTCTCCTGGGATTTCTCCTGATGAGCCTGAGCGTTCTGTGCTTTCTGTTCGGATTTGCTGTCGCAGGCAGCCAGACCCAGAGTGGCGGCGATGATGAGGGCGGAGGCAGTAAACTTGAGCACGTAATTTTCCTTGTGGAAGCAAATGTATGGCTTCGATGGTGGGGAGGGAAAATTAGTTCAACGGGATGGGGGTGGCAGGGCTCTGGATGGCTGGTCTTGATTTGCTCGAAGCACTGGGCTTCCGCGCTGCGTAACGCATGTGTGAGCATGCCTCTTCCAGGCGAAGGCCTCTCGCAGTCGATAAACGATTTTGGAGTTCAAGTATGGAGACCGTACGGATGACCGATCAAAAGGGCGCTTTAATAAGCGCGCAGACTGAAGTGGGCACGTACACCAGCGACAGCGAGACTGTCAGAAATTTTGTGTTCGGGCATAACATGTAGCTAGAGGTGCATGTATGCCGACCAAAAAGAAGTCCGCCAATGCAACAGCGAGGGAGTTGCCCTCGATTCCCCAAGAGCTGATCGAGCAGTTTGTTAAAGGCCCGATGAGCGCCGAAGCCATTCAAGACGCGTCCATGGCGTTCAAGAAGGCTCTGATCGAGCGTGCGCTAGGCGCCGAGCTGGGTCACCACCTTGGTTGCCCTCAGGGCGCGGAGCGCCCTGAGGAGTCGACCAATCAGCGTAATGGCAAAAGCAGCAAGACGGTTCTGACCGACGACGGGCCGCTTCGCCTGGATATCCCCAGAGACCGCGATGGTAGCTTCGCCCCGATCCTGATTCCCAAGCACGAACGCCGTTTTACAGGCTTCGACGACAAGATAATTGCCATGTACGCCCGGGGCATGACGGTGCGTGAGATCCGCGCTTTTCTGTCTGAGCAGTATGGAACTGACGTGTCCCATGACTTCATCAGCTCAGTCACCGATGCGGTCATGGAAGAGGTGAGCGCTTGGCAGCAACGACCCTTGGAACCGATGTATCCGGTGATCTTCTTCGATGCGTTACGGGTCAAAATCCGGGACGAGGGGTTAGTGTGCAACAAGGCTATTTATCTGGCGCTGGGGGTATTACCTGATGGCACGCGCGACATTGTGGGTATATGGATCGAGAGCACCGAGGGTGCCAAGTTTTGGATGAAGGTGTTCAACGACCTCAAGACTCGTGGCGTTGAAGATGTTCTGATCGCCGTCACGGATGGCCTCAAAGGAATACCGGAGGCGTTGGGGGCGGTTTTTCCTGCCACGACGCTGCAAACCTGCATCGTGCATCTGATCCGCAACAGCTTGGACTATGCCGCTTGGGATAAACGTCGGGCACTGGCCAAAGCACTCAAGCCGATCTACCAGGCGATCAATGCAGATGTGGCTGAGCAAGAGCTTAACGCCTTTGAAGCGGGCCCCTGGGGCAAGCAGTATCCGACTGTGGTTGCTGCATGGCGTCGCGCCTGGGATCGGGTTATACCGTTTTTTGTTTTCCCGGCGGGCATCCGCAAAGTGGTTTACACGACCAATGCCATCGAGAGCATCAATGCCCAGTTACGCAAGATCATCAAGACTCGAGGGCACTTCCCGACCGATGAGGCCGCGACGAAACTGATATGGCTTGGGTTGCGCAACATCACCGCCAACTGGGGTCATGCGGCACACGACTGAAAAGTGGCAATGAATCAATTTGCGATCCTGTACGGAGACCGATTTACCAGACCGAGCTGGTAAAACAAGGGCCTGCCTGACGGCAGGCCCTAACCAGCCCGAACACAAAAAAACTGATACTCCCGCGACAGCCAACATATTCGCGACTTGATTCGTCGCGAACAGGCCCGGAGCGCAGACATCGAAGCCACCCGGCTTGCGCTGATGAAGGCGAGTCCAGCGGGGCGCCTCGTCCATTCAGCGTAGATGAATTCAAACGGAGAATGTTGAAGGCGAATGGCTGAGTATCGTTTCGCCCAGACAACAAAAAGCCCGCACGAGGCGGGCTTCTTGTGTGTTTTCAGGTGTGCTTGGCATCACCTGAAAACGGAAGGTGGTGCCCAGAGACGGAATCGAACCGCCGACACGGGGATTTTCAATCCCCTGCTCTACCGACTGAGCTATCTGGGCAACGGGGCGCATTAGACGTGTTTTTCAGGAGGTCGTCAAGCGTGTTTTTTAAAAAATTTGAATTATTACCGACGCTTACGACCTTCACTGCGTGAAACGCTTTATTTTTCGGGGGGAACGTAGCCTTCGGCCTGGGCGTATTCTTCGCCCGAGAGAAACTTGTCCATCTCGGTCTGGAGGAATTTCCGGTCTTCGGCGTTCATCATATTCAGGCGGCGCTCGTTGATCAGCAGGGTCTGGTGTTTCTGCCAGTCGGCCCAGGCTTTTTGCGAGACGTGGTTGAAGATGTCTTCGCCCTTGGCTCCCGGATAAGGGGCGCGTTCCAGGCCGGGTAGTTCTTCTTTGTACTTGCGGCACATTACGGTGCGGGTCATGACGACTCTCCTGCGTTCAATACGTCGGCTGCGCGTTTGAGCAGCTTTTTCACCGGGGCAGCAAGGCCCAGGCGTGGCGGGGTGGCGAGGTTATACCAGAGCCAGTCGGCCTCGGCCACGTGATCGGCGGACTCCTGGACCTTGACCAGCCAGGGTTCGATGCTCAACTGGAAGTGGCTGAAAGTGTGGATCAGCCCCGGCAGTTCATGGTGCTCGCCCAATTGCAGTGCATGTTGCGTGGCCAGGTGCTGCAGGTCATCGAAGTCATCCAGTTCCGGAAGGCTCCACAGGCCGCCCCACAAGCCGCTGGAAGGGCGACGATAAAGCAGAATCGCGCCGTCTTCGTTGGCGAGCATCGGCATGAGCGTGCGTTTCTGCGGCACGGTCTTGCGTGGTTTGGGGATGGGGTAGCGGGTTTCCAGGCCGAGCATGTGCGCCTCGCAACTGCGTTCCAGCGGGCAGAGCAGGCAGCTGGGTTTGCTGCGGGTACAGAGCGTGGCACCGAGGTCCATCATGGCCTGGGTATAGTTGTTGACCCGGCTGTGCGGTGTGAAGCGTTCGGCTGTAGCCCACAGCTGTTTGGCCACCTTGGGTTCGCCCGGGTAGCCCTCTTGCGCGGTAAAGCGCGCCAGCACGCGTTTGACGTTGCCGTCGAGGATCGGCGCGCGAAGACCCATACTCAGGCTGGCGATTGCGCCTGCGGTGGATAGACCGATACCGGGCAGCAGGATGAGTTTTTCGACGTCACGGGGAAACTCGCCATCGTGATCGGCAACCACGATTTTTGCGGTCTTCTGCAAGTTGCGGGCGCGGGTGTAGTAGCCCAGCCCGGTCCATAGGTGCAGCACTTCGTCTTCCGGTGCCTCAGCCAGCGCCTGGACGGTCGGCAGGGCCTCCATGAAGCGGTCGAAGTAATTCAGAACGGTGCTGACCTGGGTCTGCTGCAGCATGATTTCCGATACCCAGACCCGATACGGCGTGATGTCTTGTTGCCAGGGCAGGTCATGTCGGCCATGACGGTCGTACCAGTCCAGCACGGCGCTGGAGAATTGTTCGGGTTGCATGGCCTGAAGGGCTCTCGTCGTCGGGATATGAGTCGGGATAGGAAAAGGTGCGCCAGTGGAGCGCCGCGAGGGCGCTCCTGAGCTGTTCACATTGCTCTAGCGTTTGAACAATCCCTTGAGGGCGTCCTTGAGTTCGGGGCTGACCTTGTCACCGAGTTTTTCATTCAGCTTGTCCTCAAGCTTCTCGCTGATCCGGTCGCCTGCCAGCCTGGCAGCGATCTGGCCCACGCCTTCCTTGTCCAGGCGGCAGGCTTTGGCACCCAGTTCCAGCGGGCCGCGGCACTGCACCGGCCACTCGATGCCGACAAAGCGCGGATTGATCTCGCACGCTGGGTCCGGCATGTCGCTCTTGTCGCCTTCGACGATGATGCCGACGCGGTAATTCATGCCCAGTACGCGCAGATCGACGTCGCCGTTACCGTTGACGGCCATGCCCGGCGTACGAACCTTGAGGTCCGGGTTGCTGGCCACGCCGTTGCGTATCACCAGATTGCCGTTGAGCTGCTGGAAAGGAGTGTCCTTGGCGCGCGGTTCGCCGCTAAGCGTCTTGCGGTTGAGGATCGAAATACCCTTGCACAGCTGCTGCTCCAGGTTGGCATTGACCAGTACGCCGTTATTGAGTGCAAAGCTGGCGGTGCCGTTCAGGCTGTCGATCAGGGCTTTTTCGCTGTTGCCTGTGCCGGTCAGGCTGCTGTCTAGGTTCAGCAGGCCACGCACTGGCGGCGTCTGGCCCTGGCTTTCCAGAATGCGTTCGACCGGTACTTTGGCAATGCGCGTCTGTACCGTGGCCACAGGCGTGTCCGGACGCGCGTCCAGATTGCCCTTGACCTCGAAGTTGCCGTTGTACAGGTCGCCACTCAGCGTATCGACCTTGATAAGACCACCGTTGGCTTGGGTCTTGAACGCTGCGTTGTCGATGGGCAGTTTGTTCAGGGTCAGTTTGCCGAAGCTCAGGTCAGCCTCGACATCCAGCGTACGCAAGCGCTCCAGCGGCAGCAGCCTGGCAGTGCTCCAGGCGGCCTTGGTCGGTTGTTCGGGCAGCGGTGAGTCGCCCGCAGCAGCGGCGGCTTCACCGGACTGAACCTCGGATTTGCGCGCGGCCTTGGCACCTTTGCTTTCTTCGCTCTCAGCTGGACGATAGCGGTCGGCGTCGAAGGTATCGCCCTTGAGCTGGACACGCAGCGCCTGTTTGGCGAAGTCGTCCACGGCGATGCGACCGGTGAAGGTGCTGTCGTCGACTTTCAGATTGAGGTTTTCCAGCGCAAGGCTGGTGGGCGTGCCGGCGAGGCGTGTGACCATTTCAACCTTGCTCAGCGCGCCCTCGGACATGGCGGGCAATGGCTGGCCGATGTTTTCGAAGAAGGTGCGCAGGTCGAGCTGGGCGATGGACAGGCCGCCGCTGATCTGTGGCGTTTTATCCAGATCACGGGCACGCAGTTCGCCCAGTGCACGCAACTGGTTGGCTGACACTTTGAGGCTGTTCCATTCGGCGATATTGGCGGCAAGGTCTACCAGCAGCTGGCCCTGCGCCGAGAAAGTGACGGTCTTGCCCTGCAGCGGCTCGCCTGCGACTTCGCCGGACAAGCGCATGTCTTCGAATTGATAGCGCTTGAGTACGCGGTCCATGCGCAGTTCGCCGACCAGTTCGGTCTTGGCGCGCACGACGGGCTGGTTGGTGCTCAGGAACGCCGTCAGTTTGATCGGGATGTTGGATGCTTCACGAATTGGTCCGGTGCTCAGTTGAATGCTCTCGGCCGTGAAGGTTCGGCCTTTGCGGGCATCACTGTAATCCACGCGGGCGTTGTTGACAGTCAGGCTGTCGATATCCAGCCGGATGGGCTGGGAAGGGCGATCGGCCTTGGGCGCGTCCGGGGCAGGCGCAGGGGTTGGTTCGCCAGGCGCTGCGGTGGTTGCGACAGCGGGCTTGCCGATGTCCTCCCAGTTGCCATGACCGTTTTCGTCACGGTGCAGGGCCAGGTTAAGGCCTTCGACGCGGATGTCACTCATCTGCACCTGACGACGAAGCAGCGGCAGGACACGTACGGACAGGCCGAGCATCTGCACATCGGCAAACGGCTGATCGGGGGCGGTCAGGGTGGCGACATGGGCGTCGTGCAATTCCAGGCCGAGCCAGGGGAACAGGCTCCAGCCGATATCACCGTTGAGCGTCAGCTCGACGTTGGCCTTGTCGCGTGCCAGCTGGCGAATCTCGTCTTTGTAGTCGTTGGGATCAAACAGGTGGGTCAGGGCGAAGCCGAGAGCCACGATGATCAGCAACAGCCCGAGAATAAACAGCCCCAGGATTTTGCCGAACGCTTTCATGGGCGAGTCCTTGTGTCGATATTCAAAAATAGCCCGTGAGTATACCGCTCTGACGCGCGTACCGGGCTGCGGATGCCTTTATTGCTGTCCGGTCGCCGGTTTGAGGTAGCAACGCTCCTCTCGACCCTACAGCTACATAGCTTTTCTGCCTCAACTAAGGTTTTGACAGGCTTTTCCTTATCATTTAATTGATTGCATCTATGGCGTCATAGAGCGCGCGGATTAACCGATAAAATAGATAATAAAAAGCATGTAACGAGATGCTTATTTGCCATCAGACAGTGATAGTCTCCGTTTTTGCTGGCTCAGGTGCGTCTTTTTGTCACGTATCTGAACAACCTGCCGATAAAACAGACATGGCCGCTCGGCATGGAGTCTGTGGCGGACCAGCGGACCATCTGCGAGCTTCACACATTGGGGTAATTATAATGAGCACAAGCACAGCCTTGGGCGGCGACGCCGTTCAGCCTGCGTTCTTGTCCAAAGAGCGCATTATCGCCAAGCCCGGTTTCAACCGTTGGCTTGTTCCACCAGCAGCATTGGCCATCCATCTTTGTATCGGTATGGCTTACGGCTTCTCGGTGTTCTGGTTGCCGTTGTCCAAGGCCGTGGGTATTACTGCACCCGTCGCCTGTACTCCGGACATGGGGTTCTTCGCGCAGATGTTCGCGTCGACCTGTGACTGGCAGATCTCCATGCTGGGCTGGATCTACACCCTGTTCTTCATTTTCCTGGGTTGCTCGGCTGCCATCTGGGGTGGCTGGCTGGAGCACGCAGGTCCACGCAAGGCCGGTGTTGTTTCGGCCCTCTGCTGGTGCGGTGGCTTGCTGATTTCCGCACTGGGCATTTATACGCACCAGATCTGGTTGATGTGGCTGGGCTCGGGGGTTATCGGCGGCATTGGTCTGGGGCTGGGCTATATCTCCCCCGTTTCGACCCTGATCAAGTGGTTCCCGGACAAGCGCGGCATGGCGACCGGTATGGCGATCATGGGCTTTGGTGGCGGCGCGATGGTGGGTGCACCGCTGGCCACTGCGCTGATGGGTCACTTTGCCTCGGCTGAAAGCGTTGGCGTCTGGCAGAGCTTCGTGGTGATGGCGGTGATCTACTTCATCTTCATGATCGGTGGCGCGCTGGGCTATCGCGTTCCGCCAACCGGCTGGAAACCTGAAGGCTGGACCGCTCCGGCTGCCAAGGCCAAGAACTCGATGATCACCAACCGTCACGTGCACGTCAGCGTGGCCTGGAAGACACCGCAGTTCCGTCTGGTCTGGCTGGTGCTGTGCCTGAACGTATCGGCCGGTATCGGCATTCTGGGCATGGCTTCGCCGCTGTTGCAGGAAGTGTTCGCCGGCAAACTGCTGGGCGTCGATCTGACCTTCAGCCAGCTCAATGCCGACCAACTGAAAGCCATTGCTGCGATTGCAGCCGGCTTCACGGGTCTGTTGAGTCTGTTCAACATCGGCGGTCGTTTCTTCTGGGCTTCGTGCTCGGACTTCATCGGTCGCAAGGCAACCTACTTCGTATTCTTCGCACTGGGCTTCCTGCTTTATGCGTCGGTTCCGACCCTGAGCCACATGGGTAGCATCGCCCTGTTCGTGGCCGCGTTCTGCATCGTGCTGTCGATGTACGGTGGCGGTTTCGCGACGGTTCCGGCTTATCTGGCTGACCTGTTCGGTACGCAGATGGTCGGCGCGATCCACGGTCGTCTGCTGACTGCCTGGGCTGCGGCCGGTGTGCTCGGTCCGGTATTGGTCAACTACCTGCGTGAGTACCAACTCGCCCACGGTGTTGCACGTGCCGATGCCTACGACATCACCTTGTACATCCTCTCGGGTCTGCTGGTGCTGGGCTTTATCTGCAACCTGCTGATTCGTCCGGTTGCCGACAAGTACTTCATGACCGACGCCGAGCTGGCGGCTGAACAAGCCATCGGTCACGACAAGGGTGCCAATGCCACGACTTCGCTGGAGTGGAAAGCATCCGCAGGCAGTAAGCCGCTGGTCATCGCCGCCTGGCTGGCCGTAGGCATCCCGCTGGCGTGGGGCGTCTGGATTACCCTGCAAAAAACCGCAGTGCTGTTCCACTAAAAGCCTGTAGGTAACAGATAAGCGCTTGCACTTAGGTGCAGGCGCTTTTTTTTGTGCGCAGAATTCTTGTTCCACGCACTCTGAATCGGACGCAGAGCGTCCCACTATAGTTGAGGCTATCGTTCCACACGCTCCAGTGTGGGAATGCCGTTCGTGACGCTCTGCGTCAACTATCTGCGGCTCAATGTGTTTGATGCACTGCCCGTTCCCCCGCAGACGCTGCTACATTAGCAACCCCTGTTCTTATTGCCTGTAGGAGTTGTTTGCATGCTAGCCCACGTGGAGTCATACGCTGGTGATCCGATCCTTTCCCTGATGGAAACCTTTGGCAAGGATTCCCGTGTGGACAAGGTCAATCTGAGCATCGGCTTGTATTACGACGCGCAGGGCCGTATCCCTCAGCTGGCATGCGTAGCAACGGCACAACAGCAACTGGCCGAGGGCGAGCAGGAGGCTTCTGTCTATCTGCCGATGGAAGGCCTGGCGGCTTATCGGCAGGCAGTGCAGACCCTGTTGTTCGGGGCGGATCACCCGCTTGTGCAGGCAGGACGCGTGGCGACCATCCAGACCGTGGGCGGCTCCGGCGCGCTGAAAGTAGGTGCCGACTTCCTCAAGTATGCCTTCCCGGACTCGCAGGTCTGGGTCAGCGATCCGACCTGGGAAAACCACAACGCGCTGTTCGGTGGTGCAGGCTTCAAGGTCAACAGCTACCCGTATTTCGACGCGCAGACTGGCGGGGTCAGGTTCGAGGCCATGCTCGATACGGTGCAGGGTCTGCCTGCGCAGAGCATCCTTTTGCTGCACCCGTGCTGCCATAACCCGACCGGTGCCGATCTGACAGTTGCGCAATGGGACCGCCTGATCGAAGTGATCAAGGATCGTCAGCTCATCGCGTTTCTGGATATTGCCTATCAGGGCTTCGGCAAGGGCATTGATGAGGATGCCTATGCCATCCGCGCAATGGCCAACGCAGGTGTTACAACGCTGGTCAGTAACTCGTTCTCGAAAATTTTCTCGCTGTACGGCGAGCGGGTAGGCGGGCTGTCGGTGGTTTGTGAAGACGCGGCCTCCTCTGCCAACGTGTTCGGCCAGCTCAAGGCGACCGTGCGCCGCAACTACTCCAGCCCGCCTGCGCATGGCGCCTTTCTGGTTTCAAAAGTGCTCAACACGCCGCACCTGCGCGAGCAGTGGCTGAGCGAAGTCGAGGCCATGCGCGTGCGCATCATCGACATGCGCACGCGGCTGGTCGAGGTGCTGGCGCAGAAGGTTTCCGGACGTGATTTCAGCTTTATCCTCAGGCAGAGCGGGATGTTCAGCTATACCGGTCTGACGCCACAGCAGGTCGATGAACTGAAAGACGTTCACGGCATTTACATGCTGCGCAGTGGCCGGGTGTGCATGGCGGGCCTGAATGAAGGCAATATCGACAAGGTATGTAACGCAATCGCGAGCCTCTTCACCCACTAAATGCCCTGCTGGTCGTCTGTTTGCTTCATGGCGGGCGCATCTGGGCCTATAATGCTCGCCTTTTTTCGCCCAATGATTTTGCGGAGCTGGTGATGGCCGAACGTAAGGCGTACGTCGAGCGTAATACTCTGGAAACCCAGATCAAAGCCTCGATCAACCTGGATGGCACCGGAAAGGCCCGATTCGATATCGGTGTGCCTTTTCTTGAGCACATGCTCGACCAGATCGCCCGGCACGGGCTGATCGACCTGGACATCGAGTGCAAGGGTGACCTGGCAATCGACGATCACCACACGGTGGAAGACGTTGGTATCACCGTGGGGCAGGCGTTCAGCCAGGCCATCGGCGACAAGAAAGGCATTCGTCGTTACGGCCACGCCTATGTGCCGCTCGACGAAGCGCTGTCGCGCGTGGTCATCGACTTTTCGGGTCGTCCGGGCCTGCAGATGCATGTGCCGTATACCCGTGCCACGGTGGGTGGCTTTGATGTGGACCTGTTTCAGGAGTTCTTCCAGGGCTTCGTCAACCACGCGAACGTGACGCTGCACATCGACAACCTGCGTGGCACCAACACTCACCACCAGATCGAGACCGTGTTCAAGGCTTTCGGTCGCGCGCTGCGCATGGCGGTCGAGCTGGATGAGCGCATGGCCGGGCAAATGCCATCCACCAAGGGTGTGCTCTGATGCAGACGGTTGCGGTCATCGATTACGGTATGGGCAACCTGCACTCTGTCGCCAAGGCGCTTGAGCACGTAGGCGCAGGCCGTGTGCTGATTACCAGTGACGCCAAGGTGATTCGCGAAGCCGACCGTGTGGTGTTTCCGGGTGTGGGCGCGATTCGCGACTGCATGGCCGAGATTCGCCGTCTGGGCTTTGATTCGCTGGTCAGGGAAGTCAGCCAGGACCGTCCGTTTCTCGGCATCTGCGTCGGCATGCAGGCGTTGCTCGACAGAAGTGAAGAGAGCGGCGGCGTGGACTGCATCGGTCTTTTTCCTGGCCAGGTGAAGTTTTTCGGCAAGGACCTGTATGAAGAAGGCGAGCACCTGAAAGTGCCGCACATGGGCTGGAATCAGGTCGCTCAGGCGGTGGATCACCCGCTGTGGCATGACATTCCGGATCTGGCGCGTTTCTACTTCGTGCACAGTTTCTACATCGATGCCGCGAACCAGCGTCAGGTGGTCGGGCGCGGTCACTACGGCCTCGACTTTGCCGCCGCGCTGGCCGACGGTTCGCGCTTCGCCGTGCAATTTCACCCGGAAAAGAGCCACACCCACGGCCTGCAATTGCTGCAGAACTTCGCTGCCTGGGATGGTCGCTGGTAATCGTATGAGCAAAACCAAGAGCAAGCCGCCGATTCTGACCCTTTCGCCCGAGCATGAGCAGCAGGCGATCGACAAGCTCAAGCGCCTGTTCGCAGAGCGCTTCGAGCTGGAGCTGGGTACGTTTGAAGTGGCTGAGGTACTGGAATTGTTCACCCGCGAGATTGCCCCGCATTACTACAATCGCGCTATTTTCGATGTTCAGCAGCAGCTCAAGGAGCGGTTCGAGAGCATCGAAAGCGATCTCTGGGCGCTCGAAAAGAATTGAATAGAAGCAGCTTTGAGCTTCAGGCTTCAAGCCGCAAGAATCAGTGAGTACGCATACTTGCAGCTAATCGCTTGCAGCTTGCCGCTCTTTTTGACCAAGGAATAAGCATGCTGATTATCCCCGCTATCGACCTCAAAGACGGTGCCTGTGTGCGTCTGCGTCAGGGCCGGATGGAAGATTCCACAGTGTTCTCCGATGATCCGGTGGCCATGGCCGCCAAGTGGGTCGACGGTGGTTGCCGCCGTCTGCATCTGGTCGATCTGAACGGTGCGTTCGAAGGACAGCCGGTCAACGGTGATGTGGTCACGGCCATCGCCAGGCGCTACCCGAACCTGCCGATCCAGATCGGTGGCGGCATCCGTTCGCTGGAAACCATCGAGCACTACGTCAAGGCGGGCGTGAGCTACGTCATCATCGGCACCAAGGCCGTCAAAGAGCCCGAGTTCGTGGCTGAAGCCTGCCGTGCGTTCCCCGGCAAGGTGATCGTCGGTCTGGATGCCAAGGACGGTTTCGTCGCCACCGATGGCTGGGCTGAAGTCAGCTCGGTTCAGGTCATTGATCTGGCCAAGCGTTTTGAAGCCGATGGCGTGTCTGCCATTGTCTACACCGACATCGCCAAAGACGGCATGATGCAGGGCTGCAACATCCCGTTCACCGCGGCGCTGGCGGCGGCTACGCGGATCCCGGTGATTGCTTCGGGTGGCATTCATAACCTGGGCGACATTCAGGCGCTGTTGAATGCGAAGGCTCCGGGCATCATCGGCGCAATCACCGGTCGTGCGATCTACGAAGGTACGCTGGATGTGGCCGAAGCCCAGGCGCTCTGCGACCGCGAACAACGCTGAATAGCTGGAGACTGACCCTGTGGCCCTAGCCAAACGCATCATCCCTTGCCTGGACGTCGACAACGGTCGAGTGGTCAAGGGTGTCAAGTTCGAGAACATCCGGGATGCAGGCGATCCGGTGGAAATTGCTCGTCGTTACGATGAGCAGGGTGCAGACGAAATCACTTTTCTCGACATCACTGCCAGCGTCGATGGCCGTGACACCACGCTGCACACCGTCGAGCGCATGGCCAGTCAGGTGTTCATTCCGCTGACTGTCGGTGGCGGCGTGCGTACCGTGCAGGACATCCGCAACCTGCTCAATGCGGGCGCGGACAAGGTGTCGATCAACACGGCAGCGGTGTTCAACCCTGAGTTTGTCGGTGAAGCCGCCGCTCGTTTCGGGTCGCAGTGCATTGTGGTCGCTATTGATGCCAAGAAGGTCTCCGGCCCGGGTGAAACCCCGCGCTGGGAAATCTTCACCCACGGTGGACGCAAACCCACCGGGCTGGACGCGGTGCTCTGGGCGAAAAAGATGGAAGACCTGGGGGCTGGCGAGATCCTGCTGACCAGCATGGACCAGGACGGCATGAAGAACGGCTTTGACCTGGGCGTCACTCGCGCCATCAGTGATGCGCTGGGCATCCCGGTGATTGCTTCCGGTGGTGTCGGCAACCTTGAGCATCTGGCCGCCGGCGTCATCGAAGGCCACGCCAGTGCCGTGCTGGCGGCGAGTATTTTCCACTTTGGCGAATACACCGTTCCCGAAGCAAAGGCTTATATGGCCAGTCGCGGGATTGTGGTGCGCTGAGTACTGCGCATCAAAGCGGGCGTCGCTTGTTTCAGACCATGGGTTTGAAACAGCCGGCGCTCGCTCTGTTTCAGCCCTGTGGCATTCGAGTATTACCTGTAAGCGACATCGCCGGACAGCGCGCTAGACAGTGCGCCGGGTTCACGGCACTCTGCATGCGTCGTTCATGATCGAGTGCTGGAACATGTTCAAACGTCTATTTCTCGCACTGATCGGTGTCGGCTTGTTGCTGAATGAAACTGCGCGAGCCAGCGACTCAACGCCTTATTCCATGGTGTTGCTCACCGAGAATTTCCCGCCGTTCAACATGGCGGTCGATGGCAGGAATTTCGCGCAGGAAAACAACATCGACGGTATTGCCGCTGAAGTGGTGCGCGAGATGTTCAAGCGCGCAAACATTGGTTACAGCATGACCCTGCGTTTTCCGTGGGACCGGGTTTACAAGCTTGCCCTCGACAAGCCCGGTTATGGTGTGTTCTCCACCACTCGCCTGCCTGAGCGGGAAAAACTGTTCAAATGGGTGGGTCCGGTAGGCTCCTATGACTGGATCATGCTCGCCCGCGGCGACAGCCCCGTCACGTTAACGTCGCTTGAGCAGGCAAAGAACTACAGGATTGGTGCCTATAAAGGCGACGCCATCGGCGAGCGTCTGAACGCGATGGGCCTTAACCCGATTTTGATGCTGCGTGACCGGGACAACGTGAAAAAGCTCGACAATGGTCAGATCGATCTGTGGGCCGTGGGCGATCCGGTTGGCCGCTATCTGGCGAAACTGGAAGGGGTCACGGGGTTCAAGACCGCGCTGCGTTTCAACAGCGCCGAACTTTACCTGGCAGTCAACAAGAGCACGCCTGACGACGTTGTGGCTCGCCTGCAGAAAGCCCTCGACCAGATGCGTGCCGAGGGTTGGGTCGACGCGGTCAAGACGCGCTATCAGTAATCGCTCAACCTGCTGCGGGAAGGGTGTCTTCGCGTACATTGGAAGGCTGCCCATTGATGTCATGGGCGTAAGTGCAGATCTTCAACGGCAGCAGTGTCTGGCGGGCCCACCTTGACCGTGTAATGGTCGATCGGGCGATGTTCGTACGACCAACTGACCGATAATGCGCCCAACCGGTTTTTCCCAATAACCACCTGTGGCTCGGGCGTCGGTCCCGCCAGCTGCAGTTCTATGGCAAGCGCAAGCGGCTGGATGCCATCGTCGATCAGCGTTTCGAGCGTTGGCTGCAATTCGACAATCGCCAGATCCACGCCCTGCATGCTGCTCCAGCTGACGCGTTTCAATGAATAGCTGCGTGCCACGCTGTCAGTGAAAAATTGAACTGGACGCTGCCTTCGATCTCTCCATCAGTAATGATCAGACCGTTCTGCCGACTGATGCAGTGGCCGCTGGTGAGTGCATAGGCAGGCGCATCAGGCGTGCTATCGGCGCTTCGAGTATCGATCAGCGTCGCCGTACAGTTCGAGCCCGACCTGCTGTTGATACGGCCGATGCCGTTCCAGTGGTCGCGTGAGCCGTCGGCGTTCAGCAGAACTTTGGACGGGGCAAGGGAAAGTAGTCCTTCGCCCAGGTCTGCCGCCGCATGAATGGAAAAGGGCAGCAGTGCGGCGATACAGCACGCACCTGTAATCGTTGTTGGTTTCATCATCCTCCTTGATAGCAGTATCTTGGCCTCCGTCATGGAGACACCTTCCTTTAAGTCAGAATTGACACGTTTATCAAAGCTGAAGCGGTGGTGGACATGGAGCGCAGATATATCGGACTTCGTATAGGGAAAGTGCTGACACAGACTGTGAGTGATCAGCTATAAAACCCATATTCCTCTGTTGCCGTAAGCGGTAGTCAGGCTGAACTCACATAAATTCTGGTGTCATTCATGATTTGCACTGATTGCTGATGGATAAAGGGGGGGCAAGGTCGTCTGCCTGATGAACATTTATCGCGATACATCTTGGTTCTGGCGGTTTCCTGCAGACAAAAAAAGCCCCGCCGAAGCGAGGCTTTTTTCCTTCAGCCTTTACAGGCTGTCGAATGCGTCGCAAATCCATTCCCAGGTCCTGTAGGCACTGAAAATATTCATCGCTAGGCGCAGCAGGCGTTTTATAGGCCGCATACTGTTGTCCTCGTGAAAGGACTGCCTCTCTTGGCGCCTCCCAGCCAAACTCCAAGTCGGTCTCACGCGAATGATCCCTTGAGGCTGGTCCAGCTTCGGGCCTTTCGATAAAGCCGAGACGGGTTCCTAGGCCCGCGTCAAAAGGTCCTGCAACAGGCGTCACCGACTGTTGAGCCGGCTCGCATCTTACCAGTCTTTTGAGGGCCTTTTAGTAACCGCTTTTTTACCACTGGCAAAAAAATAGCCTGACCCTGGGAAATTTTCCATGAAGCAGTTTCTCGGGGCCCGTTTCGGTATATTTGAGGCCCTCAACCGGCTCTTCCAAGGGCCTAAATAGGCCATAATTTATGGTGCCATTCGCACAAAGTGTGTACTATCCGCCTCACACGCGAATGATCCCTTGGGATTGCGGAAATGGTTCCTAAGCCATTTCCATCAGAAAAGCCGCTTCCTAGAGCGGCTTTTTTGTGCCCTTTTTTTGGGAAACCTTTTCCCTATCAACTGCAATCAGGTGAGCTGATAGTGAGAGTAGAGGGCAAGTTTGAGCTCTGGCTGAGAGCGACGCGTACGATTAGCGATACACCCCATTCTTGCCATGCGCCGCACTCGCCTGATTGCCGCGTTCGCTGATCATGCTGCGCAGGTCGATCCATTCGACGCCCTGATCCTTGAGTTTGGGCAACTCGCGTTCCAGTACGTCCAGCGTGACAGGGTAGGGGTGACCGATGACCACTGCCGAGCCATGCTTGCGGGCGATTTTGATGGCGGTCTGCAATTGGCGGGTGATGGCTTCAGCCGTGCGCTCGTCGTCCAGAAACACGTCGCGCGAGACGCTGGCGAGGCCGATACGCTGCGCCTCGGCTGCCGCCACGGTTTTTGCGCTGGTGCGGCTGTCCACGAAAAACAGATGCCGTCGTTGCAGTTCGGCCATCAGCCAGGTCATCGCGACCGGTTCGGCGGTCATCCGGCTGCCCATGTGGTTATTGATGCCGGCTGCATAAGGCACTTTCAGCAGCGCCGCATTGAGTCGGCTTTCCAGTTCAGGCAAGGGTAGTTCGGGATGCCAGGCGTAAGGCCCGGTCGCCGGGTCCATCGGCATGTGCAGCATGACCGTCTTACCTGCGCGGTGAGCCTCGCGGGCAAATTCGGTGGCGTGCGGAGTGTCAGGCATGATCGCCAGCGTTACCGGGCCGGGGAGCGCCAGCGTACGGCTGTCCCGCGCCGGGTTCTGACCCAGGTCGTCGATGATCAGGCTGAGATAGGCCTTCGGCGGCTTGCCGGTGTTCTCGGCTGGCGCTGCATGGGCAGCACCAGTGATCGAGAGTGTCAGCAGTAACAGAGCGAGAGCGCGCATCCGTCAATTGCCGCGAGTGATACTCAGCCCTTTCAGCAGGCTGAGCGCCTGGCTGAGCTGGAAGTCATCATCCTGCGGACGCGCCTTGGCTGCTGCGCCACCCTTGACGGTTGGCTTGTCGGCACCGCCGTTGCCGTTGCCCAGGTGACCCATCAGGTCGGCTTCCTTGTAGTTCTCGCCGTCTGCTTCGCTGGTGACCTTGGCCCGACGTACCACGATGTCCGGGTTGATACCCTGCGCCTGGATCGAGCGACCGTTCGGCGTGTAATACAACGCTGTGGTGATCTTCAGAGCGCGATCGTTGTTCAGCGGCAGAACGGTTTGTACCGAGCCTTTGCCGAAGGTATCGGTGCCCATCAGAATCCCGCGTTTCTGGTCTTGCAGGGCACCGGCGACGATTTCCGACGCAGAGGCGCTGCCGCCGTTGATCAGCACCACCAGCGGCACGCCTTCGCTGGCGTCTGCCGGGTCTGCCGAGAAACGCAATTCGGAGTTGGCGATGCGGCCTTTGGTGTAGACGATCAGGCCCTTGGTGAGGAAGTGATCCGCCACCTGCACCGCCGATTGCAGCACGCCGCCGGGGTTGTTGCGCAGGTCGAGAATCAGGCCGCTCATCTTCTTGCCGTTGTCCTTGCGGAATTTGGCCAGCGCCTTGCCGACTTCGTCCCCGGTCTTGACCTGGAACTGAGTGATGCGGATATAGCCGTAGCCGTTCTCCAGCATCTGCGCCTTGACGCTCTTGACCTGGATGGTCGCCCGCGCCAGCGTCACATCAAACGGCGTACCGCCATCGCGCACCAGTGTCAGGGTGATCTTCTCGCCGATCTTGCCGCGCATCTTGTCGACCGCTTCCTGCATGTTCTGGCCCTGGGTCGGCGTACCGTTGATCTTCACGATCAGGTCGCCTGCCTCAATGCCAGCCTTGGAAGCAGGTGTGTCGTCGATGGGTGAAACCACCTTGACGAAACCGTCTTCGACGCCCACTTCGATGCCCAGTCCACCGAACTCGCCGCTGGTGCTTTCCTGCAGCTCCTGGAAATCTTCCGGACCCAGGTAGGCGGAGTGTGGATCAAGGTTGCTGAGCATGCCCTTGATGGCGTTTTCCAGCAGAGTCTTGTCGTCCACCGGCTCGACATAGGCCGCCTTGACCCGATCCATGACCTCGGCAAAGGTGCGCAGCTCGTCAAGCGGCAGCGGCGGCTTGGCGTTGGCATTGGGCTTGGCGGGCGAGACTGCTGCAGGCGTGGCTGGCGCGGTCTTTTCGGCAGCTTGCGCCAAAGGCGCGCCAATAACGATGGCAATTGCCAGGGCCAGCGAGGTGAGGCGGGACAAATGCAGCATGTCTAACGAACTCCTACAGATATTGACGCCGGCTTATCCTTGAGTGCGGCACCATTGGGCTGGATCGCTGGGGCGACCCTGCTGACGAATAGCAAAGTACAACGCTGCCGTGTCCTGACCGCCACTATTGCCGACCGTGGAAATCGCTTCACCGGCTTTTACAATGTCACCTGCCGACTTGAGCAGGCTCTGGTTATGCCCATACAGGGTGAGATAACCGTTGCCATGGTCGAGAATGACCAGAAGCCCGGCACCACGCAACCAGTCGGCGAACACCACTCGTCCGCCATGCACTGCATGTACCTGGCTTCCGGCTGCGGCGCTGATCATGACGCCGTCCCATTTGGTTCGCTCGTCATCACCGCGGGCTTCACCGAAACGCGCAAGCAGTCGACCATCAATAGGCCATGGAAGTTTTCCCCGGGCCTCTGCAAAAGGTCCGCCGTAGGAAACTCCGGCACTGGAAACGACTGCGCCGGGGGCTTTGACCGGGCGACGCGGTGTGGGTTCATCAGCGCTTTTACTGCTGCTGGTGCTGTTGTTACGGGCGACGGCCTCAGCTTCGCGCTGACGTTTCTCTTCGGCCTCGCGAGCGGCGACCAGCGCCTTCTGGCGAGCCTCTTCAGCTTCACGTGCCTGCCGGGCCAGGGTTTCTTCGATGGTCTTGAGAACCTTGGCCAGGTCGGCCTGATCCTGCTGACGGGCCTGCAGTTTCTGATCGCGGGCCTTGTAGTCCTGATTCAGCTTGGCCAGTGCCTGCTGACGCTCCTGATTCAGCTTGGCCAGTTCTTCGCTCTGGCTGTCCAGGTTGCTCTTCTGCACCAGCAACTGTGCCTGTTGCAGATCGATGTCTTTTTCGACATTGGCCAGCTGGCGCAGGGTTTCATTGAAGTTGCGTAGCTGCTCCAGGCGCGCCTGGCTCAGGTAATCGTAATACGTGAGGGTTCGGGCGAACTTCTCGGGGTGCTGCTGATTGAGCAACAGCTTGAGGTATTCCTGGCGGCCACTCTGATAGGCGGCGCGGGCCTGGATAGCGATCAGGCGTTGCTGTTCAACGCGAGCGCTGTTCAGTTTCTTTTTTTCACTGTCGAGCTTTTGCAGCTCGGTTTCCGTCTTTTTTAGTTCCTTTTGCAGGACCTCGACCTGCTTTTCCAACTTGCCCATTTCGGTTTCGGTGGTGCGCAGGTCCTTCTGGACGCCTGCACGTTCTTCCTGAAGCTTGCCCAGGACTTTTTGCAGCTCCGTCACATCCTGACGCGCAGCATCTATCTGTTTTTGGGTTTGCACACGCTCGTCTTCGGCAAACGCCGGATTGAGCAGGCAGATCAGAGCAAGGGCAATCAAGGCGCGAAGCATGTGGGTGGGCGATACCGAGGAATTGTGAGAAAAAATGTCAGGCTTAGTATGCCCGCCATGCGCTGCAAAAAAAACGCCCCGCAGCCACTGCTTTAGGGCTTGAAACATAAAAAACCGGCTTTGCCTGATGGCTATAGGCCGGTTTTCAGCGTTTTACTTCGCCACAAGGATCGAATGGCCCGTCATCTCTTGCGGTTTCTCCATGCCCAACAGATGCAGCATGGTCGGTGCCACGTCAGCCAGAACACCACCTTCGCGGACTTTCAGCGGGCGTTTGCCGACGTACACGAAAGGCACCGGCTCGGAGGTATGTGCGGTATGCGCCTGGCCTGTGGAGTCATCGGTCATCTGCTCGACGTTGCCGTGGTCAGCGGTAATCAGTGCTTCACCGCCGACTTTTTCCAATGCCGCGGTAATGCGACCGACGCAGACGTCCAGGCATTCCACGGCCTTGATTGCCGCTTCCATGATGCCGCTGTGGCCGACCATGTCGCCGTTGGCGTAGTTGACGATAATCACGTCATAACGCTGATGTTCGATGGCATCGACAATTTTGTCGGTCACTTCCGGCGCGCTCATTTCCGGCTGCAGGTCGTAGGTGGCGACTTTCGGCGATGGAATCAGAATGCGCTCCTCGCCCGGAAACGGTTCTTCACGACCGCCAGAGAAGAAGAACGTGACGTGCGCGTATTTTTCGGTTTCGGCGATACGCAGCTGAGTCTTGCCGTTGTCTGCCAGGTATTCACCCAGCACGTTTTTCAGGCTGCCAGCCGCAAATGCCGAGGGCGCAGGGATACTCGCCGCGTATTGGGTCAGCATCACGTAATTGACCTTGGGCTGACGGGCGCGCTCGAAATCCTTGAAATCGTCTTCGACGAACACACGGGTCAGCTCACGGGCGCGGTCGGCGCGGAAGTTCATGAACACCACAGCATCGCCGTCCTCGACACGAGCGGGTTCACCGATGCGTGTTGCTTTGACGAATTCGTCGTTCTCGTCACGCGCGTAGGCAGCTTCAAGCCCGGCAACACCGCTGTCTGCGTGAAATTCGGCGGTGCTGTCGACGATCAGGTTGTAGGCGGTGGAGACCCGGTCCCAGCGGTTGTCACGGTCCATGGCGAAGTAGCGGCCGATGATCGTGGCGGTGCGGCCCTTGCCCAGGCGAGCGAAGGTTGCGTCCATCAGCTCAAGGGATTTCTTCGCGCTGCGCGGTGGCGTGTCGCGACCGTCAAGGAAGGCGTGCAGATAGATTTTTTCTGCACCGCGCTTGACCGCCAGTTCGGCCATGGCGACCAGATGGTCCTGGTGGCTGTGCACGCCGCCATCGGACAGCAGGCCCATGATGTGCACGGCCTTGCCCGCACCGACAGCTTTATCCACAGCGGCACAGATGGTCGGGTTCTCGAAGAACTCGCCGTCGCGAATCGCTTTGGTCACTCGAGTGAAGTCCTGATACACCACGCGACCGGCACCCAGGTTCATGTGTCCGACTTCGGAGTTGCCCATCTGACCGTCCGGCAGACCGACGTCCATGCCCGACCCTGAAATCAGGCCGTTGGGCATGGTTTCGTAAAGACGATCCATGACCGGCATCTTCGCGGCCAGGATGGCATTGCCTTCATGGCTTTCGCTGTGTCCGAAGCCATCCAGGATGATAAGAACCAGAGGTTTTGGCGTGGCAGTCATAGAACCCACTCGATGCTGGTTGAATAAAGAGAGTAACAAAGTACAAGGGAGCGGCATTTTAGGGACAAGTTCAAACGGCGTCACTGCCGTACGGACTTTGGCCCACCTTGGCTGCTGTGTATACTGGCCGACATTTTAACGCCCTGGAACCTACTGATGGTTGCTCACCTGCTTGAATTCGCCACTAACCACTATTTGATCACCGGTGCCTTCGTCATTCTGCTGGGACTGCTGATCGCTTACGAACTGAGCAAGGGCGGTGCCAGCCTGAGCACTCGCGAGCTGACCGCGCTGGTCAACAGCGACCAGGGCGTGGTCATCGACGTGCGCTCGAAAAAGGATTTCACTGCCGGCCACATCGTGGGATCCCTGAATTTCCCGCAGGACAAGGTGCTGACGCGTACCGCTGAACTGCAGAAATACAAGGACAAGACGTTGATCATAGTCGATGCAATGGGGCAGCATGCTGGCACCACCGCCCGCGAGTTGCTCAAATCCGGCTTCAAGGCGGCCAAGCTGTCCGGCGGTATTTCCAGCTGGCGCGGCGACAACCTTCCCCTGGTGAAGTGAACATGGCTCAAGTCATCGTCTATTCCAGCGATTATTGCCCGTATTGCATACGTGCCAAACAGCTGTTGCAGAGCAAGAGCGTGGCCTTCGAGGAAATCCGTGTCGACGGCAAGCCGCAACTGCGTGCCGAAATGACCAAGAAGGCCGGTCGCACTTCCGTACCGCAGATCTGGATCGGCTCGACCCACGTGGGCGGCTGCGATGACCTGTTTGCTCTGGAGCGTGCCGGCAAGCTTGATGCGCTGCTGGCCTGATTCCCCTTAAACTTTCAGCCCTATCTGACAAGGATCCGAGATGACCGACCAACCGAACAACGGCGCTGTTGCCAACGAAGAAAACGGCCCACAATTTTCCCTGCAGCGTATCTACGTTCGCGACCTGTCGTTCGAAGCGCCAAAAAGCCCGGCAATCTTCCGCCAGGAGTGGACACCGACCGTCAGCCTGGACCTCAACACCCGTCAGAAGCAGCTGGAAGGCGATTTCTATGAAGTCGTGCTGACCCTGTCCGTGACCGTCAACAATGGCGACGAAGTTGCTTTCATCGTTGAAGTGCAACAGGCCGGTATCTTCCTGATCAAGGGTCTGGACGACGGCGCGATGAGCCACACTCTGGGCGCGTTCTGCCCGAACATCCTGTTCCCGTATGCACGCGAAGCCATCGACAACCTGGTCGTACGCGGCTCGTTCCCTGCGCTGATGCTGGCCCCGGTGAACTTCGACGCCCTGTACGCCCAAGAGCTGCAACGCATGCAGGAAGCTGGCGAAACGCCGACTGTGCAATAAGCGTTACCGCTAAAAGCAAAAAGCGCCTTTCGGGGCGCTTTTTTGTGTCTGTTCAAGAACGGCGGCCGGGCCATGGATGCTTTTTATCGCGATGGCACTGACGACGTAAATTGCGACGTTAGTGACAGGGCGAAGGGACTCGGCGAGGGGCGAAAAGGTGACCTGAGTCGAGCCTGAATCTCACTGAATCGCAGAACCGCTGTGTGATGCGGAGCATCAGTCTGATTAAGCAAATGTCACACTTAGGCCTAAGCAAATCCGTGCTGACGCCATGCCTCATAGACGGCCACGGCCACTGTATTGGACAGGTTCAGGCTGCGGCAGCCCTCACGCATGGGCAGTCGCAGGCGGTGCTCGCTGCTCAGCGAGTCGAGGATGTCGGCGGGCAGGCCGCGGCTCTCCGGGCCGAACAGAAAGGCATCGCCTGGCTCAAAGCTCGCATCATGAAAAGGCCGAGAGCCTTTGGTGGTGAAGGCGAACAACCTAGGGTTGCCGATCTTCTCCAGACAGCTTGCCAGGTCAGCATGCGTCTGCAGCGTGGCATACTCGTGATAGTCGAGCCCGGCGCGGCGCAAGCGCTTGTCGTCCAGCTCGAAACCCAAGGGTTCGATCAAATGCAGGGTGCAGCCGCTGTTGGCGCATAGCCTGATGACATTGCCGGTATTCGGCGGAATTTCTGGTTGAAAAAGGATGACGTGAAACATGCACGGCTCCGAACGAAAGGACGGGATGCATTCTACCCCTGAAGAGGACCCCAGACCGAAGCTATGGCCGCGAGTTCTGGGTTCGATGGCGATTGTCGGCTTTACCGTGGGCACCATTATCGGTCGTCTGCAGCAACCTGACCCTGTTGAACTTGAGCAGATCGAGGAACTGCCTGCCGGCCTGGCGCTCTGGTTCAATGAAGAACCGAAATACCAAGGGGCGACGGTGGATGGCGCTGTGGTGCTTAACGTCGATGCTTCAGGACAGCCGTGGACAGGCCAACTGAGGTTCGACAACAGGGTTGCACGCTGGAAGGTGGAGCGGGGTGAGAAGGGGTTGGTGCTGACGCTCCTGGCAGCCCGTCCACTTCATGGCGATTGGCGCACTGAGAAGGTGGACGGGCGCTGGAGACTGGAGGTCAGTCTCCGGGAGGAATAAAAGAGGGGAATCCCCGGCCTGCCTGTACCAAGGTCCCCAAAACTGGTGATGTAATACCTATTGCAGAGTGCGTGCCAGTTTTCAGAATTAATCCGAAAGAGCAGGCTGACTTAGTCGTATCCGGTTAAGCATTTCTTGAGTCCAAAGCTCTTTAACCTCATCAACATACTGAATTTATTAAGTATTTTTCATAATAAAAAACCTTGGGCTGGTTGATGAGTCAGACGATGTGAATGCTCGGCGCCGGCATCTGGTCGTCCTGAGTATCGCGCCAGGCCCCGCAATGCGGTATCAGCGCATGCACTCAATTTGCGCACCGCAACGACGCACACACCCATACTGATGCATTAATGCTGCTGACCATGCCAGGGCACCAACCTGCGTTGCAGCGCGCGCAGGCCCAGCTCCATGGCAAAAGCGATCACGGCGATCACCAGAATCCCCAGCACCACAACGTCGGTCACCAGAAACTGCGCCAGTCAACGACAGCGCAGTCAGCAAGCGCAGGGAAAAATGCAGTTTCATGATGGAGCTCCGAATCGGACGGGCCGAGGACTGGCTGGATAAGGAGACTAAGTGATCTAAGAATCTGCAAATAAATAACTTTTGGGAATTAGCTTATGAAGGGTCTTTAGAGCCATCTGCAGAACCCATCTGCACATCAGGGACCTGATACGCATCTGCCAATCGGCTCGGACGTCACGCGCCAGACACCAAAATTGCTTTTTTGTTCACCTGGACTACAGTTGAGCGAATGTTTCAGACGGTAAAAAACGCTGAAAAAGGGTGTGTGGAGCGGTTTTTAGAAAATATTTCATGACCGTGGAGCGTCGGCAGTCAAGGTGATGACAATTGTCACATTTCATCACTAATCTCTCTGAAGTACACGTTTTACAAGGCTTTTACTGGCAGGCAAATTGCGCTTTGCCGTTGGGGACTATGACCGGTTGGTCGCGATTTGGCCGGTCACTGATACAAAACCAAAAGATCTGACGAACGGTACCGAAATAAATTTTGGGAATTACCCGATTAGGTCGATACACTCCGTGACGTCCTGGCTGACACGAGTTGTGACATATGCCTGATTGTTCTTAGAAGCTGAAAAACGGTTTCTTTTGAGCATGAAGAATTTTCACTAACGTACGGCCACCGACATGCGCGGTCTAGTCAAAAGTCGGGGTGTACAGAATCCATTGATCTCCAGATCGGGACTGTCACCTTTCGCAATATCTCTGGGTCAGGGCAATGCCCGGCACCGGAGACATAAAAAATTAGATTCACGAGGAGCGTAGTTAATGAAGAAGTCCACCCTGGCCTTGGCCGTAACAGTCGGTGTATTGGCCCAGCAGGCCGGTGCAGCTGGTTTCCTTGAAGACAGCAAAGCGTCCGTTAGTTCTCGTACTCTGTATTTTGACAACGATTACCGCGAAGGCACTACCCACAACAGCCGTGAGACGGCCACTGGCTTGAAATTCGACTACCTGTCGGGCTTCACTCAAGGCACTGTCGGTTTCGGTCTGGATCTGCAAGGCCTGGTTGGTGTTCATCTTGACGGCGGTCGCGGCGCTCACTCCGGCGCTTTGAACGGCGGCGTTCTGCCTACCGACAGCGACGGTTCTGCTGTTAACGAGTGGAGTCGTCTGGGCGCCAACGGCAAGGTACGCTTCTCGAAAACCGAGTTGAAAGTCGGTAATGCACTGGCTCCTAACCTGCCAATCCTGGTCAGCAACGACGGTCGTCTTCTGCCTCAGGCTTTCCAAGGCGGCATCCTGACCTCCAAGGATCTGGACACCGTAACTTTCACTGCTGGTCAGCTGAACAAGTCGATCGGCCGTGCTTCAAGTAACTGGACTGACCTGTCCGTTGCAGGTGCCTCCGAAACCAGCGATCATTTCCGTTTCGCTGGCGCTGACTGGAAAGTCACCAAAGACCTGACCCTGCAGTACTACTACGCCAACCTGGAAGACTTCTACAAGCAACACTTCCTGGGTCTTGTTCATGTTTACCCAATCAGCGACAACCAGTCTTTCAAGACTGACCTGCGTTATTTCAACAGCAGCTCTGACGGCAAAAACAGCGACGCGGCGACCGGCTACCGTTTCAACAACAACAACGGTTATGCCAAGAACACCGGCGAAGTGGATAACTCCACCTGGTCCGCCATGTTCACCTACTCGTTGGGTGGCCATGCGTTGATGGTTGGTCATCAACAAGTGGGCGACAACGGCGGTATGGTTTTCCTGGGTCAGGGTAGCGTCACTAAAGACGGCACCACACGTTCGAGCCTTGAAGGCAACGGCGGTTCGAGCTTCTACCTGTTCACTGACTCGATGATCAACGGCTTCAACCGCGCGGGTGAGAACACCACGTTCGGTCAGTACTCGTATGACTTCGCCAAAGTCGGCGTTCCAGGCCTGAAAGCAGCAATCGCTTATCTGAATGCTGACGACATCCGCGGCAATACTGCGGCCACTCGCAATAACAGTTACTCCGAGTGGGAAACTGACATGCGTGTTGACTACGTGATTCAGAGCGGTCCGTTGAAAGGCTTCGGCACTACCTTGCGTCACGGTACCTACCGTGCCGATGGTGATCTGAACAACTCGACCAACACCGATCAAACCCGTCTGATCTTCAACTACACCTACAACTTCTGAGCTATACCAAAGCGTAAAGTGTAAAGTTTACCGTTAAGGCCCTGATTTCAGGGCCTTTTTTATTGGTAAGGCGTTTTTCAAAAAATGACCTAATCTACAATATTCCTTACCTAGGAATATTGTAAATATTATGCCCCCTATATTCGGTGTCCGTACTGTCGTCCTGTCTGATGGCGAACGATACAGCTTGGTGGTAGATAAGCGATCTGGACTGCCGCTTTATTCACCTAATCTGTTTCTAACGTGCCGTGTTCGCAATACAAGCCAATCTCATGCTTCAATTGCAGCCAATGCAGGATGCTTAGTTGTACTACTACGGTTTTGCGTAGAGTCAGACATAGATTTAGCCGACCGGTTCGCTCGTTGCATCTACCTTTCTCGACATGAGATAGATAGTCTTCGAGACTTCTGTACTTTCAACTTTAGTAAATGGGCAGGTTACGAAGAGATACCGATTTATCCGCTCAAACAATTGAATCGCGAAAAACGCCGTGTTGCTAAAACTACCATTTACCGGCGTTTGACAGTAATAGCAAGTTTTCTTAAATGGTACGCAATGCAGTTGATTCCAATGCATCAGCGCGAGCAAGACGACATTAAAGAGATGGTATCAGCGCTTCTCCATAGCAGGCCTATACCAAAGTCGCGAAACAGCGGCTTGGTTGATAGGGCGCTAAGTGCCGAGCAGGTTGCCTGTCTGCTCGACGTAATAGAGCCAGACTCTCTAAACAATCCTTTTTCTTTGAGTGTTCGACGCAGAAATCGCCTGATGGTTTTGCTCGAGTATGAGCTGGGAATTAGAGGTGGGGAGTTGCTGAATATTAGAATCGAAGACTTTGATTTCTCTAACAATACGTTATTAATTGTACGAAGAGCGGATCAATATGATGATACTAGAGTAAGACAACCTCTTGTCAAGACGCAAGATAGACAACTGATCGTGAGCGATTGGATGATTTCAGAGATACATAACTATCTAATAACTGACCGAAATCGTGTGCCTAACTCAAAAAAATGTGCTTATCTGTTCATTACATATAAGTATGGTCCTACACAAGGTAAAGCTTTTTCTGTAACTGCGTATACTAAAATGTGGCACACTATTCAGCAACACCGACCTTTGCTAAAAGATGTAACAGCGCATAGACTTCGGCACACGTGGAATTACCGTTTTTCCAAGCTGATGGACTCTGAGCACTTTGATTTGACTGAGTCTGAGCAAGAAGCTATACGATCCGTTTTGATGGGGTGGAAGCAAGGGTCTGGCACCGCAAGGCTTTATAACAAGCGCTTCGTCGAGAAAGTAGCTTTCGAGGCTGGCCTGAAACTGCAGAAAATTGCCATGAGAGGAGTAAATCTATGAGCTCGCTTCCGTCCTGTACGGTAGGTTTGTGTGAGATGTTAACCTCAACTGACGGCTACGAATTCTGCAAGACGGATACGAGATGGAGACTTAACAGGGACACGGTAGTGCTGTTGAAGCCCGTTAAAGCACTGTCAAACGAGAAAAATTTCGATTCCTATGTAAATACGCTCAGCGTATTTGCGGTTACATGTGCAGCTAGGACAGTACTACTTTATGACTATGCCTTTCGGAAACTTCTAAAAATGGCTGCAGGACGGCCGCTAGACTGTGGCTTACTGCTTGAATTTCGCAGGTTTTCTGATTCGACTACGCTTGGCTACATCAGGGCTCTGCTTCGTAAATGGTACGAGTTGCAAAACGTTGGGGTCGAGCGGGATCTTTATGACCTGCTCCGGGGATGGAAAGTTCAAGCGGCCATAAAAGGTGACGCTGTCAAAAGACTTCATCCTGAAGAAGGTCCATTTTCCGACGTGGAGGTTCAAGGTTTCATGGAAACGGTTTCGATGAAATTCGAGCAAGGCCTCGTCTCCAAAACGGGATTGGCGTTAGTAATGTTACTTCAGGCTAGCGGCCGAAGACCTTGGCAACTTTTAAATCTCCGTTTAAAGGATTTATTACTCGTTCCAGTGGCGCAAGGATTTTTTAGATACTTTGTCAATGTGCCCAGAATAAAACAGCGGGGCGGGAGTTTTCGTGCCGAGTTTCGAAAAGTTGAAGTTATAAAAATCATATGGGATGTGCTGCAACTGCAATATGAGCATGTGGTGTCGCAGTTCGAAGCGCAACTCGGATCTACTATTTCTGAGGAAATAGTTTCCGAACTTCCCCTTTTCTACGATGAACAGGAGCTAGTCAAGCTCAAATCTATCGAGCATTTGAATACTCTCTTGGAACTCGACACGTTACATATGGTTAGGCGTCAGGCAGGGCAGATTCTTCAAGAGGTTGTGGATAAGTGTGAAGTCTACTCAGAGCGCACCGGCAAGTGTCTTAAGGTATTTCCTCGTAGGTTTCGCTATACGCTTGGAACCCGCGCAGCGAGGGAAGGGTGCGGAGTAATAATCATCGCAGAGCTGTTGGATCACTCCAATACTGACAATGCTCATGTATACACGCGTAATGTGCCCGAACACGGTGCGCATATTGACAGATTAGTTGGTAAGCATCTTACACGCTACGCTGCAGCTTTCTCAGGTACTATCGTCGAAAGCAAATCAAAAGCACAAAGATGCGAGGTGCCAGGAAGTGATATTCGTGATCACACGGGCGTGGGTACAGGTACTTGCGGACACGAGGGAAGATGTGATGCAAATGTCCCCATGCCTTGCTATACATGCATTCACTTTCAAGCTTGGTTAAACGGTCCGCATGAAAAATTTTATACGCATTTGGTGCAAGAACGCACTGCTATTTTCCACAGTACTCAAGATAACGCCGTTGCGGCTGCGCTAGATCGGACTATTATTGCGGTGGCAGAGGTGATAGAAGTATGTAGACAGATGAAGGCGCAAGCTTCTTAACTGAGGTTTTAATAAGTGGAAGAATACGCATGCAGTTCTTATAACGAATTCTCGGCTAGAATTAATGTTGAAAACTTTATCTCAACATGTCGGTTGGAATGTGGGCGCGCGGGGATGGTGTGGGCATCGCTACGGTGGCCTGAAGTCGGCTTTACTAAATTAGGCTCTCCTCGGGTTGGTCGCGGCAAGCCGGCTGCGGAAAATAATCTTGATCCGCAGTTCAAAGAGTTCGCTAAAGCTTACCTTTGGCACCAGAAATTTCGAGATCCCCGATTCAATGTTGCCCATAGCTATCTTGGCCTACGTGCAATAGAAGCGGCACTTATGCGGCTGAAAGGCGAGGGGGCAATCTGGCAATGTAATGTACAAGTGTTGGACGAGGCAGTGCAGCTTTTGAGACAACACTATGTCGTTGGTGGGACCTGTTATCAGATATCGAGTAAGTTGGAGTTGCTGGGAAAATTTTTGTTTGACAATCAGCTGACGCCCTTTTCTATACATGGCTGGAAAAATCCAACTAGAAAGCCCGATGTGAAACGTACCAAGATTGGTAGTGAAGCAGAGCGCTACCGTCAATCCAAGTTACCAGATGATGCCGCTCTTGACGCAATCGCAGAAGTGTTCGCCGGAAACTCCGAGCTTCCTCGGGACATACTCACCACTTCCTTTATGGCGATGGCAATGTGCGCACCGTCTAGAGGGAATGAAATTTTAGCGTTGCCTGTGTGGGCTGAATATTCTGAGCAGGATAGGAACGGTGTCGTGCAGTATGGCTGGAGGTTTTTTTCCGCCAAAGGCGGTGAGGGCGACATTAAGTGGATTCCTGCCACGATGGCGGGTATAGGAAAGACTGCCTTTCAACGAGTTCGAGCGTTAACCGAGCCTGGACGTAAGCTTGCTAAATGGATCGAAGATTTTCCGAACAGGTTTTATCGTCATCCCAAGTGCCCTGCTGTTCCTGAGGACCAGCCGCTGACCATGATCGAAGCGGCACTTGCGCTAGGGTCTGTTCCCGTTTCGACGTAACCCATTGATCTCTATGAGAACAGGCCCGTATTGTTGGAGTTCTCACACAACACCAATACGAGCCTGCAATGCCCCGATTAATGCTCAGTGATGAGCACTGGCCGAAGCTTCGAGAAATTTTGCTGCACGAATCGATCTACAACAAGCGAGATTTGCGCACCACGGTTGAAGGCATGCTGTACCGCATGCGTGTGGGTTGCCCTTGGCGAGACCTGCCGAAAGCGTTTGGAAACTGGAGCAAGGTCTACAAGCGGTTCAATGCCTGGTCTGCTTCAGGCAAGTGGGTCAAGGTGCTTGAGGTGCTGATGACCGATCCTGACATGGAGTGGGTTTTCATTGATGGCAGCTATGTAAAGGCTCATCAGCACAGTGCAGGTGCTGCCAGCACGCAGGACCAGGCCATCGGAAAAAGCCGAGCCGGTAACACCAGCAAGATTCACCTGGCTGTAGACGCTTGTGGGCTGCCCATTGCATTTGACGTGACCGGAGGCCAGACCAATGATTGTTCGCAGGCGGCCTCGTTGATTGCCAAGATGCCCAATGCAGAAGTGATCATTGCGGACAAGGGCTACGACACTGAAGCGATACGCGCTCAGGTCGAGCAGCAAGGCAGCAAAGTGGTGATTCCACGAAAGCGCAATTCTCTGAAAGGGAACGCAGATCTGGACAAAGGGTTATATCGCAATCGACATCTCGTAGAAAACGCCTTTGCCCGGTTGAAGCATTTCCGGGCGGCGGCTTCTCGGTTCGACAAACTCAAGAGAAACTATGAAAGCGTCATAGCAATGGCCTGCGCTTTTCTGTGGCTGCCAATGTGAAACGGGAACAGACCCTAGGGATGAATCCAAGAGATAGGCAACAAGCTGCTACGGCTTTGCACTACAGGGGGTTGCCTTCCCGTGATGGAAAAAACTCGTTGGCATCACTCTGGCAGCATTCTCTTGAACGCTTGCCCTCGAGCTTTCCATGGCTGGACAAAGACAAGAAGATTAAATTTAGCGAAGCGTTATTTTGTATATTAAGAAACCAAGCTCATGGTTCTCGTGCTTCAATGCCAATAGAGCTGCAAATTCTCCCTGTCAATTTTTTTACGTTTGATTTAAGTCCGCGGCCTAACGTTAAAGGGCATCAAAGCATTTTTGATCGTCATAATTACAAAGGGAGTAGCGGCCAATCAATGAAAGTCAGCACGCACCAGATTCGACATCTCTTAAATACCTTGGCAAGCCGCGCGGGGTTGTCTCAAGAGCACATAGCTAAGTGGTCTGGTCGAGCTAATATTTTGCAAAACAGAGCGTACGATCATGTCACTGATACTGATAGATTAGCTAAAGTCGAAAGTAAATTTAAAGCAAGTGAGGCGCCTGAAGGTGTGAAGTTAGTGCAGCGATCCATGCTGCCCGTCAAGGAAGACGAATTCTTGGGTATCATTACTCCGGCCATGCATGTTACTGAAGCGGGCTTTTGTGTTCATAATTTTATTATAGCGCCGTGCCTTAAGTATCGCGATTGCAATAATTGCGAGGAGCAGGTGTGCATCAAAGGTGATAGTGAAAAGTTAGAAAGACTGAAAGCACGTTTGACGCGTATGGAATCGGTTCTTGCATTGGCGTTGGCTGGGGCGGACGAAGAAACGATAGGTGCTGATCGTTGGGTTGCACATCACAGAGTCTCTATATCCAGAATAAAGCAGCTGATCTCACTTTTAACGAACAACGACCTGCCAGACGGTTCTTTAATACGCCTGGCTGGTGACAGCTATAGCCATCTTCAACGAGCTGTCAGCAGTCGGACAGCTTTAGCTAAGGAGGTAGAATAAAAATGGCAAAGCATTTAACCGTCAAGGATGTAAAGGCTATTGTTGAGCATATAAATAGTGTGGAACAAGCAGGTTTGACCTGGGATGCGATCTGTGACGGGGTAACGCTCGTTATAGGAAAAAGGCCCACCCGACAGTCTCTATGCAAACATGTAGCAATAGCTTCGGCATACAAGAGCCGTAAAACTAATGAGCGTACGGCTGCCACTTCACTTGCCAAGCCTGCAAGCTTAGCAATCGCCGCCCAACGCATTCGACGGCTAGAGTCTGAACTTGCCGAACAGAGGGAGCGTAACAGGCAGTTGCTCGAGCATTTTCTCATTGTCCAATACAACGCCTATAAGCATGGTGTAAAGGAGGATCAACTTCTGATGCCTCTGCCCCCCATAGATCGGGAACGAACTGATTCTGCATGAGTGTGGTTCTCGAGAAGCATCCGTCGACTAAAAAATACGGTAATCTTAGATTTCGGCAGGTTAAATTGAAAAAAAGCAAACTACGTTCTTTTTCTTGATTTCGACGGTGTACTCCACCCGGACGCAGTCTATCTTTCCCGGCAAGGTCCAATGCTCCGGGCTGATGGAGAGCTATTCATGTGGGCACCGTATTTAGTTGAAATTTTGGAGCATTTTCCATCCGTGTCAGTAGTACTCAGCACTAGTTGGGTGCGTCACCTAGGCTTCAATCGTGTTTTGGGGTTCCTTCCCGCGTTTTTGGTGGAGCGAGTCGTAGGAGCAACTTGGCACAGCTCGATGGGTAAGGTCTGGGCAGACGAAGCCGTATGGGATGGGCGCACGCGTTACGACCAAATAAGTAGATATGCTGCGCGGGCGCATCTTAGTCAATGGATCTCACTTGATGACGAGTCGGCAGGTTGGGCGGAGGATGCATTGGATCGGCTTGTCGCTTGCAATTCACAACTTGGCTTAGGCGATCCTGATGCACGCCGAAACCTATACCAGCGGCTTGAGCAACTTGCTAATAGCCGATTGCTATGAAAGATAATTTCGGGCGCGAGCCTTATCTGAAGTACCCTAAAAGCTTTCGGACGCTGTGCAAAATAATCACCAGTCCTCTTTAGGGCTCAGCAGCCCTTTACAGGACGATTATGCTAGTACTATTGGTTAATGGTGCAAAAACTGGTCGACCAAGCGTAAATGCCTATCTTGAACTGAAGTTGTCCGCTTATTCGCGCCAAACTTTTAGCAATGTTAGCCAAGATCAGGATATGCATTTTCTTTTCATTTGTGGAGGGCATATCTATTCCATAGGAGGGCACCTGTCACCGCCACTGTAAAAATGACCCCCTAACGCCAACCTAGAATTGACCCCCCTGGGTAAAACTGGCGGCTTTGAGCTGCCAATATGTTGACCCAGGAGCAGTCTGTGGAAATTAAAGTGTTGGCCCGTCAGGGCCATGGCATCAAATTCATCGCCCGTGAGCTGGGTATTTCGCGTAACACCGTGCGCAAGTACCTGCGAAAGGCCCGGTCGCTACCCAGTGACAAGGTGAGACCCGCACGTCCGTGCAAAATCGACCCCTTCAAGGACTACCTGCACGAGCGTATTGAGGCGGCGCGCCCACACTGGATTCCGGCGACCGTCCTGCTGCGTGAGATCACGGCATTGGGGTACAGCGGCGGCGTCAGTCGTCTGAAGGCTTATATTCGCCCCTTCAAACGTAAGGCAGAAGAGCCGGTGGTACGTTTCGAGACACTGCCCGGCAAGCAGATACAGGTGGACTTCACCACCATTCGACGAGGCCGTCAGCCGCTTAAGGCGTTCGTGGCGACACTTGGTTTTAGTCGAGCAAGCTTTGTCCGTTTCTCCGAGCGAGAGGACAGCGAAGCCTGGCTGACAGGGCTTCGGGAGGCGTTCGCTTACTTTGGCGGCGTGCCCGAGCAGGCATTGTTTGATAACGCCGGAACCATCATCACCGAGCGAGATGCTTTTGGGGAGGGCCAGCACCGTTGGCATCCCCGATTGGCTGCGCTGGCCGATGAGTTTGGTTTTATTCCCAAGGTCTGCCGCCCTTACCGTGCCCAGACCAAGGGCAAGGTTGAGCGCTTCAACGGGTATCTGAAGGGCAGTTTCATTACCCCGTTGGCCGCTACGCTCAAGAGTGCGGGTCTGACGCTGGATGTGGTGACGGCCAACGCACATATCGGCCAATGGCTCGACGAAGTCGCTCATCAGCGGATTCACGGCACGACGGGTGTTCAACCGGCGGTACGTCTGGCCCAAGAGCAGCAGGTACTATTACCACTGCCAACACAGAGCCTGCGCCCACAACCCGCCCAAGGCCTACGCCTGGGACGGGTCCTGCCGTACGAGAGCTTGCAGCATCCGCTGTCGGTTTATGAGCAACTGCTGGAGGTGAGAGCATGAACCTTCAACATGCTCGCCTGACAGAACTATGCAAGGGGCTAAAGCTTGAGCGCGTCGGGGTGGACTGGCCGCACCTGGCCCAACAAGCAGCAAGCGGCGAAGACAGCTTTGCCGACTTCCTCGAAAAGCTGCTGGCTGCCGAGACCGATGCCCGAAGTGAACGCTCTCGACAGGCCCTGCTGAAAACTGCCGCGCTGCCCGCTGTGAAAACGCTGGAGCAATACGACTTCGCGTTTGCCACCGGCGTCCCCCGGGCACAGCTCCAGGAGCTGGCAGCACTGAGTTTTGTTGGACGTGCCGAGAACATCGTGTTCCTGGGGCCTAGTGGTGTAGGCAAGAGCCACCTGGCTATCGCCCTGGCCTACCGGGCAGTGATGGCCGGTATCAAAACCCGCTTCGTCACGGCGGCTGACTTGATGCTGCAACTGACCGCTGCGCACCGCCAGGAACGGCTCAAGGAATACTTCAGTCGTGTGGTGATGGCCCCTGGGTTGTTGGTCATCGATGAAATCGGCTACCTGCCGTTTGGTCGTGATGAAGCCAACCTGTTCTTCAATGTTGTCGCCAAGCGCTACGAGCAAGGCAGCCTGATCCTCACGAGTAACTTGCCGTTTACCCAGTGGGCCGGAACCTTTGCGGATGATCAAACACTGACAGCGGCCATGCTGGACAGGCTGTTACATCATGCCCATATCGTGCAGATGACAGGTGAAAGCTATCGACTCAAGGACAAGCGCAAAGCAGGAACCAAATCTTCTCGGGCCGAACCGGCTCGAAAATATGAACCCGAGGGGGGTCAAAACTAAGTTGGCGATTTAGCACGGAAGGGGGTCACTTTTTAGTTGGCGTTGACAGGCACCGTACCGAGGCTGAGTTTATCACTATGGATCATGCTCGCATTTAGGCGAATCTGGCTGCGCCTCGATACGGCGGCCTAAGAAATCGACCATTTCTTGTGAATCAACCCTCACGAGCTCTTCAATAAAATCTTCCAGGACTCCAGCTCTTTTAAAACACGAATAAACTGTCTAAAAGACTTTAAAATCTCAACTCCATCGCACACCAACACAACAAGAGCCTCCTTTCGGATCCAGGTAAGAAGTTACAACGCCCCAAAAAAATTCATAAGAAATCATATTCTCGTTTTTTTTATCAGCCTTGCCTAGGGTCTGTTCCCGTTTCACATTGGCAGCCACAGAAAAGCGCAGGCCATTGCTATGACGCTTTCATAGTTTCTCTTGAGTTTGTCGAACCGAGAAGCCGCCGCCCGGAAATGCTTCAACCGGGCAAAGGCGTTTTCTACGAGATGTCGATTGCGATATAACCCTTTGTCCAGATCTGCGTTCCCTTTCAGAGAATTGCGCTTTCGTGGAATCACCACTTTGCTGCCTTGCTGCTCGACCTGAGCGCGTATCGCTTCAGTGTCGTAGCCCTTGTCCGCAATGATCACTTCTGCATTGGGCATCTTGGCAATCAACGAGGCCGCCTGCGAACAATCATTGGTCTGGCCTCCGGTCACGTCAAATGCAATGGGCAGCCCACAAGCGTCTACAGCCAGGTGAATCTTGCTGGTGTTACCGGCTCGGCTTTTTCCGATGGCCTGGTCCTGCGTGCTGGCAGCACCTGCACTGTGCTGATGAGCCTTTACATAGCTGCCATCAATGAAAACCCACTCCATGTCAGGATCGGTCATCAGCACCTCAAGCACCTTGACCCACTTGCCTGAAGCAGACCAGGCATTGAACCGCTTGTAGACCTTGCTCCAGTTTCCAAACGCTTTCGGCAGGTCTCGCCAAGGGCAACCCACACGCATGCGGTACAGCATGCCTTCAACCGTGGTGCGCAAATCTCGCTTGTTGTAGATCGATTCGTGCAGCAAAATTTCTCGAAGCTTCGGCCAGTGCTCATCACTGAGCATTAATCGGGGCATTGCAGGCTCGTATTGGTGTTGTGTGAGAACTCCAACAATACGGGCCTGTTCTCATAGAGATCAATGGGTTACGTCGAAACGGGAACAGACCCTAGCAAGTCTTCGAGTATTTTGTCATGCAACTCCCTAAGAGCAGCGAGCTCAGAATTTACGGAGCTGCTAACTGTAAATTTAAAACCAATCAAGGCATCACGATAAAAGTCAAAATGCATATTTGATCTTTGTCCAAAAACTATGTGTGGACTGCTTACGCAAGATGACCAATCTCCATTCGTGCTTGATTCGATATGAACACCCAATCCCTTTTCAAGCTCAACCTTCGTCAGCCGAGGTTTAAGAATAAATTCATTATCAATTAAAAAATAACCATTTTTAGTATCTACCATACCGTACACTCACTTATTTTTAAAACGAATGTAGTACAGGGCGGCGAGTATGTTCTCAAAATTCGGAACAAATATCTGATCAAAATTCCCAGCACCTAGATTTGGGTTAGCTGTTAGCGCTGAAGCAGAATTGACCTTGCTGCCGACTTGGTGTTGCCCCATAACTATTCAATCCGAAGTCAGACCTGCAAACGCTTTGCGAAATAGAAGCTTGGGTCAGCGAAATTTCGGCAGCTGGATCAATTCTGCAACATCGGCAACTTTCGGAGTCTTTCCTTCAGCAATCGTGGCCCGATTTTCAGCACTTAAGATTTGGCCATACCAAGGTCATCCCAGTTATCACTCGGTGCTCACCAGTCTTCGGCATTTGTACGAACAACACCTGCCCAGCAGTACCAGAAATAACAACAGGTGCGGAAGCACACGACTTCGCCTGTTGCTTTTGCAGCAACTAATAAAACTCAAAAGTCTTGCAACTAACAATCTTCGAGTATTTTCAACTTTCCCGGCCCATGCCATATTATTTTTCGATAATTCCCGGTCAGTATTTTTTGATCCCTCAAAAACTCAAATACTTCAGCAGGACACCAATCTGGACCAGCGGAAAAGCAAACCCCCTCATCTCTCAATATTGAGAATATCTTTGCCTTAAAGTCTTGATCGGGCGCCGTCAATGATAGTTTTTTTTGCTCCTTACATGGTGCAGCGACAAAACCTATACCTAAAAGAAATTCAATCACGCTATCATCTATGACTTTTACTACTATTTCAGATAATGCTCCTTCCGAAACAAAGGCTCTTGCATCAACACTCATTTCACTATCACCGTCGTAATGGTTTTCACTTTCGCAGAATCAATCGTAGGAATTGAATCGATAACCATCTCCGGCGCACCGCCTGGAAGATGCTGACCTGCACCTTGAAAGTACTCGTTTCCTTGAAGGGGACTATTCGGGGACATTTCAGTAATTCCGTCTACTTGACGCACCTTGAATCCACTAGCCATAGAACCCTGCTCCAACCCCATTGCCTGTTCAAGCTGGGCTGCCTGTAATCTAGTGATCACCGTTTCCCCACCGATATTTAGAGGTCCGGTAATACTGGAGATTGCCTCTCCATCGGTAATATAGGTTCCATTACGGCCAATGGTCGGATATTTATCCCAACCAATCGGGCTCATATTGAAACCTTTATTTTCTTCAAGCATAGCAGCCTGACGTTGGCGTGCTGCTTGTACAGGGTCTAGAGCGTCAACTATTTCTCCAGTTGCCCCCCTAACACTCTCACCGCCTCGCGGAAACACCACCGTATCCGCAGCAGAAAGGCTGTTGAAATACTTTCCTGCCAATCCAAACACGCTCATTTCGAGCACGGACTGACCGGCGCTGGCCGCCAGGTCTTTGGTTATGCTCGACTCGCCAGGGAACGTGTCAAGGTTAAAAGCAGCCTCTACTCGCCCAGGCTGGTCGGATATGAAGCCCGCATTGATCTGACTTGCGGAGTCCCACGCGCCCACCAGTTGCTGGGTGCCCAACACACCTAACCCAGCCGGTAGAGCACAGGTCAAGACGCCTACACAGACCGGCGAAGTAGCCATCATGCCAGCATAACTGCCTACGCCACCGACAATGCCTGAGGCAGTGTCCACGCTCGCATCCGCAGCTTGAACAACGTTGCCGTGGGCATTCAGGAAGTCATCGCTGCGATCTGTCCAGCTACGACCTCCAAACTCTCCTGTTGCCTGCAGCATTGCAATTTCGGTTTTGTAGCCTTCACCGCGATCCTGACGCTCTTTGAAGTTACCGTACCGTGGATCATCGACCGGAATAGAGGCCGCGCACTGGGACAATGCGCACGCAGCATCATTCAGACGATCTGAAAGCTCTGGATTGAGCGTTCTCAGTTTTTCCAGTGCAGTCGTTTGAGGCTTATGCAACTGAGCGTTATAACGCTCAACATTCCCCGCCACCCACGCAGCATCATTCGGATCGCCGTTCACCAGTGAGCCCGCCGCAATGCCGACGATCTGGGCCGTCGCGACGCGGAACTGATCGTCCGTCACAAAACGGGTATCCAGGTACTTGCCGAGGTTATCCGTCGCGACGCCCGTCAGCCCCTCAGCCGCTCCGGCAGCAATTGCGCCGGTTTTGAAGTCTCCCCCACGGGCGGCTGACAGTGCGCCGCCCAGCATGGCGTGCAGAAAGATTTTCTCTGCCGAGCCGGGGCTCAGATCCATGTAGTCTGCAAAGTCACCTAGGTTTTTGTTGCCAACGGCAGCTGCCAGGTCAAAACCTTGCGACACCAACGCAGAGCCCAGATTGTCTTTCAGGCTACCGCCGTTAATGGCCGTGGAGATGCCGCTCTCGATAACCGCATGCGTGCCGCTGCGCACGACTGCATCCTGCGCTTTCTGCCAACTGAGCCATTCGCTGGAGTAGCCCGGATTTTGTACCGGCCCACCTGTGATGACCTTCGCCCATTTCCGTTGGCCGGGCTTGCACCCTGAAACCAGGTGCTGTCGGCATAGTTCAACGCACCGGCAGTCAATGCGCCAATGGTGGCGTTCTTCAGGCTGTCGCTGCCAAAGGTATCATTGAGAGCAGTGCCCAGATTGCCCTTGTTGTTGATGACGCTCACCGCGCCGGTGCTGGCCATGGACGTCAGTGCTGCCGTGGCCATTACGTTACCCCAGCCGGCAGCTGTATAAGAAGCGCCAGCTGCGAGAGCTTGAGTGGTGGTTGCTGCCGCCATGGCGCTTCCCGAACCTGCGGTCGCACCTGCTGCGCCTCCTGCCAGCGCACTCGCCCCGCCTGCCGTTAAAACTGTGACGATGATGATCACCGCCAGCATCGCTCCCTGGCCCATGCCCGAGTGGCTGTATTTGAACGAGTCGTGAAGCTCTTTCACCTGCCGCCAATCCACATCCCCGCGCTTCTCGGCGTCCTTGATCCAGGCCAGTTGCGGGTCGGCCTTGACCATGGTGTCGATGGTCTGGCTGACGGTTTGTTGATTGACCTGTTTGACGTCGATCTTCAGCCCGTTCACGGCCTGGATCACGGTTTGGCCCTGGGCGACCAGTTCGCTCTGGCGCAGGGTTTCATCGGTGTTGCCTTTGCCCTTCATCGAGAACCAGGCCATGTCGCTCTTGCTCTTGGTATGGCTCTCGTCGTGCAGGTCTTTCACGCCTTCGAAGGTCACTGCCCCGCCGCTTTGCAGGGTCAGGTCCTGGCCGCTTTTCAGCTTGGCGACCTGGTACAGCTGATCGCCGTTGCTGGCCAGTGTGAGGTTGCCAGCAGTGCGGATTTCAGTACCGACGTTGGTGGTCTGGGTGACTTCATCGCGCTGGGCTTTTTTCGCCCCGAAGCTGCCCTTTGCCTTCATGTCGTAAAGGGTGTGTGTGCTGTCCTGCGCGGCTAGCAGGCTGAGGGTGTTGCCGCTGTACAGGTACGCTTCGTTGCCGGCGGTGATCTTGCTGGCGACAAGCGTGGTGTTGCGGCCAGCCTGGACGCTCACGTTGTTGCCTGCGGTCAGTTCGCTGGCAAGCTGGGTGGTGCGGTCGTTGGCTTCAGTGATACGTTTTTTGCCGTCCTTGGTTTTGGTCGCGATGTTGTAAACATCGCCCGCCGAACTGACGTTAATGTCCTGACCTGCAGCCAGCCTCAAGTCGTTGCCCGCCTTGGCCTTACTGGCCAGAACATTAATATCCCGCCCCGCATCAATCCCAAGATCGCCGCCCGCCGTCACGGTTGAACTCAGATTCTTCACATCCGTGGTGATGACCGACTTGTGCCCGCCATCAAACAGTTCGTGCTTTTCGCTGCTGTCGGTTTTGGCCAGCAGGTTGATGTCGTTACCGGCCTTGAGCGACAGGTCGCCCTTGGCACTCATACCCCCGTAATTGGTGATATCGCGACCGGCGTTGAGGGCGAGGTTTTCACGAGCGGTGATGGTGCTGCCCGCGTCGGTTACGGTGCGCATACCCGCGCCGTCACGCACCTGGATGGCGGTGCGGTCGTTGAGGATGTCGCCTTTGACGGCTGTGAGGCTGACCTGCCCGCCACGAATCTCGCCGGCCATCGCGTTGCGAATGCTGTCCTGCGCGATCATCTGCAGGTTATTGCCCGCGTCTACCAGGCCACCCTGATAAATGCTGCCACCGCTGCTGACGTTGAGGTTGTTACTGGCGCGCAGGGTTCCGACGTTGATCAGGTCGCCGCCCGAGATCAGGTTCAGGTCGCGGCCCTGGATGAGGCTGTTCCCGCGCAGGTTGCGTGAGTCTGCCTGTGCCAGGTACAGCACCGGTACAAGGACTTTCTGGCCGTCGACGATACGGTTTTCCATCCACACGATGTCGTGGGTCAGGGCGCTGACCTGTTCGGCGTTCAGCGCGACGCCGAGGCTGAGGTTCAGGGCGCTTTTGCTGGCCAGCGCGTTGTCCATGAGATAGCGGTACTGGTCGTAATCGCTGGTGAGGCCGTCGGCGAGGAAGCGCTGTCCTGTTTGTGCCAGTACTGCGTCGCGTATCAGGCGCTGTTCGTACAGGCCGTCACCCAGACGACGCCAGTTGTTGTCGGGGCTGATGTTGAGGCGACTCAGGATGTAATCGGACCCGAGGAACTTCGACAGGTTGGTCAGGTTCGGGTTGGTTTCGATCAGGTAGCTGCTGGTCGGGTCAGGGTTGCGAATGAACAGTCCGTAATCGCCTTTGGGCAGCTGGAAGGTCGCGCCAGCGGTCGGGTCCACGGAGGCGAACGGAATGCCGCTGTAGTCCACCGGAGTGAAAACGGTCTGCACGCTGCCATCGGCGGCGACGCGCTGGACGGGCTTGACCGACGCCACGGTCGCAGTGCTCGCGTCGGTGGCCTGTTTGTTGATGGTAATGTCGATGCCACCGACCTTGATACCTGTCTGATCCTCCCCCAGCTTTCCGGTGAGTATTTCCGGGGTATTGTTGGCGCGCAGCGAGCCGTTTTGCACAGTGCGGGCGACGTTCAGGTTGACCGTACCACCCGCTTGAAGCGTGGCGGCGTATTTGGGCTGCGGGCTGTCTGTCCACACAGTGACATTGCTTTGTTCTTCAAAGCGACTGTCGGAGGAACGAGCCTTCAGCACTTCAAAACGTGCCAAGTCAAAGTTGCCAGCAGCCACAGCGGCTTTGAAGGCCGGGATGTCGACAAACTCCATCTGGTCCCAGTAGCCGGTGTCGATCCGCCCTGGTGTACCGATCGAGATGCTGTTCTGCCCGGTGCGCTCTGAGGCGCCCTGGTTGAGCAAGTCGTTGGCAGTGATGCTCAGGTTGCCGTTGGCGGCCAGCAGGCTGTAACGGTTCTGGACATTACCCGCCTGAATGGTCAGGTCCTTGCCTGCGACCAGTCGGGCCGACGGGGAATCCTTGGTGGCGGTTTCCAGCAGCGTCTGCTGGATGGTAATCGCGCCGCGCTTGAACGAGTCGTGGCCGTCACAATGCTGACCACACTGCCAGTCAAGACTGCCATTGACGATCTTCTGCCCCAACTCGAACTCGGCCTTGGCGTTTTCCACGGCGGTGGCATTGATGCTGATTGCGCCTTCGCTTTCCACCGTGCCGGACAAATTGCTGAAGCGTTGTGCGGCGCTGCCGTCAAGATTGGCCACGCTCAAATCACCACCGCTGTACACGTCGCCGTACAGGTTGCTAAACGTGCCGGTGCGCAAGGCCATTGCGCCGCCGCTGAACAGTAGCGAGTCGGCGCTGTTGGTGATGGCGTTGCTGGCATTGAGGTTAACGGCGCCCTGTGCGCCCAATGTGCCGCGGTTGTCGATCTGCGCTGCGTCGATGCGCAGGTTCTGGCGAGCGGTCAGGTAGCCGAGATTGTCGAGAGTGCCGCCCAGGTCAAGGCGCGTGTCTTTACCCGCGCCGATACGACCGCCGTTCTGGCTGACGTTGCTGGCTTTGATGGTCAACAGATTTTGTGCAGACAAACGACCGCTGTTGGTCAGATCGCCGTTCAGGTTGAGGGTCAGGTCGCCATCGCTGAGCAGTTCGCCACCGTTGTTGAGGCTGTTCAGGTTGAGGGTCAGACCGGTGCCGCTGGCCAGCCGGTCACCGGCCAGCAATGCCAGCGAATCACTGGTGTAGGTCAAGGCGTTGTTGAGCTGCACATTGCCCAGCCCATCGACAGCGCCGAAATTCCAGTCCCCACTGCCCAGCGCGGTAATGCTGCCGCCCGCCCCGCTGACCCGCTTGAAGTCCAGTGTCAGCAGCCCGGTGTTGGCGTGCTCGATGCTGCCTGCGCGGTTGTCCAGAGCATTTGCCTTCAGGGCAAAGTCGGTGTTGCCGACTTCGATACGGCCGCTCTGATTGGTGATGCTGCCGGCGAAATCGAAAGTGCTGGTGTCAGAGGTCAGGGCGCGCAGTGCGCCGGTGCCTGTGTTGTTGATGCCAGCATTGTTATTGACCACGTTACCCAAGGCGCGCAGTTGCCCCGAGGTGTTGTCCAGCGAGCCGCCTTGCAGATTCAGCGTGGTATTGGATTCGATCAGGCCGCTACGGTTGATCAGGTTGGTGGCGGTGAGGTTGACGCTGTCGCCGCTGAGCTGGGCGCCATTGGTGTTCGACAGTGTGGTGCCAGTCGATACCAGCGAGGTTTTGGCGAAGAGTTTGCCCGCATTGCTGGTCACCGAGCCCACGTTCAAGGTCAGGCTGTCGACCAGACTGGAGACCATGCCCGCCTTGCTGCCATCGCTGCTGGTGTCCAGCGAAGCGGCGGTGATGTTTACCGTGTCGCCCTGAATCGTACCGCCGACGTTGCTGACGGTGCCGCTGCCCAGCGCCAGCCGCGTGGTGCCGCCACTGGTGAGCAGCGTCCCGCCGTTGTTATCCAGCGTGCCGCCGGTGTAGGTCAGCCCGCCGCTGCCCGCGACCAGTTGGCCTTGCTGGCCGTTGCGCAGGGTGGTTGCTTGCAGGCTCAGCTGTTTGCCACGAATGCTGCCGCCCTGATTGTTGAGGTCAGACGAACCGCTGATCGTGACCAGGCTGCTACCCGCATCAATGATGCCGGTCATGTTGCTCAGCAGGTTGCTGACTTTCAGAGTCACGTCGCCGCCATTGCTGACCACTGCGCCGTTGTTGTCGTTGATCAGCCGTGGTGCGTCGATCAGCACGTTCTGGCCAAGCAACGTACCGGCGCTGTTGTCCAGCCATGCGCCGCTGAGCAGCAGGCCGCCGTCGCTCTGAATCTGGCCGCCGCTGTTAAGCAACTGAGCCTGGCTCGCCGTCGGGGCAAAGCTCAGGGCCATGCCCTGCGTGCCGGCTGCCAGCAGGCCTTGCTCGCGGTTGTCGAGACCGGCGGCGTTCAGGTCGATGCGGTCACCGACGATTTTGCCGCCACGGTTATCGATCTGCGCACCGGGCGCGCTTACGTTGACGCCGGCCCCCAGCACGCTGCCACTGCGGTTATCCAAGCCTGTCGCGTTAAGGTCGAGATTACCGGTGACTGCCAGCAGGCGGCCAGTCTGGTTCAGGACATTGCCACCGGTGATGCTCAGCAGGTTTTGCGCCTGCACTGTGCCGCCGGTGTTATCCAGTATGCCGGTCGCCGTAACCCGTGCATCGCCCGCACGGGCCGACAGCAGGCCGGAGCGGTTATTGAGCGAAGTGGACGCAACGGTAAGGCTATTGCCATCGATCTGACCCGCACTGTTATCCAGTGCATCCGCACTGATCGTCAGGCTGCCGCCAGATGCCTGAATCAGGCCGCTACGGTTGTCGATTTGCGCGCCCGGCGCAGTCACGTTGATGCTCGTCCCCAACAGGCTGCCGCTCTGGTTAAGAACATTGCCACCGGTGACGCTCAACAGGTTCTGCGCCTGAACGGTGCCGCCGGTGTTATCCAGCGTGTTGCGCGCCGTCACACGTGCATCGCCCGCACGAGCTGACAACAAGCCGGAGCGGTTGTTGAGCGTGGTGGACGCAACCGTAAGGCTACCGGCGTCGATCTGACCGGCACTGTTGTCCAGTGCGCCCGCGCTGATCGCCAGGCTGCCGCCCGTTGCCTGAATCAGGCCTTCGCGGTTATCGAGGCTGTCGAGTTGCAGGCTGGCCGCCTGCCCGGTAGCAAAACGAATCACGCCGGACAGGTTGACGATGGCCGGGGTCGAGATGAACAGCGACTGTTCACCGACGAGACGTGCCGCCAATCCCTGATTAATGATCTGGCCGCTGGTCAGGTTGACCGCGCCGCCTTGCACCACGCTCTGGTTGTTGAGGGTCTGAGCCGCATTGATCGTCAGTGCGCGACTGGCTTCTATGCTGCCTGTGTTGACGACCACCGGCGCGTTGATCGTGACGTCACCGCTCGCGTTGCGGCTGTTGTCCGCTTCGATCCCTGACGCGATCGTGCCCGCGTTTGTGACTTTGGCTGCGTTGATCTCCACACGGCCACGAGCCGCCAGGCTTTGCTGGTTGACGAGTTCACCCGGGGTGCGCACGTTGGCGCTTGCCGCGTAGGCCTTGCCGGTCATCTCGACGCTAGCCGCGTTGATGTTCAAAGCGCCCTGCGCCGAGGCCTGCGCCATGTTCAGGTGACCGTTGGCGTCTATCTGAATATCGCCGCCACTGGCAGCCATATTGCCTGCCGTCTTTACGCCGACACCCTGTTCGGTGCCGACCAGCTTGATCGCGTTGGCGTACATACCGCCAAGCGCAGAGGAATCAATGGCCAGTTGCGGCTTGTCGGCGGCATTGGCAGCACGCTGTGTGGTCGCCAGCGTGTCGGCGTTGACGTCGTTGGCACCGGTGACGATGTTGAGTTGTTTTGCGTAGATATCGGCGTTGATCTTCGCAGAACGGGTGATCAAATCGAATTGGTCGACTGCGCTTGCATCCAGGCCTTTGCCATCGATCGTGACGCTGCCGCCGTCCACGGCAAAATGGTCGAGTTTGCCATTCGCATCGAGTACCGGCTTGCCAGTGCTGAGGGTGACACGAGGCGTGTTGATAAAGCCGCAGCCGCTGCAGGTGACGCCATAAGGGTTGGCAATGATCACGCGGGCTGCCTGCCCGGCCACCTCGGTGTAGCCATTGAGCTGGCTGGCATTGGCGCCAGTTACTTCATTGAGGATGGTGCTGGCGGCACGTCCGCCCAGCTGGCTATTGCCGAGAATATTGCCGCCCAGTTGGGTGGCTTGTATGGCATTGGTCGCGTTGTTGAGAATCACACCCTTGCTGTCGACGTTGTACTGCTGGTACTGGTTATGCGACAGCCCTGCCGCGTTGGGAGCGGCAATGTTGATGACCGGCACACCGTTGCCTGCCTGGCCTACGGACGTATTGGTGGTACCGCTGACTGCTATCCCGTCGGCCTGCGCCCAGATCGGTTGCCAGAACATGACGTTGGCCAGCAGCAACGCCAGCAGGCGCTTGGGAATGCCCAGAAATCGCGTGCGCTCGGCTACTGCAGCAGAGGGCTGACGTGCCAGCAGAGCCAGTTGATGAGCGTCCATGTGGGCGACCTCGGAGCAGCTTTATTAAAGGAAAAAGTCCATGCGGAAGTAGATCGGCGCTTCACGCTCGATCACGTCGGGACGTTCCAGGGAATGGGCAAAGGTGACGGACGCAGCGACGTGCTGGCCGCGGGTAAACAATTCCAATGAGTTGCTGGACAACCGACCATGGTTTTGGCCGTTATAACGATCATTGCGGATAACCCCCTGATCGTAGCCAGCAGCGGCGCCGTATTCAGTGAACACCGGGCGCAGCCAGTCCAGCGCTACCGGACGCGTCAGACGTATTTCATTACGCCAGTAACCGCCACTGTCGCCGGACAGAAACTCGTCCTTGTAACCGCGCACCGATGACGAACCGCCGAGGCTCAGACGTTGTGGACTGAACAGCACGTCCTCGCTGCGTTGCCCTGTGGCCAGGCTGGTGAAGGCCAGATTTTCGCCCCATAGCTGAAACGGATGCAGGTAGCTGATGGTGCCGGTGTACTTGCGATAGCGCGCATCGGCCTCACCCGGCCCCGGATCGTGATTGCCTTGAGCATCCAGTAAGCCGATGCCCTGCTGCATACCCAGGTCAATGTTGACGAATGCAGACCCGACTCGTCGGCCGTGGTTGATGCCGAATTGTGCTTCGGTGATGCGGTTGCTGCTCAAGGCCAGCTTGCTGTCCTCGACGTAGTTGTTGGTGCGCAGGTACGCCAGACCGGCGTTAAGCGAGGTCTTGCTGACCGAATCGCGGTGGATCACGCGCTCGGCACGAAACTGATGGTTCTGGCTGTCGCCATCCTGGTTGAACTTAAAGCCATCGGCTTCGGCCTGCGAGCGATATTCGGTTTCGCTATACAGATAGCTGAAAGTCCACCAGCCCCACGGCAGGCTGTATGACAGAAGGCCGTTGTGCGAGGCTTGCTGGTGGTCGCTGACCGCATCATGACCGCCGCGCAGACTCAACTGATCGGCAAGACCCAGCGGGCTGTCCCAGTCCAGACCCACGTTCCACTGCTGCTCGCCAGTACTGCGCTGGCCTTCGTTATTGCGCGATAGGTTGGCACGCCAAGGCTTCTGCGGGGTATTTTTGACCACAACATCGCTACCGCCAACAGCCTGGCCCGGCGTCAGCTCCATTTGCGCCTGATTGGACGGAAGGCGGTTGAGCTGATCAACCATCTGCTCGATTTCCCGCAGATTGAGTAACTGGCCCTCTTTACCCGGAAAGGCCATGGCCAGTTCGCGATTCGAGAGGCCGCTGGCAGCGTCACTGCGCAGATTCTCTAGCTTGCCCTCGATGACCAGCACCTGCAGGTCACCCTTGGACAGATCCTGCTGCGGCAGATAGGCCCGAGTGGTCACCAGACCTTTGTCGATGTAATGGTCGGTGATGGCCTTCAGCAGTTCATTGAGCTGAGCAACGCCAAGGCATTTGCCCTGAAACGGCTTGATCAGTGCATCGCGCTCAGCGGGTGATATGGAATCCGCCCCCTTGAGTTCGATGCGATTGATAGTGAAGCAGCGGGTATCGGCGGGCGTGGCGGGGGTTGTCGGCGTGGTCTGCTTGCCTGGCAGGTCCTTTAGCTCTTCCAGGCGACGGCGCTGCTCTTCGAGCAAGCGGTCCTGGCGATCACGTATGAAATCCTGTTCTCCGGGGGTTGCAGCATGAACAGGCGTCAACGCTCCCGTGGCCAAGAGCAGCGCACAAAAACCCAGCCATGTCCTTTTAGAGGCAAGCATAAATATTCCATTAGAAGCGCTAGTGGCGAGAGCTACGCCTGTTCGGGGTTAGTCAACACGACATTCAGCGCCATGCCAGATAGCGGCAAAGTGACATCAGATGTGACGATTGTGAGACAGACCACACATATCTCAGAAAGTTCCCATTAATTTCTATTTTGGCGCTGACCTCTAAGTACTCATGCGGTTTCTAGGCTCTGTACGAAAAGTGGCTGCGCTCAGTGATGCTTCGTTAAAAACAGGCTCGCCTGACCTTCGCTCGCCGACTTTTCGTACAGAGCCTAGTAAATCGCTCGTCCTGCTCTTCATCTTGCCAGCATACTGCTAGTCACCCCGATCCTCCATCCACGGTCCCATAGCCATAGCAGCAGCGGTCAAAAAAAGCACCGGCAATGCTAGTAGGGACAGGATGCCCACAATGCTAGTGGTTATTATGTAGCTGAGCACCTCTCTCACGCCGAGATCAACGGCCATACTCCAAGTGTGCAAGACCAAAGTGACTGTGAAACTCGCGCATGAGATAGATCCGAACAGCATCATGAGCCCCACCGCACCCAGCGCGAATGCCTCTCTTTTATACATTTTCTGTTCCTTGTCGTAGTCATGCCACAGGGCACGTAAATAGAATCACAGCGGAAGAACTAAATCGAGCCAAAACCACGCGACTAAACTCAATGAGCTTTGGGCCATCGCTACTGGTCTGGTGAGGCTGAAGTTATAAGATCAGGAAGAGTATCAATAGCTATATTGAAAAGAGCCCCATGAAAGACCTTGCCTTTTGTCCATCTACTCACAGCAGGGCGTAGCGACCTTGCCAACAGCTTCTACGGCATCCAACAGCTGCTCTAAAATGCCGAAGCCTTCGGCATGGGGAATCAGCGCGTTCACCAGATCCGACGCGTTAAAAACGAATGGCTCGTGGGAATAGTTCATCCTGAAAAACTTCGTCGCTAGGAGTGTGCCAACCATGTTTAGCAGCTCCTGTTCATCCCTACCGGTTAGCTGAGGGAAAAACATCGCTGCCGTGGCGGTGGCCAACGGACGCATTTCTGACGAGCTTTCGGTGTAATCCCAATACCATCGTCCTTTGGCGGGGCAAAAATTAGGGAACTCGTCCTTAAGAAAGTAGTTCCAGTAGCTGCTCTGCCACATCCATTGCGGTGGTTTTAGTAAAAAAGAAGCTCCATACTCCGGCCGAACGGTCACCTCATTCGTTCTACCATTACCCCAAAGCTCAAGAGGACGCTGCATCAGGTAATCCAAAGCGCGATTGCGCAGGTTGAAAACTGCTACGCGCCTGTCTATCCCACTTTGCAGTTGCGACTGGGTCCGTCCTTCAGCTACCCCGAGAATGGTTGCTCCGATATCAATATTTTTTTCATGTAAAGGTTGGAGATCCAAATAAACACGTCCAGTCAACGGTGCAGGTAGACGCTTCGAGCACCCCGGCTCCAAAATCAACGGAACTATCCTCACACCAGGCTCATCAGCGATCTTGGACAGCATGCTCAATTCATCATACAAGCCTGACCCCTTGCGCTGAGCTGCATCCAGGTAGGCCTGATCGCACAAACACAGGACTATCAGTGGCCGCGGTTCGAGAGCAATGCTGATGTTACGAGTTATCGACTCACCGATCGCGATGCTGTCGCGATCCCAGAAAACATCGTACTTCCATGTGAGGTTGCTCAGGATGCTCTGCCGGATCCATTCCTTGTTACTGAAACCATTGCCCCACGCGTATGAAATGAAAATTGAGCCGTGAGTCTCTTTTGTTGCCATGTGCAATACTCTTTAAGCTAAAGTGAGCATGCCTCTGTGACGCCATAAGCTCTTGCATCAGTCGCAAGCCAATGTGCCGCTAGAGGATGCTATCAGGCCGGAGGATGGGTTTTTTCAACCTGCTAAAAAAGCTGGACGAAAGAAACCCAAGCGAATTCCTATACCTTACCCGACCAATTCTGCTAAATGGTCAAATTTACAATCCTCAGCTTAAGAGTAGGCTTCAGGCCGCTGCTCAATACTTCGATACCTAGGGAATCTCCGAACAAGTCCCGGTTATGCGAAAATCGCCTGACCACCTGATCCGAGCCTCCCATGAGCCAGATGAGCTTTTCCGATTTCGAATATGCCAGCAAGCGCAAGCAGACACGCCGCGAACGCTTCCTCGCCGAGATGGATCAGGTCGTCCCCTGGACAGGTCTGCTGGGCCTGATCGAACCGTTCTACCCCAAGGCCGGCGGTGGCAGAAAACCTTATCCGCTGGAAACCATGCTGCGCATTCACCTGCTGCAGAACTGGTTCTCCCTGAGTGATCCGGCCATGGAAGAAGCGCTCTACGAAATCACCCCCATGCGCCAGTTTGCACGCCTGACGTTGAGTGCGCCGATACCGGAAGACACCACGATCATGAACTTCCGGCACCTGCTGGAGAAACATCAACTGGCTCCTGCAATCCTCGCGGTCATCAACGGTTATTTGCAGGAAAAAGGCCTGTCGCTACGCCAGGGCACCATCGTCGATGCCACCATTATTCATGCCCCAAGCTCGACCAAGAACAAAGACGGCGAGCGTGATCCCGAGATGCATCAGACAAAGAAGGGTAACCAGTATTTCTTCGGTATGAAGGCCCACATCGGCGCTGACGTTGAGTCTGGACTGGTTCATCACGTCCATGGCACTGCGGCCAATGTGGCCGATGTCACTCAAGTCGCCGAACTGCTCCACGGGGAAGAAAACGCGGTCTATGCGGACGCTGGCTACACCGGTGTCGAGAAGCGTGAAGAGCACGAAAATCGTAACGTGATCTGGCAAATCGCGGCGCGGCGCAGCACGTATTCCAAGCTGAACAAACGCAGCCTGTTGTACAAAGCCAAGCGCAAGATCGAGTACTGCAAAGCGCAGACACGCGCCAAGGTCGAGCATCCGTTTCGGGTCATCAAGCGCCAGTTTGGTTACGTGAAAGTACGCTTTCGTGGGCTGATGAAAAACACGGCCCAACTGACCACGCTGTTCGCCCTGTCGAACCTGTGGATGGCTCGAAAGCGACTAATGGGTTTGGGTGAGTTGCGCGCTTAACACGGAAAACCGAGCGAAAAACGCGCTCGACTCACACTGCATCAGACCGTTTTCAGAAAAATAGCGCTATGTGCCTGGCAAATTACGGCTTGCCACCGCTGCGCGGCAAGTTGATCGGAGCATCCCTAGTTCGCTGAGATTCCTGCGAGTAGTAAAGCTGGTAAATCAGTTTCCAGGCCAATGCATTGTCTGAACTTTGATATGCGGATGACTTTCAAGTGGTTCCCACTCATCCAGAAAAGCAAAACCCTGCTTTAGATAGAAGTAGGCAGCCCTCGCGTTTTCCGGAGATACGTCGAGAAAAACGCCATCAAAGCCCTGGGCCAACGCGCGAGCCTTGACAGCGTCAACGAGCTGAGCTGCCACTCCGGAGCCTCGTGCAGAGGCCTCGATCCACATTCCTATCAAGTTATAGCGATTCGCACCGCTCACTCCTGCACCGATCATCCCGATAGGTTTGTCGCTGTCGAAGGCCAGCCAAAATGCCGTCCCCGCTGAGGATGCTCGATCTTTCCACTGTTGATCAGTGTATTTTACGGCGGTCTGGTAACTCACACCAAACGCCGTTGGCGTGTCCAAAAGGGCAGCGAGTCGAACTTGCTTCAAAAGCATCCAGTCTTCTGTTTTCGTCAGTCGAATATCCATGGTCTTCCTGAATGATTAGTGGCCTCCCATCGTCTCGCAGGAGAGTGTGAGAACGTGGCTGCTCTTGCAACTGCCTGCTTCTGGCCGATTTTAGCCCATGCTGAAGGGCTGCAATGGGTCGATTCTGTTGAAAAAGTCGGCCATGTGTTGCCGCTGACCGAAAACTGACCCAGTAGAGGCTGTTCTGCCGACTGAAAACTGACCCAGGTGCTCAACTGCTTCTGCTCACTTTTTGAGCAGGAGAACACAGGGTGATCAGCATGGAAATGTTGGGAAAAATCCGGCGGATGTACTTCCGCGACAAGCTCTCGCTGCATCAGATAGCCAAGCGTACCGGGCTGTCGAGAAACACCATCCGAAAATGGGTCAGAGCGCCCGAAGCCAATCAACCAGCGTACCAACGGTGCGCATCCTTCAATAAGCTCAACCCTTTTCACGAGACCTTAGAGCAGGCGCTCAAGGCTGATTCGTTCCGGCCAAAACACAACCGTAGGAGCGCCAAGGCACTTTTTGAGCAGATCAAGGCCGAGGGTTATGACGGCGGTTACAGCCAGCTCACGGCGTTTGTCCGCTCTTGGCGGTGCGAGCAAGGCAAGTCTGTACGCGCTTTTGTACCGCTGACTTTTGCCCTCGGTGAGGCCTTTCAGTTTGACTGGAGCGAAGAAGGCCTGCTGATCGGTGGCCTGTTTCGACGTATCCAGGTCTCCCATATGAAGCTGTGCGCAAGTCGCGCGTTCTGGTTGGTTGCGTACCCCAGTCAAGGCCACGAGATGCTGTTTGATGCCCATACACGTTCGTTTGGAGCGTTGGGTGGCGTGCCACGTCGCGGCATCTACGACAACATGAAAACGGCTGTCGACAAGGTTAACAAAGGCAAAGGCCGCACGGTCAATGCCCGGTTTTCCGTGATGTGCGCGCACTATCTGTTCGATCCGGACTTCTGCAACGTGGCCTCTGGCTGGGAGAAAGGCATCGTCGAAAAGAACGTGCAAGACAGCCGGAGGCGAATCTGGCTCGATGCTCAAAATTGCATGTTCCATACCTTCGAGGAGCTGAACGTCTGGCTCGGCCAACGCTGTCGTACGCTCTGGGCTGAACTTGTACATCCGCAGTACAACGGTTTGACGGTGGCAGAAGTCCTGGAGCTGGAGCAGGCTGAAATGATGCCAATGCCGACGGCCTTTGATGGCTACGTGGAACGCACCGTCCGTGTCTCTAGCACCTGCCTGATCAGCGTGGCGCGCAATCGTTATTCGGTGCCTTGCGAGCGTGTGGGTCAATGGGTCAGCAGCCGTTTGTACCCTTCGCGAATCGTGGTCATTGCCGACGAAACGGTGATCGCCAGTCACGAGCGCCTCTTTGATCGAGATCAGATCGGTTTTGACTGGCAGCACTACATCCCACTCATCGAACGCAAGCCTGGTGCACTGCGCAATGGCGCTCCATTTGCTGATCTGCTAAAACCGTTACAGCTTCTTAAACGCGGACTGAGGCGTCACACCAACGGTGATCGAATCATGATGCAGGCACTGGCTGCTGTGCCCATCGCCGGTCTCGAACCAGTGCTGGTGGCGGTGGAGCTGGTACTTGAATCGGGAAGTCTGAGCGCCGATCACATCCTCAATGTCGTTGCCCGCCTGACCTCCACCGCACCACCTCCCTGTGTAGAAACCAGCCTGCAACTCAAAGTGGCGCCGGTTGCCAATACAGCACGCTACGACCGGCTCCGTACGACCGATGAGGAGAATCGCAATGCGTGACCTAATGACTGAACTCAAAGAACTGCGCCTGCACGGCATGGCCAGTGCTTGGGAAGAACTGGTCTCTCAAGGAACAGCGTCGACGGCTTCATCGAAATGGCTGCTGGAACATCTGCTTCAGCAGGAACATGCGGATCGCGCGGTGCGCTCGGTGAATCATCAGATGAACATGGCAAAACTCCCCATGCACCGTGACTTAGCTGGCTTTGACTTCAGCGCTTCCAGCGCTGATGCCCGGCTGGTCAGCGATCTATCCAGCTTGGCGTTCACTGAAACCGCGCAGAATGTCGTGTTCATCGGCGGCCCTGGCACCGGGAAAACACACCTGGCCAGTGCCTTGGCTGTATCCGGAATCACGGCCTACAACAAACGCGTGCGCTTCTTTTCCACGGTGGATCTGGTGAATCTGCTGGAGCGTGAGAAGTACGATGGCAAGGCAGGGCGAATCGCCCAGGCACTGCTGCGCACAGACCTGGTGATACTGGATGAACTCGGATATTTGCCCTTCAGCCAAAGCGGTGGCGCCCTGTTATTTCACCTGCTGTCCAAACTGTACGAACACACCAGCGTGGTCATCACCACCAACCTGAGCTTCTCGGAATGGTCGAGTGTGTTTGGCGACGCCAAGATGACCACCGCGTTGCTGGATCGGCTGACACACCACTGCCACATCGTCGAAACGGGCAACGAGTCCTACCGCCTACAACACAGCACATTGGCTGCCCAGACAAAGATCAAAACACGCGAACGAAAGCGAAAGGACGGAAATGATATCGAGGACGATGAGCCATTTTGATCCGCACCATAAATGCCCTGCTGCATGCGGTGGGGCTTGATGCGTCTTCAATCGGAACACTGCTGCTAAGCTTATCCACAATTGCTGGGGCAAAAATCAGCAATCCGTCCTGGGTCAATTTTCAATCGGCAGGGTGGGTCAGTTTTCAATCAGCGCCAACAAGACGAGGGCTGTACTGAAGCTGGCCAGCGCTATGTTACGGAGAGAGCTGAGTACGTAACGGCTAAGTTCCCAAGCGACAAATACGATTCTTATTTGCTGTACTCTGCAGAGATCAAAAGTCCTCAAAAATAGGTTTAGCGCCAGCTGCGGCAGGTGAAGAGCTTTGCATGACGTGATAGAAGTCAAGCGAGGTTTTCAACTCATGCTGGCCAATCACCAATGTCAAGAATTGTGTGCAAAAAGCATTAAAGCTTTACTAAAAACTTTACAGAATATATAAATTTTTTGGTTTTATCTATATAAATCAGTTGCTTGCATCTTATAGATTGACTCTCAAGTAAGTAGAAAACTTCATGTAAGTGTATTGAGGTTCAAGGAAACCCCGCCTGGTGCGGGGTTTCTTTTGCCTGTTTTTTGATATTCCTGGCAGGTCTATCAATCACATTATTTATTCTTTTTAACTTTTCTCAGCAGGGCGCACAGTAACGTCATACCAAGGCCTACCCGATACAGACAAGGAGCAACACCATGACACTGCGACTTGGCGACATCGCCCCTGACTTCGAGCAGGAATCCAGCGAAGGTCGTATCCGTTTCCATGAATGGCTCGGCAACAGCTGGGGGGTGTTGTTTTCTCATCCGGCAGACTTCACGCCTGTCTGCACCACAGAGTTGGGCTTCACCGCCAAATTGAAAGACGAGTTTGCCAAGCGCGGTGTAAAAGCCATTGCGCTGTCGGTAGACCCGGTTGACTCGCACATCAAGTGGATCGACGATATCAACACTACGCAAAACACCCAGGTTAACTTCCCGATTCTGGCCGATGCCGACCGCAAGGTCTCCGATCTGTATGACCTTATTCATCCCAATGCCAGCGACACACTGACTGTGCGTTCGCTGTTCGTGATCGACCCGAACAAGAAAGTGCGCCTGAAGATTACTTATCCGGCGAGCACCGGGCGTAATTTCCACGAGGTTCTGCGCGTTATCGACTCTCTGCAATTGACCGACAACTACAAGGTTGCCACGCCCGCCAACTGGGTGGACGGCGATGATGTAGTGATTGTGCCGTCGATCAAGGACGAAGCCGAGATCAAAGAACGCTTTCCCAAGGGCTACAAGGCCGTCACGCCTTATCTGCGCCTGACACCTCAGCCAAACCGCTAATTTTCGATCTACCAAGCGTGGGGTTATTCGGGCCGATTCATCGGCCCTTTTTTATTCCTCCCTCATAGCCGCCGACTGCGTTGCTCGATCAAGCGCGGACGCAGAGCGTCCAGAACGGCATGCGACGCGGAGCGTCGCACGATAGTCGAGATCATCGTTCCTCACGCTCCAGCGTACGAATGCCGCGAGTAACGCTCCGCGTCACCGATCTTCGCCCCGCCGCCTGTTCAAGATCGGACGCAGAGCGTCGCACGATAGTCGAGATCATCGTTCCTCACGCTCCAGCGTACGAATGCCGCGACTAACGCTCCGCGTCACCGATCTTCGCCCCGCCGCCTGTTCAAGATCGGACGCAGAGCGTCGCACGATAGTTGAGATCATCGTTCCTCACGCTCCAGCGTGGGAATGCCTGTCGTGACGCTCCGCGTCATGGATATGCGCCACGCCGCATACTCAAGATCGGACGCAGAGGGTCCAGAACGGCATGCCGCCGTAGTACGCCGCACGATAGTTGAAAAATAGTACTGCCCTTTATATTCATTTATGGAATAACTAAATGAATAAATAAGATTTATAGATATAAAAAAGTGCTGTTAATGTCGTCCCTATTCCCGCCTTGTTCGTCTGTGACTGACTGAGCAGGCACTACCCAACAACCGCTAAAGGAGCGCATATGCGCACTGTCATTTTGCGTCGAGGCCTTGTCGCTCTGTTTGCTGCTGCGGTCGCGCTTGGCGCGGTCACCCAGGCCCAGGCGGAAGATCTGCGCATCGGTTATCAGAAATACGGCACGCTGGTGCTGCTCAAGGCCAAGGGTTCGCTGGAGAAGCGCCTGGCCGAGCAGGGCGTAAAGGTTCAGTGGACCGAATTTCCGGGCGGTCCGCAGTTGCTTGAAGGTCTGAACGTGGGCTCGATTGATTTCGGCGTGACCGGTGAAACGCCGCCTGTTTTCGCTCAGGCAGCAGGCGCGGATCTGCTGTACGTGGCTTACGAGCCGCCAGCGCCGACCAGTGAAGCCATCCTGGTACCCAAAGACTCCCCGATCACCTCGGTCAAAGACCTGAAGGGCAAGAAAGTCGTCCTCAATAAAGGCTCGAACGTCCATTATCTGCTGGTCAAGGCACTGGAAGATGCCGGCCTGAAATACACCGATATCCAGACCGTCTTCCTGCCTCCGGCCGATGCGCGTGCCGCTTTCGAGCGCGGCAGCGTGGATGCCTGGGTCATCTGGGACCCTTACCAGGCCGCAGCTGAAAAGCAATTGCAGGCGCGGACCTTGAAAGACGGCACCGGCATCGTCGACAACCACCAGTTCTATCTGGCGACCAAGCCTTACGCGCAAAAGAATCCGAAGGTGATTCAAGCCTTGATCGAAGAAGTTCGTGCAGTGGGCGAATGGTCCAAGGCTCACCCTGACGAAGTGACCAAACAGGTTGCGCCGTTGCTGGGGCTGCCCGCCGACATCACCCTGACCTCGGTAAAACGCCAGGGCTACGGTGCGCTGTTCATTACTCCGCCGGTTGTAGCGGCGCAGCAGAAAATTGCTGACACCTTCTACCAGCTCAAACTGATTCCGAAGCCGCTCAGCATTGCTGATGTGGTCTGGACACCCCCTGCTGCTGTTGCTCAAGCACAGTGATCGTCAGGCCCTTCGAGGAGACAACTCCATGAGCCTCAGTGCTTCGCAACGCATCATTCACCGACTGGCGCCCTGGGCACTTCCAGTCCTGTTGTTGGCCGTCTGGCAGCTGTCGGTCAGCGCCGGATGGCTATCCACACGCATTCTTCCTGCACCCAGCGCAGTCATTGAGGCGGGTATCAATCTGGTTGCGAGTGGCGAAATCTGGACGCATCTGGCGATCAGCGGCTGGCGCGCCGGGATCGGATTCGCCATTGGCGGCGGCATCGGTCTGGCTCTGGGCTTTATCACCGGCCTGAGCAAATGGGGCGAGCGCCTGCTGGACAGCTCAGTGCAGATGATCCGTAATGTGCCGCACCTGGCGCTGATTCCGCTGGTCATTCTGTGGTTCGGCATTGATGAGACAGCGAAGATATTTCTTGTCGCGCTGGGCACCCTGTTCCCGATTTATCTGAACACCTACCACGGCATCCGCAACATCGATCCGGCGCTGGTAGAAATGTCCCGCAGCTATGGCCTGTCAGGTTTCAGCCTGTTCCGGCATGTGATCCTGCCAGGTGCCATGCCTTCGATTCTGGTCGGTGTGCGCTTTGCGCTGGGCTTCATGTGGCTGACGCTGATTGTGGCAGAAACCATTTCTGCCAGCTCCGGCATCGGTTATCTGGCGATGAATGCACGGGAATTCCTGCAAACCGACATCGTGGTACAGGCCATTGTGTTGTACGCCGTCCTCGGCAAACTGGCCGATCTGGCGGCGCGAGGCCTTGAACGTGTGTGCCTGCGCTGGCACCCGGCCTATCAAGTGAGCAAAGGCGGTGCCGCATGACCAGTCTGAAACAGCAGCCTCCACATTTGCTGCGCGGTATTCCGCTGGCAGTACGTAACCTGAAAAAAGCGTTCGGCACTCGCGAAGTGCTCAAGGACATCGACCTGCATATTCCGGCCGGTCAGTTCGTCGCCATCGTCGGCCGTAGTGGCTGCGGTAAAAGTACCTTGCTGCGCCTGCTTGCCGGTCTCGACAAGCCAACCGAGGGTCAATTGCTTGCAGGTTCTGCACCACTGGACGACGCTCGCGAAGATACGCGTTTGATGTTCCAGGAGGCGCGGTTGCTGCCCTGGAAGAAGATCATCGACAACGTCGGCCTTGGCCTGAGCGGCGACTGGCGTGCGCAAGCACTCGAAGCGCTCGAAGCCGTCGGCCTTGCCGAACGCGCCAACGAGTGGCCAGCGGCATTGTCCGGTGGCCAGAAGCAGCGTGTTGCTCTGGCGCGTGCGCTGATTCACAAGCCGCGCCTGCTGTTACTCGACGAGCCGTTGGGCGCGCTGGACGCTTTGACCCGCATCGAAATGCAGCAACTGATTGAAAAACTGTGGGGCCAATACGGCTTCACGGTACTGCTGGTTACTCACGATGTCAGCGAGGCAGTCGCCATCGCCGACCGCGTGATCCTGATCGAAGAAGGCCAGATCGGCCTCGACCTTCTAGTCGACCTGCCACGGCCACGTGCTCGCGGCTCGCACCGCCTTGCTGCGCTGGAAGCCGAAGTGCTCAACCGAGTATTGGCCATCCCCGGCTCGCCACCTGACCCGGAACCGTTTTCGCCACTGCCCACGCAATTGCGCTGGGCAAATTAACCCTGATCCCCAAAGGAAGACATGCCATGACTATCAAAGCCATCAACGTTCGCAACCAGTTCAAAGGCACCATCAAGGAAATCGTCCACGGCGACGTACTGTCGGAAATCGACGTACAGACCGCTTCCGGCGTTGTGACCTCGGTCATCACCACCCGCTCGGTAAAAGAGCTGGAACTGGTCGTCGGCAGCGAAGTAATTGCCTTCGTGAAGTCGACAGAAGTTTCCATCGCCAAGCTGTAAACAGTGGGTAAAAAACACCCCGGACGGTTCTGACCCTCCGGGGTTTTTACTTTTTTACCTGGCAGTTTTGCGAGGAAGGCAGTTTGAGCCCGGTTGGTGAGAGTAGGCTGAATGCGTATGCATAGGTTGGTGGAGATCCGGTCGGGTTCGGGATCCTTCGGGGCATCTTCCGATTAGGCCCGAGTTGATAATAGAGTTAGCAGTTTCAGCGAAAGCGCTCGCAACGATGGGTCGTTTAAAGGAGCCAGTGCTTTTAAAATTGAGAAGTACAACGCTCTGAGCGCCTGGGCGAGCAAACGAGCTAAAGAATATAGCGAACGTTTTACGCCTTATCCTGGAACGGTGAAGAATATCCGTGAATAGTGAGCTTTAAATAACTCGCTTCCCCAAAAATACCGGCAAATACAACCCCAAATAAGCATCAAACACCCGCATCCCTTCCTCAGCCATGCGCGGTGTGATCTCGTCATGCAATTGCACTGATCGCGCATACACCCGATCCCCCAGTTCCATCGCCAGCGCAAATACGTCCACGTCATCCGGCAGCGCAGGCAGCTGGAAGTGGCGGTCAAAGACCCCAAGCATCAAATGCCCCAGCTCTATGTCGTGCTGGCGGTCTGCCTGGTTGATTTCGGTCAGGCCGTGCTGGGCAAGGATCAATTGGCGGGCGGCGGCGTCGGCGTTGTAGATGGCCAGCATGCGCAGTTCGACGATACGCGACAGGTCGCGCCAAGTGGTGAGCTGGTCGTGATCGATAGGCGCTTGCAGTGAGGCGCGGAAAGCCGCGTGAATATCGGCGGTCAGCGCTTCAAGCAGCGCCGGAACGCTGGCGAAGAAGTGATACACCGATGAGGGCGGAATACCTGCGCGTTCAGCCACGCTGTAGATCGACAGGCTGGCCACCCCTTGCTCGGCGAGCAGCGTGCGCGCGGCGTCGAGAATCGAATCGATCCTGGCCTGGCTGCGTGCTTGAGGTTTGCGGGGCGTGGCGGCGCGTGTCATGGGCGTGGCTCGTGGTTGGGCTGACGGCATTGTAAGGGATTCTGACTGGATGAATCTCTGTCGTCGCCAAACGATTATCGCTCCCACGCTCCGCGTGGTAGCGCAGTTCTGGACGCTCCGCGTCCTCTCCTGATTATGCGGCGCGAGAGGTGCTCCGGGCGCAAACAAAAACGCCGCAAAGCTCAAGGCTTTGCGGCGTTTATGTTGCTCAGCCTCAATCAGACTGTGTGCAGGTACCAGTTGTACTCGAGGTCGGAGATGGAGTGTTCGAACTCTTCCAGCTCGCTCTCTTTACAGGCGACAAAAATGTCGATGTATTTCGGGTCGATGTACTTGGCCATGACCGTGTTGTCGTCCAGCTCGCGCAGTGCGTCGCGCAGGTTGTTCGGCAGGCTTTGTTCATGCTGCTCGTAGGAGTTGCCTTCTACCGGCGCGCCAGGTTCGACCTTATTGACCAGGCCGTGGTGCACGCCCGCCAGGACCGAAGCCATCACCAGATACGGGTTGGCATCGGCACCGGCAACGCGGTGTTCGATACGTACCGCGTCGGCGGTGCCGGTCGGTACGCGAACGGCGACCGTACGGTTGTCCAGACCCCAGGTCGGCGAGTTGGGCACGTAGAACTGAGCACCGAACCGACGGTACGAGTTGACGTTCGGGCACAGGAACGCCATCTGTGCCGGCAGGGTCTCGAGCACACCGCCGATAGCGTGACGCAATGCGGCGTTCTGCTCGGGATCCTCGCTGGTGAAGATATTCTTGCCATCGCGATCCAGAATCGAGATGTGGACGTGCAGACCATTACCCGCCTGACCCGGATAGGGCTTGGCCATGAAGGTCGTGTCCATCTCGTGATCGTAGGCGATGTTCTTGATCAGGCGTTTGAGCAGCACGGCGTAATCGCACGCCTTGATGGCATCGGCAACGTGGTGCAGGTTGACTTCGAACTGTGCCGGGGCGCTTTCCTTGACGATTGCGTCGGCAGGAATGCCTTGCTCCTTCGCACCTTCAAGGATGTCCTGAAGGCAGTCGACGTACTCGTCGAGGTCATCGATCAGGTAGACCTGTGTCGAATGCGGGCGTTTGCCGGAGATCGGCGAGCGGGGCGGTTGCGGGCGACCGTTCACGTTCTCCTGATCGATCAAGTAGAACTCCAGCTCGAATGCGGCGCAGATGGTCAGGCCCATTTCGTCGAACTTGGCGACGACCTGGCGCAATACTTCACGCGGGTCGGCGAAAAACGGGTCGCCTTCGAGTTCGTGCATGGTCATCAGCAACTGCGCGGTAGGGCGCTTTTGCCATGGTTCGTTGCACAGGGTGTCAGGGATGGGATAACAGATTCGGTCAGCATCACCGATATCCAGGCCCAGGCCGGTGCTTTCCACCGTGGAGCCATTGATATCCAGAGCAAATAAAGAGGCCGGCAGGTTGATGCCTTTCTCATAAACCTTATGGAGGCTGGTGCGTTCGATGCGTTTGCCACGCACCACACCATTCATATCTGCAATCAGAAGGTCAACGTACAGAACCTCAGGATGTTCCTTAAGGAACGCGTTCGCTTCGTTAAGCTGAACGGCACGCGGGGGTACCGACATGATGCAACACCTTTGTTGTTAAAAATATCAATCATCAATGATTGCGGATCTCAGTCAATCCGAAAGCCATGATGAAGTCAATAGAGCCTTTTTTGCCCTAAAACTGCGCCATATGGCCTTTTTTGCCGCTATTTAGGGCGTTTTATTCCGTTTCTGACCGTTGTTAAATACGAGCTAAAGCGGCCTGTCTTCTATTTTTAACGGGTTGTTGTATAAAAAATGAACGAGGCTAAGCTCGATCGCAACCCAGTAGAGCAACAATAGCGGGGGTCCTATGCTTCACCTTTCCCTGGTCGACACGCGACTATCAAGTCCGTACAGCGCTCATCATGCCTGTGATATCGGTGCTCGTGGTGGGTTGCCACACTTTGCGACACCCCTGAACGGCTATCGAAGCCAGTCTGCTCTACTCTCAATGCTGGACATTACCACTATAACGGCTTCGTCAGTGTGACCGCGGCCGTCTGGAAATCCGGCCCCGCAGCTGTCACCTTACCCCTAATCGGCGTCTGCCGAAACGAGTTGTACAACATGACGCCTATGCGTCTGGAACGCCTGATCACGATCAGGACAATAAAACCCTGAGGTATTTATGAGTACCAACCTCGACCAGCTCACCGATTGGTTGAAAGAACACAAGATTACCGAAGTCGAATGCATGATGTCCGACCTTACCGGCATCACCCGCGGCAAGATCTCGCCGACCAACAAGTTCATCGCTGAAAAAGGCATGCGTCTGCCTGAAAGCGTGCTGTTGCAGACGGTGACTGGCGACTACGTAGAAGACGATATTTACTACGAGCTGCTGGACCCGGCAGACATCGACATGATCTGCCGTCCCGACCAGAACGCGGTGTATCTGGTGCCCTGGGCAGTCGAGCCCACTGCGCAGGTGATTCACGACACCTACGACAAGCAGGGCAACCCCATCGAGCTGTCGCCGCGCAACGTGTTGAAGAAGGTCCTCAAGCTTTACGCCGATCAGGGCTGGCAGCCAATCGTGGCGCCGGAGATGGAGTTCTACCTGACCAAGCGTAGCGACGACCCGGACTATCCGCTACAGCCACCGATCGGGCGCTCCGGGCGACCGGAAACCGGCCGTCAGTCGTTCTCGATCGAAGCGGCCAACGAATTCGATCCGCTGTTCGAAGACGTCTATGACTGGTGCGAACTGCAGAACCTGGATCTGGACACGCTGATCCACGAAGACGGCACGGCGCAGATGGAAATCAACTTCCGTCACGGTGATGCCCTGTCGCTGGCCGACCAGATTCTGGTGTTCAAGCGCACCATGCGCGAAGCCGCCCTCAAGCACGACGTCGCGGCGACCTTCATGGCCAAGCCGATGACCGGCGAGCCAGGCAGTGCCATGCACTTGCACCAGAGCATCATCGACATCGAGACCGGCAAGAATATCTTCTCCAACGAAGACGGGACCATGAGCGAGCTGTTTCTGAACCACGTTGGTGGTCTGCAGAAGTTCATCCCCGAGCTATTGCCGCTGTTCGCCCCCAACGTCAACTCGTTCCGCCGCTTTCTGCCCGACACCTCGGCACCGGTGAACGTCGAGTGGGGCGAAGAGAACCGTACCGTCGGCCTGCGCGTGCCGGACGCTGTGCCGCAGAACCGTCGCGTGGAAAACCGTCTGCCAGGTGCCGATGCCAACCCCTATCTGGCCATCGCCGCCAGTCTGCTGTGCGGCTTCATCGGCATGGTCGAAGGCATCAACCCGAGCGCACCGGTGGTCGGGCGGGGTTACGAGCGGCGTAATCTGCGTCTGCCGTTGACCATCGAAGACGCGCTGGAGCGCATGGAAAACAGCAAGACCATCGAAAAATACCTGGGCAAGAAATTCATCATCGGTTACGTCGCGGTCAAGCGCGCCGAGCATGAAAACTTCAAGCGCGTGATCAGCTCGTGGGAGCGGGAATTCCTGCTTTTCGCCGTCTGATCACGCAGAGCGCCGCTGCGATTGATGCGCGGCGCTCTGCTAACTGACCTGATCAAAGGAAGTGCTGCATGAGTGCCAATAACCCGCAAACCCTCGAATGGCAGGCCCTGAGCAGCGAGCATCACCTGGCACCGTTCAGCGACTACAAACAATTGAAAGAGAAAGGCCCGCGCATCATCACCCGTGCCGAAGGCGTTTATCTGTGGGACAGCGAGGGCCACAAGATCCTCGATGGCATGTCCGGCCTGTGGTGTGTGGCCATCGGTTATGGCCGCGAAGAACTGGCCGACGCAGCCAGCAAACAAATGCGCGAGCTGCCGTACTACAACCTGTTTTTCCAGACCGCCCACCCGCCCGTGCTGGAGTTGGCCAAGGCCATTTCCGAGATTGCACCGCAGGGCATGAACCATGTGTTCTTCACCGGTTCTGGCTCTGAAGGCAATGACACGATGCTACGCATGGTTCGTCATTACTGGGCTCTCAAAGGCCAGCCGAACAAGAAAACCATCATCAGCCGCGTCAATGGCTACCACGGCTCCACCGTCGCCGGTGCCAGCCTGGGAGGCATGACGTACATGCACGAGCAGGGCGACTTGCCGATTCCGGGGGTGGTGCACATTCCGCAGCCATACTGGTTCGGCGAAGGCGGCGACATGACGCAGGACGAGTTCGGTATCTGGGCTGCCGAGCAACTGGAAAAGAAAATTCTCGAACTGGGCGTCGAGAACGTCGGTGCGTTCATTGCCGAGCCGATCCAGGGCGCTGGCGGTGTGATCGTCCCGCCCGATTCCTACTGGCCGAAGATCAAGGAAATCCTTTCCCGCTACGACATCCTGTTCGCCGCCGATGAGGTGATTTGTGGTTTCGGGCGTACCAGTGAGTGGTTCGGTAGCGATTTCTACGGCCTCAAGCCGGACATGATGACCATCGCCAAAGGCCTGACCTCCGGTTATGTACCGATGGGCGGCCTGATCGTGCGCGATGAAATCGTTGCGGTGCTCAACGAGGGCGGTGATTTCAATCATGGCTTTACCTACTCCGGGCATCCGGTGGCGGCAGCCGTTGCGCTGGAGAACATACGTATCCTGCGCGAAGAAAAGATCGTCGAACGAGTCAAGTCGGAAACGGCACCGTATTTGCAAAAGCGTTTGCGTGAGTTGAGCGATCATCCGCTGGTGGGCGAGGTCCGTGGCGTCGGGCTGCTGGGGGCCATCGAACTGGTGAAGGACAAGGTCACTCGCGAGCGCTACACCGACAAGGGCGCCGGGATGATCTGTCGAACCTTCTGCTTCGATAATGGCCTGATCATGCGGGCCGTGGGCGACACGATGATCATTGCGCCGCCACTGGTGATCAGTTTTGCGGAAATCGACGAACTGGTGGAAAAGGCTCGCAAATGCCTGGATCTGACGCTGGCGGTGTTGCAGGGCTGAAAACGCAAAAAAAGCGTCGATTCAAGCGCAATGTGCATTGTTTGAGGGGCTTCGGCTTGAAAGCCTGCCCAGGAAGTTGCCAGACTAATGGCTACACGCCGCTAACTGACGGTCAGTGATAAAAATACATTGGAGCTACGCATGAAAAAATTTGGCAAGACCCTTCTCGCGCTGTCCCTGATGGGCGTTGTGGCCACTGCTGCGCAGGCCGATGACAAAGTGCTGCACGTCTATAACTGGTCCGATTACATCGCGCCGGACACCGTTGCCAAATTCGAGAAAGAATCGGGCATCAAGGTGGTCTACGACGTTTTCGACAGCAACGAGACGCTTGAAGCCAAATTGCTTGCTGGCAAATCCGGCTATGACATCGTCGTGCCGTCCAACAACTTCCTGGCCAAGCAAATCAAGGCCGGCGTTTATCAGGAGCTGGACAAGTCCAAGCTGCCGAACTGGAAGAACCTCAACGAATCGCTGCTCAAGGCCGTGTCGGTCAGCGACCCGGACAACAAGCACGCATTCCCGTACATGTGGGGTTCGATCGGTATCGGCATCAACCCGGACAAGGTCAAGGCTGCGCTGGGCGCCGATGCGCCGGTCAATTCCTGGGACCTGCTGTTCAAGCCGGAGAACGCAGCCAAGCTGAAGTCGTGCGGCATCAGCTTCCTCGATTCGCCGACCGAAATGCTGCCGATAGCCTTGCATTACCTGGGCTACCCGACCGATTCTCAGGACAAGAAGCAGCTCGCCGAAGCTGAAGCGCTGTTCATGAAGATTCGTCCATCGATTGGCTATTTCCACTCGTCCAAGTACATCTCGGACCTGGCCAATGGCAACATCTGCGTCGCAGTCGGCTATTCGGGTGATATCTACCAGGCCAAATCCCGCGCTGCCGAAGCCGGTGGCAAGGTAAAAGTTGCTTACAACATTCCCAAAGAAGGTGCCGGCAGCTTCTACGACATGGTCGCCATTCCCAAGAATGCCGAAAACGTTGAAGGTGCCTACAAGTTCATGACCTTCCTGATGAAGCCCGAAATCATGGCTGAAATCACCAACGCAGTGCGCTTCCCGAATGGTAACGCGGCAGCGACGGCACTGGTCGACAAGGAAATCACCAGTGACCCTGGCGTTTATCCGCCTGCCGACGTACAGGCCAAGCTGTATGCAATCGCGGACTTGCCTGTTGCCACGCAGCGGATCATGACCCGCAGCTGGACCAAGATAAAGTCAGGTAAATAAGCCTGTCATCAAACCTGTGGATGCTGCGTAGCCTTGGCTGCGCAGCCTCCAACAGACAGGAATATTGCCTAAACCTTTGCTGGTTGGACGCATAGACGGTAAGTTGCGCGCCGGTTTTGTTTTCCGGACGCCCTCCGGCGCTCAGGCCCCTCTGTTAAAAGGACTCATTCTTTGTCTATTTCTATTTTTTCCAAAGCCTTGCTGGCGGCTGCCGGGCTGACACTGTCGATCAGTGCTCAGGCTGAATCCACCGTGCATATTTATAACTGGTCCGATTACATCGGCAAGACCACACGGGCGGACTTCGAAGCCGCGACTGGCATCAAGCCGATGTACGACGTGTTCGACTCCAACGAAACCCTTGAGGCCAAGCTGTTGGCCGGACGCACCGGCTATGACGTGGTGGTGCCGTCCAATCACTTCCTCGGTAAGCAGATCAAGGCTGGCGCGTTCCAGAAACTCGACAAGTCGCTGCTGCCCAATTACAAGAACCTCGACCCGGCGCTGCTCAAGCGCCTGGAGAAGAACGATCCGGGTAACCAGTACGCAGTGCCATACCTGTGGGGTACCAACGGCATCGGTTACAACGTCGAAAAGGTCAAGGCAGTGCTGGGTGTCGACAAGATCGACTCCTGGGCGGTGCTGTTCGAGCCTGAGAACATCAAGAAGCTGTCCAGCTGTGGCGTAGCGTTTCTTGATTCCGCCGATGAAATGTTGCCAGCGGTGCTCAACTACATGGGGCTGGACCCCAACAGCACCAAGGAAGCGGACTACAAGAAGGCCGAAGCCAAACTCATGGCGATTCGTCCCTACGTAACCTATTTCCACTCCTCCAAATACATCACTGATCTGGCCAATGGCGACATCTGTGTTGCAGCCGGTTTTTCGGGCGATGTGTTCCAGGCCAAGGCGCGCGCAGAAGAGGCAGGCAAAGGCGTGAAGCTCGCTTACAGCATCCCGAAGGAGGGCGGCAACCTGTGGTTCGATATGCTGGCCATTCCGGCAGACTCGAAAAACATCAAGGCCGCCAGCGCCTTCATCAATTACATGCTTGACCCCAAGGTGATCGCCCAGGTCAGCGATGAAGTCGGCTACGCCAACCCCAATCCCGCCTCCGGCGAGTTCATGGACCAGAAAATCCGCACCGATGCAGCGGTTTACCCGCCTCAGGAAGTGCTGGACCGCCTGTTCGTGAACAGCGAGTTGCCCCTCAATGTGCAACGTCTGATGACCCGCAGCTGGACCAAGGTCAAGTCGGGCAAATAAAAATCCAGCACCCGGCCGTATTGGCCGGGTTGCCTACCTGTTGGGAGTTTCACCCATGGCAGTTGCCTCCGGCGCCTACAAGAAAGCCCTCGAAGGCGGTCAGCAACCCAAAGAGGTGCTGGTCAAGATTGATCGGGTCACGAAGAAGTTCGACGAGACGATTGCGGTGGACGACGTGTCGCTGCAAATCAACAAGGGTGAGATCTTCGCCCTGCTTGGCGGCTCCGGTTCCGGAAAGTCCACACTGCTGCGCATGCTGGCCGGTTTCGAGCGCCCGACCGAGGGCCGCATCTACCTAGATGGTGTCGACATTACCGACATGCCGCCGTATGAACGTCCGATCAACATGATGTTCCAGTCCTACGCGCTGTTCCCGCACATGACCGTGGCGGACAACATCGCCTTCGGCCTGAAGCAGGACAAGCTGGCCAAGCCGGAAATCGAAGCCCGCGTGGCGGAGATGCTCAAGCTGGTGCAGATGACCCAGTACGCCAAGCGCAAGCCGCATCAGCTGTCCGGCGGTCAGCGTCAGCGTGTGGCCCTGGCCCGTTCGCTGGCCAAAAAGCCCAAGCTGTTGCTGCTCGACGAGCCGATGGGCGCGCTGGACAAGAAACTGCGTTCGCAGATGCAACTGGAACTGGTAGAGATCATCGAGCGCGTCGGCGTGACTTGTGTAATGGTGACTCACGATCAGGAAGAGGCCATGACCATGGCCGAGCGCATCGCAATCATGCACTTGGGCTGGATCGCGCAGATCGGCAGCCCGATCGATATCTACGAAACCCCGACCAGCCGTCTGGTCTGCGAATTCATCGGCAGCGTCAACCTGTTCGAAGGTGACGTGATCGAAGACATGGAGGCACACGCGCTGATCCGCAGTCCTGAGCTGGAGCGCAATATCTATGTCGGCCACGGCGTCAGTACGTCGGTGGAAGACAAGCACATCACCTACGCCCTGCGCCCTGAGAAGCTGCTGATCACTACCGAGCAGCCAGGCTTCGAATACAACTGGTCGCGCGGCAAGGTCCACGACATCGCCTATCTGGGCGGTCATTCGGTGTTCTACGTCGAGCTGCCGGGCGGCAAGCTGGTGCAATCGTTCGTCGCCAACGCCGAGCGTCAGGGCGCACGGCCTACCTGGGGCGATGAAGTCTACGTGTGGTGGGAAGACGACAGCGGCGTGGTACTGCGCTCATGAAAATCCGCAAGATCAAGCGCGCGTTCGAGCGCATAAAGCCCAACGGGCGGCAGATGGTCATCGGCGTGCCGTTCCTCTGGCTGTTTCTGTTCTTTGCCTTGCCGTTTTTGATCGTGCTCAAGATCAGCTTCGCCGAAGCCGACGTCGCGATCCCGCCATACACCGAGATCTTCAGCTACGCCGACGAAAAGCTGCAGATGGTCCTCAACTTCGCCAACTACACCTTGCTCAGTGGCGATGACCTGTACGTTTCGGCCTATCTGGGCTCGCTGAAAATGGCCTTCATCAGCACGTTGCTGTGCCTGCTGATCGGCTATCCGATGGCTTATGCCATTGCCAGCGCCCGTAAAGACCTGCAAACCGTGCTGTTGCTGCTGATCATGATGCCGACCTGGACCGCGATCCTGATCCGCGTCTATGCCTGGATGGGCATTCTCAGCAACAACGGGCTGCTCAATGCCTTCCTGATGTGGCTGGGCCTTATCGACTCACCGTTGCAGATCCTCAACACCAACCTGGCGGTGTACATCGGCGTGGTCTACTCCTACCTGCCGTTCATGATCCTGCCGCTGTACGCCAACCTTGTGAAGCACGACACCAGCCTGCTGGAAGCCGCGTCCGACCTGGGTTCGAGCACCTTCAACAGTTTCTGGAAAATCACCGTACCGCTGTCCAAGAACGGTGTGATCGCCGGCTGCATGCTGGTATTCATCCCGGTGGTCGGCGAGTTCGTGATTCCCGAACTGCTGGGTGGCCCGGAAACACTGATGATCGGCCGCGTGCTGTGGCAGGAATTCTTCAGCAACCGTGACTGGCCGGTGGCTTCGGCGCTGGCAGTCATCATGCTGCTGGTGCTGATCGTGCCTATCATCCTGTTCAACCGCAGTCAGGCCAAAGAACTGGAGGGCAAGGCATGAACCGCTTTCGATTCTCGAACCTGATGCTGGTTCTGGGTTTGCTGTTTATCTATACGCCGATGGTGATTCTGGTCATCTACTCGTTCAACGCCTCGCAACTGGTGACGGTCTGGGGCGGCTGGTCGGTGAAGTGGTACGTCGGCCTGCTGGACAACTCGCAGCTGATGGGCTCGGTGATGCGCTCGCTGGAAATCGCCTGCTACACCGCCGTTGCTGCGGTGGCACTGGGAACGATGGCTGCGTTTGTGCTGACCCGCATCAGCCGCTTCAAGGGCCGCACGTTCTTTGGCGGGCTGGTTACAGCTCCCCTGGTCATGCCGGAAGTGATCACCGGTCTGTCGCTGTTGCTGCTATTCGTGGCCATGGCGCAATTGATCGGCTGGCCGCAGGAACGTGGCATCATGACCATCTGGATCGCGCACACGACGTTCTGCGCGGCCTACGTGGCAGTTGTGGTATCGGCGCGGCTGCGTGAGCTGGACCTGTCGATTGAAGAAGCGGCGATGGATCTGGGCGCGCGTCCGTGGAAGGTGTTCTTGCTGATCACCATCCCGATGATCGCGCCGTCGCTGGCAGCCGGCGGCATGATGTCGTTTGCACTGTCGCTGGACGACCTGGTGCTCGCCAGCTTCGTCTCCGGGCCCGGCTCGACGACCTTGCCGATGGAAGTGTTCTCTGCCGTGCGTCTGGGCGTGAAGCCTGAAATCAACGCCGTGGCGAGCCTGATCCTGCTGGCCGTGTCACTGGCAACCTTTCTGGTCTGGTTCTTCACCCGCCGCGCCGAAAACAACCGCAAGCGTGCGATCCAGCAGGCTATCGAGGAAAGCGCGGCAGACGCCTGGAAGCAGCCTGATCCGAGGCGTGCTCCGGCTGCGTGAAGACCTGATCGTGCCCGGAGGGCGTGGGAGCGAGCTTGCTCGCGAACTGCCGGGTACCGGCAGCAACTAGCTATCTCGGTTTATCGCTCCCACGCTCCAGCGTGGGAGCGCAGCTCTGGACGCTCTGCGTCCGATCTTGATAGCGCGGTGCTACGCAGACTTGTGACGCGGAGCGTCACGAAAGGCATGCCAACGCGGAGCATTGGCACGGTAGTCAAACCCGGTTGTGCCTGATGTACCGTGCGTGAAGGTTTCACTGTCGGTTCCCGACAGTTCGCGAGCAAGCTCGCTCCCACGAGAAGCCTCATTTCCGGGCTCGGCTATTCCCCCGGCACTAACCGTAAAACCCCTTCTGTATGCTCTGCCACGTCTTTCTCGCTGAAGCGCTGTGGCACGTACTCGCCACTCACAAACGCCTTGGCCTGATCCGAATAATGCTTGTCGAACGGCACGCCGCTTTGTCCCACCGGATTTATCCCCAGGCTGTGCGCCGGGTCGGCGAAGTCGATGAGGCGGCGGGTCGAAGGGCCGTAGCCGACGGGCCACGGGGCAGGGCGGATGCTGGATGACAGGTTGTTCGGCACTTCATGGGTGCCCGGCGCTGCATACGGGCCAACGTTGAAGATCATGTCCAGCGGCTTTTGCGACCCCATCGGGTGACCCTGAGTAAGGGTGTGTGCCTTGCCCCACACCCATTCATCCGGGTTGGTGCCATACAGCGACCGCAAGTGCGACACGCTGGCTCGCCAGGCTACCTTGACGGTATTGGCGCGGCTTTCTTCATGGGGTGAATTGCGATTGTTCCACCACGGCGAATCGGCATCGGCGGCCAGACGCGGCAGGGCGGCGTCCAGTACGCGGGTCGACAGCAGCGTTTCGAACATCGTATCGCCCAGTTCGTCGTGGAATGTTTCTTCCGTCAGGTCGAACAGGAACTGGTTGAACAGTGTGGCACCCACCGAGTCAACGGGGTAATCGCCTTTCCAGCTGGCCAGCCGCTCCACGAGGGCGATTTCGTCCGGGTCGCTGACAACGCTGCGCAGTACCGGAATCAGCGGTTTGAGAATGCTCGGTGCGTAATCGGTCTGCGTGCCCAGTTGCAGCGCCTTGCTGGCGGCCAGGTCCCACTTGATGGTGGAGTCGCTCAGTTGCCGGTTCAGCTCCTGACCGCGCTCGGCCGGGTTGTAGTAACCCGGAATCTGCATGCCGGTCGGCGACAGCGGCTGGAAGTTGGCGGACACGATGTAGCCACGCGCCGGGTTTTCTTCGTGCGGGTTGGCGCTGAACGGGTAAAAGCCGAGCTTATCGGCCTGTGCCGTGCTGCCGTCCAGAATGAAGCTCGGGTTGACGCCTTGCGGACGAATCGGCAGTTGCGCCGCCGCCCACCAGCCGATATCGCCTTTGGCGTTGGCCCAGACGATATTGAGGCCCGGCGACTGAATCTTCTCGGCGGCGCTGCGCATTTTATCCAACGTGTCGGCGCGGTTGGCCTCGTAGAAACCATCCAGCACCGGGTTGGCGGACACCAGAAATGACCACCACATCGCGATTGGCGTCTGGCCGGCGTTCTTGCCCATCACATTGTTGACGATCGGTCCGTGCGGCGATTCGAGCAGCGTCAGTGTGACCGGGGCCTGGCCCTTGACGGTGATCTGCTGCTCGGTACGCTTCATGTCCACCCATTGCCCGTGATACCAGACCTGATTGGGGTTATCAGGATTGGTCTTCTCGGCGATCAGGTCCACGTCATCGTTCTGGAACATGGTCAGGCTCCAGCCGAAATCCATGTTGTGGCCCAGAAACGCGAACGGATTGAGCCCCGGAAAGTGTCCGTACAGCTCAAAACCCGGCGCAGAAAGCTGTGCTTCGTACCATACCGAAGGCACCGAGAAACGGATGTGCGGGTCGCCCGCCAGTATCGGTTTGCCGCTTTGCGTACGGCTGCCGGAAATCACCCAGGCATTGCTGCCCTCGAACTGCGGCAGACCTGCGCCTTCCAGCGCTTTGTGGCTCAGCTGGGCCAACTGCGCCAGGCCTTTCCAGTCGGCGCTGGCCAATGCCGGTTTAGAACCGAGCATGCCGTCCGGATGCCAGTCCAGATCAAACACTTTCAAATACTGCGGGCCCAGTTGATCGCGCACATACGTCAGCAATGGTTCGGTTCTGAATGCTGCCGCAAAGCTGTACGCCAGATAGCCACCGATGCTCACGGTGTCTTCGGTAGTGAAGCGCCGCTTGGGAATACCCAGCGCGTCGAACTCCATCGGTCGTGCGTGGGTGTCCTGATACTGATTGACGCCGTCGATGTAGGCTTCCAGCGCTTTCCAGGTCGGGGTGTTCTTGTCCTGGCGTGCAACATACGCGTCGGCATGCTCGCGAATACGCAGTGTGCGAAACAGTTTGTCGGTCTCGACCAGGTTCGGCCCGAGTATCTCCGCCAGTTCGCCACGCGCCAGACGCCGCAGCATTTCCATCTGGAACAGCCGGTCCTGAGCATGGGCATAGCCGAGCGCGCGGTAAAGGTCGGCTTCGCTCTCGGCGCGGATGTGCGGCACGCCACGCTCGTCGTAGCGCAGGGTGACGGGGGCCTGAAGACGGCTCATGGCGATCTCGCCGTCACGTACCGGCAGTTTGCTATTTACGTACCAGCCCGCGCCACCCGCAAGCAGGGCGAAGATGATGGCTAGAATGAAGAGGCTGCGTTTCATCCGGTTTCTCTGTAAATGGCGTAGGCGGGAATTAAGACTATCGTTGTGACGCGGTTGATTCGATGAAACCCGACACAAGAGCCCGTTCGAAACGGCTTCAGGGCGAATTCGGGCAGGTGAGCTCGCGAGCATCGCCCAGTGTGCAGACAGCAATGTGCACGTTCAATGACAGATGTCTGCGATTACAGCCGCTTAGCTTGCCATGCCGGGGCAGACAGAAGAATATCGTTACACAACTTTACGAGTCATTTGTTGAAATCTGGAAACCACATGTCCGTCACGTTCGACCCCGATAACCTGCGTGCCAGCCTGCTGCCGCTGAGCGTTATTGATCCGCTTTCCATGGAGGGACTGGCCTATCAGCGCTTCTACGGTCTTGCCGGACTGTGTGGCGAAAACGTCATACGCAGCTGGCTGGGGCGCCTCGATGTGGCGGGCTATGAGGTGGTCGGGCAGGTCTGGCTGCCTGACAATCCGGTCGCCACGCTGTTTCTGTTTCACGGCTTCTATGACCACATGGGCCTGTACCGGCATGTGATCGAGTGGGCTCTGGAGCAAGGCTTTGCCGTGATCGCCTGCGACCTGCCGGGGCATGGTCTGTCGAGCGGCAGTCGCGCCTATATCAATGACTTCGCCGAATACCAACTGGTGTTGCAACGTCTGCTGTCTGAAGCCGAAGGCCTTGGGCTGCCACATCCCTGGCACCTGTGCGGACAAAGCATGGGCGGTGCCATCGTTACCGATCACCTGCTCCATCAGGGGCACGACACGCCTGCGCAAGGTGAGGTAATCCTGCTGGCACCGCTGGTCAGGCCAAGGGCCTGGGGATGGTCGCGGTTGAGTTATCACCTGCTCAAGCCGTTCGTAAACGGCATTGCCCGGCGTTTCACCGAAAACTCCAATGCGCCTGCGTTCCTGCCTTTTCTCCTGGCGGACCCTTTGCAGCCGCGTCGCCTGCCCACTGCCTGGGTCGGCGCGTTGTCGCAATGGATTGTGCGTATTGAGCGCGCGCCGCGGAGCCTGCGCAGCCCGTTGATCATTCAGGGCGAGGCGGACCTGACGGTCGACTGGTCTCACAACCTCACGGTTCTGAAAGGCAAGTTCAGCCAGCCGCAGATCCTGATGCTGGGGCACGCCCGGCATCATCTGGCCAATGAATCGCCGGAGTTACGGGCAAGGTACTTTGATTTTCTGGAAGGGCGTTTGCGCTAAGCCGTCGGTACCGATCAGGGGTTCAGGCTCGACGCACTCTGCCCGACGGCCAGACCGGCGCGAATCGCAGCCAGTGCTGCCTGATAATAGGCTTTGCCTTCCGGCGACTCGGCGAAGGTCGAGAACTCTTCAAGTTCAGGGTCGGACAGGTCGCGGTACACATACAGCAGCGTGTTGTTCAGGTCGGCGCTGATCTGCGCCATCAGCCTTTCGCGCTGGCCTTCGAGCATGCCTTGCGCCTGACCGCCGCCCAACAGGCCGGGAATCATCTGGCTCAGGCTGTCGGCGGCAACGCCTGCGATGGCAAGGCTGACTTCCGCACCAGCCTGCCTGGCTGGCAGCGCCTGGGCCAGATGGCCAATCAGCAACTGACGCGTGGCGTCCGCTTCGATATGCGGCAGCCCTTGCGCGTGCTTGGCCAGTTGGTCGGCGCGGGTTGCGGTCAGTTCGGCGTTGACGATCTTGCGACCCAGCGGCGACTGAAAAAATTGCAGCGACGGTGTAGGGTCCTTGAGGCTTTCACGCAGGCGCCTGGACGCGCGCTGGTCCATGGCCTGGGGGGAAAAACGCTGATTGCTGTTATTGACCAGCGCTTGATAAACCGCAGGCGGCAGGTTGTTGCTGTAGCGCTGTTGGGCAGCCTTGAGAGCATCGTTGAAATGCGCGCGCTGTTCCGGCCAGCCTGCGGCCTTGTACAACTGATCGTAGCTGTCTGCCCAGGCAGGGGAGGTGCAGAACATCAACAGCAAAACAAACAAACGACGCATTGGGGACTCCTGTCGGCAGGCCGCTATTCTCCGGGTGTTAGCGTGGATTTGTCGAGTTATGAGTGCCGTCGGCGAGTGAAATCTCACGCGTGTGATACCACATGTATACGCCTCTGTCGGATTTCATGGCTTATCGATACTATGCACGCCATGCGCATACCCTCTGACCACCCACTGCTGTTGCGAATCGTCGACGACCTGGCCGCCAACGGCTGGTCGCAGCAGAATATTTTCCTGCCCGAAGCTCTGACTCTTGAACTTGAGCAAGAGTGCCGAAAACGTGCTGCCGAAGGCGAGCTCGAGCCTGCCGCTATTGGCAAGGGCGCAGCGCAGGAAATACGCGAAGGCATTCGTGGTGACCGCATTCAGTGGCTTGAAGCGGGGCAGGTGCAGTGTTGCGACAGCTATCTGGAATTGATGGAAAGCCTGCGTCAGGCGCTCAATCGCGGCCTTTTCCTGGGGCTGGAGGACTACGAAAGCCATTTTGCGCTGTATCCACCGGGTGCCCGCTACCTCAGGCATGTGGATCGCTTTCGCGATGATGACAAGCGCATGGTGTCGGCGGTGCTTTACCTCAACAATGCCTGGCTGCCCGAGCATGGCGGCCAGTTGCGCATGTACCTCAAGGACGATGTGGCTTACGACGTCCAGCCTACAGGCGGTTGCCTGGTGGTTTTTCTGTCCGGTGAAATTCCCCATGAAGTCATGCCTGCCAGCCGTGATCGACTGTCACTGACGGGCTGGTTCAGGCGCCGCGGTAACGAGCTGTTTCAGTGACCTGTTGCCTGTTCATGAAAACTGTTTCATCAATGCAGTGAGCCATTGAGCCCGGCTGCGGTCTATCTTGAGCACTCCTGAACCGACGGATTTGTTGTGTGAGGGTCGACTTACGTCAACTGCAACCGGAGCAATCATGAAATCCTTATTTTCTGGAACGATGGTCGCGGGCCTGTTGCTCAGCGCATCCATGCTGGTCAGCGCCGCCGATATGCCACGCACTGCATCCCCTGAAGGCGCCGAGGTGTACATCATCTCGCCCAAGGACGGTGAAACCGTGACCTCACCGTTCAAGGTGCAATTCGGTCTCAAAGGCATGGGCGTCGCACCTGCGGGTGTGGATGTTCCCGATACCGGTCACCATCACCTGCTGATCGATGTGAACGACCAGCCAGCGATGGATGCGCCGCTGCCGGTCAGTGACAACATCCGTCACTTCGGCAAGGGCCAGACCGAAACCGAAATCAACCTGCCGCCTGGTCAGCACACATTGCAATTACTGATGGGCGACAAAGGCCACATGCCGCTGAACCCGTCGGTCGAGTCGAAGAAGATCACGATCAATGTGAAGTAGGGCTGTCAGTGCTTGTATGACGCAGAGCGTCACGGACGGCATTCCCACGCTGGAGCGTGAGGAACGATAGGTGCCCGGAAGAACACTGATCGTGCCCACACGGGGTGGGCACGGCGCTCGGGTCAGAACAAAACGCGGCTGCGGATGGTGCCTTTGATCTGTTGCAGCTTGGCCTGGGCAAGGTCGGAGTACTCGGCGTCGACGTCGATGACCACGTAACCGACTTTCTCGTTGGTCTGCAGGAACTGACCGGAGATGTTGATGCCGTTCTCGGCGAAGACCTTGTTGATCTCGCTGAGCACGCCCGGGATGTTCTCGTGGATGTGCAGCAGGCGATGCTTGCCGGGGTGAGCAGGCAAGGCCACTTCCGGGAAGTTGACCGACGATACCGACGTACCGTTGTCGCTGTACTTGACCAGCTTTTCTGCGACTTCCAGACCGATGTTGGCCTGTGCTTCGGCAGTGGAACCGCCGATGTGCGGGGTCAGGATCACGTTGTCCAGGCCACGCAGCGGGCTTTCGAAGATGTCGTCGTTCGAGCGTGGCTCGACCGGGAACACGTCGATTGCAGCGCCGATCAGGTGCTTGTCCTTGATCGCGTCGGCCAGGGCGTCCAGTTCAACGACTGTGCCGCGAGCCGCGTTGATCAGGATGCTGCCCTTTTTCATCGCGCGAATTTCTTTTTCGCCGATCATCCACTGGGTTTCCGAGGTTTCCGGCACGTGCAGGGTAACGATATCGGACATGCCCAGCAGCTCGTTCAGGCTGGACACCTGAGTCGCGTTGCCCAGTGGCAGCTTGGTCAGCGTGTCGTAGAAGTACACCTGCATGCCCAGGCCTTCGGCCAGCACCGACAACTGCGTACCAATCGAGCCATAGCCAATGATGCCGAGCTTCTTGCCACGGATTTCGAAAGAGTTGGCCGCGCTTTTGATCCAGCCGCCACGGTGGCAGGAAGCGTTCTTCTCAGGGATACCGCGCAGCAGCAGGATCGCCTCGGCCAGCACCAGTTCTGCTACCGAGCGGGTGTTGGAGTAGGGCGCATTGAACACTGCAATACCGCGCTCACGCGCTGCATTGAGGTCAACCTGGTTGGTGCCGATGCAGAAGCAGCCGACGGCAACCAGTTTCTTGGCGCAATCGAACAGCTCTTCGGTCAACTGAGTGCGGGAGCGGATACCGATGAAGTGTGCGTCGGCGATCTTTTCTTTCAGTTCGGCTTCCGGCAGAGACTTGGTGTGGTACTCGATGCTGGTGTAGCCGGCTGCCTTGAGGACGTCGACAGCGGACTGATGGACGCCTTCGAGAAGAAGGAACTTGATCTTGCTCTTGTCGAGGGAAGTCTTGCTCATCTGCGTAAACCTGTGTCCCGAAGAAAATTGGCAGGGGGTGCCCGGTTCGGCTCTGGGCACGACTCACGGGGGGCGTATGCTAGCATATGAGCCCCGCGAAACCTCATCCCGAACGTGAACCGTTCTCAGGATGCCCATGAATCGTTCGAGAGTTGATTCAATGACCGATCGCGTTTTGATTGATGAGCTGCAGACCCTGGTTGACCCCGGCAAGGTACTCACCGATGCCGGTTCTCTGGAAACTTACGGCAAGGACTGGACCAAGCAGTTCACTCCTGCGCCACTGGCCATCGTATTCCCCAAGACCACCGAACAGGTGCAGGCCATCGTACGCTGGGCCAATGAGCGGCTCGTGGCGCTGGTGCCTTCGGGTGGACGAACCGGGCTTTCGGCGGCCGCGGTGGCTGCCAACGGTGAAGTGGTCGTCTCGTTCGATTACATGAATCAGGTGCTGGATCTGAATCTCACCGACCGGACGGCGGTCTGTCAGCCTGGCGTGATCACCCGGCAATTACAGGCGCTGGCTGAAGAGAGCGGCCTTTATTATCCGGTCGACTTCGCTTCTTCGGGCTCCAGCCAGATCGGCGGCAATATCGGCACCAATGCGGGCGGTATCAAGGTCATTCGCTACGGCATGACGCGCAATTGGGTCGCGGGCCTCAAGGTGGTCACCGGCAAGGGCGACCTGCTGGAGCTGAACAAGGACCTGATCAAGAACGCCACCGGCTACGATTTGCGCCAGTTGTTCATCGGTGCCGAAGGTACGCTGGGCTTTGTCGTCGAAGCGACCATGCGCCTGGACCGTGCGCCGAAGAACCTCACAGCGATGGTGCTGGGCACCTCGGACTTCAACTCGATCATGCCGGTGCTGCATGCCTTTCACGGCAAGCTCGACCTGACCGCCTTCGAATTCTTCTCGGACAAATCCTTCGCCCGGGTCATGGCGCGCGGTGATGTGCCGTCGCCTTTCGACACGCCATGCCCGTTCTATGTGTTGCTGGAGTTCGAAGCGACCACCGACGACCTGGCCGATCAGGCCCTGGCGACCTTCGAGCACTGCGTCGAGCAGGGTTGGGTGCTGGACGGCGTGATGAGCCAGAGCGAACAGCAATTACGCAACCTGTGGAAGCTACGCGAGTACATCTCCGAAACCATCTCGCACTTCACACCGTACAAAAACGATATCTCGGTCACTGTCTCGAAAGTGCCGGAGTTTCTGGCTGAAATCGACGCGATCGTTGCCGAACACTACCCAGACTTCGAAGTGCTCTGGTACGGCCACATTGGCGACGGCAACCTGCACCTGAACATCCTCAAGCCCGAAGGCCTCGACAAGAACGAGTTCTTCGTCAAATGTGCCCGGGTCAACAAGTGGGTATTCGAGACTGTCGAAAAGTACAACGGCTCGATTTCGGCCGAGCATGGTGTCGGGATGACCAAACGTGACTATTTAACGTACAGTCGCTCGCCGATCGAAATCGAATACATGAAGGCGTTGAAAGCGGTGTTCGATCCCAACGGGATCATGAATCCCGGCAAAATCTTCGCCGTTTGATCCGTCGCAACCTTTTGATCCGTCGCAACAATAAGCAGGCTACCTCTTACAGCCTCAGGAGACGTCATGAGCTACCAGCACAAATATGTCGATGGCACCAACATTCACTTCCCGCTGGGTAAAGTGGTCTGCATCGGGCGTAACTACGCCGAACACGCCAAGGAACTGGGCAACGCGGTGCCTACCGAGCCACTGCTGTTCATGAAACCCGGCAGCGCGGTGGTTGCGCTGGAGGGTGGCTTCACTATCCCGGCAGACCGCGGCTCGGTGCATTACGAAGCAGAGATCGTGGTGTTGATCGGCAAGCCCCTGAGCAAGAACCCTTCGCGCGAAGAAGTGCTGGACGCGATCAGCGGCTTTGCGCCCGGCCTGGACCTGACCCTGCGTGACGTGCAGTCGCGTCTGCGTGAGAAAGGCCTTCCATGGGAGCTGGCCAAGTGTTTCGACGGCGCTGCGGTGATTCCGCCGTTCGTGCCCGCCGAGACCTTCCCAGATCTGGAGGACATCGGTATCCGCCTGACCCTCAATGGCAAGGTGGTTCAAGACGGCAACAGCAACATGATGCTCAACCCGATCGTGCCGATGATCCAGCACATGGCAGCCAACTTCTCGCTGCAGGCCGGTGACCTGATCATGACCGGCACGCCTGCCGGTGTCGGGCCGTTCGAAGCCGGCGACCAGATCGCGCTGGAACTGGTCGGGCAGACGCCGTTCGAGAGCGTCGTCAGGTAACCCGACAGCATCTTCAGGCTGCACCCAAAGCCACGCGGGATCACTCCCGGGTGGCTTTTGTTTGTGGAGTGACTGATAGTTCAGCCGATTTTGCGTTTTTTTCACACCTGTTCTGGATAATCCGGCCGTCCCTGCAAGGGCACCACGTCGTCATGAAGTCTCATTTGCTCAGGAACACATGAATGGCCAGTACTGCCGCAACGCCGCCTCGCAACAAAAAACGCTTCGCTTACTTACGCAACATGCGCTGGTACTCGTGGTTGTTAGTGGTTGTCTTGCTGGGCTATGGGCTGGCCTTCATCATGCATTGGGATGATCGCGCGCTGCTCTGGTTTCAGGAGCGGTTCGAGAGCAAGGCAGGTCGTCACGCCAGTATCTGGCTGCCGGACTACCATGTGGATATCGACGCAAAGGTGCTGCCGGGCATGGAAAAGGACGAGGCGTCGGACCTGTCCTATAACCCGGTGACCAAAACGCTGTTTGCGGTCATGGGCAAAAATGCGTTTCTGGTGGAGCTGACGCTCACGGGCGATGTAATGCGCAAGATCCCGCTGGTGGGCTGGAGCAATCCGGAAGGTGTTGCCGTCATGAACGATGGCCTGATTGCGATCACTGATGAGCGCCAACACAAGTTGACCATCGTTAAAGTGAACGCCGACACCACCACCCTGAACATCGCGGATTTCCCCCAGTACGAACTGGGCAAGTCTGCCAACCAGAACAAGGGCTTCGAAGGTATCGCCTGGGACCCGCAGCGTCAGCAGCTGATACTGGGCGAGGAGCGACCTCCCGCGCTGTACACCTGGAAAAGTGATGGCAGTGACGTGCTGAAAGGCGACAAGCAACCGCTGTCGAGTCGCTCGCTGGACATGCGCAATCTGTCGTCATTGAGCATCGACCCGCGCACCGGCCACATGCTCGCGCTGTCTGCCGATTCGCACTTGTTGCTGGAAGTCGACGAGCAAGGCGAGCAGGTAAGCTTCATGACCCTGCTGGGCGGCATGAACGGTTTGAAGGACACAATTCCGCGCGCAGAAGGCGTGGCCCTTGATGAGGCCGGTACGCTGTACATGGTCAGCGAACCGAACCTGTTCTATTCGTTTCACCGGGTGCTTCACAAGCACTGAGCCAGGACGGCAACTACACAGGTCGCCGATACACAATCGGCAAAAATATAGCACCATGCCATTAAGCTTGCTTTCAGGATGGCATGGTATCAATCCCGTCCGCTCAATCTGTTCGAGTCACCCTTCATGCGTCGCTCTACTCGCTCTTTAGTCCTGCTTCTGGCCCTTGTACCCCTGATCGTTGTGTTCGTGATCGCCAATCAGCGATACCGCTATGTTGAAAGTGCCCTGTTCGACTGGCAGGTGTTCTGGCAGTCCGACTCGCTTCAGTCCATTGGCCTGGATCAGTACCGCGTCGTCACCGAAGCACAGGTGATCGACGGGCTGCAGGATGATGTCTCGGGCCTGAGCTACGACCCGGACCGCAAGAGCCTGTTTACGGTGACCAACCAGACCCCCGAACTGGTCGAGCTGAGCCTGGACGGTCGTGTGCTGCGGCGCATTCCGCTGGTCGGGCTCGGTGATGCCGAGGCTGTCGAATACATCAGCCCGGGCACTTATGTGATCAGCGATGAGCGCCGGCTCCGGCTGATTCAGATTCACGTCGATGACAACACCAAAAGTCTGGACGCCGCCCAGGCAGAACAATTGACGCTGGGCATCACCGCCAGTGGCAACAAGGGCTATGAAGGGCTGGCCTATGATTCGGTCGGCAAGCGCCTGTTTGTCGCCCGCGAGCGTGATCCGGTGCAGATCATCGAAGTGCGCGGCTTTCCCAGAACCAACTCCGAGGCTCCCGGCAATCTGCAGGTCATCTCCAACAGCAAGCGCGATGGCCGACTGTCGGTTCGTGACCTTTCCAGCCTGCAATTCGATGAAACCAGCGGCCATTTGCTGGCCTTGTCCGATGAGTCGAAGCGCATTCTTGAACTCGACACCAGCGGTCATCCGATTGGCAGCGGCTCGCTGGCAAAAGGGGCGATGGGGCTGAGCAAGGACGTGCCGCAGGCTGAAGGGATGGCTATGGACGCAGAAGGGACGCTGTATCTGGTGAGCGAGCCGAACCTGTTTTACGTGTTCCGCAAGCCTTGAGCCTGTGAGGGTCATGCCCACCTTGCGTGGGCACGACCGGTTTTATCAGCGCGTCAGGGTTTTCACGCCTTCGGTGGTGCCCAGCAGCAACAGGTCGGCCGGACGGGCGGCGAACAGGCCATTGGTGACCACGCCGACGATGGCGTTGATCTGTGCTTCCAGCTCCACCGGATTGGTGATGCTCATGTTGTGCACATCAATGATGATATTGCCGTTGTCGGTTAGAACACCTTCGCGATAAACCGGGTCGCCGCCCAGTTTCACCAGTTGTCGCGCAACATGGCTGCGGGCCATCGGAATGACTTCGACCGGCAGCGGGAACGCGCCCAGCACCGGCACCAGCTTGCTGCCGTCGGCGATGCAGATGAAGGTCTTGGCCACGGCCGCTACGATTTTCTCGCGAGTCAGTGCCGCGCCGCCGCCCTTGATCAGGTTCAGGTGCTCGTCGCTTTCGTCGGCTCCGTCGACATAGAACTCCAGATCGCTGACCGTGTTCAGCTCATACACCGGAATGCCATGGCCCTTGAGGCGCGCGGCGGTAGCTTCCGAGCTGGCGACTGCGCCATCGAATGCCGCCTTGTGTTTAGCCAGCGCATCAATAAAGCAATTGGCCGTGGAGCCGGTGCCGACGCCCACAATGCTTTTGTCATCGAGCTTCGGAAGGATGAAGTCGACAGCTGCCTGGGCGACTGCCTGTTTGAGTTGATCCTGGGTCATGCGGGCTCCACGGTGCCTGATGTAGGTAAAAAGAGGGGGTATGTAAAAAAGGCCCGCATTATAGCGGCGACTGCGCCGCAAAGCCCTGTCATTCGTATGGTCGTCTTTCGGTGCGCAGAGTAGACTTCCCGACCTTGCCCGCTTCGTCAGTGATGCCACCCCGATGCTTGAACAGTACGTCAAGAAAATCCTCACCTCCCGCGTGTACGACGTGGCGGTCGAAACCCCGCTGCACGGCGCTCGCCAGCTGTCCGAGCGGCTGGGCAATCAGGTGCTGCTAAAACGAGAAGACCTGCAGCCGGTGTTCTCCTTCAAGATTCGCGGCGCGTACAACAAGCTGGCGCAATTGACCGCAGAAGAGGCCGCACGCGGCGTGGTCACGGCCTCGGCGGGTAACCACGCGCAAGGTCTGGCACTGGCAGGGCGTGAACTGGGCATTCTGGCGACTATCGTCATGCCGCGCACCACCCCGGAAATCAAGGTCGAAGGCGTGCGCTCACGGGGCGCCACGGTGGTGCTGCACGGCGACTCCTTCCCCGAGGCGCTGGCCTATTCGCTGAAACTGGTCGACGAACAGGGTTTCGTCTACATCCACCCGTATGACGACCCCGATACGATTGCCGGGCAAGGCACCGTGGCGATGGAGATTCTTCGTCAGCAGCCGGGGCAGCTGGATGCGATCTTTGTTCCGGTCGGGGGCGGCGGTCTGATCGCCGGTATCGCAGCGTATGTGAAATACCTGCGCCCGGAGATCAAGGTGATCGGCGTCGAGCCGGACGACTCCAACTGCCTGCAAGCGGCGATGGCCGCCGGGGAGCGCGTGGTGCTGAGCCAGGTCGGGCTGTTTGCCGATGGCGTGGCGGTCGCGCAGGTCGGCCATCACACCTTCGAAGTGTGCCGCCATTATGTCGATGAAGTGATCACCGTCAGCACCGACGAGATCTGCGCGGCGATCAAGGACATCTACGACGACACCCGCTCGATCACCGAGCCTGCGGGCGCGCTGGGTGTTGCCGGGATCAAGAAATATGTCGAGCAGCGCGGCATCAGCGGTCAGACACTGGTGGCCATCGACTCCGGAGCCAACGTCAACTTCGACCGTTTGCGTCACGTGGCCGAACGTGCAGAGCTGGGCGAAGGCCGCGAGGCGATCATTGCCGTGACGATTCCTGAACAACCGGGCAGCTTCAAGGCGTTCTGCGAGGCCATCGGCAAGCGGCAGATCACCGAATTCAACTACCGCTATCACACTGATCGCGAGGCGCACATCTTCGTCGGCGTGCAGACCCATCCCGAGAACGACCCACGCAGCGCCCTGATCGCCAGCCTGACCGGCCAGGGCTTCCCGGTGCTGGACCTGACCGACAACGAACTGGCCAAACTGCACATCCGCCACATGGTCGGCGGGCATGCCGAGCGGGTCAATGATGAAGTGGTGCTGCGCTTCGAGTTCCCGGAGCGACCGGGCGCGCTGTTCAACTTCCTCAACCGCCTGGGCGGCCGCTGGACCATCTCCATGTTCCACTACCGCAACCACGGCGCTGCTGACGGCCGGGTGGTTGCCGGGCTGGTGGTGCCGGAGGAAGAGCGGCATCTGGTGGGCGCAGCGCTGGACGAGATTGGTTACCCGTATTGGGACGAGAGCGAGAACCCGGCGTACAGGCTGTTTTTGGGCTGAGGCCTTAGATACTCCCGTTCCTCACGCTCCGCGTCACAAGAGGACGCAGAGCGTCCCGAACGGCATGCGACGCAGAGCGTCGCACGATAGCGGTAACGTTATCCCCCTCGTTCCTCACGCTCCAGCGTGGGAATGCAGTTCACGACGCTCTGCGTCGCAAGAGGACGCGGAGCGTCCAGACCGGCTTGCCCACGTGGAGCACGGGCGCGATAGCGCTTAAGGCACGGCTCTTGTGTCCACACTGCTAAACTCACCCAAGCCCGATTCCAGAGGAACACCGCGTCATGGAACCCATCACCACCCTTAATACCCTGCACATCGTCGCCATTGCGCTGTTGCTGATCAGCGCGCTGGTGTTGGCCAGCGGGGTGGTCAAGGTGCGTCTTGAAGGCGACACGACCGTGCAGAATCGTCTGCTCAAGCGGCCGTTGCTGTTTTTCTGGGTGTTGATGGCCTTGTGTCTGGCGACGCTGCCGTTCAGTGGCTGGTGGCTGGTGCATTTGAAAGGCCTGTCACTGGGCCAGACCTGGGTGCTGGGCAGCAGTGTGCTTTACACCCTGGGGCTGTGCAGTTGGGTCTGGCTGGTGGCCAGGCTCAACCGGTTGCGTCTTGGTGCCAAAGGTGGCAAGCGCGGCTTCACCTTCGCGCTGACGGTGATCAGCGTCGTGTGCTTTGTGGCGATGGCCGGTCTGATGGGCTTCAAACCGGCCTGAGCAGTGCCGACGTTCAGTTACGCAGGGTGATAACCGGCCAGCCGCGTCGCTCGGCTTCGGCACGCAATTTATCGTCCGGATCGACCGCAACCGGGTTGGCCACTTGCTCCAGCAGCGGCAGGTCGTTCATCGAGTCGCTGTAGAAATAGCTGTCCTCAAGGCTGAACGCGTTGTCTTCAAGCCACTGATTGAGGCGTGTCACCTTGCCCTCACGGAAGCACGGAACGCCCGTAGTACGGCCTGTGTAACGACCATCAACCATCTCGCATTCGGTTGCCAGCAGTGTATTGATGCCCAGCCGCGCCACAATCGGTGCGGTCACAAAGCGATTGGTAGCGGTAATGACCACCAGCTTGTCGCCTGCGTCGCGGTGTTTGGCGATCAATTCCAGCGCCTTGGGCAGCATGATCGGCTCGATGCAGTCGCGCATGAAGTCGCGGTGCCATTCCTCCAGTTGCGCCATATCAGTGTTGCCCAGAATCTCCAGGGTAAAATTCAGGTAGTCGGTCATGTTCAGCGTACCGGCCAGGTAATCCTGATAGAACTCATCGTTGCGGGTCTTGTAGGTTGCGGCATCGAGGATTCCGCGTCGGCACAGATAATCGCCCCAGGCATGGTCGCTGTCGCCGCCCAGAAGCGTGTTGTCGAGGTCGAATAAAGCCAGACGCATAGGGTTACTCGCTGAAATAGTTGAAAAAAGAGTCCCAGAATACGAGGTTTTCACAAGTCTTCACATAAGGTGATAAGCCTCGTTGCTGGTTTGATCGCCTTTGTGGAACAATGCGGCGACATGCGTTTGCGAGGTTGTTGCCGTGATCGACCCCGATGGTTTCCGTCCTAATGTCGGGATTATTCTGACAAACGATGCTGGTCAGGTCCTATGGGCTCGGCGTATTAACCAGGATGCCTGGCAGTTTCCTCAGGGTGGAATCAACCCGCAGGAGACGCCGGAAGACGCGCTTTATCGTGAATTGAATGAAGAAGTCGGGCTGGAACGACATGATGTGCAAATACTTGCCTGCACTCGGGGCTGGTTGCGCTATCGTCTGCCGCAACGCCTGGTCCGTACGCACAGCCAGCCGCTGTGTATCGGCCAGAAGCAAAAATGGTTTCTCCTGCGCCTGATCTCCAACGAGCAGCGGGTGCGGATGGATTTGACCGGTAAACCGGAGTTCGATGGCTGGCGCTGGGTCAGTTATTGGTACCCGTTAGGCCAGGTGGTGACATTCAAGCGCGAGGTGTATCGACGCGCACTCAAAGAGCTTGCCCCGCGCCTGTTATCGCGCGACTGACACGGAGTTCGACCCCGAGCCATGCTCAATACGCTGCGCAAGATCGTCCAGGAAGTTAACTCCGCCAAGGATCTCAAGGCGGCGTTGGGCATTATTGTGTTACGCGTCAAGGAGGCCATGGGCAGCCAGGTCTGCTCGGTCTATCTGCTCGATGCCGAGGTCAACCGCTTTGTGCTGATGGCCTCCGAAGGCCTCAACAAGCGCTCCATCGGCAAAGTCAGCATGGCGCCGAATGAAGGCCTTGTCGGTCTGGTTGGCATGCGTGAAGAACCGCTGAACCTCGAAAACGCCGCAGATCACCCTCGTTATCGCTATTTTGCCGAGACCGGTGAAGAGCGTTACGCCTCGTTCCTGGGCGCGCCGATCATCCACCACCGTCGCGTGGTGGGGGTGTTGGTGATCCAGCAAAAGGAGCGTCGTCAGTTCGACGAGGGCGAAGAAGCCTTCCTTGTGACCATGAGCGCGCAACTGGCGGGCGTTATTGCCCATGCCGAAGCCACCGGCTCGATCCGCGGTCTGGGTCGCCAGGGCAAGGGCATTCAGGAAGCCAAGTTCGTCGGTGTGGCCGGTTCGCCGGGCGCTGCTGTAGGTGTGGCAGTGGTCATGCTGCCGCCTGCCGATCTGGAGGTGGTGCCGGACAAGACCGTCACTGACATCGCCGCCGAGCTGGCGTTGTTCCAGAACGCGCTGGAAGGCGTGCGCAATGACATGCGCACCCTGTCAGCCAAGCTCGCCACCCAGCTGCGCCCCGAAGAGCGCGCGCTGTTCGATGTTTACCTGATGATGCTCGATGACGCCTCGCTGGGCAGCGAAGTGACCGATGTCATCAAGACCGGCCAGTGGGCGCAGGGTGCCTTGCGCTCGGTGGTCAGCGAGCACGTCAAACGTTTCGAACTGATGGACGATGCCTACTTGCGGGAGCGAGCCTCGGACGTCAAGGACCTGGGCCGTCGCCTGCTGGCCTACCTGCAGGAAGCGCGGCAGCAGGCGCTGGTCTACCCCGACAACACGATTCTGGTCAGTGAAGAATTGACCCCGGCCATGCTGGGCGAGGTGCCGGAAGGCAAGCTGGTGGGTCTTGTATCGGTTCAGGGGTCCGGCAACTCCCACGTTGCGATTTTGGCGCGGGCCATGGGCATTCCCACGGTCATGGGGCTGGTGGACTTCCCTTACTCCAAGGTCGACGGCATCGATCTGGTGGTCGACGGTTATCACGGCGAAGTCTTCACCAACCCCAGCGAAATCATGCGCAAGCAGTTCGGCAAGGTGGTCGAGGAGGAGCGCCAGCTTTCCCAAGGCCTGGATGCCCTGCGTGAACTGCCCTGTGTGACCCTTGACGGCCATCGCATGCCGCTGTGGGTCAATACCGGCCTGCTGGCTGATGTCGCTCGCGCTCAGCAGCGCGGTGCCGAAGGGGTGGGGCTGTACCGTACCGAAGTGCCATTCATGATCAACCAGCGTTTCCCGAGTGAAAAGGAACAGCTGGCGATTTATCGTGAGCAACTGGCCGCCTTCCATCCGCTGCCGGTGACCATGCGCAGCCTGGATATCGGCGGCGACAAGTCGCTGTCCTACTTCCCGATCAAGGAAGACAACCCGTTTCTGGGCTGGCGCGGTATTCGCGTCACTCTCGATCACCCGGAAATCTTCCTAGTCCAGACCCGCGCCATGCTCAAGGCCAGCGAGGGCCTGAATAACCTGCGCATTCTATTGCCGATGATCTCCAGCACCCACGAAGTGGAAGAAGCGCTGCACCTGATCCACCGGGCGTGGGGTGAGGTGCGCGACGAAGGCACCGACGTGCCGATGCCGCCTGTGGGCGTGATGATCGAAGTGCCTGCGGCGGTCTACCAGACCCGCGATCTGGCGCGTCAGGTCGACTTCCTCTCGGTAGGCTCCAACGACCTGACCCAATACCTGCTGGCGGTCGACCGCAACAACCCGCGTGTGGCCGATCTTTATGATTACCTGCACCCGGCCGTGCTCCAGGCCCTGCAAAGCGTGGTGCGTGATGCACATGCCGAGGGCAAGCCGGTCAGCATCTGCGGCGAGATGGCCGGCGACCCGGCTGCGGCTGTGCTGCTGATGGCGATGGGTTTTGACAGCTTGTCGATGAACGCCACCAACCTGCCGAAAGTGAAGTGGATGCTGCGTCAGATCAACCTCAGCAAAGCCAAGGAGCTGCTTGCGCAGTTGATGACCAACGACAACCCGCAAGTCATCAGCAGCTCCCTGCAACTGGCGCTGAAAAACCTCGGCCTGTCGCGGATGATCAACCCGAGCTCGGTCAAAGGGCACTAAGCGCCACGATAGTTACAGAACTATCGTTCCTCACGCTCCAGCTTAGGAATGCCTTGCGTGACGCTCCGCGTCACAAATCTGTGCCGCTCCGCCTGTTCAAGATCGGACGCAGAGCGTCCAGAACTGCATGCGACGCAGAGCGCCGCACGATAGTGAGGTGATCGTTCCTCACGCTCCAGCGTAGGAATGCCGTGGGTGACGCTCCGCGTCACAAATCTGCGCCGCGCCGCCCGCTCAAGATCGGACGCAGAGCGTCCAGAACTGCATGCGACGCAGAGCGCCGCACGATAGTCGAGATTATCGTTCCTCATGCTCCAGCGTAGGAATGCCGTGGGTGACGCTCCGCGTCACAAATCTGCGCCGCGCCGCCCGCTCAAGATCGGACGCAGAGCGTCCAGAACTGCATGCGACGCAGAGCGCCGCACGATAGTGAGGTGATCGTTCCTCACGCTCCAGCGTGGGAATGCCGTGGGTGACGCTCCGCGTCACAAATCTGCGCCGCGCCGCCCGCTCAAGATCGGACGCAGAGCGTCCAGAACTGCATGCGACGCAGAGCGCCGCACGATAGTGAGGTGATCGTTCCTCACGCTCCAGCGTGGGAATGCCGTGGGTGACGCTCCGCGTCATAAATCTGTGCCGCGCCGCCTGTTAAGATCGGACGCAGAGCGTCCAGAACTGCATGCGACGCAGAGCGCCGCACGATAGTGAGGTGATCGTTCCTCACGCTCCAGCGTAGGAATGCCTTGCGTGACGCTCCGCGTCACAAATCTGCACCGCACCGCAGACTCAAGATCGGACGCAGAGCGTCCAGAAAGGCGCTACCACGCGGAGCGTGGGAGCGATAACCCCCGCTTCGTCACCACCAGACACATCAGGCGCATCTTTTTTCACTTCGTTCAGGCGGCTTCCATCGGTCGCCGCTAGAGCATCCTGCCGGGCTCCGGTAACATGCGCGCCTGATTCAATCGCTCGCAAGGGCGTTCCAATTGAGGAGTCGCAATGCTGCCTTACCCGCAGATTGACCCGGTAGCCGTCGCTATCGGCCCGCTGCAAATTCACTGGTACGGGTTGATGTACCTGGTCGGCATCGGTGGCGCCTGGCTGCTCGCGTCGCGTCGTCTCAACAAATTCGACCCGACCTGGACCAAGGAAAAACTCTCCGACCTGATTTTCTGGCTGGCCATGGGCGTGATCGTCGGCGGGCGGCTGGGCTATGTGCTGTTCTACGACCTGTCTGCCTACATCGCCAATCCTCTACTGATATTCGAGGTCTGGAAGGGCGGCATGGCGTTCCATGGCGGCTTTGTCGGTGTGATGATTGCGGCCTGGTGGTTTGGCAAACGCAACGGCAAGAGCTTCTTCCAGCTGATGGACTTCGTCGCCCCGCTGGTGCCGATCGGCCTGGGGGCCGGGCGTATCGGTAACTTCATCAATGCCGAGCTGTGGGGCAAGCCGACCGACGTGCCGTGGGCGATGGTTTTCCCGCCGTTCAGCGACCCTGCGCAACTGGCGCGTCATCCTTCGCAGCTCTATCAGTTCGCATTGGAAGGCGTTGCACTGTTCATCATCCTCAATCTTTACGCTCGCAAGCCGCGCCCGACCATGGCCGTTTCCGGCATGTTCGCGCTGTTCTACGGCATCTTCCGCTTTGTGGTCGAGTTCGTCCGCGTCCCTGACGCCCAGTTGGGCTATCTGGCGTGGGGATGGGTGACCATGGGTCAGATCCTCAGTCTGCCGATGGTCATTGCCGGCCTGTTCCTGATCTGGCTGGCCTACAAGCGCGACCCGGCTGCCAGCAAGGCAGCGGCTTAATACCGAAACGCCGGGTGTCAGCACCCGGCGCGTTCAACAAGGCAGGTGATTTATGAAGCAATATCTGGAACTGGTCGCACATGTGATCAAGCACGGGACCTTGCAAGCCAACCGTACCGGCGTGAACACCATCAGCTTTCCGGGTGCGATGCTGCGTTATGACTTGCAGGAAGGTTTTCCGGCGATCACCACGCGGCGCATGGCCTTCAAATCGGCCATCGGCGAGATGGTCGGCTTCCTGCGTGGCGTGAACAATGCTGCCGAATTCCGCGAGCTGGGCTGCAAGGTCTGGGACCAGAACGCCAACGAAAACGCCCAGTGGCTGAACAACCCGTTCCGCAAGGGCGAGGATGACTTGGGCGAAATCTATGGCGTGCAGTGGCGCAAGTGGCCTGCCTACAAGCGTATCGATGCCGGCAATGTCGCAGCCATCGAACTGGCGCTTGGTCAGGGTTATCGCCAGATTGCCGAATCGGAAGAGGACGGCCAGTCGTTCGTAGTGCTGTACAAGGCCATCGACCAGATTCGCCAATGCGTCGACACCATCATCAATGACCCAGGCAGCCGCCGGATCCTGTTCCACGGCTGGAACTGCGCACAGCTCGATGAAATGGCCCTGCCGCCGTGCCACCTGCTGTACCAGCTGCACCCGAACCCGCAGACCCGCGAAATCTCGTTGACGCTGTACATCCGTTCCAACGACCTGGGCCTCGGCACGCCGTTCAACCTGACCGAAGGCGCTGCACTGCTGAGCTTGATCGGTCGCCTGACTGGCTACACGCCGCGCTGGTTTACCTATTTCATAGGGGACGCCCATGTGTACGAAAACCACCTGGACATGCTTAACGAACAGATGACCCGCGAGCCGTACCCGATGCCGAAACTGGTGATCTCCGACCGCGTGCCCGAGTTTGCCAAGACCGGTGTGTATCAGCCTGAGTGGCTGGAGCTGATCGAGCCTTCCGACTTCACACTGGAGGGCTACCAGCACCATCCGGCAATGACGGCGCCGATGGCGGTTTGAGCCCGTAAGAGAACGAATCTAGCGCTGTGCTATAGTTTCAGCGCACACCCCTGACCTTGTTCAATGGAATCGACTATGTTTTTCAATCGGATTGGACATCGTAGTGATACGAAGAAGGCTGAAGACGCAGCACTCATGCAGGCAATCAAGAGCATCGACACTCTTGTGGTAAGGGGGGGGCGCATGTCCATGGACGCCAAAGAAATCGAAGCCTTGGTTCGCTCTTCACGCGATAAGGCTAAAAAACTGGTCACTCCTCAAGCCCAATCCTGATAAATGGCTTTTTTACTTCTGCTGCCACTACTTGTCAGCGGCTTTTTGGTGTGCCTGAAGGATCCCACCGTTTACTGCAGGCTGCATCGCTATGAAGGCCAGATGCTTTACTTGCAGGTGGGGCGATACGGTATTTACTGCTTTGTAGCGGCCATGTGTGTCACTGCAGTCCTTGCAGGCCTGTTCTCGCATGACTGGGGTGTGCTGTGCCCCAAATGGCTGCAAGCGGCAAACGCGGCCTCGCCAGTCTGTTTTGCCGTGAACACCGACTTCATGGGTGCCTTAGGGAATCTCCGAACAAGTCCCGGTTATGCGAAAATCGCCTGACCACCTGATCCGAGCCTCCCATGAGCCAGATGAGCTTTTCCGATTTCGAATATGCCAGCAAGCGCAAGCAGACACGCCGCGAACGCTTCCTCGCCGAGATGGATCAGGTCGTCCCCTGGACAGGTCTGCTGGGCCTGATCGAACCGTTCTACCCCAAGGCCGGCGGTGGCAGAAAACCTTATCCGCTGGAAACCATGCTGCGCATTCACCTGCTGCAGAACTGGTTCTCCCTGAGTGATCCGGCCATGGAAGAAGCGCTCTACGAAATCACCCCCATGCGCCAGTTTGCACGCCTGACGTTGAGTGCGCCGATACCGGAAGACACCACGATCATGAACTTCCGGCACCTGCTGGAGAAACATCAACTGGCTCCTGCAATCCTCGCGGTCATCAACGGTTATTTGCAGGAAAAAGGCCTGTCGCTGCGCCAGGGCACCATCGTCGATGCCACCATTATTCATGCCCCAAGCTCGACCAAGAACAAAGACGGCGAGCGTGATCCCGAGATGCATCAGACAAAGAAGGGTAACCAGTATTTCTTCGGTATGAAGGCCCACATCGGCGCTGACGTTGAGTCTGGACTGGTTCATCACGTCCATGGCACTGCGGCCAATGTGGCCGATGTCACTCAAGTCGCCGAACTGCTCCACGGGGAAGAAAACGCGGTCTATGCGGACGCTGGCTACACCGGTGTCGAGAAGCGTGAAGAGCACGAAAATCGTAACGTGATCTGGCAAATCGCGGCGCGGCGCAGCACGTATTCCAAGCTGAACAAACGCAGCCTGTTGTACAAAGCCAAGCGCAAGATCGAGTACTGCAAAGCGCAGACACGCGCCAAGGTCGAGCATCCGTTTCGGGTCATCAAGCGCCAGTTTGGTTACGTGAAAGTACGCTTTCGTGGGCTGATGAAAAACACGGCCCAACTGACCACGCTGTTCGCCCTGTCGAACCTGTGGATGGCTCGAAAGCGACTAATGGGTTTGGGTGAGTTGCGCGCTTAACACGGAAAACCGAGCGAAAAACGCGCTCGACTCACACTGCATCAGACCGTTTTCAGAAAAATAGCGCTATGTGCCTGGCAAATTACGGCTTGCCACCGCTGCGCGGCAAGTTGATCGGAGCATCCCTAGCGCCGCTGGTCGAAAGAGAGCGCATTAATTTTCTGCAGTTAACTCCTTCATTCTTTGATTTGTTGATATATAGCACTGACGGGGAGGGGTTCAGAGGTGTCAGCACGTTCGTGCTCACCGGCGAAACATTATTTGGTCGCCATCGTGTAACAAAGCTGTTTCCGCAGGCCCGGTTCTTCACAGTCTATGGAGCCTGTGAGCTACATAATGTATTATCGGCCGATATTACTGAGCAGCTACATCGTGACATGTTCATCTCTGTAGGCGAACGTTGGGATGTAGTTACGAAGTTGGGGCGCTTCTCACTGGGTAATGACTATTTTCATTTGGCGGTGCAGAGCAAGACTTTGATGAGTGGATATAGCCAGGAAGGTGCTTTCTTCGAGTGCCCCTCTATTTATCATAATCTTGATATCTTTCAATTCCGTGATGGAGAGTATTTTTATTGTGGCCGAGTCGATAGTTCTTTAGGGCTTGAAATTTCTATTTGGATTCATGTATTTAAGTGTCGAGCGAATTTTATCGCGGATCGCTACTTGTCTGTCGTTGCGATCACCGTATGTTTTTTGAAGGGTCAACCAGTCTTCATCGTATCTTCCCGTGAAGAGGCTGATGTGGTGGAGCGATCGCTGGCAGAGATCCTAGAAGGCTCCAGTTTCAAGCCGACCGAGGCTCGAGTGGAGGTTGTGAAGGTCGTACCGAAGACGATCCACGGCAAAGTCGATGGCAAGCGGATGCTTTCACAGCTGAACTAATGTAATATGGATAAGATGATGGACTTTGAAAAATTTAAAGCCTTGCTGTTCGATGTGTGTGGCGAACATCATCAAGTGATGCTGACGTCCGACCTATTCAAATCGGGCGCTATCGATTCAGTCGTGTTGGTTGAGTTGCTGGCTGTCGCGCGCAGGCAGCCAGAGCTCGAGTTGAATGTTGCACGATTGGGTCAAATCGAAATTAGAACGCCCGCGGATTTCATGTATGTCTTTGAGAAATATTAATAAGTTCACGCCAGGCCTCTGCTTTGGATTGTGCATAGCGTTCTATCAGTTAGTTTTGACAGTCTTACTTCCTGTCTTGTTGTGGCAAGCGCGTAGGACTCGGGCTGGTGAGTGTGAGCCTGAGCGTGAGCGTCTGAAGCAACGACTGCTGGGGAAGGGGCTATTCAAATGGCAAAACCGTCGTGTTGATCAGCAGGGCGCGGTTTTGATTCACGCGGTGTCCTTGGGTGAAGCCAAAGTAGCGTGGGAGTTGGCGAAGCGACTGGACCGCAGTCGCTACCGCGTTTTTATCACTGTAACCACCCTGTCAGGATACCAGTATCTGGCGAGCATGTTTGGCAATACGAAAGACGTCAGATATATGCCTCTTGATTGGCTTCCCTTCATGTTAGGTTTGCTGCGTGCGCTAAAGGTTCGTAAGATCTATGTCATCGAGCATGATATTTGGCCAGGGCTTTTGTTGTGCGCGCGAATATTGAAAATTCCAGCTCTGCTGATAAATGGGCATTTTTCCAAGTCCTCAATGAGCGCGTATAAAAAAACATCCTACCTATCTGCTGTCATGCTCAACATGTTTACTGAAATTCACTTACAGCATAAGCACGAGCTAAACGAATTATCGAACATTGGCGTCAGGCCCGAAAAAATGAGCGTTACGGGTAGCTTGAAGTTGCTGACTTCCAGCGACACTGTTCAATCGCATGCCGCGGACAGGTTTCAGCTATGTTTTGGTAGCTGTCATGACGTGGAGTTTACTTATCTGGCCACGCTGGCAGCCGAGATTCGTCGCTCGCGCCCTGCCTGTAGAATTCTTTTCGTTCCTCGCCATCCAGATGATGCACAACTGTTAGTACAAGCCTTGAAAGCCCAAGGCTTGCAGCCACTATTCACGAAAGAATTCGAAGAAGCCATGGCTGTCACCGATGACGTAGTGGTGCTGGCCCAGTTTGGTACTTTGTTAAAGGCATATAACCAGTCATTGGTGGGGGTCGTTTGTGGCAGTTTTGATCCGTCACTGAAAGGGCACAATCTGTTGGAGCCGCTCCAATGCGGTGCGGTGAGTCTGCATGGCCCGTATATAGAAGCGCAGCTTGATATAGCGATTTTCATGAAGACGTACGGAATGGAGGGGCAAGGGTACATCGGTGACAGCTTGCTTGAACGCCTGTACTTCTACTTGGATGCCCCTGCCACCAGGAATGAGGTCGTAGACCGATATCCAAAAGCAATTGCAGCAAGAAAAAAAGAAATGGAACATTATTTTAGCCTGTTGAGGAATAACTGATGGTTAAGGAAGAAATTGTCAGCTGGATTGGCTCTAGCGTTGTTTTCGATAGCTTGGAGCGGCTTGGATGTGTGCCCCAAGTTTTAGATCTTGCGATTCGCCCTTTGGATAAGCGTTCCGTGGTCTTCGGCGAAGTATTTACTCTGCAAGGAATCGCCAATGTCACGCACGAGCAGAAGATCAATTCCCGGGAATTTTTCGAGCAGATCCAGCAAGGGCAAGTTGTTGTTGTCTCTACGGGTGGAGGCAAGGGGATCGGCAACTGGGGCGAACTTATGTCGACCGGGGCAAGGGTCAAGGGCGCTGCCGGAGTGATAGTAAACGGTGGCTGCCGAGATGTTACTGCCGTCAGGAAGATGGATTTCCCTGTGTTCTGCGAATTCGCCTCGCCATTCGAGTCCGGATCCGAGTATTGCATTGGTCATTGGCAAACGGATATCGAGATGCCGGGCCTGCGCGGTACAGTAGTAAAGTGCTCGCCAGGTGATTACATTGTGGCCGATGCCGACGGTATTATCTTGATACCTTCGACTATCAAAGACGAATTAATCGAGACTGCTTACAAGATTCATGTCCGTGAACGCCTTGCCATCGCCGAGATGGAGAAGGGCATGAATATAAATGAAGCCTTCCAGAGAAATGGCGTTGTCTGAACAAGCGCTATTGGATCGCTTGCCCATCGAGCACAGGGAATACGTCGAGCGCTTTCTTGAGTATTCCCGTTCCAGATCCGATGACGCCCATGGCGTGGACATTATTCTGCATCAGATGCGCGAAGGATTACTTTTCTCCGGTGGAATTGCTCCTGCGGGTCGGCATTTTAATAACTCCTGCCTTGTAGGGGTTCTTTCCGCCAAGCGCTGTGCAGAGCATTTGTGCGCATCGCTGGCAGATCTGGAGTTGGATTACGTCGTATGTGACAAATCTGCACATATTGGTGCGATAGGCTTCCATCTGCGAGAAATTGCCCGTAAAGGCCATATCGCGATTGGCTTTCAGTCCACACACCCGGTCATGTCGGTTGGCGATCTTGCAGAGCGGCAGGTGGGTAACAATTTGCTTGCACTGGCTTTACCTGGTGATGATGGCGTAAGTCTTTCTTTTGAAACCTCATTGGGCGTGTGCAGCGTTCGTCAAGCACTCGCTTACGCCACAGCGCAAGCATTTGAGGGCAAGGTGCTGGTTGCGCAAGGGGAGTTTGCAGATAATGCGGTTCAAGCAAACAGCGATGGGGCAATCCTGCCGATGGGAGGGCACAAAGGTGCTGGGCTGGCGATCGCAATTCAGTTTCTGATGGTACTTTTGACCCAACAACCTGTGCAGCGCCGGCCAGCAAACCTGGCGGAACATTGCAACAATCCCTTCGTGTTTATTGGCCTCAGGGCCAGTAAGGAGGCGACAGCTTTTCTTACTCATCAGTTGGCGAGGTTCCGTGAAGAACAGCCTTCTGCTTATGTTCCTGGAACTCGATATGAATAATATTGCGATTGTGATCACTGCTCGGTTGGCTTCTACTCGTATACCGGGCAAAGTTTTCCTGCACGGGAACGATTCTTATCTCTTGATGCGGTTGATGGGGCAAGTCGCCGATGCGTTTGCCCATGATTTCCCCCTCTATATAACCAGTGAATCCGAGTATGTGCTACAACATTTTGCTCATGAGCGCATTACACCGATACTCACGGGAAAAGAGGTGCGCAGCGGCAGTGAAAGGGTTGCACAACTGAGTCGCGACGTTGTTGCAGATAACTATTTGCTTATCCCCTGCGATATTTGGTTGGACTCACTGAGCGTAATGGTTGAGTTTCTCGCCGATTGTCTGCGGCGGCGATGTGAATGTGCCACGTTGGCTAAACCGTTTACTGATCCGTTGGCGTTTTCCGATGCTGCGAATGTAAAGGTGTTGCATGATCTGCAGCATGATGCAATTTTCTTTGCGCGTAATTTGCCCTTTTCTTTGGAATACTATGGACCGTCTGTTGCGCAACAACTGGGTCTCTATTTCTATAGTCGTAACGCTTTGACGTCCTTTTTACAGTCGCGTCCTGTGGCCCTTGAGCGCAATGAGGAGAATGAGTCATTTCGATTTCTGATGAATGGATGGCGCATGTATTGTTCGATTACTGAAAGAAATGTTTTTTCTCTCAATACACATGAAGATGTGCAAAAGCTCTCGCTGGCTACGGGAATGAAAGTAGAACTGCGCCCGAAATAATTAACGAGCCGATCGTGACACACTTGATCCAGGAGGTCTTTTGAAAATCAATACTAAAATAGCTATTGAGTGGCAGGGGTATGCACATGTTATCCGGGCACAATTGGAGTCGGAGTACTCCAACAGCCTGGTGTTGGTCGACGCTGCCTTCGCTGACTGCGAAAATGTTTTGCTTCCGCTGCATCGAAGTGGTGCGCGGGTGGTTTTTGCGCCCAATGGTGAACCGACAACGTTAACAGTTAACGAGTTATGTGCTGAAGTAAGTAAAGGCTTTACTTCGGTGATCGGAATTGGTGGCGGCTCTATCATTGATCTTGCGAAAGCAGTTGCGGTCACTTCGCAAAACGGTAGCCGGGCTGAACTACTGCAGGGCTGGGATATACCCCAGCGACGAGGCTTGCCTTGCATGGTTGTTCCCACGTTGCCTGGAACTGGGGCGGAGGTTAGTCGGACCGCCGTACTGAAAGGGCCTGAACGAAAGTTGGGGATCAACAGCGACTTTTCAATGCCTACGTTTTGTTTCACCGACCCTAGCCTATTTGCGACAGTCAGCCCGATGGATGGCATACCGACCTTGATGGATTGCCTCATCCATTGTGTCGAAGTGGTTCAAGGCCAACACAGCAGCTCGTACTCCCGGGCAGCATCCAAAGCAGTTATCCAGCAATTTGAGGAGATTTTCGCCCAGCCTTACGCGCCCGAGAAACGGGATTTGGCTGAAGCGTATGCCTACTGCTCTTACATGGGCGGTGTCAGCTTGCTGGGTGGCACCGTAGGAGCTTGTCACGCGCTAGCGTATGGATTGAGCCATGCGTTGGAGATTCGGCATTCAGTGGCTGTAATGATTGCCATGGAAGTTCTTGAAGATATTTATGGAAACTACGCTCGCAGGATTCAGGATTATTGCGCGCTTAGTCAGATCGACTATTGGAGCGAAGTGCGTAAGGTAAATCGGTTTACTTCCCAGACTCCAGAATTAGTGAGCGAAGGGTCTATGTTCATGCAAAAACTTTGGATCAATGTTTGCGGAAATGGCGAAGACTGGGAGACGCTGGCTCGCACTTACACAAATAGATTGTGTGTTCTCTTGCAACGTAACCTAGCTGCCTAATCTTAATTTTAACCTTGCCTTGTGCCGCTTGACGTTCGGTTAAATGTTCCGCAGGCGGACAGGGCTTCTTCGAGAATTTGCATGAGCCTGCAATTTATGCAAGAGCGTTTCGAACAAGGCAGTGTACTGCTGCGCAACGGCGAACTATCAGTCGAATTCACAGATAGCACTTTGACGGTCAGAAGTGGTTCAAGTCTGAGGCTATGTTTCGAGCTTCTACAATTCGAATTAAACCCCATATTGTGCTGTCCCCAAATCGATGCCGCCACTGGATTCGAGGTGACGTTAGCGGCGGTCGAGGCGGCGTTCCTGTTATGTCCCCACAGCACCTCAGTGCATTTGAGTAATGTGTCCGAATCGCTGACTGCTGCATTGCTTCATCGGGGCGCGGCGTTGTCCAATGATTGTGGGCTGGTTGTACTGGCAGAGATCTTCTGGCAATTGCCAGGACGCTGGAACAAATCCATACCTTCCGACCGATATCCATTGTATTTTCAGTCTGCAGGAGACCAGGGAACTCCAATGCGCCCACCGCTGGCGAAAGGGCTTCTCTACGCCCGGTACATTCCTTGGATGGGTCGTGAAATCCAGCTACGTGTAGCGGACATCGAGCGCGACCTCCTGACGTTCAATGGTTGGATGAATAACCCCCGCGTCGCAGCCTTTTGGGAAGAGTCGGGCGATCTTGAATACCACCGTCGATTCCTTTCGGAGCGTCTTGCGGATCCCCGAGTCATTCCCGTGATCGCTTTTTACGATGAAATACCATTTGCCTACTTTGAGGTCTACTGGGCAAAGGAAGACCGTATCGCCCCCCACTGCAATGCATCCGACTTCGACCGTGGGTTCCATTTGCTAATCGGCAACGAGGCGTTTCGGGGGCGGTCATCAATCTGCGCATGGTTCCCTAGTCTGGTTCACTTCATGTTCCTCGATGACTGCCGAACCCGGCGCTTGGTCGCTGAGCCTCGTGCAGACAATCAGAGTTTGCTTCGCTGCAGTGATGGGCTTGGTTTTGAGCGCGTTTACGATTTTGATTTTCCTCACAAGCGAGCGACTTTGATAAGTCTTGACAGAGGGGATTTTTTCGCCAGCGGCTTACACTTATCGGGTCGCGCGTCGATTGTCGAGGCAGAGGTGAAAAAACGATGAAGGACAAGGTCAACGACATTGTCCGTTCCTGCAAAGAAATATTTGGCCGATGCGGATTAGTTTCTGGTGACAATATTTTTCTGCACAGCTCGCTTGTAATGGCTGCATTTCAGAGCGAAATCACTGATTCCCGCTTGTTATGCGAAGCAGTGCTACGGGCTTTAAGGGAGACCCTCGGTGACGGGATCATTGCTGTAAGCAGTGCTACGTGGGCAACCTCTTCACAACAACAAGATTTTTGGTTGCACGTGACTCCTTGTTCGAAAGACATCGGCCTATTTCCCGAATACCTTCGCCAGCATTGCGACAGTACGCGCAGTAATCATCCTGTTTGTTCTATTGTTATGAACTCGCCATGTGCTGAGTTCTCCGAGTACGGTTTGGATCGGCATCGTTACGCCTATGGACTAAATTCGCCTTGGGCGGCAATGGTGGAAGCTGGCTTTAAGGTCGTATTCTTTGGTTTGCCGAATATTCAACAGCTTTCCCTGATTCACCATATTGAACAGTGCTGCGGGGTGCCTTACGTTTACAACAAAGTATTTTCTTGCAGAGTGCATGGTAAAAATGGCACTGAGAACGGCGATTTTTGCTTTAGCGTTCCCTATCAGGATCACTCGATACAGGTCTCGGATTTCAACTGCTTGAAGTCCGCAGGAGGTTCAGACACCTGTTGGCGCGAGGAAAAGGGATTCTACGGCAGCATTCAGGTCGCTACGATGCGCGATGTCTTTGATCTGGGGCTTTTACTGTTGCGCAACGACCCCTATGCGTTTCTCAATGAGCCTCCTCGATATCAGGCCGGGAAGGTACCGGTTGACCGCTTCGTCAAGACTGAGGCAGATCGATAAGTCTTTCATTACCTCCAGACAGGATGGGGGGTAATGATATTTCAAATATTCTAAGGTTGAAGAGAATGAAAGGAGTCAACGAACGGCACAACTCCACCGTGTCAAAGTCTCTGAATAGCTACATGGGGCATGCTCCACTGAGTATCCGGGCAGGGAAGGGCGCGCGTGTATGGGACGACAACGGAAAATGCTATCTCGACTGTGGGATGGCCCTGGGTAGTGTAACACTTGGCTATGCGTACGATGACGTAGATGAAGCCGTAATTGAAGCCATACGACAGGGGGTTAATTTTTCTCGACCGTCATGGCTAGAGCGAGAGCTGACAGAAAATCTGTCGGCGCTGTTTCCTTTTCCGATACTTGCCCAGTATTCAAAGTCAGGCAGCATGTTACTGTCTTCACTCGTGCGAGTCTGTCGCTATCTAAGCGGCAAGTCACTTGTAGCCTACCCTAATATAGGAGCGTATCTGGGAAACAATGACTGGTATCTCGCAGGAACGAACCAGGCAGGAGGCATTCCAGAAACGATTCGCGAGCACACCATCGTGTTTTCCACTGCGTCAGTTGAAGCATTGGTTCACCTCTTTGATGCTCATGGGGCACAACTGGCATGCCTTATCATGGAGCCCTATCGGGTGTCCCGTTTGAGTGATGAGTTTTATCGCACCTTGCGCGAACTTTGTAACAGGCATCAAGTCTATCTTGTTTTAGACGAGACCATTTCAGGCTTACGTTTCAACTACCCGCTGTGCCAGTCCCAAATAGGCGTATGGGCAGATTTCACTATTTTAGGCAAGGCGATGGCCAATGGTTATGCCATCGCCGCAGCCGTGGCACCAGAGCACTTGATGCAGGAGGTGTTACATGCCTCGCAGAGTGAAAAGCTTTACGGGTTTTCTAATACTCATTCTGGCGAAACAGTAGGGCTGAGTGCAGCAATAAAGACTTTGCAGGTCTATGAGGACAATGCTGTTTGTCAAACTATCAATGCGGCTGGAGAGCGACTTTTGGGAAGCATGAGCGGCTGTGTGCAAGCCTCAGGGTTGCAAGACGTGTTTCGGCTACAGGGTCAGCCCGCGTATTTTTATATGCACACTTCCGATCGCCAGCAGGACACCCGGCTCAGGGAGCATTTTTATAAAACTTTCCACGACAGTGGCGTGTTGTTCCGGGGTACGGTTGCTTTGAGTCTGGCCCACACTGCCGAACAGCAATTGCAGATTCTGCAAGTGTTCGATCGGGCATGTTCTAGTTATCCGCAAGCCTGATGCTGATCCCGATTTTTCGTGTCGTGTCTGCCTGACCTGATCTGCAGTCTATGGAACCAATGGTTTTTTCAGAGGCGGCAGATCATCCGACAATCAGCGATGTGCTGTTTTCAGATTGCTGACACTGCTTTCAGACCGCTCGCGTGAAAGACCGATATTTTCAGTACGGGCACGGTGATTTCTTCGTTCCGGAAAAAATCATGTAGAAACTTACTGAAAACAGTTTATCTCGCGTGCGAGATTGCCGAACCTGCGTGGGGTATGTTATCGCCAGCCCAGGATTGACCCAATTACCGAAATTTCGCTGACCCAAGCTCCTATCTCGAAATCGTCAGTGGGACTGGATTGTTGCCGATCAGTATTGGGTCAGTGTGGCATCGGCCACAGGGTCAATTCGGCATCAGCGCGAACACGCTGGCTGCAGCCTACGCTGTATACGGCAATACTTTTCGTACAAAACCTAGGTTTGGGGGCTTGATTCGCACGGACCCTAGACCACGCCTCGAAGGTATTCGAACATGACTGTCGTATCCTTGTAAGCCAATTCGAAAAGCCTATCTGTACAGGCATTCTTTTCATTCGGAAGAATGTAAATTGGTGAATATTCGAGTTTGTGCATCAAATCAACTGTGACGATCCGAGCCATTTCCAAAGCAGGCATTTCATGGACCGCTAATGAAGGCTCTATTTCCATTAGTTGCGCAACATTCATCAGCCACTGACTGATTTTGATCATGCTTGGTTGGGTAGAAAACTCTTCGATCATACATACATGATCTTCGTGATCGTCAACAGAAACGATTTTTGAATTAAAGTTAGCATCAACGACGATTGAGTAAAATATTTCATCCTCGCTATATAGATGAGCAATATCTTTTCCAAGAAAAACTGAATCGACATTTCCATATTTTAAATGTCGTGGCCGTGTACGGTCCGAATGGTCCGCTGGCTTAGGAAATATAGTTCTCCTATAAAAAGGCTTGTCTATATTGAAAGTGTAATCACTAAGTAAATGAGAGAGATCATTACCGATCGCTGTCTGCCAGTCTATCTTGTTATGTTTCTTACCTCCGAAGTTTGACAGGCAGTTGTGCGTCCAATAGCCAAGGCGTTCCCAGTATATTGCTATAAGCAGAGGCTGCTGATGCGCAGCTGCATATTGGCGCAAGGTATGTTTTTGTTTGGGGATAATGCTGCACTGCGTTTTATCACCTTTCACGTACTTGACGTCAATAAGCAACGGGAATTTACCTTTTTGGGAATCTTCGACTAAAAGCAAATAGTCAGGGATTTGAAAATCTTTTTTGTATTTTTCAGCTTGAGCCTGATGAAGCCCGCTTATATTTTTTATCCAAGGTAAAGAAGAATATATATGCTTGTAATTGTCCTCGATGGTCAAGCCAGTGGTGATTCGTTTAAAGTTATCTTTGATAGACTTGCTTGATATTTGCTGGAGAAGAGTTTCGAGCATATCTGGGGGAAGATCGAAAGCGGTTTTTAACTGGTGCAGAATGTTGGCTTTCTCCATGTCACTCATATTGTGTCCTTACGTAAGACGCGATTAACAAAGATGCATTAGCTTTATGAGCTTTTTCAATCCATGCGGATCTAGGTCTTGCAGACCTGTTCGTATGCTGGTAAAACTCGCTCCCATATGGAATTTGAGCAAGGATCGCCGTTAATGTACCCCACAAACCGACAATATATCTACCTGATTGCCAAACTGACCGTCTGTTTTTTTTGTGTGACCCTGCTTTTCGCCGGGTGCTATTGGTGCTTGGCAATTTCAGGCAAGCCTATTTTTAAAGATATCCCATACTCAGGCTTCTGGGACGCAGGCTATTTTAGCCTAGTTACGATAACTACTCTTGGATACGGCGATCTGCAGCCTTTGGGCTTCGCTCGTTTGCTTGCGGGCTTGGAAGCAGTCACAGGGCTAGTTTTTGCTGGTTATGCAATTTCACAGGTAGTATCTCTCAAGCAAGAGAAGCTGATAGAGCATCTAGTCAAAGAACGTTTTACGTTCCAATACAATGCGTGTTTGACGAGTTTGGTTGAGGGGAAGGAGCTGATCAGTGATCGTAGGCGCGAAGGCAGAGAGCTGATCAGCGACCGCAGACGCGACGGCATAGGGTCCTCAGTAATTACGAGCAGCCAAGGAGTTCAAAGCAGCCCTAGCCTGGCTACCCGTCAGTTCATGTTTAATCAGGGCAATCCCTTTTATCCGGCTCTTCGCAGTATGAAGACGCTCAATGAATGCGCAAACTATGCCCATGATCATAAGCAAACGATAGCATTATTATCTACAGTCGAGGCCGCCTTCCACCAGATTGAAGAGCTAATAAGTGTTGTACGAAAGTACCTGATTACATTGAACGAGTTGAAGGTAGAATGGAATACGTCACGCACTTTGAGAATAATAAAGGATCTACTCGAAGAGATTACTATTTTCATTAAGCGTTATCTAAAGTATACAGCGTTATTTAGTGAAGCCTACAAAAATGGTGCGAGGCCTTATCTACAAGTATGTCAGGCGCGTCTCGATGAGGTCCGCTTAATTATTTCAATTCGGCCGATCGGCAAACATTGAGCATGTTTTCAGCGAGGTATTGTTGAAATCATGCGCTTTTAAAAAAGTATATGCTTCTCACGTATATAAATAGCGCGGATCCTACAGCGCGACTAGTTTGGTGTAGAGTAGTTCGTGATGCGGAAAATGGAGGCGTGGATAAGTTTTATAGCGCCCCTGCCCTTTGCAAAAACTCCGCAAGTACTAATCTTGCGCGGTAATTTATTTTTAAATTCAACCACTAATATTTCAAATGAAATCAAAGGAAGTCAAGGATGAATATTAATCCCGTTCACGCCGCTGTAGGGGATCTCTTCGGGGACAAGACGGTTTTTTCCGTTCCTAAGTATCAGAGAGGTTACGCTTGGGATTCTGATTCAATTCAAGACTTTATCTCTGATGTGGACATATGCTATCGCTCGCGGGTGAGCGGGAAGGAGCGAGAGCATTTTCTTGGTGGAATTCTTAGTATAAAGACCGATGTTGACGGGGTTGCAAACGCTGTTCATTATCAGTTGGTTGATGGTCAGCAGCGAATAACCACGATTGTTTTATTTGGCTATGCTCTAATGAATGTGCTAAGTGATCTCTTGGACCATCTACATGATGCGGAGTTAATAAAGCGAGTAGAGCACTATGTAAAAAAGCTCAACTTATCATTTGTTGTTCATGAACAGGTAGTTAATCGAGTAGTTACAAGTGCCAATGTTCTAACCTTGTCCAAGAAGGACGAGCGTTATTTCCGAGGGCTGCTGGGTGGGCACGATCCAAAGTGCGAAATTGATTCGCATGAAATGCTGTCTTTTGCACTATCTGAGATTTTTTCTTATTTAATAAAGGTTCAAAAGCAATTTGCTAACTTTGCAGAGCAAATAGATAATCTTGAGCACATGCATGATGTGCTTTTGATCGATTTCTCACTACTTCACATGATCGCGGAGAACAAGCCAGACGCATATCGTTTGTTCCAAGTTATTAACGACAGGGGGGTTTCCCTTACAGATGGAGATTTGCTCAGAGTAAGGACCCTAGAGCTTCTGGAGGGATACGATAATGAGCAGTCGACCGCTGAGCAAATTTGGGACGATATACTTTCAGACAAACCCAATAGAACTTATGATTTTTTGCAGTGGATATATGAATCTTACGCATATATGTCACCGCCACTGTAAAAATGACCCCCTAACGCCAACCTAGAATTGACCCCCTGGGTAAAACTGGCGGCTTTGAGCTGCCAATATGTTGACCCAGGAGCAGTCTGTGGAAATTAAAGTATTGGCCCGTCAGGGCCATGGCATCAAATTCATCGCCCGTGAGCTGGGTATTTCGCGTAACACCGTGCGCAAGTACCTGCGAAAGGCCCGGTCGCTACCCAGTGACAAGGTGAGACCCGCACGTCCGTGCAAAATCGACCCCTTCAAGGACTACCTGCATGAGCGTATTGAGGCAGCGCGCCCGCACTGGATTCCGGCGACCGTCCTGCTGCGTGAGATCACGGCATTGGGGTACAGCGGCGGCGTCAGTCGTCTGAAGGCTTATATTCGCCCCTTCAAACGTAAGGCAGAAGAGCCGGTGGTACGTTTCGAAACTCTGCCCGGCAAGCAGATGCAGGTGGACTTCACCACCATTCGACGAGGCCGTCAGCCGCTTAAGGCGTTCGTGGCGACACTTGGTTTTAGTCGAGCAAGCTTTGTCCGTTTCTCCGAGCGAGAGGACAGCGAAGCCTGGCTGACAGGGCTTCGGGAGGCGTTCGCTTACTTTGGCGGCGTGCCCGAGCAGGCATTGTTTGATAACGCCGGAACCATCATCACCGAGCGAGACGCTTTTGGGGAGGGCCTGCACCGTTGGCATCCCCGATTGGCTGCGCTGGCCGATGAGTTTGGTTTTATTCCCAAGGTCTGCCGCCCTTACCGTGCCCAGACCAAGGGCAAGGTTGAGCGCTTCAACGGGTATCTGAAGGGCAGTTTCATTACCCCGTTGGCCGCTACGCTCAAGAGTGCGGGTCTGACGCTGGATGTGGTGACGGCCAACGCACATATCGGCCAATGGCTCGACGAAGTCGCTCATCAGCGGATTCACGGCACGACGGGTGTTCAACCAGCGGTACGTCTGGCCGAAGAGCAGCAGGTACTATTACCACTGCCAACACAGAGCCTGCGCCCACAACCCGCCCAAGGCCTACGCCTGGGGCGGGTCCTGCCGTACGAGAGCTTGCAGCATCCGCTGTCGGTTTATGAGCAACTGCTGGAGGTGAGAGCATGAACCTTCAACATGCTCGCCTGACAGAACTATGCAAGGGGCTAAAGCTTGAGCGCGTCGGGGTGGACTGGCCGCACCTTGCCCAACAAGCAGCAAGCGGCGAAGACAGCTTTGCCGACTTCCTCGAAAAGCTGCTGGCTGCCGAGACCGATGCCCGAAGTGAACGCTCTCGACAGGCCCTGCTGAAAACTGCCGCGCTGCCCGCCGTGAAAACGCTGGAGCAATACGACTTCGCGTTTGCCACCGGCGTCCCCCGGGCACAGCTCCAGGAGCTGGCAGCATTGAGTTTTGTTGGGCGTACCGAGAACATCGTGTTCCTGGGGCCTAGTGGTGTAGGCAAGAGCCACCTGGCCATCGCCCTGGCCTACCGGGCAGTGATGGCCGGTATCAAAACCCGCTTCGTCACTGCGGCTGACTTGATGCTGCAACTGACCGCTGCGCACCGCCAGGAACGGCTCAAGGAATACTTCAGTCGTGTGGTGATGGCCCCCGGGTTGTTGGTCATCGATGAAATCGGTTACCTGCCGTTTGGTCGTGATGAAGCCAACCTGTTCTTCAATGTTGTCGCCAAGCGCTACGAGCAAGGCAGCCTGATCCTCACGAGTAACTTGCCGTTTACCCAGTGGGCCGGAACCTTTGCGGATGATCAAACACTGACAGCGGCCATGCTGGACAGGCTGTTACATCATGCCCATATCGTGCAGATGACAGGTGAAAGCTATCGACTCAAGGACAAGCGCAAAGCAGGAATCAAATCGTCTCGGGCCGAACCGGCTCGAAAATATGAACCCGAGGGGGGTCAAAACTAAGTTGGCGATTTAGCACGGAAGGGGGTCACTTTTTAGTTGGCGTTGACACATATAAGAGGGCTAGATCTGGTGCATTAGCTGATGTGTACATGGAGGTTTTTTTTAACGGACTAACTCCAGGAGGGATAAAGCAGAAAAATGCTAAATATATAGTTGAGCAGCTGAAAATCATTAGTGCAGATGTAGATCGCTGTAGGGCTTTTATGAAGGGAGAGTGGGTCTTTGCCGATCAAAGGCCAGTGACTCCGTGGGATAGAACTCGGTTAGCTAGTTTGATCGTCCACCTAGGGCATACACTTAGTATTCCTCTATTGCTTGCTGCAACTGAGTTGGGGCATGTGAAGTTCAGGGATATTATTTTGATGCTTGAGCGAGCTTTTTTTAGATACAAGACTATTTGTAACGAACATGTTACACCTTTAAAAAGCCTGTATTATTCAGAGTGTGAAGCAATACGCACTGAAGGCGCCAAATATACTGTCGGCTCGTTGAGGTGTAAGCTAAGGGAGCTGCTAGATGACCGTGCGCCTTTAAATAACTTCATAAACGGATTAACATCACTACATTATCAGAGCAAAACAGGAGGAAATAAAAATATAAAACACTTCTTGATTATGCTAGATTCATATTTTGCATGGTATCAGAATGGCGCAAATGGAACACCAAAGTGTCTTGAAGGAATAGATTGCTGGACTTTGGTGAGACGTCCATAGAGCATATATACCCGAAAAATGCAAAAGCAGCAGATGTTGATGATGAGATGGAATCTAGAAAAAACTCAATTTGCAATCTAACTATTCTAGATCCGGAAATAAATTCATTGGCAGACAACCAAAACTTTACAGCAAAAAGAAGTGTCTTCAAGGCATCGTCAATAGCTCTAAATCAGGAAGTAGGTAAAAAACTCAAATGGAATCTTAAAGCATCTTTGGAGTATGAAAGAAAAATATTAGAGATGGCTAGGCATGTATTTGCATTTAATTAGAAACCGTTGGTTCCGGCTGTAGCTGATGTTCGCGCCGCTTTCATGTGTATGAAATTAAAATGACTAAGCCGTCTTCGCTTGAGTGGAGTCTGTAGGAGTTAATAAGGCAAGCTTTAACTTGCCTTATTACCATCTATAGCCTGAGTGCGCACCGTCATGATAGGCGAGCGCATTTTACTAGTTTAGGAGCTTGTTACTTCCTAATTAGCTGTGCGATATCTTTTAAAGAGCGCACATGCCCCATTTTATGTAGGCCAACCTCGATTAGAGAAGCGACATGCCTAACTGGCTCCCAATCTAAACCATTTTCATACGTGAATTGCCTAAGAAGCGCTTCGTAAATGTCTAAATGTTCACCAAATAAAGTGGGTGCGTTGAATTCTTGCCCTTCTAGGTCCGATACGCTCGCGTTGCCAAGACCACTCTCATCAGCTAACGCAAGTGCGATCGCAAATCTGCTCAAAATATTAGGTGTTAGACCAGTTTTTGATTTTAGATATTTCAGCTTTGCAGTAGATGAAGCTGAAATTTTAAACTTGTGCGGGAATACGTTCATGTGTGTTGTGTCCACCGCCAGAAATAGCCTTCCTCTGCTTGAGTAGACCGAGTTTTTGGGTTGTATACCAGGTGATAAGAGTGTGAAATACTCCCTTGTAGGCCTTCATAAAAGGCATAATCAATTTCCGTATCCGTTGAGAGAATAATCACTTGATGGCTGGTTTTTGGGAAGTAATTTTCGACGAGCTTTTTACGATGAATAGAGTCCAGACGCCCAAGGGGCGTATCAATCACTACTGGTAAACTCCTACCCGACGTGCGAGCCAACGCCTCCAGAATAGAGATTGCGAAAATCTGTTTTTCACCTGCGGACAATTCATCCTTACGAAGCGTTACCCCTTCTTCGTCTATAAGAGCAACCTCGAAAGAAATTGGGTTGATCTGGATGCTGAGATGCCGATCATCTTTACGAGCGAGACCATTAAAGGAGGTATAAAACTGCGACTCAAGCTCTTTCAGCTTTTCTATCCTGGCGCGAGTAGAAAATTCTTTTAGAACATCTCTCGCGTTTTGCGCAAGCCCGGTCAGTCGCTCTACCTCCTGGCTCTCTGCAATTTCTGTATACAGGTCGTCTAATTGTCGTGCTGCGTTCGATAAATGATTGAGAATCACCCTAGCTTCGTCAGCCAACACAGACCTCTGCTCGTCAAGCGCGGACAAGCGCCCTTGTAGCTGCCCTTGCTCGTTAAATAGAGGCATTAGAACTACCTCTTCTGGGGCTCTTCCGATATTTTCTTTTGCAGACTCTATACCTGTATCCTTGTTTTGAAGTGTCGCAACGAGAGCGGCAGTTCTTTGCTCGAGTGACTTCACATCGTTCGCCAAGCGATATGTGATACTGGAACGCTGGGTGTCCGAAAGTTCATGCACTGGCGATTGAACTTTATCGCCCCGATCTAGCTCTGAACCAAATGTCCTGAGAAAAATATCTTGAACAGCAGGACGCTGCTTCTCACTAATTTTGAGAGTTGATTCGAGTTCTGCCAGGAAATTCTTCTGCTGGCGGTCTAGGTATTCAGCAAGGATCTGTGCTTTTTCTACTCGCTGCTCAGAGTCCAGTTGCGCTAGGGTCTGTTCCCGTTTCACATTGGCAGCCACAGAAAAGCGCAGGCCATTGCTATGACGCTTTCATAGTTTCTCTTGAGTTTGTCGAACCGAGAAGCCGCCGCCCGGAAATGCTTCAACCGGGCAAAGGCGTTTTCTACGAGATGTCGATTGCGATATAACCCTTTGTCCAGATCTGCGTTCCCTTTCAGAGAATTGCGCTTTCGTGGAATCACCACTTTGCTGCCTTGCTGCTCGACCTGAGCGCGTATCGCTTCAGTGTCGTAGCCCTTGTCCGCAATGATCACTTCTGCATTGGGCATCTTGGCAATCAACGAGGCCGCCTGCGAACAATCATTGGTCTGGCCTCCGGTCACGTCAAATGCAATGGGCAGCCCACAAGCGTCTACAGCCAGGTGAATCTTGCTGGTGTTACCGGCTCGGCTTTTTCCGATGGCCTGGTCCTGCGTGCTGGCAGCACCTGCACTGTGCTGATGAGCCTTTACATAACTGCCATCAATGAAAACCCACTCCATGTCAGGATCGGTCATCAGCACCTCAAGCACCTTGACCCACTTGCCTGAAGCAGACCAGGCATTGAACCGCTTGTAGACCTTGCTCCAGTTTCCAAACGCTTTCGGCAGGTCTCGCCAAGGGCAACCCACACGCATGCGGTACAGCATGCCTTCAACCGTGGTGCGCAAATCTCGCTTGTTGTAGATCGATTCGTGCAGCAAAATTTCTCGAAGCTTCGGCCAGTGCTCATCACTGAGCATTAATCGGGGCATTGCAGGCTCGTATTGGTGTTGTGTGAGAACTCCAACAATACGGGCCTGTTCTCATAGAGATCAATGGGTTACGTCGAAACGGGAACAGACCCTAGGAGCTTTTCATTTAGATTTCGAGTAATCGCAAACGGCATTAGGCCACTCAGAATCTCTTGTAATGTATGCTCTATAGCCTTCTTCTCGCTGATCAACGAGTCAAGGTTATCTATTTCTTGCCGTCTGGTAGCGCTCCAGGCGCCACCGCGCGCATTAATACTCGCCTCAATATTGGCCAAGTTTTTGTTAGCCTCAACGGTATTTACACGCAAGATCAGAAGCTTTTCACGTGTGTCTGCTAGTTGCTTCTTAAGATCTTCATAGGTACGTTCAGCTTCGCTTATTCTTTTTTGACGGTCTTCGGATGCTTTTTTTACTGAACGACCTCTGATGATCACGGACAAGTCAGAATGTAACCTCTCTATGAGGTCCAAACCCAAAAGCTTGTTGATAGAATCTCGGAGGGCGTCTCCTGATGTTTCTTCGGCAAGGCTTGCTATTTTTTCGCCGTCGAAGAAAAACAATTCGGACACGCCAATTGGGATTAGCTCATTTAGAAACGCTTGTGCCTGATCATATGACAGCTCAGTCAGATTCTGGCCGTCTTTAGAAATGATCAGGCCTTCTTTTACCTTCCCGCCATGATCAACAAACCAATCTCGGGTTAGTTGATAGCTTGAGATAACTCCGTACTGTGCGTAGCGGAAGGTGAGCTCGACAGCTGCTCGGGTAGGTTTGGCGATACTGTTGTGCGCTCTGTGGATGCAATCGCGTAGATACTGGTGATAGTCTGTGACCGTGGCGCCGGGGCCCAGTACTCCTTTACCGTACAAGGCAAGTTTAAGTGCGCTTAGGATTGTTGTCTTACCGCCCCCGTTGAGACCGCCGAACAACACGATAGGCGCGCTCTTGCCTCTTTTGATCTTGGGAACCAGATCAAAGTCGTGGGCTCCGCTAAAAACCCGGAAATCAAGTAACGAAAGAGAATCTATAATCATTGCAGCAAGCCATCTAGGTCGGCTTTCAAAAGTTCGAAAGCGGTTTTATAAGTTTCGTTAACTGTTTTTGGTATGGCACGACGTTCCAGCGCCTCATCAAGCCCTCCCCAATCCTGCTCCAAGATCTTTTCCAGTTCTTCTAAAATTCCTTTCCGACGTGAAAGGCCTGAGAAAGACAACTCGGTATCAATCAGCTTCATGATCAGGACAGCTGGAACTCCGTGCTCCTGCTCTAATGTCTTGAGGATTGCCGCATCGGGCTCAGTGAACGCGCCTGCGTCGTTCTTGATCCACTCGACTGTGTCCTCCGGATAAACCTCAGCGTAAATTTTGGGCAGTGAATCAATCCAGTCCGGTTCATTCGGATCTTTTAGCCATTGCTGACGGATCACTTGCAGCTCATCGCGACCGATGAGCTCAATTTCACGGTCGGTCTCTCGAATGCCTTTCTCTATCTCCAAAAGCAGCTTCAACCACTCTTTGCGATATTTCATCCAATACGGGCCAGGCACGTGCTTAGTTGCCGCATTTGAATCGTCGTCGATAGCCCCTCTAGCGAAGGTCACTTTCCCGGTACGACGTTTGTAGTTACGGTATTCGGTTTTATTTTCGGGTAGCGAACTGGCATGCAGTTGATTGCGGAACTGAAGTAACGGCAACATCCAGTCCTCACCACTGCTCACTAGGCCTTCGATCGCCTTGTCATGTGTCACGACAGTGCAAGTCCAGCAACCGAAACGAGAATTTCCGCATGATGGTGTATTGGTATCAATGACCAGTGGGCACTCTCCAGCGTTTGAGTCTTTGTATAGCTCAAAGAGCACTCGGTTCGAGCCACCCCAAGGCCTTTCGGCACTCATTAGAAATTCCCAGACGTCGTCAGCATGCCATAGCTCAATGGGCATGTAGGTATAGGCATTTGGCAGGGTTGTGTGTCGGCCCAACGCCGATCCGTCGATTTTGTGACGTGTGATCACCTGCGCACGCGTGTTGCTTTCTTCGCGTCTCGAGCCGAGTACCACCACAACCTCACCGAAACGGGCGACCTTGTCCTTTATAAACTCGCTGACCGGGTCGATTTTCATCCGCTCTGTGCACCAGCGAAATGCCTTAGTCGGCGCTGGGTAGCCCTTACCTAGGAGGTTGGCCCAGAACGTTTCACCAACTTTAGGGGTGACGGAATGGGCTGTCATCGGAATCTGATCTTCAGCTGCTTGAGTATTTACCGAATCAAGTACTTGGCGGATCATATCTACGACTACTGGGGTTTCTACTCGAGTGTCGGAGGAAACAACATATACGTGCTTATGGCGCTCCTCTGGCGGCAACATCTTCAAGGCATAGTATGTGAGCGAAAGGATGACAGTAGAGTCCTTGCCGCCGCTGAAACCCACCACCCAAGGGCGATTATCTGCCTTATAAATGCTTTGAAGCTCACGAACGGCATCCGCCAATGGCCTACCAGAAATGATCGCTTCCTGGACGAAGTCATCATGGGATGGATAGAGAAATTGATCATTACTCATTTTTGAGGAAACCTGTGTTCTAACTCTCGTTCAGCCGTGGATAGCGGCACGCCAAGTTTTTTCTTGATAAGACTTGCTGTGAGCGCCACGTTCGTTGTGGCTTTCGAGATCCGACCGTGAACCATGGCGCGACCTTCCCACTCAGGGTTGGCCCTTGACCAGTCGACATGACGGAGCTGGCTGAGTGAACCGCCCCGGGTTTCTCGGAGACTCCAACCTTTGAGAGGATGGAGCGATGAAAAAACTACCGAAGTATTCCCCAGAGGTCCGTGAGCGGGCCATCAGGATGGTTTTCGAACACCTTCCTGAGTACGAGTCGCAGTGGGCCACCATCAGTGCCATTGCCCCCAAGATCGGCTGCACGCCCGAGACATTACGGCTGTGGGTTCGCCAATCTGAGCGCAACAGCGGCCAGCGTGATGGGCTGAGCACAGTCGAACGTGAGCGAGTCAAGCTCTTGGAGCGTGAGAACCGTCAGTTGCGTCAAGCTAACGAGATCTTGCGTAAGGCCTCAGCCTATTTTGCCCAGGCGGAGCTCGACCGCCCATTCAAACGATGAAGACGTTTATTGATGAAAACCGCCAGTCTTACGGGGTCGAGCCGATTTGCAAGGTGTTGCCAATCGCCCCGTCGACGTACTACCGGTACGCTGCTCAGCAGGCTGACCCCAGCCAGCAGTCAGCGCGTGCGCAGCGTGACCAGGAACTGGGTGAGCACATCCAGCGAGTCTGGGATGAGCACTTCCAGGTATATGGCGTGCGCAAGGTCTGGCGACAATTGCTGCGTGACGGACTGCAAGTCGCCCGCTGTACGGTGCAACGTCTGATGGGAGAGCTGGGCCTGCAAGGCGTGGTACGCGGCAAGCCCGTCAAGACGACGGTCAGCGACCAAGCCAGGCCGTGCCCGCAGGATCATGTCAACCGTCAGTTTGTGGCTGAGTGCCCGAACGCCCTATGGGTATCGGACTTTACCTACGTCAGTACCTGGCAGGGTTTTGTTTACGTGGCCTTCATCATTGATGTCTTTGCCCGATTCATCGTCGGTTGGAAGGTGTCCAGTTCAGCGCGTACCGATTTTGTACTCGATGCACTGGAGCAAGCCCTTTACGCCCGTCGCCCAGTCAAGCAGGGTGGACTCATTCACCACAGTGACCGTGGCGTGCAGTACGTGTCCATTCGCTATACCGAGCGTCTTGTCGAAGCCGGTATTGAGCCATCGGTCGGGAGTGTCGGTGACTCTTACGACAATGCTTTGGCTGAGACCATCAATGGTCTTTACAAGGCTGAAGTGATTCATCGACGCTCTTGGCCCACACGGGGGGCGGTGGAGCTGGAAACCCTGAAATGGGTGGACTGGTTCAATCACCGCCGCCTGCTGGAGCCAATCGGTCATATTCCACCGGTCGAAGCAGAAGCAATCTATTATCAGCAACTCACCGAGTCTGCCCAGGTGGCATGACTCAAACAAAAGGGTCTCCGAGAAACCCGGGGCGGTTCAGAGGGTTGACTTCCACTCGGAGTCCTTGCGAATAATCAGCTCCGCTCCGACAAGCCCCATTGCTTGAAGCATCACTCCGTGGGCATGAATGTAATTGTCCCGTAATTCGGACGTTGACAGCTCTTTGTTTTTTGCTCTGATCCAATCTGGCATTTGCATGGAAACCTCTTCCCAGAAGGCTTTGGCGAGCTCCCGCTCATTCTGCGCAATGAAGTCGCCTTTCCCTTTTTTCATTAAAACGCGGGAGGCGTTTTTTATGGCACTGAGAGTGAATAGCTTAGAGCTGCGAGGGGATAGGCTAGATTTCTCCAGCTCCGTCATCCTGGAAAAAACCTCTACGTTTTTGGCGAGATACCTAGCTAGATCAGAAATTTGATCTCTATGATCGTAAAGCGTGCTGATGGAGTTGCTCGGCCGCACAGCGTGCTTGTTGAGATCGGCAAACATTTGCTGACTACGATTCAGGCCTTCATCAATGAAAAACAGCACGGGAATATTGTCATAGCCTAACTCTGGATTTTCACGAATTGCTTGCTCAATGGCTGCACGTCGATGCTGACCGTCATTGATTAGTATCTGGGCCTCCATCGGAATGGTCAGGGTACCGACGCTTTGCTCTAGACCTGTGTCGGAAGCAGGATTGAATTGGACGACTCCATCAACGGACGCGGTAATTGCAGATAGGGTGTAGTCGTCGCGATTATCAAGCAAATATGCGGAAATCTCAGGAACCCTAGCCAGGTTCAACGTGCGTTGCGCCCGCAAATCCGCGGGCACATTGTCCTCGTTGAAAATGAAGATCTTCGGCACAAGGCGCATCGGACACATCGCTATGTAACAAGGCCTACCGGCTTGGATGCCTCTGACGCAGGGAAAGGAGTGAGTATAAGTCGTCATCAGTTCGCATGTTTTTTTACGGTAAGTACGTTATTTTGCACATTTTTAACATACACGCAAGGCAGAATGGGAATGTCGTGGGGCTGGCTGCCGGGCGGTGAGTCCCAATCACTTGGGGCAGGCGTCGTAGGGTGGGTGTGCAGATCCAAGCATGACAAATCGCCCTGCGTAAGATTGGTCAACCGCAGCTTCGTGCTGAGCTTAACTCACCGAAGGCATCGATTACGGACGTCAAGGCACCATGAAGGAGGTCAGTTGATGAGTTTGTAGCGCGCGCCGAATAGCTCTCGGGACTTCCCGCTGTGGTTTTTTCTTGAGGTGCTTACGCGTTTGAATGTACACGTCGCGCCAGAGAAAATTTTGTTGGTTCGCAGATATCTCAATTTTAAGTATTTGTCTAGTCACTGCGCGTGCGAATTCATTGATCAAAGTGGCACTTGGTTTGACATCTCCGTGGGTGTAGTGAAACTTGTTGCGGAGATCGATATAAAATTTACAGGTTAAGTAGTCCGTATCTCGCCCTAAATTGAAGTGAGTTCCGACACCTTGAAATACCTGTGTGAAGCCTGAAATGCGCTTACCATTAATCATGTATAAATCAAGGCTTATACCGGCTTTCGTACCTAGGCGTATTGTTGCATTGTTAAGAAACAGAGCGCCCGATGTGTAGCACTCATACGCTCTGAAAATATGCATAAAAGCTTTACTTAGCAGGCCATGTTCCATGGCAAGTTGATAAGCTAAGTAGTGCAGTACTGACATGACTTTGTATATGCATGGGAATCCGTTTTGCAGAGCGGCCGTAGCTTGGGTGTTAGCTAAATCTGAAGCGCTACGGGGACAAACTCCCAAAAGAGTAGTGCAATGATTGATAAGATCTGTCAGCTCCTCTTGGAGCAGGCTGAAGTTAGGCATCAGGCCTGAAAGGTGGCCGAGAAATGCTCTTAGCTCGTGCAGCTGCAACGCGTCGAGATCGCTTCCTGCACTTTTGATTTTAAGTTGTTGATCGGGCAGAAAGCTATAGCCGATAAGCAGTCGGCACACTAAACGGGTTAGCTCGTTGTGTTGTGCACAAGCCGTTTCTATCACATTTTTCACCACCGGATGCAGTCCTTGCGAGCCCGGTTCATAGTGGACACACTGATTTATTTCTGCCACGAAATCTGCATCGCGAACTTGTGGTACAAATGTCACTGTTCCTGTGTTCAGGCAAAGTCTAAAGAACCGGCGATTAACATCTTCATACGGGTAAGCGTAGTGGAGGAAATGCTCTACTGTCAGCAATAGAGCATTTCTGGAAGCCAGAACGCATGTCGGACGAGTTGCAATCACCGAATACACATGCCGTGACAAGTCGGTCAGCAAGCGCTCACAATCCCCGACGATGACGAACTCCTGATATTCGAGGACCGCCGCGCATAGCATTTCGCAGAGGCCGGCGGTGAGTTCGTTACCTTCAACGACTGCGAAGTAGGTGTCTTTATAGCTCTTCATCAAACTCTTCACTCTTCGAGTAAAGGAAGTCTTTAAATTTTAAAGTGTGAGCTAGATCATTCAAATGAGTCCTTGAGATTGTCAGCAATGAGATCGTCCACCAGACGATCAAACGTCGTTTTAGATGAGTCTCCAGCAAGATCTTTCATCTCTCTTGACTTGTCCAGTTCAGCTGCGTTTAGGCGTTCCCTGTCAACTGCCGCTAAGCTAAAGTTAGTACGGTAGGACTTTTCGAAAACCTTTCGTTTGTCGTCACGCATCTGTTTGATGAAGCTGCCGACCTCTTCCTTGGCCAGTGCCGATATTACGCTTTTTTCCCTGGCGTCCTCACAGATAGCCTTCTCGCCACTGGACAGTAGCAAGCGGACAATTTGGCGCTTGGCCGACTTGGTCACCTTAATGCGCGAGCCGCTAAAAATTGTATCTTGTAGATACAGATGTCTATCGTCAAACAGGCCTGCCCGGGTCACAAACGAGTGCTCAACAAATTGTCTTATGTAGTATGCAGCACGGTTCACAGGTATTTCGTGAGCCACAAACTTCGAGCAAAGCAGAGACCAAGCCTCAATCATAGCTTTCTGGAATATAGCCTTACGCGAGAAATCGGGGACAACGTCAGAAATCAACTGCCCCAGGTCCGCGCGTACATGGGCATGCATAGCCTGTGCCGGCTTAATGAGCATTCCGTTGAACAGCACGTGGTCTTTAACATTTGAAAAAATATTCTGGTCGCTACGTCGCTCGCGGCGTATTTCATCCTCTGTAGTCACGAAAAAGTCGTGAAACTCCTGGCAGTATTTCGAGAAGAAGGTAGTGTTGAAGAACATTTCAATAAGGGAAGGGGTGATTGTTTCGTTAACCAGTCCCACCAAACGCTCGCGATGCCGTGAGAGAAAGTCACGCCAAGGGAAATACTCCGGTGCGCTCTTCTCTTCATCGTACTCGTCTGTACCAAAGTCGAACTCGGAACCTCGCTTGTCAATCCCCAAGATCGCGGCTAGCAGTCTAACGCCACTTTTAGTTTTGAAAATCTCTTCAAATGCGTTATTGATAACCCCGATACTAGTCAGGGTGTGCTCGCGCGAAACTTCCAGCGACTGCTTGTGATTTTTGGTATTCCATTCAATCAGCCCGAGGCCCTCGCTCCCCTTCTGCTCGAGTACCGCTTTACAGAATTCGCGACAAATAATTGAACCGAGGGTCTGGTCCGACAGAAGGGTCAGGAAATGGCCGCTAACACGTTCCACAGTTGAGTTAACATCAACAAATAGATTACGTAAGACCTCGGGTACTTTAGGTTGGCTGCTTGAGTTATGCGCAATTGAGTTAGGCGGATAAACTATGCAAATAGGCAACGTCAACCCCTCAATGAGCGAGCGGTCGTGGGTCATCAGCGTGTTAAGAGCAAACAAGCGATGCTGTCCGTCGATCACCACTAATCGCGCCCCCTTGACATTATCACGGGTCAAGTTCACTTGGATTTTAGCACTGTCTACTGTTACGGAGACCTCATGATCCCCATCCGCGCAACTGAATGTACGCAGCTGCTCTTGATCCATTGCATAATTAGTTACCTTCAAGATACCCGGCCATTCTCGGACGTAAAGTTCGCCAACGGAATCCGAACCTTCGGAAAACGTAGAGTCTGGGTAGTAGTCATCGAGACAGTTTTCATGATCAACAGAAACTACTGCGACCAATAAAGGAGGTAAAAAAACAATATCTTTCTGCACCGCATCTTCTTTAGCGGCGAGGTATTGACTTATCTCAGCGATCGCTCTGTCTTCATCAATATCACGTTGGATCAAGTAATCAAAATTCAGGTCAGTATTGATGTCTTTTGCATACGAGAGATACGGCAGCTCGTCGACTTTAAAGGACGTCATGAAGTATTCAATAGGAACGGAACCATTAGTCTTGAAGACGCCAAATGCGCCATTCTTTTCGAATTCGTAACGTAATGGTGCGGCAGCTTGACGTCTGGACATAGGAACTCGCAAATCTTGAATGAATTTAGAGGCGTCTCAGTGATGCCTGACTGAGGCCAAAGGGCTACCTGACCTGAGGTAGTAGAGCATGGTGATCAAACGTAGCACGTAAGTCTAGAGGTGTGGGCAACTGGTGCGTGAACTTGTCTACCGTGACGGCCAAGCGATCGCAACAAATACAAGGAACATAGACGTTTTCAGGCGAGGCCATCGCACGGCTGTCTTTCCAGCTTAAGCTCCTGCAAAAGGCTCCAGGGCAAAAAAATTCTGGCGCAGAATCTAAAGTTATGGGGGCGCCTTCCTGTGCAGCACAAAACTCGACGCTCATCCCCCCTCATTGGGTTTGCGCCAATATCGATCCACTGTGGTGGTACCTAAACGCAGCCTGCGTGCCGTTTCTGCTTTGGTGCGGGCCTCAGATTACAAGCTCCATGTTGAGGGCATTTTTTAAAGGGAAAGAGAGCGGGGTCTGAGTTACTTCCCAGCGTTTTAGACTTTCAGCAGCGCGTCTGATCGGAGGCGGTACGTCGTTCGCTCGTCCCTTGATCCGAGCTTCTCAAGAAATTTCTGCCTGGGGGTAAAACGCTGAAATGCGTCATCAGGCGTCTCGGCGGTTGAGATCAGACATCCTGTCAAATTTGGAAGTCTTCTTCAGAGTTTCCTTAAGGCGAATGATTGTAAGCGTCCGGCCAACACACCTTGCCATCGTGGGTGACGCTATTCGCTGGGCAGAAATCGGTTAACAATCATCGCGACCGCTTGCGCTGAAGAGATCAGGGCTGTGTCTATGCAAAACGGAGCGTCGTCCCACGACTCATATTCATGGCCCAGCACAGATTCCCAGGTTGGTGGCGTCAGCCCGGGAATATCAACCGTCCTTGTTTCTACCCGGCGCCGGTGTTCATTTGTATCGGAGCAAATCACTTGGATATTGGCTAATTGAACACCAGAGCTTGAGGCGATATCGCTCCACTTGATTCGGCTTTCTCTGACGGGGTTGACGCAATCAACGATGACTGTGCTGCCTATACGGAGATTACTCAGCGCAAGCTCATTAGCGACTATGTAGCCACTGCGCCCCACGTCCTGTGCGAGAGCACCAGAGCTTCGAATCGCCTGCTCAATCGCATCGATCCGTAGATACACGGCACCTGTCGTAGCGGCGAGATCCTTGGCGATAGTCGTTTTTCCGGTGCCTGGAAGGCCGCTGAAGACGATTAGCATTCTATGTCCTTCGATTTCATGACTTGGCCCAGTGTAGGCAGCGACCAGTTATGCGGTAGCAATTGATCGATCTCACTCGCCCGCTGCGTTGGCAGGCGCGTGGGGCTGAAGTCGTAGACGACAGCGGCTGTTTCGCAGAACTGGCTGGTGGCATAAGCCCAAACATAAGAACGGTGCGTTTTCTTCGAGCCCGGAGCGAGCATTTGCACGGGCGTCTCATCCGCGTGTACGACCTGTTGCCCGATCACCACGTCACGCAGGGCATCGACCAGGGGCTGCAACTGCACGCCTGTCATGCCAACCCATTGTGCCAATGTCGAACGCGGAATCGCCAAGCCTGCCCGACCGAAAATCGATTCCTGCCGGTAAAGCGGGAGATGATCAGCAAACTTCGCGATCATGACGTGGGCAAGCAAGCCGGCAGTTGGGATGCCCTTGTCGATAATGTGCGCAGGTACTGGCGCCTGGATCAGCGTTTCGCAGTCATCGCACACCCACTTGCCACGAATATGGCGCTCGACGGTAAACACGCCCGGGATGTAGTCCAACTTCTCGCTGACATCTTCGCCGATGCGCTTGAGGGCGCAGCCACATCGGCAGTCGGTGTTGTCCGGTTCGTGATGGATCAACGTGCGCGGAAACTCTGGCGGCAAGGCCATACGCTTGGGCTTTTGCTTTTTCTCGGTCGCAACGGGCGTTATTTGTAATGCCTGAAGCTCGGCCTCAATCGCTGCAATATCGGTATCGATCAAGTCATCCAACAGGCTGGCCTGCTCGGGATTCATTTGCTCGCTGCGCTTGGCAAACTTCAAACGCTTGAGCTGTGCGATCTCGTGGGTCAACTTCTCGATCAGTGTTTGATCGCGGTTGATCTTCCTGCCCATCGTTTCGACCGTCTTGCTCATGGTCTCAACCGTATGACCCATGGTCTCGACTTGCGACAGCATGAACCGCCCCGGGTTTCTCGGAGACCCTTTTGTTTGAGTCATGCCACCTGGGCAGACTCGGTGAGTTGCTGATAATAGATTGCTTCTGCTTCGACCGGTGGAATATGACCGATTGGCTCCAGCAGGCGGCGGTGATTGAACCAGTCCACCCATTTCAGGGTTTCCAGCTCCACCGCCCCCCGTGTGGGCCAAGAGCGTCGATGAATCACTTCAGCCTTGTAAAGACCATTGATGGTCTCAGCCAAAGCATTGTCGTAAGAGTCACCGACACTCCCGACCGATGGCTCAATACCGGCTTCGACAAGACGCTCGGTATAGCGAATGGACACGTACTGCACGCCACGGTCACTGTGGTGAATGAGTCCACCCTGCTTGACTGGGCGACGGGCGTAAAGGGCTTGCTCCAGTGCATCGAGTACAAAATCGGTACGCGCTGAACTGGACACCTTCCAACCGACGATGAATCGGGCAAAGACATCAATGATGAAGGCCACGTAAACAAAACCCTGCCAGGTACTGACGTAGGTAAAGTCCGATACCCATAGGGCGTTCGGGCACTCAGCCACAAACTGACGGTTGACATGATCCTGCGGGCACGGCCTGGCTTGGTCGCTGACCGTCGTCTTGACGGGCTTGCCGCGTACCACGCCTTGCAGGCCCAGCTCTCCCATCAGACGTTGCACCGTACAGCGGGCGACTTGCAGTCCGTCACGCAGCAATTGTCGCCAGACCTTGCGCACGCCATATACCTGGAAGTGCTCATCCCAGACTCGCTGGATGTGCTCACCCAGTTCCTGGTCACGCTGCGCACGCGCTGACTGCTGGCTGGGGTCAGCCTGCTGAGCAGCGTACCGGTAGTACGTCGACGGGGCGATTGGCAACACCTTGCAAATCGGCTCGACCCCGTAAGACTGGCGGTTTTCATCAATAAACGTCTTCATCGTTTGAATGGGCGGTCGAGCTCCGCCTGGGCAAAATAGGCTGAGGCCTTACGCAAGATCTCGTTAGCTTGACGCAACTGACGGTTCTCACGCTCCAAGAGCTTGACTCGCTCACGTTCGACTGTGCTCAGCCCATCACGCTGGCCGCTGTTGCGCTCAGATTGGCGAACCCACAGCCGTAATGTCTCGGGCGTGCAGCCGATCTTGGGGGCAATGGCACTGATGGTGGCCCACTGCGACTCGTACTCAGGAAGGTGTTCGAAAACCATCCTGATGGCCCGCTCACGGACCTCTGGGGAATACTTCGGTAGTTTTTTCATCGCTCCATCCTCTCAAAGGTTGGAGTCTCCGAGAAACCCGGGGCGGTTCAGCAATTGCGCCGCGAATGCACGCAGTTGGTCGGGGGTCATTTGAGCGAGATCGGACGAGGAAGTCATGGCGTGGATTTTACTGCGTAATTGCATGGACTTGACCAGCCATTTGCATTCGACTTGACCAGTTGTTTGCAAGGGATCTGATCAGCCCACGGGGTGGGTATTGACCGGCAGAAATCGAACCGTAGATGCCAACGGCTTCGGGCTGTAATCGTGCGTCCGCGTCTACCTCACAATAACTGGACTCAATTTTGAGGCCGCGCTATCGTGCCGCCGCTGCCAATGGCCAGCCATGCCTGCCAACACGGTATAAATGAATGAAAGGATTGATCATGGAACTCATGATGAGAAGTCGGTTTTTTGCGTTGTTGATTGGTCTTGGATTTATTGCTCTGGATCAGTGGGTCAAGCTACAGGCGTTAGGGGCGTTGAAGTCAGAGAGCTTCAGATTCGGAGGTAGTTTCCTGTGGCTGGATATCGCGTTGAGCCTGAACCCAGGCGCTTTCCTTAGCTTGGGGGCTGGATTGGCGCCAGGTTTAAAACAAGTGATTTTCATCGTCGGCGTGGCAGCTGTGGTGTGCTGGGCCACTTGGTGGGCTCTGGCACGCTGGACAAGCTCTCCACGGAGATCGGCAGCGGTCTACCTTCTCGCATTGGGTGGTGCCTCCAACTTGGTTGACCGAGTTTTTCGTGAGGGGCACGTGGTCGACTACTTGGTGCTCAACCTGGGGGCTATGCATACTGGGGTTTTCAATATTGCCGATGTTGCCATCATGGTAGGTGCCGGGATGTTGCTCTGGATTGAATTACGAAAAGACCGTGAAGCGTAAAAATATTAGTGCTGCCGAAGAATCATCATTGATGTCGTTAGCGTGAAGGGTCGCAGTTTTCAGAAAACGGGCCTTGGACAAACGGTCGCTTTTGGCCGACTTCTGCCGGTCAAGGCCCACTCTGTGGGCTGGTCATATCCCATGCAAACAACTGGTCAAGTCGAATGCAAATGACTGGTCAGTGGTAATGCAAACGGGTGGTCAAGTGGAATGCAATTCTCCATTTACCAAAGCACGCCATCCTCTATAGCAAGCCAAGGTATTAATTACAGTTTTCAAAGCAACGTAATTGCGGCGCCGGCGCCAACACTTTGCCAAGGCAGACCGAGTACCAGGGCCTGAAGCTGCTCGGTATCCAACTGCACTTCGCTGCCTTGTCGAACGCCTGCCCAGTGGAATTTTCCCTGGTTCAATCGACGTGTCGCCAACCAGACACCAATCCCATCATGTACCAGCACTTTCATCCGAGTCGCGCGGCGATTGGCAAACAGATAAGCGCAGTGCGGCTTCGCCGCACCGAACACCGCCACCACCCTGGCCAGCGCCGTTTCAGTGCCAGCACGCATATCCATGGGCTCGGTAGCGAGCCAGATGGCATCAATGCGGATCATCGCAACAGGTCTTTGAGGAATGCAGCGCAGGCAGAAGCACAATCAGTCGGCCAGTTCACTTTGACGGTGCCGCGCGGATGCAGAATCTCAACGCTGATATTTGACGAGGGTACTGGCGCCGTTGTTTTTATAGGCAACGGGATAAATGCGGGTTGAATCGTCATGCTTTTCTGCGCTTGGACTCGAATCCATTTGTGGACGAGGTTTGCGTTGAGGCTGTGGCTGAGGGCCACGCTGGCGATTGAAGCGCCAGGCTGGACACACTCTTGAATGACCTGGGCTTTGAAGGATTTGGAATACGAACGGCGTGTTGGCTGCATGAAATACCCGCTTAAAAAGCTAGAACTGGTGCCCACCTAATTTAAGTGCACACCATGTCCTGACTTTTCGGGGGTGAATAGATGACTTGGCCGGACGCATACGAATGATTTACTGTTTACAGCAATGAAGAAGACCTTCTCCGAACTCGAATACACCGGCTAGAAAAAGCAGATACCTTCATAAATTCGTCGCAATAATTTCAGAAACGTCGCAGTTATTGCGAAATCCTACAGCGGGAATGGCCAATCAATGGATACCCTGTGCTTTTTAGCTCCAGGCTCAATGGGTGATGCTGAACGGCATGACCATCAGTCGCGCTGGCAAGGTGCGTTACAATTCGCCAGTTGGTTGTTTCTCGGCAAGCGCAGCAAGCGTCCTTACAGGTACAAGCGATGAAAGTCATTGGACTCGAGAGCGTCATCGATGTGACGTGCGATGTATGTGGTGCCTCAACGCGCTTGGACGAAGGCGGGTAGGCGCTTGACTCGGCAAGTGACGGTTTCATGAGACGCTGATCAGCGCAAGATGTCATAGACCTGCTTTTACTGAGCTGATGGCGGGATAGGCCCGAAGCATGATCGCCACTACCTGACTGGACGCTGAGGCCCTAATTTTTTAAAAAATATCTCGTTGCCATGGACATAGTTAAACAGCGCTACAAAGCACTAATTTCGGTGGTTTCGCTAAATGTCCATACCCTGCTAACTAGCCGGTGATAAGTCGGTTCGATCTGGCGATTGCGCTGGGTTTGCTGGCCGCCAGCGGGCAGGTGCCGCTGGTTGCGTTGCAGGATGTTGAATGCCTGGGCGAGCTGGCGCTGTCGGGAGCGATTCGGCCGATTCAGGGCGTGCTGCCTGCTGCGCTGGCGGCACGTGCAGCGGAGCGGACGCTGATCATTCCGGCGGTGAACGCCGAAGAAGCCTGTCTGGCGTCGGGGCTGCGGGTGATTGCGGTGAATCATTTGCTGGAGCTGGTTGCGCATTTCAACGGGCGCACGGTGATTGCGCCGTATCAGTCCAGCGGCCTGCTGCATCAGCCCAAGCCGTATCCGGACCTTAGCGAAGTGCAGGGCCAGACCGCCGCGAAGCGTGCGTTGGTGATTGCCGCTGCGGGTGCGCACAACCTGCTGTTCAGTGGGCCACCCGGCACCGGCAAGACATTGCTCGCCAGCCGCCTGCCGGGTTTGTTGCCGCCGCTGGATGAGCACGAAGCGCTTGAAGTGGCGGCGATTCAGTCGGTTGCCAGCCAAGTGCCGCTGACCAGTTGGCCGCAGCGGCCGTTTCGACAGCCGCATCACTCGGCGTCCGGGCCGGCATTGGTGGGCGGTGGCAGTCGTCCGCAACCTGGCGAAATCACGTTGGCACATCACGGCGTGCTGTTTCTCGATGAGCTGCCGGAGTTCGATCGCCGAGTGCTGGAGGTTTTGCGTGAGCCGCTGGAGTCCGGGCATATCGTGATTTCCCGGGCGCGGGATCGCGTGCGCTTTCCGGCGCGGTTCCAACTGGTGGCAGCGATGAACCCATGCCCCTGTGGATATCTGGGTGAGCCGACCGGGCGCTGCCGTTGTTCCTCCGAGCAGGTGCAGCGTTATCGCAACAAGTTGTCCGGCCCGCTGCTGGACCGGATTGATCTGCACCTGACCGTCGCCCGCGAAGCCACAGCCCTCAACCCCGACCCGACCACCAGTGAGAACACTGCAAGCGCGGCAGCGGTGGTTGCGCAGGCCAGAGAACGGCAGCAACGTCGTCAGGGCTGTGCCAATGCCTTTCTCGACCTACCAGGGCTGCGCGAGCACTGCGCGCTGTCCAGCGTCGATGAACGCTGGCTGGAGACGGCCTGCGAGCGCCTGACTCTCTCATTACGTTCGGCGCATCGCCTGCTGAAAGTGGCGCGAACGCTGGCTGATCTGGAGCAGGTGGACGCGATCACTCGTAGCCATCTGGCCGAGGCGTTGCAGTACCGGCCTTCAACCAATTGACCGCCCAAACGCAAAAACTCGCCGTCAACGATCAAGTCAACGGCGAGCCTTTGTGACAGGTACTGCGTTTTACATGCTGCTATAGAACGGGAAGATCCCCATCAGCAGCGCGGCAACCAGAATGCACAGGCACACCAGAATCGCCCATTTCAGGGTGAAGCGCTGATGGTCGCCAAACTCGATACCGGCCAAGGCAACCAGCAGGTAGGTCGATGGCACCAGAGGGCTGAGCAAGTGGACCGGCTGACCGACGATCGAGGCGCGGGCCATTTCAACCGGGCTTATGCCGTAGTGGGCAGCGGCTTCGGACAGCACTGGCAGTACGCCGTAGTAGAACGCGTCGTTGGACATGAAGAAAGTGAACGGCATGCTCACCAGCGCGGTGATGACGGCGAGGTACGGGCCGAGCGCATCCGGGATCACTGCCAGCAGGCTTTTCGACATGGCGTCGACCATGCCGGTGCCGGACAGAATACCGGTGAAGATACCTGCGGCGAAGATCAGGCCGACCACTGCCAGAACGCTACCGGCGTGGGCTGATACGCGGTCCTTCTGGTCCTGCAGGTTCGGGTAGTTGATGATCATCGCGATACTGAACGCGATCATGAACAGTACCGGCAGCGGCAGCAGGCCCATGATCAGGGCAACCATCAGTGCGAAGGTCAGAGCGCCGTTGAACCAGATCAGCTTTGGACGACGTGCATCCGGGAATTGCGAGACGCTGATTTCGCTGTGATCGACTTCATCACCCTTAAGGTGCAGTTCACCCAGACGAGCGCGTTCGCGTTTGCCGTAGAAGTAGGCAATTGCGAGGATCGCAACCACGCCAGCCAGCATTGCCGGGATCATCGGTACGAAAATGTCGGATGCATCGACATGCAGGGCACTGGCCGCACGAGCGGTCGGGCCACCCCACGGGGTCATGTTCATCACGCCACCGGCCAGAATGATCAGGCCGGCCATGATGCGCGGGCTCATGCCGACGCGGCTGTACAGCGGCAGCATGGCGGCGACGCAGATCATGTAGGTGGTCGCGCCGTCACCGTCGAGGGACACCACCAGCGCCAGCACGGCGGTGCCGACCGAAATGCGCATCGGGTCGCCCTTGACCATTTTCAGGATCTTGCGCACGGCCGGGTCGAACAGGCCGGAGTCGATCATCAGCGCAAAATAAAGGATGGCGAACATCAGCATCACGCCGGTCGGCGCCAGCTTGGTGATACCTGCCAGCATCATCGGGCCGATCTGGGCCGCGAAGCCACCGAACAGGGCGAAGATGATTGGAACCAGAATCAGGGCGATCAGCGCAGTCAGGCGCTTGCTCATGATCAGGTACATGAACGCAATAACCATGGCAAAGCCAAGGAAAGTCAGCATGGGAATACTCCAGACGTAATACGGCTACAGAACGTGAAATGAACGAGTCAGCTCAGCAGATCGGTACGTGGAGTGGAGGCGCAAGGAGGGTGTGGAACGAGAAGTCAGCAAGCATCGGAATCACCATTATTGTTGTTAATTGGGCCTGAAACACGTTGGAATCCGTTCCTGGCTAGCCGGTCTTTTTGCCGGAAGTGAGGCGATGCTAATTGGCCAAGCTTTCACCGACCTTTCAATCAGCTATTGTGGAAATTTTATTGTCACACGGATTATGGGCATGAAGGAGAAGCATGGATGAGCGAGATACACTCGGGTGGCTGCCATTGCGGCGGGCTGCGTTACCAGTTCGATGCGCCGTTGCGGGACATCGCTCACTGTCATTGCTCCATCTGTCGACGCACCTCGGGTGCAACGGTTGTAACCTGGACAAGTGTGCCGCTGGCTTCGTTCACGTGGCTGACAGGCAGCCCCTGTGCGTATGACTCCTCACCCAGCTGCGTACGCTATTTCTGCGGCAAGTGCGGCGCTCACTTGGCGTTGTTCACGCGCAACAGCCCGGACGAGATCGACGTCACCATTGCGACACTTGACCAACCGGAGTTGGCAACGCCCTCACGACACATCTGGATAGAGAACCGGCTTCCCTGGCTACGCCTGGATGAGCACCTACCAGGGGTAGAAGGCGAGCCTTTCTGAGGTTTGAGGAGATAAATAGTGCCTGAGCCAGAGCCTTAGGCACTGTTCGCACATTACATCAGCGCATTACTTGCTGAACTGCGAAGCCAGTTCGCGCAGAAGTACCTCGGCCTCCAGCACTTTTTTCACTGACTCGTTGGCTTTTTCGCGGGACAGGCCCAAGCGTTCGAACAACTCGTCAGGAATCTCCTGCTCTGGCCCGGCACCGATGCCGTTCACCCGCAACAGACGTACGGCCAGATAAACCAGGTTGGCGTAGACGTGATGTTCGCCCTTGTAGTGGGGGTCGTGCTGGAAGCGCAGCGCGATGGCGAGTTCATCCGGCATGTCCCAATAGCGCATCAGCCAGGCCCCGATCTGCTCGCGGCTGATACCCAGCAAATGCTGCTCAATAAAGCTGTGGTGCAGGTGCGGGTTAACTTCCAGCTGGCGGCAAATCAGGGTGAAGTGTGGCGGAAACACATGGGCCAGCAGCAGGTAGCCGAAGTTGTGCAGCAAACCGGCGAGGTAGCTCAGGCCAGCTTCCGGGCGACTGGCGCGTGGAATGGCGCGGGTCAGACCTTCGATGACGGCAGCTGTATAGATGGATTGCTGCCAATACGGCGTGGTCTGTTGCGGCTGGTCCTTGGGCAGACTCAGGGTTTTGCCCAGAGCGAGGCCCAGTGCCAGGTTGATCACCAGATCAAAGCCCAGCACGCGGACGATTGCATCTTCTACCGAGCGGATCTTGCCGGTCGACGCGTAATAGGGCGATGCCGCCCAGCTCACGACCTGTGCCGCCAGCGCAGGGTCGGTTTCGACTACGCCGGTGATGTCATCGATGGTGGCATCGGGGTCGACCCGCAGCTTGATGATTTTCTGTGCAGTTCCGGCCAGTGGTGGTATTTCCAGGGTCGCTTCCAGACGCTGCTGGATGCGACGCGCCGTGAAAACATGCATGGCCTGGGTGATTTCTGCCGGATCGTCGTCAGGACGATCCAGGTTCGGACGGATGGCTGCGACCGACTGGCCGAAGTGCGCGGCACTGGCCTTGCTCAGCATGCCTTTGAAGTCGTCACTGCTGATTTCCAGCAACAGGCCCTTTTCGCCCGAGCCCACCAGCAGTGTCGGCTCTTGCAGCAGGCGATCATCGTAAAGGCACGGTGAGCTGGTCAGTGCCGGGAGCCCCGGCAGCACTTGCAGGTTGTGCTTGGTGAGCATGCGCTGCAAACGATCATGCGGCACAGCGGTCAACTGGCGCCCGGTCAGCTCGGTGATTCGGCTGAGGTCGAGCAACTGGCTCTGCGGGAACAGGATAAGCAGCGCACCGACAGCGTCCTCGACCAGCACAGCCTGAACCTTGCGCGCCGGGGGCAAGCTTTTGTTGTCCATGACTTCGTTGTAGCTGATAGCCAATTTTTCAAGCAACTGCCGGATTACCGACGGCGCATGCTGCGGATCATTGACGTGGGCGACTTCTGTCATGAGCTATGTCCAAATTCCTACATTTTTTGAAGTATAACCACGTTATTCGTTTTCGGTCGCACGTGGTGTTCAAAGCGTAGCCTGCATCACACCTGGCCATACTGCTGGCCATGACGCAGCCATCTGTCGAGCAGTGGGCTGACATGTTGGGGCCAGCGCTCCAACATGGCCTGAGCCGCGTCGCGTACGGCCGGTAGCAGGTCTGCGTCACGCATAAGGTCGGCGACCTTGAATTGCAGAAGGCCCGTTTGTCGGGTTCCCAGCATTTCACCGGGACCACGCAGTTCAAGGTCCTTTTCGGCGATGACAAAGCCGTCGTTGGTTTCGCGCATGATGCCCAGCCGCTGCCGTCCGATCTGTGAAAGCGGCGGGTGGTAGAGCAGCACACAATGGCTGACCGCACTGCCGCGACCGACGCGCCCGCGCAACTGGTGCAATTGAGCCAGACCGAGGCGCTCGGGGTTTTCGATGATCATCAGGCTGGAGTTCGGCACGTCGACCCCAACTTCGATCACTGTAGTTGCCACCAGCAATTGCAGCGCACCCTGCTTGAATTCGGCCATGATCGCGGCCTTTTCTGCGGGCTTCATGCGCCCGTGTATCAACCCGACGCGAACCTCACCCAGGGCACTGCTCAGTTCTTCGTAGGTGGTTTCAGCCGCTTTGCAGGTCAGCTCTTCGGATTCTACGATCAGCGTGCACACCCAATAGGCCTGGCGACCTTCGGCGCAAGCTGCGCGCACACGCTCCACGACTTCCAGGCGGCGGCTGTCGGCAACCAGCACGGTATTGACCGGTGTCCTTCCGGGCGGCAGTTCGTCCAGAATCGACGTGTCCAGATCGGCGTAGGCGCTCATCGCCAGCGTGCGTGGAATCGGTGTGGCGGTCATGATCAATTGATGCGGACACATCAGGCCGCCGACGCCCTTTTTACGCAGCGCCAAACGTTGCTGAACACCGAACCGGTGCTGCTCGTCGATGATCACCAGCGCGAGGTTCTTGAACTGCACTTCGTCCTGAAACAGCGCATGGGTGCCCACTACCATAGGGGTGCCACTGGCGATCTGCTCCAGGGACGTCGCGCGCGCCTTGCCCTTGAGCTTGCCCGCCAGCCAGGCCACGCCAACGCCCAGCGGCTCTAACCAGCGCTGGAAGTTGATGTAGTGCTGCTCGGCGAGAATCTCGGTGGGGGCCATCAGCGCCACTTGATAACCTGCTTCCAGCGCTTGCAAGGCAGCCAGAGCGGCGACCACGGTCTTGCCCGAACCAACGTCACCCTGGATCAACCGCAGCATCGGCTCAGGCTGGCTCAGGTCGTAGGCAACTTCCTTGCCGACCCGCTGCTGGGCACCCGTGGGCGCGAAGCCGAGGTTGGCGAGAAATTGTTTCGGCAGTTTTTTCGCAACAGGCAACGCCGGTGCGCGCTGTGAGCGCAGACTTTCGCGCAGGCGCTGCTGGGAAAGCTGGTGGGTAAGCAATTCTTCGAAAGCCAGCCGGTGCTGCGCCCAGTGATGCCCGAGGGCCAGCTCCTCCACATCGGCATCGGCGGGCGGGTGATGCAGATAGCGGATCGCATCATCCAGAGGGGCCAGCTGATAGTCGCGGGCCAGCTCATCCGGCAGCCAGTCCGGCAGGCTTTTGGGGCCGAGCATCGCCAGGCTTTGCTGACACAGCTGACGCAGGCGCTGCTGGGTAAGGCCTTCAGTCGTGGGATAGATCGGCGTGAGGGTCTGTTCGACGGGCGCGGGCTCATCACCGGTGATCGCCCGATATTCCGGGTGATAGATTTCCAGGCCGGAAGCACCGGGACGCGCTTCGCCGAAGCAGCGCAGGTGCGTGCCACGCTTCATGCTTTCTTTCTGCGCGTTGCTGAAGTGGTAGAAGCGCAGGCTGACGACACCTGTGCCGTCGCCAAGCCGTACCAGCAAGCTGCGGCGCTTGCCCATTACCACATCGGCGCCGCTGACCACGCCTTCGATCACGGCATCCTGGCCAGGGCGCAATGCGCCAATCGGTACGACGCGGGTCCGGTCCTGGTAACGCAACGGCAGATGGAACAGCACGTCCTGCAGGGTTTCCAGCCCGACCCTGGCCAGCTTTTCTGCCATCGCTTCACCGACGCCCTTGAGCGCCGTGACCGAGACCCTGGAAAGCTCGCTCATTTCTTTTCTGCCTAACTTGCGACTGTTTTCGGACGTGCCACCGAGCACAGGCGAGCAGAGTCAGCGAGAATTTCGATGGCTTTGGGTCTCGGGAAGCTTGCGCGCCAGGCGATGGCGACTGTGCGGAAAGGCACAGGCGGCGTCAGCGGGCGGACTTCGATCACGCCAGGCGCGTAGTGGTGGCTGTCAACGGCCGAAAGCGGCAGGATCGAAATACCCAGCCCGGAAGCGACCATGTGCCGAATGGTTTCCAGCGAGCTGGATTCTACTGTCGTGTGCTTGGCGCCTTCATTGCCTTTGCCCAGGGTAGGGCAGGCTTCCAGAACCTGATCACGGAAGCAGTGACCTTCGCCCAGCAGTAACAGACTCTTGTCGTTGAGTGCCGAGGCGTCGATGGTCTCTTTCTGAGTCCATGGGTGATCGGCCGGCATCAGGACGGAGAACGGCTCGTCGTAAAGTGGTAGGGTCAGCACGTCGGCTTCGTTGAACGGCAAGGCAATGATGACGGCATCCAGCTCACCGTTGCGCAGCTTGTCGCGCAGCACATGCGTAAAGTTTTCTTCGATGTACAACGGCATCTGCGGCGCAACCCGGTGCAGTTGTGGAATCAGGTGAGGGAACAGGTAAGGGCCGACGGTATAAATAGCGCCGACTTTCAGCGGCGCGGTCAGCTGATTCTTGCCTGCCTGGGCCAGCTCACGAATACCTTGAGCCTGCTCCAGCACTTTCTGCGCTTGCGCAACGATGCCTTCACCGACCGGTGTCAGGCGCACGGCGCTCTTGCTGCGCTCGAAAATGAGCACACCGAGTTCGTCTTCTAGTTTCTTGACGCCCACCGACAGCGTTGGCTGGCTGACGTGGCAGCGCTCAGCCGCATGGCCAAAGTGCTGCTCCTGGGCAAGCGTGACGATGTAGCGTAATTCTGTAAGAGTCATAACGTGCGTCCATGAAGTTGCGACCCCAGCATAGCGGGTGCGATCGATAGACGCACGTTATCAGAAGCACTCACAAGTAACAAAAGTACAATTCAGCGTTTATCCAGTGAATAAACGAACGGTGCGAGGATTTCAATGGTGCCGTTGTTGAGGATTTCCTTGGGCGGTTTGGGCAGCGGCTGAGCGCGACGGATCATTTCCATGGTCGCTCGATCCAGCGCCGGGCTGCCTGAACTGTTGGCAATCGAGTAAGACAGCACGTTGCCGTCAGCATCGACAACGAAGCGCAGGCGTGCAACACCCTGCATGCCACGACGACGCGCATCCTCGGGATACTTCTTGTACTTGCCCAGATGACTTAACAGGTCACCCTGCCAGCTTGGCAGCGCATTGCTGGGCGGCGCAGGCGCAGGCGCAGGAGCGGGCTTCGGAGCAGCTGCTTTTTCCGGTTTGGCAGTCGTAGGCGGCGTGTCGACCGGTTTTTCGTCAGCAGGTTTTTCCTGAGGCGGCTCAGGCTTCTTCTGCGGCTTTGGCGGCTGCGGTTTTGGCTTGGGCTTTTCAACCTTTTTGGTCACCACGATTTCCGGCTTCGGCGCTTGCGCGACTTCCGGCATAGGCTCTGGTTCTTCAGGGGCTGGCGGCAGAGGTGGCTGAACGACTTTTGGTGGTGGCGGCGGTGCGGGCTCAGGCAGAGGCGCAAGCTCGACCATCATGGCCGCTGGCGGTAGCTCGATCGCCTGAGAGGCGGGCCAGCGAACGGCGATGATGATCGCGATAGCGTGCACGGCCAGCACCAACAACAGACTACCGCTATAGCGCGTCAGTTTTTGGCGCGTACTGATCATTTCTTACCAGCCGTCTCAAGACCCACCAGACCAACCTTGAGGTAACCCGCACCCCTAAGCGTGTTCATGACTTCCATCAGATCGCCGTAATCCACGCCCTTGTCGGCCTGGAAGAAGATCGTGGTGTCCTTCTTGCCCTTGGTCCGGGCGTCCAGCACCTGACCGATCTGCTCGCGGGCAACCTTCTCTTCACCCAGATACAGGCTCTTGTCGGTCTTGACGCTGAGGAAGATCGGCTTCTCGGGCCTGGGCTGTGGCGTGGCAGTGGATGCCGGCAGGTCGACCTTGATGTCCACGGTCGCCAACGGTGCAGCCACCATGAAGATGATCAGCAACACCAGCATGACGTCGATGAACGGCGTCACGTTGATTTCATGGTTCTCGGCGAGATCATCGCCGCCTTCGTTAAGATGCAGGCCCACGTGTTAGCCCACCTTGACCATGTGCGGTTGTTGTTGATTGCGCTCGGTCGGTTCTGGCAGATGATCCAGGTCGCGGCTGACCAGCAGCAGAACCTGGGCCGAAGCATCAGAAACCTGAGCCTTGTAACCGGCGATGGAGCGGGCGAACACGTTGTAGATCACTACCGCAGGAATTGCGGCAACCAGACCCAGTGCCGTGGCCAGCAGGGCCTCGGCGATACCCGGTGCCACGACAGCGAGGTTGGTGGTCTGGGTCTTGGCGATGCCGATGAAGCTGTTCATGATGCCCCATACCGTACCGAACAAACCCACGAACGGTGCGGTAGAGCCGATGGTCGCCAGTACGCCGGTGCCCATGCTCATGTTGCGGCCGCAGGCTGCGACCAGGCGCTCGAGGCGGAAGCTGACACGCTCCTTGATCCCTTCGCGCTCACGGCTGTTGGCCGACAGGCGCATCTCTTCAAGAGCGTCATGCACCAGCAGGTGGGCGAGGGTGCCTTCCTTGCTGGCGGTCGAGCTCGCTTCGTTCAGGGAGCGGGCTTTTTTCAGGTTGACGATTTCACCACGCAACCGGCGCTTGGCACCCAGCAGTTCGAAACCCTTGGAGATCCAGATGGTCCACGTAATGATCGATGCGATGGCCAGACCGATCATGACCGCTTTGACCACGACGTCGGCGTTCTGGTACATGCCCCATGGCGACAGGTCATGTGCCATGCCCAGGCTGTTGTCTTCGGCTGCAGGCTCCAGAGCCTGCACGGGGGGGGCTGCATCAGGCGCGACAGGAGCTGTCGCCGCCGGTGCGGCAGAGGTTGCAGGGGCCGCAGTCGGTGCCGATTGATCTGCAAGGGCCATGGGTACGAACATCAGGCTCAAGACGAGGGCTGCGACACCGCGCCATGCACGAGGCAGGCGAGGCATCCCGGTAGGCGAAGCGATTGATTGAATGCGTGTCATGCTGGCCGGACCTGAGAGAAAAATAGGGGATGGTTCCAGTGCGTCGTTCAGTGCTCTCGACGCTCACAGGGAACAAATGGGCTGCCATTATTGCAAATCGTTCTTGTTAACAAAAGTAATACAGTATCTTTTTTACATATTCGCCCGAATTTTCGCCTGCCGATGATCATTTTGTACGGCGCTGACACCACCTGTTATGGAGATACCGAATGACTGCCCCTTCGCTTCTAATCGCCGGCTGCGGTGACATTGGTTCGCGACTTGCGACCCGCCTGCTGCCTCACGGCTGGACCGTGCATGGGCTGCGGCGTACTGTTTCCGAGCTGCCTGCCGGTGTTCACGGTGTGGCGGGCGATTTGTTCGATACCTGCAAGCCTGCCCTGTGGCCCACTGCGGCACTGGACTATGTGGTGTATTGCGCAACGCCTTCGCAGCGTGACGAAGCGGGTTACCGGATGGCTTATGTCGAGGGGCTGCGCAATGTATTGAGCTGGCTTGAGCAGACCGGGCAGCGTCCAAAGCGGTTGATCTTCGTCTCAAGCAGCGGTGTCTACGGTCAGCAGAACGGGGAGTGGGTTGATGAAGACTCCGTCACCGAACCGGCCAACTACACCGGCACTGTGATGCTGGAAGCCGAGCAGCTAGCGCTGAACAGCGGACTGCCAGCCACGGCGGTGAGGCTGACCGGTATCTACGGGCCCGGACGCAGTGATCTGTCGAACCGCGTGCGTCAGGGGCACAGTGTCAGAATTGATCCTCCGGTCTACGCCAATCGCATTCATGCGGACGATGCCGCCAGTTTGCTGGAGCATCTGCTTCAGGCGGATCAACGAGGTGTGGCACTGGAGAATTGCTATCTAGGCGTTGACGACGATCCGGCTGCGCTTGCCGATGTGGTGGCGTGGATACGTGAGTATCTGGGGGTGACCGAATGGTCGGAAGAGGTCAGCGTGCAGCGCGTGGGCAGCAAGCGTTGCAGCAATGCCAGGGCGCGCGCACTGGGATGGGTGCCGGTGTACCCGGATTATCGGGCTGGCTATGCGGCATTGCTGGGGTAAACAAGTCGCCGTCAGGAGCGCCTTGAAGGGCGCTCCTGAAGCGTGAGTCGCTTATTGCTGTTCGAGCAACCAGCGACGTGGGCCTGGACGCAGCTCGGGCATCTGGTCAGCACCGGCATTGTTCATAGCCTGGAATATCTCCAGTTGCTTGCCTTTGCGAGCAAAGATCCACGGGTTGCCTTTTTCGGATTTCTCCAGCCACATGCTGTCGTATTCGCCGCTCATGGCTGCGCAATCGCCCGCCAGGCATAGTGCGTAGCGATCGTTTTCGGGAAGCCCCTGCACACTGCCGTCAGGCATGAATTGCACGGTGCTGCCTTGGCCATCGCCTTCCACTACAGTCCATTTGCCGCCCATGTAGGCGCTATACAAGGCTTTCTCGAAGCTTGTGCCAGGCTGAGCGCCTTCCGGAGCCGGGTTTTCCGGCTTCTGGAAGTGCTGTTCAGGGCCTGACTCGCTGGCCGCTTGAACCAGTTCATCACCCTTTACGCTCAGGTCTTCGAAGAAGTTGCCGTAGAAGTCGATGTGCAGCTTGCCTTCAGCAGCGCTGACGATCTTGCCTTCACCCAGCTCGAAACCGTTGGAGTAAATGGCCTGATTGGCTTTGGAGTTTATTTTCCACTCCAGATTGGGGCCGTTGGCGAGCAGTGCCTGACGCAGGTTGCCTTGTTTGACGGCGGCGTCGATGGCGGTCTGGTTGATCCAGGTGCCGTCCGGATTGCGGTCGGCGTGGCTGGCGCAGCCGCCCAGAATGACGGCGAGCAGCGAGATGGCGAGCGCGGAGCGCATAACGGATTCCTTCCTTCAGGGAGAACGGAGCGCAAGGCACGCTCCGTCGGGGGATTATTCGATGACGAGAATCGCGTCCATTTCAACCTGGGCGCCACGCGGCAATGCCGCAACGCCGATGGCCGCACGGGCCGGATAAGGCTGAGTGAAATAGGTGCTCATGAGCTCGTTGACCTTGGCGAAGTGGCCCAGGTCGGTCAGAAAGATGTTTAATTTGACGATGTCCTTGAACGATCCGCCCGCCGCTTCGGCAACCGACTTGAGGTTTTCGAAAACCTGAGTGATCTGGGCTTCGATGCCTTCAACCAGTTCCATGCTGTTCGGGTCCAGCGGGATCTGTCCAGACATGTAGACGGTATTGCCAGCTTTGATGGCCTGTGAGTAAGGGCCGATGGCCGCAGGGGCTTTATCGCTGGTGATGACAGTCTTGGTCATGAGAACTCCTGATGATGGATGGCCTACGCGCGCATCCGGGTGATGCGTGTGACACCGGTCAGGGCGCGCAGTTTCTTGATTACACGAGCCAGATGCACACGGTCGTGCACGCTGACCACCAGTTGGACCACGCTGATGCGACCATCGCGTTCGTCCATACTGATTTTTTCGATATTGCCGTCGGCCGCGTTGACGCTGCTGGCCAGCAGAGCGATCAGGCCGCGCTGATGCTCGAGTTCGACACGCAATTCGACGTTGAATTCGCCGGTGACATCCTTGGCCCAGGACAACTGAATGCATTTTTCCGGGTTGTGACGGATTTCGCTGATGTTGCGGCAGTTGTCCAGGTGCACAACCATGCCCTTGCCTGCAGACAGGTGGCCGACAATCGGGTCGCCCGGGATCGGTGTGCAGCACTTGGCGTAGCTGAGCACCAGGCCTTCGGTGCCACGAATCGCCAGCGGACCTTCAGGGCTTGGCAACTGCTCGCCCTCGCCCAGCAGGCGGCGAGCGACGACATAGGCCATGCGATTGCCCAGCCCGATGTCTTCGAGCAGGTCTTCCAGCACTTCGACCCGGTACTCGTTGAGCACCAGCTGAATGCGTTCCTGAGTGATCTTGTCGAGACTGCATTCGAAGCCGTTGAGCACCTTGTTCAGCAGGCGCTCGCCGAGGTTGATCGACTCGGAGCGGCGTTGCAGCTTGAGCGCGTGGCGAATATGCGTACGCGCCTTGCCGGTCACGACGAAGTTCAGCCATGCCGGGTTCGGACGTGCGCCGGGCGCACTGACAATCTCGACGGTCGAGCCGCTTTGCAGCGGTTCGGACAGCGGCGCCAGCCGGCGGTTGATCCGGCAAGCAATGCAGCTGTTGCCGACGTCGGTGTGTACCGCATAGGCGAAATCCACCGCCGTGGAGCCTTTGGGCAGCTCCATGATCCGGCCTTTGGGCGTGAAAACGTAAACCTCGTCCGGGAACAGGTCGATCTTGACGCTTTCAATGAACTCCAGAGAGTTGCCCGCACGCTGCTGCATTTCCAGCACACCCTTGACCCACTGCCGGGCACGGGCATGAGTGCCTTTTGGCTGCTCGTCGTCGCTGGATTTGTACAGCCAGTGTGCAGCGATGCCGTTGTTGGCCATCTCTTCCATTTCGCGGGTGCGAATCTGGATTTCGATCGGTACGCCATGCATACCGAACAAGGTCGTATGCAGGGACTGGTAGCCGTTGGCCTTGGGGATCGCGATGTAGTCCTTGAAGCGGCCGGGCAGCGGCTTGTACAAATTATGTACAGCGCCCAGTACGCGATAACAGGTATCGACCTTGTCGACGATGATGCGGAATGCGTAGACATCCATGATCTCGTTGAAGGCGCGACGCTTGCCGCGCATCTTCTTGTAGATGCCATAAAGATGCTTTTGCCGCCCGCTCACGTCGCCTTCGATGCCGTCAACGGCCAGGCAATGACTGAGGGACTCTTCGATCTTGTTGACCAGTTCCTTGCGATTGCCCCTGGCGCGCTTGACCGCCTGGTTGATGCGCGAGGAGCGCATCGGGTACATCGCCTTGAAACCCAGGTCCTCGAATTCGATGCGCACACTGTGCATACCCAGTCGATTGGCGATGGGTGCATAGATTTCGAGGGTTTCCTTGGCGATGCGCCGACGCTTTTCGCCCGACAGCACTTCCAGCGTGCGCATGTTGTGCAGGCGATCGGCGAGCTTGACCAGGATCACGCGAATGTCGCGCGCCATGGCCATGGCCATTTTCTGGAAGTTTTCTGCCTGGGCTTCGGCCTTGGTCTCGAAATTCATCTGGGTCAGTTTGCTGACCCCGTCGACCAGTTCGGCGACGGTTTCGCCAAATTGGGCGCTGAGCGCTTCCTTGGCAATGCCGGTGTCTTCGATGACGTCATGCAGCATCGCAGCCATCAGGCTCTGATGGTCCATGTGCATGTCGGCAAGAATGTTCGCTACCGCAAGAGGGTGCGTAACGTAGGCTTCACCACTGCGACGGCGCTGGCCATCGTGGGCTTGTTCGGCATAGTAATACGCTCGGCGAACCAGGTTGACCTGGTCCTTGCCGAGGTAGGCCGACAGTCTTTCGGCGAGGGCGTCTATGCTCGGCAAGGCGCTACCCCTTGCCAATGGCTTTTACCCTGCGCCGTACTACGTCGACCTGGCATAGGCTTAGACGGCCTCGTTGGACTCGTCCTCGAACGCTGCGAACAATGGTTCATCTTCAACGATTTCGGCTTCTGCGATTACAGCGTAATCCATCAGGCCAGCCGCGATTTCACGCAGTGCCATAACGGTAGGCTTGTCGTTTTCCCAGGCCAGCTTTGGTTCTTTGCCGCCGGTTGCCAGTTGACGGGCACGCTTGGTAGAGAGCATGACCAGCTCAAAGCGGTTATCCACGTGTTCTAGGCAGTCTTCAACGGTTACGCGGGCCATGGGTATTCCTCGTAGCAAATGCGGATGCGCGATGCCCGGATGGGCGAGCGGACTCGATAGTTTACAAGCGGACAGCACCAGGCATCAAGCGGCAAGCCACCAACGGCATGCTTTTAACCTGTTGCCTGATGTCTGGAAACGACTCGATCAAGCCAGCAATTCCTGAAAAAGCTCGCTGTATTGCTCTTGCTGATGCTGCTGGGTCAGGCGATTGGCGCGGAATATCGCCTTGAGGTCTTCCAGCGCACCGGCAAAATCGTCATTGACCACAACGTATTCATACTCGTTGTAGTGGCTCATTTCGCTGACCGCTTCACGCATCCGCGCTTCAATGATCTCGTCACTGTCCTGGCCGCGATTGGTCAGGCGCTGACGCAATGCCTGCTGGGTAGGCGGCAGAATGAAGATCGACCGGGCCTGCGGCATTTGCGCGCGAACCTGCCGGGCACCCTGCCAGTCGATTTCCAGAATCAGGTCGTGGCCTTCGTCAAGGGTCTGCTGCAGGTGGCTCTGCGAGGTGCCGTACAGATTGCCGAAGACTTCGGCCTGCTCAAGAAAGTCGCCGTGCTCGATCATGCGCACGAACTCGGCACGATCGACGAAGTTGTAGTTCACGCCGTTCACTTCGCCGGGGCGCATGGCCCGGGTGGTGTGCGAGACCGAGACGCGGATCTTCGCCTGCGCGCCGTGCTGAGGCTCTTGCTGGGCGTCCATCAGGGCCTTGACCAGGCTGGTCTTGCCCGCGCCGGACGGGGCGGAAATGATATACAGGGTGCCAGTGATATGGGTCATGTCAGGTTCAGCCTTACTCAATATTCTGCACTTGCTCGCGCATCTGCTCGATCAACACTTTAAGGTTGACGGCAGCCTGCGTGCTGCGTGGGTCAAAGGCCTTGGAGCCCAGTGTATTCGCTTCGCGGTTAAGCTCTTGCATCAGGAAATCAAGGCGCCGGCCTGCCTGACCGCCAGCCTTGAGCACGCGACGGACCTCGGTGACGTGTGTGCTGAGGCGGTCCAGTTCTTCGGCAACATCGCTTTTCTGTGCCAACAGAACCATTTCCTGCTCCAGACGCTGCGGATCCAGTTCGGCTTTCATGTCGGCAAAGCGATCCAGTACTTTCTGGCGCTGAGTTGCCAGCATCTGCGGCACCAGGGTGCGCAGGGTAGCAACCTCCTCGACGATGGAAGAGAGTCGGTCATCAAGCAATCTGGCCAGGTCTGCACCTTCGCGCCCGCGCCCGCTCTTCAATTCAGTCAGCGCATCATTGAACAGCTTCAGTGCTTCGGTGTTCAACACCTGCGGATCGCTGGCATCAGCCACCAGTACGCCGGGCCATGCCAGAACTTCAAGGGGGTTCAGCGCGGCAGGCTGTTTGATCAGGCCGGCAACCGATTCGGCTGCGGCGATCAACTGGCCTGCACGCTCAAGATCCACTTGCAGCGGTTTGCCAGCGGTTTCCTCGACAAAACGCAATGTGCATTCGACCTTGCCACGCGAAAGCCCCTGACGTAGCGCTTCGCGAATCGCACCTTCCAGATCACGGAACGACTCCGGCAGGCGCAGGTGCGGCTCCAGATAGCGGTGATTGACCGAGCGCAGTTCCCAGCTCAGTGTGCCTTGGGCACCGGCTCGCTCTACGCGGGCAAAGGCAGTCATGCTGTGCACCATGGGAAGTACCTCTTATCGATTCAGGAGCGTGATTCAACCCATGGGTGCACAGGATCGGCGCTCATGGGTGTCGTGAAAGCCGACTGGCTGCAGAGGCGCAGGATTGTAGCGCAGTGCGGCGCAGGCTCCCAATCCGGCAGCGTTACAAGTGACACAAGGCATTCCTTGCGATCACGCCAGAGCGTCGAAAGTATTGATCCAGAGCCTTCTGTTCGTAGCAAATCGGCATTGGCGGCTTTTAGAGATGCCCAGCAGCAGCTGTGGCCTCTATAATGCCCAGCAGTTTTCCGTCTCAGTACAGGTATCCCAGATGAAACGTCCAAGTGGTCGCGCCGCCGATCAGCTCCGCTCGATCCGCATCACCCGCAACTACACCAAACACGCCGAGGGTTCTGTACTGGTCGAGTTTGGTGATACCAAGGTGATTTGCACCGTCAGCGTCGAAAACGGCGTACCACGCTTCCTCAAGGGACAGGGCCAGGGTTGGCTGACTGCCGAGTACGGCATGCTGCCGCGCGCTACCGGCGAGCGTAACCAGCGTGAAGCCAGTCGCGGCAAGCAGGGTGGTCGTACACTCGAAATCCAGCGCCTGATCGGTCGTTCGCTGCGCGCTGCGCTGGACATGTCCAAGCTGGGCGACGTGACCCTGTACGTCGATTGCGATGTCATTCAAGCGGACGGTGGCACTCGCACCGCGTCCATCACCGGCGCAATGGTTGCTCTGGCAGACGCCTTGAAAGTGATCAAGAAGCGTGGCGGCCTGAAGGGCGGTGACCCGCTCAAGCAGATGATCGCAGCCGTTTCGGTCGGCATGTATCAGGGCGAGCCGGTGCTTGACCTCGATTACCTGGAAGATTCCGCTGCGGAAACCGACCTGAACGTGGTCATGACCAGTGCAGGCGGCTTCATTGAAGTACAGGGCACTGCCGAAGGCGCGCCATTCCAGCCTGAAGAGCTGAACGCGATGCTGGCGCTGGCACAGAAGGGCATTACCGAGTTGTTTGAACTGCAGCGTGCCGCACTGGCCGATTGATAAATAAGGAGCGTTTGATGATGAATGACAGTCCGCAGCCCTTGTACAAACCCAGCCGGGAAGCCCGTCAGTGGGCGATGTTCTGTCATTTATCCGCTCTCATTGGACTGGTCTTCCCCTTCGGCAATCTCCTTGCGCCATTGATTCTCTGGCAAATGAAGAGGGAGACAGACCCGTTCATTGATTCGCAGGGCAAAGAAGCGCTGAACTTTCAGATCACTGCCGCGATTGCAGGCCTGATATGCATAATGCTGATGTTCGTGGTAATCGGCATCGCACTGTTCATGCTGGTGTGCCTCGGTGCTTTCATACTTACGGTTATCGCCGGGGTGAAGGCAAACAGCGGACTGGAATATCGTTACCCCTTCACCTGGCGCCTGTTGAAATAATGCATAGCGCGAGCAACGCAAAAAGCCGACTTGAAGTCGGCTTTTTCGTGTGCGCTGTTCGCCTGGCTATCAGATAGTCAGGGTCCAGTCGTAATCCACGATCAGCGGCGCGTGTTGCGAGAAGCGCGGCTGGCGTGGCAGACGGGCGCTGCGCACGAAGCGGCGCAGGCCTGGGGTCAGTATCTGATAATCGAAGCGCCAGCCCAGATTCAGCATCTCGGCCTGTTCGTTATCCGGCCACCAGCTGTACTGATCACCTTCGCGGCTGACTTCACGCAGGGCATCGACATAGCCCATGGTGCCGACAATCTCGTCCATCCAGGCGCGTTCAGGCGCCAGGAAGCCAGGAGACTGCTGGCTGTCACGCCAGTTTTTGATGTCGAGCTTCTGCTGCGCGACATAGAGCGATCCGCAATAGATGTATTCGCGACGCTTGCGGCGTTGCTTGTCCATGTACTTGCCGAAATCGTCCATGAGCTTGAATTTCTGATTCAGGTCTTCATCGCCATTCATCCCTGACGGAAAGAGCAGGGTAGCGATACTGACCTTGTCGAAATCTGCTTGCAGGTAGCGCCCGTAGCGGTCGGCTGTCTCGAAGCCGAGGCCGCTGATTACCGCCTTCGGCTGCAACCGCGAATACAGCGCCACACCACCCTGAGCGGGAACCTCGGCTTCGCAGGCATAGAGGAAGTAACCGTCCAGCTGAAAGGCTGGATCATCCAGTTCAAAGGTGGAGGCGCGGGTGTCCTGTAAGCAGATGACGTCGGCATTCTGAGCTTGCAGCCAGCTGAGCAAACCACGCTCGACCGCAGCCTGAATGCCATTTACGTTCACACTGATGATCCGCATAAATGGCCCCAAAAATCACGTGCGTGTATGATACCCGAGCTCTACCTAATTAGCTAAATCCGTGGTATTCGGAGCTTTTTTCATGCAAGCGTATCAACGCGATTTTATTCGTTTTGCCATCGATCGCGGTGTTCTGCGCTTCGGTGAGTTCACTCTCAAGTCCGGGCGCACCAGTCCGTACTTCTTCAATGCGGGGCTGTTCAACACCGGTTCCGCACTGGCACAGCTGGGGCGTTTCTACGCGGCAGCCGTGGTTGAAAGCGGTATTGCCTTCGACGTTCTTTTCGGTCCGGCCTACAAGGGCATTCCGCTCGCATCGGCCACTGCTGTGGCGCTGGCCGAGCATCATGACCGTGATCTGCCGTGGTGTTTCAACCGCAAGGAAGCCAAGGCGCACGGCGAAGGCGGCAGTCTGGTGGGGTCCCCGCTGACCGGTAACGTGCTGATCATCGACGACGTGATCACTGCGGGCACTGCGATCCGTGAGGTCATGCAGATCATCAAGGACCAGGACGCGACAGCTGCGGGCGTGCTGATCGCGCTCAATCGTCAGGAGCGTGGCAATGGCGAACTGTCGGCGATTCAGGAAGTCGAGCGTGACTTCGGGATTCCGGTGGTGAGTATCGTGTCGCTGAATCAGGTGCTCGAGTTCCTGGCCGACGATCCGCAACTCAAGCAGCATCTGCCTGCTGTCGAAGCCTATCGCGCGCAATTCGGAATCTGAGGACGTGCCTATGGCAGTCGGCGGCAGGTCTTGGCGATCGGTTTCAGGCGCGCTGAGCGGTTTTCGGGCCTTGCTGGCTGTGGTCATGCTTGCGCCCATGCTCGCCCAAGCGGCCGACGCACCTGAGCCACGGCTTTATCGCTACGTCGACAGCCGCGGGGTGACGGTGATCGACACGCAAGGCGTGCCGCCCGACTACGTTGCCAAAGGCTATGAAGTGCTCAACAGTCGTGGTCGGGTGGTTCAGGTCGTACCGCCTGCGCCGACTGCCGAGCAGATTCGTCAGTCCGAAGCAGACAAGCGCCAGGCCGCTGCGGATGCACAGCTGTTAAGCCTTTACAGCAGTGTCGATGAGGTGGACCGCGTCAAGGCCCGCAAACTGGCCGAGCTGGATGCGCTGATTGGCGTTGCTCAGGGCAACATTCAGGGGCTGGCGGCTCAGCAGCGCAATCTGCAAGGCCAGGCAGCCAACCTGGAGCGTGCGGGGCGTCCTGTTCAGCAGGGGCTGGTCGATCAGTTGAATGACTTGCGCGATCAGCAGCAGAAGCTGCAAACCGATATCGCCGGGTATCAGGCCGCACGGGTAAAGGCTGAAGCAGATTTCGCCGAAGATCGCCTGCGCGTACAGCGGCTGACTCAATGACAGGACGCAGAGCGTCCAGAAGCGCATGCCCACGCCTGTTTTTGATTCTGGCCGAAGGCCGTAGGAGCGAACTTGTTCGCGAAAGGGGTCGAAGCCAGACACCTATCGTTCCTCACGCTCCAGCGTGGGAATGCCTGTCGTGACGCTCTGCGTCACAAATCTGCGCCGCGCCACACATTCAGGACAGGACGCAGAGCGTCCAGAGCGGCGTTACCACGCTGGAGCGTGGGAACGATAATCAGCGATCATCATCAACCAACAAAAAGGCCCCGTCAGCGTCAGCTCACGGGGCCTTTGGGTGTTACGCCTGAATCAGTGCCGCTTGCGGTTGGTGATCTGAGTACCTACACCGCTGTCGGTGAAGATTTCCAGCAGGACCGCATTGGGCACTCGTCCATCGATGATGTGCGAGCTATTGACCCCACCCTGAACCGCTTCCAACGCGCAACGGATCTTCGGCAGCATGCCGCCGTAGATCGTGCCGTCGGCGATCAGGCCGTCGACCTGTTCGGTGGTCAGCCCAGTCAGGACTTCGCCCTGCTTGTTCATCAGGCCGGCGATGTTGGTCAGCAGAATCAGCTTCTCGGCCTTGAGGGCCTCGGCAACCTTGCCTGCGACCAGGTCGGCGTTGATGTTGTACGACTCGCCGTCCGGGCCCACGCCGATAGGCGCGATGACCGGAATGAAATCCCCTTTGACCAGCATGTTGAGCAGCCCGGTGTTGACCCCGACCACTTCACCGACCTGACCGATGTCGATGATTTCGGGCTTGGTCATTTCCGGCGTCTGGCGCGTGACGGTGAGTTTCTTCGCACGAATCAGCTCAGCGTCCTTGCCGGTCAGGCCGATCGCGCTGCCGCCATGCCGGTTGATCAGGTTGACTATGTCCTTGTTGACCTGGCCACCCAGCACCATCTCCACCACATCCATAGTCTGCGCATCGGTCACACGCATGCCATCGATGAAGTGGCTCTCGATGGACAGGCGCTTGAGCAGATCACCGATCTGCGGCCCGCCGCCGTGAACCACCACCGGGTTGATGCCCACCGCCTTCATCAACACGATGTCGCGCGCAAAGCCGGTTTTCAGCTCTTCGCTCTCCATGGCGTTGCCGCCGTACTTGATAACCAGCGTCTTGCCGACAAAGCGGCGAATGTAAGGCAGCGCTTCGGAAAGGACCTTGGCTACATTAGAGGCGGCATCACGTTCGAGGGTCATTCAGGGCTCCAGTCAAAAGGAAAAACAATCAAAATGGCAGGTCGAGATCCGGTGCAACTTTTTTCAGCTCAGCGTGGAACACGTCCTTGATGCGCTGCAACTCAGCCTCGGTTTCGGCCTCGAAACGCAGCACCAGTACCGGCGTGGTATTGGACGCACGAACCAGACCCCAACCCTTCGGATAGTCCACGCGGACACCGTCGATGGTGGTCAGTTTGGCGTCGCCCCACTGCGCGTCGGTTTCAAGGGCCTTGATGATGCTGAACTTGGTGACATCCGTCACCTTGATGTTGATTTCAGGCGTCGAAATATCGTTCGGGAAGGTTTCGAACAGGTCTTCGGCATTGGCCGACTCCTGGCTGAGGATCTCCAGCAGACGTGCCGCGCTGTAGATACCGTCGTCGAAACCGAACCAGCGTTCCTTGAAGAAGATGTGGCCACTCATTTCACCTGCGAGCAGCGCGCCACTCTTTTTCATTTCTTTCTTGATCAGCGAGTGGCCGGTTTTCCACATCACCGGACGACCGCCATGTTCGCTGATCAGCGGAGTCAGGCGACGTGTGCATTTGACGTCGAAAATGATGTCGGCACCCGGGTTGCGCTTGAGCACGTCCAGCGCGAACAGCATCAACAGGCGATCCGGGTAAACCACATTACCCTTGTTGGTCACGACACCGACACGGTCGCCGTCACCGTCGAATGCCAGGCCCAGATCGGCACCGGTTTCCTTGACCTTGGCGATTAGATCCTGCAGGTTTTCCAGCTTGCCCGGGTCCGGGTGGTGATTGGGGAAGTTGCCGTCCACTTCCGCGAACAGCGAGATCACTTCACAACCCAGCGCTTCGATCAGCTGCGGCGCGATCACGCCTGCCGCGCCGTTGCCGCAGTCGACCACGACCTTCAGCTTGCGCGCCATGACGATGTCGTCCTTGATCTGCTTGAAGTAGCGATCGAGGATGTCGACTTTGGTGATGCTGCCTTTCTGCGAAGTCAGGTTGTTGGTCTTGATACGCTCGTGCAGCGCCTGGATCTGCTCGTTGGCGAGGGTGTCGCCGGCGATGACGATCTTGAAGCCGTTGTAGTCCTTGGGGTTGTGGCTGCCGGTCAGCATGACGCCGGTCTTGCCGGCCAGCACGTTGGCTGCGTAATACAGCGCAGGCGTTGGCACCAGGCCCACATCGCTGACGTGGCAGCCGCTGTCGTGCAGACCTTGAATCAGTTGCTCTACCAGTTCAGGGCCTGAAAGGCGACCGTCGCGGCCAACGCTGACGTTGGGTTCGTTCTGCGCCAGGCTTTCAGAGCCAATGGCGCGGCCGATCCAGTAAGCCGTTTCAGCGTTGAGGGTGTCCCCGACCACGCCACGAATGTCGTAGGCACGGAAAATAGTCTCGGGAAGGTTGGGTGCCACGGATGCTGGGCTGTTCATAGCGAGGTTATGCTCCGATCTCAGGAAGTCCTGGTTTTCGTCGAGAAGGTCGATATCAAGGATATCGGTATCTTGAAACAGCGGATCGGTCCAGTCGGTGCGTGATGCAGCCACGGTGGACGAAGCACTGCCTTTGGCAATATCTGCATCGCGCTGCTCGCCCGCCGCCAGGACAGGCACTGCCTGAGGCTGACTACGAAGCGAGACACGAGCAAGGGCCTGAGCCAGACCACTAAGGGCCGGGAGGCTCAAACCGAAGGGTTTGACGGCTTTTCCGCGTGAGAGTTCTTGGAGCAACTGATCCAGTTGCCGTGCGTCGGCGCAAATACGCTTCTGCAGGGCCCGTTCATTACGGTGCAAGCCAAGCAGCACGCCCGCTGCAGCGATAATCAATGCCAGCAGCAGAAGCATCACGGATGGAGAGGTTTTCAGCCCGGGACCGGGCGTGAACTCGAGTTTCCAGCCTGTATAACCGGTATCGAAGGCCTGTGCTTTGCCGTCAACGGCCTGACCGCGCTGCAGGAAAACCTGAGCGGGCCCGCTGCCGAATTGCTGGCTGAGCACCACTTGCCCGGCATCGGCAGGCAGCGTCGGCAAGGCATTGAGCAAGCGCTGCAGGTCAAAGGCCAGCAGCAGCGTACCCATCACCGGCTGAGTGGCAGTGGCACGCACCGGTGCTGCGCTGTAGATCAACCAGCGCTCGCCGACCTTGCGCGCTTCCGGGGCGACCGTCTCACCTTGTGCGGCCTTGTTTAGCATGTCCAGGGTGGCGAAACTGACGGGCAGTGCGCCTTGCGTGTCCACATCGGCCAGCCCCTTGGAGTACAGCCGAGCGCCTGCAAGGCCGTCCCAACGGGTAAATCGCTCCTGAGCGGCCAGCAGGGCAGCGGCGTCATTGCTCTGAAGCGTCTGCACAAGTGCTGCGCCGGAGGCCGCCGACTGGGTGTCCGCGTTGATCTGATGCAGCGCCAGACCCACCGCTGCTGCCTGACTGCCGCCCCAGGCCTGAACAAGCTGGTCCTGTTGCTGCGGACCGGTGGCCAGAGCTGTCCAGACCAGTGCCGCAGCAATCAGCAGGCCGATGGCGGCAGGCACCAGGCCAGGCGCGAGTCCTTTGAGGCTCGCAGCCGGAGGCGAGTTATCGGCGTGTATGGCGTGCTGTGAAGCGCTGTGCTGACTACCTTTCACCGACCTCTCCCTGAGTCTTGTCCCGAACCCGGATTATGTGCCGAATGGCGATCAATGACTGCCGGAATGACCGAAGCCGCCAGCGCCACGCTGACTTTCGTCGAACGCTTCAACCAGCTCGAAATGCGCCTGCACCACAGGCACCAACACCAGTTGCGCAATACGCTCGCCCACCGCGATGTTGAATGCAGTCTGGCCACGGTTCCAGCACGACACCATCAATTCTCCCTGATAATCGGAGTCGATCAGACCCACCAGGTTACCCAGCACGATGCCATGTTTGTGACCCAGGCCGGAGCGCGGCAGGATCAACGCGGCCAGGCCCGGATCGCCGATGTAAATCGACAGGCCGGTAGGGATCAGCAGGGTCTGGCCGGGCTCGAGGACGGTATCCTCCTTGAGCATGGCACGCAGGTCCAGGCCTGCCGAGCCAACAGTGGCGTAGGCCGGGAGTGGAAATTCGTTGCCAATGCGAGTGTCGAGGATCTTGGCTTGTAGAGCGTGCATTCGTAGTTAAACCTGATTCATGCGGTCGGCGATAAAAGTGACCAGCTGGCGAGCGATCTTGGCCTTGCTGGTCTGGGCGAAAAGTGTTGCGTGCAACCCTCGGTCAATCACGCTGCAGGCGTTTTCCTCGCTGTTGAAGCCGATGCTCGGGTTGGCGACATCGTTGGCGACAATCAGGTCGAGGTTCTTGTCCTTGAGCTTGCGGGCAGCGTAGTCGAGCAGGTGTTCGGTCTCGGCGGCGAAACCGACGCTGAAAGGGCGATCCGGGCGGGTTGCGATGGTCGCCAGAATATCCGGATTGCGGACCATCTGCAGCAGCAAGCCGTCACCGTTTGAAGGATCTTTCTTCAATTTGTGCGGGGCGACAACTTCCGGACGGTAGTCAGCCACCGCTGCCGAGGCGATGAACAGGTCACAGGGGATGGCAGCCTCGCACGCCGCCAGCATGTCGCGGGCACTGACCACATCGATGCGCGAGACGCGATCCGGCGTCGGCAGATTGACTGGCCCGGTGATCAGCGTGACGCGCGCACCGGCTTCCACAGCCGCTTCGGCCAGGGCAAAGCCCATTTTTCCGGAGCTGTGGTTGGTGATGTAGCGCACCGGATCGATGTTTTCCTGGGTCGGGCCAGCGGTGATCAGCACATGCTTGCCGGTCAGGCTCAGGCGCTGGAAACAGTCCGCTGCGCACTGGGCCAGATCGTCGGCCTCCAGCATGCGACCGAAGCCGACATCGCCGCAGGCCTGACTGCCGGACGCTGGCCCAAACACACGAAAGTCACGCTCTTCAAGCTGCCTGGTATTGGCTTGCACTGAGGCGTCACGCCACATTGCCTGATTCATCGCCGGTGCGATGGCGACGGTGGCATCGGTTGCCAGCACGATGGTGGTCAGCAAGTCGTTGGCGATGCCTTGCGCCAGGCGCGCGATCAGGTCGGCGGTGGCCGGAGCGATCAGGATCAGGTCGGCCCATTTGGCCAGTTCGATATGGCCCATCGCGGCCTCTGCGGCCGGGTCGAGAAGGTCCAGGTGCACAGGGTGCCCGGACAGGGCCTGCATGGTCAGCGGCGTAATGAACTCTGCTCCGCCTTTGGTCATGACGACACGCACTTCTGCGCCCTGATCGCGCAGGTGGCGGACCAGCTCGGCGCTCTTGTAGGCCGCGATGCCGCCGCCGACGCCAAGAACGATGCGTTTTCGATACAGCCGCTGCATAGACCTGCCTTTTTGGTCGAGTGAATACGCGACGTCCATGACGCCTCCCCAGGCCAGGCCGTCGCGCAAAAAAGATGGGCTAAGATAGCACAGCGACTGCACCGCAACAGCGGTGCCCAATCACATGGAGGTGCTATGAGTATTCGCAGTTGGCCCGCGGCCGAACGCCCGCGGGAACGCTTGTTGGAGTTGGGGGCGGGGAGCCTTTCCGACGCCGAGTTGCTGGCTATCTTTTTACGCACCGGGGTGGCCGGAAAAAGCGCCGTAGACCTTGCCCGTCATCTTCTGAATCAATTCGACGGGCTCAGATCATTACTGGATGCTGACCTGTCCACGTTTACCTCCCAACTCGGGCTGGGGCCTGCCAAATTTGCTCAGTTGCAGGCTGTCATGGAGATGGCGCGCCGGCACATGGCCGAGTCCTTGCGCCGTGACTCAGCGCTGGAAAACCCCACTCAGGTGCGCAACTACCTGAAGGCTCAGCTCAGACATGAACAGCATGAAGTTTTCGCCTGCCTGTTTCTGGACAACAAGCACCGGGTCATGACCTTCGAGATACTGTTTCGCGGGACGATCAACGCCTCCTATGTGCATCCGCGCCAGGTGGTGAAACGAGCGATGGCTCACAACGCCGCCAGCCTGATCCTCTGCCACAACCATCCTTCCGGCATCACCACGCCCAGCCGTTCCGACATTGACCTGACCAAGCGCCTCAAGGAAGCACTGATGCTGGTGGATGTTCATGTGCTGGACCACGTGATCGTGGGCGACGGCGAGCCACTGTCGATGGTTGAGCGCGGGTTGATGTAGCGCTCACGCGGAGCGATAGGGCGGGATTCGGCTTATCGTTCCCGCGCTCTGCGTGGTAATGCCGTTCTGGACGCTCTGCGTCCGGTCTTGAGGTGGGGCGTGCCAATGCAGGGCATTGGCACGCCAGTTACGCAGACAGGCCTAGGTCTGACGACTTACTTGACCTGCACCTTGTAGAAATCCTGCCTGCCAAACGGGCTGACCTGATAACCCGTGACGTCCTTGCGTACCAAGGCTGCTGCGGTCGGGTGGGCGAGGGGTATCCACAGTGCCTGCTGTTGGACCTGCTGCTGCGCCTGATGGTACAGCTTGCTGCGTTCGCCCTGATCGCTGACGGACTTACCATCGGTGATGAGCTTGTCCAGCGTCTTGTCGCAATAACGGGCGAAATTGGTGCCCGACTGCACGGCTGCACACGAGAACTGCGGGGTCAGGAAGTTATCCGGGTCGCCATTGTCGCCCGCCCAGCCCATGAACAGCAGGTCATGCTCGCCAGCCTTGGCGCGGCGAATCAGTTCGCCCCACTCAATGATCTTGATCTCGGCATCAATGCCGACCTGCTTCAAGTCAGCCTGCAACAATTGAGCGCCCAGGCTTGGGTTGGGGTTAAGCAGGCTGCCGGAAGGCCGGGTCCAGATAGTGGTCTTGAAACCATCCTTCAGACCGGCTTTGGCCAGTAAAGTCTTGGCCTTGGCGACATCGTGCTGATAGCCGGGCAGGTCTTTGGCGTAGCTCCAGGTGTTGGGCGGATAAGGGCCATTGGCTTTTTCAGCGGTGCCTTCGAACACGGCTTTCAGGTAATTGTCCTTGTCGAACGCCAGGTTGATGGCCTGGCGAACTTCCGGCTTGTCGAACGGCGGGTGCTGGCTGTTGATCGCGACAAACGCGGTCATGAACGCTTCAGTCTTCTCGACCTTGAGCGAGTCGTCCTTGCTGGCTGCCTGAATATCCAGAGGCTTGGGCGAGAGCGCTATCTGGCATTCGTCCTGACGGATTTTCTGCAGGCGCACATTGGCGTCCGGCGTGATGGCATACACCAGCGTGTCGATATCAGACTTGCCGGCGAAGTAATCGTCGAACGCCTCATAGCGCACCGCGGCGTCTTTCTGGAAGCGCTTGAACACGAACGGCCCGGTGCCGATCGGCTGGCTGTTGAGTTTTTCCGGCGTGCCCGCCTTCAACAGCTGCGCGGTATATTCGGCTGAATAGATCGAGGCGAAACCCATGCTCAGCGTGGCCAGGAAGGTCGAGTCCGCATGGTTGAGCGTAAAGCGCACGGTGTGTGCATTGGGCGCTTCGATACTCTTGATCAGCGCGGGCAACTGCATGGATTGCGCATGCGGAAAACCGCTCTGGGCGATCTTGTGCCACGGGTTCTGCGGGTCGAGCATGCGCTGGAAGCTGAACAGCACGTCATCCGCATTTAGCTCGCGAGTCGGCTTGAAATAGTCAGTGGTGTGGAATTTCACTCCGGCGCGCAGCTTGAAGTCGTAAGTCAGGCCGTCTTTGGACACGGTCCAGCTTTCTGCCAGACTCGGCACCAGCTTGCCGCTCTGGGCATCGAAGTCCACCAGACGGTTCATCAGCACGTCGGCCGATGCGTTGGTGGTGGTCAGGGAGTTGTACTGCACAACGTCGAAGCCTTCGGGACTGGCTTCGGTGCAGACCACAAGGTTCGATGCCTGGGCGGCAATCGGAAGCAGCAACGGAACAAGCAAAAAAGGGAGTGCAGCTAGGCGCATGGCGTTATTTCCTGTTCAGAAAGGGCCCCATCTGCCGGCGCAGTCTGGTGAGGGACTAACCCTAGACCATGTACTGGCGTAGAACAATCGTTACGGTGCGACGAGCGGTCGATTTGCCTGTGCCCCCGCATTGCTTGAGCATACCGCCGCGCAGAGCGGATTCATTCGGGTCAAAGTGCTTTGCCTGTTGTTGCGTCCAAGGGTTTCTGGTATAAAGCAGCGCTCTTTTCTAGGGGCCCGGTTCCTTCACTGTAGGTGTAGCCGGTAAGACCCTTAAAGAAACGCGGCGCCTGGCGCCAAATGACTGAGAGATTAAGCGGCCAACCCATGCCGGGTTGGGCATGTGGTTTTAGAGGGCTGAGGCATGTCGAGAGTATGTCAAGTTACCGGTAAGGGTCCGGTGACTGGGAATAACATTTCCCACGCAAACAACAAAACCCGTCGTCGTTTCCTGCCAAACCTGCAGCATCACCGCTTCTGGGTTGAAGGCGAGAAGCGTTTTGTTCGTCTGCGCGTATCTGCTAAAGGCATGCGTATCATCGACAAGCGTGGCATTGAAGTTGTGCTCGCTGAACTGCGTCGCGACGGCAAAATTTAAGGGAGAGAATCATGCGTGAATTGATCCGTTTGGTGTCGAGCGCTGGTACAGGCCATTTCTACACCACCGACAAGAACAAACGTACTACCCCGGATAAAATCGAAATCAAAAAATTCGATCCGGTTGTACGCAAGCACGTGATCTACAAAGAAGGCAAAATCAAGTAATTGATTCTGTCGGCTACAAAAAAACCCGCCTCGGCGGGTTTTTTTGTGTCTGCGCTCCTGGCATAGCTGCAAGGGCAGTACTTATTTATCCGCAGCGGCTTCAAACACCACATAAATCTTGCGGCATGTTTCCAGCACCTCCCAAGTGCCCTTGAAGCCGGCCGGAATCACGAAACGGTCGCCTGCGCGCAGGGTTTTCGCGTTGCCCTGCTCGTCGCGCAGGACTGAAACACCCTGCACAATCTCGCAATACTCATGCTCCGAGTAACTCACCTGCCACTGCCCGGGCTCGCCATTCCAGACCCCCGCGCTCATCTGTCCGCAGGGGCTGTTGTAGTGGTTGTAGAGGGTTTGTGCCGGATCGCCCTTAAAGACCTTTTCCGGTGCAGGGCGATAGTGCTCGGCGGCGGTGCTGGCTTCACTGAAGTCGACGATGCTTTCGATGCTCATGATGGGCCCCTTGTCCTGAATGCGTTGAGGGTTTGACGTGCGTGCTGTGCGTTAGTGCCCCGCGCGCGCGGAGCTGTTTAATAAAATCAACAAAAAAGCGCCTTGGCGGCTATTTATGTCAAATATATTGGTTTTGTCGGGCCGCTGGTTTAGGGTAACGGCCTTCCTGAAAAATTTCAGATTGTGTCTTTAATCAACCATGACACACCCACATTCAACAAGAGGAGGACATGCAAATGACCACCCTGACTCGTGCTGACTGGGAGCAACGCGCCCAGCATTTGAAGATCGAAGGCCGTGCCTTCATTCAAGGTGAATACACCGCAGCCTCCTCCGGCGAGACGTTTGATTGCATCAGCCCGGTCGATGGCCGGATGCTTGCCAAGGTCGCCAGTTGCGACACCGCTGACGCGCAACGCGCTGTCGACAGTGCGCGCAGCGCCTTCAACTCAGGTGCCTGGTCGCGACTGGCTCCGGCCAAACGCAAGGAAACCATGATCCGTTTCGCCGGGCTGCTCAAGCAAAATGCCGAAGAGCTGGCTTTGCTTGAAACCCTGGACATGGGCAAGCCGATTGGCGACTCGTTCGGCGTCGACATTCCTGGTGCTGCCAGAGCCCTGAGCTGGAGCGGTGAGGCCATCGACAAGCTGTATGACGAGGTCGCCGCAACGCCTCATGACCAATTGGGCCTGGTGACTCGCGAGCCGGTCGGTGTCGTCGCCGCCATCGTGCCGTGGAACTTCCCGTTGATGATGGCTTGCTGGAAGCTTGGTCCTGCACTGTCCACCGGCAATTCCGTGATCCTGAAGCCGTCGGAGAAGTCTCCGCTGACCGCCATTCGTATTGCGCAGTTGGCCATCGAGGCAGGCATTCCTGCGGGCGTGCTCAACGTATTGCCGGGTTACGGTCATACCGTCGGCAAGGCGCTGGCGCTGCATATGGACGTGGATACCGTGGTGTTTACCGGTTCGAGCAAAATCGCCAGACAACTGATGATTTACGCAGGCGAGTCGAACATGAAACGCGTCTGGCTGGAAGCCGGTGGCAAAAGCCCGAATATCGTCTTTGCCGACGCGCCGGATTTGCAGGCCGCCGCCGACGCAGCTGCCAGCGCAATTGCTTTCAATCAGGGCGAAGTCTGCACTGCCGGTTCTCGGCTGCTGGTCGAGCGCTCTATCAAGGAACGCTTCCTGCCGATGGTGCTTGAGGCATTGGCCACCTGGAAGCCCGGCAATCCGCTGGACCCTGCGACCAATGTGGGCGCGCTGGTCGACACCCAGCAGATGAACACAGTGCTGTCTTACATCGAAGCCGGTCACACCGAGGGTGCCAGACTGGTTGCGGGCGGTAAGCGCATTCTGCAGGAAACCGGCGGCACTTACGTCGAACCGACCATTTTCGACGGCGTGAACAACGCCATGAAGATCGCCCAAGAGGAGATCTTCGGCCCGGTACTTTCAGTGCTGACGTTCGACAGCGACGAAGAAGCGATACAGATAGCCAACGACACGCCTTATGGCCTGGCTGCTGCCGTGTGGACCGCCAATATCTCCAGAGCACACCTGACCGCCAAGGCACTGCGCGCGGGCAGCGTATGGGTCAATCAGTACGACGGCGGCGATATGACTGCCCCGTTCGGTGGCTTCAAGCAGTCAGGCAACGGTCGTGATAAATCGCTGCATGCCTTCGACAAATACACCGAGCTGAAATCCACCTGGATCAAGCTGTAAGTCAGGAGCGCGACACCTATCGTGCCGACGCTCCAGCGTCGGTACGCCGTTCTGGACGCTCCGCGTCCGGTCTTGCGTCTGCGGCGCGGCGCAGATTTGTGACGCGGAGCGTCACGCAAGGCATTCCCACGCTGGAGCGTGAGGAACGATAACCTTAACTATCGTGCGACGCTCCGCGTCCTGGCTTGCGTTAGCGGCGCGGCGCAGATTCGTGACGCAGAGCGTCACGCACGGCATTCCCACGCTGGAGCGTGAGGAACGATAACCTTAACTATCGTGCGACGCTCCGCGTCCTGGCTTGCGTTAGCGGCGCGGCGCAGATTTGTGACGCGGAGCGTCACGCACGGCATTCCCACGCTGGAGCGTGAGGAGCGATAACCTCAACTATCGTGCGACGCTCCGCGTCGCATGCCGTTCTGGACGCTCTGCGTCCGGTCTTGATTGCGCCGTTAGGGCAGCAGGAGCTTGATAATGCGTTGGGGTACTTATTTTGCCGTGCTGGCGTCCGTGTTGGGCGTCGGGCTGGCAATGGGCGTCAGCATGCCGCTGGTTTCATTGCGTCTGGCAGGCTGGGGCTACGGCTCGTTTGCCATTGGCATCATGGCGGCGATGCCTGCGGTGGGTGTGCTGGTGGGTGCGGCGCTGGCCAGTCGTCTCGCCGCGCGCTTCGGTACCGCCAAGCTGATGCGCCTGTGCCTGTGGGGCGGCGCCGTTTCGGTCGGCGCACTGGCGCTGCTGCCGTATTACGGAGTCTGGCTGGTCTTGCGTCTGGCGCTCGGGGTGATTCTGACCATCGTCTTCGTGCTGGGTGAAAGCTGGATCAACCAACTGGTGATCGAGCGTCTGCGCGGACGGCTGGTAGCGCTGTATGGCAGCACTTACGCCTTGAGCCAACTGGCTGGCCCGCTGTTACTGGGCGTTATCGGCACTCAGGCCGACTACGGCTTCTGGATTGGTGTGCTGCTACTGGTTGGCTCCCCATTCCTGCTGCTGGGTCGCACGGGGGCGCCATCGACCGAATCCTGCAACGTGACCTTCACTGATCTGGCGGGCTTCTGTCGCGGCATGCCCGCTATCGCCTGGGCGGTGGCGCTGTTCGCTGCATTCGAAGCCTTGATCCTCACGCTGCTGCCGCTCTACTGCATACGCCACGGGTTCACCCCGGAAATCGCCCTGATCATGGTCAGTGTGGTGGTGATAGGTGACGCGTTACTGCAGCTGCCGATCGGCATGCTCGCTGATCGCATCTCGCGCCGCGCAATGTTTACCGGATGCGCCGTTTTGTTGCTGGCGTCCAGTCTGCTGGTGCCGTTACTGATCGATACCGTTCTGATCTGGCCGCTCTGGACAGTGTTCGGCGCCAGTGCTGGGGGGTTGTTTACCCTGTCGCTGATCCTGATCGGCGAGCGTTACCGAGATGATTCACTGGTCCGCGCCAATGCGCATGTCGCTCAACTGTGGGGCATCGGGTGTCTGATCGGGCCCCTGATAGCGGGCGCGGGAAGTCAGTGGGTCAGCGGTGAGGCCTTGCCGCTGCTGATGGCGGCAGGTGCCTTTGGCCTGCTGATTCTGATCAGGCGACGTGGAGCGTTCGGGGTTGCCCAGGCTGCGCCCGCCTAAAGCATTCTTTCTAGGCCAATGGCACGGCTCATCCATGCGTTGAAACGTCGCCACCAGTCACCGGGTTCGGTGTGCAGCGTGTGGATCTGGCCATTGTCTTCGCTCACCCACACCACTTTGCCATCCTCCAGCTTCGCCTGGTAAGTGAGCGACGGAGCCATGCCTTGCAGCGTCAGCTCGCGCAGCTCTTCGGCCAGTTGCGGACTGTCGACCAGCACGCCGACTTCGGTGTTCCACAGCACAGAACGCGGGTCGAAATTGAATGAGCCGACAAAGACTTTCTGCCGATCGAAGATCATCGCCTTGCTGTGCAGGCTTGATTCCGAACTGACCAACGAGCTGCTTTTCTTGAACAAGTGCGGACCGCTGCCGCGCATGGTTTCGGTATCGCCAGGCTGGCGGCGCAGTTCGAACAGCTTCACGCCATGCTCCAGCAGCGCCTTGCGGTAAGGCGCGTAGCCGCCATGCACGGCAGGCACGTCGGTGGCTTCCAGTGAATTGGTCAACAGGCTGACGTTGACACCGGCATCGGCACGGCCGGTCAGGTACAGCAAACCTTCCTGACCCGGTACAAAGTACGCCGAAATCAGCATCAGTTCCTTGCGAGTGTTCAGCAGCTCGGGGGCCAGTTGCGTAGTCAGTAGCAGGTGCGGATCCGGATCTCCCTGCGCCAGTACCTTGGTCGGCGCGTCCCACAATGCCTGGTTGTGCGCCCAGACCAGCTCGTTGAGCCAGGTCTTCATGCATGGCTGAGTCTTGTAGGCCATCAATCGCTCATACAGAGCCTTGTGTTGCTGATGCGCCTGCTCCAGTGAATCGTCCAGTCGCTGCCGCGCCTGGGCCAGATCCTCACCGTCGGGCAGGAAGTACATGAACGCATCGATGGGCTTGCTGAGCGTGCTGTTCCAGTATTGATCGAAGCTCTGGCCGAGCTGTTCGGCGACCGGTCCCACGCTTAGCATGTCGATATCGGTGAAGTTCAGGTTCGGCTCGGCGTCGAAGTATTCATCGCCCAGATTGCGCCCGCCAACGATGGCCACACTGCTGTCGGCCAGCCACAGTTTGTTGTGCATGCGCCGGTGCTGACGCGACAGGTTCATCAAACGCCCCAGGCTGCGCGTGATGCCGGTCTCGCGCCCCAGATTTTGCGGGTTGAACAGGCGAATCTGAATGTTCGGGTGCGCGGCGAGGGTGGCGATGGCCTGATCCAGCCCGTCGCTGGTGGTGTCGTCCAGCAGGATGCGCACCCGCACGCCACGGTCTGCCGCTTTGAGCAGTTCGTCGATCAGAGCGCGCGTGCTCAGGCCGTCATGGACGATGTAATACTGCAGGTCGAGGCTGCTTTTGGCGTTACGGATCAGTTCGGCGCGCGCCTTGAATGCATCGCTGCTGTCGGGCAGCAGGCGAAAGCCGGAACGCCCGTCGTGGGGCATCGCCATGGCTTGAATAGAGCGGCCGAAAGCAGAACTTGATGGCGGCATGGCCTGGCTCGGCTCGCTGGCAAGTTGCTGATGTGCGCAACCGCTGACGCACAGTGCAACCAGCAGGCAAAAGGGCAAGGCCCATGAGTTATTCAAATTGATCTTCCGCGTCTGTACATGGCTCGACTTGGCGTTATGACCCGAAAAACCGGGAAAGATTTGCCTGTGTCAGTCAGTTTGCGCATTCAGTAGTGCAATTGTCTCGCCCACGGTACGCACAGCGTTCTCGATTTCGCGGCTCGGTTTAGACGCGAAGTTCATGCGCATGCAGTTACGGTACTTGCCCGAGGCGGAAAAAATACTGCCCACCGCGATCTGTACACCCTTGCTCAGCAGGGCGCGGTTCAGACGCAACGTGTCGAAGCCTTCGGCCAGTTCCACCCACAGCATGAAACCGCCTTGCGGGCGGCTGGCGCGGGTGCCTTCGGGAAAGTAGCGCATCACCCAGTCGATCATCTGGTCGCGACTGCGCTGGTATTGGGTTCTCATGCGCCGCACATGCGGCTCGTAATGGCCGCCTTCGATGAAGTCGGCGATGGCCAACTGTGGCTGCGGTGCAGTCGAGCCAGTGCCGATGTATTTCATGTGCAGCACCTGCTCCAGATACCGCCCCGGCGCTACCCAGCCAATTCGCAGGCCGGGTGCCAGGGTCTTGGAAAACGAGCTGCACAGCAGGACACGACCGTCTTCATCGAAGGATTTGATGGTGCGCGGGCGAGGGTAGTTGTAAGCAAGATCGCCATACACATCGTCCTCGATGATCGCCACATCGAAACGTTGCGCCAGCGTCAGCAACGCACGTTTGCGGGCTTCGGGCATGACGTAACCCAGCGGGTTGTTGCAATTGGGCGTCAGCTGAATGACCTTGATCGGCCATTGCTCAAGGGCCAGTTCCAGCGCCTCGAGGCTAATGCCGGTCAATGGGTCGGTGGGAATTTCGAGGGCCTTCATGCCCACACCCTTGAGCGTCTGCATGGCGCCGAAGAAACTGGGCGAGTCCACCGCAACGATGTCACCCGGCGAGCAAATGGCCCGGACACTCGCTGACAGCGCTTCATGGCAGCCATTGGTGACGATCAGGTCATTGGCGGTCAGGTTGCAGCCCGAGTCGAGCATCAGTCGGGCGATTTGCTCACGCAGCCTGCGAACGCCGTAGATGTTGTCGTAATACAGCCCCGGCATGTCTTGGTGGCGACTCAACTGACTCAACGCACGCATCAACGGTTTCAGGGTAGGGCTGGTGACATCGGGCATGCCGCGTCCCAGTTGCGTGACCGCTTCGAGAGGTGCCACCCGAATCAGGTCCAGCACCTGATCCCATTGAGAGATATCCACAGGCCGCTGGACGGGTCGCCCGACAGCAGGCAGTGCAGGTGCCGCTCGACTGACCGATACGAAATAGCCGGATTTGGGTTTCGGCGCTGCCAGGCCGTTGTCCTCCAGCACCCTATACGCTTGCTGCACGGTGCTCAGGCTGACGCCATGTTCGACACTTAACGCACGCACCGATGGCAGGCGGTCGCCGGGGCGAGCCGTTTTCGATCCGCGAGCCGAGCAGTTCGGCGAGGTTGACGTAAAGCGTCATGACGTACTCTCAGGCTGGTGAGCGTGGTATAGCAATACAGATTGGTCAAAAATATAGCATTCAGTGCTGTTTTCGTCTCATCTGTATGGAAAATATAACCTGTTTTTGAATCTGTAATGGTTTGGCCGTTCGTTTCATCATAGACCCACACCCACCCAGGATGAGGGAAACGGAAATGAACGGGTTCAGCGATGTACGCCTTGCGCTTCACAGCCAGGAATTGAATGACTATCGGCCAACTGCGGTCAGAACGGTCCGCTCAAACAAGGCCGATCTATTGGCCGGCATGGGTCGTTGGGCGCTGTATCGTCACCGCTGGACCTCTCGCCGCACTTTGCTGGAGCTGACGGACGATCAGCTGCGCGACATCGGGCTGGATTTCCAGCAGGCGCGGGTCGAAGCGATGAAACCGTTCTGGAGGTCCTGAGCCGTTCAGCGCAGCTCTTTGAGTCGGTGCCAGAGCATGCCCAATGCCAGTAACGGCGAGCGCAAGTGTTTACCGCCCGGAAAGGTCATGTGTGGCACTTTGGCGAATAGCTCGAAGCCATCGCTGTGTTGCCCGGCGATGGCTTCGGCTAGCAAGCGACCTGCAAGGTGTGTCGCGTTCAGACCATGCCCCGAATAAGCCTGCGCATAAAAAACGTTGGGGTGCTGCTTGAGCTGGCCAATTTGCGGCAGGCGATTGGCACCTATGCCGATCATCCCACCCCACTGGTAATCGATCTTCACTGAAGCCAGTTGCGCAAACACATCGAGCATCTTCGGCCGCATGTAAGCGGCGATGTCCCGTGGGTCGCGGCCCGAATAGTGACAGGCGCCCCCGAACAGCAAACGCCGATCCGCTGACAGCCGGTAGTAATCTACAGTCACGCGCTGATCACAGACCGCCATGTCCTGCGGCAACACTTCCCGGGCCTGAGCCTCGCTCAAGGGTTCGGTCGCGATGATGTAACTGCCCGCGGGCAATACCTTGCCGCTTATTTCCGGATTCAGATCGTTGAGGTAGGCATTGCAGCCCAGCACCAGAGTTTTCGCCAGCACCGCCCCCTGAGCCGTATGCACTTTGACCTGCGGGCCGTAGTCGATTCTCGTCACTGCAGAATGTTCGAACAACCGAACGCCCAATGACTGCGCTACGGCAGCTTCTCCCAAAGCCAGATTCAACGGGTGCAGATGTCCGGAACCCATGTCGATCAAACCGCCGACGTAACGGTCGGAGCCTACGACACTGCGCATCTGATCGGCTTGCAGCAACTTAAGCTCATGACGGTAACCCAGGCTGCGCAGTTCATCGGCATCTTCGGCAAGGCTGTGCAGGTCGCGCGGCTTGTTGGCCAGGTCGCAATAACCCCATTTCAGGTCGCAATCGATAGCGTGCCGCTCGATGCGCTGACGCACGATATCGACCGCCTCGATGCCCAGCAGCTTCAGCTGCCGCACACCCTCGCTGCCGATGACATTGGCGAACTGCTCGACACCGTGGCCGACCCCGCGAATCAGCTGGCCGCCATTGCGTCCGCTGGCACCCCAGCCAATCCTGCGTGCCTCAAGCAACGCGACACTCAGCCCGCGCTCGGCCAGCTCGATGGCAGTGTTGAGGCCGGAAAATCCGCCGCCCACCACGCACACATCAACCTTCACCTCGCCTTGCAGCGCAGGGTGATCCGGTTGCGGATGGCTGCTGGCGGCGTAGTAGGAGGCAACATGCTGGTCGTCGTGAAGAGTCGGGTGCTGAACGCGGGCGTTCATGAGCGGGTCCTGTCGGTGGCGGTTTGCGTGTGGGGAGGATAAGCCGCTGTCATGAGCCTGCCAACTGGGGCAAAATCAGCGCATTGTGTAGGAATGGTTGATTCAATGAGCTGCAACCGTCAGAAAATAAGTGATCTGCGCCGCCAGATTCCCTCGTTCGAGTGTGTGCCTGGCTGCCACGACTGCTGCGGCCCGGTTACCACGTCGCCCGAAGAAATGTCGCGCCTGCCGCGCAAGACTGCCGCCGAACAGGACGCCGCGCTCGATGAGCTCAATTGCGTGCACCTTGGCCCACAGGGCTGCACCGTGTATGACGAACGCCCGTTGATCTGCCGTCTGTTTGGCACCACCGAAAGCCTGCCATGCCCGAATGGCCGTCGCCCGGTCGAACTGATTCACCCGCGGGTAGAGAAGCAGATACACGAATATATGGCTTCCACCCGACAAGTGCTGGTCTAGGGTCTGTTCCCGTTTCACATTGGCAGCCACAGAAAAGCGCAGGCCATTGCTATGACGCTTTCATAGTTTCTCTTGAGTTTGTCGAACCGAGAAGCCGCCGCCCGGAAATGCTTCAACCGGGCAAAGGCGTTTTCTACGAGATGTCGATTGCGATATAACCCTTTGTCCAGATCTGCGTTCCCTTTCAGAGAATTGCGCTTTCGTGGAATCACCACTTTGCTGCCTTGCTGCTCGACCTGAGCGCGTATCGCTTCAGTGTCGTAGCCCTTGTCCGCAATGATCACTTCTGCATTGGGCATCTTGGCAATCAACGAGGCCGCCTGCGAACAATCATTGGTCTGGCCTCCGGTCACGTCAAATGCAATGGGCAGCCCACAAGCGTCTACAGCCAGGTGAATCTTGCTGGTGTTACCGGCTCGGCTTTTTCCGATGGCCTGGTCCTGCGTGCTGGCAGCACCTGCACTGTGCTGATGAGCCTTTACATAACTGCCATCAATGAAAACCCACTCCATGTCAGGATCGGTCATCAGCACCTCAAGCACCTTGACCCACTTGCCTGAAGCAGACCAGGCATTGAACCGCTTGTAGACCTTGCTCCAGTTTCCAAACGCTTTCGGCAGGTCTCGCCAAGGGCAACCCACACGCATGCGGTACAGCATGCCTTCAACCGTGGTGCGCAAATCTCGCTTGTTGTAGATCGATTCGTGCAGCAAAATTTCTCGAAGCTTCGGCCAGTGCTCATCACTGAGCATTAATCGGGGCATTGCAGGCTCGTATTGGTGTTGTGTGAGAACTCCAACAATACGGGCCTGTTCTCATAGAGATCAATGGGTTACGTCGAAACGGGAACAGACCCTAGCGCAATCAGTCGGCAATCGGCAGGTTCAGGCTCTCTTTCACTTCTTCCATCACGATATAGCTCTTGGACTCACGCACGTGCGGCAGCTTGAGCAGGATATCGCCCAGCAGTTTGCGGTAGGACGCCATCTCGGAAATGCGCGCCTTGACCAGATAGTCAAAGTCGCCTGATACCAAGTGGCACTCCAGCACATGCGGAAGCTTCAACACGGCACGGCGGAACTCCTCGAAGGTGTCGCCAGACTTGTAGTCCAGACTGATTTCCACAAACACCAGCAGGCTGGCCTTCAGGCTTTGCGGATTCAGGCGGGCGTTGTAGCCCATGATGATGCCCTCGCGTTCCAGCCTGCGAACCCGCTCGGTACACGGAGTGGTCGAGAGGCCGACGCGCTCGCCCAGTTCGGTAAACGAGATACGCCCATCTGCCTGGAGGATGCGCAGGATATTGCGGTCGATCTTGTCCAGTTCACGATTTGACTGGTGTTGAGTGCGCATGGGTTATTTCCCCTCTACCAAAGCGTTTATCGCCGGGAATAAACGCCAAATATAGATGTTTATACAGTGAGAAGCACTGCCCATTGCTCAATATACTGCGCACATTCTTGCTTAAAACTTCAAAACGTCAGCGGATATCCGCGATGAGGTCATCTACATGCGCGTTCTGGTCCTTGGAAGTGGTGTCATCGGTACAACCAGTGCTTATTATCTGGCGCGTGCCGGTTTTCAGGTGACCGTGGCAGACCGCCAGCCAGCCGCCGCCATGGAGACCAGCTTTGCCAATGCCGGCCAGGTCTCGCCAGGCTATGCCTCGCCATGGGCCGCGCCGGGTGTTCCGCTGAAGGCGATCAAGTGGTTGCTGCAGCGCCACGCGCCATTGGCGATCAAGGCCACGGCAGATATAGATCAATACCTGTGGATGGCGCAAATGCTGCGCAACTGCACCGCCAGCCGCTATGTCGTGAATAAAGAGCGCATGGTGCGCCTGTCCGAATACAGCCGTGATTGCCTGGATGAACTGCGCCTGGAAACAGGTATTGCCTACGAAGGGCGCAGCCTGGGTACTACTCAGCTGTTCCGCACTCAGGCGCAACTGGACAACGCCGCCAAGGATATTGCCGTGCTTGAGCAGTCCGGTGTTCCGTACGAGCTGCTCGATCGCGACGGCATCGCCCGTGTCGAGCCCGCGCTAGCCGGTGTGACCGGCATTCTCAGCGGTGCGCTGCGTTTGCCCAATGACCAGACCGGCGATTGCCAGTTGTTCACCACGCGCCTTGCAGAAATGGCCGTAGAGCTGGGTGTCGAGTTCCGCTACGGACAGAACATCGAGCGCCTCGACCACGCTGGCGACCGCATCAATGGTGTGTGGATCGACGGTAAGCTGGAAACAGCCGACCGCTACGTGCTGGCGCTGGGCAGCTATTCTCCGCAACTGCTCAAACCGCTGGGTATCAAGGCTCCGGTTTACCCGCTGAAGGGCTATTCGCTGACGGTGCCGATCACTGACCCGGCCATGGCTCCGACCTCGACCATTCTCGATGAAACCTACAAGGTCGCCATCACCCGCTTCGACAACCGCATCCGGGTCGGCGGCATGGCGGAAATCGCCGGTTTCGACCTGTCGCTCAACCCTCGTCGACGCGAAACACTGGAGATGATCGTCGGTGACCTCTATCCTCAGGGTGGCGACCTGAGCCAGGCCAGTTTCTGGACCGGGTTGCGTCCGACCACTCCCGATGGCACACCGATTGTGGGTGCAACACCGTTCCGTAACCTGTTCCTCAATACCGGCCATGGCACATTGGGCTGGACGATGGCGTGTGGTTCCGGTCGCTTGCTGGCAGACCTCATTGCCCGCAAGACACCCTGTATCAGTGCCGAAGGCCTCGATATCTCTCGTTACGGCAACACTCAGGAGAATGCACAGCATGTCAATCCAGCGCCAGCTCACCAATGAGCGCATGAGTCAGGTCGTTGTCCACAACGGCACCGTCTATCTGTCGGGCCAGGTCGGCGATGACATGACTGCAGGTGTCGAGCAACAGACCCGCGAGGTTCTGAACAGTATCGAGCGCCTGCTCGACCTGGCCGGTACTGACAAGACTCGCATTCTGTCGGTCACGATCTATCTGAAAGACATCGATGCTCATTTTGCCGGCATGAACAGCGTCTGGGACAAATGGCTGCCCAAGGGTGTCGCGCCTGCGCGTGCAACCGTCGAGGCCAAGTTGTGCGAGCCGGAAATCCTCGTCGAACTGTCGGTTGTCGCCGCGCTGCCTTGAGTCTGCTGTCTTTATACTGTTGTGCCCGACGCATCTCTGCGTCGGGGTTTTTCTGACCCTTTTCACCCTTCAGGCAAGAAACGTCATCATGCGTCCAGCCCGCGCCTTAATTGATCTTCAGGCACTGCGTCACAACTACCAACTGGCTCGTGAAAACAGCGGCGGCAAAGCGCTCGCGGTGATCAAGGCCGATGCCTATGGTCACGGTGCGGTACGTGTTGCCCAGGCACTGGAAGCCCAGGCCGACGGTTTCGCAGTGGCCTGCATCGAAGAAGCGCTCGAGCTACGCGCGGCAGGCATCCACGCACCTGTTCTGCTGCTTGAAGGTTTTTTCGAAGCCGATGAACTGGCGCTGATTGTCGAGCACGACTTCTGGACGGTCGTGCATTCGACCTGGCAGCTGGAGGCCATCGAACAGGCGCAGCTTGCCAAACCTTTAACGGTCTGGCTCAAGATTGACACGGGCATGCACCGCGTCGGCCTGTACCCGCATGAATATCAGGCCGCCTATCAACGCCTGCTGGTAACCGGCAAAGTGGCCAGAATCGTCCTGATGAGCCACTTCGCCCGCGCCGATGAACTGAACAGTGGATGCAGTGATGAACAGTTCGCTGTATTCGAGAGCTTTCGCAAAGGCCTGGTTGCAGAAACCAGCCTGAAAAACTCCCCGGCCGTTCTGGGCTGGCCGCATATTCCAAGCGACTGGTCGCGCCCCGGCATCATGCTCTACGGTGCCACGCCGTTTGGTCAGGCGCACCCGCTGGCTGACCGCCTGCAACCGGTCATGACCCTTGAATCGAAGATCATCAGTGTGCGTGAGCTGCCTGCCGGTGAAGCCGTGGGCTATGGCGCGACGTTTGTCTGTGATCGGCCATTACGTATTGGCGTGGTGGCGATGGGGTACGCCGACGGCTACCCGCGTCATGCGCCGACCGGCACGCCTGTGCAGATCGACGGTCAGCCCTCCCGGCTGCTCGGGCGAGTGTCCATGGACATGCTTTGCGTAGACTTGACCGGCGTTCCGCAGGCCGGGCTTGGCAGCCGGGTCGAGTTATGGGGCAAGCACGTGCTCGCCAGTGAAGTGGCCACACGGGCAGAAACGATTCCCTACGAAATCTTCTGCAATCTGCGTCGCGTTCCGCGTATCTATTCCCAAGACTGATCGAGCTCCTGTCCGTCAGGCCGCTGTATGTCTGGTGTCTGTCGAAGTGTTGTAAATATTGAACGCTGTTGCCATGATGGCGTTCATCTCGACTAGACCTGACAAAACCTGGGGGAATATCGCATTGGACGTGGGTGAACGACTGCAATCGATCCGCAAGCTCAAGGGCCTGTCCCAGCGTGAACTCGCCAAGCGCGCAGGCGTGACCAACAGCACCATCTCCATGATCGAAAAAAACAGCGTAAGCCCTTCGATCAGCTCGCTGCGCAAAGTGCTCGGCGGCATTCCCATGTCCATGGTCGAGTTTTTCTCGGAAGAAACCGTTCCGGAAAACGCAGCGCAGGTGGTGTACAAGGCCAGCGAGTTGATTGATATCTCGGACGGTGCCGTGACCATGAAGCTGGTCGGCAAGTCGCACCAGGGCCGTGCCATCGCCTTTCTTACCGAAACCTACCCGCCGGGTGCCGATACCGGTGAAGAAATGCTCGTCCACGACGGTGAAGAAACCGGAATCCTCGTCGAGGGGCGACTGGAGCTGGTGGTGGGTCTCGACACCTACGTACTGGAAGCCGGGGACAGCTATTATTTTGAAAGCACCCGGCCGCATCGCTTCCGCAACCCGTTCGACGTACCGGCACGATTGATCAGTGCGGCAACGCCAGCCAATTTCTGACCCGCCCCTTTCAGTGAGTGACGCGTGAAGCTGACCCGGAAGATTCTGAGCACCGCAGGCGTTCTGACGTTATGGGCGTTCAATGTGCAAGCCGCCGATACCGCCCGAGCCCCTGACGACATCATCGCCGCCCATTGCGTCGCGTGTCACAGCGTCGGCCTGCTCAACGCGCCGAAAACCGGTGACACGGCCGCCTGGGAAGAACGGGCCAGACAAAAAGGCGGCCTTGACGGCCTGCTGGCCAGCACCATCAAAGGCATTGGCATCATGCCGCCGAAAGGCACCTGCGGCGATTGCACTGACGACGAACTGAAGAGCGCTATCCAGAGCATGTCCGGGTTGAAGTGACGTGCACTCCGTTCTCACGCTGGAGCGTGGGAACGATAGTTGCGCAGCGAGCATGCAGCAATTTCAGATTGCCACCGGTCCAAGCTGCACCAATAACAATTCAGGAGAGCTGGGATGCCGTATTCCTGTTCCATCGAGCACGCTGTCGATCACGTTCTGGCGCAATTGCCCGAGCATATTCACCTCGGCATGCCGCTCGGGCTGGGTAAGCCCAATCGGTTCGTCAATGCGCTGTACCAGCGCATCAGCCAGTTGCCCGAGCGACGGCTGACGATCTACACCGCGCTGACACTCGGGCGGCCAACGCCGGGAGAGGGTTTGCAGGCGCGGTTTCTGGAACCGTTTCTGGAGCGGGTCTTCGGTGACTATCCGGAACTGGAGTTTCTAGCCGCGCTGCGTCGCGACAAACTTCCACACAACATTCGCGTGCAGCAATTCTTCATGCAGCCGGGCAGCCTGCTGAACAGCGAGTCAGCCCAGCAAGACTACGTCAGCAGCAATTACAGTCATGCCGCCCGCGATATCAATGCCAACGGCCTGAATCTGGTCGCGCAACTGGTGTCCCGTGACGATCAGTACCCGGGCAAGCTGAGCCTGAGTTGCAACCCTGATGTGACCCTCGACCTGCTGCCCATGATCGCCAAACGCCGCGCTGCCGGAGAAACCATCCTCATGCTGGGTCAGGTCCACGCCGACCTGCCTTACATGCCGGGCGACTCGGAGCTGGATGTCGATGCGTTTGACCTGCTGATCAACGAAGATGAGCGCAGTACGCTGTTTTCCACCCCGAACATGCCGGTGGGTTATCAAGACCATTTGATTGGTCTGCATGCCAGTACACTGGTGCGCGACGGCGGCACGCTACAGATCGGCATCGGCTCGATGGGCGATGCGCTGACCGGCGCACTGCTGGCCAGGCAAGCCGACAATGAAACCTGGCGCAGTCTGCTGGCCGAGTTGAACATGAGTAACTGGCAGACCCTGATCGACCGCGAAGGCGGCGTTCAGCCGTTCGCCAGCGGCCTTTACGGTTGCAGCGAAATGTTCGTTAACGGCCTGCTGGTACTGGCCGATGCCGGCATCGTGCGACGCAAGGTGTACGCCAACGTAGAGCTGCAACGGCTGGCCAACCTGGGCACGCTGGATGAAGACGCCCATCCTGATGGCGTGGTGGTGCACGGTGGTTTTTTCCTCGGCCCGCGCAGTTTCTATGAGCGATTGCGCGAGCTGCCCGCCGAGCGACTGGCGCAGTTCAACATGACTGCCATCAGCTATATCAACGAGCTTTACGGTCAGGAAGAACTCAAACGCCTGCAACGCCGCGATGCGCGCTTCATCAACAGTGCGTTCACCGTCACCCTGATGGGCGCAGCCGTGGCCGATCAATTGGAAGATGGCCGAGTGCTCAGCGGTGTGGGTGGCCAATACAACTTTGTGGCGCAGGCTCATGCCCTGGAGGGCGCTCGTTCGATCCTGATGCTGCGCAGCTGGCGTGAGTCAGGTGGCGAGGTCAGCTCCAATATCGTCTGGCAGTACGGCCACACCACGATCCCCCGGCACCTGCGCGATATTGTCGTGACCGAATACGGCATTGCCGATCTGCGCGGTCAGACCGACGCCACGGTGATCGAGCGCATCCTCAACATCACTGACTCGCGCTTTCAGCCCGGCTTGATCGAGCAGGCGCAAAAGGCCGGAAAGCTGCCCAAGGAATTCCGCCTTGATCCACGCTTCACAGAAAACACCCCGAAACGCCTCAAGGACACGGCATCGCGCTATCCGTCGCTGTTTACTGAATACCCGCTGGGATGCGATTTTACAGGTGAAGAGCGCGACCTGATGCGTGCGTTGAACTGGCTGAAGAGCAAGCTCAAACTCACCGAAATCCTCGAGTTGGGCAAGGCCACTCTGGACGCTCCCGACCCCGAAGCCTTCCCGGAGCACTTGCAACGAATGCAACTCGACCAGCCTCAGGGCTTGCGCGAAGAGTTGTATCAGCGACTGCTGCTGGCCGGGCTGCACCACACCAGCGGGACCAGCGGACTGACGGGCCAGAGCACGGAGACTGATCGTTAACAGTCGCTACATCGCAGCCTTACGGGTATTGCGCCCCACTGGGCCGGAGCGTTCTTCGATGGCGTATTGCAGCGGTTTGCGCAAGCCCATCAGGAACGCCAGCTCCGCAATCACGAACAGCGGGCCGATGATCAGGCCAGTCACGTCATCGATAAACGCCGGTTTGCGCCCTTCGTAGTAATGGCCGATGAACTGGATGATCCAGCCGATCACAAAGAGCCCGACGCCCGCGCTCAGCCAAACCATGGTCTTCTGTTGCGCAAGGTTGGCCCCGGCCCAGATGCACAGTGCCAGCAGCACTGCCATGACCACGCCCAGCGGACGGTCCAGGCGCAGATAGAAAATCGTCGAACCCAGGGCTAGCAGGGCCGCAGGCGAAACCCACACGCCGCTTACAGTCCAGCCCGGACGCGACAGAAGTACCGCCACGGCCAGTACAATCAATGGAATGCCCACGAAGTGCGTCACGATATTGCGTGAATCACGGTGATACGCAGCGTATTGGCTGAGATGATCGACAAGGGTTTTCATTATTATTCCTGCCTGAGACGATGATCGGTTTGAGCCAGGGTTGTTGTACAACACGCATGCCTGAAATAAAAGGGAGCAAAAATGACAAATGGAGTGTCGTGGCGGTCACGACTGCTATCCGATTACTGGTTTTCTCATTTACCTGCCGGTTTGCAGGATAGCCTGCTGGACGCTGCTCGCCAGCAGCGCAGGACGCCTGGCAGGACGCTGTTCGAGAAAGGCGATCTGCCTTGCGGTCTTTATGTGTTGCTGGAGGGCTGTGTGCGTATCGGCGCTGCCCATGAGCAGCGGCTTTCGGGTGTGGAGCCGATGCGTGCGCCTATGTGGTTTGGCGAAGTCTCGCTGTTCGACGGGTTGCCGCGCCGTTTCGAGGTCTGCTCACTGGAGCAAAGTATCTTTCTGCATGTCCCTCAGCAATTTCTGCTCGAGTTGCTCGACAGGCACCCGGAATATTGGCGCTGGTTTGCCGCGTTACTCAGCCAGAAAATCGGTTTGCCGCTGCAGAACCCCGAGAAAATGCGCCGACTGCCTCCCAGAGCGAGGGTCGCATGGCGTCTGTTGATGCTCAGTGAGGGTTATGGTCCGTTGAGCCATGCACGCCGCCTGATTGTGCTGGAGGACATTCAGGCCGTGGAGTGCCTCGCGCTATCCCCGCCGGCCTTGCTGGAAGTGCTTCAGGATCTGCATGAACGCAAGATCGTGCGCCTGGGAGAAGGGCAGCTGGAAGTGTTCGATGTGGACAAGCTGCGCAGGGTTGCGAACTTTTCCAAAGCCAGGACCGTTTGTTGATCAGGCTGTCAGCCAGAAACATCCGGTAACGGCTCCACTGCCTCTTCGATTGAGATAGCAAATGGGATTCACTACCATTTCGCCTCATTTGCGAACGCGAGATACCCCCGATGCAGGCAAGCAAGCGTCTTCTGGCTGCTCTGACACTGACTTTACTGGGCAGTACCGCTCAGGCTGCTGATGAAGTGGTGGTCTATTCGTCCCGGATCGACGAGTTGATCAAGCCGGTGTTCGATGCATATACGGCCAAGACCGGGGTGAAGATAAAGTTCATCACCGACAAGGAAGCGCCATTGATGCAGCGCATCAAGGCCGAGGGCGAGAATGCCACTGCCGACCTGTTGCTGACGGTCGATGCCGGTAACCTCTGGCAAGCCGAACAGATGGGCATTCTGCAGCCATTCACCTCACCGGTGATAGAAGCCAACATTCCGCCGCAATACCGCTCATCCACTCACGGCTGGACCGGCCTGAGCCTTCGCGCACGAACCATCGCCTACTCCACTGACCGGGTGAAACCTGTCGAGCTGACCACGTATGAAGCGCTGGCCGACAAGAACTGGGAAGGGCGCCTGTGCCTGCGCACCGCGAAGAAGGTCTACAACCAGTCGCTGACCGCTACATTGATCGAAACCCATGGCGCCGAAGCGTCCGAGAAAATCCTCAAGGGCTGGGTGAACAACCTGTCCACCGATGTTTTTTCCGACGACATCGCAGTGCTTGAGGCGATCAACGCCGGGCAGTGCGACGTGGGCATCGTCAATTCCTACTATTACGGTCGCCTGCACAAGGAAAAACCTGACCTGGCGGTGAAGCTGTTCTGGCCGAATCAGGCGGACCGGGGTGTACACGTAAACCTGTCGGGTATCGGCCTGACCAAGTACGCACCGCACCCTGAGGCTGCCAAGGCGCTGGTCGAGTGGATGACCGGTCCCGATGCACAGAAGATCTTCTCAAGCGTCAATCAGGAGTTCCCGGCCAACCCGAACGTGGCGCCGTCAGAAGAAGTGGCGAGCTGGGGCCGGTTCAAGGCCGACACCATTCCGGTCGAAGTGGCAGGCAAGCGTCAGGCAGAAGCGATCCGCATGATGGATCGCGCGGGCTGGAATTGATTTAATACCCAGTGCCTGGCTCTCGTTGATACGCTTCGCGCTAATTACACAAATCTTGAATAGCCCGAAAAGCGTGGCTTTCAGGCTTCTGCCCGCAGGGCGTAGGAGCGGACTTGTCCGCGAAAGGGCCGGTACATTCTCAGAAAATGCACTATCTGAACTGACGGCTTCGCGGACAAGTCCGCTCCTACGGCTTTCAGCCAGAATCAGAAGCAGACCTGTGCGCACGCTCTGCTTACCCTCTTGAACCCCCTCATTTCGAGAACCTCCGTGGCCCATCCTGTCCAACGCCGCTGGTACCCACTGGTCTTCGCCATCGCTGCGCTGGTGTTATTGCCGCTGAGCGTGCTGCTGCTGTCGTGGGAGACCATTGACCAACAGATATGGTCACACCTGCTGGAAACCCAGATGTCCCGTCTGCTGGGTAACACGTTGATTCTGGTGCTGGGTGTCGGTGTGGGTGTAACGCTGCTGGGGGTGAGTCTGGCGTGGCTGACCAGCCTGTGTGAGTTTCCCGGGCGGCGCTGGCTGGACTGGGCGTTGATGCTGCCGTTCGCAATCCCTGCCTACGTACTGGCGTTTGTATTTGTCGGGCTGCTGGATTTTTCCGGCCCGGTGCAAACCCTGATGCGTGAATGGTTCGGCTCCGGCCTGCGCCTGCCTCGGGTGCGCTCCACCGGTGGGGTGATCATCGTGCTGGTGCTGGTCTTCTATCCCTATGTCTACCTGTTGGCGCGCACGGCGTTTCTGGCGCAGGGCAAGGGGCTGATGGAAGCTGCACGAGTGTTGGGCAACACGCCCTTGCAGGCGTTCTGGCGTGTGGCGCTGCCAATGGCGCGTCCAGCCATCGGTGCGGGCGTAGCTTTGGCGCTGATGGAGACCCTGGCCGATTTCGGTGCGGTATCAGTGTTCAATTTCGACACGTTCACCACCGCCATCTACAAGACCTGGTACGGCTTCTTCAGCCTGTCCAGCGCCGCGCAACTGGCCAGCCTGCTGCTGTTGGCAGTCCTGGTGCTGCTGTATGGCGAACGTCGTGCCCGCGGTGCAAGCCGACCGACCAATGAACGGCCGCGTGGCGCTGCGCTTTATCCGCTTAGCGGTATCAAGGCCTGGGGAGCCAGTTTATGGTGCGGGCTGGTTTTTCTCTGTGCCTTCGTCGTGCCGGTGCTGCAATTGATTGTCTGGGTCTGGCAGCGCGGCCGATTCGACCTCGACGAGCGCTATACCGGCCTGATTTTGCACACGCTCTATCTGGGCGGTATGGCGGCGTTGATCACTGTCAGCGTGGCGCTGATTCTGGCCTTCGCGCGGCGCATGGCACCCACACCTGCGATCCGCTCTGGCGTCAGCCTCGCCAACCTGGGTTACGCGCTGCCGGGTTCGGTACTGGCCGTTTCAATCATGCTGGCGTTCAGTTATCTGGACCGTGAGCTGGTCGTTCCGCTTTCCGGCTGGCTGGGCGGTGCAGGCAAGCCGTTGTTGCTGGGCAGCCTTTCGGCGCTGCTGCTGGCTTACCTTGTACGTTTCATCGCGGTCGCCTTCGGCCCGCTGGAGCACAGCCTGTCGCGTATCCGTCCCTCATTGCCTGAAGCCGCACGCAGTCTGGGGGTCAGCGGACCAAAGTTGTTTCTCAACGTGTATCTGCCGCTTTTGGTTCCGGGAGCCTTGAGTGCTGGGTTGCTGGTGTTCGTCGATGTACTCAAAGAGATGCCTGCGACCCTGCTGATGCGCCCGTTTGGCTGGGATACGCTGGCGGTACGCGTGTTTGAAATGACCAGCGAGGGTGAGTGGGCACGAGCGGCATTGCCAGCTTTGTCGCTGGTGCTTGTAGGATTATTACCCGTCATCGGGTTGATTCGTCGCTCTGCCCGTCAGATTGGCTAGGTGCGGGCCCTTCACCTTGCCGCTACAATGCGCCGCAATTGGTGCGGTCTGTCAGAAAATTCGGCCAGCTGTAAGTGCTGCAAACTCCGGTTTATTGGGGGCTTGCCGATCTTTTCTGCCCGCACCTTCGCCACGCCCGGAAGGAGAAACCCATGGGACAGCGTACCCCCCTGTTCGACCTGCACCTCGCCCTTGGCGCGAAAATGGTCGATTTTGGTGGCTGGGACATGCCGTTGCATTACGGATCGCAGGTCGAGGAACACCATCAGGTGCGTCGCGACTGTGGGGTCTTCGATGTCTCACACATGAACGTGATCGATGTGGTTGGCCGTCAAGCCAGAACCTGGCTGCGTTACCTGCTGGCCAACGATGTGGAAAAACTGAAGACCCCGGGTCGAGCCTTGTACAGCGCCATGCTGGACGAAAGAGGCGGGGTCATCGATGACATGATCGTCTACCTCACGCCCGAAGGTTATCGGCTGGTGGTCAATGCCGCGACCGGGGTCAAGGATCTAGCCTGGATGCAGTCGCAGCTGGGCGACTTCGATGTACAACTGATCGCGCGCAGCGAAATGGCGATGCTCGCGATTCAGGGGCCAAAGGCCAGAACCCGTATCGCCGAGCTGGTTTCAAGCGCCCGCGCCGAACTGATCCACCAGCTCAAGCCGTTTGAAGGTCTTGATGATGGCGACTGGTTCATCGCGCGCACCGGTTATACCGGTGAAGACGGCCTGGAAATCATGCTGCCTGCCGAAGAGGCCCAGCGTTTTTTCAATGAACTGGTCGGCGCGGGTATCTCCCCGATCGGTCTGGGCGCTCGCGATACGTTGCGCCTGGAGGCAGGCATGAACCTGTACGGTCAGGACATCGGCGAGCATGTTTCGCCGCTGGCATCGAATATGGCCTGGAGCATTGCCTGGGAACCTGCCGACCGTGATTTTATCGGTCGCGAGGCGCTGGAGAGCGAACGGGCTGAAGGAACCGCCTTCAAACTCGTGGGATTGGTGCTCGAAGAGCGCGGCGTTTTACGGGCGCATCAGGTGGTACGTGTCGCAGAAATTGGCGAAGGAGAGATCACCAGTGGTAGTTTCTCTCCTACGCTGAGCAAATCCATTGCTCTGGCGCGCGTTCCGATGGCAACCGCTGACCGGGCCGAGGTGGAAATCCGCGGCAAGTGGTATCCGGTGAGGGTGGTGCAGCCAGCGTTTGTGCGCCACGGCAAGGCCCTGATTTAACCTATGGCGGGTTTTCCGCTGACCCGATGTTGAGGATGACTAAATGAGCAATATTCCCGCCGAGCTGCGTTTCGCCGAAAGTCATGAATGGGCACGTGTTGAAGCAGATGGCACCGTGACCGTCGGCATCTCGGACCACGCACAGGAAGCGCTGGGCGATGTGGTCTTCGTCGAGCTGCCGGAAATCGGCAAAGTGTTTGCTGCCGCTGACACCGCTGGTGTTGTGGAGTCGGTCAAGGCTGCTTCGGATATCTACTCGCCGGTTGCTGGCGAGGTGATCGAAGTCAACGCAGCGCTGGGCGATTCGCCCGAGTCGCTCAACAGTGATCCGTACGACGCCTGGATCTTCAAGCTCAAGCCAACTGCCGCTGAAGCCGATCTGGCCAAATTGCTGGATGCTGCAGGTTACAAAAGCGCGATCGGCGAATAACCAATCGCCGGACAAAAAAATGCCGCTCATCGAGCGGCATTTTTTATGCGCAGTATTTGCCAGCAGGGCTTACTGGTTTTCAGCGACCAGATTCTTATCCAGGATCGCGTTGGCCAGTTCCATATCTGTGGCTTTCAGGCCTGGATTGTCTTTGCGTACCTGTTCGATGGCAGCTTCCAGGAACGGACCGCGGATGCCGCCGTCGCTGGCGACGAAGCTGCCTGCGTCGTCCTGGGCGGCAACGATCAGCTTGTGATCCTTGAAGGTCAGGTAAGTCGAGCCGGTGGTTGCACCGGAAGACAGCACATTACGCCAGAAGGTGTCAGCCATCGCTGAACCCATTGGGATGGAAAGCAAGGCTACGGTGGCGACAGCGAACTTGAGACGCATGATGAATTACTCCAGCTGTGGTGGTTCTGAGGGGTTGGATAGCCAAAGCTACGAACTAGTTCAATCAAGGTGTACCGCGTAGTTCACTTTAGCTGGCTCACCACGATGCACAGCCGTCTGGAACAACGCTTTCAACCCTGATCAGCGTTGCTCGCTCTGCGGTGTCACTCGCAGCACTTCCTCAAGTGTAGTCAGCCCTGCCGAGATTTTCTGGGCACCGGACAGACGCAAACTGCGCGTCCCTTCCTTGAAGGCCTGGCGACGCATGGCGGTCAGGTCCAGGTCCGCAGAAATCAATGCCTTGATGTTGTCGGACATGACCATGATCTCGTAAACCCCGGCCCGTCCCCGATAGCCGGTATCGCGACATTCCACACAACCGACCGCCTGATGTGCGCCGGGCGGTACGGGGGCCTGCCATGGGCGGGTCAGGGTTTGCCAGTCGGTTTCGTTCAGATTGATCGGTGCCTTGCAGTGCGGACACAGGGTCCGCACCAGACGCTGGGCCATGACGCCAAGGATGGTCGCCTTGAGCAGGTAATGCGGCACACCCAGCTCGAGCATACGGCTGATGGCGCTGGGTGCGTCGTTGGTGTGCAGCGTCGACAGCACCAAATGCCCGGTGAGTGCCGCCTGAATGGCCATTTCAGCGGTCTCCAGGTCGCGAATCTCGCCGATCATGATGATATCCGGGTCCTGTCGCATCAGCGCGCGCACGCCGACGGCAAAGCTCAGTTCGATGTTGTGCTGCACCTGCATCTGGTTGAAGGCCGGCTCGACCATCTCGATGGGGTCTTCGATGGTGCACAGGTTGACCTCGGAGGTCGCCAGTTTCTTGAGGGTGGTGTACAGCGTGGTGGTCTTGCCCGAACCGGTCGGGCCGGTGACCAGAATGATGCCGTTGGGCTGACGGGTCATTTCCTGCCAGCGCCGCAGGTCGTCACTGGAGAAGCCCAGTTGGTCGAAGTCCTTGAGCAACACCTCGGGGTCGAAGATCCGCATGACCATTTTTTCGCCGAACGCGGTCGGCAGGGTCGACAGGCGCAACTCCACTTCGCGATTCTCGGGTGTGGTGGTCTTGACCCGCCCGTCCTGTGGTTTGCGTTTTTCGGCGACGTTCATCCGGCCAAGGCTTTTCAGGCGGCTGACAATCGCCATGATCACCTGCGCCGGAAACTGGTAAACGTTATGCAGCACGCCGTCGATGCGAAACCGCACGGTGCCCTGTTCGCGGCGCGGCTCGATATGAATATCGCTGGCGCGCTGCTGAAATGCGTACTGGAACAGCCAGTCGACGATATTGACGATGTGCGCGTCGTTGGCGTCCGGCTCCTGATCACTGGCGCCTAGCTTGAGCAACTGTTCGAAATTGCCCATGTTGCTCATTTTTTGCTCAGAGGCGCTGGCACCGCTGACCGACTTGGCCAGCCTGAAAAACTCCATCGCCATGCGTTGAATGTCTGTAGGGTTGGCGACCACACGCTTGATCTGCAGCTTGAGCACATGCGTAAGATCGCCTTCCCAGGAGCGCACGTAGGGTTGGGCGCTGGCGATGGTCACCGACTCGCGGTCAACCGCCACGGCCAGAATCTTGTGGCGCTGGGCAAAGGCGTAGGACATCAGTGGCGTGACCGCCGCGACGTTGATCTTCAGCGGATCGATACGCATGTAAGGCTGGCCACAGGTTTTGGCCAGCCAGGCGGTCAGGGTTTCCACGTCCAGCTTCTTGCCCGGCCGCTTGAGGTCGTCAAACTGCAGCGAAGCGAGAAACTCGAGGGGATGCAGCTGGATGTTCACCGCGCTGCGACGTTGGGTGAGTGCCGTTTCCGCGTCGTCCTGGCCGAGATAGCCTTCGGCAACCAGATCACGCAACACATCATTCAGATCGAGCCAGCGATCCTGTGAAGAGGGGGCCAGGGCTGCCATGTGGGCTCCTTGAGGCACTTCGTCATTGGACGATGAACAAGAGTAGACGCCAAGCGTGACAGCGTTACTCGTTCTATGCGACCGGGAATTGCCGAAGCGGCTAAATTGAGTCAGCCGGTCGCCAGGGCCACGTGCGTTTGTGGGCTGTTCTGCGCGTCGATCTGTTCGACTTCCACGGAGCATACATCGATCAGGTTACGCATTTTTTCGCCGATCACCTGCGCTCTGTGCCAGCTCAGGCTGGCAACTTGCAGGCCGATGAGCAGCGTCTTCTCTTGTCGCGCCACACTGAGCTGGTCGGGAATCAGGTACTGCATTGCAAACAGGTTCAGCACCTGACAAAGCAATGCAGGCTCGGCTGCAGCAACAATTTGGTAGCGCGCACAGCATGCCGCATTGCTGGATGACCAGTTGTCGGGACGCTGCAAGGGGGCGGTAACGGCTTCAAGGTCAGGCATGTGGATACTCCAGAACAGTGGGAAAATCTTTACATGCCAAAAAAGAAATTTCTGGTCCATCATCGTCTGGATTAGGCTTGATTGGACTTGTTAATGCGTAAAAAGCCAATGCGGAAAATTAATTATGCAAACCGAGCTGGACGTTTACGACCGCAAGATTCTGGCGCTGCTACAAGAGGACGCGTCGCTCTCCAGCGCGCAGATTGCCGAGCAGGTCGGCCTCTCGCAATCGCCTTGTTGGCGGCGCATTCAGCGGCTCAAGGATGAAGGGGTCATTCGTCGTCAGGTTGCGTTGCTGGATCGCAAGAAAATCGGCCTGAACACACAGATTTTCGCCGAGGTAAAACTCAACGCCCACGGGCGCTCCAACTTCACCGAGTTCACCGACTCGATTCGTGGCTTCCCGGAGGTGTTGGAGTGCTATGTACTGATGGGGTCGGTGGATTTTCTGCTGCGCATCGTGACGCCGGATATCGAGGCATACGAGCGGTTCTTCTTCGAAAAGCTGTCGCTGGTGCCCGGCATCCAGGAAGTGAACTCGACAGTGGCGCTGTCCGAGATCAAATCCACCACCAGCCTGCCGCTGCTGCGCCAGGGTGGCTGAACGTGCGCTTTTGACCATCCCGCATGCTCAAGATCGGACGCAGAGCGTCCAGAACGGCGTCCCCACGCGGAGTGGTATGCCCCCCGAAGGTTGGACAATTATCCACTTACGCTGCCTTGGCGGCCTGCATCCTGAATTCCACAGGACTCAGGCCGTTAAGCTTCAGTTTTATGCGTGAGTGATTGTAATACTCAATGTACTCTTCGATACCCGCTTGAAGCTCATCCAGATCGTTAAATTTGTTCAGGTAGAAAAATTCGGATTTCAGCGTGCTAAAAAAGCTCTCTATAGCCGCGTTGTCATAGCAGTTACCCTTGCGCGACATGCTGGCTGTGATCGAATTCTCATGGAGCAGTCGCTGGTAAATAGGCATCCGATATTGCCAGCCCTGGTCAGAATGCAAAATCGGCTTTTCATCCGGTCCAAGCCGCGTGAATGCTCCGTCAAGCATTTCGTCGACCATGGAGTACAGCGGGCGCCTGGCAATCGCATAGGAAATGATTTCGCCGTTGTACAAATCCATGATCGGCGACAGATAGAGTTTCTGGCCTCCTACTTTGAATTCGGTCACGTCGGTGGCCCATTTCTGGTTAAGGTATTGCGCTTTGAAATCACGCTTTAGCAGGTTAGGCGCGGCCTTACCTGTTTCGCCTTTGTAGAAACGGTATTTCTTCACGCGTATCAGGCTCTTCAGGCCTAGCTGCCCCATTAGTTTCTGCACCGTCTTGTGGTTCACAAGATGGCCCGCCCTGCGCAAGACTGCCGTGATGCGACGATAGCCATACCGGCCCTTATGCTCGTAGAACGTTGCCTGAATCAGGTCCTTCAGCCCTGCGTATTTGTCGTCTGCCAGCAGTACCTTTTGTTGATAGTAAAAAGTGCTGCGTGCCAGACCGGCAAACTTCAGCAGGCCGTCCAGAGAATGCAAAGGCCTCAGTTCTATTACGATTTGCGCTTTTTCTGCTGCGCTATTCGTTGCTTCTTCTGAACCAAGGCATCGAGCTTTTTTAGATAATCGACCTCCATCCGCAGTTGCTTCACCTCGGCAAGCAACTCGTCACGCGAACGCGATTCATCGTCGACTGGAGCGGAATTCACAGGGGGAAGGGTCGTCGTCATCTTTCTTGGGCGTCCAGCTTTCTCAGGGGGCTTTGAGGAGGCGTTAAGCGCACCTTCGTCAAAAAGGCGCTGCCATAGATTGATGATGCCGAACTGACGGATATCGAACAAGGCCGCTGTCTGGCGCAGTGATAATCGCTCATCATGCATGCGCTTCAAAACAGCTAGCTTGAACTCGTCACTGTAACGCTGCCGCTTTTTCTCTTTAAGAGCCGCTGGGCCGTGGATCTGATAAGCCGCGACCCACTGACGAAGACAGGAAAAGTCCACATCGTGGCGATGCGCAACATCCCTCAACCCTGCCTTGCCGGCACAATATTCTTTCACGGCTGCGAGTTTTGCCTGCACTGTATATTTACCCATGACGCCTCCAAAGGTTGCGTCCAACCTTCGGGGGTCATACCAGAGCGTGGGAACGATAGTTAACCTACGCATCAAGATGACTATCGTGCCAATGCTCCGCGTTGGCATGCAGTTCGTGACGCTCTGCGTCACAAATTTGCGCCGCACCACATGTTCAAGATCGGACGCGGAGCGTGGGGACGATAATCAACGCCACGAAATCCAGCCGTTACAAACGCAACAGGGTTTTCCACGCGCGGCTCTGGAATACGGTGATTGCCTGTTGCACGCGTGCATCAAGGACTTCATCGCTGATGTCCATATTGGCCAGTTCTTCCAGCTTGCGTAGTTCGCCGTACAGGCGGTCCAGCTCCGGCAGCTCAAGCGCGCCGCGTGCCCAGTGCAGCCAGGCCTGAATGCGCTCGATGCGCGGTAGTTGTTCGGCCAGGTCTTCTGGCTGCTGCTGATAGCGGCTCAGTTGCAGCGACGTCGCTTCTTCACCCAGCAGGCGTGGCAGCCAGCTGCTCAACAGCGCAGCGCCCTGACGATTGCCACGGGTATTGCGCTCTGTGGTCCAGCTGCGCGCCAGCAACCAACGCGAAGTGTTCAGCGAGAACTCGCCCCAGCGGGTGTCCTGCAACTCTTCCAGAAACTGCTCGTGGGCGGCACCGCGTACATCGGCATCTTCCTGCCCGGCCTGAACCAGCGGGCGCCAGTCTTCCAGCAAGGCGTCCAGCGAGGTACGCAGTTGCGCGGTCGAGGCCCGTGGGGCGGCCTGGCCAAGGCTGCTGGTCAGGGCACGCAACTCGGCGAGCATCTCGACCCAGTCCTGCAGCAGACGCCAGTGGCCGTTGAAACGGTATTGCTCGGCCAGACGCTGGCTGCTGCCCAGCAGGTGCCAGGCCAGCGCGGAGTAGGCTTCGTCGAGCGGAGTTTCTGCATTCAGTGCGGGTGCTGGCAGGCTCAGCGAGTAGCTGCCGGCATCAAGCAGACGATAACCGCGCTCTGCCTTGCTGATATCGCACGGCATCAACGGCAGCGTTGCAGCCAGCTCGGCGGCCAGTTCCAGCAGCGCGGCAGGTTCGCCTTCGCGCAGTTCAAGCTCCAGCTCGCAGATTTCTTCCTTTTGCTTGCCTGCAACCACCTGGCCCAGGTCCAGCGCGGCTTCGATCACCACTTTGGCCTTGCCACGACCCCAGGCAATTTCGGCCTTTTCACGGATGAAATCGGTGGTGAACAACGGCTTGATGGTTTTCTTGTCCAGCCCGGCCAGTTGCTCGGGCCAGCAATCGCCTTCGAGCTTTTTCAGGTCGAGCTTGGCTTTGCTCAGGTCCCAGTTGTATTCATTGCGCTCGGACAGGCCGGCAACACTTTGCCCGCGCGTCTTCATGGTCTGGATGATCTGATCGCCATCGCGACGGATGCGCAGGGCGACTTTGGCCTGTGCCAGCTCGCCCTCTGGGGTATCGAAATACTGGTTCGACAGTTCAAGGCGCTCCCAGCCACTCTTGTTGCGCTTCTTGAGCAACGGGTGTTCGCGCAGTGCAGCGAGGGTCTCGCGGCTGACGCGGAGTTTGATTTCTGTTTCTTTTTGCATGGCCGGGGGAATCCAAACGCTGATACTGATAAACGGGAGCGCAGCCCATGACTGAACGGCTGCTAAGGCCGTCAGTGTACAGGACATGGCCCGAAACGGTTTATTCCTGGGTTGCTATGGCCCTATGATGGGCCGTGTTTCGTCTTGATTACAGGAAGCGCCCATGCCGTTGCCGTCCATGAAAGACCAGTTCGCCGCCTTGATCGCTGCGCCATCGGTGAGCTGCACGCAGCCTTCTCTGGACCAGACCAACCGGCCTGTCATCGATCTGCTCGCCGGATGGCTCGGGGATCTGGGTTTTGCCTGCGACATCCAGCAGGTTTCCCCCGGCAAGTTCAATCTGTTGGCAACTTATGGCACAGGTCCGGGCGGCCTGGTGCTGGCGGGCCACAGCGACACCGTACCTTTCGACGAGGCGCTGTGGAAAACCGACCCGTTGAAGCTCACCGAAGTCGATGGCCGCTGGGTCGGGCTGGGCAGCTGCGACATGAAGGGCTTCTTTGCGCTGATCATCGAGGCGGTGCGTGGGCTTATTGATCAACCGTTCAAACAGCCGCTGCTGATCCTCGCCACCTGCGATGAAGAAAGCTCGATGGCCGGGGCTCGCGCACTGGCAGAGGCCGGACGTCCGCTGGGCCGCGCAGCAGTTATCGGAGAGCCGACCGGGCTCAAGCCGATTCGCCTGCACAAAGGCGTAATGATGGAACGCATCCACATCCTTGGGCGCAGCGGCCATTCTTCAGACCCCAGCCTTGGCCACAGCGCGCTGGAGGCCATGCACGACGCGATCAGCGAACTCAAAGGCCTGCGTACGCAATGGCAAGCGCAATACCGCAACCCGCAGTTCACTGTGCCGCAACCGACCCTGAACCTGGGCTGCATTCATGGTGGCGATAACCCGAACCGGATTTGTGGCCAGTGCTCGCTGGAATTTGACCTGCGCCCATTGCCGGGCATGGACCCTGAGGTGCTGCGGGCAGCCATTCGCCACAAGCTTGAGCCGCTGGCCGAGCTGCACCAGGTAAAGATCGACTATGCTCCGCTGTTCCCCGAGTGTGCGCCCTTCGAACAGGCTGCTGACGTTGAACTTGTGCGCGTTGCTGAACGACTGACCGGTCATACGGCTGCAGCAGTAGCATTCGGCACCGAAGCGCCTTATCTTCAGCGCCTTGGCTGTGAAACGCTGGTGCTCGGCCCGGGCGATATCGCCTGTGCGCATCAGCCGGGGGAATACCTCGAAATGTCACGTCTGGACCCTACAGTGCGTCTGTTACGTCAATTGATCGAACATTACTGCCTGACTCCCCAGTGAGCCCGGTACTATCAACGTTGAATAAAAGGAGATTGCGCGTGTTGCCAAGCCTGTTCCGACGATAACCACCACACCGTTGTGCGTGCTTTTTCTCTTCGTCCATTTTCTCTACAGGCTCTTGTTGTCATGCCCGAATACGTCAACTGGCTTCGCCACGCGTCTCCGTACATCAATGCTCACCGTGATTGCACCTTCGTCGTCATGCTGCCCGGCGACGGCGTTGCGCACCCTAACTTCGGCAATATCGTCCATGACCTGGTGCTGCTGCACAGCCTGGGCGTGCGTCTGGTGCTGGTGCACGGCTCGCGTCCACAGATCGAAAGCCGCCTGGCCCAGCGCGGCATTACGCCGCGTTACCATCGCGACATGCGCATCACCGATACCGAGACGCTGGAGTGCGTGATCGATGCTGTGGGTCAGCTGCGCATCTCGATCGAGGCGCGCCTGTCGATGGACATGGCTGCTTCACCGATGCAGGGCTCGCGGCTGCGGGTGACCAGTGGCAATGTGGTGACTGCACGGCCTATCGGCGTGCTGGAAGGTGTCGATTATCAGCACACCGGCGAAGTGCGTCGGGTTGACCGCAAGGGCATCAATCGCCTGCTGGATGAGCGTCATATCGTGCTGCTGTCGCCGCTGGGTTATTCACCGACCGGCGAGATTTTCAATTTGGCCTGTGAAGACGTTGCCACGCGTGCGGCCATTGATCTGGCTGCCGACAAACTGCTGCTGTTCGGTGCCGAAACCGGGTTGCTGGACGAGCAGGGCCGACTGGTGCGCGAGCTGCGTCCGCAACAGGTACCTGCGCACTTGCAGCGTCTGGGTGCCAACTATCAGGCTGAATTGCTCGATGCAGCGGCCGAGGCCTGCCGCGGTGGTGTGGCGCGAAGCCATATCGTCAGCTATGCCGAGAATGGCGCACTGCTGACCGAGCTGTTCACCCGCGACGGTGGCGGTACGCTGGTTGCGCAGGAGCAGTTCGAGCTGGTGCGCGAAGCGGCCATTGAGGATGTCGGCGGCTTGATGGACCTGATCACGCCGCTGGAAGAGCAGGGCATTCTGGTACGTCGTTCCCGCGAAGTGCTGGAGCGCGAGATCACACAGTTCAGCGTGGTCGAGCGGGAAGGGCTGATCATTGCCTGCGCGGCGCTGTACCCGATTGCGGACTCGGAGTCAGGCGAATTGGCATGTCTGGCCGTCAATCCGGAATATCGCCACGGTGGGCGCGGGGACGAGTTGCTGGAGCGCATTGAAAACCGCGCCAGAGCGCTGGGTATCAAGACCCTGTTCGTCCTTACCACCCGTACCGCGCACTGGTTCCGTGAGCGTGGCTTCGAGCCCAGCAGCGTCGACCGCCTGCCAAGCGCCCGCGCGTCGCTGTACAACTACCAGCGTAATTCGAAGATCTTCGAAAAGGCGATTTAAGCCTGAGGGTGGACGTAGAGCATCCAGAACGGCATGCGACGCGGAGCGTCGCACGATAAGTATTTTGTGGGAGTGAGCTTGCTCACTCCCACAGTAATTGCGCGTATCAATTGCTGATCGACAGAATGCTCGCCTGATAAGACCCCACGAATGTGTCGAAATCCACCACTTCCTCGGTCGCTTCCAGCTCGGCCTGTTCTTCGATCGAGGTTTTGGCCTGGGCTTCGAAGTCTGCCTGTTCCTGAGCGCTCAGCGGGTGAGTGCGGAAGTATTCGGCGTGGACCTGACTCTGGCGCAGGGAGAACGCGGTAAAGCCCTCGTTATGCGCTTCCATGCTGGCCAGCACCTGAGCAGACGGTGTGAGCGCGGTATCGTCGATCTTTGCCTGTTGCACGGCAATCGACTTGATATGCTCATCGATGCCCTGGGCCTGATCCAGCAGTCGGGCAATCGGTGTGATTTTTTCCAGCAGCTCGGTTGCCCAGGTCTTGAGATCAACAGGGCTGTTGTTGCGCTGCAGGCTCAGGCCCGGACGGCGACCTTCCTTGACCACTGCCAGGAAGTTCGAGCTTGCATTGGAACACTCATGGCTTGCCAGTTGCTGGCTTTCCTCAAGCGCGCAGTACAGCACGAACGCATCGATGAAGCGTGATTGCTCCAGGCTGATACCGGTAGGCAGGAACGGGTTGATGTCCAGGCAGCGCACTTCAACGTACTGCACACCACGGGCCACAAGCGCCTGAATAGGGCGCTCGCCGCTATAGGTCACACGCTTGGGGCGAATGTTGGAGTAGTACTCGTTCTCGATCTGCAACACGTTGGTGTTCAACTGAACCCACTCGCCGTTCTGGTCATGAGTGCCGACATCGACGTAAGGCTTATAAGGCGTGGCCACGGCCTTGCGCAGGCTGTCGGTGTAGCTGACCAAGTCGTTATAGCAAGGGGTCAGGTCGGCCTGGGCGTCGCTTTGATAGCCCAGATCGCTCATACGCAGGCTGGTGGCGTACGGCAGATACAGTGTGTCGGCGTCGAAATGTTGTTCCAACTGATGTTTGCGGCCGCGCAGGAAGCCCGCATCCAGCGCTGGTGAAGCACCGAACAGGTACATCAGCAGCCAGCTGTAGCGGCGGAAGTTGCGGATCAGCGCGATGTAGGAATGCGATTGGTAGTCGCGCGCGTCGCCAGCGAAGTCTTCGGTCTGCTTGAGCAGCGCCCAGGCGTCCTCCGGCAACGAGAAATTGTAATGAATGCCAGCGATGCACTGCATGGTCTTGCCATAGCGCAGCGCCAGGCCTTTGCGGTACACGTATTTGAGCTTGCCGATGTTCGACGTGCCGTAATAGGCAATCGGTATGTGCTCTTCATCGGGCAGCGGGCATGGCATCGACGGGCTCCAGAGCAACTCGTCGCCCAGCTTGCTGTAGGCGAAGCGATGGATCTTGTCCAGGCTATCGATGGTCTCGGCCGGGTTCTTCAGCGCAGGCGTGATGAACTCCAGCAGCGATTCGGAATAGTCGGTCGTGACCTGACCGTTGGTCAGTGCAGCACCCAGAGCTTGCGGGTGAGGCGTCTGTGCCAGTTCTGCGGTTGCGGTAACGCGCAGGCACTCGCGCTCGATACCGTGCAGGCACTGCTCCAGCAGAGAGAGGTTGTTGCGCTCGCCGAGCAATGCAAGACGACGGTTTAAAAGTTCGCTCAAGGTGTAATCCTTCACGCATCGGTCGCCCCGATATGGGGGTGGACTTGACGGTCTACAAGGGTGAAGAAAGGAACTGGCGTAGTCGCCTGGTTGGTCTGTAGCGCCTGTTCACAATCACTGCTCTATGTCGTACCACCCAAATGGACTCGGCACCACGCTAATGGTGCCGAAATTAACCTAAATGATGTCGATACGGCTAGGTTCTGTTCACAGTGATTGCTTTCATCAGCCTTTATCGCAGTCTAGATGAGTGCGAATGTGCCCTGGGCTTTGGCGACGAGTTTGTCGCCCTGAACGACTTCAGCCTCGACCACCAGCGTGCGGCGACCCGCGTGCAGCACCTTGGCGATGCACAGGACTTCTCCCTCGGAGACGCCACGCACGTAGTTGATCTTGCACTCGATGGTGACACTGCGCTGGTCGAAACCGTGGGAGCTGGAGCAGGCCAGCCCCATGGCGATATCGACCAGACTGAAGATTGCCCCGCCGTGCATCACGTTGCCGCGATTGCGCAGATGCGCCTCCAGCGGCAACGCAACCTCCGCCACGCCCTCGTCCAGACGCCGCAGTTCGCAGCCGAGCATCTTGAAGTAGGCACTTTGGGTCAGATCTTCAGGAATATCCATCAGCGCTTCTTCAACTGCTTGGCATTGGCAAACAGCGAAGCCATTGCGTTGTTGATGGGCGCGGGTGCCGTGGTTTCCTTGCGTGGAGCGCTGTTCTGCTGGCGAGGCGAGGAGCCTGGGCGTGCACCGCGTGCACCGTCGACCTTCTCGCCGGGCGTGTCGCTCATGCGCATCGACAGGCCGACGCGTTTGCGCGGAATGTCGACTTCCATGACCTTCACTTTCACCACATCACCGGCCTTGACCGCCTCACGCGGGTCCTTGATGAACTTCTCGGACAATGCCGAGATGTGTACCAGACCGTCCTGATGCACGCCGATATCGACGAACGCACCGAAATTGGTGACGTTGGTGACCACGCCTTCGAGAATCATGCCCGGTTGCAGGTCCTTGAGTTCTTCGACACCGTCCTGAAACTCTGCCGTCTTGAACTCCGGACGCGGGTCGCGACCCGGTTTTTCGAGTTCCTGCAGAATGTCGGTCACGGTCGGCAGACCAAAGGTCTCGTCGGTGAATTTCTTCGGGTCCAGGCGTTTGAGAAAGCTCGCATCGCCAATCAACGAGCGAATATCGCGGTCGGTTTCTGCCGCAATACGCTGCACCAGTGGATAGGCTTCCGGGTGAACGGCAGAAGAGTCCAAGGGGTTGTCACCGGTCATCACGCGCAGGAAGCCTGCGGCCTGTTCAAAGGTCTTTTCGCCCAGACGGCTGACTTTCTTCAGCGCTGCACGCGTCTTGAACGCGCCGTTTTCATCGCGATGCGCAACGATGTTCTGCGCCAGTGTGGTGTTAAGGCCGGAAATCCGCGCCAGCAACGCCACCGAAGCGGTGTTCACGTCCACGCCAACAGCGTTCACGCAGTCTTCAACCACCGCGTCCAGGCCGCGCGCCAGTTTGAGCTGCGAGACGTCATGCTGATACTGACCGACACCGATGGACTTCGGATCGATTTTTACCAGCTCGGCGAGCGGGTCCTGCAAGCGACGGGCGATGGAGACCGCGCCACGGATCGATACGTCGAGGTCCGGGAATTCCTTGGCGGCCAGTTCCGACGCGGAATAAACCGATGCGCCTGCTTCGGAAACCATGACCTTGGTCATTTTCAGACCTGGGTATTTTTTGATCAGGTCAGCGGCGAGCTTGTCGGTTTCGCGGCTGGCGGTGCCGTTGCCGATAGCGATCAGATCGACCGAGTGCTTGGCGCACAGGGCAGCCAGCACGGCAATGGTCTGATCCCACTGGTTCTTCGGCACATGCGGGTAAACGGTCGCGTAGTCGAGCAGCTTGCCGGTTGCGTCCACCACAGCGACCTTGCAGCCGGTGCGCAGGCCCGGGTCCAGACCCAGTGTGGCGCGCTGGCCAGCCGGGGCGGCGAGCAGCAGGTCGTGCAGGTTATGGGCGAAAACGTTGATGGCTTCGGTCTCCGCGCCGTCGCGCAGCTCGCCCAGCAGGTCGGTTTCCAGGTGGCTGTACAACTTGACCTTCCAGGTCCAGCGCACCACCTCTGCCAGCCATTTGTCTGCAGGGCGGTTCTGGTTCTGGATGCCGAAGCGTTCACCGATCATCAGTTCGCAAGGGTGCATGGCACCCGGCAGTTCTTCACCGACTTTCAGTGCGGAGCTGAGAAAACCTTCGTTGCGGCCGCGGAAAATCGCCAGAGCACGGTGCGAAGGCATGCTCTTGAGCGGCTCGTCATGTTCGAAGTAATCGCGGAACTTGGCACCTTCCTCTTCCTTGCCCGGCACCACGCGTGCGCTGATTACTGCTTCCTGTTTGAGGAAGCTGCGCAGCTTGTCGAGCAACGATGCGTCTTCGGCGAAGCGCTCCATCAGGATGTACTTGGCGCCTTCCAGCGCAGCCTTGACATCGGCCACGCCTTTCTCGGCGTCGACAAAACGGGCTGCTTCGGCGTCCGGGGTCAGGCTCGGGTCGTTGAACAGGCCGTCGGCCAGCTCGCCCAGGCCGGCTTCAAGGGCGATCTGGCCCTTGGTGCGACGTTTCTGCTTATAAGGCAGGTACAAATCTTCAAGGCGGGTCTTGGTGTCGGCCAGCTTGATGTCGCGAGCCAGCTCCGGGGTCAGCTTGCCTTGCTCTTCAATGCTGGCAAGAATGCTGACACGCCGGTCATCCAGCTCACGCAGATAGCGCAGGCGTTCTTCCAGATGGCGCAATTGCGTGTCATCAAGACTGCCGGTCACTTCCTTGCGGTAGCGGGAAATGAAGGGCACGGTCGAGCCTTCATCCAGTAGCGCTACGGCCGCTGCGACCTGTTGTGGGCGTACGCCGAGTTCTTCGGCGATGCGGCTGTTGATGCTGTCCATAAAACCACCTGGAGTTGTGAGCAAAAAACTGGGCTATGTACGAATTGCCTTGCCTGAATATCGTCCGCCAGCATTTATTTTCAGCGCTGGCGAACCGCCACAAGGCCAGCGTTGCCTGACTTTGAGGGCGGCGCATTATACCCGGCGAAGGCGGATTAGGGGATCGGCCGACAAATGTGGTCTTTTTTCGGCGAAAAAGCCTGCACAAGTGCCGCCTTCAGTAAAATCTGCTAACAATGCACAAGGTGCGCATCACCGCAGCTACGCCATAATGCGCCCCGAGATCAGAGGAGCATCCGATGAGCAGCACCGCACAAAATGCTGAAGGCGAAAAAATCCTTATTGTCGATGACGATCCGGGGCTGAGCAGTCTCCTGGAGCGTTTTTTCACCAGCAAGGGCTACCGGGCCCGGGCCGTGGCAAACGTGGAGCAAATGGACCGACTATTGGCCCGCGAGGTGTTCAACCTTGTGGTGCTGGACTTGATGCTGCCCGGAGAAGACGGCCTTTCAGCCTGCCGTCGTCTGCGAGCCGCGAACAATCAGGTGCCGATCATCATGCTGACCGCCAAGGGCGATGAGCTGAGCCGCATCAAGGGGCTCGAACTGGGTGCTGACGATTACCTGGCCAAGCCGTTCAACCCGGACGAGTTGATGGCGCGGGTCAAGGCTGTTCTGCGTCGTCAGGCTGCGCCTGTACCCGGCGCGCCCGGCAGTGAAGACGAGTCGGTCAGTTTCGGCGACTACGAGCTGTCCCTGGCAACCCGCGAACTCAAGCGTGGTGACGTGGTGCACATGCTGACCACGGGTGAATTCGCGGTACTCAAGGCTCTGGTCATGCACGCTCGCGAGCCGCTGACCCGTGACAAGCTGATGAACCTGGCCCGCGGCCGGGAGTGGGATGCGCTGGAGCGATCCATCGACGTACAGATCTCCCGTCTGCGTCGCCTGATCGAGCCGGATCCTTCCAAGCCCCGCTATATCCAGACCGTCTGGGGCGTAGGCTATGTATTCGTTCCGGATGGTGCCGGTAATCGCTGATAAGCCGGTTGTCAGCACAGAAGTCCGTCATTCCCGCCAGTTACGTCGATAATCTCTTTCAAGGTTATCGGCGTACTGGTTTTTTGCGTTCGTCCATCGGGTCCGGCCCGCGTTCGGCAAACCTGCGAGCCTCGCTCGCCTTGCAAAGTGTATGGCTGCAGTTATGAAGACTCCGCTCTGGTTTCCGCAAAGCTTTTTCTCTCGCACGCTCTGGCTGGTGCTCATCGTCGTGCTGTTTTCCAAGGCCCTGACGCTGGTTTATCTGCTGATGAACGAAGACGTGCTGGTCGACAGGCAGTACAGCCACGGCGTTGCGCTGACGCTGCGCGCGTATTGGGCTGCCGATGAAAACGATCGTGAGGCGATTGCCGAGGCGGCCGGTCTGATTCGGGTCGTGGGCGGTGGCGTGCCGGAAGGTGAGCAGCACTGGCCATACAGTGAGATCTACCAGCGGCAGATGCAGGCCGAGCTGGGTGCCGACACGGAAGTGCGTCTGCGTGTGCACGCACCGCCCGCGCTCTGGGTCAGGGCGCCGAGCCTTGGGGATGGCTGGCTGAAAGTACCGCTTTATCCGCACCCGTTACGCGGCCAGAAAATCTGGAGTGTGCTGGGCTGGTTCCTGGCCATCGGGTTGCTCTCCACAGCGTCGGCGTGGATTTTTGTGCGTCAATTGAATCAGCCGCTCAAGCGTCTGGTCTTTGCGGCTCGACAGTTGGGGCAGGGGCGCAGCATACGCTTGCCGGTCAGTGACACACCCAGTGAGATGACCGAAGTCTATCGGGCCTTCAATCAGATGGCCGAAGACGTCGAGCAGGCAGGGCAGGAGCGCGAACTGATGCTGGCTGGCGTTTCCCATGACTTGCGTACACCACTGACGCGTCTGCGCCTGTCTCTGGAACTGATGAACGACAATGAGTTCTCCGAAGGCATGGTGCGGGATATCGAGGACATGGATGCCATTCTTGACCAGTTCCTGGCGTTCATTCGCGATGGGCGTGACGAAGAGATTGAAGAAGTCGATCTGGGGCATCTGGTGCGCGACGTGGTTGCACCCTTCAATAACGATGAAGACAGCATCCGTCTGTGTCTGGAACCGATCCCGCCCTTCCCGCTAAGGCGCGTATCGATGAAGCGTCTACTGACCAACCTTATCGGCAACGCCAGGCATCATGCCGGTAACGGTATCGAAGTAGCCGCTTATGTATCCGGTGACAGAAATGCGCCGTACGTAGTGTTGAGCGTACTGGACAGAGGCGCAGGTATCGATCCATCCGAGCTTGATACCATCTTCAACCCGTTCATTCGCGGTGATCGCGCACGCAGTGGCAAGGGGACCGGCCTGGGGCTGGCTATCGTCAAGCGCATCGCTGCCATGCACGGCGGCAACGTCGAGTTGAGGAATCGTTCGGGGGGTGGCCTGGAGGCGCGAGTGCGCTTGCCTTTAGGGCTGATGCTGCCGAGGGACGCTATCTAGAAAGAATCGTAAAGGTCATAAAGCGCCGTGCGGGTCATGGAGGATGTTCGACAGGTCGACGCATTCTTGAGGACTTGCACGGCAGCTTGCCTGACCCGGCCCTTGGCGGAGGTACTCCCTGTACCCCTAGGTCACGCCGATCCATTCGATCAACGCATCCCGGCCCCTTGGTCATGCGCGCACCTTCCTCAGGCCGCACAAACAAGAGAGGTATCGGCTTCTGAAGCCGATACCTTCTTCTGAATCAATACCAGTTCGGGTCTTTGCGCAGCTCTTCATTCAAGAGCTTTTGCATGCCCTCGTCAGGCTTACCCAGGTAGCGGTAAGTCGCGTGACGAGTTGGTGATTTATCCGCAGGCAAGCCCGCAGGTACTTCAACCAACATGGCGTAAGCATCTTCCTTGTCGAGGCTGAAAGCCACGATCAGGCGTTTGCTTTTGCACGTATCGGCAGTTTCGCAAAGCGGCCCGACAAGATACTTGTCACCGTCTTCGGTGGCCGCTGTCATCTGCTGCTCGGAAGCTCCGGACAGGTTAATCACCCAATCCGGCAACCGCTCTTCCTTCTTGACGACCTTCGCCCAGGTTGTGCGGTACTCGGGAGCGGAGCTTAAAAGCTCGTTGACCCGAGACTGTCCATCATTGGCTGCCATGACCATGGCGCTGCCGCCCATCAACAGGGCGGCGGCCATTGTGCGAAATGACGTGTGCATTATCAGCCTCGACCGCGACGACCGAAGAAGAACGACACAACGAACATCACCAGGAAGACGACGAACAGGATCTTGGCGATACCGGTAGCCGTGCCCGCGATACCACCGAAGCCCAGTACTGCAGCGACAATGGCGATGATCAGAAACGTGATTGCCCAACTCAACATGGTGATACTCCTTTTTGGTGCCGTTTTAATGTGAATGCTGCGATTTTTCAGGTCGGGTCAGAAAACCCATTTTTGCTGCGGTGCGACTTCATCTACAGACACCAGGCCATCGACAGGGCGAAGGCTCGAGGACGCATCCTTGACCGCTGGGGCGCTTACGCCGCGGTAAGAAATGCTGCTGGTCTGGATGAATTGCTGTCTGGCTTGAGTTGCTTCGTTGGCTTGATTCCAACGCTGGAACTGCTGAATGGCGATCAGAGTGACAAGCAGTGCAAGGAGTAGAAAAAGACCTTGCTGAATGTGCAGGGGAGAGATACGCAATTGTGCAATACGCTGGCTGTTCATCTGCAAACTCCCCTGGCCTGAGTGGGCATTCAATCTGATGGGTCGTTGTATATCGACCTTGTTGAATGGGTTATTGCAGACTGCATGCCAGTTTGTTGGTGTAATTTAAATCCTTTAAAATCAATGGCCTGCGGAGTTTTGCAGAGGCGTCCTACCAGCAAGCTGCACGATTACACCTTTGTAATCGTGCGTTCTGCACGAAGCGTTCAGCGTTGTGCGCCTGGGCGATCAGCCTGCGCTACGCGCCATGACCTTCAGAGCGTCGCCATTCACTCCCTTGACGCCACGAATGTTGCGCGCGATTTCCACAGCCAGTTCCTTCTCTGCAAAGTTGGCAACCACGCCGTTCAGGCTCACCACACCGGCTTTGGTATCCACTTTGATGTTGAGTCCGTCCAGCGTCCGGCTGTAAATCAGGCTCGCCTTCACCTTGCTGGTGATCCAGGCGTCGCTCATTTCCTCGGTCGGGGTCAATGTCTGGGGCTGGGTCTTGGCAGCGATCGAGTCGGCTGCGCTCAGGCTGATCAGGTTGTTGACGCTGATCACCCCGTCAGTATTGCTTGCCAGGCTGCCCGCCAGCTCTTTGGCCTCGGGGCTTTGCGCGCGACCTTTGAGGGTGACCACGCCATTTTTGCTATCAACATCGATGGTCAGCGCTTCAGTCACGCTGCTCCACAGCAATTTGGATTTCACCGTCGCGACCAGCGTGGCATCTTCGAAGCGCTGGGCCATGTTGGTTCGCGTACCAGGCTCGCTGGCAACGGCAGGGTCTACCTCCAGCTGGTTGTCGACCTTTTCGATTCCTTTGGTATCCAGCGCAATGCGTTCGGCCAGCTCACGATCAACCTCGTTTTCAACCTTGCCCTTCAGAGTCGCAGTGCCCTGGTCGACGTTTACATCGATCTTGAACGGGCTCAGATGTTTGTTCAGCGCGAAAGCTGTCCAGATCGAACCTTCCTGATGCGCCTCGGCGAGTTGGGTGGGCAAATCAGGTTGGGCGAGTACCGGGCCGCTGCCAAGCAGCGCAGCGGCGGCGGTGATCAGAGCGATCTTTTTCAGTGAAAACATATGAGCGTTCCTTTTGAGATGGGATTTCGTCTCCGAGTGGACGGCTTTAACGACATAAACGCGGATTAATCAGGCTGTTCGCCATTGGGCGTTCAGAAAGCTACCATGCATGCCGAAGAATCAATCAGAATTGACCATGCAACTTGCCCGATGATTCCGAGACTAACTGAGACAATTCATTAAGGAGCGTAGGAAAAATGGAAGCAGCCACTGAGAATCAGGGCCGTATTCTGCTTGTGGACGATGAGTCCGCCATCCTCCGCACTTTCCGGTACTGTCTGGAAGACGAAGGCTACAGTGTCGCCACTGCCAACAGCGCAGCCCAGGCTGACACGCTCATGCAGCGCCAGGTTTTCGACCTGTGCTTTCTCGATTTGCGTCTGGGTGAAGATAACGGCCTGGATGTACTGGCGCAGATGCGTATTCAGGCACCGTGGATGCGTGTGGTCATCGTGACTGCACACTCTGCGGTCGATACGGCTGTTGATGCCATTCAGGCGGGCGCAGCCGACTATCTGGTAAAGCCGTGCAGCCCCGATCAGCTGCGTCTTGCTACCGCCAAACAGCTTGAAGTGCGCCAACTGTCTGCTCGCCTTGAGGCACTGGAAGGCGAGGTTCGCAAGCCCAAAGACGGACTGGATTCCCACAGTCCTTCGATGATGGCCATTCTGGAAACTGCCCGCCAGGTTGCCGTGACCGATGCCAACATCCTGATTCTGGGTGAATCGGGGACCGGTAAGGGCGAGCTGGCACGGGCGATTCACGGCTGGAGCAAGCGGGCAAAGAAGTCCTGCGTCACGATCAACTGTCCATCGCTCACCGCAGAACTGATGGAAAGCGAACTGTTCGGCCACAGTCGCGGGGCCTTCACGGGTGCGAGTGAGAGCACTCTGGGCCGTGTGAATCAGGCGGACGGCGGCACACTGTTCCTCGACGAGATCGGCGATTTCCCGCTGACGCTGCAACCCAAGCTGCTGCGCTTCATTCAGGACAAGGAATACGAGCGTGTGGGTGACCCGGTTACCCGACGTGCCGATGTACGTATCCTGGCCGCCACCAACCTGAATCTGGAAGACATGGTGCGCAGCGGGCGCTTCCGTGAGGATTTGCTGTACCGCCTGAACGTGATCACTCTGCATCTGCCAGCCCTGCGTGAGCGCAGCGAAGACATCCTGACCCTGGCGGACCGGTTTTTGGCGCGCTTCGTCAAGGAGTACGCTCGCCCGGCTCGAGGGTTCAGTGAAGAGGCCCGTGCAGCGCTGCTCAACTACCGCTGGCCTGGCAACATTCGTGAACTGCGCAACGTCATCGAGCGTGCCAGCATCATTTGTCCGCAGGAGCGTGTGGAGATCAGCCACTTGGGTATGGCCGAGCAGCCGACGAACAATGCGCCGCGTGTCGGCGCCGCCTTGAGCCTGGACGAGCTTGAGAAAGCACACATCGGAGCCGTGCTGGCGACCAGCGAAACACTTGACCAGGCCGCCAAGACGCTGGGTATCGATGCGTCGACGCTTTACCGCAAACGTAAACAGTACAACCTGTGAAAGGCCTCAAATGAAGCTGGCCATGAAACTGCGCACCCGCCTCTTTCTGAGTATCTCGGCACTGATCACCGTTGCTTTGCTCGGACTGCTGCTGGGGCTCGTCAGCGTCATGCAAATGGCCCGGACTCAGGAATCACTGATCCAGCATAACTTTGCCATTCTGGATCTGGGTTTGAAGCTGCGCCAGAACCTGGGTGATCAACTGGTGTTGATGACGGGTGCCAACCGCGATCAGGCTGAGCTGGAAAGAATCCAGAGTCAGTTTGAAGAGCTGCTGGAGGAGGGCTCGGTACAGGATACCCAGCAAAACGTACGCAATGGTTTCGAAAAGACCAAGGGCGATTACCGGCAATTCATCGATACCTGGAAGCAATACGGTAACGATGTGCGAGGCATACGCGGCGTACCGCAGCTGAGTGACAGCTTCGACAACCTGCGTAACGGCTTGCTGGCTGTACATCGCAAGGCGTTGGAGAACATCAGCAGCGCCGAAATCAACTCCCGTGATCGTGCACTATGGATCGCGGGCTTGCTGGGGCTGGTCGGGCTGGCGGTGCTATGTATCGGCTTTGTGACTGCGCACGGTATCGCCCGGCGTTTCGGTGCGCCGATCGAGGCGCTGGCCAAGGCTGCCGATCGCATCGGAGAAGGGGACTACGAAGTCACGCTGCCCATTTCGTCGGCCGCCGAGATGAATCTGTTGACCCGGCGATTCGGCATCATGGCCGAAGCCCTGCGTCAGCATCAGGCGACCAATATTGATGAATTACTGGCTGGCCAGCAGCGTCTGCAAGCGGTTCTCGACAGTATCGACGATGGTCTGCTGATGATTGACCGCCAAGGGCATCTGGAGCACTTGAACCCTGTGGCTCAGCGTCAGCTCGGCTGGGACGAGAGTCGCCTCGGGCAGAGCCTTGGAGATGCGTTGGGCCGACCTGAGCTGGATGAGCAATTGCATCTGGTACTGCGTGGCGGGACGCTGGAGCGTGCTCCGGAAGACCTGGCCATCGAAATCGACGGTGAATCGCGCCTGCTGACCTACAGCATGACGCCGGTCAGTCATACCAAAGGCCATATCCTCGGCGCGGTGATGGTGCTGCATGACGTCACCGAACAGCGTGCTTTCGAGAGGGTGCGCAGTGAGTTCGTCCTGCGCGCGTCGCATGAGCTGCGTACGCCTGTCACGGGTATGCACATGGCATTCGGTCTTCTCCAGGAGCGCCTGCATTTCGCCCCCGAAACCCGTGAGGCCGATCTGCTCAATACGGTCACCGAAGAAATGCAGCGCCTTATGCAGCTCATCAATGACCTGCTGAATTTCTCGCGTTACCAGAACGGTCTGCAGAAACTCAAACTGGCACCGTGCTCCATCGAAACCTTGCTCGAAGAAGCCAGAGCGCGATTCGAGGACAAGGCCCTTGAGCAGGACATCGTACTGATGCTGGATATGCAGGAACCCATGCCGCGCCTGCATGCCGATCAGTCCCAGCTGGAGCGGGTGCTGGACAACCTGCTGGACAATGCGCTGCGGCACACGCCACAGAACGGTCTGATTCGCCTGCAGGCCAGGCGTCATGGCGAGCGGGCAATCATCAGCGTTGAAGACAACGGTGAGGGCATTGCCTACGGGCAGCAGGGACGAATCTTCGAACCCTTCGTGCAGGTCGGTCGCAAAAAAGGCGGTGCCGGACTCGGGCTGGCGCTGTGCAAGGAGATCGTTCAGCTGCACGGCGGGCGCATGGGGGTCTATTCAAGGCCCGGGCAGGGCACGCAGTTCTATATGGCGTTGCCGCTTTGACGGCACGGCCTTGAAGGCGCTGCCTGTATGCCCTTCATAAGAGCATCAAATATCAGGTTGTGCCCTGATTAATTGACGCGGTTAAGCACCTGCAGGATGGCTGCGCTCTGTGCATCGGGTTCGCCGTCGAAGCGCGCGGGGCGGTAGTGCATCTGGAATGCCGCCAGCACCTGACGCGTGGCGGTGTCGAGCTCTCCGGTCTGCGGGGTGCTGTAACCCAGACGTGCCAGTTGTTGCTGGAACCAGCTAATACTTGGCAGGTTGGTTGCCAGCAATGCCTGATGCTGGGCAACGAGACGTTCGTCAGGCCAGATGCCGAGCCCTTCGGCAGCAAGGCGCTTCCAGGGGAACAGCGGGCCAGGGTCCTGTTTGCGCGTCGGCGCTATGTCGCTGTGGCCGATGATGTGTTTTGGATCGATTTTGTTGCGTTTGACAATGTCTTTGAGCAGTACTGTGATCGACTGGATCTGTGCTTCAGTGTAGGGGTACCACAACCGGCCTGCCGGTGTGTCCTTGAAGCCGGGGTTGACGATCTCGATGCCGATCGAGCTGGAATTAAGCCAGGTACGGCCTTCCCATTCGCTTTCGCCAGCATGCCAGGCGCGGGCGCTTTCATCGACCAGCTTGTAGATAGTGGCCTTGCTGTCATCGCCAATCAGATAGTGGCTGCTGACCTCTCCATGGGTCAGAAGCTGGAGGGATTTTTCCATCGAGATCGAGGTGTAATGCATGACCACGTACTGAACCCGGCCATCGAAGTTCACCGATGGATGGCTGGTGTCCAGCCTGGGGCCGCTGGCGCAGGCAGTGAGGATGAGCAGCAGAAAGGCAGAGAAATACAGTTTCATGGGATCGGCAGCGTCAGCGGGAAATGCAATATCATAACAACATGCGTGCAAATAGCTTCGGCATTGACGTGCTCGTTCAGGTCAAAATGTTTCAGTCAGCCTTGTTCGACCCTGTTTCGGCCATTTTCCTTGGCCTTGTACAGCGCCTGATCGGCGCGCTTGATCGCAGTGTCACTGCGTTCAGCCGTTCGAAAAGCCGTCACTCCAATGGACACTGTAATCGTCACGCGTTCGCCCTTGAAGTGAAACGGACATGACTCCACCGCCGTGCGCAGTTCGTCGAGCAGTGTCAGACCGGTGCCGGGAGGTGTAGCAGGCAACAGCATGACAAATTCCTCACCGCCAAACCGGGCGAGGAAATCGTCGCTGCGCAGGCGTTTCCTGAAAACGTTGGCGACGATCTTCAGCACTTTATCGCCTGCCAGGTGGCCATATCCGTCATTGATTCGCTTGAAGTGGTCCAGGTCCAGAATGCACACCAGCAGGCTGTTTTTCTCGTGTTGCCACTTGCTCATCTCCTGTTCGAGGCGCTCGCCCCAGGCTGCGCGATTGGGCAGGCCGGTGAGCGGGTCGATCAAGGCCTTTTGGCGCTGTTCTTCCAGGTGAGTCCTGAAACCCAGCGCTTCCTGCTCCATGCTTGCAACGCGGGCCGAAAGGCCTTGCAGCCGCGAGGCAACTTCCCGCTCGCGTGCGTCACGCTTGAGCTGGTAGTGGTCCATGGTGCTGAGCAAGCCTTCAAAGCGGTTGTCGAGCACCTGCTTGAGACTGGTCAGGTCGGAAGCGTCCTGAACGCTGATTTGCAGGCCGCCTACCTGTTCGCGCAACTGCTCGTTCAGGTCGCGGGCTGTGGACTGATCCTCGGCATGATCTTCACTGGCAGCCTGCAAATGGCTCTGAAACGATTCGAGCCGCTCATTGAGTTGTTTGAGGTAGGTGCTGAATTCCTGTTGGCCGCCGTTGTTGATTGCCAGCATCAGAACTGCCAGATCGTCGAGGATCGGTAGCAGTTCGTACCAGTTGAGCCCATGTTTCAAGCGTAACTGCATGTCCTCGACCTGCGGGCGGAAGTGCTCCGACAAGGTCAGGTCATCGAGCAGGCCCAGCAGGGTTTCCTCAATGTGTGCCGCCACCGAGCTGTAGCTGGGTTCTGGCGAGGAGGGCAGCGAATAACCCTCTTCGCCTTCTACCATTTCGGTTTCTGATTCGGCATCCTCTTGCGGCTGTTCCAGTGCCTGGATTATTGGCACAGGCCTTTGCTGGTAGGGCACTGACGGAACGGGGCCCAGCAGGTCAGTGAAATCGATAGGCTCGACAGGGACAACCGCAGGTTCGGTGACTGTTTCGGCCAGGGCTGGAGCAAGGGCTGCTGCGGCTGGCGATGGCACAGGTGTTTCAGGTGCCGTAACGATAGCGGTTTCGGCTTCTGAAACCTTTGGCGGCAGTGTGTGTGCGTCCTTTGTCTTCTGGTTGACGATGTCGGGGGCAATGGCAGCTTCTACTTCCGCTGCGGCAACGTCTATCGGCGCTTGAGCGTTCGCGGCCTCAGGTTGCACGTGCGTCTCATGCGTTTCCTGAGCAGAAGGGGCGTTTTCGGGGTGGGCAGCCTCGGGAGGGCGCTCATTGCCATGTTCGTCCCGTGAACCGAACAAACGCTGCAGAAGCCCTTGGCGTGGGCCCTCTTCGTGCTTTTCGAGCAGGGTCAGGGCCTGGCCCTGCAAACCACTCAACTCGCTGAGCAGCAAAGGCAGCTCGCGCGCCTGCGATGCACGTTCTTCAAGGTCCTTGGCAAAGCGCTTGAGTGGCTTGCGTACCTCTCGTGGCAACGGTAGCGCTTGCAGTTGTGCAACCAGTGCGGTCAGTGCCGAGCCAATTTGCCCGACCCGTACTTCACGGCGATGCTCGGAGTCCAGTACGGCTTTTTCGAGGCGCGGAATCAAGGCTGCCAGACCGGCGTCCATATCGTCCTTGCGGACAATTTCGCGCATTTCCTTCATGCATTCATCGACGGCGCGGTCAGAGCCTTCTGCTGCCAGGCTGCTGCGCACCAGACCGCGGCGCAGCAAGTCGAGCCGCGCATCCCAGCGCTTTTCGAGCTTATCCTGTTGCTCGATTCCCTTGAGGTACTTCTCTTTCCAACGCTCCGCGTCGTCGCTCATGCAAGGCTTCCACCGGAGGGCACAGGCAGTGAGTCCCCACGCAGTGAGTCTGGCAGGCGAATCTCGACAGCAACCGGCAGGTGGTCGGAAATGGGCTGCGCCAGTACCTGTACGCGTTCAAGCGTGAGGGTCGGGCTGAGCAGAATGTGGTCAAGGCAGCGTTGTGGTCGCCAGCTTGGAAAGGTCGCTTCGATTTGCGGTGCCAAAAGGCCCAGATCGCGTAGCGGCGAGTGCTCCAGCAGGTCATTGGCGTGGGTATTCATGTCGCCCATCAGAACCTGATGGCGATAACCGCCGATCAGGTCGCGAATGTAAGCCAGTTGCCGGGTTCTGGTACGAGTGCCCAGAGCCAGGTGCATCATGACCACCACCAGCGCATCTTCGCCTTCGCCGAAGCGGACAAGAATTGCCCCGCGCCCGGCCGGACCCGGCAGCGGATGATCCTCGATCTTGGTCGGGCGCAAGCGACTCAGCACACCATTGCTGTGCTGGGCGAGGCGACCGAGATTGCGATTGAGCTGTTGATACCAGTACGGAAAGCCACCCAGTTGAGCAAGGTGCTCGACCTGATTGACGAAGCCGGATCGCATGCTGCCGCCATCGACTTCCTGCAACGCCACCAGATCGAAATCGTTGATCAGATCGCCGATTTTCTGCAGGTTGCCTGCCCTGCCGCCATGTGGCAGCAGATGCTGCCAGCTGCGCGTCAGGTAGTGGTGGTAGCGTTGGGTACTGATACCCACCTGGATATTGAAACTGAGCAAACGCAGCCTGCCGTCTTCCGGCAGGCCGTTTTGCGTCAGATGATGTTCGTTGACCTGCGGATCATGCAGGCCAACGATACGGGTGCTGCCCTTGCCCCAGCGGCGCATGGCGGGCGCTTACTTGGCGGCTGTAGCAGCCGCTCGCTCTTTGGCAATCAATTGATCGGCAACTTCCAGAGTCTTTTCCGGACCTCCGGCAGAACCCAGGTCAAAGCGGTACTTGCCATTGACGATCATGGTCGGAACGCCAGTCACCTCATACTTCTTGGCCAGTTCCTTGTACTGGGCGATCTTGCCCTTGACTGCGAAAGAGTCGAACGTTTTCAGGAAGTCTTCCTTGTTCACGCCCTGTGTGGCGACGAAGTCAGCCATGTCATTCTTGTCGGTCAGACGCTTGCCGCCTTTCTGGATGGCTTCGAATACGGCCGCGTGAACCTTGTGCTCGACGCCCATGGTGTCGAGGGTGATGAACAGCTGGCCGTGTGCATCCCACGGGCCGCCGAACATGGCAGGGATGCGTACGAACTTGACGTCGGACGGCAGTTTTTCAATCCACGGATTGATCGTTGGCTCGAACGCGTAGCAGTGCGGGCAGCCATACCAGAACAGCTCGACGACTTCGATCTTGCCTGGCTCGGCAACAGGCACAGCGCTCGCCAGCTCGACGTATTGCTTGCCCGCCTCGATGGGCGTGGCAGCCTGGGCGGACATACCGAACAGACTGGCGGCAACCAGAGCGGCGCTGATGATCAGATTACGCATGCTTTACTCCTGAGCAGATTGAATCGCCTTCAAGCGACGGTGGTTTCGACCGAACGCGAAAGCCTGAGTTCGTTAGTGTAACGCTGAGGTTGTAAAAATGGGCGACCACGGACGGCCTTTTTGCATAAGGAGTGAAGCAGGTCATGTCTGAATGTTCCAGCCGCCAGCCAGAGCGGCCCGATACAGTGCCAGTGTGGGCCGGGGGGCAGGTGTGTCATTATATGCCTACGCATCCAAACGAAACCGACACCTCTTGCCGCTCGCTTTGCAGGCAGGGCCTTCACCGGAAATCACATGCAACTCAAAAACCCCATCCTCGGTCTGTGCCAACAGGCCACGTTCATGCTCAGCGCCGCCAAGGTCGACCAATGCCCCGACGACGAAGGGTTTGAAGTCGCTTTTGCCGGTCGTTCCAATGCAGGCAAATCGAGCGCGCTGAACACGCTGACCCATGCCAGCCTGGCGCGCACCTCCAAGACGCCGGGGCGCACTCAACTGCTGAACTTCTTCGGGCTGGATGAAAATCGACGTCTGGTCGACTTGCCGGGCTACGGCTACGCCAAAGTGCCTATCCCGCTCAAACTGCACTGGCAGCGCCACCTGGAAGCCTATCTGGGCAGCCGCGAAAGCCTGAAGGGTCTGATCCTGATGATGGATATCCGTCATCCAATGACCGACTTCGACCTGTTGATGCTGGACTGGGCCATCGCCAGCAACATGCCGATGCACATTCTGCTGACCAAGGCCGACAAGCTGACCTATGGCGCTGCGAAGAACACGCTGCTCAAGGTTCAGGCCGAAATTCGCAAAGGCTGGGGCGATGCAGTGAGCATCCAGTTGTTCTCGGCTCCCAAGCGCATGGGGCTGGAAGAGGCTTACACCGTGCTGGCCGACTGGATGGAACTGGAAGACAAGGCACCTGCGGAGTAAATCGCAGGCAAAAAAGACCCCGGACTTCGCATGGGGAGGGGGAAGTTCCGGGGCTTAAGGTCCAGACCTTAGGGTGGGATCTGGATAACTGCCAACACTTAACACAACTAGGAGCACGATCGATTTTTCAACCAATCGAGACCTCTGACTCCTGTCCAAACGGTTAAGTTCCAGCAATGAAGAAAAGTTCACATTTCCTACAATTTTTGACGAACCTGCTGACAGGTTCGCCCTTTCAGAGTCAGTGCGCCTCGTCCCAGTTGTTGCCGACCCCGACTTCCACCAGCAGCGGCACTGCCAATTCTGCTGCGCCACTCATGTGTGGGCGGATCTGTTCACTGATCTGATCGACCAGGTCTTCGCGCACCTCCAGCACCAGTTCGTCATGCACCTGCAGAATGATCCGCGCATCCAGACCGGATTCTTCCAGCCAGCCATTCACGGCCACCATGGCTTTCTTGATGATGTCCGCCGCAGTGCCTTGCATCGGCGCGTTGATCGCCATGCGTTCGGCACCTTTGCGCAGGGACTGGTTCTTGGCGTTGATGTCCGGCAAGTACAGGCGACGGCCGAAAATGGTCTCGACAAAACCCTGCTCGGCGGCCTGAGCACGTGTGCGCTCCATGTAATCCAGCACGCCGGGGTAGCGGGCGAAGTAACGGTCGACATAAGCCTGTGACTGCTTGCGGTCCACGCCAATCTGTTTGGCCAGGCCAAACGCGCTCATGCCGTAGATCAGGCCGAAGTTGATCGCTTTGGCGCTGCGGCGCATGTCCGTGGTGACGTTTTCCAGCTCGACGCCGAAGACTTCCGCTGCCGTCGCGCGGTGAACGTCCAGGTCGTTGCGGAAGGCATGCAGCAAGCCTTCGTCCTGTGCCAGATGCGCCATGATGCGCAGTTCGATCTGCGAATAGTCTGCCGCCAGCAGCTTGTAGCCCTTGGGGGCCACGAACGCCTGACGGATGCGTCGGCCTTCAGCAGTACGGATCGGGATGTTCTGCAGGTTCGGATCGCTGGATGACAAGCGCCCGGTCACCGCCACTGCCTGGTGATAGGAGGTGTGAATGCGTCCGGTGCGCGGGTTGATCTGCTCCGGCAGGCGGTCGGTGTAAGTGCTCTTGAGCTTGCTCATCGAGCGGTATTGCATCAGTACCTTGGGCAGCGGGAAGTCCTGCTCGGCGAGTTCGGCCAGCACGGCCTCGGCAGTCGATGCCTGGCCGGTGGCGGTCTTGCTGAGGATCGGCATACCGAGCTTTTCGTAGAGAATCACGCCGAGCTGCTTGGGCGAGCCCAGGTTGAACTCTTCACCGGCAATGGCAAAGGCTTCGCGCTCCAGCGCGGTCATCTTGTCGCCCAGTTCGACGCTCTGGATGCCCAGCAGGTTGGCATCGACCAGTGCGCCCTGGCGTTCGATGCCTGCAAGGACGGGCACCAGCGGCATCTCGATGTCGTTCAAGACCGGCTGCAAGGTTGGAATTGCGGCCAGACGCGCTTCGAATACTTCATGCAGGCGCAGGGTCAGGTCGGCTTCTTCGGCAGCATAATTACCAGCCTGCTCGATGGCGATCTGGTCGAAGGTCAGCTGCTTGGCACCTTTGCCGGCGATCTCCTGGAAGTTGATCGGCGTGTGCGTCAGGTACTTGGCCACCAGGCTGTCGCGGTCGTGGCGGGTGGCGGTGGAGTCCAGAACGTAGGACTCCAGAATGGTGTCGAACCTGACGCCCTGCAGGTCGATGCCTTGGGTCTGATCGCCGTCGAGCGCGCAGTTGGCAAGCAGGTTGATAGCGAACTTGGCGTGTTGACCGACCTTGGTTTTATCCGGGTCTTCAAGCAGCGGCTTGAGCGCCTTGAGTACTGTGTCGCGGTCCAGTTGCTGCGGCACCCCCATGTAGGAGTGGGTCAGCGGAATGTAGGCGGCTTCATGGGTTTGAATGGCAAAAGACAAACCTACCAGTTGCGCGCGCTGGGCGTCGGTGCCGTTGCTCTGGGTCACGAAGGCGAACAGCGGCGCGGCGTTGAGTTTCTTCAGCCACGCGTCGAACTGGCTCTGCTCGAGAATGACTTCATAGGCGGCTTCTTTTGCCTCGACGGTTGGCTCTTCGACGGCCAGTTCCTGCCCGGCGCGTTTGGCATCACGTTGCAGGTCTTCGATCCAGCTTTTGAATTCCAGCTCGGCGTACAGCTCCATCAATTTGTCGCGGTCCGGCTCGCCGCAATGCAGCTGGTCCAGTTCGATGTCCAGTGGCACGTCGATCTTGATAGTTGCCAGTTCATAGGACAGGAAGGCCATCGCACGATGCTCTTCAAGCTTGGCCGCCAGGGTCTTGGCCCCACGAATAGGCAGGGTCGCGACCGTTTCGAGGCGTTCGTAAAGCTCCTTGATTCCGCCGCCCACGCCAACCAGCAAGCCGACGGCAGTCTTTTCGCCGACGCCGGGGACGCCAGGTATGTTGTCGACCTTGTCGCCCATCAGTGCGAGGTAGTCGATGATGTGCTCCGGACCGACGCCGAACTTCTCTTTCACGCCAGCCACGTCCAGCACGCTGCCGGTCATGGTGTTGACCAGGGTGATGTGTCCGTCGACCAGTTGCGCCATGTCCTTGTCACCTGTGGAGATGATCACCGGACGGTCCGCCGCTGCGCTGCTGCGCGCCAGGGTGCCGATCACGTCGTCTGCTTCAACGCCTTCCACGCATAGCAGCGGATAGCCCATGCCCTTGACGCAAGCATGCAGCAGATCGACCTGCACGCGCAGGTCATCCGGCATGCTGGGCCGATTGGCTTTGTAATCGGTATACAGCGCGTCGCGGAAAGTCCCGCCCTTGGCATCGAAGACCACCGCAAACGGGCTGTCCGGGTACTGGCGACGCAGGCTTTTGAGCATGTTGAGCACGCCTTTGACGGCGCCCGTCGGCAATCCTTTGGACGTGGTCAGTGGTGGCAGTGCGTGGAAGGCGCGATAGAGGTAAGAGGAACCGTCTATCAGGACGAGCGGCGCTTGGGTCATGAGCAGAATCAACCTTTTCGGCGGGGCCGGCGCTAGAATGCGCGGACCATTGACGACAAAGGGACAAGGTTATCATGTGCAAGGTAAATCGACTGATATTGACCGGCCTGTTGGCATTTTGTCCTTTGCTCGCAGTTTCAGCAGGGGACCCACCTTCGGCTGCACCGGACGTTACTATCCGCACCGACGGGGACAAAACCATTCAGGAATACCGCCAGAACGGCTTTCTGTATGCTGTGAAGATTACCCCCAAACACGGCAAGCCCTATTTTCTGGTGCGATCCGATGGTACAAGTCCCAATTTTATCCGTTCGGACCAACCGGACATGCTGATCCCGGAGTGGAAAATATTCGAATGGTAGCCACCTACATTCACTTTAATTGCTGGCAGTTCTGACATGTCCGTTTTTACCCCGTTGGCCCGGCCCGAGCTGGAAGCATTTCTCGCCCCTTATGGGCTCGGCCGTTTGCTTGACTATCAGGGCATTGCCGCCGGTAGCGAAAACACCAACTACTTCATCAGTCTGGAGCAGGGCGAATTCGTTCTGACGCTGGTCGAACGCGGCCCGGTGCAGGAGATGCCATTCTTCATCGAGCTGCTCGACGTGCTGCACGATGCCGATTTGCCGGTGCCGTACGCATTGCGCACCACCGACGGTGAGGCCCTGCGGCAATTGGCGGACAAACCGGCGCTTCTGCAGCCACGTTTGCCAGGCAAGCACATCAGCGAGCCCAATACCCAGCACTGCGTGCAGATTGGCGAGCTATTGGCCAACCTGCATCTGGCGACCCGTGAGCAGGTGCTGGAGCGCAAGACCGATCGAGGTCTGGACTGGATGCTGAGTGAGGGGCGCAATTTTCTGTCGCATCTGGGCGAAACCCAGCGAGCCTTGCTGGAAAAGAGCCTTCAAGAGATCGAAGACTTCAAGCCACAGATCATGGCGTTGCCGCGCGCCAACCTGCACGCGGACCTGTTTCGTGACAACGTGTTGTTTGAAGGCACGCACCTGACCGGGCTGATCGACTTCTATAACGCCTGTTCCGGGCCGATGCTCTACGACCTGGCGATTGCCCTCAATGACTGGTGCTCGCGTGAAAACGGCCAGCTCGATGCCGTCCGTGCTCGTGCGCTGCTGGGGGCTTATGCAGGTTTGCGACCATTCACTGCGGCGGAGTCGAAGCTCTGGACGACTATGTTGCGCATCGCCTGCGTGCGTTTCTGGCTGTCACGTTTGATCGCCGCCGAAACCTTCGCCGGTCAGGACGTGCTGATTCATGACCCTGCGGAGTTCGAGCGCCGCCTGGCCGAGCGCCAGGAAGCGCACATTGCGTTGCCGTTTGCGCTCTGAGACCAGGCCTGTCTCCGCGCGTCTGAACCAGTCGGACGGTTGACTCTCGTTCCCATGCTCCGCGTGGGAATGCAGTGCGTGACGCTCCGCGTCGCAAGAGGACGCGAAGCGTCCAGACCGGCATGCCCACGCGGAGCATGGGCACGATAGTGTTATCCCTGACGACTATCGTTCCTCACGCTCCAGCGTGGGAATGCAGTGCGTGACGCTCTGCGTCACACAGCAGTGCTGCTATGTGGGCGGTGGCAGTCAGAGACTGCTCAGGCAACCTGCCAAATCATCCGCCAGCTTTTGCAGGACTTGCTCGTAACCCTGAGCGGTGGCCGGGGTGTAGCCGCCCAGTCCATCCAGCTCCGCCAGCTTGACCGGCAGGCCTGCGCTCAAGGTTTCAGCCAGACGCGGGCGCAGTGGTGGTTCACTGAATACGCAGGTCTTGCCGGCAGCTTTCAGGCGTTCGCGCATGGCGGCGACGTGCTGGGCGCCGGGCTGGATCTCGGCGGCGATGGCGAATACCCCGGCGTGTTTGAGCCCGTAAGCCTCTTCGAAATAATCGAACGCCTCGTGGAAGACGAAGTAAGGCTTGCCTGCCACTGCACTGACCCGACCCTTGATACGAGCATCCAGCGCGTCAAGGCGTTTGCTGAATGCGGCAGCGTTACTCGCATAACGAGCTGCATTGGCAGGGTCGGCGGCGCTCAGGTCTGTGGCCATTTTCGCGGCAATCACCCGAGCATTGACGGTCGACAGCCACAGGTGTGAATCCAGGCTGCCGGGCCGGTGATCATGATCATGTTCGTCTGAATCGTTGTCGTGATCATGTTCGTGGTCATCATGCGAGGCATTGTCCTGGCCAAAGTGACGCAAGTGCATGCCCGGCAGCGTCTGTACGGCAACTGCAGGCAGTTTGCGGCCCTGAAGGACGCGCGGCAGGAAAGCTTCCATGTCCGGGCCGATCCAGTAGAGCAACTCTACTTCCTGCACGCGCCGTACGTCGGATGGGCGCAGCGCGTAATTATGAGGTGAGGCACCCGGTGGCAACAGCACTTGCGGTGTACCAACGCCATCCTGCACAGCCGCTGCAATCAGCTGCAATGGCTTGATACTGGTCAGCACCCGGACCTCGGCCTGAACAGGGGAAATGACCAGCAGACTGACCCACAAAACAGCAACAAGATTTAAAAGACGGCGCACTCGAATCACTCATATAAGCCAGGAACAGGTAACATAATAACGTCTCTAGCCAATATCGTCGCTGCTCATGCCCAATACTCCCCTGGCCAGTCGCCCCCATGACCACTCTCACTGCGTGCATTCGGCACTCGCCGAAGCGGACGCCCTGTGCGCCAAACAGGGGCTGCGCCTGACCACCTTGCGCCGTCGCGTGCTGGAACTGGTCTGGCAAAGCCACAAGCCGCTGGGTGCCTACGACATCCTTGCAGTGCTGAGTGATGAAGACGGTCGCCGCGCTGCGCCGCCAACCGTTTATCGTGCACTGGATTTCCTGCTGGAAAACGGTCTGGTGCACCGCATCGCCTCACTCAACGCGTTCACCGGCTGCAATCACCCCACTCATGCGCATCAGGGGCAGTTTCTGATTTGCCGCCTGTGTCACGCGGCGATCGAGCTGCAGCACCCAGCCATCAGCAATGCCGTCATCGATGCCGCTGCAGGCGTTGGCTTCGCGGTCGAAGGCCAGACGGTCGAGATCGTGGGTGTATGCGCCGGCTGCAAGGCGGCTTGATGACGGATGCATTGATACGTCTGGAGCAGGTCGCTGTAACGCTGTCCGGGCAAAGCGTTCTGGACAACATCCAGTTGAGCGTCAAGCCCGGCGAAGTCGTTACGCTGATCGGCCCTAACGGCGCTGGCAAGACCACGCTGGTGCGTGCAGTGCTGGGGCTGCTCAAGCCCGACTCCGGAACCGTCTGGCGCAAGCCGAAGCTGCGTGTCGGTTACATGCCGCAAAAACTGCATGTGGATCAGACGCTGCCGCTGTCGGTGCTGCGCTTTTTGCGTCTGGTGCCCGGTGTGGACCGCATGGCTGCAGAGTCGGCCCTGGAAGAAGTCGGGGCCGAGAAGGTCATCGATAGCCCGATTCAAGGTATTTCCGGTGGCGAGATGCAGCGCGTTCTGCTGGCCCGAGCCTTGTTGCGCAAGCCTGAATTGCTGGTGCTCGATGAGCCGGTGCAGGGTGTCGACGTGGCAGGTCAGGCCGAGCTGTACGGCCTTATTACCCGGTTGCGCGACCGCCACCAGTGCGGCGTGCTGATGGTGTCTCATGATTTGCATCTGGTCATGAGCACGACCGATCAGGTGGTCTGTCTGAACCGCCATGTTTGCTGCTCCGGGCATCCCGAGCAGGTCAGCCATGATCCGGCGTTTGTCGAGCTGTTCGGCAAAAATGCGCAAAGCCTGGCGATCTATCACCACCATCACGACCACGCCCACGATCTGCATGGCGCTGTGGTGAATGATGCCCCGGCGACTTCCTCACCTACCCACACTCATGTTCACGGAGACCACTGCAAGCATGGCTGATTTTTTACTGTATGCCTTGCTCGCAGGCGTTGCGCTGGCCGTGGTTGCTGGCCCGCTGGGGTCGTTCGTGGTCTGGCGGCGCATGGCGTACTTCGGCGATACGCTTTCCCACGCAGCATTGCTCGGTGTGGCGCTTGGCTTCCTGCTGGATATCAGCCCGACCATTGCAGTGACGGTCGGCTGCCTGCTGCTGGCGGTGCTGCTGGTCACGCTGCAACAGCGCCAGCCGCTGGCCTCGGACACACTGCTGGGGATCCTCGCGCCGAGCACGCTGTCGCTCGGCCTGGTGGTGCTCAGCTTCATGCATGAAGTGCGTATCGACCTGATGGCTTATCTGTTTGGTGACCTGCTTGCCATCAGCCCGGCTGATCTGACCTGGATCCTGGGCGGCAGCGCGCTGGTGCTGGTATTGATTGTTGCGCTGTGGCGCCCGCTGCTGGCAATCACCGTGCATGAAGAGCTGGCGCGGGTCGAAGGTCTGCCCGTCGCGGCATTGCGCATGGTGCTGATGCTGCTGATCGCCGTGGTGATCGCTGTGGCGATGAAGATCGTCGGCGTTCTGCTGATCACGTCGCTGCTGATCATTCCCGCCGCTGCGGCGCAGCGTCACGCCCGCTCGCCGGAGCAGATGGCGCTGGGTGCAAGCCTGTTAGGCGTGATAGCGGTGTGTGTCGGGCTATCATTGTCATGGTTCAAGGACACCCCGGCAGGACCGTCTATAGTGGTATCCGCTGCAGCGTTGTTTTTGCTCAGCTTTGTTCTACCCAGGCGAGCGGTGTAGACTTGCTCGTTTTTTGCGCAAACTAGAGAATCGCAGGAATGAAGCCGTTCGCCCCACGCTATCTGCTGCTTGTCGCATTTTCCATCCTGCTGGGTGCCTGCCAGAGTGCGCCCACTGCCGAGACGCCTGCCTCCGACGTTCAGCCTGACGCGTTCGCTCAGCTTGAGCAGAACATCGTCAGCAATGAGCTGGCGACGGCCGAGGATCAACTGGCCGCGTTGCAGGCCGCCAATCCTGCCGATATTCGCCTCGAGCCTTTTCAGCGTCGTCTGGCCGAAGCCTATCTGAGTCGCAGCCAGATCAGCCTGCAGAAGGGTGATATGAATGCGGCGGCCAACGCACTCACTCGTGCGCGCGCGCTGATGCCCAAGGCACCGGCACTGACCAGTGGCGTCAACGGCGCTATCGCTCATGCGCGCAAGGCCGAGCTGGAGAAAGCCGAAGCTGATTTGAAGGCGGCCGAAGCCAGAAGGGTTGCCAAGCTCATCGATCCGTCGGCAGAAAGCACGAAAATTGAACTCAAGATCGGCGATATGCGTGCATTGCGTCGTCAACTGGACGATATCGCAGCGGATACCGTAGCGTTCAACTGTGAAGTGCTGATGGTAGTGCCGCGCACCGAAGACTATCCGTGGCTGGCCACGTTGCTGACCAAACGGGTGGTCAAGGCCAATCCGGATTTCGAGCTGCAATTGCGTCGCCAGATCGAGCGCAATGAAAAAGCGCAGATCATTCTGACGCCAGCGAAGTCCTGAGTCGATTCTTCAAAGCGGACGCAGAGCGTCCAGAACTGCATTCCCACGCGGAGCGTGAGGGGCGAGAAGGTTCAGAAAGGCGCTCCCACGCCGGAGCGTGGGAGCGATCTAGCACGTCAGATCAAGCCGGAACAGCCTTGGCTTTCACTTCACGATCCCATACACGGTGCTGAGCAATCGCGTTGAAGAACGCTTTGAACGATTTGCTATCGGATACCTCCAGCAGGCCCGCATCTTCTTCCAGGCGTAGCAGGCTCAACAGCTCTTTGGCCTCCCCGGCAAAGGAGATGGCCTTGAGGTGCTTGTAGGCTTCCAGGATGAAGTGCAGTGCCACGCCGTCGCCTTTCAGCGCTTCGATCGAAGCCTTGCCACCCGGCACGAAGACTGCGTCGAACGCTACCGAAGGCAGGCCTTCAGCCGATGCGTCCACTGGCAGGCTCTGGCCGTCAGCGGTCTTGACCGGTGCGGAGGTCGGGCCCAATACCTTGGCGTGTGCGCCTTCGGCAGTCAGTGCAGCTTTCATGGCTTCGACCGCTTTGCCGTCCACGCCGTCTGCCACAAGAATGGCAACCTTGCGTGAAACGATATCGCCAGAAAGCAGGTTGACCTGGCTCAGCGCCGGCGACTCTTTTACCGAAGTCTGACGCACTGGCACGGTCCCGGCAGTCGGTGCTGGCAAGCCCAGATTGGCGGCTACGCGGCTGGCCAGTTCCAGGTCGATATTGGCCAGAATCTCGTTGACCTGACGGGCACGAATGTACTCGCGCTCGACCTTGCCCAACTCGAAGCTGTAGGCCGCGATGATGTGCTCTTTCTCGTGATGGCTCATGCTCTGGAAGAACAATGTAGCCTGCGAGAAGTGGTCGCCAAACGATTCGCTGCGCTCACGAACCTTGTGCGCTTCAACGCGCTCAGGGTAGGTCTCGAAGCCGCCATCTACAGGGCCGGCAGGGGTTTCTTTCGGCCAGCCGCCATCGATCGAGTTCGGCTCGTAGGAAGCGCGGCCCTTGTCGATAGTTGTGCGGTGCTGTGCGTCACGCTGACCGTTGTGGTTCGGCGCAATCGGACGGTTGATCGGGATTTCATGGAAGTTCGGCCCACCCAGACGGCTGATCTGCGTGTCGGTGTAGGAGAACAGGCGACCTTGCAGCAGCGGGTCATTGGAGAAGTCGATACCTGGCACGATGTGGCCCGGGCAGAAGGCAACCTGCTCGGTCTCGGCGAAATAGTTGTCCGGGTTACGGTTCAAGACCATCTTGCCCAGCGGAGTGACCGGTACCAGTTCTTCGGGAATGATCTTGGTCGGATCGAGCAGGTCGAAGTCGAACTTGTGCTCGTCTTCCTCGGCAACGATCTGCACGCCCAGTTCCCATTCCGGGTAGTCGCCCATCTCGATGGATTCCCACAGGTCGCGGCGGTGGAAATCGGTGTCCTTGCCAGCGAGCTTCTGCGCTTCGTCCCAGACCAGCGAGCACACGCCGAACTTGGGCTTCCAGTGAAACTTCACGAAGCTGGACTTACCTTCGGTGTTGATAAAGCGGAAGGTGTGGATACCAAAGCCCTGCATGGTGCGCAGGCTTTTCGGAATGGCACGGTCGGACATGGTCCACAGCACCATGTGTGCAGATTCCGGCACCAGCGAAACGAAGTCCCAGAAGGTGTCGTGAGCCGAGCCCCCGGTCGGGATTTCGTTATGCGGCTCTGGTTTTACCGCGTGCACGAAGTCAGGAAACTTGATGGCGTCCTGAATGAAAAAGATCGGCATGTTGTTGCCGACCAGATCGAAGTTGCCTTCTTCGGTGTAGAGCTTGACCGCAAAGCCACGCACGTCGCGCACGGTATCGCCCGAGCCGCGCGGGCCCTGAACGGTAGAGAAGCGCACGAACACCGGGGTCTTCTTGCCAGGATCACGCAGGAAGCCCGCTTTACTCAGCGCGCCATGGTCTTCATAGGTCTGGAAATAACCATGTGCCGCGGTGCCGCGGGCGTGAACGATACGCTCCGGAATGCGCTCATGGTCAAAGTGCGTGATTTTTTCACGCATGATGAAGTCTTCAAGCAGCGACGGGCCACGGCTGCCGACTTTCAGAGTGTTCTGGTTATCGGAAATCTTGACACCGTGATTGGTGCGCAGGGCCTGCTGGGTCGCGTCCGAGCGGAACTGCTCAAGGCTTTCCAGCTTCTCGTTGGTATTGCCACGGTCCAGGGTGTCGGTACCTGCCAATTCGCTCTTGGGCGTTGCGGTTACAGGTGGTGCGTTCTTGCTAGCCATCAGAGACTCCTTATCTCGCCCCAATCGTTGAGTTGGGTTCGCTGAATACGACTTCCCTGGCGTAAGCGGGAAATCACGGTATCCAAGAAGTGACCGAGGCCTAAAACAGCCGTTCCCTTTATTTGTCGCACATCTTTACCAACGGTCGCGTTATGCCCGTTGCGCAGGGCAGCCTGCAAATAAATGCTAAGCACAGCGGGCCGGACAGGCTAAAATGCGCGCCCGGCTTTATCCGGCCGAGGTAACGAAGCAGGTGGCGTCCTGCCACTGCGCTGATTTTTTAACGCGCCCCACAAGGTTCGCTCCGTGATCGAGTTTCATAACGTCCACAAAACCTATCGGGTGGCAGGCAAGGAAATACCGGCCCTGCACCCTACCAGCCTGCGCGTCGACGGCGGCCAGGTGTTCGGCATCATCGGCCATTCCGGCGCTGGCAAAAGTACCCTGCTGCGCCTGATCAACCGTCTGGAGACCCCGAGCGGTGGACAGATCGTGGTTGATGGTGAAGACGTCACGGCGCTTGATGCCAACGGCTTGCGCCGCTTCCGCCAACAAGTCGGGATGATCTTCCAGCACTTCAATCTGCTGGCCTCCAAAACCGTGGCCGATAATGTTGCGATGCCGCTGACGCTGGCCGGCGATATGCCCCGCAAGCAGATCGACCAGCGCGTGGCTGAGCTGCTGGAGCGGGTTGGATTGTCCGATCATGCGAAAAAATACCCGGCGCAATTGTCCGGCGGCCAGAAGCAGCGCGTCGGCATCGCCCGCGCCCTGGCCACCAAGCCGAAAATCCTGCTGTGCGATGAAGCCACCAGCGCGCTGGACCCGCAGACCACTGCGTCGGTTTTGCAATTGTTGGCCGAGATCAATCGCGAACTGAAGCTGACCATCGTGCTCATCACCCATGAAATGGACGTGATTCGTCGCGTCTGTGACCAGGTGGCGGTCATGGACGCTGGCGTGATTGTCGAGCAAGGCAAGGTCGCCGATGTGTTTCTGCATCCGCAGCACCCGACGACCAAGCGTTTTGTGCAGGAAGATGACCAGATCGATGAAAATGAACAGCGTGACGATTTCGCTCATGTTCAAGGCCGTATCGTGCGCCTGACCTTTCAGGGCGATGCGACGTATGCGCCTCTGCTGGGCACCGTGGCCCGCGAAACCGGCGTCGACTACAGCATCCTTGCCGGACGCATCGACCGCATCAAGGACACCCCTTATGGGCAGTTGACGCTGGCCATCACCGGCGGCGATATGGACGCTGCTTTTGCGCGCTTCACCGCCGCCGACGTTCATATGGAGGTGCTGCGCTGATGGACGCTTTTCTGAACCTGTTTTCCAATGTCGACTGGTACGAGATCTGGGGCGCCACCGGCGACACGTTGATCATGCTCGGTGTTTCGCTGGGCTTCACCATCCTGCTTGGCCTGCCGCTGGGTGTGCTGATGTTCCTCACTTCGCCGCGGCAGTTGCTGGAACACAAGCAGCTGTACGCCACGGTCGGGTTGATTGTGAACATGCTGCGTGCGTTGCCGTTCATCATCCTGCTGATCGTGATGATGCCGCTCACCGAAATCATTACCGGCACGTCACTGGGCATTCTCGGCACGTTGCCGCCGCTGATCGCTGGCGCCACGCCGTTCTTTGCGCGTCTGGTAGAGACAGCATTGCGCGAAGTGGATCGCGGCATCATCGAAGCCACGCAGGCCATGGGCGCGACGACTCGGCAGATCATCGTCAAGGCGCTGCTGCCTGAAGCGCGCCCCGGCATTCTGGCTGCAATCACTGTTACCGCCATTGCGCTGGTGTCGTTCACCGCCATGGCCGGTGCCGTGGGTGCTGGCGGGCTGGGCGATCTGGCCATCCGATATGGTTATCAACGCTTCCAGAACGATGTGATGTTCGTGACGGTCGTATTGTTGCTGGTGCTGGTGCAGATTCTGCAAACCATCGGCGACAGACTGGTCGCGCATTTCACACATCGTTGATCGAACCGTTGGTATCGGCCCGCCTGTGCGGGCCCAAAGGAGTTGTTGCATGAAAAAACTATTGGCCATATTCGCCGCTGTTACTGCCTTGTCCGCGCAGGCCAACGAAACCCTGACCGTCGCGGCCTCTGCCGTGCCGCACGCCGAGATTCTCGAGTTCGTCAAACCGACGCTGGCCAAAGAGGGCGTGGACTTGAACATCAAGGTGTTCAACGACTACATCCAGCCGAACGTACAGGTGTCGCAGAACCGTATGGACGCGAACTTCTTCCAGCACCAGCCGTATCTGGATGAGTTCAACAAGGGCAAGGGCACAGATCTGGTCGCAGTGGCCAAGGTTCACGTAGAGCCGTTCGGTGCGTACTCGGACAAGTTCAAGAAGCTGGAAGAACTGCCCAATGGTGCCAACGTTGCCCTGCCAAACGACGCCACCAATGAAGGCCGTGCCTTGCTGCTGCTGGCCAAGGCAGGTCTGATTACCTTGAAGGATCCGACCAATATCCTGTCCAAGCCTTCGGATGTCGTGAATAACCCGAAAGACCTCAAGTTCCGTGAGCTGGAAGCAGCTACGTTGCCGCGCGTACTGACTCAGGTCGATCTGGCGCTGATCAATACCAATTATGCCTTGAGCGCCAAGCTTGAGCCGACCAAGGACGCACTGATCATCGAAGGTGCCGATTCGCCCTACGCGAACATTCTGGTTGCCCGCCCGGACAACAAGGATTCAGACGCGATGAAAAAGCTGGTAGCGGCCCTGCAGAGTCCTGAAGTGAAAACCTTCCTGGCCGAGAAATACAAAGGCGCTGTGGTTCCGGCGTTCTGATCCGATTGTACCTTGCGGTTCTCGCGCCAGTGCTCTGCGTCCCTTGTGACGCAGAGCGTCGGGAACACCTTATCGCTCCCACGCTCTGTGCTCATAGTTATACAGGCGCGTCGTGGGAGCGAGCTTGCTCGCGAAGAGGCCGGTAAAGCCTTCAGAAAATAGAGCGTTTGGACCAAGTCGTCGTGAGCAATGCGGATCGCCGCCCCGGTTACTCCCGCAGGAATCTCACAGGCCCTAATCCCTTTCCAGCAGCCTCGGCAATTGCTTCACCAGCTTCTGATTGTTCAGCGGTGCGCGGATAAAGCCTCGCTGCGTACCATCCGGGCCGATCAAAGCCAGATTACCGCTGTGATCGACGAAGTAGTTCGCTTTGCTGGTGTCTGCGGGAATGAACGGAATGCTCACGGCATTGGCCAGTGTCTGGATATCAGCGACAGGCGCCGTCAGGCCGATGTACTGCGGGTCGAAGTAGCCCAGGTATTGCTTAAGCTGCTGCGGCGTGTCGCGTTCAGGGTCGACGCTGACCAGCACCACACGCATGCGCTCGACCACCTTTTCAGGCAGCTCGGTCCTGATCTGCTTTATCTGCGCCAGGGTAGTGGGGCAGATGTCCGGGCAGAAGGTGTAGCCGAAGAACATCAGCGTCCATTTGCCTTTCAAGTCATCAAGGGCCACCGCTGCGCCGTTCTGGTCCGACATGCTCAAGGCTGGCAACTGGCGACTTTTCGGTAGCAGCACAATACCTGCATCGTTAAGTGCCGCCTGACCCTCAGACCCGCTGCCCGGCAGCAACTGGCTGAGGATCAGGCCCAGAACGAGGGCAACAATGGCGGCAGCGATAAAAACGGTTTTCTGGATACGGGTCATGGCATCAACGCGGGTAGTGATCGGCATGCGGCCAGGGATGATGGCCTATATGGCTTCGAGCGCCTAGGGCGCAGTGACATCGAACAGCGTATAGGCCAGCGTCAGGCGTTTCACCTCTGCGGGCAGGTCGCGATCAACGATGAAGCGCACGGGCATCTCGATACGCTCACCCGGCTGTAAGGTCTGTTGGGTGAAGCAGAAACATTCGGTCTTGTGAAACCACTCTGCCGCCTTCCCCGGCGAAATGCCCGGTACAGCCTGGGCTTTCATCGGTTTGTCAGTAGGGTTCTGCGCCACGAAAATCATCTCGTTGACCGCACCAGGGTTGATTTGCATCTGGCTGGCGCGCGGGTAGAACGCCCAGACCATCCCGGCAGAGTTGGTAGCGGTGAACTGCACCTCGATCTGCCGCGAAGCGTCCTGGTCGCGGTTTCTGTCATGCCCGGTCAGCAAAGCATAGAGCGACGGCAATGCAAATCCGCAGATGAACATGATCACCAGCAAACAGATTAAACGCAGAGCAAGCCGCTTGGATAAAAGAGGCTGAGTCATGCCGGGCTCACTTTTTATGTCAGACAGCGTGTCGAAAGGGCTGCGGGCGGCTTCAGAGTAGCCTGCTTACATCAGCGCAAGGTGCCGTATTTATGCGCCAATGTAGGCAAATGGTCAGAAACTGAGCAAAAAACGCTTTGATATAGCCAATGCATATAAATGGGTTTCGGTTATAGCAAAAATGTCTTAGGCATTTAGTTAACCGAGCTAACGTATGACTCTCCATAACCGAACCACGGGGTTTAACGCCCTCAGGAGTCCCCACTGCCATGAACACCGCCGCATTGCGCGAGCAGATACAACTAGCCCATCAACATGAAGCCGAGACCGGCCACTTGCTGCAACAGTTGGAACAAAAGCTCCCACATCTTCATCCCGCCATTCACCTCCCGGATGTCGACGCGAAGGACGTGTTGACGCGTTTCGTCACTGCTTACATCGACTTGGTCCCCGACCTGCTGGACGCTGCTCACGAGGTCGCCGTAGAAGCCGGTATCGAAGGGCAGATTAAACCGGTACTGAAAATCGCGGAGCATTTTTTCGCAGCACCCCCTTCCATCATGGACGGACATGAAGGGCTGGAAAGCCTGTTGGACGAGGCCTATCTGGCACACAGACTGGTCGAGGAGGTGAACGATCTGTACATCAAGCATTTTGGTCAGCCGCTGATACCGTCAAATACCACGGTTGCCAGCGTGATTGCCCACCAGTTGATCGGCGAGCAATTTGCCAACCAGCTGGACGAGGCGGTTCACCATGCCGTCGACAAGCTGCTTGATGATGAAAGTTTCGCGCTGGACTCTGTCGAGGCCTACCGCGAAAAACTGACCAGTCCTGATACAGGGGCAGCGTGGAAGCGCTGGCCAAGCCTGTCACGACAATTGGGTATCGGCCTGGAGCTGGAACGCTCCGTCATCTGATTCAGAGGCCCGAATCAATGTCTTCGCCCGCAATGGAAGGAGCCGGATATCGCTCCGCTGCTACGCGAAGACCCATCCGGCTCCTATCGTCATTCCAGGCTTCAGCCCCAACGCTTTGACTATCAGGCGGCGCCCGAGCCTATACCCGTTGTTGTGTAGATCCGCCCTTCAAGACGACGCTTCAACCCATGCGGCTCAATGAGCAGTCGGGTGCCATGAGCGGCATTGGAACGTCCCCACTCTTCCAGCAGTTCCAGGCACGAGTGGTCTATGTAGGACAGATTGCCCAGCGGCACATGCACGGTACTGCCCTGCGGGATAGTGCCCAGAGCCTGAGTCAGCGCAGGCACCTTGAGGAACGTCGCGGCACCGACCAGACGCAGCTCGAATTCCTTCTCGCCCGCCAGTTCGACCACGTTGATCTTCAGGCGCGAAGCCTTGAACGCCAGCTTCACAAGGGTCAGACCGAAACCGACCAGTACACCGGTCAGCAGGTCGGTGAAGATGATCGCCACGGCAGTCGCCACATACGTGAACATCGGCATCCGGCCATAGCGGCCCAGACCACGAAATGCCTTCAGATCGACCAGCTTCAGGCCGGTGTAGACCAGCACACCAGCCAGACTCGCGACCGGAATGCTCTGCAGTACGCTCGACAGCAGCAACACGAACGCCAGCAGCCACAGACCGTGGAAGATCGTCGAGAAGCGCGTGGTGGCACCGGCCTGGACATTAGCCGAGCTGCGCACGATAACGCCGGTCATCGGCAATGCACCGAGCACTCCGCAGAGCATATTGCCCACGCCTTGCGCGCTGAGTTCCTTGTCGAAGTCCGAGCGCTGTCCACTGTGCATGCGGTCAACCGCCGAGGCGGAAAGCAGGGTTTCGGCACTGGCAATGAATGCTACGACGATAGCGGCAACCAGAATGGCTGGATCGGCCAGGTTCATCAGGTCCGCCGGACGCAGCCAGTCAATGGCATCGGCCAGGTTGTCCGGTACTTCGACACGCTTGACCTGCAAGGCCATGAACAGGCTGATGCCGGTTGCGATACCCACGCCCAGCAGCGCGCCGGGTACGAAGCGCAAAGACTGCGGACGAAGTTTTTCCCAGCCCCACATGATCAGCATGGTGCTCAGACCGAGCATACCGGCCTGCATGCCGGTGCCTGGTCCGAAGGCCTGGATCAGTGTGGAAGGGAAGGCGATCAGATTGTCCAGCCCGGAAGGTTTGGGACCGCTGTCGAACATCACGTGTGCCTGTGACAGTACGATCAACACGCCGATACCGGCGAGCATGCCATAGACCACCGCAGGTGCCGTGACCCGGAACCAGCAGCCAAGCTTGAATCGACCTGCCAGCAGCTGAAGCAACCCGGCGAGCACCAGAATAGGGCCCAGCATGGCCATGCCGTGCTCGCGTACCACTTCAAAAACCAGTACTGCCAGACCGGCTGCGGGACCGCTGACCTGCAACGGCGAACCGGCTATCCAGCCGACTATCAGCCCGCCCACGATGCCGGTGATCAGACCTTTGGCCGGAGGCATGCCGGATGCAATGGCGATCCCCATGCACAGCGGCAGTGCGACCAGGAACACGACCACGGAAGCGAGCAGCTCCCGTGGTAAAGCGGTTTTCAATGCTGTAATACCCATGACGCTTCTCCGGGATTCTTCAGACGAGGCAAGACGGGCGACGCGCATCCTGCGCAGCCGCCATCAGCTGATAAAGAAGGGCTTGCCGTCAGTCGGACTGGTGATCAGTCGGCTGAAAAGCGTGCTTTCGGTGAAGCCATCGGCGTCGGTCCCGAACCGTCGAGCGGTATGAAACGATCGAGCTCGGCGTCATAAGCCAGGATTTCGCTGGTTTCGATGCTGTAGACCCAGCCATGAATGAACAATTGGCCGCTGGCCATTTTCGCTGCGACCGAAGGGTGGGTACGCAGGTGTTGCAACTGGGAAATCACGTTTTCCTGAGTCAGGACCTGCATGGTTTCCAGCTCGCCGCTGCAACTGCAGTTCTGCTCGACCACTGTGCGGGCGACCTCGGCATGCCGCAACCAGGCTTTTACCGTAGGCATCTTGTCCAGGCTGTCAGGGTTGAGCACTGCACGCATGGCGCCGCAGTCAGAGTGTCCGCAAACGATGATGTGCTGCACGCCCAGTGCAACCACTGCGTATTCCAGAGCGGTGGACACGCCGCCGTTCATCTGGCCATACGGCGGGACGACGTTGCCGACGTTACGCGTGACGAACAGGTCGCCTGGCGAGCTTTGCGTAATCAGTTCAGGCACGATGCGCGAGTCGGCGCAGGTGATGAACATGGCCCGTGGCGACTGGGCGGTCGCCAGCTTCTTGAACAGTTCTTCCTGCTGGGGGAAGACCTCGTTACGAAAATGTACAAAGCCATCGACAATATGTTTCAACGCTACGTCGGCGCTGTCCGAATGGCTTGATGTGCTTGGCGACGTAGCCGAATGCTGTTTACCGATGTCTGTCATGTCTTCATCCTCTCTGACGGATTGATATGGATTCTTCATGCCTGTTTGACCAGAGCCGGATGTGATCCCTGTAAATGGCATCACGAACAAATCCCTTGAGCGCTATCGCTGGTGACACTCCGAGTTACAGACTAATCGCCCAAGCTTAAGCGAAACTGAATGCGATGGCTCTGGGACGCGGGTTTGCACGATAGTACCAAGTTCGTCACAGCAGTGACATTTGTCCTCCTGGCGGACAAAACGCATCGCAATCGAGTGCGAAACCGCCACGTTTGTTCAATCCAAGCCGTTTGATTGCCAGGGCATAGCGTTGAGCCAGTAGATCGGCAAACGGTCCTTCACCGCGCATCCTTGAGCCAAACTGACTGTCGTAAAGCGCTCCGCCGCGGCTTTGACGAATCAGGCTCATCACATGTTCGGCGCGTTGCGGGTAGTGCGTCTTCAGCCATTCGTCGAACAGCGGCGCGACCTCCAGCGGCAGGCGCAGCATCACGTAACTTGCGCTTAGCGCGCCTGCAGCTTTCGCCTCGCTCAGCAGCGCCTCCAGTTCGCTGTCATTAATCATCGGGATCATGGGCGCGCATAGCACCCCGACGGGTACGCCCGCCTGACGCAACACCCGAATGGCCCGCAAGCGAGCCTTGGGCGCTGCTGCTCTGGGTTCGAGGATGCATTTAAGCTCGTCATCCAGTGTAGTCAGGCTGATGAATACCGACACCAGCCGAAGTCTGGCCATCTCTGCGAGCAAGTCCAGGTCGCGGAGGATCAGTGAGCCCTTGGTAATGATGCTGACCGGGTGCCGATAGCGCAGCAACACCTCAAGCGTGGCGCGAGTGATGCGGTATTCACGTTCGATAGGCTGATACGGGTCGGTATTGGCCCCCAGCGTGATGGGCGCGCAGCGGTAGCCTGGCTTGGAGAGCTGTTGCTCCAACAGTGCTGCCGCGTTGGTCTTGGCGATAAGCTTTGTTTCGAAATCAAGGCCCGGCGACATGTCCCAGTAGGCATGGCTGGGCCTGGCGAAACAATAAATGCAGCCGTGCTCGCAGCCCCGGTAAGGGTTGATCGAGCGATCAAAGGGGATATCCGGCGAGCTGTTGCGGGTAATGATGCTTTTGGCGGTTTCGCTGGTGACCTGAGTGCCTTGGGTCAGTGGCACTTCCTGATACCAGCCGTCGTCCTCGGCCACGGACTGACTGGGGGCAAAGCGGTTATGCGGATTGCTGGCAGTACCGCGGCCACGAACCGGATAGGGGCTGGACATCTGGCTTTACTCAAATACTGTTTATGCATACAGTAAAGCATAAGGCCGTGATGGATCACTATGGCTGGCTTGTAAAACACCGCTCGTCTGACGGGCGGTGCATTGGGTTCGTCCCGCGACAGGTCAGGCATCGCCCTCGTGCGTCAGCTCCAGCACGCGGTCAACCAGCTTGTTGATGCCCGATGCAGCCTCACTGATGCTTTTGGCAACCATGTAGGCGGGCGTGCAGACCAGTTTTCGTGCTTCGTCTTCGACGATGTCATCGACAGCGCATGGCGCGTGGCTGCCGCCCATTTTGGTAATGGCCGCAGCGGTATCAGGGTCGTTGCCGATGGTGCAGGTAACGCCGGGACCGTAGATCTTCGATGCAAGTGCCGGGGTGATGCAGATCAGCCCGACCGGTTTGCCTGCTTCTGCGAACGCCTCTGCGAGTTCCAGCAGCCCGGCTTCCACCTGGCAGGCAGGGCCTTGCAGGGCAAGGTCGGAAAGGTTCTTCGCCGAGCCGAAACCGCCCGGGATGATCAGGGCATCAAAGTCTTCTGCATTTGCTTCGCGGATGTCCTTCACCTCACCTCGTGCAATGCGCGCAGACTCGATCAACACATTGCGCGACTCGGGCATTTCCTCGCCAGTCAGGTGATTGATGACGTGATGCTGGGCGATGTTCGGCGCAAAGCACTGGACCTGCGCACCACGTTGATCCAGACGAAGCAGGGTGAGGACGCTTTCATGGATTTCGGCACCGTCATAGACGCCGCAGCCGGACAGGATTACAGCCACTTTTTTCTGCATCGATTCGGCTCCTTGTACTTGAGCAATCTAAGGCTTCTTTTAATTCGTCCATTAATTGATCGCTTTACAGGCCGAGTGTTCAGTTCACGCTTTACAGGCTACGCAAAAATGCGTGGGGAAGGGCGGGGCTTGCGATGTCAGGTAGCGGCTGCGCGCTGCCGCCGAGTGAGGCCTGTCAGCCTGCACTCGGGGAAGGAAACGGAGAAATTACTCGTCTGATTTTTTCGTCAGGTCGACGGGCACGGTGACAGGTGTATCCAGATCGGACGCCGCTGCCGATGCACAGAACCGGCTCTTTTCTTCACGCTCTTCACGGGCAATGCGCGCGTTCTTGATGCGTCGGCGCAGCCACAGACCAAGGCCGAGCAGTATCAGCGCACCGAGCACCCAGAGTTCGTATTTCTTGACGTTGCCCAGCAAGCCCTCGAGAACCGCGCCGAAATGGTAGGCCGCCGAACCCAGCGCTGCCGCCCAGACAGCCGCACCGATACCGTTGAGCAGCAGGTAACGCCCCGGTGGGTAGCCTGACAGGCCGATGGCCACCGGCATGACCGTTCGCAGGCCATACACGAAGCGGAAGCTCAGTACCCATATGTCCGGGTGCTTGCGCACCAGCCGCAGGGCCTTGTCGCCCATGAGTTGCCAGCGGGGCTTGCGCGCCAGGAGCTTGCGGCCGTGTTTGCGCCCCATGAAATACCACAACTGGTCACCCGCATAACTGCCGCAGAAGGCAACGAGGATGACGATATTGAGGTCCATGTATCCGCGAAACGCCAGAAAGCCGGCGAGAACCAGAATGGTCTCGCCTTCAAAAAAGGTGCCGAGGAACAGGGCAAAGTAGCCGAATTCGTTCAAGAAATTCTGGAGCATTGTCTGGATGCTGGCGAAATGAACGCGCAGCCTAACGCGCCCAAGACAATGATGAAAGTGTCGATATGTGTCTCGACGTTAAAGATTCTTACAACCACAATGGTCGGATCCTCATAAGGGCCATGACCGCGACGTGCAGTCGCAGGTCGAACCATGACTGTCACACATTGGTCATAATGGCGGCTTATAACTGTCGCGCTTGCCCGCGTAAGCGGGCTCAGGAGTCTCGCCGTGAGCTTTACCCCCGCAAACCGCCTGTTTCCTCTCACTCGTCTGCGCCGTAATCGCCGCGACGACTTTTCCCGTAGGCTGGTGCGTGAAAACGTTGTCACCGTTGACGATCTGATTCTCCCCGTATTTGTCCTCGATGGTGAAAACCGTCGTGAATCCATCGCCTCGATGTCTGGCGTCGAGCGTCTCAGTGTCGATCTGTTGCTTGAGGAAGCCGAGCACTGGGTCGCACTGGGCATTCCAGCGCTGGCCTTGTTCCCGGTAACGCCGGCCGAGAAAAAATCTCTGGACGGCGCTGAAGCCTGGAACCCGGATGGCATTGCGCAACGCGCCACCCGCGCGTTGCGTGACCGTTTCCCGGAGTTGGGCGTCATCACTGATGTGGCGCTGGACCCGTTTACCACCCATGGTCAGGACGGCATCCTCGACGAAGAGGGCTATGTGCAGAACGACATCACTGTCGACGCACTGGTGAAGCAGGCCTTGTCGCACGCCGATGCGGGTGCTCAGGTGATCGCGCCGTCGGACATGATGGACGGTCGCATCCAGGCCATCCGTGAGTCGCTGGAACTGGCCGGGCACGTCAACGTGCGGATCATGGCCTACTCGGCCAAATACGCCAGTGCCTATTACGGCCCGTTCCGTGATGCGGTGGGTTCTTCGCTGAATCTGGGCAAGGCCAACAAGGCGTCCTATCAGATGGACCCGGCCAACAGCAACGAGGCACTGCACGAAGTCGCAGCTGACCTGGCTGAAGGTGCCGACATGGTGATGGTCAAGCCAGGTATGCCTTATCTGGACATCCTGCACAGGGTCAAGGATGAGTTCAAAGTGCCGACCTTTGTCTATCAGGTCAGTGGTGAATACGCGATGCACATGGCAGCAATCCAGAATGGTTGGCTGAGTGAAGGGGTTATTCTCGAGTCCCTCACAGCCTTCAAACGCGCCGGTGCCGACGGCATCCTTACCTACTTCGCTGTTCGCGCCGCTCAACTGTTGAAGGGGCAATAGCCTCACAGGATCATTCATGAATACCGAAGCACTCATCGAAGCCGCTGTTGAAGTCGATGTGCCGCAGGCGACGCCCGCGGTTGAACCTGACATCGAAGTAATCCCGGCCATTGAGGCGCCTGCCGCTGCGGTGCCCGCTATCGTCGCTCCGAACCTGGACGACAGCAGCCTGTATATCCACCGTGAACTGTCGCAATTGCAGTTCAACATCCGGGTACTGGAACAGGCGCTCGATGAGTCCTACCCGTTGCTGGAGCGGCTGAAGTTCCTGCTGATCTTCTCCAGCAACCTCGATGAGTTCTTCGAGATTCGTGTCGCAGGTCTGAAGAAACAGATCACCTTTGCCCGTGAACAGGCCGGTGCCGACGGTTTGCAGCCGCATCAGGCGTTGGCCAGAATCAGCGAGCTGGTGCATGGTCATGTTGATCGCCAGTACGCGATCCTCAACGACATTCTGCTCCCGGAGCTGGAAAAGCATCAGGTCCGCTTCATTCGTCGCCGTCACTGGACGGCCAAGCTCAAGGCCTGGGTACGTCGCTACTTCCGTGACGAGATCGCGCCTATCATCACCCCGATCGGTCTGGACCCGACGCACCCGTTCCCGTTGCTGGTCAACAAGAGCCTGAACTTCATTGTCGAGCTTGAAGGTATCGACGCCTTCGGTCGCGACTCGGGTCTTGCGATCATCCCGGCACCGCGTTTGCTGCCGCGTGTCATCAAGGTGCCGGAAGAGGTTTGTGGCCCAGGCGACAACTTCGTGTTCCTGTCGTCTATGATCCACGCTCACGCCGACGACCTGTTTCAGGGCATGAAGGTCAAGGGCTGCTACCAGTTCCGTCTGACCCGAAACGCCGATCTGGCGCTGGACTCGGAAGACGTGGAAGACCTGGCACGTGCCCTGCGCGGTGAGCTGTTCTCGCGTCGCTACGGCGATGCGGTACGTCTGGAAGTGGCGGATACCTGCCCCAAACATTTGTCGGACTACCTGCTCAAGCAGTTCAACCTGAACGAGTCCGAGCTGTATCAGGTCAACGGGCCGGTCAACCTGACGCGCCTGTTCAGCATTACTGGCCTGGACAGCCACCCTGAATTGCAATACCCGCCGTTCACGCCAGCGATCCCCAAACTGCTGCAGAACAGCGAAAATATTTTCAGCGTGATCAGCAAGCAGGACATTCTGCTGCTGCATCCTTTCGAGTCGTTCACGCCGGTTGTCGACCTGCTGCGTCAGGCGGCAAAGGATCCACACGTTCTGGCTGTGCGCCAGACGCTGTACCGCAGCGGAGCGAACTCGGAAATCGTCGATGCGCTGGTTGATGCGGCGCGTAACGGCAAAGAGGTCACCGCGGTGATCGAACTGCGCGCCCGTTTTGACGAAGAGTCCAACCTGCAACTGGCCAGCCGTCTTCAGGCTGCCGGTGCGGTGGTGATCTACGGTGTGGTCGGCTTCAAGACCCACGCCAAGATGATGCTGATCCTGCGTCGCGAAGCCGGCGAGATCGTACGTTATGCACACCTCGGTACCGGTAACTATCACGCCGGTAATGCGCGTCTTTACACCGATTACAGCCTGCTGACCTCTGACGACGCATTGTGCGAAGACGTCGGCAAACTGTTCAGTCAGCTGATCGGCATGGGCAAAACGCTGCGCATGAAGAAACTGCTGCATGCGCCGTTCACGCTCAAGAAAGGCATGCTCGACATGATCGCCCGCGAGACGCAATTTGCGCTCGACGGCAAGCCTGCGCACATCATCGCCAAGTTCAACTCGCTGACCGATCCGAAGATCATCCGGGCGTTGTACAAGGCCAGCCAGTCCGGTGTGCGCATCGATCTGGTGGTGCGCGGCATGTGCTGTTTGCGTCCGGGCATCGCCGGGGTTTCGCACAACATCCATGTGCGCTCGATCATCGGCCGATTCCTGGAGCACACGCGGGTGTTCTACTTCCTTAACGGCGGCGACGAGCAAATGTTCCTGTCGAGTGCCGACTGGATGGAGCGCAACCTCGACAAGCGTGTCGAGACCTGCTTCCCGGTGGAAGGCAAGAAGTTGATTCTGCGTGTGAAGAAGGAGCTGGAAAGCTACCTGACCGACAACACCCACAGCTGGCTGTTGCAGCCAGACGGGCGTTACGTGCGCAGCACGCCGACCGGCAATCAGAACGCCCGAAGCGCCCAGGCGACCCTGCTGGAGCGCCTGAGCAACCCGGTTCTCAGCGTACGCTGAAGACGATGCCGACTCGGGTCAGCCACTCCGCTTCCAGCGCGAAGTCGGCCTGAGTCAGCTGGTTGTTTTCCAGCCAGCCTGTGGGGAACTCGGCGTCCAGATTCGGGCCGTCGGCACGCAAGATCACACGCGGCATCTCCTGGGTGCCACGAATGTGGTGAAACAGAATCGCAAAGCGCAACAACACGCACAGGCGAATCAGCTTGATGCCTTCTGCGCCGAAATCGGCGAACTTGTCCTTGGGAATATTACGGCGATGACCGCGCACCAGCAGAGCGAGCATTTGCTGGTCTTCGCGGGAGAAACCGGCAAGGTCAGAGTGCTCGATCAGGTACGCGCCGTGCTTGTGGTAGTGATAGTGAGCAATGTCCAGGCCAATCTCATGCACCTTGGCGGCCCAGCTCAGCAGTTCGGCGTAGCTCTCGTGTTGCAATTCCCAGCTTTCGGCAACCTGCTCCAGCGCATGCAGCGCCTTGGCTTCGACGCGTGCGGCCTGTTCCAGATCAACATGGTAGCGCTCCATCAGCGAGCTGAGCGTGCGCTCACGCACGTCTTCGTGATGGTGGCGGCCCATCAGGTCGTACAGCACGCCTTCACGCAGGGCACCTTCGCAGTGATCCATGCGCTTGAGCTCAAGCGCATCGAAGATCGCTTCCAGAATCGCCAGGCCTGCGGGGAAAATCGCGCGGCGGTCGGGCTTGATGCCGTCGAAGTCGATCTTTTCGGCGTCACCCAGCTTGAACAGCTTGCGCTTGAGCCAGGCCAGCCCTTCGGCATTAACCTCGCCAGCGCCGTAACCGTTGGCCTTGAGCGCCAGGCCGATAGCGCGAATGGTGCCTGACGAACCAATCGCTTCATCCCACTTCAGGCGATGCAGCGCATGTTCGATGCTCATGATTTCCAGGCGGGCAGCGGTGTAGGCCTGTGCGTAACGCGCGGGTGTCACCTTGCCGTCGCGGAAGTAGCGCTGAGTAAAACTCACGCAGCCCATCTGCAGGCTTTCACGCAGCAGCGGCTCAAAGCGCTGGCCGATGATGAATTCGGTACTGCCGCCGCCGATGTCGGCGACCAGTCGCTTGCCGGGGGTGTCGGCCAGCGTGTGCGAAACGCCCAGATAAATGAGGCGCGCTTCTTCGCGGCCGGAGATCACTTCCACCGGATGGCCGAGAATCTCTTCGGCGCGATGAATGAAGTCGTTGCGGTTGCGGGCTTCGCGCAGCGCGTTGGTCCCCACGATGCGTACGGCACCGGGCGGCAGGCCATTGATCAGCTGGGCAAAACGTTTCAGGCAGTCGAGACCGCGCTGCATGGATTCTTCAGTCAACTGGCGTTCTTCGTCGATGCCAGCGGCCAACTGCACCTTCTCGCCCAGGCGCTCAAGAATGCGAATTTCGCCCTGATTGGCTTTTGCCACAACCATATGAAAGCTGTTGGAGCCCAGGTCGATGGCGGCGATCAGTGAAAAATTCTTGGGTGTTGAGTGCGGCATGGTCAGGAAATCCAGTTCGATAACCGGACCATCGTGCCACGATCCATGCCTGCCGCCAACGCGAAGCTGTCCAGGCAGCGGAAATACCCGGTATTACTCTTGTGAGGTGGCGGATGGCTAGCTAATCAATGTGATAGTTATGTCATTGTCGTGCCGATGCTTTGCGTTCCCTCGTTGGAGTGCTCGGCGTGATACACAGTCCGGACAATTGAGCTTACAGGCTTCTGGCCGAAGGCCGTGGGAGCGAACTTGTTCGCGAAGACGGTGTGCCAGGCGACGCATCTTCGGCGGATGTACCGGCCCTTTAGCGAACAAGTTCGCTCCCACAGGGGCTTCCACTACTGCGTTCCTGCACTGGAGGAACGATGACCCCACCTATCGTGCGACGCTCTTGTCACGCGTGCTCTACGGTGCCGATGAAGTTCGCCAGTTCCGGGGTTTTCGGGTTGGCGAAGAGTACTTTCGGGTCGCCCACTTCATGCACCTTGCCCTGGTGCATGAACACCAGTTTGTCGCCAACTTCGCGGGCGAAGCGCATTTCGTGGGTCACCATGATCAGGGTCATGCCGTCGGCAGCCAGCTGGCGCACCACGCTGAGCACTTCGTTGACCAGCTCCGGGTCAAGCGCCGAGGTGATTTCGTCGCACAGCAACACCTTGGGCGACATCGCCAGTGCGCGGGCAATCGCCACGCGTTGCTGCTGGCCACCGGACAGGCGATCCGGGAAGGCGTCGAACTTCTCGCCCAGCCCGACGCGCTCCAGCATCTTTCTCGCCAACTTCGCGGCTTCGGCCTTGGGCACCTTCTGCACGACCTGCGGCGCGAGCATCACGTTCTCGCCCACGCTCAGATGCGGGAACAGGTTGAACTGCTGAAACACCATGCCGACCTTCTGACGCAGGGTGCGCAGATCGGCGCGTGCGGCGTCCAGATATTCGCCATCGACCTCGATCACACCATCGTTGATCGACTCCAGGCCGTTGAGCGCGCGCAACAGGGTGCTTTTGCCCGAGCCGCTGCGACCAATGATTGCCACGACCTGGCCCTCTTCGACCGACAGATCGATGCCTTTGAGTACGTGATGATCGCCATAGTATTTATGCAGGGCGGAAATTCTAAGCAGAGGCATGCAGTCTCCTTTCCAGATGGCGCGCGCACAGCGACAAGGGGTAGCACAGGATGAAGTAGCCCAGAGCAACGAAGCCATAGACCATGAAAGGTTCGAACGTAGCGTTGGCCAGCATACTGCCGGTCTTGGTCAATTCGGTGAAGCCGATGATCGACGTCACCGCAGTGCCTTTGACCACCTGCACGGAAAAGCCGACCGTTGGCGCAACTGCGATACGCAGCGCCTGAGGCAATATCACGTAGCGCATCTGCTCGAATGGGGTCATCGCCAGGCTGGCAGACGCTTCCCACTGGCCCTTGGAGATCGACTCCACGCAGCCGCGCCAGATCTCGGCGAGGTAGGCGCTGGTAAACAGCGTCAAGGCCAGCGCTGCCGCTGCCCAGGGCGAAATGTTCATGCCCATCAGGGCAACACCGAAGAACACCAGAAACAGTTGCATCAGCAATGGTGTGCCTTGAAACAATTCTATATAGAGCTTGGCGGTCACACGCGGGCCGGTTTTTTCCGAGGTACGCATGCCCATCACCAGCAAGCCGATCAAGCCACCGCCAATGAAGGCCACCAGCGACAGGGCAACGGTCCATTGCAGGCCGATCAGCAGATTGCGCAGGATGTCCCAGAGGGTGAAATCCATCAGCTGTTCCTCGATATGTAGCGACGCCCGATCCAGGCCAGCAGTTGCCGGATCAGCAGCGCCATGGCCAGGTAGATCAGCGTGGTCACAATGTAGGTTTCGAACGAGCGGAAGTTGCGTGACTGGATGAAGTTGGCAAAGAAGCTCAACTCTTCAGTGGCAATCTGCGAGCAGACCGCCGAGCCCAGCATCACAATGATGATCTGGCTGCTCAAGGCCGGCCAGACCTTGCTCAATGCCGGGACCAGGACCACGTAGCGAAACGCTTCATAACGATTCATCGCCAGCGCTGCCGACGCTTCAAGCTGTCCCTTGGGAATCGCCTGAATGCCTGCCCGCACGATTTCCGTCGAGTAGGCGCCCAGGTTGATGACCATCGCCAGCACCGCCGCCTGCCATTCCGTGATCTGCACGCCCAGCGATGGCAGACCGAAGAAAATGAAGAACAGCTGGACCAGAAACGGTGTGTTGCGGATCAGCTCGACATAGATCGCAAAGATCGTCGCAAAGGGCTGGATCTTCCAGGCCCTCACGACGGCACCGACAATGCCGAGGCTGACGCCCAGCAGGGTGCCAATGGCCGTCAGTTCCAGCGTGAACAAAGCCCCGCGCAACAGCACATCAATGTTCTGCAGGACCGGTGTAAAGTCGAAATGATAAGCCATTGGTGAATCCTGTTACCGGAAAGCAGTGATCAGAGATCGGCAGGCAGCGGTTGCTTCAGCCATTTCTGCGACGCTTTTTCCAGCGCGCCGTCAGCCTTGGCGGCGTTGAGGATCTCGTCGACCTTGCCCAGCAGTTCCGGCTGGCCTTTGTTTACGCCGACATAAACAGGCGAATCCTTGAGTTTCACTTTCAGCGCTGGAATGCGCTTGGGGTTGCGCTCGCTGATAGCGACCATCACCACGTTGCCGCTGGCGATCAGGTCGGTCTGGCCAGCCAGGTAGGCGGCGATGGTCGAGTTGTTATCTTCAAAGCGCTTGATGGTTGCGCCTTCAGGTGCAACTTTCGACAGCTCGATGTCTTCGATCGCGCCACGGGTAACACTGATGGTCTTGCCTTTCAGGTCAGCGATGTCCTTGACCAGAGAATCAGGTGGGCCGAATACCGCCAGGTAGAACGGCGCGTACGCGCGGGAGAAATCGATGACTTTCTCGCGATCCGGGTTCTTGCCCAGGCTGGAGATCACCAGATCAACCTTGCCGGTGGTCAGGAACGGGATGCGGTTGGTGCTGTTGACCGGCGTCAGTTCCAGCTTGACCTTCAATTGGTCGGCCAGCAGTTGCGCGGTGTCGATGTCCAGGCCGCGAGGCTTCATGTCCGGACCGACCGAACCGAATGGCGGGAAGTCCTGCGGAACGGCCACCTTCAAGGTGCCACGCGCTACAACGTCGTCCAGGCCGTTGGCGTGGGCGGGTGTCTGGCTCAGCATCAGGCTGGCAAACAGTGCAGCAAGCAGGGCGCTGTAACGCTTGGTCATAGAAATCTCCGGGCGAAACGTAGGATGTTGGTCCGTCTCCAGTGCACAGCGCATGCCATCAGGCGATGACGTGCCATAACTCAAGCTTTGCAGCGTGTTTATGGTCTTACTGGTCTGACCAGTAAAGGTGTGGCTCGCCCTGCTTTGACGCGTTGAAAAGCGCTGCCGCCCCAGCACTGGGCGTCGCTTGCCGAATCTTCGGGATGGCGATAAAAGGGATTTTTACTGGACTGACTGGCCTGAACAGTGATGCCGCACACTTCACTCGCAGTACCCGAATCAGCCCTCCGGGCCATTCGCAAGTTGATCGCCGAGCAAGGGTACAAGCCCGGCGAGAGCCTGCCGTCGCAACGCGATCTGGCGGTTTTGCTGGGAGTCAGTCGTGCTTCATTGCGTGAGGCCTTGTCATCGCTCAGCGCATTGGGAGTGGTCAGCGTCCAGCCGGGTAAAGGCGTGTTCGTGCAGTCCATTTCTGAACCAGAACAGCGCACGAGTGGTTTTTCCTGGCCTTTCGAGGCACAGGTTTCTCCGGCCGACACGTTTCAACTGCGCTACGCGCTGGAAGGCTTCGCCGCGGGCTTGGCAGCCGTCACCCTGACCGCTGATGAACGAGACGTGCTTGAAGACAATGTCGAGGCCATGCGTCTGGAATTGCGTGCCGGCGACTTCGAGGCCGCAGCCCGGCTGGACTTCGAGTTTCACCGGCATATTCTGGTCGCCAGTGGCAATCAGGCCATGCTGGGGATCGTGACCGCAGGTGCCGACATCTTCCTTGAGAGCCAGAAAATGCCGTTCATACGTGCGGCAAGGGTCATGGAAACCTGGCAGGAGCACCGCAAGATCCTTCGCGCGCTGGCCCGGCATGCGTCGGGGCCCGCGCAAAAGGCCATGCAGGATCACATCCGTGGCGCAGCGCTTCGTACTGGCATTGTGTTCGTTTCGCCTTCCAGCTGAGCCTCTGCCATAACTCCAGTCATGCACCACCATAGCCAGACTCAATGAACCTTCGCTTCCTGAAGGACTTGTGGCCCGCTATGATGAGCGTCGTTTTTCGCCTATGACCTCGGAGACTTCCATGAGCAACGAAAAGATCAAACACGTCACCGACGCTAACTTCGAAGCCGAAGTACTCAAGGCTGAGGGTGCTGTGCTTGTAGATTACTGGGCTGAGTGGTGCGGTCCGTGCAAGATGATTGCCCCGGTGCTGGACGAAATCGCCGACACCTATGCCGGCAAGCTGACAATTGCCAAGCTGAATATTGACGAGAATCAGGAAACCCCTGCCAAGCATGGCGTGCGCGGTATCCCGACGTTGATGCTGTTCAAGAATGGCAACGTCGAAGCTACCAAAGTGGGCGCTCTGTCGAAGTCGCAGTTGGCCGCGTTTCTCGACGCCAACATCTGAAGCACTTCAAAGCCCCGCAAATAGCGGGGTTTTTTTCGGGTGTCGTACTAGACGCCTGGAAAATCAGGTGGTACATTCGGCCCCGCAACGGCTTCTCCGTTGCCCCCTGCTAGCCGTCGCCGACGCTCTCCTTTCGATTTAGTACGCGATCCTGTCGCCTTTTCTGCGGCGCGGCCTCATTAAGCCAAAAGCTTAATTTCCCCCTCCATACATGATTACGTCATTCCCCATATGAACCTGACTGAACTCAAGCAAAAGCCGATTACCGAATTGCTCGAAATGGCCGAACAGGCTGGCATAGAAAATATGGCCCGTTCGCGCAAGCAGGACGTCATTTTTTCCCTGCTCAAACGGCACGCCAAAAGTGGCGAGGAAATATCCGGTGATGGCGTGCTGGAGATTCTCCAGGACGGCTTCGGTTTCCTGCGCTCTGCAGACGCTTCCTACCTGGCCGGCCCGGATGACATCTATGTCTCCCCTAGCCAGATCCGCCGCTTCAACCTGCGTACCGGCGACACCATCGTTGGCAAGATCCGTCCACCAAAGGAAGGTGAGCGTTATTTCGCTCTGCTCAAGGTCGACACGATCAACTACGACCGTCCGGAAAACGCCAAGAACAAGATTCTGTTCGAAAACCTGACGCCGTTGTTTCCGACTATTCGCATGAAGATGGAAGCCGGTAACGGTTCCACCGAAGACCTTACCGGTCGTGTGATCGATCTGTGCGCACCGATCGGTAAAGGTCAGCGTGGTCTGATCGTTGCTCCGCCGAAAGCGGGCAAGACCATCATGCTGCAGAACATCGCGTCGAACATCACGCGTAACAACCCGGAAGTGCACCTGATCGTTCTGCTGATCGATGAGCGTCCGGAAGAAGTAACCGAAATGCAGCGCACCGTGCGCGGCGAAGTGGTTGCCTCGACATTCGACGAACCGCCAACCCGTCACGTACAGGTTGCCGAAATGGTGATCGAGAAGGCCAAGCGCCTGGTCGAGCACAAGAAAGACGTCGTTATCCTGCTTGACTCCATCACCCGCCTGGCTCGCGCCTACAACACCGTCATCCCGAGCTCCGGCAAGGTACTGACCGGTGGTGTCGATGCTCATGCGCTCGAGAAGCCAAAGCGCTTCTTCGGTGCTGCGCGAAACATCGAAGAAGGCGGCTCGTTGACTATCATCGCCACCGCACTGGTTGAAACCGGTTCGAAGATGGATGAAGTCATCTACGAAGAGTTCAAGGGTACTGGCAACATGGAGCTGCCTCTGGATCGCAAGATCGCAGAGAAGCGTGTGTTCCCGGCCATCAACATCAACCGCTCCGGCACACGCCGTGAAGAGCTGTTGACCGCTGATGACGAGTTGCAGCGCATGTGGATCCTGCGCAAGCTGCTGCACCCGATGGACGAAGTCGCGGCTATCGAGTTCCTGATCGACAAGCTCAAGCAGACCAAGACCAACGATGAGTTCTTCCTGTCCATGAAACGCAAGTAACTGGCAGGCTGAAACAAAGAATGGTGTCCTTCGGGGCACCATTTTTTTTGCCCGCGCGCCGCCGATTAGCTGCCTTGAAGGGCTGGAGCAGGTACGATGTGCGTCTATTTGGATAAATGGCCGGGTTAATGAAATTCAAAGATCTTAGGGATTTCGTGCAGCAGCTTGAGCAGCGCGGAGAGTTGAAACGCATCCAGATGCCGATCTCGCCTGTGCTGGAAATGACTGAAATCTGTGACCGTACCTTGCGTGCCAAGGGCCCGGCCCTGCTGTTCGAAAAACCGGTCGGTTTTGATATCCCGGTGCTGGGCAACCTGTTCGGCACGCCAGAGCGCGTAGCCATGGGCATGGGCGCCGAAGCGGTCAGTGAGCTGCGTGAAATCGGCAAGCTGCTGGCGTTTCTGAAAGAACCCGAGCCGCCCAAGGGACTGAAAGATGCCTGGTCCAAGCTGCCCATCTTCCGCAAAGTCATCGCCATGGCCCCCAAGGTGGTCAAGGATGCACCCTGCCAGGAGATTGTCATCGAAGGCGATGACGTCGATCTCGGCATGCTGCCCGTGCAAACCTGCTGGCCGGGCGACGTCGCACCGCTGATTACCTGGGGCCTGACGGTCACCAAGGGCCCGAACAAAGAGCGGCAGAACCTCGGCATTTACCGTCAGCAGGTCATTGGCCGCAACAAGATCATCATGCGTTGGCTCAGCCATCGTGGCGGCGCGCTGGATTTTCGCGACTGGTGCGCCAAGCATCCCGGCGAACCTTATCCGGTTGCCGTCGCGCTGGGCGCTGACCCGGCGACCATTCTCGGTGCCGTGACGCCAGTACCGGACAGCCTGTCCGAATATGCCTTCGCCGGGCTGTTGCGTGGCTCGCGCACTGAGCTGATCAAATGCCGTGGCAGCAATCTGCAAGTGCCGGCCAGCGCCGAGATCGTGCTGGAGGGTGTGATTCATCCGGGCGAGATGGCCGACGAAGGGCCTTATGGCGACCACACCGGCTATTACAACGAAGTCGACAGCTTTCCGGTGTTGACCGTCGAGCGCATCACGCACCGTATCAAGCCGATCTACCACAGCACCTACACCGGCCGTCCACCGGATGAGCCCGCCATTCTGGGCGTCGCGCTGAACGAGGTGTTCGTGCCGATTCTGCAAAAGCAGTTTCCGGAGATCGTCGATTTTTACCTGCCGCCTGAAGGTTGCTCCTATCGCATGGCGGTGGTGACCATCAAGAAACAGTACCCTGGTCATGCCAAGCGCGTGATGCTGGGGGTCTGGTCGTTCCTGCGCCAGTTCATGTACACCAAGTTCGTGATCGTCACCGACGATGACATCAATGCTCGTGACTGGAATGACGTGATCTGGGCCATCACCACCCGCATGGACCCCAAGCGCGACACGGTCATGATCGACAACACGCCTATCGATTACCTCGATTTTGCCTCTCCGGTGTCCGGGTTGGGATCGAAAATGGGCCTGGACGCCACTAACAAATGGCCAGGCGAAACCACGCGTGAATGGGGCAGGGCTATCGTCAAGGACGAAGCCACCACACGCCGCGTGGACGAGATCTGGACTCAGTTGGGAATAGACTGATGCGCGTAACCTTGCAGCCGTCAGGTGCGGTGCTGGACACCCTGCCGGGCGAGCGGATTCTCGATGCTGCGCAGCGTCTGGGCTATGAATGCCCGCAGAGCTGTCGCAACGGCAACTGTCATATCTGCTCGGCCTTGCTGGTCGAGGGGCGGGTGATGCAGTCGGGTCAGGAGCTTGATCACGGTGAGATTCATACGTGTGTAGCAGAGCCGCTTGAAGATTGTGTTGTGCTCTGGGATGGCGTGCTGGCCAAGGGTGAGCTGCCGGTGCGCAGCTTTGCCTGCCAGTTGAGCGAGTGTGTCGAAATCGGTGGCGATGTCTGGCGGGTAGGCTTGCGCGCCCCGGCAGGCAAACCACCGCGTTATCACGCTGGACAGTACCTGATGATCGAGCGGGAGAATGGCGAGAAGTCGGCATTCTCCATCGCATCGGCACCGCACAGTGGCCGTGATCTGGAGCTGCATGTACTGGCTCGTGAAGACAGTGCGCGCAGCCTGATCGAGCAACTGCAACGCAACAAAATGGCGCGGGTCGAGCTGCCGTTTGGCGATACCCACCTTGCCGAGCTGCCGGACGGGCCGTTGGTACTGATCGCTGCCGGTACAGGTATGGCGCAAATGAACAGTTTGCTTGAGCACTGTCGCTCAGCAGGCTTCAGTCATCCGGTGCATTTGTACTGGGGCGTGCGTCGGCCCGAGGATTTTTACCAGGTCAGCCACTGGGATGAGTGGACGGCACTGCCGAACCTGTTCCTGCACAAGGTCGTCAGTGACCTGTGTGGCTGGGAAGGGCGCTGTGGTCTGCTGCACGAGGCAGTTTGCGAAGACATCAAGGACCTGTCGGCGGTTTACGTCTACGCCAGCGGCTCGCCTGCCAGGGTTTACGGAACGCTGGACGCTCTTGTCAGTGCCGGAATGGACGCTCACCAGATGCGCGCAGACGTATTCGCCTACGCACCGCGTCCGTAACGCCGGACTGACGGCTGCATAACTGGAGTGTAAATTGCTTCAGCTGCTTATAGCTTACGGCGATGTCAATTCGCCGCCAGACAACTTTTTGTAGAGGCAGGCCTTTGGTCTGTGGCAACAACCGAACCACGACACCCTGATGCCGCTCACCCACGAGCGAGTCAGCGGGGCTCGGTAAAAACTGACAGCCAGACTGTCAGGGGGGCAAATGGAGAATCCAATCAACGAGTTGGCCGCTGCAGTGCATGACGGCCTTGGGCTGACGTACCCGCCCGTTATCGATCTGGGTCCGCAGCTTACCCGCGAGCAACTGCTCGCATCCATGGACGCCACCATGCGTCTTCACAAAGGCGGCCCGGTCTGGCTGTTCGCCTACGGCTCGCTAATCTGGCGTCCCGAGTGCACTGCGGTAGAGAGCCAGCGCGGTCGAGTGCACGGTTATCACCGTGGGCTTTACCTGTGGTCGCACGAACATCGCGGTACGCCTGAGGTGCCAGGCCTGGTATTCGGGCTGGATCGCGGCGGTTCATGCACCGGCTTTGCCTATCGCCTGCCGGATGAATGCCTGGAGAAATCGCTGCTGGCCTTGTGGGAGCGTGAGATGCCGTATCCGTCGTATCGCCCGCACTGGCTCAATTGCCGCCTTGAAGACGGCAGGAAAGTACAGGCGCTGGGCTTCGTGCTGGAACGGCATTTGCCCAGCTACGCTGGCAACCTGCCCGACAGCGTGCTGAGCCAGGTGCTGGCCAGCGCCAGCGGGCGCTATGGAACCACTCGCGAGTACGTGGAACAGACGGCCAAGGCCCTGCGTAGCCACGCCATGCCAGACCTGAATCTGGAGGCGCGGCTCAAGCGCTGCAAGTCAGAGACCGCCTGACCGGCCTTTGGGTCAGTCCTTGGTATCGCGCGAGGTGCTGGCGACCTGTTTGTGCCGCAGCGTCGGCGCAAGGAATGCCATCGCCAGAATGCACGCGCCGATCAGCAGCACAAAGCCGCCGTCCCAGCCGAAGTGGTCGACCGTGTAGCCCATCGCAGCACTCGCCGCGACCGACCCGCCCAGGTAGCCGAACAGCCCGGTAAAGCCGGCTGCCGTACCCGCTGCCTTCTTCGGTGCCAGTTCCAGCGCCTGCAGGCCGATCAGCATGACCGGGCCGTAGATCAGGAAACCGATAGACACCAGCGCGATCATGTCGACGGTCGGGTTGCCTTCAGGGTTCAGCCAATACACCAGCGTGGCAATGGTCACCAGAAACATGAACACCATGCCGGTCAGGCCGCGATTACCCTTGAAGATCCTGTCCGACATCCAGCCGCACAGCAGCGTGCCCGGAATACCTGCCCACTCGTAAAGAAAATAGGCCCATGAGGTCTTGTCGACCGTGAAGTGCTTGGCTTCTTTCAGGTAGGTCGGGGCCCAGTCCAGCACGCCGTAGCGCAGCAGATAAACGAACACGTTGGCCATCGCGATGTACCACAGGAACTTGTTGCGCAGCACGTATTTGACGAAGATTTCCCGGGCGCTGAATTCCTCTTCGTGGCTGGCATCGTAGCCTTCCGGGTAATCGTTCTTGTAGTGCTCGATAGGCGGCAGGCCCACCGATTGCGGGGTGTCGCGCATGGTGGCGAAAGCAAAGACCGCCACCAGCAGCGCAACGGCCGCCGGCACATAGAATGCTGCGTGCCAGTCGTTGGTCCAGCCCATGCCGAGCAGGAACAGCGGGCCGATCAGGCCGCCGCCGACGTTGTGCGCCACGTTCCACACTGACACCACGCCGCCGCGCTCTTTCTGCGACCACCAGTGGACCATCGTCCGCCCGCTCGGCGGCCAGCCCATGCCTTGGGCCCAGCCATTGATGAACAGCAGCACGAACATGATCGTGACACTGGACGTCGCCCACGGCGCGAAGCCGAAGATGAACATGATCCCGGCAGATACCAGCAGGCCGAAGGGCAGGAAGTACCGCGGGTTGGAGCGGTCCGAAACGATCCCCATGAGGAATTTCGACAAGCCGTAGGCAATCGCGATGGCCGACATCGCCACGCCCAGCTGGCCACGCGTATAGCCTTCGTCGATCAGATACGGCATAGCCAGCGAGAAATTCTTGCGCAGCAGGTAGTAACCGGCATAACCGATAAAGATGCCTGCGAAGATCTGCCAGCGCAGACGCCGATAAGTGCTATCGACCTTTTCTTCGGGAAGGGGTGCCTGATGCCTGGCAGGGCGGAAAAACCCAAACATGGAGAAGCTCCTGATTATTGTTTTTTTGCGAATGCGAATATTACATTTTCATTACAGAAAAAAGCAGTGCCTTTGGACTGATTTTTTGTAGGAGATACCGACGTTTTCCTGTTCTTTTATGAACATTTGGCGAGCGTTTGTATGTGTTTCAAAAGTTTGGGATGGGTCCTACAGGCGTATCGGAAGCCGCGTGCTTACTGGTCTTTCGGCAGGCTTTTACCATCGTCGTCATTGCGCCGCAGCGGCGCACCACGACGATGAGCCCATACAACAATGAGAATTTTCGCCTTCATGATTGCCGTCGCACTGGCCCCGCACGTTGGCGCGACGGAGTCATTTCTGGTGCCGGTGTACACGCCAGCACCGGTGTTTCCTCCTGAACTGGTCAAGACCCGCTACGCAGGCAAGGTCCGGGCACAGCTGTGGATAAAGTCCGACGGTCAGGTCCGCGAAGTCAGGGCCGTAGAGAGCGGCCACCCGCAACTCGCCGAAGCGGTGGAGCAGGCGCTCCGCCAGTGGCGTTACAAACCCTGGGTCGGAACAGTCGGCGCGCCGCCCATGACCACGATCACCGTGCCGGTGATTTTCGGCTCCCATGGCTATAGGCGTTTCAATACCGAAGTCACCGTCGGCCTGGGCAACATCCGTTGCGGTTACCTCAACCACGAAGTGAAATCCGCCCGCCAGGACTATCCCAAAGAGCCGCTGAGTAAAGTCGACGTGTTCTGGTACACCGGGCAGGCGCTGTTCGGCAGTCATGTTGCCCACCAGCGCAGCGAGCCCCAGCGCAAGGCGTTGCTTGAATTGCTCGGAGCGTCGATACCTGCGGTAGTGAGCAACTGCAGAAGCAATCCGGATCATCTGTATGGGGATTACCTGCCTGGGCCGGTCAAGGTATTGATGGTCGGGTTGGCCGAGCAAGCGGAGGGCAGCGAATGAGCCGCGTGCTGAGTGTGATCGTGTTGGCGGGGTTACTCTCGGCGGGGACAGCACAGGCGTTGCCGTCGTATCCGGTACCGTTGTATATGCCGGAGCCGGACTATCCGGCGTCGATGCGTTATGCCTTGGTAAAAAACAGTGTCACCGTCAGGATTTTCATTCAGGCCGATGGCGGCGTGCGCTTTCTTGAAGTGCAGGGGGCAACTGATCCGAGGTTCATCAGCCTGACCCGAAGTGCTGTTGAACTATGGACCTTTGAACCCTGGGACCCACCGGCCTCTCATCCCGAGGGCGAAGCAGTTACGGTCACGTTTACCTTCACAGGGCGACCACACAGCAACCCGCCGCTGACAGCCAATGCCGAGCTGAAGCAGGAGTTGTGCTGGCAGTTGAACAGGGAAATGTTCGAGGGTCGCAACTGGCGCAAGGACGTCAAGCCGGATGCGCTAATGCGGACAGAGCTGTACCTGTCGAGCGGTCCGGTCATAGAGCAATTTCTCACCCTGGACGAACGTCAGGCATTGGTTGTTGAACTGCTGGAGGCGGCGCCGGGCATTATCGCCCAATGTCAAAAAAATCCGATGCGTAAGTATGTGGATTATTTGCCGGAGAATGTGAGGAAGGTGTTGTAGGGATGGGCGCATCAGCGAAGTGCCGGGACCAAAGCATTAATGCCTTGGTCTCGGACTTGTTGCGAGAGATTAGTGAGTAGTGCTCATATTTTGAATCACTTCAAGATGACGCTTAGTGAGTGCACTCTAAACGTTAGTATCCGTAGGTTAACTCAGACTCAACAGCTACGAGTCGAAAAGCTAAGTCTGTCGTTAATGCGGTCGGCGAGATAAGTTAGTTTTTTATTCTTTCTGTAGAGCCGCAGCCAGCTCACCCACAGTGTCTGCGTTTTTGAGCTCGGTATCAACGTCGGAAGTAAATTTTAGGTTATCTGATAAGCTGTATTTAAAGTGGGGATTATCAGTTTTTTTGTGTTCGGGCTGGTTAGGGCCTGCCGTCAGGCAGGCCCTTGTTTTACCAGCTCGGTCTGGTAAATCGGTCTCCGTACAGGATCGCAAATTGATTCATTGCCACTTTTCAGTCGTGTGCCGCATGACCCCAGTTGGCGGTGATGTTGCGCAACCCAAGCCATATCAGTTTCGTCGCGGCCTCATCGGTCGGGAAGTGCCCTCGAGTCTTGATGATCTTGCGTAACTGGGCATTGATGCTCTCGATGGCATTGGTCGTGTAAACCACTTTGCGGATGCCCGCCGGGAAAACAAAAAACGGTATAACCCGATCCCAGGCGCGACGCCATGCAGCAACCACAGTCGGATACTGCTTGCCCCAGGGGCCCGCTTCAAAGGCGTTAAGCTCTTGCTCAGCCACATCTGCATTGATCGCCTGGTAGATCGGCTTGAGTGCTTTGGCCAGTGCCCGACGTTTATCCCAAGCGGCATAGTCCAAGCTGTTGCGGATCAGATGCACGATGCAGGTTTGCAGCGTCGTGGCAGGAAAAACCGCCCCCAACGCCTCCGGTATTCCTTTGAGGCCATCCGTGACGGCGATCAGAACATCTTCAACGCCACGAGTCTTGAGGTCGTTGAACACCTTCATCCAAAACTTGGCACCCTCGGTGCTCTCGATCCATATACCCACAATGTCGCGCGTGCCATCAGGTAATACCCCCAGCGCCAGATAAATAGCCTTGTTGCACACTAACCCCTCGTCCCGGATTTTGACCCGTAACGCATCGAAGAAGATCACCGGATACATCGGTTCCAAGGGTCGTTGCTGCCAAGCGCTCACCTCTTCCATGACCGCATCGGTGACTGAGCTGATGAAGTCATGGGACACGTCAGTTCCATACTGCTCAGACAGAAAAGCGCGGATCTCACGCACCGTCATGCCCCGGGCGTACATGGCAATTATCTTGTCGTCGAAGCCTGTAAAACGGCGTTCGTGCTTGGGAATCAGGATCGGGGCGAAGCTACCATCGCGGTCTCTGGGGATATCCAGGCGAAGCGGCCCGTCGTCGGTCAGAACCGTCTTGCTGCTTTTGCCATTACGCTGATTGGTCGACTCCTCAGGGCGCTCCGCGCCCTGAGGGCAACCAAGGTGGTGACCCAGCTCGGCGCCTAGCGCACGCTCGATCAGAGCCTTCTTGAACGCCATGGACGCGTCTTGAATGGCTTCGGCGCTCATCGGGCCTTTAACAAACTGCTCGATCAGCTCTTGGGGAATCGAGGGCAACTCCCTCGCTGTTGCATTGGCGGACTTCTTTTTGGTCGGCATACATGCACCTCTAGCTACATGTTATGCCCGAACACAAAATTTCTGACAGTCTCTTTAAGCAGGTTTCAGGCAGTCTTGCCAACCAAAACCACCACCTTCCCCACAGCCCTGCGCTCACCCAACAAATCAATCGCCTCCCCAGCCTTTTCCAGCGGATAAACCGTCGACACCAGCGGCTTCAATTTCCCTTCTTCAAACCACGCAAACAGCTGCTTGAAGTTCGCCGCATTGTCCTGCGGTTGTCTCTGCGCAAACGAGCCCCAGAACACGCCGACCACCGATGCGCCTTTGAGCAGGGTCAGGTTGACGGGCAGGTCCGGGATGCGGCCGCTGGCGAAGCCGACGACCAGCAGGCGGCCGTTCCAGGCGATGGCGCGGATGGCCTGGTCGAAGAGGTCGCCGCCGACCGGGTCGTAGATGACGTCGGCGCCGTTGCCGTTGGTGAGGCGTTTTACTTCGTCCTTGAGGCTGGTTTCGCTGTAGTTGATCAGTTCGTCTGCGCCTGCGTTTTTGGCGACTTCAAGTTTTTCAGCGCTGCTGGCGGCGGCGATGACGCGTGCGCCGAGGGCTTTACCAATTTCCACGGCGGCCAGGCCCACGCCGCCGGATGCGCCGAGCACCAGCAGGGTTTCGCCGGCTTGCAGGTTGGCGCGTTGTTTGAGCGCGTGCATGGAGGTGCCGTAGGTCATGCTGAACGCCGCAGCGGTGGTGAAGTCCATGCTCGTCGGTATCGGCAGTACGTTGTAACCGGGTACAGCGACCTGCTCGGCAAAACTGCCCCAGCCGGTGAGCGCCATCACGCGGTCGCCGGGCTTGAGATGGGTTACTTTTTCCCCTACGGCTGATATCACGCCTGCTGCCTCGCCACCCGGCGAGAAAGGGAAGGTTGGCTTGAACTGGTATTTGCCCTCGATGATCAACGTGTCGGGAAAGTTGACCCCTGCGGCGTGCACGTCGAGGAGGATTTCGTTCTTTTTGATCTCGGGGCCTGGCACGTCTTCAAGCACCAGCGTGCTGGCCGGACCGAAGGCTTTGCATAACAGGGCTTTCATTAGGCTATTCCTTTTTCGGTAATGGCCGATAAAGTGAGTTAAGTGGGTTCTCGGGTCAACAAGCATGGCCCGGCCTGATAAGCACACATAAGCTGTAAGCTACGTGGCAAACCGTATTAAGGAGTGGACTGTGAAAGCGTGGATTCTGGTATTGCTGGCCTTGTCATTGCCTGTCATGGCGCAAGAGGAAGCCAAGGAAGAAGGCGGCCCGCCCAAAGCGGCCTATGTCTCGCTGACGCCGCCGTTCGTGGGCAACTACGCGCTGGATGGCGGCCCCAAGCTGCGCGTCTACAAGGCTGACATCGCGTTGCGTGTAACGGGTGCCGATGCCGAGGCGGCGGTGAAGCGCAATGACGCCTTGATCCGTAATCAACTGGTGTCGTTGTTCACTCAGCAGACGGTTGATTCCATGAGCAGTGCCGAGGCGAAGGAAAACATTCGTCAGGAAGCGCTCAAGCAAGTGCAGCGCGTCATGAACGATGAAGAAGGCAAGCCGATTGTTGAAGACTTGCTGTTCAATAACTTCATCGTTCAATAACGCTTGTCAGCGCAGTGCCAGGATCGCCGCCCATTGTTCGGCGGTAACGGGCATCACTGAAAGCCGACTGCCTTTTTGCACCAGAGGCAGTTGCTCCAGCTGGCTTTGTTGCTTCAGATAACCGAGCCCCAGCACGCTCTTGAAGATATCCACAAACTCGACGTCTATGGCACTCCACGGGTTTTTATCCGCGCTGGCCTTGGCGTCGTGATAGTGGCTGTCGGGGTCCAGCGCAGTGGGGTCCGGATAGGCGGCTTTGGCGATTTTGCCGATGCCGGCGATTCCCGGCTCCGGGCAACTGGAGTGGTAGAAAAAGAATTCGTCGCCCTCTGCCATGCTCCTTAGAAAATTACGCGCCTGATAGTTGCGCACCCCGTCCCAGCGAGCGTTACCCCGTTTTTGCAGGTCGCTGATCGAGAATTCGTCAGGCTCGGACTTCATCAGCCAATAGGCCATTGCTCTCTCTCCAGAGACAAAAGTTCACGGTATTACCGACAGTTTGATCACAAACCGACAGTCGGCTTGCGCCACTATTTGCGTACTGGTTCACGTTACCGCAAAATGCCGCCCTTTAAAGCTCCACGCTGTTGCACGGCCTATACAAAAACCGATGCTGACATCGTATTGATTTGCCTAAGGAGGGCAGTCAATGAAACGCAAGCCTGATTTACTCTGGATTCTGGTTATTCTGTTTGGCTTGGGTGTCGTGACAACCGGTTATGCGCAAAGCTTATGGACCAGCAAGGATGACGCTCCAGTCGAAATCACTCAACAACAGCAAAAAAACCCCGGCAGGCATTAAGCCCTGCTTCTGCTCTGATCGTTGATTGCCCTGTTGGCTGAACGATCAGAGTATCTGTGTCAGATACCAGCCTTTATCAGATACCGTGCCTTGCAGCGGTACATCCCAACTGGCCTGCGCCAGTCGATCCACTTTCTGACATTCGTGAGCCAGCCCGAGTAGAACCGGTTTGCGCCAGGCCTTTCTGCGCGCCAGATACGCCAGGCTGCGGTCATAAAACCCACCGCCCATGCCCAGGCGACCGCCTTCGTTATCGAACCCTACCAATGGCATAAGCACCAGATCGAGTGCCCACACCTGGCGTTGTTTCGCACGGTTGATGAGAGGCTCGGGAATGCGGAAGCGATTGGGGATGAATTTCTCGCCGGGACGCACGCGCTGAAAAACCATGCGCGTGCGCGGCCATGCATTGAGCACCGGCAGGTAAGTGGCCTTGCCGCGTCGTTGTGCTTCACGCAGTAACAGCCTAGGGTCGATCTCGCCATCCATCGGCAGGTATAGCGAAACATGCCGGGCACGTCGGAACAGCGGATGCTGCGCCAATTGGCGGTAAACATCGCGGGCGGCTGCGCGTTGCTGGCTGCGACTCAACGCCCTGCGTGCCTTGCGTAGCTGGCGGCGCAGTTGCGGACGTGTAAGCGATTGGGCGCTGATCATGAGCAGAAGGTCATGCAGGCTGATCCGGGAAGGGTGTTGAAACCAAGGCAGGATCGTCGTTGCCAGACAGCAGGGCTGGCAACGAACTGAATATGGACTCCCCGACGAACCGCTGTCGGTTTAGCCCTTGAACCCGAAAGTTCAAGGTGGAGATTGCAGGAGGTTTTAAGGCTTTCCGTCGAGCGGACATGCACACCAACCCCAACGTGCAACCCCCGTGGTTGTGCGTATCGGCTCAGGGACATGACCGACTGGCAAGCACTCCAGGGAGCAGCGCGAGTATACAGAAATGCCCCGCAATAATCAGCCCCGAGTTGAATCCGGTGTGCCGGGCGTGTCTGTGGCCAGCACCAGATCGACCTTGTCGAGCAGATCGCGGACCTGTTCGCGAGTCGAACCGCTGGTCTGTACGTCAGGCAAATGTTCTTTATGCAGCAGGTCGTGAGTGATGTTGAGCGCGGCCATCACGGCGATGCGATCGGCACCGATGACTTTGCCGCTGCTGCGGATTTCACGCATCTTGCCGTCCAGATAACGGGCGGCGCTGACCAGGTAGGTGCGCTCTTCCTGAGGGCAGATGATCGAGTATTCCTTGTCGAGGATCTGAACGGTAACGCTGTTGCCATTGCTCATGAGTCTTGCTCCAGGGCTTTGAGGCGCGAAATCATTGACTCGACCTTCTGCCGGGCGATTTCGTTTTTTTCAATGAGTTGGGCGCGTTCCTCGCGCCAGGTCTTTTCCTGAGCTAATAGGAGTGCATTTTGGCCTTTAAGTTGCTCGGCATACTTCAGGAGCAGCTCCACACGTTTCATCAGCGCTTGCAGGTCGGTGTCTTCCATTGTTTTCCACTGAATACTTTCTGATGAATGGCAGGGGAGGCGATGCTTGTGCTCAAGCTCGAACCGCCGTCCGGGTGATCTTGTCGCGCGGATAGTCTAGGATACAAGGCCTTCATTCTAGACATTGCGCCGTTTGGCGACTAGCTACCCATGCCCATTCAGAATTCTCCGTACAAAGCGTTCGCCACTCTGCTTAACAGTGGCGGTCACCAGGTATCCCCTGCCGAGCTGCATGGCCTGCTGCTGGGGCGTAGTTGCGCGGGTGCCGGTTTCGACAACGAAGGCTGGTTTGCCGATGCTTCGGTGCTGCTGGAAACCGAGCCGCAAGACAATATCAGCCAGGCGCTCATCGGCTTGCAAGAGATGGTCAAGGGCGAACTCACCGGTGACGACATGACCGTCGTGCTGTTGCTGCCGGGCGACGATGAGCCGCTGACCGAGCGTGCTGCCGCGCTGGGCCAATGGTGTCAGGGGTTTCTGGCAGGCTTCGGTCTGGCCATTGGCGACAAGACGCTCGGCACTGAAGCCAAGGATGTTCTTGAGGATCTGGCGGCCATTGCCCAGGTGCAGGATGCACTGGACGAGTCCGAAGACGGCGAGACCGACTATATGGAAGTCATGGAATACATGCGCGTAGCGCCATTGTTGCTGTTCACCGAATTCAATGAGCCTGCTGCGCCGCAACCCAAGCCTTCTCTGCACTGATTGCCCATCACTGCGATACCGGCCCGCGCTGACGACAGTGCGGCCCGGTAGACTCCATCAGGACTCCTGCTGCCCATGATTCAGATCCCGAAGTCCGAATACGCCCGCCGCCGCAAGGCTCTGATGGCTCAGATGGAGCCGGACAGCATTGCCATCCTGCCTGCTGCGGCGGTTGCCATACGCAATCGTGATGTCGAGCATGTCTACCGGCAGGACAGTGACTTTCAGTACCTCAGCGGCTTTCCCGAGCCGGAAGCGGTGGTGGTGCTGATTCCCGGACGCGAATATGGCGAGTACGTTTTGTTCTGCCGTGAACGCAATCCCGAGCGCGAATTGTGGGAAGGTCTGCGCGCCGGACAGGAAGGCGCGATCCGCGATTTCGGTGCGGACGATGCATTCCCGATCAACGACATCGACGAAATTCTGCCGGGCCTCATCGAAGGCCGTGACCGGGTCTATTCGTCGATGGGCAGCAACCCTGAATTCGACCGGCACCTGATGGACTGGATCAACGTGATCCGCTCCAAGGCGCACCTCGGTGCCCAGCCGCCCAAGGAATTTGTCGCGCTGGATCATCTGTTGCACGACATGCGCCTGTACAAATCGGCGGCCGAAATCAAAGTCATGCGCAGCGCGGCGGACATCTCTGCGCGTGCCCATGTGCGAGCAATGCAGGCCTGTCGCGCAGGACTGCACGAGTTCAGCCTGGAAGCCGAGCTGGATTACGAATTTCGCAAGGGCGGTTCGAAGATGCCTGCCTACGGCTCGATCGTGGCCTCGGGGCGCAACGGTTGCATCCTGCATTACCAGCAGAACGATGCCGTTCTCAAGGATGGCGATTTGGTGCTGATCGATGCGGGCTGCGAAATCGACTGCTATGCCAGTGACATCACCCGGACGTTTCCGGTGAGCGGCAAGTTTTCTCCCGAGCAAAAAGCTATCTACGAGCTGGTGCTCAAGTCTCAGTATGCGGCTTTCGAGGCCATCGGCCCCGACAAGCACTGGAACCAGGCGCACGAAGCGACGGTCCAGGTTATTACCGCAGGGCTGGTCGAGCTGGGTTTGCTGCGAGGCGACGTCGATCAGTTGATCGAGAGCGAGGCCTACAAGATGTTTTACATGCACCGTGCCGGGCATTGGCTGGGCATGGATGTGCACGACGTCGGCGAATACAAGGTCGGCGGCGAGTGGCGTGTACTGGAGGTCGGCATGACGCTGACTGTTGAACCCGGGATCTACATATCCCCCGACAATCTGGACGTCGCGAAGAAATGGCGAGGTATTGGTGTGCGAATCGAAGACGACGTGGTTGTAACCAGGCAGGGCTGTGAAATCCTGTCCGGTGGCGTGCCCAAGACCGTCGCCGAGATCGAGGCGCTGATGGCGGCTGCAAAGGCACAGGTCGCATGAGCCGCTTTAATATTGCCATCGTCGGCGGCGGATTGGTGGGCGCAAGTCTCGCGCTTTCACTGCAGGCCGGTGCCAGGGCGCGCGGCTGGAAAATCGTGCTCATCGAACCTTTCGCGCCGGGTGAGGCCTGGCAGCCCAGCTACGATGCGCGTTCTTCGGCACTGTCGTTCGGCTCGCGACGCATCTATGAGCGGCTTGGCCTCTGGCAGCAGATATCCCGCCGCGCCGAGCCGATTCTGCAAATTCAGGTCTCGGACCGTGGCCGCTTCGGCGCTACCCGTTTGTCTGCGATCGAAGAGGGTGTTCCGGCGCTCGGCTACGTAGTCGAGAACGCCTGGCTCGGTCAGGCACTGTGGGCGGCGCTGGATCGTGATGTCGTCAGTTGGCGTGTGCCGGCCGAGGTCAGGCACATGCAGCCGCTGGCCGATGGTTATCGCCTGAGCCTCAGTGACGAAACCGAACTGGATTGTGATCTGGCCGTGCTGGCCGATGGCGGTCGCTCCAGCCTGCGCGAGCAGCTGGGTATTGGAGTGCGGCAACGGCCCTACGACCAGCATGCGCTGATTGCCAATATCACGCCGAGCGAAGCGCATTGCGGGCAGGCGTTCGAACGTTTTACCGAGGACGGGCCGATGGCGCTGCTGCCATTGCCGGAAAACCGCTGTGCGCTGGTCTGGACGCGTCCGGGCAACGATACCCAGCGCCTGGCCGAGCTGGACGACCGCAGTTTTCTGGAAGAGCTGCAGGGCGTGTTTGGCTATCGCCTGGGCACGCTGCGTCAGGTCGGTGCACGGCATGTCTACCCCCTGGCGCTGATCGAGGCCGAAGAGCAGGTGCGTTCGCATCTGGTGATTCTGGGTAATGCGGCGCACAGCCTGCATCCGGTTGCCGGGCAGGGGTTCAATCTGTCCTTGCGTGACGCCGATGCACTGGCCGGGACGCTGCTGGACAGCGCCGCGCCGCCCGGTGAGTTGTCTACTCTGCAGCTCTACCGTGAGCGTCAGCGTCATGATCAGCAATTGACCGTGGGCTTCTCCGACAAGGTGACACGCCTGTTCGGCAGCTCCCGGTCGGCGGTTGCCACCGGGCGTAACGTCGGGTTGCTGGGCCTGGACCTGTTGCCAGCCGCCAAGCGCTGGTTTGCCCGTCAGGCGATGGGCCTGGGGACTCGATCCGATGTGTGAATCACACACTTTAAACACACGGCTTCGGCCGCAAGCGAGAACGGTTTGACCATGGAAACGCGCGCAGATGTGCTGATTGTCGGAGCCGGAATGGTCGGCAGTGCCCTTGCTCTGGCGTTGCAGGGCAGCGGTCTTGATGTGCTGGTGGTCGACGGTGGGCCGCTGAGCGTCAAACCCTTTGACCAACACTCGGCTTTCGAGCCACGGGTCAGTGCCTTGTCGACAGCCAGTCAGCGAATTCTTCAGCGGCTGGGCGTATGGGAAGGCATCGCGGCCCGTCGCATCAGCCCGTACGCGCACATGCAGGTCTGGGATGGCAGCGGCACCGGGCAGATTCACTTCTCTGCCTCCAGCGTGCACGCTGATGTGCTGGGCCATATCGTCGAGAACCGCGTGGTGCAGGATGCGTTGCTCGATCGCCTGCATGAAAGCGACATCGGCTTGCTGGCCAATGCGCGGCTGGAGCAGATGCGCCACTCCGGAGATGACTGGCTGCTGACCATGGCCGACGGTCGCCAGTTGCGCGCACCGCTGGTGGTTGCCGCCGATGGTGCCAATTCGGCGGTGCGCCGCCTGACCGAAACGCCGACCCGTGAGTGGGATTACCTGCATCACGCTATCGTCACCAGTGTGCGCACCGCTGATTCCCACAGGAAAACTGCCTGGCAGCGTTTTACCGACGACGGTCCCTTGGCTTTTCTGCCACTGGAGCGCGAGGGCGAGCACTGGTGCTCTATTGTCTGGTCAGTCACACCGGCTGAAGCCGAGCGCCTGATGGTGCTGGAAGATGACCTGTTCTGTCGTGAACTGGAGCAGGCATTCGAGGGGCGTCTGGGTCAGGTAGTGTCTGCCGATGAGCGCGTTTGTGTGCCACTGCGTCAGCGTCACGCCAAGCGTTACGTTGCCAGGGGGTTGGCGTTGATTGGCGATGCGGCACATACCATTCACCCGCTGGCCGGGCAGGGCGTGAACCTGGGCTTTCTCGACGCAGCCGTGCTGGCGCAAGTCCTGACCCACGCTGCCGGGCGTGGCGAACGCTGGTCTGACCTGCGCGTGCTGGGCCGCTACGAGCGTCGTCGCATGCCGCACAACCTGGCGCTGATGGCCGCAATGGAAGGCTTCGAGCGGCTGTTTCAGGCTAACCAATTGCCACTGCGCTGGTTGCGTAATACCGGTTTGAAAATGGTCAACCGGATGCCCGAAGCCAAGGCTCTGTTCGTGCGCGAAGCGTTAGGGTTGTCGGGAGATTTGCCTGAGCTGGCGCGGATTGAGCCCGCCACTACTCTATAGGGTCGGACGCGGAGCGTCGCACGATAGTTGAAGATCGTTCCTCACGCTCCAGTGAACTGCCCCCCAAAAGTTGGACGGTTTTAGCTTGCCGCCTGAGCCCTGTATTTTACGGGGCTTTGGCCGTTGAGCTTCAGCTTGATGCGGTCATGGTTGTAGTAGTGGATGTACTCATCCAGACCTGCTTTCAACTCATCGATGCTTTCAAACTGTTTCAGGTAGAAAAACTCGGATTTCAGTGTACCGAAAAAGCTTTCCATTGCCGCATTGTCCAGGCAGTTGCCCTTACGGGACATGCTTTGTTTGACGCCTCGTACCGATAGCTTATGGCGATACTGCGCGTGTTGATACTGCCAGCCCTGGTCCGAGTGCATCACAAGCTTCGGCTCGTCCTGCAACTGCTGAAGCGCCTTGTCCAGCATGCTGGTGACCAGCTCAAAGCTCGGCCTTGTCGACACTTCATACGCCACGATTTCACCGTTGTACAAGTCCATCACGGGTGAGAGATACAGCTTTCGATTGCCTACCTTGAACTCAGTCACATCGGTCACCCACTTCTGGTTCGGGCGTTGCGCGCTGAAATTGCGCTCCAGCAAATTCGGCGCAATGGTTCCGATTACGCCCTTATAGGAGCGGTATTTTTTGGGGCGCACCACTGATCGCAGGCCCAGTTCTGCCATCAGTCGTTCTACAACCTTCTTGTTGACCAAAATACCTGCAGTGCGAATGACCGCCGTGATACGCCGAGCGCCATAAAGGCCTTTCTCCTCGTGGTAAATGCTTTCGACTAACTGTTTCAAAGCAGCATAGGGATCGGGTCTGGATTGCACCTGAACCTGATAGTAAAACGTGCTGCGTGCCAAGCCCGCCAGCCTCAGCAGAGCGCAAAGCGGGAACCGGCCCCTCAGTTGCTTGATGCTCAGGGCTTTTTCGGTTGCCGTCGTTTCTGCTCCTTCAGCTCTTCCAACTTTTTTAGGTAAGCGTTCTCCATGCGCAGATATTCAAGCTCGCTCATCAACTGGTCGCGCGTCTTCTGCGTATCGTCGGCGGTTACTGGTTTGGCGGGATAAGGCTTCTTTGGCATGGCGACAGGCTTTCTTCTGGCAGGAACATACGGGGCTGTACCGCTACTGTAATGCCGCTTTTCCCAAATGACTATTTGGCCGGGATCCCCGATACCAAAATGCGCAGCGGCCTGACGGAGCGATAGCTTGTGTTCACGCCTGTGCTCAAGCACTGAGCGCTTGAAAGCTTCGCTGTATCGAAGACCAGGCTTGCGATGGCCGGTGTGACCATGACTCTTGTAGTTAGCGACCCAGCGTCGAAGCAGGCTGAAATCGATCGAGAACTGGCGGGCTACCATACGAAAGCCCATGTTGTCTTCAAGATACGCTTTGACGACAGTGAGCTTGAACTGCTCTGAATACTTACCCATTTGAACACCCCCGTGAGGTCGGATTGGTGTCCAACTTCTTGGGGGCAGTTCACCAGCGTGGGAATGCCTTGCGTGACGCTCTGCGTCACAAATCTGCGCCGCGCCGCCTATTCAGGATAGGACGCAGAGCGTCCAGAAACGCAAGCCGACGCGGAGCGTCGCACGATAGTTGATGATCGTTCCTCATGCTCAGCGCACCAATCCGTTGCGATACTGCCCTGGTGTCAGTCCGGTCCAGCGTTTAAAGGCGCGGCTCAGGCTGGTGGTGTCGGTAAAGCCCAGCAGGTAGGCGATTTCGCTCAGCGAGCTTTGCGGATCGTTCATGTGCAGCAATGCCAGGTTCTGGCGGCATTGATTGAGCAGCAGGTCGTAACAGCAGCCCTCGTCGGCCAGATGACGTTGCAAACTGCGCGTGCTCAGGTGCAGGGCTTCGGCGATGGTTCTGACGGTGGGTTCGCCATCCGGCAGAAGGGTTTCGATGGCCGAGCGCACGCGCTGCTCCCAGATCAGCGAAGGTAACGGATCGCCCCTGGATTCCTGCCCGTTTACCTGTACCGGGCCGTCATCCAGGTGGCTGTCGAACTGATCACCGCCAAATTCCAGCAAGTTCTCCTGCGCCGCGAACATCACCGGCGAGCGGAACAGATCCTGCCAGGGCTGCGGATTATCAGGTGCGGGACGTTGCAGATGCACCGCCAGCGGCGCGTAGCCCCTGCCTAGCCGGTTGCGGCAGGTGCGCACATAAATGGCGGCGAATGCATCCAGCAACTCATGAGCGGGTAGCTGACACGATTTCGGCGTGCCGAAGCGGAATTCATAGCGCTCGCCCACCGTTCTGAAGTCCAGCTCCAGAGAGTCCTCAGCCATTGAGCGGTAACGTACGATGCGTTCGAAAACCTCGCGCAGTGAGCCGCTGGCCACCAGCGTATAGCCCAGCGCGTGGAACGACGTGGGGCTGACAAAGCGCGAGACACGCAAACCCAGGGTTGGATCGAGGCAGGCCTGTACCGCTCGCTCCCAGAGGTCGGCGGTGATGTCTGAGGGAAACTGTGCGCCGGGATCACCCAGCATACTCGGGTCTATGCCAGCGCTCTGGCACAACGTGTTGCTATCCACGCCCAAGGCATCGAGCTGCCTGCGCAATGCAGGGGTCCAGCTGGCGAGACTGCTTGGCTCAGGCATGTGGACGCCTCTCCCTGACATGAGGTGATTCAGCGTCGGGCTGTGCCGACATGGTTTCGCGGGGCATTTCCGTTGCCTGACGCCGTGACCAAGAATGAAAGCTTTTGTGACAGTTGTACAAGTCTTTAGACACGTTTCTTGCCATCGGGCGGCAATCGTCACGTGTCAGGGGCGTCGGGCAGCGCTGAATAGGTCAAAGCGGCCTATGAATACGCTTCGACCAAGCAGTTGTCGTATAACAAAAAAACCGAGCCTTTTCAGTAAACCTCCGCGGGCCCTTTTCCTGAGGAAGCCGAGCGTTGATGTCATTTGACACTGGCATGGCAAATGACTATAAATGCGCCATGTTGTACGACAACCTAAGACTTGCAGAAAATTACAACCACAAAAATAATTCAAAGAGTAACAAGTCCATGACCAGTCTGATTTCTCAGGCAATAAAAAAGTTTATATCCTCCGTTTTTTCGACTTTTTCGCACGATTATCGGCGAATTACCTCGATAACCCTGCCTGAACCGACCGTAATCTGAAGTTACATAAAACCAGCCGCCTCACGGTCATGGCCGCGGGACGCTCATCGCCAATCTAAAAATAAACAGGGTGAAGAGATGAAAATAAAAGGCATTCGGTGGTGGATGGTGGGGCTGGTAACAGCTGGCCTGGTCGTCAACTACCTTGCACGCAACACGCTGTCCGTCGCAGCGCCGACGCTCATGAGCGAACTGAGCATTTCCACCGAACAGTACGCGCACATCGTCGTCGCCTGGCAGCTGTGCTACGCCATCATGCAGCCGGTGGCGGGCTACATTATCGACGCCATCGGCACCAAAATGGGTTTTGCGATTTTTGCCATTGCCTGGTCGGCTGCCTGCGCTGCCGCAGCGTTCGCAACCGGCTGGCAGAGCCTGGCCATCTTCCGTGGCATGCTCGGGCTGACCGAAGCAGCGGGCCTGCCGGCAGGCGTCAAGGCCACGACCGAATGGTTTCCGGCCAAGGAGCGTTCGGTTGCCATCGGCTGGTTCAACATTGGCTCGTCGTTCGGCGCATTGCTTGCGCCCCCGCTGGTGGTCTGGGCCATCCTGCAAAGTGGCTGGGAGCTGGCGTTTCTGATTGTCGGTGGCCTGGGTATCGTGTGGAGCGGGCTATGGCTGCTGTTGTACAAGCACCCGCGTGACCAGAAGCGTCTGGGCGATGCTGAGCGTGACTATATTCTCAGCGGCCAGGAATCGCGCCTCAAGGATGCACCTGCCCAGAAAGGCAGTTGGAAACGCCTGTTCAAGAACCGCAATTTCTACGCTATCGCTTCGGCGCGCATCCTGTCCGAGCCCGCTTGGCAAACCTTCAACGCGTGGATCCCGCTGTACCTGATGACCGAGCGCCACATGAACATCAAGGAAGTCGCGATGTTCGCCTGGCTGCCGTTTCTGGCGGCTGACATCGGCTGTGTACTGGGCGGTTATCTGAGCCCGCTGTTTCACAAATACTGCAAGGTGTCGCTGTTCACATCTCGCAAGATGGTCATGCTGTTCGGCTGCTCATGCATGATCGGCCCGGCCTGTATCGGGCTGGTCGAAAGCCCTTACACCGCTATCGCATTGCTGTGCATCGGCGGTTTCGCGCACCAGACCCTGTCGGGCGCACTGTACTCGATCACCTCCGATTCGTTCGGCAAGAACGAGGTGGCCACAGCGACCGGGATGGGCGGAATGTTCGGCTTTTTCGGGGCGGCGGCGTTCACCATGGTGTTCGGCGTGCTGGTCACCAAAATCGGCTACAGCCCGCTGTTCGTGGTGCTGGCGATTTTCGATATCGTCGCCGCCATTGTGGTGTGGACCGTCGCCCGCGAAGTGCCGCAGAACGACGAGGCCGTGGCGCTGAGCGTTGATGAATCGGGTTCTCGAACTGTTCCCGCAACTTGAGGCCGTCGTAATCCTGTAACGAAGCGCGGATATTCTCTGCGCTGAAAGTGATTTTTTATTAGAGGCCGTTCCTCGAAGGCAGGGGACGGCTTCTTTTTTTGCCTGACAGCTGATATTCGTTTTAGGAATTAATAAATAGCTTCTTATTCCTTAGCGAATATAACTTCCATCCCTATACTCGTCTCATGAACGCATACATGCAGGAGGCGAATCCATGCATAACGAGTCGATCCGGTATCTGATCGTGCCAGGCTGGCAAGGGTCTCCTGATGATCATTGGCAGACCCACTGGCAAAACAGCCTGCCCAACAGCACGCGCGTGGAACAGGCCGACTGGCTCAAACCACGCCGTGAGGACTGGGTGGGCGAGTTGCAACGCACGATTGCAGCGCACAGCACGCCGGTGATCCTGATCGCTCACAGCCTGGGTTGCGTGACAGTCGCGCATTGGGCACAACTCGCACCGCTGGAGACTCTGCGTCAGGTGCAAGGTGCGTTGCTGGTAGCACCTGCTGACGTCGAACGTCCGAATTGCCCGCCTGCATTGCGTAATTTTGCGCCGATCCCTAATGATCTGCTGCCGTTTCCGACACAAATTGTCAGTTCTGACAACGACCCTGCGGTCAGCTCTCAGCGCGCTATGGAAATGGCCCGTCACTGGGGGGCGGAAGTCGGATTTCTGAGTCAGGCCGGGCATATCAACGTCAAGTCCGGACATCAGCGCTGGGAGCAGGGGTTCGCCTACCTGTACCGGCTGCAAAACCGTCTGGAGCAGCATGCGCGTCGTCGCGCATGAGCGGAGCTTGTTTATCGACCCAACGGGTCCTGTCTTTTAAACGCTTGAGCCGTCGCAAGGGCTCAGGTGGGAGTGTGTCATGAGCTTTCACGAAAATTTCGGTCAGCCGCTGCTGACTTTCCCCGATGCAGAAAAAAGCCCGCTGAGCATTCGTGCCAAGGCGCTGGTATTCATCGACCCGCGCTCGCGCCGTTTACGCGAAGAAATGGAACAGCTGGCGCCTCGTTCGCTGCCGGTCTTGATCCGTGGCGAGTCCGGGACCGGCAAGGAATTACTGGCGCGGCATATTCATCGCGGCAGTGATCGCTCGGGCTTGTTCGTTTCAGTCAACTGCGGTGCCATCAGCCCGACTTACGCCGATGCGGAGTTGTTCGGTTATGCCGCCGGAGCGCACAGCGGTTCGGTCAGCAGTCGGGCCGGCTGGTTTGGCTCGGCCAACGGCGGCACTTTGTATCTGGATGAAATCGGCGACCTGCCACTGCCCATTCAGGTCAAGCTGCTCGCCGCCCTGGAAAACCACGAAGTCACGCGAGTGGGCGCGCACCAGCCGAGCCCGGTCGATGTGCGTCTGGTAGCCGCCACCAGCATCGATCTGGCACAGGCGGTGGCTGCCGGAAAATTTCACGAGCGGCTTTATCACTACCTGAGCGAGGGGCGTCTTGACCTGCCGGCGTTGCGCGAGCAACCGGGCAATATCCTGCCGCTGGCCGAATATTTTGTCGGTATCTACAGCCAGCGCCTCAGCCTGCCTGTGCAACTGATCAGCGAAGACGCGCAGCGCACGCTTGAAGCCCACAGCTGGCCCGGCAACACCCGTGAGCTGGAGAACGTCATTCACTTTGCCTTGCTGGTCAGCAGTGGCGACGAAATTCGGGCTGAAGATATCAATCTGCCGGATATTGCCGCGCCGCTGACGCTGATCGAGCGTCAGGCCAGGTTGTTGGTGAGCAGCGGGGATCGCGAGCAGCTTTGCGCGCTGCGGCGATTGCTCGAAACGGTGACATCGCAGCTTGAGCAGAACCCTGCGTGAAGGCGTGAGACAAAAAGATATAAGTACTCGATTAAAAAGTCTTTTATCGGAATATAAAATCTCGGTAATGTCAGCATGATGTCGCAGGGTTTGGATCGCGCGACGGCAAACCATTGAGTAATAAAGCGTCATTTTCTGATGACGCTCCCGGATTTCGCTAAGGACATTGCATGAAAAAGACGTTTCTGATGACCGCTCTGGCGGCTGCGTTCTCGATTGGCCTGGCTCACGCAGGCGAAAAACTGGTGGTCGGTGCAACGCCCGTGCCGCATGCGGAAATCCTGAAGCTGATCCAGCCGACCCTGGCCAAAGAAGGCGTGGACCTGGAAATCAAGGTCTTCACTGACTACGTGCAGCCAAACGTTCAATTGAGCGAAAAGCGTCTGGATGCCAACTATTTTCAAACCAAGCCTTATCTGGATGGCTTCAACAAGGGCAAAGGCACCAATCTGGTGACTGGCGTGGGCGTACACGTTGAACCGTTCGGCGGCTATTCCAGCAAGTACAAGAAGCTGGCTGATTTGCCTGAAGGCGCAACCATCGCCATTCCAAATGAAGGCAGCAACGCAGGCCGCGCACTGCTGCTGTTGCAAAAAGGTGGCCTGATCACCCTGAAGGATCCGACCAACGCCCTGTCCACGCCAAAAGACATCGCGAGCAACCCGAAGAAATTCAAATTCCGCGAACTCGAATCGGCTGTACTACCACGTGCGTTGAGCCAGGTTGACCTTGCGCTGATCAACACCAATTACGCGCTGGAAGCCAAGCTCAATCCTAAGAAAGACGCGCTGATCATCGAAGGTGCCGATTCGCCGTACGTGAACTTCCTCGTCACCCGCAAAGACAACGCCCACACCGACGCCATCGAAAAGCTGTCGAAAGCGTTGACCAGCCAGGAAGTCAAAGACTTCATCAACAAGAAGTACGACGGCGCGGTACTGCCTGCGTTCTGACCCACTGAGTGTCGTGCGTAATCCAACTATCGTGCGACGCTCCGCGTCGCATGCCGTTCTGGAAGCTCCGCGTCCGGTCTTGAACAGGCGGCGCGGCGCAGACCTGTGACGCAGAGCGTCACGCAAGGCATTCCTGCGCTGGAGCGTGAGGAACGATAACATCACTATCGTGCGACGCTCCGCGTCGCATGCCGTTCTGGACGCTCTGCGTCCTCTTTCGAGCATGTGACGCGGCACGGATCTGTGACGCAGAGCGTCACCCAAGGCACTCCGACGCTGGAGCGTACCGAACGATAATCTCGTCTATCGTGCGTCGCTCCGCATCGCCCCACAATTCCCCGCCATAAAGGCCCCTGAAAACGCTTTCTCGACAAAGCGTGTCGAGTCCGGCAGAGAGCCATTCACTGCGCCGGAGTGATCCAGCTGCGGGTAGTAATGCCACTCGATGCGGTCGCCGACCTTGCACGCATCTTTCACCAGCGCGATCTGGCTGCGAACAGGTGAAATGACATCCTTGCCCCCGTGCCGATAAAAACCGGAATGTCCGACTTTAACGTCGGGTAGTCCGAATGGCGATTTACCTGATCGAGCGCCTTATCGGGTGAGCGTTTGAAACTGTTGTTGAATGTCAGTCCATCCGCGACCACCTTGCGCTCGATGGCTTGCAGGCATTCACGCTGACTGGTTTCGAACGCAGGCTTTGCGCGGTCGCTCAGGTAGTCGGCAGGATGCAGCGACGGGTCGATCAGTGCGGCAGTGCTCAGTCGCAACAGGTTATAGGCCAGCGACGGCGTGACCTGATCGCGGAAGGTGTCCGGTTCGGCATGTTTCTCACGCGATTGAGCCATCGGATACGGCGTCCCTGTCGCAACCACACCGACAATGTTCAATTCGGGCGCATAAGTCTTCTGGTAGACGGCCGTTGCGAAAGCGGCACGGCCACCTTGCGACTGCCCGAACACAACTACCCGCGAAGACAGATTGAAGTCCGCCTTCTGAACCGCACGAATGCTGTCGAGCACACCATACGCCAGCGGACTGCTCAGCCCGAACGAGTGCAGCCCCGGCGTGCCCAAACCCTGGTAATCAGTAGCCACAATCGCGTAGCCCCGCCCGAGCCATTCATTCAGATAGCGCGTGTCGCGATCACTGCGCCCGGCAAAGGAAGGCGCACAGATGTCCGCGCTGCCAACCGTGCCATGCGCCCACGCCATCAGCGGCCATCCGCCCTTTGGCGGCTCACCCTTGGGCATGAACAAGGCTCCTGACACTGCGACTGGCTGGTTGTTGAGCCCGTCTGTCGAGGTGTACAGGATGCGGACATTCTGTCCGGCATTCTCAAGGCTCTGTTTGGCCGTCAGCGGTTCCGAGCGCAGCAGTTGGCCCGGTGTCGACGGCACTTTATCCGGCCATGTGTAAAATGCGGGAACACCACCTTCGCCCGGGTCTGACTGGGCAACGGCGACGGTTTTCATGGAAGAGCCTGGCACTGCGCTGCAAGCTGCGAGCAGGACCATCAACAGGGTGGCCAGAACGGCCAAATACCTTGGCGATGAGTTCATCGGTATTTCTCTACAAGCTGACAGGAGAGGGCGCATCAGCATCGATGTATCAAGCCGATTATGACCTGAGCGATGATAACTGTCGCACGCGCTGCCAGTACTGAACGGAGTTCTTCATGCGCAAGGATTACCTCGCTTTTTTCATCTCGCTTTTCCTGTCCAGGCTGGCGGATCAGATCCTGTTGTTCATAGTGCCGCTGGTGGTGTTCCAGACCACCAACAGCGCTTCATGGGCTTTTCGTCGAATCGTTCCTAGGTTTCTCGCGTTTCCGTTGTGCGGCGCGCTGTGCGACAAGTATTCGCCTATCAGAATTCTGCACATCAGCCAGGTCTACCGGGCATTGCTCTGCGTGCTGGCGATGGTGCTCTACGCACTCTTTGGTGGCATTGGGTGGCTCGTGGTGCTCTCGGCATTGTGCGGGGTGCTGACCACGCAAGGCATCATGGCGCGCGAAGTGCTCATGCCGCATATCTTTCAGCACTACAGCTACACCAAAACGTTGTCCTATTCCCAGATCGCCGACCAGTCAGGGCTGGTCCTCGGGCCGCTGGTGGCGGCACTGATACTTGAAGTGTGGGCCTGGCACTGGGTAGTGCTCTGGATCGCCGGACTATTCCTGCTGGCAGACCTCTGCATGTTGGCGTGGCAACGTCTTGGCCGTTTTAAGCTGGAAGTGTTCGAGCAGCATCAAGACATCTGGCTGCAGCCCTTACGGATTGCGTTCGGGCATATCCGTGGCCTAGGGTCTGTTCCCGTTTCACATTGGCAGCCACAGAAAAGCGCAGGCCATTGCTATGACGCTTTCATAGTTTCTCTTGAGTTTGTCGAACCGAGAAGCCGCCGCCCGGAAATGCTTCAACCGGGCAAAGGCGTTTTCTACGAGATGTCGATTGCGATATAACCCTTTGTCCAGATCTGCGTTCCCTTTCAGAGAATTGCGCTTTCGTGGAATCACCACTTTGCTGCCTTGCTGCTCGACCTGAGCGCGTATCGCTTCAGTGTCGTAGCCCTTGTCCGCAATGATCACTTCTGCATTGGGCATCTTGGCAATCAACGAGGCCGCCTGCGAACAATCATTGGTCTGGCCTCCGGTCACGTCAAATGCAATGGGCAGCCCACAAGCGTCTACAGCCAGGTGAATCTTGCTGGTGTTACCGGCTCGGCTTTTTCCGATGGCCTGGTCCTGCGTGCTGGCAGCACCTGCACTGTGCTGATGAGCCTTTACATAGCTGCCATCAATGAAAACCCACTCCATGTCAGGATCGGTCATCAGCACCTCAAGCACCTTGACCCACTTGCCTGAAGCAGACCAGGCATTGAACCGCTTGTAGACCTTGCTCCAGTTTCCAAACGCTTTCGGCAGGTCTCGCCAAGGGCAACCCACACGCATGCGGTACAGCATGCCTTCAACCGTGGTGCGCAAATCTCGCTTGTTGTAGATCGATTCGTGCAGCAAAATTTCTCGAAGCTTCGGCCAGTGCTCATCACTGAGCATTAATCGGGGCATTGCAGGCTCGTATTGGTGTTGTGTGAGAACTCCAACAATACGGGCCTGTTCTCATAGAGATCAATGGGTTACGTCGAAACGGGAACAGACCCTAGCTGAATTTAAAAAGATCATCACGCTGGCGGTGGGCGTCAACCTGATCGTCGGCGTCACGCTGGCTACCTCGGCAGCCATGGTCATCGGCGAGTACAGCGCAGGCAAGGATAACTACGCAGGGCTGCAGGCGGCGGGGGCATTGACTACTATCGTGATCCTGTTCTTCCTGGCCCGTGTGGTGCTGCCTTTGCGGGTGCTGGGCGGTGTCGGGTATTCAATGATCGCGATCGGGGCATTTATCAGCGCCCTGAGCCCGAACCTGATGGGCTATGCGCTGGGTTTTCTGTTGATCGTCGGCTTCGACAAGATGTTCAACGTCTACATGCGCACCCTCCGGCAGCGTGTGATACCGCCCCAGGACTTCGGCAAGACGGTGGGCGTGATCACGTTGCTCAACAACCTGTCGCAGCCTCTGGCAGGTTTGCTGGTGGCCCTGCTCGCAGCGCCTTTGGGCATTCGCCAGGTCATCCTGATGCTGACCGTGCTGACGAGCGTTATCGGAGCGGGTGCCCTGTGGTGGTTTGCAAAGGCACGCAGCCCATTCCCGACCTCGATTGTTGAGGCTGATCGAGAGGCCGGGAAATGAAAATGGAGCTGAGTCCGTTTCGCTGAATCTGGATAGGGTCAGGGCTTTTGAGGAAAGGCATTGTGCTTGTCCACGATGCAATGCTAAGAGCGCGGTGAAGAATTGATTTCATTGCTGTATTCAAAGATCGGGAAACCCCCAATCCTGAAGTGGGGAGAGCTGAGACAGAAAAGTTAGATGCTCGATGGTTTTTAATTTTTGTAGATTTTTAAGTTCCATCGGACCGCCGAGTGCCAGGGCTGGGACGAAGCCGTACATTTCGTCACTTTTGAGTGGCCCGAGTTTTTCGAGAGCCGGTTTGAATAGATCATCTAAGTCGATTTCATTAGGTTTTTGTGACGAGAAAAAAACTTTTATTCCGAAATCGAGTTTTTCGCCTGTAAATTTAGAGGTACGAGGAGTGTATCTGGCTACATAGCTGTTAATAGTCAAGCAGCTACCTTTCCTTTCACCCCATACGTAAAGCTTTCCGAAAGCGCTGCGTGCGATAACATGGTAATTATCCAATCCATGGATATCTGTGTCAGTAAGCCAGTGTTCAAGTATTTCTTCATAATCTTGAGGGTTCACGGTCCAGAAAATCCCATCTGCATATCCGCACCAGCCATGATCTATCCAATACGTCAGTAGTTGGTCAGGCAGTTTGTTTTTATATCTCATGGTGCTTGACTTCAGAACTTCATCTCGCTCAATCGCAGAGCCAAATTTTTCTAGGGTCTGTTCCCGTTTCACATTGGCAGCCACAGAAAAGCGCAGGCCATTGCTATGACGCTTTCATAGTTTCTCTTGAGTTTGTCGAACCGAGAAGCCGCCGCCCGGAAATGCTTCAACCGGGCAAAGGCGTTTTCTACGAGATGTCGATTGCGATATAACCCTTTGTCCAGATCTGCGTTCCCTTTCAGAGAATTGCGCTTTCGTGGAATCACCACTTTGCTGCCTTGCTGCTCGACCTGAGCGCGTATCGCTTCAGTGTCGTAGCCCTTGTCCGCAATGATCACTTCTGCATTGGGCATCTTGGCAATCAACGAGGCCGCCTGCGAACAATCATTGGTCTGGCCTCCGGTCACGTCAAATGCAATGGGCAGCCCACAAGCGTCTACAGCCAGGTGAATCTTGCTGGTGTTACCGGCTCGGCTTTTTCCGATGGCCTGGTCCTGCGTGCTGGCAGCACCTGCACTGTGCTGATGAGCCTTTACATAACTGCCATCAATGAAAACCCACTCCATGTCAGGATCGGTCATCAGCACCTCAAGCACCTTGACCCACTTGCCTGAAGCAGACCAGGCATTGAACCGCTTGTAGACCTTGCTCCAGTTTCCAAACGCTTTCGGCAGGTCTCGCCAAGGGCAACCCACACGCATGCGGTACAGCATGCCTTCAACCGTGGTGCGCAAATCTCGCTTGTTGTAGATCGATTCGTGCAGCAAAATTTCTCGAAGCTTCGGCCAGTGCTCATCACTGAGCATTAATCGGGGCATTGCAGGCTCGTATTGGTGTTGTGTGAGAACTCCAACAATACGGGCCTGTTCTCATAGAGATCAATGGGTTACGTCGAAACGGGAACAGACCCTAGGAAGAAAGCAAAGTCTTCGTCCATCATGCAGTCCGAACTGACAGCGTCATGAAGAAGGCTAATCTCTGGTTTCCGGATTTAGACATCTGGAAACCCCCAGTCCTGAAGTGGCGAGAGCTGAGACAGGAATGTTAAGTGCTCGATAGTTTTCACTTTTTTCAAGTTTTTCAGTTCCATCGGTCCTCCCAGGGCAAGAGCAGGAACGAAGCCGTACATTTCATCCGCTTTAAGTAGGCCGAGAGTTTCAAGAGCGGGGAGGAATAGTTCTTCAAAACCATTGGTCTTCGGGCTTTTTGTAGAGAAAAATGCTCTTATTCCCAAATCGAGTGCGTCGCCTTTAAACTTAGATTCCCGTTCTACATAACGTGCCATAGAGCTGGTTATAGTTAAGCTAAATCCGTTTTTCTCACCCCATACGTAAAGTTTTCCAAACGCACTTCGAGCTATAACGTGGTAATTGTCTTGGCTGCAGAATTTGGTGTCTGAAAGCCATTGGTCAAGTATTTCTTCATAATCTTGAGGGTTTACCGTCCAGAAAAGTCCCTCCGCATACCCGCTCCAGCCGTGATCAGCCCAGTAATCAAGTAGCTGATCAGGGAGTCTGTGTTTATACTTGGCAATGCTTGATGCGGGTACTTCACGGCGTTCCATCGCCGGGCCGAACTTTTTGAGAAAAAAAGCATAGTGCTCGTCCATAATTTTCCCTCTATTCACATTTTTTAAGTTTGGCATTCATATTGGTAGACCTACGCAACGCCTCTGGCACCTCCTGTGCGGCACTATCCAAGCCTGTAATACGGCTTGGCCATTGTGCACCCAAGCTAGAGTTGATCCTCCGATCACCAAAACCACCAATTATGTCTTTCCCTCCAGCAAATAAATCAGGATTATGCAGTGCGGCCAGAGTTGCCATTTTTTCTGAGGCCATTTTTTTGGCTGTTGCTTCTGCCCACTCGGGCATAGCTCCGCCCGAGATTAGTTCGTCTTGCATTTTTTCCTCTAGTTCATTGCGAAATTCCTCGCGCGCCTTTGCAGCCAACTGAGGGTCTCGCACAACGTCCCCATCCGTAAAAGCTTTCCGCCCTTTCAGATAATCATTCACCGTCAAGTCATTCAACCCATTTTGCTGAGCTTCTAGCTGGTCATCAAACTCTTTAGCAAGGTTGCGGTGCTTTTCACTTAATCTAAAACATGGCACCTCATGCTCCGCCATGCCCGACGCTCTTTTCGGTTCGGGCTCGTCCGCACGTCGATTGGGCGGCGGAGGCGGCGGTTCCTGTTTGTCCAGTGCACTTTTACGAGGGCTGGCGTTTTGCAGGTCGGGGTGTCTTGTCAGGGCGTCTTCGTGCTGGAGCATCCATTGGCCCAGCTTCGCACCTTTTTTACTGGCTTGCATTTCATTGGCAAGCACGCTTGCGTTACCTCGGCCGCGCGTCAGGTAGGCGACGATGGCGCCCAGTAGCAGTATCACAACTTCTTCATGGCCTTGGGCGATGTGGTGCGCTGCACGGCTTACAACCTGCGGATCGTCGCCGCCGAAGGGGTTGAGGCCAGGCTCGCCACGGGTGCCTTGCCAGGCGATGGCGATGCCACGCGTGTAGTTGTCGACAATACGAGGAAGGCCGTCGACGAAGAATTCGGCAATGGATGCCAAGCCGAGAATGCCAAGGATCCAGGTGCTAAGTTCCAGGCCGATTGCGGCACCCGCCATGCCCATAGGCACGGCGCCTGCACCAAAGAAAAAGCTGCCGACTCCCGCACCTATTGCGCCACCGGCGAGCGTACTGCCCGCGACGATCATAGCCATTTGGCTAACCACGTCTATCAGGTCGTTGATGATGCTGGAGATGTCGATATCTGCGAAACGCCGCCCAAGCCGACGGGCCGCTTCCAATTCGCCGCGGTTGAACGCGCTTCTGATATTGCCGACGCGTCTGAGGTTGAGCTGTAGTGTTGAAACCGGCTCATTGTTGAGGCTGCGCTGGAAGCTGGCTCCAGGCTGGTAGCCCATGCTTTGGCTAAAGCGTCGTTCTATATCGAGCCACGACGGCACAATGCTCCATAGCGGCATTCGGTGTCTCCCTGACTGCCCCGTCTGGTAGATGCACCATAGAGAAGGCCGATAATGAAGTCAAAGTGGCCAGAGGTTTTCTGATTGGTCCTACACGTTGGAGCGCGAAGTCCCGCATGCTGCCCTCTGAACCTACAGAGAGCAGCACCATTACCTGCCTTTAAAACGCCAACGTCACCCGAGCATTCAGCGACTGATCCGAAGCATCGTTGCTCACTTGACCGTCGTAGCTCAGGCCTACGCTCAAGGTATCGCTCAACCCCAGGTCGACACCTGCGCCGAGCACTGCGGCGCTGCGGGCAATCGGTGCACCGGAGAGTTCGAAGGTGCTGCCGCCGCTGAAGGCTGAGCGGCTTTCCGGGGTGACGTCGCCGTAGGCGCGACGCCAGCCCAGTGTGGCGTTGGGTTTGATCGTCACGCTGTCGGCGTTCAAGCGAGTGGCAGCGCGCAGGCCCAGGGTGCTGAAGGTGATGTGGTTGTTCTGGGATTTGTTTTCCAGGCTGATGGCGTTGCTGTTCTCGTCGAAGGCGTCGGTGTCTAGGCGCACATGGGCGAGGTTGGCGAAGGGTTCGAGCAGCGCATTGCCCATTTCGATGGAGTAGCCCAGTTCGCCGAAGACCTGATTGGTCGCTGCTTTGTAGTCTTCCTTGAAGTGCTCGGACGAGCCCGGCAGGTCCAGCGTACGCTTGGCGGTCAGCTCATGCCAGGTGCGCACTGCGCCGAGACGCAGGCCCAGTTGGCCCCATTTCGCGCCGCCATAAACGCCCAGGTGGTAGTTGTCGCTGTCGGTGGAGCGGACGCGTGGCGCAGGTCGAAGCTGCTGTTGCTGAAGCCTGCCAGTGCGCCTATGCGCCAGGTGTCGTCGAGGGGTACGTCGGCGCCGAACAGCAGGCCGCTGGTGCGGGTTTCGAGGCCTGAAGCGTCGCGGCTGCTGTCGGTCTGGCCGGTCGCGCCGATGGCTTGAGTCCACACCACGCCACGCGAGGCATCGCCGGCCAGGGTTTGCGTAGTGCTGCCGAATGACTGCGCGGACTGCGCCTGCTGCATGCGATCGTTCATGGCGTTGCGCACCAGACGGCTGTCTTCGATCAGCGCAGATTGAGTCGATGCGTGCAGCTCGTTGGACAACGCCTTGAAGGTCGCCTGTGCGGTTGCTGCGTCGTCCTGCACCACCTGACGCCACAGCGCATTGCCTGCGCCCGCGCTGTCGAGCCCCTGAGCGACGGCGCTGGCATTGCGCGTGGTCGCCAGGCTGGCGAAGGTTTGTGCATTGCGATCCAGCGTCAGACCGACGTCTGTCGCGGTGTAGTTCAGCGTCGGGGTAAGGAACGCGAAGTTGGTTTGCACGGCGGCAAATGCACCGCTGACGCCACCGGCTGCAGAGATAATCGAGTAACGGCTTGCCGCTACCCAGTTGCCGCCTTCAACCAATGACAGCGTGCTGTTATTGAGGGTCGCACGGCCGCTGGCGACGATGCGGTCGGCATTGCCATTGGCGTCCGATTCCACTTGATAAACCGAACCCTGAGCCAGGTTGACGTCACCATTGACGTTCAGCTGCCCGACCGAATTACCCGGTGCGACTACGCCGCCCTGAGCGACGTTGATGCCGCCGACGGTGCCGTTGCCACCCAGCGTCGCGCCTTGCTGCACGCTGACGATGGAGTTGCCGAGGTTGCCATTCACTGCCAGGCGACCGGCCTGCACGGTCGTCGCGCCGGACAGGCTGCTGTTGCCGGTCAGGTTCAGTGAACCGACGCCGCGTTTGATCAACGCGCCGTTGCCGGTCAGGGTGTTGGCGAGGGTGTCGTTGGTGGACTGATCGACCACCAGCGTTGCGTTGTCGGTGATCGTGCCGCTGCCGAAGGCCTGGGCATGACCGGTCAGGGTGCCGCCGTTGATCAGCGTGCCGCCCGAGTAGGTGTTGTTGCCGGTCAGGATCAGGTTGCCCGTGCCGTTCTTGATCAGCGCACCGCTGCCGCTGATGTCGTTGCGCCAGGCGTCGATGGCGTTATAGCCGCCGAGGCTGGCGTTCATGTTGACGGTGACGTTGGAATTGAACGCGCCGTAACCATCGCCTGCGGCATACAGGTTCAAGCGACCGTAGCCACCTGACTGATCGATCACTGCGTAGCCCGACGACAGCTCAGTGGTCGCCAGAATCTCGCGGCGCTGGCTTGCGTCCAGGTACGGGAAACGTGTTTCCAGCAGCACTTCAGCGTTGGTCGGCACGACCGGCGCGAGATTGGTCGGGCCGACCGGGTCGAAGCCGTAGGTCATGCGCGCGGTATACAGCGCCTTGTCCTGCGCATGCTGGGAAGTGCGATCGGTGGCCGGGTCGATGGCCGTCATGCAATTGTTGACGTCGCCGCCGCACTGAGCGGTGAAGTAGGCCAGCGCCTGTGCGCGAGCATCGGCGCGCAATTGCGTGTTGGCTGAATTGGACAGGTTGTCGATGGCGAAATAGGTCGCCGTGATACGCCCGCCGATCACGTCGAGGGGCGAGTGCATGCCAATCTCCGAAGCACGCAGCATCAACTCGCTGAACCGCTCTGGGATTGCGTAGGCCAAGGCGTAGGCAGACAGGTAGGCGGCGTTGGTATGGCCGCTGGGGAACCCCGAGTCACTGGCCGGCGTGGTGCTTTCGGCCGGGCGCAAAGACGGCGCGACGACGAATGCCAGGTTTTGTCCGTCCAGGCTCTGCCGCCATGGCCGTGGATACAGATAGTGGGACTTGGCCGGGGTCGTGGAGGCGTCTTTGCGCACGGCGCCGACCAGATCGACCACTTTGCCCAGCGCTGAAGACGAACTGCCTGCGCCATTGCCCTTGTCGTCGTACTTGACGGTTTTGTTGCTGTCGTCAAATTGCGTGATGGTAGTGAAGGCCCCCGCGCCTGCTTTATAGGCATCACTCAATGAGCCCAGACCGCTGATGGCGCTGTAGCTCTGATCGCGACGGTCATCGAAGTAAGCGGCGGTTTCCTGGGCAAGCGTGCGCGAGTTGGCACGGTCGACGACAATTTGCAGGTTGCGTCGGAGCAGGCTCTGCCCCAGCGCAGTCGGTGTGCCGGTATCCCAGGTTGCACCGGTCGTCCACAACGTGTTGAACCCGGAAAGCAGATCGACCCCGTTGATCCGGTCGTCATTTGCACGGCTCGCTGCCTGTACCGATACCGCAAGCAGTGAAAGTATCAACGACGACATCATTACGTGGGCAACCGGTTTATTACATCGCATGGCGAGCGCCTGTACTCAATCTTGATAAGGCGCCGACCCTAGCAAGGCGTTCTTACACTTGGATGTATCTGCCGTGACACATTTATGTTAGCGAGTGCGCTCAAAAAATCCTCAGGAAGCATTCAGAACTATCGATATTCCTCAACGGTATTTAAATTCTCTTTCTTATATCTATACAGTTCCGCCTTTCAGTCACACTGTTCTGGAGTCGGAGTTCTCATGCCAGCAGCCTCCCTCGCTTCATCGTCCGCTCAATCTGCTTCGCAATCGTTCGACGTGCGTCCATTCACCGGAAAGGTGGGCGCGGAAATCGTCGGGCTGGATCTGTCCAGGCCGTTGAATGACGCGGATTTCGCGCGAGTGCATCAGGCGCATCTGGATCACCACGTCGTGGTGTTCCGCGATCAGCAGATCACGCCGCAGCAGCAGGTCGATTTCAGCCGTCGTTTTGGTGTGTTGCAGATCCATGTGCTCAAGCAGTTTCTGCTGGCTAACCATCCGGAAATCCTGATCGTCTCCAACATTGTCGAGAACGAGAAGCCTGTGGGGCTGGGCGATGCCGGTAAATACTGGCATTCGGACCTGTCTTACAAAGAGCTGCCAAGCCTGGGTTCGATGCTTTACGCACAAGAGTTGCCGAGCGAAGGTGGCGACACGCTGTTCGCCGACATGCATCAGGCGTGGGACACCTTGCCGCAACACCTGCGTGATGCCGTCGAAGGGCGCTCGGCGGTTCACAGTTACACTGCGCGCTACGCCGAGGGCCATAACGCCGCCAACTGGCGTCCGACCCTGACCGCCGAGCAACTGGCCCAAGTGGTCGAAGTCAGCCACCCGATTGTTCGCACGCATCCTGAAACAGGCCGCAAGGCGTTGTTTGTCAGCGAGGGTTTCACCACCCGGATTCTTGACCTGCCGGAAGACGAGAGCCGCCAGATTCTCAACGAGATCTACGCCCACAGCGTGAAGCCCGAGCATATTTACCGGCACCAATGGCAAGCCAACGACATGGTGTTCTGGGACAACCGTTCCCTGATTCACCTGGCTGCCGGCTGCCCGGCCCATCTGCGACGCAAACTGCATCGCACGACCATTCAAGGCACCGCGCCATTTTGATTCAGAAGAGCCGTTCATGAATGCTGTCGCGCAAGGCCACACGGCCAGCACGAGCGCCCAACCGCAACCGACTGTTCAGCACATCACTGAAGCCTTGTTGCAAGTTCGCGGTGTAAGCCTTGAATACCGCACGCCAGAGCGCGTGGTGCGGGCGACGCATCAGGTCAGTTTCGAGGTCGACCCGGCCGATCGTTTTGTGCTGCTCGGCCCATCCGGTTGCGGCAAGTCCACATTGCTCAAAGCCGTAGCCGGGTTCATCCGGCCCAGCGAGGGCGAGATTCGTCTGGCAGGTCATCAGGTCACCGAACCTGGCCCGGACCGCATCGTGGTGTTTCAGGAATTCGACCAGTTACCGCCGTGGAAAACCGTGATCGAGAACGTCATGTTTCCGCTGCTGGCGTCACGCACCCTGAAGCGTCCCGAGGCGCTGGAGCGCGCTCGTTATTACTTGGAAAAAGTCGGCCTCAGCGCGTTTGCCGATGCCTATCCGCATACCTTGTCCGGTGGCATGAAAGCACGCGTGGCAATTGCCCGAGCCCTGGCCATGCAGCCGAAAATCCTCTTGATGGACGAGCCGTTCGCCGCGCTCGATGCACTGACCCGGCGCAAGATGCAGGAAGAACTGCTGGAGCTGTGGGACGAGGTGCGTTTCACGCTGCTGTTCGTTACCCATTCCATTGAAGAGGCGCTGGTGGTGGGCAACCGCATCCTGCTGCTGTCACCGCATCCCGGCCGCGTACGGGCGGAAATCAACAGCCATCAATACGACCTGAAAAGCCTGGGCGGCGTTGGCTTTCAGCAGACCGCGCAGCGTATTCATCGTTTGTTGTTCGATGAGGGCGAGGCCGGGCCAGTGGAGCAGGATCTGAATTTTCAGGACATCCGGATTGCTTACTAGGCGACTGCCTTGATCGTTCCCACGCTCCGCGTGGTAATGCCTTTCAGGACGCTCCGCGTCCTATCTACACGATTACCGGGAAACCCGAACCATGAGCCTCGCACCTCCCGCTCGCGAAGAATATGAAATCACGCTGGAGCCTTTCACTCAGGAAGACCTGGCCCGCGATCTGCCGCTGGCGCAGCGTATCTGGCAACTGAGCTGGGTGCGCAAATGCGTCATCATGATCGCTCTGGCGGTGATCTGGGAACTGGCTGCACGTTTGCAGAACAACGACCTGCTGTTGCCGAGCTTTCTGCAAACGGCGGCCGCCTTTTATGACGGGCTGATCTCCGGCGAGCTTCCAGGCAAGGTGTGGATTTCCCTGACCGTACTGATTCAGGGCTACCTGATCGGCATCGTGCTGGCGTTCGCCCTGACCACCCTGGCAGTGTCCACCCAACTGGGCCGCGACCTGCTCGGCACGCTGACTGCGATGTTCAATCCGCTGCCGGCCATTGCCCTGTTGCCGCTGGCGCTGCTGTGGTTCGGGCTGGGCCAGAACAGCCTGATCTTCGTGCTGGTGCATTCGGTACTGTGGGCGCTGGCGCTCAATACCTACGCAGGTTTTCTCGGCGTTTCGGAAACCCAGCGTATGGCCGGGCGCAACTATGGCCTCAAAGGCTTGCGCTTTGTCTGGCACATCCTGATTCCCGCTGCGCTGCCGTCGATCCTTGCCGGCTTGAAAATCGGCTGGGCTTTCGCCTGGCGCACGCTGATCGCCGCCGAGCTGGTGTTTGGTGCGTCGTCCGGCAAGGGCGGGTTGGGCTGGTACATCTTCCAGAATCGTAACGAGCTGTATACCGACAAGGTTTTTGCAGGTCTGGCGGCAGTCATTCTCATCGGCCTGCTGGTCGAGAACCTGCTGTTCGCCAATATCGAGCGCCTGACCGTCAAGCGCTGGGGCATGCAGCGTTGAAGCACCGTCTTTTTTAAAAAAATCAGGGTGAGAACCACATGACAACAACATTTCATCGTCCGGCGCTGACTGTATTGGCGGCGACACTTGGCCTGTTCGGTGCCCTGCTCAGCAGCGGCGTGCAGGCGGAAGGCAAGATCAGCATTGCTCAGCAATTCGGTATCGGCTACCTGATCCTCGACGTGGTGCGCGATCAGAAACTGATCGAGAAACATGGCAAGGAACAGGGGCTGGACATCAAGGTCGACTGGAACAGCATCTCCGGTGCCACGGCGATGAACGAAGCGCTGCTGGCCGGTGCGCTGGACGTGGTGTCGGCAGGTGTGCCACCGATGCTGACCGTCTGGGATCGCACCAAGGGCAAACAGAACGTCAAAGCCATTGCTTCGTTGGGTTCCATGCCCAACTACCTGCTGACCAACAATCCCAACGTGAAAACCATCAAGGACTTCACCGACAAGGACCGCATCGCTGTACCGGCTGCCGGTGTGGGCTTTCAGTCGCGTACTTTGCAGATCGAGACCGCCAAGGTATTCGGTAACGACAACTACAAGAAATTCGACAACATCTCGGTGAGCCTGGCGCACCCGGATGCCACCGCAGCGCTGCTGGCGGGCGGTTCGGAAATCAACTCGCACTTCTCCAGCCCGCCGTTCCAGTATCAGGCGCTGGAAAACCCCAACGTCCACAAAGTGCTCAGTTCCTATGACGTGCTGGGCGGTCAGGCGACGTTCAACGTGCTCTATACCACCGAGAAATTCCACGACGAAAACCCCAAAACCTACAAGGCGTTCTACGACGCGCTGGCCGAAGCCGAGAAGATCATCAAGGCCGACAAGCCCGCTGCCGCGCAGACCTACATCCGTGTCGAGCAATCGAAACTGCCGTTGCCGCTGGTAGAGAAAATCGTCGCTGACCCGGAAATCGACTTCACCGTCACCCCGCAGCGCACCTTCATCTACGCCGAAAAACTGCATGAACTGGGCGTACTTAAAAACAAGGCGGCGAGCTGGAAGGACTACTTCTTCGAAGAGGCGCCCGGCACAGAGGGCAGTTGATCGACGCGTTTTGAAGATGACGCGGAGCGTCATGAAGGGCATTCCCACGCGGAGCGTGAGGAACGATAGAAGATCTCCCGGGCGCCTATCGTTCCTCACGCTCTGGTATGCCCCCCGAAGGTTGGACAATTATCCACTTACGCTGCCTTGGCGGCCTGCATCCTGAATTCCACAGGACTCAGGCCGTTAAGCTTCAGTTTTATGCGTGAGTGATTGTAATACTCAATGTACTCTTCGATACCCGCTTGAAGCTCATCCAGATCGTTAAATTTGTTCAGGTAGAAAAATTCGGATTTCAGCGTGCTAAAAAAGCTCTCTATAGCCGCGTTGTCATAGCAGTTACCCTTGCGCGACATGCTGGCTGTGATCGAATTCTCATGGAGCAGTCGCTGGTAAATAGGCATCCGATATTGCCAGCCCTGGTCAGAATGCAAAATCGGCTTTTCATCCGGTCCAAGCCGCGTGAATGCTCCGTCAAGCATTTCGTCGACCATGGAGTACAGCGGGCGCCTGGCAATCGCATAGGAAATGATTTCGCCGTTGTACAAATCCATGATCGGCGACAGATAGAGTTTCTGGCCTCCTACTTTGAATTCGGTCACGTCGGTGGCCCATTTCTGGTTAAGGTATTGCGCTTTGAAATCACGCTTTAGCAGGTTAGGCGCGGCCTTACCTGTTTCGCCTTTGTAGAAACGGTATTTCTTCACGCGTATCAGGCTCTTCAGGCCTAGCTGCCCCATTAGTTTCTGCACCGTCTTGTGGTTCACAAGATGGCCCGCCCTGCGCAAGACTGCCGTGATGCGACGATAGCCATACCGGCCCTTATGCTCGTAGAACGTTGCCTGAATCAGGTCCTTCAGCCCTGCGTATTTGTCGTCTGCCAGCAGTACCTTTTGTTGATAGTAAAAAGTGCTGCGTGCCAGACCGGCAAACTTCAGCAGGCCGTCCAGAGAATGCAAAGGCCTCAGTTCTATTACGATTTGCGCTTTTTCTGCTGCGCTATTCGTTGCTTCTTCTGAACCAAGGCATCGAGCTTTTTTAGATAATCGACCTCCATCCGCAGTTGCTTCACCTCGGCAAGCAACTCGTCACGCGAACGCGATTCATCGTCGACTGGAGCGGAATTCACAGGGGGAAGGGTCGTCGTCATCTTTCTTGGGCGTCCAGCTTTCTCAGGGGGCTTTGAGGAGGCGTTAAGCGCACCTTCGTCAAAAAGGCGCTGCCATAGATTGATGATGCCGAACTGACGGATATCGAACAAGGCCGCTGTCTGGCGCAGTGATAATCGCTCATCATGCATGCGCTTCAAAACAGCTAGCTTGAACTCGTCACTGTAACGCTGCCGCTTTTTCTCTTTAAGAGCCGCTGGGCCGTGGATCTGATAAGCCGCGACCCACTGACGAAGACAGGAAAAGTCCACATCGTGGCGATGCGCAACATCCCTCAACCCTGCCTTGCCGGCACAATATTCTTTCACGGCTGCGAGTTTTGCCTGCACTGTATATTTACCCATGACGCCTCCAAAGGTTGCGTCCAACCTTCGGGGGTCATACCACTCCAGCGTGGGAATGCCATTCTGGACGCTCTGCGTCCTCTTCTGAACAAATCAGGTTACTTCCGCTCACGAAAAACCTGTCCTGCAGGACCTTTCCTTCAGTCTTTTCTCTTTCCTGCGTATGACCTTTCCTAGAAAATCCCGGGCCCTTGCGCCTGCCAAATCCGCACACTAGGCTGCGTCGGTCGCTGCGAGTCAGCGACCGGGTTTAGCAGCCTGTTTGTGGATTACAAGTGGCGCAAGTGCCGTTTATGGCGGCTTTGCGTGGGGCACCTTCGGGTGCGCCGGTTGCTTGCGCTTGTTCCACACCGGTCTGCTAACCCGCGTCAAAGTCGCCACCCTTGTTTGTTTAGCAGCAGGCATCTGGTGGTCTTGTCAGCTAAAGGAATAAGCGATGATCAACTCGACCCCGTCTCCACCGCTCCCCAACTCTCTCGAAGATTCCCTGATACAGGTCAGCGAAATACTGCGCTGTGCCTCTGCCACCGCTTCTGAAACCGGTGACAACCTCGAGGGCCTGAAACGTGATCTGGCGTTCTCGGTGGTGCATCTGATCAACATGGCCAAGGCCGAGCTGGAATGTGTTCAGAGCCACTGACAGCCCCTGACGCAACCTAGCAGTTCTACGAGTAGCCGCTGCGGTCCCCGCAATGCATTGTGTGCCTGAAGAGGCCTGCCTCGCCGATCAAGACCACTCCGGTTACTCACCATGCGCCAGCAAACTACCCTGTGCCGTTACCGCTACGACGCGCTTGACCGGCTTGCGGCTCGCACGCCTGTGGCAGGGACCATTGCCCGCTCGTTCTATCAGTCCGACACCCTGGTCAGCGAGATTCAGGGGGCAGAACAGGTTCGGTTCCTGCATCGCGACCGTCAGTTGCTGGCCACGCAGTCAGCGCTCGCTACGCTGTTGATCGGCTCGGACCAACAGCACAGCGTGCTCCACACCGTATCGGCCGGCTTGTCTGACCCTATCGCCTACACCCCCTACGGGCATCGGCAAGCGTTGAGCCAGCTGCCAGGCTTCAACGATGAGCGACCCGACCCATTGACCGGTCATTATCTGTTGGGCAATGGTTATCGCGCCTACAACCCCGTTCTGATGCGCTTCAACAGCCCGGACAGCCTGAGCCCGTTTGGCAAGGGCGGTATGAATGCCTATGCGTACTGCGCGGGTGATCCGGTTAATCGGTCTGATCCGACCGGGCATAAGATAGATGAGAGTCAGATACTTTCATTTGTGTGGGTAGGGCTCGGTTTGTTCGGTGCTTACCTGGGTGTAAAAGCGGCTGTTCCTGCGATAAAGGCTGTCGCCAAGGGCAATGCTCCGCTATCGACGAAACTGACAGCTTCCTCGGCACTCGGCCAGATCGCAGCGAGCACCGTGTTTACCGTAAGCCGTGTAATCAACGCGGTCGACCCTGACGGCCCTGCCAAGGATGTTTTGCTCGCGACTGCAATAGGCATGGTGATTCCAGTGCTGGCCGTTCGGACATTCAACCCGCGCATCAAGCGTTGGGAGGATGCAGGGGCAGATATAAAACTGCTCAATGATAGGCGTTCAAGTTTAAAAAGTGAGTTCGCTGATACCGCTAGCGCCATTCGAGAAACACGCCCTTGGGGTGATCCGGCAGACGAATTGAGTCGCATGATGTACTGATACGTTTATCTGTACATGATTTCTCCAGCCTGATTCACCTGAACGCTTACTCCATCATCAAGGATCGATCATGGCTCTCCTCTGCACGTACACCTACGACCCGCTGGACCGTGTCTCCACATTGAACCCGCTGGCTCAGGTCCTCTCCAGTCGGTTCTATAACGGCGAGCAACTGATGACAGAGTTGCAGGGCGACAGGCAACGAACCTGTATCCGCGCAGGCGGCCAGTTACTGGCGCAGCAGAGTCGCGAGGGCGAAGAGGTCGTGACGACGATGGTCGCCAGTGACCTGCACAACAGCGTTCTGCACGCGAGCGAAGACGGGAGGCAGGTTGATATCGCGTATACGCCGTTCGGGCATCGTCAAGCCGAGCAGGCTATTGCAGAACTACCCGGTTTCAACGGCGAGCAGCCTGACCTGGTAACCGGCCATTACCTGCTCGGCAATGGCTATCGCGCCTACAACCCGGTGCTGATGCGCTTTAACAGCCCGGACAGTTTTAGCCCGTTTGGTGACGGTGGGTTGAATGCGTATGCGTATGGGCTAAACAATCCGATCAAATACATAGACCCGACCGGGCATTTTTCGTCTTTTTTAAGTGGGTTTTTGGCGGCTGGGCTATTGCTCACTGGAGGTGGGTCAATTTATGTGTCTACGCACGTAAAAGAATCGAATCCAACGCTCAGTGGGGTGCTTATGGGCGTGGGCAGTGTGTTAGCTGTTGCGGGCGTTGGTTTTGCTCTGAGTTCAATTGTAAAGAAGGCTGCTGGAGTGGGGCGTTCAACCTCCAGGCTGGAGAGTTTCGGGCTTGCTAGACAGAACCAGCGTCCGGCAGGCAGAAATTCGCTAATATTTCCAAATCAACGCCCTCCGCAATCCAGTGCTGATTTACCGGCCGCATCCTTTGCATTACCACGACCACGGCTATTACCATCAAGCGTCGCGCCGGCACGGTCGGCTACTATTCGCAGAACGGGCTATCCTAAATACCGAAATATAAGAAGGCCTGTTTTTCAAAAGTATTTGTATGAAGTAGATAGGATGCCAACTATATCTGAACAGCCCTCGCATTCAATCCGTGGGGGGCATGAATCGGTGGTTTGATATATACACTATGTTCAAGTTCGGCAGAGACATTCAAGACAGTGTCTCTGCAGGAGTTTGAACTGACCACATTCAAAAGAAAGCTGCTGCGGGCCTCTCCCGCGCAACCTCTGCCCAGTTAATGAACCCTCCCTCTCGCGCACAGTCGCATAGTCACGCTATTCTCTCGCCCTATCGCGCCCACATCCGGCAGCCGCACAAGGAGTCTGCATGCCCGTTCTTCCTTCTAGACTGGTTACATTCGGTCTCGCTGCTGCCTTGGCGATGTTAACGGGGTGTGGCGAGGAAAAACCGGCGGCGCCCGAACTGCCCAGGGTTTATGTGCAAACGGTAAAAAGTGCCGACTTCGCCGCCAGTGTCGCCCTGACCGGTGATGTTCAGGCGCGGGTGCAGACCCGGCTTTCATTCCGGGTCAATGGCAAGATCATTCAGCGTAATGTCGATGTCGGCGACCGGGTCACTGCCCGGCAGGTGCTGGCCCGGCTTGATCCGAAGGATTTGCAGATCAATGTCGATTCGGCCGCAGCCTCTGTGGCCGCCGAGCAGGCCCGCGTGAATCAGGCCCGCGCCGCTTTTGTCCGGCAACAAAAGCTGTTGCCCAAAGGCTATACCAGCCGTAGTGAATATGACTCGGCCCAGGCCGCCTTGCGCGGCAGCGAAAGCTCGTTGAAGGCTGCGCAAGCGCAACTGGCCAATGCCCGTGAACAATTGGGGTATACCGCACTGGTCGCGGATGCGCCGGGTGTGATCACCGCGCGTCAGGCTGAAGTCGGGCAGGTGGTGCAGGCCACGATGCCGATTTTCGATCTGGCACGCGACGGTGATCGGGATGCGGTGTTCAATGTCTACGAGTCCCTGTTCGTTCAGCCGCCGACCAATCAGCCTGTGCAGGTCACGCTGCTCGACAACCCGGACATCAAGGTCAGCGGCAAAGTACGCGAAGTGACCCCGGCAGTCTCGGCGCAAACCGGCACTTTACAGGTCAAGATCGCGCTCGATCCGCTGCCTGAAGGCATGGACCTGGGCTCGGTAGTCAGCGTGGCGCTGAGCGCACCGGCCAATGCCAGTGTCGAGCTGCCTTGGGCGGCGCTGACCAAGGACCTTGGCGAGCAGTTGGGCAAGCCTGCCGTGTGGGTGGTGGACGAGCAGGGCAAAGTCAATTTGCGCAGGGTCACAGTCACCCGTTACCTGACCGCCAAAGTCATCATCGGCGACGGGCTTAAAAGTGGGGAGAAAGTCGTGGTGGCAGGCGGACAGTTGTTACACCCGGACATGCAGGTCGAGATTGCCGAACAGCCCAAACAGCAGAGCGCGCAGGTGCAGCCATGAAGCGTCTGTCGTCATGCCTGTTGTTGGGCGGCCTTCTGTCCAGTGGCTTTCTGTTGAGTGGCTGCGGCAAGGACGAGGCCCCTCCGGAGCCGGTGCGTCCTGTCGTATTCGTCGAAGCCAGGCCTGAGTCAAATCAGGATTTCGGGCGTTTTGCCGGCAATATTCAGGCGCGTTATCAGAGCGTGTTGGGTTTTCGTGTGGCGGGACGTATTGCCCGGCGCAACGTCGACGTAGGCGCTGAAGTGAAGAAAGGCGATTTGCTCGCCACCCTTGATCCGACCGATCAGCAGAATACAGTGCGTGCCCGGCAGGGCGACCTGGCCAATGTGCAGGCGCAGTTGATCAACGCTCAGGCCAATGCTCGCCGCCAGCAGGAACTGTTTGATCGCGGTGTGGGTGCCCAGGCGCAACTGGACATCGCCCTGACTGATCTGAAGACCGCCCGCTCGTCGCAGGAGCAGGCTAAAGCCGCTGCACAACAGGCCCGCGATCAATTGAGCTACAGCGAGCTGCGCAGTGATCACGATGCTGTGGTCACCGAATGGAAAGTTGAAGCCGGTCAGGTTGTTACGGCCGGGCAGGAAGTCGTGACCCTGGCGCGGCCGGACATCAAGGAAGCGGTGATCGACCTCCCTGACACACTGGCCGACCAGCTGCCGTCCGACGTGGTATTCACGGTCGCCAGTCAGCTGAACCCGGAAGTGAACACCACCGCCACCATTCGTGAAATCGAACCTCAGGCCGACCGTACCACACGTACCCGCCGTGCACGTCTGACGCTGGCGCAAACGCCAGCGGCCTTCCGGCTGGGCACGGCCATCAGCGTGACGCTCAGCTCGACCATCACGCCGCGCATGCGTTTGCCGATCAATGCCTTGCAGCAGGCCGATGGCAAAAGCCAGATATGGATCGTCGACCCGCAAAACCAGACGGTCAACCCGAGGGCTGTGAACATTATCAGCCGTGACAGCAACAGTTTCGTGCTGGCCGACGGCGTCAAGGCAGGTGAAAAAGTGGTAAGCGCGGGCGTCAACAGCCTCAAGCCGGGCCAGAAAGTCAAAGTCGATGAGGAAAGCCCGCGATGAAAGGGAATTTCAATTTATCCGAGTGGGCCATCAAGCATCAGTCGTTCGTCTGGTACCTGATGTTTGTCGCGCTGCTGATGGGCGTGTTTTCCTACATGAAGCTTGGGCGCGAGGAAGACCCGTCCTTCACCATCAAGACCATGATTATCCAGACCCGCTGGCCGGGCGCGACGGTGGATGAGACCCTCAAGCAGGTCACCGACCGCATCGAGAAGAAGCTCGAAGAACTGGACTCGCTGGACTACGTGAAGAGCTACACACGACCGGGCGAGTCCACGGTCTTCGTGTACCTGCGTGACACCACCAGTGCCAAGGCGATACCGGAAATCTGGTATCAGGTGCGCAAGAAAGTCGATGACATCCGTGGCCAGTTCCCGCAGGGGCTGCAAGGCCCGTCGTTCAACGACGAGTTTGGCGATGTGTACGGCTCGATCTATGCGTTTACCGCAGACGGTTTCTCGATGCGTCAGTTGCGTGACTACGTCGAGAAGGTCCGCGCCGACATCCGCGACGTGCCCGGGCTGGGCAAGGTCGAGATGATCGGTCAGCAGGACGAGGTGGTGTACCTGAACTTCTCGACACGCAAGCTCGCAGCATTGGGCATCGACCAGAGCCAGGTGGTGCAAAGCCTGCAATCGCAGAACGCGGTGACGCCTGCCGGGGTGATAGAAGCCGGGCCGGAGCGGATCTCGGTGCGTACCTCCGGCCAGTTCGCTTCCGAGAAGGATCTGGCTGCAGTCAATCTGCGCATCAATGACCGTTTTTATCGTCTGAGCGACATTGCTGACATAACCCGTGGCTACACCGATCCGCCAAAGCCGCTGTTCCGCTTCGATGGCAAACCGGCGATCGGCCTGGCCATTGCGATGCAGAAGGGCGGCAATATCCAGTCGTTCGGCAAGGCGCTGCACGAACGTATGGACGCTACAACAGCGGAGCTGCCAGTCGGCATTGGCGTGCACAAGGTGTCGGATCAGGCCGAGGTGGTCAACAAGGCTGTGGGCGGCTTCACCAGCGCGTTGTTCGAGGCAGTGATTATCGTGCTGTTGGTCAGCTTCGTCAGCCTCGGGTTTCGCGCAGGGTTGGTGGTCGCGTGTTCGATTCCGCTGGTGTTGGCGATGGTGTTCGTGTTCATGGAATACAGCGGCATCACCATGCAACGGATTTCCCTCGGCGCGCTGATCATCGCCCTCGGCCTGCTGGTGGACGACGCTATGATTACCGTGGAAATGATGGTCACACGTTTGGAAATGGGTGAATCCAAGGAGCAGGCCGCGACTTACGCCTATACCTCGACAGCGTTCCCGATGCTCACCGGTACGCTGGTGACCGTGGCCGGCTTTGTGCCGATCGGCCTGAACAACAGCTCTGCGGGGGAATACACATTCACGCTGTTTGCCGTGATAGCCGTGGCGATGCTGGTGTCGTGGCTGGTCGCCGTTCTGTTCGCACCGGTGATCGGCGTGCACATTCTGAGCGCCAACATCAAACCGAAATCCGAAGAGCCGGGCCGCATCGGCCGGGCATTCAACGGCAGCATGCTCTGGGCCATGCGCCATCGCTGGCTGGCGATTGCCATCACGGTAGGGTTGTTCGCCGCGTCGCTGTTCTCCATGCAGTTCGTGCAGAACCAGTTCTTCCCGTCTTCGGACCGCCCGGAAATTCTGGTCGACCTGAACCTGCCGCAGAACGCCTCGATCAACGAAACGCGCAAGGTGGTGGATCGTTTTGAAGCGAGCCTCAAGGACGATCCGGACATCGAGCGCTGGAGCACCTACATCGGCCAGGGCGCGTTGCGTTTTTACCTGCCACTCGATCAGCAACTGGAAAACCCGTTCTACGCCCAGCTGGTGATTGTCAGCAAAGGCCTGGAGGAGCGGAGCGCGTTGACTGCCCGTCTGCAAAAACGCTTGCGTGATGACTTCGTCGGCATCGGTTCGTATGTGCAGGCGCTGGAGATGGGCCCTCCGGTGGGTCGTCCGTTGCAGTATCGCGTCAGCGGCGAGAACATCGACAAGGTGCGCCAGCACGCCATCGAGCTGGCCAAACTGCTCGATCACAACTCACATGTGGGCGAAGTGATCTACGACTGGAATGAGCCGGGCAAGGTGCTGCGCATCGATATCAATCAGGACAAGGCCCGGCAGTTGGGCCTGTCGTCGGAAGACGTCGCCAAGCTGATGAACAGCGTGGTCAGCGGTTCAACCGTGACCCAGGTGCGTGATGATATCTATCTGATCAATGTGATCGGACGTGCTGAAGACGCAGAACGCGGCACGCCGGAAACCCTGCAGAACCTGCAAATCGTGACCCAGACTGGAACATCCATTCCGCTGCTGGCGTTCGCCACCGTTGGTTACGAGCTGGAGCAGCCGTTGGTCTGGCGCCGCGATCGCATGCCGACCATCACCGTCAAGGGCGCGGTACGGGATGCGATTCAGCCAACCGATCTGGTCAAACAGCTGCAACCTGAAATCGACAAGTTCGCCGCTGGTCTGCCGGTCGGCTACAAGGTTGCAACGGGCGGCACGGTCGAAGAAAGCAGCAAGGCGCAGGGGCCGATTGCCAGCGTTGCGCCGCTGATGCTGTTCCTCATGGCGACGTTCCTGATGATTCAGTTGCACAGCATTCAGAAGATGTTTCTGGTGGCCAGTGTCGCGCCTCTGGGGCTAATCGGTGTGGTGCTGGCGCTGATCCCGACGGGGACGCCACTGGGGTTCGTGGCGATTCTCGGGGTGCTGGCGCTGATCGGCATCATCATCCGCAACTCGGTGATTCTGGTGACCCAGATCGATGCCTATGAGCGCAGTGGGTATCTGCCTTGGGACGCTGTGGTCGAAGCCACCGAGCATCGCCGTCGTCCGATTTTGCTGACCGCGGCCGCGGCGAGCCTGGGCATGATCCCCATTGCGCGGGAAGTGTTCTGGGGCCCGATGGCCTACGCCATGATCGGTGGCATCATCATCGCCACGTTGCTGACCCTGCTATTCCTGCCTGCGTTGTACGTGGCCTGGTACCGCATCAAGGAACCAACCGACGAACAGCGTCGCGAAGCGACTGACAAGGGTGACGATGAGCACGCGCAGCCAGCGCATTGAGGTCGGCGTGCCCTGCCGCCTGTAACGCGGGGCAGGGCTGACGACCCGGCAATCAGTCGGTCTCGCCTGCGTCTTTGACGTCGATCGTGGACAGGCTGAGGTTGGCGAACCGTACCGGGCCGAACGGCGAGGCCTTTGTCAGGCCTGAAGGCGAAAAGCTGGAGGTCTCCGCCGGGGCAGATATATTCAAGAAGCATTTCCTGAGCTGCACCTGGAAATCGAAGTCGCCAGAATAATGCACCCATTCCTGAGTTGCGAAGTTTACGACCTGCGTCAGATTAATCTCATCCTTAATGTTGTAGCCACCCACGACCACGACGAAGAACACGTCGTCTACATCCTCTGCGTTAAGAACGTCGAACTCGAGATGCAGACGCTGGGCGGGCAGTTCAATAATAGACTGGCTTACGGTCACTCCCGTATTCAGCTTGATGCTTTGACCTTCGCCTTTGGGCTTGAAGTCTGGCTCAAAGCCCACTGGGGCTGTCCAGTGAGTAAGATTGTCGCTGAAATCGCCATTTTCCAGATATTCGTTCGCCATGATCAGTTCCTTTGATCGATTCGGATGGATGCAAGCCGCCTGTTTAAGTGGCTGAATCTATCCTAAGACGCACAGGTTGCTGAACGATACTGTCAGAAGTACCAGCACACGAACTGCACAGCGCCGCACATCACTGACGCCGCCAGACACTTGCCAGCCAAGGCTGCTGCTCTCTCGGCAGCCCGGCGGGGCGGTAGTAGTGTTCCAGCTCGCTAAACCCGGCTTCGGTCAGCAGTTCGCGCCATGTTTCGAGGTCGTGGTACGCGCCGTAATGCTCGCCGTTCCAGCCTTCCTGATTCTCACCACGCGGGTTGGAGCTGAACAGCACGCCGCCCGGTTTGAGCGTGGCATACAGTTCGCGCAGCACGCGTGGCAGTTCCTGTCTGGGGATGTGGAACAGCACTGCGTTGGCGAAGAGGCCATCGAAGCGGCCTTGCGGCAGGTCGAGTTCGAGGAAGTTCTGCTGTAGCACTTCGCAACCGGTCTCGGCGCGTGCCATTTCGGCGAAACGTTCTGAGCCGTCTAGCCCGACCGCCACATGGCCCATCGCTGTGAACGTCTTCAAATCACGCCCCGGCCCGCAGCCGAAGTCGAGAATCTGCAACGGTGCCGGGCCTTCGATATGCCGCAACAGGGCATCGATATTCTGGCTGACGTCGTGGTCGCGTGTGCCTTCGCGAAATTCGTCGGCCACGCTGTTGTAATGGCTGACGGTGGTCGAGGTAATCTGCGCAAGCATCTGAGGGTCGAGTTTCATCAGGGGCGGTCCGGTAAAGGAAGACCGCCAATATACCCTCGCTGCGTTGCGGCTGCTCAGCGCCTGTCGAAGCTGCGCGCCAGCCGGTCACCGCCCAGTTGCACCAGCGCTACGACCGCCACCAGCAAGACGATCACGGTCAGCATCACCTGCGTATCGAAGCGCTGATAGCCGTAGCGATAGGCAATGTCGCCCAGCCCGCCTGCGCCGATGGCACCGGCCATGGCTGATGAGTTGATCATCGTCACCAGCGTGATGGTAAAGCCGCCGACGATGCCGGGGCGCGCTTCTGGCAGCAATACGTGCCAGATGATGTGCCAGCGCCGACAGCCCATCGCTTGCGCCGCTTCGACCAGGCCGTGATCGACCTCGCGCAGGCTCACTTCGGCGATCCGTGCAAAGAACGGCGTGGCAGCAATGGTCAGTGGCACAACGGCTGCCCAGACACCATACGTGGTGCCGACGATCATCCGCGTGAACGGGATCAGCGCGACCATCAGAATCAGGAAGGGAATAGAGCGAAACAGGTTCACGAAGGCACCCAGCACGCGGTTGATCCCCGGTGCCTCATAGATGCCGCCTTTGGAACTGGTGACCAGAATCACCGCCAGCGGGATGCCCAGCAGCAGTGCGATCAATGACGACACACCGACCATCAGAAACGTGTCGAGGGTGCCTTGCAGCAAACGATCAACCCACATAACCCAATACCTCCGCGCGTGGCGCCAGTTGACGGGCGCGTGCCAGCAACTCGTCGCGTGTATGCACTGAGCCGGCGACCGACAGAATCAAGTGGCCGATGGCCCGCTCCTGAATGCGCTCGACCCCGCCCTGCAGCAATTGCACCTTGCCGCCCAGCGCGGCAAACAGCGCGGCCAGATCAGGCCCCTGGTCACTGGCACCGGTAAAATGCACATCCAGTAACAGGGCTGCATCAGGCCGTTGCGGCTGATCGCTCAGACGCTCGGCCCACTCCTTCGGCAGCCCGGTTTGCAGCGGTGCCAGCAGGGTTTTGCTGACGTCGTGCTGCGGGTCGCCGAACACTTGCCAGACCGGCCCCTGCTCGACGACTCGGCCTTGATCCAGCACCACAACGCGGTGGCAGATATCACGAATAACCGCCATTTCATGGGTGATCAGCACGATGGTCAGGCCCAGGCGCTGATTGATTTCGCGCAACAGGCCCAAGATCGACTGAGTGGTTTCCGGGTCCAGTGCTGAAGTGGCCTCGTCGCACAACAGGATTGCGGGATCATGCACCAGTGCGCGGGCAATGCCGACGCGCTGTTTCTGCCCGCCGGACAGTTGCGCGGGGTATGCGTTGTGTTTGTCCTGCAAACCCACCAGTTCCAGCAACTGCGCGACCTTGCGCGCGCGTTGCTCCTTGGGCACGCCTGCGACCTTGAGCGGCAGCTCGACGTTCTGCCAGACGGTCTTGGCCGACATCAGGTTGAAGTGCTGGAAGATCATGCCAATGCGTCGGCGCAGCTCCACCAGTTTGTCTTCGTCGAACTCGCCGATGTCCACCTGATCGATCAGCACCCGGCCGCTGCTGGGTTGTTCCAGGCGATTGATGGTGCGGATCAGCGAGGACTTGCCTGCGCCGCTGCGGCCGATAATGCCGAAGATCTCGCCGCGCTGGACAGCCAGGTCGATATTGCCCAGCGCTTCAACGGGGCCTTGCTTGCCGTGATAGGTCTTGCCCAGGTTGATGAACCGCACATGGGCGCGATTCAGCTCCGGGTGCAGCTCGGCCTGTTGCGCCAGTGTGCTTGCGATCGGGGTATCGAGTGGCAGTTGGCGTTGCGCGGTTGCGGTCATTCTTTCCATCCCGCCTGGTAAAGCTTGCCGTTGACCTTGTCGAGCGAAGCGCGGACGACGGGCGAGTGCTGGTAGATATCGACGAATTTCGCCAGACGCGGATCATCTTTATGATCAGGTTTGATCACGAACTGAATGACGTATTCCGGGTGGTCCAGGCCATCGAACAGGATGGCCGAGTCGGCGGGAAAGGTTTTGGCCAGACGGATATAGGCAGGGTAGCCCTGCACCAGATCCGCGTCATCGTAGGCGCGCACCAGCTGCACGGCTTCAACCTGAATGATCTTGAGCTTTTTCGGGTTGGCGGTGATGTCTTCCTCGGTCGCCTTGTAGCCGACGCCTTGCCTGAGGGTGATCAGCCCGGCCTTGGCCAGCAGTTGCAGGCCGCGTCCACTGTTGATCGGGTCATTGGCGATGGCCACGGTTGCGCCAGTCGGCAGCTCATCGAAGCTTTTGTACTTTTTCGAGTACAGACCCACGTTGTTGATGATTCCCGGCGCGTAGGGCACCAGGCCGAAACCGGCGGCTTCATTGGCGTTGGTCAGGAAAGGGATGTGCTGGAAGTAGTTCACGTCGATATCGCCTGCGGCGAGGGTGACGTTGGGGGCGATCCAGTCGGTGAATTCGACCAGCTCGACTTTCAGGCCCTGCTTGCCAGCTTCTTCGACAGCGGCTTCAAGCGGTATGGCGAAGGCTGCCGTGGTGCCGACTTTCAAGGGCTTGTCGTCAGCGTAAGCGGTCAGGGTCAACAGCCCGAGGGCCAGTGCAGCGAGGGTTTTGCTCATGGTGCGGTCCTTTAAGAAATTATTGCTCCTGCGTTCTGCACAAAGTCCTGAGACTCCTTGAATATGGAGCTTTGTGGGAGCGGACTTGTCCGCGAAGACGGTATCTCAGTAGATGCATTTTCAGAGAATATACCGGCCCTTTCGCGGACAAGTCCGCTCCCACGGCCTTCGGCCAGAATCAAGAGCAGACTTATGTATAACGCCGAGCATTCTGCGTGGTAATGCCGTTCTGGACGCTCTGCGTCCGTTTGATAATCAAATACGCCGGTGTGCCGCTCCCGCGTGCCGTTCCGGCAATCGATCCGTGCCTTCCGGAAACAGCTTTCTGCGCAAGGTGCCGTCTTCGTAAGCGGTCTTGTAGGACCCGCGGCGTTGCAACTCCGGGATCACCAGATCGATGAAGTCCTCATAACTCTCTGGCGTGACGATGCGGGTCAGGTTGAAACCATCCAGGCCGGTTTCTGCAATCCACGATTCCAGCTCATCAGCGACCTGTTCAGGCGAGCCGACCAGGGTGATATAACGGCCGCCCAGCGCGTGCTGATCGAGTAGTTTCTGGCGGGTCCAGTCGTTGTTTTTCAGGTTTCTGGTCGCGGACTGAATGGCGTTGCTCTTCACGTATTGAATGGGTTCGTCCAGTTCGTATTCGGCAAAATCGATACCGGTCGACGCCGCAAAGTGCGCCACGCCTGCTTCGGCGCTGGCATGGTGGCGGTACTCGGCGTGTTTCTCCCGAGCCAGCGCCTCGGTCGCGGCGACAATGACGTTAAGGCCCATGAACACCTTGATGTCCTCCGGGTTGCGCCCGGCCTTCACTGCGCTGGCGCGCACCTTGTTTACCTGCTCGCGGGTCGCGGTCTTGTTCTGGCCGCTTATGAACACGCATTCTGCGTTTTGCCCGGCAAATTGCAGGCCGCGCTCCGAACTGCCGGCCTGAAACAGCACTGGCGTGCGTTGCGGTGACGGCTCGCACAGGTGGTAGCCCTCGACCTGATAGAACTCGCCCTGGTGCCGTACCTTGTGCACCTTGCCCGGCTGGGCATAGACGCGCTGCTCGCGGTCATTGATGACGGCATCGTCTTCCCAACTGCCTTCCCAGAGTTTGTAGAGCACCTCCAGGTATTCATCGGCCTGATCGTAACGGCGGTCGTGCTCGTTCTGCTCGGTGAGACCCATGGCGCGCGCCGCGCTGTCGAGGTAGCCGGTCACGATGTTCCAGCCCACCCGGCCACGGCTCAGATGATCGAGTGTCGACATGCGCCTGGCGAACAGATAGGGCGCGTCGTAGGTCAGGTTGGCCGTCAGGCCAAAGCCCAGGTGTCTGGTCACGCCAGCCATTGCCGAAACCAGCAGCAGCGGGTCGTTGACCGGTAACTGGATGGCTTCCTTGAGGGTGACGTCCACCGAGTTTTGATAGACGTCGTACACGCCCACGATGTCGGCGATGAACAAACCGTCAAACAGACCACGTTCCAGCAGTTTCGCCAGCTCGGTCCAGTATTCCAGGCTGTTGAATTGCGTTGAGGTATCACGCGGATGCGTCCACAGACCATGATTGATATGGCCGATGCAGTTCATGTTGAACGCGTTGAGGAGGATCTTTTTACGCGCCATCAGATCGTCCCCCGCAACGGAGGGTTGGTGTCGTTGAGGTAGTAATTGCCGATGGCGTGAAACTTCCAGCGCACCGGATCGTGCAGCGTATGAACGCGCGCATTGCGCCAGTGGCGATCCAGGCCGTGTTCAGCCAGTGTCGATTGACTGCCAGCCAGTTCGAACAACGTGCTGCCGGCCGCCAGGGAAATCTCTGTGCTGATGGCGCGGGCTTCGGCAACGGCTATCGAGGCGGCGGCCACGGTTTTGGCATTGCTGTCTGCCTGGGCAACGTCGAGAAACTCCCCGGCGCGCTCGAGCAGTGCTTCGGCAGCGTGCAGGCGAATACCGAGTTTGCCGAAGCTGTGCAGCGTCAGCGGGTCGTCCACGGCCTTTTCGATACCCGAGTCGATCCACGGCCGGGTGCGCGTCTGCACGAAGGTCAGGGCGTCCTCAAAGGCTGCGCGGGCGATGCCGGTGTCGATCGCGGCATGAAGAATCTGCGCCAGCGGCCCGACTGTAGTGGGGCGCTGGAAAGCGCTCTGGAACGGTACGACGTCGTTGGCGCGGACGTACACGTTGTCGAACAGCACCGAGCCGCTGCCCGTGGTGCGCTGCCCGAAACCGCTCCAGTCGTCGATGACGGTCAGGCCCTCGCTGTCATGCGCGACGAAAACCAGTTGCTGCACACCCTCGTCGTCGATCACCGAGGTGGGAATACGTTGCGCGTACAGCGCGCCGGTCGCGTAGAACTTGCGGCCATTGATGCGATAACCGTCGCCGTCACGGGTCAGGCGAGTGGTGCGGTCATGTGCCGTTTTGGTTCCCAGTTCGGCCAGCGCGTTGCCGAACCGCACGCCAGCCAGCGCCTCGGCATACAGTTGCGCCTGTTGCTGCGGGTTGCCGTTCACGCGCAACACTTCGAGGGCATAGAAATGGTTTTGCGGAATCTGGCCCAGCGAGCCATCGGCTTCGGAAATCAGCTGTATCACCTTGGCCAGCGTAACGTTTGAAACACCCGCGCCGCCAAAGGCCTTCGGGACACTGATGCCCCACAGACCGGACTGACTGAACAGGTCGAGTTCGGCATGAGGCAAACGACGCTCGCGGTCGCGTTGTGCGCTGTCGGTCTTGAAGTGCAGGGCCAGTTCGCGGGCTGTTTGCAGGGCCTGAGCGTCACTGGTAATCAGCGCTGCGTTGTCGCGCGCCTGAAGGTTGGAACTCATCAAAGGTGTTCTCCAGTGGTCTGGTTCAGATCCAGGAATGGCGAGCAGGCAGGGTGCCGTTCAAATGCCAGGTGCCGACTGCGTGGTATTTCCAGCGCACCGGGTCGTGGAGGGTATGGACGCGTGCGTTACGCCAGTGGCGGTCGAGATTGAACTCGGCCAGGGTCGCGCGGCTGCCCGCCAGTTCGAACAGCTTTTCGCTGGCCAACAAGGAGATTTCGGTGGTCATTACCTTGGCACGCGCCACGGCAATGGAAGCGCGCGCTGCCGAGTGCTCGTCTATGGGCGCAGCGTTGATTTCGTCGAGTTCCTGACCCGCCTTGCGCAGTAAGGCTTCGGCGGCGTGTAGCTCAAGTTTTAGCTTGCCGATGTCGGCAATCACGTAGAGGTCGTCGCTGGCGCGCTCGACGTTGGCGTCGATCCACGGACGGGATTTCTCGCGAACGAACGCAATCGCATCATCAATTGCACTGCGAGCAATGCCCGCGTCTATCGCGGCCTGGATCAACTGCGATACCGCACCCTGAATATTGGGCGTCAGGGCCAGACGCCAGTTGTCGACCACCTGCCCGGCGTCGACCGCAACGTTGTCGAGCAGCACGGTGCCGCTTGCGGTGGTGCGCTGGCCAAAGCCCGACCAGTCATCGACGATGCGCAGCCCCGGTGTGCCGCGTTTGACGAAGGCCATGATCTGCCGGCCCTGATCATCCAGCGCCTTGACCGCGACCCAATGCGCAAACAACGCGCCGGTGGAATAGAATTTTTGTCCGGTGATGGTCAGGCGCTCGCCATTGGCGGTGATCCGTGCCTTGAGTTCCAGCGTGTTTTTGGTGCCACGCTCCGGCCCGGCGTTGCCGATGCGCCAGCCGTCCAGCACGCTCTGAAACAGTGTTTTTTTCTGCTGTTCGGTGGCGCTGCCCTGCAGCAGGTGCAGGATGCCAAACTGATTTTGCGGAATTTGTCCCAATGCGGGGTCGGCAGCAGAAATAATCCTGAACACCTCGGCCACCGTGACGAACGATACTTGCGGCCCGCCGTACGCGCGCGGGATGGATATGCTGCCCAATCCGCTACGGGTGAATTGTTCGATTTCAGCCCACGGCAAAGCGCGTTGCCGGTCGCGGTTTGCAGCGTTGATCCTGGCTGCCGCTGCCAGTTCATGAGCGGCTGCAATGGCCTCGGCGTCGTTTTGCAACACCTTGGCCGCAAGCAGTCGGGGAGCTACGTCAGGCTCTTGTGAAGCCTCGACGTGGTGGGCTGCTACCGCCGCCGGATCAGACTCGCGTCGCTCACCGTCAGTAGGTACAGCCCTGGGTTTATCCACAGGGGTAGTTGTGAAAGGGACCATCGGAACCTCGTAGCAGTAGACCGCATCAAGTGCGGCTGGAAAACATCACGATGTCCGGTGGTCCGGTATATATACCCTAAGCGTGTATAAAATTTTTTAAAACGTGCTTTTTGGAATAAGCATAGACAGTAATTGTCAGTCGTCTGCGTCCGTTCAGCGCCTCAACCGACGTCACCCGAGGTGCCAGACCGAGGTGCAGAATCAAATGCGAAATGAACACCGCTGACGCCTGCGCGATTTCGCCGTTTATTGCATGCGCGGCATAGGTTTAAAAAGTAGCGGACATAAGTTGCCAATGTTTATTTTATGGATGACTGCTATCACCGTGCCGGCTATTTTGCAGGTGATTTTTTCAGGAGCCTCGATTATTCGATTCGTCGTATTCAATCAGTTGAATGGCCCAGTGGCTGAACCCGTATTACCCGTGGCGGAGCCCAGAGCGAGTTGTTACCCACTCGGTCTATAACACAGTAAGTCACTTCCAGTTGTTGTTCCTCTCCGCCTTCCAGTATCAGCGCGGGCGGCACGACCAGATCGACAGGCTCACCGACGTCTTCGGCAACAAGCGGCGGCAGGTCCATACGCAAATCGCCCCAGCGCACAGTGATCTCGTCGTGAACAGCCATGTTCAGGTACGGCTCGATGGTCATCGGTAAACCGCCTTCCAGGTGCCTGCGCGACAGTCCTCGACGTATTACCGATGGCACAACATACAGCGGTGCCAGCCCCTGGTTTTCTTCCGTGTTGGTGCTGACCAATTGCCCACCTGGTGCGTTCAGCTTCACCCACAGCTTGTGGCAGGGCGAGGTTATGGGCAAACCGCCTATTTTCATGACCCGGTAGTAAGTTCTTGCTTTGCCGTTCTGTAGAAAGCTTTCCGGCACGCGTAGGACAACGGGTTTGCCGACGTCGGATGCCTTCAATATTTTTGACGCGACGTAACAGCCGTCCCAGAACAGTTCGATCAGGTCTCCCTCGTCCATGCTGTCATAGGGGGCCACATGAACAAGCAGTTGAGAGACACCTCTCACGCCTATGCCATGTCGGCTGGCCAGCGGTATGGACGGGGCGGACAGGTCCAGAGGGGTCGGTTTGCAAATTATTTGGCTCATGTACGGGTGCTCCTGATAATCAATAGTTCAAGTAACGATTCGTCATAAATTGTCATGTTGAAGTAATAAGAGGTGCGCTTGAGGCGGTGGGATAAGTACCTTAAATATCCAACTTATGGCAAGCATTACAAATGGTATGAAAAGAGGGCTTGAAACTTTAGTGTCTCACTAGCTGAGTGATGTGTATGAGCTAATGGGCTTTGCAGGCACTTGTCAATATGTGGGTGGCGTTTGCTAGTGTTTTACTTGAAAACCGGAGACTTCCTACACGGTTTATTTGGAACTGTTTACTTCGCGATAAACAACCGTCCTACCACAAAGTACCAATAGCAACAGGCAGTAACCGACGGAGGAGGGCTCAGAAGAGGGTGTTCGGCAAGGGACGTGTGTCTCAGGCCAGCCGACTACGAATCAGGTATGAGAGCTGACGTAGGCCGATTTTATTATTTCGATGATTTTTCGGAAAATTACGCGGGAATTGAGCAAGGATCTTGAACGATTAACGCCTTCTGAAATGTAAGAAAAAAGCAGCGCCGTTGATGGACGCTGCTTTTTTGGGGACCTACCGGCATGATCAGTGACGAGTGCGCTCAAGAAACTGCCGTGTGCGCTCTTCCTTAGGGTCGGCGAACAGTGCTTTGGCTTCGCCTTGCTCCACGATCACCCCCTTGTCGATGAAGATCACCCGGTTGGCGACCTCCCGTGCAAAGCTCATCTCGTGGGTGACGATCACCATCGTGCGCTTTTCTTCGGCCAGGGCGCGAATAGTGGTCAGCACCTCGCCAACCAGTTCCGGGTCCAGTGCCGAGGTTGGCTCGTCGAACAGAATCACTTGCGGCTCCATCGCCAGCGCCCGTGCAATCGCCACGCGCTGCTGCTGCCCGCCCGAGAGACGACGCGGGTAGGCGTCTTCCTTGCCGGTCAGACCGACCTTGGCGAGCAGTTTCCTGCCCAGCGCCTCGGCGGCTTCCCGCGCGACCTTCTTGACCACTACCGGGCCTTCAATGACGTTTTCCAGCGCTGTGCGATGCGGAAACAGATTGAAGTTCTGAAACACGAACCCTACCTGCTGGCGCAACTGGCGAACCAACCCCTGTTGCTGGTTCATGGAACGTGTTCCATCGATCTCGATGTCACCCATCTTGATCCTGCCGCTATCCGGCGTCTCCAGCAGGTTCAGGCAGCGCAGCAGGGTGGTCTTGCCCGAGCCACTGGGACCGATGATGGCGACGACTTCCCCGGCTTCGATACGCAGATCGATGCCCTTGAGCACCTGATTGCCCTTGAATTTCTTGGTGAGTTTTTCAACGACTATCATGCGTCAGGTCTCCAGATCATGCCGGTTGACCCTGGCTTCCAGCTTGTTTTGCAGGTGCGAGAGCGCCGTGGCAAGGATCCAGTAGATCAGTGCGGCGGCCAGGTACATGGTGAAAATTTCAAAGGTGCGTGCGGTGATCAACTGCGCCTGGCGAAACAGCTCCGGCACCTGAATGGTGGCGGCCAGCGCGGTGTCCTTGACCAGCGAAATGAAGCTGTTGCCCAGCGGCGGCAAGGCCGTGCGTGCTGCTTGCGGCAGTATGGCCCGGCGCATGGTCTGCCAGCGGGTCATGCCGATGCTTGCGGCAGCCTCCCACTGACCGCGTTCCACGGAGCTGATGGCCGCACGCAGAATTTCACAAGCATAAGCGGCCATGTTCAACGAAAAGCCGATCAGTGCCGCGCTCAGGGGTTCAAGCTGGATACCCAGTTCCGGCAGGCCGTAATAAATCACGAACAGCTGAACCAGCAAGGGCGTACCGCGAAAGAACGACACGTAGATGCGTGCAATCCAGTTCACCAGTTTGAGGCGCGACAGGCGCATCAATGCCAGGCCGAAGCCCAGCAGCAACCCGAAAAACATCCCGCCCAGGCTGAGGAAGACGGTGTAATACGCGCCCTTGAGCAGAAAGGGCGCGGAGTCCAGCGCGAGCTGAAGGCTCTCTTCGATCATTTGGTGACGTCAGCGTTGAAGTATTTCTTCGACAGTTTTTCCAGGGTGCCGTCGGCGCGCAGTTTGTCGATCGCCTTGTCGATAGCTGCCTGTAACTCGGGTTCGCCTTTGCGCAGGGCAATGCCGGACTCCTGACGGGAAAACGCGTCACCTGCGGGCACCAGTTTGTTTTTGGTCTTGGTGGCCATTTCCAGAGCTGCCAGACGGTCAACGAGAATCGCGTCGATACGGCCTACACTCAGGTCCTGGATTTTGCTCGGGTCATCGTCATAGGTTTTGACGATTGCGCCCGGGACGTTTTCCTTCAACCATTGTTCGTAGTTGGTGCCCAGCCCCACGCCAACCTTCTTGCCGGTCAGGTCCTTGGCTGTCTTGATGGTGTCTGCGTTCTTCTTCAGAACCAGCGCCTGAATGCCGGATACGGTGTAGGGCTCAGAGAAATCGTACTTCTTCTTGCGCTCCTCGGAGATGGTCACCTGATTGATCACCACATCCAGACGCTTGGAATCCAGAGCGGCCAGAATGCCGTCCCATTTCGATGGCTGGATCTTGGCTTTCACGCCCAGTTCCTTGGCCAGCGCTTCGGAAAACTCGACTTCGAAGCCGGTGAGCTTGCCGTTTTCATCGACGAAGCTGAACGGCGGGTAAGTGCCTTCAAGGCCCACATTAAGCGTGCCGCTATCCTTGATTTTCTGCAGTTGCTCGCCAGCCATGGCTTGCCCGGCGATACCGGTACCGAGCATCAAGCTCAGTGCCGAGAAAAGAAACGTGCGACGAATAGCGGAAATGTTCATGCGAGCCCCTTGTTGGTATGGAAGTGTCTGGCCTTTTTCTGACCCGACTCAAGCAACTTCGTGCTGATTATTCAGCTTTTTTCAGGCAGTTACGTCAGGTGTTCCGTCAGTGTTGTTGTCTGCCGGGCGCGACTATATAGCCATCTGCTTATGAGGAAAAATAACAAAAAAAGTTATTTCCCCTTCCAAAAGGCATAAACGCTGCACAGGCTGAAAAGTTACTGATCAAACGCATCCGGGTAGGCAAACAGCGCAGGAGCACCGCCAGTGTGCAGAAAGATCAGCGGGCCGTCGTTGAAGCGCTGACGGCCAATGCCATCCAGCAAGCCGGACATGGCCTTGCCGGTATAAACCGGGTCCAGCAACAGCCCTTCATGGCTGGCCACCAGCTTGATCGCTGCCAGCGTACCGGCGTTCGGTTCTCCATAACGCGGAGCGAAATATTCGTCCCACAGTTCAACCTTGAAGTGCTCCGGCAGGGCGATATCCAGTAATTCTGCCGTACGCTCGGCCAAGCCCTGCACTTTGGGCAGTTGTGCTTCTTCACTGCGCGAAACGGTCACGCCGATAACCGGCAATTGCGGCAACTCGTGAGCCAGTGCCAACGCCAGGCCGCTGTGGGTGCCCGCGCTGCCGGAGGCCAGAACAACCGCCGCAAAGTCGATGCCGGTCTGCTTGATCTGCTCAGCCAGTTCCAGCCCGGCGCGAACATAACCCAGCGCACCGACCGGGCTTGATCCACCGATGGGTACCAGATAAGGCTTCTTGCCGCTGGAGCGCAGACGCGCAGCCAGCGCGTGCAGTTGTTCGTCGGCGTTGTCGAGGTTTTCAACCAGCTCGACCTTGGCATCGAACAGCTCCAGCAGCAGGCGATTGCCGTTTTTCAGGTAACTCGGGTCTTCAGTGCCGATGGGGTTTTCCAGCAGCGCCACGCAGCCAAGGCCCAGGCGCGCCGCCAGGGCCGCGGTCTGGCGAACATGGTTGGACTGGATAGCGCCCGCAGTGATCAGCGTGTCGGCACCCTGGGCCAGCGCGTCTGCTGCGAGGTATTCGAGTTTGCGAACCTTGTTGCCGCCCAGCGCCAGGGTAGTGGTGTCATCACGCTTGATGTAGATATCGCGATCTGCCCAGATCGACAGGCGCTCAAGCTTTTCCAGAGCCGTCGGCGCGCTGATCAAGTCCAGGCGATTGAAACGGGCAAGCTGATTTTTGATCATGGTGGTCGGTAAGCCGTGTAGAGAGTCACCGGACTATAGGCAGACGTTTCCCGCACGGCAACTTATCTGTGCTCACTGCTCTGTTGGCGTATTCCTACAGAAATTGTTGTTTTTTTCGTCTGAATGTTTGCCGTAGAGTGGCAACAGCAGCGGCCAGCACTGTCGGTCGCCACCCTTCACATCAAGGAGAGTCAAGCGTGAGCGATATTCCAGAAGCATCCGCCGACGGCAGTTCCAGCCACTGGCAGTTGCAGCGGATCGTCAGCCAGTTGCGCGGCGCGAGAGAAGACTGGCGGGCGCGCAACCGTCGGGTAAGCGGCGAGCACGGCGGGCGCGAACTGCCTTCGCGTGCAGCCATGGGCGAAATTCTTGAAGCGCTGAGCGGGGCGTTGTTCCCGATGCGGCTTGGCCCGGTGGACCTGCGTGAAGAAAGCGAAGATTTTTACGTGGGGCATACGCTGGATGTGGCACTCAATGCGCTGCTGGCCCAGGCCCGCCTGGAGCTGCGCTACGTCGCCCATCAGCAGGGCGGTGACCTGAAGAGCATCGATGCGCGAGCGCTCGAGCTGATTCAGGGTTTCGCCATGGCCCTGCCGGGTATTCGTCTGTTACTGGACACTGACGTGCTGGCCGCCTACCACGGCGACCCGGCCGCACGCAGCGTCGATGAAGTGCTGCTGTGCTACCCCGGCATTCTGGCGGTGATCCACCATCGTCTGGCGCACCATTTGTATCGCGCCGGTTTGCCATTGCTGGCGCGCATCAGCTCGGAGATTGCCCATTCGGCGACCGGTATCGACATTCATCCGGGCGCGCAGATCGGCCCGAGCTTCTTTATCGACCATGGAACAGGCGTGGTAATTGGCGAAACCGCGATCATCGGCGAGCGGGTGCGGATCTATCAGGCCGTGACCCTGGGCGCCAAGCGCTTCCCGTCGGACGAGGACGGCCAGTTGCAGAAAGGCCATGCACGGCATCCAATCGTTGAAGACGACGTGGTGATCTACGCGGGTGCGACCATTCTGGGGCGCATCACTATCGGTAAGGGCTCGACCATCGGCGGCAATGTCTGGCTGACCCGCAGCGTACCGGCGGGCTGCAACCTGACCCAGGCCAATTTGCTGCAACAGGATGATTGCAGCAAGAAGTGAGATCGCTCCGTTATCAGATCACCTTCACTGCCCGGCCGATGAACTGGATCGGCCCGGTAGGCTTGCCTATTGGCGAACCGGTGGATTTCTCCAGGGTCAGTTCGAACAGCTGATTGGGTTGCAATGGCGGCAGTTTGTCCAGCGGAACATGCAGGCTCTGACCCGGCTTGACCAGCCCGAGTGAGACCGGGCCTTGCCAGTCGTCACCCTTGGTCCAGAACTCCAGCGCCTTGTCGTTCGGAACCTCGAACACGCCAAGCGGAATAAGCTGGATTTCCTGCGAGTTGCTGGCTTGCACAACCCAGCCGGGAGCCTTGTCCTGCGGCCCGACCAATACCACGAGGTAGGACGGTTGCGCCGGCGCGCGGGTCAGCAACGTCATGCCCAGCACCAGCGACGCCGCTAATCCGGCACCCGCCAGCCCGCGCCAGACCGACAGGTTGTCCCACCAGCGCACTCGCTGTCTGTGCAGCGCTTTGGCGGGTGCTGCCAGCTCCAGCAAGTTACGTTCGATGCGATCCCACAGGCCGGGCGATGGCGTAACCGGTTCGGCCAACTCTGTCAGGGGCAGCAGGCGCTGTTCCCAGGCATCGATGGCCGCCTGCAGATCAGGCTCGTGGGGCAGGCGACGTTGTACGTCGAGCCTTTCCTGTGGCGACAGGGTGCCGAGCACATACTCGCCCGCCAGGTCATGAATGTTGTCGTCTAAAGGCCGGTTCATCCCATGCACTCCCGCAAAGCCGTCAGGCTGCGCTTGATCCAGGCTTTGACCGTACCCAATGGCGCGCCGATCTTCTGCGCGATTTCCTGATGCGAATAGCCGTCTACGTAAGCGTGAAAGATACAGTTTCGGCGTACCGGCTCGAGTTGCTCCATGCATGAAGTCATCCGTCCTGGATTGACCCGCCAATCGAAAGCATCCCCGGTTTCCTGCCAGCCTTCCAGGGTTGCCTGTTCGTGATGATCGTCGCTGCCGTCATCCTCGACACGTACCTCGCGCGCCGTGTTGCGCAGCGTGTTCAGCGCAAGATGCCGGGTCACGCTGAATATCCAGCCACGCGCCGAACCGCGCGCCGCGTCGAAGCTGGCCGCGTGGCTCCAGATTTTCAGGAATGCGTCATGCACGATGTCTTCAGCCAGCGCCCGGTCACGCACCAGCCGCTGAGCGACGCCGAGCAGCCGCGCGCTTTCCTGTTGATAAAGACGCTGCAAGGCCTGCTTGTCACCGCGAGCGCAGGCCTGCAACGTTGCTTCGTAATCAAAGAGAGATTCGTGCGAGGACAAGATGATCCGCCATCGAAGGAAGACTATTGCCTCGCTGACATCACGAGGCTCCCGTGCAGCAGCATAGCCTACTGTTGCACGGTCACCTGATTAAGCGCATTGATCAGCTGGCGGTCCAGAACAGGTAGTCGGCCTGATACTTGACCACTTCCTTCGCGCCCTTGTTGCTCTCTGCACAGGCTTTGGCCGGGGCTACGCCGCCTTTCAAGGCCACGCGCTGAATGTAAGTGACGCCCGTCATTGCGCCCTTGCCTTCAGCCGGGTTGGCCTTGACCAGTTGGTACGGCAGGTTGCCTGCGCTCGACGGGGCCACAGCAACCTGAGTACCGGTCAGTTTCGAGCCGTCTTTGGCTTCCCAGGTGGCCGGTGGGCCGTAGTAGGTGCCGACCTGTTTGCCGCTCTTGTCATTGAGCGCGGCCTTGGGACCGACGAATGCCCACTCCATCTCATTGGGCATATTGGCCTTGGCGCGGCACTCGTAAGTGATCTCGCCGACCCCGGTGGTGGTCATGCTGACTTTGTTGCCGGCCGGTACCCTGACGCTTTCGGGCAGGTCAGTCTGAGCCATGGCAATGGATGACAGGCAAGTGAAAGCCAGGGTGCTACCAGCAAGGCAGAGCAAGCGTTTTGCGTTCATGCAGAAATCTCCAGAGGGTTTAACCGCGCTCAGCAACTCGAAGTGGCTGCTGAATGTACTACCCGCGAGAAACCCATCTGGATGCAGTGATTTGAAAATATTTTTTCAGTGCCGGCTGAAACGGCTGCGCAGCAGCAAAATACCGGCAATTGCCGCGAGGCCCGAGCCGATCAGCACACCGACTTTTACTTCATCGATCAGGTGCTGCGAACCAGGAAACGCCAGGTTGCCGATGAACAGGCTCATGGTAAAGCCGATGCCGCACAGAATAGCGACGCCGTACAACTGCACCCAATTGCTGCCTTCCGGCAATGTCGCCAGCCCGGCACGAATCGCCAGCACTGCGGCAAGGAACACTCCGATCTGCTTGCCGACGAACAGGCACAACGCGACACCCAGCGGCACCGGGTCGATCAGGTTTGCCAGGGTGATGCCGGAAAGCGATACACCCGCATTGGCAAAGCCGAAGATCGGCACCACAGCGAACGCCACCCAGTAATGCATTTTTTCTTCAAGAAACAGCAGCGGCGAGCGTGCTTCCTCCTCGGGCTTGCCCATCGGTATGCACAGCGCCAGCGCCACGCCGGCCAGCGTGGCGTGTACGCCCGATTGCAGGACGAAGAACCATAGCAGTGCGCCGAGCAGCAAATAGGGCAGCAGACGGCGGACGTTCAGGCGATTCAGCGCGATCAGTACGGCGAGGGTCACGAATGCGGCGGCCAGCATCGGCAGGTTAAGCCCCGAGCTGTAGAAAAACGCGATGATGGTTACAGCACCCAAGTCATCGAGAATCGCCAGCGCGGCCAGAAAGACCTTCAGCGAGGTCGGCACCCGACTGCCCAGCAGCGACAGCACGCCGAGGGCGAAGGCGATGTCGGTGGCCGCTGGAATCGCCCAGCCGCTGAGGGTTTGCGGGTTGCCCCAGTTAATCGCGATGTAGATCAGCGCAGGCACCAGCATGCCGCCCGCCGCTGCAAAGCCGGGCAGGGCGCGTTGTCCCCAGGTTGCCAGGCCGCCGGCCAGCACTTCGCGTTTGATCTCCAGGCCGACCATCAGAAAAAAGATGGCCATCAGCCCGTCGTTGATCCACAGCTCCACCGACAGGCCCAGCCAGACGCTGTGCAGAATCGAGAAGTAGCTCGCTGAGAGAGGAGAGTTGGCGACGATAAGGGCGGCCAGCGCCGCCGCCATCAGGACGATGCCGCCTGCTGATTCGGAGGCGAGGAAACGGGTGAGGACGGCAACGCCTCTGGGCGTTTCCCGGTTGGAAACTTGAGTCATGGTCATCCTTGAGTGCAAGGCTATTTTTTTATGAGGTGCCAGGAATGCGTCTACAGGCCCGTGGCGGTGAGTTCGATCAGGCAGCAACGACTGGCGCGAGGTGATTGCAGTTCGATTTCCAGCAAACCGCCAGAATTATCCACTTGAGCGCAATCAAGTTTACCGAGAATTTCCCACGGCTGGCCGTTCACGCTTATCGCTACTTGTTCGGCCATGCTGAACAGCACGAAGGTGCTGGCTGAACTGAACAGCCGTTGCGGATGACGCACGTCTATCCAGTGCAGGCGTGCCGTGTAACGATGAGGAGCATAGATCAGATTGAAGTCGCGAATCGGCCCGTCCAGCAGTGTGCAACTGACTTCACTGTCGCCGCTGAACGCAAACGGGTCCGATGGCAGCAATGGGCGGCTGGACACACCGTCCACGTCCAGCGTCATGCCCGCGCCCTGCAAGACGGTAATGATGCGTTGATAACCGGCGAACACCGAGAAGCCGCCCGAGGTTTCAATGTCGGCAATCGACAGCCGCCAGCCGAAACCGTCGAGGTCCTGGCCTGCATCGCGAGCGATTTCTTCAGTGCTGCCACCGCCGTTTTTCCACGGCATGCGCGGGTAGTCGACGGCACGCAGGAGGCGAGTCTGGCTCATTTGGTAAAGCGTCCTTCCAGGCGATGGCGGGAGCCGGGGTGTATCAGGCGCGCAGCGGTGACGGGCTGGCGGCCTGACCAGGTACGGCGACGAATCAGCAGGCAGGGCTCTCCGGCATCGATCTGCAACAACGTGCATTCATCGGCTTCGGCGAGGATCGCCTCGACCACATGCTCGCCTTCGGTGAGCGGCGCAACCTGCGACAGATAGGCGTAAGGTGTCTGCAGGGTGAAGTCCTGCCTGAGGTAGTCCGGGGCGACCTGGGCGTTGACGAAGCGGTCTTCGATCTGTACCGGAATGTCGTTCTCGTAGTGCACGATCAGTGAATGGAACACCCGCTGGCCTTCGCGCATGTCCAGCGCCAGAGCGCGCTCCGAGCCTGCGGCTTCTTCCTTTAGCACCATGACCTTGCAGGTATGGCGATGGCCGCGCGCGGCGATCTCGTCAGCAATGTTATGCACTTCGAACAGCGCCGACTGGCTTTTGGGTTCGGCGACAAAAGTGCCAACACCCTGCATGCGCACCAGCAAACCTTCAACGGTCAGCTCACGCAGGGCGCGGTTGATCGTCATGCGGCTGAAACCCAGTTGCGTCACCAGCTCGCTTTCCGACGGTACGCGATGGTGCGGCGGCCAGGTGCCATTCTGGATCTGCAGGGCGATCATGTGTTTGACGCGGGCGTACAAGGGTGCGGGACTTTCGCCCATCTGGGCTGTCAGGGAAGAAGAGGCGGGCGGAGTCGACACGTGTGAGTCCTTGTTTTCAAAATGACGTTTTGACGATGATTCAGACGCCTGAGAGCGCCACGCTAACCATTAACCTGCTGCTCGGCAAGCGTGCCGAAGGTTTACCGGTCGCTTAAACGTCTGTATATGTATATACAAATTACAGTGATGAGGTGTGAAGTCAATGTCAGCCTTCTTTGCCGAGCGCGCGTTACTCCCCGACGGCTGGGCCAACAATGTGCGTCTGGAGGTCAGCCAGGAAGGCGTTTTGACCCGCGTCGAGGCCAATGCGGATCGGCAGGGTGCCGAAATCGTCAGTGGCCCGTTGCTGCCTGGCATGCCGAACCTGCACTCTCATGCGTTTCAGCGGGCGATGGCCGGGCTGGCGGAAGTGGCGGGCAACCCCAACGATAGTTTCTGGACCTGGCGCGACCTCATGTATCGCCTGGTGGGGCGCATCAGCCCGCAGCAGTTGGGCGTTATCGCTCGTCAGCTGTACATCGAAATGCTCAAGGGCGGTTACACCTCGGTTGCCGAATTTCATTACGTGCATCAGGACCTGGATGGCAAACCCTATGCAGATCCTGCCGAACTGGCCGTGCAGATCAGTCAGGCGGCAAGTTCGGTCGGCATCGGCCTGACCCTGCTGCCGGTGCTTTACAGCCACTCGGGGTTTGGCGGGCAGGCACCCAACGAAGGGCAGCGGCGGTTTATCCACAGCACTGACAGCTATCTGGATTTGCAGGCTCGTCTACGCCCGCTTCTGGCGGCTCAGCCCACGCAGCAGTTGGGTCTGTGCTTCCACTCGCTGCGTGCGGTGACGCCACAGCAGATCAGTGAAGTACTGGCGGCCAGCGACCAGCAGTGCCCTGTGCATATTCATATTGCGGAACAGCAGAAGGAAGTCGATGACTGCCTGAGCTGGAGCGGTCGGCGTCCGCTGCAATGGCTGTATGAAAATGCCCCTGTGGATAACCGCTGGTGCTTGGTGCATGCGACCCACGCCGAGGCAGATGAGGTGCAACTGATGGCGCAAAGTGGCGCGGTGGCCGGGTTATGCCTGACCACCGAGGCCAATCTGGGCGACGGTATCTTTCCGGCGGTGGACTACATTGCCCAGGGTGGCCGGTGGGGAATTGGCTCGGACAGTCACGTTTCGCTCAGCGTGGTCGAGGAGTTGCGCTGGCTGGAGTACGGCCAGCGTCTACGCGATCAGCGTCGTAACCGGCTGTATCGCAGTGATCAGCCGATGGTTGGCCGCACTTTGTACGACGCCGCGCTCGCGGGTGGCGCGCAGGCGTTGGGGCAGCAGGTTGGTACGCTGCAAGTGGGGCAACGCGCCGACTGGCTGGTGCTGGATGGCAACGACCCGTACATCGCCACGGCTTCGGGCGACGCCATCCTCAACCGCTGGCTGTTCGCCGGCAGCGACCGACAGATTCGCGACGTAGCCGTGAATGGGCGCTGGGTCATACGCGAAGGGCGACATGCCGCAGAAGAGCAAAGCAACCGCGAGTTCGCGCAGGTATTGAGGGAATTGCTCGGCTGATGCAAGAGAGGACGCAGAGCGTCAAGAACGGCATGCCCACGCGGAGCATGGGCACGATAGTGTCCTTGCGGACGCTTGGCGTTCCTCACTTTCCAGCCACGACGCTTATCGTTCCTCACGCTCCAGCGTGGGAATGCTGTGGGTGACGCTCCGCGTCACAAATCTGCGCCGCGCCGCCCATCGAAAATCGGACGCGGAGCGTCCAGAACGGCATACCCACGCGGAGCATGGGCGCGATAGTGTTCTTGCGGACGCTTGGCGTTCCTCACTTTCCAGCCACGACGCTTATCGTTCCTCACGCTCCAGCGTGGGAATGCTGTGGGTGACGCTCCGCGTCACAAATCTGCGCCGCGCCGCCCATCGAAAATCGGACGCGGAGCGTCCAGAACGGCATGCCCACGCGGAGTATGGGCACGATAGTGTTCTTGCGGACGCTTGGCGTTCCTCACTTTCCAGCCACGACGCTTATCGTTCCTCACGCTCCAGCGTGGGAATGCTGTGGGTGACGCTCCGCGTCACAAATCTGCGCCGCGCCGCCCATCGAAAATCGGACGCGGAGCGTCCAGAACGGCATGCCCACGCGGAGTATGGGCACGATAGTGTTCTTGCGGACGCTTGGCGTTCCTCACTTTCCAGCCACGACGCTCATCGTTCCTCACGCTCCAGCGTGGGAATGCCGTGGGTGACGCTCCGCGTCACAAATCTGCGTCGCGCCGCCAATCGAAAATCGGACGCGGAGCGTCCAGAAAGGCATGCGACGCAGAGCGTCGCACAATGATCAAGCGTGAGCACAATAAGCGGAGTCCGCTTACTTCTCGCCCTTGCCGATCTTCGAATCATCTTCGCGCCAGATCAGGCGGGAGGTGTCGTAGCCTTGCTGGCGAGCCTTGCTCAGCATGTTTTCCTTGACCGATGCAGACACTGTCGGCGTGCGCGACAGCAGCCACAGGTATTTGCGGTCCGGGTTGCCGACCACGGCGGTCCGGTAGCCTTCGCTGACGTCCAGAATCCAGTAGTCACCCTTGGCAACGCCCGGCAGCAGGCGCGAGAACCAGTTATCGAACACTACCCACAGCTTGTCGGTCTTGCCCGGTACTTGGGGCGAGGCAGTGCCCTTTGCTTCTTCCCACTTGCCCTCGATAGTGCGGCAACGGTTGGTCACTGCAATGTTGCCGTCGTCCTTGAGCGCGTAAAGCGCCTCGGACTGGGCGCACTTGCGCTGGAAAAACATTGGCAGGCGGGCGATCTCGTACCAGGTGCCCTGATACTGCTTGAGGTCGACGCTGTCGACTGTCCTTGGCTCGAGGTTGTCAGCCGAGTGGGCAAAACCGATGGCCAGAAAGCTGGCCATGACAAAAATTCCGAAACGTACCAGTACCTTGATCATGTTTTATTTCAGACCCTGACCCGAGAACAGGACAACCTTGTCTGCCGCATACTGCACGCTGATAAAGGTGTTCTGGTCACCCCATGTGCAACTGGACATGCCCAGTGCGCCGGAGCATTCCGTCGGGCTGCCCAGCAAGGATTCGACCTGTGCCTTGGGCATGCCGGCTGAAATTTTCGAGTAGTTTTCCTGGGTGATCTTGCTGCAGGCAGCCAGAAATACGCAGAACGAGAGTAACGCGACAGTGCGCAAGGACATGGGTGTAGCTCCTGAACGGAAGGGGGTCGCGTCGCAGTGCAAGCGGAGGCAGGCTGGCGCAGTACCGCAAGCTTAGAAGAGAAAAAGGGAATCTGGTTCCCGGACGGCGCAAGGATTTATGCCGTAGATCAGATGGTTGGCCCGCAGGCCTGTGCCGAACGCAACATCGAATGCTCGTTTGCCTGTCGCCGGGTGGTGATTCAGACGGGCCGAATCACCACTGGCGCACAGCAAGCCTTCTTACTCTTTGTGATACGCAGTAGCGCGCTCGACTTCTTCTTTCGAACCCAGGTACACCGCTACGCGCTGGTGCAGGCCTTCCGGCTGAATGTCGAGAATGCGCTGATGACCGTCGGTGGACGCGCCGCCAGCCTGCTCGACCAGGAAGGACATCGGGTTGGCTTCATACATCAGACGCAGTTTGCCCGGCTTGGAAGGCTCGCGGCTGTCGCGCGGATACATGAACAGACCGCCACGGGTCAGGATACGGTGCACGTCGGCCACCATCGCAGCGACCCAGCGCATGTTGTAGTTCTTTTTCAACGGGCCGTCTGCACCGGCCAGCAACTCGTTCACGTAGCGCTGTACCGGGGCTTCCCAGTGGCGCTGGTTGGACATGTTGATCGCGAATTCCTGGGTGGACTCCGGGATTTTGATGTCTTCGTGAGTGAGCACGAAGCTGCCCATTTCGCGGTCCAGGGTGAAGCCTTTCACTCCGTCGCCCAGGGTCAGCACCAGCATGGTCTGCGGGCCGTAGATGGCGTAACCGGCGGCGACCTGTTCGGTGCCCGGCTGCAGGAAGGCCTTTTCATTCAGCGCTTCGTTCTGGCTGAGGTATTCGTTCGGGCAACGCAGTACCGAAAAGATGGTGCCGACCGGAGCGTTGATGTCGATGTTCGACGAGCCGTCCAGCGGGTCGAAAACCAGCAGGTACGCGCCCTTCGGGTATTTGCCCGGGATCTGGTAGGCGTTGTCCATTTCTTCGGACGCCATGCCGGCCAGGTGACCGCCCCATTCGTTGGCCTCGAGCAGGATCTCGTTGGAGATCACATCGAGCTTTTTCTGCACTTCGCCCTGAACGTTTTCGGTGCCCATGCTGCCAAGTACGCCGCCCAGCGCGCCTTTGGAGACGGCGTGGCTGATTTCCTTGCATGCGCGCGCCACAACTTCGATCAGGAAGCGCAGATCGGCAGGGGTGTTGTTGCTGCGAGTCTGCTCAATCAAGTAACGACTTAGTGTAACGCGGGACATGGATAGCTCCGAAAATAGGGGGTATGAAAACCCGCGCAGTTTAACGCGAGTGGCGACGTAATACTGCTATCAGACTGGCTTATGACTGTTTCAGTTCAGATGTCGGGCAAAGCGCACCCGACAGCCTGTGTGTTTCAGCGTTTTGATGCGCGCAGCGTGCTGAACGCCATCCAGCCCAGAAACAGTACCCCGAGCAGCAGAACAGCCCAAAGCCCGAGGCGTTTGAAGTCCATGCTCTGCGGCACCGCTATCGGCGCAGCTGCCATGTTGGCAACAGATGCCGTAGCGGGTTCCGCTGTCCCGAGCGAGGCCAGTTTTTCCGGACTCAAGTCGGGGATCAGGGTGGCCAGCGACAGGTTCGCCGCTTTGACGTTCGGGTTGCCGATGGCCAGCGTGAAGGGCCCTTCACCGCGTGCCAGGAATACGATTTCCGTGGCAGGCACGGCCACGCTCAACTGCGGCGCTTCACTGCCCAGCCCGCCGCCGCGATCATCCACCACCAGTTTTAGCTGTTGAACGATGCGCCCGGACAATTGCAGCTGGTCCTGCAAGACATCGCTGTTGTTCTGCGATAACCGGTACAACAGGCCACTGCTGATCGGCTGCCAGGGTTGTTTCGCGTCCATCCGACCGTAAAGCGTCGCCGGTGCGAGGCTGTTTGGCTGGGCAATATCGACCTTGACGCGCCCTACCGGCAAGCCGCTCGGCAGTTGCCAGACATATTCGTTGGGGCTTTCGACGACGCCCTTGACCGGTGGCGACCAGGTCAGCGGCGGGGTCGGGCTTTCAGTGCTGGCGCTGAGCAGGTGGGCGGAGATCAACAGGGGGGCGCTGTGCGGGGCGCGCCACAACAGACGCAGGTAGCGGGCGCTCTGGCCGGGCAGGCCGACTTCAAGTTGCTCGATCACTTCGTCGGCAAATGACAGCCGGGCAACCTGCCCTTCGCCCCAGTTGCGCCAGTGCTGCAGGTCATCGCTGGCTTCGATGCTGAAGTTCTGGAAACCTTCACGCTCGGTGCTCCAGTCGATCACCAGCTGCTCCAGTGGCGCCTTGATCGCGCTGGTGTCCAGCAACCAGCCGCGCAGCACTTCTTCACCAGCCTCGATATCGCTTTGCGGCTGGACCTCGATCACGCTGCCGTTGCTTGAGCGCTCGATACGGATGACCGGCGCGGCATCGCCTGCTTCCTGCGTGCTGTAAAGGGCAAACCATTTGACCGGGATTGGCGTGGGTTCCTGCTCGCGTGCAGGCTGTCGCGGCGTGATCGAATAAGCCTGCGGCTGGCCTTCGGCATTGAACACGCGCAGATCACCCAGGTCGCTCTGCCGGGCATTCAACTGCACGGCAAGCGGTAACTCGATGCGATACCAAGGCCCGTCGCCGCTGAGGCTCAGTGGGGTCTGGCTGGCAAAGTCCGTCGGTTTGTCCTGGGCGACGGCAGTTATCGCCGTGCACAAGGCCAGGCCAAGCACGGCGATCTTCATGGCGGGATGACTCAAGAACGTTTTCCTCATAGCTTATCCGGCGCGGCGGTCGGGCCTGGGCCGGGTTCTTCGCCGACCTCTCTGGCAGAGTGTTTCGGCGGCAATGGTGCGAAATATCCCACCACCAGTAGCAGAATGCCAACACCGATGAACGAGACGATTCGCTCCATGCCGCCACGGTTGCTCAGCTCGACGAAGAACAGCTTGATCACCACCACGCCGATCAATGCTGCGCCGCCCAGCCAGAGCTCGCGGTTGCTGCGCATGTGACCGCCGATCATCAGGGCCAGTGCCATCAGCGTCCAGACGATCGATAACCCGGCCTGAACGCGCATCGACTCAAGCAGCGCCTCGGTGTGCCACGGCACTTGAGCCCAATGATGGGCCGTGCGCATGACCATTGCCGTGACGAGTGCAAACAGTGAAGCGCCTGCCACCAGCAAGGCAGCATTGCGAGGGCGTGTGAGGTACTTGCGCATCCACAGGCATACCCCGGCCAGAGCCAGCAGCAGGCCGATTTCCAGCGGGTTGAGCAGCGGGATATAGGGCAGCGGTTCCGCCGCACCGTCGCTGAACGTGTTCGCCAGCCAGAACCACGCCAGCATCAATGCCGCCAGTGGTGCCGCGGCCCCGACACGGTAGGCCTCGGGGCAAGCCTTCACCGGCCATGGCCACTGACGCTCTGAGCTCATCGCCAGCAGGAACAGGCTGGGCAGAATCGCCCAGCCCAGCCAGCGCCAGGCGTTGTAAGACTCGGACAGCTGCAACAGGCCGAAACGCAATTCCAGTGCCAGTACGCTGATGATCAACAGGCAGCCTGTGGTGTGAGCGATACGTTGCGCGAGGATCGGCAGCGTGTCTGCCAGATAGTGCAAGGTCAGCAGATGCATGGCGAACACGGCTGCCCAGGCCAGCCAGCCCCAGTTCGCGGCCGGGTGGTAATGCTCACTCAGCGAGCCCAGTAACAGAAGGGCGCTGACTGGGGTGAGTACGCTGCACAATACGGCGAGGTCTGGCCAGTGCAAACGCAGGGCCAGCACTGCCCAGATAGCTACGCTGAGCGCAGCCGCGATCAACAGCAGTGGCGTCTGCACGCTGTTCGGTGCGTACAGTTGCACGACGCTGATCAATGAAGCCGCCCACCAGATCGCGCCCCATATCGTCAGTACCGTTCTGGCGATTTTCTGATCGATGATCATCAGGGTGTTGAAACGGAACACGCTCCAGGCGCTGATCAGGGCCGCGATGGCCAGAATCATCGGTGTCCAGTAGTCGCCAGCCCAGCTGGAATTGTCTGAATCACTGATCAGCATTGCGCTGGCGCACACCTGCAACACCAGGCCGAAAACCTGGGCCAGTTTGCGATGCTGGCGCAGGCCCAGCCAGAAAACCGCTGCGCCTTCCACGGCCCACGCGCAGGTCGTCCATTGCGAACCGAGACCCAGCGGGATGGCCAGCGTGGCAAACACCACGCCCAGCGCCAGGCAGGTTTCCATCAACAAAACGGTTCGGCCGTTCGCACGTGCCGCCAGCCAGCGTGCCAGACCCATGTAGATCAGGCCCAGCGCGAGCGCGCTGAGCGCGGCACCGAACTCAAGGTGTTCGACCAGCGCGTATTGCAGGCCGAACCCGACGATTGGCGTGCCAAACAGCAGGGTGCCGTCGACGTAATCACCCTGACGTGCCGACCAGCGCAGCAGTGTTTCGCGACTGGCATCCGGTGGCGCGTCAGTGAGTTCCAGCAGCTTGCGACGCGCAAACAGCAGGCCGATGGCCAGGTACATCACAAAGAACAGAATCAGAAAGGGCTCGGTGCTCCAGAACAGCTCGGGGGTGTAAGCCCGTATGCCCCAGGCGAAACCGATGCCGAAAGTGCCGAAAAAGCCGATCAGGTTGAGAATACGCCAGGCCTTGAACCAGGCGATGGCAATGATGCCCGCGTTGAGCAGGGCAAAGTAACTGAACAGCGAGATGTGGCTGCCTTGCCCGGTCGAAGCAAGCAGTGGTGCTGCGAATCCACCCAGCGCACCGGCGCAGGCCAGGGCCAGAGCATTCTGTGTCAACGCCAGAATGGCCGAGAAAGCGGTGATCGCTACCAGCAGCACAAAGCCCGGTGCCGGATCGAGCAGGGCGTGCAATTTCATCGCCGCAAAGACGGTCAGGTATAGCACGCCTACGCCTGCGCCTTGCAACATCAGCGCGTAAGGACCGTTGCGCAAACGCAGCCACCAACCCAGACCGAGCAAGGCCAGCGCGCTGGCGGCGACTGCGGCGTAGCGTGCTTCAATCGGTACGACCATGCCTTCGGTGGCGTAGCGCAACAGAAAGGCCAGCCCGAGAAACAGCACCACTACGCCCACGCGCAGTACCGTATTGCCGCCCAGCAGCCAGTCTTTTGCGCGATTGATGGCGCTGTCCAGCAGATTGGGCTGAGCGGCCTTTGAAGGCTGGTGGATATCGGGAGCGGGTTCGACAGGCTTTGCTACCTGCGGCTCTTCGTCCGGCAAGTCCCAGATCAGCTCTGGGCCTTCAGTGGGTGTCTCGATAATGACCGCATCCACTGGGAGCGGTGCGGCGTCCTGCGCAGGTGGCACGCCGGGCGCGGACTGACGTTCGAGCACGCTCAGGCGCTGTTGAACGGCGTCGAGGGATTGGCGGGTTGCGAGCAGTTGTTGCAGTTGGTCGGCGGATTGCCTGCCAAGCAGGCGCATGCGAATGCCTGCCCAGACGGCCCAGCCCATGACTGCGCCGATCAGCGCACCTGCCCACTCGTCATAGCTCAGCGCGTAGCCCAGCGCTGCACCGCCCACCACCAGACAAATCCAAAGCACGCGACGACATCCTTTTCGATGTGTGAAGGTTCATCGAGCGCAGTATATAGGGGCGGGCGGACATCGTTTGTAATGTTTTATGCCGGGGGGCACCAGAGTCTCTGCAGGACTGAGACAGATCCTTGAGGCGCTTGTGGGAGTGAGCTTGCTCACGAAGGCGTCGTTTCGAGCGCCTTCTTTGCGGAGACCTTAATGGCCTCTTCGCGAGCAAGCTCGCTCCCACGGGGGTTGTGTAAGTATGTTCAGGCTCCGAGTCAGTCCAGCGCCTTCCAGATGTCGCCGGCGTACTCGCGAATAGTCCGGTCCGAAGAGAACCAGCCCATGCGTGCGGTGTTGAGCACCGCCGAGCGCCACCATTCCTTGGAATCGTGCCAGCGTTCCTCGACTTTGGCCTGTGCTGCCCAGTACGAATCGAAGTCGGCACAGACCAGGAAGCGGTCATAATCCAGCAGCTGATCGATCAGTCCCACGTAACGGTTCGGATCATCCGGCGAGAACACGCCACCACGAATCGCTTGTAGTACATCGTTCAAACGCCCCGATGCCGCCACGTCTCCATGTGCGTTGAATTCGCCTGCGCGCTTGCGGGCTTCGACCTGTTGCGAGGACATGCCGAAGATGAACATGTGCTCCAGCCCGACCTGCTCGCTCATTTCCACGTTGGCACCGTCCAGCGTGCCGATGGTCAGTGCGCCGTTGAGGCCGAACTTCATGTTACTGGTCCCTGAAGCTTCCAGGCCTGCCGTGGAAATCTGCTCGGACAGGTCGGCTGCCGGGATGATGCTCTCCGCCAGACTGACGTTGTAGTTGGGCATGAACACCACTTTCAGCAGGCCACGCACCGTCGGGTCGTTGTTCACGGTCCGGGCGATATCGTTGGTCAGCTTGATAATCAGCTTGGCCGAGTGATAACTGGCCGCCGCCTTGCCAGCGAAGATCTTCACCCGCGGAACCCAGTCTGTGCCTGGCTCGGCACGAATCGCCTGATACAGCGCGACGGTGTGGAACATGTTCAGCAACTGGCGTTTGTATTCGTGAATCCGTTTGACCTGGACGTCGAACATCGCTGCAGGATTGACGGCAATACCCAAGCGTTCATGAATGATCGCTGCCAGTGCGCGCTTGCTGTGCAGGCGTTGGTCGGCCATCTGCTTGCGGAACGAAGACTTATCGGCGAACGGCTCAAGCTCTTTGAGGCGAGTCTCGGCATTATCCAGAACGTCCTCACCCAGCGCTTCGACGAGCATTTCGGTCAGCTTCGGGTTGGCCTGGAACAGCCAGCGGCGGAAGGTGATGCCGTTGGTCTTGTTGTTGATCCGCTCCGGATAGATCTTGTGCAGCTCGGCAAACACGGTCTTGCGCATCAGTTGGGTATGCAGCGCCGAAACGCCATTGACGCTGTGCGAGCCGAGGAACGCCAGGTTGCCCATGCGTACCCGACGACCATTGTCTTCTTCGATCAGCGATACCGCACGCAGCACGTTGACGTCGTCGACGCCTTTGGCGCGCAGTGTGTCGATGTGTTGTGCGTTGATCAGGTAGATGATCTGCATGTGGCGCGGCAGCATCCGCTCCATCAGGCCGACCGACCAGGTCTCCAGCGCTTCCGGCAGCAGCGTATGGTTGGTGTAGCCAAGGGTGCCGACGGTGATTTTCCAGGCGGTGTCCCACGGGATGTTGTGGTTGTCGATCAACTGACGCATCAGCTCGGCCACTGCAATGGACGGGTGCGTGTCGTTCATCTGAATCGCTGCATGGTCTGGCAGATCGGTCAGCGTGGCGTGCTGGTTCAGATGGCGGCGCAGCAAATCCTGCAGCGATGCGGAAACAAAGAAGTATTCCTGGCGCAGGCGCAGTTCCTGGCCCGCTTCGGTTGCATCGTTCGGGTACAGCACGCGGGAAATACTTTCGGCGCGCACTACTTCGGCGACGGCGCCAAAGTGGTCGCCAGCGTTGAAGCGTTCCAGATGCAGGTCTTCCACCGCACGGGCGCGCCACAAGCGCAGGGTGTTGACGCTTTTCCCGCGCCAGCCGACCACAGGGGTGTCGTAAGCAATGGCCCGAACGGTTTCGCCCGGACGCCAGACCTGACGCGAGTCGCCCGCTTCGGTCACCACAGTGTCGACGCTGCCACTGAAACCGATGGAGTAAACCACCTCAGGACGCTCGAATTCCCACGGGTTGCCGAAGTCCAGCCAGTTTTCGGTCTGTTCCTGCTGCCAGCCGTCGACGATGCCCTGACGAAACAGCCCGTGCTCGTAACGAATCCCATAACCGTGCCCGGCAATGCCCAGGGTCGACATGCTTTCCATGAAGCACGCTGCCAGACGACCCAGGCCGCCGTTGCCCAGCGCAGCATCCGGTTCAAGCAAGCGGATACGTTCGATATCCACACCCAGCTCGGTCAATGCTTCGCGAGCCACTTCCAGCAGGCCGAGGTTGCTCAGGCTGTCGTAGAGCAGTCGGCCAATGAGGAATTCCAGAGACAGGTAGTAAACGCGCTTCTGGACCTTGCGATAAATCTGTCGCGTGTGGTCCATCCAGTGTTCGACCATGTGGTCGCGGGCGGCAAGGGCAACAGCTTCAAACCAGTCATGCTCAAACGCATGGTCGGGGTCCTTGCCCACCGAATAGGTGAGTTTGGCGAGCACAGCGGCGCGGAAAGCAGCCACATCAGCGTCACGAACAAGTGGTTCCTGAGACATCGGTACAACCTCAAGTAGTCTGACGAATGGAAAACGGGATTCTTAGACTGTAGGCGTGTCGTCAGTTATTTCCTGAAAATAGTAGAAATAATTGAAGGCAGCGCCCTCGCTTCGACCCAGGGCAACGGCTCTGGTTCGCGCGCTGACCAAATTGGCAAAACGCTTGCATCGATCGTTCCATCCCGATCAATGACGTGCAGCATGCTGATTCTTCGTTTCGGGTTTATGATGCCAACGGCAGAATAATAGAAGCCTCTGAACTGGACTTATGGAGCACTTATGCAGACTTTGTACCCGCAGATCAAACCCTACGCCCGGCACGATCTGGCCGTGGAACAACCGCATGTGCTTTACGTCGATGAAAGTGGCTCGCCAGAAGGGTTGCCAGTGGTATTCATTCATGGCGGCCCTGGTTCCGGATGCGATGCGCACAGTCGCTGCTATTTCGATCCTAACCTGTACCGTATCGTAACGTTCGATCAGCGTGGCTGCGGTCGCTCCACACCGCATGCCAGTCTTGAGAACAATACCACCTGGAAACTGGTGGAGGACCTGGAGCGGATTCGCGAGCACCTCGGAATCGACAAATGGGTGCTGTTCGGCGGCTCGTGGGGCTCGACTCTGGCCCTGGCTTACGCGCAGACCCATCCAGACCGCGTACACGCGCTGATCCTGCGAGGCATATTCCTGGCCCGTCAGCAAGAAATCGACTGGTTCTATCAAGCGGGTGCCAGCCGTCTGTTCCCTGATTACTGGCAGGATTATGTAGCGCCGATCCCGCTGGATGAGCGCGATAACCTACTGGCTGCCTTCCACAAGCGCCTCACGGGGCCGGACCAGATCGCCCAGATGCACGCTGCCAAAGCCTGGTCGACCTGGGAAGGGCGTTGTGCAACCTTGCGCCCCAACCCGCAAGTGGTCGATCGCTTCGCCGAACCGCACCGTGCGCTGTCCATTGCGCGCATCGAATGCCATTACTTCATGAACAAGGCGTTCCTTGAGGAAAACCAGTTGATTCGCGACATGCCAAAGATCGCGCACCTGCCGGCAATCATCGTTCACGGTCGTTATGACGTCATCTGCCCGCTGGATAATGCCTGGGAGTTGCATCAGAACTGGCCCGGCAGCGAACTGCAGGTCATTCGTGAGGCTGGCCATTCGGCGTCGGAATCCGGTATCGCCGATGCGCTGGTGCGTGCCGCTGCAGAAATTGCGCGCAACCTGCTCGACCTCCCGCCCGAAGAAGCATGACAGCAGCCTGGTATTGGTTTTGAGTCTGGAAAGGCATTTATGAAAGGTTTGTTGCAGCGCGTGCGAAACGCACGCGTTGAGGTGGGCGGCGAAGTTGTCGGTGCTATCGATCAGGGCATATTGGTGCTGGTGGGCATAGAGCCTCAAGACACCCGCGCCAGTGCCGATAAGTTGCTGCACAAGCTGCTTAATTATCGAGTGTTCAGCGATGCCGACGGCAAGATGAATCTATCCTTGCGCGAGGTAGGCGGTGGCTTGTTGCTGGTTTCGCAGTTCACGCTGGCCGCGGATACCAAAAGCGGGTTGCGTGCGGGGTTCTCGAAAGCCGCTGCTCCAGCGCTGGGCGCCGAGCTGTTCGACTATCTATTGAGTCAGGCCAGAATCGCGCATACCACTGTGGCTGCGGGCCAATTTGGTGCGGACATGCAAGTGCATTTGATAAATGATGGCCCAGTGATATTTTTGTTCGATACATAAGCTACGATTTCATCGTTTCTCCCCTGAATTTTCCGGTCGCACGGGAAATAAATTTCTTTGTCATACCTGATGCGTTGTGGCGCGCGCTGCTGGATAATCGCGCGTTACGGGGATCGACACTGTTGGTCCATTTGGTATGACAAAAGCGGTTCTGGCACCGGGTTGGGGAATCATTAAGCCCATTCGGAGTCGGAACAATGCTCGCCAACCCGGCATTGATAGCTGGCCGTTGGTTTTTTCATCTGTTTTTCGGCGAGGGTTGCTCGTGATTGTTAGTCCCTGTGATGCTCCAAAGACACCTGTCAAGCGGTTGCGTAGTGCACTTCTGGCAAGCTCGGCCCTTGTATGCCTGTTCAGTGCAGGTCAGCTGTGGGCGTTCAATCTTGATGATGTAACGGCAAAAGCCAAAGAACTGGCCGGGCAGAAGTTCGAGGCTCCAAGGAGCAATCTGCCGAACGAGCTTCGCGATATGAAGTTTGCCGACTATCAGAAGATTCGCTTCCGTGATGACAAGGCCGAATGGGCGGGCGAGAAGACTCCGTTCAAAGTGTCTTTCTACCACCAGGGCATGCACTTCGACACGCCGGTCAAGATCAACGAAGTGACCGCTACCAGCGTCGACGAAATCAAGTACGACTCCAGTCGTTTCGATTTCGGCGATCTGAAGATCGACCCCAAATCCACCGAGAAACTGGGTTATGCCGGTTTCCGTGTCCTGTATCCGATCAACAAGGATGACAAGCAGGACGAAATCATGACCATGCTGGGCGCGAGCTACTTCCGCGTGATCGGCAAGGGTCAGGTCTATGGCCTGTCCGCACGCGGCATGGCAATCGACACTGCATCGCCGTCTGGTGAGGAGTTCCCGCGCTTCAAGGAATTCTGGATCGAGAAGCCGGGTCCGGATGACAATCATCTGGTGATCTTCGCGCTGCTCGACTCGCCGCGCGCTACCGGTGCTTATCAGTTGACCCTGCGTCCTGGCACCAACACTCTGGTTGACGTCAAGTCGCGCATGTTCCTGCGTGACAAGGTCAACAAGCTCGGTGTTGCGCCATTGACCAGTATGTTCCTGTTCGGTGCCAACCAGCCTTCGCGTGTACCTAACTATCGTCGCGAGCTGCACGACTCCAGCGGTCTGTCGATTCAGGCTGCCAACGGTGAGTGGTTGTGGCGTCCGCTGAACAACCCTAAACATCTGTCCATCAGCAGCTTCTCGGTCGAAAACCCGCGTGGTTTCGGTCTGCTGCAACGTGGCCGTGACTTCAGCCAGTACGAAGACTTGGATGACCGCTATGACAAGCGTCCAAGCGCCTGGATCGAGCCGAAAGGTGACTGGGGCAAGGGCACCGTCGAGCTGGTCGAAATTCCGACTGCCGACGAGACCAACGACAACATCGTGGCCTACTGGAAGCCTGAGACTCTCGCAGAGCCGGGCAAGGAAATGGCATTCGATTACCGTCTGCACTGGACCATGCAGGAAAACTCGATCCACTCGCCGGATCTGGGCTGGGTCAAGCAGACCCAACGCTCCATCGGTGATGTGCGTCAGTCCAACCTGATCCGTCAGCCGGATGGCAGCCTTGCCTTCCTGGTCGACTTCGTGGGCCCGGTACTGGCCGCATTGCCGGAAGACAAGACCATTCGCAGCCAGGTGACCACTGACGACAACGTCGAACTGGTGGAAAACAACCTGCGCTATAACCCGGTCACCAAAGGCTACCGCCTGACCCTGCGTGTGAAGGTCAAGGATTCCGGCAAGCCAACCGAAATGCGCGCTTACCTGCTGCGTGAGATCCCTACCGAACCGGGCAAGGAACCTGCGCTGCTCGTTGCAGACAAAGCTGAAGAGAAGAAGGCTGCTGCCAAGGAAGCTGCCAAACCGGCAGTTGCCAAGGAATCTGCCAACGACCAGGTAGAAATCGCCAAGGCCGACGCGCCGAAGCCTGAAGCCGCCAAACCCGAGACCGCCAAGCCTGAAGCTGGCAAGGCCGACGCTGCGAAAGGTAAAGGCGAAGTTGCCAAAACCGATGCAGCCAAGGACAAGGACGGTAAAGAGATTCAGCAGCCTGAAACCGAGGCAGCACCCACCCATCCGGAACCGGCCAAGACGTTGCAAGTCATGACCGAGACCTGGAGCTATCAGTTGCCGAGCGATGAGTAATTCTCTACCGGTGCCAGTGTCTCTGAACGAGTACCTGGCGCATTTACCGATGAGCGACGAGCAGCGGGCAGAACTTGCCGGCTGCAAGACCTTCGCCGAGTTGCATGAGCGTCTTTCTGCGCAGCCGGTCAATGACCCTGCCGAGGCCGCTCAGGCTTCGGTGGGTCGCCGCCTTACGCTGACCACCGCAGACCAGCTGGAGGACGCCGAGATGCTCGGCGTCGATGCCAGCGGTCGCCTGTGCCTCAAGGCCACACCGCCGATTCGCCGGACCAAGGTCGTGCCAGAGCCATGGCGCACCAACATTCTGGTACGCGGCTGGCGTCGCCTGACCGGCAAGACCAACCCGCCCAAGCCAGAGCCCGACGATCTGCCTCGTGATCTGCCCAAGGCGCGCTGGCGCACCGTCGGTTCGATCCGTCGTTACATCCTGCTGATCCTGATGCTGGGTCAAACGATCGTGGCTGGCTGGTATATGAAGGGCATTCTCCCGTATCAGGGCTGGTCGCTGGTTTCGCTCGACGAAATCACCCGTCAGACCTTCGTGCAGACTGCTTTGCAGGTCATGCCTTATGCCTTGCAGACCAGCATTCTGTTGCTATTCGGGATTCTCTTCTGCTGGGTGTCGGCCGGTTTCTGGACCGCACTGATGGGCTTCCTTGAGCTGCTCACCGGTCGCGACAAATACCGTATCTCGGGTGCCAGTGCTGGCAACGAGCCGATCGAAAAGGGCGCACGTACTGCGCTGGTCATGCCGATCTGCAACGAAGACGTGCCACGGGTTTTCGCCGGCCTGCGCGCTACGTTCGAGTCGGTCGCGGCTACGGGTGATCTGGATCGTTTCGATTTCTTCGTACTCAGCGACACCAACGAGACCGACATTGCCGTTGCCGAGCAACAGGCCTGGCTGGACGTATGCCGCGAGACCAAAGGTTTCGGCAAGATCTTCTATCGCCGTCGTCGTCGTCGCGTAAAACGCAAAAGCGGCAACCTGGACGACTTCTGCCGTCGTTGGGGTGGTGAATACCGCTACATGGTCGTGCTCGATGCCGATAGCGTCATGAGCGGAGAGTGTCTGACCAGTCTGGTTCGCCTGATGGAAGCCACGCCGGACGCCGGTATCATCCAGACCGCGCCACGTGCGTCGGGTATGGACACGCTGTATGCACGCATGCAGCAGTTCGCTACGCGGGTCTACGGTCCGCTGTTCACGGCCGGTCTGCACTTCTGGCAGTTGGGTGAATCCCACTATTGGGGTCACAACGCGATCATCCGCATGAAGCCGTTTATCGAGCATTGCGCCTTGGCGCCGCTGCCGGGTAAAGGTGCCTTTGCCGGTGCGATCCTGTCTCACGACTTCGTCGAAGCTGCGCTGATGCGCCGTGCCGGCTGGGGCGTGTGGATTGCTTACGACCTGCCGGGCAGTTATGAAGAATTGCCGCCCAACCTGCTGGACGAACTCAAGCGTGACCGCCGTTGGTGCCACGGCAACCTGATGAACTTCAGGCTGTTCCTGGTCAAGGGCATGCACCCGGTTCACCGTGCGGTGTTCCTGACCGGTGTGATGTCGTATCTGTCGGCACCGTTGTGGTTCTTCTTCCTCGTGCTGTCCACGGCCTTGCTGGCGGTGAACACACTGATGGAGCCGACCTACTTCCTTGAACCGCGTCAGTTGTATCCGCTGTGGCCACAATGGCACCCGGAAAAAGCTGTTGCGTTGTTCTCGACGACCATCGTCCTGCTGTTCCTGCCTAAACTGCTCAGCGTCATTCTGATCTGGGCCAAGGGCGCGAAAGGCTTCGGTGGCAAGTTCAAGGTCACCGTTTCGATGCTGCTGGAAATGCTCTTTTCGGTGCTGCTGGCACCGGTGCGCATGCTGTTCCACACCCGCTTCGTACTGGCCGCTTTCCTGGGCTGGGCCGCAACCTGGAACTCTCCGCAACGCGACGACGACTCCACGCCGTGGATCGAAGCCGTTAAGCGTCATGGTCCACAGACACTGCTGGGCGCGTGCTGGGCCTTGCTGGTGTTCTGGTTGAACCCGAGCTTCCTGTGGTGGCTTGCGCCGATTGTGGTCTCGTTGATGCTGTCGATTCCGGTATCGGTGATTTCCAGCCGTACCAATCTGGGCGTCAAGGCGCGTGACGAGAAGTTCTTCCTGATTCCTGAAGAGTTCGAACCGCCGCAAGAGTTGATCTCGACGGATCAGTACACCTACGAGAACCGCTGGCATGCGCTGAAACAAGGCTTCATTCGGGCTGTGGTGGATCCTCGCCAGAATGCTCTGGCCTGCGCCCTGGCAACCTCGCGTCACCGTCAGGCACAGCCGATCGAAGTGGTGCGCATGGAGCGTGTTGATCATGCTCTGAAGGTAGGTCCGGCCAAACTCGGCAATCAGGAACGTCTGATGCTGCTGAGCGACCCGGTCGCCCTTGGGCGCCTGCATGAGCGCGTCTGGAGCGAAGGTCACGAAGAGTGGCTGGCCGCCTGGAGAGCTTCCATCGAAGCTGATCCACATGCGCCGTTGCTGCCTTTGCAACCAGTAGGTAAAGCATCGGAGCCGGTCCCGGTCTAAAACCGCCCGGCTACGAAAAAAGCCCCTGACGCTTAGCGCGTCGGGGGCTTTTTATTGGGCTTTGCGGCACATAAATGCACAGGACATGGTCAAGACGGGTTCTCCAGAACCCCGATCGTTCCTCACGCTCCAGCGTGGGAATGCAGTTCACGACGCTCTGCGTCGCAAGAGGACGCGGAGCGTCCAGACCGGCATGCCCACGCGGAGCATGGGCACGATAGTGTTATCCCTGACGACGCTCGTTCCTCACGCTCCAGCGTGGGAATGCAGTTCACGACGCTCTGCGTCGCAAGAGGATTCGGAGCGTCCAGACCGGCATGCCCGCGCGGAGCATGGGCACGATAGTGTTATCCCTGACGACGCTCGTTCCTCACGCTCCAGCGTGGGATTGCAGTTCATGACGCTCTGCGTCGTCAGAGGAGGCGGAGCGTCCGGACCGGTATGCCTACGCGGAGCATGGGCGCGATAGTGTTATCCCTGACGACGCTCGTTCCTCACGCTCCAGCGTGGGATTGCAGTTTACGACGCTCTGCGTCGCAAGAGGACGCGGAGCGTCCAGACCGCATGCCCACGCGGAGCATGGGCACGATAGTGTTATCCCTGACGACGCTCGTTCCTCACGCTCCAGCGTGGGAATGCAGTTCATGACGCTCTGCGTCGTCAGAGGACGCGGAGCGTCCAAACCGGCATGCCTACGCGGAGCATGGGCACGATGGTATTATCCCTGACGACGCTCGTTCCTCACGCTCCAGCGTGGGAATGCAGTTCACGACGCTCTGCGTCGCAAGAGGGCGCGGAGCGTCCAGACCGGCATGCCCACGCGGAGCATGGGCACGATAGTGTTATCCCTGACGACGCTCGTTCCTCACGCCCCAGCGTGGGATTGCAGTTCATGACGCTCTGCGTCGTCAGAGGACGCGGAGCGTCCAGACCGGCATGCCCACGCGGAGCATGGGCACGATAGTGTTATCCCTGACGACGCTCGTTCCTCACGCTCCAGCGTGGGAATGCAGTTCACGACGCTCTGCGTCGCAAGAGGGCGCGGAGCGTCCAGACCGGCATGCCCACGCGGAGCATGGGCACGATAGTGTTATCCCTGACGACGCTCGTTCCTCACGCCCCAGCGTGGGATTGCAGTTCATGACGCTCTGCGTCGTCAGAGGACGCGGAGCGTCCAGACCGGCATGCCCACGCGGAGCATGGGCACGATAGTGTTATCCCTGACGACGCTCGTTCCTCACGCTCCAGCGTGGGAATGCAGTTCACGACGCTCTGCGTCGCAAGAGGATTCGGAGCGTCCAGACCGGCATGCCCGCGCGGAGCATGGGCGCGATAGTGTTAGCCGGGCCGCCTGCTGGTGCAATGGTGGTTCAACTCACCCTGAATTTCCCCACCAGTGTCTGCAAGTGAGTTCCCAGTCTGGCGAGTTCGACGCTGGAGGCTGCGGTTTGCTCGCTGGCGGCGGCGGTCTGTTCGGAGATGTCGCGTACGCTGATGACGTTACGGTTGATCTGTTCGGCGACTACGCTCTGTTCCTCGCTGGCGGTAGCGATCTGTTTGTTCATGTGCTGGATCGTCGCCACGGTGCGGGTGATCTGCTCCAGTGCGCCACCCGCGCGACGGCTCAGCTCAACCGTGTTGTCGGTCAGGGTGCGGCTGTTATCCAGGGTGGTTGCGACTTGTTGGGTGCCGGTTTGCAGGGCGGCGATCAGCTCTTCGATTTCCTCGGTGGACTTTTGCGTGCGTTGCGCCAGACCACGGACTTCATCGGCAACCACCGCGAAGCCGCGCCCGGCCTCTCCCGCGCGGGCTGCCTCGATGGCCGCATTGAGGGCCAACAGGTTGGTCTGCTGTGAAACAGACTTGATCACATCCAGAACGCCAACGATCTTGTTGCTTTCCTGCTTGAGCGCGCTCATCGACTGCGTGGAGTTCAGCACCTCGAGAGCCAGCTGCTCGATCTGACTGATCGCCTGCCCGACCACTTCATCGCCACTGCGCGCCTGTTGATCCGCCTGAGCGGCCGCCTGCGACGCTTCCTGCGCATTGCGCGCGACTTCCTGCACGGTTGCGGCCATTTCATTCATGGCCGTGGCCACCTGATCGGTTTCGTCTTTCTGACTGGTGACCCCGATGCAGGTCTGCCTGGTCACTGCTGACAACTGCTCGGCTGCGCTGGCGATCTGCGATACGCCCTCGCTGATGCCGCCAACCAGTTCGCGCAGGCTGATGGTCATGGTCTGCATGCTGCGTTGCAACTGACCCATTTCGTCACGGCGTGTAACCGATATGTCCCGACTCAGGTCGCCCTGGGCGATGCGTGCTGCGGCCCCCAGAGTCTGCTGCAACGGCACGGTGATCTGCCGGGTCATGATCCAGGCGGCAAGCAATCCGATCAGCAATGCCAGGCCTGCAACACTGCTCAGCATGGCGCTGGAGTTGGCCGCCTCGCTGTCACGCTGGGCAGTCTGCAGGCGGTTCAGCGCCGCGACGGAGTCCAGCAGCGTTTCGCCAAGACCTTCCATGATTTCCTGATCCGCTTCGGCCTTGGTCTGTATCTGCTTGAACTCGCCAAGCCGTTCCCGATAACTCTGCAAGGCGGCGGTCGCCGGGGTCAGGCCCTGAAGGCTTTCATTGCCCTGATCCTGAGCGATCTGCCCGATCTCCTTGAGCGCTTCGTCGATGGCCGCAATGGCCGCGTGCTCATCCGCGTCGCGGGTGGTGAAGGTATACGCCTGCACCTGATAACGAGCGGTCTGCACCTGCTGCCTCAGTTGGGAAATGTTGGTGAACTCCTCCATCCGCTCGCTGCTGTCCTGTTCCTGGCTGACGCTTTTGAGTACCTCTACCTCAACCTGCGCGATGGCCTGCAAGGCCTGTTCGGACGTCTGCTCCAGGCGCGCGCGTATCTGGTTGCGGGTTTGTCGGTTGGTGCGAACGTCCGCGAAGGTCTTTTCCAGCCTGTTCAGCATCTCGAACTGGCCGTTTAGCAGCTTGATGGTTGCCTCCTCCTCACTCTGTGTGTGCAGCAGGGTGAGTTGGGCTTTCATTTCATTGAGCTTTTCTGTGACCAGCGCGGTGCTCTCCGGCGTTTTTTCGACGCGGTCGGTGATTCGCTCGGCGCGTAGGTCTTTGGTCAGACCGTTGAGCTGGGCGATGTCCGAGAGCGACTCGGAGCGGTCGATCATGGTGTACAGACCATGCCAGCCGGTCAGTGTGATGATCAGCGTCAATAACAGCACCAGGCCGAAACCCAGGGACAGCTTGAATCTGACGTTCATGTTGCCGAGCGCGTGATTGATCAGTCGGAACATAGGAATCTCCTGCAATGAGCGAACAAAAGCATGTTCCGGGCGAGTCAGAACATGCGTTGTGAGCGCATCGGCGTGGTGATTCATTGCGTGACCTGAGAAGGTCGTAGGATATTTCCGAGCACGAAGGAGGGGTGAACGGTGTCACGTTTTTACGGGAAAAGAAGCCCGCGCTCAGTGCTGGCGCGGGCTGGATGCTGCCAGGTCAGACAGTAAAGCGACTCACCAGCAATTGAAGATGGTTGCCAAGTCTTGCCAGTTCGACACTGGACGCCGCGGTCTCTTCGCTGGCCGCAGACGTCTGTTCGGACACATCGCGGACATTGATGATGCTGCGGTTGATCTCTTCGGCGGTGGCGCTCTGTTCTTCGGCGGCGGCGGCGATCTGCTGATTCATCGCCTGGATCGCCGAGACGGTTTTGGTGATGCTTTCCAGCGATCCTCCGGCCCGACGTGTCAGTTCCACGCTGCTGGTGCTCAGCTCGCGACTGCTGTCCATGACGTTTGTGGCCTGCTGTGTGCCGCTTTGCAGGCCGGCAATCAGTGCTTCGATCTCTTCGGTGGATTTCTGCGTGCGCTGCGCCAGACTGCGCACCTCATCGGCAACCACAGCAAAGCCCCGGCCGGCCTCACCGGCGCGGGCTGCCTCGATAGCGGCGTTCAAGGCCAGCAGGTTGGTCTGTTCGGCGACTGATTTGATGACGTCCAGCACGCTGCCGATCTTGTCGCTTTCCTGTTTCAGCGCGCCCATCGCTTCGCTGGAGTTGCCCACCGCGGAGGCAAGACGTTCGATTTGCGCAATGGCCTCGTTGACCACTCGTTCGCCATCACGGGCCTGACGGTCTGCCGCCACTGCTGCTTGCGAGGCTTCCTCGGCGTTGCGCGCAACCTCCTGAACCGTTGCCGTCATTTCATGCATGGCGGTGGCGACCTGATCGGTTTCGACCTTCTGGCTGTTGACTCCGGCGCTGGTCTGCTCTGTGACCGCTGACAGCTCTTCCGCCGCGCTGGCGATCTGGGTGACGCCATCGCGAATCCCGCCGACCAGCTCACGCAGGCTCACCGTCATACGTTGAATCGTGGCCTGCAGTTTGCCCAGTTCGTCCTTGCGATCAACCTTGAGGTTGCGACTCAGGTCGCCCGAAGCCACCCGCTCCACTACTTCGAGGGTCTCCTGCAACGGGGTGGTGATCTGGCGAGTGATGACCCACGCCGCGAGAATGCTCAGCACCAGCGCCAACGCCGTAGCGGCAGCGATCATCGTGACCGACTTGGCGCTGTCTGCGTCACGGCTCTTGTTCTGCCGGATGATCAGGTCGTTGCTGGTGTCGAGCATGCTGACGCCCAGTGTGGTCATTTTTTCCAGCGCGGCCTTGGAGGCGGCCTGGGCATCGCGGTATTTGCCTACAGCCGCGCGGTAGCCATTCAGCCCGGCAATGGCCTGCTGCAGCATGGGCGAATAATCGGAGGAAATATCGCCAGCCAGCGTATTGATTCCGGTCACTGCGTCATCGATGGCCTTATTGGCGTCCTTTTCGAAATCGGGACGGCCGCTGTAGGTGTAACCACGTACCTGAAAACGCGCCTGCTGAATCAGCTTGCTGACGCCGACGATGCCATTGAAGGCCAGAATGTTGTCTGCCTTGAGCAGCTCGGCTTCGATCCTGTCGGCCTGATCCACCGCCTTGTCGGCGTTTTCGCCCATCTGGCTGCGGCTCGCTTCGCGGGTTTCGATTGCCTTGCTCATGTCCTCAAACGACTGGCGATAGTCGCGGGTGGCCTGAGTCTGGGCATCCAGCAATTGCAGGTTCTCGGGGGATCGCAGCAGGTTCCTGGCGCTTTGCAGCGCGGCGTCCAGTTGATCGAGCGTACTTCTGACCTGCGCTGCGGTCTCTGCGTTGTACAGCGCCTCGTAGCTCATACGGTTGATGCGCAACTGAAGGGTCAGCTCATTGACCTGCGCAATCGCAGTAACACGGTCCCCTCGATCGATCAGAGCCTGATTGCTGAACCAGCCGGTGGCCGAAATCATCAGCGTCATCAACAGCACCAGGCCAAAGCCGATCGCCAATTTCAGGCTGACACTCGCATTGGCGAGGCTTTTGGATAACCCACGAGACATGATCACTCCTTGACGTCTTTTGCTCTAAGTATGCAATTGCATCGGCCAGTTATCGGTTAACTGAAGCGATTGAGTCGACACTGACAGCTTAGAACAAGCGGGCGAGAAGGGCCGTTACAGCGGTTTCGACGCGCAGGATACGTTCGCCCAATTGCACAGGCTGCAAACCCGACTGACGCAACAGATCGATTTCGTAGGGTATCCAGCCCCCTTCAGGGCCGATGGCCAGCGTGACTTGCTCTGTGACCGCACGAGGGCAGGCGGGGAAATCACCGGGATGGCCAACCAGGCCCAGTGTGTCGAGCGCGATCTGTGGCAAGCGATCTTCAACGAAAGGCTTGAAGCGCTTTTCGATCACAATCTCAGGCAGCACCGAATCGCGCGCCTGTTCCAGGCCCAGAATCAGTTGCTCGCGGATGGCTTCAGGCTCTAGAAACGGCGTCTGCCAGAAGCTTTTTTCTACCCGGTAGCTGTTCAGCAGGATGACTTTCGGCACGCCCATGGTCGCGACGGTCTGAAACACCCGGCGTAACATCTTGGGGCGTGGCAACGCCAGCAGCAGGGTAAGCGGCAGTTTTGTCGGCGGAGCACTCTGCAGTTCGACACGCAGCTCTGCCTCATGGGGTTCAAGGCGCAGCAGTTCGGCATTGCCCAGCAGGCCATTAATGCGGCCGACGCGCAGACTGTCGCCGACCTCTGCACGATGCACCTCCTGCATGTGCTTCAGACGGCGGTCACGCAGGACCACCCGGTCAGCCGCAATGAAATCGGCTTCCTCAAGCAACAGCAGGTTCACGGTGTGGTCGCGGGCGGCTGATCCTGCTTGTCAGCGTCCTCGGCCTGATCGTCCGGATGTTCACCACGCTTCTTGATCATCGAACTGCACAGCACGCCCAGCTCGAACAGCAGCCACATCGGTACTGCCAACAGCGTCTGCGAGAAGATGTCCGGCGGCGTCAGGATCATGCCGACCACGAAGCAGCCGATGATCACGTAAGGACGGATCTTCTTCAGGTACTTGACGTCGACAATACCGATCCACACCAGCAGCACCACGGCCACCGGGATTTCGAAGGCCACGCCAAAGGCGAAGAACAACGTCATCACGAAGTCCAGATAACTGGCGATGTCGGTCATCATCGACACGCCTTCCGGTGTAACGCTGGCGAAGAAGTGGAAAATCAGCGGGAAGACCAAAAAGTACGCGAAGGCCATGCCTGCGTAGAACAGGATGATGCTCGACACCAGCAGTGGCACTGCAACGCGCTTCTCGTGCTTATACAAGCCCGGCGCGATAAAGCCCCAGATCTGGTGCAGGATGACCGGCATGGACAGAAACAGCGCGACCATCATGGTCAGCTTGAACGGCGTGATGAACGGCGAGGCCACGTCGGTGGCGATCATTGTCGCGCCTTCAGGCAGATAGACGCGCAGCGGCGCCGAGACCAATGTGTAGATCTTCTGCGTGAAGTAGAACAGACCGGCAAAAATCAGGAACACTGCCGCAACACAACGCAACAGACGTGTACGCAACTCGGTGAGGTGCGAGATCAGCGGCATTTGCTGATCGTTTTCCGGGGTATCAGCGCTCATGGGGCTCGCGGTGGCAATGACGAATCGTGGACGGGAGGCGTCGGGACCGGTGTATCGGCATCGACTGGCTTCGCGGTTTTCTCCAGCGATAGCGCGGGTTTTGGTGCCGCAGGCTCCGCTGGGCCGAGGGTGTTGTGACCGGTGTTGGCGGCGTCGGGCTGCACCGAGGCCGGCTGCGGGCTAACCGGCTCGTAGGTGGTCTCGGGGTGCTGATTCTGCGCGAACATTTTGCGCGCTTCGTCTTCCAGCGAAATAATGTGCTCGTTGTGCAGCTGCCGACGAATTTCGTCGGCCCCGATTTCACGTTCAACTTCCTGTTTGATCGCATTGAAGCTGCGCTTCAACCGGCCGATCCATAAGCCTGCGGTGCGTGCCGCACCCGGCAGGCGCTCTGGGCCCAGTACCAGCAAGGCAACCAGGCCGACAAGCAGCAGTTCAGAGAAGCTGATACCGAACATGGGCTTAAACCTGGTCTTTGCGGATCGGCTCGTCGACTTTGTGCGCCTGCGCGTCGATGGTATGCGGCTGATTCAATGGCGAACCCTGAGGGGCAGCCTGTGCCTGCTGTGGCTGAGGTGCAGGCTGTTCTGCTGGCTTGTCATCGTCATTCATCGCCTTGCGAAAGCCCTTGATCGATTCGCCGACGTCGCTGCCCAGACCCTTGAGTTTCTTGGTCCCGAAAACCAGTACCACGACGATCAGGATGACGATCCAGTGTTTCCAGTCAAAAATACCCATGAAACAGTCCTCGTAAAAGATTTCAAGCTTGAAAGGGGTGAGCGTTATTCTGCCGTGCGAGCGGCTTTTTCCGCGTGGCCGGACAGGCCGAATCGGCGGTCCAGTTCATCGAGCACGGCTTGTGGGTGCTGACCCAGCGCCGCGAGCATCACCATGCTATGAAACCACAGGTCAGCGGTTTCATAGATCACGTCGCTGCAATCTCCGCTGACTGCAGCGTCCTTGGCAGCGATGATGGTCTCGATCGATTCTTCACCGAGCTTTTCCAGAATCTTGTTCAGGCCCTTGTGATACAGGCTGGCGACGTAGGAACTGTCGGCAGCGGCGTCCTTGCGTGATTCCAGCACCTCGGCCAGACGGGACAACGTATCAGTCATGTTCAGTGGCCTGCTGAGTAAATAGCGTCAGGATCTTTCAAAACCGGGTCGACGGTCTTCCAGCCTGAGTTTTCATACACTCGGTAAAAGCAACTTTCGCGGCCGGTGTGGCACGCGATACCGCCGATCTGCTCGACCATCAGGATAATGACATCGGCATCACAGTCCAGGCGCAGTTCGTGCAGCTTTTGCACATGACCTGATTCTTCACCTTTACGCCAGAGTTTGCCACGCGAACGCGACCAATAGATGGCACGATTCTCCGACGCCGTCAGGCTCAGGGCTTCGCGGTTCATCCAGGCCATCATCAATACTCGACCGGTCTTGTGATCCTGAGCAATTGCAGGCACCAGACCGTCGCTGTTCCAGTGAATCTCGTCCAGCCAGTCTTTCATATCTCCTCCGGCAGCCGGCGTTCATGCCCGGCGGATTGAACAGTGTGCCAGCGCCATCCGCTGCTGGCTATCGGCGAACGATCAGATACAGCCCGGCGATGAGCATGATCGCCGCCGGCCACGCGGTGAGCGTCAGCAACTGGGTAGCGGCCTCGCTCATCACCCAGTACTGTATCGCGCCGCCGACCAGCAATGCCGCGCCGATCAGCCGCAGGACCGGCTCGTCCTTGCGATCGTGCCACGGGCGCGGCGGATCCGAGGCGTGCGGGCGGGACATGCGCTCCAGCAGGTCACGGGTCATGCCCGCGATGTGCGGCAGTTGCTCGACCTGTGATTGCAGATTGCCCAGCAGGGTCTTCGGGCTGACCCGTTCACGCATCCAGCGCTCCAGATAAGGCTGCGCGGTGCTCCACAGGTCCAGATCAGGGTACAACTGACGACCCAAGCCTTCGATGTTGAGCAGGGTCTTTTGCAGCAGAACCAGTTGCGGCTGGACTTCCATATTGAAGCGGCGCGCGGTCTGGAACAGACGCATCAGCACCTGGCCGAAGGAAATATCCTTGAGCGGCTTCTCGAAAATCGGCTCACAGACCGTGCGGATGGCCGCTTCGAATTCATTGAGCTTGGTCTCTGCCGGCACCCAGCCCGAATCGATGTGCAGTTGCGCAACGCGACGATAATCTCGTTTGAAAAAGGCAAACAGGTTACGCGCCAGATAATCCTGATCTTCCGGGGTCAGACTGCCGACGATACCGCAGTCGATGGCAATGTACTTCGGCGCCCACGGGTTGACCGTGCTGACGAAAATGTTGCCGGGGTGCATGTCGGCGTGGAAGAAACTGTCGCGAAATATCTGCGTGAAGAAAATCTCCACACCGCGCTCGGCGAGCAGTTTCATATCGGTGCGCTGATCGGCCAGCGCGGCCAGATCGGTTACCTGAAGCCCGTAGATGCGCTCCATGACCAGCACTTTCGGGCGGCACCAGTCCCAGTAGACTTGTGGCACGTAAAGCAGGTCGGAGCCTTCGAAATTGCGCCGCAACTGGCTGGCGTTGGCCGCTTCACGCAGCAGGTCGAGTTCGTCGTAGATGGTCTTTTCATAATCCATCACCACCTGCACCGGGTGGAGCAGGCGGGCATCGGCGGAGACGCGCTCGGCGGTGCGGGCGAGAATGAACAGCCACGCCAGATCCTGGCCGATGATCGGCTTGAGGCCGGGGCGTACCACCTTGACCACGACTTCTTCGCCGGTCTTCAGGCAGGCGGCATGCACCTGAGCGACCGAAGCGGATGCCAAAGGCTTCTCGTCAAAGCGGCTGAACACGTCACAGATGCGCGCGCCGAGCTGTTCTTCGATCAGCTTGATCGCCAGTTGCTGATCGAACGGCGGCACGCGGTCCTGCAGCAGCATCAGTTCGTCGGCGATGTCTTCGGGCAGCAAGTCGCGCCGGGTAGACAGCAGTTGCCCGAACTTGATGAAAATCGGCCCCAGGTCCTGCAATGCCAGACGAAAGCGTACACCACGGCTCAGCTCGGATTTACGCCGCGGCAGCCAGCGCCAGGGCAGCACGAAACGCACCGCGAGCATCCACCAGGGCAGGGGCAGGGCGAACAACAGGTCATCAAGGCGATAGCGGATAACGACACGTTGAATGCGAAACAAACGGCGGACGGCAAGCAGCTTCATGCGTTATCGCTGGTATTGAGGGAGTGGGCGAGGCGGGCAAAGCGCGCCTCGAGACGGTCCAGATCGAGTTTGATCTGATCGAGTTCGGCGAATCGTGCTTCAGCTTCGTGCTTACCCACCAGCGTACGCGATTCTTCGCTGAGGTAGTCGGCAACGTTCTGGCTGAGGCTGGTGAAACTTTCACGTGTCCAGCGTCCACTGTTGCGCAGTCGGCTGCTGAACAACTGACTGGCCACCGGGCCGACCCAGTTGGACAGTTCGTGTTCCCAGTCCAGTTCCAGATCCTGAAGAATGCCGACCAGTTCCAGCAGTACGCCACTGTCACCGTCCAGCTCGACGTCGGGGCCATGCAGCACAGCGGTCTTGTCCTTGCTCAGGGCCAGACGCAGCAGGCTGGAGACTGGGGCACGCAAGGTGCAGTCGGCGTCGGCAGCCCAGTCTGCGGCCAGCAGCAGACCTTCGTCACTGGGCAGGATAAAGATTTTCAGGGACGGATCGCGACAGTCCACGGCAATGACATGCCCGGACAAGCGCGCCATACGCGGTAGCGCGGTGCTGTCCAGGCGCAACACGCGATTGATGCCGTGCTCGATACTGGCGAGCAGCCCCCGAAGCAACATCAGGGTTTGATACCGCGATGCAAGGCCACGACGCCCGCCGTCATGTTGTGGTAGGTCACGCGGTCAAAACCGGCTTCCACCATCATCGACTTGAGGGTTTCCTGGTTGGGGTGCATGCGGATCGATTCGGCCAGATAGCGATAGCTTTCCGAGTCATTGGTGACCAGCTTGCCCATCAGCGGCATGAACGCGAACGAGTAGGCGTCATAGGCCTTGGACATGAGCTTGTTGGTCGGCTTGGAAAACTCCAGCACCAGCAGGCGTCCACCGGGCTTGAGCACGCGCAGCATGGAACGCAGAGCGTCTTCCTTGTGCGTCACGTTGCGCAGACCGAAGGCGATGGTCACGCAGTCGAAATGGTTGTCCGGGAAGGGCAGTTTCTCGGCGTCGGCCTGGACAAACTCGACGTTGCCCGACACGCCAAGGTCCAGCAGGCGGTCACGGCCGACCTTGAGCATGGAGGCGTTGATGTCTGCCAGCACGACCTGCCCGGTCGGACCGACCAGATTAGAGAACTTGCGAGTCAGATCGCCCGTGCCGCCCGCAATGTCGAGCACACGATTGCCGGTACGGACGCCCGAAAGCTCGATTGCAAAACGCTTCCACAGACGATGCATGCCACCGGACAGCAGGTCGTTCATCAGGTCGTACTTGGCTGCAACCGAATGGAAAACCTCAGCGACTTTTTCTGCCTTCTGGCTTTCCGGTACATTTTTGTAACCGAAGTGAGTCGTAGGTTCGGCATCGCTGCCTTTGCGCTGATCGTTCATATCGCTTCACCGGAATAGAGTGCGGGTCATTCTAATCGCCAGGGCCGGCTTTGTCTTGACAAGGCTCACCGGCAACGCTTTCTTGGATGCAGGCGGCTGTATATAGTTGCGCCGCATTTCATCTGATCATCAAGGAAGCCTGCATGGCCAAGATAACCGTTGAACGCCCGCACGCACTGGGCCGGGAAAAGGCTCGCGAGAGGGCCGAGCAACTGGTCGAGAAGCTTTCCGACAAATACGGACTGGCCCACGAATGGGCAGGCGATACCGTAAAACTGGAAGGCAAGGGGGCCAAGGGCAAGGTTGAAGTCGAAGACGCGTTGATCCGTATCAACATCGAGCTGAACTTCATCCTGTCGGCCATGAGCGGCTCCATCAAGACTGAAGTCGAGCGCGTCCTGGATAAAGCACTGGCCGCCTGAGCATTCGCCCTAGGGTCTGTTCCCGTTTCACATTGGCAGCCACAGAAAAGCGCAGGCCATTGCTATGACGCTTTCATAGTTTCTCTTGAGTTTGTCGAACCGAGAAGCCGCCGCCCGGAAATGCTTCAACCGGGCAAAGGCGTTTTCTACGAGATGTCGATTGCGATATAACCCTTTGTCCAGATCTGCGTTCCCTTTCAGAGAATTGCGCTTTCGTGGAATCACCACTTTGCTGCCTTGCTGCTCGACCTGAGCGCGTATCGCTTCAGTGTCGTAGCCCTTGTCCGCAATGATCACTTCTGCATTGGGCATCTTGGCAATCAACGAGGCCGCCTGCGAACAATCATTGGTCTGGCCTCCGGTCACGTCAAATGCAATGGGCAGCCCACAAGCGTCTACAGCCAGGTGAATCTTGCTGGTGTTACCGGCTCGGCTTTTTCCGATGGCCTGGTCCTGCGTGCTGGCAGCACCTGCACTGTGCTGATGAGCCTTTACATAGCTGCCATCAATGAAAACCCACTCCATGTCAGGATCGGTCATCAGCACCTCAAGCACCTTGACCCACTTGCCTGAAGCAGACCAGGCATTGAACCGCTTGTAGACCTTGCTCCAGTTTCCAAACGCTTTCGGCAGGTCTCGCCAAGGGCAACCCACACGCATGCGGTACAGCATGCCTTCAACCGTGGTGCGCAAATCTCGCTTGTTGTAGATCGATTCGTGCAGCAAAATTTCTCGAAGCTTCGGCCAGTGCTCATCACTGAGCATTAATCGGGGCATTGCAGGCTCGTATTGGTGTTGTGTGAGAACTCCAACAATACGGGCCTGTTCTCATAGAGATCAATGGGTTACGTCGAAACGGGAACAGACCCTAGGGTGAGCATTCTAATTTTTCTCCGTAACGTTGTGCTTATGCCCATAGCTGGGCGGTTCCTTCAACTTTCGAGCATGAGGTGCACCATGGCCAGAGCGAACACGAAGAAAAACATCCAAGACCAGCAATTCTCCACGCTTTCCGACGTCAGGCTGTATGCCCGCAAGATCTGGCTGGCCGGTCTGGGGGCCTATTCCAGGGTCAACGAGGAAGGCACACAGTACGTCAGGGACTTGATCAGGACTGGCGAGCAGGCCGAAAAGGAAGTCGTCAAAACGGTCGATGAAAAGCGTCTTGCGGCCAACAGCGAAATCGACTCGATCAAGGGCGAAGTGTCTTACGCCAAAGGTCGTGTCGAGGCGCAACTCGGCAGAATCGAGAGTGCTTTCGACCGTCGCGTCGCAAAAGCCTTGAACCGCATCGCAATCCCGTCTAAACATGATGTTGACACGCTATCTGCCAAGCTCGACGAGCTGACGGCATTGCTTGAACGTGTCGTGCCTAAAAAGCTTGAACGCTCCGGGTCGAAACGATTCGAACGTTCAGAGTCTGGACAATAAGGAGAGCAGGATGGCTGGCAAGAAAAAAACCGACAAAGACGGCAGCTCATGGATTGGTGAGGTCGAGAAATACTCTCGCCAGATCTGGCTGGCGGGCCTGGGCGCTTATTCCAAGATAAGCAATGACGGCAGCAAGCTTTTCGAGACACTGGTCAAAGACGGCGAGAAAGCCGAGAAGCAGACCAAGGTCGAGGCGCAGAAGCAGTTGGATGAGGTCAAGGACACCGCCAAGACCGCGAAATCGCGGGTCGGTGATGTGAAAGACCTTGCGGTGGGTAAATGGAATGAGCTGGAAGGGGCCTTCGACAAGCGCCTGAACAGTGCCATTTCGCGTTTGGGCGTGCCGAGCCGCAATGAAGTTCAGGCGCTGCACAGCAAGGTCGACCAACTGACCCGGCAGATCGAGCTGTTGACGGGTGAGAAAGCCAAACCGGTCGCTTCGCGTGCTGCTGCGGCTAAACCTGCACCGAAAACTGCGGCAAAACCTTTGGTCAAGGCTGCGGCTAAAACCGTCGCCAAAACAGCGGATAAAACGGCGCAGAAAACCGCAGCGGCCAAGCCAGCAGTCAAGAAAGCTGCGGCCAAACCGGTCGATGCAGCCAGCAAGGCCGCTGCTGTCACCGCCAGCAAGGCCAAGACGGTTGCCAAACCGGCCACGGCGAAGAAACCAGCAGCCAGAAAACCGGCTGCCAAGCCTGCCGCCAAGCCCGCTGCATCGGCGGCTCCGGCAACCGGTTCGGCCCCCGCTGCATCAGCACCGGCAACACCCGCCAGCCAGTCCTGACAGACAGCTGCAACATCGAAGCCCGGCCTGCCAAGCAGTCCGGGCTTTTTTGATATCCCGAACACCGCCTGTGCCAATGCTTCTGGCCGGAGGCCGTGGGAGCGAACTTGTTCGCGAAGGGGCCTGCACATTCCGCGAATATGTATCGCCTGAACCACCGACTTCGCGAACAAGCTCGCTCCCACAAGGGGTTGCGTTCAGCCTGCCGATGCGTTTTCTTATCGTGCCCAGGTTTACCTACCCAGATACTCCATCGCCAACTGTTCGGCAGCCTGCCTCGAGGTGGGCAGCAGGTGTGGGGTCACGAGCATCATGATCTGGTAGACCACCACCCGCACATCACCCTCGCGGCCCAGAATGCGTTGGTAATCCAGCGAAAACAGCAGGTTCATGGTGATCTGTTCCACAAGTTGCCCCAACGCTTGGGTTTCGCTGACCAGTTGCCCCCGCGATTTCAAACGGGCCAGCAGTGACGCGAGAGTTTTCTTGATCGAGTTGAGCAGGTTGCGAATGCCGCGGGCCAGCTTTGGCAACCTTCCGGCGAGGTTGGACAGGTCTTGAAACAGGAAACGATAGTGCGATAACCGCTCGACAATCAGGTGCAGAAACATCCAGTAGTCTTCGGCCTCAAGCCTGGCATCCGAAGGCGGATCGAGCAGGGGTGCCAGCTCTGCCTGGAACCGCTCGAAAAGACTCAGAATCAACGGCTCCTTGCCATGAAAGTGGTAATACAGATTGCCGGGGCTGATACCCATTTCATTGGCAATTTCCAGCGTAGAAACGTTCGGCTCGCCCTGCTGGTTGAACAACGTCAAGGCACATTCAAGGATACGGTCGCGGGTTTTCATCCAGTCTTCTTGTTCAAGAGTCAAAGGGCCGGCTTTGCCTGATCGGGCAGGGCGCAATCCAGCGTTTCAGCGCACATGCACATAAGTCCCGGGCGCAGCCTCCATTGGCGGGTAAGTGGCGTTGCCCATCTCCGTCCTGGTGTCGTGCTCGGCCCCGGAATGCTCCTGAATCCACTTCAACCAGTTCGGCCACCAGCTGCCATCATGATGCTGCGCGTCGTAGTACCAGGCGCGCGGGTCGCTGCTCAGCTTGCTGTTCTCGACATAGTTGGCTTTCGGGTTGCCCGGCGGGTTGAGAATGCTCTGCACATGGCCGCTGTTGGACAGCACGAAGCGCCGCTCGCCGCCCAATAGCAGCGTAGAGCGGTACACCGCGTCCCATGGCGTGATGTGGTCGTTGATGCCAGCGATGCTGAAACTGTCCACCGTGACTTTCTGCAGGTCGATGGGGGTCCCGCAGACCTCCAGGCCACCCGGATGGCTGAGCGGGTTGTGCTTGAAGAAGTCCAGCAGATCGCCGTGCAACGCAGCGGGTAGGCGTGTGGTGTCGTTGTTCCAGTAAAGAATGTCGAACGGCGGTGGCGATTTGCCCAGCAGGTAATTGTTGATCCAGTAAGTCCAGATCAGGTCATTGGGGCGCATCCAGGAAAACACCCGATTCATCTCGCTGCCCTCCAGCACGCCGCGCTGATAGGAGCGGCGCTTTGCAGCTTCAAGCGTTTGCTCGTCGATAAACAGCGTGGCGGGGCTTTCGATCTGGCTGTCCAGCAGGCTGACCATATAGGTTGCGCTGGCCACGCGGCGTGTCTGTCGCTTGGCCTGCAAGTGACCCAGCAACGCGGCAACGGTCAGACCGCCCGCGCAGGCGCCCACCAGATTGACCTCGCGTGCTGCGCTAATCGCCCGGCAGATATTCATCGCCTGCTCGGTCGCTTCGACATAACTGGACAGCCCCCACTCCCGATGGCGGATATCCGGGTTGCGCCAGCTGATGACAAAGGTCTGCAGGCCGTTCTTGAGGGCATATTGCACAAAGCTGTTGGTTGGGCTGAGGTCGAAGATGTAGAACTTGTTGATCTGCGGCGGCACGATCAGGACCGGTCGGCTGAACTGCTTTTCGCTCATCGGTCGATACTGGATCAGCTCGAACATTTCGTTGCGAAACACCACCGCACCGGGCGTGGTCGCTACGGTTCGGCCTACCTCAAAAGCGTCTTTGGTGGTCTGGCTGGGTAGCCCGCTGTTGTGCAACAGATCATCGGCCATGTGGCTCAGGCCCTTGATCAGGCTGGTACCACCCGAGTTGAACAGCTCTTTGACGGCCTGCGGGTTGAGCAGCGTATTGGAAGGGGCCAGCGCATCGTTGATCAGTGTGAACAGAAAGTGCGCGCGCGCCCGGTCTTCTGTGGACATATCGCTGTCATCGATCCACTGTCTGACCTGATGCTGGCAACTGAGATACACCTGCAGGCCCCGGCGATAAAGCGGGTTGAGGCTCCAGGTCGGGTCGGCGAAGCGGGGGTCTTTGGGGTTGTGCGGATAGGGTGTTTCGCCCAGCACCACCACCCGCCCCAACTGCTTGCCCAGCGCCAGAGCATGGCGAGCGCTACGAAACGGGTGCCGCAAACCCTGGGCTGCGACGTTGCGCAAGGTAGAAAACAGGTCTCGCCCGCGCAGGCCGGTGATGGCGCTCTGCGCGTTGATGAAGTTTGTGGGTGCAGCGCTGGCAACCTTCGCCGATTTTTCTTGCATGAGGGCAACACTCCTTCGTCAGGCAACTCATGGGTTGGCGCCAGTCCGCTTGCGAAGGGGCTGGCGTCGTTCTGCGCGGTTGAAACTCCAGTGTGTTGCGCAGTGGGTGACGTTGTTTCTCTCGGGCTGTTCACATTAACGGGCGTGCTGGCGCTATCAGCGCGTTCTGGGCGGCGTTGGCTGCGGGTGCATGACTGCGCGCTGCCGTTCCTGTTGCAGAAAACCCATGATGATCGGTGCCACGGCTTCGGCACGCGTGATCAGGAACAAATGCCCGTCATCGATGATGTGTAGCTGGGCATTGGGTATTCGCCAGGCCAACAGGCGCATATTCACCAGCGGAATCAGCGGGTCGTCATCACCGGCCAGAACCAGGGTCGGCTGGTGAACCTTGTGCAGCCAGTGAATGCTGGTCCAGCCCATGCCCGCGAACAATTGCCAGTAATAGCCCAGCTTGCCGGACGAGCGCACCTTGGCAGCATGATTGGCCGCCAGATTGGGGTCACGTCGAAACGCCCCGCCATAGATCTCCGGCGCGATACGGATCACATGCGACGGCTGAATGTAGCGACGCGGGCTGGCCATCAACCACAGCACCCGAGGCTTGCCCGGCACCATCGCCATGCCTGCCGACGTGGCGGCCAGCACCAGTTTCTTGCAGCGCTCCGGGTAGTCATGAGCGAACTGCTGGGCCAGCGCCCCGCCCCACGAAACACCGATCGCATTGACCTGCCCGTAGTTGAGGTAATCGAGCATGCGCGCTGCGAGCTTGGCCAGCCCCGGAAAGCGATAAGGCCGATTGGGTGTCGACGAACCACCGACCCCCGGCACATCGAACGCGATGACTTCCAGGTCCGGATCCAGTGCTTCGACAAACGGGAACACCAGCTCCAGGTTGGCCCCGATGCCGTTGAATATCAGCAGTGGTGTCAGGTGGCTCTTGCCTGGGCGCACGGCCGTACGAATTGTGTGTCCGTTCAGGTCGATGGAGCGAAAAACAAACGGTTGCGGCATGCGCTAAGCCCTGTTGATTTAACCGCCGGGAACGCACCCCGGTTTTTTTCAAGACTGACGGGTCTAACGCTCGTGAACATAGGTTCCAGGCGCTGCCTCGGCTGCCGGATAGGCTTTGTTGCCGAGCCCGGCAGGCGCATTTTTCAACTTGCCCGAGCGCGTGGCCAGCCATTCTTGCCAGTGTAGCCACCAGGAATCGGTGTGCTTGGTCGCGTTTTCCTGCCAGGCCGCCGGGTCTGCTGGCAACTCGTCGTGAGTCATGTAACGCGACTTGGGGTTGCCCGGCGGGTTGAGGATGCTCTGGATATGGCCGCTGCTGGACAGTACAAACTCGGTCTTGCCACCAAACAGCCGTGCTGATTTGTAGCATGAGGCCCACGGCGTGATGTGGTCATTGGTGCCAGCCAGGCAGAACACGTCGGCCGTTACCTGCTTGAGGTCGATCGGCGTGCCGCAGACTTCCAGCGCGTTGGCGCGGGTCAGCGGGTTGTTTTTGAACATTTCGATCAGGTCGCCGTGAAAGGCGGCGGGCAGGCGTGTGGTGTCGTTGTTCCAGAACAGAATGTCGAAGACGGGCGGCTCGTTGCCCAGCAGGTAATTGTTGACCCAGTAATTCCAGATCAGGTCGTTAGGGCGCATCCAGGCAAAAACCTTGGCCATGTCACGACCTTCCAGCACGCCCGCCTGATAGGAGTGGCGCTTGGCGGTTTCCAAAGTCTGCTCGTCGACGAACAGCGCGACCTCGGTATCCAGCGTTGTATCGAGCACGCTGACCAGCAGGGTCATGGCGTTGACTTTCTTTTCGCCCAAGGCTGCGTAGTGGCCCAGCAGCGCCGTGCAGGTAATGCCGCCGGAGCAGGCACCCAGCATGTTGAGGTCTTTGCTGCCGGTGATCGCCAGCACCACATCGACCGCTTCCTTGAGCGCCTCGATATAGGTCGACAGCCCCCATTCGCGTTGCGCCTTGGTCGGGTTGCGCCAACTGATGATGAAGGTCTGCACGTTACTGCGCAGGCAGAAGCGCGCCAGGCTTTTTTCCGGGCTCAGGTCGAAGACATAGAATTTGTTGATCTGCGGTGGGATCACCAACAGCGGTCGCTCGTGAACCTGCTCGGTAATCGGTTTGTACTGGATCAGTTCCAGTACGTCATTGCGAAACACCACGGCCCCCTCAGTGGTGCCCAGGTTTTTGCCAACCTCAAACGCGTCCATGTTGACCTGGCTAGGCATTCCGCCGTTGTTCACCAGGTCCTTGGCCAAGTGCGACAGACCATCGAGCAGGCTTTTACCGCCGGTTTCAAAGAACCGTTTCACGGCGGCCGGGTTAGCGGCAGAGTTGGTCGGTGACATGGCCTCGGTCATGAGGTTGATCACAAAGTGCGCGCGACTGATGTCTTGCGGGGTGAGATCGCTGCCACCGATCCAGTCATGCAGTTCCTTGCGCCAGGCGAGGTAAGTCTGCAGGTAACGGCGATACAGCGGGTTCTGGCTCCAGGCCGGATCAGCGAAGCGGCGGTCATCCGGTGTTGGCTGCAAGGCAGATTTGCCGAAGATCACGTTGCCGAGTTCGACGCTCAGGTGTGCGACGTGCTTGATGCTGTGGATCGGTTGTTTGAAAGCCTGACGCAAAACCATCCGTGCAGTGCTCAGTAAATCCTTGCGCCGCAGGCCAACGACCGGGTTGAGGCCCAGGGTGTGCTCGGAAGCCTGGCGCTGCAGGTCATCGTCTTTCGCGTTACTCATCTACGACGCTCCATTGTCTTGATGCGAACACTGACATTCCTTGCCCGTGAACCAGTGACACAGGCGGTTAGCCAGCACTACTGCTCGTGTAACTCATGCCTTGCAGGCTGTTTCTCGCATCGACTTCGATGCAGGGAACTTGCCAAGGTTATTGGTTACGCGAGATTTCAAAAAATCGCAAGCAGCGTCAGCCACTCATTGGCCGCTGCACGGAACATTGAAACAAAAACGATTAGAAAGCGCGTCCTAAAACGGCGAGCGGTGAGGCTGCACGGTTTTGAATGTTCTGTGAGGATCGCGCGGGCGGGCGGGATCAGAGCATCAGCTTGATGACTTGCTCGGAGGGATCGCGGGATTTGCCGGCTTTTTTCAGCTCTTGCAGATAGTCCTCCCAGAGGGACTCCTGGCGTCTTGCCAGCTCGTACAGGTACTCCCAGGTGAACAGTCCTGAGTCGTGGCCATCATCAAAGGTCAATTTCAGTGCATATTGCCCAGCCGGCTCGACCTTGCTCAGACCGACGCCCAGTTTGCCGAATTGCAGGATCGGCCTGCCATGGCCCTGAACCTCGGCAGAAGGGGAATGCACGCGCAGAAATTCGGCGGGCAGATGATATTCCTCATCCGGCGCGTACTTCAGCGTCAGGGTTTTGGAAGCTTTGTGCAGCTGGATGGCGGTGGGGAGCATTGAAAGCAGCCTCAAGGAATAGCAGCTACAAGCTACAGGCAGAAGCAAAAAAGCTGCAAGAGGAGAACCTCTTGCAGCTTGTAGCTAACCGCTTGCAGCTTTAAAGGATATACCGCGAGAGGTCCTCGTTTTCGGCCAGATCGCCCAAGTGGCTGTTGACGTATTCTGCATCGATTTCAATCGGTGCTGCGTCAGGGCTGATAGCCAGATCGCCAGCGCTGAACGAGACTTCCTCAAGCAGACGCTCAAGCAGCGTGTGCAGGCGACGGGCACCGATGTTCTCGGTTTTCTCGTTGACCTGCCAGGCAATCTCGGCAAGACGCTTGATGCCTTCAGGCTTGAACTCGATCTTCAGGCCTTCGGTCTTGAGCAGCTCGCGATACTGTTCGGTCAACGACGCATGTGGCTCGCTGAGAATGCGTTCGAAGTCCTGCGGCGACAGCGCCTTGAGTTCAACGCGGATCGGCAGACGACCTTGCAGCTCGGGGACCAGATCACTTGGCTTGCTCAAATGGAACGCACCAGATGCAATGAACAGGATGTGGTCAGTCTTGACCATGCCCAGTTTGGTATTCACGGTGCAGCCTTCAATCAGCGGCAGCAGGTCGCGCTGTACGCCTTCGCGGGACACATCGACACCGCCCGAATTACCGCGCTTGGCAACCTTGTCGATCTCGTCGATGAACACAATGCCGTGTTGCTCGACGGCTTCCAGCGCCTTGGCCTTCAACTCTTCGTCATTGACCAGACGGCCCGCTTCTTCTTCGCGTACCAGCTTGAGCGCGTCCTTGACCTTGAGTTTGCGGCTCTTGGTCTTGCCTTTGCCCATGTTGGCAAACAGGCTCTGCAGCTGATTGGTCATTTCTTCCATGCCGGGTGGCGCGGAGATATCCACACCTACGGCTTCGTTGATCTCGATCTCGATTTCCTTGTCGTCCAGCTGGCCTTCGCGCAAACGCTTGCGGAACAGCTGACGGGTGTTGGAATCATTGCTTTGCGCAGGGTCTTCATTGAAACCGACACGCGCAGGCGGCAACAGGGCATCGAGAATACGGTCTTCGGCCGCGTCTTCGGCGCGATGACGGACCTTGATGATCTCCTGTTCACGCAGAAGCTTGATAGCCGCATCGGCCAGGTCGCGGATGATCGACTCGACATCACGACCTACATAGCCCACTTCGGTGAACTTGGTCGCTTCAACCTTGATGAACGGCGCATTGGCAAGCTTGGCCAGGCGACGGGCGATTTCGGTCTTGCCGACACCGGTCGGGCCGATCATCAGAATGTTCTTGGGCGTCACTTCAACGCGCAGCTCTTCAGGCAGCTGCATGCGGCGCCAGCGATTGCGCAGGGCAATGGCGACGGCGCGCTTGGCATCGTCCTGGCCGATGATATGGCGGTTAAGTTCGTGGACGATTTCGCGGGGAGTCATGGACATGGTAATTCACGGTCCTCTGGTACGGTCAAGCCGAAGGGGCCGCAGACTGTGCGGCCCGGCAAGGGCTTAGCCGACGAGGTCCTGCTCCTCAATGGTGATGTTGTGGTTGGTGAACACGCAAATGTCGCCAGCGATATGCAACGAGGTCTCGGCGATTTCGCGTGCCGACAGGTCGGTCTTGAGCAGCAGGGCGCGTGCGGCGGCCTGAGCAAATGCGCCGCCGGAGCCCATGGCGATCAGGCCGTCCTCGGGCTCGACCACATCGCCGTTGCCGGTGATGATCAGCGAGGCGTCCTTGTTGGCGACGGCCAGCATTGCTTCAAGACGGCTCAGCGAGCGATCGGTACGCCAGTCCTTGGCCAGCTCGACAGCTGCACGAACCAGATGGCCCTGGTGTTTTTCCAGCTGGGCTTCAAAGCGTTCGAACAGCGTGAATGCATCGGCGGTTGCGCCAGCGAACCCGGCGATTACTTCGCCGTGATAAAGACGGCGCACCTTCTTGGCGTTGCCTTTCATGACGGTGTTGCCCAGAGAAACCTGGCCGTCGCCAGCCATGACGACTTTACCGTGGCGGCGCACTGAAACGATGGTGGTCAAGGTAGAGTCTCCACACTGCGGGGCGAAAATGCCCTGATGCAAACTCATATGGGGGTGTGGGTGAGTATTTCAACCTTGGGGGTAAATCGGGGGGAAATGATCGTATGATTCTTGTCCCAACCCTTTAAGCGGACCGGACGACGCTTCGTTTGTCCGCGATCTCCCTGCTTTTGTGGGAGCGGACTTGTCCGCGACGGGCTGCGAAGCGGCCCCAGAATAGGCTGCCTCGGCTGCGCCTGATAAACCGATGCGGCTGGTTTTGCTGCCGGTTCCCGGCAGATCGCGGACAAGTCCGCTCCTACGACGAGCGGGCAGAAGCTCCGTTCTTTGTACTCATCGAAACATCGCGATGAGCACGGAAACAGAGGGGCTTTGACTAACGGCTCTGACGCTGTTGCAACAACAGGTTACTAAATCCACCGCTTGCCAGTTGTTTCTGGGCGGTGGTCAGTTGTTCGCGGTTGCTGAACGGGCCGACCAGTACGCGGTACCAGGTTTCATCTTTCACAGTGCCTGACTCGACGGTAGACGTCTGGCCCAGCAGGATGATCTGCGCGCGGACTTTCTCGGCGTCAGCCTGTTTGCGGAACGAGCCCGCCTGCAGGAAGAACGTCGTGACTGCTGCCGGCTTGGTCGTGGCAACCGGTGGCGCTGGCGGAGGCGTCAAGCCGCTGAGGGCTGCCTGGGCACGTGCCGTGTCGATCTTGGCTGCCTGCTCCGGCGAGACCGGTGCTGTGGGTGCCACAGGCGGCGGGGTCTTCTCCGGCACGGCTTCGTTCGGCACGATCACTTCCGATTCCGGCAGCAATGTGTAGAAGTCGTACTTCGGCTTGACCGGAGCCGTCGGGCTCGGTGGTGTTTTATTCGCCTCGGCGATCTTCGCGGCCTTGGCGTCCGCCTTGACCCGCTTGACGTCTTCGCCGCCCGGTTCAAGCTTCATCAGAAAGACCACGAACGCGCCCACGGTCAAGCCAATCGCCAGCCACAACCATCCTGGAATCGGCTTCTTCGCGGGTGCCTGATAACGGCTGGCGCCCCGCTTGGGTGCCGGTTTCTTCTTCGCAACTGCCAACTTACATACGCTCCAGAGTTTCCAGACCCAACAGGTCCAGGCCTTGCTTGAGGGTGCGGCCGGTCAGGGCAGCCAGACGCAGACGGCTTTGCTGCTGATCGGGATTTTCCGCACCAAGGATCGGGCAGTTTTCGTAAAAGCTCGAAAACAGACCCGCAAGGTCATACAGGTAAGCACAAAGTACGTGCGGTGTGCCTTTTTCTGCGACGTTGTTCAGTGTTTCGGTGAATTGCGCCAGACGTGCGGCCAGTTCCTGTTCCTGCGGCGCTGCGAGGACAATCTGGCCCTTGCTGGCGTCAAACGCGCTGCCCAGCTTGCGGAACACGCCCGCCACACGGGTGTAGGCGTACAGCAGGTAGGGCGCGGTGTTGCCCTCGAAACTGAGCATCTGATCGAAGTTGAAGCTGTAATCGCTGGCGCGGTGCTTGGACAGGTCGGCGTATTTCACCGCACTGATGCCCACGGCCTTGGCAATGCTGCGCAATTCTGCTTCAGCGACTTCCGGATTCTTTTCCTTCACCAGCGTGTATGCACGTTCTTCGGCTTCATCGAGCAGGTCGATGAGTTTGACCGTGCCGCCGTCGCGGGTCTTGAACGGGCGGCCATCGGCGCCGTTCATGGTGCCAAAACCCATGTGTTCCAGCTGCATGCCGTCGTGGACGAAACCGGCGCGGCGAGCGACTTCGAACACCTGCTGGAAGTGCAGGGCCTGACGCTGGTCGACGAAATACAGCACGCGGTCAGCCTTGAGCACTTTGCTGCGGTAGCGGATGGCGGCCAGATCGGTGGTGGCGTACAGGTAGCCGCCACCGGCCTTCTGCACGATCACCGGCAGAGGCGTGTCATCGGCGGTACGGAATTCTTCGAGGAACACACATTGCGCGCCGTTGCTCTCGACCAGCAGGCCAGTGGCTTTCAGATCGTTGACCACGTTGGCCAGGTCATCGTTGTAGGCACTTTCGCCCATCACATCTGCCGGGGTCAGCTTGACGTTGAGGCGCTCGTAGGTTTCCTGGCAGTGCGACAGCGAGATGTCCTTGAAGCGTGTCCACAGGGCCAGACACTCGGCATCGCCTGCCTGCAACTTGACCACCAGGCCTCGCGCCCGCTCGGCGAACTCTTCGGATTCGTCAAAGCGCTGCTTGGCGGCGCGGTAGAAGTTTTCCAGGTCGGACAGCTCGTCGCTGGTCGCCGGTTTTTCCTGTAGATAGGCCAGCAGCATGCCGAACTGGGTGCCCCAGTCGCCCACATGGTTCTGGCGAATGACTGTGTCGCCTAAAAACGTCAGAACGTTCGCCACGCCGTCGCCAATAATGGTCGAGCGCAAATGGCCAACGTGCATTTCCTTGGCCAGATTCGGTGCCGACAGATCGACGACCACGCGCTGTACAGCGCCCGCCTTGCGGACTGACAGGTGCGCGTCGGCCAGTGCAGCGTCGAGGCGTGCGGCCAGCGCCGCAGTGTTCTGGAAGAAGTTCAGAAAGCCCGGGCCGGCAATTTCGACCTTGCTGACCTGCTCGTCGGCAGGCAGGGCGGCGATCAGCTTTTCAGCCAGGTCCCGCGGCTTCATCCCGGCAGGCTTGGCGAGCATCATCGCGATATTGCTGGCGAAGTCGCCGTGCGTCTTGTCGCGGGCGTTTTCCACCTGAATCGCCGACGTCAGCCCTTCTGGCAAGACGCCCTCGGTGACGAGACGGGTCAGGGCTTGTTGAACCAGCTGGCGAATGGTGTCTTTCATTGTGCTCTCTTCGACCGCAAGCGCGGTGGCGCTTTGATGCGCGGGTGGAAAAACTCTGCATTATCCGTTGCTCAAGCCTGCTTGCCAACGGCGTGGCTTAATAAAGATCCACCGGGTCCACATCCAGCGACCATCTGACCTGTCGTCCGCTGGGCATTTGCTCCAGCGCGAGCAACCAAGTGGCAAGCAATTTGTGCAGTGGCGCGCGTGCGCTGGACTGCACCAGCAGTTGCGCACGATAACGCCCGGCGCGGCGTTCCATCGGTGCCGGAACCGGGCCCAGCAGCTCGATGCCGCCCAGGCCCATTTGCGCAACCAGTTGCTCGGCGTCACTGCAGGCTTGATCGAGAAAGGCCTCGGCCTGTCCCGGCTTGTGCGCTTCGGCGCGCAGCAGTGCGAGGTGTGAAAACGGTGGCAGACCCGCCGAACGGCGCTCGCTCAAGGCCTGTTCGGCAAAGGCGAAATAACCCTGCTCGGTCAGCTGGATCAGCAGTGGATGGTCGGCCAGGTGGGTCTGGATGATCACCTTGCCCGGCTCTTCCGCGCGGCCGGCACGACCTGCAACCTGCACGATCAACTGCGCCATGCGCTCGCTGGCCCGGAAGTCACCGGAAAACAGCCCGCCGTCGGCATCCAGGATCGACACCAGCGTTACCCGTGGGAAGTGATGCCCTTTGGCGAGCATTTGCGTACCCACCAGAATGCAGGGCTGGCCGCGCTGGATGGTCGCGAATAACTGATTCATGGCGTCCTTGCGCGAGGTGCTGTCGCGATCCACGCGCAGCACGGGAAAGTCCGGAAACAGGATCGCCAGGCGCTCTTCGGCACGTTCGGTGCCCGCGCCTACCGGGCGCAAATCCACCTTGCCGCAGGACGGGCACTGGCGCGGTACACGTTCGACATACCCGCAGTGATGGCAGCGTAGCTCGCCCGAGCGCTGGTGCACGGTCATGCGCGCATCACAGCGCTGGCAGCCAGACATCCAGCCGCAGTCGTGGCACAACAAGGTGGGTGCGAAGCCGCGACGGTTGAGGAAGACCAGCACCTGCTGACCTGCCGCAAGCGTCTGGCCGATAGCCTGCTGCATCGGCCCGGAAATGCCGCTGTCCAGTGGCCTGCTTTTGACGTCCAGGCGCATGAAACGCGGCTGTTGCGCACCGCCTGCACGCTGGTTCAGGCGTAACAGGCCGTAGCGGCCGGTGTAGGCGTTGTGCAGGCTTTCCAGGGACGGGGTGGCCGAGCCCAGGACAATCGGAATGTTTTCCTGACGCGCCCGCACCAGGGCCAGATCACGGGCGTGATAGCGCAGACCTTCCTGCTGTTTATAGGAGCCGTCGTGTTCTTCGTCGATGATGATCAGGCCGGGGTTCTTCATCGGCGTGAACAGTGCCGAGCGCGTGCCGATAATAATGTCGGCTTCGCCATCGCGAGCCGCCAGCCAGGCATCCAGTCGTTCGCGGTCGTTGACTGCCGAATGCAGCAGCGCGATGCGGGCATTGAAGCGCTGTTCGAAACGCGTCAGGGTTTGTGGCCCCAGGTTGATTTCCGGAATCAGCACCAGCGCCTGTTTGCCGGCCTCAAGCGTTTCGCGGATCAGTTGCAGATAGACTTCAGTCTTGCCACTGCCAGTGACGCCAGCCAGCAAAAACGCATGAAAGCTGTCGAACCCGGCACGGATGGCTTCGTAGGCAGCGCGTTGCTCGGTGTTGAGCGGCAATTCAGGCTGGGCCAGCCAGTGTTCATGGCGTGCGCTGGGTGCGTGGCTGCGAACCTCGACATACACCAGCTCCTTGGCCAGCAGCAGGTTGAGGCTGTCTTTATTAAGCATCAGCTTGCTCAGCAACTGATGCGCCACGCCATGCGGGTGCTGGGCGAGGGTGGTCAGCGCTTCGCGTTGCTTGGGCGCTCGCGCGATGCGCGGGTCGCCGACGCTGGCGCCCGGTGCAACGTGCCAGAAGCGTTCCTGGCGACTTTCGGCCAGTTCGCCCTGACGCAGCAACACCGGCAAGGCCCAGCTCAGCGTGTCGCCCAGGCTGTGCTGATAATACTGCGAGGTCCACAGGCACAGCTTGAACAGCGCGGGCGGCAATGGCGCTTCGCTGTCGAGCAGGGCGATGGCCGGTTTGAGCTTGTCGGCAGGCACTTCGCTGTGATCGACCACTTCCACCAGAATGCCGATCATTTCCCGTCGCCCGAATGGCACCCGCAGACGCATGCCAGGCTGCAAGGCGCTACGCGACACGCCCGCAGGAGCGCGGTAGTCGAACAGGCGGCGAAGCGGCGAGGGCAGGGCAAGGCGCAGGATGGCGTCGGGCACGCGGTGTTTCCCTGTGATGATGAGTGATGACGGAGGCGCGATCTTAGCAGACGACCGGTGTGAAGGTTCGCTTGCGTCGTTGCAATTGTCTGGTACTATCCGCAGCCTATTTCCGTGCGGTATTCAACAATAGTGTTGGATGGCGGCGCGTTAGACCGAGGAAGTACCGATGAAAGCTGATATCCATCCAGTTTACGAAGCCATTGACGCTACCTGCAGCTGCGGCAATGTCATCAAGACCCGTTCCACCCTGGCCGCTCCGCTGAGCCTGGACGTGTGCAACGAGTGCCACCCGTTCTACACCGGCAAGCAGAAGACGCTTGACGTTGGCGGCCGTGTCGACAAGTTCAAATCCCGTTTCGGTGCGTTCGGCGCTACCAAAGCGAAGTAAGACTGGCTGCCCCATGGGCATCTCCAGGCTGCTTGAAAAGGCGCTCCTTGTGGGCGTCTTTTTTGTGCCCGCGATTTGGGTGTCCGGCGCGCAGGCCTTCTGCCCGGCACCTGCTTCGTTGCCGGTTGCACAGGTGCAGCGCGTGGTTGATGGCGACACGCTGCGTCTGAGCGATGGCCGCAGCGTGCGGATGATTGGGCTCAACACGCCTGAAACCGGCAAGAAAGGCCAGTCTGCCGAGCCGTTTGCCGAGGCTGCGAAAAGACGTTTGCAGGCACTGGTGGATGAAAGCGGCGGTCAGGTCGGTTTGCGTGTCGGCCAGCAGGGCAAGGACCATTACGGTCGTACTCTGGCCAACGTTTACGATCGCAAGGGGGCAAACCTTGAGGCGCAGTTGCTCAGCGAAGGGCTGGGGTATCTGGTGGCCGTTGCGCCTAACGTTGCGCTGGTCGATTGCCAGCAAGTTGCCGAAGGTGCGGCGCGGCAGGCGCAATTGGGTGTGTGGCGCGACTCGCCGGTTCAGCCCTCGACCAGGCTGAGCAAAAGCGGCTTTGCGATTGTGTCCGGTCAGGTCAAGAGCGTGCAGCGCAATCGCGGCGGTATCTGGATCGAGTTGCAAGGCTCGCTGGTCCTGCGTGTTGCCCCGGCTAACGTGAACTCATTCGACACGGCAATGCTGGAGCGCCTCAAGGGCCGGCAGGTCGAGGCGCGCGGCTGGGTGGTCGATCGGTCCCGGCGCGGTGCTCTGAAATCAGGGCAGGCACGCTGGCTGTTGCCACTGACCCACCCCGCGATGCTGAGCCCGTCAGGTCGATAGATACTGCCTTTTGGCCAGTTGTCTGGTGATGGGTGGCCGGTTGTTCACGTTTCAGGCATCTAAGCGTAAAGTCTAATCCTGTGCCTATTGACAGCAGTGACTGGTCAGTCTTGTTAGGACTATGCATCTTGCGTATCCTCGGCGGTCCGTCTGTCCCACAGTAAAAAAGCGGAATCCAATACATGTCAGATTTGAAAACTGCCGCGCTCGAATACCATGCCAATCCTCGTCCGGGGAAGCTGAGCGTCGAACTCACCAAGCCGACTGCAACCGCTCGTGACCTGGCTCTGGCCTACAGCCCTGGCGTTGCTGAACCCGTGCGTGAAATTGCCCGTGACCCCGAGCTGGCTTACAAGTACACCGGCAAAGGCAACCTGGTAGCAGTTATTTCCGATGGCACCGCTATTCTCGGCCTCGGCGATCTGGGCCCATTGGCCTCCAAGCCGGTCATGGAAGGTAAAGGGGTTCTGTTCAAGCGTTTCGCCGGTATCGACGTTTTCGATATCGAAGTCGATTCCGAAAGCCCGCAGGCGTTCATCGACACCGTAAAGCGTATCTCCATCACCTTCGGTGGTATCAATCTGGAAGACATCAAGGCACCTGAATGCTTTGAAATCGAGAAGGCACTGATCGAACAGTGCGACATCCCGGTTTTCCACGATGACCAGCACGGCACCGCTATCGTGACTGCTGCCGGCATGATCAACGCACTGGAAATTGTCGGTAAAACCCTCGATTCCGCGAAGATCGTCTGCCTGGGCGCTGGCGCTGCAGCCATCTCCTGCATGAAGCTGCTGGTGAGCATGGGCGCGAAGATCGAAAACATCTTCATGGTCGACCGTACCGGCGTCATTCACTCTGGCCGTACCGACCTGAACCAGTACAAGGCTGTGTTCGCTCACGCGACCGAGAAACGCTCGCTGACCGATGCGCTGGATGGCGCTGACGTATTCGTGGGCCTGTCAGGTCCTAATCTGTTGAGCGCTGAAAACCTCAAGCTGATGGCCAAGGACCCGATCGTGTTCGCCTGCTCGAACCCGGACCCGGAGATCTCCCCGGAGCTGGCTCACGCCACCCGTAGCGATGTGATCATGGCGACCGGCCGTTCGGATTACCCGAACCAGGTCAACAACGTTCTGGGCTTCCCGTTCATCTTCCGCGGTGCTCTGGACGTTCGCGCCAAGCGTATCAACGAAGAAATGAAGATCGCTGCAGCCAACGCCCTGCGCGAACTGGCCAAACTGCCTGTTCCTCAGGAAGTCAGCGATGCCTACGGCGGCATCAAACTGGAATTCGGTCGTGAGTACATCATCCCGAAACCAATGGACACCCGCCTGCTCGGCTTGATCGCCGATGCAGTTGCCAAGGCAGCCATCGAGAGCGGTGTTGCCACCCTGCCGTATCCGAAGCACTACCCGCTGACCAGCGTGGACGATGTGTTCAAGGGCTGATCCTTGATGCAATAAAAAACCCCTGCAGCGATGCAGGGGTTTTTTTATGCCTGGAATTGAGATTATCGTTCCTCACGCGCCGGCGTGTGAATGCCCTGGGTGACGCTCTGCATCACAAATCTGCGCAGCGCCGCTGAATCAAAAGAGGACGCGGAGCGTCCAGAACGGCATGCGACGCGGAGCGTCGCACGATAGTGGGGATCATCGTTCCTCACGCTCCAGCGTGGGAATGCCTTGGGTGACGCTCTGCGTCACCTACCTGCGCAGTGCTATCAGAACAAATCGATCGGTGCTGACTCATCCGCTGGCAACGGGCTGCCCGGTGCGCTGCTGCCGCCCAGTTCGTTGACGCTTGGCGGTGTGTCTTCGCTTTTGAACAGTTCGAAGAACGCGTTCGGCGTGCTAGGTGTGGCAGCGCGCCCGCTCAACGGGTCTACACGCAGGCTGAGGATGCCCGGCGGTTCTGCCTGCTGATGCGGTGGCTTGTCCTTGAGTGCAGCGCTCATGTAGTCCATCCAGATCGGCAGGGAGACCGTACCGCCAAATTCATGACGACCAAGGCTTTCAGGCTGATCGAAGCCGCTCCAGACAGTTGTCACATAGTCCGCGTTGTAACCGGAGAACCACGCATCCTTGGAATCGTTGGTCGTACCGGTCTTGCCGGCGATATCCGGCCGGTTCATCGACAGAGCGCGCCGCCCGGTGCCGCGCTTGATTACGTCCTGCAGCATGCTGTTCAGAATGTAGGTCGTGCGGCCATCCACAACGCGCTCTGCAACGGCGGGCGCTTGCGGCTGGGCCGGTGTCCCTGATGGGCCTGCGATCACGCTCGGGCTGTCATGCACGGCAAAGGTCGACGTGTTGGGCGCAGTATTGACGTCGTTGGCCGGAACGCTTGGCGGATTGGCCACAAACAGGGTCTGCCCGTCACGGTTCTCGATGGTCTGGATCAGATAAGGACTGACCTTGTAACCGCCATTGGCAAAGGTGGCCCAGCCAGTGGCGATTTCCATCGGGGTCAATGTAGCCGTGCCCAGTGCCAGCGACAGGTTGCGCGGCAAGTCTTGCTTGGAGAAGCCAAAGCGGGTGATGTAGTCGATGGTGCTGTCGATACCGAGGGCCTGGAGCAGGCGGATCGATACCAGGTTGCGAGACTTGTACAGCGCCTCGCGCAGGCGGATCGGGCCAAGGAAGGTGTTGGTGTCATTTTTCGGACGCCATACCTTGTCCAGATACTCGTCGACAAACACGATAGGTGCGTCGTTCACCAGACTGGAGGCGGTGTAACCGTTATCCAGTGCAGCGCTGTAGATGAACGGTTTGAAGCTTGAGCCCGGCTGACGCTTGGCCTGCATGGCGCGGTTGTAGTTGCTCTGCTCGAAAGCGAAGCCGCCGACCAGCGCACGAATGGCGCCGTTTTGCGGGTCAAGCGAGACCAGGGCGCTCTGCGCGACGGGAATTTGACTGAATTTCAGCGAGCCGTCGCCCTGGCGCAACAGGCGAACAAGGTCGCCCACCTTGGCAACATCGCCTGGCTGCTTCGGATTTGCCCCCAGACTGTTGGTATTCAGGTAAGGCCGCGCCCACTTCATGGTGGCCCAGTCGACGGTTTCTTCCTTCTCGCCGTTGCGGGTCAGCACGCGCAAGCCGGTCTTGTCGACCTGGGTCACGATGCCGGGCTCGAGGCCGTTGATCATGCGTTGTTTGGTCAGTTCCTGTACCCAGTTGGCGCGGGTCATGCCCGGGAAGCGGCTTTCCGGGCCGCGATAGCCGTGGCGCTGGTCGTAATCGATCAGGCCCTGCTGGATGGACTTGTTGGCGTGCTCCTGAAGGTCGCTCGGCACCGTGGTAGTGACGCGGAAGCCCTCTGTATAGGCCTCGCTGCCGTAACGGCCGACCATTTCGGCGCGTGCCATTTCAGCAATGTACGGCGCGTTCACTTCCGGGGTTGGCACGTGATAACTGGCGTTGAGTGGTTCGTTCAAGGCTGTCTGGTAAGCAGTCTGGTCAATCTTGCCCAGGCGATACATGCGGCCGAGGATCCAGTCGCGGCGTTCCTTGGCGCGGGTCGGGTTGGCCAGCGGGTTGAAGCGTGACGGCGCCTTGGGCAGACCGGCAATCATGGCCATTTGCGCAAGGCTTACATCGCGAATCGATTTGCCATAGTAGACTTGCGCCGCGGCTTCGATTCCGTAGGCGCGGTTACCCAGATAAATCTTGTTGACGTACAGCTCGAGAATCTCGTCTTTGGTAAGTTGGCGCTCGATTTGCAAGGCCAACAGAATCTCGGTGGTTTTGCGTGAAAAGCTTCTTTCGCTGGTCAGGAAGAAGTTTTTCGCGACCTGCATGGTGATGGTACTGCCGCCTGACTGAATATGGCCGCTTTTTACCAGTTGTGTGGCAGCGCGCATCAGGCTGCTCGGGTCGACGCCATAGTGGTTGGCGAAGTTGTCGTCTTCGGCCGATAGCAGGGCGTTGATGAAGTTGGGCGGAATTTCCGCGAAGCGAATCGGCGTGCGGCGCATTTCGCCAAACTCGGCAATCAGCTTGCCGTCGCTGCTGAATACGCGCAGGGGGATTTGCAGTTGAATGCTTCGCAGCGCTTCAACCGATGGCAGGGTCGGGCTCAGGTAGAGAAACGCGCCACTCAGGCCAAGCAACAGCGAGCAGAATACCGCGACGAGGGACCACCAGAAAAACTTCAGCAGGCGTATCAAGGCTTTTGGATTTCCAGAAAAAATAATGGGTTAAGCGCAGGCATTTACAAATGAACACGCCTTGAGGCTTTCTTAAATGAAAAAATCGCTGGGCATTATAAGCATTTTTCGTCTACGAGCGTGATTTGCGCTACTGTCAAGGCTGTCGACAGTGACGTTGGCCCGAAATAACTCCGTAAGTGGCGGAAACTCATAGGAATCAGGTTGTGTTCGAACTCTTCAGTAAGAAGGCCAACACCCTTCTAGGGATCGATATTAGCTCCACCTCGGTAAAACTCCTGGAATTGAGTCGTTCCGGCACTCGTTACAAGGTCGAGTCTTACGCAGTCGAGCCGTTGCCGGCCAACGCTGTCGTCGAAAAGAATATTGCCGAGCTCGAAGGGGTTGGTCAGGCGCTGTCTCGCGTGCTCGCCAAGGCCAAGACCAGCGTCAAGATCGTGGCGGTCGCCGTAGCCGGTTCCGCCGTGATCACCAAGACGATTGAAATGGACGCCGGTCTTTCCGACGACGACATGGAAAACCAGCTCAAGCTTGAGGCTGATCAGTACATCCCTTATCCGCTGGAAGAAGTCGCCATCGATTTCGAAGTGCAGGGCTACTCGGTGCGCAATCCCGAACGCGTCGAAGTATTGCTGGCTGCCTGCCGCAAAGAGAATGTCGAAGTGCGTGAGGCGGCGCTGGCTCTGGCCGGGCTGACCGCGCGCGTGGTGGACGTCGAGGCCTATGCCCTGGAGCGCTCGTTCGGCCTGCTGGCTGCGCAACTGGGTAACGGTCATGACGAGCTTACCGTGGCGGTGGTCGATATCGGTGCCACCATGACCACCCTCAGCGTGCTGCATCATGGCCGGATCATCTATACCCGCGAGCAACTGTTTGGTGGCCGCCAGCTGACTGACGAAATCCAGCGCCGCTATGGGCTTTCCATGGAGGAGGCCGGGCTTGCCAAGAAGCAGGGCGGGTTGCCCGACGACTATGTCAGCGAGGTGCTGGACCCCTTCAAGGATGCGTTGGTGCAGCAGGTCTCTCGTTCTTTGCAGTTCTTCTTTGCGGCCGGTCAATACAACTCCGTGGATCACATCATGCTGGCAGGCGGCACGGCTTCGATTTCAGGGCTGGAGCATTTGATTCAACGACGCATTGGCACCCCGACGATGGTCGCCAACCCGTTTGCCGACATGGCCCTGAGCTCCAAGGTCAATGCCGGGGCGCTGGCCAGTGACGCTCCCGCGTTGATGATCGCGTGCGGTCTGGCGTTGAGGAGCTTCGACTGATGGCGCGGATCAACTTATTACCGTGGCGCGAAGAGCTTCGCGAAGAACGAAAAAAACGCTTCCTGACCGCACTGGTCGGCGTGTTGGTGGTGTCAGTCGGTATTCTGTTTCTGATTGATCGTTACGTCAGCAACGCCATTGAGCATCAGATGGCGCGCAACGCGTTTGTGCAGACGCAGATCGCTCAGCTCGATATACGCATCAAGGAGATCAGCGACCTGAAGGCGCGTCGCAAACAGTTACTTGAGCGCATGAAGATCATTCAGGACCTGCAAGGCAACCGCCCGATCACGGGGCGTGTATTCGATCAACTGGCGCGCACTCTTCCGGATGGCGTTTATTTCTCGCAGGTCAAAATGACCGACAAGCTGATTGCCATCAGTGGCGTTGCCGAATCGAATAACCGGGTTTCCGACCTGATGCGCAACCTTGAAGCCTCTGACTGGCTGGAAGCGCCGAGCCTGACTGAAGTGAAGGCCACGACTGCAGGGGCTGTGGATCAGGCCAACGTCTTTCAGTTGACAGTGCGTCAGACCCAGCCGCCGGTTGCCGCGGCTGCACCTGCCGCAACCACGCCCGCTACAGGAGCCAAGCCATGAATATGTCTGAATGGCTGGAAGGGCTTCGCAAGGTTGACCTGAGCGAGCTGGACCTGAACAACCTGGGTTCCTGGCCCGCAGCGGTCAAGGCCATTGCCGGCGTGCTGGTCGCGGTACTGATTTTCGCACTGGGCTACTTCTTCTTTATCCAGGACCTGGAAACCCAGCTGGAAAGCGCACAGAACAGTGAAGTGACGCTCAAGGAGCAGTTTTCCAACAAGGCCTTCCAGGCTGCCAACCTTGAGCCTTACAAGAAGCAGATGGAAGAAATGGAAAACACCTTCGGTGCTCTGCTGCGGCAATTGCCCAGCGACACCGAAGTGCCTGGCTTGCTTGAGGATATAACCCGGACCGGGCTGGGAAGCGGGCTTGAGTTCGAGGAAATCAAGCTGCTGCCCGAGGCGGTCCAGCAGTTCTACATCGAGCTGCCGATACAGATCACGGTAGTCGGTGGTTATCACGACTTGGCGACCTTCGTCAGCGGTGTCGCCAGCCTGCCGCGCATCGTCACGCTGCATGATTTCGAGATCAAACCGGTCGACCCGAAGGTGCCGACCAAGTTGCGCATGAGCATTCTGGCCAAGACCTACCGCTACAACGATGAAGGGCTGAAGAAATGAGGGCGGCGCGATTGCTGTGCGTCAGTGTGGTTATGACAGGGTTGGCCGGTTGCGGTAATGACAATGATTTTGCCGACCTGTCGGCGTTCATGGATCAGGCCAGAGCGCGCCCGAGCGGCACTATCGAGGCCCTGCCGAAGTTTCGTCCGTATGAAGCGTTCACCTACAACGCCTCTACGCTGCGCAGTCCTTTTCAGCCTCCGGTCAAGATCGACCTGCTCAACCGCCAGAAGGGCTCGCGGCTGGTAGCACCGGACGAGCACCGGGTCAGGCAGTTCCTGGAAGGGTTCAATATCGAGTCGTTCGAGATGGTCGGCACGATTGGCAACGAGTCAGGGACATTTGCCCTGCTGCGCGGTGCGGGAGGCGTTCATCGCGTCAAGGTGGGAGATTACCTGGGCCGTAACAACGGCCGGGTAGTGTCAATCGGTGATGCGCAGGTAGATGTCATTGAAATTGTTCCTGATGGAGAGGGGGCCTGGCTGGAAAGGCCGCGCACTATCGCCCTCAAAGAACGCTCATGAAGTGGGCAAGACCAAGTATGCACAGTAGCGCTCAACGGAAATTGATCATGACCCGGATTTTCTCGATTATCGGCGTGTCGTTATGCATCGCGATGCTTTCGCCGGTTCTCCAGGCTGCCAACCTAAAGACTCTGGATGTCGCCGCCCTGCCGGGTGATCGCATCGAGCTCAAGCTGGCATTCGACTCGCCGGTGCCTGCGCCGCGCGGTTACACCACGGCGCAACCTGCGCGTATTGCGCTGGACCTGCCGGGCGTGACCAGTCAGTTGGCGACCAAAAGCCGAGAACTCGGTAACGGTAACGCACGCAGCGTGGTCGTTGTACAGGCTCAGGACCGCACGCGGGTAATCATCAACCTGACCACGCTTTCGCCCTACAGCTCCCGCGTCGACGGCAACAACCTTTACGTGGTTATCGGTCAGGGCGCAGCCGCTGCGCAGGCTTCCCAGCCAACCACCGCGATGGGCGCGCAACGGGTAGCGGTGCCGCCACCCACTCCGGCATCTGCCAGACCGTTTATCCCCGCGGGCGTCAAGGCCATCAGGAATGTCGATTTCCAGCGCGGCGAGCTGGGTGAAGGCAATGTGATCATAGATTTGAGCAACCCCGGCATTGCCCCGGATATTCAGGAGCAGGGCGGCAAGATTCGCGTCGACTTCGCCAAGACCCAACTGCCCGAACCGCTGCGCGTGCGGCTGGACGTCAAGGACTTCGCCACGCCGGTGCAGTTTGTCAGTGCGTCGGCTACGGGCGACAAGGCCAGTATCCTGATCGAACCGTCGGGTGCCTTCGACTACTCGGCGTTCCAGACCGAAAACAAGCTGACCATCAGTGTACGGCCGTTGACCAATGAGGATCTGGACCGCCGCGCCGCTGACAAACCGGTGTACACCGGTGAAAAGCTGTCGCTGAACTTCCAGGACATCGACGTACGCTCGGTGCTGCAACTGATTGCCGACTTCACCAACCTCAATCTGGTAGCCAGCGACACGGTTCAGGGCGGTATTACCCTGCGTCTGCAGAACGTGCCATGGGATCAGGCGCTGGACCTGGTGCTGAAAACCAAGGGCCTGGACAAGCGCAAGGTCGGCAGCGTTCTGCTGGTCGCGCCCGCCGATGAAATTGCTGCCCGCGAGCGTCAGGAGCTTGAATCGCTCAAGCAGATCGCCGAGCTGGCGCCCCTGCGTCGTGAATTGTTGCAGGTCAATTACGCCAAGGCTGCCGATATCGCCAAGCTGTTCCAGTCGGTGACCAGCGCCGAGTCCAAGACCGACGAGCGTGGCTCGATCACTGTGGACGACCGGACCAACAACATCATTGCCTATCAAACCCAGGACCGGCTCGACGAACTGCGTCGCATCGTCTCGCAACTGGACATTCCGGTGCGTCAGGTGATGATCGAGGCGCGCATCGTCGAGGCCAACGTCGATTACAACAAGCAACTGGGTGTGCGCTGGGGCGGCTCGACCAACACCAGCGGCAATGGAAAATGGACAACCTATGGCCTTGATAATAATGGCGATGAGGCAAGTAACACTGGCAGCAACGTGACCTCCAACGTGCCGTTTGTCGATATGGGCGCATCTGGCGCAACCTCCGGCATTGGCCTGGGCTTCGTCACCAACAATACGTTGCTGGACCTTGAGCTGAGCGCGATGGAGAAGACCGGTAACGGTGAAATCGTCTCCCAGCCCAAGGTAGTCACTTCCGACAAGGAAACCGCCAAGATCCTCAAGGGCACCGAGATTCCGTATCAGGAATCCAGCTCCAGCGGTGCAACCACTGTGAGCTTCAAGGAGGCCTCGCTGTCGCTTGAGGTAACGCCACAGATCACGCCGGATAACCGCATCATCATGGAGGTCAAGGTCACCAAGGATGAGCCGGACTACCTGAATGCGTTGCTTGGTGTACCACCGATCAAGAAAAACGAGGTCAACGCCAAAGTGCTGATTTCCGATGGCGAAACCATCGTCATTGGTGGTGTGTTCTCAAATACGCAAAGTAAAGTTGTCGATAAAGTGCCATTTCTTGGCGATGTACCGTATCTTGGCCGGCTTTTCAGGCGCGATGTGGTATCCGAGTCCAAATCCGAGCTGTTGGTATTTTTGACTCCGCGTATCATGAACAACCAGGCGATTTCTGTGAGTCGTTGATTTTGTGCGAAATTTAATACTTGTGGGGCCGATGGGTGCTGGCAAAAGCACCATCGGCCGTTTGCTTGCCAAAGAGTTGCGACTGCCGTTCAAGGATTCCGACAAGGAAATCGAGTTGCGCACGGGCGCCAATATCCCGTGGATCTTCGACAAGGAAGGCGAGCCGGGTTTCCGTGAGCGCGAGCAGGCCATGATTGCCGAGCTGTGCGAAGCCGATGGCCTGGTTCTGGCCACCGGTGGCGGTGCGGTCATGCGCGGTGAAAACCGTCAGGCGTTGCGTGCCGGTGGGCGCGTGGTGTATCTGCATGCTTCCATAGAACAGCAGGTCGGGCGCACCGCGCGTGACCGAAATCGTCCTTTGTTGCGTACCGCTGATCCGGCCCGGGTGCTCAGTGAATTGCTGGCTATCCGCGACCCGCTTTATCGGGAAATCGCCGACGTGGTGATTGAAACCGATGAGCGGCCACCCCGAATGGTGGTTCTCGAGATATTGGCGCGCCTTGCAGAGCTTCCTCCCCGTTAAAGCGCAGGCGAAAATGCGCTATTCTCGTCGACCAGCAAAACAGCGACGGTGCATGGCCTTGCGTCATGACCTGCTGAAGCACAAACCGTCCAACCGGTAATCAATGTGGGGACACATGCAGACACTTAAGGTCGAGCTTGGTGAGCGTAGCTACCCGATCCATATTGGCGAAGGCCTTCTGGATCAGCCAGAGCTCCTGACCCCGCATATCGTCGGGCGTCAGGTGGCTATCGTTTCCAACACGACAGTGGCACCTCTGTATCTGGAGCGTCTGACGCAGACCCTGGCCGGTTACAACGTTCTTCCGATTGTTCTGCCCGATGGCGAGGCGTTCAAGAACTGGGAAACCCTGCAGACCATTTTCGATGGCCTGCTGACCGCTCGTCATGACCGCCGCACCACGGTCATCGCCCTGGGTGGCGGTGTGATTGGCGACATGGCCGGGTTTGCTGCCGCCTGTTATCAGCGCGGCGTGAATTTCATCCAGATCCCCACCACGTTGCTGTCCCAAGTGGACTCCTCGGTGGGCGGCAAGACCGGCATCAATCATCCGTTGGGCAAGAACATGGTGGGGGCCTTCTATCAGCCGAGCGTCGTGCTGATCGATACCACCTCGCTCAACACCCTGCCCGAGCGTGAACTGTCCGCCGGGCTGGCAGAGGTCATCAAGTACGGCCTGATCTGCGACGAGCCGTTTCTGACCTGGCTTGAAGAGCACGTCGACGCGCTGCGCGGGCTGGATCAGGCGGCGCTGACCGTGGCCATCGAACGCTCCTGTGCGGCCAAGGCGCTGGTGGTCGGCGCCGACGAGCGTGAGTCCGGTGTTCGCGCCACATTGAACCTGGGTCACACATTCGGTCACGCCATCGAGACGCATATGGGCTATGGTGTCTGGCTGCATGGCGAGGCGGTAGCTGCCGGTACGGTCATGGCGCTGGAAATGTCCTCGCGTCTGGGCTGGATCAGCACGCAGGATCGGGATCGCGGTATTCGCCTGTTTCAGCGCGCCGGGCTGCCGGTGGTGCCACCACAGGACATGACGGAAGACAATTTCCTCGAACACATGGCGATCGACAAGAAAGTCATCGACGGTCGCTTGCGTCTGGTGCTGTTGCGCCAGATGGGTGAAGCGGTTATCACGGACGATTATCCAAAAGAAGTATTACAGGCCACTCTGGTTGCGGACTATCGCGCCCTGGTGGATCAGCTTAGAGGTTAACGGAAAACCCATGACTAGTTTGCATGCCGACGAGGCCTTCCTCGGCCATTATCAGTTGAGTCATGACCCCTTTGCAGCGCGGGTACCTGGCTTCAAATTCTTTCCTGCCCAGCGCAAGCCTGTACTGGGTCAGCTTCATCATCTGGCGCGTTACAGCCAGTTGTTGCTGGCAGTGACCGGGCCGCAGGGCAGCGGCAAGACCCTGCTGCGTCAGGCGCTGGTAGCAAGCACCAACAAGCAGTCTGTGCAAAGCGTTGTGGTTTCTGCACGCGGCGCTGGCGATGCGGCAGGTGTGCAGCAGCAGGTTGCCCAGGCGCTGAGCGTTGCCCAGGCTGAAATGCAGGCGATCCTGTCGCAGGTCGTGCAGCTCGGGCTGACCGGCCAGGAAGTCTACTTGCTGGTTGACGACGCGGAACAACTGGGCGATTCGGCGCTCGAAGCGTTGCTGGGTCTTGCTGCGGGAACGCCTGAAGGGCGTCCGCATGTATTCCTGTTCGGAGAGCCATCGCTGCTCGATCGTCTCGATCAGATGTGTGCCGACCTGCAGGGCGATGTCGAAGGCGAACGCTTTCACGTCATCGAGCTGCAACCCTATACGGAAGAGGAAACCCGAGAGTATCTGGCTCAGCGTCTGGAGGGTGCAGGGCAAGGAATCGCGTTGTTCACTGCCGACCAGATCACCGATATTCATGAACAGTCCGATGGCTGGCCTGGGGCAATCAACCAGGTAGCCCGCGATTCAATGATCGAGGCGATGATCGCGAGTCGTTCCGCGGTCAAGCGTCCAAGTGTGGGGTTCAACATGCCGAAAAAACACGTATTGGCCTTGGGTGCCGTCGTCATAGTGGCCGTGGCAGCAGCAGTGCTGATCCCGGGTCGCGGTGACAAAACGGGCACACCAGCCAATGCCCCTGCTTCTGCTCAGGCGCAATTGCCGCTGGGCGAGGGCAAGCCAACTGCTCAGCAATCGAACAACGGTAGCCCGGCCATCGAGTTCGCGGGCAATTCCCAGCCGATGCCGCTGCCGATGAATGGCAACTCGCAACCGGTGATGCGCGGCCCGCTGGCTGAAGCGGCCGGGTCGAGTGATTCCGACGAAGACGCGGTGCCGACAGGTTCTCCTGCCCAGCCGCCGACCGTGACCACCACTGCGCCGCCTGCGGGCGTGCCTGCCGGTCAGGCTGCCGCCCAGACGCCACCCCCGTCTATTCCTGCCCCAGCCGCCAAGCCAGCGCCTGCACCTGCGCCTGCGCCTGCTCAGGTCGCCACAGCCAAGCCAGCTCCGGCCCCGGCTGCCAAGCCTGCGGAAAAACCTGCGCCAGCAGCCGCCAAACCGGCTGCCGGTAGCAATTGGTACAGCAGTCAGGCGCCAGGCCATTATGTGGTACAGATTCTGGGCACCAGCTCCGAAGCGACCGCTCAGGCCTACATCGCAGAGCAAGGTGGCGAGTACCGTTATTTCAAGAAAACCCTGCAGGGCAAGCCGCTGTACGTCATCACGTATGGCAACTTTCCTGACCGTGCTGCCGCCCTGGCAGCCATCAAAGTATTGCCAGCCAAGGTTCAGGCTGGTAAACCTTGGCCCCGTACTGTCGCCAGCGTCCAACAAGAGCTTGGTGCCAGTCGCTGAAGTCGCAGCGGCCTTATCCGGGCCGCTTCACCCAGCCAGCCTGACTTAACCCGCAAAGCGCGCCACCTGATTGGTGCGCGCCTTGCGGCGTCTGCGTTACAAGCGCTTTACAGTCTCCCGTCGCGTCAGTCAGATACTTGAAGAAATGCTTTGACTAGCACAGCGACCCGTTTTAAAACTTTCATAATTGCGACATTAATTATCAACCAGTCGTCGTTAAATTTGTTAGCCCTTGTGTCGCTGTGTACAATGACCTCCGTTTTGCCTGTCCGAAGCTGGCGTACGTTCGGCGTGACAGGTAATTGGTTGAATTAAAAGGAAATTTGCCTCGCATAGAGGCAGCCTGGTGAGAAAGTGTCTATGAAAGCAGGTCTGTACCAACCAGATGAATTCAAGGATAACTGCGGCTTCGGCCTGATCGCTCATATGCAGGGCGAGCCCAGTCATCACCTGTTGCAGACGGCCGTTCAGGCCCTGACCTGCATGACCCACCGTGGCGGCATCAACGCCGACGGCAAGACCGGTGACGGTTGCGGTCTGTTGATTCAGAAGCCCGATGGCTTCTTGCGTGCGATGGCCAAAGAGCACTTCGGTGCCGATCTGCCCCGCCAATATGCTGTGGGCATGGTGTTCCTTAATCAGGACGACGCCAAGGCGGACGCCGCACGCGAAAACATGAACCGCGAGATCCTCGCCGAGGGCCTGGAACTGGTCGGCTGGCGTCAGGTGCCGATCGATACCAGCGTCCTTGGCCGTCTGGCACTGGAGCGCCTGCCGAAAATCGAGCAGGTGTACATTGGTGGTGAAGGCCTGAGCGATCAGGAATTCGCCATCAAGCTGTTCAGCGCGCGCCGCCGTTCGTCAGTGTCCAACGCCGCAGATACCGATCATTACATCTGCAGCTTTTCGCACAAGACCATCATTTATAAAGGCCTGATGATGCCGGCCGATCTCACGGCCTTCTTCCCGGACCTGAGCGACGAGCGTCTGCAGACTGCCATTTGCGTGTTCCACCAGCGCTTTTCCACCAATACCCTGCCGAAATGGCCGCTGGCGCAGCCGTTCCGCTTTCTTGCCCACAACGGCGAGATCAACACCATCACCGGCAACCGCAACTGGGCACAGGCGCGTCGCACCAAGTTTACCAACGATCTGATGGATCTGGACGAGCTGGGCCCGCTGGTCAACCGCGTGGGTTCGGACTCATCGAGCATGGACAACATGCTTGAGCTGATGGTGACCGGCGGCATCGACCTGTTCCGTGGCGTGCGCATGATCATTCCGCCTGCGTGGCAGAACGTCGAGACCATGGACCCGGATCTACGCGCCTTCTATGAATACAACTCCATGCACATGGAGCCGTGGGACGGCCCGGCCGGCATCGTGATGACCGAAGGTCGTCATGCCGTCTGCCTGCTCGACCGCAATGGCCTGCGCCCGGCGCGCTGGGTCACGACCAAGAACGGCTACATCACCCTGGCGTCGGAAATCGGCGTGTGGGACTACAAGCCTGAAGACGTTATCGCCAAGGGCCGCGTCGGTCCTGGGCAGATCTTTGCCGTGGACACTGAAACCGGTCAGATCCTCGACACCGACGCCATCGACAACCGTCTCAAGTCGCGTCATCCGTACAAGCAATGGCTGCGCAAGAATGCCCTGCGCATTCAGGCCACCATGGAAGACAACGACCACGGCTCGGCTTTTTATGACAGCGAGCAGCTCAAGCAGTACATGAAGATGTATCAGGTCACGTTCGAAGAACGCGATCAGGTGCTGCGCCCGCTGGGTGAACAGGGACAGGAAGCTGTGGGCTCGATGGGTGACGACACGCCGATGGCGGTGCTGTCGCGTCGTGTGCGTTCGCCCTACGATTACTTCCGCCAGCAGTTCGCGCAGGTCACCAACCCGCCGATCGACCCGCTGCGTGAAGCCATCGTCATGTCGCTGGAAATCTGCCTCGGTGCCGAGCGCAATATCTTCCAGGAATCGCCAGAGCACGCCTCACGCGTAATCCTTAGTTCGCCGGTCATTTCGCCAGCCAAATGGCGTTCGCTGATGAACCTGGAGCGTCCGGGCTTCGAACGCCACATCATTGACCTGAACTACGATGAAAGCCTGGGTCTTGAAGCCGCTGTGCGCAGCGTTGCCGATCAGGCCGAAGAGGCCGTGCGTGCCGGTCGTACCCTGATCGTGCTGAGCGACCGACACATCGCACCGGGCAAACTGCCGGTGCATGCTTCGCTGGCGGTCGGCGCGGTTCACCACCGTCTGACCGAACAGGGCCTGCGCTGCGACAGCAACATCCTGGTCGAAACCGCAACCGCGCGTGACCCGCATCATTTCGCCGTATTGATCGGCTTCGGCGCGTCGGCGGTCTATCCGTTCCTGGCCTATGAAGTGCTGGGCGATCTGATCCGTACTGGCGAAGTGCTGGGCGATCTGTACGAAGTCTTCAAGAACTACCGCAAAGGCATCACCAAGGGCCTGCTCAAGATCCTGTCGAAGATGGGTATCTCGACCGTTGCGTCCTACCGTGGCGCGCAGTTGTTTGAAGCCATCGGTCTGTCCGAGGAGGTTTGCGACACCAGTTTCCGCGGTGTGCCGAGCCGCCTGAAAGGCGCGCGTTTCGTCGATATTGAAGCCGAACAGAAAGCGCTGGCAGCCGAAGCCTGGAGCACGCGCAAGCCGATCCAGCAAGGCGGTCTGCTCAAGTTCGTGTTTGGTGGCGAATACCATGCCTACAACCCGGACGTGGTCAGCACCCTGCAAGCCGCCGTGCAGCAGGGCGACTACAGCAAGTTCAAGGAATACACCTCGCTGGTAGACCAGCGTCCGGTGTCGATGATTCGCGACCTGCTACAGGTCAAAACGCTTGACCAGCCGCTGAGCATCGACGAAATCGAGCCGCTGAGCGAAATCCTCAAGCGCTTCGATTCGGCCGGTATTTCTCTGGGTGCCTTGTCGCCGGAGGCTCACGAAGCGCTGGCTGAGGCAATGAACCGCCTGGGCGCGCGTTCCAACTCCGGTGAAGGCGGCGAAGATCCTGCGCGTTACGGCACCATCCGCAGCTCCAAGATCAAGCAGATCGCCACGGGCCGCTTTGGTGTAACGCCCGAATACCTGGTCAATGCCGATGTGCTGCAAATCAAGGTTGCACAGGGTGCCAAGCCAGGCGAGGGCGGGCAGCTGCCGGGTGGCAAGGTCAATGGCCTGATCGCCAAGCTGCGCTATGCCGTACCGGGCGTGACGCTGATTTCGCCGCCTCCGCACCACGACATCTATTCCATCGAAGACTTGTCGCAGCTGATTTTTGACTTGAAACAGGTCAACCCGGCGGCGCTGGTTTCGGTCAAGCTGGTGGCAGAAGCGGGCGTTGGCACCATTGCCGCTGGCGTGGCCAAGGCCTATGCCGACCTGATCACCATTTCCGGTTACGACGGTGGCACCGGCGCATCGCCGCTGACCTCGATCAAGTACGCTGGCGCGCCGTGGGAGCTGGGTCTGGCCGAAACTCATCAGACCCTGCGCGGCAACGACCTGCGCGGCAAGGTCCGGGTGCAGACCGACGGTGGCCTGAAAACCGGACTGGACGTGATCAAGGCGGCCATTCTCGGTGCTGAAAGCTTCGGTTTCGGCACCGCGCCGATGATCGCGCTGGGCTGCAAATACCTGCGTATCTGCCACCTGAACAACTGCGCTACCGGCGTTGCCACTCAGAACGAAAAGCTGCGCAAGGACCACTACATCGGCACCGTCGACATGGTGATCAACTTCTTCACCTACGTGGCTGAAGAAACCCGTGAGTGGCTGGCCAGACTGGGTGTCCGTTCGCTGGAAGAACTGATCGGCCGTACCGACCTGCTGGATATCCTGCCGGGCGAAACCGAGAAGCAGCAGCATCTGGACCTGACACCGTTGCTGGGCAGCGACCACATTCCGGCTGACAAGCCTCAGTTCAGCCTGGTGGATCGCAACCCGCCGTTCGACAAGGGTCTGTTGGCCGAGCAGATGGTGGAGATGGCCAAGCCGGCCATTGAATCGCTCAGCGGTGGCGAGTATGAACTGGACATCTGCAACTGCGACCGTTCCATTGGCGCACGGATTTCCGGTGAAATCGCCCGATTGCACGGCAACCAGGGCATGAACAAGGCACCGATCACTTTCCGCTTCAAAGGCACTGCCGGTCAGAGCTTCGGAGTGTGGAACGCCGGTGGCCTGAACATGTATCTGGAAGGCGATGCCAACGACTACGTCGGCAAGGGCATGACCGCTGGCAAGCTGGTGATCGTGCCGCCAAAGGGCAGCCCGTTCAAGACCAACGAGAGCGCGATCATCGGCAACACCTGCCTGTACGGCGCAACCGGCGGCAAGCTGTTTGCGGCGGGCACGGCGGGCGAGCGTTTCGCGGTGCGTAACTCGGGTGCCCACACCGTTGTGGAAGGCACTGGTGATCACTGCTGCGAATACATGACCGGTGGTTTCGTCTGCGTACTGGGCAAGACCGGCTACAACTTCGGTTCCGGTATGACGGGCGGTTTCGCTTACGTGCTCGACCAGGACAACACCTTCGTTGACCTGGTCAACCATGAGCTGGTCGAGATCCAGCGCATCAGCGGCGAGTCGATGGAAGCCTATCGCACACACTTGCAGAGCGTTCTCAACGAGTACGTGGCTGAAACCGACAGCGAATGGGGCCGCAATCTTGCGGAAAACCTGGACGACTACCTGCGTCGTTTCTGGCTGGTCAAGCCCAAGGCTGCCAACCTGAAATCGCTGCTCTCCAGCACTCGGGCGAATCCGCAATAAAAGCAGCTGCTAGCGGTGAGCTTCAAACCGCAAGCCAACGGCAGTGCGCTAATTGCCTGCGATCACGATTTTTTGCAGCTTCAGGCTTGTAACCTGAAGCTGCCGTAAAGAGGCTCCAGAGAATGGCTGAACGTCTCAGTAACGACTTCCAGTTCATCGACGTCGGACGTAAAGACCCGAAGAAGAAACTGCTGCGTCAACGCAAGAAGGAGTTCGTGGAAATCTACGAACCGTTCAAGCCCCAGCAGTCCGCCGATCAGGCGCATCGCTGCCTGGGTTGCGGCAACCCGTATTGCGAGTGGAAGTGCCCGGTGCACAACTTCATTCCCAACTGGCTCAAGCTGGTCGCCGAGGGCAACATCCTCGCGGCGGCGGAGTTGTCTCATCAAACCAACACTCTGCCGGAAGTCTGCGGCCGCGTGTGCCCGCAGGATCGCCTGTGTGAAGGTGCCTGCACGCTGAACGACGGTTTCGGCGCGGTCACCATCGGTTCGGTCGAGAAGTACATCACCGACACCGCGTTTGCCATGGGCTGGCGTCCGGACATGTCCAGAGTCGTGCCAACCGGCAAACGCGTCGCCATCATTGGTGCAGGGCCTGCAGGCCTGGGCTGTGCCGACGTGTTGGTGCGTGGCGGCGTGACGCCGGTGGTGTTCGACAAGAATCCGGAAATCGGTGGTCTGCTGACCTTCGGCATCCCCGAGTTCAAGCTGGAAAAATCCGTACTCAGCCATCGCCGTGAAGTGTTCACCGGCATGGGCATCGAGTTCCGGCTCAACACCGAAGTCGGCAAGGACGTCACCATCGATCAACTGCTCGAAGAATACGATGCTGTATTCATGGGCATGGGCACCTACACCTACATGAAAGGCGGCTTCCCCGGTGAAGACCTGCCAGGCGTGCACGATGCGCTCGACTTCCTGATCGCCAACGTCAACCGCAACCTGGGCTTTGAAAAGGCCCCGGAAGATTTTGTCGACATGAAAGGCAAGCGTGTTGTGGTTCTGGGCGGTGGCGACACCGCGATGGACTGCAACCGCACCTCGATCCGTCAGGGTGCCAAGTCGGTGACGTGCGCTTATCGTCGCGACGAAGAGAACATGCCAGGCTCGCGCAAGGAAGTGAAGAACGCCAAGGAAGAAGGCGTGAAGTTTCTCTACAACCGTCAGCCTATCGCCATCGTGGGCGATGGCAAGGTTGAAGGCGTGAAGGTGGTCGAGACGCGTCTCGGCGAGCCCGATGCTCGTGGTCGTCGCAGCCCGGAGCCGATTCCGGGTTCCGAAGAGATTATCCCGGCAGAAGCCGTGGTCATCGCATTCGGCTTCCGCCCAAGCCCTGCGCCATGGTTCGAGCAGTTCACGATCAGTACTGACAGTCAGGGCCGTGTCGTGGCCCCGGAACAAGCACAGTACAAGCACCAGACCAGCAACCCGAAGATCTTCGCCGGTGGCGACATGGTGCGCGGCTCTGACCTGGTGGTGACCGCTATCTTCGAAGGCCGTAATGCGGCTGAAGGGATTCTGGATTATCTGGGCGTCTGAGCCTTGTGTTGCCAGAGCGCGCCGTTACTGAGGCGCGCTCTGACAACAGGCGTCTACCCACCACGGGTGATTTACCGACTTTTCTGACATCCCCTCTGCCACCTCCTTCCTAAGCTTGGTGTAACTCGATCAAGACGAGCGTTTTAGCAACCAGGGAAGGACATCATGAAAAATCAGTTTGGTTTCTGCCTCGCGCTCTCGATAGCGCTCTTTGCATTTGCCAGCCAGACACCCGCCAACTTCGATGGACCTGTTTTCGGTTCGATCATCGAAAACAAGGCTGTTTACTTTGAATCCGGTGTCGAGCTTCAGCGACGCATGAGTGCAGGCAACCTGACCTCTGTCGGGCTGGTGACAGACTTGCTTCAGCGCATCGAAGTGCTGAACAAAAATGGCCCGGCGCTCAACGCTGTCATTGAAATCAACCCCGACGCTCTGCAGATAGCCGCGCAAATGGACGGGGAGCGTTCTCGCGGGGAGAAACGTGGGCCGCTGCATGGCATCCCCATACTGGTAAAAGACAATCTTGATACGGGCGATCAGATGCAGACCACTGCGGGCGCTCTCTCAATGGTCGGATTGCCTGCTCCACGCGATGCTTTTGTGGTGCAGCGGCTTCGCGATGCCGGCGCGATCATTATCGGCAAGGCCAATCTCAGCGAATGGGCGCATTTCCGTGGGTACGAGGTACCTAGCGGCTGGAGCAGCCGAGGCGGACAGACGCGTCATCCCTATGACTTGAGCGCTGATCCGCTTGGCTCCAGCTCAGGTTCGGCAGTGGGTCTTGCAGCTGGATTTTCACCTTTGGCGGTAGGCACCGAGACCAATGGTTCGATCATTCAACCTGCCGCCACGAGTGGTGTCATAGGGCTTAGGCCTACGCTGGGTCTGCTTAGTCGTACCGGTATGATTCCGCTCTCCAGTCGTCAGGACACCCCCGGCCCAATGGCGCGAACGGTCACGGATACCGCGATCCTGCTGACGGCGATGAGCGGCAACGACCCTCTCGACGAAGCTACCGCCCGAGCCTCCACCGATGTAGTGAACTATGTCGACCACCTCAGAACGGACGCCTTGAGCGGCAAGCGCCTGGGCTATCCAAACCACACCCATGACGGCATGCCAATGGACGACGATCCTGAATTCCAAAAGGTGAAGAGTCGTCTGAGTGCTGCCGGGGCGATACTGGTTCCCGTCGATGTTCCGTCGATTGATAGCACTTCAGAGTTTTTAGTGCTGCTGCGTGATTTCAAGCGCGAGCTTAACGCTTACTTGAGCACACGCACCGGGCTGGGTGTCAGCACGCTGGATGAGATCATTGCATTCAACACCGCGTTTCCTGGGGCGCAAGCTTATGATCAGGATTTATTGATTGACTCCTCCAGCGTGTCTGTAGATCAGGAGGATTACCTGTCGATTGCAACCAGCTTGCGTGCTGCTCATCGACAATTGATCGATGGGCTCTTGCAGCAACACTCGCTCGACGTGCTCATTGACTGGTCAGAGGTTTCTTTCAAAGCGGTTGGCGCTATCGCCGGTTATCCGGGAATAACCGTGCCTGTCGGGCTCGAAGAGAATGGCCTGCCAAGAGGGTTGTATTTTCTTTCCACTGCCTGGGATGAAGGTGCTTTGCTGAGCTATGCCTACGCACTCGAACAGGCGCTTGCAACATCGGCAGCTTCGGTTCATTCGGGTATCAGCCAGGCTGATTGATTCCCTATCCCAGTCTGGTGCAGGCCAGGCCTGGATGGCGGGGACGGGGCTCGGGAAAAACGGTTTTGTGGCGTTTTGAAATAATCCGGTCCCGGAATTACAACCGCCTTTCATTAAGTTGCGTCGCCCCGCCAGAGGCGGCGCATCAAGGTTTCAACCCTCTTGTCCAGGTCCCGATCGAGGCCTGTTCCGGCGTCTGCGACAAGCGATTGTTTACAGCTGTTTTCCGCCCTCTGTACCTGCTCTTAAAAAGGTTTAGGCTCCTGATCCTTTTGGGGAGTTCATCGCCTTAGATACTCCCGCCATCCATGTCGCTATAAGGAAATAGCCATGTTGAAAGCAGCACCCATGGGCAAACTTGCTCGATCCAATGAGCAGAAATCTCTCGGGCCGGACAGGTTCACGCCCAGCACGGTTGCCGTGCGCGAACACCGGACCCGAGAACGCGCGGACCGGATAATCGACCAGTTCGTCGAGCGCTTTACAGAAAAGGATTTTTTTCCTGAGGACGGTGAAGACGCGCTGTTCTCCTTGCTGGTTCAGTTGCCAGACTGGCCAGCAGACCTGTCCATCAGGATTCACAACGAAAACGATGAAGTACTCGCGGTCTTTCTGAAAGGCAGTGATGAAAGCGTCGTTCAAGACAGCATTGTCCTGACGCAAAATGTCGACGCTTACATCGTCCCGGACAATGTTCAGGTCGCCGATGACGAGCCGTTACTGCGCTGGGTGTTCAGTCAGTTGCCGGCAGGTTCCAGCGTTGGAATGGGGGGTAACTTTCCGGGCAGTAGCAGTGATGCCGGACGAATCGTTACCCTGCGTGAGCAAATAGCGGGGCTGGCAAAAGACCAGAGACCGCTGTTGTTCGATGCGCTGGTGGCAGCTGATGAAGGCACCTCAAAGGGCCAGCTGGATATCCGCGCGCGCAATCCTTTCCTGCCTCTGTGGGTTCGTCAGCAGACGCCGCTGTCTCCGGCCCTTAGCGCGCTGTGCGCCTTATGCCCCGAGGTTCCGGCAGGACGTCTCGAAGAGCTGTTGCAGCAGATGCCGCTGACAGAACAGGAAGAGGCCGATTTCCTGAATAATCTTGTTCTGCCGGACGCTTTTGGCGAGGCAATGAACATTTCGCTGGATGAGTGGAGCAACAGTCTGGCTATCGATGGGCTGTCGCGAACGCGAAGCTTCAATTCGTACACGGATGAGCTGGCCCGCAGTATTGTCCGCAAATTACTGGCGGCCGAATCGGGCCGGGACGTGTTGATATTCGACGCTGGCGCGAGCAATTACGCCCCGGCAGATACTGACGATAACCGTATTATTCTGCTGCATGACAACTACGGAAATTACAGCGCAAAGGACACCGGCAACGGTGAGATAACTTCATTCAAACAGGGCGCCGACAGCTTCTATCTGGCAATCAGTTCGCAATTGAAGGCTGACGAGCGGTCATCGCTGGGTATGCAATTCGAGCAGGACGTACAGGGCTTTCGCGATGTTCTGACCCAGCACGCGATCGAGGAAAATCGCGGCTGGTTCGACCCCGGCAAACCAACCGAAATCGAAAGCGGGTTTCTGCCTGATTGGTTCGCGAACGCGACGGCTGCCGAAAAACAAAGCTGGAAAATGGCGGTGCAGGACTACAGCCAAGCCTTGCTCGAAGCTCAGGCACCTGACCTGCTGGATCCTTCCGGCTACGGACAGCCCGACCAATTGCGCAAATATGCGCGGCAAAAGCTGCAGGAACGGATTTTGCTCGACCACGGTATTGCAGTGGATCCTGACCATATCAGCGTGCATACCGTCAGCATCGAGATTGATCCAGGCATTATTATTGATACCGATTACGAATATATCGGCCCTTCAGAACTGGAGCCGCATTATGAAACGCATAAGCGCAGCCTTACAGATCTGTCGCTGGAAAACATTGCACTCACCAATATCAACTTTCTGCTCACCAGCCGCGCGTTTGACGATCAGGGGCAACTGGTCAGTTTCCTCAACGCCGGTTATCTGTTCGGCCTGATTCGTGATCTGAACATTGGCGAAGATTATTCAAGATACCTCCGCACAGTACTGTCCACGTCGGCGGCAGGGCAATGGCACCGTGAACGTTATGCGCGCGTCATGCGCGCGCAAATGCGCCTCGATGTGATAGAGGCGAAGATGGCGGGTGACTTTCTGGGCGATGGCGGACTTCCTCCCGAGCTGGCGAGCAGGGGCTACAAATGGGTTGCTGCCGTGCTTGATCACCCAATTGACAGTGATGACCGTGCAACGGTGGAGGGGCATCGCATTCAGGTCAGCCAGTTATCCATCAATGACGTGTCATTGAGCGGTGTACTGGTGATCGGCGCAGAGTCGCGCTCCAGCGTCGCCGCTTTTGTGGTTTTTACCCCGCAGGCTCCTGACGGAATATGCTTCCGGGAAATGAGCGATCCGCAGGAGTTTCAGCAGCGGATACTGCTTGAACCGGATTTGCTGGACTATCTGGTGGGCAGGGCGCCTTTGGCCTCCCAGGACGATGTCAGGCATATTCTGACCGTCCGCCGTGAAACGCTGTTCATGGAACTGCAGCCCTGCACTGGAAGTTTTCTTGAGGCCGTCTATGACTCTGAAGTCGGGAGGGTGATTTCTGCTGTCGATGAACAGACCAAAACCAACTGGGAAACCTATTGGGAAAGTGCCTGGGAAATCACCAAAGTCGTTGGCGACATCGTGCTCACCTTCGCGCCTTTCAAGGTAAGGCTGCCGATTGCAGCATTGCGCAGCTTTTATGCCATCTGGCAGGGCGTCGCAAAAGCTGGCGGTGAAGAGCAAGGTGCCCCCTTGTATTTTGTCCAGGCGGCGTTGCTGCTGGCTGATGGTTTGACGCTGCCCAGAGCACGAAGGGTTCAGACATCGTCGACCACATCAATCGGCCGTTCTGTCCTTGATCCGAAAACAGCAGTGGCAAAAACACCCGGTGGATTGAAACAGCTCGACAACGGCGTTTATGAAAAGACCCAGGAAGGTGCGCCAAGCCGCTTTTATGCTGTGCAACAAGGTAAGACCTATGCCGTCAGATACGATGCCGATTTCGCAGCATGGAGGGTGATCGATCCCCGGCGGCCAGATGCGCATTATCAATTGCCGATTCAACTTGGTAGGCAAGGGGTCTGGGTACATGCGTCGGCAGGGTTGCGCGGCGGCAACAAACGATTAAAAGGCAGACCATCGAACGGCTCGGGGAGTGATGGCGATTCCTCGGATAGCAATCGGATAAAAAGATACAAAGTGGACATCGATGGCTTTTTTGAAAGTCGGCGTTTCAGGCATGCGGAAAATGACCTCCCTAACGATGACCTTGAAGCTGCTGTCAAAAAAGCAGTTGATAGATATGTGCTGGATGGCAATGGCAGTCTGCACAAGTATGGTAAAAGCCAGTTCTCGCTGGACCTTCCCGGTATTGGCAGGAGTACCGGCAGAGGTGCCTGGCGCCTGATACTTGCCCCGGCTGAAAAAGGCGTTATCAAGGCGTTTGACGTCATAGATCCCCACAAATAGCGCAGGCCCGCCATAGTCTTACGCCGGGCGCGGAGCTGTATTGGCACAGCAAATCGGCACGATAGACAAAAGGCACGGCTCTTGCCGTGCCTTTTGCGTCGCGCTCTGAGAAAATGTCGGCACTTTTATTGCGGATGCCGACATGACTGCCCTGAAGAACGACCGTTTCCTTCGCGCTTTGCTCAAGCAACCCGTAGACGTCACGCCGGTATGGATGATGCGCCAGGCAGGCCGTTACCTGCCTGAATACCGCGCCAGCCGCGCCAGTGCCGGGGACTTCATGAGCTTGTGCAAGAACCCGCAGTTCGCCTGTGAAGTCACGCTGCAGCCACTGGATCGCTACCCGCTGGATGCGGCGATTCTGTTCTCCGACATCCTGACCATTCCCGACGCGATGGGTCTGGGCCTGTACTTCGAGACCGGCGAAGGCCCGCGCTTCAAGAAAACCGTCAGCACGCTGGCTGATATCGAAGCACTGCCCATCCCGGATGCACAGAAGGACCTGGGCTATGTGATGGACGCGGTCAGCACCATCCGTCGCGAACTCAACGGCCGTGTGCCGCTGATCGGCTTTGCCGGCAGCCCTTGGACCCTGGCGACCTATATGGTCGAAGGCGGCTCCTCGAAGGACTTCCGCAAATCCAAGGCCATGCTCTACGACAACCCGCAAGCCATGCACCTGCTGCTCGAAAAGCTGGCGCAGTCGGTAACGTCGTATCTGAACGGTCAGATTTTGGCCGGTGCCCAAGCCGTGCAGATCTTCGACAGCTGGGGCGGTAGCCTGTCTTCGGCGGCGTATCAGGAATTCTCGCTGGCTTACATGCGCAAGATCGTCAACGGCCTGATTCGCGAGCACGACGGGCGCAAGGTGCCGGTCATCGTGTTCACCAAAGGCGGCGGGCTGTGGCTGGAAAGCATCGCCGACATCGGCGCCGATACTCTGGGCCTGGACTGGACCTGCGACATCGGCGAAGCACGTCAGCGTGTCGGCAGCAAGGTTTCGCTGCAGGGCAACATGGACCCGACCGTGCTTTACGCACGCCCGGAAGCCATCCGCCAGGAAGTTGCACGCATCCTCGCCAGCTACGGCAGCGGCACCGGCCACGTCTTCAACCTCGGCCACGGCATCACCCCTGAAGTCGACCCGGCCAATGCTGGTGCGTTCATCAACGCAGTACATGAGTTGTCGGCGCAGTATCACCAGTAATTGTCCGGCTGACGATGCGTCGATACATCAGGGCTCATCGGCTCTTTTCAGCGCCGACGCTTACGTCGGCGCTTTTCCATCCGTAAAGCCCTCCAGCAGCGAACCGCTGCGCGGCAGGAATCTACCCTGTCGCTCGCCCTGCGGCTTGCCTTCGGCATAGCTCAATCGGCCGTTTACCCAGACGCCGTCAATGCCCTGTGCCGCTCGCTGAGGGTCTTTGAAATCCGCCACATCGCGCACGGTTTGCGGGTTGAACAGCACCAGATCCGCCCAATAGCCCTCGCGAATAAAGCCGCGCTCGTGCAAGGCAAAGCGCGTTGCCGAAAGCCCGGTCATTTTGTGTACGGCGGTGTGCAACGCAAACAATCCTTTGTCGCGGCTGAAATGGCCGAGCACTCTGGGGAATGCGCCCCATAAGCGCGGATGCGGAAACGGATCTTCCGGAAGGCCATCGGAGCCGATCATCGACAGCGGGTGAGACATGATGCGCTCGACGTCGCCCTCATCCATGCCGTAATACACCGCGCCCGCAGGCTGCAACTTGCGTGCAGCGTCCAGCAATGACAACCCCCAGTCGGCGGCAATGTCCTTTAGATCCCGGCCGCCCTGATCCGGGTACGGCGTTGACCAGGTGATGGTGATACGGAATGCGTCGGTGACCTGTTTCAGGTCCAGCGTCGAAGAGCTGGCCGCATAAGGGTAACAATCGCAACCGACCGGATGGTCCTGCGCAGCTTTTTCCAGGGCCGCCAGCAGTTGCGGGCTGCGGCCCCAGTTACCCGCGCCAGCGCATTTCATGTGGGAAATCACCACTGGCGAGCGCGCATGGCGGCCTATGTCGAAGGCCTCCGCCATCGCCTCCAGCACCGGCTCGAATTCGCTGCGCAAGTGGGTGGTGTAGATCGCGCCAAAAGCGCTGAGCTCTTCAGCCAGCTGCTTGACTTCGCTGGTCTCGGCCGAGAAGGCCGAAGCGTAAGCAAGGCCGGTCGAAAAACCCAGCGCGCCGGCTTCGAGGCTGTCGCGCAACTGCTCGCGCATCGCGTCAATCTCTTCCGGGCTGGCGCTGCGAAACAAATCATCCATGTGATTGCTGCGCAGCGCCGTATGGCCAATCAAAGCGGCCACGTTCACGGCGGGCCGGGCGTTATCCACGGCTGCGCGATAGTCGGCGAAGCGCGGATAGACAAACGCTGCCGCGTCGCCCAGCAGGTTCATGGGGTCTGGCGGATTGCCGCGCAGCGAGACCGGTGATGCGCTGATCCCGCAATTGCCGACGATAACCGTGGTTACGCCCTGGCTGATCTTGGGCAGCATGTCGGGCTTGCGAATCACTACCGTGTCGTCATGGGTGTGGACGTCGATAAAGCCGGGGGCCAGCACACGACCGGCAGCATTGACCTCTTCCTGCGCAGTGGCATCGATCAGGTTGCCGATGCGCTGGATGCGCCCGTCGCTAATCGCTACATCGGCGCGCACTCCGGGCGTATCGCTGCCATCGATGACCAGCGCATCGCGGATGATCAGGTCGTAAATCATGCTTCAGTCTCCCAACGGCAGGCCGTCTTCGCCACCACGGTATTCATCCAGTGCAAGCTTGATCCGACGCAGCCGTTCCTGATTGTCTTCAGGGCTCAGCAGCGCCAGTTCAGTGGCCAGCACATCAATGGTCAGCAGCATGCCGTAGCGCGCGGCGGTGGGTTTATAAATGAAATTGGTCTCAGCAATTTGCAACGGCAACACCACCTCGGCCAGTTGCGCCAGAGGGGAGTCAGGCAAGGTAATGGCCAGCACGCGCGCGCCATAGCTACGCGCCAGGGTTACTGCGTCGAGCAGCTCCGGCGTGCGCCCGCTGAGCGAGCAGGCAATCAGGCTGTGTTGCGGACCAAGCGTGGCCGCAATCATGCGCATCATCACCGGGTCGCGGCAGGCCGCCACCGGGTAGCCCAAACGTACCAATCGGGTTTGCAGCTCCTCGCTGCACAGGCTGGAGCAACCGCCCATGCCGAACGCATGAATCATGCGTGCATCGCTAAGGCACGCTACGGCTGCGGCAAAGCGCGACTCATCAAACCCGGCCAGGTGCTGATGCAGAGTGGCTTCTATGTCACCGACAATCCGGATGAAAAAGGCCGACTGCTCCGGGGCCGGTTCAGGGTTGAGAAATCGGCTGCCCACGCCGCTCGCCTGAGCCAGTTGCAGGCGCAAGTCGCGCAGGTCCCGACAACCGATGCTGCGAGCGAAGCGTGACAGCGTCGCGCTGCTGACCCCGGCGCGGCTGGCCAGCTCGTCCAGACTGGCACTTGCGGCAAAGGCGATATCGCTGAGCACCAGCCTGGCGATCCGGCCTTCTCCCGCGCTGAGTGAATCCTGACGGGCACGTATCTGGTACAGAATGTCCACTCAGAGCACCTGCGCCAGGCCCAGCGTCAAGGCGAAAGCGACGATGGAAATCAGTGTCTCCAGTACCGTCCAGGTCTTGAAGGTTTGCGTTACAGTCATGTTGAAATATTCCTTGATAAGCCAGAAACCGCCGTCGTTGACGTGGGAAAAGATCACCGAGCCTGCGCCTGTCGCCAGCACCAGCAACTCGGGGTGCGGGTAACCCAGGCCCATCGCCACTGGTGCAACGATCCCCGATGCGGTGGTCATAGCCACCGTTGCCGAGCCTGTCGCAACACGCATCAGCGCCGCGAACAGCCAGCCCATCAGCAAAGGCGAGAGATGAAAGTCCTGCGCCAGACCAACGATCTGGTTGGTGACGCCGCTGTCGACCAGAATACGGTTCAAACCGCCACCGGCACCGACCAGCAACGTGATGCTGGCGGTCGGTGCCAGGCACTCATTGGTGAATTTCAGGATCGAGTCGCGATTGAAACCCTGAGCGATGCCCAGCGTCCAGAAACTCAGCAGGGTGGCCAGCAGCAGGGCGATCACCGAGTTGCCGATAAACAGCAAAAAGCCATTGAACGCACTGCCCGGCGTACTGATCAGGTTGGCCCAGCCACCCAGCAACATCAGCACCACCGGCAGCAGAATGGTCGCCATGGTCAGGCCGAAACTGGGCAGTTTTGCTCTTGGTTCGCGGTCGAGAAACTGTTTCGCCAACGGGTTTTCAGCCGGTAGATGGATACGCGGCACGATGAATTTGGCATACACCGGACCGGCGATAATGGCCGTAGGGATGCCGATCAGAATGGCATAGAACAGCGTTTGCCCTACCGACGCCTGATAAGCCTGAACGGCGAGCATTGCCGCAGGGTGTGGCGGCACCAACGCGTGCACCACCGACAGACCGGCGACCATCGGCAGGCCGACCATCAGGATCGACACCCCGACACGTCGGGCCACAGTAAAGGCAATCGGCACCAGCAGAACGAAACCCACTTCGAAAAACAGCGGCAAACCCACCAGAAACGCAATGCAGACCATGGCCCAGTGCGCGTTACGTTCGCCAAAGCGGTCAATCAAAGTGCGCGCCACCTGCTCGGCACCACCGGACTCGGCCATCATTTTGCCGAGCATGGTGCCCAGCGCGACGACCAGCGCGATATGCCCCAGCGTTTTGCCCACTCCCGCTTCGTAAGAGGCGACCACGCCACTGGCCGGCATCCCGGCAACCAGCGCCAGACCGACCGACACCAGCGTAATGACGATAAACGGATTGAGGCGATACCGCGCAATCAGAACGATCAAGGCAATGATTGCGACAGCGGCGTAGACCAACAGCGAAATACCGGGTGACGGCGACATAGCGGCGGTTCCTTGCAGAATGGGTAGGCGAGGGCGCAATACCGACGGCTGAAGCCGTCAGCCGGAAGGCGACTCGGGAGTACTCGGCAGGGATGACGCAGGAAAAGGAGTGAAGCAGGTTTCGAGGCGATCACAGGTATTCATTATTTTTATCTCTGTTTTCGTGATGAAAATAAATTATACGAAAATGAAATATAAACAAATATATGAAAGTAATTTTCTTTCCGCGTACGTGCGCAGGACGACGCGTGTCACGTATTCTTGACCGAGCTTTTTTCGGGAGGAGGGTTTAAAGACGCCAGAAACTGCTCCGCATAGCGGGCGACAACGTGGCTAAAGGCGAGCTGTTTGTTGGCATCCCCAGAGCGGAGGCCTTGTACCAAAAGTGTCAACTCTGTGTCGCTGATGCTGGCTAAGATTTGCTCATCAAACACGCGCGTGATTGCCTCTTGGCGTCTTTTTGTCAGGTACGCGATATCGAGTGCGAGCTTTTCGATCATCGTCGTGGCGGGAAGATCTGTGTGGGACGTGCTTTGGATTTTCCCTGTTAGCAGATAACGGAAGCGCTGTTCGCAATCGTCCTCTGTCGGGGAAATGTGCAGGTCCTCATCGAACCAGTTGCCTTTATAGTGGCCGCAGTGCAACGGGTTTCCTGGTGTGGTCTCGCGCAGGCAAGACGCATGAAGATTGCTGTATTCCAGTGCCAATGGCAGATAATGATCCTGCGGTCTGAAATGTTCGATGTGGCTGCTATCAAGCTCTATTTCCCTGCCGCAATAGCAGCATGAGAAGTTCTGCTCTTGCAGCAAGCAATTATGCAAGTCGCGTTTTTGCGGGTTCTGCAGGGTTGGATAGGTGGGCGTCCAGTCTTCGTTTGCGCTGGCTTTCCATTCGGTGAGTGACGCAGGCTCAGTTCCCTTGATAACGCGTCTCATCGTCCAATGAGCTCCTTGCGTTTGAGCAACGCTTCGGCACCTGCGAACTCGGGCAGATCGGGCGCTTTCTGTTTTAACGCATCAAGCTGCAGTCTGGCTTTTTCAAGCTCGTCGTTTTCCAGTGTGCTGAATAGCTCGTCGAGCAGTTCTTCAATTTCAGGCTCGCGCTGCAGTACGCCCATGACTTCTTCCAGAATAGTGCTGGAGTCCAGGCCATAGGTTGCTCTTGGATGAGAGCCGTCATGGTTATTCAGCAGGATGACCTCGCCCGGTTGCAGGCTGCCGATGACCTGTGGCGAGTGGCTGGCGGCGATGAACTGGATGCTGGGAAATGCTTTTTTCAGTGCTGGAGCAATGGTGCGTTGCCAGCCGGGGTGAAGATGGATATCGAGCTCATCGATGACGATGATGCCGTTTGTCTTGCTTAGAACATCCTTCCCCATGTGCGGGTTGAGCAAGCAGATACGGCGAGCGATATCGGCGAAGAGTGCGACCATTCCGCGTTGTCCGTCGCTCAGGTCGTTGAACGGGATTTTTCGATCATACATATCGACTACCAACGCACGTAGCTCCATGTCGTACTCTATTCCCTTGGCGTCGGGTAGTGCGCATTGGATGGCTGAGTTTATCCAGGTCAGTTCGTCGTTGAAAACGCTGGAAGAACCTGCTCGGGATAGTCTTTGAAAGCGCTCCAGTGTTTTGCCGATGAACCAGGTCTCGAAGTTTTTCAAATTGGAGGCGGCATCGAACCAAGAGGTGTATGCATCCAGTCTTGATGGTTTGCTCTGTGCAGCAAGCTCAGCGGTTACACTCATCGTCAGCCAGCGTCGATTGGCTTGATAGACGGCGAATACAGGCAAATCCCCGTGGGTACTTACATCGATGCTAATCAGATTTTCCGAAAATACGAGACTGTTCAGCGCGCTGAAATTTGTCTGAAGACTGCTGCGTTCCAGCGATACGTGCCATTCCTGACGCTCAAACGCGCCACCTTGGGCAGTCAATACAAGAGGATAGCTGCGTTCGAAACGAATCCTGTCTTCGAACTTTACTAACGCGAACCGAACATCGGACTCAGCTATCGATGGCTGATGGACGCCAATGCTTCCAAGTAAATTCCCGAAGCATCCCGCGACACCCAGCAACAGCGACGTCTTCCCACTGCCATTAACCCCCACCACCAAATTGAACCCCGGCTGGAAATCAAAATGAGCATCTTCGTAACAACGAAAATTCTGCAGATGGAGGTGGTCGAGGCGCATGTCGGTTTCCTTTACCAGAACTGGCGGATGCGCCAGTGTACCTTGGCTCACTCTATCCGCCATCGCCCTATCTGTGACTAAACCTTCGCCCCCAGCGGCTGCAACCTCGCCAGCCGCAACGCTACCCCGAGGGCAATCAACAGCAACACCCCGATAAACAGCCCGATGCCGTTCCAGCCCGCGTAATGCCAGAACACTCCGCCACCGGTTCCGGCTACGCTTGAGCCCGCGTAATAGCAGAACAGGTAAAGCGAAGCAGCCTGACCTCTGGCCGTTGCTGCTCTGCGTCCCACCCAACTGCTGGCTACCGAATGCGCACCGAAAAAGCCGAAGGTGAATATCAGTACGCCTGTGATAACCAGTGGCAGCGGTGTGAACAGGGTCAGCAGCAGGCCAGCCAGCATCATCACGATCACGGCCCATAGCACCCGTCGGCGGCCAAGACGGTCGGCCAATGAGCCGATCTTTGCCGAGCTGTAAATTCCCGACAGATACACCACGGAAAACACCCCGACCACGGCCTGGCTCAGGTTGTAGGGGGCGCTCAAAAAGCGGTAGGCGATGTAGTTGAACAGCGTGACGAATGCGCCCATCAGCAGAAACCCGACCAGAAACAGCAGCGGCAACCCGGCGTCTTTGAACTGCACCACAAAGCCGTCCAGCAGGCTGCGAGGGTGCAGTGAGCGGGGGCGGAAGTTGCGCGATTCCGGGAGGATCTTCCAGAACACCACGGCTGCGATCAGGGCCAGCCCACCGACCACCAGCATCGCCGCGTGCCAGCTTACGTAATCGATCATGACCCCGACGATCAGCCGCCCGCTCATCCCGCCGACCGCGCTGCCGCCGATATACAGCCCCATTGCCAGGCCCAGATGCGTGGGGTGGATTTCCTCGCTCAGGTAAGTCATCGCCACTGCCGCCAGACCGCTCAGCGACAGGCCCACCATTGCCCGTGTGATAAGTACGCCTTCCCAGCTGGGCATCAGCGCGCTGGCGATGGTGAACAGCGATGCACAGAATAGCGCCATGACCATCACCGATTTGCGCCCCAGCCGGTCGGATATCGGTCCAGTGATCAGTAGGCCGATGGCGAGCATCGCCGTGGCGACGGACAGAATCAGGCTGCTCTGGGCTGCCGAAAGGGAGAACTCGCCGGACAGCGTTGGCATCATCGGCTGGACGCAATACAGCAGGGTGAATGTCGAGAACCCGCCAGCGAAAAGCGCCAATGCGGTGCGTTTGAAAAGCGGCGTGTTTTTCTCGATGTAAGTGTCGCCAGACGGTTTAGCGGAGGCATTCAAGTCTGTGGTGGGCGGGGCGACGGCAGGATTCAAGGGAAACCTCGGAGCACGATTGGGCAGGCAATGAAAAAATCATATAGCCCGCCAATCATTCCATCCAATATATTGTTCGACCTGTTTGATAGGTAAAACGACTTAATGGAGGCCGCATGGAATTGCGCCATCTGCGTTACTTCATCGCGGTTGCCGAAGAGTTGCATTTCGGTCGTGCGGCACAGGCGCTAGGTATCTCCCAGCCGCCGCTGAGTCAGCAGATCCAGACGCTGGAGCAGGAGCTGGGCACGCGTCTGTTTGATCGCACCAACCGGCGTGTCGAGCTGAGTGAATCCGGCAGGTTGTTTCTGGATGAGGCGCGTCTGGTGCTGGCGCAGGTCGATAAAGCCACTGATGTTGCCCGGCGTGCGCAACTGGGTGAAATCGGCGAGCTGAAGATTGGCTTTACTTCGTCGGCACCGTTCACTTCCAGCATTCCACAGGCGATTTTTGCCTTCCGTCAGGCTTATCCGGATGTGCACCTGACCCTGACCGAAATCACCAGCCAGGAAGTGGCAGCAGGGCTTGAGGACAAGACCATTCAGGTCGGCATCATGCGCCCGTTGGCGTTACCCGATTCGTTGGTGGTGTTTGAACTGCTGAACGAGCCACTGGTGGCGATCATGCGTGCTGACCATCCACTGGCGGCAGAAAGCGAGAACGGGATCTATATGTCGGCCCTGGCCGCTGAGCCGTTCGTGTTCTTCCCGCGCACTTATGGCAGCGGCATTTACGCGCAGGTTCTGAGTCTGGCGCGCGCCGCGGGTTTCAGCCCGCTGATCACTCAGGAAGCGGGTGAAGTGATGACCATCATCGGCCTGGTGGCGGCTGGACTGGGCGTCACCGTGCTGCCAGCGTCCTACCGCCGAATGCGCATCGACGGCGTGGTCTATCGCAATGTCCTCGACCCCGGCGCTACAAGCGCGGTGTGGCTGGTACAGCGCAAGGACGAACAGTCACCGATGGCCAAGGCGTTTACCGAGCTTTTAACGCGCAATGTCGCACGATAGTTGAGGTTATCGTTCCGCACGCTCCGCGTGGGAATGCCTGTCGTGACGCTCTGCGTCACAAATCTGCGCCGCGCTGCAGAATCAAGACCGGACGCAGAGCGTCCAGAACGGCATGCGACGCGGAGCGCCGCACGATAGATGAGGTTATCGTTCCGCACGCTCTGCGTGGGAATGCCTGTCGTGACGCTCTGCGTCACAAATCTGCGCCGCGCCGCAGACTCAAGACCGGACGCAGAGCGTTCAGAACGGCATGCGACGCGGAGCGACGTAAGAGAGTTGAGACGTGCGTGATCTCACCCCCAACGCTTGAATATCAATGACGTATTCACCCCGCCCAAGGCAAAGTTGTTGTTCATCACATATTCATTACTCATCCGCCGGGGTTCTCCGACGATGTAGTCCAGTTCGCCGCACTGTGAGTCGACGTCGACCAGGTTTAGCGTGTGGATATAGCGGTCGCTGTTGAGCATTTCGATGCTGAACCATGACTCCAGTGCGCCGCAGGCTCCCAGTGTGTGGCCGAGGAAGCTTTTCTGTGAGCTCAGTGGCATGCGTGAGCCGAACAGGCTGCTGGTGGCCAGGGTTTCGGCGATGTCGCCCTGTTCGGTGGCAGTGCCGTGACCGTTTACATAACCGATGGCGTCGGGCGACAGGTTGGCATCTTCCAGGGCCAGTTCCATGGCGCGACGCATGGTGGCCTGCTCGGGACGAGTGCTGTGGGCGCCGTCGGCATTGCTGCCGAAGCCGACGATTTCGGCATAGATGTGCGCGCCACGTGCCTGAGCGTGCTCAAGTTCTTCGAGTACCAGCATGCCGCCGCCTTCACCGATCACCAGTCCGTCTCGCCCGCTGTCGTAGGGGCGTGGCGTGCTGTGTGGCGCGTCATTCTTGAGGCTGGTGGCGTACAGCGCGTCGAACACCATGGCCTCGGTCGGGCACAGCTCTTCGGCCCCGCCCGCCAGCATCAGCGGCAGACGGCCAAACTTGATCGCCTCGTAGGCATAGCCAATGCCTTGGCTGCCACTGGTACAAGCGCTGGAAGTCGGAATCAGGCGTCCGGTCAGGCCGAAGAAAATGCTGATGTTGGCGGCGGTGGTGTGCGGCATCATCCGCACGTAGGAGTTGGCGTTCAGGCCTACTGCCACCGAGTTGATCAGCATGTTGCCGAAGGCCTTGATCTCGTCGGTGCTGCCGGTTGACGAGCCGCAGGCGGTGCCCATGCGCCCATCGCGAATGAGCGGATCATTCAGCAGCCCGGCGTCGATCAACGCCTGTTCCGCAGCAGCCACTGCCAGTCGCGATACGCGGCCCATGCTGCGCAGTTGCTTGCGTGTCCAGTGTGCGGGCACCGCGAAATCGTCGATGGGGCCAGCCAGTCGGGTATTCAGTTCGGCGAAACGGTTCCACTCGTCCATTCGGCGAATGCCGCTGCGATTGGCGGTGAAGCTCGCATCGATAGTCGGCCAGTCGCTGCCCACCGAGGTAATGCCGGACATCCCGGTGACGACCACACGCTTCATCAACACAGCCCTCCGTTGACGGCCAGCACCTGACGAGTGATGTAGCTCGCTTCGGCCGACATCAGAAAATTCACGGCACCCGCCACTTCCTCGGGCGTGCCCATGCGTTGCGCCGGGATCATCTTCATCAGTTCGTCGACTGGCACGTTCTCGTCCAGCATTGCGGTGTCGATCAGCCCCGGAGCGACGCAGTTGACAGTGATTTTGCGTTTGCCCAGTTCGATGGCCAAGGCCTTGGCGGCACCGATCAGGCCTGCCTTGGAGGCGCTGTAATTGACCTGGCCACGGTTGCCGATAAGGCCGGAAACCGAGGTGATGCAGACAATACGGCCCGCCGCACGACGACGAATCATCGGCATGGTCAGCGGGTGCAGCACGTTATAAAAACCGTCCAGATTGGTGCGCAGCACCTGATCCCAGTCATCATCGCTGAGTGCCGGAAACGCGCCGTCGCGGGTCAGCCCGGCGTTGAGTACCACGCCGTAATAGGCGCCATGCGTCTCCACATCCTGTTCCAGAATTGCCTTGCAGGCGGCACGGTCCGAGACATCGAATTGCAGAACGCGTGCCTGACGGCCCAGCGCAACGACTTCGGCCTGCACGGCTTCGGCTTCGCTGCGGCCGTTGCGGCAATGCAGGATCAGGTCGTATCCGGCCTGGGCCAGACGCAGAGCGATGGCGCGGCCGATGCCACGGCTGGAGCCGGTGACCAGTATCGATTCAGTCATGCCGGGGCTCCTTCAGCCAGATAGTCAGCAGTGTTGGGCGGGCAATATACATTGAGTCGGGCAAAAGCCTTGATATCCGGTCCGGTCAGGGTGCATTCGAACACGCCCATGCCGCTGTCGTCCTGCAAGGAGCGCACGGCATGGATATGCAGTTCGCTGCCCAGCGGGAAGCGCGCTACGTTGCATTCGAACTTGCGGCTGCCGAGCAGAAACCCGAGCTTGACCGCTTCACCCTTGGTGCGCGCCTGGCAACCGGCATAGGCCGCGACGCTCTGGGCCATCAGCTCTATGCCAAGCCAGGCGGGCAGGCTGCCGTCCGGCTGGTTGAACAGACCATCGGCGCGCACGGTCAGGCGGGTTTGAATCTGCTCTTGGTCAAAACTCAGCACCTGATCGATGAGAATCATGTCGCCAGCATGGGGTATGAGTTCGGCGAGCGACCACTCGGTCATGGGGCATCTCCGATAATCAGGCTGATGTTGTTGCCACCGAAGGCAAACGAATTGCTCATCATGTAACGAGCATTTGCAGGTGCCAGGCGCGAACCTGGCAGTGTCCATTGCAGTGCAGGCAATAGCGGGTCAGCTTCGCCGTCCCACAGGTGCGGGGGCAGGGCCTGTTCGCTGTTGTCCGGTGCCAGGCTCAACCAGCAAAACGCCACTTCCAGCGCTCCCGCGGCACCCAGCGTGTGGCCGCTGAGCGGCTTTGTCGACGAGCAAGGCACACCGTTCGGGAATACCGCCTGCACGGCCAGGCTTTCCATCGCATCGTTATGTGGCGTAGCGGTGCCATGCAGGTTCAGGTAACCGATCTGTGCGGCATCGAGTCGGGCACTGCCCAACGCTTGCAGCATGGCATCCTGCGCACCTCGGCCGGTAGGTTCCGGGGCCGAGATGTGGTGGGCGTCGCAACTGGCACCCGCGCCCAGCAGGGCAATCGAGTGGCTGTTGCCAGCTTCGCGGGTCATTAGAAACAGCGCTGCCGCCTCGCCGATGTTTATCCCGTTGCGGTGCGTGGAAAACGGATTGCACAGTTGTGGCGACATGGCTTCAAGCGCCGAGAACCCATTGAGGGTCAACCTGCACAGGCTGTCGACGCCGCCGCACAGCACCGCATCGCACAGGCCTATGTCCAGCGCCCGTCGTGCGCTGAGCAGCGCCCGCGCGCTGGACGTGCAGGCTGTGGAAATCACATAGGCCGGGCCGCTCAATTGCAGCCAGCCGGCCAGGAAGTTCGCCGGTGCGCCCAGTTCCTGTTGGCGATAATCGTAATCGTCGGGGAAGGTCTTATCACGCAGCCAGCTTGCCATGCTCTCGCTTGCTTCATCGATACCCGAGGTGCTGGTGCCGACGATCACGCCAATCCGCCCGGCTCCGTAGCGCGCGATAGCCTGACGAATGTCATCTTCGATCTGCAAGGCCGCGGCCAGCAGCAACTGGTTGTTGCGGCTGCGCTGCGATTGCATGGCGGGCGGAATGGGCGGCAATGCGGATTTTACCGCGCCGACCGGCAATGCGCGTTCCGGCACCCAGCCGCTTTCGAACACCATGCCCGAGCTGTCGCCTGCGAACAGTCTGCGCGACACCTCTTCACGGCTGTCGCCCAGCGAGCAGATCAGGCCCAGCGCATTGAGATAGGCAGTCATGGCATGCTCTCGTCGTTCAGCGGTGTAACCCTGTAGCTCAACCCGTCCTTGAGACGGATGGTGTAGGCGTTGGCTGACTGATATTCGACCAGCCAGCGATCATCCAGACGCCGCTGCATGCCCTGGCGGTACGCCGTGGGGTAGCGGCCATGCATTTCCAGATCCGAGGTCATGGCGAACATTATTGCCGCAAACAGCTCGCGTGCTTCGGGGTTGGGGGGCAGCAGACCGTCGGCTTGCCATTGTCCGTTGATCAGCAACTGGCGAGCCTGGGGGATACCCAGCGGGTCCATCATCGACCAGCGCAACCCGGCGTTTTCGCGCTGGATGACCAGCATCCAGTCTTGCCGCTGATCAGCCTGTCGGCGTTCGATGTGCAGCTGCATCGGCAATTGCATCGTCGGTGCGGTAGTCGGCAGCGGTGCCTGTGCAGCGCAGCCGCCCAGCAGCAGAAAGGCCAGAAATAATACCCGGATCATAATGCGCCACCTTGTAGCGGTTTGCGGGCCACGACATTGACCAGCGTTTCTTCCCGTTGCCCGAACGGCCTGGGTTTTTGCAGTTTCAAGGCTTCGAGCAGGCCGAAATCCCTGGCGCGGCTCCACCACAGGTAAGGGTACGAAACATGCTGTGCGCCGAACTCGAAACCCTGGTCGCGGATCATATGCAGATACTGCGCCGCGCTTTTCTGAACGTGCATCGGGTGGCGGAACAGCCAGCGAATCACCCAGGTGTCGATGTAGGCCTCGGTGGACTCGGCGAACAGCAGGTAACCGCCTGGCTTGAGTACGCGATAAAACTCGGCCAGCGCCTGTTCCTGCTCGACCAGATGATGAAAGGTCTGGTGACAGAACAGCAGATCGACGCTGGCGTCCGGCACTTGCAGCGCCGCGCAGTCACTGCCGATCAGCTCGACCTCTATGCCTCTGGCGCGCGCCTCCTGACGGCTCATCTCCAGGCTGTGCAGGTCGGCATCGACACCAATCAGCCTTGAAGGCTGAAAAACCCTGCTCAGGTGCTGAAACGACTTGCCCTGCCCGCAACCGGCGTCGAGCAAAACCGGTGCGGCCGGAAGCGCGCTATCGAACAGGCTGCGCAAATCGTCTATCGCCACACGCAATACGCGGTACTGCCAAGTATGGCTGCGCAGAAACCACAGGCCGAAGCGGGTTTCCTCGACATAGCTGTCACTCAGGAACGGTCGATTCATGAGTCACCGTCCGCGCAGATTTCCGAGAGCGTGCGCAAGCGGCGTTTGGGCTCGCTGACAAACGGATTGCGCTCGTCCCAGGCATAGCCAGCCAGAATGGCGCTGATCATGCGGCGGATATCCGGCGCGCTTCCCGGGTAGAAAATGACGCTCTGGAACGAGCCGTCGTACCAGCCTTCGACATAGGCCCGGAAGGTATCGACGCCACGCTTCAGCGGAACGGCGAACTCGGTTTCCCAGTCCACGCTCTCACCCTGCAATTGTCGATTCAGCACGCCAGCGGCCATGCTCGCCGAACGCATGGCGATGGTCACGCCTGACGAAAACACCGGATCGAGGAATTCCGCCGCATTGCCCAGCAGCGCAAAGCCCTTTCCATGCAGGGTTGTGACGTTCGCCGAGTAGCCGCCGATGGTCCTTGCCGGTGTATCCCAGACCGCATTTTTCAGCACGCTGGCCAGTTGCGGTGTTTCATCGATAAAGGCGCGCAGGCAGGCGTCCAGGTCATCGGGCTTGTCTTTGAAGCGCTCGGCCGAGGCCACGACGCCTATCGAACAGCGACCTTCGCTGAACGGGATCGACCAGAACCACACATCGCTGTGCTGCGGATGGATGCTGACCAGGATCTTCTGACGGTCAAAGGGCGGGCTTTCGATATGGTCTTCGATATGGGTAAACACCGCCTGACGCACCGGAAAGCCCGACGGCGCTTCCAGATCCAGCAGGCGCGGCAGTACGCGGCCATAGCCGCTGGCGTCGAGTACGAAGCTGGCCTGCACGCTGTATTCGCTGCCGTCCTCGCGTTTTACCCGCAATACCGGCTGCAGGCTGTCGAAGTCGGCGCTGATGATTTCCTGCTGATAGCGGATTTCCGCACCCTGCAGCTCGGCCTGATCAGCGAGCAGCTTATCGAACTCGCTGCGTTGCACCTGAAAGGTGGTCGGCTTGCCGTTGCTGAAGGTATCGCCAAAATCGAAATCGCTGTACTGCTCGCCGCGCGCAAAGGCAGCACCGTTCTTGAGCTGGAAACCGGCGGCCTGCACGGCGTCGAGCATCCCGGCTTCTTCGACGAAGTCCAGGCAATGGCACAGCAGGCTTTCGCCGATGGAGAAGCGCGGGAACAGCTGACGCTCGATAATCAGCACGTCGTGGCCCTGGCGTTTGAGCAGGGCTGCCGCAATGCAACCGGCCGGGCCGGCACCGATGACGACGACCTGACGAATTTCCCTATCAGTGATGGGCACAGGTATTCCTTTCCGATTGGGCGGTGGCAGGGAGTGACGACAACGCTGCAAGACTCATGCGTGTGGCCCTTCAGCATTGGCTGGCGAATGAAGCGCTTTACGCGGGCTGGCCCACGGTGCCAGAAGAAAGCTGAAGGCCAGCCCCAGGCTGACCGACAGGCCGAAATTGCTGATCGCCGGGGTGCCGGAAACAGCCAGCAGGCCGAACGACAGCCACGTGGTGACCGCTGCCAGCAGCGTGCCCAGCAGGCTGACCGCCGCGCCGCCTATCTGCTCGCGCATCAGGATGGCGTAATCGACGCTGATCGCCGTGACCAGCAACAGGCCGAACAGGCTGAACAGAGTCAGCGGCTGACCGAGCCAGCCCAGGCTGGCGAGGCTGCACAGGGCCGCCAGCAGGGGCAGGGCGACGATGCGCAACGCACCGCCGAAGCCAAACGGAGCGATCAGCAGCAGGACGATCAGTACGCACGATGCCAGTTTCAATTCCGCTGCGCTGATCTGCGTGTGGGCAAACACCTCGTTGAGCTCACCCAGGCGGTCGACCAGTTGCACGCCCTCCAGTCCGATGGCCTGCACGCGCAGCAACGCCATGCTGTTCATGCCACGCAGGCTGACGATGCTGGCTACCTGAGCGTCGCCTTCGGCATCTTCGCTGGCGCCTAGCCAGAGCGTGCGCCACGGTTCGCTGAGCGGGCCTTGAAGCGCCTGATCAATGTCTTGCGTTGGCAGTGCCTGCAATTGCGCGAGTTCGGTTTTCAGTGCGTTGGCCGGAACGCCAAGCTGTACCAGTGGCTCCCAGTGTTGCGGCAATTTGCCCAGTGCATCACGGGTCAGTTGCTGCTCGGCAGGCGAATCCAGCAACTGGTTGAGGGCCATGTAACCCTGCAGCTTGTCCATGCTGACCAGTTGGTCGAGCCGTTGGGTCAGTTCGGACTGCCGATCCAGCAACTGCTGTTGGTCCTTGCCGCGCACCAGAAAAAACTGGCTGGTGGGCTGATAACCGGTGATCCGTGCGATGGCCTGGGCTTCATCGGTCAACGCCTGAGGTGCTGCCACCCATTGGCGGATATCGTTCTTGGTGGTCAGGTGCCAGAGCCCGCCGCCGCAGAAGGCCAGCAGCAGCGCCAGCAGAATCGGCGTGCTGATGCGCTGCAACAGCGCTGCGCGGCAATCGAGCATCAGTTTCGCCAGTTTCAGCGGCCATTGCGCGGGGTTGATCTCGACCTTTGCAAGCAGCGCGGGCAGCAGACACACCGCAGTCAGGTAAGCGCCGATCAGGCCCGCAGCGGAGAACACGGCAATTTGTGTCAGTGCCGGGAACGGCGTCCAGGCCAGGGCGAGATAGCCGATACAACTGGTGATCAGGCTCAGCGTCAGGCCCGGCAGGGTCAGGCGCAAGGCGGGCCAACTGCGCCAGGGTTTCAGGCTCCAGCTCTTGGACAGGTAATGCAGTGGGTAATCCACCGCCACACCAATCAGGCTGGAACCCAGCACCAGCGTCATGACGTGCATGCTGCCAAACAGCGCCACGCAAGCCACTGCACCGAAGAGCATGCCGACTATCACCGGTACAAACGCCAGCAGCACGCTCCAGCGTCGGAATGCCAGCAACAGCAGCAACAGAATACCGAGTGTGGCGCCCCCGCCGACCCAGGTGATTTCCCGGCTGGCCTGCTTCTGCCCGTCGGCGGCGTACAGCAGGCCGCTGGCGGCGAGCAATTGCCCACCGGCCTGCTGCGCCTGCACCCGCGCTTGCGCCAGCAGGTCGGCGACCTGACCGGGCAGGTGCAGATCGAAAGCATCGGTTCGGGTTCGCGAACGCAGCAGTACCCAGCTTTTGCCCTCGGCGCTGGCGATCAGCGCGCCGCTGGCCAGATCCGCCTCGACCGAGCCCTGTTTCGGCAAGCTGTTCTGGATACGTCCGGTCAGCCCCAGCCAGTCATCCTGACCCGGCACCAGGCTGAACCCGGCAAACGGGTCGAAGAGAGTTTGTACACGCTGCTCGATGAAAGTCTTCGGCTCATCGATCAACAGAGCGCGATCCGCTGCCGGCAACATCGCGATTCGCCCTTGCAGCAACTGGGTGCGCAACGCGGGCAGATCGGCTTGCAGCGACCACTGAACCTTCTCGAACAGGCCGCTCGCTTGCCATTGCTCCGCCAGCGTGCGAGCCAGTTCCACAGCCTGCTGGCGGTCGGTGTGACCCACCAGCACGAGCATTTCGCGATTGAGCGGTTCCTGCATGCGCTTTTCGGCGCTCACCACCAGTTCGTCGTTGTCAGTGCCCGGCACCAGTTCCATGAGGTTGGCCGACAGCGGCGAGCGGTCGTGCCACTGCCAGCCGGCCAGCGCCAGCACGCTTGCCAGAATCAGCAGGAACAGTCGCGGCAATAGCCGCTCAGTCGTTGAAGTCATTGCGCTGCGCATCGGTCAGGGAGGAAGCACTGCTGCTGTCGAGCATTTTCAGGACGGTACTGTCGCCCTGGGTTTCCAGCAACTCGATACGCTGGACCAGTTCTCCGCCATCGATGTTGATCTGTTTGAACACTTGTTGCAGCAGCATCGAGCGCGGTGTGAGCGTGAGTTGCCAGGCGTTCGCGTCGCCCTTGAGCTGCAAGTCGAAATCCCGTTGCAGGCCGCTGCTGTCGCCCTGCAGTACAGCAAGGAACAAGCGGTTCTGCTCGGCCCCGGCATTTTTGTTTGGTACGGGCTTCCAGGTGCTGATGTCGCCCACGCTTTCGCGGCGGGAAATGCCGCTGGCATTGATGCGGTAATCCTGTTTCAGCGGTGTTTCCAGCAGCCAGAGCAGCCCGAAATCCCTGGCGAGCACGAAGCGGCCTTTGCTGAGCAGTGGTTGCGGCAGGGCGCGCAGGTGTTTTTCCTGAATGAAGCGCCCTTGCACCACCGCAGGTTTAGCGAGCTGATCACTCAGTTGTTGTAGATCGAAAGCCTGCGCCAGTGAAGACAGGCACAGCAACCCCAATAGCAGCAAGGCGCGAAACGGACGGTTCATGGCAAAGCTCTCTTCACGGCATCGATAAAGACCTGGGGCGATGCCAGTTGCATTTCCCGGCTCTGGCTGTCGACCGCAACCTGCACGGTGCTGGCGCGGGTCAAGCGTTCGCCGGTGTGTGCGTCGGTGATCAGGTAGTTGATCTTCAGACGGTTCTCCCACTCCACCAGACTGGCGCGTACGTTCAGTGTCTGGCCGAACACCGCGCTGCGCACGTAGCGCAGTTGCAGGTCGATCACCGGCCAACCATAACCGGATTCGAGCATCTGCATGTAGTTATGACCAATGTGGTCGAGCAATGCGCAGCGTGCGACTTCCAGGTATTTGACGTAATGCCCGTGCCAGACGATGTTCATCATGTCGACGTCGAAAAACGGCACCACGATTTCGGTGTCGACGTGCAGAAAACCCTTACTGCGCATGCAAGCTCCAGCGGCGGTTGGCAATATGTTTCAGGCGCAGGCGCAGTTCATTCTCCAGCGCCCGGTCTTCGATGACAGGGGCAAAGTCCTCGCCCAGCTGTTGGTGCATGGCCGCCAGTGCTGGTGGCAGCGGGAGCGCATCGGCAGCCTTGCTGCGCAGCCATATACCTTGGTTGGCGGCGATCAGCGTGGCGGCGGCAACCTGCTCGGTCAGCTCCAGCACCCGAATGGCGTCACGCGCAGCGATGGTGCCCATGCTCACCTTGTCCTGATTGTGGCATTCGGTGGAGCGCGAGAATACGCTGGCCGGCATGGTGTTTTTCAGTGCTTCGGCGGTCCATGCGCTGGTGCCTATCTGCACCGCCTTGAAACCGTGATTGAGCATGGCCCGCTCGGCGCTGGCCCCTGACAGATTGCTCGGCAAGCCGTGGTTGTAACGTTCGTCGATCAGCAGCGCCAATTGCCGGTCGAGCAGGTCTGCGACATTGGCCACCAGCGTTTTCAGGCTGTCCATGGCAAAAGCAATGTGCCCGCCGTAGAAATGCCCGCCGTGCAACACGCGCTCTGCTTCGGCCTCGATGATCGGGTTGTCGTTGGCGCTGTTCAGCTCGATCTCAATGAACGAGCGCAGCCAGTTCAGGCTGTCGGCCAGCACGCCCAGCACATGCGGTGCGCAGCGCAGCGAATAGCGGTCCTGCAAACGATGCAGTGGGGCGGTTGGCGCGTCGATGGCCAGGTCCTGACGCAACCACGCGGCTACCTGCATCTGGCCCGGATGCGGCTTGGCGGCGAACAGGCGCTCGTCGAAGTGCTCCGGGTTGCCTTGCAGCGCCACCACGTTCATGGCGGTGATACGGGTCGCCAGTTGCAACAGGTAATCGGCGCGGGCGAACGCCAGGCACGCGATGCCGGTCATGACGGCGGTGCCGCTCATCAGCGCCAGCGCTTCCTTGGGGCGCAGCACCAGCGGCGTCCAGCCCAGTTCGCGGTGCACGTCGCTGGCCGGACGGCGCTCGCCACGGAACATCACGTCGCGCTCGCCGGACAGGGTCGCGGCCACGTAAGACAGTGGGGTCAGATCACCGCTGGCACCCACCGAGCCCTCTTCCGGGATCAGCGGCAGCACGTCCTGATCGATAAACGCCTGCAAACGCTCAAGCAGTTCGACGCGCACCCCGGAAACGCCCTGACACAGTGACTGCAAACGTGCCGCCAGCACTGCGCGGGTGGCCTGGGCGTCCAGCAGCTTGCCCAGCCCGCAGCCGTGAAACGTGTACAAATGCTGCGGCAGCGCCTCGACATGTTCCAATGGCACGGCCACCACGCAGGAGTCGCCGTAGCCGGTGGTGACGCCGTAGATCACGCCTTCCTTGTTCAGTAACGAATCGAGAAACTGCGCGCCCCTGGCAATGCGTGCGCGAAATTCAGCGTCGCCTTGCAACGCACTCGGTGCCTGCCGATTGGCCAGGGCCAGCACGTCTTCGATACACAGGGCGCGCTCGCCGAAAATGATCGGGTCAGGAGCTTGAATCATCATCGGACTTCCAGAATGGGTAGAAATTGAACCACTGCTGCGGGGCTTCCAGGCAGTAGTGCCCAAGACGCTCGGCATAACGCGTGGCCCAGTGGGCGATGACCTGGGCTCGGTCGCTGCGTCGCCATTCGATGGCGTCGGAGAACGGTTCGAGAATCACCCGATAGCCGTTCGGGCCTTTAAGGCAGAAAAACAGATTGACCGGGCACTTGAGCAGACCGGCCAGCAGCCACGGGCCTTGCGGAAACGTCGCGGGCTTGCCCAGAAAGTCGACCCGCACATTGCGCCCGCCGTGCAGGGCAACGCGGTCACCGGCGATGGCCAGCCACTCGCCTTCGTCCAGACGCTGGCTGAGTTGCAGCATGATCGCCGGGTCCAGTTCGCTGACCTGAATCAGCCGCAGGTTGGTCGCTCCGGCTTCACCGAGCAGGCGATTGAAGCGTTCGGCGTGCTTGGTGTGCACCAGCACGTTCATGGTAACTTTTTCGCCGAGTTCGGCCAGTGCGCGGCACACCTCAAGGTTGCCCAGATGTGCCCCGACCAGCATTTGTCCGCGCTCGCCGCGCAGGTTGTGGCGCAGCAGGGCTGGGTCGATGATCTCGATCTGCTCGATGCCCAGCTTGCCGTTCCACACATCAAGCTTGTCGAGCAGTGCCTCGGCGAAGGCCATGAACTGGCCAAACACGCGCCGTTGGCTGGGGCGCAGTTCGGGTCTGGCGCTCCAGTCCGCCAGGCGCTGCTGGTATTCCCAGATGCTGTGTCGGGCACGGCGGCCGAAGGCGAAGAAATATAGAACGATGCCATACAGCACCGGGCTGAGCAGGCGACGACCGAGCACGCGCATGCCCCAGGCGGTAAGCTTCATGAGCAGGAAGCTGCCACGCTCTTCGTGACTGGCCCAATGTTCCTTGGGCGACTTTTCAATGGTCATGAGCGCCACCGCCGCCAGAGGATCACCGGCAGACGCATCAGCATGCCGAAGAACAGCTTGGCGTGCATTTTCGAGATCAGGGCGTTGTCGTGAAACAGGCGGAAATGCGACAGGCCGTCCTGCGGATAGTGAACGCGGGTCGGCAGCCAGCGCATCGCCTGGCCACGCCATGACAGGCGCACGAGAATTTCCGAGTCGAAGTCCATGCGCCTGCCGATCTGCACGCTGTCGATCAGCGCCAGAACCGGGGCCAGCGGGTAGAGCCGAAAGCCGCACATGGAATCGCGAATATGCAGTGACAGGGTGTTGATCCATACCCAGACGTGGGTGAGATAACGGGCGTACAGGCGGCCTTTGGGCACGCTTTCGTCGTACTGCGGATAGCCACAGATCAACGCTTGCGGGTACTGGCGTGACTGCTCCAGAAACACCGGAATATCGTTCAGGTCATGCTGACCATCGGCATCGACCTGCAACGCATGGCTGAAACCCAGGCGTGCCGCCTCGCGGAACCCGGCCATGACCGCGCCGCCCTTGCCTTGATTGACCGGCAGGCGCAACAGGTAAATACCCTCACCCTGCGCCAGCTGCTGTAACACTGCGGCGCAAGCCGGGCTGCTGGCATCGTCCACCAATATGCAGGGCAAGCCTGCGTTGCGGACGGCCTTGACCACGCTGGGCACGGCCAGTTCGTGGTCGAACACCGGAATGATCACGCAAGGCTTATGCATGATCTCCCTCCAGCACAATCCGGCCGCTGGAGCAGGGTGCGTTTTCGCTGTTGTGAAAGGCGAAATGCAGCTTTGAGCGAGCGGCATCGAAGCGCAGGGTCAGTTTCAGGCGGTCGCCGGGGCGCACCAGTTGCTGAAACTTGAGCACTTCCATGCCGGCAAAGTCGGTTGGCAGATTCAACAGGCGCTGCCCCAGACTGATCGCCCATTCGACCTGAACCACGCCTGGCAAGACCGGTGCCTTGGGAAAGTGGCCGCTGAAAAATGCCAGATCTGGCGGGACCATCAGTTGCAGGTGCAATTCGCCGTCGACCGTCTGTTGGTCAAGCACTTGCGGTTGCCTGGGGCGTGAGGCCATGAGCAGGTTCTGCACGTCCATCTGCGCCAGTTTGCCCTGGGCATTGAGGGGCATTTGCCGCAGCAGACGCCAGCGCCGCGGCAGAGCGATGGTTTCGCAGTGCGGTCGCAAATACTGGCGCAAGGCTTCGGTAAGCGCTCGACGGCCCTGATTACGCAGGGCCAGCAAGCCCGCATCGCTCAGCACCAGCAGCGCGCCAAGCGACGCACGGTTTTCCTGAACCACGCCAAGGCGCGCTTCATTTACCCACTCGTGAGTCGTAAGGGCCTGCTCGATCAGTGGCAACGACACGCGCTTTTCTTCGAGTTTGACGATGCGGTCCAGCCTGCCCAGCAGTTCGAATCGCCCATCATTGCCAATCTGCACGGCATCGGCGGTCTGCTCTACGTGACCGGGCGGCAGATAGGGCGAGCTGATGCGCAGCGCCCCTTCGTTGTTCTGACTCAGCTCTACGCCGTCGAAGGCTTGCCAGTGCTGTTCGCCCTGCCGCCAGGCGATGCCACCGGTTTCCGAACTGCCGAGAATTTCCGTCGGCCACTGGCCAAGACGTTGTTGCAGACTTTGCGCCGCTTCGGCTGGCAATGCGCCGCCGGATGAAAACACCCGGCGCACGGCACTGAGGCTGCTCCAGTCGAGGTTGTCGCCCATGCGCTTGAGCAGTGCCGGGCTGGCGACCCAGGCAAAGGACGGGTATTCGCGGCTGGCGCGTTGCAGGTCTTCGGCAAACGGCAACTGGCGGCGCACGAACGGGCGCGCGGCGCACAGCGGCCATAGCAAACGGAACAGCAGCCCATAAATATGTTGCGTCGCAACGCTGCCGATCATGCATGTCGAACCAATCTGCGCGCCCCACAGCTGTTCCAGCCCGCAGACTTCGTTGGCCAGCTGGCGCAGGCGTTTTTCAATCAGTTTGGGCTCGCCGCTGGAACCCGAGGTGCACAGGCTCAACCGGCACTGGTCAAGGTCAAGCGCTGCCGGAGCCAACTGCGCGGCGTGCAGATCGCTTAAATGCGTGTCTTGCGTCAGGTCGGTCAGCCACAGGTCGACCTGATTGGCCCAGCGCTCGCGGGTCTGGCCTTGCAAGTCCGCGGGCAGCAACACGTGCACACCGGCGCGCCAGGCACCGAACAAGGCGACAGCCAGGTCAGCGGCATCTTCAAGGTGTACCGCGAGGTTTTTGATACCGCGGGCTTGCAGTCCTGCGGCCACACTCAATGCCTGATCACGAAATTGCGTGTGATCCAGGGTCGGGGCCAGCGTCAGCAGCCGGTCGGGCAGGGCGTCGAGCAGCAGGTGTTCAAGGTTCAACCAGTTCATGCGATCCATTTCATTTGCCGCCCGCAGAGGGTGGGCGGACGATCCATTCAACAGCGAACAACAGGCCCATCAATCCGTAGGAAACCAGGCCGGTGTACAGCGTCCACCAGGACAACGGTGCCCAGAGCGTCAGTATGGCTGCCGTGAGGCCATTGGCGAGGAAGAACAGGCACCAGATCTGCGTGACTTTACGGGTGTAGCGGATGCCGGAATCGGGCAGTTCAGGGCGGTTTATGCGCGCCATTCTTTCTACGATAGGCGGGCCGTAGACCAGGCTTGAACCGAACAGGCCGAGCATGAACGCGCTGACCAGTACCGGATACCAGCGCAACATCAGGTGGCTGTCGATTACGCCCAGCGCCACGCAAAAAACCAGGGCGACGAGCGCCATCGCCAGGCTGCCGGGCTTGCGCTCGCCGGTCAGTGCGCGCGCCAGCCACAGGCTGCCCAGCAGCAGCGCGAACTGCCACGGGGCGAAGTGTTCGGTTCCCCAGTAGACGGCAAACGGATACAGCACACCGGCCAGCACCAGAATCAGGCCAATCAGCCGCTTCATTCGGCCGTGTTGACCAGTTTGTAGACGGCCTCTACCACGTCGTTCACGGTTCTGACTGACTTGAACTCTTCAGCGGCAATCTTCTTGCCGGTCTTGCGTTTGATGTGGTCGATCAGGTCCACGGCATCGATGCTGTCGATTTCCAGGTCCTGATACAGGTTGGCTTCAAGTGTGACCCTCTCAGGCTCCAGTTCGAACAGTTCCACCATTGCGGCGCGCAGGATTTCGAAGATGTCTTCACGGGTTTGCATGTTCAATTCTCAGGCCGGTTGTCTGGCGCTGACGAAGGCCGCAAGGCTGTCGACGCTGGCGAAATGGTTACGGGTGTCCTTTGCATCGGCATCGATCTTGATGCCATAGCGCTTCTGGATGGCCAGGCCCAGTTCGAGCGCATCCACCGAGTCCAGTCCCAGTCCTTCGCCGAATAGCGTCATATCGTTGCCGATATCTTCCGGAGTGATGTCTTCGAGGCCCAGGGCATCGATGATCAACAATTTAATGTCCTGGTGCAGATCGCTCATCTGAGGCGAGCTCCTTGGTGAAATAGTCATGCAGGTAATCGTTGAGCTTGCGGGACGCCACGGGCGGCGGACCCAGCGAACTGAAGGCGGTGGGGTCTATATCGGCACCGACGCGCAAACTGAAGTGCACGCGGCGTTGTGCAATGCGATACCAGGGCTCGGCCTTGGTCAGAGTGGTCGGCTGGACCTTGATGGTCACCGGAGTGATCATGCTCGCGCCACGCAGTGCAATGGCGGCCGCGCCCCGGTGAAAGACCGGCGGCTGACCCGGCTGGGTGCGGGTGCCTTCGGGGAAAATAATCAGTGTCTGGCCGCTTTGCAGGCGCTCCACGGCGGCATCGAGCATGTCCATGCTGCCGTCGTTGCTGATGTAACCTGCGGAGCGCACCGGGCCACGGGTGAACGAGTTTTCCCACAGGCTGCGCTTGACCACGCAATTGGCGTCACGCACCAGCCCGATCAGGAACACCACGTCGATCAATGACGGGTGGTTGGCAATGATCATCTGCCCGGGGCGGCCAAGCTTTTCGGCACCCTGTACCTCGTAGGTCAACACGCCCATGCGCGCCATGATGCGGATGAACAGCCAGAACAGGCGGCTGATGGTCCGCCTGGCGCGGCGCTGATGACTGGCTACACTGCCGGGCAGGCAACTCAGTACCGGAAAAACGAACAAGCGCAGGCACAGGCCGCTGAGCCCGAAGAGGGCAAAGCTGAAGGCGGTTGCCAGCAAACGCCAGTAATAAGCATCCTGACGTTTTTTCAGTTCTTGCGTTGCCAGTTCCATAACCGGTTATTCCAGGGGTGCAGGCAGACGGATTGATCAGTGTGCAAGGCTTGCAGCAGATTCAATGCGTGGGGCCATCGAGTCTGCGGGTTCCCTTGTGTGTCGCTGTGCAAAGACAATTCCCACTCGTTGCCGGGCGTCAGCAGCAAGCCGACCGCGTAGGGAAAGGGCACGTCATCAATCCATTGTGCATAAGCGTGTGGTGGCTGCTCTTCAGTCACCACAAGCAATACTGCTTCTGCACCCTCGGCCAACAACGCTGCGGCCTCGAACGCTCCATACTCCAGCCCGTCGCCTGCGGCGGCCAGGGCTGTCATCTCACTTGTTTCACCGCGCATGATCGACCACAGGCCAATCACTGCGTTATGCACTGAAAGGCTGAACTGGGTCGGTGAAACCGGCTCGTTCGCAGCCAGATCGCGCAGAATTTCAAACGTTCTCGGGGTTTCTCCGTGGCGCGAGACAAACACCAGCGGTACGCGCCCCAAGCCTTCAGTCAATGGCCAGCCGACGGCAAATGCCATTCTGGCCATGCGGCCCAGGCGGCGACGTTGCATGGCAGGCAGGAAAGACACGTCTGGCGCGGCATCACTGGTTTCCAGTAGCGTCGGATTGCGGCTCCATTGCAGCCAGTCGTCCGCGCTCGCCAGGCCCGGAGCCCAGGCATGCCATCGTGCAATGTTGAAGGTGATCAAAACTTCTCTTCCCGCCCCTGCGGGCTCGTTTCTCGCTACATCGATATCAGGTAGATATCAGCCTGGGTGCGGTAATTTGACCGAGTGCGCGCATTATCCCGATGGGGGTCATTACTAGCAAATTTGTTACATAAAAATCGTTTACAGACGTGTATTTTAAAGTTCAAGTCTGGCTTTAGGATGACAGGCAGGTACGTGCCGTTTTGCGATAAGCTCGCTGTTGTCATATGTACTGCCTAGACTCTACACCTCTTAAGGTCGTTATCGGCCACACCTGCTGTTTCTTCATCTGTCAAGGAACCCAAAGCATGCGTCGCGTGGTATTCAATCAGAAGGGCGGTGTAGGCAAATCGAGCATCGCCTGCAATCTGGCTGCAGTCAGCGCTCACGAAGGCTATCGGACGTTGTTGATCGATCTCGATGCCCAAGCCAACTCGACTCAGTACCTCACCGGCCTTACCGGTCAGGATATTCCGATGGGTATTGCCGAGTTCTTCAAGAACACACTGTCAGCAGCACCGTTCGCCAAGAAAAACCACGTCGATATCTATGAAACACCGTTCGATAACCTGCATGTGGTCACGGCCACTGCCGAGCTTGCCGACTTGCAGCCCAAACTTGAGGCAAAGCACAAGATCAACAAGCTGCGCAAACTGCTCGACGAACTGAGTGAGGATTACGAGCGGATTTATCTGGATACGCCGCCAGCACTGAACTTTTATGCGGTTTCGGCGCTTATTGCGTCTGATCGTGTATTGATTCCGTTCGACTGCGACAGCTTTTCCCGACAGGCGCTGTACGGACTGATGCGCGAGATCGAGGAGCTGAAAGAGGATCACAACGAAGATCTTCAGGTTGAAGGCATCATCGTCAACCAGTTCCAGCCCCGAGCCAGCCTGCCGCAGCAGATGCTCGACGAGCTGATAGCCGAGGGGCTGCCGGTGTTGCCGGTCTACCTGGGCGCATCGGTGAAAATGCGTGAGTCGCATCAGGCCAGCCTGCTGCTGATCCACCTGGACCCCCGTCACAAGCTGACGCAGCAGTTCGTTGACCTGCATCACTTGCTGGAGACCAATGCCCATCCGTGATGGGTATGCACCGCGCGTAGCACTCAGCGTTATACACAAGTCCGCTTTTGATTCTGGCCGAAGGCCGTGGGAGTGAACTTGTTCACGAAAGGGCCGGTATAGTCACAGAAAATGTATCGTCTGAACTACCGTATTCGCGAACAAGTTCGCTCCCACGCCCTGCGGGCAGAAGCCAATCTGTGAGCATCTCAAGACTTATGCATAACGCTCAGACACAGAAATCATCGTGGCCGGAGCACCTCGGGCGTATAGCTGCCGTCTCTCAATGAGCAGGCCAGGTGCTCTGCATGCAGCCGCGCGGCCGAGGCCAGTTCGGTGGAGATGGTGACAGCAGCGTCCATGTCGGCCTGAACGTGTTCCTGCGAGGCGCTCAGGCGGTTGCTGCCGGGTTTGCAGCCGCACTCCACTGCATGTCCCTGCGTGGCAACCGCCACCAGATCGTCGACATATGTCGGGTTGCCCTGGGCAATGAAACCAATTTCCCCGCATGCCGGACACCACACCGGGTCGCCCATGCGGGCCACGCGACGCAGGTCAATGACCTCGCTTGCCGATGCGGCCAGCACAAAGCCGCCCGTGGTGGTGAGATCGCCTTCCCTGACTATGAACGACATGGCAGTGCTTCCTTTGAGTTCTGGAAGCCTGAAGGCTAGGCGTAAAACCGCTACTCAGGTGCGCAGAAGTTCTGTTAAAGACCGGTCCTACACAAAGATCAGCAGGGCGTTTCGCGGATGTTACGGGCACCAATAAAGGTGATCAAAAAACGAACACTTTTACTATCGTTACTCCAGCCGTAACGATTCGCCTCGCTGCTTGATTGATGCGTGCCCCTATCGCTCCTAAGGTGGCCCACGACAGCAAAATCGTGGAGCGATCATGACAACAACAACTTCCCCCGACGCACACTGGACACGTCGTCGCACCGAGAAGCAGCGGCGTCTGGAGCAGGTGCGGGCGCTGGCCGATGGCGTAGTGCTGCCGACCGACAAGATTGTCGCGGCGCTGGAGGCCTTGCTGGTTTCCGGTGATCGGGTGGTGCTTGAGGGCAACAACCAGAAGCAGGCGGACTTCCTGTCCCGCGCGCTGGCCAAAGTCGATCCGGGCAAGGTGCATGACCTGCACATGATCATGCCGAGCGTTGGCCGCGCCGAGCATCTGGACCTTTTCGAGCAAGGCATCGCACGCAAACTGGACTTCTCGTTTGCCGGCACACAAAGCCTGCGCATCAGCCAACTGCTGGAAGACGGCCTGTTGGAAATCGGTGCGATCCACACCTACATCGAACTGTATTCGCGGCTGGTGGTGGACCTGATCCCCAACGTGGTGCTGGCCGCAGGCTTCATGGCCGACCGGGCAGGCAACATCTACACCGGCCCGAGCACCGAAGACACCCCCGCGCTGATCGAGCCGGCTGCGTTCAGCGATGGCATCGTCATCGTTCAGGTCAATCAATTGGTGGATGACGTCAGCGAACTGCCTCGGGTGGACATTCCGGCCTCGTGGGTCGATTTTGTGGTGGTGGCCGACAAGCCGTTCTACATCGAGCCGCTGTTCACCCGCGACCCACGCCACATCAAGCCGGTGCACGTATTGATGGCGATGATGGCGATTCGCGGCATCTACGAAAAACACAACGTTCAGTCGCTGAACCACGGCATTGGCTTCAATACCGCAGCCATTGAACTGATTCTGCCGACTTACGGCGAGTCGCTGGGCCTCAAGGGCAAGATCTGCCGTAACTGGACGCTTAACCCGCATCCGACACTGATCCCGGCCATCGAAAGCGGTTGGGTCGAGAGCGTGCATTGCTTCGGCACCGAACTGGGCATGGAAAACTACATTGCTGCGCGCCCGGATGTGTTCTTCACCGGGCGCGATGGCTCGCTGCGTTCCAATCGCCAACTCTGTCAGCTGGCTGGCCAATATGCCGTTGACCTGTTTATCGGCGCGACTTTGCAGGTGGATGGAGACGGGCATTCCTCGACCGTCACCCGTGGCAGGCTGGCAGGTTTTGGCGGCGCACCGAACATGGGCCATGATCCGCGCGGCCGACGTCATGCCACCCCGGCATGGCTGGACATGCGCCAACAGAACGAGAGCGGCCCGGATGCCTATCTGGAGCGCGGCAAAAAGCTCGTGGTGCAGATGGTCGAGACGTTTCAGGAGGGCGGCAAGCCGACCTTCGTTGAAACGCTGGACGCTGTAGAAGTGGCGAAGAAAAGCGGCATGCCGCTGGCACCGATCATGATCTACGGCGACGACGTCACTCATTTGTTGACCGAAGAAGGCATCGCCTACCTCTACAAGGCGCGCAGCCTGGAAGAGCGTCAGGCGATGATTGCCGCCGTGGCGGGCGTGACCGTGATCGGCTTGCGCCATAACCCGAAAGACACCGCACGTATGCGTCGTGAAGGGTTGATCGCGCTGCCGGAAGACCTCGGCATCCGGCGCACCGATGCCAGCCGTGAACTGCTTGCGGCCAAGAGCATTGCCGATCTGGTTCAGTGGTCCGGTGGTTTGTACAGCCCGCCTGCCAAATTCAGGAGTTGGTGATGAGCGCACTTCAATTGACACCGCTAGCTGCTTCGCTTGCCGAGCGACTGGCCGATCTGGCCGTCGATGCCCTGATCGCCGAAGCCGACCTGTCGCCCAAACCTGCACTGGTGGACCGGCGTGGCAGCGGCGCACACACCGACCTGCACCTGGGCCTGATGCACTCCTCGGCGCTGTCACTGTGGCCGACCTTCAAGTTAATGGCTGACGCCGCTGGGCAATTCAACACAGTGGGCCAGCCATTACGTGAGGCGCTCGGCCGTCTCGGTCGCGAAGGTGAAGCGACGATGCTGCGCACCACCCTGGGCGTGAATACTCATCGAGGTGCGATCTGGGCGCTGGGCCTGCTGGTGACAGCTGCCGCGCTGGATGCCCGCAACTGCGCACCCGAAGCCGTCTTCGCGCGGGCTGCCAGCCTGGCGCAGATCAAGGACCGCCAGGTGCTCGTGCAAGGCAGTCACGGTAATGAAGTGGTTCGCCGTTACGGTGTAATGGGCGCCCGGGAACAGGCGCAGCAAGGCTTCCCGGCAGTCAGGGATTTCGCCTTGCCGCAACTGCAACGCAGTCGCGCGGCGGGCAGTGGCGAGCAGAACGCCCGGCTGGATGCGCTGCTGGCGATCATGACCACCCTGTCCGACACCTGCGTGCTGCATCGTGCCGGTATCGAAGGCTTGCACACCATGCAGCGCGGCGCTCAGCACGTGCTGGACGTTGGCGGCAGTGCCAGCCTTGCCGGGCGCCGCGCACTGAACCAACTGGATCAGCAACTGCTGGCGCTGAATGCTTCGCCTGGCGGCGCGGCTGATCTGCTGGCTGCCTGCCTGTTTATCGACGGCCTGGAGCCTGCGCTCGGCCGTGTTTCGAGGAGTGTCTGAAATGGAAACCCTGTCTTTTGAATTCCCTGCCGGACAGCCGCCCAAAGGCCGCGCGCTGGTAGGTGTGGTTGGCTCGGGCGATCTGGAAGTGCTGCTGGAGCCCGGTTCGCCAGGCAAGCTATCAATTCAGGTGGTGACCTCGGTCAACGGTGCCTCGCTGCGTTGGAAACATCTTTTCGAGCGCATGTTCGACGGCCAGACCCCGCCTGCGCTGAGCATCGACATCCACGACTTCGGGGCCACGCCCGGCGTGGTGCGCTTGCGTCTGGATCAGGGCTTCGAGGAGATCGGTCATGACTGATAACGCACGTTTGCTGAGCCAGCACAGTTTCATCGAGCTCGGTGCCCGGCAGCGCGCCCGCGCTCTGCTGGATGCCGACAGCTTCCGCGAATTGCTTGGCCCGTTTGATCGCGTCATGTCGCCCTGGCTTGCCAGACAAGGCGTTGTCCCTCAAGCTGACGATGGCGTGGTGGTTGCCAAGGGCACTGTTGACGGGCGGCCGGTAGTCATTGCGGCCATTGAAGGCTCGTTTCAGGGCGGCAGCATGGGCGAAGTCGGCGGTGCGAAAATGGCCGGTGCGCTTGAGCTGGCCGCCGAAGACAACCGCAACGGTATTCCCACCGCAGCCATCGTGCTGCTGGAAACCGGTGGTGTGCGTTTGCAGGAAGCCAATCTGGGTCTGGCGGCGATTGCCGAGATTCATGCCGCGATGGTCGACTTGCGTCAGTACCAGCCGGTAATCGGCGTAGTGGCGGGCAGCGTCGGCTGTTTTGGCGGGATGTCCATTGCTGCGGGCTTGTGCAGCTATTTGCTGGTGACCCAGGAAGCCCGCTTGGGCCTGAACGGCCCGCAGGTGATCGAGCAGGAAGCCGGCATAGAAGAATACGATTCCCGTGACCGCCCGTTTATCTGGAGCCTGACCGGTGGCGAGCAGCGGTTTGCCAGTGATCTGGTGGACGGTTTTGCCGCAGACGATGTGGCCGATATCCGGCAGCAGGTCAGCGGCTGGCTCAAGCAGGGCGTACCGGCAGCGCATCGCAGCAGCCAGTACGAACTGTTTTTGCAGCGCCTCACCAGCCTCCACACCGAAGCGCAAATCGATCCGCAGAGTGTACGTACCCTTTATCAAGGAGCCCGGTCATGAGCTATTCACAACGGGGTTTGCACTGGTTCAACGCGTTGAGCGCAGGTGCTACGCAAGTTGACGGTCTGCCTGCCTCGCTCAAGGTCGCCGATGGCTTGCTGGGCGACCAGCCAGTGCGCTTTGTGGCGGTGGTTGCCGATACCGGCAATCGTTTCCCTCGGGCGCGTCAGGGCGAGGTCGGTCTGCTGGAAGGCTGTGGCCTGGCCAAAGCTGTGGATGATGCCATCGAGCAGGACCGCGACCGCGCCGAAAAACGTGCACTGATTGCGATTGTCGATGTGCCGAGCCAGGCCTATGGTCGCCGCGAAGAAGCGCTGGGCATTCATCAGGCGCTGGCCGGTGCGGTGGACAGCTATGCGCGGGCGCGTCTTGCTGGGCATGCGGTGATTGGTCTGCTGGTCGGCAAGGCTATGTCCGGCGCATTTCTGGCCCACGGGTATCAGGCCAATCGGTTGATCGCACTGCGTGATCCCGGCGTGATGGTGCATGCGATGGGCAAGGCTTCCGCCGCTCGGGTAACGCTGCGCAGTGTCGAAGACCTGGAAAAGCTCGCCGCCAGCATCCCGCCAATGGCCTACGACATCGACAGCTATGCCAGCCTTGGTCTGCTGTGGGAAACCCTCTCGGTCAGCCAGATCGAGCAGCCCACTGCGGATGACCTGACTCAGGTTCGCAATGTCCTCAGCAGTGCGATCAGAGACGTACGGGCCAGCGGGGTCGACCTGAGCAGCCGCCTGGGCGCGAGCAATCGTGCGGCATCGGCCACCGTACGCCAGTTGCTGCGGGCGCAATGGTGATCGACAGCGCTTGCGCAGTACTGCCCCATGATTTGCTGTGGGGCATGCCACTGTCTGCCTTGCCGGACGATGCGCCCAAATGGGCGGTTGAAACGGTGTTGGCCGGGCAGCCGGTCGTGGTGCGTCGGCAGGCCATGCCAGCCGGTCAGGTGGCCGTAGGGTTGCGCGGCTACGGTCGTGAGCAGCGCTATGCCGCGAGCATGCTGCTGGCTGATGTCTATCGGCGGGTAATCCCCGAGCAACTGGTCTTGTGCCCGACCGAGAATACTCAGGACTGGCCCGCATTGCGTGCCTTGCGCCAGGTCCGCCCGGTGATGGATGCGCTGGAACTGGTCTGGGGTGTCGGTGGCAGCGCCGGGTTCGAATTGGCCAGTGGTATTGCGGCGTTGAATCAGGACAGCGATCTGGACCTGATTTTGCGTACGTCTGAGCCGTTAAGTCGCAGTTGCGCAGCCGAATTGGTCGAGGCGCTGGAAACATCGGTCTGCCGGGTCGATGTGCAGCTGCAACTCGATCATGGCGCTGTGGCGCTGCGTGAATGGGCGCGCCCGGCGGGGCGGGTGTTGCTCAAGACCGCAGCAGGGGCGCGGCTGGTTGCAGATCCGTGGCATCTGATCGGGGCGTGCGCATGAGCAGCCTGTGGGTGTTTCCCGGTCAGGGCGCGCAGCAGGCCGGCATGCTGCATCAATTACCCGACGCCCCTGTCGTCCACGATTGCCTGCAGGAAGCTGCCGATGCTCTTGGCGAAGACGTACTGGCGCTGGACAGCACTCAGGCGCTGCAAGCGACCCGCGCCGTCCAGCTTTGCCTGTTGATCGCCGGTGTCGCCTGCGCCCGTCTGTTGCAGGCGCGTGACTGTGTGCCGGATTACGTTGCAGGGTTGTCCATCGGCGCTTATCCGGCAGCGGTGATCTCCGGGGCGCTGGCCTTTGACGATGCCGTGCGCCTGGTCGCGTTGCGCGGCGAGTTGATGCAGAACGCCTGGCCCGAAGGTTATGGCATGACTGCGGTGATCGGTCTGGACCAGACACAGGTCGAGGCGCTGATCAGGCAAGTACACAGCCCGCAAATGCCGGTGTTTCTCGCCAATATCAACGCCGACAACCAGATGGTGATCTCGGGCAGCGTCGAGGCGATGCAGCAGGTCAGTCATTTGGCCAAGGCGTCGGGGGCCGCGGCGGTCAAGCGTCTTGCGGTCAGCGTGCCGTCGCATTGCGCCTTGCTGGAAGCTCCCGCGCAGCAACTGGCAGAAGCCTTTTCAAGGGTTGCGTTGCAGGCGCCGAAGATACGTTACCTCAGCGGCAGCACGGCGCGTCCGCTGCTGAATGCCGAAAAACTGCGTGATGACCTGGCCTTCAACATGTGCCGGGTCATCGACTGGCGCAGCACCGTGGAAACTGCCTGGGAGCGAGGCGTGCGCCTGCACATCGAATTGCCGCCCGGTGCCGTGTTGACCGGGCTGGCGCGCAAAGTCTTCCAGCAAGGAACAGCGCTGGCCTTTCAGGCTGCGCGTCTGGACAGCCTGATCGCGCTGTCGCACGAGGAGGTTCGCCGCACTCCATAGAGCCGCCGTGCAGCTGCTACGAAGGACAAAAACAACAACTTCAGCAATGCAAACAGAGGAATAACAACAATGATTATCTATGGTGTTGCACTACTGGCTATCTGCACGCTCGCGGGCGTGATTCTCGGTGACATGCTCGGCGTTCTGCTGGGCGTGAAATCCAATGTGGGCGGGGTCGGGATCGCCATGATCCTGTTGATCTGCGCACGTCTGTGGATGCAGAAACACGGCGGCATGACCAAGGACTGCGAAATGGGCGTGGGTTTCTGGGGCGCGCTGTACATACCGGTCGTGGTGGCGATGGCCGCGCAACAAAACGTTGTGACCGCACTCAAGGGCGGGCCGGTGGCGGTATTGGCCGCTGTCGGTTCTGTGGTGCTCTGCGCCTGCACCATCGCAGTGATCAGCCGCACCAATCGCGGCGAGCCTTTACCCAAGGAAGAGCCGCTGCTGACGCCTGTGATCAAGCCTGAAATAGCCCCGGCTGGAGGTCGCTGATATGTGGGACCTCATCGAGAAAGGACTTGAACACAACGGGCTGATCACCGCATTTGCCTTCGTCGGTATCATCATGTGGGTCTCGGTGGTGCTTTCAAAGCGCCTGACGTTCGGCCGGGTGCATGGCTCGGCCATCGCGATTGTCATCGGGCTGATTCTGGCCTGGGTCGGCGGCACGTTGACCGGCGGCCAGAAGGGGCTTGCCGATATGGCGCTGTTCTCAGGCATCGGCCTGATGGGCGGGGCGATGTTGCGTGACTTCGCCATCGTGGCGACTGCCTTTGAAGTGCAGGCAACCGAGGCACGCAAGGCCGGGCTGATCGGAGCAATTGCCTTGCTGTTGGGCACGATTCTGCCGTTTATCGTGGGCGCGAGCATTGCCTGGGTGTTTGGCTACCGCGATGCAATCAGCATGACCACCATTGGCGCGGGTGCTGTGACCTACATCGTCGGCCCGGTGACCGGTGCTGCGTTGGGTGCGACCTCCGACGTGATGGCCCTGTCGATTGCCACCGGCCTGATCAAGGCGATTCTGGTGATGGTCGGTACGCCCGTGGCGGCGCGCTGGATGGGGCTGGACAACCCGCGTTCGGCGATGGTTTTCGGTGGTCTGGCGGGTACTGTCAGCGGCGTTACCGCAGGGCTGGCGGCAACGGATCGGCGTCTGGTGCCTTATGGCGCGCTGACCGCCACTTTTCATACCGGACTGGGCTGTCTGTTGGGGCCGTCGGTGCTGTATTTCATCGTGCGCGCAATCGTCGGTTAGATCCCTTCGATCAGGTCGCCTGCTCCAGCAGGCGATTCGCATACATCCGACACTCGGCCAGCAGCGCCAGCAGGTTAGGGTCTCGCTCTCTGGACTTGAGAAAGACCATGCCGATGTGTTGCTGCATCCGGTAGCGGCTCTGCAATGGAATCAGCCGCACGCGGTTTTCATACACTGCGGCTATGCGCCCCGGCAGCAGCGCATAGCCGACGCCGGAACTGACCATGCTCAGCAGGGTGAAGATGTCATTGACCTGCATCGCTACTTTGGGCTCGAACCCGGCCTGCTGAAACACCCGTATGCCATCGCGATGAGTGGCAAAGCCTTGGGTGAGGGTGATAAATGTCGCTTCACGCAGGTCGCTGAGATCCACCTCGCTGTGCTCGGCAAACGGCGAATCGGTGGGCACAGCCAGGAAGATATCGTCGGAAAACAACGCCAGCTGCTCGCAGTCCGGGTCATGGGTGCTTTCATCAAGCGACACCAGCATGGCGTCGACTTCCATGTTCTTGAGCTTGTACAGCAGGTCCATGTTCGAACCCAGAATCAGATCGATATTCAGCTCGCTGCGGCGGATTTTCAGGCCCATGATCAGCTGCGGCACCGTCTTGACGGTCAGTGAATACAAAGCCCCAAGGCGGAAGCGTGCCGCCGAAAAGCCTGCCGCCTGACGGGTCAGCTCTACGGTGGCGAGCACATCCTGCACCAGCTTCTGCGCACGCTCTTCCAGCACATACGCGCTTTCCAGCGGCGTAAGGTTGCGGCCTTCGTGTTTGAACAGCGGGCAACGCAGGGCGCTTTCCAACGAGTGAATGGCGCGGTGCACGCTGACGTTGCTGGTCTGCAACTCCTCCGCCGCCCGCGCCAGATTGCCGGTGCGCATGAAGGCCAGGAATATTTCCAGTTTCTTGAGCGTCAGTTCGTCATCGATCTGCATGTCGTGGCGCTGGTTATTGATGTGCGCTGATTGTGCACAAGTCGTGCGCCGATAGCTGCTTAAAATATCCGTCACTGAAACAGGGTGTTGCGATTTGTTTCAATAACCGCGAGCCTCTGCTCCCAGTGTTTTGCCACAAGAGGGTATTGAGCGGATGTATTACGGAGAAAAATTCAACGCCTGGTCCCACCTGGTGGGCGCAGTACTGGCCGGTGTCGGCGCAATCTGGCTATTGGTGATGGCGAGTCTGCACGGCGATGTCTGGAAGGTGGTCAGCATTGCGATCTATGGCGCCTGTCTGGTCACGCTGTACAGCGTTTCGACGATCTACCACAGCGTCAAGGGCCGTTCGAAATCGATCATGCAGAAGGTCGATCACTTTTCGATCTACCTGATGATTGCGGGCAGTTACACGCCGTTCTGTCTAGTGACATTGCGCGGCGCATGGGGCTGGACCCTGTTCGGAATTGTCTGGGGGCTGGCGCTGATCGGCATTGTGCAGGAGATAAAACCCCGCTCTGAAGCGCGAATCATGTCCATCGTGATCTACGCCGTGATGGGCTGGATCGTCCTCGTGGCGGTCAAACCACTGATTGCTGCGCTCGGCCTGGCGGGCTTCATCTGGCTGGCCGGCGGCGGTGTGCTGTACACCGTCGGCATTCTGTTCTTCGCCTACGACCAGATCCGCCACTTTCACGGCATCTGGCACCTGTTCGTCATTGGCGGCAGTTTGATGCACTTCGTGGCGATTTGTTTTTATGTGCTGTGAAAATGGCCAGGTTCAGGCCTCAATGGCTGGGTAAATGCAAATCCTTGTGGGAGCGAGCCGGTGTCTGATTCTGAGCGTGCAGCGCGTTTGAGGACGCATCAAATGATCAAAAATCGCCCCACAGCTGTTGCGCCACGCTGAGCGCGACCACCGGGGCGGTTTCAGTGCGCAGAACGCGCGGGCCGAGGCGCGCGGCGTGGAAGCCAGCGGCTTGCGCCTGATCGACTTCTGCGTCGTTCAAGCCGCCTTCCGGACCAATCAGGAAGGCCAGGCTGGCTGGCTTGTCATGGCTGGTCAGCGGCTCGGCCACCGGGTGCAGGACCAGTTTCAGGTCGGCCTCGGTATGCTTGATCCACTCGGCCAGCGGCATCGGCGCATGAATTACCGGCACCACCGAGCGACCGCACTGCTCGCAGGCGCTGATTGCGATCTGTTGCCAATGCGCCTGGCGCTTCTCGGCGCGCTCGTCCTTGAGACGCACCTCACAGCGCTCGCTGACAATCGGGGTAATTTCGCCGACGCCCAGCTCGGTAGCCTTCTGAATAGCCCAGTCCATGCGTTCACCACGCGACAGGCCCTGGCCCAGATGAATGCGCAGCCCTGACTCGACTTGCCCGGCAAAGCTTTCGGTCAGTTGCACATGCACGCGCTTCTTGCCGACTTCCAGCAAGGTGCCGCGAAACTCCTGGCCCGATCCGTCGAACAGTTGCAGCGCGTCACCTTCGGTCATGCGCAGCACGCGGCTGATGTAATGCGCCTGGGCCTCAGGCAGTTCGTGCTCGCCCAGGCTAAGCGGCGCTTCAGTAAAAAAGCGGGAGAGTCTCATGGTGTGTCTCGGTTCCGGTGTTGTTTTGTGATGGCCCTTTCGCGGCGCCGCAAATTCCAGCCCTAGCCCGGATCTCTGAAATCCGGATGAAAGTTCTCGCGCACGGCAACACTGACACTGCTGCGCGTAGCGATATCAATGCCCTCGGTGGCCACCTCGGCCAGAAAGTCGATCTGCTCCGGGGTAATCACGTACGGCGGCAGAAAATACACCACACTGCCCAGTGGTCGCAGCAATGCACCGCGCTCCAGCGCATGCTGAAAGACCTTCATGCCACGTCGTTCCTGCCACGGGTAGGCGGTCTTGGTGGCTTTGTCCTGAACCATTTCGATAGCGATGGCCATGCCGGTCTGACGCACTTCCGCGACGTGCGGATGATCGGCCAGATGCGCCGTGGCTGTCGCCATACGCTGCGCCAGGGCCTTGTTGTTCTCGATGACGTTGTCCTGCTCGAAGATATCCAGTGTCGCCAGCGCCGCAGCACAGGCCAGCGGGTTGCCGGTGTAACTGTGTGAGTGCAGAAACGCGCGCAGGGTCGGGTAGTCGTCGTAGAACGCGTCGTACACATCGTCGGTGGTCAGACAGGCTGCCAGCGGCAGGTAACCACCGGTCAGGGCCTTGGACAGGCAGAGGAAATCCGGGCGGATACCCGCTTGTTCACAGGCGAACATGGTGCCGGTGCGGCCGAAACCCACGGCGATTTCATCGTGGATCAGGTGCACGCCGTAGCGGTCGCAGGCTTCGCGCAGCAGCTTGAGGTAGACCGGGTGATACATGCGCATGCCGCCTGCGCCCTGAATCAGCGGTTCGACGATTACTGCTGCAACGCTGGCATGGTGTTCGGCGAGGGTCTGTTCCATGGCGGCGAACATGTTGCGCGAATGCTCTTCCCAGCTCATGCCGTCCGGGCGGTGATAGCAGTCGGGGCTCGGTACCTTGATGGTGTCGAGCAGCAGCGCCTTGTAGGTTTCGGTAAACAGCGGCACGTCGCCCACCGACATCGCCGCCATAGTCTCGCCGTGGTAGCTGTTGGTCAGGGTGACGAAGCGTTTCTTGTCCGGCTGGCCGCGATTGAGCCAGTAGTGAAAGCTCATCTTCAGCGCGACTTCAATGCACGATGAGCCATTGTCGGCGTAGAAGCAGCGGGTCAGGCCTTCGGGCGTGAGTTTAACCAGCCGCTCGGACAGCTCGATGACCGGCTGGTGACTGAAACCGGCAAGAATCACGTGCTCCAGCTGGTCGACCTGATCCTTGATGCGCTGGTTGATGCGCGGGTTGGCGTGCCCGAAAACGTTGACCCACCAGGAACTGACAGCGTCCAGATAACGCTTGCCTTCGAAGTCTTCAAGCCATACGCCTTCACCGCGCTTGATCGGTATCAACGGCAGATTTTCGTGGTCTTTCATCTGGGTGCAGGGGTGCCACAGGACCTTCAGGTCACGTTGCATCCACTGGTCATTGAGGCCCATTTTCAATCTCCGGGTAGCGACTCGCCTGATGCGAGGACGAACAATCGCGCAAGCCTATGCAATGCCCGGCTGCGGAACAACCTTTGATGCAGTTTTAACGGCTGATGGACATTGCTGGCGGCTATTTGATGGCTCGCGTATCCTGCGCAGCAAGTCGATGTGCCGGGCTGACTTGCCCAATCTTCCCTATGTTTTCTGGAGTTCGCCGAATGCTTTCTGGGTGGCTGCGCGCCTGTGCGCTGATAGTGGCAGGGTTGGTCAGCGTTTCGACGCTCGCCGATGAAAAACAACGAACCGCCATTGTCGTCGGTGGTGGTCTGGCAGGCTTGACCGCTGCCTATGAACTGCAGGCCAAAGGCTGGCAGGTGACGCTACTGGAAGCCAAGCCCAGCCTGGGCGGACGTTCCGGTCTGGCGCCCAGCGAGTGGATCGGCAACACCAAGGCTCAGCCGGTGCTGAACCGCTACCTGGACAGCTTCAAGCTGACGACCGTGCCCGCGCCTGAATTCGTGCGCACGCCCGGCTACCTGATCGACGGTGTGTACTTCACCCAGGCTGACCTGGCCATCAAACAGCCTGCGACCGCCGAAGCCATCAAGCGCTACAACGACACGCTGGATAACCTCGCGCGCTCGGTTGACGACCCGGAAAACCCGGCGTCCAACAGCACCTTGTTCGCGCTGGACCAGATCAACGTCGCCAACTGGCTGGACCGCCTGAACCTGCCGGCCACGGCGCGTCAGTTGATCAACCAGCAGATCCGTACCCGCTACGACGAGCCTTCGCGCCTGTCGTTGCTGTACCTCGCCCAGCAATCGCGGGTTTATCGCTCGGTCGACGAGCGTGACTTGCGTGCTGCGCGCCTGCCCGGTGGCAGTGCGGTGCTGACCCAGGCGTTCGTCAAGCAGCTCAAGACCGTCAAGACCAACTCGCCGGTGACGGCAGTCGTTCAGGAAAAGGACAAGGTCACCGTCAAGGCTGGCGCAACCAGCTACACCGCAGATTACGTGGTTATGGCCGTACCGCTGCGCTCGCTGGGCAAGATCCAGATGACACCTGCGCTGGACGCTCAGCACATGGGTGCGATCAAGAGCACCAACTACGGCTGGCGCGACCAGATCATGCTCAAGTTCAAGACTCCGGTCTGGGACAGCAAGGCACGCATGTCCGGTGAAGTGTTCAGCAACACCGGTCTGGGCATGCTGTGGGTAGAGCCCGCGCTCAAGGGCGGCGCCAACGTGGTGATCAACCTGTCCGGCGACAACGCACGCATCATGCAGGCCTTCGGCGACAAGCAGATGGTTGATCAGGTATTGATCCGTCTGCATGCGTTCTACCCTGAAGCACGTGGCGCCTACACCGGCTATGAAATTCGCCGTTACAGCGTCGACCCGTCCACGGGTGGTTCCTACCTGGCATTCGGTCCCGGCCAGATCAGTAAATACTGGCGTCTGTGGGAGCGGCCGATTCTGCGCGTAGCCTTCGCTGGCGAGCACACCGACACCTTGTACCCCGGCACTCTGGAAGGTGCCTTGCGCAGCGGTCAGCGTGCGGCTGGTCAAGTCCAGGATCTGGCGGCTGGCAAGTCGTTCGAACCGGTCAAGGTTGCACCGCCGAAAGCGCCGGCCCCGGCTTCGCAGAAGTCCGAAGGCAATTTCTTCAGCAACATGTTTGGCGGTTCGTCCGACAAACCGGCTGAACCTGCCAAGCCGCAGGCCGACAAGCCAGGCTTCTTCTCGCGCATGTTTGGTGGTGCTGAAGAACCGGCCCCGGCACCTGCTCCGGTAGAGAAGGCTGTAGAGCTTGCTCCAGCGCCTGCACCGGCTGTTGCTCCGGCGCCCGTGGTTGCACCGGTTGTTCAGCCTGCCAAGCCGCCGGTTAAAGCCGAGCCTGCGAAGAAACCGGCGACCAAGGCTGAACCTGCGAAAAAGCCGCAGAGCAAGGAAGCCGCCAAAAAAGAAGCGGCGAAGAAAGAAGCAGCAAAAAAGGAAGCTGCGAAAAAAGAGGCAGCGAAAAAGGCTCAGAGCAAGCCGGCTCCTGCCAAAACCCCTGCTGAAACAGCGCCCGCAGACGTTAACAACTGACCGGGCAATAGCTGAGCGAAAGAGGACGCGGTGTATACCGCGTCCTTTTTTTATGCGCGCTGAATTCGTTCTGTCTATGTGGGCTGGGGATATCTGAGCGGATCATGCCGTTCATCGGTATCGAACGGCCGATGGTCATTGCAAAGTATTACTGACAGCAAATTATCGAGATGCTGCCGCAGCGAGGACAGCCTGAGATGCTGTAAAGCCTGTCAGGTGTTGGTGTAACCAGCAGAACCGGCGTACGAAAGGTCAAGCAGACCTATCGTATTGTTCGATACGTCCGAGCGAAATTTTGCGCTTTCATTCGATAGATAAAAAGCTAGTCTGGTAACACTTCTGACAAGGTACTGGTAATGCAGCTACGTAATTCATCCTCTCGCTACGGTCTGGTCAGCATGGTGCTGCACTGGGGTGTGGCTGCTGTCGTGTTTGGAATGTTTGCGCTGGGGCTGTGGATGGTCGGGCTGGATTACTACGATACGTGGCGCAAGGCGGGCCCTGATCTGCACAAGAGCATCGGCATCACGCTGTTTGCGATCATGCTGATCCGCGTGGTCTGGCGTCTGCTCAGTCCGCCACCGCCGCCGTTGACCAGCTACAGTAAGTTGACGCGCATCGGTGCTGCATTCGGCCATCTGTTTTTGTACGTCGCACTGTTTGCCGTGATGTTCGCCGGGTATCTCATTTCCACCGCCGACGGCGTGGGGATTCCGGTATTCGGCCTGTTCGATGTGCCCGCGCTGGTTTCGGGCCTTCCTGATCAGGCAGAAACGGCGGGCTGGATTCACCTGTATCTGGCATGGGTCATCGTGATATTCGCGGGGCTCCATGGTCTTGCTGCATTGAAGCACCACTTCATCGATCGCGATGTGACCCTCAAGCGCATGCTGGGTCGTAATTGATTGTTCAACCAAAACGGGAATAAAAGCATGTTGAAGAAGTCTCTCGCCGCTCTGGCTCTGGGTACCGCACTGTTGTCTGCTGGCCAGGCCATGGCCGCCGACTACGTTATCGACAAGGAAGGTCAACACGCATTCGTTGACTTCAAGATCAGCCACCTGGGCTACAGCTTCATTCACGGTACCTTCAAGGACTGGGACGGCACGTTCAGCTTCGACGCTGCCAAGCCTGAAGCCAGCAAAATCAATGTCGAGCTGAAAACCGCCAGCCTGTTCACCAACCACGCCGAGCGCGACAAACACATCTCCAGCAAGGATTTCCTGGACGTTGCCAAATACCCGGAAGCCAAATTCGTTTCCACCGCAGTCAAATCGACTGGCGAGAAAACGGCTGACGTCACTGGCGACCTGACCCTGCACGGCGTGACCAAGCCAATCGTCATCAAGGCAACCTTCAACGGCGAAGGCAAGGATCCGTGGGGCGGCTACCGTGCCGGCTTCAACGGTACTTCGACGCTGAACCTGAACGACTTCGGCATCAAGGGCCCAGGCCCGACGTCGCAGACGCTGGATCTGGACATCAGCTTCGAAGGCGTACAGAAGAAGTAATTGCACGCTTGATCGACAGAACGCCGACCCTTGGGTCGGCGTTTTTGTGGGTGCGATGAAACTTCCTGAGATGACTATCGTGTCAATGCTCCGCGTTGACATGCAGTTCGTGACGCTTTGCGTCACAGATCGGCGCCGCGCTGCCGTCTCAAGATCGGACGCGGAGCGTCCAGGACTGCGCTACCACGCGGAGCGTGGGAGCGATGATCATCATCGACACAACGAACGACACGACAAACAAAAACGCCCCGAGCGAGTCGGGGCGTTTTTAGTGTTGCGTGGCTATCAGCTGTCGCGATTGCGGGTCAGCAGCGCCGGTTTTTCACCGCGTGGGCGTGTTGGCAACTGGTCCAGTTGCTCGGCAGACGGGAAACGGTCGATCTTGGATTCCTTGTGCACGATCTTCGGCTGAGGCTGACCGTCGCGCGGGGCACGCACGGCTGGCTCCTGACCTTCACGTGGCAAAGGCTGGTCTTCACGTGCCGGACGACGACCGCGCGGCTGGCCATCACGCGAACGCGGAGCCGACGAACCCGAACCGTTGCGCTTTGGCGCGCCAGTACCGGAGCCGTTACGAGCGCCGCCCGCAGGTCGACCCGAATTGGCTGGGCGAGCTGCGCCGCCAGCAGCCGGTGCTGCACCGGGCGCGGCCGCAGGGCGACGACCACGGTTCTGGCCTTTGCCCTGATAAGGACTGACGTAGTCAGCACGATTGCCGAAATTGTCTACTTCGTCGTCGCGGAACTCGTCCGGCGCACGATCGGCTGCCGGGCGCGGTATGGATGGCTGCGATGCACGCTGTTCGCTGCGAGGCGTGCCCTCACGAGGTTTTTTTTCGCGTGGCTGCCTTGCAGGGCGTTCGCCAGTGGCGGCTGCAGCGGCAGGTTTTTCCTTGCCTTTGTCCTTGCCCTTGTCGCGACGACCGCCGTTGTTCTTGTCGCCGGCAGGACGTGCACCACGAGAGTTGCGAACATCCGGACGCTCACGCACTTCCGGTTTTTCAGCCTCGACTGCGGTGATGTCGAAGCCCATCAGGTCGCCATCGGCGATCTTCTGTTTAGTCATGCGCTCGATGCTTTTGAGCAGCTTCTCTTCGTCCGGCGCAACCAGGGAAATGGCTTCGCCCGAACGACCGGCCCGGCCGGTACGACCGATACGGTGAACGTAGTCTTCGTCGACGTTGGGCAGCTCGAAGTTGACGACATGCGGCAGCTGGTCGATATCCAGGCCGCGTGCGGCGATATCGGTCGCAACCATGATGCGTACATCACCTGCCTTGAAGTCGGCCAGAGCCTTGGTACGGGCGTTCTGGCTCTTGTTGCCGTGGATCGCGACAGCCGCGAGGCCGTGCTTGTCCAGGTACTCGGCCAGACGGTTGGCACCGTGCTTGGTGCGGGTGAAGACCAGCACCTGTTCCCAGGCACCGACGGTAATCAGGTGCGCCAGCAGTGAACGCTTGTGGTTGGCGGCAAGGCGGAAAACCCGTTGCTCGATACGTTCGACCGTGGTGTTCGGCGGCGTGACTTCGATGCGCTCTGGGTTGTGCAGCAGCTTGCCGGCCAACGACGTGATGTCATTGGAGAAGGTAGCCGAGAACAGCAGGTTCTGGCGCTTGGCCGGCAGCCGCGCGAGGACCTTCTTGACGTCATGGACGAAGCCCATGTCGAGCATCCGGTCTGCTTCATCGAGCACCAGGATTTCGACGTGGGACAAATCGACACTGCCTTGACCGGCCAGATCGAGCAGGCGGCCGGGGCAGGCCACCAGGACGTCCACGCCACGGGACATGGCCTGAACCTGAGGGTTCATGCCGACGCCGCCGAAGATGCAGGCGCTGACGAACTTCAGGTCGCGGGCATAGAGCTTGAAGCTCTCGTGCACTTGTGCGGCCAGTTCGCGGGTGGGGGTCAGGACCAGAACGCGCGGTTGGCGCGGGCCATGACGCTGGGATTTGTCCGGAACACCATTGGGAAACAGCCGCTCCAGAATAGGGAGGGCGAAACCGCCGGTTTTACCAGTACCGGTCTGTGCCGCAACCATCAGATCGCGACCTTGCAACACGGCGGGAATGGCCCGCTGTTGCACTGGGGTAGGCTGGGTATAGCCCGCTGCCTCGATGGCGCGGACTAAAGCCTCGGAGAGACCGAGGGAAGCAAAGGACATGAGTAATCCTGTTCTGTTGGAGCTTAAGCTCAAGGGATGTCTTGCCTGGCGCGAATGGCGTGTAAAGACAACGCGATCCCGTCCGGTCCTGCCGGGTCTTCAGTGCATCTCGTGACGTCTGCGCTTGATGAAAATTGCGCTGTTGGCGTGAACGAGTGACGATTGCAAGACCGGGCCTCCGGGCGTAAGCCTGGCGGGAAGGCTGGAGTATAACAGAGCGAACGCAATACGCCGCTTTCCTGCTGCCCAACGGTGTATCAGGCCGCGATCTCCGGGGATTCGCCCGACAGATCGCGGCTTTACAGCGGTATCAGCGTGGCAATTGCAGGTTATTCCACACGGCCAGGCTCGATTCTGCCTGGTTCAGGGTGTAGAAGTGCAGGCCAGGGGCGCCGCCTTGCAGCAGTCGTTCACACATCTGCGTGATGACTTCTTCGCCAAACGCCTGAATGCTTTGCACGTCATCGCCATAGGCTTCCAGCTGTTTGCGGATCCAGCGCGGGATTTCCGCACCGCACGCATCCGAAAAGCGTGCGAGCTTGCTGTAGTTGGTGATCGGCATGATGCCCGGCACGATCGGAATGCTTACGCCCATCTTCTCGACCCGCTCGACGAAGTTGAAATAGCTGTCGGCGTTGAAGAAGTATTGCGTGATCGCACTGTCGGCGCCGGCGTTGGCCTTGTTGACGAAGTGCTTGAGGTCGTCCTCGAAATTGCGCGCCTGCGGATGCATTTCCGGGTAGGCGGCGACTTCGATGTGGAAATGGCTGCCGCTTTCCTGGCGAATGAAGCTCACCAGGTCATTGGCGTGACGCAACTCACCGCTGGCCATGCCCATGCCGGAAGGCAGGTCGCCGCGCAGTGCCACGATGCGTTTGATGCCCGCATCCTTGTACTGCGCCAACAGGTTGCGCAGGTCGTCCTTGCTGTCGCCCACGCAGGACAAATGCGGCGCAGCAGGGACTTTGATCTCGTTTTCCAGCTGCAGCACGGTATTGAGCGTGCGGTCGCGGGTCGAGCCACCGGCACCATAGGTGCAGGAGAAAAAATCGGGGTTGTACGTAGCGAGCTGACGAGCAACGGTCAGCAGCTTTTCATGTCCAGCGTCGGTCTTGGTAGGAAAGAACTCGAAGCTGAAGCGGCGTTCTTGGCTCATGGAGGCCGATCTCGATATAGAAACGAACACATACTTTGTAGGAGCGGACTTGTCCGCGAAGGCTTTATTTCAGACGCTGCATCTTGATTGAATGCACAGGCCCCTTCGCGGACAAGTCCGCTCCCACAGATAATTGCCAACTGAGAGAGTGAGAGGCGTCAGGAACGCCGCGCACTCTTCACAGAATATCAATCAGTAGCGATACGCGTGCGGCTTGAACGGACCTTCGACGGTCACGCCGATGTAATCGGCCTGAGTCTTGGTCAGCTTGGTCACAACGCCGCCGAAGCCGCGGACCATTTCCAGGGCCACTTCTTCGTCGAGTTTCTTCGGCAGCACTTCAACGGTCAGACGCTCGGCCTTTTTGGCGGGAGCCAGGTCAGCGTATTTCTGCTCGAAGAGGAAGATCTGCGCCAGAACCTGGTTGGCGAACGAGCCATCCATGATGCGGCTTGGGTGGCCAGTGGCGTTACCCAGGTTGACCAGACGGCCTTCGGCCAGCAGGATCAGGTAGTCGTCGTTCTGTGCGTCGAACGAGCCTGGGCCGGTGCGATGGATCTTGTGAACCTGTGGCTTCACTTCTTCCCATGCCCAGTTCTTGCGCATGAAAGCGGTGTCGATTTCGTTGTCGAAGTGACCGATGTTGCACACCACAGCGCGTTTTTTCAGCGCTTTGAGCATGTTCGAATCACAAACGTTGACGTTACCGGTGGTGGTCACGATCAGGTCGATCTTGCCCAACAGAGCCTTGTCGATGCTTGCTTCGGTGCCGTCGTTTTCGCCGTCGATGAATGGCGAGACCAGCTCGAAACCGTCCATGCAGGCCTGCATGGCGCAGATCGGGTCGACTTCGGTCACTTTGACGATCATGCCTTCCTGATGCAGGGACTGGGCCGAGCCCTTGCCCACGTCACCGTAGCCGATCACCAGCGCCTGCTTGCCGGACAGCAAGTGGTCGGTGCCGCGCTTGATGGCGTCGTTCAGGCTGTGACGGCAGCCGTACTTGTTGTCGTTCTTGCTCTTGGTCACCGAGTCATTGACGTTGATGGCCGGGATTTTCAGCTCGCCCTTGGCCAGCATGTCCAGCAGGCGGTGAACACCCGTGGTGGTTTCTTCGGTGACGCCGTGGATCTTGTCCAGCATCGCCGGGTATTTCTTGTGGATGATCTCGGTCAGGTCGCCGCCGTCGTCGAGGATCATGTTGGCGTCCCATGGCTGGCCATCCTTGAGGATGGTCTGCTCGATGCACCACTCGTATTCTTCTTCGGTTTCGCCCTTCCAGGCGAACACAGGAATGCCGGCAGCGGCAATGGCCGCAGCAGCCTGGTCCTGAGTGGAGAAAATGTTGCACGACGACCAGCGAACTTCGGCACCCAGGGCAACCAGGGTTTCGATCAGCACGGCGGTCTGAATGGTCATGTGGATGCAGCCGAGAATTTTCGCGCCCTTGAGCGGCTGGTCACCGGCGTATTTGCGGCGCAGACCCATCAGGGCAGGCATTTCGGATTCGGCAATGATGGTTTCGCGACGACCCCAGGCGGCCAGGGAAATGTCGGCAACCTTGTAGTCATTAAATTCTGCGGGCGTGATTACAGCACTCATTGAGAGTCTCCATTCCATAAAAATGCGAATGGGCGCCGTTGTGCGTTTAAGGTTTGCCGGTCGAGGATCGTCCTGGCAAACAACGCCCCATCCGAGCCTGACAGGGAAAACCTGCTGCAGCGCCCCTCGGACAGGTGGCGGGAACGGTATCAAGCGTGGATGACCGTTTTGAAACGTTGGGCAGTATAGCTGCGCTCGCGATTCTTCCCAAGGCTTTCTGTCGGTTTAAGGGCCACACAATTGCCATCTGTCTGTAATCGAGTCGATGCACATTCGCTATGACACAGGCATGGGCGCGGGCCGTCGGCTCTGCCATCATGCACGTCTCTACCGGCCAGACGCTCAGGAGTGAACATGAATTTCCACACCCGCAAGTGGGTCAAGCCCGAAGACCTCAACCCCAACGGCACGTTGTTCGGCGGTAGCCTGCTGCGCTGGATCGATGAAGAAGCGGCGATCTACGCGATCGTTCAACTGGGTAATCAGCGGGTGGTAACCAAGTACATCTCTGAAATCAACTTTGTCAGCGCCTCGCGTCAGGGCGACATCATTGAGCTAGGCATCACCGCCACAGAATTCGGCCGCACCTCGATCACCCTCAAGTGCCAGGTGCGCAACAAGATCACCCGCAAAAGCATTTTGACTGTCGAGAAGATCGTCTTCGTCAACCTCGACGAAGACGGCCAGCCAGCGCCGCATGGCCGGACTGAAATCCGCTATATAAAGGACCAGTTCGACGTAGAGGATTGATACCTCTTCAAGATCGGACGCGGAGCGTCCAGAACGGCATGCGACGCGGAGCGTCGCACGATAGTGTTCCCCCGGGCACGACAGTTACAGAATGATCGTTCCTCACGCTCCGCGTGGGAATGCCGTTCACGACGCTCCGCGTCGTCTATCCCGAGTGTTTCAGCCCTTGGCTTGTAGCTCGCGCAACCACGCCAGACCAACGCTGGTGTCGCCTTTCGGACGGTATTCGCAGCCGATCCAGCCGCTGTAGCCCAACTCGTCGATCACATTGAACAGGTGTTCGTAGTTCAGCTCGCCAAGGTTCGGCTCATAGCGGTCCGGGACGCCTGCAATCTGAATATGGCCAATGCCCGCAAAGTCCCGGCGCAGTTTGCTGGTCAGGTCGCCTTCGACGATCTGGCAGTGGTAGCAGTCGAACTGCACCTTCAGATTGTCAGCGCCCACCAGTCTGCAGATTTCCTGTGCCTGATCCTGACGATTGAGGAAGAAGCCCGGCATGTCGCGGGTGTTGATCGGCTCGATCAGAATCGTGACGCCTGCGCCCTTGGCTTGCTCAGCCGCGAACGCGAGGTTTTCCAGATAGACCGCCTGATGACGCTCACGCAAGCTTTCATCGGCCAGCAAGCCAGCCATGACATGCACTCGGTCATTGCCCAGCACCTGTGCGTACTCCAGCGCCCGCTCGATACCGCTGCGAAATTCCGCTTCACGACCCGGCAGCGTGGCAATGCCTCGCTCGCCTGCTTCCCAGTCGCCTGGCGGGGCGTTGAACAGCGCCTGCACCAGACCGTTGTCGCTCAGGCGCTGCTTGAGTTCCTGAGGGCTATAGGCGTAGGGGAACAGGTACTCGACCGCGCCGAAACCATCGGCTGCGGCTGCGGCAAAGCGCTCAAGAAAATCATGCTGCGGGTACAGCATGCTGAGGTTGGCGGCAAAACGAGGCATGTTAACTCCAGTCTTCAAAGGGTCAGACGAATGGCCAAAGCAGCAGGGTGATCACGAAGCCCAGTGTGCCCAGCAGCGTGACCAGTACGGTCCAGGTGCGCAAGCCGTCGGCGACGTTGAGGCCTGCCAGCTTGGTGAACATCCAGTAACCGGCATCATTGATGTGCGACATGGCCAGACCGCCACCGCCCATCGCCAGGCACAATAGAGCCAGGTGGTTGGCGCTCAGGTCCAGCGTGGCGATCAGCGGGCTGAGAATGCCTGCAGTGGTCACCAGTGCAACGGTGGTCGAACCCTGAACAGCGCGCAGCAGCAGGGTCAGCAGGAAGCCCAGCGCGAGTACCGGCAGACCGGTGTTACGCAGCGCCTCGGAGACCACCGCACCAATGCCGGTGTCGACCAGCACCTTGCCAAACACGCCACCGGCACCGGCAATCAGAATCACCATCGCCACACCCGGCAAGGCCGAGCCGATCACATCGGACACCTGAGTGCGGCTCCAGCCACGACGCGAGCCCAACAACCAGGCGCACAGCAGGGTATCTATCAGCAATGCCACAAGCGGCGCACCGAGAACGGTCAGCACTGCACGCAGCGTGGACGTGGCTGGCAGCATGGTGGTGGCCAGGGTGCCCATCAGAATCAGCACGATCGGCAACAGAATGAGCGCGATGATCAGCCCGAAACCCGGTGCAGGTGCTGGCGGCAGTTTGCTCGCCAGGCTGCTGGCGGTCTCTTCTGCGCCCAGGGTTCTGGTTTCAGTGGCTTCACGCACAGCGGAATAATCGTTGCGCGCCCAGGCTTCCAGGTCTTCGTTGGTAACGTGCGGGCCGTAGACTTCGGCGCGAATATCGTCGGTCATCGGGTAGGTCTTGCGGGTCATGCGCCCCGCGACGAAATAGCCGATCATGCACAGTACAGCAACGATCGGAATGCCCAGCATCAGCACCCGGCCCAGGTCCGCGCCCAACTGGCTGGCAGCGGCTACCGCGCCGGGGTGCGGCGGCAGGAACGCGTGCACGGCAAGCAAGGCTGCGCACATTGGCAGCGCGAAAATCAGCAGCGGCTTGCGTGCCGCCCGTGCCACGCCGTATGCCAACGGCATGAGGATGATCACGCCGACCTCGAAGAACACCGGAATACCGACCATGAAACCCGCAACGGTCAGCGCCAGAGGCGTGCGCTTGTTGCCGAAGCGGTTGATCAGGGTTTTGGCCAGCGCCTCGGCCCCGCCCGACAGCTCGATGATGCGTCCGATCATCGCGCCCAAAGCGATGATGATCGCGATGTGGCCAAGGGTCTTGCCCATGCCGCCTTCAATGGTGGTAACCAGATCGGCCGGTTTAACACCGGCGACCAGCGCCACGATAATGCTGACCAGCATCAGGGCGACGAAGGGCTGGAATTTGTACTTGAGCACCAGAAACAACAGCAGTGCGATGCCCGCACCGGCCACGACCATCAACATGAGCGGCGTCATGCCCGTGCACTCCGGTCGATGGTGGTAAAGACTGACAACGAAACAGCGGGGGAGGGGTGAGTCATGCTCTCGATTCCTGTTGTTATTGTTTTTCGACCGGGAGGTGCAGCGCGCCCCCCGATCACCGTGTGCTCGTTACCACCTGGCGCCGAACACCTGACGCAGCTCTTCAAGCGCCGTCGGGTCCAGCGGTGCAGGTTTGGGGTTGCTCATCAGCCACAGACGCGCTGTTTCTTCCAGCTCTTCCAGGGCGTAGCAGGCCTTGGCCACCGAGCTTTCCCAGACCACCGGGCCGAGCCGCTCGAGCATCACGCCGCGCACACTGTTGGCCAGTTCCGCCACGCGCTCGGCGACTTTCGGCGAGCCCGGACGCTCGTAAGGGATCAGCGGGATATGCCCGACCTTCATGACCTGATACGGCGTCAGCGGCGGCAGCGGCGGCAGAATGTCGTCTTCGCGCCATACGCCCGCCAGGGTCAGCGCCACCAGATGCGTCGAGTGGGTGTGCACCACGCCGCCGACCTCAGGGTTGCGGTCGTAGACTTCGCGGTGCAGGGCCAGGGTCTTGGACGGCTTGCTACCGGATACCCATTCACCGGCCAGATTGACCTTGGCGATATCGGCCGGGTCCATGCGGCCCAGGCAGGCATCGGTCGGGGTAATCAGCCAGCCGTCGTCGAGTCGTGCGCTGATGTTGCCGGCGCTGCCCACCGTATAGCCACGGCCATACAGCAGACGGCCGACGTCGCAGATTTCCTGACGCAATGCGTTTTCGTCGATCATCAGGCCGCCCCCGCCAGTTGCTTGAGGGCTTTGGCGAAGAAGTCGCGAGCGCCGAAATTACCGGACTTGAGCGCCAGTGCCAGCGGTTGCACGCCGCTGCTGACTGTGGCCGGAACGCCCGGATCGATCTGTGCGCCGATCTGCAACAGTTGCACGCCCAGCGCCTGAACCACGGCACCGGAGGTTTCGCCACCGGCGACCACAAAGCGGCGCACACCAGCGTTCAGCAGCCCTTTGGCGATCTCGCCCAACGCGGCTTCGACCATTGCACCGGAGCGTTCAACACCCAGCTCTTTCTGCACGGCTTTGACTTCATCCGGCGTACTGGTGGCGTAGATCAACACGGTTTGCCCGGCGTCTCTGGCAAAGGCCAGCGCCTGCTCGACCACCGGCTTGCCTGCGGCCAGATCCAGCGGATTGATGCGCAGTGCAGGGCGATTGTCTTCCAGCCAGGCCGCGACCTGGCCATTGGTGGCAACCGAAGCGCTGCCCGCCAACACCACTTCGCCGCCACTGATGGCGACCTGTTTGGCGGCATCGATATCGCGCAGCTTGCCTGCCTTGCGGAAGTTACCCGGCAGGCCCAGCGCCAGACCCGAGCCACCGGTCAGCAGCGGCAAGTCGGCGCAGGCTTCGCCCAGGGTGTACAAATCGGCATCCGACAGGGCATCGGCGATCGCCATGCTCACACCTTCGGCGCGCAGCTCGGCAATTCTGTTGCGCACGCCTTCGACGCCCTGGGCAATGCTGTCATAGCGCAATAGGCCGACCTTGTGGCGGGTCTGCGCTTGCAGCACACGCACCAGATTGGCGTCGGTCATGGGCGTCAGCGGGTGGTTCTGCATGCCCGATTCGCTGAGTAACTGGTCCTGTACGAACAGATGGCCACGGAAAATCGTGCGGCCATTTTCCGGGAAGGCCGGGCAGGCGAGGGTGAAGTCGCTGTCCAGTTGCTCCAGCAGTGCTTCGCTGACCTGGCCGATGTTACCCGCGGCGGTGGAATCGAAGGTCGAGCAGTATTTGAAGAAGATCTGCTCGCAGCCGCGCTCGCGCAGCCATTCCAGCGCAGCGAGGGATTCAGCCACCGCGTCGGCGCTTGGTGTGGTACGCGATTTCAGGGCGATGACAATCGCGTCGGCGTCCAGGCCGGCAGCCATTTCGGCGCTGGGGATGCCGATGCTCTGCACGGTGCGCATACCGCCGCGCACCAGCATGTTGGCCAGGTCGGTCGCGCCGGTGAAGTCATCGGCAATGCAGCCCAGCAGCGGGCGAGCGTTGTTCAGGCTCATCAGTCGCTCCTCAGGCTTTTTCTGGCTTGGCTTTCGGCAATTCGATGCCCGGGAAAATCTTGATCACCGCCGAGTCATCCTCGCGGCCGAAACCGGCGCTGGAGGCCTGCATGAACATCTGGTGCGCGGTGGCCGACAGCGGCAGCGGGAATTTGCTGCTGCGCGCGGTATCCAGCACCAGGCCGAGGTCCTTGACGAAGATATCCACAGCCGACAGCGGCGTGTAATCGGCGTTGAGGATGTGCGGCACGCGGTTCTCGAACATCCACGAGTTACCGGCACTGTTGGTGATCACTTCGTACAGCGCGTCAGCATCGACGCCTTCACGCAGGCCGAGGGCCATGGCTTCGGCGCTGGCTGCGATGTGTACGCCAGCGAGCAACTGATTGATGATTTTGACTTTCGAGCCCAGCCCGTGGACGTCGCCCAGGCGATAGACCTTGCCGGCCATGCCATTGAGGATGGCTTCGGCCTTGGCGTAAGTCTCGGCCGGGCCGGAGGTCATCATGGTCATCTGGCCAGCGGCGGCCTTGGCAGATCGGTGCATCGAGGTACAGCAGGTTCTGTGCGGCCAGACGCTCGCCCAGTTCGACGGCGAAGGTTGGCGCGACAGTGGCGCAACCGATGACCAGACTGCCCGGACGCAGCGCCGCGACCGCGCCGTTTTCACCAAACAGGACGGTTTCGGTCTGCTCGGCATTGACCACGACGGTAATGATCACATCGCAGGCAGCGGCCATGCTGGCTGGGGATTGGCAGGCAACGCCGCCTTCCTGGGCAAACGCTTCGGTCACGCTGCTGCGCACATCGCAGGCATGCACAGTGAAGCCGCTACGCAGCAACGAGCGGGCAATGCCCAGACCCATCGCACCGAGGCCGATAACGCCAACGTTTTTGCTGGTCATGCAGTAATCCTCAAAGTCAGTGCCGATGCCTGTGTCGCTGGCATTCAAGCGTTATTGTTCTGATCTGTGAATCGGATAGTGAGTCAATGAGTAAATAATGTGAAGTATTTTTATTTTTCACAAAAATTAACATCGATAGGCTTTTTCCATCGCGCACAAAAAAGCCCCTGTGCGGGGCTTGATTGATGTGAGCCAATATTCTGCGCGTTGCGCAGCCCTTCAAGGGGTCAGAACTTCGGCACTGGCGCGCTGGTGGCGTTTCTCAAAGAACCGCTTTCCTGACGCACGACTTCTTTGGGCTTGTACGCGCAATAACCGGGACGCGGTCCGACTTTCGGGTGGTTGCGGCAGGTGTCCGGGCGCTTGTCATAGATGGTGCACAGGCGGCTTTTACGGTCCAGGTACAGGCAGTCGTTGTTGCTCATGCGCTGCAACGTGAAGATTTCCGACTTCTGGTTGTAACGCTCGACGATGCCTTCTTTCTGCAGACGTTTGGCGATGTTCTTCGCCGGATCGCCGCGCTCGAACTCATCGACGATGCCGATGCGGATCAGGTCCTTGATCTTCACTTCTACCGGCAACGTGCAGCAACTGGACACGCAGCCCCCGCACATGTGGCTGGAGTATTTGGCCCAGGTGTCGATGCGATCGAGTTCTGCGGCGGCGATCAAGGTGGGTTTCATTTTATTTCAGAATTCCGGGTGTATCGGGGCGCGCGATCATACCGGTCCGCGGCCATTTGCAGTAAGTAAAAATTGCCGAGGCGACTGTCGGTCAGTCAGGGCGGGGCGTAATCGGTGGGGATGCGCATGCCTGCCGAGCGCATTCGGTCAGCAGGCATGGCGTAAAGGGCGAACTCAGGACTTGAGCTTGTCGTCAGCCCTGAACATGCTGCGGATGCCGCGCACGGCCTGGCGGATACGGTCCTGGTTCTCGATCAGGGCGAAGCGCACATGATCGTCGCCGTACTCACCGAAACCGATGCCCGGCGAGACACACACCTTGGCTTCGGCCAGCAGCTTCTTGGCGAACTCCAGCGAGCCCAGATGCGCGTAGGCTTCTGGAATCTTCGCCCAGACGTACATCGACGCCTTGGGGTTTTCGACCATCCAACCCAATTCGTGCAAGCCTTTGACCAGCACGTTGCGGCGCTGGCGATACTGCTCGGCAATGTCGAGCACGCACTGCTGATCGCCTTCCAGCGCGGCAATCGCCGCCACCTGCAGTGGCGTGAAGGTACCGTAGTCGTGGTAACTCTTGATCCGCGCCAGTGCATTCACCAGTTCGGGGTTGCCGACCATGAAGCCAATCCGCCAGCCCGCCATGTTGTAGCTCTTGGACAGGGTGAAGAACTCGACTGCAATGTCCTTGGCGCCCGGCACCTGCATGATCGACGGGGCTTTCCAGCCGTCGTAGACGATGTCGGCGTACGCCAGATCGTGAACCACCAGCACGTCATACTGCTTGGCCAGCGCCACCACGCGCTCGAAGAAATCCAGCTCCACGCATTGCGCCGTCGGGTTGGACGGGAAGCCCAGAATCATCATCTTCGACTTGGGAATCGAGCCGCGAATGGCTTTTTCCAGTTCGTCGAAGAAGTCCACGCCTGGCACCAGCGGCACTGATCGCACCTGGGCGCCGGCAATCACGGCACCGTAGATGTGAATCGGGTAACTGGGGTTGGGCACCAGCACCGTGTCGCCCTGATCCAGCGTGGCGAGCATCAGGTGGGCCAGGCCTTCCTTGGAACCAATGGTCACGATCGCTTCGCTTTCAGGGTCGATGTCGACCTCGTAGCGCTTCTTGTACCAGTTGGAAATGGCCCGGCGCAGGCGCGGAATGCCCCGCGAGGTGGAGTAGCCGTGGGTGTCTTCGCGCTGGGCGACGGTGATCAGTTTTTCGACAATGTGCGGCGGTGTGGCCCCGTCGGGGTTGCCCATGCTCAGGTCGATAATGTCCTCACCGCGACGACGAGCAGCCATTTTCAGCTCGGCGGTGATGTTGAACACATAAGGGGGGAGTCGATCGATGCGCGCAAAGCGGCGCGGCGAACCTTGGTCAGCCATGAGTATCTCGCAAACGTAAGCGCCCGGAACCGTCCGAGCGACGTGGCCACATGAGGCGGCCTACCGAGGAAGATAGATGGGCTGACAGCCTTTTGTCCATCGGGATTTGCAACGCCGTGCCAAGACCGATATTCGGACCCCACCAAACCACCCGGCGGTGTAGAATCGGCGCTATTCATCGCCAGTCATCCCCGGCGGGTTTATGAGCTCAGGCCGAATACACGGTGATCCCGTGGTGTTCGGTTTCTTCGCTGCCTGCGGTCACTGCCGCTCGTTCGCGACGTCAATAGAAGCTCACTCCCTTCCTGATCAGCCTTATTTTTGCCGGAGTGTTTCAATGCCTGATTACCGCTCGAAAACGTCCACCCACGGCCGCAACATGGCCGGCGCCCGTGCCCTGTGGCGCGCCACGGGCATGAAGGACGAAGACTTCAAGAAACCGATCATCGCCATCGCCAACTCCTTCACCCAGTTCGTACCCGGCCACGTCCACCTCAAGGACATGGGCCAGCTGGTCGCGCGTGAAGTCGAGCGCGCCGGTGGCGTGGCCAAGGAATTCAACACCATTGCGGTCGATGACGGTATCGCCATGGGCCACGACGGTATGCTCTATTCGCTGCCGAGCCGCGAGATCATTGCCGACTCCGTCGAGTACATGGTCAATGCGCATTGCGCCGACGCCATCGTGTGCATTTCCAACTGCGACAAGATCACCCCGGGCATGCTGATGGCGTCGTTGCGCCTGAACATTCCGGTGATCTTCGTCTCCGGCGGGCCAATGGAAGCGGGCAAGACCAAACTGGCCAGCCACGGCCTGGATCTGGTCGATGCGATGGTCATCGCTGCTGACTCGACCGCCAGTGACGAAAAAGTCGCCGAGTACGAGCGCAGCGCCTGTCCGACCTGCGGGTCGTGTTCCGGCATGTTCACCGCCAACTCGATGAACTGCCTGACCGAAGCACTGGGTCTTGCACTGCCGGGCAACGGTTCCGCACTCGCCACCCACAGCGACCGCGAGCAACTGTTCCTGCAGGCTGGCCGCACCATCGTTGACCTGTGCCGTCAGTACTACAAGGAAAACGACGATTCGGTGTTGCCGCGCAACATCGCCAACTTCAAGGCGTTCGAAAACGCCATGACGCTGGACATCGCCATGGGCGGCTCGACCAACACCATCCTGCACTTGCTGGCCGCCGCTCAGGAAGCCGAGATCGATTTCGACCTGCGCCACATCGACCGTCTGTCGCGCAAGGTGCCGCAGCTGTGCAAGGTCGCGCCGAACATCCAGAAGTACCACATGGAAGACGTGCACCGCGCGGGCGGGATCTTCAGCATCCTTGGCGAGCTGGCCCGTGGCGGCCTGCTGCACACCGACCTGCCGACCGTGCACAGCAAGACCCTGGCCGAAGGCATCGCCAAATGGGACATCACCCAGACTGACGACGAAGCCGTGCACACCTTCTTCAAGGCGGGCCCGGCAGGCATCCCGACGCAGACCGCGTTCAGCCAGTCGACCCGTTGGGAAAGCCTGGATGACGACCGCGAAAACGGCTGCATCCGCAGCGTAGAGCACGCCTATTCGCAAGAAGGCGGCCTGGCCGTGCTGTACGGCAACATCGCGCTGGATGGCTGCGTAGTGAAAACTGCCGGTGTCGACGAGTCGATTCACGTCTTCGAAGGCAACGCCAAAATCTTCGAAAGCCAGGACAGCGCAGTACGCGGGATTCTTGCTGACGAAGTGAAGGCTGGCGACATCGTCATCATCCGTTACGAAGGCCCGAAAGGCGGTCCGGGCATGCAGGAAATGCTCTACCCGACGTCGTACCTGAAGTCCAAAGGGCTGGGCAAGGATTGTGCGTTGCTCACCGACGGTCGTTTCTCGGGCGGTACGTCAGGCCTGTCCATCGGTCACGCTTCCCCGGAAGCGGCGGCAGGCGGTGCAATCGGTCTGGTGCGCGATGGCGACAAAGTGCTGATCGACATCCCCAACCGCTCGATCAACCTGCTGATCGACGATGCCGAGATGGCCGAGCGCCGTACTGAACAGGACAAGAAAGGCTGGAAACCTGTCGAGTCGCGTCCACGCAAAGTGACCACCGCCCTCAAGGCCTACGCCCTGCTGGCGACCAGCGCTGACAAGGGCGCGGTGCGTGACAAGGCGTTGCTGGACAAACTGGTGCCTTGATCTGCATCGGCAACACTAAAAAGCCCGGCAGAGATGCCGGGCTTTTTGCTGCGTTTGAAAAAGCAGCGCTTACTTGCGGTCCGCAATTACCCCGATCAGCACCAGCACCACCAACAGCACCGGTGCCAAGCTGTAGTTGTTGAACTGGCTCAGGCCGCGCACTACCCAAGGCGTGGCATAGATCAGCGCCGCACCGCTGCCCACGGCGCACAGCAGGGCGATGAGCGGGATGCGCAGAGCGCCTGTGATGCCGCTGATTCGCTGTTCCAGCCAGCCTTTGATGTCCGAGCCGAACAGCACCAGCAGGCAGCCCACCAGCGCGAGCGCGATTTCCGAGAGATTGCTGCGGCTCCAGCGCGAGACGGTGGCGAGCAAATCGAGTACGAAATCCATGCAGGGTCCTTAGATCAGAAAGTATTGCAGCAGGTCGTTGAGGAACAGCTGGCCTTGTGGCGTGGCGATCAGGCGTGTCGGGTCCTGGTGCAGCAACCCTTTTTGTTCAGCCTGTCGACGCGCCTCGGCCAGCGAATCGAGGCTTAGACCGGTTCTTTCGCGAAATAACGCAGCGTCCACACCATTTGTCAGTCGCAGTGCGTTCATCAGGAATTCGAACGGCAATTCATCCAGCGGCAACAGCTTGGAACCGGCCTGAAACGGCTTGACCGGGTTCAGGTAATCCTTGGGCAGCCGGGTTTTCCAGGTGCGCATGATGCGCCCGTCCGGGTTGCTCAGCTTGCCGTGTGCGCCTGCGCCGATGCCGATGAAATCACCGAACGCCCAATAGTTGAGGTTATGCCGCGCCGGTTTTCCGGGCTGTGCATAAGCCGACACTTCGTATTGCGCGTAGCCATGAGTGGCCAGCAACTGCTGTCCGGTTTCCTGAATGTCCCAAAGAATGTCGTCTTCGGGCAGCACCGGTGGCTGATTCCAGAACACCGTGTTGGGCTCCAGGGTCAGTTGATACCAGGACAGGTGGGTCGGCGCGAGGGCAATGGCCTGGCGTAGATCGGCCAGCGCCTCGTCCTGGGACTGATCCGGCAGGCCGTGCATCAGGTCCAGGTTGAAGTTGTCGAAACCGGCCTGACGCGCCATATCGGCGGCACGAATTGCTTCGTCGCCGTTGTGAATGCGGCCCAGCGCCTTGAGTTTGGATTCCTGAAAGCTCTGAATGCCGATCGACAGTCGATTGATGCCCAGGCCGCGATAGGCGCTGAACTTGACCTGCTCGAAGGTGCCCGGGTTGGCTTCCAGCGTGATCTCGATATCGCTGGCAAAGCGGATGCGCTGTTCGACGCCCTGCAGCAGGCGCCCCAGCGCATCGGCGCTGAACAGGCTCGGCGTACCGCCACCAAAGAAGATCGATTGCAGCTCGCGGCCGTAGACGTGCGGCAGGTCCAGGTCCAGGTCGGCGAGCAGGGCGTCGACGTATTCCTGTTCCGGCAGCACCGGGCTGGCAGTGTGCGAGTTGAAGTCGCAGTACGGGCATTTGCGCACGCACCACGGAATATGGATGTACAGCGACAACGGCGGCAGGTGCGGCAGTGCAGGGCGCGGGCTCTCTGACGAGAAGCCGCTCTCGCCGAGAAACAGCGGCTGCGCAGGCGAATCGTGGGTCATTGCAGACCCAGGCGTTGCCGCAACAGGACCATGGCGCGGGCGCGGTGGCTGAGCTGGTTCTTCTCGGTCGGGCCCAGTTCGGCACTCGAGCAGTTGCGCTCCGGCACCCAGAACAGCGGGTCATAGCCGAAGCCGTGTTCACCGCTGGCGGCGTGCAGGATGCGCCCGTGCCACAGCCCTTCACAGAGGATCGGCAATGGATCGTCGGCGTGGCGTACCAGCGCCAATACGCAGACGAACTGTGCACCACGCTGCTCGTCCGGCACGTCTTTGAGCGCTTCCAGCAGCTTGGCGTTGTTGGCGGCATCGCCTTGGCCATCGGCGTAGCGCGCGGAATAGATACCCGGCGCACCGCCGAGAAAGTCCACCGCCAACGCAGAGTCGTCGGCCAGCGCCGGCAGCCCGGACAGACGCGCGGCGTTGCGTGCCTTGAGGATTGCATTCTCGACGAATGACAGGCCGGTTTCTTCCGGCTCTACCAGGCTGAACTCACTGACCGAGCGCAGCGTTACGCTGCCGCCGAGCATGGCCTGGAGTTCCTTGAGTTTGCCGCCATTGTGGCTGGCCAGTACGAGTTGTGTGAGGTTCATGGTTGGCCTGTCGTGGTGCTTGAAAACGGTCGGTTAAACGGCAATCCTGTGGTCCGTCAGCCCTGGGCTGGTGACGCGGTAGATGCCGATCTCGCCGAGCAGATTGGGCCAGAGTTTGCTGGCCCAGCCGTGGCGATGCTGTTGATCGACGGCCAGCCTGTCGAGCACCTTTGCATCGCGTTCACGGCACAGTTCTTCGAAATCGCCGAAGGTGCAGAAGTGGATGTTCGGCGTGTTGTACCAGGTATACGGCAGAAATTCGGACACCGGCATGCGGCCCTTGCTCGCCAGGTACCAGCGGCAGCGCCAGTGACCGAAGTTCGGGAAGGTGATGATGCACTGGCGCCCGACGCGCAGCATCTCGTCGAGGATTCGGTCCGGGTAATGCACCGCTTGCAGGGCCTGAGTCATGACCACGACATCGAAACTGTTGCTTGCAAAGTTACCCAGACCCTTGTCGAGGTCCTGCTCGATGACGTTGATGCCCTTGGCGACACACTCGGCGATGTTGGCAGCGTCGTTTTCCAGCCCGTAACCGGTGACCTGCTTGTGGTCACGCAGCCAGGTCAGCAATTCGCCGTCACCGCAGCCCAGGTCGAGCACGCGGCTGCCCGCGGGAATCCATTCCTGAATGATTTCCAGATCGGCTCTCATGACGTCCTCACAACGAAATTCGGTTCATGTAATTACCGAAAGCCTGCAAGTAGCGCGGAATCGGGATCAGAAAGGCGTCGTGGCCTTGAGGTGCGTCGATTTCCAGATAGCAGACGTCCTTGCGCGCGGCCATCAGTGCGTCAACCAGTTCCCGCGAGCGGGCCGGCGAGAAGCGCCAGTCGGTAGTAAACGACATCACGCAGAATTTGGCGGTGGCATTGGCGAAGGTCTTGGCCAGATCGTCGTTGAAGTTGGCGGCAGGGTCGAAGTAATCCAGTGCCTTGGTCATCAACAGGTAGGTATTGGCGTCGAAACGCCCGGAAAACTCTTCACCCTGATAGCGCAGATAGCTTTCGACCTGAAACTCGACGCTGTGGAAGTCGTAGTTGAGTTTTTCGCTCTTCAGACCACGGCCGAATTTCTCGCCCATCGAGTCATCCGACAGGTAGGTGATGTGCCCGACCATCCGTGCCAGCATCAGGCCGCGTTTGGGGATCACTCCGCGTTCCTGGAACGAACCACCGTGGAATTCGGGGTCGGTGAGAATGGCCTGACGTGCCACCTCGTTGAACGCGATGTTCTGTGCCGACAGCTTGGGGGCCGAGGCGATTGCCAGGCAATGGCGCACGCGATCCGGGTAGCTGATGGTCCATTGCAGTGCCTGCATGCCACCCAGACTGCCGCCAATCACCGCGGCCCACGTGTCGATGCCGAGCAGATCCGCCAGCCGGGCCTGACTGTTGACCCAGTCTTCCACGGTCACCACCGGGAAGTTGGCGCCGAACGGCTTTCCGGTGTCCGGGTCGATACTGCTCGGGCCGGTAGAGCCGTTGCAGCCGCCCAGGTTGTTGAGGCTGACGACGAAGAACGTGTTGGTGTCGATAGGCTTGCCAGGGCCGATGCAACTGTCCCACCAGCCCGGTTTGCGGTCATCGGCGCTGTGGAAGCCTGCGGCATGGTGATGCCCGGACAGCGCGTGGCAGATCAGCACGGCATTGCTGCGTGCGGCGTTGAGCTGACCGTAGGTTTCGTAAATCAGGTCATAGGCCGGCAACGAACGACCGCAGGCCAGCGCCAGAGGCTCGCTGAAGTGCGCCGTCTGTGGTGTGACCAGTCCGACAGAATCGTGAGGGAATACCGTGGGCATCGACCCTGCTCTCGCATAAATGAGGCGTAAGTCTAAAGACCGCGGGGTGCAGCGGCAATAAGCGATGTTGTGAGGCACAAATCAGCTGCACCTCGGGACAGGACGCAGAGCGTCCAGAACGGCATGCGACGCGGAGCGTCGCACGATAGTTGAGGTGATCGTTCCGCACGCTCCAGCGTGGAACAAGATTGCTTACATCAGCAACCGCAGCACATCCGGCATGTTGCTCATGGCGGCGAGGTTGTTGATGACCAGCATGTCCAGCAGCTTGAGCACCAGAAACGCCAGGATCGGCGAGATATCCAGCCCGCCCAGGTTCGGAACGATCTTGCGGAACGGTGCCAGGGCGGGTTCACAGATCTGGTTGACCAGCTCTGCGCCGGGGTTGCTGCTACCCGGTGCTACCCACGACAGAATCACGCTGATGATCAGGGCAAAGAAGAATATCTTCAGAAACAGTGCGGTTACGCCGATGATCGACCAGAGCAGCAGGTGCAGCGGATCGCCCGTGGTGCCGAACATCAGCAGCAGGGTCAGGGCCATCAGCACCATCTGCACGATGATCGCCAGTACCAGCGAAGACATGTCCAGCCCGCCCAGGCTCGGGATGATGCGCCGCAGCGGCTTGAGCAACGGCTGGGTGGCGCGCACGATGAACTGGCACAGCGGGTTGTAGAAATTGGCCCGCACCAGTTGCAGCACAAAGCGCAACAGCACGATCAGCAGGTAAAGACTGCCAAGCGTTTGCAGGACGTAAATTGCAGCGGTGTTCAATCCGATCATCGATCTGCTCCAGAAAACCCGAAAATTATTTGCCCAGTTGCTCAGCCAGCTCGGCTGCACGATGATCTGCGGCAGTCAGTGCCGTTTCCACCAGTGCTTCGAAGCCGCCTGCCTGAAATGCCTTGATGGCCGCCTCGGTGGTCCCGCCTGGCGAGGCGACACGACGACGCAGCTCGCCCGCGCCCACATCACTGCCGGTGGCGATCAGTGCCGAGCCCAGTGCGGTTTGCAGAGTCAGCTTTTTCGCGATGTCTTCCGGCAGGCCCAGTTTTACACCTGCCGCGGTCATCGCTTCCATCATCAAAAAGAAGTACGCAGGGCCACTGCCAGACACGGCCGTTACAGCGTCCATGTGTTTTTCCTGCTCGACCCAGACTGCCACACCGACGGCCGACAGCAGTTGCTCGGCCTGCTCGCGTTGTTCGGCAGTGACCTTGTCGGTCGCATACAGCCCGCTGGCACCCTGACGCAGCAGTGATGGGGTATTGGGCATGCAGCGCACCACCGGCTGATCGCCAAGCCATTGAGTCAGGCTGGCGCAGGTAATGCCGGCTGCGACCGAAACAATCAACTGATTGGCTTCAAGGCTGGACTTCAACGCCTGGCAGACGTTTTTCATCATCTGCGGCTTGACCGCCAGCACCACGACATCTGCGCCCTTGATCGCCTCGGCGTTGTCGGCAAATACCTGGATGCCATGATCGTTGGCGATGCGTTCGCGGGTTTCGGCACCTGGCGCGCTGGCACAGATCAGTGCCGCGTCCACGCCTTGGGCGCGCAGGCCGCCGATCAGGCTGGCAGCCATGTTTCCGGCACCGACGAAGGCAATACGAGTCTTGCTCATGAAGGGGTCCTTGTGGGGAAGGTTATGGCTGGCCATAGTCGCGGGCGCCAAAAAGAGCTGTGCCGATACGCACCCAGGTTGCGCCTTGTGCAATGGCGGCTTCCAGGTCGTGGCTCATGCCCATGGAAAGTGTGTCGAGCGCCAGGTTCAATTGCTCCTGCAACGTGCGCACAGCGGCGAACGAGGCATGCTGAGCCGCAGGATCGTCTGTGGGCTCGGGGATCGCCATGAGGCCACGCAGCTTCAGTCGCGGCAGGGCGATGATGGCGGCGGCCAGCTCCGGCAGGTCCTGAGGCGTGCAGCCCGACTTGCTGGCTTCGCCACTGACGTTTACCTGAATGCAGATGTTCAGTGGCTCAAGCGCCTCGGGGCGTTGCTCGGACAGGCGTTGGGCGATTTTCAGGCGGTCCACGGAATGTACCCAGGCGAAGTTCTCGGCGATAGCGCGCGTCTTGTTCGATTGAATGGGGCCGATGAAGTGCCAGCACAAGGGCAGGTCGCTCAGTTCGAGTTGTTTGCCCAGTGCTTCCTGTAAATAATTTTCGCCAAAGTTGCGCAAGCCTGCGGTGTAAGCTTCACGCAGGTCGCCGGCGGGCTTGGTTTTGCTCACCGCCAGCAGGCCGACGGACGCCGGTTCGCGGTTGGCGGCGAGGGCTGCGTCGCGAATTCGTTGTTCGAGCGTTGAAATGTTCGCTGCTATCGTGGACATTGATTTGCGCCAGCAGGGCTAAAGTCTGCGGCATTCTATGTGATTGAGGAGCTGTATGGATATTACCGAGCTGCTGGCCTTCAGTGCCAAACAGGGCGCGTCGGACTTGCACCTCTCTGCAGGTCTGCCACCGATGATCCGCGTCGACGGCGATGTGCGGCGTATCAACCTGCCCCCGCTGGACGCCAAAGAGGTCAAGGCGCTGATCTACGACATCATGAACGACAAGCAGCGGCAGGATTTCGAGGAGCGTCTGGAAACCGACTTTTCCTTTGAAGTGCCGGGCGTGGCGCGGTTTCGGGTCAACGCTTTCAACCAGAACCGCGGCGCAGGCGCGGTGTTTCGTACCATTCCCTCGAAAATCCTGAGCATGGAAGACTTGGGGATGGGCAGTGTGTTTCGGAAGATTACGGATGTGGCGCGCGGCCTGATTCTGGTCACCGGGCCGACCGGCTCAGGCAAGTCGACTACTCTGGCGGCGATGATTGACTACCTCAATTGCAACAAGCATCACCACATCCTGACCATCGAGGACCCGATCGAATTCGTTCACGAGTCGAAGAAGTGCCTGGTCAACCAGCGCGAAGTTCATCGCGACACGCTGGGCTTCTCGGAAGCACTGCGCTCGGCCCTGCGCGAAGACCCGGATGTGATTCTGGTCGGCGAGATGCGTGACCTGGAGACCATCCGCCTGGCGCTCACCGCGGCTGAAACCGGCCACCTGGTATTCGGCACGCTGCACACCACGTCAGCAGCCAAGACCATCGACCGGATCGTCGATGTGTTTCCGGCTCAGGAAAAATCGATGATTCGCTCGATGCTCTCCGAATCGCTGCACGCCGTGGTTTCGCAGGCGTTGCTCAAGAAGGTCGGCGGCGGACGTGTGGCCGCGCATGAAATCATGATGGGCACGCCAGCCATCCGTAACCTGATTCGCGAGGACAAGGTGGCGCAGATGTATTCGTCGATCCAGACCGGCGGTTCGTTGGGTATGCAGACGCTGGATATGTGCCTGGCTGATCTGGTGAAGAAAGGCCTGATCACCCGCGAAAGCGCTCGTGAGCGGGCCAAGGTGCCAGATAACTTCTGATCGCAGGGATGCTGCAGGAACGAAAAAGGGGTCTTGAACGCGTTCAAGACCCCTTTTTTCAGATGCGGCTTGCGGACCGCAGATTCACGCCAGGATCAGCGCTGAACCACGCGCATCTGGCCGGGCTGTTTTGGCAGAACGCGCTTGGCGATCTTGTAGTGACTGTTCCAATACGGTTTGTTCAGCGTATCGACAGTTACCGCCTTGCCACGGCGCGGCGCATGAACGAACTTGTTGTCGCCCAGGTAAATGGCGACGTGGTTGATGTTGCGGCTCTTGATATTGAAGAACAGCAGGTCACCGGGTTTCAGATCCTTGCGATCCACCGTCTGACCATGACCCTGGGCCATGGCATTGGAGGTGCGTGGCAGGTCGACCTCACGCACATCCGTGTAGGCATATTTGACCAGCCCGCTGCAGTCCAGGCCCTTGCCGGGCGTGGTGCCGCCCCAGCGGTAAGGCGTACCGACAGCCTGCAGGGCGCGTTTTACGACGGCATTGCCCTGTTTGGCAGGGACAGCAGCCGACGCCTGCAAGGTGGCCTTGCTGGCGTTCTTGCGTGAAACAGGCTTGGAGGCGCGGGCGTTTTTGGGGTGAACGGATACTGGTGTGGCTTCCTGAGGTGCATTGCGAGTCGCGAGTGCCGGTGAAGAGTGACTTTTGGCGGTGTAGCCCGTGAAGCTCGCAGGAAGTTGTTGCTCACGATTGGTGGCGTGGGCGGCCAGTGGCATAAAAAGGCAAATGGTTAGCCATGTCTTGAAAAAAGGACGCATTCGGCAGGGCTCGTAGTGGTCAGCGCGCAACTTTATAACAGCTTTTTCGGAAAATCTGACCCCATTTGTCGAGCGCATCACACTGGTATCATTGCGTTTTATGCGACAGACTCTTTCTTTTTTCTTGCTAATCCCTTTAACGACAAGGGCTTGGCGGCATAAAACCGCCTCGTGTGCCATACGTCGGAAGAGGGAAACCAAGTCACAAATTTGTTATGTATTTTTTTCTATCAGCGCAAAGAGGGTAAAAATGAACGCCTATCGTTCGGACACGCACAGCAAGGTCATGGGCTACCTGATGTGGATTTTCGGGTTCCTGGGGGCGCATCGCTTTTACTACGGCAAGCCGGTGACCGGGACCATCTGGTTCTTCACCTTCGGTCTGTTTGGTATCGGCTGGCTGATCGACCTGTTTCTGATCCCTTCGATGGACCGCGAAGCCGACCTGCGCTTTACCTCAGGTTCCACCGATTACAGCCTGGCGTGGATCCTGCTGACCTTCCTGGGCCTGTTTGGTGTGCACCGCATGTATCAGGGCAAGTGGATCACCGGCATTATCTACCTGTGCACGGGCGGGTTGTTTCTCTTGGGGATTCTGTATGACTTCTGGACCCTGAATGACCAGATCTCGATGAAGAACGCCCAGCGCGGGTGAGGCTTGCTCAGCGGCGGACGCAGAGCGTCAGGGCTTCTGCCCGCAGGGCGTGGGAGCGAACGTGTTCGCGAAAGGGTCGTTACATTCACCGAAAGTTCATCGATTGAATCACAGTCTTCGCGGACAAGTCCGCTCCTACAGAAGCCCCATCATTAAAGCCTCTGGCCGAAGGGCGTGGGAGCGAACTTGTTCGCGAAAGGGCCGTTACATTCACCGAAAGTTCACCGATTGAATTACAGTCTTCGCGGACAAGTCCGCTCCTGCAGAAGCCCCCTCATTAAAGCCTCTGGCCGAAAGGCGTGGGAGCGAACTTGTTCGCGAAAGGGCCGTTACATTCACCGAAAGTTCATCGATTGAATTACAGTCTTCGCGGACAAGTCTGCTCCTACAGAAGGCCCATCATTAAAGCCTCTGGCCGAAGGGCGTGGGAGCGAACTTGTTCGCGAAGGGGGCTTTATGATCGCCGAGAATACATCGACTGACACACTGTCTTCGCGGACAAGCGAAGCGTCGCCCGGTCCGCTTCTACAGAGGTCTCGCTCTCCTTCGCTGGTCTGAGCGTAGTGCCTCAACGGCTGTAGCTGATCCGTCCATCCACCAGCGTATAGCGTACCGAGCCGGGCAGGCAGTGGCCGATGAAGGGGCAGTTCTCGCCTTTTGACAGCCAGGTCTCGCCCGCAACCGTCGAGGCGGCAGGGTCGAACAGCACGATATCCGCTGGCGCACCGGCACTTAGCTTGCCGGCTGGCAGGCGCAAGGCGGCGGCAGGGCCGCTGCTCAGGCGGGCGATCAGGGTCGGCAGGTCGAGCAGGCCGTCATCCACCAGCGTCATGGCCAGCGGCAGCAGCAGCTCAACGCTGCTGATTCCCGGTTCCGTGGCACCGAACGGCGCCAGCTTGGCGTCACGCTCATGTGGCTGGTGATGGCTGGAAATCGCCTGAATGACACCGCTCTTCACCGCTTCACGCAGACCATCGCGGTCTGCGCGAGTGCGCAGTGGCGGCTGGACGTGATAGAGGCTGGAGAAGTCGATCAGCGCCTCGTCAGTCAGAATCAACTGATACAACGCCACATCCGCTGTCACTGGCAGACCACGTGCCTGCGCCTGGGCAATCAGCGCCGCACCACGCGCACTGGTCAACTGGCTGAAGTGCGCGCGCGCACCGCTTTGCTCGACCAGCAACAGGTCGCGAGCCAGCGCCACTGTCTCGGCCGTCTCGGGAATGCCCGCCAGGCCCAGAAACGCCGCCGTCGCGCCATCGTGCGCCAGACCGCCTTCGGCCAGATCACGATCCTGTGAATTGAAAATCACCGTCAGGTCGAATGTGGCCGCATATTCCAGCGCCCGGCACAGCGTACGGGTGTTGCTGAAGCTGCTCAGGCCGTTGCCGAACGCCACGCAGCCTGCGTCGCGCAGGGCGATCAGCTCCGCCAGTTGTTCGCCTTCCAGGCCCTTGCTCAGTGCGCCGACAGGAAACACCTTGCTGAAACCGGCTTCACGGGCCCGGTCCAGAATCAGTTCGGCCACCGCCGAGGTGTCGAGCACCGGTTTGGTCTGCGGCGGGCAGCACAGGCTGGTCACGCCGCCTGCCACCGCCGCGCGGGTTTCGCTGGCGATGCTGCCTTTGCGGCTGTAGCCCGGCTCGCGCAGGGACACGTTGAGGTCGACCAGACCGGGTGCTGCGACCAGTCCGGCAGCATCGATGATCTGGGTGGGCTCGAAACCCTCCGGGGCGGCACCGATAGCGGTGAGCTTGCCTGCTTCAACATGCAGGTCGGTAACCTGATCCATCCCGCTGACCGGGTCGATGACGCGAGCGCCGAGGATGCTGAGCTTCACTGGGCGTTCTCCTGTTCGAATTGACGTTGTGCGTTTTGCCCGCTCATGGCCATGGACAGCACTGCCATGCGGATTGCGATGCCGTAGGTCACTTGATTGAGAATCACCGAATGCGCGCCGTCGGCCACTGCCGATTCGATCTCCACGCCGCGGTTGATCGGGCCGGGGTGCATGACAATCGCATCCGGCTTCGCGGCCGCAAGGCGCGCGGTGGTCAGGCCGAACAGACGGTAGAACTCGCCTTCGCTGGGCAGCAGTCCACCGGTCATGCGTTCGCGTTGCAGGCGCAGCATGATCACCACGTCCACGTCCTTCAAACCTTCGTTGAGGTCGGTGTAGACCTTCACCCCGTATTGTTCGACGCCGACCGGCAGCAGGGTTTTCGGCCCTATCACGCGGATGTCCGGGCAGCCCAGCGCCTTGAGCGCAAGCATATTGGAGCGTGCGACCCGGGAATGCAGGATGTCACCGACGATGGCCACCGACAGGTTCTCGAAACCGCCCTTGTGACGGCGGATGGTCAGCATGTCGAGCATGCCCTGGGTCGGGTGGGCATGGCGTCCGTCGCCGCCGTTGATGATCGCGACGTCCGGGCATACGTGCTCGGCAATGAAGTGCGCCGCACCCGAGTCGGCGTGGCGCACAACGAACATGTCGGCGGCCATCGCCTCAAGGTTGCGCAAGGTATCGAACAGCGTTTCGCCTTTGCTGGTGGACGAGGTCGAAACGTTCAGCGTGATCACGTCGGCCGACAGCCGCTGCGCAGCCAGTTCAAAGGTGGTGCGGGTACGGGTGGAGTTCTCGAAGAACACGTTGCACACCGTTTTGCCGCGCAACAGCGGGACCTTCTTCACCGCCCGGGCGCCGACTTCAAGGAACGAGTCGGCGGTGTCGAGAATTTCGGTAAGCAGCTCGCGGGGCAAGCCGTCCAGAGACAGAAAATGGCGCAGCTGGCCCTGGTGGTTGAGCTGCAGCGGGCGCTTGGCGTCGAGAGGCGTCATCGCAATGGACTCTTAAAGGGCGGTGGAGAGGTCTTGAAGCTCGAGCGCCAGCGGCTCAGGGCCGGACAGCTTGATGCGTTCATCGGGTGCCAGCGACAGAGTCGCGCCAACCACATTCGGGCGGATCGGCAGTTCACCGGCGTCCAGGTCCAGCAGGCAGACCAGCGTGACGCTGGCCGGGCGGCCGTAGTCGAACAGTTCATTGAGGGCGGCGCGGACAGTACGACCACTCATCAGCACGTCATCGATCAGCACCAGATGCTGCCCTTCTATTTCGAACGGCAGGTCCGAAGGTCGCACTTGAGGGTGCAGGCCGTTCTGGCTGAAGTCATCGCGATAGAACGAAACGTCCAGGGTGCCGAGCGGAGCGGGGTTGTTCAGTGCCTTTAGCAGCGCCTGGGCAACCCATACACCGCCAGTGCGGATACCAATGAAACGAGGGTCGCTGATGCCGCGCTTGCTCAGGTGAGCGTTCAGGTCAGTGGCCATCTGACGAATCAGTTCGGCGGGATCGGGCAGGCTCATGGTTGCTCCTTAGAGGCTCGGGCAGCGTCGGTCCGTGGCGCGATGCTCAAGCGATAACGTGGAATCCGGGTATCTCGAAGCGATAAAGGCAGAAAAAGTCACACATTCAACAGTTCGGGGTGCTCATCCAGCCAGCCTTGCAGCAATAGCGCAGCGGCAATGGCATCCACCGGATTGTCGCGATAGCTGCCCTTCTGGCCGCCGCGCGCCATGCGCTCGCCCTTGGCTTCGAAGGTGGTCAGGCGTTCATCATGGGTGTAGACCGTTACACCAAAGCGTCCGTTGAGCTTGCGCGAAAACTTTTCCGCGCGCGCGCTCATGTCGCTGGGCGTGCCGTCCATGTTCAACGGCAGACCCACCACGATCGCATCAGGTTTCCACTCGTTGATCAGCGCCTGGACCTTGTCCCAGTCCGGCACGCCATTCTGCGCCTTGAGCGTGCAGAGTTCACGTGCCTGGCCGGTAATCGCCTGGCCGACTGCAACGCCGATCTGTTTGGTGCCGTAATCAATCCCCAGCAGCAGCCGTAAAGCGGCCATCAAGCATGTCCTGCCTGGGTCGATATGAGGTTGAGATTGATGCCCAGGCGTCTGGCTGCCGCATCCAGGCGTTGCTCGCTGTCGACATCGAACAGGATGGCCGGGTCAAACGAGCAGGTCAGCCAGGCGTTGTCAGCCATTTCCGCATCCAGTTGGCCGGCGTCCCACCCCGCGTAGCCGAGGGTGATCACATTTTGATCAGGCCCGTAGCCATCGGCGATTGAAAACAGCACGTCCTGCGAGGTCGACAGCGAAATCCCGCCGGGAAGATTGACTGTGGCCTGAAACGTCTGGCCACTGGGATGCAGGACAAAGCCGCGATCGGTCTGCACCGGGCCGCCCGAATGTATGGCGATTTCCTGGCAGCGTTTGGGCGCAGGAAGCTCCGGTCGCAGTTGTTCGAGTACATCTGCCAGGGTCAGGCTTTGCGGGCGGTTGATCACCAGCCCCATTGCGCCATTGGCGTTGTGCTCGACAACGTAGGTCAAGGTCTGAGCAAAGTTCTCGTCGTGCATGTGGGGCATGGCGATCAGGAACTGGTGCTTTAGATAACTCGGGGAGACTTTTTTCATGAGTCCTAGTTTGGCGTTGCCTTGCGCGCCTGACAACTGACACTTGTACGTGTCGAGTGTCAGTTTGCAAAAAATTCAATTACTCGACAGCTTGTCGCCGCGTGCAAATTTCCAGGTGCGGATGATCTCCAGCCTGTCGATGTCGGCCAGATCGCCGGTGAACGGCGCAAAAGGTGCCGCCAGACGCACGATTCGTTGTGCTGCCTGATCCAGCAAAGGTTGCCCTGATGATTCAAGCACCAGCACTTCATACAACGAGCCGTCGCGATTGATTGACACAAGAAGTCGCAAATTGCCGTAGATCTGCTTGCGTCGTGCTTCTTCAGGATAGTTCAGGTTTCCGACCCGCTCGACCTTCTTGCGCCAGTCGTCCTTGTACCAGGCACCTTTGTCGCGCATGGTCGAGGCCGCATTGAGGCGGTGGATCTTCGGACGCTTGGCGTAAAGCTGCTGCTCGGTCGACAGTTCGGCTTCCAGGCTGGCAATTTCATTGCTCAGCTCCGAGCTGTCAAAGGTCGGTGCGGCCTTGGTGGTTGGCTCGGGCTTGACTTCATCGCGCTTGGCGACGGTTTTCTGCTGGCTGGGCGCGGTGGTCGCGACGGCAGTCTTTGGCGCTTCCTGCTTGACCACCGGCTTGCTGGCCGGAGGCGGGGTGACTTTGTTGACCTTGGTGTCCTGATACGGCGCCAGTTCGGTGGTCTTGAGCGTTTCGGCCTTGTCCAGCGTGCCACTGCCCTGCTGATCGTCCTGTGCCAGGAAATCCGCCTGTTTAGGCTTTTCTTCACTTTTGAACGTAGCGAGGGTGATTTCCAGGGTCTGCGAGATCTGCTCCGGCTTTACATAGGTGAAACCCACGCCAAGGATCACCGCGAGGTGGATCAGCGCCGCGATCATCATGGTGAAGCCCAGGCGATCGGCAGGACGCACACCATTGGCGAGTTCCAGGGGAAGGTCGTTTCTGGCCATGGATGTCATTGGCGGTTCAGCATCTCGTCAGCCTGCATGTCAAAATCCGTGTCGTGTTACAGGTGGCGCATGATAACGCAATGTACGGCGAAGCTCTGTTGCGGATCAGACGAAGGGACGCCGCGGCGCACGGTGTGAACCGTGGCCAGCGGCGTCAGTCGTTGATCAGCCCTTGCGCGCCTGCAGCTTCTTATCGATCGCATCCATTAAAAGGCCACCAATATTGGTGCCGAAAGCATTGTCGATTTCGCGGATGCAGGTCGGGCTGGTGACGTTGATTTCGGTCAGGTGCTCACCGATCACGTCGAGGCCGACGAACAACAAGCCTTTTTCGCGCAGGGTGGGGCCGATCTGCTCGGCGATCCAGCGGTCCTTGTCGCTCAGCGGACGGGCTTCGCCACGCCCGCCTGCGGCCAGGTTGCCACGTGTTTCACCTGCGGCAGGGATGCGCGCCAGGCAATACGGGACTGGTTCGCCATCGACCATCAGGATGCGCTTGTCGCCGTCCTTGATGGCGGGCAGGTAGCCCTGCGCCATGATTTGCTGTGTGCCGTGGGCGGTCAGGGTTTCAAGGATCACCGACAGGTTCGGATCGCCCGCCCGATGGCGGAAGATCGACGCGCCGCCCATGCCGTCCAACGGCTTGAGGATGACGTCGCCGTGCTTTTCGGCGAATTCACGAATGATATCTGCGCGGCGACTGACCAGGGTCGGCGGGGTGCATTGGGGGAACAGCGTGGCGAACAGCTTCTCGTTGCAGTCACGCAGGCTCTGCGGCTTGTTGACGACCAGCACGCCTGCACGCTCGGCCTGTTCCAGCAAATAGGTGGCGTAGACGAATTCCATGTCGAACGGCGGGTCCTTGCGCATCAGAATCACGTCCAGGTCGTCGAGACCTGCGTCGACTTCGGCTTCGAACTCGAACCATTTGGCCGGATCGGCAAACACCTTGAGCGGCTTCATGCGCGCGCGGGCCTGGCCAGCGTCCTGATACAGGTCTTTCTGTTCCATATAGAACAGCGACCAGCCGCGTTCCTGTGCGGCAAGGAGCATGGCCAGCGAGCTGTCCTTTTTATAGGAAATGCGCTCAATGGGGTCCATGACAATCCCTAGGCGAACGCTCATGGGCAATATCCTCTGATCGGTAAGGGCCGCAACGGCCGTAAAATTGGCATCAGGGTGGCGTTCCGTTTGCTCCGGGTCAAGGGGCAGGCCCGCCACGGTGCGCTTTATGGATTGAGTCTGGAGAGTATGCTAAAAAGGCTCGGCATCCGGTTTTCGATCCTTGGGGATCAATGAAGCGATACCGTCAGGCTCCCAGTGCCTCGCAGAATGCGCAAAAATTCGCTGCGGCGATGGAAGAGCAGCTATGGAACAACACGCCTCCGCCTTGAAAGTCATGGTCATCGATGACTCGAAGACCATTCGCCGCACCGCCGAAACACTGCTTAAAAACGCAGGTTGTGAAGTCATCACTGCGATAGACGGTTTCGACGCGCTGGCCAAGATTGCCGATAACCACCCACGAATCATATTCGTAGATATCATGATGCCGCGTCTGGACGGTTATCAGACGTGTGCGCTGATCAAGAACAACCGCGCATTCAAGTCCACGCCGGTCATCATGCTGTCCTCCAAGGATGGTCTGTTCGACAAGGCCAAGGGGCGGATTGTCGGTTCCGATCAGTTTTTGACAAAGCCTTTCAGCAAGGAAGAACTGCTCAGCGCGATCAAGGCTCATGTGCCGGGCTTCGTTGCAGCAGAACAACACATATCATGACGCCCACGCCCGATGTGGCGCGCTCGTAATCTGACGGGGAACACCCATGGCTCGAATATTGATCGTCGATGACTCGCCGACTGAAATGTACAAACTCACCGGCATGCTGGAAAAGCACGGTCATGAAGTGCTCAAGGCCGAAAATGGCGCTGATGGCGTGGCTCTGGCCCGTCAGGAAAAACCCGATGCAGTGCTGATGGACATCGTCATGCCCGGGCTCAACGGCTTTCAGGCCACGCGTCAGCTGACCAAGGATGCCGACACCAACATGATCCCGGTGATCATGATCACCACCAAGGATCAGGAGACCGACAAGGTCTGGGGCAAACGCCAGGGCGCGCGGGATTACCTGACCAAACCGGTGGATGAAGAAACCCTGATGAAAACCCTGAATGCGGTGCTGGCCGGCTGATTGCCGGAATCGCCATGGCCGAGCCACGTACTGCCTTTGAACTGCTTCTTGATATGGATCGACGCTGTCGTTCGCTGGCGGCGGGCCTGCCGCTGCAGGAAGCTCATCAGCAGGATTGGGTCGGCATCGGTTTCCGGATGGGTGAGCAGCGCTTCGTGGCACCTATCGGCGAAATCGCCGAAATCCTTCACGAGCCTCATCATGCGGTGATGCCGGGCGTGAAGTTCTGGGTGGCGGGTATCGCCAATCTGCGCGGCCGACTGTTGCCACTCATGGATTTATGCGGGTTTTTCGGCCACGAACTGACCCCCGCGCGCAAACAGCGCCGGGTGCTGGTTGTCGAGCACAACGATGTGTTCGCCGGTCTGCTGGTCGATGAGGTGTTCGGCATGCAACGTTTCAGTCAGTTGAGCCTCATACCCCAGACATCACAAGACATCGATCAAGGTATCGCGCCGTTCTTGCGCGGGCAGTTCATTCGCGAGCAGGCGTGGCAGATATTCAGTCCGTGGGCGCTGGTGCAGTCTGCAGACTTCATGGACCTGGCATCTTAGGCTCTGGTTTGTTTTGTTTCACAATTGATCCAGGCGGGGGCCTGATTAATGAGTAATACAGGCAGATCAAGGGAAGGCGCGCGCAGCCGGACGCAGATTATTCTGCTGTTTGTCGCGCTTATCGTTTTCATCATGTTGCTGTTCGCCAACTTCGCCTATCTCAACACTCAATCGAACTACGACAAACAGTACATCGGGCATGCTGGTGAGCTACGCGTGTTATCCCAGCGCATCGCGAAAAACGCCACCGAAGCGGCCGCCGGTAAAACCCAGGCGTTCAAGCTGCTGGCCGATGCGCGCAACGATTTCGACGTGCGCTGGGGCTACCTGAGAAAAGGCGATCCGGCCACCGGGCTGCCTGCGGCTCCTGATCTGATACGCGACGAATTGCGCACCGTTCAGCGCGACTGGGAAGGGCTGCGCAAAAGTACCGATGTGATTCTGGCCAGCGAACAGACGGTTTTGTCTCTGCATCAGGTGGCTGCGACACTGGCCGAAACCATCCCGCAGTTGCAGGCCGAATACGAAAAAGTCGTGGAAAGCCTTCTGCAAAGCCGTGCGCCGGCTGCGCAGGTGGTGGTTGCGCAGCGTCAGGCGCTGCTCGCAGAACGAATCCTCGGCTCGGTCAATACCGTGCTGGCCGGTGACGAAACAGCGGTGCAGGCAGCCGATGCGTTTGGCCGCGACGCCAGCCAGTTTGGTCGTGTGCTCAACGGCATGCTGGAGGGCAACGCCACGCTGCGAATCTCCCAGGTCGAAGACCGCGATGCCCGTGCACGGCTGGCGGAAATTGCCGAGCTATTCGAGTTTGTGTCCGGCTCGGTAGACGAGATTCTTGAAACCTCGCCCGAGCTGTATCAGGTGCGTGAGGCGTCCGGAAACATTTTCAACACCTCACAGACCCTGCTGGATGAAACCTCGGTACTCACCAACAGCCTGGAAAACATGGCCAAGCGCCGTACCGTGAATACCATCGGTGGCTATGTACTGGGCTTGCTGGCGCTGATGTCGATCATCCTTATCGGTCTGGTCATGGTCCGCGAGACCAACCGCCAGTTGCGCGAAACCGCACAGAAGAGCGAGCGTAACCAGACGGCGATCATGCGTTTGCTGGACGAGATCGAGAACCTCGCTGACGGTGATCTGACGGTGACGGCCTCGGTGACCGAAGATTTCACCGGCGCGATTGCCGATTCCATTAATTATTCCATCGACCAGTTGCGCGAGCTGGTGGTGACCATCAACCTGACGGCCGAACAGGTTGCTGCTGCCGTTACCGAAACTCAGGCCACGGCCATGCAGTTGTCTGCCGCCTCCGAGCATCAGGCGCTGCAGATCAGCGCGGCTTCGACGGCAATCAACGACATGGCAGCGTCCATCGATCAGGTGTCGACCAATGCATCGGAATCCTCGGCGGTGGCAGAGCGCTCCGTAGCGATTGCCAACAAGGGCAACGAGGTCGTACACAACACCATCCACGGCATGGACAACATTCGCGAACAGATTCAGGACACGTCCAAGCGTATTAAGCGCCTGGGTGAGTCTTCTCAGGAAATCGGCGATATTGTCAGTCTGATCGACGATATTGCCGATCAGACCAATATTCTGGCCCTCAACGCGGCCATTCAGGCTTCGATGGCCGGTGATGCCGGACGTGGCTTTGCCGTGGTGGCTGACGAAGTACAGCGGCTGGCCGAGCGCTCGTCGTCTGCCACCAAGCAGATCGAAACGCTAGTGCGGGCCATTCAGAACGACACCAACGAGGCGGTCATCTCCATGGAGCAGACCACCAGCGAGGTGGTACGCGGCGCACGACTGGCGCAGGACGCCGGGGTAGCGCTGGGGGAAATCGAAGGGGTTTCCCGAGTGCTGGCCGAACTGATCGAAAGTATCACCGATGCCGCTCACCAGCAGGCCGAGTCGGCCGGTCAGATTTCACAGATCATGACTGTCATTCAGCAGACCACCTCGCAGACCACCTCGGGCACCTCGGCCACGGCCGAAAGCATCGGCAATCTGGCAAAAATGGCCAGCGAAATGCGTCGTTCGGTATCGGGTTTTGCCCTGCCGTCATCGAAGAAAGCCGGATGATGTACAACCAATGAACAACCTTGATTGGGTAACAGGCGGTACTCGTCATGGCTGATCGTCACGATTACGTGGCCCTTGAATGGCTTAAGGGCGAAATCGCCGAAACGCTGCGCCAGGCCCGCAACGAGCTGGATGCCTTCATCGAAGACCCGGCCAACAGCGCGGCGATGGCCGAATGTCTGAACCTGGTGCATCAGGTTCACGGCAGCCTGCAGATGATCGAGTTTTACGGCGCGGCGTTGCTGGCCGAGGAAATCGAGCAACTGGCGCTGGCGGTCCAGCAGAACCGTGTTAGCCATCCGGCGGAGTCCGAGCAACTGCTGATTCAGGCCATGAGTCAGTTGCCGGTTTATCTGGAACGTATCCACTCTGCGCGCCGGGACCTGCCGTTGGTGGTGTTGCCGTTGCTCAATGACCTGCGCAGTGCGCGGGGCGAAAGTCTGCTCTCGGAAACCAGCCTGTTCGCCCCGCAACTGGTCGTCGTTCCTGCGCTCGATGACCAGGAACTGGCGCGGCGCAATACCCCTGAATTGCCCAACCTGCTGCGCAAGCTGCGTCAGACCTTGCAGGCGGCGCTGGCGGGCCTGATGCGCGAGCAGGGCGTTCAGACCCAGCTCGGTTACATGGCCAAGGTGTTTGCCCGGCTGGAGCAGTTATGCGAGGACGCGCCGCTCGGTCCGCTCTGGCGAATCGCCTCGGCGCTGGTCGAAACCATGCTCAACGGCAACTTCACCAACAGCCCGGCCCTGCGCAGCCTGCTGAAGGATGCCGACAAGGAACTCAAGCGGCTGGCCGAGCAGGGCGTGACCGGCATCAATCAGCCGGCCCCCGAAGAGCTGCTGAAAAGCCTGCTGTTCTACATCGCCAAGTCCGACAGCCTGGCACCGAAGATGCTCGACCTCAAAGACCAGTACGCGCTGGCCGATGCCTTGCCCGGCAACGATGTGGTCAACGAAGAGCGCGCACGCATGGCCGGGCCGGACCGCGACGCCATGCGCTCGGTAATCGTAGCCCTGTGCGAAGGGCTGGTCCGGGTCAAGGAACGGCTCGATGTGTTCGTGCGCGGTGACCGCCAGCATGTCAGTGAACTCAACGCGCTGCTGCCGCCGCTGCGGCAGATCGCCGATACCCTTGCAGTGCTTGGCTTCGGCCAGCCGCGCAAGGTGATCATCGATCAGCTTTCTGTCGTTCTGGGGCTGGCGCAGGGGCAGCGCGAGCCCAGCGACGGCGCGCTGATGGATGTTGCGGGCGCCTTGCTCTACGTCGAATCGACCCTTGCGGGCATGGCCGGGAGCAACGAACAGGCCAGTCGTGAAGAAAGCCGCCTGCCGACCACTGACCTGACGCAAATTCATCAACTGGTGATTCGCGAAGCCCGCACGGTGTTGCAGCAGGCCAAGGACGTGATCCTCGATTACATCGACGGTGAGTGGGACCGCCAGCGGCTCGACCCGCTTTGCGCGCTGATCGTGCAGGTTCGCGGTGCGCTGGCGATGATCCCGCTGGCCCGTGCTGCCAGCCTGCTGGCCGCCTGCAACGAATACATTCAGGAACACCTGCTGGTGGACGAAACCCGTCCCAGCTGGGTTCAGCTCGATTGCCTGGCCGATACAATTACTGGCATCGAGTATTACCTGGAGCGCATGCTCGAAGACCATGAAGCGCCGGGTGATCAGGTCCTCGACATGGCTCAGCAAAGCCTGGCGCGGCTGGGCTATACGCCCGCTGCCGACACACTTGAAGTGCCGCTGCTGGAAGAAATCATCACCCAGGATGAGTTGCTGGAACTGGATGATCGCAAGGCGCTGGTCAGCCCTGCGCAAACCATTGCTCAGGTCCTTGCCAGCCCGGTGTCGGCAGTCAATCCGCCTGCCCGCAACGTACCCACCAGCCTGTTGCCGCCCTCGGCAGACGAAGAGGCGGTGGACGACGAGTTGCGCGAAGTCTTTCTGGAAGAGGCAGACGAGGTGCTCGACGCATTGCGCGAGTATCTGCCGCGCTGGTTTGCTTCACTGGGCAGCGGCGGCCATTGGGACAGCACCGCACTGACCGAAGTGCGCCGGGCGTTTCATACCCTCAAGGGCAGCGGCCGGATGGTGCGTGCGCTGATTCTCAGCGAACTGGCCTGGTCGGTGGAGAACCTGCTCAACCGGGTGCTGGAAGGCGATGTGCTGCCGGGCCTTGAAGTTCAGCAATTGATGAGCGAAGTGCTGACGCTGCTGCCGTCGGTGATTCGCGATTTCGCCGAGGATGCGCAGCGCCAGCGTAACGATGTCGACCTGCTGGCGGCCCGTGCCCATGCGCTGGCCAATGGGCTTGAGCTGCCGGTACTGCCTGCAGCCCCTGACCCAGTACCAGGCGAAGCGCTTGATCCACAATTGCTGGAAATTTTCCGTCAGGAAGCGCTCGGGCATCTGAATACCCTGGGTCGCTTCCTCGACAACGCGGAACAATCGGCATCGCCTTCGATCAGCGACGCTGTGCTGCGTGCGCTGCACACCCTCAAAGGCAGCGCACACATGGCCGGCGTGTTGCCGATTGCCGAGCTGGCCAGCCCGCTCGACCAGTTGGTGCGTGAATACAAAGCCAACCTTATCGACATCGGCGCGCCCGAACTCGCCCTGCTGCGCAGCGCAGAACCGTTGTTGCACAGCGGGCTCAAGCAACTCGACACAACCCCGCTGGCAGCCATTGCGGGTGCTGCGCAGCTGATCGAAGCGGCTCTGGCGCTGCTCAACGAGCGCCTCACCGTGGTGCTGCGCGAGTCGGACAGTGGCCTGCGGATCAAGCGCAATCCCACGCTGCTTGCCGGCTTTCTGGCCGAAGGCATGGACATCGTCCTGGACGCGGAAAACCTGTTGCGGCGCTGGCGTCAGCACCCCGGCGAACGTCAGGAACTGAGCGCGTTGCTCGATGAACTGACCACGCTGGGGCATGGCGCGCATCTGGCCGATCTGCCGCAGGTCGATGAGCTCTGCGAAGCCTTGCTCGACCTATACGGGGCGGTCGAGGAAAGCAGCCTGGCGGTCAGCGAACGCTTTTTCGATGCAGCAGAGAGCGCCCACGAAGCGTTGATCAATATGCTTGATCAGGTGGCTGCCGGTCAGGACGTCGAACCACGTCCCGAGTGCGTGCGAGCCTTGAACCAGTTGCTGGATCAGGCGCTGGACCCTTCAGCGACCGGACTGGTCAAGAGCGATGGCCACCGGACCCTGAGCGTTACCGAGCTCAACGCGGCCACCGAGCAATTGGCCAGTGAGGCCGAGCACACTGAAACTGCCGGCCCGGACGACGAGATCGTCGAGATATTTCTGGAAGAGGCCGTCGATATCCTCGACAGCGCCGGTCAGGCCTTACAGCGCTGGCTGGCTGATCCGGAAAACTCTGCGCCGCTGGCCTCACTGCAGCGCGACCTGCACACCCTCAAGGGCGGCGCGCGGATGGCCGAGGTGGCCGAGGTGGGCGACCTTGCCCACGAACTGGAAAACCTCTACGAAGGCTTGATCGACCGGCGCTTCAACCATTCGCCAGCGCTGGCCGAACTGCTGCACGAGAGTCACGACCATCTGGCGATTCTGCTGGAGCAGTTGTATCGGCAGGAAGCGCTCAGTGATCCCTCGGCCTTGATCGAAGCGCTGGGCCGCTGTCGTACGCTCGAGAGCTCAGGGTCTGATGTGCAGGCACCGCCAGCGGCCAGCGAAGATCTTCCCGAACATGACACCGAGCTGCGTGAAGTCTTCCTTGAGGAGGGTTTCGATATCATCGAAAGCTCGGGCGCTGCGCTGGCCCGCTGGCAGGCCGATCCGCACAACCTGCTGGAAGTCGAAAACCTGTTGCGCGACCTGCACACCCTCAAGGGCGGTGCGCGGATGGTCGAAATCGCCCCGATAGGCGACCTCGCCCACGAGCTGGAAACGCTTTACGAAGGGCTTTCTGCCGGCAACCTGCAGCCTGCGCCATTGACGATCAGCCTGTTGCAGAGCGGTCACGATGTGCTGGCCGATATGCTCGACGCAGTGCGTAACGAAAAGCCGCTGCCTGATGCCTCGCTGCTGATTGAAAGCATCCGCAGACTGGCCAGCGATGAACCGGTGGGCGAGCCGGTGGTTGCGCAAGCCTTTGAAACCGGCCCGGAATCGGTGGTGGCCGTCGCGCCTGCTGCTGACGGCGAGGTCGAGCGCAGTGGGCCGGAAATGGTCAAGGTGCCCGCCGAGCAACTGGAAGACCTGGTCAACCTGGCCGGTGAAACGTCTATTTTCCGTGGGCGGATCGAACAGCAGATTCTGGATTCGCAGGTCGCGCTGCTGGAAGTTGAAACCACTATCGAGCGGATGCGCGATCAATTGCGTCGCCTGGATATGGAAACCCAAGGCCGTATTCTCAGTCGCGAGCAGGTTCAGGCCGAGCGGCTGGGTTATGAGGAATTCGACCCGCTGGAAATGGACCGTCATTCGCAGTTGCAACAGTTGTCGCGTGCGCTTTTCGAGTCTGCCTCCGACCTGATGGACCTCAAGGAAACCCTCGGTGCGCGGGCCCGCGACGCTGAAACGCTGCTGTCGCAACAGGCCAGGGTCAACACCCAGTTGCAGGAAGGCCTGATGCGTACGCGCATGGTGCCGTTCGAGCGCCTGGTGCCGCGTTTGCGTCGCGTGGTACGCCAGGTTGCCTCGGAGCTGCACAAGAAGGTCCATTTCGAGGTCGGTAATGCCGACGGTGAAATGGACCGCAATGTGTTGGAAAGGATGGTCGCGCCGCTGGAACACATGCTGCGCAACGCTGTTGATCATGGCTTGGAAAGCACCGAAAAACGCATCGCTGCCGGTAAGCCGGAGCAGGGCCATATCAGCCTTGAGCTGATGTACGAAGGCGGCGATATGGTGATCGAGTTGAGCGATGACGGCTCGGGTGTCGACCTGGCAGCGGTGCGCCGCAAGGCCATCAAACGCGGCATGATCCATCCGGATGCCGATCTGTCCGACCATGAGGTTTTGCCGTTCATTCTGCAGGCGGGGTTTTCCACCAGCGAGATCATCACCCAGATTTCCGGACGTGGCGTCGGCATGGATGTGGTGCATGCCGAGGTCAAACAACTGGGCGGCTCGATGGTCATCGACTCGGTGCCTGGCAAGGGCACGCGCTTCCGTATTCGCCTGCCTATTTCGGTGTCGGTTAACCGTGCGTTGATGGTGACCTGCGGCGAAGAGCAATACGCCGTGCCGCTCAATACCGTTGATGGCATCGTGCGCGTCATGGCCAATGAGCTGGACGGCTATTACCAGACCAGCCCGCCGCGCTATCAATACGGCGGACGCAGCTACGAGCTGCGTTATCTGGGCGAGTTGCTGGGCAGCAGTCCACCCAGGCTTGCCGGGCAATTGCAGCCGCTGCCGGTATTGCTGGTGCATTTGCAGGATCAGTGGGTGGCGGTGCAGGTCGATGCGCTGGCAGGTTCACGCGAAATTGTGGTCAAGAGCCTTGGTACGCAGTTCTCAAGGGTGCAGGGCATTTCCGGTGCGACCATTCTGGGTGATGGGCGTGTGGTGCTGATTCTCGACTTGATGGCGCAGATTCGTACCTTGCAGGGCTTGCCTTTCAGAGGGTTGGCGCCTGTCTACCACGAAGCCGAGCACGCCAGGCCGTTGCTGGTGATGGTGGTGGACGATTCGGTGACGGTACGCAAAGTCACCAGCCGGTTGCTTGAGCGCCACGGCATGCATGTGCTGACCGCCAAGGACGGGATTGACGCCATGACCCTGTTGCAGGAGCACACGCCTGACATCATGCTGCTGGATATCGAAATGCCGCGCATGGACGGCTTTGAAGTGGCCAGCCAGATCCGCCAGGACGAACAGCTCAAGGAACTGCCGATCATCATGATCACTTCCCGCTCGGGCCAGAAGCACCGGGATCGGGCCATGGCGGTGGGCGTCAACGAGTACCTGAGCAAGCCTTATCAGGAAACCGTGTTGCTGGAGAGTATTGCTTACTGGAGCCAGATCCATGTCTGAAGGTACGTTCCAGACCAGTCGCCTGACCGGCCTGCTGCTGCCGTTGAGTGACCGGCATTTGCTGCTGCCCAACGTCGCGGTCGCCGAGTTGATCGACTACCAGGACTGCAGCGCGGAGCCGGGCGCTCCCGAGTGGTATCTGGGACCGATCAGCTGGCGCGAGCTGACCTTGCCGCTGCTCAGTTTCGAAGCCGCCTGCGGAGGCCGCACCCGCGTGGGTGGCCGGGCCCGGATTGTAGTGCTCAATGCACTGGGCGGGCGTAACGACGTCAGGTTCATCGCGTTGCTCACCCAAGGCATTCCGCGCTCGTGCAAAGTCGACAGCCAGTTGAGCTACGTCGACGTCCCACTGGCCGAACTGGAGCTGGCTGCCGTACAGATCGGCGAAACCGTCGCGCGCATCCCCGACCTGGAAGGGCTGGAGCAGTGGCTGGTGGATGCAGGGCTGTCATAGGTAAAGAGGACGCAGAGCGTCCAGAACGGCATGCGACGCGGAGCGTCGCACGATAGTCATAGTTGAGGTTATCGTTCCGCACGCTCCAGCGTGGGAATGCCGGGTGTGATGCTCCGCGTCACAAATCTGCGCCGCGTCGCACAGTCAGGATAGGACGCGGAGCGTCCAGAACGGCATGCGACGCGGAGCGTGGCACGATAGTCAGGTTATCGTTCCGCACGCTCCAGCGTGGGAATGCCGTGCGTGACGCTCCGCGTCACAGATCTGTGCCGCACCGCACATTCCGGATAGGACGCGGAGCGTCCAGAACTGCATGCGACGCGGAGCGCCGCACGATAGTTACAGGGTTATCGTTCCGCACGCTCCAGCGTGGGAATGCCGTGCGTGACGCTCCGCGTCACAAATCTGCGCCGCGCCGCGTAGCACGATAGTTGAGGTTATCGCCCACGCTGAGGATGGGCACGATAGGGGACCAAAAGCCTCACGACGAACAGCTGATTTCCAGATGCTTGCCCCAGTCCGGTGGTCGCTGGGCGTAGCCTTCCATTCCGGGTTGTTCGGTGAAGGGCGTGCAGAGCACTTGGTGCAGGCGGCGGACTTCTGCGTAGTCACCTTTTTCCGCTGCGGCGATGGCGTTCTGGGCCAGGTAGTTGCGCAGGATGTACAGCGGATTGACCGCGTGCATGCGGGTTTGACGCTCCTGCTCGGTGCCTTTGTCCTCGCCGGCAATACGCGCCAGATACGCTTCTGCCCAGCCATCGAAGCCCTTGATGTCGACAAAGTCGTCGCGCAATGTGCGCAGCGCTTCTACGGCGGGCTGATCGCCCAGACGACGGAAAAACAGGGTGTAATCCACGCCGCTGTTCTGCATCAGCTTCAGCAATTGGCTGACCAGTTGTTCGTCCTGATCTTCGGCAATGGTCAGGCCCAGTCGACGACGCATCAGGTCAAGGTAGTGCGCTTGATAAAGCGGCAGGAACAAGCCGATAGTCTCGCGTAACGCTTCCACGCTGATGAACGGCGTCAGCGCCTGCGCCAGTGCGCTCAGGTTCCATTGCGCGATGGGCACCTGATTGCTGAAGGAGTAGCGTCCCTCGTGATCGGAGTGATTGCAGATGAAGTGCTCGTCGAAATCATCCAGAAACGCAAACGGACCGAAATCGAAGGTAATGCCCAGAATCGACATGTTGTCGGTGTTCATCACGCCGTGGCAGAAACCGTAGGCCTGCCACTTGGCAATCAGCTCGGCGTTGCGCTCGACGATTTCGCGGAACATCGCCAGATACGGCTCTGGCTGCTCCTGACAATGCGGGTAATGCATCGTCAGTACATGTTCGGCCAGTGTCTTCAATTGCTCTGGCTGTTTGGTGTAGAAGAAGTATTCAAGACTGCCGAAGCGCACATGGCTCTGCGCCAGACGCAGCACCATCGCTGCGTGTTCCTGGGTTTCGCGCCATACCGGCGTGCTGGAGCTGACTACGCACCCTGCACGGCTGCTGGGGATACCCAGCGCGTGCAACGCTTCGGAAGCCAGAAACTCGCGGATCGACGAACGCAGCACGGCGCGCCCGTCACCCATCCGCGAGTACGGCGTGCGGCCCGCGCCCTTGAGGTGCAGGTCCCAGTGTTCGCCTGTGTCGTTATACACCTCGCCCAGCAACAGCCCGCGGCCGTCGCCCAGGCGCGGGTTGTAGGAACCAAACTGATGGCCGGAATAAACCATCGCTCGCGGCTCGGCCTCTGACCACAGCTTGTGGCCGCTGAAGATTTCCGCGAACAGCGGCAGATCGGCTTGTTCAGGGGCCAGGTCCAGCAGCGCCAGCGCGGATTCGCTGGCAACCACAAGCCGCGGCGCATCGATGGGCTCAGGCAGCACGGAAGTGGAGAACGCATCGCCCAGTCGGGCAAAGCGGTTGTCGAAAGTGAGTTCGTCGAGTGCTTTCAAAGCGTATCGCCTCCAGAGGGGAATTTCAGGCTTTCAACGAAGCGGCGGCCTGCCTGGCTCGTCGGGCGTGTTACAACGGTCAGAACCCGTAGACCGGGTCCCTGGGTGGTAGTTCTGGTGATCGGGGCTGCGCCCGGACTATCGGTTCCGGCTTCGCTCGAAGGCGGCCAGAATCGTTCGTTCCGATTGCACCAGATAATCCTCGAGCATGCGCGTCGCCTCATCGGTCTTGCCCGCGTCAAGGCGCCCGAGTACCGCTGCATTCATGTCCAGATAGGGCGAATGCAGAAGCTCCGGGTCGTTGAGCAGCCCGAAGGCCAGGCGCAACTCTGCTGATATCTGCGCATAAAACGCCGCCAGTCGCGGGCTGTCGGACAGCTCGACGATGGCCTTGTGAAACATCATGTTGGCGGTGCCCACGGCAATCCAGTCCTTGGCCTCACGCGCCTGCACGCCGGCCTCGACCGCATTGCGCATGTGCAGCACACCGGGATGCTGTGGATAAGCCTGGGCAATCGCCCTGCATTCGATAAAGCGCCGGATGCGATAAATATCGATGATCGAAGCCATGTCAGGCTTGGCCACAGTCACGCCGCGGTTGGGTTCATGAGTGAGCAAACCCTCGCGGGTCAGAATTCTGAAAGCTTCTCTCAAGGTATTGCGGGAAATCTGCAGGCTTTCGGCCAGCGCCGCTTCCGAAAGGCGTTGACCGGGAACCAGCTCACCCTCGACCAGCATTCTGCGAAGCTCTGTGGTGATGGATTCTCCAAGCGTACGAGGGAGGAGAGAAGCAGCGTCGTTCATAAAGGGTCCGGATAAGGAAAAGCCGAGTCGATATTCCACGACAGCTCATTGGCTGGCAAGGACGAAGGCCATCCGATGCTTCATCAGGTAGCACACTTGAGTTCAAGCGTAACAATATGGTGCGCATTGTTGATCCATAACATATGGATTGTTCAACAATATTATCTTTATATATCTACAGCTTGGCGCTGTTTAATGCCCTTTGGCATGCTCATTGCTCTGGCAGGTTACCTCTCATCTCAGGAATGCCGCCGTGACACAGACTGCCAATGAGTTCACCAAGGCGCGTCGCGCCTCATTGATCGCCGCGATCTTCATGATGGCGACCTCTGCCATCGGCCCAGGATTTCTGACCCAGACAGCCACGTTCACCGCGACCCTGGGGGCGGCGTTTGCCTTCGGCATTCTGGCGTCGATCCTGATCGACTTCGTGGTGCAGTTGAATGTCTGGCGCATCGTGACGCTGACCAGAATGCGCGCGGCCGATCTGGCCAACGCAGCGATCCCGGGCAGTGGTTATCTGCTCGCGGTACTGGTCATCTTCGGCGGCCTGGTGTTCAGTCTGGGCAACATCGCCGGTGCGGGCCTGGGCTTGAATGCGTTGACCGGTCTTGACCCCAAATGGGGGGGCGCCTTGAGTGCGCTGATCGCCATTGCGATCTTCTCGTCGCACCGTGCGGGTATTGCGATGGATCGCATCATGATGGTGCTGGGCACCTTGAAGGTCTGCCTGATTCTCTTCGCCGCCTTTGCCTCGCACCCGCCGCTGGGCGAGGCTCTGCGCCAGACCATCCTGCCGGACATGGTCGATTTCGCCGCCATCACCACCATCGTCGGCGGCACGGTCGGTGGCTATATCACTTACGCCGGTGCTCACCGCTTGCTGGATCGCGGCACCGTCGGGGTCGAGAACATCGATGTAGTGTCCAAGGCGGCGCTGACCGGTATTCTGGTCACAGGGGTTGTCCGTTACATACTTTTTCTGGCAATCCTCGGCGTGGTCGCCAGCGGCGTTGTCATCGATGTATCCGGCCAGGGCGCAAACCCTGCGGCCCAGGCGTTCACCGCTGCCGCTGGCAACTTCGGCCTGATCATGTTCGGCCTGGTGCTCTGGGCGGCTGGCATCAGCAGCGTGATCGGCGCGTCCTATACTTCGATGTCGTTCATCACGGTATTTTCCAAACGCATCACCGAGCGCGTGCGTAACCTGGCAACTGTCGGCTTTATCCTGATCACCGTGGTCGTATACGTCATGTGGGGCAAACCACCGGCTGCGCTGCTGGTGTTTGCCGGTGGCTTCAACGGCTTGATTCTGCCACTGGGCCTGAGCATTTTCATGTACGTGGGCTGGCGTCGGTCCGACATGATGGACGGCTACCACTACCCGCGCTGGCTATTGGTGCTGGGCGTGCTGACCTGTCTGCTGTCGTGGTACATGGCGTTCAAATCGGCGGGAGCCATCTTTGCCTTCATCAATGCAGCCTGATTTCGGAGAATAAAAATGCCTGCAATAGACCTCAACAGTGATCTCGGTGAAAGCTTCGGCGCCTGGAGCATGGGCGACGACGAGGCGATTCTCGATGTGGTCAGCAGCGCCAATGTGGCCTGCGGTTTTCATGCTGGTGATCCAGTCGGCATCCTGCGCACCCTCGAGGCCGCTGCGGCCCGGGGCGTGGCCATTGGTGCGCATGTGGCTTACCCGGACCTCGTCGGGTTTGGTCGCCGCAACATGGACATCCCAAGCGACCAACTGACGGCCGACGTCATTTACCAGATCGGCGCGCTTCAGGGGCTGGCGCGCAGCGCTGGTACCAGCGTGACATACGTCAAACCCCACGGCGCGCTGTACAACACCATCGCTGGCGATCAGCGCCAGGCAGCGGCGGTCATTCAGGCGCTGCTGCGCATCGACCCTGCGCTGAAGCTGGTGTGTCTGGCCAATTCGCCACTGCTCGGCTGGGCGCGGGAAGCCGGACTGGCGTGCGTTGCCGAAGCGTTCGCCGACCGCGCCTATACCGCTGAAGGCACGCTGGTCTCACGCTCGCGGCCCGGTGCCGTGCTGCACGACGCCGAGCTGATCGCCGAACGCATGCTGCGTCTGGTGCGCGACGGGGTTATCGAGGCTGAAGACGGCCGCGAAATCAGCCTGCAAGCCGATTCTATCTGCGTACACGGCGACAGCCCGGGCGCGGTGAACATCGCCCGCATCCTGAAAGACCGTTTGCACGACGCAGGCGTTACCGTCCGCGCATTCAATAGGGGCTGATCATGAACAACACCTTGCAACACGCCCGTCAGGCGGCTATCGACGCACGTGCCCGCTATCGACAAGGGTTTGTTTCGCCAACCGCAGGTCAGGCTCCCGGTCTGACCCAGTGCAACATGATCACGCTGCCGCGCGACTGGGCCTATGACTTTCTGCTGTTCGCCCAGCGCAACCCGCAAGCCTGCCCGGTGCTGGATGTGACCGAGCCCGGCAGTTACACCACGTTGCTGGCCGAGCAGGCCGACCTGCGCACCGACCTGCCGTTGTATCGGGTCTGGCGTGATGGGCAACTGGCTGAAGAAGTCAGCGACGCCAGCGAAATCTGGGCGCAGCACGGCGATCTGGTCAGTTTTCTGATCGGCTGTAGCTTCACCTTCGAAACCGACCTGATGAACGCCGGGATCGACGTGCGCCATATCAGCGAAGGCTGCAACGTACCGATGTACCGCAGCAATCGTGTCTGTCGACCTGCCGGGCGCTTGCAGGGAAACATGGTGGTTTCTATGCGGCCCATCGCTGCGGACCGGGTTGCCGAGGCAGCAAGGATCACCGGGCGCTACCCCGGCGTGCACGGCGCCCCGGTGCATGTCGGCGAACCTGAGCTGCTTGGCATCAAGGACTTGGCGCATCCGGACTTCGGCGATGCAGTGAGCATCAAGCCCGGCGAGATTCCTGTGTTCTGGGCCTGCGGCGTGACCCCGCAGGCGGTTGTGATGGCGTCTCGTGTGCCGTTCGCGATTTCCCATGCGCCGGGGCACATGTTCATTACCGATATTCCGGACAGCTACTACCACGTATAGGAGAGGCTCATGCGTTTCTACCCGGCCAACCTGGACGCGCTCCTGGTTGAACTGTCGAACCTGGACGAGACTCTGGCCCTGTTCGAATCGTTACAGCAGATGCCCATTTTCGGCGTGGAGGAAATCGTTCCGGCGGCCCGGACGCTGCTGGTGCATTTTCGCCCGTCCGCCATCGGTTTCGAGGCGCTGGCGGCGCAGATTGCCTCGCGTGACATTCGCGGCAGCGCTCGCGAGCCCGGCAAGCTGATTGAAATACCCGTGCATTACAACGGTGAAGACCTGGCTGATGTGGCACGCGAGCTGGACATCAGCGTTGACGAAGTGATCAAGCGCCACACCGGTAGCGACTACAACGTTGCCTTCTGCGGCTTTGCGCCCGGTTTTGCCTACCTCAGTGGCGGTGCCGGCTTTGTCGTGCCGCGGCGCAGCACACCGCGCACGCGCATTCCGGCTGGTGCAGTGGCGTTGGCCGGTGGTTTCAGCGGCATTTATCCACAGGCCAGCCCCGGTGGCTGGCAGATCATCGGCGTGACCCACTCAAAAATGTGGGATCTGGGCCGCGACGAGCCAGCCTTGCTTCAGCCTGGCTATCGCGTGCGCTTTCAAGACGCCGGTCCGCTGCCCGTGACCAGCGTTTCGGTTGCTGCGCCCGTTCGTCAGCAGGCGTCGACAATCACCGAAGACTATCTGCAAGTCGTTATGCCGGGTTTGCAGACCCTGTTTCAGGACCTGGGTCGTCCTGGTCGGGCAGGGCAGGGTGTTTCCGCATCGGGTGCACTGGATCGCGGCGCATTGCGTGCGGCCAATCGCGCAGTAGGCAACGAGCCGGGCACTGCTTGTCTGGAAATTCTCATGGGTGGCCTGACGTTTACCTGTCAGGGCCAGGCCGTGGTAGCGGTTACCGGTGCTCAGGCGCCTGTCGAGGTGCTGACGGCTGATGGCCAACGCATGCAGCCGCCGCTTTACGCGCCGTTTTCGTTGCAGAGCGGCGATCAGGTGAGCATCGGTTCGCCCACCGCAGGCTTGCGCAGTTATCTGGCCGTGCGCGGCGGTTTTGTCCACGAGCCGGTGCTGGGTAGTCTGTCCACCGACACGCTGGCCCAGGTGGGGCCCGCAGCGCTGGCGGCGGGTGACCGGCTGGGCTTCAGGCGCAGAACCGGTGGTGCTGCGGTGTCGACTGGCGAACAACCGGCCTTCGATATGCCGCGTAATGATCAGGTCATTACGCTGGATGTGGTCATGGGGCCGCGCAGCGACTGGTTCACCGCCGAGGCGCAGGCGTTGCTTACGCAGCAGACCTGGCTGGTCACACCGCAATCCAACCGGATCGGTATCCGCCTGGCGGGCGAGCAGTCGCTTGCGCGCGCCGTCAGTGGCGAACTGCCCAGCGAGGGCACCACGGTCGGTGCCATTCAGGTGCCGCCCAGTGGCCAGCCGGTACTGTTTCTGGCGGACCACCCGTTGACGGGCGGTTACCCGGTCATCGGCGCAGTCGCTACCTATCACCTGGACAAGGCCGGGCAGATTCCGGTCAATGCCCGCATTCGTTTCAACCCGCTGAGCGCCTTCGAGCCAGTGCGCTCCGCCACTTCAGACGAGACCAATAACAGATGAAAAAGGTTCTGATTGCCAACCGTGGCGAAATTGCCGTGCGTATTGCCCGCGCCTGCCGTGACTATGGGGTTGCCTCGGTGGCCGTGTATGCCGATGCCGATATCGACGCGCTGCATGTGTGTCAGGCCGATGAAGCCTACGGGCTGCAAGGTGAGCGCCCGACCGACACCTATCTGAACATCGAAAAGCTGCTGGCAGTCGCTGCTCGTGCCGGTGCCGACGCGGTTCACCCAGGTTATGGCTTCCTCTCGGAACGCGCCGACTTTGCCCGCGCCGTAATCGACGCCGGCCTGACCTGGATCGGCCCGGACCCTGCAACCATCGACGCGCTGGGCGACAAGGTGCAAGCCCGGCGCATCGCTTTGAAAGTCGGTGCGCCGCTGGTAGCTGGCACTGAAAGCCCGGTGAAAGATGCTTCTGAAGTGCTTGCGTTCGCCGAGCAGTACGGCCTGCCGATTGCCATCAAGGCGGCATTTGGCGGCGGTGGTCGCGGCCTGAAAGTCGCCTGGAAGCTCGATGAAGTCAGCGAGCTGTACGAGTCTGCGGTGCGTGAAGCGGTGACCGCGTTCGGTCGTGGCGAGTGCTTCGTCGAACGCTTTCTGGATCGCCCACGGCACATTGAAGCGCAGATCATCGCCGACCGGCATGGCCGGGTAGTTGTGGTCGGCACCCGGGATTGCTCGTTGCAGCGTCGCAACCAGAAGCTGATCGAGGAAGCCCCGGCCCCTTACCTGACCGACGAGCTGCGCCAGCGCATTCACGAGTCGGCCCGTGCGGTTTGTGCCGAGGCAGGCTATGTCGGTGCCGGTACGGTGGAATTCCTGCTCAGTGGCGACGGCACCCTGTCATTCCTGGAGGTCAATACGCGCTTGCAGGTGGAACACCCGGTGACTGAAGAAACCAGCGGTGTGGATCTGGTCATCGAACAACTGCGCGTGGCCGACGGCCTGCCGCTGTCGTTCGACGGTACGCCGGTACCGCGCGGCCATAGCTTCGAATTCCGCATCAACGCCGAAGATGCAGGCAACGGCTTCCTGCCGACCCCGGGCACCATCGACGTGTTTCAGCCACCGTCCGGACCGGGCGTGCGGCTGGACACCGGCGTGACAGAAGGCTCGCGAGTGTCAGCGAACTTCGATTCGATGATCGCCAAACTGATCGTCACCGGCGCAACCCGCGAACAGGCCATCAGCCGCGCCCGCCGTGCGTTGGCCGAGTTCAAGGTGGAAGGCGTGGCCACCGTGCTGCCGTTCCATCGGGCGGTCATGGACCATGATGACTTCACGGCGTCCAATACCTTTGCCGTCCACACCCGCTGGATCGAAACCGACTTCGCCGAACACGTCACCCTCGCACCGCGCAGCGCTGCGCCAGTTGATGCAGGTGTGCTGCGCACCTTCGTCGAAATCGACGGAAAACGCCACGAACTGGGCCTGCCCGCTGCGCTGCTGCGTGGCATGAGCCTGAATTCGGCTGCACCGGCTGACGCCAGCCAGCCAGCTGCCGACGCCCCTGACCCGCACGCAGTACTGACGCCGGTCGCGGGCAACCTGCATGCCTGGGCGGTTGAAGACGGTGCGACGGTAGAGAAGGGACAGGTGATCGCCATCATGGAGGCGATGAAGATGGAAACATCGATACTGGCGCCGTGTGCCGGAACCGTGCAGATCAGCAAGGAGCCTGGCGGGTATCTGGAGGCGAAGGTGGTGATTGGGCGGGTTGAGGCTGCCGACTGATCGGGTTGTTAGGTGCTCCGCACAACCGGGTGTTGCCGCTCGGTTGATGCGTGTTTTTCAAGGTAAGTCAGAGATCACCTGCGGCACGGCAACAGACAGATACCACCTCCAAAAAGCACGCCGCAATTCCGGGTTGCCATCATCTGACAACCCACCTGCAAACGCGGATGCGACTAAATAATCAGGCTCAAATGCTTCAGGATCCAGGTCTTGATCGCGTTGGTCGGCGCCAAACTGAACATCGGAAACCGCCGTTACGATTGAATTTGCAGCCGCGTGCGCGACGAACATCGCAGGCCACTCATCGGGTTCATAGCATTCATTCTCGACCAAAGATACATAAAAACCATCTCGTACGGCCATCGCGTCGGCCTCATTAAAAGCGCCACTGGCAGCCTGAAGCGCAACAGTCAGAACAGGTTCAATGCGTCGATCATTACCAAACTTCTTTGTCCAGAATCCAATGCCGTGTTGCACGCAGACGATATTCAGCTTTGTCAGTATCTGTTTTTGTTCGTTGGTATTTTTGTTTTCAGTGATCATCGCCCATAGACGCGTTCGTAGAGGACGTTCTAATTCACCTTTGGGCGAGCTTTGGATTTCAGTCAGGAGTTTTATGATGAGGGTTCGTGTTCTTTTTTCATTTGAGCTTCTTAATCGGGTGGGCAGTATTCTCGTGTGAAGTCATGTGCAAGGTGCTCGGGCTTCAGTATGAGTTTCCTGAACGATTCCGGCAGCAATTCCTGCTCGGGGTTGGCGAGGTTCTTGAGCTTGAAAAAGCGGCTGTTTTGCAGCAAATGCGCCGCGGGAGAGATCCATCGATATTTGTGCCTCCTTAGAAGCAGAGGGACCAGCCTCTCAGCATTGGCGAGAACTGACAAGTCGTGGTGTGATTCTGGTGCGTAGAGCCTTGAGACTATCAGTGTGTTTGTGACATATGGAACTGACAACCACCAACCGTAAAATTCTGAAAATCCCGTAGGAGTTGAGCTACAGACGCATTCGACATCTTGCAGTTGCTGGATCCGCTAAGAAAAAATACGCCTCCGGCCCAATGAAAACAGTCAGTGCATCTGTCAAAGCCGTTACAGCTACTTGAGGCGGAAAAGGAGGCCCGCCAGGTCGTTGCGTCGTGTCAACCACAGAGATAGCCCCGCATTTTTGGGCGGATACGATGGAGTCTAAGCGTTTTAGATAGAGTGACTACAGGAGCCCTCAGTTATAGTAAATTTCCAGACGTTATGTCACGTTAAGCGTGAACTCGTTATGGTGATGGCCTATTGTCTCTATTGCGGTCTGTTTCGTAGATGAGAAAAATGAGTCTGTCTTGAGATCTGACTCAAGAACTCAGGTTCGATCAAGCTACGTGCACATGGGGCAGGCTGCGTCAATTTTGGGCCCGTCACGCGAGCCTCCTTCAACCCAGGGACAGTGATGTGTAAATGGACCTATTAGCCAACATTCCTAGCTGGGATGACATCGAGCGGAACCTCGATGATAAATTCAACACGCTGAATCAAGCCTACAGCGATGGGCTGCAGAGCACCTATGACAGCTGGAATGGCTTCACGCGACGCGTCAATACCACCGCGACTCAAGCCTACGGATACATGGGCGGCAACCGCATTGACTATGTGAAAGCGGCGATGAGGCTTTCCTATCCCATCATCGAGTCAAACCTCAAGCGCAAGTGGGCATCCATCGAGATCGAACAGATCCTCCCGGTGCTGCTGCAGCTGGTTAAAGAAGTGGCGATGATTCTCGGCGGCAGCGTTGCGGTCGGTACGGTCGCTGGCGGCGTTGCTGGAGCGTTTTTCTTTGGTGTCGGCGCTGTGCCGGTAGCGGCAGCTGGAGCGGGTATCGGTTTACAGGTTGGCAACCTGATCCTGATGGCGCTGGGTCTCTCATCTATAGCTGAGTATTTCTATAAAGGTCTGCCTGCTTGCCTCTCTACCTTGCAGGAAGGCTTCGCCACTGCCTGGCACGCTGACGAAGGGCTGAAACCCGAGGGCCTCGACCCCACTGGTGGTTCGGCATACGAAATCCAGGAGCGGATTGATCGTGCTGCCCGCCAAATTGCAAAGGGCCAGGAGCAACTGGTGCTGCTGCTCTTTACTGCCATCGTGACTTACATGACACGTGGGCAGGTCAAGGCAGGCATCATAGGGAGCATGGATAGCATCGCAGTGCGCAGTGCCAAGCTTCAGGCAGAGATTTCGAACAAGCAGTTTGCGAACTGGTTGGCGCGTAATGAGCGGAGGCTATTGGCTGAGCCTGCGTTGCGGGTTAATGAGCCTGCTCCGTTGGTTAAGGCTGAATCCGAGACCATGCGTGAGTATTACGCTAAGCAAGATCCAGAGTTTGTGTCGGTAGAACAGCAGATTAAAGAATTTAGTACATTCAAAACAATGGGGGTTAAAAAGGCGGAGATAGATGCTTACCTTGCTACACCAGAAGGGCAGTCTTATTATGATGCTCTCGCAAGGTCTTCGCCCAATGCTTCCAATGAGACTCTTTATAACCGAGCATTAGGGCAACTTGCCTCTGGCAAGACGCTTCCGACCGCAAAGATTGTAGATGAACCTTTGGTGAAAATAGTTGTTGAAGGGGGAGATTATCCCGAGTACTCACCTTATTTTACAACGCGCAAGGAATTAATGAAGGCCTCAGAGTCCGATAAGACTCTCGCTGATTTTTTTGGGCTGCCTTTGGAAAGTGAAGGTTTAACGTATGGCATATACGAGATAAAACCTCTGAGCTCCACTAAAGTTTATGTAAGCGAAATAGCCCCGACAAGTGAATTAGGAGGTCTAGTTGAGCGATCTTCTGAAGCATTACAATATCTAGTTCCTAACCGTGGGGATTGGGATTCGGCTGTTAAGATTGGCACTATAGGTAACTAAAGATGAATGTGGATAAAATTGAAATTTCAGCAAAAAATTTGGAGGATAAACTAAAGGAGTACGTGGATAGAGACGTTCAGGTTGCGCGACTTTATGATGATTTAAGGCCCTTGTTGGAATTGGCAAAGTCGAGAAATATATTATCCCCTTTGGAGGTGGGAGAGGTTCCGGGGCGCTATCGATTTACTGAGAAAGGGCTTCAAAGATATAGTGATTTAGAGCATGCTTATGCTGTGTTTTCAATTGAAATTACAGGCGGGGAACCTCCGATCCTCAAGATGCTTAATGCAAGGAGGAATTTGAGTTAGGGCGGCCGCGAAAACTGAGTGCAACACCCCTACCTCAGGTAAGGTGCTGCGATATCTTATACCGAACTCTGCATGGAAGAACGCATCACCATTCAAATCGGACAATACCGAGATCTCAGTCTGCGAGAGATTGCTCGTCTGCTGGGGCGTAGTCCTCCCACGATCAGTCTGCGAAGAAATCCCCTTCCCACTGGAGGCTATGCGGCGTGCGAAGCACAAGCCCTTACTCGCGAGCGTCGAAAAGTCTGTTGCCCCGCCAGAAAACTGGTGCCGGGCAATGAACTGTTCGAGCTGATTACCCACTTGCTTCGAGAGTGCTTTTCTCCCGAGCAAATCGCGGGCAAGCTGCGCGTTATGAAAATGAATTTCGCAGAAGCCTACGTTTGCCGAGAAACGATCTACAACGCCATATACGCCTTGCCCGCCGGCGAGTTGCGTAAATGTGTCTGCGGCAAGGCAAAAGTACCCGCAGGCCGCGCAGTGGCGGTGTTGATCGACGCGGCCAGATTACTGACATGGTGAGTATTCACGTGCGTCCGCCCGAGATTGACGACTGGCAAATGCCCGGCCACTGGGAAGGCGATCTGATTAAAGGCAAGGACAATGCCTCGGCGGTGGGCACGCTTGTTGGGCGCACCAGTGGTTATCTGATTCTGGTCAAAATGCGCGACGCCACCGCGACCTCGGCGGTCTAAGGTTTTAGTGCGGCGCTGAACAGCATGCCGTTGGACTTGAGTAAAAGCATGACGTATGACCAAGGGCGTGAGATGGCCAAACACGTCGAATTGACCCAGAAGACGGGTGTGGCGATTTACTTTTGCGATCCGCAGAGTCCGTGGCAGCGCGGCAGTAACGAGAACATCAACGGCTTGATTCGCCAATACTTGCCCAAGGGCACGGACTTGTCGAAGCACAGCAGGAAGAATTGGACGCTATTTGTTATCAGATGAACATTCGGCCTCGTAAGCGCTTAGAGTTTAAATGCCCGATTGAAGTCATTACAGAGGTGATGGGCATGTATCATGAGGCTCCCACTTCAATTCAATGACCGTGTTGTACTCGGTTCCTGCAACCGTCGTTTTTAATATAAAAATTCCAGCGGGGACTGAGGTATACATAGATGAAATTGGCTCCCAGAGTGGTTTCTATGTGGGGGCGCGGAACAGATAGTTTTTGTCAAGCCGTGGGCAACTAAAGGTATAGAAGTCATGAGCTTACGTTCTTTGAAATGAAAAAATAAAGAAATAAATCTTCTTGTCAAAAAAGCATCGACTTTGCTAGGAACGTATAGTGTGTCAAGGTGAACTTATAAGCTTGATGAGTGCGTCGATGCACTTTTGATGATTCAGCTTATGCATTGTCAGAAATAATGTTGTTATAGGATGGGGTGGATCAATAAGTTGAAGCTGAACAGGCCTTCAAAGCGCTATAGCTTCCAGCTTGCAGACCGTGAACAACCGACAGCCGCCCTGCCGGTCATTCCACACCCAACCTCAGTCCAGCCTCAACTCCGGCGGCTCTGGCGCGTCTTTGGTCGCCGGGGTGACTTGAGTGTTCACGGGCTGCAACGTCGTCTGTCCGGTGGGTGCGCCGGATTTTTCGCTCGGCTCGGCGGGCACCAGCTTGTATTCCAGGCCCTGGGTGTTCTTGAGGTAAATCTCCATCTGGCGGAACGAGATGTTGATGTGCTGCTTCTTGAACTCGCGATTGATGAAGCGGTTGATCTCGTCCAGCACCGGGTTGCGGTCGCCCAGGTCGCGGACGTGCATGCGCAGTTCGTGGTCGAGGGTGCTTTCGCCGAAGTTCAGGAAGTAGACGATCGGCTCTGGTTCCTTGAGCACCCGAGGGTTTTCCCGGGCGGCTTGCAGCAGCAGGGAGCGCACCAGGTCCAGGTCCGAGCCGTAATCGACGCCCAGCTTGAGCGTTACGCGGGTGACGGTGTCGGTCAGCGACCAGTTGATGAGCTGGCCGGTGATGAAGGTCTTGTTCGGGACGATGATGTCCTTGCGATCGAAGTCGGTGATGGTCGTGGCGCGGATGCGGATCTTGCTGACCGTTCCCGAGAGTGCGCCGATGGTGATGGTGTCACCGATCCGCACCGGACGTTCGAAGAGGATCATGATGCCGGAGATGAAGTTGGCGAAGATCTCCTGCATGCCGAACCCGAGCCCTACCGACAGCGCTGCGACCAGCCACTGCAATTTGTCCCAGCTCACGCCCAGCGTTGACAGCGTGGTCACGAAGCCGACACCGGCGATGGTGTACGACAGCAGCGTGGTCGTCGCGTAGGCACTGCCTTGCGCGAGGTTCATGCGTGACAGCACCAGCACTTCCAGCAGGCCGGGCAGGTTGCCGGCGAGCACGAAGGTGATGACGATGATCACCCCTGCACCGAGGAAGTCGCTCAGGCTGATCGGCACCATGCTCATGTTGGCACCGGTGCCGCTGGTGTATTCGTAGAGAATGATGTTGTCGAGATATGCGAACACGGTGATCAGCTCGGCCCAGACCAGGTACAGCGCACCGACGAAACCGGCCAGCAGGGCCAGACGAATCAGGCGCAGCGACTGCTGGTTGACCTGTTCGATGTCCAGTTTCGGCTCTTCGACCGGAATTTCGCTGTCGCCGTTTTCCCGGGCTGCCTGACGCTTGGCCAGTGCACGCTGGTAGGCCAGGCGGCGGGCGGCGACGCTCAGGCCGCGAACGAAGGTCGCCTCGACCATCAGCCAGATCATCATCAGGTACAGGGTGTCGATCAGGCGGTCGCTGAGCTTGAGCGCCGTGTAGTAGTAGCCAAAGCACACGGCCAGAAAGAGTGCGACGGGCAATGCTGTGAACACCACACCGACAGTCTTGCGGAACAGTGAGGCATTGTGATGCGTGGGGCTCGAGATCAGCAGGCGAGCGAGCAGCCAGGTCATCAGCGCGTAGCAGGTCAGGACCACGCCGATCCCCAGTACATCGTCGGCCAGTGCGGCAGGTTGGTGCTCGGCGACGGCCACCACGGCCACCAGGGCCAGAACGACCAGCCCGAGGCGACGCACCCAGCCACGCAGGAACTCGACCTGCGCCGTTTCCCAGCGGAAATGCAGTTGGGCAACGCCAGATGGGGCGAGTACGCGGTAGGCGGTGTAGAACACCAGCCAGGCGAGGGCGATCTGCAACAAGGCCTCGCCCAGGTTGGCGTTTTGCCCGCGTGCATCGATTTGCAGGGCATAGCCGCACAGCGCCAGGCCCAGCGCCACAGGCATTGCCAGCAGCACGTTGATCAGCAGCGCCAGTGGCGTTTTCCATTGGCTGTCACGTTTGAAGTGGCCGATGTCGGCATGCAGGCGATTCAGCTTCTGATACAGCGCCTTGCGCCGCCAGGTCAGTACGCCGATCAACAGCAGCAGGGGCAGGAACAGCAGCGGTCGCTGAGTCAGGCCGTCTGACAGCTCGCTCAGGCTGGATGTCCAGGGCAGGGTGGCGATCTGCTTTTGCAGGCGCGGCCAGATATTCTGAAACCATTCCAGGTCCAGCGGCTTGTTGCTGGGGATCCAGAACATCTGCTCGTCGAGTGTGGCGCGCAGTCCCTGAGCGGTGCTGGTCAGCTGCTTCTGGTTCAGTTGCAGCGTGATGGACTCGTTGAGCAACGCGCTCAGCTCGCGATTGAGACGCTCCAGCAAGTCGCTGCGAGTGATTGCCAGGTCCAGCAGCGTACGGCGCAGTTGCGGGGTAATGTTTTCAGGCGGTTGAGTGGCGAGCAGCTTTTCGACATAGGCGGTCGGCGTGCTCATCTGCTCGCGTTGCTGGTTGATGTCGAACTGATACAGGCGGATGTTGGCGATTTCGTCGGCCAGGCCCTTGTCCAGCTCCAGGTGCGGCAACGCCTGCTTCTGCTTGTAGAGAATCTTGGACAGCAGCAGGCTACCGCTCAGCACGTTGATCTGCTCGCTGAGGGCTTGATCGGTCTGGGTCAGGTTGTCCAGTTGCTGCTTGGTCTTGAGGTTCTGCTGGGTCAGCTCGTTGAGGCGGTCGGTGCCGCGCAGCAGGTAGTCGGAAAGCTTGAGGTTGGCGGCGCTTTCGGTCGCCAGCAGGCTGCTGCCACCGGACTTTTGCGCTTCCAGGGACAGGTCGGCGACCGTTTTCTGCGATTGGGCGCGACGCTTGTCGTTGATCAGGGTCTGCAGGTCCTGAATTTCCTGTTCCTGGCGCGCGACCTTTTCGGTCAGCAAGTCATGCTGGCTATTGCCCAGGTCCTGCAACTGGCTGTTACCGGCCAGTTCCTGACGGCGCAGCAGGTTGAGGGCGTTGATCGAGGCCAGTTCTGCATTGAGCAGATTGCGCTGGTCGGCGCTCAGGGTCTTGCCGTTGTCCTTGCCGCTCTTGAGGATGGCGTTGATCTGCTGGATACGCGTCTGATTGGCGCTGATTTCAGTCTGCGCCCGCTCAGGCCGGGTCTGCGCGGTGATGGCCAGGCTGTTGGCGTCGTTGAGTTCACTTTGCAGGTCGCTTTGCTGGGTACTGCGCTGGCTGAGAAGCTGCTCCAGTTGTGGCACATCAAGGCCGCCGTAGCGCTGGGCGACGGGTACCACTTTGCTTTCTTTCAGGCGGGCCAGCTCGCGCTGGTTTTCCGAGGTCTGTTTTGGCGCCTGGGCCAGTTGTTGCTTGAGCGCTTCGAGTTTCTGCTCGCTGTCCTTCTTGCTGGCGAGAAAAGCCAACGTTTGCTCGAGTACTTGTTGCAGCGCTTTCTGCTCGGCATCAGGCAGCTTGCGATCAGCAATCTTGTCGAGGCTTTGCTGCACGGCATCGCTGCTGGGCGGGTCGGCGGCGAGCGCCGGGAAGGTGGACAGGCAAAGCGCAAACAGTGCGGCAGCACAAATGGAACGCAGGGAAAACATAGACACCGGTCGCATGATGATACGTGTGGATTGGCAGTTTAAAGGAACAGTCCGGGGCCCGGGCGGGTTCCTTCGGGGAATTTGACGCCCACTTTCTGGATCTTGTTCCCGTCCATGACGGCAACTGTCCAAATAGTTCCATTCCATTCAATCTGGTCGCCCACCACTGGCTCGCCGCGGTTCTTCTGCACGATGAACTGGCTGAGTGGCATTCCGGGGTCAATGCCATCGAGTTTCAGGCCATACAGGGCCGCGACTTCACCCAGCCGTGCATCGCCTTCAAGAACGAAGTCGCCGAAGAAGCGCAGATCCAGGCCACGTTGCGGTGCCTGGCTGAACAGTTTGCCCAGTGCCGGAAGATCATGTTCGTGACCGATCACACAGAGCAGGTCGCCCACTTCCAGCGTCGTACTGCCGGACGGGTGGAGCAACTGCTGGCCCCGGAACAGTGCGGCAATACGCGTGCCTTCAGGCATTTTCAGCTCACGCAGCGCCGCACCGATGCACCACTTTTCAGCGCCCAGACGGTAGACGAACAGCTCCCATTCACTGGTGACGTGCACCTCCAGCGCGGCCCGGGAAATAGGCGCAGGGTCAGGCGGAACCGTCACTTTCAACAGTTTGGCCACCCACGGCAGGCTGGTGCCTTGCAGCAACAGCGAGACCAGTACGATAAAGAACGCCAGGTTGAAGTACAGCTGCGCATTGGGCAGCCCGGCCATCAGCGGGAACACGGCGAGGATGATCGGCACCGCGCCGCGCAGGCCGACCCAGGCGATAAAGGCTTTTTCGCGGCCATGGAAGGCCTTGAACGGCAGCAGGCCGACCATCACCGACAGCGGGCGTGCCACCAGAATCATCCACAGCGCCAGGCCCAGTGCCGGTATTGCAATCGGCAGCAGGTCGTGGGGCGTGACCAGCAGGCCCAGCACCAGAAACATGCCGATCTGTGCCAGCCAGGCCATGCCGTCGAGCATGTGCAGGATGCCGTGGCGGCTGCGGATCGGCCGGTTACCCAGCACCAGACCGCACAGGTAGACCGCGAGAAAGCCGCTGCCGTGAATGGCGTTGGTCAGGGCAAAGATCGCAAGCCCCCCGGCAATCACCAGAATAGGGTACAGGCCGGCCGCCAGATTGATGCGGTTGACCAGCTGAAGCAGGATCCAGCCGCCGCCCAGGCCGATGAAACTGCCGATACCGAATTCCTGGATCAAATGTCCCAGCAGCCCCCAGTGCAAGCCGGTCTGACCGCTGGCCAGCATGCCGATCAGGGTGACGGTCAGGAACACGGCCATAGGGTCGTTGCTGCCCGATTCTATCTCAAGGCTGGCGGTGACCCGCTCGTTCAGGCCTTTGCCGCCCAGCAGGGAGAACACCGCAGCAGCGTCTGTCGAACCGACGATTGCACCGATCAGCAGCCCCTGGATAACGCTCAGATTGAACAGCCAGGCAGCCACCATGCCGGTCAGTACGGTGGTGATCAGCACGCCCACCGTTGCCAGCGACAAGGCAGGCCACAGCGCAACCCGGAAACTGGCCACCCGCGTTCGCAGCCCGCCATCGAGCAGGATCACCGCCAGCGCAAGGTTGCCGACCAGGTAGGCGGTAGCGTAGTTGTCGAAGATGATCCCGCCGCCATCCACGCCCGCCACCATGCCCACGGCCAGGATGATGACCAGGATCGGAATACCCAGGCGTGATGAAAGAGAGCTGACCAGGATGCTTGCGGCTACCAGCAACGCGCCGATCAGGAACAGGCTGTTGATGGTGGTGGCGTCCAAGGGCGGTACTCCGTAGAAAAACTGAATTGAAGCGAGAGGGGCGAAAACTGACCAAGCAGTCCGCGTGCCAAGCGATTTAACCTGTTGAATTGCTTGGCTGTCAAAGATCAATTTTCGGCGGATCACGCAGATTCGGCGTTCCAGAGCACGTGACTCGTCGCAATCTTGCGGTCGACACAGACGTATATGCCGCAAGCCAAGCCTTCTTGCGGCCTGTTGTCGAGCTTCAGCTATAGAAGGTTTTCATCATGGACGATGAAATTGCAGAAATAAGAGGGGCGGAAATCCGTTCGGCGATAAGCGGGATCCGCATGCAGAGTTCTGGAGGCGGGCGAGCAAATACTTTCGGTCGCGATTACTTCCGGCTGAACCCGATCAATCTGCAGTCACCCGCCGCCTTTGCTGTTCGGGCCTCTGACTGAATCAGTTCACGTGCCTGCCTGCGCAGGGTCGCGTTATAAATAGTTAGTGCCACGTATGCCGTAAAGAGTGATTACGTGCAGGACTTCTCTCATACAGGAAGAAGTCATGACGACCCAATCTCTGAAAACACCTAAAACCGATCAGCAACTGCTGCGTGAACGCGCGAAGCAATTTGTTTTCGACTACCCCGATCTGCACGATCTGGCCTATAGCGTAGTCAGCAAGATCATGCTTCAGCACACGCAAAAGGTGTTTAACCCTGACAAGGTCTATTGGCATCGTTTCGGCAGCGCAAGCAGCAGTCCGCGTACATTCACCGGCTGGCAACATTCCGGCAAACCGCTGCAATCGATGACGTTGATCGAACTGCTCATGCAGAACTTCAACGCCCACGACGAAGAGGCCAGTGATGAGCTTTCCCTTTACGGCGGTTTTTATACCGACGGTCCGGATCATGAGGTGTTCGACGAGCGCAACGAGGTGCCCATGCTGCCGCAGACTTTGCTGGCAGAAATGTGGACGCTGGATTTCAGCTCGCTGTACACCCGCCGCATGGAGCGTTTCTGGAGTTCGCACAGTGAGAATTTTTGCATTCTGGCCAAAGCGCACTATTTGGTTGCGGCCGGTAATTGCCTGCGCAAAGGTCAGCTTTCGCCAGACGACTTCAAGCAAGTCACTCGATTCGTCGTCACTGATCCCTCGCAGCCTGCGACGCTGAAGGCCTTGCGGGACTCGCCCTTGGTAACGCCTGGCCTTTCGGTGCATACGCTGGATATCAACGGCGTCAAGACTTACGACATGCTGCGTATCGTTATCGCTGATGGCCGGGAAGTGATTTACCGGCCTGATGCCGAGCAGCCTTTTCAGGTGTTCGAAAACGAACGCGCGCTGTACAACTGGCTCAAGGGGCAGTTCGCGAGCGAGCAGGCGGGTAAGGCACTGACAGGCAATTTCCTGCGCGGCGAGGCGGCACGAACACAGGACAGCGTCAGGTTTGCGCGCGGGGTCAGTGAATTGCTCGCGCATGACTGGCGTGCCGATGTCCGACTTATCAATCAATCCCGGGCACCCATCGTGGGTGATCCCTTTATTTATCTGCGTGATATCGCGCGTCAGGTCATGACCACCGACGCGCATCAGTTGCTGACGTCCAACGCCGATCTGCGCAAGCAGATATGGATCGGTTATCTAAGTGCCTTCATGCAGGCTTTTGGCGGGCTAGCCGCGTTGGGGTGGCCCGTTGCTCTGACGCTGGTTGGCGCAGGCCTCGCCAATACCGGGTTGATCATTGATCAGGCGGTCAATGGCAAGACCCCGGCGCAACGTCGCGCTGGTGTATTGGGTGCCATTATCAACACCCTTTACCTGCTTTTTAATCTGCCGCTACTGATGTCCATTCGTGCCATGCCTGAGCCTGTGCCATTAGTGCGGGCGGATGTCGTGTCGCTCCCCAGTGAAGTTGTGGAGAATGGCGTGATTGTCGATCCGCTGGAAAACATGGAAGGCAACCTGCTGCTGGACAGCCTCACGCCCTCAGCCGAGGAAGGCAGGTTTCGTGGCGTTTATTCGTTGGGCAATGGCGAAACCTGGATCAAGCTTGCGCGGTTGCCGTATCGCGTGATGTTCAGTGAGCAACAGCAGTGCTGGTTTATCGTTGACCCTGACAATCCTTTTGCGTTCGTTGGCAGTAAGCCGGTTCGCTTGGGGCTCGACGGAGAATGGACGCTGATTCAATCACCTGGCTTGCAGGGTGGCTCGCCTATGGATCCGCAGGTTCCGTCTACCAGCTCATCAGTCCCGCCAGGAAAACCTTATGCAACAGTGCATTCAACGTTCTGGGACAGGTACCTGCAAACGGACATATTCAATGAGCAATATTATGCAGAAAGAGCCCTGGCTCGTCAGAAAGAGGTCATGGATATCTGGGAGCCAACCACGGACGATGTTCTGGAGTCTGACTCTTCACCCGAAGGCGATGAAGTGTACCGGGACCCGTGGCACGGTAAACACAGGGTATTCAAGCTGGGCGAGGACGACTATTACGGCGCTAACATCATGCTCTATACCCAGGAGGATACGGTGTTCAATCGATTCCTGCGTACAGGCGAACGTAGGGGCCCCAACCAGGTAAGGTTCATCGAGCGTCTTGCCGATGACATCCAGGTGGTGGGCTATAGCAATGATGTCGAGTTGTATCGGGGTGGCAGCGGTGATCGGGGCACCTCGGGTGCCGTGTTCCGCAGCGGGCAGATCAAGGTTGGCGATGTGCTGGTCAATACCGATATCACTTCGTTCAGTGAAAACCCCTATGTGGTCAGCGCGTTCGCCAGCAGTCGAGCCGGTGCTCCTACTAATGCGGTGATTGGGCCGATAACGTTCGATGATACTTCGGTGGTCTTTGTTTTACCCAAAGGACGGTATTTGAGGGCCACGCCGATCGCGCCATTTTCAGCCTCGCCCGATGAGGCCGAATCGATCTTTTTGCCTGGTTGTTATTTTCAGATCGAGAGTATCCAAGAAGTGGTCGGCGATTTTTATCGTCTCATGAAAGTCCAGATGCAGGAGGTCGATCGCCCGGTTCAGGGAAGGGCGCTTTACGATATGCGCACGGGCGAGCCATTCAGTCGAGAGCAATACGCGCTCAAGTTGGGGGCAGATGCGAAAGTATTGGTCGACCGGTTCTTTCCACAGAACCCGATGACTGACCTGTTCAGCCCTCACTGATCAAGCGCCGCCCGGTTTTATTTAAAACCAGTCATCGCGCATGGCGAGGCAGGTGTCATCGCGGTTTTCCAGAATGCTCAGCTCGTGATGGCAGCCCGGTAATTCCCATGTCAGGAAGTAGCGGGCAGCTTGCAGCTTGCCCTTGTAGAAGTCGCTGTCGGCCGAATCACCTTTGCCCAGACCTTCCTCGGCGCGGATCGCCTGTTCCAGCCAGCGCCAGCCGATAATGGTGTGGCCGAATACCTTGAGGTACAGCGCCGAATTGGCCAGCGTACTGGTGATTCTGCCTTGCGCCAGATCGGTCAGCAGGCCGAGGGTGACAGCCTGCACATGAGCGACCAATTGCTCCAGAGGTTGGCGCAGCTCATGAAGTGAATCGTAGCCCTGCGCCCGCTCGCAGGTATCGGATATCAGGCGCAGCAGTTGCTTGAGGCCGGTGCCGCCGTTCTGCGCCAGCTTGCGGCCAAGCAGGTCCAGCGACTGAATGCCGTGAGTACCTTCATGAATCGGATTAAGCCGGTTGTCGCGGTAGTACTGCTCAACAGGGTATTTGCGGGTATAGCCATGACCGCCTAGAACCTGAATCGCCAGCTCGTTAGCCTTCAGGCAGAACTCCGAGGGCCATGACTTGACCACCGGAGTCAGCAGGTCCAACAGTTCATGGGCATGCTTGCGGGCGTCTTCGGCTTCTCCGGTCTGTGTGTCGTCGAACAGTCGCGAGGCATACAGGCACAGGTCGAACGCGCCTTCTACATACGCTTTCTGGGTCAGCAGCATGCGTCGCACGTCGGCGTGCTGAATGATCGGAACAGGCGTGCTCTCGGGGCTCTTGCTGTCGGGCAGCCGACCTTGAGGTCGGTCGCGGGCATAATCCAGAGAATACAGATACCCCGAATAGCCGAGCATGACCGCGCCCAGGCCGACGCCGATGCGTGCTTCGTTCATCATCTGGAACATGTAACTCAAACCGTGATGAGGCTTGCCGACCAGATAGCCAACACACTCACCGTTATCGCCGAAATTCAGCGCGGTAGAGGTCGTGCCTTTCCAGCCCATCTTGTGAAACAGGCCAGCCAGCAGCACATCGTTATGCTTGCCGAGGCTGCCGTCGTCGTTGACCAGAAACTTGGGCACGATGAACAGCGAGATACCTTTGACCCCGCCAGGCGCATCCGGCAGCTTTGCCAATACCATGTGCACGATATTTTCCGAAAGTGCGTGATCACCACCCGAGATGAAAATCTTGTTGCCGCGCAGCCGATAGGTGCCGTCTTCTGCCGGTTCGGCGCGGGTGCGGATGTCTGACAGCGACGAGCCTGCGTGTGGCTCGGTCAGCGCCATGGTGCCGAAAAAGCGCCCCTCGATCATCGATTGCAGAAAGCGCTGTTTTTGTTCGTCGTTGCCAAAACTCTCAATCAGGTTCGCCGCGCCCATGGTCAGGAACGGGTAGGCCGTGGTTCCGACATTGGCTGCCTGAAAGTGGGCAAAGCAGGCCTGTGACAGCAAGGTCGGCAACTGCATGCCGCCCGCTTCAAAATCACGCGATGCATTGAGAAAACCAGCGGCGAGAAACGCATCCACCGCAGGCTTGACCTCGGGGATCAGAATCGCTTCGCCATTTTCATAGCGCGGCTCGTTTTCGTCAGCCTTGCGGTTGTGCGGCGCAAAATATTTTTCCGCGATAGTACGCGCCGTCCCCAGCGCTGCATCGAAGGTTTCCCGCGAATGCTCGGCAAACCGCTCACGCCGCGTCAGCCCTTCGGCGTCCAGCACTTCATACAGCTCGAAAGCCAGGTTTCGTGAACTGAGCAGCGACTCGGACATGATGGCGTACCTATTCTTGGAATGACCCAAGTCTAGGTCGGGTTGAGGGGGGGAGGGTAGCAAGATTGATTCGGGTGATGGTCGAGCGTGTGCGGGGGGTATCGAGAGCGGACGCGGAGCGTCCAGAGCATGGGAACGGTCGGTGTCTTTCGGACACCTCTCGTTCCGCACGCTCCAGCGTGGGAATGCCTTTCTTGACGCTCTGCGTCATCTGTTACCTAGCGGCATCAGCCGATCGTCATCAGGCTCGCATTGCCACCCGCCGCCGCGGTGTTGACGCTCAATGCCCGCTCTATCACCAGACGTTCCAGCGGCACGTTGGTTTCGCCGTGGGACAGGCCATTGACGCCGACGATTGCACCGCTGCGTTGTGCGATCTGCTGGCAGATGGCGCGTAGCTGATCGGAATCGCCGTGGTGCAGGACGGCGTCGATAGCGACTTCGTCCTTGGTCCAGTCAGGGATCAGCTTGATGCGTGCCTGAACGTCCTTTGGCAGACGAGCGCGCAATGGCTTGCTGATGTCTGTTTCCGGCCACACGGCAGAGCTGCCGACAGCCAGCACGGCCGCCAGTTGAATCAGCAGGTCGTTCTCGTCATCCGCCAGGCAAAGCACGTGTTCACGCGGCAGAATCGCATAGCTGTTGCGCTCGCCGGTCGGCCCCGCCAGCTGGCGAGTGATGCCGCTTTGCGATTGCTCGGCGTATTGGCTGCACAGGGCATCCAGATCGCTTTGCTGATTACTGGCTGCCCAGGCCTTCAAGGCTTGCAACGGTTTGTTGAGGATGTCACGCAGGCGGGTGTCCGGAGCAGACAGTGCATCACTGCGCACGAACGATTTCTCGATGGCATCCTGCGGACGCGTCGACAGCAGGCGGTACAGGTACAGCGGGCCACCGGCTTTAGGGCCGGTACCGGACAAGCCTTCGCCGCCAAATGGCTGGACGCCCACCACAGCACCGACGATGTTACGGTTTACATAGACGTTGCCTGCGTTGACGTTGTCGATGACCTTGGCGATGGTCTCGTCGATGCGGGTATGAACACCAAGGGTCAGGCCGTAGCCGGATGCATTGATCTGGTCGATCAGCAGGCCCAGTTCCTTGCGCTTGTAGCGCACCACATGCAGCACCGGGCCGAAGATTTCGCGTTGCAGCTCATCGAAGCTTTCCAGCTCGATCAGGGTCGGCATCACGTAGGTGCCACGCTTAAGCTCCGTGCTGTCGGCAATGGCCACCTGATAAACCGTACGGCCTTTGTCGCGCATGGCCTGGATGTGTTTTTCGATACCCGCCTTGGCCTCGGCATCGATCACCGGGCCGATGTCCACGGACAGGCGCTCCGGGTTGCCGAGGCGGCTCTCGGCCATCGCCCCCTTGAGCATTTCGATGACGCGGTCGGCAGAGTCTTCCTGCAGGCACAGCACGCGCAGTGCCGAGCAGCGTTGCCCGGCGCTGTCGAACGCCGAAGAAACCACGTCGATGACAACCTGTTCGGTCAGCGCCGAAGAGTCGACGATCATCGCGTTCTGACCGCCGGTTTCGGCGATCAACGGGATGGGGCGGCCCTGCGAGTCCAGGCGACCCGCCACGTTGCGTTGCAGCAGGCGGGCGACTTCAGTGGAACCGGTGAACATCACGCCTTTGACGCGTTCGTCGCCGACCAGCCCGGCACCTACGGTTTCACCGCGCCCCGGTAACAATTGCACCACGCCTTCCGGGATGCCGGCTTCAAGCAGCAGGCGCACGGCCTGGGCGGCAATCAACGGTGTTTGCTCGGCCGGTTTGGCCAGCACCGGGTTGCCCGCAGCCAGTGCAGCAGCGACCTGACCGCTGAAAATTGCCAGCGGGAAGTTCCACGGGCTGATGCAGACCACCGGCCCCAGCGGACGATGGGCGTCGTTGGTGAAATCATTGCGCGCCTGTACGGCGTAGTAACGCAGGAAGTCGACGGCTTCGCGCACCTCGGCGATGGCGTTGGCGAAGGTCTTGCCCGCCTCGCGGACCAGCAGGCCCATCAAGGGCTGGATGTCGCTTTCCATCAAATCGGCAGCACGTTCCAGAATTGCGGCGCGTTCGGCAGGCGGTGTTGCCTGCCAGATCGGGCCAGCGCTCAAGGCGCACTGGATGGCGTTCTCGACATCCTGCAGCGAGGCTTCCTGAATATGACCGACCACATCACGCAGGTCCGATGGGTTCAACGCGGCAGTCAGTGTGCCTGCGCTGGCCGGGCAGCCGAGCATGGGGGCAGCTTTCCAGTCATTGTGCGCTGTGGCGAGCAGGGCCGATGACAGCGAAGCCAGACGATGCTCGTTGGCCATGTCGATGCCGCTGGAGTTGGCGCGCTCGGTGCCATACAGGTCGCGCGGCAGCGGAATGCGCGGGTGCGGCAAGCCGAAACCGCCTTCCTGTGTTGCCATGCGTTCGATCTGGCTGACCGGGTCGGCCACCAGTTCCTGAATGGAGATCGAATGGTCGGCAATCCGGTTGACGAACGACGTGTTGGCACCGTTTTCCAGCAGACGACGGACCAGATAGGCCAACAGCGTTTCATGCGTGCCGACCGGAGCGTACACGCGGCATGGACGGTTCAGCTTGCCGTCTGCGACCTTGCCTACGACCTGCTCGTACAAAGGCTCGCCCATGCCGTGCAGGCACTGGAACTCATACTGACCTGGGTAATAATTCTGCCCGGCGATCTGGTAAATAGCCGCCAGGGTGTGGGCGTTGTGTGTGGCGAATTGTGGATAAATGACTTCTGGTGCCGCCAGCAGCTTGCGGGCACAGGCGATGTACGAGACGTCGGTGTACACCTTGCGCGTGTACACCGGATAGCCTTCCAGACCTTCGACCTGGGCGCGCTTGATCTCGCTGTCCCAGTACGCGCCCTTGACCAGACGGATCATCAGGCGGTGACGGCTGCGCCGAGCCAGATCGATCACGTAATCGATCAAATAAGGGCAGCGCTTCTGGTAAGCCTGAATCACGAAGCCAATGCCGTTCCAGCCAGTGAGCTGCGGTTCGAAGCACAGGCGCTCGAGCAGATCCAGTGACAGCTCCAGACGATCAGCCTCTTCGGCATCGATGTTCAGGCCGATGTCGTACTGCTTGGCCAGCAGGGTCAGCGACAGCAGGCGCGGGTACAGTTCTTCCATCACGCGCTCGTACTGGGCGCGGCTATAGCGCGGGTGCAGTGCCGACAGCTTGATGGAAATGCCCGGGCCTTCGTAGATACCGCGGCCGTGGGAGGCCTTGCCGATGGAGTGTATGGCCTGCTCGTAGGACGCGAGATACTTCTGCGCATCATGCTCGGTAAGCGCCGCTTCACCCAGCATGTCGTAGGAATAGCGGAAGCTCTTGGCTTCAAAACGGCTGGCATTGGCCAGGGCTTCGCCGATGGTTTCGCCGGTGACGAACTGCTCGCCCATCAGGCGCATGGCCATGTCGACGCCCTTGCGGATCATCGGTTCGCCGCTCTTGCCGATGATGCGGCTCAGTGAAGAAGTGAGGCCTGCCTCATTGTGAGTGGCGACCAGCTTGCCGGTCAGCAGCAGGCCCCAGGTGGCAGCGTTGACGAACAGCGAGGGGCTGTTGCCCAAGTGCGGCTGCCAGTTGCCGTTGCTGATCTTGTCGCGAATCAGGGCATCGCGCGTGCCCTTGTCCGGAATGCGCAGCAACGCCTCGGCCAGGCACATGAGTGCAACGCCTTCCTGCGAGGACAGCGAAAATTCCTGCAACAGGCCTTGAACAATGCCAGCGCGGCCGCCAGCGCTTTTTTGGTTGCGCAGCTTTTCGGCAATAGACGCGGCCACCTTGTTGGTGGCTTCGGCAACAGGTGCAGTCAGGCGCGCCTGCTCCAGCAGCATCGGCACCACTTCCTGCTCGGGGCGGCGGTAGGCGGAGGTGATGGCCGCCCGCAGTACCGACTGCGGTTGAATGCTCTCGGCAAAATACAGGAAGCATTGCAGGCCTGTGTCTTCCGCCACTTCGCCTCGGTCTTCGCTGTCTTTGCCAGTCGCGCCATTGAGCTCCAGCAAGGTTGCACCACTCTCCAGTTTTTCCAGGTAATTGAAAATCGCCTGCTTGATCAACCAGTGCGGTGTGCGGTCGATCGAATGGGCGGCGGCTTTCAATCGCTCGCGGGTCGGGTCGTCAAGTTTGACGCCCAGAGTAGTGGTGGCCATGTGTTGTCCTCATTATAGCCACGCAACGGTGGCATCGGCTTTGGCGAAGATTAGCGCTGTGACGGGGTCAGGTGCAACCGAGTGCAACCCTGTTTCGATAATATTTTGTGACATTCCCGGCAAGTGACCCGCAAAAGTGCTGCTTTGCTCAGAGCTGGTGCGCGATTGTTTGTAGAGAGGGTCGAAAGCGCCCTAAAATGGAGCAGAAAAACGCCTTTATTGGTTTTTTTGTAACAGGTGCAACTTGCACGGTGAAATGGGTTGCACCTTGTTTGGTTTGTTTAATAGGATTCATTCCCGCGGTGCGACCGCCAGTCATTGATTGCCGATCCTTGCGGAGCGATCAGTCAACGCGGTGTCGGGTGCAAAAGCACGGATGCGCCGTATATCGGTCGCTATTCCCTTTGGCATCGGGTGCCAACATAAAAACAATGCCAAGGCAGAACTCATGAGTGTCAGTAACCCTACCTTGATCACGTTTGTGATCTATATAGCGGCAATGGTCTTGATCGGCTTGATGGCCTATCGCTCTACCAACAACCTTTCGGATTACATCCTCGGCGGGCGCAGCCTGGGCAGCGTGGTAACAGCGCTTTCAGCAGGGGCCTCGGACATGAGCGGCTGGCTGTTGATGGGGTTGCCGGGGGCTATCTATATGTCCGGCCTGTCGGAAAGCTGGATCGCCATTGGTCTGATCATCGGCGCCTACCTGAACTGGCTGTTCGTGGCCGGTCGTCTGCGTGTGCAGACCGAGCACAACGGTGACGCGCTGACCCTGCCGGATTACTTCAGCAGCCGCTTCGAAGACAGCAGCGGCCTGCTGCGCATCATCTCGGCCGTCGTGATTCTGGTGTTCTTCACCATCTATTGCGCCTCGGGCATCGTTGCGGGCGCGCGTCTGTTTGAAAGCACCTTCGGCATGTCCTACGAAACCGCCCTGTGGGCCGGCGCTGCGGCTACCATTGCGTACACCTTCGTCGGTGGTTTTCTGGCCGTGAGCTGGACCGACACCGTACAAGCCACGCTGATGATCTTCGCCCTCATCCTGACGCCGATCATCGTCCTGCTGGCAACAGGCGGGGTCGATACCACCTTCCTGGCCATTGAAGCGAAAGATCCGACCAGCTTCGACATGTTCAAGAACACGACTTTCATCGGCATCATTTCCCTGCTTGGCTGGGGACTGGGTTATTTCGGTCAGCCGCATATCCTGGCGCGCTTCATGGCGGCTGATTCGGTCAAGTCGATTGCCAGCGCCCGACGCATCTCCATGGCCTGGATGATCCTGTGCCTTGGCGGTACTGTGGCGGTAGGCTTCTTTGGTATCGCTTACTTCTCCGCGCACCCGGATGTGGCCGGGCCGGTGACCGAGAACCCGGAGCGGGTCTTCATCGAACTGGCCAAGCTGCTGTTCAATCCATGGATCGCCGGTGTATTGCTGTCGGCCATTCTGGCTGCGGTGATGAGTACGCTGAGTTGCCAGTTGCTGGTGTGCTCCAGCGCGCTGACCGAAGACTTCTACAAGGCTTACCTGCGCAAGGGGGCTTCGCAGCTTGAGTTGGTGTGGGTCGGGCGTGCGATGGTGTTGCTGATCGCTGTCATTGCCATTCTGCTGGCCGCCAATCCCGAGAATCGCGTACTGGGGCTGGTGAGCTATGCCTGGGCAGGGTTTGGCGCTGCATTCGGCCCTGTGGTGCTGATATCTGTGCTGTGGAAAGGCATGACGCGCAATGGTGCGCTGGCTGGGGTAATAGTCGGCGCTGCGACTGTCGTACTCTGGAAGCAGTTCAGTACCCTTGGCCTGTATGAAATCATCCCGGGTTTCATCCTTGCCAGCATTGCCATCGTGGTATTCAGTCTGATCGGCAAGCCTGCGTCTGCGTCCATGCAGACACGTTTCCTGGCGGCTGAGCAGGAGTTCAAAGCCAACCGCTGATAATGCTGCTTGAATAACCGATGAAATGAAAAGCGGCCCGCACTTTCTGCAAGTGCGGGCCGTTTTTTTGATCGTTTGATTCAAGGCCTGCGTGCGACTCAGCTCTTGTTGTGATCAATATCCAGATTATAGAACGTGGCCTTGCCGCCTTCCGAGGTATACCCGGTGTTGTCCTGGGTATAAACACCGGCTTTGAAATACAAAGGCTTGTCGCGCCAGGTCTCGCTGATGCGCTTGCTCCAGTCGGTGTCGTTGACACTGACAGTCAATTTTCCACCCTTGCTCAGGTGAATGACGTAACTGAATGTCTGATTGAGCTTCACACCTTCGACTATCTTATAGACCTTGCTTTCGTCGTCATCGAAACGATTGCGAACTTTCGCAACGATGTCTCCGGTCTTGGTGTCTTCCTTGTATTGATACTCGACTTTCAGAAGAGGCTCGGTGCTCTCGTAGGCATGTATCTGGCCGATCACGATCTTGCCGGAAGAGGGCACCTGATCGACTTCCAGTTTAGCGTTCAGATAGTTGTCCGCGTCGGGATATACCCAATTGTGCAGTGATCCATCTGACCATGTTTCCCGTAACTCGCTGCGCGAATATTTAGCGTTTTCGGTTTTGGTCCCGGTCACCGGAGACCAGAACACAATGGAGTCCGATTTTGATTTGAAGTATTTGCCGTCATAACCCTTAACAAGCTGAGCGGTGGTAATGGTTTGGGGGGGGGAGCCCACTGGAATGCTGAGTTGGTACGATCCGAGATCGATCATGTTCAATCCTTCCGCGCATGTCTGTTTGCTACCAAGGGGTGGCCTCTAGCAAGAGGGTTTGAGCGCGTTTTATACGGATTGTAGGGCGATTTGTTAATTAAAAGTTGTCGAACCAATGACGTCAAAGTGCTGTCACTTTTCCTGCAGAGCAGAGTGTGCACGGCGTACAGGGAATGACCGTTAGTCGGGTAGATCGAACTTTGATGGTAGGGAAGGGGTGCCTTGCTTCTGCTTTTTGCGAGACGGGGCTAGAGTTATTCCAAAGTATGACGGTCGTCCTGAAACCCAGGCGTCATGCCCACATAGAGAAGCAGCATGGAACGCGTGCCAACACAGCCACATGATGGCTCTTCGGTTTTACTGGTTGTAGACGATTACCCGGAAAATCTGGTGACGATGTGCGCTGTTCTGCAAAGAACGGACTGGCACATTGTGACTGCGAGTTCAGGCATCGAAGCATTGACGGTACTTCTTGAGCAGGAAGTCGACCTGGTTCTGCTGGATGTGCAGATGCCGGGCATGGACGGCTTCGAAGTCGCTCGGCTAATGCGAGGCAGTCAGCGCACCCGTCTGACGCCGATTATCTTTCTCACGGCCAATGAGCAGACTCAGGATGCCGTGCAGAAGGGGTATGCGAATGGCGCGACGGATTACCTGTTCAAACCCTTCGACCCGAACGTTCTCAAGCCCAAGGTGCAGACCCTGCTTGAGCAGCAGCGTAACCGTCGTGCGCTGCAACAGCTCTCGCTGGAGCTTGAATCGGCCCGAGCGTTCAACGCGTCAGTGCTGGCCAACGTCGCCGAAGGCATTCTGGTCGTTGATGAGGCGGGCACCATCAGTTTTGCCAATCCCGCCATCTGCCAGTTGTTGAGCGCTTCGGTCGATCAACTGCGCGGTACGCAAGTGCTGGATTACATTATCGAACCGCAAGTGGGCGACTGGCTGGAGTCTGGCTTCTACAAGCACTATCGCAAGGCCGACACCTACCGGGTGCACGATGCCGTTCTGCGTACCGCACAAGGTACACAGTTGCCGGTTGCCTTGTCTTGCGCGGCGCTGCCTGCGGAGCAGAAGGCGATGGTGATGACGGTTCTGGATATGTCGGTAGTCCGTGATCTTTATCAGCAACTTGAAAAACAGGCCGTTACCGACGCTTTGACAGGCCTGCTCAATCGCCGCGGGCTTTATCAGGCCGTTGAAGGCATGCTCCTGCGAAAGGAGCAGACAGACAAATACCTGGTTGTGCTGTTCATGGACCTGGACGGCTTCAAGCAGATCAATGATGCGCTGGGTCATGACGCCGGTGATCAGGTATTGCTCTGGGTCGCCGAGCAGTTCAAGGACAGCATGCGCCCCTATGATGTTCTGGCGCGCATTGGCGGCGACGAATTCACGGTCGTGATCGATGGGCTTGATTACCCCGAACAGGCGGCCAAAATCGCCGAAAAGCTCATTGAACGGGTGTCGGGAAGACGCCAGGGTCGACGGTGTCGATATCACCTTGGGTGCCAGTGTCGGTATTGCGACCTTTCCGGACTGCGGCTCGAATCTGGACGGTTTGCTGCGTGCGGCAGATATCGCCATGTACGAGGCCAAGCGTGCAGGGCGTCAGCAATACCGGTTCTACGACCAGAACATGAACGGACGCGCCCGCTCACGGCTGATGCTTGAGGAAAGCGTGCGCACGGCCATCGATGGCAAGGATTTTTCGGTGGTGTACCAGCCCCAGGTCCACGTTGCGGATGGCCGCCTGCGTGGTTTCGAAGCGTTGTTGCGCTGGCAGCATCCGGCGGTCGGCGAGGTACCTCCTGCACTGTTCATTCCCTTGCTTGAGGAGACCAGGTTGATCAACCGGCTAGGCAGCTGGATTTTCGATCAGGGTGCCGAACAGCGTCAGGCGTGGAGTCGGGTGTTTGCTGCCGATGTGGTACTGAGTGTCTGTGTCAGCCCCACGCAATTCTGCATGCCCAACCTGGCTTCGGAGCTGAAGCGTGCCATGGATCGCTTCGAGCTCAAACCAGGGCAGATCGAGGTGGAAATCACTGAAAGCTCTCTGGTGCATAACCTTACGCATAGCCATAAACAGCTGAAGTTGCTGCATGACGTCGGCGTGCGTATTGCGCTGGACGATTTCGGGACCGGCGAATGCTCGCTGTCGCACTTGCGCAATCTTCAGCTAGACACCTTGAAGCTGGACAGGCGTTTTGTCGCCAACATTGTCGAGTCCAGGCGCGAGGCGGCGATGGCCAGCAGCATCATCGACCTGAGTCGCAACCTCGATATGCTGGTTATTGCCGAAGGGGTCGAGACCCCCGAGCAATACCAGTGGCTGGCGGACAACGGCTGTCAGGTCATGCAGGGCTTTCTGATCGCGCATCCGATGGTGCCCGAAGACGCGCTGCGCTTCCCCGGGCACTTTGAGGTGGCAGGCTTGAGATCGAGTGGATTGCTGTAGAATGGCGTCTTTCGTCATCATGCAAAAGGCCCCATGACTGCCGCCAGCCATGCTCCGCTCAAATACCTGCAGGCCTATCCGCAGACCCTGCAGGATCAAGTGCATCAGCTGATTGCCCAGAACCGTCTGGCGGACTATCTGGAGCAGCGCTACCCTGAGCGTCATCAGATACAAAGCGACAAGGCTCTTTACGCCTACGCGCTGGCGCTCAAGCAGGATTACCTGCGCAACGCGCCGGCCATCAGGAAGGTGCTCTTCGATAGTCGCCTGGACCTGACCCATCGCGCGCTCGGGTTGCACACTAAAATATCCAGAGTGCAGGGCGGCAAGCTCAAGGCAAGCAATGAAATTAGGGTAGCCGCCTTGTTCAAGGAAGCCCCTGCACAATTCCTGAAGATGATCGTGGTTCATGAGCTCGCACATTTTCGCGAGTCAGACCACAACAAGGCGTTCTACCAGTTATGCGAGCACATGCTGCCCGGGTATCACCAGCTGGAATTCGACCTGCGCGTCTACCTGACCTATAACGAGCTGCAGGCTTCGAACGGCAAGCTTTAAGCTCGCAACTGCCCTGCTAGGGATACCCGAGCACGGCCTTGATGCTGTTCAGGTTGCGGGCGATCCATGTTTTGTCGATGGCGCCCCAGTTGCGAATACGGTAATTGCCTGCGTGATTGCGGGCACCTTCCTGCTGTTCGAATTCACACACGATGTCCAGATCGGAGAGCGCGCTGATGGTGTCCTGCGCGGTGCGGCGTGGCATGCCGGTTACGGCGGTCAGTTCGGGTACGCTGCTGGCGAGCTTCGAATCAATCAGGTACGCCACGTACAGGCGGCGATAGAAACTGCTTTTGGTCTTGCTGACCTCCATCGACGAATCCCTTTTCAATGCTTTCAATGTGCAGCTTGCAGCTCAAGGCGTGCAACTGCTCTTAGTCCAGATCGCGGCGCATGCCGATGTGGGGGATGTCGTCTTCCAGGTAGACCTCGCCCACCGGGTTGAAACCGTAGCGGCTGTAATAGCCTTGCAGGTGGGCTTGTGCCGACAGATAGATGGGCTGGTCAGGCCATTTGCGTTCGGCGTTTTCCAGAGCCTGTTCCATCAGTTCATGGCCAATGCCCCGGCTGCGAATCGAAGGGGCTGTCACGACTCGCCCAATAGTGACGTCGCCGCCCTGCTGGATAGGGTCCAGCAAGCGCAGGTAGGCGACCAGCTTGTCTTCCTGCCAGGCCATCAGGTGGCAGGTATCGCCCGTCAGGTCCTGCCCGTCCACGTCCAGATACACACATTGCTGCTCGACCACAAACACCTCGGCGCGCAGTTGCAGCACGGCATACAGCTGCTGGATGCTCAACTCGGTGTGATGTTTGCAGATCCATTTGATAGACATGTCGCAGACTCGCAGGGAAACCAGAAGAGAAGTCTAAACGTATCCGCCGACATTCCCAATAAACGCTGTCAACGATGTGCGTACAGCTTTACTGAGCATGTTCTTCTTCCGGCTTGTCTACTGACCGCTTCAGGTCTTCAATTAAAAGCTGCTGGCACTCTCATGAGTGATGGTTTTGCTGCCGATAGGATTAAATCGGGTATACCGCCCTTTTCAGGAACCTGAGCATGTCGCAGTGGCTTCGAGCGGTTGGGTTGCTGGTCTTTTTGCTGATGGCGCATGCCAGTGCAGCCGAGAAACTGCGCCTCGTCGCTGACCCTTGGCCACCTTTTACCGATGCGCTGCTGCTCAACGGCGGACTTGCGACCGATATCGTCAATACGGCGTTGCGCCGCGCCGGATACACCACTCTGTATGAGCAAGTGCCTTGGGCGCGGGCAATGCTGGGGTTGAGTGAAGGGCGGCACGATGTTCTGATCAACGCATGGTTCAGCGAAGATCGCACAAAAATTGGTCAGTTTTCAGCCGAATACCTGCTTAATAGGGTGCGCTTCATCAAACGCAAGGAATCGGCTATCGAGGTTCGGAGCCATGAACAACTGCACAATTACATGATTGCGGTTGTACGCGGTTATGCCTATTCCCCTGCGTTTGACAGCGACAGTCTGCTCAAGAAGGTTCCCGTACAAAACTTCTCCACAGCCGTACGCATGCTCGCTGCCGAACGTGTGGACCTGACACTGGAGGACGAATACGTCGCTCGCTATAACCTGGCGATGGAGCCCGACGAGGTTCGCGACCGTGTCGAGTTTCTACCCGGCTCGTTGAGCGAGAACAGTCTGCATATTCTGGTCAGCCTGAAAAACCCTCAGCACGCAAAAATCGTCGCCGATTTTGATCGTGAAATTGCCGCCATGAAGGCCGACGGCACCTACGACGAGCTGTTCAGACTGCATGGGCTGCAACAGCCTCCGGAGCTTTGATCAGGTGGGCGGCAAGGGTGCGTAGCGGTGCCAGCTGGCGGCAGATCAAGGCTAGCTGAGCCTGTACCAGACGCTGGCTTTCGTCCATCTCTTCCGGTAGCTGTTCCAGTTGCGCGGCCAGTGCTTCCTCTGCGTCACTCTGTACGGCGACAGGTTTCTTCTCGGCCAGCCCTGCGGCGATTTCGTCGATACTGGCTGCCAGCGTAGCGCCGACGTTATCGATCAGGTGTTCGCGGACATCGCCAGGCAACTGTGTATCACGGTGCGCGCCGAGGCCGGAAAGGTAGCTCAGCAGCGTATGTGACAGGACCAGAAAGCGGAAACCGACATCGGCCTCCTTGCGGAAGTGACCGGGCTCCATAAGCATGTTTGCCAATGTGGTCGACAGCGCAGCGTCGGCATTGTGTGCGTTGCGTCGCGCCAGTCGATAGGCAAGGTCGTCACTCTTGCCCTTGGCGTACTGCTGCATGATCTGCCGCAGGTAAATGCTGTTGCAGGTCAGGGTGTTGGCCAGCACCTTGTTCAGGCGTCGTCCTTGCCAGTCCGGCAGGAACAGGAACACCGCGAGCCCGGCGATCAAGCTGCCCAGCAGCGTATCGAACAGCCGTGGCAGGAACAGCCCGTAACCGTCGCCGACCTGATTGAAACAGAACAGCACCATGACTGTGATGGCGGCGGTCGACAGGGTGTAGCGCGTGGTGCGATTGACGAAGAACACCACACCGGCCAACACCGCGCACATCGATTGCAGAATCGGACTGGTAACCAGATCGAACAGTACCCAGCCGACCGTCAGACCTATTGCCGTACCAATGATCCGCTGGCCGAGTTTGCGCCGGGTGGCGCCGTAGCTCGGCTGGCAGACAAACACCGTGGTCAGGATGATCCAGTAGCCCTGTGACGGGTGAATCAGGTGCACCATCGCATAACCGATGGTCAGCGCCAGCGGCAGGCGCAGGGCGTGGCGGAACAGCAGTGAGGTCGGGGTCATCTGCAGGCGCAGGCGGGTCCAGACATCCTTGAGGTTGCGCGGCGAGCGGTCCAGCAGGCTGCTGTCGGTGGCATCGGCCACGGCGTCCGGGTTGCTGGCGTCGCTGATCAGGCGATCCAGTGTGCCGAGGTTGGCAGCCAGCGCACGCAGCGAACGCAACAGGCCACGCCACGCAGGGTTGCTCTGGATGCGCAGGTGTTCCAGAGAGGCGTGCAGGTCTTCCATGGCTTCGGCGAAGCTGGGGTCATACACGAACGGCTGCCGCAGCTGGATGGATTCTGACAGCGCCTGGCAGGCAACGCCCTGTTGACGCAGCAGGCGCTGGCAGCGGAACAGCACATCGCTGTGGAAAAAGGCGTCGGCCAGTGAGTTGTAGGGGTAGTGCGACGAGCTGGCGCGCTCGTGGATGTCCTGGGCGATGAAATACAGCTTCAGGTAGCGGCTGACTTTCGAACCGGGGCGGCCGCTGCCAACGCGGTGCAGGATGATTTCCTTGGTGGAGTTCAGCGCGGCGACCACTTTGCCATTCTGCTGCGCCAGTTCCAGACGACGGGCCTCTACATTGAGTGTGCGGATCGGCTCAAACAGCGTCGACTTGAGTTTCAGGTACTGCCCCAGCTCACGGAACAGCCGGGCCAGCGCCTGTTGCACCGGCTGGTTGGAAAACAGCATCTGCCACAGCACTGACAGCAGGCCATACCAGGTTGCACCCGCCACCAGCAGCATCGGCTCATGCCAGAAGTCCAGTACCTCACCGCCGCGCTGATCGACGCCGATCATGGTGTAGACCGAGAGGATCAGCGTGCCGTAGGCGATTGCGCCATACCGCTCACCCAGCGCGCCGAGCATGGTCAGGCAGAAGCTGGCCAGCGCCAGCGAGCAGACAAACAGGATGGGGTAGGGGAAGAGCAATTCGACGGCGAGGGCGGCGATGCTGAAACACACCAGTGTCACGGCCAGGGCATTGAGTCGGCCTTGCCAGCTATCGTCAGTCTCTGCCAGTGCGCAGGCAATAATCCCCAGAAACAGCGGGATCAGCAATGCCATCTCGTTTTGGTACCAGCACAGCGCCATGCTGCCGGTCAGTGCGATAAAGACTCGAACGCTATAGCTGAATTTATCCAGCGCCCACAATCGACGGAATGTATGACGGAGAGATTTCGATGCCATGGGTAAGCTGACGGCCCTGTTCGCAATTGATCAATTCTGCAGGAGGATATGTACAGACCAAACGACTGGCTGTACATCCGCTTGGCAAAATTTATACCGATTTGCAGTGTCGTGATGTTACGCCACGCGCACTACGTCACACGTACTGCGCCGCTGCGTACGCCGAGGCCCACGCCCACTGAAAGTTGAAGCCGCCCAGATGACCGCTCACATCGAGCACTTCGCCGACGAAATAGAGGCCGGGGGATTTCAGTGACTCCATGGTCTTGGACGACACTTCACGGGTATCAATACCGCCCAGCGTCACTTCAGCGGTGCGATAACCCTCGGTGCCTGCCGGGACCACCTGCCAGCTCGCCAGCTTTTCGGCGATGTCGGCCAGTTCGGCATGGGTGTACTGCTTCATGGGTTTGGACACGAACCAGTGTTCGGCGATCAGATTGGCCATCTTCTTGGTGAAAATCTCGCCCAGCAGGGTTTTCAATTCGCTGTTGGGACGCTCGGCCTGTTGCTGACTGAGCCAGGTGGGCACATCGTGATCGGGCAGCAGGTTGATTTCCACGGTGTCACCGGGCTGCCAGAACGAAGAGATCTGCAGGATCGCCGGACCACTGAGGCCGCGATGCGTGAACAGGATGTTTTCGCGGAAGCTGGTGTCATTGCAACTGACCAGGCAATCCACCGATGTGCCTGAAAGCTCTGTGCACAGCTCCTTGAGCTGATCGGTGATGGTGAACGGCACCAGGCCTGCGCGGGTGGGCAGCAGCGTGTGGCCGAACTGCTTGCCGACCTGATAGCCGAAACCGGTTGCGCCCAGCGTCGGAATCGACAGCCCGCCCGTGGCGATGACCAGTGCCTCGCAGCTCAACGTGCCCAGCGTGGTTTGCAGGCTGTAGCCGGATTCGGTCTTTTCGATCTGCTGCACGGAGGTATCCATGTGCAGGCTGACACCGGCCTGTCGACATTCCTCCAGGAGCATTTCCAGAATGTCGCTGGACTTGTTGTCACAGAAAAGCTGACCAAGCTTCTTCTCGTTATAAGGCACGCCATGTTTGGCGACCATCGCGATGAAATCCCACTGGGTGTAGCGCGCCAGGGCCGATTTGCAGAAGTGCGGGTTCTGCGACAGGAAGTTGGCCGGCTCGGTGTACATGTTGGTGAAGTTGCAGCGCCCGCCACCGGACATGAGGATCTTCTTGCCGGGTTTGTTGGCGTGATCGATCAACATCACCCGGCGCCCGCGAGCGGCAGCGGTGAACGCACACATCAGACCAGCGGCGCCAGCGCCAATGATTACAACGTCGGTAACGGGCACAGCGTGTTTCCTCGATCTGTAGGTCACGATCGTTCCCATGCTCCGCGCTAAGCTATATACAAGCCTGTTTTTGATTCTGGCCGAAGGCCGTGGGAGCGGACCGGGCGACGCTTCGCTTGTTCGCGAAAGGGCCGGTATGTTCTCCGAAGATTTATCGTCTGAACTACCGTCTTCGCGAACAAGTTCGCTCCCACGCCCTACGGGCAGAGGCCTGAAAACCGCGTTTTCAGGACCTTCGGGGCCTGTATATGATGCTCGGCGCGGAGTGTAGGGACTATCAGGGTCAACTATAAACTTTACAAAATCCGCACGCGCAGCGACTTGCCTTTGATCTTGCCGTTGTTCAAACGCTCCAGAGCCTGTTTGGCCATGCTGCGCTCGACGGCGACGTACGCCTGGAAATCGAAGATCGCGATCTTGCCCACCTGAGTGCCTGCAATACCCGCTTCGCCGGTCAGCGCGCCAAGAATGTCGCCCGGGCGCAGTTTGTCCTTGCGACCCGAACCGATGCACAGCGTCGTCATGGTCGGCAGCAGTTTGCCGCCTTCCTTAACGCTTAGCTGATCGTACTGCTGCCAGTTCAACGGGGCTTTCTGCAATTCTTCGATAGCGCGGGCGCGCTGGCTTTCCGACGGTGCCACAAGGCTGACCGCGATGCCTTTTTCGCCTGCGCGACCGGTACGGCCTACGCGGTGAATGTGGATTTCCGAATCGCGCGCCAGCTCGACGTTGATCACCATGTCCAGTGCGTCGATGTCCAGACCGCGCGCGGCCACGTCGGTGGCGACCAGTACCGAGGTGCTGCGGTTGGCGAACATCGCCAGTACCTGATCGCGGTCGCGCTGTTCCAGATCACCATGCAGACCGACGGCAGACATGCCTTTGGCGGTCAGGTGGTCGACCACTTCCTGAACCTGCTGCTTGGTGAAGCAGAACGCCACACAGGACGCCGGACGGAAATGACCGAGTACCTTGACCACCGCTTCCAGACGCTGCTCCGGAGAGATTTCATAGAAAATCTGCTCGATCTGGCTGTCGGCGTGCAGCGCTTCGACTTTTACGGTCTGTGGGTCACGCATGAATTTCGACGACAGCTGCTTGATGCCGACCGGGTAGGTCGCGGAGAACAGCAGGGTCTGACGGCGCTGCGGGGTCTGCTCGATGATGTCGGCGATGGCGTCGTAGAAGCCCATGTCCAGCATGCGGTCGGCTTCATCGAGGATCAGCGTGTTCAGGCCGTCCAGCACCAGCGAACCCTTGCGCAAATGTTGCTGAATACGCCCCGGCGTACCGACGATGATGTGCGCGCCGTGCTCCAGCGAGCCGATCTGCGGGCCGAAAGACACGCCGCCGCAGAGGGTCAGCACCTTGATGTTGTCTTCCGAGCGCGCCAGACGGCGGATTTCCTTGGCGACCTGATCCGCCAGTTCGCGGGTCGGGCACATGACCAGTGCCTGGCAACCGAAGAACCGCGGGTTGATCGGGTTGAGCAGGCCGATACCGAAGGCAGCGGTCTTGCCGCTGCCGGTCTTGGCTTGCGCGATCAGGTCCATGCCCTTGAGGATCACCGGCAGGCTCTGCGCCTGAATCGGTGTCATTTCGGCGTAACCAAGCGACTCCAGGTTAGCCAGCATGGCAGCGGACAGAGGCAGAGAATTGAAAGCGGTGTTAGTCACGACGGTGGACCTGCAAAACAAAAATGTCGCGTAGTGTATCACCCGCCAGTCAGACCTGGCACCGCGATAAAGGTCGTGGGAGCGAGCTTGCTCGCGAAGGGGTCCGTACAACCCCAGAAGATGGTCGTGAGCAATGCGGATCGCCGCCCCGGTCACTCCCACAGAATCCAGCAATGAGCGCGGAGCATGGGCGCGATAGCCAGGCAAAAAAATCCCCGCTGGAGGGCGGGGTTGAGGTTCGAGCGTGGCAGCTCGCAAAGGTGTATAGCAAGGCCCGTCCGGGAACGGGCCTGCAGGGCTTACAGCAGGATTGTGCGGATGTCCGCCAGCAATTCGCTCAAGCGCTTGGTGAAGCGGGCAGCAGCTGCGCCGTTGATCACGCGGTGATCGTAGGACAGCGACAGCGGCAGCATCAGTTTCGGCTGGAAGGCTTTACCGTCCCAGACGGGCTGGATGGTTGCCTTGGAAACACCGAGGATCGCCACTTCCGGCGCGTTGACGATCGGCGTGAAGCCGGTGCCGCCAATGTGGCCGAGGCTGGAGATGGTGAAGCACGCGCCCTGCATGTCGTTTGCAGTCAGCTTTTTGTTACGTGCCTTTTCAGCCAGTGCTGCGGCTTCGGCGGCCAGCTGCAACAGGCTCTTCTGATCGACGTCGCGGATAACCGGTACCAACAGGCCATCCGGGGTGTCCACGGCAAAGCCGATGTGCACGTACTTCTTGCGAATCACGGCCTTGCCGCTAGGTGCCAGCGAAGCGTTGAAGTCCGGCAGCTCCTTGAGCAAGTGGGCGCAGGACTTGAGCAGCAGTGGCAGAACGGTCAGCTTGACGCCAGCCTTCTCTGCAGCACCTTTCTGCGCAACACGGAAAGCTTCCAGGTCGGTAATGTCGGCCTGGTCGAATTGCGTGACGTGCGGAATGTTCAGCCAGCTGCGGTGCAGACCCGAAGCGCCGAGTTGCATCAGGCGCGTCATCGGTACTTCTTCGATCTCGCCGAAACGGCTGAAATCGACTTCCGGGATCGGCGGAATGCCCGAGCCGCCGCTTGCGCCGCCAGCCGGAGCGTCCTTGGCCTTCTGCATCATGGTCTTGACGTAAACCTGAACGTCTTCTTTCAGCACGCGGCCGTGTGGGCCGGTGGCGCTGACCGCGCTCAGCTCGACGCCGAACTCGCGTGCCAGCTGACGAACAGCCGGGCCTGCGTGAACCTTGGCGCCGTCTTTGGCCGGTGCAGCCGGAGCAGGTGCTGCTTCGGCTTTCGGCGCTGGAGCAGCGGCCGGTGCAGCCGCTTCAGCCTTGGCAGGAGCGGCAGCCGGTGCGCTGGCAGCAGGTGCCGGAGCTGCGGCGGGCGCTGCGCCTTCGACTTTCAGTTTGAGGATCAGGTCGCCGGTACCGACTTCCTGGTCCAGCTTGACTTCGATGCTCTCGACAACGCCTGCTGCCGGAGATGGGATCTCCATGCTGGCCTTGTCGGATTCCAGGGTGATCAACGACTGATCAGCCTGAATGGAGTCACCGACCTTGACCATCAGCTCGATGATTTTGGCCTTGCCCGACGAGCCGATGTCCGGCACGTGGATGTCCTGAACGCTGGCGCTGGCTGCCGGAGCAGGCGCAGCAGCGGCAGGTGCCGGTGCAGCTTCAGCCGGTTTTTCGGCAGCAGCAGGTGCCGCGGCAGGTTCGGCTGCGGGGGCAGGTGCGGCAGCCGCTTCGCCTTCCACTTCCAGCTCGAACAGCTCGTCGCCTTCTTTCAGGCGGTCGCCCAGCTTGACCTTCATGGCCTTGATGACGCCAGCCTTGGGAGCAGGGATTTCCATGCTCGCCTTGTCTGATTCCAGCGTCAGAATGCTCTGGTCGGCTTCGATGCGATCACCGACCTTGACCATCAATTCAATGACTTCGCCTTCACCGTTGCCGATGTCGGGTACACGAATTAACTCACTCACTATGTCTCTCCTTAGGAGAACCTGTTCACTCACCAATACGCTGGTTCAGTTACAACGAAACAGCGTTGGATGCTCATTTACGGTAGGTAAATTCCGCATCCTCGGCTGTTTACGCTCTGATCAGCGCTCTTGAAGCAGACTCTTAGCAGTCCAGTGGATTGCGTTTTTCAGGATCGATGCCGAACTTGGCGATGGCTTCCGCCACCACTTTAGGTTCGATATCGCCACGATCCGCCAAAGCTTCCAGGGCTGCCAGCACAACGAAGTGACGATCGACTTCAAAGAAGTGACGCAGCTTCTTGCGGCTGTCGCTACGGCCGAAACCGTCGGTGCCCAGGACTTTATACTCCTTGGTTGGAACCCACTGACGAATCTGGTCAGCGAACAGCTTCATGTAATCCGTCGATGCAATGACCGGGCCTTTGCGACCGTTGAGGCACTGCTCAACATAGCTCAGTTCCGGCTTCTGGCCAGGGTGCAGGCGGTTGTTACGCTCTACAGCCAGACCGTCGCGACGCAGTTCGTTGAAGCTGGTAACGCTCCAGACGTCAGCGCCGATGTTGAACTCGTCACGGAGAATCTTCGCCGCTTCGCGAACTTCACGCAGGATGGTGCCCGAGCCCAGCAACTGGACGTGGTGCGCCGCTTCCCTTGTGTCTTCTTCGAGCAGGTACATGCCCTTGACGATGCCTTCTTCCGCACCGGCCGGCATGGCTGGCTGGGTGTAGGACTCGTTCATCACGGTCAGGTAGTAGAAAACGTCCTGCTGCTCTTCGAACATCCGGCGCATGCCGTCCTGGATGATCACTGCCAGTTCGTAACCGTAAGTCGGGTCGAAGGTGCGGCAGTTCGGGATGGTCGACGCCAGAATGTGGCTGTGACCGTCTTCGTGCTGCAGGCCTTCGCCGTTCAGCGTGGTACGGCCGGCGGTGCCGCCGATCAGGAAACCACGGGTGCGGCTGTCGCCAGCAGCCCATGCCAGATCGCCGATACGCTGGAAACCGAACATCGAGTAGAAGATGTAGAACGGAATCATCGGCTGGTTGTGGCTGGAATACGAAGTACCGGCAGCGATGAAGGAGGACATGGCGCCCGCTTCGTTGATGCCTTCTTCGAGAATCTGGCCTTTCTTGTCTTCGCGATAGAACATTACCTGTTCTTTATCGACTGGCTCGTAGAGCTGGCCGACCGACGAGTAGATGCCCAGCTGGCGGAACATGCCTTCCATACCGAAGGTACGGGCTTCGTCCGGGATGATCGGCACGATGCGCTGACCGACTTCCTTGTCCTTGACCAGCTGCGCCAGGATGCGCACGAAAGCCATGGTGGTGGAAATTTCACGGTCGCCCGAACCGTCAAGGATGGCCTTGAGGGTATCGAGTGGCGGCGTCGGCAGGCTGAAGCTCTGCGCGCGGCGCTGAGGTACGAAGCCACCCAGCGCAGCACGACGCTCGCTCAGGTAACGGGCTTCGGCGCTGCCTTCTTCCGGCTTGTAGAACGGCAGGGCTTCGAGTTCGGAGTCCTTGACCGGGATGTCGAAACGGTCACGGAAGTGACGCAGGCTGTCGACATCGACCTTCTTGGTGTTGTGTGCAGTGTTTTTCGCTTCGCCGGCGCCGGTGCCATAACCTTTGATGGTCTTGGCCAGAACCACGGTCGGTTGACCCTTGTGGTTGACGGCTTCGTGGTAGGCCGCATAAACCTTGTACGGATCGTGGCCACCACGGTTGAGTTTCCAGATCTCGTCGTCGGACAGATCGGCAACCATTGCCTTGAGTTCAGGCGAGTTGAAGAAGTGCTCGCGGACGAACGCGCCGTCCTTGGCCTTGTAGTTCTGGTATTCGCCGTCGATGACTTCGTCCATACGACGTTGCAGGATACCGTCGACGTCCTTGGCCAGCAGCGGGTCCCAGAAACGGCCCCAGATGACTTTGGTGACGTTCCACTGAGCACCACGGAACACGCCTTCCAGTTCCTGGATGATCTTGGCGTTGCCGCGAACCGGGCCGTCGAGGCGCTGCAGGTTGCAGTTGACGACGAAGATCAGGTTGTCGAGCTTCTCGCGACCGGCCAGAGCGATGGCGCCCAGGGATTCTGGCTCGTCGGTCTCGCCGTCACCCAGGAAGCACCAGACTTTCTGCTTGCCTTCCGGGATGTAACCGCGGTGCTCCAGGTACTTCATGAAGCGCGCCTGGTAGATCGCCTGGATCGGGCCAAGGCCCATCGATACAGTCGGGAACTGCCAGAAATCCTTCATCAGCCACGGGTGTGGGTAAGACGACAGGCCATTGCCGTCGACTTCCTGGCGGAAGTTGTTCATCTGGTCTTCGGTGATACGGCCTTCGAGGAACGCACGGGCATAGACGCCTGGCGATGCGTGACCCTGGAAGTAGATCAGGTCGCCGCCGTGTTCGTCGGTCGGGGCCTGGAAGAAGTAGTTGAAGCCGATGTCGTACAGCGTGGCGCTGGAGGCGAAGCTGGAGATGTGGCCGCCCAGATCCGGGTCGTTCAGGTTGGTTTTGACGACCATTGCCAATGCGTTCCAGCGCACCAGCGAGCGAATGCGGCGTTCCATGAACAGGTCGCCAGGCATGCGTGCTTCGTGGGTGACAGGAATCGTGTTGCGGTATGGCGTAGTGATGGCGTACGGCAGCTGCGAACCACTACGGGTGGCCAGCTCGCCCAAACGGGTCATCAGGTAGTGAGCGCGGTCTTCGCCTTCTTTGTCGAGAACCGATTCCAGGGCGTCCAGCCATTCCTGGGTTTCGACGGGATCGAGGTCTTGCATGGCTTGCTCCAGGGCGGAAAGGCTTCCAGAATCGGTTGCCTGAGTTTGCGACTGGCCTTGTGGGCAGACGACATAAATTCTTGGATTACCGGAGGGTGGGATCCGGCGGCGTGTAGTTTTACTACAAATCGACGACGATTTCAGCCCTCCGAGTATCGGACCCAGTAGTAAAACTACAGAGAAGCGACTCAATCGCTCCTGTTGTCTTGTAACTTAAAACGTTACTGTTGATTGCTATTGAATATCTTGCAGGGAAAAAGCGGATTTTTATGCTTCTAATTTGATTTTTCCAGCAATTTATAACCTTTGTTCGACAAGCGGTGCTGGCAGACGCGTCTTGCCGTCATGACAGACGGGCGTTTGCACGCCGATCAAGGATAGACCATGAGCCTACCTTTACTGGCTGAATTTCCGGCCATTCTGCTGCCATTGATTACCCGTGCCCGCCAGACTTTCCAGGCCGCGCTCACTGCTTTGTCAGAGGACGCGCTGGCGTCTTTCGAGGCCTGGCCCGAAGCGCGCCGCAAGGCGTTCGACCGGGTTTGCGCCGCCAGTGATTTTGTCACCGAGCAAGTTTGCCGTGACCCACAGATGCTCCTGCAACTGGCCGATTCGGGCGAGCTGGAGCGTAGCCTCTCTGCCGGCCAATTGCGCGGTCAGATTGCCGATGCCCTGTCGAGCGCCACCAGTGATGACGAGTTGGGGCGTAATCTACGTCGGCAGCGCGCACGCCAGCAAGTGCGAATCATCTGGCGCGATCTGACCCGTCAGGCAGATCTGATCGAAACCTGCCGTGATCTATCGGAAATGGCCGATGCTTCGATCGACCTGGCCTACCAATGGCTGTATCCACGGCACTGCGAGCAGTTCGGCACACCGACCGGTCGTCACTCTGGGCAGCCGCAGCACATGGTCATTCTGGGCATGGGCAAACTAGGCGCGGTCGAACTGAACCTTTCGTCGGACATTGACCTGATCTTTGCCTACCCGGAGGGTGGCGAGACGCTGGGCACCAAGCGTGCGCTGGATAACCAGGAGTTTTTCATTCGCCTGGGGCAGCGGCTGATCAAGGCTCTGGACCCGGTAACCGTCGATGGTTTCGTGTTCAGGGTCGACATGCGCCTGCGGCCCTACGGTTCTTCCGGGGCGCTGGTGCTCAGTTTCAACGCGCTGGAGCAGTATTACCAGGATCAGGGCCGGGACTGGGAACGTTACGCGATGATCAAGGCACGAGTGGTCGGCGGCGATCAGGCCGCAGGTGCCGAGCTGCTGGATATGTTGCGCCCGTTCGTGTATCGCCGTTACCTGGACTTCTCGGCCATTGAAGCGCTGCGCACCATGAAGCAGCTGATTCAGCAGGAAGTGAAGCGCAAGGGCATGGCGGAAAACATCAAGCTCGGTGCGGGGGGGATTCGCGAAGTCGAGTTTATCGCCCAGGCGTTCCAGCTGATCCACGGCGGCCGCGACCTGAGCCTGCAACAGCGCCCGCTGTTCAAAGTGCTGAAAACCCTTGAAGGGCAGGGTTATCTGCCTTCGGCGGTGACTGAAGAGCTGCGCGAGGGTTACGAATTTTTGCGTTACACCGAGCACGCCATTCAGGCGATTGCCGACCGTCAGACGCAAATGTTGCCGGACAACGATCAGGATCAGGCACGCATTGCCCTGATCATGGGCTTTGCCGACTGGGTCAGTTTTCACGAGCGCCTTATGTACTGGTGCAGTCGGGTGTCCTGGCATTTCCGTCAGGTCATCGCCGACCCCGATTCGGATCCCGACGACGAGCAGCAGGACGACAGTGAAGTCGCGGTGGGTGGCGAGTGGCTGCCCCTGTGGGAAGAGTCCCAGGACGAGGAAGCCGCGGGTCGCCAGCTGTTGCAGGCCGGTTTCGTCGATGCGGAAAAGGCACTGAAGAATCTGGCCAGCCTGCGCAGCAGTCCCAACCTGCGTTCGATGCAGCGTCTGAGTCGTGAGCGGCTGGATGCGTTCATCCCTCGGTTGCTGGCTCAGGCGGTAGAGCATGAGAAGCCCGACCTGGTGCTGGAGCGTGTGCTGCCGCTGGTAGAAGCGGTCGCCCGGCGCTCGGCGTATCTGGTGTTGCTGACCGAAAACCCCGATGCGTTGCGACAACTGCTGACCCTGTGCGCTGCCAGCCCATGGATTGCGGAGCAGATCGCACGCTTCCCGCTGCTGCTCGATGAGCTGCTCAATGAAGGTCGCCTGTTCAATCCGCCGTTGGCACCAGAGTTGGCGGCCGAGCTTCGTGAGCGACTGATTCGTATCCCGGAGGACGACCTCGAGCAGCAGATGGAAGCCCTGCGGCATTTCAAGCTGGCCCACAGCCTGCGGGTTGCGGCGTCCGAGATATCCGGCAGCCTGCCGTTGATGAAAGTCAGTGATTACCTGACCTGGCTGGCCGAGGCGATTCTCGATCAGGTGCTCGCTCTGGCTTGGCGCTACAGCGTGGCCCGGCACGGTACGCCTTTACGTCCGGACGGCACGTTGTGCGACCCAGGTTTCGTGATTGTCGGCTACGGCAAGGTCGGCGGCATCGAGCTGGGGCACGGCTCCGATCTGGATCTGGTGTTCATTCATGATGGCGATCTGGAGGCCGAGACCGACGGTGCCAAACCGATCGACACCGCGCAGTTCTTCACTCGTCTGGGGCAGCGGGTGATCCATTTGCTGACCACGCAAACCAACTCCGGTCAGCTGTATGACGTCGACATGCGCCTGCGGCCGTCGGGTGCATCCGGGTTGCTGGTCAGTTCGCTGGGGGCCTTCGCCCGTTATCAGGCCAATGAAGCCTGGACCTGGGAGCATCAGGCGCTGGTGCGTGCGCGGGTGATGACCGGCAGTCGCGATGTTGGCGAGCAGTTCGAAAAAGTCCGTGCCGATGTGCTGGGGCGCGAGCGTGATCTGGACAAGCTGCGCGCCGAAGTCAGAGAGATGCGCGGCAAGATGCGCGACAACCTCGGCACCCGCGTGACAGCAGCCGGAAGGGCGGCCAGTGCCTTCGAGGCGTCGGTGCCGTTCGACCTCAAGCAGGACGCCGGAGGTATCGTCGATATCGAATTTATGGTGCAATACGCCGCCTTGGCGTGGTCCAGAGAGCATCCAGCGCTGCTGCAATACACCGACAACATTCGGATTCTCGAAGGGCTTGAGGACGCCGGGCTGTTGCCTGACACGGACGCCGGCCTGTTGCGCGAAGCCTACAAGGCGTACCGCTCGGCAGCGCATCGTCAGGCTTTACAGAAGCAGGCGGGCGTGGTCAGCGGCGATCAGTTTCATGCCCAGCGGCGTGAGGTGATGCGGATCTGGACGCAGATGGGTTTGAGCTGAGCCGCGCGGCAACGCCATATTCCGCTGCAACACTATATAAAGCTATGACAGGGAGGCGACAGGTTGTGTGGGAATGTCACGCAGTCTGATCGGCCTCCCTGATCGTTTCTGGTCGTTTTTGGATAGAACATGAAAATTCTGATCGTTGGGCCTAGCTGGGTCGGTGACATGGTGATGGCACAAACGCTGTTCCAGTGTCTGAAACAGCGTCATCCCGAGTGCGAAATCGACGTGCTGGCCCCTGAATGGAGCCGTCCGATACTGGAACGCATGCCGCAGGTTCGTGCTGCGCTCAGTTTCCCGCTGGGTCACGGCGCCCTCGAGCTGGCGACCCGTCGCCGGATCGGCAAGTCCCTGGCTGGCCAATACGATCAGGCTATCCTGCTGCCCAACTCGCTGAAATCCGCTTTGGTGCCCTTTTTTGCCGGTATACCGAAGCGTACCGGCTGGCGCGGTGAATTCCGCTATGGCCTGCTCAATGACGTGCGCACCCTCGACAAACAGCGCTATCCGCTGATGATCGAGCGTTTCATGGCTTTGGCATTCGACAAGAGCACCGAGTTGCCGCGTCCTTATCCCAAGCCCAGCCTGCGCATCGACACCGCGACTCGCGATGCGGCATTGAGCAAGTTCGGGCTGACCCTCGATCGTCCGGTGCTGGCACTATGCCCAGGTGCAGAGTTCGGCGAGTCCAAGCGCTGGCCTGCCGAGCATTACGCACAAGTCGCCGACGCCAGCATTCGCGAAGGCTGGCAAGTCTGGCTGTTCGGCTCGAAAAAGGATCACCCGGTCGGCGAGAGTATTCGCCAGGAACTGATTCCCGGTCTGCGTGAGGAGTCGGTCAACCTCAGTGGTGAAACCTCGCTGGCCGAAGCCATCGACCTGCTCTCGTGTGCTGACGCGGTGGTGTCCAACGATTCCGGCCTGATGCATGTGGCCGCAGCGCTGAACCGCCCGCTGGTGGCCGTCTACGGTTCGACCTCGCCGGGCTTCACGCCACCGCTGGCCGACGCAGTGGAAGTGGTGCGCCTGGGTATAGAGTGCAGCCCGTGCTTTGAGCGCACCTGCCGTTTCGGCCATTACAACTGTATGCGTCTGCTTGAACCGGACGCCGTGATTCAGGCGCTGAGCCGCCTGAACAGCACGCCGGTGGAGGTCGCCTGATTTTGCGGGTACTGCTGATCAAGACTTCTTCGCTGGGCGATGTGATCCATGCCTTGCCCGCACTGACCGATGCGCAGCGAGCGCTGCCCGGCATCCGCTTTGACTGGGTAGTGGAAGAGGGTTTCGCCGAAATTCCCGCCTGGCACCCAGCGGTCGACAGGGTGATCCCGGTGGCGATCCGCCGCTGGCGCAAGCACCTCTGGCAGACCTTCAGGTCGGGGGAGTGGCGGCGCTTCAAACAGCAGGTGCGCGAACAGCGCTACGATCTGGTGATTGACGCTCAGGGCTTGTTCAAAAGTGCCTGGCTGACACGTTATGTCGATGCGTCGGTGGCGGGGCTGGACCGCGACTCGGCACGCGAACCGGTCGCCAGTCGCTTTTATGACCGCGCTTTTGCAGTGCCACGCGGGCAGCATGCGGTCGAACGACTGCGTCAGTTGTTCGCTCAGGCATTGGGTTATTCACAGCCGTCCGGTATGGGCGACTACGGCCTCAAGCCGCTGGCGACTCTGGATGACACGTTGCAGGCTCCGTTCGTGCTGTTTCTGCATGGCACAACCTGGGACACCAAGCACTGGCCCGAGTTGTACTGGCGACAACTGGCCGAACTGATGGCGGCTCGCGGTTTGCAGGTGCAATTGCCATGGGGCAACCCGGCAGAAAAGGCACGCGCCGAGCGCATTGCCGACGGTCTGGACAGCGCACACGTGCTGCCGAAATTGAATCTGGCGGGTGTAGCGCGGGTATTGGCCAGCGCACAGGCCTGCGTTGCGGTGGATACCGGAATCGGACACCTGGCCGCCGCACTGGACGTGCCGACCATTTCCCTGTTCGGCCCGACCAACCCGGGCCTGACCGGAGCGTATGGCAAGTCGCAGGTGCATCTGGCCAGCGACTATCCGGGCTGCACACCTTGCCTGCAAAAGAAATGCACGTACCAACCGACCGCCGATGATCAGCGCCGGTTCGACCTTAAACGCGAGTGGCCGATGTGCTTCACTCGCCTGAATCCCGAGCGAGTAGCGAGCCAACTGGGCGCGCTGTTGCTGGCAAAGGAACCTGGCTGATGCAACTGGCTTTTGTACTCTACAAATACTTTCCGTTCGGCGGTCTGCAACGCGATTTCATGCGCATTGCTCTGGAGTGCCAGCAGCGCGGCCACCAGATCCGCGTCTACACCCTGATCTGGGAAGGCGATGTGCCGCCCGGTTTTGAAGTGCTGGTAGCGCCGGTCAAGGCTTTCTTCAATCATCGACGCAATGAAAAGCTCACGGCGTGGATGGAAGCAGACCTGGCCAGGCGCCCGGTGGACCGTCTGATCGGTTTCAACAAGATGCCCGGTCTGGATGTGTATTACGCCGCCGACGGCTGCTTCGAGGACAAGGCGCAGAACCTGCGCAGCCCGCTGTATCGCAAGTGGGGCCGTTATCGCCACTTTGCTGACTACGAGCGCGCGGTGTTTGCTAAAGACTCGAAAACTCAGGTGTTGATGATTTCCGAAGTACAGCAGCCGCTGTTCATCAAGCATTACGACACCCCGCCGTCGCGCTTTCATTTGTTGCCACCGGGCATTTCCCAGGATCGCCGCGCACCGCCGGACGCACCAGACATCCGTGCTGGCTTTCGCAAGGAATTCGGGCTTGCCGACGAAGACCTGTTATTGGTGCAGATCGGCTCCGGTTTCAAGACAAAGGGCGTCGATCGCAGCCTGAAGGCGCTAGCGGCGTTGCCTGCCGAGCTCAAAAAGCGTACCCGCCTGTTTGTAATCGGCCAGGACGACCCCAAAGTATTCCAGTTGCAAAGCGCGGCGCTGGGCCTGGGCGACCAGGTGACGTTCATGAAAGGGCGCAGCGATATTCCGCGTTTTCTGCTGGGCGCCGACCTGCTGATTCATCCGGCTTACAACGAGAATACTGGCACCGTATTGCTTGAAGCACTGGTCGCCGGTTTGCCGGTTCTGGTCAGTGCAGTCTGCGGGTACGCCCATTACATAGCCGAAGCTGACTGCGGGCGGGTGCTGGACGAGCCGTTCGATCAGGTACAACTCAATCGCTACCTGTCGGACATGCTTGAGGATGATGACGCGCGCAGCGCCTGGGGTCGCAATGGCCTGGCCTTTGCTGACACAGCGGACCTTTACAGCATGCCGCAACACGCTGCGGATGTGATTCTGGCGGAGCACTATTGATGAAGCTGTTCCTGGCTGAACCGTTCAAGAGCCTGTGGGCCGGACGCGATGCGTTCGTCGAGGTCGAGGGCCTGAGCGGCGAGGTCTACCGCGAGCTGGAAGGACGCCGCACGCTGCGCACCGAGGTCAACGGGCGTGGTTATTTCGTCAAGATCCACCGTGGTATCGGCTGGGGTGAAATCGCCAAGAACCTGGCAACTGCCAAGTTGCCAGTGCTGGGCGCTGGCAAGGAGTGGGACGCCATCGAGCGTCTGCATGAAGTCGGCGTCCCGACCATGACGGCCGTGGCCTATGGTGAACGTGGCAGCAACCCTGCCGCGCAGCATTCGTTTATTGTCACTGAAGAGCTGGCCCCGACTACCAGCCTGGAAGACGTCAGTATCAACTGGCGCAACGAGCCGCCGGAGCCCCGTCTGAAAAGAGCGTTTATCGCCGAAGTTGCCCGTTTGGTCGGTATGATGCATCGCGCCGGCGTGAACCATCGCGACTGTTACATCTGTCATTTTTTGTTGCACACCGACACACCGGTCACCGCTGACGATTTCAGATTGTCAGTCATCGACCTGCACCGTGCCCAGACGCGTCGAGCAATAACACCACGCTGGCGCAACAAGGACCTGGCCGCGTTGTATTTTTCAGCGCTGGACATTGGTCTCACGCGACGCGACAAGCTGCGTTTTCTCAAGGGTTATTTCCAGAAACCGCTGCGCGAAATACTGCTTAAGGAAGCGCCGCTGCTGAGCTGGCTGGAGAAGAAGGCCGACAAGCTGTATCAGCGCAAAGTGCGCTACGGGGATGCGCTCTGATGGCGGGCTGGAAGCTTGAGCCCGAGTACGCTTTTCTGCAGCAGGATTTCGGCAGTCTGGATTCCGTGTTTGCCTTGCAAGGCCAGCAGTTGACCCGAGACCCGCTGTCCGACGTCATCCGCGTCGAGCGCGCCGGGGTTTACTACTACGTCAAACGCTACGTAGGTGCGGGCAAAGGCCTGCGCCGTTACATCGGCAAGCCCAGGGTCAAGTCCGAGTGGCAGAACCTCAAACGTTTTGCCAAATGGGGCATTCCCACGGCAGAAGTGGTGGCCTGGGGGCTGGAGCGCAACGGCGCAGCGTATGATCGCGGCGCACTGATCACTCGCGGCTTGCCCAATACCGAAGACTTGTCTGCGCTGGCGCAACGCAAGGATCCGCGACTGGCCGACCGGCAATGGGTCGACGCTGTAAGTCATCAGCTGGCTGCCTGTACCCGGACCATGCACGACAACCATTTCACACATAATGATTTGAAATGGCGCAACCTGTTGGTCGATGACGAAGGCAAGCTGTTTTTCATCGATTGCCCCAATGGCGCATTCTGGTGGAGCTTCATGCTGCGCTATCGGATCACCAAGGATCTGGCGTGCCTGGACAAGGTCGCCAAGTATCACTTGTCAGCTACCCAGCGTCTGCGCTTCTACCTGCAGTACCGTCAGCGAACGCGGTTGAACGCCTCCGACAAGAAACGTATTCGACATATCGTCAGCTTTTTCGAGGGCCGTGAATGAGCGTTTTTATTGCCAGTGCTGACCAGCCGTTACTGGCGCGTCACAACCTGGCTGATTTTGAATCGCTTTGGAACATCAGGCTTGATGCGGTCGACGAGCCCAATACCGGGCGCGGCGGCTGGAGCAGTGTGTTCCGTCTCGACCTGGACGGTCAGGGGTTTTACCTCAAGCGCCAGAGCAATTACCTGACCCACACGTTGCATCATCCGTTTGGCGAGCCGTCCTTCTCTCGTGAGTTTCGTAACATCAGTCGCTACCGCAAGCTGGGCATTCCAGCGCTGCAAGCGGTGTTTTATGGCGAGCGCAAGGTCGACGGGGAATACCGGGCGATCCTCATGACGCGTGCGCTGGACGGCTGGACCGATCTTGACGAACTGTTGCAGCAGTGGAACCAGATGGAGAGCGTCCAGCGTCTGGCGGTACTTCACGCCTGCGGCCAGTTGGCGCGCACGCTGCACGGCGCCGGACAGGTTCATGGCTGCTTTTATCCCAAGCATATTTTTCTGCAGGCGGTGGGAAAGGGCTACCAGGCGCAACTGATCGACCTGGAGAAAACCCGTCCGGTGATCTTCGGCAAGCGTGACCTTGCCCGGGACCTCGAACCGCTGCTGCGCCGCGCGCCGATGTGGAATGAGGCCGATCGCCGCGAACTGTTGGCGGCTTATCTGCAAGCCACTCCGGACAGCTTGCTGGTCGATGCCTGGAATGCGCGTTTGGGCAAGCGCAGCGCTCACAAACGAGACCTTCAACACCGCGATGATAAAGAGACCCGTTGATGCGCTTGTCTGAACTCAAGAATGCCGGACGTACCCCCGAGTTGCCGATGAGTCTGACGCTGGCCGATGCTGCCGGTTCGGCTGAACTGCAATTATTGACCCTGCTGCGGGTATTGCCGGGGCAGCGCTATGTGGGCGCAGGCGTTTGGCGAGGCCGAACGGTGCTGGCAAAACTGCTGGTGGGCGACAAGGCGGCCCGGCACTTTCAGCGTGAACTGGCCGGGGTGCGTCTGCTTGCCGAACAGGGGCTGACCACTCCGCTGCTGCTTGCCGACGGTTTGCAGGATGGCGAGGGTGGCTGGCTGCTGTTCGAGTTTCTGGAGCAGGCGTCAAGCCTGGGCGATGCCTGGAATGCTGTCCAGCACCTGCCACCGCTGGCGGATGAGCAGCAAGCCGTGCTCGGCGAGGCGCTGAGCGCCATCGCTCAACAGCACGCCAAAGGCTTGTGGCAGGAAGATCTGCATCTGGACAATCTGCTGCGCCACCAAGGCCGGCTGTACCTGATTGATGGTGCTGGCATTCGCGCCGAGCAGGCCGGCAAACCGTTGTCCCGGCAAAAGGTGCTGGAAAACCTCGGCGTGTTCTTCGCCCAGTTGCCCAGGTCTTTCGAGCCCTTCACTGAAGAGTTGCTGGTGCATTACCTGTTGAGCAACGCCGAACATGGTTTGCCGATGGAGGCGCTGCAAAAGCAGATCGACAAGGTTCGCAGCTGGCGGCTCAAGGACTTCATGAGCAAGACCGTGCGCGATTGCAGTCTGTTCAGCGTCGAGGACAGCGCTTCGGTGTTCCGTGCTGTTCGTCGCGAGGAAGAACCCGCGATGCTACCGGTGCTGGCTCAGGCTGATGCCCTGCTCGGCAAGGGGCATCTGTACAAGACCGGTGGCGCTGCGAGCGTCGGCCGTGTCGAAATCAGTGGTCGTACGCTGGTCATCAAGCGTTACAACATCAAGAATTTCAGTCACTGGCTCAAGCGCTTCTGGCGTCCCAGCCGGGCCTGGCATTCATGGCGCGAAGGTAACCGCCTGATGTTTCTCGGCATCGCCACGCCAAAACCGCTGGCAGTTCAGGAAAAGCGTTTTCTCGGCTTGCGCAGCAAAGCCTGGCTGGTGACCGAGTTTATCGAGGGACCGGACATCATCGAGCGCTTCGCTCCCCATGTGGCAACCGGTGATGCACCAGAGGCCGAACTGCTGGCGCTGGACACGCTGTTCGCACAGCTTATCCAGGCGCGTATCAGTCATGGTGATTTCAAGGGGCATAACCTGTTCTGGCGCACCGATCGCTGGGCGATGATCGACCTGGATGCCATGCAGCAGCACAGTTCTCAATCGTCCTTTGCAGCAGCCTACGCGCGTGACCGGGCGCGGTTTATGCGCAACTGGCCGGTGCAGAGTGCGCTGCACCAGATACTGGAGCAGCGCTTGCCGAAGATCACGCCAGACTGAGCCTGGCCTCTCAGGCAATGCGGGTGAGGTTCATCGCCTCGAGGGCCGTCACCAGCGCGTCCATGTCGTCGAAGGGTTTGAGGTGGATACGCGGCCAACGCACACGCTCCAGATACAGTTTGCCCTCGGCATTGCGCTGCACCGGTGTGCGATGAATCCATGTGTCACGAGCACGATGGACGATGGTCTGCAAATCGCCTTCGCCCTGTTGCACCAGAAACATTCCCGGCTTGAAGAGGCGTTGGTCAATGCTCAAGAGCCTGGCTGACTCTGGGCGCGACACTTCCATAGCCACTCGGTAATCGCCCTTGATGTAGACCTGTTCATTGGTTATGCCTCCCGTAACAAGCTCTCCCGGATCCGGTACTACGCCGGTCGATTTCCCTGGTGCCACATCGATAACCCGCAGACCGATCCCTCCTTGCAGTTCTGCAATACCGGGTACAACGCCCTGGTAGGTATTGGAATGGCTGTTGCCAACCAGCGCGATCCATTTGTGGGAACCCATCACGTCCTGATGCCTGCGGATTGTGCGCGACGCAAAGTAATTCATCATCTGCTGGCGGGTGATGGACTCTTCCCTGGCAATGCCTTTGAGGTGATAGCTGCTTGCGCAGTCGATAGCGCGGACCTCCAGGCCGTACTGCCGCGCCTTGATGATCAGTTGTTCGAAGTTATAGACCTTGTCCGGATCGGTGTGATGCCCACGGTCCAGGATTTTCAGGTCATGCAACAACGTTTTGCTCATCTGGCCGGTTTCGAAGAAACGATCCAGGTCCGCCTGATGCAGGTCGGTCAGCAGGTGCTCCATGTACAGCGTCTTGACGTTTTGCCGCGCCAGCAATGGCAGGTTGTCGATAATCAGTTTTTTGCTCGAAACAGAAAAATGCGACTCGCCGATAACGATGCCTTCCGTGTGACGGTACAGGGTTTCAAGCAGCCCCGCCGTGCTCGTCTGTGGCTCGATGGCTGGCAATGTCGGGCGAGGTGGCAGTTGGGCTGATCTGATCGTGGCGGCGTCCTTTTGCAGATTTTTGCGGCGCTGGGCGAACGTATTGCGAACAGTGTCGAGTTTTGTGTCTTCAAAAAAATACTCCATGTCGAGCCCTTTCCTTTCGAAGTTCGCCAATGTATGAAGCGTCGTTCTGGTATCAAGCGGCATCTCATAGGTCGCGTCGGCCAAGGATTGCTGGATCGCTGTCATCGGGCTGTCGGCAGTCCACTCTTCGGGTGGTACGCGTAGCCAGGTAGTGTTTTCGCCGTGGACAAACCCGTACTGGCCCGCCCAATGCTCGCCCTCGGCAACGGAGACCCTCAGCTCGCGGATCAGCATGTCATCCACAGGGGTGGCGGGGGGCAGCGGAACGCCCGGCAGCGCAGGGTCGGCAAACGCGATGGTGAAGTCACAGCGAGTCGGCGTGCTTTGATGCGACCCGTTGGTACCTTCACTTATGCGGGTCTCGGCTATGCCGGGCACCTGATCATGCGTCGTGGCAAGTTTCTGGTCGAGCAGTGCGACCCAGCGCTTGGAAGAGCCGGGTGCGATGTCCTGGCTGATGAGCCTGTGCCCGAAGAAGTTGCTCATTTTGCTGGCCGCTGCCGGATCATCAGCGGCGGCCAGCACCGAATGGCCGAAAAACGGGTAGCTTATCGACGAGCTGAACGGGCGCACTTCGATGCCGTGACGGTGGGCTTCCTTGATCAGGTGGTAGTAGTCGTATTCGCTGCTCGAGTTGTTCAAGGCGCCGCGATTGACGTCGTGCAGGTAGTACTTGAGCTCATGAGAGCCAGAGCGACTCTTTTTGCCCAACTGGCGATATCTGGCCAGTTTGCGCAGGTGTTTGTCGGTGAGCAGGTGTTCGATGTACAGGACCTCGACACGCTGTTCTGCCAGCAATGGCATGTTGAGCAGGAGCAGGCGCTTGCTGGCTACCGACTTTGGGGCCTCGCTGAAAACCAACCCGTTGCTGTGCGTGAAGATGTGCTCGATCAGCGTCTCGACTCTACCGGGCAGGCCATAAGCGGGCAGTGTCGGCCTGGGCGGCGGAGAAAATCGGGCAAAAAATGCCTGAGCGTCCTGGTAGAGCTTTTCCCGAAACGCTGTAAAGGTCTGGCGTATTTCCGTGAAATAGGTCTCGAAATAGATTTCCAGACCTGCGCCGGTCGGGTCAAAGACTTCCTTGCTGATGACGATGTCCAGATGCGCTCTCATGGTGCTTGGCATCTCATAGTCGATCAACGTGTTGAGCGAGCCTGCGGCGGCATCTTCAGGCAGTGGCCTATAGCTCCCCGGACCGTCCAGCCCGCCGCCGCGCAAGCGCCGGTCGACGACCAGCCACTGGCCCTGTTCATTCAGGCGAACCGGCTGTTTGCCGAAGAATGCGAATGGATTGGCCGGATCGATGATCTGCCAGCAGCGCAGATGCGCATCGTATTGAACCTGAAAGGTGTGATCTGACAACCTGATGTAATTTTTTCCGTTGAGTGCGTACACGCCTTTCGCGTGGCCGTCGGTGATACGTGGCACGTTATCCAGCGAAACGTCGACTGCCAGGTCGGTGCGCAACCCCGAAGGCACGCGCGCCACGGCGTTGGGCGGTGGCAGGAGCGGCTGCCAGGCACCAGCGGCCTCTCGCAGGGCGAACTGACCGGTTGCCATCGGGGGCGCCGAGGCGACGTGGGGTGCATGGAAAACTGCGGCGTGATCATGGGCGTTGGGCTTGCCGATCAGAAAAACCTGCTCCTGCAGTTCAACCGGGTACAGGTCCTCGTAACGCGGCAGCGAGGACTGGCGCTGGAACGAGCGCAGGACCGGCGGTGATTGATGACCGTGCTCAAGCTGATGCAATACGCCGCCGAAGCCCTTAATGCCAACCAACAAGTCGCTGCCTGCGCCGATGCCGTTGAAGAGTGCCGAGAGCATGTATGTTGCAGCGCGTTGCTGGTCGCCTTCAGTCAAGGCGGCAACTGCCTGCCCGCTGTCATGCAATGAAAGCAGGCTGCCAACCGCAAAGCTTGCCGGTGGGAACGGCAGGGTCAAGGCGGTAGCAATTATCTCGACGCTGACCCAGATCAGCCGGACGAGCATGTCGTTGCGGCCGGTGGTGGTCTCTTCCACATCACGCAACCTGCGCTCCAGCGGCCTGTTGAAACAGGTGTCGGCGAAGTCTGCAATGAATGCCTTGGGAATGACCGGAGGTTTGTTGGCCTTGCCCTGCTGCATGTCGCGGAGCAAGAACGACAAGGTTCGACGCGCCTTGATCCGGCAGCGATCCTTGTAGTAATCGATCATGCCTTCGCTAACGAGCGAGCGCACAAAGTCGCTGAACAGACGAAACTCGATACCGTCAGGCGCCTGCGGCGTGTAGAGCAGCGCAGCATGGCGAGTCTGTGTCGGCAGGATCACCACGCAGCCCTGCACGGTTTCGACGTGGGTGAGCAGCGTACTGGGAATGACCAGTTGATCGACGCCGGTCAGCCCCGAGGCGATAAACGGTTTGTCCACATGCACTTGCAGCGGGTAGAGGGGATATCGCTCGCGGGAGGCGGTGTCGTCAAGGTGGGCGTTATCCAGAGATTGTTTCAACCACGCATAGTGCGCTGCTTCGATATGACCTTTCAGCACGCTGCGCAATGCCGCTGCCTGCATCTGCAGTTGCGTGATTATCACGCTGAACTGGCGACGGTAGGCGTAGCCTTCGCTTTCGCTGTTCAGCAGGGTGTTTCTGATCAAGGCAATGTACTCGTCCGCCAGCCACTGACCGCGCACCGAACCTGCAACGGCAGCAGCTGACAGCGCGCTCACGTCGATGCCTTCCGGGCCGCTGAACGTCGCGTTGGTTGCTGCGGAAGCACGCAAGGGGTCAATGCTGTCGTCATAGCCATTGAGCAGCATGTCGGTGTAGGTCAGTGTTTCGCGCTCGGTGGTAATTACGATCAGGTCGGGGTCTACCGTGCCGGCTGGTACGTTCAGCAGCTTGCCGATTTGCTGGCTGGCACGTTGGTGTACGTAATCCTTGAATGGCTTGACTCCGGTGTGTGGCTGCGCCTGATAGTTGTCGAGCGCTCCGCCAATGGCCTGTTCAAGGGCCAGCAGTTCCCGGCGCTGGGCGCGACTGGCGCGCAGGTACCAGTCCGGCGTATGCCTGGCCTGTTCGGAAAGCAATATGCGGGTCTGTTCGTCGGTAAAGCGGCGCAAGGCCGACTCGCAGTCCGCATGATCAATAAACTGAATGAAGTCTTTCGAAGGCTGGGGTTTGAGTGCCAGTGCCGTCAGTTGCTCTGCCAGTGCCGCACGGGCATCCACTTCCACCTGATCGAGCAGGTAGTTGACCATTGATGGCGAAGCAGTCCAGCCGACCACCTCGTGCAGCAGTTGGGTTTCAGTGTCGAAGGCTTTGAAGTACTGCTGCCCGGGTGCATCGGTGGCGACCATGATCAGCCGCTGCGTACGCCCCTCGGCACCCTGCTTGCGAAACACCAGCAATCTGGCCATCACGTTGCGGTTGTTGAGTTTGATCTGTTGTACACGCAGTGCTGGATCGGATGCGCGCGCTGCCGGGCCGGTCAGTGCCGCGACCATGGCGAAATCACCGGGCTGGATATGCCCCTGCATCTTCGCCGCCCAACCCTGCGCGGTCAGTCGGGTTCGCGCCAGTGCGCAGAGCATTTGCCGGTTGTGCTCTTGCTGGTAAGCCTTGCGTTGAAACTCGCCAAACTCCGCCCGCAGATCGAGCTCATCGATAACTCCGGCAAGGTAAGCCGGATTCAATGCCGAGCAGGCTGCATCAAGCGGTTTGCCATCAAGAGTGATAACGGTGTGATCGAGAAAGTCCGAGCCTGCACTCTCGTCTTCCGGGTGCAGGCCATAGAGTGCCAGCTCGACCAGTGAACATGTCACGCGGTAGGTCTCGCTCGTGGATGGCAGCGTGCGCCGCGTGTCGATGGTCAATGCGCGTGGGTCCAGATCATGGCCCAGGTCATCGGCCAGCCGGGTGCGCAAACGTGCTTCGGCAAAATGTTCTGGAGAGGCCGCGCTGCCCAGTACACTGAGCATCGCTGCATGCGCCTCATCGTAGTGTCGCAAGTGCCAGGCATAGGTCTGCAGGTCGGCTTCGCTGGCAATCTTCATCCAGTCCGGCAGGCTTCGATGATACTGACGTTGCCTGTTGGTCAGTTCGCGCAGTTCGAGCATGTAGGCAGGGCCAAGCAGGCCGCGCATGTCGATGGCTGCCTGAATCAGCGCCTGACGTGTTGCCCGGTCTTCAGTATCAGGTCGTTCGCACGCATGGCGAATGTCATTGCGCTGCTTGTTCAGCAGGCGATCCAGAACTGGGCAGCCTGCGGCTGCAAATTGTGGGATTTTGAAATCGGTTATCATAGCCGAAATCGAGTCGATCCCTCCTCAGCACAGGCTTACACATGGCGTCAGAGACCAAAAAACGTAAACGGGCGAGCCGGGCAAAAGCCAAGGCAAAGCAGACCCGTCTCCAACGCGCCGGGCATACTACCTTCGTGCCCGATACCGACTTTTCCTTCGATATCGATCCTTTCGGTGATGTCGATCTTTGTAGTTGCTGCCAGACAACGTATCTGAACGACATGTTTCCCGACGCTTCTTGCGTAAGCGTTTAGATGAGAGAAGGGCCAGGCGGATTCGCCATCACCGCCGTCATTCACCACGATGAGGAGCCGCCCTGCTGACGTGGCCTCTGCACCGCCTGCTTACAAACCTCGACCGCTCAAAAACCTCTTCACGGCCAACGGCTGCTGGGCAGATTTGCTGGAAGCCGGCGGTCTGCGCCAAATCGAAGTGGAGTCGATCAGCAAAATGCTCGCCTGCGGCACCTCGATACTGGGCGTCAAACACTACACCTGTGCCAATGAGCATTGCCCGCACGTCAAATACCTGTGCAACACCTGCCATTGCCGGGCCTGTCCTTCCTGCGGCAAAAAGGCCACCGACCAGTGGATCGCCGTGCAAAACAACCGTCTGCCCGACTGCCCCTGGCAGCATCTGGTGTTCACGCTGCCCGACACGCTGTGGTCCCTGTTCTTCTACAACCGCTGGCTGCTCGATGCGCTGTTTCGTCTGGCGGCCGATAACCTGATCTACACCGCCAAGCGGCGCGGTTTGCGCGTCGGGATTTTCGGTGCGCTGCACACCTATGGCCGGCGGCTCAACTGGCATCCCCACGTCCACCTGTCGGTGACCGCGGGCGGCCTGGATGAGCAGGGCGTCTGGAAAAATCTGTCGTTCCACAAAGAGGCCCTGCGGCGGCGCTGGATGTGGCTGGTGCGCGATTACCTGCTGGGACAGCCGCTTTCGCAATTGACGATGCCGCCGCAGCTGGCCCACATCCACTGTGAAAGCGACTGGCGCCGTCTGATACTGACCGCTGGTGGCCAGCACTGGCACATCCACTTGTCGAAGAAGACGGAAAACGGCCGAAAGACCGTCAATTACCTGGGCCGCTACCTGAAAAAACCGCCGATCTCGGGCAGTCGTCTGGCGCATTACACCTGCGGGGCCACGTTGAGCTTTACCTACCTGGATCACCGCACGCAGACCTATCAGCAGGAAACGCTGAGCCAGGCCGACATGCTGCGCCGGGTGGTCCAGCACATCCCGAAAAAGCATTTCCGGATGATCCGGTATTTTGGTTTTCTGGCCAATCGGGTGTGTGGGAAATACCTGCCGAAGGTGTATGAAGCACTGAAGATGGCGACGCCAGGACCGGTACCAAAGCTGTATTTTGCGCCGATGGCCAAAGCCTTTCTAAACGTCGATCCGTTCCGCTGCGTGCTGTGTGGCGCGCGGATGGTCTACACGGCGGCAATCAGCGGGCTGACGGTGCAGGGACTGGTCCTCAACGCTCAGGCAATCGCGCAGATGAGGTACGTGAAGCCCTGACAGGGGGAAGGTGCGTCCGCACCTAGGCTCAGCGGTAAAATAACCTGCACAAATTCGGATTGATAGGGATTTTCACTGCATAAGTAACGCATCAGCGTCTTCCTACGCATCGCTATGAAGGCATGACGCCTCCTTCACAGCGTCAGGTTCATGCATAGGCATTTTGAAATTCCTATGCATGGACATGCATGAAGGGGGTGGTGGTGACCGGCTGTAGTTGCAGGTCTTCAGCCTTGAATGGCTCAAGGTAAAGGTCGGCGTCCTGGATGATCTTGAAAAGCTGATCTTGATGACGCCTTTCCATCGTGTTCAGAAGAGCATCCTGCAACGTCGCTGTGTTGAGCCAGCGCGCCAGGGTTGCGAGCATCAGTGCCTGCGTGGCAAAGCCCATGATACCGAGCCCGGGTAACATCAGCAGCGTGCGTCCCTGTTCCTCGGATATCGCCAGCGCGCCTGCCATTTCAACGTGTTCGTCATCGTGCAGTTGCACATGCAGCGAGGCGTAAGTGAGCGCCGGGCTTTGATCGGGCGAGTCCGGCAGGCAGACAAGATAGCCACTCTCCAGATCACGCTCGTGAATCCTGACGCTGGCTTCATCACGCAAGGCTCGCTGCAAGGCAGGTACAAGCCGGTCGCGGCGGCTTTCAGCGTTTTTGCCAGGGTCTGTCCAGTAGTCATCGGTCTGTTGCAGCAGGCTGAATATTTCCAGTTCCCTTTCAGAAACATCGGCACCGCCAAGCGCAGTCAACAGCGCTTCGCCCGGGCCAGGCTGGGCCTTCAGCTCGATGGCCAGAAGTGTGCGCAGTTCATCGAGCCTTTTCAGTGCGGCGGAGGCGGCAGGCCAGGTATCGGCAGGTTTCAGTGGTGTAGGCGTTATAGCCAAAGAGGACAGTGTTTGTGTCATGACAGGCGTTCCATTGCGCGCTTGAGGCGCTGAGGTTTGAGCGACGGCCTTAGGGCCGGCGACGATGGACCTCAATTAATCAGAAGCAACGGGCGTCAGGTCGTAGATAGTTATTGATGCTGAGAAAGAGATGTTTCCTACGCCGTCTGGCGGGCATCCCCGATGACATTTCAGCGCGTCGAGCCAATCCTTGGTCATTACGTTATAATCCCGCCCTTTAGCTGCCCTCAGCCCGCTGTGCGGGGGCACACCTTTTCTCGGGCGCAATGCGCCTGCATGCAGACTAAAGAGGCTAGACCCTAGTGGCATTGACGATCCTTGGCCTGTCCGGCGCCCTTAGCCATGATCCTTCCGCAGCGCTTTATATCGACGGCAAGCTGATAGCAGCGGCTGAAGAAGAGCGCTTCGTTCGTGACAAACACGCGAAGAACCGCATGCCCTACGAGTCGGCGAAGTTCTGTCTGGAACAGGCAGGCATCAAGCCTTCGGACGTCGACGTGGTTGCAATTCCGTTCGCCCCCATCAGCCTGTTCGGCAAGGCCCGCTGGCACTACGCCAAGCGCTACTGGTACGCGCCGGATCGCGCCCTTGATGCGTTGCTGATGGGCAACCGCCGCTATAAGCGCTACCGCAACAAGATCGTCTGGTGCCTCGAGCAACTGGGCTTCGATCCGAAAAAGATCAAGATCGAGCCGGTCGAGCATCACCTGGCCCACGCATCCAGCGCCTACCACTGCTCCGGTTTCACCGAGAAAACCGCGATCATGGGCATCGACGGCAAGGGTGAGTACGCCACGACCTTCTTCGGCTATGGCGAAAACGGCAAGATCCACAAGATCAAGGAATTCTTCGATCCGGACTCGCTGGGCGGCCTGTATGGCGCTATCACCGAATTCCTCGGTTTCGAGATGCTCGACGGCGAATTCAAGGTGATGGGCATGGCACCGTACGGCGATGCCAGCAAGTATGATTTTTCGCGTCTGGCCACGTTCGAGAACGGCGAGCTGATCATCAATACCGAGCTGGCCAATGTCATTGGCCTGCGTCGCTATAAAGAGAACGGCAAGGGCTTCTACTTCTCGCCGAAGCTGATCGAGTGGCTCGGCCCGAAACGCGTTGGCGACGTAGCCGACGAGCCCTACATTCACTATGCCGCGAGCATGCAGGCACTGTTCGAAAAGCTCGCGTTGCAGATGATGGATCACTACCTGGGTGACATCCTCAAGGAGACCGGCAAGATCGCTTTCGCCGGTGGCTGTGCGCTGAACGTCAAGCTCAACCAGCGCATCATTGCCCGTCCTGAAGTCAAGGAACTGTTCGTGCAGCCTGCGTCCGGCGATGCTGGTACGGCGGTCGGTGCCGCGGCTTATGTGTCCCACGCTCGCGGTGTGCCGGTCGAGAAGATGGAACACGTCTACCTTGGCCCGGCGTACAGCAACGAAGACGTGATCGCAGCCTGTGCCCGTCACCCGAGCAAGCCGGTCTGGCGTCAGATCGACAATACGCCACAGCGGATTGCCGAAATCATGGTCAAGGGCAACCCGGTCGCCTGGTTCCAGGGACGCATGGAGTTCGGTCCGCGTGCGCTGGGTGGTCGCTCGATCATCGGTTGCCCGAGCGTTACCGGGGTAGCCGACCGTATCAACCATCAGATCAAGTTCCGCGAGCGCTGGAGGCCTTTCTGCCCGTCGATGCTCGACACCGTCGCGCCGCAGATGATCAAGATCGATCACCCGGCACCGTTCATGACCTTCACTTTCGAAGTGGCGGAAGAGTGGAAAACCCGTGTTCCGGAAGTCGTCCATGAAGACGGCACTTCCCGTGCCCAGGTGCTCAAGCGCGAATACAACCCGCGCTACTACGACATGATGAAGGCGCTGGAAGAACTGACCGGCAATGGCGTTTCCCTGAACACCTCGCTCAACCGCCGTGGCGAACCGATGATCTGTTCGCCGACCGATGCGCTGAACATGTTCTTCGGCTCGGACCTCGAGTACCTGATCATGGAAGACATTCTGGTGGTCAAAGAGGGCGTCGAGGCTTATGACACGCTCGGCTGATCGTCACGTACTGCAGTTCTGTCACGGCTATGATGGGCCGTTTCTGGACTGCGCACGGCAATACGCCAGCCTGTTCGCCGGCAAGGGTTATCGGGTGACGACGGTGTTTCTGACCGGTGCCGCCGATCCGGATGTCGTCGCTGACTGCGGTTCGGACGAAGTGCTGTTCATGGAATACAGCTCCAGCGCCATTCGTGGCCTGAAGCTGGGTGCCATCCGTGACCTGCGCAAAATTGCCGCGACGCGCTCGTTCAGCTTTTGCATCGCGCACCGCTTCAAGCCGGTGTACATCGCCCTGTTGGCGACGAAGCTGCCGGTGATCGGTGTGCATCATGCGTTCGGCGATTATCACCGGCGCAGTCGCAAGCTGTTCGCCAACCTGTTTCGCAAGCGCCTGAGCCTGCTCGGTGTTTCCGATGCGGTCCGCGACGACATGCGCAGCAGCCTGCCCAAGTGGCCGGCCGACCGCATTCAGACGTTGTACAACCGGATCGACGTCGAGCAACTGCAGGGCAGTCAGTTTTCCGCTGAAGATGCCCGCGCAGAGCTGGGCCTGTCTGCCTCGGCGTGGATCGTCGCCAACGTCGGTCGCCTGCATCCGGACAAGGATCAGGCCACGCTGTTGCGCGGTTTTGCCGAGGCTCTGCCCAATCTTCCCGAGAACAGCCAGCTGGTGATTCTCGGCAAGGGCCGCCTGGAAGAAAACCTCAAGGCGCTTGCGCTGGAGCTGGGCATTGGTCCGCACGTGCTGTTTCTTGGGCAGGTGCCTGACGCCCGCCGCTACTTCAAGGCGTTCGATGTATTCGCCCTGAGCTCTGACCACGAGCCGTTCGGCATGGTCCTGCTGGAGGCGATGGTGGCTGGTGTGCCATTGGTTGCAACGTCCTGCGGCGGCGCGAAGGAAGTGGTCGAAGACGTGGGTCTGCTGTTCCCGCTGGGTGATGTTCACAGCCTGGCGCACGGCCTGGTACACATGGCCGGTCTTGACGCCGAGCAGCGTCAGGACTGCGCCGAGCGCATGTTGCTGCGTTTGCGCGAACGCTTTTCCGATCATGCTGTGCGCGATGTCTTCTGGCGGCTGCCGCAAGTCTCCAGCCTGACGGCGGGGGCCTGATGCTCAATCGATTCAAAGGCTGGCGCGAGCGTGGCTGGGTGCAGATCGACGCGGCTGCTTACGAGCAGGCATGGCAACGGTTGGGTGGCAGCGTAGCCACTCATCCGCTGGTCGTTGCGCGCCTGTCGGCGTTTTCCGGTATTGCTGTGCGTTATCTGGCCTGGGAGCAGGGCGGCGAAGTAAAGGCAGCGATTGCCACCTGGGGGCGTTCGCTGGCGCTGTCCAAGGACGAACTCAAGCGTCACGGCAAGAAAGGCCTGTTCGACCTGGGCAACGCCGAGCTGATTTTGCCGGTGGCCGATGACATTCAGGTCCCGGTCCGCCATCGTGCCCGCTATGTGTCTGCGCTCAACGAGGGCCGCATCAGCACCTTCAGGCCGCAGACCGAATCGCTGGCGATGGCGCGTACGCCCGAAGAACTGTCCAAGAAATTTCGTTACAACCAGCGTCGTGAACTTCGCTTGCTGGAGGAGGCTGGCGGCACGGTAAGACCTGTCAGCGAGTTCAGCAGCGCCGAGCTGGCGAGTATGTATTGCGATCTGTTTCAGCGTCGCTGGGGCTTTGAGGCCACCGGTGCCCGGCACAAGGCCGAGGTCATCGAATTGCTGCGTGAACTGCTGATCGGTTCGGTGGTGTTTCTCAACGATGCGCCGATTGCCATTCAACTGGTGTATCGCGTCGAAGCGCCGCAGTGGGTCAGCATCGAGTACGTCAACGGCGGTGTCGATCCCGAAACCCGGGACTTCAGCCCCGGCAGCGTGCTGAGTTTCGTCAATACCCAGTCCGCCTGGGAGAACGCCCGCGCCTTGGGCAAATCACTGCGTTTTTCCTTTGGTCGTGCCGACCGCGAGTACAAGGACCGATGGTGCAACCCCGTTCCGGTGTTCCAGATTTGAGTCGCAAGCAACAGTTGCTCAAGCGCCATCGCCGTAACAAGCGGCTGGCGTTACTGGGTGGCCTGCTGCTGTTGATTGCCATCGGCTTGTTGACGTTCTGGTGGCTGGTGCCGCTCGTGGCTGTTTGCGCATGGGTCGCCCATGAAGCCTGGTTTGCCGATCATCTGTTTTATTCACCCGCCGACGACTATCAGTACAGTTTTCCGGCCGACAGCGAAGTACCAAGCGTCCGCCTGGACGGTGGCACGTTGCTGATCGACCCCGCCGTGCAACTGAACGGCGACGAAACATTGATACTGGCACTGACAGTAAAAAGCACTTGGCTGGGACGTTTTCTCGACCCGGTGGTGGAGTTGCAGGGGCAGGCCTTGAGTGACCGGCAGGCCTTCGAGCGTGGCGTTTGCGGCGTGCGTTATCTGAACCTGACCGGGCTTGGCGAGCCGCTTGCTGCGGGTGCCCTGCAACTGCGCGGACGTTTCTGTTGTCTTGCTGGTACGCCGCGCCTCTGGCTGTTTCGTCAGGCGGATGCGCGAAAGCAGCGTGTCATGGTCATCGCACCGCATGCCGACGATGCCGAGCTCGCCGCGTTCGGGCTTTACAGCCAGGCCGAGGAAGCCTGGATTGTCACGCTGACCGCCGGTGAGATCGAGGCTGAACATTATCGCCAGATGGGCATGCAGCGCGCCGAAGCTGCGCGCATGAAAGGCCGGTTGCGGGCCTGGGACAGCATCGCCGTCGCACGTTGGGGCGGTGTGCCTGAGTCTCAGTGTGTGCAGTTGGGTTATTTCTGCCTGCAGTTACCCGCCATGCAGGCCGCGCCGGATACGCCGGTCGCTTCGCGTGAGGCGGATCTGACCGATACGCGGTTGTTTCGCCAGTTCAATACGCTACCATTGCCCGGCGATGACGGCCTGCCGACCTGGAATAACCTGCTCGCCGACCTGCGTGCACTGGTCCTCAAGGCCAGGCCGCAGGTTATTGTCATGCCGCACCCGGCCATCGATCCGCATCCCGACCATATCTGTGCCCAGGCAGCCGTGCGTGAAGCGCTGGCCGGTCTTGAATGGCAGCCAGACGTGGTGCTCGGTTACGCCAACCACTTGCACGACAACGACCGTTGGCCAATGGGCGATGCCTACAGTGGCATCAGCCTGCCGCCGGTATTCGATGCCAGTCTGCCGCTGGTACCGTACAGCCTGCACTTATCGGTTGCGGCCCAACGCGACAAGGCAATGGCGCTGGGTATGATGCATGACCTGTTGCCGCCGATGCCGTTCAAACGCCGTGTGCGCCGTACGTTGCAACGCGTTCTGGCCGGTCGCCACTGGCCGGCAGAAGGCGAAAACGAATTCTTCCGCAAAGCTGTGCGACGACACGAGTTGTTCTGGCGCAGCCGTGACATCTGATTCAGCAGGCGCAGTACTGCAAGGAAAACCATGAAAGTTCTACTTCTGGTCCAGAAAGAGCAGCGTGCGATTCTGGACCGTCTCTATGACGGCATCGCGGCACACTGCGAATGCGATGTGCGCTGGCTGAGTTCCGCGGAGCAACGCAACCTGCGTGGCTATTTCCGCCGCGAAGTGGACGTCAGCCGTTATGACCGGATCGTGTTTTTCCTGCGCTTCAAGCAGGAAGTGCGTCAGGTCGGGTTCATCCGCACGATTCCCAACCTGGTCATCCTTGAACACGATGCCTACCAGAACTACATTCCTTGCAAATACACCGGCAAGTTCAGTGCGCACTATCGCAAGCTGCCTTGGGCGCGGGTGATCTGCTCGGGGTTCATGGTCAGCGAGCGCCTGCGCCAGGAAGGCTTCGACGCGGTGTTCGTGCCCAAGGGCTATGACCAGAGCCTGCTGCAATTGCAGGCGCGTGAGCGTGACATCGAACTGGCGTTCGTGGGCAGCACCAACAGTGTGGCCTACAGCGGCCGCAAGGCGTTGCTGGATGAGTTGGGGCAGGTCGAGAATCTGCTCGTCACGCGTACCAAGTCCGGGGAAGAGTATTGCGACACCCTTAACCGCATCCGCTTTTTCGTCAGTGCCGATGTCGGCATGGGCGAGTACATGATCAAGAATTTCGAGGCCATGGCCTGCGGTTGCGTGCTGCTGGCCTTTGATCAGGGCGCTGAAGAAAACCGCGCGCTGGGCTTTGTCGACATGCACAACATCGTGCTCTATCGCGACATTCCCCAGCTTCGTGAAAAGCTGGCGATGTTGCGCGAGAACACCCTGCTGGCCAGCGAAATATCCTGTAATGGGCAGACTTTGGTCGAAGAACGCTTTACATTCCATGCCCTTGGAAAAGCCATCGTGGACGCAATGCATTCGCCGCTGCGCAGCATGCCGGCGATGAGCTGGCTCGATCGTCTGCGGTCACGGTTGGGATGGTAAGGAATTATGAATATTCAATGATTGGGAACGAATGATGGTATTCAGCGAAAACAGCGACATTACGCTGGTTGTCACCAGTTGTGGTCGGTTCGACCTGTTGAAGCGCACTCTGGAAACGTTCGACCATTTCAACACTGCGCCCATACGCCATGTGCTGATTACCGAAGACTCCGGCGATGCCCGGGTCCAGGCGTGCATTCCCGAGCACTGGCACCCGCATACGCGCTTCATCATCAACAACCCCAAGCTGGGGCAGATGCGCTCTGTCGATGCGGCCTATTCGCTGATCGAAACGTCCTGGGTGTTCCATTGCGAAGACGACTGGGATTTCTACCGCCCGCACTTCATCGAAGAGTCGATGACGCTGCTGGAACACGACCCTCAGGCCTTGCAGGTCTGGTTGCGCAGCTACAATCATGATCTGCGTATCCACAGCCCTTACGTTTACCTGAACGAGCGTGAAGTGTTCGAAGGTATCCCGTTTTACAAGCTGGGCTCGCACAAGCCGGAGTGGCAGGGTTTTTCCTTCAATCCCGGGCTGCGCCGCCTGGCTGATTACCAGCAGCATGCGCCGTATGCCGAGCATGGTGGCGAGAAGAAACTTTCACAATTATTCGCGTCGCAAAACCGTTACGCTCTGATTCTGGAAAATGATGCCGTATTGCACACCGGGTTCGGTGAGCATGTGGTGGTGCCGCAGGAGCGGCTCGACAAACAGCGTCGCAAGCGTCGTGATCGCGTCAAGCTGATCATCGCTGTGCTTGCTGGTCTGGTAACAGGTTGGTTGCTCAATAATGTCAGTTGACCGAATCACAATCCCCAGCAACAAAGTACAGACGTATTTCACCGTAGCGATTGTTGTCTTCCTGCTGAGTTTCATTCTTAACCCGTCAGCCAAGATCACCAACAATCTGTTTTACGCATTCACCGCCTTGCCGGGCTTGTTCTTCTTGATCAAGTACCGCGGCGCCGGGGTGTTTGCAGAGCCGCTGGGCATAGCCTGGGCTGTATTCATGGCGTGTTTTCTGGTGCCGGCGCTGCAAGCGCAGGAGTTCCAGTATTACAAGCATATTGTCTACGTCAGCCTGTTTGTCTTTGTCGTGGCCGGTATTACGGAAAACGGTTTCTTCCGGCGCGGTTTGTTCGTGCGCGGCATGTTCTGGGCCATCTGCCTGTACATTCTGCTCAGCAGCATTTACAGCTGGGTAACCGGGAAATTCGAGTTCGGTCAGCGTGTGGCCATTCTTCCGGGGCGTATGGAGAATGTGATCTACACCAGCGCATGGCTGGTTTGCAGCCTTGCCCTGGCACTGCCGCTATGGGCCAGAGAGCGGCGCTGGATTGAAGCGGTGTCTGCAGTTCTTGTTACCCTGGTGTTAACGGCTTTCGTCGTCCAGACCCGCACCGCGCTGGTGGGCGCAGCCTTCCTGTTTGCCATGTGCGCAGCGTATTCGCTTTACCGCTTTCCGCTGCGCACAGCAGTGGCCTTGGTGGTGACAGGCGTTGTGGCTGCCATAGGCTTCTGGCTTGTGAAAGATGAGCAGTGGGTCGCTCTGCTGATGGTCAGAGGCGACTCCTATCGCGTCGAGCTGTTTGAAATCATGACCGGTGAATGGCGTCGCTGCGGCTGGGTGCTGGGTTGTGGTGTCGATTTTTATACCACCCAGACTCTAACGGGCGGTATGCCCATCCAGCATCCACACAACATTTTCGTGTCGCTGGGGCTGTACACCGGCGCGGCTTCGCTGGTGATGTTTCTGGTCGTGATGGCGATGACGCTGTGGAACACCTTGCGCAACGGTGATGCCTGGGGCCTTTACCTGGCCTGTGCGCTGTTGATGCTCAACTTTGACGGTGGCCAGCTGGTCGGTAACCCGGATGAGCTTTGGGTGCTGGTATTGTTACCGGCAACGATGGTGCTGGGCCGTATTGTGCAGGCGCATCGGCTCCGGCAGCAGCAGTAAGATAAAAAATGGCCGCTTTGAAAGCGGCCATTTTTTATGAAAGTGTTACTGAATAGCCTGAACCAGTTCGCTCGTGTCGCACAGGCTCTGAGCGCTCATGTAGCCATCGAGGAAGGCCGGGTTGCCGTTGTCCAGCAGCCATTGGCGATCTTCCTGATAGCGCAACATGTGCTTGAAGTTGCGCAGGCGCAGGCTTTTACGCAATGCGCGGCGGTAGGTTTTCATGTCGGCAATGTCGATCAGGCCGAGGGTGCCTTCCGGTGTGAGGATAACGTTGCCCAGATGGGCCGAGCGAAAGTAGATGCCCTTTTCATGCAGGTGGGCAATGAAGCTTCCCAGTTGCCTGCGCAGCTTGTCGTCGGCCACCGCACTGCCCAATAGCTGGCGCAGGGTGAAGCCTGCCAGCGGATCATAATGCACGGCATCGCGCTCGATTTCGGCGATGCGGCTTACCGAGCGTATGCGCGGGCAGGGAATGCCGCGTTTGATCAGCGTTTCACAGTTGTCTGCGAAGCGTTGGGCATAGGGATACCAGGCTGCCGAGCTGACAAGGCGTTTGCGTCGAAACAATTTCAACATGGAGCCGTCACGCAGACGTAGTACTTTGTCGCCCGTGCCATCGGCTTCAAGCACTTCGGCACCTTGAACCAGATCAAGGTAATGGGCGTGGTCAAGCGCTTGCATCGATACTCCGGTTTTTACGCCCCAAGGGCTACTGGTCGTCATACAGAAGCCGGATTTGCAGGCTTCAAGCAGCGGTCAGAAACCCTTGGGAATGGACGAGCCGCCTATGTTACCGCAGCAGGCAGCCGCGAAAACTGCTGTGATACAATTCGGCCTCTTTTTAATACGACGGATTCTCATGACAACCTCCGAATCGTCCTCGACTTCCAGCGTGAAAATCTATTTCCGTCTGTTGTCTTATGTGCGTCCGTATGTGGGCATCTTCCTGCTCAGCATCATTGGTTTCGTGATCTTCGCCTCGACCCAGCCAATGCTTGCCGGCATCCTGAAATACTTCGTCGATGGCCTGACCAATCCTGAAGCCGTGCTGTTCCCCAATGTGCCTTATCTGCGTGAGCTGCAACTGTTGCAGGCAGTGCCGTTGCTGATCGTTCTGATCGCCGCATGGCAGGGGCTTGGCTCTTTCCTGGGTAACTACTTCCTGGCCAAGGTGTCTCTCGGGTTGGTCCATGACCTGCGGGTGGAGCTGTTCAACAAGTTGCTGGTACTGCCCAATCGTTACTTCGATACGACCAACTCCGGCCACCTGATTTCGCGTATCACATTCAACGTCACGATGGTCACCGGTGCCGCCACCGATGCCATCAAAGTGGTGATTCGTGAAGGTCTGACCGTGGTTTTCCTGTTCATCTATCTGTTGATGATGAACTGGAAGCTGACCCTGGTCATGCTCGCCATCCTGCCGCTGATTGCCGTCATGGTCGGCAGTGCGAGCAAGAAATTCCGCAAGCAGAGCAAGAAGATTCAGGTAGCGATGGGCGATGTTACGCACGTTGCCTCGGAAACCATTCAGGGCTATCGCGTGGTACGCAGCTTCGGTGGCGAGTCCTACGAACAGAACCGCTTCGCTCAGGCCAGTGACAGCAATACGCGCAAACAACTGCGCATGACCAAAACCGGTGCCATCTACACACCGATGCTGCAACTGGTGATCTACAGCGCCATGGCGGTGTTGATGTTTCTGGTGCTGTTCCTGCGAGGCGATGCTACCGCGGGCGATCTGGTTGCCTATATCACTGCTGCCGGTCTGCTGCCCAAGCCGATTCGCCAGCTGTCGGAAGTCAGTTCGACGATCCAGAAAGGCGTCGCTGGGGCCGAGAGCATCTTCGAACAACTGGACGTGGAAGAAGAAGTCGATACCGGCACGATCGAGCGTGATCGCGTGGCCGGCCACCTGGAGGTGAAGAACCTCAGCTTCTTCTACCCGCAGACCGAGCGTCAGGTGTTGAACGACATCAGTTTCTCCGCAGCGCCTGGGCAGATGATTGCGCTGGTAGGCCGTTCCGGCAGCGGTAAATCGACCCTGGCCAATCTGATACCGCGTTTTTACGGGCACGAGATGGGCAACATCCTGCTCGATGGCGTTGAAGTCAATGATTACCGCCTGCGCAACCTGCGCAGGCACATCGCCCAGGTCAACCAGAACGTCACGCTGTTCAACGACACGATCGCCAACAACATTGCCTATGGCGATCTGGCAGGTGCTCCACGTGCCGACATCGAAGCGGCCGCCGCCGATGCCTATGCCAAAGAGTTCATCGACCAGTTGCCGCAGGGGTTCGATACTCAGGTGGGCGAAAACGGCGTGCTGCTGTCCGGTGGTCAGCGGCAGCGTCTGGCCATTGCTCGCGCACTGCTTAAAAACGCACCGCTGCTGATCCTCGACGAAGCTACGTCGGCGCTCGACACCGAGTCCGAACGCCACATCCAGGCGGCCCTGGATCACGTCATGAAGGGCCGAACCACGCTAGTCATCGCTCACCGCCTTTCGACCATCGAAAAGGCCGACATGATTCTGGTCATGGACGCCGGGCAGATCGTCGAGCGCGGCACGCATACCGAGCTGTTGGCACAGAACGGCTATTACGCCCGTCTGCATGCCATGGGTCTGGACGAGCCGGCACCTGTCGGGGCAGTCTGACCTCGCTCTCACCGGGCGGGCCCCTGCGGCCTGCCTGCCTTCGGGCGGTGTGATTCAACAGCCTGTCGGTTATAAACCCCTGTGCTAAGATTCCGCCCCTGTCTATTTTTAAAGTACGGGTAGTTCCATGAAGTTATCCATGCCGCGCTTTGATCAGGCCCCTGTCCTGGTGGTTGGCGATGTGATGCTCGACAGATACTGGCATGGCGGCACCTCGCGTATTTCCCCTGAAGCGCCGGTGCCTGTGGTCAAGGTCGATCAAATCGAAGACCGTCCGGGCGGCGCTGCCAACGTGGCCTTGAACATCGCTGCACTGGGCGCACCGGCTTCGCTGGTCGGTGTGACGGGTGACGACGAGGCCGCAGAAAGTCTGGCCAACAGCCTGAAAGCAGCGGGTGTGCTGGCGCGTTTTCAGCGCATTGCCAATCAGCCCACTATCGTCAAGCTGCGTGTTATCAGTCGCCATCAGCAGCTACTGCGTATCGACTTCGAAGAGGCGTTCAATACTGACCCGCTGGCACTGAGTGCAGAGGTCTACAGCCTGCTGGATGGCATCAAGGTGCTGGTCCTGTCCGATTACGGCAAGGGCGCGCTGAGAAACCATCAGGCACTGATTCAGGCTGCCCGCAAACGCGGAATCCCGGTGTTGGCTGATCCCAAGGGCAAGGATTTCACGATTTATCGCGGTGCCAGCCTGATTACGCCGAACCTCAGCGAATTCGAAGCCATCGTAGGGCATTGTGAAGACGAGGCACAGCTGGTCACCAAAGGCGCGCAGCTGATGCAGGAGCTTGACCTGGGCGCTCTGCTGGTGACCCGTGGTGAACATGGCATGACCCTGCTGCGTCCTGATCAGCAGGCGCTGCATCTGCCAGCCCGCGCTCGCGAAGTGTTCGATGTGACCGGCGCCGGTGACACGGTAATTTCCACTCTCGCAGCAGCGATTGCTGCGGGCGAGGAACTGCCGCATGCGGTGGCGCTGGCCAATCTGGCAGCAGGCATTGTGGTCGGCAAGCTGGGTACAGCAGCCATCAGCGCCCCGGAACTGCGCCGCGCCATTCAGCGTGAAGAAGGTTCCGAGCGCGGCGTGCTGGGGCTGGAGCAACTATTGCTGGCGGTCGATGATGCGCGCGCGCACAAAGAGAAAATCGTCTTCACCAATGGCTGCTTCGACATCCTCCACGCGGGTCATGTGACCTACCTGGAGCAGGCGCGCGCGCAGGGTGATCGTCTGATCGTTGCCGTCAACGATGATGCGTCTGTCAGCCGCCTGAAAGGGCCGGGCCGTCCGATCAACAGTGTCGACCGGCGTATGGCCGTGCTGGCAGGGTTGGGTGCAGTGGACTGGGTGATCAGCTTCCCTGAAGGCACCCCTGAAAATCTGCTGAGTCACGTCAAACCGGACGTACTGGTAAAGGGCGGTGATTACGGCGTTGACCAGGTGGTCGGTGCCGATATCGTCCAGGCGTACGGTGGCGATGTGCGTGTGTTGGGGCTGGTGGAAAACAGCTCGACTACGGCAATTGTCGAGAAGATCCGCGGGCAGGGATAGTTTTTAGCTGCAAGCCGTAAGCCAAGGCAAATCAAAAGGCTTGAGGCTCATAGCTTGCCGCTCATGGCGTGCAGCAGCTCACGGGCTTTTCCGGTCAGGCGTTTCAGTCCTGACTTCTTCGCCGGTGGGGCCATGCCCTGCTGGCGTAGCCAGTCTTTCCAGCGAATTCGTTCCTCACGCACGATCCAGCCATCCTGCGCGGCGAAACTTTCGGCCAGGTACAGCCCTCGGGTGCCAGCCGGAATCAGTTTGTCGCGCTTGAGCGTGTACAGCTCGGGCAGCGGCACTCCATTTTCCAGCGGCATCAGGTACAGGTCGGGTTTGCTGCGGTTGAGGCGGGCGACCAGTTGATCGTTTTCAAGCACTTCATCGACATGGAAAAGGCTGACCGGGCGCGCTTCCTTGGGGATTTCCAGGCGCATGTCGTAAATCAGCTGCAAGGACGCGGTGGGTAAATGCACATAAGCCCGTGGGCGTTCCAGCAGTGTCAGGCTGCCGCTTCGCACCGGCCGCGCTGCGCCGGAGAGCGGGCTCAGACGAAAGGGCATGGCCTCGCGATAATGCAGCGCAGCGGCATATGGCGCAGGCAGCCAGGTCTCTTTGAACAGTCCACTCAGCCAGCCCTGAGGCGTTTCGATCATGCACTCTTCGGCCACTTCCTGAATGGCGGTATGCAGTGGCAGGGTCAGTTCGTGGGCCGGCACATAACCCGAGATCAGCTTGAGTACGACGTCGCCACGGTCCTGGCGACGCTGGCGAACCAGCACCCAGTAATCGCGATTCTGCCAGCTGACGGTAAGGCGAACGGACACCCCCAGATTGGCAAGCTCGGTGGAGAAACGTTCGGTGTCTGGCACGTCGATCTTGCGCCGCCGCTGCAAGGTCTGCGCGAAGTTCATCGGCATGCCGATGCTCTGGTAGCTCAGGCCTTCCGGCGTGGCCTCGACAAACAGCGGCAGGGTCTTGAAGTTGCTGGGGTTCTTGCGGATCAGTGTTCGCGGCATAACGGCTCCTTCTTGCGTTGGGGTCGGCCGCCTCAATCAGGCTTGACGGCAAATCACGGCAGCGGCAGTTGCAACGTTGTGCGCCAGGTGCAACGGATTGATGGTGCCGACAATAGCACTGGCTACCGCCGGATGTTTAAACAGTAGCTGAAAACTGGCCTGCACCGGGTCTGTGCCCGGCGTCAGACAGACATGACCGCTGGCCAGCGCTTTCTTCACCAGGATGCCTTTGCCGTGGGCGGCAGCGTAATCCAGCACCGGTTTCTCGCCTTGCTCGTTGAGGTTGTAGGTGACCATCGCACAATCCCCCTCGCGCAATGCCAACAGGCCGCCTTCGACCGTCTTGCCGGAAAAGCCGAAGCCGCGAACCTTGCCTTCGCGCTTGAGGTCGGCGAGGGTCTGATACACCTCGGCCTCGTTGAGGATCGCCAGGTCGTTGCCGTCCGAATGCACCAGCACCAGATCGAGAAAATCGGTTTCAAGTCGTTTCAGGCTACGCTCGACCGATTTGCGGGTGTGCTCAGCGCTGAAGTCATGGCTCGACTGACCGTTGTCGAATTCTTCGCCGACCTTGCTGACAATCACCCAGTCCTGGCGCTGACCGCGCAGCAGCGGTCCCAGGCGCTCTTCGCTGGTGCCATAGGCGGGTGCAGTGTCGATCAGGTTGATGCCCATGTCGCGGGCCATGCGCAGCAGCATCTGCGCCTGCTGGTCATCGGGAATCTTGAAGCCGCTGGGGTATTTGACGCCTTGGTCGCGGCCCAGCTTGACGGTGCCCAGGCCAAGGGGCGATACGCTCAGGCCGCTATTGCCCAGCGGGCGATGCAGGTCGTGCAGGGTTTTCAGGCTCATGGCAGCAGCTCATCCCAGACAGGTATGGCCATCGGCGGCCTTGGTACATCAACCAGTGGTGACTGCGGTGTCGGATGGATGCCATCTCTCGAAAGCTGCGACAGAACCCGGTCAGCGAAGTCCGGAGCCAGTGCCAGTTTGGTCGGCCAGCCAACCATCAGGCGACGCTGGCTGTCGAGAAAGGCGTTGTCTGGCCGCACCAGCCCCGACTGGGCAGGCTCGGCGCGGTCCACGCGCAGGGTCGCCCATTGTGCCTGACTCAGGTCGACCCACGGCAGCAGGGCTTCAAGCTCCTTGCGGGCGACGGCGATCTGCGCGTCCGGCTCGCGCACCACGCCCTCGGCCTCAGCCAGATCGCCACCCAGGTACCACACGCACTGGCCGTCAGCCGCAGGGTGGGTGGTAACCGTGATGCGCGGCTTGGGACCGCCACCCAGGCAGTGGGCGAACAGCGGTTTCAGGGTCGGGCCCTTGACCAGCACCATGTGCAACGGGCGGCGCTGCATCTGCGGTTGCGATACGCCAAGTGCATTGAGCAGGTCGGCGTTGCCACCGCCAGCACTGAGTACGATGCGCTGGGCATGAATATCGCGCCCATCGACGCGCAGCCCGACCAGCTCATCGCCCTCGTACAGCGGCTCAACATTCTGACCGGCCAGCAGGCTGTCACCGGCCAGCTCGGCGAGTCGCTCGATCAGGCTCGGCACATCGACCACCAGTTCCGCGAGACGATAGACCTTGCCCTTGAATTTGGGGTTTTGCAGTGCGGGCGGTAATTGCTCGCCCTTGACCTGATCCACACGGCCGCGCACCGCCTTGCTGGCGAAGAAGCTGGTGAGATTGCCGGCGATGGTGCCTGGCGACCACAAGTAGTGGGCCTCGGACAGCAGGCGTACACCGGACAGGTCCAGCTCGCCTTTGCCATCGAGAGCTTCACGCCAGCGGCGCGGCATATCGGCGATGGCCTCGGAGGCACCGGAAAGCGCGCCGTGCAGCGCGTACTTGGCACCGCCGTGGATGATCCCCTGAGACTTGAGGCTTTGCCCGCCACCCAGGCTGGCGCTTTCTACCAGCACTGTCGAGAACCCTTGACGACGCAACCGGGCGTTGAGCCATAGACCGGCTACGCCAGCCCCGACAATCAGCACGTCAGTGGAAATAACCGATGGCATGAGCACCTCAGTGAGCAAAAAGTACAAGCATTATAAAGGATCGGCTTTTCAATGCCCGGCGGTTTTCGAGAACAGCTGGATGACGGCTACGCCAGCCACAATCATGCCCATGCCCAACAACGCGGGCAGGTCGAGTTTCTGGCCGTAGATGAAGAACGCCGCAATGCTCACCATGACAATGCCCATGCCCGACCAGATGGCGTAGGTGATGCCGACCGGGATCGTGCGCATCACCAGAATCAGCATCCAGAATGCAATCGCATAACCAGTGATCAGCAGCAACAACGGCAGGGGAGTGCTGAACCCTTTCACGGCTTTCATGGAGGTGGTGGCGATGACTTCCGCGCAAACGGCGATAGCCAGCAGGTAATAAGCGTTCATGGTGCATTCCTTTTTGTCAGGCTGCGCATTCTAGCGACTTGTGATGGCGGGCTGATAAACTCCGCGCCCATGAATAGAACCCTTTATACCCTACTGTTTCATCTCGGCCTGCCACTGGTTGCCCTGCGCCTGTGGTTACGTGCGCGCAAGGCTCCGGCATATCGCCAACGTATCGGCGAGCGGTTCGCCAGCGGCCTGCCTGCCATGCAGCGCGGTGGTATCTGGGTGCATGCGGTGTCAGTGGGCGAAAGCATCGCGGCCGCGCCGATGATTCGCGCGCTGCTGCTGCAATACCCCCAACTGCCGATCACTGTGACTTGCATGACGCCCACAGGTTCGGAACGAATCATGGCGCTGTTCGCCAGCGAACCGCGCATTCAGCATTGCTACCTGCCGTATGACTTGCCTTGGGCGGCAGGGCGTTTTCTCGATCATGTGCAGCCCCGGCTGGGCATCATCATGGAAACCGAGCTGTGGCCCAACCACATCCACCAATGCGCCCTGCGCGGGATCCCCGTGGTGCTCGCCAATGCGCGGCTTTCGGAGCGCTCGGCGAGGGGCTACGCACGTTTTGCCAAGCTTGCCCGGCCGATGCTGGCGCAAATGGCCTGGTTCGCGGTGCAGACAGAAGTCGAGGCGCAGCGCTTTCGTGATCTGGGCGCGCGTCCCGAGTGCGTTGCAGTGACCGGTTCGATCAAGTTCGACCTGAGTATTGACCCGCAATTGCTGGAACGTGCCGCGCACTTGCGTGAGCAATGGCAGGCGACGCAGCGTCCGGTATGGATCGCCGCCAGCACCCATGCAGGCGAGGATGAAAGCGTTCTTTCAGCTCATCGCACGTTATTGACGAGCCATCCTGATGCGCTGCTGATCCTGGTGCCGCGTCATCCCGAGCGTTTCGACAGCGTGCATGCGCTGTGTCAGCAGCAGGGTTTTGCGACGGTTCGGCGCTCATCCGCGCAGGCTGTCACGCCGGACGTCTCGGTGCTGATGGGCGATACCATGGGCGAATTGCTGTTTCTCTATGCGCTGGCGGATATCGCTTTTGTGGGCGGCAGCCTGGTGCCTAACGGCGGCCACAACCTGCTGGAGCCTGCTGCGCTGGCCAAACCGGTGCTCAGCGGCCCGCACCTGTTCAACTTCCTCGAGATTGCCGCCATGCTGCGCACTGCCGGTGCGTTGCAAGAGGTCAGCGATGCGACCACGCTGGCCGCCGCCGTGCAGGGGCTTTTCGACCAGCCACAGCAGGCTCGCAGCATGGCCGATGCAGGGCTGGCTGTGATGAAGGCCAATCAGGGCGCGCTGCAACGCCTGCTCGACGGGATCGGGCGGTTGATGGGCAGGCGCTGAGTCGGAGGACGCGGAGCGTCCAGAACTGCATGCCGACGCAGAGCGTCGGCACGATAGTTGAGCTCGTCCAGACGCCTATCGTTCCTCACGCTCCAGCGTGGGAATGCCTTGGGTGACGCTCCGCGTCACAAATCTGCGTCGCGCTGCATGACTTGAAGTCGGGCGCAGAGCATCCAGATCGGTCAGCAATCTCAGCGCTTTGCAGGTCGCTCGAAGTTCTTCTGCGCGGCGGTTGCCAGGTCGGGCGGAAGGAAGTCCTTGTCCGGGTTGTAGTCAGCCTTCAGGTAGCGTGACAGATCCTGCAGGTCGCCCGGGCTCAGGGTGCCGGCTGCCTGCTTGAGGCGCAGGTTGTCGAGGATGTAGTCATAGCGCGTGTTGTTGTAGTCACGCACCGAGGCATACAACTGGCGCTGCGCATCCAGCACGTCGACGATGTTGCGGGTGCCCACCTGATAACCGATTTCGGTGGCTTCCAGCGCGCTCTGGTTGGAGATGATCGACTGTTTGTGGGCCTGGACCTGCTCGACATCGGTATTCACCGCCCGGTGCAGATTACGCGTGTTTTCCACCACCTGACGACGCAGGCTTTCACGGCGTTGCTCGCTCTGGCTCAGGCGCGCATAGGCTTCGCGTACCTGTGAACTGGTCAGGCCACCGCTGTAGATCGGGATATTCAACTGCACACCAATACTGCGCTGCTCGACGTCGCCGCCATAATTGCGCCCGGTGTAGTTAGGGTTGCTGAAACCCAGTGCGTCGTTGTCGCCACGCTGATAAGTCGCCACGGCATCGAGTGTCGGGGCATGCCCGGCCTTGCGCTGACGCAGGGTCTCCTCGGCAGCGTTGACGGCGTAGTTACTGGCCAGCAGGTTGAGGTTCTGTTGTGCTGCGGTGTCGACCCAGGCCTTGGCATCGTTCGGCGTTGGCGCCAGCACAGGCAAGGTATGCACGATGCCTTCGATGGAGTTGTATTCCCGATTGGTCAGCGTCACCAGGGCTTGAAACGCATCATCCACCTGGCGCTTGGCGAGAATCCTGCTGGCACGCGAGGTGTCGTAGCTGGCCTGCGCCTGCAACACGTCGGTCTTGTCCGACAGGCCGACATCGAAACGCTCGTTGGCCTGATCGAGCTGGCGTTTGAACGCTGCCTCCTCGGCCTTGGTCGAGGCCAGATTGTCCTGGGCGCGCAGCACGCTGAAATAGCTTTGTGCCGCTTGCAGGATCAGGTTCTGCTCGGTAGCCGACAGCTCGAGTGCCGCCTGCTCGTTGCTCGCCTCGGCGGCCTGCAACTGGAACCAGCGGTCGGCACGGAAGATCGGCTGGCTCAGGGTGGCTTGATAGACGTTACCGCTACGGGTGGCCACGGCTCTTGGCTGGTCGATACTGGTGCGGGTATTGTTGCTTTGTGCGCTGCCGGAAATGTTCGGCAGCAAACCGGCGCGGGCCTGCGGTACGGCTTCCTTGCGGGCATCGTAATCGGCGCGGGATGCCGCAAGGTCGGCATTGTTGTCCACCGCCTGCTGATAGACATTCAGCAGACCTGTCTGGGTCGGCAGTGGCACATCGGCTGCCCACGTCAGGCCGCTGGACGCAAACGAAACGGCCACAACCAACGAAAGTTTGCGCAGCATGAGGCATTCCCTGTTCATGAAGAAAGTAATCACGGTTTTAAGCGAAACCGGGTTAGCGAGTGTAGAGCCAGACTCTTTTAGCAACAATCGGCGATTTGCGCCATTTATCGAGCCCTGTGCAAATAGGCTGGCATTGCGACCGCGCCCCGGCATAGACTGATCGCGTTCTTGTCGGGGTGCCTTGCTATGAGGCTGAGATCGGTTAAACCGGATCCCGTTGAACCTGATCAGGTTAGCGCCTGCGTAGGGAACAAGATTTCTCGTCTCCCGGCGAGTCCTCTTGAGTATCGTCCGGGGTCGATTGTTCAAAAAATGAACAGCGTACGTCTCCTTTCGATACTCAGCACCAGCACTGGTGCACCCGTCCGTCACGTCAGGTCACTCCGACAATAAATCCGCAACCGGATGTCTGGAGAGCCCGTGATGAGTACAACACTAAAAAACGCAGCCCATTTGAGCGAGTCGGCACAAGTCGATTCCGGATCGGTACAGCCGTTTACCCGTTCGCAGAAAATCTACGTTCAGGGCTCACGCCCGGACATCCGCGTGCCGATGCGCGAAATCACTCTGGACGTCACACCGACTGACTTCGGCGGCGAGATCAACGCGCCGGTCACGGTCTATGACACCTCCGGCCCGTACACCGACCCCAACGTGATCATCGACGTGCGTAAAGGCCTGGCGGATGTTCGCTCGCCGTGGATCGACTCGCGCAATGACACCGAGCGTCTGCCCGGCCTGAGTTCCAACTTCGGCCAGCAACGCCTGAGCGACGCCGAACTGACTGCGCTGCGCTTTGCTCATGTGCGCAACCCGCGCCGGGCCAAGGCGGGGGCCAACGTCAGCCAGATGCACTATGCGCGTCAGGGCATCATTACCGCCGAGATGGAATACGTTGCCATCCGCGAAAACATGAAGCTTCAGGAAGCCCGTGCCGCTGGCCTGCTGACCCAGCAGCATGCGGGGCACAGCTTCGGCGCGAGCATCCCGAAGGAAATTACTGCCGAGTTCGTGCGCGAAGAGATCGCCCGTGGTCGCGCGATCATCCCGGCCAACATCAACCACGTCGAACTGGAACCGATGATTATCGGCCGTAACTTTCTGGTGAAGATCAACGGCAACATCGGTAACAGCGCGCTGGGATCTTCCATCGAAGAAGAAGTCGCCAAGCTGACCTGGGGCATTCGCTGGGGTTCTGACACGGTCATGGACCTGTCTACCGGCAAGCATATTCATGAAACCCGTGAATGGATCATCCGCAACTCGCCGGTGCCGATCGGCACTGTGCCGATCTATCAGGCTCTGGAAAAAGTCGGCGGTGCGGCCGAGGACCTGACCTGGGAGCTGTTCCGCGACACACTGATCGAGCAGGCCGAGCAGGGCGTTGATTACTTCACCATCCACGCCGGTGTGTTGCTGCGTTATGTACCGCTGACCGCCAAACGTGTGACCGGGATTGTCAGCCGTGGTGGTTCAATCATGGCCAAGTGGTGCCTGGCGCATCATCAGGAAAACTTCCTGTACACCCATTTCGAAGACATTTGCGAAATCATGAAGGCTTATGACGTCAGCTTCTCGCTGGGCGATGGTTTGCGTCCTGGCTCGATTGCCGACGCCAACGATGCGGCGCAGTTCGGTGAGCTGGAAACCTTGGGTGAACTGACCAAGATCGCCTGGAAGCACGACGTGCAGACCATGATCGAAGGCCCCGGTCATGTGCCGATGCAGTTGATCAAGGAAAACATGGACAAGCAGCTGGAATGCTGCGACGAAGCGCCGTTTTACACTCTGGGCCCGCTGACCACCGATATTGCGCCGGGGTATGACCACATCACGTCGGGCATCGGTGCCGCGATGATTGGCTGGTTCGGTTGCGCCATGCTGTGCTACGTCACGCCCAAAGAGCACCTGGGGCTGCCGAATAAGGATGACGTGAAGACCGGGATCATCACCTACAAGATCGCTGCCCACGCAGCGGACCTTGCCAAAGGCCATCCAGGGGCGCAGATCCGTGATAACGCCTTGAGCAAGGCGCGTTTCGAGTTCCGCTGGGAAGACCAGTTCAACCTTGGCCTGGACCCGGACACCGCACGCTCTTATCACGACGAAACCCTGCCCAAGGACTCGGCCAAGGTCGCGCATTTCTGTTCCATGTGCGGGCCGAAATTCTGCTCGATGAAAATCACTCAGGAAGTACGCGAGTACGCCGCCAACCAGCGGATCGAAGCAGTCGACGTCGATGTCGCCAAAGGCCTGGCCGAGCAGGCCGAGCGCTTCAAGCAGGAAGGCAGCCAGTTGTACAAGAAGGTGTAGAAAGCGGTACGTGCACGACAGAACACCGCTAGCGGTTATCGCTACGCTCCAGCATTGGGCTTTACGACTCGGAGCGTCGCACGATAGTTGCGATTATCGTTCCGCACGCTCCAGCGTGGGAATGCAGGTCTCGACGCTCTGCGTCGTCAAGAGGACGCAGAGCGTCCAGAACGGCATGCGACGCAGAGCGCCGCACGATAATTGCGATGATCCCACGCTCTGCGTGGTAGCGCTGTTCTGGAAGCTCCGCGTCCGATCCCGAATCACCGATCAACACCCCACACGAGACACCAACGTGAACACACCTGGCACCTATTCTCCCGACACCCCCATCCCTGCCAGCCAGCGGGTATTCGGTGGGCGGGATCTGTTCTCCCTGTGGTTTTCCCTCGGCATCGGTTTGATGGTGCTGCAAACCGGGGCCTTGCTGGCGCCGGGGCTGGGCATGTCCGGCTCGATGCTGGCGATTTTCCTCGGCACGCTGGTGGGCGTTTTACTGCTCGCCAGTGTCGGCGTGATCGGCAGTGACACCGGTTTGTCTTCCATGGCAGCCCTCAAACTCAGCCTGGGCAGCAAAGGCGCATCGCTGCCCACAGTGTTGAACCTGCTGCAACTGATCGGTTGGGGTTCGTTCGAGATCATCGTCATGCGCGACGCCGCCAGTCTGTTGGGCGATCGGGCTTTTTCGCAGGGCAGTCTGTGGACCAGCCCGCTGCTCTGGACGCTGTTTTTTGGAGCGCTGGCCACTCTGCTGGCGGTCAGCGGACCATTGACCTTCGTGCGCCGATTCTTGCGCAAGTGGGGGATCTGGATACTGCTGGCCGCGTGTTCATGGCTGACCTGGAACCTGCTGACCAAGGCTGATCTGGCAGCGCTGTGGGCGACATCCGGGGACGGTTCACTGCCGTTTGCTTCGGGGTTCGACATTGCCATCGCCATGCCGCTGTCCTGGCTGCCGCTCATTGCCGACTACTCGCGCTTCGGCCAACGTGCGAAAAGTGTCTTCGGCGGCACGGCTGCAGGCTTTTTCATCGGTAACTTCTGGCTGATGAGTCTGGGCGTTGCCTATACGTTGGCGTTCGCGCCGAGCGGTGAGGTCAATGCCTTGCTGCTGGCGCTGGCCGGCGCAGGTCTGGGTATCCCGTTGCTGCTGATTCTGCTGGATGAGACGGAAAATGCGTTCGCCGATATTCATTCGGCGGCGGTATCGAGTGCTTTGCTGTCACGTATCAAGGTCGAGCACCTGGCATTGACCATCGGCGTGATCTGCACGCTGATCGCCTGTCTGGCACCGCTGGCCCAGTACCAGAACTTTCTGCTGCTGATCGGCTCGGTGTTTGCGCCGCTGTTCGGCGTGGTGCTGGTCGACCATTTCATCCTGCGTCGTCGCAGTGGTCAGGTAGTAGAGGGCGGTTTGCGCTGGATGAGTCTGCTGGCGTGGCTGGGCGGGCTCAGCACCTATCACCTGCTGGCTGGCTTTTACCCGAATGTCGGTGCAACACTGCCAGCGCTCGTTGTCGCTGGCGTGTTGCAGCTGTTGATCGGCGGTGCGATCAACCGCGACCGGGGAACAGTTCCGGCTTGAGGATGCCGTTGAGCTGAGGGTAAGGAATCTTCAGCTCGATGTGACCCATCGAATATGGCGCAATGGTATCCACCGAGTACTTGAGGATCACCGCGCCGTAGGTCAGCGCGATGTGTGGCGTGCGCTTGAACGGCCAAGTCTTCATGAACTCGCTGTCTTCATTCATCTTGGTCGAGACCAGCCAGCCCTGGTGGGCCAGTTGGGCCTTCTGCCAGAATTCGCTTTCCTTGCCCGGAATGATCATGTCGGCCAGCGTCAGAACTTTCTGCTGCTGACGCGAATAGTTGATGAACGCCCGGCCAGGGTTGCCGTGGGCACCACCGGTATCCAGGTAGCTGGACAGTTCGACAACCACGATACCGTCATGCTGCTCGCGTACCTTGGCTTGCAGATAACTGCTGTTGCGGCCCTGGGCCTGGCTCAGGAACTGTTCCTGATAGGCTTTGATAGACGCAGGCGGCGAGGCGCTGCTGTCAGCAACGGTCAGTTGCAGCAAGGTCTTCTGGACGATGGCGTCCAATCGCGGCTCATCGGGAAAATGCACGGTATCGATGTTCACCAGCGGGCAGTCCGCCGTGGTGCAGCCTGGCTTGATCAGCTCGGAGGCATCGCGCTGGACCTGCAGCGGTGTGCGCATGTTGGGCGTGAAGAGGCTTTGGCAGGCGCCGAGCAACAGGGCCAGGCAAGCCAGTGAAGTGATCCTCAATAACGACATGTTGATCCTTGGCAGTGTCAGTAAAGGCGGTTGCGTTGTGCGTATGCAGGCTGGTTGGACTGTAAACAACGTCTTCGGTTCGATCATGGCAGATTAGAATTGTTTTAAGTCCCGGCCGTCTACCCTGCATCTTCAAGGGGGCTGCATCTTAACGTCGATGCGCGTTAGGATGGCCCGATGTCAAAAACGGCGGCAAGCGAGAAACCCATGACCCAGACCACACGATCTGCACCAAGCGCTTTTGAAACCATACAGCGTGAAAACTGCTTCAAGGGCTTCTATAGGCTGGACAAGCTGCATGTGCGCCACGAGCTGTTCGCAGGTGGCATGAGCAAGGAAATCAGCCGCGAGCTTTTCGTTCGCCACGATGCGGTTTGTGTACTTCCTTACGATGCCAAGCGTGACGAAGTGGTGCTCATCGAGCAGTTCCGCGTGGGTGCCATGGAAAAGACCAGCAACCCGTGGCTGATCGAACTGGTCGCCGGGCTGATCGACAAGGATGAACAGCCGGAAGAAGTTGCTCATCGCGAGGCAGAGGAGGAAGCTGGACTGGTGTTCCGCTCGCTTTGGCCCATCACCAAATACTTTCCTTCTCCAGGTGGCAGTAATGAGTTTGTTCACTTGTACCTGGGGCAGTGCAGCAGTGAAGGGGCAGGCGGAATTCACGGGCTTGAGTCCGAAGGCGAAGACATCCGGGTCACAGTCTGGTCATTCGATGACGCAATGCAGGCGATGAAAGACGGAACAATCAAAAACGCGTCGACGATCATCGCCTTGCAATGGCTGGCGCTGAATCGTGCGGAGATAAGGGGTTTATGGTCGTGAATCTATTGCGCGAGCGCTATCGTGTCGACCTTGCCGGGCTGCAGGCTGCGTGTGAGGCCAACTACGCGCGCCTGATGCGCCTGCTGCCCGACATGCGTAACGAACAGCGCTCACGCCGCGTCGCCGTCACCCAGGGCGACCAGATGCTGGGCGTACTGGCCGTCGAAGTATTGCTCGACTGCCCGTACACCACCACCCTGCAAGTCCGCCAGGAACACAGCCTGCCATGGCTGCCGGTGCCGGTGCTCGAGGTTCAGGTATACCACGACGCACGCATGGCCGAAGTCATCGGCGCCGAGCATGCGCGGCGCTTTCGCGGCATTTATCCCTACCCCAACGCCGACATGCACCAGCCAGACGAAAAGGCCCAGCTCAATTTGTTTCTGGGCGAGTGGCTGAGTCATTGCCTGGCGTGTGGGCATGAGTTTGAGGCAGTGCGTTAACGCCTCATCAATTGTCATTGCACTACTGCTCCTTGGCTTCGCCCTGTATTTATCCCACACCGGATTGACCGATAAGTGACGGCAGCTGACAGCGGGCAGGCTCCAGTCTTGTAGGTGGTTTCTGAAAATCCCCCGGCACCTTGGATTTGAAACCACATGCCTTACATTCGACCTGAATTTATTTGCAGGTATAACGAATGAGTGACTTAGGCACCCCACGATGTCTGTTAGCGTGCTTCTCGGGAATCACCCTCAGCCTTTTCAGCTATCTCGGGTTGATAACCCTGACAGGCAGCGCTCTGCGTTGGGAACACTTCCTATATACGGCCATTACCGGAGTGGTCATCGGTATTCTGTCTTTGAGGCTCATGCCGTGGATCGTTCATCTGGCTGGACTGGCAGGAATGATTCTTGGCGTTGTCCTGGAGCTTTTGTTGGCGGGATATCTCTGGCCTGGAATGCCTTATGAGCGGGTGCTGAGCTATCTCTTGGGTGCGGGACTGGCGGGCATGGTGTCTGCCGGACTTATTGCTTTAATTGTGCTCAAGCACCGAGCAAATCAGCAAATGTGACCAAATGCTCGTCTGCGCTCACATTCCCGGTTTACCCGCCCGCTGCCACGTCACATAATCGCGCTGAATCCTCTCTGGGAGACGGTCTTGCCAAGCGCAGCCCCTTCATCGTCAGTTTTGCTGGTACAGATATCCGACAGCCACCTGTTCGCCGAGGCGGACGGGGCGTTGTTGGGTATGAGTACCCGCGACAGTCTGGAAAAAGTCGTTGATCTGGTCCTCGCCGAGCAGCCGCAGGTTGATCTTGTGGTTGCAAGCGGGGATATCTCCCAGGATGGCAGTGTCGAGTCTTACGAAGCGTTTCGCCGGATAAGTACGCAGATCGCCGCGCCCGCGCGCTGGTTTGCCGGTAATCATGATGAATTGCCGCAGATGGAGCATGTCGCACAGGCTGAAGGGCTGCTTGAGCCGATCATCAACATCGGCCGGTGGCGGGTGACACTGCTGGATTCGGCAGTGCCCGGTTCGGTGCCAGGTTTTCTGGCCGCTGGGCAATTGCAGTTGCTGGAGCAGTCCCTGAGCGAAGCGCCTGACCGGCATCATCTGGTTTGCCTGCATCACCACCCGGTGGCCATCGGCTGTGAATGGATGGCACCCATCGGTCTGCGCAATGCTGACGCGTTGTTTGCGGTGCTGGATCGATTCCCGCAGGTTCGGGCCGTATTGTGGGGGCATGTACATCAGGAGTTCGACCAGATGCGTAACGGCGTGCGCCTGCTGGCGTCGCCCTCGACCTGCATTCAGTTCGCGCCGGGCAGTGCCGATTTCAAGGTAGACACCACGGCACCGGGCTATCGCTGGCTGCGACTGCATGACGACGGACGGCTGGAAACCGCTGTTTCCCGAGTGGTCGGCATGGAGTTCGAAGTCGATTACGGCGGCACCGGCTACTGAATGAGCGGGCGGACACGTTTCCAGTGAGGTGTTGTAGCGTAAGTCCCTGTAAACTACACGGCTTTGCCTTGCACTCGGGAGCGACAGCGTGACGAGCGACACACCTTCACTGCTATACATCCATGGCTTGAACAGCTCGGCCCTGTCGAGAAAGGCCTGTCAGTTGGCCGCGCTGATGAAGTCATTGGGTCTGGCTGATCGTCTGCAAGTCCCTGAACTGCATCACCATCCGCGTCAGGCTATGGGGCAGCTTGAAACCGCTATAAAGGAGCTGGGACGGCCATTACTGGTCGGCAGCTCGCTCGGCGGCTACTATGCGACTCATTTGGCGCAGCAGCATGGCCTCAAGGCGGTGCTGATCAACCCGGCAGTCAACCCGCATCAGCTGTTTGACGGGTTTCTCGGCGTGCAGCAGAACCTGTACACCGGCGAGCAGTGGCAGTTGACCGAAGACCATATTCAGGCACTGGCCGAGCTGGAGGTTCCTGCTCCCCAGGACCCGCAGCAGTTTCAGGTGTGGTTGCAGACCGGTGACGAGACCCTTGATTATCGTCGCGCCGAGAAGTTTTACCGGGCCTGTGCCTTGCGCATTCAGGCGGGCGGCGACCACAGTTTTCAGGGTTTTGCCGAGCAAATGCCAGCGTTGTTGAGCTTTGCCGGGTTTGCCCCCGATCTGTTGCAGAAGATCGACCTGTCGGCGCTATAGGCGATCGATGCCCGGCCTACTGAATGCAAGAACATTGAACCCCCGAAATTCCATGAAAGATTGATAACGAGAACCCATGGCCAATCCCAGCGCTAGCTCTTATAACGCAGACGCCATCGAAGTCCTCTCGGGCCTCGATCCGGTTCGCAAACGTCCGGGCATGTACACCGACACCTCGCGGCCCAACCACCTGGCTCAGGAAGTCATCGACAACAGTGTCGACGAAGCTCTGGCTGGTCACGCGCGCTCGGTACAGGTCATCCTTCATGCCGACAACTCGCTTGAGGTGTCCGACGACGGCCGCGGCATGCCGGTGGACATTCACCCGGAAGAAGGTGTGTCCGGCGTCGAGCTGATCCTCACCAAGCTGCATGCGGGTGGCAAGTTCTCCAACAAGAACTACCAGTTCTCCGGCGGCCTGCACGGCGTAGGGATTTCCGTGGTCAACGCGCTTTCCACTCAGGTTCGGGTGCGGGTCAAGCGCGATGGCAACGAATATGAAATGACCTTCGCCGACGGCTACAAGGCCACAGAGCTGGCGGTTATCGGCACTGTCGGCAAGCGCAACACCGGGACCAGCGTCTATTTCGCGCCCGATCCGAAGTATTTCGATACCCCGAAGTTCTCCGTCAGTCGTCTCAAGCACGTACTCAAGGCCAAGGCGGTTCTGTGCCCGGGCCTGCTGGTCAGCTTTGAAGACAAGTCCACTAACGAAAAAGTCGAGTGGCATTACGAAGACGGCTTGCGCTCGTATCTACAGGATTCGGTCAGCGACTTCCTGCGACTGCCGGACGAACCGTTCTGCGGCAGCTTCGCCGGTAACAAGGAAGCGGTCGACTGGGCGCTGCTCTGGCTGCCCGAAGGTGGCGACAGCGTTCAGGAAAGCTACGTCAACCTGATCCCTACGGCGCAGGGTGGCACCCATGTGAACGGCTTGCGCCAGGGATTGCTGGATGCGATGCGCGAGTTCTGCGAGTTCCGCAACCTGTTGCCGCGTGGCGTCAAGCTGGCACCTGAAGATGTCTGGGAGCGAATTGCCTTCGTCCTGTCGATGAAAATGCAGGAGCCGCAGTTCTCCGGGCAGACCAAGGAACGTCTGTCGTCCCGTGAGGCGGCGGCGTTCGTTTCCGGCGTGGTCAAGGACGCGTTCAGTCTGTGGCTCAATACCCACTCGGAGCTGGGCCTGCAACTGGCTGACCTGGCGATCAACAACGCCGGTCGCCGCCTCAAGGCCAGCAAGAAGGTTGAACGCAAGCGCATTACCCAAGGCCCCGCGTTGCCGGGCAAGCTGGCTGACTGTGCCGGACAGGATCCGGCGCGCTCCGAGCTGTTTCTGGTCGAAGGTGATTCCGCCGGTGGTTCGGCCAAGCAGGCGCGGGACAAGGAATTCCAGGCCATCCTGCCCCTGCGCGGCAAGATTCTGAATACCTGGGAAGTGGACGGCGGCGAAGTGCTCGCCAGCCAGGAAGTGCACAACATCGCGGTTGCCATCGGGGTTGATCCGGGCGCGGCGGACATCAGCCAGTTGCGTTACGGCAAAATCTGTATTCTCGCCGACGCCGACTCGGATGGTTTGCACATCGCCACCTTGCTGTGTGCGTTGTTCGTCCAGCACTTCCGCCCGCTGGTCGACGCCGGGCATGTGTATGTGGCCATGCCGCCGCTGTACCGGATCGACCTTGGCAAGGAAATCTACTACGCGCTGGACGAAAGCGAGCGCGACGGAATCCTTGACCGTCTGGTGGCTGAAAAGAAACGGGGCAAACCACAGGTCACCCGATTCAAGGGCCTGGGTGAAATGAACCCGCCGCAATTGCGCGAAACCACCATGGACCCGAACACACGGCGTCTGGTGCAGCTCACGCTGGATGATTTCGCTGCTACGTCGGAAATGATGGACATGTTGCTGGCGAAGAAACGTGCAGGTGATCGCAAGTCCTGGCTTGAATCGAAGGGCAACCTCGCCGAGGTCCTGACTTGATACGAGCCTGGCTCGCCGCCCTGACCCTGGTTGCCGCGCCGGTTTTCGCCGCGCCGCTTGAGGTCCTGAAACTGCAATCCGAGCACCCGGTAGACGACATGGTCGGCGGCAATCTGTCGGGTCTGGCCATGTGCAATGGCCAGCTGTGGACCGTTTCCGACCGTGACGACAATGTGCTGTACAGCCTTGATGTGTCGCAAAATACCTGGAAGGCAGAAGCACACCGCATTGACGCACCTGCGCCGCACAGCTATCTGCCGCTCAAGCTGCGTTCGCTGGCAGGCCTTTCCGCGTTGGTGCGTGGTGGTGATCTGGATTTCGAAGGCGTGAGTTGTGATGCAGCCGGTAACCGTTATCTGGTCAGCGAGGCCTATGGCACGGTGCTCAAGGTTCCGGTCAGTGGTGCACCGTTCTGGCTGGACTTGCCGCAGGTACTGATAGAACAGGCGCGCGGCCAGGGCATGTTGCAACACTTCAATGCGATTTTCGAAGGGATTGCCGTGAACGCCTCTGGCGACCGCATCTGGCTGGCCGCCGAGCGCGAGAAGCGCGGGCTGCTGGTTGTGCAGCGCGACAAGGAACAATGGAGCTGCGGGCAAAGCTGCGTGCTGCTGTCCGAAGATGGTAAAGACCTGCTGCCCGCAGAACAGGGGCACAAGACCGTGTCTACGGACTTTTCCGATCTGTCGCTCTACAACGGCAAGCTGTTCACGCTCGAACGTGCGGCCTATCGCATCTGTCGGCGTGGGCTTGAGACCGGGCAGATCGAACGTTGCTGGTCGTTCGCCAAGGAAGCGATGGTGCCTTCGCGTCGCTATGATCAGCCCTACGGCCTGACCGAGGCGCTGGTCGTGGACGAGAAGGGCGCGTGGATCGGCATCGACAATAACTTCGGTGCGCGCGCCGATGGTGAAAAACGCCCGATTGTCTGGCGGTTCGCTGCGCCTGAAGCGGGCTGGAGCGCCGGTCAGTGAGCCAGCCCGCGAATCAACCGCAACCCGGCAAGCGCGCTGGCAAGATATTAATGATCGTGGCCTGGGCTGCTGGCCTGTTTCTGGCGACGCGCTTTTTCGGCAGTTGGGAAGACAAGCAGCAGAACCCTAATACGGTGGTTGCTTCGCAACACGGTGACGGATACATCGAAGTGCAACTGGCGGGTAATCGTCAGGGGCACTTTGTCAGTACCGGCCAGATCAACGGCCGGACGGTAGAGTTCATGATCGACACCGGGGCGACCGACGTGGCCGTACCCGGTGATATGGCTGACAGCCTGGGCCTGAAACGCGGCTTTGCGGTCACGCTCAGCACGGCCAATGGCAACAGTCAGGGTTTTCGGACCACGCTCGACTGCTTGCAACTGGGCGATATAGTCCTGACCAATGTGCGTGCTCTGGTGGCACCCGGTCTGGACGGTGAGCAGGTGCTGCTGGGCATGAGCGCCATGAAACAACTTGAATTCACACAGCGTGGCGGCAACTTGCTGCTGCGCCAGTCAACGAAATAATGAGGCCCGCATGAGCGACTCCCTTGACCTCAGCCTGGATGGTGTAGAACGCCGATCACTGGCTGACTTCACCGAACAGGCCTACCTCAACTACTCCATGTACGTGATCATGGACCGTGCCTTGCCGCATATCGGGGACGGCCTGAAGCCTGTTCAGCGGCGCATCATCTACGCGATGAGCGAACTGGGCCTGGGGGCTGACGCCAAGCACAAGAAATCGGCGCGTACCGTCGGCGACGTACTCGGTAAATTCCACCCACACGGCGACTCGGCCTGCTACGAAGCGATGGTGCTGATGGCCCAGCCGTTCAGCTACCGCTACACGCTGGTAGACGGGCAGGGTAACTGGGGTGCGCCGGATGATCCCAAATCCTTCGCGGCCATGCGTTACACCGAGGCGCGTCTGTCGCGCTATTCCGAAGTCCTGCTCAGTGAACTGGGCCAGGGCACGGCTGACTGGGTGCCGAACTTTGACGGCACACTGGAGGAACCGGCCGTGCTGCCGGCGCGTTTGCCGAACATTCTGCTCAATGGCACCACCGGCATTGCCGTCGGTATGGCCACCGACGTGCCGCCGCACAATCTGCGCGAAGTCGCCAGCGCCTGCGTTCATCTGCTGGACGACCCCAAGGCCACGGTTCCGGAACTGTGCGAGCACATTCTGGGGCCGGACTATCCGACCGAAGCGGAAATCATCACGCCGCGTGCCGACCTGCTGAAAATCTACGAGACCGGGCGCGGTTCGGTGCGCATGCGGGCCGTGTACCGCATTGAAGATGGCGACATTGTCGTTACTTCACTGCCGCATCAGGTTTCCGGCGCCAAGGTGCTGGAGCAGATCGCCGCGCAGATGCAGGCCAAGAAGCTGCCGATGGTTGCCGACCTGCGTGACGAGTCTGACCACGAAAATCCTTGTCGTATCGTGATCATTCCGCGCTCCAACCGGGTTGAACTGGACGAGCTGATGCAGCATTTGTTCGCGACCACCGAGCTGGAATCCAGCTATCGGGTGAACATCAACATCATTGGTCTGGACGGCAAGCCGCAGCTCAAGAATCTCAAGACACTGCTCGGCGAATGGCTGACGTTCCGCATCGGTACTGTGCGTCGTCGTCTGCAGTTTCGTCTGGACAAGGTCGAGCATCGTCTGCACCTGTTGGACGGTCTGCTCACGGCTTACCTGAACCTGGATGAAGTGATCCACATCATCCGCACCGCCGAACATCCCAAGGCGGAACTGATTGCACGCTTTGGCCTGTCGGAAATCCAGGCGGACTACATCCTCGATACCCGTCTGCGTCAGTTGGCGCGTCTGGAAGAGATGAAGCTGCGCAGCGAGCAGGAGGCCCTGCGCAAAGAGCAGGCCAAGCTTCTGGCGCTGCTGGGCAGTGAGTCCAAACTGCGCAAGCTGGTCCGTGCCGAACTGATCGCCGACGCTGAAACCTATGGCGATAATCGTCGTTCGCCGATTGTTGCCCGTGCCGAAGCCAAGGCGCTGTCTGAAAACGAATTGATGCCCACCGAGCCGGTAACTGTCGTGCTTTCGGAAAAAGGCTGGGTGCGTTGCGCCAAAGGCCACGATATTGATGCCACCGGGCTTTCCTACAAAGCAGGGGATGGTTTCAAGACGTCGTCCATCGGCCGCTCAAATCAGTTCGCCGTGTTCATCGACTCGACCGGGCGCAGCTATTCGGTGGCAGCACACACCCTGCCATCTGCACGAGGCCAGGGCGAGCCGTTGACCGGTAAACTGCAACCGCCACCGGGTGCGACGTTCGAGTGCGTATTGATGCCCGAAGATGACGCGCTGTATGTGATCGCTTCGGATGCCGGTTATGGGTTTGTCGTCAAAGGCGAAGACCTGCAGGCCAAGAACAAGGCGGGCAAGGCGTTGCTGAGCTTGCCGAACGGGGCAAAAGTCATCTTGCCTCGGCCGGTGCCCGACCGTGAACAGAACTGGCTGGCAGCGGTGACCACCGAAGGCCGCCTGCTGGTGTTCAAGATCAGCGATTTGCCGCAGTTGGGCAAAGGCAAAGGCAAAGGCAACAAGATCATCGGTATTCCGGGTGAGCGGGTAGCCAGCCGAGAAGAATATGTGACCGATCTGGCGGTGATTGCGCAGGGCGCGACGCTGGTACTCCAGGCAGGCAAGCGAACGCTGTCGCTTAAACCTGAAGACCTTGAACATTACAAGGGGGAGCGGGGCCGACGTGGCAATAAATTGCCAAGAGGCTTCCAGCGCGTAGACGCGTTATTGGTGGAAAATAGCTAAAAACATTGATCTGGCACCAGCGTTCTTCGTTTTGCCATGAAGTACGATGCATAATCGCTGGAGTCATGATGCATATTCACGGATGATATGGGGTCTTGGGGTGCATGCGTGGCTCAGTGCCTGCATGGGTCTTGAAAGTACTTATACTGTGGCCTGCCTCGGGGCGGCCACCTGGATGGGATGATGAATTTTCTACGCCTTCCCCTGATCTTGCTGATGACTGGCGTTTTGGGTCTGGCTGGTTGCAGTGTGCGCCAGCCGACCGCGCTTTATCAGCTCGATAGCGGTGAGCCTGGTCAGCCGAAACAGAGTAGTGGTCTGGCAGTATTGCTGGGTCCTGTTTCGGTGGCCGACTATCTGCAACGCGAAACCCTGCTGCAACGCCAGCCTGACGGCACTTTGACCGCATCGCCAGACGGGCGCTGGGCGGGCAATCTGTCTTCGGATATCGACCAGTTGCTCTTGCGTCAGCTGGCCTGGAAGCTGGACAGCCAGCGTGTCGTCATGGCGCCTGCGGTTGCCAACTTCACACCGGACGTTCAGGTCGTACTGTCGATCACCCGTCTGGACTCCGGTGCCAAACAGCCTGCCGTTCTGGATGCGCAATGGCGTCTTCTGGACCGTAAAGGTCATGTTCGTGACAGCCGACTGGTGCACCTTGAACAGGTCCATGCCGGCAGCTCCGCCGACCAGGTCAAGGCCCAGGGCATGCTGTTGCAACGCCTGGCCGATCAGGTCAGTACTGCGATCAAGCCGATTTCCTGGCAGCCGATCGAAGAACCGAAAAAGCCCCCGGTCGCCAAGGCCAAAGAGCCTGACAAACCAAGAATTCCAATGGCCTCGCCCATACGTACCGATCTTGAAGTGTTCCGCTTCTAGGGTTGGCCCAACAAAAAAGCCCGCAGCGATGCGGGCTTTTTGTTGGACGCGAATCTTCGCTTCTCACACCTCGACGTTCCTGACGCACAACGCAGTCAGGAGGACGCAGAGCGTCCAGAACGGCATGCCCACGCGGAGCATGGGCACGATGGTGATCTTGCGGGCACCTATCGTTCCGCACGCTCCAGCGTGGGAATGCCTTGAGTGACGCTCTGCGTCACAGATCTGTGCCGCGCTGCACCGTCAGGATCGGACGCGGAGCGTTCAGAACGGCATGCCCACGCGGAGCATGGGCACGATGGTGATCTTGTAGACACCTATCGTTCCGCACGCTCCAGCGTGGGAATGCCTTGGGTGACGCTCTGCGTCACAGATCTGCGCCGCGCTGCCACAGTCAAGGTCGGGCGCCTCTCGTCCTGTGCTTACGCATGTGAACGAGAGGCGGTGGTCAGGCCTTGTTGGATTCGTGCATGCGCGCCAGCTGGCGTTCGAGCATCGAAGGGTAGGGCTCCATCAGGCGTTCCACACAGCATGCGCCTTCAGGGCTGGCGATAGGACGGATACGGGCGCGCTGGCGTATCAACGGGTCGTCGTTGATACGGCGTTCAACCAGCAGCAGGTTGCGGCTGTGCTGAGACAGCGCCAACGCATCCTGCGCCGTTTCAGTCAGCAGCAGGTCGATCTGGCTCAGACCGCTCAGGCCCTCACCCAGCGTCAGGCCCAGTTGCAGTTGCAAGGTGATGCCGCTGTCGGCCACCTCGATCTGCAAGGCATGGCTCAGGGCACGCAATAGCTCGCCGCAGCAGATTGCGTTGGTGAGGTAGTCATCACCGCTTTCGTGGCTGTGAAACAGCATCAGGGTGCTGCCATCGTTCAGGGTATGCAGCTCGCTTTCATACAGCGAGGCGGCCTGATCGAGGCAGTCGCGATAACGTTGCAGCAATTCGGTCAGTCGTGCGCGCGGCAGGCGGCGCAATTGGTCCTGCGCGCCCAATTGTACGGCCAGCACGGCGCTGTTGTGCGGCTCGACGGGCGCTACCGGCGCAGCCACAGGGCGTGCAACTGGTGCGGTATTCGAATTGTCACGCAGGTCCGCAAACGGATCTTCGTCGTCGTCTTCATCTTCTTCGGCAACAATGCGACGCTGGACTGGCGGTGCCGGCAGGCGCGGCTTCGGTTCGCTGCTGCGTGCCGAGACCGGTGGTGCAGGTCGCTCTTCTGGCTCCAGGTACGGATCGTCAACGTCGTCCTCGTCGCCGTCATACTCGGGTTCGGGCAGCGGCTCCGGCTCTGGAACCGGTGGTGCGAACGAGGTGCGCAGTTGCCGGGCCAGATCGCCTATTTCATCCTGGCGGTCGGTAGCCGGGGTGTATGGGTCGATGTCGCGCAGCCAGATGCGCATCTGCATCAATGGCGTGGAGATATGGCGACCGAGGCGCAGGCTCAGGGCCAGCGCCAGGGCCAGCAGAATGCCCGCCAGAATGCCCATGCTCTGCAGGCTGATGGTCATCGGCTGCTGGAACTGTGACATGTCGAGGCTGATGCGCAGATGACCCGCCATCACGTCCTGAAACGTGATCTTGATTTCATACAGGCCCTGAGCCTCACCCAGAAGCCCGTTTTTCGGGCGCTGGCCAGCTTCCGCAAGAATGCGGTTATCCACACTGTAGATAGCGGCATGCGCTACCAGCGGGTTCTTGACCAGATTGCCCAGCAGCACGTTGAGACTGAGGATGTCGTTGGACACCAACAGCTCGGTGGCCGAGGTGGCGGTCTGGGTCGTCAGGGCCTGCCCCAGCGCATCCGCCTGTTCATGCATGGCCTGCTTGAATTGCAGACCCATGACACCGGCGTAGATCACCAGCGCCAAAGCGATCAGGATCACGTTATGGCTGGCAATGCGCAAAGCGATCGGTACACGGCGATGACGCAGGGCACGAAAGATGAGCAGGAAGAAATTATCGGTTTTAACGGGCGTGGGCCGGTTCACAGAGCACGGCTCTTTCGGTGAAGTTGTCGCGCAGTATAACGAGCGACCCAGTAGCGGCAAAGCGCTGCCTGTGCCCGGTGGTCACTGAATGTGGTTAGAATGCGGTTTTTTTCCACTATGGGGGTGCGCCTTGCGCGAAATCGTCCTGATTAACATCACAGGTGTCGACCGTCCAGGTCTCACTGCTGCCATCACCGGCGTCCTCGCCCAGGGTGGCGTGAACATTCTCGATATTGGTCAGGCGGTTATCCACGACACCCTGTCGTTCGGCATCCTGGTTGAAATTCCGGATACCGTGCAGGGTTCTTCCGTGCTCAAGGACATCCTGTTCACCGCCTACAAACTCGATCAGCAGGTCCGTTTCACGGCGGTGTCCGAAGCGGATTATCAGCACTGGGTTGAAGGTCAGGGCAAGGCCCGTCATATCGTCACACTGCTGACCCGCAAGGTTACGGCCGAGCAATTGCAGTGCGTCAGCGCCATTACGGCTAAATACGGGCTGAATATCGATCAGATCGATCGTCTGTCCGGGCGTATGCCGCTCGACACGCCGGCCGACAAGGGCAAGGGTTGCATCGAGTTCACCGTGCGCGGCGAGCCAGCCGACCCGAAAGCCATGCAGGCGGAGTTCCTCGCAGTTGCCCAGGATCTCAACGTAGATATCGCGTTCCAGCAGGATTCGCTGTTTCGCCGCAACCGGCGTCTGGCTGTGTTCGACATGGATTCGACCCTCATCGAGGCCGAAGTGATCGACGAGTTGGCCAAGGCTGCCGGTGTGGGCGAGCAGGTTTCCGAGATTACCGAGCGTGCGATGCGCGGCGAACTGGATTTCAGCGAAAGCTTCAAGGAGCGTCTGGCTCTGCTCAAGGGGCTGGATGTCAGTGTGCTGGATGAAATCGGCGCTTCTCTGCGCTTGACCGAAGGCGCCGAAACGCTGTTCTCCGAGCTCAAGCGTCTGGGTTACAAGACCGCTATTCTTTCGGGTGGCTTCACCTACTTCGCCAGGCAGCTGCAAGCAAAGCTGGGCATCGATTATGTGTACGCCAACGAGCTGGAAGTGGTCGATGGCAAGGTAACCGGCGTCGCTGTAGAGCCGATCGTCAATGCGCAGCGCAAGGCAGACCTGTTGCGCGAGCTGGCGCATAAGGAAGGCTTGAGTCTGGAGCAGACCATCGCGGTCGGCGACGGTGCCAATGACTTGCCGATGCTGGCGATTGCCGGGCTGGGTGTCGCATTTCGCGCCAAGCCGCTGGTCAAGCAATCAGCAAAGCAGGCGATCTCGACGCTGGGACTCGATGGCGTGCTATATCTGTTGGGTTTTCGCGACCGCGAAGGAAAGCGCTGACGCTCAGGCCGTGGTGGTTTGCCCCTGATGGCGAGGGGCCAATCGCGACGGCTGTCGCAGTGATCGCTACAGCGTGCCCCACAAGGAATCGAATTCCTGATCCGGCCTGGCCTTTTCGGTTTCGGTCGCTTTCGGGGCGTCGTACATCTGATACTCGAACTGATTGTAACTGGCGCTGCTGACCTGCCGGTTGCTCAGTGACGCGCGGCGTTCTTCACCGGCGACGTTGATCATCACCTTGTTGCCCTCCTGAAAAGGCAGACGCGGTGCGAGCACGGTGGGCGGTTTTTCCATGGCGCGTACTTCCGGCAGCATCAGGGTTCGCAGGTACTGGCTATTCTGCTGTTCGCGAATCAGCTGCATGCCGCACGGTTGGGCAAACGGGGCGATCAGTTCGATCCCCATCTGTGTACCGCCGCTGCGTACCTGGCGGATCCAGCGCACGATGGCAATGCTCCAGCCCTGGCCGGAGTCGTCCTGAATACCCACCAGTTCGCCAGCCTGTAATTGCTGAGGCACTTCCCTCTGCCACGCCAGGCAGTAACCGCCCGGGCTGTGGTTGACGATATTCAGGTCGAAGGTCGGAAACGTGTGCTGACCGTTGGAAAGCGAGTCGTTATCGCCATCGTTCTTCGGGTATTCGATTTCTTCATAGGGCAGCAGGTGCGATGAGGTCTTGCCGCGCTGTGTATCGAAGGCTGAAGCCCAAGGGTCGTCTTCGTCATCATTGGCGATCTTCAGCGAAAAACTCGCAGCACTGCCTGCGCTGTTGAGTTGCAGGAGTTCGCTGAACGACTTCTGACCGGCTACATAAAAATGCAGTGCGCTCATGCCTATGCACAGCTTCAGGGTGCCCTGGCCTGCCGTGCGCTGAAAGGTGCGTTCGGCCACATCACCCCAGGCGCCCGCCAGATGTTGCAGCAGGTCGGTGTTGATACCGGTTGGAATAAGCAACGGCGAAGGGGTGCGCTGGTCATCCGGCAGGGCCAGGTACTGATTGATCGCTTCAGCCAGCGCGTAGGTGTTGATACCCAGCAGCCGAGGAGATTGTTCGTCGCTGAACAGGGTGCGATACAGCGGTGGTTTGTCGACCGTCGGGTCCAGAGCGAAGAGGCTGCTTTCAGTGACCGGCAATTGCAGCTTTACCAGAGGGCTCCAGGCCTCCAGCGCATCGGCCAGTTTGCCGATGTTCAACTGACGCATCTGGTTGCAGCGTGAGCAACCCATCAGCAGCGCGATCACGTAGGTTTGCTCCACGCTCAGCACTTTGCTGTGATGGGCCAGGGGCTCTTCGACCGGCGTGTTGTGCAACTGGTACTGACGGGCAATCTGGTAGATCTGATGCAGCTCGAGCCACAGGCCATCCTGAACGGGACAGTAAAGCTGGTTGGCGCGTATCAGTGGCCCGTTGAGACCATGCAGTGCGCGTTGCAGCGCAGTGCTGAACAGCCCGGCCTGGTCTCGGGTGTAGCGCGGGGCGACCTGCTGAATGATCTGCTTGTAACCGGTTGCGAGATGGTTTTGCAGCGCCTGGCAGAGGTTGGCCACCTTGCGTGGTCGCTCGTCCAGCACAATGGCCTGATTGAGAAAGTGACGTTCAAGGTGCTTGCAGACGAAGTACACCTCGGGCCGCAGCAATTCAAGCAATTGCAGGCGGTTCTCGCTCGGGGTGATCAACTGGTTGAGCTCGGTCAGCCCTTGATAGAGCTGGCGCGCCATTTCTCCGAGGTTCGCCTTGGGCAATCTGGAAATCCAGCGTTTGAGGTCGCGGGGGTTGGCTTCACTGAATGTCAGGCTCGACTGCGTCGGCGTAGGGGCACGCAATAGCAGAGGGAGGCTAAAATTACTCATGTGACAGGCGAACTCCAACAACTCATTGGCCCGGACGGAGGCTTTAGATGGGTGGCTGACGTCATCGCGGAGCGGGGACATGTCGAGCATACGCCCATGAAAGTGCGAAGTATCCTACAGCACCGATCGGGCGACTTTACCAGTATCGGCATCACTACGCAGTAAATATGGCCTGGAGCCATTACTGTCCGGTTTTAAACTGCATGAGCGCCCCTGTTAATGGGGCGCCCATGCCGGGCACTGTGACTTCAAGTCACGATCATGCCTGTGTCGGAACTGCCAATGCCTGGCCCATCTGTACCTTGGAGCCCGCGGTCAGTTGCTCGGCCCATTTCACCTGATTTGGCCCGAACAGCACAATGGCCGTGGAGCCCAGTTTGAAGCGGCCCATCTCGGCACCTTTTTCCAGATGGATTGGCGCACGCGCTGCTTCGTCGTAGCTGAACGTCTTCAATTCACGCTTGGGCGGCGTGACCAGCCCGGCCCATACCGTCTCGACCGACGCCACGATCATCGCGCCGACCAGCACCACTGCCATTGGTCCGCGCTCGGTGTCGAACAGGCAGACCACTCGCTCGTTACGGGCGAACAGCTCGGGTACGTTTTCAGCCGTGGTCTGGTTGACCGAGAAGATGCGGCCCGGCACGTAGACCATTTCACGCAGCGTGCCAGCCAGTGGCATGTGGACGCGGTGATAGTCCTTTGGCGACAGGTAGACGGTTGCGAACTCGCCGCCCATGAAGGGCGCTGACAGCTTGGGATCACCGCCGAGCAGTTCCAGTACGCTGAAGCTGTGGCCCTTGGCCTGGAAGATCCGGCCGTGGTCGATAGGGCCCAACTGGCTGATGGCGCCGTCGGCTGGCGAAAGAATCGCGCTCGGCGTGGTATCGAGCGGGCGGGCGTCGGCTTTCAATGCGCGGGTGAAGAACGCATTGAAGTGCTCGTAGGACGTCAGGTCTTCGACCAGGGCCTGCGACATGTCCACTTGATAACGGCGGGCAAACCACGCGGTGAAAGCGTTTTTGAACCAGCGTACGCGGCATTCGGCAACGCAGCCTGCCAGTCGGGACAGCAGGTGGTGCGGCAGCAGGTACTGGCTGATGATGAACAAGCGGTCTTTCATTGAAGGTCCTGAGGATGAGTGTCCTGAATATTTCTGCGAGGCCTGTCGCGGTTCGCTAGAGCGGACAGGTTCGACGGTTTCGGCTGGTGCTGGCTGCGCAGGCGCGACGGGTTGCGCAACCTCGACTGCCTGGGCGGGCGCGGCGGCCACTTCCGGAAGTTCTACCGGTGTCTCCGGGTGATTGCCCCATTCACCCCACGAGCCGGCATAGGCCTTGACCCTTGGGTAGCCCAGCGCTTTCGCCACCAGATAGGTGAAGCCCGAGCGGTGGTGAGTCTGGCAATGGGTGATCACTTCCTTGTCGGGCGTTATGCCCAGGTCGCGAAGAATCTCTGGCATGTCCTGACGAATACGCAGGTTGCGTGCCTTGTCCATGCCCGCAGTCCATTCGAAATTGACTGCGCCGGGTATGTGTCCGCCCTTGGCCGCGACTACTTTTTCGCCCGAATACTCGGTAGGGCCGCGAGCGTCCCAGATTGCCAGGTCGGCGGCACCCAGACGGCTTTGCAGGTATTCGCGTGTGGCGGTAGGTTCGTCGTGCAGCGTCAGCGTGACCGGGCCGCCTGCAACGGGCGCAACCTCTGTGCTCAACGGCAGCGATTGCGCTTCCCAGGCCAGCACGCCGCCATCCAGATAGTGATAACGGTGATGGCCGATGACATCCAGCAGCCAGATAAAACGCCCGGCCCAGCCACCGCCTTCGTCATCGTAGACGACATAGACTGCATCAGGGTTGTGGCCCAGCTCGCCGAACAGCTGCTGCAGATCGGCAGTGTCGGGCAGTAGGCCAGGCGCAGGAGGCTTGCCCAGTTGCGTACGTTTCGGATCGACAAAGCGTGCGCCGCGAATGTGCCCGGCTTCGTAGCGAGCGCTGCTGGTCAGATCCACGAGGATCAGTTCCGGGGCGTCTAGACGCTCAAGCAGATCGTTGGGTTCGATGACCAGCGACAAGCCAGTGAATGCGGACATTTGCAGCCTCCGATGAAAGGAAAGAGGCGAATTGTACGCCAGGCCTCACGCTTTGCGATGACTAAAGATGCCAAGTGCCCTTTCAATACATTGCGCGGTTTTTCCGAATGCCTGGACGGAAATTTCCGACAAGGCCCCACCACCCTGGTCGGCGACCACCAGCAGCATGACTTTACCGTTGTTGCTCAGCGAGCGAATAAGCCAGTGCTGGCCACTGAACAGGGTTTTCAGTGGCGCGGGCAGCAGGACGGCAAACTGCGCGTTGTTCGCGGGGGTCATGCGCAACTGCGTCGGCTGGGTCAGCAAGCGTTGCAACACGGTGCTTTCCTTGATGAACAGCTGCAAGGAGGCGGTTTCGGCCGGCAGTCCGGCCATCTGATTGACGCGCAGTACGGTCGAGGTCTTGTCCAGCATCAGCAGCATGACCCGCTCCATACCGCACGACATGAACGCGTCGCGGGCCGAGGTGGTCAAGTGCATGGCGTTGATGAACGGGCTGGGGTCCTGCAGCAGCTCGGCGCAGTGCTTGCGCCATAGCTGCAGGGCGTCGGCCGATGGCGGTGGCGCTGGTTCGTTGTCGCGCCTTACACGGCGCGCATCCCAAGGCCAGATCAGCGATTCGGCCGGGTGCCAGAGGTCTTTTTCCGCATGAATACGCGCGCTGCTGGCAGCGTTTTGATGCGCCTGCTGCTGCACTTCGCTGATCGACTGTTGCAGGTAAAGGCTGGTCAGCCGTTCCCAGCGCAGGCAATGCGGGCTGTTCCAGGCATGTTGCGCCGCCAGCGCCAGGCCGTTACCCAGCAAAACAGTATTGGCTGGCTGGTTCAGCCAGCGCCGCAGGTTGGGGTCGGCGTCCATGAGTTGTTGCTGTTGCAGCGGGCTGTGTTCTTCGCGGGCGATGCGCAGCACCTTGGCCAGATCGCGTCGCTCGTTGATCAGCAACTTATAACCGCGCGTGACCCAGATCGGCAGGCGCCAGAATTCGGCGAGTGCCAGGCACAGCTCCAGCAGATTGACGCCGAACAGCTCTTTTTCCACTGCAAGGCTGGAATGGCCCTTGTGGATAACCCGCAACTCCAGCTCTTCGAGCAGCTTCGGATAGGCCAGCGCCATCGGCCAAAGGGGGGAGAGGAAAAGCAGGCTGCCCATATGGATGTCTTGCCAGAGTCGTGCAAGGCGACTGGCAAACAACCCGTTGGCCTGTTGTGTGGCGTGCTGGCTGACCAGAATCAATTGGCGATAGACCGCGGGAATTTCCTCGGGCGGCTTGGCTGGCAAGCGGCCCAGAAGGATTTCAGTACGCGCCAGCCCCAGACGGTTGATCGCAATCTCGAGGCTCTCGGCCTGCTCGGTCAAACCGTGGGTGTGATGGTTGGCCTCGCGCATCACACTCAATACCAGTGCGGGGCTTTCCTGCATCATTTCAGCGATTTCACGCAGTGAGCGGCGACTGTCGTTCAATGCTGCGCGAACGTGCCCATGATTGACGGCAGGGACCGGTAACGCGATGCCGTCAAGCAGCTTGACCCAGGCATCCAGCGTTTTCGGAACGAGATGATGTGCTGCGTGTGCTGTCGACATTCGATGGCCTGTGCGGCTGATTATCTGAGCTGGGAAACCGCCAGCGTACGGGACGCTGAGGCCATTTTCCTCCTTTTATGGAGGCGGATAAATGGGTTTTTCAAAAGAACCGGCTATAGTCTGGCCCAGTTAGGCCGATAAGGAGAAGAAGAGATTCAAGAACTTCCGGACTGTCCCTGAACCCGACTCAGTAAAGTATTTTTTCCTATGGCTAAAATTATCGGCATCATTGTCGTTATCGCGAGTGTCCTCGGCGGATATGTGCTGTCCCATGGCAAGATCATGGCGCTATTCCAGCCCTACGAGGTCTTGATCATCGGCGGTGCTGCACTGGGCGCGTTCCTCCAGGCCAACCCTGGCTACATGACCATGCACGTGTTCAAGAAGTCGCTGAAGATGTTCGGTTCGCGCTTCACACACGCCTATTACCTTGAGGTGCTGGGGCTGGTGTACGAAATCCTCAACAAGAGCCGCCGTGAAGGCATGATGGCGATTGAAGGGGATATCGAAGACGCCGCCTCCAGCCCGATCTTCGCCAAATACCCTGGTGTGCTGAAAGATGAGCGCATGACCGCGTACATCTGCGACTACCTGCGCATCATGTCGTCCGGCAACATGGCTCCTCACGAGCTGGAAGGCTTGTTCGACATGGAACTGCTGAGCATGAAAGAAGAGCTCGAGCATCCATCCCATGCCATTACCGGTATCGCCGACGGTATGCCTGGCTTCGGTATCGTGGCGGCGGTACTCGGTATCGTGGTGACCATGGCGTCGCTGGGGTCGGGCGACAAGGCTGCAATCGGCATGCACGTAGGTGCGGCGCTGGTAGGTACCTTCTTCGGTATTCTTGCGGCATACGGTTTCTTCGGTCCGTTGGCCACCTGCCTTGCCCATGATGCCAAGGAAGAAATGAACGTCTATGAGAGCATCAAGGCGTCGCTGGTGGCGTCGGCCTCCGGCATGCCGCCTTCGCTGGCCGTCGAATTTGGCCGCAAGGTTCTCTACCCGCTGCATCGCCCCAGCTTCAGCGAGCTGGAACAAGCGGTTCGCGGTCGCTAAGTCATGGAAAATAATCAGCCGATTATCATCAAGCGCGTAAAGCGCTTTGGTGGCGGACATCACGGCGGTGCCTGGAAAATCGCGTTTGCCGACTTCGCGACGGCGATGATGGCGTTCTTTCTGGTGCTGTGGCTGATGTCTTCTGCCACGCCCGAACAGTTGCTCGCGGTGGCCGGTTACTTCAAGGACCCGGTCGGTTTTTCGGACAGCGGTTCGCCGTATGTGATCGACCTGGGCGGCTCGCCCGAGATGTCGCCGAATCAGACGCTGAACCCTGAGGTCAAGACCACGCCGTCACCTGACACCGTGCCCCTTGAGGCCGAGACTTCCGAGACCAAAGCTGAAGAGGTCGAGCAGGAGCGTCTGGAGATGCTGTTGCAAGAGCTGCAGAACAAGGTCGAGGAAAACCCGCAACTGCAGAAATTCAAGGACCAGATTCTGTTCGAGATCACCCAGGACGGTTTGCGTATCCAGATCATGGACGCTGACAACCGGCCGATGTTCGACTCGGGCAGCGCACGTCTCAAGCCTTATTTCGAAGACATCCTGCTGGCAATGGCTGACACCATCAAAAGCGTGCCGAACAAGATCAGCATCAGCGGTCATACCGACGCGACACCTTTTGTAGGCAACGGCGGATTCGGTAACTGGGAACTGTCGGCCAACCGCGCCAATGCTGCACGTCGTGCGCTAGTGGCCGGTACCTATCCGGACTCACAGGTGGCCAGGGTGGTGGGTTATGCCTCGTCAGCTCTTTATGATCACGAGAACCCGACCAATCCGGTCAACCGCCGCATCGACATTGTGGTTTTGACCAAAAAGGCTCAGCAGCGTATCGAAGGCGACCAGAACTCCGGTGGTGCGCCTCAGTCCAAACCTGCGCCCGCCGCTCCTGCTACTCCCGCTGCTCCGGGTGCTTCGGTCGGGGCACCGCCAGACCCACGGGCATACGCCCAGCCTCACGAGATCCGGCAGAAGCTGAATATCTTTGACGATGGCAAGTTGCGGGTCGAGCCAGCCCAGAACTGAGCTGCAACCGATACAGAAACGCCGCGATCATCGCGGCGTTTTTGTGTGCGGCGTTCGGTGCTCAGTAACTGTCTTGCGGCAGGCTGGCAATGATCGAACGGTAGCTGTTCATGCGCTGTTGCTGCACGCGGCCATCTTCAAGCCCCTTGAGCAGGGCGCAGCCCGGTTCGCGGTCATGCTTGCAGTCGCGAAAGCGGCACGTGCCGATCAGGTCGTTGAATTCGATGAAGCCAGCTTCTACGTCTGCACGGCTGACATGCCCCAGGCCGAATTCGCGGATACCCGGTGAGTCGATCAGATCGCCGCCACGCGGAAAGTGGAACAGGCGGGCGGTTGTGGTGGTGTGTGTGCCCTGGCCGGAGACTTCGGACAACGGCCCGACCCGGGTATCCGTTTCCGGCAGCAGGCTGTTGACCAACGAAGACTTGCCGACGCCGGACTGGCCAACGAACACACTGATGTGGCCATCAAGCTGGCTTTGCAGTGTCTGCATGCCATCGCCATGATGCGCCGACACTTCCAGCACCGGGTAACCCAGTGTGCGGTAGACCGCCAGCAACGCATTGAGCGCGGGCGCGTTCTGTTCGTCGATCAGGTCAGCCTTGTTGAGCAGCAGCAGCGGACGAATCCCGGCATGCTCGGCGGCCACCAGATAGCGGTCAATCAGGTTGGCATGTGGCTCGGGCATGGGCGCGAACACGATCACGATCAGATCGACGTTGGCAGCCACAGGCTTGAGCTGGCCACGTGAGTCCGGGCGGCGCAGTTCGGTGGTGCGGGGCAGTTGCGCAACGATGACGCCAATGCCCTGATTGCCGGCGCGCCATACAACGCGATCACCCGTGACCAGTGCCGGCAGGTTGGCGCGCAGGTGGCAGCGGAAGACCTGACCGCTTGCTTCGCCTTCCTGAGCCTCGACTTCGACCTGTACACCGAAGTGAGCAATCACAAGGCCGGTCTGTTCGGGGCCGAGGTCGCCGCCTTCCAGTGTTTCAAGCGTAGCGGACTCGCGTTTTGCAGCGCGGGCAGCACGCTCGCCCTGAATTTTTTCGATGCGCCAGTTCTGACGACGATTGAGTTGGCGTTTGGCCATGGGTGTTCCGATGTGATGTAACCGATGAATTAGGCAGTACGATTGATCGGCAGGAGTCTAGCACGGCAGGGTGAGCTAAACTGCGCGCCTACGCTGAGGAGTCGACACATGCAGAACAAGCAGAACCTGATCTGGATCGATCTGGAAATGACCGGTCTGGACCCTGATACCGATGTCATCATCGAAATGGCCACGATCATCACTGATAGCGAGCTGAACACCCTGGCCGAAGGCCCGGTGATCGCTGTGCACCAGAGTGACGAAACGCTGGCGAAAATGGACGAGTGGAACACCCGCCAGCACGGTGGCTCGGGCCTGACCCAGCGAGTACGCGAAAGCACCATCAGCATGGCTGAAGCCGAGGCGCAGACCCTTGAGTTCATCAAGCTGTGGGTGCCGGAGCGCAGTTCGCCGATCTGCGGCAACAGCATCTGCCAGGATCGCCGCTTCCTGTATCGCCACATGCCGACGCTGGAAAACTGGTTCCACTACCGCAATCTGGATGTCTCGACCCTCAAGGAACTGGCTGCGCGCTGGTCCCCCGAGCTGAAATTCAAGAAAGGCAGCACCCACCTGGCGCTGGATGACATCCGCGAGTCGATTGCCGAGCTGCGCTTTTATCGTGAGCACTTCATCAAGCCTTGATCAAGACTCGCGCGTGCAGTGAATAATCTTCGCTGCACTCTTTCAGTGCGCTGGTCGGCTGGTTAGACTGCGCGCCGTCGAGGAATGGACTGGTTCGGCGTGGTGCTGATCGCTTGCGTCACAGCGCTGGGCGGCGGCTCGGTGCGCGATGTGCTGATCGGCCATTACCCGCTGACCTGGGTCAAGCACCCGGAATACCTCATATTGACCAGTGTGGCAGCGTTGGTGACGATCTTTATCGCGCCATTGATGCGCCACCTGCGCTCGTTGTTTCTGGTGCTGGATGCACTGGGGCTGGTGGCCTTCACCCTGATCGGCTGCATGACTGCGCTGGAAGCCGGGCATGGTCTGGTGATCGCGTCAGTGTGCGGTGTCATCACTGGGGTCTTCGGTGGCATCCTGCGCGACATCTTCTGCAACGACATCCCGCTGATCTTCCGTCGCGAACTGTATGCCAGCGTTTCATTTCTGGTCGCGTGGTGTTTTTTGCTGTGCCAGTACCTGCAACTGCCGGATGAACAGGCCGTGCTCATCACCTTGTTCGGCGGCCTGCTGCTGCGCCTGCTGGCGATCCGATTCCGCTGGGAAATGCCCAAGTTCGTCTATAAAGACGAGCCCTGAAGAGGGCGCAGAACGCCCGGAGCTGCATGCCCATACGCAGCACTCTGCTTCATTCACATCCTGAGATGCCCGCAGAGTGGTCTTCTGCCCGGAGGGCGTGGGAGCTTCAGGAGGTCACGACGGCTGCGATGGGCTGCGAAGCGGCCCTGAAACCTGCTGACTCTGTTGTGTCTGATGCACCAAGGCGACCGTTTTTGCTGCAGGTTCCCGACAGTTCGCGGACAAGTCCGCTCCCACGCAAGTTAAGCGTCGCCCGGCCCGCTCAGACGCGTTAGCCCCCTGCGTCTGCCACCCCATGCCTCTGCAGCGCCCATTCCACATGCTCCCTGACCAGTTCCGAGGGATAGTCGCGCCGTGCGTGCAGGGCTTCGATCACCGGGATGGTGGAGGGCGCGTTGCCCAGTCCGACAGCCAGATTGCGTAGCCAGCGTTCGTACCCGGCGCGGCGCAGGGGCGAGCCCTCTGTACTGCTGAGGAATTTGTCTTCATCCCATAAAAACAGCTCGGCCAGCCCTGCGTTGTCCAGGTTGTGGCGCGGCTGGAAATCGCTCTGCTCGGTTGGCCGTGCAAAGCGGTTCCACGGGCAGACAATCTGGCAATCGTCGCAACCGAACACCCGATTGCCGATCAAGGGCCGCAGCTCTTCGGGGATCGCAGTCTTGAGCTCGATGGTCAGGTAGGAAATACAGCGCCGTGCGTCCAGCACATAAGGCCCGACAAAGGCCGCCGTCGGGCAGATGTCCAGGCAGGCCGTGCAGCGCCCGCAATGTTCAGTCGCATGCGGCGCATCGACCGGCAGCGGGATGTCGACAAACAGCTCGCCGAGAAAGAAAAAGCTTCCCGCCTTGCGGTTGAGCACCAGCGTATTCTTGCCGATCCAGCCGAGCCCGGCCTGTTCGGCAATCGCCTTTTCCAGCACTGGCGCGCTGTCCACGAACGCCCGAAAACCAAACGGCCCGATGGCCTGCTGAATGCGCTCGGCCAGTTGCTGCAAGCGCTTGCGGATCAGCTTGTGATAGTCACGGCCCAGGGCATAGCGTGACACATAGGCTTTTTCCGGTTCTGTCAGGCGCTGGGCCATCTCGGTGTCGCCGGGCAGATAGTCCATGCGCAGCGACACCACGCGCAACGTTCCCGGCACCAGCTCTTCCGGATGGGAACGTTTACTGCCGTGGGCTACCATATAGTCCATTTCGCCGTGATAGCCTGCATCGAGCCAGCGTTGCAGGTGCTGCTCGTGCTCTGCCAGGTCCAGGCCGCTGATCCCCACTTCCTGAAAGCCCAGCTCACGCCCCCATGCCTTGATTGAGACGGCAAGGGCGGCGAGATCATCGGAAGTGGGAAGTACAGCAGTAATAGCGGACATGCGCAGAGAGAAACCGGGGCCAAGGTGCGTATAATTCTGCCAGACATCGGAGCCTATAGACGCATGTTCGACACGAAACCTCATTTACCCGACGCGCTGTACAGCGCCGCGCAGGTCCGCGACCTTGATGCACGGCTGATTGCTGCCGGTACGCCAGGCCTGGAATTGATGCTGCGCGCTGCCCAGGCGCTATGGCGGACGATACTCCGACGCTGGCCGCAGGCCAATGAACTGACCGTGCTGGCCGGGCGTGGCAACAATGCCGGTGACGGGTATCTGGTGGCCGCGCTGGCGCACAAGGCAGGCTGGCAAGTCAGGGTGCTGGCTGTCGGCGACCCGGCTGCATTGAGCGGTGATGCCGCTTCGGCGCACGCGGCGGCTTCCGGCATCGACACTCAGGTATGGGCCGGACAGCCGCTGACCGGCGTGGTGCTGGATGCCTTGCTCGGTACCGGGCTCAATGGCGAAGTGCGCGAGCCCTACGTTTCGGCCATCAAGGCGATCAATGCCAGCGGCATGCCGGTCGCCGCCGTGGACATCCCGTCGGGCTTGAGTGCAGACACCGGCCAAGCGCTGGGCGTGGCGGTGCGTGCCGATGTGACCGTTACCTTCATAGGCCTCAAACTGGGCTTGTTGACGGGCGATGCGGCGGACCTGGTGGGCGAGCTGGTGTTTGATGATTTACGCGCCGACCCTGCGCTGGTTGCGCAGGTGCCGGTCAGCGCGAAGCGTCTGAGCGCATCCAGTCTGCCGACGCTGGCATCGCGTCCGCGTACTGCACATAAAGGCATGTTCGGCCGGGTGCTTGTCATTGGTGGCGATCACGGTTTCGGCGGTGCTGCCTTGCTCAGCGCCGAAAGCGCCCTGCGCAGCGGGGCAGGCATGCTGACGCTGGCGACCCGCGCCGAACATATTCCGGCCGCCTTGACGCGCATGCCGGAAATCATGAGTGCGGCCATTCGCTCGGCGAACCAGTTGATGGCGTTGATCGAGCCGGCCAGCGTATTGGTGGTCGGTCCGGGGCTGGGGCAGGCCGCCTGGGGGCGTAGTTTGCTGTCGGCTGCCGCCAACGCCGAGCGGCCTCAGGTTTGGGATGCCGATGCTCTGAATATGCTGGCCGCCGGGGCGGTGAGCCTGCCCAAAGGCTGCGTCATCACTCCGCATCCGGGAGAGGCCGCGCGTTTGCTGGGCGTCGGCATCAAAGACATTCAGGCTGACCGGGCCGCTGCTGTGCGGGCGCTGGCGCGCAAGTTCGATACAGTTTGCGTGCTCAAGGGCTCTGGCAGCCTGATCGCCGATGCGAGCGGACAACTGGCGTTGTGCGACCGCGGTCATCCGGCCATGGCCACCGCCGGACTGGGGGACGTGCTGGCCGGGTTGATCGGTGCGCTGCTGGCGCAGCATCTGACGCCATTCGATGCGGCCTGTCTGGCGGTGTGGCTGCATGCAAGCGCCGGTCAGAAAGTCGGTGAATACGGTCGCGGGCTGGCGGCCAGCGATATTATTCCTGCCATTCGTCAGTTATTGGAGGAGCTGCAACCGTGTCTGATTTAACGCTGCATGTGGTTGGCGAAGAGGCCATGATGAATTTTGGTGCACGCCTGGCCGCAGTTACCGAAGGCGTGGGCGTCATCTTTCTCGATGGCGATCTGGGCGCTGGAAAAACCACTCTTTCGCGGGGAATGATTCGCGGGTTCGGGCATGCCGGGGCTGTCAAGAGTCCTACTTTCACGCTGGTCGAGCCCTACGAAATAGGTGCCATACGGGTCTTTCACTTTGACCTTTATCGTCTGGTCGATCCCGAAGAGCTTGAGTACATGGGGGTGCGTGATTACTTCGACGGCGATGCACTTTGTCTGATTGAATGGCCCCAGCGTGGTGCAGGCTTTTTGCCAAAGCCTGACCTGACCATTACCATTGGCCCGCACGGAGAAGGTCGGTCCGTGATATTGAGCCCGCTGGGCTCGCGTGGCGAACGCTGGTGTGCCACTTTGGCTTTGGAATTCAAATAGATATGGGGTTAGGCATGCGCATGCGCGCGCTGGTTACTGTAGTTGGTCTGCTGCTGATGGCCCTGGCTGTCGAGGCGGTTGCCGCTACGCAAGTAAAAAGTGTCCGCTTATGGCGAGCACCGGACAACACACGTCTGGTATTCGACCTGTCCGGGCCTGTCCAGCACAGCGTATTCACCCTGACTTCGCCTGATCGTCTGGTGATCGATATCAATGGCGCGACACTCGGTGGCCCGTTGAATGTCTCGACAGCCAATACGCCGATCAACAGCATGCGCTCTGCCCAGCGCACGCCGACGGATCTGCGCGTGGTCATCGATCTGAAAAAGGCGGTGACGCCCAAAAGCTTCACGCTTGCGCCGAACCAGCAGTACGGCAACCGTCTGGTGGTCGACCTGTTCGATAACGCCGCCGATGCCAACCCGACACCGGTGATCCCGGATACCGCGGCCAATACCGCGCCCGCTGTCCCGGTCAGCCCGGCCAAGCCTGAAATCAAGCTGACCCCGGTGCCCAATGGCAAGCGCGACATTGTCGTGGTGATCGATGCCGGGCACGGCGGTGAAGACCCGGGTGCCTCCGGCGGTGCCGGGCAGAAAGAGAAAAACGTGGTGCTGTCGATCGCCAAGGAGCTGCAGCGCCAGGTCAATGCCGAGAAAGGCTATCGCGCCGAACTGACGCGGACCGGTGACTACTTTATTCCGTTGCGCAAACGTACCGAGATCGCCCGCGCCAAGGGGGCCGACCTGTTTGTGTCCATTCACGCTGACGCTGCGCCGTCCACGGCGGCGTTTGGCGCTTCGGTGTTCGCCTTGTCTGATCGCGGTGCGACCTCCGAAACCGCACGCTGGCTGGCGGACAGTGAAAACCGTTCCGACCTGATCGGTGGTGCCGGTGCGGTAAGCCTTGATGACAAGGACCGCATGCTCGCCGGGGTGTTGCTGGACTTGTCCATGACCGCTTCGCTGTCTTCTAGCCTGAACGTCGGCCAGAAGGTGCTGAGCAATATTGGCCGCGTCACCTCGCTGCACAAATCGCGCGTCGAGCAGGCGGGCTTCATGGTGCTCAAGTCGCCGGATATCCCGTCGATTCTGGTAGAAACCGGCTTTATCTCCAACGCCAACGAAGCCAACAAGCTCAGTTCTGCGTCGCACCAGCAGGCGTTGGCGCGTTCGATCAATTCCGGGGTGAAGCAGTTCTTCCAGCAGAACCCGCCACAGGGCACTTATATTGCCTGGCTGCGTGACAACGGCAAGCTGGCCCAAGGGCCACGCAACCATGTGGTCCGCTCCGGCGAAACCCTGGCCATGCTCGCAGCGCGCTATGACATGAACATTGCCACGCTGCGCAGCGCCAACAATCTGAAAAGCGATGAACTGAAGATTGGCCAGGATCTGCGCATTCCAAGTTCCGAGGTGGCGACTCAGCAATGACCGATCTTCTGCTCGACGGCACCGAAGCCGATAACGCTCAGACTGTCCTGAACGCTGCGCGCATCGAATTGCTCAGTCCGCGTCTGGCCAACCAGATTGCGGCCGGCGAAGTCGTCGAGCGTCCAGCGTCGGTTATCAAGGAGCTGCTGGAAAACAGCCTTGACTCCGGCGCGCGGCGCATTGATGTCGATGTCGAGCAGGCCGGTATCAAGTTGTTGAAAGTGCGTGACGATGGCGGCGGTATTTCCTCGGATGACCTGCCGCTGGCGCTGGCGCGACATGCCACCAGCAAGATTCGCGATCTGGAGGACCTCGAGCGCGTCATGAGCCTCGGTTTTCGCGGCGAAGCGCTGGCTTCGATCAGCTCCGTGGCGCGCCTGACGCTGACCTCGCGCACCCGCGACGCCGATCAGGCCTGGCAGGTGGAAACCGAAGGCCGTGACATGGCACCGCGCGTTCAGCCGGCAGCGCATCCGGTAGGCACATCCGTTGAAGTGCGCGACCTGTTCTTCAACACGCCTGCCCGACGCAAGTTTCTCAAGGCCGAAAAAACCGAATTCGATCACCTGCAGGAAGTCATCAAACGTATGGCGCTGGCGCGTTTCGACGTGGCCTTCCATTTGCGTCACAACGGCAAGACCATGTTGAGCCTGCATGAAGCGCATGACGATACCGCCCGAGCGCGGCGTGTCTCGGCCATTTGCGGGCCGGGCTTCCTGGAGCAGGCGTTACCCATTGAGATCGAGCGCAATGGCCTTCATCTGTGGGGCTGGGTAGGGCTGCCGACATTTTCGCGCAGCCAGGCAGACCTGCAATATTTCTTCGTAAACGGGCGTGCGGTGCGCGACAAACTGGTCGCTCATGCGGTGCGTCAGGCGTATCGCGACGTGCTGTTCAACGGCCGTCACCCCACGTTCGTGCTGTTTTTCGAGGTCGACCCGGCCGCTGTGGACGTCAACGTTCACCCGACCAAGCATGAAGTACGCTTCCGCGACGGGCGCATGGTGCACGACTTTCTTTACGGCACCCTGCACCGTGCATTGGGTGATGTGCGTCCGGAAAACCAGCTGGGTGGCAGCGTACCGGTCGCCGCCGAGCCTCGGCCTACCGGACCTGAGGCCGGTGAGTTCGGGCCGCAGGGTGAAATGCGTCTGGCCAACAACGTGCTGGAACAGCCGCAGGGCGAGCCTTTTGCCCGGCCTGCTGCCGGTGGCGGCGCTGGCAGCGGTTATCAGTATCAATATACGCCTCGGCCCACCTCTGGCGTGCCGGTGGCCGAAGCGCAAAGCGCCTACCGTGAATTCTTCGCACCGCTGCCCAGTGCAGCGTCCTCGTCGCTGCCGGAGTCGCCCGGCGATATTCCGCCGCTGGGTTATGCGCTGGCGCAGCTCAAAGGTATCTACATCCTCGCTGAAAACGCTCACGGGCTGGTGCTGGTGGACATGCACGCCGCCCACGAGCGAATCATGTATGAGCGCCTGAAAATAGCGATGGCCAATGAAGGCCTGAGTGGCCAGCCGTTGCTGGTGCCCGAATCTCTCGCGGTCAGCCAGCGTGAAGCGGACTGCGCTGAAGAACATATCGCGACGTTTCAGCGCCTGGGCTTCGAGCTGCAGCGGCTTGGCCCGGAAACCCTGGCGATCCGCCAGATCCCTGCGTTGCTCAAGCAGGCCGAGGCCAATCGGCTGGTCAGCGATGTGCTGGCGGATCTGATGGAGTACGGCACCAGCGACCGGGTGCAGGCACACATGAACGAGTTGCTCGGGACCATGGCCTGTCATGGCGCGATTCGCGCCAATCGGCGTCTGGCCATCCCGGAAATGAACGGCCTGTTGCGTGACATGGAAAACACCGAACGCAGCGGGCAATGCAACCACGGTCGTCCTACCTGGACCCAGATGGGTCTCAATGACCTGGATAAATTATTCCTGCGCGGTCAATGAATGAATGCTTTACCTCCGGCCATCTTTCTCATGGGGCCTACCGCCGCAGGCAAGACCGACCTTGCGATAGAACTGAGCAAAGTGCTGCCTTGTGAGCTGATCAGCGTCGATTCGGCGTTGGTCTATCGCGGCATGGACATCGGCACCGCCAAGCCTTCGAAAGCACAGCTGGCTGAATATCCACACCGTCTGATCGACATCCTCGACCCGGCGCAAAGCTACTCCGCAGCCGATTTTCGCAGTGACGCCCTGGCGGCCATGGCGGAAATTACCGCGCGCGGAAATATTCCTTTGCTGGTCGGCGGCACTATGTTGTATTTCAAGGCTCTATTGCACGGGCTGGCGGATATGCCGGCTGCCGATGCGCAGGTAAGGGCACAGCTTGAAGCTGATGCACAGGCCTATGGCTGGCAGTCATTGCACGATCAATTGGCGGTGGTCGACCCCGTTTCGGCGGCGCGCATTCACCCCAATGATCCGCAACGACTGATCAGGGCGCTCGAGGTGTATCGGGTCAGCGGAATGAGCATGACGGCACACCGCGAGCAACAAACTGCGCAAAGTACCGAAGCGGCGGCATCAGGGCGTCAGCAATTGCCCTATACTGTCGCGAACCTTGCCATCGCTCCGGCTGATCGCAAGGTGCTGCACCAACGCATCGCGCTACGTTTTGAGCAAATGCTGGATCAGGGGTTTCTGGACGAAGTACTGGCATTGCGCTCAAGAGGCGACCTGCATTCCGGGTTGCCCTCGATAAGAGCCGTCGGTTATCGCCAGGTCTGGGATCACCTGGATGGGAAGCTGACGCGGGATGAAATGCAGGAACGCGTCATTATTGCAACGCGCCAGTTGGCCAAAAGGCAGTTCACCTGGCTACGCAGCTGGGAGGATTTGCACTGGCTGGACAGTCTGGCCAGCGACAATCTGTCGCGCGCCTTGAAATACCTGGGATCGGTCTCCATATTGAGCTGAGTCCCTGCAATAGCCGTCTATCCTTGGGGGGTGGCCGGTAAGCCAATCGAATTCGATTTATTATTTATTGATCCTTAAAGGAGTGCGGCACATGTCAAAAGGGCATTCGCTACAAGACCCTTACTTGAATACCTTGCGAAAAGAGAAGGTCGGGGTATCGATCTACCTGGTCAACGGTATCAAGCTGCAGGGCACGATCGAGTCTTTCGACCAGTTCGTCATTTTGCTGAAGAATACTGTCAGCCAGATGGTCTACAAACACGCCATTTCCACCGTCGTACCGGTTCGCCCGATTCGCCTTCCCAGCGCTACCGACGCTGACGGCGCAGACGCCGAGCCAGGTAACGCCTGATAGGAGTCTGCCTTGTTCTTTGAGCGCCACAGTGGTGGTGAACGTGCAATTCTCGTTCATCTGGATGGTCAGGACCCTGAGGCGCGCGAAGATCCGCAGGAGTTTCAGGAGCTGGCCATATCGGCCGGTGCCGATACCGTTGCGTTTATCAACGTGCCGCGTCATCGGCCATCGGCCAAATACCTGATTGGCTCTGGCAAGGTCGAGGAGCTTCGCGACCAGGTCAAGGCCGAACAGGCTGATCTCGTTATCTTCAATCACACCCTCACGCCCAGTCAGGAACGTAACCTCGAACGCGTTTTCGAGTGTCGCGTGCTTGATCGTACGGGGTTGATCCTCGATATTTTTGCGCAGCGCGCACGTACCCACGAAGGCAAGCTTCAGGTCGAACTGGCCCAGCTTGAGCATATGAGTACGCGTCTGGTCCGTGGCTGGACTCACCTTGAGCGTCAGAAAGGTGGTATCGGCCTGCGCGGTCCTGGGGAAACCCAGCTCGAAACCGACCGACGTCTTCTGCGGGTTCGCCTGCGGCAGATCAAAGGGCGGCTGGAGAAGGTTCGCAGCCAGCGCGATCAGGCACGTCGTGGACGCCGCCGCGCCGACATCCCTTCGGTTTCACTGGTGGGCTATACCAACGCCGGCAAATCGACCCTTTTCAACTCGGTGACCGATTCGGATGTGTTTGCGGCGGACCAGCTGTTCGCCACGCTCGATCCGACCTTGCGTCGTCTGCAGCTCGATGACCTGGGGCCTATCGTGCTGGCCGATACCGTAGGCTTCATTCGCCATCTGCCGCACAAACTGGTAGAAGCGTTTCGAGCGACGCTTGAAGAGTCGAGCAACTCCGATTTACTGCTGCATGTGATCGACTCCCACGAGCCTGACCGCATGTCGCAGATCGAACAGGTCATGGCTGTGCTCGGTGAGATCGGTGCCGAGGGCTTGCCGATCCTTGAGGTCTATAACAAACTCGATCTGCTTGAAGGCGTGGAGCCTCAGATACAGCGGGATGCCGATGGCAAGCCGCAGCGTGTCTGGGTGTCTGCCCGTGATGGTCGAGGGCTTGATCTGCTCAAGCAGGCTATCGCCGAACTGCTCGGCGACGACCTGTTTGTAGGCACGCTGCTTTTGCCTCAGAGTCTTGCCCGGCTGCGCGCCCAGTTTTTCGAATTGGGTGCGGTGCAGAGCGAAACGCATGACGAGGAAGGTGCCAGCGTGTTGGCCGTACGACTGCCGCGCGTTGAACTCAATCGACTGGTGAGTCGCGAAGGATTGCAGCCGCTGGAGTTCATCGAGCAACACACTTTGCAATAAAAGCACGAGAAAGCCGTTGTACGGCTTTCGCGAGCATTCTGTAGCATTGGTCGGCGCGCCGCGGGCGCGTCTTTGCTTTATCAGATGGAGAGCGCTATGGCTTGGAATGAGCCGGGTGGCAACTCGAATAATCAAGATCCCTGGGGTGGCAAACGCCGTGGCGGCGACCGCAAGGGACCACCTGATCTCGACGAGGCCTTCCGTAAGCTGCAGGAAAGCCTGAAGGGGTTGTTCGGCGGCGGTAACAAACGCGGCAGCGATGGCGGCGGCAGTGGTGGCGGTTCAGGCAAGGGCGGTGGCTTTGGCTTGCTCGGTATCGGCCTGGTCGTGCTCGTCGCTTTCTGGCTCTACAGCGCTATCTATGTTGTTGACGAGCAGGAGCAGGCTGTCGTGCTGCGTTTCGGTCAATACCACGAAACCGTAGGGCCGGGTCTCAACATCTACTTCCCGCCGTTCGATCGCAAGTACATGGAAAACGTGACTCGCGAGCGAGCCTACAGCAAGCAGGGCCAGATGCTCACCGAAGACGAGAACATCGTCGAAGTGCCACTGACCGTGCAATACAAGATCAGCAACCTGCAAGACTTCGTCCTGAACGTCGACCAGCCTGAGATCAGCCTGCAGCACGCCACTGAAAGTGCGCTGCGCCATGTCGTGGGTTCCACGGCAATGGATCAGGTGCTGACTGAAGGTCGTGAACTGATGGCCAGCGAAATCAAGGAGCGTCTGCAACGCTTCCTCGATACCTACCGTACCGGCATCACCGTCACTCAGGTCAACGTACAGAGCGCCGCGGCACCGCGTGAAGTTCAGGAAGCCTTCGATGACGTGATCCGCGCCCGTGAAGACGAGCAGCGTGCGCGTAACCAGGCTGAAAGCTATGCCAATGGCGTGATTCCGGAAGCCCGTGGTCAGGCTCAGCGCATCCTTGAAGATGCCAACGGCTACCGCGATGAAGTCGTTTCCCGCGCCAAGGGTGAGGCGGATCGCTTTACCAAACTGGTTGCCGAGTACCGCAAGGCTCCTGAAGTTACCCGCCAGCGTCTGTATCTGGACACCATGCAGGAAGTCTTCAGCAATACCAGCAAGGTTCTCGTGACCGGCGACAAGGGGCAGAACAATCTGCTTTATCTGCCGCTCGACAAGATGATCGAGAGCAGCCGCAGCAGTAACGGCAATGGCTCCAATTCAGGTACGCCATCGCAGTCGGCTAATGATGCTGCCGCTGCTGCCGCCGCTGCCCGGGCGAATGAGGCTCAGCAGCGTGGTGAAGTACGTACCAGGGAGACTCGCTGATGAGTAACAAATCACTGATCACCCTTATTGTCGGCGTGGTACTGGCAGTCATCGCCTGGAACAGCTTCTACATAGTGTCCCAGACCGAGCGCGCGGTTCTGCTGCAATTCGGTCGTGTGGTCCAGGCGGACGTTCAGCCAGGTCTGCATGTGAAGGTTCCTTATGTGAACCAGGTGCGCAAGTTCGACGGTCGTTTGCTGACCCTCGATGCACCGACCCAGCGTTTCCTGACGCTGGAAAAGAAAGCGGTCATGGTCGATGCCTACGCCAAGTGGCGTGTGAAGGACGCGGAGCGTTTCTACACCGCGACTTCCGGCCTCAAGCAGATCGCCGACGAGCGTCTTTCGCGTCGTCTGGAATCCGGCCTGCGTGACCAGTTCGGCAAGCGCACCCTGCACGAAGTCGTGTCGGGTGAGCGTGATGCGCTGATGGCTGATATCACCGGTTCGCTGAACCGCATGGCCGAGAAAGAGCTGGGTATCGAAGTTGTCGATGTCCGGGTCAAGGCCATCGATCTGCCGAAGGAAGTGAATCGCAGCGTTTTCGAGCGTATGAGCACCGAGCGTGAGCGTGAAGCCCGCGAGCATCGTGCCAAGGGTAACGAGCTGGCTGAAGGCATTCGTGCCGACGCCGATCGTCAGCGTCGTGTGTTGCTGGCAGAAGCCTATCGCGAGTCGGAAGAAGCGCGTGGTGATGGTGATGCCCAGGCTGCCGCGATCTACTCCAAGGCGTATGGTCAGGATCAGGAGTTCTACGCGTTTTATCGTAGCCTGCGTGCCTACCGTGAAAGCTTTGCGAACAAGAGCGACGTGATGGTGCTTGATCCGAACAGCGAATTCTTTCGCTATCTGGAAAAAGCCAAGCCGTAATTAATCACCCGCCGGGCGGCAAAACCGCCCGGTGGGGTGAACGTACGGTGAAACGTGTGTATCATGCGGCAGCCGGGAAATTCCCGGCTTTTTTGCGTCTGCACGATTGATTGGCCGTATCTGAATCAGAACGCGGCAAGATTTTTCGAGGAAAGTGGTCTGCAAGACCTGTCTCGGGCATTTGTCGTGCCCGTCATACAGCGCACCACTTTCTGCTTCACTCAAGGCTGGCCTGTAGGCTGGCCGCCTGGATCACAGGGGAATGGCGTAATGGCAACGGTCGACCGCTGGCTGCTACCAGATGGCATCGAAGAAGTACTGCCACCGGAAGCGGCGCGCATTGAAGTAGCGCGCCGTCAGGTGTTGGATCTGTTTCAGAGCTGGGGCTATGAGTTCGTCGTCACCCCGCATATCGAGTATCTCGAATCCCTGCTGACTGGCGCGGGTTCGGATCTGGACCTGCGCACCTTCAAGGTTATCGACCCGCAATCGGGCCGGCAGATGGGCTTTCGCGCCGACATCACGCCGCAGGTTGCACGCATCGATGCTCACACCCTCAAGCGTGAAGGTCCGAGCCGTCTGTGCTATGCGGGCAGCGTTCTGCACGCCCAGCCGCGCGCACTGTCCTCCTCGCGCAGCCCCATTCAACTGGGCGCCGAGCTGTACGGCGATGCCAGCCCGAGCAGTGACGTTGAAGTCATCAGCCTGATGCTGGCCATGTTGCAACTGGCCGATGTGCCGGACGTGCACATGGACCTTGGGCATGTCGGCATCTACCGTGGTCTGGCGCGTGCCGCTGGCCTGTCGGGAGAAGTCGAGCAGCAGTTGTTCGATGCACTGCAGCGCAAGGCTATTGATGAAGTGGTTGCCCTGACCGCCGATCTGCCGCAAGAGCTGGCTTCAATGCTGCGCGCGCTGGTTGATCTGTGTGGTGGTCGTGAGGTGCTGGATGCGGCGCGCGACCGTCTGGCTGGCGCACCTGCGCCGGTATTGGCTGCGCTGAATGATCTGCTGGCGATCGCCGAGCGTCTGGCTGCGCGTTTCCCGCAGTTGCCGCTGTACTTCGATCTCGGCGAGCTGCGTGGCTATCACTACCACACCGGTGTGGTTTTTGCGGTGTTCGTGCCTGGCGTGGGCCAGTCGATCGCGCAGGGCGGTCGTTACGATGACATCGGCGCCGACTTCGGCCGCGCCCGTCCGGCGACCGGCTTTTCTACCGACCTGAAAACCCTGGTTACCCTGGGGCAGGCAGAAATCGTCTTACCGTCTGGTGGCATCTGGGTGCCGGACAGTACGGATGCGGCACTCTGGCAGCAGGTTTGCCAGTTGCGCAGTGAAGGTCAGCGTGTGGTTCAGGCATTGCCTGGGCAGCAGGCGAGCGCCGCGCGTGAAGCCGACTGTGACCGGCAATTGATTCAGCATGGCGAGCACTGGCAGGTAATGCCGCTGGCTTCTTGAGTATTCCTGCCGGCCGCCGCCGGCACCAAGTTTGCGTGAATGAGGACAAGTGTTATGGGTAAGAATGTCGTAGTCCTGGGCACTCAATGGGGTGATGAGGGCAAAGGCAAGATCGTTGATCTGCTGACCGAACATGCTACCGCCGTAGTTCGCTATCAGGGTGGCCACAACGCTGGTCACACACTGGTGATCGACGGTGAGAAAACCGTATTGCACCTGATTCCGTCCGGTGTACTGCGCGAAGGCGTGCAGTGCCTGATCGGTAACGGTGTAGTGGTTGCTCCAGACGCGCTCCTGCGCGAAATCATCAAGCTGGAAGAGAAAGGCATTCCAGTGCGTGAGCGTCTGCGCATCAGCCCGTCCTGCCCGCTGATCCTGTCGTACCATGTTGCACTGGACCAGGCGCGTGAAAAAGCCCGCGGCGAATTCAAGATCGGCACCACCGGTCGTGGTATCGGCCCGGCTTACGAAGACAAGGTTGCGCGTCGCGGTCTGCGCATTGGCGACCTGTTCCATCGCGAACGCTTCGCGGCCAAGCTGGGCGAGCTGCTCGACTACCACAACTTCGTGCTGGTCAATTACTACAAAGAGCCTGCCATCGACTTCCAGAAGACACTCGACGAGTGCATGGAATACGCCGATCTGCTCAAGCCGCTGATGCTCGACGTCACCGCTGCGCTGCATGAGATGCGTCGCGACGGCAAGGACATTATGTTCGAAGGTGCCCAGGGTTCGTTGCTGGACATCGACCACGGTACTTATCCGTACGTCACCAGCTCCAACACCACTGCTGGCGGTATCGCTACCGGTTCGGGTTTTGGTCCGATGTACCTGGATTACATTCTGGGCATTACCAAGGCTTACACCACGCGTGTGGGTTCGGGTCCGTTCCCGACCGAGCTGTTCGACGATGTCGGTGCTTTCCTGGCCAAGCGTGGTCATGAGTTCGGCGCTACCACCGGTCGCGCTCGTCGTTGCGGCTGGTTCGATGCCGTCATCCTGCGTCGCGCCATCGAAATCAACAGCATCTCGGGCCTGTGCCTGACCAAGCTGGACGTGCTTGACGGTCTTGAGACCATCAACATCTGCGTCGGCTACGAGAACGAAGAAGGCGCGGTCATCGACGCACCTACTGACGCCGACAGCTACCTGGGTCTGCGTCCGGTCTACGAGCAAATGCCTGGCTGGAGCGAATCCACGCTGGGTGCCAAGACCCTGGAAGAGTTGCCTGCAGCCGCTCGCGCCTACATCAAGCGCGTCGAAGAGCTGGTTGGCGCGCCTATCGATATCATTTCGACCGGTCCTGATCGTAACGAAACCATCGTGCTGCGTCACCCGTTCGGCTAATACTTCGCCGCGCTGTATCAAGAGGGCCGCGTTTGCGGCCCTTTTTGTTTTCAGCGTCCGCAGGATTCAATCGCGGCAAAAGTGAGACTTGTGTCACGGCACGGCGCTTGCTACAAAGATGACAGAAAAGTGCCATCATTTTAATGGCGCTGAGGGTGGAGGGATTCTCCTGTGTCTGCTGTCTTATCTCTATTGCAAAGCCGTCTGCTGCGCCCGGTCTTCATTGCCCTGGGCATTGCCCTTTTGGTGCAGGTCATCGTGGCGGTTGCTCTTACCCGGAGCACGGTCACGGCGCTTGAGGCTGACCTTGCCAATCGCCTTGGGGTAGATTCGCAACATCTTTCCTCCGAGCTGGAGCTGGCGAGTAGCGAAGTGACGTCGAGCCTCGACTCGCTTTCAGCCAGTACGCGTCAGCGCTTGAGCGTCGGACTTTCTACCCGCCTGAAGGAAGAGCAGGCCCAACTGCGTGCCACGCTGGAAAAAGACCTGAGAGAGTCCGCCACTGACATGGCCGAGCTACTGGCTGCGGTTGCCCCGCGCGCCATGTGGGACAACGACACGCCAACCCTTTCCGAATTTGCCCGACGCGCTCAGCGCAATCCCAACGTGTTGTTTGTGGTCTATGACGACGCCGCAGGTGAGCACCTTACGCGGTACATGAACCGCGATAACCCGCTGGTCAAGGCGCTGCTGGCCAAGGGTGAAGGCGAGCGGGCGATGGACAAGATCCTCAATGCCGCGAAAAACGACCCGTCGGTGTATTACGTCGAGGCCTCTATCAGCCCTAACGGTGTCGAGATCGGCAAGGTGCGCATGGGGGTGTCCACGGCAACGGTCGAGGAAAATCTCGCTGCGCTGGACAAGCGTTTCGCCACCCTGATAACCAGTGGTGAGCAACTGGTTTCCGACAGCCTTGCCAGTGCCTCCAAAGACAGTTCGACCGCCTTGCGCACGCGCTTGCAATCCGCTCAGACGGCGGGTGCTGCAATGACCACCAATACACGTGTGGCGGTTCAGCAAGCCGCCGAAACGTTGCGCTGGCGGATCGGCATGGGGCTGGCGCTGGTCGGCCTGGGCGTACTGCTGTTACTCGCGGTAGTGCTCGGACGTCGTGTGGTCAGCAAGTTGCACCTGCTGATCGCGGCACTGAATGATTTGGCTGCGGGTGAGGGCGACCTGACCAAGCGCGTCAAGCTGGACAGCAATGACGAGATCGGCGACATGTCGGCGGCGGTCAATCGCTTCATCGACAAGTTGCAGCCTATCGTTCGTGAGGCGGGCGAGGTGGCGCAGCGCACCGGGCAGGAAATCGGTGTCATGAGCCAGCGTAACGCCGGAGCTGATGCGGCGGCCGAGCTGCAGCGTGATGAAGTGGCGGCCAGCCTCAAGGCGCTGGAGCAGATGGCTGATGAGGCGCAGTCGGAAAGCCAGGCGATGCAGGCGGCCTTGCGTCAGGTGGTCGATATCAAACAAGCGACCGATGAAAACACCCGCACGTCCAATCAGGTCGGCGGTTTGATCGAGGCGCTGGCCGGGCAGGTTGAAACCGGTGCGCAGGTCATAGAGCGTCTGGCGCAGCAAAGCCAGCAGATCGAGGTCGTGCTGGAAGTTATCCACGGTATTGCCGAGCAAACCAACTTGCTCGCACTCAACGCAGCCATTGAAGCCGCACGCGCGGGTGAAACGGGCAGGGGCTTTGCCGTGGTGGCTGACGAGGTGCGTGCGCTGGCCAGCAAGACACAAAGCTCGACGGGCGATATTCAGGAACACATCATCGCCTTGCAGCGCGGCGCGAAAGAGGCGGTCGCTGCCATCGGCATCGCTGGCCGACAGGCCAAGGAAGGGCTGGAAGTATTACGTGACAGCGCCAAACGCCAGCAGACCGTGCAGGCGTCCGTCGAGCAAGTGCATGCTGCCATCGGTCTGGCAACCAAGGCGGCTGTACATCAGGCTGAAGGCGCGCAGGCCGTTCGCGGTCGGGTCGAGGTGATTCATGCTCAGGCCGAGCGTGCTGCCGAGGCGGTGGTCGAGACGACTGCTAGCGGCAAGGTACTCAGCGGGCTGGCTGCGCAGTTGAAGGCGAGCCTGGGGCAGTTTCGGGCTTGAGCATCATGCAGCGCTGCAAATGTGGCGCTGCCATGCCTGCGGAAGGGGGGGGCTTTTCTGAAGTCGGAAAGCAAAAAACCGAGCCATTGGCTCGGTTTTTTTGAATTGGTGCCCAGAAGAAGACTCGAACTTCCACGACCTTGCGGTCACCAGCACCTGAAGCTGGCGTGTCTACCAATTTCACCATCTGGGCAGCATCAGCAGCGTCTCCGCCGTTGATGGGGCGCACTATACGGCGATCATTTTGCTCTGTAAACCCCTGTTTTGATTTAATAATCAAAACCTGAAAATGCAAAAACCCGCTTTCGCGGGTTTTTGTGAGGCTTGAGACTGTTGTAGTCTGCTGCCTGAATTGGTGCCCAGAAGAAGACTCGAACTTCCACGACCTTGCGGTCACCAGCACCTGAAGCTGGCGTGTCTACCAATTTCACCATCTGGGCAGTATCGGAAGGCATCAACCTGCCGATGGCGCGCACTATACGGAGCGCTTTTTAGGCTGTAAACCCCGGCGATGAAAAAAAGTCGAAAAAAATCGCGAGCGGTGTGTTTCGGGTCTTGCAGCGTGGTCAGGGAGGCTTTTTGTCGAGTGGTTTGAGCGTGAAATTTCCCGTTTCATGAGGTCTATGCCAAACTAACCCCTATATATACAAGGTGAAAACTATCTAATGGCCGATTGGCAGTCCCTCGATCCCGAGGCCGCTCGTGAAGCGGAAAAATACGAAAACCCTATTCCCAGCCGTGAGCTGATCTTGCAGCACCTTGCCGAGCGCGGTTCGCCGGCCAGTCGCGAGCAACTGGTCGAAGAATTCGGCCTGACCACCGAAGATCAATTCGAGGCTCTGCGCCGCCGCCTTCGGGCAATGGAGCGTGACGCCCAGTTGATCTATACCCGTCGTGGCACGTATGCACCGGTAGACAAGCTTGACCTTATTCTGGGTCGCATCTCCGGGCACCGTGACGGTTTCGGCTTTCTGGTGCCGGACGACGGTTCCGATGACCTGTTCATGAGCCCGGCGCAGATGCGTCTGGTGTTCGACGGTGACCGGGCGCTGGCGCGTGTTTCCGGCCTTGACCGTCGCGGTCGTCGCGAAGGCGTTATTGTCGAAGTGATCTCGCGTGCTCACGAAACCATTGTTGGTCGCTACTTCGAAGAGAGTGGCATTGGTTTTGTTGTACCCGATAACCCGAAAATCCAGCAGGAAGTGCTGGTAACACCGGGCCGCAACAATAATGCGAAGATCGGCCAGTTCGTCGAGGTGAAAATCACCCACTGGCCAACGCCGCGCTTCCAGCCGCAGGGTGATGTGGTCGAAGTGGTCGGCAACTACATGGCGCCGGGCATGGAAATCGATGTTGCGCTACGCACTTACGATATTCCGCACGTGTGGCCTGAGGCTGTACTCAAGGAAGCAGCGAAGCTCAAGCCGGAAGTCGAAGAGAAGGACAAGGAAAATCGCGTAGACCTGCGCCACCTGCCTTTTGTGACCATCGACGGCGAAGACGCTCGCGATTTCGACGACGCGGTTTATTGCGAAGCCAAGCCGGGCAAACTGCGCTTGTTCTCCGGTGGCTGGAAGCTCTACGTGGCCATTGCCGACGTATCGAGCTACGTGAAAATCGGCTCGGCGCTGGATGCTGAATCCCAGGTTCGCGGCAACTCGGTGTACTTCCCCGAGCGCGTCGTGCCCATGCTGCCTGAGCAATTGTCCAACGGCCTGTGCTCGCTGAACCCGCACGTTGATCGTCTGGCCATGGTTTGCGAGATGACCATCTCCAAGACCGGCGAGATGACTGACTACGTATTCTACGAAGGTATCATCCACTCCCACGCTCGCCTGACCTACAACAAGGTCAGCACGATCCTGGAACAGCCGAAAACAGCTGAAGCCAAAAGCCTTCGTGGCGAATACGGCGACGTGGTTCCGCACCTCAAGCAGCTTTACGCCATGTACAAGGTGTTGCTGGGTGCGCGTCATGTGCGCGGTGCGATCGATTTCGAAACTCAGGAAACCCGGATCATCTTCGGTTCCGAGCGCAAGATTGCCGAAATCCGTCCGACCACTCGCAACGATGCTCACAAGCTGATCGAAGAGTGCATGCTGGCCGCCAACGTGGCCACCGCGCAGTTCTTGAAGAAGCACGAAATTCCCGCGTTGTACCGCGTCCATGATGGTCCGCCGCCAGAGCGTCTGGAAAAACTGCGTGCATTCCTGGGTGAGCTGGGTCTGACGCTGCACAAAGGCAAGGAAGGTCCGACACCGAAGGATTATCAGGCGCTGCTTGAAACCGTTCGTGACCGCCCGGATTACCACCTGATTCAGACCGTCATGCTGCGTTCGTTGAGCCAGGCCGTTTACAGCTCGGACAACAACGGCCACTTCGGTCTCAATTATGAAGCGTATACGCACTTCACCTCGCCGATCCGTCGTTATCCGGATCTGCTGACGCACCGTGCGATTCGCAGCGTTATCCGCTCCAAGCAGGATACTCCACACGTACGTCGTGCCGGTGCTGCAACGATTCCGAAGGCGCGTATCTACCCGTACGACGACGCGCTGCTCGATCAGTTGGGCGAACAATGCTCGATGAGCGAGCGCCGTGCCGACGAGGCTACGCGCGACGTGGTCAACTGGCTCAAGTGCGAGTACATGAAAGATCGCGTGGGCGAGTCATTCCCGGGCGTGATTACGGCGGTAACCGGCTTTGGCCTGTTCGTCGAGCTGACTGACATCTACGTCGAAGGGCTGGTTCACGTTACGGCTCTGCCGGGTGATTACTACCATTTCGACCCCCTGCATCACCGCCTTGCCGGCGAGCGTACCGGACGTAATTTCCGTCTGGGCGACAGCGTCGAAGTGCGTGTCATGCGTGTTGATCTGGATGAGCGCAAGATCGACTTCGAGATTTCCGAAACCGCAGCGGCTGCAACGCCGGCTGGTCGCAAGCGTTGTGGTCATGACACTGCGCCGCCTGCCGCCACTACAACGACGGAAAAGGAAAAGGCGCCTGCCAAGTCCGGTCGCCGTAGCGCTTCTGCCAAGGAGAGCAGTACCGAAGCGTATCGCCCGAGCGATGCGGCGGCGAAAAACGCAGAAGTGCGTAAAAGCCGCGAGCTGAAAAAAGCCCTTCTGGCAGACGCGAAGGGTGGTAGCAAGGCGTCGTCGGGAAAGTCTGACAGGTCGGGCTCTGCTCCTTCGTCGAGCAAGCCGGCCAGTAAACACCGTAAAGGTCCGTCAAAATCGGGCTCCGCGCCAACCGCGAAAAGCGGTGGCGCTCGTAAACCCAAGGCCAAGTCATGAGTCAGCTGGAAAAAATCTACGGCGTTCACGCCGTAGAAGCGTTACTTCGTCATCACCCGAAACGCGTCAAGCACATCTGGCTGGCCGAGGGTCGTAACGACCCTCGCGTACAGACGCTGGTGGCGCTGGCGGGTGAGAATCGCGTGACCATTGGTCAGGCGGAGCGTCGCGAAATGGATGCCTGGGTCGAAGGCGTGCATCAGGGTGTGGTTGCCGATGTGAGCCCGAGTCAGGTCTGGGGCGAGGCAATGCTCGACGAGCTACTCGACCGCAGCGAAGGTTCGCCGTTGCTGCTGGTGCTTGATGGCGTGACCGATCCGCACAACCTCGGCGCCTGCCTGCGTACCGCCGATGCGGCAGGTGCGCTGGCCGTGATCGTGCCCAAGGACAAGTCTGCGACCTTGACGCCAGCTGTGCGAAAAGTCGCCTGCGGTGCGGCCGAAGTCATTCCGCTGGTGGCTGTGACCAATCTGGCGCGCGCGCTGGAAAAGCTTCAGCAGCGCGGCTTGTGGGTTGTCGGTACGGCAGGCGAGGCCGAGGTCGAGTTGTATCAACAGGATCTGACCGGCCCGACCATCATCATCATCATGGGCGCGGAAGGCAAGGGCATGCGTCGCCTGACCCGCGAGCACTGCGATTATCTGGTGCGTCTGCCGATGGCGGGCAGTGTCAGCAGTCTGAACGTGTCGGTCGCGACCGGCGTGTGTCTGTTTGAAGCGCAGCGTCAAGGCTGCCGGCAAAAAGGCCTGATTTCGGCGCCTGGCCAGAGTGAGCAGGTCGCGCCATGCGATCTGCTCATTAATTCACCAATTGCCTTGCGCCTCCCTCGACCCTTCTCTACAATTGCGCCCCTTGCTGTCACGGCAGGCGCGCATGTGCCTGTCCCTGAGCAAGACCAACAGTGTCATTCACTCCTTGTCTGACCGCTTTTGAGCGGCAGGCTACAACCCGTAAGGAGCATTCATGCGTCATTACGAAATTATCTTTTTGGTCCACCCGGATCAAAGCGAGCAAGTCGGCGGCATGGTAGAGCGTTACACCAAGCTGATCGAAGAAGACGGCGGCAAAATCCACCGTCTGGAAGATTGGGGCCGTCGTCAACTGGCTTACGCAATCAACAATGTTCACAAGGCTCACTACGTGATGCTGAACGTTGAGTGCACTGGCAAGGCTCTGGCCGAGCTGGAAGACAACTTCCGTTACAACGATGCTGTGATCCGTAACCTGGTCATCCGTCGCGACGAAGCCGTAACTGGCCAGTCCGAGATGCTCAAGGCTGAAGAGAACCGCAGTGAGCGCCGTGAGCGTCGTGACCGTCCTGAGCACTCCGACAGCGCCGATGGCGATGACGGCGACAACAGCGACGTTAGCGATAACGCTGACGAGTAATCCACGGACCTTTTGAGGAGCCAATTACATGGCACGTTTCTTCCGTCGTCGTAAATTCTGCCGCTTCACCGCTGAAGACGTCAAAGAGATCGATTACAAAGATCTCAACACTCTGAAAGCCTACGTATCCGAGACCGGCAAAATCGTTCCAAGCCGTATCACTGGTACCAAAGCACGTTATCAGCGTCAGCTGGCCACCGCTATCAAGCGTGCCCGCTTCCTGGCCCTGCTGGCCTACACCGACAGCCACGGCCGCTGAGACCAGGTAGTCGACAAAACGTAACAAAGGATAGAAAGCATGCGTGCCCTGGCTGAATTCATCATGCGCGGCCGTATGCAGGCCACTCTTGTAGTGGCTGGATGTGCGGCATTGCCGCTGTTGTTCTGGTTGAGTGCTGCCGCAGGGTGCCTTGTGCTCCTGCGACGCGGGTTCAGTGATGCCGTTGATGTCCTGTCCTGGGCTCTGCTGCCGGCTTTGGTCTGGTGGTATTTCGGCGAACCTCGTACAGCCATGGTGCTGGCCGGTTCGCTGAGTTTGGCAATGGTTTTGCGTGCCAGCGAGTCCTGGGTCCGCGTGCTGCTGGTCAGCGTGGCGTTGGGTGTGGTGTATGCAGTAATTCTGGGCACGGTTTTTCGCGAACCTCTGGAGGCAATGTCGCAGGAGCTGCAAAAGCATCTGCCGACAATGCTGGCCGGGCTCTACGAGCAGTTGAACGTAGAAGAGCGAGCGCGTCTGGGGGCACTGATTGCACCCGTCCTGAATGGCCTGATAGCGGCTGTGCTGCAAATTGTCAGTGTGTTGTGCCTGATTCTTGGGCGGTACTGGCAAGCGATGTTGTACAACCCTGGTGGTTTCGGGCGTGAATTTCGCGCTGTGAAACTCCCGCTGGTGTCTGCGTTGGCGCTGTTGGTGTGCATGCTGGTGGGGCCGAATTTCGGTCCGCAGATAGCAATGCTTACACCGCTTTGCAGCGTACCGCTGGTGTTTGCGGGGCTGGCTCTGATCCACGGTCTGGTTGCTGAAAAGCGGCTTTCCCGGTTCTGGCTGGTAGGGATGTACATAACGCTGCTGGTGTTTATGCAACTGATCTATCCGTTGCTCGTGGTAATTGCCATTGTCGACAGCCTGATTGATTTTCGCGGTCGCCGGAGTTCGAAAGATTCCGGCAATGGTCCTGCGAACGGTGAAGGTTAAAAGTTAAGAGGATTTCCACATGCAACTGATCCTTCTGGAAAAAGTCGCCAACCTGGGCAACCTGGGCGACAAAGTAAACGTTAAGGCCGGCTACGGTCGTAACTACCTGCTGCCTTACGGCAAAGCAACCGCTGCAACCGCTGCCAACGTGGCTGCGTTTGAAGAGCGTCGTGCAGAGCTGGAAAAACTGGCTGCAGACAAGAAAGCATCTGCCGAAACTCGCGCTGCCCAACTGGCTGAGCTGGAAGTGACTATCACTGCCACCGCTGGTGACGAAGGCAAGCTGTTCGGTTCGATCGGTACGCACGACATCGCTGATGCACTGACCGCCTCCGGCGTTGAAGTTGCAAAAAGCGAAGTTCGTCTGCCGAACGGCACTATCCGCAACGTTGGCGAATACGACGTAGCCGTGCACCTGCACAGCGACGTAGAAGCGACCGTACGCGTTGTCGTAGTGGCTGCTTAAGCAATACGTAATCGTCTGGCGGCATTGCTGCCAGAGGATTAACATCGGGCACGATCCTGTTCACAGGTCGTGCCCTTTGTCTTTGTGCCATCCCCATTCTGCAAACCTCGAATTGAAGTGGCCATGAACGATATTTCCACCCCCGAACAATACGATCTGCAAACCGCTGCCCTGAAGGTGCCGCCACATTCCATCGAGGCCGAACAGGCCGTGCTCGGTGGTTTGATGCTGGATAACAACGCCTGGGAGCGGGTGCTCGATCAAGTTTCCGATGGTGATTTCTATCGACATGACCACCGCCTGATATTCCGCGCCATCGCCCGTTTGGCCGACCAGAACAGCCCGATTGACGTGGTCACCCTGGCTGAACAGCTGGACAAGGAAGGACAGACCTCGCAAGTAGGCGGCCTGGGCTACCTCAGTGAGCTGGCGAAAAACACGCCTTCTGTCGCCAACATCAAGGCCTACGCGCAGATTGTCCGGGCCCGTGCCACATTGCGGCAATTGATCGGCATCAGCACCGAAATTGCCGACAGTGCGTTCAACCCGGAAGGCCGTACCGCCGAAGAAATTCTTGACGAGGCTGAACGGCAGATCTTCCAGATCGCCGAAGCGCGCCCCAAGACGGGCGGTCCGGTCAGCGTCAACGACCTGCTGACCAAGGCCATCGACCGTATCGATACCCTGTTCAACAGTGATAACGCCATCACCGGCCTGTCCACCGGGTATACCGACCTCGACGAAAAGACCAGCGGAATGCAGCCCGCCGACCTGATTATCGTTGCCGGACGTCCGTCGATGGGTAAAACCACGTTTGCCATGAACCTTGTCGAGAACGCGGTGCTGCGCAGTGACAAGGTGGTTCTGGTCTACTCGCTGGAGATGCCAGGTGAGTCGCTGATCATGCGTATGTTGTCGTCGCTTGGGCGCATCGACCAGACCAAGGTGCGCGCGGGTCAGCTCGACGACGATGACTGGCCGCGGCTGACGTCTGCGGTCAACCTGCTCAATGATCGCAAGCTGTTCATCGATGACACTGCCGGTATCAGCCCGTCCGAAATGCGTGCGCGTACCCGGCGGATCGTACGTGAGCACGGCGATATCGCCATGATCATGATCGACTACCTGCAGTTGATGCAGATTCCCGGCTCGAGCGGTGACAACCGGACCAACGAAATTTCCGAGATTTCGCGCTCGCTGAAAGCGCTGGCCAAGGAATTCAACTGCCCGGTCATTGCCCTGTCGCAGCTCAACCGCTCCCTGGAGCAGCGGCCGAACAAGCGTCCGATCAACTCCGACCTTCGGGAATCCGGAGCGATCGAGCAGGATGCCGACGTGATCATGTTCGTCTACCGGGACGAGGTGTATCACCCGGAAACCGAGCATAAAGGCATTGCCGAGATCATCATCGGCAAGCAGCGTAACGGGCCGATCGGCACCACGCGCCTCGCATTCATCGGCAAATACACGCGTTTCGAGAACCTGGCACCGGGCAGTTACAACTTCGACGACGATTGACCCGGGGTAAGGCCCATCAAATCCGACCACTGTCGTCGGGTTTGATCAAAAAATGTGCTATATTCCGCGCCCGCGATTTTTCCAACGTGCAAACGTAGGTCCTGAACATGCAAGCAGCCAAGCCGTTATTTGACTATCCCAAGTACTGGGCCGAATGTTTCGGACCAGCACCTTTCCTGCCCATGAGCCGGGAAGAGATGGATCTGCTTGGCTGGGATTCCTGCGACATCATCATCGTTACCGGTGATGCGTACGTCGATCACCCGTCTTTCGGCATGGCGATCATCGGCCGTCTGCTTGAGTCCCAGGGCTTTCGGGTCGGGATCATTGCGCAGCCAAACTGGCAGTCCAAAGACGATTTCATGAAGCTCGGCGAGCCGAACCTGTTCTTCGGTGTCGCTGCAGGCAACATGGACTCGATGATCAACCGCTATACCGCGGACAAGAAAATTCGCTCCGATGACGCTTATACCCCTGGCGGCATGGCCGGCAAGCGTCCGGATCGCGCAAGTCTGGTCTACAGCCAGCGCTGCAAGGAAGCTTACAAGCATGTGCCTATCGTGCTGGGCGGCATCGAAGCTTCCCTGCGTCGTATTGCCCACTATGACTATTGGCAGGACAAGGTTCGCAACTCGATCCTGATCGATGCCTGCGCCGACATCCTGCTGTACGGCAACGCCGAGCGTGCGATTGTCGAAGTCGCTCAGCGCCTGTCCTACGGCCACAAGATCGAAGACATCACCGATGTGCGCGGCACCGCGTTCATTCGTCGCGACACGCCGCAGGGCTGGTACGAAGTCGATTCGACGCGTATTGACCGTCCGGGCAAGGTCGACAAGATCATCAACCCGTACGTCAACACCCAGGACACGCAGGCCTGCGCCATCGAGCAGGAAAAAGGCAACGTCGAGGACCCTAACGAAGCCAAGGTGGTGCAGATTCTTGCCAGCCCGCGCATGACCCGGGACAAGACGGTCATCCGCCTGCCATCGGTGGAAAAGGTCCGTAATGACGCTGTGCTGTATGCCCATGCCAACCGCGTCTTGCACCTTGAAACCAACCCGGGCAACGCCCGTGCGCTGGTGCAGAAGCATGGAGAGGTCGACGTCTGGTTCAACCCGCCGCCCATTCCGATGACCACTGAAGAAATGGACTACGTGTTTGGCATGCCTTACGCGCGCGTCCCGCATCCTGCGTACGGCAAGGAAAAGATCCCTGCCTACGACATGATTCGTTTCTCCGTGAACATCATGCGTGGCTGCTTCGGCGGCTGCACCTTCTGCTCGATCACCGAGCATGAAGGCCGGATCATTCAGAACCGCTCCGAAGAGTCGATCATTCGCGAAATCGAAGAGATTCGCGACAAGGTGCCGGGCTTTACGGGCGTGATTTCCGACTTGGGCGGGCCGACCGCGAACATGTACCGCATCGCCTGCAAAAGCCCGGAGATCGAATCGGCTTGCCGTAAGCCGTCCTGCGTATTCCCCGGCATCTGCCCGAACCTGAACACCGATCACTCATCGCTGATTCAGCTGTATCGCAGCGCCCGCGCCCTGCCGGGCGTGAAGAAAATCTTGATCGCCTCTGGCCTGCGCTACGACCTTGCGGTCGAGTCGCCGGAGTATGTCAAAGAGCTGGTAACGCACCACGTGGGTGGTTACCTGAAGATCGCCCCGGAACACACCGAGGAAGGTCCGCTCAACCAGATGATGAAGCCGGGCATTGGCAGCTATGACAAGTTCAAGCGCATGTTCGAGAAGTACACCAAGGAAGCCGGCAAGGAGCAGTACCTGATTCCTTACTTCATCGCCGCCCACCCCGGCACCACCGATGAAGACATGATGAACCTGGCGCTGTGGCTCAAGGGCAACGGCTTCCGCGCGGATCAGGTGCAGGCGTTTTACCCGTCGCCTATGGCAACCGCCACGGCCATGTACCACTCCGGCAAGAACCCGTTGCGCAAGGTCACCTACAAGAGCGACGCAGTCACGATTGTGAAGAGTGAAGCGCAGCGTCGTCTGCACAAGGCCTTCCTGCGCTATCACGACCCGAAAGGCTGGCCGATGTTGCGCGAGGCCCTTGAACGCATGGGCCGTGCCGATCTGATCGGGCCGGGCAAGGATCAACTGATCCCGTTGCATCAGCCGGCGACCGACAGCTATCAAAGTGCGCGCCGCAAGAACTCGACGCCAGCTGGCAGCCACAAGGTTGCCAAGAACGCGAAGACTACGCTGATCCAGACCCAGCATACTGGCCTGCCACCGCGTGGCAGCGATGGCAGCAAGCCGTGGGACAAACGCGAAGAGGCCAAGGCCGCCGCAATGGCGCGCAACAAGCAGGCCGCCAAGGAGCGCATGGATGCAGCCAAGGGTGGCAAGGGCAAAGGCGGCAAGCCAGCCCGCAAGCCTGTAGTGCCTCGCTGATAGCTATGGGCCGCAGGTACGCTTGTACCTGCGGCCCGGCTGTTCTTCAGGTCAGGTAGCCTTTTGCTCTTCAGCTTGAGGCTCCTGCGTGCCCATACTGGCGAGAAGTCTGCGACTGTAACCCTTACCTACGTTTATCGCCAAAAATTTCCAGGTGACGTGCTTCACGACGAATTGCGAGACGCCAGTCAATACTTTTCCCGTCACGTCAGGGGCTGGCCTGATATTGATCGAGGTGGTACCTCTGAGTGTAATGCGCGTCTTCATGAGCAATTTCGAAACATGAACTTTGCCACCTCGGGCTATCAGATTTCTGCCTAAACGCGTGGCGACCTTTGCAGTACCTGCAAGCAGCTTTCCGGCGAAGCCACCGTACGGAATCATGTAGACCGTCAGCCCTAGTGCTCCTGCCCTCATGCGGTTTTTCTCTCCGGACAGGAGGCTTTTGAATTCGGGCCAGGGCGTCAGAGATATCAGGATATTGGTTATCTCTTCGATAGCCCCGGGCGCGCTTTTGTCCTTTTCTATTTTGGTAATGCCTTTGCATTGTGCATAAAGGTCATCCTCATTAACGTAGAACAACTGGCTGCAGACAATACTGGCAATGCCGGTACAGCGTTTTGAAAACGTGGTTATGGGCATATGCAGGGCTGTCTCAGTGTTCGATGGGCCGAATGGTTCGCCAACAATTTCTGCAATCATGGTGGCGGTCGCGCCATCACGCGGTTCATCGCCGCGCAGGTAGGCGTTTTGATCAAACGGCAATGTTCTTCCCTTATTGACAACCACCGGCGTCGGGATTGTGGATGTAATCGTCCAGAACTCGATCCCGGGTACACCATTCTCGATAAGCGCCTTCAGATCAGGGCGATAACGCACCATCATCAACAGCGGGAAAACTTCGTAGAACCTTGTTTTGCCTTCGTAGACAGCCTGAATGATAAAACCGGCGCGGCCTCGCAGTGGTTCTCGATGCTTCTCGCTTTCTGCAACAGCCATCAGGTCTTGGGTCGGTAGTCTGAGCGAGTAGAGTGATACGGCACCATTTTCGATGGCCAGGCGATGCTTGAAAGGCAGTTGAGTCAGCAACTTTTTAATGATTGTCGCGTAAGCCTTGCGGGCATCAGCCAGATAAGCCTGAAACTCATGCTCGAATTGTTGATTGATGTCTGGCAGCGCCTTGTACAGCAACTGCATTTCACGGTTTATGGGAAGTAGGCCTTCCGTGCTGTCGCGCCCCGGCAGTCTCCAGTCATCAATGTTTTCACCGGCCATGTAGACCTCCAGCAACGACGACGAATCGTGTTTTATGCCGTAAGCGTTATAGGGCAGATTGGATGCTGAGAGGGTGCCTTTATGATCGCGATAGACAGGCGTATGGCTTTTCCGTAGCACCGCCAGCCTGGGGCGTAGATCAATGGGCGGGAATGGATAATCTTCCTGCTCAAGTATCTGTTGAATTGCAGGCGTCCTTCGCGCTTCTGTCATGGCGACGATGGCCATCGCCTTGCGTTCTGGCGCTGTGCGAACCAGTGCATTCACAGCTTCAAGTGATTCGGTTTCGGATTCTTCGAACGCGCTGACTGCCTGTGCTATCTCTTGTTCGGAATAAGGCAGGTTGCCCTGAATACGGATATAACCGTTGGCCTGCGCCCATGCCAGAAGGATGGGCAGGCGGGTTGTGAGATAGGCTGCCTGCTGTTCATCGGTGTCCATCTTTTTGTTGAAGATCACTGGCAGTTCGATCAGGTCGTCAAAGCTCATCCAGCGTGAAGAACCAAACTCGATGGCTTCCGCAAGGGTGACCCCATGCTGAAAATTGACCCACACTTCAGTACAACCATATGGCAGATCGTCGGGAACACCGTTGACCAGCCATTCAGGGCAGTTCTCCAGTGCCAGTATGAAGCGTGCGAGTATTGCTTCGTTGATCGACGCCGCCTTGCCCGTGTTGATCAGGTGGCTGTGCATATCGTTCAGGATGTCAGCGTGGCTACGCCCCAGGTTTTCTGTTCTGGAGAATGTGTAGTCGGCAATTTCTCCAGGCTTTCGATCCTCAGGTTGCTGAAGATCGCTGCTGATGGCATGCCATAAAATCCGGTCCATGAGTGTCATCAGGGACGCGGACGTTTCTCCCTCAGGCCGATCAAGTTGTGCCAGCAGCGTTTGTCCCAATGCCCTTGCCGGTCCGGATCTGAGAACCCGGGCCATAACCGCCACTGGGGAGTCCTGAACATGTGCCAGTGGACAGGAGGCAATGATTTCAGCACCCAGCTTGCTTAGCAGCGTGCCACCTTCGTTGCCCAAGTACTCGGTGCGGGCTCGTTTCAGGTCCTGCAGATTTTTCGGTGTCAGCATGGCCTTGATGTCGAACTGATCAATAAGCCCCAATTCCTGACTGGCGCGAAGTTCTGCCAGCGTATTGAGCAGGTTTTTGATTGCCGTTGTGTCAGGCGATGGTGGAAGCGACAACCCGTAGTTGTAGCTCAGCATCAATGCCAGGCTGACGCGGCCATCGCTGTCTATCTGAAACGGCAACTCCTGCTTTTCGGCTTGAAGCGGTGCAGGCAGAGCCGCTTTCTCAGCGCAGTATTCGCCGAATCCGGACGCTGGATCTGGCTTGATCCGAATGTCTTCAAGGCTGATAGGGGCATTGCTGCTCTGCATTACCGCAAGCAATGCTTTTCGTGTCGTCTCGTAGTCAGCACGTTCGGCCGGATCCATGAGGTCGATGTGAGCGTCGACAGCTTCGGTCGGTTCTGAAAGCGGTTGTTGCGCGGGATTTAGCTGTGTCATTACAAGTGCTCCGATAATGGTTAATCATTGGAGGACGATGTAATCAGGCATCAATCTGGCTGTGGCACTAAGTAAATATTGCGTGCGGGTCCAACCTTATTGCCCTGTGCGCCCCGTTTCCGTGCGACCCTTGCACCTTCAGTTCAGGCGAGCACAATTATGGTGCTGCGCCTGATCGGGCGGGGAATGTCACTCTCGTTGGCGCACGACTTTGACCGGATGGCATAAGTCTTGCGCGGCTCAATTACCGTTCAGGCTCGCAGGAGGCACGCCGTGTCGATTCATATTGCCTTGCACCATGTCACGCACTATCGCTACGAACGCGCGGTCGAACTGGGTCCTCAGATCGTTCGCCTGCGCCCGGCCGCTCACAGCCGCACGCGCGTACTGTCGTATTCGCTGAAAGTCCTGCCTGAAAACCACTTCATCAACTGGCAGCAGGACCCTCAAGGTAATTACCTGGCGCGTCTGGTCTTCCCGGAAAAGACCAGGGAATTTCGCGTCGAGGTCGATCTGGTCGCCGAGATGGCGGTGTTCAATCCGTTCGACTTCTTTCTGGAGCCTTACGCCGAAAACATCCCCTTCACCTATGCCAGCGAAGAACAGCGCGAGCTGGCGCCGTACCTGGAAAAACTGCCGCTGACCCCAAGATTTCAGGCGTATCTGGACAGCATCAGTCGCGAGCCGATACCCGCCATCGACTTTCTGGTGGGTCTCAACCAGCGCCTGAGTCAGGATGTCGCTTACCTGATCCGTATGGAACCGGGTGTGCAGACCCCGGAATTCACCCTGGAAAACGCTTCAGGTTCTTGCCGTGACTCCGCGTGGCTGCTGGTGCAGCTGTTGCGCCATCTGGGTATGGCGGCGCGATTTGTATCGGGCTATCTCATCCAGCTCAAGGCCGATGTCGAGGCGCTGGACGGGCCGTCGGGCACTGATGTCGACTTCACCGACCTGCATGCCTGGTGCGAGGTCTATCTGCCGGGTGCTGGCTGGGTCGGTCTGGATGCTACTTCCGGCCTCTTTGCAGGCGAAGGGCATATTCCGCTGGCGTGCAGCCCGGAACCGTCTTCCGCAGCGCCGATCAGCGGTCTGGTCGAGCCGTGCGAAACCGATTTCAGCCACGAAATGTCGGTCGAGCGCATCTGGGAGGCCCCGCGGGTCACCAAGCCGTACACCGAAGAGCAATGGCAGGACATTCAGTCCCTCGGCCGACAGATCGACGCGGACCTGACGCGTGACGACGTGCGCCTGACCATGGGCGGCGAACCGACGTTCGTGTCCCTCGATGATCGCGACGGTGCCGAATGGAACACGGCTGCGCTGGGGCCTCGCAAGCGCGAGCTGTCTGCCGAGCTGTTTCAGCGCATGCGCGCGCATTACGCGCCACTGGGGATCGTGCATTTTGGCCAGGGCAAATGGTATCCGGGCGAACAGTTGCCACGCTGGTCACTGAACTGTTTCTGGCGCAAGGATGGCAAACCGGTCTGGCGCAACAATGCGCTGATAGCCGATGAAACCCAGGATTACGGCGCTACCGGCGAGCTGGCCGGGCGCTTTCTGGCCAGCGTTGCCGAGCGTCTGAAACTACCGGCCCGTTTCGTTTTTCCGGCTTACGAAGACAATTTCTACTACCTGTGGCGCGAAGGCGCATTGCCAGTCAACGTGACTGCCGAAGACTCGCGGCTGGGTGATGAGCTGGAGCGCGCGCGTCTGCGCAAGGTCTTCGCTCAGGGGCTGGACAAGATGATTGGTCAGGTCCTGCCGTTGGCCCGTAATGCAGGCGGCGATAGCTGGCAGAGTGGCCGCTGGTACTTGCGTGACGAACACTGCCGTCTGGTGCCGGGTGATTCCGCGCTGGGCTATCGCCTGCCATTGGCCTCGCAACCCTGGGTCAAGGCGGCGGAGTACCCGTTCATTCATCCGACCGATCATAACCAGGACTTCCCGGAGCTTGCCGACAGCGACTCGCTGACCTCGGCGCTCAAGTCCACAGATATCGACGCCGAACGCTCGCCGAAAATCGATGAGTCGGCCGACTGGCTGACCCGTACGGCGCTGTGCGCCGAAGCGCGCGACGGGCGTCTGTATCTGTTTATGCCGCCACTGCAAAAGCTTGAGGAGTACCTTGAGCTGGTGGCCGTGATCGAAGCGACTGCTGAAGAACTGCAATGCCCGATTCTGCTGGAAGGCTACGAGCCGCCGAGCGATCCGCGGCTGTGCAACTTCCGCATTACCCCGGACCCTGGTGTGATCGAGGTCAACGTGCAGCCGTCCGCCAGTTGGGACGAGTTGGTCGAGCGCACCGAGTTTCTTTACGAGCAGGCGCGTCTCACACGCCTGACCACAGAGAAATTCATGATCGACGGGCGTCACACCGGCACTGGCGGCGGCAACCACTTCGTGCTGGGTGGCGCGACACCGGCGGACTCGCCGTTTCTGCGTCGCCCAGACCTGCTGCGCAGCCTGATCAGCTATTGGCACAACCATCCTTCGCTGTCGTACCTGTTTTCCGGTCTGTTCATCGGCCCGACGTCCCAGGCACCACGTATCGATGAGGCGCGCAACGACTCGCTTTATGAAATGGAAATCGCCTTCGCACAGATGCCGGAGCCGGGTGAAGAAGTCGCGCCGTGGATCGTCGATCGTCTGCTGCGCAACCTGTTGATCGACGTCACCGGCAACACCCATCGCGCCGAATTCTGCATCGACAAGCTGTACTCGCCCGATGGTGCAACCGGGCGTCTTGGCCTGCTGGAGCTGCGTGCCTTCGAGATGCCGCCGCATGCGCGCATGAGCCTGGCGCAGCAGTTGCTGCTACGGGCGCTGGTGGCGCGTTTCTGGCGTGAACCCTATGCGCCGGCCAAGCTGGCACGCTGGGGCACGCAACTGCATGATCGCTTCATGTTGCCGCACTTCATCGAGCAGGATTTCGCCGATGTGGTCGCCGACCTCAACGCGGCAGGCTACCCGGTGCAGGCCGACTGGTTCTCTGCGCATTTGGAATTCCGCTTTCCGAAAGTGGGTGATTACGCCGTCAACGGCCTCGAGCTGGAGCTGCGGCAGGCGCTGGAGCCTTGGCACGTTCTGGGTGAAGAGGGCTCGGCCGGTGGCGCGGTGCGCTACGTCGATTCGTCGCTGGAGCGCTTGCAGGTGCATCTCAGCGGGCTACCACCGCAGCGCTACGTATTGACCTGCAACGGTGTCGCGGTGCCTTTGCAGCCCACCGGACGGGCTGGCGAGTTCGTCGCGGGTGTGCGTTATCGCGCCTGGCAGCCGGCCAACTGCCTGCAACCGACCATCGGCGTCCATGCGCCACTGGTTTTTGATCTGGTCGACACCTGGATGCACCGCTCGCTGGGCGGCTGCGCGTATCATGTCGCCCACCCGGGCGGCCGCAACTATGAAACCTTGCCGGTCAACGCCAACGAAGCGGAAAGCCGTCGCCTGTCACGTTTCTTCCGCATCGGTCACACCCCGGGCAAACTGGACGTTCCGTCGCTCAACATTAACGACGAGCTGCCGATGACGCTGGATATGCGTCTGCATTAGAAAAACAGTGGCTCTGTGCGTCAGATGCACACGGACGTGACATCTGACTGCACTAATCTGAAGTCCTTACGTTGCCTGCCGAGCCTTCCATGCCCGACCTGCTTGACCATTACCCGCTGTCCGAGGGTACTTACCACGAAATGCTCGATGCCGACGGTGCCGTCCGCCCGCACTGGCGTCGTCTGTACGAACACATGCAACGCAGCACCTCGGCGCAACTGATCCAGCGCCAGGCCTTGCTGACCCGGCAGATCCAGGAAAACGGTGTCACCTATAACGTTTATGCCGACCCCAAAGGCGCGGATCGCCCATGGGAGCTGGACCTGTTGCCGCACATCATTGCGGCGGATGAGTGGCAGCACGTAGCGGCAGGGATTGCCCAGCGTGCACGACTGCTCAACGCGGTGCTGGCGGACCTTTACGGCCCGCAGACGCTGATTGCCAATGGCTTGCTGCCCGCTGAACTGGTATTTGGCCATAACAACTTTCTGTGGCCGTGTCAGGGCGTAAAACCTCCAGAAGGCACGTTCCTGCATATGTACGCGGTCGATCTGGCACGCACCCCGGACGGGCGCTGGTGGGTGACTGCCGACCGCACCCAGGCGCCTTCGGGTGCCGGTTATGCGCTGGAAAATCGCCAGAGCGTCGCGCGTGCCTTGCCGGAAACCTATCGTGACCTGCAAGTCCGGCACCTCTCGGGTTTCTTCGACGCATTGCAACAGACGCTTGCCCGGCAGGCACCGACCAGCAGCGAGGCGCCTCTGGTGGTGCTGCTGACGCCGGGGCGTTTCAACGAAAGTTACTTCGAGCATTTGTATTTAGCGCGGCAGTTGGGTTATCCGCTGGTCGAGGGCGGCGATCTGACCGTACGCGATGCCACTGTTTACCTGAAAACCCTCAGCGGTCTGCGTCGGGTTCACGCGATCATGCGCCGTCTGGACGACGACTTCTGCGATCCTCTGGAATTACGTACCGATTCCGCGCTTGGTGTGCCGGGGCTGCTGGAGGCGGTGCGTCAGGGCAATGTGCTGGTCGCCAACGCATTGGGCAGTGGTGTTCTGGAGTCGCCTGGCCTGCTGGGCTTTTTGCCGAAAATCAGTCAGTACCTGTTTGGCGAAGATCTGATCCTGCCATCGGTCGCAACCTGGTGGTGCGGAGAACCGCCCGTGCTGGCGCAAGCGCTGGAGAAACTGCCTGATCTGTTGATCAAACCTGCATTTCCTTCGCAGCACTTCGCCCCGGTGTTCGGTCGCGATTTGAATGAGGAGCAGCGCAACGCGCTTGCCCTGCGCATGCAGTCGCGCCCCTATGCCTACGTCGCCCAGGAGCTGGCGCAGTTGTCTCATGCACCGGTGCTGCAGGCCGATGGTACCGGTTTGCAGCCGCGCGCCATCGGCATGCGTGTCTACGCAGTGGCCAGCCTCGACGGCTATCGCGTGCTACCGGGCGGCCTGACCCGAGTGGCCGCCGAAGCCGATGCCGACGTGGTGTCGATGCAGCGCGGCGGTGCGAGCAAGGACACCTGGGTGCTGGGCGAACGCTCGCACCTTGGCGAGCCCTGGAAGGGGCAGCGCACGCTGGGTGTCTATGACCTGATTCGCCGTGACCCTTACCTGCCGTCGCGGGTGGTGGAGAACCTGTTCTGGTTCGGGCGTTACTGCGAACGTTGCGACGACAGTGCTCGCCTGCTGCGCATCATGTTGACGCGCTATGTCGATGACGACGATCCCCTCGCGTTGCAGGCGGCTGTCGCGCTGGCCGAGAGCCTGGGCATGCTGCCCGAAGCCGAGGAGGGCGAAGAGTTGAAGGACCGCCTGCTGGTTGCTCTGCTGGGCGACGAGTGGCCGTTCAGCCTGCGCGCCAATTTGCAGCGTCTGCAGTGGGCCGCTTCGCAAGTGCGCGGCAAGCTCTCACGGGAAAACTGGCAGGCGCTGGTCGAATTGCAGCGCGAAGCCTCGAGCCTGGAAACCGACGAGCCGGATTTTGGCGAATTGCTGGATTTCCTCAACCGGCTGGTGATGTCTCTGGCAGCGCTTTCCGGTTTTGCGCTGGACGACATGACCCGCGACGAAGGCTGGAGCTTTTTGATGATCGGGCGACGTATCGAGCGTCTGAAGTTTCTCAGCACCAGTCTGGCGGCGTTTTTGCGTGGCTCGGCAGTCTCGGAGAAAGCCGGGCTGGAGTGGTTGCTGGAGCTGGGCAACAGCAGCATCACTTATCGTTCGCGGTACATGGCCGTGCCGCACCTGATTCCGGTGCTGGACCTGTTGCTGCTTGATGAGCAGAACCCGCATGCGGTGCTGTTTCAGCTCAAGCTGGTGCAACGCTCGCTGCGCCGCCTGAACGACGAGTTTGATGCGCCGCGTGACAGCAGCCTGGCGGTGCTGGCTCAGCGTCTCGCCGCATTTGACCTTGGCAGCCTGGAGAACCCGCTGTTCGGTCAGAGCAGCATCGACGCTGTCCTCGACGGGCTGGCCGATCTGCTGCAGAGCATTGGTGACAGCAGTGAGCAGGCCTCCGACCGCCTGGCGCTGCGCCATTTTGCTCACGTCGATGACGTCAGCCAACGCACGGTATCTGTCTGATGAGCGCCTTCTACCAGATTTTTCATGACACGCATTACAAGTACGACAGCCCGGTTTCGCTGGCTCAGCAACTGGCGCATCTCTGGCCGCGCAGCAGCCCGTGGCAGCGTTGCACCGAGCAGACACTCGAGATTTTCCCGGAGCCTACCACGCGCCGTGACGAGCTGGATGTGTTCGGCAACCCGCTGACCCGACTGGCGTTCGAGCGTCCGCACGACGAGTTGCAAGTCAATGCGCGGTTGCGTATCGAGGTCATGGAGAAGCCGTTTCTGGACTTCAATCTGTCGCCGGAATGGGGAGTGACCCGCAGTGCGCTGACTTACAGCGCCAAGCCGATGACTGCTGATATTCTGGAGGCCTGCCGCTATCGCTTCGAATCCCCCTATGTTCACCTGAAGCGTTCGTTCGTCGAATTTTCGCAGGTCTGTTTCCCGCCGGGCCGCCCGTTGTTGCTGTGCGTACAGGCCCTGATGGAAAAGATTTTCGACGAATTCACCTTCGATGACGAGGCGACTCAGGTCGCCACGCCCCTGGTGGAAGTGCTGGAGCGGCGACGGGGTGTGTGTCAGGACTTCGCCCACTTGATGCTGGCGTGTCTGCGCTCCCGTGGCCTGGCGGCGCGCTACGTCAGTGGCTATCTGCTGACCCAGCCACCACCGGGCCAGCCCCGCTTGATCGGTGCCGATGCCTCGCATGCCTGGGTATCGGTGTTCTGTCCGGCCTCTGGCTGGGTTGACTTCGATCCCACCAACAATGTGCAACCTGCGCTGGAGCACATCAGCCTGGCCTGGGGGCGTGATTTCTCCGACGTATCGCCTTTGCGCGGCGTGATTCTGGGCGGTGGCACGCATGATCCCGATGTCCGGGTGACGGTAATGCCGGTCAGCGCCTAATTACCTGCTCCCGTGAATCGTTATTCAGTGGGGCGCTCCGTCGCGAGCGCCCGAGGGACCATTTGACGCACGTCCTTGGAACCCCGGCCCTGATCGGGCACTCTCTTCTTACGTCAGTTATCACGTTAATCAAGTCCTGCCCTGGAGATTCAAATGATTCGCAAGCTTGTAGCGATTTCGCTGTTGTCGTTGGCCAGTAGCCAGTTGCTGGCTGCCGAGTGTTCGGCCACAGTCGATTCGACCGATCAAATGATGTACGACACCAAAGCCATTGAGATCGACAAGAGCTGCAAGGAATTCACCGTCAACCTGACTCACTCCGGCAGCCTGCCGAAGAATGTCATGGGCCATAACTGGGTGCTGAGCAAGAAGTCCGACACCCAGGCAATCGTTACCGACGGCATGGCTGTAGGCATCGACAAGGATTACCTGAAGCCCGACGACAGCCGCGTCATCGCCCACACCAAAGTCATCGGCGCTGGTGAAAAAGACTCGGTGACCTTTGATGTATCGAAGCTGGACCCGGCACAGGAATACCAGTTCTTCTGCACATTCCCCGGGCACATCAGCATGATGAAAGGCGCTGTGACCCTGAAGTAACCACACGCCCCCGAACGAGGACGCGGAGCGTCGCACGATAGTTGAGATTATCGTTCCGCACGCCGCAGCGTGGGGATGCCTTGGTTGACGCTCCGCGTCGCAGAACTGTGCCGCGCCGCACATTCAGGAACGGACGCAGAGCGTCCAGAAAGGCGTACCCACGCGGAGCATGGGCACGATGGTGTTGCTGCTCTCTCGTTCCGCACGTACCCACTCAAGGCGCGTACGGCAATTCGCGTTTGTGCTGGGTCTTGGCGTAGGTTTCGCAGATGATCTTGAAGGCTTCCTCACGCACCGGTTCATCGTGCAGGAAAGCGTCGATCTCGGCGTAGGTCACGCCGTGCGAGGCTTCGTCCGGTTTGCCGGGGGACAGGTCTTCCAGATCCGCCGTCGGTACTTTCTCGACCAGTGATTCCGGTGCGCCGAAATGGCGGGCAATAGCGCGTACCTGGTTTTTTACCAGACCGCTCAACGGTGCCAGATCGCATGCGCCGTCGCCGAACTTGGTGAAGAAGCCCATGACCGCTTCGGCAGCGTGGTCAGTACCGATCACCAGCCCCTGATAAGCGCCGGCGACGGTGTACTGCGCGACCATGCGCATGCGCGCCTTGGTGTTGCCGAGAACGAAATCCACCGAGCTGGCTGGAAGACCGTCAAACGCCTTCACCTCGGCAGCCAGCGCCTTGACGCTGCTACCGATGTTGATGGTATGGCGCTCGTCCGGCTCGATGAAGTCGACCGAGGCCTGGGCTTCGTGCTCATCGGCCTGCACGACATAGGGCAGACGCACGGCGATAAAGCGGTAGCTGTTATCGCCTGTGCTCGCGCGCAATTCCTTCACCGCACGCTGAGCGAGCAAGCCGGCCGTCAGTGAGTCGACCCCGCCGCTGATGCCGAGCACCAGGGTCTTGAGCCGTGCGTTCTGCAGGCATTCCTTGATGAAACTGACGCGGCGGGCGACTTCGGCCTGTAGCGCGTTCTGGTCCGCGAAAGGTGGCTGGACCTTGAGCTGTTCAGCAATCTGGCGCTGTACGGCGTGCATGATTCACTCCTCGTAAATAGGACAATTCAAGCTGGTTTTTCAGGGCTCGGCAAATCCGGCACCTTGAACACATGTCGCAGGTAGGCGACAAAGTTCGGGTCCTTGCACTGCGTCTTGCCGGGCTCGTCGGAAATCTTTGCCACAGCCTGACCGGCGCATGCGGTCATTTTCAGCACCATGTTCATGGGCGCGATGCCGGGTATGTCGGCGGTCAGGTTGGTGCCGATCCCGAAGCTGACATTGATGCGTCCGCGCAACGCCCGGAAGATGTCGAGTGCCTTGGGCAGGTTCAGCCCGTCGGAAAACACCAGCGTCTTGCTCATCGGGTCGATACCGAGCTTCTGGTAATGCGAGATGCATTTTTCGGCCCACTTCACCGGGTCGCCCGAATCATGGCGCAAACCGTCGAACAGTTTGGCGAAGTACAGATCGAAGTCATTCAGGAATGCGTCAGTGGTGATGCAGTCTGTCAGCGCGATACCCAGCAGGCCGCGGTACTCGCGAACCCAGCAATCAAGCGCGGCGATCTGGCTGTCGATCAGGCGCGGTCCCAGTTGCTGGTGGGCCATGATCCATTCATGAGCCATTGTGCCCAGTGGTTTCAGGTCAAGCTGACGGGCCAGATGAACGTTGCTGGTGCCGACAAACTGGCCTGGGAAGTCATTTTTCAGGACGCCAAGCATTTCTTCCTGCACGCGATAGGAAAAACGCCTGCGCGTGCCGAAGTCTGCCACTTTCAGCTCGGCCAGTTCATCGGCCGTGGCATGAGTGGTCAGCCATTCGAACTTGTCATACAGACGATCCCGCGCCTGACTGAGCAGGGTGTCAGGATAGCGGTGCCGGTTACGCACCTCACTGACGATCGCCAGCAGTGGCACTTCGAACAGAATGACGTGCAACCAGGGGCCGTGCAGGCGAATGCACAGCTCATCGTTTTCGATGCTGGTTTTCACATAGCGGGTGTTAAAGCGGAACAGTCCCAGAAACCTCAGAAAGTCCGGTTTTATGAACGTGATGCGCTCCAGAAAAGCCAGGTGTTCCGGGCTCAGGGACAGCTCGCACAGCAACTCGATCTGGTGTCTGATCTCGTCCAGATAGGGGCGAAGATCCTCCCCGTTGCGGCACCGAAACTCCCACTCAACGTCGACGTTGGGGTAGTTGTGCAGCACTGCCTGCATCATGGTCAGCTTGTAGAAATCGGTGTCGAGCAGGCTTTGCACGATACGATTTGAAAAGGCGCTCTCGCTCATTGAATCGGGCTCTCCAGAGCAGCCGGATAATGTCGGACCCGCGACTTCCTGTCTGTCACCACGGAAAGCTCACGGCCGGATGGGTGGGCATTGTCGCCCTTAACGGGCCGGTTGATCCAACTGTTCCAGCATCCACTGCAGAAAAACCCGGATTTTGGGCACGTCGGCAGTGTGTTCCGGATAGGACAGGTAGTACGCACTGTTAGTGCTGGGCAATGCGTAATCCCAGGCAATCACCAGTTTGCCCTCGGCCAGTTCCTCCTCGACCAAAAAGCGTGGCAGCAGCGCAACGCCGCAGCCAACCTGTGCGGCGCGGATGCACATATAGAACGTCTCAAAACGCGGCCCGTGATAGCTATGGTCGGTGTGATACCCCTGGCTTTCGAACCATTCGTGCCAGGCCTCGGGGCGGAAGGCATTCTGCAGCAGGACCAGTTCGCTCAACTGAGTCGGGTCGCTGAGGGTTTCAACCGGCAGGCTCTCGGGTGAACACACCGCTACCAGTTCTTCGCCAAACAGCTTCACGCTTTCCGCGCCCGGTATGGCGGCCTGACCGAAGTAGAACGACACGTCGCAACGTCCCTTGATCAGGTCGTCGGACTCCTGTTCGTTGATCAGGTCCAGGTGAATATGCGGATGACGCAAGCGCCAGCCCTTCAGGCGTGGCACCAGCCACCGGGCACCGAACGTCGAGGGCGTGGACACCCGCAGTACCTCGGTTTCTCCGCCGTAAGAGCGCAGGAAGTGAGTGGACATCTCTATCTGGGTCAGGATCTTGCGCACTTCGGCCAGATACAGCGCCCCGGCTGGCGTCAACTGCAAACGGCGGCGGACGCGCTGAAACAGCAGGTGCTGAACCAGCTCCTCAAGCTGCGCAACCTGTTTGCTGACGGCGCTCTGGGTCAGGTTGAGTTCTTCGGCCGCGCGGGTGAAGCTCAGGTGCCGGGTCACCGCCTCAAAGCATTGCAATGCGGCTATCGAGGGCAGATGACGTTTGTTCAGCATGATGGTTTCTCTGTTCAGGCGCGAGGGTGCAGACACGGTCACTATGAATAATCGGAATGATATCTCGCTTAAAGGTCGTTTGTCGGTCGCATGCGGGAAGGTTATTACTGCGGTTACGTGACGTGTTTTTCAGATTAAGGCGTTGATTCCGGCAGTTGCGGCTGAATCCGCTAGCCTCAAATGGTGCGTCTCGTAGCGTTCGCGCACCGGGCGTGTGCAATTCGGTGACGCGTGTTGTTACAGGTGGGTTGTCCAAAGGTATTGGGCTGGGTTGCTATTTGACCTGGCTTGGGTTGCCCTTTTTATGGGTAGGGTTGCACCTTTGGCGTCTCAAGCGGTTGTACGGCCAGCGACTTGAGCAGTCGTGTTATTGAATGGCTGGAAACGCATGACATTTTCAATAAGAAAAAAGTGATGGCACGGGCCTTGCTCTAAGCAAACGCGTATCCGGGCAATCATGTAACCGCACTGCTAATTAAAAAAATATCCTCAGGAGCACCACTCATGTCGCATACGTTTTACAGGAAAGGTTTTCTGGCAATCGCAGTGGCAACTGCATTGGGCGTGTCTTCGTTTGCACAGGCGGACGTGAAAATCGGCGTTGCGGGTCCGATGACCGGCGCGAACGCATCATTTGGGCAGCAGTACATGAAAGGTGCGCAGGCTGCGGCCGACGCGATCAACGCTGCGGGCGGTGTGAACGGGGAAAAAATCGTGCTGGTCGCAGGCGATGACGCCTGTGAGCCGAAACAGGCCGTGGCGGTGGCCAACCGTCTGGTCGATAACGACAAGGTGATCGGGGTGGTCGGCCACTTCTGCTCGTCATCGACCATTCCTGCTTCAGAGGTTTACAGCGATGCGGGAGTAATTGCCATCACGCCGGGTTCGACCAACCCGACGGTGACCGAGCGTGGCCTGAAGGAAATGTTCCGCATGTGTGGCCGTGACGATCAGCAAGGTGTGGTCGCCGGTGATTACATCGTTGATGTGCTCAAGGGCAAGAAAGTCGCGGTCATCAATGACAAGGACACGTACGGCAAAGGGCTTGCTGATGCCACTGCCAAACAACTGGTAGCGCGTGGCGTGAAGCCGGTACTTGAGGAGGGGCTGACCCGAGGCGAAAAGGATTTCAGTGCGCTGGTAACGAAAATCCGTTCGACCGGTGCCGACGTTGTGTATTTCGGTGGCCTGCATCCGGAGGCCGGTCCACTGGTTCGCCAGATGCGCGAGCAGGGCCTCAAGGACGTCAAGTTCATGTCTGATGACGGTATCGTGACTGACGAACTGGTCACCACTGCCGGTGGTGCGCAATACGTAGACGGCGTGTACATGACCTTCGGTGCCGACCCGCGCGTACTGCCGGACAGCAAGGCAGTCGTGGACCAATTCCGCAAGTCCGGTTACGAGCCTGAAGGCTATACCCTCTACGCGTACGCTTCGATACAGGCCCTGGCTGCCGGTTTCAATGGTGCCAAATCCAACAAGGGCGACAAAGCCGCAGAGTGGCTTAAAGCGCACCCGGTCAAGACCGTCATGGGTGAAAAAGCCTGGGATGCCAAGGGCGACCTGAAAGTTTCCGACTACGTTGTTTACCAGTGGGACGCCGCCGGCAAATACAAGCAACTCGAAAAACAGAAGTGATATAGACCTCGTGTCAGTTCTGCCCAGCAGACGTTGACCCGGTGATGGGCTCGCCCATGAGCGAGCCTGCATCTCTTTTATTGTTTTCGGACCTGTCGGTCGCACCTCACGAGGGTGTGATCGGCGGGGTGCTGAGCTGCCTTTCAGTGTGAGCGTGCGTGATGGATGGGATCTTCCTGCAACAAATGGTCAACGGACTCACCCTCGGGTCTGTCTATGGCCTCATCGCCATCGGCTATACGATGGTCTACGGCATCATCGGCATGATCAACTTCGCCCACGGCGACGTTTATATGATTTCCGCCTACCTGGCCGCTATCGGTCTGGCGGTTCTGTCTTTCTTCGGACTGGAGTCCTTTCCATTCCTGATTCTCGGCACACTGGTCTTCACCATCGTGGTGACGGGGGTATACGGGTTTGTCATCGAGCGCGTGGCCTACAAGCCGCTGCGCAACTCGACCCGGCTGGCACCGCTGATCAGCGCCATCGGTATTTCCCTGATTCTGCAAAACTACGCGCAGATCAGTCAGGGCGCTCGCCAGCAGGGCGTGCCCACGTTGCTTGAAGGTGCGTGGCGCTTCGAGATTGGCAGCGGCTTTGTGCAAATTACCTACACCAAGATCTTCATTCTCATCGCCGCTTTTGTCGGCATGGGCGTGCTGACCTACATCATCAAATACACAAAGCTGGGCCGCATGTGCCGCGCCACGCAGCAGGACCGCAAGATGGCGTCGATTCTGGGCATCAACACTGATCGGGTCATCTCCTACGTGTTCATCATCGGTGCTGCCATGGCGGCGCTGGCCGGTGTGCTGATCACCATGAATTACGGCACGTTCGACTTCTATGCTGGCTTCATCATCGGCATCAAGGCGTTCACTGCCGCAGTGCTGGGCGGGATCGGCTCGCTGCCGGGTGCCATGTTGGGCGGCTTGATCCTGGGGGTTGCCGAGTCGCAGTTCTCCGGCCTGATCAACTCCGATTACAAAGACGTGTTCAGTTTCGGCCTGTTGGTGCTGATCCTGATTTTCCGTCCTCAAGGCCTGCTGGGTCGCCCACTCGTGGCGAAGGTATAAGTATGTCCGCTCCTGTTGCTGCTCCTGTCGTCAAACCTGTTGAAATCAAGAAAAGCCTGATAGATGCCGTGGTCGCGGGGCTGCTGGCGCTGATCGTGTTCGGTCCCATCGTCGGGATAGTGCTCGATGGCTACAGTTTCAACCTGCAACCCACTCGCGTGGCCTGGCTGGTGGCCGTGGTCATGGTCGGTCGTTTTCTGATCAGCCTGTTTCTGCAAACACCCAAAGGCATACGTGTTTCCCAGAGCTTCGAAAGCTCCGACTCCGGCGTGCATGTGCTCAAGCCTGATCACAAATCCCGCCTGTACTGGATCATTCCGCTACTGATCGTGATTGCCATCGTGTTTCCGATCTTCGCCAACAAGTACATTCTGACCGTGGTTATTCTCGGGCTGATCTACGTATTGCTGGGGCTTGGCCTGAATATCGTGGTCGGCCTGGCCGGCCTGCTCGATCTGGGCTACGTGGCGTTCTATGCCATCGGAGCCTATGGTCTGGCGCTTGGCTATCAGTACCTTGGCCTGGGCTTCTGGTCGGCGCTGCCGCTGGCGGCAATTGCGGCAGCGCTGGCCGGATGTATTTTGGGCTTTCCGGTGTTACGCATGCATGGCGATTATCTGGCCATCGTGACGTTGGGGTTCGGGGAAATCATCCGTCTGGTGCTGAACAACTGGCTGTCGTTCACCGGCGGCCCGAATGGTGTTCCGGTGCCGTCACCGACCTTTTTCGGCCTGGAGTTCGGGCGTCGTGCCAAGGATGGTGGCATTCCGATTCATGAATATTTCGGCTTCGATTACAACCCGGACCTGAAATTCCTGTTCATCTACACCGTGCTGTTTCTCGTCGTGCTGGCCGTGTTGTTCATCAAGCATCGTCTGACTCGCATGCCGATCGGCCGCGCTTGGGAAGCCCTGCGCGAGGACGAGATCGCCTGCCGTTCGATGGGCCTCAATCATGTTCTGGTCAAGCTCTCGGCGTTCACCATTGGTGCTTCGACGGCGGGACTGGCCGGGGTGTTTTTTGCCAGCTATCAGGGCTTCGTCAACCCGACGTCGTTCACCTTCTTCGAGTCTGCACTGATTCTGGCGATTGTGGTGCTGGGTGGTATGGGGTCGACCGTAGGGGTGGTTATCGCTGCGTTCGTGCTGACCGTTGCGCCTGAACTGTTGCGCAGCTTCTCCGAGTACCGCGTGCTGCTGTTCGGCATCCTGATGGTGTTGATGATGATCTGGCGCCCACGCGGGCTGATCCGCATCAGCCGTACCGGCGTGAAACCGCGCAAGGGTGCGCTGGTGACAGAAGGAGGTGCGCGATGAGTAATGAAGTGATTCTTTCCGTCGAGCACCTGATGATGCACTTCGGCGGCATCAAGGCTCTCAGCGATGTCAGCCTCAAAGTCCGCCGCAACTCTATCTTCGCTCTGATCGGCCCCAACGGCGCAGGCAAGACCACCGTGTTCAACTGCCTGACCGGCTTCTACAAGGCCACAGGCGGACGCATCGAGCTGCATACTCGTGGCAAGACCACCAATGTGATCAGGCTGCTGGGCGAGCCGTTCAAGGCGACCGACTTTGTTTCGCCGAAAAGCTTCTTCAGCCGGGTGTACTACAAAATGTTCGGCGGTACCCATCTGGTCAACAGGGCAGGGCTGGCGCGTACGTTTCAGAACATTCGTCTGTTCAAGGAAATGTCGGTCGTTGAAAACCTGCTGGTTGCCCAGCACATGTGGGTCAACCGCAGCCTGATCAGCGGGATCCTCAACACCAAAGGCTATCGCAAGGCTGAAGAGGATGCGCTCAATACGGCGTTCTACTGGCTGGAAGTCGTGGACCTGGTGGACTGCGCCAATCGTCTGGCCGGAGAGCTGTCCTACGGGCAGCAACGTCGTCTGGAAATCGCCCGGGCCATGTGCACGCGTCCGCAGGTGATCTGCCTGGATGAACCGGCTGCCGGTCTCAACCCGCAGGAAACCGAGGCGCTCAGCGGCATGATCCGACTGCTGCGCGATGAACACGACATGACCATTGTGCTGATCGAGCACGACATGGGCATGGTGATGGGGATTTCCGACGATATTGTGGTGCTCGACCATGGCAACGTGATTGCCGCGGGCGGGCCGGAACAGATCCGCAACGATCCGAAAGTGATTGCTGCGTACCTGGGCGCTGATGAAGAGGAGCTGGTATGAGCAAGCCGATCCTCGAACTGAAAGAGATCGATGTGTTTTACGGGCCGATTCAGGCTTTGAAGAAGGTCTCGCTGCACATAAACGAGGGCGAAACAGTCAGCCTGATCGGCTCCAACGGTGCAGGCAAGTCGACGCTGTTGATGTCGATCTTCGGCCAGCCGCGCGCCGCCAGCGGGCAGATCATCTATCAGGGCACCGACATCACCCAGAAGTCCTCGCATTACATCGCCTCCAACGGCATTGCGCAGTCGCCGGAAGGGCGGCGGGTGTTTCCCGACATGTCGGTCGAGGAGAACCTGATGATGGGCACCATACCGATTGGCTACGAGCATTCGGCCGAAGACATGCAGCGCATGTTCGAACTGTTCCCCAGGCTCAAGGAACGCCGCAACCAGCGCGCCATGACCATGTCCGGAGGCGAGCAGCAAATGCTCGCCATCGCCCGTGCGCTGATGAGTCGTCCCAGGCTGTTGTTGCTTGATGAGCCGAGCCTTGGGCTGGCGCCGATCATCGTCAAACAGATCTTCTCGACCCTGCGGGAACTGGCAGCGACTGGCATGACAATCTTTCTGGTCGAGCAGAACGCCAACCATGCGCTGAAGCTGTCTGATCGCGCCTACGTGATGGTTAATGGCGAGATCCGGCTGTCCGGCACCGGGCAGGAATTGCTGGTAAATGAAGAGGTAAGGAACGCTTATCTGGGCGGGCATTGAGTTCGTCAAAACCCTGCCGTTTTCTTCGCGCGCCCCGGATGCTCAAACATCCGGGGCGCGGTCGTATGCAATTGTGGAAAACAATTTTGGCGCGTCTGATAAGTGCGACATAAAACCGCTGCAAATGGTTGTTTTGTCACCGTTTTGACTTGTTCAGGTTTGCAGTGGAACCGGCTGTTAATAACTTGGGAGTATTTGCCTGCAGCCTTTTATGCATAAGGCCTGTAGAAGAGTGGTTAAATTTCGCACAGTGGTTTTCGACCGGCCTGATGGGCCGTTTGTCAACAGCATGGGGGCTGGTCGTTCATACAGGGTTTCCAGGTGGGCAGCCTGTGGATAAGTCTGTTAACAAGCCTTGGAAAGACTGCCCCGGACGTTATAGGGTCTGGGCTACAGGCCACCACCGTTTTCTGACGCTTTCCGGCCTCTTGCCAGTGTCGGGCAAAGTCAAGGAAAAAACTTCGCCTGATACGCTGCAGGCCCCGAAACACGTGATGTCCAGCGCCACTGACTTGCCCCCAGAGATTGTGGGTCTGACTGTGGATAAGGTGGGCAAAAGTACCTGCGAGGCCCGTGGCGCAAGGCTTGCTCCGGGTTGGTTGTTTTTTGTACAAATGCACTCGGTTGTTGCATCGATGTCCCGCTGACGGGCATTCTGCTGCCCTTACCAGAAACTTATTAACAGGCAGCGCTGTTTTTGCGCCATGTCAGGAGAATGAAATGACTTCCACTGTATTCATCACGGGCGCCACTTCCGGTTTTGGCGAGGCGTGTGCCCGCCGTTTCGCCGAGGCGGGCTGGTCGCTGGTGCTGACCGGTCGACGCAAGGACCGTCTGGATGCCTTGAGCGCCGAGCTGTCGAAGCAGACCAAGGTGCATACGCTGGTGCTGGATGTGCGTGACCGCAAGGCGATGGAGAGTGCTATCGCAGATTTGCCTGAAGAGTTCGGCAGCATTCGCGGGCTGATCAACAACGCCGGTCTGGCGCTGGGGATCGACCCTGCGCCCAAGTGCGATCTGGATGACTGGGACACCATGATCGACACCAACGTCAAAGGTCTGGTCTACACCACACGCCTGTTGCTTCCACGTCTGATTGCGCATGGTCGCGGGGCAAGTATCGTCAACCTGGGCTCGGTAGCCGGCAACTATCCTTATCCGGGTGGTAACGTCTACGGTGGCACCAAGGCGTTTGTCGGGCAGTTCTCGCTGAACCTGCGCAACGATCTGATCGGCACTGGCGTACGCGTCACCAACCTGGAACCCGGGCTGTGCGAGAGTGAGTTTTCGCTGGTACGTTTCGGCGGTGATCAGGCCAAGTACGATGCGACCTACGCAGGTGCCGAGCCGATTCAGCCGCAGGACATCGCCGATACCATCTTCTGGATCATGAACACGCCAGCGCACGTCAACATCAACAGCCTGGAACTGATGCCCGTCAGCCAGACCTGGGCCGGTTTTGCGATTGATCGTAACCGCGGTTGATTGCTTGCTGATCGGGCCGCACAGGTGGTGCGGTTCGATCGATCAGTCTTCTACAGGCGTCGGCGGCGGGAAAGCGTTCACGAAGCGGTTCTCGACAAAGTCAGCCAGCCCGATGTAACAGGTTGCCAAGTGGTAAGGCGTGGTCGACGGCATGTCACTGCGGCTGACCGCGCCATCGGGCTCTACGCACTCGTTCCAGCCTTTGGCATGCAGGAAGCGCTGCGAAAAGGCTGACATTTGCGCAGCCAGGTTCGCCTCGCACTCTGGCCGCATGGCCATGGCTCGCAGGTATTCCGCCTGAGCCCAGATACGCTGGGTGGCGTCGCGTACCGTGCCATCAAGTGTCAGCATTGCAGTCACCGCGCCGCTCTGCGGCTCGACACCCTGTGCCTGAGCGTAGGCAAACGCGCGGGTCATGGATTCGTGCAGCTCACGTCCATGCAGCTCTGGCGACGATTGCAGCAGGAAGAACCATTCGAACTGATGACCTGGCTCGTACCAGTTATCCACAGCGCCCAAGGGTTTCTCCAGCATCACGCCGGTGGCGGTGTCGACAAAGCGACGCTGCATGTGGATAACCAGGGCGTCCAGCGCTGACTGGGTTGCAGGGTCGGCGCGCACTGACAGCGTTGCCAGAAAGGCCTCTGCCAGATGCATCAAGGGGTTCTGGAGCGGGCCGCTGCCCAGCGTCGACCAGTCCTCATCGAGTTGCGCTTCGTACAGCCCGTCATCGTCGGCAAAGCGCTCCGCTACAACGCTGAGCGCCGCATTGAGCACTGACTCTGCCAGCGGGTCCTGCACCTTCGCCCAGTAATGTGCGCAGGCGAAAATAATGAAGGCGTGAGTGTAGAGGTCCTTGCGGCGATCCAGAGGTTTGCCCTGTGGATCGATGCTATAGAACCAGCCGCCATGCTCGGCATCGTGGAAGTGCTGTTGCAGGGAGCGAAACAGCTCACCGGCCCGCGCCCGAGCGTTCGGCACTTCGACGTTATCGATAAGGCTGGAAAACAGAAACAGCTGACGTGCGCAGGCCATGGCTCGATAGCGTTGCGGCGGTAGAGGCTGATCGTTGGCGTCGAGCGCTTCGTAAGGCAATGCCAATTGTGCGTTCCAGCCAGGGCCCTGCCAGAGCGGAACGACGACCTGCAGAAAATGCTGCTGCAAGGCAGCGAACACCGAGGTCAATTCAGGCGTGGGGGCGGAACGGGTCACATGAGGCATCGGCTGGCATCGCGGCAGTGTCGAAGTGCGCAGCATGTTATCAGGATTGCTGCATGCGGGGTCGTGGTGATGATTCCTCACGCTCGGCGCGTGAGGAACCTCTGCCACTCAGCCAATCAACGCCAACCGCGCATTGATCGCCGCTTCGATCCCTTGGGCGTCCAGCCCGCACTCAGCCAGCATCTGCGCAGGCTTGGCATGCTCGACGTAGGTGTCCGGCAGGCCCAGGTGGAGTACCGACTTGAGGATATTGGCGCGTGCCAGAAACTCACTGACCGCAGCACCGGCACCGCCCATCACTGCGTTTTCTTCCAGTGTGACCAGTAACTCGTGGTTGGCGGCCGCTTCGCTCACCAAGGCTTCGTCCAGTGGCTTGACGAAGCGCATATCGATCACCGTCGCGTCGAGCTTCTCGGCCACCACCAGCGCATCGGCCAGTTGCACGCCAAACACCAGAATCGCAACGCCCTGGCCCTGACGACGCACAACGCCCTTGCCGATTTCGACCGGGTCAAGGCCTGTCTCGATCAACGCGTCCGGACCGGTACCGCGTGGGTAACGCACTGCCGCGGGGCCGGTGTGCAGGTAACCGGTGTTGAGCAGCTTGCGCAGTTCGTTTTCGTCACTCGGCGTCATGACCACCATGCCGGGGATGCAGCGCAGGTAGGACAGGTCGAAGCTGCCTGCGTGGGTCGGGCCGTCTTCGCCCACAAGCCCGGCGCGGTCGATGGCAAACAGTACGTCGAGGTTCTGCACCGCGACGTCATGCACCAGTTGATCGTAGCCGCGTTGCAGGAAGGTCGAGTAGATAGCCACGACCGGCTTGCTGCCTTCGCAGGCCATACCGGCCGCCAGTGTTACAGCGTGTTGTTCGGCGATGGCAACATCGAAGTAGCGTTCTGGAAAGCGTTCGCTGAATGCCACCAGGTCCGAGCCTTCCTTCATGGCTGGCGTGATGCCCACCAGCCGTGAGTCAGCCTCGGCCATGTCACATATCCACTGGCCAAACACTGCGGAATACTTCGGCGCGCTGATTTTTTTCGGGACGACAGGCGCATTCAGCGGCTCAAGCTTGGTAATGGCGTGATAACCGATCGGGTCGACTTCGGCTGGCGCAAAACCTTTGCCCTTCTTGGTGACCACGTGCAGAAACTGCGGGCCTTTCAGATCACGCATGTTGCGCAGAGTGGCGATCAGAGTCGGCAGGTCGTGGCCATCGATAGGGCCGATGTAGTTCCAGCCCAGCTCTTCGAAAAGTGTGCCCGGGACCAGCATGCCTTTGGCATATTCTTCGGTGCGACGTGTGATTTCCCAGGCGCCGGGCAGGCGCGAAAGCACCTTTTTGCTGCCTTCGCGCATGCTGCTGTACGTGCGGCTGGAAAGAATCTTGGCCAGGTAATTCGACAGACCGCCGACATTGCGCGAGATCGACATGTCGTTGTCGTTGAGAATTACCAGCATGTTGGCTGCCACTTCCGGCGCGTGGTTCAACGCTTCGAAGGCCATGCCGGCAGTCAGCGCACCGTCGCCGATCACGGCAATGGATTTACGCTCGCTGCCTTGCAGGCGCGAGGCAATCGCCATGCCGAGTGCGGCGCTGATCGAGGTGCTGGAATGCCCGACGCCGAAGGTGTCGTACTCGCTCTCGCTACGACGCGGAAAGGCCGCCACCCCATCCTTCTGGCGCAGGGTGGACATGCGCGCGCGACGGCCGGTGAGGATCTTGTGCGGATAGGCTTGATGACCCACGTCCCACACAAGGCGATCGTCCGGAGTGTCGAAAACGTAATGCAGCGCGATGGTCAGCTCGATGACCCCAAGACCGGCACCAAAATGCCCTCCGGTCTGGCCAACGGAATACAGCAATTCCAGGCGCAGCTCATCGGCCAGGGTTTCCAGCTCGGCTTCGCCCAGACGGCGCAGGCCGTGCGGGGTATCGGCTCGGTCGAGCAGCGGCGTGACCGGGCGCTCGCGGGGGATCTCTTTGAACGTCGTGGGCATCAGGCGAATCGTTATAAGTAAAAGAGGCGGCAGTTTACCTTATGCATCGCAAGCTGCCCATGAAGTGAGTCGGCGGATAGTCCGCCGACTGACACGCTTAATGACTGAGACCTGACGAACCGTGGTTGATTCAGCAGATTTCCGGCTTCGGTGACGGTGATCAGTGGCGACGTTCGACGATATAGCGTGCCAGCTCGCGCAACGGTTCTGCGGCGGCATCGAATGTGCTCAGCGCCGTCAGCGCCTGATCACGCAGTTCCAGTGCATAGCGCTTGGCCGCTTCCAGGCCCAGCAACGCAGGGTAGGTCGGCTTGTCGCGGGCGATATCGGCACCCTGACGCTTGCCGAGGGTCGCAGTATCGCTTTCGACATCGAGAATGTCGTCCTGAACCTGAAAGGCCAGACCGACCGCGCGCGCATAAATCTGCAAGGCGTCAAGACGCGGCTGATCGGCTTGACCACTGGCCAGTGCGCCAAGCCGGACGCTGGCTTCGATCAACGCACCGGTCTTGTGCCGATGCATGTATTCCAGCGCTGCCTGATCAAGCTTCAGCCCCACAGAGCCCAGATCGATCGCCTGCCCGCCCACCATACCTGCCGGGCCGGCAGCGGCTGCGAGGGTATTGACCATCTGCAGACGCGTTTCAGCATCGCGTGAGGTCAGGTGCGGCGCGAGCAGTGCAGTAAACGCCAGGCTTTGCAGACCGTCACCTGCGAGGATCGCGCAGGCCTCATCGAAAGCCTTGTGCGTGGTCGGCTGGCCGCGACGCAGGTCGTCATCGTCCATCGCCGGTAAATCGTCGTGCACCAGCGAGTAAGCGTGAATCAGTTCAACCGCACAGGCGGCACCGTTGGCATCCTCGGCTACGCCGCCCAGCGCTTCGCAGGCCGCGTAGGCCAGCAGCGGGCGCACGCGCTTGCCGCCGTTCATCACGCTGTAGCGCATGGCTTCGTAAAGCCGGTTCAGCTCAGGGCTCGGTGCCTGAAACAGTTTTTCGAGTGCTGCGTTGACGCGAGTCTGGCTTTGCGCTTGATAGCTCGCGATCATTCGGGAAGTTCCGCATCGTCGAACGGCTCTTCGCTCAGTTCGCCATCGCGCTCCAGCAGCACCTGGACCTTCTGTTCGGCCTGGGTAAGGGCGCTTTGGCAGTCGCGGGTCAGGCGTACACCTTGCTCGAAGGCGGTCAGGGAGTCTTCCAGAGACAACTCGCCATTCTCCAGCCGCTCTACCAGCGCTTGCAGGTCAGCGAGTGACTGTTCGAAATCCAGTGCAGCTTTCTTGCGGGCCATGGGGGCATTTCCGGTAGAGGTTGAACCGCGCGACACTAGCAGAGCGAGGGCTTCTGGGCAAATAACGGCGACGGAGCAATGCAAGGGCAGCAACTATCAGGATTAACCCGCAGCGAACCCGTTCTGCAGGTCTGCAATCAGGTCTTCCGGGCTTTCCAGGCCAACCTGCAGCCGCAGCATCGGGCCGGTGCCGCGCTCAGGACCATATTGCTCGACTTCAGTGATCAGGCTTTCAAAACCGCCCCAGGAGTAACCAATCCCGAACAGTTTCAACGCGCCGGTAAATCGGTCCAGCACCTGCCGGTCAACGGCATGGAATTCGAAACTGAGCAAGCCGTTGCAGCCATGGAAATCGCGCTTCCAGATGGTATGGCCCGGATCGTCCGGCAATGCGGGATACAGCACGCGGGCAACCTGAGGCTGGTCCTGCAGCCATTGTGCAATTTGCATCGCGTGGCGTTCATGCATGGCCATGCGTGCCGCCAGACTGCGGGCACCGCGCAGCACCAGATACGCATCGTCGGGGCTGACGGTATTGCCCACGGCGGTGTTCATGGTCTTGAGGGTTTTCCAGTGCGCTTCGGTGGTGCTGACGCTGCCCATCATGACGTCGGAATGCCCGGCCACGTACTTGGTCAGGGCCATCAGGGAAATGTCCGCGCCCAGTTCCAGCGGCTTGAACAGAATTCCCGAGCCCCACGAGTTATCCACAGCCAGCAGTAGATCCCTGGCCTTGCACACCTGTGACAGTGCAGGCAGGTCGCACATGCCGAACGTCAGCGAGCCGGGCACTTCAGCGTAGATCATCCGTGTGTTGGTCTTGATCAGCGATTCCACATCACTACCGTCAGCCGCGTAGAAATCGAACTGGATGTCGAAGGCCGTCAGCATCGTTTTCGCCAGGCGCCGAACGGGGCCATACACCGATTCAGTAATCAGCACATGGTCGCCTGGGCGCAGAAACGATTGAAACATCTGCGCCACTGCCGCCAGCCCGGTCGGGTACAGGCAAGTACCGTGTGCGCCCTCAAGCCCGGAAATCAGATCCTGCAAGGCAAACGCCGTCGGGTTGCCGTTGGCACCGTAAGTCAGCGAGCGCTCAGGCCCCGTGGTGCGAATTTCCGCCTCGCGCAAACTCTCCAGACTGTCGAACAGCACCGTACTCAGACGCACGACCGGCGGGTTGACCGCCAGCCCTGGCCCGCTGCTGGCGCTACGGCCGCGTTGCGACAGGGCGGTGTGGGCGCGAGGGTCCTTATCGTGCGGCATTGGAGGCTCCAGTCAGGGAAAGGGCAAGCAGGCAGACTGCCGCTCAGGCATGCACAAGCGTAATGCATCGTGCGTCTGGCAGGTATCACTGATCGCTCAGCACAGCACTCGCATAGAACTCATGCAGCTTCGCCTGCAATAGCTGCCTGTCCGGCAAGCGGGTCTGGTACTCGGCAATCAGCGCGGGTGAAAGCGAGCGGTTCAGGGCGTACTCGACCACTTCATCGTTTTTGCTGGCGCAGAGTAAAACGCCGATGGCCGGGTTTTCATGGGGTTTGCGTACATTCCGGTCCAGCGCTTCAAGATAAAAGTCCAGCTTGCCCAGGTATTCGGGTTCAAAGCGGCCGACCTTGAGTTCGATGGCAACAAGGCAGTTGAGGCCGCGATGGAAAAACAGCAGATCCAGCGCAAAATCCTGGCCGCCGACCTGCAACGCGTACTCGGAGCCGACAAAACAGAAGTCGCGGCCCAGCTCGATCAGAAAATCCCTCAGGCGTTGCAGCAAACCGCGGTGCAGGTCAGCTTCGGCGTGTCCCGATGGCAGCTCGAGAAACTCCACCATGTAGGCATCACGGAACACATCCAGTGCTGCCGGTCGGGTTTCCTTGAGCATCGCCGAGGCCTTGGCTGGCTGGGTGATACTGCGCTCGAACAAGGCTGTCTTGAACTGGCGCTCCAGCTCTCGGCTGGACCAGTTTTCCCTGATTGCCACGCGCAGATAAAACTCACGCTCTTCGGGGCGCTTGCTTTGGCTGAAGATGATCAGGTGATGAGTCCATGGCAATTGTGTCAGCACTGCTGACACTTTCTCATCGTCGCGGTAAACCTCGAAGAACTGGCGCATACGAAATAGGTTTCGACGCGTAAACCCGCGCAACCCTGGCTGGGTTACAGCCAGATGCTCGGCAAGCTGGCTGACCACCGCGTCACCCCATTCGGCGTTTTCAATCTTGCGGCTGATGTAAGCGCCTACCTGCCAGTAAAGCTCGATCAGGCGAGTGTTGACCGCCTGTGCAGCTTGCTGAATCATTGCGAGCACTTCATCAAAGCGATCATTTACAGGCGTATGCGGTGCATTGGGAGTACTCATGCTGCAAGTACTCCACTGCATGGAAAACCGGTGTCGAGTTGCAAGTGAAAATCTGGATGGGCAGTTGTCCGGCTCATAGGGCGCGTCCTTGGGCAGTGGCTAAGGACGCTACTTTACGTTCAGATCACGACTGTCCGACCCAGAATCTCTTTTGAGTGTGTAGCAACAGGTTTCTGTTTGCGCAGGCCTTGACTTGCGTCTTATTTATCCAGGTCGGATGCCTGATGCCGCTCCGGCACCTGATCCGCCTCTTCGCCCCAGGTGCGGTTGACCTTCTGGCCTTTGATGACGGCAGGGCGCGCGGCGATTTCTTCCGTCCAGCGAATCAGGTTCGGGTATTCGTGCACCGACAGGAACTCGGCGGCCGAATAAACCTTGTTCCTTACCAGCGCGCCATACCATGGCCAGACCGCGATATCGGCAATCGTGTAGGTATCGCCAGCCAGGTAGCGGTGCTCGCCCAGTCGGCGGTTCAGCACATCGAGTTGGCGCTTGGCCTCCATCGCGAAGCGATTGATGGGGTATTCGAGTTTCTCCGGCGCGTAGGCGTAGAAGTGCCCGAACCCGCCACCCAGGTAGGGCGCCGCGCCCATCTGCCAGAACAGCCAGTTCAGCGTTTCGGTACGGCCTGCCGTGTCGGCGGGCAGGAAACTGGAAAACTTCTCAGCCAGGTACAGCAGAATCGAACCGGACTCGAATACCCGAACAGGTGTTTCATGGCTTCGGTCCAGCAATGCAGGGATCTTGGAGTTGGGATTGATCTCGACAAAGCCGCTGGAGAACTGATCGCCCTCGGAAATGCGGATCAGCCAGGCATCGTATTCCGCGCCGCTATGCCCCAGCGCCAGCAGCTCTTCGAGCATGATCGTGACCTTCACCCCGTTGGGTGTGGCCAGAGAATAAAGCTGCAGTGGGTGCTTGCCGACGGGCAGTACCTTGTCATGCGTGGGACCGGCTACGGGCCGGTTGATGCTGGCGAACGTACCGCCTGCTTTTGTTTCCTGCTGCCATACCTTCGGCGGGGTGTAAGGGGTTTGGGTCATGAGTAGCCTCGCTTGTTCAAGGGTGATCGCTGGACCGGTCGTATTGCGAATGACCATTGACGTTATAGATCAACGTGCGCGGATGGAAGTGCCTTGCGATTCTGATCGAGCGTGGCGAGGCCTCGAAAGGGCCATTTAGCTGCCGCCGGTAGTTTGTGGAATATTCCTACAGTAACTAAGGCGTCGTCCTATAGCTGTAACTCTATGAAAGAAGAGAGCATGTGCCCGCAGCATGAGGCCATAAGGTTATCCATTTATGATCTTGATTGTCAAAATCGTTCTCTGATCTACCTGTCAATAGCTGGATACCGTATGTCGTCATCTCGCAGCACAAGCTTTATAAAATGGCGTGACCTGATCATCAATCTCGTGTCCAAGGAAATTAAAATCCGTTACATGGGTGCGACGCTAGGCTTCGTTTGGTCATTGGGAAATCCGCTGGTTGTTACACTTACGTATTACACGGTTTTTACCTATATCCTGCCCAGCAGTCAGGACCGTTTTGCACTTCATCTGGTAACGGGTGTTGTCCACTGGATGCTTTTGGCGCAAATAGTTTCACAGAGCGGGGAATGGCTCATCAATAACGGCAATCTCATTCGAAAGTTACGGTTCCCGCGTATATTGCTACCCCTCTCCGGAGCATTGTCGATTGCTGTGTTCTGGGCGGGCTGCATGATCGTGTATGCATCGTTATTTCCCATGCTGGGTGGCGTGTTTTCACGCGCTCTGTTTTTTATCCCATTGTACTGATTGCGTTCATGGCGCTGATTATGGGGTTCGGTCTGGCGCTTAGCGTCATTCAGGTAACTGTGAGGGATGCAAAACACTTCATCGATGTGTTTCTGCCCTTGCTGTTCTGGTTGACGCCAATTGTGTGGGTCACCTCCGCGCTGCCCGAGGGTGTCGCCAGCATAGCGGCCTACAACCCGGTAGCTCTATATTTCGATAGTTTCAGCAGCATTTTGCATGCTGGTGTGGTTCCAGACACCCGTGATCTGCTGCTTTGCGTGTTGATGGGGGCCGCCTCGTTGCTCATCGGCCTGCTGATATTCAGAAAGGTCGACGACGTGGTGGAGTATTTATGAGCCGCGTCGTCATCAAGGCGGAAAACCTTACCAAGCAGTTCACTCTTCGCCACAACAGGGGCGGTTTGAAAAGCAAGTTTCTAGGCCTGTTCGATGCTCGATACCGTGAGCATGCCGAAACGTTCATGGCAGTCAGCGACGTGTCGTTCACCTTGCATAAAGGGGAGTCGCTTGCACTTGTGGGACATAACGGTTCAGGTAAAAGCACGCTCTTACAGCTGGTTTCACGCATCCTTGTTCCCACCAGCGGACGTTTGACTACGGTGGGTCGTGTAGCCCCTTTAATAGAAATCGGTGTGGGCTTTCACCCTGATCTGACAGGGGAGGAGAATATCTATCTCAACGCCAGCCTGTTCGGGTTAAGTAACAGGGAAGTGCGTTCGCGTTTCAACGAGATCGTGGATTTTTCCGGGCTGGGAAACTTCATTGATACCCCGGTCAAGAACTATTCGTCGGGTATGTATATGAGGCTGGGTTTTTCGGTGGCGGTTCATGTTGAGCCACAGGTTTTGCTGGCTGACGAAGTGCTCGCTGTGGGGGACGAAGAGTTCAAGCGCAAATGCCACGAGCGAATTCGCAATTTGCAGGATGACGGCATGGCCCTGATTCTTGTTACCCACGCGGTAGAAGAGGGTAAAGAGTTTTGTCAGCGCTATTTGACGCTTGAGCGTGGCCGGATGATTGAACACGGTTGTTATTGATTCATTGCAGTCAATGCCGCTTCGTCAACTTCAAATCACCCATTCAAAAGGGATTTTCATGCTGCAAATTATCGTTCCGATGGCGGGTGCCGGGAGTCGCTTTGCGGTCGCGGGCTACACCGATCCCAAGCCGTTGATCCCTGTACATGGCGTACCGATGATCAAGGTCGTGATTGACAACCTGACGCCGAATTGTCCGCACCGATTCATCTTCATCTTCATCTTCATCTGTCAGGCGGATCAGGTCGCAACCTATTCGCTGAGGGAAAAGCTGAATGCCTGGGCACCTGGATGCGACATCGTCGAGCTTGGTGGGCTGACGGGGGGCGCCGCGTGCTCCGTTTATGCCGCCAGGCACCTGCTCGACTATAGCCAGCAAGTGATGATTGCCAACAGCGACCAGTATGTCGATGTGGACATAAACGCTTATCTGCAGGCAATTAACGAGAGTGACGCAGCGGGCTTGATCATGACGATGAAAGCCAGTGATCCGAAGTGGTCGTTTGTGGGCTTCAGCGCAGAAGGCCTCATCACCCGCGTAGTGGAAAAAGAGGTCATCTCTGATGAAGCCACTGTCGGCATCTACAACTTTCGCAATGCAGGTCAGTTGATATCGGCCATCGAGACAATGGTCATGAAAGATCTTCGCGTCAATGGCGAGTTCTATGTTGCCCCGGCGTACAACGAGATCATCGGACGCGGCGCCAAAGTGATTCATTACAGTATTGGCGCAGAGGGTCATGGCATGTACGGACTGGGTATACCGGCAGACCTGAACCAATTCCTGTCGTTGCCGCTAAGCAGGCAGGCAGCCTCGGGAAGGCAGGCCTGACATGCAGATCATCAGCCATCGCGGCTATTGGCTGCAAAAGCCGGAGCGCAATTTGCCCGAAGCATTTCACCGATCATTCGACCTTGGTTTCGGTACAGAAACCGATGTCCGCGACGTGGCGGGTCAACTGGTTATTTCTCACGACATGCCCGTTGGTGGCGAGCTGACGCTTGAGGAGCTGCTCGCCATCATGGCAGGTCGTAACTTGCCACTGGCCATCAACATCAAAGCTGATGGAATGGCGCAGGCGCTCGCCAAAACCTTCGCTCGATATGGTCATACCAACTGGTTTGCCTTCGATATGGCGGTACCGGACATGCGCAGTTACTTTCACGCGAACGTTATTACTTACACCCGGCTCAGCGAAGTTGAACCGTCCCCAGCCTGGATCGAAAAGGCAGCAGGTGTCTGGCTTGACGGTTTTGAGGGGGAATGGTTTTCCAGTCAGGTTATTGGCGATCTTCTATCTCAGGGCAAGCAGGTGTGTGTGGTATCTCCCGAGTTGCATGGGCGTGACCATCGCAGCCTGTGGCAGCAATTGCTTGAACTCGACGCGCACGACGGTTTAACGATTTGCACTGATATTCCCGCAGACGCAGCCACTTTCTTCAAGTGAGGCAATCATGATCAAGGCAGTGATATTCGATATGGATGGCGTCCTCATTGAAGCCAAGGAATGGCATTACGATGCACTGAACAAAGCCCTCAGCCTGTTCGGTTACAACATCAGTCGCCATGAACACCTCACCGCCTACGACGGTCTGCCCACCTCGCGCAAACTCGACATGCTGAGCGTAGAGCGCGACCTGCCGGTTGCGTTGCACGCATTCATCAACGAAATGAAGCAGCAGTACACCATGGAAATCGTGTACGCCCAGTGCAAACCGACGTTTGTGCATCAGTACGCGCTGTCATCGTTGAAAACAATGGGCTACAAGCTGGCGGTTGCATCCAACTCCATTCGCAACACCGTGGAGGTCATGATGAACAGGGCAGACCTGGAGCGATACCTCGATTTGCAGCTCTCCAACGAGGATGTCAAACATGCCAAGCCAGCTCCCGATATCTACACCAAAGCCATCAGGCAACTGGGCCTGATGCCCGAAGAGTGTCTGATCGTCGAAGACAACGAAAATGGTATCAAAGCCGCCAGAGATTCCGGTGCCCATGTTCTGGTCGTGGCTGAAACCTGCGATGTAAACCTCAATAACATCCTCGGCAAGGTCGATGAGATCAACGTCGACAAGGTGGCTAGCCTGTGAGCGCATTGAACATCATTCTTCTGTCGGGAAAGAAGGGAGATACGTCGCTCGACGACGGCGAGTACCCCGAATATCTGTGCGAATGCAATGGCAAGCCACTGATCCATACGCTGATCGACAACTGTGCTGCGCTTGAGCCGCGCAGGATCATCTGCACATTCTCGAATGACGATGTCACTCGGCTGCACCTTCGCAACATGGTCCAGCAAATGCACCCTGCGGCCAGTGTTCTGCCCATTAACAAAGTCACCCGGGGTGCCGCCTGCACGGCACTTCTGGCGAGCGGGCAAATCGACAACGATGATGAGTTGTTGATTCTCAGTGTCAGTGATTTTCTGGATATAGAGCTGCGTGACGCCGTGCGTGCGTTTCGGAACAACGATGAAGATGCCGGCGTGGTTATCTTCAATTCACTGCACCCTCGCTATTCATTCGCACGTCTGGATAGCAACTGCCGGGTCATTGAAGCTGCCGAAAAAAATCCGATCAGTCCCCACGCCATTGCAGGTGTGTACTGGTTCAAATCCGGCTCGCTGTTCGTGGCGGCGGCGAAAGAGATGATTCGCAAGGATGCCAGGGTCAATGACAACTTCTACATAGCACCCGCCCTCAATGAACTGGTGCTGTTACAGAAAAGGATCGGTGCCTACCGAATCGAACCCAGTCAGTACCGGCCACTGAAAACCAATAGTCAGCTTCACGCTTTCGAAGCAGGAGAAATGCGATGAAAACGGCAAGACTGCAAGACATGGTCAAAGGCTGGTTTGTGGGCGGCTTCGAGCCTGCTGCTTTCAATACCGAGTCCTGTGAGGTCGGGGTCAAGATTTACCAGGCAGGCGAAAAGGAAGCTGCCCATTATCATAAGGTTGCCACAGAGATAACCGTGCTCATTTCCGGGTCCGTCAACATGCGCGATCAGGTCTGGCATGCAGGCGACATCATCGTTCTGGAGCCGGGCGACATCACTGCGTTCGAAGCGCTCACTGATGCAACCACCGTTGTCGTTAAGGTGCCCGGCGCGCTTGCCGACAAGTACGTCGTCTGAGCCATGAAAACGACCCATCTCCAGCACCATCCAAGCCTTGGTTACCTGGCGGCGGACAGCCTGCATAAGCTCCCGGTTGGCCTGCTGCTGCCCCATGAATGTTCGGGTTTTGTTTCGTTCCGCGCCCATCCGTTTCGCAAGCCGGAGCGGGTAATCAAAAACCTGCATGCCGCACTGCGTCCGTTATCCATGTACGACTCGGGTAGTTACTGCTTTTATGGTGTCCAGAGTGATTCACCGCTGGCGCCACTGCTGCTGTGGGACGGTGCCCATTTTCTGAATGTTGGCCAGAAGATTACAGTTATCGAAGACACTGAGTTTGAGTGCTATCTGGACCGTGAGTATTTTGCCGGATCACTCAAGGCAATCGAACGCTCGGCCACCTCTGTCACCTACAAAAAGGTAGCAAGGCTGGCGGCGGAATCCGATGACGATCTTGATGGCTGGAGCTTTTGCCTTCCTGTAGGGCCAGGAGACGCCACGGTCCTGAATGCGGTAGTGAAGCGTATTCTGGAAATTGACGTCCCGCGCAAGGAGATACTTCTGTGTGGCACACCGGGAAGCAACTTCGCCTATTTCGACAAGGTCCGCATCGTGGGGCAGGACATTACCGCTCCGCCAGTGCAGATCTGCAAGAAGAAAAATCGTCTCGCTCTGGAGGCCGGATTCAGCAATCTCGTGATCCTGCATGACCGCGTATTTCTGCCCAGGAATTTTGGAGAAATCGTACGTCGCTTTGGTCCGCGCTATCCGTTGATGACACTGCAAAGCATGTTTTTCGACAATCGGCTCAGTATGCACCCTCGCCGCTATTCGGATTACGGCATGGCTTTGGGCGCGATAGCCAACGGTCTTCAGGGGGTGAGCCGAAACTGCAGCGATGCAGCGAGTATCGCCCCGTCGATTTTTCCAGAGATCGAGCGGACCGGTTTCAGTTATGCCAGTGCCATGCGTTACAACAGCGACTCCTGCTACGCGACCGGCAGTCTCTACATCTGCCGGAAGGAAGTGTGGAATGCCTTCCCGTTGGACGAGTCTTTGTATTGGGTTGAATTTGAAGACATTGAACACGGTATGCGCCTGTCAAAAGCTGGCGTACCTTGCAGGGTCAATCCATTCGGCATTACGCAATCAATCACCTCCCGTGCGCTATTGGGATCAGAGACTTTGGTGCAATCAGCAAGTGGCAAACTCGGACGCATAGGCCCGCGTTACTTCTCGGTTCTGAACAAGAAGCCTCTGATCAACATCTCCAGCAAAACGGCTCTCGCCAGGCTGCACCAGTTCGCAAGTAAGTACCTCGTCAGCCGGGCAGCAGTGAGTATACCGACCGGGGTTTGTCATATAAGTGTTCGAGCCTGGATCGAGCTGATCAATCATGTCGTTCAGCAGTCCACGTTCAAAAACGATATTGGAACGGTCAGAGAATTTATCAGCGACTTTGAGAGGCTGGTGTTGTTTGACCAGCTCCCAAGTACGCGGCAAGAGTTTCTGGTCAATCGCTTCCTTGCAGACCCTGTGCTGGCCAAACAGACGCTGATCACCCAGAGCTGTGAAGTGCGCAATATGTTGCGTCAACGCAGTACGCAGACATGGTTTGTTCGTCAGCAGGATGATTACTTTCATCACCTCCTCCTGTCGCTCCCGGGTATTTTGATTTCCGCGGTTCGTGCTTGCAGAAACAACGGGAAAATCTTCTATTTTGAAAGCGTGTGGGCTGCGGTGAAGGCTATCTATAACTCCACTCCCTTCGAGTCCTATGCCAGAGGTTCAAAATGAAGATATTCGTCGTGTCTCATTTGAGCCCCAGGCCGGCCAGTCATGAGCTGATCTGTCAGCTGTCCCACATCCAGCACGCGTATAGAAAGACAATCCCGGTGCTTGTCATCGATGACCGCTACAACCTGACCGAACTGCCCATCAGCGATCTACCGACGGACCACGTCCAGTTCAGTCTGGAAGACTTCCTTCACGAAAATGGCCTGAGCGGCATCGTGGCGAACAGCGTTGCGCGTCATATGGATAAGGTCGAGAGCGTATGGGTGCTGATTGATTTTGGTCAGCATGACTCGGCTACCTGCATGGACTTCATCCAGAAAATGGCTCGCTACAACTATTTGAGCCCAAGGCTTCGAAACCGAAACATCGTGATCATGGTGCCTGCCATGCACCTGGGTATCTATTCGCGAACCCTCAATGCCTCGTTCAATAACCTGCCTTCAATCACAACAGCTGCAGCTCGTTCGGCTCAAATCGGGAGGTTATTCATGGTCACTCGTCTTGAGACGGTGCTGATCAGCCTGCCAATGCTGGCTGGAGTCCTGCGTCGCATGCATCGTCTTTTTTTGCGCGTCTTTCGGCGTGCTGCGAGATTTATCTGAATGATCTGTTCTCGTCGTCATTCCTCATTAAAGGTTAAGAACATGCCTCATCTTGTGGCCGTTGATTCCAGAAAAATCAGCGTGGTTATCCAGGGACCTCTTTATCGCAACCTGAGCCCCCAGCGGAATATCTTCGCCTGTATCGCATCGGTCAGGACACACCTGCCACATGCCGAAGTTATCGTCTCTACCTGGTGTCATGAAGATACTTCTGCGGTTGAAGCGGATCAGCTCATCATGTCGGATGATCCGGGTGCCTTCGTCGACGATGCCGGTAATCAGATCAACATCAATCGCATGCTGCGATCGACGTTGTGCGGTATTCAGGCCGCCTCAAGACCGTATGTCATGAAGACGCGCGCCGACCACAACCTGACCAGCCCTGCACTGGCTGTCATAGGCCAGCCAGATGATGCCAACCCTGGCGAAACGCGCTTGTTCGAGACGCCCATTACCACCACGACGCTCTACATTCGTGACCCTGAACGGTTACCGATGTTGTTCCACATATCGGACCTTGTTCAGTTCGGCACACGCGATGCGATGCTCGCCATGTGGGAGCAACCACTGTTTGAAAGGCGCGCGCTTTTCAATGACAAGCCGTCTCGCAACCCGTTTGGCAACTTCATTGGCTACACGTCTGCGCGCATGGTGACCGAGCAGGCGCTGATGCTGGGTGTCATGCGCAGGAAGGGCATTGACGCCCGGCTTGGACGTCCCTGCGAGGTAGGGCTGAGCAATCTGAAGTTATGGGACAACGTCTTGAGGCGCAACTTCAGAGTCCTGAATCACTCCGAGGCTGGCGTAGACTTCCCGGAACGCTTTCTAACCAGCCGCCGCGTATTGAGCACACTCTACAAAGCTTCTGCGATAGAGCAATTGCGGGGTATTGATCCGAAGCGCTACAGGCTGAGAATCGCGCGCATCTGACTCAATCAGTACCTGCTGACCTGCCTGCGCCCCGGCTGGTGGGTGTCCTTTGCGACCATCGTATTGTTCAGCAGTTCGCCGACCTTTGCCAAGCGCGTTCGCTCGTACTGGCGCACGCTCAGGAAGGTAGCGCATGCAGAGTCATATCGGATCTAGTCATCCCGACCCTGAGCACTTGCTCGACTTTAGCGAAGTGCGATTGCGCCGATAATAGTTGATGTTATTTCAAGTCGGTTACTTTATTCTCGCCGCGCTCTTCTGTGTGGCCAATGGCCACTTTTCGCTGCGACAGGTTCTCGACAAGCATGGCAGCGCCCCCAACATAAGGAATGAATCTTGAACTCTGTGATGTTTCGCAAGACCCTTCTCGCCATGGCTGTGGCTGCAACTGCCGTTCCGGCTTTTGCTGAAACAGTCCAACTGACCAACGCTGGCTACAAAAGCGAGCGTCAGACCCATACCGGCAATCTTGAGATCAACGGTGCCTATTCGGGGAGTGCGGTTAAAGATGCGATTCAGCTAAGTGGTTCGACCGTTGAAAAGAACCTTATCCTCAACGGGAACATCAGTGGCTCCGGCACCTTTGCTAGTGGTGAAGGAGCCAAAGGCATCAGCCTGGAGGGCGGTAGGATCAACGGCAACGTCATCAACCACGGTCTGGTTGAAGTTTCCGGTCAAGGCGCGACGGCCCTGGACGTCGCCACGAGCCTGAAATTCTTCGAAAACCATGGCAGCCTCTCCGCTAGCGGCGCGGGGTCTCAAGGTCTTCGAATCGACGGGGCCACTATGATAGGCAATAGTGCGGACATAACCAACACCGGGACGATCCGCGGCGAGAGCGCTGCTATCGTGATGGGCACTACTAAATTCTCTATGATCGGCGCTCAGCCTTGGTACATCGAACGGGGCGACTTCAATATCTATAACGAAGGTTCGATCATTTCCGCTGACAGGGCTATCGACGCTTCTGGAAGCAATCGTCCGATCGAGCTGATCCTGAGAAAGGGCAGCGTCGTTGTCGGTAACCTGATCGACGTAAGCAATATCGAGCTGGAGGGGGATACTTCCTTCACAGGTACTGACAGCCGTAAAGATGGCTACAACATTCGCCTCAAGAGCGGCGGATCGGTTTATGTTGGTGGCACCTCCGACAGTCCTACTACCATGACTTTCGAGTCCGCACACAGCAGCATTGGCGGCGATCTGTATGTCGACGGCAATTCGGCACTCGGCCTGAATCTGAGTAAGGCCACTGATACTAAAACCGCGGTGCTGAAAGTTACCGGCACTACTCAGTTCGAACCGGGAGCGCAAGTAAAGCTCGCGGCCAAGGGTGACGACTTCAATGCCAACGGCACTGCTTACACGCTCATCGAATCAGGCAAGATCGAACTGCTGACCAAGGATGGGCGCGCGGTCGACCCTGCTGGCAAACTGGATGTAGTCAGTACCTCGGCGCTACTTAAAATCGACAGCTATACCGTTGACGGCAAAGACGTTGTAGCTGTGGTCACCGCCAAGGGCAAGGAAGAGGTCGCTCAGGTAGTTGCCAACAACGGCGGCTCAGTTAATGAACAGACCACACTGGTCAACCTGACCGGCGACAGCATCATCAGCAAGCTGAACGACAGCGATGCGTTCAAACAGCTTTTGCTGAACGCTGACGGAGGGCAGCTTGCCAAGCTGGCCTCGCAGCTGTCGCCGGAGGTCAACGGCGGGGCCAGAAGCGCCGCTACTACCAGCCAGGGTCTGATCAGCAACGTAACGGGCAGCCGCACCAGCTCGATACGCGGCGCGTCTTCTGGCGAAGGTTTCAAGAATGCCGGGGTTTGGGTCCAGTCGCTCTACAGCGATGCCACTCAAGGCCAGCGTGACGGAATTGCTGGCTATAACGCGTACAGCAGCGGAGTCGCGGTGGGCGCTGACGGCAAGCTCAACGACAACCTGACGCTGGGGTTGGCGTACAGCTTCATCAATACCGACGTGAATGGCAAAAGTGGCAACAAGACCGAAGTCGATAGCCATGCATTCACGCTGTACAGCGGCTTCGAACAAGGCAATTACTTTGTCGATACAAGCCTGACTTACGGCCTCAACGACAACCAGGGCAAACGCAGCATTGCAGGTACGCGTGCCAAGGCAGATTACGACAGTGACCTGCTGGGCCTGAATCTGGTGGGTGGCTACACCTATCACGTCAACCCGCAAGTATTGGTCGAACCACGCCTGGCGGCGCGTTACAGCCAAGTGAACATCGACGGCTATCGTGAGAAAGGCTCGTCGACTGCGTTAAAGGTTGAAGACCAGCGTTATGAAACCATTGAGCTGGGCGCAGGCATGCGCGTGGCTGGCAGCTTCCTCTTGGGCGCCGGAACACTGGAGCCACAAGCCAAACTGATGGCCTACCACGACTTCGCCGCCGACGAAGCGCAGAGCACGTCCACCTTTTTGCTCGGCAGTACACCGTTTGTAACCAGCGGTGCCAAGGCTGTGCGTGACAGTTACGAAGCGGGTGTGGGTGCCGATTACAAACTGGGTGCCGTCACACTGGGCGTCAACTATGACTACATCGGTAAATCAGGCTTCGATGCCGATGTGTTCTCTGCAAAAGTGCGTTACGACTTTTGATGTGGAGTTACCGCCTCGGTCGAAAACGCTTGGGCGGTACCCTTGCAGTCGTGATGGCGCTGCTGTTGAGCGGAGCCATCGCCGGTTGTCAGTCTCCGCGCGCTGATCTACAGCAATTGGCCAACCAGCATGGCCGACAGATGCAGATTCTGTCGGCACAGCCCTTTCCACTTGCGGCGCTGTTACCGCCAGAGACCTTCAGAGCGAACCGTCTGCGGGTCTATCTGGAAGGCGACGGTCATGCCTGGGCCACCGCCACTCAACCCAGTCTCGACCCGAGCCCACGTAAGCTCCTCGTGCCGCAGCTGGCAGTCAACGACCCGACGCCCAGCGCCTATCTGGCACGACCTTGCCAATTCATCACGGCCCCGGCTTGCAACGCTGCCCTCTGGACCAATCGCCGTTTCTCCCAGGCAGTGGTCACCAGCCTCAGCAGTGCGCTGGACCATATGAAACAACGTTACGGTAATAACGAGTTCGAGCTGATTGGTTATTCAGGCGGCGCAACCCTCGCGTTGCTACTGGCTGGACAACGAAACGACATCACCCGGATCCAGACCATCGCTGGCAATCTGGCCCCGAATCAGTGGACAGCACTAAAAGGACTTTCGCCTCTCAATGGATCGTTGGACCCACTCGATTACATTCAGCGCCTGGCATTGATACCTCAGCGTCACTTGTCGGGCACGCGTGACGAAATGATCCCGACTGAACTTGCAAAGGGTTACAGCAGGCAACTGGGCAACGGTGCGTGCAGCCAACTGATTGTCGTCTCGGGGCCGAGTCACGAAGACGGTTGGGAACAGGTCTGGAAGCTGTGGAGAGGGCGGGGCGTAGATGTGTGTCCGTGATCGTCCTATATCTGACCAAAACGCACTGCATTGAATCGCTATGAGTCGTTTTTCACGCAAGCGCTCATCCAGCAAAGCTTCGCGATTGTCGATTACAGGCGAGCCATAGAGTCCAGCTTGCTGAGCAGCGCATACGGGTCAGTCCCGATCCCCCGACAGACATCCATGAACTCAATGACATCGAGCCTGCGCTCGGCGTTCTCCGTCTTTGAGACAAATGACTGCGGCCGCCCTAGGGTCTGTTCCCGTTTCACATTGGCAGCCACAGAAAAGCGCAGGCCATTGCTATGACGCTTTCATAGTTTCTCTTGAGTTTGTCGAACCGAGAAGCCGCCGCCCGGAAATGCTTCAACCGGGCAAAGGCGTTTTCTACGAGATGTCGATTGCGATATAACCCTTTGTCCAGATCTGCGTTCCCTTTCAGAGAATTGCGCTTTCGTGGAATCACCACTTTGCTGCCTTGCTGCTCGACCTGAGCGCGTATCGCTTCAGTGTCGTAGCCCTTGTCCGCAATGATCACTTCTGCATTGGGCATCTTGGCAATCAACGAGGCCGCCTGCGAACAATCATTGGTCTGGCCTCCGGTCACGTCAAATGCAATGGGCAGCCCACAAGCGTCTACAGCCAGGTGAATCTTGCTGGTGTTACCGGCTCGGCTTTTTCCGATGGCCTGGTCCTGCGTGCTGGCAGCACCTGCACTGTGCTGATGAGCCTTTACATAGCTGCCATCAATGAAAACCCACTCCATGTCAGGATCGGTCATCAGCACCTCAAGCACCTTGACCCACTTGCCTGAAGCAGACCAGGCATTGAACCGCTTGTAGACCTTGCTCCAGTTTCCAAACGCTTTCGGCAGGTCTCGCAAGGGCAACCCACACGCATGCGGTACAGCATGCCTTCAACCGTGGTGCGCAAATCTCGCTTGTTGTAGATCGATTCGTGCAGCAAAATTTCTCGAAGCTTCGGCCAGTGCTCATCACTGAGCATTAATCGGGGCATTGCAGGCTCGTATTGGTGTTGTGTGAGAACTCCAACAATACGGGCCTGTTCTCATAGAGATCAATGGGTTACGTCGAAACGGGAACAGACCCTAGCCTGACGGCCAATTCTTTTTGCGTCATACCGGCTGCGCTGCGCGCTTCCAGCAAAAGATCAAGCAACGCTTGGTAGCGGGCGTTATGGATGGTTTTCACGTGGCAAACCCTCTAATAGTCCGGTTACCTGAATAAACCTGACTTGGGATTATCCTAAAGTGGGTTTCGACCGGGACAACCAGCAAAGTACTGTCAACGGCTGATTTGGCGGGAAGCTTCTCAAGTAGATGATATCCACTGCCCAGCCGCGAGAAGAACGCGGGAGGCATTAAAAAGCCGGCTTGTGGCCGGCTTCTCGTAGGCGGTTCCGATCTATTTTTGATAGACCGCAATCGCCTTCAACAGATGCGCCTCTTGAAGAAGCGCGAATAGGCAACAGGGCAAACGGATCACATGCCCCATTCAAACACCGCATCGCATGACTGCGTCAGGTGCTCTGGATGGCGCACAGAATACTGAAATTCTCCGCCAATGCCCAGCCCGAATGCCTTTCAACCCCAAACGCCTCACAACAGCAGCATCGCATTGCGCCGACTGTTGAGTGTCGACCACCAGAATATCCAGCCCAGAATCCGTATTTTCTCCCGGTCGATGTCTTCGGCACTGAACAGTTCGTCCGGGTATTCGGCGTCGTTATGGCTGCGCAGGCGCAGACCGCCATTGGGCATGCGGTAGAGGTAGCGCACGCGCAGGATGCCGCCGTGCTCGAGGGCGTAGATTTCGCCGTCGATGACCTGGGTCAGTTCGCGGTCGACGCCGAGAATCGAGCCGTCCTGGATCTTGTCGGCCATGCTGTTGCCGACCATGGCGACACACATGCAGTTTTTTGGGTCGATGCCCATGGTTTGCAGAACTTGCACGGGCAGGCGGATTTTTTGCCCAGGGGCTTCGGAAAGGACGGTTTTGCCGACGCCATGAGTGGATTCAACCTCCGTGTAGATCTGAATTTCCACATCGCCGCGCAGGACGTTTCTGGTCTGCTGGATGACCATGCGTGTGTCTTCACCAGTGTTTTCATTGGCCGATTCATTGGGATGTTTGGGCCCGTCGCCCGTGCGCAGCCAGCGTGCGTTTACGGTTAACAGTTCAGCCACCTCATCGATCCGCGCCATGGGCACGCCACGCTTGAACCAGTTATTGACGTGTTGCGGCGTGATTTTGCGGTTGGCCGCAAAGTCAGTCGCTGTGAGATGGCACTCCCGAAGGAGGATGCGGAGTCGATCGCCTGATGTATTCATAGGGCGAAGTCTACGGACGTCGCTTGGGCGTTTAAATGAACGAGGTGTTGAGATCGACGTTATCCCAAGGGGGTGGCGGCTATTCGGACTACGGATGGAATGAACATCGTGTAGGCAGATTCCGTAATAGCGCTTTTTTGGCTAAACGACTTATCGGGCGTTTACCCTTGCTATACGGGAGTTAACGAACTGTTTATCGAGCGCCTAAAAGTCGAACGCATTTTTAAACGTGTGCGCTGCAAAAAAATGGATAGGTGTGTTTCAAGGAACGGTATTAGCGGGGAGCAGCGGCAGGGAAGGGGTCAAGCGTGTTTCAGGGCACGTGTGTGGCGTGCCCTGAAACGCCAGATCAGTGATCAGCCTTTGAACGCTGCAACCGATTTGGTGATCTCGGCGCGGGCAGCGTCAGCATTGCCCCAACCTTCGATTTTTACCCATTTGCCTTTTTCGAGATCCTTGTAGTTCTCGAAGAAGTGCTTGATCTGTTCAAGCAGCAGGGCTGGCAGGTCGGTGTACTCTTTGACGTCGACATACAGCTGGGACAGCTTGTCGTGTGGCACTGCGATAACCTTGGCATCGCCACCGCCGTCGTCAGTCATGTGCAGAATGCCGACCGGGCGGGCACGGATGACCGAACCTGGGGACACCGGGTAAGGCGTCACCACCAGCACGTCCAGCGGGTCGCCGTCGTCAGCCAGCGTGTTAGGGATGAAACCGTAGTTGGCCGGGTAGAACATCGGGGTGGCCATGAAACGGTCAACGAACAGGCAATCGGTTTCTTTGTCGATTTCGTACTTGATCGGCGCATGGTTGGCCGGGATTTCGATCGCGACGTAGATGTCGTTCGGAAGGTCTTTGCCTGCCGGAATCTTGCTGTAGCTCATTGGGCATTGCCCCCATAGTTGACCAGACAGATTTTGGCGCGAACCGCCAAAAAGTGGTCCGGATTATAGGCATATTCTGTTTTGGTTGCCACGCATGGCCTTGGCGGCTGTCAGTTGTCCCGGTAAGCCGGGTCCTGCTGACGCAGCAGGTTCAGTCTGGCGAGAGTGTCTTGCCGGTAAAACGCCTTCAGTTGTTCGTAGACTGCCGGGTAACTGTCGTGCAGCAGGTCGGGTGCGCTGAAGAAGTATTCGCTGGTCACGGCGAAAAACTCGGCAGGGTCTTCTGCGGCATAGGGATCGATGGCGGGCTCGGCGTCGGGGTTGTGGTCCAGTTGCCGGTTGAGATCATCGAACGCGCTTTGCATGACGCGAGCCCATTCGGTCACCTGCATATCGCTGTGCAGCGGCGGCAGCCCATTGGCGTCGCCGTTGAGCATGTCGAGCTTGTGCGCCAGTTCATGGATCACCAGGTTGTAGCCATCCCAGTCGCCGCTGCTCAACACGCCCGGCCAGGCCAGAATCACCGGGCCCTGCAGCCAGGCTTCGCCGCTGTGTTCGCCATCCCACTCGTGCTCCACGCCACTGGCATCGCGATGGCGCTGCGGGCTGACGAAGTCGTCGGGGTACAGCACGATCTCGTGAAAGCCCTGATACCAGTTCAGTTCGCCCAGATTCAGCAGAGGCAGTTGCGCCTGGGCGGCGAGAAACAATCGCTGCTCGTCATCCAGATCAACGCCCGGCAGTGCACTGAGGTGTTTGTCATTTAGAAACAGTACGCAGGCGTCACGCAATTGCGCATGCTGCCCGCTGCTCAGCCCATCGAGGATCGGCAGACGTCCACGCACCTTCTGCCACAGCTCGTCAGCAACCGGGTGTCTGGCGAGCGTGCGCTGCCTGCGCCAGTTGCTGAACGACCACATGATTCAGCGTGCGTCTGCCGGAGGCGCGCTACGGCTGCGAACCACACCAATGATCATCGGCACCAGCGACAGCAGGATGATTGCCAGCACCAGCAAGGTCAGGTTGTGCTTGATGAACGGCACGTTGCCGAAGAAGAAGCCCAGTGTCACCAGGCTGCCGACCCACAGCACTGAGCCCAATACGCTGAAACCCACGAAGCGCGGATAGGACATTTTGCCCACACCGGCCACGAATGGAGCGAACGTGCGGATGATCGGCAGGAAACGCGCGAGTGTTACGGTTTTGCCGCCGTGGCGCTCATAGAAGTCCTGGGTGCGCAGCAGGTAGTCGCGGCGGAAGATGCGCGATTTGGGGTTGCTGAACAGTTTTTCGCCCGCAGTGCGGCCAATGACGTAGTTGGTACTGTCGCCCAGAATCGCCGCCAGCATCAGCAGCCCGGCCAGCAGGACCGGGTCCATGCCGCCGCCGGCAGCCACGGCTCCGGCGATGAACAGCAGCGAGTCGCCTGGCAGGAAGGGCATGATCACCAGCCCGGTTTCGCAGAAAATCACCAGAAACAGAATCGCGTAGACCCACGTACCGTAGTTGGTCACCAACAGGTCAAGGTAGACGTCGAGATGCAGAATAAGGTCAAGCGGGTTGAAATCCATTAAGGCACCTGAGGCGAGAACCCTGTACGGGGTCGCATGCGGAAGAAACGACTGTTCAGTATGCGCGGCATTATAGGAGCAGAATGCGCAGAAGGGGTTTGGGAATAAACGCTGGGTTTTTGATGTGTGACGACTGGAGCGGTATGTTGCGCTGACGCGGCTTTGCTGCCGCGTGCTGGCGAGGGGGTGATCAGTCCTGGTTGATGGGCAGCACGTAGTTTTTGAACTGCGTGTCTTCCTTGAAACCGATGGACTCATAGACTTTTTGCGCCACCTCGTTATTGCTGCTGGTCGACACGCGCAGTCGCACCGCATGTGTTTCCTTGGCCATCTTCTTCGCCTGTTTCATCAAGTGATCGGCGACCAGTTGGCGGCGCGCGTCCTCGGCAACATAGATGTCGTTGAGAATCCATACCCGCTTGAGCGACAGCGATGAGTAGCTGGGATACAGCTGGCAGAAGCCCAGCAGTCTGCTCTCGTCATCCTTGGCCAGCGCCAGATAGATCACTGACTCGTCACGACGCAGACGTTTTTCGAGAAAGTCCCGTGAGGAGTCCGGGAACGGTGACTCACCGTAGAACTCGCGGTATTTGATGAACAATGGGCAGAGCAGGTCCAGGTGTTCGAGAGTCGCTTTGATGATCCGCATGGTTGGCCTCAACTTCCCTATGGGCTGATGCAGTGCGCCGGGATGATTACGCGATCCTGCCCGGCGACTTTAGAAAGCACAATCTAATGTGGTGCGGCCGGGCCGTCGAGCAGGAAATTGCCGATCGGCTTGCCTGAATGCTCGGCAGATCCGTCTGACTCAAGGGTCTGCAGTTGCGCTTCGTCTTTAAGATTGACCCCCGAGATCTGCCGCCTGCAGGCCTCGCGCATCAGGTACAGCAGCCGATGGGCTGCCATGCCATAGCTCAAGCCCTCCAGGCGCACGTTGGAAATACAGTTGCGGTGCGCATCATTCAGCCCGACCTTCGGCGCGTAGGTGAAATACAGCCCCAGACTGTCCGGTGAGCTTAGGCCCGGGCGCTCGCCGATAAGGATAACCACCATTTTCGCGCCGAGCAGTTCACCCACCTCGTCAGCCACGGCGACGCGGCCCTGCTCGACCATTATCACTGGCGACAGGGACCAGCCTTCGGCGTTTGCCTGCTCTTCAAGGCGAATGAGAAAAGGCACGGCATGTCGATGCACGGCCAGGGCTGACAGACCGTCGGCGACCACTACCGCCAGATCGAGGCCGCCCGGATGAGCCGCCGCGTACTCGCGCAGTGCCTGCGCAGACTCTTCATTCAGGCGTCGGCCCAGGTCCGGGCGTTGCAGGTAGCTGTCGCGGTCGGCAGCAGCGCTGTGCAGCAAAATGGTTTCACGACCTTTCTCGGTCAGTTGCGCGCTGATCGCGGCATGATCGAAGGCCAGATGCACGGCATCGCGCGCCTGGGCATGCGCCGCTTGAAAGTCGAGCTGCGCGGAGGTGGGCAGGCTGGTGCCGGTTCGCCCCAGCGCGATGCGTGCGGAGGTCAGGCGGCGTAGCTCCAGCCAGGGATTGGCTGGTGCGGCGTTGTCTTGTATTTCGTTCATTGGCTGATCACTCATGCGAGGTGCGCCAGTGCCTGGCGGAACGCAGGCGGCAGGCTGTCACCGAAGCGGACGCGGCCGTCGGTCTGGGTAAAGATGCCCATTTTCTCCAGCCAGGCCTCGTATTCCGGTGCGGGACGCAGGCCCAGGCTTTGCCGGGCATACAGCGCATCGTGGAACGAGGTGGTTTGATAATTGAGCATGATGTCGTCCGAGCCGGGGATGCCCATGATGAAGTTGATCCCGGCAACTCCCAGCAGCGTCAGCAGGGTATCCATGTCGTCCTGATCGGCTTCTGCGTGGTTGGTGTAGCAGATGTCACAGCCCATCGGCACACCCAGCAGCTTGCCGCAGAAGTGATCCTCCAGACCGGCACGGATGATCTGCTTGCCGTTGTAGAGGTACTCGGGGCCGATGAAACCGACCACGGTGTTGACCAGAAACGGATTGAAATGCCGGGCGACGGCATAGGCTCGGGTTTCGCAGGTCTGCTGGTCGACGCCGTGATGTGCGTTGGCCGACAGCGTGCTGCCTTGCCCGGTCTCGAAATACATCAGGTTTTTTCCGAGGGTGCCGCGGTTCAGGCTCAGGCCCGCTTCGTAGCCTTCCTGTAACAGCTTGAGACTGATGCCGAAGCTTGCGTTGGCGGCCTCGGTGCCGGTGATCGACTGGAACACCAGGTCCACCGGTACGCCACGGTTTATCACTTCGATGGACGTAGTGACATGGGTCAGCACGCAGGATTGGGTCGGGATTTCATAGCGCTGGACGATGGCGTCGAGCATTTCCAGCAAGGCGACGATGGACGAGGTGCTGTCGGTTGCCGGGTTGATACCGATCATGGCATCGCCATTGCCGTACAGCAGGCCGTCGAGCACGCTGGCGGCAATGCCGGACGGGTCGTCGGTGGGATGATTGGGTTGCAGGCGTGTCGACAGCCGCCCGCGCAGGCCCATGGTGTTACGAAAGCGCGTCACCACCCGGATCTTCTGTGCCACCAGAACCAGGTCCTGCACGCGCATGATTTTCGACACGGCAGCGGCCATTTCCGGTGTCAGGCCGGGAGCCAAGGCGCGCAGGCTGGTTTCATCGGCCTGCTCGCTGAGCAGCCAGTCACGAAAGCCGCCGACCGTCAGATGGCTGACCGGGGCAAACGCCAGTTTGTCGTGGGTGTCGATGATCAGCCGGGTGACTTCGTCCTGTTCGTACGGGATCAGGGCTTCTTCAAGAAAGTGCTTGAGCGGAATATTCGCCAGCGTCATTTGCGCTGCAACGCGCTCGCCGTCGCTTTGCGCCGCAACCTCGGCCAGATAATCACCGGAGCGCGCGGGGCTGGCCTTGGCCATGACTTCTTTGAGGCTGTCGAAGCGGTACGTCTGCGCACCGACAGAATGGGAAAAGCTCGCCATACAGATTCTCCATGACGCCGCGCTGCTTGCGTCGGACGTAGTCTTTCGGGTGAACCGGTGACGTCCCGGTTCAAACGACTGAGGGAAGCGATGCAAGCAATTAATACTCCATCCCGGCCGGGAGTGCGAGTTTGCAACCATGAACAGAGGATTCAGAGCAAAGATGCATCACGCCAAGGCAGTATGCCAAGGCGCCATGCACAGGGTTGGTGCGCGATGCTTTTTGAGATGACTATTGTGCTGACACCGCGCATTTGAGATCGGACGCAGAGCGTCCAGAAAGGCATTCCCACGCGGAGCATGGGAACGATGAACATCCTGAGGCGACTATCGTGCCGATGCTCCGCGTCGGCATGCAGTTCGTGACGCTCTGCGTCACAAGCTCGTGCTGACACCGCGTATTTGAGATCGGACGCAGAGCGTCCAGAAAGGCATTCCCATGCGGAGCATGGGAACGATGAACATTTTGAGACGACTATCGTGCCGATGCTCCGCGTCGGCATGCAGTTCGTGACGCTCTGCGTCACAAGCTCGTGCTGCCAGCGCGCATTCAGGATTGGACGCAGAGCGTCCAGAAAGGCATTCCCACGCGGAGCATGGGAACGATGAGCATTTTGAGACGACTATCGTGCCGATGCTCCGCGTCGGCATGCAGTTCGTGACGCTTTGCGTCACAAGCTCGTGCTGCCAGCGCGCATTCAGGATTGGACGCAGAGCGTCCAGAAAGGCATTCCCACGCGGAGCATGGGAACGATGAACATTTTGAGACGACTATCGTGCCGATGCTCCGCGTCGGCATGCAGTTCGTGACGCCCTGCGTCACAAGCTCGTGCTGCCAGCGCGCATTCAGGATTGGACGCAGAGCGTCCAGAAAGGCATTCCCACGCGGAGCATGGGAACGATGAACATTTTTAGACGACTATCGTGCCGATGCTCCGCGTCGGCATGCAGTTCGTGACGCTCTGCGTCACAAGCTCGTGCTGACACCGCGCATTTGAGATCGGACGCAGAGCGTCCAGAAAGGCATTCCCACGCGGAGCATGGGAACGATGAACATTTTTAGACGACTATCGTGCCGATGCTCCGCGTCGGCATGCAGTTCGTGACGCTTTGCGTTACAAGCTCGTACTGACCCCGCGCATTCAGGATCGGACGCGGAGCGTCCAGAACGGCGTTACCACGCTGGAGCGTGGTAACGATGAACATCCTGAGGCGACTATCGTGCCGATGCTCCGCGTCGGCATGCAGTTCGTGACGCCCTGCGTCACAAGCTCGTGCTGCCAGCGCGCATTCAGGATTGGATGAACTGCCCCCCAAAAGTTGGACGGTTTTAGCTTGCCGCCTGAGCCCTGTATTTTACGGGGCTTTGGCCGTTGAGCTTCAGCTTGATGCGGTCATGGTTGTAGTAGTGGATGTACTCATCCAGACCTGCTTTCAACTCATCGATGCTTTCAAACTGTTTCAGGTAGAAAAACTCGGATTTCAGTGTACCGAAAAAGCTTTCCATTGCCGCATTGTCCAGGCAGTTGCCCTTACGGGACATGCTTTGTTTGACGCCTCGTACCGATAGCTTATGGCGATACTGCGCGTGTTGATACTGCCAGCCCTGGTCCGAGTGCATCACAAGCTTCGGCTCGTCCTGCAACTGCTGAAGCGCCTTGTCCAGCATGCTGGTGACCAGCTCAAAGCTCGGCCTTGTCGACACTTCATACGCCACGATTTCACCGTTGTACAAGTCCATCACGGGTGAGAGATACAGCTTTCGATTGCCTACCTTGAACTCAGTCACATCGGTCACCCACTTCTGGTTCGGGCGTTGCGCGCTGAAATTGCGCTCCAGCAAATTCGGCGCAATGGTTCCGATTACGCCCTTATAGGAGCGGTATTTTTTGGGGCGCACCACTGATCGCAGGCCCAGTTCTGCCATCAGTCGTTCTACAACCTTCTTGTTGACCAAAATACCTGCAGTGCGAATGACCGCCGTGATACGCCGAGCGCCATAAAGGCCTTTCTCCTCGTGGTAAATGCTTTCGACTAACTGTTTCAAAGCAGCATAGGGATCGGGTCTGGATTGCACCTGAACCTGATAGTAAAACGTGCTGCGTGCCAAGCCCGCCAGCCTCAGCAGAGCGCAAAGCGGGAACCGGCCCCTCAGTTGCTTGATGCTCAGGGCTTTTTCGGTTGCCGTCGTTTCTGCTCCTTCAGCTCTTCCAACTTTTTTAGGTAAGCGTTCTCCATGCGCAGATATTCAAGCTCGCTCATCAACTGGTCGCGCGTCTTCTGCGTATCGTCGGCGGTTACTGGTTTGGCGGGATAAGGCTTCTTTGGCATGGCGACAGGCTTTCTTCTGGCAGGAACATACGGGGCTGTACCGCTACTGTAATGCCGCTTTTCCCAAATGACTATTTGGCCGGGATCCCCGATACCAAAATGCGCAGCGGCCTGACGGAGCGATAGCTTGTGTTCACGCCTGTGCTCAAGCACTGAGCGCTTGAAAGCTTCGCTGTATCGAAGACCAGGCTTGCGATGGCCGGTGTGACCATGACTCTTGTAGTTAGCGACCCAGCGTCGAAGCAGGCTGAAATCGATCGAGAACTGGCGGGCTACCATACGAAAGCCCATGTTGTCTTCAAGATACGCTTTGACGACAGTGAGCTTGAACTGCTCTGAATACTTACCCATTTGAACACCCCCGTGAGGTCGGATTGGTGTCCAACTTCTTGGGGGCAGTTCAGCTGGAGCGTGGTAACGATCGTCGGACAATCAACTGGCCTAGGGTCTGTTCCCGTTTCGACGTAACCCATTGATCTCTATGAGAACAGGCCCGTATTGTTGGAGTTCTCACACAACACCAATACGAGCCTGCAATGCCCCGATTAATGCTCAGTGATGAGCACTGGCCGAAGCTTCGAGAAATTTTGCTGCACGAATCGATCTACAACAAGCGAGATTTGCGCACCACGGTTGAAGGCATGCTGTACCGCATGCGTGTGGGTTGCCCTTGGCGAGACCTGCCGAAAGCGTTTGGAAACTGGAGCAAGGTCTACAAGCGGTTCAATGCCTGGTCTGCTTCAGGCAAGTGGGTCAAGGTGCTTGAGGTGCTGATGACCGATCCTGACATGGAGTGGGTTTTCATTGATGGCAGCTATGTAAAGGCTCATCAGCACAGTGCAGGTGCTGCCAGCACGCAGGACCAGGCCATCGGAAAAAGCCGAGCCGGTAACACCAGCAAGATTCACCTGGCTGTAGACGCTTGTGGGCTGCCCATTGCATTTGACGTGACCGGAGGCCAGACCAATGATTGTTCGCAGGCGGCCTCGTTGATTGCCAAGATGCCCAATGCAGAAGTGATCATTGCGGACAAGGGCTACGACACTGAAGCGATACGCGCTCAGGTCGAGCAGCAAGGCAGCAAAGTGGTGATTCCACGAAAGCGCAATTCTCTGAAAGGGAACGCAGATCTGGACAAAGGGTTATATCGCAATCGACATCTCGTAGAAAACGCCTTTGCCCGGTTGAAGCATTTCCGGGCGGCGGCTTCTCGGTTCGACAAACTCAAGAGAAACTATGAAAGCGTCATAGCAATGGCCTGCGCTTTTCTGTGGCTGCCAATGTGAAACGGGAACAGACCCTAGAAAAAACCCAACGGGTTGGTGTCGTAGCTCACCAGCAGGTTTTTGGTCTGTTGATAGTGCTCAAGCGCGATTTTGTGGGTTTCGCGGCCGACGCCGGACTTCTTGTAGCCACCGAATGCGGCGTGGGCCGGGTACAGGTGGTAGCAGTTGGTCCAGACTCGCCCGGCCTTGATCGCCCGGCCCACGCGGTAGGCGCGGTTGATGTCGCGGGTCCACAAGCCTGCGCCCAGACCGAACTCGGTGTCGTTGGCGATGGCCACAGCTTCTGCTTCGTCCTTGAAGGTGGTGACGCTGACCACCGGGCCGAAGATTTCTTCCTGGAACACACGCATCTTGTTGTTGCCTTTGAGCAGCGTCGGCTGGATGTAGTAGCCAGTGGACAGGCTGCCCTCAAGCTTCTCGACCTTGCCGCCGGTCAGCAGCTCGGCGCCTTCGCCCTTGGCGATGTCCAGATACGAAAGAATCTTGTCGAATTGTTGCTCGGATGCCTGAGCGCCGACCATGGTGTCGGTGTCCAGCGGGTCGCCGCGCTTGATCTTCTCGACCTTGCGCATCACCGCTTCCATGAACTGCGGATAGATCGACTCCTGCACCAGCGCGCGGGACGGGCAGGTGCAGACTTCGCCCTGATTGAAGAACGCCAGCACCAGGCCTTCGGCGGCCTTGTCGATGAACTCCGGCTCGGCGCTCATGATGTCTTCGAAGAAGATGTTCGGCGACTTGCCGCCCAGTTCCACGGTGGACGGGATGATGTTGTCCGCCGCCAGTTTCATGATGTGCGAGCCGACCGGTGTCGAGCCGGTAAAGGCGATTTTGGCGATGCGTTTGCTGCTGGCCAGCGCTTCACCCGCTTCGCGGCCATAACCCTGCACGATGTTCAGCACGCCGGGAGGCAGCAGGTCGCCGATCAGTTCGATCAGCACGCTGATGCCCAGCGGCGTCTGCTCGGCAGGTTTGAGCACGATGCAATTACCGGCAGCCAGCGCAGGGGCGAGTTTCCAGGCGGCCATCAGGAGCGGGAAGTTCCACGGGATGATCTGCCCGACCACGCCCAGCGGCTCATGAATGTGATAGGCCACGGTATTGCCGTCGATTTCGGCGGCGCTGCCTTCCTGCGCACGCAGCACGCCGGCGAAGTAGCGGAAATGGTCGGCGGCCAGCGGAATATCGGCGTTGAGGGTTTCGCGGATTGCCTTGCCGTTATCCCAGGTTTCGGTGATGGCCAGGACTTCCAGATTGGCTTCGATGCGATCGGCAATCTTCAGCAGGACCAGCGAGCGTGCCTGCACCGAGGTCGAGCCCCAGGCCGCAGCGGCAGCGTGCGCAGCGTCGAGGGCCTTGTCGATGTCTTCGGCGGTGGAGCGCGGAAACTCTGCAATGGCCTTGCCGGTGACCGGCGAGGTGTTGGTGAAATACTGGCCTTTCACCGGTGCGACGAACTCGCCGCCGATCGATATAGTTACCGTAGCGTTCCTTGAAATTGACGATAGCGCCTTCGGTACCGGGATGAGCGTAACGCATGATATGTCTCCTGGTTCTTGTTGTGAGGGAGTCTGTGTCGATTCTGCTTTCGGGCATATGGCAATAAGCGTTCAAGAATAGGCCAATTGCATCCGGCCGTGGTTAGGACTTTAGGCTTATCTGCCGGTCATTGAAATGGCCTGTGCAGGCAATGCAGCGGACAAACTCAGGGTGCCATTTCACCGTCCCTACGTTAACCTGCGCAGATGTTCTGAGAGGTTGGTCATGCATATTCATATCCTTGGTATCTGCGGCACGTTCATGGGTTCTCTGGCGGTGCTCGCCAAAGAGTCGGGGCACCGGGTCACCGGCTCCGACGCCAACGTCTATCCGCCGATGAGCACCCAACTGCAAGCCCAGGGCATCGAGCTGACCCAGGGTTACGATTCTGCGCAACTGGACCCCGCACCTGATCTGGTTGTGATCGGCAATGCGCTGTCGCGTGGCAACCCGGCGGTTGAATATGTCCTGAATAAAGGTTTGCCGTATGTGTCCGGCCCGCAATGGCTGGCCGACCATGTGCTGCAAGACCGCTGGGTATTGGCGGTGGCCGGTACGCACGGCAAGACCACCACCAGCAGCATGCTGGCCTGGGTGCTGGAACATGCCGGCATGAGCCCCGGCTTCCTGATCGGTGGCATCCCGCAGAACTTCGCCGTGTCGGCGCGTCTGGGTGACACACCGTTCTTCGTAGTCGAGGCCGATGAATACGACAGTGCGTTTTTCGACAAGCGCTCCAAGTTCGTTCATTACCGCCCGCGCACTGCGATCCTCAATAACCTTGAGTTCGATCATGCCGACATCTTCCCGGATCTGCCCGCTATCGAACGCCAGTTTCACCATCTGGTGCGTACCATTCCGAGTGAAGGCCTGGTGATCCATCCGACCACCGAGCCTGCGTTGTCGCGGGTCATCGAAATGGGATGCTGGACGCCGGTGCAAACCACTGGCGAAGGCGGTCAGTGGCAGGCTCGACTGTTGAGTGAAGACGGTTCGCGTTTTGAAGTGTTGTTCGAAGGCCAGCTTCAAGGTTGCGTCGAGTGGGACATGACCGGTCAGCACAACGTGGCCAATGCCCTGGCAACGCTGGCGGCTGCTCGCCACGTGGGCGTTGTGCCTTCGCTGGGCGTGCAGGCACTCAGCGCCTTCAAGAGCGTCAAGCGGCGCATGGAAAAGGTCGCCGAAGTGCGCGGCATCACTATTTATGATGACTTCGCTCACCACCCGACGGCCATTGCCACCACGCTGGATGGCCTGCGCAAGAAAATCGGTGATGCGCCGATCATTGCCGTCATCGAACCGCGTTCCAATTCCATGAAGCTTGGCGCGCACCGCGATGGTCTGCCGGAAAGCGTGAGTCAGGCAGATCAGGTGGTCTGGTATGCCCCGCCCAATCTTGGCTGGGACCTGGCGGCTACGGTCGCAGGAGGCAGCGTACCCTCGACGGTATGTGATTCGCTTGAAGCAATCATCGCGCGAGTCCATAGCCAGGCGCGGCCCGGCACGCATATCGTCATCATGAGCAACGGCGGCTTTGGCGGCCTGCACGGCAAACTGGCCGAGGCGCTGAAATGAGCGGTCCGGAGCGCGTTACGGTTGCGATGACCGGCGCTTCTGGCGCGCAATATGGCCTGCGCTTGCTGGATTGTCTGGTGCGTGAGGACCGGGAGGTGCACTTCCTGATTTCCAAGGCCGCGCAGTTGGTAATGGCCACCGAGACCGACGTACGCCTGCCACCCAAACCGATGATGATGCAGGCGTTTCTGACGGAATACACCGGCGCGTCTGCCGGGCAGATTCGCGTTTATGGTCGTGACGACTGGATGTCGCCAGTGGCGTCAGGTTCTGGTTCGCCCAGCGCAATGGTGGTGGTGCCATGCTCCACCGGTTCGCTGTCGGCAATTGCTACCGGGGCCTGCAACAATTTGATCGAACGCGCTGCCGACGTCACGCTCAAGGAGCGTCGCCAGTTGATTCTGGTGCCCCGCGAGGCTCCGTTTTCCAGTATTCATCTGGAGAACATGCTCAAGCTGTCGAACATGGGTGCGGTGATTCTGCCCGCATCTCCGGGCTTTTATCATCAGCCGCAGACCATCGACGACCTGGTGGACTTTGTCGTCGCGCGGATTCTCAATCTGCTGAATATTCCTCAGGACATGCTGCCGCGTTGGGGCGAGCACCACATTGGCGGCGATGAATAAGCTGATATTGATATCACTTGCGCTGGCACTGACCGGCTGCGCCACCGCGCGCACGCTCGATGCGGCCAAACCCGGCGCGCCGGTGGTGTATGCAGGCACGCGGTTGAATATGTATGCGCTGCAGGGTGGTTGCTGTGCGGCTGACCGTTTCGGTGCCGAAGCACCGAGCTATCCGGGCCTGGACCTGCCGGGCAGCGCGCTGCTCGACACCTTGTTGCTGCCGCTGTCATTGCTGACGGCAGCGGGACTAGGGGTTCAGGCTACGGGCGGGCTTTAGGGTTACCGGTGCAACACCTGCGCTATCAGGTAATGCTCCCTTGGGTGACGCAGAGCGTCACGAATTGCATTCCCACGCGGAGCATGGGAACGATCATGCGATGGGCTAGGAAACGATCATCGTCCGGCCGCAGCGACCGTCATCTACTTGCCCAGCTTGCGCAGTTCATCCGACTCGACGATACGCTCGCCATTCTGTTCTTCCAGCGCCAGGCGCCACATGGCGCGGGCCAGCTGGCAGGCTTCGATAGCGCCATACTTACCGGGGATCAGTTTGGCGATGGGGGCTGCCAGTTGCTCGACCCAGCGGGTTTCGGTGCGGCTGCCTACCAGCAATGAAGGGCGGGCGATGGTCAGTTGCGGCCAGTCCTGCGCGCGCAATGCCTGTTCCGTCTCGCCTTTGATACGGTTGTAGAAGGTGCTGGACTTGGGGTCTGCACCAATCGCACTGATTACCAGCAAGTGGCGCGCGCCCAGCTCACGCGCTCGTTTGGCGAACGCTGTGACCAGGTCCAGATCAACCGCCTTGAACGCATCCTGTGAGCCCGCTTGCTTGATCGTGGTGCCCAGGCAGCAGAACGCGATATCCACACGGCCAGCCAATGTTGGCAGCAGAGTGGTCAGCTCGCCGACCGGGTTTTCAAGGTGCGGGTGTTCTGCCAAGGGCCTGCGCGTTGGTGCCAGCACGCGGCTGACTGTCGGTTCGTTGAGCAGGCGGTCAAGCAAGTGCTCGCCCGTCAGGCCGGTGGCCCCTGCAAGCAGGATGTGTTGCGGCGTCAGATACATAACTGTTCTCCCTTCATACACTGATAGCCTAGTGGCTAGTCGAGGTCTTCGCTTCCGTGCGGTTCAACGCCGTATTCAAAGCGCGTTCGGCCTGGCTTTTGCGCAACTGCTGCCAGCGCGCCAGAACTCCTTTCGGTGCCCATATCTGCGGTTCGGAGGCGTCGAAATTGTCTTCGCTCTCTCGTTGGGCAACATAGGCTTTTGCTTCGTTGAAAGCGTGTTGCAGGTCATCGGTTTCGACCAGTGCCCTGGCGAATAGTGCATCGCCAAAGTAAGTGAAATCAGCCTCTTCCGAGCAGCCGAACGACACCCGGTCGGCGCGTGAGGCGGTCATGATCAACGTGCGTTCATCTTTCAGGTCTGGAATGAAACCACCGGAATAACAGGCCGAAATCACCACGATCTTGTCACGATTCTTTAGTGGCGCAAGGGCCGCGGCGAGGGCATCGGCGGGCAGGTCGGCCAGCGACAGACGCGGCTGGTCCAGCACCAGCTCATGGTCCTGGGTGCCGTGGCTGGTCAGGTAAATGAAGATCAGGTCTTCCGGGCCGGTACGTTGCGCGAGTGTCTGGGCTGCGCGGGAGATGGTCTCGCGGGTTGCCATTGGCCGGTCATCCATGTGGTCGCGATGATTGACCAGACTGACCTGCCCGACGGCTCCAAAACGCGACTTCAGCAGGTTGCTGACATAGTCTGCCTCGCGCATGAACACGCTCTGCTTGCCGTCGCCGCCCACGACCAGAGTGTAAAGCTCGGTGGCGGGCGTTGACGCAGGGACTGCGGCCAGCGCTTTTTCCAGCAGGGTGCCTTGTACCAGCAGCCCTGCTTCAAGTGCGTCGGGCAGCAGTTTGCCTTTGGCGTCGCGCACCCGTTGGCCATTGGCCCAGATACCGCGCTGCTCCTTGCCGTCCGGGGAGATCAGCACGCCATCGCCCTGATAGGTGTCATCGGCGAACTGGCCGACATAGCGGCTGCCGTCGGCCAGTTGCAGCTGGCCTTGCCCCATGAAGCGCCAGTTGTCGAAGTCGCCTTGATAACGGCTGCCGTCAGCACCGATCAATTCGCCTTTGCCGGTCAGCGCGCCTTCCTTGAAATCACCGCTCCAGACGTCGCCGTCGCTATTTTCATAGCGACCTTTGCCGTCGAGCTGGCTGTTGCGAAAGTTGCCGACGTATTGATCGCCATCAGCGCTGGTGAAGCTGCCGGTGCCCTGCAATTGACCGTCGACAAAATTACCGCTGTATTGATTGCCACTGGCGTCACTGCGCGAACCTTCGCCGTTGGCCTTGCCATTGGCGAACATGCCCTGGTGCTGGCTGCCGTCTTCAAGCTCCAGACGTCCGGGGCCGTCGTACAGGCCTGCCTTGAACTGACCGCGATAAAGCACGCCCTTGTCTTTCTGAGTGCCTTCGCCGTCGCGCAGCCCGAGCTTGAAGTTACCGACATAACTCGCGCCATTGCGAGTCGTTAATCTGCCCTGACCGTTGAACAGGCCTTGCTCGAAACCACCCTTGTAGACGTCGCCGTTGCTGGCGTGCCATTCACCCTGGCCTTGGCGCAGGCCGTTTTCGAACTGGCCTGAGTACCAGCTGCCGTTGGGGTAGTCGATACGGCCCTGGCCCTGCAATACGCCGTTGACCAGATCGCCGCGATAGCGCCCGCCGTCGGAGAGGCGGCCGTCGGGCGGCAAAATTGATTCGCCATCACCGCAGCCTGCGATCAAGAGTGTCAAAGCCAATGGAGCGAGCGCGCGCATGTGAGATCCCGGAAGAATGATTCAGGGGCGGGCCCGGCTCTGCTTGAGCAGATGTTATGGGGCACGACCGCAGGGGAGTATGCCGCAGCGAGTAAGCGGGATGAAACAGTCTGTTACGACTGTTTCATGTTTTAAACGTGTTACACGAAACACAGGGTTAAAGGTTCGGCCACAAAAGCGGGTTTTTCCTGACCTTCGATCTCCAGCGTGGCGATTGCCTTGAGCAGCCATTGACCGGGTTTTTTCTCGGTCACTTCAGTCAACTGGACCTTGAGACGCACGCGAGAGTTGACCAGCACAGGCTGAACGAAGCGCACGCTGTCCATCCCGTAGTTGACCGCCATCTTCAAGCCTTCGGGCAGCACCATGATGCCCTCCATCAGCTTGGGGATCAGTGATAACGACAGGAAACCATGCGCAATAGTCGCGCCGAACGGGGTCTGCGCCGCTTTGACCGGGTCGACATGAATGAACTGGAAATCCCCTGTGGCTTCGGCGAACAGGTTGATGCGCTCCTGGTCGATGGTCAGCCAGTCTGAACATTCTGCATCCTTGCCAATGTAATGCTTGAGCTCTGTGACGGGTACAGAAGGCATGCCGCTCTCCTTGTCTGATGTGGTTTTGTGTCGAGGTGCCACCGCCCGCATCAGCTAACGCCTGCGGGCGAATCACAAGATCAGCAGAGTGTTGCCGGTTGGTCAAGCAACTGCCTCAATACGAATACCCGCTCATGACCTGCAACGCAGCGTGTTTATAATGACGCCGATAATTTGCTGGATTCGTTTATTTGCCGGGGTCCTCATGTTGTTACGGGGTTTGACATGGCTGGTGCTGTTCCAATTGTTGGGAACCGCGCTGAACCATCTGTTTCTATCGATATTGCCGGGGCCGATCATCGGTCTTGTGCTGTTGATGGCCTATCTGGTGCTGCGCGGTGAAGTGAGCGAGCCGATCAGCATGGCCGCCAGCAGTCTGCTGCGTTATCTGCCGCTGCTGCTGGTACCGCCTGCCGTTGGCGTTATGGTGTATGCGTCGGCCATCGCCAAGGACTTCTGGGCGATCTTCGGTACGCTGACCCTGTCGTTGATGATTTCCGTGACCTTTGTCGGCTGGCTGATGCAGACACTCATCAGGCGCCAGGCCCGACGCCAGGAGGGGTCATGAATATGGACTGGCACGGTGCATGGCTGTCGGTGATTCACCATCCGCTTTTTGGCATCGCGATCACCCTGGGTGCCTATCAACTGGCGATGGCTGTGTACGAGCGAACCCGTTGGCTGTTTCTGCAGCCGGTGCTGGTCTCGATGGTGGTGGTAATCAGTGTTGTGCTGTTCTGCGATCTTGAATACACCGAGTACCGCAAGAGCACTGAAATTCTCAGCACGCTGCTGGGGCCTGCGACCGTGGCGCTGGCGGTGCCGCTTTACCTGAATATGCGCCGAATCCGGCAGCTGTTCTGGCCTGTCTTGACTACGCTGGTAGTCGGCGGGGTTTTTGCCACCGGGTTGTGTGTCGGGTTCGGGGTGCTGTTCGGTGCCGACCATATGATTCTGATGACCATGGCACCCAAGTCGGTCACCTCGCCCATCGCCATGCTGGTTGCCGAGCAGATCGGCGGCGTCGCAGCCCTGGCGGCGGTTTTTGTGTTGATTACTGGCGTATTCGGTGCCATTTTCGGCCCCGGTCTGCTGTCGCTGGCCGGGGTTGATAACCCTGCGGCTCGCGGCATGGCACTGGGTCTTACCGCTCATGCGGTGGGGACTTCCGTGGCATTGCAGGAGGGAGAGGAATCGGGGGCTTTTGCTGCGTTGGCAATGAGTCTGATGGGCGTTGCGACGGCACTGTTCCTGCCGCTGGCAATGTCGCTGGCCATTTAAAGGAGGCTTTTCCATGACGTTGCCATTGTTTCCGTTGAACGCTGTGCTGTTTCCAGGTTGCGTGCTTGATCTGCAGTTGTTTGAAGCGCGCTATCTGGACATGATCGGCCGCTGCATGAAGCAGGGTGAAGGGTTTGGTGTGGTGTGCATCACCGAAGGAAGTGAGGTGGGCACCGTGCCGGGCGGCTACTCGCCGATTGGCTGCGAAGCACTGGTCACGGATTTCCAGCAGCAGGACAACGGCTTGCTGGGCATCCGTGTCGTCGGTGGGCGGCGCTTCCGGGTGGTCGCCGCTGAAGTTCAGCGCGATCAACTGCTGATGGCCGAGGTTGAATGGCTGCAAGAGCCAGTGGAGCGTCCGTTGCAGGAAGAAGACGCCGACCTCGTTGCACTGCTGGAAGCGCTGGCCGAGCACCCGATGGTGGCGTCCTTGAACATGGGCGTGTCGGCCGGTGGGCAGTATTCATTGTCCAACCAGCTTGCCTATCTGCTGCCGTTCACCGAAAAGGACAAGGTGGAGCTTCTGGAAATCGACGACCCCGAAGAACGCCTCGACGCGATTCAGGAGCTACTCGATGAAATGCAGGGCGATCTGCAGGCCTGAGCCTCGATCGCGCTGCTCATTGCGCAACACGTCAGGCGAGGTTAGCGCGGCGGATATTGCTCCAGAATTTTTGCCACCGTGGTGCGGATGGCCTGCTCCCGTTCAGCCGGGTTGCCAGCGTTGTCGTTAAGGATGCGCTCGGTGCTGCCGCGCCAGACCAGTTTGCCGTCCTTACCGTCGAACATATCAATCTGCAAGGTGCCGACCTTGTAGTCCACGCTGCGGGTTTCGGTGTTCATCGGCCCGTTCCAGTAGCCATAACCACCCCAGGGATTCCAGCCCCCGCCATAGTTGGTGCTGACCGTCTGCTGACGGTTTTCGACAATCAGCCAGGCCTGCACTTTCAAATCCGGCCGGGCACCGGCTGTTGCCATGCGCAGACCGCGCTGGTCCAGCTGTTCGCCGATCGATTGGCGAAGACGCTGCTCGGTCAGGTCGCTCTTGAGCCGCGGATCATTGTCAGGCTGATACTGAACGGCGGGCTCCTTCCAGCTCCAGCTGCGATAGCCGCCGAAATCCCGCTGGGCATCGAAGTCGCGATTGATCGAGTTGCTCTGACAGGCCGTCAGCAGCACGGCACAGGTCAGCAGAACGATACGGCGAAACATGGCAGTTCTCCGAAAGGGTTAAGAAGGCGGGTAGGCCGCCAGAGCCTGTTGCACGGCCTGGCGCAACGCACTGCTGCGGTCGGCCAGATTATTGCTGGCGCGCGCATCGGCGCTGGCGCTCCATACCGGCTGGTTGCTGCGCGCGTCGATCAGGTTGATCTGCACCACCATGACCTTTTCCTGATAGGTGCGTACCACCGGCACGCTGGCGTAGCCGCCGTAACCGGGCCGGTAGCCATCGTAGCGGCCATAGCCCATGCCGCCCCCATAGTAGGGATCGTAATCTTCACGCACCTGACGCAGCCGGGTTTCCTGGCGGGTCGTGGCAGTGACGTACAAGTCTGCCGGCTGATTGCCGCGAGCCGGTCGCAAACCACGCTGGTCCAGACCGTTGCTCACGGCTTCGACCACCTGCGCCGAATCCACCCACGCCGTACCGGGCGGCAGCTGGCCGTTTAGCCAGCCCCAGGACCGATAACGCCCATAGTCCCGCGGCGGCGCAGGGTAGGCGCTCATGTCCAGCGTCCTTGCCGCCTGCGCAGGAGCGGGCGGCATGGGCAGAGAGCTGGCGACATACGGGTTGTCGCTCTGGCAGGCGCTGATCCCGAACAGACTGGTCCCCAGCAGCACGGCAAACAAGGCAGAACGGTGTTTCATGGTGGGCTCCGCAGTGATGTCAGACCGGACGGCACATCCAGTGAAGATATCGACCCAGCCCGGCAAAGGCTGGATGACGCCGATGCGCCAGTTCCATTTCCAGCAGATCCGTCAGCTCGGCCCGAGCCTGGAATTCAACCGGCATGTAATCGTGAAATACCCGCACCCCGCTACGGGTTTCGACTTGCCACAGGCCTTCAAGTTGCGTCGCCAGTTCCCGAGGGTCGAGCGGTTGTTGTGGCGTCAGGCTCTGCTTTTCCCCGGCCATGTCATTTTTGCGCATCTTGCGGAAATGACCTTTCAACAAGTTGCGATAGATCAGCGCATCACGGTTGTAAAAAGCCAGTGACAGCCAGCCATCGTCGCGGGTCAAGCGGCGCAGTACTGGAAGGATGGCGTGCGGCTCGGCCAGCCATTCCAGCACGGCGTGGCACAGCACCAGATCGTAAGTGTCGCTCAGTAAACCGGGCAGCGCCTGCCAAGGAGCCTTAATGAAGGACGCCGTCTGTCCGGCCTCGACAAAGCGCTGACGTGCGCCTTCGAGCATGGGTTCGGCGGGCTCGGCCAGGGTCACTTCATGTCCTTGTTCGGCCAGCCACAGTGACATGTGGCCCAGCCCCGCGCCGATATCCAGCACGCGAAGCGGTCGTGCGGGCAGCGTCTCGGTCAAATCGGCCTGCAGCACCGCCAGACGAATGGCTCCCTTGGCACCGCCGTAGATCTTTTCTGCAAAGCGGGTCGCCAGCTGGTCGAAATGCCGATCACTCACTTGGCAAATCTCCGCTCGCTGTCTGCCAGCTTGTTGCGCACCACGGTTTCCATGTCCAGCCCCAGCTCGCTGCACAGCAACAACAGATAAAGAACGATATCGCCGACTTCCTGACCGGCATGTTCCAGTTGGTCGGCAGGCAGCTCGCGGGACTGGTCTTCACGCAGCCACTGGAATATCTCCACCAGCTCGGCCATTTCCACGCTGGCAGCCATGGCCAGATTTTTCGGGCTGTGAAATTGCTTCCAGTCATTCTGGTCGCGGATGCGGTGCAGGCGTTGGGTCAACTCGTCGAGGTTCATCGTGCTCTCCTGAAGGTGCATAGCTTCAGGGGGAACGGGTCGCCAGGCAAGTGGGCGTTGCGGTTTGTTCAGCCATTGAAGGGAGCGGTGCTCCCGTCAGAGGGTTTTATCAGGGATGCATCACTCGGTTGCAGGCTGCCAGCTACCGATCATATGCACGATGCCCTCCTGGCCTTCGACACGGAACTGACCATGAGAGCCAGCGGCGCTGGCCGAGAGTGTGACGTCGGCGGGCAGGCGTACCGGCTTCTGGAACTGCACGCTGATCTCGACATTCGAGGCTGGCAAGTGCTCGCCAAGGGCCGCGAGCGTACGTGCCTTGAGCCACATGCCGTGGGCGATGGCGCGCGGTAAGCCGAACAGCTTGGCGCTGGGTGCGCTGAGGTGAATAGGGTTGTAGTCGCCCGATACTTTGGCGTAGTCACGACCGATTTGTGCCGACGCACGCCAGTTGTCCAGCTCGATCAAAGGCAGCGGCGCAAGCTCGGGATGCTCTACAGGCGCGTCTTCCAGATGCACGGCGGTGCACAGCATGGTGCTTTCTTCTTCCCAAAGCAGGCCCATGCCGTCCTCGGCCTGAGTCACCATGGTGAAGGTGGCGCCTTTGGCGTGCGGGCGCAGGTCGGTGGCCTGAACGCTGATATACAGCTGGCTTACGCCGCCGAGCGGGCGATGAGTGCGAATGCGATTGGCAAGGTGAATAAGCCCCAGCAACGGAAACGGGAATTCCTGAGAGGTCATCAGCTGCATTTGTAACGGAAAGGCCAGCACATGCGGATACGTCGGCGGCAGCAGGCTGCTTTCTTCGAATCCACAGACCTTGCGGTAGGCATCAAGCTTGTCGGTATCGACCGCGATCCAGCTTCGCAATCCCAGATCGGGTAACTGCGACCCTGTGACCTTGCGCCTGAGCGCTGCCTGGATGAACAGGTTGGACAGGGGCTGCAGAGAATTGAGGTAGCGCCAGTGAGCCGTCATCATCCATCTCCTTGAATTCGATGCTGGGGCTTATGCCCCGATCACGTTTTGACCACATACACGTAGAACCTGACCGCTCACCGCGCCGCTGCCCGGCTGGCTGAACCACGCCACAGCTTCAGCAACATCCTGTGGCGAACCGCCCTGACCGAGCGAACTCATGCGCCGTCCTGCCTCACGCAGGGTGAACGGCATGTGCGCGGTCATTTTCGTTTCGATGAAGCCTGGCGCGACGGCATTGATGCTGATGCCGCGCGACTTGAGCCCGGGAGCCATCGCCTTGGCAAAACCGATCAGACCGGCCTTACTGGTGGTGTAGTTGGTTTGCCCGCGATTACCGGCAATGCCGCTGATCGACGCCATGAGCACAATCCGCGCGTTATCCCTCAGCGCACCGGCGTCGAGAAGCACCTGAGTCAGCACTTGCGGAGCGTTGAGGTTGACCGCCAGTACCGAGTCCCAGAAGTCCTCCGGCATGTTGACCAGCGTCTTGTCACGCGTGATGCCAGCGTTATGCACCAGTATGTCGACGCCGTCCGGCAGGTGCTCAAGCAACTGGGCTGGAGCATCCGCCGCGCAGATGTCCAGCGCCAGTGCCTGGCCGCCGAGCCGTGAGGCCAGTGCTTCCAGTTCGTTTTTGGTCTGTGGCACGTCCAGCAGGATGACCTGCGCGCCATCACGGGTCAGGGTCTCGGCAATCGACGCACCGATACCGCGCGCCGCGCCCGTCACCACTGCCTTGCGTCCGGCCAGCGGGCGAGTCCAGTCCTGCACTTTGCCCGGACAGGCACTCAGGTGGACAAACTGACCGGAGATGAACGCAGCCTTGGGCGTCAGGAAGAAGCGCAAGGCGCCCTCCAGTTGATCCTGCGCGTCGTCATCCACTTGCAGCAGCTTGACCGTTGCGCCGTTGCGCACTTCCTTGGCCAGCGAGCGGCTGAAACCTACGATGGCCTGTTGAGTGCTGGCCGCCAGCGGATCAGCGAGTGTTTCGGGGGATTTGCCGAGGATGACCACATGTGCGCAGTGGTCAAGATTGCGCAGCAGCGGCTGAAAGAAGTCCCGCAACTGCCTGAGCTGCTCGGTGCGCAGGATCTGGCTGGCGTCGAACACCACCGCTTTCAGGCGAGGCCCCTGGTTGGACACCCAGGTGGTGGCGCCAGGCATGTCACTGCCGAAACTGTAAAGCGAGTCGGTCAGACGACTGGCGAACTGACGGACCTGATCACCCAGCGGCCCGGCACTGATCAGCAGTGTGCCTTCTACAGGACGAAGCCGGCCGGCCTGCCAGCGCTCCAGGTGCGTGGGGGCGGGCAGACCGACGGCATTCACCAGGCGCCGACCCATGTCGGAATTGGCGAAATCAATATAGCGATCTGACGGCATGGAACACTCTCCTGAAGTCGGGGTTCAAAGGAATGGACCACGGTGGCATGACGTTTGTTCTTGCGATCGACACGGCTCATCCATTCGCTTGAAGAAAGGGAGTTTTCCATGACGCATCCTCGTCGGGTCGCCATCGTTGGCGGTAACCGCATTCCGTTCGCCCGCTCCAATGGTCCTTACGCCACTGCCAGCAATCAGGACATGCTCACTGCCGCTCTGGAGGGGCTGATCGAGCGCTTCAATCTGCACGGGTTGCGCATGGGCGAGGTAGTGACAGGCGCGGTGCTCAAGCACTCCAGAGACTTCAACCTGACCCGCGAATGCGTGCTCGGCTCGCGACTGTCGGCGCAGACCCCGGCGTATGACATTCAGCAAGCCTGCGGCACGGGGCTGGAAGCCGCGTTGCTGGTGGCCAACAAAATCGCGCTGGGGCAGATCGAGTGCGGCATTGCCGGGGGCGTGGACACCACGTCGGATGCGCCGATAGGTGTCAATGAAGGGCTGCGCAAGATTCTGTTACAGGTTAACCGCAGCAAGACGCCGGGCGACAAGATCAAGGCCCTGATGCAGTTGCGTCCGCATCACCTCAAACCGGAGCTGCCCCGTAACGGCGAGCCACGTACGCGGTTGTCCATGGGCCAGCATTGTGAGCTGATGGCGCAGAACTGGGGCATAGAACGCGGGGCGCAGGATCAACTGGCGCTCGAGAGCCATCTGAAAATGGCCGCAGCCTACGCTGAGGGCTGGCAGGATGACTTGATAACGCCGTACCTTGGGCTGATCCGTGACAACAACCTGCGCCCGGACCTGACCCTCGAAAAGCTGGCTGGCCTCAAGCCCGCATTCGAGCGAAGTGCCAAGGGCACGCTGTCGGCCGGCAACTCGACGCCGCTGACCGACGGCGCGTCGGTGGTGTTGCTGGCCAGTGAAGAGTGGGCGCACGAGCGCGGCCTGCCGGTGCTGGCCTATTGGCGGGATGGCGAGGCCGCGGCGGTGGATTTCGTCAACGGCGCAGAAGGGCTGCTGATGGCCCCGGCCTACGCCGTTCCACGCCTGCTGGCGCGCAATGGCCTGACCCTTCAGGATTTTGATTACTACGAAATTCACGAAGCCTTCGCTGCACAGGTGCTGTGCACGCTCAAAGCCTGGGAGGACGCTGATTACTGCAAGATCCGTCTGGGACTGGACGCGCCATTGGGGGCTATTGACCGCAGCAAACTGAACGTCAAGGGCAGCTCGCTGGCAGCCGGGCATCCGTTTGCCGCAACCGGAGGCCGGATAGTCGCCAACCTGGCCAAACTGCTCGATGCAGCAGGCAGCGGGCGTGGATTGATTTCGATCTGCGCAGCTGGCGGGCAGGGTGTTACGGCGATTCTGGAGCGTTAGGCAAATACTGGGGGCATGGGCATAATCCACAGCGGAAAAGGACGGTACGTCTGAAGAGATATGACGCGGAGCGTCATGAACGGCATGCCGACGCGGAGCATTGGCACGATAAGGTTCTTCTGGACACCTCTCGTTCCTCACGCTCCAGCGTGGGAATGCATTTCGTGACGCTCCGCGTCACACCCGTGCGCGGGATGAACAGTCAGCATTATTGGCCTGTAACGTTGAGGTAAGGCATGGGGTTCATCATTTGGGTATCGGTACTTCTGATTCTGATCGGCACGGTGTTCTATCTGTTCGACAAAGGCGCGCGGACCCGCTGGCTGAGGCCCTATATCGGCCTGGCGCTGATTGGGTTGCTGATCGGCGGGATGGGCTTGCTGGTGGGGCTGGTTTCCGATGAAATCGAAAGTTATTTCCTGCTGGTTGCCAAATGGGTGATCGCTGTGACCGGTATCATGTTTTGCCTGCGGCTGATCATACTGATCGCCAGGCGCTTCATCGTCAGAAATTGAGCGTGCAACCCGCCCATGTGTGACAGGACAACGTGGAAAATCACTTCAAGTTTCTGACCTTGCCCAGGACATCGGGCGAGGTCGCCAACGTCTTCATTCACGGCTATTCGTCAGGGCATGATCTGGACGACCGGCGCATGCTGGCCAACAGTATTCCTGGTGCCTTGCGCCAAAGCGTGAATATTCTGGCGTTCTGGCCATCCAGCCATTTTACCCAGATGGACAACCGTTCCCGTGGCCTGTTGATGGCCGCCGCCCGAGTGCATCCGCTGGCGGGAGACCGCGTCGTTCATTTTGCGCGTATCCGCAACCGGGCTCGCGATATGGGCAAAGTGTTGCTGGCACAACTGGACCGTTACCTGTTCGAACATCATCCGGACGTAAAACAGGTCAACCTGATTGGCCACTCACTGGGCGGACGACTACTGGTCAGCGCGCTCAAGAACCTGCAACAGACGCCCGAACACGGGCTGGTGGTGGGCGATGTGTTGCTGATGGCTGCTGCGGTGCGCATTGACGCGGCCGAGGCCGAAGTGTTGAAGCAGAAAATCAGCGGACGACTGATCAACGCTTACTCCAGCGAAGACCACGTGCTGTTGTTGAATCTGGGCGAGAAGAGCCTGGGACGCACACCGGTCGAGCATTTCGAGAATGTGCGGATGCCGGGTTATCGCCATCACCATTACTGGAGACGCTTGCAGGAAGTGCTGATCGCAACTCGCTTCAGCGGCTGTGAAGGGCTGGAAACCGGCGTTGCCGTTTTACCGACAGTCACCCGCGACCCGGTCTTGCAGGACATCTGGCTGCACAGCGTTCTGGCCCGCTCCCCAGACTACGTGCTGGAGGCGGCCATCAAGCATTTGTGCAGCAGTCGATGGACACGCCTCAAGGCCACCGAAGCGGATCGCACCTACGCATTTGTGCGCGAATTCCAGCTGGTCGCCGGACACTTTCTGATCAATGCCGCCCGGCGTCGAGGCGTGCCCTACACGCGAGTGCTGGGCATGCTGGCGCGGCAATACGGCCTGAGCGATTCGCTGCACAACTGTGCGACGGTGGTTGAAGTGGAGGAACTGCTGCTGCGGACGTTTTTCCGGCAGGCGTTCAGCAACGATCACCCGCTGGTACAAATGCCTCGCGCCAGTGTCAGCGCGATGAGCTGGGAGGTGTATGCCGCACATGTCGATGCACTGGCCGAGCGTTTGACCGTAGCTGCATTCTTCAAGCCCGCGCAGGCCGAGAAAGCTCCCGGCACGATCAAAGGGTTGCTGGGCGCAATTCGCCAGGCACCGGTGCAGCGCCTGCTGACGCACTTTGGCACGGCGCTCAGGCCGGGTTATTCAGCGTTGATCCCGACAGTGGCAATCGTCTTTTACGCGCGCGTCACGCTGGGCGATGACGCGCTGATGTAACGGCGGTCATGCGGCCTGGGCTTCTTCCAGCGCGGCCTGCGAAAGCTGCTGGCGATGACGACTGGCGTAGCTCTCGGCGATGATCGAACAGACGATCAACTGCATCGGGTGGTAGATCATGATCGGCAACAGGATCAGGCCCAGCCCCGGATTACTGCCGAAGATCAGCGCTGCCATCGGCGCCCCTGCTGCAAGCGATTTCTTGGTGGCGCAGAACACCGCCGCGACCTTATCGGCATGATCGAACTTGAGCGCCCGTGCGGTGCGCGTGGTCATCAACAGGATCACCGCCAGCAGCAGCGCGGTGCCGACGAACGCCGTCAGGATCACACTGTTGCCCTGGCTCTGCCACATGCCGGAAATCATCGAGTTGCAGAACGCAGCGTAAACCAGCAGGAGGATCACCAGCTTGTCGATCAGGTTGGTGTACTTCTTGTGCCGCGCGAAGAACTTGCCCAGCAGCGGCCGCAGTAACTGGCCCAGTATCAGCGGCAGTAGAAGCATCGCGCACAGGTTGAGCAGCGTGTCGCCCAGATCAATCCCCCCGGCACCGGTGCCGACCAGCAGGCTCACCAGCCACGGCGTGATGAAAATCCCGATGACGCTGGACATGCTGGCGTTGAGAATCGCTGCCGGAACATTGCCGCCTGCGCTGCCGGTCAGCGCCACCGAGGACGAAATGGTCGAGGGCAGGGCACACAGATAGAAAAAGCCCAGCATCAGCAGCGCAGGTACATGCGAGCCGAGCAGTTTGTCGCACACCAGCCAGATCAGCGGAAACACCACAAACGTGAAGACCTGAATCATCACGTGCAGCCGCCAGTTGGTCAGCCCTCGTTTGATCTGCTCGCTGGACAGGTTCACGCCGTGCAGAAAGAACACCACGAACACGCCGATGTTGATGACGTATTCAGCGTGCATGCTGCCGCCAGTAGCACCGAAACGCGGGAAAAAGTAGGCGAGCACCGTCGCCAAAACCATGCCCCAGAGGAACCAGTCGGTGGCGACGCGCTTGAAATGTTTGAGTGATTGCATGACGGACCCGGACAACTTTTGTAAACAAGGATGTGCGCAGGCTACTCTGTTGCATAACAGCCGTCTTGCGACATAAGGCCATAAGATGCCGACTAACGGACAGATCGATCAGCGACATCCCACTGGCGAGCGGCAGATACCGGCACTGTCCGGTCTGCCGCGGCCGCTGTATGCCCGCGCTGAAAGCCTCAGTGCCGGTTCGTGGACGCCGCCCCATCGTCACGACTGGGTGCAGTTTTCCTACGCGATCAGCGGGGTATTGGGTGTGCACACCGCCGAGGGCAGTTTTTTTGCACCGCCACAGTGGGGCGTCTGGGTGCCGGCCGGGCTTGAACACGAGGTCGTGACCTCCATGCGTGCCGAAATGCGCAGCCTGTACATTCGCACGGCTGATTCCGGCTGGGCACCACAGCGTTGCCGGGTGCTGGAAGTCACGCCGCTGGCCCGCGAACTGATCAAGAGCTTCTGTCTGTTGCCCGTGGACTATCCCGAGCAGGACAGCCATGAGGCGCGGCTGGTGCAGGTATTGCTGGACCAGTTGGCGCACCTGCCGGAAGTCGGTTTTTCGCTGCCGTTGCCGCGTCACCCGCGTTTGCTGAGCCTGTGCAACGAGTTGATCGAAGAACCTGGCCAGTTGATTACCCTGCACGACTGGGCGGCACGTCTCGGCACATCCGAGAAAACCCTGATGCGCCTGTTTCAGCGGGAAACCGGGTTGAGCTTTCGTGGCTGGCGTCAGCGGGCACGATTGCTGTCTTCACTTTCTGCACTGGAAGAGGGCGCCAGTGTGACCCATACCGCGCTGGCCTGTGGTTATGACTCGACGTCGGCTTTCATCGCTGCGTTCAAGGGCTTGTTCGGCTATACGCCCGGTGATTTGTTCAAGTAACGCCAGGTTGTATTGCGCACTAACGAGTGCATTTAACGAAGAATTTTCGGGCTTTACACGTTTTGTCCCGGAATATCTTTTATCGCCTGAACGGCACGAAAGGTGCTTTAAACCAGGGGATTGCGTGGTTTTTGCTTAAAAAACCTTTCAATCCCAAGGCCACTACCCCTACTCGCTGGCGGAGGATTGCCGTATAACGGCAACAATCGCGTATCTGGCAACAAAGGACCCACAATAAAAGCTGATGAAAACTCCTAAACGCATTGAACCCCTGATCGAAGACGGTCTGGTCGACGAGGTGCTGCGCCCGCTCATGAGTGGTAAAGAGGCAGCTGTTTATGTGGTGCGCTGTGGCAATGAGCTGCGGTGTGCCAAGGTTTACAAGGAGGCTAACAAACGCAGTTTCCGTCAGGCGGCCGAGTATCAGGAAGGCCGCAAGGTACGCAACAGTCGCCAGGCCCGGGCCATGGCCAAGGGCTCGAAGTTCGGGCGCAAGGAAACCGAAGACGCCTGGCAGAACGCCGAAGTGGCTGCACTGTTTCGTCTGGCCAGCGCGGGTGTCCGGGTGCCCAAGCCGTACGACTTCCTGGAAGGCGTACTGCTCATGGAACTGGTGGCCGACGAGTATGGCGACGCTGCGCCGCGTCTGAACGATGTGGTGCTGGAGCCGGATCAGGCACGCGAGTATCACGCGTTCCTGATCGAGCAGATCGTGCTGATGCTGTGTTCCGGTCTGGTGCACGGTGACCTTTCCGAGTTCAACGTGCTGCTGGCACCGTCCGGCCCGGTCATCATCGACTTGCCGCAAGCAGTCGACGCCGCGGGCAACAACCACGCGTTCAGCATGCTGGAGCGTGACGTTGGCAACATGGCGCTGTACTTCGGCCGCTTCGCGCCGGAACTCAGAAAGACCAAATACGCCAAGGAAATGTGGTCGTACTACGAGGCAGGCACTTTGTCGCCCGCCACGGTGCTGACCGGTGAATTCGACGAGCCGGAGGACGAAGCCGATGTGGGCGGCGTACTGCGCGAAATCGAAGCCGCCCGTCTCGACGAGGCTCGCCGTCAGGCAGCTCGTGCGGCAGACGATGCGCCACCGAGCAAATCCACCGAAGAACCACCGCCGCCGTGGATGCAGTAAAGCTTTTGTGGGAGCGAGCTTGCTCGCGAAGACGATGGATCAGGCTCGCTGTTTTCGGAGTTTGCACCGGCCCTTTCGCGAGCAAGCTCGCTCCCACGGGCGTGTTGGACTAGCTCTAACTTAGGTGGTGGCTAGCAACCCCTCCCGACGCCAGGTCCTTGAGGATCGGGCAGTCCGGGCGGTCGTCGCCGTGGCAGTGTTCTACCAGTTCCTGAAGCGTATCGCGCAGGCTGGCCAGTTCGTCGATCTTCTGATTCAGCTGCACGATGTGCTGACGGGCCAGCGCCTTGACGTCGGCGCTGGCGCGTTGGCGGTCTTGCCAGAGGGTCAGCAGTTTGCCGACTTCCTCCAGCGAGAACCCCAGGTCTCTCGAACGTTTGATGAACGCCAGCGTGTGTAAATCGTCGGCGCTGTACAGGCGATAGCCACTGTCGCTGCGATGTGCCGCTTGCAGCAGACCGATGGATTCGTAGTAGCGGATCATCTTCGCGCTCAAGCCACTGCTTTTCGCCGCCTGACCGATGTTCATGGCGTGTCCTCCAGATAATGTGGTTTCCAGGTTTTCAGCAGCAGCGCATTGCTCACCACGCTGACACTGGACAGCGCCATGGCCGCGCCAGCCAGTACCGGGTTGAGGTAGCCCAGCGCCGCGAGGGGAATACCAATCAGGTTGTAGACGAATGCCCAGAACAGGTTCTGACGGATCTTTGCGTAGGTCCGTCGGCTGATGTCCAGCGCCGCTGGAACCAGTCGCGGGTCGCCGCGCATCAGGGTGATGCCTGCTGCATGCATCGCGACGTCCGTTCCGCCGCCCATCGCAATACCCACATCCGCAGCCGCCAGCGCCGGTGCATCGTTGATGCCGTCACCGACCATGGCAACCACATGATGGTTTTTCAGCTGGGTGACGGTGGCCGTCTTGTCGGCAGGCAGCACTTCGGCATGTACATCGTGTATCCCCAAGGCCTTGGCGACTACTTGAGCGCTGCCACGGTTATCGCCGGTCAGCAGATGGCTGGTAATGCCGCGTGCGTTCAGCGCCCTGATCGCCTGATCCGTTCCGGGCTTGAGTGTGTCACCAAAGGCAAACATGCCGATGACCTTCGGCTCCGGGGCCTGCTCGATCAGCCAGGACAGCGTTCGCCCTTCGGCTTCCCAGATACGCGCAGATTCGGCCAGTTCGCCGATGGGCAGGCCGCGTTCATCCAGTAGGCGTCGATTGCCCAGCGCCAGCTCCCGGCCCTGAACGGTGCCCGCTATGCCCCGGCCGCTGAGGGCATGGCTGTTTTCGGCTGCATCGAGCTTGAGTTGCCATTCATGACACACATCGAGCACCGCCCTGGCCAACGGGTGTTCACTGCCGCGTTGCAGTGCGCCCGCCAGTTGCAACAGGTGTTCTTCATTGCCCGACACCGCACTCATGTTGGTGATGCGCGGCGTGCCTACGGTCAGCGTGCCGGTCTTGTCGAATACCACGGCATCCACAGCGTGGGCGCGCTCCAGTGCCTCTGCATCCTTGATCAGAATGCCATAGCGCGCCGCCACGCCGGTTCCGGCCATGATCGCTGTGGGTGTCGCAAGGCCCAGAGAGCAGGGGCAGGCAATCACCAATACAGCGACCGCATTGATCAGCGCCACTTCAAGCGTGGCTCCAGCCAGCAGCCAGCCTGCCAGCGTGAAAAAGGCAATGGCCAGTACAGTGGGTACAAACACCTGGCTGACTTTATCCACCAGTTTCTGGATCGGGGCCTTGCCCGCCTGAGCGTCTTCGACCAGCCGAATGATGCGTGCCAGAACGGTTTCCGCGCCCAGCGCTGTAGTTCTCACCAGCAACTGGCCCTCGCCGTTGATGGCCCCGCCCGTGATCTTGTCTCCCGCCTGCTTGGCCACCGGCAGGCTTTCACCGGTAATCAGCGCTTCGTCGGCATGGCTGCTGCCTTCGACCACTTCGCCGTCCACAGGAAACCGTTCGCCAGGTTTGACCAGCACTTGATCGCCAAGCTGCAGTGAGCTGATCGCGACGTCCTGTTCGAGGCCGTCGACCACGCGCAGCGCGCGTTCCGGGCGTAGTGCCTCGAGGGCACGAATGGCGCTGGCCGTCTGACGCTTGGCGCGGCTTTCCAGGTATTTGCCCAACAGCACCAGCGCGATAACCACCGCCGATGCTTCGAAATACAGATGCGGCGTGGTGCCGGGTGCAGCACTCAGCCATTGATAGACGCTCAAGCCGTAGCCCGCGCTGGTGCCGATGGCGACCAGCAGGTCCATATTGCCTGCGCCCGCGCGTACGGCCTTCCAGGCAGCCACATAAAAACGCGCGCCCAGAACGAATTGCACCGGTGTCGCCAGTGCGAATTGCGCCCAGGCGGGCAGCATCCAGTGCACGCCCAGCAGCGTCAGTAACATTGGCGCGATCAACGGCAGTGCCAGCGCGATGGCCAACAGCAGGGCCCATCGTTCGTTGTGCAGGTGGCGTGCTTTCTGGTCAGCTTCGGCGTGGCGATCCTCAACCAGCGTCGCGCTGTAACCGGCACGGCTGACAGCATCGATCAGCGTTTGCGGATCGGTCTGTGCTGCGGTGTCTACATGGGCGCGCTCATTGGCGAGGTTGACTGTCACGCTGTTGACCCCCGGCACTTTGGCCAGAGCACGCTCGACCCGACCCGCACAACTGGCGCAGGTCATGCCGCTGATCGGCAGGTCGAAGGTGGTGGTTTGTTGCATGTGAATCACTCCCTGAGGCTGGATACCTGCAAGGATCAACCTTGCCACATGGGCAAGGTCAAGCGCGAATCAATAGTTGAGGTCGGCTTTCTTGAGGTACATGCCGTTCAGGTCCGCGGCGATACGGTATTTGAGGATATCGCCCGAGCGTAGCTGGATCTTGGTACTGCGCGGCGCTTCCATTCCCGGTTCGCAGCCCACCACGGTGCCCCGCAGGGTGCTCAGTCTTATCGACACTTCACCGGGAGGCAGGTTGAAAGACACCGAGTCCTCCTGAAAAAGCCTTCCGGCCAGACGGTCCTGCACATAGATGCCGATCTCACAGGAGGTCGCGACTTCCAGGCGCTCTCGGGAAATGATCAGGATGCCGTAATCCTGATCGGCCTGAGTGGCGGGTGCGATAGCCAAGAAACCGAGAATGCTGAAGAGGCTCACTGCTGACCAGCGCATCGCTGATACTCCTGATGTAAACGTTGATGAGTCAGCTTGGCTCACGATCAGCTCGAATACCAGCCCGGCAGCGATAACAGAAACTTGACCTTGCCACGATGACAAGGTTGAAGATGCTCGCTATCCATCAATGAGGGAGTGACACCATGCAGTTATTCAATGTTCAAGGCATGACCTGCGGGCACTGTGTTCGCGCGGTGACTCAAGCGATCAAGAACGATGACCCAGGCGCTGATGTTCAGATTGAACTGGCCAGCAAGCAGGTGAAGGTGCAAAGCAGTCTGTCACCCGAGCAGATCGTCAGGTTGATCAGCGAAGAGGGTTATCAGGCGCAGCCGGCATGACGCGGGTCAGGGAGACCGGAGCGGTCTCCCTGTCTGTAAACTTTGAAAAGTTTTGAATTAATTACCCTGTCCTTCGTTCTCTGCAAGGTAAGCCGGTTAGACTAACCCGTTGCCCTGGACCCGTTAATGGACACCCGATGAATCTACGCACAATCCTTATCCTTGGCTCATTGAGTGCCTTCGGCCCTCTGGCCATCGACTTCTATCTTCCTGGGTTTCCTGCCATGGCCTCGTATTTCGGGACCGACGATAAACATATTCAGTTGACCCTCGCGGCTTACTTTCTTGGGCTTTCCCTGGGACAACTGGCCTATGGTCCGGTGGCTGACCGGTTCGGTCGGCGCATTCCGCTGTTGTTCGGCGTTACCATGTTCATGCTCGCCTCGATAGCCTGCGCCTTTGCGCCAAGCCTTGAATGGCTGATTGGTGCGCGCTTCGTTCAGGCGTTGGGCGGCTGTGCCGGGATAGTGTTGTCGCGGGCAATCGTCAGTGACAAGTGCAATGCCGTCGAGTCGGCCAAGGTCTTTTCGCAACTGATGCTGGTCATGGGCCTGGCTCCGATTCTGGCACCCATGCTTGGCGGAGTACTGGTCAGCACCTTTGGCTGGCAATCGATCTTTGTCAGCCTGGCGCTTTTCAGTGGTGCCTGCCTGGCGGCGGTTGCACTGGGGCTGCCGGAAAGCATGCCCGCCAGCACGCCTCGTCAGCCGTTGAGTGGCGCATTTCGCCAGTACGTCAACCTGCTGCAGGACCGCGTCTTCATCGGCCATGCCCTGACGGGCGGCATTGCCATGGCCGGAATGTTCGCTTACGTCGCCGGGTCGCCGTTCGTGTTCATCAAGCTGTACGGGGTACCTGCCGAGCATTACGGCTGGCTGTTCGGGATGAACGCGGCGGGTTTCATTCTGGTCGCGCAGATCAATGCGCGTCTGCTGCGCAAGACGGGGCCGGCATTTTTGTTGTCACGAACGGTCTGGATCTATCTGACCGCGGCGCTGGTGTTGCTGGCGATCAGCTTGCTGCGCACCGAAGCGCTTTGGCCGCTGCTGGTGCCATTGTTCATTTGCGTGGCAAGCCTTGGGTGCATCATCCCCAATGCGTCAGCCTGCGCCATGAGCGGCCAGTGGGCGCGTGCGGGCAGTGCCTCGGCGCTGCTGGGTTGTCTGCAATTCAGTGTTGCCGCCATCGCCGCCAGCCTGGTGGGCTTGTTGCATGACGGCACGGCCACACCCATGGCGTTGGTTATCAGCCTTTGCGGTGTGCTGACGGTCGGCCTTTCGGTACTGACACGCCGTGCGCAAGGCACGCGGGATGCACAGGCGAAGCCTGTCTGATTCGGCGCAACGGTTGTGTCAGTCACGCGATGCGCTGACACAACCATATCGCGTTCAGAACCCTTCCAGTACAACCTTGCCCTTGGCCTTGCCACTTTCCAGCAGGGCATGAGCGCGGCGCAGATTCTCTGCGTTGATGCTGCCGAAGTGCTCACCAAAGGTGGTTTTCAGCGTTCCCGCGTCGATCAGATCGGCCACCCGGTTGAGCAGGTTGTGCTGTTCTATCATGTCCTCGGTTTCGAACATCGACCGCGTGTACATGAACTCCCAGTGCAGCGACAGGCTCTTGCGCTTGAGCTTCGATACATCCAGTGACTTGGGATCGTCGATCAGCGCCAGCTTGCCCTGTGGCTTGAGCGCCTCGACCAACTGGTCCAGATGCTGTTCGGTCTGGGTCAGGCTAGCCACATGGGTCACCTGGTTCAGGCCGACGCGCTTCAGTTCTTCGCTCAACGGCTTGCTGTGGTTCAGCACTTCGTGTGCGCCCAGTTCGCGGACCCAGCTTTCGGTCTCAGGCCGGGAAGCGGTGCCGATGACCTTCAGGGTGGTCAGATGACGTGCCAACTGGGTAAGGATCGAACCTACACCGCCCGCTGCACCGACGATCAGCAGGCTGTGCGAGCCTTCGCCTTTTTGCTGAGCGATCTGCAGGCGCTCGAACAACAGCTCCCAGGCAGTGATCGCCGTCAACGGCAACGCGGCCGCATGGGCAAAGCTCAGGGTTTTCGGCATATGCCCGACAATACGCTCATCGACCACATGCAGTTCGCTGTTGCCACCCGGCCGGGTCAGGGAGCCGGCATAGAACACCTTGTCACCCGGCTTGAACAGCGTGACCTGGCTACCCACCGCTTTCACGACACCTGTCACATCCCAGCCCAGTACCTTCGGAGCGCCGTCCTCGGGCTGGACGTTCTGGCGGATTTTGGTGTCCACCGGGTTGACGGAGATGGCCTTGACCTCGACCAGCAGATCACGAGCGCCAGCCACCGGTTCAGGCAGTTCGATGTCCTGCAATGACAGTGCGTCGCTGATCGGCAGCGAGTGGTAATACGCGATTGCTTTCATGACGGGCCTCTTCGGGAAAAATGATGAAGAGATCATTGGCTATTTCCAGTAAAGATAAAACCCGCTAAAACGGCAGGCTCTTTCAATTTTATTTTGATAATACGAGGCATTGATGTTGCGTTTTGACGACTTGCAGTTGTTCGTTCGTGCAGCGGACCTGGGCAGCCTTTCTGCCGCAGCGCGGGTGATGGACATGTCTGCGGCGGTTGCCAGCGCGGCGCTCAAACGTATTGAACGGCAATTGGGTGCGCGCTTGCTGGCACGTTCGACCCGCAGCCTTCGTCTGACTGCCGAAGGCGAGGGGTTTCTGGAGTATGCCCGCGCCGCACTGGGCAGTCTGGAAGAGGGGCGGCGCCTGCTGGCCAGCAGTCAGGACCGTTGTGAAGGCGTGTTGCAACTCTCGGCACCGTCGGATCTGGGACGTAACGTACTCTTGCCCTGGCTCGACGAATTTCAACAGCAACATCCGCAACTGACCGTGCGCCTGTTGCTGGGTGATCGTATTGCCGACCTGTTCCGCCAGCCGGTCGATGTGGCGCTGCGTTACGGCGAGCCGGAGGATTCAAGCCTGGTCGCATTGCCGGTGTTGCCTGACAACCGGCGGGTGTTGTGTGCCGCGCCGAGTTACCTGCAGCGTCATGGCGAACCGCAGCAGGTTGAGCAACTGGCGCAGCATAACTGCCTGTTGTTCATGCTCGGGGACCGTGTGCATGACCGCTGGACGCTGAATGATGGCAAGCGCGAAATCAGCCTGACGGTCAGCGGCAACCGGTTCAGTGACGACGCAGATGTAGTGCGCCGCTGGGCAGTAGCGGGCGAAGGTGTGGCGTACAAATCCTGGCTGGACGTCGCCGCAGATGTACGGGCCGGGCACCTGAAAGTATTGATGCCAGATTTGATCGGCGAGCGAGCGCCGCTGAACCTGTTATGCGCGCACCGGGCGCAGCTCAGCAAGCCGGTCATTCTGTTGCTGGAAATGCTCAGGTCACGTTGTAAGCAACAGGCTGTAGGTCCGTCGCCCGTTGGTTTGTTTTAATAGCCACGTCCGGGTAGGAAATAACCTTCGGAAGTGTCGGAAAATATAATATTTGAAAGTGTTTCAATGGTGCAAAGTTTCAACTCTCAGGCGAAGTTAAAACTGACTGTTGTTGAGTGGTTTTGGCGTTTTTGTCATGGGTATTACGCTTGTTTTTTCAATCTCTTTTTGAAGTAATGGTCGAAACCCCTTTGCTAGAGGGGGTCGCCGTTAAGGCAGGAAGATCTTCCTGCCGATCGGGCGAGAGAGAAACGTGGGTTTTTTCGAGCTGTTGTACAACAACAGTTTGTACGAATCGTTTTTCGCCCACTGGGGCCGAAGGGCATAGAGTTTATACTTGTCATTTCATATAAGAACCACGTTCAACTCTACCGAGGCGTGATTGCTTTCACCCAGTCATCACGATAGATGAATGTTTCAACAGGGAGTGAACACATGGAATACGGACCTTGCATCAGCCAGATCGCAACATTGCTGGCCGACCCCAAGCGCAGCGCAATGATCTGGGCACTGATGGATGGTACTGCTCGTCCTGCCGATGAGTTGGCGATTTTGGCGGGACTCTCGACTTCTTCTGCAGGCGCGCACCTGGCGCGTCTGACCAGCGGCGGTTTGTTGAAACAGGAGGCGCGGGGTCGCAAGCGCTTCTTTCGCCTCGCCGCGCCGGAAGTGGGGGCCGCTGTAGAAGCTCTGGCCTGTGCCTCGCTGGCCAGTGCCGAACAGATCAGCCGCAGGTTTGCTCAGCCTATGCCGCCGTTGCCGCTACGCCGTGCAAGAATCTGCTCCGATCATCTGGGCGGCGAAATGGCCGCCGAGCTTTATCAGCGCCTTCTGGAAGCGGGCTGGATAGAACAGCAAGAGAAGCGTGTCGAGGTCACGAGCAAGGGTGTGGCCAGTTTTGCCGAGCGCGGTATTTACATACCGGCGCTGGCACAGCGCAAGCGTGAAACGGTATGTGCCTGCCCGAAATGGAATGATCGCAACCCGCACCTGGGCGGCGCGCTGGGGGCGGGGCTACTGCAGTTATTCTTTCAAATGGGCTGGCTGCGCACCACCGAGGAGCCCAGCACCTTGCAGGTCTCCTCCAGTGGGCAGCGGGAAATCAGCAAGATCGCCGCGGCGGCCTGACGGGAACCGCAGGTGTGGCTTGCTCCACCACTATCGTGTCACCGCTCCGCTTTTGCATGCCGTTCCGGACGCTTCGCGTCCTGTTGCGACGCGGAGCGTGAGGAACGATGGGGTAGCCGCTCAATCACTCCCTAGGGCTTGACCAGTCGTGCATCCAGGCTGTTTTGTGCCAAGCGTTTTGCCTGATCTTCGGTCATGCCCAGGTGGGTGTACAGCGCATGGAAGTTTTCGGTCACGTAGCCACCGAAATAGGCCGGGTCATCCGAGTTGACGGTGACTTTCACGCCGCGCTCGAGCATGTCGAGGATGTTGTGCTGGGCCATGTCGTCGAACACGCAGAGCTTGGTGTTGGACAGCGGGCAGACGGTCAGCGGGATTTGTTCGTCGATGATGCGCTGCATCAGTCGCTCGTCTTCAATGGCGCGTACACCGTGGTCGATGCGCTCGATCTTCAGCAGGTCCAGTGCTTCCCAGATGTATTCCGGCGGGCCTTCTTCTCCGGCGTGGGCGACGGTCAGGAAGCCCTCGCTGCGGGCGCGATCAAATACGCGCTGGAACTTGCTTGGCGGGTGGCCCATCTCGGAGCTATCGAGGCCCACGGCGACGAACGCATCACGGAACGGCAGCGCCTGATTGAGGGTTTTTTCGGCTTCTTCCTGGGACAGGTGACGCAGGAAGCTCAGGATCAGACCGCTGTCGACGCCCAGCTTCGACTTGCCGTCTTTCAGCGCACCGGTAATCCCGGCCAGCACCACTTCAAACGGGATACCACGGTCGGTGTGGGTTTGCGGATCGAAGAACGGTTCGGTGTGGATAACGTTCTGTTCCTTGCAGCGCAGCAGGTAAGCCCAGGTCAGGTCGTAGAAGTCCTGCTCTGTGCGCAAAACGTCCGCACCGCGGTAATACAGATCAAGGAATTCCTGCAGGTTGTTGAAGGCATAGGCCTTGCGCAGGGTTTCGACGTCATTCCACGGCAGGGCAATTTTGTTGCGCTCTGCCAGGGCGAACAGCAACTCGGGTTCCAGTGAACCTTCGAGGTGCAAGTGCAGTTCTGCCTTGGGCAGGGCGTTCAACCAGTCGTACATATTCTTTTCTCATCAGGTGCAGATCGCGGGCATTCTACAGATGCACGTCGCTGCGCAGGGTAAAACCTGACCGAACGTTCAACTTGCCTCCTGATCGCGGCGGTAAGCATAGGTATCAGCAAAGCGCGACAGCAGAAACTCGGCGCAGGTGGTAACAGGATAGCGCGCTGGCTGGCTTTCGCTCTGGCAACCGGGCAGGCATTCAATACGCGTGTCGGGATGCGGTTCGGCGAAAAACGGCATCGAATAGCGGTCGACGCCAAGCGGGCTGATAACCCGGTGCGGCGTGGACAGATAACGGTCGTTGCTCCAGCGCGCCATCATGTCGCCGAGATTGACCACGAACGTACCGTCAATCGGCGGTGCGTCGATCCATTCGCCCCGCACGTCGCGTACCTGCAAGCCGCCCGCCGTGTCCTGATACAACAGGGTGATGCAGCCATAATCGGTATGCGCGCCTGCGCCTTGTTGCTCGGCCGAGGTCGCCGTATCACGCGGTGGGTAATGAATCATGCGCAGCACGCTGACCGGGTCCTTGAAGCGCTGATCGAAGAAATCGCGTTCGATGCCCAGCGCGAGGGTCATGGCGCGCAGCAGGGTTTGCGCCAATGCCTGCATGTCCAGGTAATGCTGTTCCATCAGGCTTTCCCAGCCGGGAATGTCCGGGTGCCGATTGGGCCCGCGCAATGGTTTGCCAGCCAGCACGTCGGGATGGCCTGCCTCCAGATGCAGGCCCATGTCGAAGGTTTCCTTCAGGTCGCTCGGCAGGCTGGGGTCCAGTTGCTCTGTAGCGATGGCACCGTAGCCGCGATGATGGGTGCTTTGCGTGATGTCGATGATGAGCTTTTCGGCTGCCGGACGAGCGAAAAAGTCTTTGGCTGCCGATTGCACCTGCTCGATGCGTTGCGCGCTGATCGGGTGGCCCTTGATATAAAAGAAACCCCATTGCCGACAGGCACTGTCGATCTGCCGGGCGACATTCTGCCAGGCCTCAAGGTCGGTGCCGTAGAGCGGGGCTATGTCGATGACGGGAAGCTGGTCCATTAACGGTCCTGGAAATCATGTGGTGTTCGCTGTCGATGAGCGTGCCCGCCGAAGCAGGCACGAGACGCCAGGCGGTTATTTAGGCAGTTCGGCCTTGATCCCTTCGACGTAATAGTTCATCGACGCCAGCTCAGCGTTGGTTGCAACCACGCCGTCAGCAATTTTCACGGTACCGTTCTGGTCCTTGATCGGCCCGGTGAACGGATGGAATTCGCCGCTTTCGATGCTGGCGATGATCTTCTGCGCCTCAGCCTTCACATCAGCAGGTACCACGTCGCTGATTGGCAACTCGACCGTACCCTCTTTCAGGCCGCCCCAGTAATCCTGTGGTTTCCAGGTGCCTGCGATGGCACCCTCGGCGGCCTGAATGTAATGCGGGCCCCAGTTGTTGACGATGGAAGCCAGTACCGCTTTCGGCCCGAAGTGCGCCATGTCCGAAGCGTAGCCGACTGCATAGACGCCACGACGCTCGGCGGTCTGGATCGGCGCAGGGCTGTCGGTGTGCTGGAAGACCACATCAACGCCCTGATCGATGAGTGCGTTGGCAGCATCGGCTTCCTTGCCCGGATCGAACCAGGAGTTGACCCACACCACTTTGATCTCGGTGCCCGGGTTGTATTTGTTCAGCGCCAGCTGGATGGCGTCGATGTCACGCAGCACTTCAGGGATCGGGAATGAAGCGACATAACCGATTTTCTTGGTCTTGGTCATTTTCGCGGCGATGTAACCGCTCACGTAACGACCCTCATAGGTGCGGGCCAGATACGTGCCCATGTTCTTGTCCTGCTTGTAGCCGGTCGCGTGCTCGAATTTCACCTTGGGGAATTGCTTGGCGACTTTCAGCGTGGGGTTCATGTAGCCGAACGAGGTACTGAAAATCAGGTCGTAACCGCCCTTGGCCATGTTGCGGATAACCCGCTCGGCGTCCGCGCCCTCCGGCACGTTTTCCACGTAGCTGCTGGTCACCTTGTCACCCAGCGCCTTGACCATCGCCTGGCGGCCCTGCTCGTGCTGATAGGTCCAGCCGTGGTCGCCAATGGGGCCGATGTAGACAAATCCGACTTTCAGCGGATCGGCTGCCGAGGCGAGCAGGCTGGAGCCAATGCCGACAACGGCGGCCATGGCACACAGCAGTTTTTTCAGAGGACGACGTGGGTTGGTCAGGTGCATCGGGTCTAGCTCCTTGCGGTCTTGTTGGAGTGCATACCCCGACAATGCAAATAACTGACCAACAGGACAACTTACGATGCTAGCGTGCTTCACCCTATAGCAATAGTGCGTGTGTAGGAGCGGACTTGTCCGCGAAGGAGGTCGTTCAGACGATGCATTTTCGGAGAATATGCCGACCCTTTCGCGAACAAGTTCGCTCCCACGGCCTTCGGCCAGAATCTAAAACAGACTTGTGTGTAACGCGTAGTGCAGCGAGAAGGTGCAGGTGCGGTGGGCTGCGCCGCTAACTGGTGCAGCGCGTGCTGCGCTCGACAATGCACATTGGCGTACCGGCCACGGGTTCGCGCATGATCTGCACCTGCACATCGAACACCTGGCAGACCAGCTCGGCTGTCAGCACCTCGCCCGGCGCGCCGCAGGTCACCAGACGTCCACCCTGCATGACCGCCAGATGGTCGGCATAGCGACAGGCCTGATTGATGTCGTGCAGCACGGTAATCACGGTTTTGCCTTCGGCGCTGAGTTCGCGCATCAGGTCCAGCAGTTCGACCTGATGGCTGATGTCTAGATAGGTGGTCGGCTCGTCGAGCAGGACGATGGCCGCGTCCTGCGCAAGGATCATCGCCAGCCACGCTCGTTGGCGCTGCCCGCCGGAAAGGTCGGACAGCGGCCGGTCGGCCAGGGTTTCCAGCTCCATGCGTTGCAGCGCCTGTTCGACACTGTGCTGATCGGCCCCGCTCAAGCGTCCCCACAGACTGTTGTGCGGGCTGCGACCGTAAGCCACCAGTTGACGCACACTGACGCCTTCTGGAATGGGCAGCACTTGCGGCAGAAAAGCCACCTTGCGGGCCAGCTCTTTGGCGGAGAGCTGGCTATAGGCTTTGCCGTCCAGGCTGAGGCTGCCCGATTGCGGGGTGAGAATCCGTGCAAACGCTTTGAGCAGTGTGGATTTGCCGCAACCGTTGGGGCCGATCAGCGCGGTGACCTGCGCAGGCGGCGGGCTGAATGACAGGTCTTGCACGATCCGCGTTGCGCCATAGCCGATGTCGAGTTGCTGCGCCTTCAGAATACTCATGGGATCAACCTTTGAATCGGGCCAGCAGCCAGAGGAAATACGGAGCGCCAATCACCGCCGTGAGAATACCGGCGGGGATCTCGCTGGGTGCGATCAATGTGCGCCCCAGCGTATCGGCCAGCACCAGCAATAACGCGCCCAATACCATGGAGGCGGGCAGCAGGTATTGATGATGACCGCCGACCAGACGGCGTGCCATGTGTGGCGCGACCAGCCCGACAAAACTCACCGGTCCGATGATGCCCACGCCCAGGCTGGTCAACAGCACGGCACTGCTCATCGCCAGCCAGCGCGTACGTTTGAGGCCGGTACCCAGGCTCTGCGCTGCTTCATCGCCCAGGCCGATCAGGTTCAGCGGTTTGGCCAGCAGCAAGCTGAGCGGGATCAGCAGCAGAAGCGGCGAGGCCAGCAACACATGGTGCCAGTTACGGCTCCACAAACTGCCGGTCAGGGCCAGCAGGGCGGTATTGATATCCAGCGGGTTGGACAGAATCAGAAATTCGGTGATGCTCGACAGCGTCACGGCAATCGCTACCCCGGAGAGCGCGAAACGCACGCCGGAAAACTGCACGCCGGTGTTGTACAACGCCAGCAGCAATGCCCCCGCTGCACCGCCCAGACACGCCACAAACGGCAGCGCGGCCACCGGCAATTGCGGCAGGCCGATAATCGCGATGGTCAGCGCCAGCCCTGCGCCCTGGGTCACGCCAAGAATTTCCGGCGAGGCCAGCGGGTTGCGAATCACACCTTGCACGATGGCACCCGCCAGGCCGAACGCGCAGCCGGTCATGATTGCGATCAGTCCGCGTGGCAGGCGGTGATTCCAGACTTCGAAGTCCTTGCTGTCGTGGGCGATCAGATGATCAAGCACCGCGCCGGGCGTCAGCCAGACGGTGCCCGCGCTGAGGCTCAACAGCAGGGCCAGTACCAGTAACACAATCAGCAACAACAGCCGTGAGCGGGACTGGTTCATAGCGCGCGCCTCGCCAGAAACAGAAAGAACGGCGCGCCAATCAACGCCGTGACCACGCCGGCCGGCGTTTCCACGGGGAATGCCACGGCGCGGCTGATCAGGTCCGAGGCCAGCACGATGGCCGCGCCCAGGCCGGCGCTGATCGGGATCAGCCAGCGGTAGTCATTGCCCAGCCACTGGCGAGCAATGTTCGGCGCGATCAGGCCGACAAATGCTATCGGCCCCACCGCACAGACGCTGGCGCCGACCAGCAGCAAGCTGACCACGAACACCAGCAGGCGCAAGGCACCGATGCGTACGCCCAGTGAGCGGGCAGCGTCTTCGCCGAGGTTGATCAGGTTCAGGCGCGGCGCACAGGCAATCGCCAGCACCAGACCGATCAGCGTGCACGGCCAGAGCAGTTGCAACTGCGCCGCGCCGACGTTGGCCAGTGAACCGGCCAGCCAGTTGAGGACACTTTGCGCCTGTGCTTCGACAAGAATCACAGTGAGGCGGGTCAAGGCTGCGCACAGCGCGGCGACGGCGACACCCGCCAGCACCAGTCGCCCCTGAGCGGTGGCAGGCGACCATGCGCCGCCAAGACTGAACACTGTGATCCATGCCAACGCACCACCGAGGCAGGTCATCAGCAGCGCGCCGCCGGGGAAGGGCAGGGCGACCAGCCCGGTGGAAAACAGCGCCAGCCCCAGCGCCGCGCCCGCCGTAACGCCAAACAATGAGGGGGAGGCCAGACGGTTGCGCGTGATGCCCTGCATCAAGGCCCCGGCCACGCCGAGGCAGGCACCGACCAGCGCCGCGCACAAGGCGCGTGGCACGCGCAATTGCGCAACGATATAAGCGATGTTGCCGCCCTCGCGACCCTGCGTGAACAGTCCGTTCCAGGCATCTACCTGACGAATGCTGAACGAAGACAGGGCGAACAGCGACACCCAGAACAGTCCCAGGCAGGTCGCGGTGATCACGCCCGCCATCAGCCAGCGGCGCATTTACGGGTTCAGCACGGCCTTGCCGCCCTTGAGTACGGCAAGCGCATCGTCGGCGATCTGCTCGGACGCCATGATCCCGCGATTGCGCGCCCAGCTGTCGCCATCCACTTCAGCTACCTGCTTGTTACGTACTGCGCCAAGCACCTGCCACAGCGGCTGCTTGCTCCAGCTGTCGACGATGCTCGGGCGACGATAATGACCGACCAGCAACCAGTTCGGGTCCAATGCCAGCAACTGCTCCAGGCTGACGAATTCGGTGGGCGCGGCGTCTTTGCGTACTTCCGGGACCTTCAGACCGATCGCCTGCAACACGCTGCCCGCATAAGAGTGCGGGCCATGTATCGAGAAGCTGTCTTCGCGGGCGACGCCGAACAGCACGTTGGTGTTGGCCGGAATCTGATCGGCAACAGTCTTCAGGTGCTGGCGGTTCTCCGCGATCCGCGCCTGCATCTCTGGGCCTTTGCCGAGCGCCACGCCGATCAGCTCGGCAGATTTCAGACTGCCCTGATAATCCTCGCCGCGCGACGGCAGCATCAGTGTGGGTGCCAGGCTGGCCAGATCGTTGTAAAGCGCCTGATGGCGGCCGAGGTCGGCAATGATCAGGTCCGGCTTGAGCCGCGCGATCACTTCTATATTGGGTTGCGAGCGCAGCCCCACGGACTGCCATTCGCCTACCGCCTTACGCACTTTGGGCAGTACCCGGTTGGCATCGCCATCGTCCGCGGCACCGACGGGTGTTACGCCGACCGACGCCAGGCCGTCGAGAAACGAGAACTCCAGCACCACCACGCGCTTGGGAGTGTCAGGCAGGTGGACTTTGTGTTGGCCGTCATCGATGTCGATAGGTGCGGCCTGGGCGGCGCTCGCCAGCAGAGTGAGCAGGCCGCAAGCCAATAAATGCGGAAGTCGAAAAGCACGCACGGCGAATGTCCTTTCTAACAGAAGCTGAATCGTGAAAAACAGACGCGCCAGAAAAGGCGCCTGGAAAACGGCGGGCACTATTTCACATCGTGACGACGGGATCAAAAGTCATTTACGTGTGGGTGCAGTTCTCATTCGGGTCATTTGTTGAAACCTTTTGTCACACACCGCACTCTGAACGGCTTCAATGACAGACACGTTCATGACTATCCGCGGCGATCTGTCGCAAGGGTTTGGAGAAAGTAATGGGCGCTTTGCTCAAGCAAGAAAAGTTTCTACTGCTGGCAATCATTGCCATGTTTGTCGCCTATCCGCTGGAGCATGTGCTGCTGGGCAACGGACAGGTCGTCGCACTGGTTTCCGGGTTGGCGCTGGTCGGCTTCATCGTCTGCGCCTCGATGCGCGTCGCGCACCACGCCGAAATGCTCGCGGAAAAGGTCGGTGATCCCTACGGGACGATGATCCTCACGCTCTCGGCGGTGCTGGTCGAAGTGGTGATTCTGGCGATCATGATGAGCAACGAACCATCGCCGACGCTGGTGCGAGACACGATTTACTCGGCGGTCATGCTCGACATCAACGGCATCCTTGGCCTGGCCGCGCTGATGGGCGGTATCAAGCACGGCGAGCAGTCCTATAACGATGACTCGGCGCGCACCTATAGCGTGATGATCCTCACCGCCATGGGCGTGTCGATGGTGGTGCCCGAGTTCATCCCCAAAGGCGACTGGAAGATCTATTCGGCGTTCACCATTGGCGCGATGATTCTGCTCTACACGCTGTTCCTGCGCATGCAGGTCGGCCCGCACAGCTACTTTTTCAGCTACAGCTACCCGGAAAAGAAAAAGCGCCAGGGCTCGGATCAGGCTGAACAGCATGCAGAGCCGGTCAACCTGACCCGCTCAATTGTCACATTGGTCATCGGTGTGGTGGTGATTGGCGCGCTGGCTGAAGTGATGTCCAAGACGGTCGACCTGGGCCTGGAAGGGACGGGGGCACCGCCAGTGATGACCGCCATTCTGGTGGCCGCCATTTCCGCTGCACCGGAGATTCTGACCGCCCTGCGCGCGGCACTCGCCAACCGCATGCAGTCAGTGGTCAACATTGCTTTGGGTGCATCGTTGTCCACCGTGATTCTGACGGTTCCGGTCATGGAAGCGATGGCGCTTTACAGTGGCCAGCCGTTCCAGATGGCCATGACGCCGGTGCAGACCGTGATGATCTTCATCACCCTGCTGGTGTCCGCCATCAACCTCAACGACGGCGAAACCAACGCCATCGAAGGCATGACCCACTTCGTGCTGTTCGCGACGTTCATCATGCTCTCGTGTCTGGGGCTTTAGGGCCTATTGCCTATCGCTCCCACGCTCTGCGTCGCAAGAGGACGCAGAGCGTCCTGAACGGCATGCCGACGCGGAGCGTCGCACGATAGTTGAGATTATCGCCCCGCACGTTCAGCCCCGAATCAACTCCCGCGCGGCCTGGCTGTGATCGGCAATCAACTGCTTGATGTCCAGGCCTTCGACCTGGCCGTCGATCACTCGCCATTGTCCTGCGATCATCACCCGATCGGCACGGTCCGCGCCACACAGTAGCAGCGCTGACAGCGGGTCGTGGCTGCCGGAAAAGCGCAGTTCGTCCAGCTTGAACAACGCTATATCAGCCTGTTTGCCTACCGCCAGTTCACCGAGGTCTGTGCGTCCCAGCAAGTGCGCTGACCCCTTGGTGGCCCAGCCCAGCACAAGTTGCGGGGTGATTTTCTCTGCGCCGTAGCGCAGGCGCTGCAGGTAAAGCGCCTGGCGGGTTTCGAGGATCATGTTCGATGCATCGTTGGACGCCGAACCATCGACCCCGAGCCCCAGCGGCGCGCCGGCAGCGATCAGCTCCAGCGTCGGGCAGATGCCAGAAGCCAGGCGCATGTTCGAGCTTGGGCAGTGACAGACGCCGGTGCCTGCTGCGCCGAGACGGGCGATTTCGTCGGGGTTGAAGTGGATGCCATGGGCCAGCCAGGTACGCGGTCCCAACCAGCCGACACTGTCCAGATAATCCACGGTGCGCAGGCCGAAGCGTTGCAGGCAGAAGTCCTCTTCGTCGAGGGTTTCAGCCAGGTGGGTGTGCAGGCGCACGTCGAGCTTTTCGGCCATGGCGGCACTCTCGGACATGATCTGCGGCGTGACCGAAAACGGCGAGCAGGGTGCCAGCGCGATCTGGATCTGCGCACCATCGCCGCGCTCGTGATAGGTCTCGATCAGGCGCTGACTGTCGGCCAGAATCACCTCGCCCTGCTGCACGGTTTGCTGCGGCGGCAAGCCTCCATCCGCTTCGCCAAGGCTCATCGAACCACGCGTCAACATTGCGCGCATACCCAACTCGCGGACGCTTTGCACCTGAACATCGATGGCGTGTTCAAGCCCGTCGGGAAACAGATAGTGGTGGTCGGCAGCGGTTGTGCACCCGGACAGTAACAGCTCGGCCAGCGCCACCTTGCTGGCGACCGCGAGCTTCTCTGGCGTCAGGCGCGCCCACACCGGGTACAGGGTTTTCAGCCACGGGAATAATGGCTGGTTGACCACCGGTGCCCAAGCGCGGGTGAGGGTTTGATAGAAGTGATGGTGCGTGTTGATCAGCCCCGGCAGCAGCACATGCTCGCGGGCATCGAATGTCTGTGTGCAGGGCGTCGACGGTTGTTGTCCGGCGGCCAGCACTTCAGTGATGACGCCGCCTTCGATCACCAGACCGCCACGGGCGTCCAGGTCATTGGCAGTGAACACGGCAAGGGGATTTTTCAACCAGATACGGATCGCAGGCATGGGCCGGCTCCTCTGAAAGACAGGTTCAGGTTAGCCAGCTCAGTGTTGCCCTGTCTGCTGATCCAGGGTCGCCGGGGTCAGGTGCGCCCCGGCGAAGGACGGCGATTCTAGTCGAGCAGCCGATTACCAGGCAATCGTCTTGCCCTGATAATCGATGAAGTGATGGCCGCCCTTGCCTGCGTAGGCATTGAGCTGTTCGACAAGCCCGGTGGTGCTGGTCATGACGTCGATGGCGGCATTTTCGCCGCCCATGTCGGTCTTCACCCAACCCGGATGCATCGACAGCACGGTAGGACGGTTCTCGCCCAGCTCGGTGACAAAGGTATTGGTCATCGAATTGAGTGCAGCCTTGCTGGCCTTGTACAGCGCAAGGTTTGCGCCGTCCGGGCAAGTGACGCTGCCCAGCCACGAACTCATGAACGCCAGGACGCCCGTGCCGGGACGGATTTGCTCAACGAAGCGCTCGGCCAGACGAATCGGCGCTACAGCGTTGGTCAGGAACAACTGCCCGAGTTCGGCAGCGGTCGACTTCGCAGCGCTCTGGTGTGCCGCGCCACTGATGCCGGCATTGACGAACAGCACGTCGAACACTTCACCGCGCAGCTTCTGGACCAGCACTTCCAGCGAAGCAGGTTCGTCCAGATCCACCGCTTCGATGCGCACGCCTTCTACCGCTTTGAGGTTTTCGGCGTTCTGCGGATCACGCACCGTGGCGGTGACCTGCCAGCCCTGTTCGGTCAAGCGCTGCACCAGCCCGAGCCCGAGGCCACGCGAAGCACCGATAATGAGGGCGGTTTTCTTGGTAGTGGTCATGAATGATTCCTTGGCAAATTGAGAGACAGACTCCATGGCAGCGCAAGCAGGACCTCTCGAAAGTTTCGACCCCGCAGCGTACTACTGCCTATGCAGTGTTGGAATCTCCGTGAGCCGGAAACGTTCAAGGTAGATGTCTGACGCTGAGCATCGGCGCGATAGTCGGGATTATCGTTCCGCACGCTCCAGCGTGGGAATGCCGTTCATGACGCTCTGCGTCAACCATCTGCGCCGCGAGCTCCCTCAATGCCCCGCCCGCCACGGCTGGCCCAGCGATACCGGCGCATACAGTCGGGTGCGCAGGGCGTCGCGGGAGAGCAGGACGAGGACGATGATGGTGGCGAGGTAAGGCAGCATCGCCAGCAGGTTGGACGGGATGGCCAGGCCGATGCCTTGCGCGACCAGGTGCAGGATGCTGGCGAGGCCGAACAGGTACGCACCGAGCAGTAGGCGCCACACGCGCCAGCTGGCGAACACCACCAGCGCCAAGGCTATCCAGCCGCGTCCGGCGCTCATGTTTTCCGCCCACATCGGCGTATAGGCCAGCGACAGGTAAGCCCCGGCCAGCCCAGCCATTGCGCCGCCGAACAGCACGGCCAACGTGCGTACACGCAACACTGGCAAGCCCATGGCGCTGGCCGCATCGGGATTTTCGCCGACCGCCTGGATAATCAGCCCGACGCGGCTTTTCAGCAGCGCCCAGGCGACCAAAGCGAACAAGGCGAAGGACAGGTAGACCAGCAAGTCCTGGGCAAACAGCATGCGGCCGATCAGCGGAATGTCACTCAGCAGCGGGATGACCACCGGTTCGAAACCGCTCAATGGCTTGCCGACCCAGGCGGCGCCGACGAAGCTGGAAAGGCCGACACCGAAAATGGTCAGCGCCAGCCCGGTCGCGACCTGATTGGCGTTGAACACCAGTGCCACCAGCGCAAACAGTGCCGACAGCAGCATGCCAGCGAGCATCGCCAGCAGCACGCCCAGCCATAGATTGCCGGTACTCAGGGCGATGATGAAACCGATCACCGCGCCAAACAGCATCATGCCTTCCTGACCCAGGTTGATGACGCCGCTTTTTTCGCAGATCAGTTCGCCCAGCGCCACCAGCAGCAAGGGGGTTCCGCAGCGGACCATGGCATAGAAAATGTTGCTCAGCAGGTCGATATCCATCATGCGGCTCCTGTGACGGCTGTCATCTGGCGCTTGGTCCAGTGCAGTTTCAAACTTGGGCGATAGAGAATCAGCACATCACAGGCCAGCAGGAAGAACAGCATCATCCCCTGAAACAACTGCGTGATTGCCAAGGGCAGGTTCAAGGTCATTTGCGCGCTTTCTCCGCCCAGATACAGCAGGGCGATCAACAGGCTGGAGAACAGAATGCCGATGGGGTTGAGGCGGCCGAGAAAGGCCACGGTGATCGCGGCATAGCCGTAACCTGGCGAGACCTGCGGCACCAGTTGACCGATCGGCCCGGTCACTTCCGATACGCCGGCCAGCCCGGCCAGCGCGCCACTGATCAACAGTGCGAGCCAGACCAGGCGTTTTTCTCGAAAGCCGACAAACCCGGCAGCACGCTTGTCCAGGCCCAGCACCTTGATCTGAAAACCGACGAAACTGCGTTGCAGCAGCACCCACACCGCGACCAGCGCAAACAGGGCGAAGTACACGCCGATGTGCGCGCGGCCATCTTCCATCAGCAGCGGCAGGCGGCTGGCGTCGCCAAAAGTCGCTGACTCCGGGAAATTCATGCCCGCCGGGTCTTTGAGCGGCCCGTGCACGAAGTACAGCAGCAAGTTGAGGGCGATATAGTTGAGCATGATGCTGGTAAGGATCTCATTGGCATTGAAGCGCGTGCGCAGCCAGGCGGTCACGCCCGCCCAGGCCGCGCCTGCCAGGGTGCCGGCCAGCAGCACCATGACCAAGGCCCAGCGACTTTCCATCTCAATGATATTTACCGCTACGGCACTGCCTGCCAGCGCGCCGAGCAGCAGCTGGCCTTCTGCGCCGATGTTCCAGATGCGCGCTTGATACGCGACCGCCAGGCCCAGCGCGCAGAGCAGAATCGGCAAGGTTTTGACCATCAATTCCGACACGCCATACCAGTCGCTGACCGGTGCGATCAGCAAGGTGTGCAGCGTCACCCAAGGGTTGAGCCCAAGGCCGATGAACAGCAGCGAGCCGCAGACCAGTGTCAGGACGGCAGCCAGTAAAGGGGAACACCACAACATGGCGCGCGATTGCTGGCCGCGCGGTTCCAGAGAAAGCAGCATCTTTTGCTCCGTTAACCCGCCGTATGGGCCTGGGTGTGAGAATGATCGAACTGTCCCGCCATCCAGCCGCCGATTTGCACGGTGCTGGTCTGTTCAGTGGGGATCAGGTCGGAAAGCTGGCCGCCGCTCAGGGCGGCGAGTCGGTCGCTGATCTGGAACAACTCGTCCAGGTCTTCGGAAATCACCAGAATGGCCGCCCCCGCGTCACGCAAGGCAATCAATGCCCGGTGAATCGCTGCGGCAGCACCGACATCCACGCCCCAGGTCGGGTGCGCGGCAATCAGCAGTTTGGGGTTTTGCAGTATTTCCCGGCCGAGAATGAATTTCTGCAGGTTGCCGCCCGACAGGCTGCGCGCCGCGGCCTGTGCGTCCGTCGTCTTGACTGCAAAGCGACGGATGATTTCGTCGGCCAGTGCGCGAACCTTGCCGCGCTGGATCAAGCCGTGGCTCACCAGTCCTTGCTGGAAAGCGGTTAGCAGAGCGTTGTCGGCCAGGCTCAGTTCCGGCACTGCGCCATGCCCCAGACGCTCTGCCGGAACGAACGCCAGCCCGTGTTTGCGGCGGGCGTCGGGGCGCAGGTCGCCGACCGGGGTGTCTTGGAAACGCAGGGTTGTCGCCTGGGCATGAGGCAGGGTCTGTTCGCCACTCAGCAGCGCCAGCAATTCATCCTGACCATTGCCGGCAACGCCCGCGATGCCGACGATTTCGCCGCTGCGTACTTCCAGGCTCAGGTCTTTCAGTGAGCAACCGAACGGGTCCGGGTTGTGCCAGGACAGCTTGTCGACGCGCAGAAAGGCTTCGCTGCCGCTGACTTTGTCGTAGTGCGCGGTCAACCCTTCGGCATCACCGACCATCAAGCGCGCCAGCTCCAGATCGGAGCATTCAGCCGGGATACAGTGCCCGGATACCTTACCGTTGCGCAGGACGGTTGCGCTGTGACACAAGGCACGAACCTCGCCCAGCTTGTGACTGATAAACAGAATGCTGCAGCCTTCTGCGGCCAGATGCCTGAGGGTCACGAACAGCTCTTCGGCTTCCTGGGGTGTGAGCACAGAGGTGGGCTCGTCGAGGATCAACAGACGAATGTCCTGCATCAGGCAGCGAATGATTTCGACTTTCTGCCGCTCGCCAATCGACAGGCTATGGACCAGGCGCTGGGGCTCCACTGCCATGCCGTAGCGTTGCGAAACCTCGCGAATGCGCGGTTCCAGTTGCTTGGGCGTGCCTGCCGCCGCGCCCATCGCCAGGGCGATGTTTTGCGCGACACTGAGGGTTTCGAACAGCGAGAAATGCTGGAACACCATGCCGATCCCCAGGCTTCTGGCCTGTGCCGGATTGCGCATGGTCTGCGCCTGGCCTTGCCAGATGATCGACCCGGCGTCGGGCTGCGTCACGCCATAGATGATCTTCATCAGCGTGCTTTTGCCGGCACCGTTCTCTCCCAGCAGGGCATGAATCTCGCCGGGCTGAATCGTCAGGTCGACAGCGTCGTTGGCCAGGCAGCCGGGATACCGTTTAGTGATGTGGCGCAGTTGTAGACGCGCAGGTATCGCGTGGTTTGACATGAAAGGCTCGAAGGCAGAAGTGGGTCGCTTGTGGATAAAGCAAAATCCTGGCCAAGGAGTCAGGATTCCTGTCCTGTGCGTTCAATCAAGGTTGAGTAAGGTGTTTTCGACATTCATGGCCGTGCAGTGACAACCTGACGCGATCATTTCGGCACCAGTTCGGGGCGCGCTGGCGGAGCGAGGGGCAAAGGTGGCTCTTTGATTTGAGTGAAAAATGTACAGCAGGCGTCAAGCGAGGTGCGTTATACGGATGCGCGACCCTTGCACCTGTTATCCACAGGTTCTTCCACAGATACTGTGCGCAAGCGCGTCAGCGGAGAATAATACGTCGGTGGTTAGCATCCAAAGGGACTAACGAGCGCTAACAGACTGTTTTTGCACCGTTTATGGATCCATGACAGGCGATTGCTCAAAAAACGATCATTCGCCTGAAACGCAAGCCCGGCAAGGCCCGCAGTGGAGTGTACTCAGCTTATCCACAGCCGGATGCACAGTAGATGTGGGCAATTGCTGACGCGTTGCCTACTCTGTTGTGGCCTTGTGCAAAACAATTCTGCCGCGACTCAGATCAGCCAGTTGTCGTTGCAGCGTGTCGGCATGCTCGGGGCCTATCGCGATTGCCATCTGCACGCCAGTGGCAGTGAAGTTTTCACTTTCCAGCAGGCCGTTGACTTCCGCGAGACGCAACTTGACCAGCGCCAGTTCACTGAAGCTGCATTCAAGCTGGAATGACGAACGCTGAATCAGCGGCAGACGCTCGGCCTGCTGCAAACATTTGTTGGCACCACCGCCATAGGCGCGGGCCAGGCCGCCAGTCCCCAGTTGAATGCCGCCGTACCAGCGGATCACCAGCACCACGACTTGATCGAATTCCTGCGCCTCGATGGCTGCCAGGATTGGCCTGCCTGCAGTACCGCCCGGTTCCCCGTCATCGTTGCTGCGATACTGACCACCCAGCTTCCAGGCCCAGCAATTGTGGGTGGCGTTGAGGTCGCTGTGCTGCTCGATGAACGCCTGGGCGTCGGCCGGGCTGGCGATGGGGGCGGCGAGGGTCATGAAGCGGCTCTTGCGGATTTCTTCACGAGACTCGCAAGGGCCGACCAGGGTAAAAGGCATGCGTGTATCCAGCTGACGTCAAGGCGTCGATTCTACAAGGCTGGCGGCGTGAGCCCACAACCTTTGAGGATGATCCGGATCAGATTATTGCTGGCCTGATCCATGTCTTGCCGGGTCAGGCGGGAGCGACCGGTGACTCGGCAGATCTGCGAGGCGAAATCAGCGTAGTGCTGGGTGCTTCCCCACAGCAGGAAGATCAGGTGTACAGGGTCGACCGGGTCCATCTTGCCTGCATCGATCCAGGCTTGAAAAACCGCTGCCCGGCCCTGGAACCACAGGCGGTAGTCCTGGCTGAAATACTCGCTCATGCATTCGCCACCGCTGATGATCTCCATGGCGAAGATCCGTGAAGCCTGAGGCTGGCGGCGCGAAAACTCCATCTTGGCGCGAATGTAGCGGGCCAGTGCCTCAGCTGGATCATCTTCGACGCTCAGGTGGTTGAACGTGCTGTCCCACAAATCAATGATGTTGCTCAGTACCGCGACATACAGGCCCAGCTTGTTGGTGAAGTAGTAATGCAGGTTGGCTTTGGGCAGCCCGGCTTTCAGTGCAATGGTGTTCATGCTGGTGCCCTTGAAGCCGTGGCGGGCAAATTCATCTTCGGCTGCCTGGATGATTGCTTGTTCGTTCTTCTGACGAATACGGCTTGCGGGCTTGGTGACGTGAGCGCTGTGTGCGGGGACTTCAAGGGTCATGAGCAATTCCGGACAGGTCGTAGGGCGCAACTAATGAACAGATAGCGCACCGGCGATTATCTCGCAAGCACCGGCGCAAGTGCGGCTATGGAAGCCTATCGTGGTTGTTCAAGGGGATTGGGTTCCGTCGCTGAATCATTCCGGGTCACGGCGACCTTTCCTTCCGGAGTCAGCAGGCACATTACGATGGCTGTGATGCCGCCGCTGGTGATGGCCGAATCGAACAGGTTCTGTACCAGTTTGGGCATCTGATGCAGCAGCGCAGGCTGCGCGGCGATACCCAGACCGACACCCAGTGACGTGGCGATGATCAGCATGCTGCGTCGGTCCAGCGGAGACTGGGCCAGAATGCGCACACCGGCTGCCGCGACGCTGCCGAACATCACCAGCGTTGCGCCGCCGAGTACCGGTTTGGGAATCTGCTGGACGATGGCACCGATATGCGGGAACAGCCCGAGCACGAACAGCACCGCGCCGATGTACAGCCCGACATAGCGACTGGCAACGCCGGTCAGCTGAATCACACCGTTGTTCTGCGCAAAGGTGGTGTTGGGGAATGCACTGAACGTTGCGGCAATCATGCAGCTCACGCCGTCACCCAGCACGCCACCCTTGAGGCGCGCCACGTAGCTCGGGCCACTGATCGGCTGGCTGGCGAGCATGCAGTTGGCGGTCAGGTCGCCGACCGTTTCGATACTGCTGATCAGATAAATCAGCGCGACCGGCAGGAAAGCGGTCCAGTCAAAGCTGAAACCAAAACGGAACGGCACCGGCACGCTGATCAAGGGCAGGTCGTGGATCGGCTGTGGAATCAGCTTGCCGCTGAACCAGGCGGCGAGACTGCCGACCGCCAGGCCGATGATGATCGCCGACAAGCGCACCCAAGGCGTATTCGAACGATTAAGTACGATGATCACTGCCAGAACGAAGGCGCCCAGCGCCAGGTTCAACGGCGCGCCGAAGTCAGGTGCGTTGAAGCCGCCGCCCAGGTCCGTCACACCTACCTTGATCAGGCTTACACCAATCAGCGTGATGACAATGCCGGTCACCAGCGGCGTGATGACACGTCGCAACTGGCCAATACAGCGACTGAGCACGATTTGCACAAGCGCGCCGAAAAAGCACACGCCGAAGATCATCGCCATGATGTCCTCCGGGCTGCCGCCGCGTTGCTTGACCAGAAAACCCGCGGACAACACCGCGCCCAGGAAAGCGAAGCTGGTGCCTTGCAGGCAGATCATGCCTGCGCCGATACCAAACGGGCGGCGCGCCTGAATGAAAGTACCTGTGCCCGACACCATCAGGGCCATGCTGATCAGATACGGCAGGTATTGAGTCAGGCCGAGCGTCGATCCGATGATCAACGGCGGGGTGATGATCCCGACGAAGCTGGCGAGGACATGCTGGAACGCTGCCAATATGGCCGTTAAAGGTCTTGGGCGATCATTCAGGCCGTAAATCAGGTCATCGTTGTCGAGTGTTTCAGGCTGCATGGCAAGGTCTCGGACGGGGAACTGCCATGTACTGGCGTGTCGTTATCTGGGATCACTGCAAAAAACTGTCCAGTTGCTCAGGTTATTTTTATTTGAGTCCAACTATTTCAATAAATATCAGCCTGATAGCGTTTTCGAGCCGCTCTGCAACGTTGGCTGACTGGAAGGGTGTCCTGCAGGAGTGTGTCATCGGGTAGCGGCCAGTGTTTCCAGAAAGCTCTCCAGCACCAAATGAGGGCGTCGGCCTTTTCGGGTAACGGTCACCAGGTTGAGGTCGTAGAACTTTGAGTCCGGTTTCAGCGCGCGCAATCGACCTTCCTGCACCCAGGCGTTGGCGTAATGATCTGGCAGGTAGCCAATGTAGCGTCCAGTCAGAATCAGGAACGCGATGCCCTCGCGGTCTGAAGCACTGGCGGTGCAAGTCAGTGCCTGATAATGCTCCTGAATATCGTTGGGCAGGCGAAAGGTCGGGGCAATGGCTTCCTGCTGTGCGAGGCGTTCATCATCCAGCGTTGAGTTGTCCGCGTAGAAGAGCGGGTGGCCCACCGCGCAATAAAGCAGCGAACGCTCACTGTATAACGGGTGATATTCAAGGCCGGGCAGGGCGCTGGCCTGTGGCACGACACCGACATGCAGGCCGCCGTCCAATACGCCTCGCTCGACTTCGGCGGGAGCAATCATGCGGATATTGATGTGCACGCCCGGGCCACGCTCTTTCAGGCGGGCCAGTGCATGGGTGATGCGCATGTGGGGAAGGGTGACCAGGTTGTCGGTCAGGCCGATGTTCAACTCGCCGCGCAGGTTCTGATGCAGGCCGTTGACCTCAGTTCTGAAACTTTCCAGAGCGCTGAGCAGTTGCAACGACGATTGATAAACCTCACGTCCTTCGTCGGTCAGTGAAAAACCGGCCCGCCCTCGCTGGCAAAGCCGCAAGCCGAGACGCTGTTCCAGATCGCTCATTTGCTGACTGATCGCCGACCGGCCAATGCCGAGCACGCTTTCGGCCGCGGAAAAACCGCCTGCCTCGACGACACTTTTGAAAATGCGCAGCAAGCGGATATCAAAATCGCTCACCTGCGACAGTGGATCGGGGCGACGGACACTCATTGTTTAGTCCTTACCAAACCAAAGATTATGAAAATCGGGTTTTATGAACTTTAGCCGCGTGACACCTTGGCTGCAATGACCGTTCGTTTAGCGCCTGCGAGGCTTGCCCCCATGAATATGTTCGAAGCGTCAGATGTGCCTGTAGCCAGTCAGTTGAAGCTTGATGCCCACTGGATGCCTTACACGGCGAATCGAAATTTCCAGCGTGACCCGCGCATGGTCGTGGCTGCGCACGGTAGCTATCTGACAGACGACAAGGGCCGCAAGATCTACGATGGGCTTTCCGGGCTATGGACATGCGGGGCCGGGCACACCCGCAAGGAAATTCAGGAAGCCGTTTCCCGGCAACTGGGCATTCTGGATTACTCGCCGGGCTTTCAGTTCGGGCATCCGCTGTCGTTCCAGTTGGCGGAAAAGATTACCGAACTGACGCCGGGCAATCTCAATCACGTCTTTTATACCAACTCCGGTTCCGAATGCGCGGACACGGCAGTGAAGATGGTGCGTGCCTACTGGCGGCTGAAGGGGCAGGCGACCAAGACCAAGATGATCGGGCGCGCGCGTGGCTATCACGGCGTGAACGTGGCGGGCACCAGCCTGGGCGGAGTGAATGGTAACCGCAAGATGTTCGGCCAGTTGATGGATGTCGACCATCTGCCGCACACGCTGCTGGCCAGCAACGCCTATTCGAAGGGGATGCCCGAAGCGGGCGGTATTGCGCTGGCCGACGAGATGCTCAAGCTGATCGAGCTGCACGATGCGTCGAACATCGCGGCGGTAATCGTCGAACCCATGGCGGGCTCTGCCGGCGTGATCGTTCCGCCGCAAGGCTATCTCAAGCGTCTGCGCGAGATTTGTGATCAGCACAATATCCTGCTGATATTCGACGAAGTCATTACCGGCTTCGGCCGTACAGGCTCGATGTTTGGTGCGGACAGTTTCGGTGTCACGCCTGACCTGATGTGTATCGCCAAGCAGATCACCAATGGCGCGATCCCCATGGGCGCAGTGATCGCCAGCAGCGAGATCTATCAGACCTTCATGAATCAGCCAACGCCGGAATACGCCGTCGAATTCCCCCACGGCTATACCTATTCGGCACATCCGGTGGCCTGCGCGGCCGGGCTCGCGGCGCTGGAGTTGTTGCAGCGTGAAAACCTGGTACAGCAGGCAGCAGAAATCGCTCCGCATTTTGAAAGCGTGCTGCACGGTATCAAGGGCGCGAAAAACGTGGTGGATATCCGCAACTACGGCCTTGCAGGCGCCATCCAGATCGCACCTCGTGACGGCGATGCAATCGTGCGGCCTTTCGAGGCAGGCATGAAACTGTGGAAAGCCGGGTTCTATGTGCGTTTTGGCGGTGACACCTTGCAGTTTGGCCCGACCTTCAACAGTCAGGCGCAGGACCTGGACCGGTTGTTCGATGCCGTCGGCGAGACGCTGAACCTGATCGACTGACCACGCTGACAGGCTCTCTTCTTATATAGGTACTTTTATACAGGTGCTTTTGTCGCATGGGCCGCGAAGCCATTCGCGCCCGATGCAATTATCCGGAGTTTTCCATGAGCAGCATTCAACACCTGATCCACGGCGAGTTCATTTCTGAAGATGGCCGCACCGCAGATGTGTTCAATCCGTCGATCGGCCAGGTTATCCACACAGTAGCGCTTGCCACTCGGGACACTGTCCAGAAGGCGATCGATTCGGCCAAGGCTGCGTTTCCGGCCTGGCGTAATACACCGCCAGCCAAGCGCGCTCAGGTGATGTTCCGCTTCAAGCAATTGCTGGAGCAGAACGAAGCGCGCATTGCTCAGTTGATCAGTGAAGAGCACGGCAAGACCCTGGAAGATGCGGCGGGCGAGCTGAAGCGCGGTATTGAAAACGTGGAGTACGCCTGCGCTGCGCCTGAAGTGCTCAAGG
>NZ_CM176702.1:985000-3762500 GCF_058129885.1 Pseudomonas sp. Pmew2
CTGTAAGCCTGTGAAGGTGAGTTGAGAAGCTTGCTGGAGGTATCAGAAGTGCGAATGCTGACATGAGTAACGACAATGGGTGTGAAAAACACCCACGCCGAAAGACCAAGGTTTCCTGCGCAACGTTAATCGACGCAGGGTTAGTCGGTCCCTAAGGCGAGGCTGAAAAGCGTAGTCGATGGAAAACAGGTTAATATTCCTGTACTTCTGGTTATTGCGATGGAGGGACGGAGAAGGCTAGGCCAGCCTGGCGTTGGTTGTCCAGGTTTAAGGTGGTAGGCTGAGATCTTAGGTAAATCCGGGATCTCAAGGCCGAGAGCTGATGACGAGTGTTCTTTAGAACACGAAGTGGTTGATGCCATGCTTCCAAGAAAAGCTTCTAAGCTTCAGGTAACCAGGAACCGTACCCCAAACCGACACAGGTGGTTGGGTAGAGAATACCAAGGCGCTTGAGAGAACTCGGGTGAAGGAACTAGGCAAAATGGCACCGTAACTTCGGGAGAAGGTGCGCCGGTGAGGGTGAAGCATTTACTGCGTAAGCCCACGCCGGTCGAAGATACCAGGCCGCTGCGACTGTTTATTAAAAACACAGCACTCTGCAAACACGAAAGTGGACGTATAGGGTGTGACGCCTGCCCGGTGCCGGAAGGTTAATTGATGGGGTTAGCGCAAGCGAAGCTCTTGATCGAAGCCCCGGTAAACGGCGGCCGTAACTATAACGGTCCTAAGGTAGCGAAATTCCTTGTCGGGTAAGTTCCGACCTGCACGAATGGCGTAACGATGGCGGCGCTGTCTCCACCCGAGACTCAGTGAAATTGAAATCGCTGTGAAGATGCAGTGTATCCGCGGCTAGACGGAAAGACCCCGTGAACCTTTACTATAGCTTTGCACTGGACTTTGAATTTGCTTGTGTAGGATAGGTGGGAGGCTTTGAAGCGTGGACGCCAGTCTGCGTGGAGCCAACCTTGAAATACCACCCTGGCAACTTTGAGGTTCTAACTCAGGTCCGTTATCCGGATCGAGGACAGTGTATGGTGGGTAGTTTGACTGGGGCGGTCTCCTCCTAAAGAGTAACGGAGGAGTACGAAGGTGCGCTCAGACCGGTCGGAAATCGGTCGTAGAGTATAAAGGCAAAAGCGCGCTTGACTGCGAGACAGACACGTCGAGCAGGTACGAAAGTAGGTCTTAGTGATCCGGTGGTTCTGTATGGAAGGGCCATCGCTCAACGGATAAAAGGTACTCCGGGGATAACAGGCTGATACCGCCCAAGAGTTCATATCGACGGCGGTGTTTGGCACCTCGATGTCGGCTCATCACATCCTGGGGCTGAAGCCGGTCCCAAGGGTATGGCTGTTCGCCATTTAAAGTGGTACGCGAGCTGGGTTTAGAACGTCGTGAGACAGTTCGGTCCCTATCTGCCGTGGACGTTTGAGATTTGAGAGGGGCTGCTCCTAGTACGAGAGGACCGGAGTGGACGAACCTCTGGTGTTCCGGTTGTCACGCCAGTGGCATTGCCGGGTAGCTATGTTCGGAAAAGATAACCGCTGAAAGCATCTAAGCGGGAAACTTGCCTCAAGATGAGATCTCACTGGAACCTTGAGTTCCCTAAAGGGCCGTCGAAGACTACGACGTTGATAGGTTGGGTGTGTAAGCGCTGTGAGGCGTTGAGCTAACCAATACTAATTGCCCGTGAGGCTTGACCATATAACACCCAAGCAATTTGAGTGGACTTCCTGACAGGAGCATCAGATTGCGGTGACTGTGAAGATGACATGAACCGAAGGTTTGCGTCACAACCGCACCGAGCTATCACATACCCGATTTGCTGAAGCGCGCCGCATGGCACGATTCGGTACCCGAATTTCTTGACGACCATAGAACATTGGAACCACCTGATCCCATCCCGAACTCAGCAGTGAAACGATGTATCGCCGATGGTAGTGTGGGGTTTCCCCATGTGAGAGTAGGTCATCGTCAAGATTAAATTCCAGAAACCCTCATCGCTTACGCGTTGAGGGTTTTTGTTTTTCTGCTGCACAAAAACTGCCATGAAAATACGTTTTCGTTTCTATGCAGCATGCCTCTGCGTGGCTATTATGCGTGCCTCATTGCCGGGCGACTCCAAATGCTGACCTTGTTAAAGCTTCTTGCCGATGGTGCATTTCATTCTGGACAGGTATTAGGCAATGCCCTCGGCATAAGCCGCAGTGCGGTCTGGAAGCAGCTTCAGCAGCTTGAAGCTGACCTAGGCATAGAGGTGCATAAAGTGCGCGGACGGGGTTATCGACTGGCAACGCCTATTTCGCTTTTAAGCCCCGCTGGCATAGCTCAGTGCGGATTCCCCGCCAGCTGGTCTGTACGCACTTACGACACTATCGACTCAACCAATGCAGAGGCCACGCGTCTGATTGCTCACGGGGCTCCCATGCCTTTACTGGTAGTGGCCGAGCAGCAAACCTCGGGAAGGGGGAGGCGGGGGCGAAAGTGGGTAAGTCCATTTGCCGAGAACCTTTATTACAGTCTGGTCCTGCGCATTGATGGTGGAATGCGTCAGCTGGAAGGTCTCAGCCTTTTGGTCGGATTGGCTGTGATGAACGTACTGCGCGACATTGGGGTTCAAGGCGCGGGCCTGAAATGGCCTAATGATGTGCTGGTCGGAAGACAGAAGATTGCTGGCATTTTGCTCGAGCTTGTTGGGGATCCGGCAGACGTTTGTCATGTGATCATCGGAATAGGGGTGAACGTGAACATGCGGTCATCGAGCGAAGTGGATCAACTATGGACGTCGATTCGACTCGAAACGGGCAGCCTTGCTGATCGGAATCGGATTGCAGCCCTTATAAGCAGTCAGCTTGAGTCTCTTCTGGCAGTTCATCGCAAAGAAGGCTTCGTGGCTTTTCAGGGTGAGTGGGAGCGCGGACATTTATGGCAGGGAGCTGCTGTCAGATTGCTTTCAGGCGCTGAGGCAGTTGAAGGGCTAGTGTTGGGGGTCGACTCGCTTGGAGCGTTGCGTTTGGAAGTGAATGGGGTAGAAAAGAGCTTTAGTGGTGGCGAGCTCAGCCTGAGGTTGCGAGATGATTCTTGAGCTCGACTGTGGCAACAGCTTCATCAAGTGGCGGATAACGGCGAAGAACGATGCGGCAGTGATTAGCGGCGGCGTTGTGGACTCCGATGCTGCCTTGCTGATGCACTTGAGTAGTCTGCCTGACACATCATTCACTGACTGCCGTCTGGTGAGTGTGCGTAGTGCCGAAGAAACGGCGAGGCTTGTCTCTTTGCTGGCTGACACCTTTTCCGTTGCGCCTGTCTGCGCGGAACCTGCTCAAGAGCTTGCTGGCGTGACAAATGGCTATGACGACTTCGCGCGTCTGGGGCTGGACCGCTGGCTGGCTTTCGTAGGTGCTTACCATCTCGCCAGAAGCGCGTGCCTGGTGATTGACCTGGGAACTGCTGTGACGTCTGATTTTGTCGACGCCGGTGGTGCGCATCTCGGTGGCTTTATCTGTCCTGGAATGCCCTTGATGCGCAATCAGTTGCGTACCCATACCCGTCGCATCAGATATGACAACACAGAGGCTGAAAAAGCCCTTGCCCGTCTTGTTCCCGGGCGTGCGACTGCAGAGGCTGTAGAGCGCGGCTGCTCGTTGATGCTTCGTGGGTTTGCATTGACTCAGATTGAGATAGCGCAGGGGTACTGGGGCAACGATTTTGCTATTTTTGTGACTGGCGGGGATGCTGCGCTGGTTGCGGATGTACTGCCGGGGGCTCGTATTGTTCCTGATCTGGTCTTCGTGGGTCTGGCTCTGGCTTGCCCTTTGCGTTGAGGTCTCTATGCGTTGGTTATTTCTTCTGCTGTTGATGCTTAATGCCTTTTATTACCTCTGGCATCAGCAGGAGGCTCCGCTTAGGGCTAAAGAGGTCATGCCATTGTCGTTGCATCGCGCTCCCCAGCAGGATATTCGCCTGCTTAGTGAGTCGGATGCGGGGCGCATGTCGCATGATGCCGACACGAAGTGCCTGTATGTCGGTGGCTTTGCGAGGCAAGAGGATGCTCGCCTGGTGGAGCAGCGCTTGAACAGTCTGGATATCCAGTCTCAATTTCAGTCGCTGCAAACGAATGGGGCGACGGCCTACTGGTTAAGGATTGCCCCGGAAAGCCGACGTCTTGTGGAGGTAGGTGTGATCAATCAATTGAGTCAGGATTTCCCGCAATTAAAAAATCAAATAATGTCGTGCGAGGGCATTGCAACTGCTGAGTAGTTTACATAGAATGGCGCCCGCTTCGCAGCGAGGTGAAAGTCTCGCGAACGGGGTGGTAGTAGTCAACGCATGTAACCTCAGGTTTTTACTGAGAAAAAGGTTGACAGAAGGGCGGCATGAGTTGAGAATTCTGCCTCGCTTAGGAGGGGTTCCCGAGCGGCCAAAGGGATCAGACTGTAAATCTGACGTCTACGACTTCGAAGGTTCGAATCCTTCCCCCTCCACCAGATTTGGCGCGATCTGCAAATTGCGCGGGTATAGTTTAGTGGTAGAACCTCAGCCTTCCAAGCTGATGATGCGGGTTCGATTCCCGCTACCCGCTCCAGGTTTGTGGTTCATGCATTGTGTTTTGCTCTTGTAGCTCAGTTGGTAGAGCACACCCTTGGTAAGGGTGAGGTCAGCGGTTCAAATCCGCTCAAGAGCTCCATTGCTAAAGGCAGATATGAAAATATCTGCCTTTGTTTTAGGTGGTTGCGCTGTGCGTGATCCGCTTGAAGCTTGTTCGGAGTGCGTCACCTGTAAGGCGCTCCCTGAATAAGGTGTTGAAAAACTCTCGTCAGGTCCGCATAATGGTCGGCCTGATTTTGCTTTTAGGTCAGTAGCTCAATTGGCAGAGCGACGGTCTCCAAAACCGTAGGTTGGGGGTTCGATTCCCTCCTGACCTGCCAGATTTCCTAGATGTAATCTGGCTTTCTTTTCACAGGATCTCCGTAGATGAATCCCAAGGCTGAAGCATCAGACTCTCGCTTTGATATGCTGAAGTGGCTCCTGGTAGTCGTTTTGGTTGTCGTGGGTGTTGTCGGTAATCAGTATTATTCTGCTGAGCCGATCCTGTACCGCGTTCTTGCTCTCCTTGTGATTGCTGCTGCAGCTGCATTTGTCGCGCTGCAGACCGGTAAGGGTAAAGCCTTCTTCGTTTTGGCGAAAGAAGCTCGCGCTGAGATTCGTAAAGTCGTATGGCCTACTCGCCAAGAAACCACTCAAACCACGTTGATCGTTGTGGCAGTTGTGCTGGTTATGGCGTTGCTGTTGTGGGGGCTTGATTCCCTGCTCGGCTGGCTTGTTTCCTTGATAGTTGGCTAAGGGTGTCCCGTGGCTAAGCGTTGGTACGTAGTGCATGCTTACTCGGGTTACGAGAAGCATGTCATGCGCTCGTTGATCGAGCGTGTGAAGCTGGCAGGCATGGAAGATGGCTTCGGCGAAATTCTGGTTCCCACTGAAGAAGTGGTTGAAATGCGTAATGGCCAGAAACGCAAAAGCGAACGCAAGTTCTTTCCAGGTTATGTGCTTGTTCAGATGGACATGAATGAGGGTACTTGGCACTTGGTCAAGGACACCCCGCGTGTCATGGGCTTCATCGGCGGTACCGCAGATAAGCCTGCTCCGATCACTGACAAAGAGGCAGAAGCAATTCTGCGTCGCGTTGCTGATGGTAGCGACAAGCCGAAGCCGAAAACGCTGTTCGAGCCGGGTGAGGTTGTTCGTGTCACCGACGGTCCGTTCGCCGATTTCAATGGCACGGTTGAAGAAGTTAACTACGAAAAGAGCCGGATTCAAGTGGCGGTGCTCATTTTCGGACGCTCTACCCCGGTAGAGCTAGAGTTCAGTCAGGTCGAAAAGGCATAACTGAGCTGGAATCCCATACCCCCGCAGCCCAAGGCTGTGGGGTTTTTTCGTCACTGGGATATACGCGTAAGTAACTGGGGAGCCTTTATTGGCGCTTGAACCCGTAATTGGAGTGCCTCATGGCCAAGAAGATAACCGCATACATCAAGCTGCAAGTGAAAGCCGCTCAGGCTAACCCAAGCCCGCCAGTTGGTCCTGCTCTGGGTCAGCACGGTGTGAACATCATGGAATTCTGCAAAGCGTTCAACGCCCGTACTCAGGGTATTGAGCCGGGCTTGCCGACTCCAGTGATCATCACTGTATACAGCGACCGTAGCTTCACTTTCGAAACAAAAAGTACCCCTGCATCGGTTCTGCTGAAGAAAGCTGCAGGCTTGACCAGCGGCTCGGCTCGCCCGAACACCGTTAAAGTTGGCACCGTGACTCGTGCTCAGCTGGAAGATATCGCTAAAGCAAAAAACGCGGATCTGACTGCAGCTGACATGGAAGCGGCCGTGCGTACTATCGCCGGTTCCGCTCGTAGCATGGGCCTTAACGTGGAGGGTGTGTAATGGCTAAGCTGACCAAGCGTCAAAAGGCAATCGCCAGCAAGATCGAAGCTGGTAAGTCTTACAATTTCGTAGACGCCGCAGCCCTGCTGACCGAGCTGTCGACCGTCAAGTTCAGCGAGTCTGTAGACGTTGCTGTTAACCTGGGTGTCGATCCTCGTAAGTCCGACCAGGTTGTTCGTAGCGCTACCGTACTGCCGCACGGCACTGGTAAAACTGTACGCGTTGCAGTGTTCACCCAGGGCCCTGCTGCTGAAGCTGCTCTGGCTGCCGGTGCTGATCGCGTTGGTATGGACGATCTGGCTGCTGAAATGAAAGCGGGCGATCTGAACTATGACGTCGTTATCGCTTCCCCGGACGCAATGCGCGTTGTGGGGCAGTTGGGTCAGGTTCTCGGTCCTCGTGGTCTGATGCCTAACCCGAAAGTCGGCACCGTTACTCCTGACGTGGCTAACGCCGTCAAGAACGCCAAGGCTGGTCAGGTTCGTTATCGCACCGACAAAAACGGCATCATCCACACTTCCGTTGGCAAGGTCGGTTTCGACGCTGTCAAGCTGAAGGAAAACGTTGAAGCCCTGATCGCTGACCTTAAGCGTATCAAGCCTGCTTCTTCGAAAGGTATTTACGTCAAGCGCATCACCCTGAGCACCACTATGGGCCCCGGCCTGGTCATCGACCAGGGTTCGTTGGAAGCGTAAGACAGAAGCGGTGCGGTTTTGACGCCGTACCGTTTGAAAGATTGGGGTCCCTGCCTGGCGGGGGCTATCCAAGACCGTAGGCGACGCAAGTCTTAAACCTCAAGCCTACGCAGATGGTGCTCCCGGTTCCTTACCGAATCAGACACCAAAACGACATCTGACTCCGGTCGGATGAAACGGTAACAAGCAGGAGTTAAACCCGTGGCAATTAAACTCGAAGACAAGAAGGCCATCGTCGCTGAAGTCAACGAGGCTGCCAAAGCTGGTCTGTCCGCTGTCGTGGCTGATGCCCGTGGTGTGACGGTCGGCGCTATGACCGGACTCCGTAAAGAGGCTCGTGAAGCTGGCGTTTACGTACGTGTTGTACGTAACACCCTGCTCAAGCGCGCTGTTGCTGACACTGAATTCAGTGTCCTCAACGACGTGTTCACTGGCCCGACCTTGATTGCGTTCTCCAACGAACATCCTGGCGCTGCTGCCCGTCTGTTCAAGGAATTCGCCAAAGGTCAGGACAAGTTCGAGATCAAGGCAGCTGCGTTCGAGGGCAAGTTCCTCGCAGCTAATCAGATCGATGTACTGGCAAGCCTGCCGACCCGTAACGAAGCAATTTCTCAGCTGATGAGCGTGATTCAAGGCGCTACCAGCAAGTTGGCTCGTACTCTGGCGGCTGTTCGCGACCAAAAAGAAGCAGCTGCAGCCTAAGGCTGAGTCAGATCTTTTCGCGTATTTTTGTTTATTTTGATGGTCGCGTAGGCCGTCCCCCAATTCAGGAAATTGAGTCATGTCCATCTCTCAAGACGATATCCTTAACGCCGTAGCTGAAATGTCCGTTCTGCAGGTTGTAGAGCTGATCAAGGCGTTCGAAGAGAAGTTCGGCGTTACCGCTGCTGCCGGTTCGGCTGGTCCAGCTGTTGCTGCTGCTGTTGTTGAAGAACAAACTGAATTCAACGTCATGCTGCTGGAAGCTGGCGAGAAGAAAGTTAACGTGATCAAGGCAGTACGTGAACTGACCGGTCTGGGCCTGAAAGAAGCCAAGGCAGTCGTTGACGGCGCGCCAGCAATGGTTCTGGAAGCTGTTGCCAAAGACGCAGCTGACAAAGCCAAAGCTACTCTGGAAGAAGCAGGCGCTAAAGTCGAGCTGAAATAAGCATCGACTTTGAGTGTCCAGCCCACGCGATTAGCGAAAGGCTGATGGCTGGTGGCTTTTGCCACCGGCCTTTTTCCGTTATAGACGATTGGCGCTGTCAACGTTTGTAATGTGCTGTATCCACCGATGGCGGTGGCGCAAACCAAGGGGTTTGCAAGATTTTCTGGCTGCTTCCGTCGGGAGGGAGCCAAACAAGCAGGTGACCAAGCTGGGGAACGCTGATGGCTTACTCATATACTGAGAAAAAACGTATCCGCAAGGACTTTAGCAAGTTGCCGGACGTAATGGATGTGCCGTATCTCTTGGCCATCCAGCTGGATTCGTATCGCGAATTCCTGCAGGCGGGAGCGACCAAAGATCAGTTCCGCGACGTCGGTCTGCATGCAGCCTTCAAATCCGTTTTCCCGATCATCAGCTACTCCGGCAATGCTGCGCTGGAGTATGTAGGTTATCGCTTGGGCGAACCGGCATTTGATGTCAAGGAATGCGTGCTGCGCGGTGTGACTTACGCAGTACCTTTGCGGGTCAAGGTCCGTCTGATCATTTTCGACAAAGAATCGTCGAACAAAGCGATCAAGGACATCAAAGAGCAAGAAGTCTACATGGGTGAAATCCCCCTGATGACTGAAAACGGTACCTTTGTAATCAATGGCACCGAGCGCGTTATCGTGTCTCAGCTTCACCGCTCGCCTGGCGTATTCTTCGACCACGACCGTGGCAAGACGCACAGCTCCGGTAAGCTGCTTTACTCCGCTCGTATCATTCCTTACCGCGGTTCGTGGCTGGACTTCGAGTTCGATCCGAAAGACTGCGTATTCGTCCGTATCGACCGTCGTCGCAAGCTGCCTGCATCCGTACTTCTGCGCGCTCTGGGTTATACCACCGAGCAAGTGCTTGATGCTTTCTACACCACCAACGTATTCCATGTGCGCGGCGAAAACCTGAGTCTGGAGCTGGTGCCTCAGCGCCTGCGTGGTGAAATTGCCGTTCTGGATATTCTGGACGACAAGGGCAAGGTCATTGTCGAGCAGGGTCGCCGTATTACCGCTCGTCACATCAACCAGCTGGAAAAAGCCGGGATCAAAGAGCTGGAAGTACCTCTGGACTATGTCCTGGGTCGTACCACTGCCAAGGTCATCGTGCATCCGGCAACCGGTGAGATCATTGCCGAGTGCAACACTGAGCTGAACACTGAAATCCTGGCCAAGATCGCCAAGGCTCAGGTTGTTCGCATCGAGACGTTGTACACCAACGATATCGACTGCGGTCCGTTCGTCTCTGACACGCTGAAGATCGACTCCACCAGCAACCAGCTGGAAGCGCTGGTCGAGATCTATCGCATGATGCGTCCTGGCGAGCCGCCAACCAAGGATGCAGCCGAAACGCTGTTCAACAACCTGTTCTTCAGTCCTGAGCGTTATGACCTGTCTGCTGTAGGCCGGATGAAGTTCAATCGTCGTATCGGTCGTACCGAAATCGAAGGTTCGGGTGTGTTGTGCAAGGAAGACATCGTAGCGGTCCTCAAGACCCTCGTTGATATCCGTAACGGCAAAGGCATCGTCGATGACATCGACCACCTCGGTAACCGTCGCGTTCGTTGCGTTGGCGAGATGGCCGAGAACCAGTTCCGTGTAGGTCTGGTCCGTGTCGAGCGCGCTGTCAAAGAACGTCTGTCCATGGCAGAAAGCGAAGGCTTGATGCCTCAGGACCTGATCAACGCCAAACCTGTTGCGGCGGCGGTCAAGGAGTTCTTCGGTTCCAGCCAGCTGTCCCAGTTCATGGACCAGAACAACCCGCTGTCCGAGATCACGCACAAGCGTCGTGTTTCCGCGCTCGGCCCTGGCGGTCTGACGCGTGAGCGCGCCGGCTTTGAAGTTCGAGACGTTCACCCGACTCACTACGGCCGTGTTTGCCCGATCGAGACGCCTGAAGGTCCGAACATCGGTCTGATCAACTCCCTGGCGGCCTATGCCCGCACCAACCAGTACGGCTTCCTCGAGAGCCCGTACCGTGTGGTCAAGGAAGGTCTGGTCACCGAAGAAATCGTCTTCCTTTCGGCGATCGAAGAAGCGGACCACGTCATTGCTCAGGCTTCGGCTGCAATGAACGACAAGCAAGAGCTGATCGACGAGCTGGTTGCTGTGCGTCACTTGAACGAATTCACCGTCAAGGCACCAGCCGATGTCACCCTGATGGACGTTTCGCCCAAGCAGGTTGTGTCGGTAGCCGCATCGCTGATCCCGTTCCTCGAGCACGATGACGCCAACCGCGCATTGATGGGTTCGAACATGCAGCGTCAGGCTGTACCGACCCTGCGTGCCGACAAGCCGCTGGTAGGTACTGGCATGGAGCGCAACGTTGCCCGCGACTCCGGCGTTTGCGTCGTGGCTCGTCGTGGCGGCGTGATCGACTCTGTCGACGCCAGCCGTATCGTTGTTCGCGTTGCTGATGACGAAGTAGAAACAGGTGAAGCAGGTGTAGACATCTACAACCTGACCAAATACACCCGTTCGAACCAGAACACCTGCATCAACCAGCGTCCTCTGGTGAGCAAGGGTGACCGTGTTCAGCGTAGCGACATCATGGCTGACGGTCCGTCTACCGATATGGGTGAGCTGGCTCTGGGTCAGAACATGCGCATCGCGTTCATGGCCTGGAACGGTTTCAACTTCGAAGACTCCATCTGCCTCTCCGAGCGTGTAGTTCAAGAAGACCGCTTCACAACGATCCACATTCAGGAACTGACCTGTGTGGCTCGTGACACCAAGCTTGGGCCTGAAGAGATCACCGCCGACATCCCGAACGTGGGTGAAGCGGCTCTGAACAAGCTGGACGAAGCCGGTATCGTTTATGTAGGTGCCGAAGTTGGCGCTGGTGACATCCTGGTGGGCAAGGTCACTCCGAAAGGCGAGACCCAGCTGACTCCGGAAGAAAAACTGTTGCGCGCGATTTTCGGTGAGAAAGCAAGCGACGTTAAAGATACTTCCCTGCGCGTGCCGACCGGCACCAAGGGTACTGTCATTGACGTTCAGGTCTTCACCCGTGATGGCGTCGAGCGTGATGCGCGTGCCCTGTCCATCGAGAAGTCGCAACTCGACGAGATCCGCAAGGATCTGAACGAAGAGTTCCGTATTGTCGAAGGCGCTACTTTCGAACGTCTGCGCTCTGCGCTGGTGGGCCGTGTAGCTGAAGGCGGCGCTGGCCTCAAAAAGGGCCAGGAGATCACCAACGAAGTGCTCGATGGTCTTGAGCATGGTCAGTGGTTCAAACTGCGCATGGCTGAAGATGCTCTGAATGAGCAGCTTGAGAAAGCTCAGGCCTACATCGTTGATCGTCGCCGTCTTCTGGATGACAAGTTCGAAGACAAGAAACGCAAACTGCAGCAAGGCGATGACCTGGCTCCAGGCGTTCTGAAAATCGTCAAGGTCTACCTGGCAATCCGTCGTCGCATCCAGCCGGGCGACAAGATGGCCGGTCGTCACGGTAACAAGGGTGTGGTCTCCGTGATCATGCCGGTTGAAGACATGCCGCACGATGCCAATGGCACGCCGGTCGATATCGTCCTCAACCCGCTGGGCGTACCTTCGCGTATGAACGTTGGTCAGATTCTCGAAACTCACCTGGGCCTCGCGGCCAAAGGTCTGGGCGAGAAGATCAACCGCATGCTTGAAGAGCAGCGTAAAGTTGCTGAGCTGCGTAAGTTCCTCAACGAGATCTATAACGAAATCGGCGGTCGTCAGGAGTCTCTGGAAGACCTCACCGACAACGAGATTCTGGACCTCGCGAAGAACCTGCGTAACGGCGTACCGATGGCTACCCCGGTTTTCGACGGTGCCAAGGAAAGCGAAATCAAGGCAATGCTCAAGCTGGCAGATATGCCGGAAAGCGGCCAGATGCAGCTGTTCGACGGTCGTACCGGCAACAAGTTTGAACGTGCTGTAACGGTTGGCTACATGTACATGCTGAAGCTGAACCACTTGGTGGACGACAAGATGCACGCGCGTTCCACTGGTTCGTACAGCCTGGTTACCCAGCAGCCGCTGGGTGGTAAGGCACAGTTCGGTGGTCAGCGTTTCGGGGAGATGGAAGTGTGGGCGCTGGAAGCATACGGCGCGGCGTACACTCTGCAGGAAATGCTCACAGTGAAGTCGGACGATGTGAACGGTCGTACCAAGATGTACAAAAACATCGTGGACGGCGATCACCGTATGGAGCCGGGCATGCCCGAGTCTTTCAACGTGTTGATCAAAGAAATCCGTTCGCTCGGTATCGATATCGATCTGGAAACCGAATAACACGTGACGCGAATCGGGGGCAGGGCGGTATTGCCTGCTCCCTGCTCCGCCAGGAGGAAAAGCCTTGAAAGACCTACTGAATTTGCTGAAAAACCAGGGTCAAGTCGAAGAGTTCGACGCAATCCGTATCGGACTTGCATCGCCTGAGATGATCCGCTCTTGGTCGTTTGGTGAAGTTAAAAAGCCGGAAACCATCAACTACCGTACGTTCAAGCCTGAGCGTGACGGTCTGTTCTGCGCCAAGATCTTTGGCCCGGTAAAAGATTACGAGTGCCTGTGCGGTAAGTACAAGCGCCTGAAGCACCGTGGTGTCATCTGCGAAAAATGCGGTGTTGAAGTAGCACTGGCCAAGGTTCGTCGCGAGCGCATGGCTCACATCGAGCTGGCTTCGCCGGTTGCTCACATCTGGTTCCTAAAATCGCTGCCGTCCCGTATCGGTTTGCTGATGGACATGACCCTGCGTGATATCGAACGTGTTCTCTACTTCGAGAGCTATGTCGTTATCGATCCAGGCATGACTACCCTTGAAAAAGGTCAGCTGCTGAACGACGAGCAATACTTCGAAGCCCTCGAAGAGTTCGGTGATGACTTCGACGCCCGCATGGGTGCCGAGGCTGTCCGCGAACTGCTGCACGCTATTGATCTGGAGCACGAAATTGGCCGTCTGCGTGAAGAAATTCCGCAAACCAATTCCGAAACCAAAATCAAGAAGCTGTCCAAGCGTCTGAAATTGATGGAAGCCTTCCAGGGTTCCGGCAACCTCCCTGAGTGGATGGTGCTGACCGTTCTGCCGGTTCTACCGCCAGATCTGCGTCCTCTGGTTCCGCTTGACGGTGGCCGTTTCGCGACGTCCGACCTCAACGATCTGTATCGTCGAGTGATCAACCGTAACAACCGTCTGAAGCGTCTGCTGGATCTGTCTGCTCCCGACATCATCGTGCGCAACGAAAAGCGCATGCTGCAGGAAGCGGTCGATGCGCTGCTCGACAACGGTCGTCGCGGTCGTGCGATCACGGGTTCGAACAAGCGTCCTCTGAAGTCCCTGGCTGACATGATCAAGGGTAAGCAGGGTCGTTTCCGTCAGAACTTGCTCGGTAAGCGCGTTGACTACTCGGGCCGTTCGGTAATTACCGTAGGTCCGACCCTGCGTCTGCACCAGTGCGGTCTGCCGAAAAAAATGGCTCTCGAGCTGTTCAAGCCGTTCATCTTCGGCAAGCTGGAAATGCGTGGCCTGGCCACGACTATCAAAGCTGCCAAGAAGATGGTCGAGCGCGAGCTGCCAGAGGTCTGGGACGTTCTTGCTGAAGTAATTCGCGAACACCCGGTGCTTCTGAACCGCGCGCCAACGCTTCACCGTCTGGGCATCCAGGCGTTTGAACCAGTACTGATCGAAGGTAAGGCTATTCAGCTGCACCCGCTGGTCTGTGCTGCGTACAACGCCGACTTCGACGGCGACCAGATGGCCGTTCACGTACCTTTGACGCTGGAAGCCCAGCTCGAAGCGCGTGCACTGATGATGTCGACCAACAACATTCTGTCGCCAGCCAACGGTGAGCCAATCATCGTTCCTTCGCAGGACGTTGTACTGGGTCTGTATTACATGACTCGTGAAGCGATCAACGCCAAGGGCGAAGGTCGTGTGTTTGCGGACCTGCAGGAAGTCGACCGCGTATTCCGCGCCGGCGAAGCGGCTCTGCATGCCAAGGTCAAGGTTCGTATCCACGAAACGGTCAACGACCGTGACGGTGGCAGCGTCAAGAACACCCGTATCGTCGACACCACTGTCGGCCGTGCGCTGCTGTTCCAGGTGGTTCCGGCCGGCCTGTCCTACGACGTCGTCAACCAGCCTATGAAGAAGAAGGCGATCTCCAAGCTGATCAACCAGTGCTACCGCGTGGTTGGTTTGAAAGAGACCGTGATCTTCGCTGACCAGTTGATGTACACCGGTTTTGCCTACTCGACCATTTCGGGTGTTTCCATCGGCGTTAACGACTTCGTTATCCCGGATGAAAAAGCTCGCATCATCGACGCGGCCACCGAAGAAGTTAAAGAGATCGAAAGTCAGTACGCCTCCGGCCTGGTAACCCAGGGCGAGAAGTACAACAAGGTGATCGACCTCTGGTCCAAGGCCAACGACGAAGTGTCCAAGGCAATGATGTCGAACCTCTCGAAAGAGAAGGTCATCGATCGTCATGGCGTCGAAGTTGACCAGGAATCCTTCAACTCGATGTACATGATGGCTGACTCCGGTGCGCGTGGTTCTGCTGCCCAGATTCGTCAGTTGGCTGGTATGCGTGGTCTGATGGCCAAGCCTGACGGCTCCATCATCGAAACGCCGATTACTGCGAACTTCCGTGAAGGTTTGAGCGTACTTCAGTACTTCATCTCCACTCACGGTGCTCGTAAGGGTCTTGCGGATACCGCACTGAAAACCGCTAACTCCGGTTATCTGACTCGCCGTCTGGTAGACGTTGCTCAGGATCTGGTCGTTACCGAGGTGGATTGCGGTACCGAGCACGGTCTGCTGATGACTCCGCACATTGAAGGCGGTGACGTTGTAGAGCCGCTGGGTGAGCGCGTACTGGGTCGGGTTATCGCCCGTGACGTGTTCAAGCCGGGCACAGAAGACGTCATCGTTCCTGCTGGTACACTGGTAGACGAGAAGTGGGTCGAGTTCATCGAGCTGAACAGCATCGACGAAGTGATCGTTCGCTCGCCAATCAGCTGTGAAACGCGCTACGGCATCTGTGCCAAGTGCTACGGTCGCGACCTGGCTCGCGGTCACCAGGTTAACATCGGTGAAGCTGTCGGCGTAATCGCTGCACAGTCGATCGGTGAGCCGGGTACCCAGCTGACAATGCGTACGTTCCACATTGGTGGTGCGGCAAGCCGGACCTCGGCAGCCGACAGCGTTCAGGTGAAGAATGGCGGTACTGTCCGTCTTCACAACCTGAAGCACGTTGAGCGTGTTGACGGTCACCTGGTTGCGGTATCCCGCTCCGGTGAACTGGCCATCGCTGATGACTTCGGTCGCGAGCGTGAGCGTTACAAGCTGCCATACGGTGCAGTGATTTCGGTGAAGGAAGGCGACAAGGTCGACGCTGGTTCGATCGTGGCCAAGTGGGATCCGCACACTCACCCAATCGTTACCGAGATGAAAGGTACTGTTACCTACGTCGGCATGGAAGAAGGCATCACGATCAAGCGTCAGACAGACGAATTGACCGGTATGACCAACATTGAAGTGCTTGACGCCAAAGACCGTCCGGCTGCCGGCAAGGACATCCGTCCTGCTGTGAAGATGGTCGGTCTGGATGGCAAGGATCTGCTGTTGCCGGGTACTGACGTACCTGCTCAGTACTTCCTGCCGGCAAACGCCCTGGTCGGTGTGGCTGACGGTGCGCAGATCGCGATCGGTGATGTTATCGCACGTATTCCGCAGGAAACTTCGAAGACTCGTGACATCACCGGTGGTCTGCCGCGTGTTGCCGACCTGTTCGAAGCCCGTCGTCCGAAAGAGGCGTCGATCCTTGCAGAAGTCAGCGGTACCATCGCATTCGGTAAAGAGACCAAGGGCAAGCGCCGTCTGGTCATTACCCCGAACGACGGTAGCGATCCGTACGAAGAGCTGATTCCGAAGTGGCGTCACCTGAACGTCTTCGAAGGCGAACAAGTGAACCGCGGCGAAGTTATCTCCGACGGTCCTAGCGATCCACACGACATCCTGCGTCTGCTGGGTGTGAGTGCGCTGGCCAAGTACATCGTCAACGAGATTCAGGATGTATACCGCCTGCAAGGCGTGAAGATCAACGACAAGCACATCGAGACGATTCTGCGTCAGATGTTGCGCAAGGTTGAAATTGCCGAGTCTGGCGATTCCAGTTTCATCAAGGGCGACCAGATGGAATTGACTCACGTACTGGTAGAAAACGAGCGTCTGAGCACGGAAGACAAGTTTGTCTCCAAGTTCACTCGCGTGTTGCTGGGTATCACCAAGGCATCGCTGTCCACCGAGTCGTTCATCTCCGCGGCCTCCTTCCAGGAGACAACCCGCGTGCTGACCGAGGCGGCTGTGACTGGCAAGCGCGATTATCTGCGCGGCCTGAAGGAAAACGTGGTTGTGGGTCGTCTGATCCCGGCCGGTACCGGTCTGGCTTATCACAGCGAGCGCAAGCGTCGTCGTGAAATGGACAAACCGACCCGTGTCAGCGCGAGCGAAGTAGAAGCCGCTCTGACTGAAGCGTTGAACTCCAGCGGTAATTGAGACTAAAGCCTCGGCATTTTCATCTGGCAGACAGCACGTTTTCGTGTTGTTTGCCTCTTGAGGATGTCGGGGCTTTGTCTTGACTGGGGGCGGGATCCTCTTTAGACTCTTGTACCCCTAAATTTGGCGGGGCTTGTGCCCTGTCATTTGCTTTTCTTGTAAGACAATAGCGTCGCAAGACAACAGTGGAGCTAGTAGATGGCAACTATCAACCAGCTGGTACGTCAGCCGCGTAAGCGTATCGTCGAGAAATCCGACGTGCCTGCGCTGCAGAACTGCCCGCAACGTCGCGGTGTGTGCACTCGTGTGTATACCACCACGCCGAAAAAACCTAACTCGGCATTGCGTAAAGTCTGCCGTGTGCGCCTGACCAACGGTTTCGAGGTTTCCTCGTACATCGGTGGTGAAGGTCACAACCTGCAAGAGCACAGCGTGGTACTGATCCGTGGCGGTCGTGTAAAAGACTTGCCAGGTGTTCGTTATCACACCGTTCGTGGTTCTCTGGATACTTCCGGCGTTAAAGGCCGTAACCAGGGTCGCTCGAAATACGGTACCAAGAAGCCTAAATAGTTTTTGGCTTCTGTGTGAAATTGCAGATTTCTATTTTTCTGAGTCGATAAGAGTAAGGTCGGGCGCATCCCTTGCGGGATGGTGGTCCCGAGCTAACCTGAAGACCGTTTGAGGGCTTATCCATGCCAAGAAGACGCGTAGCAGCCAAGCGCGAAGTGCTTGACGATCCAAAATACGGCAGCCAGATCCTGGCCAAGTTCATGAACCACGTTATGGAAAGCGGCAAGAAAGCCGTTGCCGAGCGTATCGTTTATGGCGCGCTGGAAAAGGTTAAAGAACGCAAGAACAGCGACCCCCTGGAAATCTTCGAGAAAGCTCTCGACGCCATCGCTCCGCTGGTCGAAGTAAAGTCGCGCCGTGTAGGCGGTGCTACTTACCAGGTTCCTGTCGAAGTTCGTCCGTCCCGTCGTAATGCTCTGGCAATGCGTTGGCTGGTAGACTTCGCGCGCAAGCGCGGTGAGAAGTCAATGGCGCTGCGTTTGGCTGGCGAACTGCTGGACGCCGCCGAAGGTAAAGGTGCTGCGGTCAAGAAGCGTGAAGACGTGCACCGTATGGCTGAGGCCAACAAGGCTTTCTCGCACTACCGCTTCTAATTTCAGCGTCACTAATTTTGCGAGGGCTTTATGGCTCGTACTACTCCGATTGGCCGCTACCGTAACATTGGTATCGTTGCTCACGTGGATGCTGGTAAAACTACCACCACCGAGCGCGTCCTTTTTTACACCGGCAAAAGCCACAAAATGGGCGAGGTGCATGACGGCGCCGCGACCACGGACTGGATGGTTCAGGAGCAGGAGCGTGGTATTACCATTACTTCTGCTGCTATTACTGCCTTCTGGCAGGGTTCCGAGAAGCAACACAAAGACCAATACCGTTTCAACGTTATTGACACCCCGGGCCACGTTGACTTCACCATTGAAGTTGAGCGTTCCCTGCGTGTACTCGACGGCGCGGTCGTTGTGTTCTGTGGCACTTCCGGCGTAGAGCCGCAGTCCGAAACCGTATGGCGTCAGGCCAACAAGTACGGTGTTCCACGTATCGTTTACGTGAACAAGATGGACCGTGCTGGTGCAAACTTTCTGCGCGTAATCGCTCAGATCAAGCAGCGTCTGGGCCACACCCCGGTGCCGATCCAGTTGGCCATTGGTGCCGAAGACAACTTCCAGGGTCAGATCGATCTGATGTCCATGGAAGCTGTTTACTGGAACGATGCCGACAAGGGTATGGTTCCACGTCGTGAGCCTATCCCTGTTGAACTGCAGGAACTGGCTGACGAGTGGCGCAGCAACATGGTTGAGGCTGCTGCCGAAGCCAGCGAAGAGCTGATGAACAAATACCTCGAAGGTGAAGAGCTCACCAACGAGGAAATCAAGGCCGCTCTGCGTCAGCGTACTATCGCTGGTGAGATCGTTCTTGCTGTTTGCGGTTCTTCCTTCAAGAACAAGGGTGTTCCCCTGGTTCTCGACGCCGTGATCGACTACCTGCCGGCTCCGACCGACATTCCAGCTATCAAGGGTTCCGATCCTGATAACGAAGAAGTCCTGATGGAGCGTCATGCAGACGACAACGAGCCGTTCTCGGCTTTGGCGTTCAAGATCGCTACCGACCCATTCGTGGGTACCTTGACTTTCGTCCGCGTTTACTCGGGCGTGTTGGCATCCGGCGACGGCGTGATCAACTCGGTGAAAGGCAAGAAAGAGCGTGTGGGTCGTATGGTGCAAATGCACGCAAACGCCCGCGAAGAAATCAAGGAAGTTCGCGCTGGTGACATCGCGGCCTTGATCGGCATGAAGGACGTCACCACTGGTGAAACCTTGTGCAACGCTGACAAGCCAATCATCCTGGTTCGCATGGACTTCCCGGAGCCGGTTATTTCGGTTGCCGTTGAGCCAAAAACCAAGGATGACCAGGAAAAAATGGGTATCGCTCTGGGCAAACTTGCTCAGGAAGACCCTTCTTTCCGCGTCAAGACTGATGAAGAGACTGGTCAAACGATCATCTCTGGCATGGGCGAGCTGCACCTGGACATCCTGGTTGACCGGATGCGCCGTGAGTTCAACGTCGAAGCCAACATCGGCAAGCCTCAGGTTTCCTATCGTGAGCGCATCACGAAGAATTGTGAAATCGAAGGCAAGTTCGTTCGTCAATCCGGCGGTCGTGGCCAGTTCGGTCACTGCTGGATCCGTTTTGCACCTGCTGACGAAGGTCAGGAAGGTCTGCAATTCGTAAACGAAGTGGTAGGTGGTGTTGTTCCCAAGGAATACATCCCGGCTATCCAGAAGGGTATCGAAGAGCAGATGAAGAACGGCGTTGTTGCCGGCTATCCGCTGATCGGCCTGAAGGCTACCGTGTTTGATGGTTCCTACCATGACGTCGACTCGAACGAGATGGCGTTTAAGGTGGCTGCTTCCATGGCGACCAAGCAACTGGCCCAGAAGGGCGGTGGTGAGTTGCTTGAGCCGATCATGGCGGTAGAGGTTGTTACGCCTGAAGACTATATGGGTGACGTGATGGGCGACCTTAACCGTCGTCGCGGCATGATCCTGGGTATGGAAGATACGGTGTCCGGCAAAGTAATTCGTGCCGAGGTTCCGTTGGGTGAGATGTTCGGTTATGCGACCGACGTTCGCTCCATGTCCCAAGGTCGCGCAAGCTACTCTATGGAATTCAAAAAATACAATACAGCTCCGTCGCACATCGTCGAAACTGTAACCAAAAAACAAGGCTGATTCAGCGCCTTTAGGCTAGGAGTTATTTGTCGTGGCTAAAGAAAAATTTGATCGTTCCCTCCCGCACGTCAACGTTGGCACCATTGGTCACGTTGACCACGGTAAAACCACGCTGACCGCTGCTCTGACTCGCGTCTGCTCCGAAGTTTTCGGTTCGGCTCGTGTTGACTTCGACAAGATCGACAGCGCACCGGAAGAAAAAGCTCGTGGTATCACCATCAACACTGCGCACGTTGAATACAACTCGCTGACCCGTCACTACGCTCACGTTGACTGCCCAGGTCACGCTGACTACGTGAAGAACATGATCACCGGTGCTGCCCAGATGGACGGCGCTATCCTGGTTTGTTCGGCTGCTGATGGTCCGATGCCACAAACTCGTGAGCACATCCTGCTGTCCCGTCAGGTAGGCGTTCCGTACATCGTGGTCTTCCTGAACAAGGCTGACCTGGTAGACGACGCTGAGCTGCTGGAACTGGTTGAGATGGAAGTGCGCGATCTGCTGAGCACTTACGATTTCCCGGGCGACGACACTCCGATCATCATCGGTTCTGCTCGTATGGCTCTGGAAGGCAAAGACGACAACGAAATGGGCACCACTGCCGTTCGTAAACTGGTTGAAACACTGGACAGCTACATCCCAGAGCCAGTTCGTCTGACCGACAAGCCATTCCTGATGCCAATCGAAGACGTGTTCTCGATCTCCGGTCGCGGTACTGTTGTGACTGGTCGTGTTGAGCGCGGTATCGTCAAGGTTCAGGATCCACTGGAAATCGTTGGTCTGCGTGACACTACCGTCACCACCTGCACCGGTGTTGAAATGTTCCGCAAACTGCTCGACGAAGGTCGTGCTGGCGAGAACTGCGGCGTTCTGCTGCGTGGTACCAAGCGTGACGACGTTGAGCGTGGCCAGGTTCTGGTCAAGCCAGGCACCGTCAAGCCGCACACTCAGTTCGAAGCTGAAATCTACGTTCTGAGCAAAGAAGAAGGCGGTCGTCACACTCCGTTCTTCAAAGGCTACCGTCCACAGTTCTACTTCCGTACTACCGACGTAACTGGTAGCTGCGAACTGCCGGAAGGCGTAGAAATGGTTATGCCAGGTGATAACGTTAAAGTTTCCGTTACCCTGATCAAGCCAATCGCAATGGAAGACGGTCTGCGTTTCGCAATCCGTGAAGGCGGTCGTACCGTCGGCGCTGGCGTCGTGGCCAAAATCATCGCGTAAGCGTTGATTCCCAAAAAGAGCCCCCGCAACGCGGGGGCTTTTTTATTGGGTTGACACCTAGTGAGGTCGTCTATAGAATTGCGCCTCCTTTTAACGGGCGTATTGCGCTCGGTGGGAACAGCAATCTGGAGTCTGAATCCAATGCAAAACCAGCAAATCCGTATCAGGTTGAAGGCTTTTGACCATCGCCTGATCGACCAATCAACCCAGGAAATCGTGGAAACCGCGAAACGTACTGGTGCACAGGTGCGTGGTCCGATTCCACTGCCGACTCGTAAAGAGCGGTTCACCGTTCTGGTTTCTCCGCACGTCAACAAAGACGCGCGCGACCAGTATGAGATCCGTACTCACAAGCGTGTTCTGGACATTGTTCAGCCAACGGAAAAAACCGTTGATGCGCTTATGAAGCTTGATCTTGCGGCCGGTGTGGAAGTTCAGATCAGCCTCGGCTAAGACTTGGGTCTTAGTCGTGTAACGCTCTGAAATGGGCGGCCATAGCGGGTGAAAGCCCCGTACACTCATGAGGTTTACAACATGACTATTGGTGTAGTCGGTCGTAAATGCGGTATGACCCGTATTTTCACCGAAGAAGGTGTCTCCATTCCGGTCACGGTCATTGAGATCGAGCCGAATCGCGTCACTCAGTTCAAAACCGAAGAAACCGATGGCTATCGTGCAGTGCAAGTCACTGTCGGCGAGCGTCGTGCTTCGCGTGTTACAGCCGCTCAGGCTGGCCACTTCGCTAAGGCGAACGTTGCCGCCGGTCGTACCGTCATGGAATTCCGTCTTGAAGAAGGCGACTACCAGGCTGGCGATCAGATCAACGCTGAAATCTTCGCCGCTGGTCAACTGGTTGATGTAACCGGTCAGTCCAAGGGTAAAGGCTTCCAGGGTACGATCAAGCGTTGGAATTTCCGTGGTCAAGACAATACCCACGGTAACTCCGTCTCCCACCGCGTCCCAGGCTCTATCGGCCAGTGCCAGACTCCTGGTCGTGTATTCAAGGGCAAAAAAATGTCCGGTCATATGGGCGCTGAGCGCGTGACCGTGCAGTCCCTGGAAGTAGTGCGCGTGGACGCTGAACGCAATCTGTTGTTGGTCAAGGGTGCTGTTCCTGGCGCTACTGGCGGCAACCTGGTTGTACGTCCGGCAGCCAAGGCTCGCGGTTAAGGGGAAGCTGACATGCAATTAAATGTAAATGACGCTCAGGCAATCGAAGTTTCCGAACTGACATTTGGCGGCGAATTCAACGAGACGCTGGTTCACCAGGCAGTCGTGGCCTACATGGCTGGCGGTCGTCAGGGCAGCAAGCAGCAAAAGACCCGTTCCGACGTTCGTGGTGGCGGTAAGCGCCCTTGGCGTCAGAAAGGTACTGGCCGTGCTCGTGCCGGTACTATCCGTAGCCCAATCTGGCGTGGCGGCGGTACCACTTTCGCAGCTCGTCCTCAGGATCACACTCAGAAGCTCAACAAGAAGATGTATCGCGCTGCTTTGCGCTCCATCCTTGCTGAACTGGTTCGTACTGATCGTCTGGTCGTGGTTCAGGACTTCGCTGTTGAAGCACCGAAAACCAAAGATCTGCTTAACAAGCTGACTGGCATGGGCCTGACTGACGTCCTGATCGTGTCTGACGCTGTTGACCAGAATCTGTACCTGGCTGCTCGTAACCTGCCACACGTTGATGTACGTGATGTTCAAGGTTCCGATCCAGTTAGTCTGATCGCATACGACAAGGTGTTGATCACCGTGTCGGCCGTGAAGAAATTCGAGGAGCTGCTGGGATGAACCAGGAACGCGTATTTAAAGTTCTGCTTGGTCCGCACGTTTCCGAAAAGGCTACGGTTCTTGCAGACAAAAAAGGTCAGTTCGTTTTCAAGGTTGCTACTGACGCAACCAAGCTGGAAATCAAGAAGGCCGTCGAAAGCCTGTTCAGCGTGAAAGTAGAGCGTGTTACTACCCTGAACGTTCTGGGTAAGAGCAAGCGCACTGCTCGCGGTCTGGGCAAGCGTAATGACTGGAAGAAGGCAGTTATCTCCCTTCAGCCAGGCCAAGATCTCGATTTCAGCAGCAGTGCTGAGTAAGGAAGGGGTGCATCATGGCAATCGTTAAATGCAAACCGACTTCCCCTGGCCGCCGTTTTGTGGTCAAGGTGGTCAACCAGGAGCTGCATAAAGGCGCTCCTCACGCACCGCTGCTCGAGAAAAAATCGAAGTCTGGTGGTCGTAACAACAATGGTCGTATTACTACCCGTCATATCGGTGGTGGCCATAAGCAGCATTATCGTCTGGTCGACTTCCGTCGCAACGACAAGGATGGCATCGCTGCCACCGTCGAGCGTATCGAATACGATCCAAACCGTACTGCTCACATTGCTCTGCTGCTTTACGCAGACGGCGAGCGCCGCTACATCATCGCCCCTAAAGGCGTGAGTGCTGGCGACCAGCTGATTGCAGGTGCTCTGGCACCAATCAAGCCGGGCAACGCTCTTCAACTGCGCAACATTCCAGTTGGTAGCACCGTACACGGCATCGAACTGAAGCCAGGTAAAGGCGCACAGATCGCTCGTTCCGCTGGTGCCTCGGCACAGCTGATCGCTCGTGAAGGTGTGTACGTAACCCTGCGTCTTCGCTCCGGTGAAATGCGTAAAGTACTGTCTGAGTGCCGTGCAACGCTGGGCGAAGTCTCGAACTCCGAGCACAGCCTTCGTTCGCTGGGTAAAGCGGGTGCCAAACGCTGGCGTGGCGTTCGCCCAACCGTTCGTGGTGTTGCCATGAACCCGGTTGACCACCCACATGGTGGTGGTGAAGGTCGTACCTCTGGTGGTCGTCATCCGGTATCGCTGTGGGGCTTCCCGACTAAGGGCGCGAAGACTCGTGGTAATAAGCGTACCGACAAAATGATCGTCCGTCGTCGCAAGTAAATAGAGGGATACGACAGTGCCACGTTCTCTGAAAAAAGGTCCTTTTATTGATCTTCACCTACTGAAGAAGATCGAAGTGGCGGCGGAAAAGAACGATCGCAAACCAGTTAAAACCTGGTCGCGTCGTTCGATGATCCTGCCACAAATGGTCGGTCTGACCATTGCAGTGCATAACGGTCGTCAACATGTTCCAGTTCTCGTGAACGAAGACATGGTCGGCCATAAACTAGGCGAGTTTGCCGGTACCCGCACATATCGTGGGCACGTGGCAGACAAGAAAGCCAAGCGTTAAGGGGTAAGGAACGATGGAAGTAGCCGCTAAGTTGTCGGGCGCTCGAATCTCCGCCCAGAAAGCCCGCTTGGTCGCCGACCAGATCCGCGGGAAGAAGGTGGGCGAAGCGCTCAACCTGTTGGCTTTCAGCAGTAAGAAAGCCGCCGAGATCCTGAAGAAAGTGCTGGAGTCGGCTGTAGCCAACGCCGAGCATAACGAAGGCGCAGACGTTGATGACCTTAAGGTCTCCACCGTTTTCGTCAACGAAGGGCGTTCGCTGAAGCGCATCATGCCACGTGCTAAAGGCCGTGCTGATCGCATCGTCAAGCGGTCTTGCCATATCACTGTCAAGGTTGCTGACAAGTAACGGAGTCGAAGAGATGGGTCAGAAAGTACATCCCATTGGCATTCGCCTGGGAATCGTCAAGGAGCACACCTCCGTCTGGTACGCAGACGGTCGGACTTATGCGGACTATTTGTTCGCTGATCTGAAAGTGCGTGAGTACCTCCAAGACAAATTAAAAAGCGCGTCCGTCAGCCGTATCGATATCCATCGTCCGGCTCAGACAGCACGTATCACCATCCACACCGCTCGTCCAGGTATCGTTATCGGGAAGAAAGGTGAAGATGTTGAGAAACTGCGTCAGGACCTGACCAAGCAAATGGGTGTGCCTGTGCACATCAATATCGAAGAGATCCGTAAGCCGGAGCTCGACGGTATGCTGGTTGCGCAGAGCGTAGCTCAGCAGCTGGAGCGTCGTGTAATGTTCCGTCGCGCTATGAAGCGCGCTGTTCAGAACGCCATGCGCATTGGTGCCAAAGGCATCAAAATCCAAGTGAGCGGTCGTCTCGGCGGTGCTGAAATCGCACGTACTGAATGGTATCGCGAAGGTCGTGTGCCACTGCACACCCTGCGTGCCGACATCGACTATGCCAACTACGAAGCTCACACCACTTACGGTGTGATCGGTGTAAAGGTTTGGATCTTCAAAGGCGAAGTAATTGGTGGTCGCCAAGAAGAACTGAAACCACAAGCACCAGCGCCTCGTAAAAAAGCTGCTAAGTAAGGGGTACGCCAAATGTTGCAACCAAAGCGTACGAAGTTCCGCAAGCAGATGACCGGCCACAACCGTGGTCTGGCACTGCGCGGTAGCAAAGTCAGCTTCGGCGAGTTCGCGCTGAAGTCTGTTGCTCGTGGTCGTCTCACCGCTCGTCAGATCGAGTCAGCGCGTCGTGCTCTGACCCGTCACGTTAAACGTGGCGGCAAGATCTGGATCCGTGTGTTCCCGGACAAGCCTGTTACCAAAAAGCCACTCGAAGTTCGGATGGGTAAAGGTAAGGGTAACGTGGAGTACTGGGTTGCCCAGATTCAGCCAGGCAAAGTCCTGTATGAAATCGAGGGTGTTACTGAAGAGCTGGCGCGTGAGGCTTTCGCCCTGGCTGCTGCAAAGCTGCCGCTCGCCACCTCCTTTGTTAAGCGGACGGTGATGTGATGAAAGCGAATGAACTTCGTGAAAAATCAGCACAGCAGTTGAACGAGCAACTGCTCGGCCTGCTGCGCGACCAGTTCAATCTGCGTATGCAGAAAGCAACTGGCCAGTTGGGGCAGTCTCATCTGCTCTCGCAAGTTAAGCGTGACATCGCTCGCGTGAAAACTGTGCTCAACCAGCAGGCAGGTAAGTAATCATGGCTGAAGCCGAAAAAACTGTCCGTACGCTGACTGGCCGTGTTGTCAGCGACAAGATGGACAAGACCATCACCGTTCTGATCGAGCGTCGCGTAAAGCACCCGATCTACGGTAAATACGTTAAGCGTTCGACTAAGCTGCACGCGCACGACGAAACCAACCAATGCCATATCGGCGACAAGGTCACGATTCGTGAAACTCGTCCGGTAGCCAAGACCAAGTCTTGGGCGTTGGTTGATATCCTCGAACGCGCTGTGGAAGTCTAAGGGCTAGGGGTCGGAGAAATTATATGATTCAGACTCAATCCATGCTCGATGTGGCCGATAACAGCGGCGCACGCCGCGTTATGTGCATCAAGGTGCTGGGTGGCTCCCATCGTCGTTACGCTGGTATCGGTGACATCATCAAAGTGACCGTCAAGGAAGCAATTCCGCGCGGTAAGGTGAAAAAAGGCCAGGTGATGACTGCAGTTGTAGTCCGCACTCGCCACGGTGTTCGTCGTGCAGACGGCTCCATCATCCGCTTTGACGGCAACGCTGCTGTTCTGTTGAACAACAAGCAAGAGCCGATCGGTACCCGTATCTTTGGGCCAGTGACCCGTGAACTTCGTACTGAGAAGTTCATGAAGATCGTCTCGCTCGCCCCTGAAGTGCTTTAAGGAGATCCGACATGCAAAAGATTCGTCGTGACGACGAGATCATCGTGATCGCCGGCAAAGACAAAGGTAAGCGCGGTAAGGTGCTCAAGGTTCTCGCTGACGACCGTCTGGTCGTTGGTGGGATCAACCTGGTGAAGCGTCATACCAAGCCAAACCCGATGTCGGGCGTACAGGGCGGTATCGTCGAGAAAGAAGCGCCACTGCACGCTTCCAACGTCGCCATTTTCAACGGCGCAACCAACAAGGCTGACCGCGTTGGTTTCAAAGTTGAAGACGGCAAGAAAATTCGTGTCTTCAAGTCGACCCAAAAAGCGGTTGATGCTTGAACACTGCTAGGTAGAAGACCATGGCACGACTAAAAGAGATTTACCGGAAGGAAATCGCTCCGAAACTTAAGGAAGAACTTAAGCTTTCGAACGTGATGGAAGTTCCGCGCGTTACCAAAATCACCCTGAACATGGGTCTGGGCGAAGCGATCGGCGACAAAAAAGTCATCGAGCACGCTGTTGCTGACCTGGAAAAGATCACCGGTCAAAAAGTCGTTGTGACTTACGCTCGGAAATCCATCGCTGGCTTTAAAGTCCGCGAAGGTTGGCCGATCGGCGTCAAAGTGACTCTGCGCCGCGATCGTATGTATGAATTCCTGGATCGTCTGCTGTCGATCTCCCTGCCTCGGGTTCGCGACTTCCGCGGCCTGAATGCCAAGTCCTTCGATGGTCGTGGTAACTACAGCATGGGCGTGAAAGAGCAGATCATTTTCCCGGAAATCGACTACGACAAGATCGATGCTCTCCGCGGTCTGGACATTACCCTGACCACCACTGCCAAGAACGATGACGAAGGCCGCGCATTGCTGCGTGCTTTCAAATTCCCGTTCCGCAACTGATTGGAGTAGGAAAATGGCCAAGAAGAGCATGAAAAACCGTGAGCTGAAGCGTCAGCTTACCGTTGCCAAGTACGCCAAGAAGCGTGCAGAGCTGAAAGCTATCATCGTTGATCTGAACGCAAGTCCAGAAGCACGTTGGGAAGCGACCGTAGCCCTGCAGAAGCAACCACGTGACGCAAGCGCTGCGCGCATGCGTAACCGTTGCCGCATCACTGGTCGTCCACACGGCGTCTACCGCAAGTTCGGCCTCGGCCGTAACAAGCTGCGTGAAGCAGCAATGCGTGGCGACGTTCCAGGTCTGGTTAAAGCCAGCTGGTAAGGCGCACCTCTCGCGCCCTCCCGCCGGCTACGCAAGTCACCGGTCGGGATGGTGCCTGAATTTGAATCAAGCCCCTTTTGGGGCTTGATTCATTTCCGGGGTAGGACTAGAATTGTCGGCTCGCCTGAGCCCGTGTTTTTACTTGCCCGGAAGTTCTCGGCGATCAAGCTGTAGCCGCAAGGCTAATTATTTTGTTTTAGGAGCGTCTAGCCCATGAGTATGCAGGACCCGTTAGCGGACATGCTAACTCGTATCCGTAATGCCCAGATGGCTGAAAAGCCCGTCGTAAGCATGCCATCTTCCACGTTGAAGGTTGCTGTAGCAAAAGTCCTGAAGGACGAAGGCTACATTGCGGGTTATCAGATCAGCAGCGAAGTTAAATCCTCGCTGTCCATCGAGCTTAAGTACTTCGAAGGCCGTCCGGTCATCGAAGAGGTTAAGCGCGTCAGCCGCCCAGGCTTGCGTCAGTACAAGTCCTCCGATGATCTGCCGAAAGTTCGTGGCGGTCTTGGTGTGTCTATCGTCTCCACCAGTAAAGGTGTGATGACGGATCGTGCTGCGCGCGCTGCCGGTGTCGGTGGCGAAGTGCTTTGCACTGTGTTCTAAGGGGGGATAAGCATGTCACGCGTCGCTAAGAACCCCGTTAAGCTGCCATCCGGCGTCGAAGTCAAACTCGTCGGCCAGCTGCTTTCGGTGAAGGGTGCCAAGGGCACTCTAGAACTGAACATCCATTCGTCCGTTGAGATTGTTGAAGAAGCTGGTGAGCTGCGTTTCGCTGCTCGCAATGGCGATCAACAAACCCGCGCAATGGCAGGCACCACTCGTGCACTGGTAAACAACATGGTCCAAGGCGTGAGCCAAGGCTTCGAGCGCAAGCTCCAGCTGGTCGGTGTTGGTTACAAGGCGCAAGCAAAAGGCACGGTACTGAACCTTGCACTTGGCTTCTCGCACCCAGTGGACTACGAATTGCCGAATGGCATCACCGCTGAGACCCCCAGCCAGACCGATATCCTGATTCGCGGTATCGATAAGCAGTTGGTTGGTCAAGTGGCCGCTGAGATCCGCGACTTCCGCCGTCCTGAGCCTTACAAAGGCAAAGGTGTGCGTTACGCAGACGAAGTCGTCCGCCGTAAAGAAGCCAAGAAGAAGTAGGGCATAGCAAATGACCGTCAAAAAAGTTACCCGACTGCGTCGCGCTCGCAAAGCACGCCTGAAAATGCACGAGCTAGAAGTCGTGCGTCTCTGCGTGCACCGCTCTTCGCAGCACATTTATGCCCAGGTCATCTCGGCCGACGGCAGCAAAGTCCTGGCAAGCGCCTCGACTTTGGACAAAGAACTGCGTGATGGCGCCACTGGCAACATCGACGCGGCCACTAAGGTTGGCAAGCTGGTCGCCGAGCGCGCGAAAGCCGCGGGTGTATCGCAAGTCGCTTTCGACCGTTCTGGCTTCAAGTACCACGGCCGTGTCAAAGCGCTGGCTGATGCTGCTCGTGAAGGCGGGCTGGAGTTCTAAGTTATGTCAAATCACGACCAAAAACGCGACGAAGGCTACATCGAGAAGCTGGTTCAAGTTAACCGCGTGGCCAAAACCGTAAAAGGCGGCCGTATCTTCACTTTCACTGCGTTGACCGTAGTGGGTGATGGTAAAGGGCGCGTTGGCTTCGGCCGTGGCAAGTCACGTGAAGTGCCTGCTGCGATCCAGAAGGCGATGGAAGCTGCTCGTCGCAACATGATTCAGGTTGATCTGAACGGCACTACCCTGCAGTACGCAATGAAGTCTGCTCATGGCGCCTCGAAGGTGTACATGCAGCCTGCTTCTGAAGGTACCGGTATCATCGCTGGCGGCGCTATGCGCGCAGTGCTGGAAGTTGCTGGTGTCCAGAACGTATTGGCCAAGTGCTACGGTTCGACTAACCCGGTAAACGTGGTTCACGCCACTTTCAAGGGTTTGAAGGGCATGCAGTCTCCTGAGTCCATCGCTGCCAAACGTGGCAAGCGTGTTGAGGAGATCATCTGATCATGGCTACCGTTAAAGTAACGCTGATCAAAAGCATGACCGGCCGCATCCCTAATCACAGATTGTGCATTAAGGGTTTGGGTCTGCGTCGCATCGGTCACACTGTAGAAGTCCTGGATACTCCCGAAAATCGCGGGATGATCAACAAGGCTTACTACATGCTGCGAGTCGAGGGTTAATCGATGAAACTCAATGATCTGAGTCCAGCGCCGGGTTCCCGTCGCGAAAAGCATCGTCCGGGCCGTGGTATCGGTAGCGGTTTGGGCAAGACCGGTGGCCGTGGCCACAAAGGTCAAAGCTCCCGCTCCGGTGGCACTATTGCTCCGGGCTTTGAGGGCGGCCAACAGCCGCTGCATCGTCGCCTGCCAAAATTCGGTTTCGTTTCCCTGAAAGCCATGGACCGCGCAGAAGTGCGTCTGTCCGAGCTGGCTAAAGTGGAAGGCGACATCGTAACTGTGCAGTCCCTGAAAGATGCCAACGTGATTAACCAGAACGTTCAGCGTGTGAAAATCATGCTGTCGGGCGAAGTTACTCGCGCTGTCACTATCAAGGGTATCGCCGCCACCAAAGGTGCGCGTGCGGCTATCGAAGCAGCTGGCGGCAAGTTCGAGGAATAAATGGCTAAGCAAGGTGCTCTCTCTGCGCTCGGCAAAGGCGGTATGTCTGAACTCTGGGCTCGTCTGCGTTTTCTGTTCCTGGCGATTATCGTCTACCGAATAGGCGCACACATCCCGGTTCCAGGTATTAACCCTGACCGACTCGCAGAACTGTTTCGACAGAATGAGGGGACCATTCTTAGCTTGTTCAACATGTTTTCCGGTGGCGCGCTGGAACGGATGAGCATCTTTGCGCTGGGGATCATGCCGTACATTTCGGCATCGATCATCATGCAGTTGATGACCGCCGTCAGCCCGCAACTGGAGCAGTTGAAGAAGGAAGGTGAAGCTGGCCGTCGCAAGATAAGCCAGTACACCCGCTATGGCACCGTTGTCCTGGCTCTTGTTCAAGCTATCGGCATGTCCGTTGGTCTGGCGAGTCAGGGCGTCGCGTTTTCTGGGGACCTGGGTTTCCACTTTGTGGCCGTAACTACCTTCGTGGCAGGTGCGATGTTCATGATGTGGCTGGGCGAGCAGATTACCGAGCGCGGTGTCGGCAACGGTATCTCGATGTTGATCTTCGCAGGTATCGTCGCTGGTCTTCCGAGAGCAATTGGGCAGTCTTTCGAGTCTGCGCGTCAGGGTGATATCAACATCTTCGCTCTGGTCGCTATCGGTTTGCTGGCGGTAGCGATCATCGGTTTCGTGGTGTTTATTGAGCGTGGTCAGCGTCGTATCGCTGTTCACTACGCCAAGCGTCAGCAGGGCCGCAAGGTCTTCGCTGCACAGACAAGCCACTTGCCGCTGAAAGTGAACATGGCTGGCGTTATTCCAGCCATTTTCGCGAGCAGCATTTTGCTGTTTCCGGCTTCGTTGGGGTCCTGGTTTGGTCAGTCTGAAGGTCTGGGCTGGTTGCAGGACATCTCGCAGTCGATCGCTCCTGGTCAGCCGTTGAATATTCTGCTGTTTAGTGCAGGGATTATTTTCTTCTGCTTCTTCTATACGGCGTTGATGTTCAATCCGAAAGACGTAGCGGAAAACCTGAAGAAGTCCGGTGCCTTTATTCCGGGTATTCGTCCAGGCGAGCAGTCGGCGCGCTATATTGATGGCGTTTTGACTCGCTTGACCATGTTCGGTGCTCTATATATGACGGCCGTGTGTCTGCTTCCCCAGTTTCTGGTGGTTGCGGCAAACGTACCGTTCTACCTTGGCGGGACCTCGTTGCTGATCGTGGTCGTGGTTGTGATGGACTTTATGTCGCAAGTGCAATCTCACCTCGTTTCGCACCAGTATGAATCCCTGATGAAGAAAGCCAACCTGAAGGGCTACGGTGGCAGCGGCGGTATGCTGCGCTGAAGCACCCCTAAGGTTCGAGGAGTTGGTGATGAAAGTTCGTGCATCGGTGAAAAAGCTGTGCCGTAACTGCAAGATTATTCGCCGCGAAGGTGTGGTTCGAGTAATTTGCAGCGCGGAACCACGTCATAAGCAGCGCCAAGGCTGATTGTGATTTGTGCTTAAGCCCAGCAGCTAGTGCGCTGCTGGGTTGATTATTTGTTACTACAGCGATATTATCTCGCGCCCTATTTCTTGGCTTCCGGGGCGTAGGTAGCTGTCAATTGGAGTCCCACTGAATGGCCCGTATTGCAGGCGTTAACATTCCAGATAACAAGCATACTGTTATCTCGCTGACCTACATCTATGGTGTTGGTCGCACCACTGCACAGAAAATTTGTGCAACCACCGGTGTAAACCCGGCGGTGAAAATCAAAGATCTGAGCGACGAGCAGATTGAACAGCTGCGTGGCGAAGTGGCGAAGTTCACCACTGAAGGTGACCTGCGTCGCGAAATCAACATGAAAATCAAGCGCTTGATGGACCTGGGCTGCTACCGCGGTCTGCGTCATCGTCGTGGTCTTCCAGTACGCGGTCAGCGTACCAAGACCAACGCGCGTACTCGCAAAGGTCCGCGTAAGCCGATCCGCAAGTAATCGCACCAGCGCAACGACAGGAATTTAGTCATGGCAAAACCTGCTGCTCGTCCTCGTAAAAAAGTTAAAAAGACAGTGGTTGATGGCATCGCCCACATCCACGCGTCGTTTAACAACACAATCGTCACCATTACCGATCGTCAAGGTAACGCTCTTTCGTGGGCTACCTCCGGCGGTTCGGGTTTCCGTGGTTCGCGCAAGTCCACCCCGTTCGCTGCTCAAGTAGCTGCTGAGCGTGCTGGTCAAGCTGCGCTGGAGTACGGTCTGAAGAACCTCGACGTCAATGTCAAGGGTCCAGGCCCAGGTCGTGAATCCGCTGTCCGTGCATTGAACGGCTGTGGCTATAAGATCGCCAGCATCACCGACGTGACGCCAATCCCGCACAACGGGTGCCGTCCGCCGAAGAAGCGCCGCGTGTAATCCAGGAGACTGTAAGAAATGGCTCGTTACATTGGTCCAAAATGCAAACTTGCTCGTCGTGAAGGCACCGATCTCTTTCTGAAGAGCGGCGTTCGCGCTATCGAATCCAAGTGCAACATCGAAGCAGCTCCAGGTATCCACGGCCAACGCCGCGGTCGCCAGTCCGATTACGGTACTCAGCTGCGTGAAAAGCAAAAAGTCCGTCGTATCTACGGCGTTCTCGAGCGTCAGTTCAGCGGCTACTACAAAGAAGCCGCCGGCAAGAAAGGTGCAACAGGCGAGAACCTGCTGCAACTGCTCGAATGCCGTCTGGACAACGTTGTATACCGCATGGGCTTCGGCTCGACGCGTGCCGAATCCCGTCAATTGGTTTCGCACAAGTCGGTCAGCGTAAACGGCAAAACCGTTAACGTTCCTTCTTATCAGGTTCGTGCTGGCGACGTTGTTGCTATCCGCGAAAAAGCTAAGAATCAGCTGCGTATTGTCCAGGCTCTCGATCTGTGTGCCCAACGTGGCCGCGTAGAATGGGTAGAAGTAGACACTGAGAAGAAATCGGGCGTTTTCAAGAACGTTCCAGCTCGCAGTGATCTATCCGCCGACATCAACGAAAGCCTGATTGTCGAGCTCTACTCCAAGTAAGGGCTAGAAAATAGGTGCATCCATGCAGATTTCGGTAAATGAGTTCCTGACACCCCGCCATATTGATGTGCAGGTTGTCAGTCCAACCCGCGCCAAGATCACTCTCGAGCCTCTCGAGCGTGGTTTCGGCCATACCCTGGGCAACGCGCTTCGCCGCATTTTGTTGTCCTCCATGCCCGGCTGTGCAGTAGTCGAGGCCGAGATTGACGGTGTACTCCATGAGTACAGCGCCATCGAAGGTGTACAGGAAGACGTCATTGAAATCCTGTTGAACCTTAAAGGTCTGGCTATCAAGCTGCACGGTCGAGACGAAGTTACGCTGACCTTGTCGAAGAAGGGTTCGGGGGTGGTTACCGCTGCCGATATTCAGCTGGATCATGATGTCGAGATCGTTAACCCCGATCACGTAATCGCTAACCTGGCGTCTAACGGCGTCTTGAACATGAAGCTCACCGTAGCTCGTGGTCGTGGTTATGAGCCGGCAGACTCGCGTCAAAGCGATGAAGACGAAAGCCGCAGCATTGGTCGCTTGCAGCTTGATTCTTCGTTCAGCCCGGTTCGCCGTATCGCATACGTGGTGGAAAACGCCCGTGTCGAGCAGCGTACTAACCTGGACAAGCTGGTTATTGATCTGGAAACCAACGGTACTCTGGACCCTGAAGAGGCTATCCGTCGCGCTGCAACCATCCTGCAACAGCAGCTGGCTGCGTTCGTGGACCTCAAAGGCGACAGCGAACCAGTGGTAATCGAACAGGAAGACGAGATCGATCCGATCCTGCTTCGTCCGGTTGACGATTTGGAACTGACCGTGCGTTCGGCCAACTGCCTTAAGGCGGAGAACATCTACTACATCGGCGATCTGATTCAGCGCACCGAAGTAGAGCTGTTGAAGACTCCGAACCTGGGCAAGAAATCCTTGACCGAGATCAAGGACGTTCTGGCTTCTCGTGGTCTCTCCCTCGGCATGCGCCTCGACAACTGGCCGCCGGCAAGTCTTAAGAAGGACGACAAGGCTACGGCCTGATCGTCGTAATCACCGAACGCGAGTTTGGTAAGGAATGAACCATGCGTCATCGTAAAAGTGGACGTCACCTGAGCCGTACCAGCTCTCACCGTAAAGCCATGTTTCAAAACATGGCGGTGTCGCTGTTCGAGCACGAGCTGATCAAAACTACCCTGCCGAAAGCCAAGGAACTGCGTCGCGTTGCCGAGCCGCTGATCACCCTGGCCAAGGAAGACAGCGTTGCTAACCGTCGTCTGGCTTTCGACCGTACTCGTTCGAAAGAAATCGTCGGCAAGCTGTTCAACGATCTGGGCAAGCGCTATGCAACCCGTCAGGGCGGCTACCTGCGTATCCTCAAGTGCGGTTTCCGCGCTGGCGACAACGCGCCAATGGCGTACGTCGAGTTGGTTGATCGTCCTGTCGGTGGCTCTGTAGAAGCCGCTGAATAAGACATCAGTTTGAACAAGAGACCGGGCCTTGCGCCCGGTTTTTTGTTGTCTGGGATTAAAAAAACCTATCGATAGTCATGGCTTAATGAATTCGATGCTGCAATAGTTTTCCACAATACTTCCTCTCAAGCCAATTAACCGGCTATACACGCCAGAGGAAGACTTACATGAGCCAGAAGACCCTTACGACCGCCAGCGGTGCACCAGTCGCCGACAACCAGAACTCCCGCTCGGCAGGCCCACGTGGTCCTTTACTGCTCGACGATTTCCACCTGATCGAAAAGCTTGCTCACTTCAACCGTGAGAATATTCCGGAACGTCGTGTACACGCCAAAGGATCGGGTGCTCATGGCACATTCACCGTTACCCGTGATATCAGCCAATACAGCAGCGCCAAGCTGTTCGATACGATCGGCAAGCAGACCCCGATTTTTCTACGTTTCTCCACTGTAGGTGGTGAGCGTGGCTCGGCGGATACCGAATGTGACCCGCGCGGCTTTGCAATCAAGTTTTACACCGAGGAAGGTAACTGGGACATCGTGGGTAACAACACGCCAGTGTTCTTTATCCGTGACCCGCTGAAATTTCCTGACTTCATCCACACGCAGAAACGTCTTCCGCAAACCAACCTGAAAAGTCCGCAAATGATGTGGGATTTCTGGTCGCACTCGCCTGAGGCGCTGCACCAGGTCACTATTCTGTTCTCGGACCGAGGCATCCCGGACGGCTATCGTCACATGCATGTCAACGCCAACTAAAAAGTGACCCCCTTCCGTGCTAAATCGCCAACTTAGTTTTGACCCCCCTCGGGTTCATATTTTCGAGCCGGTTCGGCCCGAGACGATTTGATTCCTGCTTTGCGCTTGTCCTTGAGTCGATAGCTTTCACCTGTCATCTGCACGATATGGGCATGATGTAACAGCCTGTCCAGCATGGCCGCTGTCAGTGTTTGATCATCCGCAAAGGTTCCGGCCCACTGGGTAAACGGCAAGTTACTCGTGAGGATCAGGCTGCCTTGCTCGTAGCGCTTGGCGACAACATTGAAGAACAGGTTGGCTTCATCACGACCAAACGGCAGGTAACCGATTTCATCGATGACCAACAACCCGGGGGCCATCACCACACGACTGAAGTATTCCTTGAGCCGTTCCTGGCGGTGCGCAGCGGTCAGTTGCAGCATCAAGTCAGCCGCAGTGACGAAGCGGGTTTTGATACCGGCCATCACTGCCCGGTAGGCCAGGGCGATGGCCAGGTGGCTCTTGCCTACACCACTAGGCCCCAGGAACACGATGTTCTCGGTACGCCCAACAAAACTCAATGCTGCCAGCTCCTGGAGCTGTGCCCGGGGGACGCCGGTGGCAAACGCGAAGTCGTATTGCTCCAGCGTTTTCACGGCGGGCAGCGCGGCAGTTTTCAGCAGGGCCTGTCGAGAGCGTTCACTTCGGGCATCGGTCTCGGCAGCCAGCAGCTTTTCGAGGAAGTCGGCAAAGCTGTCTTCGCCGCTTGCTGCTTGTTGGGCAAGGTGCGGCCAGTCCACCCCGACGCGCTCAAGCTTTAGCCCCTTGCATAGTTCTGTCAGGCGAGCATGTTGAAGGTTCATGCTCTCACCTCCAGCAGTTGCTCATAAACCGACAGCGGATGCTGCAAGCTCTCGTACGGCAGGACCCGCCCCAGGCGTAGGCCTTGGGCGGGTTGTGGGCGCAGGCTCTGTGTTGGCAGTGGTAATAGTACCTGCTGCTCTTCGGCCAGACGTACCGCTGGTTGAACACCCGTCGTGCCGTGAATCCGCTGATGAGCGACTTCGTCGAGCCATTGGCCGATATGTGCGTTGGCCGTCACCACATCCAGCGTCAGACCCGCACTCTTGAGCGTAGCGGCCAACGGGGTAATGAAACTGCCCTTCAGATACCCGTTGAAGCGCTCAACCTTGCCCTTGGTCTGGGCACGGTAAGGGCGGCAGACCTTGGGAATAAAACCAAACTCATCGGCCAGCGCAGCCAATCGGGGATGCCAACGGTGCAGGCCCTCCCCAAAAGCGTCTCGCTCGGTGATGATGGTTCCGGCGTTATCAAACAATGCCTGCTCGGGCACGCCGCCAAAGTAAGCGAACGCCTCCCGAAGCCCTGTCAGCCAGGCTTCGCTGTCCTCTCGCTCGGAGAAACGGACAAAGCTTGCTCGACTAAAACCAAGTGTCGCCACGAACGCCTTAAGCGGCTGACGGCCTCGTCGAATGGTGGTGAAGTCCACCTGCATCTGCTTGCCGGGCAGAGTTTCGAAACGTACCACCGGCTCTTCTGCCTTACGTTTGAAGGGGCGAATATAAGCCTTCAGACGACTGACGCCGCCGCTGTACCCCAATGCCGTGATCTCACGCAGCAGGACGGTCGCCGGAATCCAGTGCGGGCGCGCTGCCTCAATACGCTCATGCAGGTAGTCCTTGAAGGGGTCGATTTTGCACGGACGTGCGGGTCTCACCTTGTCACTGGGTAGCGACCGGGCCTTTCGCAGGTACTTGCGCACGGTGTTACGCGAAATACCCAGCTCACGGGCGATGAATTTGATGCCATGGCCCTGACGGGCCAATACTTTAATTTCCACAGACTGCTCCTGGGTCAACATATTGGCAGCTCAAAGCCGCCAGTTTTACCCAGGGGGGTCAATTCTAGGTTGGCGTTAGGGGGTCATTTTTACAGTGGCGGTGACACATGCACGGCTTTGGTAGCCATACGTACAGCCTGATCAGCGCTGCAGGTGAGCGTCATTGGGTGAAGTGGCACTACAAGACCCGGCAGGGCATCAAGAACCTCACGCCAGCCGAGGCTGCGCGCATTGCGGGCACTGATCCCGATTACGCCCAGCGCGACCTGTTCACTGCTATCGAGAGGGGCGACTTCCCCAAGTGGCAGGTTTGCATTCAACTGATGAGCGAAGCCCAGGCTGCGAACCACCACGAGAACCCGTTCGACGTGACCAAGACCTGGTCGCAGAAAGAATATCCGCTGATTGAAGTCGGTGAACTGGAGCTGAACCGTAACCCGCTCAACTACTTTGCCGAGGTTGAGCAAGCAGCGTTTGGTCCCAGCAACATGGTGCCCGGTGTTGGTTTGTCGCCGGACCGCATGTTGCAAGGACGCGTGTTTGCGTACGCTGATGCACATCGTTATCGCGTAGGTACCAATCACCAGCAATTGCCGATCAATGCACCGAGGAACCCAGTGCATAGCTACCAGCGCGACGGGTCGATGGCCTTCGGTACCAATGGCGGGGCGGCTCCGAACTATGAGCCAAACAGCTATTCGGATGCACCGAAAGAAGATCCACGCTATGCAGAGCCTATGCTGACTTTGAGCGGTGCCGCAGTTCGTCATGATCATCGCGTGGACGGCGATTACTACAGTCAGACGGGCAAGTTGTTCAACCTGATGAGCGCTGATCAAAAAGCGCTGCTGATCAGTAACATTGCCGGCGCGATGGGTGGTGTTTCCAGTGACATCGTGCAGCGTCAGTTGCAGCATTTCTACAAGGCTGACCCGGCCTACGGGGAAGGCATTGCCAACGCTCTGGGTATAAAACTGGGCTGAGTCGAAGTGAGAAACAGAACCGCCCTCATTTGGGCGGTTTTTCGCTTCTTAACGGCGTAATTTCGCCACTTTTCGTCGGTTTATTGCGTTTTTCTCAGTGACCTTGCGCGGCGCTTGGTTCAAACTATCGGCTTTGAAGCAGGAGTCTGGTGCGATGCAAGGCCACCCCGAAGTAATCGATTATCTCAACACGTTGCTCACGGGCGAACTGGCGGCTCGTGACCAATATTTCGTTCACTCGCGCATGTACGAAGACTGGGGCTTTTCGAAGCTCTATGAGCGTATCAACCACGAGATGGAAGAAGAGGCACAACACGCTGATGCGCTGATGCGTCGTATCCTGATGCTTGAAGGCACGCCACGCATGCGTCCGGATGACTTGGATGTCGGCACCACAGTGCCTGAGATGCTCGCCAGCGATCTGCGTCTGGAATACAAGGTTCGTGCTGCGCTGTGCAAGGGCATCGAGCTTTGTGAGCTGCACGGTGACTACGTGACCCGTGAAATCCTGCGTGTGCAACTGGCCGATACGGAAGAAGACCACACTTATTGGCTTGAACAGCAGATGGGCTTGATCAAGTCCATTGGCCTGCAGAACTACCTGCAATCGCAGTTCTGATTCGATAGCCATAAAAAAGCTCCTGCACTTACGTGACAGGAGCTTTTTTGTACCTGGGTCTGACCGAAGCCAGACCCGTTTTCGCAACGCCGGTTAAGCCCTGTCTCTGATCAACAGAGGCTTCAGGTAATGCCCGGTGTACGACTGCTCCATCTCGGCGACCTGTTCAGGTGTGCCGGTCGCAATGATCTGCCCGCCTCTTGAACCGCCTTCCGGCCCCAGGTCCACCAGCCAGTCCGCCGTCTTGATGACATCCAGGTTGTGCTCGATCACCACCACTGTGTTGCCGTGGTCGCGTAGGCGATGCAATACATCCAGCAACTGCTGAATATCCGCGAAGTGCAGGCCCGTGGTCGGCTCGTCGAGGATGTACAGCGTTTTGCCAGTGTCACGCTTGGACAGCTCACGCGACAGCTTGACCCGCTGCGCCTCGCCGCCTGACAGGGTTGTCGCCGATTGCCCCAGCTTGATATAGGAAAGTCCTACATCCATCAGGGTTTGCAGCTTGCGCGCCAGTGCAGGAACGGCGTCGAAGAACTCACGCGCTTCCTCGATGGTCATCTCCAGCACTTCGTGTACGTTCTTGCCTTTGTACTTGATCTCAAGCGTTTCGCGGTTGTAACGCTTGCTCTTACACACATCGCAGGGCACGTAGATGTCCGGCAGAAAGTGCATCTCAACCTTGATCAGCCCGTCGCCCTGGCACGCCTCGCAGCGTCCGCCCTTGACGTTGAACGAGAACCGTCCCGGACCGTAGCCCCGTGAACGCGATTCCGGTACACCGGCAAACAGTTCACGAATCGGCGTGAACAGCCCGGTATAGGTCGCCGGGTTGGAGCGCGGCGTACGACCAATAGGGCTCTGGTCAATGTCGACGACCTTGTCCAGATGCTGCAGGCCATTGATGCTATCGTGGGCGGCCGCCTCAAGCGTCGTGGCACCGTTCAACGCCGTAGCGCTCAGCGGAAACAGTGTGTTGTTGATCAGCGTCGACTTGCCCGACCCGGAAACACCCGTCACGCAGGTCAGCAGACCAATCGGAATATCGAGATTGACGTTCTGCAGGTTGTTGCCACGCGCACCTTTGAGCGTCAGCGACAGCTTCTTGTTACGCGGCGTGCGCTTGGCGGGTACAGCAATCTTCACACGGCCCGACAGGTACTTGCCGGTCAGTGAGTCGGGATGCGACATCACTTCGTCCGGCGTACCTTCGGCAACGATATGACCACCATGCACACCCGCGCCCGGGCCGATGTCGACCACATAGTCGGCCAGGCGAATCGCATCTTCATCGTGCTCGACCACAATCACGGTGTTGCCTATGTCGCGCAGGTGCTTGAGCGTGCCCAGCAAACGATCGTTATCGCGCTGGTGCAGGCCAATGGACGGCTCATCGAGGATGTACATCACCCCGACCAGGCCCGCACCGATCTGGCTGGCCAGGCGGATACGCTGAGCCTCACCGCCGGACAGGGTGTCCGCGCTGCGATCCAGTGTCAGGTAATCCAAGCCCACGTTGACCAGAAACTGCAGACGCTCACGGATTTCCTTGAGAATCTTGTCGGCAATTTCGCCGCGCCGTCCGGTCAGCTTGAGCGTTTCGAAGTAATGCGTGGCATCGCCAATCGGCAGATTGGTCACCGCAGGCAAGGTCTTTTCACCTACCCACACATGGCGCGCCTCACGACGCAAGCGGGTACCTCGGCAATCAGGGCAGGGCTGCGTGCCCAGAAACTTGGCCAGCTCTTCACGCACAGTCGCTGATTCGGTTTCCCGGTAGCGACGTTCCAGATTCGGCACGATGCCTTCGAACGGGTGCGCGCGCTTGACGATATCGCCGCGGTCGTTCAGATAGCGGAAGTCGACACTCTGCGAGCCGCTGCCGTTGAGCAGAACTTTCTGCATGTCGGCCGGGATTTCTTTGAACGGCACTTCCAGACTGAAACCGTAGTGCTTGGATAGCGACCCCAGCATCTGGAAGTAATAGACGTTACGCCTGTCCCAGCCTCGTATCGCGCCTTCGGCAAGCGTCAACTCGGCATTTACCAGCCGCTTGATATCAAAGAACTGCTTTACGCCCAGACCGTCGCAGGTCGGGCATGCGCCGGCCGGGTTGTTGAAGGAGAACAGCTTCGGCTCCAGCTCGCTGATCGCATGGCCACAGATCGGGCAGGCGAAGCGGGCAGAGAAAATCACTTCTTCGCCCGGTTCATCGTCCATGGGCGCGACCAGCGCAATGCCGTCGGCCAGCTTCAAGGCGGTTTCAAAGGATTCCGCCAGGCGCTGCTGCAGATCGGCGCGGACCTTGAAACGGTCCACTACCACATCAATCGAGTGCTTCTTCTGCTTGTCCAGCTTCGGCAGCTCATCCAGCTCACACAGCTTGCCGTTGACCCGCGCGCGAACAAAACCTTGCGCGCGCAGCTCTTCAAAGACCGACAGATGTTCACCCTTGCGCTCACGGATAACCGGCGCAAGCAGCATCAACTTGCTGCCTTCGGGCTGGGTCAACACGAGATCGACCATCTGGCTGACGGTCTGCGCTTCCAGCGGGATATCGTGGTCCGGGCAGCGAGGCTGGCCGACGCGCGCATACAAAAGACGCAGGTAGTCGTAGATTTCGGTGATCGTCCCCACGGTCGAGCGCGGGTTATGCGAAGTAGACTTCTGCTCGATGGAAATCGCCGGCGACAGACCTTCGATCGTGTCGACGTCCGGTTTTTCCATCATCGACAGGAACTGCCGGGCGTAGGCAGACAGCGACTCGACATAACGGCGTTGCCCTTCGGCGTACAGCGTATCGAAAGCCAGTGAAGACTTGCCTGAGCCGGAGAGCCCGGTGATAACGATCAGTTTGTCGCGGGGAAGTGTCAGGTCAATATTTTTCAGGTTGTGGGTTCGTGCCCCACGTATCAGGATCTTGTCCACTGCGGCCTCGCTTGGCGGGCATAAACGACGGAGTATAAGGCTCCGAGCCATTACGCGGCAAAGCGTCGCGTATGTGCTGTACCACGATGGGACTGGTAGAATCGCCGCCGGTTCACACGAGGTTATTCCATGCACGATACCCACAGCGAGCGTATGAGTAGCGGCGAGACCCGCGCAGCAGGCGGTCTGGCCCTGGTGTTCGCGTTCCGCATGCTTGGCATGTTCATGGTTTTGCCGGTTCTGGCAACCTATGGCATGGACCTGGCGGGCGCGAGCCCTGCACTGATCGGTCTGGCGATTGGCGCTTATGGCCTGACCCAGGCAGTGCTGCAGATTCCGTTCGGGATCATTTCCGACCGTATCGGACGGCGACCGGTTATTTACCTTGGGCTGATCATTTTTGCGATTGGCAGCGTGGTGGCGGCAAATGCCGATTCGATCTGGGGAATCATCGCCGGGCGCATCCTGCAGGGTGCCGGCGCGATTTCCGCCGCGGTCATGGCCTTGCTCTCTGACCTGACCCGCGAACAGCATCGCACCAAGGCCATGGCCATGATCGGCATGACCATTGGTCTGTCGTTCGCCATCGCCATGGTGGTCGGCCCGGTGATCACCGGCATGTTCGGTCTTTCGGGATTGTTCCTGGCCACAGGCGGTATGGCCTTGCTTGGTCTTCTGATCGTCGCGTTTGTGGTGCCCAAGGCCAATGGCCCGTTGATGCACCGCGAATCCGGCGTTGCCAGACAGGCCCTTGGGGCGACCTTGCGTCATCCCGACCTGCTACGCCTGGATTTGGGTATCTTCGTGTTGCACGCCATGCTCATGTCGAGCTTCGTGGCGTTGCCGCTGGCGCTGGTCGAAAAAGCCGGTTTGCCCAAGGAAGAGCACTGGTGGGTCTACCTGACCGCCTTGCTGGTTTCCTTCTTCGCGATGATCCCGTTCATCATCTATGGCGAGAAGAAACGTCAAATGAAGCGCGTTCTGCTGGGCGCCGTCACAGTTTTAATGCTGGCTGAGCTATTCTTCTGGGCCTACGGCGACACGTTGCGGGCACTGGTCATCGGGACAGTGGTATTCTTCACTGCGTTCAACCTGCTGGAAGCGTCGTTGCCGTCGCTGATCAGCAAGGTTTCACCGGCCGACGGAAAAGGCACGGCAATGGGAGTTTATTCCACCAGCCAGTTTCTTGGTTCGGCCGCAGGTGGGATACTGGGCGGCTGGTTGTTCCAGCACGGTGGGCTCGATGTGGTGTTCCTGGGTGGTGCAGCCATGGCCGCCGTCTGGCTCGCCTTCGCAGTGACCATGCGAGAACCGCCTTACGTGACCAGCCTACGTCTGCCGTTGTCGCCGCAGGCGCAGCGTGAAGCAGGCCTGGCAGAGCGTTTAATGTCCGTAGCAGGCGTGACAGATGCAGTGGTGGTTGCGGAAGAGGCAGCCATCTACATAAAACTCGACACAAAATTATTGGATCGTGCCTCTCTCGAAAAGCTGGTCAATCCAGCGTCAGAAGCGTGCGAAGCCTAGGAGAACGTTATGGCCCGTGGGGTTAACAAAGTCATATTGGTCGGTACATGCGGCCAGGATCCCGAAGTTCGCTACTTGCCTAACGGTAACGCCGTGACCAACCTGAGTCTGGCAACCAGCGAACAATGGACTGACAAGCAGAGCGGTCAGAAAGTCGAAAAGACCGAATGGCACCGCGTATCGATGTTCGGCAAGGTCGCCGAAATCGCTGGCGAATACCTGCGCAAGGGTTCGCAGGTGTACATCGAAGGCAAGCTGCAGACCCGCGAATGGGAAAAAGACGGCATCAAGCGTTACACCACTGAAATCGTCGTCGACATGCAGGGCACCATGCAACTGCTGGGCGGCCGTCCACAAGGCGACTCCCAACAAGGTCAGGGCGGCGGCAACTACAACCAGTCCGCACCGCGTCCACAGCAGTCGCGCCCTCAGCAATCGGCGCCGCAGCAGTCTGCACCTCAGCAGAACTACAACCAGCAGCCGCCACAGCGCGACTCGCGCCCGGCGCCGCAACAACAAGCGCCGCAGCCAGCTGCTGACTTTGATAGCTTTGATGATGATATTCCGTTCTGAAGTGTAGGTTCTTCAGAACAGTAAACATGTGAAGCGAAGCCATTGATTTGGCTTCGCTTTTTTATTGTTTACAGATTTTTGCGGGATAAGAGCTACATTTGTTAAGCGTTTACCTTTAGAAGGTGTAAACAAATGGCCCTCAATCCCTACGCGGTAAAGACACTCGTGTTGACTTCCGGGGAGCGCTTACCGGTGCTGATTGCAATGGCCACGGGTGCTCCCCTATTCGAGCCGTCTGTTTACGTGCTCAGCGAGATTCGGGCTACCAACAGAGCGAGCAATACGATTGACCAAGTCTTGCGGTCGATCATGGTATTGCAGCTATTCCTCGACTCGAGTGGGATTGATATTGAGCAGCGGATCCGACAGAGCAGAGTTTTTCGTCTAAGCGAGCTCGACGAACTTGTCCGGCACTGCAAGCGGCCTGTCGCTGATCAACTGAAGCGAAATTCAATTCCTCCTTCCCAGAAATCCGTTCGAAGAATCTCCGGGGAAAGTGTGCGCCTTGTTCAACGACAACCTGCACCAACTGAGGTGGCGGGCCATACCGCAGCTAACCGTATTCGGGTCATCCGCGACTATCTTGATTGGCTGGTGAGATACCACATGGCTCGCTATCACTCGGGTGCGGCTGAGGGTGAGCGGCTTTGGAATGAATGGACGTCCTGCAAAGATGCTCTGGACGCGCGGCTGCCACGTCATAAAGGCCGGAATACCGTCGGGCAGCGGGAAGGGCTTCAGCCACAGGTGGCGGAGCGACTTCTCAATATTACGTCGCCAACATCGCCGGAGAATCCTTGGAAAGGAGAAGGCACATGCATTCGAAACGCTCTGCTGGTGCGGTGGTTCTATGAGCTTGGCCTTCGTCGCGGCGAAGTGTTGAACGTAAAGATTCCCGACATTAACTTTCAGTCGGAGGAGCTGACGGTGGTCAGGCGAGCAGACGATCCGGAAGACCCTCGAAAGGACCAGCCACTGGTCAAGACCCGTGATCGAAAGATTCCGTTGTCCCCCGGCCTTTGCAAACTGACGTACGAATACATAACGAACACACGCCGAACCACTGAGGGCGCAAGACTTCACCCATTCCTGTTCATCGCCATGGGCACAGGTGCGCCTCTGTCGCTCAGTGCCGTAAATGCGATCTTCGCCGAACTTCGGAATGCATTTAATGGCGAGTTCGATGCTGTGACTCCGCATGTCTTCGCCACACGTGGAATGATCGCTTCTCGGAGATAATGGACATAGCGAAGGTCTCCGAAGCCGAAGAGGAGCGCATGCGTTCGTTCTTGATGGGGTGGGCACCGACCTCGAAGACCTCTGTCAATTACACCCGTCGGCACGTCCGGCTGAAAGCTCAGCAAGTGTCTTTGGCGATGCAAACTAAGCAAGTTGAGGGTGTACTGAGTGATGCCTGAAAAACCAGCGATTACCAGCCAACCGTTGGGTAGTCTGACCCTGCCACACACCGTGAAGGCGCTCAGCGGAGCAGTTTTCGATCCGAGAACCAAGCGCTGGACGTTCCATGATGGTCTCTACTCAATCAGTGTGAATTTCGAGAGGCTAAGGGAATGTGCGACAGATGAGTTAATCGCAGCTGCGAAATTTCCCTTGATGTGGTATGCCGAAAACGCGGAGGCGATGACGGTTGTAAGCCTGTTTGACCATTTTAGGCGATTGCTGGAATCGATATCTGCTGCTCAGGGTCGGCCGGTCAGCATCATCGATGCGCCGCCGCTCGCTAGCTTTCGAGCTTCCCTAACAAAGGAAACCGAGTGGAAGTTGGGAGCCTTGAGCGCCTTTTTCAAGAAATGGGAGGGTTTGGGCGTCCTTGGCGTGACGAAATCTGCCGTGCACTTTCTGAAAAGTATTCGCCTCAAAGGGAACCGCAAGGGCACTGCAGTCCTGACGATGGACCCGCTCAAAGGACCGCTTACTGAAATTGAGCGCTCGGCCACGCAAGTGGCACTGAACGATGCCTTTGCCGCCAGGACGATTGCTCTGGATGACTATCTTTTGGCCTGGCTTTGTTTGCTCTTGGGACAGAGGAACATCCAATACGCAATGTTGAAGGTAGGCGATGTCAGGGAAATTACGAAGGCTGATGGGGCTACCGAGTATGTACTTCGTGTGCCTAGGGTTAAGCAGGGGCGGGCGGAGGCCCGACGGGAGCAGTTCAAGGAGCGACTGATCACCCCCAGCATCGGAAAAATGCTCATAGACTACGCGAGTAGTGTGCGCACACGATTCGGGGATGGCGACGAGTTCACCATTGGGCCATCGCAAGCGCCGCTGTTTCCCCAAAAGAAGACGACAAAAAAAGTTCGTCCAGGTTTTCAGCAACACACTTCACCTAAGGAAATCGGTAACAGAGTCAGATCGGTTTTTGAGGCTTTGCGGGTGTATTCGGAGCGAACCGGCGAGCACATCAAAATTACCTCGAAACGGCTACGACATACAGTGGCAACGTCTGCGGCAAGAGAAGGCCATGGCGAGCTGATCATCGCTGAATTGCTCGACCACAGCGACACTCAAAATGTCGGAATCTATGTAAAGGCTACGCCGGAAATCATCGAGCGGATTGATCGTGCCGTGGCGCTTCGAATGGCTCCGCTCGCCCACGCCTTTGCGGGCGCCGTCATTATTAGCGAGTCAGCGGCAACCCGTGGCGATGACCCAACGAGCCGCATTGTCGACCCCCGCTTCGACGAAACTATGAAGCCAATGGGAAACTGTGGTCGCGACGGACCGTGTGGTTTTATGGGGCACTTACGTATAAAACCAGACGAAGTTCTTTTTCCTGAGGATTAATTCTATAGATTTGTCAGGTTGTGTCGAAAAGATAGGAATTTAAGCTCGATAGTTGCCACAGTCGACAGCCTTCAGTCGCAATTAATCCTGCTCGGCTGTGCTCGATTGCAGGTCGAAGCGGATGGGGGCAGGTCGAGGCCATTTCGATTGCAGGTCGTTACAACTACGCCCCAGCAGACGAGCAATCTCTCGCTGACTGAGATCTCGGTATTGTCCGATTTGAATGGCGACGCGTTCTTCTATGCTGAGTTCGGTATAAGACATTGCCGCACCTTACCTGAGGTAGGGGTGTTGCACTCAGTTTTTGCGGCCGCCTTTCCTTTTGAGTAGAGAACTATAATTCAATTACCGGGTTTTAGTGGTATCTCATTGGCATGAAATGCGGTATGTGATAGTTTAAATCTGAACGGTTTTTGCTAAAACCTTTGACTTTAAGGATAATCCAATGTGGAACTTTAACAACTGGAGCAACAATCTAGATGCATACCGGAGACTCCAAGAGGCGCAAATCGGGACTGAAGAACTCCCTCCACTCGATAGCACTTTGACAGTTCATGCCGAGGGTATAGAGTCACAGGACCGGCAGAAAAGTCATCGGCACCTCATTCAGCAAGAAGAATACCGCGGCCGACATCTAGTTGAACAAGCAGAAATACAGGCTTATGCTCAGCACGTGCATTCAAAAACGCCAGAGATAATAGCAGGGATGCATTCTGTTCCCGAACACCTTGAAAATATATCGTTTAGAAATGGCGGCAGAAAAAATCCATATCCGGAGGATGAGGAACTCATCGCAAGGTTTCATATAAGCGCCGACGCTGGTGAGAGTAACGAGAACACCGTGCTAATTTACAAAAAAACCCTGACTAAGTTTAGCACTTGGCTCAGGATGGCCGGCAAGCCTGGTTTGCATGCCCGGCTGTTTGATGATGGACTAGCGGAGGACCTAAAAGAATTTGTAGCGCGGACGCAAAAATGGCATTTTCCATTAACGGTATTGAACTATCTTAGGGAGTCGGTCACTAACAAAAGTGGAGCGGTGACTATCCAGGGCTTCGATCGGGAGTCTATTCAAATTACAAATGAAGATGAATGGCTAATCAGTGAGGCTTTTCCCGAAGATGATGTGACCTCTAAAGGTTACTTAGATCACTTGAAACGCTTTAGCACATGGCTCGGTGAAAGGGGCGAACAAGGGTTGTGCGAAGAGGATAGCCTGCACTCGGGCCATTTGACAGCCCTGGCTAGAATGTACACCAAAGAAGCAACGGGCCCTGACAAGCTGGTTCCGGCACTGAAGCATCTGCGACACTTTGACCTTACAGGAGTTAAGGTGTATGCCGTCAAGAGAAACACCCGTGTGCTTCCAGAGGCCGATCGGCTACTCAGTGAGCGATTTGCAGTTTGGTTGAGAAAGCAGGGATATGGCGGGAAGGTTAACCGTCGCGGTAAAGAAGATGGCGCCTCCGTGCAGGCAAGCTCATTGCGTTCGTTTAGTGCTTGGCTGCAACAGGAAAGGCACGCGCCGATATCCTTGGCGTCCCGTCTTCAAAACAGGGACGAAGGCTTGGATATCGAATTGGATCTCTATACGCATGCAAAGAGCGCGAGCTTTGCCAGGACTATGAGAACAACACTACGTCGAGCTCGGCAAATGGTGGCCGACTCCCAGACTGATTCCATCCACCATGTCTCCGGCTTTACCGGCTTCAGCCAATTGAGCCTGCATCCGTCTTGGCTTGAAAGCCAAGGTGGAGCGGAGCCATCCGCTTCGGGGGGATCCGTAAACCAGTACCCTGATTCACCAGCGAAATCCTCCTATTCTTCAATGTTTCCGCCCACACCTTTGAGTGGTTGGCCCCTGGTACCTCAAGACTCGTGGTCAGCCCAACTTGAGCACTCATCTGTTACGTTGCCAAATTCAGATTGGTCAGGTTGGGGCTGGGATCCAGATACGCCGCAGGCAATAACCGGGCCTTTACAGCAGCCTGATACAGAAATGTCGGACTCTATATTTGGCGATCTTTCTTCAATCAATTCCTTATCTTACCAGGACGTCACAGGTCCCTCTCAACAGCATGAAGTTTTAGATGTGGACAGTTCATCGTCTAGGGCTACCATTGACATTATCCAACGTTTGGCTAACGATCCTTGGCTTTGGGACAGTGACATCGTTAGATACACTAGATACGTTGAGGCAGAATTGCAAGGTCACCCTCGGGCGGCTCTACTGAATTTCGTTGATCCTCAACAAGTTCGACTTTTGGTAGAAGGAGACCAACGGCTACGCAATGAAGTTCTTCCTCATCTCACAGGCCGCAATACGCCACCGATTCTGCTAATGCCTGTAAATAATAATAATCAGCACTGGTCGCTGCTTTGCGTCAATAGACAAACAGGACAAGCCTTTCACTATGACTCAATGGTTTCCCCCGAGACAGCCCATCTCGCCACTAATACATCTCAGTACTTCTTGGCAAGACGAATAGCAATGAGTATGGGTGTAGCAAATGCCCCAATGGGCATGCCGATTGCTCGGCAGAGAGACACATACTCGTGCGCTGACCATGTTCTCACTGGAATTGAGGCATTAGCGCGCAGGACGGTTAGCGGCCAGATATTTCAACCTGAAGGTATGGACCTCAAAGGAGTTAGACCAAATCGGGATCATGTCGTCGAGATATTGAAACGAACCGAATAGTGCGCTGTGGAGGAAGATTTCGACCATTACGACGACTGAAATCAGCTTAAAGTACTTTAAAATCCGTTTTCTCAGGCGTCCCCTTGTATGCTCCCGGTTTTACGTTGAGTTCCAACGCGGACGATTGACCTAGGGTCTGTTCCCGTTTCACATTGGTAGCCACAGAAAAGCGCAGGCCATTGCTATGACGCTTTCATAGTTTCTCTTGAGTTTGTCAAATTGAGAAGCCACCGCCCGGAAATGCTTCAACCGGGCGAAGGCGTTTTCTACGAGATGTCGATTGCGATATAACCCTTTGTCCAGATCTGCGTTCCCTTTCAGAGAATTGCGCTTTCGTGGAATCACCACTTTGCTGCCTTGCTGCTCGACCTGAGCGCGTATCGCTTCAGTGTCGTAGCCCTTGTCCGCAATGATCACTTCTGCATCGGGCACCTTGGCAATCAACGAGGCCGCCTGCGAACAATCATTGGGCTGGCCTGTGGTCACGTCAAATGCAATAGGCAGCCCACAAGCGTCTACAGCCAGGTGAATCTTGCTGGTGTACCGGCTCGGCTTTTTCCGATGGCCTGGTCCTGCGTGCTGGCAGCACCTGCGCTGTGCTGATGAGCCTTGGCATAGCTGCCATCAATGAAGACCCACTCCATGAATCGCCCCGGATTCTCTAGACACCTTGCAAGCTCATTGCGTAACGTTTTTCAAACTCTACCGGTGACAGCTGATTGTTGAAACCATGGCGGCGTTTTGGGTTGTAGAACATCTCGATGTAATCGAACACATCACTACGAGCATCTTGCCGTGAGGTGTAGATTTTCCGCTTGATTCGTTCCCGTTTCAGAAGCTGGAAAAAGCTCTCAGCCACGGCGTTGTCATGATAATTGCCTCGGCGGCTCATGCTGGCAACCAAATTGTTTGCCTTCAAAAAACTGCGCCAATCGGAGCTGCTGTACTGGCTGCCCTGGTCGGAGTGAACCATCACCTCTTGTTTCGGTTTTCGCCTCCAAACCGCCATCAATAACGCATCAATGGCCAAATCACTGGTCATCTGCGACTTCATTGACCAGCCAACGACCTGACGAGAAAACAGATCCAGCACCACCGCCAAATACAGCCAGCCTTCATACGTACGAATGTAGGTGATGTCGGTGACCCAAACCTTGTTGGGTTCCACGACATCGAACTCGCGCTTCAGTAAATTGGGTGAGGCGACCGCTGGCTTACCGCCGTACTTTCCAGGGCGACGTCGATACCCTGTCTGAGAGCGCAGACCTTCAAGACGCATCAACCTCGCCACACGATGCCGACCACAATCTTCACCGACCTCGCGCAGGTCGTCATGGATTTTGCGATAGCCATAAACTCCGCCGCTCTCCAGCCACGAGTGCTTGATCAAACCGAGCAATCGCTGGTCGTCTTTAGCGCGTGCAGATTGCGGCTCAGACAACCAAGCGTAATAACCACTGGGATGGACTTTCAGCGTCAGGCAAAGCCGTCGAATGGAGTAGTCGCCCGCGCGCTGCTTGATAAAGGCGTACTTCAGCCGCACTCCTCGGCAAAGTACGCGGCGGCCTTTTTTAAGATGTCTCGCTCTTCAGTGACCCGCTTGAGTTCCGCTCGCAGACGACGCAGTTCAGCGTGCTGATCATCGTCTTGCTGCCGTTCTGCCTGAGGTTTGCTGTAGCGCTTTATCCAGGCATAGAGGCTATGCGTCGACACGCCAAGACGCGCCCGCCACATCAGCGACAGGCAGCTTCTTTTCGGTCACTTGATTGACCGCTTGGATTTTGAATTCTTCGGGATAACGTGGGTTGCTCATGGCACCTCCTGATTGGCCTCAGTTTAAGGCATGGAGGTGTCTACAAAACCCGGGGCGATTCAGAGGTGTCGTCTATCTTCACGGACACGTGTATGTATCGATTGGTTCCAGCTTTTCTATGGTCATCAACTTCTGCAGACTTTTTTAGTGCGCTGGTGTAGCTGCCTCTGGTTGAGCCAACTTTTGCTTTAACTTGGTGGGCGCTCAGAAGTTTTCCGTCTTTATATATTGCGAAGTCGTCGGTGCTGTCTAACTGTAGCTCGAAGTCTCTTACGCCTTCAGTGAGTAATTTTAAAGAGTAGTAGAGGGCAACTTTACCCTGATATACGAAACCACTCCATGATGAAATTGCGCTGTTTGGCTCTGCTAACTCGCTCAACGTGAAATCCCTTCGGTTGGTGCCTAGTGTCGCGATGATATCATTATGGGCGTAGCTGCCATACTCCGCTTTGATTGCATTTCTGGGCCCTGGCGCTTGGTTTTCTAGGCTCCGAGGAGGGCACCAGACTACTCACGGATTCGCGCTCTAACGCTTTCGAGTGGATTTCAACGCTTGGCCAGATCAGCGTTTGCTGAACGCAATTCGTAGGGTTGCGTTGTTGGGGTGGTTTTCCAACTACCACTGGATGCCAAAAGATGGTGGAGGAATTCTACCTCGCTTGGGAAACCCATTGCGACAAATGTGCGCCCGGGAATCCCATGGCCTGCTCCTGCAGTTGAAAAGGTCATTAACCGGGTGAGCGTGAGCGCGTTTTTGTGTCGTCTAGGACCGCCCAGACTTGGCAGTCGCGGTCCGGTTGCGGGCTAGCGGGCGACGAACTGAATCAGGAATATGTAAACAACTCGTGCCTCAAGTCTCGCTGTGTTTACGGTTTTTTGAAAGCTGTCACGCTGCTGAACTCTACAGGCCTGATCTAAAAGGAAATCTGCGTTGTTGACAGTTTTTTAGTGAGTAGAACCGTTCTAGGATATCGCTGGACCCTGCTGTTCAGGTCCAGACCCGGAGCCCCCGTTTATCGGGGGCTTCGTCGTTTTCAGGTATCAGAAAGCGCTGAACCACTATGGCAGCACTGCTGCCTTGACGCCTAAAACCGCGCATCCTTCTGTGTTTGCGCGTTTTCGAAACAATGCGCGATCACCCAGCTCGCCGGCTTCACCTCACCTCGCGGGCCAAACGCTAATGCCCGCTGTGCCAACGGCCCGTTGCTGGCCGTGGCGCCTGCAACATGCGGGCTGTCCCAAACACCCCACGTAACAACGGTAGATACCGAGCGCGTGGCAAGCACCACGTCGAGATACCGCTTATAAGTCGCTGCAACTGATCCATCACGATCTGCGATGGACCCCGTGAAGAGGCTGTCGTCGACGTCCAGTTCCGTGATGTGGATCGACAACCCCATATCACGCACTGCAAGAATAAAAAGGGAAAGGCCCGGACCAAATGTGTCGCCTGCACGCAGATGGGACTGAATGCCAAGGCCGTGTATCGGAATGCCGCGCTGCTTGAGCCCGCGCAGCAGGGCGAGCACGGCAGTGCGTTTGCTTTCGCCGTAATGGGTATCCTTTTCCAGGCCGTAATCGTTGTAGCAGAGCAGGGCGTCCGGGTCGGCCTTGTGCGCAGCCTTGAAGGCTATGTCCAGATAGCGAGGCCCGAGCATCTGATACCAGAATGAATTGCGCAGCCCGTCAGGCTGGCCATCCTCCAACTGGATGGCTTCGTTGACGACGTCCCATGCGCTGATGAGACCGCGATAATGGCTGGCGACGGTACTGATGTGCGCCGTCAGCACCGCTTCGGCGTTCTTCGGGGTGACGGTTTGGTGAACCCAGTCGGGTAAAGAGCGATGCCAGCAGAAAGTGTGGCCGCGCATACGCTGTTCATGCGCTTTCGCAAACCCCGCGATTGCGTCGGCGGGTGCGAAGTTGTAACGCTCTGGTTCGGGGTGGACGGTCTGCCACTTCAAGGCGTTTTCTGGCGCTACGATGCTGGCCTGACGGGCGACCAGTTGCCGATAGGCCGCATCGTCATTCAGCTTTGCCGGATCAACCGCAAAGCCGAACCGGATACCTTTCTCGGCTGCAGGCTGGCGCAATGCGGGAAAGGTTTCTGCCGCCAGCAGCCTGCTGTTGACGAAGGGCAGGCACGCCAGCAGCCGGACAAACGCAGTCAGAAAACTGCGTCGATTAGCCCGGCGCATTACGCACCAAAAATCTCCATCAACTCCTCACGCCCGACCATCACAGTCATTGACCCTTGCTTCTGCTCGCCTTCAATCGTGCACAGCAATCCAGCTTCTCGACAAATCACTGCGCCTGCCGCGATGTCCCACAGGCTGGTGAATTTCTCCATGTACCCATCCGTTTGCCCCAACGCGGCGAACGCCAGGCCTATGGTTGCGCAGCGATAGCCTGCCAGGCCCCAGCCCTGTCGGCGCAGGCTCAGGTGCAGTTTGCCCATCTCTTCGGCGTCCCAGCGGGTGTTTTCGCCGACGCCGGCGATGCGCAGGTGCTCGGGTGGTCGAGGGCGGACAAAAGGGACGCCGTTGCGCAGCAAGCCATCGCCCGTGCGGGCTGCGAGGGTGTAGCCCAATGCCGGGTAGGCGACGACGCCGATTTCGGGTTCACCTGCCGACATGTACGCCACCGCGATTCCCCACAATGGGGTGCCGCGCAGGTAGTTGCCGGTGCCGTCAATGGGGTCGATGACCCAGCCGTCGGTGATGAATTCGCCGCCCATTTCTTCGCCGAGGATTGTATCGTCGGGGAAGTGTTTGCTCAGTTCTGCACGCAGCAGTTGTTCCACTTCAAAGTCGGCACGAGAGACGAGGTCTTGCGCGCTTTTGGTGGTGATGTCGAGGGTGTGGCGGTCGTTAAAATACGCCATGGCCAGGCCAGTGGCCTTTTCTACAGCTTGCATGGCGACGCTGAGTCGGTTGTTCATTGCAGACAGCCTCCGTTCGGCAGGTTCAACAGGTCCGGGTAATCACTGAGAATCGACTGCGCGCCGTGTTCCAGCAGGTAACGCGCGCGTTTCGGGCTGTTGATGGTAGCCACGGCGAATTCGACGCCGCTGCTTTTCAGGCGAACAAGGTGATGGTCATCGAGCATGTCGTCAAGTACGTGAAGTATTCGGCAGTCATATTCGGCCAGCAAAGCGACCGGGTCAGCAGGCGCGACCACCGAGGCGATGGCCAGTGGTACGTCGTTCCACAAGCGGCGGGCGGCAGTTAGCGAGCGCACCGAAAAGCTGGAGACGAACAACCGATCATTGTCGGCGGGCCACAGGCTTTTGAGGATTGGCATCACCACTTCCGCCGTCTCGATATCGTCGCCAATGGTCGGTTTGAGTTCGACTTGCAAACCCAGATTGAGGCGCAGCGCGCAGGCCACGATCTCTTCGAAGGTCGGGATCTGCAGGCCCGCGAATTCAGGCGCGAACCAGCTGCCTGCGTCCAGTTTGCGGATGGCCTCAAGTTCGTGAAGCACGACAGCGCCGCGCCCGTTGGTGGTGCGGTCCAGCAAGTCGTCGTGAATCACGACAGGCTGGCCATCGCGGGTCAGCTTCACGTCGATCTCGACCCACTCGGCGCCGCACTCGGCGGCTTTCTCCAGGGCCAGCAGGGTATTTTCCGGCACGTAAGCCTTGGCACCACGATGGGCAATCAGGGACGAGCGGACGAGGGGCGCAGGTTTGAGCATGGCGGGTCACTTGGTGGTTTGGGAGAAGGAAACGAGCTGGCGTTGGCCACTCTCGATATCGAACAGCAAGGGCGCGGGATGGATGGTGAGTCGAATCTGGGTGCCGGGCATCAGATGCTGCCGTTCGGCGAGACTTACAACACAGCGTGTTCCGGCCAACTGGCAATACAGCAGGCTGTGGCTGCCGAGATTTTCGGAGGACTCCACGGTGGCGGTGACGCCTGTCTGGGCGAGCACGACGGTCTCGGGGCGCAGGCCCATCAGCCATTTGCCTGTCCGGTTGCTGGCAATGCCGAGTTTGATGGGCAGGCGTTGTCCGTCGGCCAGTATCAGAACATTGTCGTCCAGGCAGTGCACAGGCAGCAGGTTCATGGGCGGGGTGCCGATGAAGCTGGCGACGAATATGCTGGCGGGTTGATCGTAGATGTCGGTGGGCGTGCCGATCTGCTCGACATGGCCCTTGTTGAGAATCACCACACGCTCGGCGAGGGTCATGGCCTCGGTCTGATCATGGGTGACATACAGAATCGTCGCACCGGTCTGCTGGTGCAGATTACGAATCAACAGGCGCATTTCATGGCGCAGCGCGCTGTCCAGATTGCACAGCGGTTCATCGAATAGCAGCACCGGCGGTTTGCGGATCAGCGCCCGACCGATCGCAACGCGCTGACGCTGACCGCCGGAAAGCTCTCCGGGCTTGCGTTGCAGCAACTCCTCCAGCCCCAGCGAACTGGCACACTCGCGAATACGCTGTTCGCGCTCCTTGCGTGAGATGCGTGCCAGCTTCAGCGCGTAACCGATGTTGTCGGCGACGCTCATGTGCGGGTAGAGCGCGTAGTTCTGAAACACCATGGCGCAGCCGCGTTCTTTGGGCGGCAGACGCGTCACGTCGCGGCCACCCATCAGAATCTGCCCTTTGCTGACGTCCTCCAGCCCGGCGACCATGCGCAGCAACGTGGACTTGCCACACCCGGATGGGCCGAGGATGACGTTAAGCTCGCCCGCCTTGAAAACCAGATCGAGCCCATGAAGGATGTGCCCTGAGCCATAGGTTTTGTGCAGGCCCTTGAGGACGATATCCGGCGCGCAGGCAATAGGGGTGAGCGCGTTCATTTACCGACTCCGATCAGGCCTTTGACAAACCATCGCTGCATGAGCGCAATGACGAGGATGGGGGGTAGCATACTGACCACGGCGGCGGCCATCAGCAGGTTCCATTCGGGGACCTGGGTTGCATCGGTCGGCAGAAAGCTGGCGACGCCCAGCACCAGCGTGCGCATGTCCTCGCGATTGGTCGCGACCAGCGGCCACAGGTAGTCTTTCCACGCGCCGATGAACACCAGCGTGCCGAGTGCCGCGAAGTTGGTCTTCGACAGCGGCAGCAGAATGTCGACAAAAAAACGCCAGGGCCCGGCACCATCCATACGTGCAGCCTCGACCAGTTCGGCGGGCAGCGTCTGGTAAAACTGCCGGAACAGAAAGGTGCCGGTGGCTGAGGCAATCAGCGGCAAGGCGAGCCCGGTGTAGCTGTCGAGCAGGTTGATGGTCGGCACCGGCAGCCACTGGATGCCCAGCCATTGCAACAGGTTGCGTAGCGGTCCGAGCAGGTCGCTGGCCACCGCATACGTGGGGATGATGCGTACTTCCAGCGGCAGCAGCAGAGCGCCCAGCACGGCAAAGAAGATCACCGAGGTGTAGCGGCTGCGAAAGTACACCACGGCAAATGCTGTCAGCGCCGAAAGTGTCAGCTTGCCGATTACCACGAGCGTGGCGACCAGCAGGCTATTGCCCAGCAAGCGCAGCAGGTCGAGGCGTCGGGTGACTTGTTGCAGGTTCTCCAGCAGTTGGTCGCCGGGTATCAGCGCAAGGCCGTGGGCGAACAGTTGTGGGTTGCTCACAGTTGCCGAGCAGACTGCGACGTACAGCGGCCCCAGCGCGAACACCAAACCGAGCGTCAGTAGCAGATAAGCGCCCGTATCGAGCAAACGGTGACGCTCGATCATGCTTTCACCCCACGGCGCTGGAAGCGGGACAAGAGTTTGAACTGAGCGATGCTCAGCGCTACGACTGCAAGCAACATGAGCACTGACAGTGTCGACGAACCTGCCAGATCCAGGCCCATGAAACCGTCGGTGTAAATCTTGTAGGCCAGCACATTGGTGGTATCGCCGGGCCCGCCGTGGGTGAGGGTGTCGACCAGTCCGAAGCTGTTCGACAGGCTTTCCAGCAGGTCGATGACAAACATGAACAGCAGATAGGGCGCAATCAGCGGCAGCTGTATGTCGAGCATGCGTCGCAACGGGCCTGCTCCATCCAGTGCGGCGGCGGCGAGGTAGCCATCGGGGACGGACTTCAAGCTGGCGACCAGCATCACGAAGTTGAACGGCACCAGGCACCACGCATACGCCACGATCAGCAACAACATGCTCTGCATCGGGCTGGCGTAGGGTGCCCAGGTGCCGGGGGCAATCGCGTTAAGCCAGGCGAAAATACCCATCACCGGATTGGCCAGCACGTGAAAGACAATGCCGATGGTGGCGCCCGATACCGCGTAGGGCCAGATCAGCAGATTGCGAAACACTGCGTTGCCGCGCAGTTTCAGTTCAAGGCACAGCGCAAGCACCAGTGCGATGAGGATCGAAAGCACAACGCTCGACAGGCTGAACACCAGCGTCGAGCCTAGCGACGCGAGCACACCAGGGTCTTTCAACACTCGCCAATAGTTGCTCAGGCCGACAAAGATTTCGTTACCGCCGAAGGGCGGCACCAGATGAAACGACCACCAGATTGCCTGGACTGCAGGCCAATAAAAGAACAACCCGAGTGCCAGCAATTGGGGCAGGGCAAACAGCTGCGCCAGGCGCGGTTGCGGAAAATGCGCACGAGGCTTCATGGCGTTGCCTCGTCTGACTCGTTGCTGGCCTGGGCCTGATGCATCTGCTGAAACAGACTGAGCAATTCGTTGGCACGCAGCGTTGTCTGACGCAGGGCGTGTTCAACGCTCTGGCGACCGGCGAGCGCGTTTTCCATTTCCTGCGACCAAACAAGACGCATCAGCGTGATAAAGCCGCAGCGCAAAGGCTTAGAAGGCTGGCCGTCAATGTCGTGAAGTGCCGCAAGCCCGACCATTACGGCCGACGGCTCTCTGCCTGCGGATTGCAACCGTGCCGCTGCCGCCTGAGTAACTGGCAGGTAGCCGGTCCGGGCACTGAACACCAACTGATTATCCGGTTGCAGTACGAACGCCAGAAACTCCGAGACCAGCCTGTAATCCCGAGCTGCATGCCCACGCATCACCCACAGCGAGGAACCTCCGGGAGCGTTGGTACGACGTTGGGTGTTGGCGTAAATCGGCAGTGCTGTGACATCGATATCGGATTTGAGCGTGCTGTGCACGATATTCCAGGCACCGGTGGAGTCGATCAGCATGGCGCAGTCGTCGGTGGCGAAAGCCAGCGCCTGTTGGCCGCTGCGGGTCGAATCCTCGTGCACCACCAGACCTTCGGCGGTCCATTGCGCCAGGTCGTTCATCAAGCGCAGGTGGGCACCTTTGTCGAACTGATAGCGTTCGGTGCCAGCGGCGCGAACCGCAACTTCGGTGCCTTGCGCTGCACTGGTCTGCTCCAGCCAGATCCACGGCGAAAATTCGCTGACGACAGGGCATGCGTGGCCGTTTTTCTTTAAGGCCCGCAAGGCGGTAGCAAATGCTTCCCAAGTGGCGGGGGGCTCGCTGATACCTGCCGCGGCCAGGGCATTTCGGTGCGTGTAGAGCACGGCGGTGGACGCCGCAAAAGGCTGGGCCGCCAGAGCGCCGTGATCATCGGAGTAATAGCGGCGCAAGGCTGGCAGAAAGGTGTCGTCGGAATAGGCCCTTTGATGACCGGCCATGATGGCCTCGACAGGCAGAGTGGCACCGCCCAGCAGCATGTCAGGCGTGGCCACGTCGTAAATTTCGACCAGCGCCGGGCCTATGCCTGCGCGGTACGCTGCGACGGTCTTCTGCAGCGTCTGCTCATAACTGCCCTGGCGGATACAGTGCAGGCGATCCCCATCCTCACGCTGCGCATTGAAGCTTCTGCACAAATCTGCGATGGCACTTCCGGCCGCGCCGCCGTGGCTATACCAGAACTCGGCGGGGGCGGCGAAGACCTGAGCAGCGAACGGCAGCAGCGCCAGCATGGAAAGCGTCTTACTGATGAAAGGCATGAGGACACCCACGAGAACTCAGTGCCATTTAATACAGCTTGTGTGTAGTATTTGTGACCTGCGCGACTTTTATTAAATTTTCATGATGGAAGTGTGCAATGGGTGGCGGGCGATACACTGCTTTACACGCCCACTGTTTTAATCCTCCCCTGATTTGTAGATTCCATGCCCCTCGACCTCGATACGCCACTTCATGCGCACCAACCGCTGAGCCTGAATGAACGCAAATTGCTGGATATCCTTCGCCGTCGAGGTGTGATCACCCGCGCCACGGTTTCGACCGAGATGGACCTGGCTCAGCAGTCGGTGCACCGCCTGATCGAAGAACTGATCAGCCGAGGCCTGCTGCGCAGCGGCGAGCGAGTGAAGAACGGCCGTGGTCAGCCCAGCCCGCGCATTGAGCTGGTCAACGAGGCGGTGTATGTCATCGGCGTATCGATCAATACCGATTCGGCAGTGGTCTGCATCGCCGATCTGGGCTGCAATGTGCTGGAACAGGTCACCTTGCGTACGCCGCCGTTGAGCCGCAACAGCACGCTGGATTCGTTTGATCAGACCATCGAACGCATGCTTCAGCGCAATGGCATCGAGGCGCAACGAGTGATTGGCATGGGCTTCGCCATCGCCGGTTTTTTTCTTGAGAACCGCCAGATCAACGCACCCGAACCGCTGCGCGATTGGTCATTGATTGACTTGCAACCGATACTCGAAGAGCGCTTCGGCATGCCGGTCTGGCTGGAAAACAACGCCACCACTGCGGCCATCGGTGAAAGCCTGGTGGGCGTGGGGGCCTGGGCCAGCAACTTCATCTACCTGTCGTTCAACTTCGGTTTCGGCGCAGGCGTGGTGATCAACGGCAAACCGTATTTCGGCAGCCACGGCAACGCGGGCGAGATCACCCTCTACAACGACGAAGAGTCGATAAACCGTCCGGCCTTGCGTTACCTGCTGGATGAATTGCATCAGAACGGCGTACAGGTAGATTCAATCGAAGACCTGCGCCTGCGCTTCGACCCTGACTGGCCCGGCGTGGACACCTGGCTGGCACGCGTCAAACCAACCCTGGATCGTCTGGTTAACGCACTGGCGGGCCTGTTCGATCCACAGGCGGTAGTGTTTGGCGGGCAATTACCGCCAGAGCTGGGCAGACGCCTGATTGCGGCAACGACTTTCTGGGGAGCCCACCGCTACAACGCGCCACCGCCTCGGCCTCAGTTATTGCTGAGTGAGACCAATGGCGATGCGGCGGCTATCGGTGCGGCACTGGTGCCGTTGAAAGAGCGGTTTTTTGTTTGATCTGTCGTCAGCAATAGCTCATTGCTGGGTACTGCACGTTGCGGCCAAGGCAATGGTCATGCAGAAGAAGCCACCTCGGCCTGTACAGTTCAAGACTATCGCGCAGCCGCGGCAGGCAGGTGTATGGGCTGGCCGATTAATATTTCTTCATGCAGTCGGTGCTTAAGATTCAAGGTTGTCGGCCGATCATACTGTATTACTGAGCTTAAGTTATTGCTCATCACCGTTGGGTAAGACGTTAGTCTGCATGTGGAGTTGACAAGTGAAGTTATGCCTGGGCTGCAAAGCTATAATGGTTGTCCTGTCGTTTTCCTTGTCAAATGTGGCCGCGTCTGAAGAACTTAAGGTTTACAATTTTTCGCCTGTCAATCAGTACAATCTTAATCTTTCAGCCAGTTTTTGGAATCCAATCATAAAGTATGTGTCCGACAAAAGCGGCGTGAATCTCACGCTGAAATTAGGGCGGACATCCTCTGATACAACAAGTTATGTGCTCGCGCAAGAAGTTGATTTCGCTTTTACTAACCATCTTTTTAGCCCGGAACGCGACAAGATGGGCTGGACGGTGTTTGGTCGCCGTGACGCGCCTGCCCTCGAGGGGCAGATCGTGGTACCTGCCGACTCGCCCATTCATAGCCTTTCGGAGCTAGAAGGCAAGGAAGTTGTGTATCCGGGACCGGAAGCGTTCATCGCTTATAAAGTCACAAACTCGGAATTGGTAAAGAAAGGGATCAGTACGTCTACCGTGTTTGCCGGAAACATGGATGGCGCTTTCAGCCAACTCTTTAGTGGCAAGGCTCAAGCGATGGGGGCCAACTCACAGCTTGTAAGTGGCTACACTGAGAGAGAAGGCAAGTCGTTCCGCGTGCTGTGGAGTTCGGCCTCGTTCAATGACCTGGCCCTCATGGCATCCCCTCGGGTTTCTAAAAAAGAACGTGATGCGGTAGCCAACGCATTTTTTAATATGCAAAACGATCCCGACGGTAGCAGGGTTCTTCGTGAGGCGACCGAGCTGGTCCATGCACCGGCACCGATTACCTTCATTCCTGCGACGGAAGCGGATTATGCGTCCTATCGTGATTTTTATAACAGTTTGCCAGCAAACCTTAAGTAAATAATTTCAACTTTAGCTGGAGAGGCTGTTAATGAATTTCTTTAAAAGCCTGCTGCCCAAATCACTGACGTCGCGAATACTGGCGATGTTGTCCATTCTGATACTGACTTTTTTGACGTCAGGGCTGGGGCTGTTTTATAAAAACCAGCTGCTTCAGCATATTGAAGAGATACAAGACACCGCTAACATGCTCATTGAGGTTGCCGCGCAAGCTGTAGAGGAAAGTGTTGTCATCGGTGATTACGACACCATCAAAAGGACCCTCGAAAAAACCTTGGCTCGCTCGCCGTTCAAGTCGGCCGTGTTCATTGACCTGTCGGGTGGCGTCATTCGCCTGCAGGCAGCCAGTGCGCCTGTTGGAAGGGGCCCTGCGTGGATAGAGTCCGAAGTCGCTGCGAGATTATTCGATGTCAATCGCCCGATTACGGTCGGCGGGAAAGATTATGGCGTGATGCGTCTGTCTTTTAATGCCGAGAGAATTGCTACCGAACTCTATAGCCTGGTGATTCAGGCGACACTGTTTGCAATATTTTTTTTACTGATCAGTCTGATTTTAATGGGGTTCATGATCAAGCGTTCGCTTGCCCATCTGGGCAAACTTCATTCGTATGAGGCAGAAATCGCTTCAGGCGCAGTGGCCGCTGAAGCTATGTTGGTCGCTGATGCCCCCATGGAAATACAGGAGGCTATAAAAGCGGTAAACCGCACTGCCGCCAGTATGCGCAATCACTTTGGCCTGCGTATCGACTCGCTGATGAATACCTTGGTGCAGCATAAAAATGCCCTTGATGAAGTTTCAATCGTTTGCGAAGTTTCGGCCTCCGGACGTATCACCTACGTTAACGAACGATTCGTAAAAAGCTCGCAGCATTCGCGAGCTGAGCTTTTAGAGCTGAAGATCGATGAAGTCTGGACCGGCATGTCTTCAGCCTCTGAGCCGTGGCGATGGGTACCTGAAAATGAGGTGTGGAACGGTGAGGTCAGGCTTTCGGGGCGTACCGGTAAGGACGCATGGCATCGACGCACCATAATACCTATTCTCGATGACATGGGCGGCGTTGAAAAATATATTTGCATCGATATCGATATTACTGTTCGAAAGGAGTTTGAGGTCGCGATTCTGGATAACTCCAGAAGGCAAAACCTTATCGCCTTGTTTGGTCAGCAGGCATTGACAGAAGAAAACGTCAGTGCGCTGGGTGAGCTGGCAGCACTGACTGCTGCGCAAGGATTAACATTGAGCAAGGCGGCTTTATTAGTCGTTGATCGAGTGAGTCATGGGGTCATCCTCAACGCGGAGGTTGGCTTGAACCACGTGGAAGTCCGCAGTGGTTATCACAATGATTTTTTGAACGGTACAGCTTCTTCCACCGGGTGTGTCATTAATTCTGATACACCTGATAACAGGTACACGCTGCTGCCGGGTGAAACAGTGGAGGCTTGCGGTATTAGAAGTGGTCTAGAGATTGAGATATCCTGCAGGGAGGTTTTCAAGGGCGTTCTTGGGGTGTATGCCAGCACTGACTACTCCTTTACACGTGAAGATGTGAGCTACCTTCAAACACTTGCTAACCTGTTGGCCGCCGCGCTTGAGCGGTATGACGCCAAGAAAAAGCTAATCTATCTGGCCGAAAATGATTCGCTCACCCATCTGCCTAATCGCTGGTTTCTTAGCAATTATCTGCGCGAGATAATCAGTCGGAAAACGTCAGTGCCAGATGCAGTCAGCGTCATATTCATCGATTTGGACAGATTCAAAGCAGTGAATGACACCCTGGGGCATTCAGTGGGCGACCAATTGCTTATACAGGCGGGTCGACGCTTGAAAGACTGCATTGATGAAAACAGTGTGGTTGCGCGGCTGGGAGGCGACGAGTTTTCTATCGTCGTTACCCATCATGTTTATTCCGAAAGCCTTATAAAAGCCCTTGCGAACCATGTTGTTGAAGCGTTGGGGAAACCATTCAATCTGGGCGGTCAGGATGTATTTGTTTCAGCGAGTGTCGGTATTGCCAATTATCCGTTTGATGGGCGTGACACTGGCGTTATCCTGAAGAATGCGGATACCGCCATGTACCATGCGAAAAAAAGTGGCCGTAATAACTACAAGTTTTACAACGCCACAATGAATGAAAGTTTGGTTCGGCGCTTGCAAACTGAAACGCTATTGCGGGGTGCGCTTGATCGTGATGAGTTTATTCTACATTTTCAGCCAAAGGTCAGCCTCACCGATGGCAGGATAAGTGGTTTGGAGGCTTTGCTGCGGTGGAATCACCCGGAGCAGGGTATGGTTTCTCCGGCTGAGTTTATCCCTATTCTTGAGGACACTGGCCTGATAATTCCTGTCGGCGAGTGGGTTATCCGCAACGTCTGTGAAACCATAAAAAGCTGGGAAGAAAATAATGTCATGCAGGTACCGATCGCCATCAATCTGTCCGTCAGGCAGCTTCAGGTAAAAGGCCTGGCTGAGACCATCAAGCACATTGTTGAGGGGTACGGTATCAACCCCGCTCTTTTAGGGATGCTCCGATCAACTTGCCGCGCAGCGGTGGCAAGCCGTAATTTGCCAGGCACATAGCGCTATTTTTCTGAAAACGGTCTGATGCAGTGTGAGTCGAGCGCGTTTTTCGCTCGGTTTTCCGTGTTAAGCGCGCAACTCACCCAAACCCATTAGTCGCTTTCGAGCCATCCACAGGTTCGACAGGGCGAACAGCGTGGTCAGTTGGGCCGTGTTTTTCATCAGCCCACGAAAGCGTACTTTCACGTAACCAAACTGGCGCTTGATGACCCGAAACGGATGCTCGACCTTGGCGCGTGTCTGCGCTTTGCAGTACTCGATCTTGCGCTTGGCTTTGTACAACAGGCTGCGTTTGTTCAGCTTGGAATACGTGCTGCGCCGCGCCGCGATTTGCCAGATCACGTTACGATTTTCGTGCTCTTCACGCTTCTCGACACCGGTGTAGCCAGCGTCCGCATAGACCGCGTTTTCTTCCCCGTGGAGCAGTTCGGCGACTTGAGTGACATCGGCCACATTGGCCGCAGTGCCATGGACGTGATGAACCAGTCCAGACTCAACGTCAGCGCCGATGTGGGCCTTCATACCGAAGAAATACTGGTTACCCTTCTTTGTCTGATGCATCTCGGGATCACGCTCGCCGTCTTTGTTCTTGGTCGAGCTTGGGGCATGAATAATGGTGGCATCGACGATGGTGCCCTGGCGCAGCGACAGGCCTTTTTCCTGCAAATAACCGTTGATGACCGCGAGGATTGCAGGAGCCAGTTGATGTTTCTCCAGCAGGTGCCGGAAGTTCATGATCGTGGTGTCTTCCGGTATCGGCGCACTCAACGTCAGGCGTGCAAACTGGCGCATGGGGGTGATTTCGTAGAGCGCTTCTTCCATGGCCGGATCACTCAGGGAGAACCAGTTCTGCAGCAGGTGAATGCGCAGCATGGTTTCCAGCGGATAAGGTTTTCTGCCACCGCCGGCCTTGGGGTAGAACGGTTCGATCAGGCCCAGCAGACCTGTCCAGGGGACGACCTGATCCATCTCGGCGAGGAAGCGTTCGCGGCGTGTCTGCTTGCGCTTGCTGGCATATTCGAAATCGGAAAAGCTCATCTGGCTCATGGGAGGCTCGGATCAGGTGGTCAGGCGATTTTCGCATAACCGGGACTTGTTCGGAGATTCCTTAGAATTCGAATTGACCGAGTCAATGCTGATGATCGATCCCGAGTCGGCGGTTAACATACTTCGAGATATAAAATCGTATGGTATAAGCCTTTCGGTCGATGATTTCGGAACGGGCTATTCGAGTTTGGCTTACTTGAAACGATTCCCTCTTGACGCCCTCAAAATTGACAGGGCGTTCATAAAAGATATAACGAGCAATCATGAGGACGCCGCTATCACCAGAGCGGTCATCGTGTTGGCGCACGAATTGGGTCTTAAAGTCATTGCAGAAGGCGTCGAAACAGTCGACCAGTTAGCGCTGCTTGTGACGTATGGCTGCGATCAAATGCAGGGTTATCTTTTTAGTAAGCCTGTCATCATTGAAGAGTGTGCTTCTATGATTAAATCGTCACGTAGTCTGAAACTGTTGGACATACCTGCTTGAGAACCGCGAGCATGAGAGTTATTCGTAGCAAAGACTTCACCGCACTCAAGCTTGGGCAAGCAACGCCACCAATACTAGATTTCCTTTCACTGCATTTCCTTGCCTGAGTTATTTGAGGGCGTGATTATCAGGAACCTCAGATTCAAGGGCAATGCTTGATAGCCAGCGGGTCCTACATCCTCAGCGCTATAGCCTCTGCCACAAGACACTCCAGTGCAAACTGCTCGGTATAGGTCATCTGAATCGGCGTGGTTTCGCCTTTGACGGTCCTTTCCCCATCCAGAATGTAGCGAATGCGCTTGTCAGTCACACCAATGCGTTTTGCGATCCACGAAGGTGTTTGTCCGATGCGCGAAATCAGCTTGTCGGCATATTCGGTGGACGGGTTATAGAGTTCTGCGTTGGGTGTCATGGGGTGTCCAGATGAAGGTCAGGCGCTGTATGTCAGGGGAGTATGCAGCACGATGGGGTATTCGTCGCCATTGAGGTTGGCAACCCACGCGGTCTTGCAGAGACAGGTACATTGCCTTCGCGAGCAAGCTCGCTCCCACAAGAGCCTGTCTCCAAGAGCAAGCCGGGCGACGTAATTCAATGTAAGTGGCAGATGGGGCGATCCTTCGCCCGCTTTCAGTCAGCATCAATCAAAGTTTCACGCCCAGTGTTACAAACGCGCTGCGTGGCGTGCCCACCTGCAGAATCTGCAAATTGCCCGCCGGGTCGGTCGCTGCGCTGGCGTCGGTGTTGAGGGTGGAGATGTAACGCTTGTCGAACAGGTTGACCATGTTCAGCGAGACGGTGGTGTCTTTGACGGCGCCGAGTTTGCCGAAGTCGTAACCGAGGTTGGCGTTCGCTACCCAGTAGCCGCTGACACTGGAGTCGTTGGTGTAAGTGTAATAGCGCTTGCTGATGTAGTTGCCCTGCATGCCGGCATTCCAGTGCTCCCAATTCCAGTCCAGGTTGCTGGAATACATCAGCTTGGGCGTATCGACGACGGTTTTGCCTTTCACATGAACGGTGCTGCCGCCGCTGGCATAGTCGTCGTCATAAGTGCTGTGGTTGTAGGACATGGAGTTGGACCAGCGCCAGTGCTCGTCGGGCGTCAGGCCGAATGACAGTTCCAGGCCCCGACTGGTGACAGAGCCGACGTTGGCAACGCCGTTCTGGCAGATGACGATGCCGGTACAGTTGGTGATGGCCACCAGGCGATTGTCGAATTTGGTGTTGTAGACCGCCGCGGATGCCGAATACAGCTTTGTGCTGCGGCGCACGCCCAGTTCAGCGGTTTTCGAGGTTTCGGGTTTGAGGTCCTTGAAGCCGTTCTGCGCATCCACTGCGGTCTGCGTGGTGAAGAACGGGCTGTAACCGCCACTCGGAAAGGCCGCCATGTTTTCCGAATAAGACGTGAACACTTCATCGCTGTCATTGAGTGTGTAGGTTGCGCCCACTTGCGGCAAAAACCTGTCCCGCGCTTCCAGCGAACCGCTGGCATAACCGCCGCCTTTACCTTCGGCAGTGGAGGTGGTGACAGTGTTCTTTGCGCCGAACTCAAGCTTGAGACGGTCATCGAGCAGGGTATAGGTGTCGCGCAGGAAAAACTGTCGGGTCAGGTCGTTGTAGCTCTGGTCCAGTACTGTCGCCGCCTGCCTCAGGCCATTGGTTTTGACGATATGGTTTTGCGGAGTCGCATTGGTGGTATCGAACAGGTAACGGGCGATGTCGTTCTTGTTCGATTGAATCCAGAACCCGCCCTGAATTTCATGCTGGCTCAGGAAGTAGGTCAGCGAACTCTGGAAGCCGGTTCGATCAATGCCATACACCGTGCTGCGAATCGAGTTGCTGGGGACAGTGGTCGAGCCGCTGGTAAAGATGAACGGATAGTACGAATTGCCCCGGCCCGAGTCATGGTGGTGATAGACCGTCGCGTCCAGCACCAGATCATCGGTGAGCGAGAAATTGCCGTTGAGGATGTCCAGTTCGTCGTCGCGCAGGCTACTGGCGTTGTAGGTCGCATCGCCTGCGCTGGTTACGCCGCCGGTGTAGATGCCGTTGGCCGCATTGACCGCGCGGGTCCAGTCCGGCGTGTAGTAACTCCAGTTGTAGCCCAGGCGCTGGATGATGCTCTTCGACAGACTGGGCAGATTGGCTTCGTCGTGAGACGAGGTGCTGTGGAAAAAGCTCACGCGGTTTTCGCCGAAGTTGTAATTGACCTTGGCGTTCACAGCGTCGGATTTTTGCGGGTTGTCGTGACCTTTCCAGGCATCGGCGTCGTACTTTTCTCCCGACACATAAGCGGACAGACCGTTGTATTCGCCTGTGTCGACGCGCATGAAAGTGCGCGAGGTGTCGTAACTGCCCAGGGTCTGTGACAGTCGCGCGCCGAATTCCTTGTCCGGATTGGAACTGGTGAACTGGATGGTGCCGCCCAAGTCACTGTTCGATGCCGTGCCCAGCGAACCGATGCCTGGAGCCACTTCGCTGGCGGCGATGTTTTCCGCGATGATCGCCCGGGTGATGCTCAGACCGTTGAAGTTGCCGAAGCTCATGTTGCCAAGCGTGACGCCGTCCAGGGTGTAGCCTAGGGTCTGTTCCCGTTTCACATTGGCAGCCACAGAAAAGCGCAGGCCATTGCTATGACGCTTTCATAGTTTCTCTTGAGTTTGTCGAACCGAGAAGCCGCCGCCCGGAAATGCTTCAACCGGGCAAAGGCGTTTTCTACGAGATGTCGATTGCGATATAACCCTTTGTCCAGATCTGCGTTCCCTTTCAGAGAATTGCGCTTTCGTGGAATCACCACTTTGCTGCCTTGCTGCTCGACCTGAGCGCGTATCGCTTCAGTGTCGTAGCCCTTGTCCGCAATGATCACTTCTGCATTGGGCATCTTGGCAATCAACGAGGCCGCCTGCGAACAATCATTGGTCTGGCCTCCGGTCACGTCAAATGCAATGGGCAGCCCACAAGCGTCTACAGCCAGGTGAATCTTGCTGGTGTTACCGGCTCGGCTTTTTCCGATGGCCTGGTCCTGCGTGCTGGCAGCACCTGCACTGTGCTGATGAGCCTTTACATAGCTGCCATCAATGAAAACCCACTCCATGTCAGGATCGGTCATCAGCACCTCAAGCACCTTGACCCACTTGCCTGAAGCAGACCAGGCATTGAACCGCTTGTAGACCTTGCTCCAGTTTCCAAACGCTTTCGGCAGGTCTCGCCAAGGGCAACCCACACGCATGCGGTACAGCATGCCTTCAACCGTGGTGCGCAAATCTCGCTTGTTGTAGATCGATTCGTGCAGCAAAATTTCTCGAAGCTTCGGCCAGTGCTCATCACTGAGCATTAATCGGGGCATTGCAGGCTCGTATTGGTGTTGTGTGAGAACTCCAACAATACGGGCCTGTTCTCATAGAGATCAATGGGTTACGTCGAAACGGGAACAGACCCTAGGTGGTGCATGTCAAAACCGCGCAGGCTGATGCGCTGGCTGCCTTCTTCACGACCCAGCGGGTCGCCGGACTGGAAGTTGACACCCGGTAGTCGTTGCAGAACTTTCAACGGGCTGGTGCCTGCGGAATAAGCGCTTACGTCCTTTTGCGTGACGCGTTGCACCTGCCGGGTTTCGCCCTGGCCAATCACTGACACCGTGCCCAGTGTCACGGCAGCGGTGTCGTCGCTGGCGGGCGCCGTCACTGAGGTGGGCACATCGTCATCGGCCTGAATGAACGGGCTGATCAGGCACAGTGAATTCAATGAAACCAGCAACGCAAGGCCCGTTATCGGGAATCGAGAAGCACGCGGTATCGATCGATTGTTCATGAAAAGGTTTTCCTGGGGCGTCAGGGCGCCGCGCTTGCGACGGGGAATCTGCAGGACGGTGTTAGCGTTGACATGAGTCCAGTTCGCCCTTCAAGACGTACGAGTCCGTCGTGTTTTCGAGGGGCTCGTTTCAACGAAAGGGCTCGTTTGAACTGGGGGTGATATTAATACTCACTGTGTGTATTAATTATGACCAGTGGCGCGTTATCCCGATTTTTCTGCCGGTCAATGCCGACTCGGCGCGTTGGCAGTTGGTCGTAAATTTCATTAGGCAAGGCGTCCGTTGCGATGCTATCTGTCCAGACTCAGTGGGTTCAGCCCAATCGTGAATACGTATTTCCGAAGGCCGGGCAACAGGGCATCACCCTCTGAATCCGCGGTTTGCACCTTGGACTGAAACGGGAGAACTCGATGAAATTGCTTCGTTACGGTGAAAAGGGCCAGGAAAAGCCAGGCCTGCTTGATGCTGCCTACCAGATCCGCGATCTGTCCGCGCATGTCACGGACATCGCTGGCGAGGTGTTGAGCCCGGCAGGCCTTGCCAGCCTGGCCGCGCTTGATCCCGAAAGCCTGCCTTTGGTGGCGGGCCGACCGCGCATCGGGGCGTGCGTCGGGCAGGTCGGCAAGTTTATCTGCATAGGCCTGAACTACGCCGACCACGCAGCCGAATCGCGGATGGAAGTGCCCAAGGAACCCATCATATTCAACAAGTGGACCAGCGCAATTTGCGGCCCGGACGATAACGTCGAAATTCCTCGCGGTTCGCTCAAGACTGACTGGGAGGTCGAGCTGGGCGTGATCATCGGCAAGGGCGGGCGTTATATCGACGAAGCCGTTGCCATGGAGCACGTTGCCGGATATTGCGTAGTCAATGATGTGTCGGAGCGCGAGTGGCAGCTTGAGCGCGGCGGAACCTGGGACAAGGGTAAAGGCTTCGATACCTTTGGTCCGATAGGCCCTTGGCTGGTGACCCGCGACGAGGTTACCGACCCTCACTCACTCGACCTGTGGCTGGAGGTTGACGGTCATCGTTATCAGAATGGCAATACGCGCACGCTGATTTTCAACGTGCCGCAACTGATCGCCTACCTGAGCCGTTGCATGAGCCTGCAACCGGGTGATGTCATCTCCACGGGTACGCCGCCGGGTGTGGGCCTGGGCGTCAAGCCAGAGCCTGTCTTCCTGCGCGCAGGGCAACGCATGCGCCTGGGGATTGCGGGGCTGGGCGAGCAGAATCAGTTGACCGTTCAGGCCGACTGATTCGCTGCCTGCGGGGAGTCGGCAACCGACTCCCTGTTACATAAAAATATCAGCCCTGCACAAACGCCAGCAGGTCTTTGTTGAGTGCCTCGGCATGGGTCACGGCAAAGCCGTGCGGCGCGCCGGGATAGACCTTCAACTCTGCACCCTTGATCAGCTCGGCGGCGCGCTTGCCTGATGCTTCGAACGGCACAACCTGATCACCATCGCCATGAATCACCAGGGTCGGCACATCGATTTTCGCCATGTCCGCACGGAAGTCGGTTGCGGAGAACGCCGTCACGCAATCCAGCGTGCCTTTGAGCGAGGCGAGCAGGGCGATATTCAAGGTCTGGGCCTGTACGCCCTCGGAAACCTTCTGTCCTTTGTTCAGGCCGTAGAACGGCGTGGCGAAATCACTGATGAATTGCGCGCGGTCTTTGAGCAGACCCTCCTTGATGCCATCGAACACTGATTTGTCGACGCCTTCCGGATTGTCGTCAGTCTTGAGGAAAAACGGTGTGACCGAGCCCAGCAAGGCCAGTTTGGCAACTCGCTCGCTACCATATTTTGCGATATAGCGCGTCACATCTCCGCCGCCCATGGAAAAGCCCACCAGCGTCACGTCGTGCAGATCAAGATGCTCGATCAGCTCGGCGATATCGTCAGCGAAGGTGTCGTAGTCATAACCGGTCCACGGCTGGCTGGAACGACCGAAGCCTCGGCGGTCGAAGGCAATGGTGCGATAGCCCCGGCTGCTGAGGTATTCCATCTGGTATTCCCACATATCCGCATCCAGCGGCCAGCCGTGGCTGAACAGTACCGGCTTACCCTCGCCCCAGTCCTTGTAATAGATCTCGGTGCCATCTTTTGCGTTGAACGTGCTCATGCAGATTCCTCTCGATGTCGGGTTGATCGGGCAAGCGCTCTGGTGCACAGGCTCATGCATGCCTTCGGCAGCCGCCGATAATTCCGGCAGTTGGCGCTTTGCATAGTTCAGTCGGGAAGAATGAGCGTACTGTTCTGGCGCAATTTTTTGAAACATCGGCTCATCGTATTTCCCTGCCGGAACCGAACTTGCCGGGCATAAGGGAATCAGTTCCTTGGGATCAAAGCGCGCTTTGGCCTGTGCATGGTTGTATTTGTCCATTGAAGGAGAGAACTGCGTGGCGTCTCAGCTGAAAATCTTGATCCTGTCGGGTCTGCTGCTATTCGCAGGCAGTTTCAATCTCCAGGCAGCCGATGTACCTGCTTTGCCAATGGGCGCTGCGGTGCCGACCGACGACAAGGCGGCCGAAAAGGCCGATGGCAAAGCAGCTGACAAACCTGCAGCGAAAGCGGATGACAAGGCCGCTGAAAAGGCGGATGCGAAACCGGCAGACGGCGGCGAGCCAGCGGCGGCAGAGGCCCCGGAGCTTCTGGTGCAGGGCGGGTTGCTCGGTGCCATCAGTTCCAGCATTGATGACGTCCAGGAAAAGCTCAATCTTGACGACAACCTCTTCGACGCCTGGCAGCTGCGCGCCGACCGTGCAGCCGACGAGCTGGAGAAGCTGGTCAACAAGCGCACTACACGTTCTCCGTGGAGTGTTGCCGGGGACTTCCTCGCCTTGTCGTTTGTCTGGATCGGCTCGTTTGCCGTTCTGACCTCGTTGGGTCGTTTTCTGGCGGTGCGCTTGTGCCGGACGCCGTTCATGCGGGTGCGCGAGCGCAGTCAGGCGCTGCTCAAATACGTGTTGCCGTTCACCTTGCCAGCCATCGTCTGTCTGCCATTGACTCTCTACGTCAGCCACTTCATGCCGTCTTCAGTGGGCCGTGCGCTGGCGCTGTGCTTCGCCTATGCGACCAGCAGTGGCATCGTGTCGACCTCGGTGCTGCTCTGCGTGATTGTGATGTTCAACTCCGGGCACAAGCGCGCCGCGGTACGCATGATTCGCCGCTACGCGCCGAGGCCACTGTTTGTGGTCGGTTTTCTGGCGGCGCTGAGCGATGCACTGACCAGCCCGCAGATCGCCCGCCAACTGGGCAGCAACGTCACCACCAGCGTTGCGGTGTTCACCGGGCTGTTTGCGTCGGTGGTGTTCTGCATGCTGATCATCAAGGTGCGCCGCCCGGTGGCGCACCTGATTCGTAACCGTTCCTTGAGCAGCCGCCTGCAACGGCCAGCACTGCAGCAGTCGCTGAAAATCTTCTCCAACCTGTGGCACTTGCCAATCCTGCTGATGATTCTGGTCTCGGCGATCAACCTGATCGGAGCCGGTGAAGACAGTCAGGAAGCGCTGCGTTGTGCGTTGTTCACCACCATTCTGCTGATCGCCACGGTATTTTTGAGCACAGTGTTCCAGCACCTGTTCAAACCGACCGAGTCCCTGGGGCGCGGCGGGCATGTGTACAAGGCGCGTCTGCTGAGCCTGGTGTACGCGGTGCTGCGCATTGCGCTTGCCATCGGGTTCATCGAGATACTGGGGCGTATCTGGGGCTTCTCGATGTTCGAGTTTGCCCAGCGCAACACGCTGGGTCGCGTGATCAGCGATTCGCTGAGCAGTATCGGCCTGATCTTTGTGGTCACCTGGCTGCTGTGGGTGGTGCTCGACACGGCCATTCAGGAAGCTCTCAAACCACCAGCGAACCATCGCAGTGGCCGCCAGCCGAGCACGCGAATCAAGACCATTCTGCCGCTGCTGCGCAACGCGGTGAAAATCATTCTGGTGGTGATCTGCGCGATCACCACCATGGCCAACCTGGGCATCAACGTTGCACCGCTGCTGGCGGGTGCCGGGGTTGTCGGTCTGGCCATCGGTTTCGGTTCGCAACAACTGGTGCAGGACGTGATCACCGGTCTGTTCATCATCATCGAAGACACTTTCTCGGTGGGCGATTGGGTAGTGCTCAGTACTGGCCACTCCGGATCGGTGGAAAGCCTGACCATCCGTACCGTGCGCCTGCGTGACGGCAAGGGTTTTGTCCATTCCGTGCCGTTCGGGCAGATCAAGGCGGTCACCAACCAGTCGCGGCAGTTCGCTTATGCGTTCTTCTCGGTGCAGTTCACTTATGACTCGGATATTGATGATGCGCTGGCGCTGATCCGCGAAACCGGGCAGTCGATCAGCGATGACATTCTGCTCAAGCACAACCTGCAAGGACCGCTGGAGGTGTTCGGCGTCGACAGCATGAACCTGAACGGCATGGTGTTGACCGCGCAATTCCGCACCTCTTCCGGTGGTCAGTACGCAGTGGGGCGCGCCTTCAACGAGCGCCTCAAGCGTCTTGTGGATAAAAACCCGAACGTGCGTTTCGCGCAGACTTATCCACAGATGGTCATGGGGCCGGGCTTCAACAACCCGCAGGCTGGTGTCGAAGCCGAGGGGCCTCCTGCGCCCTCGGACCCTGCCGCTGCGACACCTTCTGCGCCGACACCTGCACCGCTTGGTTTGCCCAAGGGCAACAGCCCGCCGGGTCCGGCAGCTCAGTAATCAATCGGGCGGCATGAGACGCTGCAACGCATTGTGGCGGCGTCATTGTCCCGCCAGGCTGCGCAACTGTTGGGGGTTGGCAGGCAACGTGTTATGTTTGCAGGCGTTTTTCAATTGTTCGTTTGATTATCTGATACCGAGCCTGCTGACTCTATGCGAATGCGCCTTATGCTGTTGGGCGGCGGGAATGCCCTCGGGCAGGCGCTGATTCGTCTGGGTGCCGAGGAAGACATTGGTTTCCTCGCACCACGTCCACCGCAAGACGGCTGGGACGTGGCGAGCCTCACGCAACTGCTTGATGACACCCGCCCCGATGCCCTGATAAACCTTGCTTACTACTTCGACTGGTTTCAGGCGGAGACCGTGAGCGCAGCGCGCCTGACCCACCAGGAGCGCTCTGTCGAGCGTCTGGCCGAACTGTGTCAGCACCACAACATCACGCTGGTCCAGCCTTCCAGTTATCGTGTGTTCGATGGCTCGCGCGCGACTGCCTACAGCGAAAAAGACGAGCCAGTGCCCTTGGGTCTGCGCGGTCAGGCGCTGTGGCGTATCGAGCAAAGCGTGCGCGCCACCTGTCCGCAACATGTGCTTGTGCGTTTTGGCTGGTTGCTGGATGACAGCGCTGATGGCGTGCTTGGCCGCTTTCTTTCGCGCGCCAAAGAACCCGGAGAGCTGCTGCTGGCCGATGATCGACGCGGCAACCCGACGCCGGTCGATGATGCGGCGCGGGTGATTATTTCAATCGTCAAGCAACTCGATTGCGAAGCGCCGCTGTGGGGCACGTACCACTACGCCGGGCACGAAGCGACCACGCCACTGGCGCTGGGTCAGGCGGTGCTCACCGAAGCACGTCTGCTGCACCCGCTGGCCATTGAATCGCCCACCGCACAGGCTCACGCCGCGCGTCCCGATGCAGCCGAGGAACCGCAGCACGCGGTGCTGGCCTGCAAGAAAATTCTCCACACTTTCGGCATCAAGCCCCGCGCCTGGCGGGCCGGCTTGCCAAGCCTGCTGGACCGGTATTATCGACATGTCTGACGCCCCTGTTCTGATTACGGGAGGTGCGGGTTTCATTGGCTCGCACCTGACCGATGCATTGCTTGCCGACGGGCATTGCGTGCGTATCCTCGACAACCTCTCGGCGGGCAAGCGCAGCAATCTGCCGCTCGACAACCCGCGGGTTGAACTGATCGAAGGCGACGTAGCCGATGCCGAGCTGGTCAAGCGCGCTGCGCAAGGCTGTAAGGCCGTGGTGCACCTGGCAGCGGTGGCCTCGGTTCAGGCGTCAGTTGACGACCCGTTACGCACCCATCAAAGCAACTTCATCGGCACACTGAATGTCTGTGAGGCCATGCGCGAAGCGGGCATCAAACGCGTGATCTTCGCGTCCAGCGCGGCGGTATACGGCAACAACGGCGAAGGCGAAGCGATCACCGAAGACACCACCAAAGCACCGCTGACTCCGTACGCATCGGACAAGCTGGCCAGCGAGTTCTACCTGGATTTCTACCGCCGTCAGCATGGTTTGGAGCCGGTGATCTTTCGCTTCTTCAACATCTTCGGCCCGCGCCAGGATCCGTCGTCGCCGTATTCGGGCGTGATCAGCATCTTTGCCGAACGCATCCAGAAACGCCTGCCGATCAGCGTGTTTGGCGACGGCGAGCAAACGCGCGATTTCTTCTACGTGGGCGACCTGCTCAAGCTGCTGCTGCAGGCCCTGTCACGGGAAAACGCCATCGAAGGTGCGATAAACGTCGGCCTGAACAAGACCACTTCGCTTAACGAGCTGCTGTCGGCGCTCTCGCAAGTGGTCGGGAAACAGCCGGAAGTGAGCTATCAGGCACCGCGCTCGGGCGACATCAAGCATTCACGGGCCAGTAACCAGCGTCTGCTGGAGCACTTCAGCATTGATGAGCCGACACCACTGGTTCGTGGGCTTGAGTTGCTGATGGGGCAATGAGCCCCGCATCGACTGTAAGTGCTGATCGTCCCCAAGCTCTGCGTGGTGATGCATTTCTGGACGCTCTGCGTCCGCTCTTGAGCGTGCGGTGCAGCGCCTATTTGTGACGCAGAGCGTCACGAACTGCATGCCGACGCGGAGCATCGGCACGATAGCCAGGAGTCCGGGCGCGGGTTAAATAACGGCACGATAATCAGGAATCCAGCACGCAGAGTTCAAACCACAAAACACAAAGGCACCCGATAAGGGTGCCTTTGTGTGTGTGGCGCTTGAAGGTGTGCAGGTCAGAACTTGTAACCCACGCCCACCATGTATACCCACGGGTCGATATTCACGTCGACCTTGGTCTTGCCGACGGCCAGGGCAGAAGGGCCGTCCACAGTCGCTTTGGTATCGATGTCGACGTACCAGACCGAGGCGTTGACCAGTACGTTGTCAGTGATCATATAGTCCATGCCCAACTGAGCAGCCAGACCAACCGAGTCCTTGAGCTTGAGGTTGCTGAAACCCTGATCCTTGCGATTGCCGGTCAGGTCGGTATCGAAGAAGGTGGTGTAGTTGATACCCACGCCCGCATACGGTTGAAATTTCGACGAAGGTTCCATCGGGTAGTACTGCAACGACAGCGTCGGCGGCAGTTGCTTGATATCAGCCAGCTTGCCGTCCAGGCCTGGCCCCAGGCCTTTTACTGAAACGGTGTGGCTGAACGGTGTAGCAGCCAGCAGCTCGATGCCGACATGCTGGGTCAGCATGTAAGCGAAGGTCAGACCGAGCTGGTTTTCGCCATCGACAGTGGCTTTGGTGCCGGAGACCTTGGCACCGTCCAGACGGACTTCGCCGCTGTCTTCATTGGGCTGGACGTGCGCAACACCGGCGCGAACGATGAAGTCGCCAGGCTCGTAGGCATGTGCCGCGACCGGGGCGGCGATGGCAAGCGCGACAACAGACGCGCGTAGCAAGTGCTTGTTCATGGAGGCTCCAGAGATCAGTCAAAATTTATGGGCATAATGTTAAAGCGCTGTCGAGCGGCGACTTTGACTCAGCTCAATGAAATCGCTGGGAACCTCGTCATCCTTATGAATCCGGCAACTCGTAGACAAGTATCTTGTCTGCCTGCATCTGATAACCCGCTTCTGCCAGTTCGCTGGTAGACGATTTGGCCTGCATCGGTCCTTCGATCCAGTACGGCTGATACAGCTCATCGACCTTCACACCCAGCTCACTCGTGACATGCACGATCTGGTTCGCTGGCGGCGGCGGCACATGGATGCAGGCACCGAAATACGGCACCAGCAAAAACTCCGTCACTCTGCCTTCCTCACTGACCTCAAGTGGCACGATGTAGCCCGGTAAACGCACCAGCTTTCCATCCAGTGCCTTGACCACTGGCGCATGCGGAGCCAGTTGATGGGCCGCAGGCGCTGCCTCCATGGCCAGTGCATCGGACAGCTTGGACATATCGTGTATCGGAGCCGTTACCGGCTTCACCACGGGTGCATCGGGTGGAATCATGTCATTCCAGGTCAGTTCACGCGGCTCGGCGGCCCACAGTTGAGTGGAAACCGAAAGCAGCAGAGTGAGTAGCATGCGCCGCATCATGAAGGTCCTCATAAACGAATCGACAGTCCATCGGCCAGTGACTGCCTGTAGGCTCGCCAGGCTGGCACGGTTCCCATCAACAGCGCGCAACCGAGAATGGCACCGAGCAGGGTCCATTCATATTGGCCAGGTGGCATAGACGACAGGTACAGACCGTAGTTGTCGAGCACGTAGTCTCTGGCCACGAAGATGCCGATATAGAGCAGTGCGAGGCCGCTGATGACACCCGCAAGTGCCAGGGCGAAGGCTTCAAGTATAAGCAGACTTGCGATATGCCAGGGCCGTGCGCCGACCGAGCGCAGGATGGCCATCTCCCGGCGTCGTTCATTGAGGCTGGTGAGAATCGCGGTCAGCATGCCGATCAGACCGGTTAGCACCACGAACAGCGAAATTACGAACAGTGCCTTTTCAGCGGTGCCCATCAGGCTCCACAGCTCTTGCAGCGCCACGCCGGGCAGAATCGCCAGCATGGGTTCGCCACGGTATTCGTTGATTTCGCGTTGCAGGCTGAAGGTTGAGATCTTGCTGTTCAAACCCAGCATGAAGGCGGTGATCGCAGTCGGCGTCAGATCCATATTGCGTGCCTGATCGGCAGAGATACGCTCGTTGCCTCGCGCCGGTGCGCCGTTGTGCCAGTCGATATGAATGGCTTCCATGCCGCCCAGGCTGATATGCAGCGTGCGGTCCACCGGTGTACCGGTCGGCTTGAGTATGCCGACCACGGTGAACGGCTTGTCGTCATGCTTGACCAGACTGATCGCTGCCACACCGTGCGCCAGTACAAGCTTGTCGCCCAATTTATAATGCAGCGCCTTGGCGACCTCCGAGCCCAGCACTACCTCAAAGGGATCGGTCTTGAATTCGCGTCCTTCGGCCATTTCCAGATGTTGTTGGCGACCGAACTGATAATGCTCGAAATACGCTTCGTTGGTGCCCATTACCCGATAGCCACGATGGGAGTCGCCCAGCGAAATCGGGATCGCCCATTTCACCTGTTTGCTCTGGGCAAAATGCTCAAAGCTGTCCCAGCGAATGTTGTTGGTGGCATTACCGATGCGGAACACCGAGTACAGCAACAGGTTGATCGAGCCGGAGCGCGCACCGACGATCAGGTCGGTACCGCTGATGGTGCTGGCGAAGCTGGAGCGGGCTTCGGTGCGCACCCGCTCTACGGCCAGTAGCAGGCACACCGACAGCGCAATGGCGAAGGCAGTGAGAAACGCGGTGAAACGGCGGTTGGCCAGGCTGGCCATGGCCAGACGAAACAGATACATCTCAAATCTCCACGGCGACGGCGGCGCGATTCAGGTCGCTGAGCGACAGGTTGCGATCAAACAGCGGTGCCAGGCTCTGGTCATGACTGACAAACAGCAGGCTGGCCCCGGCCTCGCGGCATTCGGCGAACAGCAGGCGAATGAACGCTTCGCGAGAGTCGGCGTCCAGCGCCGAAGTGGGTTCGTCGGCGATCACCAGTTCAGGTTGACCGATCAGCGCACGGGCCGCGGCCACGCGTTGTTGCTGGCCGATGGACAGTGAGTCGGCACGTCGTGTCAGCATCGCCGGGTCTTTCAGGCCCAGGTGGGCGAGCAGGGTGGTGGTCGCTTTTTCGACGCTGCCGTGGCGTTGCTTCGCACGCTCGGCGCGGACGCTGGAAAAATGGCAGGGCAGCTCGATGTTTTCTCGCACCGACAGAAACGGCAACAAATTGAACTGCTGAAAGATGTAGCCGGTGTGATCGACTCGGAAGCGATCACGTGCTGCCGCCGACAGTGTCGACAGGTCCTGATTCAACAGGCGAATGCTGCCGCTGACAGGTTTTTGCACGCCGCCCAGCAGGCCCAGCAAAGTGGTTTTGCCGCTGCCGCTGGGGCCTTTGAGGAACAGGGTTTCGCCGGTTTGCAGGCGAAATTCGGGGATGTCCAGTAACTGCGGATGGCCTGGCCAGTTGAAGCTCAGGTTCGATAGCTCGATCAGTGCTTGGGTCATGGGCTGACTCACGCTAGGTTGGAAATTAAAAGACCGGGCCAGGCCCGGTCGTTGTACCGCAGAGTGCGATCAGAATTTCAGCGTTGGGTTGGCTGCGATCACTTCTGCGCCCGATTGGCCGCCTGGCGAGATCAGTTGTACCTGAAGCTTCTTGGTGTCGGGAAAGGTTTTGAAGATTTGTGACAGGTCGAGCCTCTTCAGAACGGCCGGTGCGTCACAGACGAACTTGTAGTGGCCGTGAATTTCGCTGTGCTCATGATGATCGGCATCGCCGCCCTTGGCGTGCTCATCGTGATCGTCATCCTTGTCGCCGAACAGCGGGCTTTCCAGTTTCACCGAGGTGGCCGAGCAATTGGCAGCATCGGCGATGCTGAACAGCGCGTTGGGCTTGAGTAGCAACTCGCGCGCCTTGGCGACTTTGGCCTTGTCTTCATCCGAAGTTGCAACGTGCTCGAAACCGACGATATTCATGGCCGGGCTGTCGAATTCAAATTCCAGCGTCTTGCCTTCCAGCACCACATCCAGACGTCCTACGCCATGCTCGTGGGCTCCCAGACTGCCGTGTTCATCGCCGTGATCATGGTCATGTACTTCGGCTGCGTGGGCAGCAACGAGTGGCAACAGGGCGAAAGGCAAGGCGAGTAGCAAACGGCGCATAGCGGACTCCGGGGACAATATTGATGAAATTTGTTATGTGATCTTATAACAAGTGCCGGTGTGCGTGGACGTGTTTTTGTTCAAGCACTGGACTATCCGGTCTTCATGGACCGTTATCTGGCGGCGTTATCTGGAATACCCTGGCCCGTGCTTATGCTGAAGTAGTCTCAGCCTTTGCGTCATCAGGTCCTACTCTGAAAAATGAAAATCGCTGTACCTGCGCCGGATGCGCCGGGAGGGTTTTCATCGCCAGCCGAGTGTGACATCAGGGAAGATACTCATGAACAAGCTCCATCCGAATAGAGAAATCCTGCGTGCGGTGTACAAGGATCCAACTCGAATTACCGAATTCGCCGACGCTGACATTGTGCTGCACAAAGCCGATCAGGGCGCTGGTGTTGGCTTGTCCATAGCCATTGGCAAGGACGCAGTGCTTTCCCACGAAATCAATCTGATCAGGCGCACACGTCAGACCCTCTACATGGATGTCCACGACATCATTGCCAACGAGCACTATGGCTCGGTGCTGGGAGAGATGCGCGCCAGTTGCGAGGGCCGGAAGATCATCATGCCGTTTTGCGGCCTGTGGCGGTTTCGTGATGGCAAAATTGTCGAGCATTGGGAAAATGTCTATGACGTGCGGGCGCTTGGCAACTTCATGAACGGCAAAGAGCCGGTCATCAGCCAGTGGCGTTACGGTTGATCATGGGCATGCGCGCCAGCCTGTGGGAGCATGTATGCCTGACTGTCAGCAGGTACACATCATGTTGCGTATTCGTGGAACCGTAGGCCAGTGGCCGGTGGATTTGACTCTTGAGCTGGACGAAGGCGACTGGGCGCAACTGGGCGCGCAGCTCAAGGCGGCAGCTCCCGACTTATCGGCCGCCGTGGTCGAGAGCAAGCCGCTCAACCAGGACGACAGGCTGTGGCAGGTCGCACAGGAGTTGTTGCAAAAGGCCGGGCAGATGAGTGGGCCGGATCTGCTGGGGCAACTGGAAGGGCTGGCCAGCAGTACCGCGGCAGGCAAGCATTTGCTGGTGCGCCTGCGTCACTCTGCGAACGTGAAGGTCGAGAGCGGCGGGGATGCGCCGCTGTACAGCTGGGTCGACGCGACGTGATCTGACCTGGTTGTTCAGTCACCGGCACCCGTGCGGTGCCGGTGGCAAGCTGGCTTAATACAGCGCGGCGAACAGCTTGCGACGGTATGCGGTCACCAGTGGATGCTCATTGCCCAGCAGGTCGAACACTTGCAGCAGCGTCTTGTGCGGCAGGCCCTCGGCGTAATTGCGATTGCGAATGAACAGTTTGAGCAGGCCATCCAGCGCGGCTTCGTACTGTTGACGCGACAATTGCTGAATCGCCAGTTGATGCACCGCTTCGTCATCCTGAGGGTTTTGCGCCAGACGACTTTTCAGTTCGGCCACATCCGGCAGGGTGGCCGCTTGTGCCAGGAACGTCAGTTGCGCCTTGGCACCCGCCAGCTCGGCTTTGTGTGCATCACCGGTAACGGCGTCCAGCACTGCCTTTGCCTCGCTCAGTTCGCCACGTTCTGCCAGGCAGCGCGCATACAGAATCAGTGCTGCGGCATTGGTGTTGTCTTCGCCCAACAGCACCTTGAGCAGTGCTTCGGCTTCGGCAAAACGGCTTTCGGCAAACAGCTCTTGCGCTTGCTTGAGTGGATCGGCGGCCGGCGGAGGCGGCATGACGACATGCTGTTCGAGAATCTTGCGGATTTCCGATTCAGGCTGGGCTCCGGCAAAACCATCCACCGGCTGGCCGTCCTTGAACAGCACCACGGTCGGCAGGCTACGAATACCGAAGCGCGCAACAATGTCCTGCTCGATGTCGCAATTGACCTTGGCCAGCAGCAATTCGCCCTGATAACTCTCGGTGATTTGCTGCAGCAGGGGCATCAAGACCTTGCAGGGCGCACACCACTCGGCCCAGAAATCGACCAGTACGGGCTGGTCGAACGATTTGTCGATCACCAGTTGATCAAAGTTCGCGGCGGTTGCGTCGAAGATGTAAGCAGTTTCCTGGCTCATTGCACGTCTCGAAGAATCTGAATGCCGCCAACTATAAAGCCCGCAGGGCAATGCTGAAAGCGGCGTCGGCGGTGGGGCATCGTCCTTGCCCCGCACGCTCAGCGCTATCCACACATCTGCTTGTGATTCTCGCCGAAGGCCGTGGGAGCGAACATGTTCGCGAAAGGGACGGAAAACGCTCTGGAAAGTTATCGTTCGAACGACCTCCTTCGCGAACAAGTTCGCTCCTACAGAGACCGTTTAGCTGAGCGCTCCCGAGCTGTTATTTAGCGCTCACCGCGCCGCATGATACAGACTCACATCCCGAAACTCGTGGGGTTCAGCCAGGTCCGGCAGGGTGTGCGCATGCAGCATCGTCAGGCGCTGGTAAGCAGCGTGCTTGAAGTCGCGCACGCGGGAGTCTGCCACCAGTGCTTCGCGGCCCCGGGACAGAAATTGATCCAGCAGCGGCAGGTTGGCGCGGTCGTACAGCACGTCGGTAACCAGAATCAGATCAAAGCGATCCGCTTCGGCGAAAAAATCCGTCGAGTAGCTTAACTGCACCTGGTTGAGTTCGGCATTGGCCCGGCAGGCAGCGATCGCCAACGGGTCGAGATCACAGGCCACCACCTCAAGTGCCCCGGCCCTCAGCGCGGCAATACCTGCCACGCCCGAACCAGCACCGAAATCCAGTACCCGCTTGCCTTCTACCCAGTACGGGTTTTCGGCCAGAAAGCGCGCCAGAGCCAGGCCGCTGGCCCAGCAGAAGCTCCAGTACGGTGGCTCTTCCAGAATGCGGCGCGTTTCATCCGGGCTGAAGGCACGGTCCATGTTGGCATCGTCGATCAGCCACAGTTTCAGCTCAGTGCCCGGCAACGTTGTGACAACCAGCCGGGCGTCGCCGAGCAGTTCGCTCAGCGCGTCCTGAAGGTGTCGCGGAGCAGTCATGGCGCCTTGACGAATTGCAATTGCCCCAGTGCCTGAGTGGTGGGCTGGTCGATGCGCATCGACGGCAGGTGCAGTATCAATTGCCCCGACTGACTGGCACGGCCGCGCAGTTCGACACGCCCGCCTACCGGAAAGGCTTCCGGGTTGAAGCGTAACTGGAACGGCAATGACTGGCCGTTGCCCTTCAGCAAGGTGTTGGTCAGCAGCTTCTGTGGACGACCGCGCTCGTCGATCACCAGCATCGCCAGTTCGACCTCGGCCCCGGCAGGTACGCCGAGCAGTTGCCCGCTGAGTTCACGTTGGTACGGTTGCAGCGGGCCGGGCCCGGCAGGCACTTTGATTGCCGGGGCGACGGGCGGTGCCGCAGCCGGTTTTGGCGCGTCATTGCTGCTGCACGCGGCCAGCAAGCCAATGAGGCCGAGTAGAATAACGGGGCGTAACGTCATCAAGAGCTCCACAAGACAAAAATCGAAAGGCTGAGTGACGCCATGCATGCAGTATTACCGAGCGCAGGCAATTTCACATCGCTTTAATGCGCGTCTATATACCGTAAACCCTCAGCCTTGTCTTGCCAGCAGGATGCGCTAACATGGCGCTCCTCATTCTTTCGTTGCCAGCCACCATGCACTGTCCCTTCTGCGGTGCCAATGACACCAAAGTCATCGACTCCCGCCTCGTCGCCGAAGGCGAGCAAGTACGCCGCCGACGCGAGTGTCTGGCCTGCGGCGAGCGCTTCACGACGTTCGAAACTGCCGAGCTGGTTTTGCCGCGTCTGATCAAACAGGATGGCAGTCGTCAGCCTTTCGATGAAGAAAAACTGCGCGCCGGTATGCAACGTGCGCTTGAAAAGCGTCCGGTGAGTGTCGAGCGCCTTGAGGCGGCACTGGTGCACATCAAGCACAAGCTGCGAGCGACCGGCGAGCGCGAAGTCAAATCGCTGGTGGTTGGCGAACTGGTCATGGCCGAGCTGCAAAAGCTCGATGAAGTGGCCTACATCCGCTTCGCCTCGGTGTACCGCCGCTTTCAGGACCTCAACGAATTTCGTGAAGAAATCGACCGTCTGGCCCGCGAGCCGGGTAAGGAATAAGTGCATTGCTGACTGAACAGGCGGCTCTCGACGTTCATTACATGGCGCGTGCGCTGGAGCTGGCGCGTAACGGGCTCTACTCCACGCACCCCAACCCGCGCGTCGGCTGCGTTATTGTGCGTGACGGCCAGATCGTCGGTGAGGGCTGGCATGTACGGGCTGGCGAGCCGCATGCCGAAGTGCATGCCCTGCGCCAGGCCGGCGAACTTGCCAGAGGCGCGACCGCCTATGTCACCCTTGAACCGTGCAGCCACCAGGGGCGCACGCCGCCCTGTGCCGATGCGCTGGTCAACGCCGGGCTGGCGCGGGTCGTCGCGGCCATGCAGGACCCCAACCCTGACGTGTCCGGTCGTGGCCTGTTGCGCCTGATGAATGCTGGTATCGGCGTTCAATGCGGCGTGCTGGAAAGCGAAGCGCGAGCGCTGAACAAAGGCTTTCTCAAGCGCATGGAAACCGGACAGCCCTACATACGCGTGAAGATGGCCATGAGCCTGGATGGCCGAACCGCTATGGCCAGCGGCGAAAGCCAGTGGATCACCGGTCCCGAGGCGCGTTCCGCCGTTCAGCGTCTGCGCGCGCAGTCGAGCGTAGTGCTGACCGGAGCCGATACGGTGCTGGCCGACAAGGCCCGCCTCACCGTGCGCCCCGATGAGTTGGGTCTCAATGCAGAATTGACCGCGCTGGCCGCTGCGCGTCCGCCCCTGCGGGTATTGATTGACGGTCGTCTGCGCGTGCCGCTGGACGCGCCGTTCTTTCAGGCGGGCAGTGCGCTGGTCGTGACCTGTGCTGCGGCGTCGGCGCGAGGTCGCTATCAGGAAGAAGGCCACGAAATGCTGGCACTGGCTGACAGCGCCGGTCATGTGGACCTGCGCAAGTTGATGGGCGAACTGGCCACGCGTGGCGTCAATGAAGTGCTGGTCGAAGCCGGTCCGCGGCTGGCGGGTGCCTTTGCGCGTCTCGGGCTGGTCGACGAGTTTCAGATATTCATTGCCGGCAAGTTTCTCGGCTCATCGGCCCGGCCGCTGCTCGACCTGCCGCTGGCGCAGATGAGCGAAGCGCTGGAGCTGAACATCGTGCAAATGCGTGCCGTCGGTAATGACTGGCGAGTCATCGCTCTCCCTGTGCGCGCACCCGGCGTATAATTCCCGGCTTTCGCCTTGCGCGCAGCCCTTGTTCTCCCGGAGGACCCATGTTTACCGGCATTATCGAATCCATCGGCAGCATCCGCGCCCTGACTCCCAAGGGCGGCGACGTCCGCGTTCACGTGGAGACCGGCAAGCTCGACCTGAGCGACGTCAAGCTTGGCGACAGCATTGCCGTCAATGGCGTATGCCTGACCGCCGTCGAATTGCCCGGCGACGGCTTCTGGGCTGACGTCAGTCGTGAAACCCTGACCGTAACTGCCTTCGTCGATCTGAAGAGCGGCAGCCGGGTCAACCTGGAAAAGGCCCTGACCCCGACTACGCGTCTGGGCGGCCATCTGGTCAGCGGCCATGTCGACGGCGTGGGCGAAATTGTTTCCCGTGCCGATAACGCCCGCGCCATTCAGTTTACGGTGCGTGCTCCGCGCGAGCTGGCCAAATACATCGCCCATAAAGGCTCGATCACGGTCGACGGCACCAGCCTGACGGTCAACTCGGTCAATGGTGCCGAGTTCGAACTGACCATCGTGCCGCACACCCTCAGCGAAACCATCATGGCCGACTACCAGCCTGGCCGTAAGGTCAACCTGGAAGTAGACCTGCTGGCACGTTACCTGGAGCGCCTGCTGCTGGGCGACAAGGCCGCCGAGCCGGGCCACGGCACGATCACCGAAAGCTTTCTGGCCGAGAACGGCTACCTCAAATCCTGAATCAAGGGGGTGCCGCGTGGCGCTCAATACTATCGAAGAACTGGTTGAAGACATTCGCCAGGGCAAGATGGTCATCCTCATGGATGACGAAGACCGTGAGAACGAAGGCGACCTGATCATGGCCGCCGAATGTGTGCAGCCCGAGCACATCAACTTCATGGCGCGTTTCGCCCGTGGCCTGATCTGCATGCCGATGACCCGCGAGCGCTGCGAAACTCTCAAACTGCCGCTGATGGCACCGCGTAACGGCTCCGGCTTCGGCACCAAGTTCACCGTCTCCATTGAAGCCGCGGAAGGCGTGACCACCGGTATCTCCGCAGCCGACAGGGCACGCACCGTTCAGGCCGCCGCTGCCAAAGAAGCCAAAGCAGAAGACATCGTCAGTCCTGGGCACATCTTCCCGCTGATGGCTCAGGCTGGCGGCACCCTGGCTCGCGCCGGTCATACCGAAGCGGCCTGCGACCTGGCGCGCATGGCAGGCTTCGAACCGACGGGGCTGATCTGCGAAGTCATGAACGACGACGGCACCATGTCGCGTCGCGTCGAACTTGAAGAATTTGCCCGGCAACACGACATCAAGATCGGCACCATTGCCGACCTGATTCACTACCGGATGATCCATGAACGTACCGTTCAGCGGATTGCCGAGCAGCCGATGGACAGCGAACTGGGCAGTTTCAACCTGGTGACCTACCGCGATTCGGTCGAGGGCGACGTGCATCTGGCGCTGACCCTGGGCAAGATCTGCGCAGAAGAACCCACGCTGGTTCGCGTGCACAACATGGACCCGCTGCGCGACCTGCTGATGGTCAAACAGCCCGGCCGCTGGAGCCTGCGCGCCGCCATGCGAGCGGTTTCCGAGGCGGGCAGCGGTGTTGTGCTGTTGCTTGGTCACCCCTTGGATGGCGATGTATTGCTGGCACATATCCGCGAAACCGCAGGGCAGCAACCGATCAAGACGCCGACCACTTACAGCACGGTGGGTGCCGGTTCGCAGATCCTTCGTGACCTCGGCGTGCGCAAAATGCGCCTGATGAGTTCACCGATGAAGTTCAATGCGATATCCGGTTTCGATCTGGAAGTTGTAGAATACGTGTCCTCCGAATAAATACCGGCAGGTCGGGGCGTGCGAAAGACGGTTTTTCGCAGCTTTTGGCCTGACAGTTGCGATTCGTGGCCTAATATCCCTCAAAGTCCGCCCCAAGGCGGGCTTGCTCTTTAATACGAGACTCACCGAATGACCTTGAAGACCATCGAAGGTACCTTCATCGCCCCACAAGGCCGCTACGCCTTGGTAGTGGGCCGTTTCAACAGCTTCGTCGTGGAAAGCCTGGTTAGCGGTGCCGTTGATGCGCTGGTACGCCACGGTGTCAGCGAAAGCGACATCACCATCATCCGTGCGCCGGGTGCGTTCGAAATTCCGCTGGTCGTGCAGAAAGTTGCCCAGCGCAGCGAATTTGCGGCCATCGTCGCGCTGGGTGCGGTGATCCGTGGCGGTACTCCGCACTTTGAATACGTTGCAGGCGAGTGCGTCAAAGGCTTGTCTCAGGTGTCCATGGAGTTCGGCGTTCCGGTCGCTTTCGGCGTACTGACCGTCGACTCCATCGAGCAGGCCATCGAGCGTTCCGGCACCAAGGCCGGTAACAAGGGCGCTGAAGCTGCTCTGTCCGCCATTGAAATGGTAAGCCTGCTGTCGCAGCTGGAGGCCAAGTGATTTCCGACGATACCGACCAGTTCAACCCGCGCGACGCCAAATCGCCGGAAGCTGCCAAGGGCAAAAGTGCCAAACGTCGCGAAGCGCGGCAGATGGCTACTCAGGCCCTTTATCAGTGGCACATGGCTGGCCATGCGTTGAACGAGATCGAAGCACAGTTTCGTGTAGACAACGATTTCAGCAATGTCGACGGCGCCTACTTCCGTGAACTGCTGCACGGTGTGGCCACCAACAAGACCGAGATCGACACCGCGCTCTCGCCTTGCCTCGACCTGACCATCGAAGAACTCGACCCGGTTGAACTGGCCGTCCTGCGCCTGTCGACCTTCGAGCTGCTCAAGCGCATCGACGTGCCTTACCGCGTTGTAATCAACGAAGGCATCGAGCTGGCCAAAGTCTACGGTTCTACTGACGGCCACAAGTTCGTCAATGGTGTGCTGGACAAGCTGGCGCCGCGCCTGCGTGAAGTCGAAGTGAAGGCCCACAAGCGCTGATTCGCGCCTGACCTTTATGGGAGAGTTCGAGCTGATCCGCAATTACTTCGCCGCCGCGCCCTGTGCGCAGGTGGGCGAGGAAGTTGCCCTGGGGATCGGCGACGACTGCGCGCTGCTGGCGTTAGCGCCCGGCGAGCAGTTGGCGATCTCGACCGATACCCTGGTTGCCGGGGTGCATTTTCCTGATGTCTGCGACCCCTTTCTGCTTGGCCAGCGCGCGCTGGCGGTATCTGCCAGCGATCTGGCGGCCATGGGCGCTCGTCCTGTCGCGTTTACCCTTGCCTTGACCCTCCCGCAGGTCGATGCCGACTGGCTGCAGGCATTTGCCCGCGGCCTCAATCACATGGCGCTGGGCTGTTCGCTGCGTTTGATCGGCGGCGATACCACACGCGGGCCCTTGAGCCTTACGCTGACGGTGTTCGGCGCTGTTCCAGCCGGCTCGGCCCTGACGCGCAGCGGCGCTTGCGCCGGCGATTTGCTCTGCGTTGGCGGCGCGCTGGGTGATGGTGCAGGCGCGTTGCCGCTGGTATTGAAGCAACGCAGCGCCGAGGCTTCGATTGCCGAGGCGTTGCTGGCCCGCTACTGGTCGCCGCAACCTCAGCTAGCGCTGGGGCAGGCATTGCGGGGCAGGGCGACGTCGGCGCTGGACATCTCCGATGGGCTGCTGGCTGATTGCGGACACATTGCCCGTGCATCAGGCGTCCGGCTGGTCGTCGAGCGTGACAGGCTGCCGATGTCTGATCAGTTGCTGACGTTGTTCGATCTGCCGTCTGCCCGGCAGGCTGCGCTCAGCGGTGGCGACGATTACATCCTGGCTTTCACGCTGCCGTCCGGACACCTTGCCAGCTTGCTGGATGAAGGCTGGCCGGTGCATGTGATTGGCCGGGTAGAAAAGGGCCAAGGTGTCGTTGTTGTCGACGGCGCAGGGCTGGATGTCACGCCCGATACGCGTGGCTACCAGCATTTCGACAGCGCGCAGTGAAGCGATGCACTGCGTCTATCTATCGAACTTTATGATCTAAATGCCCGAGAATTCAGCCTGAGCGTCCGCAGGAACCTGCTGTTACAATGCGAATCTTGCGAATTTCCAGTCTTCATACTGATCAGGAGCACACGGTGCCCGTCGTATTTGTCGCCGCTTCCAAACTGCCCACCCCCTTTGCAGAGTTTGCCATGCACGGCTTTATCGAGTCGGCAACCGGCCGTGAACATGTCGTCCTGAGTCTGGGCGATGTGGCGGACGGTGCGCCGGTTCTTGGCCGCGTGCATTCCGAATGCCTGACAGGCGACGCCCTGTTCAGTCAGCGTTGCGATTGCGGTTCACAACTTGAAGCCGCCCTGCGCGCCATTGCTACCGAAGGGCGCGGCGTATTGCTGTATCTGCGTCAGGAAGGGCGCGGTATCGGCCTGATGAACAAGATCCGCGCCTACGAGCTGCAGGATGGCGGCGCTGACACAGTAGAGGCCAATGAGCGTCTGGGCTTTGCTGCCGACCAGCGCGATTACGCGATCTGCCTGCCGATGCTTCAGCACTTGGGCGTTCAATCGTTGCGTCTGATGACCAATAACCCGCGCAAGGTCAAGGCCTTGACCGACATGGGCATCACGGTCGCCGAGCGTGTGCCGTTGCACACCGGACAAAACCCGCACAACCGCCTTTATCTGGCGACCAAGGCGGGCAAGTTGGGACACATGATGGGTAACGAGCATCAAAGCGAGGTCGGCCCCGCGTGACACGCAGCGAGGTGCGTCAAAAGCTGGAAATGGCGTGGTGGCGTCAACTGGGTCTGACCCTGGCACCATTGCTGGTGGTCTGTGTGTTTTTCGGTGCCAGCGAGCCGCTCATTCCTGTGTTGGCGATACCGCTGTTCATTGCCGGGATAGGCTCGATGTTCGTCAGCCTGAAGCCGTTCGGGGCTTACAAGCGTGCGCTGACGGCTACCCAGGCTGCACTCGACACGCCGGAAGAGCCGGCAGCATGGCTCAAACTCGCTGCTGTCCGCCGTATGGCCTTTCTCGCTGCCGGGCTGCCCGCGTGGATCGCCGCCATCGCAGTGCTGTTCGGCTTGCACCCTTTGCCGGTCTGCCTGCTGGCGTTTGCCAGCGCAGTCCTGCTCTACCTATACCGCATTCCTGCGCTTTCCCGCTGATCGACCCTGGCTGATTTTTCCAGACGAAGTGGGTACGACCAGCCGGAAATCCGATCAGCCCGCCAGCAACCACACACCCGTTGCCGCAGAAGCTGCACCTGCGATGCGCACCAGCGGTGCTGCCGCCTGAGGCAATACGCGAACCACGGCATAACCTGCCGCATGCAAGGCTGCAGTCGCTGCCACGAAGCCTGCTGCGTAAGCCCATGGGCTGGACATGTCCGGAAGCTCAAGGCCATGCGCCACACCGTGGAACAACGCAAACAGTGCTGTCGCTGCAACGGCCAGTGCCAAGGGCGGACGCACTGCCAGTGCCACAGCCAGACCCAGCGCCAGTACCGACGCGGCAATGCCGCTTTCCAGTGCTGGCAGGTTCAGACCTTCAAAGCCCAGCACGCCGCCGATCAGCATGGTGCCGACGAAAGTGCAGGGCAGCGCCCAGCGTGCGGAACCTTGCTGTTGTGCGGCCCACAAGCCGACGGCAAGCATTGCCAGCAAATGATCCAGACCGCCAATCGGGTGGCTGATACCCGCTATCAGACCGTTATCGCCATGACCGGGGTGGGCCAGCGCCAGGGTCGGGATCAGCAGCAGCGCGAGGGCGCCAAGGGCTTTTTTGTAGTTCATCGACGGGTTCCTTTTGGTTGTGAATTCAGGCGCCTGCAGTGAGCAGACCCTGGCGTTCAATGAAGGCAATGATCTGTTCCAGACCCTGACCGGTTTTCTGGTTGCTGAACACGAACGGCTTTTCGCCACGCATCCTGCGCGTGTCGCTGTCCATCATTTCCAGTGACGCGCCCACCAGCGGTGCGAGGTCTATCTTGTTGATTACCAGCAGATCGGACTTGCAGATACCCGGGCCACCTTTGCGAGGCAGTTTGTCGCCTGCCGATACGTCGATCACGTAAATCGTCAGGTCGGAAAGCTCCGGGCTGAACGTTGCGGAAAGGTTATCGCCACCGGATTCGACAATGATCAGGTCCAGGCCCTCAAAGCGGCGATTGAGCTGGTCAACCGCCTCCAGGTTGATCGACGCGTCTTCACGAATTGCGGTATGCGGGCAACCACCGGTTTCAACGCCGATGATGCGCTCAGGGGCCAGTGCCTCGTTGCGCACCAGAAAGTCAGCGTCTTCGCGGGTATAGATATCGTTGGTCACGACCGCCAGGTTATAGCGGTCGCGCAATGCCAGGCACAGCGCCAGGGTCAGGGCTGTCTTGCCGGACCCTACCGGGCCACCGATGCCGACGCGCAGAGGTTGGCTGTTCATTGAGTTCTCCATAAATACTGATCAGGACCGGAATAACCGGCTGTATTGACGTTCATGCGCCATGCTCGCCAGGGACAGGCCGAAGGCTGCGCTGCCGGCATGGTGGGTATCTTGTCGGGTGGCATTGACCTGCGCTTGCTGCAGTAACGGCAACAGCTCGCTGGTCAGGCGTTGCGCAGCTTGCTGGCCGAGTGGCAGGGTTTTCATCAGCACGGCCAGCTGGTTTTCCAGCCAGCTCCACAGCCATGCGGCCAGCGCGTCTTGCGGGCTGATCTGCCAGGCACGTGCGGCCAGCGCCCAGCCCAGGGCCAGGTGCGGCTCTGCAGTCTGTTCAAGAAAGTGGCGCGCATCGCGATCCAGCTCAGGCAGGCCATTGAGCAGTTGTTGCAAGGAATAACCCATCTGCCGGCTTTCCTGATGCAGCTCGCGCGTTTCGCGGCTGGCGCGGTGTTGCTCGCTGACTTGCAGCAGTTGGCCCCAGTCACCGGCTGACGCTGCTTCACAATGGGCCAGCAGCAAGGGTGCCTCAAAGCGAGCGAGATTGAGCAACAGCTGATCGCTTATCCAGCGCCCTGCAGTCTGCGGGTCCACCACGATGGACTGCTCCACGGCCATTTCCAGCCCTTGTGAATAGCTGTAGCCGCCAATCGGCAGCTGCGGGCTGGCCAGACGCAAAAGCGCCCAGGCGCTGTTCACTTGCGCACGCCGAACTGGTGCATGCGCGGCGGATAGTTGAAATCCTCTTCGCCTGCACGCGAGTGGTGATGCCCGCCGCCATAGGCACCATGTTCCGGCTGGAACGGCGCTTCGATGGTTTCGACGGTGGCACCGAGTTGATCGAGCATAGCCTTGAGCACGTAGTCATCGAGCAGGCGCAACCAGCCGTCGCCGACCTGCAGGGCTACGTGACGATTGCCGAGATGATAGGCCGCGCGGGTCAGTTCGAAGGTGCTGCTGCAAGTAACGTGCATCAGCTTTTCCGGGCGAGCGCAGACACGTACCACGCGGCCATCTTCGGCCTGTAGAAACTCGCCATCGCGCAGGGGCGATTGACCGCGTTGCAGAAACAGGCCGACGTCTTCGTTTTCCGCACTGAAGCAGCGCAGGCGACTCTTGCTGCGTGCCTCGAAATTCAAATGCAGCTCGGCGGCCCATTCGGCCTGAGGTTCGATTCGGTTGTGAATCACCAGCATTAGATAGCTTCCAGCCAATTGCGATGCTTCAAATCAGAGCAAGGGGCTTGCCAACAGGGCAGGCTGTAGGAAATCGCTGGCGGAAATGCCTTACTTTTTAATTGTGCACGGCCTTGCCTTGATCACTAATGGTGCGCAACGAAAAAAGCGACCTGTTTTGGTGCTCTAGCTGGCTTCAACTGACGCTCAATCGTGACTACCGAGCCCACGCCAGTGCCGTGCGCCGATAAAGATGAAGCGCAGTTGCTGGGTAATCTTGGCCTGAGGTGTCAGGTGCGGTGCAAGCGAAGCGGGTGGAGGGTCGATCAGTTCCGGCAGCATGGCGAACACGCTTTTGACCACAAGGTCGGCGATGATCGACAGCGCGTCAGCGTTCAGGTGCTGCCATTTGGGCATTTTTGCCAGGTCGGCCGTCAGGTCGGCGCTGATGCCCTCGCGCAAAGCCCCCAGCGCCTGACGCACTTTAAGAGAGCCGCCATACTGTTCACGGGCCAGAAACAGAAACTGCGAGCGATTGGCCGCTACACGCTCTAGAAATATCTTCACCGACGCGCGAATCAGCCCGCCCATGGCGAATTCATTGTGGCGCACCAGCCGGATGGTTTCGCGGAAGGTCTGGCCGACCTCACTCACCAGCGCCAGGCCCAACTGGTCCATGTCTTCGAAGTGGCGATAAAACCCGGTCGGCACGATGCCCGCCGTGCGCGCCACTTCCCGCAGGCTCAGGCTGCCGAAGCCGCGCCCGCTTTCCATCAACTGATGGGCAGCATCAAGCAAGGCTCTTCGGGTCTGTTGTTTCTGTTCGGCGCGGGGCAGCATGGCTCAAACGATTCTTGGATTAGGCTGGGCTGCACTTTAGCAAATGCGCTTTACCTGCGTCGAAAGGGTTTTCATTCAGACTCTTTTACGTGCGCTGCAGCGCGGGTGCTGGCCTTTGGTGCGATTTCGTATTCAAATCAAACCCTCGGCGCGTTTGTCAGTCGAACATTCATGTCGTATTCAGCGCGCCAGGGTCGGGGCGCTGTTTTCTGGAGAGTCACGCATGACGCGCAGCCGCAAGATTTTCGCCTGGACAGGTGCCACGTTATTGGTGGTGCTGGCCATACTGGTCATTGTGCTTGTCACGTTCGACTGGAACCGCATCAAACCCACCCTCAATGAGAAAGTCAGCGAAGCGCTGCATCGCCCGTTCGCCATCAATGGTGACCTGGATGTGCGCTGGACGCGCGAGCCCGAACTCGGCGGCTGGCGTGCCTGGGTGCCGTCGCCGCACTTCGTGGCCGATGACCTGACACTGGGTAATCCCGAGTGGTCGAAAACTCCGCAGATGGTCACTCTCAAGCACGTTGAGTTTCGTCTTTCGCTGTTGCCGCTGCTGGCTCAGCAAGTGGTCATCCCGCGTATCGATTTGACCGGTCCAGAGGCAAAGCTTGAGCGGCTGGCCGATGGTCGCGCCAACTGGGTGTTCGATCTGCCCAAATCCGACCCGAACGCTGAACCTTCCAAGTGGGTGGTGGATATCGGGGCCATCAAGTTCGACAAGGGGCTGGTGAGTTTCAATGACCAGACACTGAATGCCAATCTGGATGTGGTGATTGACCTGCTCGGCAAGCCGATCCCGTTCAGCGAAATCGTTGGCAGCAAGGAAGCGCAAAAGGCCCAGAAAAAGGGCGCAGTACCTCAGGACTATGCGTTTGGTCTGGCTGTAACAGGCCAGTACCATGGTCAGAAACTGAGCGGCACCGGCAAGGTGGGTGGCCTTCTCGCACTCAAGGATGCCAGTCAGCCTTTCCCGGTGCAGGCCGATGTGAAGGTCGGTGATACCCACGCGGTCATCGCCGGGACCCTGACCGACCCACAGAACCTGGGTGCGCTGGATCTGCGCCTCAAACTTTCCGGCGCGAGCCTGAGCAATCTGTACCCGCTGACCGGCGTGACCCTGCCGGACTCTCCGGCTTACTCCACCGATGGCCGCCTGATCGCCAAACTGCATGACCCGGCAGGAGCCAACTTTCGTTACGAAGGCTTCAACGGCAAGATCGGCAACAGCGATATCCACGGCGATCTGGGTTACGTCGCCAGCCAGCCACGGCCGAAGCTGAGCGGCGTGCTGGTGTCCAATCAGTTGTTGTTCAGCGACCTCGCGCCGCTGATTGGTGCGGACTCGAATGCCGCTCAGAAAAAGCGCGGTGGCGAGAGCAAGCAGCCATCGGGCAAAGTCCTGCCCGTAGAAGAATTTCAGACCGACCGCTGGCGCGCGATGGATGCCGACGTGGAGTTCACCGGCAAGCGCATTGTGCAAAGCCCGGACTTACCGTTCACCGACCTGTATACCCATCTGATTCTCAACGATGGTCAATTGAGCCTGGAGCCGCTGCGCTTTGGAGTGGCAGGCGGCAAGCTGGATGCGGATATCCGCCTCGACGGCCGCAACAAGCCGTTGCAGGGCAGGGCGAAGCTGTCGGCGCGCAACTTCAAGCTCAAGCAGCTGTTCCCGACCTTTGAACCGATGAAAACCAGCTTCGGTGAGCTGAATGGCGATGCCGACATCAGTGGCGGAGGCAACTCGATTGCCGCTTTGCTCGGCACCGCCAACGGTGAAATGAAAATGCTGGTCAACGACGGCGCGATCAGCCGTGGCCTGATGGAAATTGCCGGGCTCAACGTGGGCAACTACGTGGTGGGCAAGCTGTTTGGCGACAAGGACGTGAAGATCAATTGCGCGGCTTCTGATTTCGGCATCAAGGACGGCTTGGCGACCAGTCGGCTGTTCGTCTTCGATACCGAGAACGCCATCATCTACATCAATGGCACCGCAAACATGAAGACTGAGCAACTGGACCTGCAGATCAACCCGGAGTCCAAGGGCTTCCGCGTGTTCTCGTTACGCTCGCCACTGTACGTCAACGGCCCGTTCGCCAAGCCCAATGCAGGCGTGCAGTCTGGCCCGTTACTGCTACGCGGCGCCGGTATGGTTCTGCTCGGTGCAACCGTAGGCCCGGTGGCCGGTCTGCTGGCGCTGGTCGCGACCGGCGATAGCGCACCGAACCAATGCGGCCCGCTACTGGAGCAGATGCGCACCGGCAAGGCGCCGAAGACGGTGAAGTGATTGCACACTCAAGGATCAGCGGTGCGATGCAGATCTGTGACGCAGAGCGTCACGCAATGCATTCCGACGCTGGAGCGAGCGGAACGATAATCTCAACTATCGTGCGACGCTCCGCGTCGCATGCCGCTCTGGACGCTCCGCGTCCGGTCTTGATGCGCGGTGCGATGCAGGCTTGTGACGCAGAGCGTCACGATCGGCATGCAAAGGGAGCACAGGGAACGATAGTCGTGCGTCGATCACGCATTCCAGTTGTCCACAAAAAAGCCAGGACACAGGTCCTGGCTTTTCATTTGTCGCCGCTTGTTACAGGCCTTCGAGGATGTCCGACATGTCGTCGGCGTGTTCTTCTTCCTGAGCAAGGATCTCTTCAAAGATGCGGCGGGTGGTCGGATCGCTGTCACCGATGTACTGAATGATCTCGCGATAGCTGTCGACCGCGATGCGCTCGGCAACCAGATCTTCGTACACCATTTCCTTCAGCGTGTTGCCCGCAACGTATTGTGCGTGGGAGTTCTTCGACAGGAGGTCCGGGTTGAATTCCGGCTCGCCGCCCAGCTGCACGATGCGCTCGGCCAGCTTGTCGGCGTGCTGTGCTTTCTGTTCAGCGTGCTCCAGAAACTCGGCTGCCGCCACGCTCGCCTTGAGGCCGGACGCCATGTAGTAGTGGCGTTTGTAGCGCAGCACACAGACCAGCTCGGTCGCCAGTGACTCATTGAGCAGGCGCAGCACGGTTTCGCGGTCAGCGCTGTAACCTTCAGTCACAGCACCATTCTCAACGTTCTGGCGCGCACGCTGGCGCAGAGTATTTACATCGGAAAGCTGTGATTGCGGTGCAGAAATCATCATTTATCTCCAGGGTTCATCAGGTTTTGCTGTCCCGCTCTGTGTGTTGCCCGGCAGGATCAGCAAAGGTTGTGAGTGCTGGAGGAGGGGAAAAGTTTTATCGGATTTTCGCCGGTGCGGACGGTTGTGACTGAATGTAAAAATATAAGAAACGAGTGCAGAACGCTGCGGTCCCAACCATGAGACCCAAATAAATCGTGGAGATACACAATGCTTAAGTTTCTCGGAAGCACCGTCGGCATCATCTTTCTGATCGGCCTGGTCGTGGTCATCGCCCTGTTCAAGCTGGTTTTCTAAGCGTCAACCTGCTGGTTGGCGTGGTCACTGCGCTCTGAAGGATTCTTTGGGGCGCGGTAATGATTTTTTAGAAATGGACTGGGCGTCAGACGCTGCTCGTTAGAGGTATTTGGTCCAGAAATAAAATATCACGGATGCCGTCATGGCTAGCATGCCGATCATCCACGCCGCCAGAATGCGCACTTTGAGCTCCGCAGGAAAGTTTTTAAGATCCTGAGGATCGACGAGTTTCCTTCTGATAAGCAGGCCCGGCGTCGATAAAACCAATGCAGCCATCCAAAGGCGCTGTACTTTGCTGCGTAAATCATCACCTGCATACAGTCGCTTATAATCATTTACAAACTGACAGTTCGATAGGTGTGACTCGACAGTGTCGATGTACCGATGTGCTGTATATGCCATTGTAATCAAATTTAGAAATACTGAAGCCATGATGATGCCGGCTATGATGCCAGGCTCTACAGTGTTCAATACGTTGGCTCCCTGTTTGAGCTGATTTTTTGCGACTCTGAACTTTAGATGATGTGAGAATTACAATGCCCTGAAGCTTAATCAGTGCGCTAGAAGATGACTCGGCGCTGCGGCGCACGCCAATGGAATTGTCCGGGTATTAGTAATCTCCTCTTGAGATGGCCAGTGAATTTGTTCAACTCATCTGCATCAGTCAGCCTTTAAGTTTGCCGGGTAAGCCACCTGCGTACAGTACTTTTCGGTTTGATGAGACGAATGAGGATTTTGGTAGCTGTGATTCGATTCCACCTGTGTAAATGTGCGCTACATAAATAATAGAGGGCAAGCTGAGCGCCATAATTGTAAAGATAATAATGTCTGCTAATCCTGACTCGATACTGGTCAATTTTTGATCTCGTCTAGTACCTTAAAGTCCTAGGTAGTGTCCGGCGATTCTGAGCGCCATCATCGCTGTGAATAAAATAAAGGTTATGGTTGTCGGAATGATCAAGAGGTTTTTGTAACGTGCTGGAAGGCGTTCAACCTCCGAGGCATCAATGATTCCTCTTCTGGCGCTTAGTTTTGGTAACATTAGCACTACTGAAATAACGCCGCCGCGCATAACCTTTCCGAGCAGGCCTCCACCCGACCATGCCTCTCTAATGGTCTGTACGGAAGAGCAGTTTGGTAGCTGCTCCTCAATGATCTCAACGTACTTATGCGCAATGATAGCGGTGGCGAAAAGGTTGAGTATCATAGGTACCATTATGAGTATACCGATCAAGCCTACTGGGATATTTGTCATTTTGAAACTGCCTCATAAATGTACTCTCCAATTCGCTCGCCGACCCATTGGCCTCCTTCTCCGCCTACCCATCCTCCAGCTGCACCCCCGATTATAGTGCAAGCCAGTGCCCCAGGCCCTGTTGTGATACCTAGCGCCACAAGACATATACCGCCAGCTATGTACCCACCCCCAGCCCCGCTAACAGTGGAGCCTCCGATACTAAACAGTAATGAGCTCCCCTCCACATATTTCGCCCTTTGACATTGCTCCTCGCGGCCTACCGTACAGGCCTTATGAATCGAAAGCCCTGTGGCGCCCACCTCAAGCGCAGTCCCTATATACGTTCCTCTCTTGATCCATTTGGAGGCTTTGGCCACGCCAGATACCTTGTCAGCGTATCCCGCGATTTCTCCTGTGTGCATGTAGCTATTAGTCGAAAGTCCAAGCAGTCGTTTGATCGAGCCTTCGTTGCGCAGTCCGGATCCATACGCCAGAAAATTGTTCAGCAGCTTATCAAGCTTCATGAACAACTCAGTTCGTTTGGCGTAGAAAGCGTCTCGTTGGGTCATCGTGCCGGAGCCCATGTGTTCCCGATAAAGTTTTTCGATCTGTTGAAGGGCTTTCTTGATCTCGTCCATATGCTTGGCCCAGCCATCACTCGTGGCGCCTATCCCCATGGACGTATAAGAAATCGTCTGCTTGAGCAACTCAAAATTCTCAAGAAAAAAGTCATCTCCCTCCACGCCATTCACCAGCAACGCTGTATGCACTTCCGCAGCCTTGGCCATCAGGAAGGCTTCCTGGGCGGTAGACGAGGACGTGGACGCGTCGCCGACGATGACCAGCTCACCGGCCAGTACGACGCCGCCCGAGATGTGGGAATTGAGGGCGACGAATTTGGCTTTGGCATTCTTTGGCAGCGCAAGGTTGGCGTTCAAAGAATCGAAGGTCTGTGTTCTGGAGTTGATGAAGGATCGTGCTTCGGCCATGGTCGTGCCTCACGAGTACTTTTTATTGTTGATCCGGTCCCAGCCGCCAGTCACGTTACCGCCTGCTGTGCCATCGACACGTTTCTGCAGGGTGTAGGTGGTTTTGATGCGGCCGTAATTGAGCTGTACGATTTCGATGGGGATGCCCGCGCTTGCGCTCTGGGTGTAGTCGGCGATGATGACTTCCTCGAGAACCACTTCGTAGTATTTGAGCTTGTCGGTGCCTGCGCGGCAGAGTACCAGCTTCACTTCCTTGAGGTGCTGGCCTGCGCAGCTGGCTTCCATGAGCTTGCAACTGGCGCTGTCGAGGTATTTGGTAAACGTGAAGTTGGTCATGGTGGTGCGACCGGATGAAGCGCCGCCCGAGGAACTGGCGGTGGCAGAGGTGCTTTGGTTGACGCCAAAGTTATAGCCGGTGATTTCGATCCACTTGCTGTACTTCTCGTCCAGCGCCTCGCCCGGGATGTCTGCGATCTGAATAAAAGCGTCGAAAGCCATATGAACCTTTCCTTGGTCATTAGTGATGCGGTGTAGTGATTTTAAGATGAGTGGCTATGACAGCAAATTTGTACATGGGTTTCAAGGCGCAAGCGGTGGTTTGAAACGCAATGTCTAATGACGGGTTTAATACTTAAACATCAAAATAGAAATGCCCGGCGCATTGCGCGTCGGGCGTCTGTAAGTTATTTCCGTTACATCGCTTTTTCGTTTTTCTCGCGTTGTTCGCAGGTCATGAAACCTTTGTTGGTCACGCGACCGTCGCTGTTGAAGCTGACGTGGTAAACCTGTTTGTGGCCATCTTTGGCCAGGACGTAATTGTTGCAGGTGCCTGGGTTGACCTTACGCTCGATGGTGCTCGACGGCTCGCCGCCGATGGTCAGGACCTGCTGGCGCGTCATGCCGTTCTCAACCTGCTTGACCAGCGGTTCGTTGCGATAAGTGACGTAATCCACCGGGTTCTGCACGGTTGTGTTACTGCAGCCGGCCATCGTCGCCAATACAAAAGTCGCCGCGAAGATTTTCTTGTACATCGTCATTGCTCCACATGTCAGAGCCGGTCTTGGCCCGGTAGCGCTTTGAGCAGGAAACCGGGCTAAGAGTTCGAAAAAAAGATGGCGATACGGCAGTACCTCTCGCGACAATCCCTGACCGCGAGGTGGCCCTTTGAATATTCGCCAGCACGTTCCCGAAACCGCGAGGTCAATCTGATGGCACGGTCGGACATTAGGGTCCGGCCCTGGGCTCGGTCATCGGTTGTCGGACCGTAGTTCGTTAATCAGCCGCTCCTCAGTGACGGCCAGGAAGATGCGATGAGCGATAAAGAACTGTATGAAATCGAGTACACCTTGCTGGGCGAGCACCACGTAGACGTCATCGAGAATCTGGATGTGCCCATCATCGAAGTGGTACACGAGCTGGCGCTCAAGCACCATGTCGAGCTGGACGATCTTTCAGTCGGTGAAGCCGGCATGGCTCACGCCGCCGGAATCACCGATGTGTCGATTCATAGTGTGGAGGGCAGTGAGGGCAGCGCGACTGCCTAACTCGTCTTTGACCGCAGCGGGGTCGTCCAGCGTTCTGCAAGGATGACGCCGCACAGGGTCAGCGCTCCGCCGAACAGGTGATAGAGCGCAAGTTGTTCGCCCAGCGTCGCCGCGGCGATCAATGCCGTGGCGATCGGCATCAGGTTGAAGAACAGCGTTGTGCGGCTGGGCCCCAGACGCATGATCGAGGTCATCCACAACCATGGCGCAAGCATGGAAGTCGGAATGGCTGCATACAGCACCATCGGAATGTTGCTGGCATTCAAGCCGGTTTTTGCCGACAGGATAAAAGGCGGCAGCAACACGATAAGCGCCAGCAGAATCTGTACGTAAAGCAATTGCAGGGGCGGCAGGCACAATTGCCACTTCTTCAGCAGCGTGCTGTAGACCGCGTACGACGCTGCGGCCACCAGCACCATCGCATCGCCCCGATTGACGCCATGATCGATCAGCCCAGCGGGATTGCCCGCCGACACCACCACTACCACTCCCACGAATGACAGCACAGCGCCCAGCAGTGCGCCACGGGTCAGGCGATTGCCCAGGCAGGCTATCGACAGCCCCAGCGCCATCATGGGCACCAGCGACTGAATGATCCCCATGTTGGTGGCGGTCGTCAGGCTTGCAGCGAAATACGCCAGGCTTTGATACATCGCAGTGCCGAGCACGGCAAGAATGAAAATTTTACCCAGCACCGGTTTGATCGCGGCGCGATTTGCCCAGACAGGCCTGAGCATGAAGGGTGTGAACAGCAAGCCTGCCAGCGCCCAGCGATAAAAGCCTATTTCAGCCGGAAAGATCACTCCGGCAGACGCCTTGGTGACGGCCGTATTGATCGCCCAGATAAGGACTGTAATCAGTGGAAAAGCGTATTGCATGAGGGAATCATCGTTAAAGCGAGGCGTAATTATCCGCCTGTTGGTCGAGAATGCCAGCGGCGATGCAGTGTGCCCCGTCATGGGTCGGAACATCTGACTACACTGAATCACAGCCTGCGCCGTCCGGTGCGGTGGTTCTGGAGAGTGGATCGATGAAGAAGCTCGGTATTCCTTTATTGCTCGTTGGCTTGATGCTGTCTGCTCAGGGGTTCGCGGCGACTGCGCAGCAGAACAAAATGACCACTTGTAATGCCGACGCCAGCGCCAAATCGCTTAAGGGCGATGAGCGCAAGGCGTTCATGAGCACTTGCCTGAAAGCGGCACCAACGCCGGCAGCTACCCAGCAGGACAAGATGAAGACCTGCAATGCGACCGCCAGTACTCAGGCACTCAAGGGCGACGCTCGCAAGAGTTTCATGAGCGATTGTCTCAAGAAGAAATAATTTTCCAGCCAGAGCCATCGCTACAGACAAGGCGCGCGGGTGCAGTAAACACTGCACTTTGGCGCCGTTATCGAGCCGATCATCGGGCAGATGATTGCGCCGCACTTTTTCCGGCTTTCGGATCACTGGTTCTCGACTGAGAAGGCTGGCAGACTGCCCACCTTCCTTGTGTTGCCCGTTGAGGGTCTATGCCAACGTTTTCTGCGCGTCAGGTGTTAATAGCCAGCTGGATTCTTGTATTTGGCGGTCTGTTATTGGTGTTGCCATTCAAGTTGCTGCCCAGCCTGCTGGCCGGACTGTTGGTGTTCGAACTGGTCAACATGCTGACCCCCAAGTTGCAGCGTCTGATCTCTGGCGAACGCGCCCGCTGGCTGGCGGTAGCGCTACTGGGTACTGTGGTGGTCAGCCTGCTGACACTGATTTTTGCCGGTGTCATCAGCTTTGTGCTGCACGAAGCCGAAAACCCCGGGGCCTCGCTGGACAAGTTCATGACCCTGGTGGATCGCGCGCGCGGTCAGCTGCCGCCGTTCATTGATGCCTATCTGCCTGCCAGTGCGGCGGAGTTTCAGGTCTCTCTTGGGCAGTGGCTGCAGAAGCACGTCGGCGAGTTGCAGTTGATCGGCAAGGGCGCAGCACACATGTTCGTTACCATGCTGATCGGCATGGTGCTGGGGGCAATCATCGCCTTGCAGCGTATTTCCGATGTCCATGCGCGCAAGCCGCTGGCGGCCGCACTGTTCGATCGTCTGTATCTGGTCAGTCGCGCATTTCGCAACATCGTTTTCGCCCAGATCAAGATTTCCCTGCTCAATACGGCGTTTACTTCGGTATTCCTGGCCATCGTCCTCCCGTTGTGCGGGATTCACCTGCCGCTGACCAAGACCCTGATCATCATGACCTTCCTGCTCGGCCTGTTGCCGGTGGTGGGTAACCTGATGTCGAATACGCTCATTTTCATTGTCGGCATGTCGATCTCGATCTGGGTAGCGCTGGCTGCGCTGGGTTACCTGATCGTGATTCACAAGGTCGAGTATTTCCTCAATGCACGCATCGTCGGCGGACAGATCAATGCCAAGTCGTGGGAGTTGCTGCTGGCGATGCTGCTGTTCGAAGCCGCATTCGGCCTGCCGGGTGTGGTGGCAGGGCCGATTTACTATGCGTATTTGAAGAGCGAACTGCAGAAGGAAGGGTTGGTCTAGGGCGCGTGGATATCTGACTGGCTAGAGTCTGCGTTGCGGCTGGAATCTGTGACGCAGGGCGTCACGAACGGCATTCCCACGCTGCAGCGTGAGGAACGATAGTTCTTTAACTACCGTGCCTGCGCTCCGAGTCATACCACTAGCCGTAGCGCTTCTTCGCTTCAATCGCCAGGCCGCTGCCGATGCTGCCGAAGATGTTGCCTTCGACGTGGCGGGCGTTGGGCAGCATGGCCGAGACGCTGTTGCGCAGGGCGGGGATGCCGCTGGAGCCGCCGGTGAAGAACACCGTGTTGACCTGTTCGACACTCACGCCCGCGTCGCTGAGCAAGTTCGTCACGCTGTTGCGCACGCGCTCAAGCTGAGCGTCGATTGCCGCCTCGAACATCACCCGGCTCAGGTCCACACTCAATCCTGCTTCCACCCGGTCCATTGGCAGATGGCGGTTTTCAGCGTGGGTCAGCTGGATTTTGGTTTCTTCCACTTCCATGGCCAGCCAGTGCCCGGCGCGCTGTTCGATCAGCTTGAACAGGCGGTCGATGCCACCCGTGTCTTCAATGTCATAACGCATGCTGCCCAGCGCCAGCTGCGACTTTTGCGAGTACACCGCATTGATGGTGTGCCAGGTCGCCAGGTTCATATGGTGGCTGGTCGGCATGTAGGCACCGCTTTTCATACGGCTGCCGTAACCGAACAGCGGCATCACGCCTTGCAGGCTCAGCTGCTTGTCGAAGTCGGTGCCGCCAATGTGCACGCCGCCCGTGGCAAGAATGTCCTGTTGGCGATCATCGTGCTGGCGTCGCTCGGGTGACAGGCGCACCAGCGAGAAGTCCGACGTACCGCCGCCGATGTCGACAATCAGTACCAGCTCTTCGTCTTTGATGGTGGATTCGTAGTCGAATGCCGCAGCAATAGGTTCGAACTGGAACGATACGTCCTTGAAGCCGATCTTGCGGGCCACTTCGGCCAGAGTGTCTTCGGCTTCCTGATCGGCCTGTGCATCGTCATCGACGAAATGCACCGGGCGGCCCAGTACCACTTGCTCGAACTCGCGTCCGGCCGTGTGCTCGGCGCGTTTTTTCAGCTCGCCGATAAACAGCGCCAGCAAATCCTTGAACGGCATCGCCGTGCCCAGCACGCTGGTGTCATGCTTGATCAGCTTTGAGCCCAGCAGGCTCTTGAGCGAGCGCATCAGGCGGCCTTCATAACCTTCCAGATACTCGTGCAGCGCCAAACGGCCATACACCGGGCGGCGCTCCTCCATATTGAAGAACACCACCGACGGTAGAGTAATCTTGTCGTCCTCCAGCGCGATCAACGATTCCACGCCGGGTCGTTGCCAGCCGACTGTGGAGTTGGACGTGCCGAAATCGATGCCGCAGGCACGGGCCGGGGATTGGTCATTCATGTCTTTTACGTTCCAGTCAAAAAACGGCCGCGCAGTTTATGTCAGCGCGCGCCAATTGCGTAGCGCGACACGTCGCTTATATTTACCTGACTGTATTTACCGTCAAGGCTTGAACTGAAGCCCGTTACCCCCAATCTTGAAGGGATTCTCGGTAGACCTGGCTGTCGAACACGATGTTGTCGAGTGATCGACCCGTCTGCAAAGACGGCCGGCTATCTATAAATTTTCGACGTTAGGTAATCCAGATACCTCGTAAATAGAGGGAGCTGGGCGCGTGACGCCAGCGTATCTGGCTTTGCCGGATAATTCGGATGGGTGATCGTTACATGGATTTCAAAGACTACTACAAGATACTTGACGTTGAGCCGACTGCGGACGACAAGGCGATCAAGACCGCCTATCGCAAACTGGCGCGCAAGTATCACCCTGACGTCAGCAAGGAAGCAGGCGCTGAAGACAAATTCAAGGAAGCGTCCGAAGCCTATGAAGTGCTCAGCAGCCCTGACAAGCGCGCCGAGTACGATGAGCTGCGCAAGTACGGTCGGCAGGGTCGTCCGTTCCAGACTCCGCCAGGCTGGCAAAGCCGGGCTGGCGCAGGCGCTGGAGGATTCGAGGAAACGGCAGACTTTTCAGAGTTTTTCAGCTCCATTTTCGGCGGCCGGCCACAGCAGGGCGGCCGTACCCGCAACCCCGGGCGTACCGGGCAGGACGTTGAGATGGAGCTGGCAGTCTTCCTTGAGGAGACCTTGTCGGGTGAATCCAAGCAGGTCAGTTTCAAGGTGCCGCAGCACAGCCCCAACGGGCAGCGCATGAGCGATATCACCAAGACCCTGAATGTGAAGATTCCAGCGGGCGTCGTTGACGGCGAGCGCATTCGTCTCAAGGGCCAGGGCGCGCCTGGAGTGGGCGGGGGTGCCAATGGCGATCTGTACCTGATCATTCGCCTTGCACCGCACCCTCTGTTCGAGGTCGAGGGCCATGATCTGGTCATCACCGTTCCACTGGCACCCTGGGAAGCAGTGCTGGGCACCAAGGTGGCGGTACCGACGCTGAACAGCAGGATCAACCTGACCATCCGCCCGGACAGTCAGAACGGTCAGCGTCTGCGGATCAAGGGTAACGGCTTGATGAACAAGAGTGGCGAGCGGGGCGACCTTTACGCCCAGCTGAAAATCGTCGTGCCCAAGCACACCGACGAGGCAACCCGGGCACTCTGGCAGAAACTGGCAGACAGTTCGTCGTTCGATCCTCGCGCGCAGTGGAAGGGTTGAGCATAGCGGTCTTGCGATTCTGTCTTTTCTGAATGGGCTGATGCGCCACCCGCATCAGCAGGCAATCAGCCTCGCTCAGTTTTTCGGCAGCACCACATTGAAGGTCGTGCCCTCACCAATGGTCGAGGTCACAGTGATGCTGCCACCGTGGGCGTTGACCACTTCCTTGACGATGAACAGGCCAAGACCCAGGCTGGTCGATGTACCGCGTGTTTCGCTGTTTTCCTCGGTGCTGCGCACCAGCGGATCGAAGATCGTCCCGATAGCGTCTTCGGCAATCGGCTTGCCTTCGTTGTGTACCACCAATATCACCGCTTTCTCGGCACCCGTAACACTGACCGTTATCTCGTGACTGGCCGCACCGTGCTGCAGGGCGTTGCCGATCAGGTTCTGTAGCATCTGGCTGATCCGCCCGGCGTCCCAGTGCCCCTTGGTGTTGCCTTCGATGTTCAGCACCGGAACAGAGTCCGGTCGCCCGGCGCAGGCTTCCTCGATGGCTTCACGGCAAGCACTGGCCAAATCCATGTATTTGCGTTCAACCGGTAGCCCGGCGCCCAAGCGACTGCGCACGAATTCCAGCAGATCGCTGACCATCGAGCCCATATGGCGGGTGCTGGTCTGGATACGTGAAACATAGGACTGGGTCTTTTCGTCCAGCGCTATCTTGCGTGCCAGCAATTCCGTCGACATGCTGACGGCCTGCAGCGGCGCGCGCAGATCGTGACCCAGAATGGCAAGAAATATATCCCGTGAACGGCCAACCCGTTCCGCATAGGCAGCGGTGGATTCGGCAAGCGCCTCGTCGATGGCTTCGTTGAAACGAATCACGTCCTGAAAATCGGCCAGTTGCGGCGCTGCCAGGCTTTCTACCCAGAGGCGGATGACGCTGGCGCGCAGATGGCGAAATTCCGACGTCATCTGCACCAGATCAAAGCCGACCTCATGACGCAACTCGCCATGGCTGCTGGCTGCTTCGTCCAGGCTTGGCGTCTTGTTCAGCTCTTCGCCTCTGGCCTTGGCAATCTCCTCGCTTTTGCTCTGCACAGTTTTCATGTCCCGTGCAGCTGCGAGCAGAATCGATTTGGCGTGATCGCGCAGCTCCAGCTTGCTCATCGAGTCGGCGGCAGGTTTCAGAGTCCTGGCGAAGTCTTCCCATTCATCGACAATGCGATCCACATGAACAACGATGAACTCGGAAAGGCGCATGGCCGACTACCTTGTTGGAGGAGCGTGACGGAAGATGGCGCATATTATCGCTTTTACATGACACGACAAACAGGGCGTTTACTGTCATTTCTGTCAGTAGACTCCCTTTTTTTGCAGGCCTATGTTCAATCAGCGATTAATTGAATGAGGGGCCTGAACATGAGTGTCATCACTGCTACCGATTCAACCTTCCAGAAAGAGGTTGTCGATGCCAGCTGCCACAGGCTTGTGGCGGTGGAGTTCTCGACGAAAGGAAAAGTCAGTAAACGAGGTGATCAAAACGCCAGCGCCAGAATGGATGCCATTTTTGATGCGCTGGAAGAGAAATACGCCGAAAAGGTAAGCCTGATCAGAGTAGAGATCGAGCTGGATTCGGATCTCAAAGACTCTTTGAACCCCGTGACTTCGAACGAGTACGAGATAAATCACGGTCCGACGATGGTTTTTTTCAAGGATGGCAAAAGAGTACGGGAAGACCTTGTAGGGCAGCAAACCAGGGAGCGGATGGTGCAAGTGCTGGATGAGTTGCTACTCACCTCATAACCGGAGATTCAGCATGTTGAAGACAGAGTTTGCAGCGTTCGTCGAAGAGCAGATCGCGCTGGCGGGGGAGATACTGGCAGATGCAAAAGTAAGCAAACGGAACTATATGTCGGGAGGCAAACTCAGCGTTTTTCTTGCTCTGCATCGGGTGTTGCAGGGTAAACCGACTGAACAGGATCTGGGCATGTTCGACGCCATCAACGACTCGCTGCAGTCGTTGCAGATACTGAACTCTAAAGAGACATTCCTGGAGCGTCTTGAGCCTTAGGGCTTTAATCCAGTTTGTACGTCAATCCAGTTTGTACGTCGAGCAGCAGGGGCTCAACAAGAGCCCCCACTTTCGAGCGCTTTGCTAGAACAGAAAATACCGTTGTGCCATCGGCAGCACATCGGCCGGTTCGCACCATAGCAACACGCCGTCGGCCTTGACCTGATAGGTCTGTGGGTCAACTTCGATGTCCGGCAGGTAGTCGTTGTGGATTAGGTCTTTCTTCTGCACGGTGCGACAGCCTTTGACTACGCCGATCTGCTTCTTCAGGCCCAGTGACTCCGGTACGCCTGCGTCGAATGCCGCCTGGCTGATAAAGGTCAGGCTGGTGGCATGCAGCGAGCTGCCGTAGCTGGCGAACATGGGGCGGTAGTGAACCGGTTGCGGTGTCGGGATCGAAGCGTTGGCGTCGCCCATCAGGCTGGCGGCAATGGCGCCGCCCTTGAGGATCAGGGTCGGTTTGACGCCGAAGAATGCCGGACGCCACAGCACCAGGTCCGCCCACTTGCCGACTTCGATGGAGCCCACCTCATGGCTGATGCCGTGGGTGATCGCCGGGTTGATGGTGTATTTGGCGATGTAGCGCTTGGCGCGGAAGTTGTCGTTGCCGGGACCGTCCTGCGGCAGGGGGCCCCGCTGCTTCTTCATCTTGTCGGCGGTTTGCCAGGTGCGCATGATCACCTCACCAACCCGGCCCATGGCCTGGCTGTCGGAACTGAGCATCGAAAAGGCACCCAGGTCGTGAAGAATGTCCTCGGCGGCGATGGTTTCCCGGCGTATACGGCTTTCCGCGAATGCCACGTCTTCGGCGATGCTCGGGTCCAGGTGGTGGCAGACCATGAGCATGTCCAGGTGTTCGTCGATGGTGTTACGGGTAAAAGGCCGGGTCGGGTTGGTCGAGCTGGGCAGCACGTTCGGAGAACCACAGGCCTTGATGATATCCGGCGCGTGGCCGCCACCTGCACCTTCAGTGTGGTAGGTGTGGATGGTGCGGTTCTTGAACGCGGCGAGGGTGGTTTCGACGAAACCTGACTCATTCAGCGTGTCGCTGTGAATCGCGACCTGCACGTCGTATTCATCGGCAACGCTCAGGCAGTTGTCGATGGCTGCGGGTGTGGTGCCCCAGTCCTCGTGCAGCTTCAGACCGATAGCGCCCGCCTTGACCTGCTCGATCAGCGGGCCGGGCAGGCTGACGTTGCCCTTGCCGGTGAAGCCAATGTTCATCGGAAACGAATCCGAAGCCTGGAGCATGCGCGCCATGTGCCACGGACCGGGCGTGACCGTGGTGGCGTTAGTGCCAGTGGCAGGGCCGGTGCCGCCGCCGATCATGGTAGTCACGCCGCTCATCAGCGCTTCTTCGATCTGTTGTGGGCAGATGAAGTGGATGTGCGTGTCGACGCCGCCAGCGGTGAGGATCATGCCTTCACCGGCAATGACTTCGGTGGCCGCGCCGACCGCAATGGTCACGTCTGGCTGGATGTCCGGGTTACCGGCCTTGCCGATGGCTGCGATGCGTCCATTCTTGATGCCGACGTCAGCCTTGACGATGCCCCAATGGTCGATGATCAGGGCGTTGGTGATCAGCGTGTCGACCACATCGGCGGCCATTAGCTGGCCTTGGCCCATGCCGTCACGGATGACCTTGCCACCGCCGAACTTCACTTCTTCGCCATAGGTGGTGAAGTCCTTCTCGACCTCGATCCACAGCTCGGTGTCGGCCAGGCGAACCTTGTCGCCGACGGTGGGGCCGAACATGTCTGCGTAGGCTTGTCGGCTTATCTTCATCTTTCGTACCTCGGATTCAGAGCGGCAAGCTGCAGGCCGCAAACTGTAAGTTTTTCAAAGCGACCAGCGGCGAGCTGCAAGTCGTTAGTCGTCAAAGCTTTTGATCCTCGTGCCGAGTGCCCATCGTCATACACACGTCCCGATTGGATGCCTGCATGACCGTTGCGGCGATCCGCATTGCTCACGAAGACGTTAGTCTGAACGCCCTGTTTCTGGAGGCTGTACCGGCCTCTTCGCGAACAAGTTCGCTCCTACGGCCTTCGGCCAGAATCAAAAGCAGACTTGTATGTAACGATGAACGCGGAGCGTAGGAACGGTATTCAAAAAGGCTTCAATCCAGATCGCCCATTACCCGTCCGGCAAAGCCGTAGACCTTGCGCAATCCGGCCAGGTCCACCAGCTCGACTTCACGGGACTGGCCCGGCTCGAAGCGCACGGCGGTGCCGGCCGGGATATTCAGGCGCATGCCGCGGCTGGCGGCGCGATCAAAGGTCAGTGCGTCATTGGTTTCGAAAAAGTGGAAATGCGAGCCCACCTGAATCGGCCGGTCGCCGCTGTTGGCAACCGTCAGGCTGAGGGTACGGCGTCCGGCGTTGAGTTCGATATCGCCGGGCTGGATCTGGTATTGACCAGGGATCATGTCGGTTGCCCCAAGGTTTTGAAATAAATGGCGGTCGGATGAAGGCGACCGTCCGGTGTGGCGCAGTAGCCTGGCAGTTCGCCGACGCGGGTGTAGGCCAGCGCGCTATAGAACGCTTCAGCCACCGAGCCCGCTTCGGTGTCCAGGTGCAGCAGCCCGCGTTTGTGTTTTACTGCAACCTGCTCGACTTCGTCCATCAGTTGCCTGCCCAGACCACGACCTCGGGCGCTGGGCAGCACCATCAGTTTCTGCACTTCGGCGCGGTTCAGGCCATTGGGCTTCTGGCACAGTGACAACTGCGCGCTGGCCAGCACATTATCGTCTTCGGCCACCACCCACAGCAGCAGACTGCCTGCGGCGATATCGGCCTTCAGGCCATCGCACCAAGCGTACGCCTGCTGCATATCCAGATCAGCCATGAACCCCACCGATGCGCCGCCGTGAACCGTTTCAAACAGCAACTGCGCCAGACCATGGCGATAATGGGCGAAGCTTTCAGCGGTAACACGTCGCAGTTGTGCATGGTTCATGGCGTGCTCTCTAGAAGGGCTTGGGTGCTTGTGACGCGGGTGCCGGAACACCGGGCGACAAATCCAGTTGCATGAAGGTCAGGTCCAGCCAGCGGCCGAACTTGGTGCCGACTTGCGGCATCTGTCCGGTAGTCTTGAAGCCGAGGCGTTCATGCAGGGCGATGGAGGCCGCGTTGCCGCTTTCGATGGCGGCTACCATCATGTGTTTCTCACAGTCTCTGGCTCGTTCGATCAGCGATGCCATCAGGCGCGGCCCCAGCCCCTTGCCGCGCTGGTCTGCGCGAACATAGACCGAATGCTCCACCGTATGGCGAAACCCTTCGAAGGGGCGCCAGTCGCCAAACGATGAGTAGCCCAGCACCTCGCCTGCGTGGTCGACGGCCACCAGAATTGGATACGCCTGACTCTGGCGAGCTGCGTACCAGACCTGGCGGTTGGCCAGGTCGACCGGTTGTTCATTCCAGATAGCCGTGGTGTTGAGCACTGCGTCGTTGTAGATGGCCAGAATGCCTGGCAGATCGACCGGCAGGGCATCGCGAATCACGTCTTGCATGATCACTCCCTCAGGCAATCGGCTGATGCACGGTGACCAGTTTGGTGCCGTCCGGGAAGGTGGCTTCCACCTGAATCTCCGGGATCATCTCCGCAATGCCTTCCATGACCTGATCGCGGGTCAGCAGGGTCGTGCCGTAGTGCATGAGGTCAGCGACGGTCTGCCCGTCACGCGCACCTTCAAGCAGCGCCGCAGAGATGTAGGCCATGGCTTCCGGGTAATTGAGCTTCACGCCGCGCGCCAGACGCCGTTCGGCAACCAGTCCGGCAGTGAATATCAGCAGCTTGTCTTTTTCGCGTGGTGTCAGGTCCATGGGGCTTCCGTTTGTTCAAATTCGGTGGTTGATCGTTCCCAGGCTTGAGCCCTCATCGTTATGTATAAGTCTGTTTTGGGGTCTGGCCGAAGGCCGTGGGAGCGAACTTGTTCGAGAAGGGGCCGGTGTAGTCGCCGAAAATGCAGCGCCTAAAACATTGTCTTCGCGAACACGTTCGCTCCCACGCCCTGCGGGCAGAAGCGCTAAAAGCCCCCGATTTTCGGGCTTTTCAGGACTTATGTATCACGCTGAGTGTATCAGCGCCGAGGGTGTAGCCTGGAATGCAGAGCGTCCAGTCATCAATCAGGTGTTCCAGATTCTTGGCGTTACCGCCTCGCGTCCCAGCAGGGCAGGGCGCAGGTATTTCCAGATTTGTATCAGCCAGGCGCGCGCGTGCAATGCTTCGTCTGCCAAGCAGCGAGCCACTACAAGGCCCGGCAATTGGGTCAGATCACCGCGTACCGGGTTGGGCATCGACAGCGAGCGACAGGCCTCAAGCAGATCGCTGCTCACTTCACCGGTCAGCAGCAGGGTGGCGAATACCGTTTTGCCGTCCAGGCCGATGGGCGAGTCCAGCAGCCCGTCGCCACCGATAATGCGTTGCCGTTCGTGCCAGAGCAATGTGCCGTCGCGGCGGATATCCAGATGCGACTGAAAATGTCCCTGCTCGAAACGCTCGCCGCTGGCCGGACGGCCCAGTGCTACTACATCCCAGTAGCATAGCTTCGCGTCACCGTGTAGTTCTATGCGGGTGGTAAGTTCTGCCTGGGCATTGCTGAAGACGATGGTTTCCTGCGGCAGCCATTCCAGTGTCGCGCCGGGGTGGACGTGCAGTTCAAGTTGCTGAAAGGCCGGGCTGGCGGCGCGATACCATTTCGCTGCGCCGGGGCTGGTCAGTTGTGCCCAGGCATCGGCACCGACCGTGGCTGAAATGTCCAGCCGGTCTCCCCCGGCGATACCGCCCGGTGGGTGAACGATGATGTGCTGGCACACCTGCGGTCCTTCGGCATACAGATGCTTTTGCACCCGCAGCGGCCCTTTGTGGCGACGTTGGGTCGGGCGTGTGCAGTCATCGAAACGGCCATAACCCAATTCCAGCTCGGCATGCCAGCTGGGGGTAAAAAGGGCGGTGTTGGCAGGCAGATTCATGGTGTCTTCATTGGCTTGTCGAGTGCAGCACGATAACGGATTGGCGCATTAATTAAATAGTCACCAGACCGCGAACCCCTTCGGTCTCCATGTTCTCGCCACGGCCCTGCTGGACGATTTCTCCCCGCGACATCACCAGGTATTGATCGGCCAGTTCCGCCGCGAAGTCGTAGAACTGCTCGACCAGCAGAATCGCCATGTCGCCGCGCTCGGCCAGTTTTTTGATCACTGCGCCGATTTCCTTGATCACCGAGGGCTGAATACCTTCGGTGGGTTCGTCGAGAATCAGTAAGCGTGGACGACTCGCCAATGCCCGGCCTATCGCCAATTGCTGCTGCTGACCACCGGACAGATCGCCGCCACGCCGATGTTTCATCTGCAGCAGCACCGGGAACAGCTCGTAGATAAATGCCGGCACTTCCTTGGCTTCGGAGCCCGGAAAGCGTGACAGGCCCATCAACAGGTTTTCCTCGACCGTCAGCCGGCCGAATATTTCCCGGCCTTGCGGCACATAAGCAATCCCGGCATGCACCCGCTGATGCGTCTTGAACTGGGTGATGGCCTTGCCTTCCCATTGCACCGAGCCTTCCTTCGACGGCAACAAGCCCATCAGCACACGCAACAGCGTGGTCTTGCCTACGCCATTGCGGCCCAGCAGGCAGGTGACTTCACCGACCTTCACATCAAACGACAGACCACGAAGAATGTGGCTGCCACCGTAATACTGATGAAGCTTTTCGACCTGGAGCATGGTGAATGTTCTCGTCGGTTGCAGCGTAATCGTAATGTTGGGACGCGGGGCGTCTGGATAGGTATTTCCGTGCCGCGCGCCGATCAGTTCGTTGCGTCAGCGCCCTAAATACACTTCGATTACGCGTTCGTCGGCCTGCACGTCGTTCAGCGAGCCTTCGCCCAATACGCTGCCTTGGTGCAGCACGGTGACGTGGTCGGCAATCGAGCCGACGAAGCCCATGTCATGCTCGACCACCATCAGTGAGTGTTTGCCGGCCAGGCCCTTGAACAGCTCGGCGGTGAATTCGGTTTCGGCGTCGGTCATGCCCGCCACCGGCTCGTCGAGCAGCAGCAATTGCGGGTCCTGAACCAGCAGCATACCGATCTCCAGAAACTGCTTCTGGCCGTGAGACAGCAAGCCCGCCGGGCGGTGCATGGAGGTGGTCAGGCGAATGGTTTCCAGGACTTCGCGTATCCGGTCCTGCTGTTCGCCGCTCAACCGCGCACGCAAACTGGCCCATACCGATTTGTCGGTCTTTTGAGCCAGTTCAAGGTTCTCGAACACGCTCAAGGCTTCGAACACCGTCGGCTTCTGGAACTTTCGGCCAATTCCGGCCTGAGCAATCTGCACTTCGCTCATCTGCGTCAGGTCCAGCGTTTCGCCGAACCAGGCCTTGCCGTGGCTGGGGCGGGTCTTGCCGGTGATGACGTCCATCAGCGTGGTCTTGCCAGCGCCGTTGGGGCCGATGATGCAGCGCAGCTCGCCCACGCCGATGTACAGATTCAGATCGTTCAGTGCCTTGAAACCGTCGAAGCTGACGCTGATGTCTTCCAGCGTCAGGATCGTGCCGTGTCGTGTGTTCAGCCCTTTACCAGCGCTTTTGCCAAGGCCTACCGCATCGCGGCTGGTGCCTGCATCAGAGTTGGGTGCCAGAACCGGTTCAAGCATGAACGACGGGGTAGGAGTGGTTTTCATTGCTCGCTCCTTTTCTTCAGCAAGCCGATCACGCCTTTGGGCAGGTACAGCGTGACGATGATGAACAGCGCGCCGAGAAAGAACAGCCAGTATTCCGGGAAAGCCACGGTGAACCAGCTTTTCATGCCGTTCACCAGACCCGCGCCCAGCAATGGGCCGATCAACGTGCCACGGCCGCCCAATGCTACCCACACTGCTGCTTCGATAGAGTTGGTCGGCGACATTTCGCTGGGGTTGATGATGCCGACCTGCGGCACATACAGGGCCCCGGCCAGGCCGCACAGTATGGCACTCAAGACCCAGACAAACAGCTTGAAGCCGCGCGGATCGTAACCGCAGAACATCAGGCGGTTTTCCGCATCACGCAACGCCGTCAGAACCCGGCCGAACTTGCTCTGCGCCAGGCGCCAGCCGATGTACAGGCTGGCAATCAGCAATAAGACTGTCGCTAGGAACAGCGTTGCTCTGGTTCCTTGGGAACTGATGCTGAAACCCAGAATGCTGCGAAAGTTGGTAAACCCGTTGTTGCCGCCAAAGCCGGTCTCGTTGCGAAAGAACAGCAGCATGCCGGCAAACGTCAGGGCCTGGGTCATGATCGAGAAATACACGCCTTTGATCCGCGAGCGGAAGGCGAAGAAGCCGAACACCAGCGCCAGCAGCCCAGGTGCGAGGACCACCAGACACAGCGCCCAGAGGAAATTGTCGGTGCCTGCCCAGTACCACGGCAGTTCGGTCCACGACAGGAACGTCATGAACGCAGGCAAACCATCACCTGCGGCCTGGCGCATCAGGTACATGCCCATGGCATAGCCGCCCAGTGCGAAGAACAGGCCGTGGCCCAGCGACAATAGCCCGGCGTAGCCCCAGACCAGATCCAGCGCCAGGGCGACAATGGCGTAGCAGAGGATTTTGCCCACCAGGGTCAAGGTGTAGGCCGAGACCTGAAAGCTGTTATCGGCAGGCAACAACGACAGCAACGGCAGTGCCAGCAGCACAGCCAGTATCACAATGCCTGCGGTCAACGTGCCTTTGGGGCCGACTTTTTGTGCGGCAGTTACCATCAATGGCTGGCTCATCAGTCGATCACCCGTCCTTTCAATGCGAAGAGGCCTTGCGGACGTTTCTGGATAAACAGAATGATCAGCGCCAGTATCAGGATCTTGCCCAATACAGCGCCGATTTGCGGTTCGAGAATCTTGTTGGCAATGCCCAGCCCGAAGGCCGCCATCACGCTACCGGCCAGTTGTCCGACACCGCCGAGCACCACCACCAGGAATGAGTCGATGATGTAGCTTTGGCCAAGGTCGGGGCCGACGTTGCCGATCTGGCTCAGGGCGACGCCGCCCAGACCTGCAATGCCCGAGCCCAGACCGAATGCCATCATGTCGATGCGCCCGGTCGGCACACCGCAGCAGGCAGCCATGTTGCGGTTCTGGGTGACGGCGCGCACGTTCAGACCCAGTCGGGTCTTGTTCAACAGCAGCCAGGTCAACACGACCACGAACAGGGCGAAGGCGATGATCACGATGCGGTTGTAAGGCAATACCAGGTTAGGCAACACCTGAATGCCGCCTGACAGCCATTGCGGGTTGGCGACTTCAACGTTCTGCGCGCCGAAGGCCAGACGTACGGCTTGAATCAGCATCAGGCTAATGCCCCAGGTGGCGAGCAGGGTTTCCAGTGGACGGCCATACAAGTGACGGATGACCGTACGTTCCAGGGCCATGCCGATCACGGCGGTGACAAAGAACGCCACCGGCAGTGCGATCAGCGGATAGTATTCGATGGCGCCCGGCGCATAGCGCTGCAGCATCAGTTGCACGACATAGGTTGAATAGGCGCCCAGCATCAGCATCTCGCCATGGGCCATGTTGATCACCCCAAGCAGGCCGAAGGTGATCGCCAGGCCCAGCGCCGCCAGCAGCAGGATCGACCCCAGCGACATGCCGCTGAACGCCTGACCGAGGATTTCGCCGATCATCAGCTTGCGCTTCACCTGTGCCAGGCTGGTTTCAGCCGCCACGCGTACCGAAGCGTCGGTTTCCACGCCGGGCGCCAGCAATGATTCAAGACGGGTACGCGCCAGCGGGTCACCGGTTTCACCCAGCAGTCGCACGGCAGCCAGACGTACTGTCGGGATGGAGTCGACCATTTGCAGGTTGGCCAGCGCCAGGGCCAGCGCGCTTTTGACGCTGGAATCGGTTTCGCTGGCGACACGTTCGGTCAGCAGCTCCAGTTGTGCAGGGCGAGCGCTTTTTTGCAATTGCAGGGCTGCTGCCATGCGCAGTTGCGTATCGGCTGCCAGCAGTTGGTGGCTGGCCAGCGCTGTTTCAATCAGACCACGCAGCCGGTTGTTCAGGCGCAGTTTGCGCGGTTCGTCAGGAGTTGGGGCGTCGGCTGCTGCAGGGGCTTGTGCATCGGCCGGCACGTATTGATCGTTGTTTTCGATCCAGGCGCGCTTGCTGCTGTCGGCGGCAACACGGCCATCGCGCAGAGCTTCAAGCAGTTCAACGCGTTCCGCTGTCGGCTTGGCTGCCCAGGCCTCCAGCAGCTCGGCCTGTTGTGCAGAACTGGCTGCGACAAAATCACTGGCATCGCTGGCCTGAGCTGCAAGGGGCAGCAGCAGGCTGATAGCGAGGATGAAACGGTAGAAGTAGGAAGGCATATCAATATGGCCTTGATTGAGTGTGGCGCCGTCTGCTCTTGATTCTGGCCGAAGGCCGTGGGAGTGAACTTGTTCACGAAAGGGCCGTTACATTCACTGAAGATGTATCGTTTGAACAGCCGCCTTCGCGGACAAGTCCGCTCCTACAAAAAATGCTTTCCACCCTGAGGCCGAGCGAACGTGTGCGTACGACTAGCGCTGGAGCGTAGGGGCGAGAGTTGTTGTGCTCTCAGCCCCGTCACATCAGTTGCTCTTCACGGGATGATCAGGCTTTTTGTCGTTGCCAGGAATGTAGGGGCTCCATGGCTGGGCGCGGATCGGCTCTTTGGTCTGCCAGACGACGTTGAACTGACCGTTGTCCTCCACTTCGCCAATCATTACCGGCTTGTGCAAGTGGTGGTTGGTTTTGTCCATGGTCAGGGTGAATCCCGACGGTGCTGCGAAGGTTTGTCCGGCCATTGCCTCGCGTACCTTGTCCACGTCAGTGGTTTTGGCTTTCTCGACTGCCTGTGCCCACATGTGAATACCGACGTAGGTAGCTTCCATCGGGTCGTTGGTCACCGCTTTGTCAGCGCCTGGCAGGTTTTTCTTTTTGGCGTAGGCAGTCCAGTCAGCGACGAACTTCTTGTTGACCGGGTTTTCCACCGACTGGAAGTAGTTCCAGGCGGCGAGGTGGCCTACCAGTGGTTTGGTGTCGATGCCGCGTAGTTCTTCTTCGCCTACCGAAAACGCTACAACCGGTACGTCGGTGGCTTTCAGGCCCTGGTTGGCCAGTTCTTTGTAGAACGGCACATTGGAGTCGCCGTTAACGGTGGAGATAACCGCTGTCTTGCCACCTGCAGAGAACTTCTTGATGTTGGCCACGATGGTTTGATAGTCGGAGTGACCGAACGGGGTGTAGACCTCTTCGATGTCTTTATCCGCTACACCCTTGGAGTGCAGGAATGCACGCAGAATCTTGTTGGTGGTACGTGGGTAGACATAGTCGGTGCCGAGCAGGAAGAAGCGCTTGGCCGAACCGCCTTCTTCACTCATTACATACTCGACCGCAGGGATCGCCTGTTGGTTAGGCGCGGCACCGGTGTAGAACACGTTGGGCGACATCTCTTCGCCTTCGTACTGCACGGGGTAGAACAGCAAGCCGTTGAGTTCCTCAAAGACCGGCAGTACCGATTTGCGCGATACCGATGTCCAGCAACCAAAGACCACCGCCACCTTGTCCTGGGTCAGCAATTGGCGGCCTTTTTCGGCGAACAGTGGCCAGTTGGAAGCCGGGTCGACAACCACTGCTTCGAGCATCTTGCCGTTGACGCCGCCTTTGGCGTTGATCTCGTCAATGGTCATCAAGGCCATGTCTTTGAGCGAGGTCTCGGAGATCGCCATGGTCCCGGACAACGAATGCAGAATACCGACCTTGATGGTTTCGGCAGCCTGAACGGTCCAGGTCAACCCCATGGCGGCGATCGATGCGGACAGGGTAAAGGCTTTGATCAGGCTGCGACGCTTCATTGACTAGCTCCCTTGGTTCATTTTTTTGATAGGTCTGCGGCGGTGCATTACGTTGCTCTTTCAACCGTTAGCAAGGTCTGGGCCAACCTAAGCGCGTCGCAAAATGGAACGAATGTGTCGCGCAGTAAAGGGTATGCGCACCAACCTGGAACGGGGGCAGGAAGAGGGCGTGCGCTATGCGCTGCAATGGTGCGGACCATGAAATACCAGCATTGTCTCTACTGCCGTTGTGTTCAAACGGCCAAGCGCCTCATACCCAGAACTCCTGTGCTCCGGTGTAAAGATCGTAGGTCTGGTCAACGAGTCGCTCGGGAGCATCGAACCAGGCGAACAGCTGGCCGTTGACCCGTGTTGTCGCACCCAGTTGCACGCGAGTTCCAGGCGGGATGGCGACGTGATCACCGAGAAAGCCGGTAAACATGTTCTTCTTGGGCACATTAGGCGCGAAGATAAAGAATACCGGGTGATTTTCCGAGTTAGCGTTACTGCTCACAAATCCATCCTGGCTCCATCTGGAGGCATTGGCTCGCGATACCGATGCGGACTGCACGCCATTATCTGTAAACACCGCACCTATCTCGCGTTCCAGACATGCCACTCCTTCGCTGGATACATACGTGGAGCCAAAGGCAGTGCCATGCCATGGCTTGAGTTTGTAGAACTGGCGGAGAAACCTGCTTGTGGTGGCGTTGCGCATACCGTTTCGCAATACAGGATTGATGGCTGCCGAACCTCCCTCTGTATAAGCTGCTATTTCCGAAAAGCTTTCTGCGTTGGACGCTTTACTCAGGGCGAGGTAATCGGCCTCGAACTTCAAACGTTCAGCGCTGCTTGCTTCTTCCAGGGACGCAGGCCAGGCAGTTGTCAGGCTGGTCAGGTGTGCTTGGGCATTGCGGATGGCTGGCTGACTCAGCCGCGGTATTTGTTTTCCCACGGTTTTCCAGGCACCGCTGGTAGTACGCAAGGCAAATTCCTGCTCATGCACCAACTGCGTTGCATCCATGGGGTTCGGCCGATAAAGGCGCGAGTGGCCGAACATGTTGGCACGACGGCTTATGAAGCAGGTCTGGCCCTCTATCTCGATGGCAGTGAAGCGGTGAGGGTCCATAGCGACGATTAATTTAGAGTCTGCAAAACGTGGGGCTTTGGAATGCGACAGGAGATAGCCAATCTGCATCTGCCCATCGCGACCCACCCTGCGAATCAGGTGCGGACTTCTTGCTGCTCCGGAGGCATGCGTTACCGGTTTAAGGGCTAGCGCCACATGGCCAATGAGAGCAGTGGCAAGATAGCCAATGGCGCTCAGAAACTCCTCGGCGGCTCCTTCGTGGTCGCCTTCGTCTATTTTCGAAAAGGCGTTCCAGGTTTTATACAGGCCCACGCCCAGCGCAACAGGCATCATGATCGGTTCAGGCAGAAACAGAATTGCGATACCGGCGATCAGATCGAAGCTTCGGCCGGCTTGCCCCTGATTGGTTTCCTGGCTCATATGCCGCTTGGCTTCGCTGATCAACTGAGTGATCCTGGTCTCGTGAATTTCCTCGTAAATATCTTTGCTCTGGCGGATAAAAACGACTGGATGCAGCAGCCTTGAAGGGATCGGTATCAGCGAAAATTGAGTAAGTACCTGTGGCGGGCGCCAGTGCTTTGCCTCTTTCTCGTACTGCATGGCACGCAGCGTCTCCAGACGCCTGGACAGCGGTATTTGCTTAAGCAGGTACTGCTGAAACGAGACTTCTTCCAGAAAGGTGGTGGTGAGATGAAACATGCTGTTGAACCAGCGGAAAACGATGCCGTCGGAAGCATTCAGTGTGCACAGTACAAGCGGTCCCTTATCGAATTTCCCCGCGGGAGCGATCAGCATGACATTGGTCATCTTGAATTGATTGACAGTGAAAAACCTGACTTCGATGGCTTCATCTTTGATGGTTCGGCGCCCTTGCGGTGCTGGCGAATCCAGCACTGCTTTGATCCACTCTCGACCCGCTGGCGCAAACGCCAGTTGTTCGATCTCCAGCAGCATCATCTTCATCTGAGCTTCCAGCATGACTTTTCGTGACTGCTTGAGTTGTTGCGCATACGCCGATGTTTTCAGATTTAGGTCGAGGTACTCGCTGAGGTGTTGGGGGGCCTCAATGGTTGTAACCAATTCCTTGATGGTGGCTTTGTCCAGTTTCCTGATGACTGCGCCTTCACTATCCATAGCCTGGATCAGCAATGCATCCTTAGCTTTGGCCCGGTAGGCATGGGTGTGTGCCAACTGCCATAGCGAAGTCTTCGCGGTCTCGGTTGCGGGCATCATAGGCGCGCCGGGAATATCCAGCACTTCAGTGCCGGTTGTATAGGTCAGTGAAACAATAATGTGCTGCGCTGCTACCTCCACTGAGGCTCGTTTCAATACGTCCTCGAGCTGCTTGTCGATATAGCGCGTGAAGTAAGTGCGGCTGTCGTTATCCGGCTGACCGAAGTGGTCCTTGCTGTTTTTGCGAATATTCACAACCGATTGGCCAAACCGCTGCGCCTGCTCATGCCATTCAATGCGCTGCGACTGCTTCATGGTTTTCCACCATGCAGGCATCTGGCTTTCCACCAGATCGTTATCGAGCCGGTCCAGGCGCCAATGGTGGTCGAAGTAAACTTCTGATCCCAGCAGTTGCACTATCGATTGCTCGAAACAAACCGCATCCATTCGTTGGGTGCGGGCAAGCTGTACGGCCTGAGCGAACATAGATTGCTGTCTGGTGATCTGGCGTGTATGCAACAGGCTTAGAAAGTTGCCTTCCAGCAAAGTGTATTGCCACTGCAAGATGTTGCTGTCAGGTGCAGCCTGGACTGGTTGGTCAGCCTCGGAATCAGCCAGCAGACGTCGTCTGTAATCAGGTTCAGCCCCTCGTCGAGCAAGGGCTTCGTTCATTTGTGTCAAGGATGCAAATGCTTCCAGCCCGTCATGCGGGGTGAACAGCAGCACATCTTCAAGCTCCTCCTGATCGATCTGCACAGGTTCATCACGAAGACGTCTTGCGATTACAAACGCCCCGTAAAGCGAAAGCGGAGGGCTATCACCAGCGCTTGCCGAAAGTCCATAAACGCTGTGTGGCTGCAGCTCGGCAGTATTTCCGTCGGGGTCAGGGGCGCAGGCTGCCAATGCTGCCGACAGCAGGCTGTAGTGCCCGGTCGTCATTTTTTCGAGGGCAATCTGCACCGCGCATTCAGATTTCATGCACTCGATCTGCTCGGCGACAAACTGGTGTCCCTTGGTTTCGCCATCCGATGTTGCAATGCTCCAGTAGTCCGCAAGTTTCTGGCTATAGAACTGTTCCAGTTGCTGGCTGACCTGGGTATAGAAAGTCGCGATAGCTGCGCGGCCCAGCGGTTGGATGGCTGGTGTTTGCGAAGTGGACGACGGAGTCGGGTAAAGGCCTTGCACATCATGGTCGGTCCAGTTCAGAAGGCCGGTGAAGTGCTCGATCAGACTGGGGATCAGCGGAACACTGTGAATATTGGCTCCCTTGTCCGGTATTTCTTTGCTGTCAAGGTAGGTCAGCCATGTTGTCTGCACATCCAGCTCGGGTTTGAGGGGGGAGAGCAGGGTACTGGCCAGCTCCTGGGTTGCTTTGCTGAAACCAGGTGGATACGTGTCGCTGGCAAGCGAACGTTGTGGAGGTGGTGCTGATGTTATGAGCGGTAGGTTCATGGTGCCGATTCGCCTGCATGATGGATGATCCGCTTAAGGCATTGGCCGGGCGGTTCATTTCATGTAGTCAGGGCTGACGGCGCACGGCTATCGGCCAGCGCAGGTCGGTGAAGGCAGCATTGGCGATCTGGTCGGTAGGAAGTTTCGGGGGCATGGAAGGTTCAAAGCAGGGCGGGACCTGAAACCGGGTATGAGGAGGAATTCATCACAACGCCACTCAATGGTTTCAGGCCCCGCAGCGAGCAATCTAAGCTGTTGCCGCTGTTTTGGCAAAGCGTGAAAGCACTATTCGATCAAGCACCCAGACAATCAGCATCGAAATACCCACCAGAGGGAATATGACGCCCAGGGCAATCATGACCACTGTCGCGGTTTTCCAGCGTGGCAGGTCGTGGCGCAATGGCGGTACACCCAGCCCGCTCCGAGGTCGGCGCTTCCACCAGATCACCAACCCACTGACCGAGCTGAGCAGTACCATCAGGCAGACCAGCAGGATCAGCAACTGATTGATCCAGCCGAAAAATTTACCTTCATGCAGCATCACGCCCAGCTCGGTGGCCTTGGACACTGCGCTGTAATCAACGTAGCGCACGTCGGCCAGCACCTTGCCGGTGTATTGATCGATATGCAGCGTCGCGTCATCGCGCGGGTCGTCGGCGAACACCGACACGGTGAACACGCCATCAGCTGTTTTAGGCTGGGTGATGCTGTAGCCCGGTACGATCTCTCTGGCGCGTGCAATGTCGACAACTCGCTGCAATGACACGGTTGGCGCTGCCGGTGCGCTGGACATATGCATGTGGTCCATGTGCTCGGCGTGCTCGCCGGTTGAAACCGGCATCGGCGTATTTTCCATGGCCCATGGCACGGTCTGCACGCTGGCATTGTTCAACTCGCCAGCCTGCTTGTCGGACTTGGGCACGTCAGTCCACATGGCTGCCGGGAAGGTGTTCCATACCGCAGCGTATTGTTTGCCCCATAGCCCGGTCCAGGTCATGCCGCTCAACAGCATGAACAACAGCAAAAACGCGCCCCAGAAACCGGTCACCGCGTGCAGATCACGCCACAGCACGCGCCCCTTGGCGGTCAGGCGTGGCCAGAACACGCCGGCGGCCGAGCGGCCTCGGGGCCACCATAGATAAAGGCCGGAGACCACCAGCACAATCCCCCAGCCAGCCGCCAGCTCGACAAGCCGGTCACCCAGCGTACCGATCATCAGCTCGCCATGCAGTGCGCGGGCAATCGCCTGCAGGTTCTTTTTGGCGTCCTGGGTGCCAAGAACCTCGCCGCGATAGGGGTCAATGAAGACATTCACCTCGCGGCCCTGCTCGCTGATCACAAACTGCGCACTGCCCTCGGCGTTTAACGGCGGGAAATACTTGCCAATGGCTGCCTGTGGGTAAGCACTCTTTACCCGCTGTTGCAGCTCGTCGGCAGTGAGGCGGTGCTCGGCCGGTGCCACGCTGAGCAGGTCGTGGTACATCAGGTTGTCCAGTTGCGGCTTGAACAGGTAAATGATGCCGGTCAGCGATAACAGGATCATGAACGGCGCGACGAACAGCCCTGCATAGAAATGCCATCGCCAGGCAAGGTTGTAAAAAGAGACATCAGGTTTGGACACGTTCAACGCTCCCCAATAGGGATAACACAGCACGAATGGCGCGCAGCCTTGAGCTGCGCGCCGTCGTGGAATCTTTTTTTCGGGTTATGCCGTGGTGAGCGCTGGCGGTGCCCGGCTTCGGGCATTGGGGAATATAGCCTTGTGTGCATGCCCCGGCAGCGGCTGCGAGGCAAAGAAATCACCCGGCCTTGGCGGCGGGGCTGCGACCAGTTCCAGCACATGGGGCAGCGCCGGGCAACTGAATAGCAGTGTGCAATAGCCGCATTTTGCCCACAGCGCGTGATCGCTCATGCCCGCATCGGCAGGCATGGAATGCTCGCCGCCGTGATGGGCGTGGCTGTCTGCCGACATATCCATACTGGCTGGCATGGACATCGACATGCCGACGTGATGATCCATCGGCATCGACTGGGAAACCAGTGGACCGATAAAGATCATCAACATGGCGAACAGACTCAGCCATGCGCCCCGTTTGTTACGGGTGGCTGATCTGTCGCGAACGCGGCGCAATGTGCTCACTTTGTAAAACGACTCAGTGCTGGTGTTCCGGAGCCTGCTTTTGTACCACGACCTGCACCTCGACATCTCCCGCCTTTTCAAAATGCAGGGTCATCGGGAAGCGTTGGCCGGTGACCAGCTTCGAACGGTCTTTCAGGTCCAGCAGCATCACGTGCCAGGCCATCGGCGCGAAACTCACCTTCGCACCGGCCGGGATGTCGACCGCCTGAACGTGCTGCATCTTCATCAGCCCGTCGGCGTGTATATGTTCATGCAACTGCGCTTGCCCGGCGATGGGGCTGTCGACGCTGATCAGACGATCTGCGCTGTCGCCCTTGTTCTCGACAGTGAAATACGCCGCGACCGTCGGCGCATTGGGCGGCAGCTCCATTGACCAGGGATGGCCAATCAGCAACGGCCCAGCCTTGTACTCATGGGCCTGGGCAAAGCAGGCTGGCAGCAGTAATGCGGCCAGCAGGAGTGCGTTTTTGAGCATTGAGGGGGTTCTCCGGAGGTTTTAGAAAAAGAGTGAAGGGCAGCTCGACTGGACATACGAAACACTCAGGTAAACCTTTAAGCACACGCTAAGTGTGCGCGCTTTGTAGAGTCGCTCCCAAGCACGCAGCCATAAGGTGATGGGATGAGTGAGAGGGCAAAGTCGCATCGTTTGCGCATCGGACGGATCTCCGGTACAGGCCAGATTTATCTGGTCACCGCGAAAACACTCCAGAGAAAACCTGCTTTTTCTGACTGGCGCATGGGGCGTCTCTTCGTCGATGAGCTTCGGCAAGTCCAGGAGCAGCAACTGGCCGATTCATTAGCGTGGGTCGTCATGCCGGACCATATTCACTGGCTGCTGCAGTTGAATAGCCACTCGTTATCCAGAGTTGTACAGCGCGTCAAATCGAAAAGCGCGATCACCATAAACAGAGCCAGCGGCTGCAGTGGACCTTTTTGGCAAAGCGGATACCACGACGTAGGCATCCGCACTGAAGAAAGCCTTTTAAATTTCGCCCGTTATATTGTTGCCAATCCTGTTCGAGCCGGCTTGGTCAAAAGCGTGCGTGATTATCCCTTATGGGACGCAATTTGGCTTTGAAAATAACGACCCTGTGGGAGCGAGCTTGCTCGCGAAGGCGGATTAACGGATCAATTGATTTTCAGCGGCTATACCGGCCTCTTCGTGAGCAAGCTCACTCCCACTGGTCGGCTTGTTTCACGATTTTCATGAGGACTGAAGACGGTTCATTCACTCCAGCCCCAACGCCTCCAGCACCTCATCCACACTCCACAAAATCCGATCCACCTCAGGCAACTCCGGGCGTTTCAGGATCAGGACGGGCAGGCCGCGCTCGCGGGCGACTTCAAGCTTGGGTTCGGTGGAGCTGCTGCCACTGTTTTTGCTGATCAGCACATCAATATCGCGTTGTTCAAACAGCTGACGTTCGTCTTCCAGGGCAAACGGGCCGCGCGCGCCGATCACTTCGCAGTGGTCATTGCCGGGGTAGCTGTCCAATGCCCGAAGCGTCCAGAATTGATGCTCCGGAATCTCGTGCAGATGCTGCAAAGGCTCGCGCCCCAAGGTGAACAGTGGGCGCTTGAAGGGCGCCAGTGCCGTGACCAGTTCTGACCAGTCGGCCACTTCGCCCCAGTCATCACCCGCACCAGCCTGCCAGGCAGTGCGGCGCAAGGCCCAGCAGGGAATTCCAGTCAGCCGGGCCGCACAAGCAGCGTTGCGGCTGATTTGCGCAGCATACGGATGGGTTGCGTCCAGCAGCAAATCGACGCCCTGGTCACGAATGTACTGCGCCATGCCCTCTGCGCCGCCATAGCCGCCAACTTTCAACTGACAGGCCAGATCTGCCGGCACTCGACCCACACCTGCCAGGCTATAGATATGCTCAGGCCCGAGCCTGCGTGCAATCGCCAGCGCTTCGGTAATGCCGCCCAACAGCAGAATTCGTTTCATGTGTGTTCCTTCGATAACGCAACGCCCGCCTGACCGACGATACCGCCCTGACGGTCTATGGCGAACACTTCGACCTGAACCTGTGCAGGCACCACGCTGCGGGCAAAAGCCAGCGCATGACGACACACCTCATCGCCCAGCGGCACGCCCGCCGTTGCGCACATCGCCAGCGCCTGCTGGCTGGTATTGGCATCGCGAACACGTTGTTGCAGGTCTGCGTCCGCGCCGACATCCGCCGCCCACAGCGCCAGTTGCGGCAGGTCGATGCTCGAATGGCGGCTGTGCAGATCCATGTGGCCTGCGGCCAGTTTGCTGATCTTGCCGAAGCCACCGCACAGGCTCAACTTATCCACAGGCACCTTGCGCAGGTGCTTGAGCACTGCACCGACGAAATCGCCCATTTCGATCAGGGCGATATCCGGGATGTTGTACACGCGGCGCATGGTGTCTTCGCTGGCGTTGCCGGTGCAGGCGGCAATATGCCGATAGCCGTTGGTGGTGGCGACGTCGATGCCCTGATGGATCGACGCGATGTAAGCCGCGCAGGAGAAGGGCCGGACAATCCCGCTGGTGCCGAGAATCGACAGTCCGCCGAGAATACCGAGGCGCGGATTCATGGTTTTGAGCGCCAGCGCTTCGCCGCCCTCGACGCCAATCGTAACCTCGAAACCACCGCTGTAGCCGAGTTCTTCCGCCAGCTGCAGCAAGTGTTCGGTCATCATGCGTCGAGGCACCGGGTTGATGGCGGGCTCGCCCACCGCCAACACCAGGCCGGGGCGGGTCACGCTGCCTACACCTGCGCCTGCCACGAAGCGCACGCCGGGTGCCATTTCCAGCCTGACGCGCGCAAACACTAGCGCGCCGTGAGTAACGTCGGGATCGTCCCCGGCATCCTTGAGTGTTCCGGCTTCGGCGAAGTTATCCACAAGGCGGCAGAATTCCAGGCGCATCTGCACCTGTTTGCCCTTGGGCAACACAATCTCTACCGCATCGCTGATTTGCCCGCTGAGCAACAGCCGCGCTGCCGCGAGGCTGGTTGCTGTGGCGCAGCTGCCGGTGGTCAGGCCACTGCGCAGCGGAGCAGGCTGTTCGGCGGTTTCTTCGCGCATCAGGGTTTGACTACATCCAGCAGAGTGATCGGCAAGGCCTGACGCCACGTATCGAACTCGCCAAGAGGCTGAGCATGGGCGACGTGAATACGCGTCAGTTCGCCGCCATGCCGCTCGCGCCAGGCCATGAGTGCAGCCTCGCTTTGCAGGGTTACTGCATTGGCGACCAGCCGCCCGCCGGAGCGCAACTGCTCCCAGCAGGTTTCCAGCACGCCGATACGGGTCACGCCACCGCCGATGAAAATCGCATCCGGACGCTCCAGACCGCTCAGCGCCTGTGGCGCGCTGCCACGGACCAATTGCAGGCCCGGCACGCCCAACGCATCGCGATTGAATTCGATCAGTTGCTGACGGCCTTCGTCCGCTTCTATGGCCATCGCCCGGCAGGTTGGGTGCGCGCGCATCCATTCGATGCCGATGGAGCCGCAGCCCGCGCCGACGTCCCAAAGCAGTTCACCCGGCACCGGAGCAAGGCGGGCAAGGGTGATCGCCCGCACGTCGCGTTTGGTCAACTGGCCGTCATGCTCGAAAGCGCTGTCTGGCAAACCGGCCACTGTACTCAGGCGAATGGCGCTGGCGTCGGCGCGACAATCGACGGCAACCAGGTTCAGCGCAGCGATCTCGGGATTGCCCCATTCACTGGCCAGCCCCTCGACGCGCCGTTCGGCTTCACCTCCCAGGTGCTCCAGGACCGTCATGCGGCTAGGGCCAAAGCCTCGTTCGCGCAGCAAACCGGCAATCACTGCGGGGCTGCTGCCATCATTGCTCAGCACCAGCAGACGTACGCCATGATGGAAATGAGCGTTCAATGCGGCTACCGGACGGGCAACCACTGACAAGGTAACGACTTCCTGCAACGGCCAGCCCAGACGAGCGGCGGCCAGAGAGTAAGAAGAAGGGGCGGGCAGAATACGCATTTCGTCGATGGCGACTACGCGTGCCAGGCTGGCGCCGACGCCGAACAGCATCGGATCGCCACTGGCCAGTACGCAGATTTCGGCACCGCGCTGTTCCAACACCGGGTTCAGCGAAAATGGACTCGGCCATGCACGCCGCTCGGCGCGAATGCACGGCGGCAGCAATGCCAGCTGGCGCGGACCGCCGAACACCTGATCAGCGTGCAGCAGAGCGTGCCGGGCGTTCTTGCCCAGGCCCTTGTAACCGTCTTCTCCGATTCCCACGACTGTCAGCCACGGCGACATGTACCTACCTCAATCCGAACTTCCGACAGAGCGCCTTTTCATGCCTGCGGACAAAGCAGGCATAATACCGCGCCCGACGGGGTACAAGTGCTCTAATCCACGTCCAGTTCATACCGGGTGATCCATTGAACGAGCCGCAGTCCGCTCGCACATCCTCTGCAACGCTACGCCCCTCGGCCTGTCCGGGGTTGCTGCGTATCGTCCCGGCACTGGACGGCGGGATCTGCCGGATCAAGCTGGCGGGCGGGGTCATCAGCAGTGTGCAGGCAATAGCGGTTGCAGAGGCTGCGCAGACTTATGCACAGGGCGTTATCGAAGCCACCAACCGCGCCAACCTGCAAATTCGCGGCATCGGCGCTGATCACGATGGGTTGATCAAGGCATTGATGGCGGCAGGACTCGGCCCGGCCAACCCTGCCAGTGACGATGTGCGCAACCTGATGCTCAGCCCGACCGCGGGGCTGGATTCGCGCATGCTGTTCGATGCCCGACCGTTGGCGGCGCAGGTTCTCGATGCGCTGGAAAATCACCCGCGCTTCCATGAGCTGTCACCCAAATTTGCGTTGTCGCTGGATGCTGGTGAAGCGCTGGTGATGCTCGAACACGCGCATGATGTGTGGCTGTCGGCGCTGAACCTCGACGGCGAAGTGCTGCTGGCGTTCGGGCTGGCCGGTTGCCCGGCCAATGATCGACCGCTGGCCGCTGTGCCGCTGGCGGCTGGAGAAACGCTGGTTGTCGGGTTGCTGGAATTGTTCCTCGATCTGGCCCGCCCGGAGCACACCCGGATGCGGCATCTGCTGGCCGAGGTGTCGACCGACGATGTGTTGCGCGAGCTTTCTACCCGGCTGGACTGCGCGTTGCGGGTGGATCAAGCCGTCACCGGCTGGCAGCGCCCGGCCATTCAGGGCAATCGGCATATCGGTATTTATCCACAGGCCGAGCCTGCGCGGGTTGCGGTGGGGGCGGTGGTTCCGCTGGGGCGTCTTGATGCCGCCACGCTCGCCATCGTCGCGCAACTGGCAGAAGAGCAGGGCGACGGCACTTTGCGCCTGACGCCCTGGCAGAGCCTGCTGTTGCCCAATGTGCCGGTCGAGCGCGCTGCAACAGTGATGACGGCGTTGCAGGCCGCGGGTCTGATCTGTTCGGCCGAACAGCCACTGGCGCAGATGGTGGCGTGTACCGGTTCTGCCGGCTGTGCAAAAGGGCTGGCCGATACCAAGGCTGATGCGCTGCAACTGGCTACCGGCCTTGTTGCCAGTCAGGCCGTTCATTTAAGCGGTTGCACGCGTTCCTGCGCTGCTGCTCACGTAGCGCCGGTAACCTTGCTGGCCGTTTCGCCCGGCCGTTACGACCTTTATTTTCGCGACGCAGCGCATGCCGGTTTCGGTGTGCTGCGCGCGCGTGACCTTACTATTGAAGCAGTCGGTGCGCAGTTGAACGCCGACTCACGGAGCAACATTGCATGATTGATTACATCCGCGATGGTCAGGAGATATATCGCAACTCCTTCTCGATCATTCGCGCCGAAGCGCGCCTGGACACGATCCCCGCCGACCTGGAAAAACTCGCCGTGCGCGTGATCCATGCCTGCGGGATGGTCGAAGTCATTGAAGACCTGCGCTTCTCGCCGGGTGCCGGTACGGCCGGGCGCAATGCCCTGGCCGCCGGTGCACCGATCCTCTGCGACGCACGCATGGTCTCAGAAGGCATCACCCGTACCCGGCTGCCCGCCAACAACCAGATCATCTGCACATTGCACGATGAAGGCGTGCGGGAAATGGCGCTCGAACTGGGCAATACGCGCTCTGCGGTGGCGCTGGAGCTGTGGCGTCCGTACCTGGAAGGCAGCGTAGTGGTCATCGGCAATGCGCCGACTGCGCTGTTCTATCTGCTCGAAATGCTCGATGCAGGCGCGCCGAAACCAGCGCTGATTCTCGGCTTTCCGGTTGGCTTTGTCGGCGCTGCCGAGTCCAAGGCCATGCTTGCCGCAGACAGCCGTGGCGTGCCATTTGTGATCATGCAGGGTCGTCGTGGCGGCAGCGCCATGGCCGTGGCCGCTGTCAATGCACTGGCCACGGAGATCGAATGATGCAGGCACGCGGTCGATTGATTGGCCTGGGCGTCGGCCCCGGCGACCCGGAGCTGATTACCGTCAAGGCGCTGCGCCTGCTGCGGGAGTCGCCTGTGGTGGCGTACTTCGTGGCCAAGGGTAAAAAGGGCAACGCATTCGGCATTATCGAAGCGCACTTGCAGGACGTTCAAACGTTGATGCCACTGGTCTACCCGGTCACCACCGAAGCCTTGCCAGCGCCGCTGTCCTACGAAAAAGTCATCAGCGACTTCTACGACGAGTCCAGCCTGCACATTGCGGCGCACCTGAACGCCGGGCGCGATGTCGCGGTGATCTGCGAAGGCGACCCGTTCTTCTACGGTTCCTACATGTACCTGCACGACCGCCTGGCCGAGCGCTACGAGGCGCAAGTGATTCCGGGTGTGTGTTCGATGCTCGGTGGCGCTTCGGTACTGGGCGCGCCGCTGGTGTATCGCAACCAGAGCCTGTCGGTGCTGTCCGGCGTGCTGTCCCACGAGGACCTGAAACGCAAGCTGGCTGATGCCGATGCAGCAGTGATCATGAAACTGGGACGCAACTTCCACAAGGTCCGTGAAGTGCTGACCGAACTGGGCATGGCCGGGCGTGCGCTGTATGTCGAGCGCGCAACCATGGCCAACCAGAAAATCGTCCCGCTGGATCAGGTAGACCCGATGTCTTCGCCGTATTTTTCGCTGATTATCGTTCCGGGTGACAGGTGGCAAGGCTGATGACTCTCAACATTCCAGCCATCGTCATTCTCGGCAATGGCAGCCTGGCTACCGCGCGGCGCATTCAGCAGCTGTTTCCCGATGCGCAGATTCATGGCCTGGCCGAGCGTGTGCAGAACGCTGACATTACCTACAGCGAATTCGGTAGCACGCTGCGTCAGTTGTATCAGCAAAACACCCCTATTATCGCCCTGTGTGCCGCTGGCATAGTGATTCGCACCCTGGCCCCGCTGCTGTTGGAGAAGGGCGTCGAGCCGCCGGTACTCGCCGTAGCTGAGGACGGTAGTGCAGTGGTGCCACTGCTTGGTGGCCTGGGCGGGGTCAATGTCATGGCGCGCAGCATTGCCAACGGGCTTGGCGTTGCACCGGCAATCACCACCAGCGGCGAATTGCGCTTCGGCACCTGCCTGCTCAACCCGCCCAGCGGCTATGCACTGGGCGACCTGGAGCTGGGCAAGCGTTTTGTTTCCGACTTGCTCTCCGGCGAACCGGTGCGCATTGAAGGCGAGGCTCCCTGGCTGGAGCGAGCGCAACTGCCCGAAGACCCGCAGGCTGAGCTGACGATTCATGTCGGCTGCGCCCTACGTGAGCCCGCTCCCCATGAATTACTGATCTACCCGCGCAGTGTACTGGTCGCCGTCAGCGAAATAACCGCTGAACTGGCTATGCGGGTCCGCTCGGCGTTGCACGACGCAAGCATTGCCGAGCAATCCCTGGCTTGCCTGCTGGCCAGCGAAGAGCAGATGGCCAATGCGCAGTTGCATCAGGCAGCCAGCGAGCTGGGCGTCCCGGTGCGCTTCGACAAGGCTGGGGCGGCCAGCGAAATGGCCTCCCGCTGCGTGCCGCAACGGTTGCCGCCACTCAGCGTCGACGACATGGCGATTGCCGTCGCGACTCAACCGCTGGATGTGCAGAACATCGGCCGTGGGCGTGGCCGGCTTGCAGTCATCGGCCTGGGCCCCGGCGCAGAGGACCTTATGGTGCCTGCCGTCAAGGCTGAACTGGCACGCGCCAATGATGTGCTGGGTTACGAAACCTACGTGCGCATGGCCGGGCCGTTTCGTGCCGATCAGGTACTGCATTGCACCGACAATCGCGAAGAAATGCTGCGTGCCCGGCATGCCTTCGAACTGGCCGCGCAAGGTCGTTCGGTGGTTGTGGTGTCGTCCGGTGATCCGGGCGTGTTCGCCATGGCCTCGGCAGTGCTTGAAGCGCTGCACGAGTCCGGCAACCCGCACTGGCACTCGGTCGAGCTGGAGATTCTCCCGGGTGTCTCGGCTTCTCTGGCAACCGCCGCTCAGGCTGGTGCGCCGTTGGGGCATGATTTCTGTGTGTTGTCGCTGTCCGATAACCTCAAGCCTTGGGAGATCATCGAAAAGCGTCTGGACCTTGCCTGTCAGGCAGACCTTGCGCTGGCCTTCTACAACCCGATTTCCCGTTCACGACCCTGGCAACTGGGGCGTGCGCTGGAGATAGTTCGCCAGCACCGCACTCCTGAAACGCCCGTCACGCTTGGGCGCGACATCGGTCGTCCTGGCCAGACACTGCGCGTCATTACGCTGGGTGAGCTGACGCCGGAGCAGGTGGACATGCGAACCATGGTGCTGATCGGCTCTTCCCTGACCTGCACCTTTCCTCGCAACGAAGGCGGCAATTGGGTCTACACGCCCCGCTGGTATGGCGCGAAACCTACAGCCTGAGCCCATAGGCTTGTCGTACCTGTATCGAATTTACTGTGGGAAAGTGCTGAAACCTCTGCGTATCAACAGGCAGTCAGGCCGAGTTTTCGGCCTGGCTGCTTGCGCGAACGGATGTTCTTCAAGTTGCCAGGCTTGTGGCTTTTTTCTCTGTCCTGCCACGGATTTTTCTTTCGCCCGCTGTTTACCGAGGGCTGAGCACAGCTTGAGTTTTGCGCGCGCCATCGAGTGTTGCCGCGGCAGTTGAAAAAGCCATCAATAGACCGCTCGAAAGTGCCGGAAAAACGGCCTGATTTATTTGATTAGTCTCGTATCTGTCCACAAGGACTCACGAATTAAAGGACTAAATGAAATGAAACAGGACAATACGATGAGCATGACCGACAACCTTGATTACATTGCCGCTTGTGAGCTGGCTGAATGCCCTGCTTCGTCCATCGCCCACGCAGCAGCCATAAAGCCTGAATTGCTTCTGGCCAGTGACGAGACTGACTTTGACCCAGGCGATGAAGCTGCCAAGGGTGCTGTGGTTGCAAGCAGTCTGCTGGCATTTGCCGAGGGCGTTTCGCGGCAGAGCAAGCAAGACGTCATGGACTCCTTTCTGTTTGCCACCCTTGTGGCCAACAAGGCGTTCAGCCCTGAAACCCAGGGTGATCAGTGGTACGACAAATTCAACGAAGTACTCTCGAAGGTTGGCTGGCTTTCCACCCATTGGAACTATGCCCGCTATCGTGCTACCCAGCAGCGTTTCACCATGGACGAAGTCGGCCTTGAGATCCTTGGCTCGGCTGTTGCGGCTGCCGCTTTGCCTGGGCCTGCATCGCTGCTGATGCTCAAGGTCGCTGCGGGTGCCATCGCTGCACTGAAAGCTAAAAAAGAGCCTCTGCGCCTGTTTGAAGGCCAGACAAAAACCCACCGCGGAGGCAGTTTCCGTATTGCCTCGTGCATCGAGTCCGATGACAAGACCGTGACTCTGTCCATGGGCGCGGTCAGCTTCCAGACCGACAGTGATGTCACCAATGTCCTGTTCTGGGAGTGGCAGGACACAAACGTTGAAACCTGGAAAGGCGAGGACAACCTGGTGCTCAACACGAGCCTGTATTCGCGCCATCGCGACCTGATCCAGCAAAAGCTGAGCGACAACGCCAAGAGCGCGATCGAAGAGTTTGAAATCTGATCGGGTTATTTGCGGAGGCACGGGTTGCCTCCGCTTTCGGGATAAAAAGGAATTTCTCCCATGAAGCAGGAATTGGATGCCGCAGTCGTCAATGCCGGCTGTTTGCTGTTTTTCCCCACGTCGCAGCAGGTCGCGCCGAAAAACGATGTGCTGGACTCGATGCTGTATGTGCAGTTGGCAGCATCGAAGCAGCACCCCAGGTTCGCCGAGTTCGGAAAATGGAATGAAAGCCGCCTTGCTGCGGCTCTGCGTTTCGGCTGGGTGCTGAATGCCAGCGAACACGTCAGCGAGCCTTTGCCGGTAGATGCTGTCCGAACCGTATGGAGTTGCCTCGAGCGTGCCCTTGCACCGTCAGTGTCAGCGCAGACCCTGCAGGACGCAGAAACATTGATGCGTAAAGTGTGCAAGCAATCGGCTCATAACACGGCGCTTCAGTTGCTGCGTAGCCAGACGGTACAGAGCGGTTTGAATCATGCGGGAAAATTGCAGGTCGGCGTAGTCCTGCAACTGGGGTTCTTCGACGATCAGCACAACCTGACGCTGGCGCAGCTTCAGTTCGCCACACGTCAGCCGTTGCCATCCGGTTTTCTTTTCGAAGTACTCGAACCGCAAAGTGTCTACGGCAACATCGCTGTGACCGTTTATAAAATGCAATTGATTGAACAGGTCTATTCGCAGTTTCGCGATGACATCGACAAGGCGTTGTCGAGCAGGCGTCCCGGCATGATCATGTCGCTTGGGGAAACGCCTTATGTCTGATCTGGATGAGACCCTGCTGGCAGGGGCCAATCTCCTGTCGTTCGCCCGTAACGTCGAGCCCGGTTTGCGTCAGGACGTACAGGACTGTCTGCATCACGCGAAACTTGTCGCCGATGACCAGCATTCCCCGCGCATGGCCTGGCGTTCATGGCTGGACGCTTACCAGCAAGCCATTCTTGCAACGGGTGGACGGCGCAGTGCGGTGATTAACGACGTGCGCTTGAGAATTCACAGTTTCAGGGACATTGGCAAATTGCAGCTTCCAATGGTCAATAACTCCGTCGAGCTTCGCCGGCTCTATCGCAGCTCACTCGACAGGCTGCTGAGCAGTAACCATGCGAAGACATTTTTCAGCAGCTGGTTTACGTCTGGACGTTCTGAAAGCTTTCAACTCATGCCTTGTGCAATGCACAGCGAAGACGAGGTGATGATCCTGTTGTGCAGCCTGCAGATGACCACCGTTGCGTCGAGGCCAGCGCTTTATTTCTGGCAGATTCTTGGCGGAGAAATGCAAGTACATGCTGTTGGTACTGCGTTTCGGTTCAGTCGCAAGAGCTTCGAACCTTTTCGCCAGACTGTTCAGGACATGCTGGCTGATCGTGCTGCCGCTGAAATCATCAATTTATAACGACGGTCAAGTTCCCATGGAAGGGAGTTACTCAAATGAAAGCAGGCACAGGCAATGCGGCGTATCTGGGCGATATCCCCAGTATGGTGACGTTTCTTCCGGGGCTTACAAGTGAGGAGCGCACGGACATTCAGGATGTACTTCTGGATGCGCAGTTGTTCGCAGGTAAGCAGTTTGATTTCAAGACGCAGTGGAGCAGTTGGATGCATTACTACCGCAGCCGGCTCAAGACACGTGGCATACAGCAAAAAGGCGTGGTTCTGGGCGACTCACTGGTCGTAAGCAATGTCGATGATTTGTTACAGGCGACCTTCAAGGTCAGCAGTCCAGCGGACCGCAAGCGCCTTGGCGGCATGGTGCAGCGCGCTGTCGCAGCATTGGGAGTGAATCAGGCGGCAGAGTCTTACTTTAAAAACGGCTTTGAACAAGGCCGTCTGGGCAGCTTCCAGGTAGTGCCCTGCGAGAAGTATGAACCTGATCGGGTACTTCTGTTGCTGTGCAGTCTGCATCTGAGCGTGGACGAGCACGCGGCAGGTAGCCGACGGCTGCTGTTTCACGTCAAGGGCGGCAGTTACACCTTTGACCGCAAGATTTACGCCGCACATCGTAATGATGTAACGCGGTATCTGGACGGCAGGGCGCAAGGGCTGGTGCGGGCTGCACGTATCTGAGTTGTATCAGGGCAGCAGATAGCCCCTTATACCGGTAAAGATGATTTGTGCCGCCAACGCACAGACGAACAACCCCATCAGGCGGCTGACAATCTGCAAACCCTGATCGCCCAGGATACGTTCGATACGGTTGGAGAGGTAAAGCACCACGCCAACCGTGAGGCTGGCCAGTGCAATACTCAGGATGGCAGTGAGTTTGTCATCCCAATGAGGCTGACTGACGCCCATGACCAGTAGCGCACCAATGGTGCCGGGGCCGACGGTAAGGGGAATGGTCAGCGGAACAATGGTCACATCCTGCTGGATATTATCGGTCTGGACGGCCGATTTGCCTTGGGCCATACCCAGCGCGGATATGAACAGCACGCTGCCAGCCCCAATCCTGAAGGCATCGACCGTGATTCCGAATACATCGAAAATCACTCTACCGAACAGATACAGCAAGATGCTGGAAATCAGTGTCGCCAGCGCTACCTTCCAGGCCAGACGCCGCTGTTCCTTGCGCGAGTGACCGCGGGTCAGGCTGATGAAGCAGGAAAGAACGAAAAACGGGCTGTAAAGCACCAGCATTTTCAGATAGACGCTGAACAACACGTGAAGCATGGCTTCGACTCACAGCAGCAGGTGGATGGCAGCGCCAGTCTATCAGGCCACTGTGTGCCTTTCCCGTTGCTGTCAGTTTCTTCGATACTGCTCACCGTCCGAAGGCAGTCCGCGAGCCTTGTCGCGGTGTGCTACCCAGTGTTCGACCAGTTCGCGCAGTTGCGACAGCTCGATAGGTTTGGCCATGTGACCATCCATACCTGCCTGGCGTGCACGATCCTTGTGCTCAGTGAGAATGTGCGCAGTCAGTGCAACGACCGGTGTGCGCACCCGCTGATTGCCGACTTCCCAGGCACGCAATTGCTCGGTTGCCGAGAAACCGTCGAGTATCGGCATTTCACAGTCCATCAGTACCAGGTCATAACGCTGCGCCTTCATGGCACGCAGCGCTTCTTCGCCGTTGCTCGCCGTATCGGGATTCAGGTTGAGCTTGCCGAGCATGCCGCGGATCACTTTGGTCGAAATGCTGTTGTCTTCGGCTACCAGAATCCGGAAGTCGCCCGGTACGCTGACCGGCGTATTGATGACCGGGCCAGGCTTTTGTGCAGCAACTCCCTTGTTCAACTGGGTCAGTTCATCTGCCAGCGTCGTCTTGAGCGTGTAGCCCGCCACCGGTTTGGCCAGAATGCGCTTGATACCGGAGTTGCGAGCAATGATCTTGCTTGGGGCATTGCTGATACCGGTAAGCATGATCAACAGAATGTCATGATTCAGACTTGGGTCTTCCTTGATCTTGGCGGCCAGTTGCATGCCGGTCATGCCGGGCATGTTCTGGTCGAGCAGGACCACATCGAAATAGTCGCGCAGATGCGCCTTGGTCCGCAGCAAGGCCAGTGCCTCCTTGCCGGACGCCACTGCACTGACATTCAGACCCCAGGCGCTGCATTGCTGGACCAGCACCTTGCGGCAGGTATCGTTGTCGTCAACCACCAGCACTCTGGCATCTTTCAGCGGGCTGTCCAGATCGATGGTCGGCTGCTCCAGCAGCTTTGCGTCCAGCGGCAGGTTCAGCCATAACGTGTTGCCCTGGGTGCCGCTGTTCTGAATACCGAATTCACCGTCCATCAGGATGATCAACTGGCGGGCGATGACCAGCCCCAGGTGACCACCGAGCCTGCTGCTGGCCAGGAAGTTCCGGCTGTGCAGTTCGGCGTGCAGCAACTCTTCACGTTCTTCGTCGGAAAGCGATTCACCGCTGTCCTGCACCGAAATACGCAAACGCGTCTTTCCGTTTTTCGAAGACTCAAGGGCGACGGCCAGAAGAATTTCACCTTCGTCAGTCTTCTTCAGGGCATTTTCCAGAAGGCTCAACAGCGTCTGGCGCAGGCGAGTCGGGTCACCATTGATAACCCGTGGCACCTGGGGCTGGATCTGGCTGATCAGCTCGACCTGCTGCTGCTCGGCCTTGGCGCGGAAGATGTTCAGGCAGTCCTCGACCAGCGCGCCGATGTCGAACTGCACATCGTCCAGTTCTATCTGCCCTGACTCGAGCTTGGTGATGTCCAGAATCTCGTTGATCAGCGTCAGCAGTTCGTTACCGGCACTGTGAATGGTCTGCACATAGTCGCGCTGCTTGACTGACAGCGGCGTACCGAGCAGCAGTTCGGTCATGCCCAGCACGCCATTCATGGGGGTGCGAATCTCGTGACTGATCTTGGCCAGAAATTCGGCTTTGGCGTTGATTTCGGCGGTACTCGCAGCCTGATCACGGCTGAGGCTGAAACGGTCTTCGGTGATGCTGCGATGGCGTTCGCTAAGGGCCAGGCTCATCGACAGACCGCTGATGCAGAACACGCTGAGCAGCGCGAGTATCAGCCACTGTGGCGGCACCAGACTCAGCCACAGCAGGCCCGGAAGAACCACCATGTAACCAATGTTGAAAATGATCATCCCGAGGACAAACAGACGCGCCGAACGATAGCCTTTCTGCCAGTGCCACATCGACACCGCCAGAATGCTCAACGTCGTCAACGAGACCAGGCCGAAAGTCAGAATATTGATCGGCAGTCTGTCGTCCAGCAGTACCAGCACAGTACCGATGCCCATGAGCACGGCGTTGCCCAGCAATAGACGATCCAGTTTGCGGGCGTTGCGATGGACGAAGAAGCAGTAGGTGTAGATCAGGCCTGCGACAGCCGCCAGCAACAGCGCAATGTGCGCACTGGGAGTCTGTGCGATATTCCACGGGTCAATCGGTCGCAGCAGGTTAAGCAGCAACAGGGCACTGAGCCCGAGCAGTGCTTCACAGGCGGCGAGCCATAGATTGCTACGCGAACGTGTATGCCCGTAGCGCGTCAGGTTCTGCACAATGAGCATCGACAGCGCACCGAAAAGCAGCCCGAACAGGAACGGCTCGGTCTCGTCGGCGGCGCTTTTGATGGCCGGCTCCAGGGTAATGCTGGGGCGCATTTTCTGGGTGGAGACCAGCTTCAGGTAGATATCCAGCGTGTTCGAACTCTGCGGGATCGGCAGCAGGAAATCGTTCGAAGGCAGACGCTGATCTTCCTTGGGCACCTCGTTGCCGGTGCGCAGGTGATCAATCTGTTGATCGCCATCCATGACATACATGTCCGCGCTGGCGAGGTCCGGAGCGAAGATGCGCAGAAGCTGCTCGTGCTGGGTAGGCAGCATGCGGTAATGCAGCCATACCGCACTGTCACGTTCCGCTGCAGTGACTCGTTCCAGCTCGGTAGGACTGAATTGATTCTGATAGCGCGCCGAACGAATTTCATCCAGCGTCAGGTGAGCCTTTTCGTCGAGCAGCGTCGACCAACCTGCGCCATGCTCGGCCTGTGCCGAAAGCATGAACAGCAGGGTCAGCAGTCCAGCGATTGAGGCTATGGCAATCCTGAGCCAGCGCACAATGAAATCCCTTCGTGAGTGAATGCCTGGTAAACCGCGAATGCCGGTTCAATCGGCCTGCCTCTGATTGAAGAGGCAGGCCTGATCGATTATTCCAGCTCTTCGCCACGCTCTCGGGCAATGGCACGGTAGCCAATGTCCTTGCGATAGAAACATCCTTGGCAATCAACCTTGGCAGCCAACGCATAGGCATTTTGCTGCGCATTGCCAACACTGTCACCCAGTGCCGTAGCACACAGTACACGACCGCCGCTGGTCACGACACGATCATCCTGCAAGGCAGTGCCTGCGTGGAATATCTTGCCTTCCAACTGTGCAGCAGCCTCCAGGCCTTCGATAACTGCGCCTTTGGCGTAATCGCCGGGGTAGCCACCAGTGGCCAGGACGATCCCCAGGCTTGGACGGGGGTCCCACTGTGCTTCGATCTTGTCCAGCGCCTGCGCCAGCGCTGCTTCAACCAGCAGTACCAGACTTGATTGCAGGCGCAGCATGACCGGCTGGGTTTCCGGGTCGCCGAAGCGGCAATTGAATTCGATGACCTTCGGGTTGCCAGCTTTGTCGATCATCAGACCAGCATAGAGGAATCCGGTGTAAACATTGCCTTCATCAGCCATCCCCCTGACGGTCGGCCAGATAACCAGATCCATGACACGTTGATGAACTTCGGCGGTGACCACCGGGGCAGGGGAGTAGGCCCCCATGCCACCGGTGTTCGGGCCGGTGTCGCCGTCGCCGACGCGCTTGTGATCCTGGCTGGTGGCCATGGGCAGCACATTCTTGCCGTCGACCATGACAATGAAGCTGGCTTCTTCGCCATCGAGAAACTCTTCGATAACGACGCGGGAGCCGGCTTCGCCAAAGGCGTTGCCAGCGAGCATGTCACGCACGGCATCTTCGGCTTCTGCCAGGGTCATGGCGACGATCACGCCCTTGCCTGCTGCAAGGCCGTCGGCCTTGATGACTATCGGAGCGCCTTTTTCACGCAGATAGGCCAGGGCAGGCTCGATCTCGGTGAAGTTCTGATAGTCGGCAGTAGGGATCTTGTGGCGCGCCAGGAAGTCCTTGGTAAATGCCTTGGAACCCTCAAGCTGCGCAGCGCCGGCGGTCGGACCGAAGCAGTCCAGACCACGGCTGCGGAACAGGTCGACAACGCCTGCAACCAGCGGCACTTCAGGACCGACGATGGTCAGTGAAACGTTCTTTTCAGCGAAATCCGCCAGTTGCTCCAGTGCCAGAACGTCGATAGCCACGTTCTCGCATTTGGCTTCGATGGCCGTGCCCGCGTTGCCGGGTGCGACAAACACCTTCTGCACACGTGGGTCCTGAGCGACTTTCCATGCCAGGGCGTGTTCACGACCGCCGCTGCCAATGATCAAAACATTCATTTCAAAAACCTCGATGACGCTGATTCTGGAGTACGCGGTGTGCCTGAGGCGACCCAACCTCCGTACGAGACCGCACTGGCGCAGCAGACGCCTGCGCCAGTGCGGCCGTTTTTCTGATTAGTGCCTGAAATGGCGCATGCCGGTGAAGACCATCGCGATGCCTGCTTCATCTGCTGCTGCAATCACTTCGTTGTCACGCATCGAGCCGCCGGGCTGGATGACGGCAGTGATGCCGACCTTGGCCGCGTTGTCGATACCGTCACGGAACGGGAAGAACGCATCGGAGGCCATGACTGCGCCCTGTACCTGCAGCCCAGCATGTTCGGCCTTGATGGCGGCGATGCGTGCCGAGTTCACGCGGCTCATCTGGCCTGCGCCGACGCCGACGGTCTGGCGGTTGCGGGCGTAGACGATGGCGTTGGACTTGACGTACTTGGCGACTTTCCAGGCAAAGATCAGGTCGTGCATTTCGTGTTCGGTAGGGGCACGCTGGGTAACGACCTTGAGGTCTGCCTGAGTGATCATGCCGATATCGCGGCTCTGTACCAGCAAGCCGCCATTGACGCGTTTGTAGTCCCAGGCAGGCAGACGCTCGCTCCACTGGCCGCTGGTCAGCAGGCGCACATTGGCTTTGCTGGCCACGATGGCACGCGCTTCGGCGCTGACGCTTGGCGCGATGATCACTTCGACGAACTGGCGCTCGACGATGGCCTTGGCCGTTGCTGCGTCCAGCTCGCGGTTGAAGGCGATGATGCCGCCAAATGCCGATTCGGAGTCGGTGGCATAGGCCAGCTCGTACGCCTGACGAATGCCGCCTTCATCATCCGGGCAGACCGCGACACCGCATGGGTTGGCGTGTTTGACGATCACGCAGGCCGGTTTGACGAAGCTCTTGACGCATTCCAGCGCGGCGTCGGTATCGGCGACGTTGTTGAACGACAGTTCCTTGCCTTGCAACTGGGTGGCCGTGGCAATGCCGACCTCGGCAGGTTTGGCTTCAACGTAAAACGCCGCGCTCTGGTGCGGGTTCTCGCCGTAGCGCATTTCCTGGGCCTTGACGAACTGGGTGTTGAAGGTGCGCGGGAACTGACTGCGGCCTTCGGTGCTCAGGGTTTCGGCAGTCTGGTCGACGCCGCCCACGTAGTTGGCGATCATACCGTCGTAGGCGGCGGTGTGCTCGAACGCCTTGAGCATCAGGTCGAAGCGCTGTGCGTAGGTCAGGCCGCCAGCCTTGAGGCTTTCCAATACCTGACCGTAGTCACTGGCGTTGACCACGATTGCAACATCTTTATGGTTCTTCGCAGCGGAACGGACCATGGTCGGGCCGCCGATATCGATGTTTTCGATGGCGGTCGGCAGGTCGCAGCCCGGCTTGGATACAGTGGCTTCAAACGGATACAGGTTGACTGCAACCAGATCGATCGGCTTGATGCCGTGCTCGGTCATGATGGCGTCGTCGATGCCGCGACGACCCAGAATGCCGCCGTGGATCATGGGGTGCAGAGTCTTGACCCGGCCATCCATCATTTCAGCGAAGCCGGTATAGTCAGCCACTTCGACTGCCGCGACACCGTTGTCCTTGAGCAGTTTGAATGTACCGCCAGTGGAAAGAATCTCGACGCCCAGCGCTTCAAGCTCGCGGGCAAACTCAAGGATTCCTGTCTTGTCGGATACGCTGATCAGGGCGCGACGGATAGGCAGGCGGGTAGTCTGGTCGGTCATCTCGATTTCCATCAAAAGCAAAAGAAGTCAGCAAAAAAAAGCGACCGCGGTGCAAGGTCGCCTTTTCTGTTTTGAATGCTTTAAAGCAGATCGTACTGTTTGAGTTTCTTGCGCAGCGTGCCGCGGTTCAGTCCCAGCAGCTCGGAAGCCTTCGTCTGGTTGCCCTTGACGTAGTTCATCACGCTTTCCAGAAGCGGAGCCTCGACTTCCGACAACACCAGGTTGTAGACGTCAGTGACGGATGCGCCTTCGAGGTGGGCGAAATAATTGTGCAGCGCCTTCTCGACACTTCCGCGCAGGGTCTGACCCTCTTCGCTCGGCGTGTTGAGGTGCTGTTTCAAATTGACGTTGTCGCTCACGGGTGTTGTTCCACTCACTAAAGTCTCGGTCATCATCGTCATGCGGCCACCTCTTTATCATTCTCGTTATCCGGGCCCTTGCAGCCTTGGCTGAAGAACTCCCGGACGTTGGCGCACTGTGCTTCCGTATCTTCCAAACGATTGAAGTGGGCGCGAAACTCTCTGGCGCCCGGCAGGGTTGCGAGATACCAACTGACGTGTTTGCGTGCAATACGCACGCCCATCACATCTCCATAGAAAACGTGGAGCGCTGCCAGATGCTCAAGCAGAATACGTTCCACTTCACTCGACTGCGGAGCCGGGAGTTTTTCTCCGGTACGCAGGAAGTGTTCTATCTCGCGAAAAATCCAGGGACGCCCTTGGGCGGCCCTGCCAATCAGTAACCCGTCTGCGCCGGTGGCCTGTAGCACGCGCCGGGCTTTTTCGGGTGAATCGATGTCGCCGTTGGCAAACACCGGTATCGACACTGCCTGTTTGATCATGGCAATGGTGTCGTACTCGGCTTCGCCGGTGTAAAGGTCGGCACGGGTTCGCCCGTGTACCGCCAGTGCCTGAATACCGGCCTGCTCGGCGATTTTCGCCACTGTCAGGCCGTTCCGGTTGTCGCGATCCCATCCGGTGCGGATCTTCAGCGTAACCGGCACATCGACCGCAGCCACGACGGCTTGCAGGATGTCGTTCACCAGTTGCTCGTCTTTCAACAGCGCCGAACCTGCTGCCTTGTTACAGACCTTCTTGGCCGGGCAACCCATGTTGATGTCGATGATCTGGGCACCCAGTTCGACATTGGCACGTGCTGCGTCTGCCAGCATCTGCGGATCACCGCCGGCGATCTGTACCGAGCGCGGCTCGGGATCACCTTCGTGGATCATGCGCAGACGCGATTTGCGGCTGTTCCACAGGCTCATGTCACTGGTGACCATCTCCGAAACCACCAGGCCGGCACCGAGTTGTCGGCACAGCTGACGGAAAGGCTGGTCGGTGACGCCCGCCATCGGGGCTAGGACCAAGCCGTTTTGCACTGTATATGGGCCGATGCGTACTGCCGACATAGCCTTACCTGTTGTGGAGGCCAAATCATCCGCAGGCCGTGTAAAAAACCGTTTCACCCGGTCTGCAACGGCCCGTCCCGCCAGCCGCTTGCGCCACCGTCAGATCGAACCGAGAGTTTGAAAAAGGGTTGGCATGATACCCGCTCTCGATGACTGGATAAAGGCTGAATTGGATAAAATCTGAACAGCTGGTTGTAGCGCTTGCAGAGAACGATTACACGGCATCTGGCGCTGTAAATTCTGCGATCATGCAGCGTTCCCTGGCCTAACGAGCCTGTATTGGATCAAGTAAAGCCGACGTTATGGCAGTAGGCCTGTCATTCCGGCGAACGGAAGTTCAGGCTGTAATTCACGGCCTTGGCGCCTGGATCAAGGATATCCAGCGCGATATGGATCGGCGTTTGCGGTGGCATCTCTTCCTTGCCGGCCATTTCGCCGCTCAGGTATTCACCGGGCTTGAACCGACGACTGGCAATCAACTGACCGCCGGTATCGGAAAAACGCAGCTCCAGCAGCGGGAACGGCTGGGAAAACGAGGCACGGTTGTAGATGATCGCGTCTACCACCAGAGCCCCCTGAAACTCAGGATGGCTGCGTACCACCAGGTTGCTGCTCTTGAGCTGGGATATGTCCACCTTGGTCGGCACCTTGCAGCCAATTTGCGGGCAAATCTGCTGGAACCACGGGCGATACTGATCCTGGCGCGCCAGTTGATCGAAATGGTACCAGACGTATTGACCTACCAGACCCGCCAAAGCCAGTACGATCAACAGGCCCCACGCAAAGCGTCGGCCCCAGCGCGGTTTGGGCGGCTGCCAGTCCAGTTGCAAAGGGTCGTCAGTCAGGTCAAGCAGTGCCTGCTCGCGCACTGCAGGTTCGTTACGGCTGCGTCTGCCACGTGGTTCAGGTTCTGGTTCGTCGTCGTCATGATCTTCGTCGTCATCCACGGCTGACCAGCGTTGCACTTTTTCGGCAGGCAGGGCCTTGCGCGGTGTGGTAACAAGCACGACGGGTTCGTCATCGTCCAGGTGCTTGTCCAGTGACAGCGAGGGCTCGGTCCTTTTGTCGTCGGGCAAAGCCTCCGGGTCTTCGGGCGGATCCGGGGCGGGGATGACCTCGGCGTGCAGCTCGGGCAGACGTTCGACATCGTCGTTGTGCAGCGTGCCGACCCAGGCAGCCTCGTCGGTCTGGCGATTGTCACGCTTCGCCGTCAGGTTCTCATCGTCAGTGCCGTTGTCGCTGGCCGGGCGGGCGAAGGTGTCGGGTCGTCGGGTCTCGCGCTGTTCGAGGCGAGCCAGTTCTTCGTCCAGGTTCAGATTGTCCAGATCCAGCTCGCTGACCTGCCAGGGGTCATCGTCTTCATGGGCCTTTTCCGGTTCAGGCTTCAATTCGGGTTCAGGCGTCGACGCAGGCTCTGGTTGGGGCGGCGCTATGACCACCGGTGCGGCGCTCAGGGCCTCCTTTTCGGAGTCGACTATGGCGCGCTGCTCCAGCAACTGCCGGGCTGCGTTGAAAACCTGCAGGCAGGCGCCACATCGCACCACGCCGCGGGCCACGCTCAGTTGAGCGTGGCTGACTCTGAAACTGGTCTGGCAGTGCGGGCACTGGGTGACAAAACTGTCGGTCATGCGGCTGTCCGGTTGAAGCGGCGGTTAACGGCGGCGTCCCGTGATGCGTACCCAGCCATCTCGGTTTGCGATCGGGTCCAGATCAAAGCTGTCAGCATAGGCCGCAGCGACTTCCTCACCCTGTTCGGCCAGGATGCCTGACAGCGCCAGGCGACCGCCGGTCCTGACCAGCGATGCCAGTTGCGGTGCCAGGGAAACCAGCGGGCCAGCCAGAATGTTGGCGACCAGCACATCGGCTTGCTGATGTGGCAAGTCCTCGGGCAGGTACAGCGGGAAGCGCTCGGCAGCGATGTTATTGCGTACGGCATTGTCACGAGAGGCTTCCAGTGCCTGCACGTCGATGTCAGTGCCCACGGCCTGTTCGGCACCCAGCAGCAGAGCGGCGATGGCCAGAATGCCCGAGCCGCAACCGAAATCCAGCACGTTGCAGCCTTTGAGGTCCTGGCCGTCCAGCCATTCAAGGCACAGTGCGGTGGTCGGATGGGTGCCGGTGCCGAATGCCAGGCCAGGATCAAGCAGCAGGTTCACGGCATCCGGTTGCGGTGCAGCATGCCAGCTTGGCACGATCCACAGGCGCTTGCCGAAACACATTGGCTGGAAGTTATCCATCCAGCTGCGCTCCCAGTCCTGATCTTCGATGACTTCGGCGCTGTGCTCGGGCAGTTCTTCGCCGGTCAGCAGGCTCAGGTGTGCCAAGGCCATTTCGGCATTGGTGTCGGCTTCGAACAGCGCCAGCAAATGGGTGTGTGTCCATAGCGGCGTGGTGTTGAGTTCAGGCTCGAAAATCGGCTGGTCTTCGGCGTCCATGAATGTCACGGACACGGCGCCGACTTCAAGAAGGGCGTCTTCGTAGGTTTCGGCTTGTTCTGGGCTGATGGCGAGACGGACTTGCAGCCAAGGCATGGCGGATTACCTTCGATTCGGAAATTAAGTGCGGCTTGCACGGCCGGCACGGCCGCAGGAAGCGGGCAAGTTTACTGCTATGCGCTGCAAACAACAAAGCCGCATCGCTGCGGCTTTGTCGTTCTGAAACACACTGGCTTATTGATTGGCCAGTTTGTGCTCCAGGTAGTGGATGTTGACTCCGCCTTCGCAGAAGCCTTCATCACGGGTCAGATCACGGTGCAGCGGGATATTGGTCTTGATTCCGTCGACCACGATTTCGTCCAGGGCATTGCGCATGCGTGCCATGGCTTCTTCGCGGGTCGCGCCCCAGGTGATCACTTTGCCGATCAGCGAGTCGTAGTTGGACGGAACCTTGTAGCCGCTGTACAGGTGCGAATCGACCCGCACACCGTTGCCGCCCGGTGCGTGGAAGTGCTTGACCAGACCTGGGCTTGGAACGAAGGTTTTCGGGTCTTCGGCGTTGATCCGGCATTCCAGCGCATGCCCTTTGATGACCACGTCATCCTGGGTGTACGACAGTTTGTTGCCGGCGGCGATGCTGAGCATCTCCTTGACGATGTCGATACCGGTGACCATTTCGGATACCGGGTGCTCCACCTGAACACGGGTGTTCATCTCGATGAAGTAGAAACGACCGTTCTCGTACAGGAACTCGAAAGTACCCGCGCCGCGATAGCCGATATCGATACACGCCTTGACGCAGGCAGCCAGAACATCCGCACGCGCCTGTTCGTCGATGAACGGTGCCGGTGCTTCTTCCAGAACCTTCTGGTGACGGCGCTGCAGCGAGCAGTCGCGGTCGCCCAGATGAATCGCCTGGCCCTGGCCGTCGGAAATGACCTGGACTTCCACGTGACGCGGGTTAGTCAGGTATTTTTCCAGGTAGACCATCGGGTTGCTGAACCAGGCCGCAGCTTCGGCGCGGGTCTGGGAGGCGGCTTCGATCAGGTCTTCTTCGCGATGAACCACACGCATGCCGCGACCACCACCGCCACCGGCGGCCTTGATGATCACCGGGTAACCCACTTCACGACCAATGCGCAGAGCGGTTGCTTCGTCTTCCGGCAGCGGGCCGTCGGAGCCCGGAACGGTTGGCACGTTGGCCAGCTTCATGGCGTCCTTGGCAGAAACCTTGTCGCCCATCAGGCGGATGGTGTCTGCTTTCGGGCCGATGAAGGCAAAACCCGATTTTTCGACCTGTTCGGCGAAATCGGCGTTTTCAGCGAGGAAGCCGTAGCCAGGGTGGATCGCCGTGGCACCGGTCACTTCGGCAGCCGAGATGATCGCCGGAATGTTCAGGTAGGACAGATTGGCCGGTGCCGGACCAATGCAGACGGTTTCGTCTGCCAGGCCCAGGTGCATCAACTCGCGATCTGCCGTGGAGTGTACAGCGACGGTCTTGATGCCCAGTTCTTTACAGGCACGCAAGATGCGCAAGGCAATTTCGCCGCGGTTGGCGATTAGAACTTTTTCCAACATCGCAGGCTCTCCCCGGGTCAAACGATTGTGAACAGCGGCTGGTCAAACTCAACCGGCTGACCGTTTTCTACCAGGATGGATTCGATCACGCCGCTGGCTTCTGCCTGGATGTGGTTCATCATTTTCATCGCTTCAACGATGCAGATGGTGTCGCCTTTCTTGACGGTCTGACCCACTTCGACGAATGCAGGCGAAGTAGGTGCCGGGGTGCGGTAGAACGTACCGACCATTGGCGACTTGACCACAAAGCCGTTCAGTTTCGGAGCCGATGGTGCTTCTGCTGCGGCCGGAGCGGCTGCTGGAGCCGGTGCGGCGACAGGCGCAGCAACCGGGGCTGGCGCGTAGTAAGGCTGCGCTGGAGTCTTGCTGTGACGGCTGATCCGTACGGATTCTTCGCCTTCACGAATTTCCAGCTCGTCGATGCCGGACTCTTCCAGCAATTCGATCAGCTTCTTGACTTTGCGAATATCCATTAATCAACTCCCAAGGTTCTGTAAGGGCAATTTGTCGGCCGTTTCAAGCGATGTGGTCAGCGTCAGGCTGGACTCGTCATGGCTTGGCACTGGCGGCCAGTTGTTCCAGGGCGGCTTCCAGGGCCAGGCGGTATCCGCTGGCTCCCAGGCCGCAGATCACTCCTACAGCGACATCTGAAAAGTAGGAGTGATGGCGGAAAGGTTCGCGTTTGTGCACGTTTGATAAATGCACTTCGATGAATGGGATGCTCACTCCCATCAGCGCGTCACGTATTGCAACGCTTGTGTGCGTAAAAGCAGCCGGATTGATCAAAATAAAGTCCACACCCTCACCGCGCGCGGCGTGAATACGGTCGATCAGTTCATACTCGGCATTGCTTTGCAGATACATCAGGTGGTGACCGGCATCGCGCGCGCGTTGCTCCAGGTCCTGATTGATCTGGGGCAGGGTGATGGTGCCGTAGACCCCGGGTTCCCGAGTGCCCAGCAGGTTCAGGTTGGGCCCGTGAAGGACCAGGATAGTCGCCATTGCGTGTTCCTTTTATTGTCTGCGAGCGGTTTACGCCCGGCGACTATGCCGGAAGGGCAGTGGACTGTCCAGTTAACAACAGTAGCCAGCACGATGAGCGATATTCGCGCAAAGTTTGTGACTCACCGTTTAGTTTTGGTCATTTGCCCTGTTCAAGCGTTCAATCAGGCCTGCGGCGTCGATTTCGCCGACGACTCGCACATTTTGCAGCTCTTCGCCGTTTTTAGCGAAAAACAGCAGCGCGGGAGGACCGAACAGCTTGTAGCGGTCGAGCAGGGCGCGTTGCTCTGCATTGCTGTCTGTCATGTCGAAGCGAACCAGGCTGTAACCCGATAATCCGGCAACGACCCCAGGATCGGGCAGAACTTCGTGCTCGATGACCTTGCAACTGATGCACCAGTCAGCGTACCAGTCGAGCAACAGCGGTTTGCCTGCGTTTCGCGCTTCCTGCATCACGCGGTCCAGTTCGGCTGAGGTGGTGATGTTTTGCCACTGGTTCGAGCTTGATGTGACTGTTGGGTTGTTTGCCGTGGCGTATTCGCGCCCCAGCGGACGCAGCGGGTCGGTTTGTCCGGACAGCGCGCCATACCAGCTGGCCAGCGCATAAACCAACAGCGCCAGACCGAGCAGTTGAGCGAGCTTTTGCCGAGTGGTCTTTTCAGTGAACTCCAGTGCGCCGAGAAACAGCGCAACACCCGCAGACAGCAGGCCGACCAGCAACAAGGTGATCTGGCCCGGCAAAACGCGGCTCAGCAAACCGATGGCCAGCGCCAGCAGCAGTACACCGATTGCATTTTTCACCGTGACCAGCCAAGGCCCGCTTTTCGGCAGCCATGCAGCACCACCGGTGGCTATCAACAGCAATGGCGCGCCCATGCCCAGGCCCAGCGCAAATAGTTTCAGCCCGCCACCAACGGCGTCGCCGCTGGCGCTGATATACAGCAGCGCACCGGCCAGAGGGGCGGAAACACAGGGGGAGACCAGCAGGCTGGAAACCACGCCCAGCACGGCTGCGCCCCATAGTGATCCGCCTTCGGTCTTGCCGGCGATACGGTCCAGACGAGAACTGATCGACTGCGGCAGACGCAGTTCGAAAGCGCCAAACATGGCGATGGCAAAGATCACGAAAAACGCTGAAAACGGCACCAGAACCCAGGCCGATTGCAGGCGTGCCTGCAGGTTCAGGCTCGCGCCAAACATACCCATCAGCGCGCCAAGCAAGGCAAAACAGGCCGCCATCGGCAGTACGTAAGCCAGTGACAGGCTCAGGCCGCGCAGGCCGCCAACCTTGCCGCGCAGCACCACGCCGGACAGAATCGGCAGCATCGGCAGTACACAGGGGGTAAAGGTCAGACCTACGCCTGCGAGGAAAAACAGCGCCAGTTCTTTCCAGCTCCAGGCGGCTGAGGTGGCTGCTGTAGTGGCGGATGCCGAGACGGCAGGGCTGGTGGCCACATCGCCAATGTTCAAACGCTCGGTTTCAGGCGGGTAGCACAGGCCCTTGTCGGCGCAGCCCTGATAGGTGACAGCGAGCCTGAAGGGGCGTTGTTCACCGGGTTTGCGTGGCAGGTCGATGTCGAGAATGCCGTGATAGACCTCGACATCGCCAAAGTATTCGTCGTGTTTCTGTTCGCCCTTGGGCAGTTGTGCTTCACCCAGGCCTATATCAGCAGGCTCGGTGCGAAACTGGAAACGATGGCGATACAGATAATAGCCATCGGTGGCGACCAGCCTTAGCTTGATCGATTCTGGCGTGGTTTCGATCAGGCTCAACTGAAAAGCCTGCCGCACGGGTAGGAAGTCCTTGCTGTTATCCAGCGAGCCGCCGCCCAGGGTTGACGATGGGCGGCTGTCCAGTAGACCGGCACCGAAGGCGGGCAGGGCCAGGATCAATAACATCAGGTATAACAAACGGCGCATGGCAGTCTCGAATCTCGAAAGTCCGCGCATGATAGCGGAGTGTTTCGCGGCCTGCTGACAGGAGGTTTGTAAGGTGCAGTGTCATTCAGGTGACAGAACCACCCCGCGAGGCTACTTGCTACCCGCTGAAAACTTGCCGCTAGCCTCCTGTTCGTAGTACTCGGGGATTTTGTACTTATAGGTTTCCAGCCAGCGTTGCAGGCTCAGGTCACGCTCGGCGGCGGTATTGATTTGTAGCGTCGGCGATGCAGCCTTGCCGCTGGCTTGCAGTTGCAGCCAGGTTTCAGTCTGTTTCTGCGCGTAAGGTGATTGCTCGTCGCTCGCAGCCCAGGCGCTGCTGACGATAAAAAGGGTGAAAATGCTGCCGACGAGTGCGCCTTTCATGGTTGTGCTCCTGTTGTACTGGCGGACGCGAGTGGCGTGGCGCGGGTTTTTCCGATTTTTTCGGCACGCGCCTGAGCCTCGGTGATCTGCTCGGGCGTCAGTCCGGCTCGAGAGGCCAGTTCGGCTGCTTGCTTCCATTTGTTCTGGTAGATCAGCAAGGTGGCCAGATTGATTGCCGCCAGCGGATCGGACTGTTTGAGCTCCATGGCGGTGAGGAACTGGAAGCGCGCCTGTTCCAGTTTCAACTGATTGAGATAGACAACCCCCAGGTCGTTGCGGATTTTTTCGTCAGTCGGTTGCAGTTTGCTGGCCATGAGCAGATGTTGCTGAGCCAGCGCATTGTCGCCACGCGCCGCAGCCAGTTGTCCCAGCCCATGCTCACCCTCGGCTGCCCGACAGGTGCCCAGCAGGCTGCGATACAGCGGCTCGGCTTCGTTGCTGCCCAACAGCCGCAATACCCGTGCCTTGCGCAGGCGAACCTCGCCCAGGCTGTCCGGCAGGCTTTCCAGATTGGCGAGGCTGGCATGCAAGCGTCCCTCATCTGCCATGCTCTGAGCCAGATTCAGGGAGAACTCCTGATCCGATGTCAGTTTGGGGCATTGGCCGGACTGAGCCGTGGCTTGTGTCCAGAGCGCGCTGCCATCACTGGTACATCCGTTCAGCAACAGCAGCCCGAGTAGTGCGATCACTGGTTTCATTGCAATGCGTCCTTTCGTGCACGGGTAACACTGGATTCAACTGCCCAGTGCGCGACTTATGGCGATAAATCCAGGGCCCGCCAACACGATCAGCAGGGCTGGAAACAGAAACACCATCATGACCACCGACATCTTTGCCGACAGTTTGGAAATATATTCCTGCAGGCGGGTCAGGCGTCGGTCGTCAATCAGTTGCTTGAGCGTGAGCAGAGACTTCAATGCGCCGCCGCCCTGATGAATCAACTGATTGAGGATCACACATGTGTCACTCAATTCGTCGACGGCCAGCAAGGCCGCGGTTTTTCGCAGTTCTTCGCCCAGTTCCAGGCCGGAGTCGACCCGCACCAGCACCACACGAATTTCCTCGGAGAGCACCGGCAGCAAGTCTTTACCTTCAAGACTCAGCACGCGTAGCGCCTGCTCGACGGCCATGCCGGACTCGAACAGGATGCGCAGCAACGGGATAAACGTAGAAATTTCCACCACCACCTGTTTCTGGCGGCGCTGAGCGACGGCCGCGAGAATTCGTTTGGGCAGCAGATAACCGATTCCCAAGGCAAATACCGGCGCTATGAGCGGCTGCTCGACGCCTTTGAAAAGCAGCAGTTGGGCCACAATGACCACGACCATCAGGCCGACCGGAACGCCGACCTGGCATGCGGCAAACAATGAGCGTTTGCTGGCGCGCCGCCAGCCGATTCGATTGAGCAACATCTGGGTTTCCGAGTCCAGGCTGATGCTGCGCTGGCCAATGCGGGTATCGCCGAGCAACCGCAACAGGCTGCCGATGCGGCTTTCGCGAATCACCTGGCCCCTCAATCGTCTTGCCACCAAGCGTTCGTTACGGCGTTGCCGAGCCATGCCGGACAGCAGCAGAAATGCGGCAGCGGCGAGCATCACGGCAGCGAGTAACAGTTCCATCTAAATGCTCCTCAACATGCGCCACAGCACCACACACCCTGTTGCCTGCAGGACGAAGGCCATGCTCAACATGATCTTCCCGCTGTCATCGTTCCACATATGCAACAGATAGCTGGGGTTCACGGTCAGAAAGTAGCCGGCCATGCCGACTGGCAGCAGCGCCAGCACTAGCGCTGTCATGCGGGTTTCACCGGTCATTGCGCGCAATTGGCGACCGGCCTGTTCCCGGTCACGAATCAGCTTGATCAGGTTTTCCATCAGCTCGCTGGCATTGCCGCCATATCGATGATTGACCCGCAAGCCAAGGGCAAACAGATGAAACTCGTCGCGTTCATACAGCTCGGCGAAATCCCTCGCGGCATCCGGCAGGCTGACGCCCAGTTGCACGTTCCGCTCGATACGGCTCATGCCGTCCTTGAGTGGCTGATCCGTTGCTTCGATGCCGTGCAGCACCGCGTCGGCGAGGGTTCTGCCTGATTTGAGGCTGCGTACGGTATGGTCGAGCAGTTGCGGCAATTGCTGGATCATGCGGCGCACACGCACCTCATAGCGCCACGACACAAACAGGCGCAGGGTCAGCGGCACCGCCAGCAGCGCGCTGACCGCGCCGATGCCGCCGCCCAGTCCGTAGCCGATCAGAATCAACAAGGCATAGAGCGACAAAGCCAGGCCCATGCGCTCGGTCGGTCGACCCAACCCTGCACGCAAAAAGGCCCGATCCAGGTAGGTCCATCCAGCCTTTTCAACCACAGGCTGAACCTGTCCGGCGGTCAGACGCTGCCTGACCCGTTCACTGGCGCCCTGATTGAGCGCGAGGTAGAACATGCGAATGGACGCAGTCAGCAGCAAGGAGATCAGGCCGAGTACCAGTGATGCATTCATTGCGCCGCCTCCCTGAGCACGTCAGTAGCCTGGCCGCAGCTTGTCGCCTGCGGCGTGTGCAGCTTCGCGCATGAAGCCGACCCCGGTGCGGCGATCAAGGCGGAACAATGTATTGGTGACATAGATGTCATCGCGTATGCCGACTACCTCCACCACTTCGCTGACACAGCGTCGGCCATCAGGCAGGCGCGCCAGCTGGATAATCACATCCAGCGCCGCGCAGACCATCTGGCGCAGGGTTTTTTCCGGTATCAGTCGCCCGGTCAGGCCAACCAGCGTTTCCAGACGCAGCAGAGCATCCTGAGCATTGTTGGCGTGAACGGTACTCATGGAACCGTCGTGGCCGGTGTTCATCGCCGTCAATACATCGAGCACTTCGACACCACGGATCTCGCCGAGGATGATGCGGTCCGGGCGCATCCGCAGCGAGTTGCGAATCAGGTCGCTGGCGCGCACCTCGCCATGCCCCTCGGCATTGGGCGGGCGGGTTTCCAGACGCACCACGTGCGGGTGGCTGAGCTGCAGCTCGGCAACGTCCTCGATAGTGACCAGGCGCTGGTTGCTGTCGATCAACTGGCTCAGCACGTTGAGCATGGTGGTCTTGCCTGTGCCGGTACCGCCGCTGACGAGGATGTTGCAGCGTTTGCCGACCGCTTCCTGAAAAAATTCGAAAATGGACTGATCGATGGTTTGCATGGCCACCAGATCTGCGCTCTTGAGCATGTCCTTGCGAAATTTCCGGATCGACAGGCAAGGGCCATCCAGCGCAATCGGCGGGATGATGGCATTGACCCGGCTGCCGTCGGGCAGACGCGCATCGACCATAGGCGAAGATTCATCCAGGCGCCGCCCGAGTGGCGCGAGGATGCGCTGCATCACGCGCTCGACGTGGTGCGAGTCGATAAAGCGCAGGTCGGTGTGGTGCAGCACGCCATCACGTTCGACAAATACCTTGCCCGGCCCGTTGACCAGAATTTCCGTGACCGACGTGTCGCGCAGCAACACTTCAAGCGGGCCGAAACCGGTCAGCTCATCGACCAGCTCTTCGGCCAGTCGCTCCATTTCATAGCGCGAAATAGCCAGCCGCAGTCGCGCAACGTATTCGGCCACCTTGTCGATGACAAATTGCGCCAGTGCCGGTCGTGAGCCTTCGAGCAGGTTTTTGCCGCTTTCTTCGATGCCGTCGATGATGTAACGGTGCAACACCAGTTTCAGGCCTTGGCCGTCATCGGCTTGCCCGCTGCCACGGGACGAGACGCCAAACAGTTTTTCCGCCATTACCTGTTCCCCCACAGTCGAGCGAGCCAGCCCTGATCGGGTTTATCGTGAGCCTCGGCATTGCGTGCCAGATGCTCGCCAAGCCGACGCAGCCCGGAACACAACGCGTCGCGTGAGGCCAGCTCGAACAGCGTCACTCCCTGGTTTTTGGCGTTGAGGCGCAGCTCTGGTGCCAGCGGCAATACGGCCTGCACCGGCAGGCCGAAGGTCTTGGCCACGGTTTCCGAATTGGGTGCGACCGAGCGCTGATAGCGATCAATCAGCAGGCTGGCGTGTTGCATTCTCATGCCTTTCTCACGCCAGTTATTAAGCACCGTCAGGTTGCGTCGACAGCCCAGTACGCTCTGGTCGGCGTACCACAGCAACTGATCGCAATGGCTGACCAGCGAGCGCAGTGCCTCGCTGTCCGGCTGGCCCACGAGGTTCACGACCACATGTTGAAAATGCTGGCGCAGGGCGCTGAGCAGCATATAAAGCTCCGCTGCGCTGGACTGCTCCAGATGATCGTCGGCTTCGCTGTACGCCAGAATGCGCAGACCGCTTTCACTGGTGGTGAACGCACTGTCGATCAGCGTTGCATCGAGCCTGCGCAAGTGGCGCAGGGCATCGCCAAAGCTGAATGTGGATTCAAGGCCGAGCATCAGCAGGCTGTCGCCGCGCGGCAGGCCGAGGTCCAGCAGCAGCGTGCGTTGCCCGGTCTTGTGCACCACCATCGCCAGGTGCGTCGCGATCAAGGCTCCGTCGTCATCGCCTTGCGCGCCATACAGCACTGACAGGCCGCTCATGTTCGGGTTGGGCGTCACGGCAGGCAAGCGCTTGCTCAAGCGTCTGACCAGGCCGGCGACCTCACTCGAACGAGAGCCGTAAGCGACGAAATCCCGCGCCCCGGCACGCATGGCGTTGAGCACCAGCTGGTTATCCATACCATCGCCAAGCGCGACGATGGCCAGCATCGGCTTGGCTTCCAGCGCGCTCTCGATCAGGGCGCTCTGGGTCATCAGATGCTCACGGTCCAGCCCGACGAACACCACACTGGCAAAGGTCACGTCCACCAGCGCGAGCAGATCGTCGAGGCTGCCGGTGCCTGCGCTGACCACTTGGCCCAGTGAGCCCAAGGCACTTTGCAGCCATTCCAGATCAGTGTTGTTACGGGTGATTGCCAGGAAGGTCTGGCTCAGGCTCTGGCTCATTTGGATAACCCGTCGCGACGGTCAAAGTCGCCGTTTTCCAGAAAATACAGGCGCGGAAAGCTTGGATCGTAGGTGCGCAGCCCCTCACCCGGCAGCGAGGGCAATTGCGCGTTGGCGGCCAGCGGTTGAACCAGGTGCGGGGTGACGATCATCAGCAGTTCGCGTTCATCGCGCTGGATTTGCGAATTGCGGAAAAACGCGCCGAGAATGGGAATGTCACCCAAGCCGGGAAACTTGCCTACGGAGCCGACGTTACTGGAGCTGATCAGCCCACTGACCACAAAGCTTTCTCCGTCGGCAAGCGCGATACTGGTGTCGGTACGCCGTATGTTAAGCGCCGGCACGTTTGTGCCGGCGATGGTGATACCGGCAGAGAAATCCAGTTCGCTGACTTCGGGGGCAACTTTTAGCAGGATTCGGTCACGGCCCACTACTGTCGGCGTCAGGGTCAGGCGTACGCCAAACTCCTTGTACTCGATGGAAATACCATTGCCCTCGCCATTGGGCACAGGCACCGGGAACTCGCCCCCTGCCAGAAAGCTTGCACTTTGCCCATTGAGCGCAACAAGGCTGGGGCGGGCCAGGGTGTAGGCGTAGCCGCTGTTTTCCATGGCGTTGAGCATGGCCAGCACTTTGCTGCTGCCGCCGCCCCAGACAATATTGAAATTGCTGTTGTTCAGCGGAATGCTCGGCCTTGTGCCACTCACCGTACCGGGGGTGACGTTTACGCCGGGAACCGTGCCAGGCGCGCCGAACAGAAAGTTGTTCGAGCCCTTGCCGAATATCGAGGTACTGGCCTCCTTGAGTTTGGTGCGGCTGACTTCGATAAAGCGGATGTCGGTCTGCACCTGGCTGGGTAACTCCGCATCAGCAGATGGCGCAGTGACGCTCTCTATCATCGATGCCGTGGCCCGGCCGCGTACGAATACCATGCTCTGGCGCGGGGCGGTGGCGCAGGCGGTCCAGACCATCAGGCTGGTCGTGCCCTGCGCAACGCCCGTCAACAGAAAACCATCCGTACCGTTGACATGCACATCGGCAATTTTCGGGGCGCCGACGGCAATGCGGGTGATGGCCACAGGTGAGCGCACTTCCTGCTGAATGCCCTGATCGATTTCCACCGCCGCTGGCATTGCAGCAAGTCCTGCACAACTGCCGGAAGCGGCCCAGGCTGATTGTGCAGACAGCGCCGCGAAGGCTAACGCCAGCAGCCGGGGTTTTGTTACTGGCACGGAACAACAGCTCATCAAATGCAATCCTTGCTCAATCAGGGAGTTTGTTGCGTGATCTGGTTACCGCGTATGACCTCGACTGCGCGAGGCGTGCGAGTGGCTGCGCCCTGTGTCGGCGAGTTGGCCGGGCCCAGGCTCAATTGTCTGAAGCTGACCAGTTGGCGGTTGGCAGAGTCCAGTCGTTCGGCGGCATCACGGCTACCGGCTTCGCTCGCCCAGTAATTCTGAAGGTTGCCCTCGTCGGCGCTGCGCACGGCCAGACGCAGGACACCGGTTTGCGACGCAAGCATCAGCCGTGCCAGCAACGCTTCCGGTACCGCGACGGTGACGGTTCGCGCGTTGATCCGCAGCTGTTCCTGTTTAAGGCGTTCGTCAGCGTTGATGTCCTGCACCGGCTTGCCGTTGCGATCCGGGCCGAGCAGCCCGCCAACCCCGAGAACTCGCAGGGCGGGTACGACAACCTGGCTAGAGCGATTCAGGTTGCTGGTGTCCTCGGGCAGGTAAAGCAGCACATCCACATAGTCGCCTGGGCTGAGCTGCCCGGATGCGCCAATCACCTCGTCAACCTGCAACGCCAGCGCTCGTTCATGAGGGCGAATCATCCGCGCCAGTGTGCCGCCTGCTTCAAAACTGTTCTCGCTAAGCCAGGTTCCGGCCGTCAGTGTTCGCCAAGTGCTGCGGCCCACCAGTTTGTCGATGTGCTCGAAACTTCCAGGCGGCGCGACCTTGAGGCGCTCTACGGTCAGGTCTTCAGCCGTGATGGGGGTATAGGCCGGTACGTCCCGGGCCAAAACCACTACGTTGTGGCGCAGCGCATCCTCGACGGGCGGAGTCGGGGGCGTCTGGGTCGATATTTCGGTGGCGTCAGGCACCGTGGGCGGCGTGACAACTGCAGGTGCCTCGGCCGGTTTGCTGACGGCGATTCCCAGATAACCGGCAATCAACGCTCCCAGCAAAAACAGGACAGCAAGCACCGTGGTAATGCGACTGCTCATGGCAACGTTCCCTTTGTCATTGCAGGACAACTTCAAACCGGTGCGACAACTTCGCAATGTGGCGCGGCGGACGACGTTCCCGTCCGTTATGTGACGTTAGCTCATGGCACTCAGAATGCCATTGTGCTTTGGTATAAAAATGCTGTTGCGTGAACAACATAGCGTTTGACCACGCCAGACGCAGGGGATGGCCAGTCTTATAACTTTCCGGTTAATGCTTTGTTGAGATTGTGGGTTTACGGATTGGAGACAATGCTGTGCAGGCAGACAGTTTCGCATGTGACACGCATGTTCGCGCCTAGGGTCTGTTCCCGTTTCACATTGGCAGCCACAGAAAAGCGCAGGCCATTGCTATGACGCTTTCATAGTTTCTCTTGAGTTTGTCGAACCGAGAAGCCGCCGCCCGGAAATGCTTCAACCGGGCAAAGGCGTTTTCTACGAGATGTCGATTGCGATATAACCCTTTGTCCAGATCTGCGTTCCCTTTCAGAGAATTGCGCTTTCGTGGAATCACCACTTTGCTGCCTTGCTGCTCGACCTGAGCGCGTATCGCTTCAGTGTCGTAGCCCTTGTCCGCAATGATCACTTCTGCATTGGGCATCTTGGCAATCAACGAGGCCGCCTGCGAACAATCATTGGTCTGGCCTCCGGTCACGTCAAATGCAATGGGCAGCCCACAAGCGTCTACAGCCAGGTGAATCTTGCTGGTGTTACCGGCTCGGCTTTTTCCGATGGCCTGGTCCTGCGTGCTGGCAGCACCTGCACTGTGCTGATGAGCCTTTACATAGCTGCCATCAATGAAAACCCACTCCATGTCAGGATCGGTCATCAGCACCTCAAGCACCTTGACCCACTTGCCTGAAGCAGACCAGGCATTGAACCGCTTGTAGACCTTGCTCCAGTTTCCAAACGCTTTCGGCAGGTCTCGCCAAGGGCAACCCACACGCATGCGGTACAGCATGCCTTCAACCGTGGTGCGCAAATCTCGCTTGTTGTAGATCGATTCGTGCAGCAAAATTTCTCGAAGCTTCGGCCAGTGCTCATCACTGAGCATTAATCGGGGCATTGCAGGCTCGTATTGGTGTTGTGTGAGAACTCCAACAATACGGGCCTGTTCTCATAGAGATCAATGGGTTACGTCGAAACGGGAACAGACCCTAGAAGGCACAAGGAGAAATGAGATGTCCCTTACACGGCTATACGTAGGTACCTATATCCGGGTTAAATCCTTTATCAAAGACCGTGAAGCCGCTTCGGGTATAGAGTACGCCTTGATCGCAGCGATGGTTGCAGTGGCTATCGTTGCTTTTGTTCCCACGATAAGCGGCAGGATCACTGCAATGTTTACAACTATTCAGAATGCGTTGTGAGTTGAGCACAGATGGAGATATGTCAGTAGATAGCCTTTTTCAACAGGAGTAATCTGGATATCCTGATCGCATTTATTCACGTTTAAAGGTGTCAAAATGGCTGTCCATCCTACCCGCCAACAGCTGCTGTTGGTTGATGACGAAGAGGACGCGAACGAGGAGCTTGCAGAACTGCTCGAAGGCGAGGGGTTCTGCTGTTTCACGGCGTCGTCCGTGAAAATGGCCCTGCACCAGCTGACAGCCCATCCGGACATCGCGCTGGTGATTACCGATCTGCGGATGCCGGAGGAAAGCGGTATCCAGTTGATCCGCCACCTGCGCGAGCACACGTCGCGTCAACACCTGCCTGTCATCGTGACCTCTGGGCACGCCGACATGGACGACGTCAGCGATCTGTTGCGCCTGCACGTGCTGGACCTGTTCCGCAAACCCATCTACCACGTTCGTTTGCTGGAAACGCTCAACAACCTGTTCCCCGAGCCGAAAATCTTTCAGGTTCAGTGACCACAGCGTTTTCGTAACCTTCACTCCACCACGCTGAATTCAACCCTCGCGGTCTGGCCGCTTTCGTCCAGCACGCTTAATTGATAACGGCCCGGTTTGCTAAGGGTCGGGGTGAAGTCTTGCCGGGTGTCGGTGTCCGCCAGTGGCACGCCGTCAATGAACCACCAGCGATGTCCGCTGCCGCCCAGGGCCGAGAGTCTCAGGCGCAGCGCCTGACGGCTGCTCGCTGGCAGGCGCAGGTTGTCGCCTTCGCGCACGCCGACGATGCTAAGCGGCGGTGCCTGGTTGAGGTTCTGTGGTGGACAGTCCGGGTCGGCGGGTGGCAGGCGGGCTTCGCGTCGTTCGGCCCTGGGCAGCCAGGGTTCCAGAGGGGCAGGCCAAAGCGCGATGTCCTGCGCTTGAGCGTCGGGGCAACCGGCCGCCACGCGTAACCCCTTGGCGTTGATCCAGACACGTTCCTGCAAGCCCAGGCCGAGCGGTTGATCGGCCGCCTGCAAGGTTGGCGGCGTGGTGCCGTCCAGTGTCCAGGCGAAGCGCTGTCGACGGCAGTTCGGGTCGCTTTTGCTCATCGGTTGCCCCAGCGGCCAGCAGATCGCTGCCACGCCGACATTCAGCGGCACCGGTTGCACCGGCGCAGCGATCCCGCGCTGGCTGTCGCGATTGACCAGCACATCATGAACCTGAAGCATCAGTGGCGCTGCCGACGCCAGCCCGAACTGCCCCGGCACCGGTGTGCCGTCCGGGCGACCGATCCATACACCGACCAGAAAACGCGGCCCCACACCAATCGCCCACGCATCGCGGAAGCCATAGCTGGTGCCGGTCTTCCAGGCCAGTTGCGGGCGCTGCACCAGCTCGGCGCGCGGGTCTATGTCCGGACGCGACTGGCCGCTGAGGATGCGCCGGATGATCCACGCGGCCCCTGGCGACATCATCTGCCGTTCGCGCAATCGGTCCTGCGGTTGCAATCGAACATCGGCGCTTCGCCCGCCACGAGCGAAGGCGCTGTATCCCGTCACCAAATCCTCCAGCCGACTGCCCGCACTTCCCAGAATCAGCGCCAGATTCGGCTCGGCCAGCGGCGGCAGGGTCAGCGGTACGCCGCCATTGCGCAGTTCGGCGGCGAAGCGTTTCGGCCCATAAACCTCCAGTAACTGCACGGCAGGCAGGTTGAGCGACATCGACAGCGCCGAACTGGCCGCCACAGGTCCGCCGAAACCGGTTGAGAAGTTGCCCGGCCGGTAGTCACCGTAGCGACGCGGTACGTCCTGCATCAGTGATTCGGAGTGAATCAGTCCGGCATCCAATGCCATGCCGTACAGGAATGGCTTGAGGGTGGAGCCGGGCGAACGCAGCGCCGTCACCATGTCCACATGCCCGAAACGTTTGGCGTCGTTGATGTCCACTGAACCCACATAAGCGCGCACGGCCATGTTTTCTGCCTCGACCACCAGAATCGCTGCCGAGGTCCGTTCCGGAAGGCGCGCGCGCCAGCCCATCAGCAGGTCTTCCATGCGCCGTTGCAGTGAGGCATCCAGCGTGGTGCGGATCAGCGGCGGGCTGTTGGGGCGATTAAGGCGTCGGGCCAGCAGCGGCGCAAGGCTGGGCTCCTGTCGCGGTGCCAGCCATAACGGCTCTTCCAGAGCCTCGTCCACGCTGGCTTGCGGCCATACCTGAAACTCGGCGAGACGCCTTAGGACCTTGTCGCGGGCACCTTGCGCCCGTTGTGGATGACGGTCCGGCCGCAGCCGACTGGGCGCCTGTGGCAGCACCGCGAGCAATGCAGCCTCGGCGCGAGTCAGATTGTGTGGGGATTTGCCCAGATATGCCCAACTGGCGGCCGCCACCCCTTGCAACGTGCCGCCAAATGGCGCGCGATTGAGGTACAGGCTGAGGATTTCATCCTTGGACAGGTGCCACTCAAGCTGCAAGGTGCGCCACAACTGGCGAAACTTGCCGGATAAGGTTCGCGAGTGCGGGTCGAGTAGCCGCGCCACCTGCATTGACAGCGTACTGCCACCGGAGACCACGCGCGCGCCACTGAGGTTTTGCCAGGTGGCGCGCACCAGCGCCAGCGGGTTCACGCCAGGATGGCTGTAGAACCAGCGGTCTTCGTAGGTCAGCAGGGCTTCAAGGTAATAAGGCGAAACCTGCTCGTTGCTGACCGGATAGCGCCACACGCCATTGGCATCGGCAAAGCGCCACAGCGGTGTGCCGTCCTCGGCCAGCACGACGCGGGCCAGATCGTCTTTGGGCAGTGGCAACGGCCACAGGCGATCCGCCAGCCAAAGCAGGGCGATCAGCAGCATGATCGCGCCTGCCAGCCACTTGAGTTTTTGCCGCAGACGCAGAAGAAATTCAGGTTTCAACACAAAGAGCCTTTATGATCCACGGAACCTGACACGCCTTGCGACGGCCAAAGCGGACAGATCATTTTCTTCACGACCCCAATCAGGACGTACATATGCAGGTAGAAGGCTTTTTTGAATGGCTCGGGCAGGCCATCGGCGCGGTGATTCGCTTCTTCGTCGACGGTCTGGCGTGGTTGTTCAACGGGTTTACCCATGCTGGAGGAAATTTTGTCGATGGCCTGTCCCGCACGCTGGGCATGGACACTTCACTGATCAGCATCGTCGCACTGATCATCGGCCTGATGCTGCTTTACTCGGCTGTCCGGGCATTCATGCGCGCCTCGATCATCCTCGGGATCATCTGGCTGGCGCTGGGCCTGTGGTTGCTGAGCTGGATCATTCATTGATGCGCTAACTCCGCCTCCACGCCGTAAGCGCGTGCCCTTGTGGGAGCGAACTTGTTCGCGAAGGCTCTATTCCTGAAGATACATCCTCAGTGGATGTATCGTCCCCTTCGCGAACAATGCGGATCGCCGCCCCGGTCGCTCCCACGGGTACGCATTCCAGTCAAGCATTTGCCCTTCACCACCACTGCGCATCCATATTTGGGAGCGACCGAAATCTTTTGAGATAACGCGCACTCCTTGTGGGAGCGAACTTGTTCGCGAAGGCTCTATTCCTGAAGATACATCCTCAGTGGATGTATCGTCCCCTTCGCGAACAATGCGGATCGCCGCCCCGGTCGCTCCCACGGGTACGCATTCCAGTCAAGCATTTGCCCTTCACCACCACTGCGCATCCATATTTGGGAGCGACCGGAATCTTTTGAGATAACGCGCACTCCTTGTGGGAGCGAACTTGTTCGCGAAGGCTCTATTCCTGACGATACATCCTCAGTGGATGTATCGTCCCCTTCGCGAACAATGCGGATCGCCGCCCCGATCGCTCCCACGGGTACGCATTCCAGTCAAGCATTTGCCCTTCACCACCACTGCGCATCCATATTTGGGAGCGACCGGAATCTTTTGAGATAACGCGCACTCCTTGTGGGAGCGAACTTGTTCGCGAAGGCTTTATTCCTGAAGATACATCTTCAGCGGATGTACCGGCCCTTTCGCGAACAATGCGGATCGCCGCCCCGGTCGCTCCCACAGGTACGCATTCCAACCAACCAAACAATCAGTCAGCGATCATTTGCCCTTTACCACCATCTGCGCGGGTGCATCACCCAGTGCCTGCCAGTTCGGGCGGTACATCGATTCGACCTGCGGCGGCGGCACGCGGTATGTTCCCGGCGTGACTGCGCGGGCCAGGTAGAGCAGGTGCACGGTGCTGCTGCCGTCGATATCCAGCGCCGCCACGTAACGATCACCGCGGTATTCCTGATGCTTGATCCCGGCGTTTTCCATCGACTCGCGGATCGTCTTCACTTCTTCACTGGCGTCTTCCAGGCTTGCCGAGCTTTGCGCCAGGTTCTGGTTTTCCAGCTCCAGGCCCGCAGGCAGCAAGTCCACCACCAACGCATCAGGTACGCGCTGTTTGGCACCAATCTCCAGATGCACCAGCACCAGTTGCCCGGTTTTCAGGGCTCCGACGTTCAGTGGCGCGCCGCTCAGGCTCAGGTATTCGCGACGAATGCTCAGGTTTTCGCCACCGGCTGCAGGCGTCTGGGTTGGATAACCGGAAACGGTCAGTTGCTGATAGAGCGGTTCGCTGCCTTGATTGTGTACTGAAAGCGGCGAAGCCAGCAGCCCACCGTCCAGCTTGAGGCCCGGCTGTTTGTTGCTTAGCTCGCGGGTTTGAGTGCCGCTGGCGAGGCTGGCGGTCCAGTCCTTCTCCGCTTTACCCAGCAGGTTACGACCGGCAAGGAACAGCGAGTTGCTTTCCTGAGTGGACAGGTAGCGATTGGCGGCCACTTCATCGGCCAAGGCAAACAGGCGCTCGTCACGCCTTTCCCTGGCGAGATCATTTTCTTCCAGCAAGGCCAGAATCAGCGCCTGATCACGCAGCGAGCTGCCGTAGTCGGCCAGCCATTCATTTTTGCGGCTGACTGCCAGGCCGGCGCTCAGGGCCAGATCGGCACGCGGTTTGTCGCCCATCTTTTCCAGCGCGACCGCCAGTTGCACCAGCGGCAGCCCGGAGCGGGCGTCACTGCGTCGGTCGAACAGGCTGCGCAAGGCCGCCAGCGGAGCCTGTTGGCTGCGTGACAGCACCAGCCCCGCATAGGCTTGCACGGCGAAGCGCGTATGTTCGGCGTTCTGGCTGTAATTGACCTGAATCTGCCCGGCATCCTGCAAATAGCGCAGCAGGCGTTCACTGGCTTTCTTCAGCGCGTCCGGTGGTACGGCAAAGCCCTGATCGCGGGCGCGCAGCAGGAAGTCGGTGACATAGGCAGTCAGCCAGTATTCCTCGTCGCTGTCCGAACCCCAAAGGCCAAAGCTGCCGTTGTAACGTTGCATGCCCAGCAGGCGCTCGATGCCGATTTCGACCTTGCGCTTGCGTTCGGCATCCGGTTCGCCGGTCAGGCCCAGACGCTTGAGGGTCGCCGCGTCGGCATACAGCGATGGATACAGGCCGCTGGCGGTCTGCTCCAGACAACCGTAAGGGTAGGCTTTCAGTGCCCGAATCTGCTCACCGATGTTCAGCGGTGGGCGGCTCGACAGCGACAGCATGGCTTCGCGACCGGCAGGCTCGAAGGCTTCAAGTGCACCGTCCGGCAGGCTCCAGCTTTGCTCGTTGAGAGTGGCGCGATAATGCCTGAGCATCGCCGGGTAGGCTGGGCGTACACCGATGTTCCACTCGCGAGTGAAGGCGGGCAGGGTTTCACCGGGCAGGTCCAGACCTTCGATCAGCACTTTGATTTTGCCCTGACCCAGTCCACCCCGCGCCAGTACCGGCACTTTAAGGGTGACGCGCTGACCCTCTTTGAGTTGCAAGGGCTTGATCTGATCGCCGCCAGGAATGCTCAACTGGCCTTCAGCGCTGATCTTCACGTCCAGCTTTTGCGCTTTGCCCGACAGGTTGGAGACGTCAAGCGCGACGCTGGTCTGGTCGCCACCTGCGAGGAAGCGCGGCGTCGACAGCTCGGCGATGATCGGCGCAGCCACCACGGTTTTCGCCTCGGCCATGCCGTAGCGGTCGTCGGTCCAGGCCTGAGCCATGACCCGCAGTTCGCCGTTGAAGTCTGGAATGTCGACACTCGCTTCACCTTCACCCGCGTCGTTCAGGGTAACCGGCGCGCTTTGCAGTGCCACGATGGTCACGCTGGTGTCCGGACGCTTGCCGCCTTTGGCCAGCGCATCGCCACCGAACGCCATGCTGGCCAGACGTCCCTGACCGGCTTCGATCAACTGGCCGTAGATGTCCAGTTGGTCCGCGCCATACTGCTTGCGGCCAAACAGGCTGGCAAACGGGTCGGGCGTGGCGTAGCGGGTGATATTGAGAATGCCGACGTCCACTGCCGACACCAGCACTTGCACCTGCCTTGGCACGCTGCCATCGGCATTTTTGGCGACAATCTTGAGTTTAAGCGGCTGTTTGGGGCGCATTTTCTCCGGTGCGGTGACCGTCAGCGCCAGTTTGCGTTGCGCACGGTCCAGCGGCAGGTGCAGCACACCTACAGCGCGCTTCGGTGTAACGTTGGCCTTGCGCTCGCCGGGGCGTATGACCAGAGCGGTGACGTACAGATCGTGGCGCGCCCACTTTTTGTCCAGCGGGATTTCATACGATTTGCCCTCGGCCGGCACGTCGATTTCCTTCCACCACAATGGACCTTCGCTGGACTCGACCAGCAGGTAGCCCTTGCCCGCAGCGGGTGGCGTGACGGTCACCGTGGCGGTGTCGCCGTCGTTGTAGGCCGGTTTGTCCAGCGCCAGCTTGACCTGATCCGGCCTGACCGCGCCGCCATCGGTGTTGTCCTGCCAACGATAGCCCGCCCAGAAGCGCAGGCTGCTGACCATACCGGTGGACGGGTCTTCCACTTCGACACGGTAAGGGCCCCACTCGACCGGGAAGCTGATTTTGGCTGTCGAGTCCTTGGTGATGTTGAGGGTCTCCTCGTTCAGGTTGAGGAATTTCTCGTTGAAGTGGTAGCTCCAGCCATCGTTGGCCGAATAATTCCAGTAGTAGTCGCGGCGCTCACGAATCAACCTGACTTTTACATTATCAGCGGCCAGTTTGTTGCCAGCGGCATCGGCCATCACGATTTCAAATTCGGCCGGGCCGTCGCCGTTGGTCTGCGCCTCGCCCTTGTCGGCTTCGTCGTCGTAGTCATCGCTGCCTGTACTGCTGCCGAACAACGCACGCACGCCGGGCAAGTGCTCGGCAGGCCAGATCGGCTGCACCAGACGACGGGTGATCGGACGCCCGCCGGACTCTTGCAGGCTGGCTTGCAGAATCAGTTGCAGTGGCGATTTGGCTTGCGCCCATTCGCTCTGCACGGCAAGCGTCGAGTGGCCTTCGGCGTCAAGCGTAACCGGCTCCAGCTCCAGGTCATGCTTGAGGTCTTCTTCGGTGATCGAACCGAACTGATAGCCCGGCAGTTTCGGCACGGCTTCGCGCAGCGGACGTACGTAGACCTGACCGGTCAGGGTATTGCCCGAGGCGGGCGCGCCGTACAGGTAGCGACCAGTGATATCGAACTCGGGGTTGTCAGCAGGCGCAACCGGCGTGTCGCTGCCCTTGAGTTCCAGAGCCAGGCGCTCGGGCAGGAAGTCTTCAACCTTGAATTCGTAAAGCTGCGGTTTGCCGTCGCCCAGGTCGAACACCAGTTGCCAGCGACCGGTCGGCGCTTCATCGGCGAGTTGCAATTGATACTGGTAGAACCCACTGCTGTCGGCTTCCCAGACGAACTTGCGGCTGACCTGATCATCAGGGCGGCGCACTTCGACGGTGATGGATTGTGGCTTGACGTTCTTGCCGTCGCTGTCACGCAGCAGGCCGTTGAGCAGCACGGTTTCACCGGGGCGATACAGGTCACGCGGGCCGAAAATAAAGAATTGCAGCGGGTGAGCCTGCGGGCCGGAGATGTCGAACTCGGCCAGGTCCAGCGCCGAACTGTTCAAACGCAGCATGCTGGTCTGTTCGTCCTTGTGCGCCAGTACCACCGCCGCCTTGGCTGGCAGCGGCAGTTGAGTGTGGCCGTCGCTGTCGGTCTTGCCCTGGGCGACAACCTTGCCGCTGTCGTCGTACACATCGACGCTCACATCGCTCAGGGCCTTGCCGCCCTCGATCGCTTGAGTGAAGACGTCCAGACGGTTGCTGTAACGGTGTATCGACAGACCGATATCACTGAGGGTGAACAGGGTAGCCGGCTGCGAGTAGCTGTAGGTCCCCGACGCGCGCATGACTGCCAGATAAACACCCGGCTGTTGCAGAGGTTTGATACCGGCAATCGGTAGCAGCAGGGTTTCACGGGTATTGCGCGCAGGCTTGAGGTCGAAACGACCGCTGTAGACCAGTTCGGCCATAGGCAACAGCTCTTCGGAGCTGTAGCTGGACAGGCTCGACGCGCCGTCCCACTGGGCGAGGAAGTTGGGCATCGAGTCGGGTTTGACGCGAAAGAATTCGACATCCACCTTGTCGACGTTCAGGGCGATGACCGGCAAGCCCTCGGCCAGCCGCGTCGGCAACAGGCTACCACGGCTGGCGAAGCCGACGGTGGCTTGCAGGTCACGGGTTTCCAGACGGCTGATGTATTCGGCCGCGAGCGTGGCCTTGTTGACGGCCTGCAGACCGGCATCGACGGTCAGCACCAGTTTGCGCTGCAGCTCAAGGTGGCGCAGGCGCAGTTCCATGAGGTTGTCCGACAGCTCCCAGGCACCGTCGACCTTGCCGTTCTTGCTGTCCACCAGATGAAGTTTTTCGCCGAACTTCTGCTCCGGGTCGAGCGGCACGGAAAAGCTCACCGACAGGGCGCTTGCGCCGTCGATCTGGATTTCCGACACGTCGATGACGGTCAGTTCGCGCCCTGCGTAGCGCTTGCTCAGCGCGGCGAGGTCGACTGCGGGTTTGGGCTTTGTATCGGTAACCGCTGCCTGGGTCGTTGCTGCCGCGGCTGGCGCCGGTTTATCCGGGGAGGAGGAATCACAGGCGCTCAGCAACGCAAGCGCGCAAGCCAGAAACAATCCTTTGTTGAACATGGTGGCACTCATCGGCAACGGTAGAGAGGGTGCGACTATATAACAGTCGTGATGACAAGTATTACTGTCAGATTGAACAGGTAGTCCCTGGCATTCCTCACACGCCAGCGCAGGACGTAGAGCCTGGCTATCGTTCCTCACGCTCCAGCGTGGGAATGCCTTGGGTGACGCTCCGCGTCACAAATGTTCGCCGCGCCGCACATTCACGACCGGGCCACCATCATCTGCACAGCAAAGCCTTGGCGCTCTGGCTACAATGCTCGCCTTGCCGGGAGTTCTCATGTCCACGTTGCTCAACGATTGGCGTCATCGCTCAACCCATCGTCGTGTCTGGGCGCTGGCTGCGCCGATGATTCTGTCGAATATTTCCGTTCCGCTGGTAGCGCTGGTCGACAGCGCAGTGATCGGTCATCTGCCGCACGCACATCAGTTGGGTTCCGTCGCGGTCGGGTCGACGCTTTACACTTTCCTTGCCTGGGCCATGGGTTTTCTACGCATGGGCACCACCGGTTTTGCCGCGCAGGCGGCAGGGCGCAATGACAGTGCTGCGCTGCGCCGGATCCTGTTGCAGGGGCTGTTGCTGGCCGTCGGGCTGGCGTTGTTGCTGGGTGTGATCGCCTTGCCGTTCAGCCATCTGGCGCTGGCGATGATGCAGCCGTCTGCCGATCTGCAGCAAATGACCCTGGATTTCTTCCACACCCGGCTGTTCGGCCTGCCTGCGGCGCTGGCCAGTTATGCGCTGGTCGGCTGGTTTCTCGGCGCGCAGAACGCCAGAGCGCCACTGGCCATTCTGCTCATCACCAATCTGGTCAATATCGCGCTCAACCTGTGGTTCGTCATCGGCCTGGACTGGGGCGTGGTCGGTTCGGCGCGTGCCTCGGTGCTGGCAGAGTGGACCGGCGTAGTGCTCGGTCTGCTGCTGGCCCGCAAGACCTTGCGCGCCTGGCCGGGGCAGATCGTCTGGTCAGCCCTGAGGCTGTGGAGCAAATGGAGGCCCTTGCTGGCGGTCAATCGAGACATCTTTCTGCGCACACTGGCGCTGCAATCGGTGATGTTCCTGATCACAGTGCAGGGCGCTCGTCTGGGTGACGCAACGGTTGCCGCCAACGCATTGTTGCTCAACGGCCTGCTGTTGACTGCCCATGCACTGGACGGGCTGGCGCATGCAGTCGAGGCTCTGTGCGGCCATGCCATTGGTGCGCGTGACCGGGATACGCTGCGGCGCTCGCTGGTGGTCGCGGGAGGCTGGTCACTGATTGCCAGCGTGGCATTTGCGCTGTTGTTTCTGGTGGGCGGGCATGGGTTCGTCAGCGTGCAGACCGATATTCCTGAGGTTCGCGCCACGGCCATGACCTATCTGCCATATCTGGCGCTGATGCCACTGCTGGCCGTCTGGAGTTACCTGCTGGACGGGCTGTTCATCGGTGCCACCCGTGCGCGTGAAATGCGCAACGCGATGCTGTTCAGCGCAGCAGGCATCGCGCCGCTGGCTTATCTGGCTTCCAGCCACGGCAATCACGCGCTATGGCTGACGTTTCTGGCTTTTACCCTGCTGCGCGGCCTGAGCCTTGGCGCCATTGCCTGGCGATTGACGCGCCGGGACGGCTGGTTCGTTCACTGAGTCTTCAAGACCGCACGGTTCTTTTCCGCGAGCCTTTGCGGGGTGTGATTGACGAACATGTCGACCTCGTCGACCACCGGTGCCAGGCCGCTTAACAGCTTGGCAAATGCGCCGACCAGCGTGCCGTGATTGGTGCGCGAGAAATACAGGTCGCGTACCGGCACACCCGCCTCGCGCAATGCCCGCGCCAGGCCACCGGTGTTGCGTTTGGGGTTGACCAGCGAGTCCGTATTCGAGGCCATCAGCAACGCAGGGGGCGCGCTGGAACTGACGTGGTTGATGGGTTGCGAGTCAGGCGGTGAGTCGGGGAAAAAGAACACCGGTTTCACATCGGCGTTCTCGATAGGCAGAAAGTCGTACGGCCCGGCCAGCCCGATCCAGCCGCTGAGAATGGACGGCGACAAGCCTTCACGGGCCAGCCAGCGGGGGTCGAGCGCCAGCATCGCAGCGTTATAGGCACCTGCACTGTGGCCCATCACGTACAAGCGGTCAGGATCGCCACCGTAGGTTTTTGCATGCTTGTGCGCCCAGGCCAGCGCCTTGGCTGAATCTTCCAGAAAGCTTGGGTAGCGCACCTGCGGATAGAGCCTGTAGTCGGCAATCACGACGACCATGCCACGCGCAGCCAATGCTTCGCCGACGAAGGCGTAATTGGCTTTCGAACCGGTGTTCCAGCTGCCGCCATAGAAAAACACCACGACTGGCGCATTGGCCGGTTTAGTCTGTGGGGTGTAAACGTCCAGCGTGTTGCGTGGATCCTGCCCGTAGGCCACCCCGTAGACATGATCGACAGGGCCGGTCGGATTCAACGTGTTGAGCAGCTTCAAGGGCGAGCAACCGGACAATGCTGCCAGTACGGCACCCGTCATCAGTGTCAGGAAAATCACTCGTATCATAAGGGAAGGGCTCTGGCAGATAAGTCGGATATGCCTGAGACCGTCGCGCTTCGCCCCAGTGCCGCATAGTTACTGCTACGTCATTCAATAGCGTCCGGATCACCCGAAGAACGGCCATTCGCCTTGCTGGCAAAGCTGATGCGCGGGCTGCTCAGTGTCAGGCCATCATCGTCGATCTGCACCGTGCTGGACCCCGCATCCAGTGTGACTTTGCTGCCTTCACCAAGGTATAGGCAGACCCCGTCTGCCAGTTGCAGCAGTCGGTCAGCGCCAATGAACATTTGCCGGTCGAGGTGCATTTGAACGTTTTCGACAGGCGCTGGATCATTCTCGCGACGCGCCTCCTGCGCCGGCAGACCGCCGATGATCAGTGGTGGGTGTGTGTCATCCTCAGAAAAGCTCACCGCCACTGACATACCGGCGCGACATTCGATATCCAGCCCCGGCGCCAGATGCAGCCAGCAGCCACTGCCTGGATCATTCGGGTGCTGCCACTCCCATTCCAGCCAGACGCGCACCCGGCCTGCCGCATCAAGCCTTGCCGGTTCGCCGCTGATGCCGATGATCCAGCCTCGCTGAAGATGCGCAGTGGGCGCGCACGGTGCCGGGGCAGGCGTTCTGAAGCCGACTTCCCATGGTATGGCCTTGAACTGGTTCGAGTAGCGTTCCGATGCCCCGCGGTCATTGCCATCAACGATGCCAAAGCGATGCCGGACTTCGGTGATCAGCCACATGTGGTTCCAGTTCTTCTCGGGATGGTCGGCCAGCGGCAGCAGTTCTGCGCAAGTCACGAACGGCAAGGTACTCTCGCCTGTCGCGTGCTGGGCTGCGCGGCTGCCGGGCAGATCCGTTGCATGCTCGGTGACGGCAAACCGGGTCACCCCGGACTGTTGCGCGAATTGACGCCAGCGTGCGACAGGGCTGCGCGCAAACCCGTGCAGGTTGGCGCCGAATACCAGTTCGTGGCGATGCCGTGAATGGACAAAGTGGTAGTGAATGCCTTCTTCTGCGCACAGGCGCTGGACCAGTTGCAGGTCGGATTCCTGATACTGCACGCAACAGTCGCGTTCGCGGCACTCGGTCGGCAGGTCAAAACGGAAACAGTTCTTCAGGCCATGTTCTTCGAGCACATGGGTGATGATCCGGGTGGCGGTCATGTGCTGAAAGATGCGCGACTGGTGGCGTAACCCGAGACAGGCCAGTCGAGGCCCCATTATCAGCGTGTAACACGCCGGGCCGGGTTGGTAATGCTTGCGTGTCGCGCCTTGAATCTGACCGTGAAAGTTCTTCCGGCTTCCGAAGCTCAGCGAGGCAGGTTTGTACATCAGGCCGGTCAGGTCCAGATCCAGGCCGTCGCCAAGAATGTCCAGTTCAAATGTAAAAGGCTGGCTGATCGCCTCGCTTGCGCTGAACGATATGACAGTGAAGCAGCGCTGCAGGCGGGCAATTTCCAGACGAAAGAGCGGCGCGCTGGTGGGGTCGGGCATGATGGAGTGCTTCTCTACCGGGAATGCGACCGCGAATTCTGGCGTAGAAAACGGGCAGGGTAGAGGGCTGCAGGTAGAACAGGACGTTGCCTACAGGGAATGTTGGTAGCGGCTTACGATGTGCGCATGACCATCGCGCCAACGCATAAGTCTCGTAGGAGCGAGCTTGCTCGCGAAGAGGCCGGAACGCACCCCGAAACAAGGCGTTTGGCCTCGTTCTCCTGGCTTATCAGAACTTGCCTGTAACGATGAGTGCACAGCATTGGCACCACAGTCACAGTAGATGGGGCCCCAATTGCAGGCCCCATCGCAAATCCTGGAATCAGGACGACAGGTACGAAGAGCGTGTCAGCCCCAGGCGCAGGGCGTCGAGGAAGTAGGTACGCTCGCGCGGGGTAATCTTGGCGCTGGCGACCTTGTCCCGGTAATGGGTCATCAGTTCTTCCGGCGACAAATGCACGTAGCGCAGCATGTCTTCGATGGTGTCGTGGGTTTCGATGCCCGCGTGGTAAACGCTGCCGTCCGGGTTCTGGTAGATGTTCACCGAGTCGGTATCACCGAACAGGTTGTGCATGTCCCCCAGAATTTCCTGATAGGCGCCTACCAGGAAGATCCCCAGCAGATAGTCTTCGCCTCCGTTCAACGAGTGCACCGGCATGCTGGTCTCGATGCTCTGCTCATCGACGTACTGCTTGATCTTGCCGTCGGAATCGCAGGTCAGGTCCTGAAGCACGGCGCGGCGCACCGGCTCTTCGTCCAGACGGTGCAAGGGCAGAATCGGCAGCACCTGGCCGATGGCCCAGGTATCGGGCAGGCTCTGGAACACCGAGAAGTTGCAGATGTACTTGTCGGCCAGCTTGTCGTTGAGTTCGTCGAGCACCTGACGGTGTGAGCGTTGACGTGCCTTCAGCGAGTTGTACAGGCGGCGGCAGACGGCGAAGTAGCATTGTTCGCCGAGTGCTTTCTCCGCCAGGCTGATTTTGCCATCGGCGTACTGGGTAGCGATGTCGCTCATGTAGTGCGTGGCACGCCAGTAGGTTTCGGTGACCATTTCTATGTCGGTCGGACCCAGCAGGTCCACCAGCCACTGCACGGTTTCCGGCAGGCTTTCCTTGTCGGAGATTTCCGGCACTTCGTCGTTATGCTTCTCGACGTCGGTCACCTGGACCACCAGCATGGCGTGGTGGGCGGTCAGCGAGCGGCCGCTTTCCGAGAAGATATGCGGGTGCGGCAGGCTTTGCGCATCGCAGAACTCCTTGAGCATGCCGACCACCACACCTGCGTAATCGTCCATGTCGTAGTTGATCGAGCTGGCGTTGCGTGAGTGGGTGCCGTCGTAGTCGACGCCCAGACCGCCGCCGACATCGATGTAATCCACCGGCAGGCCGAGTTTGCGCAGTTCGCCGTAATAGCGGATAGCCTCTTTGAAGCCGTGCTGGTAATCAGCCAGGTTGGCGATCTGCGAGCCCATGTGGAAGTGCAGCAGGCGGATGCCCTGATCGAGCCCGGCCTTGCGGAAGCGCTCGACCACCGACAGCAATTGTGCGGCCGACAGACCGAACTTGGATTTCTCGCCGCCGGTGTCCGCCCATTTGCTCGACGCCAGGGAAGACAGACGCACGCGCAGGCCTACCTGAGGGGCGACTTTCAGCTCGGCGGCTTCTTCGATCACCAGCTCGACTTCGGATTCTTTCTCGATGACGATGAATACGTTGTGGCCCAGCTTCTGGCCCATCAGCGCCAGACGTATGAACTCACGGTCCTTGTAACCGTTGCAGACGATGGTGCCGCCTTTGGGCGCCAATGCCAGCACGGCCATCAGCTCCGGTTTGGAACCCGCTTCCAGACCGATGGAGACGTTCTGCGTGGCGATGATGTTTTCCACCACCGCTTCCTGCTGGTTGACCTTGATCGGGTACAGCGCGGTGTATTGGCTCTGGTATTCCAGGCGCGCGATGTTGCTGTCGAATGCACCGGTCAGTTGACGCACACGGTCTTGCAGAATGTCGGGGAAGCGCACCAGCAAGGGCAGCGACAGGCCGCTCTTGCGCAGGTTGTCGACCTGTTCGTAAAGGTCGATGGGCGAGCTGTCCGGCCCATTGGGACGGACTTCAACGCGACCTGCTTCGTTGATTGCAAAATAACCCGCGCCCCAATGGCGAATACCATAAACGCTGCGGCTGTCCGCAACTGTCCATTGGCTGCCATCGTCTTTGCGTGTGCGTCGTACGGACATCGAAGTCCCCTATAAAGAAGTCGTTGCGCCAGCCAATAGCCAGCTGGGCGCAGTGTAATGAGTTGAAATGACGATTTGATTCGCTGCCCGCTACGCGGATTCAGCCGCCGGACTTTTTAGCCTTGAAGCCTTTTTTGATCAGCTCTGCCAATAGCAGTTCGACGTGATCGCCCTGAATCTCGATTACGCCGTCCTTGAGCGATCCGCCTGTGCCACAGCGCTGCTTGAGGGCCTTGGCGAGTTCTTTGAGCGGCTCTTCTGCCAGCGGGACACCACTGATGGTAGTCACGGTCTTGCCGCCGCGGCCTTTGCTTTCCCGGCGCACGCGGGCAATACCGTCCCCTTCGGGGATGGCGGTCTGTTTGCAGGTGCAGTCGGCAACGGGCTGACGACAATCCGGGCAGTGACGCCCTGCGTCGGTTGAAAACACCAGGCCACCAAGGGCGGCGAGAGAAGCGGCTTTTTTAGCCACGCAAAAATCCTCTTGTTGAGGACTGAAGATGGGTCGGGCTCACACGAACCATCGACCGCGAAGCCCCACTCTGGCAGGGGCAGCGCTACTGAAACGGCAGGGCCGGTCCAGTTTGAAAAGGTCGCGCAGTGTAACGGCAAACAGACCGGTTGCTAAGGGGCTGGATACGCCAATTTCTGAACACTGGCTTACTGAGCATTCTCTATCTGCTGCAGGTAGCGTTTCAGCGCCGCGAGCGAGTCCGGGCAGTAAGGGATTTTTTCAGCCTGATGCAGAACGTCGGCGATGGGCATGAAGCGCGCTTCCAGCACTTCTTCGGGCTGCAATCTCAAGGGCCCGTCCCACACGGCTGAAAACACGGCGCACCAGAGCCGGTTGCCCGGCTGATCGAAGAAAAACCGTTCGTGGGCCTGCAACGGTACGCCACTGACGCCCAGCTCCTCTTCCAGTTCCCGGGCAGCGGACTCGTCATAGCTTTCATCCGCCTGCACCATTCCGCCTGCGGCGACATCCCAATAACCGGGATAAATCGCTTTGCTCAGTGTGCGCCGATGCACGCAAAGCTCACCGGCACTGTTGAACAGCAGGATATAAGTGCCGCGCCCGATCAGTCCGCGCTCGCGCAAGTCGGCGCGGACCCGCGAGCCGAGCAGTCGGTCCTGCTCGTCGACCCAGGCGATCTGCTCGGCATCCGAGGCGGCACGGTGCGCGGCCTCGTTGGCGGGAATAGACATCAGCCTTGATTCAGCAACTGGCGCAGGTCGATGACCGCGGCGTTGGCACGCGAGATGTAGTTGGCCATGACCAGCGAGTGGTTGGCGAACACACCGAACGGGCTGCCATTCAGAATCATCGGGCTCCACAGCGGTTCCTGGGACGCTTCCAGCTCACGAATGATCTGACGCACGCTGACGGTCGCATTCTTCTTGGCCAGTACATCGGCGAAGTCGACCTCGATGGCGCGCAGCAGATGCGACAGAGCCCAGGCCTGACCGCGCGCTTCATAGAACACGTTGTCCACTTCCAGCCACGGGGTCTCGACGATTTCCTCGTCTACCTGCGGTACTTCGCCAGGCTTGACCGAAACAGCGGCCTCGGTTTTCAGCGTGCTGTTGAGTTTGACCCGACCGACACTGGCCGAAAGGCGTTGCGACAGCGAGCCCAGGCGGGTGCCGACATCACCCAGCCAGTTGTTCAGGTTGTCGGCGCGGGCATAGAACAGCGCGCCTTTCTGGTTCGGGTCGGACAAACGTGCCTGGTAGCGACTCAGAGAGTTGATACCTTCGGCGTATTGCGACTCGCTGGAAGGCAGGATCCAGCTGCGATTGTTGAAGTTGAACAGCGGCTCGGCGCGAGCCAGATCGCCATCTTCGGCAGATTGAGACTGGGAACGGGCAAAGTCTTTGCGCAGCGCACGACTCAAGTCACGCACCTGCACCAGTACGCCGTATTCCCAGCTTGGAATGTTGTCCAGCCACAAGCCCGGTGGCATGCGGTCGTTGGACAGATATCCACCGCGCTTGTTGAGCAGGGTGCCAGCCACGGTCTTGAGCGTTTCAACCGTCGTGTAGCCGATAACCATTGGCTTGCCTTCGCGCTCGGCGGCGGCTTGAGCGTTCTGTTGTACAGGGAACAGTGCAGGCTCTTTGCTCCAGTACCAGCCGACTACCAGTGCAACCAGCAGGTAAATCAAGATCAAGGCGCCCAGAGCGCGGCTATAGAACAGGTTACCCAGGTAACCGCGGCGTTTGACCGATGAAGTGTCAGCGGTGCGCTCACCCGCGCTGCCTGCGCGGTTCTTCCAATCCAGCATGGTAGGGTCCTTTCGATCTTGAGTTGAATGCTTCACGTGGGGTTCGACCGCAACCTTACCCTAAGGTGCGATCGGGGCAGCTGCAAGCTTCGAGCTTCAAGCCAAAAGCGAATTGCTTTCAACTTCCAGGTTGCAACTCAAGGCCTATAGCCAGGCTTTATCAGTCGATTGATTTTGAGTAATGGCTAAGCGCCATCAAAATGTTGTCAAATAAGTGACTTACGGCACTGTTCTGTTGTAACGGAGGTGCTAGCATAGCGCCATCAGCCGTATCGCTCAGTAAAACCACAGTAGTCTCAATATGACCGAGCCAGAAGACCCTAGCCGAGATCGCCTGAAGCATCATTTTGCCCAAAGGGTCATCCACCAGGCACGCCAGATTCTGGAGACGTGGCAACGTCTGCAGAAAGCCGAGTGGTCGGCTGGCGACATGGCTGAGCTCAAGGAGTCGACGTTGCGTTTACTGCGCTTTGCCGAGCGCTTCGAGCAGGTTGAACACATTTCACTGGCGCATGACATCAACCAGGCACTTGAGGCTGTCGAAGCCAATCGCGGTCGCCTCAACAGCCGCGTCATCACTGACCTCAATCGTCTGATGCAACGTCTCTCCCGCACCGGGCTGCGGCATGGCGACCAGCTTGAGCAAACGTCGCTGCCTCCGCTGCGCAAGCCGGTCTATGTGGTGCTTCAGGACCATGAGCGGGCCGAGCGTCTGGCCAAGCAGCTGGAGTTTTTCGGTCTGGCAGCTCTGTCGTTGCACAGTGTTGCCGAGTTTCAGCGCGCAATGGCGCAACGGCATCCGGCGGCGATTGTCATGGATGTCGATTTCAGCGGGGCCGGTCAGGGTCTGAAGCTGGCTTCACAGGCTCAGGAAGGCCTGGAGCAGAAGCTTCCGCTGTTGTTTTTCAGCCTTAACGAAACCGATACGCCCACCCGCCTCGCAGCAGTGCGGGCCGGTGGCGAAGAGTTTTTGACCGGCGCGCTGGAAGCGTCGAGTCTGCTGGAAAAAATCGAAGTCTTGACCTGCGTCGCTCAATACGAACCCTATAAAGTGCTGATCATCGACGATTCCCGCGCTCAGGCAATGCACACCGAACGCATTCTGAATGCAGCCGGAATTGTTACGCGGGTTCTGCTCGACCCGATTCAGGCAATGTCCGAACTGGCGGAGTTTCAGCCGGACCTGATCATTCTCGACATGTACATGCCTGGTTGCACCGGGACTGAGCTGGCCAAGGTCATTCGCCATAATGACCGCTATGTCAGCGTGCCGATCATTTACCTGTCGGCCGAGGATGATCAGGACAAGCAGCTTGACGCCATGAGCGAGGGCGGCGATGACTTCCTCACCAAGCCGATCAAGCCACGCCACCTGATCACCACGGTTCGCAATCGCGCCGCCAGAGCCCGCAGCCTCAAGGCGCGCATGGTTCGTGACAGCCTGACCGGGCTCTACAATCACACGCACATCCTGCAACTGCTGGAAGATTGCAGCTTTCGCTCGCGACGCGAGGGTAAGCCGCTGTGTTTTGCCATGCTCGATATCGACCACTTCAAGAAGGTCAACGACAGCCACGGTCACCCTATGGGAGATCGCGTCATCAAAAGCCTGGCGCTGTTTCTCAAGCAGCGCCTGCGCAAGACCGACTTCATCGGTCGTTACGGTGGTGAGGAGTTTGCCATCGTCATGCCCGATACCGACATTCAAAGTGCCCATAAAGTGCTTGATGAGATCCGCCATCGCTTTGCGGAGATCCATTACCCCGCGCAGCCGACCGATCTGTTTTGCACTTTCAGCGCCGGGGTCGTTTCTCTGGGGGCTAATGACGACAGTCTGAGCCTTGCGTCACAGGCGGATACTGCGTTGTACTGCGCCAAGCACGCGGGCCGCAATCAGGTGCATTCGGCCCTGGTGGATGTGCCCTATAACGTCGTGTTGACGGAAATCGAGGCCTGATTCGGTTTCAGTCCTGGCTTTCGATCAGCTTTTGCCGCTCTGCCGATTTGCCGGGTGAAAATGCCAAGGCCAGTTGGGTGCGGTTATGCATGTGGGTCAAGCGCAGCACTTGGGACACGTAGAGTTTGACAGTGTTTTCGGTAATGCCCAGTTCGCAGGCAATCTGGTAATTGGTCAGCCCCTTGCTGACCAGGCGCGCGACGTCAAGCTGGCGGGGTGACAATTTGGCCAGCGATACGGGCATCTGTGCATCACTCTCGAGGCTGGTTTTGCGCTCGGACTGCGCCCTGTTCTGAACGTTATCCAGATTTTGATAGAGGTCGTCTATGGATGCGGCCAGAAACTGAAGTTTCTCGTTGAGCAGGCCCAATTGCTGACGGTTTTTCTGCCGTTCGTGCAGCGCTTCCACCTGCAACTGGACACCCTCAAGCAACTCTTCAAGGTTGACCGGCTTCTGGTAGTAATCGGCGATGCCGGCTCGCAGAGCCTTGATGACGTCCTTTTTCTCGGCTTGTCCGGTCAGCATGATGGCCTCGAACAGATGCGTCTTGCCGCCAGCCATCTTCATGGCTTCGACCATCTCGATCCCATTCATGCCTGGCATTTCCAGGTCGCAAAGTACGATGCCAATAGCGCTGTCGCTGCTGAAATGCTCGATGGCCTCAAGGCTTGAATGACAGCGCACGCACGCATAGCCGTTGCTCTCCAGAAACTCACAGAGTTCTTCAACAATAAGAGGCTGGTCGTCGACCACCAGAACTTTCGTGACCGGGTAGTTATCCACATGCAACTCCATGCTGTTAAGGCCGGCAGACCGGAACCTTTATCCATTCAGCAAAACATGATTAAGCGTTGTATGACCCGTTTCGGGTAGTTCAATGACAGTACGCCACAGCGATGTGTTAACCGTAGTCGTACTTTCCGACTATGTACATAGCATTAAACTTTCAATTGGCCGAGAGTCGACTAATGGAGCAACGCTACTGTCAGCAGCAAGCCCGCCAATAAAAAAGGTGAAAAAGGATATTTATCTGGCGCGTCAGGGAACATATAGGCGTAACGCCGCGCAACTCGTTGGTTTATATGATGCTGCACTTTCCTGGCGAGCAACACCCAGGTCAGCGCGGCGATGCCTGCGCCGATAAACGTGCACAGTAAATAGACGCTGTCGGAGGCGAGCGCGAGTGCGGCCATCAGCTTGACGTCTCCGGCGCCCAGCTTGCCGAGCGCATAACCAGGCAACGTCAAGCCCAGTGCCAGCGCCAGTGCCAGCGCGGCTTCCAGTGGCGGGGCGCCTAGCCAGCTCGTTCCGGTGCCTGCCAGCCAGGCGGCCGCCAGTGCTGTTGCGCCCAGTGTCAGCCCGTTTGAAATGTGCTTGCGTCGCGCATCCTGTTCGGCGCAAATTACAAACCAGACAAGCAGAAGAAATAATTTCATCAAGCAAAAAACATCCTGTTTTCCTGAAAGAATCTATGCTCTGTTGAAGCCGTAAATGTCAGGGTAGACGTTGATATGAAAACCGTTCTGCAGCATGCCTTGCCTCATCGGCAGCAAGGTGCCGCCGCTATTGAGTTCGCTGCGGTGTTCGTTGTTTTCTTTGCCGTGTTCTATGGCGTGGTGAGTTATAGCCTGCCGTTGCTTATGATGCAGTCTTTCAATGCGGCGGCCAGTGAAGCCGTGCGCCGAAGTGTCGCCCTTAGCCCGACAGTGAGTGGCTATAACACTCTGTTGGTCAGCCAAGCGCAGAGTGTCGTCATGAATCAGCTGTCATGGATGCCGCCTGCGCTGGGTTTCAACGCCAGTTATACCAACGTGACCTACACCGCCGGTGTTCTGACGGTGACCATCCAGTACCCCAAGACCCGATTGACCCAGGTACTCCCTTTATTGACGATCCCTGGCATCGGCGAGGTTCCGCGCTTGCCGACCAACCTTACTGCACAAGCGAGTCTGCAACTTGCCCCTTGAAAAAAATCGTCTGAGCCGTTGGCTGGGCCGTGGTGAAGCGCCGCCGGTATCCCAGGCTGTGCCCGTGTCACGCGAGCCGGGCCCGGTCGGGGTCGACCTTTATGTGCTGCTCGATGACGAAGGACGGATACAGAGCATCAGCCCGCAGTTGCTTGCGCGGTTGGGCATTGCCGCTCCGCTGTCAGCTGCGCAGCGGTTGATGAATCTGTTGCTGCCAAACAGCGCGCTGGTCATTGAAGGCGTGCCGCATGACTGGCTGGGGCACATGCTGGACCTGGACTTCAAGAGTGCCGATGCGCATACCTTGCACGCCCGTGGCTGGGTGCAGGCGCATGGCAAGGGCTGGCTGTTGCAGCTGCTGGATATCAGCGACTTGATGGAGGAGGCCAGTGCCGCCCGCAGCCGCCAGCAATGCCTGCGCTTTGCCGGGCAAATGGCCGAACGTGTGCGCGTGTGCAACGTAGACCGGCTGACTGCCGTGGTGACCGAGCAACTCGAGGAACTGGCGCAGCTATGGCGCGTTCCCTGTCTGGCGCTGGTATTGCCGGAAGTCAGCGGCGCTGGCTGGCGTGTCTACTGCCAGTACAGCGCCCACACCGCACCGGAGTTATGGCAGGTTGGGCAGCGACTGGGCAATGCGCTGGATCGATTCGATGCCAATATCACCCATCAACTCAGGTTTGGCGGCGGCGTCGACCAAGGGCCGTTGCAGAGTGCCTTCGGCAACGCGGACGGTTTTCTGATCCCCCACAGCCGTGACAACGTTGCTAAAGCATGGCTGATGTTCGGTTTCTATAACCCGCAACAGCAGGCTCCGGATCTTGGTGAGCGCGAGTGGCTCAACCTGTGTTCGGCGCTGGCCGGGCCGGTGCTTTTTCGCTTGTCCGAGCAGCACAACCGTCACCATGTAGAGCGCCTGGCGGTGCTTCAGGATCTGCTGGGCACCGGTTGGTGGGAGCTGATGCCTGCTCGTGACGAAATCCTGCTGGCACCGCAACTGGCGCGCAGTCTGCGTCTGGGTGACCGGGTCGAAAGTCTGTCGCGTCAAGACTGGCTGGCGTTGATTCATCCGGCTGATCGACAAGAGCTTTCCAGTCGTCTGGCGCAGTTACGTGACAAAGGCACGCCGCTGCTGATTTGCGTGCGTCTGGCACAGAGCGATTCCGCCCAGGAAACCCTCTGGTACCGTATTCAGGGCCAGGCGCTGATCAGTGGTCAGGTTCAGCGAGTGTTGGGTTTCATGCTCGATGTCAGTGATATCAAGAATCAGGAAACCGAAGCAGCGGCCGCTCACGCCCGGCTGGATAACCTCATTGCCAGCTCGCCGGCCGTGATTTACGTGCAGCGCTACGATCACGGCAACCTTGAGCCAACCTTTTTCAGTGACAGTCTCACGCCCTTGCTGGGCTGGACGCTGGCTGACTGCGTAGATGGCCAGCTGGCGGAATACATTCACCCCGAAGACCGCGACATCTGGTTCGAGCGTAACCGGCAGCTGTTGCGCGGAGGCGTTGTCAGTCGGCGTTACAGGTTGCGCAACAAGAACGGCCACTACCATTGGTTGCTGGACGAAGCGCGATTGTTGCGTGACGACCTCGGCATGCCCGTGGAGGCGGTCGGCCTGTGGCTGGACGTGACCGAAGCCACTCTGGCGGCCGAGCACGTGCGCCAGAGCGAAGAGCGATACCGCATTCTGGTCGAAGACTCACCGGCCATGATCTGCCGCTATTCTCCGGATCTGGTACTGAGTTTCGGCAACCGTCCACTGGCCAATTACATGGAATGCACGCCGGAACAACTGACCGGGATCAATCTGGGGGACTGGCTTTCGGACGAGCAGCGCGAGGCGTTCATTCGGCGCATTGGTCAGCTCACCCCGCAAGCGCCGGTGAGCACCGAAGAAATCTGTATCGAGCTGCCCGGCCGTGAGTATGCCTGGTGGGTCTGGGCCGACCGGGGAATATTCGACGAGCACGGCACGCTGGTCGAGGTTCAGGCCGTCGGCCGTGATAACACGGATGTGCGCCGCTCCAGGATGCAATTGAACCAGAGCGCGAAAATGGCCACGCTTGGCGAAATGTCCACAGGCCTCGCCCATGAGATAAATCAGCCCCTCAATGTCATGCGCATGGCGGTGGTCAACGTCCTCAAGCGTCTTGGGCGCGGGGACGTGGACATCGAATACCTCACCGAAAAGCTCAACCGTATCGACGCGCAGGTACAGCGTGCTGCCCGCGTGGTGGACCATATGAGGGTATTCGGTCGGCGCTCTGAAGTGGAGGAGCAGCTGTTCGATCCGGCGCAGGCGGTGGAAGGCACCCTCTCGATGCTGGCCGAAGGCATGAAAGGCAAGGGTGTGCAGTTGCGGGTCGGCACCATGATCGAAGACGTGCAGGTTCGCGGGCATGTCGATCAGCTTGAGCAGGTGCTGATCAACCTGATGGTCAACGCCCGTGATGCGTTGTTGTCACGTCGGGAAAAAGACCGGGATTTCGAACCGTGGATCAGCGTCGAGGCCGAGCGGGACGAAAATATCATCCGGCTGGCGGTTCAGGACAACGGCGGGGGGATTGATCCGCGTTTGCTGGAGCGCATTTTCGAGCCGTTCTTCACCACCAAGCCTGTCGGTGTCGGCACCGGACTGGGCTTGTCTGTCAGCTACGGCATCGTCGACCAGATGGGCGGCCAGCTCAGCGTCGGCAACGTCGGGGAGGGCGCTCGTTTCCAGATCGAGCTGCCGATATTCAACGCCGGTTAGATAATCAGTGTCGCCTGACCGATGTTGCAGCTTAAATTGGCACCCACATCGGTGGCACCCAGATTCAGGCCAAGTGACTCGAACAGCGGGTCGACGACTGATGTCAGCAAGCCGGTCAGCGTGTTCTCCACAATAGCGTCCAGCGCAACGGTCAGGCTGTTCAGCGTTGCAGCTGCTCCAGTAATGACGTTGCCTAGCACATTGCTGGTCGCAGGTTTATAGACATTCACCTTTACGCTGGAAACCGTGCCGTTCAGCAACGTACTGGGTTTGGTGTGCGCAACGCTTGTCAGGAAATAGGGCGCGCTGTTGATTTCCGGCAGATTGGGCGAGCTGAAGGTTGTACTGACGACCGTTGAGCTGCCCAGCGGCGACTGGCTTACCGTGTCGAACGTGAGACCTATGCCGCCACCGCCGAAGGGGGTGCGGGCGGTGCAGTTGCCCAACAGTCCCGCTATCTTCTGGCAGGTCTTGGTGCCTATATCCAGCACCGGTAGAGGCAGTACGGTGATTGCCGAGGGGTCAGTGCTGGCAGGAAACGCTGCCGTGCTGTCAATCCAGCCAACCTTGGCGCTGAGCAATCCTGCATCTGTTTTGACACTCAAGGTTTTGCTGGTGTTGCTGGTACAGGTGTAGCCGGTGACATAGGTGTCGGCGCTGGCCAGCGACAGGCTCAGATCTATCCTGGGGCCGGCGCTGGCAGAAGAGTCCGAGGTCAGAAACTTGAAATCGGTGACCATACAACTGTTTAGCCCTGCGGCGCAGGTGGCTGATGTCACCAGGCCCGCGATGTTCAGGCTCAACGCGCTATTGAGGATCGGTGTCAGGCTGCCGACCACAGAGCCCGCAGTGTTGGCCAATGACGTGATGGTGCCCAGCACCGGCAGATTGATCGACACCAGCGCGCGCATCTGCGCGGTGCGCACGTAGATCCGGTTGGCACCGATTTTGGGATTGAGCGGGTCGATCTTGCTCGGGTCGCCGATGGCCGATAACTGAGGCGGCTCAACGACCTGAAATCGTGTGGTGACCTGTGCCAGGGTGCCTACATTTATCTGCGCAGCTGTCGATATGCCGGTCTTGTCGTTGGCCAGTTGCGCAAGGCCTTGAACCAGGTCCAGAAGGCGCAGGTTGGTATTCAATGCAGCGAGGTCCGAACTGCCCTGTATCGACAGCACGTCGCCGAGCAACACAGTGGTTGCGCCAGCCGCCAGTTTCAAGGCCTGCAGGCCCGCAATGGTGGCCGTACCGTTCAAGGTCGCGCCGGGGTCGAGCACATGGATAGCACTCTGGATCAACTGGCTGACAGAAACCGATGTGTTGAGCACCTCGCTGTAACCGACCGCAGTCAGGTTAAGGTCGGTCTTGAGTCGGTTCAGATAGCTCAACAGGCTGAGGTCGGTGCTGGCGAGGCCCTGCCAGTTCGCTACGCTCAGGTTGAGTGTGCCACCGAGCAGGCTGCCGATGAGTGGGTTCAGAATGGCCGCCCGAGTGCTGTCCATTGTTACGGCCGCACTGCGAATGGTGAGTGCCGCCAGTGGCGCGGCACTGGCAGCCACGGCTGTGGCGCTGATCGTGATGTTCGCAGGGGAGGGAGTTTTTTCGAACAGGGCAACAATACCGGCAGCAATACTTCGTGGCACCGGATGCGCCGCGACCACTTGAATGGCCAGTGCCTGGGTGGAGTCCGCGACAAATACGCGCTGGCTCTGCAGGCCCACTGTAAGGGTGCCGCAGAGGATGGTTAGCGTTCGACCTCCGGTATTCGGGGTAAAGCCGTTACGCGTGGCACTTTGTGTGGCGAAACCGGGGGCGGTGGCCGCCCCGCTGCACGTTCCCCTGCGCCCCGCAGCTTCCAGGGCGGCGATGTCCGCAACCCGCTGCAACGAGCGTTTCTCCAGATACAGCCTGCCGCTGTCGACCACTATCAGTGTGCACAGCAGCGCCAATCCCAATGTGAGCGCGGCCATCATGCCTATGGCGCCGCGTTGCCGGGCGGGCATTGCCGTATAACCATCCAGTGGGGACATCAGCACTCCTTCGGCCACGCCGTTGCTCACTCACCTGCTTCAGGGGAGTGTAGTCAACGCCTCGAAAGAGCACTGGCAAGGTGCCAGATTTGAGAAGTGTCGCACCCGATTTGTACGGGCGCGATCAGGTATGCCGATCAGTACTGGTAACGCAGTACTGCGTGCGAGAGGGCGCGCACCGCAAAAATGCCGAGCAGCGCGGTCATTGCCGGGACGATGAGCCACCATACCCGGACCGACATGGCGGGCAAGGGGGCGTTGCGCTGAATGAACGCCAGGCTGGCGGCGCAGACACAGAACGCCAGGAGCATTCCAGCGAGGATGTCGGTTGGCCAGTGAACGCCGAGGTAAACCCTGGAAAGCGCGATGGCCAGTGCCGGAATGCCACCGACCAGCATCCAGCTCAGGAGCAGGCGCACGGGCTGGCCGCGTCCGGCCAGCACCGCCAGCGTCATGAACAGCGCAAAGGCCGCAGAACTATGGCCACTGGGCATGCTGTAAGTGGTCAGCGGCTCTACCAGAACGTCCGGGCGAGCGCGGGCGAAGAACGTTTTCAGGGTGCCATTGGCAATCGCGGTACCCAGTGTTGCGGTCAGGGCAAAAGCTGCGTGACGCCATTGTCTGGCAACGGCCAGCACGATGATCAGCAGGGAGGCCGCCAGCAACTGGGCCTTGAAGTCGCCGATGCTGGTGACGAAGATCACGATGTTCTGTGCGGCCTCGCTGCGATGCTCCTGAATGAGCGTCATCAGGCCGTTGTCGAAGTCCGCCAGATAGGGCCAGCCGATGAACAGCGCCGCGACCAGCGTCAGGCTGAGCACGGAAATAAGTTTGGTTGCATAGCGCTTCTGGCGAATGCTGCTCTGAATACTCAGCCCGAACAGAATCGCCAGACCGGCACCGACCACTGCCGCCTCAGGCCAGAAGCCTTCCGGCAGCGGCAGGCGAATGGCCGCGCCCGCCGCCCAGCCCGGCATCAGGTAGGCAATCGACCAGCCTGCCGCGGCCAGTACACTGACGGCCGCAAAGCGCGGGAGCGGCATGTCGCACATGCCGGCAATCATTGGCAGCATCGGGCGTAGCGGTCCGATGAAGCGCCCGACCAGCAAACTGGCGATGCCGTAACGGTGGAAGTATTTTTCCGCACCTTCCATCCACTCCGGGTGCGTGCGCAAGCCGGGCAACTGACGGATATTCTGATGAAAGCGTCGGCCTATGAAGTACGACACTGCGTCCCCCAACAGCCCGCCGAGAAAACCCAGTAACAGCACTTCGCTCAACGGCAGTATGCCGCTGCCCGCCAAGGCGGCGATGGCAAACATGATGACCGTGCCCGGCACGACGATCCCGACGATCGCGACGCATTCAGTGAAGGCCACCAAAAAAATCGCGACAGCCACCCAGGAAGGATTCGCTGTCAGCCAGCCGGTCATGCCATTGAGCAGATCGCCCATCGGTCAGTTTCCTTGATCGAGAAATAAGTAGTCGCGGCCTTCGACCTGACCGCGTCTGAGAGGGTTCCGTGTGCAGAAACGGGCGTAACCGGCATCCACGAAGCGATACATCAAGTGCTCATCGCGCCCGGCAGGAATGCCCAGACGGGTGGTCTGGATAATGCGCTCGGGTGCCTGGCCGATGTCTTCGACCAGCAACCTCTGTGGGTCGAAGCGTCTGGCGTCCCACTCCGGTACTTTCAGGCCAAGTGCCTTGCACAGTAGCGTCTGGCCAGCGCAGAGCCGTTGCGGCGGGCGGATTGCCCCGCTGGCGTCGGGGTTGTTCAACTGCATCTGCGCCAGGGCGTTTTCGTCGCTGGTTGCGTCGGTCCAGGGAAATGCCGATTTGATCAGCACTGCATTGCCCGGCCCCTCGGCGCTGAAATTCAGCGAGTCACCGCCGCGCGCGTAGTACATATAGATGTGCCCGCCGTCGAGGAACAGCGCTTTGCGCTTTTCGGTATAGCCCAGCGAAGCATGGCTGCCTTTTTCAGCGCAGTAGTACGCTTCTGTTTCGATGATGCGGGCGGCCAGCCACAGCTCGCCCACTTTATGCCGAATGATCTTGCCCAGCAGATCGCGGGCCAGCAACTGGGCATCGCGATGGAAGAAATGATCCGGAAGAGCAGCAGGCATAGTCAGGCAGGTACGTTGAGAAGGTGCCCGATAATAACAAGCGCAACTTTAATTGCAGCTGAATGTGTCTGGATTAGCGGCTTTGTTGTTTCTGAAAGTGACTGAGGCATGACAAACCGGTTAACCCATAAGAGCGTTTTGTGCGTGCGTCTCATTGCGACGCTGGTCGAGAGGGCGCGCAGGCTGAGCGCTCATCGTTATGCACGAGTCCTGACGAGCCCGGAAAATGGGGGTGTTCAGGCTTCTGCCCACAGGGCGTGGGAGCGAACTTGTTCGCGAAAGCTTTATTTCGGGCGATACATCTCTTGCGGATGTCACGGCCCTTTCGCGGACAAGTCCGCTCCTACGGCTTTCGGCCAGAATCAAAAGCGGACTTTGTATGTAACGATGAGGGCTGAGGGGGATAGGCATCGGTCTGCGCAATAAATCTGCGCACTGATATCGACCATCCGCCTGTCTGCGCTGTCGTTCGTGCGGCACGACAGCTATAATCAGCCGCTTTCCTCTTTGCCAAGACCTCTGAGACCATGACTGAGTCCGTTCTTGACTACATGACCCGCCTGGGTCGCGCCGCCCGCGAAGCCTCGCGAGTGATCGGTCGTGCCAGCACTGCGCAGAAGAACCGCGCCCTGCAAGCCACTGCCGCTGCTCTGGATGAAGCGCGCGCCGAGCTGTCTGCCGCCAATGCGCTGGACCTGGCCAATGGTCAGGCCAATGGCCTTGAGCCGGCAATGCTGGAACGACTGGCCCTGACCCCCGCGCGTATCGACAGCATGATCGTCGGGTTGCGTCAGGTAGCAGGTCTGGCAGACCCGGTCGGTGCGATCCGCGACATGAGCTATCGGCCTTCGGGTATTCAGGTCGGCAAGATGCGTGTGCCGCTGGGTGTTGTGGGAATCATCTACGAGTCGCGTCCGAATGTGACCATCGATGCGGCCAGTCTGTGCCTGAAGTCCGGTAACGCGACTATCCTGCGCGGCGGTTCCGAAGCCATTCATTCCAATCGTGCCATTGCCGCCTGCATCGAGCGTGGTCTGGCCGAGGCCGGGCTGCCTGCTGCTGTGGTGCAGGTGGTTGAAACCACCGACCGTGCAGCGGTTGGCGCATTGATCACCATGCCCGAGTACGTTGACGTCATCGTTCCGCGTGGCGGCAAGGGCCTGATCGAGCGGGTCAGCCGCGATGCGCGCGTGCCGGTCATCAAGCATCTGGACGGCATCTGCCATGTGTATGTCAGTGCCCACGCCGATCTGGCCAAGGCGCAGAAGATTGCCTTCAATGCCAAGACGTACCGCTACGGTATCTGCGGCGCGATGGAAACCCTGCTGGTCGATCAAACCATCGCCGCCGATTTCCTGCCTGCCATGGCCGCGCAGTTTCGCGAGAAGGGCGTCGAGTTGCGCGGTTGCGAGCGCACCCGTGACCTGATCGACGTAATTCCGGCCACCGAAGACGACTGGCACACCGAATACCTGGCTGCAATCCTGTCGATTCGCGTCGTTTCAGGGCTGGACGAAGCCATCGAGCACATCAACCATTATGGTTCGCATCACAGCGATGCCATCGTTTCCGACCATCAAAGTCAGATTCGCCGGTTCATGGCCGAGGTCGATTCCAGTTCGGTCATGGTCAATGCACCGACCAGCTTTGCGGACGGGTTCGAATACGGATTGGGTGCCGAGATCGGCATTTCTACTGATAAGCTGCACGCCCGCGGTCCAGTCGGGCTTGAAGGGTTGACCTGCGAGAAGTACATCGTGATCGGTGATGGTCAATTGCGCGGACAAGCCTGACTTGAACAACCCCACGACAGCGCTGCCCAGACGTATCGGTATGCTTGGGGGTACGTTTGACCCGGTTCATATCGGTCACTTGCGCGGTGCGCTCGAAGTGGCCGAACTGCTGGAACTCGATGAGTTGCGCCTGACGCCCAGCGCCAGGCCTCCGCATCGTGACATGCCGAGTGTCACCGCCGAGGACCGTCTGGCGATGGTTCAGAGCGCGGTTGCGGGTGTGTCGCCCTTGACGGTGGATGACCGTGAACTGAAGCGGGACAAACCGTCGTATACCCTCGACACACTGGAATCGATGCGCGCCGAACTGGCGCCTCAGGACCAGCTGTTCCTGTTGCTGGGTTGGGATGCCTTTTGTGGGCTGCCGACCTGGCACAGGTGGGAAGAACTGCTGGAGCACTGCCATATCGTGGTGCTGCAACGCCCGGACGCGGACAGCGAGTCGCCGGATGCCATGCGCAATCTGCTGGCGGCACGCGCGGTCAGCGACCCCAAGGCCCTGAAAGGGCCGGGTGGACACATTACATTCGTCTGGCAGACGCCTTTATCGGTGTCTGCCACCCAGATCCGTCAACTGCTGGCCAGCGGTAAGTCGGTACGTTTTCTGGTGCCAGACGCGGTACTGGCCTATATCGACGCACGCGGACTTTACCGCGCGCCGAACACTGATGGGTCGTCCTGAAACTGCTTTGATCGATAAGCGTTTGAACGGTCCCACACATACGAGCTGAATGAGTTTTATATGACAAAGCAAAAAATGAGCAGTGAAGAAGTCATCAATGTTGCGATTGCAGCCCTTGAAGAAGTCAAGGGTGCAGACATCCTGACCATCGATGTGCGTGACAAGACCAGCATCGCTGACTACATGCTGATCTGCACCGGTACGTCCAACCGTCAGTTGAATGCACTGGTCGATAACGTCCGTGACAAGGTCAAGGCAGCCGGCCTGAAGTCCCTGAGCGAAGAAGGCAAGGGCGACAGCGACTGGGTTCTGTTGGACCTGGGCGATGTGATCGTTCACGTAATGACCGCTGCGGCACGCCAGTTCTACGACCTGGAACGCTTGTGGCAGGGCGCTGAACAAAGCCGTGCCGCCAGCGCTGCGCACCACACTCCAGGCAACGAATAAGGCCTTGATGTGCGTTTGCGTCTGATTGCTGTGGGGTCGCGCATGCCCAAGTGGGTGGAAGAAGGTTGGCACGAGTACGCCAAGCGGATGCCCTCCGAGCTTGCGCTTGAACTGGTGGAAATCCCGCTCAATACCCGGGGCAAGAACGCTGATGTTGCGCGCTTTATCCGTCAGGAAGGCGAGGCGATGCTGGCGAAAGTGCAGCCGGGCGAGCGGATTGTCACGCTTGAAGTGCATGGCAAACCGTGGAGCACCGAACAGCTGGCGGTCGAACTCGATCGCTGGCGTCTCGATGCACGCACGGTCAACCTGATGGTCGGCGGCCCCGAGGGGCTGGCACCTGAAGTCTGTGCCCGCAGTGAACAACGCTGGTCCCTGTCGCCGCTGACCCTGCCGCATCCACTGGTGCGCATTCTGATCGGCGAACAGATGTATCGCGCCTGGACAGTCCTGTCCGGGCACCCTTATCACAAGTAGCATCGTCTTTACTGTGAATACGGCCTAAATGTCTCAACCGATCCGCCTCAAAGACCACGAAAAGGACGCACGCCTGGTGCGCGGCAGGGTCGTGTTCGGTGCCGTGGCGGTGGTGTTGCTGGTGTGCGTGCTGATTGCCCGGTTGTATTACCTGCAGGTCATCCAGTACGAGTATCACTCCACACTTTCCGAAAACAACCGCGTTCACGTTCAGCCGATTCCGCCCAGCCGTGGGCTGATATACGACCGTAATGGCGTGGTGGTTGCGGACAACCGGCCCAGTTTCAGTCTCAGCATGACCCGTGAGCGTGCCGGCGAGTGGTCCAGTGTGCTCGACACCATTGTCGAGATCCTCCAGCTCACCCCGGATGATCGCATCATCTTCGAAAAGCGTATGAAGCAGGGGCGTCGGCCGTTCGAGCCGGTGCCTATCCTGTTCGAGCTGAGCGAAGAGCAGATCGCCCTGATTGCGGTCAACCAGTTCCGCCTGCCGGGTGTCGAAGTGGTTGCGCAACTGGTCAGGCACTACCCGCAAGGGCCGCATTTTGCTCACTCGGTCGGTTACATGGGGCGGATCAACGAAAAAGAGCTCAAGAGCCTCGATCCGATCAATTACAGCGGCACGCACCATATCGGCAAGACCGGTATCGAGCGATTTTACGAACCCGATCTGCATGGTCAGGTCGGCTACGAAGAGGTCGAGACCAACGCCCGTGGCCGCGTGCTGCGCGTGCTCAAACGCACCGACCCGATCCCTGGAAAGGACATCGTTCTTAGTCTGGACATCAACCTTCAGGAAGCTGCCGAGGCCGCACTGGGTGGGCGTCGTGGCGCGGTAGTCGCGCTGGACCCGGCCACCGGAGAAGTGCTGGCGATGGTCAGCGCGCCGAGTTTCGATCCGAACCTGTTTGTCACCGGTATCAGCTTCAAGGCCTACGCCGAGCTGCGCGATTCCATCGACCGGCCGCTGTTCAACCGCATTCTGCGCGGCCTTTACCCGCCCGGTTCGACCATCAAGCCTGCCGTGGCGATTGCCGGGCTGGACGCCGGTGCGGTAACGCCCGGCTCAAGAGTGTTCGACCCAGGGTATTACCAGCTGCCCAATTACGATCACAAGTACCGTAACTGGAACCGCACCGGCGATGGCTGGGTGGATCTGGACACCGCGATCATGCGTTCCAATGACACGTACTTCTACGATCTGGCGCACAAATTGGGCATTGATCGGCTTTCCACCTACATGAACAAGTTCGGCATCGGGCAGAAAGTGTCGCTGGATATGTTCGAGGAATCCCCCGGTCTGATGCCGTCCCGTGAATGGAAGCGTGCGACCCGTCGCCAGGCCTGGTTCCCTGGCGAAACCCTGATTCTCGGCATTGGGCAGGGCTACATGCAGGCAACGCCGTTGCAACTGGCCCAGGCGACCGCACTGGTGGCCAACAAAGGTGTGTGGAACCGTCCGCATCTGGCAAGAACCATCGAAGGCAAGGCACCTGTGGATGAAAACCCGATGCCGAACATCGTACTGCGTGATCCGGCCAACTGGGGGCGAGTCAACCACGGTATGCAGGAAGTGATGCATGGCGCGCGTGGTACGGCGCGCAAGGCTGCCATCGGTGCGCAATACCGGATCGCGGGCAAGAGCGGTACGGCTCAGGTTGTCGCCATCAAGCAGGGCGAGAAATACGACCGCACCAAGGTTCAGGAGCGTCACCGTGACCACGCTCTGTTTGTCGGCTTTGCACCGGCCGACAATCCAAAAATCGTTGTTGCAGTGATGGTCGAGAACGGCGAGTCCGGTTCCGGCGTTGCTGCACCCGTTGTGCGTCAGGTGATGGACGCCTGGCTGCTCGACGAAAACGGCCATCTCAAGCCTGAGTATGCCGGTTCCCTGAATCTGGAGGCTGCGGCCCGTGAAGAGTAATTTCGACCGCATCCTGTCCAGCGAAGACGTGATGCGCCGCCGTGCCACGTTTCTGCAGCGCATTCATATCGATGGCCCGTTGTTGATCCTGTTGCTGACCCTGGCGGCTGGCAGCCTGTTTGTCCTGTACTCGGCCAGCGGCAAGAACTGGGACCTGCTCATCAAGCAGGCCAGCTCGTTTGGTATCGGTCTGGTGGCGATGGTGGTGATCGCCCAGTTGGAGCCGCGCTTCATGGCGCGCTGGGTGCCGGTACTGTATGTCATCGGCGTCCTGCTGCTGGTAGTGGTGGATGTCATGGGTCACAACGCCATGGGGGCGACGCGCTGGATTAACATTCCCGGGGTGATCCGCTTCCAGCCTTCGGAGTTTCTCAAGATCATCATGCCGGCGACCATCGCCTGGTATCTGTCCAAGCGCACGCTGCCCCCGCATTTGAAGCATGTAGCGGTCAGTCTCGCCCTGGTCGGTGTGCCGTTCATTCTGATCGTTCGCCAGCCTGACCTGGGGACGTCACTGCTGATTCTGGCCTCAGGTGCCTTTGTGCTGTTCATGGCCGGCCTGCGCTGGCGCTGGATTATCAGTGTGCTGGCGGCCGCTGTGCCTGCGGCGGTGGCCATGTGGTTCTTCTTTATGCACGACTACCAGAAACAGCGCGTGCTGACCTTCCTTGACCCGGAAAGCGATCCGCTGGGCACCGGCTGGAACATCATTCAGTCAAAGGCAGCCATCGGTTCGGGCGGCGTTTTCGGCAAAGGCTGGCTGCTGGGCACTCAGTCTCACCTGGACTTTCTGCCGGAAAGCCACACCGACTTCATCATCGCGGTGCTGGGTGAAGAGTTCGGTCTGGTAGGCATCTGCGCGCTGCTGATCATCTATATGCTGCTGATCGGCCGCGGGCTTGTGATCACTGCACAGGCGCAGACATTATTCGGCAAACTGCTGGCCGGAGCGTTGACCATGACGTTTTTTGTTTACGTTTTCGTCAACATCGGTATGGTCAGTGGCCTGCTGCCAGTGGTGGGGGTGCCATTGCCCTTCATTAGCTACGGCGGAACTTCGCTGGTGACCCTACTGTCAGCGTTTGGGGTTTTGATGTCGATCCATACACACCGTAAATGGATTGCTCAAGTTTGATTAAGGTGAACTATTCAATGCAAGCAATGCGTAACTGGGCTCGATATGCTCCGGTGGTCGGTCTGGTAGGCATCCTTGGATCGGTGCAAGAGGCGCTGGCCGGCGACTATGAGGGTTCGCCCCAGGTAGCGGAATTCGTCGGTGAGCTGACCCGCGATCACGGTTTTGCCGGTGAGCAGTTGATGAGCCTGTTTCGTGAGGTGGAGCGCAAGCAGGCCATTCTCGATGCCATTTCCCGCCCGGCCGAACGGGTCAAGCAGTGGAAAGAGTATCGGCCGATGTTCATCACCGATACGCGCATCGCCCGCGGTGTCGATTTCTGGCGTCAGCACGAGGCCGCATTGGCCCGCGCCGAGCAGGAATATGGTGTACCGGCGCAGATCATCGTTTCGATCATTGGCGTGGAAACCTTTTTCGGCCGCAACACCGGCAATTACCGGGTGATCGATGCATTGTCGACGCTCGGTTTCGATTACCCGCCACGCGCACAGTTCTTCCGCAAGGAATTGCGTGAGTTTCTGCTGCTGGCTCGCGAACAACAGGTTGACCCCTTGACTCTCAAAGGCTCGTACGCCGGAGCAATGGGCCTGCCGCAGTTCATGCCGAGCAGTTTCCGCGCATATGCAGTGGATTTCGACGGCGACGGCCATATCAACATCTGGACCGACCCGGACGATGCCATCGGCAGCGTTGCCAGTTATTTCAAGCGTCATGGCTGGGTAGCCGGTCAGCCGGTAGTCAGCCGCGCGACCGCACGTGGCGACCGGGTTGACGAAGGGTTGAGCCCTGCGCTTGATCCGGTAATGTCGGTCGGGGAGTTGCGACAGCTGGGCTGGGCGAGTCATGATGCGCTGCGCGACGATATGCCGGTAACGGCGTTCCGTCTTGAAGGCGACAATGGTCCTGAATACTGGCTGGGTTTGAACAATTTTTATGCTATCACCCGTTATAACCGCAGTGTGATGTACGCCATGGCCGTGTATCAGCTGTCTGAATCGTTGGTTCAAGCTCGAGGCGTCAAGTAATGCGGGCATTGCCGATTCTGCAAACATTCAAGCTTCTGGCGCTGACCGGCCTGGCAGTGCTGGTTGCCAGTTGCTCGTCGCCGTCACGCACAACCTCGTCGCAGTCGCCAAAAGGCGGTGCCGCTGTGCGCTCGATGCCGGGGCTGGACATTAACCGTGCCCACAAGGACGGCGCGCCGTGGTGGGACGTGGATGTCTCGCGCATCCCCGATGCAACGCCGACCCTGCATACCGGTGCCTACAAGGCGAACCCGTATACGGTGCTGGGCAAGACCTATTTCCCGATGAGCGATTCAAAGCGTTACGTCGCTTCGGGCACCGCTTCCTGGTATGGCACCAAGTTTCATGGCCAGAACACCGCCAACGGCGAGGTGTATGACCTGTATGGCATGAGCGCCGCGCACAAGACCCTGCCGCTGCCCAGCTATGTCAAAGTGACCAACCTGGACAACAACCGCACGGTGATTCTGCGCGTCAACGACCGCGGGCCGTTCTATTCGGACCGCATTATCGACTTGTCCTACGCCGCCGCCAAAAAGCTGGGCTATGCCGAAACCGGCACCGCCCGGGTGAAGGTCGAAGGTATCGACCCGCAGGAATGGTGGGCGCAACGTGGCCGTCCGGCACCGCTGATGCTCAATCAGCCGCAAGTGATGGCTCAGGCCACGCCGCCCGCGCTGTCGACATCGACCGGAACCGTCGAGCAATACACGCCGCCACCGCAGCAACATGCCGCACCTGTCGTGCCGTTGCAGGTTGACGCAAAAAAAAACGCTTCAGGACAAGCCGCTGGGCTGTTTCTCCAGGTGGGAGCCTTCGCCAACCCGGACGCTGCGGAGCTCCTGAGGTCGAAACTGAGCGGGATGGTTCGAGCGCCGGTGTTCGTCAGCTCGATAGCTCGCAATCAGCAAACGCTCTATCGGGTCCGGATGGGACCGATCGACACGCCGGGTGAAGCCCAGCAACTGCAAAACAGCGTCAGGTCGGCCAATCTGGGTCAGCCAAGCGTAGTGACATCGGATCAATAAGTTTTTCGACAATCGTTTTCCAGCAACAACGGAGGACGATATGCAGTCGCAGGCAGCGCAGCTTTGCCATCAGGGCCAGCGTTGCAGGTAACTGCCCACAAGGTCGTGTGTCGAACAGGCGACTTTGTCAGCCAGGGTTACAGCCTGGCGCCACGAGCCGTACCGAGGCGTTTTCGCCTCGCCGGTCTGTTCAGTTTTGCCCGCAAGGGCATGTTTGCCCATTAGGATTCTCGAGAGACGGATGAACATCACCACCTTTGCAAAACGTTTGTGCCTGCTTGTTCCACTGATTATCACCCCGACCGTCTGGGCGGCAGAGCAGATGACGCCTGCTGCGCCGCAACTGGCAGCCAAGTCCTACGTACTGATGGATGCCACCAGCGGCAACGTTCTGGTCGAGAACAACGGTGACCAGCGTCTGGCACCTGCCAGTCTGACCAAGCTGATGACTGCCTACATCGCGACCCTGGAAATTCGTCGCGGCCAGATCGGCGAGAACGATCCGGTGACCATCAGTGAAAATGCCTGGCGCACAGGCGGTTCGCGGATGTTCATCAAGGTGGGCAGCCAGGTGACGGTCAGCGACCTGCTGCACGGCATCATTATTCAATCGGGTAACGACGCCAGCGTCGCGATCTCCGAGCACATTGCCGGCAGCGAAGATGCATTTGCCGACATGATGAACAAGACCGCCGGCGATCTGGGCATGACCAACAGCCACTTCATGAACCCGACCGGTCTGCCGAACCCCGAGCACTACTCGTCGGCTCACGACATGGCGATCCTGGCGCGTGCAATCATTCACGAAGACCCGGCTCACTATGCGATCTACTCGCAGAAAGAGTTCTTCTGGAACGGCATCAAGCAGCCTAACCGCAACCTGCTGCTGTGGCGCGACAAGACCGTTGACGGTCTGAAGACCGGCCACACCGACGAGGCCGGCTACTGCATGGTGTCTTCGGCTGTACGTGACGGCATGCGTCTGATCGCAGTAGTGTTCGGCACCAACAGCGAGCAGGCCCGTGCGGCTGAAACCCAGAAGCTGCTGACCTATGGCTTCCGTTTCTTCGAAACCCAGAACTTCTATCAGAAGGGCACCGAGCTGGCTCAGGCAACCGTCTGGAAAGGCACTGAGCGTCAGGTCAAGGCCGGTCTGGCTGAAGATCTGAGCATGACCATGCCAAAAGGCGACATGAAGAAGCTGTCCGCCAGCATGACCATGAACCCGCAACTGGTTGCGCCAATCGCCAAGGGCGACGTGATCGGTAAGGTCGAGGTCAAGAAAGACGATCAGGTGGTTCATACCGCTAACCTGATTGCGCTTGATGCAGTTGAGGAAGGTGGCATTTTCCGCCGCGTGTGGGATAGCATCCGCCTGTTCTTCTACGGCTTGTTCAACTGACCCTCCAGTAACTACTGCCGACCTTCTCGCGGCCTGCTCATGATCTGAGCGGGCCGCGTGTCCGTCGTCACGGCTTGTGAGACCTTTACTGCCATGACTGATACCGACATCAAGTCGCACAAAATCGAATTCCCCTGCGATGACTATCCGATCAAGGTGATCGGTGACACCAGCGTGGGCTTTACTGCTGCTGTTATGGAAGTCCTGCACAAGTACGCTCAGGTCGACCTCAAGACACTCGCCGAGCGTCAGAGCAGCAACGGCAAATACACCACCGTCCAGTTGCACATCGTCGCTACAGGCGAAGATCAATTGCGCGATATCAATAGTGCCCTTCGCGCTACGGGTTTCGTGCACATGGTGCTCTGATGACGGTTGTGCTGGGTTTTCGTGATCTGGGCCTGATCGATTACGAAACCGCCTGGCACGCCATGCAGCGCTTTACCGATGGGCGTGGCCGCGAGGCTGCCGATGAGGTCTGGCTGGTCCAGCACCCCCCGGTTTTCACCCAGGGACAGTCCGGCAAGGCCGAACATTTGCTGCTGCCGGGCAATATTCCTGTCGTACAGGTCGATCGTGGCGGCCAAGTGACTTATCATGGCCCGGGCCAACTGGTGGCTTACCTGATGCTGGACGTCAGGCGCCTTGGTTTCGGTGTTCGCGATCTGGTAACACGGATCGAGAATACCCTTATCGCCTTGCTCGCCGACTACGGCGTCAAGGCAGCCGCCAAGGCCGATGCACCGGGTGTATACGTCGACGGCGCGAAAATCGCGTCGCTCGGTCTGCGCATTCGCAACGGCTGCTCGTTTCATGGTCTGGCGTTGAACGTCGACATGGACCTGGAGCCGTTCCGCCGCATCAACCCTTGCGGATACGCCGGGTTGGCCATGACCCAACTGAGCGATCAGGCAGGGCAGATAGAATTTTCCGAGGTAAGTGCCCGACTGCGTGCGCAGCTCGTCAAACACCTCGACTACGCTGAGCAGGCGACCCTTACGGGCGGAATAAACCATTATGACTGACACCGTGCAAACCCTGATCCCGACGCTGGATGTTTCCGAGCGAGTGGCCCGTCCGAAAGTCGAAGCGGGCGTTAAGCTTCGCGGAGCGGAAAAGGTTGCGCGCATCCCGGTCAAGATCATTCCAACGGTAGATCTGCCGAAGAAACCCGACTGGATTCGTGTGCGCATCCCGGTTTCTCCGGAAGTCGACCGTATCAAGCAATTGCTGCGCAAGCACAAGCTGCACAGTGTCTGTGAAGAGGCGTCCTGCCCGAACCTGGGCGAATGCTTCTCCGGTGGCACCGCAACGTTCATGATCATGGGCGACATCTGCACCCGTCGCTGCCCATTCTGCGACGTGGGCCATGGTCGTCCGAAGCCGCTCGACGTCAACGAACCGAAGAGCCTCGCCATCGCAATTGCCGACCTGCGTCTGAAGTACGTAGTGATCACCTCGGTGGACCGTGACGACTTGCGTGACGGCGGTGCTCAGCACTTTGCCGACTGCATCCGCGAAATCCGCCTGCTGTCGCCGGGCGTACAGCTTGAAACACTGGTGCCCGACTACCGTGGCCGCATGGACGTAGCGCTGGAAATCACCGCTGCCGAGCCACCGGATGTGTTCAACCACAATCTGGAAACCGTTCCGCGTCTGTACAAGGCTGCGCGTCCGGGTTCGGACTACCAGTGGTCGTTGACCCTGCTGCAGCGCTTCAAACAGATGGTCCCGCATGTACCGACCAAATCAGGGCTGATGCTGGGCCTGGGCGAGACCGACGAAGAGGTTATCGAAGTCATGCAGCGCATGCGCGAGCACGACATCGACATGCTGACGCTGGGTCAGTACCTGCAGCCATCGCGCAACCACCTTCCGGTGCAGCGCTTTGTCCACCCTGACACCTTTGCCTGGTTTGCCGAGGAAGGTTACAAGATGGGCTTCAAGAACGTCGCATCCGGGCCGCTGGTACGCTCTTCGTATCATGCCGACGAGCAAGCCAAGATCGCCAAGGCAATGCTCTGACAGCACGCCGCAAAAACAAGAAGGGCCAGGTAGCGATACCTGGCCCTTTTTGTTTGCGGTTGATTATCGTGCCAACGCTCCGCGTGGGCATGCTGTTCTGGACGCTCTGCGTCCTCCCGATTATTGCCCTACAGGCTTGCGCAGGGCCTCCAGCAATTCATGCGTCGGGTAACCATCTGCCGGCCAGCCGAATGACTGCTGCGCGCTACGAATGGCCTTGCGCGTATTTGCACCGATAATGCCGTCTGGTGCGCCTGCGTCATATTGACGTGCCGAGAGCAGGGTTTGCAGTTCAATGCGTTCAGAGCGGCTCAGCGGAGTGTCCCCGCGTGGCCATGCACCTACTACGTACCCGGCCCCTTTGAACCGGTCAGAAAGCAGGCTGATCGCCAGTGCGTACGAGGTGGAGTTGTTGTACTTGAGAATGGCTCGGAAGTTATCCAGCACCAGAAAGGCTGGCCCGCGATAACCGGCTGGCAACAACAAGGCGGCTTGCTGCTGGCTGGCTGCGACTGGAATCGCCGAGCCGTCCGGCTGTTTCAGGCCCAGTTGTTGCCATTCAGCGAGGCTCTTGCGAGTGGTCGAATCTGCCAGCGAGTAATCAAACCCGGAGCCGAGTACCACTTCAAAGCCCCAGGGCTGACCGCGTTGCCAGCCAGAGCTTTGCAGGTAATGCGCAGTGGAGGCCAGGGCATCGGCGGGAGTGTTCCAGATGTCACGGCGGCCATCGCCGTCAAAGTCGACGGCATGAGTGTTATAGGTGGTCGGAATGAACTGGGTCTGGCCCATCGCACCGGCCCACGAACCCAGCATCTTGTCCGGTGTGATGTCGCCATGCTGGATGATTTCCAGCGCGGCCAGCAACTGGCTCTGTGCAAAACCGGGACGGCGACCTTCATAGGCCAGCGTAGCCAGCGAGCGAATGACGGATTGCGTGCCCTGGAACGACCCGAAATTACTTTCCATGCCCCATACCGCGACCAGCGCCTGACGATCCACACCATACTGCTGCTCGATCTTCTGCAGGTCGTCAGCGTACTGCGAAAGCAGCGCCTGCCCCTTGCGCACGCGTGCGGCGGAGATGGCACCGTCCAGATATTCCCAGATCGGACGGGTGAACTCAGGCTGGCTGCGGTCGGCCTTGACCACGCTCATGTCGGGAGTGACACCGGCGAATGCCTGATCGAATACATCCGCCCGGATACCTGCCTTTAACGCCTGAACACGAAAACCGGCCTGCCATTCGCTGAAGCTGACGGCGGGTTGAATCGTGAGGCTGTCATCAACGACCAGCGCAGGCGTAGGGGCTACGGCAGGAGCGTTTGTCTGTGCTTTGCTGGATTGAAGAGGCGTGGCATCGGCTGCAGTGGGTTTTTCTGCGCAGGCTACCAAGGCAACAAGGCTGGAGGCAGCGATGAGTTGGCGCAGCTGCGGGCGATGGGTAAAACGAGAAGGCATGCTTGAGTCCAAGGGTATTACCGTTAGGTGCAGACCATAACACGGCTAAGCGGTTGAAAGCGCCCCGGAGATGTTGCTCGATATCATGCCGCCATAAAGCAGGAAGCCTCCCAGCTTTTAGACTGGAAGGCTTCGCGGCGGTAGCTGCCTTTGCCCTTGGCGGGTTGTTCCTGACGACTGCGGAACAATGGCTGGGCGATGATGGATTTGGCCTTGTTCGGCCGCTTTGGCTTGCTCATGGCGGGGTGCTCCTGATGGGTGTTGTAAAGCGATGCAAATAATCGGGCAGAACGGCGCTTGTGTCTAATAGTCGTGTGCTATGACGCGGGAGGCGGACTTGAATGCAATACCTGTGGGAGCGAGCTTGCTCACGAAGGCAATCGTCCGAACGCTCGAGTTTCAGGGGCTGCACTGACCTCTTCGCGAGCAAGCTCGCTCCCACGAGATATGTGTATGGTGCTGAAAAGCGCGCTTGGCCGCTGTGTAATAACGAGGGTGTGAAATGCAGGCCGATCAGGGCATATCGAATTGATGAAGCAACGCCATCATGGTGATCACCAGAATTGCGAGCCCTGTTGCTACCGTCCAGTTTGCTTCTGCGGTGTTTGAAAACCACGACCCTCTGGATGGATATCTACCGCGTGACAACAGTCGCACGATGGGCCAGCCAACGGGATAGCAGATCGCACGAAGGATTACTTCGAGTAACTCTTGAACAAGCTCGGACATGACAGCTCACTCCGCAGGCAGTGCCAGCCGTTGACCTGCCATCAATAGCGCCAGTCGGCTGAGGCTGCTCCACGGCGAGCCTGGCGCCTGCCCCTTGATCTGTGCGTCGATGCGCTGTGCGTCCATCAGCAACTGGCTCCAGCGTTTTGCCGAATGGCGTTGCAGGGCTTTGCTCATCAGTGGCTTGCGCTTGTCCCAGATCGGCGGGCGGGCCGAGCTGAACACTTTGTCGAGTGGCACGCCCTGACTGAACTGCTGGGACATGTTGGCCAGTGCACGCAGTTCGCGAGTCAGCGCCCAAAGGATCACTGGGGTTTCGACCCCTTCGCCGCGCAGGCCTTCCAGCATGCGCAACGCATGGGCTGCTTCGCCGTTGAGCACTGCATCGGTCAGACCGAATACATCGAAGCGTGCACTGTCGGCCACGGCCGCCTGTACTGTCTCGACGGTGATCTGGCCTTCTTCGGCCATCAACTTGAGCTTTTCGATTTCCTGCGCGGCTGCCAGCAGGTTGCCTTCGACCCGGGCAGCGATCAATTCGACAGCGTCCTGGGTCGCAGCAAGCCCTGCCTGAGAGAGGCGCTGGCGAATCCATTGCGGCAGTTGGCCAATGTCTACCGGCCAGATCTGCACGAACTGGGTTTGCGCACCCTCGACCAGTGCCTTACCCCATTTGGTTTTCTGCGCACTGCCATCGAGCTTGGGCAGGCTGATCAGTAGCAGGGTGTCTTCGGCCGGCCTTGCGCAGTATTCCATGAGCGCCGCAGCGCCTTTGTCACCGGGTTTGCCGGAGGGCAAACGCAGTTCCAGAAGACGGCGCTCGGCGAACAGTGACATGCTGGCGCCGGCCTGAAGCAACGTACCCCAGTCGAAACTGGCGTCAGCGCTGAATACCTGCCGCTCATCGAAGCCTTGCTGGCGCGCAGCGGCGCGCACGGCGTCAGCAGCTTCCTGGCAGAGCAGCGGGTCATCACCGCTGATCACGTAGACAGGCGCAAGAGCACCTTGCAGGTGTTTACCCAGTTGGGCGGGGGCGAGTTTCATGAGTCAGAGCATGTCGGGGCCAGATGACTGGCCCCGGACACTTACCTGGCCGGTACTTCGACGGGCGACTGCTGAGGCGTCTCGTCACGGATCCGCTGAGCGGCTTCCTGTGCGTCGGCTTCAGCCTTGGCAACTGCGTCAGCCTTGGCCTGCAGCTGTTCCAGGCGTGCCGGCGTCATCTGCTGCAAGCGCGCCATCAATTTCTGGATCAGGTCGTTGCGCATTTCCTGACGAACCTGGGCGGCTTCCTGATCGGAACCGGTCAGATTGTTGCCATCGTGAACGTAGGAGCGGTCCGTGCTGACCTTGTCGCCGAGCAGGAAGCGATCTCTGTCGCCATGCACTTCATAGGTCAGGGTGGTGGTCAGCTGGTATTCAGCCGAGCGGCCCGAGCCCGAGTAGCTGACGGTGCGCTGGGTTTCGGCTTCGTTGGTCAGCATGAGCTTGTAAGGCGCGCCGGTGTAGACCTTTACGCCGGAACTGGTCAGCAGGCGAGTAAGTTGAGTCACGGTTTCGCCATAGGCGTTACGCGCGCTGACATCCAGCTCCTTGATCGCCAGCTCGGTGGTGCCGGTGCCACGCAGCTGGAAGCCACAGGCACTCAACAGAACAGCCAGGCCCATCACCAGCAAATTGCGTTTGATCATCTTGATGCTCCCCTTGAATCCGTTTGGGCCGCCAGTGCGTACCCTGGAAATATGTTCGGCGCCCGGCGTTTGCCTGGCGCCCGATCCAATCAGCTTGCGACGATGTTGACCAGCTTGCCAGGCACGACGATCACCTTGCGAATGGTCAGGCCATCAGTGAAGCGCAATACGTTCTCGTTGATACGTGCGGCCGCTTCGACTTCTTCGCGGCTGGCGCTGGCGGGCATTTCGATATGGCCGCGCAGCTTGCCGTTGACCTGAATCACCAGTTGCAGGCTGTCCTGAACCAGCGCATTTGCATCGAATGCAGGCCAGCCAGCGTCGATGACCGGCTCATTGTGGCCCAGTTGCGTCCACAGCTCGTGGCTGATGTGCGGCGTGATCGGTGCCAGCAGCAGGGTGACCGTTTCCAAACCCTCCTGCAGCAGCGCGCGATCCTGCGGGGTGACCTGCGGGGCTTTTTCCAGGACGTTCATCAGCGTCATCACTTGTGCGACGGCGGTATTGAATTTCTGGTTCTGGCCAATATCCTGGCTCGCCTGTCTGATCGCCTGGTGAATCGAGCGGCGGATGGTTTTCTGGTCATCCGTCAGTGCCGCAATGTCCAGACCGGTCGATGCGCCTTGAGCGACATGCGCCTGAGCCAGACGCCACACGCGGCGCAGGAAGCGATGCGAGCCTTCGACGCCCGAGTCGGACCACTCCAGGCTCATGTCGGGCGGGGAGGCGAACATCATGAACAGACGGCAGGTATCGGCACCGTACTGATCGATCATGGTTTGCGGGTCGATGCCGTTTTTCTTCGACTTCGACATCTTTTCAGTGCCGCCGATTTCCACCGGCAGGCCATCGCTGGTCAGCTTCGCGCTGATAACCTTGGCCTTGGCGTCTCTTTCGAGAGTCACGTCGGCCGGGTTGATCCAGGTCTTCTTGCCGCTGGTTTCCATGCGGAAGTAGGTTTCGGCGTTGACCATGCCCTGGGTCAGCAGGTTCTTGAACGGCTCGTTCGAGGTCACCAGGCCTTCGTCACGCATCAACTTGTGGAAGAAGCGCGCATAGAGCAGGTGCAAAATGGCGTGTTCGATGCCGCCGATGTACTGGTCCACCGGCAACCAGTGGTTGGCAGCATTCGGCTCGACCAGACCACCCTCGTAATGCGGCGACGCATAGCGAGCGTAGTACCACGAGGACTCGACGAAGGTGTCCATGGTGTCGGTTTCACGCTTGGCCGGTGCGCCGCATTTCGGGCAACTGCATTCGTAGAACTCGGGCATGCGCGCCAGTGGCGAGCCAGCACCATCAGGCACTACGTCTTCAGGCAGGACAACCGGCAACTGGTCTTCAGGAACCGGCACGTCGCCACAGGTATCGCAATGCACGATAGGGATCGGGCAACCCCAATAACGCTGGCGGCTGATGCCCCAGTCACGCAGGCGGAACTGGGTGCGCGACTGACCGAGGGATTTTTTCACCAGTGCCGCTTCGATGGCATCGAATGCGGCCTGGAAATTCAGGCCGGTGAACTCGCCGGAATTGATCAGCTCGCCATGCTCGCCGTAGGCCGGCTGCCATGGGGCAGGCGTCTGGTCGCCGGCGCTGGTGCGTACTACGGGCTTGATCGGCAGACCGTACTGGGTGGCAAACTCGAAATCACGCTCATCGTGTGCCGGCACGGCCATGACTGCGCCATCGCCATAATGCATCAACACGTAATTGGCGACCCACACCGGCAGTTTTTCGCCGGTCAGCGGGTGCTCGACGAACAGCGAAGTCGGCTGGCCTTTCTTTTCCTGAGTGGCAACGTCAGCTTCGGCAACGCTGCCGCCTTTGCACTCATCGATGAACGCTTGCAGCCTAGGGTTGCCTTGCGCGGCCAGGGTCGCCAGCGGGTGTTCAGCGGCAACGGCGACGTAGGTCGCGCCCATCAGGGTGTCAGGGCGAGTGGTGAAGACTTTCAGTGCACCGGCTTCGCCGATCGAGGCCTGATCGTACGGAAATTGCACTTCCATGCCGCGCGACCTGCCGATCCAGTTGCGCTGCATGGTCTTGACCTGTTCAGGCCAGCCCGGCAGCTCGTCGAGGCTTTCCAGCAGCTCGTCTGCGTAGGCGGTGATCTTGAAGTAGTACATCGGGATTTCGCGCTTTTCGATCAGCGCGCCGGAACGCCAGCCGCGGCCGTCGATGACCTGCTCGTTGGCCAGTACGGTCTGGTCGACAGGGTCCCAGTTGACGGTGCCGTTCTTGCGGTAGATCACGCCTTTTTCGAACAGGCGAGTGAACAGCCATTGTTCCCAGCGGTAGTAATCAGGCTTGCAGGTGGTGACTTCGCGCGACCAGTCGACCGCCAGACCCAGGCTCTTGAGCTGGTTCTTCATGTAGGCGATGTTTTCGTAGGTCCACTTGGCCGGCGCAACGTTGTTGTCGATGGCGGCGTTTTCGGCCGGCATGCCGAACGCGTCCCAGCCCAGTGGCTGCAGGACATTCTTGCCCAGCATGCGCTGGTAACGGGAGATCACGTCACCAATGGTGTAGTTGCGCACATGACCCATGTGCAGCTTGCCGCTCGGGTAAGGAAACATCGACAGGCAATAGAAAGTGTCCTTGCCTGGCTGTTCACTGACTTCAAAAGACTTTTGCTCATCCCAGAATGTCTGGGCAGCGGCTTCGATTTCGCGGGGCTGATAGAGTTCGTGCATGGCTACTTTTTACTAAAGATTAGTGACCCTTGACCTCTTCATTGCTTCGCCGAGTCAGGTCGGCACCGCGTGGCGGACAATTGCAACTGTCTGTGCGGTGCGTTCGGGCTCAAGAGCACGGAAGTGGAATTACAGGAAGCGCAGTAGCATACATGAGGGCTGTCTATCGAGGGAAACCCTGATTGCGCCTCGCAGGGCTCAAAGCCCGGCTGAAAGCCCTATCTGCCCGTTGGTCGCAGTTCCATGCCGGTTTGCACAGCAGCGCTAAGCTCAATTTCGAGGGTGATGATTATCTTCGATGAGGTGAGCGGATGACCGAGTTGCAGCATGTAGTAAGCCTGTCCGAACTGTATGAGCGTCTGATCGACCGCCTCGGGCTTGCGCTCGAGACGGCGAGTACCTCGGTCCGGCTCCGAAACGAGTCGCCAGCCGAGCTTGAACTCAAGGGCTTGAGCAGTGCCGAACTCCAGCTGATCGAAGCCTATCTGGAAAAAGGCCTGAGGGCTGCGGACGTCGCTGTCAGGGAGCAGCTGGTCTTCCAGCCGGATCTCGGCAGGCCGTCCAGAGCGTCAGCGACTATCATCTGGCTGAAAGACAGGCGACGAGGCAAGGGCCTGGCACGGTTGGGTCGCAACAGTTAAGTATTTAAAATCTCGCTTCTGCGCGCAGGCGAAGGGCCTGCTTACTTCAGGCGTTGTCGCCTGGCTTCAAACATTCTAGGCTGCGGACATCCATGGAGATGTCCCGATGCCTTTGCGCTACCTGCTCAAAACCCTCCTGTTGCCGCCCGGTATCCTGTTTGTTCTGCTCATTCTTGGCTGGTGGTTGCGTCGTTCCCGTCCGAGCCTGGCAGCGGCATTTTTTGCGGTCGGTCTTGGCGGGCTGTGGTTGATGAGCCTGCCGGTAGCGGTGGAATTCGCTGCCCGTAAAATGGAGCGGGTCCCGCCCTTGCCGCAGCAGCAGTGGGCGACACTGGCGCAGCAGGCGGACGCCATCGTGGTACTGGGCAATGGCCGTGAGCGCAATTCTCCGACGTGGGGCACAGATACACCGACTGGTCTGGGGCTGGAGCGATTGCGTCTGGCGGCGCGGTTGTCGAAAACGTCCGGGCTGCCAATACTGACCACCGGCGGCTTGCACTTTGATCAGCCGCCCAGCGAGGCGTCGATCATTGCGCAGTCGCTGCACGATGATTTTGGTGTGACGGCACGCTGGCAGGAAGGGCTGAGCCGAACGACATGGGAAAACGCGACAATGACCGCTGCGGTTCTTCAACCGCTAGGCATCAAGCGCGTGGTGCTGGTCACGCAAGCCTGGCATATGCAACGAGCGCGCTGGAGTTTCGAGAAGGCTGGTTTTATCGTGGTGAGTGCGCCGGTCGGCTTTCTCGGTGTCGACAACGCTCGCCCCTTTGGAGGCTGGCTGCCTGAAAGTCGTGTGTTCACGCAAAGCGGCGTGTTGCTTAATGAAGCGGCAGGCTTGCTGGTTTATCCGTGGATTTATCCGCCCAGCCACTGACTCTTTAGCCGGTATCGCCTGAAAACAGGCGATACCGGTTTCGTGCACTCAGACGGTTTTGGCAATCCGTGCCGCCATCAACGCCCAGCCAAACAGCAGCAGGCAGACAATTGCCAGTGGCCATGAGCGCCAGCGCAGGTAGGGCGTGAGTTCGTGCATCGGTACCACTTCGCCGTACAACACGCCGCGTTCGAACTGCGGAATCTGTACCGTAATCCTGCCAAACGGGTCGATCAGCGCGGTCACGCCGTTGTTGGTGGCGCGGATCATCCAGCGGCCCGCTTCAAGGGCGCGCATCTGGGCCATCTGCAAGTGTTGCAGCGGACCGATCGAGGTACCGAACCAAGTGTCATTGCTGACCGTCAGCAACAGGTCGCTTTGCGCCGACAGGCCTGCGGCGAACTCTGGATAAACCACTTCGTAGCAGATGAACGGCGCGATGTGATAACCCTTGGCCTGCAACAGCGCCTGGTCGTTCGGGCCGCGGGCGAAGTCCGACATCGGCAGGTCGAAGAAGGAAATCAACCCGCGCAACAGGTCCTGCAGCGGCACGTATTCACCGAACGGCACGAGCTTTTGCTTGTAGTAGGTGCCATCGCCTTGGCCGGTAACCGTGATGCCGTTGTAATAGCGATACTCGCCGCGCCCGGTCGGCTCACGCACTGGCACGCCGGTGATCAGCGCTGCGCCGCGGTCCGAAGCGAACTTGCCCATCATCGCCAGGTAGCCTTCTGCGCTTTCCTTGAGCACCGGCACGGCGGTTTCCGGCCAGACGATCAGGTCAGCCTGCTGTGAACGGAAGGTCATGTCCCGGTACAGTGCGAGCTGATCATTGAGCTTTTGCGGGTCCCACTTCATGCTTTGTTCAATGTTGCCCTGCATCGCCGCGACTTTCAGCGGCGGGCCGGACGGTGATGTCCAGGCATGGTCCTTGAGTGCCAGGCCTGCGATCCAGGGTGCCAGCAACAGCACCACACCCGTCGCCAGGAACGATTTGCGTGCCCGCAAGCGGTGCAGGTTGCACAACAGTGCGGCAGTCAGGCCCAGCGAGAACGAGATTAGCCATACACCACCGACCGGGGCGAGCCCGGCAAGTGGTCCGTCAAGCTGGATGTAACCGGAATAAAGCCACGGGAAGCCGGTAAGGAACCAGCCGCGAAATGCCTCCTGCCACAGCCATAGTGCTGCAAACGCAAGTGCATCGGCCAGCGGCGCTTCGTTGCGCCGTAGCCAGCGCGCCCAGACCCAGGCGGGCAGGGCGAAAAACAGGGCAATTGCGGCGATGAACAGCAGCATCAGCAGCCCGGCCAGCAGTACCGAAGCACCACCGTAGGTATGGATGCTGACGTAGATCCAGCTGGTGCCCGCGCCGTACAGGCCAAAGCCGTAACACCAGCCACGAGCCAGCGCCTGGCGCGGATTCAGCTCGCGCAGCCCCAGATAGAAGAGGGCCACTGACACCAGCACCAGCGGCCAGAAGTCGAAGGGCGCCAGGGCCAGGGTCGTGAGCCCGCCAGCCGCCAGGGCCAGCAGGTTACCGGGCCAGCCGGGGCGGGTTATCCAGCGCATGTAGATTCCTTAAAACAGCATCAAGTGGTTACGGACGTGAAATGGGAGTCACGCGCAGCAAATGAATGCGACGGCTGTCAGCGCTCAGGATGCGGAAACGATACGCACCGATTTCAGTGATTTCGTTGCGCTTGGGCAGATGGCCGAAGGCATTCATCACCAGACCGCCCACGGTGTCGAACTCGTCATCGGAGAACGCACTGTCGAAGAATTCGTTGAAATTCTCGACCGGCGTGAGGGCCTTGACCAGAAAGTCACCGCTGGGCAGTGGCTTGATATAGCTGTCTTCCTCGACGTCATGCTCATCTTCGATATCGCCGACGATCTGTTCCAGCACGTCTTCGATAGTCACCAAACCTGCCACACCACCGTATTCGTCAATGACGATGGCCATGTGATTGTGGTTGGCGCGAAACTCGCGCAACAGCACGTTGAGGCGCTTGGATTCGGGCACGAACGTAGCGGGACGCAGCAGCTTCTTGACGTCGTCGCTGTCGCCGTCGGCTTTAAGGATCAGAGGCAGCAGATCCTTGGCCAGCAGCACACCGAGCACGTCATCGTGGCTCTCGCCGATCACCGGGTAGCGCGAGTGCGCAGCATCGATGACCGCAGGCAGGAACTCACGGGGTGTCTGGGTCGCCTTGATGCTGATCATCTGCGAGCGCGGCACCATGATGTCGCGCACTTGCAGGTCAGCCACTTGAATGGCGCCCTCGACGATGGCCAGCGCTTCGCTGTCCAGCAGTTTGTTCTGGTGGGCTTCGCGCAGCAGCTCAAGCAGCTCCTGGCGGTTTTTCGGCTCATGGACAAAGGCCTGGGTCAGTTTACCCAACCATGACTTTTGCCCGTTGCTCGATCGGTCTTCGCTCATAGCCCTTACTCGTGGTCCTTGCTTGGTGTGTCTGAATGGGGGTGGTCGGCACTTTCATCTTCTGCGTAAGGGTCGGGGTAGCCCAGCTCCTCAAGCAACGTTCGTTCCAGTGCTTCCATTTCTTCGGCTTCTTCATCATCGATGTGGTCGTAACCCAGCAGATGAAGGCAGCCATGAATGACCATATGTGCCCAGTGCGCGTCGACGGACTTGCCTTGTTCAGCAGCTTCGCGGTTGACCACCGGGACGCAGATGACCAGGTCGCCCAGCAACGGGATGTCCAGCATGTCGTCTGGAACATCCGCCGGGAATGAAAGCACATTTGTAGCGTAATTTTTATGTCGCCAAGTGTGATTGAGCTCGCGCCCTTCGTTTTCGTCGACGAGGCGGATGGTCAGCTCGGAATCGGCACTGCGCTGGCGCAGGCCCATTTCACACCAGAGGCGGAATCGGGCTTCGTCGGGGGCGCTTGTTTCGCTTGCAATCTGCAGGTCCAGCTCAAGCATCGCGGTTCTTGTCCCGTGGGTAACTGTTGTTGCCCGACGAACCGTCGCTGAGCTGATCGTCGAAGCGCTCATAGGCCTCGACAATGCGCTGCACCAGCGGGTGGCGAACCACATCCTTGGGTTTGAAATGCGTGAAGCTGATGCCCGGCACGTCCTTGAGCACATCAATGACATGCGTCAGCCCCGACCGGGTGCCCTTGGGCAGGTCGACCTGGGTGATGTCGCCGGTGATCACGGCGGTAGAGCCGAAGCCGATACGGGTCAGGAACATCTTCATCTGCTCGACAGTGGTGTTCTGACTTTCGTCGAGAATGATGAAGCTGTTATTAAGGGTACGTCCGCGCATGTAAGCCAGCGGTGCCACTTCAATGACCTGCTTCTCGATCAGCTTGGCGACGTATTCGAAACCGAGCATCTCGTACAGCGCGTCATACAGCGGGCGCAGGTACGGGTCGATCTTCTGGGCCAGATCGCCGGGCAAGAAGCCCAGTTTCTCGCCCGCTTCGACCGCCGGACGCACCAGCAGGATGCGACGAATCTGCTCGCGTTCCAGCGCATCGACTGCGCAGGCAACCGCCAGGTACGTCTTGCCAGTACCCGCAGGGCCGATGCCGAAGTTGATGTCGTTGCTGAGGACTTCCTTGACGTAACGCTGCTGATTCAGGCCGCGCGGGCGAATCATGCCCTTTTTGGTGCGCAGCGAGACGCCGACTTCGGCGGCAGGGTGGTTGTCGAGGCCGTCCACGCCTGATTCCTGAAGGAACAGGTGGACCATGTCCGGCGTCAGCTCGGTACCCTTGGTTTCCCGGTACAGGCGGCGCAGAAGATTCTCGGCGGAGTGATTTTGTTTTGAATCGCCAATGAGCTCGAATTGATTGCCGCGATTGCGGATCTCGATGTCCAGGCGTTGCTCGATCAGGCGCAAGTGCTCGTCGAGTTGCCCGCACAGGTTGGCGAAACGATGGGCCTCGAAAGACTCGAGGGTGAAACGATGAGGTTCTATGGGTGCGTTCAAGGTCGTTTAATGGCCGTCCGGCGGCAATTGAGATGTATTGAAGAATACCCCTGGCGCTGATTGTGTGAAAGCTTTGCCTTGTTAAAGGCCGCGCCAGGGATTCACCGTGCTCAATGGTAGGGACCGCGCAGAACCGAATTCATTCGGCGATTCGTTTCTGCGGCGACATTCAAGGTTTACTGTAGCAGCGAGCCACGCAGAGAGTGAGGCTGCGCATCATCAATGTGTACGTCGGCAAACTGCCCGATCAGTTTCGGATTGTTGCAGCGAAAATTCACAATCCGGTTGTTCTCGGTGCGGCCCTGCAGTTCGCCAGGGTCTTTCTTCGAATAGTCGGTTACCAGAATGCGCTGGATGCTGCCCACCATCTGCCGGCTGATCTCGAAACCCTGCTGGTTCAGGCGGTGTTGCAGCGCGGCCAGGCGCTCTTTCTTGAGCGCTTCTGGCGTGTCGTCTTTCAGATCTGCGGCAGGCGTACCCGGGCGCGGGCTGTAGACGAACGAGAACGAGAAGTCGAAACCCACGTCTTCAATCAGCTTCATGGTGTTGTCGAAATCTTTTTCGGTCTCGCCGGGGAAGCCAACGATGAAGTCGGAACTGATACTGATGCCCGGCACGGCCGCCCTGAGCTTGCGCAAGCGGGACTTGTATTCCAGCGTGGTGTGGTTGCGCTTCATGGCCGCCAGAATGCGGTCGGAACCCGACTGCACCGGCAAGTGCAGGTGTTTGACCAGCTCCGGCACCTCCGCATGGGCCTGAATCAGGCTGTCGGAAAACTCCAGCGGGTGCGAGGTGGTGTAGCGAATGCGGTCGATGCCATCGACCGCGGCAACCACCCTGATCAGGTCCGCCAGATCTGCAACCCGCCCGTCGTGGGTGGTTCCGCGATAGCCGTTGACGTTCTGCCCCAGCAGGGTGACTTCACGCACGCCGTTTTCGGCGAGGTGGATGACTTCGCTCAGCACATCGTCAAATGGCCGGCTGACTTCCTCGCCACGGGTATAGGGCACCACGCAGAACGTGCAGTATTTGCTGCAGCCTTCCATCACCGACACATAAGCGCTCGGGCCATCGACGCGCGGCTCTGGCAAATGGTCGAATTTTTCGATTTCCGGGAACGAGACATCGACCTGCGGCAAGCGGGTGATACGCGCTGCGTCGATCATTTCCGGCAGGCGATGTAAGGTCTGGGGGCCGAACACCACGTCCACATAGGGCGCGCGATCACGAATGGCTGCGCCTTCCTGGCTGGCTACGCAGCCACCGACAGCGATCACCATCTCGGGATTGGCCAGCTTCAATTCACGCCAGCGGCCAAGCTGGGAGTACACCCGGTCCTGGGCGCGCTCGCGAATCGAGCAGGTATTGAGCAGGATCACGTCGGCGTCTTCCGCGCGAGCGGTGACTTCCAGGGCCTGATGTTCGCCCAGCAGATCGACCATGCGCGAGCTGTCGTACTCGTTCATCTGGCAACCGTGGGTTTCGATATAAAGCTTCTTGGTCATGCGTGATCATCAACCGTATCAGTGAACCGAGCATTATAAGGATGAAGGGCTTGGGTTCCTAGCGTTGGCTGTCCGATGGACATGCTATAGTCCGTGCCCCTTTTTCCATCTCCGATCGTTACCCGCCCGTTATGACCAAACGCGAAGCTCCAATCTACAAGGTGATTTTCCTCAACCAGGGACAGGTGTTCGAGATGTACGCCAAGCAGATCTATCAAAGTGATCTGTGGGGCTTTCTGGAAGTTGAAGAATTCGTTTTCGGCGAACGCACGACGGTTGTGGTGGACCCGAGCGAAGAGAAACTCAAGGCTCAGTTTGAAGGCGTGGTGCGCAGTTTCGTGCCGATGCATTCGATTGTGCGCATCGACGAAGTCGAGCGCATGGGCGTGCCGAAGATCAGCGAAGCGCGCGGCAGCAGCAACGTAATGCCGTTTCCCATGCCGATGCCGGAAAAGTAAGTCTGAATCGCAAGTGCCCTGAGCTATTGCTGGTCAGGGCAGCGGAGAGAATGGGCTGCGCCCTTCGGCGGTTTGCAGTTCAAGCAGGTATTTGCGGAAGATCTGCCCCAGCACCTGGGTGGCAACTTCCAGTTCGTCGCGCTGCATCTTTGCCGATACCTCGTCGGCGGCATCCAGCGCCTCTTCCGAGCCATTGACTGCTGCCATCTTCAGCACGATATAAGCCTGAATATTATTGGCCTGCACCCCTTCACCACGGCTGAACATCAAGCCCAGTTGATACTGCGCCTGGGCATGGCCCTGCAAGGAGGCCTGCTCGAAGTAATTCAGCGCCTGCGGCAAATCGCGAGGTGCATTTCTGCCCTCGTAATAGAACTCACCCAACTCGTACTGCGCCTGCGCATCCCCACCCTTGGCGGCCTGCTGGCACGCTTCAAGCGCAGCGGGCAGGTTCTCTGGCTGGGTATTGAGGGTGCAACGACCCATCGCCGGGATTAACAACGAGTTGCCGCCAGCAGTCGCCAGCAGGGGATAGACAAGCAACAGGCAGCCCAATACAAGGGTGCGGCCGGTGCGGTTCATGGGAGTCGACTTACCTCTGAAAAAGGTGCGGGCATGCCCGACCAGCTAAACGTGCTGGCTGCGCATTATGAAATAAGCAGAGCCAACCTTACAAAGTCTTTACGGATTTTCTGCTGCACGGCGTTGAAAACGCCCTTCTTTAGGGGGGCATTACCTGAAACAACACTTCCAGTGACCTGTGTTTGCAGCATCCGCACTGCATTGTAGAAGCAAAATACGTACTTAGCGTTCCGTTTCATTCACAGGCATCACTCGCGCCGGTTCAATGACACCCGGCGCGGGTGAGTCTGACGAGCTTATTTCAGCGCAGCAAACGCTTTTTCCGCGGCATCTAGTGTCAGTTTCAACTCGGCATCGCCGTGGGCGATGGAGGTGAAGCCGGCTTCGAATGCGCTCGGCGCGAGGTACACGCCGCCCTCCAGCATCAAGTGGAAGAAACGTTTGAAACGCTCGGCATCGCTGGTCATCACGTCTTCAAACGTTACGATTTCACGCGCTTCACTGAAGTACAGGCCGAACATGCCACCCGCCTGGGTTGTCACGAACGCAATACCTGCTGCATCGGCGCGCTGTTGCAGGCCTTCAAGCAGGCGACGGGTGTAGTCGCTCAATTCATCGTGAAAGCCCGGGCGGCTGATCAGGCGCAGGGTAGTCAGGCCAGCGGCCATCGCCAACGGGTTACCCGACAGGGTGCCCGCCTGATAGACCGGACCAAGCGGTGCGATGTGCGACATGATTTCGCGTTTGCCGCCAAAGCAGCCGACCGGCATACCGCCACCGATGATCTTGCCGAAGGTGCTCAGGTCGGGCGTCACGCCGTAGTAAGCCTGTGCGCCACCGAGGGCTACGCGGAAACCGGTCATCACTTCATCGAAAATCAGCACCACGCCGTGCTCGTCGCACAGGTCGCGCAGACCTTGCAGGTAGCCAGGCGCGGGCGGCACGCAGTTCATGTTGCCAGCAACGGGCTCGACGATGATGCACGCCACTTCCTGACCCACTTCAGCCAACAGGTCACGCACGGCGTCGAGGTTGTTGAAGGGCACGGTCAGAGTGTGTTTCGCAAACGCTGCCGGTACGCCAGGCGAACTGGGTACGCCCAGGGTAAGGGCACCGGAGCCGGCCTTGACCAGCAGGCTGTCGGAGTGACCGTGGTAGCAGCCCTCGAACTTGATGATGCTGTCGCGGCCGGTAAAGCCTCGGGCCAGACGGATCGCGCTCATGGTCGCTTCAGTGCCGGAGCTCACCATGCGGACCATTTCCATGGACGGCACCAGTGCGCAGACCAGATCGGCCATTTCGGTTTCCATGGCCGTCGGTGCGCCGTAAGACAGGCCGTGTTCCAGCTGGCTGCGCACGGCATCGAGCACTTCCGGGTGGCTATGGCCAAGAATCATCGGCCCCCAGGAGCCAACGTAATCAACATAGCGTTTGTCGTCTTCGTCAGTCACGTAAGCGCCCGCAGCGTGCTTGAAGAACAGCGGCGTGCCACCCACGCTTTTGAAAGCACGAACCGGCGAATTGACGCCACCGGGGATGTGTTTTTGGGCGTTGGCGAACAGTGTTTCGGAACGGGACATGATCGGGTCTCTGCTTTGAAACGGGGAATTCGTGTCTACGCTGGGGTCAGCCGAGGCGGGCAGCTTTAGAGCAGGCTGCTTTATTGAGTGGCATGAGCCAGAGAAGGCGCAGGAACGCGCACTATATCAAATGAAGAAGGATCCACGTACTCGTGGGAGCGAGCTTGCTCGCGAAGGGGGCGGTGCAGGCCCCGAAAACAGAGCATTTTGAACCATCGCCTTCGCGAGCAATGCGGATTGCCGCCCCGGTCACTCCCACAGCAATTCTGCTTTACAACAACGCCATGAAGGCTTTTGCCCGGCGAGTGACTTCCTGGGCGTTTTCAGCGCCGAACAGGCCGTGTACCACGGCGAGCAGGTCTGCTCCATGTTCGACCAGTTGCGGGGCGTTTTCCAGGGTGATGCCGCCGATCACGGCAATCGGCAAGTGAACCCTGGCACGCACCTGAGCAATCAGGTCCAGCGGTACTGCGGGGGCGCCGGGCTTGGTCAGGGAGTTGAAGAACCTGCCAAATGCTACGTACGTCGCGCCATCAGCCTTTGCCTGCTCGGCCAGTTCCAGGCTGCCGTGACAGGTGGCACCGACAATCGCCTTGTGCCCCAGCAGGGCACGCGCATCCGGCAACGAGCCGTCGGTCTGGCCCAAATGCACACCCACGCCCAGACGCGCCGCCAGTTCGGCGTCGTCGTTGATGATAAGTCGCGTCTTGTAGCGCTCGCAGAGTTTGAGCAGCTCGGTCGCTTCGCGCAGACGGCGGGACTCGTCACTGGTCTTGTCGCGGTATTGCAGCAGCGTCACGCCGCCATCCAGCGCAGCTTCGACGTACGAGAGAAATTTGCCGGACAGCAACTGGCTGTCGGTAATGGCATACAGGCCACGTAGTTTCATGAATCGAGCCTCATGGCGATGTGTTACGAGCAAAAATCCAGCGGCAACCGACGAGGCACAAATTGCCCGCGGCCCAGCTGTTCGGCGTCCCTGAGCGTTCGCCAGGTGTAGTCCAGCGCCGATCTTACCGCGCTGACCAGTTCTTCTCCCTGGGCAATACGCCCGGCCAGTGCGCTGGCCAGTGTGCAGCCTGAACCGTGGTAGCTGCCGGGCAGGCGTTCGCAAATGAAAGTGTGGGTCTGGCCGCCACGCACATAAAGACGATTATGGATTTGCTGTTCGTCACCATGACCGCCAGTGATTAACAGGTATTCACAAAACAGCAGTAGCTTGTCGGCGCACTCGTCCGCAGTACCCTCAGGCAGCTCGGCAAGAATGCGTGCTTCCGGAAGATTGGGGGTCGCGATGGTCGACAAAGGCAGCAGCCGTTCGCGCATGGCGTAGCCGACTTCGTCCTTGCCCAGCCGTCCGCCGCCGCCAGCACGCAGCACCGGGTCGCAGACCATTGGCAAATGCGGGTGAGCAAGGAGCAGGTCGACGACAGTGTCGACCATCCCCAGCGAACCGAGCATGCCCAGCTTGACGGCGGCTACGTTCGAATCGTTGAGGACGGCATTGGCCTGTGCCATGACCCATTCGCGATCGAGCACGCGAAAATCACTGACATCTACAGTGTCTTGCACGGTGAGCGCAGTAATCGCCGGAGCGGCGTGACAGCCCTGGGCGAGCAGGGCTTCTATATCGGCCTGCATACCGGCACCGCCACTAGGGTCGTGGCCGGAGAGGCAAAGGACAACGGGGCGGGAGCTATAGATATTCATGGTGCGCGAGCTTATCACTAAACCTTTCGCGGGCCGCTCGGGGTGCCAGGTTTTTCTTGCTGGTGATGGTCCGTCGGCGACTGTCGCAGATTCGACAAACCTGCAAAAAATACTCATGTTTGGCCTGAAATAGCCGATGTAGAGCTATTGCCTTGATTTTTATCGCGATACTGTCTTTACGCTATTAGCGGCTATGCTTGTGTGGTCAGACCGATTACCGACGGTTTGCATCGTTTTTTATACCGATGCCAGCCAGGTCATCCCAACGTTCAATGGTCTGTTTGAATCATTAGCCTGTTTCAAGGACAGAAAATTGCGGGACGTCGTAATCAATGGATGGATTGAACGCGACGACCTACCTTGGGGCTTCAATGCGCTATCTGTTGATCATTCTGGCTCTTTGGCTGCCGTTGCAGAGTCATGCAGTCGAGTTTGATGAAAACACTCGTTTTCTGCCGTTGGGTCGTGCCATTCAGGTATTCGAAGACCCGACCGGCGATGCGACCATTGAAAGCGTCAGCGCCGCCGCTCACGCCGGTGCCTTTCAGTCCGTGCCTGCCGGGACCTTCAACGCCGGGTATTCGCGTTCCGCCTTCTGGCTGAAAGTCGAGCTGACCTATCGCCCGATAGACGCCAGCATCCATAACGACTGGTTGCTGGAACTGGCCTATCCGCCAATGGACCACGTTGATTTCTATGTCCCGGATGCCGACGGGAATCCCGGGCGGGTCTGGCAGACCGGCGACATGTTGCCGTTCTCCAGCCGTCAGTTCGCTCAGAACAACTACCTTTTCCAGCTGGACCTGCCAGCGGGTCAGACGCGAACCCTGTATATGCGCATACGCAGCGAAGGGTCGGTTCAGGCTCCGCTCAATCTCTGGTCTACTCACGCCTACCTCGAGGCGCAGCCCACCAAGGTTTACGTTTTCGGGCTGATCTACGGCGTGCTGCTGGGCATGCTGGTCTACAACCTGTTCATCTACCTCAGCGTCCGTGAGGTGGATTACCTGTACTACCTGCTGTATGTCGCCTCGTTCGGGCTTTACCAGATGTCGATCAACGGCGTCGCAATTGAATACCTGTGGCCTGACAGCCCCTGGTGGGCAAATGCGTCGACGCCCTTTCTGATGGCGCTGGCCACGCTGTTCGCGTGCCAGTTTTCCCGCAGTTTTCTGGGTACGGCACAGTTGGCGCGCTGGCTGGACCGCTTGCTGCTGATAGTCATCGGCGCTGCTGTGCTGGTGATGGGCATGGCCTTGTTCCTGGGCTACGGGCCAGCCCTGCGCGGGGCCACTCAACTGGTCATGACAGGGGCCGTGACGATCTACCTGGCGGGCATTGTCGCCATCATGAAAGGCGAGCGGGTAGGGCGCTATTTTGTGCTGGCCTGGTCGGTCTTCATGGTCAGCGGGTTGATCTTCGGGCTGATGCTGCTGGGCTATTTGCCCAACACCTTCCTGACCATGTACGCCTCGCACATCGGCACGGTGCTGGAAATGGCATTCCTCTCCATGGCGCTTGCCGACCGTATCAACCATGCCCGATGCCAGCAGGCGCGAACGCTGCTGGCGGCAGGTCAGGATCTGGAGCGTCTCAACCAGCAACTGGCCAACAGCAACCGGCTGAAAGATGAGTTCCTTGCCACGCTTACCCATGAGCTGCGCACGCCGATGAACGGTGTGATCGGGTCGCTGGAAGTGATGCAGACACTCGATATGGATGACGAGCTGGAGATGTATCGGCAAACGGCTGCCAGTTCCGCGCGGGACATGATGAGTATGATCAACGGCATTCTGACCCTCACCGAACTTCAGGCCGGTGTGCTGTATGCCGACTGCAATGCCTTTTCGCCCGAAGACCTCGCCGACAGGCTACGCAATCGCTTCCTGGGCGCCGCTCAGTCCAAGGGGCTGATTTTGACGCTTGATCTGGACGATAAGCTGCCGCCGTGCCTGCGTGGCGACATCGACAAGCTCTACCAGTGCATTGAGTGCCTGGTGGACAACGCGATCAAATTCACCCGTAAGGGCGCGGTGCAAGTGCGCTTCAGCGGGCACCCGCAGGATCTGGAGCGCATGCACCTGCGGGTTGAAGTGATGGACAGCGGCATCGGTTTCAGCCGACTGGACGAAGCCCAACTGTATCAACACTTCTTTCAGGTCGACGGCTCCATGACCCGCGAATACGGCGGGCTGGGCATCGGTCTGGCGATTTGCCGGAAACTGGTCGAGTTGCAGGGTGGCGAGCTGAGTCATCGTTCCGAGCCAGGCAAGGGCAGTTGCTTTACCTTGAACGTCCCGATGCTGATGGCCGTACCGGGCGCGGTGCGCAGAGCCCCAGAACTCAAGGCCCAGTGGGGTATATAAAGCGTCATTTGATACGCGCATCAGGTAAAAGCGCCGAGATTTCGGCGGCTACGGCACTTTTGCAAGTGTCGGGCGCGTGATTCACTGTCTGCATGTTGCGCGTGCACACAGGCAGGAGATGACTCATGAACCTGAATCAATTCGCCGAAACCCACGAAGTCACCAATCAACCGCCACCGCTGGACGGGGCGAACCTCTACCGTATCGACGTGCCGCTTCAGGAGTGGAGCAGCCGCTTCGGTGCGGGCTGGGCGCAACCGCGCATAGACGCTTACGGTGCCCTTGCAGGCGGCCCGCTGATGGAGGCTGGCTTTCTGGCCAATCAGAACAAGCCTGCATTCGCCAGCCATGACCGTTACGGGCACCGCATCGATCTGATCGAATTTCACCCGGCGTACCATCAGTTGATGAGCACGGCCATCGAGCATGGCATCCCGTCGTTGCCATGGACCGATCCGCAACCCGGTGCTCATGTGGCGCGCGCTGCCATGAGCTATCTGCATACGCAGGCAGAACCGGGCAGCGGCTGCCCGCTGACCATGACGTTCGCCAGTGTTCCTGCGCTCAGGCTGCAACCGGATCTGGCTGAAATATGGCTGCCCAAGGTGCTGTCGACTGAGTACGACTCACGTAACGTGGGCATTGCGCACAAGCGTGGCGCAACCATCGGCATGGCCATGACCGAAAAACAGGGCGGCACCGACGTGCGCGCCAATACCACGCGCGCGTTCCCGGTAGGCGCGGGTGGCCCCGGCCAGGCTTATGAGCTGGTCGGACACAAGTGGTTCTGCTCGGCACCGATGTGCGACGCGTTTCTGACCCTGGCGCAGACCGATAAGGGCCTCAGCTGTTTTCTGCTGCCGCGCCACCGACCGGACGACACCCGCAACGAGTTCTATATCCAGCGCCTGAAAAACAAGCTCGGCAACTGGTCCAACGCATCGAGCGAAGTCGAGTTTCGCGGCGCGTTGGCGTGGATGATCGGTGAGGAAGGGCGCGGCGTACCGACCATCATTGAAATGGTCGCCATGACCCGTTTCGACTGCATGATTGGCTCCAGCGCCTTGATGCGTCAGGCGCTGACGCAGGCCGCGCATCATTGCGCGTATCGTGCGGTCAGCGGCCGGCTGCTGGCCGAGCAACCGTTGATGCAGAACGTTCTGGCGGACCTGGCGCTGGAAAGCGAGGCTGCGCTGGCCCTGACCCTGCGCATGGGCCGTGCGCTGGACCATCTCGATGATGATCACGAAAAACGCTTTGTCCGTCTGGTCACGGCAGTGGGTAAATACTGGATCTGCAAGCGGGCTCCGGCCATGATCAACGAAGCCGCCGAATGCCTGGGCGGTGCCGGTTATGTTGAGGACAGCATTCTGCCCCGGCTTTACCGCGAAGCCCCGGTCAACTCCACGTGGGAAGGCTCGGGCAATGTGCAATGCCTGGATGTGCTGCGAACCCTGTCCAAAGAACCAGGCGCGCTCGATGCGCTGTTCGACGAACTGGGCGACGGGCACGGCGATCGGCATCTGGCGGCGCATATAGCTGCATTGAAAGGTGCGTTTCAGGACACGAGCGATATTCAGTACCGCGCCCGCCAACTGACCGAGAACATTGCCGTCGCCTTGCAGGGCAAGCTATTGCTGGAAGCGGGCAATGCCGCTGTCAGCGATGGCTTTATCGCGGGGCGAATAGCCTCTGGCGGGCGGGTGTATGGCACATTGCCGCGTGGTGTCGATGTCGAAACATTGCTGCTCAGGTCCTCGCCACAGGTGGCATGAGCACGCGAACCCGTTACGATGCACGTCTGCAAGATCAGACAGGACATGAATCGTGACCCAAGCCTTTGTTGTTGTCGACACCGCCGAGCAGGCCGTAGAGCGGCTCGCCGAGCTGCATGAGCGCGCGACCAGCGCGCTGAGCCAGGCGCTCAAGCGCTATTTGAAAGACCGCGTCGAGCCCACTGCCGAGGAGCGAGCGCAATTCAGCTACCCGGAACTGCGCCTGGTCTACCAATGCAAGGGCGAAGTGCCGGTAACCACTCGTGCCTACGCCAAGGTGCAGTTGCCGGGTACTTACAGCGTTACCGTCACGCAGCCCAAGGCCTTCAAGAAGTACCTGCTCGAACAACTTGTCCCGCTGATGAAAGATTTCACCGTGACGGTTGAAGTCGGCATGAGCGAGCAGAGCATTCCTTATCCTTACGTGGTCGAGCAGGGCGATGAGCTGGCCGGCACTGGTGTTACCGCAGCGGCGCTGGCGCGGGTATTCCCCAGCACCGACCTGTCGGCTGCCACCGATGGTATTGCCGACGGCCTTTATGACTGGGCCAATGTCGACCCGCTGCCATTGGCGCTGTTCGACGCTGCACGGGTGGATTTCTCGTTGCGCCGTCTGGTGCATTACACCGGCAGCGACTGGCGTCATGTGCAGCCGTGGATTCTGCTGACCAACTACCACCGCTATGTCGACCAGTTCATCCTGCACGGGCTGGAAAAACTCCGCGAAGACCCGCGTTTCGTGCGTATGGTTCTACCGGGCAATGTGGTGGTCGACAAGAGCATGAGCCTGGATGAAGCCCAGGCCATCGTCGCCAGCGTGGTCTGGCACCGCTATCAGATGCCGGCCTACCATCTGATCGCCGAAGACGGCCATGGCGTGACACTGGTCAACATCGGCGTCGGCCCGTCCAACGCCAAGAACATCACCGATCACCTGGCAGTCCTGCGTCCGCATTGCTGGCTGATGATTGGTCACTGCGGCGGCCTGCGTCAGTCGCAGACCATCGGCGATTACGTACTGGCCCACGCCTATATGCGTCGCGACGGCATTCTCGACCGCGTGTTGCCGCCGCATATCCCGATTCCGGCGCTCGCCGAAGTGCAACTGGCCTTACAGGAATCGGCGGCGCAGATCACCGGCGAACGCGGCGAAGAGCTCAAGAAGCGCCTGCGCACCGGCACGGTGTTGACCTATGACGACCGTAACTGGGAGCTGCGCTGGGCTCAGGAACGTCCATTGATCAACCTGTCGCGTGCCGTGGCGGTCGACATGGAAAGTGGCACCATCGCCGCTCAGGGTTATCGCCTGCGGGTGCCTTACGGCACGTTGCTGTGCGTATCCGACAAGCCGTTGCACAGTGAAATCAAGCTGCCGGGTTCGGCCAATGCGTTCTACGAACGTGCGGTCAGCCAGCACCTGAAGATCGGTATCGCCGCGCTGGACCTGCTGCGCACCGAGCTGAACTCGCTGCACTCGCGCAAACTGCGCAGCTTCGACGAGCCGCCATTCCGTTAATAGCATTCCGTTAATAGATTGGTATTTGCACGAAGGGCCACTAAAGTGGCCCTTTCTGTTTTTTGATTGCCTAATTCCCATGTCCCGCACCCAACGCCCCGTTTCCCGCCGTCCTGCCTCCAACCCGGCAGGCGCTGCCCGGCGTGTCGCCAAAGCGCCAACGGCCGAGCCGAAGCTGTTCCTCTTCAACAAGCCATTCGATGTGCTGACTCAATTCAGTGACGAAGGAGGGCGCGCCACGCTCAAGGACTTCATCAAGATCCCCGGCATTTATCCGGCCGGACGACTGGATCGCGACAGTGAAGGCTTGTTGCTGCTGACCAACGACGGCCAGTTGCAGGCGCGCATCGCCGACCCGAAACACAAACTGGCCAAGACCTACTGGGTGCAGGTCGAGGGTGAGCCGACCGATGAGCAGTTGCAGCAGTTGCGCGACGGTGTCCAGCTCAACGACGGCCCGACCTTGCCCGCCGAGGCGCGGCAGCTCGATGAACCGCAACTGTGGCCGCGCAACCCGCCTGTGCGCTTTCGCAAGAGCGTGCCGACCAGCTGGCTGGAACTGGTGATCAAGGAAGGGCGTAATCGGCAGGTGCGGCGCATGACTGCTGCCGTCGGCTTGCCGACCCTGCGGCTGGTGCGGGTCAGAATTGGCGACTGGACGCTGGATGGGCTGGATCAGGGCCAATACCGGGAAGTCGCCGCAAAGCTGTGAGGTCGAGCGGGCTTAGTTGCGCAAGTGAGTCAGCGGCATTTCGGTGCTGGCCAGCACCTGATTGAGCACAAAGCTGGACTTGACGCTGGTCACGCCCTCGATCCGCGTCAGATGGCCCAGTAGCAGTTTCTGGTAGTGATCCATGTCCGGCACCACCACTTTCAGTTGGTAGTCTGCGTCCATGCCGGTCACCAGGCTGCATTCCAGAACCTGAGGCAGGTTACGGATTTGCTGCTCGAAATTCTCGAATCGCTCGGGCGTATGCCGGTCCATGCCGATCAGCACGTAGGCGGTGAGGTTCAGGCCAAGTTTCTTGCGATCCAGCAGGGCCACCTGGCGCACGATGTAACCGTCGTCCTCCAGTTGCTTGACCCGGCGCGAGCAGGGTGAGGGTGACAGACCGATGCGTTCGGCCAATTCCTGGTTGGATATGCGTGCGTCACGTTGCAATTCAGCCAAAATGCTCAGGTCGTATCTGTCGAGCTTGCTCACGATGCACCCCTTTATCAATTCAATTGCGCTGGATTATTCATCTGAAGTCAAAAATTGCGCAAGTAATGTTTTAATCCGCAATATTAGCAATCCTCTGCCTTAGCCTCAGGCCTATTCTTTTAACCAGAATCACTGCCCGGACACAGCGTCCAGCGCGACTCGCCGAATCAGGCCAGTCGCGGCCTCCCACCCAACAGGGTGTGCCAGGCCCCCGGGCTACATACTGTCCAGAAGACGGCATGAGGTGAGCCAACGTCAAAAGCGTTGCGCCAGGGCGAAGTATCTCAAGGGGGCCATTTGGTCCCCTTTTCTTTGTCTGCTGATAAAGTGCGCAGAACGGCGCTACGCTTAAACAGTCTTAATGACGTCAACCCGCGCTCTAGTGAGGAAAGCATGAAATCTGGCATCTGGCAGTTTGCGGGTGTGAGTCTGTTGTGTCTGAGCATCAGCGCTCAGGCATTGGCCGACGAACGTGATGATTCGCCGCGCAATCAGTTGTACAACAGCTCTGGCGAAAACGGGCAGCAGCGTCAGCAACAACAGCAGCGCTTCCAGGAACAGAATAATCAGCAGCGTCAGATCCAACAGCAGCAGAATCAGCAGCGCCAGGTCGAGCGTCAGCAGCAACAACAGATCAACCAGCAGCAGATCAATCAGCAACGTCAGATTCAGGAACAGCAGAACCAGCAGCGTCAGGTTGAGCGCCAGCAACAGCAGCAGATCCAGCAACAGCAGATCCAGCAGCGCAACGTCGAGCGTCAGCAGCAACAGCAGATCGATCAGCAACAACGTGATCAGCAGCGTCAGATTCAGCAGCAGCAAAACCAGCAGCGCCAGCAGTTGCGCCAAAGCCAGAACAACCTGCCGATCCAGGGTGGTCCTGGAGAGGTGTGGCAAACCCAGCAGCCGCGTCAGGGCTACTATCAGGACATCCCGCGTGGCAACAACCGCAACTGGCAGGCCGGTAACGGTCGCCTCAATGACCGTTGGGAAGGGCGTCCCGACGGGCGTGGCAATGGCTGGGGGCCAGGCCCGCAATATCGGCCTGGCTATGCGATAGATCGCGTACCGGGTGGCTACTCGCGTATTCCCTATCGTGGTCAGGACTATTACTACTCGGGTGGTTACTGGTATCGCCCGCAAGGCCCGCGTTATGTCGTGGTGACACCGCCTTACGGGGTACGTGTCAGCAGACTACCGTCCTACTCGCAGGAAGTGTGGATCGGCAGCAGTCTGCTGTTTCTGGCAGCCGGTACTTATTATGCCTACCAGCCTGACAGTCAGGACTACGTAGTGGTCAACCCGCCGCAGAACGAGGCGGTGTATCAGGCCCCTGCTGGACAGCAGGTCAATGGCTACGACCCGGTTGCCTACCCTGCCAATGGCCAGAGTCCGCAACAGGTCGAACTGGATCACTATCAGTGCTATTTGCAGGCCGCGCAGCAGAGCGGCTTCGACCCGGCCAATGTCAGCGGCCAGCCGCCGCCGGACTTGGTGGATGCCTATCGTCGCTCGATGGGTGACTGTCTGGCAGGGCGTGGCTACAACGTCAGCGTCAATTGACGCTGATCAGACATTGGCCTGCTTGACGACTTCCTGAGGGTCGGCGTGCACCAGCACTTCGGCCTTCGGGAATTGCTCGTGAATAGCATCGGCGACCTTGTCGCAGAGCGCATGGGCGACCGACAGGGTCAGTGTGCCCGGCAACTCCAGATGTAGCTGCACAAACCAGTGATTGCCGGATATCCGTGTACGCAGATCATGCGCCCCAAGCACGCCAGGCACGTCGCACGCCAGCGCCAGCATGCGCGTGCTGACATCGGCGGGCAATTCTTCATCCATCAACACCGACACTGTCTCGCGGGCGATCTGCAAAGCGCTCCACAAGATGTACAGCGCGATGCCCAGACCAAAATACGCGTCCAGCTGTTGCCAGCCGAAATAGGCAAGGGTCAGCGCCACCAGAATACTGGCGTTCAGCAGCAAGTCGGAACGGTAGTGCAGCGAGTCGGCACGGATGGCCGCCGAGCCTGTCGCCTTGATCACCCGGTATTGCAAGGTGAGCAGTGCGAGCGTCAGTGCGATGGAAATCACCATCACCACCATACCCAACAGCGGCGCGCCCAGCGGCTCCGGGTTCTGGATGCGTTCGACCGCCTGAACAGCGATCAGCACGCCACTGACGGTGATGAACAGCGCCTGCGCCATACCCGACAGCGCTTCCGCCTTGCCATGACCATAGCGATGATCCTCATCGGCTGGGCGCAACGCGTAATGCACCGCCAGCAGATTGAGGAACGAGGCCGCGCCATCAAGCAACGAATCGGTAAGGCCGGCCAACAGGCTCACTGAACCACTGAGCCACCAGGCAACGCCCTTGGCCAGGATCAGCGTCACGGCAACCGCCAGCGAGGCCCGCGTCGCCAGACGCAGCAGTCGGGAATGTTCGGCAGTGGTGCTCATGACGCTTCCTTGAACCGTATCGATATCAGGCTGCCGGGACCAGGCCCAAGGCTGCCAGTTGTTCCACGCTGCCTTTGTGCTGAATCAGGCGTGGGTCGTTCAGTGGCAGGGAACGGCCCAGCTCGGTTTCAATGATGGCTTGCAGCTTGGTGTTGTCGACGCTGCCGTCAGCCTTGATCGCCTTTTGCAGCTTCTGCGGATCGATCTGCGCATGCTCGCCGGGTGCGTAATAGATCGCGCCCGTCGCGAAGTCCACTGCAAACGCAATCACCCCGGGAACGATATAGAACAGCAGCGCAAAAGCATCCAGCGCCGCAATGGCCGGGTCAACCTTGCCATCAATCTGACCGCGACGGTCAGGATAGAAAATACTGCCGCAGGCAGAAATCTGAGTCAGCAACGTGGCGACCAGAACGCCACCGATCAAGCGAGAAGGAATGCGCATGGAAAGCTCCTGAGATGAAGAGGGCAACTATACAAGGCAATGGCTGCAAGGCTAAGACTATTGAGTGATGGCGTGGTTCTGCGGTTGATGAATGTTGATTTCGTGCTGCAGCTCTGCGTTACCACGCGTAGTAACGGTCATCATATTGGCTTGAGCCACGTTTCCCGGCGTCATGGGGACTTGTGTATGAATATGAGCTAGGTGGCATGGGAACGAGAGGTGTCCGGGAGAGCGCCTTTCGTCGTGCCAAGGCTCGGCATCCGCAAGCAACCCATACTGTATAAGGACGCAGGTTGCCGGGTTTTGATCTCAAATATTTTAACCGGTGTATCTTCGGTACGACCGTAAGTAGGCATTGAGCTAAACGTCATTTCCTCTAGCGTCTGGCAATTCCATACCTTCATTCTGGTCGCTTCGTACAGAATTCCCAGTGTCAGAGGCGTTTTGGCGCGCCTGTCTTTGGCTCGGAACAGCATAAAAATATCTGTACCTTCCGGTTTGAAGTATCGACAGTGGTCGTAATCGCCCTGACCCACATTGAAGTGATCAAAGAAGTCCTCCATGAAATGTCATCATTCCGTTTGGTAACATCTACCAAGCGATTTTCAGATCAGCTGCTGGATAAGCACTTCTTGGAATGCCGCTTACACTCTGCTTATTCGTTGCTGCCGATAATGCTCTCAGCTTGAGCTGGCTCCGGTGAGTCTCGCCACTTTATCCAGTCGCCGAGTGTGGCAGGTACTCGATCGTGGATCTTTATCCATGCATGTAATCCAGGTTCGATCCACTTGATGACTTCAGATACATCTCTATGCAGTTCATAGAGCGGTTGCCACAAAAGCGGCTCATGGTGGAAGCAACGGTTCCGCAGGTCACGTCCCTTGTTCAGGCGAGTGCGAATGTTGTCGGGTTGTCGCATGCTTTTAGGGCAGAAATAGAAAACCCGCATTAGCGGTTTTGACAGGTTGATGATGGTCGCCCGGTTGAATAGAGACGTCCAGAAGCCGAAGCTTAGCTCGGCTACGATGTTGTCTGGCGTAAGCTCAACCCTTCGATTACGAAGCTCATTCTTGGCCTCTGAAATCTTGTCATAAAGTTTCTGGAAATTTGCATTGCCAGTACCATTCCATTCTTCGTACCAGTCATCCCGGCCGTACTCCAAGGCCATTTCTTTCTGAATTCCGTTACGCACAGCTACCTCAAGAACATGAAAAACTGAAACGAGAGACTCGGCAATTTTCATATTGTGGACGTAAGCCTCTGCGGCTCGGTCCTTGCCTCGGTTGCCTTTCAGGTAGCGGGACATCCTTGGCGTAGAAAGCTTCGCCTCCAGCGTTTGCCAAACCATAGCGACTCACTGCTCCTGAGTGTAATGATGGCCGGTAGGCATTCCTTGGGCCAAAACCGAAAGGGTACACGTCAAGGATTTCTCTTAGAAGCCCATAGCTGTATCTGGAAAATTATCGAGGCGCGAGCGAGAAAGCGAAGTGAGCCCTGTCTTGGCGTGTGCTGGAGTTGGGCAAGCAGCCTAAGGTGCTCGTTCTGATCGCGATAGGTAGGTCAGGCGCTTTCAAATCCTATCTTGGGAGTTGACGTTGTCTCGTAGTGTGGTAAATTTACGTCGCTGCCCTGGAAACTCCACTCCCGTGCCACAAGAAACGGTGATGAGACTAGGTTAAGTTGTGGCCCCGCTTGCGGGGCCTCCTCGTTTTCGCAGTTTGGTAACGGCGGGTATCGTTTCCGACGCTCGGCTCTGGTTCTTGCCTGCTCACAATCACCTGTACTGCGCGGCTATTCAGGTATGGGCAAATGCAGGACTGTGAGTGAATCTCGACTCACCGCTTTCACCAACCAAATCCCGTTATCTGCCTGAAAAAACCGTACCCCGGCTTCAAACATACCCTTCGCGTCAACGGCAAGAAGCACCGGTTGCCCGTATCGTTTGCCGACGCTCATTGCGGTCATCTGGATCCTCAGTCAGATGAACATGATGTCGACTGCCTGCGATCAGCCCCTGTGTCTCGATGGAGGTCATGAAGCGACTTGCGGTGCCATGATAAAGCGTAGCTGGCGGTTCCTTTTCGGCGTGCTGCACTTGAACCTGAACGGTGCTGTGGCCCTGTGCTGCACGAATGCGCTGGTCATCTTCGGATAGCGTGAAGCGTTTTTTCTCGTTGGTCTCAACCACTTCATTCAATGCCTGGCGGTCGAAAGCATGGCCATGCGCGTTTGCTTTCCGGATCAGATCATCGACATCACTCCAGCCGTCGCGGTCCAAGGTCAGGCCCATTGATTCGGGGGCGTGGCGCAGCAGGTAGCTGAGCAATTTGCTGATTTCGTCACGTTGCTTTTTGTTCAAGGACGTGCACTTTTTCATTTGGGTGTGCGCCAAGTCTAAAGACAAACGTTAAACGGCTTCCATGCTCTCATCAGACGGTCTTTGACCGAAAACACTCCCGCTTTGCCAGTGTCCCCTTACCGCCCACTATTAACATCTGGTTTACTGTGCCCACGATAATTACAAAAACTCAGGAGTCATGTATGCAACCGATTCGTCTCGGTCTGGTGGGCTACGGCAAGATTGCGCAGGATCAACACGTCCCTGCCATCCACGCCAACCCCGCATTTGAGCTGGTGGCTGTCGCTACGCAAGGGCAGCCGTGTGCCGGGGTGGAGAACTTCAAGTCGCTGGGCGAGTTGCTCGAGAGTGGAGTGCAGGTTGACGCTATTGCGTTCTGTACGCCCCCGCAAGGCCGCTTTGCTCTGGTGCAAGAGGCGTTGGCGGCAGGCAAACACGTGCTGGTCGAGAAACCGCCATGTGCGACGCTGGGTGAGGCGATGGCGTTGGTGGAGCACGTGTCGGAGCAGGGCGTCAGTGGTCTGTTCGCCTGGCATTCGCGTTACGCGCAGGGTATCGAAGCGGCGCGTGAGTGGTTGTCCACCCGTACTCTGCAAAGTGTCCAGATCGACTGGAGGGAAGATGTGCGCAAATGGCACCCTGGGCAGGCGTGGATCTGGCAGCCCGGTGGCCTGGGTGTGTTCGATCCGGGTATCAACGCCCTGTCGATAGTGACTCACCTGCTGCCACTTCCATTGTTCGTCGAATCTGCCGAACTGCGCGTGCCGAGCAACTGCCAGTCGCCAATTGCCGCTTCTATCAAGATGTCCGACACGCGCCACCTCGATATTCATGCCGAGTTCGACTTCGATCACGGTCATGACGAACTCTGGAGCATCGAGATTCGTTGCGCCGAAGGCACCTTGCGCCTGGATAACGGCGGCGCACTGTTGAGTATCGATGGCGTGCGCCAGACGGTTTCGGAGGAAGGCGAGTACGCGGCGGTGTATCAACACTTCCAACAGTTGATCGGCAACAAGGCCAGTGATTTGGACCTGCAACCGTTGCGGCTGGTCGCGGACAGTTTTTTCGTGGGCAGTCGGGCATCCGTTGAACCGTTCTACGACTAAGAGCCTCTCAGGTACAGGTGGGGGCAAGCGCTTTGTCGGCCCCCGCACACGTCAGCCTGACAAGAGAGCAGAAATTGGACAAAAAACAGCCTTGGCCTTGCAGTGAGCAGGAGTTGTCAGAAGTGCGACGGTTTAATAAAACCCTCGCGCGAATGCCGCGTTTCCAGATTCGCAATCGTGTTACACCCCGGTTGATTCAGGCGTTATTGCGTGCGGCTCAGATTGGCAGCGCTTTCAAACCGGGAGGGCATGGGCTGCAGATTGAAAAAAGAACGGTCAGCACGGATAACGTACCGGTCCCCGTGCGTATCATCAGGCCCAAAGGCAAACCCAGAGGCGTGGTGTTCGATATTCACGGTGGCGGATGGGTGATTGGCAACGCCCAGATGAACGATGAGCTCAACGTCGGCATGGTCAACGCCTGCAATGTTGCAGTGGTTTCGGTCGATTACCGGCTGGCGGTGACAACCCCCATTGAAGGCCTGATGGAAGATTGCTTTTCTGCCGCCTGCTGGCTGTTGGGCAAAGACTGCGAGGAGTTTGCCGGCCTGCCGGTTATCGTGGTCGGCGAATCCGCTGGCGGGCATCTTGCCGCAGCCACGCTTCTGAAATTGAAAAGCCGACCTGATCTGCTCGAGCGAATAGTGGGTACGGTCCTGTACTACGGCGTCTACGACCTGACGGGCACCAAGAGCGTGCGTACCGCAGGGCCGGAGACGCTGGTGCTGGACGGGCCGGGCATGGTCGGTGCAATGCGTTTGCTTACCCCCGACCGAAGCGACGATAAACGCCGCGAGCCGCCACTATCGCCTTTGTATGGCGATTTGACTGGCCTTCCGCCTGCACTGATGTTCGTTGGAGAGATCGACCCGCTGCTGGATGACACACTGCAAATGGCCGAGCGCTGGGCCGACTCGGCAGAGGTCGAAATGCACCTCATGCCCGAGTCGCCGCACGGCTTCATCCACTTCCCGACTACCTTGGCGCGCAAGGCTCTGGTGCGCAGCCGTGAATGGATCAATGAGCGGATCGACGCGCTGGGTTGAGCTCGCCTCTCAGCCTATCTCCGTGACCCACTTCGATACTGGGTCGCCACTGCTCAAGCCCGGCTGCACAAGACCGTCGATCATGAAGGTCGGCGACACGTGTATGCCGTTCTGGCGGGCGTATTTAGCGTGCCATTTCACGGCGTGCTCAAGCTCGGGATTGGCGAATGCGTCAGCCAGCGCAAGGCCGCTGTAACGCTCGATACGCACGATGATGTCATTGGGCGTCGCGTCCATGTTCGGGCCGCTTGCGTGATGTTCAAACTCGAACTCTTCACGGTGCGAGGCAACCGCTGTCATGACGGCCTTGGCGCTTTCCTTGCCGCCTTCCAGCGTTGCAGCCGCGAGTATGCAGCGCACGATAACGCCCGAAAACATGTGCCAGGGCTGGGATTGCAGGCGGATTTTGACAGTGATTTTGTCTTCTCCGGCCTGAGCCAGCAGTTCATCGAGCTTGAAGAATGCCTTCACTGAAAAAGGGCAGGTTGGCTCAAGGAAGACTTCGAACAGACGAGGCCCGTGGCCCCAGGAAAGTACGTCTGAATACATGGTCGTGTTGCTCCCGTCGATGGTTGTGCAGAAAACGCGCCGGGCTGATTGCATTGCGCCGAGCATGGTCACCAGAAGCGTTCTCGCGAACACCTCTCGTTCCTCACGCAGAGCATTGGCGCGAGATAAACAAGGCGCGCCCGGCTGATTTGCCTTGCGCCGGGCATGGTAGCGAGAAGTAATCTCCCGGACACCTCTCGTTCCTCACGCTCCGCGTGGGAATGCAGTTCGTGACGCTCCGCGTCACATTGCAACTTTGACGCCACCAGATGAAGGCGCCATAAAGCCTGAACTGTGGATCATGCGGATTTGAGAGCAAGTTCGTGCACGAGTTCGATTTTCAGGCCAGCAATGCGCTGATCCAGCGAATCTGCTGCGCAACCTCCCGCCATTTTTCTTCGCTCACGCCTTTCTGTGCCCTTTCGAAGTTGTTCAGCGTTTTCTGTTTTTTGCCCAATAAACGCTGCCACTTGAGCAGAAATGCCGGGCTGCGCGCCTGCATCTGCAGCGGGCCGAAATACAGTTCCTCGGCGGTGTAGGTCACGGGCCCGGTGCGCTCGGCGACGATGATTTCGTAGTCGAAACGGTTTTCCCGCAGCACTTCTTCGCTGACGATGCGGTAATCATGCTCCATCAGCCAAAGGCGCAACGGCTGCTCACCACCATTGGGTTGCAGGATCAGACGTTCCTGACCGCTCAGGCGCGCTTTGCCACGTTCAAGGATGTCGCGGATCGTCTCGCCACCCATGCCGCACATGCTGACCGCCGTTATCCCGTCTTCCGCCTCAATCGCCGCCAGACCATCGGCCAGACGCACGCAGACCTGTTGCTCCAGTTCGTTCTCGCGCACGGTGCGTTCGGCTGCGTGGAACGGCGTCAACGCCACCTCGCCAGCCACCGCCGCCGAGATGGCACCACGGTTCAGCAGCGCCACCGGCAGATAACCGTGATCCGAGCCGATATCAGCCAGCCGCGCACCGGCGGGTACGTGCGTCGCCACACGCTCCAGGCGCATGGACAATCTCTGTTCGTTCAACGGCAACCCTTTCAGCACAAGCGTCCGGCAGCACGGCCGGGTCCGGGCGCGATTCTGTAGAGCAATGCAGCGTATTTCAACTTTCCGCGACATAGCCCGCGACTCGACCCCTAACTGACGCTCGCGTAGGCTTGGCGTTTTCCGTCCCTTGCAAAACAGAGATCTTATGGCAAACGCAGACATCATCTTCACCCCCGATCCCGATGCGGACTCCATCTCCTCGGACGTCGCCGACTTCAACGGCGTGCTGGTCAGCACCCAGATCCCGACCCATCCGGACGGCAGCCTGGAGCTGGGCGGCATCACCGAGCAGAGCGAATGCACCCTGCGGGCCCTGAAAGATGCATTGGAACGAGCCGGCAGCTCGATGGACCGCGTCATGCACCTGACCATCTACCTGACCGACATGGCAGATCGCGCCGCTTTCAACGAAGTGTACAAACGCTTCTTCAAAAAACCGTGGCCAGTGCGCGCAGCAGTGGGCGTGGCATCGCTGGCGGTTGAAGGTATGCGCGTGGAAGTAACGGCGATGGCGGCCAAGGCGGGCTGACCATAAGGAGATGGAATGCTACAGATACTGGGCAAAGCCTCATCGATCAATGTCCGCAAAGTGCTCTGGACCTGTGCAGAGTTGGACATCCCGTTCAAACGGCAGGACTGGGGCTCTGGTTTCAGGGAAACCAACACGCCTGAATTCATGGCACTCAACCCTAATGCGATGGTTCCAGTCATTGAGGACGATGGCTTCGTTCTGTGGGAGTCGAACACGATCATCAGGTACCTGGCGAACCGCAGCAACGCCGTGCATCTCTATCCAGCGGACGCAATAGCCAGAGCCAGAGTGGATCAATGGATCGACTGGCAGGCCACAGATCTCAACAAATCCTGGGGTTATGCCTTCATGTCGCTGGTCAGGCACAGCGTCGCCCATCAAGACCCTGACGCGCTGGCTGCCGGATGCCGTCAATGGACCCGACACATGGCGATCCTGGATCGACAGCTTGATGCTACCGGGGCGTACGTTAGCGGCAGCGAGTTTTCGCTGGCAGACATCCCGATGGGCCTTTCAGTAAATCGCTGGTTTGAAACCCCGTTAAGTCATCCGGACTTCCCGGCAGTGAAGGCCTATTACGAACGACTGAGCGAACGTCCCGGCTACCGCTTGCACGGCCGAAACGGAACGCCGTGAGCCTTATACCCGAGCCCTGCATCGAATATTGACTCGCCCGTGGAACCAGATCCTGTTGCTTGCCACCAAGACGACAATGAGTTTCCGGGAAAGCATATGATCAACCTCACCAGCATTGCATCTTCGTTGGCGCGTGTAGCGCTCAGCGATTCGACAAAGCCAACGATAGATCGCGCGATGAACGTCGTTAGCCATATCGCTGGCAAAGTGGCGTTGCAGGTCAACAGCTCATTGCTGGAGCAGAAAGGCCGGCTCAACGAGCGTCAGCAGAAAGGCCTCGCGGTAATCCTGGACGCATTGCGCGGCAAGGAACCGGTGACCAATGTCGAGACTCACGAAGGCGGAGGCCGATTCAATCTGGCACGAGCTGCCTTCGACGTAGCCAGCGTTGTCTGGGAGCGCGACAAGTCGATGCATAACGTGATGAGCTTTTTGGGCGTCAGCGACAGCCAAGGCAAGATGTTGTTCTCTCTGGGCAAGAAGCTGGCCGACGCGATGGCCAAGCCTGAGCCCGCGCAGGGCAAGGACAACTGTGAGGCGCACCACGCGTTCTTCTCCAGCAACCTGAAGCTGAACAAGCTGATGAACGACATCGCTGACCAGTTGATCAACGAGATTCGTCAGTCGAACACCGATCGCGTACGACGACCCACACCGGGCCCATCCTGGAGACCTGAAAGCGCCCAACAGCAAGCACATCCGCAAACGCCTCCACGCACTCGCCCGCAGGCCAACAGCACACCGCCGCCACCGAAAGCAAAGCCCAATGCAGGCGCTGAGCGGCCGTCAACGCAACGGCCCCACAACACACCAGCCGCTGACGCTTCCTCGAAGGTGGGCGATTCCGTCCCCGCCAAGCCACCCGTCAAGCCGTTGTACGAACACTTGGGCCTCTCGGACATGACGGCAGACCTCTCCGCAGTCAAAACGGCCTACAGGAAAGCCTCGCTGAAGAATCATCCTGATAAGAATGTCGGTAAGGAGGCTGAGGCGACTGAGCGTTTCAAAGTGATTTCAAATGCGTTCAAGATTTTGTCCGATCCAGAATTGCGCAAGAAATACGACAATGGCCTTATTGATGAGAAAGGTGACGAAGTCCAGGTCTGATTTTTCGACGTCTGGCATGCTTGCGGCAGTCTTTCTGGCGACTGCCGTTCAGCTAAAACACGCCGCCTGATTCCCCAACCCCACCCCGGTATACTCCCCGCATCTCTCCGGGAGCCCCCATGATCTCGTTACCCATCGATGCCGTCCTGCCAGCCCTGCGCCAGGCCCTGACCACGCGCCATGAAGCCGTACTCGAAGCCCCTCCCGGCGCGGGCAAGACCACGCGTGTGCCGCTCGCGCTGCTTGAGGAAACCTGGCTGGCCGGGCAGACCATTCTGATGCTGGAGCCTCGGCGACTGGCGGCAAGAGCAGCCGCCGAGCGGTTGGCCAGTGAGCTGGGCGAGAAGGTCGGCGAGACGGTGGGTTATCGGATTCGTCTGGAAAGCCGGGTCGGTCCGAAGACGCGTATTGAAGTGGTGACTGAGGGGATTCTCACGCGTCGTTTGCAGGACGACCCTGCGCTGGAAGGCGTCGGGTTGCTGATTTTCGATGAGTTTCACGTTTTGTCACCTGCACCGAAAAAACCTGTATTTTGTCAAATCGTACAGCCCCGTGCCTTTGCCTAATTCCATCAGCCAACCGAGAAGCTAACCCTCCTGTCCGACCATTCTGGTAGTTAGCCCCACCCCCGGTAGGTGCCACGTCCCCGAAACCGCCGCCGAGCCAAAGTGAGCGGAAGGTTCCAAGTGGGCATGTGCGTCAGCAGCTCCAAGAAAGCCAAAGACCACATGTATGGTGCGTTCACAATCCGAGATCAATGGAGAACTTAGTATCAATCTCGCCTTTCGGAAATGCGTGGGCAGGAACCTTGGACAACAGGTGACGTGCTAGCTGCAGTAGCGCACAGCCATTGATAGGTACGATCTGATCTTTATGCTCCCCTGGCCCCCGCATGCCAGGAAAGCCGAAACCTATTCCTTGAACTTCATCCGCGTTCTCCAAAGCCCGATAAAGCGTTACTCGGTGTAGCGTTGGGATTTGTGAAAAATCAATGGCAGCGCGTTCGTCACAGTGATCTTCAAAGAAGCTGAATGTTAATGGCTCAATTGCTTGCTCCAAATGTTGTGGAGTCACATAGGCGCACGCCAGTGAAATGTGTTTTGTACTGGCATAACCTGCAGCGATCATCCTTTTTCGTTCTGCTTCTGTTATAAAATCAATATCCATTGCGTGTATATCTTAAAGCTTATTGAATTGTAATTAAGCAAGGGCTTGTGTAGGTTTGCTTCCACCCACTTACTTGTATAGATGCCGGGTCAGATTTCGGCTCACAGGCAGTGCTCACATCGCACGATCTTGTTGATATAGGTGGGTACATAATGGTGGAAGTCTCTGATCCTCGCTGGGTGGTAATGTGCCTTGATGCATTCGCTTGGAATATCCGAGCGCACCACGTAGCAGGGGGTAGATGACATCCCGAGTGGTGTCTTTGTCCGAAGCTGCCCCCATTCGGACAATAGCATTCTTGCTACCTCTAACTGCTGCAGGGGCGGAACCAAGTCAATCGGGATGTCCACTTCCAGGATGGTCGGAATTCCAATGGTACGTAACCGCAGCCGGTAGTCTTCTCCGCCACGGCCACCGGTTCCTAGTTTTGCTGCCAAGGCCAAAAGATATTCGCTACCGTTGATAACGTAGTGGCCGAAGTCTTCGAGCATCTCGCGATCATCTCCCGAGAGCCATATTCTACCCTTTTCGCTAGGGTCTGTTCCCGTTTCACATTGGCAGCCACAGAAAAGCGCAGGCCATTGCTATGACGCTTTCATAGTTTCTCTTGAGTTTGTCGAACCGAGAAGCCGCCGCCCGGAAATGCTTCAACCGGGCAAAGGCGTTTTCTACGAGATGTCGATTGCGATATAACCCTTTGTCCAGATCTGCGTTCCCTTTCAGAGAATTGCGCTTTCGTGGAATCACCACTTTGCTGCCTTGCTGCTCGACCTGAGCGCGTATCGCTTCAGTGTCGTAGCCCTTGTCCGCAATGATCACTTCTGCATTGGGCATCTTGGCAATCAACGAGGCCGCCTGCGAACAATCATTGGTCTGGCCTCCGGTCACGTCAAATGCAATGGGCAGCCCACAAGCGTCTACAGCCAGGTGAATCTTGCTGGTGTTACCGGCTCGGCTTTTTCCGATGGCCTGGTCCTGCGTGCTGGCAGCACCTGCACTGTGCTGATGAGCCTTTACATAACTGCCATCAATGAAAACCCACTCCATGTCAGGATCGGTCATCAGCACCTCAAGCACCTTGACCCACTTGCCTGAAGCAGACCAGGCATTGAACCGCTTGTAGACCTTGCTCCAGTTTCCAAACGCTTTCGGCAGGTCTCGCCAAGGGCAACCCACACGCATGCGGTACAGCATGCCTTCAACCGTGGTGCGCAAATCTCGCTTGTTGTAGATCGATTCGTGCAGCAAAATTTCTCGAAGCTTCGGCCAGTGCTCATCACTGAGCATTAATCGGGGCATTGCAGGCTCGTATTGGTGTTGTGTGAGAACTCCAACAATACGGGCCTGTTCTCATAGAGATCAATGGGTTACGTCGAAACGGGAACAGACCCTAGCCTGTTGCCCTTTGAGATCATTAGTTTCGCCAGTATCACTTTCGTTGCGAGTGCTACAGGTAAGGAAGTACTTAAACCCCAACAGCGTGTCTCTGTTTTTTTCGTCGAGAAGCGAGCTGCCATCGGACAAAGGGACATTCCAGTCCAGCTCCTTTGGGGCCTTTTTGTACTCAAAAGAGTACTGCCATATTGTGCTGTCGAAGTCACTGATCAGCCAAGCTGCTGACTTATACTCCTCACGAGGTGATCGGAGCAGGGGGGCCAAGAAAGCGAGTTCAGGCGGCAGTAGCATAAATGATGGCCTCCATTTGTGCTGCGTCGACTTGACCGCGCGCGGTTGCCAAGTAGTCCTGCAGGTCAAACTCGTTCCCGTCTGCGATATCGTTGACAAGAAGGCTGGTCAGTTTTGCCCAGTACAGCGCCTTAGCATTGATCTCATCGCGGCGGGTAGACATCCGAACGGCTTCCTCAATGGAGAGCAACGCGGTCAAGATCCCGACGTCGAGCGAGATGACGACCCGATCTGCTGCTTCTTTGTCCTGGGGGGACGATCTTGAGAGCTTTGGATTCTTCAGGGCCTCTGGGTCACGCATGCTTTCTGGAATGTCCTTCAATGCATTGTTCTCCAGAAAGGTATGAAGCTCATCGAAGGTTTGAAAATTCGAGACTTTCAGCAAATACTTACTGTCTTTCATGGCCATGCAAATTATTCCTCTCTGAAAGACTCGGATCCATCTTGTTTGGAAAAAAGCCAGGATCGGCTCAGGTAGATAGCGCTCAAGCAGATCGAGCGACACGTCGGAATGCCCGAGTGCCTTCGCTGTGTCCGTGATGCTGTTGCTCTCGATGTAGGTGAGAACCGCTCTGGTCGCCCTTAGTGACGTAATCGAGATCCGGCAGATGTAGTCCTCCACCTCCTCCCTCGGGCGGTTCAGGTAGGGGGAGAATTCGTCGAAAAGGTGTTGATAGCGGGTTGCCAAAGTGCCTGAACTCCAGTTCGTCGCTGCCATTTTCGTGGGGTGCGTCAGGCCGCGAGAGCAGGCTATGAAAAGATATCGCCATGCGTCGTCGTCCTGGTCTCTGAGGTAATCTCTCAGGGGCTGTGTCGCCCTGATCACCTGCCGCACACGCACCGCGTCCCGAGGCGTCAGCTTGACCTTGATCTCACTGAGTTTCCCGCCTCTTCGGTCTTTGTAGCCAGTGAGCTGATAATAGCCCTCTAGCTTCACAAAGCCATGGAGTACGCCCTGCTCGTTATATAGCTCCAAGTTATCGATGAACGATTGCGTGATACAAGGGTAAGCATGTACCAGGAGTAGCTTGAATGGATACAGATCATCAGGTGTTGGAACATTTAGAAAGCCATTCAAGAATTCGCGGTTGACATTTTTCCCAAACCGCTTTGAGAAGTCTCGTTTGACGTAGTCAAAGCCATGTTCTTGGAAAGCTGCACACACGTCGGCAGGGTTGAGATCATGGGGTTGAGAATGTGTGGCATAGATAACCTTGTCAGAACTTCCGGACTTGGCTAGGCGTTCTCTGGCTTTTCGGTTGTTCGAGGTTTTCCAGGCCTGAGCATTTGCCCAGCGGTACAAAATATCATTGTCTGTCACCGCCACTGTAAAAATGACCCCCTAACGCCAACCTAGAATTGACCCCCCTGGGTAAAACTGGCGGCTTTGAGCTGCCAATATGTTGACCCAGGAGCAGTCTGTGGAAATTAAAGTGTTGGCCCGTCAGGGCCATGGCATCAAATTCATCGCCCGTGAGCTGGGTATTTCGCGTAACACCGTGCGCAAGTACCTGCGAAAGGCCCGGTCGCTACCCAGTGACAAGGTGAGACCCGCACGTCCGTGCAAAATCGACCCCTTCAAGGACTACCTGCACGAGCGTATTGAGGCGGCGCGCCCACACTGGATTCCGGCGACCGTCCTGCTGCGTGAGATCACGGCATTGGGGTACAGCGGCGGCGTCAGTCGTCTGAAGGCTTATATTCGCCCCTTCAAACGTAAGGCAGAAGAGCCGGTGGTACGTTTCGAGACACTGCCCGGCAAGCAGATACAGGTGGACTTCACCACCATTCGACGAGGCCGTCAGCCGCTTAAGGCGTTCGTGGCGACACTTGGTTTTAGTCGAGCAAGCTTTGTCCGTTTCTCCGAGCGAGAGGACAGCGAAGCCTGGCTGACAGGGCTTCGGGAGGCGTTCGCTTACTTTGGCGGCGTGCCCGAGCAGGCATTGTTTGATAACGCCGGAACCATCATCACCGAGCGAGATGCTTTTGGGGAGGGCCAGCACCGTTGGCATCCCCGATTGGCTGCGCTGGCCGATGAGTTTGGTTTTATTCCCAAGGTCTGCCGCCCTTACCGTGCCCAGACCAAGGGCAAGGTTGAGCGCTTCAACGGGTATCTGAAGGGCAGTTTCATTACCCCGTTGGCCGCTACGCTCAAGAGTGCGGGTCTGACGCTGGATGTGGTGACGGCCAACGCACATATCGGCCAATGGCTCGACGAAGTCGCTCATCAGCGGATTCACGGCACGACGGGTGTTCAACCGGCGGTACGTCTGGCCCAAGAGCAGCAGGTACTATTACCACTGCCAACACAGAGCCTGCGCCCACAACCCGCCCAAGGCCTACGCCTGGGACGGGTCCTGCCGTACGAGAGCTTGCAGCATCCGCTGTCGGTTTATGAGCAACTGCTGGAGGTGAGAGCATGAACCTTCAACATGCTCGCCTGACAGAACTATGCAAGGGGCTAAAGCTTGAGCGCGTCGGGGTGGACTGGCCGCACCTGGCCCAACAAGCAGCAAGCGGCGAAGACAGCTTTGCCGACTTCCTCGAAAAGCTGCTGGCTGCCGAGACCGATGCCCGAAGTGAACGCTCTCGACAGGCCCTGCTGAAAACTGCCGCGCTGCCCGCTGTGAAAACGCTGGAGCAATACGACTTCGCGTTTGCCACCGGCGTCCCCCGGGCACAGCTCCAGGAGCTGGCAGCACTGAGTTTTGTTGGACGTGCCGAGAACATCGTGTTCCTGGGGCCTAGTGGTGTAGGCAAGAGCCACCTGGCTATCGCCCTGGCCTACCGGGCAGTGATGGCCGGTATCAAAACCCGCTTCGTCACGGCGGCTGACTTGATGCTGCAACTGACCGCTGCGCACCGCCAGGAACGGCTCAAGGAATACTTCAGTCGTGTGGTGATGGCCCCTGGGTTGTTGGTCATCGATGAAATCGGCTACCTGCCGTTTGGTCGTGATGAAGCCAACCTGTTCTTCAATGTTGTCGCCAAGCGCTACGAGCAAGGCAGCCTGATCCTCACGAGTAACTTGCCGTTTACCCAGTGGGCCGGAACCTTTGCGGATGATCAAACACTGACAGCGGCCATGCTGGACAGGCTGTTACATCATGCCCATATCGTGCAGATGACAGGTGAAAGCTATCGACTCAAGGACAAGCGCAAAGCAGGAACCAAATCTTCTCGGGCCGAACCGGCTCGAAAATATGAACCCGAGGGGGGTCAAAACTAAGTTGGCGATTTAGCACGGAAGGGGGTCACTTTTTAGTTGGCGTTGACAATTGTCAGCTTTGATGAGCTTAAACAATAGTTCGATAGCTTGTGTATCGGTTACTTCATACGGAATCTCGGTAATGAGTTTCGCCTTGATGATCTCACCTTTGCTATTCTTCTTTTTATTCGTGTCCACACCGGCAACATTGATAACTTTTGGTTTTGGCAAACTTCCCGTGAACGGCTTCACCCACGATCCCCCAGCCAGCATGGTAGAACTGATCAGGTTGATGAAAGCAGCATATGACTTTGTAGCCGTCGCAAGATCGTTGCCTTCGGCCAGCTGGTCTTTGAAGTACCAAACCATGAAATCCAAGAACAGGTGTTTGATTTGAATAGGATCTCGGAATGTTTCCACAGGCCAGCTATTGGCCCGCTCTGATACAAAATTTAGGAATGCACTGAACTCACTGCATCTTGGGCGCCGCATCTTGATCGCCCACTGGCAAAGGGCTTTGTACACCTGCTCCGTAAACTCCGGCCCATGAGAGATCCAAAGATTGGCACAGGACATGTAGATAGTCTTGCCGTCGGCGCTTTCTACGGGCCAGCCGTTCCAAAACCTAACCGCTGACGGATCGAGATTTTCTTTGGCAATTGCCCAGTATTTTGCATTGGGCATAGGCCAGCCATCTTTACCTTCAAAGGTCGGAAGCAGAGGAACGTCTTTCGCCATCTCGTGGATCAACCGAACGAATTCCTTTGCATAACTCGTTCGAAGGCCACGGCTCACACCAATAAAGGTGTCATCTGACAAGGCTCCCAAGAAGCCGCGAATTGTGCCTTCGAAGCTGGGCGAAGACATCCCCAGGTACGTGATTTCCGCCGTGGTGACGTTGCAGTACGCATCGAACAGCTTGATCAATTGGCTCATCCCGTCCATGGCGATCGGAGCGTAGGTGCGTGTCATCAGGGCTACGACGTCCTCCGGGAGGGTGGTGAACGGATAGTTCACCAAGGCAAGCATTCCTTTGATGATTGTCAATTTTTTATCCACGGTATTGCGTGTCCATAGCCCTTGTGATATCTATATTCTCATTGATTTGACAAGTCAGTGCAAGTGACAAAATGTTAGAGCGCAGTCTGGATGCTGATCTGGCATTGGCCCTGAGCCTCAATGGTCGTGAGCTGTTTCGTGACGATCAGCCGCTGAAGGTTCTGCTGATGTCGGCCACGCTGGAAGGCGAGCGGCTGGCGACGTTGCTGGACGATGCGCCGGTTGTGCGCAGCGACGGGCGGATGTTTCCGGTGACGATGCAGTGGGGGCGTCCTTTTCAGCCGGGTGAATTCATCGAGCCGCGTGTCGTGCAGACGGTACTGGATGCGCTGGGCAGCGAGTCCGGCAGCCTGCTGGTATTTCTGCCGGGGCAGGCCGAGATTCGTCGGGTCAACCAGCAACTGGCAGAAGCGCTGGGCGAACGCGCCGACATCCTGCTTTGCCCTTTACATGGCGAGCTTGATCTGAATGCGCAACGCGCTGCTATCGAACCGGCGCCCAAGGGCACGCGCAAAGTGGTGCTGGCGACCAATATCGCAGAGACCAGCCTGACCATCGACGGCGTGCGTGTGGTGATCGATGCCGGGTTGGCGCGGGTGCCGCGTTTCGATCCGGGCAGCGGCATGACGCGTCTGGAAACCCAGCGTATCTCCCGTGCCAGCGCCACCCAGCGTGCCGGACGGGCAGGGCGGCTGGAGCCGGGTGTGTGTTACCGGCTGTGGTCAGAAGCGCAACACGATCAACTGGCCGCCTACGGCGCGGCAGAAATTCTTCAGGCGGATCTCGCCGGGCTTGCGCTGCAACTGGCGCGCTGGGGCGTCATGCCTGCGCAACTGGCTTGGCTCGATGTCCCGCCAGCGGCGGCTTATGCACAGGCGCAGGATTTGCTGGTGCGGCTTGAGGCGCTGAGCAATCAGCCGGGCCAACCGCCAGCGCTGACGCCCCACGGTCAGGCGATGGCCGAGCTGTCGGCCCATCCGCGCATCGCGCACCTGTTGCTACGCGGTCATGCATTGGGCTTGGGCGAACTGGCGTGTGACGTGGCCGCACTGTTGGGCGAGCGCGATATTCTGCGCGGCGGCGGGGCCGATCTGCACAGCCGCCTGACCTTGCTGGCGGGCACCGAGCGTGCTGCGCGTGGCGCACAGGGCGGCGTGCAGCGAGCTAAACAGCTAGCACGGCAAATCTGCGCGGCACCGTAAAAAGCCCGGTCAGCGATCCCGATCACTCTCGCTGGCTGGGCGCTCTACTGGCGCTGGCCTACCCGGATCGCGTGGCACAGCAACGTCGTCCGGGTGGTGCTGAATATCGCTTGGCCAACGGTCGCGCGGCACTTTTCGCCGAGGCCGACGCACTGATGAAGCAGCCTTGGCTGGTCATCGCGGATTTAGGCAGCCGTCAGGGGCAGCGTGAGGAACGCATCTACCTCGCTGCCGAATTCGATCCAGCGCTGTTCGACTCTGTGCTGGCCGAGCAGGTCATCACGGTGGACCAGATAGACTGGGATGAGCGCGAAGGCGTGTTCCGCGCAGAACGGCAGCGCAAGGCGGGCGAGCTTATTATCAGCCGCGAACCGCTGACCGGCCTCGATGACGCAGCCCGCAGCCAGGCATTGCTGGCGCTGGTGCGTCGCAAAGGCCTGGAACTGCTGCCGTGGACACCCGAACTGCGCCAGTGGCAGGAGCGTGTCGCGCTGCTACGCAACCTGGACATCGACAAAAGCGCAGCAAGCGAATGGCCCGACCTGAGTGACGCGCAACTGCTGGCGACACTCGAAAACTGGCTGATGCCCTACCTGGGCAAAGTCACCCGGCTCAGCCATTTCAGCCAGCTCGACCTGTCCTCCATCCTGCGCAACCTCCTCCCGTGGCCAATGCCGCAACAACTGGAAGCGCAGGCCCCGCAGACCATCCAGGTGCCGTCTGGCTCGAATATCCGTATCGACTACAGCGAACACCCGCCGATTCTGTCGGTGCGGCTGCAAGAGTTGTTTGGGTTATCTGACACCCCGCGCATTGCCAATGGGCGGCAGGTGTTGAAACTGCATTTGCTGTCTCCAGCACGCCGTCCGGTGCAGGTGACGCAGGATCTGGCCAACTTTTGGCGGTCTACCTATATTGAGGTGAAGAAGGATTTGAAGGGGCGGTATCCGAAGCATTACTGGCCGGATGATCCATTGGTGGCGGAGGCTACGGCTAGGGTTAAGCCGAGGGGGACGTAAAGTCGCGCAGCATTCAGCAGGCTATTTGTGAGCTAAAGACGAGGGGGATCGATGGGATAGCGGCGCACTCTTGCTGCTCAAGTACCCAGTCTGAAACACCTGATCAGATATTGGATACCCAACGCAACAGACCCGGAGAACACCAGGGCGCAACGCCCTGGCAGGCAGCAAACATCACTTTTTCTTTTTAACCGGCTTTTCCGCCTTGTCTGACTTCTTGGCTTTGTCTGGCTTGCTATCAGCTTTTTTGGCAGCTTTCTTTGGCTCGGCGTCTTTTTTCTTGTCCTTCTTTTCGGAAGACTTGGAAAGCGTCGAGGCCGCTTCAGATTTCTTGGCCGGTGATGCTTTCTTGTCTTTCAGATCCTTGCTGGCTTTTGAGGCTTCGCCTTTGCTTTTCTTGTCGTCTTTAGCCACGTTGATCACCCTTTGGGTATGCCGGTATTGGCACGTAGCCTGTGGGAGTATCCACAGGCTAATCATTAGGCGAGCGCGTCTGAAAACGGTTCAAACTGTTTTGACCCTTTCAGTTGCTGAAGGACGACATTCAGATGCTCGGCGACTCGCCAGCTTATTGCGGGCTATAGGGCTGCCATTCGCACTCGGCTCAGGTATTTTCAATCACGCGAATACTCAGGAATCGATCACGGAAAGTTTCCGAGCAACCGGGTAACCAGGGAAGGACATTGAACACTGCCAGATTTGTTTTCAAATCCCTTATCAAGCGCTGGATGAAAAACATCTTTTCACGTGAGTACCACCGTGACGGCGAGCTCAAACCCGAGTGGACATCCCAAGGCCCGGGTTCAATCCGCATGGAGCGGTATCACCATATCGACGCCAGCGAGCAGGATAAGGACGGCTTCTACGACTATTACTATGAGTACGACATGTACTACTTCACGGAGGGCACTCTGTCCCTCGCCGCGCGCTGCTACACGGATGATGCTGATGAAGCCAACTTTATGGGTATCGAGTTTGACGGATATGACCGAGCGCTTGAGCCTGACGATAGGTCTCTCCCGTTGGTGAGCGCAGCTCTGGCCCAGTTGAAGGCTGATGGAAAAACGAAATTCTTTACGTTCACCGGGAAAGGTTATGAGCCCATATTTGCCAGCTCCGAGCATGAAGGCGACACCATGCGCGGAGAGCGCATTGAAGTGATCGCCCTGTCCCCAAGTGCTCGCTATCGTGTCCAGACGACGCCTTACGAGGCACTTGCCACGCAATGGATTTACCCACCCGAGATAATCGACATCAGGCGCGACATCCGCGTGTTTGCTTTCGAAGACAATGGCTGGTCAGCCGATCAGGCACGCTGGCTGGATTGCTCATGTGTTGAGTTGACCCTGCGCAAATACCCCGGACGGCTCACCGGTGCTGGAATCACGGTGATTATCGACTGCGCTCGTGGCACGGCGGCGTACGGCGATGGCATCGAGATCAAGACACCTACGCTTGAGCGGGCGCTTGATGCGATGTGGAGCGGCGCGGACTGACGTAGCGGGGGATACGCTTCAATTATCAGGTGCGTGCTATAACGCAGGCCCATATCTACAACCCGACGCTCATGAGCGTCCTGTCTTTTTTCAGGGCGAGCACAAAGACGCACCTGTTGCTTTACTCGCAGTCTTTGCGTGAAAGCGTGATCGATGTAATGAACTCGCCTGTCGAGCTGGAGTACGAATAAGTGATTTTGTTACCCAGCTCCAGCACCAATAGATAGGCTGTCTGCTTACACAAGCTGCCTTGGATTTGCTGAGTCAGGTAGCTGTCGTAGTAGACTTTTTCGCCAGGCCTTCCGTTGTAACCATTGATCGTGAGGTTGTAGAGGACGGTGTGATCAGCATAGGCAATCGTGTCTATTCGGGTCATAAGGTCCAGCATGATGGGAAGCTGTGTCTTTTGCTGATCGATTACCGCCGCCAGTGCTTCGTTTCCATCTTTAGCCCAGAGGGGAGTTATGAAGCAAAGTGCTGCAGCGCCCCCCAAAATAGTTTTAGCAACGTTAAGTTTTTTCAACTCAATATCCTTATTTTAGAAAACTATCTGATTACAGAGCAGGAACCCCTCAAGGCAAAACCGGCAACAAAAACCGCCCAATCACCGGCAAATGATCAGAGATCAACAAAGTATCGTCCCGCCGTACCCTCGCACTGACCCGCTTCAAACTCGGGCTGTAAAACAGGTAATCCACCGTCCGGTCCGGCCCGTTGATGCGGCTGTCGTTGGGGAAGTGCGTCAGCCATTTGCCGCGGTCTATGCCGCTGGATTCGGCGTTGTCGGGGATCATCGGGTATTTCTCCCACAGCTCGTGCAGCTCGCTGTCGGCGGCGTAGCCGAGGCGCTGTTCTTCGGGGAGGCGCTGGTATTGGCCCAGCGGCAGCAGGTTGAAGTCGCCGCCGATCAGCCATGGTGTGCCGCCGCTTTCCAGTTTGTCCAACTGCTTTTCAGTGGCGACGATCTGTTTTTGTGCGGTGTCGCCGGTGTGTCTGGCGGTGGTCAGGCTGGTGTTGATGACGGCCAGTTTGCCGCCGTCACGCAGGGGCAGGTAGCTGACCAGCAAGGCATCCTTGGGCTGGAACTGACGGCTGATGATGTTGGCGTCTGGCACCGGCAGTTGCACGCGTTCGGCACTGTCGATGTGGAAGCGGCTGAGGGTCGCCAGTTTTCTGCCGACGCTGCCCCAGATATGCGGGTTGGGTACAAACTCCGATTTCCAGTAGAACGCCTGCGTGCTGCAGGGGTAGAGGTCCGCCACTCGCTCTTTGATCAATGCCAGTTGGTCTTCGTAATCGGAGTTTTTGGCACCATCGTCGACCCCTTGCAGCAGCACGATGTCAGGCTGTTCGTCACGGATGACCCGCGCCACTTCATCCAGGTTATAGGAAAGGTCTTCATGGGTCGGGCGTTCGTCCGGGCCGCTGCCGTCGGCCATGTCGTACCAGAACACATAGCGCTTGCCCGCCAGGTACTGGATGTTCCAGGTCATGACTTTGAGGGCTTGCCCCGGCACCAGCTTGGGCGCTTGAACCGCAGGATTGCAGCTGGCCGGGAGTAACTCGCGAGCTGGAGGGCGCCACGTCAGTTGGTAAACCATTACCAGCAATACGGCGACCAGCAGCAGGCTGTACAGGGTCAGACGTAGCAGTAGACGTGGCATCGGCTCGACTTGGAGCGCCTGGCGCTCGGTGAGGGATTCGGTATTTAGCATACCGAATCGGTGCGTCTGGCGTCAGCTGTTGGTTCAGGCCCTGTGCGCGGGCTCGCTGATCAGCATGAACAGGCGGAACGTCACAATGGTGGTGAACAGTTGCAGGAAGCTGCCGATGCTGTCGGTGATCACGGAAACCGCTGCGCTTTGCGGTTCCGGAAACAGGTACAGGCTGGCGCCCTCAAGCAGCCACAGGGGAATGTAGACGCTCAGTACGCACACCAGAATGCGGGTGAAGTGCCCGGTGGTCATCAGCATGCTTTCGCGCATGGCCATGAACGGCGTGAGCTTGCGCAGGACCAGCAGGTATTCACAGAACGCCAGCTTGATCATGACCCAGAGGCCGGGGACCACGAACAGCGAAAGGCCGAACATGATCAGGAGAGTGCTCATTGCCGAGAGCACGGCGAAGGTGGGCCACAGGCGCAACGCCATGGCCAGCAGGTCGCGGGTGTAGACGTCTTCGCCACGGCTGCGTGCGTCGAGAAACAGGATCAGTGCCGCTGTATAGATAGGGTAGAAAAACAGCCCGATGACCAATTCGTAGGCAGGCGACGTGTCGGCGGGCATGGCGTTGCTCAGCGCTTGTTTGGCCAGCACCTCGAGTATCACGACAGGCAGGCACAGCAGCATAATGCTGCCCAGATTGCGCCGAAAGAAATAGAGCGAATCCTGGATGACGGTCAACGGGTTCATGTAGATAGATCGCAGGCTAAAAGCAGGCGCACACTTTAGCCCATGGCCCCTGCCGAACCAAGCGCAGTGGTGGTGGGCCGAGATCTTCTTATCTTTTTCTTCATGTCATTGAAGCGGGTGGATGAGGCCCCATTTTCTGAGCATGGTCCTGCCGGTGCGGCAGGAAAGAATTCCAGTGGCAACTCAGTGAGGTGGTCATGAACAGCGAAGAGCAAACCCTGATTGATGGTCTTTTCTCGAAACTGAAAGACGCCGAGACGGCATCCGCTCCGCGAGATGCTGCGGCCGAGGCGCGCATCAAGGAGCATCTGACTCGCCAGCCCGCTGCGCCGTATTACATGACGCAGGCGATTCTGGTGCAGGAAGCTGCGGTCAATCAGCTCAATCAGCAGGTGAAACAGCGCGACGAGCAGATCCAGCAGTTGCAGGCTGAGCTTCAGCAGGCCAAGGGGCAATCTTCGTCAGCGCCGGCCAGCGGCGGGTTTCTGTCGAGTATTTTCGGCAGCAGCGTCTCGCGAGCGCCTCAGGCTCAGCCGGGCCAGACGTCGGGTGGTGGCTGGCGCGACGGTGCCGGTTTCAATCCAGCCCCTGCGCCCGCAGCGCCGCAGGGCGGTTATGCCGCGCCTGCTCCGGCTGCGGGCAGTGGCTTTCTCGGCGGTGCGTTGAAGACCGCTGCCGGTGTGGCGGGCGGTGTGCTGCTGGCAGAGGGCATCAGCAGCATGTTCAGCCACCACAGCCAGCCGCAGGAGATCGTCGAGGTCATTCACGACGCGCCACAGGCTCAGGACACCGGCTCGTTCAATGATCAGGGCGGTTGGGGACAGCCGGATCAGCAGTACACGGCCGATGACAGCTTTGACGATGGCGGCGACATGTTTTCTGATGATGATTCGTTTGTTTGAGGACGCAGTGAGCGCTTCTCGCGCTCCAGAACAGACAATTATCGTTCCGCACTCTCCTGTGAGGGAATGCCTTGGGTGACGCTCCGCGTCACAGGTCTGTGCCGCGCCGCCCATTCAAGATCGGGCGTGGAGCGTCCAGAAATGCGTGCGACGCGGAGCGTCGCACGATAGTTGAAGCTCAATTCCGTTCCCAAGCTGGCATACTGGGCGCCGATTCACATTCCGGATCGCTGTAACCAGTGGGCGTGTTGCCCGCCATGAGGAATTGCGGTGAAGAAGATCGCGGTGTTCGCCGACGTGCAGAACCTGTATTACACCGTGCGCCAGGCGCATGGCTGTCATTTCAATTACGCCGCCTTGTGGGCGGATATCAGCAAGCGCGGCGAGATTGTTCACGCGTTTGCCTACGCCATCGATCGTGGCGACAGCAAACAACAGCAGTTCCAGCAGATCCTGCGCAATCTGGGGTTTACCGTCAGGCTCAAGCCGTACATCCAGCGCAGCGACGGTTCGGCGAAAGGGGACTGGGATGTCGGCATCACCATCGATATCATGGATTTCGCGCCGCAAGTGGACGAAGTCGTGCTGGCGTCGGGTGATGGCGATTTCGACATGTTGCTCGAACGTGTGATCAGCAAACATGGTGTTGAGGCGGTGGCCTATGGCGTGCCGGGGCTGACTGCGAACTCGTTGATCCGCGCCGCCAGCCGTTACGTGCCGATCGAAGGCGCGTTGTTGTTGAAATGAATTTACAGGGCCAGGCCAGTGTTGGAACGTATTGCAGTCATCGACTTTGAAACCACCGGCATCTCCCCGGGCCATAGCTGCCGGGCAACCGAGATTGCCGTGGTCATCATGGAGCAGGGGCGTATCGTCGAGCGCTTTCAGAGCCTGATGAATGCCGGGGTGCGTATTCCTGCGTTTATCGAAGGGTTGACCGGCATCAGCAACAACATGATTCGTACCGCCCCCAGCGCCGAGCGGGTGATGGGCGATGTAGCGGATTTCGTCGGCGCCACGCCGCTGGTCGCGCACAACGCCTCGTTCGACCAGAAGTTCTGGGACTACGAACTGTCGCGCATTCAGCGCAAGCGCGAACAGAGCTTCGCCTGTTCGATGCTGCTGGCCCGACGCCTGATGCCTGGCGCACCGAATCACAAGCTTGGCACGCTGACCAGCTACGCGCGCCTGCCCAATACCGGCAAGGCTCACCGGGCGATGGCGGATGCGGAAATGGCCGCTAACCTCACGGCGTATCTGACCAACGAACTGCGCAACACCCACGGTATCGCCGCAATCTCCCACCAGATGCTCTGCTCGCTGCAGAAAGTCCCCGCCGCCAAGATCGGCGAAACACTCAAGCGTCAGCGCGGCTTCTGATCTTTTAGTGTTCCTGCTTGCCGTTGCTGGTCAGATAATCGGCCGGCAGGCTGCGCTCCACTGCTGTCGACAGCACGATTGAGGTTTTGCTGAAGCCAAACCTGGCGATCCGATTGATCAGGTCTTCCAGGTGCGGCATCGAATCCACCGCAGCCCTCATGATCACGCACGGGTCGCCCGTCACCCGGTAACACTGGATCAGTTCAGGGACCTGCCACAGCTCCTTGTACGCCTGCTGATTGCCGTGACTGCCCATGCGCAACTCGATCAGGCATTGAATCGGCAAGCCGACCTTTGACAGATCGACCTTCGCCTCATAACCAGTGATCACGCCGCTGGCCTCAAGCTTGGCGACCCGCTCGGCCACGGCGGGCGCGGACAGGTTGACCAGTTTCGCCAGCTGCGCAAAAGACGCCCGGCCATTTTTCAGCAGCTCATCGAGCAGAATCCGATCGTATTTATCCAGCGTCATGACGTGCCTCGTGCTGTGCGATGGGTCATTTTAAAATAAAAGGAAAGCAGACCTTACAAGCATTGAATCGTAAGTTTCAGTGCGGTTTAAACAGGTTTGTCTGCTTAATATCCGCATCTGGCCTTCATACAATAGGTCCACCATAACAATGATCCCAGAGCCTTGCCATGCCTCAGTCCGTTCGTGTTTCGCCGTTGCTCATTGGTGCTTTTCTGGCCTTGTACCTGATCTGGGGCTCTACCTATCTGGTCATCCGTATTGGCGTAGAGTCATGGCCGCCGCTGATGATGGCTGGCGTGCGTTTTCTGATTGCCGGGTGCCTGATGTACGGTTTCCTGCGTTATCGCGGCGTGCCAGCACCGACCTGGCGCGAGTGGAAGGCGGCGTTTGTGATTGGCTTCCTGCTATTGGCATGCGGTAACGGCGGTGTGACGCTGGCCGAGCACGCAGGCGTTGCATCAGGCGTCGCGGCGCTGGCGGTGGCGACCATGCCGCTGTTTACCTTGCTGTTCGGCCTGTTCTGGGGCAATCGCACCACTAATCTGGAGTGGGCGGGCATCGTGCTGGGCCTGATCGGTATCGGCCTGCTGAATCTCGGCTCCAATCTGCAAGCCAGCCCTTATGGCGCTGCGCTGGTGCTCTTTGCCGCTGCGTCGTGGGCGTTCGGCTCTGTATTGAGCAAGCATATGCCGTTGCCCAAAGGACCGATGGCCAGTGCGGCGGAAATGATCACTGCCGGAGCGACGCTGCTGATCGGTAGCGCTTTGAGCGGCGAGCGTCTTGCGCATATGCCGACTGCGGCGGGCTGGGGCGCGCTGCTGTATCTGGTGGTGTTTGGCTCTATCGTCGCGTTCAGCGCGTATATGTACCTGCTCAAGAACGTGCGCCCGGCAGCCGCAACCAGCTATGCCTACGTCAACCCGGCAGTGGCGGTGATGCTTGGCGTGGTGTTTGCGGGAGAGACTATCGGTATTGAAGAGTGCCTGGCCATGGTGGTGATTATCAGCGCTGTCGTGCTGATTGGCCTGCCGCAATGGCGCAGGTCGGCGGTACGAAAGGTCGGATCGACACGCACAAGCTAACCGAGGCGGGCCGGACAGGTTAAACTGCGCGCCTTGCGTTGAATTTTTCCTACGGTATTTCCATGACATTCGCCTCTCTCGGCCTGATCGAACCCTTGCTGCGCGCTCTTGAAGCGCTCGGTTACCAGACTCCGACGCCTGTACAGACCCAGGCAATTCCTCCGGTACTGGCAGGCCGCGATCTGATGGCAGCTGCCCAGACCGGCACCGGCAAGACCGCAGGTTTTGCCTTGCCGCTGTTGCAGCGCCTGACCATGGAAGGGCCGAAAGTCGCGCCTAATTGCGTTCGCGCGCTGGTATTGGCCCCGACCCGCGAACTGGCCGATCAGGTTCACGAAAGCATTCGTCAGTATGCCGAGCACCTGCCGTTGAGCACTTACGCAGCCTACGGTGGCGTGAGCATCAACCCGCAAATGATGAAGCTGCGCAAGGGCGTGGACGTGCTGGTTGCGACACCGGGACGTCTGCTCGACCTGCATCGTCAGAATGCAGTCAAGTTCTCGCAGTTGCAGACTCTTATCCTTGATGAAGCCGACCGCATGCTTGATCTGGGCTTCGCCGAGGAATTGCGTGGCATCTACGCGGTACTGCCCAAGCAGCGCCAGACCTTGCTGTTCTCCGCGACCTTTTCCGACGAAATTCGTCTGCTGGCCGCGCAGATGCTCAATGACCCGCTGACCATCGAGGTCAGCCCGCGCAACGTGGCGGCGTCATCGGTCAAGCAATGGGTTGTGACCGTGGACAAGAAGCGCAAGGCTGATCTGTTCATCCATCTGATGAAAAAGCATCGCTGGGGCCAGGTGCTGGTGTTCGCCAAGACCCGGGTTGGCGTTGATCAACTAGTGGACCGTTTGCAGGGTCTGGGTCTGAACGCTGATGGCATTCACGGCGACAAGCCGCAGGCTACTCGCCAGCGTGCGCTGGATCGTTTCAAGAGCAATGAAGTGAAGATTCTGGTTGCCACCGACGTGGCGGCTCGTGGTCTGGATATCGATGATCTGCCGACGGTCGTCAATCTGGACCTGCCGATTGTGGCCGAGGATTACATCCACCGTATTGGCCGCACCGGCCGGGCGGGCCTGACGGGCGAGGCGATCTCGCTGGTGTGTGCCGATGAAGTCGAACTGCTGTCGGCCATCGAAGTGCTGACCCGCCAGACGCTTGAGCGCAAGGAAGAACAGGACTTTGAGCCTGAGCACCGGGTGCCGACTACAGATGCCAGCGGCCAGATCCTGAAAAAACCCAAGAAACCGAAAAAGCCCAAGGTCTCGGGCAGCAAACGTAACCTGGGCAAATGGGTCGACAGCGGCGAGTCAGAGCCTGCGCCAGCGGTCAAACCCATACGTAAAGTGCCGGTCTTCAACACCGGCCCGCGCAAGAAGAAGCCTTGATATACGCATGTGGGCGCGAGCCGGGCGACGCTCCCACAGAAGGATTTATGTATAACGTGAGCAAGCTCCCACAGGTTATCCGTGGGCTTTGTGGGAGCGAACTTGTTCGCGAAGAGGGCAGCGCAGTCGACGAATTTGCTGCGTTTGGAATATAGCCTTCGCGAACAAATTCCCACAGAAAGGGTTTATGTATAACGCTGAGTGCAGAGCATACGCACAGGAATCACTGTGAGTTCAGCCACTCCACCATCCCCAGCCCCGCAGCGCGGCCACTGGCGAAGCAGGCGGTCAGCAGGTAGCCGCCTGTAGGGGCTTCCCAGTCGAGCATTTCGCCTGCGCAGAACACGCCGGGCAATTGCCTGAGCATCAGACGCTCGTCCATGGCTTCGAAGGTCACGCCACCGGCGGTGCTGATGGCCTCATCGATGGGGCGTGGTTTGATCAGGGGCAGTGGCAACGCCTTGATGGCTTCACTCAACAACAGCGGATCGGCAAACGCTTCACGAGGCGCAAGCTCGCGTAAAAGCGCTGCCTTTGCGCCGTCCAGGCCCAATTGGCTGTGCAGGTGCTTGGACATCGAGCGCGAGCCACGTGGTTTGCTCAGGGCTTTTTGAATGTCTGTCAGCGTTTTGCCGGGCAGCAGGTCAATGTCCACTGTCGCCGAGCCGCGAAGGTTGATCTGTTCACGAATCTGCGCCGACAGTGCATACACCAGACTGCCTTCCACGCCCGTCCCGGTCAGCACGCATTCGCCCAGGCGCAGGGCATGGCCATGCAGACCCATGGCGATATTTTTCAATGGTGCACCGGCAAACTTGTCGCGCAGCAGGTCGCTCCAGGCGCTCACTTCGAAACCACAGTTGGCGGCCTGCAGAGGTGCAACCTCGACCTGCCTTGCTTGCAGCCATGGCAGCCAGGCCCCGTCAGACCCCAGCCGGGCCCAACTGGCACCGCCCAGTGCCAACAACGTGGCCGCAGGGTTGAGCGCCTTTTCTCCATCAGCGCAGGCAATGCGCAGGCTGCCATCGGGGTTCCATCCCAGCCAGCGGTGACGGGTATGGATCGTGACGCCCGCATCACGCAGCCGCTTGAGCCAGGCGCGTAGTAGCGGGGCGGCTTTCATGTCAGTGGGGAAAACACGGCCCGAGCTGCCGACAAACGTCTCGATACCCAGCGCATGAATCCACTGGCACAGCTGATCGGCACTAAAACTACGCAAAAAAGGCGCGATCATCGGCGAACGTTCAGCGTAGCGCGACAAAAAAGCCGGGTAGGGCTCGGAGTGCGTTATGTTCATGCCGCCAACCCCGGCCAGCAGAAACTTGCGCCCTACTGAGGGCATGGTGTCATACAGATCGACGTTCAGCCCTGCCTGGCTCAACACCTCTGCTGCCATCAACCCCGCAGGGCCGCCTCCGATAATGGCGACGGTTCGGGAAGCAGGAGAGGCGAGGTCGGTCATGGTCAGTGAAGTATTGATAGCAGAAGATGCGGGCATTCTACCCGAGCGTTGTTTTCAGATGTGGTGCAACTCATTGGCTGCAATTGCGATGAGGCGCAACGCGTTGTCATAAGCCCATGTCGTCCCAGACCCGTTGCGCACTGTGATGCAGGATCCCGTGGCGTCTTGCCAGCGCCTGACGGTCCTTGCTGTAGCCGCCGCCGATCACGCCCATGACCGGAATGTCGCGGCTCAGGCAATGACGCAACACGGCTTCGTCGCGATTGGCCACGCCCTGATCGGTCAGTTGCAGATAGCCCAGCGCATCATCCTTGTGAACGTCCACTCCTGCGTCATACAGCACAAGATCCGGCTTGTAGAACGGCAAGAGGTAGTTGAGCAGATCGTCGACCACGTTGAGGTAATCGGCGTCGCCCATCCCCATCGGCAGCGGGATATCCCAGTCGCTCTGCGCCTTGCGTGCCGGGAAATTCTTTTCGCAGTGCAGCGAGACGGTAATGGCGTCTTCGGTATCGGCCAGAATACGTGCGGTACCGTCGCCTTGATGCACATCGCAGTCGAAGATCAGCACCTTGTCCACGCGGCCGCTTTGCAACAGGTACTGACTGATCACTGCCAGGTCGTTGAAAATGCAGAAACCGGCCGGGTAATCATAGTGCGCATGATGGGTGCCGCCCGCCAAGTGGCAAGCCATACCGTGCTTCAAGGCCTGCTCGGCAGTCAGTAACGAACCACCCACGGCACGAACCGTGCGACGTGCCAGCGCCTCGCTCCAGGGCAGGCCCAGACGCCGCTGGTCTTCACGGGACAGGTCGCCATTAAGGTAGCGGCTGATGTAGGACGGGTCATGAGCCAGCGCCAGAATGTCCGCCGGGCATAACTCGGGACGCATTAATTGAACGTCACTGGTCAGGCCGCTGTCGACCAGGTAGTCACGTAACAGACGGAACTTGTCCATCGGGAAGCGGTGATCTGCCGGGAAGTCCGGGCTGTAGTCTTCATGGTAGATAAGCGGTAGGGACATTTTGCGTCCGTTGACAGGTCGAAGCCCGATAGTGCCAGCAAAGCATGCGCACGCCCAGTTGTCTGGCGTAGTGGATAACTACACTGACGCCCACTCATGTCTCGTTACACGGGGGAATCGATGGAACCGATACTCAAGCTAGACAGCGCCCGGCTGCTGATGCGGCAGTGGCGCGACGATGACTTGCCAGCATTCGCCGAGATGTGCGCGGACCCGAGCGTGATGCGTTATTTCCCCGAACCGCTGAGCCGTCTTGAAAGCGCCGCCATGATCGGACGGTTACGTGGTCATTTTGCCGAATTGGGCTTCGGGTTTTGGGCGCTGGAGCGTAAGGATACCGGCGAATTCATCGGTTTTACCGGTCTGCATGTTGTGGGTTTCAAGGCACCTTTTACGCCGGCCGTGGAAATCGGCTGGCGGCTGGCTTATGACCACTGGGGCCTGGGCTTTGCCAGCGAGGCGGCATGGACCGCGCTGGGCTGTGGTTTCGAGCGCCTGAATTTGAAGGAGATCGTGTCGTTTACCGCGGTCAATAATCAGCCGTCGCAAAAAGTTATGCAGGCAATCGGTATGCAGCAGGATGAGTCCGGCAACTTCGATCATCCCAATCTGGATGACGGCCATCCGCTCAAGCCGCACGTGCTGTACCGGATCAGCCATGAGCAGTGGCTCAGGACGCTGAAGCCTTGATCAGGGTGTAGATTGAATTAAGCCAACCATCTTAAATCTGTATCATTCCATTCCAGTGGGATGGGCCAGAGGCCTGTCGGAAAATGCAGCGACTGCCGTTGCCGTAAAAGTGCAGAGTCGATGTGCAAGAGGAGTGAGAATGAGCCAAGTGCTGGATGATCTGGTTGAGTTGCTGACGCTGGAAGCCATTGAAGAGAATCTTTTTCGCGGCCGCAGCCAGGACCTGGGTTTTCGCCAGCTGTTTGGCGGTCAGGTGCTGGGGCAGTCGTTGTCTGCCGCCAGTCAGACCGTCGAAGAGGATCGCCACGTTCACTCGCTGCACGGCTATTTTCTGCGCCCTGGCGATGCAGGCCTGCCGGTGGTCTATCAAGTGGACCGCGTGCGCGACGGCGGCAGTTTCAGCACGCGCCGTGTGACTGCCATTCAGAAGGGCAAGCCGATTTTCACGTGCAGCGCCTCTTTTCAGTACGACGAAGAGGGCTTTGAGCACCAGGCGTCGATGCCGCAGATTGTCGGTCCGGAAAACCTGCCGTCCGAGCTAGAGCTGCTGACGGGCCGAGCACACCTGATCCCCGAAGCGATGCACGACAAGTTTCTGCGCCCCAAACCGATTCAGTTCCGCCCCGTGACATCCGAAGACCCGTACGATCCCAAGCCAGGCGAGCCGGTGAAGTACGTGTGGTTTCGCGCCGATGGCAGCCTGTCGGACATGCAGGCGCTGCATCGTTACATGCTGGCTTATGCCTCCGACTTCAACCTGCTGACCACTTCGTTACGGCCGCATGGCAAGACGGTCTGGCAGCGCGATATGCAGGTCGCCAGCCTCGATCACTCGCTGTGGTTCCACAACGACCTGCGCACCGATGACTGGCTGCTCTATGCAATGGACAGTCCCTGGGCAGGCAACTCCCGCGGTTTCTCACGCGGCAGTATCTTCAACCGCGCCGGGCAACTGGTTGCATCGGTCAGCCAGGAAGGGCTGATCCGCCATCGCAAGGATTGGGCATGACACTCGACGGCATACAGCACTGGGTGTTTGACATGGATGGCACCCTGACCATCCCGGTCCACGACTTCCCGGCAATCAAGCGTGAACTGGGCATCCTTCAGGACGACGACATTCTGTGGCATCTTGCCGCGTTGCCCGCTGAGGAATCGGCGGCCAAACACGCCTGGCTGCTTGAGCACGAGCGCGATCTGGCGCTGGCTTCGCAGCCTGCCGAGGGCGCGGTCGAGCTGGTTCGTGAGTTGTCGGCGCGCGGCTATCGGTTGGGAATACTGACCCGCAACGCTCAAGAGCTCGCGTACATCACCTTGAAAGCCATCGGCCTCGCTGACTGCTTTGCTGTCGAGGATGTACTGGGCCGCGACGAAGCGACCCCCAAGCCGGATCCGGCGGGTTTGCTGACGCTGGCCGCTCGCTGGAGTGTCGAGCCGGAGAAGATGGTCATGATCGGCGACTACATGCATGACCTGAACTGCGGCCGTGCGGCGGGCGCCAAGACTGTTCTGGTCAACCTGAAGGACAACCCCTGGCCGGAGCTGACTGACTGGCATGCGGAGGATTGCACAGTGCTGCGCGGGATGTTGGGGTGATCTGGGCTGCCTACCGTGCCAATGCGGAGCGCTCACCGTTATCCACAAGTGTTTGTGGGAGCGACCGGGGCGGCGATCCGCATTGCTCGCGAAGACGGTATTTCAGTCGATGCATTTTCGACGATTATGTTGACCCTTTCGCGAACAAGTTCGCTCCCACGGCCTCCGGCCAGAATCAAAAGCGGACTTGTATGTAGCGTTGAACGCGGAGCGTGGGGACGATAGTTATATCCCTATCACTCAAAACGGCTTGAACAGCACCGCCTGGCCTTCCGGTGAAGTGAAGATCCCGTCGCCGTTGTGGCCGACTTTCGGCACGATCACCAGACGCTGGTTCAGCCCTTCCGGGTGACGCTTCTGCAGATAGTTGAAGTAGTTCTGTCCGCGAATCAGGCGGTAGGGACCTTGCGCTTCGGCGGCACAGGTCTTGTCCAGCGCCGGGTGGTTGCGGTCGGTGTCCAGCTCGCCCATCAGGTAAGTGATGTCGCGCTTCACGTAATTCTTCTCGATGTCAGCCGGCTTTTCCTTTCCCGAATAGAACGGCATCTTGTTCAGACCGTATTTCCACTCGTCGAAATCAGGGCAGCTCTGCGCCGTTACCGGTTCAGGCCGCTCTGCGTCGAAATAGGCATAGGACGACGGGTTGGCAATCACATAACGCAGCTTCACGCCTTCCCGCTGCAGCAGAGCATCTTCCTTGCCGCCGATCATCGCGTAGCGCTGCACCACCTGGGCACCACCGGAATGCCCGGCAATGACCACTTCTTTGAGATTCGGGAACAGCTTGCTGTCGCTCAGACGCTTGAGGATATGGTCCAGGACCAGAAACGAACTGACGGGCTTGGGATTGGTGGCGGTTGCGCCTTCCATCCAGCTGTTCTGGCGCCAGCGCAGAATCGACTCCGGCAGGTGATGCGCGACAATGTCCTTCTCATCCAGAAATTGCGGGGCGATCAGCAAGGTCTTGCTGCGCTCTTTGGATTGATTGGCAGCACGTTCGATGCTGCGCAGGTAGGTTTGCGCATTACGCAGGCGGCCGTGCAGCACGATCACCGCGCGCTCGATCTTCGGCTTGGGGTGTACCCATTCCTGGCTAAGCCCCAGTGTCGCCTCTGCACCATTGATGGCCAGGCGATCCGGACTGATAGACGTAACCGCTTGATCCTCGGCATGCGCCCCGAGGCTCGCGAAGGCAGTGCTCAACAACAGGACCAGAAGCGGTTTAATCATGTGTTCAGAGACTCTTGGCGGCGAATGTATCGCATTGATTGATTTGGCCTTGGGCAAAGCCTGCCTTGAACCAGCGTACACGCTGGGCAGACGTCCCATGAGTAAAGGAGTCCGGAGCGACTCGACCACTGCTTTGCTGTTGCAAGCGATCATCGCCGATAGCGTTGGCCGCATTCAATGCCTCTTCAATATCACCCGGCTCAAGCCAGTTCAAACGATTTTGTGCGTTGTACGCCCAAACACCTGCAAAGCAGTCCGCCTGAAGCTCCTGGCGGACCAGTAAACCGTTGGCACCTTCCATTTTTTGCCCGGCCTGACGAGCCTTGTCGACCTTGGCAGAAATGCCCAGCAGGGTCTGCACATGGTGCCCGACTTCGTGGGCAATCACGTAAGCCTGGGCGAAGTCTCCAGCGGCGGAAAAGCGTTGGGCCATTTCGCGGAAGAAGTCCATGTCCAGATAGACCTGCTGGTCAGCCGGGCAGTAGAACGGGCCGGTCGCCGAGGTGGCGCGACCGCAAGCCGAGTTGACCTGGCCGCTGAACAGCACCAGCGTCGGGTCCTTGTACTCGCGACCGTTCTGAGCAAACACAGCACGCCAGGTGTCTTCGGTATCGCCGAGGATGCTGCGCACGAATTCGGCTTGCTGGTCGTTGGCCGGTGGCGCCTGACGCGTTTGCGCGCTGGGTGGAGCGCTTTGCTCGGTGCCTTGCCCGGTCAGTTGCCCGAGAATCTGCATCGGGTCCTGACCGGTCAGCAGGCCGATGGCAACGATGATCACAATGCCGCCCAGGCCCAGCCCCTTGCCACCGATGCGCATGCCACCGCCGCCGCCACTGCTGCCGCCATCGCGCGCATCGACTACGTTGTCGCTACGTCGGCCTTTTTTCCAGAGCATGTCGGATCCCTCTTCTTTTCGTGCAATGAGTGTCGCTGCTGATACAGGTCTGCGCCAGTCTGGCGGTCCGGCCAGCGTGTGCAGGATGCGAGGGTATAGAGGTGCGAGAGAGCCGATTGGTTCGGGAAGTCCGTGTCTAGCTTTTCACGGGCTGCGCCTGCAACATGTCAGGCGGCGACGCATCGGCAAAACGGTCGACCTGCCGCAGTGATTTGAAGCACGTCATCCATGCGCCGACCACGCCCAATGTGCAGACGCCACCCATGATTGCCGCAGGTATGGCGCCGACCAGCGAGGCGCTGGTGCCTGCGCGAAACTCGCCCAGCTCATTGGATGAACCGATAAACAGCATGTTCACGGCATTGACCCGGCCGCGCATGTTGTCCGGCGTCGAAAACTGCACCAGCGCAGAGCGAATGAACACGCTGACCATGTCCGCCGCGCCCGCGACCAGCAGGGCCGGGCACGACAGCCAGAACAGTGTCGACAGTGCAAACACCAGATTCGCTACGCCGAACAGGCCGACGGCAATAAACATGGTCATGCCGACGTTGCGCTGCAGCGGGTGCATGCTCAGGTAAATACCGACGCCCAGCTCGCCCAGGCTCATCGACGCACGCAGCATGCCCAGCCCTTGGGGGCCCAGATTCAGCACTTCATGGGCGTAAATCGGCAGCAGCGCCACCACGCCGCCGAGCAGCACGGCGAACAGGTCCAGCGAAATGGTGCCGAGGATGATCGGTCGCGAGCGGATGAAGGCAATTCCCGCGGTGAACCGGCCCCAGGCGCTGGAGCCAAGTTCCACTGGCTTGCCGGCAAAGGGCGTCGCTACAGGGGCCAGAAACAGGATGCCAGCTATGAATGCTGCCACGCAGACTGAATACGTCAGTTCTGCGCCGCCCAGCCAATACAGATAGCCGCCGATCAGCGGGCCGCCAACGGTCGAACAGCGCATGATCACACTGTTGGTGGCAATGGCCGAAGGCAGTTGGTCACGCGGGACAATCTGTGGCAGCAGGCTTTGCAGGGCCGGGCCGGTGAAGGCGCGGGCGCAGCCGTATAGCATCAGCGCGGCGTAGATAAGCCGCAGGTCTTGCAGCTTGAGGGCCGAAAACACAAACAGAATGGTGCCGCAGAACGCCTGCACGCCCCAACTGATCATCAGGATGACCTTGCGGTTGTAGCGGTCGATCAGGTCCCCGGCAGGCATCAACAGCAGCAACATGGGAATAAACTGAGCAAGGCCGACATACGCCAGTGCCATTGGCTCGCGGGTCATGTCATAGACCTGCCAGGCGACCACCACTGCCTGAATCTGCATGGCAAACACAGCCATCAGGCGCGAGAGGATAAAACTGACGAAACCGGGCTGGCTGGACAACTTGACCGGGGCAGGGGAGGCGGAAGACTCAGAGCTCAAGAAAGGGATCCCATTGAAGCGGCTAATTCACGTTTTCGGTTTATACCTTAGCGTATCGATAGGAAGCTAATAAATATTCTGACAGTTTCGCCGTGACGGGTATGAAAGAATCTGCGCCGCGCCGCATGTACAGGATAGGACGCGGAGCGTCCGGAACGGCATGCGACGCAGAGCGCCGCACGATAGTCGAGATAATCGTTCCTCACGTTCCAGCTTGGGAATGCCTTGGGTGACGCTCCGCGTCGCACGATAGTGGCGTCCGGGGAGCTTCAACGGCGAACCAGCAGTACACCCGATTCCATGTGGTGGGTGTACGGAAACTGGTCGAACAGGGCGCAGCGCTCGACCCGGTGGGTGTCGTGCAACTGGCCGATGTTGGCGGCCAGGGTTTCCGGGTTGCAGGAGATGTACAAAATGCGCTCGAAGCGGCGCGTCAGTTCGCAGGTGTCCGGGTCCATGCCGGCGCGTGGCGGGTCGACGAAGACGCTGCCGAAGTCGTAGCTCTTCAGGTCCACACCGTGCAGACGGCGGAACGGGCGCACTTCATTAAGGGCTTCGGTCAGTTCTTCGGCTGACAGGCGCACCAGCGTGACGTTGTCCACGCCGTTGTCATCCAGGTTGCTCAGCGCCGCGTTGACCGAGGTCTTGCTGATTTCGGTCGCCAGCACCTTGCGCACGCGGGTGGCCAGCGGCAGGGTGAAGTTGCCATTGCCGCAGTACAACTCCAGCAGGTCGTCTTGCCGCTCGCCCAGCGCATCAAAGGCCCAGTTGAGCATCTTGCCGTTCACCGTGCCGTTGGGCTGGGTGAAAGCGCCTTCCGGTTGGCGGTAGCTGAAGGTGTGGCCAGCCACGTCGAGCTTCTCGGTCACGTAGTCCTGGCCGATGATCAGCTTCTGGCCCTTGGAACGACCGATCAGGCTCACGTTCAGCTCAGCCGCCAATTGCTCGGCAGCGGCTTGCCATTCAGCGTCCAGCGGGCGGTGATAGCACATGGTGATCATCGCATCACCCGCCAGCGTGGTCAGGAAGTCCACCTGAAACAGCTTGTGATTCAACGTCGGGCTGGCTTCCCAGCGCTCGCGCAGCACCGGCATCAGCGCGTTGATGCGCTCGCTGGCGATCGGCAGGCCTTCCAGCAGGATCGGTGTCCTGTTGTCGCCCGGCGCGAACATCGCGTAATAACGCTTTTGGTCTTCGCGCCACAGGCGAAATTCGGCGCGCAGCCGATAGTACTCGCGCGGTGAATCAAACACCTGCGGCTCAGGTGCATCGAACGGCGCCAGCAACTCGCGCAGGCGAACGGTTTTTTCTTCGAGCTGACGGTCGTAGCTCGCAGGGTCGAAAGGAACACTCATGCGTTGAGCCAGCCCAGCTTGATCACGAACAGGATCGACAGGATCACCAGCGCGGAATTCAGCTCGCGCCAGCGTCCTGACAACAGCTTGATCGCTGTCCAGGAAATGAAACCAAAGGCAATGCCGTTGGCAATGGAGTAGGTGAACGGCATCGCCAGAGCGGTAATCACCACCGGCGCTGCGACGGTGATGTCGTCCCAGTCGATTTCAGCCATGCCGGACGCCATCAGCACGGCGACGAACAGCAGCGCCGGTGCGGTGGCAAAGGCGGGCACGCTGCCGGCCAGCGGGGCGAAGAACAGCGCCAGCAGGAACAGCACGGCGACCACTACGGCGGTAAGACCGGTGCGGCCACCCGCGCTGACGCCCGCAGCCGACTCGATGTAGCTGGTGGTGGTCGAGGTGCCCAGCAGGGAACCGGCCATCGCGGCAGTACTGTCGGCGATCAGCGCACGGCCCATTTTCGGCATGTGCCCGTCCTTGCCCATCAGCCCGGCGCGTTTGGCCACGCCGATCAGGGTGCCGGAGTTATCGAAAATATCGACGAACAGGAAGGCGAAGATGATGCTCACCAGACCAACGTCCAGCGCGCCCATGATGTCCAGCTGCATGAAGGTCGGTGCCAGCGAAGGCGGCATCGACACCACACCTCCAAACGGCGTGAAGCCCAGCACGATGGACACCAGGGTGACCGCGAGGATGCCGATCAGCACCGCGCCGCGCACTTTGAGGTGGTCCAGCGCCACGATCAGAAAGAAGCCCAGGGTAGCCAGCACCGGAGCAGGCTGCTTGAGGTCGCCCATGCCAATGATGGTGGCCGGGTTGCTGACCACGATTCCGGCGTTATGCAGGGCGATCAGTGCCAGAAACAGGCCGATACCAGCGGCAATGGCCGAACGCAGGGGCAGAGGGATGCTGTTGATGATCCATTCACGGATGCGAAAGATCGACAGAATGAAGAACATCACCGCCGAGATGAACACTGCACCCAGCGCGACCTGCCAGCTGTGACCCATGTGCAGGACCACGGTGTAGGTAAAGAAGGCGTTCAGGCCCATGCCCGGTGCGAGGGCGATCGGGTAGTTGGCGATCAGCCCCATCACCGTCGAGCCGATGGCGGCTGCCAGGCAGGTGGCGACGAATACCGCGCCCTTGTCCATGCCGGTTTCGCCGAGGATGCTCGGGTTGACGAACAGGATGTAGGCCATCGCCAGGAAAGTCGTGACGCCCGCGAGAATCTCGGTCCGCACGTTGGTGTTGTGTGCCTTGAGTTGAAACAGCCTTTCCAGCATGTCTGGCTCTCCGTGACGCGGCGCGCGTCGTGAATGATCGACTCCAACAGCAAAGCACAGACTGCGAGGCAGCCCGTTTGATTTCTGCGGGTCGGAAAAAGCCGCGCATCATACCAGCAGCGGGTCAGGATGGCTGCCTGTGGATAAGGGCCTTTCGATGACAAGTGCGCTCATCAAGAAAGCCTGAACGTTGCAAACCTCACGAAGTCCGACCCCTTAAGACGCATAAAAATGCGCTAAGCGAACGCCTACCGTGAGGTTTCCATGAGTGCAACGACCCCGAACCCGAAGGATTTCGCGACCCACGCGATTTCTCTTACCCTGAACGGGCAGCAGCGCCAGCTGGACGTGCTGCCCTGGACCACCCTGCTGGATCTGCTGCGTGATCAGCTCGACCTGGTCGGCACCAAGAAAGGCTGCGACCACGGCCAGTGTGGTGCATGTACCGTACTGCGTGACGGTACGCGCATCAATGCCTGCCTGACGTTGGCGATCATGTGCGACGGCGCCGAACTGACCACCATTGAAGGTCTTGCCGACGGCGATCAGTTGCATCCAATGCAGCAGGCGTTCATCAAGAACGATGCGTTCCAGTGTGGCTATTGCACGCCCGGGCAGATCTGCTCGGCTGTCGGGCTGGCCAACGAGGGGCGCGCCAGCACGCGTGCCGAGATCCAGGAACTGATGAGCGGTAACCTGTGCCGCTGCGGTGCGTACAGCAATATTCTTGCGGCGGTCGAAGAGGCCTTGCCACAGTTTCACAATGCAGCGCCGAAGCCGGAGGTGAACGCATGAATCCGTTTACCTACAGCAAGCCGACCGACATCACCGCAGCGGTCAACCTGAGCGGGCCTGCCACGCGTTTCATTGCTGGCGGCACCAACCTGCTCGACCTGATGAAAGAAAACGTCGCAACGCCTGAACATTTGATCGATATCACCGGCCTGCCATTAAGGAAGGTCAGCGAAACGGCTTCTGGCGGACTGATGATCGGCGCCCTGGTGAGTAATGCCGACCTGGCGTATCACCCGTTGATCGAGGCACGGTACCCGTTGCTGAGCAAAGCCGTCCTGGCCGGTGCCTCGCCACAGTTGCGCAATATGGCCAGCACTGGCGGCAACCTGTTGCAACGGACCCGTTGCTATTACTTCTATGACACCGGTGTGCCGTGCAACAAGCGTGAACCGGGCAGCGGCTGCCCGGCGCGTGAAGGTCTGAACCGTATTCACGCAATCCTCGGTGCCAGTGACGAATGTGTCGCCACGCATCCATCCGACATGTGCGTGGCCCTTGCTGCGCTGGAGGCTGTGGTGCATGTCGAAGGACGTGCCGGTCGCCGCACCATCGAGTTCGCGGATTTCCACCGCCTGCCGGGTGATGCGCCGCAACGCGACAACCAATTGGCCGATGATGAGTTGATCATCGCGGTCGAGCTGCCTGCACAGGGCTTTGCCAGTCACAACGCTTATCTGAAGATTCGTGATCGCGCATCCTATGCGTTTGCCCTGATATCGGTCGCTGCTGCCATTGATCTGGACGGTGACGTGGTACGCGACGTGCGTCTGGCGCTGGGTGGCGTCGCGCACAAGCCGTGGCGCGACAAAGCGGTCGAGGCATTGTTGATCGGTAAACCGGTCACTCGCGAGCACTTCGCCGCTGTGGCAGACGCCATGCTTGAAGATGCCAGGCCTCTGGAGCACAACGGTTTCAAAGTCAGGCTGGCCCGCCGCGCGATCATTCGCGCCTTGAGCGATGCCGCAACAGGAGGAAGCGCCCGATGAACCAGCCATTTTCGCCAATGGGCAAGCCGGTAGACCGCGTCGACGGCCGACTGAAAGTGACAGGCGGCGCGCGCTACGCCGGTGAGTACCCTGAAGAAGGGCTGCTGTATGCCAGCGTGGTCTCCAGCACCATCGCCAACGGTCGCGTCGTCAGCATCGATACCAGCGAGGCGTTGAAAGTCGCGGGTGTCGTCGCCGTCATCGACCATACCAATCGTCCTTCAGTGGCCAGCTACGACGAAAACTACGAAGACGCTGACTCGGCCGACGGTTCGCCGTTTCGGCCTTTTTACAACGACAACGTTATGTACAGCGGCCAGCCGCTTGCGCTGGTCGTTGCCGATACGCTGGAGCTGGCACGGCACGCCGGTTCGCTGGTGCGTATCGAATATGAACAGCAGGCTCACGAGACCGATTTGCAGGTCATGCTCGACACTGCCCATGACGCGCCTGCCGAACTGCCGCCGCCGCGTGGCAACTTCGAGGGTGAGCTGGCCAGTTCTGCGCTCAGCGTTGACGTGACCTACAGCACGCCCAGCGAATACCACAACCCGATGGAACCGCATGCTTCCACCGTCCTGTATCAGGCTGACGGCAGCCTGCAGATTCACGACAAGACCCAGGGCACGCAGAACTGTCAGGACTACCTGCATAAGGTCTTCGGTCTGGAAAAGGACAAGATCCGCGTGCTGGCAGCCTTCGTCGGCGGTGCCTTCGGTTCAGGCCTGCGCCCGCAATATCAGCTGCCATTGGCGGTGATGGCGGCGTTGCATCTGAAGCGCTCGGTGCGCCTGACCCTGACCCGACAACAGATGTTCACCTTCGGCTATCGCCCGCGCACCGTGCAGCGCTTGCGTCTGGGGGCGGCTGCCAACGGTCGTCTGCTGGCCATTGGGCATGAAGCCATCGGCCAGACTTCGCGATTCGAGGACTTCAGCGAGCATGTTGTTGAGTGGAGCGGCATGCTCTATCACTGCGATAACGTGCAACTGACCTACAAGCTGGTGCCGCTGGACGTGTTTACGCCGTTGGATATGCGTGCGCCGGGCGCTGCATTGGGCATGATCGGTCTGGAGTGCGCCATGGACGAGCTGGCCTGTGCGCTGGCCATCGACCCTGTGCGCCTGCGCCTGACCAATTACGCCGAACGCAACGGTAATGAAGACAAACCTTACTCCAGCAAAGAGCTGCGCGAGTGCTATCGCCAGGGCGCCGAGCGTTTTGGTTGGGAAAGTCGCAACCCCGAGCCGCGCAGCATGCGTCAAGGTCGCCAACTGGTCGGCTGGGGCATGGCGGGCGGTGTCTGGGAAGCCATGCAGATGAAAGCCAGCGCCAAGGCGCGTCTTGAGGCTGATGGCAGTTTAGTAGTCAGCAGTGCCACGACTGACATCGGTACGGGTACGTACACTGTGATGACGCAGATCGCTGCTGAAGCCTCGGGCATCGATGTGCAGAATGTCACCTTTCTACTGGGTGACTCTTCGTTGCCGACCGCGCCTTTGCAGGGCGGCTCGTTTACTGTGTCTTCAGTGGGTACAGCGGTGCAGCAGGCGTGTCAGGCCCTGCAGCGTCAGGTGCTGGAAGTTGCCAAAGGGCTTCATCCGCAGTTCGCATCTGCCACGCCGGATGAGGTGCGTTTCGAAGCGGGCAAGCTGTATGTGGGCGAGCAGGCGCTGTCGATGGCAGAGCTGGCTGCCTTTCAAGCCAGTGGTGCGATTGAAGTGCAAGTTGATGCCGAGCCGGACAAGAAGCGTGAAGCCTACGCAGCGGCGACGCACTCGGCGGTATTCGTCGAAGTGCTGGTCGACGAGGACCTGGGTACGATCAAGGTCAATCGCGTGGTCAGTGCCGTGGCAGCGGGCCGGGTGGTTAACCCGAAGATGGCGCGTAGCCAGATTCTGGGCGGTGTTGTTTGGGGGATGGGCATGGCGCTTCAGGAAGAGGCGATGCTTGATCACACCTTGGGTCGCCCGATGAACCACAGCCTGGCCGAGTACCATATTCCGGTTAACGCTGATATCGGCGACATTGACGTGCTTTTTGTCGAAGAACACGACGAGATCGTCAACGCGCTGGGTTCCAAAGGCGTCGGCGAGATCGGCATCGTGGGCGTACCGGCAGCGATTGCCAACGCGATCTACCACGCCACCGGCAAGCGGATCCGCGAGTTTCCGATCACGCTGGACAAGTTGTTGTAATCGCGCGCGCAAATCCAACTGCTTATCGTGCCAACGCCCTGCGTTGGCATGCGGTTCTGGACGCTCTGCGTCCTCTTGCGTAGGTGGTGCGGCGCAGGTGTGACGCGGAGCTTTACGAACGGCATTCTCACGCTAGAGCGTGAGGAGCGGTGGGCGTCTGCAAGTGCTCTACCGGTGAGACAACTCGCCACGCGACAATAGACCACACGACTTTAGCGGCTGAACAGGACTACTCTTTCATGGTCGATTGATCTGCATCATTGCGTTCAGGCAGTGATCAGTGCTTCGGCCAGCGTTTTCGCCATCGGAAACGCCAGAATAAAGAAACATAAGCACTCATTACCGTGGGAGCAATCGTTGTTGGCTCACAGCCAGCAGCAGGTTTCATCTGAGAGAGGAACATATTATGTTCGGTTTAGAGGCTATAGATCTCGCCCGAATTCAGTTCGCATTCACCATTTCGTTTCACATCCTGTTTCCTGCCATCACTATTGGTCTGGCAAGTTACCTGGCTGTGCTCGAAGGTCTGTGGCTGAAGACCCGCGATGACATCTACCGTGACCTGTACCACTTCTGGTCGAAGATCTTTGCCGTCAACTTCGGCATGGGCGTGGTCTCCGGGCTGGTCATGGCCTATCAATTCGGCACCAACTGGAGCCGCTTCTCCGATTTTGCAGGTGCTGTTACCGGCCCGCTGCTGACCTACGAGGTACTGACCGCCTTCTTCCTTGAAGCGGGTTTCCTCGGCGTCATGCTGTTCGGCTGGAACCGTGTCGGCCGTAAGCTGCACTTCTTTTCCACGGTGATGGTTGCCATTGGTACGCTGATCTCCACGTTCTGGATTCTGTCGTCCAACAGCTGGATGCAGACGCCGCAAGGTTTCGAGATCATCGACGGCCGTGTCATTCCGACCGACTGGTTCGCAGTGGTGTTCAACCCCTCGTTCCCGTACCGCCTGACGCACATGGCGATTGCCGCATTCGTGGCCACTGCGTTCTTCGTCGGTTCATCGGCTGCCTGGCACCTGTTGCGCGGTCGCGATACACCCGCCGTACGCAAAATGCTTTCGATGGCCATGTGGATGGCCTTGCTGGTTGCACCTATTCAGGCAGTGGTCGGTGACTTCCACGGTCTGAATACGCTCAAGCATCAGCCGGCGAAGATCGCCGCCATTGAAGGCCACTGGGAAAACGTCGGTGACGAACCGACCCCGCTGATCCTGTTCGGCATTCCCGACATGAAGGAAGAGCGTACCAAGTACGCGGTGGAAATTCCGTACCTGGGCAGCCTGATCCTGACCCACAGCCTCGACAAGCAGGTGCCGGCGCTCAAGGAGTTCAAGCCTGAGGATCGCCCTAATTCGACAATCGTATTCTGGTCGTTCCGGGTCATGGTCGCCCTCGGCATGCTGATGATCTTCACCGGCCTGTGGAGCCTGTGGCTGCGCAAGCGCGGCACGCTGTATAACTCGCGTCCGTTCCTGTACCTGGCGCTGTGGATGGGGCCGTCTGGCCTTATCGCGATTCTCGCCGGCTGGTTTACTACCGAAATCGGTCGTCAGCCGTGGGTCGTGTATGGCCTGATGCGCACCGCCGATGCATCGTCCGGCCACAGCGTGGCGCAGATGAGCATCACTCTGGTGCTGTTCGTGGTCGTGTATTTCGTGCTGTTCGGTGCAGGTCTTGGCTACATGATGCGCCTGGTTCGCAAGGGGCCAAAAGCCTATGTCGAACATGTGCCTCACGGTGGTCCCGGCCAACAACGCACTCCGGCCCGTCCGCTCTCCGCTGCTGTTGAAGGCGAAGAAGATGGCGACCATCCTGACCGTCTCGGCAAGGGGATTTAAGCCATGGGTATCGATCTTCCGCTGATCTGGGCCATCATCATCGTCTTCGGCATCATGATGTACGTGGTGATGGACGGCTTCGATCTGGGCATCGGGATTCTCTTCCCGTTCATGAAAGACAGTTCCGACCGTGACGTGATGATGAATACCGTCGCGCCGGTCTGGGACGGCAACGAGACCTGGCTGGTGCTGGGCGGTGCGGCACTGTTCGGTGCATTCCCGCTGGCCTACTCGGTGGTCTTGTCTGCGCTGTACCTGCCGCTGATGTTCATGCTCATGGGCCTGATCTTTCGCGGCGTGGCGTTCGAGTTTCGCTTCAAGGCGACCGAACAGAAACGCCACCTCTGGGACAAGGCGTTCATTGGCGGTTCGCTGGCTGCAACCTTCTTTCAGGGCGTGGCGCTGGGCGCCTACATCGAAGGAATTCCGGTGGTCAATCGTCAGTTCGCTGGCGGTTCACTGGACTGGCTCGCGCCGTTTCCGATGTTCTGCGGCCTGGCCCTGATTGTCGCCTATGCGCTGCTGGGCTGTACCTGGCTGATCATGAAAACCGAAGGTTCGCTGCAGAAGGCGATGCATGATCTGGCCCGCCCTCTGGCACTGGCTGTGCTGGCGGTCATGGCGGTGGTCAGCCTGTGGACGCCGCTGGCTCACGCGGACATTGCCCATCGCTGGTTCAGCATGCCCAATCTACTGTGGTTCATGCCCGTGCCGGTTCTGGTGCTGGTGACCATGTACGGTTTGTTCAAGGCTGTCGCCCGCAATGCCCACTACACGCCGTTCCTGCTGACCCTGTTGCTGATATTTCTGGGTTACAGCGGGCTTGGCATCAGCCTGTGGCCAAACATCATTCCGCCTTCGGTATCGATCTGGGCAGCCGCCGCGCCGCCGCAGAGCCAGGGCTTCATGCTGGTGGGCACACTGTTCATCATTCCGTTCATCCTGGGCTACACCTTCTGGAGCTACTACGTGTTCCGCGGCAAGGTGACGGCTGCAGACGGTTATCACTAGTTCGAACCGAGGAGATTGACGATGTCTGGTAAAAATTCCATGCACGATCCTGATCCGGCACTGAGCAAACCGCTCTGGCAACGCCTGGCCTGGCTGGTCGGGATCTGGGCGGGCAGCGTATTTGCGCTGTTTATCGTAGCCAGCCTGATGCGCATGTTCATGAGCGCAGCGGGCCTGACGACACACTGATTGCTAATTCCCGTTCGTGTCTGCGGACACGTTTTGCGACCCTCTTGCCACCCGCTGGCAAGAGGGTCTTTTTTTGCGCCGTGGATTACTTGCGTGCTTTCAGGATCACGAATTTCGGCGTGGCCGCCACTTGCTCGACACCGCGGAACAGGCGCGACAGCTTGGTGTGATAACCCAGGTGACGGTTGCCGACGATATACAGCGCGCCGCCGTTAACCAGTGCGGCACGCGCCTGGAGGAACATGCGCCAGGCAAGAAAATCTCCCACCACCTGTTGCTGATGGAAGGGCGGGTTGCACAGCACCACATCCAGCGAGTCGGGCTCCTGAGTGTCCAGCCCGTCGGCTGCCCGAACTGCCACCGCACGTTCGCCCAGCGTTGCGCGCCAGTTCTCGGTGGCCGATTGCACGGCCATGAACGACTCGTCGACCAGCGTGTAGTGCGCCTGCGGGTTGTCCAGCGCGCTGGCAATAGCCAGCACGCCGTTGCCGCATCCCAGGTCGGCGACCCTTGCGGTGCCGAGGTTTTTCGGCAGATAAGGCAGGAATGCCCGGGTACCGATGTCCAGCCCGTCGCGGCAAAATACATTGGCGTGGTTGAGCAGTTCGATGGCCGGCTCGTCCAGACGGTAACGGGTCGGGTAGGGCGAAGTCCGCACTTCCATGGGCTGCGGCGTGGCGAACAGCAGCCGGGCTTTTTTCACCGCCAGTGAGGCCTGCACCGGCCCTACGTATTCCTCCAGCAGGTCGCCAGCCGAACGTGGCAAATGCTTGACCATGGCTGCCGCGACCACGCGAGCCCCCGGTGCCAGTTGACCCTGCAGGCGTATCAGTTGTTCTTCCAGCAGCGCCAGGGTCTTCGGCACCCGGATCAGCACCCAGTCGAATGGCCCGTTCAAGGGCTCGCTGGCCGGGATGTGTGGTACCGCGTCATAGCTCATGCCATTGCGTGCCAGGTTCTTTTCCAGACCTTTTGCAGCCAGGAAAGAGTCGGTGCTGCTGACCACCGTGGCATGAGACGCCAGACTCGCCGCCAGTGCGCCGAAACTGTCATTGAGCACCAGCACCCGGCTTTGCAGGCTCAGTCCGGTTTCTGCAACATGATTGAGCAGGTACTCGTCAGCAGCATCGAATGCCTGCAACGGCTCATCCTGTTGCTCGGGTTGGCGAATGAGATCAAGTTCAGCGAAAGGACTGATGAGCAGGGGCATTGGCGGGAGAACTCTGTGCAATCGAAAGTATGTCAGTGAGCCCGAAGACAGGTGGGCTCGCCGAGGCAGACGATTTTACGTATTTTTTCGTTTTCATACCTGTTTGATTGCGGTTCGGCTGCGTGCTTTATCAGAACATCCCGCTCAGTGCGGCCTGTACGGCAGCAGCCGTCTTGTTGCAAACGCCCATTTTCTGAATGGCGCTGGCAATGTGAAAGTGGATGGTGCGCTCCTTCAGGCAGAGAATCATTGCGATATCGCCAGCTGTCTTGCCTTCGGCGGACCACTTGAGGACTTCAATTTCTCTCTGAGTCAGGTTTTTTGCTGGCGAGGGCTGTGAAAATTTTATTTCCATTGTGTTCATGTAGCCTCCTTGCAGTACGTGTCCAGACCTTGCTGTTCGTTTATCCAGTCTAGGAACAAAAACACCGCAAACTGCGCCTGCGCGCATTACCCGGACGGATGGGCTGATGGCACTTGGCAGCGTGTTATCGGCCTTTTGGCTGGAACCCCTGTGCAAGAGAGGTCGCGGCAATTTGCCCTGTAGAGGTTCGGTCAGGTATTTGCGGACTCAAGAACCAAATACTCTAAGCCGCAGCGCTGCTGACCGGGTAATTCACCACAAACAGCCGGTGTTTATCGGACCCGCTTTGCGGGACACTGGGTTCTGCTTTTCATATTCAGGAGTTCAAAGCACACCATGACCGTCAGTGACGACAAATTCACCCGACAGACACTGCAGCGTGTCACGCCGCTGACCAGCAACCTGTTCACCCTGCGCACCACGCGCGACCCTGGTTTTCGCTTTCGGGCAGGACAGTTTGCGCGCCTCGGTGTGACCAAGGCCGACGGCACCACCGTATGGCGGGCCTACTCGATGGTGTCTTCACCGCACGACGAGTTTCTGGAGTTTTTTTCCATCGTGGTGCCGGATGGCGAATTCACCAGCGAACTGAGTCGTCTGCGCGAAGGCGACGAATTGATGGTGGAAAAACTGGCGTTTGGTTATTTGACCCTGGACCGTTTTGTCGATGGCCGTGACCTCTGGCTGTTATCCACAGGTACAGGTGTCGCGCCGTTTCTGTCGATCCTTCAGGATTTCGAGGTCTGGGAGAAGTTCGAGCGGGTGATTCTGGTGTACAGCGTTCGTGAGTCCCGCGAACTGGCCTATCAGCAGTTGATTGGCGAACTGATGCAGCGTGAATATCTGGCTGAATACGCAGACAAGTTCCTGTTTCTACCGACTGTGACCCGCGAACAGCATCCGGGCGCACTAAGTGGCCGCATTACGCAGTTGATTGAAAACGGCGAGCTTGAGCGCGCGGCAGGCATCGCACTGACACCTGAGCATTCCCGGGTAATGCTGTGCGGCAACCCGCAGATGATCGACGACACACGTGCACTGCTCAAACAGCGTGACATGCGCCTGAGCCTGTCACGCAAGCCGGGGCAGGTTGCGGTGGAGACGTATTGGTAAGTGGGGAAGGCAGAACGCTCTGCGTCATACCTCATTGATGCGGCACGATGTTATGTCTTGCACGTATTCAGTGCTTATAGACGCGCTTTTTTATCACGATGGCACTGACGACGCAGAGTGCGACGTTAGTGACGGCTGAGTCCTGGCGCTGATCCGGGGGTAGCCTGGCAGGACGCCAGGCTAGCCGCACCGGGCCATGGATGGCCCGTTGCGGCGACCCCCGGATTAGTGACAGGGCGAAGGAACCCGACGAAGTCGGGCCGGAAACAGGAGCGAGGGGCTTTGGTTACTTTGGCCCCATCAAAGTAACTCGCCGAGGGGCGAAAAGGTGACTCGAGTCGAGCCTGAATCTCACTGAATCGCAGAACTGTGTGACGCGGAGCGTCACGAAATGCATTACCACGCGGAGCGTGGGAACGAGAATCAAGTAATGACTCTCCCCGCGCTAAAGGCTGGACGCAGAGCGTCTGGAAATGCATCCCCACGCGGAGCGTGGGGACGATAGTCAGCAGGTCCAGGCCTTATTCGATCAAAGCGGACGCGTAGGGTCTACAGTGACTGGCGCGGCCGGTTTGTTCTGTTCCTTGAGCAGGTCACGAATCTCGCTCAGCAGCACTTCCTGCTTGGAAGGCGTTGGTGGCAGGGTCGGTGCCTTGGCTTCTTCGCGCTTGAGGCGGTTGATGGCCTTGACGCCCATGAAGATCGCGAACGCGACGATAATAAAGTCGATAACCGTCTGGATGAACTTGCCATAAGCCAGCAGCACTGCCGGTGCCGTACCTTGCGCAGGGCGCAGGGTGATGGCCAGGTCACTGAAGTCCACGCCGCCGATCAGCAAGCCTAACGGTGGCATGATCACATCGCCGACGAACGACGAAACGATCTTGCCGAATGCCGCGCCAATGATGATACCGACGGCCATATCGACCACGTTACCTTTGACCGCGAAGGCCTTGAACTCGCTAAGTACGCTCATGGGTAATTCCTTGTTACAGATAAAAGTGATCCGGGAGAGTGTAGTCCAGCCTTACAGTTGTCGTCCGTTCTACGTTCAATCGACCGGAGCGGCTTGTGTAAGTTTTATCCGGTTTTGAAAGTCATGGTTCGCTGCGCAGGTAACTGCTGGCGCAACCTGCGTTATCATGGGCGTTTTTTACGACTGGGGTTGTCATGGCCAAGGCCAAACGCTTGTACGGCTGCACCGAGTGCGGCGCGACATTTCCCAAGTGGGCGGGCCAGTGCAGCGAATGCGGTGCCTGGAACACACTGGTCGAAACGATGATTGAGAGTGGCGCTGCTGCGCCGCCCACCGGGCGTACCGGCTGGACCGGTTCACAGGCGCAAATCAGAACCCTGGCAGAAGTCAGTGTCGAAGAGATTCCGCGCTTCTCCACCAACTCCACCGAGCTCGACCGAGTGCTGGGCGGCGGGCTGGTTGACGGCTCGGTGGTGCTGATTGGCGGCGACCCCGGCATCGGCAAGTCGACAATTCTGTTGCAGACACTGTGCAATATCGCCCAGCGCATGCCCGCGCTGTATGTCACCGGCGAGGAATCCCAGCAGCAGGTGGCCATGCGTGCCCGACGCCTAGGGCTGCCGCAGGACAAGCTGCGCGTCATGACTGAAACCTGTATCGAAACCATCATTGCCACTGCCAAGGTCGAGAAGCCCAAGGTCATGGTGATCGATTCGATCCAGACGATTTTCACCGAACAGTTGCAGTCAGCACCGGGCGGCGTGTCGCAGGTTCGCGAAAGCGCGGCCTTGCTGGTGCGCTACGCCAAACAGAGCGGCACGGCGATCTTTCTGGTTGGTCACGTCACTAAAGAGGGCGCGCTTGCCGGCCCGCGTGTGCTTGAGCACATGGTCGACACCGTATTGTATTTCGAGGGCGAGTCGGATGGCCGTCTGCGTCTGCTGCGGGCGGTGAAGAATCGCTTCGGCGCGGTGAACGAACTGGGCGTGTTCGGCATGACCGACAAGGGCCTGAAAGAAGTCTCCAACCCGTCGGCGATTTTTCTCACCCGTGCTCAGGAAGAAGTGCCGGGCAGTGTGGTCATGGCCACCTGGGAAGGCACGCGGCCGATGCTGGTGGAGGTTCAGGCGCTGGTGGACGACAGCCACATGTCCAACCCGCGTCGTGTAACGCTGGGTCTGGACCAGAACCGTCTGGCCATGCTCCTGGCGGTCCTGCATCGACATGGCGGTATTCCGACTCACGATCAGGACGTGTTTCTCAACGTAGTGGGCGGTGTGAAAGTGCTGGAAACCGCATCCGACCTGGCCTTGATGGCTGCGGTGATGTCCAGCCTGCGCAATCGTCCGCTGCCGCATGACTTGCTGGTGTTTGGCGAAGTGGGGCTGTCGGGTGAGGTCAGGCCGGTGCCCAGCGGCCAGGAGCGCCTCAAGGAAGCCGCCAAGCATGGCTTCAAGCGGGCCATCGTACCTAAAGGCAATGCGCCGAAGGAAGCGCCACCCGGTTTGCAGATCATTGCCGTCACGCGTCTGGAGCAGGCACTGGATGCGTTGTTCGAATAACCTCGCCCCGAGGATTATCCCTGCAGTTCGATCAAGGCTGCCAGTTCCCGATCCAGTTCCTCGGGGTCTGCGAGGTTCAATTCGACCAGCCGCTTCAGGTGGCTGATTGACTCCAGCCCTATGTGCCGGCAAACGAATCCCAATTGGCGGCTGTTGTCATGGGTGATTTTGACACCCATTTTTACGTGGGCGTCGTTGCTTAGAATGATGTCGACTTCAAAGGGCTGCGTCTGATCACTGTTCCACGGATCAGGCCGCTCGATGAGCAACCCTTTCAGGGAAAGATCGACCAGTTGAACCTTCCAGGTCTGATCGCCTTGCTTCAAATCGGTTTTGGCGTCGAAGGCAATGCGCTTGAAACGACGGCGATCTGCAGGTGAGTCGGTCATCGAATGAACTCTCTTGTTGACCGCCACCGGAGGTCAGCGGGCAGGTCGTTATCTGATCAATTCTGTTGTTCCTGCACGATAGACCTGAAAGCCATTACAGAACAGTTCCGCATCACTGTTTTGTGATCCGGCAACCATCTGTCGAGGCCATTCCAGCCCTCTATGCCGGGTATCTGCCGCAATTGATCAAATTTCGCTCTAGACCATGGTTGGGGGTGGTCTTTCGCTGATCCGGCGCTAAACTCGGACTGCTTGCCTTCTAGTCAACTCTGCTGGAATAAAAAATGAAAAATAATAATAGTCTGATGCGCCATGTTCCCTGGCTCATCGTTGCAATTGTCGGGGCATGTGCCCTTGGGGTCGTGGCCTTGCGTCGCGGAGAAGCGATCAACGCTTTGTGGATAGTGGTCGCTGCGGTGGCTATCTATCTGGTTGCCTATCGTTACTACAGTCTGTTCATTGCCACCCATGTCATGCAGCTCGATCCGCTGCGCGCGACACCGGCGGTGGTCAACAACGATGGTCTGGACTACGTGCCGACCAACAAACACATCCTTTTCGGTCATCACTTTGCTGCCATCGCCGGTGCAGGCCCGCTGGTCGGCCCGGTACTGGCCGCGCAAATGGGTTATCTGCCCGGTACGCTCTGGCTGATCGCCGGTGTGGTGCTGGCCGGTGCGGTACAGGATTTCATGATCCTGTTCCTCTCCACGCGCCGTAACGGTCGCTCGCTGGGCGACATGGTTCGCGAGGAAATGGGCCGTATTCCCGGCACCATCGCCCTGTTCGGCTGTTTCCTGATCATGATCATCATCCTGGCGGTGCTGGCGCTGATCGTGGTCAAGGCCTTGGCCGAGAGCCCGTGGGGCATGTTCACGGTCATGGCGACGATCCCGATCGCGATGTTCATGGGCATCTATATGCGCTACATCCGCCCGGGTCGTATCGGTGAAATCTCCATTATCGGTGTCATTCTGCTACTCGGTTCGATCTGGGTCGGCGGCATGGTAGCGGCCGATCCGACCTGGGGGCCGATGTTCACCTTCACCGGCGTGCAGATCACCTGGATGTTGGTGGGCTATGGTTTTGTAGCAGCAATGCTGCCGGTCTGGCTGCTGCTTGCGCCACGTGACTACCTGTCGACCTTCCTGAAAATCGGCACCATTCTGGCACTGGCAATCGGCATCCTGATTCTGGCTCCCGAGCTGAAAATGCCGGCCCTGACCCAGTTCACCAACGGCACAGGCCCGGTCTGGAAGGGCGCACTGTTCCCGTTCCTGTTCATCACTATCGCTTGCGGTGCGGTATCGGGTTTCCACGCGCTGATCTCTTCGGGCACCACGCCCAAGCTGCTGGATAACGAAAAGAACGCTCGTTACATCGGTTACGGCGGCATGCTGATGGAGTCGTTCGTGGCCATCATGGCAATGGTTGCCGCCTCGGTGATCGAGCCAGGCGTGTACTTCGCTATGAACAGCCCGGCTGCGGTGGTTGGCAGTGACGTGGTGACTGTCGCGCAGACTGTCTCCAGCTGGGGCTTTGCCATCACGCCGGAGCAATTGACTGCTGTTGCGAAAGACATCGGTGAAAACACTGTGCTGGCGCGTGCCGGTGGTGCGCCGACGCTGGCGGTTGGTATCGCGCAGATCCTCCATCAGGTGCTGCCGGGTGAAAACACCATGGCGTTCTGGTACCACTTCGCGATTCTGTTCGAGGCGCTGTTCATTCTGACCGCAGTCGACGCCGGTACACGAGCCGGACGCTTCATGCTGCAGGATCTGCTGGGCAGTTTCGTTCCGGCTTTGAAACGCACCGAGTCGTGGACGGCCAACGCCATCGGCACCGGTGGTTGCGTGGCGCTGTGGGGCTATCTTCTGTACCAAGGCGTAATCGACCCGCTGGGCGGCATCAATACCCTGTGGCCGCTGTTCGGCATCTCCAACCAGATGCTCGCCGGTATTGCCCTGATGCTGGCCAGCGTCGTGCTGATCAAGATGAAGCGTCAGCGCTATGTGTGGGTGACCATGCTGCCTGCCACCTGGCTGCTGATCTGCACCGTGACGGCTGGTCTGATCAAGCTGTTCGACGCCAATCCTGCGGTGGGCTTTCTGGCCCTGGCCAAGAAATACAGCGCGGCGGCGGATGCCGGCCAGATCCTGGCCCCGGCCAAGACCATGGACCAGATGCAGCATGTGATCTTCAACGCTTACACCAATGCCGGGCTGACCGTGCTGTTCCTGTTCGTGGTGTTCAGCATTCTGTTCTACGCCCTTAAAGTAGGCCGTGCGGCGTGGACCACCAAGGCGCGTACCGACAAGGAAGCTCCTTACCAGGCCATGCCGCCAGCGTCGCAGGTGTGATGATGGTTACCCACAGAGGATTTGCCCATGTTCAATGACCTGAGTCGCCTCGGGAAATACCTCGGTCAGGCCGCGCGTCTGATGGTGGGCATGCCTGACTACGACACGTACGTAGAGCACATGCAGAACACCCACCCGGACAAGCCGATGATGACCTACGAGCAGTTCTTCCGGGAGCGGCAAGAGGCACGTTACGGCGGCAAGGGCGGTCCGAAGTGCTGCTGATCCTCTGAACTGCGTTATTGTTTGATCCGACGCGCCGCAGGCCATCACCTGTGGCGCGTTTTCATTTCAGCTGAATGCATCACGCCAGGAGCCTTATGACTGAGTTGCAACCCATCCCCGTGACCGTGCTGACCGGTTTTCTGGGGGCAGGCAAAACCACTTTGCTGCGCCACCTGCTCAAGGCCGAGCACGGCCTGAAAATCGCCGTGATTGAAAACGAATTCAGCGATGCAGGTATCGACAGCCAGTTGCTCGGCACTGATCCCGTACAGATCATGACCCTGTCCAATGGCTGCGTGTGCTGCACCATCCACACCGACCTGACCAAGGCGCTCTACCTGTTGCTGGAGCGCCTGGACAGTGGCGAAATCGCTTTCGACCGGCTGGTGATCGAGTGCACCGGCCTGGCCGATCCTGCACCCGTCGCGCAGACCTTCTTCATCGATGAAGAGCTGCGCGAGCGCTATATCCTCGATGGCATCATCACCCTGGTCGATGCTGCACACGCCGATACCCACTTGGCGCAAACCATCGCCCAGGCGCAAATCGGCTTTGCCGACCGATTGCTGGTGAGCAAGCGTGATCTGGTCGACGACGCAACCTTCGATGCCCTCAGCGCACGGCTGACCCGCATCAACCGCCGCGCCCCGATCCGCATCGTCGAACATGGCAACATCGACCTTGCCGAACTGCTCGATGTGCGCGGCTTCAACCTCAACGCCGACCTCGGCGGCGGTATGATCCTGCGCCCACTGGCCCCTGTCGGCAATTCAGGCGACCGCATCACCAGCCTCGTCCTGCGCAGCGAAAAACCGCTAAACCTGGACCGCCTCAGCGAGTTCATGAACGAACTGCTGGAGGACCACGGCAAGCAACTGCTGCGCTACAAGGGCGTGCTCAACATCGAAGACGAACCGCGCAAGATGGTGTTTCAAGGGGTGCTTAAACTGTATGGCTTCGACTGGGATACCGAGTGGGCCGAAGGCGAGCAGCGTGAGAGTGTGATTGTGTTTATTGCCGATGAATTGCCGGAGGAGAAGATCCGGGCGGGGTTCGAGAGGGTATGCGGCTGAGAGGTCAGGCAGCGGCTGAGCTTCTGCCCATAGAGTGATCTGCCCAACAAAAAGCCCCGGCTCTCACGAACCGGGGCTTTTGGTACTGCGTTTAAACCAGGCTTATCAAGCGCCGTAAACTGGCAGCTTCGCGCAGATGGCCTTGACCTTCTCGCGAACGGCTTCGATCACGGCTTCGTTGTTCAGGTCAGCCAGGATGTCGCAGATCCAGCCCGCGAGTTCCTTGCACTCAGCTTCCTTGAAGCCGCGAGTGGTCACTGCCGGGGTGCCGAAGCGCAGGCCGGAGGTGACGAACGGGGAGCGTGGGTCGTTCGGTACGGAGTTCTTGTTGACGGTGATGAAGGCGCGACCCAGGGCGGCGTCGGCGTCTTTACCGGAGATGTCCTGCTTGATCAGCGACAGCAGGAACAGGTGGTTTTCAGTACCACCGGAAACCACGTCGAAGCCGCGCTCGATGAACACACCGGCCATTGCCTTGGCGTTCTTGACCACTTGTTGCTGGTAGGTCTTGAACTCAGGCTGCAGCGCTTCCTTGAAGCACACGGCCTTGGCTGCGATGACGTGCTCCAGCGGACCGCCCTGAGAGCCAGGGAATACCGCGGAGTTCAGCTTCTTCTCGATTTCGGCGTTGGCGCGCGCCAGGATCAGGCCGCCACGTGGACCGCGCAGGGTCTTGTGTGTGGTGGTGGTCACGACGTCGGCGAATGGCACCGGGTTCGGGTAGACGCCTGCGGCGACCAGACCGGCTACGTGAGCCATGTCGACGAACAGGTAGGCACCGACCTTGTCAGCGATTGCACGGAAGCGCGGGAAGTCGAGGATCTGCGAGTAGGCAGAGAAACCGGCGACGATCATTTTTGGCTTGTGCTCGACAGCCAGGCGCTCGACTTCGTCGTAGTCGATCATGCCGTTGGCATCGATACCGTACTGAACGGCGTTGTACAGCTTGCCCGAGGACGAAACACTGGCGCCGTGGGTCAGGTGACCACCGTGAGCCAGGCTCATGCCCAGAATGGTGTCGCCGCCTTGCAGCAGGGCCAGGTAGACCGCCGAGTTGGCTTGCGAACCCGCATGTGGCTGGACGTTGGCGTAATCAGCGCCGAACAGCTCCTTGGCGCGGTCGATGGCCAGTTGTTCGATAACGTCGACGTACTCGCAACCACCGTAGTAGCGCTTGCCTGGATAGCCTTCGGCGTACTTGTTGGTCAGGGCCGAGCCCTGAGCTTCCATGACGGCCGGACTGGTGTAGTTTTCCGAGGCAATCAGCTCGATGTGTTCTTCCTGACGCAGAGCTTCTTGCTCCATGGCGGCAAACAGATCGGCGTCGTACTTGGCGATAGTCAAATCACGGCTGAACATGGCAGTCCTCAAGGGGGCATGGCGGAAAAGGCGGGTATTCTACCCCATCGGGTTTTATCTGGCATATGAAAGGCAGTCATCTTGACCAGTGACGCCGTTCACGCGGGTTTCGACAAGGCCTGAAATCATGGACATGCCGCAGGCGCAAGGCTCTTTCTGTGGGGTGCTCGCCCACATGAGAGGGTCGAGATCGATTTAGTCATCGGCGGCGTGAACCGGGCACATCCACTCGAATTTTCAGCGATCACGCATCTATTTCCCTTCAACTGCCGGAACCGTTCCGGGCCGGACGACACTCAGTCGGTCTGTTGCCCATATCCACCGACAGTAGGTAAAAACGCCATGATGCCCTCTCAGATCACGCGCTCCTCTCATTCCTCATTGCCGGAGGTTGCTCCTGCGTCCGGCGATGCAACCGGCGTTAGTGAGCAAACTCCGCAGCAGGCTCGTACCGTAGCGTTTTTTGCCTCCGGCGAGCTGGCCGTGGCATTTGGTCGCACCTCGGCTGCGCCAGAGCAGGACTCTGTGCGTCTGTTGTCTGCTCTTCAGCGTGAGCTGGATAAACAGCATCCGTCCTGGCACACCGTTGCTCAACTCTGTCAGAGCGTCGCCGAGGTCGGCACGACCGAGCAGGGCTGGCATCAACTGGCAAGCGAGGATCAGGTGTCGGCGCTGAGAGAACTGCTTGACCGTTGTACTCACCGGCTGGCCGATATGCCGGCTGCTCACGCATCTCACGACTCGCTGTCGCAGGCCTGTGAAGGGCTCAGGACGGCGCGGCTGCACCAATCCGTCGCTCATTTGGCTGCCCGACCGTCCGCCCTGGCCCGGGCGATTCCGGATCTGCTGACGTTGACTCATCTGGATCCCGAGACGCTGGGCGCAGAGCCCCCCGTTGTTTCGTCTTACACGCTCTTCAGTCATTTCGTTCGCACGGCCAAGCAGCGTACGGCGGATTTGAATGACAGCCTCCAGCGTCAACCCGACGCGGTCGTCAGTCTGCTGCGCTCACATGCCGACACGCTCAATGATCTGGAGATGTTGCCGGGCGCATTGCAGGCATTGACCGAAAATTGCCAGGACGCGCCAGCCTGCAATGAATTGCGCGAGCTGGCGGAAGTAGCGGGGGCGCTGCTGCAGCTATTGCGCGAACACGATCTTTTGCCGAGGCTGGAGGAAATCTCCATCGAGCCAGGCGAGGCACCTGCACCTGGCCACGAGCCTGCCGAGCCCAGGCTGACCACACGCCAGGCCTTGCTCAAGGCCGGCGGCAATCTGGTGCGCAAGTTTGATGCCTACGGGGCGCTCGCGCCGATGGATGACAAGGCGTTGCTGGCTTTGATGCGCACCCCGGCGCCACACCTGTCGCCCGATCAGATGCATGCCTTCCTGAACAAGCATGTGCTGCATCTCACGCAAGAACAACGCGATATCGTCAGCAATACCCCGCTGCCCTTCGCCCCTGAAGAAGACATTGAGGCCAGGTGCGGCATGGGTTTCGATGAAAAACTGCGGTTGGCGCTGGCCAACGGTTCGCTGGTGTTGAGCGAGGAGCAACTGGCCCGTCTTGGTGATTTGCCAAGTGCCGCTACCACGACGTCCGACGTTGTGCAGACGCTGCTTGAAAAGCCATCGTCTGCGCTGAGCGAAGCCGAGCGTGACATGTTGGGCGCAATCGTTCAGGCCAATGCTCAGGGGCAACTCGACGCCTGGCGCGCTCACAACGAACAGTTGCCAGCAGTGTTGAGCCGCTCGGGGCTGCCCTCTGATGTGAAAGACGAGTTGCTCAGCCTCAACAAAAGCATGAATGCCGAACTGGGCACGCTCAAAAACGGCGCCTCGCTCAAGAGTCGCGTCCTTGCAAGCCCGGCGATGCTGCTCGCGCTGGCACCCTTGCCACTGGCCGTGGCGTTCGTCAGCAAGGACAACTCCTACAGCTCATCGCTGGTTGCCCACTTCACCAAGAACGCGGTGTTCATGGCTGGCCTGATGATGAACGAGCTGACCAACGCGCGGACCAATGTCGATCATGGCCTGAACCGCTACTTCGTCACCGTGCTGGCCAACGCCATCGTGGCGCAGCCCACCTTTGCCAGGAACGAACACCTGCTGGAGCAGGTCGGCTTCGGTATCGCAACGGCCGTGGCATCGGGCGCAGCCACGCTGGGCGTATTCAACCGTGAATCGATCGTCGCTGCCTTCAAGCTCGCCAAGAGCAAGCTTGCCAGGCAAGACACCGGGAACGCCCGCATCCCGGAGGAAGACCATCTGGCCGTGGTCAAGCATTTCGACGTCAGCGAGCATTTTGCCCAGCAGATGAAAGTGGCGACCGAATTGTACAAGCAAGACAAAAGCATCACCGACATCATGAACTCGAGCCTGACATACCTGGGCACCAAAAGCAGCGAGTTCCAGGCCAGGTTCGAAGTCGCCGATGCCCTGCGCGCAGGGCTGCAACTGGCCGAGGGGGAGCGCAAGGCGGACCCTGACTTCTACACCAAGCTGGGCCTGGTGGCCTTGACGGCGAGTATCGGTGCGGCGCTGGTGATGTTGATGAAAAGCATGGTCGGCAAAGCCGATTACGCGGCGGATGGCGTCTGGTGCGTATCGGAGATGCTCAAACTGGCCATGAACCCTGAAGTCGATATGCAAAAGGCGGTTCAGGTCTTCAAGGAAATCGTCGGTCTGAATCTGGTGATGACGGGGTTTCTGGGCGTCAACAAAGTCTGGAATTTTCTCGACAAGGGGATCAAAGGCTACGCCTCCGGTGCTGCGGTCCTGACCGCAGCCAACCTCACACTTCCCGGTATGGTTGGAGAAGTGGCTGGCGCAGCAGCCGGCAAGGGGTTGAGCTACCTGACTGACAAAGGCAAGGCGGCGCATCAGGCTGGCAGGGCGGCAGCGTCCTGGGCCGGAGATTACGTCAGCACCTCGCGTTTGGGGAGCGCGATCGGCACCCTGCAAACGGCAATTCCGGGCAGGATTGCAGGCGGGCAGGTAGTGGCGGGTCTCTACGACCGCTTCCGGTACCTGACCTGGTCGCACCCGGCGCCTGCACCGCAAGCGGCTGGCGAGCCATAAGCCTGGAGCCGGTAGACCGCCGCCAGCAACGCAGGCGGTGGTCTTGCCTGGCTTACCACCATCACCGCCAATAATCCCTTCGCATCAACCGCGTAAGCGTTTAACTGCGGCCTGCGTGCGGCCCACGGCTGGGCGCGCTCCAGTTGCCCGGCAAGGCTCAGCAAGGTCAGTTCGTCGCCAAACCGCGCGGCAAAGTGAGAACCCAGCGGCAGCGAATCGGCTGTCCAATATGCCCGAGCGCCTCCAGCAAGGCCGCAGTGTGTTGCAGTGCAGCCAGGGCCTCTGGTTCTGCCGGCCATGGTGATATTCCCCATCAGGCCTTGTCGAACTGCACCAGTGCGCGCACCCGCTCAAGCGCCTGTTGATGGAATGTAGAGATCGACGCGCTGCTGACCTCGGTCTGAAGCTCGAGAATCACCTTGTTCAAGACTTCGACGACCTGACAGGAAACACTGTCCAGGGACGTTGTATCGCTGATCATGCTACCCCCTTGTGTTCTTTGTTATGGGTAGAGCGCTCGCTGTCATTGAAGCTGTGCGAGGCAGTGGCTCAAGTCTACTCATGTTCAAGGGTTCGGCTATCGTTCAAATGGACGATGGCCGGGTCGCAAGGCTGGCCCTCAATCCAGCATGAACAGCGCATCATTGCTGAATTGCGCTTCGAACTGGCTTGCTGGCATCGGGCGGCCGAACAGGTAGCCCTGGACTTCGTCGCAGTCGTGTTCGCGAAGAAACTCCAGTTGCTCGTGGGTTTCTACGCCTTCGGCGATGACCGAGAGGTTCAGGCTGTGGGCCATGGCGATGATGGCGCGGGCGATCTGGGCGTCCTGTTCGCCTGAGGGCAGGCCATCAACGAAGGTGCGGTCGATCTTCAGCACGTCAATCGGGAACTGTTTGAGGTAGTTCAGCGACGAGTAACCGGTGCCGAAGTCATCGACGGCGATGCTCAAGCCAAGGTTTTTCAGGCCGTCGAGGATCTGCATGGCCTCGTTGACCTCGCGCATCAGGATGCTTTCGGTCAGTTCCAGCTCAAGACAGGCAGGCGACAGGCCGGTCTGCTCCAGTATGTGGGCGATGCGTTTACCCAGCTGGCCGTCCGAGAATTGCCGCGCCGAGATGTTCACCGACACTTTGGGTACGCGAACTTTCGCCTGATGCCAGTGCTTGAGCTGGCGACAGGCTTCGGTGAGCACCCAGTCGCCGACTTCCACCACCAGCCCAAGCTCTTCGAGCACCGGGATGAAGTCGTTCGGCGGCACCAGCCCTCGACGTGGATGGCGCCAGCGCAGCAGGGCCTCCGCGCCCGTCAGGCGTTTGCCGTCACCACTGAACTGCGGCTGGTAATAGAGGGTGAACTCCTGCTGTTCCAGGGCGTGCCGCAAGTCGCTTTCCAGCTCCAGACGCTCCAGAGCGGTCGCGTTCATGTCCGCCTGATAGAACTGGAAGTTGTTCTTGCCACGTTCTTTGGCGTGGTACATCGCCGTGTCGGCGTTCTTCATCAACTGGCTCAGTTCCTTGCCGTCCTGCGGACTGAGTGCGATGCCGATGCTGGCAGTGACAAAGAACTCGCGGCCTTCAAGCACAAACGGCGTAACCAGACTGGTCAGAATCCGCTCGGCCACGTGAATGGCGCGAGTCAGTGCGGCTTCGCGCGAGGTGTCCGGCTGCAGCAACAGGGTGAACTCATCCCCGCCCATACGCGCCACGGTGTCATCGGAAGACACGCAGGCGAGTAGCCGCGTGGCCATTTCCTGAAGCATCCGGTCGCCAGCGGCATGGCCCAGAGAGTCATTGATCGGTTTGAAGCGGTCCAGGTCGAGAAACATCAGCACCACCCAGGCCTGTTGGCGCTCGGCGTGTTGCAGCGCCGAATGCAGGCGGTCCTGAAACAGGGTGCGATTGGGCAGGTGAGTCAGGGCGTCGTAGTAGGCCAGACGGTGGATACGGTCTTCACTGGCCTTGCGCTCGCTGATATCGCTGAAAAAGCACACATAACTCGCCAGATCGCCTTCATCGTCGAGCACTGCGGTAATGCCGACCCAGGCCGGGTAGTGTTCGCCGTTACGGCGCTTGAGCCTGATTTCACCTTCCCAGGTGCCTTGGCCGTTCAATTGTTTGAGGATGTAGCGCAGGTGGTTTTCCTGTTCCGATTCCACCGTGAGCATGCCCGGTAGCTGGTCGAGCACCTGGGCAACTTCATAGCCGCTGACGCGGGTGAACGCCTCGTTGGCCTGAACGATGTAGCCGGCAGGGTCGGTAATGAGGATCGCCGATGTCGAGTGTTCAAATACGGTGGCGGCCATGCGCAGGTCTTTTTCTGCCCGACGCTGCTGGCTGATGTCCCGGCCGACCCCGAAGATGCCCTCGAAATTGCCGTTTTCGTCCCACACCAGAACCACCCGCAATTCCACCGGGATCTTGCGACCGTCTGCACGCAGGCAGTCGAACAGAAACATTCTGGTCGTCACTTCTTCGCGCAATCTGGCGAGTTCCTGAGGTTTGTGCAGCACCTTGCCGATGCGGCTGATGAGCGCATCGAAACCGATCACTTGTTGAGGGTTGGCAATGACGGCGGACCAGCCGTTCTGGAGAATCCACTCGGCGCTGTATCCCAGTGCGCGTTCCACCGAGGGGCTGACGTAATTGACTGCCAACTGGCCATCCGTGGAAAAGATCACATCGCTGATGCTTTCAGCGAGCATCCGGTAACGCTGTTCGCTGTCACGCAGCGACTGGCTGGACGCGACCTGCTCGGTAATGTCCTTGGCGATGCCGATGATGCGGGTGACCAGGTTTTCTGCGTCCCAGGCCAGCGCCTGTTCGCGCACATCGAAGCAGCGCCAGTTGTTCTCGCGATCCCGAAAGCGCAGCACGCATTGCAGTAACTCGTTATGGCCGTGATGGCGCTGGCGCAGGCGCATGTCCTGATAGCTTCTGGCGTCGTCAGGGTGCAGCAGGATTTCCCAGAAGAACTCGCCCATGGCGCGCAGCTCGGATTTGCTGTAGCCCAGCGTGTAGCCGAAATGGTGGTTGCTGTAGATCACTCGCTGGCTGAGTACGTCCTGAACGTACAGGTGGTCCGGCACGGTTCGCACCACGTCGGACCAAAAGCTCTCGCGGTCCAGCAAGGACAGCTCGATCTGTTTGCGGCTGGTGATATCGCCGATGCTGAGAATAACGGCATCGAAGTCGCTACGTGACTCGGGCAGGCGCATGACCAGCCATAGATGCTGGTCCTGGCCGCTCGCGCGTGTCAGGCATATTTCCAGTTCCAGCCTGGGCAGCCCGGCGAGAACAGCCTGAATAACCTGAACGCCGATGCCGGGGCGCGAGCGCGATTCGCCCTCGATCAACGGCTGCCACGCCTGTTCACTGTGTTCGATTTCCAGCAGGCCCAGAGCAACTTCGTTGAGTTCGTTGATTCGCAACTGCTGCAACAGTCTTTTCAGCGAGGCTGGCTGGCTTTTGAGCAGAAGTTCGAAGTCTTCGTCCGTTCTGACTTCGAGTGCTTCCAGTTGCTCTTGCAGACCCGACATGTCCATGACGCAGATCGCAACGCCCGCACCCTCGAAGATATCGCGATAGCGGCGGCGGCTTTGCAGCATCTGGCGCTGGCGTTTGCGCAGGCTCATCAGCGCGATCAATGGCAGGATCGACAGCAGCAGGCCGATCAGACACTTGCCGATCAGAGGCGCAAGCAGCTCGCTGCGGGCCTTGTAGGTATCGAACAGGCCACGCAGTTGCCAGTCGCTGTTACTCAGTGGCTGAAGCAGAACGGTATCGGAAAGACCGCTGTCCGCCTCGTTGGAGGGCGCCGGTTCACGGAGGAGAACCCGCTGGGTCTTGCGTTGCTCCAGGCGCCAGATATGTTGAAAGTCCTGAGTTGGCTGGCTTGCCAGGTCCTTCAAGGCGTCGGGTGCCATGCGTAGCGCCCAGTAATCGCCGCTAACGCCACCGCCTTGGCGAATCAGTATATAAATCTGTTTGACGTCTTCGGTGACGGTGTAGAAATAGGGGTGGCCTTGGGCCTTTTTCATGGCCTGTCGGAGAAACTCTCCGTCGCGGGATGCCTCGGCGCTGTCACCGACAATGTCACCCGTCGGGTTCAGCCGCGCGGCGCTGCGCAGCGCGGGCAGGGCAGTACGGAGGCTTGCCAGTGCCGTCGGCTGCTCCAGCCGGTCTCCGGAGGATTGCGCCTCGTCCAGCAGGTTCATGGCGATTTGCGCCTTGAGTGCCATGTTCAGACTCATCCGGTCGGAAAGCTGGATGCTGTACTCCAGGCTGCGCTGACGCTGGCGTTCCTGAGTCTGATGAAACTGCTCGATCAATTGCCAGAACAGCAGTGCAAGCACCACCAACACCAGCGCGGCCAATATACCTTTCACTGAGCCGCGCAAAGGCCTGGTCGCACTGTCTGTAGCGACACTGGATGACGGCAGAGGCGTTGAAGTGGGCAAATCGTTGTTCCTGACTGCTGGACTGAAGCAGCGATGCTTTATGTAAAATGAGCGGGCCGCCCAAAGAGGGCGGCTAGCATGCCTTTACTTGTGGCAGAGTGCCAGCCCCATTGGGCCGGATCGTTTGCCCTGCACGCTGCATTCGGGTAGCTTTGCGCAACGCGTGGTATCCACCGACTCCTGCATGAGTGACTCCACTTTTTGCAATATCGACCAGGCTTTATATGTGTCAGCACGGCCCCGATCTGTTTCTGCCTGGGTTCATTCAAGGCTCGGAACGGTCTCGCGGCAAGTCTTGCGGACAAATAAAAGCTTTTTTCCGGCCGGAGCTTTAAGCTCGCGTTCTAAATCGGTCCTCATCACAGACGCTAGGTTTTCATTTCATGGCTCAATAGAGCTATCTACCTTATTAGTTTTTAGTCATGTTTTGCGATTTGCAGTTGAGCCCTCATGGTTACTGGGTTTCCAGCCTATACAGTATGTTTTTCCTCTCAATCCTGTGTCAGGGCAGAGCTTTTCGTTAGCTTTTGCTGATTTTGGGTCAAATTTAGGCATCAAAACTTAACTTTTTCGAAGTCTTCCTTTGATCACTTCTTGCCAGGTACCGCCCGCAGATGTCCTGTGATGAAGCAGCAAATAAAATTCTTCTTATAGAAGAGGCTCATTACTTCTCAGGGCATCCACAAGCCCGCGACGCTATAGAGAAAATTCTAGCGGTGCAGGTGAAGTGATGACGGACGTCTAGGTTAGACTCATGGCCGCAGCCACCCTACGGCCTTCCTCCATTATTCCCGCCTGAAGCCATTTGCAGATAAGTCCAAGCAGGCGCCGATCTGCAATTCGGTGTCACAGAAACATAAGCATCCATTCATGGTCGATCTCATCAAAAAACGACGTGATATCCGCATCCAATACGTGGCAACACCTCCCGGTGTCGAGAAACGAATTCGGTCTCCTGAACCTCGGAGGCGCAGGTTATCACTAGTCAGGCACTGTAAAACGCAGTACATTTGCGTTACATCATTCTCAGGGGCGCCACCATGTCACGCCTGAAAGACGAAACACTTTCTATACGAACCTCTGCCGAGATCAAGCAACTGCTACGAATGGCTGCTGAGCGTGAGAGACGCTCGGTTGCTTCCATGATCGAAATTCTTGTATTGGATTACGCGAAGGAACATGAGGTAAGGCTAGAGCGCCCCGTGGATGATAGACGCAAGGAAGTCGATTGAGATGGCAGTTGCTACCGAAGTAACAGCCCTATCAAAAATGCAAGACCCCATGACATTGATGATAGGAATAATGCATGAGCGCCACTGAGAACCAGATCGAGCAGGATTTAATCGTCAAGCTGGCCGATCTCAAGTACACACTACGTCCCGACATACGTGACCGCTCTGCGCTTGAAAAAAACTTCCGAGAAAAGTTCGAAACACTCAACCGGGTGCATTTGACCGACAGCGAGTTTCAGCGCCTGCTCGACAGCGTCATCACGCCCGACGTCTACGGCGCCGCCCAGACGCTGCGAAACATCAACAGCTTCGAACGCGACGATGGCACGCCGCTAAACTACACCCTCGTCAACATTCGCGATTGGTGTAAGAACGACTTCGAGGTAGTCAACCAGTTGCGGATGAACACCGATAACAGCCATCATCGTTATGACGTGATCCTGCTTATCAACGGTGTGCCCGTGGTGCAAATCGAGCTGAAAACCTTAGCCGTTAGCCCGCGGCGGGCTATGCAGCAGATCGTAAGTTACAAGAGCGACCTTGGCAACGGCTATGGTAAGACGCTGCTGTGCTTCATTCAGCTGTTCATTGTCAGCAATCGCACTGACACCTGGTACTTCGCCAACAACAATGCGCGTCACTTCAGCTTCAACGCTGACGAGCGCTTCTTGCCCGTTTACCAGTTCGCCAGCGATAACAACAAAAAAATCACGCAACTGGACCACTTTGCTGAGAAGTTCTTGGCCAAGTGTATCTTGGGCCAAATGGTCAGCCGTTACATGGTGTTGGTGGCCAGTGAGCAGAAGCTGTTGATGATGCGGCCTTACCAAATTTACGCCGTCAAGGCTATTGTGGACTGCATTAACCAGAACTGCGGCAATGGCTACATCTGGCACACCACCGGGAGTGGTAAGACGCTTACCTCGTTCAAAGCAGCCACTCTATTGAAGGACAACCCGGACATCGACAAATGCGTTTTCGTGGTAGATCGCAAAGACCTAGATCGTCAAACTCGCGAGGAGTTCAACCGTTTCCAGGAAGGCTGCGTCGAAGAGAACACCAACACTGAATCGTTGGTGCGTCGCCTAATATCTGACGATTACGCCGATAAGGTGATAGTCACCACCATTCAGAAGCTGGGGCTCGCTCTGGATGAAAATAGCAAGCGCAATAGGCAAAAAGAAAAACAGGGAAAAGAGACTTACAAGCAGCGCTTAGAACCGCTACGCGAACAACGTGTAGCGTTCATCTTCGACGAATGCCACCGCTCACAGTTTGGCGAGAACCACAAGTCGATCAAGGAATTCTTCCCTAAGGCCCAACTATTTGGCTTCACGGGAACGCCCATCTTTGATAAGAACGCCAGCTACCAGCAAATCGAGGGTCAACAGGCCAGCCTTCGTACAACAGACGACCTGTTCGAGCGCTGCCTGCATCAGTACACCATCACCCACGCCATCGACGACCGGAACGTCCTCAAGTTTCACATTGATTATTTCAAGCCTGAGGGCAAGAACCCGCCCAAGCCGGGCGAAGGTCTACCCAAGTCAAAAGTCATTGAAACCATCCTTGCCAAGCACGACGCGGCCACAAATGGGCGCAAGTTCAACGCTCTATTAGCCACGGCCAACATCAACGACGCCATCGAATACTTCGAAGCATTCAAGACCCTCCAAGCCCAGAAACAGGAAGAGGACGATTCCTTCGTGCCACTGAACATCGCCTGCGTATTCTCGCCGCCAGCGCAAGCGTTGTCCAAGGACGGCGACAGCCCAAGCCAGAAAAATGCCGCCGACGTCAAGCAACTGCAGGAAGATTTGGCGCAGGAAAAAGTCGACAACCAGCAAGACCCGGAAGGTAAAAAGGCGGCGCTCAAGGTTATCATTGATGACTACAACATGCTCTTCGGCACTAACCACCGCATCGGTGAGTTCGACCTGTATTATCAGGATGTGCAAAAGCGTATCAAAGATCAGCAATACACTAACGCCGATCTTCCCCACAACCAGAAGATCGATATCACTCTTGTTGTGGATATGCTGCTCACCGGGTTTGACTCCAAATACCTGAACAGCTTGTATGTGGACAAGAACCTCAAGTACCACGGACTGATCCAAGCCTTCTCACGCACTAATCGCGTATTAAATGACAGCAAGCCCTACGGCAACATCCTCGACTTCCGCCAGCAGCAAGATCCGGTGAACCAAGCCATCGCGATGTTCTCAGGTGAGAAGATCGACAACCCGCGCGAGATTTGGCTGGTAGATCCGGCGCCTAAGGATGCTCCGATCAACTTGCCGCGCAGCGGTGGCAAGCCGTAATTTGCCAGGCACATAGCGCTATTTTTCTGAAAACGGTCTGATGCAGTGTGAGTCGAGCGCGTTTTTCGCTCGGTTTTCCGTGTTAAGCGCGCAACTCACCCAAACCCATTAGTCGCTTTCGAGCCATCCACAGGTTCGACAGGGCGAACAGCGTGGTCAGTTGGGCCGTGTTTTTCATCAGCCCACGAAAGCGTACTTTCACGTAACCAAACTGGCGCTTGATGACCCGAAACGGATGCTCGACCTTGGCGCGTGTCTGCGCTTTGCAGTACTCGATCTTGCGCTTGGCTTTGTACAACAGGCTGCGTTTGTTCAGCTTGGAATACGTGCTGCGCCGCGCCGCGATTTGCCAGATCACGTTACGATTTTCGTGCTCTTCACGCTTCTCGACACCGGTGTAGCCAGCGTCCGCATAGACCGCGTTTTCTTCCCCGTGGAGCAGTTCGGCGACTTGAGTGACATCGGCCACATTGGCCGCAGTGCCATGGACGTGATGAACCAGTCCAGACTCAACGTCAGCGCCGATGTGGGCCTTCATACCGAAGAAATACTGGTTACCCTTCTTTGTCTGATGCATCTCGGGATCACGCTCGCCGTCTTTGTTCTTGGTCGAGCTTGGGGCATGAATAATGGTGGCATCGACGATGGTGCCCTGGCGCAGCGACAGGCCTTTTTCCTGCAAATAACCGTTGATGACCGCGAGGATTGCAGGAGCCAGTTGATGTTTCTCCAGCAGGTGCCGGAAGTTCATGATCGTGGTGTCTTCCGGTATCGGCGCACTCAACGTCAGGCGTGCAAACTGGCGCATGGGGGTGATTTCGTAGAGCGCTTCTTCCATGGCCGGATCACTCAGGGAGAACCAGTTCTGCAGCAGGTGAATGCGCAGCATGGTTTCCAGCGGATAAGGTTTTCTGCCACCGCCGGCCTTGGGGTAGAACGGTTCGATCAGGCCCAGCAGACCTGTCCAGGGGACGACCTGATCCATCTCGGCGAGGAAGCGTTCGCGGCGTGTCTGCTTGCGCTTGCTGGCATATTCGAAATCGGAAAAGCTCATCTGGCTCATGGGAGGCTCGGATCAGGTGGTCAGGCGATTTTCGCATAACCGGGACTTGTTCGGAGATTCCCTAAGGTCATCGAAAGCTTACAAGACGCCAACCAAAAGCTGGCCGACTTCATGCAATCGCAGGGCCTATCCCACGCACCGGAGGAAGTGGTCAACCTCAAAGGCGATGCTGCACGTAGCCAATTCGTCAACCTTTTTAAGGAATTGCAGCGCCTAAAGACCCAGCTTGATCAGTACACTGACCTAAGCGAAGAGCAAAAACAGGAGATCGCCCAGGTCTTACCGCCCGACAAAATGCAGGGGTTCAAAGGCGTATACCTGGAAACTGCCAAACGATTGAAGGAACAGCAGGACAAGTCAGGCGACCAGATCCCACCAGAGGTGCAGCAGCTCGATTTCGAGTTTGTGCTGTTTGCGTCCGCCGTTATCGACTACGACTACATCATGAGCTTGATTGCCCGCATGACGCAGCAAGTGCCCGGCAAACTCACAATGAATCGAGAGCAGCTTATCGGTCTCATCCAATCGGACTCTAAGTTCATCGATGAGCGTGAGGACATTGCCGAATACATCCGTGGCCTGCCCGTGGGTGAGGCTTTGGAAGACAAACAAATCCGGACCGGTTACGAGCACTTCAAGGTCGAGAAGAACACTCGCGAACTTGCCAACATCGCCGCCAAGCATGGGCTGGCTTCCGACGTGCTGCAAACTTTTGTCAATGACGTGGTGCGCCGCTGCATCTTTGACGGCGATGCCCTGAGCGAGCTAATGGTTCCTCTAGGCCTAGGTTGGAAAGCGCGCACGCAAAAAGAGTTGGCGTTGATGGAAGACTTGACGCCACTGCTGCAAAAACTCGCCCAAGGGCGGGAAATTTCGGGTTTGAATGCATATGAGCAATAAGGACACGACCGAAATGGGCTTAAAGAGCAACGAAAAGCCGACTCTGGTGCCGCGGCTCCGGTTTTCTGAATTTCTAGACGCGGGAGACTGGAAGGTTGAGCCGCTTAGAAAATTGGCCGCGCGCTCCACTAAAAAGAATGTCAAAGGTGAACATGTTGGCGCTGATTGAAAACTGACCCACCCTGCCGATTGAAAATTGACCCAGGACGGATTGCTGATTTTTGCCCCAGCAATTGTGGATAAGCTTAGCAGCAGTGTTCCGATTGAAGACGCATCAAGCCCCACCGCATGCAGCAGGGCATTTATGGTGCGGATCAAAATGGCTCATCGTCCTCGATATCATTTCCGTCCTTTCGCTTTCGTTCGCGTGTTTTGATGTCTGGGCAGCCAATGTGCTGTGTTGTAGGCGGTAGGACTCGTTGCCCGTTTCGACGATGTGGCAGTGGTGTGTCAGCCGATCCAGCAACGCGGTGGTCATCTTGGCGTCGCCAAACACACTCGACCATTCCGAGAAGCTCAGGTTGGTGGTGATGACCACGCTGGTGTGTTCGTACAGTTTGGACAGCAGGTGAAATAACAGGGCGCCACCGCTTTGGCTGAAGGGCAAATATCCGAGTTCATCCAGTATCACCAGGTCTGTGCGCAGCAGTGCCTGGGCGATTCGCCCTGCCTTGCCATCGTACTTCTCACGCTCCAGCAGATTCACCAGATCCACCGTGGAAAAGAAGCGCACGCGTTTGTTGTAGGCCGTGATTCCGGATACAGCCAAGGCACTGGCCAGGTGTGTTTTCCCGGTGCCAGGGCCGCCGATGAACACGACATTCTGCGCGGTTTCAGTGAACGCCAAGCTGGATAGATCGCTGACCAGCCGGGCATCAGCGCTGGAAGCGCTGAAGTCAAAGCCAGCTAAGTCACGGTGCATGGGGAGTTTTGCCATGTTCATCTGATGATTCACCGAGCGCACCGCGCGATCCGCATGTTCCTGCTGAAGCAGATGTTCCAGCAGCCATTTCGATGAAGCCGTCGACGCTGTTCCTTGAGAGACCAGTTCTTCCCAAGCACTGGCCATGCCGTGCAGGCGCAGTTCTTTGAGTTCAGTCATTAGGTCACGCATTGCGATTCTCCTCATCGGTCGTACGGAGCCGGTCGTAGCGTGCTGTATTGGCAACCGGCGCCACTTTGAGTTGCAGGCTGGTTTCTACACAGGGAGGTGGTGCGGTGGAGGTCAGGCGGGCAACGACATTGAGGATGTGATCGGCGCTCAGACTTCCCGATTCAAGTACCAGCTCCACCGCCACCAGCACTGGTTCGAGACCGGCGATGGGCACAGCAGCCAGTGCCTGCATCATGATTCGATCACCGTTGGTGTGACGCCTCAGTCCGCGTTTAAGAAGCTGTAACGGTTTTGGCAGATCAGCAAATGGAGCGCCATTGCGCAGTGCACCAGGCTTGCGTTCGATGAGTGGGATGTAGTGCTGCCAGTCAAAACCGATCTGATCTCGATCAAAGAGGCGCTCGTGACTGGCGATCACCGTTTCGTCGGCAATGACCACGATTCGCGAAGGGTACAAACGGCTGCTGACCCATTGACCCACACGCTCGCAAGGCACCGAATAACGATTGCGCGCCACGCTGATCAGGCAGGTGCTAGAGACACGGACGGTGCGTTCCACGTAGCCATCAAAGGCCGTCGGCATCGGCATCATTTCAGCCTGCTCCAGCTCCAGGACTTCTGCCACCGTCAAACCGTTGTACTGCGGATGTACAAGTTCAGCCCAGAGCGTACGACAGCGTTGGCCGAGCCAGACGTTCAGCTCCTCGAAGGTATGGAACATGCAATTTTGAGCATCGAGCCAGATTCGCCTCCGGCTGTCTTGCACGTTCTTTTCGACGATGCCTTTCTCCCAGCCAGAGGCCACGTTGCAGAAGTCCGGATCGAACAGATAGTGCGCGCACATCACGGAAAACCGGGCATTGACCGTGCGGCCTTTGCCTTTGTTAACCTTGTCGACAGCCGTTTTCATGTTGTCGTAGATGCCGCGACGTGGCACGCCACCCAACGCTCCAAACGAACGTGTATGGGCATCAAACAGCATCTCGTGGCCTTGACTGGGGTACGCAACCAACCAGAACGCGCGACTTGCGCACAGCTTCATATGGGAGACCTGGATACGTCGAAACAGGCCACCGATCAGCAGGCCTTCTTCGCTCCAGTCAAACTGAAAGGCCTCACCGAGGGCAAAAGTCAGCGGTACAAAAGCGCGTACAAACTTGCCTTGCTCGCACCGCCAAGAGCGGACAAACGCCGTGAGCTGGCTGTAACCGCCGTCATAACCCTCGGCCTTGATCTGCTCAAAAAGTGCCTTGGCGCTCCTACGGTTGTGTTTTGGCCGGAACGAATCAGCCTTGAGCGCCTGCTCTAAGGTCTCGTGAAAAGGGTTGAGCTTATTGAAGGATGCGCACCGTTGGTACGCTGGTTGATTGGCTTCGGGCGCTCTGACCCATTTTCGGATGGTGTTTCTCGACAGCCCGGTACGCTTGGCTATCTGATGCAGCGAGAGCTTGTCGCGGAAGTACATCCGCCGGATTTTTCCCAACATTTCCATGCTGATCACCCTGTGTTCTCCTGCTCAAAAAGTGAGCAGAAGCAGTTGAACACCTGGGTCAGTTTTCAGTCGGCAGAACAGCCTCTACTGGGTCAGTTTTCGGTCAGCGGCAACATCATACAGGTCATCGGTCATCACCAGCATGCGCTCGTTGGTTTTGAATTGCGGGGCCATCGTTCGTGGATCTAGGCTCTCATCCTCCAGGTTAACAATCGCTAGTTGACGACTGTGCCAGTGAATATCGCTGGTCTTGATCAGCAGCATCTCGGAGCGGCGCAGCCCCATGTCGAGACCCAGCAGCAAAATGATGTAGTTACGCCGCCTGATGGCTTCATCTGAAAAGGGGTTCTCGGCGCTATCCGGATGCATGATTTCCAGCAATCGAGTTCGCTCCTTGCTCGTAAGCCCCTTCATCTTGTCCGTTCGCATTTTTTTCCACGCAGGTCTGGCCGCTTTGATCTTGCGGTTGATGCGCTTCTTCAGATCGTCAACTGCCTCATATCGTGTTGAGTGATCACCCAACTTGTCATAGAGGAAGGCCAGATAGTCGCGTACCGCTTCAATTCGCTGCTGCGCATGGACTTTGCCAACGGATTTGTATGCAGTCGGATGTAAACGTATCCCCGCATACTTCATGGCCAAGGTTTCTTTGCTAAACCCTGCGTCCGACACAAACCTAGAAAGCTCATTGTCTGTCAGGTATTGGCTATGAGGGCGCTGTTCGAGGTGACAAATCAGATCAATGGAGGAAAAAAACAGAAACTCCTCAAGCACGGCCAGATGCTCAAGGTACTTCTTGGTCGTATCGAGGGCTCTGCCAGAGTGCTCCATGGTGACGTATAAGTTTGGGTAGTAGACCGGGATGTAGTCTTGCACCAGCAGCTTTCTTCGCGCAGCATTCACCACCTGCTCTATGACCTGGAAACCCATGTCGCTCCCTCATAAAACGTAGCTTTTCTAAGTGTAGACATGAATGGAGTGAGGTCAACGCAAACCTGACTTTTTTGGTATGGTCAGGGATATAGGCTGGTCAGCGCAAAACCTAACGTTTCACTTCCCCCGGATTTAAGCGTTATCGCTACCATTAAAGCACTGAAAAACAGGATTAAAGGCGAATCAAACCATGTCAAAAAGTGACAAAGCAGGCAAAACAGGCTCTTACGTCTACACCATGCATCGGCTGAGCAAAGTTGTGCCGCCGAAGCGTGAAATCCTGAAAAACATCTCTCTGTCTTTCTTCCCCGGCGCCAAGATCGGCGTGTTGGGTCTCAACGGTTCGGGCAAGTCCACGCTGTTGAAAATCATGGCTGGCGTCGACACCGAGTTTGACGGCGAAGCACGTCCGATGCCCGAGCTTAATGTGGGTTATCTGCCGCAAGAGCCACAACTTGACCCGAACAAGACGGTCCGTGAAGTGGTTGAAGAGGCGGTCAGCGTCATCAAGGACGCCCAGGCGCGTCTTGATCAGGTTTACGCCGAATATGCCGAGCCGGACGCTGATTTCGACAAGCTGGCAGCCGAGCAGGCCAAGCTTGAAGCGATCCTGCAGGCCAGCGACGGTCATAACCTGGAACGCCAGCTGGAAGTAGCCGCCGACGCACTGCGTCTGCCCGCCTGGGATGCGAAGGTTTCGGTCCTGTCGGGTGGTGAAAAACGCCGTGTTGCGCTGTGCCGCCTGTTGCTCTCGGCACCAGACATGCTGCTGCTCGACGAACCGACCAACCACCTGGATGCCGACTCTGTCGCCTGGCTGGAGCATTTCCTGCACGACTTCCCGGGCACCGTGGTTGCGATCACGCACGACCGTTACTTCCTGGATAACGTAGCCGGCTGGATTCTGGAACTCGACCGCGGTGCGGGTATTCCTTACGAGGGTAATTATTCCGGCTGGCTTGAAGCCAAGTCCGACCGTCTGGCTCAGGAGTCCAAGCAACAGACCGCCCACGAAAAGGCCATGAAAGACGAGCTGGAATGGGTCCGCAAGGGCGCCAAGGCGCGTCAGTCCAAATCCAAGGCGCGTCTGCAACGCTTCGAAGAAATGCAGTCGCAGGAATTCCAGAAGCGCAGCGAGACCAACGAGATCTATATCCCGGCCGGTCCGCGTCTGGGCGACAAGGTCATCGAGTTCAAGAACGTTACCAAGGGCTACGGCGACCGTGTGTTGATCGACAACCTGTCGTTCTCCATGCCTAAAGGCGCCATCGTTGGCGTGATCGGTGGTAACGGTGCCGGTAAATCGACCCTGTTCCGTATGCTGATGGGCAAGGAACAGCCGGATTCGGGCAGCATCGAAGTCGGTGAAACCGTACAGCTGGCCTGCGTGGACCAGAGCCGTGATGACCTGGACGGCAGCAAATCGGTGTTTCAGGCGGTGTCCGATGGTTCCGATGTGATCCGTATCGGCAACTATGAGATCCCGTCGCGCACCTACGTTGGCCGCTTCAACTTCAAGGGTGGCGATCAGCAGAAGTTCGTCAAGGACCTGTCCGGTGGTGAGCGTGGCCGTCTGCATCTGGCGCTGACCCTGAAAGAGGGCGGCAACGTGCTGCTGCTCGACGAACCGTCAAACGACCTTGACGTTGAAACCCTTCGTTCGCTGGAGGAAGCGCTGCTGGACTTCCCGGGTGCCGCCATTGTGATCTCCCACGATCGGTGGTTCCTTGACCGTGTGGCGACGCATATCCTGGCGTACGAAGACGATTCGCAAGCGATCTTCTTCGAGGGTAACTACACCGAGTATGAAGCGGATCGCAAGAAACGTCTGGGCGAAGCCGCTGCCCAGCCGCATCGTGTGCGTCACAAGAAGCTGGCCTGATCAGCGTTTAGGCACGCGCCGTTCCTGATCGGGAACGGCGCTGCCGTTATTGTTCATCAGCACGCTTTAAGCATCCGGCTCGATCAGCAGTATTTCAATCGACTGATTTCCCGCCGGCCGCTCCCACACCACTTCATCGCCTTTCTGCGCACCGATCAATGCACGTCCCAGTGGCGAGCCCCAGTTGATCAGCCCTTTGGCGGCATCCGCCTGATCCTCCCCGACCAGATGCACGCGCTGGCGGTTGTCTTCTTCATCCGCGAACGTGACCCAACTGCCAATTTGTACCTTTTCGGTCGACACGGCCGTCGTTACAACCTGCGCACTTTGCAGGCGCTGGGTGTAGTAACGCAGGTCGCGTTCAAGGTCAGCCTGGCGCTGTTTATCGGCGGCGTCTCCCAATGCAGTTTGCGCACTGTGCTGCGCCTGCAGGCTGCTGACGTGCTTCTTGAGCAACTTCAGGCCCTCGGCGGTGACGTAATTGGTCTGTGCGCTGACCAGCCGCTCTACCGGTTGCTCGGCATCGGCGGCAGCGTTGTCTTCGTTTACAAATGCGCGGCTCATGAGGTGTCCTCCCTAATGAGCTTTGGGCCACAAGAGGGCATCATTGGTTTCGTCGATCTTCCCGCGTGCGTCAGTTTGGGCGATAGGCCTTGGCTGCACTGCGGGTCTTTTCCCGCTCCCAGGCACGATCACGATCGTTGAAGACCTGGCCGGGGTCGAGTCGGTCGCGGTTATCCTGCGAGGCCTGACACTGGCGAAAACCGTCAGTCCAGCCTTGGGCGTAGAGCTTGTCCTTCAGATAGCGGGGTACGTTTTTTCTGAATTGACCGGTGCTGGCACCTGCTGCGTCCCTGCCACTGCTGCAACCATCCTGATAACCGTCTGCAAAACCCGGCGGATAACCCTCGGCCAACATCTGGTCACGGGTGGACTGACAACCTGCCAGCACGATGGCCAGCGACAACAACACCCAATACCGCTTCATGGTGGTTCCCTCTACTTATGAGAGGAGTCTAGAAGGTAATTTGTGAGTTATTTGTAAAAGCGATGTAGGGAATAAGTGATGGCAGCGTGCCTTTATTTTGAGCCAGCGCCGCCCGCAGTTTTTGCACTCATCCTGTCAGTAGTGATACCACTTCACCTCAAGCATCACTTCGTTCTGCGGCGAGCTCATCTGGCTGAACTCGCGTTGGGCACTCAGGCGCAGGCCGAGGTTGCGCGACAGCTCCCACTGCTGATTGAGGCTGACGCTGCGGCGTACTTCGCCGTTGGTGAAGTAGTCGCCCTTGGCTTCCAGGCTCAGGTTGCCCAGCGGGTTGCGCCACAGTAAGCCAGTGTTGAAACCAGCAGCGGGAGAGATGAATTCGGCGAAGTCGTTGTTGTGCTCGACGCGCACGGTGCCCAGCGCAAAGCCCAGCACTTCGTCGCCCAATTGCCAGGTACCGCCACCACCACCGTTGACGTGGCTGACAAGGTTTTCATCGCCATGTTTGCCAAGTACCCGTTCCAGCCCGCCGGTGACTTGCCATGACCAGGGTTTCAGCAGCTCGGTACGCGGGGTCAGGGAGCGAATGGTGGCCAGGTCCAACTGCTGAACTTGCCAGTCGTTACCTTCGTATTGGCGCACCTTGAGCTGAAGAATCTCGATCTGCGCACCCAGCGGAAAGCCGTAAGCGTTGTCGTTCAGGTCGTGATAGGCCATGCGCAGGCCATATTCGGCGAACGCTTTGTCACCGCGTGTGCCCGCACCCAGTTGCCAGGTACGTGATTCGTGGCCTTCTTCCGGCAGGCCGGGGCGCGGGATGTCCAGCTGTGGCGGCGGGTTCTGATTGATCGCCTGCAGCAACTCGAAACTGCGTTGCGAGCGCTGCGTGTCGCGTTCAAGCCCGTTGGCGCGGTAGCGCTCCAGACGGTAGGCCGCGTCCTGAATCAACGCGCGTCGTTCTTTCGGCTGGGCGAGGTACTCGCTGTTTTGCAGTTGTTTCTGATCGGCGCTGACTTTCAGCACCCACTGTTGTTCGTCGGCATCAAGGGGCTCGGCGCGGCTCAGCAATTCCCGCTCGCGAGAAGGGCGATAGTCGATCTTTTCAACCAGCCCTGCGGCTTTGATCGCCTTGACCGTATCGGTCGGGATCGCAGTCAGGCCGAATTGCTCGGTGAGATTCAGCCCGGGTCGTGCGACCTGCAGCAATTCCAGCAGACGGTACGAGCAGTTTTCGTCGAAGAAGAAATAGCTGAAGCGAATCTGTTTCAATTCCCAGACATGTTCAACCATGCGCCCGGTTTCTTCCGGGGTAAGGTTCAGACGGTATTCCCACAGGTCACGGTTTTCCAGGCTGCGGTATTCCGAGAGCTTTTCCTGATAGGGCACCAGCGCAAACAATCCAGGGTAGCCGCCAGCCAAGCCTTTCCAGGCATACAGAATGCTGTTGTCCATGCCTTCAATGTAGGCACCGAAGTTGATCGCATAGCTGAGTAACGTGGTGTTGTTGGTTTTCGCGCTGGCCGGATCGATGCGCAGTAACGTGTGGCCGAACATCGACGAGGGGCTATTGAGGTACGCGGCCGGAAAAATCAGTACGGTGCTGTCCGGTGCCACATCCTTGTACCAAGCCTTGAACTCTTTGCAGTCCGGCGTCGGCAGGTCAGTCAGTTGCAACTGGTCGCGCAGCCAGCGGGTGCGTGCTGGGTATATACACTGGGCGTGGGTCTGTTCGTTGGTTACGGGGGCGTATATGGCGTCAAGTGTCGCGCTCAATTCCGCCTTCGGGTCGTGTGCACCGTCCGCAGCGAGAAAGAATTTCGGGTCTGTCACATAGCTGCGCCAACCGCCGAGCTTGCCTGCCTCGTAGTGACCCAGTGAAATCCAGAACGGCTCATTGGCCAATTGCTGCAAACGGTCAGCGGTAGCATGAGGTGCCGCAGACAAGGGGGCACAGACAAACAGCGCCAGCGAGACAAGACGTTTGAGCATAGAGGGCAACTAGTCAAGAGAAGTCAGGAAAGGTGATCCCGCCTTTTGCGATGAAAAGGCGGGCGAACGACTTTAAGCCTGGGTAGCGTACTTGGCCAGAGTCGGATCGTTTTTCAGAACGTTGACGGTGTTGGTGTGAACGTCTTCAGCGGTGGCGTCGGCCTTGCTGAAGATTTGCGAGAAGTGCTCGTGAGTGACCGCAGCGAAGTGCTCACGATCTTCTGGTGCAACGCCCAATACCACAGCGTAGGTAGTCAGTGCTTCGCCCTGACCCATCGCCATGTCCTTGGAAAGTTCATCCATCATGCCGTTCATGGCAAGCCAGGATTTACCGCCGTAAGTCAGTGCGCCGTTGGTCGAGCAGCCGTTGGTACCGGAGGTCATGCCGAAGGTGGCGTTACCCGAGGTGCCGTTGGTGGTTGAGGCCAGGAAGTGAGCTGGAGTGCCGCGTTGACCTTCAAACAGCATGTTGCCCCAGCCGCAGTCCGGACCGCCTGGCGCTTGAGCCATAGCGTTGATGGATACAGCGGCGAAGAGCGTTCCAAGAAGAATCCGTTTCATAGCTTTTTCTCTTTTTAGTTCAGCCAAGGGTCGAGTTTCTTGAGTAGTCACATCAAGACAGACGGCCAACCAGCAACCACCTGTGCAGTTTGGAGCTTAGGCGGGTTCCAAGGGTTCCGTGAGCTATTACAGATTATTGCCGAAAATAGAAATTTTCCGGGCCGCGGGCAATTGCTTTGAGCCTGTAGCCGCCTTTCGGTTTTTCCTGCCTTGCAAGTCTTGTACGGCGAGCGCCAGAATGCCGACATCTGCCCCGCCTGATGTAAGGATTACTGATGCCCGATTCTGTCGCAGCCAACCTACGCCTGGCGCCACATGCGCTGACCCGTCCGTTTTCCGCTGAGCAGTTCAGCTTTGCGACCACTAACGAGCTTGAACCCTTTCGCGGTGTACTAGGCCAGGAGCGTGCCGTAGAGGCCTTGCAGTTCGGCGTTGCCATGCCGCGCCCCGGTTACAACGTATTTGTCATGGGTGAACCCGGCACTGGCCGCTTTTCGTTCGTCAAACGCTACCTCAAGGCTGAAGGCAAGCGGATGAAGACGCCTTCGGACTGGGTTTACGTCAATAATTTCGATGAGCCCCGCGAGCCCAAGGCGCTGGAACTGCCACCGGGCACTGCGCATGAATTCACGGCCGACATCGGTGGCCTGATCGATAACCTGTTGGTGACCTTTCCGGCGGTTTTCGAGCACCCGTCCTATCAGCAGAAGAAAAGCTCGATCGACCGTGCGTTCAATCAGCGCTACGACCGCGCACTGGATGTGATCGAGCGCCTGTCGCTGGAAAAGGACATCGCGCTGTATCGCGACAGCTCCAACATCGCCTTCACGCCGATGGCCGATGGCAAGGCGCTGGACGAGGCCGAGTTTTCGCAGTTGCCCGAGGCTGATCGGGAGCGTTTTCACGAAGATATCTCCGCCCTTGAGGAACGCCTCAACGAAGAGCTGGCCAGCCTGCCGCAGTGGAAGCGTGAGTCGAACAACCAGCTTCGTCAGTTGAACGAAGAAACCATCACGCTGACCTTGCAGCCACTGTTGGCACCGCTCTCGGAAAAATACGCCGAGAACGCTGCGGTCTGTGCGTACCTTCAAGCGATGCAGGTGTACCTGCTCAAGACCTTGGTCGAGCAACTGGTCGACGATGCCAAGACCGACGCTCAGGCACGCAAGTTACTGGAAGAGCAGTACAGCCCGAGCCTGGTGGTCGGCAATACCCGCGACGGCGGCGCGCCGGTGGTTTTCGAGCAGCATCCTACGTATGACAACCTGTTCGGGCGTATTGAATACAGCACTGATCAGGGCGCGCTGTACACCACGTATCGCCAGTTGCGGCCCGGTGCGCTGCATCGCGCCAATGGCGGCTTTCTGATTCTGGAAGCCGAAAAAATGCTCGGCGAGCCGTTCGTCTGGGACGCGCTGAAGCGCACCTTGCAGTCGCGCAAGCTGAAGATGGAATCACCGCTGGGCGAGCTGGGGCGCGTGGCAACCGTGAGCCTGACGCCGCAGGTTATTCCGTGGAACGTCAAGATCATCATCATTGGTTCGCGCTCGCTGTATTACACCCTGCAAGACCTCGATCCTGACTTTCAGGAAATGTTTCGGGTACTGGTCGATTTCGACGAAGAAATTCCGATGGTCGATGAAACGCTCGAGCAATTCGCTCAGTTGCTGAAAACCCGAACGTCAGAAGAGGGCATGGCACCTTTGACCGCCGATGCGGTGGCGCGACTGGCAACCTACAGCGCTCGACTGGCTGAACACCAGGGGCGTTTGTCGGCGCGTATCGGCGATCTGTTCCAGTTGGTCAGCGAGGCAGACTTCATCCGCCAGCTGGCCAGTGACGACAAGACCGACGCCGGGCATATCGAGCGAGCGTTGAAGGCCAAGGCCACGCGCACTGGGCGGGTTTCCGCGCGGATTCTCGATGACATGATGGCGGGTGTGATCCTCATCGACACTGACGGTGCCGCGGTCGGCAAATGCAACGGCTTGACGGTTCTGGAAGTCGGTGATTCGGCGTTTGGCGTGCCTGCGCGTATTTCCGCCACGGTCTATCCGGGTGGCAGCGGGATTGTCGACATCGAGCGCGAGGTCAATCTTGGCCAGCCGATCCACTCCAAGGGCGTGATGATTCTCACCGGTTACCTGGGTAGCCGTTACGCTCAGGAATTCCCGCTGGCGATATCAGCCAGTATTGCGCTTGAGCAATCCTACGGTTACGTGGACGGCGACAGTGCGTCGCTGGGCGAGGCCTGTACGCTGATTTCAGCGTTGTCGCGCACACCGCTCAAGCAGTGCTTCGCAATCACCGGTTCCATCAACCAGTTCGGCGAAGTGCAGGCGGTGGGCGGGGTCAACGAGAAAATCGAAGGCTTCTTCCGTCTTTGTGAGGCTCGTGGGCTGACGGGCGAGCAGGGCGCTATCATTCCGCACGCCAACGTCACCACGCTGATGCTGGATGAGCGTGTGGTACAGGCCGTGCGTGACGGGCAATTCCATATCTATGCGGTACGTCAGGCCGATGAGGCCTTGAGCCTGCTGGTCGGCGAGCCTGCCGGTGCGCCTGACGAGAATGGCGAGTTTCCGGAAGGCAGCGTGAATGCACGTGTGGTCGAGCGCTTGCGCGACATCGCGGAAATGCTCAGCGACGAAGACCTCAAGGAAGAGCTGGAGAAGGAGCCAGCCCAGTTACAACCTGAACTGAAGGTCTGACAACGGCGCTAGCCGGGCGGTGCTGACGCCGCCCGGTATTGCGTTCACCAGCGATCCGTTCATCAGGGATATTTCCCGCGGGACGGTTTTCTTCTAATCTTGATCATGACCGCAGTGGCCAATCGGATTGGCGCACATCCTGCTTTGCCAGACGGATGAATACTGTTGCTGATCAGGAGCGCATCATGCAGCGTAGCCTTTGCCTTACCCGAGAATGCATGGGGCTGATGACCCGCATCGAATGTGTCATTCGGCCTCTTCCCCACGATGGTGGACAATGGATGGTGCTCTTCGCAGCCGGCATGGCTGAAGAACAGCCCTCTGCGATCAAATCCCAAGGACCGTTCAACGGCCTGCCAGCGGCGCAGGCGGTATTGACGAGCATTATCGAGAGCCTATCGCTGCATGGTTATCAATGCGCCGATGATGTACCGATATGGACCTTGCATATTCAAGCCGAACTGCGACGCATCAACAGTGGCATGATGGTGTGTGAGCGCTCATCGCTTTTCTAGCCAGTCTGCGCTACGCATGCCGGTCTCCTGACAGTGCATATATGTGCGCTGTGCGATATTTTGTCGCATCTCCAGAGCAGCGCGTTACCGCTGATATACTCGCCCGCTCCTTCAAAACACCTTGCGAGTATCAATGGAACGTTTTTTTGAAAATGCCATGTACGCATCGCGCTGGCTGCTGGCGCCGATCTATTTCGGTCTTTCCCTTGGGCTGCTGGCGTTGTGTGTGAAATTCTTCCAGGAAATCTTTCACGTCATCCCCAACATTTTCTCGCTGGCCGAAGCTGATCTGATTCTGGTGCTGCTGTCGCTGATCGACATGGCGCTGGTGGGTGGTTTGCTGGTGATGGTGATGATTTCCGGCTACGAGAACTTCGTATCGCAGCTGGACATCGATGAGGACAAGGAAAAGCTCAACTGGCTGGGCACCATGGATTCGTCTTCGCTGAAGATGAAAGTGGCGGCCTCCATTGTGGCAATCTCCTCCATCCACCTGCTGCGGGTATTCATGGATGCCACCAACATCAAGCCTGAATACCTGATGTGGTACGTGATTATCCACATGACCTTCGTGATATCCGCGTTTGCGATGGGCTATCTGGACAAGGTCACCAAGCACTAAGGCGACGCGCGATGAAAGGGGCGGGCGTTATCGTTTCTGGCATGTCGGCGCTGTGTGTTGTAAAACGTCCGTTCCGATGCATCAGGCATTTGCGCAGGAGGTTCGATCATGAATTATCAGGAATTTATCGAACACGCCCAGGCCGGGCGGGTCGATGAGCTGAACCTGATCTCCATCGAAGGCGGCATCTATCTGCTGGATGTGCGCATGAATGGCACTTCGGTGATGCTCAAGGACCCGGCAGGCAAGACCCTGCATCTTCGCTCGGTGGAGCATGCGCGGGATTTGCTCAAGGACATACCGGTGCTGCCTTTTTACCTGGTCCATTGTGTGGTCCATGACGAGCTGTGCGGCATGCCGGTCCATGACCGCTCTGAAATGCGCCTGCCGATCTCGTTTCATTCCTCCTGGTCCTGATCGCCAGCCGCGTATTGCTGCTGCGGTAGGGGCTGTAGCGGCAATTGTGCTAGGGTCTGTTCCCGTTTCACATTGGCAGCCACAGAAAAGCGCAGGCCATTGCTATGACGCTTTCATAGTTTCTCTTGAGTTTGTCGAACCGAGAAGCCGCCGCCCGGAAATGCTTCAACCGGGCAAAGGCGTTTTCTACGAGATGTCGATTGCGATATAACCCTTTGTCCAGATCTGCGTTCCCTTTCAGAGAATTGCGCTTTCGTGGAATCACCACTTTGCTGCCTTGCTGCTCGACCTGAGCGCGTATCGCTTCAGTGTCGTAGCCCTTGTCCGCAATGATCACTTCTGCATTGGGCATCTTGGCAATCAACGAGGCCGCCTGCGAACAATCATTGGTCTGGCCTCCGGTCACGTCAAATGCAATGGGCAGCCCACAAGCGTCTACAGCCAGGTGAATCTTGCTGGTGTTACCGGCTCGGCTTTTTCCGATGGCCTGGTCCTGCGTGCTGGCAGCACCTGCACTGTGCTGATGAGCCTTTACATAGCTGCCATCAATGAAAACCCACTCCATGTCAGGATCGGTCATCAGCACCTCAAGCACCTTGACCCACTTGCCTGAAGCAGACCAGGCATTGAACCGCTTGTAGACCTTGCTCCAGTTTCCAAACGCTTTCGGCAGGTCTCGCCAAGGGCAACCCACACGCATGCGGTACAGCATGCCTTCAACCGTGGTGCGCAAATCTCGCTTGTTGTAGATCGATTCGTGCAGCAAAATTTCTCGAAGCTTCGGCCAGTGCTCATCACTGAGCATTAATCGGGGCATTGCAGGCTCGTATTGGTGTTGTGTGAGAACTCCAACAATACGGGCCTGTTCTCATAGAGATCAATGGGTTACGTCGAAACGGGAACAGACCCTAGGCTGCTCGGCCTTTTGGTTCGGGGCGCATCAGCGTATAGCGTGATTGCCGTTCAGGTTTTGCGCGATACCGACTGCGTGCCCCTCTGCGGAGCAGTGTCATGTCCGAAGTCAATCTGTCCACCGACGAAACCCGCGTCAGCTACGGCATTGGCCGTCAGTTGGGCGATCAGTTGCGCGACAACCCGCCACCGGGTGTCAACCTGGAAGCCATCGTGGCAGGCCTGCGTGATGCATTTGGCGGTCAGCCAAGCCGTGTGGGTCAGGAAGAGATGTCCGCCAGCTTCAAGGTCATCCGTGAAATCATGCAGGCCGAAGCGGCCGCCAAGGCTGAACAGGCTGCGGGTGCCGGCAAGGCTTACCTGGCTGAAAATGCCAAGCGCGAAGGCGTGACCACGCTGGCCTCGGGTCTGCAATTCGAAGTGCTGACCGCTGGCGCTGGGGCCAAGCCAACCCGTGAAGATCAGGTGCGCGTGCACTATCACGGTACGCTGATCGACGGTAACGTCTTTGACAGCTCCTATGATCGTGGCGAGCCTGCGGAATTTCCGGTCAGCGGCGTGATTGCTGGCTGGACCGAGGCGCTGCAACTGATGAACGCTGGCAGCAAATGGCGTCTGCACGTACCGAGCGAGCTGGCTTACGGCGCTCAGGGCGTAGGCAGCATCGCACCGCACAGCGTGCTGGTGTTTGACGTGGAACTGCTCGACGTTCTGTAATCGACCCAGTCGATCCAGAGGGTCGCTGAACGAATCGCGCTGATTCGTTCAGCGGCGGGGTTGTGCTGATGCTCCATGCTCAGTGCAACTCACCCATCGGGCGCAACGCCCGCGCATAGCAGAACAGAAACAGGTTTCTCACCAGTTCCTTGAGCACCAATGGCTCGCTGGAACTCAAACTGCACACATCCAGATCGCCCTGATCGCGTAACTCCTCCAGCGCTTCCTCTTCCAGTACGGCACACACTTCCCCCGTCTCGCGGTGGAGAATTCTCAGGTAAGGGTGGGGCCTGTCCAGCCATGCATCGATCAAATAGGTCATGTCTCATCTCCTGTGCAAGTCAGATGAGAATAATTCTTATTGGGATAATAGCAAGGCTCTATTGAGATTAATTCTCATTTTGCGCTGAATGGTTGATCCAGGTCAGTGGATGTTCAGGAAGGGTTGGACGCAGAGCGTCCAGAACGGCATGCGACGCAGAGCGTCGCACGATAGTCGCCATTAAGCTTATCGTCCCTCACGCTCCAGCGTGGGAATGCCGTTCCCCACGCTCTGCGTCGCACGATAGTCTGGATTATCAGTGATGCTCGCGGGTGGCGCGGAATTTCACGTCGGGCCAGCGTTCTTCCATCAGTGCCAGGTTCACGCGGGTAGGGGCGAGGTAGGTCAGGTGACCGCCGCCGTCCACTGCCAGGTTTTCCACAGCCTTGTTCTCAAACTCTTCGAGCTTCTTCTTGTCGGCGCAGTCGATCCAGCGGGCAGACCACACGGTGATCGGCTCGTAGGCGCACTCGACCTTGTATTCTTCCTTCAGACGGCTGGCGACCACATCGAACTGCAGCACACCGACGGCGCCGAGGATGATGTCGTTGCTGCGCTGCGGGAAGAACACCTGCGTGGCGCCTTCTTCGGCCAGCTGCTGAAGGCCCTGACGCAGTTGCTTGGATTTGAGCGGGTCCTTCAGGCGCACGCGGCGGAACAACTCCGGTGCGAAGTGCGGAATACCGGTGAAGCCCAGTGCTTCGCCTTCGGTGAAGGTGTCGCCGATCTGGATGGTGCCGTGGTTGTGCAAACCGATGATGTCACCGGCATAGGCTTCTTCCAGTTGCTCACGCTCCGACGAGAAGAACGTCAGCGCATCACCGATCCGCACGTCCTTGCCCAGGCGCACGTGGCGCATTTTCATTCCCTTGTCGTAACGGCCAGAACAGATACGCATGAACGCGATACGGTCGCGGTGCTTGGGGTCCATGTTCGCCTGGATCTTGAACACGAAACCGCTGAATTTCTCTTCGGCCGGTTCGACGGTGCGCTCGTTGGCCACGCGTGCCAGTGGCTTGGGAGCCCAGTTCACCACGGCATCGAGTACATGGTCGACGCCGAAGTTGCCCAGCGCGGTGCCGAAAAACACCGGGGTCAGCTGGCCGTCGATGAATTCCTGCTGGTTGAACTCGTGGCAGGCACCCTGCACCAGTTCCAGTTGCTCGACAAAGCGGTCGTACTCGTCACCCAGATGGGCGCGGGCTTCGTCCGAATCGAGCTTCTCGATGATTTTGGTTTCCGTACGCTCGTGGCCATGACCTGCTGTATACACAATGATGTAGTCGTCGGCCAGGTGATAGACACCCTTGAAGTCCCGGTAGCAACCAATCGGCCAGGTGATCGGCGCAGCCTTGATCTTGAGTACGGCTTCGATTTCATCAAGCAGCTCGATAGGGTCGCGGATGTCGCGGTCGAGCTTGTTGATGAAACTGACGATAGGCGTGTCGCGCAGGCGGCAGACATCCATCAGCGCAATGGTGCGTGGCTCGACGCCTTTACCGCCGTCGAGGACCATCAGCGCCGAGTCAACGGCTGTCAAGGTGCGGTAGGTGTCTTCGGAGAAGTCTTCGTGACCCGGTGTGTCGAGCAGGTTGATCATGTGCTCGCGATACGGAAACTGCATCACGGATGTGGTGATGGAAATACCGCGTTGTTTCTCCATTTCCATCCAGTCGGATGTGGCATGACGGTCGGATTTACGCGACTTGACCGTACCGGCGATAGAAATGGCCTTGCCCATCAGCAGGAGTTTTTCCGTGATGGTGGTTTTACCCGCATCCGGGTGGGAAATAATGGCGAAAGTGCGGCGTTTCGCGACTTCGGCGGCCTGTTGGGTCATGGGAAATCGCCTGAGACGGTATTGAAAAAGGGCGCAGATTATAGCTCAACTCGCGGCAATAACCGAACCGTTCAGACAATAAACGATGGCCAGATAATGTCTCGTGTGGGAACCTTTCAGGTCGTGGAGACGTCCACTCCCCCGTCAAGGCTCGCAACGAAGCCAACGCAAGGGGCTGATTCATCAGCATGTTGGCTTGACGAAGCTGCGCTTATGGCTTGTGTTTTCGCCGAGGTTAAACCCTTACCGGCGACCCACCCGCTGCTCTTCGCGAACGTTATTGCCGGTGTCCTTTGCGGACGCCCTGGTCAACGCGTTCGCCGACTGAAATAAGGAGTCCGCCTGTGGCTAATCGCTATGGCAAGGGGCTATTGGGAGGTGCGGTTGTGATCGCACTCCTGGCCCTGCTGATCCACTGGATCGGCATCAGTACTATCAAGCAATACCAGGATGACCTGCTGTTCTACCTTCAGGCTCACCTGATTCTGGTTCTGGTTTCAATGTTGGCGGCCCTGGTGGTCGGTATCCCCGCAGGCATCGCCCTCAGCCGACCGAGCATGGTTGGCCGCGCCGAACGTTTCATGCAGATCTTCAACATTGGCAACACCGTTCCTCCTCTCGCCGTTCTGGCCATTGCCCTCGGGATACTCGGGATCGGCAGCGGGCCTGCGATCTTCGCGCTGTTCCTCGCCTCTTTGCTGCCCATCGTGCGTAACACCTATGAAGGCCTGAAAAACGTTCAGGGTTCACTCAAGGAAGCTGCGGTCGGCATCGGCATGACCCCGCGTCAGGTGCTGTGGCGTGTCGAGTTGCCTAACGCCGTGCCGATCATCATCGGTGGTGTGCGTGTCGCGCTGGCGATCAATGTCGGGACCGCGCCATTGGCGTTCCTCATCGGTGCCAACAGCCTGGGCAGCCTGATTTTCCCCGGCATCGCCTTGAACAACCAGCCGCAACTGGTGCTGGGTGCGGCGTGTACCGCTCTGCTGGCGCTGCTGCTTGACGGGCTGGTGATACTGGCGAGTCGTCTATGGCTGGAACGCGGTCTGGCTCGCTGAGCGAAGGAATTATCATGAAAAGAATATGCTTGTTTTTAGGCTTTGCCTTGCTGTTTCCGGCATTTGCCCAGGCAGCGGAAAAGCCGTTGTTGCGCGTCGGCGCTCGTGTGTTCACCGAGCAAACCATCCTGTCTGAACTCACTGCGCAATACCTGCGTACAAAGGGTTATGACGTTCAAGTCACCGGCGGCCTGGGCAGCAGCCTGGCGCGTAGCGCGCAGGAAAGTGCTCAACTGGATCTGATCTGGGAGTACACCGGCGTATCGCTGGTGAATTACAACCACGTTGATGAAAAGCTCGACAGCGAACAAACCTACGCTCGGGTGAAAGAACTCGACGCGAAAAAAGGCTTGGTCTGGCTTTCCCCGTCGAAATTTAGCAACACCTATGCCTTGGCGTTGCCGCAGAAAATCGCTGACAAGTACCCACAGGTCAACACCATGACCGACCTGACCAAAGTCCTCAAAGACGAAGCCAAAGAGGGGCATCTCGTAGCGCTGGACACTGAGTTCGCCAACCGTTCCGACGGTCTGCTCGGCATGGTCAAGCATTACGACATGAATCTCGGTCGTGAGAACACCCGCCAGATGGACGCGGGGCTGGTTTACACCGCGCTTCGGAACGGCCAGGTGTTTGCGGGCCTGGTGTACACCACTGACGGTCGCTTGAACGCCTTCAAGCTCAAGGTGCTGGAAGACGACAAACGTTACTTCCCGGACTACACCGCCGCGCCGGTGATCCGTCAGGATTACTTGGACAAGCACCCGGATATTGCCCCGTTGCTCAAGCCTTTGGCTGATCTGCTGGACACCCAGACCATGATCGACCTCAACGCCCGCATTGATGTTGGTCACGAGAGTCCATCCAAAGTTGCCGCAGATTTCCTGCGTCAGCACCCACTTAACTAAGGACGGAGACGACATGAGTTTTTTCAACGTTTTCTCCCAGATCGACTGGGCTCAGGTGCTGCATCTGACCACGCAGCACATCACCCTGGTCGGCATTGCCGTGACCCTGGCCATTCTGGTCGGCGTCCCGCTGGGCGTACTGATGACCCGTTTTCCGGCACTTGCCGGCCCGCTGCAAGCCAGCGCCACCGTGCTGCTGACCGTGCCATCGATTGCCTTGTTCGGCCTGTTGCTGCCGTTCTACTCCAAATTCGGCCAGGGCCTTGGCCCGATGCCGGCTATTACCGCAGTGTTTCTCTATTCGCTGCTGCCGATCATGCGTAACACCTACCTGGCCCTGACTGGCGTAGAACCGGGTATCCGCGAGGCCGCCAAAGGCATCGGCATGACCTTCGGCCAGCGCCTGCGCATGGTTGAACTGCCTATCGCCGTACCCGTAATCCTCGCCGGTGTGCGCACCGCCGTGGTGATGAATATCGGTGTCATGACCATCGCCGCGACCATCGGTGCCGGTGGTCTGGGTGTACTCATTCTCGCTTCAATCAGCCGCAGCAATATGTCGATGCTGATCGTCGGCGCGGTACTGGTCAGCATTCTGGCCATCATCGCCGACCTTCTCCTGCAATGGCTGCAACGCACGCTGACTCCAAAAGGATTACTGAAATGATCGAACTCCAGAACCTCTCCAAGACTTTCCAGAGCAACGGCAAAGAAGTGAAGGCTGTCGATTCGGTCAGCCTCACGGTCAACGAAGGCGAAATCTGCGTCTTCCTTGGCCCTTCGGGCTGCGGCAAGAGCACCACGCTGAAAATGATCAACCGCCTGATCATGCCGACCTCCGGCAAAGTGCTGATCAATGGTGAAGACACCACTGATCTGGACGAAGTGACCCTGCGTCGCAACATCGGCTACGTGATTCAGCAGATCGGTCTGTTCCCGAACATGACCATCGAAGAAAACATCGTGGTGGTGCCCAAGCTGCTCGGCTGGGACAAGCAGCGTTGCCATGACCGTGCCCGTGAACTGATGAGCATGATCAAGCTGGAGCCCAAGCAGTACCTGCATCGCTACCCGCGTGAATTGTCCGGTGGTCAGCAACAGCGTATCGGCGTGATCCGTGCACTGGCTGCAGAAGCACCCTTGCTGTTGATGGACGAACCGTTCGGTGCGGTCGACCCGATCAACCGCGAGATGATCCAGAACGAGTTCTTCGAGATGCAGCGCGCGCTGAACAAGACCGTGATCATGGTCAGCCACGACATTGATGAAGCCATCAAGCTGGGCGACAAGATCGCCATCTTCCGTGGCGGTAAACTGCTGCAGATCGATCACCCGGACACCTTGCTCGCACATCCGGCTGACGACTTCGTCAGCAGCTTCGTCGGCCAGGACAGCACCCTCAAGCGCCTGCTGCTGGTCAAGGCCGAAGATGCAGCCGACAACGCGCCGTCGGTCAGCCCGGAAACCCCGGTGGCCGATGCGCTGGACGTGATGGACGAAAATGACCGTCGCTACATCGTTGTCACAGACAGCGAGAACAAGGCAATGGGCTACGTACGTCGCCGTGACCTGCATCGCCAGCAGGGCACGTGCGCGCAGTTCCTGCGTGAGTTCAACGCAACCGCCGCTTACGACGAGCACTTGCGCATCCTGCTGTCGCGCATGTACGAGTTCAACCGCGCCTGGCTGCCGGTGCTGGACGCCGAGAACGTGTTCCTGGGTGAAGTGACGCAAGAGTCCATTGCGGCTTACCTGAGCTCGGGCCGTTCGCGTGGTATGAAGACCAGTATTGTTTCGCCGGCTGAAACGGCTGCGGCAGACGCACAGGTTTAATTTGAAAAAAGCTAGTCCAGTGCTGCAATGGCCTGGGCTAGCTTGATTGGACAGTGTCATCCCTTCAGGCCTCACCGGTAATGTCAACTATCAGGTCTGTCAGTAGTCGTGCAGTGGCTGTGAGCGTATCGTTGCTTGACGCAGTAAGTTTTCAATGATGTTGCTGCATGTGCTAATTCATGTTGATTGGAGGAATGGGCAATGACTAAGCTGACGGAAAAGCAGTTAGCGCGCGCGCGAAGACTTTGACAGGTACGATACGAATGGCGACAAAAAGGTAACAGTGGCAGAGTTTAGTTCAACGATGGAGAAATACCTTACCCCAGAAGACTTTAAGGCCTTACTTGCCAAGATCAACTCAGATGGTAACGATGAAATAAGCTGGGACGAATTTTTAACCGACTACGAGAACGATTTGGGTAATTAAAGGCACGGCATTTTCTTCGCTGGCCGTAGGCGTCATAAACGGCTTCATTTCAAGCCCTTTCTTAATCAGGTCAGGGCTTTTTTATGTGGGCTGTTCAGGCAATCTGAAGAGTGAAGATTCGCGCTGTTGTCGCGCATGTACGAGTTCAACCGCGCCTGGCTGCCTGTGCTGGACGCCGAGAACGTGTTCCTGGGTGAAGTGACGCAAGAGTCCATTGCGGCTTACCTGAGTTCGGGCCGTTCGCGTGGGATGAAGACCAGTATTGTTTCGCCTGCGGATCAGGTTGCTTCCTGATTTTTGGCATTACCGCCAGTCTTCGTGACTGGCGGTAGCCGTTGCCACCCGTTTCTCCACGTTGCAGTGGCCGTCTTCATCAAATTTCTTGCTACTGATCCTGCCTCTCCGTTTGTTCAAGCTGGAAGGGCACGCCTTACCGTCAGTGATCCCGGATGAATGGAGGTCGTTGACGTAAAGTTCGTGCTGCTCTCGCTGCGTTTCTGCCTGTGCAGGCTACTGGCATTTCTGTCAGTAGCACTTTGGGCAGCGGTTGATTTAGTTTCTTCTGGCCGAAGCGCAGCGAGGTACTGATGATGAACGAGCTTTGTCGATACAGGTATGACCCTTTGGATCGCCTTGCGAGTCTGACTCCTCTGGCTCAGGCGATGAGGCAGCGGTTCTATGGCGGCCAGCAGTTGACAACCGAAGTGCTTGATGGCGAGCAGCGCACACTTTTTCGCGTGAGAGGAATGCCTCTGGCGCAGCAGACCCTTGCCAATGGAAAGCGCCTTGTTGTTTTGGATGCTGCAGATCAGCAACAAAATGTATTGCATGCGGGCGGTATCGAGCAGAGAACGGCTATTGCCTACACACCTTATGGTTACAGTGAAAAAGCTGCGAGAAACCCAGAGGTACCGGGCTTCAATGGAGAGCAGATTGACACAGTTACCGGTCACTACCTGTTTGGCAACGGTTACCGGGCCTACAATCCGGTCTTGATGCGCTTCAACAGCCCCGATAGCTTCAGCCCTTTTGGCGAAGGCGGGCTTAATGCCTATGGCTATTGTGCGGGTGACCCGGTGAACCGGAGCGACCCTGGCGGGCATATGTTTGTCGCCATTAGTAAGTTACTCCACCGGGCACCAGGTACGCGGCTGATGAGAAGTATAGCGAGCCAAGCGTTAGGAGGTTCCAGAAAGCGCGGAGTGCCTGCGATCAGAAATAAGCCGTCCAAGGGTATTTTTCGCAAACCAGATGCCGTTCTTGCCGACATGCCACCGCACATAAAAGAAACGATTGCGGGTGCTTTGCCCGGTTCTGACGCCGCAAACCTGGCACGCACTTCCAAGGACTTCGAAAGCGTGGTGATGGCTGCTTCAGCGCGTCAGTTCAATGGACTGAATATCCCCGACCTGGCTTTTCAACCGTGGTTGAAAAAGCTCGACGAAATCCATCACGGTGAGGTGACGGGTATTGCGCCGATGTTCCTAAGTCGCCAAGGTATTCCGTTTTCCTATGTGCAGGCCAATCTGATAAGAGAGCCTCGATTTGTATGGACCACAAGTCGGATATGGTCCGGGAAATCGCCTCTTCAGAGAGTCGGCTATCAAACACCTCCAGAAAACGCTGAAATTCGGCTTCAGGTTGCGCAAGTTCTGGCGATGAGTGGCGGTGGAGTCTGAGCGCTACTGAACCGCCCCGGGTTTCTCGGAGACCCTTTTGTTTGAGTCATGCCACCTGGGCAGACTCGGTGAGTTGCTGATAATAGATTGCTTCTGCTTCGACCGGTGGAATATGACCGATTGGCTCCAGCAGGCGGCGGTGATTGAACCAGTCCACCCATTTCAGGGTTTCCAGCTCCACCGCCCCCCGTGTGGGCCAAGAGCGTCGATGAATCACTTCAGCCTTGTAAAGACCATTGATGGTCTCAGCCAAAGCATTGTCGTAAGAGTCACCGACACTCCCGACCGATGGCTCAATACCGGCTTCGACAAGACGCTCGGTATAGCGAATGGACACGTACTGCACGCCACGGTCACTGTGGTGAATGAGTCCACCCTGCTTGACTGGGCGACGGGCGTAAAGGGCTTGCTCCAGTGCATCGAGTACAAAATCGGTACGCGCTGAACTGGACACCTTCCAACCGACGATGAATCGGGCAAAGACATCAATGATGAAGGCCACGTAAACAAAACCCTGCCAGGTACTGACGTAGGTAAAGTCCGATACCCATAGGGCGTTCGGGCACTCAGCCACAAACTGACGGTTGACATGATCCTGCGGGCACGGCCTGGCTTGGTCGCTGACCGTCGTCTTGACGGGCTTGCCGCGTACCACGCCTTGCAGGCCCAGCTCTCCCATCAGACGTTGCACCGTACAGCGGGCGACTTGCAGTCCGTCACGCAGCAATTGTCGCCAGACCTTGCGCACGCCATATACCTGGAAGTGCTCATCCCAGACTCGCTGGATGTGCTCACCCAGTTCCTGGTCACGCTGCGCACGCGCTGACTGCTGGCTGGGGTCAGCCTGCTGAGCAGCGTACCGGTAGTACGTCGACGGGGCGATTGGCAACACCTTGCAAATCGGCTCGACCCCGTAAGACTGGCGGTTTTCATCAATAAACGTCTTCATCGTTTGAATGGGCGGTCGAGCTCCGCCTGGGCAAAATAGGCTGAGGCCTTACGCAAGATCTCGTTAGCTTGACGCAACTGACGGTTCTCACGCTCCAAGAGCTTGACTCGCTCACGTTCGACTGTGCTCAGCCCATCACGCTGGCCGCTGTTGCGCTCAGATTGGCGAACCCACAGCCGTAATGTCTCGGGCGTGCAGCCGATCTTGGGGGCAATGGCACTGATGGTGGCCCACTGCGACTCGTACTCAGGAAGGTGTTCGAAAACCATCCTGATGGCCCGCTCACGGACCTCTGGGGAATACTTCGGTAGTTTTTTCATCGCTCCATCCTCTCAAAGGTTGGAGTCTCCGAGAAACCCGGGGCGGTTCACTACTGATTTCTTGATAGACCCTTGCAAGCGAAAAGGCTTTACCGGTTTATCGCGCCGTGAGGAACATCTGCCTGTCATGCAGGTCGGTTAAACAGGTCCTTGGGAAGGCAACTCAAGCGCTCTGTGCAAAAACGCGACATTTTTTGTTGATATCCGGCCCCTCAGGTCCTAAAGTTCGCGCCGAACGTCCATGCTGGAAACGATCCATCCGGCTCAAGTACTGACGACGAGACAGCAAGGCCAGGAAGGCAGCCCTTCAGGGCCTTTTTGCTTTCGGCGACATGCCTTGGGAAGTAGGCGAACCAAAGTGGGGATACGGAGGGCGTTCATTTGCACCCATTTACCAATACCGCTTGCCATCAGGAGTTCCAGCAGCATGTCGATCAATGTCGAAGACTACTATTCAGCCGAAACCTTCAAGAAAATGAAGGCGTTCGCTGACAAGCAAGAAACTCCGTTCGTGGTCATTGATACCGCCATCATCAGTAAAGCCTACGACGACCTGCGTGCGGGCTTCGAGTTTGCCAAGGTCTATTACGCTGTCAAAGCCAACCCGGCCGTCGAAGTCATCAATCTGCTCAAGGACAAGGGTTCCAGTTTCGACATCGCGTCGATCTACGAGCTGGACAAGGTCATGAGCTGTGGCGTTGGTCCGGAGCGCATCAGCTACGGCAACACCATCAAGAAATCCAAGGACATTCGCTATTTCTACGAGAAGGGCGTGCGTCTGTTTGCCACCGACTCGGAAGCGGATCTGCGCAACATTGCCAAGGCTGCGCCGGGTGCGAAAGTCTACGTGCGTATTCTGACCGAAGGCTCGACCACCGCCGACTGGCCGCTGTCGCGCAAGTTCGGCTGCCAGACCGACATGGCCATGGACCTGCTGATCCTCGCTCGCGACCTGGGTCTGGTGCCTTACGGCATCTCGTTCCACGTCGGCTCGCAGCAGCGCGACATCAGCGTCTGGGACGCTGCCATCGCCAAGGTCAAAGTGATCTTCGAGCGTTTGAAAGAAGAAGACGGCATCGTTCTGAAGCTGATCAACATGGGCGGCGGCTTCCCGGCCAACTACATCACCCGCACCAACAGCCTGGAAACCTACGCTGAAGAGATCATCCGCTTCCTGAAGGAAGACTTCGGCGATGACCTGCCGGAAATCATTCTCGAGCCAGGCCGTTCGTTGATCTCCAATGCCGGTATTCTGGTCAGCGAAGTCGTGCTGGTCGCGCGCAAGTCGCGCACCGCTGTCGAGCGCTGGGTGTACACCGATGTGGGTAAATTCTCCGGCCTGATCGAAACCATGGACGAAGCTATCAAGTTTCCGATCTGGACCGAGAAGAAGGGCGAAATGGAAGAAGTGGTCATTGCCGGTCCGACCTGCGACAGCGCCGACATCATGTACGAGAACTACAAGTACGGTCTGCCACTCAACCTGGCCATCGGTGACCGTATGTACTGGTTGTCGACTGGTGCCTACACCACCAGCTACAGCGCAGTGGAATTCAACGGCTTTCCGCCATTGAAGTCGTTCTATCTGTAAGCGTTGTCCTGATATGAAAACCCGCGAGTGATCGCGGGTTTTTTTTGCGTTTCATCCAGGGTTCAGACAGCCAGATCCTGCCCAGTGTCGAACGCTTTTGAAAGGCGTTGGATTTCCCGCACGTTGACCAGTAGCAGTCCCGTCTCCAGGCGGCGACGCAAAGGTGTTTCAGCTTTGCGTACGCCGATAATGCTGCCTACACAGGCCCAGAGCAGTGCCCACATTCGCAACAGGTAGGCTCCCAGATTTCTGGCGGCCGTGTAAGCGCGGATGTACCAGCCCAACGCTCTGTACGCATAACCTTGTGCACGAAACAGTCGCTCTTGCGCGTCGATCGCATCCTGCGTACCGAATGACAGGGGCAGGGCGTTTGCCAGGTTTTCCCTGTGAGGGTCGCCCGGCTTCAGACCGAACTTGCGGCTATAACGCGAGATGGCGTCGTTCAGGAAGTCGATAAGTCGCGGCAGAATGGTGCAGATACCCAGGGTCAGTTTCTGTACTGTCTGTTCCTCATTATCGAACTCGCTCTCGAACGCTATCAGCCGATCGCCTGCGGAGCCCCTCAGGTGCTCGGCCAGCTTGTAGTCCTGCGTTGCACTTCCGGAAAACTGTGTGAGCTCTGCCGTCATGGCGTCGAGTCGTCTGTGCATCGCCATCAGCTTGGGCAGAAGCGCCGACCAGCCAGACCAATCCCTATTGGCCCTTTCAAGCACATTGCGTAGTTCGGGAATGGGATAGGTGCTGTGTCTGGCCAACGGCACCTGATCAAGATGGACCTTGAACGAGCGGGTCAATGCCGGAAGCCTCTGCAAAACCTGCAGGTAAGTGGTGAGGTCCTTGAAGTCGCTCTGGTACAAGAGTTGTCCTGTCATGCTGGGCCCTTGAGAATTGATAGCTGTTTGGCTGCCGTTTAACGGCAGCTGCATAAACGCAGGTTGCAAGGGCGTACAGGCCATTACCCTTGCAACGTGGCCTGCGGTGGCGTCAGCGAATGCGGTTCAAGTAGCCGATCAACTGTTGGCCGGATTCGATCAGGCGCATGCTGCGTTGCCTGTCATCGGATGCACCCTTGGTGTTGACGACCAGAAAGCTGTCCAGAGTGTTTTTGATTTTCTGGTATTGCTCGACATAAGCGGCGCGCTGTTCGTCAAAAGCGTTGAAGCATTCAATCAGCTCAATGCGCTGTGCGAGCGCCATTTTTTCCTTGTCCATGCCTGCCAGTTGCTGGGACAGGGCATTGATGCGCTCGCGAAAACCATCACGGCGTTTGATCATCGCGATGAGGTTGATTCCCGCCTCACCCTTTTCCAGGGTCGCCTTCATTTGCTCGAGCGCCAGCATGATCACTGCGAGTTCAGGGGGCTGCATTCCCAGGCTAAGCACCTTGTCTGCAGTGATCAACGTGTCCTTGGCAATACTCGTCGCGCCCTTGCTTTCCAAGGCGTCAATAGCGGTACTCAGCACTTGACGCTCTTCGTTCAACTTCGCCAGGGTGGTGTGTAAAACGTCGAGTCTGGTGCCTGCGTTTGCCATGTCACCTTGCAGACTCTGCCCAAACTCAGCGGTCTGCTGTCGATCAATACCTTGTGTCATGCCACTCAGAGCACTGGCCAGTTGCTGGGCTGTGGCAGTGGCATTGTTCACGAGGCGCTGACACTGAACGTCGATATCTTTCAGCTCTTCGGCATCGATGGGAGTGGCGGAGGGTTGAGCGTACTGCCTCAGCAGGGCGGTCTTCGACTCGATATCGATGATCAGCCGTTCAGCGTGTTCTCCGAGGTGATGTTGTTCAGTGACGGCCAGGGTGTTCAGGCGTGTGAGCTTTTCATAAAGGTTGGGCAGGTATTGGGTCTTGGCAAACAGAAGGTCTGCCTTTATCAGGCTGTTACGCATGAGGTGAAGACTGCGAGTCATGATATCGCGGTCGGGTACTTGACCAGTGAAGGCTGTGTCATTGGGCGTGAACGTATTTTTCATTGTCGAGTTATCCATAAATCCGTTTATATTCTTCATCCGCTTCCTTAAACACATTAAGCAAGGCGTCCGAGTCGACTTCGATGGTCTTCCAGGGGTGAACGACTTGTCTGAAGTGATTCATAAATTGCCGTAAGGACAAGGCATCGTTTATCTCGGACGCCGATACCGCAGACGCCTCAATAAACAAAAACAGTTTGTTCCATACGGTAATCAGGTTTTTAGTCGCCACGTCGGCATCGACCACAATCGTTGCCAGGTTCTGCAAGTTAAACTTTACCCTGCTCAATGAGCCCAGAATAGTGTTCTTGTCTTGCAAGGTGTCTATGTCGGCGGTTTGTTGCGCCATTAATTCATTGCGTGCGGCCCTGACATTTTCAGCTTCTACGCCGAAATAAATGCCCAATGCCAAGCCCACAATGTTCAAGCTACTGACCGAATTCAACGATTGTTGTACCACCGCCTTGTATTCTTTGTTCTTTTCATCGATATCCTTTGCGCGCTGTTCGATATCCAGGTTCAGCTTCGCCACGTCGGCCGGCAGTGAACTGTTGTCGATGGCAACCATTTTGCGCTGTATCTCGGGCCCGACATGCAGCGACAGGTCCAGGCCAAACTGATCCAGTTCCTTCTTGATGGTTTGGGCATCGGCCAGATTGGCTGCAATCAAGTCCAGTATATCGGTGAGGTGGGAGCCGATTTCCTGGGTGATCTCCTTATCGTTTTCATCCAGCTCGATGCCCGGGAAGTCCTTGCCCAGTTCAAGACTCAAGCGTGTTACATCCTCCAGTGTCTTGATCTGATGATGGTCAACGATTTTCCCGGCCCTGACGTCGCCGTTGATCTCCTCCATGCTCTGGCCGTACACCAGCATCTTGCCTGCGAAGACCTTCAGTTTGCTGCCGATGCCCAGAAGGTCGGTGCGCAGAGGACTCCAGCGACGCGCATGCCGGTGGATAAGGTTGAAACTTTTCATGAAGTCTTCAGGTTCAAGCCCTGCACCGGCGCCTTTTGAATAGCCGAGATAAACAATGACGTCCTCCAGCTCAACGGGCAGGGCGAGGCCCGCCAATTCATATTTCTTGAGATTGATAATCTGCTCTTTGGTCAGAATCAAACCGGGTGCACGGGTGACGTGCTTATCATTGGCAGACGACATCGTACTGAACAGTTCGGCCGTTTTTATCGCCTCATCCGCCTTCAGGTCTCCGGATAAAGGTAACGCCTGCATGACGTTGTAAAACATTGGGTTCATGGGTATGTCCTTATTTCCACTGGGAGAACAGATGTTGATCTCCTCAACACGTTAATGTTCTCGTGTTGAAAAAGGTTAGTGTTTAAGGGTGAGGGCGTCAAAGCATAAACATGGATTAAAGATGTAAGATAAATGACTCTTTACAGCCAGTCTGCCGTGGGCGGCTGCCCTTTTTTACAGAGGTGGTACATGTATAAATTCAATGCTTTTAATAAAGATGTTTTGTTCCCGTCAGCGGCACGAATGAACAGGGAAACCCACGTTACCTCGATTTTAAGATGAGAATGCGTCGCGGTTGGAGCATACTGCGCGCCGCAGCCTGCAGAGGGGAGAGCGTCGGCGTTGAAGAAAGTTCTGTTTCAACTGCACTGGTTCTTTGGGGTCACGGCAGGTCTGGTGCTGACCCTCATGGGGATTACCGGCGCGCTGTATTCGTTCGAAGACGAAATTCTTGATGTTCTGAACCCAGACGTTCTGCTCGTGCATGAGCGTACGGCTACCTTGCCGCCTATTGAGCTTGTTCACAGGCTGGAGGCAGCGACCGGGCTGACCGTCGCTATGCTGCGTGTCGATACGCTGGGCAATCGTGCCGCTCAGGTGTATTTCACCCCGAAGCCGGGCGAACGGCGCGGTCCCAAACGCAATTTCGATCCCTATACAGGCGAGCTGAAAGGCGAGGCGATGGGTGAGGGCTTTTTCGACTTTGTCCTGCAACTGCATCGTTATCTGGCTGCCGGTGAGGTGGGTAAGCAGATCACTGCGGCCTGCACGCTGGTTCTGGTGTTCTTCTGCCTGTCCGGGCTCTACCTGCGTTGGCCTCGCAACGCGCTGAACTGGCGTGTCTGGCTGATGATGGACTGGGCTAAAAAGGGCCGCAGTTTCAACTGGGACCTGCATTCGGTGTTTGGTACCTGGTGCCTGTTGTTCTACCTGCTGTTCGCGATCACGGGCCTTAACTGGTCTTATGACTGGGTGAGCAATGGTCTGAACAGGCTGCTGGGAGATTCGCTGCCTGTTCAGCGCAAAGCCCCTGTGGCCCCTTCCAGCCAATCCGCGCCGTTGCTGGTTGATTATGCTGCCATCTGGGACAGTGTGCAGAAAACCGCCGGGCCTGAACTACGTGCTTATAACTTGCGTTTGCCTGCTTCTGGCGGCCAACCGGCCACGGTGTTCTACCTGCTCAAGGACTCACCTCATCCACGGGCTTTGAGCAGCATCACGCTTGACCCGGCCAACGGTCAGGTCAGCTCGGTTTCACGCTATGCAGAGCGCAGTTTCGGCGCGCAATTGCTGGCCAGCAACTATGCGCTGCATGTTGGTAGCTATTTCGGCCTCGTCGGCCGGCTCATCATGACGGCAGCATCGTTGATGATGCCGCTGTTCTTTATCACTGGCTGGTTGTTGTACCTGGATCGACGTCGCAAGCAGCGTGCTGTAAGAAGTGCGCGCGGCGAGGTTCAGAGTGAAGGGGCAGATGATGCTGCTTCCTGGCTGATTGGTTTCGCCAGCCAGAGCGGTTTTGCCGAGCAGTTGGCCTGGCAGGCTGCTGGCCAGTTGCAGGCTTCAGGAGTGTCTGTGCGCGTGAAGCGGCTGGGCGATTTGACCGAAGAGGATTTCAGTCAGAGTCGTAAGGCGCTGTTCGTCGTCAGCACCTTTGGTGAGGGCGAGGCGCCCGATAGCGCGCGGGGTTTCGAGCGTAAGTTGCTGGGTCGTCCGTTGGAACTGAAGCAGCTCGATTACGCCGTTCTGGCCCTGGGCGATCGTCAATACCCGCATTTCTGCGGTTTTGCCCATCGTTTGCATGGCTGGTTGGCTGAGCGTGGCGGGCGCACGTTGTTCCCGCCTGTTGAAGTGGACAGCGCTGATCCAGCAGCCCTGCAACACTGGCAGCAGCAGTTGGGACAATTGACTGGCTCCGTGCCTTCAACGCACTGGCAGGCACCGGTGTTCGAGAACTGGACGCTGGCGCGGCGCGAGCATTTGAACCCGGGCAGCAGTGGTTCGAAGGTTTACCTGCTGGACCTGACAGCGTCGACGTCAGCGAGCTGGCAGGCGGGGGATCTGGTCGAGGTGATGCCGCGCAATGCGGCGCAGGTCATTGAACCCTTTCTCGCCGGGCTGGGTGTCGATCCTGCCACGCCGGTAACCGTGAATGGCTTGCAGGAGCCGCTCAGTCAGGCGCTGGCAACCCGCCAACTGCCGCACAATCGTGCGCATCTGGTGGGCCTGCACGCGCAGGCGCTGATCGACGCGCTGGCGCCGGTATCTGCTCGTGAATATTCGATCGCTTCGATTCCGGAAGACGGACGTCTGCAACTCATCGTGCGTCAGGAGGTTCATCCTGACGGCAGTCTGGGGCTGGGCTCCGGCTGGCTGACCACTCATGCCGACCTCGACAGCGCGATCAGTCTGCGTTTGCGCCGCAACAGCAGTTTTCATTTGCCTGTCGATTCCGTCCCGCTGATCTTGCTGGGCAATGGTACGGGGCTGGCCGGTTTGCGCAGTCTGCTCAAGTCTCGCATCGCTCAAGGGCAGATGCGCAACTGGCTGCTATTCGGCGAACGTAACCGCGCCCACGATTTTCATTGTGGTAACGAACTGGAGGACTGGCTGGAGGCTGGTCATCTGAATCGACTGGATCTTGCCTTCTCACGTGACCAGGCTGAGAAAATCTACGTGCAGGATCGCTTGCGTGATGCGGCTGATGAACTGCAAAAATGGCTGGACGACGGTGCCGCGATCTATATTTGTGGCAGCCTGATCGGTATGGCGGCGGGGGTGGATCAGGTTTTGAAGGATGTGCTGGGAGAGCAGAGAGTCAGTGAGCTGATCGAGCAAGGACGTTATCGGCGGGATGTGTATTGATCGGCGTGCCGATACGGAAGTCTTTGAGAAAGATCGGACGCGGAGCGTCCAGAACTGCGTGCCCACGCTGGAGCGTGGGCACGATAGTCTTCTAGCTTCTAGCTTCTAGCTTCAGCCTATGCCGCTACAAATTGCTCGGCATAGTGGCAGGCCACCTGACGGTTATCCACCAGACGAAGCTCCGGTACGTCTGTTGCGCAACGTTCCGTCGCGTAAGGGCAGCGCTTGTGGAAGGCGCAGCCGCTTGGCGGGTTGAGCGGGTTGGGCAGCTCGCCGACGATCTTGATCTTCGGTTTGAGCGGGTCCGGGTGGATGGTCGGGGTCGCTGACAACAGTGCCTGAGTGTAAGGGTGCAGCGGACGGTTGTAGATCTCTTCCTTGGGACCCATTTCCGCTGGCCGCCCCAGGTACATCACCAATACCGTATCGGCGACATGACGCACCACCGAAAGGTTGTGGGAGATGAACACGTAGGCGGTGTTGAATTCCTGCTGCAAATCCATGAACAGGTTCAGCACCTGTGCCTGAATCGACACGTCCAGCGCCGAAGTCGGTTCGTCCGCGACCAGCACTTTGGGCTGTAGCATCATCGCCCGGGCCAGCGCGATACGCTGACGCTGACCGCCGGAAAACATATGCGGGTAGCGCTGATAGTGCTCGGGGCGCAAACCGACCTGAGCCATCATCGCCTGCACTTTTTCCCGACGTTCTGCCGCCGACAGTTTGGTGTTGATCAACAGCGGCTCGCCGAGCTGGTCACCGACTTTCTGGCGTGGGTTGAGCGACGCGTAAGGGCTCTGGAATACCATCTGCACGTCTTTGCGCAACTGCTTGCGCTCGGACTTGCTGGCACCGGCCACTTCCTGGCCAGCGATTTTCAGCGAACCCGATGAAGGTTCTTCAATCAGTGTCAGCGCGCGGGCCAGTGTCGACTTGCCACAGCCGGACTCGCCGACCACAGCCAGGGTCTTGCCGGCTTCCAGTTCGAAGGACACACCGTTAAGCGCGCGCACCAGCGCTGTGCCTTTGAACAGGCCTCGGGAGACTTCGTAGTGACGGGTAAGGTCGCGGGCGGTAAGTACGACGCTCATTACGCCACCTCCTGATTCAAGGGATAGAAGCAGCGCGCCAGACTATGGGCCTTGGGGTCCAGGCCAGGACGTTCGGTCCGGCAGTTGTCGCGCACATACGGGCAGCGCGGTGAAAGCAGGCAACCCTGTGGCCGGTCATAGCGACCCGGAACCATGCCCGGCAGCGTGGCGAGGCGTTCGGCGCCCATGCTGTGCTCGGGAATAGCAGCCAGCAAGGCTTCGCTGTACGGGTGGGCAGGGACCTCGAACAGACCAGGCACCTGACCGACTTCGACGGCCTGACCGGCATACATCACACAGACGCGCTGGGCGGTTTCAGCCACTACCGCCAGGTCGTGAGTGATCAGCACCAGCGCCATGTCCTGCTCTTTTTGCAGGCTCAGCAACAGCTCCATGATCTGCGCCTGAATGGTCACGTCCAGCGCGGTGGTCGGTTCGTCGGCGATCAGCAGTTTCGGTTCGCCGGCGATGGCCATGGCAATTGCTACACGCTGACTCATGCCGCCCGACAGTTGATGCGGGTAGGCATTCAGGCGTGCAGCCGCACCAGGGATTTCGACCTTTTCCAGCAGTTCCAGCGCGCGCTGGCGTGCCGCCTTGCCCGACATGTTCAGGTGCTGGCGCAGCACTTCCTCGATCTGGAAGCCCACGGTGTAACTGGGGTTCAGCGCGGTCATCGGGTCCTGGAAAACCATCGCCAGGTCTTTGCCGATGATGCGACGACGCTGCCGTGCGTTCAGCTTGAGCAGGTCCTTGCCGTCGAAGTTGAGCGCGTCGGCGGTGATGATGCCGGGTGAATCGATCAGCCCCATCAGCGCCATCATGGTCACGGATTTACCGGACCCCGATTCGCCAACGATGGCCAATACTTCGCCTTTTTCGACGCTCAGGGACAGGCCGTCCACAACAGGTACGGCCTTGGCGTCGCCGAAGCGGACGTTGAGATTCTTGATTTCAAGAAGTGACATGCGAATCTCCTCAGGCGGCGTTCTTGAGTTTCGGGTCCAGCGCATCGCGCAGACCGTCGCCCATCAGGTTGATTGCCAGCACGCTGAGCAAAATGGTCAGACCGGGCAGGCTTACGACCCACCAGGCACGTTCGATGTAGTCGCGCGCCGAGGCGAGCATGGTGCCCCACTCAGGCGTCGGTGGCTGTACGCCAAGGCCCAGGAAGCCCAGCGCTGCGGCGTCGAGAATGGCCGAGGAAAAACTCAGCGTTGCCTGAACGATCAGCGGTGCCATGCAGTTGGGCAGCACGGTGATGAACATCAGGCGTGGCAGGGTGGCACCGGCCAGACGCGCAGCCGTCACGTAGTCACGGTTCAGCTCGCCCATTACCGCAGCGCGGGTCAGACGTACGTAGGACGGCAGCGACACGATGGCGATGGCGATCACGGTGTTGATCAGGCCAGGGCCGAGAATTGCCACGATGGCTACAGCCAGCAGCAGCGATGGCAGGGCCAGCATGATGTCCATCAGGCGCATGACCGAAGGGCCCAGCACGCGCGGGAAGAAGCCCGCCAGCAAGCCCAGCAGGATGCCCGGGATCAGCGACATGACCACCGATGCCAGACCGATCAGCAGCGACAGGCGCGAACCCTGGATCAGACGCGACAGCAGATCGCGGCCCAGTTCGTCGGTGCCGAGGATGAATTGCCATTGACCGCCTTCAAGCCACACCGGAGGTGTCAGCAGGAAGTCACGGTATTGCTCGCTCGGGTCATGGGGCGCAACCCATGGGGCGAACAGGGCGCAGAACACGATCAGGATCATGAACAGCAGGCCGGCAACCGCGCCTTTGTTTTTCGAGAACGCTTGCCAGAATTCTTTGTACGGGGATGGGTAAAGCAGGCTTTGATCGACTGCTACCGCAGGAGTAGGGGTGCTCATATCGATGATCTCAGCGCTGATGACGGATGCGTGGGTTGGCAAAGCCGTAGAGGATATCCACCACGAAGTTGACCAGGATCACCAGACAGGCGATCAGCAGAATGCCGTTTTGCACGACCGGATAATCCCGGGCACCGATGGCTTCGATCAGCCACTTGCCGATACCGGGCCAAGAGAAGATCGTTTCGGTCAGTACCGCACCGGCCAGCAATGTGCCGATTTGCAGGCCGAATACGGTCAGCACTGGAATCAGCGCATTGCGCAGGCCGTGAACGAATACCACGCGTGCTGGCGACAGGCCTTTGGCCCGTGCAGTACGCACGTAGTCTTCACGCAGTACTTCGAGCATCGAAGAGCGGGTCATCCGGGCGATTACCGCCAGCGGGATGGTGCCCAGCACGATGGCCGGAAGAATCAGGTGATGCAAAGCATCGAGAAACGCGCCTTGTTCGTCACTGAGCAAGGTGTCGATCAGCATGAAGCCGGTGACCGGCGGAATGTCGTACAGCAGGTCGATCCGCCCGGATACCGGCGTCCAGCCCAGTGATACCGAGAAGAACATGATAAGGATCAGGCCCCACCAGAAGATCGGCATGGAGTAGCCCGCCAGGGAAATCCCCATGACCCCATGGTCGAACAGGGACCCTCGCTTGAGTGCGGCGATGACCCCGGCCAGCAACCCGAGAATACCCGCAAAAATCAGTGCCGCCAGCGACAACTCAAGGGTTGCCGGGAACAGCGAGGTGAATTCGCTCCAGACACTGGTGCGCGTACGCAGCGATTCACCGAGGTCGCCGTGGGCGAGCTTGCCGATGTAATCGATGTACTGGGCATACAGTGGCTTATTCAGACCAAGACGTTCCATGGCCTGAGCGTGCATTTCCGGATCGACCCGGCGCTCACCCATCATGACTTCGACCGGGTCGCCCGGAATCAGGCGAATCAGGGCGAAGGTCAATAAGGTGATGCCGAAGAAAGTGGGTATCAGCAACCCCACTCGGCGGGCGATAAAACTAAACATCTTGGTGTGTACCTCATCAGCCGGTTAGGCGTGCTCCGGCGAGTCTCGGGTTATGAGCTCGCCGGATTATTTTTCTACTTCACCTGGGTAGTGGCGAAGTTGTTGGTTGTGAGCGGGCTGATTTGGTAGCCCTCCACATTTTTACGCATGGCCGTGAACATTCTGGTGTGAGCCATACTGATCCACGGCTGGTCCTTGTTGAATATTGCCTGAGCTTGCTCATAGAGCGTCGCACGCTCCTGCGGGTTCACTGTTTCGCGGGCCTTGTCGATCAGCGTCTGGAATTCGGCATTGCACCAGCGTGCATAGTTCTCGCCGTTTTTCGCCGCTTCACAACTAAGCATCGGGGTCAGGAAGTTGTCCGGGTCGCCATTGTCGCCTGCCCAGCCGGCAGACACCATGTCATGTTCGCCGTTCTTGGCGCGTTTGAGCATTTCGCCCCATTCCATGACACGAATGTCGATCTTGATGCCGATCTTTGCCAGGTCGGACTGCATCATTTGCGCGCCGAGCATCGGGTTAGGGTTGGTCGGGCCACCGCCGTTGCGGGTGAACAGGGTAAACGTGGTGCCTTCCGGCACGCCTGCTTCCTTCAGCAAGGCGCGTGCCTTGTCGAGGTCGACCGGCGGATTCTTCAGGCTGTTGTTGTAACCCAGCAGGGTCGGCGGATACGGGTTGACTGCTACCAGCGCATTACCCTTGCCGAACACCGCGTTGACATAAGCGTTCTTGTCGAACGTCATGTCAATGGCTTTGCGTACCCGCACATCGCTCAAATATTTGTGCGTGGTGTTGATCGCAATATAGCCGGTGGTCATGGCCTCCATTTCATCGATTTTCAGATTCGGGTCTTTCTTGATGCTCGGCACGTCGTCCGGCTTTGGGTACAGCGCGATCTGACATTCGTTGGCCTTGAGTTTCTGCAGGCGCACGTTGTTGTTGGTGGCGATGGCCAGAATCAATGCTTCGGCAGGCGGTTTGCCGCGGAAGTAGTCCGGATTGGCCTTGAAGCGTACCTGCGCATCCTTGGCATAGCGCTGGAAGATGAATGGGCCGGTGCCGATTGGCTTGCTGTTTAGATCGTTGGTCTTGTCGGCTTTCAACAACTGGTCGGCATATTCTGCCGGGTAGATAGAGGCGAACGCCATGGCCAGGTCGGCCAGGAATGGTGCTTCGCGGCGGGTCAGGGTGAATTTGACGGTGTAGTCGTCAGTTTTCTCGACGCTTTTCAGCAGCTCTTTGAAGCCCATGCTTTCAAAGTAGGGGAAGCCAACGCTCGACTTGTCATGCCACGGGTGTTTCGGGTCCAGCTGACGCTGGAAACTCCAGAGCACATCGTCGGCGTTCATGTCGCGGGTCGGTTTGAAATAGTCTGTGGTGTGGAACTTGACGCCTTTGCGCAGGTGGAAAGTGTAGGTCAGACCGTCTTCGCTGATGTCCCAGGATTCAGCCAGCGCAGGAATCACTTCCGTGGTACCGGGTTTGAAATCCGCCAGGCGATTGAATACGGTTTCAGCCACGGCGTCGGCCGTCACGGCTGTTGTGTATTGCACCATGTCGAAGCCTTCGGGGCTGGCTTCGGTGCAGACCACCAGGGGTTTTGCCGAAACACTGACGGCGACGCTGAGCAGGGCCAGGGCGATCGAGTTGCGTAGCGATAACAGTTTCATTGTGAACCCTCCATAGAGTTGACGCCGATGGTGATGTTCTGGCGCAAGGCTGTTGCCTTGCACCAGAACGGTTTTCAGCGAATCAAAGAATGTTGAACGGAACGGTGGTCACCAGACGGAATTCGTTGATGTTGCCATCAGCCTGATTCTCGCTGGCGCGGTGCGTGGTGTAAGTGGCGCGGATGGCAGTGGCCTTGAGCGGGCCGGACTGCACGGAGTACGACGTACCGATACCGTATTCGTAGTGAGTCTCGCCGTCCATTGCGTTTACGCCGCTCGCTGTCCGAACGCCATTGATTGTCTGGACGTCGCCGTAGACGTTGCCTTTATATTTGGTACCGTCGATGTCCCAGCCGCGCGCCTGGTAAATGTTGAACTTCAGGCCCGGCACGCCATATTCGGCCATGTTCAGTACGTAGGCGATCTGCAGGGATTTCTCGTTCGGGCCGTTGAAGTCCGAGAGCAGGGAGTTGGCCAGGAAGATTGCGTTGGTGTCGTGCGCATAGTCGAAATACTCATCGCCAGACACTTGCTGATAGGCAAGGCTGATGCTGTGAGCGTTATGCGTACCGGTGAACGACAGGCTGTAGGTATCGTTGTCGATAGGGCCCTGTTTGCTTTGACCGGAGTCCTTGGTCTTGTAGTAGTTCAGGTTGGTGCTGAGCGCCAGTGCCTTGCTGTCACCCAGTTCGTGGGTGAAGCCGAAGTAGTACTGGTGCCAGAAATCTTCCAGATTCGATGCATAAAAGCTGGTAGTCAGGCTGTCGGTCGGCTTGTAGTCAGCGCCGAACATGTCCAGGCGGTCGGCGGTCTGGCTGCGATCACCGTACTCGGAGCGGAACTTGTCCAGACTCTGTTCCATACGTGGCGATACGCGGTCGAAGCTACCGGCTTGAAACGACAGGTTGTTGAGCTCGTCGCTCTGTACGGCAACACCCTGGAAGCTGGAAGGCAGTGCGCGGTTGCCAATGAAGGCGATGACCGGGGTGTTCACCGATTGGCGACCCATGGTCAGGACGGTGTTGGAAACCCGCGCCTTCACGTTGCCCAGGCCCATCTTGCTCCACTGACCCACTGCATCACCGTCACTGTGTGCCAGGGTACGGTTGGAGTTGCCGGCAAAGTCATCGGTGTCACGGTCCAGCGCAATGGCGTTGTACAGTGCCAGCTCGGTGGCGAAACCTACAACACCCTGCGTGTAGCCCGAGGTGTAGTTGACGATGGTGCCCTGCTGCCAGTTGATACGACGCGAGGTCTGCTCAGCGACGCCGTTGTCGTTGTAGCGGAAAACCTCGCCACGACGCTTCAGTTCGTTGGCGTACCAGTTGCGGGTCGTGCCGGTCAGGTGTTGATCTTCGATAAAGCCGTTGGCGTCAGCCTGTGCGTTCTTGGAGCTCAGCTCGGTCGGTATGAACGTCTGGCTGGCTGGTTCTGCCTGAACCAATGCGCCGAACGACGAGAGAGATAAGGCCAATAACGCAGTACTTGTTGTTTTCACGATGTGCAGCTCCCTTTATCACTTTTTTATATGCCAGTTCTTAAGCCTGGCTTTTGGTGGTGCAGGGCCTTGGGCCCTGCGTTGTTATCGGTATAAACGCGCAAGTGCTGGCTCTCGCCGTTACACAAGACGGCGAGGGCATGCGTGGTTGCTGATCAGTCGGCGATGCTGACGCCTGAAAAGTTGTTGCGACCAAACGGGCTGACGTGGAAGTCTCTGACCTCGGCGCGCAACGGCTGATTGACCGTCGAGTGGGCAATCGGGGTGATCGGCACCTGTTCCTTGAGGTAGCGTTGCGCCTGTTTGTACAGGTCGGTGCGCTGCTCGCGGTCGGTGACAGCGACGGCGGCCTTGACCAGCTGGTCGTATTTTTCGTCGCACCACATCGAGTAGTTGTTACCGCCAATGGCGGCGCAGCTGTACAGCGTGCCCAGCCAGTTGTCCGGGTCACCGTTGTCGCCGGTCCAGCCGATCAGCGAGATATCGTGTTCGCCATTCTTGGTGCGCTTGAGGTATTCACCCCATTCGTAACTGACGATCCGGACTTTGATGCCGACCTTGGCCCAGTCGGCCTGCAGCATCTCGGCCATCAGCTTGGCGTTGGGGTTGTAAGGACGCTGGACCGGCATGGCCCAGAGGGTCAGTTCGGTGCCTTCCTTGACGCCAGCCGCGCGGAGCAGGGTTTTCGCTTTTTCCGGGTCGTAAGGCGCGTCCTTGATACTGTCATCGTAGGACCACTGGGTTGGCGGCATGGCATTGACTGCCAGTTGTCCTGCGCCCTGATATACCGCGTTGATGATTGCTTGCTTGTTGACGGCCATGTCCAGCGCCTGGCGCACTTCCAGCTTGCCTAGCGGCTCGTGGCGTACGTTGTAGGAGATGTAACCGAGGTTGAAGCCTGGCTTCTCGATGATCTGCAGGCTTTTGTCTTCCTTGAGGCTGGCAAGGTCTGCCGGACGCGGGTTGACCGAGACCTGGCACTCGTTGGCCTTGAGCTTCTGCATGCGGGCAGAGGCGTCGGTCACGATGGCGAAAATCAACTGGTCGATCTTCACCCGGCTCGGGTCCCAGAACTCCTTGTTGCCCTTGTAACGAATCTGCGAGTCTTTCTGATAGCGCTGGAACACGAAAGGCCCCGTGCCAATCGGTTGCTGGTTGATGTCGCGCACATCACCCTTGGCCATCAGTTGTTCGGCGTATTCGGCGGAGAGGATCCCGGCGAAGTTCATCGCGATGTTCTGGATGAACGCTGCATCGACCGTATTGAGGGTGAACACCACGGTCAGCGGGTCGGTCTTGTCGATGGATTTGATCTTTTTGTTCAGGCCCATACTGGTGAAGTAGGGGAACTCGGTCGGGTAGGCTTTGCGAAACGGATGGTCGGGGTTGAGCATGCGGTTGAAGGTGAACAGCACGTCGTCGGCATTGAAATCACGGCTGGGCTTGAAGTTCTTGTTGCTGTGAAACTTCACGCCTTCGCGCAGATGAAACGTGTAGGTCAGACCGTCTTGCGAAACATCCCATGAAGTAGCCAGCCCCGGAACCACGCTGGTATCGCCCTGCTTGAATTCGGTGAGTCGATTATAGATCGGCTCGGATGCATCGTTATCGGTGGATGAGGTGTATTGAGCACCGTCGAAGCCAGCCGGACTCGCTTCGGAGCAAAACACCAGATTGCTTGCCGCCTGGGCAAACGGGGCCAGTGCCAACAGTCCCAGGCACGACGTCATCGCAAGAGTTTTACGCATGATGATCCCTATCCTTCAAAGGACGAGCCGAGGCTCGAATGTCTAACTGGCCCGAAGGCGCTGACCCGAAAAAGATTTCCGAACAACCTGTCCGCACACATTGGGTTACAACGGCCACGAAGCGGCTGGCTTCCTGCCAGTTGCCGCGACCTCAGGACGGTAATTCGCCAAAGACGCGCGGTATATAGGCTCGCAGGCAGCAAAGTGCGTAGGAAATATCTTAGTGATAGTCGAAGAGTGCCAATATCGACACTTTTTCAACCAACTGCTCGGGGCTCATGTTCAGGTAGAACGGCAGGCTGCGCCGGTTGGGCGGCGCAGCCTGCCGCCGGTTTTATTTCCCGGTTACGCTCACGCCGTAGAAGGAATTCAAGCCAAACGGGCTGATCTTGAAGTCCTGTACGCTAGTGCGCATGGGCTGGTAGACAGTCGAGTGCGCAATAGGCGTCATCGGCACTGCGTCTTTCAGGAGGTGTTGCGCCTGTTTGTACAGCTCGGTGCGCTTGGCCTGATCGGACGTTTCCTTGGCCTGATGGATCAGCGTGTCGAACGGCTTGTCACACCATTTGGCAAAGTTGTTGCCGTTCAGGGCGTCACAGCCGAACAGGGTGCCGAGCCAGTTGTCGGGGTCACCGTTGTCGCCGCTCCAGCCAATCAGCATGGCGCCGTTCTCGCCATTCTTGGCCCGCTTGATGTACTCGCCCCATTCATAGCTGACGATCTTGGCGTTGATACCGATCTTCTTCCAGTCGTTCTGGAGCATTTCGGCCATCAGTTTGGCGTTGGGGTTGTAAGGACGCTGAACCGGCATCGCCCACAGGGTGATTTCGGTGCCTTCCTTGATGCCCGCTTCCTTGAGCAGCTCGCGAGCTTTCTCGGGATCGTACTTGGCATCCTTGATGGTGGTGTCATAGGACCACTGGGTCGGCGGCATGGCGTTGACCGCCAATTGACCTGCACCCTGGTAAACCGAGTCGATGATCTGCTGCTTGTTGACCGCCATGTCCAGCGCTTGGCGCACTTTCAACTGAGCCAGGGGATTTGGATGGTCTTCGCCCTTGATCTCAGGCATCACGTTGTAGGCGATGTAACCCAGGTTGAAGCCAGCCTGATCAGGCATCTTCAGGTTTTTGTCGGCCTTGAGTGGCTCAAGGTCGGCAGGACGTGGGTAAGCGGTGATCTGGCATTCGTTTTTCTTGAGCTTCTGCATGCGCACCGAGGCATCGGTGGTGATGGCGAAGATCAGGTTGTCGACCTTGACGTCTTCAGGCTTCCAATAGTCCTTGTTGCCGGTGTAACGAATATTGGAGTCTTTCTGGTAGCTCTTGAACACAAACGGACCGGTGCCGATAGGCTGCTGGTTGATCAGCTCCGGCTTGCCTTCCTTGAGCAGCTTGGCGGCGTACTCTGCGGACTGGATGGACGCGAAGCTCATTGCCATGTCCTGGATGAACGCAGCGTCGACTTTGCCAAGAGTGAACTTGACGGTGTGGTCGTCGACTTTTTCGATCTTGGTGATGTTGGTGTCCATACCCATATCAGTGAAGTACGGGAATTCGGTCGGATACGCTTTGCGGTAAGGCATGTCCTTGTCGATCATGCGATTGAACGTGAACAGCACGTCATCGGCATTGAATTCACGGGTCGGCTTGAAGTAGGGCGTGGTGTGAAACTTGACGCCTTCGCGAAGGTGGAAGGTGTACATCAGGCCATCATCAGAGATGTCCCACTTGGTTGCCAGGCCGGGCACCACGGAGGTGCCGCCGCGTTCAAACTGGCTCAGGCGGTTGAAAATGGTCTCTGCTGCGGCGTCGAAGTCAGTACCTGTGGTGTATTGACCCGGATCGAATCCGGCAGGGCTGCCCTCGGAGCAGAACACCAGATTCGAAGCTGCGTGAGCGAAAGGAGCACTGGCGAGCAGGCTGGCGCCGACCAGAAACGGAATGACCGCGTGTTTGAGCATGGTTGCCTCAGTTGTTGTCATTTTGATTAGAGGGAACGACCTCGTGAGCCGATCCATCCGATACTTATGCAGGGGCCATACCCAAAGCAAGACAGTGACGCCAAAGAAGCGACAAAGAGTGGCACGATCGTACAGGAATGTCGCGAAAGTGTAATTTTCGACCCTGTTGATCGTTTGCGTGTCGTTTTTTGAAACGTTTTACGCACCGTTAAGGCGCAACCGGGTGAGAAAAATGCACCCGGTTGGAGCCATGTTGTTACTTCACTGTTCCCAGGCTGACACCATAGAAGGGTGTCAGACCGAATGGGCTGATCTTGAAGTCCTGCACTTCCTGGCGCATCGGCTGAAACACCTTCGAGTTGGCAATAGGTGTGATCGGTACCTGCTGCTTGAGAATGTGCTGGGCCTGCTGATAGAGCTTGGTGCGCTCGTCGCGGTTACTGGTCAGCTTGGCCTGCTGCACCAGCTTGTCGTAGGCCGGGTCACACCACTTGGCGTAGTTGCTGCCTTTGACGGCTGCACAGCTGTACAGCACACCTAGCCAGTTGTCAGGGTCGCCGTTGTCACCGGTCCAGCCGTAGATCATCGCGTCATGCTCGCCTGCCTTGGCGCGCTTGATGTATTCGCCCCACTCGTAGCTGACGATGTTGGCCTTGATGCCGATCTTTTCCCAGTCGGACTGAATCATCTGTGCAGACATGCGCGCATTGGGGTTCGAGGCGCGCTGTACGGTCATGGCCCACAGGTCGATTTTCGTGCCCGGTGCCACGCCTGCTTCCTTGAGCAGTTGCTTTGCCTTGGTCAGATCGTGAGGGGCATCCTTGATCGTCGGGTCATAGCTCCACTGACCCGGCGGCAAGGCGTTTTCGGCCAGTTGACCGGCGCTCTGGTAAACCGCTTTGATAATCGCCGGTTTATCGATAGCCATGTCCAGCGCCTGGCGCACCTTGAGCTGATCAAGCGGCGCATGGGTGACGTTGTAGGCGAGGAACCCCAGGTTGAAGCCCGGCTGGCTGAGGACCTTGAGTTTCGGGTCCTTTTTCATTTCTTCGATGTCCTGCGGACGCGGATAGCCGCTGACCTGACATTCGCCAGCCTTGAGCTTCTGCATGCGCACTGCGGCATCGCTGCTGATCGAGAAGATCAGATTGTCGATCTTCACGTCCTCGGGCTTCCAGTACTCGGTGTTGCCCGCGTAACGGATCTGCGAGTCTTTCTGGTAGCGTTTGAAGACGAACGGGCCAGTGCCGATCGGCTTCTGGTTCAACTCCTCGGCCTTGCCTTCCTTGAGCAATTTGTCTGCGTACTCGGCGGACTGGATCGACGCGAAGCTCATGGCCAGGTTCTGCACGAACGCAGCGTCAATGTTGTTCAGGGTGAACTTGACGGTCAGTGGGTCGACTTTCTCGACGCTCTTGATCGTTGTGTTCAGGCCCATGTCAGTGAAGTAGGGCGATTCGGACGGGTAGGCCTTGCGGAACGGATGGTTGGCGTCGAGCAGGCGGTTGAACGTGAACAGCACGTCGTCCGCGTTGAATGCGCGAGTAGGAGTGAAATAGTCCGTGGTGTGGAACTTCACGCCGTCGCGCAGGTGAAACGTGTAGGTCAGGCCATCCGGCGAGACGTCCCAGCGAGTAGCCAGGCCTGGCTCCACTTCCGTGCCGCCACGCTTGAATTGGGTCAGGCGGTTGAAGACGGTTTCGGCCGAGGCATCGAAGTCGGTGCCGCTGGTGTACTGACTGGGGTCGAAACCGGCCGGGCTGGCTTCAGAGCAATACACCAGTGTGCTGGCCGCCTGGGCCAGAGGTGCGCAGGCCAGCAGAGCGGAGGTCAGCAGCAGCGGTTTGAAGAGTGTGTGTCCCATGGATCCCTCGCGTAGTGCTGCGTTCTCAATATTGGACGCAGAGCGTCGGTAACTGCATTCCCACGCAGAGCATGGGAGCGATAGTTGTGCTGATTGAGCTCCGGTTTCCGGGCTCGGAATAAATGATGACCGTTTCTCAGGGAATCGCGACTTCAATCACGCCATCGGCTGCAACGCTGACCTGGCTGGTGCCCGCTTCGACATCGGGTGTTGGCGCTGAGTCTTCCCGCGAGGATTTTGCCATCATCATCACCGGTGCGCGCAGATACGGCTGCGGGTAGCCCGAGGTGTTCAGGTTCAGGTTAACCAGCTTGTAACCCGTGCCGCCCAAGGCTTCTGTGACCAGTTGCGCTCGGGCCTTGAACGCAGTCACGGCGTCCTTGAGCAGGGCGTCTTCGCTGGCCTTGCGGGTCGATGGCGAGATCGAGAAGTCCATGCCGCCCATTTTCAGATCCGTCAGCAGCTCGCCGGTCAGCTTCGAAAGTATCGCAAAGTCCGCACTTTCCAGACGCAGCTCGGCGCGTTCACGCCAGCCGGTGATCTTCTGCCCTTTGTCGTCGTAAACCGGATAGCTGTTGCGGCTGCCCTGACGGATCTTCACATCCTTGACCTGCCGCGCCTGGCCCAGAGCCTTGTTCAGGGTTTCAGTGATCTGAGCTGCCAGTTTGGCCGGGTCGCTGTCCTGTGCTTCGGTATAAAGGGTAACCAGCATCAGGTCGCGCTGGACTTCCTGATTGACCTCGGCGCGCAAGGAAATCTGGTTGTACCGGGCTTCTTCAGCCAGGGCCGGCAGGCTGGACAGGGCGGCGGCCAGCGCGACGAGCGTGGCAGCAGGGCGAAGATTGAACATGAGAGCTCCTTGTTATCAAACGGCCTGCGACACGTGTCGCTCGGCGCAAAGTGTTCTGACTGTAGCGCTTTGGCCCGGTTCCTGCGATGCCGGACTGCTCTGGTGTGCGGTGCGTTGACGCACTTTTCCAGTTTTGCCTCTCGCTTGGTTATACTCGCTGCGATCCGCCTGGAGCACTCATCAGGAGAGCTCATGCTCGCCCCCGTTCAAATGCTTTCGGCCACACGTCAAAACCTGTGGCGCCTGACATTCATCCGTATTCTGGTGCTGGCCGCGCAAGCCGGCTCGGTAGGTATGGCCTGGCTGTTCGACTTTCTGCCACTGCCGTGGCTGCAACTGTCGATCACCCTGGGCTGTTCGCTGGTGCTCTGCGGGCTGACCGTCATTCGTCTGCGCACCTCGCTGCCGCTCACCGAGCTTGAATATGCGCTGCAACTGGCGCTGGACCTGCTGATTCACAGCGCGCTGCTGTATTACTCGGGCGGCTCGGCCAACCCGTTCGTGTCTTATTATCTGGTGCCGCTGACCATTGCCGCCGCCACGCTGCCGTGGCGTTACTCGCTGATTCTGTCCGGCTTTGCGCTGAGCATGTACACCTTGCTGATGGTGCGTTCCTACCCGCTGGAAACCGATTCCATTGCCCGGGAAAACATGCAGGTCTACGGCATGTGGCTGAGTTTTGCGCTGGCGGCTTCCGTCATCACCTTTTTCGCGGCAAAGATGGCCGAAGAGCTGCGTCGCCAGGAGCAGTTGCGCGCCGAGCGCCGGGAGGAGGGCTTGCGCGATCAACAGCTGCTTGCCGTCGCGACTCAGGCCGCAGGCGCGGCCCATGAACTGGGCACTCCACTGGCGACCATGAGCGTGCTGCTCAAGGAAATGCGCCAGGACCACGGTGACCCTGCTTTGCAGGACGACCTGTCGGTGTTGCAGGAGCAGGTCAAGCAGTGCAAACAGACCCTTCAGCAACTGGTGCGTGCCGCCGAAGCCAACCGGCGCATGGCCGTTGAACAGCAGCCTGCCACCCGCTGGCTGGACGAATCCCTCAACCGTTGGCATTTGATGCGCCCGGAAGTGAGCTACCGCTTTTACCAGTTGGGCAAGGGCGAGGTGCCGATGCTGGCCCCGCCACCGGACCTTACCCAGGCGCTGCTCAACCTGCTCAACAACGCGGCCGACGCCTGCCCCGATGGCCTTGAAGTCAACCTGAACTGGGACAGCACAGAAGTCTGTATCAGTATTCGCGACCACGGCGCAGGTGTGCCGCTGGCAATTGCCGAACAGATCGGCAAGCCGTTCTTTACTACCAAGGGCAAAGGTTTCGGCCTGGGTCTGTTTCTGAGCAAGGCCAGCGTCACCCGTGCGGGTGGCTCGGTAAAGCTCTACAGTCATGAAGAAGGCGGTACGCTCACCGAGCTGCGCCTGCCCCGAGATACGCGAGGAGAAGAAGCATGAGTGACGAAGACATCCAGGTTGAAGGCGAAGAGCTGCCGCACCTGTTGCTGGTCGATGACGACGCGACGTTCACCCGTGTAATGGCGAGGGCCATGAGCCGTCGTGGTTTTCGCGTGAGCACCGCAGGTTCAGCCGAGGAAGGCCTGGCGCTGGCGCAGCAGGACATTCCTGAATACGCCGCGCTGGACCTGAAAATGGATGGCGATTCAGGTCTGGTGCTGCTGCCCAAGCTGCTGGAAATGGACCCGGACATGCGTGTGGTGATCCTCACCGGTTATTCGAGCATTGCCACGGCGGTCGAAGCCATCAAGCGCGGCGCGTGCAATTACCTGTGCAAACCGGCTGATGCCGATGATGTGCTGGCGGCTCTGCTGTCCGAACACGCCAACCTCGACACGCTGGTCCCCGAGAATCCGATGTCGGTGGATCGCTTGCAGTGGGAGCACATCCAGCGCGTGCTGACCGAGCACGAGGGCAATATTTCCGCCACAGCCCGGGCGCTGGGCATGCATCGCCGGACCTTGCAACGCAAGTTGCAGAAGCGCCCTGTGCGGCGTTAATGAAGGTTTTTTCATAGTGGTCGTATAGGCGTTTTTTTGCTTCATTGTGATCAGGCATCGTACTTTCAAAGAGAGCGAGCCTGACCTACATGAATCGCAATGCTGAATATTCTGCCGTCAACGACACTGTGAAAGGGGCGTTTCTACACCGCGTCTGGAAGCTGATAACGCCGTATTGGCGCAGTGAGGAAAAGGTCACCGCCTGGCTGTTGCTGGTTTCGGTGATTGCGCTGTCGCTGTTCAGCGTACAAGTGTCGGTCTTCTTCAACAGCTGGTATCGGGATTTTTACAACGCGCTGGAGAATAAGGACCTGGCTGCCTTCACCCACCTGATCCTGTACTTCAGCGGTATCGCCGCGATCGCCATTCTGGCAGCGGTTTATCGTCTGTACCTGACCCAGTTGCTGACTATCCGCTGGCGTCGCTGGCTGACTGAACAGCACTTCGCCCGCTGGCTGGCAGACAAGAACTACTACCACCTGGAGCAGGGCGGGTATACCGACAACCCCGACCAGCGTCTGTCCGAAGACCTCAACGAGTTCACCACCAGCACCCTCAGTCTGGGGCTTGGCTTGATGAGTGCGGTCGTCAGTCTTGTCTCGTTCTCGGTCATTCTCTGGGGCGTGTCGGGCAGCATCGAACTGTTCGGGGTCACCATACCCGGCTATATGTTCTGGGCGGCCCTGCTTTACGCGCTTATCGGCAGCCTGTTAACGCACTGGATCGGCAAGCGGCTGATCCCATTGAACAACCAACAGGAGCGCTTTGAGGCGGACCTGCGTTTTGCTCTGGTGCGTGTACGGGAAAACGCCGAAAGTATTGCCTTGTCCGAGGGCGAGCGTAATGAAAACCAGCGCCTCAGCGGGCGCTTCATGATGATCTGGAATAACTTCCGGGCATCCATGAAAGTCCAGAAGCGACTGACGTTCTTCACATCGGGTTATTCGCAGATTGCCCTGATCTTTCCTTTCATCGTGGCTGCGCCGCGGTATTTTTCGGGCAAGATCGAGTTGGGTGATCTGATGCAGATCAATTCGGCATTCGGTAATGTGCAGGAGAACTTCAGTTGGTTCATCAGCGCCTACAGCACGCTGGCCTCATGGCGCGCCACCTGTGACCGCCTGCTGAGCTTCCTTCAGGCCATGACTGATCATGAAGCGCAGCAACCGGCCATTGAAAGGGTTCACGCTAACGACACACTGGACCTGCGTGGCCTGGAATTGAGCCTCGCAGGGGGGCGTCAACTGTTGAGCGATGCCAATCTGCATATCGGTCCGGGAGAGCGAGTGATGCTCAGTGGTCGCTCGGGCAGTGGCAAAAGCTCGTTGCTGAAGGCTTTCGGTGGTCTATGGCCGCACGGTTCGGGCCAGATTTGCTTGCCCACAGGGACGGCGCTGTTCCTGCCGCAACGGCCTTATCTGCCCATCGGCACCTTGCGTGAGGCAATGAGTTATCCACAACCTGCGCAACGCTACCCGGCAGAACGCTTTGCAGAGGTGCTGAACCAGTGTCGTCTGGAGCGCCTGATACCGCGACTGGATGAAAGCAATCACTGGCAACGCTTTCTGTCGCCCGGCGAGCAGCAGCGAGTGGCGTTTGCTCGCGCCTTGCTGGTCGCGCCAAGCTGGCTGTATATGGATGAGGCCACCTCGGCCATGGATGAGGATGACGAGGCTGCCATGCACCGCGCAATCATTGATGGCCTGCCCGGTTTGACGCTGGTCAGTATCGGACATCGCAGCAGCCTCAAACGCTTTCATGGTCGGCATGTGCGTATCGAGGGCGCAAAACTGCTCGAGCAACCGACACCAGCAGCGGTTTGAGGTTAGTGCTGTTGGGCGGGTGGCGCTTTTGAGGGTGTGATCATACAACCGCTGAGCTATGATTAGCCCATGTTTAGCAGTCCAGAGATCGATGTTGGATGGAAAATCAAAGCGCTCCGCCCCGCGCCCGTAGAAAACACCGCAGCCTCGCGCAGGAGTTGGTGACTGAGCTGTCCGAGCGAATTCGCAGCGGTCAGCTCAAGCGTGGCGACAAACTGCCTACCGAATCCGCAATCATGGAAGAGCAGGGCGTTAGCCGCACCGTGGTACGCGAGGCGATTTCGCGCCTGCAAGCGTCCGGTCTGGTCGAGACCCGCCACGGCATCGGCACCTTCGTTCTCGATACGCCAAGCCCCAGTGGGTTCCGTATCGATCCGGCCACCATTGTCACTCTGCGTGATGTGCTGGCTATTCTCGAATTGCGTATCAGCCTGGAAGTCGAGTCGGCCGGGCTGGCAGCCCAGCGGCGCAGTGACGAGCAGTTGGCGGCGATGCGTTCGGCGCTGGACGCGCTCAATGAAAGTGCCGCACACGCCACGGATGCGGTGGCGTCTGACTTCCAGTTCCACCTGCAGATTGCGCTATCGACCGGCAATCGCTATTTCACGGACATCATGACCCACTTGGGCACCAGCATCATCCCGCGCACACGGTTGAACTCTGCGCGTCTGGCCCATGATGATCAGCAGCACTACATGGACCGCCTGAGCCGCGAGCACGAAGAAATTTTCGACGCCATCGCCCGTCAGGACTCCGATGCGGCTCGCGCCGCCATGCGCCTGCATCTGACCAACAGCCGCGAACGCCTGCGCCACGCCCACGAAGAAGCCGAGTCGCAGCGGGCCTGACGATTAAAGAGGACGCAGAGCGTCCAGAACGGCATGCGACGCAGAGCGTCGCACGATAGGTTAGGTGGATTGAGGTTATCCGCACGCTCTCGCACAATAGTCAGGCTTATCGTTCCTCACGCTCCAGCGTGGGAAGGCCTGCCGTGACGCTCTGCGTCACAAATCTACGCGGCATCGCGTGAGCCAAAAACGGCCCCGGTGCTCTCCCTCTGAAAAAACCCGAAAATCCCTGTTGAGTGATTTTATTATCAGTTGTACGATGACTTACGACATCGGCGCTGACCCGGTGATCCTCTAACAATTATGTCCTCCAGGGTGTTCGAATAATGAATCCACAAGAACTGAAGTCCATCCTCTCATCCGGTCTGCTGTCTTTCCCGGTTACCGATTTCAACGCTCAGGGCGACTTCCATCGCGCGGGCTACATCAAACGCCTCGAGTGGCTGGCTCCGTACGGCGCCAGCGCTCTGTTCGCTGCGGGCGGCACAGGTGAGTTTTTCTCCCTGGCTGCCAGCGAATATTCCGAAATCATCAAGACTGCCGTCGACACCTGCGCCACCAGCGTGCCAATTCTGGCCGGTGTAGGCGGTCCGACCCGTCAGGCCATCGAGTACGCTCAGGAAGCCGAGCGTCTGGGCGCCAAAGGTCTGCTGCTGCTGCCGCATTACCTGACCGAAGCCAGTCAGGACGGCGTTGCCGCCCACGTTGAAGCGGTGTGCAAGGCGGTGAAGATCGGTGTGGTGGTCTACAACCGTAACGTCTGCCGCCTGACCCCAACCCTGCTGGAGCAACTGGCCGAGCGTTGCCCGAACCTGATCGGTTACAAGGACGGTCTGGGTGATATCGAGCTGATGGTTTCGATCCGCCGCCGTCTCGGCGACCGCTTCTCGTACCTGGGCGGCCTGCCGACCGCTGAAGTCTATGCCGCTGCCTACAAGGCGCTGGGCGTGCCGGTCTACTCGTCTGCGGTCTTCAACTTCGTGCCGAAGCTGGCGATGGACTTCTACCACGCCATTGCCCGTGACGATCACGAGGCGGTCGGCAAGTACATCGACGATTTCTTCCTGCCGTATCTGGAAATCCGCAATCGCAAGGCCGGTTACGCCGTGAGTATCGTCAAGGCGGGCGCAAAAATCGCCGGCTACGACGCAGGCCCGGTGCGTGCGCCATTGACTGACCTGACTCCGGACGAGTGCGACATGCTCGCCGCGCTGATGGACAAACAAGGCAAGCAGTAACACCCCCAGGACAAAACCGCTGAGCGATCAGCGGTTTTGTCGTTGGAATGCATGACCCTTACAGGTGGTAGCTGTCGTCGCCGCGACACTGCCAAGGGGCCTGTAATGCAACACCCAAAAACAGCTTTACCCGCGTAAAAAAATAATCAGTGGGAGCTCTACCATGCAAAAGTCCAAGCCGACGCACGTCCGCTATTTGATTCTGTTGATGCTGTTTCTGGTCACCACGATCAACTACGCCGACCGTGCCACCATCGCTATCGCTGGTTCCAGCATCCAGAAAGACCTTGGCATTACTCCGGTCACTCTGGGCTATATCTTTTCTGCATTTGGCTGGGCCTACGTGGCCGGTCAGATCCCCGGTGGCTGGCTGCTCGACCGTTTCGGGTCGAAGAAAGTCTACGCCATGAGCATTTTCACCTGGTCGCTATTCACCCTGCTGCAAGGCTATGTGGGTGAGTTCGGTATTTCCACCGCCATCGTCGCGCTGTTCATGCTGCGCTTTCTGGTCGGGTTGGCTGAAGCGCCTTCCTTCCCGGGCAACGCCCGCATCGTCGCCGCCTGGTTCCCGACCGCCGAGCGCGGCACGGCCTCGGCGATCTTCAACTCGGCGCAATACTTCGCCACCGTTCTGTTCGCTCCGCTGATGGGCTGGATCGTCTACACCTACGGCTGGCAGCACGTATTCGTGGTCATGGGCGCAGTCGGTATCCTGTTCTCGATGATCTGGATGAAGGTCATCTACGGCCCGCGCAACCACCCGATGATCAACGAGGCCGAACTGGAGCACATTTCCAGCAATGGCGCGCTGGTCGATCTGGATCAGGACAAGGGTAAAGGCGCGCAAAAAACAGCCAGCAGCGGCCCCAAGTGGGATTACATTCGCCAGTTGCTGACCAACCGCATGATGCTGGGTATCTACCTCAGCCAATACTGCATCAACGGCATCACCTACTTCTTCCTGACCTGGTTCCCGGTGTACCTGGTTCAGGAGCGCGGCATGACCATCCTCAAGGCGGGCATCATTGCCTCGTTGCCGGCTATCTGCGGCTTCATCGGCGGGGTATTGGGCGGCATCATTTCCGACTACCTGCTGCGCAAGGGCCACTCGCTGACCTTCGCCCGCAAGGCGCCGATCATCGGTGGCCTGCTGCTGTCCACCTCGATCGTGACCTGCAACTACGTTGATATCGAATGGGTGGTGGTAGGCTTCATGGCCCTGGCATTCTTCGGCAAAGGCGTCGGTGCACTGGGCTGGGCTGTTATGTCCGATGTTTCACCCAAGCAGATTGCCGGTTTGAGCGGTGGTCTGTTCAACACCTTCGGTAACATTGCATCGATCACCACTCCGATCGTGATTGGTTACATCATCAGCAGCACCGGCTCGTTCAAATGGGCACTGGTGTTCGTGGGCGCCAACGCGCTGCTGGCGGTAATCAGTTACATTTTCATCGTGGGTGAAATCAAGCGTGTGGAATTGAAAGAGCCGCCTGCCAAGGGGCCATTGCTGAACGACTCGGTCAGCGACCTTTCCGAAGCGAAATCCTGAGGAAACCGTGATGAACCTGATTCAACATGCCGATTCGCCGCGCTATATCCGGCTGCATCCGCTGGATAACGTCGTGGCCGTGGTCAACGACAAGGGCGTGCCGGCCGGAACCGAATTCGACAACGGCCTGGTGACTGTCGATAACGTCCCGCAGAGCCACAAGGTCAGTACTGTTGACCTCGCCGTGGGCGAGGCCGTGATTCGTTACGGCCACACCATTGGCTATGCGCTGCAACCGATACCGCGTGGCAGCTGGGTCAGGGAAGACCAACTGCGCATGCCCTCGGCACCTGCGCTCGACAGCCTGCCGATGTCCGACGCGGTGCCCGAGAAACAGGCCCCGCTGGAGGGTTATACCTTCGAAGGCTATCGCAACGCTGACGGCACCGTGGGTACCCGCAACATTCTGGGTATCACCACCACCGTGCAGTGCGTGACCGGTGTGCTCGACCACGCGGTCAAGCGCATCCGCGACGAGCTGTTGCCCAGATACCCGAACGTCGATGACGTCGTGGCCCTGACTCACAGCTACGGCTGCGGCGTGGCAATCACTGCCACCGATGCCTATATTCCGATTCGTACTGTGCGCAATCTGGCACGCAACCCGAACCTGGGTGGCGAGGCGCTGGTGATCAGCCTGGGCTGCGAGAAGTTGCAGGCCGGGCAGGTCATGCATGAGGGCGACAGCTCGGTGGACCTCAGCGAGCCCTGGCTGTATCGGCTTCAGGACTCCAGTCACGGCTTCAACGAAATGATCGAACAGATCATGGAGCTGGCCGAGACGCGTCTACAGAAGCTGAACCTGCGTCGTCGTGAAACAGTACCTGCCTCGGAGTTGATCCTTGGCATGCAGTGCGGCGGCAGTGATGCGTTTTCCGGCATCACCGCCAACCCTGCGCTGGGCTACGCCTCGGATCTGTTGCTGCGTGCTGGTGCGACGGTGATGTTTTCCGAAGTAACCGAAGTGCGCGACGCCATCTATTTGCTGACATCCCGCGCGCAGGATCAGGAGGTCGCGCAGGCTCTGGTGCGGGAAATGGACTGGTACGACCGTTACCTGGCCAAAGGCGAGGCAGATCGCAGCGCCAACACTACGCCGGGCAACAAGAAAGGCGGGTTGTCGAACATTGTCGAGAAGTCTCTAGGGTCTATCGTCAAATCAGGCAGCAGCGCCATCAATGGCGTGCTCGGCCCTGGTGAGCGGGTCAACGGCAAGGGGCTGATCTTCTGCGCTACGCCTGCCAGTGACTTCGTCTGCGGTACGTTGCAATTGGCGGCCGGCATGAACCTGCATGTGTTCACTACCGGACGCGGTACGCCGTATGGTTTGGCGATGGCACCGGTGGTGAAGGTCTCGACCCGCACCGAACTGGCTCAGCGCTGGCCTGACCTGATCGACATAGACGCCGGACGCATTGCGACTGGACGCGCAAGCATCGAGGACCTGGGCTGGGAGCTTTTCCACTTCTATCTGGAGGTGGCCAGCGGCAAGAAAAAGACCTGGACCGAGCACTACCGGCTGCACAACGACATCACGCTGTTCAACCCGGCACCGATTACCTGACGGGAGTGTGACGCGGAGCGTCACGAACGGCATTCCCACGCTGGAGCGTGAGGAACGATGTGCAGAGGAATACGCCTATCGTGCTCATGCTCTGCTTGTGTGTGCCGTTCTGGACGCTCTTGCCTCTGAGCTGAGCACCCGGGCACAATCCGAAAGATTCTCTGAACTTTAGGCCGCTTTCCGGCCTCTTCTACAGTAGGGCAGCCGGTCTGGCTGCCTTCGTTGATGGTGCAGGAGATTTCAAATGGGTTGGATATCGGAAAATCATTTGTGGCTGTTTGCAGCGCTGACTGCTCTGATCGTGATTTCGGACATTTGGGCAGTCATGCGTATTCGCAAGAGCAAGACACAATCCAGCAACAAGCTGATGTGGATCATCGTTGTTGTTGCCGTGCCGATTGCTGGCGTATTGGCCCTGCTGGTCGCTGGTCCGCGCCATGTGGACACGCCTGCCAGGCCTGAGCAGCAAAGCACCAAGTACTGACCCCGCCTTTCGGAAATACCCCACCTGCGGGTGTGGGTATTTCTCTTGCAGACCGCTCATTCCCGTTTCGCAAACATTCTTTTCACAAAGACGGGCTTGTGGCTGGCAAAAATAAAAATCTCTGCAATTCTTCTGTCATGGTGGGGTGTTTACATGCTCGCCATCCAGACCCGAACAAGGAGAGAGCACATGTCGATCATTACCAGGTGGGCGTTGCAGGCGGTTGCATTGTTTGTGCTGGGCTGGGTGGCAACGACGACAGCGAATTGGAGCAACAACATGGCCAACGGTACAGGCAATGATCGCTTGGCGGAGCTGAGTGCTGGTGTCCTGAGCAGTCCGGTACTGACTGCTTCTTCGTCGCAAACAGTGCGAAGCGAATAACCCGGCCTGATCCATGGAGGAGTGCTGGTACTTTTCTACAGGCAAAAAAATGGCCCACAACGGGGTGGGCCAAATGGGATTCATCAAAGGAGTAGGGTCAATTTACGCAGGCGGACGTGAAGAGGATGTGAAACGGATGTCATGGAAACGAGAAGTAGTTCGATAATTCAAGCGGCGTCGTGACGGGGTGAAACAGCGTCGCCGGTTGCGTGGCAACGCTGTGTCGAGTGATTCGCGGGGATGGAGTCGGTCTAGCGGGCGGCCGCCTGAACGCTTATTTCGGCGGCTGCGCGGCGTGTCATGTGCGGCAGCGAATGAGGCGCGTCGATTCTGGATTTCATGCGGTCGGCAAATTCTCTGGCTTCCTGCCAGCTCCGGCATTTGACCGGATAGTCGTCCAGTATTACAACCCAAGCGTCGCCATATACACCTTCTTCAATTCGGATGAGCATTGTTGGCATCTCCTTTCAAGTGAGGGTAAGTCTGTGCCGGGTCATCGGCGCTGAAGCTGACGCACGAAATCCTGCGCCGAAAATCGGTGTCTCGCTACAAAAAATTACAATTCCCGATGAGTGCGCACGGCCTGCAGGCAAACCGGCTCTGCGGCTTTCGAGACTGTGTTCGTGGGCAAGCCTGACTCAGAAATGTGACAGGCTGATGGATAGGCGCCGATCAGAACACCAGCTTGAAGCCGATCATGCCCAGCATGATGGCCAGGAAAGGCCGCAGCAGGTCGTCGGAAACGCGGCCCGCCATGTGGCTGCCCAGGTAAATGCCCGGCAATGAGCCCATCAGCAGCCAGCCCAGCAATTCCCAGTTCATGTTGCCCATGCTCGCGTGGCCCAGACCTGCAACCAGCGTGAGAGGGACGGCGTGGGCGATTTCCGTACCCACCAGACGCCGGGTCGGCAGCAATGGATAGAGGATGAACAACGCCACGGTACCCAGCGCGCCCGCACCAATGGAGGTCAGTGCGACCATGGTGCCGAGGATCAAACCGGTGATGACCGTTAATACAGTCAGGCTCGTACCGCTGAAAAACGAATGCCCGTCCCCGCGACCATGAGCGAAGGCCAGCAGCTTTTTCTTGAGCAGAACGGCCAGGGCAGTGAGCAGCAGCACAAAGCCCAGCGCCTGCTTGATGATCGCGTTCAGGGCCTCAGGTGCGGTGTGCAGCGTGCTCAGGAACCACAGCGTCAGGAGCACGGCAGGGACGCTGCCCAGGGTCAGCAGACCGGTGACTTTCCAGTCGATGTTGTCATTCTTGCGATGTACCAGAACCCCGCCGGATTTGGTAATCGCCGCATACAGAAGGTCCGTGCCGACCGCTGTGGCCGGGTTGATGCCGAACCACAACAGAATGGGCGTCATCAGCGAGCCGCCGCCGACCCCGGTCATGCCAACGATAAAACCGACTACCAACCCTGCAACTACAAACCCCAGACCACCCGCTTCCATAACCAACCCATTCAAGCAAACGCATCAGGCAAAAAGTGGCGGGCAGCATAACGGCTTGTGTTGCAAACGGTTATGAAGAAGTGTTCTAAGGTTATAACCGTTTGTCGCGGATGACGGCGGCTTCGGCGGCTTCAGTGACCGTTTGCAGGCGGCGGTCAGGGCCTAGCCAGTTCAGTACGGCTTCGGCTTCCATAGGCTTGGAAATCAGATAGCCCTGACCCTCGTCACAACCCCATTGCTTGACCAGACGGCGAATGTCGTCTGTTTCGATGCCTTCGGCCACCACGCAATAACCCAGCTTCTTGGCAAGACCGATCAGTGCCTTGACCAGACGCTGATCGGTCTTGTCGGAAGCCAGATTGCGAATCAGCGACTGATCGAGCTTGACGGTGGTCGCGGGCAATTGCCGCAGGTAGTTCCAGTTGCTGTAGCCCGTACCAAAGTCATCGATCGCCACATCCATGCCCATCTGACGCATGCGTTCCAGTTGGTGACGCACTTCGGCCGGGTTGTGCATCAACGCGCCCTCGGTGAACTCCAGCTCAAAGCGTGTGGGGTCGATCTTGTGCTGACCCAGCAGGCGAATCATCCGGTCAGTGAAAGCCGGACCGGTAAGGTCTTCCGGGGTGACGTTGATCGCAATACGGAAATCGAAGCCTTGTTGCTGCCAGCGCGCGGCCTGCTCGATTGCGCTTGTCAGCACCCACAGACTCAGCGGACGCATGAGTGCGGTTTTCTCGGCCAGCGGCACGAATTCGGCAGGTCCGATGGGACCGAGCGTCGGGTGGTTCCAGCGCAGCAAGGCTTCTACCGAGGTGCACAAGCCAGAGGCGAGGTCGATGCGCGGCTGGTAGACCAGGCGCAGTTGATCATGCGAGTGGACTGCGCTGGTCAACGAACTGAGCAGTTTGAAAGCACGTTGCTGGGCGGCATCGAAGTGCGGCTCATACATCGCCCAGCCCAGATTCCGGTCGCGGGCATCATCGGCAGCGCTGATGACCATGCGCATCCAGTCCTGCTCTTCGGTCGGGTCGCGGTTCAGGGTGACAACCCCCAGACCCACCTGCATCTGCACCGGGATGCCCCGGCATTCTACCGGTGTCTCGAAGTCTTCGAGAATGGTACGAAACAGATGATCAGGCGCTCTTTCTCCGGGCAGCAGAAAGCCGAAGCGGGTAGGGCTGACCTTGTACAGCGAACAGGTTGGCGGCAGCAGATGCTCCAGGCGGCTCTTGATTTCTGTCACCAGGTCCTGAGAGAAGCTGTAGCCCAGAGCCTTGACAATGTCGTTCAGGAACGCGGAGGTGATCATGTCCACCACGACCAACTGATAATCAACGCTCGATGCCAGTGCCTGATGGATGTCTTCCTGCAGACGTGAGCGGTTATACAAGCCGGTCGGCTGGTCAATGAAGCAACTGAGACGCAAGCCGACTATGCGTTTCATGACCAATGAGGCGAAACGCTTGAGCATCTGCGTCTGATGCTCGCTCATCGGTTCACGCGGCTTGGTGTCGATCACGCACAGGCTGCCCAGAGCGATGCCGTCATCGGTAATCAGCGGGGCACCCGCGTAGTAGCGAATATCGGGGTGGCCGGTCACCAGGCTATTGTTCATGAACCGGTCGTCGAGGGTCGCATCCGGAATTTCAAACAGCGAGTCGGAAAGGATCGTGTAAGCACAGAAGGAGACGTTGCGTGGCGTTTCCTGGGCATTCAAACCCACTCTGGCGCGAAACCACTGACGGTGTTCATCGACAATCGAGATCAACGCAATCGGCGTCTGGAAGAAATCGGCGGTCATCGCCACGATTTCATCGAACACGTCGTCAGAGGTGTTTTCAAGTACGCACAGCTCCCTGATGCGCAACAGACGTTGCGTTTCATTCAGCGGAATGGGGGCACTGGCGTTCATAAAATTCTCGATGGGTGTTCGGTGATGACTATATGACATCACGGAGCCGACTTTAACAGATGAAAAAAATTCAATTACAGGCGAAGTACAGGTTAATCGGCCGCAGACGGCTACTTTTTAAGCGTTATCGGTCGCGCAGCCCCATAAGATAAAGGGCCTGCTCGTTTGTATGCAGAGTGTTACAAAAAATGCCATTCGTCGTTTGGTTGCACATCAGCAAAACGGTCATGGCTCGGTATCAACGAAGCCGGCTTTCACTGTGCTCTTCATGTGCGGTTTATCTGCCCAGGTACGAAAAATGGACATCAAGGTTCGACCCGCACGGAGAGCAGACGCTGACGCCATCAGTCGAGTGGTGCTGGCTGCCTTGCGCACCAGCAATGCCAGGGATTACCCGGTCAGGGTGATCGAGCGCGTGCAATTGAGTTTCAGCCCGTCTGCCATTGAGCGGCTCATGCAGCAACGTCGGATGTTTGTGGCGGTGGCGGGGGAGGTGGTTGTCGGAACTGCCAGCCTGGAGGGTCAGGTTGTGCGCTCGGTGTTTGTCGACCCTGACTGGCATCGTCGGGGCGTCGGGCGTTTGTTGATGGCAAAGCTGGAACGTGTCGCCCTGGAGATTGATATAGGGCTGCTGATTGTGCCGTCATCCTTGACTGCGCAGGAGTTTTACAAGGCGCTGGGTTTCAGGTTGGTGCGAGAGCATCAGGAAGGGGAGGAGCGCACATTGATCATGGAACGGCAATTGCGCACCTGAGGCATTCCATGCCTTAAGCAGTGACTTCCTGCATTTCCTGCAGTTGGTAGTGCGCGTACAGCGTGCTGGCGATCAACGTGCAGAAGACTTTCAGGGTATCTAGCGTATCGGCGTCGTCGAGTGGCGTCGGCAGGTTGTCCAGACCGCACAGCGTGCCGAAAAAGTCTCCGTTGGGGAAAATGATCGGCAACGAGAAATAGCTCTGAAAACCGTAGAGTTTCGGGATGGGGTGCTCTGCGTAGACCGCATCCGTGGCAACTTCGTTGATTACGATAGGACGCTTGTGCTGGCGTAACTCATTGCACAGCGTGGTTTCCAGTTTGAGCTCGTGACCGGCCTCCAGTCCGAACTTGATCTCGTCGTACACGGCACATGCCGTCCAGCTGGTTTCGGTTACTTTGGCAATTGCCGCGAATCTCAGGCCGGTCAGCCGGGTCACCAGCCTTAACAGGCTGGAAGTGGCCTCGATCTCACTGATGACTGCCAGCTCTGCTGAAGTCAATTTGTTGTTCAAAATGCGTCACCCTGGTCATAAAAGCACTGATGCAGCCTTGGCAGTACGCCTGGCGCTGCCGATCTTGTGCAGGAAGTGATCGTGCCATACCTGATCGTGGCTTACATAAAATATTGTGTTCCTCGCCTCCAACTATTTAACGAGTTTAATGCCCTTGTCAACGTTAAGGACTTATCCAGGAGGTGTGTACTAGTACATGTGTACTATAGGGATCCTATTTTTGCGTTGATAAAATCGCAGGTTTGCCAGCGCATGGAATGCCTGAAAACACTTTGCAGGTGTATGCAGGCAGTTTCCCCTTCAAACGGGTTGACCGGACCCCCTTTACTGCGAGCATTGAACACCATGCACAAGACGACCCTGGGCTTCACGGTTGCCATGATTTCCACGCACTTGTATGCAGGTGGCTTTGCGCTTAACGAGCAAGGTATAAGCGGCATGGGCACAGCGTTTGCGGGCCGGGCCTCTGCCGCCGAAGATGCCGGCACGGTATACGGCAACCCTGCAGGCATGGCGCGTCTGGCCGGCCAGCAGGTCACCGGTGGCGCTACCTTTATCGATGCATCGACGGATATCAGCCACGCGAGTGGACGTTCGAGCGGCAGCAACGATGGCGACATGGTGCCATTCAAGGCCATCCCGTTCGGTTTTTATACTCGCAGGCTGAATGAACACTGGGCCATCGGCCTTGGCGCGTACGTGCCGTTCGGCCTGGCGACGGATTACGAACGCGGTTTTCAAGGGCGCGCCTTTGCCAGCAAGAGCGATGCAAAAGTTCTGACCCTGCAACCGACATTGAGTTATGCCTTCAATGACAGGGTATCGGTGGGCTTCGGGCCGACCATCAATCAGTTTTCCGGCTCGCTGGAGTCGGACCTGACGCTTAACCCGGCCATCGCCGACAGTAATGTGAAGGTGAAGGGCAAGGATGTCGCGCTGGGCTTCAATATCGGCGTTCTGGCCAGCCTGACTGATACCACGCAGGCTGGTTTGACCTACCACTCCAAAGTGCGCTACGACCTGGATTGCCACACCGAGGTTGCCACAGGTGCCGGTACGCCAGCCCAGTTGCTGAGCAGCAATCGCTATGACTGCTCGCTACAGGTCGATACTCCTGAATCCTACGAGCTGTCAGTCACCCAGAAGCTCACCGATGCCTGGACACTTTATGCGGGGACGACCTGGACGCGCTGGAGCCGCATGAAGGACCTGAGTTTCAGCACCGAGAACATCAGCCCTGCGCGTGGAGGGATACTTGCTGCGTCCTTGTCTGGCGCTATCGCTGGCGGGCTGGACTGGCACGATACCTGGGCCTATGCGCTCGGCACATCGTATCGACTGGATTCACACTGGTCGTTGCGTACCGGCATCCGTCTGGATCAGTCACCGACCAGCAATACCAATCGCTCGCCACGCACACCGACCGGCGACCGTACGATCTTCAGTGTGGGGGCGGGTTATGACGTCAGCAAAGAACTGACCCTTGATGTTGCCTACGCCTATCTTAAAGAAGAAAGCGTTGATGTCAGCCGTGCCAATGCGCTGGCCAGTTACAGCGCGCGCTATCAGAACCGCGCCAGCTTTTTGGGCGTGGGGGCGACTTACCGTTTCTGAGAAAGTTGTAAATCTGCAGAGGCAGTACATCCGTACTGTTACTAGTACATCCGTACTGTTACTAGTACATCCGTACTATGGCTGGCCCTGGGTCGGCCACTTAAGCTAACGCGCTGAATAACACCCTGACTTGTCGATGGCAGACGACGTTTTTATAACGTCGCCGGCCGCGCGTGCGCGACCGTAACAGGTCTTGCAGTGGTGTAAACGGATCACTCACAACAGACTTTGTTTTCAGAGGGAGCGCGCATGGGTATTTCTCGCCATTTGGCAAACATAAGGGGGTTGGCGGCGATTACGCTGGTCACAGCAACCATGACGGCCTGTTCGACCGGTGGCGGCAACCCGCTCGATACCCTGACCGGTTATTACAAATATGCGCCTGACCATATAAAAGCCAACATCATTGCCCGCAAGTCGACCAAGGAACAGATTCGCCAGGCGTTTGGTGCGCCTTATTCGGCGCAGGACAATGTGTCCGATAACAGCTCTGAGTGGTACTACGACCGTAACGAATCAGGTCTTAACTCATTGACCAAGATGGCGGTCAAGTACTCTAACCGATATGGTTCTGGAGACGCAGCATCCACCTTGCTTCAAGGGCAATCGCGTATGGGCGATGCACAGGAAATAATGGGCGACGCAAGCACACTGAGCGGCACGCAAGCTACCGGAAGAAAAGCGTCGATTACGCGTATCTTCATCAAGTTCAAGGGCAATGTGGTTGAGCGCTTCACAACTGATTGACCACAGCTCGCTGCCCAACGTCTGCAAGCAACACATTCCAACGACTGTCAGTACACCGCCGAACCGGCCTTGAAACTCAGCAGCAGCGAGCGCAGTTCGACCGGCCTCACCGGTTTTGAAAGAACGGGGATATCCGGATCGTTCAGCGTCTGCCGGACGTGCTAAAGCTCATGGCCGGTAATCACGATGGCGGGTATGCGTCTTCCCTGCAGCCCGCTCAGGTAGGCAATGCAGTCGGCGCCCGAGGCCGTACGATCCAGATCGAAGTCAGTGACTACCAGATCACAGTCGACACTGATCTCGGGGATGCTGCTGAAGGTCTGTACCTCGCAGCCCCATCTGCGTAGCAACATGGCGGTGGCTTCAAGCACGTTGCGATTGTCTTCGATCAGCATGACGCGCAGACCGGAAAGCAGGCGGGTATTCCAGTTGATTTCGATGTTGTTCACCGGCTGGCTGGCGGCCACGGCTTTCAGGCCGCTGACGGTTACCGCAGTGCCGCGCTCGGGCACTGAACTGATATTGACCCGCAGATTCATGAGCCTGGCGATACGGCTGACGATACTCAGCCCCAGGCCAACACCTTCAATGTCGCGGTCACGCTTCTCGCGGACGCGATAGAACTCGTTGCACAAGTGCGGCAAGTGCTCTGCGGGTATGCCGCGACCCCGATCATAAACACCAATGCTGACTGTGCTTTTTTGCCGGCGACAGCCAATCAGAATCGGTTTGCCCGGCGCGTATTTGAAAGCATTGGAGACAAGGTTCTGCAACAGCGTGCGCAGCAATGCCGGGTCGGTCCAGACGTGATGGTTGCCGCTGTGTACGCGAATATCCACGCCAGCCCAGGTAGCAGCCTCGCTGTTCTGCGCGGCCAGCCCGTTGAGCAGTGCATCCAGGTCGACTGATTCGGGGCGCGGTGCGACTTCGCCCTGGTTGAGGGTGTAGATGTCCAGCAACGAACGAAACAGTTGTTCTACCGCACTCAATGCCCGGTCGATGTTATTTACCAGACGTTGTTCGTTATCGCCCAAAGGCGCATCGCGCAGGCAGGCGGTAAACAGGCTGATGGAGTGGATCGGCTGGCGCAGGTCGTGGCTGGCCTGTGCCAGAAACCTTGACTTGGCCTGATTGGCCGCCTGGGTTTCTTCAAGGGCCATGTGCAGTCGGCCAAGCAGAAAATAGACAAACAGCGGCAGGACCAGCATGGTCAGGATCATCATGACGGCCACAGCATGGTGTTCACGCAGAAACGGCGTGAGCACGATGATGATCATCAACGAAATCATGGAAAAGCCGGTTGCCAGCAGCAGGTAGTTGCGCCCATAGCGCATGCCGTAGCCGACCGTCATGCTCAGCATTACCGAGTACACCGGCAACATGGCCTCGCCGCCAACCGAGATCGTTACGATTCCCGCCAGATTATCGGTCACCAGGGCAAACAGACGTCGTCTGCCGGAGGCACCCGGGCGCTGGGCAATGCGTATGATCAGCCCCACCGTGACGACGCCGAAGCCCATGCAATAAGCCAGGATCACAAATAGCTTGTTCTCTGACATTTCACCCATCCCATACGCGATCAGTGCGTAAGGCAATGACCGCCATGCGCAGCAGCGCCTGAGTCATTTCCAGATCTATTCGTGGGGGCAGTAATGACATGACGGCTACCGTCTCAGTGCTGTTTGCCGGCCAGGCTGGAAAACTGTGCAGCGACAGCCGATCGGGTGGGCACACCAAGCGCCTTGAGCAGGCTGGAGACATGAATACGCACGGTAAAGGGTGAAATACCCAGATCCCTGGCGATTTCCTTGTTGGTTTTTCCCGACGCCACAAGCCCCAGTACTTCTCTTTGACGCACGGTCAGATGGCTGATTGCGCCAGAGTCCAGATCGCTCAGTAACGAACCTTCGGGCTTGTACTTGACCACCACTTCGCCATCGCGGATGGCGATGATGGATTCGGCAATTTCCAGGGGGTCTATATTTTTGCCAATGAAGCCATCCGCACCCTGAGACATGACCTGTGAAATGGTGTCCAGATCATCGACCATCGAGACGACAATGATTGAAGTGCGTTTGAACTCGCTGCGCAGGCTGCCGATGGTCTGCATCGAAGTGAGCCCCGGAAAGCGCAGGTCTAGCACCAGTGTGTCGACCTCATCACCCCGGCGTGCGAGGGTGAGTACTTCATCCAGATTGGCTGCTTCTTCAATAATCGCTTCGGGTATCAGCCGCTCGATAGTACGCAGCATGCCCTCACGAAACAGCGGGTGATCGTCGGCCACAATGATTCTGCACGGCATACCTCATACTTCCCGTATTAAAGTAGCGCGCATCATACCTGATAGAAGGTATTTGTATCGTTAATGAAACACATGAAATGCAACTTTAATGGCAGTCGAGTGCTGGCATTTTGTTATTGTTTTTTTTGCCAGAAATGGCACTAGCGCTATGAAAAGGTGCAACAGACGAATCCGCTGTCCTGTCGCCATGCCTGATAGTTATGGATCCCGTTTCGCATCATGTCTTGAAGCGCAGTACAAGATCATTCAAGTTGACTGCCAACTGCGAAAGTTCGGTACTGGCAATCAGTGTTTGCCGGGTGCCTTCGCTGCTCTGTACGGCCAGATCACGGATGCTGATCAGACTTCTGTCTACATCACGTGCTACATGCGCCTGTTGTTCCGATGCCGCAGCGATCTGCAGGTTACGATTATTGATCTCCAGTACCGAGTCGGTGATCTGGCGCAGCGATTGCCCGGCGTCTTCTGCTGTCTTGCGAGTACTGTGGACTTCCTGAGTGCTCTTCTGCATGGACTCGACTGTGGCCGAAGAACCGGCCTGAATCGCCGAGATCATCTGTTCGACTTCCTGAGTGGACGTTTGTGTGCGGTGCGCCAGCGCGCGTACTTCATCAGCCACCACGGCAAACCCCCGGCCTTGTTCACCGGCACGCGCGGCTTCGATGGCTGCGTTCAATGCCAGCAGGTTGGTCTGCTCGGCAATTCCGCGAATCACGCCCAACACTTTGCTGATGTCCTGTGCCTGGCCGGCCAGGGCAGTGACTTGTGCAGAGGAGCCCTCGACCAGGCCGGTCAGGTTGTGCATGGCGGTCAGGGTTTCGGTCACGCGCTGGTTGCCCAGATCGGCAGAGAGGCTGGATTGTTGGGCGGCCTGGGAGGTAGACGTAGCATTACGAGCGACCTCTTCTACGGCAGCACTCATTTCGTTTACAGCAGTGGCGGCCTGTTCGATTTCGCTGTTCTGTTGCTGCAGTGTACGGTCGGCGCTTTCGGTGATTGACGTCATCTCGACGGCAGCGGTACTTAATTGGGCGGATGCGCCGGAAATCTCATGAATGGTGGTACGCAGGTTCCCCGACATGGTGTTGAGGGCCGTCATCAAGCGTGATGCTTCGTCGCTGCCGGTAATGCCCAGTTGCCGGGTCAGGTCGCCTGCGGCGATGTCTTCTGCCAGTTTGAGGGAAGCGTTGAGCGGATCGACAATACTGCGTGTCAGGGTAATCGCCAGAACCACAGTCAGAAGGGACGCTGCAATAACAACGGTCAGCAATACATTGACGCTGTGGTTGTACACGTCGGTTGCATCTTTTCCGGAGCTCACGGCTTCTTCAGCGTTGTGCCCACGCAGGGTGGTGAGTTTTTCCTGATAGGCATTGGCGCGCTGAACCTGTTCTGCGTTAGCAAAGGAAACAGCTTTTTCATGATCGGAGCTGTCCATGGCGATGATCTGTTTCACGCCGTCGATGTAGGCCCCCATCTTGCTGTTGGCGTCTTCGAATTGCGCACGGTCGGCTTCGCCCGAAATCAGATTTTTCCGATAAAACTCGCTGTTCGACCGGAGCGCCGCTATCGCTTCCCGGGCTTTGGCTTCTGCTGTGCTATGCACGGCAGGATCCGTACTGGCGAGCATCCTGATGCTTTCCAGACGAGCGTGAAGCAGGGCGATCTGAATGTCGTCGACGACCTGAATGCTGGGCAACGAGTTTTCTTCGATGTTCTGCTCGGCCGTGCGCAGATGGTCGATCTGCACGTAGGAGAATCCTCCGAGGCCAATCAGCAGCAAGGTAATCACGCCAAAAAACAGGGATGCCCTGCGTGAAATATTCAGCGATCTGATGTTCATGGTTGCCTCCAGCGGCAAAACAGGCGGAAGGGCAATACGTTCCTTTCCGATATCTGTTTTTCTGCTGACGCCTGAGGAGCTTTAATTAATCGCGATGAAAGTTATTTCATGATGGACATAATGCCATGTGGGTTCTGTTAAGCATCAGGCGCTAAAAGTCCCCGTCACAGAGTGAATAATGTTAACGGTTTACACAGTTCACTATTTCTAAAGTATTAACTCTAGTTGTAGGGGGTTGAGGTCTGTGTTCAGTCGGGACTGCAGGACTAAGCCGCTGACACGGTAGCGGCCACAGATAACTTATCCAGAAAACCTGCTACGCAGCCCATGCACGCCATTCTTTCTTCCACATGGGGCATGTGGCTGGACTCTCTGAACACCGACCAGCGAACGTCAGGGATGTTCTCCACGTAGGGTTTCACCACGAGTGGGGTGGCTTCGTCGTAAAACCCCGAAATCACCAATGTCGGGACCTTGATGTGTTCCAGCCTGTCGACAATGGTCCAGTTTTTCAGGGTGCCGATAACGTGAAACTCGGTAGGGCCATTCATGGCGTGATACACGGTCGGGTCCGCGTCGATCTGGTCAAAGGTGCGTTTCACCTCGTCCGGCCAGGGTGTGATGCGGCATACATGACGGTCATAAAATGCCCGCGATGCTTCAAGGTACTCAGGGTCAGTCAACGTTCCTGCCTGTTCGTGCTTGAGCAACGCAGCTTGCACAGCTTCAGGCAAGTCCTCGCGCAGTCGGTTGGCCTCGCTTACCCAGGTCTGCATATCTGCCGGGGAGTTGGCGACAATCAGCGCTTTCAGCCCTTTGGGCTGGAGCACCGAATGCTCCGAAGCCAGCATGCCGCCCCACGACTGGCCCAATAACGCGTAATTGCCTTCGATGCCCAAGTGGGCAAGCAGGTTGTTCAGCTCTCTCAGGAACAGATCGACTGTCCAGAATTCGCGACTCTCATGGGGCAGGCGAGTCGACTTTCCGTTACCCAACTGGTCGTAATGGATCACCGCCTGACTGGTACTGGCGAGGTCCTTGAACGAGTCCACGTAATCATGGGTACAGCCGGGGCCGCCGTGCAGAATGACCAACGGTGTACGCGGGCCTTGCAAGTTGCCGGTGACGCGATACCACGTCTGATAGTCGCCGAACGGCGCAAAACCTTCCTTGATCGTCATGTCTGCCATGTCGCCTGTCCCTGCTGGATAGTTCGGGGCACCATAGCGCTGCGCGTGGCATCTTAAAACTATAGAAAATGATAGGTTTTGGCTGATGAACCGGTCATTGGTCGAGTAAACGGTAGTGAACGGCACGCACGACTGCCTGCACACGGTTTTTGGCACCCAGTTTCTGCATGGCCGAATTCAGATGCAGCGTCACCGTGGCGACCGAACGGTTGAGCTGATCGGCGATTTCCCTGGCCGTCAGCCCTTCGGCAGACCAGCTCAGGCATTCACGCTCACGGCGGGTGAGCTTGATCGCATTACAGGAGCGCATCTTCTGGTCAAACAGCGGGTAGGCGACTTCCTGAAAGGCCTGAGCCAGCAGACCGAACTCGGCCAGGCTCTGCCGGGCATCTTCCAGTGCAGCGTCGCTGCTGTCGGAACACAGGCCTGTCAGGGTGGCAAAACCGCCCTTGGGCATGTGGATAGGCACTGTCACGCCACACGTCATGTGTGAGTCATGCAGATAGCGCACCACCGGCTTGTGCATGTCGGTGATAAAGGTTTGCAGCACCGTTTCAGCCTTGGGCTGGTATGACCATACAAAAGGCGAAACGCTGGCCACGGCCAGGTGTTGCACCGGGTCGATCTGGTAGTACCCCTGGCTGCACCAGAGTGCGTGCCAATCTGCCGGGGTGTTGCGCAATGAAAGCAACGAAGGTGTGATCAGTGCTCCATCATGGGACACAGGCACCGGGCTGTAATCGTAAATCACTGCATCGAATCCTAGATCCGAGGCCAGTAACAGTGCGCAATCCATTTGCTGATCCACTGTAGATGCCGATTGCAGACGCGAATTGAAATCCGACAACCTGATATGCATGGCTTGACCTCCTTTGTCATAGAGCCGGTGTAGGGGGCTTAATATAGCAATTAGCAAGGACAGTGCCACGCCTGCGTCCAACCGGCTGTCAGTCGTGTAAAACCTATAAGAATTGCTAGCTGTTTGCCATGGCGCTGCGCGATAGGGTTGAGGCCATGAGCGACGTCCGCAAAGGTGAGGTGCGATGGGGTATGCGAGCAAGGCGGATGAGCGCAAAACAATCAAAGTCGACGGATGGTCAATGTTCGACTACAACTTCGCTCTGCCCTTTTGCGTGAAAGGGGTGGCGGCGTACTTTCCGGTCCTGCTGAATTCTCTGTCACAGCATCGGGGCGTCTGATGAATCTGGGTCGTTATCGTTTTATTCTCCAGCGTCCGTTGCAGTTGCTGCCGGTGCTGTTCGGCATCAGTCTGGTGACCTTTATTCTGGTGCGCTCGATCCCCGGTGACCCGGCGCGCATTCTGCTGGGCGCACGTTCCACACCGCAGGCACTGGCCAACATCCGCGCCCAATACGGGCTGGATGAACCCTTGTGGACGCAGTATGTGTACTTCATGAAAAACCTCTTGCAGGGCGATATGGGTAAATCGCTGCTGTACAAGATCGATGTGCTCAAACTGATCGTTACCCGGCTGGAGCCTACCGTATTTCTGGTGTGTGGCAGCGTCCTGCTGGCTCTGCTGATCGCCGTGCCTTTGGCCACGGTCGCTGCACGCAACAAGGGCAGTTGGGGCGATAACCTGATTCGTGTCTTCACCACCACGGGGTTGGGCATGCCGGCATTCTGGCTGGGCATCATGCTGATTCTGCTGTTCAGTGTGCAGCTTGGCTGGTTTCCGGTGTCAGGTTACGGCAGTGACTGGCTGGACAAGGCCCACCACATGGTGCTGCCATGCCTGACCATTGCCCTGGCTCTGTCCGCAGTGCTGATTCGCAACCTGCGCGCCAGCATGCTCATGGAACTGCTGGCTGATCATGTCACTGCGGCGCGGGCACGTGGCGTCAGTGAGGGCGCAGTGTTTCGCCGTCACGTATTGCCCAACTCGCTGGTGCCGTCAATCAACCTGCTGGCAGTGAACATCGGCTGGCTGATCAGCGGCACTGTCGTTATCGAAAGCCTGTTTGCCATCCCCGGCATCGGCCAGCTGCTGGTGCGCGGCATCTTCAGTCGCGATTACATGGTGGTGCAGGGGGTAGCCATGGTGCTCGCCTGTGCCACGGTAATCGTCAACTTTCTCGCTGATGTGGCCACTGTCGCGATAGACCCGCGGGTGAACATCAAATGACCATCGCCCACGTCCATCTGCGCCCACACTGGCGTTCGCGGCTTCGCCTGCGCTTGCGCAACGGCCGACTGGCGATGCTGCTGGGTGCCTCATTGCTTGGCGTGTGGCTGCTGCTGGCACTCTTCGCGCCGTGGCTGGCACCCTATGACCCGATTTACCAGAACACCGAACTGCGCATGCTCGCGCCGCACCTCGCGCATCCGTTCGGCACCGACAATTTTGGTCGCGACATTCTGTCCAGAGTCATCTGGTCGGCACGCATCGACCTGCAGATCTGTGTGCTCGGGGTGGTTTTCCCGTTCATCATCGGCACGTTTGTAGGCGCATTGTCGGGCTATATAGGCGGTCGCTTCGACAACCTGTGCATGCGCGTGATCGATATCGTTCTGGCCTTTCCGTTTCTGGTGCTGATGCTGGCGATCATTGCGATTCTCGGCCCTGGCCTGAGCAGTTTCTACATCGCCATGGCGCTGGTGGGCTGGGTGTCTTATGCGCGGCTGATCCGTTCACAGATTCTGGTCCTCAAGGAAAGCGATTTCGCCCTGGCGGCCAAGAGCCTGGGGTTTGGTCACCTGCGTATTCTGTTTCGCCATCTGCTGCCCAACGCGATGTTCGGCTCGATTGTGTTTTCCATGTCCGATGCGGTGCTGGTGTTGCTCAGTGGCGCTTCGGTCAGCTACCTGGGCCTGGGCGTGCAACCACCGTTGGCTGAGTGGGGCACGATGGTCGCCGAGGGGCAGGCGTTTCTGACGTCTGCGTGGTGGATCTGCACCTTTCCGGGGCTGGCCATCGTGACGCTGGCCATGGGTTTCAGCCTGCTGGCGGACGGCGTTGCCGAAACCCTCGGAGAGCGGCAATGAGTACGCCGGTGCTGAAAGTCAGCGAGATGAGCGTGATTGCGAACAGTCGGGGGCGCGAGGTAACGCTGGTCGACCGGTTGTCGTTCGATCTGCAGCAGGGCGAGATTCTCGGGCTGGTCGGCGAAAGTGGCTCTGGCAAGACCATGGCTTGCCGGGCATTGATGCAACTGATGCCATCGCCGGACCTGCACGTGCGCGGTGGTTCGGTGCTGCTCAATGATGTCGACCTGCTGAAACTCGATGCAGCCGGCATGCGTGCCATGCGCGGGCGGCGGATCGGCATGATCTTCCAGAACCCCAGCAGTCATCTGGACCCGCTGATGCGTATCGGCGAGCAGATTGCCGAAGGCTTTCGTCTGCACCAAGGGGCTTCGAAACGTGAGGCTCGGGCGCAGGCGATTGATCTGCTGCGTCAGGTCGGCATTCCCGACCCGGCTTCGCGTGTGGATAACTTTCCCCATGAGTTTTCCGGCGGCATGCGCCAGCGCGCCATGATTGCCGTGGCGCTGGGCTGCGGGCCGCAGGTGCTGATCGCTGACGAACCGACCACCGCGCTGGACGTGACGGTGCAGGCGCAAATCCTGCGGCTGTTACTGGACCTGCGTGACCGTCACGGGCTGTCGTTGATCATGATTACCCACGACCTGGGCGTTGTAGCGCAAACCTGCGACTCCATCGCGGTGATGTACGCCGGTCGCTTGTGTGAACACGGCAGCAAGCGCGACGTGCTGGCCCGCGCCCGTCATCCTTACACCCGCGGCCTGATCGACTGCCAGCCTGCCAGCAGCGCGGGCAGTGGCCTGCTGCGCACCATTCCCGGACAGCCGCCATTGCTCGATGCGCTGCCCGCTGGCTGCCGTTTTCATGCGCGCTGCGGTCATGCGGGCGCAGGCTGCGTCGAGACGCTCCCCCTGATGCGGTCGATGGGGGTTGCCCATGAAGCGGCCTGTCACTATCCGCTGGCAGATTCCCGAGGGGCCGTATCATGAGCGGCTACAGGCTGTTGAGCGTCAACGATCTGGTGGTGCGCTTCCCGGCCCCCGGATCAGGCTTCATGGGTCTCAATAAGCGTTGGGTGCATGCCGTCAACGGTGTGTCGCTGAGCATTTGTGAGGGTGAAACGCTGGGGCTGGTGGGTGAGTCTGGCAGCGGCAAGAGCACGCTGGGGCGCGCCATTCTGCGTCTGAACGACATTACTTCCGGGCAGATCGTCTTCGATGACGTCGACATGGCCCAGGGTAGCGGTATCAGTCTGCAGCGTTTGCGCAGTGAAACAGCAATGATCTTTCAGGACCCGTCTTCCTCGCTCAACCCGCGCATGACCGTCGGTGCCACATTGGCCGAGGTGCTGAAAGTGCAACGCAAGGTCAGCGCATCCGAGATTCCGGCGCGGGTCATCGAGTTGCTCGACATGGTCGGTCTGCGCCCCGAATTTGCCGAACGCAAACCGGGTGCCTTGAGCGGCGGGCAATGTCAGCGTGTCGGCATTGCCCGCGCACTGGCCATCGAGCCGCGGCTGATCATCGCCGACGAGTGTGTGGCGGCGCTGGACGTGTCGATTCAGGGGCAGATCATTAACCTGCTGCTGGAACTACGCCAGCGCATGAACCTGGCAATTCTGTTCATTGCTCACGATCTCGCCATCGTGCGCCGCCTGTGTGACCGGGTGGCGGTGATGTACCTGGGCAAAATCGTTGAAGAGGGCCCGGTCGAAGAGGTCTTTCTCAAACCGCGTCATCCGTATACCGCGGCGCTGATCCAGGCTATTCCGGAGATTGATCCGGATCGTCCGCTGCCCGGTGAACCCTTGCAGGGCGAGCCCCCCAGCCCCCTGAATTTACCCGCTGGCTGCGCCTTTCATCCGCGTTGCCGGTTTGCCAGACCGACCTGCTCCAGCGTCGCGCCACCCACCCGGCATGTCGGCGAGCAGCGCTACGACTGTGTACTTGATGCACCCGTTTTTTGATCCAGACCTACAACAAACATCTGTCCCGACACCGGCAAGGAGTTCATTTGTATGAAAGCTCGACCAATGAAAATGCTGACCGTCGCCATGCTGGCGGCCTGTTCCCTGGCAGCGGGAGTGGCGGAAGCCGCGGGCGTGCTGACCATCGGCCGTCGTGAGGACGGCACTACCTTCGACCCGATCAAAAGCGCGCAAAACATCGACAACTGGGTATTTTCCAACGTCTACGATGTGCTGATCCGGGTTGACGACAAGGGTACAAAGCTGGTGCCAGGACTGGCCGAAAGCTGGTCGATTTCGCCCGACGGGCTGACCTATACACTCAAGATACGCCCGGCCAAATTCTCTGATGGCTCGGAGCTGACCGCCAGCGACGCTGTATTCAGCCTGCTGCGAATTCGCGACGACAAGGGCTCGCTGTGGAGCGATTCCTACAAGATTATCGACAAAGCCGTCGCAACAGATCCGCGTACGCTGGTCATCACCCTGAAGAATCCATCGGCCTCGTTTCTCTCGCAACTGGCGCTGCCCAACGTGTCGATTCTCTCCGAGAAGGCCATGAAGACCCTGGGCGAAGAGGCTTACGCCGAAAAGCCTGTCGGTTCGGGAGCCTTCACAGTGAAAGAATGGCGGCGCGGTGATCGGGTGATCCTGGCGAAGAACCCCGACTTCTGGGAAGCGCCGAGCGTCAGCCTGGATGGTGTCGAGTGGATCTCGGTGCCGGATGACAACACCCGTATGCTGATGGTCCAGAAGGGCGAACTGGATGCAGCGATCTATGTGCCGTTCTCCCGTGTCGAAAACCTGAAAAAGAACCCTGATCTGGTGGTTCACCTTGACCCGTCCACCCGTGAAGATCATTTGTTGCTCAACCATGAGCACGGCGCATTGGCCAAGCCTGAGGTACGCCAGGCACTGGACATGGCTATCGACAAGAAATCGCTGGTCGAGGCCGCCACCTTCGGGCTGGGCACAGTAGCCAATTCCTACATTCCCAAGGGCGCGCTGTATCACTACGCCGATAACCTGCAACGCCCGTATGACCCGGTCAAGGCCAAACAGATGCTGGCGGATGCCGGTGCGTCAGACCTGAAGCTCAACTATGTAGTCAATGCTGGCAACGAAGTCGACGAGCAAATTGCGGTCATGCTGCAACAGCAGCTGGCCAAGGTTGGCGTAACCACCACGCTACAGAAAGTCGACCCGAGCCAGAGCTGGGACATGCTGATTGCCGGTGACTACGACATCTCCGTGATGTATTGGACCAACGACATCCTCGACCCGGATCAGAAAACCACCTTCGTGCTTGGCCATGACACCAACAACAACTACATGACCCGTTACAAGAACGAGAAGGTCAAGGAGCTGGTTGCTGCTGCACGGGTTGAAATGGACCCCAAAAAGCGTGAGCAGATGTACATCGACCTGCAGAAAATGGCCAAAGCCGACGTCAACTGGATCGACCTGTACTACAGCCCTTACATCAGTGTTTCACGCAAGAACATCGAGCACTTCGGCCAGAACCCGTTGGGCCGGTTCACGCTTGAAGAAACCGTCAAGAAGTGAAGCGGGCAGGGCTGTTGTCTGGCAGACAGGAGCCCTGATTCCTCAAGCCATGATGGGCATGCGCGTTAATTTGTATCCTCAGGTTTACCTGCGCTGTGGCAGGCTCTGCGAGTGGTAAGGTTGCGGCCTTTTTGCGCTGTACCCTGCGGAGCCCTGCATGCACAACCCCACCCCCCGTACCGAATCCCCGAGCGCGCTGGCGTTCATCAAGCGCTTTTTCGCCGCTGAGGCCGCTGGCGGTCTGATCCTGATGGCAGCTGCGCTTGCAGCTCTGATCGTCGCCAACTCGCCGCTGGCCGACAGCTACTTTGCAGCGCTGCATACCGTGCTCGCCGGGATGTCGGTAGCGCACTGGATCAACGATGGCCTTATGGCAATCTTCTTCATGCTGGTGGGCCTGGAGATCAAGCGCGAAATGCTGGCCGGCCAGCTGGCGTCCTGGAGCCAGCGCGCCTTGCCGGGCTTCGCGGCGCTGGGCGGCATGGTGGTTCCGGCGTTGATCTACGTGGCATTCAATTGGGGCCAGTCAGACACCATTGGCGGCTGGGCCATTCCGGCAGCGACCGACATCGCATTCGCCCTGGGTGTGCTGTCATTGCTGGGCAAGCGTGTGCCGTTGTCGCTGAAGATATTCCTGTCGGCACTGGCAATTCTCGATGACCTCGGCGCTGTGCTGATCATCGCGCTGTTCTACACCAGCGATCTGTCCATTCCCATGCTGCTGGCCGCACTTGGCTCCATCGCCGTGCTCGTTGCGCTGAACCGCTTGGGCGTTAAAAAGCTGCTGCCTTACCTGATTGTCGGCGCGCTGCTGTGGTTCTTCATGCTCCAGTCCGGTATTCACGCCACCTTGGCGGGCGTAGCGCTGGCACTGTGCATTCCGCTCGGCAAACCCGATGAAGAAGCCAGCTCGCCGCTGCTGCATCTGGAAGAAAAACTGCACCCGTGGGTGGCCTTTGCCGTCGTACCGGTTTTTGGATTCGCCAATGCCGGCGTTTCACTGTCAGGCATCACTGTCGACAAACTGCTGGACCCGGTGCCGTTGGGCGTCGCGCTGGGGCTGCTGATCGGCAAACAGGTCGGCATCTTCGCCCTCGCTGCACTGGCCATCCGCGCGGGCCTGGCCCGCTTGCCGGACGGCAGCAACTGGGGCCAGCTTTATGGCGTTGCGGCGCTGTGCGGTATTGGTTTCACCATGAGCCTGTTCATCGGCGCACTGGCCTTCCCGGGCGCACCGGAGCTGGTGGATGAGGTCAAGGTGGGCGTACTGATCGGGTCGGTGTTATCGGCGCTGCTTGGGGTTGTGGTGTTGCGCAGGTTTGGAGCGAGGGGGTGAGCGTAGGGGACGATAATCTCAACTATCGTGCGACGCTCCGCGTCGGCATGCCGGTCTGGACGCTCTGCGTCCTCTTCGCGACGTAAACCGTCGCGAACTGCATTCCCGAAGTAATGGACGTCACAGTCAATCATATAGCCAGGAGTAGATTGAAAAATGTTGAAGCTGATCAGTCAGCTCAATTGCGCGCCTTCGCTTGAGGACCCGAAACACGATGTGTACCTATTCAGTGTCGACACATCCGGAGCCGATAAACCGTTCTGTTTTGAACAGTCAATTACCGGCGGGCATGCTGAGCGGGGTGGCTGTATATTTCTGAACCTGGCCGGGCTTGAGAACTGGCCCGGTGATTGGCGAGTTCATCTGGAGAAGTCCGGTTGCGGCTGGGTAGCGGAGTTGATGGCCGGGGCGCAAACCTATCAGCAAGCCGTGAAGTTGATTCTGGAACAAGTGACCATTACCTGATTGCAATCTGACGATTCAGAAACCGCACGGCATGTCGATAAAGAAGTGACATGCCAGGGACTCGGCAAATCTGACTTTATTTTGAGAGCCCTGTGCATGTTTCACTTATTCCGACCACGTCGTGACAGAAAAGCCCTTCAACAACTTATTGCCTCTCTCAAGGGGGCTGGCGAGCCGGTGGTAAGAGGCTGCGCTGAAGAGAACAGCGTACTTGAGTGCTGGAGTTCGCTGAGTGCCCAGCGTGGTCTCGACGAGCAACGTATCGCCGATCTTGAGCAGGAACTGGAAACCGCCCGCCACCTTCTGGGTGAAGCCTCTGCCTCGGCCGCCGCTTATGAGACCCGCTTTGATCTGGTCAACCGTGCGTCGAGCGAGGGCCTCTGGGATATGGAGGTCGTAGCAGGCGATCCGGTCAACCCGAACAATCGATTCTGGTGGTCGCAGCAACTTCGCACGCTTCTCGGTTTTAACGACGAGCGAGATTTCCCTAACGTACTGGCGAGCTGGGCAGACCGGCTTCATCCGCAGGATAAACAAGCCACGCTCGACGCATTTGCCAAGCATCTGAATGATCGCTCGGGTAACACGCCGTACCGAGTCAAGAATCGTCTGGCGATGAAGAACGGCACTTATCGCTGGTTCTATGCCCAAGGCGAAACGTTAAGAGACGCACGCGGAACGCCGCTGCGTGTCGCCGGCTCGCTTCGTGATATTCACGATGAGCTTGAACGTGATCTGGAACACGATGTGATCATTACCCGATTCGAACTGGCCCGGGAGATGCTCTCCGACGGGCTCTGGGACATGGAGGTCATTGCTGGCGACCCGGTCAATGCGAGAAACCCGTTCTGGTGGTCTCCACAGTTCAGGCGGCTTTTGGGTTTCGAAACAGTCGAAGAGTTTCCTGACGTACTGGATAGCTGGGCATCACGGCTGCACCCTGACGACAAGGAGCGCAGTCTGACGGCATTCGGTGCGCACTTGAATGACCGGACTGGCAAGACGCCGTTCGATATCGAGTACCGCCTGAAGATGAAAACCGGCGAGTACCGCTGGTTCCGTGCACGCGGCCAGACTCGTCGCAATCCCGAAGGTATTCCGCTGAGGGTGGTCGGTGCGTTGGTGGATGTGCATTTGAAGCATGAGCAGGATGCTCTTCGCGACACCGAAGCACAGCATCAGAAAAACCTGGAAGAGAACATCACTCAACTGACCCAGATAGTCGGCACTATCCAGAGCATTGCCAGCCAAACCAACCTTCTGGCGCTCAATGCCGCGATTGAAGCTGCACGTGCCGGGGAAGCTGGACGGGGCTTTGCGGTGGTAGCTGACGAAGTGCGCAAGCTGGCGACTCGAACGACTGAAGCGACGGAGCAGGCGGCAAGCATGATGAGTCGCTGATAAAACCAGCCTTCGCTTTTTGATAGCCGTAAAAAAAACGCCTCCGCAAGGGAGGCGTTTTTTCAACTCAGCACATCAAACACATCAAGCCAGGTCGAAGCGGTCCAGGTTCATCACCTTGGTCCATGCGGCCACGAAGTCTTTGACGAACTTCTCGTTAGCGTCCGAACTGCCGTACACCTCGGAAATCGCACGCAGTTGGGCATGTGAGCCAAATACCAGATCGACACGGGTGCCGGTCCATTTGACTGCGCCGGTTTTGCGGTCACGTGCTTCAAAGGTGTCGTTGGCACCTGAAGTCGCTCTCCACTCAACGGCCATGTCCAGCAGGTTCTTGAAGAAGTCGTTGCTCAGGGTTTCAGGCTTGTCGGTGAAGACGCCGTGCTTGCTCTGTCCAACGTTAATATTCAAGACCCGCAGGCCGCCCAACAGCACAGCCATTTCCGGTGCCGTCAGGGTCAGCAGTTGCGCCTTGTCGACCAGCAGCGATTCTGCCGAGACCTTGTAGTGCGCCTTCTGATAGTTGCGGAAGCCATCGGCGATCGGCTCAAGGAAGCTGAACGACTCGACATCCGTCTGCTCCTGCGATGCATCGGCACGGCCTGGTGTGAACGGCACCGTGACGTGATGACCAGCGTTCTTCGCAGCCTGCTCGACACCTGCACTACCGGCCAGGACGATCAGGTCCGCAATGGAAACCTGCTTGCCACTCGACTGAGCGGCGTTGAACTCGCTCTGAATCCCCTCAAGCGTCTTCAGTACGCCCGCCAGTTGTGCAGGCTGGTTAACCGCCCAGTCCTTTTGCGGAGCAAGACGCAGACGGCCGCCATTGGCACCGCCGCGCTTGTCAGAGCCACGGAAAGTAGAAGCGGCTGCCCATGCGGTTGAAACCAGCTGCGAGACAGAAAGCCCCGAAGCCAGAATCTTGCCTTTGAGCGCGGCAACATCCTGATCATCCACCAACGCATGATCAACATTCGGAATAGGGTCTTGCCACAGCAGCTCTTCGGCCGGTGTTTCCGGGCCGAGGTAGCGCGCGAGCGGGCCCATGTCACGGTGAGTCAGCTTGAACCAGGCGCGGGCGAACGCGTCGGCCAGTTGCTCAGGGTTGTTCAGGAAGCGACGGGAGATCTGCTCGTAAGCTGGATCGAAGCGCAGCGCCAGGTCAGAGGTCAGCATGCTTGGCGCATGACGTTTGGATGGATCGTGGGCATCCGGAATCTTGCCCGCGCCTGCGCCGTTCTTCGGCGTCCACTGATGCGCGCCTGCCGGGCTCTTGGTCAGCTCCCACTCGAAGCCAAAGAGGTTTTCCAGGTACTCGTTGCTCCATTTGGTCGGAGTCGAAGTCCAGGTCACTTCCAGGCCGCTGGTGATGGTGTCGCCACCCTTGCCGCTGCCGAATTTGTTTCTCCAGCCAAGCCCCTGCTCTTCAAGACCGGCTGCTTCCGGCTCCGGACCGACGTTGTCGGCAGGGCCTGCGCCATGGGTCTTGCCGAAGGCGTGACCACCGGCGATCAGCGCTACGGTTTCTTCATCGTTCATCGCCATGCGACCGAAGGTTTCACGGATATCCTTCGCCGAAGCGACCGGGTCCGGCACGCCTTCAGGCCCTTCCGGGTTCACGTAGATCAAGCCCATCTGCACAGCGGCAAGCGGGTTTTCCAGATTGCGCTCACCGCTCGCGGTGCGGCTTTCTTCGTTGGCATGGTTCTCCGGCTCGGCGACCAGCGTGCCGTCGCCCGGCTGCTGCATTTTCTTCTGTGCGCCGTAGCGTTCTTCGCCACCCAGCCAGGTGGTCTCGGAGCCCCAGTACACATCTTCTTCCGGTTCCCAGACATCCGGGCGACCACCGGAAAAACCGAACGTCTTGAAGCCCATCGACTCCAGCGCGACGTTGCCGGTAAGCACAATCAGGTCGGCCCAGGAGATCTTGCGGCCATACTTCTGCTTGACTGGCCAGATCAGGCGACGTGCCTTGTCCAGGCTGACGTTGTCAGGCCAGCTGTTGAGCGGCGCAAAACGTTGCTGACCAGCACCTGCACCGCCACGGCCATCGCCTGTACGGTAAGTACCGGCGCTGTGCCAGGCCATGCGAACGAACAGCGGACCATAATGGCCAAAGTCGGCCGGCCACCAGTCCTGCGACCGGGTCATGACGTCGCGCAGGTCTTGTTTGACCGCTTCGAAGTCAAGGCTCTTGAACTCCTTGGCATAATCAAAGCTCTCGCCCATCGGGTCGGAGAGTGAGGAATGCTGATGCAGAATCTTCAGATTCAGCTGCTTGGGCCACCAGTCACGGTTGGTGGTGCCGCCGCCAGCAGCGTGGTTGAAGGGGCATTTCGATTCAGTTGACATGCTTGATACACCTTTTTGTCATTTGCATCCGGCCATCCAGCCCACTCGCGGGGCTTCAGACAGTGATGACGGAACTCCATAGCACTGGGTTCGTACCGGCCGCTCGATCAACGATCAGGCCAGTAGCGATCATTGGATTGCTGCGATACGAGCCCACAACGTGCACAGAAAACTTGAGCTCATTCTTATCTCCTTATCAGGGTAAAGCCGCACGGCCTTCGCCGATGCTCTTGCAGATTAGCCTTCTTTGTGGATATTTCTAATAGAAAGAACGTTATGGGTTGATAGGCAAACTCTGGCAGCGCTGTCATCTGATCAGCGAAATGCCCTGTTAATCTGCTCCGCCATTGGAATAACAGGCCGGGCATAGCCAGTGATCACGATTCGCCGCATGACAATCAAGGATTACGAATCGGTCATCGAACTGATGCGCAATACACCGGGCATCTCTCTGCGAGATGCCGATTCGCGTGAATCGACGGCACGCTACCTCGACAGAAACCCCGATATGAGCTTCGTTGCCGAGGCGGAGGGGGCTGTGTGCGGCTGTGTCATGTGTGGGCATGACGGCCGCCGGGGTTATCTACACCATTTGATTGTGCTGCCGGAGTATCGTCGACAGGGGATAGCTCACGAGTTGGTCGAGCGCTGCCTTCAGTGTCTGGAAGCGCTGGGAATTTATAAGTGTCATCTGGATGTGCTGAAGGTTAACGAGGCGGCTGGCCGATATTGGTCGGGGCAGGGGTGGACATTGCGAGAAGATATTGACCGCTATTCGATGGTTCGGCAGGGCGGCGAGAATGCTTGAGAGAACCGAGCGCTATGCATGGGTATTAACCGATTTCACCCCTTGGTTCTGCTTTTCCACACTTCCAGCGGTCGCGGAAACTATCCTGCCTTCAAAGGCAATACATTGTCTGCCGCTCCGTTTGGCGAGATACAAATTTTCATCGGCTTCTTTTAACAGGTCATTGACGTTTTTTGCCCGAGCCAAACTCGCAATACCTGCACTGAATGAATAGGGCATTTTCGCTGCTTGGTCTTTTTGGGCGTGCATCAATAAATGATCCATTGCCGCTATGGCGTCTGCTGCGTTTGCTGCGGATAACATCACGCCAAACTCTTCTCCCCCCAGGCGACCAAAGCTGACCAGCCCCGTTGTGCTTTTTATGAGTGTTGCGAAACATATAAGGACATTGTCACCCACGTCGTGGCCATGGTTGTCGTTGATGCTTTTAAAGTTATCCAGATCCAGCATGGCGAACCACAGCGAGGACTTATCATCTGACGTCAGTGCGTTGTCCAGGCTGGTGACCAGAGCACGGCGATTTGGGGCGTTCGTCAGCGTGTCGGTTTCGGACAGCTTCTGGTAGCGATCACTCGCCGCCATGGTCTGCATGACCAGGCTCAGGAAGGTTGCATTCAGGGAGCCGCCCAACAAGGTCGAGCTGATCAGGAAAACATAAGACAAAGGCGCATGGTCGACGCCGACTGCCGTCAGGTCCGTTTGCCACATGATCAACCAGATCAGAGCAGCCGCAGCGACGTAGTCAATAAACTTGACGAAGAATACGCTCATTCCCGTGATGAGCAGGGAAGTGACAACCAATCCCCACATCGACGCCTCTACGCCCATGCGTTCGATCTGTACCTTGAACAGAACGGTAAGTGAGGTCATGTAGATAATGCCGAACAGGCGCCACGTCGTCATGCTTCTGCTGTTGGAAGTGACAATGATTGACAGCGTCGCCCCCGCCAGAGCGCAATAAATAAATATATCCAGTAATTGCTCAATAGACGGATTCACATACCAGCTGATAATCCAACTGAAAAGGCCGATCAGCTGAGACAGCTTCAAGGGTATGAAAATAGAGTCTTTCAGGTTTCTTCTTTGTGGCATGTGCTGTTTTCCATACTTATGCCAGCTGAAGCGTAATCGACGGCACATGCCTTGGTCGAGATGCGTGATGATATATTGCCAGTATACGTGATCAGTACTCGAGAGCGATGGCCGCTTGTCTTGCTGTGACAGCGAGTGGGCCTACACCATGACTCAACGGGACGCTTTCTATTTGAAGCGAGTATAGTTTTTATTAAGCTTGAAAGCAGTTTGGTAGCTTCGCTGTATTAATCACCCAAACTCCTTGCTGCCGGAATGAAACTTGCCTTCACTTAGCCGAATGACCTTGAGACGTATTAAGGGGCAAGGCCGATGAGTAGTCGTTATGTGGAGACAAACAAGGCTTCGATTGACGCGGCACCGCCACCTCACCTGCGGCGTTTTCAAACTGTGACATCGACGAGCACGGTCGCAACCTCAGCGGCTGGCAGGTTCGTTACGACCAAGTGACGCCCGGTGGCTTTGAAGGCGAGCTGACGGAATTCCGTTCGGACTGGCTGCAACTGGTCCGCGACCGCTCTAATCAGGCCTTGGTCAAGAGTGGTACAGCCTGGAAGGGGGCGATTATTTTCGCCTTGCCGTTGAGTGCCAACGGTCCTGCGTTCTGTGCCGGGCACACGCTTCCAGAGTCGAGCATGATCGTCGCGCACGGCGAGAATCTTCCGGAATTGAGTACGCCGCTGCAATTGGATGCACTGGGCATTGCGATTGAAGAGAGTGCCCTGGCTCACGCACTGGAACGTCAGGGCAGCCGTTTTGAAATTACCGATCTTCCCAAGTGTTACCGTTTGACCGATTCAATGGTCCGAACGAGGTTCACTGCGCTGTTCGATAACCTGTTGAATGGAGAGCAGGCGTGCCTGCAGAAGCTTGAGTACGAGTCGATCCGGCGTGGCATTCGGGATGCCGTAATGTTGCAGGTGCTGGAACTTGTGGCACCTGATCAGGCGCCGCCGCTAAATCCCACGGCGCGCAAGAGAATGGTCGATCGGGCCCGCGATTATGCCTTGGCGCATCTGGATGAACCGCTGTCGATTCTGGATGTGTGCAACCACATTGGCACCAGTCGCCGCAAACTTCAGTACTGTTTTCAGGAGACGCTGGGCATCAACCCGGTGGCTTTTCTGCGCACGTTGCGCCTCAACGCAGCGCGGCGCGAGTTGCGCGAAAGCAGCCGGATCGAACTCGTGCAGACGGTCGCCGCGCGCTGGGGGTTCTGGCACCTGAGCCGGTTTTCCAGTGACTACCGGACACTGTTCGGGGAAACACCCTCGCAGACCTTGCAGCGCAAACATCTTTGCTGAAAACGGATAACGGCATAAAGCATGACTCAATAGCATGACCCCATCACCTTCGTGGTCAGGGGCATGCGATGAGTCATAACAATAATTCCAATATCAGACGCTTCACTTTCTTGACGCTCGGCTTGATGAGCCTTGCTGCCACGGTTCAGGCAACTGAAAACGGAGCACCGACTACCTCCTTCGGTGTTTACGATTTCGGTGCAGGCATCCTGCCTCCGTCGACCCCCGTGGGTACGCTGGGAATGCGCGTGGCGTTCTATTCGACCAATGTGCAGAAAGACCGCCACGGTCGCTCGCTGGACAACAATTTTTCCCTGGACGTTCTGTCCATCGGCGTTGCGTACTTTCGCATGACCGATTACAGAATACTGGGTGCGCGCTATGGCTACAGCGTGGCGGTGCCTTTCTTCCAGATGGATGCCTCGTTCCGGGTCCAGACGCCTGGCGGCCCGCTGGACCTGAAGGCGGATCCGTTCAGGATGGCCGACATTTCGGTGTCACCGCTCATACTGCAATGGGACCTTTCCCCCAACCTGTTCGTGAACGCACAGATGCAGATTCAGACACCTACCGGCGACTACGACAAGAATCGTCCTATTTCGCCGGGGCTGAATCACTGGACGTTTTCTCCCACCGTCAACGCGACCTACATCAGCGACAGCGGTTTTGAAGTGTCCAGCAGCTTTCAGACTGACATCAACACCCGCAACCCGGCGACCGACTACAAGAGCGGCGTCGAATACCGTCACGAGTTTGCCGTGGGCCAGCACGCAGGTCCTTTCACGCTGGGGCTGGGCGGGTTCTATTATCGGCAATTCTCCGATGACGATGCGCCAGGACTGGAAGCCGGCAACCGCGCCCGAGTGGTCGCAGCCGGCCCAGCGATCAGTTACTTCACGCCCGGCATGCCTGCGGCGTGGTTTCACATTTACAAGGAATTCGGCGCACGCAACCGCACCGAGGGTTACACCGTGGCGTTACGGGTAGGCCACAGTTTCTAAAAATGGTTGCAAGCTCGGCGATCTTGTTTCAATTCGAATTCAGGCCATCAGGAACCTTCCTATGAAAGACATTCAAACGTTGTTGAACGATGAAGACGCCACCGGCCTGGCCGAGTGGGTCCGGCGCGGCGAGGTCCAGCCGATCGATTTGCTGGAGGGGGTGATTCAACGCATCGAGCACGTTGAACCGCAACTCAACGCCGTCGCCGAGCGACTGTATGACTCAGCCCGCAGCGCGGCGCTGGATGCGGCAAAAAGCCAAGGCGTTTTCGCAGGTGTGCCAACGCTGATCAAGGACCTGTTTACCCCGGTCAATGGCGCGGGGATGAGCAATGGCTCCCTGGCCATGGGCGAGTTCCGTGCCCCCTTTGAAGCCGAAGTTGTCAGCCGCCTGAGGCGTGCCGGTTGCGTGCTTGCCGGGACGACCACTGCACCGGAGTTCGGCACATCCTATTCCACCGAGTCCACACGCTTCGGCGCGACCCGCAACCCGTGGAGCCTCGAGCACAGCGCCGGAGGTTCAAGTGGCGGAGCTGCCGCGCTGGTGGCCGCGCGGGTAGTGCCCTTTGCCCACGGCAACGACGGCGGTGGTTCGTTGAGAGTGCCTGCATCCTGCTGCGGCGTATTCGGCTTCAAGCCCAGCCGCGGCCTCATGCCTTCCGGCCCGATGGTCGGCGAGGGCTGGGCAGGCCTGAGCACCGCGCACGCCATCACCCTGACCGTACGCGACAGCGCAGCCTTGCTCGACGCCACAGCAGGCATGGACCTCGGCGCGCCTTACGCAGGCCCGGTTCAGAGCCTGCCTTACGTAAGCGCCGTCCACCGCGACCCCGGAACCCTGCGCATCGCGCTCATCGAACAATCAGGCACCTGGCCAACCTCCGCCGAGAGCCTGGCCGCCGTACGAGATGTCGCGCAGTTATGCGAGTCACTCGGGCACCGCATCGAACCCGTCAGCCTGCCAGTGGTGTTGCCGGAATTCCTCGACCACGTCTTCACCATCATCGGCGCGAACACCCGCAACCACGTCGATATGCTGGGCCGCATGCGTGGCTTTGACGTGCAAGACTCCGAGCTGGAAGCGCGCACACGCATCATCCTGCGCGACAAAGGCGGCGTCAGCGGCGCGCAATACGCCGCCGCCGTCGAATGGATACACGCCCTGGGCCGCCAACTGGCGACATTCATGCAGGATTACGACGTGATCCTCTCGCCAGTACTGACACGCGAGCCGGCACGCATTGGTGAGCTGGTCGTGCCCGACGAGAGCCTGAGTCTTGAGGACATGATCGAGCGGTCGCATCGGTATTCGCCTTTTGCAGCGTTGTTTAATGCGAGCGGCCAACCGGCGATGTCGGTGCCGTTGTCCTGGAGTGCGGCGGGGCTACCGATGGGGGCGCATTTTGCTGGGCGGTTTGGGGAGGAGGGGGTGTTGTTGGGGTTGGCTGGGCAGTTGGAGCGGGTGAGGCCTTGGCGGGGGCGGGTGCCGGGGGTTAGTGGGTGTGGGGTTTGAGGTGGGGGTGGTTGGGCTGTGTGGCGTGCGCGCTCTGGAGTCGGCGGCGGAGCGATCCGCAATGCTGGCCGGTTTCAGGAGGGCACGGGGCGCCGGATCAAGGAGCATAGGACAAGACGTCCCTAGGCGATTTCATCTGCAATTTGGGCCGGGGTAATCTGAACCGCGCTTATAACTTGTTGAATTTAGTGGATTTATATTTTTTAATATTTTCTTTGGAATACCCTTTGGAATACTGAGTCCTTTAGTGACGCCCTGAGCCTTGATCATCTATTCCGATGCCATTCACCTGGTCCGATCGAAGCATATGCCCCTTTCGATACCCATTCACACCTATGTACACCTAGCCCACCCTTGCGGCTCTACCAGTCATGATCGTGCTTGAGAAATAGTCTCTGGATGGTCAGCCCTATTTATCGTATTGCTGCGGATGGTAATCTGAGGGGTCTGTACCTAGGTGATTCAGGTGCCTCCTCCCAAGGACCTAGATTGGTGGGCTGAAAGTCGTCCCGTTACGGGGGCGGTAGATAACGAGGAAACGGAATGACCTCCGGCGAGACCCACCTTCAAAGCAAAGCGAATCCACAGCAACTTGAAGCGATCCTGGCCACCGATGGCCCGGTGCTCATCATTGCCGGTCCGGGATCTGGTAAGACCTTCACTCTAGTAGAACGCATTGTCTACCTGATCACACAAAAAGGGGTATCACCAGAGTCTTTACTCGTAGTGACCTTCACTGACAAAGCTGCGCGGGAACTGACCACTCGTATCTCGAATCGTCTCGCCGAACTCGGCATCCGTTTCAATTTGAATGAAATGTACCTCGGTACCTTCCATTCTGTCTGTCTACGGATATTAGAGGACTTCCGCGAGTTCACACGGCTCAAACGCAGCTTCACGCTACTCGATCAGTTCGATCAGCAATACTTTATCTACCAGCACATCAAGGATTTCCGTGTGCTGGCTGACTCTCATCTCATCATGGGGATCGATCAATCGGGCCGCTGGGCACAGTCAGAGAGCCTGCTCAAGTGGCTTAACAAAGTCGGCGAAGAAGCCCTCGACCTCACGACGCTGTCGGCGGCTTCTGAAGTGGAGATCCGTGCGCTGGTCACGTGCTTCCTCAAGTATCAGGAGCTGTTGCATGCAAACAACTCTCTCGACTTCTCTGGTATCCAGTTCGAGGCGCTGCAATTGCTTGAAAAGCATCCGGAAGTGGCGGCGCAATTGCGCAAGAAACTGACTTACCTGATGGTGGACGAGTACCAGGACACCAACACCATTCAGGAGCGTATCCTCCTGATACTGGCGGGTGAGAAGCGCAACCTATGCGTTGTGGGTGATGATGATCAAGGTCTGTATCGCTTTCGTGGGGCGACCATTCGCAACATCCTAGAGTTTCCGTCGCTCTTTGATGAGGGGCAATGCAAGCAGGTTGCCCTTACTGTCAACTACCGCTCGCATCCAGACATCATCCGCTTTTACAACGAGTGGATGCGCGAGCAGACGTGGGACGACGGCACGCATACCTTCCGCTTCGCCAAGCAAATCGTTCCCCGTGAGGACGACTTCCCCGACGTGCCTACGGTGGTACGACTTGCTGCCGCTGACGGCAATGACGAAAACCACAATTGGCACGCCGAAATGTTGTCCTTCCTAAACAACATGAAGGCTACGGGCAAGCTGACGGACTGGAATCAGATCGCTTTTCTATTTCGCTCGGTGAAGAGCGAAAAGGCGGTCGCGCTCGCGCGCTTTCTCGAAACCCAAGGGATGCTCCGATCAACTTGCCGCGCAGCGGTGGCAAGCCGTAATTTGCCAGGCACATAGCGCTATTTTTCTGAAAACGGTCTGATGCAGTGTGAGTCGAGCGCGTTTTTCGCTCGGTTTTCCGTGTTAAGCGCGCAACTCACCCAAACCCATTAGTCGCTTTCGAGCCATCCACAGGTTCGACAGGGCGAACAGCGTGGTCAGTTGGGCCGTGTTTTTCATCAGCCCACGAAAGCGTACTTTCACGTAACCAAACTGGCGCTTGATGACCCGAAACGGATGCTCGACCTTGGCGCGTGTCTGCGCTTTGCAGTACTCGATCTTGCGCTTGGCTTTGTACAACAGGCTGCGTTTGTTCAGCTTGGAATACGTGCTGCGCCGCGCCGCGATTTGCCAGATCACGTTACGATTTTCGTGCTCTTCACGCTTCTCGACACCGGTGTAGCCAGCGTCCGCATAGACCGCGTTTTCTTCCCCGTGGAGCAGTTCGGCGACTTGAGTGACATCGGCCACATTGGCCGCAGTGCCATGGACGTGATGAACCAGTCCAGACTCAACGTCAGCGCCGATGTGGGCCTTCATACCGAAGAAATACTGGTTACCCTTCTTTGTCTGATGCATCTCGGGATCACGCTCGCCGTCTTTGTTCTTGGTCGAGCTTGGGGCATGAATAATGGTGGCATCGACGATGGTGCCCTGGCGCAGCGACAGGCCTTTTTCCTGCAAATAACCGTTGATGACCGCGAGGATTGCAGGAGCCAGTTGATGTTTCTCCAGCAGGTGCCGGAAGTTCATGATCGTGGTGTCTTCCGGTATCGGCGCACTCAACGTCAGGCGTGCAAACTGGCGCATGGGGGTGATTTCGTAGAGCGCTTCTTCCATGGCCGGATCACTCAGGGAGAACCAGTTCTGCAGCAGGTGAATGCGCAGCATGGTTTCCAGCGGATAAGGTTTTCTGCCACCGCCGGCCTTGGGGTAGAACGGTTCGATCAGGCCCAGCAGACCTGTCCAGGGGACGACCTGATCCATCTCGGCGAGGAAGCGTTCGCGGCGTGTCTGCTTGCGCTTGCTGGCATATTCGAAATCGGAAAAGCTCATCTGGCTCATGGGAGGCTCGGATCAGGTGGTCAGGCGATTTTCGCATAACCGGGACTTGTTCGGAGATTCCCAAGGTGTGCCCGTGTTCTCGCCGCGCTCAAACATGTTTTTCGCGCGTGAAGAAATCCGCCTAATGATCGGCGCGCTGATCTTTCTGTTTCCGCAGTTCCCCAAGGTGCGGGCGTGGGCAGAAGGTATCACTCTACCAATCTGGGAATACTACGATCGACAGTGTTTCGCAGCCTTTATCACGGAACTGCGAAAGCCGGAGAATAAGCCTCTGTTGGATTGGGCTCGCCCGTTGGCCAAACGCCATGCGGCGTTGACCCAGAACACCGACTATGCATTCTCTGGCCTGTTTTATCAGCTGCTCCAGTTCCCCCTATTTGCACACTTTCTCTCCGAAGATGCAGTTCGAGGGGTGGATAAAGGCCGCTCAGCGCGCAACCTCGGTACATTTTCCAAGCTGCTCATGAAGTTTGAGTACCTACATTTCGTCAGTGTGCTCAACCCGGAATGGCTGGAGAAGAACATCCGTGACTTGTTCAACCAGTTTCTACGCTTTCTGGTGGATGGAGGTATTGGCGAGTATGAGGACGAGACAGAGTACGCGCCTAAGGGCTGCGTATCTTTCCTCACTATTCATCAATCCAAGGGGCTGGAGTTCCCTGTGGTGATCTGCGGATCCCTGGAGGCGGTGCCACGGAAGCAATACAGCGCGCTAGATGTGCTGCTAGAAGACGGAGGTTACCTCTCGAAGAAACGTTTTGAACCTCTCGATCACATCAAAAACTTTGATTTTTGGAGGCTGTTTTATACCGCATTCTCCCGCGCGCAGAATCTGCTGGTGTTGGCGACTCAAGAAAAGCAAGGGCACGGTAAATCTCCGTCCAAATATTTCGAGCGGTTGTTCTACGAGCTGCCAAGCTGGCGTGATGTTGATCTCGAGTCCCTCAGCTACGAGGAGGTCAAGCAGATTAGTCTCAAGCGCGAGTACTCGTTCACCTCTCACATCACCGTGTTCGAAAACTGCGCCGAACAGTATCGCTTCTTCAAGGAACTGGAGTTCGCGCCAATCCGTGAAAGCCCGATGCTGTTCGGTACACTTGTCCATCAAACTATCGAAGACATCCACAAAACTGTTTTGCGTGGCGAAGAAAGTACGTTATCTCGAGAGCGCGTTGCCTCCTGGTTCTCGGGAAATTATGCCCAGATTTCGAAGAAGGAACGCGTATACCTGGCCCCTAGCTCGCAGCAGGCGGCATTGTTGCATGTGATGCGCTACTTCGAGCGTGAAAGCGGAAATTGGGATCGCATCAAGGAGGCCGAGGTCGAGATTTCGCTAGTGAAGGATAATTACATCCTTAAAGGCAGCGTCGACCTCATTCGGGGAGAGCATGACACGGTTGAAATTATCGATTTCAAGTCGGAGAAAAAGCCCGACATGGAAAAGGATCGGAGCCGCCTCCAGCAGTACCGGCACCAGTTGGAGGTCTATGCCCACCTGGTGGAGGAGCGCACCGGCCAGAAGGTGAGTCGGATGCATCTCTATTACACAGGTGAGGACGGAGGCAACCCCTACGTTTCTTTCAGCAAGGACGACCGCTCCATTGGAAAGACCATCGCGCAGTTCGACGACATCGTTGCGCGCATCGAGCATCAGGACTACCGCATCGCTATGCGTCCTGCCAAGCTCTGCCAGAGCTGTGACATGCGCGCCTACTGCGACACCAAGAATTGGAAATTCAGGAACAACGACTAGTGACTAAAAATATTACTCCAGAGCAGCAGAGTTTGCAGATGTCTGCACCTGATGACGGATCCATCAACGTCGAGAAGTATCAGTTCGAGCCTATCAAGGGCTATCCGATGCTCAACTGGCGCGGTAAACGCCCGTTCTCTTCTACTCAGTACTACCCTGCGCAGTTGAAAGAAATTCACGGCGAAGAGGTAGACGGGTGGCGCAACAAGGTTTACTGGGGCGATAACCTTCAGGTGATGAGTCATCTGCTCAAGGAATACCGAGGCAAGGTGGATCTGATCTATATCGACCCGCCTTTCGACTCAAAAGCAGATTACAAAAAATCAATTCAACTGAAGTCCGAGAAGGCCGTCGGCGACCAGTCCTCATTCGAGGAAAAGCAATACACTGACATTTGGAACAACGATGAGTATCTCCAATTTCTCTATGAGCGGCTGGTTCTATTGCGGGAGCTTCTTTCAGAAACGGGAGCAATTTTCGTTCATGTTGGAACCGGAGTAACCCATTTTGTACGCTGCATCCTCGAGGAAATCTTCGGCAAGGAGCGCTTCGTAAACGAGATAATTTGGCGCAAGGCTTTTGCGCATAACGATCCGGGGCGATGCGGAAGCATTCACGACACTATTTATTACTTTTCCAAGTCTCCGGATCGCACGTGGAACAAAGTACTTCAAAAAATTGATAAGGAGTACGTCGAAACATTTTTCGATTCGTTCGATACGGAGCGAAATGAGCGATACAACCGGCTCCCGATGGATGCGCCCCGTCACGGCGACGGGGGAAACCTGGTATATGAGTGGAAGGGTGTCTGGCCATCAGCAGGGCGTACATGGGCAACGACCAAGGCCAAAATGGAAGCTTATGACCGTGAGGGGCGCATCCATTATCCGAAGTCGGGGGGGGTTCCTCGTCTTAAGCGCTATGAGAGCGAGCATGAAGGGACGGTAATTCAGGATCTATGGATAGATATCAACAAGCTGCACAACTTAGCTGTCGAGGCAGTGGGATACCCAACACAGATGTCACCGCCACTGTAAAAATGACCCCCTAACGCCAACCTAGAATTGACCCCCTGGGTAAAACTGGCGGCTTTGAGCTGCCAATATGTTGACCCAGGAGCAGTCTGTGGAAATTAAAGTATTGGCCCGTCAGGGCCATGGCATCAAATTCATCGCCCGTGAGCTGGGTATTTCGCGTAACACCGTGCGCAAGTACCTGCGAAAGGCCCGGTCGCTACCCAGTGACAAGGTGAGACCCGCACGTCCGTGCAAAATCGACCCCTTCAAGGACTACCTGCATGAGCGTATTGAGGCAGCGCGCCCGCACTGGATTCCGGCGACCGTCCTGCTGCGTGAGATCACGGCATTGGGGTACAGCGGCGGCGTCAGTCGTCTGAAGGCTTATATTCGCCCCTTCAAACGTAAGGCAGAAGAGCCGGTGGTACGTTTCGAAACTCTGCCCGGCAAGCAGATGCAGGTGGACTTCACCACCATTCGACGAGGCCGTCAGCCGCTTAAGGCGTTCGTGGCGACACTTGGTTTTAGTCGAGCAAGCTTTGTCCGTTTCTCCGAGCGAGAGGACAGCGAAGCCTGGCTGACAGGGCTTCGGGAGGCGTTCGCTTACTTTGGCGGCGTGCCCGAGCAGGCATTGTTTGATAACGCCGGAACCATCATCACCGAGCGAGACGCTTTTGGGGAGGGCCTGCACCGTTGGCATCCCCGATTGGCTGCGCTGGCCGATGAGTTTGGTTTTATTCCCAAGGTCTGCCGCCCTTACCGTGCCCAGACCAAGGGCAAGGTTGAGCGCTTCAACGGGTATCTGAAGGGCAGTTTCATTACCCCGTTGGCCGCTACGCTCAAGAGTGCGGGTCTGACGCTGGATGTGGTGACGGCCAACGCACATATCGGCCAATGGCTCGACGAAGTCGCTCATCAGCGGATTCACGGCACGACGGGTGTTCAACCAGCGGTACGTCTGGCCGAAGAGCAGCAGGTACTATTACCACTGCCAACACAGAGCCTGCGCCCACAACCCGCCCAAGGCCTACGCCTGGGGCGGGTCCTGCCGTACGAGAGCTTGCAGCATCCGCTGTCGGTTTATGAGCAACTGCTGGAGGTGAGAGCATGAACCTTCAACATGCTCGCCTGACAGAACTATGCAAGGGGCTAAAGCTTGAGCGCGTCGGGGTGGACTGGCCGCACCTTGCCCAACAAGCAGCAAGCGGCGAAGACAGCTTTGCCGACTTCCTCGAAAAGCTGCTGGCTGCCGAGACCGATGCCCGAAGTGAACGCTCTCGACAGGCCCTGCTGAAAACTGCCGCGCTGCCCGCCGTGAAAACGCTGGAGCAATACGACTTCGCGTTTGCCACCGGCGTCCCCCGGGCACAGCTCCAGGAGCTGGCAGCATTGAGTTTTGTTGGGCGTACCGAGAACATCGTGTTCCTGGGGCCTAGTGGTGTAGGCAAGAGCCACCTGGCCATCGCCCTGGCCTACCGGGCAGTGATGGCCGGTATCAAAACCCGCTTCGTCACTGCGGCTGACTTGATGCTGCAACTGACCGCTGCGCACCGCCAGGAACGGCTCAAGGAATACTTCAGTCGTGTGGTGATGGCCCCCGGGTTGTTGGTCATCGATGAAATCGGTTACCTGCCGTTTGGTCGTGATGAAGCCAACCTGTTCTTCAATGTTGTCGCCAAGCGCTACGAGCAAGGCAGCCTGATCCTCACGAGTAACTTGCCGTTTACCCAGTGGGCCGGAACCTTTGCGGATGATCAAACACTGACAGCGGCCATGCTGGACAGGCTGTTACATCATGCCCATATCGTGCAGATGACAGGTGAAAGCTATCGACTCAAGGACAAGCGCAAAGCAGGAATCAAATCGTCTCGGGCCGAACCGGCTCGAAAATATGAACCCGAGGGGGGTCAAAACTAAGTTGGCGATTTAGCACGGAAGGGGGTCACTTTTTAGTTGGCGTTGACACACAGAAGCCTGAATCATTAGTTGAGCGGATTGTTCGGGCTGCTTCGAATCCCGGTGACTTGGTACTTGACTGTTTCATGGGGTCAGGTACGACCCAAGCTGCAGCTATGAAGCTTGGACGTCGATTTATTGGGGTAGACATTAATTTAGGATCCATTCAGACAACAACCAAACGTCTCATCACTGTTGCTAATGGCCTGCGTCAGAAGTCGCTTGATCCCGAAACTAAATATTTCACAGGGTTTGAGACCTATAACGTCAATCACTACGACATCTTCCGAAATCCAGTTCAGGCCAAAGAACTTCTGATCGAGGCATTGGAGGTGCAGAAGTTGCAGTTCAGTACCGTTTTCGACGGTGAAAAAGACGGGTTTATGGTCAAGATCATGCCCGTCAACCGTATCGCCACTCGTGCGGATTTGAATGAGCTAATTGCGGGATTCGATTACAAAGCCTGGGAGCGAAAGCAAAACGAAAGTCCGAATCGACCGGTCGAGAAAATAACGCTCGTCTGCATGGGGCACGAGCGGGACTTAGCCGCTCAACTAGAAATAGCCGCAAAGCCCTTCAAGATCGAAGTGGAGGTGGTGGATATACTACGTGATAAGGCTAACCTAGAGTTCAAACGTGATTCGCAGGCACAGATCGCCTTAAAAGGGGGGGAACTGATCCTTGAGAAGTTCTATCCAATGAATCTGTTGCAGAAGCTCTCGCTGCAGAAAGAGTCTGTGGTCGATTGGAAAGAGCTGGCAGAGTCAGTACTAATTGACTGGAACTACGACGGTGCGGTGTTGCAGCCAACGGTGGTAGACGTTCCGGGCAAGAACGAGCTAGTTAAGGGGTCTTATAAAGTGCCGGAGGACGCAGGCACCATTCGCGTGAAGATCACCGATCTACTTTCGGAGTCTTGGGAAGGGAGCATCAGTCATGGCGGTTAAGCGTGCAGTTAAGACTGTGAGCGCGTCATTAGACTTCGCTTTCTTTCAGTTTCTATGGCAGTTCTACCAAGCCAACCGCGGTGTCGTCCGCCAGAACTATAAAGAGCTCACTCGTAAGTTTCTCGATTTTAATAATCCGGAAAGAAATCCTAAAGCTTTTTTGCGACAGCCACAGTTCGAGGCACTAGAAATCTACGTTTTCCTCAAGGAATTCTTAGGTAACGCCAAGGTCGAGGAAATTTTTCAACAGTGGTTCCAAAAGCAAGGCCGTTTTGCAGATCGCACAGAGGGCGGGGTTGCGACCGGTAACTCAGGACAAGTGGGACTTTTCGACAAGATTACTCAAGATCAGTATAAGTCCGTTTTCACGGCAATGCGGAAGAACTCCCGTGTCTACCCGAATTATATATTCGCGCTGACGATGGGTACTGGCAAAACAATTTTGATGGCGACCTGCATCTTTTATGAGTTTTTGCTGGGTAACAAGTTTGAAAAAGATGCGCGCTATTGCCACAACGCTCTAGTGTTTGCACCGGATAAGACTGTTCTTCAATCTTTGAAGGAGATTGAGTCCTTCGACCTCACTCGAGTGGTACCGCCAGAATATGTAAATTTCCTGACCATGCATTTGCGATTCCACTATCTTGAAGAGGCCGGCTCATCTCTAGATACTCTGGACCGTTCGCGATTCAACATAATTGTCTCGAATACGCAAAAGATTATCCTTAAGCGCAAGCACAAGGAAAAGAACTCTGTCGATAAGTTGTTTGGCAAAACCGGTGAAACTCTGGCTGCTACGGGTGTTTACGCTGATGCTGCAGACTTATACAATTTTGATCAGCCTGAGGAAGAAGGCGAACTCACCACTAACCAGCGTTTTGAGAAGCTACGTCGACTGGAGCAACTCGGGATTTATGTGGATGAGGCACACCACGCCTTTGGCAAGGCGCTCGCTAAGGATATGGGTGTTGGGGCCAAAGAAGCCGACACCAGCCTGCGCACTACTATTGACATACTCGCAGCCAGCCTTAATGCAGCAGGCACGAGGGTCGTTGCTTGTTACAACTATACTGGTACTCCTTACGTCGGGAACGAGGTACTTCCCGAGGTGGTATACGCGTATGGTCTGAAAGAGGCCGTCGACAAAGGCTACCTCAAGAAAGTGATGCTGCATGGCTATGCGAATACTCGCACGGACGAGTTTGTAGGCATCGCCATAGAAGCTTTCCTTAGGGAGACAGTTGATCTCCGCCCAGAGGGCCTATTGCCTAAGCTGGCCTTTTTTGCAGCGACCGTCGATGAGCTGACTAGCGAGTTAAAGCCTGCTGTCGAACGCGCGTTGCTGAAACACGGTATTCCGACTTCGCGTATTCTGATCAACGTTGGTGACAATAAGCTAACTAACAACGACGATATTCGCGAGTTTAACCGGCTCGATACTGAAAGCTCCGAAAAGCAGTTTATCCTTTTAGTGAATAAAGGGCGGGAGGGTTGGAACTGTCGTTCGTTATTTGGTGTAGGACTATTTCGGGCACCTAAGTCGAAGGTGTTTGTATTGCAAGCGACGATGCGCTGTTTGCGCTCTATTGGCGAAGCTCAGCACACCGGACATGTTTTCTTATCTAAAGAAAACCTAAACATCCTGAATGACGAGTTGCAGCAGAATTTCCGAATCAGCGCCGATGAGTTGCAAAAGACAGGTAGTGACAAAGAGAGGGTAGAAGTGCGCGTGACTGAACCGCCGGTAAAAATAAAACTGGTGCGCGTTCGAAAGCAGTTTCAAGTTAGGGAGAAAAAATTAATCCCCGGTCAAGCATTGGGCCTAGATCGTGGCGATAAGGAAGGCTGGAATACACTCATTGAAAAGTACCGGTTGATCGAGACGCAGCAGGATGGTTTGACTGCCGCCGATGCTGCTCGTGCGTCGGGTAGCCGCACCTTTGACCTGACGGTACGCCGCGAGAAGCGCACTTTCTCGTCCATCACTCTGGTAGCTGAGGTGTCGCGTTATCTAAATCGTAGCCCGTTGGAGATCGAGGAACTGCTAGGCTCGACCAAAGAAGGCACTGACGAGTTGGTAGTTATGACCAACCATTTCAACGAGCTTCTTTATGACGAAATCATTCCCCGTCTGTTTCGACTACTTTACGATCTGGATGAAACCCAGGAAACGGAGGAGCGGGAGATTGATCTAATTAAAGTGCCGATCAGTGGCTACTACGAAATGACTGCAGCTAAGGATAAGATCGTGCGGCGTGAGGATCCAAAAATTAGCGAAGTCGAACGTGCCAAAAGCTTCCACCTCGATACTTATTGCTTCGACTCTGGGTCGGAAAACTGGCTATTTTGGGACCTCTTACGTGAGCAGCGTGTGAAGAAGCTCTACTTCACCGGGATGCTGACCCACGGGCAATCCGATTTTTTCATTCAGTACATCGATCCCGATTCGCGTACGGTCCGCAGCTACTACCCGGATTTTATCTTTCAGCGAGAGGAGCCGGACGGCAGCCTTAAATACGTGATCGTCGAGGTAAAGGCTGACTACCAAATCGAGGACGCCGTGGTGCAGGCGAAGAAAGATTTCGCCCAGCAGATCGCAGTCGCTAGCGGAATGGAATACCGCATTCTGAAGTCATCGGATGCGGACAAGCGCCACTTCAGGGCGTTGCTGTAGTCACAGACGGCTAACAAGCAGATACGCTGACCTAGAGCTACCATACGAGGTCCTAGGTCAGCGTTTTCTCCCATGGTGCAGGTATCAGGCTGTCCTTGCGCGACGGTCAGTGTGATAATCAGTGGATGCCGCAGCGTAAGAAAAATGAGCTGCGTTCTATTCTAAAACCTCATCATCTAGCAAGGCACGGCATATGACCCCCCAGCGTAAGCAGCTTGCTAGGACTATGTTTCAGCTGAAAGTTTATCGCTCGGACGGTTTTGAGTATGAGAACCTTTTCGGTCAGATCATGGGGTATGCAAGGCCTCGTTTCCGAAAGGTAAAACCATACGGTAACCAGGGAGATCGTGGGAATGATGCCTATGAGCCTGATATAGGGCGGTATTATCAGGTATTCGCGCCAGAAAATGTAAAAGCTAGTAAGTCTGCGGCGATCAAAAAAGTTCATACCGATTTCGCGAAAAAATTACTTCCATATTGGGGGGGATTTTGCGTGCCAAGAGAGTACTTTTTTGTTCTCAATGATAAGTATGGCGGCACCATATTAGAGATCGAAAAGGTTCTAGCGAATCTTAAGGTCGTTCATGGGCTAGCTGTAGCTGAATGTTTCTTGAGTAGCCATCTAGAAGATGAATTCATCAAGCTAGATGAAGATATGATTTTTATGGTTGTTGGAGGCATTCCAAATATTGATAGCTCCGACTACCTAGACTACACAGTCTTAGCTGGCGTAATTAAACACATACTTGAAACTCCTTCACCCTTCAGCAGGAATTCGAAGCTGATAAGCCCAGACTTTGACGAGAAAATTGTTTTTAATGATCTGGAGCATAATGGCGATTGGCTTAGAGCTAAGCAGCGGGAAGTCTGGCAGATAGACGATTATTTTTCTAAAAACAGTGATTTTGCAAAGCAGACTTTACGAGACTCATTGGCAGCGTACTATGCTGAGAGCGTTATTTCCGTTCCCTCCGCGTCCGCCGGAAGCTCCGCTGGTGACTTGCGATTCGCCTACATCTTAGAGAAGATAGCACCGCACCATCCTTCCCCTTCGGTTGACCGACTGAGAAAGGATGCAGCGCTGGTGCTTATGTCTAAATATTTCGAAACGTGTGATATTTTCGAGGAGCCAAAAAATGTTTTTGCCAGCTAAACACATCACTTTTGCTGAGTCGCTTCTCGGTCTTGGGTCATTTGTACTGGCGAAGCTATCCGAACCTATGACTGTTGATCAAGTGTGGCGAGTGTTTGAGCGAGATTCAAAAAACTATCCGTCTTATCAAAATTTCGAAAATTTAGTTCTCGCGATTGATGCTCTATATGCCATTGGAGTAGTGAGTATTAATGAATATGGTGAGCTTGAACGGCGGGAAGTGGATGTTTCTATATGCGCTTAATTGAGCTGTATGCTAATCGCTCTAGCTTCAAGCGCGTAAAGTTTAATGAAGCCGGTGCGTCTTTAGTGGTCGGCTCGCGTAGGGATCCTCTGCATCTAGATGATGATACAAAGTCTTATAACGGAGTAGGCAAATCGCTTCTTGTAGAAATAATTCATTTCTGCCTAGGAGGAAGTACAAGCAAGGCGTTCAAGGAGCACTTGCCCGGGTGGGAATTCACCCTGATTACATTGTTGGGGGAGCGTCAGGTACAGATTGTCAGGTCAACTAGTAAGCAAGGAGAAGTTTACATTGATGGTAAGGCTCTAAAGTTAAAAAGCTACACGGATTTTTTGGCCAGGAATACGTTCCAGTTTTCGGACTCCATCAGCAGTAGCCAGCTCACGTTTAGAGCGCTTGTTTCACGTTTTATTAGACGTGCAAAGTCTGATTACAATGACCCTAGAATTACGACTTCTGATAGGGAACCCTATACTGTCCTTTTGAGGAATCTTTTTCTATTAGGTGTAGACGTTTCTCTGATTGAGAAAAAATTCCAGCTTAGATCTCGGCAGACGCAGCTTGAGCTTTTTGAGAAGAATTTCAAGGCAGACCCATTTATCAAAGAGTATTACACCGGTAACAAAGATGCGTCATTGCAGTCTGGTTTCCTCGAAGAGCAAGTTGCAAGACTCTCTAGTGATTTAGAAAAATTCACCGTTGCGGATGACTTTTACGATATTGAAAAATGGGCGAACCAACTCGCAGCTGAGTTAAGGGAGCTTAAGAATCGGCGGGTGATTGCAGAGAACGCGATAAAAAATATAATTCGAAGCTTGGAAACTCGAAATGATATCCCACTCGAGACTATCAAGAGCGTCTATGGGGAGCTGCTCAGTGCATTCAAGCCTGAAGCTTTAAAAAGCCTTGCGGAAGTCGAAGCGTTCCATAAAAGTATTATAAAAAACCGCGTCGCCCGCCTCAGCCAAGAGCGAAGCCGTATAGAGTTAGAGTTGAGTAGTATTGATTCTGACATTAAGGTAAAAAGTCTAGGTCTTGATCAGAAGCTCTCTTATCTTTCAGATAAACGAGCGTTAGATCAATATGCTGCAGTCAGCGCTCAGCTATCGGATGTTAAAGCAAAACTACATAAGCTAATGGACTATCAACAACTGCTACATCAGAGTAGAGAGGAAGCTGCTCAGGTCAAAATATCGTTGGCCGAACAAAATATAAAAACAAATACATATCTTGATGATACTGATGTTGAGCGCCGTGAAAAACTCTCGGTATTTTCGAAGCTCGCAAAACGGTTTTATCCGGAAGCTCCCGCTGGAATTGTTTTGAATAACAATTCTGGGGACAATAAGATTCGCTACGATTTTGATGTCCGTATTGAAGCTGATGGATCAGATGGTATAAATGCCGTTAAGCTTTTTTGCTATGACTTAACTGTAGCGATATTACGAGCAAATCACAATGTACGGTTTATTTGGCATGATAGCCGTCTCTTTAGTGATATCGATCCAAGGCAGCGTGCAGTTCTGTTTCAGGTGGCGATGCAGCTATCTAAACAATATGGCTTCCAATATATAGCGACTGTCAATGAAGACCAGATTGATACAATCCTTCCAGAACTGTCCGAGCAACAAAAGCAAGAGCTTTCTGAAAGTATTGTTCTGAAACTAAGCGATGATGGCCCTGAGGGTAAGCTTTTAGGGCTTCAGGTGGATATGCATTATCAGTAATTTTTTGTCTGTCCTTAGGATGATTGTGTTTAAAAAAATAGCGACCGCCCTAATGGTATTTATCGTATCAGGGCTACAGCTCTAAGTGTCTGTTATTGTTAGGTTTTGGTTTGAGCGGTGCTGAGTGATAGGGTTAAGCAGCGTTTTTTGGCGTTGAATAAACCGGTAAAATTCGTGCATGGCGATGGATCATCCATCCGAGGCGGATTTGATGAAAAATAATGATCATGGTGGCCCGTACTCTGCCTTTAATTGTTTGGTATTTGTAGTAAAGGCGATGGCTTCCGGAAGAGAGCTCATCCGGAAGCACCACACTTGATGTTTTTGTTGCGAACTTTGCTTCTGATTGCAAATGCCTTTGTCGTTTATTGTGAGATTGCTGAAAAGTTTATTGTCTTCATCACGCCACCAGTTGTAATGCAGCGGAAAGCGCTCGTTGCTTGAGGGACGCCCCTTGTCCGAACCATGCAGAGTCTATCCGATACTCAGTGCTTCTAGCTCGGCGTTCGTGGTCAATATATTCCGTCACCGCATTCAGAAGACCCCAAGCCGTACCGTTAGCGGAAGGCATGGTTGCACCTCTTCCAGCACCCTCGTAGAGGTTCTGTACTCTACGAAGAGCACGCTCATTAGGTATCACTTCTGGTATGGTTTTTTCTGGTGCAGTGCCACAAAGCACATTCATGAAAAAGCCGATAGCCTCATGCCATTGCACCTTGCGTTCCGCCAATGCTTGCATGCGGTACATGAACTCGTCCCACTGAGAGACTGCGACGCCCAGTTGCTTCTTTACTGCCTGCGGATCGAAGCGAGTATTATGCGGGACTTTGATTGCAGAAGGGCTACTATCTAGGGCGATGGCCAGGGTGTTATTGCAAACTACACGCACGGTGGTAGGCGTTGCGGTTGTAGCCAAGGTACCATCACAGGAGGTGGCTAGAAGCAAATAACAATTCACCTGGTCGGTACCCTTCAATGTCGCACCTTGTCCAGTACGGGCCAAAGCCCAGAACTTACGACCGCCTTTTAGCACTCCAGCAGTTTCCAATTCGTAGCCTGAGACTTCGGTAAGATCCCTGTAAAACTCCAATACCTCACGCGGCTGCACGACCTGGTAGCGCTGAGAAACCACTGACAACGGCGCCTTAGTGTCTGAGCGGTAAAGTACTTTCTGTTCAGGGTAGGTATGAATCGACCCTACAACACCGACGCTGTTGGACTTGAAATGGACTGGACTGTCCTGAATTTTCCAGTCCATGCCTGCTTCACGCTGCCATACTTCAATAGGTTGTTTTTCGGATAGTCTGTTTCCAAGGCCGTGCCATGGGGTAGCTCCGGTGTACGCCATATTTGCAATTAGGTGCGACATTATTTTCTCCCGACAGACATAAAAAAGGCCAGACATATAGTCTGGCCTCTTGTGAGTAATTACCGCGCCGCTTGGTACAATTATTGGGGGCTGGAGCGGGTCGTATTTAAGTGTTAATTCGAATACGTAAACTCGCCAGTATCTGTGGTTAGAGTAACTTCCCGAATATTGCAGCCGCCATTAGCAAATATTTTTAACTCGCCGCCGAACAGAATGTCTACCGGCATTTGATAAACAGATCTGCCGATGCAATTGCCCCTGTTTATTGTGTATCCCAGCAATTTTACTTTGTCAGCGACTGAGGTGACCACTATCGTTGGGACGCCTTGCATTTCGCCAACAGATATTTCGAGTGGTAGTTTATCCGCTTTTGAGCAAGCCGATATGGACATTAGCGTGGTCAATAGCAAAGGACCGAATATAGGTCTCATCGTCTCTCCGAGATTGGTCTAGACCCAAAAGAAGTCTGATAAGTGCGGCGGTCGTACGTGTTAGTTGCAATTACGTTGTGCTTGGAAGTCAAAGTCACGAATCTTTCCCCACCCTACGATTTTTCCAGCGTTGACCTGTGGGTCGGCCAGCGAATAGTCCGGAACCGTAACGAGCTTAATAAAGCCTTTCTCTTCAGCGCTGATTTGATAAGCCTCCATTGAAACAAGCGGCTTGATAGCTGCCTGTGGTGACGGCTGATCAGAGATGTCGATGGCATGTACAAACGACAGATTGCCGTTGGGTAGGATTTTGGTTTTCGGGAATACGCATTGGCCAACATGGCTTGAGGCATTTGCACCACTCGCCGCGAGGAAACCTATCACGATAAAAGAAAGTACCTTTTTCACATTACTCCTTAAGACGGCTCAAAATGGGTCGTAAATACCGTGGCCGTATAGGCATCATATCTACACCATCGTCGCCATGACAAGAGTCTCCGGTGCGCGCGACGAAGATGCTAACCTGGCCCGGTTCGGGGTAGCGGTGCGTGCTCGACGCAACGTCCTGTGCCTCTCTCAAGAGGCGCTCGCCGATCTTGCGGGGATTGACCGGTCCCACATGGGGAAGATTGAACGAGGGGAAAGGAACGTCACGTTCCTGAATATCGTTAAGATCGCAGAATCCTTGGCCTGCAAGCCTTCGGATTTGCTGAACGATGCAGGACTGTAGGCTCTGAATTGGGCTATACACGGCTGCTGAAGCAGAAGCCGCAATCCAAGCATTCGAAGTTATCAAGCACTTCTTCGTCGACGGCCTGGCCCAACTTCGCTCCTGCGACCCCGCCCGCTGCCCCGCCCAACAGCCCGCCAAAGATAGCGCCAGCTACTGACCCTAACGTCAGTCCGATAGGACCCGCGAATGAGCCGATAAGCGCTCCTGCTTCGGCACCGCTCATTGCGCCGGTCAAGCCTCCAACGGCGCCCGTGACGCCCCCTACAGCACCCCCTACCTTTTTCCCGTAGTTCTTCGTTTTCACGTGAGTGGAATCGCAGCTTGAACAAATCATTTTTTATACCCTTAGGTGATGTTTTGATTGGTCGTGAAAGCGGTGGTTTGCTAATTCAAATGAAATTGCCAGCTCTCAGATGGGTGATATATGTCCAATTTTTTCTAGGCTGGCTTCTCAGCTGGGATTACCAGCGTAGGCCCAGGTTGGCGGGCTAAGGATCTAACTTTAGGGGAGGTAGGAACCAATTTTGCGAGCTGGAGTGCTCTGGCAGAGGCCACGTCGACACCGATGGATGACAGCGCTCCAGGTTGGGCTGCGCGATTGGTTCGCTGCGGTAAAAAAATACACGGCAGCGCTTGGCTACGCTCCGGTAGGACAGTCGCATAAGCTGGAAACACACCCAACTTGCGGCCTATAGGAGACAGACATGAAAGCTGCCACTGGCGACGTTTTGAAGATACTGCGCCTGCGTCAGGTCCAGGACCGGATTGGCCTTAGTCGCTCCACGATCTACGATCGCATGGACCCAAATTCACCTCGCTTCGATAGCACGTTTCCCCGTCCTGTGAAGTTAGGCGCATCTGCTATTGGCTGGTTTGAATCTGCTATCACTGAATGGTTGAAGCAACGTTTTAGCCAGTAGCGTTGGAGGGCGCTAGGTACTAACTTTAGTTTTGATTTTTTATAGCTATGTTGAATTGTTTGTGTCTTGCTGGCGGAATATTGCTTGTTGGTACGATTATTCATATTTCGAATTTAGGATCTTATGTTATTACCCTGTAGGGATAAGCACCTGAAGGTGTATGGTTTTGATGTCGTGGAGTGCTCACCCTTCAAAGGGGTGATGGCTTCTTATCCGATCATTACATTGAAACAAGAAAATGCTAACCCCAGAAGAAATCCTGAATTCCCATATTGACGACCTCCTGTTAGAGTCGGTTACTTCTGATAAAACGTCCCAAGACTTATCGAATGCTATAAATGCGATCGGGGACCTAGCGAATGTTGTTGCAGCAACAAAGCTGATAGCTGGTTCAAGTGGCACGTTGTTCAATACGTCCAAGAAAGGAATTAAGCAGGACCGTAAAGTCAAGTCGTTGGCGGCCTCTATTAAAGCAGCAATAAGCATTGACTATGACAAATTCGACACCCTATTTCCATATAGCGAACTGAATCCGTACTTTGGAATCTTCAAAAAGCAAGTCCAGGCTCTTGAACTGAATCTCCTAGAGGAAAATAAACTGCTTCATCCTATTAGCGAGGAAGAATCAGAGAGCTCTGCGGTAAAGCTGAATCAATTTGTTGATAATGTTCGCCAGGCAGCTAAAGCGCAGGCGTTTGTGAAGGAAATTCGGCATCACGCTAGGAACTCAAATAAGAACCAAGCAAGTCTTAATGCTTTTATAGATAAGCTGTTTTACCACAAATCTAAACTCCGTGTAATTCGCGTCGATTTGGAGTATGGGCGAGAGCATGGTCTTGATAGTGATGCACCTATAAAGTACGAAGAGGCGGTCAGGCATCGAGAGGTTTTAATTAGTGACTTGAGGAAGCGTTTATATAAAGGCTCTTTCGTCGGATTCGTTTGGAAGCTCGAGTACGGTTTGATGAACACGTTTCACTACCACATGCTGATATTTCTAGATGCCTCTAAGGTTCGTGGAGATATTAACGCCGGATGGCGAATTGGTCGTCATTGGGAAGATGTAGTTACAGGAGGGAAAGGGAGATTTTGGAACTGTAATGCGAACAAGAGTGGCTATCGGGAATGTGGGATAGGAGAAATACCACACAGCTCTCCAGAGCTAATGGCCAATTTAAAAAAAGCAGCGAGTTATCTGGTCAAGGCTGACTACTATATTCGGTCTGCGATACCTGGGAAAGGAAGGGCTTTCGGGAAAGGAGCTGAAATCCCTAAAGTTAAATCTAATCGCGGTCGTCCAAGAGAGAAATAAAAATGGCGCCCTAATTAGGGCGCCATTCTTATTTCTGATCTCTCATTTTACTTTTGCAGGTGCAGCATTCGCTTTGTAAGCCTCAATTATTTCCGGGTTTCCTGTGCTTTTTAGCCACTTGTCTGCTGTCTCATAAACGTCAGAAATTACGACCTTTAGCTCGGGAGCGTTCGATATAAATGCTTTTAAATCTTCATGGATTGCCTCGACAGCTTGCTTCTTAGTGCGCCATCCTCCAATAGGCTTACGATCTCTCAGCAGTTCAATCATGCGATCACGAATCGGACGATATAATTCGCTAGTTGCTTTGCCGCCTTTTTGCCTACCCGGTTCTCCATTTTTTAAGACTCGTTGAGCTTCTTGTTCCTGATGAACTATACCTGCGGCTGATTCCGCTGTTGCTATCAGGTAGCTAACGTTGCATAGCAGCGGCCACACCGCCGTCTCTTGAACTTTATGAACCTTCTTTTTCGCATATATGAATGCGACGGAAGATTTTTTAAACAGAGCTTGATAACGGACTATTATATTTTTAGAAAATATTGCATCAGCATTTATGTCTGCTAAGGTATCTTGAGTGAAAACACCACTCTCGATTTCTTGAGTAAGCTTGTCTAGGTACTTATCGAGATTCTCAGGGTCATTAATGGCGAGGCTTACTTCTTGTAGCTTTTCATATTGCCACTGGATGGTATCTGCTAGTCCTCTAGGAATGTTTGGGAAAAAGCTGTCACGTGGAAGCTTGTTAAGTTCGGTCATTATTGGTCCACTTCGTTAAGAGCCTAGCCTAGCCTAGTTATACATGATTAAGCGTCGTTTATTAATGACGGCGGTTAGCGAATAGACAACTTCAGTCTGGTCTCGCTCGTCATACGCTAGCGCTATCTTACAACCTTGGTGAGAATGATGGGGATTTACGCGCCTAGTCCCAATTTAAGACCGGCAACTATGCCTGGAAAGTCCCGCGCAATTGATGTAATGCACCGCCGAAGTTACTGCGTTACCGGGCTATATCCAGATTGTCATTGATCGCGGACATCGAAAGGCTTCCGATAGCAGCTTCCTGAATATGCTCGCTCCACCATTTCATCATTGGCCTTCGGCGTTCGATGTAATCAGCCCGGTTATAGGCGCTGCGCACCTCATCTTTGTCCACGTGAGCCAGCGCGACCTCGATTAGTTCAGCATCCCACCCGTGTTCGTTGAGGATGGTACTGGCCATCGAGCGCATGCCGTGGCTAACCAGACGGCCTTCGAACCCCATACGCTTCAGAGCCATGTTCGCTGTTTGGCTGTTGCAGTGGGTACGGGGATTGCGATCAGCCGGGAAGACATACTCGCGGTGCCCACTAAGCGGCTTTATCGCGTGCAGGAGCCCCAGAGTCTGTTCCGTGAGCGGGATGATGTGTGTGCGCCGCTTTTTCATTCGCTCTGGCGGTATTGTCCAGATCTTCTTCTCTACGTCGATGTCTTCCCAGCGTGCTGTAGCTGCCTCCGCCGGACGAGTCATGGTGTGAAGCTGCCATTCGATCAGACAGCGAGTAGTCCTTTTTATGCTGGCATTGGCAACTGTAACCATGAGTTCTTTCAGCTCATCGGGCGCAAGTGCCGCCATGTTTTTCTTTTTTGGTTTCTTAAATACGGAGCGAATCCCGCTGAGGGGGTTCGAGTGAATCAAGCCGGAATTCACCCCATAAGTCATGATTTCGTTCAGGCGCTGGCTCAGTCGCTTCACGGTTTCAAGGCTGCCTTTGGTCTCAAGTGGCCTAAGCAATTTGATGACCGCCGGAGCAGTGATCCCTGAGATCGGGGTAGCGGCCAAGTCGGGAAAGAGGTGCAGCGTGAGCGACCGCCAGATGTCTTCAGCATAAGCAGTAGTAACCGAGTCTTTCTTAAGCTCGAACCATGCAGTTGCTACGTTTTTAAAGGTATGTTCCGTAGTCGCTCTTAATGTTTGACGATCTTCGTCACGCTTCGCTTTCGGATCGAGCCCCTGCGCCACCAGCTCCCTGGCCTCGACCGTCCGTTTCCTGGCTTGGGCCAAACTCACCTCCGGAAACGTACCCAGCCCCATATTGATCCGCTTTTTGGTTACTGGGTGAATGTAGTTAAAATTCCACAGCTTTGAGCCATTGGCTCTCACTCTCATCTGAAGGCCGTCGCCGTCGGTGAGGATGTAGTCTTTTTCCTTTGGTTTCGCTGCTTTGACTTTGACATCTGAAAGCCGCGTAGCTTGGGCACCCATGAGAATCTCCGATACTGCGTGTATTCCAAAAAATAGCAGTCGTGGGCTTGGAATACCACGTGGAATACACGAATTGTAGGATGAGCTCAGACACCATCGGACCCCTTTGGACCTTAAACTCCTGTATTTACTGGATTTCAGGCACAAAAAAAGACGCCCTTGGACGTCTTTAGATGTAAAAGTGGTGGAGCCGGGGGGATTTGAACCCCCGTCCGCCAGTACTCCGCTGTCGGTACTACATGCGTAGCCGTGTCTATTAAGTTAACCCTCAGCGACCCGACGGGCAGGGTGCTTTGGGCGAGCTGTGTAAGTTTTAGCCGATTCGTCCACAGCGTACTGCACGGCGATTCTGTTCTATATGACAATCATTTTGGGTTTACAGACATCCCCTGATGATTGCTGGAGCCGAAGCTACCAGAAGTGCGGCTAGGCTGCTTACGCAGCTAGTTGAGCACCGTAGTTTTCGTCATTGGCAACTATAGAAAGTTGCAACAGTGGATTTACGAGTTCTGTTACCAACTCGGCATGCACCTAAAGTTTCATCACCGGCGTCGAATCCAAATCGGCCCCGAGACTGCTTTCGCAATCGCTGGGCCGCAGTGTACGCCGATTGGCGTGTCACGTCGACCCGTTTGCTGCAATCGATCAGGCTAGCCGGGTGGCGGGCCTGATCGAGGGGGGTTACTTGGTGCCTTCGCTGCCTGAGCCGGTGTTTTTCAGCGAGGTGATCACCTTGGTGGTGATTTCGACGCATTTTTTCTCGTCGTTCTGAGCTTGAGCCGCTTTGGCGTTTTTCTCAGTGGTTTCTAGCATTGTCTTGTTTTCCGGGCTCAGGTTGGTGCCGGAAGAAACCTGAGCATTTTCGATCGTTTTGATGTTTGCAGCGCACAAATCATCGGCGGCAAAAACCGGCGAAGCCAACAGGGCGGCGCTGAGGAACAATCCAGTGAGGGCGGTACGCATCATGTGTCTCTCCTTATAACCTGTGGACTCGGTATGGCCGGTCGTTGAGGCCGTCGCCCGAGGGTTTGAAAGCCCGTTCATGTTCAGGGCCTAAAGGATTGACTGTGCTGTAGCGCAGGCGTTCTATTTTATTTTCAGACAGATGCGAAAAAGCCACATTGGGCGGTTAAGGCACCAAAGTGGGGCGATCTTCGCGTTGGGGTTGTGATTGTGCGGGGTGGATGAGAGGCGGATGGATTGAAGGTGCGCGGTGCCAAATGCCCGTTCAAGGCATTCGGCACAGGCAAGGAGTTAGTCGTCCTTGCCCTTGGAACGCACGGCACGCTGCAGCTCACGGTCCGAGTCGCGTTCACGCTCGGTGTGGCGCTTGTCGTATTCCTTTTTACCTTTACCCAGCGCGATTTCGCACTTGATCAAGTGCTCCTTCCAGTAAACGGAAAGGGCCACGCAGGCATAGCCTTTCTGTTGAACCGAGCTGGTGAGCTTTTCGAGCTCGCGCTTGTTCAGCAGCAGTTTTCGGGTGCGTGTCGGGTCAGCGATGACGTGCGTGCTGGCAGTCTTGAGAGGCGTGATGTGGCAACCCATCAGCCAGGCCTCGCCATCCTTGAGCAGCACGTAACTGTCGACCAGCTGTACCTTGGTGGCACGCAGGCTTTTTACTTCCCAGCCAGCCAGGACCAGACCGGCCTCGAACTTGTGTTCGATGAAGTAATCGTGACGCGCCTTTTTATTTTGCGCGATGGTCCCTGTAGGGTTTTTCTTGAGCTTAGCCATAGGGGGCGCATTATAGGGAGTTGCATCAATGTCGGCTATGGGAAAGCGCGTGCTTGAGCACAAAGGTTGAATCCCGGACAATGCGCGATCTTTTTTGGCTGGGCGTTTCGATAATGTCGACGGACAAGGTTTCAGTCCACGGTAGCTGGGCAAGCCGCTGGGTGTTCATCCTGGCTGCCACAGGTTCTGCCGTGGGGCTGGGCAGCATATGGAAATTTCCGTACATGGTCGGTGCCTATGGCGGCGGTGCATTTGTACTGGTGTTTCTGGCGTGCATCGCGCTGATCGGCATTCCGGTGATGATCGCCGAGACGCTGATTGGCCGTCGTTCCCGACTCAGTCCTGCGAATGCGCTCAAGACGCTGGCGCTGGAGGCGGGGCATTCGGCGCGGTGGTCATGGGGGGCTTTTGCCGGAATGATCACGGCTTTGCTGATTCTCTCCTTTTATAGTGTGGTGGGCGGCTGGTCGCTGGATTACATCATCGACATGGGGCGCGGCGATTTTCAGGGTGTTTCGCCGGATCAGGTCGGTGCCTATTTCGGCGCGGTGATTGCCGACCCATGGCGTCTTATTCTGTGGCACACCATTTTCATGCTGCTTTCGGCGGTGGTGATCGGCAAGGGTGTCGAGGCCGGTCTGGAGAAGAGCCTGCGCATCATGATGCCGATGCTGTTCCTGCTGATGCTGGCGCTGTTGGGCTATAGCCTGACCACCGGGCACTTCATGGAAGGCGTGCATTTCATGTTCGACTTCAATCCCGACAAGGTGTTGGACGGCTTGCTGCCCGCGATGGGGCATGCGTTCTTTTCCCTGAGCGTCGGTGTCGGCTCGATCATGGTCTACGGCGCTTACATGACCAAGGGCGCGTCTATCAGCACCACGGTCGTCGGTATCGCGTTGCTCGACACCTTTGTTTCGCTGCTGGCGGGCCTTGCGCTGTTCCCTATCGTTTTTGCTGCTGGCCTGAACCCGAGTGAGGGGCCGGGCCTGATGTTTGTAACGTTGCCATACGCGTTCGGCAACGTGGCATTCGGGCAGTTGATGGGCGTCGTGTTCTTCGTGCTGGTGGCTGTAGCGGCCTGGAGCTCGGCGATTTCGCTGCTTGAACCCATGGTTGCCTATCTGGTTGAGCGCACCCGTATTCGCCGCGCCTGGGTGACGTTCTGGCTGGCATTTACCTGCTGGTTTGTAGGGCTGGGAACGGTGTTCTCGTTCAATATCTGGCAAAAAGCCAAGTTTTTCGTGAACGATGGAGGTGTATTCCACCTCTACCAGTGGGGCGCATCGACTGGCCTGGACTTCTTTGGAGTCATTGATTTCTTCACTTCGCGGATCATGTTGCCGTTGGGTGGGTTGTGTTTTGTGGTATTCGCTGGTTGGGTGATGAGCCGTGAGACGGTGCGTGACGAGTTGTCGATTCGCAGTCCGTTGCTCTTCAACCTGACGTTTTTTTTGATGCGCTACGTGGCGCCGCTCGGCATTCTTGTGGTGTTTGCCGCTCAGCTCTGGAAATGACGCTCACATGACTACGCATATACAACGCTCTGCTTTACTGCCGTACCCGGCCGGGTTCCTTTATGACCTGGTCAATGATGTGGCTCGTTATCCCGAGTTTCTGCCGTGGTGCTCTTCCGCTACCGTGCTGGAGTCCAGCGAAGCGCAGATGCGCGCCAGCCTGGAAATTGCCAAGGGCGGTCTGAGCCAGAAGTTCATGACGCGCAACACGCTTACCCCAGGCGAGTCGATCGTGATGGACCTGGTTGAGGGGCCATTCGAGCAGTTTCATGGCGTCTGGACATTCAAGCCGCTGGGCGAGAAGGCCTGCAAGATCAGCCTGGATCTGTCCTTCGATTATGCCGGCTCTATCGTTCGCGCCACCCTCGGGCCGCTGTTCAATCAGGCGGCCAATACGCTGGTGGATGCGTTCTGTCAGCGAGCGAAAGAGCTGCATGGCTGAAGCAGTGATTCAGATTGAGGTGGTGTACGCCTCTGTGCAGCGTCAGGTGTTAATGACGCTGGATGTTCCGGCAGGCTCTTCGGTGCGTCAGGCACTGGCTCTCAGTGGCATGGACAGGGAGTTTCCCGAGCTTGATCTGGCGCAGTGTGCCGTTGGCATCTTCGGCAAGGTTGTGGCTGATCCTTCCACGCGGGTGCTGGAGGCGGGTGAGCGAATCGAGATCTATCGTCCGCTGTTGGCCGATCCCATGGAGATCAGGCGTCTGCGTGCCGCCAGGGCACGGGAGAAACGGACGCTTCCCGGCTGAACGCTGACTGAACGAAAGGCACAAAAAAGCCCGGCATGCCGGGCTTTTTGTTGAGCGCTGAGGACTAACGAGAGTTGGTGTCCAGAGGCTCTTGGGTCGGGACAGGTACGGTCTCGACGCTGTCCACGTCTTTCTGGATCTTGTCCAGCAACGAACCTGGCTTGGCCGGCTCTTCAGGCTTCTGCACCGGCTGATTCTCTGCCGGGACAGTGGTATCGCTGCCTTTGCCGAGAATGGCTTCATCGCGGCTGACACCGGGCATGAAGTCGCCAGACAGGCTTACAAGCTGGTCATTGCCGTTGAATATAAGGCTGACACGCTCCTGCTGGCGTTCACCGCCACCTGGCTGCAGGCTGTACAGGTAATCCCACCGATCGGAGTGGAAAGTGTCGGTCAACAGGGGGTTGCCCATGATAAACCGTACTTGCCGTCGGGTCATTCCGGGGCGTAACTGGTCTATCATGTCCTGCGTGACGACATTACCCTGCTGGATGTCGATTTTGTAAACCCCGGGGAATGAACAACCGGCGAGTGCGAGCAGTCCCACGAAGGTGAAACTGGTTAGCAAGAGCTTGGTGTTTTGCATCGGTGGGCGACTTCCACTATCTTGGCTGGGACAACGTAAACCCCGATCATACCTGCATTAAGAGAAGCTGCGAAGCAGCGTCTGCGAGAAAGCTGACCATGGTTGAAAATAGCGAACTACGTAAAGCAGGACTAAAGGTAACCCTACCAAGGGTTAAAATACTCCAAATGCTCGATTCTGCCGAGCAGCGCCACATGAGTGCCGAGGATGTCTACAAGGCGCTTATGGAGGCAAGCGAGGACGTCGGCCTGGCCACGGTTTACCGTGTTCTGACCCAGTTTGAAGCCGCTGGATTAGTGGTGCGCCACAATTTCGACGGCGGTCATGCTGTGTTTGAGCTGGCTGATGGCGGCCATCACGACCACATGGTCAACGTGGAATCAGGTGAGGTAATCGAGTTCTTCGACGAAGAAATCGAGAAGCTTCAAAAGGCTATTGTCGAAAGACACGGCTTTGACCTGGTTGACCACAATCTGGTGCTCTACGTCCGCAACAAGAAGGCGTAAGCCAGACGGCGTAAAAACCAGCACCAAAGGCGACCCCGGGTCGCCTTTGTGCTTTCTGCGGTTCAGCTTTTAGCGGTAACGACCATCTTTTTGGCGTGCGCCAGAGACTCCTTGGTCAGGTCGATGCCCCCCAGCATTCGGGCCACTTCTTCTATGCGCTCGGTCTTGCTGAGTTTGGAAACCGCCGTACGCGTGGCGTCGTTGTCGCGGACCTTGTGCACAAACAGATGCTGATGGCCCTGCGCGGCAACCTGCGGCAGGTGGGTGACGGTCATGACTTGCCCGCGCTCGCCCAGACGACGCAGCAATTGCCCCACGATCTCGGCGGTCGGCCCGCCAATGCCCACATCGACTTCGTCGAATACCAGCGTCGGCACCCGCGAGGTTTGTGCAGTAATGACCTGAATCGCAAGGCTGATACGCGACAGCTCGCCACCCGACGCGACTTTGGCCAGCGCTTTCAGTGGTTGGCCGGGGTTGGCGCTGACCAGTAGCTCTACCTGCTCAAGCCCATGAGGCGACGGTTCTACGTTGGCGTTAGCTTTGAGGTCGATCTGGAAACGACCGCCGGGCATGCCCAGTCGATGAATTTCCTGCTCTACGGCGCTGGCCAGTGTAGTTGCCGAATTGCGGCGCAGGTCGCTCAGTTCGCGGGCCTTCTCCTGATAGTGCCGGGCAAATGCCTGCACTTCGTGCTCCAGGCGTTCGATGGATTCATCATTGGCATTCAGTGTTTCTATTTCATCCAGCAGCTTTTGCTGCAGCGTGGCCACTTCACCTGGCTGAATGCGGTGCTTGCGCGCCAGTGTATAGATTGCATCAAGACGCTCTTCAAGCTGTTGCAGTCTGGCCGGGTCGGCATCGAAGTGATCCAGAAAACGGTTCAGTTCGCCTACCGCTTCTTCTACCTGTATCTGCGCGCTGGACAGCAAACCAGTGGCCTCGCTCAGTGCGGACGGCGAATGGTCGACGCTGCCCAGCCGATGCAGGCTGGCAGTCAGGGCATTGAGCACGTTGCCGGAATCGCTTTCACTGCACTGCTCGACCACTTGTCGGCAAATGCTCAGCAGGCTTTCGGCGTTGGTCAGGTCTTTGTGTTCCTGCTCGAGCTGTTCAAGCTCGTTTTCGCCCAGGCTCAGGCTTTCCAGCTCTTCGAGCTGATAGCTGAGCAGTTGATGGCGTGCGCGCTGCTCGTCCCCTGAATTGGAAAGGCGCTCCAGCTCTTGTCGCGTCTGCCGCCAGCGCTGTGCGGCGAGATGGACCTGACGGGCCAGCTCGGTAGCGCCAGCGTATTCGTCCAGCAGGCGTCGGTGGGTGTCGGTCTTGAGCAGCGACTGGTGCTCATGCTGGCTGTGGATATCAATGAGCAGTTCACCCAGTGCCTTCAAATCTCCCTGAGGGCAGGGCGAGCCATTGATGTACGAGCGTGACCGACCTTCGGCGGTAATGACCCGGCGCAGGATGCAGGGGCCGTCGTTGTCCAGGTCGCGCTCTTTGAGCCAGGTCTGTGCCTCGGGAATGTCGCCCAGGTCGAATGTGGCCAGGATATCGGCCTTGTCGGCACCCGGCCGGACCACGCCGCTGTCGGCACGGTCGCCCAGGGTCAGACCCAGGGCGTCGAGCATGATCGACTTGCCAGCGCCGGTTTCGCCGGTGATGACGCTCATGCCTCGATCCAGTTCAAGGTCTAGGTGTTCGACAATGGCGTAATTGTGTACGGAAAGGTGCACCAGCATTGAGCGGCTCCCGGGCTGTTTGTCTGGTTATTTATACAGTGTTTTATTTGTTGCTGACAATGCCTTCGCTTAGGGTCTGTTCCCGTTTCGACGTAACCCATTGATCTCTATGAGAACAGGCCCGTATTGTTGGAGTTCTCACACAACACCAATACGAGCCTGCAATGCCCCGATTAATGCTCAGTGATGAGCACTGGCCGAAGCTTCGAGAAATTTTGCTGCACGAATCGATCTACAACAAGCGAGATTTGCGCACCACGGTTGAAGGCATGCTGTACCGCATGCGTGTGGGTTGCCCTTGGCGAGACCTGCCGAAAGCGTTTGGAAACTGGAGCAAGGTCTACAAGCGGTTCAATGCCTGGTCTGCTTCAGGCAAGTGGGTCAAGGTGCTTGAGGTGCTGATGACCGATCCTGACATGGAGTGGGTTTTCATTGATGGCAGTTATGTAAAGGCTCATCAGCACAGTGCAGGTGCTGCCAGCACGCAGGACCAGGCCATCGGAAAAAGCCGAGCCGGTAACACCAGCAAGATTCACCTGGCTGTAGACGCTTGTGGGCTGCCCATTGCATTTGACGTGACCGGAGGCCAGACCAATGATTGTTCGCAGGCGGCCTCGTTGATTGCCAAGATGCCCAATGCAGAAGTGATCATTGCGGACAAGGGCTACGACACTGAAGCGATACGCGCTCAGGTCGAGCAGCAAGGCAGCAAAGTGGTGATTCCACGAAAGCGCAATTCTCTGAAAGGGAACGCAGATCTGGACAAAGGGTTATATCGCAATCGACATCTCGTAGAAAACGCCTTTGCCCGGTTGAAGCATTTCCGGGCGGCGGCTTCTCGGTTCGACAAACTCAAGAGAAACTATGAAAGCGTCATAGCAATGGCCTGCGCTTTTCTGTGGCTGCCAATGTGAAACGGGAACAGACCCTAGCTCGATTTGATCGGTTTGCAGTGGTTTTTAGTCGCTCTTGTGTCGACCCGCAATTTTTCGCTCGTCCGGAATCCGCATTATTTGTCAGGGAATGCGTATCTCGATCACATGAAACCCTTGAAGCCGGAAAATCCGATCCCATATAGATGGGCAGAAGCGCGAATCGGGATCGCGGACGTTTTTAGAGGAGAACATGTATGGCTGACGAACAGAATCTGGATGCGCAGGCTCAGGATCAGGATCAGGCTGCCGAGGCGGGCGCGGGTGAAGAACTGACAACCCGTGTGCAGGTGCTCGAAGAGCAACTGGCTGCTGCGCAGGACCAATCCCTTCGCGTGGCTGCGGATCTGCAGAATGTCCGCCGCCGTGCCGAGCAGGATGTTGAAAAGGCGCACAAGTTTGCGCTGGAAAAATTTGCCGGTGATCTGTTGCCGATCATCGACAGTCTGGAGCGAGGCCTTGATCTGTCCAATCCGGACGATGAAAGCATTCGCCCGATGCGTGAAGGCATCGAGCTGACCTTGAAGATGTTTCAGGACACCCTCAAGCGTTATCAGCTGGAAGCCATTGATCCACATGGTCAACCGTTCAGTGCCGACCAGCACCAGGCGATGGCCATGCAGGAAAGTGCCGACGTCGAGCCTAATACTGTGCTCAAGGTATTCCAGAAGGGTTATCAGCTTAATGGTCGCCTGTTGCGCCCGGCCATGGTCGTGGTCAGCAAGGCACCGTCGCCTGCAACGCCGTCAATCAACGAGCAGGCTTGAAATCAGCTGTAAGGCCCCCATTTAAAGGTCAAGCGTTTAAGAGCTACCGCACGGTGTAAACGCACTGGCGGCAACCAAATCCAAGTTTTGCAAGTTTCGGGAGAGTCAAGATGGGCAGAATTATCGGTATCGACCTGGGGACTACCAACTCCTGCGTCTCCATTCTGGAAAACGGTAACGTCAAGGTTATCGAGAACGCAGAAGGTACTCGTACTACACCTTCGATCATTGCTTATGCCAATGACGGTGAGATCCTGGTTGGTCAGTCCGCCAAGCGTCAGGCCGTTACCAATCCGCACAACACGCTGTATGCGGTAAAGCGTCTGATTGGTCGTAAGTTCGAAGAGGATGTCGTTCAGAAAGACATCCAGATGGTCCCTTACAAGATCGTCAAGGCTGACAACGGTGATGCCTGGGTTGAAGTGAATGGCCAGAAAATGGCGCCTCCTCAGATTTCCGCTGAAATCCTGAAGAAAATGAAAAAGACCGCCGAAGACTACCTCGGTGAAGCGGTTACCGAAGCGGTCATCACCGTTCCGGCCTACTTCAACGACAGTCAGCGTCAGGCAACCAAGGACGCCGGCCGTATTGCCGGTCTGGACGTCAAGCGCATCATCAACGAACCAACCGCGGCCGCTCTGGCTTACGGTATGGACAAGGCCAAGGGCGATCACACTGTCATCGTTTATGACCTGGGTGGCGGTACGTTCGACGTCTCGGTCATCGAGATTGCCGAAGTTGATGGCGAGCACCAGTTCGAAGTGTTGGCCACCAACGGCGACACGTTCCTGGGCGGTGAAGACTTTGACATTCGTCTGATCGACTACTTCGTCGACGAATTCAAGAAAGAAAGCGGCATGAACCTCAAGGGTGACCCGCTGGCCATGCAGCGTCTGAAAGAAGCTGCCGAGAAAGCCAAGATCGAGCTTTCTTCCAGCACGCAGACCGAAGTCAACCTGCCGTACATCACTGCAGATGCAACCGGTCCAAAGCACCTGGTCGTGAAAATTTCGCGCTCCAAGCTGGAATCGCTGGTTGAGGACTTGGTTCAGCGCACCATCGCTCCTTGCGAAATGGCGCTTAAAGATGCTGGCATCGACAGAAGCAAGATCAACGACGTGATTCTGGTCGGTGGTCAGACCCGTATGCCGCTGGTGCAGAAGCTGGTAACCGAGTTCTTCGGTAAAGAAGCACGTAAAGACGTCAACCCTGACGAAGCCGTTGCAATGGGTGCTGCTATCCAGGGCGCTGTATTGGCCGGTGATGTCAAAGACGTTCTGCTGCTCGACGTCAGCCCGCTGACTCTGGGTATCGAAACCATGGGCGGCGTGATGACTGCGCTGATCGAGAAAAACACCACGATTCCTACCAAGAAATCCCAGGTGTTCTCGACTGCCGATGACAACCAGAACGCGGTAACCATCCACGTACTGCAGGGTGAGCGCAAGCAAGCCGGTCAGAACAAGTCCTTGGGCAAGTTCGACCTGGCCGAGATTCCACCTGCTCCACGTGGCGTGCCACAGATCGAAGTAACCTTCGACATCGACGCAAACGGCATTCTGCATGTTGGCGCGAAAGACAAGGCGACCGGCAAGCAGCAGTCCATCGTGATCAAGGCCAACTCCGGTCTGTCCGAGGAAGAAATTCAGCAAATGGTCCGCGATGCTGAAGTCAACTCCGAAGAAGATCGCAAGTTCGAAGAGCTGGCCTCTGCCCGTAACCAGGGTGATGCGCTGGTCCACTCGACTCGCAAGATGATCGCTGATGCAGGAGACAAGGTCACTGCTGAAGAGAAAACGGCTGTCGAGGCTGCACTGGTTGCTCTGGAAGCCGCTATCAAGGGCGACGACAAGGCTGCTATCGAAGCCAAGGTTGAAGAGCTGTCGAAGGTTTCCGCGCCAATCGCTCAGAAGATGTACGCCGAGCAGGCCGAAAACCCTGAAGCAGCGGCCAAGCCTGCTGAAGAAAATGCCAAGGCTGATGACGTTGTCGATGCCGAGTTCGAAGAAGTGAAAGACCACAAGTAAGCGCAGGCTCACTTGAACGCCGGTTGACCTCTTTCGAGCGCTGACTGGTAGGATGTCGCCGCGCGGGAGCTTGCTCCCGCGTTGGCGTGTCTGGAACAAGCAAAATTTCGGCGTGCGGATTTGCTCCGCAAGCCATGTGGCAAGATCGCTACGCTCCTGCGTAGCGAATCATTCTGCCGCTTTCTCGGCCAGACCTATCTGGTTGTTGAACGAAGACCAGGATCGTTGAATTGACGTGAGTTGGGTCCAGGGCCTGTATGGGGCTCAACGAGTTTGGCAGGGTTCAGGAGGGTCTTGCCGAACGTCCTCAAGAGTGCGGAAGAACTATGGCAAAGCGTGATTATTACGAAGTGTTGGGAGTGGAGCGAGGCTCCAGCGAGGCGGACCTGAAAAAGGCTTATCGCCGTCTGGCGATGAAGCATCACCCCGACCGTAACCCTGATGACAAAGCCTCGGAAGAGCTGTTCAAAGAGGCCAACGAGGCCTACGAAGTGCTGTCCGATGCCAGCAAGCGCGCTGCGTACGATCAGTATGGCCATGCTGGTGTCGACCCGAGCATGGGTGGCGGCGGCGGTTTTGGTGGTGGTGCCGGTGGTGCCAATTTCTCCGACATCTTCGGTGATGTGTTCAGTGATTTCTTTGGCGGTGGCCGCGGCGGTGGCGGCGGTGGGCGTGGCGGTGCCCAGCGCGGCAGCGATCTGCGCTATACGCTGGAGCTGAATCTGGAAGAAGCGGTTCGCGGTACTAACGTGAATATCCGCGTTCCGACACTGGTCAACTGCAAGCCGTGCGATGGCAGCGGTGCCAAGAAAGGCTCGTCGCCCGTTACCTGCCCTACCTGCGGTGGTATCGGTCAGGTTCGCATGCAGCAGGGTTTCTTCTCTGTGCAGCAAACCTGCCCACGCTGCCATGGCCACGGCAAGATTATTTCCGACCCGTGCGATTCGTGCCACGGTGAAGGTCGTGTCGAAGAGTCCAAGACGCTTTCGGTCAAGGTGCCGCCAGGTGTCGATACCGGTGACCGCATTCGTCTGTCTGGCGAAGGCGAAGCGGGTACTCAGGGTGGGCCGACCGGCGACCTGTATGTCGTGATCAATGTGCGCGAACACGCGATCTTCCAGCGTGACGGCAAGCACCTGTTCTGCGAAGTGCCGATCAGCTTTACCGATGCCGCGCTGGGTGGCGAGCTTGAAGTACCGACCCTTGATGGTCGCGTCAAACTGAAAATCCCCGAAGGTACCCAGACCGGCAAGCAGTTCCGCTTGCGTGGCAAGGGTGTCGCTCCGGTACGTGGCGGCGGTGCTGGTGACTTGATGTGCCGTGTAGCGGTCGAAACTCCGGTCAACCTGAGCAAGCGTCAGCGCGAGCTGCTTGAAGAGTTCCGCACTTCGCTTGAAAACGACGAGTCCCACTCTCCCAAGGCCAGTGGCTGGTTCGAGGGTGTGAAGCGTTTCTTCGGCGATCTGTAAGGCTTATCAACGGGAGCAGGGCATGCGACGTATTGCTGTAGTGGGCGCCGCCGGGCGCATGGGCAAGACTTTGATCGAGGCGGTTCAGCAGGCACCGGGTGCCGGGTTGACCGCCGCTATCGATCGTCCTGACAGCACGCTGGTGGGTGCGGATGCAGGCGAGCTGGCTGCGCTGGGGCGTATCGGTGTGCCGTTGTCGGGCGACCTGGCAAAAGTGGCGGATGAGTTCGACGTGTTGATCGACTTCACCCACCCTTCGGTAACGCTGAAAAATCTAGCGTTCTGCCGTAAGGCCGGCAAGGCCATGATTATCGGCACGACTGGCTTCAGTGCCGAAGAGAAGCAGCGTCTGGTCGAAGCGGGTAAAGACATCCCGATTGTGTTCGCTGCCAACTTCAGCGTTGGTGTAAACCTTTGCTTGAAGTTGCTGGACACCGCCGCGCGTGTTCTGGGTGATGAGGTCGATATCGAAATCACCGAGGCGCACCACCGGCACAAGGTCGATGCGCCGTCCGGCACCGCCTTGCGCATGGGTGAAGTGGTTGCCAGTGCGCTGGGTCGCGACCTGGAAAAAGTCGCTGTCTACGGCCGTGAAGGCCAGACCGGCGCGCGTGATCGTCAGACCATCGGGTTTGCGACCATTCGTGCCGGTGACGTTGTCGGCGACCATACCGTGCTGTTCGCAGCAGACGGCGAGCGGGTCGAGATCACCCACAAGGCATCCAGTCGCATGACCTTTGCCAAGGGTGCCGTGCGGGCTGCAATGTGGCTCGACGGCAAGGCGCCAGGGCTTTACGACATGCAGGATGTACTGGGTCTGCATTGATTTCATACAGTGCCATTCGTGGCCCTGTCGCATTTTCCCGCATTTCAGGCTCATTGGTGGTAGACCAAAAAGGGCCTTTTCTGTAAGCTACAGCTTTAGTGTGTCCACTAAAAAAAGCAAAGCGCGCAGATGATTCCATAAGAAAGCGGGGTGACGTAACTACGTCATTCCGCTTTTTTGCAGCCTGCGATCGCCCTTTCAGGTTTTATTTACGGGAGGTCTTCTTGACTAAGCCAGCCATACTCGCCCTTGCTGATGGCAGCATTTTTCGCGGCGAAGCCATTGGAGCCGACGGTCAGACCGTTGGTGAGGTGGTGTTCAACACCGCAATGACAGGCTATCAGGAAATTCTTACCGATCCTTCCTACGCCCAGCAAATCGTTACCCTGACTTACCCGCACATCGGCAATACCGGTACCACGCCTGAAGACGCAGAGTCCGATCGTGTCTGGTCCGCTGGCCTGGTCATCCGTGACCTGCCGCTGGTCGCCAGCAACTGGCGTAACAAGCTGTCCCTCGGTGATTACCTGAAAGCCAATAATGTCGTTGCCATCGCCGGCATCGATACGCGTCGCCTGACCCGCATCCTGCGTGAGAAAGGCGCCCAGAACGGCTGCATCATGGCTGGCGACAACATTTCCGAAGAAGCAGCCATCGCTGCTGCTCGCGGGTTCCCCGGCCTCAAGGGCATGGACCTGGCAAAGGAAGTCAGTAACAAGGACACCTACGAGTGGCGTTCCAGCGTCTGGAACCTGAAGACCGACAGCCACCCTGAAATCGCCGCTTCCGAGCTGCCCTATCATGTGGTCGCTTACGACTACGGCGTCAAGGTCAACATTCTGCGCATGCTGGTCGAGCGCGGTTGCCGGGTGACTGTGGTGCCTGCGCAAACGCCTGCCAGCGATGTGCTTGCCTACAAACCCGACGGTGTTTTCCTGTCCAACGGCCCTGGCGACCCCGAGCCGTGCGACTACGCCATCAAGGCGATCAGGGAAGTGCTGCAAACCGAAGTGCCGGTATTCGGTATCTGCCTGGGTCACCAGCTTCTGGCCTTGGCTGCCGGTGCCAAGACCGTGAAAATGGGCCATGGCCACCACGGTGCAAACCACCCTGTTCAGGATCTGGACACCGGTGTGGTCATGATCACCAGCCAGAACCACGGTTTTGCTGTTGATGAGGCCACGCTGCCGGGCAATGTTCGCGCCATTCACAAGTCGTTGTTCGACGGCACCCTTCAGGGTATCGAGCTGACCGACAAGAGCGCATTCAGCTTCCAGGGTCACCCTGAGGCGAGCCCGGGCCCGAATGACGTCGCGCCTCTGTTTGATCGCTTTATCGAAGCCATGGCCAAGCGACGCTGACCGGTTGCCTTGAGACTGTAATACGCAGGTGCCCTGGGCGGCCCCGGATCAAGTGTCCGGTTGCTGCCGCCCAGGCCACCTCAAAGAAATGTTCAAGACGGCTTGCCGACTGACCTGCGGATTTGAGTGACAACCCATGCCAAAACGTACAGATATTAAAAGCATCCTGATTCTCGGCGCCGGCCCTATCGTGATCGGCCAGGCCTGTGAATTCGACTACTCCGGCGCCCAGGCCTGCAAGGCACTGCGCGAAGAGGGTTACCGCGTCATCCTGGTGAACTCCAACCCGGCCACCATCATGACCGACCCGGCCATGGCCGACGCGACCTACATCGAGCCGATCAAGTGGCAGACCGTTGCCAAGATCATCGAAAAAGAGCGTCCTGACGCACTGCTGCCGACCATGGGCGGCCAGACAGCTCTGAACTGCGCACTGGATCTGGAGCGCGAAGGCGTTCTGGAGAAGTTCGGCGTGGAGATGATCGGTGCCAACGCCGATACCATCGACAAGGCTGAAGACCGCTCGCGTTTCGACAAGGCCATGAAGTCTATCGGCCTGGCGTGCCCGCGTTCCGGTATCGCGCACAGCATGGAAGAAGCCAACGCGGTTCTCGAAAAGCTCGGCTTCCCGTGCATCATTCGTCCATCGTTCACCATGGGCGGCACGGGCGGCGGTATCGCGTACAACCGTGAAGAGTTCGAAGAAATCTGCGCTCGCGGTCTGGACCTGTCGCCGACCAAAGAGCTGCTGATCGACGAATCGCTGATCGGCTGGAAAGAGTACGAAATGGAAGTTGTCCGCGACAAAAAGGACAACTGCATCATCGTCTGCTCGATTGAAAACTTCGACCCGATGGGCGTGCACACCGGCGACTCCATCACCGTTGCTCCGGCACAGACCCTGACCGACAAGGAATACCAGATCCTGCGTAACGCCTCGCTGGCAGTGCTGCGCGAGATCGGCGTTGAAACCGGTGGTTCCAACGTTCAGTTCGGCATCTGCCCGGACACCGGCCGTATGGTCGTGATCGAGATGAACCCGCGCGTATCGCGTTCCTCGGCGCTGGCCTCCAAGGCGACCGGCTTCCCGATTGCACGCGTTGCCGCCAAGCTGGCAGTGGGCTACACCCTTGACGAGTTGTCGAACGAAATCACCGGCGGCAAGACCCCGGCTTCGTTCGAACCGTCGATCGACTACGTCGTCACCAAGCTACCGCGCTTTGCCTTCGAGAAGTTCGCCAAGGCGGATGCGCGTCTGACCACTCAGATGAAGTCGGTCGGTGAAGTCATGGCCATCGGCCGCACTTTCCAGGAGTCCCTGCAGAAAGCCTTGCGCGGCCTGGAAGTCGGCGTTTGCGGTCTCGATCCGAAGCTGGATCTGAGCCACCCTGAAAGCATGAGCACGCTCAAGCGCGAGCTGACTGTGCCGGGTGCAGAGCGTATCTGGTACGTCGCCGACGCCTTCCGCGCAGGCATGACGGTTGAAGAAATCTTCGCCATGAACATGATTGACTCTTGGTTCCTGGTGCAGATCGAAGATCTGGTCAAGGACGAAGAGAAGGTCAAGACGCTGGGCCTGTCGGCAATCGATCGTGACTTGATGTTCCGCCTCAAGCGCAAGGGCTTCTCCGATGCGCGCCTGGCCAAGCTGGTCGGCGTCACCGAAAAGAACCTGCGTACGCATCGTCACAAGCTGGACGTGTTCCCGGTCTACAAGCGCGTCGACACCTGCGCTGCCGAGTTCGCAACCGACACCGCGTATCTGTACTCGACGTACGAAGAAGAGTGCGAAGCCAACCCTTCGACGCGCGACAAGATCATGATCCTCGGCGGTGGCCCTAACCGTATCGGCCAGGGTATCGAGTTCGACTACTGCTGTGTACACGCCGCCCTGGCGCTGCGTGAAGACGGGTACGAGACCATCATGGTCAACTGCAACCCGGAAACCGTTTCCACCGATTACGACACCTCTGACCGCCTGTACTTCGAGCCTGTCACCCTGGAAGACGTGCTGGAAATCGTGCGGGTCGAGAAGCCGAAAGGTGTGATCGTCCAGTACGGTGGCCAGACGCCGCTGAAACTGGCACGTGCCCTTGAAGCAGCCGGTGTGCCGATTATCGGCACCAGCCCTGACGCCATTGACCGTGCCGAAGACCGTGAGCGCTTCCAGCAGATGGTCGAGCGCCTCAACCTGCGTCAGCCGCCAAACGCTACTGTGCGTAGCGAAGACGAAGCCATTCGTGCTGCGGCGAAGATCGGTTATCCGCTGGTGGTGCGCCCGTCCTATGTACTGGGCGGCCGCGCGATGGAAATCGTTTATCAGGAAGACGAACTCAAGCGTTACCTGCGCGAAGCAGTTCAGGTGTCCAACGACAGCCCGGTGCTGCTGGACCATTTCCTGAACTGTGCCATCGAGATGGACGTCGATGCGGTCTGCGACGGGACTGACGTGGTGATCGGCGCGATCATGCAGCACATCGAGCAGGCGGGCGTTCACTCCGGTGACTCCGCATGCTCGCTGCCGCCGTACTCGCTGCCTGCACACATCCAGGACGAGATGCGCGAACAGGTCAAGAAAATGGCTCTGGAGCTGGGCGTTGTCGGCCTGATGAACGTGCAGCTGGCGCTTCAGGGCGAAGACATCTACGTCATTGAAGTCAACCCGCGCGCATCGCGTACCGTGCCGTTCGTTTCCAAGTGCATCGGTGTTTCCCTGGCGATGGTCGCTGCCCGCGTGATGGCAGGTAAAACCCTGAAAGAGCTGAACTTCACCAAGGAAATTATCCCGAACTTCTACAGCGTGAAGGAGGCAGTGTTCCCGTTTGCCAAATTCCCTGGCGTTGACCCGATCCTCGGCCCGGAAATGAAATCGACCGGCGAAGTGATGGGCGTGGGCGATACCTTCGGTGAAGCGTTCGCCAAGGCTCAGATGGGCGCGAGCGAAGTGCTGCCGACTGGCGGTACTGCTTTCATCAGTGTGCGTGACGATGACAAGCCTCTGGTTGAAGCAGTCGCCCGTGACCTGATCAATCTGGGTTTCGAAATCGTTGCTACCGCAGGTACTGCCAAGCTGATCGAAGCGGCAGGCCTGAAAGTACGTCGTGTGAACAAGGTGACCGAAGGGCGTCCACACGTGGTCGATATGATCAAGAATGACGAAGTCACCCTGATCATCAACACCACCGAAGGTCGTCAGTCGATCGCAGATTCCTACTCCATCCGTCGCAACGCCTTGCAGCACAAGATCTACTGCACCACTACCATTGCAGCAGGCGAAGCGATCTGTGAAGCGCTCAAATTCGGTCCCGAGAAGACCGTACGTCGCTTGCAGGATCTCCATGCAGGATTGAAGGCATGATCAAATACCCAATGACCGTTCAGGGCGCTCGCGCCCTGGAAGAAGAGCTGACTCACCTGACCAAGGTGATCCGTCCCAAGTTGAGCCAGGACATCGGTACTGCGCGCGAACTGGGCGACCTCAAGGAAAACGCTGAATACCACGCTGCCCGCGAGCAGCAAGGTATGGTCGAGGCGCGTATTCGTGATATTGAAGGCCGCATGCAGAACGCTGTGGTGATCGACGTTACGACTATTCCGCACACTGGCAAGGTGATTTTCGGCACGACAGTCGAAATCGCCAACGTCGAAACCGACGAAAGCGTTGTCTACCAGATCGTTGGTGAGGACGAGGCGGATATCAAGAAGGGCAAGATTTCAGTGGGTTCGCCCATTGCTCGCGCCTTGATTGCCAAGGAAGAGGGCGATGTCGTCGTCGTGAAAACGCCTAGCGACGTTATCGAATACGAAATCATCGAAGTGCGTCACATCTGATGCCTGTCGCCCGCTTTGGCGGGCGCAGTCAGCAGCAAAAAAGAGTCAGGGCACGCCTTTTGGCGGCCCTGACTTCTGTTTTTATCCGTGCGCGCGGTGGACGTTGGAGAGCTGCTTGTTTACCTTTGGGTTCTTGCGGTAGATCAGCGCCATTTTGCCGATGACCTGTACAAGATCCGCCGAACCGGCCTTGCACAGTTCTGCAACGGCGCCCAGGCGGCTCTCGCGATCAAGGATGTTGAGCTTGATCTTGATCAGCTCGTGATCGCTCAATGCGCGTTCAAGCTCTGCAAGTACACCTTCAGTCAAACCATTGTCAGCCACGATCAACACCGGTTTCAGATGGTGGCCAATGGATTTGTATTGTTTCTTCTGCTCTGGAGTGAGCGGCATAATCTGACCTCTGCGTCTGATCTTTTAAAAGCGGCGGCCAGTTTACCCGAGCGAGTCCGGGACCGCCCAGTTAATCACGACTCGTTTATTTTTGAGGTGCCCCGTGGCCCGTTCCAAGACAAGCCATAACTGGCTCAAAGAACACTTCGACGACAAGTACGTCAAAATGGCGCAGAAGGACGGCTACCGTTCGCGTGCCAGCTACAAGCTGCTCGAGATTCAGGAAAAGGACAAGCTCATCCGTCCGGGCATGACCGTTATCGACCTCGGTGCTGCGCCGGGAGGCTGGTCGCAGGTGACCAGTCGTCTGATCGGCGGTCAAGGTCGTCTGATTGCTTCCGACATTCTTGAAATGGACAGCATCCCGGATGTGACCTTCATTCAGGGGGATTTTACCGAGGACAAGATTCTCGAGCAGATCCTTGAGGCAGTCGGTAATACGCAGGTAGACCTTGTGATTTCCGATATGGCCCCCAATATGAGTGGATTGAGCGCTGTAGATATGCCGCGTGCGATGTTTCTCTGTGAATTGGCGCTCGATCTGGCCGGTCGGGTACTACGTCCCGGTGGCGATTTTCTGATCAAGGTCTTCCAGGGTGAAGGCTTCGATATCTACCACAAGGATATTCGCAAGCTGTTTGACAAGGTGCAGATGCGCAAACCTTCGTCATCCCGCGACAGGTCACGCGAGCAATACCTGCTGGCTCGCGGCTTTCGTGGAATCGACGGGGCAGCCAGCATCGAGCGTTTTTGAAGGGGCACGATAGCTTTTTTCAAATGGCGTTACCGATGCAGCATGACTGAACATTGTGTTGTCAAAGTTTCACAAAGGGTTACAGACGGTGTCTGCCGTATCTGTAGGTTCTGTAGTAAGTTAGGCCGGTGAATATCATGCGAGGCACGCTTGCTGCGTGGAGCTTGCTTCAGAGGGTAGCTAATTGAACGATATGGCAAAGAATTTGATCCTGTGGTTGATCATCGCGGCTGTCCTGGTGACGGTGATGAACAACTTCTCCAGCCCTAACGAGACGCAGAACCTCAACTATTCCGAGTTCATCCAGCAGGTCAAGGATGGCAAGGTCGAGAAGGTCTCTGTCGACGGCTACGTCATTACGGGCAAGCGCAGTGATGGCGACACCTTCAAGACCATCCGCCCGAACATCCCGGACAACGGTCTGATCGGTGATCTGGTCAGCAACAACGTCGTGATTGAAGGCAAGCAGCCTGAGCAGCAGAGCATCTGGACTCAGTTACTGGTGGCCAGCTTCCCCATCCTGGTGATCATTGCGGTGTTCATGTTCTTCATGCGCCAGATGCAGGGCGGGGCGGGCGGCAAGGGCGGCCCGATGAGCTTCGGCAAGAGCAAGGCGCGTCTGCTGTCCGAAGATCAGGTCAAGACCACCCTGGCCGATGTTGCCGGTTGTGACGAAGCCAAGGAAGAAGTCGGCGAGCTTGTCGAGTTTCTTCGTGATCCGGGCAAGTTCCAGCGTCTGGGTGGCCGTATCCCGCGTGGCGTTCTGATGGTCGGTCCTCCGGGTACCGGTAAGACGCTGATCGCCAAGGCCATTGCCGGCGAGGCGAAAGTGCCGTTCTTCACCATTTCCGGTTCTGATTTCGTCGAGATGTTCGTGGGCGTCGGTGCAAGCCGCGTCCGTGATATGTTCGAACAGGCCAAAAAACATGCTCCTTGCATCATCTTCATCGACGAAATCGATGCGGTCGGTCGCCATCGTGGCGCTGGCATGGGTGGTGGTCACGACGAGCGAGAGCAAACTCTCAACCAGTTGCTGGTCGAGATGGACGGTTTTGAAATGAATGACGGCATCATCGTCATTGCCGCTACCAACCGTCCTGACGTGCTCGACCCGGCGCTGCTGCGTCCGGGCCGTTTCGACCGTCAGGTGGTTGTAGGTCTGCCGGACATTCGTGGCCGCGAGCAGATCCTCAAGGTTCACATGCGCAAGGTTCCAATGGGCGAAGACGTCAATGCAGGCGTTATCGCTCGCGGTACACCGGGCTTCTCCGGTGCCGATCTGGCTAACCTGGTCAACGAAGCGTCGCTGTTCGCTGCTCGCTCCGGCAAGCGCGTCGTAGAGATGAAAGAGTTCGAACTGGCCAAGGACAAGATCATGATGGGCGCCGAGCGCAAATCGATGGTCATGTCCGAAAAGGAAAAGCGCAACACGGCTTACCACGAGGCGGGTCACGCTATCGTAGGGCGCCTGGTGCCTGAGCATGATCCGGTCTACAAGGTCTCGATCATTCCTCGCGGTCGCGCCCTGGGTGTAACCATGTTTCTTCCTGAAGAAGACCGTTACAGCCTGTCCAAGCGCGCGCTGATCAGCCAGATCTGCTCGCTTTACGGTGGTCGTATCGCGGAAGAAATGACCCTGGGCTTCGATGGCGTTACGACCGGTGCATCCAATGACATCATGCGTGCCAGTCAGATTGCCCGGAACATGGTCACCAAATGGGGCTTGTCTGAAAAGCTCGGCCCGCTGATGTATTCGGAAGACGAAGATGCGGGTTACCTGGGGCGCGGCAGCAGCCAGAACTCCAGTGTTTCCGGCGATACTGCCAAGCTCATCGACTCCGAAGTGCGCAGCATCATCGATCACTGCTACGGCACTGCCAAGCAGTTGCTCACGGACAATCGTGACAAGCTTGAAGCGATGGCCGATGCGCTGATGAAGTATGAAACCATTGATGCCGATCAGATCGACGACATCATGACCGGTCGCGTGCCTCGTGAACCGCGTGACTGGGGCGGTGGTTCGGGTACCAACGGTACTCCGATCACACCTGACCCTCGTCCGGAAACTCCGATTGGCGGCCCTGCTGCCGAGCACTAAGGTCTGACATGACATCTGCGCTGTACCCAACCCGGTTGCCTTGCGGCAACCGGGTTCTTGATTTGGCCCATACACACGTGATGGGTATCCTCAACGCAACCCCGGACTCCTTTTCCGATGGCGGCCGCTACAGCCAGCTTGATGCTGCCTTGCGTCATGCCGAAGCAATGGTGCAGGCCGGTGCCACACTGATCGACGTCGGCGGCGAGTCGACGCGCCCGGGTGCGCGTCCGGTGTCTGCGTCAGAAGAGGTCGAGCGTGTGGCGCCGGTGGTTGAGGTCATCGCGCGCGAGCTGGATGTGATCATCTCTGTGGACACCTCCACGCCTGAGGTCATGCTGGCGACGGCTGGCCTGGGTGCCGGGCTTATCAATGACGTCCGCTCGCTTCAGCGGCCAGGCGCGCTTGAGGCGGCTGCAAGCACTGGTTTGCCGGTGTGTCTCATGCACATGCTGGGTGAGCCCGGAACCATGCAGGATGATCCGCATTACGACGACCTTGTGGGCGAAGTGGGCGCTTTCCTGCTCGAGCGCATGAATCAGTGTGCTACGGCGGGGATCGATCAGCAAAAGATCATTCTTGATCCGGGCTTTGGCTTTGCCAAGACACTGGAGCACAATCTGAGCCTGTTCAAGCACATGGAAGCGCTGCATGCGCTCGGTCAACCTTTGCTGGTGGGCGTTTCGCGCAAGAGTATGATCGGTGCTGTGCTGGGGCGACCCGTAGATCAGCGTCTATCCGGCGGGCTGGCCCTGGCTGCTTTGGCTATGACCAAGGGGGCCCGAATTCTACGTGTGCACGATGTCGCCGAAACGGCTGACGTGGTGCGCATGATCGCAGCTGTCCAGGCAGCTGAATAACAACAGTGGGGCATCCATGACTACCAGAAAATATTTCGCAACCGACGGCATTCGTGGTCGTGTAGGGCAATTTCCGATTACGCCCGAGTTCATGCTGAAACTGGGTTGGGCTGCAGGCATGGCCTTTCGCAGGATGGGCGCCTGCCGGATTCTCGTCGGCAAGGACACGCGCATCTCTGGCTACATGTTCGAATCCGCCCTTGAAGCCGGGCTCTCTGCGGCCGGTGCTGACGTGCTACTGCTGGGGCCTATGCCGACACCAGCCATTGCCTACCTGACGCGTACGTTTCATGCCGAAGCAGGCATCGTGATCAGTGCTTCGCATAATCCGCACTATGACAACGGCATCAAGTTCTTCTCTGGTCAGGGCACCAAACTGCCTGACGAGATCGAAATGATGATCGAAGAGCTGCTCGATGCGCCGATGACCGTGGCGGAGTCCGAGAATCTTGGCAAGGTTTCGCGAATCAACGATGCCGCAGGGCGTTACATCGAATTCTGCAAAAGCAGCGTGCCGACCAGCACCGATTTCGCCGGCCTCAAGGTGGTTATCGACTGCGCGCATGGTGCGACCTACAAGGTAGCGCCCAACGTCTTTCGTGAGCTCGGAGCGCAGGTTGTCGTACTTTCTGCGCAGCCTGACGGGCTCAATATCAACAAGAATTGCGGCTCCACTCACATGGAAGCCTTGCAGGCGGCAGTGGTCGCAGAGCATGCCGACATGGGCATCGGCTTCGACGGTGACGGCGATCGCGTGTTGATGGTTGACCATACCGGGACCATCGTCGATGGCGACGAGCTGCTTTACATCATTGCCCGTGATCTGCATGAACGTGGACGCTTGCAGGGTGGTGTCGTCGGCACGTTGATGAGTAATCTCGGGCTTGAACTGGCCCTGGCCGAACAGAACATCCCGTTTGTTCGCGCCAACGTCGGTGACCGTTATGTGATCGCCGAGTTGCTTGAGCGCAACTGGCAGATCGGCGGTGAAAACTCTGGCCACATCGTGTGCTTCCAGCACGCCACCACCGGTGATGCGATCATTGCTTCGTTGCAGGTAATACTGGCCCTGCGTCGCAGCGGCATCAGTCTCGCCGAAGCGCGCTTGAAGCTGCGCAAATGCCCGCAGATCCTGATCAATGTGCGCTTTGCAGGTTCAGGTGTAGATCCCGTTTCGCACCCGTCGGTCCAGCAAGCCTGTGCGCGTGTTACCGAGCAGATGGCCGGACGGGGCAGGGTACTGCTGCGCAAGTCGGGCACAGAGCCTTTGGTGCGCGTGATGGTCGAAGGTGAGGATGAAACCCAGGTCAGATCGTACGCCGAAGAGCTCGCAAAACTGGTTGCTGAAGTTTGCGCCTGATTTCGGCTTGCCAGTGTCGGAAGTGTTGGGTAACATCTGCGCCCACTTTGACCCACGAGGTGTAGCATGCGTCGCCCAATGGTAGCTGGTAACTGGAAAATGCACGGTACCCGCGCCAGCGTCGCTGAGCTGATCGAGGGTCTGGGCAAGCAGGTGTTGCCAGGCAGCGTCGATATCGCCGTAATGCCTGCAAGTCTGTTTACCAATCAGGTGATCGAAGGGCTTCAGGCAACATCGATCATTGTCGGTGCGCAGGATGCAGCCATTCAGGCTGAGCAGGGCGCGCTGACCGGTGAGATCGCGTCGAGTCAGCTGGCTGATGCAGGTTGCAAACTGGTACTTGTCGGGCACTCCGAACGTCGTCAGCTGATTGGCGAGCAGGATGATGTGCTTAACAAGAAGTTTGCGGCGATCCAGGCAAGCGGGCTGACACCTGTGCTTTGCATAGGCGAAACGCTTGAAGAGCGCAAGGCAGGGCAGACGCTTGAAGTTGTCGGGCGTCAGCTGGACAGTGTCATCGCCGAGTTTGGCGTCAGCGCACTGATCAATGCCGTAATTGCCTACGAGCCGGTCTGGGCCATTGGCACCGGATTGACTGCTTCGCCTCAAGAGGCGCAGGAAGTGCACGCAGCAATCCGTGCGCAGCTGGCAAAAGAGAATGCCGAAGTCGCACAAGGCGTGCGACTTCTCTATGGCGGCAGCGTGAAGGCGGCCAATGCGGTCGAGCTCTTCAGCATGCCGGATATCGATGGGGGGCTCATTGGTGGAGCTTCCCTGAATGCAGATGAGTTCGGTGCGATCTGTCGCGCCGCGGGAAACTGAAAAAATGCTGGAAACAGTCGTAATCGTTTTTCACCTGTTGGGCGCTCTGGGCGTTGTTGCTCTGGTATTGCTGCAACAGGGTAAAGGTGCTGACGCCGGTGCGTCGTTCGGAGCAGGTGCATCAAATACTGTCTTCGGAGGTCAAGGAACCTCTACCTTTCTCAGTAAGTTTACTGCTATACTTGCAGCATGTTTTTTCATAACCAGCTTGGGGTTAGGTTACTTTGCTAAAGAGAAAGCTCAACAGCTGACTCAAGTAGGTTTGCCAGATCCCGCAGCACTGGAAGTGAAGCAAAAGCCGGCAGCAGATGATGTACCGGTTCTCGAAGGGCAAAAGCCAGCCGTTGTTCCAGCTGACGTACCTCAAGCCCCAGAGAAGAAGTAAAAAAGAATTCGGCGATGTTTCGTGAGGTCGCCAAAGAGTTGTAATGCCGAGGTGGTGGAATTGGTAGACACGCAACCTTGAGGTGGTTGTGCCCAATGGGTGTAGGGGTTCGAGTCCCCTTCTCGGTACCAATTAACAAGGGAGCCCGCATTAGCGGGCTTTCTTGTAGGTGGATGTTGGATTGACCCAGCAATGGATCGGTCGTATACTTCCGCCCCAGCTTTGTCGCGGGGTGGAGCAGTTTGGTAGCTCGTCGGGCTCATAACCCGAAGGTCGTTGGTTCAAATCCAGCCCCCGCAACCAGTTTTAGCGGAGCCCCTTTTAAGGGGCTTTTTGTTAGCTGGACAGTACATGACGTCGATGTTCAGCGGCGTTTTCAGGGATGGGCTTTTGCCCATTTTTTTATTTCTAAAGCATGCACGAGGGGGTTCAGGTGTCGAGCAAGCTAGAACAGTTGCAGGACTTGTTGGCCCCGGTGGTCGTGGCCCTTGGCTATCAATGCTGGGGGATCGATTTCAGTTCCCAGGGCAAGCATTCGGTGCTGCGCATTTATATTGACAAGGAAGGTGGTGTGCTGGTCGACGACTGCGCAATCGTAAGTCGCCAGATCAGCGGTGTATTGGACGTAGAAGATCCGATCAGCACTGAATACACCCTTGAAGTATCGTCTCCTGGCATGGAGCGCCCGCTGTTCACTATTGAGCAGTTTGCTTCGTACGCCGGGGAACAAGTGAAAATAAAGCTGCGTTCACCTTTCGAAGGGCGACGCAACTTTCAAGGCCTTCTCCGCGGGGTGGAGGAGCAGGATGTCGTGGTGCAGGTTGAAGACCATGAATTCCTGTTGCCGATCGACATGATCGACAAGGCCAACATTATTCCCACGTTTGACTGAGACGTGCCGGTTACTGCGGATCCCGCGGATCCAATGGCTTGCGAAAGGCGAGGCGTACGATGAGCAAAGAAGTACTGCTGGTTGTTGAGTCGGTGTCCAATGAAAAGGGCGTTCCGGCAAGTGTAATTTTTGAAGCGCTGGAGCTGGCTCTTGCCACCGCTACCAAGAAACGTTTTGAAGATGAAGTAGAACTGCGTGTAGAGATCAATCGCCAGACAGGCAACTACGAGACTTTCCGTCGCTGGACAGTTGTCGAAGACGAAGATCTGGACGATCCTGCGTACGAATTGGCCGTAGACCAGGCTCAAGTCAAGAAGCCAGGTGCCGTTGCGGGCGACCTGATCGAAGAGAAAATCGATTCCATCGAATTCGGTCGTATCGCCGCACAGACCGCCAAGCAAGTCATTGTGCAGAAAGTTCGTGAAGCCGAGCGTGCTCAGGTAGTCGATGCCTACCGTGAGCGTCTGGGTGAAATCATTTCTGGTACTGTTAAAAAGGTTACACGTGACAATGTCATCGTTGACCTGGGTAACAATGCCGAAGCCTTGCTGGCTCGTGAAGACATCATTTCCCGGGAAACTTTCCGTGTCGGTGTTCGCGTCCGTGCTTTGCTGAAGGAAATTCGTACCGAAAACCGTGGTCCTCAGCTGATCCTGTCGCGTACTGCGCCAGAAATGCTGATCGAGCTTTTCCGCATTGAAGTGCCGGAAATTGCCGAAGGTCTCATCGAGGTGATGGCTGCCTCCCGTGACCCGGGTTCTCGTGCGAAAATCGCTGTTCGCTCCAAGGATAAACGAATCGATCCGCAAGGTGCCTGTATCGGCATGCGCGGTTCGCGAGTTCAGGCTGTTTCCGGCGAGCTGGGTGGCGAGCGTGTGGATATCGTTCTTTGGGACGATAACCCGGCGCAGTTCGTGATCAATGCAATGTCTCCTGCAGAAGTAGCGGCAATCATCGTAGATGAAGACGCGCATGCAATGGACATCGCAGTGGGAGCGGACAACCTGGCCCAGGCTATTGGTCGTGGCGGTCAGAACGTGCGTCTGGCAAGTCAGCTGACTGGCTGGACCCTGAACGTAATGACCGAATCGGACATCCAGGCCAAGCAGCAAGCTGAAACCGGTGACATCCTGCGCAATTTCATCGAAGAACTCGAAGTCGATGAAGAATTGGCACAGGTGCTGGTTGATGAAGGCTTCACCAGCCTGGAAGAGATTGCCTACGTACCGTTGGAAGAAATGCTCAACATCGACGGCTTTGACGAAGAAATCGTCAACGAGCTTCGCGCTCGTGCCAAGGATCGTTTGTTGACTAAAGCCATCGCTACAGAGGAAAAGCTGGCAGACGCCCATCCGGCCGAAGACCTGCTCTCGCTTGAGGGTATGGACAAGGATTTGGCGATGGAACTGGCGGTGCGCGGCGTAATTACCCGCGAAGACCTGGCCGAGCAGTCTATAGATGACCTGCTCGACATCGACGGCATTGACGATGATCGTGCCGGCAAGTTGATCATGGCCGCCCGAGCCCACTGGTTCGAGTAATTGGGCGCGGCCTGAGGAGAGAAGTGCATGACGCAAGTCACGGTGAAAGAACTGGCCAAAGTGGTCGACACACCGGTAGAGCGCCTGTTACAGCAGATGCGTGAGGCAGGTCTGCCGCACACCGCCGCCGAGCAAGTTGTGACCGATAACGAAAAACAAGCCTTGTTGACGCACCTGAAAAGCGGTCACAAGACCAAGGTGGAAGAGCCTCGCAAGATTACCTTGCAGCGCAAGACCACCAGCACCCTGCGCGTTGCTGGCAGCAAAAGCATCAGCGTTGAAGTGCGCAAAAAGAAAGTCTTTGTGCAGCGTAGCCCGGAAGAGATCGAAGCCGAGCGCAAGCGCGAGATGGACGAACGCCGTGCGGTAGAAAATGCCGCTCGTCAAAAGGCTGAAGAAGAAGCCAAGCGTCGCGCTGAAGAAGATGCGCGCAATCAGCCTGCCGCCGGCCAGCCTGCTTCGGCACCCGCGCAACCTGTTGCTGCAGCTGAGCCTGTGCGTGAAGCGCCAGCACCAGCAGCGGCTGCTCCGGCACCTGCCAGCGCAGCGCCGTCTGCTGACGCTCGCAAGCGTGACGAACAGCGTCGCCCTGACAAGCCTCGTGCTGACGACCGCAATGCCCGCGGCGGCGACGGGGAGCGTAAAAACGCTCCGCATCGCGCTTCGGTCAAGGAGAAGGCTCCGGCCCCTCGCGTTGCTCCTCGTACTACCGACGAAGAAAGCGACAGCTTCCGTCGTGGTGGTCGCGGCAAGTCCAAGCTGAAGAAGCGCAATGCACATGGTTTCCAGAGCCCTACCGGCCCTGTGATCCGTGACGTTGCCATCGGCGAGACCATCACTGTCGGCGAATTGTCGGCACAGATGTCGGTCAAGGCTGCTGAAGTCATCAAGTTCATGTTCAAGATGGGCACTCCGGTGACCATCAACCAGGTACTGGATCAGGAAACTGCCCAGTTGATCGCCGAAGAGCTGGGCCACAAGGTCACGCTGGTCAGCGACAACGCCCTGGAAGATTCCCTGGCCGAATCGCTGAAGTTCGAAGGTGAGTCGTTCTCCCGTGCACCGGTTGTGACCGTAATGGGCCACGTCGACCACGGTAAGACCTCGCTGCTCGACTACATCCGTCGTGCCAAGGTTGCAGCTGGCGAAGCTGGCGGCATCACCCAGCACATCGGTGCCTACCACGTTGAAACCGAACGCGGCATGGTCACGTTCCTCGACACCCCTGGTCACGCCGCGTTTACCGCCATGCGTGCTCGTGGTGCCAAGGCAACGGATATCGTGATTCTGGTGGTTGCAGCTGACGACGGCGTTATGCCGCAGACCATCGAAGCTGTTCAGCATGCTGTTGCGGCTGGCGTTCCGCTGGTTGTTGCGGTGAACAAGATCGACAAGCCTGGTGCTGACCTCGATCGTATCCGCAGCGAGCTGTCGGTCCATGGCGTGACGTCCGAAGAGTGGGGCGGTGATACGCCTTTCGTTTCGGTATCCGCGAAAATGGGTACTGGCGTCGACGAGCTGTTGGAAGCTGTTCTGCTGCAAGCCGAAGTTCTGGAACTCAAGGCAACTCCTTCGGCCCCGGGTCGTGGCGTTGTTGTCGAGTCCCGTCTGGACAAGGGCCGTGGTCCGGTCGCTACTGTTCTGGTTCAGGACGGTACGCTGCGTCAGGGCGACATGGTTCTGGTCGGTTCGAACTTCGGCCGCATCCGCGCCATGCTTGACGAGAACGGCAAGCCGGTCAAAGAAGCAGGTCCTTCGATCCCGGTCGAAATCCTGGGTCTTGACGGTACTCCGGATGCTGGCGACGAGATGTCGGTGCTGGCTGACGAGAAGAAAGCCCGCGAAGTCGCTCTGTTCCGCCAAGGCAAGTTCCGCGAGGTCAAACTGGCTCGCGCTCATGCCGGCAAGCTGGAGAACATCTTCGAGAACATGGGTCAGGAAGAGAAGAAGACGCTTAACATCGTCCTCAAATCCGACGTCCGCGGTTCTCTGGAAGCATTGCAGGGCGCCCTGGGCGGCCTGGGTAACGACGAAGTGCAAGTGCGCGTAGTCGGTGGCGGTGTCGGTGGTATCACCGAGAGCGACGCCAACCTGGCACTGGCCTCCAACGCTGTACTGTTTGGCTTCAACGTGCGTGCCGATGCTGGCGCGCGCAAGATTGTCGAGCAGGAAGGTCTGGATATGCGTTACTACAACGTGATCTACGACATCATCGAAGACGTCAAGAAAGCCCTCACCGGTATGCTTGGCAGCGACGTTCGGGAGAATATCCTGGGTATCGCCGAAGTCCGCGATGTGTTCCGTTCGCCGAAATTCGGCGCGATCGCAGGCTGTATGGTTCTGGAAGGCACTGTCTACCGTAACCGTCCGATTCGTGTTCTGCGCGAAGACATCGTTATCTTTGAAGGCGAGCTGGAATCCCTGCGCCGCTTCAAGGACGACGCTGCCGAAGTACGTGCAGGCATGGAATGCGGTATCGGCGTCAAGAGCTACAACGACGTCAAGGTCGGTGACAAGATCGAAGTCTTCGAGAAGGTCCAAGTGGCTCGCAGCCTCTAAATCGCGAGCTTCAGGAGTCATGGTGGGAGCTTCGCATGCAAATGCCCTGCTTCCCCCATGGGCTCTAAACGCAACGCCCGGTCTGGCAATTGTCAGGCCGGGCGTTTGCCGCTTTCAGACTGTCAGGGTTTGGTCCCGGATCAGTAACAGGTAACAAGCATGGCAAAAGAATACAGCCGTACCCAACGTATTGGCGATCAGATGCAGCGCGAACTGGCGCAACTGATCCGTCGCGAAATCAAGGACCCACGCGTGGGTCTGGTCACTATCACCGCCGTAGACGTCAGCCGTGACGTGGGTCATGCGAAGATTTTCATGACCGTCATGGGCCAGGACAGCGCGGAAGAGATCGCACAGACCATCAAGGTGCTCAACTCTGCCGCAGGCTTCCTGCGCATGCAGCTGGCACGCGAAATGAAGCTGCGCAGCGTGCCTCAACTGCATTTCCACTACGACGAAAGCGTCGTGCGTGGTGCGCATCTCTCGGCACTGATCGAGCGTGCGGTAGCGCAAGACGGTCAGCATCAGGAAGGCTCGGCATCGCCAGATGCAAAGCCTGAAAGTACCGAGGAATAAAGGGTGGCTCAGGTCAAGCGTATACGCCGCAATGTCAGCGGGATCATCCTGCTCGACAAGCCACTGGGTTTCACTTCCAACGCCGCTTTGCAAAAGGTTCGCTGGCTGCTCAATGCCGAGAAAGCCGGGCATACGGGCAGTCTTGATCCTCTGGCAACGGGTGTTTTGCCGTTGTGCTTTGGCGAAGCGACCAAGTTTTCCCAGTACCTGCTCGATTCGGACAAGTCCTACGAGACTCTGGCGCAGTTGGGCAAGACCACCACGACCGCCGACTCTGAGGGCGAGGTTTTGCTCACGCGTCCGGTGACCGTTGGTCGCGACGATATTGAAGCAGTGTTGCCGCATTTTCGTGGGCAAATCAGCCAGATACCTCCCATGTACTCGGCCCTCAAGCGTGATGGCCAGCCACTTTACAAGCTGGCACGTGCAGGGGAAGTAGTGGAGCGCGAGCCCCGTTCTGTTACTATTGCGCGCCTGGAATTACTTGCTTGCGAAGGCGACACAGCACGTCTGTCCGTCGATTGCAGTAAAGGCACCTATATCCGTACGCTGGTCGAGGATATTGGTGAAAAGCTCGGTTGTGGTGCTTACGTCGCAGAGCTGCGCCGTACCCAGGCGGGGCCTTTCACGCTGGCTCAGACGGTTACGCTGGAAGAGCTGGAGCAAGTGCATGCCGACGGCGGCAATGAGGCGGTTGACCGCTTCCTGATGCCATCGGACAGCGGTCTGCTGGACTGGCCGCTGCTGAAGTTTTCGGAGCACAGTTCGTTTTACTGGTTGCACGGGCAGCCAGTGCGCGCGCCGGACGCACCGAAATTCGGTATGGTTCGCGTGCAGGATCACGAAGGTCGCTTCATCGGTATCGGTGAAGTCGCCGAAGACGGGCGTATTGCGCCGCGTCGATTGATTCGGTCAGAGTGACCGGAACCAGTCCGTCCGCAGGCTAGCCTGCGAGCGGGGTGGAACGAGGATGGCTGTCAACAGGCACGGTCATACCTCCTTTTTTAATACGAGGATCTGTCCTCGGCCTGTTGGAAACGTTTCTCCGGAAGCGCTTCCTTGAACAAAAGGATTGCCCACATGGCACTCAGCGTTGAAGAAAAAGCTCAGATCGTAACCGACTACCAGCAAGCTGTTGGTGATACTGGTTCGCCAGAAGTGCAAGTTGCACTGCTGACCGCCAACATCAACAAACTGCAAGGCCACTTCAAGGCCAACGGTAAGGACCATCACTCGCGTCGTGGTCTGATCCGTATGGTAAACCAGCGTCGCAAGCTGCTGGATTACCTGAAAGGTAAGGACGTTAGCCGTTACAGCGCCCTGATCGGTCGTCTGGGTCTGCGTCGCTAATAACGACGTTGCTAGAGGTTGGTTGTCTGTCACGATCCGTCGGGTTTTCCCGGTGGTTCTGGCAGGCTCCCAGCCTCAAGTTTTATCTGGACTGTGGAAGGGGCCGATTCCCCACGCTGCCCAAGAATTCGCAAGAAACCAGTTCCCCAAGAGCCACAAAGAAAGGTAGGAAACCGTGAACCCGGTAATCAAAAAGTTTCAGTTCGGTCAATCGACCGTAACCCTCGAGACAGGCCGTATCGCCCGTCAAGCCTCTGGCGCAGTATTGGTCACCGTTGACGACGACGTCAGCGTACTCGTGACTGTGGTCGGCGCCAAACAGGCTGACGCTGGCAAAGGCTTCTTCCCTCTGTCCGTGCACTATCAGGAAAAAACCTACGCTGCCGGCAAGATTCCTGGTGGTTTCTTCAAGCGTGAAGGCCGTCCTTCCGAGAAAGAAACCCTGACCTCGCGCCTGATCGACCGTCCGATCCGCCCGTTGTTTCCAGAAGGCTTCATGAACGAAGTGCAGGTTGTCTGCACCGTCGTCTCCACCAGCAAGAAAATCGATCCGGACATCGCTGCGATGATCGGTACTTCGGCTGCACTGGCCATCTCCGGTATTCCGTTCGACGGTCCGGTCGGTGCTGCGCGCGTTGCTTTCCACGAAAGCACCGGCTACCTGCTGAACCCGACTTACGAGCAACTGCAGGCTTCGAGCCTGGACATGGTCGTAGCCGGTACTTCCGAAGCCGTTCTGATGGTTGAATCCGAAGCCAAAGAGCTGACCGAAGACCAGATGCTGGGCGCTGTGCTGTTCGCCCATGACGAATTCCAGGTGGTGATCAACGCCATCAAGGAACTGGCTGCAGAAGCCGCCAAGCCTGTCTGGGACTGGCAGCCAAAGCCTGAAGCCACCGCACTGCTGGGCGCTATCCGTGCCGAGTTCGGCGACGCGATCTCCCAGGCTTACACCATCACTGTCAAAGCCGACCGCTATGCGCGTCTGGGCGAGCTGAAAGATCAGGTCGTTGCCAAGCTGGCTGTTGAAGAAGGCAGCCCGTCTGCCAGCGAAGTCAAAGCTGCTTTCGGTGAAATCGAATACCGCACCGTTCGCGAAAACATCGTCAACGGCAAGCCGCGTATCGATGGTCGCGATACTCGTACCGTTCGCCCTCTGAATATCGAAGTCGGCGTTCTGCCGAAGACTCACGGTTCGGCACTGTTCACCCGTGGCGAAACTCAGGCGCTGGTTGTTGCAACGCTGGGTACCGCGCGCGACGCACAGCTGCTCGACACCCTTGAAGGCGAGAAAAAAGACCCCTTCATGCTGCACTACAACTTCCCTCCGTTCTCTGTGGGCGAGTGTGGTCGCATGGGCGGCGCGGGCCGTCGTGAAATCGGTCACGGCCGTCTGGCCCGTCGCAGCGTTCAGGCCATGCTGCCAGGCGCCGACGTGTTCCCGTACACCATCCGTGTCGTGTCGGAAATCACCGAGTCCAACGGTTCCAGCTCCATGGCTTCGGTCTGCGGCGCTTCCCTGGCACTGATGGACGCTGGTGTTCCGATGAAGGCACCGGTTGCCGGTATCGCCATGGGTCTGGTCAAGGAAGGCGAGAAGTTCGCCATTCTGACCGACATCCTGGGTGACGAAGATCACCTGGGCGACATGGACTTCAAGGTAGCCGGTACCTCCAAAGGTGTTACCGCGCTGCAGATGGACATCAAGATCAAAGGCATCACCGAAGAAATCATGGAGATCGCCTTGGGTCAGGCCCTGGAAGCTCGCCTGAACATCCTCGGTCAGATGAACCAGATCATCGGTCAGTCGCGTAACGAACTGTCGGCCAACGCTCCGACCATGATCGCGATGAAGATCGACACCGACAAGATCCGTGACGTGATTGGCAAGGGTGGTGCAACCATCCGTGCTATCTGCGAAGAGACCAAGGCTTCGATCGACATCGAAGACGACGGCTCGATCAAGATCTTCGGCGAGTCCAAGGAAGCGGCTGAGGCAGCACGTCAGCGCGTTCTGAGCATTACCGCAGAAGCCGAGATCGGCAAGATCTACGTCGGTAAGGTTGAGCGCATCGTCGATTTCGGTGCATTCGTCAACATCCTGCCGGGCAAGGACGGTCTGGTTCACATCTCGATGCTGAGCGATGCTCGCGTAGAGAAAGTGACCGATATCCTCAAGGAAGGTCAGGAAGTCGAAGTGCTGGTACTGGACGTGGACAACCGCGGTCGTATCAAGCTGTCGATCAAAGACGTAGCGGCAGCGAAAGCGTCGGGCGTCTGATTGATCTGAGCGGCATGTGAAAAGGGACTCTTCGGAGTCCTTTTTTTATGAGCGCAATTAGAGGGTTACAAGCGGGGCATGCAAACTGCTCGGTATAAACATGCATCTTGCAAGCACAATAAGTGAGGAACGGGCAAACTGCACGACCCGGCTAAAAATGAAAAAACTCAACTATATGATTTTAAAGGATTTTTAGTATATTTGGTTTTTGGCACACCGCTTGCGATATACCTGTTAACCCTGCCACCACACGCTGGTGCAGATTTCGAGAAAAACAGGAGTTATCGTATGAAGAAGTTCGCTATTGCCGCTGCTACCGCTACTGCCCTGACTCTGACCATGGCCAACGCTGCTTTCGCACAGACCTCGGCCCAAGCGCCAATGGTTCTGGCAGCCAACACCACTACTCAAGAAGTCAAAGAAGATACTTCTGACACTTGGATCACCACCAAGGTCAAAGCTGACCTGCTGACCGAGAAAGGCATCCCAGGTTCGGACATCAAGGTTGAGACCAACAAAGGTGTGGTTTCCCTGTCCTCCATGGTAAAAGTTACCGAAGCTCAGAAAAACACCGCCGTCGCTATCACCAAGAAAATCAAAGGTGTTAAAGACGTATCGGCTGCTGGCCTGAAAGCCGAGTAATCGAATACTGCCCATGAACAGCCGCAGTCATTGATTGATGGAAAGTTCATGCGAGGCTGCAAGGATGTAGCCATTAAAGGCCCCGACTGAAGAGTCGGGGCCTTTTCTATGGCGGTGACAAACAGACGCTTGGGAGAGTCAGGTGCGACGCTTGCTTTCAATCCTCACCAGGCGACCCCCTTCGAAGCGCAGGTACTGATACATGCCGTTATCAGGTCCGTAGATCCATTTATCAGGTCCGTAGATCCATTCCTCGATTCTCACGGCTTCGGACCTTCGGTAGTTACTATTGAAGGTCTCCTGAGTGCCCAGCACTTCCTGGCTTACGGACTCTCCGCATTTCTGCTGCACTTCGAATGCCCGGTCCCCCGTGCTGACCAGCTGGTTGCCGCAGCGCAGCGTTGACGTGGCATATGAAGAGGCAGTAACTGACCCGGCCATAGCGGCAAGGGTCAGGTTGATCAGCAGTTTGATTCGGGTACGTGCCAAGGCTTCATTCACTGTCGAGGTGGAGGGGGCTGATGACTTTACCATCTGGCTGGGCCTGACCCAGGCGGGCATCGACGAAGTACACACGAGCGTCTTCCAGCTTGCCCTTGTCTACCAGGTAGTCCTTGATGCTGCTGGCTCTGCCCTGGCCCAGCTCACGCAGCAATACCTCATTGCTGCTCCAGAACTTGAGCACGGCGGCACGCATCTGGTTTGCACGTTGTTCCTTGCCCAGGTTTGCCCATTCGGCAGGCGGTTGCTGTTTCAGGCGTGTGCGGTAGATACCTTCAAGCATAGGAGCTTTTTCATCCTCAGGGACCTGTATCAAACCGGCTCTGGCTGGAACCTTGTCGCCGCGTCGCTGGAGGATCTTGTAATAGGTGTACTGGTATTCCCGCTCCAGCCGCTGTTGGGCAATCAGAGGACCGTCACTGCTTGCAGCGCTGGTGCCTTCGATCTCCAGCTTCAGGTCCGGGCGCTCCTTGAGCGCCACCGAGAGCTTGTCCAGGGCGCTTTGCGCCTCGGCCGACAAATCACTGGAGCCCGGCGCGAAACTCACGCTGCCGAGATCCTCGGAGCTTCCACCGGCGACCAGCCCGCCGAGCATCTTGAACGGAGCCTGCGCAGCACGCAGCACAAGATTGCGCAGGGTTTGCCAGACAATTGGCATCACGCTGAACTGCGGGTTGTTCAGATCGCCCTCGATCGGCAGCTCCAGGGAAATTCGTCCCTGCGTATCCTTGAGCAGCGCGACCGCCAGACGGATAGGCAGGTCCAGCGCATCCGGGCTGTCGACACGCTCACCCAGTTGCAACTGTTCAACCAGCACCTTGTTCTGCGCCTTGAGCTGACCTTTGGTGATCAAGTAGTGCAGATCGAGATTGAGCCTGCCCTTGCGGATTCTGAAACCGGCGAACTTGCCGGAATAAGGGGTCAGATTGGTCAGCTCGACACGCTTGAAGCTGGTGGTGATATCCAGGCTGGCCATCGGGTCGAAAGGGTTGAGGCTGCCTTTGATGGTCACAGGCGCGTAGCGATCGACCTTGCCCTGGATGTCCACGGGTGCCGGTGTCGCCTTGCGGTTGTCGATGGTGCCGATACGACCATTGAGCTGCTGCACGGCGGTGGCAAAGTTGGGGGTCAGGGTCATGTCGGCAAAGTTTGCCGAGCCATCCATGATATTCACTTCGCCGACGTAAATCGCCAGAGGGTTATCTGCCTTGGCCTTGGGCTGTGTTCTGGCTGTTTTTGGCTGCGATGCGGTCTTGTCATCAGGCTGCGGAATCAGCAGATCGTCGACATTGGTGGTCCGGTCTTCATTTATCATGAAGCGTGCGTAAGGCTGATCCATGTTGACTTTGGCAATCGAAAGGCCCGTGCCGTGCTGGTAGTCCAGCCCTTCGAGTTGCAGTTGCTGCCACTTCAGGAAGTCGCGCTGTTTGAGCGTGTCGAGTGTGTGAAGCTGATTGACCTGTGCTTTGCCGGTAACGCTGAACGCCAGCGGTTCGGTGCTTTTCAGGTTGACCGCCAGATCGCTGCCCAGCATGCCGCTGCGCATTTCCAGACGAATGAACGGGCTGATGTAGGCTTGGGCGAGGCGCAGGTCGATGTCGCGGGTAGTTACGTTAAGTTGTGCACTGACCGGGTTGAGGTTCACATCGCCGGCTGCAGTGAGGTTGCCCTGTTTGCCCAGCCCGGTATCAAGCTTGAGCGTGAAGGGGGATTTGTTAAGGCTGTCGAAATTCTGGATGTCCAGATTCAGCGGGCCAACATCCAGAGCAACAGGCTCTTGAGGTACGCGATCTGCCAGATGGACCATGTAATTGCGCAACTGCACATCTCGCAGCAGCACCTGCCATGGTGTGCTTTGCGTGGCGGGCTTGGCGCTGGCTTTGGCAGAGGCGTCGGTCGTGGGTGCCGGTTCAGCCGCCTTGTCGTCCACGGCCGGTGTTTGCGGTGCCGCTGGCTTGCCCAGCTGGCTGGCAAACAGCTTTTGCCAGTCCAGTTGCCCGTCGGCTTCGCGCGCTGCCCAGGTTTCCAGTTTCTGGCTGCGGATCTTGCCTACGGTCACCAGCTGCTTTGCCAGATCGACTGATGTTTCGCTCACGTCCAGGCGTTGCAGGCGTACCAGAGGGCGACCGTCTGGCGTGTTCAACGCGAAGGGCGCGACACTGGCCGACACATTGGTCAACTTCAGCTCGGTTTCCTTGGCCAGATTGAGTGTGTATGCCGTGCTGAAATTCAGCACGCCGTCCTCAAGCGCCAGCGGCAACGCATCACGCACGTAAGGCCACCACAGCTTCATCTTGCTGTCGGTGACTTTCAGCGTCCCTTCCGAGGTGATCGGTATCAGGCTGATACGCCCGACCCAGTCGATCTGCCCGCCATCCGGACCTGCCGCGACCAGCGTCATGTCGGCATTGTCTTCGGGTAATGTGCTGAGGTTCTTGAGTTCGAAATTGAGTGTGTCGTAGAGAAATTCGATGGGCTGGCTTGGGCGCATATCCTGAAAGTGAACATAGCCATCGGCCAGTTTTATTTCGTCGATACGCAGCGGGAACGGCTTGCCGGGTGGTTCGTCCTTGGCAGGTTCGCTGGCTGGCAGCTTGAACAGTTGCGCCAGATTGAGCTTGCCTTGCTTGTCGAACAACAGCTCGGTCTTGGGTTTGATCAGCTCGATGCGTTGCAGGTGCAGGGCCCGTGTCCACAGGCTGTCGATTTGCAGGTTGGCATAAAGCTTTTCAAACGCGACCTGTTCCTTGCCCGGTGTGCCGATGTTCAGGCCCCAGAGCGTCAGCTCCAGCGTGTAGGGATTGAATTCCAGGCGTTCAAGCTTCGCCGGCACGGTGGCGTAATTGGCCAATTGCTGATTGGCGATCCGCAGAGCGACACCGGGAAGAATGAAGAACCCCAGCAAGCTGTAGAGCACGATCACAGTCAGCAAGGAGCCAAGTGTGCGTTTCAATCCTCTGGACATGGGCAGCGGCGTCTCTCTCTTTTGGAAGCCCTTGGAGTATGGCATGCCTGTTCGGTTCCCAAGGCACTGCCGTCGCCGCTCGTAGGAACTTTCCGATAGTGCTTTGCGATACCAGCCGCCGGATCAGAGTTGCAGGATCAGCGTTTTCAGGGGTGGCTGATTATCCAGAGACGGGAAGTCCTTGGCAGGAAGCATCTCCTGGCAGTCGCGTACCGGGCGTCCAGCCTTGGTGGCACTGCTCACGCCAGTCCTGCATGCTGACCTTCGCAAGGTTGTTGCAGCAGATCAGCACGCCGCCGTCTGCCGTCGTCAACAGCGCCGGCTTGAGCAGGCTTTGATAGTCGCGCAACAGGTCAACGGTGCCGAACGCACTTTTGGCCCAGGCAGGTGGGTCAAGCAGGACCAGATCATACTGGCGCTGTTGCAGCTTCATGTAGCTGGGCAATTGTTGGCTACGCCGCGCTGCAATCGGCAGCCCCGCCAGTTGGCGGATTGCCGGAAAATAATCCGACTGGATGAACTGCATGGGTGGCAGTTGCGGGTTAAGCGCACCATTCTCTCGACCCACGGCCAGATTACCCTCGGCGAAGTCCAGATTGCACACCTCGCTCGCGCCACCGGCCGCAGCGCTGAGACCGACGCCGCAAGTATAGGCGAACAGGTTCAGCACGCTTTTGTCGGCGCTGTGCTGTTTGACCCAGCCACGCGTGTTGCGCAGGTCCAGAAACAACAACGGGTCCTGGCCTGCATGTCGGCCACGGACCCGATAGTTGAGCCCCCACTCATGCCCGATATGGTCGGCCAGCGCCGCTTCGTCAGCCTTGTAGACCGTATCCTGGCGATCCACGCGTGAGTTGCCTTGCGAGCGATCGTTATAGACCAGCAGCGTTTCCAGGCCCAGTCGTGTGTTGACTTGCTCGTGCAGCGCAAGCAATGCATCGCGATCCAGGCGGGTGTGGAAGCTTTGTACCAGCAACTGCGGGCCGTAGCGGTCGATGGTCAGCCCGCTGGCGCCTTCCTGACTTCCGTGAAACAGCCGATAGCAGTCCGTGCCCTGCTGATGCAGTTCGCCCAGCAACGATTGACGATTATCGAGGGCGACGCTGAGCGCCTGATTCAAGGAAGACATGCTAAGCGCCTCGGGCTGGAATAAGGCGCGGGAGTTTAACAGCTAGCGGGCGCTGAAGGTTTTTGGCGTCAGGTGCGTTATTCCGGCCCTGTGTTGTCATACAGCGCCAACATTCCCCTGCTACGGTACTTTTTTGCCTGTCAGCGAGGGGATAACCGTGAGCCAGTTCGATCTCAAGCGTCGCCGTGTCATCCAGGCCGTGGGGGCCGGTTTGCTGTTGCCGGGGCTTGCGCCTGCGGTGATCGCTTCGGTGCAGGACCGCCCGAAAATGGTCGATGGTGTGCAGTCCGGAGATGTGCTCGGCGACAAGGCCATGGTCTGGAGCCGCAGCGACCGGCCTTCACGGATGGTGGTCGAATGGGACACACGCAGTATGTTTACTCAGCCACGGCGCGTGGTCTCGGCGCTCGCCGATCCGCGTACCGACTTCACCGCGCGGGTCGAGTTGAGCGGGCTGCCGGTCGATCAGGCGATTTTCTACCGCGTCTCGTTCGAGGATGCTCAGAGCGGTGTCGCCAGCGAGCCCTGGTTCGGCCATCTGCGCAGCACGCCCCAACAGCGTCGTGACATCCGCTTCGTCTGGAGTGGCGACACGGTGGGGCAGGGCTTCGGTATCAACCCTGACGTTGGTGGCATGCGTATCTATGAGGCGATGCGCTTGCGCTTGCCGGACTTTTTTATCCACAGCGGTGACACCATTTACGCCGACGGGCCAGTGCCCGAGCAGATCACCACGGAAGGCGGGCGGATCTGGCGCAACCTGACCACCGAAGCGAAAAGCAAGGTGGCGGAGACCCTCGACGAGTACCGAGGCAATTACCGCTATAACCTGATGGATGAAAATCTGCGCCGCTTCAACGCAGAAGTGCCGCAGATCTGGCAATGGGATGACCACGAAGTCACCAACAACTGGTCGCCCAGCAAGCAGCTTGATGAGCGTTACAAGGTCAAGGATATCCAGCTGCTGTCCTCGCGTGCCCGCCAGGCTTATCTGGAGTACGCGCCGCTGCGCTTGCAGCAAGCCGAAAATGGCGGACGCATTTATCGCAAGATTCCCTACGGTCCGATGCTCGACGTTTTTGTCCTCGATATGCGCAGCTACCGCGACGGCAATGATGCCAATCTGGCCGAAAAACCGGGTCCGACCACCGCATTTCTTGGTCGTGAGCAACTTGACTGGCTCAAGCGCGAACTCAATGCGTCGCGCGCGCAATGGAAGGTCATTGCTGCTGACATGCCCATCGGCCTTGGCGTACCGGATGGCGAGGTGAGCCCCGGTGTGGCGCGCTGGGAAGCCATCGCCAACGGCAATGACGGACCGGCGCTTGGCCGCGAGCTGGAGGTTGCCGAATTGCTGGCGTACCTGCGCGCGCAGAAGATTCGCGACTGTGTCTGGCTGACGGCCGATGTCCATTATTGCGCCGCGCATCATTACCAGCCGGATCGTGCCGTGTTTCAGGACTTCGACCCGTTCTGGGAATTCGTCGCCGGGCCGCTGAATGCGGGCAGCTTCGGTCCCAATGTACTGGACAAGACGTTCGGTCCGGAACTGGTGTTCCAGAAGGCGCCCCCTGCACAGAACACCTCGCCTTTTGCGGGTTATCAGTTCTTTGGCGAAGTGAATATCGACGGGCAGACCGGCGAGATGTCTGTTGCCCTGCGCGATCTTGATGGCGTTTCAGTGTTCGAGCGCAAATTGCAGCCGACCGTGGAGATTAGCCGCATTGTCTGACAGAGAATCGGGGTTGTTCAGGTAACCCTTTCGGAAATTCCTTGCAACATGCTTGTCATGTGTGGCCTATCATGAGCTACCTAACGACGGGACCGGGTGTGTTGCATGCTGGCTATTTTTCTCCAAACCCTGAACATCACCGCCCCGGTGTTTGCCATGCTGTTTCTGGGCGTATTGCTCAAACGCATCGGTGCTATCAACGACGGGTTTATCGTCGCGGCTTCCGGGCTGGTGTTCAACGTCACGATGCCTGCGCTGCTGTTTCTGGGCATCATTCACGCTGATTTGCGCGCGGCTCTGCAACCCGGACTGCTCATCCAGTGTCGCGACGCTACTGAGTTTCGCATTCGCCTGGGGCTGGGCGATCTGGCGCTGCCCGCAAGAAGAGCGTGGCGTTTACGTTCAGGGCGCGTTCCGTGGCAACAACGGGGTAATCGGCCTGGCGCTGGCGGCGAGCATGTACGGCCCTTATGGCATTTCGTTGGGGGCGATTCTGGCCGCGCTGGTCATCGTCTTCTACAACACGTTGTCGACAATTGTGCTGGCGGTTTACAGCCCGGTGATCAAGTCCGACCCCTGGAGCGTGTTCAAAAGTGTGCTGGCCAACCCGCTGATCATCAGCGTCATCATCGCATCGCCTTTCGCTTACTTCAGCATAGGCCTGCCCAGGTGGCTGGAGACGTCCGGCAGTTATCTGGCGCAAATGACCCTGCCGCTGGCGCTGATCTGCATCGGCGGCACGCTGTCGCTGGCCTCGCTGCGTAAAAGTGGCAGTCTGGCGATCAGTGCCAGCGTCATGAAAATGATCACGCTGCCGCTGCTCTGCACGCTGGCCGCCTGGCTGGTCGGTTTTCGCGGCGCGGAACTGGGCATTCTGTTCCTTTACTTCGCGAGCCCGACGGCCGCTGCCAGCTACATCATGGCGCGCACCGCCAACGGCAACTACGAACTGGCCGCCGCGATCATCGTCATCACCACACTGGCCGCAGCGGTCACCACCAACGTGGGAATTTTCATTCTGCAATGGGGCGGCTGGATCTAGTCCGGCTTGACGTAGCTGTCGATGACTTCCTGTGCTGCACGGAACGCGTCGATGGCTGCTGGCACGCCGGCATAGACCGCGCAGTGCAGCAGCGCCTCGCGAATTTCCTCCACCGTGCAACCGTTGTTCAGTGCTCCACGAACATGGCCCTTTAGCTCTTGCGGGCATTTCAGGGCGGTGAGGGTGGCCAGGGTGATCAGGCTGCGGGTTTTCAGCGGCAAACCCTCACGACTCCAGACGCTGCCCCAGGCGTGCTCGTTGACGAAGTCCTGCAGCGGCTGGCTGAACTCGGTTGCGTTACCCAGCGCACGGTCGACGTAGACATCGCCCATTACCTGACGACGGATCTGCTCGCCTTCGCTGATTGTCTTGTCTGTCATGGCATTCCCCTTGTATCGATGCGGATTGAGGTCAGTGCTGGCGTCGCCAGGCGCGGATCGTGCCCCAGGCAACAACAACGCCGAGCACAGGCAGAACCAGAGTAAGCATTTTTGTCTCGAGCCTTTCGGCCAGTGCCATTCCAGTGCTGATCGCCAGAATATGCAGCCCGTACGTTAGGTACAGCGACAGCAGAAACACCCCTTCCATGCGGTCTATCCGGTAGCCGGAATAGAACAGCGGCACACAAAGCAGCGAAACACCGAGCATGATCGGCAGGTCGAACACCATTGCATTCGGCGAGATCGTCAGCGGCACCGGGGCGAACAGTGCAGTCACTCCCAATACCCCCAGCAGGTTGAACAGATTGCTGCCGATCACATTCCCCACTGCAATATCCCGTTCGCCACGAAACGCCGCGATCAGCGAGGTCATCAGGGCCGGCAGTGAGGTGCCGATGGCGATGATGGTCAGGCCGACGATGCGCTCGGAAAGCCCCAGATGGATGGCGATCACGACCGACGCGTCAACCAGCAAGTGCCCGCCAGCGGTCAGCAGCAGCAAGCCTGCGGCAAGCATGAGGATGCGCGTGAAGGTGCGTGGTTTCTCTGTTGTTTCGGCATGGCCGTGGCGCGGCGTGTGACCGCCCTGGCGGATGATGACAATCAGGCAGACCAGCAAACCTGCAAGCAGCAGTGCACCGTCAAATTTGCTGAATTCGCCGTTCCATGACAGGCCGATGGCCAGCAGGCAGGCACCGATCATCAGCGGAATATCGATGTGCAGCACCTGGCGGGCAACGCGTAACGGGATGATCAGCGCGCATAGGCCAAGAATCACCAGGACATTGAAGATGTTGCCACCGATGACGCTGCCTACGGCGATGTCGGTGTTATCGGCAAACGCAGCTTGCAGGCTTACCGCCATTTGCGGCGCGCTGGTGCCCATCGCCACCACGGTCAGGCCAATGAGCAATGGCCTGACCTTGAAAATCGCCGCCAGATGCACTGCCGCACGCACTGAAAGTTCTGCCCCTATCAGCAGCAATAGCAGGCCGCTGAACATTTGAATGAGCGCGGGGGCGGGCAGGGCCGATAGCTGGAGAATACGAATGTCCTTGTTAGTGTTGAACGGGATTAAGGCTAATCAAGGGCCTGAACACGCACTGGCGCGGTGCCGCTACGTAGCATACCCAGTTGTTCGGCTGCTTCGCGAGAGACATCGATCAATCGACCACGCGTGTGAGGGCCGCGATCATTGATGCGTACGACCACTGACCTGTCGTTGTCCAGGTTAGTGACCTTGACGCGCGTGCCGAATGGCAACTGCCTGTGTGCGGCAGTCAGCGCGTTCTGATTGAAGGGTTCGCCACTGGCTGTGCGATTGCCATGATGGCGGGCACCGTAATAAGCGGCTGTGCCGGTCTCGTCATAACCGTGAGGGTCGATGATGTGATTGGCGCAGCCTGCCAGTAACGTCAGCAGGCTGCAGGCAAAAATAAGGCGGCGCATGGGTTGGGTTCCTGAGTGCCGGAGTAGGTGTGGTTGACTCTCATGCCAATCCTCCATGCTGGCATGCATTTCCTGACGCTCCGCGTCGCAACTCGGTGTCGCAGCGCGCACGCAACAGCGGACGCAGAGCGTCCAGAACTGCATTCCCACGCGGAGCGTGAGGAACGATAGGTGCGCGTGTTGCACCGCGTACCCAACAGTGGACGCAAAGCTTCCAGAACGGCGCTCCCACGCTGGAGCGTGAAGAACGATAGGTGCGCGCGAGAACACCTATCGTGCCAATGCTCCGCGTTGGCATGCATTTCGTGACGCTCCGCGTCACAACTTGGTGTTGCACCGCGTGCTCGGTATCAGCCCTCCAGCTTGGCCTTCAGCAACTCGTTGACCTGCTGCGGGTTGGCCTTGCCTTTGGAGGCTTTCATTGCCTGACCGACGAAGAAACCGAACATCTTGCCGCGCTTGGCTTCATCGGCGGCGCGATATTGTTCGACCTGCTCCGCATTGGCAGCCAGCATCTCGTCGAGCATCGATTCGATGGCACCGCTGTCGGTTACCTGCTTCAGGCCGCGCTTGTCGATGACTTCATCGGCACTGCCTTCGCCATTGGCCATCGCCTCGAAAACCATTTTCGCGATCTTGCCGGAAATGGTGTTGTCGGTGATGCGCTTGAGCATGCCGCCCAGTTGCTCGGCACTGACCGGCGACTGTTCGATTTCCAGGCCCTGTTTGTTCAGCAGGCTGCCCAGTTCGACCATGACCCAGTTGGCGGCCAGCTTGGCGTCACCGCTGATGCTGACCACCTGCTCGAAGTAGTCGGCCTGCTCGCGGCTGGAGGCCAGCACACTGGCATCGTAGGTCGACAGGCCGAACTGGCTCTGGAAACGTTCGCGCTTCTGCGGCGGCAGTTCCGGCAATGTGGCGCGGGTTTCTTCGAGGAACGAATCCTCGATGATCACCGGCAACAGGTCCGGGTCGGGGAAGTAACGGTAGTCGTTGGCTTCCTCCTTGCTGCGCATGGCGCGGGTTTCGTTGGTGTTCGGATCGTACAGGCGGGTCTGCTGGATAACCTTGCCACCGTCTTCGATCAGATCGATCTGGCGCTGGATCTCGCTGTTGATCGCCTTCTCGATGAAGCGGAACGAGTTGACGTTCTTGATCTCGCAACGTGTGCCGAACTCGACCTGGCCCTTCGGGCGAATCGACACGTTGCAGTCGCAACGCAACGAGCCTTCGGCCATATTGCCGTCACAGATGCCCAGATAACGGACAATCGCATGAATGGCTTTTACATAGGCCACGGCTTCCTTGGCACTGCGCATGTCCGGCTCGGAAACGATTTCCAGCAGCGGCGTGCCGGCACGGTTCAGGTCGATACCGGTCATGCCCTGGAAGTCTTCGTGCAGGCTTTTGCCTGCATCTTCCTCGAGGTGCGCGCGGGTGATGCCGATGCGCTTGACTGTGCCGTCTTCCAGAGTGATGTCCAGGTGGCCCTTGCCGACAATCGGCAGCTCCATCTGGCTGATCTGGTAGCCCTTGGGCAGGTCGGGGTAGAAGTAGTTCTTGCGGGCAAACACGTTGTGCTGGCCGATTTCGGCATCCACCGCCAGGCCGAACTTGACGGCCATGCGCACGGCTTCCTTGTTCAGCACCGGCAGAACGCCGGGCATGCCCAGATCGACGAGGCTGGCCTGGGTGTTGGGCTCGGAGCCGAACGTGGTGGCGCTACCGGAAAAAATCTTTGATTGGGTCGAAAGCTGGGTATGAATCTCCAGCCCGATGACGACTTCCCATTGCATGTGTTTCTCCTCAGAAGCCTTCAGGTGCGCGAGTGTGCCAGTCGGTGACTTGCTGATACTGATGCGCCACATTCAAGAGACGGCCTTCCTGGAAATACGGAGCGAGCAACTGCACGCCGACCGGCAGGCCATCGACAAAGCCTGCGGGCATGGACAAGCCGGGCAGGCCCGCCAGGTTGGCGGTGATGGTGTAGAAGTCTTCCAGGTATTCGGCAATCGGATCGTTGGTCTTGGCGCCGATTTTCCAGGCCGGGTTGGGCGTGGTCGGGCCGAGGATTACGTCGACTTCGGCAAATGCACTCATGAAATCGTTCTTGATCAGGCGACGGATCTTCTGCGCTTGCAGGTAATAAGCGTCGTAGTAGCCCGCCGACAGCGCATAGGCGCCCACCATGATGCGGCGCTGGACTTCCGGGCCAAAGCCTTCAGCGCGGGAACGCTTGTAAAGGTCGGTCAGGTCTTTCGGGTCTTCGCAGCGGTAGCCGAAACGCACGCCGTCGAAGCGCGACAGGTTGGACGAGGCCTCAGCCGGCGCGATGACGTAGTAGGCCGGGATTGCGTGTTGCAGGTTTGGCAGGCTGACTTCCTTGACGACCGCACCGAGTTTTTCCAGCTCCTTGACGCTTTCATGCACCAATTGCGCGATACGCGGGTCCAGGCCTGCGCTGAAATACTCTTTCGGTACGCCAATACGCAGCCCCTTGAGCGAGGTATTGAGGCTGGCGGAGTAGTCCGGAACCGGCTCGTCGATGCTGGTCGAGTCCTGCGGGTCGAAGCCGGCCATGCCTTGCAGCAGCAGTGCGCAATCTTCGGCGGTGCGCGCCATTGGCCCTGCCTGATCGAGGCTTGAAGCGTAGGCGATCATGCCCCAGCGCGAAACACGGCCGTAGGTAGGCTTGAGGCCGGTGAGGTTGGTCAGTGCCGCAGGCTGGCGAATCGAGCCGCCGGTGTCGGTGCCGGTTGCGGCAGGCAGCAGGCGTGCAGCAACCGCCGCTGCCGAACCACCGGAAGAGCCACCGGGCACGCATTGCAGATTCCACGGGTTTTTCACCGCGCCGTAATGGCTGGATTCGTTGGCCGAACCCATGGCGAATTCGTCCATGTTGGTCTTGCCCAGCGTTACCGTGCCTGCCGAAGCCAGTTTCGACACAACCGTGGCGTCGTACGGCGCCTTGAAGTTGTCGAGCATCCGGGAGCCGCAACTGGTACGAATGCCCTGGGTGCAGAACAGGTCCTTGTGCGCCAGCGGGGCGCCGAGCAGCGGGCCGTTCTCACCGGCGGCGCGCCGAGCGTCTGCCGCCTGGGCCTGAGTGATGGCCAGGTCTTCGGTGAGGCTGATGAAGCTGTTGAGCTGCGGGTCGAGCGTCGCGATACGCGACAGCAGAACGCGGGTCAGCTCTTCAGAAGAAAACTTTTTTTCGGCGAGTCCGCGAGCGATCTCGGCCAGAGTCATTTGATGCATGCAGGCGCTTTCCCTTACTCGATGACTTTCGGAACCAGATAGAGGCCGTCTTGGACCGCTGGTGCGATGGCTTGGTAAGTGTCACGACGATTTCGCTCGGTGACGGCGTCTTCGCGCAGGCGCTGGGTGGCTTCCAGCGGATGGGCCAGAGGTTCGATGCCAGTGGTGTCGACCGCTTGCATCTGATCGACCAGTCCGAGAATGCTGTTAAGTGCTTCGGTGGTACGCGGGATATCGGCGTCATTGAGACCCAGTCGGGCCAGATGAGCGATCTTTTCCACGTCGGAGCGTTCAAGCGCCATGGGGTATCTCCAGTGGAATGCTTATGGATTTGCTTTGTTGCCAATTGCGGAACACTATCGCGTTATTACTGTCTCAAGCCGCTAACGTCGAGGGTCATGTTCGGAAAACCGCCAATTTAGCATATTGGCTCCTTGCCCAAAATCCCTGTCGTTGTTAGAGTTTGCCGCACTTTTTTTACCACGCGTTCCCTAGGGTCCCTTTCCCATGTTCAAGAAACTGCGTGGCATGTTTTCCAGTGATCTATCCATCGACCTGGGCACTGCCAACACCCTTATCTACGTGCGTGAGCGCGGTATCGTTCTGAATGAACCCTCTGTCGTTGCAATTCGTACTCACGGCAACCAGAAGAGTGTCGTGGCCGTCGGTACCGAAGCCAAGCGCATGCTGGGCCGTACTCCAGGCAACATCGCAGCCATTCGTCCAATGAAAGACGGCGTTATCGCCGACTTCAGCGTCTGCGAAAAAATGTTGCAGTACTTCATCAACAAGGTCCACGAAAACAGCTTTCTGCAGCCCAGTCCTCGTGTGCTGATCTGCGTTCCGTGCAAATCCACCCAGGTTGAGCGTCGTGCCATTCGCGAATCTGCCCTGGGTGCAGGTGCACGCGAAGTATTCCTAATCGAAGAGCCAATGGCCGCTGCAATCGGTGCCGGTCTGCCGGTGGAAGAAGCTCGCGGTTCGATGGTTGTCGACATCGGCGGCGGCACCACCGAGATCGCGCTGATTTCCCTGAACGGTGTGGTGTATGCCGAATCCGTACGTGTAGGCGGCGACCGTTTCGATGAAGCGATCATCACCTATGTGCGTCGTAACTACGGCAGCCTGATCGGCGAATCCACCGCCGAGCGCATCAAGCAGGAAATCGGTACGGCCTACCCGGGCGGTGAAGTGCGTGAAGTCGACGTCCGCGGCCGCAACCTGGCTGAAGGCGTGCCACGTGCGTTCACCCTGAACTCCAACGAAGTGCTTGAAGCGCTTCAAGAGTCATTGGCGACCATCGTTCAGGCGGTCAAGAGCGCTCTGGAGCAGTCGCCTCCGGAACTGGCCTCGGACATCGCCGAGCGTGGTCTGGTCCTGACCGGTGGCGGTGCATTGCTGCGTGATCTGGACAAATTGCTGGCTCAGGAAACAGGTCTGCCGGTGATCGTTGCCGAAGACCCGCTGACCTGCGTAGCCCGCGGCGGTGGCCGTGCGCTGGAAATGATGGATAAGCACACCATGGATCTGCTCTCCAGCGAGTAATTCGCCGGAGTGCCTTTCACGGAGTCTTTTGTATGCAGGTGGCGTATGTGCTACCTGTATGCATCGTGCTGACACCGAAACAGGGTGCCTATCTCTTTCATTTGTCCAGGCCGGTTACATACCGCATGAATAATTGCCAATCGAAGTTCGATCCAACGATCGCATGCCCCGGAGGAGCGGCCTATTAAACCGCTTTTCGCAAAAGGCCCTTCGCTGGGCGTACGTCTGCTGGTGCTGGCCGTTCTGTCGGTTGCGTTGATGGTTGTCGACGCCCGCTTTACGATCCTCAAGCCCGTGCGCAGCCAGATGTCGATGGTGCTCATGCAGTCCTACTGGATCGTTGATCTGCCACAACGTTTGTATCAAGGCGTTGCCAGTCAGTTCGGCAGCCGCACAGAGCTGATCGCCGAAAACGAAAAACTCAAGACCGAAGCGTTGCTCCTGCAAGGTCGCTTGCAAAAGCTGGCGGCACTGACCGAGCAGAACGTTCGTTTGCGTGAGTTGCTGAACTCTTCTGCGCTGGTCAACGAAAAGGTCGAGGTCGCCGAGTTGATCGGCATGGACCCGAACCCCTTCACCCATCGCATCATCATCAACAAGGGCGAGCGCGACGGCGTTGTGCTGGGCCAGCCGGTGCTCGATGCGCGTGGCCTGATGGGCCAGGTTGTCGAGCTGATGCCGTACACCTCGCGGGTCCTGCTGCTGACTGATACGACCCACAGCATTCCGGTGCAGGTGAATCGCAACGGCCTGCGTGCTATCGCCAGCGGCACCGGCAACCCTGAACGGCTTGAGCTTCGGCATGTGGCAGATACTGCCGACATCAAAGAGGGTGATCTGCTGGTCAGTTCCGGCCTGGGGCAGCGCTTCCCGGCTGGCTACCCGGTGGCTACGGTCAAGGAAGTGATTCACGACTCCGGCCAGCCGTTCGCAATCGTGCGTGCCGTGCCAACCGCCGCATTGAATCGCAGCCGTTATCTGCTGCTGGTGTTCTCGGACGGTCGTTCGCCGGAAGAGCGGGCTGCCGACGCGGCGCAAGCGCAGGAATCCATCGACAAGGGTATCGAGCCTTCAGTGATGGCGACCCTGCCGCCGCCGACACCTGCTTTCCCGATGTGGCCGCAAGCAACTGTTCCGGTATTCCCGGGCAGCACTGCAACGCACAAGCCTGCTGCGCAATCGACAACGCCTGCGCCGGCTGCAGCGCCTGTGACACCGGCAAGGCCTGCCGCCCGGCCTGCTGCTTCACAGCCGCCTGCTTCAAGACCTTCCACTGCTCGGGAGCCTATCGATGGTTAGTCATGTTTCCGGGCGCAATGGCTGGGTGGTCTGGCTGACGTTTGCGATCGGTCTGTTGCTGAGCGTTTCGCCGCTGCCGCAATTCATGGAAATCTTCCGGCCCTTGTGGCTGGCCCTGTTGCTGACCTTCTGGGTTCTGGCGCTGCCGCACAAATATGGTATGACCACTGCGTGGATACTGGGGCTGATGGAAGATGTGCTGTATGGCACATTGCTTGGCCAGAATGCGCTGATCCTCAGCCTGATCACGTTTCTGGTGATGTCCCTGCAGCAGCGTATGCGTATGTTCCCCATGTGGCAGCAATGTCTGGTGCTGTTGGTCGTATTCGGTCTGGCGCAGCTTGCGCAGCTCTGGCTGAGTGCATTGACCGGCAACCGTCAGCCTACGCTGGCGCTGGTTCTACCCGCGCTGGTTAGTGCCCTGTTGTGGCCCTGGATCAGCTATGGCCTGCGTGGATTGCGCAAACGTTTGAAAATCAATTAAGCGCAAGGTGAGCGCGACGCCCCGCTGCGTCCCTGGCGCTCACCCGAACAGACACGGAGATGTCCTTATGCCCTCGCTTTATCTGGCTTCTGGCTCGCCGCGCCGCCGCGAACTTCTGACTCAGATCGGTGTGTCCTTTACCGTACTGAACGCTCAGATTGACGAAACTCCCTTCGACCACGAAACCCCGGCTGCCTATGTCGAGCGTCTTGCGCTCGGCAAGGCCCAGGCCGGGCTGTCTGTGCTGGCGGCCGAACAACAGGCCTGCGTGATGGGCGCTGACACGGCGGTGGTGCTTGATGGGCGCATTCTCGGCAAGCCGGCCGATGAGGCGGATGCTCTGGCCATGCTGACGGCCCTGTCCGGGCGCGAGCACGAAGTGATGACCGCCGTCGCGCTGAGTGATCGGCATCGCAGTGAAACCCGTATTGTGACCAGTCGCGTGCGCTTTCGCCCGATTCAACCCCACGAGGCCCAAGCCTACTGGGCCAGTGGCGAGCCTGCCGACAAGGCCGGAGGCTATGCCATTCAAGGGCTGGCGGCGATTTTCGTCGAGGGCCTGCAAGGCAGCTATTCTGGGGTGGTTGGTCTGCCTCTGTGTGAAACCGCAGAACTGCTTGGCCATTTCGGCATACCCTGCTGGCAATGCCTGGAAGGTGACGAGTCATGAGTGAAGAGATCCTGATCAACATCACCCCGATGGAATCACGGGTGGCAGTGGTAGAAAACGGTGTTCTGCAAGAGGTGCACGTCGAGCGTACCCAGCGCCGCGGCATCGTCGGCAATATCTACAAAGGCAAGGTAGTGCGGGTGCTTCCCGGCATGCAGGCGGCGTTCATCGATATCGGTCTGGACCGCGCTGCATTCATTCATGCCTCGGAAATATCCATGCGTGAAGGGCCTGCCGTCGAGAGCATTGCGTCGCTGGTGCATGACGGCCAGAGCCTTGTGGTGCAAGTCACCAAGGACCCCATCGGCAGCAAAGGCGCGCGGCTGACTACCCAGCTCTCCATTCCGTCACGGTATCTGGTGTACATGCCGCGCACTGCGCATGTAGGCATTTCCCTGAAAATCGAGGACGAGGCAGAGCGTGAACGACTGAAAAAAGTTGTCAGCGATTGTGTCGCCCTGGAAGGTATCAAAGAGGCCGGAGGCTTTATTCTGCGTACCGCGGCCGAGGGTGCCGGTGCTGATGAAATCCTCATGGATATCCGCTATCTGCGCAGGCTCTGGGATCAGCTCGGCGAGCAGATCAAGACCGTCAGCCCGCCCACGGTGATTTACGAGGACCTGGGCCTGGCCCTGCGTACCTTGCGTGACCTGGTCAGCCCGCGTATCGAAAAAATCCGCATCGACTCGCGGGAAACCTTTCAGAAGACCACCCAGTTCGTGGCCGAATTGATGCCGGAGATTGCCGACAGGCTGGAGCATTATCCGGGCGAACGGCCGATCTTCGACCTCTATGGGGTCGAGGATGAAATCCAGAAAGCTCTCGAACGCAAGGTGCCGCTCAAGTCCGGTGGTTATCTGGTGGTCGATCCGGCCGAGGCGATGAGCACCATCGACGTCAATACCGGCGCGTTTGTGGGGCATCGCAACCTTGAAGAAACCATCTTCAAAACCAACCTGGAAGCCGCTACAGCCATTGCCCGGCAGCTGCGCCTGCGCAATCTGGGCGGCATCATCATTATCGATTTCATCGACATGGAAGACGGTGAGCATCAGCGTCAGGTGTTACGCACGCTGGAGAAACAGCTGGAACGCGATCACGCCAAGACCAATATCATCGGTATCACCGAGCTTGGCCTGGTGCAGATGACCCGCAAGCGCACCCGTGAAAGTCTTGAGCAAGTGCTCTGCGAGCCCTGCCATTGCTGCGCGGGTCGGGGCAAGCTGAAAACCCCCGAGACCATTTGCTATGAAATCTTTCGCGAGATCCTGCGAGAAGCCCGAGCCTATCAGGCGGTGGGTTATCGGGTTCTGGCCAATCAGCGCGTGGTCGATCGCTTGCTCGACGAGGAGTCGGGCAACGTGGCTGAACTGGAGAGCTTCATTGGCCGGACCATCCGTTTTCAGGTAGAAACCATGTACTCGCAGGAACAATACGACGTGGTGCTGCTCTGAGGGTGCTGATCGTTTGAAATATGATGACAAGTGCCCTTCGGGTTTCCGGCAGGTATGCCGTTTTATCGAGAATGATGCGTGGGAAATGAGCAAAACCTGTACCTGAACGCACCTGCACACCTGAGCCGGAATCGATTCGCCGATTCCGCTGCTTGTATCCCGCAGCGGAGGGCATCCTGATATGGGTCGTCTTCCTCGCCTTGTTGCAACCCTGACTCGTTGGGGTTTGAGCCTGTGCGCACTGGTTTTGGTGCTCGCGGCGTTGTACGTAAGCCTCGGGCGTCAGCTCACGCCGCTGGTTGCCGAATACCGTGTGGATGTGGAAACCAGGGCCAGCAGCGCGCTTGGCATGCCGTTGAGCATTGGCAGTCTGGAAGGTAGCTGGAGCCGGTTTGCCCCGGTTTTTCTGGCTCACGACGTCATGGTCGGAGAGGGTTCCAGTGCTGTGCGTCTTGATCGTGTAAGGGTTGTTCCCGACCTCTGGGAAAGCCTGCTGGCGCGTCAAGTGCGCATCGCTCATCTCGAGGTGGACGGCCTGCAGTTCATGCTCAGGCAGGACAAGGAGGGCAACTGGTCGGTACAGGGCTTGCCAGTGCGCAACGACAGCCCGTTCGACCCCGGGCAAGTGCTTGAGCAGATGCAGATGGTCTCGCACTTGTCGCTGCTCGACAGCCAGGTCACTGTGCAACCGTTTGACGCCGCGCCGCTGACCCTGACCTATGTAAACCTCAGTCTGGCCACAGGCAGTTATCACCAGCGCCTTGATGCACGCCTGACGCTGCCGGATGGCCAGCCGTTTGCCCTGAATGTGCGTTCACGTATCCAGGCCAGTCAGTGGAAGGACGGCGAGGCAGATGTCTACGCCAGCCTGCCGCAAAGCGACTGGGCCAGGTGGTTGCCAAAAAGCCTCACCCGGGAATGGACACTGTCGAAGCTGCAGGCCGGTGGCGAGCTGTGGATGAGCTGGGGCAAGGGCACTGTGCAAAGCGCGACTGCGCGGCTTAATGCGCCGCATGTCAAAGGCGTTTATGCCGGTCGCAAACCCTCGACTGTCGACAACCTCGCGCTCAACGCCTGGTTTGCGCGCACTGACACAGGTTTCGACCTGAACCTCGATTCACTGGCGATGAGCCTGGGCGACAAGCGCTGGGAAAGCCGCCTACAACTCACGCAAACCGCTGCGACGCCCGACAGCGAAGAACTCTGGCATGTGCAGGCCGATCGCCTGGACCTGACGCCGCTCACGCCGCTTATTGATTCCCTCGCACCGTTGCCGGAGAAAGCCATGGCAGTGGTCGACGGTCTCAAGGTGACAGGCGGGCTGCGTAACGTGTTGCTGGATTACCGGCCACAGGCAGCCGGCGACAAGCGCCTGAGCTTTGCCGCCAATCTGGACAAAGTGGGGTTCAACGCCTATCGCGGGGCCCCGGCGGCCGGAAATGTCACCGGGGCCATCAGCGGCGATCTGGGCCAGGGCGAACTGCGGCTCGACACCAATGACTTTATGCTTCATCTGGACCCTATCTTCGCCAAGCCCTGGCGCTACCAGAAGGCCAATGCCCGTCTGACCTGGAAGCTCGATGATCAGGCATTCACCCTGATCGCGCCGTATATCAAAGTGCTCGGCGACGAAGGCAAGATCGCGGCAGACTTTCTGATCAGGATTCATCTCAGCCATGAGCAGGAAGACTACATGGACCTGCGGGTCGGCATGGTCGACGGCGATGGTCGTTACACCAGCAAGTATTTGCCTACAGCCCTCAGTCCCGAGCTTGATCACTGGCTGCGCACCGCCGTGGTGAGTGGTGCGGTCAAGCAGGGTTTCTTTCAGTATCAAGGGTCGCTGAACAAGAGTTCGCCCGACACCGCACGCGTCATCAGCCTGTTTTTCGATGTCAGCAACGCAACGCTGGCGTTCCAGCCGGGCTGGCCTTCGTTGACCGGAGTCGACGGCAAGGTTTACGTCGAAAACAGCGGCGTGCGAGTCAAGGCAAGCAAAGGGCAGTTGCTCGATACCAAAATAAGCAACGTGCTGGTCAATATTCCCCACGTCCCGGCAGGTCAGGACAGCCACCTGCTGGTCGATGGCAGTTTCTCCGGCAATCTGATCGATGGCCTTAAGATTCTCCAGCAAGCGCCTATCGGCACGGCCAGCACGTTTGCCGGCTGGACCGGCGATGGTCCGCTGGATGGCAAGCTGAAGCTGGATATTCCGCTGGCCAAGGGCGTCGAGCCAAAGGTTGTGGTGGATTTCAGTACCGACAATGCGCGTTTGAAACTGGCTGACCCGGTGCTGGAATTGACTCGCCTCAAGGGCGATTTCCGCTTTGACAGCGCCAAAGGGCTGAGCGGCAAGGGCATCAAGGCGCAGGCATTTGATCGTCCCGTGACCGCAGAAATCGCTGCCGAAGGCAAGCCAGGCGACAACGTGACACGCATTGTGGCAAACGGGCAGATCACCGTGAAGCGGCTGACCGACTGGCTGAGCGTTACCCAGCCACTGCCGGTGTCGGGTGACTTGCCGTATCAGCTGCAATTGACTCTGGACAGCAAGGACAGCCCGCTGGTGATCAATTCCACGCTCAAAGGCGTGGCAATCGATCTGCCTGCACCGTTTGGCAAGATTGCCGAGGAGGAGCGTCTCAGCGAGTTCCGCATGACCCTGCAAGGCGCGGAGCGCAGGCTTGGCGCGGCGTATAACGATCAGGCCAACTTTGCTTTTGCCGCACCGAATGGCAAGTTTGCCGACGGTCGCGGCGAGCTTTATCTCGGGCGCGGCGGGGCGATAGTGCCGGACGCCAAAGGGCTGCGGATTCGTGGCGAATTGTCTGAGCTGGACGTAGCGCCCTGGCAGGAGCTGGCTGGACGATATACCGGCAATGATCCGGGCGGCAGCGCAAAACAACTGCTCAACAGCGTCGACCTGCAGATCGGCAAGCTGACGGCGATGGGCACCACGCTGGATAACGTACGTGTTCAATTGCAGCGCAATGCTGCGGCTTGGGCCTTGTCGCTGGACAGCGCGCTGGCCAAGGGCACTGCCGTGCTGCCCGACGCGAAGTCCGCGCCGATCGGTATTAACATGCTCTACGTGCGACTGCCTGCCTCTGATCCGAATGCGGCGGTCGTCGAGAACGCGCCTGACCCTCTGGCGGATATCGACCCGCACAATATTCCTGCGCTGGACGTGAAGATTGCCCAGCTGTTTCAGGGCGACCAGTTACTGGGTGCCTGGTCGCTGAAAACCCGCCCGACGGCGACCGGTATGCGCATGTCCGACCTGAGTCTGGGGCTCAAAGGTATTTTGCTCGAGGGCGATGGTGCCTGGGAGGGCACTCCGGGGTCCAGCAGCAGCTCGTTCAAGGGGCGTGTGGCAGGCAAGAATCTGGCAGACGTGCTCAAGGCCTGGAACTTCGCGCCGACGGTCACCAGTGAAAGTTTCGAAATGAATGTCGACGGACGCTGGCCGGGTTCGCCTGCCTGGGTGGGCCTCAAGCGCTATTCCGGCAGCCTGGATGCGACGTTGAACAGAGGCCAGTTTGTCGAGGTAGAAGGCGGTGCTCAGGCGCTGCGGGTGTTTGGATTGTTGAATTTCAACTCCATCGGCCGTCGCTTGCGCCTGGACTTCTCCGACCTGCTGGGCAAAGGGCTCAGTTACGACCGGGTCAAAGGGCTGCTGGTCGCCAGCGACGGTGTTTATGTGACGCGCAACCCGATTACCCTGACCGGGCCGTCGAGTAATCTTGAGCTCATCGGTACGCTGGACATGGTCCGCGACCGCGTTGATGCGAAGCTGCTGGTGACCTTGCCGGTGACCAACAACCTGCCGATCGCGGCACTGATTGTCGGTGCGCCCGCCATTGGCGGCGCGCTGTTCCTGGTCGACAAGCTGCTGGGCGACAGGGTTGCCCGCTTCGCCAGCGTGCAATACAAGGTCGAAGGGCCCTGGAAAGAGCCGAAGATCACGTTCGACAAGCCATTTGAAAAGCCCCAATAGCGCCGCATGGAGTACAGTGGTGGCCAGGTCATCAAGGAGCGGGTCGCCATGTCCTTTGCTGTGATTCAGATGGTCAGCCAAAGCGATGTCCAGGCTAATCTGGTCAGCGCTCGCCGCTTGCTGGAGCAGGCAGCCGAAGGTGGCGCGCGGCTCGCGGTGCTGCCCGAAAACTTTGTTGCCATGGGGCGGCGTGACGTGGCCGACATCGGTCGTGCCGAAGCTCATGGGCACGGGCCGATCCTGCCATGGTTGAAACTGGCCGCTCGCGACCTCAAGTTATGGATTGTTGCCGGAACCTTGCCACTGCCGCCGGATGAGCGACCCGATGGCAAGGTGACGGCGTGTTCGTTGCTGATCGATGAACACGGTGAGCAGGTGGCCCGGTATGACAAGCTGCATCTGTTTGATGTGGATGTTGCTGACAATCGGGGCCGCTACCGTGAATCCGATGACTATGCTCACGGAAACAATGTGGTGGTGGCCGATACACCTGTAGGGCGCGTGGGGCTGACAGTCTGTTATGACTTGCGCTTCCCCGAGCTGTACACCGCGCTGCGGGAGGCCGGTGCTGAACTGATTACCGCGCCGTCAGCTTTTACTGCGGTAACGGGTGCTGCGCACTGGGACATTCTGATCCGGGCGCGCGCCATCGAAACCCAGTGTTACGTGCTGGCGGCGGCACAGGGCGGGGTCCATCCGGGGCCTCGCGAGACTTACGGGCACGCGGCCATCGTTGATCCATGGGGCCGCGTACTGGCCGAGCAGGCACAGGGTGAAGCCGTGCTGCTGGCCAGGCGCGACAGTGAAGAACAGGCGTCCATACGGGCGCGGATGCCGGTGTCCAGTCACCGGCGCTTTTTTTCGCAGGACGCCATGCGGCCTGCTTCGGAGTGAATATGAGTGATCTGTCCTCAGTCAGCGAACACCTTCTGGCCCCTGGTGGCCTGAGCCTCGACAGCCTGCAATCGGTGCTCGGAGAGCTTGCCGGGCCGGGTATCGACGCGGCTGATCTGTATTTTCAGGGCATGATCTCCGAGTCCTGGTCGCTCGAAGACGGCATCGTCAAGGAAGGCAGTTTCAATCTCGATCAAGGCGTGGGCGTGCGCGCTCAATCGGGCGAAAAGACTGGTTTCGCTTACAGCAATGCCATCACTGAGGACGCACTGCGCACCGCTGCCCGTGCTGCCCGTTCCATCTCCCGCGCTGGGCAGAATGGCCGGGTGCAGGCTTTTACCTCGCAGGATGTGGCCCAGTTGTACGCCCCGGATAATCCTCTGGAAGTGCTGAGCCGCGCCGAGAAGGTCGAACTGCTCAAACGCATTGACGTCGCGACGCGCGCGCTGGACTCGCGTATCCAGCAGGTGTCTGTGAGCATGGCCGGTGTCTGGGAGCGCATTCTGGTGGCCGCAGCCGATGGCAGTCTGGCCGCCGATGTGCGTCCGCTGGTGCGCTTCAACGTCAGTGTCATCGTCGAGCAGAACGGCCGCCGCGAGCGGGGCGGGCATGGCGGTGGCGGGCGTACGGACTACCGTTATTTTCTGACCGATGATCGTGCCATGGGCTACGCGCGTGAAGCGCTGCGTCAGGCGCTGGTCAACCTGGAAGCGATTCCTGCTCCGGCAGGCACATTGCCGGTGGTGCTGGGTTCCGGTTGGTCAGGCGTGCTGCTGCACGAGGCGGTTGGTCACGGCCTTGAAGGTGACTTCAATCGCAAGGGCAGTTCGGCTTACAGCGGGCGCATGGGCGAGATGGTTGCATCGAAACTTTGCACGATTGTTGACGACGGTACCCTTGCAGGGCGTCGCGGCTCGCTGAGTGTCGATGACGAAGGCACACCGACCGAGTGCACCACACTGATTGAGAACGGCGTGCTCAAGGGCTACATGCAGGACAAGCTCAATGCCCGCTTGATGGGTGTCGCACGGACTGGTAACGGTCGTCGAGAGTCCTACGCTCACCTGCCGATGCCACGTATGACCAATACCTACATGCTGGGCGGGCAGAGCGACCCGCAGGAAATCATCGCCTCGGTGAAGCGCGGTATTTACTGCGCCAATCTGGGTGGCGGTCAGGTGGATATCACCAGCGGCAAATTCGTGTTTTCGACCAGCGAGGCTTATTTGATCGAGGACGGCAAAATCACTGCGCCGGTCAAGGGTGCGACCTTGATCGGTAACGGGCCGGAAGCCATGAGCAGGGTATCGATGGTGGGCAACGACCTGTCGCTCGATAGCGGCGTGGGGACGTGCGGGAAGGACGGCCAGTCTCTGCCGGTCGGTGTGGGTCAGCCCACGCTGAAAATCGATGCGATCACAGTGGGTGGTACGGGTAGCTGAAGGTGAGTCGGGGCTGGCCGCTTGCTGCTGCCGGCCCCGCGGTTGAAATCAACGCAGACCGCGTTGAAGTTCGTCCAGCTCACGGATGTATTTGAAGATTTTGCGGCTGGTGGCCGGCGGTTTGTTACGTGCAACTTCGTGTTGCGCCTGACGAATCAGCGAGCGCAGCTGCTGACGGTCGGCATCGGGGTATTCGACAACGAATTTCTCGAGGTCGGCGTCATCACCCGCGATCAGGCGATCACGCCAGCGCTCCAGATTGTGAAAACGTTCGTTGTATTGGCGAGTGGAGGCATCGAGTTGGTCCAGCAACACCAGAATGGCTTCCTGGTCCTGATCGCGCATCAGCTTGCCAATGAACAGAATATGCCGCTTTCGCGCGATGTTCGCCGTGTGCTTGGGCGCTTCGGCCAGGGCCTTGCGCAAAGCGTCGGTCAGCGGCAACTTGGCCAGCACATCGGCTTTGAGTGTTGTCAGTCGCTCGCCGAGGTCGACCAGAGCATGCAGCTCTCGTTTGACCTGGGTTTTGCTTTTCTCCCCGTCGAGGGAGTCGTCGTAAGAATCAACCATGGGGGCAGTCCGCAAAGAAACGCCGCCATGATAACCAGTCGTGGGCCGCTTGTCCGGCCCGGTCGGTATTCGGCCTGTGCTGAAAGAAGAATTTGATGGAGAAAGTCATGAGTGCAACCCAAAGCGTCGGTCCGCAAGCCTTGCCCGAACTGCAGGAACAGGTCGAGCAGATTATCGCCGAAGCCCGGCGTCAGGGCGCCAGCGCCTGCGAAGTCGCAGTGTCGGTGGATCAGGGACTGTCGACATCGGTCCGTCAGCGTGAAGTTGAAACCGTAGAGTTCAACCGCGACCAGGGTTTCGGTATCACCCTGTATGTCGGGCAGCGCAAGGGCTCGGCCAGCACCTCGGCCACAGGTGCCGATGCCATTCGTGAAACCGTTGCCGCTGCATTGGCGATTGCCGAGCACACCTCCGAAGACGAAAGCTCCGGGCTGGCTGATGCTGCGCTGATGGCCAAAGAGATCATGGATTTCGATCTTTATCACACCTGGGATATAACGCCCGAGCAGGCCATCGAGAAAGCGCTGATCTGCGAAGCCGCGGCCTTCGACGCCGACAGCCGGATCAAGAACGCCGATGGCACCACGCTCAATACCCATCAGGGCTGCCGTGTGTATGGCAACAGCAACGGCTTCATCGGCGGTTATGCATCAACGCGGCACAGCCTCAGTTGCGTGATGATCGCCGAGGGCGAAGGCCAGATGCAGCGTGATTACTGGTACGACGTCAATCGCCAGGGTGAGCTGCTGGCTGATGCCCAGAGCATTGGTCGCAAGGCTGCGTTGCGTGCGGCGAGCCGTCTGGGTGCGCGTCCTGTGCCGACCTGTGAAGTGCCGGTGCTGTTTGCCGCAGAACTGGCAGGTGGCCTGTTCGGCAGCTTTCTCGGTGCCATTTCCGGTGGCAACCTGTACCGTAAATCGTCATTTCTGGAGGGGGCCCTGGGTCAGCGGCTGTTCCCGGAGTGGATGACCATTGATGAGCGTCCGCACTTGAAGCACGCAATGGGCAGTTCGGCGTTCGACAGCGACGGTCTGGCGACGTTTGCCAAACCGTTCGTGGAAGGCGGCGATCTGGTTTCCTATGTGCTGAGCACTTATTCCGGTCGCAAGCTGGGCATGCCGAGCACTGCCAATGCGGGCGGGGTGCATAACCTGTTCGTCACCCATGGTTCGGAAGATCAGGCCGCGCTGATTCGACGTATGGGCCGTGGCTTGCTGGTAACCGAATTGATGGGCAGCGGCCTGAACATGGTTACCGGTGACTATTCGCGGGGCGCAGCAGGTTTCTGGGTCGAGAACGGGGAAATACAATTTCCGGTTCAGGAAGTGACGATTGCCGGCAACATGCGTGACATGTTCAAGCAGATCGTCGCCGTTGGTAGCGATCTTGAACTGCGCAGCAACATCCGTACCGGCTCGGTGCTGATCGAGCGTATGACCGTAGCGGGTAGCTGAGCCTAGCGACGCTTCACTGGTCCGTGATATCCAGGTTTTGTAGGAGCGGGCTCGTCCGCGAACTGCCGGGAACCGGCAGCAAAACCAAGCGCCTCGGTGCACCAGATACAGCCAAGGTAGCCTGTTTTAGGGCCGCTTTGCAGCCCATCCACGCCCTCCGGGCCGAAGCAGCCCTACGCTGGTCCGCGATATCCAGGTTTTGTAGGAGCGGACTCGTCCGAACTGCCGGGAACCGGCAGCAAAACCAAGCGCCTAGGTGCACCAGATACAGCCAAGGTGGCCTGTTTTAGGGCCGCTTTGCAGCCCTTCGCGGACAAGTCCGCTCCCACGCCCTCCGGGCCGAAGCGACGCTTCGCTGGTCCGCGATATTCAGGTTTTGTAGGAGCGGACTCGTCCGCGAACTGCCGGGAACCGGCAGCAAAACCAAGCGCCTCGGTGCACCAGATATAGCCAAGGTGGCCTGTTTTAGGGCCGCTTTGCAGCCCTTCGCGGACAAGTCCGTTCCCACGCCCTCCGGGCCGAAGTAGCCCTACGCTGGTCCGCGATATTCAGGTTTTGTAGGAGCGGACTCGTCCGCGAACTGCCGGGAACCGGCAGCAAAACCAAGCGCCTCGGTTGCGGATTCCACGACTATCCGGACACCCATTCCACCAACATCCGGACACTGATTCCATGCTGATCCGGACACTCATTCCACAAGCATCTGGACACCGATTCCACGGCCATCCGGACACTTTCAGGCAGGCAGCAACGCAGGACTATTCACTACTATCGACCTCTTTTTTCGAAGCGAAGAGGTCGTCGTGGAGCGTTTATCCATGCGTAAAATCCGAGAGGTACTACGCCTAAAGTTCGACGCTGGCCTGTCCGTGCGCAAGATCGCCGCCAGCTTATCCATCGGCCATTCGAGTGCAGGGGATTACCTTTGCCGGTTCGCCGCCAGTGGGCTTCAGTGGCCCATCGATATTTCTGACGCGGAGTTGAATCGACGGCTGTTTCCACCGGCAGTGCCAGTGCCGACCGACCAGCGCCCAATGCCTGACTGGGCATGGGTACACGCGGAGTTGCGCCGCCCCGGCGTCACTTTGGCCTTGCTCTGGCAGGAATATCGACTCGCTCACCCGCAAGGCTTCCAATACAGCTGGTTCTGCGAGCACTACCGCCTTTGGACCGCCAAGGTCGACGTGGTCATGCGCCAGGAGCATCGTGCTGGCGAAAAGCTGTTCGTCGATTACGCCGGGCAAACAGCGCCGGTCATCGACCGACAAACCGGCGAGATCCGTCAGGCTCAGATCTTCGTCGCCGTTCTCGGCGCGTCCAGCTACACCTTTGCCGAGGCCACCTGGTCGCAGAAACTGCCCGACTGGCTGGGCTCGCACGTCCGATGCTTTGCTTTTTTCGGCGGCACAACGCAGATCCTGGTGCCCGATAATCTGCGCAGTGGCGTGACTAAAGCGCACCGTTACGAGCCGGATATCAACCCCAGCTACCGCGATCTGGCCGAGCATTACGGCGTCGCCGTCTTGCCTGCTCGCTCGCGCAAGCCCAAGGACAAAGCCAAGGTCGAAGTCGGCGTGCAAGTGGTCGAACGCTGGATCCTGGCGGTGCTGCGCAACCGCCAGTTCTTCTCGCTTGGCGAACTCAACACAGCCATCGCGCTACTGCTGGATCGCCTCAACCACAAGCCCTTCAAAAAGCTGCCCGGCTCACGCCGGTCAGCCTTCGAGGCCATCGACCAACCGGCCCTGGAAGGCCTGCCGGAACACCCGTACGTCTATGCCGAATGGAAAAAGGTACGCGTCCATATCGACTATCACGTTGAGGTCGATGGCCACTTTTACTCGGTGCCGTACCAGCTGGTGAAGCACCAAGTCGAAGTGCGGCTCACGGCCCAGACCGTCGAGTGCTTCCACGCCAACCAGCGCGTGGCCAGCCACCTTCGCTCGCAGCACAAAGGCCGCCACACCACCCAAACCGAGCACATGCCCAAGAGCCACCGCGAGCACGCCGAATGGACACCGCAACGGCTGATCCGCTGGGCAGAGCAGACCGGGCCTAACACCGCCGGCGTCATCACCTACATCCTCGAACGCCGAATCCATCCGCAACACGGCTTCCGCGCCTGCCTGGGCATCCTGCGCCTGAGCAAACAGCACGGCGAAGCGCGGCTGGAAGCCGCGTGCCAGCGGGCGCTGGCACTGGGCGCATGCAGCTACAAAAGCCTCGAGTCGATCCTGCGCCAAGGGCTGGAGCGCCTGCCGCTGGCCCAGCAAAACCTGCCGCTGCTGCCTGACGAGCACATCAACCTGCGTGGCCCGGGCTACTACCACTGACCTGAGAAAGGAGCTTCGAAATGCTACCGAATCCAACGCTCGACAAGCTACAAACCTTGCGCCTGCACGGCATGATCAAGTCGCTGGGCGAACAACACGCAACGCCTGATATCAATGATCTGAGCTTCGACGAACGCTTCGGTCTGATGGTCGATCGCGAGCTGACCGAGCGCGAAGACGCCCGCCTGACCACCCGCCTCAAAGCCGCGCGGTTGCGCCACAACGCCTGCCTGGAAGACATCGACTACCGCAGCCCGCGTGGCCTGGATAAGGCCTTGATCCTGCAACTGGGCAGCGGCCAATGGCTGCGCGATGGCCTGAACCTGATCATCGGCGGGCCGACGGGCGTAGGTAAAACCTGGCTTGCCTGCGCGCTGGCTCACAAAGCCTGCCGCGACGGTTACAGCGTGCGCTATCTGCGTCTGCCGCGCTTGATGGAAGAACTAGGCCTGGCCCACGGCGATGGCCGCTTCGCCAAATTGATGGCCGGCTACGCCAAGACTGACCTGCTGATCCTGGACGACTGGGGCCTGGCACCGTTTACCGCCGCGCAACGGCGCGACATGCTTGAGCTGCTGGACGACCGCTACGGCAACCGCTCGACGCTGGTGACCAGCCAAATGCCAGTGGACAAATGGCATGCGTTGATCGGCGATCCGACCTTGGGCGATGCGATCCTCGACCGGCTGGTGCATAGCGCTTATCGAATTGAACTGAAGGGTGAATCGATGCGCAGGCGCGCAACGAAATTGACGGCGGCAGGGGCTTCAGACTAACAATGCAAACCTGCGTCGCTGCGCTCCGACTGCCTGTCCGGATAAGCGTGGAACGAGTGTCCGGATGTTGGTGGGCTGAGTGTCCGGATGACGTGGAATTCGCACGCCTCGGTGCACCAGATACAGCCAAGGTGGCCTGTTTTAGGGCCGCTTTGCAGCCCATCGCGGACAAGTCCGCTCCCACGCCCTCCGGGCCGAAGCAGCCCTACGCTGGTCCGCGATATCCAGGTTTTGTAGGAGCGGACTCGTCCGCGAACTGCCGGGAACCGGCAGCAAAACCAAGCGCCTCGGTGCACCAGATACAGCCAAGGTGGCCTGTTTTAAGGCCGCTTTGCAGCCTATCGCGGACAAGTCCGCTCCCACGCCCTCCGGGCCGAAGCAGCCCTACGCTGGTCCGCGATATCCAGGTTTTGTAGGAGCGGACTCGTCCGCGAACTGCCGGGAACCGGCAGCAAAGCGGGCATCTCAGCACCTGTGTATGACGCACTCGCTCAAGATCGCGCTTGTAATGATTCTTTATATCATTTAATAATGAATATCATTATTAAGATGAGCTGTGGTCATGGGGTCCGTTCTGCACGAGCTGTCTTATCTGGAAAACTGGCGTGGATTGAGTCTGCGGATTCGTTGCGCCCTTGAGCCCGACGAGCCTCGGCTGATCGAGCATTACCTCGCCGAAGGGCGCTATCTGGCGCGTTTTACCGCCGCGCCCCAGCCCATGATTGCCGAAACCACTTTCCGTCTTTTGATAGACACCGCACGCGATACGGCATTGCCGTGGCACTGGCGCTGCCTGTGTCTGGATCAGGCCTGGCGTCCGCTGCGTGATTTACAGGCAATCGCCTCCACGCCTGCGCGGCGTCAGCGCTGGCAAGCCTGTGTTCATCAACTGGCGACCTGCGTGCTACAGCCCTCGATTTCCCTCTCTGAACTGGTGCAAGGACATTGCGATGAGTAATACCCGTATCGAACGCGACAGCATGGGCCAGCTACAGGTCCCGGTCGAGGCCCTTTACGGCGCGCAGACTCAGCGTGCGGTGGAAAACTTTCCGATCAGCCATCAACGCATGCCCCGCCAATTCATTCGTGCCCTGTTGCTGGCCAAGGCGGCTGCAGCGCAGGCGAACCTGGAGCTGGAGCAGATCAGCGAGGGGCAGAGCAGGGCGATTGTCAGTGCCGTGAAAGACCTGCTGGCCAGTGACTACATGGCGCATTTTCCGGTGGATATCTTTCAGACCGGTTCCGGCACCAGTACCAACATGAACGCCAACGAGGTGATCGCCACGCTGGCCACGCGTGTGCTGGGCGAAGAGGTCAACCCCAATGACCACGTCAACTGCGGGCAGAGCAGCAACGACATTATCCCGACCACGATTCATGTGAGCGCTGCACTGGCTCTGCACGAACAACTGCTGCCTGCGCTGGCCCATCTGGTGCAAGTGACCGAACACAAAGCCGAGCAGGTCCATGCCTTCGTCAAGACTGGTCGTACGCATCTGATGGACGCCATGCCCGTGCGCATGAGCCAGGTGCTCAACGGTTGGTCACAGCAGATTCGCGCCAACGTCGAGCATCTGCAAGGTCTCCAGCCGAGCCTTCAGTCACTAGCACAGGGCGGCACCGCAGTCGGTACCGGGATCAACGCGCATCCTGAGTTTTCGGCTCGTTTCAGTCGTCAGTTGAGCACGTTGACCGGTGTGCAATTCGCACCTGGCAAGAACCTGTTCGCGTTGATCGGTTCGCAGGACACCGCGGTCGCGGTATCCGGCCAGCTCAAGGCCACGGCGGTATCGCTGATGAAAATTGCCAACGACCTGCGCTGGATGAATTCGGGGCCACTGGCAGGGCTGGGTGAGATCGAGCTGGAGGCATTGCAGCCGGGCTCATCGATCATGCCGGGTAAGGTCAACCCGGTCATTCCGGAAGCCACCGCCATGGTTGCCGCGCAAGTGATCGGCAACGACGCGACGATTACCGTGGCGGGGCAGTCCGGCAACTTCGAACTTAACGTGATGCTACCGATCATCGCCCAGAACCTGCTCAGCAGCATCGAGCTGCTGGCCAATTCCAGTCGGCTGCTGGCTGACAAAGCGATTGCGAGCTTCAAGGTCAATGAATCCAAGCTCAAGGAAGCGCTGTCGCGTAATCCGATTCTGGTGACGGCCCTCAACCCGATCATTGGCTATCAGAAAGCCGCCGAAATCGCCAAGACCGCTTACAAGCAGGGCCGTCCGGTCATTGACGTCGCCCTTGAGCACACTGATTTGCAACGTAGCGAACTGGAAGTGTTGCTCAACCCTGAAAAACTCACCGCTGGCGGTATTTGATTCCAGCCAGCCAACGTCCCCTGGAGGTATGACCATGCAGCATTGGAAACGCACTATCGAGCAGGCCAATCGCTGTTTCAATCTGGGCGAGTGGGTCGAAGCCCGCGAGCTTTACCTTCAGGCGCTGGCGTTGGCGCAAGTGTTGTTCGAGCGTTGGGCGGATGTCGACGAGGCCGTCGCGGCCTGTGTGATTTCTCACCACAACCTGGCGGACCTGCACCTGAGCCTCGATCAGCCTGAGGAAAGCGCTGAATACCTGTGTGCCATTCATCAACATCTGTTGCGGACCATGCAGGATCAGCGTCTTCCTCCGGCGCTCCGTGAGGCAGCCTTGCGCCACAGCAGCAAAACCTACGCCGAGTTGCTGAGCTTTATCAGTGAACACGGCGAATACCCGCGCACTCATCGGTTGTTGAACAGCAGCAGCGAGCACACGCGCTCATCGTTGCAGCGCCACTCGGCAGCCACTTCCGGACTTTTCTACGGAGCACATTGAAATGCCTTATACCTTGCCTGCACTGCCTTACGCATACGATGCCCTGGAGCCGCACATCGATGCGCAAACCATGGAGATCCATTACACCAAGCATCACCAGACCTACATCAACAACCTTAATGCTGCGATCGAAGGCACCGAGTTTGCTGACTGGTCCATCGAGAAGCTGGTGGCCAGCATCAAGCAGTTGCCTGAAAACCTGCGTCCGGCGGTCATCAACCAGGGTGGCGGTCACGCGAATCATTCGTTGTTCTGGGAGGTGATGGTGCCAGGCGGAGGCGGTTTGCCCAAAGGCCCTGTCGCTTTGGCCATCGACGAGCAGCTGGGTGGCTACGACAGATTCAAGGAAGCGTTTACCAAAGCCGCATTGACCCGTTTCGGCAGCGGCTGGGCATGGCTGAGCGTCACCCCCGACAAAAAGCTGGTGGTTGAAAGCAGCGGTAATCAGGACAGCCCGTTGATGAATGGCAATACGCCGATTCTGGGTCTGGATGTATGGGAGCACGCTTACTACCTGCGCTATCAGAACCGTCGCCCCGAATACATCAACGCGTTCTACAACGTGATCAATTGGTATGAAGTGTCTCGACGTTATCAGGCCGCTCTGGCCTGACTCCCGTAACCGGGCTCAAGGCAGCTTATGCGCTCAGGAATATTCGCTCTCAGCGGTGTGCGGTTGTTGCGGCTCGTCGTAGGCACCGGGCTGCTGTTGGCAGGTATGTCGTTACTGATTGCTTGGTTGCGGATGCACTGCTGGTGACCTTGGAAGGGGCGTATTTGAGGGCTTACTCGCCCTCATCAAACTTGTTGTTGATCAGTTCAACCAGGCCATCGAGCGCTTCCTGCTCGAATTCGCCTTCGGTTTTCAGATGGATTTCGGTGCCTTTGCCTGCCGCCAGCATCATCACGGCCATGATGCTTTTACCATCGACCATGGTCTGCTCAGAGCGGCCAACCCTGATCGTGCAAGGGAACTTGCCTGCGACGCTGACGAATTTGGCGGCAGCGCGGGCATGCAGGCCCAATTTGTTGATGATGGTGATTTGACGAGCGGGCATCGCAGTGAAAATCCTTTCAGCTAAGGTCGCGGTGGCGAACCTGAACGTTCTTGAGTGATTGTTGCAAGACCTGGCCGAGCCGTTCGGTCAGGTAGACGGAGCGGTGATGTCCGCCGGTGCAGCCAATGGCAATGGTAACGTAAGAACGGTTGCTGGCTGCAAACCGGGGCAACCATTTGTTCAGATAAGCGAAGATGTCCTGAAACATCTCTTCAACATCGGGTTGCACCGACAGGTAGTCGATAACCGGTTGTTCAAGCCCGGAATGGTCGCGCAGTTCAGGCTTCCAGTACGGGTTGGGCAGGCAGCGCACATCGAATACCAGATCTGCGTCGACGGGCATGCCACGCTTGAAACCAAAGGATTCGATCAGAAACGCAGTGCCTGGCTCGGGCTTGTTCAGCAGGCGAAGCTTGAGTGCGTCGCGCAACTGATAGAGGTTCAGGTGGGTGGTGTTGATTTTCAGGTCGGCCAGATCGATGATCGGGCCCAGCAGCGTTGTCTCGTCGCGTATCGCCTCGGCAAGCGAACGATCTGCCGTGCTCAAAGGATGACGACGCCTGGTTTCCGAGAAGCGTTTGAGAAGGGTTGCTTCATCCGCATCAAGGTAAAGCACGTCGCACTGGATGTTGCGTGAGCGGACTTCATCCAGCATTTGCGGAAAGCGGGTCAGGTGACTGGGCAGGTTTCGCGCATCGATGGACACCGCCAGCAAGGGCTCGGCCAGTTCAGTATTGATCAGCGCTCGCTCGGCCAGTTCCGGCAGCAGTCCGGCAGGCAGGTTGTCGACACAGTAAAAACCGTTGTCTTCCAGCACGTCGAGGGCTGTACTTTTACCCGAGCCGGAACGGCCGCTGACGATGATCATGCGCATGTTCAGTTTCCGTTCTGCACGTCCAGCACCACTTGATAAAGCGCTTCGGCACTTTTGGCACTGCGCAGGCGCTTACGCACATCTTTGTCATCAAGCATGCTGGCGATCTGGCGCAATAACTCCAGGTGCTCATCAGTAGCGGCTTGCGGGACCAGCAATACAAACAGCAGGTCAACCGGCGCGCCATCGATGGCGTCGAAATCCACGGGGGTAGCGAGGTGAATGACTGCACTGACAGGCTCGCTGCAGTCAGCAAGGCGGCAATGAGGGATGGCAATACCGTTGCCGAAACCGGTTGAACCCAGTTTTTCGCGGGCAACAAGACTTGCGAATACTGTGTCCGGAACCATGCCCGGTACTTCACGACCGATCAGGTTGGCAATTTCTTCGAGTACACGCTTTTTACTGCCACCCGGCACGTTCACAAGGGAGCGGCCGGGGGTCAGGATATTTTCGATTCGGATCATTTAAATGGGCGTTAGCGAGCGGCCGCACCTTTGAGGATGCTTTGCTGCTTTTCCTTATGCTTGAGCAATTGTCGGTCTAGCTTGTCAGTGAGCAGGTCGATGGCAGCATACATGTCGTCATGTTCAGCATTGGCAACGACCTCTCCACCATGGATGTGCAACGTGGCTTCGATCTTCTGCTTGAGCTTTTCGACCGTCATCGTGACCTGCACGTTGGTAATCTTGTCAAAATGCCCCTCGAGCTTTTTGAGCTTGAGCTCAACGTATTCACGAAGGGGTTTGGTCACTTCCAGTTGGTGTCCACTGATGTTGACTTGCATACAGCTTTCTCCTTTGCCAGTGCATAAAGAGGCAGGCATGGCGCCTGTCTCTGGGACGCTGTGGCTGGGCCTGCATCACATCAGCCGCTTACGCTCACTGGAAGGCGCTATCCCGAGTGACTCGCGGTACTTGGCGACTGTGCGACGGGCTACTTGAATGCCTTGTGCCTCCAGTAAACCAGCGATCTTGCTATCACTCAACGGCTTTTTCTGATTTTCCGCCGCAACCAGTTTTTTGATGATTGCGCGAATTGCCGTGGACGAGCATTCACCGCCCTCGGAAGTGCTCACATGGCTCGAGAAGAAGTATTTCAGCTCGTAAATGCCGCGTGGCGTGTGCATGAACTTCTGGGTGGTCACGCGCGAGATGGTCGATTCATGCATGCCCACTGCCTCGGCAATGTCGTGCAGGACAAGCGGCTTCATCGCCTCGTCGCCGTACTCAAGAAAGCCGCGCTGATGTTCGACGATCTGGGTGGCGACCTTCATCAGTGTCTCGTTGCGGCTTTGCAGGCTCTTGATGAACCAGCGCGCCTCTTGCAACTGATTGCGCATGAAGGTGTTGTCTGCGCTGGTATCGGCCCGGCGTACAAAACCTGCGTATTGCGGATTGACGCGCAGGCGCGGTACGGACTCCTGATTGAGCTCGACCAGCCAGCGCTCGTTGTCCTTGCGCACGATTACATCGGGAATGACGTACTCGGCTTCTGTGGATTCGATTTGTGAGCCAGGGCGCGGGTTGAGGCTCTGGACCAGCTCGATGACCTGGCGCAGCTCGTCTTCCTTGAGCTTCATGCGCCGCATCAACTGGCCGTAATCGCGACTTCCCAGCAGGTCGATGTAGTCGGTGACCAACCGTTGCGCTTCCATCAGCCAAGGTGTTTTGGCTGGCAACTGGCGAAGCTGCAGGAGCAGGCATTCGCTCAGGTTTCGGGCGCCGATGCCTGCCGGCTCAAACTGCTGGATGCGGTGCAGTACGGCTTCGATTTCGTCGAGTTCGATGTCCAGCTCGGGATCGAAAGACTCGAGAATCTCCTCGAGGGTTTCGTCCAGATAGCCCTGGTTGTTGATGCAGTCGATCAGCGTAACCGCCACCAGGCGGTCCTTGTCGGACATCGGGGCGACGTTCAATTGCCACAGCAGGTGGCTTTGCAGGCTTTCGCCTGCAGATGTGCGTGTGGTGAAGTCCCACTCGTCATCATCGTTGCTTGGCAGGCTGCTGGCGCTGGTCTGGTAGATGTCTTCCCATGCGGTATCGACGGGCAGTTCGTTGGGAATGCGCTCGTTCCATTCGCCGTCTTCAAGGTTATCCACGGTAGGCGCGGATTCCTGGTAGGTCGGTTCCTGAACGTCGGGGTTGGGCTTTTGTTCGATGTTGTCGGCAAGCGGGTCGGAGTTGTCGAAGTCGTCGCCTTCTTCCTGCCGTTCCAGCATGGGGTTCGATTCCAGCGCCTCCTGGATCTCCTGCTGGAGGTCCAGTGTGGAAAGCTGGAGTAAGCGGATTGCCTGTTGCAGCTGCGGTGTCATCGTCAGCTGCTGGCCCATTCTCAAGACTAGCGATGGTTTCATGGCAGGGGCTAAACACCTTATTCGCCGGCGCTCATGCGCCATCTACTACAGGCGCCGGAGCGCCAACTTAAGCAAATTATATGCCTGAAACCTGTACCTTTGCCTAGAGTGGTATGACAAATAAAATATTGTCAACACACTGCACTGGCATCAATCGGCCGCTAAGCGCAAAGGGCAGTCGATTAAAGGCGGAATTCGTGGCCGAGGTAGACCTCTTTCACCAGTTGATTCGCCAGAATGGTCTCGGAATCGCCTTCTGCGATCAGCTGTCCATCGTTGACGATGTAGGCAGTTTCGCAGATGTCCAGCGTTTCACGGACGTTGTGGTCGGTGATCAGTACGCCGATACCCTTGGCCTTGAGGTGGTGAATGATCTGCTTGATATCACCTACCGAAATAGGGTCTACGCCTGCGAAAGGTTCATCCAGCAGGATGAATTTCGGCGCAGTGGCCAGGGCGCGGGCAATTTCCACGCGGCGGCGCTCGCCGCCCGACAGGCTCATGCCCAGGTTGTCGCGAATGTGGGTGATGTGAAACTCCTGCAAGAGGCTTTCGAGCTCCTTGCGGCGTGCTCCGGCATCGAGTTCCTTGCGGGTCTCGAGAATCGCCATGATGTTGTCGGACACTGAAAGCTTGCGGAAAATCGAGGCTTCCTGCGGCAGGTAGCCGATGCCGGCTCGGGCGCGACCGTGCATGGGTTGATGGCTGACATCCAGATCGTCAATCAGCACGCGACCCTGATCAGCCTGGACCAGACCTACGATCATGTAGAAGCAGGTGGTCTTGCCGGCACCGTTGGGGCCCAGCAGGCCGACGATCTGGCCGCTGTCGATGGAAATGCTCACATCGCGCACGACCTGCCGGCTTTTGTAGCTTTTAGCCAGATGCTGGGCTTTGAGCGTCGCCATTTACTGGGCCTTCTGAGGTTGGTCGGTTTTCTTTTTCGGCTGGATGACCATGTCGATACGCGGACGTGGTGTGGTCACCTTGGCACCGCCATTGGCCCGACCGGCGCTGACGACCTGTCTGACCGTGTCATAAACGATTTTCTCGCCTTCGGAAGTATTGCCATCATTGATGACCTTGGCCTTGTCGATGAGGACGATACGGTCCTGCCCGGCGTAGTACTGAATAGTGACGGCATAGGCCTGCACAATCGGTTTGTCTACGGCAGGCTTCTGCTCGTAATAGGCCAGATTGCCGACAGAGGTGAACACATCCACTTCGCCCTGGGCATTACGCGTGATCGTCACAGTGTTACCGGTGATCTTCATCGAGCCCTGGGTGATGATGACGTTGCCCTTGTAGGTTGCTACGCCTTTCTTGTCATCGAGCTGAGCATCGTCAGACTGGATGTGGATCGGCTGATCGCGGTCGGTTGGCAGGGACCAGGCGCTCGCGCTTCCCAGTGCTGCGCCCAGGCCGAGCAATAAAGGAAGAGTTTTAACGAGCCTCATACTGTCCTCTTACGTTGGACAGCAGGTCCATCCTGCTGTCTTTCAAATATGCTTTCATTCCCTTGGCCGTAGTCACACCGCCGGCGCCGTCGATTCTAACGTCTTGCTCGGTCTGCGCATATTGCTTCTGAGGGAATACGGTCATTCGACTGGTAGTGATAATAGTCGTACGTTGTTTTTCATCGGTACGCTCGACACGAACGGAATCGATCAGCTCGACCTGGTCGCCGCCGGACGAAACTTCGCCTTTCTTGCTCTGTACGTGCCATGGAAACTCGCCACCGCGGTACATGTGCAGGTCGGGCGTGGTCAACAGGGTCACGTCAGTGGCTTTCACGTGCTCGACCTTGTCGGAGGTCATGTCGTACTGAAGCGTGCCATCGGGCAGGTACTGCACGCTGTGGGCATTGATCGCATAGTAGTCGATGACCGTGTCGTCAACGGTCGACACCGGCTGATCCATAAAACTTTCCGGGCTGATGTTCCAGTAACCGACCGCTGCCAGCAGCAGCGCCAGTACCCCGAGCAGCAGGAACTTGCGAATTTTTTTAGTGAACATAATGGCTTCTATAAATAGACGGAGTGAGCCGCTTCAAGGTTGCCTTGCGCACTCAGAATCAGTTCGCAGAATTCGCGTGCCGCACCTTCGCCGCCCCGCGCTCTGGTTATTCCATGTGCATGCTCGCGTACAAAACTCGCGGCATTGGCAACCGCCATGCCCAGACCGACGCGCCTGATGACTGGCAAGTCTGGCAGATCATCACCCAGATAGGCGACTTGTTCGTAACCAAGCTGGAGTTCTGCGAGCAGTTTGTCCAGTACTACCAACTTGTCTTCACGTCCCTGAAACAGGTGTTCAATGCCCAGGCTCTTTGCCCGGCGCTCGACTATCGCAGTCTTGCGGCCGCTGATAATGGCTGTTGTGACGCCTGAGGCTATCAGCATTTTTATGCCTTGGCCGTCGAGAGTGTTGAATGTCTTGATCTCGCGGCCATCTTCCATGAAGTAAAGGCGGCCGTCGGTCAGTACGCCATCGACGTCGAAAACGGCCAGCTTGATAGCCTTGCCGCGTTGCATGAGGTCCTGGGTCATCGTTTCGGTTTCCATTACATGACGCCTGCGCGCAAAAGATCCTGCAAGTTGAACGCGCCAACCGGCCGGTCGTACTGGTCTACGACAACAAGCGCACTGATTTTGTTGTCCTCCATGATTTTCAGCGCTTCGGCGGCCAGCATTTCTGCATGGGCCGTCTTGCCGTGAAGGGTCATGACTTCATCAATGATGGTCTGGCGAATATCGACGGGGCGGTCCAGCGTTCTGCGCAAATCGCCGTCGGTGAAGATACCGGCCAGTGTGCCGTCAGCTTCGACAATCGCGGTCATGCCCAGGCCCTTGCGGGTCATTTCCAGCAGCGCATCCCTGAGCAGCGTGCCGCGTTGAACGCTGGGCAGTGCGTCGCCGCAGTGCATGACATTCTCGACCTTGAGCAACAGGCGACGGCCCAGCGCGCCACCCGGATGGGAGAATGCAAAGTCTTCAGCGGTGAAACCCCGTGCGTCCAGCAGCGCCACGGCCAGCGCGTCGCCCATGACCAGTGCGGCGGTGGTCGAAGAGGTCGGTGCCAGATTGAGCGGGCAGGCCTCGTGCACGACATGAGCGTTGAGATTGATGTCGGCAGCCTTGGCCAGAATGGACTCGGGGTCGCCGGTCAGGCTGATCATCTTTATGCCCAGACGCTTGATCAGTGGCAGCAGGGTCACGATCTCGTGGGTGCTGCCGGAGTTCGACAGGGCCAGGATAATGTCATCGCGGGTGATCATGCCCATGTCGCCATGACTGGCTTCAGCTGGATGCACGAAAAAAGAGGTAGTGCCCGTGCTCGCCAGTGTGGCGGCAATCTTGTTGCCGATGTGTCCGGACTTGCCCATGCCGACCACAACAACTCGGCCCTTGCTGGCGAGGATCATTTCGCACGCGCGCACGAAATCGCCGTCAAGACGTTCAAGCAAGCCTTGTATGGCTTCTATCTCAAGGCGAATGGTGCGTTGCGCCGATTGGATCAGGTCACTGGATTGGTTCATGTCTGGAAAGGGTCAGCCTGCTGAAAGGCGGCGATTATAGCGGTAATGAACGATTCCCTCACGTCTGATCGTCGTTGTGTTGTTTTTAAACGAATTTCCTACGCACTTGAGGGTCTGTATCCACGCCTGATGCCATAACATTGTGGTACAGAATAATTCAACGATTACCTGAACCGCTCGGTTCTCTTCTTGGGGGCGGGTGGCGGCGGTGGTATAGTTCGCGGCCTGTTCGGCGCGCCTGGACAGCTGGTCGGCCTCCAAGAACCGACGGCTGAGGGCGGAGGCTGTATCGCAAGGAGTTTAGATGAGTCCTGATGACGCCTATGCGGTCGAGTTGAAAGGTGTGTCTTTCAAACGCGGTACGCGCAGCATTTTCAATAACGTTGATATTCGTATTCCGCGGGGCAAGGTCACCGGGATCATGGGGCCGTCCGGTTGTGGCAAGACTACCTTGCTGCGCTTGATGGGGGCTCAGTTGCGTCCAAGCGAAGGGCAGGTGTGGGTCAATGGTCAGAACCTGCCTGAGCTGTCGCGCAGTGATCTGTTCGATGCTCGCAAGCAGATGGGCGTGTTGTTTCAGAGCGGAGCACTGTTTACCGATCTGGACGTTTTCGAAAACGTCGCTTTTCCCTTGCGCGTGCACACTGAACTGCCGGAAGAAATGATCCGCGACATCGTGCTGCTCAAGCTTCAGGCTGTGGGCCTGCGCGGTGCGGTCGAACTGATGCCCGACGAACTGTCGGGTGGTATGAAGCGTCGTGTCGCGCTGGCCCGGGCCATCGCTCTCGATCCGCAGATTCTCATGTATGACGAGCCCTTCGTAGGGCAGGACCCGATTGCGATGGGCGTGCTGGTACGCCTGATCCGCTTGCTCAACGACGCATTGGGCATCACCAGTATCGTGGTGTCCCATGACCTCAGCGAGACAGCGAGCATTGCCGACTATCTCTATGTAGTGGGTGACGGGCAGGTGCTGGGGCAGGGCACGCCTGAAGAACTGATGTCCTCGGACAACCCACGCATTCGTCAATTCATGACCGGCGAGCCTGATGGCCCTGTACCGTTCCACTATCCGGCGCTGGATTTTCGCGAAGATCTATTGGGGAAGCGCTGATGCGCAATAAGTCACTGATGGACCGGGTACGCCTGTTAGGGCGTTCGGCCATTGATATTGTTACTGTTCTGGGCCGTTCCGGTCTGTTTCTGGTAAACGCCCTGCTTGGCCGCGGCGGTGCGGGCAGCAGTTTTCAACTGCTGGTAAGGCAGCTGTATTCGGTCGGTGTCATGTCGCTGGTCATCATCGTGGTGTCCGGCATGTTCATCGGCATGGTGCTGGCGCTGCAGGGCTTCAGCATTCTGACCAAGTACGGCTCCGAGCAGGCCGTTGGCCAGATGGTCGCACTGACCCTGCTGCGTGAGCTGGGGCCTGTGGTTACAGCCCTGCTGTTCGCCGGGCGTGCAGGTTCTGCGCTGACCGCCGAGATCGGCAACATGAAATCCACCGAGCAGTTGTCGAGCCTTGAGATGATCGGTGTCGATCCACTCAAGTACATCGTTGCGCCACGCCTGTGGGCAGGTTTCATCTCGATGCCGATTCTGGCGATGATTTTCAGTGTGGTCGGTATCTGGGGCGCTTCCTGGGTAGCGATCGATTGGCTGGGCGTCTATGACGGTTCTTTCTGGTCGAACATGCAGAACAGCGTTTCTTTCACGAACGATGTGCTCAATGGGGTGATCAAAAGCGTCGTATTTGCCTTCGTGGTGACATGGATTGCCGTTTTCCAGGGGTACGATTGCGATCCTACTTCCGAGGGGATCAGCCGCGCGACGACCAGAACCGTCGTTTACGCCTCGTTGGCCGTGCTGGGACTGGACTTTATTTTGACCGCATTGATGTTTGGAGATTTCTGATGCAAAACCGTGCCATCGAAACCGGAGTCGGTCTGTTCCTGCTGGCGGGGATACTGGCTCTGCTCCTGCTGGCCCTGCGAGTCAGTGGTCTGAGCACGAGCGCGAGCACCGACACTTATAAACTTTATGCCTACTTCGACAATATTGCCGGTTTGACTGTCAGAGCCAAGGTAAGCATGGCTGGCGTCACGATCGGCAAGGTGACGGCGATCGATCTGGATCACGACACCTTCACCGGTCGCGTCACGCTGGAGATTCAAAAGAAGGTCGATAACCTGCCTTCCGATTCCACGGCGTCGATCCTGACTGCTGGCCTGCTGGGTGAGAAGTACATTGGTCTCAGCGTCGGTGGCGATGACAAGCTGCTCAAAGACGGTGCAACCATTCATGACACGCAGTCGTCGCTTGTGCTGGAAGACCTGATCGGGAAATTCCTGCTCAATACCGTAAGCAAAGACGCCAAGTAAGCCAAGTAAGGAGCTTTAAATGATCTCTATCCTGCGCCGTGGTCTGTTGATATTGCTGGCCACCTTGCCGATGCTGGCCAACGCTGCGGCAACGCCCTCAGCTCACGATCTGGTGGAACGTACCACCAAGGAGCTGTTGAGTGACCTGGCGACCAACCGTGAGCAGTACAAGTCGAATCCGAGTGCCTTCTACGATGCACTGAACCGCATTGTCGGTCCTGTCGTGGATGCCGATGGCATTTCCAAAAGCATCATGACCGTGAAGTACTCCCGCAAGGCGAGCCCTGAACAGGTGAAGCGTTTCGAGGAAAACTTCAAGCGCAGCCTGATGCAGTTCTACGGCAATGCCTTGCTTGAATTCAACAACCAGGGCATCACCGTCGCACCTGCCAAGGACGAAGGCGATGACCGCACCAGCGTTGACATGCAGGTCAAAGGCAATAACGGCGCGATCTATCCGGTTTCCTACACGCTGGTCAAGCTGAACGGCGAGTGGAAAGTGCGTAACGTTGTCATCAACGGTATCAATATCGGCAAGCTGTTCCGTGATCAGTTCGCCGATGCCATGCAGCGCAACGGCAACAACCTGGATACCACCATCAACAACTGGGCTGGCGAAGTGGCCAAGACCAAGTCCACCGTAGACGCTGCGCAGAAGCCTGCACAATGACAGAGTCCGCCGTCCGCCTCGTCGGGCCTGGCGAGCTCAGGCTGATTGGTGTGCTGGATTACCGCACCGGGCCACAGCTGCGCAAGCAGGGTGCGGCGCTGATCAAGTCGGGTGATCTGGCCGATCTGACACTTGATTGCTCGGGCGTCGAGAAATCCAGCAGTGTAGGCCTCGCCTTGCTGCTGGCTTTCATGCGTGATGCACAGGAGGCAGGCAAGTCGATCACTGTCCGCTCGATGCCTGAAGACATGCGTCAGATAGCCCGTGTATCAGGTCTGACCGAGCTACTGGACACCCACTGACAGGCGTCATCGAAAAAGCCCTTTATCCGGGACCTGCTTGTCGGGCTTCGCATAACATGGGCTTTTTTGTATGATGGTCGGCCCGCGCGCGTACAGCGCCGATCGAGGTTAAGCATGCAGGCCGTAGAAGTTAAAAGCTTCCTTGAAGGAAAGCTGCCGGAAATCAAAGTGGAAGTCGAAGGCGAAGGCTGCAACTTCCAGCTGAATATTATCAGCGACGAGTTGGCCGGCCTGAGTCCGGTCAAGCGTCAGCAACAGATTTATACCCATCTGAACCCCTGGATTGCCGATGGCAGCATCCACGCGGTGACCATGAAATTTTTCAGCCGCGCTGCATGGGCCGAGCGTTCCTGAGCCAATTGGTGTCGAGACTCTAATGGATAAATTGATTATTACCGGCGGCGTTCGTCTTGATGGCGAAATTCGCATCTCCGGGGCAAAGAACTCTGCCTTGCCGATCCTTGCCGCCACATTGCTGGCTGACGGGCCGGTTACTGTTCAGAACCTGCCCCACCTGCACGACATCACCACCATGATCGAGCTGTTCGGTCGCATGGGCATCGAGCCTGTGATCGATGAAAAGCTCAGCGTCGAGATCGACCCGCGCACCATCAAGACTCTGGTCGCCCCGTACGAACTGGTGAAAACCATGCGTGCGTCGATTCTGGTATTGGGCCCGATGGTCGCTCGCTTCGGCGAGGCCGAAGTGGCGCTGCCAGGCGGCTGCGCCATTGGTTCGCGTCCGGTTGATCTGCATATCCGCGGTCTTGAGGCCATGGGCGCGATCATCGATGTCGAGGGTGGCTACATCAAGGCCAAGGCACCCGAGGGTGGCCTGCGTGGTGCCAACTTCTTCTTCGATACCGTGAGTGTGACCGGTACTGAAAACATCATGATGGCCGCCAGCCTCGCCAACGGCCGCAGCGTTCTGCAGAACGCTGCTCGCGAGCCCGAGGTTGTCGATCTGGCCAACTTCCTGATCGCGATGGGCGCAAAAATTCACGGCGCAGGCACCGACACCATCACTATCGATGGCGTCAAGCGTCTGGGCCCGGCCACCTACAAGGTCATGCCTGACCGTATCGAGACCGGCACCTATCTGGTAGCCGCTGCCGTTACCGGTGGTCGCGTCAAGGTCAAGGACACTGATCCGACCATCCTTGAAGCGGTGCTGCTCAAGCTTCAGGAAGCCGGTGCCGAAGTCACGACCGGTGAAGACTGGATCGAGCTGAACATGCACGGCAAGCGTCCAAAGGCTGTCAACGTGCGTACCGCGCCGTATCCTGCGTTTCCGACCGACATGCAGGCGCAGTTCATCTCGCTCAATGCGATTGCCGAAGGTACGGGTGCGGTCATCGAGACCATCTTTGAAAACCGCTTCATGCACGTGTATGAAATGCACCGCATGGGCGCTCAGATCCAGGTTGAAGGCAACACTGCCATTGTCACCGGCACCGAAGTGCTCAAGGGCGCGCCAGTCATGGCGACCGACCTGCGTGCATCGGCCAGTCTGGTGATCTCTGCGCTGGTTGCCCAGGGCGACACGCTGATCGACCGCATCTACCACATCGATCGTGGTTACGAGTGCATCGAAGAGAAGCTGCAAATGCTGGGCGCCAAGATCCGCCGCGTTCCGGGCTAGTAGCGCGTGGCCCTGATGCCACTGGCATCGGGGCCGCCTGTTCTGTCGCGGGTGTGATTTCTGATTCGTTTCACTTCAGGCCGAACACGCTTGAGGGTTGTCATGCGCCGCTTGCGTCGTGACAAAAGTTTCCTGATAAGGACTTACGTTTCCCATGTTGACCATCGCACTGTCCAAGGGCCGCATTCTTGACGACACCCTGCCGCTTCTCGCTGAAGCGGGCATCGTGCCGACCGAGAATCCGGACAAGAGCCGCAAGCTCATCATCCCCACGACTCAGGCCGATGTGCGCCTGCTGATCGTGCGTGCCACCGATGTGCCGACCTATGTCGAGCATGGTGCCGCCGATCTGGGCGTCGCGGGCAAGGATGTGTTGATGGAATATACCGGCCAGGGCCTTTACGAGCCTCTGGACCTGCAGATTGCCAAGTGCAAGCTGATGACTGCCGGTGCCATCGGTGCGGTCGAGCCCAAGGGCCGTCTGCGCGTGGCGACCAAGTTCGTCAACGTTGCCAAGCGTTACTACGCCGAACAGGGTCGTCAGGTCGATATCATCAAGCTGTACGGTTCCATGGAGCTGGCACCGCTGATCGGTCTGGCAGACAAGATCATCGACGTAGTCGACACCGGTAATACCTTGCGAGCCAATGGCCTTGAGCCTCAGGAACTGATCGCTACCATCAGCTCGCGTCTGGTAGTCAACAAGGCTTCCATGAAGATGCAGCACGCACGCATTCAGGCCCTCATCGACACCCTGCGCAAGGCAGTGGAGTCGCGACACCGTAGCTGATTCATTCACGCAACGTTGAGTTGCGTCCAGCTATCCGTGTCATAGCCAAATTTCTCAGGTGCCTGCGCGGATAGCTTGGTAGCTTTAGGCTCCTGAGCATCCGCCAATTATTGAGGCCCCCGCTATGACCACGCCCACTGCAATTCGCCGACTCGACGCTGCTGACCCGGATTTCGCACGACATCTGGATCACCTGCTGAGCTGGGAAAGCGTGTCTGACGACTCGGTCAACCAGCGCGTGCTCGACATCATCAAGGCGGTACGTGAGCGCGGCGACGAGGCGTTGGTCGAGTTCACCCAGAAGTTTGACGGGCTGCAGGTCGCGTCGATGGCCGACCTGATTCTGCCTCGCGAGCGCTTGGAACTGGCATTGACCCGCATCACGCCGGTCCAGCGCGAGGCGCTGGAAAAAGCCGCCGAGCGTGTGCGCAGCTACCACGAGAAACAGAAACAGGATTCCTGGAGCTATACCGAGGCCGATGGCACGGTGCTGGGCCAGAAGGTTACGCCGCTGGACCGCGCAGGCCTGTATGTGCCCGGTGGCAAAGCCTCGTACCCGTCTTCGGTATTGATGAATGCCATTCCGGCCAAAGTGGCGGGCGTGACCGAGGTGGTCATGGTCGTGCCGACACCGCGTGGTGAAATCAACGAACTGGTGCTGGCCGCTGCCTGTATTGCGGGTGTCGACCGGGTGTTCACCATCGGCGGTGCGCAAGCTGTGGCAGCGCTGGCCTACGGCACTGAAAGCGTGCCAAAGGTCGATAAGGTTGTCGGCCCCGGGAATATTTATGTGGCCACCGCCAAGCGCCACGTATTCGGTCAGGTCGGGATCGACATGATCGCCGGTCCTTCCGAGATTCTTGTGGCGTGTGACGGCCAGACCGATCCTGACTGGATTGCCATGGACCTGTTCTCCCAGGCCGAGCACGATGAAGATGCCCAGGCCATTCTGGTCAGCCCGGATGCCGATTTTCTCGACAAGGTTGCCGCCAGTATCACGCGTCTGCTGCCAACCATGGAGCGCGCGGCTATCGTCGAAACGTCGATCAACGGTCGCGGCGCATTGATAAAAGTGGCAGACATGGCGCAAGCCATCGAAGTTGCCAATCGCATTGCGCCTGAGCACCTTGAATTGTCCGTCGCCGATCCGGAAGCCTGGCTGCCACAGATCCGCCATGCGGGTGCGATCTTCATGGGGCGCCACACCTCCGAAGCACTGGGCGACTATTGCGCAGGTCCCAACCACGTACTGCCGACCTCCGGCACGGCACGTTTTTCCTCGCCGCTGGGCGTGTACGATTTTCAGAAGCGCTCGTCTATCATCTACTGCTCGCCGCAGGGTGCGTCCGAGCTGGGTAAGACAGCGTCGGTGCTGGCTCGTGGCGAATCCCTTAGCGGCCATGCCCGCAGTGCTGAATATCGAATTACTGATCCCGACTGGAAAGCAGGCAATACAGAGGACGGCAAATAATGAGCAAATTCTGGAGTCCTTTCGTCAGCGATCTGGTGCCTTATGTGCCGGGCGAGCAGCCGAAGTTGACCCGGCTGGTCAAGCTCAATACCAATGAAAACCCGTATGGCCCGTCGCCCAAGGCTGTCGAGGCCATGCGTGCCGCGCTGACCGACGACTTGCGTCTGTACCCGGACCCCAACAGCGACCTGCTCAAGCACGCTGTCGCCGATTACTACAAGGTGCAGCCCAATCAGGTGTTCCTGGGCAATGGCTCGGATGAAGTGCTGGCGCACATTTTCCACGCTTTGTTTCAGCACGATGCTTCGCTGCTGTTTCCGGACATCAGCTACAGCTTCTATCCGGTCTACTGCGGTCTGTACGGGATCGATTACGAACTGATCGCGCTGGACGATCAGTTCCAGATTCGTGCCGAAGACTACGCCAGACCCAATGCCGGGATCATTTTCCCTAACCCGAATGCACCGACCGGTTGCCTGCTCGGTCTGGACAAGGTCGAGCAGATTATCAAGGCCAGCCCGGATTCAGTGGTCGTCGTTGACGAAGCGTACATCGACTTTGGTGGCGAGACCGCGATCACGCTGGTTGATCGCTACCCGAACCTGCTGGTCACTCAGACCTTGTCAAAGTCGCGCTCGCTGGCCGGTCTGCGTGTCGGCCTGGCGGTGGGGCATCCTGATCTGATCGAAGCGCTGGAGAGGGTCAAGAACAGCTTCAACTCCTATCCGCTGGACCGTATGGCCAATGTGGGTGGTGCGGCAGCTTTCGAGGATCGCGAGCACTTCGAGTCGACGCGCAACAAGGTCATCGAAAGCCGCGAGGCGCTGGTCGAACAGTTGCAGGGCAAAGGCTTTGAAGTGCTGCCATCGGCAGCCAACTTCATCTTCGCCCGCCACCCGCAACACGATGCTGCAGCCCTGGCTGCGAAACTGCGCGAGCAGGGCGTCATCGTTCGCCACTTCAAACAGCAGCGAATCGCCCAGTTCCTGCGCATCAGCATCGGCACGCCAGAGCAGCATCAGGCGTTGCTGGAAGGGTTGAGCGATATCTGAGACGCGGATCGGTCAGCCCGAAAACGGGCTGACCTTGCGCTGCCACAGGATCATCGATGCCGCAGAGCATCCGCATGGCCTGGAAACACCGCCGACCTATGTGAGTAATCCAAATGGCTCGAAAACATTCCGGGTCTGCGGGAGCGAGCTTGCTCGCGAAGAAGCCCGTGCAGCCGCTGAAACTCCATTGATCAGGTAATCCGCCTTCGCGAGCAAGCTCGCTCCCACCAGATCATCGCTGCCGCAGAGCATCCACATGGCTTGAAACACCCCTGACCTGTGTAAGTGTTTCACATGGCTTGAAAACACCCAGGACCTGTGTGAGTGTCTCGCATGGTTTGAAAACACTCCGGATCTGTGGGAGCGAGCTTGCTCGCGAAAGGGCCTGCACAAGCGCCGAAAATGCATCGACTGAAACACCGTATTCGCGAGCAAGCTCGCTCCCACCAGATCATCGCTGCCGCAGAGCATCCACATGGCTTGAAACACCCCTGACCTGTGTAAGTGTTTCACATGGCTTGAAAACACCCAGGACCTGTGTGAGTGTCTCGCATGGTTTGAAAACACTCGGATCTGTGGGAGCGAGCTTGCTCGCGAAAGGGCCTGCACTAGCGCCGAAAATGCATCGATTGAAACACTTTCTTCGCGAGCAAGCTCGCCCCCCCACGCCCTTCGGGCAGAAGCCCGGATGCCCTTTATTCCCGGCGTCACAGATCTGTGCTGTACCGCACTTTCAGGTAATGGCGCATCACTCCGGCGCTGCGGCGGGTGTCGGGGCGGGTGGTGGGCGCAGGCCGACCTCGGCGCTCAGGCGCATCTCCTTGCCGTTGCGCATCACGTCGATAGCAATCTTGTCCTTGGGTTTGGTGCGCGCCACCTGGTTCATCGAGCGACGACCGTCGCCGGCAGGTTCGCCATTGATGCTCAGGATCACGTCGCCCAGTTGCAGGCCGGCTTTCTGCGCCGGTCCGTCGCGGAAGATGCCGGCCACAACGATACCTGGACGATCCTTCAGCCCGAAGGATTCGGCCAGTTCCTGGGTCAGCGGTTGAACTTCGATGCCCAGCCAGCCACGAATGACCTGGCCGTGCTCGATGATCGACTTCATGACATCCATTGCCAATTTGGTCGGAATAGCGAAGCCGATGCCCTGGGAGCCGCCGGACTTGGAAAAAATCGCGGTATTGATACCGATCAGATTGCCGCTGGCGTCTACCAGCGCACCGCCCGAGTTACCCGGGTTGATGGCCGCATCGGTCTGAATGAAGTCTTCATAAGTGTTGAGGCCCAATTGATTGCGCCCGGTGGCACTGATGATCCCCATGGTCACGGTCTGACCGACCCCGAACGGGTTGCCGATCGCCAGTGCAACGTCGCCGATGCGAATGCTGTCAGAGCGCGCGATGGTAATCGCGGGCAGGTTTTTCAAATCGATCTTGAGCACCGCCAGGTCGGTTTCCGGGTCATTGCCGATGACCCGGGCAATGGTTTCGCGGCCGTCTTTTAGCGCCACCACGATCTGGTCCGCGCCTGTGGTGACGTGGTTATTGGTCAGTATGTAGCCTTCGGGGCTCATCATGACGCCAGAGCCAAGGCTCGACTCCATGCGCTTCTGCTTGGGCGTGTTGTCGCCGAAGAAGCGCCGGAACTGCGGGTCTTCGAAAAGCGGGTTGTTGCCCTTGTTGACCATCTTGGTGGTGTAGAGGTTGACCACCGCGGGCGCTGCGGCAATGACCGCATCGGCATAGGACGACGGACCTTGCATGACGTTGGTGGTCTGCGGAGCCTGTTGCAGATTGACATCCAGGCTCGGCAGGCCGACCCACTGCGGATAGCGCTGAATAATCAGCATGGCGATAAGCACGCCAGCCAGCAATGGCCAGCCGAAAAAACGCAGTGCCTTGAACATTTAACAAGTCCTGATGGTTGCAGGCGCAGAAAGTTTTGCCACGGGTGCGCCATAATGGCGGGCATTATACGAGTACAACGCAGCTCTGAACTGCATATTTAGGAGTCTTTTATGGCTGTTGCCCTGAGCACCCTGGTCGAAGAAGCCGACCGCTATCTGAACAGTGCCCGGATTCAGGATTATTGCCCTAATGGCCTTCAGGTCGAGGGTCGGCCTCAAGTGATGCGCATCGTCAGCGGCGTGACGGCCAGCCAGGCATTGCTGGACGCTGCCGTAGAGGCTCAGGCTGATCTGATTCTGGTCCATCACGGTTATTTCTGGAAAGGCGAAAACCGCTGTGTTGTCGGCATGAAGCAGCGTCGCCTGAAAACTCTGCTCAAGCACGACATCAGCCTGCTTGCCTACCACCTGCCGCTGGACGTGCACCCTGAAGTGGGCAATAACGTGCAGCTGGCACGTCAGTTGGACATCACTGTCGAAGGCCCGCTGGACCCCGAAAATTCGCGAGTGGTCGGCTTGATCGGTTCGTTGTCCGAACCCATGACGCCGCGGGATTTTGCCCGTCGCGTGCAGGATGCGCTGGGGCGTGAGCCATTGCTTATCGAAGGCAGTCAGATGATTCGCCGTGTCGGCTGGTGCACGGGCGGTGGTCAGAACTACATTGATCAGGCAGTGCTGGAAGGCGTCGATCTGTTCCTGAGTGGCGAAGCGTCGGAGCAGACATTCCACAGCGCACGGGAGAACGACATCAGCTTCATCGCGGCCGGTCATCACGCCACCGAGCGATATGGCGTTCAGGCCCTGGGTGACTACCTGGCCCGACGCTTTGCACTCGAGCATATCTTCATCGACTGCCCGAACCCGATTTGAACGATCAAACAGCAGGGCATATGCATAGATCGTTTCGATCTAGCTGCATCGCTGATTAGCGATATCACGCATGTTAAAGTGCTCGGCTCGAATACGGCCCGCAGGCCGCCCCGGGGTTTCCCGGTCCATAACGAACGCAATCCGTGAGTAGCCATGGTTGACAAACTGACGCATCTGAAACAGCTGGAGGCGGAAAGCATCCACATTATCCGCGAGGTCGCCGCCGAGTTCGATAACCCGGTGATGCTGTACTCGATCGGCAAGGATTCGGCCGTGATGCTGCACCTGGCGCGCAAGGCATTCTTCCCCGGTAAATTGCCATTCCCGGTCATGCACGTCGATACTCGCTGGAAATTCCAGGAGATGTATCGTTTTCGCGACAAGATGGTCGAGGAAATGGGCCTGGACCTGATCACTCACATCAACCCCGATGGTGTGGCGCAGGGCATCAACCCCTTCACCCACGGAAGCGCCAAACATACCGACATCATGAAGACCGAGGGCCTGAAGCAGGCGCTCGACAAGCATGGTTTCGATGCCGCTTTCGGCGGTGCCCGGCGCGACGAAGAAAAGTCCCGGGCCAAGGAACGCGTCTATTCGTTCCGCGACAGCAAACATCGCTGGGACCCTAAAAACCAGCGCCCCGAGCTGTGGAATGTCTATAACGGCAACGTCAACAAAGGCGAGTCTATCCGGGTGTTCCCGCTCTCCAACTGGACCGAGCTGGACATCTGGCAGTACATCTACCTTGAAGGCATCCCTATCGTGCCGCTGTACTTCGCCGCCGAGCGCGACGTGATCGAGAAGAACGGTACGCTGATCATGATCGACGACGAGCGCATCCTCGAGCATCTCACCGATGAAGAGAAGTCGCGCATCGTCAAGAAAAAGGTCCGTTTCCGCACCCTCGGCTGCTACCCGCTGACCGGTGCTGTCGAGTCCGAAGCGACCAGCCTGACCGACATCATTCAGGAAATGTTGCTGACGCGAACTTCCGAGCGCCAGGGCCGGGTCATTGACCATGACGGCGCTGGCTCGATGGAAGAAAAGAAACGTCAGGGTTATTTCTAAGGGGTGTCACATGTCGCATCAATCTGATTTGATCAGCGAGGACATCCTCGCCTACCTGGGCCAGCACGAACGCAAGGAAATGCTGCGCTTTCTTACCTGTGGCAACGTCGATGACGGCAAGAGCACGCTGATCGGGCGTCTGCTGCATGACTCGAAGATGATCTATGAAGATCACCTTGAAGCCATCACCCGGGACTCGAAGAAGTCCGGCACCACTGGCGATGACGTCGATCTGGCGTTGCTGGTGGATGGTCTGCAGGCCGAGCGGGAGCAGGGCATCACTATCGATGTTGCCTATCGCTATTTCTCCACGGCCAAGCGAAAGTTCATCATTGCCGATACACCGGGCCATGAGCAGTACACCCGTAACATGGCCACCGGCGCTTCGACCTGTGACCTGGCGATCATTCTGGTGGACGCGCGCTATGGCGTGCAGACCCAGACCCGTCGTCACAGCTATATCGCCTCTCTGCTGGGTATCAAGCACATCGTCGTCGCCATCAACAAGATGGACCTCAACGGCTTCGATGAGGGCGTGTTCGAGTCGATCAAGGCCGATTACCTGAAGTTCGCCGAGGGTATCGCGTTCAAGCCGACCACCATGGCGTTTGTTCCAATGTCAGCGCTCAAGGGCGACAACGTGGTGAACAAGAGCGAGCGTTCGCCCTGGTACACCGGCCAGTCGCTGATGGAAATTCTCGAGACCGTCGAAATCGCCAGCGACCGCAACTATGCGGACCTGCGTTTCCCGGTGCAGTACGTCAACCGTCCAAACCTGAACTTCCGCGGTTTCGCCGGTACGCTGGCCAGCGGTATCGTGCACAAGGGCGACGAGATCGTCGTGCTGCCGTCGGGCAAGAGCAGCCGTGTGAAGTCCATCGTCACTTTTGAAGGCGAGCTGGAGCAGGCCGGTCCGGGGCAGGCCGTGACGCTGACCATGGAAGACGAGATCGACATTTCCCGCGGTGATCTGCTGGTGCATGCCGACAACGTCCCACAGGTCAGCGATGCGTTCGACGCGATGCTGGTGTGGATGGCCGAAGAGCCCATGCTGCCGGGCAAGAAGTACGACATCAAGCGCGCTACCAGCTATGTGCCTGGCTCTATTGCCAGCATTACTCATCGGGTCGATGTGAACACGCTGCAGGAAGGCCCTGCCAGCTCGTTGCAGTTGAACGAGATCGGACGCGTCAAAGTCAGCCTCGATGCGCCCATCGCGCTGGACGGCTATGACAGAAACCCCACCACTGGCTCGTTCATCGTCATCGATCGTCTGACCAATGGCACTGTGGCAGCGGGCATGATCATTGCCAAGCCGGTTTCAGGCGGTGGCTCGCAGCATCATGGCGAGCTGGCCCACGTCTCGACTGAAGAGCGTGCGCAGCGTTTCGGCCAGCAGCCGGCTACCGTATTGTTCAGCGGCCTGTCCGGCGCAGGCAAAAGTACGTTGGCGTATGCGGTCGAGCGTAAGTTGTTCGACATGGGCCGTGCGGTCTATGTGCTGGACGGTCAGAACCTGCGTCATGACCTGAACAAGGGCTTGCCACAGGACCGTGCCGGGCGTACCGAGAACTGGAGCCGTGCCGCCCACGTGGCGCGCCAGTTCAACGAAGCGGGCCTGCTGACCCTGGCTGCCTTTGTGGCGCCGGATGCCGAGGGCCGTGAGCGCGCCAAGGCGCTGATCGGCAAGGATCGTCTGCTGACCGTCTATGTTCAGGCGTCGCCAGCAGTCTGCCGCGAGCGTGACCCGCAAGGCCTGTATGCCGCTGATGGCGACAACATTCCTGGCGAGTCCTTTCCGTATGACGTGCCGCTGAATGCCGATCTGGTGATCGATACGCAGACACTCAACCTGGAAGAAAGCGTTAAACAGGTGCTGGATCTGCTGCGCAGCCGCAGCGTGATCTGATACGCATGCAGGCGTGAAAGCCCAATGGTTTTCAGCGCCTGCATTGGCCTCTTCGCGAGCAAGCTCGCTCCCACAATGGTGCGCACGCACGATCTTGTGGGAGCGACCGGCGTGGCAATCCGCATTGCTCGCGAAGGGGTAGGGCACAAAAAAGCCCGCTGCAGATGTTCTCTGTAGCGGGCTTTTGTGTGGCTGTGAATCCTTACCTTTTCAGGCCGTAATGCTCATCCAGCATTCCAGGCGTGTTGGGCGACTTGGGGGCGTAGTCCTTGGGTGTCTCGGTGTCGCGCGGAGGGGTCAGGCGGTCGCGATGATCGCGGTGCGCATGATTGGCCTCAGGGTGCAGGGCGGCCAGCAAGCGTTGGCGGGTCAGCTCGTCGAGAGCCAGACGGTTGGCGCCCTCGGCAAGGTGTTCCTGAACATCCTGATAGCTCTGCGAAAGCTTCTGTACCAGATTGGCCGTGCTGTTGAAGTGCGTGACTACCTCGTTCTGATAGGTGTCGAAACGCTCCTGAATGTCATCCAGCTGGCGCTGGGTGCTGTTCGGAACGGTGTTGGGCAGCAGGCGTGCTACCAGAAAACCAATGACGACACCGGCCACCAGGGCGAGCGTCGGCAACAACCAGACTAAGAGCGAGTGTTCCACGAGTCCTTCCTCTATAAACGGCTTTGCTTTACGTTAACGGCTGGAACCGGCGCTGTATACCCGCGACGTATCGTTGATATGCAAGCCGCAGACAATCAGCTAGACGAGTCGACCCATTTCGAGGTCACGGAGTTCTGTTTTGCTCATGCGTGAAACCCCATTATTTATCGATGGCCCAGAAGGCCAGCTCGAAGCGCTGTATCAGGATGTACCTGACGCCCGAGGCCTTGCACTGATCTGCCATCCTAACCCGATACAGGGCGGAACGATGCTCAATAAAGTCGTCTCGACGTTGCAGCGTACCGCAAGGGATCAAGGTCTGATCACCTTACGCTTCAATTATCGCGGTGTCGGTGCCAGTGCCGGTACGTCGGTCGCCGGGCCAGGTGAGATCGATGATGCCCAGGCTGCCGCCAAGTGGCTGCGTGCGCAACATCCTGATCTGCCCATGACGCTGTTCGGTTTTTCTTTCGGTGGCTACGTTGCCGCCAACCTGGGTGGTCGCCTTGAAGGGCAGGGCGAAAAACTGACGCATTTGTTTCTGATTGCTGCAGCGGCCTCGCGGCTCAAGGATCAAAGCGTCTTGCCGCAAGGTTGTCCGCTGACGATCATTCAGCCAGAAGACGATGAAGTGATCGATCCTGAAACGGTCTATGCGTGGTCGGTCGCGCTGCAACGCCCCCATGAGCTGCTGAAAGTGGCAGAATGCGGACACTTTTTTCACGGCAAGCTGACCGATCTGAAAGATCTGCTTCTGCCGCGACTTTCCAACTGATTGCAGCCCGTATTGCATCCTTTAGATAAGCGACCTGCCATGACCACTCGTATCCTGACCGGTATCACGACCACCGGCACTCCCCATCTGGGTAACTACGCGGGCGCGATTCGCCCGGCCATTGTCGCCAGCCGTCAGAGCGATTTCGACTCGTTCTACTTTCTGGCCGACTACCACGCGTTGATCAAATGCGATGACCCGCTGCGCATTCAGCGCTCGCGTCTGGAAATCGCTGCGACCTGGCTGGCAGCTGGCCTGGACGTTGATCGTGTGACCTTCTATCGCCAGTCGGACATTCCAGAGATCCCGGAACTGACCTGGCTGCTTACCTGCGTGGCGGCCAAGGGCCTGCTTAACCGCGCGCACGCCTACAAGGCATCAGTGGACAAGAACGTCGAAGGTGGCGAGGACCCGGATGCGGGCATCACCATGGGGCTGTACAGCTATCCGGTACTGATGGCCGCTGACATTCTGATGTTCAATGCGCATCAGGTTCCTGTGGGGCGCGACCAGATCCAGCACGTTGAAATGGCCCGCGACATCGGCCAGCGGTTCAACCACCTGTTTGGCAATGGCAAGGAATTCTTTGTCATGCCCGAGGCCTTGATCGAAGAGAGCGTCGCCACGCTACCCGGTCTGGACGGGCGCAAGATGTCGAAAAGCTACGACAACACCATTCCGTTGTTCAGCAGCGCCAAGGAGATGAAAAGCGCCATATCGCGCATCGTCACCGACTCGCGCGCGCCGGGTGAAGCGAAGGATCCGGACACCTCGCACCTGTTCACCCTGTATCAAGCGTTTTCGACGGCAGAGCAGTGCGCTGAATTCCGTTCCGATCTATTGCAGGGGCTGGGCTGGGGCGAAGCGAAGAATCGTCTGTTCACCTTGCTGGATGCGCAATTGAGTGAGCCCCGTGAAAAATATCTGAGGCTGATCGAGCGTCCTGCCGATCTCGAAGATATCCTGCTCGCCGGCGCGCAGAAGGCACGCCGGGTTGCCACGCCGTTTCTGGAGGAACTGCGTGAGGCGGTGGGCCTGCGCTCGTTCCGCGCCACGGTGCAAAACGCCGATACCGGCAAGAAAAAGGCCACCAAGGGCGCGCGTTTCGTCAGTTTCCGTGAAGACGACGGCAGCTTCCGTTTCCGCCTGCTGGCCGCCGATGGCGAGCAGCTGCTGTTGTCGCGCAATTTTGCCGACGGCAAGGCGGCCGGCATCGCCAGCAAGCAGTTGCAGCAGGGCGGTGAGCTGGATCTGCGCAGTGAAGCCAATGGTTTCACGCTGTGGCTGGACGGCGAGTGTGTAGCCGATAGCCCGGAGTTCGCCGATGCCATTGCGCGCGACAACGCGATTCAAACCCTTAAGCTGGCACTTGCTCCTCAACAGGACTGATTGCCAATCCCCGGGGTCGTCGCTACAGTGACGACCCGTTTTTGTTGCCTTGCTAACGAATTATGACGCCCCTAGAACGATATCAATCTGATCTGAAACGCCCGGACTTCTTTCACGATGCCGCGCAGGAAAACGCTGTGCGCCATTTGCAGCGCCTGTATGACGATCTGGTTGCCGCTCACGACAGCAAGCCCGGCCTGTTCGGCAAGCTGTTCGGCAAGAAAGAGCCGACCCTGGTCAAGGGGTTGTACTTCTGGGGTGGCGTGGGCCGTGGCAAGACCTACCTGGTCGACACGTTCTTTGACGCGCTGCCGTTTCAGGACAAGGTCCGTACGCACTTCCACCGCTTCATGAAGCGCGTGCACGAAGAGATGAAGACCCTCAAGGGCGAGCGAAATCCGCTGACGATCATCGCCAAGCGTTTTTCCGACGAGGCACGGGTTATCTGTTTCGACGAGTTCTTTGTTTCCGACATCACCGATGCCATGATTCTGGGCACGCTGATGGAAGAACTGTTCAAAAATGGCGTAACGCTGGTGGCAACCTCCAATATCGTTCCGGACGGTTTGTACAAGGACGGCCTGCAACGCGCGCGTTTCCTGCCTGCAATTGCGCTGATCAAACAGAACACCGACATCGTCAACGTCGACAGCGGCGTCGATTACCGTCTGCGTCACCTGGAACAGGCTGAGCTGTTTCACTTCCCGCTTAACGAAGTTGCGCAGGAAAGCCTGCGCAAAAGCTTCAAGGCCCTGACCCCGGATTGCGCCGAAACCATCGAAAACGATGTGTTGATGATCGAAAACCGCGAGATCCGTGCTCTGCGTACCTGTGATGATGTGGCCTGGTTCGACTTCCGCGAGCTGTGCGACGGGCCACGCAGCCAGAACGACTACATCGAGCTGGGCAAGATCTTTCATGCTGTGCTGATCAGTGGCGTCGAGCAGATGGACGTTTCTACCGATGACATCGCCCGACGTTTTATCAACATGGTCGACGAGTTCTACGATCGCAACGTCAAGCTGATCATTTCAGCCGAGGTTGAGTTGAAGGACCTGTACACCGGTGGCCGGTTGATGTTCGAGTTTCAACGCACCCTGAGCCGTCTGCTGGAAATGCAATCCCACGAATTCCTCTCGCGGGCGCACAAGCCCTAGCAGCGACTGCAAGCGGCAAGTTTCAAGCTGCACGCTTGAAGCTCGCCCATGCTGCAGCTCACAGCTTTTCCTTCTGGCTCTCGAACTGCTGCCGGTACTGGTTGGGTGACAGCTCGGTGTGTTGGCGAAACAGCCGGGCGAAGAAGCTGGCGTCGTCATAGCCCACCTCGTAGCTGATGGTCTTGATGCTTTTGCGAGACCCTGACAGCAATCCCTTTGCCGTTTCGATCCGCAGCCGTTGCAGGTAATGCAGCGGCTTGTCACCGGTTGCGGTCTGAAAGCGGCGCATGAAATTGCGAATGCTCATACCGTGCTCTCGGGCCACATCTTCAAAGCGGAACTTGTCGGCAAAGTGCTCTTCCAGCCAGTGCTGAATCTGCAGAATCACCACGTCCTGATGCAGTTTCTGCCCGCCAAAGCCTATGCGGCCCGGTGAGTAGGTGCGGCGTACCTCGTAAAGAATATCGCGGGCCACGGCCTGCGCGACGTTGGCACCGCAGAACCGCTCGATCAGGTAGATGTAGAGGTCGCACGCTGACGTCGTGCCCCCTGCGCAGTACACGTTATCGGCGTCAGTCAGGTGCTTTTCCTGGTTGAGCAGCACCTTGGGGTAGCGTTCGGCAAATGCACCGAAGAAGCGCCAGTAGGTAGTCGCTTCCTTGCCGTCGAGCAATCCTGCCTCGGCAAGCCAGTAGACCCCGGTGGCTTCGGCGCAGAGTACGGCACCGTTGGCGTGTTGCTCACGCAGCCAGGGCAGGATCTGCGGGTAGCGTTCGCACAGGGTTTCAAAATCATCCCAAAAGGCCGGGATAACGATGATGTCGCTTTGGCACAGCACGCCGTCGACTGGCAATGTGACGTCGCTGAAGCTGCTGACGGAGAGTCCGTCCGGGCTGACGAGGCGGGTTTCGAAAGCGGGCACCAGGCCCTGGCCCAGTTGTTTGCTGTAGCGCAGGCTGGCTAAGTGGAAGAAGTCTTTGGCCTGCATGACCGTCGAGGCAAACATCTTGTCGGTGGTCAGAATGCTTACGCGGCGCAGCAGAGTAGCGTGTTGGATCGGCATAATCGTTATTCTTATTATGGGTAAATGGTCAAGCAACGGCTGGATCGTCTTATTTTTTGTCGGGTGTGTCCAGCCTCCTCATGCCAGGATCTCTGCGAGAGGTGCGCATGATGGCTTTGTGCTAAGCGGGTAAATATCCGCCAATCCACGCCTCGCAGGCAATAAACAGAATGTGAACAAAAAATCCGGTTGAGGTTATTTTTACAGTCTGTATAATCCGCCAGCTCTTTGCAGTGGAAGTGATGCGCCGTCTGCCGAAGAATCTTGCCGTATAACGGACGCGCTGACCCGAGCCCCCGATAGCGTCTGTTTCCGGCTGCCTTTGACTTGTCAAAGTACGCACTATTCAGTAAGATCCGCCGTCTAATTTTCAGGGCGGCCCCTGAGGCTATAAAGAATGAAAACTTTTACTGCTAAACCGGAAACAGTTAAGCGCGACTGGTTCGTCGTCGACGCTGCTGGTCAGACCCTGGGTCGTCTGGCCACCGAAATCGCGAGCCGTCTGCGTGGCAAGCACAAACCGGAATACACTCCGCACGTTGATACCGGCGACTACATCGTCGTGATCAATGCCGAGCAGATCCGCGTTACTGGTGCCAAAACTACCGACAAGATCTACTACTCACACTCCGGTTTTCCGGGCGGGATCAAGTCGATCAACTTCGAAAAGCTGATCGCCAAAGCTCCTGAGCGCGTGATCGAGACCGCGGTCAAAGGCATGCTGCCTAAGAACCCGCTGGGTCGCGACATGTATCGTAAGCTGAAAGTCTATGCGGGCGCTGTACACCCTCATACTGCTCAGCAGCCCCAAGAACTGAAGTTTTAACGGAATAGTTCATTATGTCGGCGACTCAAAATTACGGCACTGGCCGTCGCAAGACCGCAACCGCTCGCGTTTTCCTGCGTCCGGGTACTGGTAACATCTCGATCAACAACCGCTCCCTGGACAATTTCTTCGGCCGCGAAACTGCCCGCATGGTAGTTCGTCAGCCGCTGGAACTGACCGAGACAGTTGAAAAGTTCGACATCTACGTCACCGTTATCGGTGGCGGTGTAAGTGGTCAGGCTGGCGCAATCCGCCACGGTATCACTCGCGCTCTGATGCAATACGACGAGACTCTGCGTGGCGCTCTGCGTAAAGCAGGCTTCGTGACTCGCGATGCTCGTGAAGTTGAACGTAAGAAAGTCGGTCTGCGTAAAGCGCGTAAGCGTCCGCAGTACTCGAAGCGTTAATTCGTTCTTCGTTCAAAGAAAGAACGTCCATCCCCTCGCGGGGCTGGGCGTTTTTTTATGGGTGTGATTTTTGCGATCGAGGTGTTTTCAAGCTTGGCGTGTCACGTCGATATTGCGAGATTTATAAGCCTGTCGGCGAAGATTACAGAATTTACATCGCGTAAATGAGCTATCTTGTGGCCCGCGACGAACACCTGTCCTGTTGCGTTCATTATCGGATGCGCCCTTAAGGCGTATTCGTTCGTCTGTCCGATAAATTTTAACAAGCGAGGAGGATCGCCATGGGCGTGACCAACCGGTTGGCCTGCTACTCCGACCCCGCCGACCACTATTCTCATCGTGTGCGTATTGTGCTCGCCGAGAAGGGTGTCAGCGCCGAAATCATTGAGGTTGTGGCAGTTCGTCATCCGCCGCAGCTGATTGAAGTAAATCCGTATGGCAGCTTGCCGACTCTTGTTGATCGTGACCTGGCGTTGTACGAGTCGACGGTGGTGATGGAATACCTGGATGAGCGCTATCCGCATCCGCCCTTGCTGCCTGTCTATCCCGTGGCCCGCGCCAACAGCCGTCTGCTGATCCATCGCATCCAGCGAGACTGGTGTGGCCTTGTGGACCTGATCCTTGATACGCGCAGCAAAGAGCCTGCTCGTGTTCAGGCGCGCAAGGAGCTTCGTGAAAGTCTGACCGGGGTTTCACCGTTGTTCGCGGAAAAAGCTTTTTTCATGAGCGACGAGCTAAGTCTTGTTGACTGCTGTCTACTCCCCATACTCTGGCGTTTGCCAATTTTGGGTATTGAATTGCCGCGGCCTGCCAAGCCGTTGCTTGATTATATGGAGCGCCAATTTGCGCGTGAGGCTTTTCAGGCGAGTCTGTCTGCTGCCGAACGTGAAATGCGCTAAGGCTTAAGGAGCCGTTAATGAACTCCAGTCGCCCTTATCTTGTTCGCGCTCTCTATGAGTGGATCGTCGATAACGATTGCACCCCGCACGTGCTGGTCAATGCGGATTACCCCTCGGTGCAGGTCCCGCAAGGGTTTGCCAATGACGGGCAGATTGTCCTGAATGTTTCGCCAAGTGCGGTGCGTCATCTGCATATGGATAACGAGGCCGTCAGCTTCGAAGGCCGCTTCGGCGGTGTGCCACACACGCTTTATGTGCCTGTAGCTGCCATCCTGGGCATTTATGCCCTTGAGAACGGTCAGGGTATGGTTTTCGATCTGGAGCCTTCCATGGACGATGGTGAGGAAATCGAGATCGAAGATGATACTCCGCCCGACAGCGAGCCACCGCGCCCGAGTGGCCGGCCGAGTCTGAAGGTCGTGAAGTAAAAAATGCGCAATAAAAAAGGCGATCTCCGGATCGCCTTTTTTTCGCCTGCCAGTTACCCGTCAGTCGATGTACTCAAACAGTTTGACGATCTTCTGCACGCCGGAAACGCCCTGTACCAGGTTGGTGGCGCGATTGGCTTCATCCTGAGTCACCAGACCCAGCAGGAACACAATACCGTTCTCGGTCACCACCTTGATGCGCGAGCCGGGGATGGATGCGTCGGCAATCATCTGGCTCTTGATCTTGGTGGTCAGCCAGGCATCGTTGTTACGCGCCAGCAGCGAAGAGGGCGCCATGACCTGCAACTCGTTGTTGACCTTCTTGACGCGCTGGACCGAGCTGGCGGCCTGTTCGGCAATTGCCTTGAGGTCGGCGCGGGGTGTCTGGCCAGCCAGCAGCACGATGCCGTTGAAGCTGGTCACAACGATGTGCGAGCCTTCTGCGAGATCAGGGTTGGCTTTGGAAATGTTGACGGCTGCCTTGGTCTCGATCAGCGAGTCATCGATCTTGCTGCCGAAGGTGCGGGTGCCGCGATCATCTTCGATCGGCTTGTCGCGAGTGGCCGTGATCACCGAGCTGCATCCGGTGACGCTCAGGCACAGTGTCAGAACCAATAGGCTGAGACGATTAGGGGTCATTCTTCACTCCCGAACAGTTGGCTGTCGATCAAATCGCAAAGGCAATGGATCGCCAGCAGATGGACTTCTTGTATGCGTGCCGTGACATTGGCAGGTACGCGGATCTCCACGTCCTCGGGCAATAGCAGGGAAGCCATGCCGCCACCGTCGCGTCCCGTCAATGCTACGACAATCATTTCGCGATCATGTGCGGCCTGGATGGCCTGAATAATATTTGCCGAGTTACCGCTGGTGGAAATGGCCAGCAGCACATCACCTGGCTGGCCCAGTGCGCGGATCTGCTTGGAAAAGATTTCGTTGTAGCTGTAATCGTTGGCGATCGAGGTGATCGTCGAGCTGTCGGTTGTCAGGGCGATGGCTGGAAGGCTCGGCCGCTCGCGCTCGAAACGGTTGAGCAGTTCCGAGGAAAAGTGCTGTGCATCGCCAGCCGACCCGCCGTTGCCACACGCGAGCATCTTGCCCTCGTTGAGCAGGGCATTGACCATGACCTGACTGGCTTGCTCGATATAGGGTGCAAGGACTTCCATCGACTGTTGCTTGGTTTCGATGCTGGCCTGGAACAGCCGGCGAATTCGGGATTGCATGTCCATCAATGTGACCTTAATTAGAGCGTACGGCGGCGGGACGGATGCGCCGGGTTCTCCCGGGAGCTATCCGGCACACAAGGTGTGCAGCCGGCAAAACAAATAGCGAAATCGGTGAGCGTAGAAGCTATTGCAGATCATCAGCACGGCGGAGCTGCTTTGCTCGAGCGCAAGGTCAGCTGTCAAAAGCACTCTTGATCCAGTTCAGCGGTGCAGCGTTGCCAGGCTGGCCTTCAATGGCGATCACGTCGAAACGGCAGGGGTGACTGGCCCAGTCTGTTGCTTGCTGCAGAAAAAGCTGTGCGGCAGTGACAAGTTTTGCCTGCTTGCGAAAATCAACGCTTTCCGTGGCTCCACCCCAGCCTGAATGGCGCCGGTAGCGAACTTCGACGAATACTACTGTATCGCCGTCAAGCATGACTAGATCAAGCTCGCCGCGTTTGCATAACCAGTTTTGTTCAATCAGGTGCAGCCCCTGTTGTTGCAAAAACTGCAGGGCGAAGGCTTCAGCCTCGCGCCCTGCTTGTTGGCGGCTGCTGCGTGGCATCAAGGCGCTGTGTCCGGCAGGCGTTGGATCTTGCCGTCGACGAACTCCGCCCATGGCAGCTGGCGCTCGACGCGACGGCCAGGGTTGATGCTCAGGCTGCCCGACAGGCCATCGATACGGCTGTCAGGCATCGCCTTGAGTTGCGCAAGGCGTGGGGCCAGGCGGTAGGCGTCGATGCCCATTGCGTACAGGCGGCCAAGGCTGCCAGCAGCTTGTGGCCATTGCGCGGTGACTTGCTGGCGCAGTGGGTCTTCAGCGTTCAACAGCCACGGCGTCTCGCAGAAGCGCACACCGTTGAGGTCCATGTACTGCGCATGATCGTTGCTGTTGGTGAACAGGTGCGAGGTGGCGTAGACCGGAACATCGCCTGCGTACTGGAAAACCATGGTTGGCTTGATCTGCTGCGCTTGTTGCGGCGTCGCGGCGAGGAACATGAAGTCAATGTCCTGGCGACGGCTTGGCTGCGCGGCTACCTGAGTACCGGCAGTGCTCTGCAGGCGCTGGGCGCGGCCTTCACTGTTGCGTAACTGGAACAGATCGGCGACCTGTTGTGCCAGTTCTACGGGCTGGTCAACGTGCTCGGCTGCGATCAGCGTACCGCCCTTGGCCTGCCAGCTCTTGCGGAAGGCATCCAGTACGCGGTCGCCCCATTCGCCTTTCGGCACCATTGCTACGGCGCTGCGCTTGCCATCGGCCCAGGCGCGACGGGCAACTTCGCGGGCTTCGTCTTCGGCAGCCAGACCAAACTGATACAGCTGAGCGGGGCCTTCGTTGCTGGTGTCGCTGTAGTTCAGCGCCAGGGTAGTGATCGGAAGCTGCTGGCGGCTGTTCAGTTGTTTGACGAGGTTCTTTTCCAGCGGACCTACGACCAGCTGTACGCCAGCGGCCTGGGCCTGACGGTAGAGCTCATCCATCGAGGTAACGCGCGAGCTGTCGAACACCTGGATGGCGGGTGGATTCTGTCCTGCTTGTTGTGCCTGGAAGTGCGCGGCCATGAAACCTTCGCGCAACGCTTTGGCAACTGCGGCCAGTTGACCGTCCTGCGGCAGCAGCAGAGCGATTTTGGTAATCGGCTCGCTGGTCAGGGCGCGCAGTTGGGCGAGGGCGGTAGGCAGTTGCAGCGCTGCCGGGTGTTTCGGGTTCTGGGCTTTCCAGTTGTCGATGGCCGCCTGTTGCTGCTCAAGTGTGCCTGCGCCTTTGATCGAGCGGGCCAGATTCAGCCAGCCGCCCATATCGCCGCTGGCGGTACTTTGCAGCTGCTCGGCCGGCAGAGCGGAGACCAGCGTCCAGATTGCATCATTGTTGGCGCTGGCCTCTGCGCCTTGCAGCAGAGGGCCGGCGAATACTCGCTCATTGACGGCCGCCAGGGCCTGGCCATCGGCCTCCAGGGCGCGCGCCTTGACCATGTGGGTGCGAACCTGCTGCTCGACCGACAGTTCGCCCAGGCGTTGCATGCTTGGGTGGTTCAGTGCGGTCAGTGCTGCCTTGGGCTGATTGCGGCCCATCGCCAGCTCTGCGGACAATGTGCTGGCGAAAACCTGCAGTCCGGGTTTGAGTTGATCGATTTGCACCTGTCCGAGGATCTGCGCAGCGCGTCCTGCGTCATTCTGGCGGGCGGCCAGGTCGGCTGCACTCAAGCGCAGCGTTGCAGCCTGCTCGGGTGTTTTGGCTGTGGCGGCCTGATCAAGCAACTGCTCGATGCTGGCGTCAGGGGTTTGAGGCAGCTCGCCAAGGCTGGACGAGGGCGAGCTGGCACAGGCTGCGAGAAGGGCAGCGAGGCAGAGGGCAGAGAGCAGCCGCAGACAAGCGATCATTGGTATGTTCCTGAAACTCGAGCGAATTAACGGGGAATTGTACCCAAGCGCTGGCCGGGGTGCGATGTCGAAGGTGTTTAAAGCCGTGATATTGGTCGCGTTAGGGGCATCTGGCGGCCAAATCGTTCAATTCGAGGGGGCTGCGTTGTGTTGTGTCCGGCCTTGATCATGTATTTATTCCTTTTTTATCGGCATCCCTGATGCGCGAACCGCTCGGCCGTGCTTCAGCCTGTACAATGCATTCTTTCCAAGTATCAGCTTTAACCTGTGAGGTTTGCGTTTTGACTGTTCCGGTTGTTTCGAATTCCACTCCGGGCTCGCTTTATGTAGTGGCGACTCCTATCGGCAATCTGGACGACATGAGCGTGCGGGCATTGAAGGTGTTGCGTGAAGTCGCGCTGATTGCGGCTGAAGACACGCGCCATTCTGCACGGCTGATGCAGCACTTCGGGATATCCACTCCGTTGGCCGCCTGTCACGAGCATAACGAACGTGATGAGGGTAGTCGGTTCATAACGCGTCTGCTGGCTGGCGATGATGTGGCGCTGATTTCCGACGCGGGCACGCCGCTGATTTCTGATCCCGGTTATCACCTTGTACGTCAGGCGCGTGCTGTAGGTGTACCGGTTGTGCCCGTGCCGGGCGCTTGCGCCCTGATCGCCGCTCTTTCTGCGGCCGGGCTGCCTTCGGACCGATTCATTTTCGAGGGCTTTCTTCCCGCCAAGGCTGCAGGGCGCAAGGCAAAGCTTGAGCGAGTAAAGGAAGAGCCGCGCACGCTTATTTATTATGAAGCGCCGCACCGGATTCTTGAGTGTCTGCAAGACATGGAGCAAGTCTTCGGTGCCGACCGTCAGGCCTTGCTGGCACGTGAAATAACCAAAACCTTTGAAACGCTCAAGGGTCTGCCTTTGGGTGAGCTGCGGGCTTTTGTCGAGGCTGACAGTAATCAGCAGCGTGGCGAATGCGTGGTGCTGATAGCCGGCTGGACGCCACCCGAGGACGAGGATGTCATTGGTGAGGAGGCGCGCCGCATACTGGATTTACTGCTTGCAGAGATGCCTCTCAAGCGCGCCGCAACCTTGGCAGCCGAAATAACCGGCGTGCGCAAGAACCTGCTTTATCAGGTGGCACTGGAGAAACAGAAGGAATGATGGGTTGCCTTTAAAGGGGGGGGTAACGGGGACAAGTGCGCCCCACGTGCTATTAAAGCTTGTTCTTGAAGGCATGTGCCGCTAACCTTGGCGGCGGAGAGTCGATTGGACAGTCGCTGCCTCTTGTTGTTCCGCAACAGGGGGGGGAGGAAAGTCCGGGCTCCATAGGGCGGAGTGCCAGGTAACGCCTGGGAGGCGTGAGCCTACGGAAAGTGCCACAGAAAATAACCGCCTAAGCACTTCGGTGCCGGTAAGGGTGAAAAGGTGCGGTAAGAGCGCACCGCACGTCTGGTAACAGTTCGTGGCAAGGTAAACCCCACTCGGAGCAAGACCAAATAGGGTTCCTAGGCGTGGCCCGCGCTGGAACCGGGTAGGTTGCTAAAGACGTCCAGTGATGGCCGTCGTAGAGGAATGACTGTTCTCGACAGAACCCGGCTTACAGATCGACTCTCCACCTTTTTTCTCACCCTTCGTTTCAAGCAGCAAAACCCTCTCGTAATACCAAAAAAATCTTACAGCTCATAAATCACATTAACTTTGAATCGCAACGATTTGAGTTGTGTGGGATTTATCTGTCAGATCGTTCGTAAAATTACCCTTTTATACCCAATGCCTCTCCTAAATCTCCGAAATGTAAGGGTTTTCCTTAAGACCGTGCCTTGACGGTGTGGTGGGCGCGTTCCTATAGTGTGCACAAGTGGCAGAAAGTGGCACGAAGTGGGTTTTTTCAGCGCAAAAAGCTAAAATTCGGAGAATGCGCCTGTGTTCCGTGGTGCCAACGCGATCAATCTCGATGCCAAGGGCCGTCTCGCTATGCCGAGCCGGTACCGTGACGAGTTGGATTCGCGTAGTGCCGGGCAACTTATCGTGACCATTGATGCCGTTGATCCCTGTCTTTGCCTGTACCCGCTTTCCGAATGGGAGCTGATAGAGGCAAAACTTCGTGATCTGGCGACGTTTCGTGAAGAGAACCGTCGTCTGCAAAGGCTTTTGATTGGTAATGCTGTCGATCTGGAACTCGATGGCAGCGGGCGTTTTCTGGTGCCGCCACGCTTGCGCGAATACGCCAGGCTGGATAAGCGCGTAATGCTGGTGGGCCAGCTCAACAAGTTTCAACTGTGGGACGAGGACGCCTGGAACGCTCTTGCTGATGCTGACCTGGCTGCCATTCAAAAACCTGGCGCTATGCCCGACGAATTACGTGATTTGATCCTGTGACTATGAACAGCGGCTTTACCCACATCACCGTGCTGCTTGAAGAAGCCGTGGAGGCTCTCGCGGTGCGTGCCGATGGCTGCTATCTGGACGGCACGTTCGGACGTGGCGGGCATAGTCGTCTGATATTGAGCCAGCTTGGCCCTGATGGTCGGCTTCTTGGGTTCGACAAGGACCCTCAAGCGATTGCCACAGGGCAAGCGCTAGCGGCCGAAGACGGCCGCTTTGTCATTGTGCAGCGCAGCTTTGCCGAATTGGGATCCGAGGCTCAGGAACGCGGTTTGGCGGGCAAGGTCAGCGGTATTCTGCTGGATCTGGGCGTTTCGTCCCCGCAGCTGGATGACCCCGAGCGCGGCTTCAGTTTCATGAACGACGGCCCGCTGGACATGCGCATGGACCCAACCCGTGGCGTGAGCGCTGCCGAGTTCATCGCGACTGCACCCGCTGAAGAAATTGCCCGCGTATTCAAGGAATACGGCGAAGAGCGGTTTGCCAAGCGCATGGCTAATGCCGTCGTCGCGCGCCGTGAAGTCCAGCCTTTCGAGCGTACCGCTGATCTGGCAGAAGTGCTCAAGGTCGCCAACCCTGCCTGGGAGAAGGGCAAGAATCCTGCAACGCGAGCCTTTCAAGGGCTGCGTATTCACGTGAACAACGAGCTGGGTGATCTGGAAGCCGGTCTTGAAGCCGCACTGGATGCCCTTGAAGTCGGTGGTCGCCTCGTCGTCATCAGTTTTCACTCGCTGGAAGACCGTATCGTCAAATTGTTCATGCGCAAGCTCGCCAAGGGCGAAGCCGACAACATGCCACGCAATCTGCCGATCCAGTTCAAACCGTTCGAACCGAAAATCAAAATTCACGGCAAGGCTCAATTCGCCTCGGATACCGAAACCAAAGCCAACCCGCGTTCGCGCAGCGCTGTCATGCGCGTAGCGGAGAAGCTCAGGTGAGCCGTCTGTTTCTGAAACCTTTGCCCGGCGGCAGCTTCATTATGCTGCTGCTGTTCATTGCTGTCCTGATTTCAGCGATTGGCGTTTCCTATAGCGCACATTGGAATCGTCAACTGCTCAACTCGCTGTACTCGGAAATGAGCGTGCGCGACAAGGCGCAGGCAGAGTGGGGCCGGCTGATCCTTGAGCAGAGCACCTGGACTGCACACAGCCGCATCGAGAATCTGGCCACCGAACAGCTGAAAATGCGCATTCCAAGCGCTGCCGAAGTGCGGATGGTGGCGCCATGATGAAACTTGAAGGCGCGCTTTATCCGTGGCGTTTTCGCGTGGTCGTGGGGCTGCTGGTGTCCCTTGTGCTCGCCATTTGCTGGCGCATCGTTGACCTGCAGGTTATCGACCACACCTTTCTCAAGGAGCAGGGCGATGCCCGCAGCCTGCGGCATATCCCGATTCCGGCTCACCGTGGCCTGATCACCGACCGCAACGGCGAGCCGCTTGCCGTGAGTACTCCGGTGACGACGCTGTGGGCCAACCCGCGCGAAATGCAGCAGGACAAGTCCAAGTGGCCGATGCTCGCAGCGGCTACCGGGCAGGATCTGAAAGCGTTGACTGATCGCCTGGAATCGCAATCCACCAAGGAATTTATCTACCTTGTTCGTGGCATGACGCCGGAGCAGGGCCAGGCAGCACTGGATCTGAAAGTCCCTGGCGTTTACGGCATCGAAGAATTCCGCCGTTTCTACCCGGCAGGGGATGTTACCGCGCACATGGTTGGTTTTACCGACCTTGATGACCACGGTCGCGAAGGTGTCGAGTTGGCTTATGACGACTGGCTTGCGGGAGTGCCCGGCAAGCGTCAGGTTATCAAGGACCGGCGCGGCCGACTGATCAAGGATGTTCAGGTGAGCAAGAATGCCAAGGCCGGAAAGACCTTGGCTTTGTCTATTGACCTGCGTCTGCAATACCTGGCAACCCGTGAACTGCGCAACGCCATCGTGGAAAACGAGGCCAAGGCAGGCAGCATGGTGATCATGGACGTCAAGACCGGTGAAGTTCTGGCGATGGTCAATCAGCCGACCTATAACCCGAACAATCGCCGCACTATGGTGCCTGCTGCCATGCGCAACCGGGCAATCATTGACGTGTTCGAGCCGGGCTCGACCATGAAACCGATCTCCATGACTGCAGCGCTGGACAGTGGCCGCTGGAAGCCCACCGATAAGGTCGAGGTTTATCCAGGCACACTGCAGATCGGTAAGTACACGATTCGTGACGTGACCAAGACCGAGGGCCCGATCCTCGATCTGACCGGCATCCTGATCAACTCCAGTAACGTTGGCATGAGCAAGGTCGCGTTCGATGTGGGCGGCGAAGCGATCTTCCGTGCCATGCAACGCGTTGGTTTTGGTCAGTACACCGGCCTCGGCTTCCCTGGCGAGCGCGTTGGCAACCTGCCCAACTATCGCGAGTGGCGCAAGGCCGAGACCGCCACGCTGTCCTATGGCTACGGTCTGTCAGTTACCGCTTTGCAATTGGTACACGCCTATGGCGCGCTGGCCAATAACGGCCGCATCGTGCCACTGACCATTTTGAAAACGGATAAAGAGCCGGAATCGACCCAGGCCATTCCCGAGAAAACCGCCAAGACTTTGCAGGGCATGTTGCAGCAGGTTATCGAAGACCCGCGCGGTGTGTATCGCGCCCGTGTGCCGTCCTATCACGTCGGCGGCAAGAGTGGTACGGCGCGTAAGACGTCCATCGGCACCAAGGGCTACGCAGAGAACTCCTATCGTTCCCTGTTCGCCGGTTTCGGCCCGATGAGTAACCCACGTTATGCCATCGTCGTGGTCATCGACGAGCCGAGCAAGGGCGGTTACTACGGTGGTCTGGTTTCGGCTCCGGTATTCAGCAAGGTCATGTCCGGTACGTTGCGTCTGATGAACGTCACGCCTGACAACCTTGCCCCACCGGAACAAGTCAATGCAGCACCGGCAGCCAAAGGAGGGCGTGGTTGATGGCCTTTAATCTGAGCAAGATTTTCGCTCACACCGATCGCGACCCCTTGATTCGCGAGTTGACTCTCGACAGCCGCAATGTCCGTCCGGGTGATCTGTTTCTGGCCGTGCCGGGTATCAAGGTCGATGGCCGTGCGCATATTGCCGACGCGCTCAAGCGTGGCGCTGCGGCTGTGGCTTACGAAGTAGAAGGCTCGACCGTTCTGCCGATCACCGACGTGCCGCTGATCCCGGTCAAGGGGCTCGCCGCGCAGTTGTCCGATATTGCCGGCCGCTTCTACGGCGATCCGAGCCGCAGCCTGAATCTGGTAGGCGTTACCGGCACCAACGGCAAGACCAGCGTCACTCAACTGGTTGCCCAGGCGCTTGATGCACTGGGTCAGCACTGCGGCATCGTCGGCACGCTGGGCACAGGCTTCTACGGCGCGTTGCAAAGCGGCCGTCATACCACGCCCGACCCGATAGCCGTTCAGGCGACGCTGACCGACCTGAAAAAGGCCGGTGCGCGCGCAGTGGCAATGGAAGTGTCGTCTCATGGGCTGGATCAAGGGCGGGCGACGGCGCTGGCGTTTGATGTGGCGGTGCTGACCAATCTGTCCCGTGATCATCTGGATTATCACGGCACCATGGAAGCGTACGCTGCCGCCAAGGCCAAGCTGTTTGCGTGGTCCAACCTGAAATGCCGGGTAATCAATCTGGATGATGCTTTCGGTCGTGAACTGGCCGGTATCAAGCAAGAGTCGCGGTTGATCACCTATAGCCAGCTGGACAGCTCGGCCTACCTGTATTGCCGCGATGCGAAATTCGATGACGATGGCGTGCGCGCTACGCTGGTCACGCCTCAGGGCGAGCACTTCCTGCGCAGCAGCCTGCTGGGTCGCTTCAACCTGAGCAACGTGCTGTCTGCGGTCGGCGCTTTGCTGGGCCTGGATTACGCGCTGGACGAAATTCTCAAGGTGTTGCCGAAACTCGAAGGCCCGGTCGGGCGCATGCAACGTCTGGGCGGTGCCGACAAGCCGCTGGTGGTCGTCGACTACGCGCATACTCCGGATGCGCTGGAAAAAGTCCTCGAGGCACTGCGCCCGCACGCCAAAGGCCGCCTGTTGTGCCTGTTCGGCTGCGGCGGTGATCGTGATCGCGGCAAGCGTTCGCTGATGGCTGAAGTGGTCGAACGCCTGGCCGACGGTGTGTGGGTCACCGACGACAACCCGCGCTCCGAATCGCCAGCCATTATTTTTGACGATATCCGCCCTGGCTTCGCTGCTGCTGACAAGGTGCGCTTCATCGAAGGTCGCGGCCAGGCCATTGCCGAGTTGATCGCCAGCGCCAATGCCGATGATGTCGTAGTCCTGGCCGGTAAAGGGCATGAGGATTATCAGGAGATCGACGGTCAGCGCCATCCGTTCTCTGACCTGCAAGAAGCTGCCAAGGCGCTTGCTGCGTGGGGGCCTGCGAATGATTAAGTCAATGACATTCAGCGAACTGGTCGTGCCACTTGACGCCCGTCTGGTCGCTGGCGACTGCAGCTTTGACGGTGTGAGCACCGACAGCCGTGGTATCCAGCCGGGCCAGCTGTTCGTGGCCCTGACCGGGCCGCGCTTCGACGGCCATGAGTACCTTGAGCAGGTGGCTGCCAAAGGTGCGGTCGGTGCTCTGGTCGAGCGCGAAGTGCAGGGCGCAAGCCTGCCGCAACTGGTCGTGCTCGATACCCGCAAGGCGCTCGCGCAATTGGGCGCAATGAACCGCAATGCGTTCATCGACAAGCCGGTTGCAGCGATGACCGGTTCCAGCGGCAAGACCACGGTCAAGGAAATGCTCGCGAGCATCCTGCGTACGCGCGGCACTGTGCTGGCCACTCGTGGCAATCTGAACAACGAGCTGGGCGTGCCATTGACGTTACTGGAGCTGGCTCCCGAGCACAGTGCGGCGGTCATCGAACTGGGCGCATCGCGGGTGGGCGAAATTGCCTTCACCGTGAGCCTGACCAAGCCACACGTTGCCATCATTACCAACGCTGGAACCGCCCATGTCGGCGAGTTTGGCGGGCCGGACAAAATTGTCGAGGCCAAGGGCGAGATTCTGGAAGGACTCAATGCCAGCGGCACCGCGGTGCTGAATCTGGAGGACAAGGCTTTCCCTGTCTGGCGCAAGCGTGCCGGCAATCGCAACATTCTGACCTTCGCACTGGCTGACCCTGCGGCGGATCTGCACGCCAGCGACCTTAGTAATGATGCCCGCGGCTGCCCGGGCTTCACCATCAACAGCCCGCTCGGCGTCGCCCAGGTTCAGTTGAATCTGTTGGGCGCGCTTAACGTGACCAACGCCCTGGCGGCCGCGGCTGCAGCCTGCGCACTGGGCGTGACGCTGGAAGGCATTGTCGCGGGCTTGAACAACGTGCAGCCGGTCAAGGGCCGTGCGGTTGTGCAAATCGCCAGCAACGGCACGCGCGTCATTGATGACACCTATAACGCCAACCCTGCCTCGATCAACGCAGCCGTCGACATCCTTACCGGTTTTACCGGTCGTACCGTGCTGGTGCTGGGCGATATCGGCGAGCTGGGCGAGTGGGCCGAACAAGGCCATCGCGACGTAGGGGCCTATGCCGCTGGCAAGGTCTCGGCGCTGTATGCCGTCGGCCCGTTGATGACTCATGCCGTCAGCGCCTTTGGTGAACATGCGTACCACTTTGCCAGTCAGGCAGAGCTGATCGCGGCGCTGGGCGCCGAGCAGGACCCTAATACCACTTTACTGATCAAGGGCTCGCGTAGCGCTGCGATGGAAAACGTCGTGGCTGCCTTGTGCGGTTCTAGCCTGGAGAAACATTAATGCTGCTGCTGTTGGCCGAGTTCTTACAACAGTTCTACAAAGGCTTCGCGGTCTTTCAGTACCTGTCCTTGCGCGGGATCCTTGGTGTGCTCACTGCGCTGACACTGTCGCTGTGCCTGGGCCCCTGGATGATTCGTACCTTGCAGATGCGCCAGATCGGCCAGTCTGTCCGCAACGACGGTCCGCAGTCGCACTTGTCCAAATCGGGTACGCCGACCATGGGCGGCGCGCTGATCCTCTCGTCCATTGGCATCAGTACGCTGTTGTGGGCTGACCTGAGCAATCGTTACGTTTGGGTTGTGTTGCTGGTGACACTGCTGTTCGGGGCCATCGGCTGGGTCGATGACTACCGCAAAGTGATCGAAAAGAACTCGCGTGGCCTGCCGAGCCGCTGGAAGTATTTCTGGCAGTCGGTATTCGGCCTCTGTGCAGCGATCTTCCTTTATACGACTGCACCGTCGGCTACCGAAACCACGCTGATCGTGCCGATGCTCAAGGATGTGCGCATTCCGTTGGGTATCGGTTTCATCGTGCTGACCTATTTCGTGATCGTCGGCTCCAGCAACGCAGTCAACCTGACTGACGGCCTGGACGGTCTGGCGATCATGCCGACGGTGATGGTGGGCGGTGCGCTGGGCATATTTTGCTACCTGTCGGGTAACGTGAAGTTTGCTGAATACCTGCTGATTCCCTACGTACCGGGGGCAGGTGAGCTGATTGTCTTCTCTGGTGCACTGATTGGCGCGGGACTGGGTTTTCTCTGGTTCAACACCTATCCGGCTCAGGTGTTCATGGGTGACGTCGGTGCGCTGGCGCTGGGCGCTGCGCTGGGCACCATGGCTGTGATCGTGCGTCAGGAAATTGTCCTGTTCATCATGGGCGGCGTGTTCGTGATGGAAACCCTTTCAGTGGTCATTCAGGTTGCGTCTTTCAAACTCACCGGTCGCCGCGTGTTCCGCATGGCGCCGATTCACCACCACTTTGAACTCAAAGGCTGGCCCGAGCCACGCGTGATCGTCCGTTTCTGGATCATCACCGTGATTCTGGTGCTCATTGGCCTTGCCACACTGAAACTGAGGTAGAACGAGTGTCCCTGATCGTCTCCGACCGCTTCCGCATTGTTGTGGGGCTTGGCAAAAGTGGCATGTCCCTGGTTCGCTTCCTGGCGAACCGGGGCGTGTCCTTTGCCGTGGCCGACACGCGGGAGAATCCTCCTGAGCTGGCGACCTTGCGTCGTGACTATCCGCAGGTGGAAGTGCGTTGTGGCGAGCTGGACGTGGATTTCCTCTGCCGTGCCGACGAGTTGTATGTCAGCCCCGGTCTGGCGCTGGCCACACCGGCCCTCCAGCAGGCGCACGCGCGTGGCGTCAAGCTGTCCGGTGACATCGAGCTGTTCGCGCGTTACGCGAAGGCACCGGTCATCGCCATCACCGGTTCGAATGCGAAAAGCACCGTGACAACGCTGGTGGGTGAAATGGCCGTCGCTGCAGGCAAACGCGTTGCGGTCGGGGGCAACCTCGGTACTCCGGCGCTGGACCTGCTCAGCGACGATGTCGAACTGTACGTAATGGAGCTGTCCAGCTTTCAGCTCGAAACCACCGACCAGCTCAATGCTGAAGTGGCAACCGTGCTGAACATCAGCGAAGACCATATGGACCGCTACAGCGGCCTGCCGGCTTATCACCTGGCCAAGCACCGGATTTTCCGTGGCGCGCGGCAAGTGGTGGTCAATCGTCAGGATGCGCTGTCACGTCCGCTGATCGGTGAAGGCCTGCCTTGCTGGACGTTTGGTCTCAACAAGCCTGATTTCCACGGCTTTGGTCTGCGTGAAGAAAACGGCGAAAAATACCTGGCGTTCCAGTTCGAAAACCTGATGCCGGTACGTGAGCTGAAAGTTCGTGGTGCTCACAATCAGGCCAACGCCCTTGCTGCATTGGCGCTTGGGCATGCGGTTGGCCTGCCGTCCGATGCGATGCTTGCAAGCCTGCGCGAATTCACCGGCCTGGAGCATCGCTGCCAGTGGCTGCGTGAGCATGGCGGCGTTCATTACTACAACGACTCCAAGGCCACCAACGTCGGTGCCGCACTGGCTGCCATCGAAGGTCTGGGTTCGGATATCGACGGCAAGCTGGTGCTGATCGCTGGCGGCGATGGCAAAGGCGCTGACTTCAGCGCATTGCGTGCGCCAGTCGCTGAGCATTGCCGCGCTGCGGTGTTACTGGGCCGCGACGCCGAGCTGATTGCCCAGGCATTGGGTGATGCCGTTCCTCTGGTGCGTGTCGACACCGTCCAGGCTGCTGTCGAGCACAGTGCAAAGCTGGCGCAGCGGGGCGATGCGGTATTGCTTTCGCCTGCATGCGCCAGCCTGGACATGTTCAAGAATTATGAAGAGCGCGGACGTGTGTTCGCGCAGGCAGTGGAGTGCTTGTCATGATCTTCGGTGTGATCAAGCCTTATCCATCGCCACTGATCAGCGGGCGCGGCATTGACCTCGACTTCCCGATGCTGGTCGGCTGCCTGGCGCTGCTGGGCCTTGGGCTGGTAATGATTACTTCCGCCTCGTCGGAAGTTGCTGCAGTTCAGTCGGGCAACACGCTGTACATGATGACCCGTCACCTGGTTTATCTGCTGATCGGTCTGGGTGCCTGCGGCGTGACCATGATGATTCCGGTCGCCACCTGGCAACGCCTGGGCTGGATGATGCTGCTTGGCGCGTTCGGCCTGTTGCTGCTGGTACTGGTGCCGGGAATCGGGCGCGAGGTAAACGGTTCGATGCGCTGGATCGGCTTCGGCGCGTTCAACGTGCAGCCGTCGGAAATCGCCAAGGTGTTTGTGGTGATCTTTCTTGCGGGCTATCTGATTCGTCAGCAGCAGGAAGTTCGCGAAAGCTGGATGGGCTTTTTCAAGCCGTTCATTGTGCTTTTGCCGATGGCAGGTCTGCTGCTCATGGAGCCTGACTTCGGTGCGACCGTGGTAATGATGGGCTCGGCCGCAGCCATGCTGTTTCTCGGTGGTGTCGGTCTGTTCCGCTTCTCGCTGATGGTGGTTCTGGCTGTGGCGTCGGTCGTTGTTCTGGTCCAGGCCCAGCCCTACCGGATGGCGCGTCTTACCAACTTTACCGACCCGTGGGCTGACCAGTTCGGTTCCGGTTATCAATTGACCCAGGCGCTGATCGCCTTCGGTCGTGGCGAGTGGTTCGGTGTCGGGCTGGGCAACAGCGTGCAGAAGCAGTTCTATCTGCCGGAAGCGCACACCGACTTCGTGTTCTCGGTGCTTGCAGAAGAGCTGGGCGTGGTGGGTTCGCTGATCACCGTCGCACTGTTTCTGTTTGTCAGTATTCGCGGTATGTACATAGGTATGTGGGCCGAGCGTGCCAAGCAGTTCTTCGGTGCCTATGTGGCCTACGGTCTATCGTTCCTGTGGATCGGCCAGTTCCTGATCAACATCGGTGTGAACGTCGGTCTGCTGCCGACCAAGGGTCTGACTCTGCCATTCCTCAGCTACGGCGGCAGCTCGCTGGTGATCTGCTGCGCGAGTCTTGGCCTGCTGCTGCGCATCGAGTGGGAATCGCGCAACAACATGGGCAGTGAAGAAGCCGAGTTCAAGGAAAGCGACTTCGCCGAGGAGACGCCCCATGGACGCTAATGTGCTGATCATGGCTGGCGGCACCGGCGGGCATGTATTCCCGGCGCTGGCTTGTGCGCGCGAGTTTCAGGCACGTGGCTACAAGGTCCACTGGCTGGGCACTCCACGCGGAATCGAAAACGAACTGGTCCCGCAGGCCGGTCTGACGTTGCACCTGATCAATGTCACCGGGCTGCGTGGCAAAGGCCGGCTGTCGCTGCTCAAGGCGCCTTTCATGTTGCTCAAGGCCCTGATGCAGGCGCGCAAGGTTGTGCGTCAGGTGAAGCCGGTCTGCGTGGTTGGCTTCGGTGGCTACGTCACCGGCCCTGGCGGTCTGGCGGCGAAGCTGGCAGGCGTACCTTTGATCATTCACGAGCAGAATGCCGTCGCCGGTACAGCCAATCGCAGCCTGGCGTCGTTCGCCAGCCGCGTGTGCGAGGCGTTCCCGAACACCTTTGCGGCCTCGTCCAAACGCCGCACCACCGGCAACCCGGTGCGTGTCGAACTGTTTCTGGAAACACCGCGTCAGGCGCTGGCCGGACGCAAGGCTCGTCTGCTGGTACTGGGCGGCAGCCTGGGCGCGGAGCCGTTGAACAAATTGCTGCCTGAGGCGCTGGCCCGGTTGCCTCAGGACATCCAGCCCGAAGTGTTTCATCAGTCGGGCAAGAATCACGACGCAGTCACCGCCGAGCGTTATCGCAACGTGGGCGTCGAGGCGCAGGTTGCGCCGTTCATCCAGAACATGGCCCAAGCCTATAGCTGGGCCGATCTGGTGGTCTGCCGCGCAGGCGCATTGACCATCAGCGAACTGGCCGCCGCCGGTCTGCCGTCGTTGCTGATACCGCTGCCCCACGCGATTGATGACCATCAGTCACGTAACGCTGACTATCTGGCTCGCGAAGGCGCAGCCTTCGTCATGCCGCAAGCGATAACTGGCGCCGCCGAGATGGCAGCACGCCTGAAAGAGGTTTTGATGCAACCCGAACAATTGAACAGCATGGCCCGCACTGCACGTAGCCTGGCCAAGCCTGATGCAACCAACACCGTCGTCAACGTCTGCGTGGAGGTGGCCCATGGTTGAGAATCAACGCGCCATGCCACAACCTGAAATGCGCCGTATCCGTCGTGTCCACTTCGTCGGTATCGGCGGTGTCGGCATGTGCGGGATCGCCGAGGTGTTGTTGAACCTGGGTTACGAAGTCTCGGGCTCCGACCTGAAGGGCTCGGCCGTGACCGAGCGCCTGGAATCGTTCGGCGCACAGATTTTTATCGGCCATCGTGCCGAGAACACCATCGGTGCCGACGTGCTGGTAGTGTCCAGTGCCGTCAACACCTCCAACCCGGAAGTGGCCACCGCGCTGGAGCGCCGCATTCCGGTCGTACCGCGTGCCGAGATGCTCGCCGAGCTGATGCGTTATCGCCACGGCATCGCTGTTGCCGGTACGCACGGCAAGACCACCACCACCAGCCTGATCGCTTCGGTATTCGCTGCCGGCGGCCTGGACCCGACCTTCGTGATTGGCGGCCGTCTCAACGCGGCGGGCACCAATGCGCAGCTGGGCACCAGCCGCTACCTGATCGCCGAAGCCGATGAGAGCGACGCCAGCTTCCTGCACCTGCAGCCTCTGGTCGCTGTGGTCACCAATATCGACGCCGATCACATGGCGACCTACGAAGGCGACTTCAACAAACTGAAGAAGACCTTTGTCGAGTTCCTGCACAACCTGCCGTTCTACGGGCTGGCGGTGATGTGCATCGACGATCCGGTGGTGCGTGAAATTCTGCCGCTGGTCAAGCGTCCGACGCTGACCTATGGCTTCAGCGAGTCTGCCGATATACGTGCAATCAATGTGCGTCAGGACGGCATGCTGACATTCTTCACCGTACTGCGCCGCGACCGCGAGCCGCTGGATGTGTCGGTGAACATGCCCGGCAATCACAACGTACTCAACTCGCTGGCGACCATCGCTATCGCCACCGACGAGGGCGTCAGCGACGAGGCCATCGTTCAGGGCCTTTCCGGGTTCCAGGGCGTCGGTCGGCGCTTCCAGGTCTACGGCGAGCTGCCGGTTGACGGCGGCAACGTGATGCTGGTCGATGACTACGGTCACCATCCGCGCGAAGTCGCTGCCGTTATCAACGCTGTGCGTGGCGGCTGGCCTGACCGTCGTCTGGTGATGGTTTACCAGCCACACCGTTTCAGCCGCACCCGTGACCTGTACGACGATTTCGTCCAGGTGCTGGCAGACGCCAATGTGCTGCTGCTGATGGAAGTCTACCCGGCCGGTGAAGAACCGATTCCTGGTGCGGACAGCCGCAACCTGTGCCACAGCATTCGTCAGCGTGGCCAGCTGGACCCGATCTACATCGAGCGTGGTGTCGAGCTGGCGCCGCTGGTCAAGCCGCTGTTGCGTGCCGGCGACATCCTGTTGTGTCAGGGCGCTGGCGACATCGCTGGTCTTGCGCCACAGCTGCTGAAAAGCCCACTGTTCGCCGGTGCCAAAGTGGCCCCCACCGAAGGGAAGCTGAAATGACAGCCGTCGCCCAGCCGTCCCTGCGCTCGACACTCGAGCCGAAAAGCTTCGGCCGTGTCGCCGTGCTCTTTGGTGGCAAGAGTGCCGAGCGTGCAGTCTCCCTGAACTCGGGTAATGCCGTGCTCAAGGCACTGCTCGATGCTGGCGTGGATGCGTTCGGCATTGATGTGGGCGATGACTTCCTGCAGCGACTGGTCAGTGAAAAGATCGACCGTGCCTTCATTGTTCTGCACGGGCGAGGCGGCGAAGACGGCAGCATGCAAGGCCTGTTGGAATGCCTGGAAATCCCTTATACCGGCAGTGGTGTACTGGCTTCCGCGCTGGCGATGGACAAGTTGCGCACCAAGCAGGTCTGGCAGAGTCTCGGCCTTGCAACGCCCTTGCATGCTGTTCTTGGAAACGAGAGCGATTGTATTTGCGCAGCGACGGAACTGGGCTTCCCTTTGATCGTCAAACCGGCCCATGAAGGTTCAAGTATCGGTATGGCAAAGGTGAACAGCGTCGATGAATTGATCGCCGCCTGGAAAGCCGCCAGTACCTACGATTCGCAAGTATTAGTCGAACAGTGGATTCAGGGACCTGAGTTCACTGTGGCGTTTCTGCGTGGCCAGGTGTTGCCTCCCATTGGCCTGGGCACTCCTCACAGTTTTTATGATTACGATGCCAAGTACCTGGCGTCCGATACTCAGTACCGGATCCCTTGCGGGCTTGGCGATGCGCAGGAACAGGAACTCAAACAACTTGCAGCACGCGCTTGCGACGCCATCGGTATTGCAGGGTGGGCGCGCACGGATGTCATGCAGGACGCACAAGGCAAGTTCTGGTTACTGGAAGTGAATACCGTGCCCGGCATGACCGATCACAGTCTGGTGCCAATGGCTGCGCGTGCTGCAGGTCTGGATTTTCAACAACTGGTGTTGGCGATTCTGGCCGACAGTGTTCAGGCGAGAGGGTAAGGCATGTACGGCGCGTCGACACGTCCTCAGCCACCTGCTCCCAGCCGCAACAAGCCGGTGCCGCGCGGCGCCAGCCGTATGGTGGCCAAGGAGCCCTTGTCGGCGCGCCTGCCCAAGGCCAACTTCAGTTTTCTGAAGCGTTTGCTCTGGCCTGTGTTGCTGGTGGTTCTGGGCTTCGGCACTTATGAGGCAGCGCAACGTCTGCTGCCGTACGCCGACCGTCCGATTACCCGCATCAATGTGCAGGGCGATTTGAGTTACATCAGCCAGCAGGCTGTGCAACAGCGGATTGCGCCTTATGTGGCGTCGAGCTTTTTCAAGATCGATCTGACCGGCATGCGCACCGAGCTTGAGCAGATGCCCTGGATCGCCCACGCCGAAGTTCGTCGTGTATGGCCGGATCAGGTTGTGATTCGTCTTGAGGAGCAGTTGCCGGTTGCCCGTTGGGGTGATGAAGCGCTGTTGAATAACCAGGGGCAGGCTTTCACGCCGCGTGAACTGTCCAATTACGAACATCTTCCCCAGTTGTTTGGCCCGCAGCGGGCCCAGCAGCAGGTGATGCAGCAGTATCAGGTGTTGAGTCAGATGTTGCGCCCGCTGGGCTTCTCCATCGTGCGCCTGGAGCTGCGCGAGCGCGGCAGCTGGTTCCTGACGACAGGCGCCGGTAGTGCTGGCCCGGGAATCGAATTGTTGCTTGGACGCGACCACCTCGTCGAAAAAATGCGCCGTTTCATCGCGATTTACGACAAAACGCTGAAAGAACAAATCACGAATATCGCGCGCGTCGACTTGCGTTACTCCAACGGCCTTGCGGTCGGTTGGCGCGAACAGGCAGCGGCAACGACGGACAAACCCGCCGTCGCGAAGAATTGATAAGAGGCAGGACCATGGCAAACGTGCAAAGCGGCAAAATGATCGTCGGGCTGGATATCGGTACCTCCAAGGTGGTGGCACTGGTAGGCGAAGTCGCGGCCGATGGCTCGCTGGAAATCGTGGGTATCGGTACCCATCCCTCCCGCGGCCTGAAGAAGGGCGTGGTAGTGAATATCGAGTCGACCGTGCAGTCGATCCAGCGCGCAATCGAAGAAGCGCAGCTGATGGCGGGTTGCCGTATTCACTCGGCATTTGTCGGCGTTGCAGGCAGCCATATTCGCAGCCTGAACTCGCACGGCATCGTGGCGATTCGTGATCGCGAAGTCAGTTCTGCGGACCTGGAGCGTGTGCTCGATGCTGCTCAGGCGGTGGCCATTCCTGCCGACCAGCGCGTGCTGCACACCCTCCCTCAGGATTACGTGATCGATAACCAGGAAGGCGTGCGTGAGCCTTTGGGCATGTCCGGTGTACGTCTGGAAGCCAAGGTTCACGTCGTGACCTGCGCAGTGAATGCCGCGCAGAACATCGAGAAGTGCGTGCGTCGCTGCGGTCTGGAAGTCGACGACATCATTCTTGAACAACTGGCGTCGGCGTATTCCGTACTGACCGATGACGAGAAAGAGCTGGGCGTGTGCCTGGTGGATATCGGTGGCGGTACGACCGACATCGCGATCTTCACCGAAGGCGCCATTCGTCACACGGCGGTTATCCCGATTGCGGGCGATCAGGTCACCAACGACATCGCCATGGCGTTGCGTACCCCGACCCAGTACGCCGAAGAAATCAAGATTCGCTACGCCTGCGCCCTGGCCAAACTGGCCGGTGCCGGTGAAACCATCAAAGTACCGAGTGTGGGCGACCGTCCACCTCGCGAGCTGTCGCGTCAGGCCCTGGCCGAAGTGGTAGAGCCTCGTTACGACGAGCTGTTCACCCTGATCCAGGCCGAGCTGCGCCGCAGCGGTTACGAAGACCTGATCCCGGCTGGCATCGTGCTGACCGGGGGCACAGCGAAAATGGAAGGTGCGGTCGAACTGGCCGAGGAAATCTTCCACATGCCGGTGCGCCTTGGCGTGCCGCACAGCGTCAAAGGGCTCGCTGATGTCGTGCGCAACCCGATCTACTCGACCGGCGTAGGCCTGTTGATGTACGGGCTGCAAAAACAGTCGGACGGCATTTCGCTGTCCGGGATGGTCGGCAACAGCAGTTACAGCGACGAAACCAAGGCACCGGTGCTTGAGCGTATCAAGCGTTGGGTGCAGGGCAATTTCTAAGTTTCAACGTTTAAAAGTTTCACAGCTTCAGATTCAGGGCTTCAAAAGCAATATCGGCAGGCAGTAGGCAAAACTAACTAGAAAGCGGAAGGAGAGAGAAATGTTCGAACTCGTAGACAACGTCCCGCAAAGCCCGGTTATCAAAGTTATCGGTGTAGGCGGTGGTGGCGGAAACGCTGTCAATCACATGGTCAAGAGCAACATCGAAGGCGTGGAATTCATCTGCGCCAACACCGATGCTCAGGCGCTGAAAAACATCGGCGCGCGGACCATTCTGCAGCTGGGCACCGGCGTGACCAAGGGCCTTGGCGCTGGCGCCAACCCTGAAGTCGGTCGTCAGGCCGCACTGGAAGATCGTGAGCGCATTGCAGAAGTTCTGCAGGGCACCAACATGGTTTTCATCACCACTGGCATGGGCGGCGGTACCGGTACCGGTGCAGCACCGATCATTGCTGAAGTGGCCAAGGAAATGGGCATTCTGACGGTCGCAGTCGTGACCCGTCCGTTCCCGTTCGAAGGTCGCAAGCGTATGCAGATCGCCGATGAAGGCATCCGCATGCTGTCCGAAAGCGTCGACTCGTTGATCACCATCCCCAACGAGAAGCTGCTGACCATCCTGGGCAAGGACGCCAGCCTGCTGTCGGCTTTCGCCAAGGCTGACGATGTACTGGCCGGTGCCGTTCGCGGTATCTCCGACATCATCAAGCGTCCGGGCATGATCAACGTCGACTTCGCCGACGTCCGCACCGTGATGAGCGAAATGGGCATGGCGATGATGGGTACTGGCTGCGCCAGCGGTCCTAACCGTGCGCGTGAAGCCACCGAAGCGGCCATTCGCAACCCGTTGCTCGAAGACGTCAACCTGCAGGGCGCTCGCGGCATCCTGGTCAACATCACTGCCGGTCCTGACCTGTCGCTGGGTGAGTACTCGGACGTGGGTAGCATCATCGAAGCGTTCGCTTCCGAGCACGCGATGGTCAAGGTCGGTACGGTTATCGATCCGGACATGCGTGACGAGTTGCACGTGACTGTGGTTGCCACCGGCCTGGGCGCGAAAATCGAGAAGCCGGTCAAGGTCATCGACAACACGCTGCAGACCACCCAGCAGGCTCCTGCCCAGCAGGCGTCGCGCCAGGAAGCACCTTCTGTCAACTACCGCGATCTGGACCGTCCTACCGTGATGCGCAATCAGGCACACGCAGGCGCTACGGCAGCGGCGAAGATGAACCCTAACGATGATCTGGATTACCTGGATATCCCGGCTTTCCTGCGTCGTCAGGCCGATTGATGAAATGTATCAGGGGTATTAGGGTGATTGGTGTTCAGCAAAGGCATGGTCTGCTATCATCGCCAGCCTTTGTTGATACCAGTTCGCAACTTGCGCTGAAGCGGCCCATGCCATGATTAAACAACGCACCCTGAAAAATATTATCCGTGCCACAGGTGTAGGCCTGCACTCCGGGGAGAAGGTTTACCTGACCCTCAAGCCCGCACCTGTGAATACCGGCATTGTGTTTTGCCGAGCTGACCTTGACCCCGTCGTGCAGATCCCTGCGCGTGCGGAAAACGTCGGCGACACCACTCTGTCGACCACTCTGGTCAATGGTGATGTCAAAGTTGACACGGTAGAACACCTGCTCTCGGCCATGGCTGGCCTTGGCATCGATAACGCCTACGTCGAGCTCTCTGCCTCCGAAGTTCCTATCATGGACGGCAGCGCAGGCCCTTTCGTATTCCTGATTCAATCGGCTGGCCTGGAAGAACAGGACGCGCCGAAGAAATTCATCCGCATCCTGCGTGAAGTCACAGTGGAGGAGGGCGGTAAACGCGCTACTTTCGTGCCTTTCGAAGGGTTCAAGGTCAGTTTCGAGATCGATTTCGATCACCCCGTCTTCCGTGATCGCACCCAGAGTGCAAGCGTGGACTTTTCCAGCACTTCCTTCGTGAAGGAAGTCAGCCGTGCCCGGACCTTCGGGTTCATGAGTGACATCGAGTACCTGCGCAAGCACAACCTCGCACTCGGCGGCAGTGTGGAAAACGCCATCGTGGTCGACAAGGACGGCGTACTGAACGAAGACGGCCTGCGTTACGAGGACGAATTCGTCAAACACAAAATCCTCGACGCCATCGGTGACCTTTACCTGCTGGGCAATAGCCTGATCGGTGAGTTCCGTGGCTTCAAATCGGGGCATGCACTGAACAATCGTCTCCTGCGCACGTTGATCGAGCAGAAAGACGCTTGGGAAGTGGTGACTTTCGAGGATGCCAGTACGGCACCTATTTCCTACATGCGCCCTGTCGCGGCCGTGTAGGCAAGCTTTACTCTCTTTCCTTTTGTTCTTTAAAGGCTGCCCTCGGGTGGCCTTTTTTTATCGGCTTCATTGGGCAAAGCCAGTTGCGCAGAGGATCTGGCGAAAATCACTCAGACGTTATTTCTTGTCCTTGGCATGGCTGGCAAGCCGCTCAAGTGCTGCCCGCAGCTTGGGATCAGTGATGCCATCGGCGGTGGCCTGAATGTTCTCGGCGGCAATCGAAGACAGGTCGATGGTGTGCGTGGCAGCTCCGCGTGGCGCTTCAGGCGGCTGCACCTTGAACACAATGCGGGTCAGGTTGATGAATTCGTCGAAGGCCATCATTTGCCGGTGCAGGCGTTTCTGCTGGTAGCGCAGGCGCGTGGCCCAGTGACCGTCTGTCACGATCAGCAACAAGGTACCTTCGCGCCACGATGCCACGCGACAATGCTCCCGGGCCGCTGGTTGCAGCTGGCTTTCGAGCAGGCGCTGCAAGTGGCTGAGTCGCTCGGCGTGACGAAATATAGCCTTCAGGGGCTTGGCTTCACGCAGCAAAACCGCGGGCGGGCGGGCGTTCAGAGGACGAAAGGCCATGGAGGGATGCCTGGGTAACAAGATGAACATCTTAACAGAAAGCGTTCTGACGGCTGCTTTTCAGGGCATTTCCGTGCTTTCATATGCAAATCAATGAGTAACTTCCCCGGATAACGGGTTGAAGTGCTTGAAAATGGCCCCATTGTAAACCTGCCCCGTCACAGCGCTGTGCCAGCATCGTGGAATAACGCCACTTTCCTCACCATCGTTTCCGGGTAGAATGCTCGTTCGCATGCGGCCATCTGGGCTGCACGGGCGACTCACGGGGCCGCCCTCCATTCCTATGTGTGGAAGATCCTGTCGATATGTTTGCGCCTTTGTTGAAAAAACTTTTTGGAAGCAAGAACGAGCGTGAAGTAAAACGCATGCTCAAGACGGTACAGATCGTCAATGCCTTCGAAGAGCAAATGGTGGCCCTTTCGGACGAGCAACTGCGCGCCAAGACCGAAGAGTTCAAGGCCCGCATAGCCAAAGGCGAGACCCTCGATCAATTGCTCCCTGAAGCCTTTGCTGTCGCTCGTGAAGCGGGCAAGCGTGTCATGGGCATGCGCCACTTCGACGTTCAGTTGATCGGCGGTATGACCCTGCACGAAGGTCAGATCGCGGAAATGCGTACCGGTGAAGGTAAAACCCTGGTCGGTACGCTGGCTGTCTACCTCAACGCATTGTCCGGCAAGGGCGTTCACGTGGTTACCGTGAACGATTACCTCGCTCGCCGCGATGCCAACTGGATGCGTCCGCTGTACGAATTCCTCGGCCTGACCGTAGGCATTGTCACGCCATTCCAGCCGCCGGAAGAGAAGCGCGCCGCCTACGCTGCCGATATCACTTACGGCACCAACAACGAATACGGTTTCGATTACCTGCGCGACAACATGGCGTTCAGCATGGACGACAAGTTCCAGCGCGAACTCAATTTCGCCGTAATCGACGAAGTCGACTCGATTCTGATCGACGAAGCGCGTACGCCGCTGATCATCTCTGGTCAGGCCGAAGACAGCTCCAAGCTGTACACCGAAATCAACCGCCTGATCCCCAAGCTCGAGCAGCATATCGAGGAAGTGGAAGGCGAAGTCACCAAACCGGGCCACTTCACCGTTGACGAGAAAACCCGTCAGGTTGAGCTGAACGAAGCCGGTCACCAGTTCATCGAGGAAATGCTCACCGAAGTCGGTTTGCTGGCTGAAGGCGAGAGCCTGTACTCGGCGCACAACCTGGGCCTGCTGACTCACGTTTATGCCGGTCTGCGTGCGCACAAACTGTTCAACCGCAACGTCGAGTACATCGTTGCAGACGGCCAGGTTCTGCTGGTCGACGAGCATACCGGCCGCACCATGCCGGGCCGTCGCTTGTCCGAGGGCCTGCATCAGGCCATCGAAGCCAAGGAAAACCTGAACATTCAGGCCGAAAGCCAGACCCTGGCATCGACCACGTTCCAGAACTACTTCCGTCTGTACAACAAACTGTCCGGCATGACCGGTACGGCTGACACCGAAGCGTTCGAATTCCACCAGATCTACAACCTGGCCGTCATGGTCATCCCGCCGAACAAGCCGTTGGCGCGTAAAGACTTCAACGACCTTGTCTATCTGACGGCGGAAGAGAAGTACGCAGCCATCGTTACCGACATCAAGGCCTGCATTGCAGAGAACCGTCCGGTGCTGGTAGGTACGGCGACCATCGAAACCTCCGAACACATGTCCAACCTGCTCAAGCAGGAAGGCATCGATCACAAGGTTCTGAACGCCAAGTTCCACGAAAAAGAAGCAGAAATCATCGCGCAGGCCGGTCGTCCGGGTGCTTTGACCATTGCTACCAACATGGCGGGTCGCGGTACCGACATCCTGTTGGGCGGTAACTGGGAAGTAGAGGTCGCCAATCTGGAAGATCCGACCCCTGAGCAGATCGCACAGATCAAGGCTGACTGGCAGAAACGCCATCAGCAGGTGATCGAAGCGGGTGGCTTGCACGTTATTGCCTCCGAGCGCCACGAATCGCGCCGTATCGACAACCAGCTGCGTGGCCGTGCCGGCCGCCAGGGTGACACCGGTTCCAGCCGTTTCTACCTGTCGCTCGAAGACAGCCTGATGCGTATCTTCGCCTCGGACCGCGTGAAGAATTTCATGAAGGCGCTGGGCATGCAGTCCGGTGAGGCTATCGAGCACCGCATGGTGACCAACGCCATCGAAAAAGCGCAGCGCAAAGTGGAAGGTCGCAACTTCGACATCCGCAAGCAATTGCTCGAGTTCGATGACGTGGCCAACGAGCAGCGCAAAGTGATCTATCACATGCGTAACACGCTGCTGGCTGCCGAGAACATTGGTGAGACCATCGCTGACTTCCGTGAGGAAGTGCTCAACAATCTCATCAGTCAGCATATTCCGCCGCAATCCCTGCCGGAGCAGTGGAACGTTGCCGGTCTGGAAGCCGCGCTGAACACCGACTTTGCCGTCAAACTGCCCGTCAAGCAGTGGCTGGACGAAGACGACAACCTGCACGAAGACAGCCTGCGCGAAAAAATCATGGCGCAGTTGCTGGTGGCGTACAACGAGAAGGAAGACCAGGCCAGCGCCGAAGCCCTGCGTTCCTTCGAGAAGCAGATCCTCCTGCGCGTGCTGGACGACCTGTGGAAAGATCACCTGTCGACCATGGACCACCTGCGTCACGGTATCCACCTGCGCGGCTACGCTCAGAAGAACCCGAAGCAGGAATACAAGCGCGAGTCCTTCACGCTGTTTCAGGAGCTGCTGGATTCGATCAAGCGCGACACCATCCGTGTGCTTTCGCATGTTCAGGTTCGTCGCGAAGATCCAGAGGAAGAAGAGGCGCGCCTGCGTCAGGAAGCCGAAGAACTGGCCAGTCGTATGCAGTTCGAACACGCTCCTGCGCCGGGCATCGACCAGCCGCTGCCGGATGAAGAGGGTGGCGAAGCGCCTGTGGCCGTCGCATCCGAGCCGGTTCGCAACGACCAGAAGCTGGGTCGCAACGAGCTGTGCTGGTGTGGTTCGGGCAAGAAATTCAAACACTGTCACGGCCAGATCAACTAAGCCTTTGACTGTGTAATACCTGCGCCGCGACCGGCTTGCCCGTCGCGGCGTTTTTTCATTGATCGCCGTACCGATGCGGACGGCGCCATACTCCTTGAGGAGCACCCCGATGGCTGTTGGTCTTGGTCCTTTGCCTGCGTTGCACCCGGTTCCCGGTTTTGAACTTGGCATTTCTTCTGCCGGCATCAAACGCCCGGGGCGCAAGGATGTTGTGGTCATGCGCTGTGCCGAAGGCTCCAGCGTTGCCGGTGTATTCACCTTGAATGCGTTCTGCGCCGCGCCGGTCATTCTGGCCAAACAGCGTGTTCAGGGGACGGTGCGTTATTTGCTGACCAACACCGGCAATGCCAACGCGGGCACGGGCGAACCAGGTCTGGTTTCTGCGCGACGTACTTGCGAAAAGCTGGCGCAACTGACCGGCGTCGATGCATCAGCAGTGCTGCCTTACTCAACGGGCGTGATCGGCGAGCCGTTGCCTGTGGAAAAAATCGAAGGCGCGCTGCAAGCCGCGCTTGATGATCTGTCTGTGGATAACTGGGCCGCTGCGGCGACCGGCATCATGACCACCGACACCCTGCCCAAAGGCGCGAGCCGTCAGTTCACCCACGATGGCGTAACCATTACAGTAACCGGCATCAGCAAAGGCGCAGGCATGATTCGCCCGAACATGGCGACCATGCTTGGCTACATCGCTACCGACGCCAAAGTGTCGCAGAGCGTACTGCAGGACCTGATTCGCGACGGAGCCAACAAATCCTTCAATCGCATCACTATCGATGGCGATACCTCGACCAACGATTGCTGCATGCTGATTGCCACCGGTCAGGCTGATCTGCCCGAGATCACCGAGGCCAAGGGCCCGTTGTTCGACGCGTTGAAGAAAGCCGTGTTCGACGTGTGCATGGATGTCGCTCAGGCCATCGTGCGTGATGGCGAAGGTGCGACCAAGTTCGTGACGGTAGAAGTCAACGGTGGCGGCAATCATCAGGAGTGCCTGGATGTCGGTTATGCCGTGGCCCACTCGCCGCTGATCAAGACCGCGCTGTTCGCCTCCGATCCGAACTGGGGACGTATTCTGGCGGCTGTCGGCCGCGCTGGCGTGCCGGACCTGGACGTGAGCAAGATCGACGTATTCCTCGGCGGCGTATGCATTGCCAGCCAGGGCTGCCGCGCCACGACCTACACCGAAGAGCAGGGCTCGGCGGTAATGGCTGAAGAAGAGATCACCATTCGTATCGAGCTGGGTCGCGGTGATTGCAGCGAAACCATCTGGACCACCGACCTTTCTCACGAATACGTGAAGATCAACGCGGAATATCGCACTTGATTCAATGCCCGGCGCGCGGGCATCCTGCCCTCGCGCCGGGCTCAATGGAGCTGAACCATGAGCCTGCATCTGATTATCGGCGACAAACGCTATTCCTCCTGGTCGCTGCGTCCCTGGCTGGTGCTGGAAATGACCGGTGCTGCGTTCACCGATCAGGTCATCCGCCTGAACCTGCCGGACACCCGCGAGAATATTCTCAAGTATTCGCCGACCGGCAAGGTGCCTGCGCTTCAGTGTGAGCACGGCACGATCATCGATTCGCTGGCGATCTGTGAATATCTGGTCGAGCGCTTCCCGGACGTCGAGCTGTGGCCGCGTGATATCGCTGCCCGTGCCCAGGCCCGTTCGGCGTGTGCGCAGATGCACAGCGGTTTCGTCAATCTGCGCTCGAACATGCCAATGGACCTGCGTCAGGATAAGGCGCTGGAAGTGATCACCGTTGATACCCAGAACGATATCGACCGTATCGTCGAGCTGTGGGCCGAATGTCGCGCTGCTGCTGCCGAAAGTGGTCCTTTTCTGTTTGGCAAGCCGAGCATTGCTGATGCGTTCTTCGCACCGGTGGCTATTCGTCTGCGCGGCTATCACGTCCAGTTGCCAGCAGAGGCACTGGCGTATATCGAAACCATCTACCAGTGGCCCGCCTTCAAGCGCTGGCAGCAGGCAGGCCTGCAGGAGTCCTGATCGTGAAACGAGTTCATGTGGCTGCCGCCGTCATTCGTGGCGCTGACGGCAGTGTATTGATTGCCCGACGTGCCGACACTCAGCATCAAGGTGGCCTCTGGGAGTTTCCCGGTGGCAAGGTCGAAGAGGGTGAGACCGTTCAGGCCGCACTCGCACGTGAGCTTCAGGAAGAGTTGGGGATTCAGGTCACGGCAGCGCGTCCGTTGATCAAGGTCGGTCACGATTATGCGGACAAGCAGGTATTGCTGGATGTCTGGGAAGTTTCGGCATTTACCGGCGAGCCGCATGGTGCTGAAGGGCAGCCACTGGTCTGGGCGGCTCCGCGAGAGCTGCCTGACTACGACTTTCCGGCCGCCAACCAGCCAATTGTTGCAGCGGCACGTTTGCCCGGCGAGTATCTGATCACGCCTGACGGGCTGGACAATATCGAGCTGTTGCGCGGTATGCAGAAAGCCATCGCAGGCGGCATCAAACTGGTCCAGTTGCGTGCGCCGGGTGGTTACGACCCCAAGTACCGTGACCTGGCCGTGGATGCGGCCGGGCTGTGTGCCGGCAAGGCGCAGCTCATGCTCAAAGGGCCTCTGGAGTGGCTGGGCGACTTTCCGTCCGCCGGTTGGCACCTGACGGCGGAGCAACTGCGCAAGTACGCCAGTCGTGGACGTCCGTTCCCTGAGAACCGCTGGCTGGCGGCGTCGTGCCATAACGCCGAAGAGCTGGCCCTGGCAGAGCAGATGGGCGTGGATTTCGTCACCCTGTCACCGGTTCAGCCCACCCTGACTCATCCCGATGCACAGCCGCTGGGCTGGCAGCAGGCGGCGCAACTGATTGCAGGCTTTAACAAACCGGTTTTTCTGCTGGGCGGCGTTGGCCCTTCCGAGCGTCAGCAGGCCTGGGAAAGCGGCGCACAGGGCGTGGCCGGGATCCGCGCGTTCTGGCCTGACGAAATCGTCTGAGTCGCACAGCTGACCCAGAGCACTCATCGTTATACACGTCCGCTTTTGACTATGGCCGAAGGCCGTGGGAGCGGACTTGTCCGCGAAGCGTCGCCCGGTCCGCTCCCCACAAATGCCCCTACGCTTCAACGTGAAAACGCTCCGCGTCACAAATCTGCGCCGCGCAGCCATTCGGATGCTCATCAAACCGGCTTGGGCGCGGGCTGCCAGAGTATTTCCGCGATGCCCTGTCTTCTGGCGATCAACCGAGCTGCGACGAACAACAAATCCGACAGCCTGTTGATATACGCCAGCCCGGCGCCTTCCAGTGGCTCGACCGCATTCAAATGCTGGCAACGGCGTTCGGCACTGCGCGCCAGGCTGCGGCAGATGTGCGCTTGAGCGATCAGTGATGATCCGCCTGGCAAGATGAAATTTTCCAACGGCCCCAGCTCTTCATTCCACACATCGATTGCCGCTTCCAGCCGCTCAACCTCAGCGTCCTTCAGCGCTTTGTAAGTCGGCATTGCCAGTTCGCCCCCCAGATCGAACAGCCGATGCTGGCAAGGCGCGAGCACCTCGATCACTTCGTTGAGAGCCGGCACGCTTTTGGCCTCATCGATCAGCCCGGCCAGCAACAGGCCGAGCTGGCTGTTGAGCGTATCGACCTCGCCAATGGCCTCGACGCGCGGATGATCCTTGGACACCCGTCGACCGTCGCCCAGACCGGTCTCTCCGGCATCACCGGTGCGTGTGTAAATCTTCGACAAACGAAAGCCCATTGCTGCGATTCCTGATCAAGACTTGGAAATAACCTGCTGCTGAACGCTTACCTGGTTGGCCACCAGCGGTAGACGCAGCGTAAAGCAGGTGCCTGTGCCGAGAGAGGAATGCACCTCCATCTGGCCTTTATGATTATTGGTAACAATGAAATACGACACCGACAGACCCAGCCCGGTGCCCTGGCCGATTTCCTTGGTGGTAAAGAACGGTTCGAAAGTACGTTTTCGGACGTTTTCGGACATGCCGATGCCGTTGTCCTCCACCTGAATTTCGGCCCAGGGCGGGTTGAGACGGGTACGCAGGATGATGCGTCCAGGCTCCTCGCTCTCCGGGCGCTGGTGAATGGCCTGGGCGGCGTTCTTCAGCAGGTTCAGCAGCACCTGCTCCAGTTCGTTGGCGATGCACGGTACCGGACCCAGTTCCGGGTCGAACTGACGGATGATGTGCTGGCCCTTGAAGTCGAAACCGACGGTAAGGTCAAAATCGTTGCTGGCAATTTCCACTGCCTGATCGATCAATGCCGGTAAGTCGCAGGCTGACAGCTGACGACTGCTCAAGCGGCTGAAATTGAGCATGTGGCTGACAATCTTTGCTGCCCTGGCACCCGCTTGCTGGATGCCATCGAGCAGTTTTGGTACTTCGCGGCTTTCCAGGTAATGATTGACCTGCGCCAGATTGATACCGTCGGCTTCGGCCTGCTCAATGTTCTTCGGCAGTTCCGGGGACAGACGCCGCCTGATGTTCTGCACATTGTGCAGAATGGCGCCCAACGGGTTGTTGATCTCGTGGGCCATGCCCGCTGCCAGACCGCCGACAGACAACATCTTCTCCGACTGCACCATCATTTCTTCCAGCGATATACGCTGGGTGATGTCATCGATACGGATCACCACGCCACGCCCGGCATCGCCGGTCAGCGGGTAGAACGTCAGCGCATAGTGGCGCGACTCGTCGTTTTTGATCCAGGTCACGCGCTCGATCTTGGTCACGCTGTGGCGCTCGACGGTGTGCTTGATTTGCGGCAGAAACGAGCGCATCGGCTCGAAGGCCAGAAAGATCGGCTGGTTCAACGCTTCGTCCAGCGTGGTTCCGGACAGCGCTGTCGCCTCCTGATTCCACTGGGTGACGTACAGCTGCTCGTCCAGCGCGATCATCGCCGAGGGCATCGAATCAATGATGCTGTTGAGGTAGTTCTGAAAGCCGGTGAGCTTCTTCTCGATCTTGCTGCGCACCTGGACTTCCAGTTCCAGTTTGCGGTTGGTGTGGCGGGTTTCCTCGGCCAGCCCCTGTGCTTGATCGTAAGCTTCCTGGGAGTCATCTCGAGCGCGCTTGAGTTGTTGCTCACGCGCTTCGATACGCGACAGCATGGTATTGAATGCCTCGGCCAGACTGCCGATTTCATCCTCGTTGCCGGGCTCTGCGCGCAGTGCGTAGTTTTCTTCGCGGGTGACCTGCCGCGACAGTTCTTCCAACTGATAAATGGGCTCTGTGATCAAGCGCCGGATCTGCCGGGCCACCACCAGCCACAGCAACACGCTGAACACCAGAATGCCCAGACTCGCGGTCAGTGTGCCGGTGTAGAACGCGGGAGGCAGCTCGCTGCTGGCAACCAGTAACATGTGCCCGGGCGGTTCGTCGCCTTTCGGTACGGTAATGACCTGCGTGCTGCGAAACTCGGTAAGCCGCCAGCTTTCGAGGTCCTTGTAGTGCCTGGGCAGTTGCAGGCCCTCGCCCTGTTGCATCTGCTCAAGTCGCTCTCCGTCGTTGTCGTATATGGCCGCTGCACGTAGCGGGCCGTAGCTTTTGAGTTCCTTGAGCAAGGCACGCGCATCGGCAGGCGAGTTCAAGGCGCGCTCGTTGAGATTGGCGCTGCTGATCAGACGGCCAATGGTCTGCAGGGCCTGCGGGGCCATCGCTTCCTGAGAGATGTAATAAGCCGCGCTGATGAAGGTCAGGTTCGCAACCAGCAGCACGGTGGTCATCAGGACCAGCAGGGCGGCCAGCAGTTTCTGACCTACCGGCAGGTTTTCCAGGCGTTGGCGCAAAGGCATTGGGAAGGTCGCAGTGACGTGTGATGCGAGCAGGGTAGCGCGCGCTAGTCAGTACGCAAACCCTTGTGTGCCAGATGGGCTGTCAGACGTGTCTGCAATTGCTGCAGGTGTGCTGCCGGACAGCGATGACGCATGGCTGCCGCACACGTGTAACCCAGCAGGTAGCTGATTTCGGTGCGTCGCCCGTGAAGCACGTCCTGATACATGGATGAGTAATTGGCGGCGGTCGCATGAATGACCCGCAGCACTTCAGCATGCAAGTCATGCGCTGCCGCTGGCTGGCCGCAGCGGCCCAGCAAATCGCTCAGCTCGGCGCACAGTGTTGCGACCTCGCAGGCGTGCTCGAGCAGGCCACCATTACGGCAGTCGTGCAGGACCGTCAGCGGGTTGATCGCGCAGTTCAGGGCCAGCTTGCGCCACAGCCGCGTCAGGATGTCCGGTGTCCATTCGTGGGGAATGCCACTGGCGTGCAAGTCCTGCAGAAGTGCGGGTGCCGTCGGGTTCGATACATCGCCAAGCCAGTTGAAGCCGTGGCCAGCGAACCTGACACGCCAGTCCGACTCCAGAAACGCGCCTTCAGTGCTGGAGGCGAACACGCAGCGGATGTGGGGGATTCTTGCAGCCACAGCGTCCTGACTGCCCAGGCCGTTTTGTAGCAGGATGACGTCGGCATGTGCCGCCAGATGCGGTGCCAACTGCGCAACAGCCTGCTCAGCGTCGTAGGCCTTGCAGGCGACCAGCAGCCGCTCGATGGGTTGGTGATGTTCGGCGGTCTGTGCTTCGGCCGAGTACGTGTAGGCGATATCGTTTTCGACCAGTGTCACGCTACCGCCACTGGTGTTATACGCCGCCAGCCGTTCAGCATTGCGAAGAATCAACCGCACCGGCAGACCTGCGCGCGCCAGTCGCGCCGCCCACAGAGTGCCCAGACTTCCCGCGCCGAGAACATGCCATGTCACCCCCATCAGTGAGGCACGTTAAGGCGTTGAAGCGGTCTGCTGAAGGTGAAAACAAGGATGTGCATGAAAGGCTCACAGTGAATGCAGGAAAAGTCTCGTTATAATGAGCGTTCTTTCAAACCGTCAAGTCACGCGTGCCCGAATCGTGCGCACGCCGTTTATCTGGAGAACATACATGCCCTCGTTCGACGTAGTGTCCGAATTGGATAAACACGAAGTCACGAATGCCGTCGACAATGCCATCAAAGAGCTGGACCGTCGCTACGACCTCAAAGGCAAAGGTACTTTCGAGTTCAAGGAACTGACTGTCACGCTGACCGCAGAAGCAGACTTTCAGCTGGAGGCCATGATCGAAATCCTCAAGCTGGCGCTGGTCAAACGCAAGATCGACGCAAAATGCCTCGAGATCAAGGATGCCTACGCTTCGGGTAAACTGATGAAGCAGGAAGTCACCCTGCGCGAAGGCATCGACAAGGAACTGGCGAAAAAAATCGTCGCCCATATCAAAGAGGCCAAACTCAAGGTCCAGGCCGCCATTCAGGGCGAGCAAGTGCGGGTTACCGGCAAGAAGCGCGACGACCTGCAAGAAGCGATCGCAGCGCTGCGTGCCTATGATTCGGGCATGCCGCTGCAATTCAACAACTTCCGCGACTAATATTTATTTGCACTGAAAGCCGGGGAACCCTGCGTCCCCCGGCCAGTCCGAATCGCCTTGAGCATTGAAATGACGGCAGGCCGCCGTGGTTTCGATGGCAGTTCATGGCGGGTAAGGAGATAACGATGGATTTAAACGCAGAAGTCGGTCATCTGTGGCAAGCGTCACAGGCCTGGATTCCGATGATCATGGAGTACGGCAGCCGCTTGCTGCTGGCAGTCGTAACGCTGTGTGTGGGCTGGTGGCTGATCAACCGGCTGACCGGAAAACTGGGCGCGTTGCTGGCCTTGCGACACGCCGACCTGGCCTTGCAGGGCTTCGTCAGCAACCTGGCGAACATCATTCTGAAAATCCTGCTGGTGGTCAGCGTCGCGTCGATGATCGGCGTCGAAACTACCTCGTTCGTGGCCGCTATCGGTGCTGCCGGCCTGGCGATTGGTCTGGCATTACAAGGCAGCCTGGCGAACTTCGCGGGTGGTGTGCTGATTCTGTTGTTCCGTCCGTTTCGCATCGGTGACTGGATCGAAGCCCAGGGTGTGTCGGGAACTGTCGACAACATCCAGATCTTCCACACCGTGCTGCGCACCGGCGACAACCGTACGGTGATCATTCCCAACGGCAACCTGTCCAACGGCATCATCACCAACACCAACCGTCAGCCAACCCGCAAGATCACCTTCGATATCGGCGTCAGCCACGATGCGGATTTGAGAAAAGCATTGCAGGTCCTGCTGGACATGGCAGACGACCCACGCGTACTCAAGGACCCGGCCCCACAGGCCGTGGTGGCAGCGCTGGGGGAGAACGCAATTACCTTGTCCCTGCGTGTCTGGACCAGCAGTGGCGATATGGGCGACGTGACGTCGATGTTCAACATCGAAGCGCGCGACCGCTTGAAGGACGCAGGCATCGAGATTCCATTGCCGCAACGGATTGTTCGGGTGGTTCAGGAATAGTGGTTTGTGCGGTAAGACAAAGCCCTGGCTCGTGAGAGTCGGGGCTTTTTTATTCGGCGATTACTGCAGGCTTATATTGGCCAGCGTGATGATAATGCCGATGCCCGCGACAGTGGCGGCTACTGCGTTGATGGAGAACACTGTGCGTATCTTTCTGGACAGTCTCCATGGCTTTACGGCGAACGCATAAATCAGCAGAAAGATGATCGCGAAGATTTCCACCTGCGCGAGTAGGACTACCGCACTGCCCAAGGCCATTGATCCGGACAGGCCATCAGCGTCTCGCGACAGATAATATGTCAGCAGAGTGCCGATGATGGGTAGCCAGATCCCCAGGCTGATAAGAATCAGTGGGATGGGGTTGAAAGGGCGTGTTTGGTTTTCGGTGTCCACTTTTTTTCCTTGATGAGTGATCCGGCGATCAGGGCTTCTCAATCTCTGAAACTGCTGTCGGTGCCTCGGCCTTCGCGGTGCGTATCTCGCGGCTCCATTGCAGGATGATCATCACCAGCGTTGGAATGCCCAGTAAAGCGGTGATCAGGAAGAAATTGTGATAACCGAATTTCTCCACCACCACGCCGGAATAACCGCCCAGCAAACGCGGCAACAGCAGCATGATTGAGCTGAGCAGTGCGTATTGAGTGGCGGAAAACTTAAGGTTGGTGAGGCTCGACAGGTAGGCGACAAACGCTGATGTCGCCAGCCCTGAGCTGAGGTTGTCCAGTGAGATGGTCAGGATCAGCATCTTCACGTTCGGGCCCATGTCCGCCAGCAACAGGAACAGGATGTTGGTCGCTGCCGAGGTGAAGCCGCCGATGAACAGGATCGGCATGATACCGAAGCGTACGATCAGCAGACCACCGGCACCAGCGCCCAGCAGGGTCATGATCAGGCCGAAGATCTTGCTGACACTGGCGATCTGGTCCTTGGTGAAGCCCTGGTCGATGTAGAACACGTTGGCCATGACGCCCATCACCGTGTCCGACATTCGATAGGTCGCAATCAGGCCCAGTAACAGCAGGGCCTGCCAGCGATAACGCATGATGAAGTCGTTGATCGGCGTAAGCACCGGTGCCAGCCCGCGACGACCCATTGACGACAGACAGGCGAAGGTCAGAAGCGTGTAGAGAATGGCGCGCAGGAAAGCCCGGTCTTCCAGCAACAGGTCCATCCAGCTGGTGCCGTTGAACAGCACGCTGGCGAAGTCGGTGTTGTAAAGCTGGGTAAACATTGCCGGTACTGAAACCAGCAGCACAATGAGCACGAACACCGAGGCCAACTGGTGGGTAAAACCATAGCGCGCTGCCGACAGTTGGGTGCGCAACGGTACGGGTGGCTCGCGCATGATCAGCGTAGTGACCAGCGCTGGCAGCATCAGCAGGCCAAACAGCACATAGGTGCCGGTCCACGCCGAATGCTTGTAGGCAAAGCCTGTTGAGCCGAAACCTTCAGCGAAGTACAGCGCGCCCGCGGTCGCCAACAGTGCGGCCACCCGATAGCCGGACATATAGCTGGCGGCGAGGGCGGCCTGCTGGGTGTCCTGGGCGATTTCAAGGCGATAGGCGTCGATGGCGATGTCTTGCGTTGCGGAGGCGAAGGCCACTACTACGGCAATTGCGATCAGCCAGGACAAATGCTTCTGCGGATCGCAGAAACCCATACCGATCAGGCCGAGAATCACCAGGCTCTGTGCAAGCACCAACCAGGAGCGCCGCCGCCCCAGCTTGCCCAGAAACGGCAGGCGCCATTGGTCGAGTAAGGGCGACCAGACCCATTTAAAGGCGTAGGCAAGACCGATCAGGCTCGCATAGCCGATGGTCTCGCGAGCAACACCGGCTTCGCGCAACCACACGGATAAGGTCGAAAAGACCAGCATATAAGGCATGCCCGCAGCGAATCCGAGCAGCAGTAACACTAATGTCGACGGGCTGGCATATGCGGCGAGCGCGGCGCGCCAGGTTTTACGGGGCATGGGCTGGAATCTGCCTCAGGTTACGAAAACAAAGGGCGCACTCTAACCGCTGTGCTATAGGGGACGCCAGCCATGGCGCTGCATATCCACCCGATTATTCCGAATGGTAACGCCCTCGGCGCGTAAACGGGCTCGCTGTTCGTCACCGGACACACTGCCAGCGGGCAGGCTGAGCCGACCGCCGGCCCCCAACACCCGATGCCAGGGCAGGGAAGAGCCGTCCGGCAACTGACTCAATGTACGGCCCACCCAGCGCGCAGCTTTGCCCAGCCCTGCCAGTTCAGCCAGTTGACCGTAGGCGACCACTTTGCCCTCCGGTATTTGCGCCATCGTCAGGTAGAGGGCCGTACGTCGCATTTCGGCAGCTGACGGCTCGCCAGGGTAAAGAAGTGTCAAGTCCGGGTCGGTCACGCGTTTATCCTGTATAAAACGATATTGATTGTCGTTCGCGGAACTTTGGTCGATCGCTGCTGTCTGTTACCACCGTGTCCGGCGCTCCATGGATTGAGATCGCCTTGATGTTTTTCTGCAGGATGATGCCCGCCTTCCCGCCAAACAGAGCCTGATTACCGCTTATGTTGTCCAGAACCCTGCTGTGCCTCGCAATTACTACTGTTTCCACTCCATTGCTTGCCGACACTGTCTGGTTGAAGAACGGTGATAGGCTGACTGGCACAATCAAAGTGTTCGACGGTGGCAAGCTGCTATTGCAGACCGAATACGGCGGCGCTATTCCGTTGGACTGGAAGCAGGTCAAAACCCTGCAAAGCGATCAGCCACTGCTGGTAAAGCAGGATGAGCACACAGGCGAAGTCTCCAAGTCGTTGCAGGCTGCCGATGATGGCAAGGTCGTGCTGGCTAATGGCGATGCACCCAAGACCGTCGAACTGGCAAGCATTCATCAGATCATCAAGCCCAAGCCGGTTATCACTGATCTTGTCTGGAAAGGCAATATCGATGCGGCGCTGGATTTCCAGCAGGCAGAAAACGACACCAATGACTACAACATTGCCTTCAAGACTTCGGCGCGTCACGGCCAATGGCGCCATAACGCCAAAGGCGATTACAACCGCGAAACGACCGATGATGTGGTCGGCACCGACAACTGGAGCGCCGAATACTCGCTGGATCGCTTCCTGACCGAGAAATTCTTCTGGGATGCTCGTGTCACCTACAAGCGCGACAAGATCGAAGACCTGTCGCGTCAGCGTGTTGTCGGTACAGGTCCTGGTTACCAGCTGTGGGATGACGAGCTGGGAGCCTTCAAGGTCGGTGCGCTGCTTAACCGCACAGATTTCGAATTCTCCAATGGCCAGAAGGAAAACTTCTATTCGGTCGCAGGTACCTGGGATTACAACCGCTACCTGATCGGCAAGAAGTTCGAGTTCTTTAGCAACGGCGAGCTGGGCAAACCGTTAAGCGGCGTTGCCGATTACTCCATGGATGTCGAAGCCGGGCTGCGCTACAAGGTTACCGACTGGGCGTCGCTTAACCTGAAAGCCGAGAAAAACATCATCAGTGGCTCGGATAACGGCGACGTGGACAAGACCCGCTACACCGCCGGTTTCGGTGTGAGCTGGTAAACAATGTGGCGAGCGATGCACACCGTGTGCATCGTTCTGCCAGGATGCGTTGACTAGATTCTCATCGCGCCGTCCAGCTCCAGTATGCGGCCACTGAAATAATCGTTTTCAAGAATGTAAGCCACCGAGTGGGCGATTTCGTCGGGCTTGCCCATACGCTTGAGCGGGATGGCCGAGGTCATTTTCTCAAGTGCTTCGGGGCGCATGCTGCCGGTCATTTCGGTTTCAATGAACCCAGGTGCCACGCCCGCCACGCGGATTCCGTAGCGTGCCAGTTCCCTTGCCCAGGTAACGGTCGCGGCGGCAACGCCGGCCTTGGCTGCCGAGTAGTTGGTTTGTCCGATATTCCCCGCCCGTGAAATCGACGAGATATTGATGATCGCGCCCTGGCTCTTCTGCTCGATCATTTTCGCCGCCACCTCGCGCGTGCAGAGGAATACGCCGGTCAGATTGACGTCAATCACCGATTGCCATTGCGCCAGGCTCAGTTTGGTCATCACGCCATCCTTGACCTTGACCAGCAGGCCGTCACGCAAAATACCGGCGTTGTTGACCAGGCCATGAATGGCCCCGAAATCCTCGGCGACCTTATTGACCGTGTCGACGACCTGTTCTTCATTGGCGACATTGCATAGATAGGCGCGAGCCTTGACCCCGAGCGCCTCACAGGCTACGACGGCCTGATCAAGTTTGTCCTGATTCAGGTCCAGCAGTGCCAGGTTCGCGCCCTTGCCAGCCAGATATTCGGCCATGGCTCTGCCTAGCCCCTGGCATCCGCCGGTGATAATTATCAGCTTGTCTTTCAATTCCATGTGCGTGCCCAATCACAGTTGATCGTTTCCATGGCATCACTGGCTTGATGCGAGTGCTTATGCCATAGCCAGAGCACGTTATAGGCTGTTTTCGCCCGTTCGTCTCGCCTCTGCCACCCAGCCCTGAAATACACCGATACACGTTTGTGAAGCCCAGGTTCAGCTGACTTATGCGCATAATTGAGCTGTTACCCAAGCGCAGGGAGCTTGAATTAACGACCTTCTGACATCACATACGGTCTACTCGGAAGGCATTCTTCCCTTGAGGAACTCATTTGATGCGTGTTTTTTTGCTGCTGTTTTTATTATTCCCGGTACTTGAGCTGTTTCTGCTGGTTCGTGTCGGGATGTCCATCGGCTTTCTCTGGACCTTCTTGCTGGTCGTCGCGACGTCCATGCTCGGCTTGTTCGTCATGCGGGTAGCCGGTTTTGCCACGGCGCTGCGTGCGCGCGAAAGCCTGGCGCGTGGCGAGCTGCCTGCCCAGGAAATGCTTGAAGGCCTGATGGTCGCCGTCGGTGGCGGTCTACTGCTGTTGCCCGGCTTCATCAGTGACATTCTGGGTGTGATCTGTCTGCTGCCGATTACTCGTCGTTTGCTGATCAACAAGGTTCGTCGCCGTGCAGAGGATCAGGCTATGCGTCAGCGCGCCTTCGCCGATGATCTGCAGACTCAGGCCAATCAGGGACCTGCCAGCCATCGCCCGAATGCCATTCACCAGCCGACCCGCGAGCCGGATGTGATCGAAGGCGAGTTCGAACATCGCGACAAGTAGCCGTTACACCCCCGGCAGCGCGGCACCTTCGGGTGCCGCGCTCGTTTTGGGGTGGCAATTGGGCTGTAAAATTTTTTTGCCCAAGACTTGTAATCACTTTGCTCGCCCTTATGTATGGGTCACCGCAAGGTTTCTGGCATGAAGGCCAGACCGTATTCTGCGGTTCGCGCGTCGAACCGTAACCGGCAAGTCCGGATTTAAACCGGCCGGTGCACTCACCGGACGATCAAACAAACATAATCAGGAGATCGACAATGAAGCTTCGTCCTCTGCATGACCGCGTCGTAATCCGTCGCAGTGAAGAAGAAACGAAAACTGCCGGCGGTATCGTTCTGCCAGGTTCGGCTGCTGAAAAGCCTAACCGCGGCGAGATCGTTGCTGTGGGTACCGGCCGCGTGCTGGACAACGGCGAAGTACGTGCGCTGGCTGTGAAAGTGGGTGACAAGGTTGTGTTCGGCCCTTATTCCGGCAGCAACACAGTGAAAGGAGACGGCGAAGACCTGCTGGTGATGAGCGAGAACGAGATTCTTGCTGTCGTCGAAGGCTGAGTGCTCCCGCTGATTTCCGTTACTACAAAGTATTCAAGGAATAATGATCATGGCTGCTAAAGAAGTTAAATTCGGCGATTCTGGCCGCAAAAAAATGCTCGCCGGTGTAAACGTCCTGGCTGACGCAGTTAAAGCGACCCTGGGCCCTAAAGGCCGTAACGTTATCATCGAGAAAAGCTTTGGCGCTCCGCTGATCACCAAAGACGGTGTGTCGGTTGCCAAGGAAATCGAGCTTAAAGACCGTTTCGAAAACATGGGCGCGCAGCTGGTCAAAGACGTTGCCTCCCGTGCCAACGATGACGCCGGTGACGGTACTACCACCGCTACCGTTCTGGCTCAGGCTATCGTCAACGAAGGCCTGAAGGCTGTCGCTGCCGGCATGAACCCGATGGACCTCAAGCGCGGCATCGACAAGGCGACCATCGCCATCGTTGCAGAGCTGAAGAAGCTGTCCAAGCCTTGCACCGACACCAAGGCAATTGCTCAGGTCGGCACCATTTCGGCCAACTCTGATCACTCCATCGGCGACATCATTGCCGAAGCCATGGAAAAAGTGACCAAAGACGGCGTTATCACCGTTGAAGAAGGTTCGGGCCTGGAAAACGAGCTGTCTGTTGTAGAAGGCATGCAGTTTGACCGCGGTTACCTGTCTCCGTACTTCATCAACAAGCCAGACACCATGGTTGCCGAGCTGGACAGCCCGCTGCTGTTGCTGGTCGACAAGAAGATCTCCAACATTCGCGAAATGCTGCCGGTTCTGGAAGCAGTCGCCAAGGCTGGCCGTCCTCTGCTGATCGTCGCTGAAGACGTTGAAGGCGAAGCGCTGGCAACTCTGGTTGTCAACAACATGCGCGGTATCGTGAAAGTTGCAGCTGTCAAGGCTCCAGGTTTCGGCGATCGTCGCAAGGCCATGCTGCAGGACATCGCTGTTCTGACCGGCGGTACCGTTATCTCCGAAGAGATCGGCCTGAGCCTGGAAACCACTACCCTGGAACACCTGGGTAATGCCAAGCGCGTCATCCTGAACAAAGAAAACACCACCATCATCGATGGTGCTGGCGTCAAAACCGATATCGACTCGCGTATCTCCCAGATCCGTCAGCAAATCGGCGACACCAGCTCGGACTACGACAAGGAAAAACTGCAAGAGCGTCTGGCCAAGCTGTCTGGCGGCGTTGCAGTGATCAAGGTCGGTGCCGGTTCCGAAGTTGAAATGAAAGAGAAGAAAGCCCGCGTTGAAGACGCCCTGCACGCAACCCGCGCAGCCGTCGAAGAAGGCGTGGTACCTGGCGGTGGCGTAGCACTGGTTCGCTCCCTGCAAGCTATCGAAGGTCTGAAAGGCGACAACGCTGATCAGGACGTCGGTATTGCTCTGCTGCGTCGCGCCGTTGAAGCACCTCTGCGCCAGATCGTTGCCAACTCCGGTGACGAGCCAAGCGTTGTTGTCGACAAGGTCAAGCAGGGTTCGGGTAACTTCGGTTACAACGCTGCTTCCGGCGAATACGGCGACATGATTGAAATGGGTATCCTGGACCCGGCCAAAGTGACTCGCTCTGCTCTGCAGGCGGCGTCCTCCATCGCCAGCTTGATGATCACCACCGAAGCGATGATCGCTGACGTGCCTGAAGACAAGCCAGCAGGCGGCGGCATGCCGGACATGGGCGGCATGGGTGGTATGGGCGGCATGATGTAAGCCGGCTTTACCCCGAAAAGCCACACCCATAAAGAACCCCGCCTTGTGCGGGGTTTTTTTGTCTTGCTGTTCCGGATCAATCAGTGCGTCGGTTGTACTTTGCTGTTATCGAGGCCCTTGGGTTCGGGGCGGTAAAGTACAAAGTAGTAAACCCCCAGACAGATCAACCAGCAAAACACTGCAGTCCAGATGTTATGGGAAAAGAAGTGCGCGCCTTGCAGCATTCGGCCGATAGAGAACACTGTTCCCAAACCGAAGGCCAGGGCCAGCCCCATTTTCGCCATTCTCGGGCGGCGGTCGCGCAAGGCGAAGAACAGGGCAAACAGGGTAAAACCGGTGGCTGCATGACCACCTGGCCAGCAACGCCCTGGCTTGTCGGTGGCAGGGCGCGGGCTCAACAATTCGCTGTAGGTTTCCTGGCCGCCGAACTCGGTGAGGCTCCAGGGGCATTGCACCGAGGTTATCACTTTTACTGGCGTCACGAAGGCGGTTGAAAGCGCCATGGACAACACCAGACAACCCAGTTCTCTGCGCCAGGGGATCAGACGTTCTACCTTGAACGACGCAGCAAAGCCGATCATGGCCAGTACGCCGAAAACCATCACCAGTTGTTTGGCGCGGTCGTGAAGGACGTCTTCCAGAAAATAGCTGTGCCTGCCAATGAATTGCCCACTGACGGGATCGAAGGCAAGCCTGGCGATGTCCATGTCCAGCGAAGTCAGCTCAAGGAGTACGAGGATCAGCGCGACAACAGCGGGGATACCCAGATAAATCCACGGATTGATTGGGCGAGAGTAGGGTGGGGCGACGGTTTTCGACATATCGAATCCAGATCGGTGAAAGGCATGCCGCGTTCATTGTGTGCGACGGTTTGTCTCAAAGTGTGTCATGTGCTTTGTAAATCATAGGTGAAAAAATCGTCATACCATATCGGCGCTGGCCCTGAAGCTCACTTCGTCTTAAGCTGCGCCAGCCCAAACTGCATATGAGAGTGCGTTATGCGAATTCTTCTGGTTGAAGACAACCGCGACATCCTGGCGAACATGGCCGATTACCTGGGCATGAAAGGCTATACCGTCGACTGCGCTCAGGATGGCCTCTCAGGACTGCACCTGGCAGCCACCGAGCACTATGACCTGATTGTCCTCGACATCATGCTGCCGGGCATCGACGGCTACACGCTGTGCAAGCGTCTGCGCGAAGATGCCCGTCGTGATACCCCGGTCATCATGCTGACCGCACGCGATCAACTGGACGACCGTCTGCAAGGCTTCCGCTCTGGCGCTGATGACTACCTGCTCAAGCCGTTCGCCCTGTCCGAACTGGCCGCGCGCATCGAAGCGGTGTTGCGCCGTGCCCAGGGCGGCGGACGGCGTACCTTGCAGGTGGCCGATCTGGTCTATGACCTCGACACCCTTGAGGTTACGCGTGAAGGCCGGATGCTCAAGCTCAACCCGGTCGGGCTCAAACTGCTCGCCGTCCTGATGCAGAAAAGCCCGCATGTATTGCGCCGCGAGATTCTGGAAGAGGCTCTGTGGGGCGACGACTGCCCGGACAGCGACAGCCTGCGCAGCCATGTGCATCAGTTGCGTCAGGTGATCGACAAACCGTTCGGCAAACCGCTGTTGCAGACCGTGCACGGTGTGGGCTATCGCTTGGCCGAGGGCCGGGATGGAGTTTAAACAGAGTCTTGCCCAACGGATCATAATTGCCTTTGCATTGATGAGCGCACTGGTCGCCGGGTCTTTCGCCATCGGAATCATCTCCACGGTCCATCTGGTCGAAGAAAAACTGATTTCTGCCGGCCTCGGCGGCGATCTTAATCGCCTGATGCTGATGGACAGTGTCAGTGACTGGAGCCACCGGCCCAAGCCCGATCAGTTGTTCTACTTCAGCAACGGTCCGGGCGATTTCGATCTGCCCAAAGACCTTCGGCACCTTGAACCCGGTTTTCATGAGGTCTTCCGTGGGCCACTGTCGTACCACGCCATGATCGAGGTGGTGGACGGTCGGCATTACGCTCTGCTTCAGGATCAGAGCGATTTTGAAGAGCGTGAGCGGGTCCTGTTCGCGGTCGTGCTGGTTGGTTTTGTTCTGGCGTTGGCACTGGCGGTATTTCTCGGCTGGGTATTGGCCCGCCGGGTGATGGCGCCGGTAGTGCGTTTGGCCAGGCAGGTTCGTCACCGTGACCAGTTGCTGGGGCTGGCACCGCCACTGGCGCCTGACTACGCCGCTGATGAGGTCGGCGAGCTGGCGGTGGCGTTCGATGCAACGCTGGGGCGTCTGAGGCAAGCGTTGATTCGTGAACGCATGTTCACCAGTGACGTGAGTCATGAGTTGCGCACCCCGTTGATGGTGCTGGCCAGCTCCTGCGAGCTGCTGCTGGAAAACCCTGCGCTCGACCTGCGAGGGCGTCGTCAGGTCGAGCGTATTGGCCGCGCCTGCGAGGAGATGCGTGATCTGGTGCAAACGTTCCTCATGCTCGCCCGCACACAGCGTGAGGATCCGGCCATGACGCCCAAGGCCACGCTGGTCGGGGTGGCTGAACAGTTGATCTCTCAATGGCGTGATCCAATAGAAGGCAAGGGGCTGCAACTGACCTACACGCCACCTGCCGATGACCAGCTGTCCGAAATTCGTTACAACGCGACCTTCCTCCATGCCGTGATGGGCAACTTGCTGCGCAACGCGCTGCACTACACCGATTACGGATTCATTGCGCTGACCCTGCACGCCGAAAGTTTCACCGTGGAAGACAGTGGCGTCGGTATTCCAGAGGAAAAACGCGAGGCCATGTTCGAGCCATTTGTGCGTGGCAATGAGCAGCGCGGGGAAGGCCTGGGCCTTGGTTTGTCACTGGTGCAGCGCATCTGCGCCAACCAGGGATGGAGCGTCGATCTCACGCCCATGGAGCCGCACGGTTGCCGGTTCGAAGTGACACTGAACCTGAACAAAACCTGACGTTCATTTTGAGCAAATCCACCTCAGTGTGTGGCGGTAAATCGACCGCACTTCGTCGATGAGTCACACTTGGCGTTTAACTCTCTGTAAAATCTCGAAACATCTGAAGTACAAAGGTAACAATATTTTCACATTCAGATGACCTGACAGTGACAGCGGTGCCTTTAGTTTGGCCCGCATCAACGTCAGGAGCGGCTCCCATGAGCGACCGTATAGAACTCGAGTTTTCCCGCAAGTACGAAAAGTCGCATGCTCGTCAGTACCTTGAAAAGCATCAGGACGGTCTTTGGCGCAAGTTGTCGCATCATCGCGATGAACAACTGGCGAGAAAAGCGCTTCACCTAGCCGGTGACCCTGGCCTGGTGCTGGACCTGCCTTGCGGTGCGGGGCGTTTCTGGCCATTGTTGGCCGAGAAACCGAACCGCTCGATCATCGGTGCTGACAACTCCGCAGACATGCTCAGTACCGCTTGTGCATCACAGCCGGCAGAAGTTGTAAAAAGGGTACAACCTTTGCAGACATCTGCCTTTGACATCGACCTGCCTGATAACGCAGTAGACAGCATCTTCTGCATGCGCCTGCTGCACCATGTCGGCCAATCAAGCGACCGGATGGCTCTATTGCGTGAGTTCCAGCGCGTAACCCGTGACAGTGTGATTGTCTCATTGTGGGTCGATGGCAATTTCAAAGCATGGAAGCGTGCACGCCTTGAGAAACAGCGCCTGCAGAAAAACGGGCAGGAAAGTTACCAGAATCGTTTTGTGTTACCGGTTGCTACCGCAGAATCCGAATTTGAACAGGCAGGATTTCGTATCCAGAACCGGATGGATTTTCTGCCGATGTACGCCATGTGGCGTGTCTACGTCTTACGTAAAAGGTAAACAGATGGGTTTGCAGTCCTTGAAAGAGCCAGTTGTGAACTCGGTGCAGGATGAGTTCAACCATTTCTGGAGTCAGCACGGCGAATGGGTTGAAGAACCCAATTCCCGTCGAGGTGGAGAAAGTGGTGTACAGCGGCTCACGATGGACAACGGGCAAACGCTTTATGCCAAGCGTCAGACAGGGCATATATACCGCAGTTTGCTGCACCCTTTGGGGCGACCGACTGTATTGCGTGAGCGTGAAGCGCTTGAAGGTCTGCGCAAGCTTGGCGTAGTCGTGCCGGAAGTGGTGTTTTGTGGTGCCGAGCGTGGCGAGGACAATGCCTGGCGGGCATTGCTGGTCACGGTTGCGCTGGAAGGTTTCGAAGAGATAGAAAAGTGGCAGGCTGGCGGAGGACGCGAGCGGCATGGCGAGCTGTTCTATGAGCTCGTGCTCAAGGAAGTGGCGGCCACCCTGGCCCGCATGCACCTTGGCCGCTGGCAGCATAGCTGCCTGTATATCAAGCACATATTTGTACGTGTGACCGGTGAGGGGCCGGATGCCAAAGTCGAGGTTGCCTTGCTGGACCTCGAAAAAGGCCGGCGCCGCCTGACAGCGCAAGGGGCGGCCCAGCATGATATGAAACAGCTACGACGCCATTCGTCATTCAGCGCTGCAGACTGGCAAAAGTTGATCTACTTTTATCAAGCAGCGTTTGGCAGCTCTATCAAAGGTTTAGAGTCATGAAGCTAGAAATGGCAAGAGGTCTGTTTATCTTCGGTGCATTGGCAATTGCCACCGTCGCAGTGGCAGCGCTTGAACAACCGTCTACCCAGATACTCACGACACAGCACGGCGAGGGATATTGCCCGTTGCCGCGTGTGGCCAAGAGTCTGGTGAGCGTGCAGCCTGATCATGACCTGTTGCTGTTCATGTACAGCCTGGCGCAAGGGGCTGGGGTCAGGAACTGAGGCGCTTTGCTGCCTGACTTCTGACTATCCTGCTTGAGCCAGATGAAGGTGGTTGTCCCACAGCCCTGCTGGCAGGTCCAGCGGTTTGGCCAGCAGTTGCGCTTTGCGACAATCATAGAAGCGGCAACGCCCTTGGCCCGAAGTCACGACAAACCCATCGGCTACCGCACCCACGCCTGCGCAGTCCGGTAGCGGCGCATCCAGCTTCAATGCACCGCTGTCCAGATCCCAGATAAAGAACCGGTTGCCACGCGGCGCTGTCAGGGCTACCAGGCGCAGATCACTGTGCACTGCAACGCTTGCAGTGTAATGAGCCATCGCCCGCAGTTGTTCTTCTGCCACCGGAAAGGCCTGAAAGGGCTGCCCCGGCCGTTTGATTGCCAGCAACTCGGCTACTTCGTGGCTGTCGCCCATGAACTGCTGGCCTGCCACGATGGTGCCGTCGCTGGCGATGCCCATGTGACGCACGCTGTTCATCTGCTGGGAAAGAGTCTCCTTGCTCAGCAATGTACCGTCACGCTGCATGATCACCAGGCTGGGCTGCATGGCATTCAGGTTCATCTCTACCCGGCTTTCCGCTTCGGTGCGAATACCGCCGTTCGCGACTACCAGCGTTTCGCCATCCGGCATCCACGAAACCTGATGCGGACCGATACCGTGCGTAGGAATTTCAGCCGAGTGCACCAGTCGCTGATCAACGAATCGATAGACGCCCAGTAGCCCTCGGCCTGGGTCAAGGGTGTCGTTTTCCGTCGCATATAGCCATTCGCCATCGCGGTGAATCACCGCATGACCATAGAAGTGTCGATTCGGCTGCGAAGCGATGGTTTGCAGCAAGCGGCCATCGCGCAAATCGATCAGATAGCTTTCAGTACCTGGACGACGTGCGATGAACACTGCAATCGGCAGGTCGGGATGATTGATGATGTCGTGGCAGCGCTGGCCCACCTGGGTGGCAAATACCTGCGTTCCGTCGAGATGGAAACCCACCGCGTAGTGTTTGCCTTCGCCATCGTCGCGAGCGGAGAGCAGCAGAGGGGGTGCGTCTTTTTGCCTGAACAGCGTCCAGCCGCCCAGCGTGAAAGCGCTGAGCAAGAGACTGCCGAGGGCCATGGCCTGACGTCGCAACATCACGTGTACCTCTTGATCAATCGCCGTCGTTGGCGTTGAAGCCCAACTGTATGCCCAATGCCTTGGCCAGCTCGCCTTCGTGCAGGCGGTGCACCGCATTGAGGCTGTCGTAGAACGCATTGAGTTGCTGACGTCCTGTTTCGGTGGCCAGCAGGTCGGCGAGTGGCGGCTTGAGTTCCGACAGTAATTTGCGGCTGGTAGCGTAGGCCGCATCGATTTTGTCAGCCAGCGGTTTCTGCTCGGCTGGCAGCAAGCTGCGCAGGCCCTTGTTGTCGACACCGGTCCAGACCGTTTCGGCGCTGATCAGGCTGGCTTCCAGGCTGCTGAGCGACGATTTGCTGCGCCATGCATCTGCCTGGAAGGGTTGCGGCTGGCCCTTGCTCTGGCGACCCAGTGGCGTGCCCAGTTTCTTCTTCAGACTGTCGAGGGCCGTGACCTGAACCCGCAGCAGTTCGGCGATGGCTTCATGAGAATCGGCGTAGCGCTGGTTGGGGAATTTGCTCAGTTGCGCAAGCATGCCGTCGGTACTGTTCCAGCTGCTGAGGATTTCCTCGGCAAGCTGCTTTTGACGCTCGCCGATTGCCATCAGCAGCGGGCAGTAGCGGGCTTTCTGTTCGGTATTGGCCATGTCGATTTCCGCGTCGAACAGAATGTATTCGTAAGCGGACAAACCTTGCACCACGACGCTGGCCTTGGACAGCTCCTGAGCAGTGATCTGCGGCTGTGCCGTCACCAGTTGCTCGACCTGCCGGCCAACCAGGTTCTTCTTGTCTGGCCAGAACTGTATTTGCCAGGCGCGATTGCCCTCGGCCAGAGGGCCGATCAGCAGCGGTTGCAGCTCGGCCCAGGTCTTCTGCGCCTTGAGAAAGTCGGCGCGTGCTGTGGCCAGATCAGTCTTGCCCTGACAGAACGCCAGTGCGCTGGTTGCCAACTGACGATCAGCATCGACCCAACGGCTGTAGGTCGGCAGGATTACCTGTCTGGCAATGGCTGCGGACGTGACCGCCTGAGGGTCGGATGGCGAGCAGGCACCCAATGCAAGCGCCGCAAGGCTGGTCAGCAACAACTTGGGTCGGAACATGTCCGGCTCCTTATTTTATTTTCGAAAGATGATTTTGAAAAAATAATGTTGAACGAGACGATTCTGGAATGGGAGCAATCATAACGAATTCAGAAACGCCAACAGCGCTTCACGCTGTTGCGCGTCAAATGCAAGAACCTGCCGCTGCGCTGCCTGGGCTTCGCCGCCATGCCACAGTATCGCCTCAAGTACATTGCGGGCGCGACCATCGTGCAACAGTTGGGTGTGCCCGCTCACCGTTCCGGTCAGGCCCAGCCCCCACAGTGGGGGCGTGCGCCACTCGCGGCCAGTGGCCTGGAACTCGGTACGGTTATCGGCCAGCCCTTCGCCCATGTCGTGCAGCAGCAAATCGCTGTAAGGGCGAATATCCTGATTGGCCAGCTCAGGTTCGACGGCGTCGCTACGAGTCTTGAACGAGGGCGTGTGGCATTGCTGGCAACCCGCCTGAAAAAACAGATTCTTGCCCGCCAGCACCCGAGGGTCATCGACCTTGCGGCGTGCCGGAACCCCCAGGTTGCGTGTGTAGAACTCCACCAGACGCAGGATGTTGTCGCTGACCTCCGGCTCGCCGTTCGGGCCATTGCCGTTGGGCGCTGCCAGGCAGTCGGTCTGGGCTGGCGTGCAGTCATCAAAGCGGCGCAGGCTGGTAGTCAGCCCCATGTCGCCGGAAAAAGCGTGCACGTTCTGCTGATTCAGGTTGGGTTGCCCGGCTTTCCAGCCGAATCGGCCCATGACGACTTTTTGCTGTGCATCGTCCCAGACCCAGTTTGGGCGTCCCGATATGCCATCGGCGTTCTTGTCATCCGGGTCGGCATTGGCAAGAATTGCTTCATCGGCAATCGCCTCAAGCAACCCCAGCCCGATCATCGGCGGGGCTATGCGCGCCGAGATGTGGGTATCGGGGTGCATTGGTCCGTAACCCAACTGGGTGATTCGGAGGGTCGGCTGGCGCAGCTCGACTGAGGTGCCATCGCGAAACTCGACCGCCAGCGCATCGTACTCGACCCGCACCTTGCCCTCGGGGGCCACGCCGGGGTTCGACATGTCCTGCAACTGCCCACCGTAAGTCGGCTCAGGCAGCACGCCATTGCGCTGCACAAGATCGGCGTAGGCCGGGTCATCAGGAATCGACAGCCTGACCAGCATCGACACGGCGTTGCTGTCGCCAGTTTCTGGCGGATGACCACGACCGTCCTTGATGTGGCAGTTCTGGCAAGCGTTGGTGTTGAACAACGGCCCAAGCCCGTCGCGAGCGGTCGTGGTCGATGGCGCAATCACCCACGGACTGCGGAAAAAACTGTTGCCGACACTGAAGTCCAGCCGCCGCACGGGCGACAAGTTGGCCGAGGGCATGGAAAAGGCATTTTGATCGCTCTTCCTGACCGTCGCACTGCCTCCGGACAAGGCTTCTCCCGGCTCGGCATGAGTGAAACGCGGGGCGTCATCGCATGCACTCACGGCCAGAGTCGTAAGCAAGGCGAGGGATAGACGGAGCCGCGTACTCATACACATCCTGCAACGAGGCGAAAATCGGGGCGTGCAAGCTTATCAGCCTCGTGCGGTTTGAATAAGAGGGATTATCGTTTGCCCGCTCTGACGTAATGCGTTGTTACGAATCTCTGAGGCTGGTCCGGTCCCGGCATTTTTGCCTATGCTGCACATGTCGAAGTTGACAGCACACACAGACAACATGCCCAGCAGAGGCCACATCAATGGATAACCCGGAAAACAGCGCGCTCGTGACCACAATCGAGACGCTGGAAGCGCTCTATGGCCCGATTGCTCCTCCTTCCATGATCAAGGAAGTTGACCATATTCACGCGGTTTACCGGCCCTTCATCGAGTCGGCACCCTTTGTTGTGCTGGCCTCTGCCGGGCCTGACGGCCTTGATGCGTCCCCGCGTGGTGATCAGGCGGGCTTCGTGCATATCGAGGACAGCAAGACGCTTTATCTGCCTGACCGGCGCGGCAACAACCGCATCGATACCCTGCGCAATATCATCAGCGACCCACGCGTCGCGTTGCTGTTCCTCGTACCAGGAGTAGGTGAGACCTTGCGGGTCAACGGAACAGCGCAGATATCGGTTCAGCCCGAACTGTTGTCGCGTTTCGAGGTGAACGGCCAACTGCCCAGGTCAGTGCTGCGCATCTTCGTGACCAGCGTGTACTTCCAATGCAGCAGGGCAACCATCAGGTCCGGTTTATGGGATGCAACCCGGCATATCGAACGCAGCACGCTGCCGACTGCCGGGCAAATACTAAAAGCGGTTTCGGCCGAGCAGATCGACGGTGACGCCTATGACAAGGCTTTGCCGGGACGCATTGCGGATACGTTGTATTGATCATGGCTGATACCGTATTGCGCTTCTTGTGGTCATGGCTCGATCAGCTACCGGTTTTGTTCTGATTTCTTTCCTTCTCAAGAAAGTAGTCAAAGATACTCATGCCCTTGCGCAGGATTTTGCGAACTTCTTCGCTTTGCGCGATCAGTTCGGCGCTGGGGGCTTGCCATTGTTCGCGGGGTAGGGGTTTGGACCAGTCTTGTACTGCTTTTGGAAATGCCGTTTTCGGCAGTCGCTTGACCCAACTGGCGACGTGGCAGGGCAAAGTCCAGCCGCTGAAAAACTGGATCAGCAGAAAGCCGAACAGGTAGCGCAAGCAGCCGTGGTCAAGCAGGTAGTCACGGCGACACATGTGGAAAAACTCCACAGTGCCTTCCTCTAGGTCAGTGCCCATCATGGACTTTCGCAGGGCGCTCGGGCCTTCTTCCATGTAGGCGCGGATCGCTTCCCACTCGCTGACTGCCATACCAAGCGTGGAAGTAGGCAACGTGAGCCACATCACCTGGCCGTCCGAGGCGTCTACGAAGCCGATCATCAGAGCGAATTTCTGCTGAGTGCCGTATTGCGTTGCAACTGTGCTGCTGACGCAGGCAATTATTTCTTCCCAAGGGATAAACCGGGGCGGTTGGCCATGCTTGGCGACATAGGCCACCTCGCGGCGCTGACGGTTGAAGCGGATGGGGGGCGTGCTGGTGAGTTGGTACACTGCCTTGAAGAAAAAGTAGCCATACATTGATGCCAGAAGGAACACAAACAGCCACAGAGCCCAATTGGGAAAAATGAAAGGTATTGCTGTTTCAAGAATGGGGGTGTTGGAAATAAAATATTCGGCAATGCCTGTACCAATGCCGGTCAAAAGGAACATCATGATAATGCTTGCTACTGAAGCCGTGTAGCAGCGCACTGCGAACTCCAGTGACGCAGAGGTCAAATGGAAGTCTAGATAAGTGTCGGCAGCCATTCTGTCGATGTTCTGTAAGTTTGACGCCGATACCCCGGTAGGCAAGGGACGTGGTGCAAGGTAGAAGACTTCTGTGTCGGCCTCATGCTCTGTATCGCCTGCACATGGAGATTGCTCGTATTTGCTAGAATTCAAAAAGATGGTCTCTCTCGATAGGTAAAACAGGTAATGTCATACCCTCGTCGGTAACGCTTGACGATGCATGGATGGGTTTGCTTAGTGAGCCCATGCTCAGTGGAATACGGTAATTCAGGTATCCCTGATCCGCTTTCAGGTAAGTGTTGGCTAATGCCGGTTTGACGGCGAGCCGCAATAACAGCAGTACGTTATGTCCCTGCCAGTCCTCGGGGATCTCCAGCGCCAGTGTCAAAGGTGATGCAGAGGCAACGGACAGTCCTTGGCGAAGTCCTTTGCTGACATCCTGCCTATGGGGGGCTTCTATTAACTCGGCCAACCAGCGCAAGGAAGTGTCGTCAAAGCTGGACTCGGTAAGTCCCGGTAATATCAGATGCAGGCTGCGTACAGCTTGTCCATCCAGCTGGCACCTGCTAATGCCTTGATCGAGAACCGTGGGCAGCAGAGTAGTCTCGGCAAGTTTTTGTGAGTGCGTGCTCCAGTCCCAACCCAGGGGCTCGTTACCCCATAGACAATGGAGTAGCCATCGCTGCTCTTCGTCCAGGTTCGAGTAGTTGTAAAGTGCTTCACCGCCAAGTTGCAGGGCTGTGAAAATAAGTCCCCATGGAGTAAGTCGCATCGAAAGCTGCAGAAAGCGTGATCCACGGGTTGCCCAAGCAATGCTTGCGGCCTTCTTCCTGGCATCTCCGGTTTCAGGGTAAATGTCTTTTAGAAAGCCTATCAGCTCTTTGCCTGCATGCCCTGTCAACACAGCACTAATTCCGGTTCCTCCAATATCGCCGCTCATTGCGGTGAAAGCACCTGACTTTTCTCCAGAGTTGCCGCTTATCAAACCGCTCTTCCACTTTTCAACGTTATTCCAAGTTGTTCCTGCGGCACCTACGAGGCTTAAGGGGGCAATGATAGCTCCTAACCCCATGCCCCACTGTCCCATACGAACTCCGAACAGCATACCTCTTGTTTCGGAACTGTTTTCGGTTATTGCCTTAAAAGCTTCGCTGGTCATCGCTAGATATACAGCTTGGAATACTGAAATAGAGGCTGAGGCAACTGAAGATAGTGTACTTGCCCATATAAAGTTTTCTTTTACAGATCTATTTCCCTTTGATGCTTTCCAAACACTCCAAGCCTCCCCCAGATTCCCAACCTGTAAATACACCGCCAGTAAAGGAAAGAAACTACCCTTCAACGCCGCTGCAGCCGCCCCCTGAGTCGCATACCCCCCAAACGCACCAGCACGCAGCCTGTCAATTTCGGCATTGAGCGCGTGCAGTTGCGGGTCAGTGATATCCAGTCGAACGCCAATCGCGCCGTTGTGCGGGTTACCGGTCGGGGTAATGGCTTTTTCCAGGTCTCGGCGCAGCGCGTCGCGCGTGTTGCGGGTCTGCAGCAGCCGTTTGTTGGTGTATTGCCTTTCGTAAAGCAGACCTTGATGTTGATCCGCTGTCAGTGTGCGGCGGTTGATAAGTTTGGTGAGGCGGTTGCGCTCTCTGATGAGGTCGTCTTCGGTAGCAAGCAGCTGATTCAAGCGCACGAAGTTGTCGCGAAATTTTGTCACGTCGGTTTCGTTTGCAACTCTCAGGGTGACGGCTTCCTGTTGCAGCGCCACCAGCATGCCCAGTCGTTGTGCTCGATTGCTTGCCTTGCTGAAGTTATCCAGGTGTTGGCGTAGCTGCGGGCTGTTCAACTGCTTTTGCATTTCAATCAGCCAGCGCTCCAGGTGCAGGGCGACGGCCGGGATGTAACTGGCATTGACGGCTTGATGAAAGGGTAGGGCGGCGGGGGCCAGGTTCAGACTGTTGGTCCAGTGATTGCCCATGATGTGGCTGATATCAGCGACGCGCCTTTGCGCATCGGCCAGTCCGTCGCTGAAGTTGTGAATATCATCCAGCCACTTGAGCAGGCTGCCTGATTTGGCGCGCAGAAAGTCCATGTCCAGACGCCCGTAGAACACCGGCAGAATGTAGTGGGGGTTGTCGTGAAAGTAGTCGCTGACCCTGCGCAGGCTTTCGTCGGTGCGGCACAGGTCGCGGGTGCAGTTGAGCTCCATCGCCAAGGCGCTTTTCAACTGGTCGGGATGGTCTGGGTCGAAGTACCAGGCACTTCGAAAGAGCTCCCCTTGAGTGAACAGGCGCACGCGATCATGGGTGATATCGTCCAGGCGCTGCGTCCAGCGTTGAAGGTGCGAGCGCTCCTGAGTCAGATAGGCTTGCATTTCCTGGTGACGAACAAGGTCGTAAATACCTCGTGAGCCGAGGCCCACACCATTTAGCGTGCCTTGGCTGTTCTCTTCCAGCGCTTCAATGTCGTCTTTCAGTTCTTCATGGAGTGGTTTGCCAAGTATGAGCACCATCTGTGAGTGCTTGTTTTCCACGTCGAGTCTGGCAAACCTGGTTTGCGGCCGCTCGGCGTGCGCACCCCCGCGCATGGCGGAATACTGCCCCGCTGAAGTAGTGGCTGGCACAGGCCCTTGATGGTGTTCCCGATGCCAGTCATTGCGCGCATTCAGGTAATCGTAAATGCGCGTGCGTTGTTCGGGCGTTGTGTTCTTCAGCAGTTTCGAGCAGGGCTTGTCTGCCGGGCAGTGTTTTCGCCAACGCTCATCAGTGTGTCAATGTAGCTGGCGGTGATGTAACGCATTTCATTGTTGTTGCGCTCACGCCACTGGTTGAGCCAGCCCACTACCTCGTCCTGCTCCTGCGCAAGGTCACGCAGAATGCCGATGCTGTCGTCGAGCACCAGATACAGGTGATTCAGTTCGTAGAACGGGTTGAGTGTATTTTTCAACTCGCCGATGTGCGCCTCGCGAAACAGTGGCAGATGCTCCCAGACATAGTCCTGGCGTTCTCCTTCGGGCATCTCGGGTGTAGTGCATTGCTGTGCCGGCAACTCGGCGAGCTCGGCAAGTTGCTCTCTGACCTGCTGTTCGACGCGAAGGTGGACACCGCCTTGCTGGCAATCGGCTGCAGCCAGATTCACTTTTTGCATGAAATAGAAACGGTCTGCAGCGCTGGCCAGCACATGGGTGCATTTGGCGGCGGTCCATTGCAGTTCGGCATAGGCAACATGCAATGTTGTATCGCGGGCAAAGATCAGGGTGTGCTCGCCAATTGTGGTCTGCCTGACATCCTGAGCGACTTCCCGGTCCTGCCAGAGCAGTTTGGTCGGCACGCCGTTGTCTAGGCGATACTCATGCAGGTAACCACTGCTTTCATCAATCACATACAGATAGCCGTCACGCACCAGGCGCAAGCCGAGCGGTCGTTTCAAGTCTCTGTAACCCGAGGTATCCGGCAGGTTATGAAGCCGTTCCACGCGGCCGTAACGCAGTGGCAATAGCTGGACTTTGGTGCCCATCAACGGGCAGTTGCTCGTACTGTTGCGGGCATCAATATGGCTTTTTGCTCTGGACTCCCAATAGGCTTTGTCCACAGGGGAAAGTGTCTTGCGACTCATGGCCGGGTTGCTCCGTGCGGTTCGCGACTGCGTTTCACTGCCAGCCAGTTGGCCTGTTGAATACGCCGGGATGGCGTCAATGAGGACTTTTCATTCATCAGCGATCTGATATCGAGATGCGACTCGACCGGCTGGGTAGCCAGAAAGCAGGTGACGTTGGCGTAGTGGAAAATATCCGCTTCGCTGTTGAAGCCTGCTTCATAGGCTGTGACGGCCAGCGCATGCACATGGCTGTATCGCGACTTCAAACCCGTGGATGTGAGGTAGGCCGGAAAAAATGTGCGCAAGTGCTGGTCAAGACTGATCACGATCAGGCGAAACGCGACGTCATTCATGGCCTCCATCTGCCGGTCGTTCATCCGATACAGAACAGTTTTGTCATGACCGGCTGGCTCCCCACGGCGCTCGTGCTGGACCCAGTGTTCAGTAATGACATCTACTGCATAAACGCTGTCGATAGGGCCAAACAGCCTATTGTCGGTGTGCTCCGGATGAAGCCCGAACAGCGCGTTGGCGACAGGCGGGTCGGAAAGGTTCAAGTGGCAGGCCCTGCCTGTTGGTTTATCAACGAACACCAGCCAGCGCAGGTGATCAGCCACTGTCTTGTGGTCGGCGTCGCTGAACAGCAGCAGACCCCATTCTTCGCGCGCGCAAGTCAAAAAATTTGAAAAAGTCGGGTCGTGTGGGCCGTCGATCTGAACCAGGGCGGGCGAGTGATCCAGTAATTCGCTGAAGCGGGTTTGCAGAAAAAGCAGCGCGCAGATCGGCGCTGGATTCCACTCGAAAAGCTTTCTTCTCAACTGTGGGAGATTGATGGCGTTGAGCAGCAGATAAGCGTTTTTCGACCATGACAGACCGCCAGGGCCTGATTCAAATTCAAACATGTGCGCGCTTTGATGGGGCAAGGGGCGCGGATATTCGGCGGTATGGGAAACGTTTTCAATACGCAGAAATGACTTTGGGAAAGGCCCTACAAAGATCGCCGAAATATCGCTGGCCAGACCTGATGCGCATATCGGTCAGGCATAAAAAATGCCGGTCAGCGAACTGACCGGCATTGGTTGTTACCGCAAACAGTACCTGTCAGAACTCGTGATCAGCGTTGTCCGGGTTCAGGTCGGTGATGCCGAGCTTGCCAGCGGCCTGTTCGATAGCCCCCGTCTGTTTGACCAGCGCAGCAATGGCGTCACGCACCACTTGATTGCCTGCCGTGTTGCCGGCAGCGATCAACTGGTCGAAGTGCTCACCCTTGTTGGCGTGATCAACGATGACCTGTAGCTTGGCCTGGGTGTCGTCCAGATCGGCGCGCAAGGTGGCGTCGGTGGCAGGGTCTACCTTGGCAACCAGAGACGAAAGGCTCGGGCCGCTGACTTTGCTGCCATCGGTGCGCGTATATTCGCCCAGGTAAACGTTGCGAATACCCTTGCCGTTGTAGAAGTGCGAGTTGTGCGTGTTGTCGCTGAAGCAGTCGTGTTCGTCTTCGCTGGAGTTGGCTTCCAGTGCGACTTTCATACGCTCGCCCGCCAGTTCACCTAGCGACAGGCTGCCCATGCCGAAGAGCATTTTGCGCAGACCGCTTTCGCCGGATTCGGCTTCCAGCGTGGCACGGTAGTTGTCGGCAACGCCGGCCTTCCAGTTGCCGGACATTTCTTCCAGATCGCTGACCAGCAGATCGGTAACGGCCTTGAGGTAGGCGCGGCGGCGGTCGTTGTGGCCGCCGGTCGCACCGGCGCCTTCAAGGTAGTCACTGGCTGGACGAGCCCCGGCACCAGGACCGGTGCCGTTCAGGTCCTGGCCCCACAGCAGAAATTCAATGGCGTGGTAGCCGGTAGCAACGTTCGCTTCGGAGCCGCCCAGCTCGTTCAGGCTGGCAAGTTTTTCGGAGGTGATTTCCTTCACGTCGACCTTGTCTTCGCCGACCTGAATTTCGGTGTTGGCGATGATATTGGCAGTCGCGCCAGGGTTGCCCAGCGCGTGCTGGTAATCCTTGGCGACATAGTCGATCAGGCCTTCGTCCAGGGGCCAGGCGTTAACCTGTCCTTCCCAGTCGTCGATGATGGTGTTGCCGAAGCGGAAGACTTCGCTCTGCATGTAAGGCACACGCGCAGCTACCCACGCATCCCGTGCGGCTTTCAAAGTTTCATCGTTGGGTTTTGCCAGGAATGCGTCGACGGCGGTGCTCAGTTTTTTCGCACCAGCTTCGGCGTCGTCGAACACCGCAGACACCATGTTGGCGTAATTCGCGACCACAGCCTTGGCCGCCGCGTCGTCAGTCTGGGAGGCTGCGGCCGGAGCAGGGGCAGCAGGCGTCGCCGCGGGAGTCGCAGGAGCAGCGGCTGGCGCGGGTGCCGGGGCGGCAGCCTTGTCCTTGCCTTCGCCACAACCGGCGAGAGAGATAGCGATGGCCAACAGACTAGCGGTTGCCAGAGGCATACGAATCATGACGGAATCCTGCGTCGATAAAGTTGATGGCGGGGTGCGCCCAGAAAATCTGCGACATGATGCGAAAGATTTGCATTCGATGTAAAGGCAAAACGCCTTTGCGGTCGTGTTCAGGTATTCAGCAGGTTGTAACAGTCGGTTTCAAGATGGCTCGAAAGAGCACTGCCGTTCAAAGGCTGGCGGCGTTATGCTCTCTCGACTGTTTCAGGTAGGCCAGCAATTCCCGACCGGGCAGCGGCTTGCTGTACAGGTAGCCCTGGCCTTCGTGACAGCCCTGGGTGACGATATAGGCTTCCTGCTCGAGCGTCTCCACACCCTCGGCGATGACCTGCATGCCAAGGCTTTTACCCAGCTGGATAATGGCCCGCACGATGGTGGCGTCATCGTCGTCGTCAATCAGGTCCTGAACGAAACTCCGGTCGATCTTGATCTTGTCCAGCGGCAGGCTTTTCAGATAACTCAGTGAAGAGTAACCGGTACCGAAATCATCGATGGCGATCAAGGCGCCGGAGCGTCGCAGGCTCAGCAGGTGCTGGGCGGCGGTATTGATATCTTCCATCAGGCCGGTTTCGGTCACTTCCAGTTCCAGGCTACGCGGTGGCAGGCGGTAGATCTGCAACAGGTTGTTGACCACGCGCGGCAGTTCCGCGTGGTGCAGTTGCACGGTCGACAGGTTGACCGCCATGCGCAAGTCGGTGAAGCCTTGATCAAGCCATTCGCGTAACTGGCGGCAGGCCTGATCAAGCACCCATTCGCCGATGGCGATGATGGTGCCATTCTGCTCGGCCAACGGGATGAATACATCCGGCGGCACCAGACCATGCTCTGGATGTTGCCAGCGGATCAAGGCTTCCACGCCGACGATGCGGTGATCGCGATAGCTGATCTGCGGCTGATAGACCAGGTACAACTGATTGCCCGGCAAGGCTTCGCGCAGATCTTTTTCGAGTTCACGACGGCGGCGCATTTCGCTGTCGACGCTGGCGATGTAGAACTGATACCGGTTACGCGAGCGGGCTTTGGCCAGCGTCATGGTCTGTTCAGCTTTTTGCAGCAGTTTCTCGGTGTTGTCGCCGTCTTCGGGAAATAGCGTGATGCCAATGGTCGCTCGTAAGCGGATCTGCTGTTCACCGACTATAAACGGGGCCTCCAGCTCATCCAGAATATTCTGCGCCAGCTCTGCTGCCTCATAGGGTTGCTCGATTTTGGCCTGCACCAGTGCAAACTGATCGCCGCCCAATCGCGCCAGAGCGCCGAGTCGCCCGCTGTGGGCGCGTAGCCGGTCAGCCAGCGCGAGTAACAGTTGATCGCCTGCCTGATAGCTGAACTGTTCGTTGATACCTTTGAAGTCATCCAGGCCAACGCAGAGAATCGCGACCCGGTGCTGCTGACGCCCCGCATCTTCGAGAATTCTGTCCAGACCGATCTGCAACTGAAGCCGGTTGGGCAGGCCGGTCAGGAAATCGTATTGCGCCATGCGCTGCAGATTGTTCTCCGCCTCGTGGCGCAGATAAGTGTGGCGCTCGATGGAGGCCAGCAGCTGGTTGGCGGTATTGACCCAAATCCCCAGTTCGTTTTTCTCGTGGCCTTTGAGCAGTGGCAATTGGTGTTCGCTGGGGCGGTCGGGGTTGATCGCGATCAGATGTTCGATGATTTTCGACAGTGGCCTGGTCAGCAACCAGTGATAGACCAGGTACAACACCAGCCCCATTGCCAATGCACGCAATACACCAGCGATGAAGATGATTGCGGCATTGACCAGAAAGCTTTCGCCGTAATTGGCAGTGTCCAGCGTGATACGCAGGTCGCCGTAATACTCGCTGTAGGGGCTGCGACCGACCAGTTGCGTGGTGAAGCTGCGCTCCTGGCCGAGGATAAGGTCTGTCAGCCAGCGGGTTGGAGAGCTTTTCAGCGGGCGGTCTTTTTCTGCGAGCAGGCTTTCGTTGGGGTGTCCTATCGATGCCATGCGTACCGCGTCGTCCTGAAACAGGCCTTCGATGACCTGCATGCCCATTTCGCGGTCCAGGCTGTAAACGGCCTGCGTGGAGGGATCGCGGAACATTCCGAGAATTCGTTCGGCATCGTTCGCCACGGCCTGACGCGTCTTGTAGGCGTCGAAAACGATTTGCGCACAGCTTAGTACGACGCCTACCAGCAGCGCCGAAAGCAGTACGACGCGCAGCAACTTTACCGAAAGGCTATTCTTGAGTTCCAGCTTCAATGGCCGTTCCTTAGTTCGTGTCGGAGGACATATCGCCCCATGACCCTCGAAAAGCCAGATCCGCCCGTCGTGACGTGGTCAGAAACGGTGCGTCTGGCTGATCTTCGCGTTCCTTGCACCTACTGGCCCAAGCCACCTGCGTGTGTCGGGTGGCCAGGTGGGTAACTTGAGCAGAACACTGTAAAGAATTACGTCGTGATGCGAGTCAGCTAGCGTTTCTGACAATACACAAAGTAACAGCGGCAGGCGAAAAAACATTTGCTGTTCACCTGACTGGCAGGTCGAAGTCTGACGCCGTTTATTAAACACGAATCTGGAAAGACTACAGGTGTAAACCTGGAGCATAAAAAACCCGGCGCGAGGCCGGGTTTTTCGATGAGGCTGGAATCAGGCTTCGAATTGCTTGGCCACGAAGTCCCAGTCCACCAGGTTCCAGAACGCTTCTACGTACTTAGGACGCAGATTGCGGTAGTCGATGTAGTAGGCGTGTTCCCACACATCGCAGGTCAGCAGCGGGGTGTCGCCGCTGGTCAGCGGGTTGCCGGCACCGATGGTGCTGGCCAGAGCCAGAGAGCCGTCAGCCTTCTTCACCAGCCAGCCCCAGCCGGAGCCGAATGTGCCGATGGAGGTTTTGCTGAACTCTTCCTTGAACTTGTCGAAGGAACCGAATGCAGTGTTGATCGCCTCGGCCAGAGCGCCGGTAGGCTCGCCGCCAGCGTTAGGGGCCAGGCATTCCCAGTAGAACGTGTGGTTCCAGACCTGAGCGGCGTTGTTGAAGATACCGCCCGAGGAGGTCTTGATGATCTCTTCCAGGGTCTTGCCTTCGAACTCGGTGCCTGGCACCAGGTTGTTCAGGTTCACGACGTAGGTGTTGTGGTGCTTGTCGTGGTGATATTCCAGAGTCTCCGCAGAAATGTGCGGCACCAGAGCGTCTTTGGCGTAGGGCAGTGGCGGCAATTCAAAAGCCATGGTTTATCTCCTTTCAGGTCAATTGCGGTAGTCGCACGGCCGATCACGGGCGGCCAGATACAGCATGCACCGGGAGTTTTACTCTTTTGCGGCGCAGACCCCGGATCATAGCACCGGGTCTGCGGCTTAACCACGCAACAACTGTGTGGGATAGAGGTTCCAACGCGTTTGACCTCGAGGTCATGAAACCCGTCAGGCTGAGCGGATCAACTGAAAGGCCACGCTGAACATCATCACGGCGATCATCACGTCCAGCATGCGCCATGTGGCGGGGCGGGCCAGCCAGGGCGCGAGCCATGCCGCACCTAGTGCCAGGCTTGAGAACCACAGCAGCGAGGCGCTGGCAGTACGCCCCCGGCACGTCCTGTTGTGCCCCGAGCGAGCCAATCAGCAGCACGGTGTCCAGATAGACATGCGGGTTGAGCAAGGTAACGGCCAATGCGCTGAGCAACACGGTGCGCAGTGATTTTCTGCCAACCGCTGCGCTGTGTTCCAGGCTCTGCCGTGAGCAGGCGCGGCGTAATGCCTGCAGGCCATACCAGCTCAGGAATATCACGCCGCCCCAGCGCGCCACCGCCAGCAGCGTCGGATTCTGCGCCAGCACATTGGCCAGTCCGAAGACGCCTGCCGCCACCAGAATGACGTCGCAGACAATGCACAGCACCGCCACGGCCACATGATGTTCACGACGCAGGCCCTGAGCCAGCACAAAAGCATTTTGAGTACCGATAGCCATGATCAGGCCTGCCGCGATCAGCAGCCCATTGAGGTAGCTTTGCCACATGAGGATGTTCCATTGAGCAGATTCAGGTAGCCATTCTCAGAGGGTGAGCGCTATAAGGAAAACAAATAATACTCATCGCTCATTAGGAAAACTGATGTTCGACTACAAATTGTTATCTGCATTGGCGGCTGTGATCGAGCAAGCCGGTTTCGAGCGTGCCGCTCAGGTGCTGGGGCTGTCAATCTGCGGTTTCGCAGCGCATCAAATTGCTGGAGGCACGCATTGGTCTGCCGGTGCTGGTGCGCGCGACGCCACCGAGCCCGACCGACATCGGACGCCGCCTGCTCAATCATGTACAGCAGGTCCGTTTGCTGGAGCGCGACTTGCAGAGTCAGGTGCCGGCGCTGGATGAAGAGGGCATGCCCGAGCGTCTGCGAATCGCCTTGAATGCCGACAGTCTGGCGACCTGGTGGGCACCGGCCATCGGCGCGTTTTGCACGGAACACCGACTGTTGCTGGATCTGGTTGTCGAAGATCAGGACGTAGGGCTCAAGCGCATGCGTGCAGGCGAGGTCGCGGCCTGCCTGTGTGGCAGCGAGCGTCCGGTGGCCGGGGCGCGCAGCCAGTTGCTGGGGGCCATGCGCTATCGGGCGCTGGCCAGTCCTTCATTCATCGCCCGCCATTTTCCGCACGGCGTGAGCCCGGCAAATCTGGCCAGATCGGCAGCACTGGTGTACGGGCCGGACGACCTTTTGCAGCATCGTTATCTGGCACTTCTTGGCGTTCAGGACGGCTTCGAGCATCATTTGTGCCCGTCGTCCGAAGGTTTCATACGTATGATCGAGGCCGGGATGGGCTGGGGCCTGGCGCCCGAGTTGCAGGTGCGCGACCAATTGCGCAGCGGCACCCTGCTTGAATTGCTGCCGGAGCGCTGCATCGATGTGCCGTTGTACTGGCACCATTGGCGCAATGGCGGGCAGCTCTTGACGCAGCTTACCGAACATCTTGCGCAACATTCGGCCGATTGGCTGGTGCCGCTGAGCGAGGAATGATCGTCAACATGATCATGTGTAATCCATGCAGGCAGGGTTTTCCCTTTTCTGCAGATGCGTTAACGGAGCGGTAAATGAAGATTCTGGTCACCGGCGCGAGCGGCTTCATCGGCGGACGCTTTGCGCGTTTTGCCCTTGAGCAGGGCATGAGCGTGCGGATCAATGGCCGTCGTGCCGAAGGTGTCGAGCACCTGGTCAGGCGTGGCGCCGAGTTCATCCAGGGCGACCTCGCTGACCCTTATCTGGTGCGGGCGCTGTGCGATGACGTGGAAGCGGTGGTGCACTGCGCAGGCTCCGTCGGCCTGTGGGGACGCCGCCAGGATTTCATGCAGGGCAACGTGCAGCTTACCGAAAACATCGTCGAGGGCTGCCTGAAACAAAGGGTGCGAAGGTTGGTTCATCTTTCGTCGCCCTCGATCTACTTTGATGGAAAATCGCACCGCGGCATCAAGGAAGAGCAGGTGCCCAAGCGTTTCCATAATCACTATGCGGCGACCAAATACCTGGCCGAGCAAAAGGTCTTTGGTGCCGAAGAGTTCGGTCTGGAAGTGATCGCCCTGCGGCCGCGCTTTGTCACTGGCGCGGGCGACAACAGTATTTTCCCGCGTTTGCTGCACATGCAGCGCAAGAAGCGTCTGTCGATTGTCGGCAACGGTTTGAACGTGATGGATTTCACCAGTATGCACAACCTCAACGAAGCCATGCTGAGCAGCTTGCTGGCAACCGGCTCGGCGCTGGGCAAGGCCTACAACATCAGCAACGGCACGCCGGTCCCGCTGTGGGACGCAATCAATTATGTGATGCGCCAGATGCATCTGCCTCAAGTCACCCGTTATCGTTCATACGGACTGGCCTACAGTGCCGCAGCAATCAACGAGGGTGCCTGCCTGCTGTGGCCGGGCCGACCTGAACCTACCCTGTCAAGAATGGGCATGCAGGTCATGAACAGGGATTTTACGCTTGATATCAGCCGCGCCAGGCATTATCTGGATTATCAGCCTCAGGTCAGCCTGTGGACAGCGCTGGATGAATTCTGTGGCTGGTGGCAGGCACAGCACGCAATCTGAATGCGGTAGTGGCATAGTGAGATTGGTTACGCGCTGTTGTTATACTGCCCGACTTTGGTTTAACAGCTTCCTGAAGGGTTATTCATGCGCAACGATCCATACGACGACGTCGATGACGTTCCCAGCCTGAGCGCCAAGGACGACGATGACGACTTCGCGCCGGGCAATGGTGCACGCGAACGCACCACGGTCTATTCGCGTACCACACCGGTGGTCAAGGTAAAGGGCCCGAGCACCGGACCGCTATGGGCGTTGGTCGGCGCGCTGTTCATTGCCTTTTGCGGTCTGGGCTGGTGGAGCTTTCAGCAGGTCTCCCTCATGGAACAGCAATTGGTGGCCACTCAGGAGAGCTTTGCGCGCATCAGCGAAGAAGCGGCGGGACGCCTGCAGGATATTTCCGGCAAAGTCGTTGCGACCGAGGCGCTGTCCAGCGATGGCGAGGCGCTCAAGCAGCGCATCAAGCTGCTGGAAGCGCAACTGGAAGATCAGGACAAACAGCGCGAGGGCGTTGAAGGCCAGCAGGGCAGTCTCGACAAGCGCCTGGAGCAGATGGCCGCGCAAACCGCCCAGCAGCACAGTGAAAGCGCGCAGTTGCAGGAGCAGCTCAAAAGCGTCGTTGCTGAGCTGACCACGCTGAAAGCCGCGCTGCCCGATCTGAAAACCGCACAGGTCGATCAGGGCAAGCTGGATGCGCAAATCAAAAGCGTGGCAGCCGATGTTGCGACATTGAAGAAACAGGGCAACCCGTCGGCTGCTGTCGAGCGCCTGGAGCAGGACCTGATGGTCCTCAAAAGCGAACAGGAAAACCGACCGGCCCCTTCAGCAGAGGCCAATACAGCCGAGTTCGACGCGTTTCGTGCTCAGGTCACCCGCAATATCAATACCCTCACCAGCCAGATCCAGAATCTGTCGCAACAGCTCAACGCGCGTCGTTGAAGGCAAGACTTGCCGGCGGCTGTCCATAGCAGATAGCCGCTGGCAAATTTCCTGACATTTTTTTTTGTACTCGTTAAATAGATATGTACTTGCCAATAGAAGGAAGGCTTACGCTTGCTTGGCTGTTAACTAAATTGGAGTTTCAACAATGAATGGAATCAATGAGATGTACACCGATGCCCCGCAAGAAACGACCGAAAATAACATCCCGGCTGAAGACTCAGACCAGGGAGTAGACGAAGTTTCCAGGACGCCGTTGCCCACTTACGCCGACGTACCGGATTATCCGGAAGATTTGGTACGCCAGCAGGTCAAGCCACCGGTGAAGGTCAAACCGCCTGTAAAACCACCTGTCAAACCGCCTGTAAAGCCGCCTGTAAAACCTCCGGTCAAGGGGGCAGGTCCGGTGAAGCCGCCCGTGAGACCGCCCGTGAAACCCCCGGTCAAGGTGAAAAAGCCAGTGAGGCCACCTGTAAAACCGCCCGTCAAACCTGTTATCAAAGCACCCGTTGCGCAAAAGTTACCGCCGGCCCCTGAGGCACCTTCGCGCCTGGACAAGCTGCTGGCAGTCACAAGCACGGTCACCGGTGTTTTACAACTGGTCCACCCGCTAAACAGTGTCTTCAACCCCGATGGTACGGTCAGTTATCCGAATGGAAGTGTTGCGGCGGCAGATGGCCAGTCCTTGAAGCACACGGATGGCACTGTTCAACACCTGGATGGCACCACCGTGCATGCCGACGGTTCGGTCGAGCACCCCGGCGGCGATGTTCAACACAAGGACGGCACCTGGGTTATGGCAGATGGCTCTGTCAACTACCCCGACGGTCGCTGGAAGTTACCGGACGGGACTATCACTGATGCCGAAGGCAATGTGCTAGGTACAGTCGGGCCTGAGGCTAAACTGTAACAGTAATAAGTACGGACGATAAAAAACCCTGGCTCTTACGAGTCAGGGTTTTTTGCTGTTGCAGCGCCGTGTTACAGGCGTGGGTAGTCGATATAGCCGACCGGCCCTTTGCCGTAGAACGTTTCGGGATGCGCTTCATTCAGAGGCGCATCGCTGGCCAGACGCTCAGGCAGGTCCGGGTTGGCAATATAAGGCACACCAAATGCGATAGCGTCGGCCTTGCCTTCTGCCAGCCAGGTATTTGCGGTGTCCTTGGTGAATTTTTCATTGGCGATGTAGACGCCTCCGAAATCCTTCTTCAACTGCGGGCCGAGGCTGTCTTCGGCGTCACGCTCACGGGCACAGATGAACGCGATACCGCGCTTGCCAAGCTCTTTGGCCACGTAGCTGAAGGTTTCAGTGCGGTTAGCATCGCTCATGTCGTGCATGTCGAAGCGAGGCGAAAGGTGTACGCCTACGCGACCAGCGCCCCACACCTCAATGACCGCATCAGTCACTTCCAGCAGCAGACGAGCACGGTTTTCTACCGAACCGCCGTACTCGTCAGTGCGCTGGTTGGAGCCGGTCAGCAGGAACTGTTCCAGCAGGTAGCCGTTGGCACCGTGTACTTCCACGCCGTCGAAGCCCGCAGCCTTGGCGTTTTCCGCACCGACGCGATAGGCCTCGACGATGTCACCGATTTCTGCCAGTTCCAGCGCGCGCGGGGTCGGTAGCGGGGTGATCGGGCGCATCAGGCTGACGTGGCCTTCAGCTGCGATAGCGCTAGGGGCCACCGGAGTTTCGCCGTTCAGGTACGCCGGGTGGGAGATGCGGCCAACGTGCCACAGCTGCAGCACAATCCGGCCACCAGCGGTATGCACGGCCTTGGTGATGTTGCTCCAGCCGCGTACTTGGTCGTTGGACCAGATGCCGGGTGTGTCCGGGTAACCAACACCCATCGGCGTGACCGATGTGGCTTCAGTCAGGATCAGGCCTGCAGAAGCACGCTGCACGTAATACTCGGACATCAATGCATTGGGCACGCGACCTTCGTCGGCGCGGCAGCGCGTCAGTGGCGCCATGATGATGCGGTTTGGCAGTTGCAGATCGCCAATGGTGATCGGGTCAAAGATAGTCGTCATGTGTCGAATCCTCGTGATTGATCAATGTGTAGCAGGTGCCAGATCGGGGTTGCCGGTCTGACGAAAAGTAATCAGTGTGATCAGCAGCGCGAGCACTGCCAGCATGGCAGCGGCCAGCGGTACGCTGGTCAGGCCCAGGCCGTGGGCGATGACGCTGCCACCGACCCAGGCACCAAGCGCGTTGCCCACGTTGAAAGCGCCGATGTTCAGGGTTGAAACCAGGTTGGGCGCGGCTTTGCCGAAGGTCACCACGTTGATCTGCAGAGCCGGGACGGCGGCAAAGGCAGCGACCGCCCAGAGGAACAGGGTGATTTCAGTCGGGATCAGCGCGGCGCTGGTCCAGCTGAGAGCGGTTGAGATCACCGCCATCGAGACGAACACGGCAATCAGCGTGGATGACACACGGCGGTCGGCCATCTTGCCGCCAATCACGTTACCTGCGGTCAGGCCCAGGCCTATCAACAGCAGGGTCCAGGTCACGCCCTTGGGCGATACGCCGGTGACTTCGCCGAGCAGCGGGGCAATGTAGGTGAACAGGGTGAACATGGACGCTGAAAACAGCGCGGTCATGGTCAGCGACAGCCAGATACCGGCACCTTTCGGTGCGGCCAGTTCGGCGCGCATGTCGAGCTTTTCTTCATTGCGATTGGTCGGCAGAAAGCGGATCAGGCCGATCAGCGCAATCACGCCGATGACTGTTACCGCCCAGAAGGTCGAGCGCCAGCCTGCGTATTGACCCAATGCAGTACCCAAAGGCACGCCCAGCACGTTGGCTAGGGTCAGACCGGTGAACATCAACGCTACTGCCGAAGCGCGGCGATTGGCAGGCACCAGCCCAGCAGCAACTACTGAACCGATGCCGAAGAACGCACCATGACACAGCGCTGTAACCACGCGGGCGAACATCAATACGTTGTAGTCACTGGCCAGTGCGCAGAGCAGGTTGCCGATGATGAAAATGCCCATCAGCGTGACCAGCGCAGCCTTGCGTGGCAGTTTTGCCGTGGCCATGGCCATGAACGGAGCGCCGACGGCCACGCCCAGCGCATAGCCGGTGACCAGCCAGCCTGCGCCGGGGATGGATACACCAAGGTCAGCCGCCACATCGGGCAGCAGGCCCATGATGACGAATTCGGTGGTGCCGATGGCAAAGGCGCTCAGGGCCAGAATAAGTAGCGAAAGAGGCACGGGGCAGTTCCTGGTAAACGTTGGAAAATCAGGTCGGGTTGTTCAGCTCTTCAACCAGCGCCTGAACGAATGCCTGTATGACTTCTTCGTTGCGTCTGAAGAAATGCCATTGGCCAACCTTCTTGCTGCTGATCAGGCCAGCGCGTTGCAAGGTCGCCAGATGGGCCGAGACAGTGGATTGGGACAATCCTGCACGCTGATCGATCTGTCCGGCGCACACGCCGTGTTCAATCGAGTATTGCTGAGCAGGAAAGCTCGCGCGGGGGTCCTTCAACCAGGTCAGGATTTCTCGGCGGACCGGATGGGCCAGGGCTTTTATTATGTCGTCGAGGTCGATAGGCATGTCGTTCTCACAGGCGGTGTAGTGATATATCGCGATAGGGCGAACCTTATATCTGTATTTCGCGATATACAAATATGATTTTGTGCTTAGGACTGGCAAAATCGCTATATCGGGTTATATCGATATATAGACCTCGGCCTTGAAAGCGGCGTAGGCTTGCAGGCATGAACTATCTGGCACATCTTCATCTCGGCGGGCATCGGCCTGCTCAATTGCTTGGCAGCCTGTATGGCGACTTCGTCAAAGGTCCGCTGTCGGGACGTTTTCCTGCAGAGCTTGAAGCGGCCATTCGGCTGCATCGCAGCATTGACGCTTTCACTGACAGCCACCCGCTGATCAAGGCTTCCATTGCCCGCTTTCCATCCCAGCGGCGACGCTATGCAGGCATTATGCTCGACGTCTTTTTCGATCATTGTCTGGCTCGCGACTGGCATTGCTATGCCGATCTGCCGCTGGACGTATTCACTGGCAAAGTCTATGGCACGCTGGCCGCCGAGCCGCAATTGCCCGAGCGGCTCGCATTGATCGCGCCGCGCATGGCCGCGCAGGACTGGCTGGGTTCGTATCGGAATTTCGACGTGCTGGGGCAAGTGCTGAGCGGGATATCGCGACGCTTGTCACGGCCCGAAGGGCTGGCAGGCGGCATGCAGGAACTGCAGGCGCTTTACCAGCCCTTGAGTGCGGATTTCGCCGAGTTCTATCCGCTATTGGAGGATTTTGCTCAGGCTGCCCTGGCCGAGCGCGAAGCCACTTCGCTCGGCTGAGCAGGCTCGCCGGATACTTGTTTACCGATCACTGACTCCCCCGTGACAGGTTCACCGAACAGCGCCACCTGAACGGCTTGCTGGGCCTTGAACGCCAGTGCAGCGCGCTCCTGATCCGCCGTCGGAATCGGGGTCAGCAGGTGGATGTGCACATCGCTCTGCTCATTGGCGAACAACCGGCGCAAATGGGACAGCAAATCGTCGTCGCCAATGAACGGGGCAATCGGGTCCGGTTTACCGTCACGCGAGTAACCGATGGCCACTGGCTGGATCGGCACGCCGGCTTCAATGGCACTGGACAGCAGACGGCCGTGGAAGGTGCGCAGGCTTCTGCCATCGGCGGTGGTGCCTTCCGGGAAGATCAGCAGTGCATTGCCTTGTTGCAGGTGATTGCACATCTGCTTTTGAATCAGACGGCTGTCGCCCGACCCGCGACGAATGAACAGCGTACCTGCCTTCAGTGCCAGCCAGCCCGCTACCGGCCAGGTCCGGACTTCGGCCTTCGACAGAAACGACAGCGGTGCCAGCATGCCCAGCAGGGCGATGTCGGTCCACGACACATGGTTACTGACCCACAGCATGGGCTGGGTTGGCAACTGACCTGTCACGGTGACGCGAAACGGCAGGGCATTGGTCAGGCGCGCCATGAACCAACGGCTCCAGCGCTGCCTGCGCTCCATCGACCCACCGATTCTGGTGCGTTCCAGAACCGCGAACGCTCCGGCAATCGTCAAGCCGAGCGCCACGACCAGCAGCACCCGGACTACGCGGGCATAGCCGCGTGCCCGGCTCATCACACGGCCGCCTTGAAGTGGCGGGCGTAACGCGGGCACAGATCGTCGCGCTTGAGCAGGATGAAGACGTCGGCGACCTGGAAATCTTCGTCCCAGCAAGGTTCGCCACAGATCTTGGCACCCAGGCGCATGTAAGCCTTGAGCAGTGGCGGCATCTCGCAGATCACATTGCTCGGGATATCGAGCGTCGGCAGCGGGTTTTTCGGCTCGGCGCGCAAGTGTTCGTTGCACAGGTAGCGCTCGCGCAGGCGTTGCATGATCGCGTGCGCCTGAATGCCGCCGTCGTGCATCGGGATGCTCGCGCAGCCCATCAGGTAGCTGTAGCCGCCTTCGTTCAGCACCTCGGCCAGCTCGCTCCACAACACCGCGATGGTGCCACCGTTGCGGTAGGCCGGGTCTACGCAGGTACGGCCCAGCTCAAGAATCGGACCCTGCAGATGAACCAGACCGTGCAGGCTGAATTCTTCTTCACTGTAGAAACGCCCCAGCGTGCTGGCGGCATTGTGGTCGAGCAGCCGGGTAGTGGCAACCAGACGCCCGGTGTTCAGGTCACGCACACCAATGTGCGAGCAGTGAACATCGTAATCGTCGATATCCAGGCCTTGTTCAGCACCGTTGAGACGGGCGTTGAATTCTTCGCTGAACACACTGAAACGCAACGCCTGTGCTTCCTGCAAGGCGCTCGCTCCAATCAGGCGCTCGGCCTGAAGACGACGTTCAGAAGTGTTGTCACGAATGCGGGCGATCTGGGTCATACGAATCTCCATGAGCCAGCCATGCAGAGTTTGGCTGGTTGACTGATTTGTCCAGGCGCTTTGCCGTACTTGCAGGCTAGGGAGATGGCGTGTCATGCCTGTGAAGCTTTGGTGATGGTTGTGTGACGGGCAACGCTGTGGGCATTTCCACGCTGGTGGAGCGGGAGGAGCGAGCGGCGTACGAAGGACCACTATCGTGCCCATGCTCCGCGTGGGTATGCCGTTCTGGACGCTCTGCGTCCTGTCCCGGGGTGATGGCTGACTGTCACGAAGCCCTGATACGGTATGCGGATTACTCTGTAGAGGCTCTGTCATGCCGCGTAGATTTTTCCGCCTGTGTCTGGTTTTGATCCTGGGCTTCAGTGCCCAGGGCGTCGTTGCTCAAACATGGCCGACAGAGCAATGGTCATCTCAGCCTGCGCCGCGATCTGCGGCAATCGAAGAACTCGAGGCCTACGCCTTCCCGCCCCGGTGACGACGCCACACGCAAGGGCATTCGCACCGATGCGCTGCTGGTGATTCGTGATGGCGAAGTTGTGTATGAGCGCTACGGCGGTGTGACCACAGCGCAAACCCCGCACCTGACCTGGTCGATCAGCAAGAGCGTGATGGCGACAGTGTTGGGCGTGGCGTTTACCGACGGGCGCTTTCAACTCAATGATCCAGTGGCGAAGTTCTACCCGCCGTTCAAGGCGCACCCCGATATCGCCATCAAAGACCTGATGCACTGGGCTTCGGGGCTGAATTGGCAGGAAGATTACGAATATGCACCGCTTAACTCTTCCGTAGTCGCCATGCTCTACACCCGTGGGCGTGACGACATGGCGCGCTTCACCGCCGAGCACCACGCAGCCAGATCCCCCGGCAAGGCGTACCTGTATTCCAGCGGCGACAGCACGGTTCTGGCTGCTGCGTTGAAAAATATCGTCGGGCCACAGGCGTATGCGGATTATCCGTGGACCGCACTGTTTGACCCGCTTGGCATCCGCAGTGCCGTCTGGGAAACCGATGGCGTGGGTACATTTGTAGGGTCGTCCTATGCCTACATGACCGCCCGCGACCTGGCACGCATCGGCTTGCTGATGCAGCGCGGCGGGCAATGGCAGGCTCGGCAGTTGCTCAACAAGGAATGGATGAACTGCGTGCTGACGCCGTTTGCAGGCGAGCAGATAGATGCCAATGTCGAAGTCCCTGGCGGCCAATGGTGGCTCAATCGAACTGCCGATGGCGGCAGGGGGCCGTGGCCGGATGCGCCCCCTGATACCTTTGCCGCACTGGGCCATTGGGGGCAGGCGCTGTACGTGATCCCTGACCGGAAGCTGGTGATCGTGCGCTATGCCGATGACCGCGACGGTAGTTACGACCACAATCAGATGCTCAAGCGCATACAGGCAGCCTTTGGCAAGGAGGGCGGGCAATGAGCAGTCGTCGAATGTTCATCCTGCGTCGACCCTTCAGCAGCCTGCTGTTGCTGATCCTTGCTGCGCTCGCGGTACTTGCCTGGCAGTACCGCGTTAACCTGCAGGCATTCCCCACCATCATCAGTGCCTACACCGCCAAGGAATACTGCTCGTGCAGGTACGTCATGAACAACCCCGAGGCGTATTGCCTGGGCTACGTCAAACAGTACGTGCCTGGCACGCTGATCGACGACAGCAGCCAGAAAAAGGTCATTGCCAACGGCCTTGGGCGAACCAGCAGTGCGTCGTGGCAGGGTGAGCGGCAAGGCTGCCGACTGTTGCCGTCCGAGCCTTGATGGATTGCTGCCGAACGTCGTGGTTTGCCAGAGGTCAGACAGGCGGATAAGGTAGCCCTCAATTGCACGTCTGGAGTCTGCATGCTCACTATGAATCGCCTGCTGCTGGTCATGCTGGCCGCAGTGGCGTTACCTGCCCATGCGAACTGGTATCTGGATAATGAGTCGTCGCGGCTCTCGTTCACGTCAACCAAAAATGCCGATATTGCCGAGGTGCATCGCTTCCTTGTGCTGCATGGCAAGGTCGACCCCAAAGGGCTGGCTGAGGTGGAAGTCGAAACGGAGTCCATTAGCACCGGTATTCCCCTGCGTGACGAGCGCCTGCGGGAGCAGGTGTTTCAGGTACGCAAGTTTCCCGCTGCGCAGATCAATGCCCAGCTCGACATGCGCCCGATCAATAACCTTGCCCCCGGCGCGCAACTGGAATTGCGTTTACCACTGACCGTCAGCCTGCGCGGCAAGAGTCACAGCTATAACGCCGAACTGCTGGCGACGCGCCTAGACGAGCGCCGCTTTCAGGTTGTGACGCTCGAACCGCTGGTGATTCATGCTCAGGACTTCGATATGGTTTCGGACTTCAATGCCCTGCGCAGCGCGGCAGGCTTGTCGGCGGTCAGTCTGTCAGTCCCGGTCGGGGCTGTCCTGATCTTCACGGCGCGCTGATATGAACGGTGCGATTTTTCCGTGGCGTGAAAACAACCGCTTTCAATTGCTGATCGACGGTCCTGCGTTCTTCCCACGCATGATTGCAGCCATTGACCGGGCCGAGCAGCAGGTTGACCTGGAGCTGTACCTGGTCGAAGCCGGGGGCTGCGCCGATGCCATCGTGCGGGCGCTGGTCGAGGCTGGCAGGCGTGGTGTGATCGTGCGCTGCCTGTTCGACGACTTCGGTTCAAAAGCCTTCGACGCCGGCCTGCGCAAGCAACTGACCGATGCCGGTGTGATTCTGCGTTTCTACAACCCTATTCACTGGCGACGCGGCGTGCGCAACTTCTACCGCGACCATCGCAAATTACTGGTGGTCGACAAGACGCTGGCGGTGGTCGGCGGTACGGGTGTAACCGATGAATTCTGGGAGCCAGACAAGGATGTCAGCCAATGGCACGAAGTGATGGTGGAAATCACCGGGCCGCTGGTTCTTGACTGGCAAGCGTTGTTCAACCGGCAGTTTCACGCCAATGCCCGACGTTTCGCCTGGCGTCCGAAAGAAAACTTCGGTCTGGATCATCTGCCCACCGCCCCGGTAGCCGGTGAAGGCCTTGGCCGTGTGGCGTACGCCGACTCTCGCCAGCACCGCGACATTCTGCAATCGCTGGTGCGCACGCTGAACACCGGGCAAAAGCGCATCTGGCTGGCAACCCCTTACTTTCTGCCCACCTGGAAAGTTCGCCGCGCCTTGCGCAGGGCAGCCTCGCGCGGCGTCGATGTACGTTTGCTGCTGACCGGGCCACGCACCGATCACCCGTCGGTACGCTACGCCGGTCACCGTTACTACCCGCGCTTGCTGCGGGCCGGGGTCAAGGTCTTCGAATACCAGCCGTGTTTTCTGCACTTGAAAATGGTCCTGATCGACGACTGGGTGAGCATCGGTTCGTGTAACTTCGACCACTGGAACCTGCGCTTCAACCTTGAAGCCAACCTCGAAGCCCTGGACCCAGGGCTGACCCGCGATGTGGTCGCCAGTTTCGAAAAAGACTTCGCCCTGAGCGCCGAAACCACACTGGCAGACTGGAAGGCCAGACCGCTGTGGCGACGCGTCAAACAGCGCTTGTGGGGCTGGATCGACCGGCTGGTGGTGAACCTGCTGGATCAGCGTAATTGAGGTGTACGCGGGGCCGAGCGTGGCCCCGGGTTGTCATCTGGTCAAACGATGCATTCCAGTGAGCGGTCAACCATGGCTTTGGCCATCTCGGCCATGTGCAATACCGAAAACGCCAGATCGCGGCTGGTGCCTTGGGTGCTGTCGCCGGATTCATACGCTGTCGTAATGATGCAGCGCAGCAAGTCCGAAGCGTAGTTGAGCGCCTCTTCCTGGCTGACGGATGCGTTGACGGTGAACAGGGCGGTGGGCGGGTCGGGGACGATTTTATGGGGCATGTTTGCAACTCCTGATCATTGAAGGAGCCGCCCTGTTCGCTACCAAACGATCAGGGTGGCGGCCGTACGCAGGTTGGTAGACCGGTGACCAGGCAAGCCGGTGCGTCCGAAAACGCCAAGCGCACGGCCACCATAAACGCAGGCCGTAAGAATGCGCCCTGTAGAAGGTGGCGCATTGCGCACAGGTCACTCAGGTCTACCAAACCTGATCGCTGATTGGACAGCGACCGTTGAAGGCTAGAGACCTGAATAGCCAAGCGCAAGAGGCCGGGATTTTCTCGGAAATTTCCTTCAAATGGAAGGGAGGTGTCCTGCGGCTAATTCTTACAAGAGTTATCGAAAAAGGTTTTCTGAGGATGTTCGCCGTATAGGCGGGGAAGTGACTGGCGCTGTTTATCAGTATCTCAGCAAGCAGTACATCACCGAGGGGGAGACGTTAAAAAGCTATCGGATTACATTGAGTCAGCATGGTGTGTCTCCGCCCTACAGATAATGTGCGGAGTAGAGTACTTGCAATGAAAATAGCCTGTGCAGCGTTTGCTGGACAGGCTTGAAGCGCGGAGGGAGTAGTTAAGGCTTTTTGATATTCTGCATGTAGGTCTGATTCGGGTGAGTCACGACCTTTTTCGTCAACGCGTCCAGTTCCTTGCTGTGATACATGTCCAGGCATTTCAGCAGGTCGAATTTTATTCCCTTTATCTGGGATTCGGCCAAAGGGTTTGTGTAGTCTCTGGCGAGGTATTTTTCAACCAATGCCTTGACCGCAAGGGGGCTTTTTTCCATGTTATAGTAGGTCCAGTCACGCATCGCGCTGACACTACTGCCCGCGTCAATGCCGACGTTCACATCATATTTATAAGCGGTGGTTATGCAGGTGGCGAGGGCCATGTCCTTGTAGTTTTTTTCAAAGGTTCTGTACATTCCTTCAGGCGATGATGTTGGTGTATAGGCAAAACAATTGGATGTTGCTAGCACGACGAATATTTTCGTGGCTGCAAGAAATAGCCTCATGGCACTTTGCTCCTTGTGTTGCTTGGTATTATTTATAGTCTTGTATGTCGGTGTGCGTAGGATCGATTACCACGTTTTTTGTCAGTACATCCAGCTTTTTGCTATGGTAAAGGTCAAGGCACTTAAGGAAGTCGAATCTCACGCCTCTTACCTCGGACTCGACCAGCGGGTTTGTATAGTCTCTGGCGAGATATTTGCCCACGAGTTCTCCAAGCTTTTCGGGGCTTTTTTCCCAGTCATAATGGGCCCAGTCGCGTAGCGCGGTTATACTGCTGCCAGCATCTATTCCGACGTTTTCATTATATCTATAAGCGCTTGCAATGCAGGTTGCAAGAACAAGGTCTTTGTAGTTTTGTGCATGGGTTCGATACATTCCCTCTGGTGACAGTGACGGTGACATGGCAGATGCAAAGATATTAGGTGTGGCGAGGGTAAAAGAAATTAGGATGGCTGCACGAAACGACTGCATTACGTGAGGCTCCAGAAATTTGCTTGGTCTGTCCGATAGTTGACGCCAGGTTCGTTGAAATAGCAATGGTCGTAGCAGATACTGCCGTCAAACAAAGTCGCATGTCCTCGAGCGTCCGACCAGCCTGATATTTCAAATACTATGATGCCTTTTTTGCTGGCCAATGGTCCGCTATCAGAAGGCGGGTATTTGACGATTTCTGGTTTTCCCCAGTTTCTCATCAGGAAGTTTTTAAGATCATTAATGCGGAAAAAATATTGATTTTGATCTTCTCCGGATACTGTCTGGTCTGGTGTTTTTGGGATTTTTGCTCCTGTGTAATTTAGAATGTAGCTCATTCTTACGGCGCAGGTATTTTTCCATCTTGCCAACGCATCAGGATTATTTATATTCTGCGCCACAAACCCTCCAATCACCTCCGCCACTCTTTTTTTCGGTGCCACCGGATCATAAATATGTTGCGAAGCCGCCCACGCGGCAGTAAAAAATGGCCGTGCCATAGTCTTTCCCTGATCGTTCTGTAAGGTTCAATGCATGAGCGTTCAAAAAAATCAGGAATAGACCTTGTTGTTGATACGGTTCCAGCCACCCGAGACATTTCCTCCACCCGCACCATCCGATCTTTTTTGCTGTGTGTAGGTGGTTTTTATTTTCCCGTAATTCAAGCTGATCGTTTCACTGGGTATGCCATCATTGGCATGCTGGGTGTAGTTGGAAATGATGACTTCTTCCAGCAGCACTTCAAAGTATTTGACCTTTTCTCCGCCTGCACGATGCAGTGACAAAACAACTTCTTTCAGGTGTCTGCCCGCGCACAAGGTTTCCATGAGCTTGCAGCTCGATTTGTCCAGTGATTTGGTGAACGAGAAATCACTCAAGGAAGTCCTTCCGGACGATGCTCCACCGGAAGAACTCGCCGTGGCGGAAGTACTTTGATGCATGCCGAAGCCATACCCGGTGATCTCGATACAGTCCTTGTAGCGGTCATCCAGCGCTTCGCCTGGAATGCCTTCTATCTTGATATAGGCGTCAAAAGCCATTTTGAAATCTCCCTGTTTATCAGGCGGTATGCCTGAGAAGTACATTTATTTTTCATGCGCTCAATGGTTTACAGCCAGCAGAAGAATAATCTGTCTTTCAGGGAGGGGAAGGGGTATTGAACCTCTGGGGAGTAGCGAACTGTCTCGGTTTATTGTCTGAAATGTATTACGGACTGATCGCAGGGTGCGATGTATATTACCAGTGAGTCGTATTGTTTATCGGGGATAAGTTGCCTTGTTATATTGGCCACAGGCTGAACGGTCTATTCCGGATCGCACTGGAAGATCGCAGGGACAGTAAGTTAATCCGCATAAAAACCCGGCTTGCGCCGGGTTTTTATTGTCTTGCAGATCAGAATTTACTGCACTTCCACCGCCAGACTGTCGCTGATCTTCTTCTGCCAGATCTGCGGGCCTGTGATGTGCACGGATTCGCCGGTGCTGTCTACGGCAACGGTAACCGGCATGTCCTTGACCTCGAACTCGTAGATCGCTTCCATACCCAGCTCGGCAAAAGCCACGACTCGGGATTTCTTGATCGCCTGAGCCACGAGGTATGCAGCGCCGCCGACGGCCATCAGATACACGGCTTTGTGGTCACGGATCGCTTCGATGGCGGTCGGGCCGCGTTCGGATTTGCCGATCATGCCCAGCAGGCCGGTCTGGTCGAGGATCTGACGGGTGAACTTGTCCATCCGCGTGGCCGTGGTCGGGCCTGCCGGGCCAACGACTTCTTCGCGTACCGGATCAACCGGGCCGACGTAGTAGATGAAACGACCCTTGAGGTCGACCGGCAGGCTTTCGCCCTTGTTGAGCATTTCGACCATGCGCTTGTGCGCGGCGTCGCGTCCGGTAAGCATCTTGCCATTGAGCAGCACGGTTTCGCCCGGCTTCCAGCTTTGCACTTCTTCCGGGGTCAGGGTGTCGAGGTTGACGCGGCGGGCCGATGGGCCGGCTTCCCAGACGATTTCCGGGTAGGCGTCCAGCGACGGCGCTTCCAGCGAGGCAGGGCCGCTGCCGTCGAGTACGAAGTGCGCGTGGCGGGTGGCCGCGCAGTTAGGGATCATGCACACCGGCAGCGACGCAGCATGGGTCGGGTAATCCATGATCTTGACGTCGAGCACGGTGGTCAGACCACCCAGGCCCTGAGCACCTATGCCCAGCTGGTTGACCTTTTCGAACAGTTCCAGACGCATCTCTTCGATGCGGTTCTGCGGGCCACGGGCCTTCAGCTCATGAATGTCGATGGACTCCATCAACACTTCCTTGGCCATGACCGCTGCCTTTTCCGCGGTGCCGCCGATGCCGATGCCGAGCATGCCCGGTGGGCACCAGCCTGCGCCCATGGTCGGCACGGTTTTCAGGACCCAGTCGACGATCGAATCGGACGGGTTGAGCATCGCCATCTTCGATTTGTTTTCCGAACCGCCGCCTTTCGCCGCGACGTCCACTTCCACGGTATTACCTGGGACGATGGAGTAGTGGATAACAGCCGGGGTGTTGTCCTTGGTGTTTTTGCGAGCGCCTGCCGGGTCGGCGAGGATCGAGGCACGCAGCACGTTTTCAGGCAGGTTGTAAGCGCGACGCACGCCTTCGTTGATCATGTCGTCCAGGCCCATGGTGGCGCCATCCCAGCGAACATCCATACCCACGCGTACGAAAACGGTGACGATGCCGGTGTCCTGGCAGATCGGGCGATGACCGGTCGCGCACATACGCGAGTTGATCAGGATCTGGGCGATGGAGTCGCGAGCGGCAGGCGACTCTTCACGCAGATACGCCTCGTGCATGGCCTGGATGAAATCCACGGGGTGGTAGTAGGAAATGAACTGCAGTGCGTCTGCAACGCTCTGAATCAGGTCGTCTTGCTTGATCACGGTCATGCGGCGCGCTCCTCTGTAAGGACGGGAACATTCAATTACGCTATCGGCGGCAGTCTGGAACTGCGGCTTGAACCAGAGCTGTCAGGTTAGCCGTAGCGGGCGCAAAAAGGCGCGGCAGTATAACCCGCCCGACAGGCCAGTCTGTACAATCGCCGTTATTTTCTGCACAGGCCGCCTGAATGCCTCAATTGCATGTTGGTGAGCGTAGCTGGTCGGTGGCATCGGCCAGCAATCTGCTCGACGCCCTGAACCATGCCGGTGTGCCGGTTCCCTATAGCTGCCGTGCCGGCAGTTGCCATGCGTGCCTGGTGCGCTGTGTCAAAGGTGAGCCTGAGGACGCGTTGCCCGACGCCTTGCCCGCTGAAAAGCGCCAGCAGGGTTGGCGGCTCGCCTGCCAGTGCCGACTGGTCGGTGACCTGGCTGTCGAGGTGTTTGACCCGCAGCGTGACGGCCTGCCTGCGACAGTAGTGGGCTGCGACTGGCTCTGCCCGACCGTGCTGCGTTTGCGTCTGGAGCCTGCGCGACCTCTGCGCTATAGCGCCGGGCAACACCAGGTGTTGTGGACTGACAGCGGTGTCGCCCGGCCTTATTCGCTGGCGAGCCTTCCGGGCGAGGACCCGTTTCTGGAATTTCATATCGACTGCCACCAGCCCGGGGCCTTCCGCGATGTCGCCCGACAGCTGCGGGTCGGTGACACGTTGAGGCTCGGCGAACTGCGCGGAGGGGCACTGCGCTATGACCCTGACTGGCAGGAAAAACCTCTGCTCTTGCTGGCTGCCGGTACCGGGCTGGGCCCGTTGTGGGGCGTATTGCGTGAGGCGTTGCGTCAGGAGCATCAGGGCACCATCCGCTTGATTCATCTGGCCCATGACAGCCAGCAGCACTATCTGGCCAATGAGCTGCAAGCCCTGGCTGAGCGTTATCCACAGTTGCTTGTTCAACTGATTACCGTGCAGGCGCTGGAGACGACCCTGGCCGAGCTGCGCCTGTTGTCGCGGCATGCGATGGCGTTGTTGTGTGGCAGTGCCGAGAGCGTGGAGATATTTGCCAAGCGGCTGTATCTGGCAGGTCTGCCGCGTAATCAATTGCTGGCGGATGTGTTTGTGGCGCGGGAATAAGGTGCATGTTAGTCACAGCTCTCGTTCGGCACGATTAATCACAAAGATTCGTCAGGCATACACAATGCAAAAAGGCCCCGACTCTTGCGAGACGGGGCCTTGGCTTGCAGCGTTCTGCTATCAGACCAATGGGTCGCCGACGTGCAGAATCTTCATGCCGTTGGTGCCACCGATGGTGTGGTAGCTGTCGCCCTTGGTGAGGATGACCCAGTCACCTTGCTCGACCAGACCACGCTTGAGCAGTTCGTCGACTGCGGCCTGGCTGACCTGACCCGGTGGCAGGGCTGCCGGGTCGAACGGCACGGTGTAGACGCCACGGAACATCGCTGCACGCGCTTGAGTACCACGGTGCGGAGAGAACGCGTAGATCGGCACCGAGGAGCGGATGCGCGACATGATCAGCGGGGTATAGCCGCTTTCGGTCAGTGCGATGATCGCCTTCACACCCGGGAAGTGGTTGGCGGTGTACATGGCCGCCAGCGCGATGCTTTCGTCACAACGGGTGAACGAGTGGCCGATACGGTGGCTGGAAGTCTTGCCGGTCGGGTGCTTTTCAGCGCCGATGCAGATACGCGCCATCGCCTGAACCGCTTCGATCGGGTAGGAGCCTGCAGCACTTTCCGCCGACAGCATGACGGCGTCGGTGTAGTCGAGCACGGCGTTGGCCACGTCGGACACTTCGGCACGCGTCGGCATGGGGCTTGAGATCATCGACTCCATCATTTGCGTGGCAACGATCACCGCCTTGTTGTGGCGACGTGCGTGCAGAATGATGCGTTTCTGTACGCCAACCAGCTCGGCATCACCGATTTCAACGCCCAGGTCGCCACGCGCAACCATGACAGCGTCACTGGCGCGAATCAGCTCATCGAGCACTTCGTCGTTGGCAACGGCTTCGGCGCGTTCGATCTTGGCCACCAGCCAGGCTGTACCGCCGGATTCGTCGCGCAACTGGCGAGCGTATTCCATGTCGGCGGCATCGCGCGGGAAGGAAACGGCCAGGTAATCCAGGTCCATTTCGGCAGCGAGCTTGATGTCCTGCTTGTCTTTCTCGGTCAGTGCCGGAGCCGTCAGGCCACCGCCGCGACGGTTGATGCCCTTGTGATCGGACAGCGGACCGCCGATCAGCACGGTGCAATGCAGTTCGTCAGCCGTCTGGGTGTCGACGCGCATGACTACGCGACCGTCGTCGAGCAGCAGCTCGTCGCCTACGCCGCAATCCTTGACCAGATCCGGGTAGTCGATACCCACGATTTGCTGGTTGCCACTGGTCAGCGGATGAGCGGTGGAGAAGGTGAACTTGTCACCGACCTTCAGCTCGATTCGCTTGTCGGTGAACTTTGCGATACGAATTTTAGGACCCTGCAGGTCGCCCAGCAGAGCGACGAAGCGCCCGTGTCTGGCGGCGATTTCGCGGATCAGTTTGGCGCGTGCCTTGTGCTCATCCGGAGTACCGTGAGAGAAGTTCAGACGAGCAACGTCCAGACCCGAAAGGATCAGTTGTTCGATGACTTCCGGCGAGTTGCTGGCAGGGCCAAGTGTGGCGACGATTTTGGTGCGGCGAACGGTCATGCACAAACTCCTTAATTGAAGCGCAGCGAGAGGCTACTCCTGTCTGGGTCTTTAGTCATTGTTCCTTTGCACTACCGTGTTGCTGTCAGGGAGGGCAATCGGCTGACGGTCGGTGTGCGATTTACTTGAAGAAACAGGCTGTGACGCCGATACAGGGCAGAGAACAGGAGAGTCCCATGCGTATTGTAACGATTGTTGTATTACTGACTGCGCTCAGCGGTTGCACCCGCTGGGCGATGAATTCCAACCTCGATCACGCTTACCGTGCCTATCAGGAAGGTGATTGTGACCGGGTCATGCTGGATCTTTCCAAGGTCGAGCGTCAAAGCCGTTCGCGCCGTTATGTTCAGCCGGAAGTGTCGATGCTGCGTGGCCAGTGCCTGGAGCGGCAGAAACTGTATGTCGACGCTGCGCAGACCTATCAATTCCTGATGACTCAGTATCCAGAGAGCGAATACGCGTTCCGTGCACGGGCCAGGCTCGATACGCTCGCACAAACGGGTCTCTACCCCAAGGCTCAGCCTGCCAGACCGATCCCTGCACCTGTTCGAAACGCTCCCGTATCAAAATAGTTACCCTCATTTGAATGGCAGGCGCCGTGTTCGGGTGGATTTTGAAAAATTCTGAGCTAGGCTGTGATCACATAGTGGATGAGCTGCAGAGCTCTAGACCGAGGCGGTTATCGCGCAGTGCCTCGTTTTTGAAGTCCGCAGCCAGCGAACGGTGTTACGTGATCGCAACAGTGGTCTTGGAAGGCAGCCTGCCATGTATAAAGAGCGGAAAATAGAACGGCACCAATTGCAGGATTACCTGCAGGTCTTCAATCGTCATACTGGCAGGCTGATGGGGTGTCTGGGGAATGTGTCCGGGGAAGGGCTGATGCTGATCAGCGAACTGCCCGTTCTGGTAGGGGCCAGGTTCGATCTGTGTCTGAAAATGCCGAATGGCAATATCGGGCAATCAATAGATCTTAGCGCCAAGTGCCTCTGGAGCCACGAAGACGAGACGCCAGGGAGCTACGACTCCGGTTTCGAGTTGTCTCAGGTCTCGACAGAATACCTGGCGTTCGTCCAGCTCTTGCGGGAGTATTTCTGTTTCTACCCCTTTTATGAAGCCTCAGCCTGAGGCTGCTGGCTGACTCGCAAGGTTTCGCTTATAGCGTACCTGCCTTTTTCCAGCCCAGATAACGGCTGACCAGCTGCGGCCCCAGCTCCCTTGGTCGAGCATCCATTATTGCAATGCCTTGAGCACTCAAGCGGTCGTGTAGCGAAGCGCGAGCGTTGAGGAAATTCAGGGTTCCGCAATAATCCAGCGCTTGATCATAGGTTTGTACGGGGGCCTGACGCAGACTATCGAGCACTTCCTCCCTGAGGCTGGCAATCAGCACCCGGTGCTGCTTGCCAAGCTGTCTTGCAGCAGCCACCAGTTCCTCATCGTCTTCATCGCGCAGGTTGGTGATCAGTACCACCAGTGAACGTCTTTTATGGCGCACCATCAATTGGCGAACGGCGGCGCTGTAGTCAGCGGGTCGCCGGGTGGTCTGCAGGTCATAGACCGAGTTGAGCAACAGGTTGAGCTGCCCCGGCCCTTTTACGGGGGCCAGATAGCGGTCCTGCTCACCCGCAAACGTCGCAAGGCCAACCGAGTCACCCTGACGCAGTGCGACATAACTCAATAGCAGGCAGGCATTCAGCGCGTGATCGAAGTGAGACAAATCACCGTCCTGGCTGCGCATTCGACGTCCGCAATCGAGCATGAAAACGATCTGTTGATCCCGCTCGTCCTGATACTCGCGAGCAATGGGGGAGCGCTGGCGGGCGGTAGCTTTCCAGTCTATCTGGCGCAAGCTGTCGCCTTCACGAAACTCGCGCAACTGATTGAATTCCATTCCTGCCCCGCGACGTTGCAACTGGCGCACCCCCAGTTGGCTCAGCCAGTTGTCCACCGCCAGCAGTTGCCCACCGTAAAGCCGGGCGAAGTCCGGGTAGACGCGGGTCGTGCTGTGTACCGGAAGATAGCGGCGTGCCGTCCACAAACCCAAAGGCCCCGGCAGGCTGATTTCGCACTGCTCAAAGGTAAAATGGCCCCGGCTCGAGGGGTGCAGACGGTAACCGATGCTGCCTTGGCCGCGTGCCAGCAGGATGATGGACTGCGGCAGGTTTTCATGTTCCAGGCCATGCGGCACATGATCGAACACCTGCATGGTGACTGGCTTGGTGCCGTTGTGTTGGAGGTCGAGCCGCGCCTCGTTCCATCGATCCAGCGCCAGGCTGCCCGCAAGCTCACGCTGCACGCGTGGCGAGGGACGCCTGAGCAGCCAGAATGCATCGAGCAGGCTGACACCCGCGAAAGCCAGCAGCGCTGCCCGATAAAGCTCGTCGATTTTTGCCGGATACTCGATGCCCAGCGCATGGAGCGTTCCTGTCAGCAACGCAACGCACATGAACCCACCGAGCCAGCGCAGCATCAGAACCGACGGTTTCAGAACCTGTTTCACAGGCGCGGTGCCGAGACCTGGTCAAGGATCTGCCGAAGCACCTGATCCACCGAAAGGCCCTCGATGTCCAGTTCCGGTGACAGCCTGACCCTGTGTCGCAACACAGCCAGCGCGCAGCCTTTGATGTCGTCCGGAGTAACGAACTCACCGCCGCGCAACAATGCTCTGGCCCGCCCGCCACGCACCAGTGCAATTGAAGCGCGCGGCCCTGCGCCCTGGCTAAGACCTGGCCAGGTGCGCGTACTGCGCGCCACGCGCACGGCGTAGTCCAGCACCTGTTCATCAATGGGCAGCTCGCTGGCAATGCGTTGCAGTGCCTGAACCTCCCGAGCCTGCATGATGACCCGCAGCGGTCGCACATCCAGCATGTCGGCACGGGTCGAGCGGGTGACCTGGCGCACCATGTTCAGCTCTTCCAGCGCTTCGGGATAGTCCATGCGCAGCTTGAGCATGAAACGATCCAGTTCGGCTTCCGGCAGTGGGTAAGTGCCTTCCTGTTCGATGGGGTTCTGGGTTGCCAGCACCATGAACGGCTGCGGGATGGGCAGCGCCCGACCTTCGAGGGTTACTTGTCGCTCCTGCATGGCTTCGAGCAGCGCGGCCTGCGTCTTGGCCGGTGCCCTGTTTATTTCGTCGGCCAGCAGCAGGTTGGTGAACAGCGGCCCCTTGCGCAGCTTGAACTGCTCGGTCTGCATGTCGTACACGGCATGACCGGTGACATCGCTGGGCATCAGGTCCGGCGTAAATTGAATGCGCGCGAACTCACAGCCTATGCAACTGGCAAGCGCCCGGACCAGCAACGTCTTACCCAGCCCCGGTACGCCTTCCAGCAGCACATGCCCGCCGCCGATCAGGGCGGTCAGCACGTCCTCGATCACTGCGTTTTGGCCAATCACAGCCTTTTGCAACTCGTTACGCAACGCCTGAGCCAGCTGGCTGGCGCGTTGCCGCTGCTGCAACTGAGTGCTCGCGGCGCTCGTCGGGCTGGCCGGTTCGATGGCAGGCTCGATAAAGGGCCCGGTGCTGCCTGATGTTTCGGGCGTTTGATCGCTCGCGACTTCTGGAGCGTCACTAACTTTTATATTAGATTTATCGTCCATAAATCAATTACTTACCTGATTTGGCTTTTTCGTAATTTTTTTGCGCAGCGACTGAATGTTTTTTCTCTTGCCGAGCATTATTTCCATGGTAACCGCTCAGGGCATGCGGCGTATTGGTGCATGCCATTCAATTGCGCTGACATAGCTGCCGTCTGCACCAAAGATAGATATCTACGCAAGGATGCCTTTTCTGTCTGAAAGGCAGGTGCGTTTGCGTGCCTGTTACGTAAAGACAGCAATCGACCAGGATCGGGCACTCACAGGCAGTGCCCCTCCGGCTTTATTCAGGAGTAGCGCCGTTCCACAAAGTGTTCACCGCTCAACAGGCTCAAGCCTATAAACCGCGCCTGGCAGCGTCTGAGTTCATGCTCGATAGCCTTGGCTGCGCACCTGAAGATGTGCTGCACGTATCTTCAAGCTTCCGTTATGACTTGATGTCGGCCCATGACATGAAAATCAAGCACAAAGCCTTCGTCGCCCGCGGCCATGAGCAGCCGGCGGATGTCGCCTTCGGCTACCACCAGATCCCGGACATTGGCGGATTGCCAGGATTGGTCGGTCTTTAAGCCCCGGCGCGGGTCACTTGATTGCCGATATTGTCAGCTGCGCACCCCCTATCGTTGATCCGCGACCGTCTCACCCGGGCCGACTCCGGAAATCAGCCTGGAGTAAAGTGGCGGACTTCTGATCGACTGCATTGCTCCGCAGATTAGCTGGCGTCCCTGAACGCAGCTTGCATCTGCCCTCTGTCTGCAGTTACGACCTGATCTTGCTTATGAAAGAAGATCAGTCTTGACAAGTTTTTGTCATTGGGGAAATACTTTGCTGCAATTCATATATATGACTATATAACAAGGCGAATAGGTCAATGAATGCTCTGTCCAACGATGCCCGTTTGCCGCTGTATCAACGTCTTCATGACCAGTTGGCCCAGCAGATTGCAACCAATCACTGGCACCCTGGCCCGTGACTACGCCGACATCCCGCTAGAGTGGCGTCGCTCTCATGCCCATTTCCATGTTGACCTCCTGACTGAACTACCTGACAGCAGTGACATGGCAGCAGGTTGCGAAGTGTTTGCCTTTCCTGAAACGGGTGTTGCACGTGAAGGCACCCATACGCTGTCTGGTTTTTTGCGTGCTCCGTCGAGCGTTACGTCTCGAACCGGTTTTTCAAATGCTGAGTGCAGCCTCAGCGCCAGCCCAACTGAGATATTTTCATGACTACCTTAGATATACAGCTTCTAATGACCGCGCTTGTCAGCGTCGTGGTATTGGTGGCACTGATCGTGTCGCGCCTCAAGATGCACCCGCTTTTGGCCCTGATGGTAGTTTCTGTTGGTGTGGGCTTTGCTACCCAAATGCAGCCAGAAAGTATCGTCGCTCACTTGATCGCCGGTGCCGGAAAGACACTAGGGGCAGTTGGGATTGTGATCGCGCTTGGCGCGATGCTAGGCAAAATCCTGGCTGATGCTGGCGTCACGGAGCAGCTGGCCGAGGTCATCCTCAAGCGCACCCCGGATCGCCTGATACCTTGGGCAATGATGATGGTTGCGTTTGTAGTTGGCATACCCATGTTTTTCGAGGTGGGTTTGGTAATTATGCTGCCGCTGATATTCAGTGTGGCGCGAAAGCTGGAAAGCCAGGCTCGCTTCAAAGGCTCGGCGTATGTGTATGTGGGTGTTCCAGTGATTTCGGCGCTCGCCGCCATGCATGGCATGGTACCGCCGCACCCTGGCCCGTTGACGGCCATCGCTGCACTCAAAACCTCAGTGGGGCCCACAATGCTCTACGGTTTTCTCGCCGCTATTCCAGCAATGATTTTGGGCGGTCCACTTTATGGCGCGTTCATTTCGAAGCGCATGAGCACCAGGCCTGATCAGGCATTACTCGATCAGTTCACTCTGGCCGAAAAAACCGACAATCAACCCCGTCCCGGCGTTTTGCTCGGCGTACTGGCAGCCTTGCTACCGGCGATCCTGATGCTGATCAATGCCGTCGCCGAGATGGTGCTACCAAAGGGCAATGCGATCCTGCAAATGGCCAGTTTCGTGGGCAACCCTTTGATATCCATGCTCTTAGGCGTGCTTTTCGCCGGCGCAAGCCTGGTACTGGCGCGCGGTGGCGACGCCGAAAAGGTGCGTGATTCACTGGGTAAAAGCCTCAAGCCTATTGCCTCCATCATCATGATCATCGCAGGAGGCGGGGCATTTCAGGAGATGCTAACCAGTGCCAAGGTAGGCGATGCTATCGTGCACCTGACCCAGCAGTCTGCCTTCCCTCCGTTAATCCTGGGTTGGCTGATTGCGATGTTACTCTCGGTCTCTACTGGCTCCGCAACTGTGGGTATCGTAGGGGCTGCAGGCCTCTTGGCACCGCTTGCGGGTGCTGATCCCACCCTCAACTTGCCCTTGCTGGCATTGTCAATCGGCTGCGGTTCGCTGTTTTTCAACTATGCGAATCATGCAGGCTTCTGGATGGTGAAGGAGTCCTTTGGCATGACAATGGGGGAGGCGACGAAGACTATCTCGGTGGTTCAATCCATTGTGGCGGTGGTCGGATTGGTTGTGGTGTTGATCTTGAATGCGGTTATTACAGTAAGTTGAGTCGGGATTCATTCGCAGCGCCGAAGCCTGCCCAAATGAGGTATCCAACACTACGTACCCGTGAGCTTCTAAAGGTTTGATTTCAATATCGCAGATATCCAACGATTCGCCAGTGCAGGATCATAGGGCATTCCTGAGCGTTTGCAGGTGGGCTACCTGACGGGTGAATTCACTGTGTGAGACGCGTTGCGGCGGGCGAGGGCGCAGAGCGTCGCTGATGGCGCTGGTGGGCTGCCGCGTCAGGCGCGAAAGCACCTGCCATTGTTCTGCGACAGCCAGCCGCTCGAAGCCTGGATGAAGCTGGCGGGCGCGGCGCAGGATGTCTTGTTGCAGGCTCTTTATCAGCGTTTGTTGCCCGCTGCGTCTGCGCAGGAACTCGGCGCTGGCACGCAGGTGCTCGGTCAGTTGGCGACGTGCAAGGGGGGCGGGCCGTCGCATCGGGCCTTCGCGCAGGCCGATGTGCCAGAGGCCCAGGCCAATCAGCAACGCCAGCGTCAGCAGTGCCTGAGGGTAGTTGCGCAGCAGCAGGGTCAGCAGGTTGTCGTGTTCGGTTTGCAGCACCAGGGTCACTTCACTGCCCTGGGTCAGATACCAGAGCAGCCAGGCATTGTCATAGTTGCCGATCGAGCGGGTTTTCCACAGGTTGGCGTCAGTCACAATCGTGATCAATCCGTTACCACGGTTTATTTGCAGCAGGTGTGTGGCATCGGCGCTGTTGGCCCACGACTGTGCATGGTCTTGCGGATCTTCCAGATGGAACGCCGGATCGAAGCTCATGTATGCCGGGGCACTTTCGTTTTCCAGATACAGGCGGGTCAATTCCGGCCAGGGCTCTTTTTTGCGTTTGGCGGAGGGCGTTATCAACGGGATGGGCAGTGGCGGCTGAGCGTCGTTCAGCTGTTGTTCCTGCGCATTGATGTCCGTAGTGAGGTATTGATGAACCTGCAACCTGTCCAGCAACAGATCGCCGCTGCGACCTTTTTTCTCATTCCAGAGTTGCTCGGCCACTACCAGCAGGTGCCCGCCCGCTTCGGCCCAGTTCAGCAGCCGTTCGGTTTGTGCAGGTGTCATGTCTTCCCGGTCATTGAGCAATAGCAGCGTCTGGGTACTTTGACTCGGGTCGGGAAGTCGGGCCAGCGTGTCAGTGGTGTTTACCGGGATAGAGAGGCCACGCAGGAAGTATTCGGCCGCAAGCCAGGGATTGGCCTTTGCCTGTGGCGAGGGGCCCTGATCCACGGTTTTCTCGTAGCGCTCCAGGTGACGGCTCAGGTAAAGCCCTGCGCCTGCCAGCAGTAAAAGGGCCAGTAGCCCGATCAGTATTCCGCTACGGCGGCTCATGCCTGCACCGCCGGGTTGAACAGGCGACGCCAGCCATCGCAGAGTTGCTGCCGGGCATGGGCCGGTGGCAGTCGATGCCCGTAGGCAAGGTTCTGCCAGTGCATGGTCAGGTCATGACTGAATTCACTGAGCAGCGGCTGGTTCAGCGCAGCGATGTGCGCCAATACCTGAGCTTCGGTATCGGCGCTTTTCAACGGCAGTCGATAGTCGTTCAGCAAGCGACTGAGCAGTGCGCGGTACAACAGGCTCAGGGCTTCACGGGGCTGGCTGCTCCAAAGCTGTTCGGCCCGGCCGGCGACATCTTCAGGGAGGCTTTCGGCATTCACTTGCAGGCCCAGTAGCTGCCGGGGAGCCGGGCGGGCGATTTTTGTTCTGCCGGGCGCCCTGCTTGCAAAGGTTTTGAACCAGTCTTTGTAATACCAAAGCACCAGCCCGGTCAGGCCGATAACCACGCCCCAGAGCAGCACTTCAATCAGGCTGGCCAGGGCGCTTGCGGCCCGAAGAAGCCGATTGAGCCAGGTAATCAGCCAGCCCTGGTCGTGAGTGTCCCGAACCACAGACTGGCTTTTCTGTTGTTCAGGGAAGTGCCAGCCTGTCTCGGTTTTGGGGTTCTTGAAGGGCGGCTGTTGCAGGATGCCGTGTATTTCGCTGCGGGCTGCTTCGCTGGTCAGTGTCTGACGGATCAGGCGCGGCGTGTCCGGTGCTGCGAGGGTGGCGGGCGGTTCTGTCGCGCTGCTATCGGGCAGCGGGCAGCTGTAGCTCTGTTGTTCTGCCCAGACCGTTGCTGGTGCTGTCGAAAGCGCCAGTCCGACGCCGATCAACAACACATAGGCACTGCCGATCAGGCGCTGACGCAGGCGTCTGAAAACCAGCTCTATATCCCACGCCTCAAGGACCGTACGGCGATTGAGATACAGGGTGAAGCCGCACGCAACATAGATGGGTTCCCAGAGTACCAGCGCCAGGGCATAAAAGAGGTTGGTCAGGTGGTCGATCCATAGCCACTGGTTTTCAACTTCGAGCAGACTCATCCAGTGCCAGTCGATCTGGATCTGCTGCGGAATAAACGCGTAAAGCATAATCAGCAGGCCTATCCACAATGAGTATTCCAGGTGTGCGCCGACGATGGTAAGCAGCCGTGCGGCGCGCAGGTCTTTCTGGCTGAGCAGGCTGATGCGCAGGGCGCGCTCCGTACCTGCCAGATGCTCCAGTTGCTGCACCGGCAACTGAAAGCTGCGACTCAGGCTGAGTCTTCGCCACAACAGGCTTGGCAACAGCTGGCTTTTCAAAGTGGCGGGCCACGCCTTGAGGGCTTGCCCGAGCGTAGGCGTTGTCCCGAACAGTGACTGCGACAGGATGAGCAGCGACAAGCGTTCGAACGCAGGCTTGAGCCACCAGAACAGCAGAATGGCGGCCGTGGGATAGTCCCATAGCAGTGCGCTGAGCAGGCAAAAAACGGGCAGGGTGACGATTGCCCAACTGCTCATCAGCAGACCGCGGTGCCGACCCGCCAACAGCACGCCCAGGTCTATGGCTTCCCAAGGGGATCGAGGACGTATGGCGACGTTTGACTCAGTCAGGCGCATGAGGGGTACGTCCTGCCAGGGTCAGATACGCGGCGACCAGCAACCATAGGGCGGCACCTGCAAGGTACTTGAGCAGCGGTCCGGGCCAGGTCATCGATGACCAGTAAGCCTCAATGAATGCCGCAATAAGCAGGAACAGAATGACCCCGCCGATCAGTTGCACACTGGTCCTGGCCGCAATGCGCAGCGCGGTACTGCGCGTCAGTCTTCCTGGGGCCAGCAAAGCCCATCCCAGCTTCAGACCCGCCGCCCCGGCCATGGCGATGGCGGTCAGCTCGAAAGCACTGTGACCGATGACGAATGTCCAGAATGTCTGCCCAAAGCCTATGTCGGTCAGATGACCGGCAATTGCGCCTGTCATCAACCCATTGAACAGCAGAAAAAACAGGCTGCCGAGCCCGAACAGCAAACCGCTGGCGTAGGTTTGAAAGGCAATACCGATATTGTTCATGATGTAGTAGCCGAACATCATCCAGTCTGCGTCGGAAGCTCTTTCGGCGGGTTGTCCGATCCGGCTGGCCGATGGGTCATACATGCTCTGCATGTCGGCCAGTTGCTCAGGACTGACGATGCTGTAGATCAGTTGCGGAAAACCGTAGACCAACAACCCCATGCCGATCAGGCTGCCGAAGAACAACAGGCTGGCGACCAGGACGAAACGCCACTCGGCGCGCACCAGTCGCGGAAAACCTCCGAGTACAAAGCCCAGCAGACGAGCGCCCATCGCGCTGCGGTGGCGGTAAAGTTGTTGATGGCCACGCATGGCCAGTTGATGCAGGGGGTCGACCAGGTGGCTGCTGTAGCCACGCTCCTGTGCCAGCGCCAGGTGGTGGCAGACGCGTCGATAATCACAGGGGAATGTTTCGCAAGCATTGACATCGGCCTTGCCGTTTTCCAGCGCATCAAGGCGCTGACCAAAACGTTGCCACTCATCTTTATGGCGGGTTTCAAAGAGGCTCTGCTTCATTTCGGCCCCAGCAGGTTGCGGGCGATGCCGTTTACATGAGCGACCGCCTGATCAGCGGGGATGTGCAAGGGTTCAGCAAGAATTGCGGCCAGCTCCCGGGTGCGGGCAATGGACAGTTCACCTTGTCGTTCCGCCAGACCGAGCACTGCCCGTTGTTCGTCCAGATGCAGGGCGAACGGCACAATCACCGGTTCTGCCTCTGGCAGGGTGGGGCGCGTTACAGGCTGGTCGCTATAGATAACCAGCGTCCCGGCTGCGAGATCACCCAGCCGTTTGAACAATGGATGGCTCAGACAACTGATTGCACCTAGCCCGTAGCCCAGCGGGAGCATGTCGACGAAACGCAGTAGGTTGCGTATCAACGACGCGGACCAGTCTATCGGCGTGCCGTCATCGTGCACCACCCGCAGGCCGAGGACCCGCTTTCCGGGAGTGCGCCCCTGACTCAGCACTTCAAACAGCACCATGTACCACCAGTTGACCAGAAAAAACACGATGGCGGCCAGGCCCATGCCGAGCTTGTCAAACCACTGCAAGAGTAAAAAGAACACGCCGATAACGGCTGCGCGAATGGCGAAGTCGATTCCGAACGCCAATGCGCGGGAAACCAGTCCGGCAGGGCGAAGAACCATATCGATGCCTTCCGGCGTCTCGATTTCAATGCGGGTGTCCAGTGGCGTGGGCAGCGCTGCATTCCTTGGCGAAGCGGGAAGGGATGACATTGTCGGAGGACGCGCCTGAAAACGAAAACTGATGCTAGCTATCGCAGCGGAGCTAAGCAACCGACCATTCAAGACGCGGGCTGTAAGAAAACATTTCCCGGTACGCCGGATATTACCCGATTAGGCAATGACACCTGTCACGCCCTACACTTCGCGGGTCTTTTGTTCAGGATCAGCCCGTGACTTCCAGCATTTTCTGGTACGACTACGAAACCACCGGCATCAACCCGCGCAATGACCGTGCGCTGCAGATGGCCGGCATCCGCACCGATACCGAACTCAATGAAATCGCGCCGCCGGTCAATCTTCATTGCCAGCTAAGTGACGACATTCTGCCCCATCCCGTTGCCTGTATGATTACCGGAATAACGCCGGCCACGCTGGCGGAAAAAGGCTTGTGCGAGGCGGATTTCATGACCCGCGTACATGCCGAACTATCTGCGCCAGGGACATGTGGTGCGGGTTACAACACCTTGCGTTTTGACGATGAAGTCACGCGTTACAGTTTTTATCGCAACTTCTTCGACCCTTATGCACGCGAGTGGCAGGGTGGTAACAGCCGCTGGGATCTGATTGATGTCGTGCGCGCGGCCTATGCATTACGCCCCGACGGCATTGTCTGGCCCGAACAGGACGGTCGCGTCACACTCAAGCTGGAACGACTGACTGCTGCCAACGGCATTGATCATGGACAGGCGCATGATGCGTTATCCGACGTGCGTGCAACTATTGCCCTGGCGCGCCTGATTCGTGAAAAACAGCCGAAGCTTTATGACTACCTGTTCGCATTACGCAGTAAACAGAAAGTCCAGGAGCAGGTTCGTCTGATGCAGCCACTGGTGCATATATCGGGACGTTTTTCTGCGGCACGCAATTACCTTGGCGTGGTGCTTCCGCTGGCATGGCACCCGCATAACCGCAACGCGCTGATCGTCTGTGACCTGCACCTTGACCCTTCACCGTTGTTGCAAGACGACGCTGAAATACTCAAGCAGCGTTTATATACCCGGCATGAAGCGCTGGGGGAAGGCGAATTGCCGGTGCCTCTCAAATTACTGCATATAAACCGTTGCCCGGTGATAGCCCCCCTGGGGGTGCTACGCAGCGAAGATCAGCAGCGGCTGCAACTGGACATGGCGGGCTACCAGGCACGCGCAACGCAGTTGAGTGAAAGCCGGGAAGTTTGGCAGGATAAACTGAGCGTCCTTTATGGCAAGGAAGATTTTGCTGCAAGTGAGGATCCAGAACAGCAGTTATATGACGGTTTTATCGGTGACCGTGATCGTCGACTGTGCGAGCAAGTTCGGCAAGCCGAGCCCGAACAACTGGCACGTGACGCGTGGCCGTTTGATGACGCCCGCTTGCCTGAATTGTTATTCAGGTACCGCGCTCGTAACTTTCCTGACACCTTGAGCAGTGAAGAGCAACAGCGGTGGCAGGACTTCTGTCAGCAGCGGCTGAGCGACCCGGAACGGGGGGCGCCCAATACCCTGAAGGACCTTGCGACTGCGCTGGCTGAATGCTCTCTTAGTGCCGCGCCAGAGCAGTTGGAGGTATTGCGCCAATGGCAGGATTACGCGCAGGCGCTGAGTAAACGTCTGGGTGTATAAATAACGGACAATAAAAAACGCCAGCAGGCTGGCGTTTTTGCAATCGCAATGAAGCGCGACCGTTTGAAGCTTAGCCCAGCAGAGTGGCCCAGCTTTCGACGTCGTCACTGCCCCACTTGGCTTTCCACTCTTTCAATGTCTTGTGGTTGCCACCTTTGGTTTCGATGACTTCACCGTTGTGCGGGTTCTTGTATTGCTTGACCTTGCGGGCGCGTTTGGTACCGGCAGGTTTAACAGCGCCGCCACGGGGGGCTTTGTTTACCTTGGCATCCGGATCCAGCAGGGCAATGATGTCACGCAGCGACTTTTGATATTCGCCCATCAGCGTACGCAGTTTACCTTCGAATTCCAGCTCGGTTTGCAGTTTGTCGTCTTGCGACAGGTTCTTCAAACGGGCTTGCAGTTCTTTGATGGCTTCTTCTGTGGCGCGGTATTCGTTGATCAGGGACATGAGGAGACCTTATGTTGTGTAGGTTGCAGGGATACAGTGGGGCAATAATAGTCACTGTAAATGAGCAAGTAAACATTAAATAAAAGTTTTATTTGAATTATTTAGCAATATACACGCGTCCTACAGACGTCTGAACTAGGCAAGCGCCGAGCCCCCTTCAAAAGATCCTCGCTATAAAGCCCTTCTTTATATAGGTTTTGTTAGGCGTCGCGGGTGGTAAAAGTCGATACTGGCACGGTGCAATCTTTTGCCTGGGCGGTGTCCTTTTCTGCCTGCACATTCAGGCAGCAAAGATACTGCAGTTTTGCTGCGCAGCCGCTAGAATAGCGGCTTTGCGAAGTTCTGGAGTTTCCCCCAATGCGCACTTTTCGTCTGGTGATTGCTTGCCCGGACCGTGTAGGCATCGTTGCCAAAGTCAGTAACTTTCTGGCGTCCCATAACGGCTGGATCACCGAAGCGAGTCATCATTCGGACAATCTCAGCGGCTGGTTTTTCATGCGTCACGAAATACGTGCCGACACCCTGCCTTTTGACCTGGACGGGTTCCGTGAAGCGTTCACGCTGATCGCGGAAGAGTTTTCGATGGACTGGCGCATCACCGACTCGGCGCAGAAGAAGCGCGTCGTGCTCATGGCAAGCCGCGAATCGCACTGTCTGGCCGATCTGCTGCACCGTTGGCACAGCGACGAACTCGACTGTGACATAGCCTGTGTGATTTCAAACCATCAGGACCTGCGCAGCATGGTCGAGTGGCATGACATTCCTTATTACCATGTCCCGGTGGACCCGAAAGACAAGGAGCCTGCATTTGCCGAAGTCTCGCGTCTGGTCGGGCATCATCAGGCGGACGTTGTGGTCCTTGCGCGTTACATGCAAATTCTGCCGCCACAGCTGTGCCGTGAATATGCCCATCAGGTGATCAACATTCACCACAGCTTCCTGCCATCCTTCGTCGGCGCCAAGCCTTATCATCAGGCGTCGTTGCGTGGCGTCAAGCTGATTGGCGCGACCTGTCACTATGTGACCGAAGAGCTCGATGCCGGCCCGATCATCGAGCAGGATGTGGTGCGCGTCAGCCATCGCGACAGCATCGAAAACATGGTGCGCTTCGGTCGCGACGTGGAAAAGATGGTATTGGCCCGCGGCCTGCGCGCTCATCTGGAAGACCGTGTTCTGGTACACGACAACAAGACAGTCGTCTTCGACTGATCTATCTTTTCGGGAGTGCGCCTGTCGCGCTCCCGACCTGGCTCGTCGGCAATGGTGCAACGCTCAGGGTGACAGCCAATGACCGATCCTTTCGAAAAAGCCACATCCACCGCTCCCGCCACGCTTGGCGAGGGCTGTCTCAGCCGCTATGACCCCGCCGCCCTGACTCCGGAAAACGGTGCCGATTTCGACGGTGCAGCAGCGCTATGGCGTGAGTTGCAGCAATCGGAAATGCCCGCTGAAAGGCTTGTCGAGAAAGGTGTGGAGGGAGAGGGGTGAATCAAGCCCTTCAGGCAGTGCAAGGCTGCACCACCTGAAGGGCTCTGAGTCAGGACAGTGCCTTGGAGGCCAGCCAGAACAGCGCTGCGGACAAGGCGACCGTTGCAGGCAGGGTCAGCACCCAGGCCAGCAGGATGGTGCGAACCGTTCCGCCTTGCAGGCTGCTCTTGTTGGCGACCATGGTCCCGGCAACGCCTGATGACAGGATGTGGGTGGTGGAAACCGGCAGACTGAACACGTTAGCCAGGCCGATTGCGCAGGCGGTGGTGATTTGCGCCGACATGCCCTGTGCGTAAGTCATGCCCTGTTTGCCGATCTTCTCGCCGATCGTCAGTACCACACGTTTCCAGCCAACCATGGTACCGATGCCCAGTGCCAGTGCGACCGCCAGAATTACCCAGAACGGTGCGTATTCTGTGGTGGTGGTCAGGTCTTTGCGAAGTTTCTCCAGATCGGACTTTTCACGCGCCGACAGGTCTGGAAGTTTGCCGACCTTGCGGGCCGTGTCGTCCAGGCACAAGAGATAGCGGCGCACTTCGATACGGCTTTCAGGGGCCAGCGAGTGGTAGTCGGATACGCCTTTGAGGCGGTCGAGCAACGCGTCGATGGTGGGTTCGGTCTGCTTCGGATTACAGGCAGAGCTGGACGGCAAGTCGCCTTTTTCAGCTTTGCCCATGGCCAGATATTCGCCCAGCGTGCTGCTGTTGCGTTGATAAAACTGGCTCAGATGCTGGGTCGCATCGCGGGTACGTTCGATCTGGTAGGTCGTGCTGGTCAGGTCCAGTACAAACTGGCTGGGCACGATGCCGATCAACACCAGCATGATCAGGCCGATGCCTTTCTGGCCGTCGTTCGAACCATGTACGAAGCTGACCGCCATTGCGGAAATGACCAGCACCAGGCGGTTCCAGAATGGCGGGTGCTTTTTGTCGTCCAGCTTGCGACGCTGGTCCGGGGTTTTATGCATCTTCGACTGCGGGCGCCACCATTTCAGCGCAACCAGCACCAGGCCTGCAACGATGAAGCCGGCCAGCGGCGAGAACACCAGCGAAGCGCCAATGTCGATCGCTTTCTGCCAGTTGACGCCGTCGGCCAACGGGGTGCCGTTGATCAGTGCATTGGCCAGACCGACACCGAGTATCGAACCGATCAAGGTGTGCGAGCTGGAGGCCGGGATGCCGAAGTACCAGGTACCGAGGTTCCAGGTAATGGCCGCCGCCAGCAGCGAGAACACCATGGCCAGGCCATGTCCGGTGTTGACGTTGATGAGCAGTTCGACCGGCAGCAGATGGACGATTGCGTAGGCAACACCCACACCGCCCAGCAGCACGCCGAGGAAGTTGAATACACCAGAGAAGAACACGGCCAGATGAGGCGGCATGGCTTTGGTGTAAATGACTGTCGCCACCGCGTTGGCGGTGTCATGAAAGCCGTTGATGAACTCGAAGGTGAGGACAAAAGCCAGGGCGAGCAAAAGGCTCACAAGCACCCAGGCATCAAGCCCGCTGAATAAATCGATCATGTAGGTTTTCTGACCGGGTCTGAAGGGGGCGCGATTATGACAGAAAAAATACCGAACGACTTGTCGTCACTGCGAGGTGTCGCCTCAAACCAAAAAAAAGACGCATGAGCGCCGCCCCGTTGAATACTCAATGAGGCTGTAAGGCGGGTAATTCCAGGGGCAGGAAGGCAGAGATGAGCAGTCGGGGATCATGAGACCCACGATGTCACGGCTCTTCTTTCAGGCCTTCTTCCATTTTTTGCAATTCTTGCTTGAACGCCTGGTCCAGCAGGCTGGCTCTTTTGCGCCAAGGCTTGCGTTCCGGTTCCGGTTGCGCGGCGTAGGTGGTGATTTCACCGCCGTAGACATCCTTGTAACGTTGTTCCTGGCGCTCAAGTTCCGCGCGCAGTTCATCTTTAGTCACTGTAATACCTGATCGAGTCGATTGAGTTCTGGTGATGACGCAAAACAATGCAAGTATGTTCACGCCATTCGGACTGTATACCAGATACAGCCAGAGACCTGCTCGGGCCATTACCCGAAGAGGTTGCGGAGCATCCTGTTATTGCCTGCGGCTACGTACACCAGAGAAACAGCTGTCGTAGCGACATGTGTGTGATTTCAAGCGCAAGGCTTGCGCTGGCAGGCTTCCCTTTGATCGCGCGGCGATGGTGCACCGTGACAGCGCTTCGACGGGATAATCGAGGCAGAAATCGGGTGAACGGATCAATCGTTTGCGAGGGTGTTGCCAACCCACTGATGGATACTATCTCCAAGAAGTTCTGTTACGTCAACAACAGAGGTTGAATAAGTTCACAGGTCTGGTTTTTTTGTACGATTGTTCCGAAGTTTTAGTGAGCCATTTATATGACGGAACTTTTATAAAACAAATTTTACACACCTGGTGACAAAACCCTGACGATGGAATTCAGAGAGTTTTATATGCACGATATCTGGAGTTGTGATGCGGGGGTTCGACAGGCGGGGCGTGTTCATGCGCAGCAGGCGCTGCCGCAATGAAAACGGCCTTGCTTGGTGAGCAAGGCCGCTGCCTTGGACTTCTCAGTGGGTACCTGACCAGTAATTTCCAAGAAGTCACTTCGTGGCAGAGGTAAAGGTATAAGTATATTTACGGCGGGTCAATTGCGATTATCGGCCACCTGTTCGATAATCGCACAGGCAGAGACTGTCTTCACTGCTTCCAATAGACCTGAAACCTGCGCTCCACAGGGGCTGAAGGGAGTTACAGAGGGTGTGTCAATGAACGATGAACTGCGTAAATCTTTTGCCTCATTGGCACCGCCCATCGTGGCGTCACCCGCAAAGCGCATTCAGGCGCTGACCGGCGACCCGGATTTCATGACTTCGCTGGCGCGCGGGCTTGCCGTTATTCATGCTTTTCAGGAGCGCAAGCGGCACCTGACCATTGCACAGATCAGCCACCGGACGGAAATCCCCCGCGCTGCGGTACGTCGTTGTCTGCACACGTTGATCAAGCTGGGTTACGCGACCACCGATGGCCGTACGTACTCGCTGCTGCCCAAAGTGCTGACCCTGGGCCACGCCTATCTGTCATCGACGCCTCTGGCGACCTCTTCGCAGCCGTATCTGGACCGTATGAGCGATCAGTTGCACGAGGCATGCAACATGGCCACGCTGGAAGGTGACGACATCCTTTATATCGCGCGCTCGGCGACCACGCAGCGATTGATCTCGGTCGACCTCTCGGTGGGCGGCCGCCTTCCGGCATATTGCACGTCCATGGGCCGAATTCTGCTGGCCGCGCTGGATGATGTGTCGTTGCATGAATACCTTGATCATGTCGATCTGCAGCCCAAGACCAGTCGTACCATTCGCACGCCGGAAGCGCTGCTCGAGCGTCTGCAACTGGTTCGTCAACAAGGCTGGTGTATTGTCGATCAGGAGCTGGAGCAGGGGCTGCGCTCGATTGCCGTGCCGGTCTATGATGCGTCGGGCCAGGTGCTGGCTGCGCTGAATGTCAGTACCAGCGCCGGGCGTGTGGCACGCAGCGAGCTGGAACAGCGCTTTTTGCCGATCATGCTCGATGCCAGTCGCGACCTGAGTACGCAGCTGTTTACCTGACCTTGTTTGCCTGGGTATGGTTAAACGGGCCTGGTTATCCGAGCTCGTGAGCGATTGTTAGTTAGCTGAATTTGTTCGGTTACCGAACGGTTAGTCGATTATCGGATTGTCTGCCTGTCTGCTCAGGCATAACCTCATTTTCATTCCGGCGCAGGTCTTCGCGCTGTTCATTGAACGTGATGTTGGGTTCGGAGCACCTCATGGCAGACATTCTTTCTCTACGCGATGCGGTGAAGCAACTGGTCAACGATGGCGACATCGTTGCGTTGGAAGGCTTCACGCATTTGATCCCCACGGCCGCTGGTCATGAAATTATCCGTCAGGGTAAAAAAGACCTGACCCTTGTGCGCATGACGCCTGACCTGATCTACGACCAGTTGATCGGTGCCGGTTGTGCGAAGCGTCTGATTTTTTCGTGGGGCGGCAACCCCGGCGTCGGTTCTCTACACCGTCTGCGTGATGCGGTTGAAAAGCAATGGCCGCGCGCGATGGAAATCGAAGAGCACAGCCATGCCGACCTCGCCAACGCCTACGTGGCTGGTGCGTCGGGCCTGCCGTTCGCAGTGCTGCGCGCCTACGCCGGGTCCGACCTGCCCAAGGTCAACCCGCTGATCAAGACGGTAACCTGCCCGTTTACCGGTGAGGTGCTGGCGGCTGTGCCATCGGTACGCCCGGATGTGACTGTTATCCATGCGCAGAAAGCCGACCGCAAAGGCAACGTGCTGCTGTGGGGGATTCTCGGCGCGCAGAAAGAGGCCGCGCTGGCTGCGAAGCGATGCATTGTGACGGTGGAAGAAATTGTCGATGACCTGCAAGCGCCGATGAATTCCTGTGTACTGCCGACCTGGGCATTGAGCGCCGTGTGCCTGGTGCCCGGTGGTGCTCACCCCTCCTATGCGCACGGCTATTACGAGCGTGACAACCCGTTCTACCAGGCCTGGGACCCGATTGCCCGGGACCGTGAAACCTTCACCGCGTGGATTGACGAATATATCCACGGCACCGCAGATTTCAGTGAATTCCAGAGCAAGCTGGCTCGCGCTTCGGAGGCCAAATAATGACTTACTCCACCAGTGAAATGATGACCGTTGCAGCAGCCCGTCGTCTGCGTAATGGCTCGGTGTGCTTCGTTGGCATCGGTCTGCCCTCCAAGGCTGCGAACCTGGCGCGTCTGACATCAGCGCCCGACGTGGTGCTGATCTACGAGTCCGGCCCGATTGGTGCCAAACCTACCGTGTTGCCGCTGTCGATTGGCGATGGCGAGTTGGCGGAAACCGCCGACACGGTGGTATCCACCAGCGAAATCTTTCGTTACTGGCTCCAGGGCGGGCGCGTCGACGTCGGCTTTCTCGGCGCAGCGCAGGTGGACCGTTTCGGCAACATCAACACCACCGTTGTCGGTGATTATCATCATCCCAAAGTGCGCTTGCCGGGTGCCGGTGGCGCGCCGGAAATCGCCGGTTCGGCCAAGTCAGTGCTGATCATTCTCAAGCAGTCGGCGCGTTCGTTCGTCAACAAGCTGGACTTCATTACCTCGGTCGGCCACGGCGAGGGCGGCGATTCTCGCAAGCGCCTGGGGCTGCCCGGTGCCGGCCCGGTGGGGATCATTACCGACCTGTGCATCATGGAGCCGGAAGCTGACACCAACGAGTTCGTTGTGACCACGCTGCACCCTGGCGTGACCCGCGAGCAGGTGATTGCTGCCACGGGCTGGGAGATCCGCTTTGCCGACACAGTGGTCGTTTCCGAAGAGCCTACCGAGGTCGAGCTGACGGCGCTGCGTGATCTGGAAGCCCGGACTGCCGCCGCTCATGGTCAGGTTGCAGGAGAAGCGTGATGCGTGAAGTATTTATTTGCGATGCGATTCGCACACCCATCGGTCGCTTTGGCGGGGGGCTGTCTTCGGTGCGTGCCGACGACCTGGCCGCGGTGCCGATCAAGGCACTGATGGAGCGCAACCCATCAGTCAACTGGGAAGAGATCGACGAAGTGTTCTTCGGCTGTGCCAACCAGGCCGGTGAGGACAACCGCAACGTTGCGCGCATGGCTGCGCTGTTGGCGGGGCTGCCGGAGAGCGTGCCGGGGGTGACTCTCAATCGCCTGTGTGCTTCCGGGATGGACGCCATCGGCACCGCGTTCCGTGCCATCGCTTCCGGCGAGATCGAGCTGGCGATTGCCGGTGGCGTCGAATCGATGTCCCGTGCACCGTTCGTGATGGGCAAGGCTGATGCAGCGTTCTCGCGCAACATGAAGTTGGAAGACACCACCATTGGCTGGCGCTTCATCAATCCGGCGATGAAAGCACAGTACGGCGTGGACTCAATGCCCGAGACAGGCGACAACGTTGCAACCGACTTCAGGATTTCTCGAGCCGATCAGGACGCTTTCGCCCTGCGCAGCCAGCAGCGCACTGCCGTTGCCCAGGCTGCGGGCTTTTTCGAGGAAGAGATTGTGCCGGTACGGGTTGCGCACAAAAAAGGCGAAACCATCGTCGACAAGGATGAGCATCCGCGCAGCGATACCAGCCTGGAAACCCTGAGCAAACTCAAGCCGGTCAACGGCGCGGACAAAACTGTCACCGCAGGTAATGCCTCCGGGGTCAACGACGGGGCTGCTGCATTGATTCTGGCTTCGGCCGACGCTGTTAAAAAGCACGGCCTGACGCCACGCGCCCGTGTGTTGGGCATGGCCAGCGCGGCGGTTGCGCCTCGGGTGATGGGCATCGGCCCGGTGCCTGCGGTACGCAAGCTGGTCGAGCGGCTGGGTCTGGCGGTGACTGATTTCGACGTCATCGAGCTCAACGAAGCCTTCGCCAGCCAGGGTCTGGCAGTTCTGCGCGAACTGGGCCTGGCGGATGACGCACCGCAGGTCAACCCGAACGGCGGGGCTATTGCGCTCGGCCATCCACTGGGCATGAGCGGCGCGCGGCTGGTGCTGACGGCGTTGCACCACCTGGAAAAAACCGGGGGGCGCAAAGGCCTGGCAACCATGTGCGTCGGCGTAGGGCAGGGCCTTGCGCTGGCCATCGAGCGGTAAGCGCTCCCGTTTCAACCTGTTGTCCAGCAACCCGGATCGTTTGTCTGCCTCCACGAAAAGGCGGGCCGATGATCCGGGTTGTTGTTCGTCCGGGCACTGGATGTTCAACCCTGCCGATTTTTCCTGGTGGCTGAATTGCTCTGACTTATTGTGCTCGATTAAAGACGGTGTTACAGATTGTTTCTTATGGACAGTTCTGCTTGGGGAAAATAATGACTACAACATCAAAAGCACCGCATTACACCGGCGAGGAGCGAAGCAAAAGAATTTTCGCCATTGTCGGTGCTTCATCCGGCAACCTGGTCGAATGGTTCGACTTTTATATCTACGCCTTCTGCGCGATCTATTTCGCACCTGCCTTTTTTCCTTCCGATGATCCGACGGTACAGTTGCTCAACACCGCAGGCGTGTTTGCTGCTGGTTTTCTGATGCGCCCGATTGGCGGCTGGTTGTTTGGCCGTGTGGCGGACAAGCATGGCCGCAAGAACTCCATGCTGATATCGGTCACCATGATGTGCGCGGGATCGCTGATCATCGCTTGCTTGCCAACCTACGCTTCGATCGGTGCCTGGGCACCGGCCTTGCTGCTCATGGCGCGCTTGCTTCAAGGCCTGTCGGTGGGCGGTGAATATGGCACCACGGCCACTTACATGAGTGAAGTGGCCTTGCGCGGGCAGCGCGGTTTTTATGCCTCGTTCCAGTACGTCACCCTGATCGGCGGTCAGTTGCTTGCCGTATTGACAGTGGTCATCCTCCAGCAGTTTCTGACCACCGAAGAGCTGCGTGACTACGGCTGGCGTATCCCGTTCGTGATCGGTGCGGCCGCCGCTGTCATTGCCTTGTTGCTGCGTCGCACACTCAATGAAACCACTACCGCCGAAAGCCGTCAGGACAAAGACGCAGGCAGTATTGCCGCACTGTTCAAGCATCACGCAGCGGCCTTCATCACCGTGCTGGGCTACACCGCCGGGGGGTCGCTGATTTTCTACACCTTCACGACCTACATGCAGAAATACCTGGTCAACACCGGAGGCATGGAAGCCAAGACCGCCAGCTACATCATGACCGGCGCGCTGTTTCTGTACATGTGCATGCAGCCGTTTTTCGGCATGCTGGCGGACCGCATCGGTCGTCGTAATTCGATGTTGTGGTTCGGCGCGCTGGGTACACTGTGCACGGTGCCGATTCTGATTACCCTGAAAACCACCACCAACCCGTTCATTGCCTTTGCGCTGATTACCCTGGCGTTGGCAATTGTCAGCTTTTACACCTCGATAAGCGGGCTGGTCAAAGCCGAGATGTTTCCGCCTCAGGTCCGCGCACTGGGTGTCGGGCTGGCTTATGCGGTTGCCAACGCAGTGTTCGGCGGTTCTGCCGAATTTGTCGCACTGAAACTCAAAAGTGCCGGGATGGAAAACAGCTTCTACTGGTACGTGACCGTAATGATGGCTGTGGCCTTTCTGTTCAGTCTGCGCCTGCCCAAAGAGCCCAAGTACCTGCATCAGGATCATTGATCGCAGGCTTGTTTCGGCCACAAAAAAACCACCTGATCAGGTGGTTTTTTTGTGTGCCGCTTTAAATCAGAACAGCTGAACCGAAGGCTTCTCTTTGGAGATGGTTTCGGTCTGCCCGGTCCTTTCGTACCAGCCGCCGCCTAGGGCCTTGTACAGATTGACCTCGCTGGTCAGCTGCGACAGACGATCGGTGATCAGCGTTTGTTGCGCGCTGAACAACGAGCGCTGGGCGTCGAGGAAGGTCAGGTTGCTGTCGATACCGATCCGGTAGCGACGCTCGGCCAGACGGTAGTAGTCCTGGTTGGCCGCGACGAAGTCACGTTGCGCCTGGAGCTGCTCGTCGTAGGTCTTGCGTGAAGCCAGGCCGTCAGACACTTCCTGGAAGGCGGTTTGAATCGCCTTCTCGTAGTTGGCGACGCTGATTTCTTTCTGGATCTTCGAGTAGTCCAGGCTGGCGCGCAGGTTGCCGGCGTTGAAGATCGGGATGTTGATGCTTGGCTGGAACAGCCATGCACCCGATCCGCCCTTGAACAGGCCGGACAGCTCGCTGCTGCTGGTTCCGGCACTGGCCGTCAGGCTGATGCTGGGGAAGAACGCTGCGCGTGCTGCGCCAATGTTGGCGTTGGCTGCCTTGAGCGTATGCTCGGCCTCCAGAATGTCCGGACGACGCTGCAGCAGGTCGGACGGCAGGCCAGACGGCATTTCGGTCAGCATGTCGGAATCCAGCAAGTGGCTGGCCGGCAGGTTGTCAGGCAGGCTGGTGCCGAGCAGCAGAACCAGACTGTTCTGATCCTGTGCAACCAGACGCTCGTACTGAGCCAGTTTGGCACGCGCGCTTTCGACGGCGGTGCGTGACTGGCTCAGGTCCAGGGCCGAGGAAACACCGACTTCATTGCTGCGCGAGGTCAGGCGATAGCTTTCTTCGTAGGTCTTGAGGGTGTCCTGCGTCAGCTTGAGCAGTTCCTTGTCGGCCTGCCAGGTCATGTAGGCATTGGCGACGCTGGCCACCAGACTGATCTGGGTGCTGCGACGCGCTTCTTCGCTGGAGAAGTAAGTCTCCAGCGCCTGCTCGCTGAGGCTGCGCACCCGGCCAAAGAGGTCCAGCTCGTACGAGCTGACACCCAGCGTTGCCGAATAGCTGCTGGTGATGCCTGCTTGACCGGTTTGCGACTGGTCGGCTGGCACGCGTTGACGAGTACCGCTACCTGTCGCCGAAACAGCAGGGAACAGGTCCGAGCGCTGAATACGGTACTGGGCACGGTAAGCGTCAATGTTCAGGGCCGCGACCCGCAGGTCGCGGTTGTTGAGCAGTGCAGTCTGAATCAGCTGTTGCAGCGCCGGATCATTGAAGAAGTGCCGCCAGCCTTGCTCCGCGGCAGCCATTTTGGCGCCTTCGACCGGCGAGTACGCCGGCCCTTGCGGATATTGAGCGGCGACCGGTGCTTCCGGCTGCTTGTACTCGGGGATCAAAGAGCAGCCGCCGAGAATGAACGCGGTAACTGCAAGAGAGATCAATGACTTGCTCATTGGCCAGCCTCATCGTGTGAAATATGTTTCTTCTTGCTCTTGAAGAGCCCTGAAACCGAGACAAAGAACAGGGGCACCCAGAAGATCGCCAGGATAACGGCGGTGATCATACCGCCAATTACACCAGTACCGATCGAATGTTGACTACCTGAACCTGCGCCCGTGGAGATTGCCAGCGGCACAACGCCGAGGATAAACGCCATGGACGTCATGATAATCGGGCGCAGACGCATGCGGCACGCCTCGATTGCCGAGTCGACCAGGCTCTTGCCCTGTTCGTGCAGCTCTTTGGCGAACTCGACGATCAGAATGGCGTTCTTCGCCGCCAGACCCACCGTCACCAGCAAGCCCACTTGGAAGAACACGTCGTTGGACAGGCCACGCAGGCTGGTTGCCATCAGTGCACCGATAACCCCCAGCGGCACCACGAGGATGACCGCGATCGGGATCGACCAGCTTTCATACAGCGCCGCCAGACACAGGAACACCACCAGCAACGACAGCGCGTAGAGGGCAGGGGCCTGCGAGCCGGACAAACGTTCCTCGTAGGACAGACCGGTCCACGAAATGCCGATACCTTGCGGCAGTTTCTTGGCCAGGGCTTCTACCTCGGCCATCGCCTCGCCGCTGCTGTAACCCGGGGCAGGAGTACCGAGCACTTCCTCTGCTGCCACGCCGTTGTAGCGCGACAGTTTCGGTGAGCCGTAGGTCCATTTGCCGCTGGCGAAGGCCGAGAACGGCACCATTTCACCCGAGCTGTTGCGCACGTACCACTTCTTGAGGTCTTCAGGCGTCATACGGGCACCCGCATCGCCCTGGATGTACACCTTCTTCACACGGCCACGGTCGATGAAGTCATTGACGTAGCTGCCGCCCAACGCGATGGACAGTGTGTTGTTGATGTCCGACAGGGTAATGCCCAGCGCACTGGCGCGTTCGTCGTCGATGATCAACTGGTATTGCGGTTCGTCATTCAGCCCGTTCGGACGCACGCCTGCGAGAATCTTGCTCTGCGCTGCCATGCCGAGGAACTGGTTACGCGCCTCCATCAGTTTGTCGTGACCCACGCCGCCCTGATCCTGCAGGTAAACGTCGAAACCTGTGGCGTTACCCAGCTCGAGAACAGACGGTGGAACGACCGCGAACACCATTGCGTCGCGCAGGCTGAAGAAATAGCCCTGAGCGCGCTTGGCCAGTTCGAAGACGCTGTTGTTGGAATCACGTTCTTCCCACGGCTTGAGCATGACGAACGCAATCGCCGAGCTTTGACCGCGGCCCGCAAAGTTGAAGCCGTTTACCGAGAACACCGACTTCACTGCACCGCTTTCCTTGGTCAGCAGGTATTCACGCATGTTGTCGATGACTTCCTGCGTACGCTCGGTAGAGGAGCCTGCCGGGGTCTGGATCTGGGCAAAGATGACGCCCTGATCTTCTTCCGGAAGGAACGCGGCCGGGATACGCATGAACATCCAGACCATGCCTGCGCAGATCAGGATATAGCCCAGATACGCCGGCCATTTGTGCTTGAGCATGTTGCCGACGCCACGTTCGTAGCTCAGAACGCTGCGGTCAAAGGTGCGGTTGAACCAGCCGAAGAAACCACGTTTTGGCTGGCCGTGGGTCTTCTCGTCGATAGGCTTGAGCATGGTGGCGCACAGCGCCGGGGTGAAGATCAGGGCGACAACCACCGACAGGGCCATGGCCGAGACGATGGTGATCGAGAACTGTTTGTAGATCACCCCGGTAGAGCCGCCGAAGAACGCCATGGGCAGCAGAACCGCCGACAGCACCAGCGCAATACCGACCAGCGCCCCCTGGATCTGGGTCATGGATTTGATCGTGGCGTCGCGCGGGGAGAGCTTTTCCTCCTCCATGACCCGCTCGACGTTTTCTACCACCACAATCGCATCGTCCACCAGCAAGCCGATGGCCAGCACCATACCGAACATGGTCAGGGTGTTGATGGTGAAGCCGAATGCCGCGAGGATGCCGAACGTACCCAGCAATACTACCGGTACGGTCATGGTCGTGATGACCGTGGCGCGGAAGTTCTGCAGGAACAGGTACATCACCAGGAACACCAGCACGATCGCTTCGATCAGGGTGTGCACCACACCATTGATCGATTCGCTGACCACTGGCGTGGTGTCATACGGGTACACGACTTTCATGCCTGGCGGGAAGAACGGCTCCAGCGACGAAACGGTCGCGCGAATAGCCTTGGCGGTGTCCAGTGCGTTGGCACCGGTCGCGAGTTTGATTGCCAGACCCGATGCCGGTTTACCGTCGAACTGCGAGTCGGTGCTGTAGTTCTCTGCGCCCAGGCCGACAGTCGCGACGTCCTTGAGGCGAACCTGCGAACCGTCGGTGTTGACCTTGAGGAAGATGTTGCCGAACTGCTCGGCGGTCTGCAGACGCGTCTTGCCGATGATCGTGGCGTTCAGCTGCTGGCCGCTGATGGACGGCAGGCCACCCAACTGGCCGGACGATACCTGGACGTTCTGCGCGGTGATCGCGTTTTTCACGTCCACCGGAGTCAGCTGGAAGTTGTTCAGCTTTGCCGGGTCCAGCCAGATACGCATGGCGTACTGCGAACCGAACACCTGGAAGTCACCCACACCGGAGGTCCGGGAAATCGGGTCCTGCATGTTCGACACGATGTAGTTGGCCAGGTCTTCCTTGCCCATGCTGCCGTCTTCGGACACCAGGCCGATAACCATCAGGAAGTTCTTCACTGCCTTGGTCACGCGGATACCCTGTTGCTGCACTTCCTGTGGCAACAGCGGGGTCGCGAGGTTGAGCTTGTTCTGCACCTGAACCTGCGCCGTATCAGGGTTGGTACCCTGATTGAAGGTCGCGGTAATGGTCATGCTGCCGTCGGAGTTACTTTCCGAGCTCACATAACGCAGGTTGTCGATACCGTTGAGCTGTTGCTCGATCACCTGCACCACAGTGTCCTGCACCGTCTGAGCGGAGGCGCCCGGATAGGTGACCTGGATACCGATGGCTGGCGGTGCGATGCTCGGGTACTGGTTGATCGGCAGGCTGGAAATCGACAGCGCACCGACCAGCATGATCACGAGGGCAATAACCCAGGCAAAAATGGGTCGATCAATAAAGAATTTCGACATGGGTTACTCCCCTTTGCTGCCTGCGGCTTTATCAGTGGCCGGGGCAGGTGCCGGGTTTGCTCCTTTGACGTTGGTCGCTTCGGCGACTTTCACTTCGGCGCCTGGTTTGACGTACTGCAAGCCTTCGGTAATGACCCGATCACCTTCTTTCAGGCCGTCTTCGATCAGCCAGTCGCTGCCCACGGTGCGGTTGGCCACCAGCGTACGCATTTCAACCTTGTTGTCCTGGTTGACGATCATGGCGGTCGGCGTGCCTTTCAGGTCGCGGGTCACGCCTTGCTGCGGTGCCAGAATGGCTTTCGCACTGACGCCAGCCTGCAATTGCGCGTGGACGAACATGCCAGGCAACAAGCGATGTTCCGGGTTCGGGAATACGGCGCGCAAGGTGACCGAGCCTGTGGTCTGGTCAACCGATACTTCGGAGAATTCCAGCTTGCCTTCCTGGCCATAGACGCTGTTGTCTTCCAGCGTCAGCTTGACCTTGGCCGCGTTGTCGCCGGCTTTCTGCAGCTTGCCGCTTTCCAGGTCATTGCACAGCTTGAGCATGTCGGCAGACGACTGAACCACATCCACGTAGATCGGGTCGAGCTGCTGGATGGTTGCCATTGCTTCGGTCTGGGCGCTGCTGACCAGTGCGCCTTCGGTCACTGCGGAGCGGCCGATACGACCTGAAATAGGTGCCAGCACCTTGGTGTAGCGCAGGTTGATCTGGGCGGTCTGCAAGGCGGCCTGAGCTTCCTGCGTCGATGCCTGGGCGGTGTCATATTCCTGACGGCTTACCGCTTGCTCGCTGACCAGTTGCTTGTAGCGATCAGACATCGACTTGGCAGACTGCAGGGTCGCCTTGGCGCTGTTGGCATTGGCCTCATAGACAGCCGGGTCGATCTGATAGAGCTGCTGACCGGCTTTGACGTCGCCACCTTCGGTAAACAGACGTTTGAGAATGATGCCGTTGACCTGAGGGCGTACCTCGGCGACGCGGAATGCGGTGGTCCGGCCTGGCAGCTCGGTGGTCAGGGTATAGGGCTGTGCTTTGAGGGTAACGACGCCGACCTGAGGGGTTTGCGCAGGCGGGGCCGCCTGTTCCTTCTTGCTACAGCCACTGAGCAGGGTTGCCAGGGCGACGGCAGTGACCAGAACGGTAACAGCTGGCTTGAATTGCATGAAGATCCTCGGGGCAGGAGCCTGTTGTCTCAACAGTACGTTGAAGTGTTAAAAAATATTTCGGCTAGATAAGTAGCATGCTAAGGAATATACTTACATTCGCGGCTGTTTGTAAACACCCGCTGTGCGCATTCGGCCACTATTCACAGTGCCGACAGCCAATTCGGGACAAGGCGAGACAAATGCCGCCCGGTCATATCTCCAGGCCTGCCACCAGACGTATGCCTGAGGTAAATTTTTTGAGGTTTTATTGCCATGGTTCGTCGCACCAAAGAGGAAGCTCAGATCACTCGCAGCCAGATTCTGGAGGCTGCCGAGCAGGCTTTTTATGAGCGAGGCGTCGCCCGCACCACGCTGGCTGACATCGCAACCCTTGCTGGTGTGACGCGAGGAGCCATTTACTGGCACTTCAACAATAAGGCCGATCTGGTCCAGGCAATGCTCGACAGTCTTCAGGAACCACTCGATGAAATGGCGCAGGCCAGTCAGAGCGAAGAGGAAGAAGACCCACTGGGCTGTATGAGAAATCTTTTGATTCATTTGTTTCATGAGCTCGCACTGGACCCGAAAACCCGTCGCATCAATGAAATCCTGTTTCACAAATGCGAGTTTACTGACGAGATGTGTGATTTTCGTCGTCAGCGCCAGGACAACGCCATACAGTGCCACGACCGGATCACCCTGGGGCTGAACAATGCCGTACGTCAGGGGCAACTTCCAAAAGATCTCGACACGGCCCGTGCCGCAGTCGCCCTGTTTTCTTACGTAAACGGCATCATTTATCAATGGCTGCTGGTTCCAGACAGCTTTTCATTGCCGGCAGAGGCCGAGCAACTGGTTGATGTGTGTCTGGACATGCTGCGCTTCAGCCCTACGCTAAGAATCAGCAAGGCTTCCTGACGGAGATGACAGGTCTTAGCGCCTGCCGGTTCGGTCGGGCCGTTGTCTTTCCCACAAAGCCTAACTCCAATTCTTGCTTTTTATACAGTGTGTTTACTGACTGTTTACCCGTCCTCATCGATTGCCCCCGCCGGTTGCCGCCGATCAGACCTTGATCCGACAAAATATTGTAGGAGGCAGGTAGGACATTTCCTGATACATGTAGCTGATTTCCCAAAGTAATTTCCGAGTATTGCCCCGCGGGAAAACTCCCTTCACTCTTCGCTTCCGGAAAGATCAGAAGAGAGGAAGGTTGCATGTTTTTGCCGAATCTTGCGCCTATGTGCCTTGAAGTCATCGCCAGATCCGCTGAAGTGTACGAGCGTGGACAGGGCCGTGACTTGCATGAGCGCAGGTCTGTGTCGGGCGTGATCGAAACATGCAAAGGGCATGCAGGCGTTAGCGTAAATCCGCGTCTCTCGATCAAAGGGAGGGCGGAGCATGTCGGACACTACAACTGATGCTGTGAGGCTACTGGCCGGAGTCGCGCAGCAATCCGAACGGGTCGCCATGGATTCTGAATTGGGGACGCCCGTCATTCGACTTGGGTTGATCACCACGCTGTATTTCCGCAATGGCCACACGCTGGAGATGAAGCGTCGGGTCGAAGCCTGCTTTTCGCGCTTCTATGACGCGTTCAAGCCGAAACTCAAATGGCAGCTGTTCAAGCGTATGCGTCGCTTGAGCGCATCGGGTTTTGCATCGACCCGGCGTCAGGTTGTCGAAAGCCTCCCGGACGAGCAGTTCATCTGGTCTATCGCCAGTGCGACCCAGGCCGAGGTCGCCATGTACAGCCTGTTTGTCATGAACACCCCGCAGGGGCAGGCCGATAACGATCGCTCTTGTCTGAAAATGGTATTGCCCTGGTCCTGCCTGACCGAGCCCGACGGTTTGAAGAACTACGAGGCCTGGATCCGCTATCTAAGCAGCGAAGTGCAGGCCGAGCATGGCTTTGGCGGGCTCGCCTGTGTACTGCCTTGCGATGGTCATCAGTATTTACCCTGGGGGTATCGACTGGCTCAGGACTACATAGGGTTGATGGTCGATCCCGGTCCGCACATTGAAAGCCTGCGTTTGCTGGACCGTATAAAGGGCGTCAGTTGGTACACGGTGCTGGGCGAAGGGTTTGTCAGGCAGCTGGGAGGGAGCGACAGATTGCGGGGCGAGATGAGCGCGCACAGCGACATCGTGTTCCATAGCTATCGCAACGGGTTGATCATTCGGGCGGGTGCGGTGCCTGAATTGGGTGGTCGAGGCCTGCCACCGCCGCAACCCTATGTGACGGTCAACCGGATGATCAAACCGGTTCGCCTGCAGGACACCGGCAACCTTCATCCCTACCTTGCTCCCGGTATCGGCTTTACCGAGGAAACCACTGCGCAATGGTATGCGCGATTTGATGAAAAACCGCTGCCGCCAGTTGATGCGGGGCAGGCATGCCCTCGATCAGGCTGCTGGTTCAGCAGCGCACAGTTTGGCTCTCGTCGACATTTCGACGAAGGTGAACTCATGCCGGCGTTCAACCATATAAAAAGCAAGAAAACCCAGTGGTTTTGGGCCGGCATGCCTTCCTGATTCAGCGCGTCGAGCTAATCCCGGCCTCGCAATAGCGTATTGGGCATTGCTACTGCTGCCGGCAAGGCCGAGCAGCGAAATGGCCGCACTGGTGATCAGCAGGTTTCTGAAGGTCAGCGCCAGTTCGGCTCGCAGTGTTTCCAGTGCCGGTCCGGTTGCTGCATTAAGGCTGTCGAGCAGGACATTACCGGAGCTGCCTTCGCCACCCAGTGCTCCCGAGCCGAGCAGGCCGACACCGGTATGCTGCAACATAGCCAGTAGCAGCGCCGACATCAATGCCACGCCTACTGCACCCCCCAGCGAGCGGAACAGATTGGTTGTGCTGGTGGCCACGCCCATATCCCTTGGCTGAACCGAGTTTTGGGTGCCGACCAATGAGGTGGGGAACTGCATGCCGGTGGCGATGCCGGTAAGGACCATGAACAGGCTCATCGCTATCAGCGATTGGGGAGGCGTGAAGGCCATGCCCAGAATCGCGATGGGCATCAGCAACGCCCCGGTCAGAATAAGCGGTTTGTAGCGCCCGGTTTGCGCGGTGCGTCGCCCGGCGAAATAGGCACCCATCGGCATGCCGATCGCCAGCGGAAGCAGGTGCAGGGCGGCACTGTCTGCACCGCCACCGGTGACGGTCTGGTAACGCAACGGCATCAGGACAATCAGGGAAATAGCCTGAAAACTGGTAAAGAACACCGTGCACCAGCAAAGCACGGCACTTTTATTGGTGAACAGGTGCATGGGCAACAGGGGCTCGGCGGCACGGCGTTCGTACCAGACGAAAATGCCCAGCGTCAGCAGGGCGGTGCCCAGTAACAACTGAACCTCGAAATCGCCCAGACCATGCCCCTGCCCAATTTCGGTAATTCCCAGCAGCAGCGCGGTCAGGCCGATGATCATCAGCACCGTACCCAGGTAGTCGATAATCGGTTTGCGCTGCGGCACTGGCAGGCCGACCAGGGTTCGATATGCGACGATCAGCGCGGCTGCTCCCAAGGGCAGATTAATCAGGAACACCCAGCGCCAGGACAGGTATTCGGTCATCAAGCCGCCCAAGACCGGGCCTGCGACGCTGGCCACGGCGTACATGCTGCTGAAGTAGCCTTGGTAGCGGCCCCGCTCACGAGGCGGAACAATGTCGGCGATGATTGCCTGGCTTACCGAAACCATACCGCCTGCACCGATGCCTTGAAGGACGCGCGCCAGCACCAGTTGTTCCATGCTCTGCGCCATGCCACAGAACAGCGAGGCGAGGGTGAAAAGCCCCAAGCCGAACAGCATCAGTTTACGCCGTCCGTAAAGATCGCCCAGCTTGCCGTAGATCGGCACTGCTACGGTCAGTGAAACCATATACGCGGAAATGACCCACGCCAGCAGATCGATGTCCCTGAACTGGGCGGAAATGGCAGGCATCGAAACAGCAACGATGGTCTGATCCAGAGCGCTGAGCAATACCGCCATCATCAACGCGAACAGAATGCTGCGAATGGCCGGAGGCGTTTGAGTAAGACTGGTCAAGGCAAAACCTGATGGCAGTGTTGACCCGCCGCAAGTGAGGCGGGAGAGTCTGACCAGTCTAATCCGATAGCTTGCTAATCGATAGCTGCCTTTGCTGAACGATGACGCAATTCACGCTACACAAGCGTCATCGCAAGGCGCTGAAGGTTGCGTCGGTCGGCACGCAATGGCCAAACGTGCAACTGGCGACCTGTGGGGCCTGACGAGCCAGCTCGTTACGATAGGCCCCTGCGGTGTATACCGCCAGGACCGCTAGAGCACCGACGACAACCATGCATTTTCTTGTTCTGACTTTCATGACGCACTCCTTACCTCGGCTACAGAGCAGTTTGAAAGAACTGATTAAAGTGTAGGACAAGGTTGGAGTTTGCGTCGGTAGTCATCATCTGCGTTTGCTGCGTGACGAATGCCCTGGAAGACGCGTTAGAATTCGCGCTTTGATTTATGAGCAGGGTCCATACGCATGGCACGCAAGGAATACAACGGGTTTGAAGTGGTGTCGGCAGTCATTCCTTCCGAGCAGGGGTACAACGCGGCAATTGCCATCAAGGCGCTGGGTGCAGGCGGAGCGCCGCGCTTTCATGCGCTGCTGCCGGATCAGAAATTCAAGACCGCCGATGATGCCGACCTGGCCGCTGTACAGGAGCTGCAGCGGCTGATCGACATTGATGCCGAGGGCGAGCCTGTATGGGGCGATTCCTGATCAGGCGCCTGGGCGAAACATCTTGAACAGCGCTTCCGGCCCAAGCTGGAAGTAATCTGCAGGACCGCCGCCACGCAGGATCGGCTCGGCGGCTGCGGTGTCATAAACACCGTCCTTGAGCAGGAATTTCTCGATGTGTACGGCTACCACTTCGCCCAGAATCAGCCAGCTGGGCACCAGTTCCTGGTCGGCGCGTTGCAATTGAATGATCTGCGTGACTTTGCATTCAAACGACACCGGCGTCTCAAGCACACGTGGGACCGAGACGATATGAGAGGCCAGCGGCGTGAGGTTGGCCAGTTCGAACTCGCTGACATCCGGCGCTACCGGGGCACAGCTCTGGTTCATGGCTTCGGCCAGCGAGCGGGTCGCAAGATTCCAGACAAACTCACCGGTCTGCTCGATGTTATTCAGACTGTCCTTGCGACCAACGCTACAGAACCCAATGATGGGGGGCACGTAGTTGAAAGCATTGAAGAAACTGTAGGGTGCCAGATTCAATTTGCCGTTGGCATCCTGCGATGAAATCCAGCCGATCGGGCGTGGGCCTACAATCGCGTTGAACGGGTCATGCGGCAGGCCGTGACCCTTGGACGGCTCGTAGGAGTGAATAGCGTCTGACATGCTTGATTCCTGATGGGCTCTATAGGGTGCGGACATAGTGCTGCGCATTTGCAGAGGATGCCAGAGTAGCGTGTATTTTAGCCTGCGCCAGACATGAAGAAGCCCGACATCGGCCGGGCTTGGGGTGTTGCGTGGACTATCAGCCCAGACGATTGGCGCCGACGTGGTCTGCGCCATCAGCGGCCTGACGGTTTGCACCGACACGGTCCGCGCCATCAGAGGCCAGACGGTTGGCACCGACGTGGTCTGCACCATCGGCAGCCTGACGATTTGGACCGACACGGTCTGCGCCGTCAGCAGCTACGCGAATTGAACCGACGTTAGTGTGTTTGGTGCCGCCTTCAGCAACGATGGTCGAGCGGGACATATCGCTTTGAACAGTTGTGACTGGAAGTGCAAAGGCGCTGGAAGCCAGAACAGAGAAAGCCAGGCCGAAGATCAATTTAGTGGTTTTCATGATGATGTCTCCAATGAGTGTCGGGTGAGTTGTCATCCCGGTATGGAGGCAATGCTACGCGCCAGCGGATTATTAAGAAGTTAATCGGATTGCTAGCGACCATCGCTGAAAATGATAGTTGGCTGTAATGCTCTGATTTCGGGCTTTGTGGGCGATATTGCATTATTGAAGTGCATATTTTGAAAAATCTTGTAATAAAGCCTCTTGACAAAATGGAAGTGTAATTTTTTCAATGTCTTATCGCTGATTGGTCTCGAAAGTGTGCACTGTATTGAAACACTTTGTAGCAAGTGCTCATGTCGCTCCAGGGGGCATTGATGGCAGTTGTATCGATGTAACCGATATTGATGTTCCTCACACCGGTGTGGAAACGGCACGCCAACTCAGGCGTTGGCATGCCACTCAAGCGGGTTAATGAAGAGTGATCAATCTGTCTCGATCCGCGAATGTTTGCGCGTGTCTTTCATGAAGACATACACCAGCAGCGAACAGGCGATGCAAGCGGTTACGTACCAGTAGTAGCCGGTTTCCATGCCGATGCTCTTGAACCACAGTGCGATGTATTCCGCAGTACCACCGAAAATCGACACCGTCAGTGCGTATGGAAGGCCGACACCCAGCGCACGGATCTCGGTCGGAAACAGCTCGGCCTTGACCACTGCGTTGATCGATGTGTAACCGCTGACGATGATCAGCGCCGCCATGATCAGGAAGAACGCGCCCCACCAGGTCTGAATGGTATGCAGCGTGGTCAGGATCGGTACGGTACACAGCGTTCCCAGTACGCCAAACGCAATCAGGATCGGACGCCGCCCGACCTTGTCGGACAGGGCGCCAATCACCGGCTGCAACAGCATGAACAGAAACAGCGTCGCGGCTGATATCGAGGTCGAGTCGGTGATGCTCATGCCGACGGTGTTGACCAGATACTTCTGCATATACGTGGTGTAGGTATAGAAAGCCAGGGTCCCGCCCATCGTCAGACCGACTACGGTCATCAGTTCCTTGGGATGACGCATCAATGTGCGCATCAGGCTTTCCTTGGCCTTTTCCTTTTTCTTGCGGGTGAACGACTCGGTTTCTTCCATGCCACGACGCAGAAACAGCGCGACGACTGCACACAGGGCACCGATGACAAACGGGATACGCCAGCCCCAGGCATACAGTTGCTCGGTGGTCAGCGTCTGCTGCAGCACGATCAACACGCCCAGCGCGATGAGTTGGCCGGAAATCAGCGTGACGTACTGGAAGCTGGAAAAGAAGCCGCGACGTTCCTTGGTGGCCATTTCGCTGAGGTAGGTAGCTGAGGTGCCATATTCACCCCCGACAGACAGGCCCTGCAGTAGTCGGGCGAACACCAGCAGGATCGGGGCACCGACGCCGATGCTCTCATAGCCCGGGGTCAGGGCAATGATCAGCGAGCCGAAACACATCAGCAGCACCGATGCCATCAGCGCAGCCTTGCGCCCCTTGTAGTCAGCGTAAAGCCCCATCAGCCAGCCACCGATAGGCCGCATCAGAAAGCCGACGGCAAAAATCGCGGCCGTGTTGAGTAACTGTGCGGTGGTGTCGCCCTTGGGGAAGAACGCTTTGGCGAAGTACAGCGAGAAAGCGGCGTAGACGTACCAGTCGTACCACTCGACCATGTTACCGACCGAGCCGCTGAAAATGGATTTTAAACGGCTGGAAGTGGTTTTTTGGCCGGCAGCAGTAGCAGCCGACCCACGGGAGGCGGGATTGGAAGTTTCCATGGTGTTCCTTGTTTTTCATTATTTTTGGAAGGAGGCATTGGCTGCCCTGCCTGTGACATAGCAGGAGCTGTGCCACACCATGAGAGCCTGTTCTAGAGCGGTTGCGAGATTTTGATGAGCGAGAATCCGCTTATCTGTACAAAATAGATAAGCGGATTCTTGCCGATGGGTGCTCAAGCGAGGTTAGTGACCGCGTGCCGGCCCGAACACAATCACGCCCACGACGAAAGCGAGCATCAGACCCAGAACGATCATGATTGCCTTGAAGGTATTTCTGACGCAGAAGGCTTTTACGCTATCCCAGCCTCCGGTTCTGATGGAGATGGCGTCCTGAAAACCTGAAATCCGGTAGGGCGACAGCACGATCCATAGCAGCAGGACAGCGCCATACAGCGCTGCCAGTACGGGCCCTTTCTGTACACAGATATAGCCTAGCGTGACGATCGGAATACCGTGGCGCAGCGCCAGCGCCTGATAACCGGGCCAGCTCAGGTAATCGGGCAGCAAGCGCGCACTCCAGCGCGTATCCACCGGCTTGATACGCTCAGCGAAAGGGCGCCAGAACGACATGAATATATGGATGACAAGCAAGAGGAAAATCGGCGCGGTCAGCGCAAGGCCAGCTATTTCGTACCAAGTGGCGTTGCTGCCGGAAGGGTCCAGTGATGCCGTCGTGAAGATCGTCAATACGCCGAAAAAATAGGCCCTGAGATTGAAATTGGATGACACCTGCTCAGGCAATTTACGCCAGGATTGTACGTCGGCGTCCGGGAATTCTTGTATGGCATCCGGGAATCGGTGAGTGAGGTCGGACGCCAGTTTTTCGCAGGCTTGCCACAGCTCTTGATTACCGTGCCTTGCCAGTCGCAGCCTTTCATCCAGGGGTGGTGGTTGCAGAAGAAGACGCGCAGCCATGGTCTCGGGACTGTCTTGTGAGGCTTCGAGCAGTTTCTGCTGACGTGCGACGAATGCCTTCTTTTCACAACGCTGGACCAGATTCATCCACAGGGAAAGCGGCCCTGCATACACGTCATGTTTCTGATCCCAGGCAAAAAGGCTGCTCACGCGTTCGAACAGGGCAGGGGGCCAGTCATGGTTGTTGAGCAGCAGTGTCATGGTCCACTGTTCAAGTTGCTCCTGGCGATCAAATGATGTCAGCCATGGCTGCTGCCGGAGTGCCTTGAGCGTATCGAGAAAGGCACGTTCCTCGTTGTTTTCGAGCATGGCATGAAATGACTCAAGCGAGCTGTCCAGCAGTGCCTGAGTCAGCCGATGCGCCTGATGAGTCCTGAGCTGTACTTTTTGCCAGGGTGTCAGCCAATGCAGTTGTTCGACGGCGGCCTTGATCAGCGCCTGATTGTCCTCCGGGTCCAGCAGGCAACGCCGGGCCAGATGTTGCTGGAAGAGCTCATCGCAGCCTTGATCCTGGGCTATCTGACGTTGTGAGTGCAGGTTTTCCGGTGTGGTCTGACTGGCTTGCTCATACCAGCTCAACTCTACTGCCGGTCGGGCAGGAGGCTCGGCCATGTCGAATGCCGGGTGTACCTGTCGATGGTCCGGTCGGACTACCAATACAGGCTCATCAAGGGGCAGCGATTCGAGGGGATGGCCAGCATTTGACCAGACGTCACTGCCCTCACCATCGTCTTCGGCACGATTTCTTGCCCAGTCCAGCGCCTGCTCGTAAGCATCGCGCAGCGCCTGAAAGGCAGCCGGGTCGTCGTCGGGACGCGTGGTTTTCAACAGCCTGGCGTATTGGCGCTTGATGCTGCGCTCGTCGGCATCATGGCCCAGATCCAGTACGCTCCAGCAATCCATTGCCGTCACCATTCACCTCGTTCGAAACGGTCTGCTTCCTGTTCAAGCTGTTTGCGCAGTTCATTGATCTGCCGGTCATCCTGGGTTTCCAGCACGCGCTGGAATTGTGCAGCCCAGACTCCGATGGTTTCACGTGCCTCGCCCAGATACTCCTGATAGAGCCGTTCCAGACGTGCTGTCAGGTGAGTGTTGACCTGTTGTTCGCGAGGATGAACCTTGAGTGCTTCCAGCACCTTGAGTCGTTCACGGATTTCGGCGGGTGTCATGACTCCGGGGTTGTTCTCGATAACCAGCTTGTGATTTTCGCCGGTCATCTGGATCCGCACGTCGGCCTCCAGCAGGCCGTTGTTGTCGTATGTGAAACGCACGTCCAGTTCGACCTCGCCAGCCTTGGCTTTCGGCACGGGAATATTCAGCTCGCCCAGCGCGATGTTGTCTTTGACCAGGCGGCTTTCACCTTGAAAAATCCGCAGCAGAACGTGCTCCTGATTATCGGCAACCGTGTTTACGGTACGCACCCGGCTGACCGGTACCACGCTGTTGCGTTCGATGATCGGAAGGTAATGCCCGGACTGATAGCCGTTGAACACGTATTGTGTGGTTTCGATACCCAGGGTGTAGGGGCACACGTCGGTCAAAACGACTTCTTCCAGCGCCGCATCGCGCTGCTTGAGTGCTGCCTGAATTGCAGCACCCTGCGCGACAACCTCATCCGGGTTGAGTGTGATGGCCGGAAAACGGCCGAACATCCCCGCGGCCAGTTTGCGGATCAGCGGCATACGTGTAGTGCCGCCCACCAGCAGGATTTCGTCCAGATCTGCGACGCGAATTTTCGCATCGCGCAAGGCTCGCTCGATAGGCGCGCGCAGGCGGGCCAGCAGAGGCGCAAACAGATCATTCATCTGCTCTTGCGTGATTGTCTTGCGCCATTCGCGGTCGGCATGGCGCAGCACGAAATCGACACTGTTTTCCTGGCCCAGCGCCTTGCGCACGCGCTCGGCTTCACGTCGTAGCGAAGGCGTTACCAGTTCCTTGCCGGGGAAGTCCTGCTCATCTCGGTGCAGGGTCAGAAAGTGCTCGACCAGCAGGCGGTCAAAATCTTCACCCCCCAGAAAGTTGTCGCCCGCGCTGGCACGCACTTCCATCACGCCGTCGAAGAGTTCGAGGATCGAGATGTCGAACGTGCCGCCACCCAGGTCGAAGACCAGAAACGAGGTTTCGCCTTCCTTCTGATGAAGTCCATAGGCCAGGGCTGCTGCTGTCGGCTCGTTGATGAGCTTCTCGACCTTGAGGCCGGCCAGCTCACCGGCAATGCGCGTCGCTTTACGCTGAGCGTCACTGAAGTACGCCGGAACGCTGATCACCGCCTCGGTGACAGGCTCGCCAAACGCGCGCTCGACGTCGGCTTTAAGACTCTTGAGTACCAGCGAGGACAACTCTTCCGGACGATAGGTGGCAGATCCCAGGCGAATCTCCTGAGCGCTGCCCATATAACGTTTGAATAGCGCCGTGGTTTTTTCCGGGTGAGTTTGCAGACGTTCGCGCGCCGCCTTGCCGACCAGAATCTGCCCTTCGTCGTCCAGTCCGACAACGCTTGGAGTCAGCGTCTCTCCCAACGCATTGGTAACCAGCTCGCTGCTGCCGTCGCGCCAGACAGCCACCAGGCTGTTGGTGGTGCCCAGGTCAATACCGACGATCATCTCAAAAATGCTCCCTGCTCAAGGATTGTTGCAATGTTTTGCGTGATTCTGAATCAAGGCAACCGGTGTTGTCTTCGTTTTATGCGTCGGGAATACCTGGTTGCGTCCTGCCTCAGGATGCCTTTTCGGGATTATTGTTCCCCGGTACGGCTCACCGCCCTGTGCAGGATCGCCGCCAGATCTTCTCTGGAATAGGGCTTTTGCAACAGGTCGAAGCGGTGTGCCTCGTCCTTGGCGATCGTCGCAAATTCAGTGCTGTAACCGGTGGTGAGGACGACCGGCATCCAGGGGTAACGCGCCTCGATTTCGGCAGACAGTTCCAGCCCGCTCATGCCGGGCATCGCGATATCCGAGAACACCACATGAAAGTTTTCCGGGTTACCGGACAATTCATGCAGCGCCTCGGCGGCACTTTTGACCCATAGCACCTGAAAGCCAAGCTGCTCAAGCATCGGTCGGGTAAAAGTGCCGATGTCCTGATTGTCCTCGACCATCAAAACGCACAGACCGGGCAACGCGATGGGCGCGTAATGCTTGTCTTGCGCGACGACTTCGTGATTTTTTGCACTCGGCAGGCACAGCCTGAAGCAGCTGCCTCTGCCCAGTTCGCTTTCAACCAGCACTTCGCCGCCCGATTGTTTGGCGAAGCCGAATACCTGCGACAACCCCAGCCCTGTACCCTGTCCCACGCTTTTGGTGGTGTAGAACGGTTCAAAGATCAGGCCCAGTTTTTCTTTGGCGATACCCGCGCCGGTATCGGTCAGCGACACCGTCACATAATCGCCATCGCTGAGTGAGGCGGGCTGATCGGCAGTGGGGCAGGCAGCGCATTCAACTTTTATGCTGAGTCGGCCTGCGCCCGACATTGCATCGCGGGCGTTAACCACCATGTTGACCAGCGCAGTGTCGAACTGGCTGCCATCGGCGAAGATAAAGCACGGCTCGGCAGGCAGGTCGATGTTCACCTGAATGCGTGCGCCGGTGAGCGTATCCATCATCTCGCCAATACGCGCTACGCTCTTGCAGACATCGAACACTTCCGGCTGCAAGGCCTGACGGCGGGCAAAGGCCAGCAACTGACCGGTCAAGCGAGCCGCCCGGTCTACCGTACTGGAAATCGCCTCGACGTACTTCACACGGCGATGCTCTTCAAGGTTAGGTGCCTTCAACAGGTCGCTGCAGGAGCGGATCACCGTCAACAGGTTATTGAAGTCGTGCGCCACACCGCCAGTGAGTTGGCCGATAGCCTCCAGTTTCTGCGCTTGATGCAAGGCGTCCTGGGACAGCCGCAACGCTTCATTGGCTTCTTCTTCGGCCTGAATGTCACGGCCGACGGCATGGATGAATTGTTTGTCCGGTACGGCAGTCCACGAGATGGTCCGGTACGAACCATCCAGGTGGCGATAGCGATTCTTGAAGTGAGGAATGGTCTGGCCATTTTCCAGTCCGCTCATGGCGGCCAGCGTACTGTCCACGTCTTCGGGGTGCACCAGCCCCAGGAACTGGCTGTCGAGCAGTTGTTCTGCCGACCAGCCGAGAGCTTGAGTCCAGGCCGGATTGACTGCCGAGATAATGCCGTCGAACTGCGCCACCAGCATCAGGTCAGTCGACAGGCGCCAGATGCGATCACGATCACGGGTGCGCTCAATCACGCGCTGCTCGAGCGTTTCGTTGAGAGACATCAGCGCTTGTTCAGCGTCTCGGAGCTGTGTCATGTCACGGGACACACACAGGATTTTCTCCGGCTTGCCGTCCTTGCCGAAAATCGGGCTGACTTGCACATGCCACCACTTGACTGTGCCCGTCAGAGTTTTCGCCGATCCCATGAAACTGGCGTTCTGACCCGCGCGGGCCGCTTCGACCGCCGCGATGGCGTCCAGATTGCCTTGGTCCTGCCAGAAATCGGGCCAGGGGCAGCCGCGAATCGCATTGAAATCGCTGACTTCCATGATCTGCTGGCCGCCTTCGCTCATGAAGGTCAGGCGCGAATCGAGGTCCAGCACCTTGATGCAATCATTGATGCTCGACAGAACACGGTCGGTAAACGCTTCGTTTTCATTTTGCCGGACCTGGGCAATGACTTGGGAGGTGGTTTCATTGACCCGGCAGAACACGCCCTCGATCAGGCCGTTATCGCCGTAGAGCGGCGAATAGGAAAGGGACCACCAGGTTTGCTCGGGCCTGCCGTTGCGCACAATGGTGCGCTGAATATCGTCAGACCGGCGGCTGTGCCCACCAAGCGCCTGCTCAGCCAGCGGGCGCACGGCCTCCCAGGCATCACCCCACACCGAGGCAATGGGTTGTCCTTGTGCCTGCTCTGCTGCAACGGGCAAAACCTGGGAATAGGCGTCATTGAAGAACAGGACAAAGTCCGCCCCCCAAAGCAGGTACATGCTGTCAGGGCAACTGAGCATCAGGTTCATTGATGACAGTAACGCTGCAGGCCATGCTTGCTTCGGTCCCAGCGCAGACGTCGACCAGTCTGTCTCTCGGATAAGTCGGCCCATATCGCCGCCTCCCAGTGGGAGGTCGAGGGGAGTATTCACGGTAGAAAATGCCCCAACTTTCGGACTGCCAATGTGAGCTTGAATAGCCAGGCGGGAATGATGTCATTATGCCTTTAAACTATCCAGCCATCACGGCCTTACATAGCCGGGACAGTATGCAGACCCGGCAGCGCGGGAAATGTTCGGTTATCGCCGGAAGAAGCCATACAGGATATGCGCAGCCATCAGTTCAGGAACATTTCCCGTACCAGAGCATGGCGCTGCATTTTCTCGTTCAGCGTCCGTCGCGGCAGTTGCAGCTCGTTGAGCACAGCCTTGATATCACCTTTGTGACGGGCCAGCGAAGCGCGCAGGCATTGTGCTTCGAAGGCTTCCTGGCGTGCTGCCAGAGAGTGTCCCTGCAATTGAGTATCGGGCTGCGGCGAGGTGAGTTCCAGGCCCAGCGCCTGCCGCTCAGCCGAATTGGCCAGCTCGCGTACGTTGCCAGGCCAGTCATGGCTGAGCAACTGACTCAGGCGTGCGGCGCTCAGGGCGGGCGATTCGCGGCCCATACGCTCGGCGGCTGCTCGGGCGAAGTGGCTGAACAGTTGCGCGATGTCTTCAAGGCGTTCGCGCAACGGCGGCAGGCGCAGCTCGGCAACGTTCAGGCGATAGGCCAGATCTTCACGGAAGCGCCCGGCGCGGGCCTCTTCAAGCAGGTCCGGTTTGGTCGCAGCAATGATCCGCAAGTTGACATCAATACTCTGATTCGAGCCCAACCGTTCAAGGCGCTTGTCTTGCAGAACGCGTAGCAGCTTGACCTGTTGCGCCATGGGCATGCTCTCTATTTCGTCAAGAAACACGGTGCCGCCGTCGGCATACTCCAGTCTGCCGATACGTTTACCCTGTGCACCGGTAAACGCGCCGCTTTCGTGCCCGAACAACTCGGCTTCGAACAGATGTTCCGGGATGGCCGCGCAATTAAGCGCAACAAAAGGTTTGCCGGCGCGCGGCCCGAAGTCGTGCAGGCAGCGAGCGACCAGTTCCTTACCGCTGCCGGTTTCCCCCCGAATGATTACATTGACCGGCAGTTGCGCGAGCTCAAGCACCTGACGGCGTAAGGTCTGCAGGCTGGGCGACACGCCGAGCAGCGTGGCGTCCAGTCGGGTTCTGGCATCGGCCTGTTCATGCAGACGGCGGTTTTCCAGCACCAGTTGGCGTTTCTCCAGCGCGCGCCGCAGGTTGCTGATCAGCGTTTCAGGGCTGAAGGGCTTTTCCAGAAAATCATAGGCACCTTCGCGCATCGCCTCTACAGCCATCGGCACATCACCATGGCCGGTGAGGAGGATGACCGGCAGGTCCGGGTCCATGCCTTGCAGTCGGCTCAGCAGTTCCAGACCGCTCATGCCCGGCATGCGTACGTCGGTCAGCACCACACCGGGGAAATGTTCCGGCAGCTGTGCCAGGCACTCCTCGGCACGGGCGAAGACTTGCACCTCAAACCCCGACAGCGTCAGCCATTGCTCGACGGCTTGCCGAATGGGTGCCTCGTCGTCTACCACGATGACCGAGTTCAACATGCCGGGTTCAGGCCTCCAGAAAGTCATTGGGCAGGCTGAACCAGAACACAGCACCTTCGGCATGGTTTTGCGCCGTAAGTTGCCCGCCCAGTTCGTGAATGATGGCGTACGACACGGCCAGGCCAAGGCCCAGACCATCGCCCACAGGTTTGGTGGTGAAAAACGGATCGAAAATACTGGCCAGGTTTTCTTCGGCGATCCCCGTTCCGTTGTCTTTGACGCTGAGCCGCCATTGCTTGTCGATGGCGTCGATACGCACTTCAAGGCGCCTGGACGGGCGCTCGCGCATGGCGTCCAGTGCATTGCGCAGCAGGTTTATCAGCACCTGCTCCAGACGTATGGCATCGCCACGCACCCAGGCGGGACGTGACAGATGCAGCACGCAGTCGATGTGCTCCTCGCGCAGGCGTGGGTCGAGCAACAGCAAGGCCTGATCGACTACCGTGGCCAGGTCCAGTCTTTCGCGCAAACCGCTGGGGCTCTTGCGGGCAAAGGTCTTCAGGTGGCTGGTCAAGGCGGCCATACGTGTCAGTTGTTGATCGACTGGAACCAGCGCTTTGCAGGCTTCATCGATTCGGCCCTGATCCAGCAGCAGTCGCACGGTCGCCAGTTGCATGCGCTGGGCAGTCAGCGGCTGGTTGATTTCGTGGGCCAGCGCTGCCGACATCTGCCCCAGTGCCGCCAGTTTGGCCGACTGCACCAGACCGTCCTGCGCGGTTTGCAGATCACGGGTGCGCTCTTGCACCAGACGCTCCAGTTCGTCCCGGTTGCGCTCCCGTAATCGCGCCAGTCGCCAGCGCTGATAGAGAAACAGCGCCAGAAATACCAGTGCCAGCCAGATACCCGCTGCGGCGATGCCCGCATTGCGAATGTCCTCGCTGGACGTAGGTGGCTTGCGCAACAGGTGCAAGGTCCAGTTTTCATCGGGCAGCGGCAGCGACTGCCAGAGATAATCCGTGGTGCCATCCGGGCCTTCTACACGGCTCAAATGACTGTTTTTGCCGAAGCTGTCCATGACCCGACTGCGCAGCGGGGAAAGTACCTTCTTGTCGTATTGGCGAGTGCGCAGCAGGTCGGCACGGTCCTCTACAGAAATAGGCAGCAGTTCCCGATAGCGCCAGCCCGATTGATTGGCAATGAAAACGATGCCTTTTTCGTCGCTGACCAATAGCAGGTCGTCACCTTGGCCCCACTCCTGCTCAAGGTCTGGAAACTCCAGCTTCACGACCATCGCACCGATGAAGGCACCCGTATCGTTCACCACCGCACTGGACAAGAAGTACCCAGGGATTCCGGTGGTCACACCGACCGCGTAAAAGCGCCCGGTACCCTGAGCCCGTGTTTGCAGAAAGTAGGGGCGAAAGCCGTAGTTGTGGCCGACATAGCTGTTGGGTGCGCGCCAATTGCTCGCGCTGATCGCCAGACCGTGCAGGTCGAGCAATTCAAGCGTCGATGAATGCGCCGTATTGTTGATTTTTTCCAGCTTGAGATTGAGCGCGTTCTGCACGTCAGCGGCTACCGGACCGCTCAACGCCGCACGTATCTCCGGGTCCAGTGCCAGAACAGAGGGCAGGGCGCGATAACGTTCGATCAGGGTATGCAGGGTATTGGCATACAGTGCCAGTTGCCCCTCGGCACGCACCGCATCTTCTGATAGCGCGTGACGCTGGGCCTGATGCATCGCAAGCCCGGCGCACAGCACCGCACCGGCCATGATCAGCAGCATGTACAGGGTAATGCGCCAGTAACGATGCTTGAGCGTCATGTTGCGGCCTGATCGGACTCCGCTGGCGCGTTTGCAGATCGATGCCTGCGAACGCGCCATGGACGAGCGTTACAACAGATTGAAGGTCGCTTCTTTCACGGTCTGCGAGTCCAGGCCGATCATGACCTTGAATTCACCAGGTTCCGCAGCGTACTTGAGCTCGCTATTGTAGAACTTGAGGTCGTTTTCACTGAGCGTGAAGTTAACGACTTTTTCCTCGCCAGGCTCAAGCATCACTTTTTCGAAGTTCTTCAGTTCTTTCACCGGGCGACTGATCGACGCAGCCACATCATGCAGATACAACTGCACCACGGTCGCGCCTGCAACCTTGCCGGTGTTTTTCACGGTTACGCTGGCAGTGAGCTTGCCTTTGCGCGTCATGCTGGCGTCAGACAGCTTGATGTCCGAGACGTCGAACTGCGTATAGCTCAGACCGTAACCGAACGGAAACAGCGGGCCATTGGGCTCCTCGAAATAGTGCGAGGTATAGTTGCCCGGCTTGTCTTCACGATACGGACGGCCGGTATTCAAGTGTGCATAGTAGACCGGCAGTTGACCGATCGAGCGCGGGAACGACATGGCCAGCTTGCCCGACGGGTTGTAGTCGCCGAACAGTACATCCGCCACCGCGTTGCCGCCTTCGGTGCCCGGGAACCAGGTTTCGAGCATGGCATCGGCCTGTTCCTGCTCGTCGACCAGTACCAGGGGACGGCCATTCATCAACACCAGCACCAGTGGTTTACCCGTGGCCTTGAGTGCCTTGATCAGGTCACGCTGCTTGCCCGGAATGTTCAGGCTGCTGCGGCTGGCCGACTCATGGGACATACCGCGCGACTCGCCTACCACGGCAACAATCACATCAGCCTGCTCGGCGACCTTGACCGCTTCGTCGATCATTTCCTGCGCTGGACGCGGGTCGACCTCGACCTCCTTCTCGATGAAGTTCAGATAGTTGAGGATGTGCTCGTTGTCACTGACGTTGGCACCACGGGCGTAAACCAGTTTGGCCTTGTCGCCGACCGCGTTGGCCAGTCCTTCATACACAGTGACCGACTGATTGGCACGGCCCGCTGCCGACCAGCTGCCGAGCATGTCGAGGTGGCTTTGAGCCAATCCACCAATAACCGCGATGGTGCCTTGTTTCTTCAACGGCAGCGTTTCGTTCTGGTTCTTCAGCAGCACCAGTGTCTTGCGCGCAACATCGCGAGCCTCGGCACGGTGCAGGCGGTCATCGGAATAGGTGTCTGCCGGGTCATCGGCAGCGACGCCGATTCGGCCGTAAGGAGCGGCGAACAGGCCCATGTCGTACTTGGCCCCCAGTACTTCACGCACGGCGCTGTCGATTTCCTTCATGGAAACCTCGCCGTCCTTGACCAGTCCGGGCAACTGCTCGCCATAGGCCACGTCGTTCATGCTCAGATCGACACCAGCCTTGATCGCCAGCTTGGCGGCCTCGCGAAAGTCCTTGGCCACGCCGTGGTCGATCAGTTCCTTGATCGCGCCATGGTCGCTGATGGTCACGCCCTTGAAGCCCCAGTCCTTGCGCAGCAGATCCTGCATCAGCCATTTGTTGGCGGTCGACGGGACACCATTGATCGAGTTGAGCGCAACCATCACGCCGCCAGCTCCTGCATCGATGCCAGCCTTGTAGGGCGGCAGGTAGTCCTGATACATGCGCGTCATGCTCATGTCCACGGTGTTGTAGTCGCGTCCGCCTTCGACCGCGCCATACAGAGCGAAGTGCTTGACGGCAGCCATGATGCTGTCATTGGCTGCGATGTTCTTGCCCTGGAAAGACCGGACCATCACATCGGAAATGCGTGACACCAGGTAGGTGTCCTCGCCAAAGCCTTCGGAGCTGCGGCCCCAGCGTGGATCGCGGGAAATATCGACCATGGGCGCGAATGTCATGTCGATACTGTCAGCACTTGCCTCTTTAGCCGAAACCCGGCCCATCAGTGCGACGGCGTCCATGTCCCAGCTGGCGGCCATGCCCAGGCTGATCGGGAAAATCGTACGATGACCGTGAACCACGTCGTAGGCAAAAAACATCGGAATTTTCAGACGGCTTTTGGCGACAGCAGCTTCCTGCAGCGGACGATTTTCCGAACGGGTAACGGAGTTGAACGTGCCGCCGATTCTTCCGGCAGCAATTTCCTTGAGAATTTGCGGCTGTGGCATGTCGGCGCTGATGCTGATCAAACGCAACTGGCCGATCTTTTCGTCCAGGGTCATTTGTTTCATGAGTTTGCCGATGAAGGCATTCTTGGCTTGAAGCGTTGTATTGTCCGTGGCGGCGGCGCTTTGGGCCATCACCGACTGACTGGCCATCCCGACCAGCAAACCTAATAAACACAGCTTATTCATGAATGATTTCTCAAGGCTTTTGTCAGCAACTCGCGTTTAATGTCCGACAGCCAGTTTTTGGGTTATGGACCTTTGGCGTTATGGTTCGTACAGGGCGCAAGGATAGTTGCCATCCGCTTCACTGTACGAAGTCCCCCCAAGGTGTGTACGAAAATGGTGGTTTGATTGATTTTTGTACAAACCCTGTTCGATCAATTATTGACCGCATCAGGCGTTGGCGATGGATTATGCCGGGGAACTTGTGTTTTGGCTAAGGCGTGTCGTTTCAATAGTTTCAAAAAAAGCACCGGAGGTCTGATTTTGAAGTCTGTTTCACAATGGATGTTGTACGTGGTGATGCTATTGGGAGGTGGGTTGCGTGCCGAGGCGGAGCCAACCGCGCTGGTTTTTCCGCCAATGACCGGCAGTGTGGTCGATGCTGCACAAATGCTCGACAGTCAGACCACAGTTCGTCTGGCCAGACTTCTGCGTGCCCACGAGCAAGCCACCGGCGAGCGCGTTGTAGTGGTGACCCTGGCCGATCTGCAAGGTACAAGCATCGAAGAGTTCGGAGCCCGACTCGGTGACGCCTGGAGCCTTGGGCCGCACGGCGAAGACGACAGCGTTCTGCTGGTGGTTTACCGTGACAAGCGCAAGGTATTCATGGAAGTCGGTGCTGCCCTGAAGGATCGTTTCAATGAAGCCCAGGCCTCCTTGATCATCGATATGTTGATGACGCCCGAGTTTGACGACAATCGTTTTGCGGTCGGCATCGAGCGCGGTACACGGGCGGTTATCGCGGCTTTGGGCGGTCAGATACCGGATTATCCCGAACCGACGAGACAGATGTCCGAATATGAAGAGCAGGCCAGTGACGATCAGGTCTGGCTGATCGCGATTGTTCTGACCCTCATCGTGCTGGGCATCGTGATCATCAGTATCAAACGCGGGGCCGTTGCCCGGCCTGCACGTGACAGGGCCGCTGACCGCAATGGCGGTCGCTTTGGCGGTGGCGGGGCTTCGGGCAACTGGTAGCGGATCGATTGGTCAATGAGGGAAGCATGGCGTTATTGAACAGAGATGAACAGCGGCAGGTCGCCGAAGCGATTGATCGCGTCGAGCAGCGCACCGATGCCGAACTGGTTACGGTACTGGCTGCTCGTGCCGACGACTACGCGTACATGCCGCTGATCTGGGCCGGGTTGATCGGCCTGCTGCTGCCGGGCACGGTCAATTACTGCGTTCAGTGGTTGAGCGCGGACGAACTGATGCTGGCGCAAATGAGTACGTTCATTGTTGTGGCGCTGGTCTGCCGCGTGTCGAACGTGTCGGCCTTGCTGGTGCCGCTTTCGGTTCGGCGCTGGAGAGCCGGAAATCTGGCACGTCGGCAGTTTCTTGAACAAAACCTGCACAAGACCCATGACGGAACCGGCATTCTGGTTTTTGTCAGTGAGGCCGAACGGTATGTCGAAATTCTGGTTGACCATGGCATTGCCAGTCGTCTGCATGACGATACCTGGAAGGCGATGGTCGACGTATTTACCCAGCAGGTCAGAGACGGGCAGACCTTGCAGGGGTTTCTTGGCTGTATCCATGCCTGTGGCGAGTTGCTTGCCGATCACGTTCCAGTGACGTACGGCAGGAATGAGCTGCCGAATCGGCTGGTGGTGTTGGGGTAACGGCAAAAGGCAGATGTCGATTTTATCGACATCTGCCTTGCTTGAAAATCGTCCGGGTCAGACGATACGTTTTACGTCATAAAACGATTTTATGTAGGTCTTCAGTTGTTCGACATGCTGGCTGATCAACGCCGAAGCATCACCTGGCGATGTTATCTGATCAAGAAAATGATAGAGCGATTGATAAACCTTTTTCGCTTCTTGTACCCAAAGTGCTTTGCTCTGAGCGACGCCAGCGAGCCCTGTCAACTCGTCGAGTTTTTCCTTGATTACCTTTGTTTCCTGGGTAGACATGCGGGAGTCGTCGAGCAGGGCGTTATAGCGCGACCTCAGCCTGTCGCGTTCTCGAGTAAGATCAAGGTAAGTCAGGGCGCTGCTGATCTTGTCGAGTAGTTTTTCGAGTCTGGCAATCCCTGCGGAGACCAGCGCAAGTTCTGGCGATGGTGTGATGATGAGCTGTAGCTCCTCCTGGGTAGGCAGTAGTTCCTTGAACAGGTCGGCAATGTTGTACTTTTCAAGCGTACTGATCGTTGCGTCAAGCAGGCGTCGGTCTTCAGCGATTAAAGCCATTGCGCTTTCTAACGTGGCTGATCGTTGGGTGATGCTGTCGATCTGTTGCTGGAGTGTTTCCAGCAAACGATTGCTTTCCAGCGTCAGGTTTATCTGCGCCACATTGTCGCTGTGCTCGGCAATGGCCGCCGCGCTGCGGCGTACCGCTGCTGTGATATTCGATACCTGGCGAATGCGCTGCCCGTTCAGCAGGTTGATCGCTTGTTGTTTCTGTTTGTCGCTGAGCGTTGCGTCGGCCTCAATCAGTTGTTGTTTCTGATCGATCGGTTTCAGGTTTACAGTATTCAACTGCACGGTGATATTGGCCAGTTCCTGGCGATAGACCTTGTCTGCGCTAATCAATACGTCTTGAAGCGGCAGCATTTTTTCTTTCATGGCCGGCAGAAAGTTCAGCTTCGAAGTGCTCACCTGCGCAAGAATATTCTGGCGGGCGGCTGTCATGACTTTATTGTCAGGAGGGGTGAGGACCAACGGCTCACTCAGGGTTTCAGTGCTCATGATCATTGTCCTCTCTTGCCGGATTGCTGTTCGCGTTGAAACTGATCCAGTGCACTATCAAATATCTTGAGTAACTGATTTGCCATGCCTCTTATTTCCCGCCAAGGTGTGACTACCCCTTGAAACTGCATAGCGAAAATCATCAGCGCCTGATCAGTCGTGATCGCTGAAAGTTCACTGGCAGAACGGTCGATATACGCCGCCAGCATGGTCCAGAGGTCTTTCAAATGGGTGGCGCTCTGGTGAGCGTCCATCATACGAATATTCATGTCTTCAAACAGTATTTGCAGGCTGCGCACGGCGGCTGACAAAGGAGATTTTTCTTTGAGTTTTTGAACTTTCTGGTTCTTGGAAGCCACCATTCGATTTTTTTCTTTTCGGATTTCCTCCGCTTGGGCGCCAAAAATGCCCCCCGTGATAGCGACCCCGATGGCCCCGCCGAAAAGACCCCAGGCAATATTATACAGGGCGGTTTTATACTCGTTGTTTTTCTGCTCGATTTCCGTCGTCAGTTGTTCGATATCTTTTTCCAGATCCTGGATCTGCTGGTCCAGATCAGAACAATTTGCCAGTTTCACCTTGTCATTGATGCCGGGAATTAGCTGGACGCTCAGGACGGTGCTGAACGTATCGATGTGGTCCGCCAGGGTTTGCGCAGCGTGCTGATGGTTTTTTATTTGTGACGCCGTTTTCTTCAGAAACTCTGCCAGCGTGATACACACCCTCTGATCGGTTTCACCCAGTGGTACCGGCGCAGTGTTACGGACCTCTTCAATGTTTAAATCGGCAACGGTCAGGTCCAGTTGTCTGGCAAAATCCATTTTTTCGATGTAGTTGATGATCTGTTCGCCCTGTCTCGAGAATTGGGTGGCAAACAATTCAATGGCGAACCCGCTGCGTTTGATGCCATCCTCGATACTGAGCCAGCTCTTGCCATGATTATTGATGGCCTGGTAAGTCACCAGCATATCTTTAGGCTCAAGTCCGGGAATGTAACTTCTTGTAAAACCCAATTGCTGTTCGACACGATTAAGCGAGGTGGGAATGTTCAGGGCGTGACGCTCGTAACGCTTAAGACTGAGGATGTCTTCCCTGGTCAAAATAAGTGCCGCGCTCCGGCCTCCGATTTTTTCATCATCGAGTATGACGCTCAAGTACTCTACGGGTTTTAAAGTAACCCGTGCGATATCTTCGTTTTCCAAGAGTGCTGCTTGACTCAACATACTGCACGTTCCTTGTACAAGTTATTCTGTTAGAGCAAAAAGCTCCAGGAGTGAGATCTGATCGTCTGTCATCAGTGATGGCGACTATAAAGGTGTTTTTGCGCGCTACAAGTAATGGCTCGTGATTTTCGGCAGGGATTGTTTTACGGTTTGTGTGTGTTTCTCTTTGGTGTGTAGGGCCGTGCAAACAGTGTGTGTAGTCTTTGAAAAATAGGGGTGCCCTTGACGCGTCGACGCGCCTAAAATGCCGGTCTGATTTTTCGAGTCCCGGCCGGGACGTTTGAGGCACATTTTCAATGTCAGTCATTACCCCCACGTCATCCAACACTGCGACCGATCACCGCGCGCAGTTTCTCGGCCTGCTGGACACCAGCCTGTCGCAAAACTCGCTGATCAAGCTGGTGCTGGCCAAATATGTGGGCAGCGAGGCCGAATTACAGCGGGTCATCATTAAACCGCTGACCGTCAAGGAACAGCCATGCCTTACCTTTGTGTATCGCTACAAGACCCGCGATATCACCAAGAATTTTCCGCTTGCAGAAGCGGTGGGCGCTATTGCCAGCCTGATACCTGAATCGTTCAAGAACGCGCACCTGCTGTCGCTGACCGACGAGGTGCAGCTGGAGTTCAGCAAGAAGGGCAAGAGCACGCTGTTCAAAAGCAAGGCTCAGCAGGAGCGTGAAGCTCCTTCGGCCGGGCATGATCGTGAGAAAAAGCGCTATCTGGAGCTGAGCCGCCCGTTCCTGGCCGACTTGGGTGTCACCAATCGGCAGCATGAACTGATCCCTGCGATGTCGCGCAAGTGGAAGCAGATCAACAAGTTCATCGAAGTGTTTTCCCATGCCTTGAGTTCATCGCCACTCAAGCTAGATCAGCCGATCAAGGTGGCAGACTTCGGCTCAGGCAAGGGCTACCTGACCTTCGCGATCCATGGCTACCTGTGCAATACCTTGCAGGCGCAAGGGCAGGTGACCGGTGTCGAGCTGCGTGAGGACATGGTCACCTTGTGCAACAACGCTGCGGCGGGTCTTGAACACCCCGGCCTGACGTTCCAGCACGGCGATGTGCGTACTGTCGCGCCCAGCGCGCTGGATGTGATGATCGCGCTGCATGCCTGTGACATCGCAACCGACTACGCCATTCATATGGGCATTCGTTCCGGCGCCTCGATCATCATGTGCTCGCCGTGCTGCCACAAACAGATTCGCCTGCAGATCCAGAGCCCGGCCTTGCTGAAACCGATGTTGCAATACGGCCTGCATATGGGCCAGCAGGCAGAAATGGTCACGGACAGCCTGCGTGCCTTGTTCCTGGAAGCGTGCGGTTACGAAACCAAGGTCTTTGAGTTCATCTCTCTGGAGCACACCAACAAGAACAAGATGATACTGGCGGTCAAGTGCGCCGAACCGGTCAACCCGGACCTGTTGATCGCGCGTATCCAGGAGCTGAAGACGTTTTACGGCATCAGCGAGCAGTGCCTTGAAACGCTGCTGAGGGCGGACGGCTTCATCGGCTGAAACAGCCACCCTGCACACGTAGACCGAAGAGTCTTCGACCAACGGTCTGCTATCAGGCTGCTTCATTGCGCCAGGTCAATGGTTGTGCCTCGCACACGGCGGATGCTTGGGCTATCACCCAAGCATCCGAGCTACCCACGAGGGTCCGTCATGATCAGCACCTTTTTCATCCCCGCAGTGAACATCATCGGCACTGGCTGCATTGATGAAGCCATGCTCGCCATTCGCAAATACGGATTTCTCAAGGCGCTGATCGTGACCGACGCAGGGCTGGCCAAGGCCGGTGTGGCCAGTCAGGTCGCGGGGCTGTTGGTGGAGCAGGGCATCGACTCGGTGGTATATGACGGTGCCAAACCCAACCCGACCATCGCCAACGTCGAGAACGGTCTGGCCTTGCTGCGGGAACGCCAGTGCGATTTCGTGATTTCTCTGGGCGGCGGTTCACCTCACGACTGCGCCAAGGGCATTGCCCTGTGCGCCAGTAACGGTGGGCATATCAGCGACTATGAAGGCGTCGACCGTTCGGCAAAACCGCAGTTGCCGCTGATCGCGATCAACACCACCGCCGGAACCGCCAGCGAAATGACCCGCTTCTGCATCATTACCGACGAAGCGCGCCACGTAAAAATGGCCATCATTGACCGTAACGTAACGCCACTGTTATCCGTAAACGACCCGAACATGATGATTGCCATGCCCAAGTCACTGACCGCCGCCACCGGTATGGATGCCTTGACTCACGCGATAGAGGCCTATGTCTCGACGGCTGCCAATCCGATCACGGATGCCTGCGCGTTGCAGGCCATGGCACTGATTGCCAACAATCTGCGCGATGCCTTCACCAATGGAGCGAACATTACTGCACGCGAGAACATGGCATACGCACAGTTTCTGGCCGGCATGGCGTTCAACAACGCATCATTGGGCTATGTACACGCCATGGCGCATCAACTGGGCGGCTTCTATGATTTGCCGCACGGTGTGTGCAACGCCGTATTGTTGCCTCATGTTCAGCGTTTCAACGCCAGCGTCAGCGCTGCGCGCCTGACTGATGTTGCGCATGCGATGGGCTGCAATATTCGTGGTCTTTCTCCGCAAGAAGGTGCTCAGGCGGCAATCGAGGCCATTCGCGCACTGTCGGCTGCCGTGGAAATCCCGGCGGGGCTGGCGGTGCTTGGCGTCAAGGAAGAGGATTTCCCGATCCTGGCCACCAATGCCCTGAAAGATGCGTGCGGTCTGACCAATCCGCGTCGTGCCGATCTTGAGCAGATTAAGGAGATATTTCGTCAGGCAATGTGATTAACCGCAACAGACAGGCTAAAAATGGCAACGCTCTTACCCTACACACTTTCGGCCCGGAATATCTGTCTGGATATTTTCGACAGCAACGTACCGCGTTACTTTGATCCTGCGGAGCGCAAGCAATTTGCCAGCTTCCTGATGGCACCGTTGGGTCAGTACTTCGTTGTCGAGCGTGATGGCGATGTTCTGGCTTGCGGAGGATACCTCGTGCTGTCAGACCCGTCAGTGGCCGAGCTTACATGGGGCATGGTCCACGGTGAGCAACACGGTAGCGGCCTGGGGAGGTTTCTGACCCAGGCGAGACTTGATGTCGTAAGGTCATTACCGGGCGTTACACGTTCCCACATCGATACCAGCCAGCACGTTCAGGGCTTCTACTTGAATCTGGGGTTTGTCGTGACCTCTGTCGAAGTGGACGGGCATGGTCCTGGAATCGACAGTATCAGAATGGAGCTCGCGTTTTCGTGAGGGATGCTCGCGGCTGAACAGAGCCTGACCAAGGCTACAGAATACGAGTAAGGCAGGCCGCTCTGCGTTTAGCATTCAGACTGTTTTCGCGACCCTTCGCGAATAGGACTGGAAGTTCAACAAATGAGGCTTTGGGGTGCTCTTTTGCAATGCGTTTCTGCTTTGTTCCTGATGCTGTCGGGTGCGCAATACCTGGAGGCAGCGGACTTGCCGGAAGGTTTTGCCAAAGGGGTTACGGGTGGCGGAGCCGCCGCGGCAGTACACCCTTCAACGCTTGACCAGCTTCGGTCTGCACTGTGCGCGTCTTACGACTCGCGCGGTGCCTGTACCGATGAAACCCCGCGGGTCATTGTGCTGGAGCACCTGTTCGACTTTCGCGGGAGTCTCGTTGCCAAAGGCAGCGCCGAAACCACCGAACCGGGCTGCATGGTCAAGCAGTGTCCGCATGGCGGCGAGCAGCTTGCTCTCAATGGTCCCAACAACTTCTGCCAATCCAGGCCACCGGTCATGGTGACCTACGACAATGCAGGGCTGAAGCCACTGAAAGTCGGATCGAACAAGACCCTGATAGGCGTGGGCAAAAAGGCCGGTATCCAAGGTGCAGGACTGTTCATCGGTGACGGCGCGCATAACGTGATTGTCCGTAACCTGACGCTTTCAGACATCAACCCGAGTGTCGTATGGGGCGGAGATGCGCTCACTCTGAACAAAGCCGATGGCGTGTGGATTGACCACAACACCTTCGCCCGTATCGGCAGACAAATGATCGTGACAGGCTGGGGCACTGCTTCACACGTCACCATTTCCAGCAATGAGTTCGATGGTCGCACGCCTTACTCGTCGACCTGCGATGGCCATCATTACTGGGTCTGGCTGTTCCTCGGCAGTCAGGACACGCTGACGCTGTCAAAAAACTACATACACGACGCCTCGGGAAGAGCGCCGCACTCCGGAGGCATGAATAATGCGCAAGTCCGCGCTCAACTGGTCAATAACGTTTTTCAGCGCATGACCTACCAGGGCGCAATCATGTCGCGGACTTCATCCTCACAGTTGCTGGTGGAAGGAAACGATTTTGAAAACGTAGCTCATCCACTGTTCAACGATACGGATCAGCCGGGTACCGCGTTTGCTTTGTTTGGGCCGGGTTCAGCTGGCGCAAACGATGTATGTATGAGTGTTATTGGAAGAGCATGTGTGGCGAATCAGCAGCAGATGAGTGGCGATGACTATCGTCCTCAGGACACATCTGTGCTGGAGGCTTTCAGGGATTATCGGCAGTTTCTGGTGGCGCCGGTTTCGGCGCAAGAGGCCAGGGCGCGCGTGCCGGAAGACGCAGGCGTGGGGAAGGTAGGTGTTGGTTTACGATGATGATTTCAATAGTTGAGTCGTATCGATCATCGAATAAACCGACTCACTGCCGGTCTTCATTTTGTGAAACAGTTTCAGGTCCACCAAACCATTCAGTACAGTTGCCGCTGTATTGTAAGCACACCCCAGCTTGTTTTTGACATCGGTCACGGTGAAAGACTTTATGTCTGATGAGTTGGCCACGTTGAAGATGATTCGTTGTTTGTCGGACAGCTTCGTGTACAGCCCCGACTCGTAAAGGAACGCGTTGAAGCGATCAATTGCAGCCACGTTCGCTTCGTGATTTCTCGTAAACTCTTTGATGGCCCGTGCAATGACCTGGCATTGATAGTCGATGAAGTACGTCAGGTCCATGTCATCCGTTTCGGTGTACAGGTAGCTTTTTCCATACTTGATCGGAGCGATTTTCAGAAGCGTGCTGATGGCGATATACCTGAATCCGCCAAAACCACATTTGAACAGGTACCAATAAAATAACGACCTGGCGACTCGACCGTTGCCATCGTGAAATGGGTGCTCATAACCAATCACGAAATGGAGGATGACCGCTTTTATCAACGGATGAATGTAGGTTGGACTGTCCAGGTCCGAGTGCTCGCTATTCGCCCACGCAATAACCGACAGAAGCCGTTTCTGAATGCCTTGAGCGGGCGGTGGCTGATGAACAATGTTTCCGTTTCCATCCTCGACAACAACGTCATCCACTGACCGTAATTCGCCTGGATAATAACGCTCGTCTTCTATCCCTTCGACACCCACCTGATGCAGGTCGGTTATCAGCTCAAGCGACAGTTCCTGGTCCCGGCATTCCCACGCATGTTGCATCATCCGGAAATTACCGATGATCATCTTTTCGTCGGGAGTCCGGGCGCTACGCTTTCTTTTCAGCAACTCCTTTGCTGCTTTGGTAGTCGTTGCAGCCCCCTCAAGCTGGCTGCTGCTGATCGCCTCGTCTTCGACCAGATCGTTAAGCAGGTACGTCAGTTGCCTGGACTCTCCAATTCTGGAGCACATCCATTCCAGCGCCGCTGTGGTCGTATTCTGGTCACCGGCAGAGACAGCCATTTGCATTGCAGGCGTATAGAGAAAGCCGCAGGGCCGAGATGGTTCACCCAGAGATATGGCCGTGACTAGCTGGCGATTTCTGGCTTGCCTGACGACCGACCAGGCCAGAGCTGCATCCAGCGATTTCGGAAATCTGAAACGCAGTTTATCGAAATGCAGATAACGTCCCTGCGCATCGAAGGGCTGCGCAAGCTCAAGATAGGCGTCTGCCTGATCGGCGTGGTCGCTGATAATCATGGCGAACGGATTCTGGATGAGCGCAGGCGGCGACTTGACCATGATTTCAAATTTCCAGGAATTTGAGATGGAGAGTACGGAGGTTGGGGGTTTATTTCAATTTTTTGCAAAATTGAAATAAGTATCAAAGCGAAACCGGGCACTCTATCTGGAGTGTCTACCCACTATTCGAGTCACCACCGCCGATCTCCTCTATACCGCCCACCCCAGCGTGAGCGCTGTCAGCGTCAAATAGCGTAAAGCTTTTGCAAAAGTGACAACCAGCAGAAAGCTCCAAAGCGGCTCACGCAGGACACCGGCGATCATGGTGATCGGGTCACCGATGATAGGCACCCAACTTAGCAACAATGCCCAGCGTCCATGGCGTCTGTAAATGATTTGAGCTTTGTCGAGGTGTCGCTCGCTGATGGGGAACCAGCGCTTGTGCCGAAAGCGTTCAACCGAGCGCCCCAGATACCAGTTCACGACCGACCCCAGAACATTGCCCGTAGTTGCAGTCAGCAACAGAAGTGCCGTCACGTAATGTTCCGAAAGGAGCATGCCAGCCAATACCGCTTCAGATTGCAGCGGCAGAAGCGTTGCGGCACCAAATGCCACGGCAAAGAGGCCCAGATAGCTGGTCAGCTCGAACACGATGTCATCTCACGAATACAATCCGTTCCAGCCGTGGACACCCACGTACACGCCGACGCAAATGATCAATACGCTGGAAAGATACGGGGCTCGTCGGGCAGCTGCATTGAGCCAGGGAAAACGGTTTGATGCTTTGCGAGCGCCGATAGCGGCAGCGGCTCCGACAGTCATCAAAGTGATTGCCAAACCAATGCTGAAACAAAGCACCATCGCGGCCCCTAGCGTGACTTGCTTCACTTGCAGGCACAACAGCAAAACAGTGATTGCAGCTGGGCAAGGGATGAGCCCACCGGTCAAACCGAACATCAGGATCTGACCGTTGCTGACCTCACGATAGGTGAACCGCTTGCGAATGTCTTCGGCATGGGCCTTCTCATGAGCATCCTGATAACCCTCGGCAGCCAGCGTGAATCTGTGCGGATTGCTGTGATCATGGCTAAGGCCGTGGTGGTGTTCCTGGTCATGGTCATGGTCATGGCTGTGATGGTGTATTTCGTGGTCGTGGTGATCGCTGTGGCCATTAAACAGCTGCTCGCCGCGCCATGTGCGCCACAACATCCACAGCGCAATGGCGATGATCAGCGCTGAGGACGCAAGCTGAAAGTAGGGCTCGGTCGTTTCGGCATCCAGGCCCTGACCCAGATACATGCCGCCGATAGCGACCAACCAGACAACAGCAGTATGGGATAGCGTTGCCGCCAGCGCGAGCATGACAGCCTGCTTCACCGATCCCCGAATGGCCACGATGAATGCCGCCATCATGGTTTTGGAGTGCCCCGGCTCCAAGCCGTGCAATGCCCCTAAAAGGACGGCGCTGGGGAAGTACAGCCAAGCGTTGGCACCGCCTCGCTGCAATAAATCGGCAAAGTCGGGCATGTGAGGCCTTACAGGTATTTAGTGATTTGCTTGAAGGCTTCAAGTGGCGCTCGCTCGCCTTTGGCAAGAGCCCCCATGGTGTTTTCAAGGCAGTGATCGATATGATCCTGGATCAGCGTGCGTTTCGCCTGACATATCGCTTTCTCGACGGCATGAAGCTGTTGAGCAATGTCCACGCATTCGCGGCCGTCTTCGATCATGGTGATGATGCTTCGCAAGTGGCCGTCTGCACGCTTGAGACGTTTGATGATCGCCTCGTGTGACTGGTGCGTATGGTCATACGGATGTTCGTGCTCACTCATCGCTTGAGCCTGTTGGGTGAATGATCCAGGCTGACACCTTATCCTCCCCGGGGGGATAAGGTCAAAGGTGTTGCGCCTGACGGTGCTATTTGGTTGATTGAGGATGGGACTGGCGGGATGTTGGTTACTCTCAGGCCCCTCTGAACTTGATGGCTTAGGGGCAACGGATAGTGGCCTGTTAACCTTCGCAGGCCATCTTCAAAAAACAGTCAAGTAGTTGAATTCAGTTTCCAGGGTTCTGAAGCTTCAGCTGGCACGAGCACGTGCTTCCTGCCAAGTCGTTAGCATGTACCCAAGCTTGGTAAGTCGTCATTCCTGACGCTGCGTACTATCGCTTTTTCGGCGATCAGGTGGCTGGAATGCGTTGATGTATGGATATCAGTCTGACTGAAGATAGAAGCGATACCGAACATGAGCAGCTATGCGAAGGAGCGTAGATCCCGCTCGGACAGCGGTAGAGGTTGTCACGCTACGTGCCATTCGGAGATTTGAGGAGAATTAACGAGTTAGGAAAAATATGGAGCGGGTAGAGGGAATCGAACCCTCAACTAAAGCTTGGGAAGCTTTCGTTTTACCACTAAACTATACCCGCTCTGGGAGCTGCTCTGAGCGGCTGACTTTGTACCAGAACCCTGCCTTGATTTGAAGCGCTAATTTCACCGCGCAGCGATTTCCCTCCTGATCACCCCCCCCCCCCGCCAGCTGCACATGCGTGTGGGCTGACGGAGAGGCGCTCACGGGTTTCAGAAGGCGAAAGCATGGTGGCCCTGAACCCGGTTGTAGACGCTGGATGACGCTTGTGCCGGTTGCAGGAAGTTCATTAGCGCCTGTTTCGAGTCGCGGCAGGCGGCCTTGTGTTCCATGTCCAGAAAGTGGCCTGTGGCTTCGATGGTGTTGAAGCTGCAGTTCTGCAGGTATCGGGAGAACTGCGCGGCGTCGTTCGCGGAGGTGTACTCGTCCCAGGCACCATTGATGAAAAGCACCGGCACCTTGATGCGCTGCCCTGCTGTCAGGTAGTTGTCCGGGTCAAGCTCCAGTACCTGACTGAAGTGATGGTGCATCTGGTCATATTCATGACCGTCCAGGCTGCTGACATGGCGATAGTTGACGCGCTTGAACAGAGCCGGCAGGTGCTTGCCGATAGTGTTGTTGATCAAATGCCCCATGTCGTAACGGCTATGTGCGCCGAGGTAGTCGAGGCCTTTGTCCAGGTACTCGCGCATTGGGCCGTTGATGACCGGTGAGAACGAGCTGATGACTGCGCTTTCGATGCGTCTTGGTTGATGCGCCAGCGCAACCAGCGTAGCTGCGCCGCCCCAGGAGAAGGACAGAACGTGCTCGGCGTTGAAATGGTCGATCAGTTCCAGCAACAGCTGACCTTCCTCTTCCCGGGTCAGCGGTGCGCCGTGCACGTTATGTGGCTTGGACCTGCCCGAGTAAGGCTGGTCATACAGCACCACGTTGAAGGTGGGGTAAAGGTTGCGGACGGTCTGAGCAAATGACGCGGTGGTGGCCAGTGAGCCGTTGACCAGAATGATGGTCTTTGCGGCGGCATCGGTGTGATAGAACTCGGTATAAACCCGAAACTGTCCTTGTATGTCCAGCACTGCTTTTTCTGGCGACATAGGTGTAACTCCTGGCGTAAACAGGTAGACGTGCACATGACGTTGCACGAGTTTCGTGACAGGCAGGCGATAGCCGATTAAAGGCCCATGTCGATCCGATAAGCTGTTCGACAGGTATTGTTATTGGCGGGCAATGTGTCGCGAACCAGCGGCTCGATACGACAAAGTGTTTCTTGGAATAATGGATTGACTCATCAGTCGCATAAGGATTGACAATCCCAGTCAAGCAGTCGATCCGTTAACCCGCAAGTGTCATTCGTACCTTGTTTGCGTAATCCGCCAAACGGTTGTGACTTTTCAGAACAGGCTGATTTCCGCAGCGTGCAACGCCCGGTAGCCGCCGGGTGCCAGGGCAGGGTCCAGCGCCAGCGCGCCAATATTCTCCCGGTGCAGGCGCAGCACTTTGTTATTGAAGTGACCGAACATCCGTTTCACCTGGTGATAACGACCTTCGACAATAGTCAGGCGTGCGCTACGTGGCCCCAGCAGGGTTAATTGCGCCGGTTGCGTGGTGATGTTCTCAAATGAAAAATACATACCGGCAGCGAATGTGGCTGCGTAGCGTTCGTCGATCGGTTGTTCGGTCTCGACGTAATACACTTTGGGCATTTTGGTCTGCGGCTGGGTGAGGCGTCGTGACCATTGACCATCGTTGGTAATCAGCATCAGGCCAGTGGTGTTGAAGTCCAGCCGCCCGGCGATATGCAGCTCGTGTCTGTCAGGCTCGTCCAGCAAGTCGAGGACTGTCGGGTGCTGTGTATCAACTGTCGCGCTGACGCAGCCTTCAGGTTTGTGCAGCATGAAATAGCGGGCAGCTTTGCCGGCTTGCAGTATTTCCCCGTCGAGCGCTACGCGACTGAACTCGCGCACTTCGTGGTGCGGGTCGCTGGTTGTTTGCCCGTCTACCTGCACCCGCCCGCTGGCCAGCGCCAGGCGCACGCTTTTGCGATTGAGGCTTGGCAGGTTACTGAGGAAGCGATCAAGGCGCATAGCAACAGCGGCTGATAGGGGATGGGGGGCGCATCTTACTTGTTGATCCGGTCGGCAGACTGGTCGGATGCGGCCTCCTGGATCCCGGCGCAACGCGGACACAGACACGCCTTATCGCGGATGTCCGCAGGCAGGGCTTCAAGCAAAGCCGGGTCGATGCTTTCCGAAAAGCACCAGCAGGCCTGATCTGCCGTAAGCGGGTCAGCCAGGCTGCACTGGTTGCTGAAACCGCACAGAGGGCAAAGGCGGGTGTCGTTCATGGCGATTGTCTTGCTCGATGATCGGGGCAGTTGGTTCAGGCGCTTCTGCCAATTGGCTATGTTGCAGGGGGATGATAAACCGGTGCGCGGCGCAACAGTGCAGATATTGCTGCGCATCGGCAGTGCACCAGCAGCACCCTGTCGTAATGAATGCCCTGTGTCGACAGGCTGTGGAACAGGTCGCTCAACGAAGGGGGCGCCTTGCCGAAGCGGTTGCGTACCGTCAGTACATCCATTGGCGTTGGCGGTAACCAGCCCTTGAGGGGCGATGCGTTCGAGTTGCCTACCACCCGTGCAATATCGTCATAGGTTTCGTAACTGGCTGTCTGGAACTTGGACAGGCTGTAGTTCTTCAGCCTGCCGGGCAGTGAAGTGCCCGCGATTATCTTGTCCGTCATCAGCAATGGCTCATGCGCGGCTACTGGATACATCAGGATATTTTCCTTTGTATTGGAAATGGCAAACGGCCGGGCATTCTTGTTGACGATACGGTGCAATTTGGGGTCGACCAATTCATAACCATGCGGCGCATAGGTGCGGATCTCCGTGCCGTTGGGGATCTTCACCGTCGCAGTCCACGGGGTGTAGTACCCGTGGGTGCTGACCACCAGTGTCCGCGCCTGACCTCTGTCCGACGTCCAGAGCAGGAAGCGGCGGACCAGCTTCCAGGCATGCACCGGCACCAAACCGGGCGACACTATGCTGGTGATGGTCCAGCGTTTTAGCAGGGCGTCGGTATGAAAGAATTTTTCCAGTCGTGTATGGCGCGGTTTTAATGGCCGCGCGCCTAAATGACTGGAGCCTCGTGAGCCACCGGACAACACTAAAGACGCCCCCGCTGTATGACCGGCAGGTTTGACGATTTTGGTCAGTGTGCGCAGTAGTCTCGGTGTCTGCGGCCCAAGCTGTAACAAGCCCAGCGATAATGTTGCCTGCAGCGCCTGATTCTTTTCTGCGTAACGACTGCCCGGCAAATTCGCGGAGGCAACGCTCAGTGCAGTAAGGCCGACATCCGCTGCCAGCGACGCTAAAAACGCCGGTGTCAGCAACAGAGACATGGGCACCAGCAAACGCTGTAAATGGTGTAGACGGTCTGTCCAGTACGCCAGCGAAACCTGTGCGGAGGTCGCGATCTGCTCTTCTGCATCAGCCAGCGAATTCTGTTTCAGGAGTTGATGCAGATAACCGAACGGCGAGCCCTCCAGTTTTTTTTCACACAATGAGTGGTGCAGGGCTTTTCGAGTGTCAGGGTTGTACAGCGCATCCGCCCACGGGCGCAGGATGGAGACGGGCGGACCGGGTGCCTGAACGCCGCCCCATAGCTTGAACAGGTAGTCCAGACGTTGGTGATGGCGCACGGGAATGTAGCGCATCACGGCTTCACGCCAGTCCGGTTGGGCGGTCTTCAGGTTCAGATAGCGTTCAAGTGCATCGCCGTCCGTAAACTCGATAAAGGCTTCGGGATACCCAGGCTGATAGAGCATCTTCGGTTTACCGGGTTGCTCAAGTATCAACAGCCCGGTGTATTGATGTTCCATGCCGTCGATCAGCGAGCCCTGAACGAAGAAGCCAAGTACCAGCCAGTGATTGGGCGCAGAAGGGGCGAGCGCTTCAACGACTTGATCGAAACCGCTGCGTTTGAGGCTGCCGCGCTTCAGGCTGATCAGCGCCTGATGGATGAAGGCTGATTTGAGTGCCTGTTCGATGGCTTCTTTTTGCTGCCCCCAGAATTCTTGAATACGTTTGGTCATCCAGTTCAGAAAATCGAATGCCTTGATATAGTCTTCAAGTGCCTGCGGCGTGATCGCCAAACTCTGGCCCTGAGCGCGTACGCCCTGGCCGGTGGTGTCGAGAAAGACATCTGTAATACCGTCGTGATCAATGTAGCCCTGAGGAGCATCCACCCGGTAGTTGATCACCAGCGCTTCGCTCAGGCTGATCGGTTTTTCATCGGGCGTGTGAACATGCGTGGGTGGATTGCGGGCTCCGCCCAGCGGGCTGATAGAGTTACCGGATTGATAGGCGATGAACACGTGGTCAGGGTTGAGCGTCAGACCGTGATGTTCCAGCAGATAAGTCTCCATGACCTGCGCAGCCATTCTGGAAGCCGAGGGGATGGGTTCCAGAAGAGCAGGGTTGGCCTGCCAGAGGTCTACCGCCCCGGCCAGCTTGAGGCTGCGCGATACCGTCTTGAGCAGGTCGATGTTCTGGCTGTTGAGCTGTGTCTCGGCAAATGATGCCTGGGTCAGTTCGGTAAAAACGTCTTCTGCGAGCAGCGGCGCGCTGGCAACTATGCCTGCGTCCTGATCAAGCGCATGCAACGCGTAGCCATAGAGCCTCGAGGCATTCAGGGCCGCCAGCAGCCTGTTGGTCATCTGGTCCGGATCATCGCTGATGTATTCGATGACGTTGCCCTTGGCACTCAGTATGTGAATGAAACAGTGGGAGGTGGTTTTCGACCTGACCTGAAAAATTCCCGGCACCGTTTTGCCGTTGAGTGACAAGATTCGAACCTCGGATTTCTCACCGCGGCCGCTCTGTTCCAGTGTCGCTACGTCGGCAGGGAAATCACTGAGCCCCAGAGCGTCCAGCGTCAGGAAATAGCCGTCGCGGCTGATGTGCCCGTGGAAGAACCGGTGAGCCAGCCCATCCAGAAAACCCAACCGCGACAAGGTGCGGCAGGTGACTGTGTGTCGTGTCCTGAAAGCCTCCAGAGCCATGCTGTAGTCGCGATCCAGCGGTGTCTCGCTGAGCCACTTGAGCATCTGCCTTGCGCTCAGTGACGGGGCTTCCTCGGACAAGGGCGTGTCGATGATTTCACTGCGATACAGGGCCATGAACTGTTCTGGATCGAAGACCGCCAGTGCTACGTTGGTCAGCGACATGTCAATGCTGTAACGCTCATGCCCCTCGTCGTTCAGGGCGGGCAGGGTCTGCGTGCTGAACGTGATCCGCAGCGTGTCCGGGTCCAGCGTCTTGCCGGTCTTTTGTTCGAGCAGCATGACGAGTTGTTGGTGGACATAGTGTTTTCGAGTCGGCGGGAAGTCCATATCCAGCTGGCACGCTTCAAGGAGCAACGCCGAGTTGGCGATCAGCTGGAAACCCGGGCTTTTGCGCAGTGCTTCGAGCGTGCGTTCGATGCGTGCGGTCTTATCTTGCGTAGCGTGCTTTTCGGCCAGCGGTGGCAGTGGTTGTTCACGGGGTGGAAACCGGAGCGCAGGCAGGGCCAAGGGCGCCCAGGCATTGAGCGTATCGTGTCGGCTGTTGCTGTGCTCGGGCAGCAGAACGCTTGGCTGTTCCAGCAGAAACGATGAGGCGTGAAAGAGGGTGTCCTGGCGAAGCGGACTCCAGATGTGGTTCATGACGGCTGGTCGAAGTGAGTGGATGCGTACTATGTCGGCAAGACCGTCCGAACATGACATAACTATGTAGTAGTGGCAGAGCCTTTGGAGTAACAGAGCTGTTTCAGAAAGGGCGGCACGTCAGAGCATGCCGCCTTTTCGCTTACATCTGTTGCAAGTGTGCACGCCAGCCGCCGAGATGGCTGATGTCGCGAGCACCTGTCAGGCCGTAGGCTTCACAGATAAACCCGGTCTCCCAGCGGCCATCGGCCAGTTGCACCTTCCCCAGGCCCAGCGGTGCCGGAATGCCGGTCAGAAACGAACCCAGCTCGACACTGGGCAACTCCCAGACTTCCACCTCAATGGCCACACCGTCTTCGGCCACCCGTACCATGCCTGGACGAAAAGGCGGGCCACCGGCCAGCGCGAACAATTTATAGTCGGCTGAGCTGTGTGTGCACTCCAGCAAACGGGCACCGCGTCGCTTGAGCTGCCAGTTCAACGCCAGTCCGTCCAGGTGCGCGCCGCAGACCACCAGCCGGGCCATATCGTTACCTGCTAAGGTCTTCGGCGCGGGCAATCGAGGTGCTGCACCGCCGATCAAAGGCAGGGCGGTGTGCCGCTGGAAAGCATCGGCCAGACTGAGCAGGTACTGATCGGTGAATGCCCGTCCGAACAACGTAATGCCCCACGGCAGACCGTTGCTCATGAAGGCACTGGGTACGGCGATGGCGGCGTAGTCGAGCAGGTTGACGAAGTTCGTGTAATAGCCCAGCTCCGAATTGCGCAGCACTGGCTCGGCAGCCAGTTCTGCTGAAGTTACCGGGCGGCCGATGCTCGGCGTTACCACACAATCCAGCCCTTCAAGCGCCCGATCGCAAATCACCTTGAGCGCCTGCAGACGGTATTGCGCCCGAAACGTATCGACCCCGCTGACCCGGGGTGCCTTGGCCAGCACGTCGCGGATCACCGGCAATACCGCGTCAGGGTGTTCTTCCATTAACTGCCCGGCGACGCTGTAGCGTTCGGCCACCCACGGCCCCTCGTACAACAACCGCGCCGCTTCGAGAAACGGTGACAGGTCTACCGTGACAGCTTCGCCGCCCAGCGCAGTGAGATGGGCGATGGCCGCGCTGAACAGCCTCGGTCCTTCGTTACAGCCAAAGAATTCCAGGTCTTCAGCGCGTGGTACGCCGAAGCGAAACGGTCGAGGTGCGCCGAATGCCGAAAGGTCATTCCACTGCGGGTTGCGTCGGCTGTATTCATCGTGCGGATCAAGCGTGGCAACCAGCCCCAGCAACTGGCTGGCTTCCCTTGCTGTGGCAGTAAAGATCGACACGCAATCCTGCGTGCGGCAAGCGGGTACGACACCAGCGGTGGAAATCAGCCCCTTGCTGGCTTTCAGCCCCACCAGATTGTTCAACGCTGCGGGCACACGGCCCGAACCCGCCGTGTCAGTGCCCAGCGAGAAGCTACTGACCTCCAGCGCTACGGCCAGTGACGAACCTGAGCTTGAGCCGCCGGACGGGTACTCTTTCAAGACACTGTTGGGGCAGGCGCCATAGGGCGAGCGGCTGCCATTCAGGCCGGTGGCGAACTGGTCCAGATTGGTCTTGCCCATGGGCACCGCCCCCAGCGCGATCAATTGCTCGACGATGGTCGCCGAGCGCGCTGGCGTGTAGGCGTACGCCGGGCAGGCAGCGGTGGTCGCAATGGCGGCCAGATCAATGTTGTCCTTGATCGCGAAGGGCACGCCATAGAGTGGCAGGCTTTGAATATCGCGATTTTCCAGTGCGGCCAGATAGGGCTCCAGTTCAGCCGGGCTGAGCAGGTGAATGAACAGGTGGTAATCCGCATTGAGCGTTGCGGCTTTTTCCCGTAGCGCCAGAATCAGCTGGCGTGGGGAAATCTGGCCGGATAGGTAAGCAGTGCGTACGGTATCCAGGCGCAGGTCGTTGGGCAGTGCTGAGTCGTTCATGACGCAATTCCATTGAAAGTGAAAAGTTGATCGGTTCAGTCTGCTGCCAGCACCACCACCCGCTGCCCTGCGCGTACTGCCGAGCCGGGTTGCACCCTGACTTCCTGCACCACACCTGCGACTGGCGCGAGCAGGGGGATTTCCATTTTCATGGACTCCAGAATCACCAGCACATCACCCGCTTCGACACGCTCGCCGGGTTGCACCTGGACCTGCCAGAGATTGCCAGCGATGTGGCTGTCGACGCCTTGTTGGCCCGTTTGCAGTGGCAACTCTTCGGTGTTTGGCGCGACGCCTTCATCGCTCTGAAAGTTGGCCTGGCCGTTGGCGATCCAGCGTTCGCGTTCGGCGTTGAACGCGGACTGTTGCTGAGCACGGAATGCCGTGATGCCTTCGGCTTCGCGGGTCAGGAAGGCCTGGTAGTCAGCCATGTTCAAGGTGCTGTGTTCGATGTTCAGATCGAAGCGGCCCAGCGGGAAATCGCGACGGATGCGTAGCAATTCGTTGGCGCTGACCGGGTAGAAGCGGATCTGGTCGAAAAAGCGCAGCAGCCATGGCTTGCCTTCGAAGGCGGCAACGTTGCGGTAGCGATTCCACATCTGCAGCGTGCGGCCGACGAATTGATAGCCGCCGGGGCCTTCCATGCCGTACACGCACATGTAGGCACCGCCGATGCCGACCGAATTCTCGGCGGTCCAGGTGCGCGCCGGGTTGTACTTGGTGGTCACTAATCGATGACGCGGGTCCAGAGGCGTGGCGACCGGTGCGCCGAGGTACACATCGCCCAGCCCCATGACCAGATAACTGGCGTCGTACACCGTACGCTGCACCTCGTCAAGATTGGGCAGGTCGTTGATGCGCCGGATAAATTCCAGATTGCTCGGGCACCACGGTGCGTCCTTGCGCACGGTGGTCATGTACTTCTCGATGGCCAGCTGACAGGCCGGATCATCCCAGGACAACGGCAGATGAACGATGCGCGACGCCACTTGCAGGTCTTTCGCTGCGCACACTGCGTCCCACTCTCCAGCGACGATGTCGAGCAGTTGTCGGAGGGGCAGTTGTTCGGGGCGGTAATGGACTTGCAGCGAGCGAATACCTGGCGTCAGGTCAATCACGCCCCCCAGTTGCTTGGCCTCCAGCGCCAGCATCAAGGCATGGCCGCGCAGACGCAGCACCAGATCCAGCTCTGGCGCACCGATTTCCAGCAGCAGGTGGGTATCGCCGGACAGGCGTGCGACCAAGCGTTTATCGTCCTGACCTATGTCGAGAATGACCGGGGAGGGCAAATCCTCTATGCGCACAGCTTCGCTCCCACGGGAGTTTGCGATGCCTTGTGGGAGCGGACTTGTCCGCGAAGAGGGCGGTACAGTCGATGTATTTTCTGCGTCTGGAATATAGCCTTCGCGAACAAGTTCGCTCCTACACCGTTCTGCATGACACGCCTCGACGCTTACCGGAGTGAATCGGACCCTGTCGCCAGCCTTCAACTGCCCCAGCTGCCACAAGTCCGCTTCGATAATAGTCACCGGGCATACGAACCCACCCAGGCTCGGTCCGTCCGGACCTAGGATCACGGGCATATCGCCGGTGAAATCCACCGCGCCGATCGCATAGGGGTTATCGTGAATATTGGACGGGTGCAGACCTGCCTCGCCACCGTCAGCGCGCACCCATTCGGGTTTCGGGCCGATCAGGCGCACGCCGGTACGGCTGGAGTTGAAATGCACTTCCCAGTCGGTTGCAAAAAACGTCTCTATGTACGCTTCGGTAAAGTATTCCGGCGCAGCATGGGGGCCGTAAATGATCCTTATACGGCGAATGTCAGGCAGCGCCTCAAGTGCGTCATCGGCAATCCGCTGGCCCGCGCTACGATCCACCAATGGCGCAATGTGCAACACATCACCGGCCCGCAACGCCCGCCCGCCATGCCCGCCGAACTGGCCGAGGGTAAAGGTGCTTTTGCTGCCCAGATAATCCGGCACGTCCAGCCCGCCACGTACGCACAGGTAGCTGCGTACGCCGGCACCTGCAATGGTGCCCAGCGCAAGGGTCGAGCCTGCGCACACCAGCAGCGCGGCGTTCATGGCGCGGGGGTCGCCATCGAGCGTGATCGGGATCTGCGCACCGGTCACGGCAATCACGGCATCGGTATTAAAGCGCAGCAACGGCCCGCTCATGGTGATTTCCAGCGCAGCGCATCCTTCGGCATTGCCCAGCAGGCCATTGCCCTGGCGCAACGCGCGGCTGTCCATCGGCCCGGATGGCGGTACACCGACCGCCCAGTAACCCAGCCGCCCCGGATAATCCTGAACGCTGGTCTGCGTGCCGCCGCTCAACACTTCGAAGGTGTCAGCGTGATACACCAGACCTTCCAGGCAGCGGGTCCACGGCTGGCCGCTGGCGAACGGCGTGTCGGCAATGATCTGGCGCAGGTAGTCGCGATTGGTCTCGACCCCGTACAGGCGCGTTTCGTTCAGCGCATCGATCAGCCCGGTGCTGGCCTGCTCGCGGGTCTGCGCCCAACTGATCAGCTTGGCAATCATCGGGTCAAAGTACGGCGGTATCTCGCAGCCCGCTTCAACCCAGGTGTCGATGCGCATTGCATGGCCATCGGCAGGCGGAAAATTCACCGCCGTCAGCAGGCCGGGGCAGGGCTGGAAGTCACGGCCCGGATCTTCAGCATACAGCCGTGCCTGAATGGCATGGCCGGACGGTTTCAGGCCGGCCTGCAATTGCTCCAGTGGCGGCAGGTCTCCGGCAGCCAGTTGTACCATCCAGCTGACCAGATCTACCCCCCACACCTGCTCGGTGACGCCGTGTTCGACCTGCAGACGAGTATTTACTTCCAGAAAATAGAAGCGCTGATCCTCACTGTCGAAGACGAATTCGACGGTGCCTGCGCTGCGGTAATTGACCGCTCTGGCGAGTTTGATGGCTGCCGCGCAAAGTTCCTCGGCCATGCCGTCGGGCAGGTTGGGGGCCGGGGTTTCTTCCAGCACTTTCTGGTTGCGGCGTTGCACCGAGCAGTCACGTACGCCGAGCGCAAGCACCTCGCCCTGACCATCACCAAACACCTGCACTTCCAGATGGCGGGCACGCTGAATGTATTTCTCGATGAACACACCCGCGTCGCTGAAATTGTTCTGGCCGAGGCGCTTTACCGCCTCGAACGAATGTGCCAGCTCTTCAGCGCTGCGGCACACTCGCATGCCAATGCCGCCACCGCCTGCAGTGCTCTTGAGCATGACCGGATAGCCGATATCACGCGCCGCTGCGATGGCTGATTCCAGGCTGTCGAGCAGTTCGGTGCCTTCGAGCATGGGCACGCCATGCTGTCTGGCCAGTGCGCGAGCAGTGTGCTTGAGGCCGAATACGCGCAGTTGCTCGGGCGTTGGCCCGACGAAGGCGATACCGGCGTCTTCGCAGGCTTGAGCGAACGCGGCGTTTTCGGAGAGGAACCCGTAGCCGGGATGAATGGCTTTGGCGCCGCTGGCTTTGGCAATGGCGAGGATCTTGTCCACCGCCAGATAGGTTCCGGCTGCGCCACCTTCGCCCAGGCTGTGGGCTTCGTCGGCCTGCATCAGGTGCAGGCTGGCAGCGTCGGCTTCGGAATACACCGCCACGCCCTTGACCTGCAAGGTACGCAGGGTCCGCAGGATGCGGCAGGCAATGGCGCCACGGTTGGCGATCAGCAGTTTGTCGAACATGGCATAACCCCGGAAACCCAGTCGCGCTCGGTTTCGTGATGGGAAGCGGGCCGTCCCGCTATTGATCAATCTACGCAACGGTCGTCCGTTGCTGAGGGCAGGTGCCGGGTCAGTCGCGAATCAACAGCTGCGCAGGCGTAGGGTTGTAGCCATTGCAGGGGTTGTTGAGCTGCGGACAGTTGGAAATCAGCACGATCACGTCCATTTCAGCGCGCAGCTCGACGTATTTGCCGGGCGCGGAAATACCGTCTTCGAAGGTCAGGCCGCCTTCGGCTGTCACCGGTACGTTCATGAAGAAATTGATGTTGGGGCCGATGTCGGCCTTGCTCAGGCGGCCGTCATGCACACAGGCGCGCAGGTAGTTGTCGCGGCAGCTGTGCATGTAGCGCTTTTCCAGGGCGTAGCGCACGGTGTTGCTCTCTTGCGCGCACGCGCCACCGAGTGTGTCGTGGCGACCGCAGGTGTCATCGACAATGGTCAGCATCGGCTGGCCGAGGTTGGAAAACAGCACGCTGCCGGTGGTCAGGTACACGCTGTTCTGGCGGCGCAGGGTGCGCTGCACATCGTAGCGCTCACGCGGGTTGCTCAGGCTGAAAAACAGCGTGTCGACGGCCTGGTTGCCTTGCAGATCGAGGATGCGCACGGTCTGCCCGGCCTTGACTTCGGCCAGGAACGGCTCGCCTGCCGGTATGGTTGCGTCGCAGCAAAGGTGAGTGTGTGAATTCATGACAGGGCTCCTCAGGCGAACAGGCGGTCGGTGTTGATGAAGCCGCGCTCGTTTTCCGGGCGCGATGTACGGCAGTGCTCGGCAACGCTGGCGTCGGCCTTCATCCAGCTGAGTCTGAGCGGTTGCGGGGCATATTCCGGGTTGGGGTCCATCGGGTGTTGCAGCGCGGTCAGTACCACCAGCGTGTCCATTGGTGCGTAGAGTTCGATGTAGTCACCGGCCTTGGAGTTGTTCGGCGCGAAGTGCAGGGTTCCTGTCTCGTCGACATCGACACGGCTGAACAGGTTGAGGGTCATCAACAGGTCGGACAGCCCCAGCCCCCATTTGCCCAGCTCGACCAGCAGGTTGTCGACGCCATTGCGGAAGAAGCCGTTGCGCAATTCCTGATAACGGCCCTGGCCGTATTTTTCAGCGACTTCCTGCGCATTGAGCACGCCGCCGATGCTGTCGCTCCAGCCGCAGGTGTCAGTGACGATGGCCGCCAGCACTCGGCCCATGTCCGAATACAGGCAATGGCCGTTGCTTAACCTGGCGGTGTGCTGGCATTTGAGGCTGTCGGGCAGGTTCAGCCGCTCGGTTTTTTCGTGAGCGTTGAGCAGGGTCAGGCTGACGTTGGCGTTGCCGTGCAGGTCGGTCAGGCGCAGCAGTTCGCCGCGCTTGAGGATGAACGAACGATGGCCGCCACCGGGCAGCATCTCTTCGGCGAAAACCGGGTACAGCGTGATTGAGTCAGTCATTGAACGGGCTCCTCTGAAACGTTGAGCAGCGAATCGATGGCTGCGCGTTCGGCGCGGCGTTCGCTGTTGAGGGGAATGTCGTAAGTGATGCGCGCGCCATACGCGCCGGGTTCGTGCGGGTCGTGGCGGACCTTGTCGAACACCAGCAGGCGGGTGCCGAGGTTGAAACCTTCGGACAGGTCGTGAGTGACCATGAACACGGTCAGCTTCGTTTCGCGCCACAGGTCCAGCAGCAAGTGGTGCATGTCTTTGCGAATGCCGGGGTCGAGCGCGCCGAAGGGCTCGTCCAGCAGCAGCACGCGGGGTTTCATGATCAGCGCCTGAGCAATGGCCAGACGCTGCTGCATGCCGCCGGACAATTGCGTGGGGTACTTATCCAGCGCATGCCCCAGGCCAACCTTGCCAAGCAGTTGCGCGGCGTGCTCGCGTGCCTCGCTTTTTGCCTGGCCGAACAGTCGGCCCAGCCACGCCGAGCGGGGCAGTTCCAGACCCAGCGCCACGTTGTCCAGCACCGACAGGTGCGGGAACACTGAATAGCGCTGAAACACCACGCCACGGCAGGCGTCTGGCTCATTGCGCAGGGCCTTGCCGTCCAGCGTGATCAGTCCACGGCTCGGAGTTTCCTGACCCAGCAGCAGGCGCAGAAAAGTCGACTTGCCGCAGCCCGATGCGCCGACCAGCGTGCAGAACTCACCTTCGGCCACGTCCAGATTCAGGCCTTCAAGCACCACCTGATCATCGTATTGTTGCCAGACATTGCGCACACAGATAAAGCTCATGCCCGCGCCCCTTCGTACAAGGGAAAGGCGCGTCGGGTCAGGGCTTTGAGGCCCCAGTCCATCAGCCAGGCAAGCAGGGTGATCCACACCACATACGGCAGAATCACGTCCATCGCCAGATAGCGCCGCACCAGGAAGATCCGGTAGCCCAGACCGTCAGTCGAGGCAATCGCCTCGGCGGCGATCAGGAACAGCCATGCCGAACCCAGCACCAGGCGCAGGGCGATCAACAGGCGTGGCAGCAATTGCGGCAGGATCACCCGCAGGATCAGTGTCCAGGTCGAGGCGCCGAGGGTCTGCGCCTTGATCAGCAGCTCGACCGGAATTTCCCGGGCACGCTGTTCCAGATCCCGGGCCAGAATCGGCGTGATGCCGATCACGATCAGCATCACTTTCGACAGCTCGCCCAGACCAAAGACGATGAACAGAATCGGCAGGATCGCCAGCGGCGGCACCATCGACATTACCGTCAGCAAGGGCGACAGCGGCGCACCGAACAGCGGCAGGATGCCCGCCGCAATGCCCAGGCACAGTCCCAACAGCGCGCTGATCCCAAGGCCGATGGCCAGACGGTGCAGACTCGATGCCGTGTCCTGCCACAGCAGGTAGTCGCCGCTGCGGGTATCGGCGGTGAACGCCATGCGTTTGACCGCATCGGCCATCTGTACGGCGCTGGGCAGCAGTTTGTCGGTGGGGTTTTCCGCAAGCCGGGTGGCCGAGCCCATGAAGTAGGCGAACAGCAACAGGGCGAACGGCAGGATCACCAGAATCAGGCGACCGGCACGGTCCGGATGGCGGTTTATCAAACGCATGGCAATGACCTTTCTACTGAACGTGATTTACAGCTTGCCGTCGACGGCCATCTGCACGTAGCTGGGGTCAAAGTGCAGCTTGAGATTGCCCTTGTCGCCGAGCATCACGCCATTGGCGAACGACATGCCGACCGCGTTGGCATCGCGTGCGCCTTCACCGAGCAAACCATGGGCGAACGAGAAGTCAGCCACCTTGCGCTGGGTGTCCGGCAGCTGTTTGCTGGTCGCGAACTCAAGCGCTTCCTTGGGTGTGGCAAACAGCTTGGTGGTGTCCAGTTGCGCCTGGAAGCCGGCCAGATCGGTGCCCGATGCCTTGGCCATGTGTTCCAGCGCTGCCTTGCTCTGGGCGTTTTTGGCGTTCATCAGCGCGACCACTTCAAACCAGGCACCGGTCAGGGCTTTGCCCAGCGCCGGGTTGTCCTTCAGGGTCTGAGTGTTGACGACCATCATGTCCATGATCTCGCCAGGAATCTGGCTGGAGTTGAACACTTCGGTCACGCCGGGTTTGGCTTTAATGTCCGACAGCATCGGGTTCCAGGTGGTAACGGCCTGCACATCATCGGTATTGAAGGCAGCCGAGATATCGGCATCCGAGGTGTTGACGACCTTCAGGTCTTTTTCGCTGAGCTTGACGCTGTCCAGCGCCCGGGCCAGCAGGTAGTGAGACACCGACAGTTCGACCAGGTTGACGTCCATGCCTTTCAGGTCGGCGACTTTTTTGCCCTCGCCCTTGAGCACGATGCCGTCGTTGCCATTGGAGAAATCGCTGACGATCAGTGCCGTGCTTTCCACACCGCCCGCAGCCGGAATGGTCAGTGCGTCCATGTTGGTCATGGTGCAGCCATCGAACTGGCCAGCGGTGTACTGGTTGATGGATTCGACGTAGTCATTGAGCTGGGTGACATCGATCTTGATGCCGTATTTTTTCGCCCACTTGTCGACGATGCCCTGGCTACCTGCGTATTCCCACGGCATCCAGCCTGCGTAGATGGTCCAGCAGACATTGAAGTGATCTTTTTGGGCGGCATTCGCCGAGAGGCTCAACGCAGCAAGCAGGCCTGCCGTGAGCAGACCGAAGAGACGAGACTTTTGCATGTTGAGAAATCTCCAGTAGTGAAAAAAGGCGGCCAGGAGCAACGTGACACCACTGGTGTCCCTGTCTCCCGGGCTTTTGTCCCGCCGTGTAACCTCTACTGGAGGTCGCCAACTCTCGGACCAGCCACTTGCCTGTCGGCAAGCCGGAACCCTAGTCGGCTATTGCAAATTGTGGTGCCGCGAACCTGTGTTGACTCCTGCACGCCATTCATCAAGCGAGACTTGTGCCAACTCGCCAAGGCCTTTGTTTTTCAAGGCCTGCCCGGACCATCGCAGGTCAGCCCCGAGGGAAACTGCCTTGTGCTGGTGCGTAACCGCACTGTGTTGATGCATGGGTGCTTTGAAATGTTTTGTAGCATCTTTGCAGGAAGTCGAAACATGCCTGCATGCCCCGGCTTTAGAGCCCTTGAGTGAAGGATGGCCATCATCTTTACTAGGGTTTACACGCTGCGCCAACGCACTAGATTCCCTTTTCGGTGTCTGAACTTCTGTCCGTCAACTGCTTTGGCGGACGCCGATCAGCGTCGCTGATTCGTGCCCAATCGCGGTCCAGGAGGCCGCCATGTATCGAAGACCCTTGCTTATCACGTTGCTGACCCTTTTCCTTGCCGGTTGCTACGCAGGCCCTGGTTACTACGAATCCGATGTGTACACGCAGCCGACAACCGTCGTCGGTGGCGCTTACGCGTACGACAATGGCTACCGCTCCACCTACTATCAGGAGCAGCGCATCTATGTAGCGCCTCAGCCACGCTATTACACCCAACCACGCTACTACGCCCCGGCACCGCGTTATTACGCGCCGCCGCCAGTGCCACGCTACTACCAGCCGGGACGCCCACCGGGTTATGGCTGGAGAAACGACGGCTTTCGCGGCAATGGCGGTTTTGGGCGTAATGACGGCTTTCGAGGCAATGGTGGTTTCGGACGCAATGACGGCTTCCGCGGCGACCGAGGCAACCGCGGCTGGGAGGACCATGGCGGTCGAGGCGGACGCGATGGCCGTGATCATGGACGAGGCGGGCGCGGTGATGGTCGGGGCGGGCATCGGTAGCTGAAACCTGCGCTCACTGCCATGCCAGAGCGGTGAGCTGGCTGCTGCGAACTGACTATCGTGCCGACGCTCCGCGTCGGCACTTCTTTCTGGACGCTCTGCGTCCGATCGTAAAGGCGCATGTAGAAACCGGCATTGACTTTGCTGCCGGGCTTTCCTAGGGTCTGTTCCCGTTTCGACGTAACCCATTGATCTCTATGAGAACAGGCCCGTATTGTTGGAGTTCTCACACAACACCAATACGAGCCTGCAATGCCCCGATTAATGCTCAGTGATGAGCACTGGCCGAAGCTTCGAGAAATTTTGCTGCACGAATCGATCTACAACAAGCGAGATTTGCGCACCACGGTTGAAGGCATGCTGTACCGCATGCGTGTGGGTTGCCCTTGGCGAGACCTGCCGAAAGCGTTTGGAAACTGGAGCAAGGTCTACAAGCGGTTCAATGCCTGGTCTGCTTCAGGCAAGTGGGTCAAGGTGCTTGAGGTGCTGATGACCGATCCTGACATGGAGTGGGTTTTCATTGATGGCAGTTATGTAAAGGCTCATCAGCACAGTGCAGGTGCTGCCAGCACGCAGGACCAGGCCATCGGAAAAAGCCGAGCCGGTAACACCAGCAAGATTCACCTGGCTGTAGACGCTTGTGGGCTGCCCATTGCATTTGACGTGACCGGAGGCCAGACCAATGATTGTTCGCAGGCGGCCTCGTTGATTGCCAAGATGCCCAATGCAGAAGTGATCATTGCGGACAAGGGCTACGACACTGAAGCGATACGCGCTCAGGTCGAGCAGCAAGGCAGCAAAGTGGTGATTCCACGAAAGCGCAATTCTCTGAAAGGGAACGCAGATCTGGACAAAGGGTTATATCGCAATCGACATCTCGTAGAAAACGCCTTTGCCCGGTTGAAGCATTTCCGGGCGGCGGCTTCTCGGTTCGACAAACTCAAGAGAAACTATGAAAGCGTCATAGCAATGGCCTGCGCTTTTCTGTGGCTGCCAATGTGAAACGGGAACAGACCCTAGTGTCCGCGCATTGTTTTTACCGGATGTAACCATGACTAGCGACGACCGCATCAAGCTTGAGCCCAGCTGGAAGGAAGCGCTGCGCGATGAATTCGAGCAGCCCTATATGGCGCAGTTGCGCGAGTTTCTGCGCCAGGAGCATGCCGCGGGTAAAGAGATCTATCCGCCTGGGCCGCTGATTTTCAATGCGCTGAATTCGACGCCGCTCAACAATGTGAAAGTGGTGATCCTCGGTCAGGACCCGTATCACGGTCCGAATCAGGCTCACGGTCTGTGTTTCTCGGTGCAGCCAGGCGTGCCGACGCCGCCGTCACTGGTCAATATCTATAAAGAACTCAAACGCGACCTGAATATCGACATTCCCAATCACGGCTGCCTGCAATCATGGGCTGATCAGGGCGTGCTGTTGCTTAACACGACTCTTACCGTCGAGCGCGCCAACGCAGCTTCGCATGCGGGAAAAGGCTGGCAGCACTTCACGGACCGGATCATTCAAGTGGTCAGCGAGCATCAGCCGCATCTGGTGTTCCTGCTGTGGGGCGCTCATGCGCAGAGTAAGCAGAAACTGGTCGATGCGACCAAGCACCTGGTGCTGACCTCCGTCCATCCTTCGCCGTTGTCAGCCTACAAAGGCTTCCTGGGTAACGGGCATTTCGGGCGTGCCAACAAGTACCTTGAGCAAAACGGCATCGAGCCAATCGACTGGCGCTTGCCCGTTCTCTGATCAAAGTGCTTCTGATTGGGCTCAGTCAGCGAACCGCTTGTCCCAGCGCCGGTACAGCGGCTCAGCAAGAAACAGCACGAACAGCAGGCGCATGACCTGCATGGCCGTCACCAGGGGGACCGACAGTTGCAGCACTTCTGCTGTCAGGCTCATTTCGGCAATGCCACCGGGCATCATGCCCAGCGTCAGTGAGCGCAGATCCAGGTGGGTGAGGGCGCTCAGCCCCAGCGCAGCCAGTGCGGCAATCAACATGGTCAGCGCGGTGCCCAACAGCGTGCGCGCGAGGAACGATGGCGCACGCCGAAAGAATGCCCGATTGAAATGACAACCCAGCCCGCTGCCGATCAGTAGCTGACCCAGCTGGCTGGCACCGTTGGGCAAGCCGATTTTCAGGTCCCAGACCACGCTCACTACGGCACTGAGCAACAGAGGGCCGAACAGCCACGGGTTGGGTTGCTTGAGACGTTGCCACAGCCAGGCCAGAGCTGCGCCGACCGGCAGCAGGAATGCCAGCCAGCGCCAATCGACCGCCGTGGCATGCAGTGAAGGCGTACCGTCACCCAGCAGGTATTTGAAGATCGCCGGCACGCACAATACTACTGCCAGCACCCGAAGACTTTGCGCGGCTGCGACGCTGCTTAGCGTTGCACCGTTACGTGCGCCAAGGTTGACCATCTCCCCGGAACCGCCCGGCATGCTCGAAAAGAACGCCGTAGGGCGATCTTCTCCGGTGCGCAGCATCAGCCAGACGCCAACCAGACACGACAGACTGGTGACCAGCGCGCCGATGAAAATCAGCCCGAAATGCGCGAGCACCTGCTCGATAACCACTGGCGTGAAATGCAAACCGATGCCGATACCGATGATCAGTTGCCCGCATTTACGGCCACCCGGAATCTGCGCCAGTTGCCAGGGTGTCAGGCAGCGCACCAGGATGATTGCCAGCAACGAGCCAACCATCCACGGCAGCGGCCAGCCAACCTGGCTGGCGAGGTAGCTGCCGAGCAGGCCGACCAGCGGCGTTGCCCACCATTGACGCAGTGACGAATCAGCCATGCGTTGCGGCAGCCTGCTGTTTTGCGCGCTTGCGCCAGATACGGATCAGCGGAAACAGCAGCATGAACACGGTCACCACCCAGACCCCGAGGGTGATCGGGCTGGCCCAGAGAATCCCCAGTTCGCCGTTGGAGATCGACAGGGCGCGTCGCAGGTTCTGCTCCATCAGACCACCGAGGATGAAACCGAGCAGAATCGGCGACAGCGGGAAATCCAGCTTGCGCAGGATGTAACCGAAGATGCCGATGCCGACCATCAGGAACAGGTCGAAGGTGGTAGCGTGCACTGCATACACGCCGATCCCGGTGATGATCGCAATCACCGGGACCAGCGCCCAGTTCGGCACGGCGAGGATGCGCGTGAAGATACGGATCATCGGGATGTTGAGGATCACCAGCATGATGTTGGCGATGAACAACGAAGCGATCAGGCCCCATACGATGTCCGGTTGCTGTTGGAACAGCATCGGACCGGGCGTGATGTTGTACAGCGACAACGCGCCGATCATCACCGCCGTGGTGCCCGAGCCCGGAACACCCAGCGTCAGCATCGGCACCAATGCGCCGCAAGCGGTTGCCCCGATGGCGGTCTCGGGAGCTGCCAGACCGCGCATGTCGCCCTGGCCAAACTTGCCGCCAGGGCCGGCGATACGTTTTTCCGTCATGTAAGCGACTGCGCTGGCCAGTGTCGCACCGGCACCCGGCAGTACGCCAAGAATGAAGCCCAGCAGACCACAGCGAATGTTCACCACGAACACTGCAGCGGCTTCCTTGACGTTGAACATCATGCGCCCAGTGGCCTTGACCGCCTCTTGGCCGCGATGAGTCTTTTCCAGCAGCAACAGGATTTCACTGATTGAAAACAGACCCAGGACCAGCACCACGAACTGAATGCCGTCGGTCAGATGAATGTTGTCGCCCGTAAAACGGTACACCCCGCTGTTGGCATCAATGCCTACCGCAGACAGGAAAAGCCCGATCAGCGCGGCAATGAATGTCTTCAATGGCCTGTCACCGGCCATGCCGCCCAGGCAGACGATGGCGAACACCATCAGTACGAAATATTCCGCCGGACCGAAGGCAATCGCCCACTTGGCGAGCAACGGCGCGAACAGCACCATGCCGCAAGTGGCGATGAATGCACCGATGAACGAACTCCATGCTGACAGCGACAGAGCGACGCCGGCCAGCCCCTGGCGTGCCATTGGATAGCCGTCCAGCGTGGTCATGACGGTGGACGCTTCGCCCGGAATGTTCAGCAGGATCGAACTGATACGTCCGCCGTATTCACAGCCCAGGTACACGGCCGCTAACAGAATCAGTGCCGATTCAGGCGGCAGGCCCAGCGCAAAGGCAATGGGGATCAGCAGCGCCACCCCGTTGATAGGCCCAAGCCCCGGCAGCAGGCCGACGACGGTACCAATCAATGTGCCGGACAGTGCGGTGATCAGGTTGTAAGGGGTGAGGGCGACGCCGAACCCCTGGCCCAGGTAGCTGAAAGTATCCATATCAGTTCTCCAGAACGCTGAGCAGGCCTAAAGGCAAGGGAACGTCCATGGCCTTGTCGAATAACAGGTAAAGGCCGACGCTCATCAGAATCACCACCACCACGCTCGGCAGCCAGCGTCCGCCATACAGGCGTGCCATGGGAATGCCGATCAGGATGCTGCTGAGGATGAAGCCCAGGGGTTCGAACAGCCCGGCGAATATCAGCAGCAGAATGATGCATGCGCCAATCTTGATCAGGGTTTCACGGTCCAGTGCCGGTTCTTCCTCGGTGTGGACAATGGGTGTGGGCCGAATCAGCAGGTACAGCAGGGCGGCACCCATCAACCCGAGCATCAGCAGCGGGAAAGCGCGTGGTCCGACTGGTTCATAGGAGAACGGCGCTTGATAAGGCCAGGCCATAAGGGCCAGACCTGCGCATGCCAGTAGCATTACGGCAGCAAAAATGCGTTGTATGACCATGAGAAGCTCCTGAGTCGCGCCCGCTGTGCGGGCGCAACTTAACGTCAGTCAATTGAGTTCAATTACTGAATCAGGCCGAACTCCTTGGCCAGCAGTTTGTAGTCGGCAACCTGCTTCTTTACGTAGGTGTCCAGCTCCGAGCCGGTCATGGCGAAGGGGAACAGCTCGCGCTGATCACGCAGCTTGGCGAAGTCTTCAGAGGCCAGGATCTTGTCGAACGAGGCTTTCCACCAGTTGTAGTCTTCGTCGCTGACCTTCGGCCCGAGGTAGAAGCCACGCACCACAGGCCAGACGATGTCGTAGCCCTGCTCCTTGGCGGTGGGGATGTCTTTCATTTCGGGTTCGTCGATGCGCTTCTCGGCGAATACGGCGAGCAGGCGCATGTCGCCACTCAAAATGTGCGGCATGGAGTCGGAGATGTCGGTACTGCCCACCTGAATGTGGCCGCCAAGCAGGGCAGTAGCGATTTCCCCACCGCCCTCCAGCGCGACATAACGCAAGGCGCGCGGGTTGATGTCTGCAGCCTTGGCGATCAATGCGGTCTGCATCCAGTCCTGGCTGCCTACGGTGCCGCCTGAGCCGATGACTACCTTGCTCGGGTCGGCCTTGAGCGCTTTGACCAGATCGTCGAGGTTCTTGTATGGCGAGTCGCTCTTCACTGCAATGGCGCCATAGCTTGTGCCCACGGCGGCGAGCCAGCGTACTGCGTTTTCATCGAAACGGCCGAATTTGCCCTGCGCCAGATTGAGCAGCGAGCCGCTGGACCACGCGACCAGCGTGCCAGCATCTGCGGGGCGCTGAGCTACAACTGCGTTGTAGGCCACTGCGCCGACGCCCCCAGGCATGTAGGTCACGCGCATGGGCGAGGTCAGAATCTTTTCGTTGATCAGCGCGCTTTGCACCAGCTTGCAGGTCAAGTCGAATCCGCCACCTGGTGAGGCGGGTGCAATGCATTCCGGACGCTTTGGCTCGGCAGCAAACAACTGGCTGGCAACCAGCATGCAGGCGGCGGTGGCGGCTATCTGACGCAGAGGGGATTTCATGTTCAGTCTCCAGAGATATTTTTGTTTTTGGAAGAGAGAAGCTGTTCAGCAGATGCTTTTGTCTCGCGCACCACGAGACCTGTTGGCTGACACGCAAGTGCCATCGGTACAGCGGTGGGCGCTGATGTTTTGCAGGAAGGTGGAGCAGGGGCGCGACGGGTGCGGGGAAAACCGCGACGGGCTGTGCTCAATGGACTGGCAAGCCTGGGCTGGCATAGACATGACGTGACTCCGTTTAGCGATTTATTGTTTTTATTGTCCAGACGCATCCGGGCGCCTGTTTTGTACGTACCCTTTTGCCGGGTCGTCTGGCGATCCTAAATGACGAACCTTTCGCAAACCTTTCAGCTACCTTTCATGTCGCAATTGAAGGGCCGCGAATCGTTTCTGTCCTTCACAGGCGGCGGCCTGCCTGTAAACTCCACCGCCACAAGCCTCGATGCCCAGATCGATAACAACAGTGACAATCAGGAGACGGCGATGCGTGTTCTTCTTGTGGAAGATCATCTGCAATTGGCTGAAAGTGTCGCGCAGGCGCTCAAAAGCGCAGGTTTGACCGTTGATGTACTGCATGATGGCGTTGCCGCCGACCTGGCGTTGAGCAGCGAGGAATACGCCGTCGCCATTCTCGACGTCGGCTTGCCGCGTATGGACGGCTTTGAAGTGCTGGCGCGTCTGCGGGCGCGCAGCAAAAACCTTCCGGTGTTGATGCTGACCGCGCGCAGCGACGTCAAGGATCGCGTTCATGGCCTGAACCTGGGGGCCGACGACTACCTGGCCAAGCCTTTCGAGCTGTCCGAGCTGGAGGCCAGGGTCAAGGCATTGCTGCGTCGCAGCGTGCTGGGTGGCGAGCGGCAACAGCGCTGCGGCGTACTGGCCTATGATCTGGACACCCGGCGTTTCACGCTCGGCGAGGAGCTGCTGGCCCTGACGTCTCGCGAACAGGCGGTGCTGGAAGCGCTTATCGCCCGGCCAGGTCGGGTGATGAGCAAGGAGCAACTGGCCGCGCAGGTTTTCGGCCTCGACGAGGAGGCCAGCCCTGACGCCATCGAAATCTACGTCCATCGCCTGCGCAAGAAGCTCGACGGGCATTCTGTGGCTATCGTGACCTTTCGGGGTCTGGGGTATCTGCTTGAAAGCCGCGATGATTAACGACAGCCTGCGCTGGCGGTTATTGTGGAACCTGGCGTTGCTGCTGGTGGTGTTGATGCTGGCCAGCGGCATGAGCGCTTACTGGAATGGCCGCGAAGTGGCCGATACCGCCTACGACCGCACGTTGCTGGCGTCAGCAAGAACCATCGCTGCCGGCCTGACCCAGCGTGATGGCACGCTGAGCGCCGATATTCCCTATGTGGCGCTGGATACCTTTGCCTACGACAGCGAAGGACGAATCTATTATCAGGTCAATGACATCCATCAGAAGCTGATTTCCGGTTATGAAAATCTGCCTTCGCCGCCACCGGGCACTTTGCGTACCGACGATTACCCTGCGCTGGCGAAGTTTTATAACGGGATTTATCAAGGGCAGGATGTGCGTGTGGTCAGCCTGCTCAAGCCGGTGACTGATCCAGGCATGAACGGCACGGCTGAAATTCGTGTTGCCGAAACCCAGGAGGCGCGCAAGGGCATGGCGCGCAGCCTGATGGCCGACACGTTGCTGCGTCTGGGCATGCTCGGTGGGGGCGCACTGCTGCTGGTCTGGTTCACGGTCAGTGCGGCACTGCGACCGCTGGAGCGCTTGCGCACCGCAGTAGAAGAGCGTCAGCCGGATGATCTGCGCTCATTGCCAATGGTTGAGGTGCAGCATGAACTACGTCCGCTGGTAGGGGCGCTGAACCACTTTACCGAGCGGCTGCGCCTGCAGTTCGAGCGCCAGGCGCAGTTCATCGCCGATGCTGCCCATGAACTGCGCACGCCGCTGGCCGCGCTCAAGGCGCGGGTTGAGCTGGGCCTGCGTGAGCGCGACCCGCAACATTGGCGCAGTACGCTGGAATCAGCCGCACTTGGCACGGATCGGCTCACGCATCTGGCCAATCAGTTGCTGTCACTGGCGCGGATTGAAAACGGCGCGCGGGCCATTGCCGAAGGTGTCGCGCAACAACTGGACCTCAGCCAGCTGGCAAGAGAGCTGGGCATGGCCATGGCGCCGTTGGCTCATTCACGCGGCGTCGCGCTGGCGCTGGAGGCTGACGAGCCGGTCTGGCTGCGTGGCGAGCCGACGTTGCTGAACGAACTGTTGAGCAACCTGATCGACAATGCGCTGGCTCACACTTCACCGGGCGGTAACGTGGTGTTGCGGGTGTATGCGCCGGGTGTTCTGGAGGTCGAGGATGATGGCCCTGGCATTCCGGCAGATGAGCGGGAGCGGGTTTTCGAGCGTTTCTACCGTCGCAGTCAGCAGGGCAGCGGTGCCGGGCTCGGTCTGGCTATTGTGGGAGAGATATGCCGTGCGCATCTGGCCAGAATCACCTTGCACGATGGTGCCGAGCGGGGTTTGAAGGTTCGGGTCAGTTTCAGTGCGCCCTGATCCTAGTAAAGCATGCTCTTCGCTTCGTCCATCTGGGCGCTCAGCATGCCTTCAGCCCTGGCAAGCCTCAGTTGGCTGAACGCAGGCAGGTCGACCATCTCGATGAGGCTGAAGGGGTGGTCGGTGTTCCTGTGGATATGCACTGTGGCGATCTGCACCAGATCTGTGTAGTCCGGACTTTTCGATACGCGCGCGAAGTTCTGGAACTGAATCGGCACGCAGGCCAGCGGCTCGGGAAAGTCCCATGAGCGCAGCAGGCGTTCGCCAATGACCGGGTGAATGCTGTCGATCACGTGGTTGAGGCTGATCGGATCGGCCAGCAGCTCGTAATGGTCTTCGGCATACGTCAGGATCGGCAGAATCCCGATCAAGTGGATCAGCCCGGCGAGTGTGGCCTGGTCGGGTTTGAGATTCGTGTAGTTCTGACACAGTGTGTAACTGATGCCGGCAACCTGCAGGCTCTGCTTCCAGATATCGCGCATCTTCTGCTCGATGACGGGAGACTTCGCGTGGAACATCTGCTCGACCACCAGGCCGATAGCCAAGTTACAGGTGTAATTGACGCCCAGGCGCCGAACCGCGGTGGTGACGTCGCTGACTTCAAAATTCGGGCGCAGCAGAGGGCTGTTCGCGACCTTTATCAGGCGTGCGGAAAGGGCTGTATCGCTACCGATGACCTTGCTCAGGGCCGAAATGCTGATTTCGGTGTCTTCGGCGGCAAGGCGAATTCTCAGTGCTACTTCCGGCAGGGTAGGCAGAAACAAGGCATCTCTGTCGATGGCCTTGATCAAGTTTCTCTGCACCTCGTCAGCCATCTTGCTCATGTTGCATCTCGCAGCCGTTGGGGGTGTCCAGAGTTTTCCGCGCGCTCCGCAGAGCGCCAGCATGTGCACTGGAACGCTCTAAAGACACTAGGAACCTGAATGTGTTCGTCTGGCTTAGCGCTGAGTTTCGAGTTTGCTGTCCAGTATGTAGGGCAGATCACTCATTTGCAGCGCTGCGCCTTCTGGCGAGCCAAGATTTATATGGCCATTTTCTGCCGCATCGCCCTGCAATACGGCGAGCAGTTCAACATTTTGGCCGGACTGTGCGGCGATGACCACGTTGCCCACCGCGCTGGCGTGTACCGGCGAAAACAGTGCCGTACCCGGCTCGGGGATTTCTTCGCTGCTCAGCGTCAGGCGGTAGAGCCTGCGTTTGAGTTTGCCCAGGTATTGCATGCGCGCAACGATTTCCTGGCCGGTGTAGCAGCCCTTCTTGAAGCTGACGCCGCCGACCGCCTGCAGGTTGATCATCTGCGGGATGAACTCCTCGCGGGTGCTACCGAATACCTGGCCGATGCCGGCCCGTATCTGACCCAGCAACCAGTCATTGAGCGGACCTTCGCTCAACTGCGAAGCCAGCTGCGATTTGACGCTGTCTGCCTGCCCGGCGCGTACCCAGAGTTCGGCGCGGCCCGGGGAGGCGCGGATTGCGATGAGCTCATTGGCTCGTACCACCGCATCGGTTTCCTGCGCCAGGTCCAGGCCCAGGCCGACCAGGGCACTGTCGCCATCCTGCAGGCCGAAGCGCACCCATTCTGCGCTTTCGTCAGTCAGTTTCGATTTGGAGAACACTGCGTATTTACGCAAGTCCAGCAGTTGCGGCTCGATCAGCTCGCTGGCCATCGCCAGCAGGCAACCGTCGCCTTCGAAAACGATGCGAAAACTCGACTGCATCCGGCCCTTCTGCGTGCAGCGGGCACCGAGGCTGGACTTGTCTTCATTCAGATAATTGAGGTTGCACGTCAGCTGACCCTGAAGAAACTTGCTGGCATCCACGCCGCGAACGGCGAGAACGCCCTCATGGGATAGCGTGCAGAAAAAAGCTTTTTGGGTCATGGTCATCGCAGATTGGGAAAAAAGTCCGGGGGCACATCATAGTGCCGAGTCGAGGTTATGCATACCGGGGTACGTGAAAACTGCTGCGACCATTGCAAGATTCGCGTGCCCGGCTCACGGCTGTATACTTGCCGCCTACTTTGAGGAGCGCTCCATGGTCGAAGACGTCGAACTCAACCGCCTTTACTGGCACAGCCGCCGTGGCATGCTTGAACTGGACGTGCTGCTGGTGCCGTTTGTCCGGGAGGTCTATCCGCATTTGAATGACGTGGACCGCGATCTGTATCGCCGTTTGCTCACTTGTGAAGATCAGGACATGTTCGGCTGGTTCATGCAGCGCGCCGAGTCCGAGGATGCTGAATTGCAACGTATGGTTCGCATGATTCTGGATCGTGTCCAGCCCAAGTGATCGATTTGAATGTCACTGGCAGGCCTCGCGCCTGCTATTGACGGCGTATCTCGCCGTTCAGCTGCTGGCGCTGATCGCGTTGTCCTGGCTGAACATCGCTTCGTTGGCGTTGGCACTGGGTGTGCTGTTCTGTCTGATGCATGCTGCCTGGACGTTGCCGCGCTCGATCCTGCTCAGTCATCCGGCAGCCTTCACTGCGCTGAAGCGCGATCATCAAGGCTGGCGATTGTGGAATCAACGCGACGGCTGGCAGCCCGTGCAGTTATGTCCGGACAGCCTCGCGTTACCGTTGGTCGTGATTCTGCGTTTTCGCCCGATTGTCGCAGGCCGGCCGGGCCGCTCGATAAAAAGCTGCTGCATCCCGCTTGATGCGCTCACGCCGGACACGCACCGGCGTCTGCGTGTGCGCCTGAAGTTCAGCCGACGTAAGTGGGCGGTACCAGAATAGTGTCCAGCGCCTCCGGCAACATGTCGGGATAGTCCAGCGTGTAATGCAGGCCACGGCTTTCCTTGCGCTGCATGGCCGAACAGATCATCAGTTCCGCCACCTGCGCCAGGTTGCGTAACTCGATCAGGTCACGGCTGACCTTGTAGTTGCTGTAGAACTCGTCGATCTCATCCAGCAACAAACGCACACGGTGCTGAGCGCGTTGCAGGCGCTTGTTGGTACGCACAATGCCGACGTAGTCCCACATGAATCGTCTCAGTTCATCCCAGTTGTGCGCGATGATCACGTCTTCGTCCGAATCAGTGACCTGGCTGGCGTCCCACGCCGGAAGGTCGGTGGGCATCTGTACGTCGGCCAGTTGCTGCTCGATGTCTGCCGCTGCCGAGCGTGCATACACGAAGCACTCCAGCAGTGAGTTGCTGGCCATGCGGTTGGCACCGTGCAGGCCGGTGAAGCTGGTCTCGCCGATGGCGTACAGGCCAGGCACGTCGGTGTGGCCCTTGCTGTCTACCATGACACCACCACAGGTGTAATGCGCCGCCGGGACCACCGGAATCGGCTGACGAGTGATGTCGATGGAGAATTCCAGGCAGCGCTCGTAGACGGTTGGAAAGTGGGTCTTGATGAAGGCTTCCGGTTTGTGGCTGATGTCCAGATAAACGCAGTCGATACCCAGTCGCTTCATTTCGTGGTCTATCGCACGGGCAACAATATCGCGAGGGGCCAGTTCTGCCCGTTCGTCGAACCGTGGCATAAAACGTTCGCCGCTGGGCAACTTGAGGTAAGCGCCTTCACCGCGAAGTGCTTCGGTGATCAGAAAACTCTTGGCCTGGGGGTGATACAGGCAGGTGGGGTGAAACTGGTTGAATTCCAGATTCGCCACCCGGCAACCGGAACGCCAGGCCATGGCGATGCCATCGCCGCAGGCACCGTCGGGGTTGCTGGTGTACAGATAAACCTTGGCAGCGCCACCTGACGCGAGGATGGTAAAGCGCGCGCCGTAGGTGTCCACTTCACCGCTGTTGCGATTGAGTACATAAGCGCCCAGGCAGCGCTGGCCTTCCAGCCCGAGACGGCGTTCGGTGATCAGGTCGATGGCGGCGCGCTGTTCGAGCAGTTCGATATTCGGCCGTTTACGGGCTTGTTCAAGCAGGGTACGAAAGATCGCTGCGCCTGTGGCATCGGCGGCGTGGATGATCCGCCTGTGGCTGTGACCGCCTTCGCGTGTCAGGTGGAATTCAAAGCCGCTTTCGTCGGTATCTGCGTCATCGCCCCGAGTGAAAGGCACGCCCTGATCGATCAGCCACTGAATGGCCTCGCGGCTGTGCTCGACGGTGAAACGCACTGCTTCTTCGTTGCAAAGGCCGCCGCCGGCATTCAGCGTGTCTTCAACATGAGACTGCACGGTATCGGTGTCATCCAGTACTGCTGCCACACCGCCCTGGGCCCAGAATGTCGAGCCATTGGCCAGATCGCCTTTGCTCAGCACTGCGATGCTCAGGTGTCCGGGAAGCGTCAGTGCCAGGCTCAATCCGGCAGCGCCACTGCCAATTACCAGTACGTCATGCTGAAAATGTTGACTCATCTACGAATTCTGCCCTTGGCGACCACTAGTATAAGTATTGGGGTAACGGCACAATAGCCACGCCTACATGGCAATGTGAGACCACAGCGGGTATGGATTGTGCTCCAGTCCCGGATGTCATGCATATTGTTTTCCCTGTTATCTGTTACTGGAAATGCTCCAGTGCACTGATTTCAAAGAGCTTTGTGCAGTCTGCGGCTCACGCCTGTGATTGTGCCAATGGAACTTTTTGCCAGGATCCATGCTCAATAGCAGGTTGCCTACACAGGAACAGCGTCGTTTTCGCAGGGTTAGATAAGTGATCATCAGCTGCGAAACCGGCGACAAGACTATTCACGCAGCCGACCGTGTCGCGCTGCGTTTTTCGTGCAGGCTTTACGATGGCCCGCAGGAAACTTGCTTGAAGGGGGAGAACTTTTGCGAAAAGCCCGAGTCTATGTTTGCGAGCCTGAACAATGTCAGTTGCAGCACTCCTTCATGCTTAACGAGGAGTGTTCATGCTAACCCAGGAAGAGGATCAGCAGCTTGTCGAGCGCGTACAGCGTGGCGATACGCGAGCATTTGATCTGTTGGTGCTGAAGTATCAGCACAAAATTCTAGGGTTGATCGTGCGATTCGTGCACGACACCCATGAGGCTCAGGACGTTGCACAGGAAGCCTTTATCAAGGCTTACCGTGCTCTCGGAAACTTTCGCGGTGACAGTGCTTTTTATACCTGGCTGTATCGCATCGCCATTAACACGGCGAAAAACTATTTGGTGTCGCGAGGTCGGCGTCCACCGGATAGCGATGTAAGGTCTGAAGACGCGGAGTTCTACGACGGCGATCATGGCCTCAAGGACATCGAGTCGCCGGAACGTGCATTGTTGAGAGATGAGATCGAGGGCACCGTCCATCGGACCATCCAGCTTCTCCCGGAAGATTTACGTACGGCGCTAACTTTACGTGAATTCGATGGTCTGAGTTATGAAGACATTGCGAGCGTCATGCAGTGTCCTGTTGGTACCGTGCGCTCTCGGATCTTCCGCGCTCGGGAAGCCATCGATAAAGCCCTGCAGCCGTTGTTGCAGGAATCCTGAGACAGCGGCGATAGCCCAAGAGAGGAACCCGCCATGAGTCGTGAAGCCCTGCAGGAATCGCTGTCCGCGGTACTGGATAACGAAGCGGACGAACTGGAATTACGTCGGGTATTGAATGCCATTGACGATGCCGATACTCGCGCTACCTGGTCGCGTTACCAAGTTGCTCGTGCAGCTATGCACGAAGAGCTGCTGATCCCGCATCTGGATATTTCGGCTGCTGTATCTGCCGCGATCGCCGATGAAGTCAGCCCGCTCAAAGCAGCACGTGGACCTTGGCGCACGCTGGGTCGTCTGGCTGTTGCAGCGTCGGTTACCGTAGCCGTTCTGGCCGGTGTCCGCCTGTACAACCAGGACGATATCGCCGGTGCACAACTGGCACAGCAGACCCAACAGCCTGCCAACCTGACTGTTCCACAAGTGAAAGGCCCTGCCGTACTGGCTGGCTACACTGAAAGTACCGAGCAGGCGCCTGGCCCTATGGCCAACGGCGTGTTGCAGGGTGCTGGTCAAGGTGATCAACGTCTGCCTGGCTACCTGCGTCAGCACGCCCAGGAAGCAGCGTTGAAAGGTACTGAAAGCGCGCTGCCTTACGCACGTGCTGCGAGTCTGGAAAACCGTTAAGGAGGATCATGCGAGCCGTCCCTCTACTGCCATTACTGCTTGGTGGATGGCTTGCCCTCCCGGTACAGGCTGATGATGCGCAAGACGCAATCAATCGTCTTGCCAAGGTTGATCAGCAGCAGAGCTATCAAGGCACCTTTGTATACGAACGCAATGGTAGTTTTTCTACCCATCGAATCTGGCACCGCATAGCGGATGGGCATGTTCAGGAGCGTTTGTTGCAGCTTGATGGCTCTGCTCAGGAAGTTCTGCGTGTTGACGGGCTTACACAGTGCGTCAGCGGCACGCTTGAAGCGGGTGTGGCCAATCCGGCCGACTCATCTGCCCGCGCATTCGATGTCAAAAGACTTTCCGCCTGGTACGACATAAAAATTGTCGGAAAATCCAGAGTGGCCGGTCGTCAGGCAACTATCGTTGCGCTGTCCCCCAAGGACCAGCATCGATACGGCCTTGAACTTCACCTGGATAACGAAACCGGTCTTGTGCTCAAGTCGCTTCTGTTGAGCGAGAAGGGGCAACTGCTCGAACGTTTCCAGTTTACCGATCTCGATACCGCCGGCGTTCTGTCCGAGCAAATGCTCAACACTAGCGTCGACTGCAAGCCCGTGTCTGTGTTGAAAGCCAAGCCTGAGCCGTCCATAAGTTCTGTGGCATGGCATTCTGATTGGCTGCCGCCTGGTTTCGAAGTCAGCAGCAGTGGTGTGCGCAAGGACTCCTCCACGCAATCCTCCGTTACCCATCTGATGTATGGCGACGGTCTGGCGCGTTTTTCAGTGTTCATCGAGGCAGTGAAAGGCGGCGCATCTTCGGATATTCGCACACAGCTAGGCCCGACAGTGGCGGTCTCGCGTCGTCTCACAACACTGCAGGGCGACATGATGGTGACGGTCGTCGGAGAAATACCGATGGGCACCGCCGAGCGTATAGCCTTGTCGATGCGTAACGACGAATCTCCAGCCAAAAAATAAACATTTGAAGTCACGAATTCCAGGATGTAAAAATTTTCATCCTGGGTTTCAAGAGTCGCCAGGGCGCATTCAACCTGGCCTGGGCGCAGGTACTGAAATGTTTGGTGAGGTTTGCACGTTGCAAAAACTCTGGTTTTTTTCTATAGGTCAAAGCCTCGCAGCTTTGGCCTTTTGTCGTTTCCAGAGGCCATGTCGCTGATCCAGAGATGAGCATCGCTGCTTGAGGTCTTTGAGTCAGTTGCTTGTACTGCTTAATTTTTTGCTCGTTACCAACGGGAGCTATATGTCGATACCACGCATGAAGTCCTACTTTTCACTGATTGCCGCTGTGCTCATGCTCGGCCAGGTTGCTACGGCTCAAGCCGAGAACCTGCCGGATTTTACCGGGCTGGTCGAGCAGGCCTCGCCAGCAGTGGTGAATATCAGTACGCGCCAGAAACTGCCTGATCGCGCCATAGCCAATCAGCAGATGCCTGACCTGGAAGGCTTGCCGCCCATGCTGCGCGAATTTCTCGAGCGCAGCATGCCGCCAGGGTCGCGTCCGCCGGGAGCCGGCAAGGGTGATCGTCAGCGCGAAGCCCAGTCACTGGGCTCGGGCTTTATCATTTCCCCCGATGGTTACATTCTGACCAATAATCATGTGATCGACGGTGCCGACGAGATTCTTGTGCGCCTTTCTGATCGCAGCGAGTTGAAAGCCAAGCTGATCGGTACCGACTCGCGCACCGACGTTGCGGTTCTGAAAATTGACGGCAAGGACCTCCCTACAGCGAAACTGGGCAACTCCAACACGCTCAAGGTGGGTGAGTGGGTGCTGGCGATCGGCTCGCCATTCGGCTTCGATCACTCCGTGACCAAAGGCATTGTCAGCGCCAAGGGTCGTAGTCTGCCAAACGACACATATGTGCCGTTCATTCAGACGGACGTTGCCATCAACCCGGGTAATTCGGGTGGCCCGCTGTTCAACATGGCGGGTGAGGTAGTCGGGATCAACTCGCAGATATTTACCCGCTCCGGTGGTTTCATGGGGTTGTCGTTCGCGATTCCGATTGACGTCGCCATGGATGTGGCCAACCAGCTCAAGGCCAGCGGCAAAGTCAGCCGTGGCTGGCTGGGTGTGGTTATTCAGGAAGTGAACAAGGACCTTGCCGAATCGTTTGGTCTGGACAAGCCTGCCGGTGCGCTGGTTGCTCAGGTGCTTGAAGATGGCCCGGCTGCCAAGGGTGGCCTGCAGGTCGGTGACGTGATTCTGAGTGCCAACGGCCAGCCAATCATCATGTCGGCTGACCTGCCGCACTTGATAGGCAACCTCAAAGACGGTAGCAAAGCCGAACTAGAAGTGATTCGCGACGGCAAGCGTCAGAAGCTGACGGTCACTGTTGGCGCGCTGCCTGACGAAGGTCAGGAAATGGGCGATGTTGCTGGCACGGGCGCCGAACGCAGCAGCAACCGTCTGGGCGTGTCGGTGATCGAACTGACTGCCGAGCAGAAGAAATCCCTGGACCTCAAGGGCGGTGTGGCCATCAAGGAAGTCACAGGTGGTCCGGCTTCGCTGATTGGCCTGCAGCCGGGTGATGTGATCACTCATCTGAACAACCAGGCGATTACGTCCAGTAAGCAGTTCACTGAGGTGGCGAAAAGCCTGCCCAAGGATCGCTCTGTTTCGATGCGTGTTCTGCGTCAGGGCCGTGCGACGTTCATCACCTTCAAGCTGTCCGAGTAACAGGGCGGTTTGACCGGGAAGGGTGGCTGCGGCCACCCTTTTTTGTACCTGTTTGTTTACCTTGCGCCTATCCGGGTACCTGTAAGCGTGACGCCTCTTGCTTAGTTCAGGTACAATTCCCGGCTATTTTTCGGCGGGCAATCTGCCTGCAACCTTTTTGAGTGTTGATCCGTGAGTGATTTGAGTCATATCCGCAATTTCTCCATCATCGCCCACATTGACCATGGCAAGTCGACGCTGGCCGACCGCTTCATTCAAATGTGCGGCGGCCTGTCCGAGCGCGAAATGGAAGCCCAGGTGCTCGACTCCATGGATCTTGAGCGCGAGCGCGGGATCACCATCAAGGCCCATAGCGTTACCCTGTATTACAAGGCCAAAGACGGTATCACCTACCAGTTGAACTTCATTGACACCCCGGGGCACGTCGACTTCACCTATGAAGTCAGCCGTTCGTTGGCCGCGTGCGAAGGTGCGTTGCTGGTGGTCGATGCAGGGCAGGGCGTCGAGGCTCAATCGGTCGCCAACTGCTACACCGCCATCGAGCAGGGCCTAGAGGTCATGCCGGTATTGAACAAGATGGACTTGCCGCAGGCCGATCCGGACCGCGTCAAGGAAGAGATCGAGAAGATCATCGGTATCGACGCCACCGATGCCGTGGCGTGCAGCGCCAAGAGCGGTATGGGCGTGGACGAGGTCCTCGAGCGTCTGGTAGCAACCATTCCCGCACCGACCGGCAACATCGAAGATCCGCTGCAAGCGTTGATCATCGATTCCTGGTTCGACAATTACCTGGGCGTCGTGTCTCTGGTGCGCGTGCGCCACGGTCGCGTCAAGAAAGGCGACAAGATCCTCGTCAAGTCCACCGGCAAGCTGCATCTGGTCGACAGCGTTGGGGTGTTCAACCCCAAGCACACGGCAACCGTTGATCTGAAAGCCGGCGAAGTGGGCTTTATCATTGCCGGTATCAAGGACATTCACGGAGCGCCGGTTGGTGACACCCTGACCCTGAGCACCACGCCCGATGTAGACGTGCTGCCCGGCTTCAAGCGTATCCAGCCTCAGGTATACGCCGGCCTTTTCCCGGTCAGCTCCGACGATTTCGAAGACTTCCGTGAAGCCCTGCAAAAACTGACGCTGAATGACTCTTCGCTGCAATACCTGCCTGAAAGCTCCGATGCACTGGGCTTCGGCTTCCGTTGTGGCTTCCTCGGCATGCTCCACATGGAGATCATCCAGGAGCGTCTTGAGCGTGAATACAATCTCGACCTGATCACCACTGCGCCAACCGTAATCTTCGAGCTGTTGCTGAAGACCGGCGAAACAATTTATGTCGATAACCCGTCCAAACTGCCTGACCTGTCGTCCATCGAAGACATGCGCGAGCCTATCGTTCGCGCAAATATTCTTGTGCCGCAGGAGCACCTGGGCAACGTCATTACGTTGTGCATCGAAAAACGTGGCGTACAGCACGACATGCTGTTCCTCGGCACCCAGGTTCAGGTGAGCTACGATTTGCCGATGAACGAAGTGGTTCTGGACTTCTTCGATCGTCTCAAGTCTGTCAGCCGCGGTTATGCTTCGCTGGATTATCATTTTGATCGTTACCAGTCGGCCAACCTGGTCAAGCTCGACGTTCTGATCAACGCCGAGAAGGTCGATGCCCTGGCATTGATCGTTCACCGCGACAACGCTCATTACAAAGGGCGTGCGTTGACCGAGAAGATGAAAGAGCTGATCCCTCGACAAATGTTCGACGTGGCAATTCAGGCCGCCATTGGCGGTCAGATCGTGGCCCGGACAACCGTCAAGGCGCTTAGAAAGAACGTACTGGCCAAATGCTACGGCGGCGACGTCAGCCGCAAGCGTAAATTGCTGGAGAAGCAAAAGGCCGGTAAGAAACGCATGAAGCAGGTCGGTAACGTGGAAATTCCACAGGAAGCCTTCCTCGCAGTGCTCAGGTTGGAATAGTCAGGTCCTATGTCACTAAATTTTCCGCTGTTGTTGGTCATCGCTGTGTTCGTCTGTGGCGTGCTTGCACTGATTGATCTGGTCATCCTGGCGCCTCGTCGCCGGGCTGCCATTTCGAACTATCAGGGAAGCGTCGGCGAACCTGACATTGCTGTCGTAGAGCGCTTGAACAAAGAGCCTTTGCTGGTTGAGTACGGCAAATCGTTCTTTCCGGTGTTGTTTATCGTGCTGGTGCTTCGTTCGTTTCTGGTAGAGCCGTTCCAGATTCCTTCGGGCTCCATGAAGCCGACGCTGGATGTGGGTGATTTCATTCTGGTCAACAAGTTCGCGTATGGCATCCGCCTGCCGGTACTGGATCAGAAGGTCATCCAGCTCGGTGATCCGCAGCGTGGCGATGTGATGGTGTTCCGCTACCCAAGCGACCCAAGCGTCAACTACATCAAGCGTGTCGTCGGTCTGCCGGGTGATCGCATTCGCTATACCAGCGACAAGCGGTTGTTCATCAACGGTGAGCTGGTTGCCAAGAAACTGATCGGCACCGAGCCCGGTACACTGGGCAGTGCAGAACTGTACGAAGAACAACTGGGCGCAGTCGAACATCAGATCCGTCAGGAAATGAGCCGATACCGCGCGCCGCCTGACAGTGAATGGACAGTGCCTGCTGCGCACTACTTCATGATGGGCGACAACCGCGACAACTCGAATGACAGCCGTTACTGGGATGATCCCAATATTCCCAAGGACGAACTGGGCATGGTCCCGGACAAGAACATCGTAGGCAAGGCGTTCGCCGTCTGGATGAGCTGGCCGGAACCGAAATTGAGCCACTTCCCTAATTTTGCACGCGTAGGGTTGATCAAGTAATCGATGCGGCGCTGCCTGGAGCAGCGCCGTATGTCATTTGGGCTGACTGGAAACGCCTCTGAACCCTGAGTCGACCCGGTCGGGCAGGCAGTGAACTCTCGAGGTTGAAGTCGAACATGACGTTCTCTACTTCTCAAAAAGGTTTTTCGCTAGTGGGATGGCTGTTGGTGCTGGCGCTTGTCGCGTTCGCGACGAGCACGGCCTTCAAGCTGGTCCCGCATTACCTCGACTACATGACGATGAAGAAAATCATCGAAACGGTCGACACCAATCAGGCCCTGGACATTACCACGGTCGACGATTTCTACGGTTATGTCGGTAAGAACATGCAGGTCAACAGCATTCGGGATATAGATTTGAACAAGGCGTTGAAAGTGACGGTGGAGAACAATGCGTTCAAAGCTCATTTGAACTATGAGCAGCGTGAACCGTGGTTCCAGAACATCGATCTGGTGATGAAGTTCGACAAGCAATTCAGTGTGGGTAAACCGTGAGCGTATCCTTGAGCCGCCTTGAGCGTCAGCTCGGCTATACCTTCAAGGATCAGGAACTGATGGTCCTGGCCCTGACCCATCGCAGTTTTGCCGGTCGCAACAACGAGCGTCTGGAATTTCTCGGTGATGCCATTCTCAACTTCGTGGCGGGTGAGGCGTTGTTCGAACGCTTCCCTCAGGCCCGCGAAGGCCAGCTGTCGCGCTTGCGTGCGCGCCTGGTGAAGGGTGAAACCCTTGCGTTGCTGGCCCGTGGTTTCGATCTGGGCGAGTACCTTCGCCTGGGTTCCGGCGAGCTGAAAAGCGGTGGTTTCCGTCGCGAGTCGATTCTCGCCGACGCCCTTGAAGCGCTGATCGGGGCGATCTATCTGGACGCTGGCATGGAGGCTGCGCGCGAGCGCGTTCTGGCCTGGCTGACAACCGAGTTCGACAGCCTGACGCTGGTAGACACCAACAAGGACCCCAAGACCCGACTGCAGGAATTTCTCCAGTCGCGGGCCTGCGAACTGCCGCGTTACGAGGTGGTGGATATCCAGGGTGAACCGCATTGCCGGACGTTTTTCGTCGAATGCGAGATCAACCTATTGAATGAAAAAAGCCGAGGACAGGGTGTCAGCCGCCGGATTGCCGAACAGGTAGCCGCAGCAGCAGCACTTATTGCCCTGGGCGTGGAGAACGGTCATGAATGATACAACCGCAACACGCTGTGGCTATGTTGCCATTGTCGGCCGTCCCAACGTAGGCAAGTCCACGCTGCTCAACCATATTCTGGGTCAAAAGCTGGCGATCACCTCGCGCAAGCCGCAGACCACGCGTCACAACATGCTCGGGATCAAGACCGAGGGTGCCGTGCAGGCGATCTATGTCGACACTCCCGGCATGCACAAGAATGGCGAGAAAGCGCTCAACCGCTACATGAACAAGACTGCTTCGGCTGCGTTGAAAGACGTCGACGTGGTGATCTTCGTCGTGGATCGCACCCGCTGGACCGACGAAGACCAGATGGTTCTGGAGCGTGTTCAGTACGTGCAAGGCCCGGTCATTCTGGCGATCAACAAAACCGATCGCATTGAAGACAAGAGCGATCTGATGCCGCACCTGGAGTGGCTGCAAGGCCAACTGCCGAATGCGTCCATCGTGCCTATCTCCGCGCAGCATGGCCACAACCTGGAAGCGCTGGAAAGCCTGATTGCCTCGCACCTGCCCGAGAATGATCACTTCTTCCCGGAAGATCAGATCACTGATCGCAGCAGCCGCTTTCTGGCTGCCGAGCTGGTTCGCGAGAAGATCATGCGTCAGTTGGGTGCCGAGCTTCCATACCAGATCACCGTCGAGATCGAAGAGTTCAAGCAGCAGGGCCGCACCCTGCATATCCATGCGCTGATTCTTGTCGAGCGTGACGGGCAGAAGAGAATCATTATTGGCGACAAGGGCGACCGTATCAAGCGCATCGGCAGTGATGCGCGTCGCGACATGGAGCTGCTGTTCGACTCCAAAGTCATGCTTAACCTGTGGGTCAAGGTCAAAGGTGGCTGGTCCGATGACGAGCGCGCCCTTCGCTCGCTCGGCTACGGCGACCTCTAAGCTGCCCTTTCGCCTGACCCGTCTGCGGTTGGGCGAACACTTCTCTTTCGAGCCAGCCTGATGAGCGCGCCCACCGGCCAACCTGCTTATGTGCTCCACAGCCGTGCGTATCGCGAAAACAGCGCGCTGGTCGATTTCCTCACGCCCCAAGGGCGGCTACGTGCCGTGCTGCGCAGTGCCAAAGGCAAGGCAGGCTCGCTGGCGCGTCCGTTCGTGCCCCTTGAAGTCGAGTTTCGAGGGCGTGGCGAACTAAAGAATGTCGGCCGCATGGAAAGCGCAGGCGTTGCTACCTGGATGACCGGCGAGGCGCTGTTCAGCGGCATGTACCTCAACGAACTGCTGATTCGCCTGTTGCCTGCCGAAGATCCGCATCCAGCTGTATTCGAACATTACGCCGCCACATTGCTGGCCCTCGCACTGGGCCGTCCGCTGGAACCGTTGCTGCGTTCGTTCGAATGGCGGTTGCTGGATGATCTGGGCTACGGCTTTGCCATGGACGCCGACATCAACGGCGAGCCGCTGGCAATTGATGGCATGTACCGCCTGCAAGTGGATGCCGGGCTTGAGCGTGTTTACCTGCTTCAGCCCGGCCTGTTTCAAGGCGCAGAATTGCTGGCCATGTCCGAGGCGGACTGGAGCGTCCCCGGTGCGTTGTCTGCTGCCAAGCGTCTGATGCGTCAGGCGCTGGCTGTGCATCTGGGCGGCCGCCCACTTGTCAGTCGTGAACTGTTTCGCAAGCCTTGATCAGGCTTTATTCTCTACAGCCTGCTTCGACCAGCTCGCCCATTTTTCTGGAGACAACCGTGACCCAAAGCACTCGCATCCTTCTCGGCGTGAACATCGACCATGTAGCCACCTTGCGTCAGGCCCGTGGCACGCGCTACCCGGACCCGGTCAAGGCTGCCCTGGACGCCGAAGAGGCAGGTGCCGACGGCATCACCGTTCACCTGCGTGAAGACCGTCGGCATATTCAGGAGCGCGACGTCCTGCTGCTCAAGGACGTGCTGCAGACTCGCATGAACTTCGAGATGGGCGTGACCGAGGAAATGCTCGCATTTGCCGAGCGCATTCGTCCTGCGCATATCTGCCTGGTGCCGGAGACACGTCAGGAGCTGACTACCGAAGGCGGGCTGGACGTCGCGGGCCAGGAAGCGCGGATCAAGGCAGCGGTCGAGCGGCTGGCGAAAATCGGCTGCGAGGTCTCGTTGTTTATCGACGCCGATGAGCGCCAGATCGCCGCTTCAAAGCGCGTCGGTGCGCCAGCCATTGAACTGCATACCGGTCGCTATGCCGATGCTCAGACCCCGACTGAAGTCGCCGAAGAACTGCAGCGGGTCGCCGACGGCGTAGCATTTGGTCTCGCCCAGGGCCTGATCGTCAACGCCGGTCACGGCCTGCATTATCACAACGTCGAAGCGGTCGCAGCGATCAAGGGCATCAACGAACTGAACATCGGCCACGCGCTGGTGGCTCATGCTCTGTTCGTCGGCTTCAAGTCGGCAGTGGCCGAGATGAAAGCGTTGATCGTGGCGGCGGCCAGATAACTAATCCCTCAGGGCTTGCGCCCCACAATCACAGCGCGCATCGGCGCAGGCAAGCCTTCGACGGTCTTGCTGTGATCGGCAGGGTCCAGATAGTCGCTCAGTGACTGGAAGCGCATCCATTCGGTGCTGCGCTGTTCCTCGATCGTCGTATGGCTGACGTCGACGCAGCGCACATCGGTGAAGCCTGCGCGGCGCATCCACAGCTCCAGCGCGGGGACCGACGGCAGGAACCAGACGTTGCGCATCTGTGCGTAACGGTCTTCCGGCACCAGCACCTGATGAACATCGCCCGGCACTACCAGAGTTTCCATCACCAGCTCGCCGCCTTTTACCAGGCAATCTTTCAACGCCAGCAAATGATCTATGGGCGATTTGCGGTGATACAGAACACCCATTGAGAACACCGTATCGAAGCCTTCCAGGTTGGCTGGCAAGTCCTCAAGTGCGAAGGGCAGATGCCAGGCAGGAAGGTCAGGCAGGTAGCGCTGCATGGCCTGAAACTGGCAGAAGAACAGCCAGTTGGGGTCAACACCAATCACGCTGTCAGCCCCGGCACCGAGCATGCGCCACTGGTAATAGCCGTTGCCGCAACCAACATCCAGAACCCGTTTGCCCTTCAGGTCCAGATGCGGCGATACCCGTGACCACTTCCAGTCCGAGCGCCATTCGGTGTCGATATGTACGCCGAACACATTGAACGGCCCTTTGCGCCAAGGCGACAGGCCTAATAACGCCTTGCGCAGCACGGTTCGGGTTTCGCCGTTGCACTCGGCTTGCAGGGTAAAGCTATCGAGCAGATCGATTCGCTCGGGTTGCAGGTCTGGAAGCGCATCCAGCGCACTTTGCCAGCGCTGCAAGTCACCATGACCCTTGGCCATTTTCGTATCAAGCTGGGCTTGCAAGCCGTTTGCCCAATCAGCCAGAGGGGTTCCCGCCAGACGGCGGACAAGAGGAGCGAGATCAATCATGGCAGGGCAATCAACGAGGTGAAGTTAAGGCATTGAAACCAGGGCACCACCTTGGAAAAACCGGCGGCGAGCAGACGTTGGCGATGTTCTTCCAGGCTGTCGGGCTTCATCACGTTTTCGATGGCACTGCGCTTCTGGGCAATTTCCAGATCGCTGTAGCCGTTGGCGCGCTTGAAAGCGATGTGCAGATCCGTCAGCAGCGCATGCTCCTGTTCGTCATCAAAACGCAGTTTCTCCGAAAGGATCAACGCGCCGCCTGGCACCAGCGCATCACGAATGCGCCCGAGCAATGTCAGGCGCTGCTCGGGGGCGATGAATTGCAGGGTGAAGTTAAGCGCGACCACCGACGCGGACTTGAACTCCAGCGCCAGAATGTCACCTTCGATGACCTGCACCGGCAACAGCTCCTGAAACATGGAGTTCTGCGCATTGAGGTACTCACGGCAGCGCTCGACCATCGCACTGGAGTTATCTATCGCAATGACTTCACAGCCTTCGCTGCGTACATGGCGACGCAAGGCTTGAGTCACGGCACCCAGCGAACTGCCAAGGTCGTAAAGTACGGTATCCGGCTGGGCGAACTGCGCGGCAAGTACGCCGAGGTTTTCGACAATCGTCGGATAGCCGGGCACCGAGCGTTTGATCATGTCCGGGAAGACCCGCACCACGTCTTCGTTGAAGGCGAAGTCAGGCACCTGGGCCAGTGGCTGGGCGAAAATGCGGTCGGTTTCTTTGCTCACGGCGGTTCCGGCGAAGGCTTTGAAAAGCGGGCATTCTAGCCAAGTTGTCGCCGTGATGCATGGTGCAGCGCGTGCCTTCGGACAAGCCGCGGGCAAACGGTCAGTTCACCGTGATTGCGCATTCGAAAGTCTGCTCCGGCGCCACTTCCGGAGCCCACGGCTGCTGGTAGGTCATCACCAGTCGCCCGGTCCCTGCGTCGGTTGCCTTGTAGCGCCAGACTGACTGCCCGCCGCTGCCGACCATCTCCTTGCTCTCGGCGTTGGCATACACCTCCGGCCCGAGGCTGCGCAGGATGTTCTGCGCCGGGTTTTGGGTCAGCCAGCGAAAGCCGGTTGTCGGGTTGCTGGGCAGGGTGAGGATCAGCGTCTGTCCGCTCTGGAGCGTCAGTGGGCAGTCGTTTTCAGCCTCGATGGACACGATGTTTTTCGGTGTTTGCGCACACGCCGTCAGCAGCGCAAGGCTCAACGGTGCAAGGAAGCGGGCAGGGGTCATGGCAAGTTCCGGTTTTGCGAGACGAGACGCAAGGATAACCGATCAGGGTTTTAGGGGGGAGTACGGCAGGTATACCGCTCAGGATCGGAATCAGTTGATCAGATCAGATAGTCAAAGCCGTGGGAGCGGGCTTGTCCGCGAAAGAGCCACTATGATCGCCGAAAATACGTCGTCTGAAGCATCCTCTTTGCGGACAAGTCCGCTCCCACGCCCTGCGGGCAGAAGCCCCATTGTGGGTCAGATCATTCAGCGTTAAACACACGTCCGCTTTTGATTCTGCCCGAAGGGCGCGGGAGCGAGTCAGTGTGAGACGTGCCCCCGCATCAATCTTTAAAACAACACCTTCACCACATCTGCAAAGCGTTTGGCAAAGTGAACGGTGATGCCTTCCTTGAGATAGTCCGGCAGTTCTTCGAAGTTGCCACGGTTAGGTTCCGGAAGGATCAGTTCGTGAATCTTCTGACGTCGCGCGGCAATGACTTTCTCGCGCACCCCGCCGATAGGCAATACGTGCCCCGTCAGCGTCAGTTCGCCGGTCATGGCCACGCCTTTTTTCGGCGGCTGGTTACGCGCCAGGGACAGCAGGGCACTGGCCATGGTAACGCCCGCGCTAGGGCCATCTTTCGGGGTTGCACCTTCGGGAACGTGTACGTGTACAAACGCCTCATCGAAGAACTTCGCGTCGCCGCCAAACTTCGACAGGTTGGCGCTGACGTAGCTGTAGGCAATTTCAGCCGACTCTTTCATGACATCGCCCAGTTGCCCGGTCAGTTTGAAGCCGCGATTCAGGGTGTGAATGCGCGTTGCTTCAATCGGTAACGTCGCGCCGCCCATACTGGTCCAGGCCAGGCCTGTGATCACACCGGTGCCCGACAGCACCTGTTCGCTGCGAAACACCGGCATGCCCAATGACGCTTCAAGGTCTTTCGGGCCGATCTTGATCACCGAGTCAGGCGTATCCAGCAGTTTGACCACCGCTTTGCGCACCAGCTTGCCCAGTTGTTTTTCCAGATGCCGCACACCGGCTTCGCGAGCGTAGCCTTCGATGACGGCGCGCAGGGCGCTGTCGCTGATGCTCAGCTTGCTTTTGGCAACACCGGCTTTCTCCAATTGCTTTGGCCACAGGTGGCGTTTGGCAATCGCAAGCTTCTCTTCAGTGATATAGCCGGACAGGCGAATCACTTCCATGCGGTCAAGGAGCGGGCCGGGGATTGAGTCCAGGGTGTTGGCGGTGCACACGAACAGGACTTTGGAAAGGTCCAGACGCAGGTCCAGGTAGTGATCGAGGAATTCGACGTTCTGTTCCGGGTCCAGGGTTTCCAGCAGCGCAGACGCCGGGTCGCCCTGGTAGCTTTGGCCCATCTTGTCGATTTCATCGAGCATGATGACCGGGTTCATGACTTCTACATCCTTCAGCGCCTGCACCAGCTTGCCTGGCTGGGCGCCGATGTAGGTACGGCGGTGGCCCTTGATTTCGGCCTCGTCGCGCATGCCGCCCACGCTCAGTCGATAGAATGGTCGCCCCAGCGACTCGGCAATCGAGCGCCCGACGCTGGTCTTGCCGACACCCGGTGGGCCCACCAGCAGGACGATCGAGCCGCTGATCTCGCCTTTATAGGCACCCACTGCAAGAAACTCGAGAATGCGCGCCTTGATGTCATCCAGGCCGGCATGGTGTTGATCGAGCACTTTACGAGCGTGCTTGAGGTCCAGCTTGTCTTCGCCGTAGACACCCCACGGCAACGAACTGGTCCAGTCCAGATAATTACGTGTCACGGCGTATTCCGGCGAGCCGGTTTCCAGCACCTTGAGCTTGCCTATTTCTTCGTCGAACTTCTTGCGCGCCTGCGGTGGCAGGGTCTTGCCTTCCAGTCGCTGTTCGAACTGTTCGATGTCGGCACTACGGTCGTCCTTGCTCAGCCCCAGCTCCTGCTGAATAACCTTGAGCTGCTCCTTGAGGAAGAACTGACGCTGATGCTCGCCGATCTTGCGATTGACCTCGGCAGAAATTTCCTTCTGCAGGCGGGCGACCTCGACTTCCTTGCGCAGCATCGGCAGGACTTTCTCCATGCGCCTGAGCATCGGCACGCAGTCGAGTACCTCTTGCAGCTCGACGCCGGTGGCCGAGGTAAGGGCCGCGGCGAAGTCGGTGAGCGGCGAAGGATCATTGGGGCTGAAGCGGTTGAGGTAATTCTTCAGCTCTTCGCTGTACAGCGGGTTGAGCGGCAGCAGCTCTTTGATCGCGTTGATCAAAGCCATGCCGTAAGCCTTCACCTCGTCGGTCGGATCGTTGGGTTGCTGCGGGTATTCAACTTCCACCAGATACGGTGGGCGGTAATGCTTGAGCCAGGTACGAATGCGCACACGGCTCAAGCCTTGCGCCACAAACTGCAACCGGCCATTTTCGCGGCTGGCGTGGTGAACCTTGACCAGAGTGCCGTACTCGGGAAGCGCATCGGTCTTGAAGTGGCGCGGGTCTTCCTGAGGAGTGTCCATAAAGAACAACGCCAGCGAATGGTGCTCGGACTTGCTGACCAGTTCCAGCGTTTCGGCCCACGGTTCTTCATTGACGATAACCGGCAAGACCTGCGCCGGAAAGAACGGACGGTTGTGGATCGGGATGATGTAAACCTTGTCGGGCAGGTTCTGGCCGGGCAAGGCAAGCGAGGTGCTGTCGGAACTCAGAGACACGTTGTGCTCGTCTGCGTCATCGGGCAAATCTGGCGAGTCTGTCTGCTGGTCGCTCATGGGGCACCTGAGAAGTTGAACATGCTTCTTAGATGGGGCAGCAGCCCTCAGGTTTCAATAGTCTTGGTCGATAGTCTGTAAAGCGTGTGCAAAACTGTCATTTATTAGTTGTTGGTCCAGTCCGTGCTGGCCAGCGCTGGCTTATTTCATTTACGGCGCTGCCGTTATGGGTTGAATCAGGTATGACCAACGTATTTATTTCGGCATTACTGGCTGGACTATGGATGGCATCGGCTGCTAATGCATCGGCTTCTGCCTTTACCGCACAGGTATTCGACAAGCAGGGCAAGCCCCTTGCAGATGCAGTCGTGACGCTCAAAGGCCCGGCTGATCCGTCGCCCGCTGTGCTCAAGGCTGCCATGGACCAGCGCGACCAGGAGTTTGCACCCCATGTGCTGGCTGTACATACCGGCACGCAGGTCAAGTTTCCCAACAGCGACAACATCCGCCATCAGGTTTATTCCTTTTCCCCGGCCAAGCGTTTCGAGTTGCGACTTTACGAAGGCACCCCCTCGGAACCGCTGTTGTTCGACAAGCCTGGTGTGGTAGTGCTGGGCTGCAACATCCATGACTGGATGGTCGGCTACATCTATGTCACGGACGAACCCTGGTTCGGCGTGACGGACAGCAATGGCCTGCTCAAACTCGATCAGGTGCCAGCCGGACACTACGCTGCCACGCTCTGGCATCCGCAAATTGAAGACATGCAGCCTGTATCGGGCGGTGAATTCGATGTGCCCGCATCGGGCCTCACCCAGCGTTTCAACCTCGCGGTCGAAGTGAAGGCCGAGGATAAACCCGGCAAGCCGGCCCCCGGCGGTTTCGGCGACGCTTTTCACAAGGCCGCACATGAATGAAATTTAGAGCCAGCTTTCAGGCACGCATTGCCGGGGTTCTGATTGTCCTGTTGCTGATTGTCGTGAGTGCGGTCTATCTCGCCGTCAAGGTTGCGACCGACGACGCGGTGCGCACTCAGGCCCAGGCGCAGCTGGAAGTGGGTAGCCGTGTGTTCGAGCGGCTGATTGATCTGCGCGGCAAGCGTCTGCGTGACGCCGTGCAACTGTTGGCGGCCGACTTCGGGTTTCGTGATGCTGTAGCGAGTGCCGATTCATCGACCATTCGATCGGTACTGCTCAATCATGGCAAACGCATCAACGCCAGCGATATGTTCCTGCTGGGCATGGATGGCGTGGTGGTTGCCAGTACCGAGACAGCGGTGCCGGAGGGGTCCAGGTTTGTCTATGACCAGGCGTTGCGCAACGCCAAGCTTGCCGGTCAGTCAGTGCTTATTATTCCGGGTGGCGGAATACCTCATTTGCTGGTGGAAAGTACCGTGCTTGCGCCGTTGCCGATAGGCCGCGTAGTGATGGGCTTCACCATCGACAGTGGCATTGCCGAAGAGCTGCGTTCTCTCAGTGGGCTGGAAGTGTCGTTTCTCACGGTGGAAAACGGCCAGTCCGGGGAACTGATCAGCACCCAGCCGAAAGCCTTGTACGCTGGTCTGATCGAGCTGATGCGCAGTTCCTCTGAAGGGCAGATGCTGCTGACCGAGCAAGCGAACCTCAACTTTCTCAGTCAAACGCTGATGCTGGCCAAAAGCAGCAATGGCGACGACGGACAAGTGATCGCGCTGTTGCAGAGCCCGCTGGACAAGGCTTATCAAGCGTTTGCACCGCTGAATGAAAAGATTTTCTGGATTTCCATGATCGCATTGCTGGCGTCGCTGCTTGGTACGCTGGCGCTGGCCCGCAGCGTGTCGCTGCCGGTGCAGGAGTTGGCTATTGCGGCCAAACGTATTGGCGATGGCGACTATAAAACGCCGGTAACCCTGGTGCGCAGTGACGAATTGGGCATGCTCGCCGACGCGATCAACACCATGCAACAGGGTATCGCCGTGCGCGAAGGCCAGTTGGCTCACAACGCTCTGCACGACAACCTGACCGGCCTGCCCAATCGAGCGTTGGTGATGGAACGTCTTGGCAGTTTGATTGCGGCAAATCGCACGGTCGCCTTGCTGTACCTAGGCATCGAGAACCTGGCCACGATCAACGAAAGTGCGGGTGCCGAAGGCGTTGAGCAACTGTTACGCCAGTTGGGGCAGCGTTTGCAGGGCAATTTGCGGTCTGGCGACACGGTGGCACGGCTGAGTGCCAACGAGTTCTTGCTGTTGCTGGACAACACTGCCAGTGACGGCGCGGTGGGCATGGCCGACGCCGTGCAGCGCTTGCTCAGCGAGCCGCAACGTATCGACAACCATGATCTGATGCTTGAGTGCTGCATAGGCATCACGGTTTATCCGGAACACGGTGATTCGGCTCAGGAACTGGTCAACCGTGCGGCGATTGCACGCAAGGACGCAGCGTTCATTCCCGGTCGCCTGCAGATCTACCAGGACGGACGTGACCTCGCTCACCAGCGTCAGATATGTCTGATCCGCGACCTGCGCAAGGCTCCGCAGAATGGCGAACTGATGCTCCATTACCAACCCAAACTGGATATCCGTCAGGGCTATGTTCGTCAGGCCGAAGCCCTGCTGCGCTGGACTCACCCGCGCTTTGGCAATGTTTCGCCAGCCGAATTCATTGTGCTCGCCGAGCGCACCGGCAGTATCAACCTGCTGACCAACTGGGTTATCGAAGAGGCAATGCGTCAGTTGGCCGAATGGCGCCAGCGCGGTCTGGTGCTGCAGGTATCGGTCAACATTTCCGCCGACGACCTGCTGGGCGACGATCTGGCCGGTTATGTCATGAAACTGCTCAAGCAATACGCGGTGCCTGCCGAACAACTGGTATTCGAGATAACCGAGAGCGCGGTCATGAGCGAGCCGGAGAAAGCCCTGGTGGTTCTGCATCGTCTACGCGACTGCGGTATCAGCCTGTCGGTCGATGACTTCGGCACCGGTTACTCGTCACTGGCCCACTTGAAGCGTCTGCCAGTGCAGGAGTTGAAAATCGACCAGTCTTTCGTGCGCAACCTGGATGAAACCAGCGAAGACGCGGTGATCGTGCGGTCGACCATCGAAATGAGCCATAACCTCGGACTCAAGGTGGTGGCAGAGGGTGTCGAGTACCAACACAGTCTGGACCTGCTCCGGCGTTGGCATTGCGATACGGCCCAGGGTTACCTGATCAGTCGGCCGCTGACGGCGTCAGCATTCGAGGCATGGATTGCTACGTATCAGGCATCACCCAGTCTTATGGTGAATTAATCCATGTCCTACAAGACATCATTACTGTTGGGTTATCTTTTGGCGGGTGTGGCAGGGGTTGCCCCGACGCTCGCGCTGGGCGACAACGGCCGACTTATCGCCACGGGTGGCGCAACCAGTATTGAGGGCAGCGCCGGTGGCGGTATCACCCCATGGGCGGTGATCACCGGTTACAGCGAGCAAGGCGAGTGGGGGGCGACAGCCTTCGCCACGCACATCAATCTGCCGGACTACAACCTTGATGTGGCAGGCCTCGCCGTCGCCTATGGCAACCGCGTCGAGTTTTCCTATGCTCACCAACGTTTCGATATCAGCAACCTGCAGCACAGGCTCAGCCTGCCGGACGACAACCTCAGCCAGGACGTGTTCGGCGTCAAAGTGCGCCTGTTCGGCGACCTGATCTATGAAAGCCTGCCGCAGGTTTCCCTGGGCGTGCAGTACAAGCATCAGAACGATTTCCTGATCCCGAGTCTGGTGGGGGCCAAGCGTGATTCGGATGTCGAAGGGTATCTGACGGCCAGTCGGCTGTTCATGGGCGCGGCGTTTGGCTACAACGTCGTGGTCAACGGTGGCATGCGTTATAGCCGCGCCAACGAAACCGGTCTGCTAGGGTTTGGCGGGGACCGGCGTGACAGTCGCAGTCTGCTCAAGGAGGGCTCGGTAGCGGTGCTGTTCAATCCGCGCTGGGCGCTTGGCGTCGAATATCGCGAAAAGCCGGATAATCTTTCGTTTGCTGGCGAGAGCGACTGGGCAGATGTGTTTCTCGGTTATTTCCCCAACAAGCATCTGTCCGTTGTATTGGCCTACGCCCGTCTGGGCGAAATCGCCACGCTGGATAACCAGAACGGCACTTATCTGTCTGTGCAGGGGAGTTTCTGATGAGACGCTTGCTGATCTGTCTGATGCTGACGGTGCTGGCCGGTTGCGCCCAACAGCAACAGCCCCCCAAGGATGACAGTCTTTATCGAGGCCTTGGCCAGCGTGCCGGCATCCAGCGCATCGTCGAAGGCATGCTCATGAACGTGGCCAGGGATGACCGGATTGTCGAGCACTTCAAGAAAGTCGACATCGTGCGTCTGCGCGACAAACTGGTCGAGCAACTCTGTGTCGAAGCGGGCGGCCCGTGCCGCTACACCGGTGACAGCATGGCCGAGTCGCACAAGGGCCAGAACCTTACCCCCAGCGATTTCAACGCGCTGGTTGAAAACCTGATCGCAGCGATGGACACCGAGAACGTCCCGGTTCCGGTCCAGAACCGTTTGATCGCCCGGTTGGCGCCAATGCGTGGCGACGTGGTTGGCAAGTAATCTTTAAATGCACTCTGACTATCGTGCCAACGCTCCGCGTCCAGAACGGCGTTCCCACGCTGGAGCGTGCGGAACGATAATCTTCAGGGAGAGCGCTTACGCGAGAACACTATCGTGCCAATGCTCCGCGTTGGCATGCCGTTGGTGACGCTCAGCGTCACAAATCGCCGTCGCGCCGCGCGCTCCGGATTGGACGCCGAGCATCCAGAACAGCGTTCCCACGCTGGAGCGTGCGGAACGATAATCTTCAGGGAGAGCACTTGCGCGAGAACACTATCGTGCCAATGCTCCGCGTTGGCATGCCGTTCGTGACGCTCCGCGTCACAAATCGACGCCGCGCCGCGTGTTCAGGATCGGACACAGAGCGTCCAGAACTGCGTTGCCACGCTGGAGCGTGGTAACGATAGTCTCTGTCGCGTTAACTCCAACTTTGCCCCATCTCAACTCAACCGCGTCAGGTACCCCGGCACTTCCTGCTCCGGCAGTACCGATAGCACTTTCAGGCGCTGGAGCATGCGCTGTCGGGCGCGTTGCAGGTGCTCCTTGAGGTTCAAGGCCGCGGCGTCGAAAGCACCGTGCAGCAGCAACTCAATGATCAGCCGGTGCTCGGCCAGCATCGCTTCATCCGCGCCAATTTCCAGCAACCGGTAGAAAATCCGGTTGATGATCATCGGGCTCTGCGCCTGACTGATCAGAGTAGCGATCTTGCGGTTTTGCAGGCCGCTCAGACACTGCTGATGCAGGTCGTCCTCAAGGCGCTCTATTTCCTCCAGGCTGCACTGTTCGGCATTTTGCGCCTGAATGACTCTGGCCAGCATGGCCTCCAGAGTTTCGCGACTCAGCTGCGGCGCGGTCTGGCGCAGGGCTTCGGGCTCAAGGCAGGCGCGCAGTTCGTAGTCTTCGGTGATTTCCCGGGCCGTCAACGGCCCCGCCAGCCATTGCGAGTAAGGCTCTTTTTCCACCAGGCCGCGATCCCGCAGACGCATCAGCGCCTCACGAACCACTGCGCGGCTCACTCCGTAGTGCTGCGCGGCGCTTTGTTCATCCAGCCGATAATGACCAAAGGCGATACAGGCCGACAGCGCCGCGCCGATCTCGTCATGAATACGTTCGCCGAGTGGGCGGGTGTCGACCAGCTCTTCGCTGCTGTCCAGCCCGAACTGCTTGTGGCTCAGGCTCAACCGCAACGGCTCGACTTCCCCGGCGTCAGGATTGACCAGGTAACCCCGGCCATCGAAACGGCTGATCAAGCCTTCTTCATGCAGCAGATTGAGCGCCTTGCGCACCGGCACCCGGCTGGTGCCGAACAGTTCTGCCAACGGTGCTTCAAGCAGCACCAGTCCATTGGCAGCCGCACCCGAGACGATTGCGTTACGCAACACCTCACGGATCGTGGCGTAACGCGACGCGGTGCGCGTGTCCTCTTCTGACATCGGTTTCATACACTTCTGGCGGTTGACGGGCAATTCTCGCACAGATGCGCCGTTGTCACCCTGGGCCACGTCCTGATGCTCGCTCATGGGGCCACCGTTACTTTTTTGCACTGAAATGTACCTTTTGTAAAAGATACATTATTTCTTTATGACGATCCTGTTCGCCCACGACGCCTTATCGCAACTGATTGATGCCTTTGCAGAAAGGTTTCTAGTACGGCGTTTCCAGCGCGAAAGGGCCGTCAGCTTGATCGGGTCAGGGCGTCGCGACATGCAGATTGGCATGGAATCTGCCTTTTTTAAATGTACATTTTATTAATAAGTACATTTTTGAGGGTGTGATGTCCATGACCGATACCGGGAGTCACAGCGTTACCGGTGATGCCTGCGCACTGGCCGAGGATTTTGCCCAAGGGCGCAGTGACCCTGTGCAGGCTCTGGACAAGGCGCTGCAACAGGCGGCACGCGCCGATCATGTGTTCATTTCCATGAGTATCGAACGGGCACGCAGGGAAGCCGAAGCGTCTGCGGCCCGCTGGCAGCAAGGGCAGCCATTGAGCCCCTTCGACGGCGTGCCCATCGCCTGGAAGGATCTTTTCGACGTGGCAGGCAGCGTCACAACCGCCGGTGCTGCGGTGCGCAACAACCTGTCCCCCGCGCTGCTGGATGCGCCGAGTGTCGGGCTGCTGGCACGGTCCGGGATGGTCAGCCTGGGCAAGACCAATCTCAGTGAATTCGCTTATTCAGGGCTGGGCCTGAACCCGCATTTCGGTACGCCGATCAACCCCAACAGCGACGGCTCGCCACGTATTCCTGGCGGTTCGTCTTCGGGTTCGGCAGTCGCCGTCGCCAACAGAACCGTACCGATCGCCATGGGCACCGATACCGCCGGTTCTATTCGTGTGCCGGCAGCGCTCAACGGTCTGGTGGGGTTTCGCAGCACCAGCCGCCGCTATAGCCGCGACGGCGTTTTCCCGCTGGCGCTGACGCTGGACAGCGTCGGGCCACTGACCCGCAGTGTGCGCGACGCTCTAGTGATCGACGATCTGCTCTGTGCGCGCAGCAAACCTTCATCGTTGATACCACGCAGCCTGGCCGGTCAACGTTTCCTGCTCGATCAGGCGGTGCTGGAAGACGAACGCGTCACGCCGGCCGTTCGCGACAACCTGTTGCGTGCTGTTGAAGCCTTGCGTGCAAGCGGTGCGCTGATCGAGGTCAAGCCTTGCCAGGCATTTCAGGCCACGTTGCTGTTAACCCAGCAACAGGGCTGGCTTGGTGCAGCCGAGGCATTCGCGCTGCATCAGCCGTTGCTCGACAGCGACGCCGCCAGCCAGCTCGACCCCAGAGTGCGCAAGCGTCTGGAGGCCGCACGGCACATGCCCGCCAGCCTGCTGGTCAATCTGTACGCCGCGCGCGAACGTTTGCAGGAGCAATTGACCCTCGAACTCGATGGCGCGCTGCTGATTACTCCAACTGTTGCTCATGTGGCGCCGCCGCTCGTGCCCCTGTTGAACGACGAAGAGCTGTTCATTCAAACCAACCTCGCCACGCTGCGCCTGACCATGCCAGGCAGCCTGCTGAACATGCCCGGCGTGTCGCTGCCCAGCGGCAGTGATGCCTCGGGCCTGCCCACCGCAGTGTTGCTTAGCGCTCCGGCGGGGGAAGACGCACGGTTGCTACGCGCAGCGCTGGCCGTGGAAGCACTGATCGCAGCCCCTTGAACAACCTGTGAATTTTGAAACCGGCCCGCGTGCCGTACAGCGCGAAGCCGATCTGATTAACCCGTGGGAGAACAACGATGGCCAAAGAAATTCTGTGTGCGTTTGGTGTGGATGTGGATGCCGTTGCTGGCTGGCTGGGCTCCTATGGCGGCGAGGATTCGCCGGACGACATTTCCCGCGGCCTGTTCGCCGGTGAAGTCGGCGCTCCGCGTCTGCTCAAGCTGTTCGAGCGTTACGGTCTGCGCACCACCTGGTTCATTCCGGGGCACTCCATGGAGACCTTCCCCGAGCAGATGAAAGCCGTGGCGGATGCCGGGCATGAAATCGGTGTGCATGGTTACAGCCATGAAAACCCGATTGCGATGACCCCGGAGCAGGAAGAGATCGTCCTCGACAAGTCCATCGACCTGATCACGCAAATGACCGGCAAGCGCCCGACCGGCTATGTCGCGCCATGGTGGGAGTTCAGCAACGTCACCAACGAGCTGCTGCTCAAGAAAGGCATCAAGTACGACCACAGCCTGATGCACAACGACTTCCACCCTTACTACGTTCGGGTGGGCGACAAGTGGACCAAAATCGATTACAGCCAGCATCCGGATACCTGGATGAAGCCGCTGGTACGTGGCGAAGAAACCGATCTGGTGGAAATTCCGGCCAACTGGTACCTGGACGATCTGCCGCCAATGATGTTCATCAAGAAGGCACCCAACAGCCACGGTTTCGTCAACCCTCGGCACCTGGAAGAAATGTGGCGCGACCAGTTCGACTGGGTCTATCGCGAGCATGAACACGCCGTATTCACCATGACCATTCACCCGGACGTGTCTGGTCGCCCGCAAGTGCTGCTGATGCTGGAGCGCTTGATCGAGCACATTCAAAGCCATGCAGGCGTCAAGTTCGTCACTTTCGACGAGATTGCCGACGACTTCGTGCGTCGTAACCCCCGTACCCGTTGATACATTGCCCTGTCCGAGGCGTCACTCATGTCCATTTACAACAAGCTCGACCTGACCGGCTGGAAACCTGAGCAATTGACTCCGGAGCAAGTACGGTTCGCCACATGGATTGCGTTTTTCGCGTGGGTGTTTGCGGTATATGACTTCATTCTGTTTGGCACGCTGTTACCGGAAATCGGTCGGCACTTCAGCTGGAGTGAGGTCGAACAGGCCGAAATTGCGACCTGGGTCGCGGTCGGCACAGCGGTGGTGGCACTGGCCATCGGTCCGCTGGTAGATCGCCTGGGACGGCGCGTGGGTATCATTTTCACCGTGAGCGGTTCGGCGATCTGCTCGGCGCTCACGGCCATCGGCGGATCATGGGGCAAGTCGCCACTGATCCTGATTCGTGCGCTGGGCGGTCTGGGTTATGCCGAAGAAACGGTCAACGCGACCTACCTGAGCGAAATCTACGCGGCATCCGACGACCCGCGTCTGGCCAAGCGCCGTGGCTTCATCTACAGCCTGGTGCAGGGCGGCTGGCCGGTCGGCGCTTTGATCGCAGCAGGGCTGACCGCCGTGCTGCTGCCGATCATTGGCTGGCAGGGTTGCTTCGTGTTCGCGGCCATCCCGGCCATCGTCATCGCGATCCTGGCGCGCAAGCTCAAAGAGAGCCCGCAGTTTCAGATCCATCAACGTATTACTCAGTTGCGCAAGAAGGGCGACGTGAGCCAGGCACAGGCTGTGGCGCAAACCTACGGGGTCGATTACGACGAGCACAGCAAGGCCGGTATCGGCGCGGCCTTCCGCGGTTCTTCGTGCCGCGCCACGCTGGTGATCGGTGCTGCGATCCTGCTCAACTGGGCGGCGATTCAGGTGTTCAGTGTGCTGGGCACAACGGTGATCGTCAGCGTTCACCACATCTCGTTCGAGAACTCGCTGATCATTCTGGTGCTGTCCAACCTGGTGGGTTATTGCGGTTACCTGTGTCACGGCTGGATGGGCGACCGAATCGGTCGTCGTAACGTGATCGGTCTTGGCTGGATGCTGGGTGGTCTGGCGTTCGCCGGCATGCTCTACGGGCCTAGCAACATGGTGACGGTCGTTGGCTTGTACAGCCTTGGGCTGTTCTTTCTGATCGGCCCTTACTCGGCGGCCTTGTTCTTCATCAGCGAAAGCTTCCCGACCAGCATTCGTGCAACGGGCGGCGCAATCATCCACGCCATGGGCCCGCTCGGTGCTGTGGTCGCAGGCTTCGGTGCCACGTCGGTATTGAGTGCAGGCGGAGACTGGCAGACCTCGGCGTTGTATTTCGGCGCGCTGCCTTGCTTCCTGTCGGGTGCACTGATGTTTGCGGCCAGGCATGTGCGACCTGAAACCGTGAAATGAGGAGCAACACATGATTCGTAAAGTTGCAGTAGTAACCGGTGCCGCCAGCGGCATCGGCCAGGCACTGGCAGTGGCTTTTGCCCGGCACGGTGTGGCGGTGGCAGGCGGATTCTATCCGGCTGACCCGCATGATCCGAATGAAACCCGCAGGCTGGTGGAGGCGGCGGGTGGCGAATGCCTGATGCTGCCGCTGGACGTGACCAGCACCGAGTCGGTCGACGATCTGGCTGCGGCTGCGATCAAGGCCTATGGCCGAATCGATTACGCAGTGGCCAATGCCGGACTGTTGCGTCGTGCGCCCTTGCTGGAAATGACCGACGAACGCTGGGACGAAATGCTCGACGTGGACCTGACCGGGGTGATGCGTACTTTCCGCGCCGCCGCCCGGCATATGGGCGAGGGCGGTTCGCTGGTGGCGATCTCATCGATTGCCGGTGGTGTCTACGGCTGGCAGGACCATTCCCATTACGCCGCCGCCAAGGCGGGTGTGCTAGGGCTGTGTCGCTCGCTGGCAGTGGAACTGGCGCCCAAGGGCATCCGCTGCAATGCGGTGATTCCCGGTTTGATCGAAACGCCACAGTCGCTGGACAGCAAGAACTCGCTGGGCCCTGAGGGTCTGGCGCAGGCGGCCAAGGCCATTCCGCTGGGTAGAGTAGGCCGAGCGGACGAAGTCGCTGCGCTGGTACGTTTTCTGTGCAGCGACGAAGCCAGTTACCTGACCGGGCAAAGCATCGTGATCGACGGCGGCCTGACCGTGCGCTGGCCGGGGTAGATCGCGCAAATTCAACCAAGGAACCCGACCCATGCAACAGCTCAAACAAAAACGTGCGGTGATCACCGGTGCAGGCAGCGGCATTGGTGCTGCCATCGCGCTTGCCTACGCGAGTGAAGGTGCGCATCTGGTGCTGGGCGATCGTGATCCGGTCACTCTGGCCAAGGTTGCCGAACACTGCCGTCAGCTCGGCGCGCAGGTGCACGAATGCGTGGCCGACGTCGGCAGCGTCGAGGGGGCGCAGGCCAGTGTCGATGCCTGTGTCGAGCATTTTGGCGGCATCGACATTCTGGTCAATAACGCCGGCATGCTGACCCAGGCACGTTGCGTCGACCTGAGCATCCAGATGTGGAATGACATGCTGCGCGTCGACCTGACCAGCGTATTTGTGGCCAGCCAGCGCGCCTTGCCGCACATGATTGCCCAGCGTTGGGGACGCATCATCAATGTTGCCTCGCAACTGGGCATCAAAGGCGGTGCCGAGTTGACCCATTACGCTGCTGCCAAGGCCGGGGTGATCGGTTTCAGCAAATCCCTTGCGCTGGAAGTCGCCAAGGACAACGTGCTGGTCAATGCCATCGCTCCCGGCCCTATCGAAACACCGCTGGTCGCCGGGATCAGCAGCGCGTGGAAAACCGCCAAGGCTGCCGAGTTGCCGCTGGGGCGTTTCGGTCTGGCCGAGGAAGTTGCGCCGGTGGCGGTGCTCTTGGCCAGCGAGCCGGGTGGCAACCTGTTCGTCGGCCAGACGCTAGGCCCCAATTCCGGCGACGTCATGCCATGAGCAAACTGCTGGAGAACACCTGATGTGTGGATTGTGCGGGCTGTTGGGCGAAGATGTGCACTGGAGCGACCCACTGGCTGCCGAACTGCCCTGGCGGCGTGAGCGTTTGCGGCGTATCGCCGCGATCAACAAGGTGGTGGCTCCTTTTCGCCTTAAGGTCGAGGACTTTCAGGGCGTTTCCTACCTTCTGCTGGGGGCCACCGGCAAGCAGGAACTGGCGACCGGCCTGGAGCAGCTCTGGCAGAAAGCCGAGTTACTGATTGGTCGCCCGCTCGACCCGCTGGATTCCCGTTTGCTCGACCATCTGCAGAGGTCATCATGAGCCTTGCTCTCAATGTGATTACCGGCTTTCTCGGCAGCGGCAAGACCACGTTGCTCAAACGCCTGCTGGCCGATGAAGACATGGGCGAAACTGCGCTGTTGATCAACGAATTCGGCGATGTCGGTATCGATCATCTGCTGGTTGAAGAGGTTGCTCCGGATACCGTTCTGCTGCCCAGCGGTTGTGTCTGCTGCACCGTCAGGGGGGAGCTGAAAGATGCGTTGCTCGGCCTTCTGGAGCGACGTAATCGTGGCGAGATTCCAGCGTTTCGCCGGGTGATCCTGGAGACCACCGGCCTTGCGGATCCCGCACCGATTCTCACCACGCTGAGCAATGACCCGCAACTGCGCGGGCGTTTTCATATCGGCCTGATCGTCACGTTGGTGGACGCCTGCCACGCAACACTGCAAGAGCGTCTGCATCCGGAGTGGCTGGCTCAGATCGCGGCGGCGGACCGGCTGTTGTTGAGCAAGACCGATCTGGTCGATCAGCCCGCACTGGATGCGCTTCGTCAGCACCTGCAAGCGCTGAATTTCTCTGCACCGCTGCGGGATACTGCGCAGATCCACAGTGGCGATCAACTGTTGCTGGGCGAGGGCATGCGCAGCGACGAACCGGCCGCTGAAGTGACGCATTGGCAACTGCATCGGGTGCTGTCGACTTCCGCGCGGCATGGTGATGCGCAGGTCTGTTGCCTGACGTTCGAGCGGCCTCTGGACTGGGTCGGTTTCGGGGTGTGGCTGTCGATGCTGTTAAGATGCCACGGTGACCGAATCCTCCGTGTCAAAGGACTGCTCAACGTGAACGACAACCAGGCTCCCATCGTGATTCATGGTGTGCAGCATTGCCTGCATGCGCCGGTGCATCTTGTAGCCTGGCCAGGAGAGGATCGTACTTCCCGGCTGGTGTTCATCCTGCGCGGTCTTGATCCCGAGTTGCTGCGTCGTTCATTCGAAGTGTTTTCCGGCAGCTTCGCGCCATCACTCAGCGAGTCTGCGGCATGACCATTACCTTGCGTGTGCTGGGTACGTCCGTGACCTTGCTGGAGTCCTTGCGTGAGCGGGCCGAGCAGGAACTGGGCATCAAGCTGATCTATCAGATCCATGACGTGCAGACCGCGCAACGCATCGCGGTCATGCAGCCCGACAGCTACGACCTTTACGATCAGTGGTTTCATAACGTTGATTTCGTCTGGCCTGCGCGGGCCATTCAACCCATCGATACGCGGCGCATCGCGCTTTGGCACGAAATCAACGACCTGCCCAAACAGGGGCGACTAAGACCCACCGATCAACCGGGCAGCGGCAGTGTGCCCAGCGAACGTCTGTTCGTGCAGCACGATGGCAGCTTGGGCAGTGCGGTGACTGAGCGCATCAGTATGTTGCCGCTGACTCACAACGCCGACAGTTTCGCCTATCGCCCCGAGCGTTTGCCGGATGGGCTGAGTCCTGCTGACGAAAGTTGGGGCTGGTTGCTCGACCCTGTGTGGGGTGGGCGCATCGCCTTGCAGAGCGACGCTGCTATCGGCGCACTGGATGCCGCACTGGCCGTGCAGGGCGCGGGGCTGGCGGCGTTCAAGGACATCGGCAACATGAGCATCGAAGAAATCGACGTGCTGGCCCACGTGCTGGTGCGTAAACAGCAGCAAGGGCATTTTGGCGCGTTCTGGTCAGACGACGAAGAAGCCGCCGAACTGATGCTCAGCCCGACCATCGACATTCAGAGCCTCTGGTCACCGACCCTGGTCAGGTTGCACCGCGCGGGTGTGAAGTACCGCGTGGCAGTGCCCAAAGAGGGTTATCGCGGCTGGTTCGGCGGGCTGTCTTTATCGCGCCACGCCAAAGGCCCGGTGCTGGATGCAGCCTACGCCTACCTGAACTGGTGGCTGTCCGGCTGGCCGGGCGCAGTGATGGCGCGGCAGGGGTATTACATCGGCAATCCGGCGCGCAGTCGTGATCATCTGAGTGCCGCAGAATGGGATTACTGGTACGCCGGTCTGCCCGCCCGCGAGCAACTGCTCGGCAGCGACGGCCTGCCACTGATCGACGCCGGAGAGATCCGCGACGGCGGTTCCTACGAGGAACGCATGGGCCACATTGCAGTGTGGAACTCGGTCATGAACGAACACAACTACCTGGTCCGCCGCTGGAACGATATCCTGCGCGCCAGTGGCAAAAGCAGCGCCAAAGCGCGTTAGGCACGCATTCAAAAGCGGACGCAGAGCGTCCAGAACGGCATTCCCACGCTGGAGCGTGCGGAACGATAATCGTCAGAGCACCATCGTGCCAATGCTCTGCGTTGGCATGCATTTCGTGACGCTCCGCGTCATAGATCTACAGCCTTGTCCGGTAGCAAATGCAGCCGAGACAAGGTTTCAGTAGCAACAAAAAAAGCGGCTACCTCTCGATAGCCGCTTTCCATTTACCGCACTAATGCATCACTTCGGCAGTTTGAATGCCATCACGTAGTCACCCTGTTTGGTGCCCAATGAACCGTGACCGCCCGCCACGACCAGCACGTATTGCTGACCGTCCTTGCGGGTGTAGGTCATCGGTGTGGTTTGGGCGCCTGCTGGCAGGCGACCTTCCCACAGCTGTTTGCCGTTACGTACATCGTAGGCGCGCAGGTATTGGTCAAGCGTACCGCTCAGGAAGGCCAGACCGCTCGCCGTTGTGATCGGGCCACCCAGGCTTGGAACGCCCATGGTCAGCGGGATCGGGATTGGCGAACTGTCACGCACGGTACCGTTTTTGTGCATCCAGATGGTTTTGTGGGTGGTCAGATCGACCGCCGCCACGTAACCCCACGCCGGTGCCTGGCACGGCAGGCCCATTGGCGACAGCAGTGCTTCCAGGATCACGCCATAAGGTGCGCCCTTGTTCGGCTGCACGCCTTCGGTTTCGCTCTTGCGGCCAGGGCCGCCTTCGACTTCGGCAGCAGGCACCAGCTTTGAACGGAACGCCATGTAGCTCGGGTTGACGAAGGCAATCTGACGAACCGGGTCGACGGAAATACCGCCCCAGTCGAACACACCGAAGTTACCTGGATAAACAATCGAACCCTGCAGCGATGGCGGCGTGAACGGGCCGTCGTAGCGCAGCGACTTGAAGTCGATTCGGCACATCATCTGGTCAAATGGCGTCACGCCCCACATGTCGCGCTCTTTAAGCGGCGGCGGCATGAAGTTCAGGTCGGACTTGGGCTGGGTCGGCGAGGTGTGATCGCCTGCAACAGCGCCTTGCGGAACCGGTATTTCGTTGATCGGCACAATGGGCTGACCGGTGCTGCGGTCCAGCACGTAGATGCTGCCCTGCTTGGTCGATGCCAATACCGCCGGCTTCACGCCATCAGCCGTTTTCATGTCCAGCAGGGTCGGTTGACCACCCACGTCCATGTCCCACAGGTCATGGTGGGTGAATTGGTAATTCCAACGTACGCGACCCGTCGCGATGTCCAGTGCAACCAGGCCCGCGCTGTATTTCTCGGAATCCGGCGTACGATCGCCGCCCCATTGGTCAGGCGTCTGGTTACCCATCGGCAGGTAGATCATGCCGAGCTTTTCATCGACGCTGAACATGGACCACATGTTCGGCGAGTTGCGCGTGTAGATCTTGCCTTCGGCAATCGGCGCAGTCTCATCCGGGTTGCCGCTGTCCCAGTTCCAGACCAGACGGCCAGTGTGCACGTCGTAGGCACGGATCACGCCGGACGGTTCGTCCATAGAGACGTTATCGGTAACGTGGCCGCCGATGATCACCAGGTCTTTGGTCACTGCCGGTGGCGACGTGGAGTAATAGCCGCCCGGAGCAAACGTACCCATGTTGGCAGTCAGGTCAACCGAACCCTTGTTGCCGAAGTCCTCACACATTTTGCCGGTATCGGCGTTCAGCGCGATCAGACGGGTGTCGGCAGTCGGCAGGAAGATTCTGCGTGGGCATGCATTTGAAGTGGCGCTGGCTGCGGCCGGTGCTGCCGGGCTTTGTGCCGGGGCACTGGCTGCATAGGCTGCGTCGTCATGATAAGTGACGCCACGGCAGGTCATGTGCGCCCAGCCTTTGAAGTTTTTCGCATTCTGGGTGCTGAGTTTCGGGTCAAAGCGCCAGATTTCCTTACCCGAATCCGGATCAAGTGCGATCACCTGGCTGTGCGGCGTGCACACGTAGAGCATGCCGTTCACCTTGAGCGGTGTGTTCTCGGCAGTGGTTTCACCCGGGTCGTTCGGCCCAGGGATGTCGCCAGTGCGGAAGGTCCAGGCCGGTTCCAGTTTGTTGACGTTTTCCGGGGTGATCTGCGCCAGAGGCGAGTAGCGGTCACCGAATGCGGTACGGCCGTAGGACTGCCAGTCGCCGTCAGGCATGGCCGGAGCGGTGTTGGTGGTGCCGGCAGTTTCGCGGTCCAACTGGCCTTCGATACGGCCAGGGTTGGTGAACTGGCTCGCCAGCGCGGTCAGACCGGCCAGCACGACAGCAACGCTCAGTGCGCCAGTGCCCAGGCGCGCCGGGCCATTGCGCAGCAGTGGCTTGCGGAACCACGGCAGCAGCAGGACGATGCCCAGTGCGAACCACAGCGCCAGGCGTGGTACCAATTGCCACCAGTCGAGACCGACTTCCCACAACGACCATACAGTGCTCGCGAACAGCAGCAGTGCATAAAGGCCCAGCGCAGCCGCGCGACCAGTGATCAGCAACACGCCGGTCACGGCGAAGCCGATACCGGCCAACAGGTAATACAACGAGCCATCCAGTTGCAGCAGTCGGGCACCACCGACCAGCAAGGCCAGCCCCATCAACAGGATCACCAGCCCGAGCAGGGTCGGCAACAGGCGATTTCTATTTGAAGCACTGTCAGTGCTCATAATGCGAATCTCCGCGAGAAATAAGTAGTTGATATCTTGTTTTCATGTACGCCGCCGACCCTGGCAGCATTCCTTGAGGCTGTTTATTGAAACGAATCACCGACGGTCGAATTCAACATCACACAGAACACGGTTGGCCATTCAGCGCGGCCCGGTCATTGATTCGTAGACCATTGCCGCCCGAATTCGTGCATAGGTGTTTATTCAGCGGAGCCTCTTCAGAAAGGAAACCTGAAGTCCTTAAACGCGCAATGATAGGACGCTAACGATTTTTCTAAAAGCGATAAACCTGACATGGATCATTGCAAGGTCGGCAACAGTGGCTCAAGTCGACTGTGTTTTATGAAAGCGCGGCGCTTACAATGGCAGACTTTTCGGGAAGACCTGCGCGCTCCAGGAAGCTGTTCAGGCTGCTATCCCTCTTCATCAGCTTCAAGGCTCATCATGACAACACCCAATTCCGATCCGCTGCACGGCGTCACGCTGGAGCAGATTCTCAGGGCTCTGGTCGAACATTACGAATGGTCCGGCATGGCCGAGCGCATCGACATTCGCTGTTTCAAAAGCGATCCGAGCATCAAATCCAGTCTGACTTTTCTGCGCAAGACGCCCTGGGCGCGTGAAAAGGTTGAAGCGTTGTATGTGAAGTTGCATCGCGGCAAAGGCTGGTAACAGGCCCGCCAGAAAAGCCCGGCATGGACGCTGGAACTCAAGGATAACGATTGATGCACCGCGAACACTCAACTGCGCAGGGACAGCGCTATTACACCCTTGTTGCAGCCTGCCTCGGCTGGTCGGGGCTGGTCATCCAGCTGTACCTGATCTTCATTGGCCGTTATGCCGATCACGCCAGTCTGCTGGGCGGGCTGGTGCGGTTTTTAAGTTTCTTTACCGTACTGACCAACACCCTGGCAGCTGTCGCGCTGAGTTGTGCCCTGACGGCGCGGCAGTCGGCAGGCCACCGTTTTTTCCGGCACCCGGTGGTATGCGGCGGCATTGCGGTGAGCATTGCGCTGGTGGGCATCGCTTACAACATTCTGTTGCGCCATCTGTGGCACCCGCAAGGCTGGCAGTGGGTGGCCGATGAGTTGCTGCACGACATAATGCCGCTGGCGTTCGTACTGTACTGGTGGCTGTACGTGCCCAAAGGCGCGTTGCGCTTGCGCCATGTACCGCTGTGGGCGATCTATCCGATCATCTACTTCGCCTACGTCCTGCTGCGTGGCCACATGCTTGGTGACTACCTGTATCCATTCATCGATGTCGGCACGATCGGTTTTCCAAAGGCATTCATCAACGCGCTGGGCGTGCTGCTCGGGTTCTTGCTGGTTGCACTGTTGCTGCTTGGGGTCGACAGATGGGCGGCTCGTCGCACGATGTGAGTCGCCCAGGCTTGCCTATTCTTCAGTGCCGTCCAGCTTCCAGTAGCCAGCGGCCTTGACGAAATCCTCTTGCAGGCCGAACTCATCGAGCAGCACACGGCGCAGCTTGCGTGACAGCGCGGATTCGGTCGCGACCCACGCGTACAGCTTGCCCTCGGGCATCTCCAGGCGACGCGTGACATCCACCAGGCTCTGCTCGCCGCGTACGATCCAGATCACGTCGACCTGTGCGGCGCTGTCGAACACCTGCTGTTCCTGCGGGTTGGCCACTTCGACCACCACCAGCGCAGCACGGTTGGCGGGCAGCGACTCCAGGCGTCGAGCGATGGCGGGAATCGCCGTTTCATCGCCGATCAGCAGGTAGCTGTCGAACATGTCCGGCACTACCATTGAACCCTTTGGCCCTGCGATGTGCAGAAATTGCCCCGGTTCAGCCTGAGCCGCCCAGGTGGCAGCCGGGCCTTCGCCGTGCAGAACGAAGTCGATATCCAGCTCACCGCTGCTTTCGTCATAGCGACGCGGGGTGTAATCGCGCATCGGTGGACGTGGTGCGTCCTTGTCGCTGGTAGCGGCCAGGTCTTCCAGGGCAGCCTGTTCTTGCGCTGTCTGCGGGAAAAACAGTTTAACGTGGTCGTCTGTGCCTAGACTGATGAAGCCTGCCAGTTCCGGGCCCTGCAAGGTAATGCGGCGCATCAGCGGCGTCAGCTCTGTGACTCGCAACACTTTTAGTTTGCGACGCTTGATTTCATGCATGACGCGATGGATTGACTGGGGCGAATTCATGCCGACTCCTCCGAGGTAGGTTGAGGCCCATCGACGACAGCCTTGGCCGTGCTGTTGAGCAACTCGCTGACCCGCAGAATTTCTTCCGGGGTCCAGCGACCGTGGTGCATCTGCAGTGCGTGGCGCAGGTTGTGCACCGCTTCGTGGATTTCCGGCGGACGATCGTGGCCGCGCAGTGAGCGCTTGCTGACATCGATGCGCATGCGCACACCTTCCAGCGCCACGGCCTGATCTTCCAGGGATTGGCGACCCGCATCGGTGATGGTGTAGAGCTTCTTGCCAGCCTGGGCATCGCCGACCACCATTTCGCTTTCTTCAAGAAACGTCAGGGTGGGGTAGATAACGCCGGGGCTGGGGCAGTACGCACCCTCGAACAGACCTTCGATCTTGCGGATCAGGTCATAGCCGTGTGCGGGCTGTTCGGCGATCAGTGCCAACAGCAGTAATTTCAGATCGCCAGGGGCGAAAACCCGAGGGCCACGTCCACCGCGTTCACGGCCTGGGCGTTTTTCAAAACCGTCGCGATCTTCACCTGGTTCACGAGGATGCGGCGGACGGTGGTGGGGAGGGTGTTTATCTTCACGCATGTTTTTGATCTCTGGTTACAAGTTAGATATACCTTAAGATATATCTTATTGTAATCACAGAGCTGGCAGACGAGCGGTCATTGCCGGTCAAACACCCTTGGGCGGGTCGGCAAGCGGGGCATTGCACATCGCCTGTCCGTGGTTCTCCAAGTACGGGGTCAGGATCGGAGCCATACCTTTGAGTACCTGCACCGGCAACGCCGAGGTGAAGCGAAAGCCTTCGGCGGCGCGTCCCGGTACGAACGCGGTCAATGCGCCAAAGTGGTTGTCGCCGATATAAAACACAAAGGTCGCCGTGCGATTGATCGCCCTGGAACTGAGAATGCGTCCGCCTGCGCCGATGCTCTCGATCCTGTTATCACCCGTGCCAGTCTTGCCGCCCATCGCCAGCACGCTGCCGTCCTGCATCTTGAAGGTGCCTTGTACACGCTTGGCGGTGCCGCCATCCACCACCTGCGACAAGGCTTCGCGCATTGCCGCGGCAACTTCTGCTGGCAGCACGCGCTGGCCCAGCTCCGGGTTGATGGTCAGTTCGGTGTCGTAAGGTGTACCAGCGGCAAAATGCAGACTGTCGATACGCACGGGCGGCAAACGGATGCCGTCGTTCTGGATAATGCCGATCAGCTCGGCCAGCGCCGCCGGGCGATCACCCGAGCTGCCGATAGCCGTTGCCAGCGATGGCACCAGATGGTCGAACGGATAGCCCACGCGCTGCCAGCGCTGTTCGATATCCAGAAACGCTTCGACCTCCATCATGGTCCGTACGCGGCTGTCGCGAGCGCTTTTGTGGCGACTCTTGAACAGCCAGCCGTAGACTTCCTGACGCTCGTAACGACTGGCGGCCACCGCGTCCTTGAATTGTGCTTCAGGGTGTTTGAGCAGGTAGCCCACCAGCCACAGTTCCAGCGGGTGGACGCGGGCGATGTAGCCTTGATCGGGCAAGTCGTAAGTGCCCGGCCCATAGCCCTTGTACAAGTCGGCAAGACGCTTGTCGGTCAGCTTTGAGGTTGCTTTCGGCTCATCCAGATGCGCACGGATGAACGCGTTGAACGTCGCTTGATCAGCCCCAGGCAGCAAGTAGCGATGCACGGCAGCCAAGCGGATGGCCGTGGGATGGATACCGTCCAGAAAAGTATCGAGGCGTTCCTGAGTGGTCTTTTCCTTGTAGCGTTTCCAGAAGCGCAGCAGGAACACCGTGCCCTCGCGGTCGGCAAACTGCGCGAGGTATTCCTGACGGCGCGGGTTGTCGTCATCCTTGAGCAACTCGGCGCTGTTGTTGGGCGCCTGATACGTGCTGTAGCGCACCACATCGCGCATCAGGCGAATGAACGGCAGGTTGATCGACTCACGCAGCGACTCGCGCAGGGTGGGAATCCGCTCGTTGTCTTCGCGCCTGAAGTTATTGAAACGGTGCATGCCGCCACCGGTGAAGAACGCCTCTGCCGGGCTGGCCGAATAGGTGCGATCCAGCGCGGCCGAGAGCATTTTCGCCAGATCACGGTCCTTGCTAATCAGCAGGTAATCCACCGCCCAGCGAGTCAGCCGGTCAGGTTCTTCGACAGGCACCTTGCGCAGTTGCGCGGTACTCAGATTCCCATACCGCCCGTGCAGCTCGGCGATGATCTCCAGGTAAGTGGTCAGCACACGCATCTTCGCGGTCGAACCCAGTTCCAGCTTGCTGCCTTCGTTGATGTCGAACGGCTGATCAGTGCTGTCGGTCTGCACCCTGACCCGCGAGCCATCCACGCCGCGTTCGAACAGCGTGAAGCTATAGCGTACCTGGGTGGTACTGGCCGGGGTCAGCAGCCGCTCTCCCATCAAGCCGGTTTTTGCAGCGAACTCAGGGTTGGCCAGGTCACGCAGGTACTGGCTGACGCTGCGCTGCAATTCGCCATGCAGGGTACTGGTGGCCGACAGATCAAGACGGTCCAGGTCGTAAAGCGGGCGATTGAGCAGGTTCGACAAACGAGTGCGCGCGACACTGATGCCTTTATTGGTTTCGATAGGCTGAATGGTCGGCTGCTGCGCCCAGTCGCGGTAGGTGACCTGGGCTGCCAACGCGGCATCGGCCAGCGGTTGATCAATGACATTGGCCTGGGCCAGCAGACGTAGATGGCTGTCGGTCAGGTCCGCCAGTTCTAGGCGGCCCTTGGCCAGATAGTGCGACGGACGACGCTGGGCAATGACCAGTGACAGCACTTCGCGCAGGGCGAGCGCCTTGTCGGCCAGCCGCTGTTTGTCTGTGGGGCTGGAGGCCAGTAAGTCATTGGTTTTGGCAAAATCCGCACCGAACCACACCCGCAACCCTTCGGCCAGCCCATGCACTTCACCGTGCCCCGGCACCGCGGACAACGGCACACTGTTCAGATAATCACGGACCACCCGCTGGCGTACCGCGAGGGTCTCGGTGCCCGGTTGATAAGCGCGAACGCTGGCGGAAATCATCTGCCGCAACTTCTCTGAACCCGACAGCGTCAGCCCGTCGGGTGAATGGCGATATTTTTCCAGTTGAGTGGCAAGCGTACTGCCGCCAGCCGACTGGCCGGGGAGGGCGAACATCTTCGCCAGTTGCGACCACGCGGCCTTCACGAAGCGTGGCCAGTCCACTGCCGGGTTGGCCAAGGGTTGCTGCGGGTCCAGCAAGTCGCGGTTTTCGATAAACAGCAGGCTGTTCACCAGCAGTGGCGGAATAGCGGTAAAGGTCGGATAAAACTGCTGCGGGTATCTGAACTCATACAACGGTTCGTTTCGGCAATCAGTGATCGACAGGCCAGCCTGGGTCTTTTCCTCGTAAGGCACGAAGAAGCCATGCTGAACGTAGCGCATCAGCTCTGGTGAGAAACGGGTCTGGCGAGTAATCACATAATCGCGCTTGAGCAGACGCTGCAGGAACTCATCCAGCGACGAATAGCCCAGGCGCCTGTCGAACGGCCCGTCACCTGGATACACCACATCATGACTCGGCCCAGGCTGCATCGAATAACTCAGGCTCGCGGCAAAGCGGCTGAACTCCCGCGCCTGCAGCCTTGAACTGCGGCTCTCCACCGTTATTGCAACACCCAGCGCAATGCAGGCCAGCACCACAATCACCCAAAACACCCACCACCCGTATCGCTTGCGACGCGGACGCTTTGGCGCGCGTGGGTCATCCTGGCGGTCAGCTGACAGCGCTTCATGCTTGCTATCGGAATGCCGAAATACGCCCATAGTCGATTGTCCGGTCATCCTTTCAACGCACCTGACCCAAGCTTAGACGCTGGATGGGAATGTGGGGGGAATTGTGTGGTGGTTTTCGAGATTGGCTGAGGCGATGCCTGGACTGGCATGGCTTGTATGCTTTTTCGTCTAAGCACAGGGTTTGACTGAAAAAATATCAGTCATAGATAAGCGCCTGAAAAGCATTCTTTATAAATCCAGGCGTTGGACTTATAAAATATTATTGGTTATTTGTAGGACGTTTCCGATAATTGTTTCCAACGCTTGATCTCGAATTAAACAGGTGATTACGTCCGGTTTTGTCAGTGGCAATGATGCCCTGATTAGTTAATCCCTATCGAGATCAACAAAATGAAAAACAAGAAAAACAAGGCAGGTCGTGCGTTTGTGTCTGGATTGCTCTCGGCAATGTCTTATCACGCCATGGGTCAAGTAGAAGGAGCTCCTGTCGTCAGTCAACAACCAATGTTGCAGGAACGGGCTGTACAAAACCCAAGCCATTCGAATCCTGTGGTGCTGTCGGACAAGATTCATCAGATCAGTCATATTCTGGAGAATACCTCGGCAGTTCATCAGTATAATTTCACCGCTGCGCGCGGCCAGAATGTACTGATTACAACGCCGGATTCGGATTACGACCAGAAATGGAGGTTGGAGTATCAGGTTGATGGCGGCCGGTGGCAGCCCAAGCGTCATTCATCGGCGCAGAGAATCGAAGGGCTTAATCCTGGTTCACAAGTCTCAATATACGTATTGTCGCGACTGACGGTGCCAGGTTTGATACCACTGATTACAGCGTGGTGTTTGGCTCGTTTCCTCATATGCGTTATGACTTACACCACGAAGAGGGCTTCAGGGTTGATTCCGTATGGTTTCACCAAACCCGCTTTTCTGGCGACACAAGCGCTCACAGAGGCAATGCTCGAGGTTACGTTTACCGACAGCAAGGCTTTTCCGCTGGAGGGCGGTGTATTTGATTTCGAGCTCAGTATCAAACATCACCAGGCTAACGGACAATACACCTCGGACAGTTCGGGGAAAATAATGCAGCGGGTAACGTTTAAACGCTGCGAGGGTGGTTTGCTCGCTGATAACTTCACTCACTTAAGTGAAAACGGGCGAGAAACCTGGAGTACTCGCTACGGGCCAAAAAAGTATTGGGCTAATAATAGGCTCGCTGAACAATTGGCGGATAAACCTCATGTGTACAACTTGGGGCTGATTTGCAATCGCTGGCTGATCAACTGGTCAAGGAACTGATTTAAAAAACGCTCTGTCTGCCGTAGGCGCTACAGAGCGTTTTCTGACCGTCAGGCCCTTGTATCGATCAAGTGTGTCGAATCTTTTTCTGCTTTTTCTTTGATCTGACTTATCCAGATTTCACTAGGGTCTGTTCCCGTTTCGACGTAACCCATTGATCTCTATGAGAACAGGCCCGTATTGTTGGAGTTCTCACACAACACCAATACGAGCCTGCAATGCCCCGATTAATGCTCAGTGATGAGCACTGGCCGAAGCTTCGAGAAATTTTGCTGCACGAATCGATCTACAACAAGCGAGATTTGCGCACCACGGTTGAAGGCATGCTGTACCGCATGCGTGTGGGTTGCCCTTGGCGAGACCTGCCGAAAGCGTTTGGAAACTGGAGCAAGGTCTACAAGCGGTTCAATGCCTGGTCTGCTTCAGGCAAGTGGGTCAAGGTGCTTGAGGTGCTGATGACCGATCCTGACATGGAGTGGGTTTTCATTGATGGCAGTTATGTAAAGGCTCATCAGCACAGTGCAGGTGCTGCCAGCACGCAGGACCAGGCCATCGGAAAAAGCCGAGCCGGTAACACCAGCAAGATTCACCTGGCTGTAGACGCTTGTGGGCTGCCCATTGCATTTGACGTGACCGGAGGCCAGACCAATGATTGTTCGCAGGCGGCCTCGTTGATTGCCAAGATGCCCAATGCAGAAGTGATCATTGCGGACAAGGGCTACGACACTGAAGCGATACGCGCTCAGGTCGAGCAGCAAGGCAGCAAAGTGGTGATTCCACGAAAGCGCAATTCTCTGAAAGGGAACGCAGATCTGGACAAAGGGTTATATCGCAATCGACATCTCGTAGAAAACGCCTTTGCCCGGTTGAAGCATTTCCGGGCGGCGGCTTCTCGGTTCGACAAACTCAAGAGAAACTATGAAAGCGTCATAGCAATGGCCTGCGCTTTTCTGTGGCTGCCAATGTGAAACGGGAACAGACCCTAGGGTCATCTTTTTTGCTGAGTGCTATTTTTCCAAGATCAATGATGTTTTGAAAATTTAGCAGGTCAAGTTTATAGGTTCCTTTGAATGTGTCTGTGTCATGGTCAGCCAGCGTCATGAGGATTTTGGCATGCGTGATCGCAGCATCCTTGAGGTGGGTTTTTTGGTTGATGGCATCTGATAAATACTTGATTTCATTGGTGCCTAACTTATCGTCCAAGTCTATTATTTTAAGCTCGGCATCATCGCCTATCGTATAGCTGAAATTTTTACCCGTCAGGTCGGGCCGCAAATCTATAAGCTCCGCTCTGAACTCCTGGTAGAAACAGGATTGTAATTCCGACATGAGCAATGCATCCACATTAAGGTGCTCTAGATAAAGCTCTTTTGTCATTGGGCGAATGACTTTTTTAGTCGGGTCTTTCTCGTCGGGATGGTTGGAGGTGAATTGCAGCCACGGCTCTTCCTCACGCGTGTAGAAAGCATTTGCAAACTCTTCTTTTTTACTCAGTGCCGGTTTATCCTCAGGCGATCGTGGGAGGGGTTTTGTTTGGAGGTGGGTCAAGGGGCGCGACGGAGGAAGTAAAAAGTCGGAAGTAATAGTGCTAATGTACATTTTCTGCTCCTTGCTGAATGACTGTATCTTTCTTGTTATCGGTGAATGGGCTGGATACTTGGGCTGATAAAGCTGTGGGAAAATTCCTGGTCACAGGCTTTGTGTGATCTGCGTCACGAACCAACTGCATGTCACTGGTTATTCCGAGCGAAATATCAACGGCCTGTATTTGCATTCATCAAACGTGCACATCAACCAGAGGTTTTGGTTCTTCCTCACGCTTCGGCGCATAGCGCTCGATCTGGTAAATAATCGTGTCCATGAAATTGCCAATATGGTTGCGGCTGAAGATCTGTCCGTAGTCGATGACTTTGCTGTAACTCTCCAGATTGAGGGTGTGCTGGTTACCGAATTTTTCCGTGTAATGGTCGAGTAGCGTCATCACAATTTTTGCGTGCGCACGCAGATCCTCTTTCAGTTGTTGACGTTCGTTCAGCTTCTCGGTCAGGTACGTGAACTCTGCCGGGGTGAGAACCTCGTCCGGGTCGGTCACCTGAATGTCCTGATTAAAGCCCAGCGTGAAGCCGAAATGCTTTTTTGACAGCTCTGTATTGAGGTAAAAAAGCTGCTGCTTGAAATCGTGGAAATTGTCGTACATACGGCATATGGTTTGGTCAAAATCCTTAATGTAGTTTTCCAGATACCTGCCTCGGATATCTTTTGCTTCCTTTTCAGACATGTTCTCTAAAATAGCGCGTCCTGCCGCCGAATTTTTGTAGCTGGAAAACCAAGGTGTCTCTTCGGTTGTATAGAATTCAGCGTTCGGGTCACGCGGTTTTTTTTTGTTCTGGCTCTGTAGGGAGCTTGTTCAAAAGGGGCGAGGCTATCTCGTTTTTTTTATCAAACAGGGTTTGCCATTCTTGTGCGGAGATGTAGTTAGGGCCGATATTCATTGTGCACCTGATTTTCTGTAGTCAATTTACTAACGGCACGAACAGGGAAAACTTGCGCTGAGAAGAGTGTAGGAATATTCCCAGGTTGCTGGGGTGGCAATTGTTTTGTAGGAAGTTTCTTTATTTTTCGTTTTGCTATTGACCTTGAGGTTGGATTTCTATTACGTCCTGTTTTAGGTGTTTTATTAATATTAGGAGCGTCACATGAATAATCTCAAGGCAGCAAAGATTTTGGCATTTTCGTTGTTGGCATGCGCTTTACACCCGCAAGCGATAGCACACGAAGTGGGGCGGAATATTTTAAATGAGCAGGCAAGTGAGGCGGAAGTTTTAGAGGGATCTGGCGAGGTTAGAACGGAATAGGCTGTAGAACCTAAATTTACTGAGCTGCCTGACAAATTTAATATTATCAAGGATTCATTGGTAAGCGCAGCGGACAGCCACTATTACGGCTTCACAGCATTGCGCGGGCAAAAGGTTTTGATTCAAGGGCATCTGTCCGGATCTGCTCAGTTGGAAATTCACGATGGCGCTAAATGGAATATGCTCGCCAGTGGTCAGAAAATGGTGCTCCCTTCTTTGACTCTTGGGCAGGATGTAATTGTTCGGGTTTCTCATAACGAGTCCAGTACTTTTGTACAAGGTTCTACCTGTGGCCTGATACTGGGTTCATTTCCAAAGGTCACCTATGCTCGCCTGCGAGATCAGCCATATGGTATGTCAAGAATACCTCCGGATGCGTCTACCCTGGGGCCGTTATCTGCTCAAGGAATAAGCAACGTTGTTCTGGAGATCGATATGACTGATTCGACAGGGACGCCCCTGGAAGGGGGCATTGCGTCATACTCAATTGATCTGCCGAAGTCCGATAAGTCCCGTCCCACTGGCCTTGTGAAGACTGACGCATCCGGTAAAGTCCGCACAGTGGTAGATATTGGCCGCTGCGTCGGTGGTAACGATGCGGATGTTTTTGCAGAGAAAGACAGATGGACACATATTTGGCGCACCCAATATTTTGAAGGTAGTTGGGTGGTGGATAATCCTTATGCTTTAAATACTGGCCTTGACACACCTCATCCTGATAAAGGGCAAGTCGGACATATCTGTCATCAGAGACTGATCAAAAGTACCCCGTAAGTAAATGTGTAAAGAAGACTGGCAAATGCGTTTTGCCAGTCTTTGCATTTGCAATGCTCCTTCCTTTACACCGCTATGGCGGCCTTATATCTCCCCAGCCGCTTATTCAACTCCAGCCCATTGGCCATCAGCATCATCAAGCCGAGCCCGACAATCGCGGTAGTCACCTGCATAGGCCATGTATCACCTGCCAGTGCATTTGCCATGTCTGCCAGTGGCGCGAGCAATACGCCCAGGCAGAAGACTTCCAGCGAATAACGGCCCATGCGGCAGGTCTGGCGGGCGGGCCAGTTTTCGAGCCAGGTGCTTGAGGTCGGCAGCAGTCGGGCGACGACGTAGACCAGTGCAAGGAAGTGCAGCAGGCGCGCGGGTGCCAGGTCGGTTTTGCTGATTGGGTACAAGGCGTCGAGGTGCAGGGTCGAGACCAGTGCGCTGTGCAGGCCGGGCCATTTTTCGCTGAAGGTCAGCATCCCGGCGATCAACACGTAGACGGCGGCCATCAGGAACAGCGGTTGTTGGCGCAACGGAGAGTGTACGGCGGGTGTGGCTGTTTCGCTGCGCAATGCACAGGCACCGCCGAGAATGAACAGCAACTGCCAGGCCACCGGATTGAAATACCACACGCCACCGCCTTCATAGGCACGCAGGTTCCAGCCGAGCAACGGCACCATCAGGTACAGGGCAATCGACAGGCCGACCGCCAGTTCCAGTTTGCGCAGCATCAATGGCAAGGTCAGCGGCAAGGTCAGCAACAGCACGATATACAGCGGCAACGGGTCGGTCAGGTTGGGCTTGAAACGCAGCAACAGTTCATCGGCCAATGCCTGTTGCGGGTTGCCGACGAAGTATTCAAGGCCCATCTGCTGGACCATGTCGCGCGTCTCGACATGGTTGTTGGCGACGAAGACTATGCCCATCAGCAGGGTCAGCAGAAAGATATGCACCACATACAGCACCCAGGTGCGGCGCAGGATCCGCACGCCAGCCACCAGCATGCCGTCGCGCCGGGCGATGCGTCCATAGGCCATGATCGATGCGTAACCGGCAAGAAAGACAAAGATTTCCGCTGCGTCGCTGAAGCCGAAGTTGCGTACGGTCAACTGCGCGAGCGGGTTGTCCGGCACGTGATCCCAGAATATGAAGATCAGCGCCAGGCCGCGAAAGAAGTCGATTCGATGATCGCGTCCGTTAGTCATAACGGTGGACTCTTGAAAGTGCTAATGAGTAAAGATCGGCCACAGAGGCTCAGGTTCCAGGCCAGCGACCAGTGACGTTCGGCGGCGCGGCAGGGTGCCGTTAATTCGGCCCGATTGCAAAAGCACGCTATTACAGAATGTCTCTGGCGCGCTGGTTCTGGCGGTTGCAGGACGACAGCTGCTGCACGCGCGCGTTCGATCAAGCTCGCCAATGATAGCAATCAACAGCAATCATTCTCATCTTCTGTTATGTTACTGTATAACGATTGCAGTCAACTCACCGGAGAGCTAACCATGAAACCCGACATCCATCCCGCTTACCGTACTGTGCTGTTCCACGACACCGCTGCCGACGTCTACTTCCTGATCGGCTCGACCGTAGACACAGACCGTACGCAGCAGCACACCGACGGCAACACCTATCCTTATGTCGCGCTAGACGTGTCCAGCGCCTCGCACCCGATGTATACCGGGCAGCAGCGCAAGACCACCAACGAGGGCCGGATCGCGGGTTTCAACAAGCGTTTCGCCACCTTCGGCTCTGGCGGCAAGAAAGAAACCGCAGCGGCTCAATGAGCTGTCTGACCTCCCGGTGATGGGCATTTCGCATGGATTGCCCACCACCGGGTTTTTTTTGCCTGAATTCCAGGCGTATGGCCAATCATCTGCTGGACTAACAGCCAACATTGCTTTTATCTTCGCGGCCTGAAAAACAGGAGTAACCGCTTTGAAAAAGTCAGTCGCCATCGTTTTCGGTGGGCAATCCAGCGAGCATGAGGTTTCGTTGCAGTCGGCACGCAACGTGATCAATGCGATTGATCGTGAACGCTATACGCTGACCCTGATCGGCGTCGACAAGCTGGGCCGCTGGTTGCGCTTCGACGAGGGCGACTACCTGCTCAATGCCAATGATCCTGCGCGGATCAAACTGAGCGCATCCGGCAAGCAGTTGTCGCTGTTGCCTGGCAGCACTGGTGGCCAGTTTGTCGAGGTCGAGACAGGCAAGCCACTGGCAGCCATTGACGTGGTATTTCCGCTGATCCACGGCGCGTTTGGTGAGGACGGTGCGTTGCAAGGCGTGCTGCGCATGCTGGCCGTTCCGTTTGTCGGCGCTGACGTACTCGCCTCGGCGGCGTGTATGGACAAAGACGTGACCAAGCGTCTGCTGCGCGATGCAGGCATTGCTGTCGCGCCGTTCATGGTGCTCAGCCGTGCGGAAACCCTGTCGTTCGCCGATGCAGCCACGCAATTGGGCCTGCCGATGTTCGTCAAGCCGGCCAATCAAGGCTCGTCGGTGGGCGTCAGCAAAGTGTCTGACGAGGCTGGCTTCGTGGCTGCGCTGGCATTGGGTTTCGAATTTGACCACAAGCTGCTGATCGAGCAGGGCATCGTCGGCCGGGAAGTGGAGTGCGCGGTACTGGGTAACTTCGATGCGCAGGTCAGTGTCTGTGGCGAAGTGATTGCCAACGACGAGTTCTACGCCTACGACACCAAGTACCTGAATGGTGATCAGGCGCGCATCGCGATACCCGCCGAGTTTCCTGCCGATCTGAGTGATCAGGTGCGTGAAGTCGCGTTGCAGGCTTACAAGGTGCTGGGTTGCGCAGGGCTTTCGCGGGTCGATTTCTTCGTTACCGACACGCGTGACATCATCATCAATGAGGTCAACACGCTGCCTGGCTTCACTTCCATTAGCATGTACCCCAAGCTCTGGCAGGCCAGCGGTCTGACCTACGCCGAACTGATCCATCGCCTGATCGTGCTGGCCCTTGAGCGCGCTGATCAGGCACGTTTGCTGAAAACGGAAATCTTTGCATGAAGATAATCCGCATCGCGGCGGCGCTGCTGATCGGCACAGACGGCCGGACCCTGCTGGTGCGCAAGCGCGGCACTCAGGCATTCATGCAACCGGGCGGCAAGATCGAACCTGGCGAACCGGCACCGCGGGCGCTGGCCAGGGAGCTTGAAGAAGAACTCGGGCTGATCATCGATCCGCAGCAGGCGCTGTTTCTCGGCGAGTTCGTTGCACCGGCTGCCAATGAGCCGGGTTTTGAGGTGTGTTGTCAGCTTTACGAGGTCAGAACTGATGCCCAGGTTCTGCCCGCCGCCGAGATCGAAGAAGTGCTCTGGGTCGGCGCAGACAGTCTTGCGGATGTGCATCTGGCTCCGCTGACACGCGACCTGATCCTGCCGTTGTACCGCCAGCGGCAAACCCGAGCGAACTGAACCCGTGTCGTCCTGTGCCTTGGCGCAGGACTATACTGTCAGCGAACCACGCTAACCCCGTCCAGCGTCGAAAACGAGGTGTCCTTGGCGGTCAGCAGGAAATCGCGCATGTACGGTGCGTCGAGCATGTCGGCGCGAATACCGGCATACAGCGTTGCGAACAGCCCTTTCTCACCCAGGCGCTTGGCCTTCACATAACCGCGTGAGCTGTATTCATGCAGCGCCCAGTGCGGCATCCCACAGACCCCGCGTCCGCTGGCGACCAGTTGCATCATCATCACCGTCAATTCCGAGGTTCGTACCTGTGCAGGCTCGATATCGGCGGGCTCCAGAAAACGGGTAAAGATGTCCAGTCGGTCGCGCTCCACCGGGTAGGTGATCAGCGTTTCGCTGAGCAGGTCTTCTGGAACAATGTACGGCCGGCCCGCCAGCGCGTGTTGATTGGCCACCGCCAGCATCGCTTCATAGGTGAACAGCGGCACGTAGGTGATGCCGGGCAATTCCAGCGGGTCGGACGTCACCACCAAGTCCAGGTCACCACGCGCCAGCGCGGGCAATGGTGCAAACGAGAAGCCGGAAGACAGGTCCAGTTCGACCTCGGGCCAGGCATCGCGGAACTGGTCGATGGTCGGCATCAGCCATTGAAAACAGCTGTGGCATTCGATTGCCATGTGCAGCCTTCCCGCGGTGCCGCCTGCCAGACGGGCGATGTCACGCTCGGCACTGCGCAGTTGCGGCAGCATGGAATCGGCCAATTGCAGCAGGCGCAGACCGGCGCTGGTAAACCGTACCGGTTTGGTCTTGCGCACAAACAGCGGCATGCCCATGCGCTCTTCCAGTTCCTTGAACTGATGGGACAGCGCCGACTGCGTCAGATGCAGGCGTTCGGCGGCCTCCACAAGGCTGTCGGCCTCGCGCAGGGCGTGCAGGGTTTTGAGGTGGCGTATTTCAAGCACCGTCAGTGCTCCATGAGCAGTATTTGTGATCAACACGAAAAAAATGAGTTTGTCTCATGTTGTGTCAGCTGTCGACAATAGACCCATCTTTTATGGAGGACGCATCGTGGCCCTGACTCAACACCCTGACTATTTTCACATTGGCGCAGACCGTGAATTGCAGCACGCTCTGCAGGCTTTCTGGAAACAGGATCAGGGTGTTGCGACAACTGACGCCGAACTGCGCAGCTGGTTGATGGCGCGTTACCCGCAGCAGGTGCCACACCTGAAACGCGACCAGCGTTTTCAGCCTGATTGGGCACCGCTGCTGGCGAGCGTCGCTGAAGCGTGCGAGCAAGGCCGCAAGCCCGCATTGATCGGTCCTCTGACACTGCTCTGGCTAAGTGACGTTCAGGGTGACCAGGTAGATCGGCTCGACCTGCTGGAGCATCTGCTGCCGGTGTATGGCGAGATCTTCGGGCGTCTGGCGGCGCGCGGTGTCGAGTGGATTCAGATCGACGAACCGATCCTGGCGCTCGACCTGCCGCTGGCATGGAGCAACGCCTTCGAACGTGCCTATCACATTCTTCAGTATTCGCCGTTGAAGAAGCTCATTGGTCTTTATCACGGTGACCTGCGGCCCAACCTGGGTATCGCGGCCTTGTTGCCGGTTGCAGGGTTGCATCTGGACAGCGTGACCGAACCGGAGCTGCTGGCTCCGGTGTTTGATCGTCTGCCGGTTTACAAGGTCCTGTCCTTGGGCGAGTGCGACACGCATTCGGGCTGGCACCAGGAGTCACTCCTCGAAGCGCGCGCCCGTTTTGGAAAAAACCTGATGGTGGCGGATCAGTTCGCCGCGTAACGCAACACCCGATTAACGACCGCTCAGCGCCATTCATCAAACTGTCACGCAAGTGTGGCAGCGCGCTTGGGGAAACATCATCAGACTCGCGGCCTACTGGGGATCTGTTTTTTGGTGTTTTTCATGCGGGTTTTAATTTTTCTGGCCGCGCTTCTGTGCGGCTTGCCGTCTTTTGCGGCCGATCGTTGTGATGTCGATGTTCCTGTACAGCATGCTGACCTTAAAGAGGTACGAATTGCCTATCAAAGCATCGGCAGTGAGTCCGACCCTGCCTTGCTGTTGGTAATGGGCCTTGGCGGGCAGTTGATTCATTGGCCGGACGAGGTTGTGGTTGCGCTGTGTCAGCAGGGCTACCGGGTGATTCGCTACGACAATCGCGACGTCGGTCTGTCTACCTGGGTGCAACAGCCAGCCGAGGCCAACCTGACCTTTGAAGTGCTGCGCTACAAGCTGGGCCTGCCGGTCTCTGCGCCGTATTCGCTGACCGATATGGCCGATGATGCCTTGGGCCTGATGGACGCCTTGCAGATTCGCCAGTTTCACGTTCTTGGCGCGAGCATGGGCGGCATGATTGCCCAGCACCTGGCCGATCTGGCCCCGTCGCGGGTCGAAAGCCTGACGCTGATCATGACCAGCTCCGGTGCGCAGGGCTTGCCTATGCCCAGTGCGGCGTTGATGCAACTGCTGGCGCGGCGCGGCGCACCCAACCGGGAAATGGCCATCGAGCAGCAGGCCGATCTGCTTGCAGCGCTGGGCAGCCCGCAGGTCAAGGATGATCGCCAGCAATTGCTGCATCAGGCTGCGGTGTCCTACGACCGGGCCTTCAATCCCGAGGGCGTCAAGCGTCAGATCATGGCGATTCTGGCCGAGCCGAGCCGGGTGGAGTTGCTGAACCGTCTGCGCCTGCCGGTGCTGGTCGTGCATGGCACGGCTGATCCATTGTTGCCGGTCATGCATGGTGTGCATGTGGCCGCGCACATTCAGGGCAGCCAGTTGCGCCTGATTCCGGGGCTGGCTCACCGTTTTCAGGAAGCCTTCAAGGCACCGTTGCTCGGGGCTGTGCTGCCGTACCTGAAAGCCCAGCATGAAGACGGTCGCAGCCTTGCCCAACTGTAAAGCCTGCCCGGTTGTCAGGCACTGACAGAGGTGTATCGTATGGCCCTTGCTTATTGAATCTGCTGACTGAAAAGGGCCGACATGACGACTGCACTGAAGATCGATTTCATCTCCGATGTTTCCTGCCCCTGGTGTGTCATCGGCCTGCGCGCGCTGGATCAGGCGCTGGAGGCGCTGGGGGATGAAGTGCAAGCGCACATCCACTTCCAGCCTTTCGAGTTGAACCCGAACATGCCTGCCGAAGGGCAGGACATCAAAGAGCACATCGCCGAAAAATATGGCTCTACGCCAGAACAGATCGAAAGCATTCACGAGACGATTCGTGAGCGCGGTGCCGAGCTGGGCTTCACCTTTGCCAAGGGCGAGCGACGTATCTACAACACGTTCGATGCTCATCGCCTGTTACACTGGGCCGAACAACAAGGCAAGCAGTACGCATTGAAGCAGGCGCTGTTCGAAGCCTATTTCAGTGACCTGAAAGATCCGTCCAGCCACCAGACCCTGGCAGACGTAGCGCAGAAGGTCGGCCTGGACCGTTTGCGTGCTCAGGCCATCCTCGACAGCGGCGAGTACACCGCAGAGGTCCGCGAAGCCGAGCAACTCTGGACATCCCGCGGTATCACCTCCGTGCCGACCATGGTCTTCAACGACCAGTACGCGGTATCGGGCGGGCAGCCGGTTGAAGTGTTCGTCAGCGCGATCCGGCAGATGCTCAGCGAGTCGAAGTAAGGTACTGCCTGTGCAGGGTCGGTGTCGTGCGGACGCCTATCGTTCCGCACGCTCCAGCGTGGGAATGCAGTGGGTGACGCTCTGCGTCACAGATATGCGCGATACCGCACACTCAAGATTGGACACAGTGCTCAAAGCCCGTATTTCTTGACCTTGTCGAACAAGGTGGTCTTGGCCATGCCCAGTTCCTGACTGGCCTGGCTGAGGTTGCCGCCGCTGCGTTGCAGGGCCTCGCTGAGCAGGGATCGTTCGAAGGCCTCAACCGCTTCGGCAAACCCCAGGCTTTGATTTTCACTGACCGTGCCTGCCTGTTTGAACGCCGGCAGACCCAAGGCAAACCGCTCGGCTACGTTGCGCAGCTCCCTCACGTTACCCGGCCAGTCGTGGCTCATCAGGCTTGAACTGGTCTGTCTGTCCAGCGTCGGCGGCTCACGGTCGAAGCGCAATGACGACAACTGCAGGAAGTGTTCGAACAGTTGCAGAATGTCTTCGCGGCGCTCACGCAATGGCGGCAGCTCCAGCGTGACGACGTTCAGACGGTAATACAGGTCGCTGCGGAACTGACTGGTCTTGCTCAGTGCATTGAGGTCGGATTTGGTCGCCGCAATGACCCGGCAATCCACTGCAACACTTTGGTTCGAACCAAGCCGCTCCAGAGTTCGTTCCTGGAGGACGCGCAACAGTTTGATCTGCAGGTTGACCGGCATGCTTTCCACTTCATCGAGAAACAGCGTGCCATTGTGGGCGTGTTCGATCTTGCCGATGCGCCGCTTGCCCGCGCCGGTAAATGCATTGGCTTCGTGACCGAAAATTTCCGACTCGAACAGGCTTTCTGCCAGCCCGCCGCAATTGAGTGCCACGAACTGACTGTCCTTGCGTCGGCTGAAGTCGTGCAGGCAGCGCGCGACTAGCTCCTTGCCGGTGCCGGTCTCGCCTTCGATCAGCACATTGGCCGACGTATCGGCGACGTTGGTAATCAATGCGCGCAGGTTTTGCATGGCGGGGGAGCGGCCGATGATCCGGCCTTCCAGCGAATCGCGTTCGGCAAGTTGCTTGCGCAACGCCCAGACTTCACGGGCCAGCCCGCGCTGCTCCAGCGCGCGCCGGGTGACGTCGACCAGACGCTCGGGAGAAAAGGGTTTCTCCATGAAATCGTAAGCACCATCGCGCATTGCGTTGACGGCCATGGTGATGTCGCCGTGGCCGGTGATCAGCACCACCGGCAGGCTGTTGTCACGCGCCTTGAGGCGGCTCAATAATTCCAGCCCGTCGATACCCGGCAAACGAATGTCGCTGATGACGATACCGGCAAAATTGTCACCGATGCGCTTGAGGGCGTCTTCGGCGCTTGATACGCCTTCGCTGGCAATGTCTTCCAGCGCCAGCGCCTGCTGGCAGCCGAGCAACACATGCGGGTCGTCTTCGACGATCAGCACGGTCAGGTCGCTGTTGATGCTCATGGGTGTCGTCTCATGTCAGTCCACCTGGGCCGGGGCCGCTCGGGCGATTGTCGGTCGGGGCATCGGGGACAAATGGCAGGCTCAGGAAAAATGTTGTGCCGCCGTCACCTGGGTGCTCTGCGCTCAGGCTGCCCCCGGCTGCGGCGGCGAGGCTCGCCGACAGGGTCAGGCCCAGTCCCAGGCCTTGTTCGCCGGGTTTGGTGGTGAAGAAAGGTTCGAACAGGTGCTTGCGGGTTTTGGTATCGATGCCGTGCCCGTTATCACGTACCCGCAAGCGATAACGCCCGTCTTCAATTGACCCGGTGAGCCACAACTCGGGCGCTGGCTGGTTGAACATGGCGTCCAGCGCATTGCCGATCAGATTGACCAGGATCTGTTCCAGGCGGGTCTGGTCGATGCTCAGGGTGGCGTCGACGAAGTCTCGGTGTAACGTCAGGCCAGACTGCTCCAGGCGTACGCCCAGCAACTGCGCCGCCGCCTCGACGGCCTTGCTCAGTTGCGCCTGGCCCTGATCGTCGCCGCGTCGGGCGAATGCGCGCAGGCTGGCGGTAATGCGGCCCATGCGGTCGACCAGATCATTGATGGTGCGCAGGTTGGCACTGGCGGTGTCCAGCGCGCCTCGCTCAAGAAAACGCACGGTATTGCCGGACAAGGTGCGCAATGCCGCCAGAGGCTGGTTCAATTCATGAGCGATGCTGGTCGACATCTGGCCGATGGCCGCCAGCTTGCCAGCTTGCACCAACTCGTCCTGGGCTCTGCGCAGGGTGTCTTCAGCCTGTCTTCGTTCGCGAATCTGCGCCTTGAGGCGTTCGTTGCTGGCTCGCAGGTGTTCGGTACGCTCGGCGATCTTGCGTTCCAGCTCATTGTTCGCAGCCTGCAGCGCCTCTCTGGCCGCCAGTCGGGTCGAGATCACCTTGCGCCGCTCGTTCCAGGCAATCAGCAGAAAGGTCACTAGCGCGCAGGCCACAGCTACCAGCATGCCCTGATTGGCCGCTTCACGGCGTAGGTCTTCCAGTGGAGTAAGCAGCGTCAGGTGCCAGGCGGTATCGCTCAGCGGACGGCTCTGGGCCAGATAACTGACCTGCTTGTGTTCCCGATCGACACTGACGTTGGCCGGGAAAACAAGCTTTTCGACGCCTTCGGAGAGGGTTTCCCGCTCCAGTGGCACCAGTTCGTTAAGCGGCCACCAGTAATATTGCAGGCTACGGGCCAGGCGTTCCTTGACCTGCGGGGTGAGCGGTCGTACTGACTTCAGGCGCCGAGCCGGGTCGCTCGAGAGGATGATGATGCCGTTCTCGTCGCTGACAAACGCCTCCAGGCGCGCACGCTGCCAGCGTTCTTCCAGTGCTTCAAGGCGTACTTTGATCACGGCGACGCCGATGATCCGGCCTTTGTCTTCCAACCCGTGGGCCAGGTAGTAACCCGATTCGCCCGTGGTGGTGCCAATCCCGTAAAAACGGCCGGGCAGGCCGCGCACGGCGTCCTGAAAGTAGGCGCGGAAGGACAGGTCTTCACCCTGATAACTGTCGGAATCACGCCAGTTGCTGGTGGCCAGCACCCGACCGGTGGTGTCCATCACATAAATGGCACGGCTGCGGCTGCGTCGATTCATCCCTTCCAGATAGCGGTTGACCTGCTGCTGAAGCTCGGGACTCGGTTCGTTGAGCAACTGCGACACGCTGGATTCAAGCTCCAGCACGCTGGGTAAATAGGTGTATTTGCTGATTTCACTCTCGACCGTGCGGGCATGCAGCTCCAGCTGGCGCTCACCGGTCTCGCGCAGGCTCTTGATACCGCTGTGTTCGCTGATCAGGTAGGCGATATAGCCCAGTCCGATCATCAGCATGAGGATCAGTGGCGGTAAAAACAGTTGGCGTATCAGACGAGGTTTCACGGCGAGTGATGGCGGCGCGGCGCGATACAGAGTGGGGTCGCATTTCATCACAGTCGTCCTGAGCCGAACAGCTGCCCGCGAATGCGCGGGCAGCCGGCATTACCTAGTGCTGGAGAATCTTGGCGAGAAATTGCTGAGCGCGTTCCGAACGTGCGCTGACGTCACCGAAAAACTCTTCTTTTTCGCAGTCTTCGACAATCTGTCCCTTGTCCATGAAAATCACCCGATTGGCGACCTTGCGAGCGAAGCCCATTTCGTGGGTCACGCACATCATGGTCATGCCTTCGTGCGCCAGTTGCACCATCACGTCGAGCACTTCGTTGACCATTTCGGGGTCCAGCGCAGACGTCGGTTCGTCAAACAGCATGACCACCGGGTCCATCGCCAGGGCGCGAGCGATGGCAACACGCTGTTGCTGACCACCGGAAAGCTGCCCGGGATGCTTGTGCGCATGCTCGGACAGGCCGACGCGGTCCAGCAGTTTCAGGCCTTTTTCGGTCGCTTCGGCCTTGCTGCGACCCAGTACCTTGATCTGCGCGATGGTCAGGTTTTCGACAATGCTCAGGTGCGGGAACAGTTCGAAGTGCTGAAACACCATGCCGACCCGCGAGCGCAGTTTTGGCAGATTGGTCTTCGAGTCGGAAATCGATGTGCCGTCGACGACAATGTCGCCTTTTTGAAACGGTTCCAGCGCATTCACGCATTTGATCAGGGTCGACTTGCCGGAACCGGAGGGCCCGCACACCACAACCACTTCACCTTTGCTGACCTCGGTGCTGCAATCGGTCAGCACCTGAAAGTCGCCATACCATTTGTTGACGTTTTTGATGGAAATCATACGGCAAACCTTTTTTGCAGACGCTTCACCAGCAGCGAGGCGGCAAAGCTGATCGTGAAATACACCAGACCGGCAATGATCAGGAACTCGTTGGCGCGCCCGATAATGTCGCCACTGGAGCGCGATGCATTGAGAAAGTCCACAAGGCCCACGGTGTACACCAGAGAGGTGTCCTGGAACAGAATGATGCTCTGTTGCAGCAACAGCGGCGTCATCTTGCGAAACGCCTGGGGCAGGATGATCAGTCGCATCATCTGCGAGTAATTCATGCCCAGCGCCTGGGCTGCGCCCATCTGTCCTTTGGAAATCGACTGCACGCCGGCACGGACGATTTCGCAAAAGTACGCGGCTTCGAACATCATGAAGGCCACGACACAGGAAGCGAAGGCCCCGATGGGCGTGTCTTCACCGGTAATCCAGCGCAACACGAATGGCACTGCGAGGTAGAACCAGGTGATCACCAGCAGCAGCGGGATCGAACGGAAGTAGTTCACGTAAGCGCCAGCCACATTGGCCAGCAGCTTGTTTGATGACAGGCGCATCAACGCCAGCAAAGTGCCAAGCACCAGGCCGCCGACAACACCCATTGCCATCAGCTTGAGGGTCATGACCATGCCGTTCCACAGGCCGGGAATGGCCGGAACGATTCCAGTGAAGTCCATTATTTGCCCCCCAGCGAGATGAGTCCGGGTACAGCGACTTTCTTCTCGATCATGCGCATCAGCAGCATCAGGCTCATGTTCAGCGTGAAGTAGATGAGGGTGGCGAGCGTAAAGGCTTCAAACAGGTTGGCGGAAAACTCGGCGGTCTGTTTGGTCTGCGCGAGCAGCTCCATGAGGCCGATCAGCGATGCTACCGACGAGTTCTTGAACACGTTCAGGAATTCGGAAGTGAGCGGCGGAATGATGAGCCGGTAAGCCTGTGGCAACAGCACGTTCCAGTAGATCTGCGGCAGCTTGAAGCCCATTGCACGCGCGGCCGATTCCTGGCCCTTTGGCAGTGCTTCAATGCCGGTACGCACCTGTTCGCAGACCCGTGCAGCGGTAAACAGACCCAGGCAGACCACCACGCTCAGGAACGCGGAGGTAGTCGGGTTGAGGTCCTGCTTGTACCACTCCTGCAGGTTTTCCGGCAGCAGGTCGGGCACCAGAAAGTACCAGATGAACAGCTGTACCAGCAGTGGCACATTACGGAAAATTTCCACGTATACCGTGGCAATACCCGATACCAGACGGCTTGGTACGGTGCGCATGACGCCCAGTACCGAACCCAGTATCAGGGCAATGATCCAGGCAACGACAGCAATGGCGATGGTCCAGCCCAGGCCGGATATGAACCAGTCCAGATAGGTCTCGCTGCCGACGCCGGTGGACTTGAAGAACACGCCCCAGTCCCAGTTGTAATTCATCAGGGTCTCCCCCTATTTTTCTATTTATATCGAGATGTACGCACTGTCGGACTTCGAGAGTGAGGAGCCGGTCCCGAACAGGTTTTGCCTGCTCGGGATGCGATCAGTTCAGGCTGGCTGAACCGGTTGCTCAGGCTTTCTTGTCTTCTGCGGCCTTGTCGGTCGGGTTCTGAATCAGTTCCTTGAGCTTGTCGCTCATCGGGAAATTCAGATTCAGCCCTTTAGGCGGGACGGGGGACATGAACCACTTGCTGTAGATGGCGTTGATATCGCCAGACTTGTAGGTGGCAATAATGGCGTCATCCACTGCCTTCTTGAACGGGGCATCGCCCTTGCGGACCATGCAGCCGTAGATTTCGTAGGATTGCGCAGTACCGGTCACTGCCCAGTCATCCGGCTTCTTGGCCTTGGCCATCTCGCCGGCCAGCAGCGCGTCGTCCATCATGAATGCGACCGCACGGCCAGACTCAAGCATCTGGAAGGATTCGCCGTGGTCCTTGGCCGAGATCACGTTCATGCCCATCTGCTTGTCGGCGTTCATCGCCTTGAGGATGCGCTCGGACGTTGTGCCCGCGGTGGTCACTACGTTCTTGCCTTTCAGGTCATCGAAGTCCTTGTAGCTGGAGTCTTTTTTCGACAGCAGGCGCGTGCCGACTTCGAAGATGCCGATGGAGAAGTCGACCTGCTGCTGACGCTCGACATTGTTGGTGGTCGAACCACATTCAACGTCGACGGTGCCGTTCTGAACCAGCGGAATACGGGTCTGAGACGTTACCAGGTTGTACTTGACCTTGGGGTCAGGTATGTCGAGGTCTTTCTTGATGGCTTCGACGATTTTCAGCTGGATGTCATGCGAGTAGCCCATCGGTACGCCAGAAGCGTCTGCGATGTAGGAAAACGGAATGGACGCGTCACGGTGGCCCAGCGTGATGGTGCCGGATTCCTTGATTTTCTTCAGGGTGCCGGTAAGTTCGGCGGCGAAAACCGGGGTGCTGATCAGAGCGACAGTGATTGTTACGCCCAACAGGTGGGGAACGATGCGCATTGATGAATCCTTGATTTCATTTTTATTGATGGGGCCGCAATGGGAGGCAGCCCGCTTCTTGGCGAATGCTTCAACGGCGTCCTGATCCAGACACACGCCCTGTCGAAACGCTCGGTTCAGAGTGTATAGCATGAATCGTGCCAAGCAGCTTGAATCAATCAAGGCTATGAATTTAAAAGATTTTATTCGTGATTGAACGCGACGCCCGGAATCGAAGCGTCCGGGAAGCCGAATCAGGCAGAGCGAAATGTTCGGAAAACCGAATGCAACCGGGTATTCAGGGGAGGGCGGTGCAGAGGAACAAACCTGTTCGCCGCGCGATGGGCGAACAGGTGGTATGCGAGCTATCAGGCAGCCTCGATAGCGGCCTTGTTGCGCACAACGGTTTCCAGATAGCTGCGCACAGCGGCCTGTTCTTCAGGCGTGGTGAACAAGCCAAGCTTGGTACGGCGCCACAGGATGTCTTCGATGCTGGTAGCCCATTCCTGGTCGCACAGGTAATCGACCTCTCGGGTGTACAGACCTGCACCCAGATGCTGGCCGAGGTCTTCCAGACCCTGCGCGCCTTCCAGCAAACGCCAGCTGCGGCTGCCGTAGGTAATCGCCCAGCGTTTGGCGATAGGCGCGGGCAGCCAACTGAAGCGGCGAGTCATTTCTGCTGCCAGGGCTTCTGGCGTGGTCATGTCTTCGCCGCCTGGCAGTGCTGCCTTGGCCGTCCAGCTCGGTTTCATCTGCTTGAAGAACGGTGCCAATTGCGTCATCGCCGATTCGGCCAGTTTGCGGTAGGTGGTCAGCTTGCCGCCGAACACCGACAGAATTGGCGCCTCGTCCGCGCCGCCTGACAACGAAAGCGTGTAATCACGGGTAATGGCAGACGGATTATCGGACTCGTCGTTGCACAGCGGGCGCACGCCAGAGAATGTGTGGAGCACGTCTGCGCGACTCAACTGTTTCTTGAAGTGGTCGTTGGCCACTTTCAGCACGTAATCCATCTCGCCTTCGGTGATGTCCACCTTGTTCGGATCGCCCTGATACTCACGGTCGGTGGTGCCGACGATGGTGAAGTGCTCCAGGTACGGAATCGTGAACACGATGCGCTTGTCTTCGTTCTGCAGAATGAACGCGTGCTCACCCTCGTACAGTTTCGGCACGATCAGGTGGCTGCCTTGAATCAGGCGGATGCCGTAAGCCGAATCGAGCTTGAGGTCTTCACGGATGAACTTGGCCACCCACGGGCCTGCCGCATTGACCAATGCCTTGGCGTGGATCGAGAACAGGCTGCCGTCGCTGCGCTCAAGATGCAGGTGCCACATGCCCTTGATACGGCGGGCGCTGACACAGCGAGTCTGAGTATGAATGTGCGCGCCGTTTTCACGCGCGGCCATGGCGTTGAGCACCACCAGACGAGCGTCGTCGACCCAGCAATCGGAGTATTCGAAGCCACGGGTGATGCTCGAGTTGAGCGGGCTGTCCGCACCAAAACGAATGGTTTTCGAAGCGGGCAGCTTTTCGCGCTTGCCGAGGTTGTCATACAGGAACATGCCGGCACGAATCATCCACGCTGGACGCAGGTGCGGGCGGTGAGGCAAGACAAAACGCATGGGTTTGACGATGTGCGGCGCTTTGGCAAGCAGCACTTCGCGCTCTGCGAGCGCCTCGCGGACCAGACGGAATTCGTAGTGCTCAAGATAGCGCAGGCCGCCATGAATCAGCTTGCTGCTGGCCGAGGACGTGTGGCTGGCCAGGTCGTCCTTCTCGCAAAGAAAAACCGACAGGCCGCGACCGGAGGCATCCGCCGCAATACCGACACCATTGATGCCACCGCCAATAACGGCGATGTCGTAAACCTCGGAGAGGGGTTGGGTTGGCACGGTAGTGTGGGGCATTGGTGGCCTCCTGGACAATTCGTGAGCAAAGCTCGAAAGGCGAATCTGAACATTAATGTTCACTTTCGAAAATAATAGCTCAATAAAATTGCCCTTGCCAGCACGTATCGATTGAAAATACTGATGGTGGAGTCAGGAAAAGAACAAAAATGAACATTGTAGGGCGGGATGTTATGCGCGGGATGATCGTATTTTCTGATGCTTTTCGTTCTGCACGTGCCAGCCTAGACACCTCTCGTGTCTCAGGCTCCAGCGGGAATGCAGATCGCGACGCTCTGGCCGCACGAGGACGCAGAGCGTCCAGAAAGGCATGCGACGCGGAGCGTCGCACGATATTCGGCGCTCTGCGTTACACATCTGCGCCGTGCCTCATATTCAGGATAGGGCGCAGAGTGTCCAGAACGGCATGTGTAATCGCGGAAACCACTCGTTCCTGACAATCACACTACTTCCAGACGAATTTTGTGCTGATTCAGCAACTGCTGCAGCGCGGGCACAGGGGGCTGGTCGGTTACCAGGCAGTCGATGAGGGTGATTGGCCCCAAGCGGACCATCGCATTACGCCCGAACTTGCTGGAGTCAGCCGCCAGCAGCACTTTGCGTGCGTTGGCGATGATCGCCTGGGAAACCCGTACTTCCTGATAATCGAAATCCAGCAGGCTGCCGTCTTCATCAATACCGCTGATGCCGACCAGCGCGAAGTCCACCTTGAACTGGGTAATGAAGTCGATACTTCCCTGGCCCACGACGCCGCCGTCACGACGCACATTGCCGCCAGCTATCAGGACCTCGAAATCATCCTTGGTACTGAGGATCGATGCCACATGCAGGTTATTGGTGATGATTTTCAGGTTGTTGTGGTTGAGCAGGGCGCGTGCGATGGATTCGGTGGTGGTGCCGATATTGATGAACAACGAGGCGTTGTCCGGGATCTGCGAGGCGATGGCCTCGGCGATCCGTTGTTTTTCGTCGCGCATCTGATCCGCACGCATGGCGTAGGCGGTGTTTTCGATGCTGGAGTCATAGGCCGCGCCGCCGTGGTAGCGACGCAGCAGATTCATTTCCGCCAGTTGATTGATATCACGGCGGATGGTTTGTGGGGTCACGACGAACAGCGTCGCCATTTCCTCAATGCTGACGTAACCACGGTCACGGACCAGTTCGAGGATCTGTTGTTGGCGGGGAGGCAGGTTCATTGTTTTTCCTTGAGCGCCCTCTGCAAATGGCGCCCATCATGCCGCAGGCAAGTGTGACCTGTCAGCCGGAATCCTGTCCCCTCCGCACAACAGCGGGTATCACTCTTCGTTTTCGTGCGGTTCCCAGTCACGGGTGCGCGCGACAGCTTTTTGCCAGCCCGCGTAGAGTTTCTCGCGGTGGGCCTCTTCGCAGGAAGGTTCGAACACGCGCTCGATCACCGCCTTGTTGCGCAACTCGTCCAGGCTGCTCCAGAACCCGATCGCCAGACCGGCCAGGAACGCGGCGCCCAAGGCTGTTGTTTCACGCATTTGCGGGCGTTCGACGTGGGTGCCGAGAATGTCCGCCTGGAACTGCATCAGGAAGTTGTTGGCTACCGCACCGCCATCTACACGCAGTGACTTGAGGCGTTCGCCGGAGTCCTGCTGCATCGCATCAAGTACGTCGCGGGTCTGATAAGCGATGGATTCCAGCGCTGCACGGATGATGTGATCAACCTTCACGCCACGGGTCAGGCCGAACAGTGCGCCTCGTGCATACGGGTCCCAGTAGGGCGCACCCAGACCGGTGAACGCGGGCACCAGATACACGCCGTTGCTGTCCTTTACCTTGCTGGCAAAGTATTCGGTGTCCAGCGCGTCGTTGATGAGTTTGAGTTCGTCGCGCAGCCACTGCACGGTCGAGCCACCGTTGAACACGGCACCTTCCAGTGCGTAAGCCACTTCACCGCGAGGCCCGCAGCCAATGGTAGTCAGCATGCCATGCGCCGATTTCACCGCTTTCTTGCCGGTGTTCATCAGCAGGAAGCAGCCGGTGCCGTAGGTGTTCTTGGCCTGGCCGGGTTCGACACACATTTGGCCGAACAGCGCCGCCTGTTGGTCGCCTGCGATACCGGCAATCGGGATGCCGCTCTTACTGTGGCCGTAGACCTCGGAGGAGCCTTTGACTTCTGGCAGGATCTCACGCGGGATATCCAGCACATCGAGCATGCGCTGATCCCATTCCAGCGTATGGATGTTGAACAGCATGGTCCGCGAGGCGTTGGTGTAGTCGGTGACGTGAACCTTGCCGCCGGTGAATTTCCAGATCAGCCAGGTATCGATGGTGCCGAACATCAGCTCGCCTTTGCGGGCGCGCTCGCGGCTGCCTTCGACGTTGTCCAGAATCCACTTGACCTTGGAGCCGGAGAAGTACGGGTCAATCACCAGACCTGTGGTGTCCTTGATGTACTCCTCAAGACCGTCGCGCTTGAGCTGCTGGCAGATCTCGGTGCTGCGGCGGCACTGCCAGACGATTGCGTTGTAGATCGGGCGGCCGGTGTCGCGCTCCCAGATGACCGTGGTTTCACGCTGGTTGGTGATACCGATGGCGGCGATCTGGTTATGGTGCAGATCAGCCTGCGCCAGCGCCTTGGTCATGCACGCAGTCTGAGTGGCGAAGATTTCCATCGGGTCATGCTCTACCCAGCCTGCCTGCGGATAGTGCTGTACGAATTCGCTTTGGGCAGTGCTCACCACGTTGGCATCGCGGTCGAAAATAATGGCGCGCGAGCTGGTGGTGCCCTGGTCAAGAGCAATGATGTAGTTCTTGTTCTGTGTGTCAGTCATGTCGATTGCCTTGCATTGTTGGGTGGGATTCAGTTGGGTGAGATTCAAATTGAGTGAAATTCAAGATGAAGCCTGAACTTTGCCGCGAACCACTGGAGCATTTTTTTCGTTTTCAACAGGATCGGCGCTCGGCAGATGACGCGCAATCAGCGCGCGATAGCCAGCAGCACCAAGGCAGGCACCCAGGATGGACGCAAAAATCGGAACCAGGAAATAAGGAATGTCACGACCACCGGTGAAGGCTATTTCACCCCAGCCAGCGAAGAACGTCATCAGCTTTGGACCGAAGTCGCGCGCCGGGTTCATGGCAAAACCGGTCAGCGGGCCCATCGAGCTGCCGATCACGGCCACCAGCAGGCCTATCAGCAAGGGTGCCAGCGGGCCGCGCGGCAAACCGTTGCTGTCATCACCCAGAGCCATGATGACGCCCATCAGAATAGTGGTGATGACCACTTCGACCAGAAATGCCTGCCCCACGGAAATGGCAGGGTTTGGATAGGTCGAGAACACCGACGCCAGTTCAAGGCTCTGTTCGCTGCCGCGAATGATGTGGTGCGCATGTTCGAAGTCGAAAAAAAGACTGATGTACAACAGGTATACCAAGCCAGCTCCGCAGAACGCGCCTGCGATTTGCGCCGAGATATAAAAAGGCAATTTGCGTTTTTCGAAACCGGCAAACAGACTCAGCGCGATGCTGACGGCCGGGTTGAGGTGGGCACCTGAAATACCGGCGCTGAGGTAGATCCCCATGCTGACGGCCATGCCCCAGATGATGCAGATTTCCCACAAGCCGAAAGTGGCTCCCGCGACCTTGAGCGCAGCAACGCATCCTGTGCCGAAAAAAATCATCAGGGCTGTGCCAAGAAATTCAGCTACACATTGCCCGGTGAGTGTCGGTTGTTTTAGTGCGATGGTCATGGATACCTCATTTTTGTTTTTGTCTCGGCACCCTGAGACAGGCGTGGGTGCTCGTTATTCGTGCGTATCAGAAAAACCCCATTTCTGATCGCTGGTGCGAGTTATACCGAAAAACCGCTTTCGATAATATTCGTAAACGAAAAAATATAGACAAGAAACAACGCTGTCAAAGGTCGGAACCGAACGGTCATGGAGTGGATACGAGCCCGCACAGCCGCTTTATACCGGGATTTTATGGCTGTTACCAAAAAGCCATCAGTGTTGCAGGTGGCGTGAATCAAGGCATGTTCACTTTACTTGGCTTAAAGTGGCAGGCAGTCGGAAGCCTAAGGAGCGTTGCATGACCCCTGCACTGGATTTACTGAAAAAACTTCGCGCCGAACATCGTATCCACAGTTACGAACACGATCCCAAAGCAGCGTCATATGGGCTGGAAGCAGCGGAAAAGCTGGGGCTGGAGCCCGCGCGGGTTTTCAAGACATTGTTGGCCAGTACCGAAAAGGGCGAGTTACTGGTCGCCGTAGTGCCGGTCGTCGGAACGCTTGATCTGAAGGCTCTGGCACAGGCCGCCGGGGCGAAAAAAACCGAAATGGCTGACCCCGCGGCGGCGCAGCGCTCAACGGGCTACCTGTTGGGTGGCATCAGCCCACTGGGCCAGAAGAAGCGCCTGCGTACGTTCATTGACGGCACAGCGCAGGGTTTTGAGAGTATTTACGTCAGCGCCGGGAGGAGGGGGCTGGAGGTTGAGCTTTCGGCAGCCGTGCTGGCCGAGCATACGCAGGCTCGGTTCGCACCGATTGGCAGGGAATAAGCTGGGGCTCAGTGATTGACCGTATGCGCCGCGACGCTGCCTGGCGCTGCAAACAGCACCAGATGGTCAGCTGCCACCCGAATACCGACTTCCTCGCCCTGGCTGTGATCGGCATGACTGGGGAAAATGGCTTCAAGTTGGCTGCCGGTAGACAGCTGCAGGCGATACAGCGTCGATGCGCCCTGAAATGTTCGACCGATTACCCGCGCTTTCAGGTCGCTTTGCGGCGCGTAGACGATATCGTCAGGTCGCAGCAAGACATCCACGGCGCTGCCGCTGACGCCCGGATATGCCCGGTTGCCACGCAGAACACCCAGTTCGGTGCGCACCGATTCGGGGTCTATCATCTGCCCGCGAATGAAATACCCCTGTCCAATGAAGCTGGCAACAAAGGGTGTGCGAGGTTCGTGATACAGGTTGTAAGGCGTATCCCACTGCTCCAGGCGACCCTCCTTGAATACGCCGACATGATCGCTGACCGCAAAAGCCTCTTCCTGATCATGGGTCACCAGAATGGCACTGGTGCCACGCGCCTTGAGAATATCGCGCACCTCATGGCTCAGACGTCTACGCAACTCGCCATCCAGGTTGGAGAAGGGTTCATCGAGCAACAACAGTTGTGGCTCCGGTGCCAGCGCCCTGGCCAGGGCCACTCGTTGCTGCTGCCCACCGGACAACTCGTGAGGGTAGCGTTTGCCCAGGGCGCCGAGGTTGACCAGTTCAAGCAACTCGGCGACTACCTGATCCAGCCGCGGGTGGTTGCGAATGCCGAATGCGATGTTCTCGGCGACGCTCAGGTGCGGGAACAGCGCGTAATCCTGAAACACCATGCCGATGCGACGCTTCTCCGGTGCCAGAGTCCAGCCCGGACGGGAAATGACTTCGCCCGCCAGGGTTATCTCCCCTGCATGTATCGGCTCGAAACCGGCAATCGCACGCAGTGTGGTGGTCTTGCCGCAGCCCGATGATCCCAGCAGGCAGCCGATATCGCCCGCGTTAAGGTGCAGATTCAACTCCTGCACCACGCGCTGATTCTGATAGCCGCACGCCAGATTGCGCAGGTTCAGCAGCAAATGGCTCATGCGCGCTGGTGAGACGGCGCGACGAGAAACTCCAGCAACGCTTTCTGTGCGTGCAGGCGATTCTCTGCCTGATCCCATGCGACCGAACGCGAATCATCCAGCAGATCTACACTGATTTCTTCGCCACGGTGGGCAGGCAGACAGTGCATGAACAGTACGTCCTTGTCGGCCAGGTCGAGCAAGGCGCGCGTTACCTGAAACGGTGCGAACAACGCCATGCGCCGAGCGGTTTCCTCTTCCTGACCCATGGAGGTCCACACGTCGGTGCTGACCAGGTGTGCACCGGCGACTGCTGCTTTCGGGTCGCGAACAATGGTCACTCGCTCACCTGCCAGCGCCAGGAACTCGGGGTTCGGCTCGTAACCGGCAGGGCAGGCCACGCGCAACTGGAAGTCGAACTGAATGGCCGCTTCTATATAGCTATTGCACATGTTGTTGCCATCGCCGATCCAGGCGACGGTCTTGCCTTTGATCGAGCCGCGATGCTCCAGAAAGGTTTGCATGTCGGCCAGCAACTGGCATGGGTGCAGGTCATCCGACAGACCATTGATAACCGGAACGCGGGAATTGGCGGCGAATTCGGTCAGATTACTGTGCGCGTAGGTACGGATCATTACCGCATCGAGCATGCGTGACATCACTTTTGCGCTGTCGGCAATTGGCTCGCCACGGCCCAATTGGGTGTCGCGATGGGACAAAAAGATGGCCTGGCCACCCAACTGAATCATCCCTGCTTCAAAAGAAAGACGGGTACGTGTCGAGGATTTCTCGAAAATCATCCCCAATACCCGGTTCTTCAGCGGTTCAAAAAGCTCACCGCGATTTCGCAGGTCTTTGAGCTCTACGCCACGACGGATCAAGCCCAGGAGTTCATCTGGGGTGTAATCCATCATCGAGAGAAAGTGCCTGGCGTTCATGATTAACTACCTTTTTTGCAACAGACCGCAGGTTATCAAAGCCGGTTTTTATCGGGAAAACGGGCGAGACCTGCGGCGGAAGCCGCACGAGGCGACGAATAAGAAAGGCGCGATAGTATAAAAAAATGTCGCGTCTTACCAATAGCATGCTGTTTTCTGAAACACCTATGTCACTGGCGCTCCCTTTCAGGGGGCACTGTTATTCTTTGTTGACGAGTTAAAAACTGGCTAAGCTGATGAGGCCAATAGCCATCTCTGCTTTTTCCGAAGGCAGCATTTGTACACTGCTCAAATAGCGCTTGGCAATTAGTACCAATCCTGCAACAGTCCGGGTTTGCGCGGGTGCGCTGAATGCGACCCGCTTCACGGGCTGGAAACAAGGACCGTTTCTTTAATGCCGGGCGTAGGTTATAAATCGTTGCCGATACATTACTGATCGAGGGGTGGGGAATGGACTCAAAAGAGCGTCAACTAACGGAGTTACTCGGGCTGACCGCCCGCACGCTTACCCATCTGACCGCCTCAATGACCTCGATGTCCTTTGAGTTGCTGCGCAGCGAGGACGAAGTCACGCGTAATGCGGGGCGGCGCATGATTGATCGCATGGCGACCATCAGCTCAGGGCTCGACGAGCATTGGCGCCTGATCGGTGACCTGACCGGTGTTCACCTGGCTCAGGAGCAGGTCGAAACCGTCACTGAAATCCAGCTGCAGCGCAAGGTCGTCACGCCTATCGGCGGCTGATACGGTCTACTCATCGGCGCGCCTGATGCTCCCCGATTCACATGACAAACGTCAGTGGCGCGGGGTATTGGTAGCGGCCATAGTGCTTGTCAGGCAATCAACCGGATTGCCACGACAAGATCTGAGGCTGTGATGACCCGGACTGAACACTACCGCGCCTGCCACCTGTGCGAGGCCATTTGCGGTCTTGCCATCGAGACCGTTACCGAGCCGGATTCTGCCCCGCGCATCACCTCGATCAAGGGTGACCCGCTGGACACTTTCAGCCGTGGCCACATCTGCCCCAAGGCTGTTGCCCTGCAAGACATCCAGAACGACCCCGACCGCTTGCGTCAGCCGATGCTGCGCAGTGGTGATCAATGGCGGCCGATTGCCTGGCAGGCCGCGTTCGATATGGTGGCAGAGCGGCTTTACGCCATTCAACAGCGCCATGGGCAGAACACGGTAGCGGTTTATCAGGGTAACCCCAGTGTGCACAACTATGGGCTGATGACCCACAGCAATTACTTTCTCGGGCTGCTCAAGACTCGTAATCGCTTCTCGGCGACCTCGGTTGACCAGTTGCCGCATCACCTCACCAGTTTTCTGATGTATGGCCACGGCATGCTGTTGCCGATTCCGGATATCGATCACACCGACTTCATGCTGATCCTGGGTGGCAACCCATTGGCGTCCAACGGCAGCATCATGACCGTGCCGGATGTTGAGAAGCGTCTGAAAGCCATCCAGCAGCGCGGCGGTAAACTCGTGGTCATCGACCCGCGCCGCAGTGAGACGGCGGCCATCGCCGACCAGCACCTGTTCGTGCGTCCGGGCGGTGATGCAGCGCTGCTGTTCGGGCTGCTCAATACTCTGTTTGAAGAAGGCCTGACTCGCGAGAGTCACTTGCCTATCGATGGCCTGGATCAGGTGCGATACGCCATTGCAGGTTTCACTGCGCAGGCCATGAGCCCACGCTGCGGCATTGCTGCCGAGCAGATCCGGCAACTGGCGCGGGATTTTGCTGCAGCCGACAAGGCGGTCTGTTATGGCCGAATGGGGTGTCGACCCAGGCCTTCGGCACGCTGTGTCACTGGTTGGCGCAACTGATCAATCTGGTGACCGGCAACCTGGATCGCGTGGGCGGAACGCTGTGTACGGAGCCCGCAGTTGACCTCGTCAGTTCGACTTCGGGCGGCCATTTCAATCTATGGCAAAGCCGGGTGTCCGGCCTGCCTGAGTACGGCGGCGAGTTGCCGGTTTCAGCGCTCGCCGAGGAAATGCTCGTGGACGGGGAAGGGCAGGTTCGCGCGCTGGTGACTGTCGCGGGTAACCCGGTTCTGTCCACCCCCAATGGCCGTCAGTTGGAACAGGCGCTCGAAGGTCTGGAGTTCATGCTCAGCATTGATCTGTACATCAACGAAACTACCCGCCACGCCGACTTGATCCTGCCGTCCACCTCAGCGTTGGAAAACGATCACTACGACACCACCTTCAATACCCTCGCAGTGCGCAACGTCACTCGCTTCAATCAGGCCATTTTCGACAAGCCCGAAGATGCGCTGCATGACTGGGAGATCTTTGTCGGTCTGGCCAGATCATTTGCAGCCCAGGCGCAGCGTGAACTCAAACCGACCCTGCCACCCGCGCAGATGATTGATCGCGGGTTGCGCGCAGGCTTCTATGGCGATGCATCGCCGCACAAACTGTCACTGGAAACGCTGGCCAGTCACCTGCATGGGCTTGATCTGGGCGCGTTGAAGCCTAACCTCACCGAGCGCCTGAAAACCGCCAATGGGCGGATTCAGGCGGCCCCAGAGGTCATCATGGCCGACCTGACGCGCTTCGCTGCCGATCCCGCTCCCGATTCCGGAGCATTGTTGCTGATTGGTCGTCGGCACGTGCGCAGCAATAATTCGTGGATGCACAACTATCACAGGCTGGTAAAAGGCAAGCCCCGGCATCAATTGCTGATGCACCCTGACGATCTTGCCTGTCGTGGTTTGAGCGATGGCCAGCAGGTTCGGGTCAGCTCCCGGGTCGGGACGATCGAGGTGCAGGTGTTGGGCAGTCTGGACATGATGCCCGGAGTGGTCAGCCTGCCGCATGGCTGGGGGCATTCGCGTGCGGGGGTGAAAATGGATATTGCCCGGAGTCAGCCAGGGGTGAGCGCCAATGACCTGACCGACGAACGGCAACTCGACGTACTCTCCGGCAATGCGGCGTTGAACGGTGTGCCGGTACAGGTGGCTGCCTGTTAAGGCTCAAGACAGAGCGTCATGCTCGGGATTTCGTTACAATGCGCCACCGTGCCGACAACTGAGTCGGATATTTCAGCCGAGGTGCTCCATGGATATCATCGAAACGATCAAAGAGCAGATTGCCAACAACACCATTCTGCTTTACATGAAAGGCGCTCCGAATGCCCCTCAATGCGGCTTTTCGGCCAAGGCTTCCCAGGCATTGATGGCGTGTGGCGAAAAATTTGCCTACGTCGACATTCTGCAAAACCCTAAAATTCGCGCCAACCTGCCAAAGTACGCCAACTGGCCGACTTTCCCGCAATTGTGGGTGGCTGGCGAACTGGTCGGCGGTAGCGACATCATCACCGAAATGATGGCTGATGGTTCGCTGCAAACTCTGGTCAAGGAAGCATCGGCCGCCAAAGCCGAGTAAAGCGTTGCGCTGCAGCGTGGGCACGATCGTCGAGATTATCGTGCCCTGCGCTCAAGCATTGGTTTTACGCACAAGAAAAAGCCCGCTCTCGATTGAGGCGGGCTTTTTCATTGCAACGCAACCGGTAAATCAGTCGCCCATCTGCGACTGCAGGTAGTTCTCGATACCGACCTTGACGATCAGACCCAGCTGGGTCTCGAGCCAGTCGATTTGCTCTTCCTTGGGCTCGAGGATGTCTTCCAGCAGCTCACGGCTGCCGAAGTCACCAACTGTCTCAAAGTGAGCGATCGCGGCTTTCAGATCGGCCAGACCTTTTTGCTCGATCTTCAGGTCGCACTCCAGCATTTCCTTGGTGTGCTCGCCAATCAGGATCTTGCCCAGATCCTGCAGGTTTGGCAGCCCTTCAAGGAACAGCGTGCGCTTGATCAGCTTGTCGGCATACTTCATCGCATGGATGGATTCTTTGTACTCATGGCCGCCGAGCTTTTTCAGACCCCAGTCTTCATACATGCGCGCATGCAGGAAATACTGATTGATGGCGACCAGCTCGTTTCCGAGGATCTTGTTGAGATGCTGGATGACTGTAATGTCGCCTTTCATGTTCGAGGTCCTGCCGGTGGCTTGTGTATATAAGCGCCGAGTGTGAGCCGCGCTTAAACGCCTGTCAAACCTAAGTTGTTGAATAATAAGTGAATTTAAATAGGAATAAGAATGTTTGAGTTCCGCATCTTGACGCTAAGCGCTTGAATTACAGGCATAAAAAAACCGGGCAGGGTGCCCGGTTCTTTAAAAGAGGGGTATTCAGGCGGCTGAAAATTCTGCTGGATAGGCCAGCGATGCCTGAGTGGTTTGCAGTTCTGTCAGCGTGTCACGCACCACTTCCTTCGCAAGGCAGGCGCATTTTCCGCATTTACTCGCAACACCCAGCGTTTCACGGACTTCACGATAACTGCAGCAGCCTTCCAGAATTGCATCCCGGATTTGACCGTCTGTGACACCTTGGCAAAGACAAACATACATAAGCTATTGACCGTCGCTGGTTTATTGCTTGGTGCCGAGGAGCTTAATGTTAATGAGAATGCTTGTCAAAACTGTTTTGGGTTCGATTCAGGTACAACGATGAGTGGTTGTTTTCAGAGTCAGCGTATCCAGATATCCCGTTCCAGACAGGCATGAAAAAACCGGCGCGAAGCCGGTCCGTTCACTGGCGTGCCGACCTTAGTCGTCGAAGTCTTCCCAGCCGCCCATTTCCTTCCAGCGGTTGACGATGCCGCAGAACAGCTCTGCAGTCTTCTCGGTGTCGTAGCGAGCCGAGTGGGCCTCGCGGCCGTCGAAGTCGATTCCGGCAGCCTGGCAGGCCTTGGCCAGCACGGTCTGACCGTAGGCCAGGCCTGCGAGGGTAGCGGTGTCGAAGCTTGAGAACGGGTGAAACGGGTTGCGCTTCATGTCCATTCGCGCGACAGCGGCATTGACGAAGCCGAGGTCGAAGCTGGCGTTGTGGCCGACCAGCACGGCGCGTTTGCAGCCATTGGCCTTGAGAGCCTTGCGCACGCCGCGGAAGATGTCGTTCATTGCGGTTTCTTCGCTGACCGCCATGCGCAACGGGTGATCCAGCTTGATACCGGTAAACTCCAGCGCAGCGGCTTCGATGTTGGCACCTTCGAACGGCTCTACGCGGAAGAAATAGGTGTGTTCCGGGAACACGAAGCCTCTTTCATCCATGCCGATGGTCACGGCAGCAATTTCCAGCAGTGCGTCGGTGGCTGAGTTGAAACCGCCGGTTTCTACGTCGACGACCACGGGCAGGTAGCCGCGAAAGCGTGCTGCCATCGGGTGACGAGAACCGCCGCCACCGCCGTGGCCTTCGTGTTCGTCGTCAAAATGATCTTCACTCACGCGTGTTCCTCCAGACGCCAGCGCAGTTTTTCACCAGCGCGCAGCGGGATAACGGTCAACTCGCCAAACGGCAGGCTGGCAGGGGCGGTCCACTCGTCACGCACCAGCGTGATGGTGTCCTGATTGGCGGGCAGGCCATAGAACGCCGGACCGTGAAGGCTGGCGAAGCCTTCCAGTTTGTCCAGAGCGTTACGCTGCTCGAAAGCTTCTGCATACAATTCGATGGCCGCGTAGGCGGTGTAGCAACCGGCGCAACCGCAAGCGTTTTCCTTGGCGTGTTGGGCGTGCGGTGCCGAGTCGGTACCCAGGAAGAACTTGCCGCTGCCACTGGTGGCGGCGTCGAGCAGGGAGGCCTGATGCGTATTGCGCTTGAGAATGGGCAGGCAATAGAAGTGCGGGCGAATGCCGCCAACCAGCATGTGATTACGGTTGTACAGCAGGTGATGCGCGGTGATGGTGGCCGCGACATTGGCTGATGCTTCATTGACGAACTGCACCGCTTCACCGGTGGTGATGTGTTCAAACACCACTTTTAGCGTCGGGAAGCGTTCGACTACACGACGCAGGTGCTCATCGATGAAGACCTTTTCGCGATCGAATACGTCGATCTCGCCGCGCGTCACTTCCCCGTGTACCAGCAGGAGCATGCCGACTTCAGCCATGGCTTCGAGGGCAGGGAAGATCTTGTCGATGCTGGTGACACCGGAATCGGAGTTGGTGGTTGCACCGGCCGGATACAGCTTGGCGGCGTGCACGAAGCCACTGGCTTTCGCGGTACGGATGTCTTCAGGCGTGGTCTGGTCGGTGAGGTACAGCACCATCAACGGCTCGAAGCGGCTACCGGCCGGGCGTGCAGCCAGAATGCGCTGACGATAGGCATCGGCTTGCTGCGCGTTGCGCACCGGAGGCACGAGGTTGGGCATGATGATTGCGCGGCCAAAAGTTCGCGCTACGTCAGCAACGGTATGAGGCAAGACAGCTCCGTCACGGAGGTGAATGTGCCAGTCGTCGGGACGCAGGAGGGTCAGGCGGTCAGACATTGGGGATTCCAGGCGGGTCAAACTCGCTGGGAATGCTACCGGAAAAGACTCTCTCAGGCATCCGCTATCAAGTTTTGCACGAAGTTACCGATAGCCCCCTTGTCAGTCAGTCATTTTTTGTTTCGCGTTTATTTTCAGTGGAGCCTCCCGTGCGCCAGCGATATTTAGCCCTGCTCAGCATGTTTGCCAGCCTCCCGGCGATGGCTATCAGTTTCCAGACACGTCTGGAGAGCATCGAGTGGAAGGTCGAAGGCGATCAGTTCGAATGCCGCCTGACTCAGCCGATCACCGACTTCGGTGCCGGTGAGTTCGTGCGCCGTGCCGGTGAGCAGGCGACGTTTCGCCTCAAGGCTTCATACAACATGCTGGGCAACGGTTCCGCAACGCTGCTGGCCGCCGCAGCACCGTGGCAGCCGGGGCGCGGTGATATCAATCTGGGTTCGGTGCGCGTCAGCAATGGCGACATACCCTTCAATACTTCCCAAGTACAGGCCGGGCGCCTGATCAGTGGTCTGATGGACGGTCGCAGCCCGCTTATCCGTCACTACACCCGTGACGGTGGCCAGATGGAAGTGCGCCTGCTGCCGGTCAAGTTCAGCAAGGCGTTCAGCGATTACCAGGCGTGCACAGCCAAACTTCTGCCGATGAACTTCGATCAGGTCAAACAGGCTGAAGTAGGATTTCCCGGTGGCGGTATTGAGCTGGATGCCCGTGCCAAGGCGCGTCTGGACAACATGGTGGCCTATCTGAAGGCCGACCCGACGGTTAACCGTATCGAGCTTGACGGCCATTCGGATAACAGTGGCAATCGACTCACCAACCGTGACCTTTCCCGCCGCCGTGCGCTGGCGGTCATGGACTACTTCAAGGCTCAGGGTATCCCCGAGCAGCAAATCACCCTGCGTTTTCACGGCGAACGCTACCCGCTGGTGCCCAACACCAATGAGGCCAATCGTGCGCGCAACCGCCGCGTGAACGTGCATCTGGAGCGTGTTGCGCCCGATGAGCGTCCGGTACCTGTAGCCTCTGCGGTCAGTGCAGCGCACACGTCCTGAGGGCTGCATAACGCTCCTGCCAAACGTCGCCTTGTCGTCACAAGCTGTCGCGCCCCTGTAAATTTGCTGGTTTGAACGGTAGAATCAGCGGTTTTCCGTACAACCCGGTGGAGTGATGGCATGGCGGACGTAAACAAGGTAGTTCTCGCGTATTCCGGTGGCCTGGATACTTCGGTAATCCTCAAGTGGCTGCAAGATACGTACAACTGCGAAGTGGTGACCTTTACCGCTGACCTGGGTCAGGGTGAAGAAGTCGAGCCGGCGCGCGCCAAGGCTCAGGCCATGGGCGTGAAAGAAATCTACATCGATGACCTGCGCGAAGAGTTCGTGCGTTATTTCGTGTTCCCGATGTTCCGTGCCAACACCGTCTATGAAGGCGAGTACCTGCTGGGCACTTCCATCGCTCGCCCGCTGATCGCCAAGCGCCTGATCGAGATCGCCAACGAAACCGGCGCTGATGCCATTTCCCATGGTGCCACCGGCAAAGGCAACGATCAGGTGCGTTTCGAGCTGGGCGCCTATGCGCTCAAGCCAGGGGTCAAAGTGATTGCTCCGTGGCGTGAATGGGACCTGCTCTCTCGTGAAAAGCTGATGGACTACGCCGAGAAGCACAACATTCCGATCGAGCGCCACGGCAAGAAGAAATCCCCGTACTCGATGGATGCCAACCTGCTGCACATCTCCTATGAGGGCGGCGTGCTGGAAGACACCTGGACCGAGCACGAAGAAGACATGTGGCGCTGGACCAAGTCCCCTGAGGACGCGCCGAACGTTGCAACTTATCTGGAGCTGACCTACCGCAATGGCGACATCGTTGCGCTGGACGGCGTTGAGATGACGCCTGCCACTGTGTTGGCGACCCTGAACCGCATCGGTGGCGAAAACGGCATCGGACGTCTGGATATCGTTGAAAACCGCTACGTGGGCATGAAGTCCCGTGGCTGCTACGAGACACCTGGCGGCACCATCATGCTGCGCGCTCACCGCGCCATTGAATCGATCACCCTGGACCGTGAAGTCGCCCACCTCAAGGACGAACTGATGGCCAAGTACGCCAGCCTGATCTACACCGGTTACTGGTGGAGCCCGGAGCGTCTTATGCTGCAGCAGATGATCGACGCGTCTCAGGCCCATGTGAACGGTGTTGTACGTCTGAAGCTTTATAAGGGCAATGTGATCGTCACCGGTCGCAAGTCGGACGATTCGTTGTTCGATGCCAATATTGCTACCTTTGAAGATGACGCAGGCGCCTATGATCAGGCTGATGCGGCAGGCTTCATAAAGCTCAATGCCTTGCGTATGCGTATTGCTGCGAATAAAGGCCGCAAGCTGTTCTGATACTGCTGGTTGTTCGATGAGTGCAGCCCTCGCGGGGCTGCACTTTAAACCCGGGTTCCCCGTCACGCCTGTAGCCATTTCTCAAATTCAGTCTCCCTGACAAGTTACTCATTGTTCATAAGTGTTTCGAAACCGTCCTGCCGGACACTCAATGTGTTTTCGGTGTTGCAGTGCGCGTTTGATATTGACAGCGTATTTCCTTCGGCAAGTCATGTAAGAATTCTTTAGCCGGGTGCAGGCGATCATATACCACCGCCTATGTACTCATTAAATCCGTTCTTACCGTTCATGGCGAAAAGCGCAGGTGTGCTTTTGGTTTTTTCCTACAGTAGCTGTCGAAGTTAAAAGCAGGGGGCCTGGTGCTTTCTGCGTGGCAGTCGAAACTTATGCACTCGGTACCTGTTTTAGAGTCTGGCCTCAGGGCGTGTCGCTATCGCGTTGCTGCCTGAACTCGAATCGATAGGCTTTGCCGATATTCCATACCTGGCGAAGGCTCAGGTCCAGTACCTGGGCAATCTCGGCTGCGGTATAGCCCAGCGCCGAGTAATGCATGGCGTGGCCGGCCACCACGTCGTCGATATCCGTCGTGTCATGACGGGCGTCCCTGCGGGTGGTGAGCATGGGCTGACTGACAGCGATCGTCACACCGTTTTCGGTGGCCAGTTGGCGAACGTCTTTTTTATTCATGCGTAATGAATATTGCAGCGCTGTGAAGCCTGCGCCCTTGGCGGCCAGGTATTTGAGTTGTTCAAGCTTGCCAGCGTGTTCAGGCCCGTCTGGCAGGGTTGGCGCTGTATCAGTTGAGGAAGGGTTTGATGCGCCTGCCACCTCTCCATCGGGTATGACTGCAATAATACCGCCTTTGGCAACAAAGTTTTCCACAGCGGTGATTAACTCAGAGGCGGTGGGTATTGATGAGCGCGTGCGCGCATATCTAGTATTCATGGTGTGTCCCTTTTTGAACATGGTTATACACAGAGCCCATTCAAAAGAGTTGCCAGGCACTCAGTGTTTGTCACGCAGCAGCTCGCCTGATGAGCCGTGTACGTAACACCTGAATTCAGCCGGTTCGCGTGATACACCGAGTTCGTGTAAACGCGCCGCTCATGAACTGCAAAGCTGTATTACCTAATGATAGGGTTTCATAGGGCTGCACATAGTTAATGGCAGTAAATAATAAAGTTTCTGTTAAAAAAGTAACGACTGATAATAAAATTTGCAAGTGAAAAATGGCGTGTCTCCAGAATTGATGTGTCGTTCTTTATAAAGTCTTACGTGTTGTAATGTTGCGTCCGTGAATTTTGTAGTACGTTTCCTATTCGATTCCCTGTGTCTGGACCTGAAATAAAAAATGGTATTTGCTACTTGCCGAAAGAGCTACTTATGGTCTTGAATGATGTAGGGTTATGCTATGGTGTGTGTAAGATTTTGCGACAGTGCAAAGGTTGGTGGATTACCATTATTTAGCGTTTGTCGACAGTGGCCCAATATGGCAGGCCGCGTTTATGTTGTGCGCTTCTGTTGTAGGACTTTTCTTTCAGGCCTGTAGGGTGTGTCCTTAAATAAATATTTGTACGAAATTCCGTAATAGATGTGTAATTTTTAATCCCCGTTTACGTATGTAATGCGTGGTGTGTATTCACTGATTTTCCATCATGGGGTTTCGGGTAAGGCATCCGGATGCAAGGCCTCTATAGTTGGCTGGCTATCTGGATAAAGGCTGTAATGCCTGCCAGCGCCCTATATCGATGTGCGAGCGGCGAGACAAAGATCGATGAAAACTGATGGCAGTCCTGCATTTTCCTGGCGTACAGGTAGTGGCCTGCCTTCAAATGATTCAGCTCAAGGGTTTTCAGCTGTTTTTGCTGGCGATAAGCCATGTGTCAGGCGTGTTCTGACGGTGATGCAAAAATAGTGTGGCGATACTTTTAACAGATGCAGCAAGGTCATTTTTGAACGTAAAAGTTTGGCCGGGTTTTGCTGCATGCATTTACTGACTGGCGCTGCGATGCTTATGCCGTAGCCGCCAGCAATAAAAAATCACCAGATTCCGAAAAGGAAGGCTCTGTGAAAATTAATAAAAAATGTACGTTCCTGCCGAGTTTTGTAGGAAGTTTCTGCTGTAATTGTAGGAATGGTCTTTGGCTGTCAGTCCACAAGGGTGAGCGCCATGCAAAGCAGTAAACGACTAAGTTATTGTGCTGGCTCTGAAAATTCGAATAGCGAAAAATGTACTGCCCATGAATAAAGTGCTGATCGTGGATGATCATCCCGTCATTCGCCTTGCTGTACGCATGCTGATGGAGCGTCATGGCTATGAGGTCATCGCGGAGACTGACAACGGTGTGGATGCGCTGCAACTGGCTCGTGAGCACCTTCCTGATATCGTCATTCTTGATATTGGTATCCCCAAGCTCGACGGGCTGGAAGTCATTGCCCGCCTGTCAGCCATGACATTGCCGTTCAAGGTCCTGATTCTGACGTCTCAGGCACCCGGCCACTTTTCCATGCGCTGCATGCAGGCAGGGGCCGCCGGATATGTCTGCAAGCAACAGGACCTGACCGAGCTGCTCAGCGCTATCAAGGCGGTACTCTCGGGGTACAGCTACTTTCCCAATCAGGCATTGCATACTGTTCGCTCCAGTATGGGCAACGCGAGCGAGTCGGACATGGTTGACCGACTTTCCGGCAGGGAGATGATGGTTCTGCAACAACTGGCCAGAGGCAAGACCAACAAGGAAATTGCAGACGGTATGTTTCTGAGCAATAAAACCGTCAGTACCTACAAAACGCGTTTGCTGCTCAAGCTCAACGCGCATTCACTGGTCGACCTGATCGAGCTCGCCCAGCGTAACGGGCTGGTCTGAGTAGCCGGCCTGTTTGAGAAGGGCGTGTGCCTGATGTCCACGTGTATGGAGCGAGTGACGAGCAGCCATCTCACGTATTGAAGCCTCTTCTGCGAGAGGCTTCAAATGCCAGAGTAGAACGTTAGGTTCCAGGAAGCCGGTGCGAGGTTTTGCGCTTGTCTAGAAGTCGAAATCGTAATCGGCCAGTTGTTTCTGCAAGCGCCGCTCTTCAAGCAGGTTGTCGATGGTGCGTCGTTTGCTCAGATTGGTCTTTGCCGGCTCTACGGTCGCAGTTTCGGTTTCGTCCGTATCGACGGCAACAAGGTCATCGTCCACGTCCAGTTGCTCGTTGTCAGTGCTCATGAAGTCGACTCCAGGGCTTGGGCTCTCTGGCGCTTCTTATATCGACAATCCACAAGCGGGTAAAAAAGATTTTTTCAATCGACAGAGCAGCAATTACCGGGCTGGCTCAATCGTCGGACGTTTTCTCCTTGTAATCGCACAGGTCTTCTATACGGCAACTGCCGCATCTGGGCTTGCGTGCCTGGCAAACGTAGCGTCCGTGCAGGATCAGCCAGTGGTGCGCATCGAGCAGATAGTTCTTGGGCACAAATTTCATCAATTGCTTCTCGACCTCCACCACATTTTTCCCTGGTGCGATGCCCGTACGGTTGCTGACGCGAAAGATGTGAGTGTCTACAGCCATTGCGACCTGACGGAAAGCGGTGTTGAGCACGACATTGGCAGTCTTGCGTCCTACGCCCGGTAAGGCCTCGAGCGCTTCTCGGGTCTGCGGTACTTCGCTGTTATGCAACTCCACCAGCATCCGGCAGGTTTCAATTACGTTTTTGGCTTTGCTGTTGTAGAGGCCAATTGTCTTGATGTACTCGGACAGCCCTTCAACGCCTAGGTCATATATGGCTTGTGGCGTGTTGGCGACCGGGTACAGCTTCGCCGTGGCCTTGTTGACGCTCACGTCAGTGGCCTGGGCAGAAAGGATAACGGCTATCAACAACTCAAAAGGCGTGGTGTAGGCCAGTTCGGTTTTCGGGTCCGGATTGTCCTCATGCAGCCTGCGAAAGATTTCCTGACGTTTTGCAGCATTCATGGGCGGAGATTTTCCTCAGGATGAGTCTGTACGGGTGCTTGCAGAAGCGCTGCAAGTGCCTGTTCGGCTGCTTCATATTCGCGTTGCAACTCCACGAGCCTGGCGGCCTGCTCGGCAATCGGCGGATGGCCGAAAGCCTTGAGCGACTTGTTGAGCTGCGCACGACTCATGGCCACGGCAATCCGGGCTTTTTTCAGGGCCTCGTCCGGCGTGGCAGGCTTGTCGTTCTGGGCGTGTCTGGCGGCGGACTGTAAAGCGTCACGACTTGGTTCAGCGCGCTGTGACCGGGCGATACGCTCGGCCAGCCGGGTTTGTTGCTCGCGGTACAAGCGTGCATTGCGTGCTTCGAAACGCAGCCGGGCGTGGGTACGCTTGCGCAGACGAGCTTTTTGCAGATCAGGGGTGGGTGCCAGGCCGCCTATGATGGGCGTGACACTCGCCATCGGCAGCGGATGCATTTCAATGCAGTCTACCGGGCATGGCGCAACGCACAGATCGCAGCCAGTGCACTCATCGACAATCACGGTGTGCATCAACTTTGCAGCGCCGACAATGGCGTCCACGGGGCAGGCCTGAATGCATTTGGTGCAGCCAATGCACTCTGCTTCGCGAATGAACGCAACCTGCGCAGGGGCTGCACCGCGTTCCATATCCAGCCTCAGAACCGGAACCGCAAGCAGCTCTGCCAGCTGGGCTATTGTTTCGTCCCCGCCCGGTGGGCATTTGTTGATGGCTTCGCCGCCGGCAATGCCCTCTGCGTAGGGCTTGCAGCCGGGGTGGCCGCACTTGCCGCACTGAGTCTGCGGCAGAAGGGCGTCGATGCTGCGGATAAGGTCCACGTCGGGAAGCAGGCGAATCAATTCAGTCATGATCTTGCCAGGTGACCAACAGGTGTTCTGTCTATCGAGGGTGCAGCATTATCGGACAGATCGGGAGGTTTGCGAATGCGCAAAGGCCCGGTATCCGCCTGATGGCTGGATACCGGGCCTTGTCCGGGTTTACTTGATGCGCTGGCCGGGTTTTGCACCACTGTCCGGGCTGAGCAGATAGATCTCCTCGCCGCCAGGGCCTGCCGCCATCACCATGCCTTCGGAAATGCCGAAACGCATTTTCCTTGGCTTGAGGTTGGCGATCATCATGGTCAGACGGCCTTCGAGCTCGGACGGGGTCGGATAGGCGCTTTTGATGCCGGAAAAGACATTACGTTGCTCGTCGCCGATGTCCAGAGTCAGGCGCAGCAACTTGTCGGCACCCTCCACATGTTCGGCCTTGAGAATCAGGGCAACGCGCAGGTCTACAGCGGCAAAAGCGTCAAAGTCGATTTCCGCCGACAGCGGGTCTTTGGCGAGTTCGCCATTACCGGCGGGCGCACTGCTCGCGGTAGTGTCGGTAGCGGTCAGGTCTTCCTTGGAGGCAGCAGCCATGGCTTCTACCTTGAGTGGATCTATGCGGGTCATCAGTGCCGAGAACGGGTTGAGCTGATGATTGGCCAGCAAGGTCTTGTGGTCTTCCCAGGTCAATGGTTCGACGTTGAGAAACTTCTCTGCGTCGGCGGCCAGATTCGGCAATACCGGTTTGAGGAAAATGACCAGTTGGCGGAACAGATTGATACCCAGCGAGCAGACTGCCTGGACTTCATCCTGTTTGCCTTCCTGTTTGGCCAGCGCCCACGGCGCTTTTTCCGCGATATAGGCGTTGGCGCGATCCGCCAGAGCCATGGTTTCACGCATGGCACGGGCGAAATCTCGGGCTTCGTAGGCGTCGGCAATGCTCGGCGCGGCCGCCAGGAATGCATCGGTCAATTCGGGCGCTGCATTGGCCTCGCCCATCACACCGGCGTTGCCTTTGTGAATAAACCCGGCACAACGGCTGGCGATGTTCACGACCTTGCCGATCAGGTCAGAGTTGACCTTTTGCACGAAGTCTTCGAGGTTCAAATCCAGGTCGTCGACGCCACGACCCAGTTTCGACGCGTAGTAATAGCGCAGGTACTCGGGTGGCAGATGGTGGAGGTAGGTGCGTGCCTTGATAAAGGTGCCACGTGACTTCGACATTTTCTGTCCGTTTACGGTCAGGTAGCCGTGAACGTTGATGCCGGTCGGTGTGCGCAACCCTGCACCTTCCAGCATGGCTGGCCAGAACAGGGCGTGGAAATTGACGATGTCCTTGCCGATGAAGTGATAGAGCTCGGTGGTCGCACCCTTGCCCCAGTACGCGTCGAAGTCCAGGTCCGGACGACGTGCACACAGGTTCTTGAAGCTGGCCATGTAGCCGATCGGCGCATCCAGCCATACGTAAAAGTATTTGCCTGGCTCATCGGGGATTTCAAAGCCGAAATACGGCGCATCGCGGGAGATGTCCCACTGTTGCAGGCCGCTGTCCAGCCATTCGGCGATCTTGTTTGCGACAGCGTCCTGCAGGGTTCCGCTGCGCGTCCAGCTTTTCAGCATCGCGTCGAATGCAGGCAGGTCGAAGAAGAAGTGCTTCGAGTCCTTGAGTACCGGTGTGGTCCCGGAAATTGCCGACTTGGGGTTTTTCAGGTCGGTCGGGGCATAGGTTGCGCCGCACTTTTCACAGTTGTCGCCGTACTGATCTTCAGCCGCACATTTCGGGCAGGTGCCTTTGATGAAGCGGTCGGCCAGGAACATTTTCTTTTCCGGGTCGAAATACTGGGTCACCGAACGGGTTGCTATATGACCTGCGTCGCGCAGGCGCGTGTAGATCATGCTCGACAGCTCGCGGTTTTCGTCCGAGTGCGTCGAGTGGAAATTATCGAAATCCACCAGGAAGTCGGCGAAGTCGGCGCTGTGTTCGGCCTTGACGTTGTCGATGAGCTGTTCTGGCGTAATGCCTTCTTTTTCAGCGCGCAGCATGATTGCCGAACCGTGAGCGTCGTCCGCGCAGACATAAATGCATTGGTTGCCGCGGTGCTTCTGAAAACGCACCCACATGTCGGTCTGGATGTACTCGAGCATGTGGCCAAGGTGAACGGGACCATTGGCATAGGGCAGGGCGCTGGTAACGAGAATCTTGCGTGGCTCGGACATGGGGCTCGGCTACTTGAAGTGAAACGGAGACCGGCCACTATAAAGGTCTGAGCGATTTTTTTCACCCCGCTCGGTTGTGGGAATACTCCTGAGTGGTTGGGCAGGGTTCAGTGAAATCATGTCGGCTACGGACAGAACAGGTACGATAGTCGGCTGTTTCACTCAGTCTTTTACGGAGTAAGCCCATGAGCGCAGTCAATCGCGCAGCGGTGGAGACGATTCTTCGCCAGTACACCGACCCTTATCTGAATCAGGACCCGGTCAGTGCCGGTTGCGTGCGGTCCATCGATATCCAGGGTGCACAGGTCAGCGTGCAACTCGAACTGGGCTATGCCGCCGACCTGTTCAGGAACGGCTGGGCGCAAGTGCTGAAAACCGCCATCGAGAACCTGGACGGCGTCAGCTCGGCCACGGTTGCCATTAAAAGCGTGATCAGCGCGCACAAGGCACAGAGCCAGATCCCCGGTCTGGCCAATGTGAAAAACATCGTGGCCGTTGCGTCGGGCAAGGGCGGTGTCGGCAAGTCCACCACGGCGGCCAATCTGGCATTGGCACTGTCTCGCGAGGGCGCACGGGTCGGTATTCTCGATGCTGATATCTATGGGCCGAGTCAGGGTGTGATGTTCGGTATTGCTGAAGGCACGCGGCCGAAGATCAAGGACCAGAAGTGGTTCGTGCCGGTCCAGGCTCATGGCATTGACGTGATGTCGATGGCGTTTCTGACCGATGACAACACGCCTATGGTCTGGCGCGGGCCTATGGTGTCAGGGGCGTTGCTGCAACTGGTCACGCAGACTGCCTGGAATGATCTGGACTATCTGGTTATCGACATGCCGCCCGGCACGGGCGATATCCAGTTGACGCTGGCGCAGAAGGTCCCGGTTGCCGGTGCTGTGATTGTCACCACGCCTCAGGATCTGGCCTTGCTGGATGCGAAGAAGGGTGTCGAGATGTTCCGCAAGGTCAACATCCCGGTGCTGGGCGTTGTGGAAAACATGGCGGTACACATCTGCTCCAATTGCGGCCATGCGGAGCATCTGTTTGGTGAGGGCGGCGGTGAGAAGCTGGCGTCGCAGTACAATGTCGAGCTGCTGGCATCACTGCCGTTGTCGATACTGATTCGCGAGCAGGCAGATGGCGGCAAGCCTACCGCTATTGCCGAGCCGGAAAGTCAGATTGCGATGGTGTATCAAGAGCTGGCACGTCACGTGGGCGCACGAATCGTCTTGCAGGAAGCTGCAAGCCCGGCGATGCCGACCATTTCTGTCAGCGACGATTGATTCTGTAGCGGTGCTCTGGCGGGGAGGCGCAGCCAATTGACGTCTCTCGGTCAGGCTTATGCATGGCTTGATGGGTACGCAAATGCTCAAACGACAGGCAATAAAAAACCCCGCTTTTAAGGGCGGGGTTTTTAAGCGAATCAGGACAAGTTAGATAACTTGAACTTCTTCAGCTTGCATGCCTTTCTGACCGCGGGTAGCGATGAAAGAAACCTGTTGGCCTTCTTTCAGGCTTTTGAAGCCGTCGGATTGGATAGCTTTGAAGTGCACGAACAGGTCGTCACCGGATTGTGGAGTGATGAAGCCGAAGCCTTTTTCATCGTTGAACCACTTAACGGTACCAGTTTGGCGATTAGACATAGTATATCTCCTTGGACAAAGTTAACTGCGGCGTAGGAAGAGCCCTGGCCGAGACTGAGTGCAAAGAGCTGGAAAATTCATGGAGATGGTTGGATCGAAATTCAACATCGTGTAGAGATTCTCAGTGACACAAGCAACACAGTGACGCCACCTTAACCCTTTTTTCCGAACGTGCCAATGGTCTGTTGATGATTATTTCCATTCGCAGCGAAAGAGCCCGGCTCGTCACACAAACTCGCTATCTGTTGCCTTTGAACCGTCGGCCCCGGCCCGGTAAGATGCCGGATATCTTTTTTACCTCGCTATTCAGGACACCGCCATGAGCATCAAATCGGACAAGTGGATTCGCCGCATGGCGCAGGAACACGGGATGATCGAGCCCTTTGTGGAGCGCCAGGTACGTGGCGAAGGAGCTGACAGGGTGATCTCCTTCGGCGTGTCCAGCTACGGCTACGACGTGCGTTGCGCAGACGAATTCAAGGTGTTTACCAACATCAATTCGGCCACTGTCGATCCGAAAAACTTTGATGAAAAAAGCTTCGTCGATATCAAGAGCGACGTATGCATCATCCCCCCCAACTCGTTCGCGCTGGCACGCACCGTCGAATATTTCCGCATTCCGCGTAACGTTCTGACCATCTGCCTGGGCAAAAGCACCTATGCGCGCTGCGGCATTATCGTCAACGTCACGCCGCTTGAACCAGAGTGGGAAGGCCATGTGACGCTGGAGTTCTCCAACACCACGACATTGCCGGCCAAGATCTACGCCAACGAAGGCGTGGCACAGATGCTGTTCCTCGAGTCCGATGAGGAATGTGAAGTGTCCTACAAGGATCGAGGCGGCAAATACCAGGGCCAGCGTGGCGTCACCCTGCCACGTACCTGATTTGCCGGTCAGGTGATTAGTGGAATTGAATTAATACTCTATTTCGCACTCTATCTGCTCACATGCTTTCGCATAATCGATATGTGCGACGGCCTTTGATCTGGAGTGCCCTATGAAGACTACTTTCAAAATCTCTGAACAGGTTCAATCTCCGCTTAACGAGATCGGGTTGCTTGCCTGGTCATTGATGGCTCATTCGGATCTGCTTCCCGAGCTTAATGTGGTCGGTGGTGGCATTCCGGGTGATCCAGGGCCAGATACTCCCTATCCGGAGCCCACTGAGCCAGGTGGACCTACCGTTCCTGACGAGCCGCCACCTGCGCCGGTTGCCTGATTACCAGCTCCCTGCTTCTCCTTTTGAGGGGCAGGGCCTCGTATGCGGCGGCCAGCGACGCTATACCACTCGCCACACGGCATCACCGCCTGTCACATAGACTGAGCAGTCCTGCGCCGGACGAATCTGAAACCCGCCCGTAAACTCACCGAACGCTGGCAGCAGGCTGACGCGTTGGCCCAGGTAGAAGCACGCCAGTCGCAAGCTTTGCCTGCCACGCCCGTGCAGCCGGTAAACAGGGTGAACGTGCCCGGCCAGTACGTGCAATTGAGGGTGTGGGTCAGGCTCGTGTTGCAAGGCAAAGGGCCCCAGCGTCAGGGGTTCGGGGACTACATCTATGCCCAGATGGGTGGGTCGCCCGCCCGTTTGTCATGGTTACCGCGGATCAGGGTGATGCGCAACGCCGGGTGTTCGCCCCGCCATTGTTCCAGTGCCGCGAGCGTGCCCGCTGCGTGTGATTCCGGCGCGTGCAGAAAGTCGCCCAAAAAAATCAGATGATCGCAGGCATACGCATCGAGCAGGCTGTCCAGTCGCCGCAGATTGGCTTGGGTGGTGCCATGTGGCACTGGTTGACCCAGCTTGCGGTAGGCCGCTGCCTTGCCAAAATGCGCATCGGCAATCAGCAAGGATCGTTCTGCGGGGTAGTAGACGGCCTTGTCGGCCAACAGCCACAGCTCTTCTCCCGCCAGTGTTATCGCGACGTACGGCTTCATTGCTCATGCTCCGGACCTGCGGCTTTCTCCAGGTCGCGGACCATGCGCGCAATGCGGTCAGCGAGTTTTTCCGAACTGAGACTTTCGCGAAAGCGCTCGACCAGCAGTGGAAACGCCAGCGGGGTTGCGCGTTTTATCGCATGCAGGTCCAGCCTGCGACTGTTGATCTGGCGTAATGTCAGCTCCAGACGCTGCAGATCCAGCTCCTGGCGTAGCACTTCCTGTTCGGCCTGGGTCAGCAGCATGTTGTCAGCATCGTATTGCTTGAATACCTCAAAAAAAAGCCCGCTCGATGCCTGAAGCTGTCGATTGCTTTTCGCCGCTCCCGGGTAGCCGGAAAACACCAGCCCCGAGATGCGAGCGATTTCGCGAAAGCGCCGCAGTGCCAGTTCGCCCGCATTCAGGCTGGCAATAATGTCGGCCAAAAGATCCGTCTCGCTGAACAGGTCAGCCCGCAACGCCTGAGCCCAGTCAATCTCGCTGGCGCTGAGCAGTTCCAGCCCATAGTCGTTGACGGCGATGGAAAAGGTCAGCGGCCGATGTTGGCTCAGGCGCCAGGCCAGAAGGCTGCCCAGCCCCAAATGCACATGACGGCCGGCGAACGGGTAGAGGAACAGGTGCCAGCCTTCACGGGATTTAAGGGTTTCAGCCAGCAGCGTGTCACGTTGCGGTAGCCCGGACCATTGTTGCTGCACTTCCAGCAAGGGTTTGATGGCTTGCATTTCAGGGCTGGTGAATTCACCCCGCGCCGCCGCATCGAACTTCTCCACCACGGCGTCTGCCAGTTCGCTGGACAGGGGCATTCGCCCACCGTTCCAGCGTGGCACTGCGGCTTTCTTGCCAGCAGCCCGCTTGACGTAGGCCGTCATGTTTTCCACTCGGACCAGCTCCAGCAAGCGCCCGCCGAACAGAAAGCCGTCACCAGGCTTGAGCCGGGCGATGAAACCTTCTTCAACACTGCCCAACGAGCCGCCACCGCCGCCTTTTTTCCAGTACTTCAGGTTAACGGTAGCTTCGCTGACGATGGTGCCGACGCTCATGCGGTGTCGCCTGGCAAGACGCGCATCGGGTACACGCCAGACACCCTGTTCATCCGGTTCGGCGCGGCGGTAATCGGGGTAGGCCGTCAGTGAGTGACCGCCGTTGCGCACAAAGGCCAGCGCCCATTGCCATTGCTCGTCGCTGAGGTCTCGATAGGCCCAGGCGCTGCGCACTTCGGTCAGCAGTTCATCGGGCAGGAAGCCACCGCCCAGTGCGATGCTGACCAGATGCTGGACCAGAACGTCCAGCGGCTGCTGCGGCGATTCGCGTGGCTCGATCATCCGCGCGGCGACGGCGTCGTGGGCGGCGGCTGCTTCGACCAGTTCCAGGCTGTGGGTCGGCACCAGCGTGACACGCGAAGGGCGGCCCGGCGCATGGCCTGAGCGTCCGGCGCGCTGCATCAGGCGCGCGACACCTTTGGGTGAGCCGATTTGCAAAACGCGCTCCACCGGTAGAAAGTCCACGCCCAGGTCCAGACTGGAGGTGCACACCACAGCCTTGAGTGCGCCTTCTTTTAACGCGCGCTCGACCCAGTCTCGGACCTCTCGCGCCAGCGACCCGTGATGCAGGGCAATCAATCCTGCCCAGTCGGGGCGGGCTTCCAGTAGCGCCTGATACCAGATTTCCGATTGTGCCCGAGTGTTGGTGAACACCAGACAGCTCGCGCTGCTTTCCACCTCGGTGACGACCTGCGGCAACATGCGCAAGCCCATATGCCCGGCCCACGGGAAGCGTTCGATGGACGGCGGCAGCAGCGTATCGACCTGTAAGTCCTTGACGATCTTGCCTTGCACGGTCACGCCGCCGTCGCCGATCAGCACCTGCTGCGCATGTTGCTGATTACCCAGCGTCGCGGAAATGCCCCATACGATCAGTTGCGGATTCCAGCGCCTCAGGCGCGCCAGGGCCAGTTGCAACTGCACGCCGCGCTTGTTGCCGATCAGCTCGTGCCATTCGTCCACCACCACCATCTTCAGTGTCGACAAGGCGACCTGAGCGTCGGCACGGGTCAGCAGCAGTGTCAGGCTCTCTGGGGTGGTGATCAGCGCTGAGGGCAGCCGCCGGCTCTGGCGGGCGCGTTCGCTGCCGCTGGTATCGCCGGTGCGCAAGCCCACCGACCACGGGATATCCAATTCGGCCAATGGTGCTTCAAGGGCTCTGGCGGTATCGGCGGCCAAGGCGCGCATGGGCGTGATCCACAGGACACTCAGCGGTTCAGCGAGCGGTTTACGTTTACGAGGTTTGTTGTCAGCGGTGAGCGTATTGGCTTTGGCGAAGCGGTTGAGCGCGGCGAACCATACGGCGTAGGTCTTGCCCGAGCCGGTACTGGCATGCAGCAGGCCGGACTCACCTTTCTTCACCGCCGCCCAAACCTCCTTCTGAAAAGCGAACGGCTTCCAGCCGCGGGCGAGAAACCATCGTCGAGCGAAATCGGTGGGTCTGCTCATCCGTTTGCGTGTGCTCTGAGTGGCGTTAAGTCAGAGACAGCGAAGAAAGGGTAATAGTTTTAAATGGTTATATGGCTGGAGCATGCGGAATCTCAACGATCGTGCGGCGCTGCGCGTCGCATGCGTTTCCGGACGCTCTGCGTCCTCATGGCGACGCAGAGCGTCGAGACCTGCATTCCCACGCTGGAGCGTGCGGAACGATGATCTTAATATCGTGCGGCGCTGCGCGTCGCATGCCTTTCCGGACACTCCGCGTACTCCTGGCGACGCAGAGCGTCGAAACCTGCATTCCCACGCTGGTGAACTGCCCCCCAAAAGTTGGACGGTTTTAGCTTGCCGCCTGAGCCCTGTATTTTACGGGGCTTTGGCCGTTGAGCTTCAGCTTGATGCGGTCATGGTTGTAGTAGTGGATGTACTCATCCAGACCTGCTTTCAACTCATCGATGCTTTCAAACTGTTTCAGGTAGAAAAACTCGGATTTCAGTGTACCGAAAAAGCTTTCCATTGCCGCATTGTCCAGGCAGTTGCCCTTACGGGACATGCTTTGTTTGACGCCTCGTACCGATAGCTTATGGCGATACTGCGCGTGTTGATACTGCCAGCCCTGGTCCGAGTGCATCACAAGCTTCGGCTCGTCCTGCAACTGCTGAAGCGCCTTGTCCAGCATGCTGGTGACCAGCTCAAAGCTCGGCCTTGTCGACACTTCATACGCCACGATTTCACCGTTGTACAAGTCCATCACGGGTGAGAGATACAGCTTTCGATTGCCTACCTTGAACTCAGTCACATCGGTCACCCACTTCTGGTTCGGGCGTTGCGCGCTGAAATTGCGCTCCAGCAAATTCGGCGCAATGGTTCCGATTACGCCCTTATAGGAGCGGTATTTTTTGGGGCGCACCACTGATCGCAGGCCCAGTTCTGCCATCAGTCGTTCTACAACCTTCTTGTTGACCAAAATACCTGCAGTGCGAATGACCGCCGTGATACGCCGAGCGCCATAAAGGCCTTTCTCCTCGTGGTAAATGCTTTCGACTAACTGTTTCAAAGCAGCATAGGGATCGGGTCTGGATTGCACCTGAACCTGATAGTAAAACGTGCTGCGTGCCAAGCCCGCCAGCCTCAGCAGAGCGCAAAGCGGGAACCGGCCCCTCAGTTGCTTGATGCTCAGGGCTTTTTCGGTTGCCGTCGTTTCTGCTCCTTCAGCTCTTCCAACTTTTTTAGGTAAGCGTTCTCCATGCGCAGATATTCAAGCTCGCTCATCAACTGGTCGCGCGTCTTCTGCGTATCGTCGGCGGTTACTGGTTTGGCGGGATAAGGCTTCTTTGGCATGGCGACAGGCTTTCTTCTGGCAGGAACATACGGGGCTGTACCGCTACTGTAATGCCGCTTTTCCCAAATGACTATTTGGCCGGGATCCCCGATACCAAAATGCGCAGCGGCCTGACGGAGCGATAGCTTGTGTTCACGCCTGTGCTCAAGCACTGAGCGCTTGAAAGCTTCGCTGTATCGAAGACCAGGCTTGCGATGGCCGGTGTGACCATGACTCTTGTAGTTAGCGACCCAGCGTCGAAGCAGGCTGAAATCGATCGAGAACTGGCGGGCTACCATACGAAAGCCCATGTTGTCTTCAAGATACGCTTTGACGACAGTGAGCTTGAACTGCTCTGAATACTTACCCATTTGAACACCCCCGTGAGGTCGGATTGGTGTCCAACTTCTTGGGGGCAGTTCACTGGAGCGTAGGAACGATGATCTCCATATCGTGCGGCGCTGCGCGTCGCATGCGTTTCCGGACGCTCTGCGTCCTCATGGCGACGCAGAGCGTCGAGACCTGCATTCCCACGCTGGAGCGTAGGAACGATGATCTCAATATCGTGCGCCGCACCGCGTCGCATGCCTTTCCGGACGCTCCGCGTCCTCTTGGCGACGCAGAGCCTCTAGCACTGCATCCCCACGCTGGAGTGGGGGCTATAGTCGTGGATATTTCAGTTCCGGTTACCAGGCGTTTCCGGCTTCATACACAAAAAGCGCTACTTCAGATTTCCACTCAAAAACTGCTGCAAGCGCTCGCTTTTCGGATTGTTAAGCACCTCGTCCGGGTGGCCGGATTCTTCGATCTGGCCTTGGTGCAGGAACACCACCTGGCTCGCAACCTTGCGCGCAAAGCCCATCTCGTGTGTCACCAGAATCATGGTTCGGCCTTCCTCGGCCAGGCCCTGAATGACCTTCAGCACTTCACCGACCAGTTCCGGGTCCAGTGCCGAGGTAGGTTCGTCGAACAGCATGATTTCCGGCTCCATTGCCAGCGCACGGGCAATGGCCACGCGCTGTTGCTGGCCGCCCGACAGGAACGCCGGGTACTGATCGGCAACACGCTCCGGCAGACCGACCTTTTCCAGGTATTTGCGCGCGCGGGCCTCGGCTTCGGCCTTGGGCACGCCCAGTACGCGGCGCGGGGCCATGGTGATGTTTTCCAGCACGGTCATGTGCGCCCACAGGTTGAAGTGCTGAAACACCATCGCCAGCCGCGTGCGGATGCGCTGCAGTTCATCCGCGTCGGCAACGCGCATGCCGTCCTTGTCGCTGACCATGCGCACTTGCTTGCCATCCAGGCTCATTGCCCCGTCATTGGGCTGTTCGAGAAAGTTGATGCAGCGCAGAAAGGTGCTCTTGCCGGAGCCACTGGCGCCGATCAGGCAGATCACGTCACCGCTGCTGGCCTTGAGCGATACGCCTTTGAGCACTTTGTTGTCGCCATAGCTTTTGTGCAGGCCATCGATGGTCAGTTTGTACATGACAGGTCCTCAAGGAGAAAGTAGATAGCCGCTGCGATAGGCCTGGGTGCCGGCGATGTGCGCAATGACCATGCCGGCAGTCGCCATGCGGCGCAGCGAGCGCGCGTACAGCAGCCCCGCATTCAAGGCATGGATGCAGGCCACGGTGTCGCTGATCGGGTCGATGACCTCGGCAATCAGTTGGCCGGCCTCGACGTGTTCGCCGGGCATCGCGCAGAACACCAGCAGGCCGCCGACCGGCGTGGTCACCGGTTCGACCGCTGCCAATGGCGTAGCGGGGTAGAGCAGTTCGGGCAGAGGCTGGCGTTCGCCGTCGATGATGCCCGCGTCGATCAGGTAATGAATGATGGCCTGACAGTCACGGCTGGCGAGGGCATGGTTCACATCGCCTTGCCCGCGTAGCTCGAGCGTCACTGAGAAACTGCCCATGGGAATCGGAAAGCGCTCACCGAAGCGTTGCTGCAATTGCCACCAGACCAGCGTGAAGCATTCGTCGAACGACTGACCACCCGAGTCGGTCGCCAGCAGGCTGGCTTGCGCGCCCAGGTAGCGCGACAGCGGCTCGACTTTCGGCCAGGCTTCGGGCGTAGTGTACAGATGCTCGACCGATTCGAAATCACAGTGCAGGTCCAGCACCATGTCGGCATCGCAAGCCAGGCGCTGCAGGGTCAGGCGCAGCGATTGCAATTGGCTGGTTGCGGGTACGGCATCCAGCGCCGCTCTCAGGCTGTCCCGCACCAGTGCGACGTTGTGCTCTGCATCAGCAGTCAGCCGGGCTTCGATATCATCGCCGACCTGCGCGCCAAGGTCGCTGAACCAGCGATTGAAATTCTGGCCGCTTTCCAGCTCGTAGCGGCCCAAAGGTGTGTCCATCAGGACCTGTTCCAGACCAATCGGGTTGGCGACCGGCACCACGACGACTTCACCCAGCAGGCGACCAGCACTTTCCAGTTCTGCCAGACGCTGCTTCAGGTACCAGGCAACCAGCATGCCCGGCAGTTCGTCCGCATGCAGCGAAGCCTGGATATAAACCTTGCCGGAACCGTTTTGCGGGCCGTAGTGAAAGCTGTGGACCTGCCGGGCAGTGCCTGGCACTGGCGACAGCAAGTCATGGGTGTGATGGTGCATGTTCAGTCCTGATTAATGGGCCGGGCCGAGAAAGGCCAGCCAGCGGCGTTCGGCAAGGCGGAACAGCCCGACCAGAATGAACGTCACGGTCAGGTACATGACGGCGGCGATACCGAAGGACTGGAAGGTCATGAAAGTGGCAGAGTTGGCATCCCGCGCCACTTTCAATATGTCCGGCACCGTGGCGGTAAAGGCCACCGTGGTCGAGTGCAGCATCAGGATCACTTCATTGCTGTAGTACGGCAGCGACCGGCGCAGCACCGACGGCATGATCACGTAGGCGTAAAGCTTCCAGCCGGTCAGACCGTAGGCTTTGGCCGCTTCGACTTCGCCGTGGGCCATGCTGCGGATCGCACCGGCAAAGATCTCTGTGGTGTACGCACAGGTGTTCAGGGTGAAGGCCAGGATTGTGCAGTTCATCGCATCGCGAAAAAACGCATCCAGCATCGGCTGTTCACGCACCGCAGCAATGCTGTAAATGCCGGTGTAGCAAATCAGCAACTGTATATAGAGAGGCGTGCCGCGAAACAGGTAGGTGTAGAACTGCACTGGCCAGCGTACCCAGCGGTTTTTCGACACCCGTGCAATCGACAGCGGGATCGACACGCAGAAGCCGATGGCGATAGAGGCGCTGAGCAGCCACATGGTCATGGCCAGCCCAGTGATATTTACGCCGTCTGTATAAAGGAAGGGTTTCCAGTATTCCTGTAACAATTCGATCATCGCTGTGCCTCCCGGCTGCCTGCGGCATAGTGCCGTTCAGCCCAACGCAGGGCGAAGTTCGAGGCGCTGGTGATCAGCAGGTAGATCAATGCCGCCAACACCAGAAAGTAGAACAACTGATAGGTACTTTTGCCGGCGTCCTGCGAGGCCTTGACCAGATCAGCCAGGCCGATGATCGATACCAGCGCCGTAGCCTTGAGCAGTACCTGCCAGTTATTGCCGATCCCCGGCAGTGCGTAACGCATCATTTGCGGGAACACAACGTAGCGAAATCGCTGGCCGCGTTTCAGTCCATAGGCCGTCGCTGCTTCCACCTGACCGCGAGGCACGGACAGAATCGCGCCGCGAAACGTCTCGGTGAAATATGCCCCATAAATGAAGCCCAAAGTGATGACACCCGCGCCAAACGGGTTGATCTCGATGTATTCCCATTCCATCGCGTCGGTGAGCATGGTCAGCCATGTTTGCAGGCTGTAGAAAATCAACAGCATCAACACCAGATCCGGGATACCGCGGATCAGTGTTGTATAAATTTGTGCCGGCACGCGCAGCAGCGCCGAGCTCGACAGTTTGGCACTTGCCCCGATCAGCCCGAGCAGGATGCTCAGTGCGAGGGACAGCACAGCCAGTTTGATGGTCATCCAGGTGCCTTCCAGCAACAGCGGGCCAAAGCCCTTCAGGCTGAACGCCGAGAGTCCCAGGTTTTGCATGAGTGCATCGAGCATGGATAGGCCTTGCTTTCAAAAACAGAGACGCCCATCGATTGGGCGGCGAATCATCGCCGAAATCGATGGGCGTCGGGGTGTTATTTGCCGCTGTACAGGTTCAGGTCGCCAAAATGCTTTTTCTGGATTTCGGCGTAGGTGCCGTCGTCGTGCATCGCTTTGATGCCTTTATCCAGCAGCGCTTTCAGCTCTTTGTTGCCCTTGGCGATGCCGATGGCGGTTTTGGCTGGCAGCAATTCGCTGTCGATAGGCTTGCTGACTTCGTAATCAGCACCGGCTGGCGATTTCAGGAAACCCAGTTCGGCTTGCAGCATGTCCTGGATCGAAGCGTCCAGACGACCGGAAGTCAGGTCGGCGTAAACCTGATCCTGGTTGGCGTAGGCCTTGGTGGATACACCGGCCTTGTCCAGTACGGCCTTGGCGTAGGCTTCCTGGATAGTGCCTTGCTCATAGCCAACGGTCTTGCCTTTCAGGCTGGCCGGGTCGGCGGTAAAGCCTGCACCTTTCTTGAACACCAGCGAAGTAGGGCCGGAGAACAGTTCGTTGGAGAAGTCGATGACTTTTTCGCGAGCAGGGGTCACGGTCATCGAGGAGATCACGCCGTCGAACTTGCGTGCCTTGAGGCCGGGAATCATGCCGTCGAAATCGCTTTCAACCCATTTGCAGGTGACCTTCAGCTCTTTGCAGATCGCGTTGCCCAGATCGATATCGAAGCCGACCAGGCTGCCGTCGGCGGCTTTGGATTCAAACGGCGCATAGGACGGATCAACGCCGAAGCGCAGTTCCTTGTATTCCTTGGCCATCGTATTACCGGCGGCGAGGCACAGAGCCAGTGCAGAAAGAGTCAGCCATGCTTTTTTCATTGTTCAGTCCTTAAAACCTTAAATGGGGCGTTGGGAACACGCGAAGCTTGCTACCGGCAAGTGCCAGACTGGCAGAAGGTAGCAATTTCCGAACCAGAGCGATGAACGTGCGTTTGAAATGTAAGGCGTTGTCGCTATTTCGTATAAATGGCTGGCAATCTGCCGCCTTGGCATGTTTATGGGCGGGATGTTGTTCTCTGTGACTTAAACCACACCCCCATTAGGCTCGCGGCGAGCGGCAGAATGGTAACGAAAGAGAACGGTTGTTGCGGGCAGGCAAACCCTGGTGGCAGGCAGTGTTTCAAAAAGGTGCGCGTCAATTTACGCGCACTTTTTCGGTGCGTCAGTTCAGCAGGTCCTGTAATGACGCCAGGCTGTCGGCTTCGGCCACCGGCTTGTCCTGCCGCCAGCGCAACATGCGCGGGAAGCGCACCGCAATGCCGCTCTTGTGGCGCTTTGACAAGGCAATGCCTTCAAAGCCCAGTTCGAATACCAGCGTCGGCGTGACGCTGCTCACCGGCCCAAATTTTTCCACGGTGGTTTTACGAACGATGGCGTCGACCTTACGCATTTCCTCGTCGGTCAGCCCTGAGTAGGCTTTGGCGAATGGCACCAGCGTGCGCTCACTGGCGTCGGGCGGGCCGTCCCACACCGCAAAGGTGTAGTCGCTGTACAGACTGGCACGTCGGCCGTGGCCGCGTTGCGCGTAGATCAGCACGGCATCGACGCTGAACGGGTCGATTTTCCATTTCCACCACACGCCCATGTCCTTGGTGCGACCGACGCCGTACAGCGAGTCGCGGGCCTTGAGCATCATGCCCTCGACGCCCAGACTGCGAGAGGCTTCACGTTGCGTCGCCAGATCAAGCCAATCCTTGCCAGTGAGTACCGGGGAGGGCATCAGCACCTCGCTCTGGACGCTTTCGATCAAGGTTTCCAGTTGCGTGCGACGTTCATGTTGCGGCCGGCTGCGCCAGTCATCGCCTTGCCATTCAAGCAGGTCATAGGCCAGCACTACCACGGGAACGTCGGCGAGGATCTTCTTGCCGAGTGTCTTGCGGCCAATCCTCTGTTGCAACAGGGCGAAGGGCTGAACCGAAGGTGATGCTGTGGTGGCATCACCGTTCAACGCAAATTCAGCGCTGCCATCGGGGCTTGGGTCGGGAGCTTTCCAGACGACGATTTCGCCGTCTATCACCGTGCCGTCAGGCAGGCACTGCGCCAGGCTGTGCAGCTCGGGAAAACGGTCGGTGACCAGCTCTTCGCCACGCGACCAGATCCATAAGCGTCCGTCACGTTTGACCAGTTGTGCGCGAATACCGTCCCACTTCCACTCCACCTGCCAGTTCTCGGCCGCCCCGAGCAACTCCTCGAACTGGTCGGCGGGCTGTTGCAGAGAATGGGCAAGAAAAAACGGATAGGGCTGACCGCCACGTTGTGCGTGCTCATCTTCGGATTCGGGCGCGATCAGTTTCAGGTAGCGCTGTGCGCTGGGCCGATGCGACAGGTCGGTATAGCCCACCAGCCTTTGGGCGACGCGCTTGCTGTCGATGTCCGCCAGCGCAGCCAGTGCGCGCGTTACCAGCAGTTTCGATACGCCAACCCGGAAACTGCCGGTAATCAGTTTTATACAGACCATCAGGCTGCTGCGGTCCAGTTGCAACCAGAACATCGGCAGGCGTTCTGCCAGCTCTTCGGGCGGCAGGCCGCGCAACGGCAGCAGCTTGTCTTCCATCCAGGTGGCCAGGCCCTCGTCATTGCTGTGATCGGCCTGGGGCAGCAACAGCGACAAGGTCTCCGCCAGATCGCCGACCGCCTGATAGCTTTCTTCGAACAGCCACTCCGGCAGATTCGCCAGAGTCATTGCCTGCTCGCGCAACACGCGGGTCGGCACCAGTTGCCTGGGGCGTCCACCGGACAGGAAGTACACAGCCCAGGCAGCATCCTCTGCAGCCGCTTTCTCGAAATAATCACGCATCGCGGCGAGTTTGGCGTTGCTCGATGTGGTTGCGTCCAGTTTTGCGTAGAGTTCCGCGAAGGCTTTCATGACTGAGCCTCCCCCGCAGTTACCGCCTCAGGCTCTGCCGTCGTTGGATTGCTGTCTTCTTCATCGCCGTATTCGGTGCTGAAGCCTTGCGCATCCAGCCCCAGTTCGCGCAGATAGCGCACTAATATGCCGACCGAACCGTGGGTGACCATGACCCGCTCGGCACCAGTCTGTTCGATGGCCCACAGCAAGCCTGGCCAGTCAGCGTGATCGGATAGCACAAAGCCGCGATCCACGCCACGCCGACGTCGCGTGCCGCGCAGCATCATCCAGCCGCTGGCAAACGCATCGCTGTATTCGCCGAAGCGCTTCATCCAACTGCTGCCACCGGCCGAGGGCGGGGCGAGAATCAATGCCTGACGCAGGGCCGGATCAGTCTTTTTGAAATCGCCAGCGTATTGGGTTTCCGGAATACGAATGCCGCCTTCGCGATAGACCCGGTTCAACGGCTCGACAGCGCCATGCACCAGAATCGGCCCGATCTGCGAATCAATGCCATGCAGAATGCGTTGCGCCTTACCGAACGAGTAGGCGAACAGCACGCTGGCCTTGCCTTGGGCCGCATTGCCACGCCACCACTGGTTGATGCCTTCGAAAATCTGCGACTGCGGTGCCCAGCGATAGATCGGCAGGCCGAAGGTCGATTCGGTGATAAAGGTGTGACAGCGCACCGGTTCGAACGCCGCGCAGGTGCCGTCGGGTTCGACTTTGTAATCCCCGGAAGCCACCCAGACTTCGCCTTGGTACTCCAGCCGCACCTGCGCCGACCCCAACACATGCCCGGCCGGGTGCAGGCTGAGTTTTACCCCATGGTGGGTGATGGTTTCGCCGTATTCCAGGGTCTGCAGGTTGATGTCCTGGCCAAGGCGCGAACGCAGAATGCCCTCGCCGCTTGCCGCCGACAGATAATGCTGATTGCCGGTACGGGCGTGGTCGCCATGCGCATGGGTGATGACGGCCCGTTCGACCGGGCGCCACGGGTCGATATAGAAATCACCGGGTGGGCAGTACAAACCTTCGGGACGAGCAACGACAAGATCCATGAGGCAACCGTATGGATGGGCTTGTTAGCTATGAGCCGGGGCAGGGCGGGAAGTTCGGGGAGTTTGCGTGAGGGCTGCTTAGCGTGAGGTGCGATAAATGTCCAAAAGAACACTATCGTGCATAAAAGCGCTTTTTTATCACGATGGCACTGACGACGCAGAGTGCGACGTTAGTGACGGCTGAGTCCTGGCGCTGATCCGGGGGTAGCCTGGCAGGACGCCAGGCTAGCCGCACCGGGCCATGGATGGCCCGTTGCGGCGATCCCCGGATCAGTGTCAGGGCGAAGGAACCCGACGAAGTCGGGCCGGAAACAGGAGCGAGTGGATTTGCCTACTTTGGCCCCATCAAAGTAGGTCGCCGAGGGGCGAAAAGGTGATTCAAGTCGAGCCTGAATCTCACTGAATCGCAGAACGGTGTGACGCAGAGCGTCACGAAATGCATTACCACGCGGAGCGTGGGAACGATAGGCGTTCGGGAGCCTGCTCCTCGTGGCTATTCCCGCTGGAGCATTCGGAAGGATAGGCGTTCGGGAGAACACTATCGTGCCCATGCTCCGCGTGGGTACGCCGTTCTGGACGCTCCGCGTCCGGCTTTCGGCGCTTACTTGCCCGGCGTCAGCGTCAGGCGTTGCTTGCCGTAGCCCTTCTCATAGTTCTGCTGTTGCAGCGGGATCGACATGTATTGCCCCTTCTGCCACGGCTCGATGCTATTGGCGTAATACGGGCTGGCCGGATTGCCGGACTGGCCGGTGCTGATCAGGCCGGTCATAGGCTCGACAAGGCTGAAGTCGACGATCATGCGCAGGCCGGGGGCCACGTGTGTATCGAAACCTTTACCCCACTCGAAACCGGACACGTTCAGCGTGCTGTGGTCACCACCTGCCGGTGAGGCACCGCGATTGAACTCGCCGCCACCCAACTGTTTGGCGAGCGGGCTGGTCGAGGTCCAGTTGTCGCGGTGCAGTTTGCCCCATTGCCAAGCCTTGTGATCGCTGCCCAACAGGCTGTCGCCACTGTTGACTGCAGCCACCAGACTGCGCGCCAGGATGGCTGGCTTGTCTTCTTTCTGCGGGGTTTTGATGTCATCCCAGTACGGGCTGTCATCACGGCCCAGCAAATGGTCGGCTTGCGGCGAATACGACGAGCTGGCGTTGGCCACCAGCGCCTGCCAGGCAGGACTGGTTTCCGGGCCTAGCTCATCAAGGAAAATCTGTTTGGCGCTTTCCTGCAGAAACAGCTCGTACAGCGCAGCGTCAGCCGACGTTGCGCTGAGCTTGCCATCGAATGCCATCAGGTGCGTGAACGCTTCACGGGCCTTGTTACGATCCGCTTCCGGCAGGGCGTCGATGGCCTGTTTGAGCGGCTTGCTCATGCCCGGTGCCTGAAACATGGTCTTGAGTTTGGCCGCGAATGTCGTGGTCTGGTCGTACTGCATGGCGATGGTGCTGTGCAGGTCCTGCTTGCCGCTGTTGGCCAGCTCGGCGATACGCTCGGCACGCTCCGGGTAGCCCCACGAGTTGGAAAGCTGCATGCCATAGCCTTTCGGAATCGTGCGCTGGTTAGCCGCCGCGAGCCAGCCCTGACGCGGGTCCTGGTCGTAAGGATGGAGCATCGAGTCGGCGAAACCGTCCCAGTCGTATTTGCCATCCCAGCCCGGCGAAGGCAGCAGGCCCTGGCCTTCACGGCGGTTCGGGAAGCGGCCGGTGACCTGCCAGCCAATGTTCGAGGCATCGGCGAAAATCATGTTCAGGGTAATCGCACGAATCTCGCGGCTGGTGTCGAAGGCCTTCTCGACGTTAGGTGCGCGGGACAGATCAAAGAATGCGTCCAGGCTCTTGTCGTCCTTGAAGTTCGGTACTTGCAGCGCCAGGCTCAAGCCATTGTCCGGTGGCGTTGCAGATGCGTTGAGCAGCGCGCCGTGGCGGGTTTCGTATACGGTTTCGCGAAGCGGGCTACCACCCTTGACGAGAAAGGTCTCCTGATGGGCAGTGGCGGGCAGCCATTTGCCGTCAGCCATATAAGACACGCGGTTGCCTTCGCGCTTGATCTTCTCTAGAAACAGGTCCTGGTTGTCGCCCTTGACGTTGCTCATGCTCCACGCCAGCTTGCCGTTGAAACCGCTCAGGACCAACGGCAAGCCTGCGATGGAAACACCGGACACCTGATATTTCGGCGCTCGGATCTGCACGAAGCTCCAGGCAGAGTTGAGCCCGGCAGGCAGTTGCATGTCGCTGGCCAGCAGGCTCTTGCCGCTTCGGCTGCGTTGCGGCGCGATGGCCCAATTGCTGGAGGCTGCAACGCCAAGCATGTTCAGGTCCGAGAGCTGCAAGGCGATCTTGTTCAGGTCGCTCAGGCCGTTGACCTGATTATTCAGGTTCAGGCCCTTGAGCTTGTCGGCTTCGGCAAATGGCAGTTCTTCGTCAGGGTAGGTCGGCAGCAGCCAGGCAAGTTTGTCTGCCCCGACTTTCTGCGCCAGCACCAGCGCCGAAAGCTCTTCCTGCAGGTTCACCGACAGGCTGAAATTGAGCAGGCTGAAGATCAGCGCCGAGTCTTCCGGTTTCCAATACTCCGGCTTGTAGCCCGAATTGGCGACATCGGCCGGCAGCTTGTCGCGGTAGCGGAACAGGTAAGCGTTAACGCCGCGCGCATAGACGTCGAAGAAGCGCTTCAAGCGAGGCGAGGCGGCGTTATACAGGTCGCTGGCGTTTTGCTTGAGGTTGACCGAGCGCATCAAACGGTCGACTTCCAGCGCGTCCGCCCCGGCCATTTCCGACAAACGGCCCTGGGCCAGCAGGCGCATGCCGAGCATCTGACCGATGCGGTCACCGGCATGGATGTATCCGAGGGTGAACAGCGCATCGTGATACGTGCTGCTTTCAATCAGCGGCATGCCCATGTTGTTGCGGCGCACGGAAACGTTTTGCGCCAGCCCTTTGAGCGGGAACGTCCCGGAAGCAGGCAGTACGGTTTCGGGATCACCGCCGCCCAACTGGCAGCCGGCAAGGCTCAGGAAACTCGCCGCAGCGGCGGCAGCGCCGAATCGGGGTAGAAAATGACGAAGGGCTGGCGAGGCCATGGGCAAGCTCCTGGAGGGGTAACGTACAAAAGTCGCTACGTTAGAGAGCAGGCCGTCAGCGCGCAAGCGGTGAGGGCGAGTTTATTTCAGGATTTTGCAGAAGCTGGCCACACGCCTCTCGCTCCATTGCGTGTGAAGACGCGCGCAAATGAAAACGGCCTGCTTATGCAGGCCGTCAGAAGAGCGCTCAACGCTTTACGCGCCGTGGCACTTCTTGAATTTCTTGTCGCTGCCGCACGGGCAAGGGTCGTTGCGACCTACATCTTTCAGGGTGTTGCGCACCGGCTCCTGGTGGGCATGCCCGCAGTTCGGACCGTGCACATGGCCATGCTGGTGGTCGTGATGATCGTGATCATGGTCGTGGTTGCAATCGGGGCCATGAACATGGGCTTGCTGGTTCATCGGTTTTACTCCGCAAATAAATCTGGCGCGCATTATCCAGCAAATCGGGACGAAGCAGTATCGGCATATTTCGATTCACATATGATTGCAAATTTAAGTATGCTTATTTTTTTCGGGCGTTTTTCAGCGTCTTTGTATTCTCATGCGCAGAGCCAACCTTATGACCCGACAAGAGCGTATTGCCAGGGCAATTGCCGCCAGCGGCATGAAGAAAGGAGAAATTGCCGCACAGTGCGGCGTTGCCAATTCTGCCGTCACTCAATGGATTAGCGGCGAAAGCAAAAGCCTGCGGCCAGAAAACCTCTATGCACTGGCGCGGGCCACGGGCTTTCGTGCCGAATGGCTGGCGATTGGAGAAGGGCCTGAAAAGGACGCCCCCTTTGATGCCAACGTTGCCCTGATCGATCAGCCGAACATGTCCTTTCGTTATCCGGTAATCAGCTGGGTGTCGGCAGGTTCCTGGGAGGAGGCCGTCGAGCCTTACCCCGACGGTTTTTCCGATCGCTATGAAATCTCCGATTACGACTCCAAGGGGCCGGCGTTCTGGCTGGAGGTCAAGGGCGACTCGATGACTGCACCCACCGGCATCAGCGTGCCAGAGGGGATGATGATTCTGGTTGATACAGAAGCCGATGTGCAGCCCGGCAGGCTCGTTATCGCCAAGCTGCCCGCCAGCAACGAGGCAACCTTCAAGAAGCTGGTCGAGGACGGCGGCACACGCTACCTGAAGCCCTTGAATCCTGCGTACAAAATGATCGAGTGCGGTGCCGACTGTCGCATCATTGGCGTAGCGGTGAGAATGACCGCCAGGCTATGAGCCTTGTTGTACAAGGCTTGCGGACGTTATCCGTCGCGACGTGAAGCGGAGCGCGTCCTACGAAGTGCTTGCGCAGGTCTTGCAGCTGGAATACTGTATTTATATACAGTTATCTCCGGGAGGCAGTCATGACTGGCACTCGTAATGGGCCGACAGGCGCGTCGTCTTATGAACAGATCGGCAAGCGTATTCAACGGCTGGTATCTGCGCCGAATGTTCAAAAGACCCAGTGGGTCATCGTAGCCCGACGCGACGATGAACCTGAGGACAGCTGGAACGTGGTGCTTCGGGAAATCGAAGAAACCGAAGGTATCGAGGTCGATCCTCAGCCAGACGGTTCGGTAAGGATCGGCTGGCAGCGCTATATCGATAACTGAGCGTTTATAAGGTGCTGCCCCACGTTTGATGGCAAGCGTTTCACTTTATTTTTAAGCATGCTTAATTTTTTGGTTCCAGCTTTACATACCGCCGCCGCATCGACCCGCAATACGCGCAAGGAAGCGATCAAGGGCAGGGCGGGCCCGAACGTCAACCAGGATGACCCTCATCAACCCGTTCCCTGCCATTCGAATGGCAGGCTCTCAGCGTCTGAATTTCTGTGTTCGTGAACGGCTGTATCTCTTGAGCGGAGTCAGGTCCGATGGATATCTTGAATGGTTTGGCAGACAGGGGCGAATGGCTGGTCGCCGGTCTGGTGGGTGCAATCATCTCAGGCTGGTGGCATAAGGCAGGCTTGCTCGACTGGCGTGCCTGGCTGGTTTTCTTGATCACTGGCGTGGCCTGTGCGGTGTTTCTCACCGGCATTGCCAGTGATTATCTGGGCGTGGCCGACCCTCGCAACACCACAGGCGTGGGCTTTCTGCTGGGCTCGTTTGGTGGAGCGCTGATCAGCGCAATCAATCGGGCATTGTGGGCGGCGGATATCTGGAAGTTTCTGCTGGAGCTGATCAAGGGCAAGCTGGGCGGTTAGGCCGCCTGCTTATTTTCGTTGAATCAGCTCCTCTGGTGCAACATCGCCGGTTTTGCCGATCCGTACGTTGTGCCTGAACAGCATGCCGGTCTTGAGCTTGCCTTCAAGCCGGTAATGGATCAGCTCATCAGGTTTTTTCAGCAGTTGAGCGATGTATTTCGCGTACCGCCAAAGGTTGGTACGAACAGGCACCACAAAGGTTTTCCGGCTATGCGCATCGACGAAAAACCAATCACTGAATTGGTCGTCTGCGAGCACAACGTCATTGAGCGAGATCTTGTAGTTCAGGCCGCGCACGAACAGGTCCGAGTCGTTGGGATTATCGACCTCGAAATACAGCTTGAAATCCTGTTGTGTCAGCCTTGCCTTGACCACCTGGACTTTGAGCAAATGCACTTCTGGATCCTGGACGCTGTCAAAGCTCAGTAACGAGCATCCGCTGAGACCGAACATGATCAGCGCGAGGCTTATGATTCTTGTAATGTGCGCCTGAAAAAACATGGATGTGCTCCGTTTGACGCCTGAGTCTACCAACTCGACGGTCAAGGGTAACGCGCTTGTTGCGCTGTCTGACGCTACGCCATACTTTTTATTGACGTGCTTACCGGTGTCTCCATGAGTGTCTACGAAATTGTCTTCAGTGCCGAACTGGTCGCCGGAGCCCAGCCCGAGAAGGTCAGGGCCAACCTTGGCAAGCTATTCAATGCCGATGCCGAGCGTCTGGAGCTTCTGTTCTCCGGGCGCCGACTGGTCCTGAAAAACAACCTCGACGCGGCAACCGCTGAAAAATACCGCGCAACGCTGGAGCGTGCAGGCGCACGGGTCCATGTGCTGGAAATGAATACCCCGCTGCCCATGGAAGAGGTCGAACTGGCACCGCCGCCCGACGCTCCTACCTGGTTGCGTAAATCCCAGGCCACCCCGCAGTCGGGTACGGGCCGTCTGCAGATCAAACCGCGTGACGCGTATATGGCTGCTTTCGAAAGTGTCGATGCGCCGGATTATTCGGTGGCCGAAGCGGGGGTCGACCTGTTGCCTGCCAAACCTCAGCCCGCTGCGCCGCTGCTGGATCTTTCCCGATTTAGCCTGGCACCGGTGGGCAGCGACATGGGCCATGTCGAAAGGCCCGAGTCACAAGCTGCTCCCGATACTTCTCACCTGAAGGTCATTCCGGAGTAATGCCGCAGGCCAACTGAATCCTGAAACGGAATTATTTTCAATCAGCTCTGTTACTTTCGAACTTTCGCTCGGCTAACAGGCATTGAGAAATATTCCATCAGGAGTTGCCCGATGTCCCGTTCGTTAGACACCCTTCTGCGTCCCAGTCTGTTGGCCGTGGCGATTGCACTGTGCACGCCTCTGGTCAGCCCGCTGCTGATGGCCGCGCAGCAGGCCAGCGTGGTTGCCTATGACCTGCCTGCAGGCCCTCTGGCGACCATGCTGAACCAGATTTCCAGCCAGGGTGGTCTGGCATTGAGCCTCGATCCTGCGCTGGTTGCTGGCAAAACAAGCGCGGCGGTAAAGGGGAATTTCGACGCTGCGACAGCCTTGCGTGAGGCGTTGCGTGGCAGCGGCCTGCAACTGGTGCAGAGCAGCGCCGGGACCTACACGCTGATGGTCATGGAACAAAACGCCTTGAACCTGTCGGATGTGAACATCAATGCCAACAGCGCGCCCGCCGAAGGTTCGGAAGCAGCCGGTTATCGCAGTGAGAACATCAGCAGCGTCGGTGCACTGGGCGGCATGAAACTGCAGGACGCGCCTTATTCCATCAGCGTGACGCCTCAGGCTCTACTGAAAAACATTCAGGCCACCTCGCTGGACGATGTCATCAAGCACAACCCATTCACCCAGATGTACTCGCCGACCAGCGCCGGTTATGCCAGCGCCGTCAACATTCGTGGTTTCAGCAGCGCGGGCAGCCTGAACATCGCCAATGACGGCTTGCGCTTTACCAATGGTGCTGATGGCAGCAACTACATTGAAGAGATGGAACAGCTGGAAGTCATCACCGGCCTGACCGGTTTCCTGTATGGCCCGGCCTCGCCAGGCGGGCTGGTCAACTACGTCATCAAGCGCCCCACTTACGAACGCTATAACAGCGTCACGCTGGGCAATGCCGGTGGCGAGAACTACTACCTGCATGGCGATTTCGGCGGGCCGATCGACAGTGAGGGCAAGTTTGCCTATCGCCTGAACGTGTTGACTCAGGATGGCGAAACCGCTGTCGACATGAACAAGCGTCGTCGCGAAATGATTTCCCTGGCGCTGGACTGGAACGTCTCCGACGACCTGCTGGTGCAGTTCGACGCTTCACACAAAAAGACCGAAATTCGCGGCCTGACCAGCTATTGGTACTTTGGTGATCAGTCGTTACGCCCAAGCGCAGCCTCGCTGGACAACGACAAACTCTACAGCCAGAAGTGGTCGTTTTCCGATTATGAATCCGACAAGGCGGGCGTACGCGCCAAATGGCGCTTGAACGATACATTCACCTTGCGCGCGGCCTTTGCAGCCCAGCAGTACACTTCGGAAAACACCTACACCGGGCCGACGGTTTACAGCGCGGGTCTGTATTCGCAGCCGTTATACGCCTTCGCACCGATCGAAACCGAAGAAAAGACCGGCTCGCTGTTTCTGGATGCAGCATTCGATACCGGCTTTCTCGGCCACAAAGTCACGATGGGGTACCAGGGCAATACATCTCGCCAGAAGCAGTACGAAGACCACATCCCATACACGCCTGGTCAGCCTGGTCCGCAATACACCTCGCCAGTCGGCACGATACCGCTCGACCAGACACCTCAGGTCGGCAAACCGTCGTACTCGATTGGCCACGGCAACCAGCGTCTAGCCAATAGCTCGGAGAGCAACAACTTCCTGATTGGCGACATCATCACCTTCAACGAGCAATGGTCGGCGATTCTTGGCGTGACCAACACGCAGATCAAGACTTACGCCAACGAGTTCGTTTACGCCAAGGCTTTCGGCTCCGCAGAGACCGAGACCAAATACAACGAAAGCAAGACCTCGCCGAATATCTCGCTGGTCTACAAGCCACTGCCGTGGCTGACCACTTACGCCACCTATATAGAAGGTCTGCAATCCGGAGGTGTCGCCCCGAGCGGCGCAGCCAATGCCGGCCAGGCATTCGCACCGGAAGTCAGCGAGCAATACGAGATCGGTGCCAAGGCGACGTTGGGTGAAACCCTGTTTACCCTGGCGCTGTTCAACATCGAGAAGCCCAACGGCTACACCACAGCCTCGAATATTTACGTGGTGGACGGACGTCAGGAAAACAATGGCCTGGAGTTCAGCGTGACCGGCAAAGTCGTTCCGGAGCTGACACTGGTCGGCGGCTTTACCTTGCTGGACCCGAAGATCAAGAAAACCGGCATCGCCGCGGATGAAGGCAACGCACCGACCAACGTCGCCAAGCAACTGGCCAAGGTCTATGCCGAGTACGACATCAACCCTGTGCCTGGGCTGGCAGTAACCGGTGGAGCGTTTTATACCGGCAAGCAATACACCGACCAAAGCAACGAAAACGACCTGCCGTCCTTTACCACCTTCGACGCCGGTGCCCGCTACCGCATGCGCGTCTCGGAAAACGACCTGACCCTGCGGGTCAATGTCAGCAACCTGACCAACAAGGAATACTGGCTCAACAGCAGCTACCTGGGCGACCCGCGCACTGTAGCGTTCTCGGCGCAGCTGGAGTTCTGAGTCAACCCGATCCACCTGATACGGCAGACCGCTGTGTGATGTAGAGCGTGGGCTGGCCACTGCCACAGGAAGTGCTTTTCGATCACGATGGTACTGACGACGCAGAGTGCGACGTTAGTGACGGCTGAGTCCTGGCGCTGATCCGGGGGATGCGAGGCAGGACGCCGAGCAAGCCGCACCGGGCCAAGGATGGCCCGGTGCGGCGACCCCCGGATCAGTGTCAGGGCGAAGGAACCCGACGAAGTCGGGCCGGAAACAGGAGCGAGGGGATTTGCCTACTTTGGCCCCATCAAAGTAGGTCGCCGAGGGGCGAAAAGGTGACTCAAGTCGAGCCTGAATCTCACTGAATCGCAGAACTGTGTGACGCAGAGCGTCACGAAAGGCATTACCACGCGGAGCGTGGGAACGATATTCACCATCGTGCGACGTTCTGAACGCTCTTGATGGTGCGGCGCAGGGCTCACGCACGACACTCCCACGCTGGAGCGTGCGGAACGATCATCTCGACTATCTCAAACCACGTAAGGCGAGCAGCATTTCTTGAATTTCTGTTCGCTGCCGCACGGACAGGCGTCATTGCGGCCGGCCTTGAGCGGGACGGTGGAATCGATAAAGTACCAGCGGCCCTGATTCTGCACGAACGACGAGCGTTCCTTGTGACTGTGTTCACCGTTACCGTCGTGCCAGCGGGCAGTGAAGGTCACAAAAGCATGCTCGGGCTTGCCGCCAAATACCTCCGAACTTTCTACCTCCAGCCCCAGCCAGGTGCTCTGCGCGCTCCACTGGGCAATGGCCTCACGGTTCAACCCGCTTTGCTGAACAGGCAGCGTCGTCTGGACCAGATAATCAGTCAGCCCCAGCACGTAGGCGCTGTACCGCGAGCGCATCAGCTTTTCCGCGCAAGGCGCAGGCTGACCTGCGTGATAGCGACCGCAGCAGGCCAGCAACAGATCGCCGCTGCCGCACGGGCAAATAGCACTACTCATAGGTCACCACCAATACTTTCCAAAATTCTCCGGGTTGGCCCAATACTTCGCGTTCAGCCAGTCGGGCACCTGTTTGTATTCGCGCAGGTCGTAGGTGAACAGGTTGAGGACCTGCTCGTCGCGGGTGAAGCGTTCGCTGGATTGCAGGGCCAGCGAGAAAAAGTCGGTCTCCTGCCAGCCGCAGGCCTGCAAGTCGGCCAGCACCGCAATGCGGCTGGCGTTAAGGTTGCGGATACCGCCCAGCAGCTCCAGACCGGTGCGCTTGGGGATGTGCTCCAGGCAATCGACCACCAGCGCCAGGTCGAAACGTTGCGCCGCCAGATTTGCGGGCAGGGGGCCGGGTTCGGCCAGCGCCACCTCGGTCTGCGGGTGTGCTTCCTGAAAGGCTTGCAACGCAGGGAACGCCTGAGCGCCGATCAACAGCAGACGCTGGGGTGCGTAACGGTCGAGCAGGGCAGCCAGCGCTTGCTGCGGCGTGCGGGTGGAGTAGCCGACGGTCATCGAAAGTCCTCTGGTTGACTGACAAGACTAGCCTGCCGGACCCGCTCTGAACAGCCGTCAGTATCAGGCGAACGCCCACAGACTGACGACAACGATCTATGCTTGATCTTTTTCAATACACTGCTGGCATATTCGGCGTACAGCACGTCTACTGTGCGGCGACGAAAAGCGCGCGCAGACTGCGCTTTCGTAACGGATCATGACAAGGGGGCAGGCGATGAAGGTGTTTTGGGGGCTGGGAAAAATCTTGATGCTGGGCTTCTGGCTGGTAGTCCTGGCCAATGCGGTCATTGAAGCGCCCAGCCCGTTTGGCGTGATGATCGACATGGCGGGTGCCGTACTGTTTTTGACTCACTTGCTCGAACTGATCCTGTTCAACGGCAGCCTGCGCGGTCGCAGGCATCCCTGGCGCGACCGGGGCAAAATCATTCTGTTCGGCATCTTTCACGTTCAATCCATCGGCCGTTCGACTACAGGGCACTCTCATGCGTAAGCTCGTTCTGTTGGCAGCACTGTTCAGCCCTCTGGCCATGGCTCAGGCGATTATCGTTGCGCCACACTCGCTCATGCGTCTGCCTGGCAACAGCAGCGTTCTGCAGGTCGAGCGCCTTGAAGTGGCCGACTACGGCACCCTGCTGATACCGGCCGGTATCGATGACGTGAAGATCGGCGAACTGGTGCTAGGGCACGAAGCGCGGATTGCCATCGTCCCCGGTGTACAGGCGTTCAACCTCGTCGTGGTGCATGGTGAATTCGGCACCGGCAGCCAGATCACTGCGCGAGGCGCTCCGGGTACCTTCGAGAAGCCGGCACTGCCGGGGCGCAACCTGACCCTGCGTCTACAGAGCCTGAATGCCGAACAACTGTCGATCGATGCACGCGGCGGCGCGGGCAGCCCAGGCTACGCCGGGCTCGATGGCGGCACGGGCGAAGAGCCGGGCTGTACCTGGGGCCAGGCTGGGCGTGGTTACAACGGCGATAGTGGCGGCAACGGCCACGACGGCGCAGCAGGTGCGCAGGTTCGTCTCGAGCTGCCACAAAGCTTTCCGGCCGAGCGTATCAAGGTGAATGTTGCGGGTGGCGCGGCAGGCAAGGGCGGTGAAGGCGGCAAGGCAGGCAAGGGCGGCGCTTCGAAGGGCTGCATCGTCTACCGCGCGGATGGCGGCAAGCCTGGCAGACCGGGCGAACCTGGCCTGCCAGGCGTTGCAGGGCCAGCAGGCAGTTTGATTCTGCAGCGCCTGTAACCTTCACCAGCTGTCGTCCTTCTAGAGACTGCCCGGGATCAGGCGCAAGGCCATGATCCGGGCAGTCATTATGGCAGCGCGCTTACTGCGGCACGCCTTTTTCCCAGTTCTTCCAGTCACCGACAATGGCCTGCACCAGCGGGTTACCAGTACGGTACAGGTTTTCCAGTGCTGGTACGAAGGCGCCCTGATCGGCGTACTTGAGCAGGTTGTCCACCTCGCTGTAACCCGGATACGGACGGTCGAAATCGGAACCTGCGCGCACCACGGCCAGTCGATTGACGTCTACCTTGCCTGCCTTGCTGGCGCGTAACAGGGCTTCGTACGTCGAGTTGTCCTCCTGCTGGGTGGTGCAATACACGCCTTTGCCGTCGGTCAGCAGCTTGGTCCAGACTTCCGCCCGCTCACTCAGACGCGTTCCGGAAAACCACGTGTTGCCCGCCAGCGTATCGCACTGCGTCACCTGCGGCGGCTGATTGGCCGGGGCGTAAGGGTATTTGACACGCCAGGCGGCAGATTCCTTGCTCTCGCTGAGCGTCACTTTTTGCGACAGGGCGAAGGCCTTGGCCTGAAGTTTGGGGTTCAGCTCGAAGACTTCAGTCTTGTAGTCCAGCGGCGGCTTTTCGTTCGGACCTTTGGTGTTGATACCCAGGTAACCGGTCGGCCAGTCCTTGGGCACGTCGCGCGAATCGATTTCCCACTGCGTGCCGAACTCCACCAGATAATGCGCCCACGCAGTGGTGCCGAGCGTGCCGTGGTGCGGGTTGATGCCGGCAATGCCAGCAACGATGAAGTAGGTCTTGCGCAGATCGAATTGCGGCGACAGGGCCAGGGCCAGAGTCGATGCTGCGGCATTGGTCTGACCCATGCCGGTGACCATCAGGCAGACGTCCTGAGCGTTGCAGCGGATGGCAGGATACTCGGCGGCAAGGCCGGGCACCTGGATCTCCTTGGTCAGATGCAGCCGGTCGATCCAGTTCTGCGCTTCGGGCGCAAACATGGCGACCAGCATGACCTTGGGCGTGACTGGCGTAACCGGCGCGGTGGCTGCCCAGAGGGCAGGGCTAAGCAGGGCCAGTGTGGCGCCAAGTGTGTTGCGGGTGATGTGTTTCATGAAAACTCCTGTCGTCATAATCAGTTTCAGAACTGGTAACCCACGCCTGCGTAATATCCCCAGCCGTCGGAGCGCGCACGGAAGTTGCCTTCGCCGAAGTTCAGCTCGCTGCCGTCCTGCCAGTTGCCGCCGTTGTGGAAGTAACGACCCACCAGGGTGAAGCGCAGGTGCGTGAAGGCGTAAAGCAGCACGTTGGTGGCTACTGTGGAGTTGCCAGTGCGTGCCGGATCGTTCTTGAGGTCCGAACCGAAATCGAAGTTGGTGAAGCCGATGTACGTCAGCGAAGCGCCGTTGTCGAATTTGCTGATCGGTACGATGTATTTGAGCTGGGCGCGATAGCCATCCCAAGAATATTCGTTGCTGGCACCGTAGTTCTCCCACTGGTAGCGGCCATAGAAGTTGGCCGACAGATTGACCCGCGAGTGGGTGTCGATGTCAGTGCCCAGGCCGCTGTACAGGGTGTTGGCACGGTTGGCCGAGTTGCTGCCGTGGTCGTAGATCCAGTCAAAGGCGACGTACCATTCCTTGAACGGCCCGACGGCCAGACTGCGCCCGGCGAGGTAGTCGATGGAGATACGTGGCTCATGCTCCATGAACAATGGCGAGCCATGGTCCCAGACGCCTTTGTCATTATCATTGCCGATGCCGAGAATCTTCGGTACGTCGACATAGCCATAGAGCTCAAACGGCCCCTTGCGGCCGAAGTACTCATACTCCAGATAAATGTCATCGTTGGGCTTGGGGCCGAAGCTGATGTCCTTGCTGCCGATCAGCGTCAGGTCCTGGTTGAACCAGTCTGAAAAGTACGCGCCTTTGCCTTCCTTGGGCGAGGCGGGCGGGCTGAGTGCTTCGCCTTGAGCCGAGTCTTCGGCGGCGGGCTGTGCCAGGACGCTGGTGCATGGCAGCGCCGCAGCGGCGGCGAACAACAGAGGCATGAGGAATCTTGAGGGCGTTGCGGATCGAGTGAATGGCGGCTGTGGCATTGAAGCTCCTTTTCGTGGGCGCGTACTGCTGATCGCAAACGTTTGCACAGCCCATGCCAAAGTGTTTCAAGATGTTGAATGGCTTGGATATCGGGCACAGAAGATGACCGATCGGGCAGGAAACTGCCCGCAAGCTGTGCGCGGTGTCACCGCCAGTGCCCCGCGATGTTCCGTTTTGCCTCAAAGGCCCGGACGGGCGGCTGCCAATATCACCACTGCCAGGCCGATAATCAGGTTGATTCCGACCAGCCGGCGAATGTGACCGAGTGCTGCTGCGCCTTCGGCCCATTGTTCGGCGTCCACGGCGCGACGCAACTCCGGCAACTGCAATGAATGGATACGCAGGAACAGCGCAACCATCACCACGTACAGGCCCATCATGATCTGCACATAGCGCGGCGCAGTTCCAAAGCCGGTGAAGTTCAGCTGGATCATGCCGATGCCGGTAATCGGCAGCAGCACCACGGCTGCCCAGACCCAGACGAAGAAGCGTGGAAACACCTGGACCCACACTTTCAAGCGAGAAGGGCCTTCAAGTGCTGCAATGACTGCTGGACGCAAGACCATCCAGGCGAAAAACATCCCGCCAACCCACACTAGGGCAACCAGCAGATGCAGCGTATAAACAGTAGAAAAAGCGGTCATCGGACACTCCGTTCTGCGCGGATGGATTTAGCGCGCTATGATAGCGCCCACTCAGAACTACTGAAAATTTATCCAGCCTTTTTAGCCGTGCCCCCGAACCGAAGCCAATGATCAGTACCGAACTCAAAACCCAGATCCAGGGCGCTTACTCGCGTTTCCTCGAAGCCAAGAGCCTCAAGCCACGCTATGGCCAGCGATTGATGATCGCTGAAGTTGCCAAGGTGCTGGGGGACATTGACACCGATGAAGAGGGCCGTCGTTCGGGCGATCCTGCGGTAGTGGCCGTCGAGGCCGGGACGGGCACCGGCAAGACCGTGGCGTATGCCATCGCGTCGATCCCCACCGCCAAGGCGGCAGGCAAGCGGCTGGTAATCGCCACCGCGACCGTCGCCTTGCAGGAGCAGATCGTCTACAAGGACCTGCCGGACCTGATGCGCAACAGCGGTCTGAATTTTACCTTCGCGCTTGCCAAGGGCCGCGGCCGTTACATGTGCCTGTCGAAACTCGACGCGTTGCTGCAGGAGAGCGACGCGACCAACGCGACTGCGCAGCTTTTCGAGGAAGAAGGCTTCAAGATCGAGGTCGATGAAGCCAGTCAGAAGCTGTTCACCAGCATGCTGCAGAAGCTGGCGGGCAATAAGTGGGACGGTGATCGCGACAGCTGGCCTCAGGAACTCGCCGATCAGGACTGGGCGCGGCTGACCACCGATCACAGCCAGTGCACCAACCGGCATTGCCCGAACTTTCAGCAGTGCGCTTTCTATAAGGCGCGCGAAGGCATGGGTAAGGTTGACGTGATTGTCACCAACCATGACATGGTGCTGGCTGACCTCGCGCTGGGCGGCGGCGCCGTGCTGCCAGACCCGCGTGACACGCTGTACGTGTTCGACGAAGGCCATCACCTGCCCGACAAGGCCATCGGCCACTTCGCTCATTACACCCGACTGAAATCCACCGCTGACTGGCTTGAACAGACAGCCAAGAACCTCGCCAAGCTGCTGGCCCAACACCCACTGCCCGGCGATCTGGGCAAGCTGATCGAGCAGGTGCCGGAACTGGCCCGCGAGATCAAGGGGCATCAGCAGTTCATGTTCGGTGCCTGCGAGCAACTGGCAGATTTCCGCGCCGGCGAAGACATGCAGGGTCGCGAGCGGCCCCGTCACCGCTTTGTCGGCGGCGTGATCCCCGAGCACATCCGCGAGATGGGCATCGAGCTCAAGAAGGGCTTTGCGCGCCTGGACGACCTGTTCACGCGCCTGACCGAGCTGCTCAAGGAAGGCATGGATGGCGAAGTCAACATCGGTATCGCCAGCCATCAGGCTGAAGAGTGGTACCCGCTGTTCGGCAGCCTGCTGGCCCGCGCCCACGGTAACTGGGAACTGTGGACCGCCTTTACCGCCGAAGACCCGGAAGACAGCCCGCCCATGGCGCGCTGGCTGACCCTGGCCGACAGCGGTGCAATGTTCGATATCGAGGTCAATGCCAGCCCGATCCTGGCGGCGGAAATGCTGCGTCGCAACCTGTGGAACATTGCCTACGGGGCGCTGGTGACTTCAGCGACCCTGACCGCGCTGGGCAAGTTTGATCGTTACCGCATGCGTGCCGGCCTGCCCAAAGGGGCGGTGACCGCCGTGGTGCCAAGCCCGTTCCATCACGCCGATGCCGGTGTGCTGCGCGTGCCGGACCTCAAGGCCGACCCGCGTGACTCGGTGGCCCATACCGCAGCGATCATTCGTGACCTGCCCGGGCTGGTGGAAGGTTCGCGAGGCACGCTGGTGCTGTATTCGTCGCGCAAGCAGATGCAGGACGTTTTCGACGGCCTGGACCGTGACTGGCGCAAGCAGGTGTTCATCCAGGGCAACCTGTCCAAACAGGAAACCCTCAACAAGCACAAGGCCCGCGTCGACAGCGGCGAGTCCAGCGTACTGTTCGGACTGGCCAGCTTCGCCGAGGGTGTGGACTTGCCCGGTGCGTACTGCGAGCACGTGGTCATCGCCAAGATTCCGTTCGCGGTGCCGGATGACCCGGTCGAGGCCGCTCTGGCCGAGTGGATCGAAGCGCGTGGTGGCAACCCGTTCATGGAGATCGCCGTGCCGGATGCCTCTTTGCGTCTGGTACAGGCCTGTGGCCGCTTGCTGCGTACCGAAGAGGACCGCGGCACTATCACGTTGCTGGACCGACGTGTCGTCACCCAGCGTTACGGCAAGGCGATTCTCAACGCATTGCCGCCGTTTCGCCGCGAGATTTCCTGAATAACAGCTGTCGGTTGACTCGGGTCTGTTCCCAAAGCGCCCGATCGCTGGAACAATATGCGCCCATTCGGCCTGTCATCAGGCCCAGTACCGTCAGTCAGGAGTCAGCCGTTGCAGATCCAGGGTCATTACGAACTTCAATTCGAAGCAGTACGTGAAGCCTTTGCGGCGCTCTTTGACGACCCTCAGGAGCGCGGCGCTGCCTTGTGCATTCAGGTCGGCGGCCAGACCGTCATCGATCTGTGGGCGGGCACGGCCGACAAGGACGGTGCCGAGGCGTGGCACACCGACACCATTCTCAACCTGTTCTCCTGCACCAAGACCTTTACCAGCGTGGCGGTATTGCAGCTGGTTGAAGAAGGCAAGTTGAAGCTGGACGAACCCGTCGCCAGGCTCTGGCCCGAATTCGCCGCGGCGGGCAAGGCATCGATCACTTTGCGTCAGCTGCTCTGCCATCAGGCCGGTTTGCCTGCGCTGCGCGAGCAATTGCCTGCCGAAGCGCTTTACCAGTGGGACACCATGACGGCGGCGCTGGCGGCCGAAGAACCTTGGTGGACGCCGGGGCAGGGTCACGGTTACGCGGCAATCACCTATGGCTGGCTGGTAGGCGAGGTGCTGCGTCGTGCCGATAGTCGAGGCCCGGGGGAATCCATTGCCGCGCGTATTTCTCGCCCGCTGGGGCTGGATTTTCATGTGGGCCTGGCGGATGACCAGTTTCATCGTGTCGCCCATATCGCGCGCGGCAAAGGCAATGCCGGTGACGACGCTGCCCAGCGCGTGTTGCAGGCGACGATGCGTGAGCCCGCCTCCATCACTGCCAAGGCGTTCACCAACCCGCCGTCGATCATGACCAGCACCAATAAACCCGAATGGCGCCGCATGCAGCAGCCAGCGGCCAACGGCCACGGCAATGCGCGCAGTCTTGCCGGTTTCTATAACGGTTTGCTGGATGGCAGCCTGCTTGAAGCAGACATGCTCAACGAGCTGACCCGTGAGCACAGCCTCGGTCAGGACAGGACTCTGCTGACCTCGACCCGTCTGGGCCTAGGCTGCATGCTTGACCAACCGACCGTTGCCAACGCGACCTATGGTCTTGGCCCCAAGGCGTTTGGCCATCCCGGGGCAGGCGGTTCGGTCGGGTTCGCCGATCCTGATTACGAGGTCGCTTTTGGCTTCGTTACCAACACCCTGGGGCCGTACATTCTGATGGACCCGCGTGCGCAGAAAATGGTCGGGATCCTGCGTGATTGTTTGCAGTAAGTATCGGCCATAAGTGCTTGTTTCATACCGACTGTCAGTTAAATGGCTGTAACAGGAACCGTACGACGGTTTCTTTTTCCAACTGCATCTTTATGCATGTTATACCGGCGTAGTCACGTCCTTCTGTCTGATCAAAACCGTTGCGGGTTATCCATGTCGTCTAATAAAAGCCTCGTTCTCGCCCTGTGCATCGCTGTGACCGGCTGTGCTCAAACCCCTCAATCCGACTCTGCTGCAACCGGAGGCCATTGGTGGCAGTTCGGTTCAGGCAGCGAGTCTGCTGATGCAGGCGCTGCTGCAAAGGCTCCGGCACCGAGCCCGGCACCTGCTCCGGTCGCCAAGGCCGCTGCGGCACCAGCAGCACCTGCCGCTGGCGCTGAAAACAGCGCGCCTTGGTACTGGCCGTTCGGCTCGAAAGATAACGCGCAGGCCAAACCTGATGCCGTGGCCGACAAGCCTGCCGACAAGCCAGCTGCGCCTGCGCTGGTAGCCAAGTCGGAAACCGATAGCAAGTGGTGGTGGCCGTTCGGTAGCGAGGGCAAGAAGGACGAGCCTAAAGCGCTGCCGATGCCTGATCCGAAAGTGACCCAGGCCTGGCTGGACGAGTACGAGCCGCGTCTGCGCGCTGCAATCAAGGACAGCCCGTTCCAGCTGGAGCGTCGCGAAGACCTGCTGGCAATCACTGCACCGGTCGACAGCTCGTTCAACCCTGACCGTCCTGCGATGCTGCTGCCCAACACGCTGGGCCCGATCACGCGACTGGCCAAGGTGGTCGAAGGCGATCAGAAAACTGCCGTGCTGATTCTCGGTCATGCCGACACATCGGGGCCTACCGAAGCCAACCAGAAGATCAGCCAGGAACGCGCGCAGTCTGTTGCCGCGATTTTCCGTCTCAGTGGCCTGGAGCGTAATCGTCTGAGCCAGCGTGGGATGGGTGCCGTGATGCCACGTGCCGCCAACGACAGCCTGCAAGGCCGTGCACTCAACCGTCGTGTTGAAATCCTCATGACGCCGCAGGACACCATGCGCGCGCTGATGGCCCGTTATGCGTTGCCGCCGGTTGCTCCAGTCATGGTTGCCACCCAGGACGTCAAGCCAGTAGCGCCAGCACCTGCTGCCGCGCCTGCCAAGAAAGCCGCCGTGGCGAAGAAAGACACGGCCAAGGCCAGCACTGCCAAAAAGGCCGCGCCTGCCAAGACCACCGCAGCAGCTAAAAAACCGGCAGCGACCAAGGCCCCGGCCAAGGCGCCCGCCAAGAAAGATGACAGCCAGGCCAGTAACTGAGGCCTGGTTACCTCACGACTTTCGTCTCCACGCTCCGCGCTTTGCGTTGTGCACAAGTCCTGAATAGCCTGAAAAACAAGGCTTTCAGGCTTCTGCCCGGAGGGCGTGGGAGCGAACTTGTTCGCGAAAAGGCCGGTACAGTCTCCGAAACGTATCGTCTGAATCACCGTCTTCGCGAACAAGTTCGCTCCCACGGCCTTCGGCCAGAATCAAAAACGAATGTGTGATAACGGCGAGCGCCGAGCCTCGTAACGAGAGTTAGCTAACGTTCATGATATCTGCGCAGGAATGAAACCATGACTCAGACCCTGGCCGACATGCGCCGTGATTACACCCGCGACGGGTTGACCGAAGCGCAATCACCGGACGAGCCCTTCGCGCTCTTCCATACCTGGTTTGCCGACGCTGTAAAGACCGAACAACCACCTGTCGAGGCCAATGCCATGACCCTGGCAACGGTTGATGAGCAAGGACGTCCGCATTGCCGTGTCTTGCTGCTCAAGGGGCTGGACACGCAGGGTTTCACGTTCTTCACTAACTACGAAAGCGCCAAGGGCCAGCAACTGGCTGCACGTCCATTCGCGGCCATGACGTTCTTCTGGCCAACGCTGGAGCGTCAGGTGCGTATCGAAGGCCCGGTCGAGAAAGTCAGCGCGCAGGAGTCCGATGCTTATTACCAGGTGCGTCCTCTGGGCAGCCGTTTGGGGGCTTGGGCCTCACCCCAAAGTCGCGTGATCGCAGATCGTGAAGAGCTGGAAGGTCTGATCAGACAGACGGAACAACGCTTCGCAGACACCCAGCCACACTGCCCCGAGCACTGGGGGGGCTATCGCCTTTTGCCTGAGCGAATCGAGTTTTGGCAGGGTCGCTCCAGTCGACTTCACGACCGTTTGAACTATCGTTCGGTAGACGGCAGGTGGACGCGCGAGCGCCTTGCGCCCTGATTGAATTATTCGTCCGGGCCATCGTCTGAGCGTTATGCAGGTGGGCCGCTGTATGCCGCCTGAATGAACTTAAATTGCAGGATCGGGGCCGTGACAGCACCTTTGTCAGGTAGTCTAATGGCCACTGATTCCTCTGGAGATTCCCTTATGCGCAAGTCCGCTCTTCTGGTTGCTTCGTTCACTGCCATGGCATTGATGCTGGGCGGCTGTGCCTCAAACCTGACCGGTGATTCCTATTCCCGCGATGAGGCCAGGACCGTACAGACCGTCCGTATGGGCACTATCGAATCCTTGCGTCCGGTTAAAATCGAAGGCACCAAGACTCCGATTGGCGGGGCTGCGGGTGCGGTCGTCGGCGGCGTAGGTGGCAGCGCTATCGGTGGCGGTCGCGGCAGCATCGTGGCTGCGGTAATCGGCGCGGTGGCCGGTGGTCTGCTGGGTTCAGCGACCGAAGAAGGCCTGACCCGTACGCAGGGTGTTGAAATCACCGTGCGTGAAGATGACGGCAGCATGCGTGCCTATGTGCAGCAGGTTCAGGAAAACGAGATTTTCCGTGTCGGCGAGCGCGTACGCATCATGAGTATCAACGGCACGAGCCGCGTCACTCACTGATTTGCAGCACCGCACAGCAAAACCCCGAGCCGCAATGCTCGGGGTTTTTTATTGCCAGGCGTGAATATCGTGCCAATGCTCACGAAGACGATGTATCGAACGCCCTATTTCTTGGGGGGGTCGCGGCCTCTTCGCGAGCAAGCTCGCTCCCACAAGACTTATGTATAACGATGGTCATTCTGAGGTCAGCCCTCAATCCCCAGCATGTCCCGCACCAATGCTTCGGCAACCCGAATGCCGTCTACGCCAGCCGAGAGAATCCCGCCCGCATAGCCAGCGCCTTCACCGGCCGGGTAAAGGCCTTTGGTGTTCAGGCTTTGCAGGGTCGGTCCGCGGGTAATGCGCAGCGGGGCCGAGGTACGGGTTTCGATGCCGGTCAGCACCGCATCGTGCAGCGAGAAGCCTTTGATCTGCTTGTCGAACGCAGGCAATGCTTCACGAATGGCTTCAATGGCAAAGGCGGGCAGGGCGTCGGCCAGGTCCACCAGTTTCACGCCCGGCTTGTATGAGGGCTCAACGCTGCCCAGTGCTGTCGAGGCCCTGCCAGCGATAAAGTCGCCGACCAACTGCGCCGGCGCTTCATAACTGCTGCCGCCGAGCAGATACGCATGAGACTCCAGGCGTTCCTGCAACTCGATACCGGCCAGCGGGCTGCCGGGGAAATCCTGTTCCGGAGAAATACCGACCACAATGCCCGAGTTGGCATTACGCTCGTTGCGCGAATACTGGCTCATGCCATTGGTGACCACGCGCCCCGGCTCTGAAGTGGCGGCTACGACAGTGCCACCAGGGCACATGCAGAAACTGTAGACCGAGCGACCGTTGCTGGCGTGGTGCACCAGTTTGTAGTCAGCTGCGCCCAGCTTCGGGTGCCCGGCGTATTTGCCCAGCCGCGCGCGGTCGATCAGCGACTGCGGGTGCTCGATACGGAAACCCACCGAAAACGGCTTGGCTTCCATGAACACGCCACGGCCATGCAGCATGCGGAAGGTGTCGCGGGCACTGTGGCCCAGCGCCAGAATGACGTGCCGGGATTCGATCTGCTCGCCACTGTCGAGCTGGACGCCCAGCAATTGGCCGTCCTCGATCATCAGGTCGGTCACGCGCTGCTGAAAGCGCACTTCGCCGCCCAGCGCTTCTATCTGATGGCGCATGTTCTCGACCACGCCGGTCAGGCGGAACGTGCCGATATGCGGCTTGCTGACGTAGAGGATTTCTTCCGGCGCACCGGCTTTCACGAACTCGTGCAGCACCTTGCGGCCAATAAACTTCGGGTCCTTGATCTGGCTGTAAAGCTTGCCGTCAGAAAAGGTCCCGGCACCGCCTTCACCGAACTGCACGTTGGACTCGGGGTTGAGCACGTTTTTGCGCCACAGCGCCCAGGTATCCTTGGTGCGCTGGCGCACCTCGGTACCACGCTCAAGGATGATCGGCTTGAAGCCCATCTGCGCCAGCAGCAGCCCGGCAAAGATACCGCATGGGCCGAAACCCACGACGATCGGGCGCTCTGTAAGCCCCTCGGGAGCGTGACCGACCACTTTATAGCTGACATCAGGTGCAGGGCCGACGTGGCGGTCATCGCCCAGTTTGCGCAGCAGTGCCTGTTCATCACTGACCTGAAAGTCGATGGTGTAGATAAAGCACAGCTCGGATGACTTTTTGCGCGCGTCGTAACTGCGTTTGAAGAGGGTAAAGTCCAGCAGTTCGCTGCTGTCGATGCCCAGGCGCTGCAAGAGTGCAACGCGCAGGTCTTCTTCCGGGTGATCGATCGGCAGCTTGAGTTCGGTGATTCGTAACATTAAGGGGTCCAGTTTTCGGGCCGCAGGTTCAGCCCGACAGCACTACAAGACCGGCGATTATAAGCGCTGAACCCCTTTGGCGGCGAGCCTGCCTGATCACTCGTCGCGCGAACCGCCATAATAACCGCAGCCACGCTGGGCCTGGCCGTTGATACGCAGTTCGGCCGTCAGGTGTTGTACCGAGCCATTGACGCTGTCAACGCAGCGTTGTGGCGCCACCCAGATCTCGATGCGCTGGTTGTTGGCTTCGCTGCTGACGCTGAAGCTGCCGTCGGGCAGTTTCTCTTCCACGTAAGGCAAGGCAAGCGGTGCAAGACCTTCGCGCTCCAGCACCATGCCCTTGCCACTGACGTTGACGTTCCAGGCGGGTTTATTGCCATTGACGTGCAAGGTCAGACGTTTGAAATTGGCGTCTTCACAGGCCTGGCCGGGACGCTCGACGCGGTACAGCTGATGCAGGTCCAGCTGACCATCGCTGTTGGCCGCTTTGCTCGCAGCAAAGTTACCGCGCAGATCGGCGAATACCGTGCCCTTGCTGTCTGCCAGTGAAGCAGCTTCCTGCAAGATGCCGGTATTGCCGCGATCCTTGACCACATAGCGCCGCTGCTCGTTGCACGGTTTGAACAGCAACTGGCCATTGCTGCCCGTCAGGTCGCCCTGCATACGGAGCATGCCTGCAGTGGAAACCTTGGGTTCCTCGGTCTGTTTGCCGAGCAGTTGGCACCCGGCGAACAGTGGCAGAAGGGCAAATACGAGGACGGAACGGGCAGCAAACATGGTGTGGTCTCCAGACAAGTGTCGCCACGTTACTCAGACTGGAGGTGCATCACAAGGGGGAACGGCCAGACCTGCGCCGCAGTGTGACGCGGGGAGCATCACGAAAGGCATTACCACGCAGAGCGTGGTAATGAGAATCATCGTGGCCCATCCTGGTTCTGAACGTTAATGCGCTTCGCAGCGCTTACCCGCCCAGATACGCATCTCGCACTTTCGGATCGACCAGCAGTTCTTCACCGGTGCCTTGCATCACCACACGACCGTTTTCCAGTACATAAGCGCGGTCGGCGACTTTCAGCGCCTGATTGGCGTTCTGTTCGACCAGAAACACCGTCACACCATCGCGACGCAACTGTTCAACGATCTCGAAAATCTGCTGGATGATGATCGGAGCCAAGCCCAGCGAAGGCTCGTCGAGCAACAGCAGCTTGGGCTTGCTCATCAACGCACGACCGATGGCCAGCATCTGCTGTTCGCCACCGGACATGGTGCCGCCGCGTTGATTGAAGCGTTCCTTGAGGCGCGGAAAGAGCTGCAGGACCTTGTCCATCTGCTCCTGATAACCAGCCTTTTCCGTGAAGAAACCGCCCATCGCCAGGTTCTCTTCAACGGTCAGACGCGCAAACACGCGACGGCCTTCCGGTACTACGGCGATACTCTTGCGCATGATGATCGACGACTCCAGGCCGACCAGCTCTTCGCCCATGTAGCGAATACTGCCGCTGTGCGCGCGTGGTGAGCCGCACAGGGTCATCAGCAGCGTGGACTTGCCTGCGCCGTTGGCGCCGATCAGGGTGACGATTTCGCCCTGACGCACTTCCACGTTGACGCTGTGCAGCGCCTGGATCTTGCCGTAGAAAGTGGAAACGTTTTCGAACTGCAGCATTTACGCTTCCCCCAGATAGGCTTTGATCACATCAGGATTGTCACGAATCTGTTCCGGCGTTCCGTCTGCCAGAGGCGTGCCCTGATTGATCACCACAATGTGGTCGGAAATGCTCATCACCAGTTTCATGTCGTGCTCGATCAACAGGACCGTAGCGTTGTGCTCGCTGCGCAACACGCCGATCAGGGCTTTCAGGTCGTCGGTTTCTCTGGGGTTCAGCCCGGCTGCCGGTTCGTCGAGCATCAGAATGCGCGGGCGCGTCATCATGCAGCGGGCGATTTCCAGACGGCGTTGCTGACCGTAGGCCAGTGTACCGGCAGGGCGGTTAGCGAATTCCTTGAGGTTGACGGCTTCCAGCCAGTGCTCGGCGTAATCCATGGCTTCGCGTTCGCTGCGACGGAACGCCGGGGTTTTGAACAAACCGGCCAGGAAGTTGGTATTCAAATGCCGATGCTGGGCAACCAGCAGGTTCTCTACAGCGGTCATTTCCTTGAACAGGCGCACGTTCTGGAACGTACGCACCACGCCCTTGCGAGCAATCTGGTGACCGGCCAGGCCTTGGATGGGCTCGCCGTCCAGCAGAATAGTGCCTGCGCTTGGCCGGTAGAAACCGGTCAGGCAATTGAAAACGGTGGTCTTGCCCGCGCCGTTGGGGCCGATCATCGACACGACCTGCCCTTGATTGACGGTCAGGGCAACGCCATTGACCGCCAACAGGCCGCCAAAACGCATGCTCAAGCCGGTGGCTTGCAGTAATGGGCGGCTCATTTCGGCAGCTCCGTTTTCAATTTCATTTCAGGCCGTTGCATGGGCAGGAAGCCTTGAGGACGCCAGATCATCATCAGCACCATCAGCGCGCCAAACATCAACATGCGGTAGTCGCTGAACTCGCGCATCAGCTCAGGCAGCAGAATCATCACGATGGCGGCCAGGATCACGCCAAGCTGCGAGCCCATACCACCGAGCACGACGATGGCGAGGATGATTGCCGATTCGATGAAGGTGAACGATTCCGGGGTGATCAGACCCTGACGTGCGGCAAAGAAGCTGCCTGCGAAACCGGCGAACGCAGCGCCAAGGGTGAACGCCGAGAGCTTGATCACGGTCGGATTCAGCCCCAGCGCACGACAGGCGATCTCGTCTTCACGCAGCGCCTCCCAGGCCCGGCCGATCGGCATGCGCAGCAGGCGGTTGATGACGAACAGTGCCGCCAGCGCCAGCAGCAGGGCGATCAGGTAAAGGAAGACGACCTTGTTGATCGAGTTGTAAGGCAGGCCGAAGAACTCGTGGAAGGTCTGCATGCCCTCGGCGGCCTTGCGCTCGAACGTCAGGCCGAAGAAGGTCGGCTTGTCGATGTTGCTGATGCCGTTCGGGCCACCGGTCAGCTCGGTGAGGTTGCGCAGGAAGATGCGGATGATCTCGCCGAACCCCAGCGTCACGATGGCCAGATAGTCACCGCGCAGGCGTAGCACCGGGAACCCCAGCAAGAACCCGAACAGCGCCGCCATCAGGCCCGCAATCGGCAGGCAGATCCAGAAGCCGAGCCCATAGTAGTGGGACAGCAAGGCGTAGCTGTAGGCACCGACTGCATAGAAACCGACATAGCCCAGGTCCAGCAGACCGGCCAGACCGACCACGATGTTCAGGCCCAGGCCGAGCATGACGTAGATCAGGATCAGCGTGGCGATGTCCACCGCACCGCGCGACCCGAAGAATGGCCAGATGAACGCGAGCACGATCAATGCGGCCAGGCCCCAGCGTTGGGTTTTCGGCTGAGTCAGGAAATCGCTGGTCTTCTGCGAGATCAACGGCTTTTCGGTACCGCGGCGCATGCTGCCGATCTGTTCTGCGAACAGTACGCGCAAGAACAGCATGACCGAACAGAAGGCAATGATGGTCAGGGTCAGCGGGCTGGCGTTCTGCACTTGAAGGGTGACGCCGGAAAAGGCCAGTTTCAGGCCGAACACCGGGTAGGCCACGGCCCAGACCAGTGCGGCGCTGAACAGCGCCTGTTTGAAAGACTTGCTCATACTTTCTCAACCTCCGGACGACCCAGGATGCCGGTCGGTCGGAACAGCAGCACCAGAACCAGCAGGCCGAAGGCCACGACGTCCTTGTACTGATCACCAAAAATGTCGGCACCGAAGGCTTCGGCGACGCCCAGTACCAGGCCACCGAGCACAGCGCCCGGGATCGAACCGATACCGCCCAGTACGGCAGCAGTGAAGGCTTTCAGGCCGACCAGAAAGCCGGCGCTCGGGTTGATCACGCCGTACTGCATGCTCAGCAGCATCGCCGCGACGGCAGCCAGTGCAGCACCGACCACGAAGGTCAGGGCAATGATGTTGTTGGTGTTGATCCCCAGCAGGTTGGCCATTTTCATGTCCTCGGCACAGGCGCGGCAGGCGCGGCCCATGCGTGAGCGGGAGATGAACAGGGTCAGGCCGGTCATCGCCAGCAGGGTGACGACAAAGACCACGATCTGCATGTAGGAGATCAGCACTTCCTGAGCGCCACCGGGCCCGAACGACAGGCTGCCGGGCAGCAGGTTGGGGATGGCGAAGTTGCCGGAGCCCTGAGAAAGCTGAACCGAGTTCTGCAGGAAGATCGACATGCCGATTGCAGAAATCAGTGGAATCAGACGGTTGCTGTTGCGCAACGGACGGTAGGCCACACGCTCGATGCTGTATCCGTAGGCACTGGTTACGACGATGGCTGCGGCGAAACCGGCAATCATCAGCAACGGCAGGCTGTGAATACCCAGCATCGCCAGACCGGCGAGCGCCATGAAAGCTACATAGGAACCGATCATGTACACCTCGCCATGGGCGAAGTTGATCATTCCGATGATGCCGTACACCATCGTGTAGCCGATGGCGATCAATGCATACGTACTGCCAATGGTCAGGCCATTGACCAGCTGCTGCATGTAGTGGAATAACTCGGGCATTTACCGCGCTCCTAAAAACCTGATCTGCATTTCTCTGACCTGCGCCGGGGTGGCATTCTGTCGATGCGTAGCCTGTCGCGCTGTCAGGGAACCGCTGTTGACGGTTTTAAGATTTTCAGGGGGCCTCGTGCATGCAGTTCGGGTCGCCGAAATGTGCGTACGGGCCTGGATTCGTAAAACAAAGCCCACTGCGCTGGCAGTGGGCTTTGAGGGTTAACGCAAGCAGCTTATTTGGCGGCTTCGGTCTTCGGTTTGCCGAAGTGCCACTCGTAAACCACGAACTGGAAGTTCTTCAGATCGCCTTTGTCGTCGTAGCTCAGCTCGCCCATCGGGGTCTTGAAGGTGCCAGCATGGATGGCAGCAGCCACCTTGGCGGTGTCTTCGGACTTGGCGGCGGCGATGCCATCAGCAATGACCTGAACGGCGGAGTAGGACGGGTAGACGAACGGGCCGCTCGGGTCTTCTTTCTTGGCCTTGAAGGCTTCGGTCAGAGCCTGGTTGGCCGGGTCCTGGTCGAAGGATTTTGGCAGGGTGACCAGCAGGCCTTCCGAAGCATCGCCGGCGATCTGCGAGATGGACTCGTTGCCCACGCCTTCAGGTCCCATGAACTTCGCGTTCAGGCCCTTTTCCTTGGACTGGCGCAGGATCTGACCCAGCTCCGGGTGGTAGCCGCCGTAGTAGACGAAGTCGACGTTGGCTTGCTTGAGCTTGGCGATCAGCGACGAGAAGTCCTTGTCACCTGCGTTGATACCTTCGAACAGAGCAACCTTGACGCCTTTTTTCTCCAGCGTCTGCTTGACTGCTGTCGCGATACCTTCGCCGTACTGCTGCTTGTCGTGAATCACAGCAACGATTTTCGGCTTGGCGACGTCGGCAATGTAGTTGCCTGCGGCCGGGCCCTGGGCGCTGTCGAGACCGATGGTGCGGAATACCAGTTTGTAGCCGCGTGCGGTGATTTCCGGGCTGGTGGCCGCCGGGGTCACCATGATGATACCTTCGTCTTCGTAAACGTCGGACGCTGGCTGGGCGGAGCTGGAGCACAGGTGACCGACCACGTATTTCACGCCATCGTTGACCACCTTGTTGGCGACCGCAACGGCCTGTTTCGGATCGCAGGCGTCATCGTATTCGACGGCTTCAAGCTTTTTGCCATCCACGCCGCCTTTGGCGTTGATCTGCTCGATGGCCATTTTGGCACCGTTGAACTGCATGGTGCCGTATTCGGCAACCGGGCCGGTCTTGGGGCCGGCGATGCCGATCTTGATGGTGTCAGCTGCGAACGAATGGCTGGCAACCCCCGCCATAACCAGTGCGGCAAACAGCCTTGAAAGCTTATTGGTACCCTTAGTCATGATGCTCCACTCTTGCGTTGTAGTTTTTATAATCCTGATGGCCAAGGCTCCAGGACCGGATTCGATCACCGGTTCTCCCACGCCGCCAACTGTACCGGAACAGTTTAGAGTGCCGCTCGTTGGCTTGGAAAGCCGGGCGTTTGGGGACAAACCGATGCGTGTCGCTTAATCGAAAGAAAGTTACAGAATCAAACCGCCTGAGGCCCTGAAATCGCTTCAGATCCATAAGGTTATCTGCACTTTCCCGCGATAAATCACCTGCTTCTGGGCTTGCCGATGGGAAAGTCGGCGCTATCATTGCGCCGATTTTCTTTCTGGTGAAAACCCATGACGCAAGAACCTAGCACCCTCTATGCCAAACTGCTTGGCGAAACCGCATCAATCACCTGGACTGAATTGCAACCATTCTTTGCCAAGGGTGCCCTGTTGTGGGTCGAGCTGCCCCTGGATTTGATCGAAGTTGCCGAGGCCGTGGCCGAAAATGATGCAGTGAGGGTGTCTGCATGGCTGGCTGAAGGACAGGTCGGAAAGGTCTCGGAAAGCAAGGCGCTTGAGCTGGTGGAGACCGATCCTTCGCTCTGGGCTGTAGTGGTGGCACCTTGGGTTCTGATTCAAAACAGAGCGCAGGATTGATTTGCGCACCATTTAGGTGTCTGACGATTTGCTGGAGTGAGTTGGAAGGTAACTGTCCCAGCGTCGACGTAGCGTAAAACCACACCTGCCCACCAGTGACTACAAAGCGTAGCGTCAGGTACGGACGGGCCTGTGACTGGCAAATTCGTCATTGTCGGTCAGGTCGGCAAACACATCGGCAGGTTCTGAAACGTCGATGTCCGGGCCGTGCATGTGCGGTGGTGGCAGGGCAGACCAACGGGTAGTCGGTTCGCGCTCGTTCATCTGTCTGGCAAGGGGCAGGATTCGCTCCAGTGGCTGAGGCTTGCTGAACAGATAGCCTTGTACGTAATCACTGCCGAATCGGCTGAGAAACTCAAGTTGAGCCGGGGTTTCCACGCCTTCCGTGACGACTTTCAGGTGCAGGGTATGAGCCATGACGAGAATCGCCTGGACGATTTCCATATCCTGTGGGGATTGGGGAATATCAATGATGAATGATCGATCGATCTTCAGCGTGTCCAGTGGCAGCCGCTTGAGATAGGCAAGTGATGAGTAGCCGGTGCCGAAGTCGTCAATCGACAGGGAGACCCCCAGGCTGCGAATGTGCTTGAGCATCAGAATGGTATTGCTGATATTGCCCATCAACGCATTTTCGGTCACCTCCAGTTCCAGTCGGCCAGGTGCAACGTCGGCGTCGGCCAGTGCCTGCTCGACCTCTTCGACCAGTTCGTCGCGGCCCAGCGTGAGTGCCGAGCAGTTGACCGTGATGATCAGCTGTTCCAGCCCTTCCTGACGCAGTGTGCGCAGGTCGTGACAGGCGCGGCGCAGCACCCAGTTATCCAGCTCGGCGATCAGACCGTTGGCCTCGGCAATGCCGATGAAGCGCCCGGGAGCCAGCAAACCGTGTTGCGGGTGATTCCAGCGCACCAGTGCCTCCAGCTTGGCAACGTGGCCAGTATGCATGTCGACGATAGGCTGATAGTAGACCTGCAGGCCGGTCTCTTCGCGCAGGGCATTGCGCAGTTCCTCCTCCAGATGCAGCTCCAGGCTGGCCCTGGTCTTGAGCGCGGGGCTGAAGAAATTGACCCTGTTGCGCCCGTTGTCCTTGGACTGGTAAAGCGCGAGGTCTGCGTGTTTGAGCAGTTCATCACAGGTTGAACCGTCACGCGGGAACACGGCGATACCGATACTGGTCGTCATGACCATGCGCCTTCCTGCCAGCGCGATGGTTTCCTTCATTTTTTGCATGACCCGATAGGCCAGGTGTCGTGCCTCCTCGTAGTCCGGAATGCTCAGCAGTATGCAGAATTCATCGCCCCCGAAACGGGAGACCACGTCTTGCACACGGGTGGCGCTGCGGATGCGTTCGGCAATCACCTTGAGCAGTTCGTCACCGGCGTCATGGCCCAGGCTGTCGTTGATGCGCTTGAAGTGGTCGATGTCCAGAAACATCACTACAAGCATGCCGTTGTTGTAGGTGTGCTCCTGCAGCTTTTCGGCAAATATCTGATTGAAGCCCCGGCGGTTGATCAGGTTGGTCAACGGGTCGTAATGGGCCACCTGCTGAAGCGAGACGCGGGCCTGATCCAGCTGGCTGAGCAGCGCGTTGACGCGTTGCAGGTCATGCTCCTTGCCTTGCAGTTTCTTGTCGGCCATTGCCGCGCTGATGCTGCCGGCGATGATAAGCAGGGTGATGGCGGCAATGGTAAGCCCAAGCTGCTGGCTGTTTTCGGTGCCGGGGATGTGCAGCGTGGCGCCTTCGGGCATGACCAGTCGCAATGCCCTCATGCCCATCAGGTGCATGGTCAGCAAACCCGCACCCAGCAGAAGACTCACCCCGTAGCGGAACATCTGATGAAACATGCCGTTGTACTGACGCAGATGCCGGGACAGTGTCAGCAGAGCAATGCTGGAAAGGACGGCAACCACGATCGACAGCGCGAACATCCGCGGTTCGTAGTACTGCGTGGCAGCGGAGCGCATCGCCGACATACCCAGATAGTGCATGACACTGATGCCGGTCCCCATGACCAGCGAACTGATCAGACAGCGCCTGAGCGTCAGCTCAGGGATGGTCAGGGCTCTCATGGCCACCAGTGCAGTGATCAGCACGATCAGCAGGGAAGCCAGCGTGACGGTCAGGTCGTAAGAGATTTTCAGTGGGGCCTGAAACGCCAGCATGCTGATGAAATGCATTGCCCACACGCCGCCCGCCAGGCATAACGCGCCCAGTGCTTTCCACAGGCGACGGCTCTTGATGGCGTCGACCTGAATGACACGGTCGGCAATATCCAGCGTGGCGAAGGATGCGGCGCAAGCCACACCGTAAGCCAGCGCTACCAGAAACAGGTTATGACTGCAGTCGATCAATAATTGCCCGTCCGCTGGGAGGCCAGCGAATACGTTCAAACCCAGCCACTCCATAGCGCGCCCTATTCTCACTACAAGAGCGCCAAGCCTCAGGACCTGGCGATTTGAGCTGAGTATAGAAGCTGTTTACAACCTGCCACCCCTGCGAGCGGCCATTTTGATATTGACTCAATAACGAATAGTTATAAAAGGCCATCATGTTCCGTGCGTAGTTACGAATGTTTACAGACAGATAGCGCTTCTGCTTCTAGATTGAAGTGACTGAGAGTCAAGGGATGGATGCCTTATGAACACGCTCCAGGCTGAAAACGCTACTCAGGCTGCCAATGCCTGGCGCGTGCTGTTCCTGCTTTTTCTGGCCAATCTGTTCAACTTCTTTGATCGCACCATCCCGGCGATTATCGTCGAGCCCATTCGTCTGGAATGGCATTTGAGTGACTTTCAACTGGGGTTGCTGGGGACCGCATTCACGCTGGTCTACGCTTTCGCCGGTCTGCCATTGGGGCGCATGGCCGATAACGGGTCGCGCAAGAAACTCATGGGCTGCGGGCTGGCGGTCTGGAGCGGGTTGACTGCGGTCAATGGCATGGTGGGCAGTTTCTGGACCTTCCTGCTGGTGCGAATGGGCGTCGGCATAGGTGAGGCCAGCTACGCGCCTGCTGCCAACTCACTGATCGGTGATCTGTTTCCAGCCCATCGGCGTGCGCGGGCCATGGGGCTTTTCATGCTGGGTCTGCCTTTGGGTCTACTACTGGCGTTCTTTACCATCGGCGCTATGGTCAAGGCGTTTGACAGCTGGCGCGCACCGTTCTTTATCGCTGCGGTTCCTGGTCTGTTGCTGGTCGTGTTCATCTTTTTCATCAAGGAGCCCAGGCGCGGCGCGGCTGAAAGCGTGCGGATGTCAGAGGCGAAGATTGAAAAGCCGATCCGCCGTGTGCTGTCGATTCCGACCTTTCGTTGGCTGGTGCTGGGCGGTCTGACCTTCAACTTTGCGACTTACGCCTGCAATTCATTCATGGTGCCGATGCTGCAGCGCTATTTTCTGCTGCCCTTGCAGGAAGCTGCAGTGGCGACCGGGGTTATTGTCGGCGTAACCGGGCTGATCGGTCTGACGCTTGGGGGCTGGATAGCCGACAAACTGCACCAGCGCTTTTCCAATGGACGGCTGTTGTTTGCGACCATCAGCATGTTGATCGCCGCACTGGCCACAGGCTATGCGCTGCATGCAGGGCAGATCGGGATCGGTGTGTTCGTGGGGGTATTCAGTCTGGCTGTTCGCTTACAACTTCTATACCTGCGTTTACACCGCTATTCAGGACGTAATCGAACCGCGCCTGCGGGCCACGGCCATGGCGCTGTTCTTTGCCGGGCTTTATTTGCTGGGTGGAGGGCTGGGGCCGGTGGTGGTCGGTTTGCTGTCTGATCACTTTGCCCATGCTGCGATGGGCGTTGCAGGTGTCGAGGTGATGAGCGAAAGCTTTAAAGCCATCGGTTTGCACGATGCCATGTACCTGATCCCGGCAGCGCTGTTTCTGACCTTGCTGTTCCTGTATCAGGCTTCGCGCTGTTTCAGCCGGGATGCCGAGCGGATGAAGGCGAGAATGGCGGCTGACGAGCCGGTGGAGGAGTTGGCGCAGGGAATTGTGGTGGCCAGGCAGTGATCGCGCAGATGCAAGATCGGACGTAGAGCGTCCAGAACGGCATGCGACGCAGAGCGTCGCACGATAGTTAAGGTCATCGTTCCGCACGCTCCAGCGTGGGAATGCCGTGCGTGACGCTCTACGTCACAAATCTGCGCCGCACTGCACACGCAAGATCGGACGCAGAGCGTCCAGAACGGCATGCGACGCAGAGCGTCGCACGATAGTTAAGGTCATCGTTCCGCACGCTCCAGCGTGGGAATGCCTTGCGTGACGCTCTGCGTCACAAATCTGCGCCGCGCCGCACACTCAAGATCGGACGCGGAGCGTCCAGAAAGGCATGCGACGCGGAGCGTCGCACGATAGTTAAGGTCATCGTTCCGCACGCTCCAGCGTGGGAAGGCCGTGCGTGACGTTCTGCGTCACAAATCTGCGCCGCACTGCACACGCAAGATCGGACGCAGAGCGTCCAGAACGGCATGCGACGCAGAGCGTCGCACGATAGTTGGATTATCGTTCCGCACGCTCCCGCGTGGGAATGCCGTGCGTGACGCTCCGCGTCACAAATCTGCGCCGCGCCGCACACTCAAGACCGGACGCGGAGCGTATCAAGGCTTCAACCCGCAACCAGTACCCGGATCGCTTCCAGGCGCAGGGCTGCTTTTTCAAGCATGGCCAAGCCTTGTTCGCGCTGGCTGCGCAGGGCGACCAGTTCACTGTCGCGCACGGTCGGGTTGACCGCTTGCAATGCCGTCAGGCGAGCCAGTTCCTCTTCAGTGTCTGCTGCCAGACGACGCTGTGCTTCGGCCACACGTTCTGCGTGTCTTGGGGTGATTTTCTCTTCGCCTGCATTGATTCTCGGGGTCAACTGGTCACGTTGCGCCTGGATGAACTTGTTGGCGCTGGCACGAGGCACGCTTTCGAGCTGATCATTGAGGGTGTTGAACGACACACGGCTCGACAGATCGTTGCCATTGGCGTCGAGCAGGCAACGCAGCGCGGCAGGAGGCAGGTAGCGCCCCAGCTGCAACGAGCGAGGAGCAACCACTTCGCTGACGTAGATCAGTTCCAGCAGGACAGTGCCCGGCTTGAGCGCCTTGTTCTTGATCAGTGCCACGGCGGTGTTGCCCATCGAGCCGGACAGCACGAGGTCCATGCCGCCCTGAACCATCGGGTGCTCCCAGGTGATGAACTGCATGTCTTCGCGAGACAGCGCCTGATTGCGATCGTAGGTGATGGTCACGCCTTCGTCGTCGCCGAGCGGAAAGCTGGCGTCGAGCATTTTCTCGCTTGGCTTGAGGATCAGGGCGTTTTCCGAATGGTCTTCGCTGTCGATGCCAAAGGCGTCGAACAGGGTTTCCATGTAGATCGGCAGGCTGAACTGATCGTCCTGTTCCAGAATGGCTTCAACCAGCGCTTCGCCTTCGCCGGCGCCGCCGGAATTGAGTTCCAACAAGCGGTCGCGACCGGTGTGCAGTTCGCTTTCCAGGCGTTCGCGCTCGGTGCGCGCTTCGTCGATCAGACTTTGCCACTCGTCGTCGTCACCGCTTTCCAGCAGCGGCAGCAGGCGCGGGCCGAACTGATGCTGCAGGGCGTTGCCGGTCGGGCAGGTATTGAGGAACGCATTGAGCGCCTCGTGATACCACTGGAACAGGCGTGCCTGCGGGCTGGTTTCCAGGAAAGGTACGTGCAGCTCGATGGTGTGCTTCTGGCCGATCCGGTCCAGACGTCCGATACGCTGCTCCAGCAGGTCCGGGTGCGATGGCAGATCGAACAGCACCAGATGGTGAGAGAACTGGAAGTTGCGGCCTTCGCTGCCGATTTCCGAGCAGATCAAGACCTGAGCGCCGAATTCTTCGTCCGCAAAATAAGCAGCCGCGCGGTCGCGCTCAAGGATGTTCATACCCTCGTGGAAGACCGTGGCCGGAATGCCGGAACGTACGCGCAGCGCGTCTTCCAGGTCCATGGCGGTTTCGGCGTGGGCACAGATGACCAGCACCTTGACGCGCTTGAGCATTTTAAGCGTGTCGATCAGCCAGTCGACGCGTGGGTCGAAGCGCCACCAGCGCTCTTCTTCGCTGACTTCCGGCTGCGACTGGAAGCTGACTTCCGGGTATAGATCGGCGTGTTCGCCAACCGGCAACTCAAGGTATTCCACAGGGCAGGGCAGCGGGTATTGATGCAGCTTGCGCTCCGGGAAGCCCTGCACGGCGGCACGGGTGTTGCGGAACAGCACGCGGCCGGTGCCGTGACGGTCCAGCAGTTCGCGAATCAGGCGCGCCTTGGCTTCGTCGTCGCCGGTATTCACGGCCGCCAGAAGGGAATCGCCCTCGGCACCCAGGAAGCCGTGAATGGTTTCCTGCGCCTCGGCAGACAGCTTGCCCTTATCGAGCAACTCCTGAACGGCCTGAGCCACCGGACGGTAGTTCTCGCTTTCGGCGCGGAAGGCCTTGAGGTCGTGGAAACGGTTCGGGTCCAGCAGGCGCAGGCGGGCGAAGTGGCTGTCCTGACCCAGCTGTTCCGGGGTCGCGGTCAGCAGCAGTACGCCGGCAATGACTTCGGCCAGTTGTTCGACCAGCGAGTATTCGCGGCTGGCCTTGTCTTCGTGCCAGACCAGATGGTGGGCTTCGTCGACTACCATCAGGTCCCAGCCTGCCGCAAACAGGGCGTCCTGGGCTTTTTCGTCTTCGACCAGCCATTCCAGGGCAACCAGTGCAAGCTGGGTGTCTTCGAACGGGTTGCCTGCATCGCTTTCCATGAAGCGCTCGGCGTCGAACAGCGCGACCTGCAGGTTGAAGCGGCGACGCATTTCCACCAGCCACTGGTGCTGGAGGTTTTCCGGGACCAGAATCAGCACGCGGCTGGCGCGGCCCGACAGCAGTTGGCGATGGATCACCAGACCGGCTTCGATGGTTTTGCCCAGACCCACTTCGTCGGCCAGCAGAACGCGCGGCGCGATACGGTCCGCGACTTCGCGAGCGATGTGCAACTGGTGGGCGATAGGCTGTGCCCGCACGCCACCCAGGCCCCACAGCGAGGACTGCAATTGGCGGCTGGTGTGCTCCAGCGTGTTGTAGCGCAACGAAAACCAGGACAACTGGTCGATCTGGCCAGCGAACAGACGGTCGGTAGCCAGACGGAACTGGATGAAGTTCGACAGTTGGGTTTCCGGCAGTGTCACCACTTCGTTCTGCGCGTTCAGGCCGTGGTAGACCAGCAGGCCATCGACATCGTCGACTTCGCGAACGGTCATTTTCCAGTTTTCGAAGTGCGTGATCACGTCGCCAGGGGAGAAACGCACGCGGGTCAGCGGCGCATTACGCAGTGCGTACTGACGTGTTTCGCCAGTGGCCGGATAGAGCACGGTCAACAAGCGGCCGTCCTGTGCCAGAACGGTGCCCAAACCCAGCTCGGCTTCGCTGTCACTAATCCAGCGTTGCCCCGGTTGATACTGCTGCGCCATGCTGCCTGTCTCCCGCTTGAAAAAGCTGAGTATGTTAACGGAACACGCCCCGAAGGCCAAAGGCAGCGTGAAAAAACTCATGGTCAGCGCCGGAACCTATCGAATTTTTGGTTCCATGACACTTATTTCACTGAGAGGGGTCAAAAAAGATCTTATAAACCACCACTGGCTCTTTCAGCCCGGTTCAAGTTGCCTCGTGCACGGCCGAAACCCCGGTAAGAGGAGGTAAAACCATGCTGCAACCTATGCTTCCGTTAAGTGTGGTGCCTGTGACATCACAGCTGGATCCGGCCAAACGCATGCCGGACATTCCACCTGTAGCGCCGGTGCAGGAGAGCTCCAGCGAGACCTCCATCGACCTGCGCAATGAAGATACTGAACGCAGCGCGTTGCCGTTGCGTGAAGAGCAACAGCGCCAGCAGCAACAGCAGCAGGCTCATGGCGGCGGAGAAGCCGAGGAATACGTGGGACTGGTGGTCCCGGGTGATTCGCTGAACGCCGACAACACCGTACCCGTTGTACCGCTCATCGACGACGAGCCGCGCCAGGGGCTTTGGGTGGATATTCAGATCTGATTGCTGCACCGCCCAGGGCTGTACTGATCACGGGACTGGTCAGGGCTGCTGCGATTGAGCATTATTGGCCCTGATTTCCCGTGTTCGAGAACCGCAAGCCATGAGCGACGATGCACAACTGATCGACCTGGGTGCCGAGCGCGCCAAGCGTATCCACGATCTGAATGACAAGCGCCTCAATGAAGTGCGTAACGCCTTCGAACAGGCGATGCCATTGAGCAGCAAAAAACCGAAGAAAAAGCCCAAAAAACGCTGATCCAGCCGCCACACCCTTGATCTGATCAGTCTGGTTCAGCAACAGCTGATCTGGATCAACTCGCCGTTATGTTCGCTGCCTTAATCTTGCTCCATCGAATGCGTTGTGGGCGGACACGCGCCTGCATGCATTCAATGAGCACGCAAGGCACTTGGGGCGACTTCGGTCGCCCTTTTTTTCGTCTGCATGCCACGCCCTGCATCGGACGCCGGGCGCTATCAGCTCACGGTTTTGGCGCCGGCATTGGCCAAGTCATAGGCTCTGGCGGCTTCGGCGGTCTTGATGTCGCGCTGATAGCTGGGCGTCCAGGCGGTCACCGGTGACTTCTGGGTGAAGCTGACATTGCTGCCGATGTCCTTGAAGTGCGCATCGCCATAGTCATCCAGCGCGCCGGAGTTGCTGGCCTTGTTGGAAACATCCACGCCTTTTGCGAAATAGTTGGCCTGCGAGAGGATGGTCGCATCCCCCGTCGCGGTGAAGCCAAGATGGAAGTTGTCGATCGAGTTGTTGTAAACGTCAAAGTCGCCATGCCGCATCAGGCCGGGTGCCCGAACATCCAGGTTGCTGAACACATTGTTGGCGATGGTCATGCGCGGGTAACCCTTGTACTCGGCCTTGGCTTGAGCGGAGTCGTCCGGCTGACCGAGAATCACGCCATATTCGTTGTTCTGGAGTTTCGAGTTGGTCAGACTGACGTTGTCTGCCGTCCCGCCGACATAAAGCAGTTTGTCCAGGCCTTTGGCGTTCTGATCCTTGGTGCCTGAATAGGTGTTGTGATCGATCCAGTATTTCTGACCGCTGCTGATGAACATCTGCATGTCACCGTTTTCGCGATAACGGCTGTCGTGGTCGAAGTTCAGATTCTGGAAGATGTCATTGCTGGCGGTCTTGCCGCTGGCCAGGTAGATGTTGTGCAGGCTGTTGCCCTTGTCGGTACCCAGCAGGGTCTTGTTGGCGCCAAAGTTGATGGTCACCTTGCTGTCGGCAGACAGGTTGGCCCCCAGTTTGACGGTACGGGCTTTGTCGTCCTCCATGTACTTCTTGAGGTCCGCTACGGTATTGACCGTGACGACTTCGCCACCATTACCGCCGGTGGTGTTCGCCTGTTTGGCGAAGCCGACCATTCCGGACATGTCGGCCCCAGGACCGTTGCCCGCTCGGTGCGCGGGTTGCGCCACTTTTTCTGTGGTCTCAGATCTGTCTGTGGCGGTTGGCAACGTTTTGGCGGGCGCAGACTGATTGGCGGCTGGCGTATTGCCTTGGGCTGACGCCGAAGTGCGCGCCGTATCAGACGGCGCTGCTGTGGCGCTCTTTTGCAGCGAGACCGGTTTGTCGGTCGGATAATCGTTTTTCACCACGAACGGCTTTTCTGTGTTGCCGGACGATGACGGCGACCCTGAAGAGGGGGCTGATGAAGACTGAAGGGAGGTCGGCGCCTGTTCCCGTTCAGACGGCGCAGGTGCCGGTGTCGAGCCGTCCTGCTGATGCCCTTGTGATCTGGAAAACAGATCCTTGAGGATGGTGCGAATGGCTTCCACCAGCTTGTTCAGCAACAACTCGACGGGGTTTTCAGTTGCACCCGAGGCTGCGTTTGTAGCGGGCGTTTGCGCCCTGGAGCCAAGGCCATTGAACGACGACTGCAACCTTGTTGCCTGCTGCGGCGGTGCGAAGTCGACCAGCTTGCTGCCATTGCCGGACGTGACCTGAGGTGGCGGACTGTTATCGGCTTGCGGGTTTATGCCCTGGGTTGGCTGCCCGGAGACGGGATAATAATTTCGGGTGATCATATTCATGGGTGATTGCCCTGCCTGCAGGAATGAACGATTCGTGATCCGGATAAGGTAGCGCTGGTTTCCTGAGTGGAAAGCGCAGCCAAAACAGTTCCGAGGGCATCATGAATTTGTGTTCAGGTCAGCAGTGGAGCCCGGGCGCGGCCGCAGGTGCGCGCGCCGGTTCCGGGTATCAGCCGAAAGTGATCTCGGGCAATACGGTCAGGTCGACGGTCTGCTGCTTGCGCGGGGCGAGAATCTCGGCTTCGCCGTCTACAACCAGCTCATCGTTCTGATTGAAAACACGGGTGGCGATGCGCACGCGGAATTTCGGCAGTTTTTCCAGGATTTCCAGGCGCACAGTCAGGGTATCGCCCAGTTTCACCGGCTTCTGGAAGGTCATCTGCTGACCGATATAGATGGTGCCAGGGCCAGGCAACTTGCATGCAACCGCCGCACTGATCAGTGCGCCGCTGAACATGCCGTGGGCAATACGCTCCTTGAACATGGTCTTGGAGGCGTATTCGGCGTCCAGGTGGACCGGGTTGTGGTCTCCGGACATGGCGGCGAACAGTTGAATGTCACGCTCTTCCACTGTCTTGCTGTAGCTGGCGGTCTGACCGACTTCAAGAGCTTCGTAAGGCGTGTTGGTGACTTGAGTCATGTGGCTGTCCTGACAATAAAAATGAATTGAAGCGTGCCGGTTCGTGCAATCCGACCTGGCCTTGATTTGTAACACTTGATGACCTGTCGCCGCCAATGCGCGGACAAGATCATTCAGACGCTTGCTGGCGCTCCCCGGATCACATTCAAGGCAAATAATAAGCAAACGCCATGTGAATACGGCTACTGAGCGATCGGGCAAGTATCTTTACCAGCCCGATTGCCGTGAGCAGTGTATCGCCGACGACAGATTTCAGTCTGAACAGAGACAAGATTCATGCTGCTGATGAGGCCCGGACGATCATTTGCCTGAGACACTTTAACTGCTAACGTCCGCCCAGACCCATGCAGGGAAAAAGGATAAAAATAATGCAAGCTGACTTCTGGGATGACAAGCGTCCGGCGGGTGTCGACGCCGAGGTGGATCTGCAAACCTACCAATCGGTCGTCGAGGTGTTCGAGCGCTGCTGCAGGAAATTCGCCGACCGGCCTGCGTTCAGCAACATGGGCGTGACGCTGACTTACGCGGAACTCGAGCGTCACTCCGCCGCCTTCGCCGCGTATCTACAGCAGCATACTCAACTGGTGCCGGGTGATCGCATTGCCGTACAGATGCCCAATATCCTGCAATATCCGATCGCCGTATTCGGTGCGATGCGCGCCGGTCTGACGGTGGTCAACACCAACCCGTTGTACACCGCACGCGAGATGCGCCATCAATTCAAGGACTCTGGTGCCAGAGCGCTGGTTTACCTCAACCTGTTCGGCAAGCTGGTGCAGGAAGTGCTGCCGGACACGGCCATCGAATACCTGATCGAAGTAAAAATGGGCGACATGCAGTCGGCGGCCAAGGGCTGGCTGGTCAATACCCTTGTCGACAAGGTCAAGAAGATGGTCCCCGAATTCCATCTGCCTCAGGCCGTCGGCTTCAAGCGCGCGCTGCGCCTGGGGCGCGAGAGCCGCATGCAGGTCGTACCGCGAGGTCTGCAGGATGTTGCCGTTCTGCAATACACCGGTGGCACCACGGGGCTGGCCAAAGGCGCGATGCTCGCCCATGGCAATCTGGTCGCCAACATGCAGCAAGTCTATGCCTGCATGCGCCAGCAAGGACCGCAAGGCGGATCGCTGTTTGAAGAGGGCAAGGAGGTGATGATTGCGCCGTTGCCGCTCTATCACATCTATGCGTTCACGGCGAACTGCATGTGCATGATGATCAGCGGCAATCACAACATCCTGATCACCAACCCTCGCGATATCGGCGGCTTCATCAAGGAGCTGGGCAAGTGGCGCTTCACTGCCATGATCGGCCTCAACACGCTGTTCGTGGCGCTCATGAACCACCCGGAATTCAAGAATCTGGATTTCTCGGCGCTGAAAAGCACCAACTCCGGTGGCACTGCACTGGTCAAGGCCACGGCCGAGCGCTGGGCGCAGATCACCGGCTGCACGATCGTCGAAGGTTACGGCCTGACCGAGACGTCGCCTGTCGCCAGCGCCAATCCCTATGGCGCCCTGGCACGCCTGGGAACCGTGGGCATGCCCGTGCCCGGCACCGCGATGAAAGTCATTAATGACGATGGCATCGAGTTGCCTTTCGGCGAGCGTGGCGAGCTGTGTATCAAGGGGCCGCAGGTCATGAAAGGCTACTGGAACCAGCCTGATGCCACGGCCGAATGCCTGGACGCCGCAGGCTGGTTCAAGACCGGTGACATTGCCGTGATTGGCGCTGACGGGTTCGTCAGTATCGTCGACCGCAAGAAAGACTTGATCATCGTGTCCGGCTTCAACGTCTACCCCAATGAAATCGAAGACGTGGTCATGGCCCATCCGAAAGTCGCCAACTGCGCCTGTATCGGCGTGCCGGACGAGCGCTCGGGGGAGGCCGTGAAGCTGTTCGTGGTGGCGCGAGACCCGCAGCTGAGCATTGAAGAGCTCAAGGCCTTCTGCAAAGAGAATTTCACCGGCTACAAGGTGCCCAGACAGATCGTTCTGCGTGATTCATTGCCGATGACTCCGGTGGGCAAGATTCTGCGACGCGAGCTTCGGGACATCGCCTGACCCTTTAATCGTCTCCATGTGTGTACCTGGCCCCGTTTGCAGAACGCTGTAAACGGGGTCAGTTTTTTTCGGAAACAGGCGATTATATTGATTGGCCGCTCTGTTTCGGTACTTTCGGCGTGATGATGAAAATTTATTAAATGAATTTAAAGTGACTGTTTATTGGTTTCTGGTCGTATTCGTGACTGTGTGGCCTGCTTCTGCCTCTAGTCGGCCTTTGGCAAAGCTGCTACTCTCGGCGCGCTTTTTGATCAGTCATAAAGCGAAAAAGCGTCTACTGCATAATTCCAAGCACAAGAAAATCATCGCTTCAGGCGATGTGAAGAATTCGCTATCGCTACGGAGCCGACTGAATGATTGATAACTTCTGGAAGGACAAGTACCCGTCCGGTATCCCTGCCGATATCAACCCCGACGAGTACCCTAACGTCCAGGCGGTCCTGAAGCAGTCCTGCCAGCGCTTCGCCGACAAGCCGGCGTTCAGCAACCTGGGCAAGACCATCACCTACGGCGAGCTGTATGAGCTGTCCGGCGCGTTTGCCGCCTGGATTCAGCAACATACCGACCTGCAGCCGGGTGACCGTATCGCCGTGCAGCTACCCAACGTATTGCAGTACCCGATTGCCGTCTTCGGTGCGATTCGCGCCGGGCTGATCGTGGTCAACACCAACCCGCTGTACACCGCGCGGGAAATGGAACACCAGTTCAACGACTCCGGTGCCAAGGCGCTGGTGTGTCTGGCAAACATGGCCCATCTGGCCGAGAAGGTCGTACCCAAGACGCAGATCAGGCAGGTGATTGTCACCGAAGTGGCCGACATGCTGTCGCCGTTCAAGCGCTTGCTGATCAATAGCGTCATCAAGTACGTGAAGAAGATGGTCCCGGCCTATCACTTGCCCAAGGCCATCAAATTCAACGATGTGCTTGGCAAGGGCCGTGGTCAGCCAGTGACCGACGTGTCGCCCGGCAGCGCCGATGTTGCCGTGCTGCAGTACACCGGCGGCACCACCGGGGTGGCCAAGGGGGCAATGCTGACGCACCGCAACCTGATCGCCAACATGCTGCAATGCCGCGCGCTGATGGCGTCAAATCTGGGCGAAGGCTGTGAAATCATCATCACGCCGCTGCCGCTGTATCACATCTATGCCTTCACCTTTCATTGCATGGCGATGATGCTGCTTGGCAATCACAACATCCTGATCAGCAACCCTCGTGACCTGCCGGCCATGGTCAAGGAGCTTTCGAAATGGAAGTTCAGCGGCTTTGTCGGCCTTAACACGCTGTTTGTGGCCCTGTGCAATAACGAGGGTTTCCGCAACCTCGACTTTTCGGCGTTGAAAGTTACCCTGTCCGGCGGCATGGCCCTGCAGCAGTCCGCTGCCGAACGCTGGAAGCAGGTCACTGGCTGCCAGGTCTGCGAAGGCTATGGCATGACCGAGACCAGCCCGGTGGCTACGGTCAATCCCGCTAAAGACGTGCAGATGGGCACTATCGGTATTCCTGTGCCGTCGACGCTGTGCAAGGTTATCGACGATGCTGGCAACGAGCTGGCGTCCGGTGAAACCGGCGAGTTGTGCATCAAGGGCCCTCAGGTCATGAAAGGCTACTGGAAGCGCCAGGAAGCCACCGATGAAATGCTCGACAGTGATGGCTGGCTCAAGACCGGTGACATCGCAATCATCCAGCCCGATGGCTACATCCGGATTGTCGATCGCAAGAAAGACATGATTCTGATCTCCGGTTTCAACGTATACCCCAACGAACTGGAAGACGTGCTGGCCACGCTCCCGGGCGTGTTGCAATGCGCGGCGATCGGCGTGCCGGACGAGAAGTCAGGCGAAACCATCAAGGTTTTCGTCGTGGCCAAACCGGGCGTTACCCTCACCAAGGAACAGGTCATGGAGCACATGCGCGCCAACCTGACCGGCTACAAGGTGCCGCGTAGCGTGGAATTCCGGGAGGTTCTGCCCACTACCAACGTCGGCAAGATCCTGCGTCGCGAGCTGCGTGATGAGGAATTGAAGAAGCTGGGCGTGAAGAAGTAGGGCGGAGCGCCGCACGATAGTTGAGATTATCGTTCCGCACGCTCCAGCGTGGGAATGCAGGTCTCGACGCTCTGCGTCGCAATGAGGACGTGGAGCGTCCCTAAAGGCATGCAACGCGGAGCGCCGCACGATAGTTGAGATTATCGTTCCGCACGCTCCAGCGTGGGAATGCAGGTCTCGACGCTCTGCGTCGCAAAAAGGACGCGGAGCGTCCGGTATTTCGTACCTCATACTTTGTTGTAATTGAGCAGTGCTGCCGGCAAACCATGACCGCGATGGATAGCCTGGCATTCAGGCCATTCGTCACGACCCGCCACAATCTGCGACAATCCGCACCTGCCATTTGAAAAAAGACCCTGCGCGCCTGATGACCGACGAATCGCCCTCTATCGACCAACTTCTGAAAAACCTCGACCAAGCGATGATCAGCGAACGTCATCGCCTGCGCCGTCAGTTGCATGACCTGCGCAAAAAGCCTGACGAGGCGAAGCTGGCGCAGTGGGTAGCGCGGGTTCAAGCCTCCTGTGCGCAGGTGACGGCGCGGCGTGAGAGCGTGCCGACGATCCGTTATGACGACAACCTGCCCATCGCCGCCAAACGCGATGAGATCAAGGAGGCCTTGCTCAAGCATCAGGTGCTGATCATTGCCGGTGAAACCGGCTCCGGCAAGACCACCCAATTGCCGAAAATCTGCCTGGAAATCGGTCGCGGCCAGCACGGTCTGATCGGCCATACCCAGCCGCGCCGGATCGCCGCACGCAGCGTGGCCAGCCGGGTGGCCGATGAGCTGGGCACACCGCTGGGCGCGCTGGTCGGTTATCAGGTGCGCTTTGAAGATCAGAGCGACAGCAACACGCTGATCAAACTGATGACCGACGGTATTCTGCTGGCCGAAACCCAGCATGATCGCTTTCTTGAGCGCTACGACACGATCATCGTCGACGAAGCCCACGAACGCAGCCTGAACATCGACTTCCTGCTGGGTTACCTGAAAACCCTGCTGCCGCGTCGTCCGGACCTGAAAGTCATCATCACCTCCGCGACCATCGACCTGCAGCGCTTTTCCGAGCACTTCAACGATGCGCCGGTGATCGAAGTGTCCGGGCGTACCTTCCCTGTCGACCTCTGGTACCGCCCGCTGACCAGCGAGCAGGACGAGGAAGGCAACAGCGTCGAAGAAGACCTGACAGTCGATCAGGCCATTCTGGCCACGCTGGATGAGCTGGCGTCCTTTGAGCGTAGCGAGCGCAAGAGCCCGGGCGACGTGCTGGTGTTTCTGCCCGGCGAACGCGAGATTCGCGATGCCGCCGAGGTACTGCGCAAGGCGCAGCTCAGGCACACCGAAATTCTGCCGCTGTACGCACGCCTTTCGCCTGCCGAACAGCAGCGTATCTTTCAGTCCCATCCGGGTCGTCGTGTGGTGCTGGCCACCAACGTGGCCGAAACCTCGCTGACCGTGCCGGGCATCCGCTATGTGATCGATACCGGTACTGCACGCATCAGCCGCTATAGCTATCGCGCCAAGGTCCAGCGCCTGCCGATCGAAGCCGTGTCGCAGGCCAGCGCCAACCAGCGCAAAGGCCGTTGCGGGCGCGTCGAGCCCGGTTTGTGCGTGCGTCTGTACAGCGAAGAGGATTTCAACGGTCGACCTGAATTCACCGACCCCGAGATACTGCGCACCAACCTGGCAGCGGTCATCCTGCAGATGCTGCACCTGCGTCTGGGTGAGATCACCGATTTCCCGTTCATCGAGCCGCCGGATGGCAAGGCGATCAGCGACGGCTTCAACCTGTTGCAGGAGCTGTCGGCAGTCAATCGCGAAAATCAGCTGACCCCGCTGGGCCGTCAACTGGCGCGCCTGCCAGTGGATCCGCGCATGGGTCGCATGCTTCTGGAAGCTGCGAAGCAGGGCAGCCTGCAGGAAGTCTTGATCGTGGCCAGTGCCATGTCCGTGCAGGATGTGCGTGAGCGTCCACCCGAGCGTCAGCAGGCGGCTGATCAGGCCCATGCGCAATGGAAAGACGCCGACTCGGACTTCGCCGGGCTGGTCAATCTGTGGCGCGGTTTTGAAGAGCAGCGCCAGACCCTGACGGCCAGCCCGCTGCGTAACTGGTGCAGGCGCAATTTCCTGAATTACCTGCGCCTGCGCGAGTGGCGTGATTCCCATCGACAGCTGAGCCTGATCTGCCGCGATCTGCAACTGACGGTCAACAAGGAACCGGCCGATTACCCGAAATTCCACAAGGCCATTCTTTCTGGTCTGCTGAGTCAGATCGGGCAAAAGGCCGACGAGGGTGACTACCTTGGCGCACGGCAGCGGCGCTTCTGGATTCACCCGTCTTCCGGGCTCGGCAAGAAGCGCCCGCAGTGGTTGATGACCGCTGAGCTGGTGGAAACCACCAAGCTGTACGCGCGCATGGTGGCCAAGATCGATTCGGACTGGATCGAGCCGCTGGCTGGCCACCTGATCAAGAAAAATCATTTCGAGCCGCACTGGGAGAAGAAGCGCGGGCAGGTCGTAGCGTTCGAGCAGATTACGCTGTTCGGCCTGATCGTGGTTGGTCGCCGTCCGGTGCATTACGGGCCGATTGACCCGGTGGTGTCGCGCGAGCTGTTCATTCGCGAAGGTCTGGTGCGCGGTGACATCCTGTCGCGGGCCAAATGCCTGAGTGCCAATACCCGCCTGCTGGAGCAGCTCGATGAGCTGGAGGCCAAGGCTCGACGTCGCGATATTCTGGCTGACGAAGACACCTTGTTCAGCTTCTATGAAGCGCGAATCCCGGCCGAGATTCATCAGACGGCCACGTTCGACAGTTGGTACAAGACTGAAAGCCAGAAGAACCCGCAACTGCTGATCATGCGCGAAGAGGATGTGCTGGCCCGCGAGGCCAGTGAAGTTACCGCCGCGCAGTATCCGGATACCTTGCACCTGGGCGACCTCAGTCTGTCGCTGAGTTACCACTTCGAGCCCAACCACCCACGTGACGGCGTGACCTTGCGCGTCCCTGCGCCCCTGTTGCTGTCGCTGCCTGCCGAGCGCCTGGAGTGGCTGGTGCCGGGCTTGCTCGAGACCAAGAGCATTGCGCTGGTGCGCAACCTGCCCAAAGCGGTGCGCAAGAACTTCGTGCCGGTCCCGGATTTCATCAAGGCCGCGTTGCAACGTATTACCTTCGGCGAGGGCTCATTGCCCCAGGCGCTGGGGCGTGAGCTTCTGCGCATGACCGGCGTGCGGGTCAGCGAAGAGGGCTGGGCTGAAGCCGCGCAGCAGCTTGAAGGCCACCTGAAGATGAACCTGGAAATCGTCGATGGCAGCGGCAAGTTTCTCGGTGAGGGTCGTGATCTGGCCGAGCTGACGGCGCGCTTTGCCGAGGCGAGCCAGGCCGCACTGGCCGTACCTCAAACCGCGAAAAGCCAGCAGCCGGTGCAGGCCAAGGCCTTTGCTGCGGTGGCGCAAAAGACTCAGCAGAACATCGCCGGGTTGTCGATGACGGTTTATCCCGCGTTGGTCGAAGAGGGCGGAGCGGTCAAGGAAGGCCGGTTCTCCACGCAGGCCGAAGCTGAATATCAGCATCGCCGTGCTTTGCAGCGTTTGTTGCTGCAACAGCTGGCTGAACCGGCGAAGTTCCTGCGTAACAAACTGCCGGGGCAGACCGAGCTGGCCTTGTTGCACCGCGAGCTTGGCCGCATCGATGCGTTGATAGAGGACATCCTGCTGGCCAGCCTCGACAGTTGCGTGCTGGAAGGTGAAGCCAAGTTGCCGCGCGACGGTGCCGGCCTGTTGTCGCTGGCTGAGCGCAAGCGCGCCGACTGGACCGAACACGCCGAACGGCTGGCGAAGCTGACGCTGGAGATTCTCAAGCTGTGGCACGGACTGCAAAAGCGCTTCAAAGGCAAGATTGACCTGTCGCAGGCGGTTGCCCTCAACGATATCAAGGCGCAACTGAGCAAACTGGTGTACCCCGGTTTCGTGCGTGAAACCCCGGCGGTGTGGCTCAAGGAACTGCCGCGCTACCTGAAGGCTATCGAGATGCGTCTGGAAAAACTGCCAGGTCAGGTGCAGAAAGACCGGGTGTGGAGCATCGAGCTGGCAGGCCTGTGGACGCAATACCAGACACGTGCCGACAAGCACGCCCAGGAAGGCAAGCGCGACCCGGAACTGGCGCTGTATCGCTGGTGGATGGAGGAGTATCGCGTGTCGCTGTTCGCTCAGCAGTTAGGCACCAAAATGCCGGTGTCGGACAAACGGTTGAGCAAGCAGTGGAGTCAGGTGGAGGGCTGATCCTGCGTCGGCCTTCAGCACAGTCAATTGTCGCTATCAGGCCTATATTCATTGGCCCGATAGCGCCAAAACCGGGCTCTGTGGCACACTCCGCGCCTGTCTTCACCGTGTCATGAAATGCTGCTCTCTGTTGCGGGCAGCTTTTACAGTCGCACTGGTACGTTGGTCCCAAAAACAGAGGGCCTCCGAACACCGTGCCTGAGCAGGTGTTTACCTGCAACTCAATAAGAGAGGAACGACCGTGCACAACTTCGTCATCAGTGGCACAGGCCTGTTTACCCCGGCCAACAGCATCTCCAACGAAGAGCTGGTGCAGTCTTTCAATGCCTATGTCGCACAGTTCAACAGCGACAACGCAGCGGCTATCGAACGTGGTGAAGTGGAAGCACTCAGTGAATCCAGCGCCGCGTTCATCGAAAAAGCATCGGGCATCAAAAGCCGCTTTGTCATGGACAAGCAAAGCATTCTCGACCCGCAGCGCATGAAGCCCAACCTGCCGGAGCGCGGCAATGATGAATGGTCGATCCTCTGCCAGATGGGGGTTGCTGCGGCCGAGCAGGCTTTGCAACGTGCAGGCAAAACCGCTGCCGATATCGACGGTGTAATCGTTGCCTGCTCCAACTTGCAGCGCGCCTATCCGGCGATTTCCATTGAGATTCAGGAAGCGCTGGGTGTCGCGGGCTATGGTTTCGACATGAACGTGGCCTGTTCTTCGGCCACCTTCGGCATTCAGGCAGCCTGCAACAGCGTGCAATTGGGGCAGGCCCGCGCCTTGCTGGTGATCAGTCCGGAAATCTGCACCGCGCACCTTAATTTCCGTGACCGTGACAGCCATTTCATTTTTGGCGACGGGGCCACAGCCGTTGTGGTCGAGCGCGCGGATCTCGCCACCTCGCCTTACCAATTCGATATCGTCAGTACTCGTTTGTTGACCAAATTCTCCAACAACATCCGCAACAATTTCGGTTTCCTCAACCGTACCTCGGACGAGGGCCAGAATGCGCCGGACAAGCTGTTCGTGCAGGAAGGCCGCAAGGTGTTCCGCGAGGTGTGCCCGATGGTCGCCGAGCTGGTCGCGGCGCATTTGCAGGACAACGGTATCAACATCACTGACGTCAAACGATTCTGGCTGCATCAGGCCAACCTGAGCATGAACCAGTTGATCGTCAAGAAGCTGCTGGGTCGTGATGCCACCGTAGAGGAAGCGCCGGTGATTCTCGACACGTACGGTAACACCAGCTCGGCAGGCTCGGTCATTGCGTTTCATACCTATCAGGATGACTTGCCCGAGGGCGCGCTCGCCGTGCTCAGCTCGTTCGGTGCCGGTTACTCGATTGGCAGCGTGATTCTGCGCAAGCGCTGATAGCGCTTTATGGGCAGCGTCTGCATATCAGACGCTGCCTGTCATATCCCGTTATGTAACCTGCACCCCGGCGGATCTTTATTGTGTTGGCTTTTTACGAAGCCATCACGGGTATCGATCATGTTTACCGCCTACACCACGTCTGGAACGCCAGCCTCGCCTGGTTCCCTGCCTTCCTCACGACAACTCGACTCTGCGCCATTCGACGTTGAGCATCCAAATGCCGGATTCATCAGAGGCAGCCTGCCTGACTGGTATTTGAACGCCCCGGCGACCTTGCGCCAGGCACTGCACGCCAGTCATCAGAAAACCCTGCGTTCCACGCATGCGCTTGGGCCCGTTCGCAATCGTCTTTTATCAGCACAAGCATTCGCAGCGCCTCTGCTGACGCAAGCGTTTTTCGAACGCTTCGAACTTCCCTTGGATGTCGAAGCCTTTCAACTGATGACTTGGCGTTATGACGGTTCCTGGAAGCCGAATCCCCTTGAACAGACGCTGTTGCAGGCCGCCTTGCAGAACTTCGCCTCCAGTAACCGAAGCCGCTTCGATCCGTACTCGGCAATACTTCGTACTGGAGGCCTGCGTTACTGGCTTATCGACAGTGCTCAGCGCAGGTACAAGGTGGAATACAAGGACCGTCTTGATATCGACCTTGAGCAATTCGCTGATTTTTGTCATGAACTGGATCTTGGTGGCCAGTATCAGGCGCATCTGGACAGTGTATTCAAGCCTTCCACGCCAGGCGCTGCGAAAGCGGTTGCCACTGTTTTTATCGACGGTGAGCGCGATTCTGTCGAGGTGCTTGCGCACATTGCCATGATGAAGGGCGATATCAGCGAAGCCGCTTACCAGATGCTGTTGAGCGTAGTGAAGCCCGACGTCCATGCGCAATGGGGGGGCAGGGGGTTGCGCTATTGTCAGTTGCATATGCTCGATACCTACGCTTTTTCGGGCTGCCTGTTACACGGGGCTTTGCTGATTCAGCAGGATATTGCTGACCCTGACAGTGAGCCTTGTCTTGTCTATATGCCTTCAGAGCCGTCACACCCGCTCAAACAGTTCGCGTCACTCCGGGCTTTCAACGACAGCCTCGTGGCAGCGCTCGACAGTGACAGTTACAGGCGCTATTTCAGCCGCTTCGTCAGCCTTGGCCAAAGTCCGGAGTTTTTTGCGAAGCTGAAATCGCGGCTCTACCCGGTCCAGGAACACACGCTGGACGTCAATGCCGACCTGGTGTTGCAGGCGCAGCCATTTTCCAAGCCCCCGTTCGAGTTGCTTTACGACCACCTGCTGGCCAAAACCTACGTTGATTCACGGACCATAGCGGTGCCGTCTGCGCAGGCTGATCAGCTAGCCAGGGATGCGCTGATCGACAACCTGAAAAACAGTGGCATGGACATACTCAATGCGGCCGGGCTCTTTGTGCCTGTGCTGGGTGAAGTCATGGCCGTGGTTGCTCTCTATCAGATTGTCCGCGAAGCGTTCGTTGCCTACGAAGACTGGACGCACGGGGAAGTGGAAGAGGCCATGCAACATGTTTATAACATCGCCGAAAACGTCGCTCAGACAGTGGTGGTGGGCAGCGTCATTGGCGCGCTCGATCGGCTGGAACCGTCGATGTTTATCGAAAGCCTGGTGCAGAAGAGGGTGGATGGATCGGTTCGTCTTGGAAAGCCGACTGTTGGCGGTTATGCGGATACGGTTACGGTGCCTGACGGTTTGCGTGCCAATCCGCTGGGGCTTTACGAATTCGACAGCAAGACGTGGCTGCCAATGAACGGCAAGCTGTACCGCGTTGAAGCAGACGCAACCGGAAAAAACTGGCGTATCAGGCACCCGCAGGATCAGCACGCCTACTCGCCTAAGCTTGAGCACAACGGGGCCGGTGCCTGGCGTCACGAGTGGGAAAACCCCATGGGCTGGGATGAAGTCACAGCGTTCAGGCGGCTTAATGTGACGTGTGATGCGTTCACCGAAGAAGAGATCTCGCGGGTCTTGAGCATTACGGGCAGCAACGAGGCGTTGTTGCGTCAGATACATGTCGAAAGTCACCCGCTTCCAGCTCTTCTGAGAGATGCCATCCAGCGCATGGAAATCGAGCGGGGCTTGCAAGCCTGCATAGACGCCCTCAAGGCAGAAGAGTCCTCGCCAGTGCCTGTCACTCATATCGAGCCATGGATGAAGCTGCTGGTGTCGTCGCCGCACTGGCACAAGAGCCGAGGGTTGTTAGTGTTAGACGCAGACGGAACCATGATCGACGCCTGGAACGTGGGGGCGCATATGACATTTTCATCGAGTGTCGTGGGCGTGACAGAAGACCTCACGCAGGCGCTCGGCCAATTGCTGGAAGGGCTGACACCCGATGAAGTCAGTCATCTGACGGGAACCAGCGGTGCAGATAAAACTTCGCAGGTTCAAGGTTTCAAACGTTATCTGGCCGACTGTGCGCAACTTCACATGGGGCCGTTGCTTGACGAGGTTTATGCACTGCACAACCGCAGCAGTGAGCCGCTGGTCAAGCTGATTCAACGCGATTTCAGCAGTGTGTCGGACAGCATCGCTTTGGAACTCATCGAGATGGCGAGCGATGCAGACACCGCACGGATGATCTCGGAAAAACGTATCCCTCTTGAGCTTGCCGAGCATGCTCGTGAGTATCAGCAGCAACTGCGAATAAACAGGGCCATCGAAGGCTTCTACCGACGCTCGTCGGGTAATCCGGACACCTGTGCGACTGGGCTTGGCATGTTGCCGTACACGCAGGGCTGGCGTGGCGACGTTTCAATCGATCTGCTGAAAGACACGCTGGAGGGCGATGAGATCGCGAGCCTTGAAAGTGACCAGACGACTGTCGTGCATCGGGTTCTGATCAGAACCGAAGAGGTATTTCAGCCCTTCAATCAGTTGGGTGAGTCTATAGGTGAGGCTGGTCAGAGCTTTTTCAGTGCTCTGCTGAACGCGCTTCCTGATGACGTGCGTGTCAACATCGAATTGCCAGTGAATGCGGATGAGCAGCACCTGCGCAGTCTTTTGTGTCGTATCGCATCTGACAGACGTGACCGGATAGCGGAAATCCTGCAGTTGCAGCCGATCAAGCCTGGCATCAAATGGCCGCAACGACTGCACGATGGCCGTGTGGGTTACCCCCTGAGCGGACGTTTGCGTGGCCTCTTCCGCAGGCTTGGGATTGGTGCGCCCAGCCACTCGCCAGAGCTTGCGGTAAAAAGCCTGTATCCGGATTTTTCCGAAGAGCAGGTTACGACGTTTCTTCAGGCTCTGCGTGCAGAGCACACAGGTTCTGCCTCGCAATTGACGAACTTTGTTCGACAAAGGCTGCAAGGCCTCGCTCAGGAACTGAGCACTTTGCAAACCGGCCTGGACAATTGGGTACTGCAAGCTGAGCCCTCGTCACTGCTTAGACCGAGGGCAATCGCGGCGTTGCGAATTCGCAATTGCTGGAGGCGCCTGAGCGCTCACTGCAGAAACTATCAGGGTGAGTTTTTGGGGTATTCGCTTGATCTGGAGGGTCTACGGATAGGAAACATGCCGCAGGTATTGGCTGACTTCAGTCATGTGGCGGTTTTAAACGCTCGAAACATGCGGCTTACCCATTCACAGGCTGATGTATTACTTAAGCATTTCAGCAACCTGCATTCATTGAGCCTGGATTTCAATGCGCTGCAATCCCTGCCAGAGTCGATAGGGCGGATGACTCGACTCAGAGAGTTGTCACTCAGACACAACCCGTTGGTCTGGACCGACCAGTGCAACGCCGGTTTGCGCAATCTGAGCCGACTGGAAGTTCTGGACCTCAGTTTTTGCTCGCTTGGGCGGAGCACGCGGCTGAGTCCGCTCAACGCACTGCGCATGCTTTTTTTACGTTCTACAGGTATTGAAAGGGTGCCAGAGTGGAACTGGCGCAGTTCTGATCTGATGCTTCTCGACCTTCGTGACAACCATATCTCGGACATAACTACCCAGGCGCTCGCCCTTATTGATCGCTCCCTCAGCGATAATCGTCTGAATATACATTTGAATGGTAATCCGCTGAGTGTGCAGACGCATGAACGGATCAGAGTGCTGCGTGAGCAACGGTATCAGTCCCGTTTGGGTATCAGCCATAACCGCTTGTTGCATCAGGAAACGCCTGCCCTTAAGACCTGGCTTGGCAGTGCGAGTGGTGAGCAACTGGCTGCACGGACAGAGCTTTGGCATAATGTGCAGGACTGTTCCGGTTCTACGGATTTTTTTCAGGTGCTGAGCGACCTGACCACTTCAGCAGACTTTTTCAACGATCGTAAAGCGCTCACGACACGGGTCTGGACGATGATGGAAGCGGCTGCTGAAAATGGGGAGCTGCGTCGGCAATTGTTTGATCTTGCCGCCCATCCTCAAACCTGTGGCGATGGTCTGGCGTTAATATTCGGGGACATGGAAGTTCGCGTTGGGGTGTTCGCGATTACGTCATCCACGCCGGAAGCCGCACGGCCACTGGAGCTGTTCAAGATGACCCGCAGTCTCGACCGTCTCGATGAGGTGGAAAAAATTGCCCGTCGCGATATTGCTCTTCGGATGAAAAGCAATAAAACGGTAGATGAAGCCGAAGTACGACTGGCCTATCGAACGGGTTTGCAGGTACGGCTTGGATTGGCCAGCCGGTCCAGATCCATGCTGTTCAGGACTTTGGCGGGGGTGAGTGACGCCGATCTGGATTCCGCCTACCGCGAGATAATTGCGCGTGAAAGTACTCCTGCGTTTTTCGAGTCACTGATTGCCAGGGAGTTCTGGATGGATTATTTGGAAATCCGCTACGCCCACGAGTTTGAGCCGGTAAAGCGCCCTTTTGCTGAGCGTCTCGCCGTTCTGGATGAGCTGTCGCCGGATATGCAATCCGATCAACAATACCTTGACCGGGTAAAACAGATCACCAAGCAACGCATGCGTGCGATCAAGGCGTGTGCGATCAAACTTTCCATACAGCTTTCGGACGCTGTGAACGCAGGGCCTCAATAAGGGATACTCTCCATAACGCCTGACAATCCGGGGAATCTGCATGCCCGTTCACGTTATCGACAACCTAAGCACCGTTGCCCCTGCTCAATGGGACGCACTGGTGCCGGGCAATCAGCCGTTCCTGCGGCATGCCTTTCTCAGCGCGCTGGAAGACAGCGGCAGCCTCGGGCCACGCTCCGGTTGGCGTGCCGAACATGTGCTGCACTACGAAAACGATCAACTGGTTGCGGCATTGCCGGCCTACCGGAAGTGGCACTCGTACGGCGAATATGTGTTCGATCACGCCTGGGCAGACGCCTGCCGTCGCGCCGGAATCGCCTATTACCCCAAACTGTTGGTCGCGGTGCCGTTCAGCCCGGTTGGCGGCTCACGCATCCTGTCGGCAACGCCTCAAGGCGGCATGGAGTTGCTCAGCGAGCTGCCGGCCTATCTGCAGAGCGAGGGGCTGTCGAGCGCCCATGTGAATTTCACCGACCCGGCTGCCGATGCCTTGCTTGAATCGCAACCGGGCTGGTTGCAGCGCTTTGGTTGTCAGTTTCATTGGCATAACCGGGGTTACCGCGACTTTCAGGACTTTCTGGACGCATTGAGTTCGCGCAAGCGCAAGCAGATGCGCAAGGAGCGTGAACAGGTGGCGGGGCAGGGCATCGAGTTTGAATGGCTCGAAGGCGCGCAGATGAGCGAAGTGCTGTGGGACTTCGTCTACGCCTGCTATTCCAATACCTACGAAATTCGCGGGCAGGCGCCATACCTGACACGCGAATTTTTCAGTCTGCTGGCCGAGCGTATGCCCGAATCGATCCGCGTGGTCATCGCCTTGCAGGGCTCACGGCCTGTGGCGATGGCTTTCAGCCTGATCGGTGACGATAGTTTCTACGGGCGCTACTGGGGTTGCCTGGCCGAGTTTGACCGACTGCACTTCGAGACCTGTTTCTATCAGGGCATGGACTACGCCATCGCCCATGGTCTGCAACGATTCGATGCCGGCGCTCAAGGTGAGCATAAATTGATTCGTGGCTTCGAACCGCAGATCACCCGGTCATGGCATTACCTGATGCACCCAGGGTTGAAAGACGCGGTCAGTGAGTTTCTCGAGCAGGAACGCGTCGGTGTACTGGCGTATGCCGATGAGGCGAGGAGTGCGTTGCCGTACCGGCAGACGGAGTAGCGGAGGATATGCCTTCCCGCGTGGAGCATCGGCGCGAGACTTGTGACGCGGAGCGTCACGAAATGCATGCCAACGCGGAGCATTGGCACGATAGTCATGGGTATACATGGCAGCGGGTAGATCACTGGCCTCTGAAGATCCTGTGGGAGCGAGCTTGCTCGCGAAGAGGCCAGCAATCTCCCCATACTCAATCCACCCCTACAAACCCACCCGTCTGATGCTGCCACAACCGCGCATACAGCCCGCCGCGGGCCAGCAGTTCGGCGTGGGTGCCGGTTTCGGCGATCTGGCCTTTTTCCAGTACCACCAGACGATCCATACGGGCGATGGTCGACAAGCGGTGCGCGATGGCGATGACGGTCTTGCCTTGCATCAAGGTTTCCAGGCTTTCCTGAATGGCTGCTTCAACTTCCGAATCAAGTGCAGAGGTGGCTTCGTCCATGATCAGGATCGGTGCGTCCTTGAGCAGTACACGGGTGATCGCGATTCGCTGGCGCTGACCGCCGGACAGCTTGACGCCGCGCTCTCCCACATGGGCATCAAAACCGGTGCGGCCTTCGGAGTCCGACAACTGCGGGATGAACTCTTCGGCACGGGCCTTGCGGATCGATTCCCAAAGCTGTTCGTCAGTGGCGTCAGGATTGCCATACAGCAGGTTTTCGCGAATCGAACGGTGCAGCAGCGACGTGTCCTGGGTGATCATGCCAATCTGCGCACGCAGGCTTTCCTGGGTGATTTCAGAAATATCCTGACCGTCGATCAGGATCCTGCCGCCTTGAACGTCATACATGCGCAGCAGCAGGTTCACCAGCGTCGACTTACCTGCGCCTGAAGGCCCGATCAAACCTATTTTCTCGCCCGGTTTGATGTCCAGATTGAGGTTATGAATGATCCCGTTGCCATTGCCGTAATGGAAATCAACGCCATCGAACCGGACGCCGCCGTTTTCGATCTTCAGCGGCAGGGCGCCGGGCTGGTCATTCACCGTGACAGGCTGCGAGATGCTCTCCAGGCCGTCCTGCACGGTGCCGATGTTCTCGAAAATGCCATTGACCACCCACATGATCCAGCCGGACATATTGACGATACGAATCACCAGGCCTGTGGCCAGCGCGATGGCACCCACCGAGATCATCGACTGGGTCCACAACCACAGGGCCAGCCCGGTGGTGGTAACAATCAGCACGCCGTTCATGGTGGTTATGGTGGTGTCCATCGACGTGACGACACGGCCAGCCAGCTGGCTTTGCTCGGTCTGGTCACGCATCGCTTCACGCGCATACTGTTGCTCATGATTGGTGTGCGCGAACAGTTTTAATGTGGTGATGTTGGTGTAGCCGTCGACTATCCGGCCCATGAGTCTGGAGCGCGCATCGGACGACTCCACCGAGCGTTGTTTGACCCTGGGGACGAAGTACATCAGCGAGAGTATGAACGCCACGATCCAGGTGCCCAGCGGGATCATCAGGCGCCAGTCGGCCTCGGCGAACAGTACCATGGCGCTGATCGCGTAGATCAGTACGTGCCACAGCGCATCCACCGATTGCACCGCCGAGTCGCGCAGCGAGTTGCCGGTCTGCATGATGCGCTGGGCGATACGCCCGGCGAAATCGTTCTGGAAGAAGTTGACGCTCTGTTTGAGCACGTAGCTGTGGTTTTGCCAACGAATCAGGTTGGTCATGCCGGGGCTGATGGTCTGATGCACCAGCAGGTCGTGCAGGCCGACGAAGATCGGGCGCAGCAGCAGGGCCACCACCACCATCCAGATCAGTTCCGGGCCATGAACGCTGAAAAAATCCTTGGGCGGCGTGGTTTGCGCCAGGTCGATGATGCGGCTCAGGTAGTTGAACAGCGACACCTCGATCAGCGCACCGATCAGTCCCACGACCAGAAGCGCGAGAAACGTCGGCCATACCTGACGCAGGTAATACATGTAAAACGCGAAGACGGTGTTGGGAGGGGCAGGGGTAGGGGCGTCTTTGAAGATATCGATCAGTTTTTCAAAACGACGATAAAGCATTGGCTATCACACCCACGCGACGTGGGTTCTCCTTGATAAGTGGAGGCTCTCCCGTCCAGCCCGCACAAAGCCCGAAGGCTTTATGCGGTGCAGGTTTCCTGCTTAGTCGACGCGTTTGGCGGACTTGATCAGGATCGGGTCGATTGGCACGTTTTGCATGCCTTTCGAAGTAGTGGTGCGGGCGTTGACGATGTTGTCGACCACGTCCATACCCTTGACGACTTTACCGAACACCGCGTAACCGAAGTCACGTGTGCCGTTGTCGAGCATGGCATTGTCGTTGGTGTTGATGAAGAATTGACTGGTAGCCGAGTTAACGTCCGAAGTACGGGCCATGGCAATGGTGCCACGCACGTTGTGCAAACCGTTCTGTGCTTCGTTCTTGATCGGGTCCTTGGTCGGCTTCTGAACCAGTTGCTGGGTGAAACCGCCACCTTGCACCATGAAGCCCGGAATCACTCGGTGAAAAATGGTGTTGCTGTAGAAGCCGCTGTCGACGTAACCCAGAAAGTTCTGGGTGCTGACCGGTGCCTTGGTGTCTGCGAGTTCGATTTCAATCTGGCCGAAGCTGGTATCGAGTACCACGTGCGTGGCTTTATCCGGGGCAGCCATCAGGTTGGCGGCGAACAATACGGAGCAGGCGGTGAGGGCGATTTTTTTCAGCATGTGGCAACAGGTCCTTCGGTAAGAGATATCGACTGTGGCCGGCAAGGTAACCACGTTTGGCGTTCTTTGCCCAGCGTGTTAGAGGGTTTGCGCGGCTTCATGCCATCAGCCAGCGCACCTATTGGGCTGCACAAGGTTTTCAGACTCCGATGCTGGCCATGAATTCCAGCAGCGTGCGATTGAATTGCTCGGGCTGGTCGAGTGGCGTGGCATGCCGGGAGTCTTTGATGACCAGCAGCCGCGCATTGGGCAGGCGTTTGACGTAAGCCTCCTTGAGCGAGACCGGTGTGTAATCGTGTTCGGCTGCGATGATCAGCGTCGGGCAGGTAATGCGCCCCAGTTTGTTTTCCACGCCCCAGCCGACAATGGCATCGAAACTGGCCAGATAGGCGCGCTTGTCGTTCTTGCCCCAACGCTCGGCCATCTTGCGCCGCAGGTCGGCCTGCTCCGGCTTTGGAAACAACAGCTTGCCCAGCGCCTCGCCCAGAGTACGCATGCTGACGATGCGTGACAGGGTCCAGCGTCTGGCCAATTGCCAAAGGTCGCCTGCGCTTCTGACCTTGACCTGTGGCGCGCTGTTGACGATGCACAGGCTCGTGAGCAGGTGCGGTTGATCGACCGCCAACTGAAAGCCGATCATCCCGCCCATCGACAGGCCGATCAGGTGTACCGGACCCAGACGAAGGTGTTCAATCAACGCCTCCACGTCATTGCTCATGGCCTGAATGCTGTAGCGCCCGTAGGGTTTGTCCGAGCGACCATGGCCACGCATGTCCATGACGATGACGCGGTATTGACTGGCCAGTGCCGGGATCTGATATTCCCAGTCCTGACAGCTGGAACCCAGGCCATGTAACAACAGGACGGGGTCGCCCAGACCATACTCTTCATAGTGCAGCGAACAGTCGTCGTGTTCGAAAAAAGCCATGTGCCTACTCCTGTCAGGCGTGTTGGGGAGCAGTGAGTGCCGTGGTCAGTGGTGCGGTGTCGAACGTGCGGATCAGATCGATGAGAATTTGCGTGGCCGGGCCCAGCGACCTGTCCTTGCTGGAGTAAAGATAGAAGGTCGGGTTGCGGCTGCCGCCCTTGTCCAGGCGCAGCGGCTTGAGCAGCCCCTCGCGCAGTTCACGCTCGATCATGTGGCGAGGCAGCCAGGCGAAACCCAGGCCATTGCTGACGAAGGTGGCGGCTGTACCGAGGCTGCCGACCGTCCAGCGCTGCTCCGCGCCCAGCCAGCCGAAATCCCGTGGTTGCTGTCTGCCTGAGTCGCGAATCACCACTTGCAGCTGACTTTCCAGGTCCTGAAAGGTCAGTTCGCGATTGGCCTGGTGCAGGGCGTGGTCCGGATGAGCGACGGCGACGAACTCGACGGAGCTCATCTCGGTGCCCAGATGCCCGGCAATGCTGTAGCCGCTGATGGCCAGGTCCGCGACGCCTTCCAGCAACACCTCCTCGACACCCGAAAGCACTTCTTCACGCAACCGCACCCGGCAGCCTCGGCTTTGCGGCATGAACGCGGTCAACGCCCTGACCAGGCGTGCCGAAGGATAGGCCGCATCAATCACCAGCCGCACTTCTGCCTCCCAGCCCTGTTCCATATGGTGGGCGAGGTCTTCCAGTTGGCTGGCCTGTTTGACCAGTTGCCGTGAACGGCGCAGCAGTACGCCACCGGCGTCGGTCAGCACAGCCTTGCGTCCGTCAATGCGTAACAGCGGCACGCCGAGTTGTTCCTGCATGCGCGCCACGGTGTAACTCACCGATGACTGCGACCTGTGCAGCGCCTCGGCGGCCTGAGCAAAGCCACCGTGGTCGACTACGGCTTGTAATGTGCGCCACTGGTCGAGAGTCACGCGGGGCGCTTTCATGCTGTAATTCCTCTTAATGTGCTGGCTATTTGTTCTACTCTGACAATCCCGCTTCGGAGATCGCCGAATGAATCGACTGTGCTGTGTACTGCTGGTCATGTTGCCTGTGACGGCTTTTGCGTACCCCATCGAGGTCGAAAAGCAGTATCAGGGCGTGAAGATCGATTACGTGACGCACGACGTTTATCACAACATCGGGTCAATCACCGTCAGCAACTACGGGGATGTAGACGCCAAATGTTCGGTGGTGTTCGTCAACGGGCCAGAGGCGCCGCGAACCCGGCGTATGCAGGTTGGCGCAGGTCAGAGTGTCGACGCTTCATCCACGTTCAATCGCAGCATCATCAAGTTGCGAATCAGGCTCACCTGCCAGCCAGCCTGAGAGTAGAGCGCTCTTATGGATAAAACAAATTTATGGATGGGTTAGGGTCTGTTCCCGTTTCGACGTAACCCATTGATCTCTATGAGAACAGGCCCGTATTGTTGGAGTTCTCACACAACACCAATACGAGCCTGCAATGCCCCGATTAATGCTCAGTGATGAGCACTGGCCGAAGCTTCGAGAAATTTTGCTGCACGAATCGATCTACAACAAGCGAGATTTGCGCACCACGGTTGAAGGCATGCTGTACCGCATGCGTGTGGGTTGCCCTTGGCGAGACCTGCCGAAAGCGTTTGGAAACTGGAGCAAGGTCTACAAGCGGTTCAATGCCTGGTCTGCTTCAGGCAAGTGGGTCAAGGTGCTTGAGGTGCTGATGACCGATCCTGACATGGAGTGGGTTTTCATTGATGGCAGCTATGTAAAGGCTCATCAGCACAGTGCAGGTGCTGCCAGCACGCAGGACCAGGCCATCGGAAAAAGCCGAGCCGGTAACACCAGCAAGATTCACCTGGCTGTAGACGCTTGTGGGCTGCCCATTGCATTTGACGTGACCGGAGGCCAGACCAATGATTGTTCGCAGGCGGCCTCGTTGATTGCCAAGATGCCCAATGCAGAAGTGATCATTGCGGACAAGGGCTACGACACTGAAGCGATACGCGCTCAGGTCGAGCAGCAAGGCAGCAAAGTGGTGATTCCACGAAAGCGCAATTCTCTGAAAGGGAACGCAGATCTGGACAAAGGGTTATATCGCAATCGACATCTCGTAGAAAACGCCTTTGCCCGGTTGAAGCATTTCCGGGCGGCGGCTTCTCGGTTCGACAAACTCAAGAGAAACTATGAAAGCGTCATAGCAATGGCCTGCGCTTTTCTGTGGCTGCCAATGTGAAACGGGAACAGACCCTAGGCGAGGGGCTTGAAGTTTTTAATCGATAAATCGATTTTATAACGGGGTCCCCCGTTGCGTTATACGCAATTGTGGCCGAAGACTGTGGGAGCGAACTTGTTTGCGAAAGGGCCGGTATGATCGCCGAAAATGCATCGGCTGAAATACCGTCTTCGCGAACAGGCGAAGCGTCGCCGCTTCGCTCCCACGTCCTTGGGGCAGAAGCCTGAAAGCTCCTTGTTCCGGGCTTTCAGGACTTGTGCAATACGCTGGGCACAATCAGACGATGATATCGGCCGCTTGCAGACTCTGCACGCCAGTCAGCTGGATTTCAAAGTCCGCCCCGATGTTGTCATCGAGATTGCCGTACAGCACCCCATCGGCGAAGCGAAGCTCGCCGGTGTTGTTGGCGCTGAACGCCGCGTTGCCAATGAACACGAACGCATCGGGTCGGGCATCGAAGCCTGTGAAGTCCAGCTTGTCGCCTTCGGCTGCCTTGAAGCCGTTTATGATGTCGCGCAGGCCGCCCAGGCCTGTCTCGTTGCTGTTGTTGAACACGTAACGGTCTGCACCGGTGCCGCCAATCAGCGTATCAGCGCCTGACCCGCCGATCAGTACGTCTTCACCCGCGCCGCCGGACAAGGTGTCATTGCCACTGCCGCCGTTCAGGACGTTGGCGTTTTTGTTGCCGGTCAACGTGTCGGCAAACTGGCTGCCAGTCAGGTTCTCTGTACCCTTGAGCGTGTCCAACCCGGAGCCGCCGGTGGCCTGTTGAGCGCTGGTGTTCAGCGCAACCGTAACGCCTGCCGTGGCAAACAGATAAGACACCGTGTCATTGCCGTCACGACCGTCCATGACGTTGTCGCCAGCGCCTGCGTAGATCAGGTTATCAAGGGTATTGCCGGTTGCGTTCGCCGCCCCTGTGCCGGTGATGACGATGTTTTCCAGGTTGGCCCCCAGCGTGTAGCTGGCCAGCGAACTGAGCACCGTGTCGATGCCGCCTACCTGCTGATCTGCGTTGGTCTCGACCACTCGGTCGGCTGCATCGTCAACGTAATAACTGTCCGATCCGTCGCCGCCGGTCAGCAGGTCGGCACCCGCTGCGCCGTCGAGAACATTGTTGCTGGCATTGCCGGTGATGACGTTTTTCAGCGCATTGCCGGTGCCGTTGATGGCAGATACGCCGGTAAGCAGCAGGTTTTCCACGTTCGCCCCCAACTGCCAACTGACGGAAGACACCACGGTATCAACCTGCGATGGCGAATCATTGCTCTCGGTGACGGTATCGAGTGCGTTATCGACTACATAGATGTCGTTGCCGTCCCCGCCGGTCATGTCATCTGCGCCCTGATCGCCATCCAGCACGTCATTGCCGGCGCTGCCCACCAATGTGTCGTCGTCACTGGTGCCGAAGATGTTGCCGCCTTCATTCTGGCCACTCTCGAAAATGGCGGTCGGGTCGTTGTTGTCGCTGGCATCGCCACGAAAACCCAGGTCATCGGCAATGAAGTCGGCCAGGCGCTGACCGACGATTTCGGCGGACTCTTCGTGCAGGTGCCAGACGTCATCGGGGTAGACCAGCGGGTTGACCTCGTAACGCAACGGCAGGTCGGTGTAGTCAACTGCCAGCTTGACGTCGGCACGCTCATTGGCGATGGCTTCCTGAGCGTTTCTGACGTATCCGGCACCCTCGACAATAGCGTTGATCTTTTCTTCGGTGTAGCCACGTGCCTTGGCCGCCTCGGTCTGATAGTGGCCGGTTTCGGCCATGTACACGGTGAAGTCGCCTATCTGCGCGTGCAGGTAATCGAACACCTTCAGGGTCGAGGCTTTGTACAGGTCGGCTGCAGCCTGCTTGTCCGTGGCGCGGGCTATTTCCTGCGCGGCTTCTTCACCCTGACCCCAGATAATCCCGGTGGTCACTTTGTCGATAGCCGTTAGTGACGTCAGTTGCGACTTGAGCAGTTCGGTTGCACGCAGCAGCGCAGGGCCTGGCTGATCGGTATCCACCAGCCACCACGAAACACGCTGTTCTTCCTGCGTGCCGGTCGAATAGCCGACCACGGTGCTGCCGCCTACGGCAAGGTCGATGCCATCACCGTTGGCGTCGGTGAACTGGCTGCGCACGTCATAATCGGTGTAACGGGCCAGGTCCTTGACCATTTCCGAGGTGCCGGACTGATTGTCGTCTTCGGTCATGCGCAGCAGGCGTGCGTTGGACTGGCCAAGCATCGGCAGATAGAGAATCTCCTGAGCCTCGCGCTGGCCGAACACGAAGTCCGCATCGGTCAGGGTGTCGATCAGGTTGCCGCTCAGGGCGATTTCGAAGCGATTGCCGTCGGCATCCGGCGTGGCGGATTTGACATAGGTCTTGTCGCCGGCTTCGTTGAGGGTCATGTACAAGGTGTGATCTTCACCGTTGCCCAGCCCCAGGAAACCCAGAGCAGAGACGTCTATTTTGTCCTGGCCGGGGGTGAAGTCATAGATTGTGTCGGTGGCCGTCAGCCCGCCAGCATCGTAATCGCGGTAGCTGTCGGTGAGTGTGCTGTAGACGAACGTGTCGGCACCGTCTCCACCGTACAATGCGTCGCGGCCAGCGCCACCGTTGATGATGTCGGCACCGGTATCGCCACGCAGCGTATCGTCGCCACCCAGCCCGAGAATGGTGTCGTCACCTTCGGTGCCATACAGCGCTTCCGCATTTTCGGTGCCGGTGAGGGTCCCTGGCGTCACGTTGCCCACATTGATGGCAAAACTGTCGGCCACCGAAGCGCCGGTGGCGTCGCTCGCGGTCAGCAATACCGAATAAAGCCCGGATGCCGTGCCGCCCGGCGTGCCGCTGAAGGTCAGGGTCTTGCTGTCGAACTTCAACCAGTCGGGCAGGGCGCTGTTATCGGTCAGGGTCGCGCTGTAGGTCAGCGTGTTGCTGTCCGGATCACTGAAACTGCCCGGTTGTATCGCGTAGGAAAACGCCTTCAACTCGGTAACGTTCTGATCCATCAGCGGTGTATTAAGTACCGGGGCCTGATTGGCGGCTGAGGCTGTAGAGAAGATGAAGTTGGACGCGCTCAGTTTGTCGAGCAGGTTGCCTTCCAGTGCAATCTCGAAGCGATTGCCGGTGGTGTCGACCGCATTGGTCTTGATGTAGGTCTTGCTGCCGTCGGCATTGACGGACAGGTAAATGGTGTTGGCGCTGCCATCGCCCAGGCCGCGCAGGCCGATGCTGGACAGATCGATGCGGTCTTCGGCAGGGTTGAAGTCGGTGATCGTGTCGCTCTGCTTGGTGCCGCTGGCGTTGTAATTGCGGTAGCTGTCCAGGCGCGAGTTGTAGATGAACAGGTCCGCGCCCGCGCCACCGGTCAGAATATCGGCATCAGCCCCGCCATTGATGAGATCTGCACCGGCACCGCCATTGATGCGGTCTGTACCGGCGTTGCCGTTCATCACGTCGTTGCCGTCGGTGCCGGTCAGGGTATCGCCGCCCGCAGTGCCTTCGATGACCCGCTGGAAGATGAAATGGCTGGCATTGAGCGTGTCTTTCAGGTTGCCGCTCAGGCCCAGCTCGAATCGGTTGCCGCTGGCATCGGCGTCGAGTGATTTGACGTAAGTGCGGTCCAGCGTGGCGTTGTAGCTGATGTTCAGCGTGCCGCCCTTGCCGCTGCCCAGCCCGGTGAAGCCCAGGTTGCTCAGGTCGATGCGGTCCTGGCTGATATCGAAGTCGGTGACCAGATCGGTGGAACTGGTGGTCGCTGTACGGTAGCTGTCGGTCAACTGATCGAAGCGAAACGTGTCGGCACCCGCGCCACCGGTGAGCTTGTCGGCTCCCGCACCGCCGACCAGAATATCGTCGCCCGCAGCGCCGTTGAGCGTGTCCTTGCCAGCCAGACCGAGAATCATTTCATTGGCTGCGCCACCGGTGATCGCATCGTTGGCGTCGGTACCCTGCACGGTGACCAGCGGAAAAGAATCACCGGCAAAGCTGCCGTCACCATAAACCAGCGTCAGGCCTTTGCTGGTGTGGCTGATGGTGTTGCCCACGATGCTGTTGCGATCGGTGCCATCTTCGTTGCGCTCGGCAACGCCGTAGGTGGAGTTGTCGCTGCCGGTAATCACGTTGCCGCGGATCAGGTTGTCGCTGCCGTTGAAATACTTGCCGGAAACGCCTGAAGTGTCGTCGTAAGACTGGATGATAATCTCCGGCACCGGGGCGCCGAGGGAGTTGTTGCTCAGGGTGTTATCAAACACATCCACCCCGGAACTGCCGTAGATGCGCACACCGGCACTGCCGTTGTCGTGAATGTCCAGGCCACTGACAGAGACCTGACTGGACAGCTTGATCAGCACGCCTTCAGCACCGTTGCCATAGACCGCGCCGCCGGTGATGGTGATATTGGCAGGCGAGGGGATGTTTTCACTGCCGCGCTGCACCACGATGCCGGTGCTGCCATTGCCATAGGCAACGTTGTTGCTCAGGGTGAAGTCGTGGGTGCTGGTGACCACGTTGAAGCCGTGACGATCGTTGTCGTACGCAACGTTGTTTTCAAACACGCTGTCGCTCAGGTAATCGGCCACGAAGCCGTCCAGGCCGTTACCATGGGATACGCTGTTTTTGATCACCATGTTGACGGTCTGCTCGTGCGGGTCGAAGCCGTAGCCCGAGCAGTCCTTGATCTCGACGCTGTCGAGCGTAACGTTCGAATCCTTGCCGTCAGAACCTGGAATGTAGCCGTTGAACCAGCCGTCCACCTTGCCGGTGGTGGCGTCCCGGTTACCGTCCAGCGTCAGGTTCTTCATGCCGAAGTCGTGGGTTTCTTCGCCGTAGGCGGAACGCACGATGCCGGTGACCTTGGTGTCCGAGCCATCCGCCAGCTTGATGACTGTCTCGCCCATGCCCGCGCCCGATAGGGTCACGTTGCTTTTGAGCATCAGGCAGCCGTCGGAAGGCTCCTCGCCACCGGACACAATGTAGGTCCCGGCTGCCAGCACAACTTCTCCACCGCCAGCCGCTGCAGCTGCATCAATAGTGGCCTGAATGGCTGCTGTATCGTCCGTGACGCCGTCGCCCACTGCACCAAAGTCTTTTGTGTTGAATATCATGGTGTTACTCCGGGCGACGAGGATTTTAGGTGATGAAGTCAATATTGCAGCGCCCCGGAGTAAGACCCTCCATTAAGGAAAAGTTGCGTGATATAGGCTATATTTTCGCCGAAACCGACGACATGTGCGTCAAACATACGACTGTCATATTTGTGACGGGTAACGCGGGGCGCGGCGACGGGTTGGCGTCAAAAAGCGGCGGCCTTCGAGTGGACAGTGAGTGACGCAGCCGCTATGGTCGCGCCCTTCAAAAATGGGGGCAGGCATGGGTTATCTACTTATCGTCACACTGATTCAGGCGTTTTCGTTCAGCCTGATCGGTGTCTATCTGGCCGGGCACGTCGACAGCTATTTCGCGGTGCTGATCCGCGTGGTGCTCGCCGGTCTGGTATTCATCCCGCTGACCCGCTGGCGTCAGGTTGAACCCCGCTTCATGCGTGGCATGCTGCTGATCGGCGCGCTGCAATTCGGCGTCACGTATGTCTGTCTGTACCTGAGTTTCAGGGGGCTGACCGTGCCCGAAGTGTTGCTGTTTACCATCCTCACGCCACTGCACGTGACGCTGATCGAAGACGCGCTGAACCGGCGCTTCAACCCTTGGGCCTTGCTCGCGGCGATGGTCGCTGTGCTGGGTGCGGGTGTGATTCGTTACGACGGTCTGGACGGCGACTTCCTCGGCGGTTTCCTGCTACTGCAACTGGCCAACTTCACCTACGCCGCCGGGCAAGTGCTGTACAAACATCTGGTGGCGCGGCACCCCAGCGATCTGCCGCATTACCGACGTTTCGGTTATTTCTACCTGGGTGCACTGGCGGTGGTATTGCCCGCGTTCCTGATGTTCGGCAACCCGCAACACCTGCCCGAAGCGCCGACCCAGTGGATCGTACTGCTATTCCTCGGCCTGTGTTCGACGGCGCTGGGCATGTACTGGTGGAATAAAGGCGCGTGCATGGTCAATGGCGGCACACTGGCAGTCATGAATAACCTGCATTTGCCGCTGGGGCTGTTGATCAATCTGCTGATCTGGAACCAGCATGAGGACTTCACCCGCCTGCTGATCGGCGGCGGGGTGATTGTGGCGTCGGTGTGGATCAGTCGCCTGGGCGTGCGGCGCGTGCCGGAGAGCGTTTCCGGCACACGTTGAGTCAGACGTGCTGGCCGCCGTTGACGTGAATCTCCGCACCGTTCACGTAGGACGCGCCAGCCGTACACAGGAAGTAGATCAGCGAAGCGACTTCCTCGGGCTTGCCCAGCCGGTGCATCGGCACCAGCCGCTCGACAATTTCCGCCGTGCCGGGTGACAGGATCGACGTATCGATCTCGCCCGGTGCGATGGCATTGACCCGTATCCCGTGCGGGCCGAAATCGAAGGCCATTTCCCGGGTCAGCGCCGACAGTGCCGCCTTGGACGTGGCATAGGCGACCCCGGCAAAAGGGTGAACCTTCGAGCCGGCAATCGAGGTGACATTGATGATGCTGCCCTTGGCCGCTTTCAACTCGTCAAACAGCCCGCGAGCCAGTAGCGCCGTGGAGAACAGGTTGACATTGAACACCTTGATCCAGGTGCTGTAATCAGACTCCAGAACGCCCATGCGACCGCCTTCCGCCGTCTTCGGCGAAACCCCCGCATTGTTCACCAGCGCATCCAGACGCCCGCCGAGCTTGTCCTTGATCGCCGCCATGCTCGCGCTGACGCTATCGATATCTTCCAAGTCCAGATGGATATGATTGAGCAGACCTTCAGTCCACGGACAGTCATCCACCCAGTTCTGCCTGGACGCCGTGAAAACTTCCCAGCCTGCGGCATTGAAATGCTTGACCGTGGCATGACCGATCCCCCGGCTTGCGCCAGTCAGCAACAGCTTTTTCTTGTCGCCCATGAGTGCGTTCCGGTTTTTGAGGGTGGATGCATCATGTTTTTTGGCGGGCGGGGTGTCAACGCTGTTTGTCCGGTGTCAGGCCGCAGAACGTATGCGGTTAATCCGCCTCAAGACCCTGTGCCATATTGCCCGCTTCGGCTGGGGTTTTGCTTCGCTCACCACAGTCGGCATATCTCGCAAGCGAATCCAGGTTTCACTGCGCCAGTGCAGCACGCTCAGCGAGGTGCCCGGCCACTGCAACTGGCTCATTCTGGGGTTATCCAGCGTCACGCTCTGCTGATCATGCAGCACCGTTAGCACCTCATGCGTCAGCCACTGACGCAGCGCGCGGTTTTCCGGCACGTAATGATGAACCAGCAACGCCAGCACGCCGGATTCGCTGATCATCAGCTGCCGCTGGCATTCGCCATTGGCCTGCAATCAGACCTCGCGACGCTGATCGGCATCAAGCTTGAGCGTGGCGCGCTCGTCCAACGCCTTGCCCATCAGACGGGCAAGGTCGGCCAGGCAAAACCATGCCTGGGCGTCGGTAAAAATGGCGCGCAGCATGCGGCTGTGACGGAGGAAGAGGGTGGCTTCGAAGTGGGGTGTGCGTGGCGCACAGGGGGTGACGGTGAGCATGGGTGCAGCTCCTGGATATGAGACTGCCACAAGACGTCGTCAAACGAATGGGTGGCAGCTGTGCGAAGGTTGACGAACCGGTATCCAGGAAACCGGCAGACCCGAGGGTCTCCGACGCACAGCCGCCATAGCACGTGCCTCAAGTCTGGCTTGATGCAGTGGGTGGGGCGCTGACACACCTGGATAGAGCGGATCGTCAAATCCGGCCGCTGATTTGGCAGCGAACGGCGGGGAGGTTCGCGTGGTGAGGGTAGGGTGGCAAGGGTGTGGGGTTGAAGTGTAGGAAACGGCATTTTTTGCGGCGGCTGCGATGTGTGAGTTTTTAGGTTGTGTTCAGATATCGTCTTGTCGGTTGATGTTTATTATTGGAGGGTGCCCATCTGCATGGGTTAGATGAGGTCACGCCACCCGGTAACGCCTTCATCACCCTCGACAATCTCACACAGGAGGCAACATGTTCGACAAAGGCATCTGGCTGAACGAGCCCCGGCACTGGAACGTGGCGGAAGGGCGTCTGACAGTCACCACAGATCCGCAAACCGATTTCTGGCAACAGACGCACTATGGCTTTTGCCGCGACACTGGTCATTTTCTGGGTGTTTCGGTGACAGGTGATTTCACTGCGCAAGTGCATGTGCAGGGTGATTTCAAGACGCTTTACGATCAGGCGGGCTTGATGGTCCGCATTGACGAGCGCAACTGGGTCAAAACCGGCGTTGAAGTCAGCGACGGAGCCCTGATGCTGGGCAGCGTTCTAACCTGCGGGCAATCGGATTGGGCGACGGGTGCTTTTGATGGGTCATCATCCGGCCTCTGGCTGCGAGTCACTGTCGCCAATGGCGTTATGCGTATTCAGCACTCCAGCGACGCGCTGCGCTGGCCGCTGCTGCGCCTTGCGCCATTTCCAGCGAGTGATGTTTATGCAGTAGGCCCGATGTGCTGCAGTCCGGAGCGGGGAGGGCTGGAAGTGGTGTTCTCTCATTTCGAGGTGATGCATGCACTGGGCAAGGATTTGCATGATCTGACGTGAGTTGCTCTTCAGCGAGCCATTGCAGGCCCGCTGAAGAACGACAGGGTTATCTTGTGTTACTGAACGACAGTGAACTTGCAGTTTTCAGGTGATGTTTTCTCACACACGTTATAAACAAGGCCAAAAGGCCCATTTTCTTTCTTCCAGGCACCGCTTGCAGTTTTTACGGTGAAAGTCTTATTTTTATTAGCGATGAAGCGCATGTCCAGCGCTTCGCGCCCACCGATGTTGTAGGTACAGTATTGCAGCATCTGAGGCGTGTCTGGGCCCTCTTGAATAATAAGGGCCAAGTCAAAGGACTGCGCAGGCATTTTCTTTTTCACAACGCCTTGCATCACGCCGGTCCACTCGCCGTCATTACCGCTCGCCCGGTAAACACCGGGTGAGACCTGCTCGATCTTCTCGACGGCAGGGCAGTTTTCCGCCGCTTGAGAGGTCATGGACATGCCCAGCAGGCAGGTAGCAATTGCGGCGCTGATTAATACTTTTTTCATGATATTCCTTTAATTGAGAATTTAATTCTTGATGTGTTTATATGGCCGTTAGTGCGGATATTTGACGCAGTTGCACAGCGCGTGTTTGTTGTCAGGTACGCCAGTTGGTTGCATGTTTCTGTTTGGTGTGTGGCAGTGGTTTTGTTGCTTATTGTTTCGTTGTTAAAGGTGTGCGTATTTTAGTAAATATTTGATCGTATCCAGTGTGGATGAATTTATCTTAGGCGCTAGAGTGTTTATTGTCTGCACCTTCAGGCCTTAATTGTTTGTAGGAAATGGCGTTGGTTTGTGTGGGGATAATGGGCTGGCTTATTATTTCTGAAACCCTGTTCACATAGGTATTGCAAGCGACGCACGGGATGACGGCTCGAAGGGATGAGCGCGGTAGGCTTTAGAATTGCGACATTATTTGATCATCGGACATTTCTACCTGGCGATGTTCTCAGCGGATTTGGTTTGCGGGGTAGTGATATTGCGCGGGAAGCGAAGTCACTAATTTGCGAGTTATAGCTTGCCCCCTAACTGGGGCGGTTGTAGAGGTGTTGACTACTCTCGCGGCTTAATAGCAAAGAGCAGTCGTTACTCCTCATCCTCAAGCGGGAATCAATCCTGCTTCCTGATAGCTTAAAATCAAATCGTCAAACAGCTGGATATCCTCTCGCGTTCTAGCGATGAGCTGAGCGCCTGCTACGGCTGTTTAGATCGCACGAGCACGTCGTTCACAACTTTTAGTGTCACCCCATTTGCTGTCAGCGAGAACGTCCGCAAGCCACTTTATGTTCACGTCTGCGAACGCCTTCACTTCCTTGGACACTTGATCAGGAAGGTCTTCAAACTCGGCGGCCATGAAGCTCGAGATGCACAACCTATTCCTGTTCGCCAGGGATTTACGGAAAATCGACGGATAGAGCTGCTTCCAGGCACTCGCTTATAGCTTTATAAGTAAGGGAGTAGAGCTGAAGTGGCTACTGCTTTTACCATTCCCGGCTCGCTGGCTACTCGTACGTTTCTGTCTGCAATGTAGGAAAGGATTTGCTACAGGTTAATTCGCGCTGCCGACAGCCACTCAGCCAGCATCTGGCGGGGTCTGCTTCGACTCTAGAAAGACATGCATCTCGGCCATGACCTGATCGTGTGGAATATTGGGCGTTGGATCGTTGATTGAGGCTTGGACCTGCGTACGAAACCACTTGTCATAGCGGGTGACCTGTTTCTCAGTTTCAAATTCCGACACGATTGGAGAACTTCGAACGCTCATGATCCAGCTCCTATTGGTTGTGAATCCATCTTAGGTGTCACCGCCACTGTAAAAATGACCCCCTAACGCCAACCTAGAATTGACCCCCTGGGTAAAACTGGCGGCTTTGAGCTGCCAATATGTTGACCCAGGAGCAGTCTGTGGAAATTAAAGTATTGGCCCGTCAGGGCCATGGCATCAAATTCATCGCCCGTGAGCTGGGTATTTCGCGTAACACCGTGCGCAAGTACCTGCGAAAGGCCCGGTCGCTACCCAGTGACAAGGTGAGACCCGCACGTCCGTGCAAAATCGACCCCTTCAAGGACTACCTGCATGAGCGTATTGAGGCAGCGCGCCCGCACTGGATTCCGGCGACCGTCCTGCTGCGTGAGATCACGGCATTGGGGTACAGCGGCGGCGTCAGTCGTCTGAAGGCTTATATTCGCCCCTTCAAACGTAAGGCAGAAGAGCCGGTGGTACGTTTCGAAACTCTGCCCGGCAAGCAGATGCAGGTGGACTTCACCACCATTCGACGAGGCCGTCAGCCGCTTAAGGCGTTCGTGGCGACACTTGGTTTTAGTCGAGCAAGCTTTGTCCGTTTCTCCGAGCGAGAGGACAGCGAAGCCTGGCTGACAGGGCTTCGGGAAGCGTTCGCTTACTTTGGCGGCGTGCCCGAGCAGGCATTGTTTGATAACGCCGGAACCATCATCACCGAGCGAGACGCTTTTGGGGAGGGCCTGCACCGTTGGCATCCCCGATTGGCTGCGCTGGCCGATGAGTTTGGTTTTATTCCCAAGGTCTGCCGCCCTTACCGTGCCCAGACCAAGGGCAAGGTTGAGCGCTTCAACGGGTATCTGAAGGGCAGTTTCATTACCCCGTTGGCCGCTACGCTCAAGAGTGCGGGTCTGACGCTGGATGTGGTGACGGCCAACGCACATATCGGCCAATGGCTCGACGAAGTCGCTCATCAGCGGATTCACGGCACGACGGGTGTTCAACCAGCGGTACGTCTGGCCGAAGAGCAGCAGGTACTATTACCACTGCCAACACAGAGCCTGCGCCCACAACCCGCCCAAGGCCTACGCCTGGGGCGGGTCCTGCCGTACGAGAGCTTGCAGCATCCGCTGTCGGTTTATGAGCAACTGCTGGAGGTGAGAGCATGAACCTTCAACATGCTCGCCTGACAGAACTATGCAAGGGGCTAAAGCTTGAGCGCGTCGGGGTGGACTGGCCGCACCTTGCCCAACAAGCAGCAAGCGGCGAAGACAGCTTTGCCGACTTCCTCGAAAAGCTGCTGGCTGCCGAGACCGATGCCCGAAGTGAACGCTCTCGACAGGCCCTGCTGAAAACTGCCGCGCTGCCCGCCGTGAAAACGCTGGAGCAATACGACTTCGCGTTTGCCACCGGCGTCCCCCGGGCACAGCTCCAGGAGCTGGCAGCATTGAGTTTTGTTGGGCGTACCGAGAACATCGTGTTCCTGGGGCCTAGTGGTGTAGGCAAGAGCCACCTGGCCATCGCCCTGGCCTACCGGGCAGTGATGGCCGGTATCAAAACCCGCTTCGTCACTGCGGCTGACTTGATGCTGCAACTGACCGCTGCGCACCGCCAGGAACGGCTCAAGGAATACTTCAGTCGTGTGGTGATGGCCCCCGGGTTGTTGGTCATCGATGAAATCGGTTACCTGCCGTTTGGTCGTGATGAAGCCAACCTGTTCTTCAATGTTGTCGCCAAGCGCTACGAGCAAGGCAGCCTGATCCTCACGAGTAACTTGCCGTTTACCCAGTGGGCCGGAACCTTTGCGGATGATCAAACACTGACAGCGGCCATGCTGGACAGGCTGTTACATCATGCCCATATCGTGCAGATGACAGGTGAAAGCTATCGACTCAAGGACAAGCGCAAAGCAGGAATCAAATCGTCTCGGGCCGAACCGGCTCGAAAATATGAACCCGAGGGGGGTCAAAACTAAGTTGGCGATTTAGCACGGAAGGGGGTCACTTTTTAGTTGGCGTTGACACTTAGGTGCTCAGCGGCGCATTATCTGCGCCTATCTGCCTGATTTTCTGTAGGAAACGGCTCTGTCGCCGGATCAGCCCCGAGCAGCGCTGACGCCCCCTGCAACTTACAATTGGCACGATTTCTAGAGTTTCCATTACCTTCGTTTTTTCGAGAGCAGACGACAATGTTTTCCTACTGAATTAGAATACAGTTATTTATAGGAAAGTCGGAAAGAACGCATGGCAAGCAACATTCATAGCCCTTTGATGACCAGATCTCTTACCTAAGAGAAGCGTTAGAGCTACGTCTTCTTGAGGTTTCGGACATTGTGCAATGGGCGGACGATCAGATCACTGCACGGGAAAATCCTACCTATGAACTGATAGAGCTCGCGCTGATGAGTGACTCGAATCGGTACGACACCGCAAATCAGTTACTTCGAGTCGGGACTCCCTCCTTGAGCCGCGCAGAGGTGTTGCCCTATGTGCTCGCCAAGGCACATGAAAAACTACTTGTAGATCCTGATTTTGGAAAGGTCTTAGCAGAGGGAATGTACCAATCCTGGTTTCGATCGAATTACGACTTTCCTGACGCTCTTAGCCTGTGCGGCTATTTCGAGGATGCTTATTCATTGGCTGAGAGCGGGATAGTTGGAACAGTGGACCAGATCAACCGGGAATTGCTTGAGTTTACTGCCCAGTTTCAGGACTGCAACTGGTTCGCGAGCGTGCTTGGCCGATAGCGTTCTCGTTTTGAGGCTGGATCCGAGATTATGGGACCAGAAGACATTAGCGCTAAGCGCTCACGAAAGTCATACGTGACTCAGGCAGGCATCCGCTGACGATGCGATAGCAATTGGCCAATCTCACTGGCCGCTACGTCGGCAACCTAGCCAGCGCGTTCGACATACCTGCACGCGTATCCATCGGTTCGGTGGAGAGCCAGATGGCGTCAATGCGGACCACTAGGTAACCTTAATGACTGTCGGCAGTTGGAGTTATGCGGAAACGCTGTTGGGGGCCTATGGCACATTGAAGGCTGAACAGGATCCCTCGGCTCATGGTGACCGAGGCGCGTGTTTGGGGTACACAGATCAATAGGCCAAGCTTCTGGCCATTCTTACGATGCTTTCCTGTGTCCATTGCTCCACCATGGGACGTGTGGCAGGTATGAAAAGTCGTCACTCGCTGACAAACTTTTCACGACGCATCGGCATTGTATAGCTGTTGGAGGCAGTCGCTGGTGGCTCTTCTATCTTCGCCATTTCTAAGTTCTTCAACGTAATGCGATACCAGCCACTGTTGAATGCGGCCATTTCGAAGCAGGACATAATCAGCTTGGACAGGCTGTTCGGAGAAACGAAATAGAGACCAGCAGTACGCCCCTCCACCGGCACACTTGCATCAGTTTCCAACAGGATGAGACCGTCGTCGAAAACACGCCAGGACGTTTCTCCCTACTTCAAACCCGTGAACGACCTGTCATCCCATTCTTCATAGCCCTGCTTAAACTTCGCTAAGCCCAGATTATGAAGGCTTTGGAAAATATCATCACGGCGTTGGGTAGTCCCGTGCACAGCATGCTGCTCGACGGGCTGTGGCAAAAAGGCAAACTCAAGTTTTGGCGCAGAGTGCCCACTGTACGAACGAGCGCCTGATGCCTCCATGATGCGCTCGTGAAAAGCTTTCTCTGGAAGTGAGTTTTTGGATTTTTCCATCCTGCTCAGGCCTTGGACGATAGCTTTCAACAGCTCTTGGGGATCAGAGAATGAAGCTCTGAAAAAACCCAGCTTGTAGTCGGACACCTCATTAACGAACACAGCCTGCTTCGGATCAAAGTCTGTCTGCTGGATGAAAACCAGAATCGGCTTACGCTTGCTTACTGCCTGGCGAAATGAATCGCCCCGGATTCTCTAGACACCTTGCAAGCTCATTGCGTAACGTTTTTCAAACTCTACCGGTGACAGCTGATTGTTGAAACCATGGCGGCGTTTTGGGTTGTAGAACATCTCGATGTAATCGAACACATCACTACGAGCATCTTGCCGTGAGGTGTAGATTTTCCGCTTGATTCGTTCCCGTTTCAGAAGCTGGAAAAAGCTCTCAGCCACGGCGTTGTCATGACAATTGCCTCGGCGGCTCATGCTGACAACCAAATTGTTTGCCTTCAAAAAACTGCGCCAATCGGAGCTGCTGTACTGGCTGCCCTGGTCGGAGTGAACCATCACCTCTTGTTTCGGTTTTCGCCTCCAAACCGCCATCAATAACGCATCAATGGCCAAATCACTGGTCATCTGCGACTTCATTGACCAGCCAACGACCTGACGAGAAAACAGATCCAGCACCACCGCCAAATACAGCCAGCCTTCATACGTACGAACGTAGGTGATGTCGGTGACCCAAACCTTGTTGGGTTCCACGACATCGAACTCGCGCTTCAGTAAATTGGGTGAGGCGACCGCTGGCTTACCGCCGTACTTTCCAGGGCGACGTCGATACCCTGTCTGAGAGCGCAGACCTTCAAGACGCATCAACCTCGCCACACGATGCCGACCACAATCTTCACCGACCTCGCGCAGGTCGTCATGGATTTTGCGATAGCCATAAACTGCGCCGCTCTCCAGCCACGAGTGCTTGATCAAACCGAGCAATCGCTGGTCGTCTTTAGCGCGTGCAGATTGCGGCTCAGACAACCAAGCGTAATAACCACTGGGATGGACTTTGAACCGCCCCGGGTTTCTCGGAGACTCCAACCTTTGAGAGGATGGAGCGATGAAAAAACTACCGAAGTATTCCCCAGAGGTCCGTGAGCGGGCCATCAGGATGGTTTTCGAACACCTTCCTGAGTACGAGTCGCAGTGGGCCACCATCAGTGCCATTGCCCCCAAGATCGGCTGCACGCCCGAGACATTACGGCTGTGGGTTCGCCAATCTGAGCGCAACAGCGGCCAGCGTGATGGGCTGAGCACAGTCGAACGTGAGCGAGTCAAGCTCTTGGAGCGTGAGAACCGTCAGTTGCGTCAAGCTAACGAGATCTTGCGTAAGGCCTCAGCCTATTTTGCCCAGGCGGAGCTCGACCGCCCATTCAAACGATGAAGACGTTTATTGATGAAAACCGCCAGTCTTACGGGGTCGAGCCGATTTGCAAGGTGTTGCCAATCGCCCCGTCGACGTACTACCGGTACGCTGCTCAGCAGGCTGACCCCAGCCAGCAGTCAGCGCGTGCGCAGCGTGACCAGGAACTGGGTGAGCACATCCAGCGAGTCTGGGATGAGCACTTCCAGGTATATGGCGTGCGCAAGGTCTGGCGACAATTGCTGCGTGACGGACTGCAAGTCGCCCGCTGTACGGTGCAACGTCTGATGGGAGAGCTGGGCCTGCAAGGCGTGGTACGCGGCAAGCCCGTCAAGACGACGGTCAGCGACCAAGCCAGGCCGTGCCCGCAGGATCATGTCAACCGTCAGTTTGTGGCTGAGTGCCCGAACGCCCTATGGGTATCGGACTTTACCTACGTCAGTACCTGGCAGGGTTTTGTTTACGTGGCCTTCATCATTGATGTCTTTGCCCGATTCATCGTCGGTTGGAAGGTGTCCAGTTCAGCGCGTACCGATTTTGTACTCGATGCACTGGAGCAAGCCCTTTACGCCCGTCGCCCAGTCAAGCAGGGTGGACTCATTCACCACAGTGACCGTGGCGTGCAGTACGTGTCCATTCGCTATACCGAGCGTCTTGTCGAAGCCGGTATTGAGCCATCGGTCGGGAGTGTCGGTGACTCTTACGACAATGCTTTGGCTGAGACCATCAATGGTCTTTACAAGGCTGAAGTGATTCATCGACGCTCTTGGCCCACACGGGGGGCGGTGGAGCTGGAAACCCTGAAATGGGTGGACTGGTTCAATCACCGCCGCCTGCTGGAGCCAATCGGTCATATTCCACCGGTCGAAGCAGAAGCAATCTATTATCAGCAACTCACCGAGTCTGCCCAGGTGGCATGACTCAAACAAAAGGGTCTCCGAGAAACCCGGGGCGGTTCACTTTCAGCGTCAGGCAAAGCCGTCGAATGGAGTAGTCGCCCGCGCGCTGCTTGATAAAGGCGTACTTCAGCCGCACTCCTTGGCAAAGTACGCGGCGGCCTTTTTTAAGATGTCTCGCTCTTCAGTGACCCGCTTGAGTTCCGCTCGCAGACGACGCAGTTCAGCGTGCTGATCATCGTCTTGCTGCCGTTCTGCCGTTCTGCCTGAGGTTTGCTGTAGCGCTTTATCCAGGCATAGAGGCTATGCGTCGACACGCCAAGACGCGCCGCCACATCAGCGACAGGCAGCTTCTTTTCGGTCACTTGATTGACCGCTTGGATTTTGAATTCTTCGGGATAACGTGGGTTGCTCATGGCACCTCCTGATTGGCCTCAGTTTAAGGCATGGAGGTGTCTACAAAACCCGGGGCGATTCAGATTGTGGCATCTGCGACTGAGTATGCAGCGCTCAGGTTCGACCAGGATAACCGAACCAAAGTCTTTCCCGTCAGCCCGTCCAGATAATTTCTACGCTAATAGACTGTTAAAGCCATAGACCTTGGCTTGGGCTTTAGCTTCATCACTGGTTTTCATAATCACCGCACTCACTGATGCCCCATCGAGTTGATCAAGGGTAATGCGGGGGAGGGCTTTTGGACAGCTACCGATCAAGAGGTTTGATGAACGCCGTCGACTCAAACCGATTGAAAGTCTGGCAAGCGCTATCACAATTTTTCTTGGGCACCGAGGTCTATCAGGCGACCTATGATCAGGTGGTCAAGTCGATTGGGGAGAGCGATTACAACCCGGCGCAGGTGCAATGAGGTACCCGGTAGTGTAGTGGTCTAAAGATTCCGGGCACTCATTTAGGCGAGAATATCGCCAGATAGAGGTGTCTGATGACCAAACAACGCCGTAACCTTTCCACTGAATTCAAGCGTGAGGCAGCAGGCCTCGTGCTTGATCAAGGCTACAGCCACATCGAGGCCTCACGTTCGCTGGGAGTTGTCGAGTCTGCGCTGCGTGGCTGGGTGAGCCAGCTCTAGCAGGAGCGCAATGGCGTAATCCCGCAGAGCAAAGCCCTGACGCCAGAGCAGCAGAAAATCCAAGAACTGGAAGCCCGGATTGCCCGTCTTGAGCGGGAGAAATCCGTTTTAAAAAGGACACCTCGCTCTTGCTACTACGACCATTGCTTGCGACGTCGGGCTCCACCCCCACCCCCAAAAAAACACGGGTTCGTCTACGAACTGTTCAGGCAAAATCGAAGCGCTGCCGACAGCTGCAGTATCGTGTCATAAAGCGACCAAATGCTTTATGAATTGAGTCGAGTTGTCATTAAGAATAACGGCGCCAAGCAGTGTTTCAGATGTTCGGTTTGCACAAGTTTCGTCGAATTCAAGCGGGATTCCTTCATCAGCAAACAGGCTTTTCAATGCCTCCGCAGTGCTGACTGAGAAATCACCCTCTCTATTTCCTCCATGCAGGGCTGCGCGCATTGTTAGCCCCTGTTCCTTAATATCCCGCAGATAATCGCGCACAGACGCTAAAACTTGTTTTGGCATAAGGTCTTCGCGACGAAAAGGGAGCAGATGGAATACGCGAACTTTCGCCCCCGGCCTACGTTCACCCGTGCCGGCATCTACGTTTTCCGCCGCACACGCGACAGCAATGCACGCACTCATGTTGTCTGCGATGACAGGCATATTTACCTGGCTCGTGCCGGCGCTGTATAAATGCCGAGTCTTTCCATCATTGGGGACATTGTAGTTGAATCCGGCCACTTTGACAGTCGTGGTTCTGTCAATCTGGAAACTGTAATTCAGGCCTGTTTCAGAGTGATATACCTGCACCCAGGGAAGTGCGGATTGACTACGATCTTTTATTAAATTACCGCGATGCCGTCTTTCTGCTTGATAAGCTGCTAAAGAAACCATACTAAGAGTATAATCTTCGCCGCACCGCGCGAGTTGAAAATGAGAAAATGTTGCAGGACGTTCGTCCACCTTGTCTGAGGCTCTATCGCTCGCAGATGCCGTTTGATGACTGGATACGGCTCTGACGTTTGAAGGGTTTACGGGCTCCTCCCAGCGGTCTCTATCACTGTAGCTGTAGCTGCTGCCAGAGTGTTTTGAAATACATAGTCCCATGACGGTTCTCTCTTCGATGTAGGATTAAGCGATAGGCGCGCAGCGACATGACCGAAAAATTAATATGGTCGTTGCCACGCTCCACATGGCTAATATATAGAATTCGCTAGTTTGCTTTCCGTTGGTTATGTGATGCTTGGATTTCGATTGCGACACTGCTCAATGTCGAGCGGGCGGCACACGTTTGAATGGTATGTTTGATCGTATGTGCTGAACATTTGGATACGCGCATGCGTGTAGCTCAAAAAAGAAAGCTACTGAGTGGCTAAAACTCTTCAGCGGTTCCATATCCGGGAGTATCAGTTTTTTTGTGTTCGGGCTGGTTAGGGCCTGCCGTCAGGCAGGCCCTTGTTTTACCAGCTCGGTCTGGTAAATCGGTCTCCGTACAGGATCGCAAATTGATTCATTGCCACTTTCCAGTCGTGTGCCGCATGACCCCAGTTGGCGGTGATGTTGCGCAACCCAAGCCATATCAGTTTCGTCGCGGCCTCATCGGTCGGGAAGTGCCCTCGAGTCTTGATGATCTTGCGTAACTGGGCATTGATGCTCTCGATGGCATTGGTCGTGTAAACCACTTTGCGGATGCCCGCCGGGAAAACAAAAAACGGTATAACCCGATCCCAGGCGCGACGCCATGCAGCAACCACAGTCGGATACTGCTTGCCCCAGGGGCCCGCTTCAAAGGCGTTAAGCTCTTGCTCAGCCACATCTGCATTGATCGCCTGGTAGATCGGCTTGAGTGCTTTGGCCAGTGCCCGACGTTTATCCCAAGCGGCATAGTCCAAGCTGTTGCGGATCAGATGCACGATGCAGGTTTGCAGCGTCGTGGCAGGAAAAACCGCCCCCAACGCCTCCGGTATTCCTTTGAGGCCATCCGTGACGGCGATCAGAACATCTTCAACGCCACGAGTCTTGAGGTCGTTGAACACCTTCATCCAAAACTTGGCACCCTCGGTGCTCTCGATCCATATACCCAGAATGTCGCGCGTGCCATCAGGTAATACCCCCAGCGCCAGATAAATAGCCTTGTTGCACACTAACCCCTCGTCCCGGATTTTGACCCGTAACGCATCGAAGAAGATCACCGGATACATCGGTTCCAAGGGTCGTTGCTGCCAAGTGCCCACCTCTTCCATGACCGCATCGGTGACTGAGCTGATGAAGTCATGGGACACGTTAGTTAGATAGAAAAGCGCGGATCTCACGCACCGTCATGCCCCGGGCGTACATGGCAATTATCTTGTCGTCGAAGCCTGTAAAACGTCGTTCGTGCTTGGGAATCAGGATCGGGGCGAAGCTACCATCGCGGTCTCTGGGGATATCCAGGCGAAGCGGCCCGTCGTCGGTCAGAACCGTCTTGCTGCTTTTGCCATTACGCTGATTGGTCGACTCCTCAGGGCGCTCCGCGCCCTGAGGGTAACCAAGGTGGTGACCCAGCTCGGCGCCTAGGGTCTGTTCCCGTTTCACATTGGCAGCCACAGAAAAGCGCAGGCCATTGCTATGACGCTTTCATAGTTTCTCTTGAGTTTGTCGAACCGAGAAGCCGCCGCCCGGAAATGCTTCAACCGGGCAAAGGCGTTTTCTACGAGATGTCGATTGCGATATAACCCTTTGTCCAGATCTGCGTTCCCTTTCAGAGAATTGCGCTTTCGTGGAATCACCACTTTGCTGCCTTGCTGCTCGACCTGAGCGCGTATCGCTTCAGTGTCGTAGCCCTTGTCCGCAATGATCACTTCTGCATTGGGCATCTTGGCAATCAACGAGGCCGCCTGCGAACAATCATTGGTCTGGCCTCCGGTCACGTCAAATGCAATGGGCAGCCCACAAGCGTCTACAGCCAGGTGAATCTTGCTGGTGTTACCGGCTCGGCTTTTTCCGATGGCCTGGTCCTGCGTGCTGGCAGCACCTGCACTGTGCTGATGAGCCTTTACATAGCTGCCATCAATGAAAACCCACTCCATGTCAGGATCGGTCATCAGCACCTCAAGCACCTTGACCCACTTGCCTGAAGCAGACCAGGCATTGAACCGCTTGTAGACCTTGCTCCAGTTTCCAAACGCTTTCGGCAGGTCTCGCCAAGGGCAACCCACACGCATGCGGTACAGCATGCCTTCAACCGTGGTGCGCAAATCTCGCTTGTTGTAGATCGATTCGTGCAGCAAAATTTCTCGAAGCTTCGGCCAGTGCTCATCACTGAGCATTAATCGGGGCATTGCAGGCTCGTATTGGTGTTGTGTGAGAACTCCAACAATACGGGCCTGTTCTCATAGAGATCAATGGGTTACGTCGAAACGGGAACAGACCCTAGCGCACGCTCGATCAGAGCCTTCTTGAACGCCATGGACGCGTCTTGAATGGCTTCGGCGCTCATCGGGCCTTTAACAAACTGCTCGATCAGCTCTTGGGGAATCGAGGGCAACTCCCTCGCTGTTGCATTGGCGGACTTCTTTTTGGTCGGCATACATGCACCTCTAGCTACATGTTATGCCCGAACACAAAATTTCTGACAGTCTCGCAAACACCTACTTACGAGGACACGACATGCTTTATATGGTTTTCAGCGGCACTATCAAAGACGGCAAAACCGAAGAGTTTTACCGCGACATCGCAGCCGTATCGCAAAAACTCACCCTTCAGCATGATAAGGCAGTGGTCTACCAATGGCATCGGGACGAAGAGAATGCAAATCGCTTTTTCCTGAATGAGCAATGGGAAAGCGTCGAAGATCTGCATGCCCATTTCGAGACTCTCTACAAAGCCTTCGGTCCGGCTAAGCCGACTGAACGTTTGCCGTCCAAAATCCTCGACTACCTTGACGAGGCCAGAGTAAATTTCTATCAGACAGTTGGCTGATAGAAATTCGCTCCCTTGGGCACAGTGCCCAAGGGAGCTGTTGCTGGTCTATGTCAATCTCATCATTGCGGGTTTTGAGAAGTAGGCTTTCAGATAAACGGATGTGACAATCACCTGTCAAAAAAGACAGCTCGTAGTTGACAGGCGCATGTCTTAAGCTTGGATGGGCATCCTCCTAATCACGCAACATGTGTTCAGCGGACGCATACAAAAAAGGCCCTATCGAGGGCCTTTTGTCTGTCTGGAATCTAGCGTTCCAGATCAGCGATCTTGCCGGTTTTGCCATCCCACTCTGCCGCATCCGGCATCGCATCTTTCTTTTCGGTGATGTTGGGCCAGACCTCGGCAAGCTCAGCGTTGAGCTCGATGAAATTTTCCATGCCAGCAGGAATCTCGTCTTCCGAGTAAATGGCCACGGCAGGGCACTCAGGCTCGCAGAGCGCGCAGTCGATGCACTCGTCCGGGTGGATCACCAGGAAATTCGGGCCTTCGTAAAAGCAGTCCACCGGACAGACTTCTACGCAGTCGGTGTACTTGCACTTGATGCAGTTGTCGGTGACGACGAAGGTCATTTCTAATTTTCTCCTCAGGCGGCTGCTGTGGCAGAGCCCTTCCAGACAGGGTTGCCAGGTTCGGGAGGTTTCCCGGCCCTATGAAAATACGTGCTTTTGGTGGGTGGCCTTGAGGCAGTGGGACTGCGTCGCCTGCTACCTACCAGTGGTTCGCTGCATTTTCACGCGGCTCGAAAAACGCCTCGGCCAGGCTAAAAGCCGAGAGCGTCCCAAACCGCGCGGGATTCTAACAGTATGTAACGCTTCGCGTCACAGGCGAGTTTGCAATGTGTATAGCAAATCCAGCGCCTGCCGCGGAGTCATATCGTCGACTTTGATCTTGGACAGTTCGTCGAGCACCGGATGAGGCAGGCTTGCAAACATATCGCTCTGCTGCGGGACCGCGGGTTTGCCGGGCTTGGCTTTAGGCTGTTCGTGCGGCAGGCTGGTGGTTTCCAGGCGCTGCAGATGCTCTTTGGCGCGCGTGATTACCTTGCCCGGAACGCCCGCAAGCTGGGCCACGGCCAGGCCATAGCTCTGGCTGGCTGGTCCTGGCAGTACGCGGTGCAGGAAGACGATCCGCTCGTTATGCTCGGTAGCATTCAGGTGCACGTTGGTCACCAGCGGTTCGCTTTCCGGCAGCACTGTCAGCTCGAAATAGTGCGTCGCGAACAGTGTATAAGCACGCAGTTGCGCCAGACATTCCGCCGCTGCCCAAGCCAGAGAAAGGCCGTCGAAGGTGCTGGTACCGCGTCCGACTTCGTCCATCAGCACCAGGCTTTTGTCGGTAGCGTTGTGCAGGATGTTTGCCGTTTCGCTCATTTCCACCATGAACGTCGAGCGCCCGCCGGCCAGGTCGTCGCTGGAGCCGATACGGGTGAAGATCCGGTCGACCAACGACAGTTCGCAGCTGCCAGCGGGCACGAAACTGCCGATATGCGCCAGCAGTACGATCAGCGCCGTCTGACGCATATAGGTCGATTTACCGCCCATGTTCGGGCCGGTTATGACCAGCATGCGCGTGCTGTCGTCCAGCGCCAGGTCGTTGGCGACAAACGGAGTGCTTAGTACCTGTTCTACGACCGGGTGACGGCCCTGCTCAATGCGCATGCAAGGCTCGGCAACGAAGCGTGGGCAGTTGAGGTCCAGATTCAGCGCGCGCTCCGCAAGGTTGCTCAGCACGTCCAGTTCAGCCAGCGCCGCTGCCGTGTCCTGCAGCGGCGCTAGATGGCCGATCAGGTCTTCAAGCAGCGCTTCGTAGAGCATCTTTTCACGTGCCAGTGCACGGCTTTTGGCCGACAACGCCTTGTCTTCGAATTCCTTGAGTTCAGGCGTGATAAAGCGCTCGGCGCCCTTGAGGGTCTGGCGGCGTATGTAATCAGCCGGGGTCTGCTCGGCCTGTTTGCTCGGCAGCTCGATGAAGTAGCCGTGCACGCGGTTGTAACCGACTTTCAGGTTGGCAAGACCGGTACGGGCCTTTTCGCGGGCCTCCAGATCGATCAGGAACTGACCGGCGTTTTCACTCAGCGATTGCAGATCATCCAGCTCCGCGTCGTAGCCGGTTTTCAGAACACCGCCGTCGCGGATCACGGCAGGCGGATTGTCGATGATTGCGCGCTGCAGCAGATCGGCGAGTTCCGGATAGGTGCTGGCGGTCTGCGCAAGTTGCTGCAGATGCGGGGCCTCTAGGTCGGTCATCGCCTGCTGCAGTTCGGGCAGGGCGCTCAGGGCGTCGCGCAGACGCGCAAGGTCTCGTGGTCGCGCATTACGCAGGCCGATACGCGCCAGAATCCGCTCGATATCGCCGATTTCCTTGAGCTGCGGTTGCAGGTTCTCGAAGCGGTAGCGCTCCAGAAAGCAGGTAATGGACGTCTGGCGTGCCTGAAGAATTGTCAGGTCGCGCAACGGCCGGTTCAGCCAGCGGGTCAGCAGCCGCGTTCCCATCGCCGTCTGGCAGCGGTCCATGACCGATTGCAGCGTATTGTCGCGGCCACCGGAGAGGTTGGTGTCCAGCTCAAGGTTACGCCGACTGGCTGCGTCGAGGATTACCGTATCGTCGAGGCGTTCGTGGCGCAGGCTGCGCAAGTGGGGCAGGGCGGTACGCTGGGTTTCCTTGGCGTAGCTGAGCAGGCAGCCCGCAGCACCGATGGCGAGTGTCAGGTTTTCGCAACCAAAACCCTTCAGGTCCTGGGTTGAAAACTGCTGACACAGACTTTTATGGGCTGAGTCGCGCTCGAAATCCCACGGCGCACGACGTCGCGCACCACGGCGTTTTTCGGCAGGCAGACCTTGCGGCCAGTCGTCCGGAATCAACAGCTCGACCGGGTTGATGCGTTCAAGCTCGGCCAGCAGATTCTCCCAGCCCTTGATCTCCAGCACACTGAAGTTGCCGCTGGTAATGTCCAGCACGGCAAGGCCGAACAGGCGTTCGTCACCCAGTACGGCGGCAATCAGGTTATCCCTGCGCTCATCGAGCAAGGCCTCGTCGCTGATGGTTCCGGGCGTAATGATGCGGACCACCTGACGATCCACCGGGCCCTTGCTGGTGGCCGGGTCGCCGATCTGCTCACAGATCACGACCGATTCGCCCAGCTTAACCAGTTTGGCCAGATAGCCTTCGGCGGCGTGATAAGGAATCCCGCACATGGGGATGCTCTGGCCTGCCGACTGACCGCGCGCGGTCAGGGTGATGTCCAGCAACTTGGCGGCTTTCTTCGCATCTTCGTAGAAGATCTCGTAGAAATCGCCCATGCGATAAAACATCAGTTGATCCAGGTGCTGGTTTTTGAGTTTCCAGTACTGCTGCATCATCGGAGTATGTGAGGACAGGTCGGAAATTGCTTTATTCATCAGTGGCTTAGGCAAGTTCTTGAGAGGAGTGAGGCAACCTTGAGGCATGACGGGTGGTCCCTCCTTGAATCGAGGGGCGTCTGCCGGGTATGTGCGATGGTCGCAAGGTTATCACGCTCAATCATGCGGTGCAGTTAGAGCGTACCTTCCGCTTATTGGTGACCGGGCGTTTCCTGACAGCCATCAACCTCGATTTGGCGTATAGACTTTCATCGCTGCTACTCGATAACCGGGCGGCACGCTATAAAAAAGGACTTTTATATGAAAAACAAACGAGCAAGGGATTCCGTCAACGGTCGCTTCATCCCGCTGGAAGAAGCCAGAAAAAGGCCGAGAGAAACGACGGTCGAAACGGTCAAAAAGCCGGAACGCAGGAAAGATGCGCGATAAACCGGCAATGGCAGACCCGCTTCAAGGTGGCTGCCTTGTCTCAGGAATCACTTTTACAGGCTTCCAGCATGAACGAGGACACCGTGGACGAGATAACCGGGCTGGCCGATACACTTGGCAGGCTTCTCGACGCAATGAACGCTCAAGTGACCACCGCCGAATCCTGCACGGGAGGCGGAATCGCCGAAGCGATCACACGCATCGCTGGCAGCTCGGCGTGGTTCGAAGCGGGTTATGTGACTTATTCAAATGCCCAGAAGACCCGGCAATTGGGCGTGCCCGAGGCACTGTTCGTAGAGGCCGGGGCGGTCAGCCAGCCTGTTGTCGAAGCCATGGTGCGAGGTGCGCAGCGTGAAAGCGGCGCGCGATTCGCCGTCGCAGTCAGCGGTGTTGCAGGGCCTGGCGGTGGTTCGCCGGATAAACCGGTCGGTACCGTATGGCTGTGTTGGGGCAAGGATGATGCGCTTGTCGCACAGCGTCGCCAGTTCGATGGCGACCGGGATCAGGTCCGTCGACAGACGGTCGAAGCCGCGCTGCAAGGGCTTATACAGCTTGCGCGTGGAGAAATGCCAAAACAGGGGTAGGCGCGCGCTCATCGCTGTGGAATAATACTGTCTACTTATACAGGTGTTGTGGCCATCAAGGCCCTAATTGAATTTGATTACGTGAGGACTTCAATGGACGACAACAAGAAGAAAGCCTTGGCTGCGGCCTTGGGTCAGATCGAGCGTCAGTTCGGTAAAGGTGCCGTGATGCGCATGGGCGACCATGATCGCCAGGCTATTCCTGCCATCTCCACCGGCTCGCTGGGTCTGGATATCGCACTGGGCATCGGCGGTCTGCCGAAAGGCCGGATCGTGGAAATCTACGGTCCAGAGTCTTCCGGTAAAACCACGCTGACGTTGTCGGTCATCGCGCAAGCCCAGAAAATGGGTGCTACCTGTGCGTTTGTCGACGCCGAGCACGCGCTTGATCCGGAATACGCCGGCAAACTGGGCGTCAATGTCGACGACCTGCTGGTTTCGCAGCCGGACACCGGTGAGCAGGCGCTTGAAATCACCGACATGCTGGTACGTTCCAACGCCATCGACGTCATCGTTGTCGACTCCGTTGCTGCGCTGGTGCCTAAGGCAGAGATCGAAGGCGAAATGGGTGATATGCACGTGGGTCTGCAGGCACGTCTGATGTCGCAGGCGCTGCGCAAGATCACCGGTAACATCAAGAACGCCAATTGCCTGGTGATCTTCATCAACCAGATCCGCATGAAGATCGGCGTGATGTTCGGTAGCCCGGAAACCACTACCGGTGGTAACGCCCTGAAGTTCTACGCTTCGGTACGTCTGGACATCCGCCGTACAGGCGCAGTGAAAGAAGGCGACGAGGTTGTCGGCAGCGAAACCCGCGTCAAGGTCGTGAAGAACAAGGTGGCTCCGCCATTCCGTCAGGCCGAGTTCCAGATTCTTTACGGCAAGGGTATCTACCTGAACGGTGAAATCGTCGATCTGGCCGTTCTGCATGGTTTTGTCGAGAAGTCCGGCGCCTGGTACAGCTACCAGGGCAGCAAGATCGGTCAGGGTAAAGCCAACTCGGCCAAATTCCTGGCAGACAATCCGGAAATCTGCAAAGCGCTCGAGAAGCAGATTCGCGACAAGTTGCTCACCCCTGGCGTCGACACCAAAGCTGTTGGCTCACGTGAAGCAGTGGCTGCCGATGATATGTCTGAAGCAGATGTCGATATCTGATAGCCATGCCTGCCGTACTCGATACACCCGTCGCCGTAAGGCGCACTGCAATGGACCTGCTCGCACGTCGCGAGCACGGTCGAGTCGAGTTGACGCGTAAACTGCGTCAGCGCGGCGCTCCCCCTGAGCTTATCGATGCAGCACTCGACCGTCTGGTCGAGGAAGGCCTGCTCTCTGAATCCCGTTACCTTGAAAGCTTCGTTTCTTACCGGGCACGTTCGGGCTACGGTCCTGTTCGTATTCGAGAAGAGCTGAATCAGCGTGGCTTGCAACGTGCCGACATTGAGCAGGCGCTCAGGGAGTGCGGCATTGATTGGCAGGAGAAGCTTCACGAGCTCTGGCAGCGCAAGTTTGCCGGTGCTTTGCCTGTTGATGCTCGTGAGCGAGCCAGGCAGGGAAGGTTTCTGAGTTATCGCGGCTATCCGCTGGATATGATCGGCCGCTTGTTAAGCGGCCGTGGCGGGGATGACTGAGGTATCAGAGCGTTTTCTGTGGCGCTTGATCCTGCGCGCCATCTCTTGTCGCTGAGGCGTCCTCCCAGTTTTCCTGTTGATTGATGTAGTCCACCAGTTCACGAAGCCTGCCCTGATTGCGTCCTGTGAAGGTAAACGCAAGTCGTGTCAGGTGACTGAATTGAACTTCATCGTGCTCCTCGCCCTGATAGCTGTGCTGATGAAAGTTTTCATTGATACACAGATCGGCGAAAGCTTCCTGCATGTGCTCCAGAGCCTTCGCGCTGAGCGCGTGGCGCATGCGGATCACAAACTTGTTCTTCAGCCAGCGGCTGGAGTGGAAGTTGCCATAAAACTGGTTGATCTCTTCCACGGCGTCATCGGCGCTGTAGACCAGTCTCATCAGTTTCATATCGGCTGGCAGAATGTAGTGGTTGTCCTGCAACTGGTTTTTGATGAAGTCCAGTGCACCTTGCCAGAAGCTGCCGCCAGGGGTGTCCAGTAACACGACGGGCACCAGAGGGCTTTTGCCGGTCTGTATCAATGTAAGCACTTCCAGCGCTTCGTCCAGGGTTCCAAACCCGCCTGGACACAGCACCAGCGCGTCGGCTTCCTTGACGAAGAACAACTTGCGTGTGAAGAAGAAGTGGAAAGGCAGCAGGTTTTCCGTGCCCTCCACCGTAGGGTTGGCGTGCTGCTCGAAGGGCAGGGTAATGTTGAACCCCAGGCTGTGTTTCAGACCTGCACCTGCGTGGGCTGCCGCCATGATGCCGCCACCTGCGCCGGTGATGACCATCATGTCCGAGCGGGCAAGCTTTTCGCCCAGCTCTCTGGCCTGTGCGTAAAGGGGGTGCTCTTGAGGGGTGCGAGCAGAGCCGAATACGGTGACTTTGCGGCGGCCCTTGAAGCGCTCGAGCACCCGAAAGGCTTTGTCCAGTTCGCGCAGGGTTTGCAGCGTTATCTTGACGTCCCAGCGATTGCGGTCGTCCTGGGCCATGCGTAGCACCGTGAGCATCATGTCGCGATACAGCGGCAGGTTTCTGGTACCAGGAGCAACCTCGTTGATGTGCTCTTCAATTTTGCTGGTCAGGTCGAGCCCGTTGCTTTGAAAGTGTCGGGATAGAAGATCGTCAGGTACATACGGCATTCGGGGTTTATCCTCCTGCAGAATCAATGGCCCGGTGGGGCGTGTTGAATCGATGATGTCCCGGTTTGCAGAGAAAGGCTACCCATTCCCTGTTCATTGCCAGGGCGGATTCATTGCAGGATGTCTTGAGCGTTGCTGAACTGACGCGCCTGAGGGACAGGCGCGCGGGGAGGGGGCTACGTGCCGGGGTGGCTTACTTTTTCGGCTTTACAGTGCAATCCGACGCCTGAAAGGTCTGGGTCGCAACCGGGCGGTTGGTCTTGTACTCGGTGAACTGATACTTGAGGACGGCCCCCTTGGTCATCAACTGGCGGAAACCGTTGTTGTGGCAAACGCTGTTGCCCAACTGGTTGCGCATCACGTCCGGGTTGGCGCGCATTTGCTGGGCCTGACCTTCGCGTACGCTCAAGTGGTTGATCAATTCGTTGCCACTGACGGTATAGCCCTGATCGAGGATGTCTTCGTTGATCGCTCTTGGCGTGCCGACACTGCTTTCCTTAGCCACTTTTTCCAGCATCTTGCTGAGTTCGAACTCCTGTTTCGACGCCGCCTGGGCGCATAGCGGAGCAACGAGCAAAAGCGTAAGGGTGGGTACGATAAGGCGCAGCATAAACTCTCCTGATTAAGTGGCTGGCCGTTGGACCAGCGACTTCAAAGTGCGTTCCGGGCAGCCCGCCGATAACGCGGGTTGCAATGGCGCAGCAGTATAGAGCAGGAGTCTTCATCGGGCCTAGGGGCTGTACCCGTTTCAACACGGTCTCTCTGAAGCGGGAACAGCTCGAGGACCGAAAGCGGGTTGAAGTGCCGGGGCTCTGATAAACTGCGCGCACTTTAATCCTGCCGAGTCTTTGTGGTGTCGATGTATTCCCCCCGCAGGCGTGTCCTGTAATGAGTCATGCCGTTTCCCGTCTGCGCGACGAGCGTCTGGCCCGCAGTACCAAGCCCTTTATTGCTCGCGGTTCGCGCGCGCCGCGCTGTCCGGATTGCCGGGTTATCTCCAGTTATTGCCTGTGCGCGTGGCGACCTGCCGTGACTGCCGAGTCAGGCATGTGCCTGCTGATGTACGACACCGAGCCTTTGAAGCCGACCAACACCGGCTGGCTGATCGCCGATGTCATCAAGGACACCCACGCCTTCGGCTGGTCGCGAATAGATGTCGACGAGCAATTGCTCGCCTTGCTGGACGATCCGCAGTGGCAGCCGTATATCGTTTTTCCCGGTGAATTCGTTGCCGAGGAGCGTGTGGTCAATAAGGTGTCGCGCATGGATGGCAAGCGTCCGCTGTTCATTCTGCTGGATGCCACCTGGACCGAAGCGCGCAAGATGTTCCGCAAAAGCCCGTATCTGGAAAGGTTTCCGGTGTTGACGCTGGAGCCCGAGCAGATCTCGCGTTACCGTTTGCGCCGATCAAGGCGAGACGATCACTTCTGTACTGCCGAAGTCGCCGCGCTTTGTCTGGAGCTGGCCGGGGATACCTGCGCCAGTGGTGTACTGGATGCTTATCTGGATGTCTTCAGCGCTCATTATCTGGGTGCCAAGTACCTCAAGCCGATAGACCCTGACGACGCGGCCCACACTCATTTGAAGGCTTTTATTTGAAGGCTTTCTATCACGCAGTGTTGCGGATCTGCCCTGTATGGGCTAATTGCCATCCATGTTCTCGGGCAATGACGCTTCGCGCTTGACCGTCATGGTCTTGCTGGGCATGCTTGGCGCCGCCTGGAAGCCGATTCATCTTGTCTGGTGTGGCACCGACGCTCTTTTCGGGTTGTCGCGATGCGCATTCGCCAGTCTTGCTGGGTGGCCGATTCTGTCGGCCCTCACTATAAAAACAGGATCACTACATGACCTACGACATCCTGATCGCTGATGATCATCCCCTGTTTCGCAGTGCGCTGCATCAGGCGCTGAGCATTGGCCTGGGGCCTGAAGCGCGGCTCGTCGAGGCAGAAAGCATTGCCCAGCTTGAATCCCGTCTGGGAGAGAAGGCTGATTGGGATCTGGTTCTGCTGGACCTGAACATGCCAGGGGCTTATGGCTTCTCCGGGCTGGTCCTGTTGCGCGGCCAATATCCGCAGATACCGGTGGTGATGGTTTCGGCTCAGGAAGAGGCGTCGATAGTGGTGCGTTCCAGAGAGTTTGGTGCCAGCGGGTTCATTCCTAAATCCAGCCCCCTTGAAGTCATTCAGCAGGCGGTGCGCACCGTGCTCGATGGCGACGTCTGGTGGCCGCCGCAGGTCAATGAAGTGATCAGTGTTTCGGATGAAGCGAAGGCTGCAAGCGCTGGCCTTGCCAGCCTCACGCCCCAGCAGTTTCGAGTATTGACGATGGTCTGTGAGGGGCTGCTGAACAAGCAGATTGCCTCAGAACTCAGCGTCTCCGAAGCCACTATCAAGGCGCACGTCACGGCGATTTTCCGCAAGCTTGGCGTGCGCACGCGAACTCAGGCAGCGTTGTTGTTACAGCAGCTTGAGTCCATCTCGTCCAGTTAACGGTGTTCAGGTTGCGAGCATTCACGCTTTTTTGACCTTTAGTGCCTTAGCTTTCCTCATCTTTTTTACACAGCAGCCTCTCTATGTCGCCCTTCAAAGGCCAAACCGGTCTAAAACGTATCCTCAATGCCGCAGGCTATTCTCTGGACGGTCTGTCAGCTGCTTTCAAAGGTGAAGCCGCTTTCCGCCAGCTGGTACTGCTTAACGTAGTGTTGGTCCCGCTATCGTTTTTCCTGCACGTCAGCAAGGCCGAGCATGCCTTGCTGGTCGCCGTTTGCCTGCTGGCCCTGATTGTAGAATTGCTCAACTCAGCTGTAGAGGCTGCCATCGACCGAATCTCTCTGGACCTGCACCCGTTGTCCAAGAACGCCAAGGACATGGGCAGCGCTGCCCAGTTCATCGCCTTGAGCATGATCGCTCTGGTGTGGGGCATTGTGCTGCTGGGTTAGGGCTTGTTCAATACAGGCTTGGCAGCACGATCTCGTCGCTGCGCTTCACTCCGGCGGTGAACGCGCGGCACAGTTCGAGGAATTCGCGCATGGCTGACGTCTGATATTTCTGTTTGTGCCAGATGAAATAGAACTGACGCGCCAGATCCAGCTCAGGCGTGGCCAATTCCACCAGGTTGCCGCGACGAAACGAGTCGCGTAGCGCCAGTCTGGAAATGCAGCCAATGCCCAGTCCGGATTCCACTGCCCGCTTGATGGCTTCGGTGTGTTCCAGCTCCAGTCGGACATTCAGCCCGTTGCGGTGGTGACGCATGGCCTGATCGAACGTCAAACGCGTGCCTGAACCTTGTTCTCGCAGTATCCAGGCTTCATGGGTCAGTTCTTCCAGCGTTACATGGGCGCGTTTGGCCAGTGGATGCTGTGGAGCACAGAACACCACAAGTTCGTCTTCGACCCAGGACTGCACTTCGATGTCCGGGTGGCTGCAATCGCCTTCGATCAAGCCCAGATCAATCTCGTAGTGGGCAACCTGTTGCACGATATGCGCGGTGTTCTGGACGTGCAGTTTGACCTGGCTTTCCGGGTGACGCTGCATGTAGCCGCCGATCAGCAGGGTCGCCAGATAATTGCCAATCGTCAGTGTGGCCCCGACTGCCAGCGAGCCAAAGCCTGATTTACCGTTCAGCAGGTCTTCGATTTCCTTTGCCTGATCCAGCAGAGCGACGGCCTGCGGCAGTAATTGCCTGCCCGTGGCATTAAGGCTTAGCCGCTTGCCGGCGCGGTCAAACAGCTGGCAGCTCGATTGGCGCTCCAGCTCGGTGATGGAGGTGCTGGCAGCCGACTGCGAAAGCGAAAGCAGCACGGCTGCTTTGGAGACGCTTTCCTGCCGGGCGACGGCAACGAACACTTGGAGCTGGCGGAGAGTAAATCGCATATCTATATAACCGATAACCTATATCTTGATAATTCATTTAACAGATATTGTGTCTGCCACTAGAATGTCGCGCAATAGCGCAATGCTTCTGCGCGCACTATTTTTTCAGGAGTCTTCACGTACATGAGCAACATGAACCACGAGCGTGTCCTCAGCGTCCACCATTGGAACGACACCCTCTTCAGTTTCAAGTGCACCCGCGACCCTGGTTTGCGTTTCGAGAACGGTCAGTTCGTCATGATCGGTCTGCAGCAGCCAAACGGTCGTCCGCTCATGCGCGCCTACTCGATTGCCAGCCCGAACTGGGAAGAGCATCTGGAATTTTTCAGCATCAAGGTGCCGGACGGTCCCCTGACTTCGCAGTTGCAGCACCTCAAGGAAGGCGATGAAATCATCATCAGCAAAAAGCCTACGGGTACGCTGGTGCTGGACGACCTCAAGCCGGGCAAACATCTTTACCTGTTGAGCACGGGTACTGGCCTGGCGCCGTTCATGAGCGTGATTCAGGACCCTGAAACCTACGAGCGTTTTGAGAAAGTCATCCTGTGCCACGGCGTGCGTTACGTGAACGAAGTCGCCTATCGCGAATTCATCACCGAGCATCTGCCGCAGAACGAGTTCTTTGGTGAAGCGCTGCGTGACAAGCTGATCTACTACCCGACTGTCACCCGCGAGCCGTTCGAGAACGAAGGTCGCCTGACCGATCTGATGCGCAGTGGCAAACTGTTCAGCGATATCGGCTTGCCACCGATCAACCCACAGGACGACCGCGCCATGTTGTGCGGTAGCCCGAGCATGCTCGACGAGACCAGCGAAGTGCTCAACAGCTTTGGTCTGACCGTTTCGCCACGCATGCGTGAGCCCGGCGACTATCTGATCGAGCGTGCATTCGTCGAGAAGTAAGTTGGCCTTACAAAACCCGCCTCGTCCCTGAAGGGATCAGGCGGGTTTTTATTGCTCGGGATTTGTCGCTGGCATCCCTTCAGGCCAGCAGGACTTCAAGCACGCAAATCACACCGGCCTGCGGGTAGTGCCAGCGTACGTCCAGATCCCAGAATTGAGCGCCGTAGCGGCGTTCCGGCGTCGGTAGCTGATAGGCCGGGCGCGGGTCCTGCGCCAGGCATTGCTCGATCAGCTCGACCAGCGGCTCACTCAGGCGTAGTGCGTGTTCGCGAGCCTGCAGCAGGGCGGCGTCCTGCCACTGCACCGGTATCAGGGCCGGCGCAGCGCTGGCGATGTGGTTGGTCGCCTCGGCGATTGCATCGGCGTAGGGTACGTATGGCTTGATGTCCAGCACTGGTGTGCCATCCAGCAAGTCGATGCCGGACAGCCACAGGCGACCGGCTTCGACTTTGTCCAGCCTGACCACCGACTGGCCGATGCCATTGGGGCGGTGCGTCGCGCGCGTGGCAAATACCCCCATCGACTGGTTGCCGCCCAGACGCGGAGGGCGAACCTTCAGGCGCGGCTTGTCTTCCAGCGCCATATGGAACAGAAACAGCAGCCAGACATGACTGACCTCTTCCAGCCCTTGAACAGCCTCACCCTGATCGAAAGGCGCCACCAGCTCCAGCACTCCACGTGCTGCCGGGGCCAGCTGTGGCTGGCGGGGGATGGCGAATTTCTCCTTGAAACAGGAGCGTACGAAGCCGACAGGGGAGACGTTGTAACTCATGGTGCCGACCGGTTCAGCCACGCACGCGCAGGGTCAGACCCTTGAGGAAATTGCGTAGCAGTTGATCGCCACAGGCGCGGTAGTTGGTGTGTCCGACCTTGCGGAACAGTGCGCTCAGCTCTGGCTTGGAAACCGGAAATTCTGCGGATTTCAGGATGGCATGCATGTCGTCTTCTTTCAGTTCGAAGGCCACGCGCAGTTTCTTCAGAACAATGTTGTTGGTAATCGGCAGATCAATCGGCTGCGGCGGACGGCTTTCGTCCTTGCCACGTTTGAAGTAAACCAGGCCATCGAGAAAATGCGCCATGATTTCATCGCTGCAATCCAGATAGCCCTCTTCTTCCTCTTTCTTCATGAAAGCGATGACATCGCTTTTGGACACTTCAAAACCGGTCAGACCGATGATTTCGACAACCTTGCTGTCGCTGATATCGAGCATGTAGCGCACGCTACGCAGTACGTCGTTGTTCATCATGAGGCGTGTTTCCTGATAAGTCGTATGGCGGCGCGTGACGATGGTCATGCGCGCGGTAATAAGGTCGGGTGCCGAGGGAGTTAAAACTTTTCCTTGGTCGTCATGTAGCGCCACTGGCCTTCGGGCAGTTTGCCCATGGACACGCCGCCGATGCGGATGCGACGAATGGCGACGATCTTCAGGCCAACGGCTTCACACAACAGGGCAATGATGCCGGGCTGCGGGTTTTTCATTGCAAAGCGCAGGCGGTTCTCGTTCTGCCAGCTGGCCTTTACGGCGGGCAGTTCCTTGCCTTTGTAGGTCAGGCCGTGATTCAGCCGGTTCAGGCCATGAGCAACCATTTCGCCCGAGATTTCCACCACGTATTCCTGCTCGATCTTGCTGCGGTCATCGGTGAGCTTGCGCAGGATTTTCCAGTCCTGGCTGAACACCATCAAGCCGCTGGCATTGGCTTGCAGGCTTGAAATCGCCTCAAGGCGCATGAAGTGGCCCTTGAGCGGACGCTTGCTGTAGCTGTGCTCGACCGAGAGCGTGCCCGGCGTGATCATCTGCAAAGCCTCTTCGGCGCTTGCCGAGGCAGGTTTGTGCAGGATTATCGTGACCGGTTCAGGGGAGTCGGCCTTGGCATCCGGGCTGAGCTCGATTTTCTGGGTGCTGACCTTGAAGTGCGGCTCTTCGATGACCACGCCGTCCACAGTAACCCAGCCACCCTCGATAAACAGTTCGGCCTCCCGGCGGGAGCAACCGACCAGCTCGATAAGGCGTTTGGAAAGGCGAATGGGGTCTGTCATGAAGAAAAGCCGTTTACTGATGGGAAAGGCGCCATTGTAACCGCCTCACGCTGGTTAATCGCGGCAACATTGCATTTGCGCTGTAATCGATGTCAGTTACGACGGGTCAGGCGCATTCTGAGCATCGGATAAGGCTGACCCAAGCCGTCGACTTCAGAACGGCTGACAACGTCGAAACCATGCCGGAGGTAAAACCCCAGTGCCTGAGTGTTCTGCTCGTTGACGTCCAGTTCACGGATGTCGAAGTGCTCGATTGCGTGGGTCAGCAGCTGCGTGCCCAGCTTTTTCCCGCGATGGTTCGGGTCGATGAACAGAATATCCAGTCGGTTTTTGTTCACGCCCGCGAAGCCCGTGATGTTGAGCTGCTCATCCCGGGTGCAGAACAGCGTCACGCTGTCCAGATACTGTGTCAGCAACCCCTTGAGCCTGATGATGTAGGCGTCCGGTAGAAAGTCATGGGTGGCGCGCACCGAGCGCTCCCACACCTCGCTCATCTCCGGGTAATCGTTGGTGTCCGGGGTATATAACCGCATCTCGCGTTCTCCTTTCGGCCAGTCTTGCATAGACAACGGCCAGAGACGAAAAAGCCCTGCCGGTTCAAGGGCAGGGCTTTCGGTTACGGCAAGGGGCTGTGCTTACAGCATCTCGGCCCACAGGTCGTATTCGTCAGCATCGGTAACGCGGCACATGATCTTGTCGCCTGGCTGAACGGTGCTGCCCTCTTCCAGACCGATGAACACGTTGCCGTCGATTTCCGGAGCATCGAAGAAGCAGCGGCCTACGGCGCCACGATCATCGACTTCGTCGATCAGTACTTCGATTTCCTTGCCGATCTTCATTTGCAGGCGCGCAGCGCTGATTGCCTGTTGATGAGCCATGAAGCGATCCCAGCGGTCCTGCTTGACGTCATCCGGCACGATGGCCGCATCCAGCAGATTGGCAGGAGCACCTTCAACCGGCGAATACTGGAAGCAGCCGACGCGGTCCAGTTGGGCTTCGGTCAGCCAGTCCAGCAGGTACTGGAAGTCTTCTTCGGTCTCACCGGGAAAGCCGACGATGAATGTCGAGCGGATAATCAGATCAGGACACTGCTCGCGCCAGTTCTTGATGCGTGCCAGTGTCTTGTCTTCAAAGGCTGGCCGCTTCATCAGCTTGAGGATTTTCGGGCTGGCGTGCTGGAACGGGATGTCCAGGTACGGCAGGATCTTGCCGGCCGCCATCAGCGGAATCAGTTCGTCGACGTGCGGGTACGGGTAAACGTAATGCAGGCGAACCCAGACGCCCATCGAACCCAGCGCCTGGCACAGCTCGGTCATGCGGGTCTTGACCGGCTGGCCGTCCCAGAACCCGGTGCGGTATTTGACGTCAACGCCATAGGCGCTGGTGTCCTGGGAAATAACCAGCAGCTCCTTCACGCCGGATTTGACCAGACGCTTGGCCTCATCCAGTACATCGCCAACCGGACGGCTGACCAGCTTGCCGCGCATCGACGGGATGATGCAGAAGCTGCAGCTATGGTTGCAGCCTTCGGAAATTTTCAGATACGCGTAGTGGCGCGGGGTCAGCTTGACTCCTTGCGGTGGCACCAGGTCGATCAGCGGATTGTGGTCCTTGCGGGGCGGCACGACATCGTGCACTGCGTTGACCACTTGTTCGTACTGCTGCGGGCCGGTCACCGACAGCACGCTGGGGTGCACATCGCGAATGACATTTGCGTCAACGCCCATGCAGCCGGTCACGATGACCTTGCCGTTTTCCTTGATTGCTTCGCCGATCACTTCCAGCGACTCGGCCTTGGCGGTGTCGATGAAGCCGCAGGTATTGACCACGACCACGTCGGCATCCTCGTAGGTCGCAACGACTTCGTAACCTTCCATGCGCAGCTGGGTCAGGATGCGTTCGGAATCAACGAGTGCCTTCGGGCAACCCAGTGAAACGAATCCGACCTTTGGGGCGGACGGCGTGGTGACGGTGGACATGGCAAACCTCGGCGTGAAGGGCACCCGAACGCGAAGCGCAGGCGCTGACTGGGCGCTTGCTGCGCCTCTGATCAAAAAGTGCGCAATTCTAGCGGTGAGCGGGCGCGATGACCAGCGTTTGGATGAGAATTGCGACGTATGTCAGGCGAGGAGAGGATTTATGCTCAAAGAGCGCTTGGCTGTTGCGCGAGCCTGCATACTTTGTGTGCGCAATTGTCAGGTTCGGGAGGGAGGCGCATTGGTTGAGACCTTCAGGATATGCAGGACGTATCTGGCTACGCTCTCGGCCGCGAGTTGAAGTCGTATTTGCCTGAAGGCTGTTCCGTTTCATCAGATGCGCACTGATGAAACGGGAGCCATCGCCATAAGGATCTAACCTCGGGCCGATTGACCTGTTAACCCCGTGGCTCGTGCATCGGGCACCCATTGTGCTGACTGCGAAAGCCCGCCGAGTGTTCGTAGGCAGGTTTGCGCACTCGCATCACTCCGCCCAGCGGACGGTGCGCCTCAAGACCATGCCATGGGCTGAATGACATGCCTTCATCGATTTCCTGAATGCTTTGCTCTGACCACGAGGATTGGCGGGGGACATCGATTCGAGCGACTGCCACGTAGGGGCTGAGGTCTTCCGGCCAGATCGCCGACGCATCCTCTACCGGCATCTTCTCCAGGTCCGTGGCCAGTTGGATACGAACCTCCCAGCTGGCATCGTTTTCGAGGAAAAACGCTTTGACTGCCTCACGCAGGCCATCCGGCTTGTCTTTCAGGTCCACAGCCTTGTCGGTCAGCGCCATCAACTCTGGGGAAATGGGGACTACGCTCAGCTTGGCGTAGTAGGGCCCGTACAGAAAAGGTACGACGGTGTAGAACGTCTCGCCGAGAATATGAGTCATCGGGTGCCCGCCGAGACTTCTCAGTGTGCCACTCTCGCCCCCGGCAGACTCGATAGCGGACTCGATACCGCGAAGGACTGCAGACAGTGCCTTCTTCATGCCCGGCGCTTTGTCAGTTGTTTTGGCCAATAACTTCAAGGTTTTCAAAAAAGCCTTGGGGTCCCTGGCAGTAAAGGCCTTGGCGTTCTGCATGACGAAATCCTGGGTCGATGCGTCGGCGCTGCCGGGCAAGCGCGTGCCTTCGATACCCACAAGTTTGATCGCCAGCCCCCTGGGCGTTGAGACCTTGTCGTCAAGAATATCCCCCGGGTTGGTTGAGAACCGCATGAAGAGCGGGAAATTTCCAGGTTTCGCAAACGCGCCTTGAGCCAGCGGCTCGGGCAGGTCGTCATAGACCTGAATCTGCCCGCGAAGTAACCCGTGTGCCTTGGCATGCACACTGCGAATGGCGTGCCCGGTGTCTCGCAGAGTGGTTTCAAGAATGGAATGCATGGCTTCCACCAGCTCTTTGCTGGTTTGCGCTTCATCGTCGGGGACGACTTCAAATGAGGGCTGGAAGCGTAATGGGTGAACAGTCAGATTTTTTGTAGTCATCAGGGCATCTCGGTCAGAGGGATCAGGGTACCCGGACGTCGATGCGGTTCTTGATGAACTTTCAGGCGGCAGGCTTAAGTAATGACCGGCCGGTATTTGCGTCGTTCAATGAGAAATATCTCCCCGTAAACTGCCTGAAAGACGGGGCGCGCTGGCCTGATTATTTTCGCCGTTTGCGTTTCACCAAGAATTACAACGAGTGCTGCGTTATGCTTCGCGCCATCGCGCCGAGGCATGTCAATGTCTGGCTGAATCTGAATTGTTACGCGTTGTGATGTTCTCAGTGTTGAACCTCATGTCTGGTTTCCGGGAGTAGTGGATGAGTCAAACAAACAGTCATGGGGAGGCCGCAGGCACTGCCAAGCCTATCGGGTTGCTGATCGCGGCAGTGGGGGTGGTTTATGGCGATATCGGAACAAGCCCGCTGTACACCCTCAAGGAAGTGTTTCAGGGCGGTTACGGCGTGGAAGTCACGCATGACGCGATACTCGGGGTGTTGTCACTGATCTTCTGGTCGCTGATCTGGGTTGTTTCGTTCAAGTACATGGCGTTTGTTCTGCGTGCTGACAACCAGGGCGAGGGCGGCATCATGGCGTTGATGGCGCTGGCGCGTCGAGCATCGGCCAAACACCCCAAACTGCAAATGATGATGGTGGTGTTCGGGTTGTTCGGTGCTGCGCTGTTCTACGGTGACAGCATGATTACCCCGGCAGTCTCGGTATTGTCGGCGATGGAAGGGCTGGAACTGGCCTTCGATGGCCTCGATCACTGGATCGTGCCCATGGCGCTGATTGTGCTGGTGGGGCTGTTTCTGATTCAGCGCCACGGCACGGCACGCATCGGCGTGCTGTTCGGCCCGGTGATGGTGACCTGGTTTCTGGTGCTCGGCGCGCTGGGCGTTTACGGCATCATGCAGTCGCCGGAAGTGCTCAAAGCGGTCAATCCGGCCTGGGGTGTGAATTTCTTCATCATCCATCCGGGTATTGGCGTTGCCATTCTTGGTGCTGTGGTGCTGGCCCTGACCGGTGCCGAGGCACTGTATGCCGACATGGGGCACTTCGGTCGCAAGCCGATTTCGCGTGCCTGGTTCATCCTTGTGCTGCCAGCACTGCTGCTCAACTATTTTGGCCAGGGTGCGCTGGTGCTGGGCAACCCTGAAACGGTTCGCAACCCTTTCTATTTGCTGGCACCGGGCTGGGCGTTGCTGCCATTGATTGGCCTGTCGACGATGGCGACCATCATTGCCTCGCAGGCGGTAATCTCCGGCGCGTTCTCGATGACGCTGCAGGCGATCCAGCTGGGCTACATTCCGCGCATGCATATCCAGCACACCTCCAGTGATGCGCAGGGCCAGATATACATCGGTGCCGTCAACTGGGCGCTGATGGCGGGTGTCATTCTGCTGGTGATCGGCTTCGAATCGTCTGGCGCGCTCGCATCTGCGTACGGCGTGGCAGTGACCGGGACCATGCTCTGCACCACCATTCTGGTGTCGACGGTGATGCTGATGCTCTGGAAATGGCCGCCGTTGCTGGCTGTTCCGTTGCTGATCTGCCTGCTGCTGGTGGATGGCCTGTTCTTTGCGGCCAACGTACCGAAGATCTTCCAGGGCGGTGCCTTCCCGGTTCTGGCAGGTGCAGTGCTGTTCATCCTCATGACCACCTGGAAGCGCGGTAAGCAACTATTGGCGGAGCGGATTGACGAGGGCGGCCTGCCGTTGCCGATCTTCATCGGCAGTATTCGCGTTCAGCCGCCGCATCGCGTGCAGGGCACGGCGGTGTTCCTGACCGCACGTTCGGATGCCGTGCCTCATGCGCTACTGCATAACATGCTGCACAACCAGGTACTGCACGAGCAAGTGGTGCTGTTGACGGTGGTGTATGAGGACTCACCGCGTGTGCCTGCCGCTCAGCGCGTTGAAGTGGAATCCTATGGCGAAGGCTTTTACCGGGTGATCCTGCACTTCGGATTTATTGATGAGCCCGATGTGCCTGCTGCGCTGGCCTTGTGTGATCTGCCGGAGCTGGATTTCAGTCCGATGCGCACCACGTACTTCCTCAGCCGCGAAACGGTGATTCCGTCGAAGATGGATGGCATGGCGCGCTGGCGTGAGGCGCTGTTCGCGTTCATGCTCAAGAATGCCAACGGCAACCTGCGCTTCTTCAAGCTGCCGTTCAATCGGGTGATCGAGCTGGGTACGCAAGTAGAGATGTAAGCGTTCGCTGGCAAGGCTGGCAGCGTGGATAAAAAAATCCCGGCGACCTCACGGTGCCGGGATTTTTTATGCCGTTCAGACTTCTATCTGGCGGCGCTTACTGAGCGGTAGCCTTGCCCTGACGCTTGTTGATGGCGTCGATCAGGCGCTTGGCCAGTGCCGGATAGTCTTCATCGAAGTGGTGACCTCCAGGCAACTGAACGGCCTCGCCGACTGCGGTAGTGTCGGTGCAACCGCTGTCTTTCTTCTCTTCGACACCATAAACACAGAACACCTTGGCGGCTGGCAGCTTGGCCATCTCCTGTCCGGTGGTGGCTTCCTTGCCTGCGTTGCCGAGCCAGCCGTCGACGTGAATCTCGAAGCTGCCAGTACGGGCGAAGGCCAGCAGAATGATCGCGTCGACCCGATTCTGATCATCCGCAGCCAGGCGGTTGTAGATCGCGGGCATCACGTCCGCGCCGAACGAGTAGCCAGCCAGGATGAAGCGCTTGGTGCCCCATTTCTGACGGTAGTGGTTCATCAGGTCGGTGAGATCGACAGCGGTCTGCTCCGGTGTCTTGTGTTCCCAGTAGTAGCGCAACACGTCGATGCCCACCACCGGATAGCCCATCTTGGCCATGTCGCCTGCCACGACCTTGTCCAGATCGCGCCAGCCGCCGTCACCGGACATGAACAGTGTCACGGTATCGGAAGGCTGGCTGGCCGGGACTTCGACGACCGGGATGCCCAGGCCGCCACTGTCGTTTTCACCGAGTAACAGGTGGCGCAGCTCGGTGTTGAGCACCTGAGGCAGCGGAATGTCGTAGTCGCTGATGCTGGTGTCGGCATTGGTCTGGTCACGCACGAACGCTGCACTCGGATCATCCGGGGCGTCGTTCCAGGCGGCCAGCCAGTGTCCGTGCGGAGCTTTTTGCGGCAGCGGCACGTCGCAGATCTGCGGCGGTTTCTCGTCTTCCTCCAGAACAGGCGGCGGATTCGAAACATGCTCCAGCGCAAACCCGACGGAAATGGCCTGCGCCTTGTCGTCGGTCTGCTCGGCCAGCCAGCGCCACGCCAGAGTTGCGCCAGGGCCTATGCCACCGACAACCTTCGCGGGGCCGTCAAGCTTCGCCAGGGCTTCCTGAAAGGTTTTCTGTTGCAGGACGCAGTCGTCCTTGGGCAATACCACCTGAATGATGCGTGCCGAAGCGTCCTTGCTGATCGCCAGCAACTGCTTGTCGGTGAGCATTTCTTCAGCGGTGACGGCCAGCGCAATGCGGGTCTTGATGCTGGTGGCCGGTGTCACGCTGGTCAGTGGCGCGCCACCGTCAAGGTTCAAGTGTTCCAGCGATGCGGGCGGGGCAGGGCGGTTCCAGATCCATATTCCCAGTGCTACGACTAAAAGAACAATTACCAGAGCTGCAAGCAAAAGGCGCCAGGAGCGTCGAATCATCAGCGTTTCACCAATCCAGTCAGGCCGCCCGCAATCAGGGCGGCGGTGTCAGCCAGTGCCACGAGCGGATCAAGTCCGGCAGGCACGGCCATATAACGAGGTTCCCAGTCGGGCTGGAACTTGTCCTTGAAGCGACGCAGCCCCTGGAAGTTGTACAGTTGCTCGCCACGACGAAAGATCATCGAACCCAGGCGCTGAGTGATCGGCGCGCCACGTCGTGGCTGCAGCCCCGACAAAGGCACCATTCCCAGGCTGAATCGCGCATAACCCTGGGCTTTATAATGCAGAATCAGGCCGACCATCATGAATTCCATGGTCAGCTTGGGGGCGTCCGGGTGAGATCGCATCAGGTCCAGGCTGGCCAGTTCCGGGCTGGTGGTTTCCAGCAGGTTGGAAAACGCGACTGGTTTGCCCTGGAAGTGCACGATGGCAATGCGGAAGTACTTGAGGTACTCAGTGCTGAAGCGGCCCAGCGAGAAGCCTTTTTCGCGGACATTCTTGCCGGTTAGCCAGGCATCGGAAATCACTTTCAGCTCATCGATAGGCGCTTGGCCCGGCTCGTAGATTTCCAGCGAAAGCCCATCGCGGCCACCTCGGTTCCAGGTGTAACGCAGGTCTTTCATTTCCTTGCCTTTGGCGTCGATATCGAAGCGTCGCAGGTCAACGCGCGCTTCCTCGCCCAGCTTGATGGCGGTGAGGCCGATGTCCATGTAGAACGGCAGGTTTTCCGCGCGCACCTGATAGAACACCGGGCGAGCATGGTGCACGTCGCACAGGTCGCGGAACTGCCAGATCAGCTCGGCACGCTGCTGGGTCGGGCCAATCGGGTCGTAAAGCGCTACCAGACTGCGGCCGCGATGCGAGTACATCAGGAACGCATTGCCAGCCGGATGGAACAGGATCGCCTTATCGCCGGTCAGCACCAGACCGCCATCCGGCTGTTTGGATGCCTTGAGGATCTCGGCTGCCTTGTCCAGATCTGCCGCGTCGGGCAGTTTGATGACCGGTCTGGCAGTACGCAGCAACCAGGTCAGCGAGACCACCACCAACAGCACCGCGCTACCAAGGGCCGAGCGCAGGCCGCGTGGGGCATCTGCATCCAGTGTGAACTGCCACCACAACTGATGGCTGTAAGGCACGTCCTGATAGGCGAACAGCAGCAGCCAGATCGAGGCACCGACTACACAAATGCTGGCAATCAGGTAGACCGGCGAGAACGGCAGCTCCAGCAGGCGGCTTGGGCGGTAGAACGAACGGCGGAACGTGAGCAGCAGGCAGGCGGTCAGCAGCAGCATGCTGGCCTCTTCCCAGTCGAAGCCCTTGAGTATCGACAGCACTGCACCGACCAGCAGCAAAATAGAGGTCAGCATCCAGGCCGCAGACAGCCGACGACGCAGGCCCTGGGCAAGCAGCAGGCACAGCACGCCCACAAGACTTGCTCCGAAGTGCGACGCGTCGATCAGCCGATGCGGGATCATGAAGCCGACGTTTTCCAGTCGGGTATCGATTTCAGGGGTGGCGCCAGAGAAGAGCAGCACCACCCCCGACAAGAAAACCAGTAGGGCCAGAATCGGTGCCGCCAGCCCCGAGGCAACGCGCATGGCTTGCTTGGTCGGCAGCAGGCGCTGGGCTTCGGTAAACAGTAGGGTAAGGCAGGCCAGCAGCAGCGGCAGGATCACGTAGATCAAGCGGTAAAGTAGCAGCGCGGCGGCTAGCGGGGCGGCACCCAGTTCGTTGGCAAAGGCTGCGAGCAGAATGGCCTCGAACACGCCGACGCCGCCAGGAACATGGCTGAGCACGCCTGCAGCAAGAGCCAGCAGGTAAATAAGGATGAACGCACCGAGAGGCGGCGCGTGCGGCAGCAGCAGGTACAACACCATCGCCGCCGCAGCGACGTCCAGCGCGGTAATCACCAGTTGGATCAGCGTCAGCTTCAAGTCTGGAAGGCGCAAGGTACGACGACCGAGACGAACCAGAATATTGTGCGGGATGTCCTGTTCCGGCAGGCGGCGACGGTAGACAAAGACCGCCAGCAGCAGGCTACCCACCAGTACCGCCGTGGCAACGACGGCCAGTACGTCTACTGGAAGCTTGAGCGCCAGTGACGCGCCGGACAGGTTGCTCAGCGTGGCCAGTGCCGCCAGTGGCGGCAACGCACAGCCTAGCGAAAGGCTGGCGAATACGGTCATGCGGGCGATTTCGATTGCGCCTACGCCATGGCGTGAATAAAGCCTGTAGCGTACCGAGCCACCGGACAGCATCGACAGGCCGACCGCATTGCCGATGGCAAACGAGGTGAAGCCGCCGAGAAGCAGCGTCTTGATGGGCAGATCGACATTGGCATAGCGACTGGCGGACAGTTCGTAGCCCATCAGGATGATATAGCCGACGATTGCCGCGAGCAGCGCGCCGCCCAGAGCGGGCAGGGGCACTGCGAACAGTGAGTCGTGCAGCGCATACCAGTCCATTTCGACCAGCATGTGGCGGCAGGCAATAAGGGCCAGGCTGAACAACAGCAGCATCACCGCCAGCCCGATAGGCTGCCGGTATTTGCTTAGCAGCTCCCGCCAGTTCTGGCGTGGTGGGCTGCCGGGTTGCTCTGCATCAACGGTTTCATTGGAATCGGACATGTTGTCGCGCATCAATCACTCCTTGGATCGTGCGCGACAGGATGGAGGTATGCAGCCAAGTTACCAATCCCTACGCAGAAAATATTTCAGGATGTTAGCGCGTCAACGTCTAACGAGCGAATAGCGAATCCGGCCAGGCGATGCTGTTCAGCCGAGGTTCAGTCGTGATTCAGCTTAGTAACACCTATCGGCAGCGCATGCAAAAACTGTCGTCAATGAAAGCATTACGTTACAGATGTGATGATAGGGTTTCAAAGGGCTTGGAAAATAGTCTTTTTTCTCAGGCAGTTAGCGGTCGCCTGAAATGTTTTTTCACCGGAAACAAAAAAGGCCACTCTTTCGAGTAGCCTTTCTTGATGTTTGGTTGCGGGAGCCGGATTTGAACCGACGACCTTCGGGTTATGAGCCCGACGAGCTACCAGACTGCTCCATCCCGCGTCTGTGTGGCGGCATTCTACAGCCGAACGCTGAAGTGTCAACCCTTAATCCTGAAAGCAGGCAAATGAGTAGCAGATTGTGCACCTTTGCCAATGATGCTGCCTTTTTTGCGCCTCAATGTGAAAGCGCTGATCAGGCTGCAATGAAGGGGTGTCAGTGGCAGGGCATGAGAAGGTACTTTTAACGCAGGCACAAAAAAGGCCACTCTTTCGAGTAGCCTTTTTTGATGTTTGGTTGCGGGAGCCGGATTTGAACCGACGACCTTCGGGTTATGAGCCCGACGAGCTACCAGACTGCTCCATCCCGCGTCTGTGTGGCGGCATTCTACAGAGAGATGGCGAGGTGTCAATGGTTAGTTTTAAAAAAGTGCTTTTTCTTCAATTGGTTAGCGTCGCCGCTTATGAGTTTGTTCGGCTCTGACGCCTGTATGGCGGGGCTGCGCAGCTTTTTCGACCACGCGTCAGGGACTTTTCACTGTTTTTCACGGCGACCTTTCGCATCACTGGATGTTACTTGCCGGTACGAATGAGATACTGCTCAGCCATTGATTGCAAAATCCCATCAGGTCATGACGCAGCGCAAAATCATCCATATCGACTGTGACTGCTTTTATGCAGCCATTGAAATGCGTGACGAGCCCGAACTCGCTGGCAAGCCGCTGGCGGTGGGGGGCTCTGCAGAGCGGCGCGGGGTGATTGCGACCTGTAATTATGAGGCGCGCGCGTATGGGGTGCGTTCAGCCATGTCATCCCGGCATGCACTCAAACTCTGCCCGGACCTGACCATCGTCAAGCCGCGCATGGAGGCTTATAAGGAGGCGTCACGGGAAATCCATACGATATTCCGGGATTACACCGACCTTATAGAGCCTTTGTCTCTGGATGAGGCGTTCCTCGACGTATCGGATGCCGGGCACTTTTCGGGCAGCGCCACGCGCATCGCCCAGGACATCCGGCGCCGGGTCTCGAATCAGCTGCATATCACCGTTTCGGCTGGCGTCGCGCCGAACAAATTTCTGGCCAAGATCGCCAGCGACTGGAAAAAGCCCAACGGTTTGTTCGTCATTACTCCGGATCAGGTCGAGGATTTCGTCGCCTCTTTGCCCGTTACCAAACTCCACGGCGTCGGGAAAGTCACTGCAGACAAGCTGGGGCGGCTGGGCATTGTCGACTGTGCCGACCTGCGAGGCCGCAGCAAGCTTGCGCTTGTCCGTGAGTTTGGCAGCTTCGGTGAGCGTCTCTGGAGTCTGGCGCACGGAATAGATGACCGTCCGGTGCAGAACGACAGTCGGCGTCAGTCAGTCAGCGTAGAAAATACCTACGACACGGATCTGCCTGATCTGGCTGCCTGCCTGGAAAAGCTGCCGGCCCTGCTGGAAACCCTCGGTAACCGGATGGCGAGAATGGAAGGGCAGTACCGGCCCGGCAAGCCCTTCGTCAAAGTGAAGTTTCACGACTTCACTCAGACAACTCTGGAGCAGTCCGGAGCCGGAAGGGATCTGGGCAGTTACGAACAGTTGCTGGCGCAGGCGTTTGCCCGGGGTGCCAAGCCTGTTCGGCTTCTGGGTATAGGTGTGCGTCTGCACGACCTGCGCGCAGCTCATGAACAATTGGAGTTGTTCTCGCAATAATGAAATGATCGGCTGCGGTTACATACCGCAGCCTTTCACATTACTGGCTCTGGGCGGGAACGGCGACCAGACGGCCAGCGTCCCTGGCGAGTGATTTGAGAAATTCACCCTGCAACTGCGGATCGTTGCGTGTCAGTTCAATCAGGCTCTGTTCGAGCTCGCTGGCTTCTTCTTCCAGCCCCAGGTCAGAAAGGCGTTTGACGCGATGCACCCATTGGCTGACCTCGTCATCTTCCAGATCGTCGTAGATCAGTGCGTGGGCTTCCAGCAGCTTGCCGCGCAGAGAGTGGCTGATCGGCAAGCTGGCATTCGCGTGAGCGCTGTCCTGGTCGTCTTCGACGTTGATATAAATGCGCGTGATACGGCTCAGGTCCTGTTCGGCAAAAGGACTGTCCAGCAGGTTCAGGCGCAGAATGCCGTTGCGGTCGGTGCTCATTTCATGAGTTTCGTTACCGGCCTTGACCATCACCGGGCGTTCATTCCACGGCAGCGTGGAGTTCTCGATCCGTTTGTCTTTCTGGACTTCGTCAATGCTCGCCAGATTCTGCTGGGCGCGCCCGTGAGAGGGAGCGTTCATGAACGGGTTCAGACCTGCCACACCGTAGTGAATCCAGTCCCGGGTCATGCTTTCCGGCAAATTGCCCAGTGCAAAGACGTTGACCACATTCGCCCCGACGCCTGCTACAACAGCGACCGCGCCGAGGGGGATCTCGTAGATCTCCCGCCAGGGCTGGTAAGGCGTATAGCGGTCATAGTGGCGGGTGACTTCAAAATCGGTAACTTCGAACGATTTGTGCTCGTGAATCCGCACGCGGCGTTGCGGTAACTCCAGCGTTTTGGGTTCACCGATATCGACTTGCAGTGTGTGTTCGAGCAGTTTGCGTTCGACGCGCTCCTCGTGCTCACTGCGTTGTGATAGCTGATTGGCACAGCCGCCGACGAGAAACGAGCCGCACAGGACGGCGCTGCCGAGGCTTAAGGTGCTTCGTTTGAGCATGGGATCTCTGATGCGGATTGGGCGAGTGACGAGCGGCGCACCTTCGAACAGGTGCGCCTTTTGACTCAGCGGTTCACTTTGCCCTGGATGAACGACAGCACATCCGCGACTGCAATGGCTTGCGGTTGCGACTCGGTACGGCTCTTGTATTCCAGATTGCCTTCGGCCAGACCACGGTCGCTGACTACGATGCGATGCGGAATACCGATCAGTTCCATGTCAGCGAACTTGATGCCGGGGCTGGTTTTCTTGTCGCGGTCATCGAGCAATACCTCAAAGCCGGCGGCAGTCAGCTCGGCGTACAGTTTGTCTGTCGCTTCACGAACCGCGTCTGTTTCGTAGCGCAGAGGGATCAAGGCGATCTGGAAAGGCGCCAGAGTGTCGTTCCAGATAATGCCGTTTTCGTCGCTGTTCTGTTCGATTGCGGCGGCAACCACGCGGGAAACGCCGATGCCGTAGCAACCCATCGCCAGATTGACCGGCTTGCCGTTTTCCCCCAGCACCTGGCACTTCATCGCTTCGCTGTACTTGGTGCCCAGCTGGAAGATGTGGCCCACTTCGATGCCGCGCTTGATTTCCAGCGTGCCTTTGCCGTCCGGGCTTGGGTCGCCCGCAACAACATTACGCAGGTCTGCGACGGTCGGAACCGGCAGGTCGCGTTCCCAGTTGACGCCGAAATAGTGCTTGTCATCGATATTGGCGCCGACGCTGAAGTCGCTCATCAGCTCGACCGAGCGGTCGATGATGCACGGCAGCGGCAGATTCAACGGACCCAGCGAGCCTGCGCCTGCACCGATGGCATCACGCAGTTCGGCTTCGGATGCCATCACCAACGGGCTGGCAACCTGTTCAAGCTGGCTGGCCTTGATTTCGTTGAGCTCGTGATCGCCACGGATGATCAGGGCAATCAGCTTGCCTTCTTCGGCAGCATGCACCACCAGCGTCTTGACGGTTTTCTCGATCGGCAAATCGAAACCTTCGACCAGTTGGGCGATGGTCTTGGCGTTCGGAGTATCGATCAGACGCAATTCTTCAGTAGCGGCCGGACGAGCTTTCTCACGAGGTACTGCTTCGGCTTTTTCGATGTTGGCTGCGTAATCGGAGCCATCGCTGAACACGATATCGTCTTCGCCGGATTCGGCCAGCACATGGAACTCGTGCGAGCCTGCGCCGCCAATCGAGCCGTTGTCAGCTTCGACCGGGCGGAATTTGAGGCCCAGGCGGGTGAAGATGTTGCTGTATGCCAGGTGCATGCGGTCGTAGGTGACCTGCAGCGACGCGTGGTCAGCGTGGAACGAGTAGGCGTCTTTCATGACGAATTCGCGTCCGCGCATCAGGCCGAAGCGTGGACGAATCTCATCACGGAATTTGGTCTGGATCTGGTACATGTTGATCGGCAGCTGTTTATAGCTGTTGAGCTCATTGCGTGCCAGATCGGTGATGACTTCTTCGTGGGTCGGGCCCAGGCAGAACTCACGGTTGTGGCGGTCGACCAGGCGCATCAGCTCCGGGCCGTATTGTTCCCAGCGACCGGATTCCTGCCAGAGTTCTGCAGGCTGAATGCCGGGCATTAGAATTTCGAGTGCGCCAGCGGCGTCCATTTCTTCACGAACAATCGCTTCGACCTTGCGCAGCACGCGCAGGCCCATGGGCAGCCAGGTGTAAAGACCGGATGCCAGCTTGCGGATCATGCCAGCGCGCAGCATCAGCTGATGGCTGACCACGACCGCATCGGAAGGGGTTTCTTTCTGTGTGGCGAGCAAAAATTGACTGGTGCGCATGGTTGGCCGTTGTCGGTTGCTGAGACTGGATATGACCTGGCATTGTACGGCGGTGTTCCGGTCGCGTACAGGGCGGGGCAGGCTTGCAGAGGGTAGGGGAGTTCTTTCAGAGCCAAATGAAAAAGCCCGGCATGAGCCGGGCTTCTTCTATTAACGAGTGCTGAGCTGCGATTACAGGATCGAGATCGGGTAATCGACAATCAGGCGGAACTCGTTGACGTCGCCTTCGCCCTGATCGGCGTTGGCGCGGTGCCATGCTTGACGGACGCGGAAGGACAAGTCCTTAGCCGGGCCGGTTTGCACTACGTATTTGGCTTCGAGGTTGGTTTCGTGGTGCTTGCCGTCCGCTCCGTAGAGAGGTGAGCCGTCGTTTTTGCGATAAGCCGAATTTGCGGAAATATTGGTGCCGTCGATATCAGTACCCTTGATGTAGCGGGTCATGAAGCTCAGGCCTGGAACGCCGTACGGAGTCATGTTCAGGTCATAGCGGACCTGCCAGGATTTTTCGCCTGGACCGTTGAAGTCGGAGTACTGGATCGAATTGTTCAGGAAGATCGAGTCGCCACCGCGGTTGTTGTCACCTATACCGATGTAGTCGAACGGGGTGTCACCGTTGATTTTCTGGAACGCCAGAGTTACGGTGTGGGCAGCAAGGAACGAGTAAGCTGCGGAACCGGAGAATGCGGTGTTGCTGATCGAGCCGGCTTTGGCGCTGCCTTCGTCAACGGTGCGATAGATGTTCGCATCAAATGCCAGAGACTGATCTCCACCCAGTGGCAGGGCGTAGTTCACGTTACCGTAGTATTGATCCCAGATGTCTTCCAGCTTGGCCGCATAGAATGCAACGCCCAAACTGTCGGTGATTGCATATTTGCCGCCAGCGAAGTCCGCGCTATTGGACTCAACGCCAGCATAGTTGGCAAAAATCCCGCCGTCATGGCTTGTGTCGTTCTGGCTGGTGCCGGAGTAGAAGTGGCCAGCTTCAAGATCGAGGCCAGCGATTTCACTACTTTGCAAGCTCAAACCACTTGCTGTTTGCGGAAGCAAGCGAGAGCCGCCAACTGCGAATACAGGACTAGTGGGCTGCATGTCGCCAATTTTCAGCTCTGTTTTCGAGATGCGGAACTTGACGGCGCCGCCGAGCTTGCCAAGAGAGTTTTCGTTTTCGCCGGTAGTGCGGTTGAATGCCAGGTTAGTGGAACCCGAGTATGCGTCCGGAGCCCAGAGCTGCATGCCGAAATAGCCAAAAGCTTCAGCTCCAACACCGACCGTGCCTTGAGTGTAACCGGTACTGAAATTCGCCCAGAGACCTTGGGTCCAGTCCCTCAAATCACTACTGCCGTTTTTGTTGTCACGGTTGAAATAGTAATTGCGCAACTTCAGGTCAAGCGTGCTGCCTTCCACAAAGCCCTTGGCATCAGCCTGATCGCTAACGAAAGGTGCCGCTGTTGCCAGTTGGGTGCTGGCTGCCGTAACGGCCAGTGCGATTGCGCTCCACTTCATCACTCTCATCGTGATTGCTCCTTTGGTTTTTAGAAGATTTTTGCCGTCCACCTGTTTTTTTATCTGGGCGGCTCTTTCTATTTTTGGTCGGCGGAATCTATATCACGCTGACGCTGGTTGCTATAGGTACAGCTCTATCCTTTCATATTCTTTACGACATGGCACCAGGCTAGCCCGTAGTGGCATCTGTGCTTGATCGAATGGATCAATACGCAGTCTGCCAAACACGTCCCCCAAGGTCGCGAGCCTTGTTTCCCTTGATGCTGTCACCCTCGTTTTCCGCCGGGGGTGGCGTGATCATATGGGTCATAAAGCAACAAGCGTGCACAAAATTTCCGAAAATGAAAAAATTTTGTGAAAAATCAGAATCAGCATCGCCTTTTTGATTTATCCATATGATTTTTATGAATATTTCAATTTTGTAAAAATATCGATGGATTTTACGTGTCATGGTTGGGGGCGGTTCTTTCTCGCAAAAGCGTTACCCGAATCAGCTCCCTTTGAGTAGAAAACGAATGCGTTGTGTTGTTGTCGCAACAGCAGTGTGTGATTTTGGTGCAGTGCGTGCCCGGTTCGCCTGAACCTGGAGCAATGCTCTGGTTGGTCACTATGGTGAGGCCAGGGCTGTTTCATTTTCATGTACCTGAAGCAGGCAATTGTCAGGCGGCGTTTCAATGAAAGAATTCATGGTTGGCGGTTCTACAACCTTAGCGAGCGTCAAATCGGTGCGGTCACCGTTATGCCGGACTCATTCTGGTGCGCATGGGGGCGGGCAGGTGAAGCGCCGTGCGAACCCTAGTATCCTGCGGGCCTCGCAGCACCCTGTTACCGACAGGGCAGGTACATTCACCTGGCAGTCAGGAGTTTTTTATCGTGTTCGTTCTGGATTCTCGTCTTCAACAAGACACCTTGCCCATTGGCGACTTTCCGCTGTGCCGGTTACTGCTCTCCAATGACAGTCATTACCCGTGGTTCATTCTGGTACCGCGTCGGGCTGATATCACTGAGGTGTTTCAGTTGAGCGCTGCAGATCAGTTGCAGCTATGGCAGGAGACCAGTGTTCTGGCCAAGGTGCTGAAAGAGCTGTTCGATGCGGATAAAATCAACATTGCTGCCTTGGGCAATGTGGTCAGTCAGTTGCACATGCACGTAATTGTGCGCAATCGTGACGATGCGGCCTGGCCTGCGCCCGTGTGGGGCAAGCATGCTGCAGTTGCTTACACCGACGAGCAGCTCTCGGCAATCTGCCGGCAGCTCAGGCCGGTATTGACGAATGATTTTCGATTTGAGGAGGAGCAGTCATGAGCCTTGAAGAGCGAGTCATGGAGCTGGAAAGCCGCATGGCCTTTCAGGACGATACAATTCAGGCACTCAATGATGTGCTGGTAAAGCAGCGGCGCGAGTTTGATCATCTACAGCAGCAGATGGCAGCAATGATCAAGCGTCAGGAGGAGATGGGCAGTCAGTTCGATACCTTCGAGGAAGAAGCGCCGCCACCTCACTATTGATCTGTTGCCATAAAAAAACCGCGACTTCCTTTGGAGGGTCGCGGTTTTTTGTTGCCCGAAAAAAATCAGCGGCGGGGCAGGGCTGCAATAACGTCTTCGGCCTGCAGGCCTTTGTCGCGGTTCATCACGGAAAACTCGACGCGTTGGCCTTCGACCAGTACGTGATGGCCTTCACCGCGAATGGCACGAAAATGCACAAAAATATCGTCGCCGGAATCCCGGGAGATAAAGCCGAAGCCCTTGGAGGTGTTGAACCACTTTACGGTGCCAGTATCACGATTTCCCATGTCGTGGTTTTGAGGTGCGGAGGATGGAGTGTAAGACCTGTAAAAGCTGACGCCCAAGTGCAAGGCGACGGCCACGATGGCGATGCTCAGGCTAACCAGAATTGCCGGTTGGCCTGCGATGCCGGGCAGAGGAACGAGCAAGGTCAGCGTTTGTACGATTACCGCAATGACAAGCAGGGCACTGACCAGATTTTGCAGATTATGACGTGGGCCTCGATTCCAGTAAGGGATTACCGGAGCGAGTATCAGGTTAAGCAGCCCGAGAAATGCCAGGCAGATGGCGTCAGGGTTTTGCAGGTAGAGAGAGACCGCTTCACTACGCAGGCTAGGTATGAAAGAGAGCAACAGGGCTGCTGCTCCCGTTACCAGATGGACGATTTTCAACATTTTAAAAAGCTCACATGCAAGAAGGATTACAAGAAATAGCTGGTAACGCCCGGTACGCTTCTGAACAAGATGAGGCGTGATGCACGGGCGCAGGGCCAGCCTATGCGCCAGCGCTGAATGGCAACTCGTTGGCGACACGTCGTGTATTTAACAGCAAAGCCTGATGCTACTCAAATCAGCAATCAATAACGGCCCTCCTGCCTGCCCTGCTTTGATAGCCCGTGCCGCTACAGGGGTTGAAACAGAGCGTTCAGGCTGGTTTTGCTGATGACTATTGAGGAAGTGCAGGAATTTTCTGTCCGTGGCACCTGTGGTGACGCGTCGCAAAGCACCCTGGTACGTCCATGAATCGTTGCAGGTTTGTGGCATCGACCAACGGAAAGCTGCGCCATTCGGGTTCTCTTGATAGAGTAGTGGTCTTTACTGCTTTTCAATCCTCACTAAAAGGGCATGAAACATGGCAATCGATATTGGTATCAGTGAAGAGGATCGTAAATCGATCGTGGACGGTCTGTCGCATCTGCTGTCGGATACTTATGTGCTTTACCTCAAGACTCACAACTTTCACTGGAATGTCAGCGGGCCGATGTTTCGCACGCTGCATTTGATGTTTGAAGAACAGTATAACGAACTGGCACTGGCAGTTGACTCTATCGCTGAGCGTATTCGTGCGTTGGGCTTCCCTGCTCCTGGCACTTATTCGACGTATGCTCGCCTGTCTTCCATCAAGGAAGAAGAGGGCGTGCCAAGTGCCGAAGATATGATCAAAAGTCTGGTTCAGGGTCAAGAGGCCGTTGTCCGTACTGCGCGTAGTATCTTTCCTCTTCTCGACAAGGTCAGCGACGAGCCGACGGCTGATCTGTTGACGCAGCGTATGCAGGTTCATGAGAAAACTGCCTGGATGTTGCGCTCGATGTTTGAGTCGAAATAACGACCGGGGCGAGTGACGCTAAGCGTCACTCGCCTGTTCTTCATATGTTGCCTTGCAGGCAGCGCCTGATCTTCGCCTTTTTGGCCTCCGCTGCTTGAGCGCTCAGGCACATGAAGGCTTGGTCGTCGCCCGTTGTCACGCATATCATCCAGCCATATTCCTTGCTCTTCTTCATTATGCCTTCAGGGTTAAACGATATTCCGCTGATTTCTGTAGCCATCTCCTACAGTGATAAAGTATTAGAGCGGCTGGATATAAAATCTCGAATCATGTTTTATACATCAGGGTATTTATTTGTTTTTGAATATTTCTTTTAATGTTTAAAGTTTATGATTCGAAGGTGATCGTTATGATGTTACGAAGTGCTGAGCGAGAGCTTAAGTTTTTACATCGGGAGGTGGAGATACGCCATGACCCCTTTGTCGAAAATTTCAACATGACCCTGGCGCAGCCTCATTCCAAATCCGTTCGGCTAAATGGTCTGGCCACCTGCCTGCGCCTGGAGAACGTGTATTGGAACATTCTGTCAGGCATTGCAAGTTCCAATGAGTGTTCTGTTAATGCGGTATTGTCCTACATTGATCGAGAGGTTCACTTACGTCATGGAGGTGTAAAAAACTTCAGCGGTCTGATTCGCGTTGTCTGTGTTGCGCATCTGCTGAAGGATGCTCACGTGGAAAATACCCACGTTTAGAGTGGTCTTCACCCTCATTCCTGCAGGCCCGCTTCGGCGTGCCTGCGTTTCCCTCGTAGCGCGACCGAGCTGGGGGCGGTCACGAACTTATCCGGCCGTGATAGGTTCGTTCGGCTGCACGGTGCCAATTAACTCTATATAATCCTCCGTCTTGCTAGCGGGCGTGACTCTGCGTGGGCCAGGGCTGGCTTTAGTCTTGTGCCGGTGCCGTGTACCACTGAGCGCAAGCCAGGAGCGAAAGCGCCACCGAATTCGAATTACGAGAAGTGAAAACACCATCATGATGCGCAGCCATTATTGCGGCCAACTGAACGAGAGTCTGGAAGGCCAGGAAATTACCCTTTGCGGATGGGTCCACCGTCGTCGTGACCACGGAGGCGTTATCTTCCTCGATATCCGCGACCGTGAAGGCATGGCTCAAGTCGTGTTCGACCCTGATCGTGCCGACAGCTTCGCCGCCGCTGACCGCGTGCGCAGCGAGTACGTGGTCAAGGTCGTGGGCAAGGTTCGTGCTCGTCCGGCAGGTGCCGTGAACGCGAACATGGCGTCGGGTGCCATCGAGGTTCTGGGTTACGAACTCGAAGTGCTGAACGAGTCCGAGACTCCGCCATTCCCGCTGAATGAATATTCCGACGTCGGCGAGGAAACACGCCTGCGTTATCGCTTTATCGACCTGCGCCGTCCGGAAATGGCCGAGAAGCTGCGTCTGCGTTCGCGCATCACCACCAGCATCCGCCGCTATCTGGATGACAACGGCTTTCTCGACGTCGAGACGCCGATCCTGACCCGCGCCACACCGGAAGGTGCTCGCGACTATCTGGTTCCAAGTCGCACACACCCGGGCAGCTTTTTCGCCCTGCCGCAGTCGCCTCAGTTGTTCAAGCAATTGCTGATGGTGGCTGGCTTTGACCGCTACTATCAGATCGCCAAGTGCTTCCGCGACGAAGACCTGCGTGCCGACCGTCAGCCGGAATTCACCCAGATCGACATCGAGACCAGTTTCCTCAATGAAGAGGACATCATCGGTCTGACCGAGAAGATGGTTCGTCAGCTGTTCAAGGAAGTGCTGGACCTGGAGTTCGGTGATTTCCCGCACATGACCTTCGAAGAAGCCATGCGCCGCTACGGCTCCGACAAGCCAGACCTGCGTAACCCGCTGGAACTGGTGGATGTTGCCGACCAGCTTACCGGCGTCGAGTTCAAGGTGTTCAGCGGTCCGGCCAACGACCCCAAGGGGCGTGTTGCCGCACTGCGTGTGCCGGGCGCTGCCAGCATGGCGCGCAGCCAGATCGACGACTACACAAAATTCGTCAGCATCTATGGTGCCAAGGGCCTGGCCTACATCAAGGTCAACGAGCGCGCGAAGGGGCCGGAAGGCTTGCAGTCGCCGATCGTCAAGTTCATCCCGGAAGACAACCTGAACGTCATCCTTGATCGCGTGGGTGCGGTCGATGGCGATATCGTTTTCTTCGGCGCGGACAAGTTCAAGATCGTCAGCGAAGCCCTTGGCGCGCTGCGTATCAAGATCGGTAACGACCTCAAGCTGCACACGTGCGAGTGGGCACCGATGTGGGTCGTCGACTTCCCGATGTTCGAAGAAAACGACGACGGCAGCTTCACAGCGTTGCACCATCCCTTCACGGCACCCAAGTGCACGCCCGAAGAGCTGGAAGCCAATCCGGCGACGGCGCTGTCGCGTGCCTACGACATGGTGCTTAACGGTACCGAGCTGGGCGGCGGTTCGATTCGTATCCACCGCAAGGAAATGCAACAGGCGGTCTTCCGTCTGCTGGGTATCGCCGAAGACGAGCAGCAGGAGAAGTTCGGCTTCCTGCTCGACGCCTTGAAATACGGCGCTCCGCCGCACGGTGGTCTGGCGTTTGGTCTGGACCGTCTGGTGATGCTGATGACCGGCGCGCAATCGATTCGTGAAGTGATTGCGTTCCCGAAAACCCAGAGCGCCGCCGACGTCATGACCCAGGCGCCTGGCGTTGTCGATGCCAAAGCGTTGCGCGAGCTGCATATCCGTCTGCGCGAGCAGCCGAAGGCTGAGTGATGCCGGGCAGGGCGTATCGTCGATACGCCCTGTATCTGCCCTTATTGAGTGAAGCTTTTTGCCTCGTTGTTCAGGGCGAAAGGTGAAGGTGTTTCAAAAAGAATCTGGAGCGAAAAATGGCAGGTCATTCTAAGTGGGCGAACATCAAGCACCGCAAAGAGCGTCAGGATGCCAAGAAAGGCAAGATTTTCACCAAGTGGATTCGTGAACTGACCGTTGCTGCGCGTCAGGGCGGCGGCGATCCTGGCTCCAACCCGCGTCTGCGTTTGGCGCTGGACAAGGCGCTTGGTGCAAACATGACCCGTGACACCATTGATCGTGCGGTCGCGCGAGGCGTGGGCGCGTCCGACGGTGACGATGTCGAGGAGCTGGGTTACGAGGGCTACGGCCCGGGCGGTGTGGCAATCATGGTCGAAACCATGACTGACAACCGTAATCGTACCGCCGCGGCCGTTCGCCATGCGTTCGCCAAGTGTGGCGGCAACCTCGGTACTGATGGCTCCGTGGCTTATCTGTTCGATCGCAAGGGTCAGATTTCCTTTGCTGCCGGCGTCGATGAGGATTCCCTGATCGAGGCTGCCATGGAAGCTGACGCCGATGATGTCGTGACCAACGACGATGGCTCGATCGATGTGTTTACGTCGTTCTCCGGGTTCTATGCCGTGCGTAACGCTCTTGAGGCCGCAGGTTTCAAGGCTTCCGACGCAGAAATCGTCATGTTGCCGACAACCAGCGCAGTGCTTGATCTGGAGACCGCCGAGAAGGTCCTCAAGCTGATCGACATGCTTGAAGACCTGGATGACGTGCAGAACGTCTATTCAAACGCGGAAATTCCGGACGACGTCATGGAGCAACTGGGCTGATCGCCGACAGGTAACACCGAGTCAGAAGCCGGGGGAGCGAAGCTGTGAGCATTACGCAGCTATCGGCCTCCGGCTTCTGCCTTTATGCTGCACCTATTGTTTTGCGTCACCTTCTCAAGCTGCAGGCGTTATGACTCTTATTCTTGGTATCGACCCCGGTTCGCGAATTACCGGCTATGGCGTGGTACGTGACACCGGGCGTGGTTGTATCTACGTCGCTTCCGGGTGCATTCGTACCGGCAGTGGTGAATTGCACGAACGTTTGCAGATCGTTTATCGCGGGGTGCGGGAGGTCATCAAGACCTACGGACCGGTGACGATGGGCATCGAAAAGGTTTTCATGGCGCGCAATGCCGATTCAGCCCTGAAGCTGGGGCAGGCCAGAGGCGCGGCCATTGTGGCGGGTGCCGAGGAGGCGCTGGAAATTGCCGAGTACACTGCCACTCAGGTCAAGCAGGCAGTGGCAGGGACTGGCGGTGCCAATAAAGAGCAGGTGATGATGATGGTCATGCATTTGCTCAAACTGACCCAGAAGCCTCAGATTGACGCCTCCGACGCCCTGGCTATCGCGCTGTGTCATGCGCACACGCGCTCCAGCCTGATTCCTCACGGGTTGAGTACCGCGCGCAGCCGCGGCGGCCGTTTGCGTCTGTGACTGAATCACGAGGACCTGTGTCTTTACGATGACTGTGTTCAATTTCTTCTTCGCGCAAGCGACAGGCAACACGAAAGGATCTGAAACGTGATTGGACGTTTACGCGGCTCTCTCGCCGAAAAACAGCCTCCGCATCTGGTGTTGGATGTCAATGGTGTCGGCTATGAGCTGGAAGTGCCGATGACGACGCTGTATCGGTTGCCGCATGTCGGCGAAACAGTGACATTGCACACCCATTTGGTGGTCCGCGAGGACGCGCATCTGCTGTATGGCTTCTATGAAAAACGCGAGCGCGAGCTGTTCCGTGAATTGATCCGACTGAACGGGGTCGGCCCCAAGCTGGCGCTGGCGTTGATGTCGGGCCTGGAGGTCGATGAGCTGGTGCGTTGCGTTCAGGCGCAGGACGCATCGGCGCTGACTCGTATTCCCGGTGTAGGCAAGAAAACCGCCGAGCGTCTGCTGGTCGAGCTCAAGGATCGGTTCAAGGCCTGGGAGTCCTTGCCAGGCACCTTTACGCTGGTTTCCAATGGTCCGAATCAGGCCGAGCCTGTGGCGTCGGCCGAATCCGACGCAGTCAGCGCGCTGATTTCGCTGGGTTACAAGCCGCAGGAGGCGAGCAAGGCTGTCTCCGCCATCAAGGAAAAAGATTTGAGCAGTGCGGATCTGATTCGCCGTGCGTTGAAGGGGATGGGTTAAGTGATAGACGCCGACCGTCTGATAACCGCCGCTGGCGGCCGTGATCGTGATGAACAGATGGACCGTGCGATTCGGCCACTGAGCCTTGCGGACTACATCGGCCAGCCGACCGTACGCGAGCAGATGGAACTGTTCATCCAGGCTGCCCGTGGCCGCAATGAGGCGCTGGATCACACATTGATCTTTGGGCCGCCCGGTCTGGGCAAGACCACGCTGGCCAATATTATCGCTCAGGAAATGGGTGTCTCGATCAAGAGCACCTCCGGGCCGGTGCTCGAGCGGCCCGGTGATCTGGCCGCAATCCTGACCAACCTTGAGCCCAACGATGTGTTGTTCATCGATGAGATCCATCGTTTGTCGCCGATTGTCGAAGAAGTGTTGTATCCGGCAATGGAAGACTTCCAGCTCGACATCATGATCGGTGAGGGTCCCGCCGCGCGCTCTATCAAACTTGATCTGCCACCGTTCACGCTGGTCGGTGCGACTACGCGCGCGGGCATGCTGACCAATCCGTTACGTGATCGTTTCGGGATCGTTCAGCGGCTCGAGTTTTATAATATTGCCGACTTGTCGACGATCGTGTCGCGCTCGGCGGGCATTCTGGGGCTGGTCATCGAGCCGCAAGGCGCTTTCGAGATCGCCAGGCGCGCCCGTGGTACGCCACGGATCGCCAACCGTTTGTTGCGTCGAGTACGGGATTTCGCCGAGGTGCGCGGCAATGGGCAGATCACCCGGCAGACCGCCGACAAGGCCCTGAACCTGCTGGACGTCGACGAGCATGGCTTCGATCATCAGGACCGGCGTCTGCTGCTGACCATGATCGAGAAGTTCGATGGCGGGCCTGTCGGTGTCGACAGCCTTGCGGCGGCCATCAGCGAGGAGCGTCACACAATTGAGGATGTGCTCGAGCCCTATTTGATCCAGCAAGGCTATATCATGCGCACGCCGCGTGGACGTGTGGTCACCCGTCATGCGTACCTGCATTTCGGGCTGAATATTCCCTCCAGGATGGGGGAGATGCCGGTGGCGGACGATGTGGTCGATGATCCGGCGGATTTATAGCAATGTTTTGCAATTTATTTGCGGTCGGCGTGGTCACATTGCCAGTCCTGCCGCCGATACCGGTAATAAGTGGCAAAACGTTGAAAAACAGTTGCCTGACCCGATTGGCAACCTGAGGAGTAAGCTCTAGAGTATGCGCGCGCAAAACGGGGTTCAGTCGTTCGCACATCGCTGTCGCGTTTATTACGAGGACACCGATGCTGGCGGCATCGTCTACTACGTCAATTATCTGAAATTCATGGAGCGGGCTCGTACCGAGCGGCTGCGGGAATTGGGCTTTGCCCAGTCCGAACTGGCGCAGGAAAACCTTTTATTTGTCGTGCACTCCAGTGACGCGCGTTATCACAAGCCCGCGCGGCTGGATGACGAGTTGCTTGTCAGTGCAGAAGTAACCGAATTGAACCGTGTCAGCCTGCGCTTTCAACAGCAGATCAGGCGGGCGTCGGATGCAACGCTGCTCTGTGAAGGGCAGTTCCTGGTGGCGTGTGTACGCGCCGATAGTTTTAAACCCCGGGCCATTCCCGAAGCTCTGCGAGCGGCCTTTGCCGACCAGGGCGGCGCGGGCATACATTCAGAGCAGGAGATAAAGCGTGGAAGCTAACGTCGTCGACCATTCCTCCATGTGGAGTTTGGTCAGCAATGCCAGCATTGTTGTTCAGTTGGTAATGCTGATTCTGGTGGCCGCTTCGGTCACTTCGTGGATCGTGATTTTTCAGCGCAGCAATATGCTGCGCGCAGGTCGGCGCGCACTGGATAGCTTTGAAGAGCGTTTCTGGTCGGGTATCGATCTGTCCAAGCTGTACCGTCAGGCGGGCAGCAATCCCGATCCGGACTCTGGCGTAGAGCAGATCTTTCGTGCTGGTTTCAAGGAATTCTCCCGCCTGCGTCAGCAGTCCGGTGTCGATCCCGATGCGGTCATGGAAGGTGTGGCGCGCGCCATGCGTGTAGCTATTTCCCGTGAGGAAGAAAAGCTCGAAGCAGGTCTGCCGTATCTGGCGACCGTGGGCTCCACCAGCCCGTATGTCGGTCTGTTCGGTACTGTCTGGGGGATCATGAACTCCTTCCGCGGTCTGGCAACTGCCCAGCAGGCAACGCTGGCTACCGTGGCACCGGGTATTGCCGAGGCACTGATTGCAACGGCCATCGGCCTGTTCGCAGCCATCCCGGCCGTTATTGCCTACAACCGTTTCGCCGCGCGCAGTGAGACCTTGATCAGCCGTTACTACACGTTCGCTGACGAGTTTCAGGCCATCCTGCACCGTAAAGTGCACACCAGCGAAGAGTGAGCAGGTAATTCCCCATGGCTTTAATCGCTCGAGATCGTCGCAGAAAACGCAAGCCGGTCGCCGAAATGAACGTAGTGCCCTACATCGACGTGATGCTGGTGTTGCTCGTGATTTTCATGGTGACGGCTCCCATGATCAACCAGGGCGTGAAAGTCGACTTGCCCAAGGTCTCCAGCGAGGCTTTGCCGCAAGACAACAACAATCAGGTCCTGACCATTTCGATCAAGGCTGACAAGACCTATTACTGGAACCTTGGCAGCGAAGTCGATACCGACAAACAGATGGACAAGGCAATGACCCTGCCGCAACTGACTGCCGCAGTGACCAAGATCGTCGCTGCCGGTCGTGACGCAGGCAAGCAGACGCAGGTTTTCATTCGTGGTGACAAGACCGTCGATTACGGCTCGGTCATGGGCACGATGGGCGGGCTGCAGAAGGCTGGGGTCGGGAATGTTGGCTTGATTACCGAGGCACCCTGATGCAGCCGATTCGAGAGCCGTCCGCCTCGGAAAGCTACTTCTGGCCCAGTGTCTGGGCCGTGGCATTGCATATTCTGATCTTTGGCATGCTGTTCGTCAGCTTTGCCATGACTCCGGATCTGCCCGAAGCCAAGCCTATCGTTCAGGCAACGCTCTATCAGCTCAAGTCCAAGAGCCAGGCCACTACCCAGACCAACCAGAAGATTGCCGGTGAGGCGAAGAAAACCGCTGCGCGACAAACTGAAGTCGAACAGCTGGAGCAGAAAAAGATCGAGCAGCTCAAACAGGAAGCTGTAAAAGCTGCGGAACAAAAGAAAGAAGAGGCTGCTCAAAAAGCCGAAGAGCAGAAAGCTGCCGACGAAGCCAAAAAGGCCGAACAGAAAGCAGAGGAGGCCAAAAAGGCTGACGATGCCAAGAAAGCCGATGAAGCCAAGAAGGTTGCCGACGCCAAAAAGCTTGAAGAGAAGCAGCAGGCTGATATAGCCAAGAAAAAGGCCGAAGAAGAGGCGAAGAAAAAAGCCGAGGAAGACGCCAAGAAAGCTGCTGCCGAGGAAGCCAAGAAACAGGCTGCTGATGAGGCCAAGAAAAAGGCCGCAGAAGACGCCAAGAAAAAGGCTGCCGAGGACGCGAAGAAAAAAGCTGCTGCAGATTCCGCCAAGAAGGCGCAGGAAGCAGCTCGCAAATCCGCTGAAGACAAGAAGGCGCAGGCACTGGCCGATTTGCTGTCCGATAAACCGGAACGGCAACAGGCTTTGGCTGACGAGCGGGGCGATGAAACGGCTGGCAGTTTCGATGACCTGATTCGTGTCAGGGCTTCCGAAGGCTGGAGTCGTCCACCATCGGCACGTAACAACATGTCGGTAACGTTGCAGATCGGCATGTTGCCGGACGGTACGATTGCTTCAGTATCGATTGCCAAGTCCAGTGGTGACGGGCCGTTCGACAGCTCTGCGGTTGCTGCGGTGAAGAACATTGGACGTTTGACAGAAATGCAGGGTCTGAAGCCGGCTGACTTCGCTCCCTATCGTTCATTCAAGATGACATTCACACCTGGAGATCTAGCCTTGTGATCAACCTTTTTCGAGGACTGCTGGTCGTTCTCTGTTTCGCATCCGCAATGGTGTCGGCAGAAGAAAAGAACATTCTGGTCACCAGCGGCAGTGACCGTGCAGCACCGATTGCTGTTGTGCCATTCGGATGGCAGGGCGGTAACGTACTGCCGGAAGACATGGCGGAAATCGTCAGCAACGATCTGCGCAACTCCGGCTATTACGCGCCGATTCCAAAGCAGAACATGATCAGCTTGCCGACCCAGGCCAGTGAAGTCATTTTCCGTGACTGGAAAGCGCTGGGTGCCCAGTACGTCATGGTCGGCAACATCACGCCTGCCGGCGGACGTCTGCAGATCCAGTACGCGCTGTTCAACGTAGCCACCGAGCAGCAGGTTCTGACCGGTAACGTGTCAGGCACCAATGACCAGCTTCGGGACATGGCGCATTACATTGCCGACCAGTCGTTCGAGAAGCTCACCGGCATCAAGGGCGCGTTTTCTACCCGCATGCTTTACGTGACGGCCGAGCGTTTCTCTGAGAACAACACGCGTTACACCTTGCAGCGTTCGGATTACGACGGTGCTCGGGCAGTAACCCTGCTGCAATCGCGTGAGCCAATCCTGTCGCCACGTTTCGCGCCGGACGGCAAGCGTATTGCCTATGTATCGTTCGAACAGAAGCGCCCGCGCATTTTTGTTCAGCACATTGATACCGGTCGCCGTGAGCAGATCACCAATTTTGAAGGCCTGAATGGCGCGCCTGCATGGTCGCCGGATGGCAGCAAGCTGGCATTCGTTCTGTCCAAGGACGGTAATCCGGAGATCTATGTGATCAATCTGGCTTCGCGTCAATTGAGCCGCGTCACCAACGATTCTTCGATTGATACTGAACCTTTCTTCGGAAAGGACGGGTCTACGCTATACTTCACGTCGGACCGTGGCGGCAAGCCACAGATCTACAAGACAAACATTAATGGCGGCGGTGCCGAACGTGTAACGTTCGTGGGTAACTACAACGCCAACCCGAAATTGTCAGCGGATGAAAAGACGCTGGTAATGATTCACCGGCAGGACGGCTTCACTAATTTCAAGGTGGCAGTGCAGGATTTGGCCCGCGGTAGCGTAAAAATCCTCACAGATAGCAACCTTGATGAGTCGCCTACTGTTGCGCCCAACGGCACCATGGTAATCTACGCCACCCGCCAGCAGGGCCGGGGAGTCTTGATGCTCGTGTCCATTAATGGACGCGTAAGGCTCCCGCTTCCTACCGCTCAAGGCGAAGTCAGAGAACCTTCCTGGTCCCCTTACCTGAACTGACGCGGCGCTACACGATTTGCTTAACACACTGGGGTTCATTAGGAGTTTCAAGATGGAAATGCTGAAGTTTGGTAAATTTGCTGCGCTGGCTCTGGCCATGGCTGTAGCTGTAGGTTGCTCTTCCAAAGGCGGCGACAATGCCGGTGCAGGCGGTGCTGTTGACCCTAACGCTGGTTACGGCGCCAACACTGGTGCAGTTGACGGCTCCCTGAGCGAAGAAGCTGCTCTGCGCGCAATCACTACCTTCTACTTCGAATACGACAGTTCGGACCTGAAGCCAGAAGCCATGCGCTCCCTGGACGTGCACGCAAAAGACCTGAAAGCTAACGGCGCTCGCGTTGTTCTGGAAGGCAACACCGACGAACGTGGTACTCGCGAGTACAACATGGCACTGGGCGAGCGTCGTGCGAAAGCCGTTCAACGCTACCTGGTTCTGCAAGGTGTTTCCCCAGCTCAGCTGGAACTGGTTTCCTACGGCGAAGAGCGTCCAGTTGCTACCGGCAACGACGAGCAGTCCTGGGCTCAAAACCGTCGCGTCGAACTGCGTAAGTAATTTGACATGCGAACGTGCCGACGTGCTCTAACCGTTTTGGCCCTCGCCCTTCCGCTTTCAGCGTTGGGTGCGGCACCTGTGGTCGATAACAATTCTGGCTCTGGCAGCAGCAGTTATCCGCCAGCGGGTTATGGCACGTCCGGCGCCTATGCCGGGGGAGGGGTTACTGCCCCTGCCTCGGCACAAGGTCAGCTGTTCATGCAATTGCAGCAAATGCAGGACGAAATCGCGCGTTTGCGCGGTGTTGTCGAGGTCCAGCAGAATGATATCCAGCGCATGAAGCAGGAAGCTCTGGAGCGTTATCAGGAACTCGATCAACGCATAGCCAGTGGCGCAGCCGCTCCGGCTACCAATAATTCTCAACCTTCTGGTGGCGCTATCGACGCCAGTGGGACGCCTTCGGCCTCAGCGGCTCAGCAGGCACCGGCAGCAGGCACCGAGCCTCCTGACCCGACGAAGGAAAAGCTTTATTACGAAGCGGCCTTCGATTTGATCAAGGCAAAAGATTTCGACAAGGCCAGTCAGGCCTTTACCGCTTTCCTGCGCAAATACCCGAACAGCTCGTACGCGGGCAACGCCCAATACTGGCTGGGTGAAGTGAATCTGGCCAAAGGTGACCTTCAGGGTGCCGGTCAGGCGTTCGCCAAGGTCAGTCAGCAGTATCCGAAGCATGCCAAGGTGCCTGACTCGCTGTACAAGCTGGCTGACGTCGAGCGTCGTCTCGGTCACACCGACAAGGTAAAAGGCATATTGCAGCAAGTAGTCGCCCAGTATCCGGGCACCTCAGCTGCACAATTGGCGCAACGAGATCTTCAGCGTCTTTGATGTTCTGACCCGCTGATCAAGAAAGCCGCGCTAGTCGCGGCTTTTTTCGTTAGAATCTCGCACCCGAAATTCCGGTACACCCTACGCTTTTCCGGATTCTGCGATTGCAGGGTCCTTTGAAGTGCCTGACGGAGGCGGACGGCCTGTTTAGCTGTTACGCCCGTGGCTGATATGCAAGACACATTACGCATCACCGAAATCTTTCACTCGTTGCAGGGTGAAACCCGTACGGCTGGCCTGCCTACCGTATTCGTCCGCCTGACCGGCTGCCCATTGCGCTGTCAGTATTGCGACAGTGCCTACGCATTCAGCGGTGGGACCATCCAGACGCTGGATGACATCGTTGGGCAAGTGGCGGCCTATCGTCCTCGCTATGTCTGTGTGACCGGCGGTGAGCCGCTCGCTCAGCCCAATGCCATCCCGTTGCTCAAGCGTCTTTGTGATGCTGGCTATGAGGTCTCACTGGAGACCAGCGGCGCGCTGGATATCTCGGCAGTCGATCCTCGTGTAAGTCGCGTTGTGGACCTCAAGACCCCTGGGTCAAAGGAAGTCTCGCGTAACCGTTACGAGAACATCGAGCTGCTGACGAGAAATGACCAGGTAAAATTCGTGATTTGCTCGCGCGAAGATTATGACTGGGCCGTCTCCAAGCTGATTCAGTACGGTCTTGAACGCCGTGCGGGCGAAGTCCTGTTCTCTGCCAGTCACCACGAGCTTAAAGGTCGTGATCTGGCGGACTGGATCGTTGCCGACAATCTGCCGGTACGGTTGCAGATGCAGTTGCATAAAATTCTTTGGGATGACGAGCCGGGGCGCTGACATGAGTGAATTGACCAATACCGAAAAAAGAGCCGTGATCCTGCTGTCCGGTGGGCTGGATTCTGCAACCGTCGTCGCCATGGCCCGCGCAGAAGGCTACGCCTGCTACACCATGAGCTTCGACTACGGCCAGCGTCATCGCGCCGAACTGGATGCCGCAGCGCGCGTTGCCCGCGATCTGGGTGCAGTCGAGCACAAGGTCATTGGCCTGAACCTCAACGGCATTGGCGGCTCGGCATTGACCGATAGCTCCATCGCCGTGCCGGAGTCGCCCTCTGAAGGCATTCCGATAACTTACGTACCGGCACGCAACACGGTGTTCCTATCGCTGGCGCTGGGCTGGGCAGAGGTGCTGGGTGCACGGGATATCTTCATCGGCGTCAATGCCGTGGACTATTCAGGCTATCCCGACTGCCGTCCCGAGTTTGTCGAGTCGTTCGAGCGCATGGCCAACCTTGCGACCAAGGCTGGTGTGGAAGGGCAGGGGTTCACAATCAGAGCGCCGCTGCAGAACCTGAGCAAGTCGGACATCGTCAAGGCAGGCGCTGCTTTGGGGGTCGATTACTCACTGACGGTTTCCTGCTATCAGGCTGATGACCAGGGCCGAGCCTGTGGCAAATGCGACAGCTGTCGCCTACGCGCCGAGGGCTTCACAGCCGCCGGCATGGCAGACCCGACACGTTATTTTTAAAGTTTTTTGAAAAAGGTGTTGAATTACTGATAAAAATCAGTAATATACGCGCCACACAACAGAGGGTCGTTAGCTCAGTTGGTAGAGCAGTTGGCTTTTAACCAATTGGTCGTAGGTTCGAATCCCACACGACCCACCATTTCGAAAATCTGGAAGGCCCATGAAAATGCGGATTTCCAGGTTTTTTTTGCCTGTCTTTTATTCAGGTACCCAGATCAGCACGCGCCGGAATGACCCGCCATCCCGTGCCCTTAAGCTGGCAGCCATCTGCGGGGAACTCCAAGCCCCCGCAGCGCTGTCCGACAACAAACGTCCGTTAAAACGGAGCCCAAGGCACCACTGATTTCATCGGCACAAACGCTGCCGTGCAATCGACCGGGGCACCGTCACCTGGACTGCCGGACACCGTGACGTCGTCTTTTATCGAAGGCACCAGTTTGTTGAAGAAGCTTACCGGCCCTGGGCCAATTGTGAAGTGGGTGGCGGTAAGCGCTGTGAAGGCTGGTTGAGTGCCGTCAAAGACAACGTTATCCAGCTTGATCAGAATCGGCCGTTTCTGGCCATTGTCACTGTAGCCGGCGAAGGTCATTTTGCCGCCACCGAATCGCGGACTGTTCAGGTAGTGGAAGCCCTTCACTGTGATGTCGCTGAGATCAGGGTCCGAGGTTCCGCTGGCACTGCCGTAGTTGGTGTCGAACACCAGCGGGAATTTGACGTTACGCATGCACACGTTTTCGTAACGGATACCGTCTACCTTTCCACCGTTCTTGGCACTCGTCTTTATTCTCAGTCCGATGCCGTCCTGGCTGTCTCTACCATCTGCCGCCAAATCCACAACGCTGACATTGTGTACGCCACCGTTGGTTTCACTGCCGATGGACAGGCCGTGGCCATAATAAAAATGATTGTGCGCGAACATCAGGTCCCGACTGCCGGAGATTCGGCTGGACTTTATCGCTACGTTGTCATCACCTGTGCTGATGTAGGAATAGGCCAGCAATACTTTGTTCGATTGACCGGGGTCGAAGCCGTCGGTGTTCTTCACGGTTTCCGGGGTAAAGCAGGTCCCAGGGGTCTTCTGGTCGGGCGTCGAGCCGCTTGGGCAGTGGTAGCCCTCTACGCTGTAGACCCGGCTTGGATTCAGAATCTTGATCCCCCATACAGTCACCCCGGTCACGCCGTCAGTCACAATGTTGAAGTCCGGAGCGTTTTGCAGCGTCAGCCCCTGGATAACGAAGTCCGTTCCGCCACTGACCTGTATAAGGCGCGGCTTTTGTTGATAAACGTTGGACAAGGTCTTCTGATAAACAAGGTCCCACCAGCTGCGCAGATTGGCATTCGCCCCGGCGGTAAGCAGACTGCCGCCGCGACCATCGATAACGCCTTTGCCTATGACGCCGCTGGAGTGGGTGTTTTTGGCCGAAATCAGTGAACTGCAGGCATCCTGATTGGCAACTGTAGTGACGCCGCAAGTGCCTTTGCCGTTGTCGTAGTCCTTGGGGTTACGTGACGCAAACAACGTTACGCCCTCGTCTATCCAGAGCGTGACGCCGGATTTCAATTGCAGCGGCCCGCTGAGGAATGCCGAGTTGTCGCCGTCACCTTTTACAAGCTTTACGGCTTGTCCGGCAGCACACCCATTGATTGCATTCTGGATATTCTCCTGGTCAGGCCTGGAGTCGAGCGCCGAACCGTCAGCGCTGTCCAGCGAGCCGTCTCTGGGAGTCAGGTGCGCTTGAAGTTGCTTACAGACTGGTGGGCTGGTTGGCTCGCTTATAGTGCCCCATGGCGTCACCACGGCTGCCTCACTGGCCGCCTGCGCGGGCAGTATGAGGGTCAGTGACATAGCCGCGGAAGCGGCCATCCAGGAGGTCTGCCGAAAAGTGTGCATGGCGAAGTGTAGGGGACCTGGCATCTATGAGACCTGTGATAGTGAGTAACCATGTTGGGTCGACCAAGATATTTTAGAGATGTGTCAAATAGAAAGTCGCTACAAATTATTTCTTTGTCATGTTTCGCTATTTAATGGATCTCTAGACGGTTTCAAGAACGATTCTCATCGGCTATGGGCAAGCCAGAAACTTCTGGTAAATCGGTTTTTTGGCGTTAGAATCGGCGCGCCTTCAGAAGTCGGGCCGATATTTACTGAATATCAGCCATATGCTTGATTGCACATGGCGCAGCCTTTGTCAGGCGATGTATGCGTAAAGCTGGAGGGCCTTGGTTGATAAGGGTTTCCGGCTTTTTTATTGCCTGTATTTCGGGTGTAAACTTGCCTTTCGCGCTCTAGCGCCTTCAGGTCCCGCGAACATGACACAGATCTCCGAACGTTTCCTGGTGCAGGCTCATCTCGATGCGAAGCAGCCCAAGGCGCTGAGCCCGGCAGAGCAGGCGCGTTACCGAGCCGACATTGCTGCCGAACTCAAGAAGCAGGATGCCGTGCTGGTCGCTCACTATTATTGCGACCCGGTCATTCAGGCCCTGGCCGAGGAAACCGGCGGTTGCGTGGCCGACTCTCTGGAAATGGCCCGCTTCAGCAATAACCACGCTGCCAGTACTGTATTGGTCGCAGGCGTGCGTTTCATGGGCGAAACCGCGAAGATTCTCAACCCGGAAAAACGCGTGTTCATGCCAACGCTCGAAGCCACCTGTTCGCTTGACGTAGGGTGCCCGGTCGATGAGTTTTCCGCGTTCTGCGATCAGCACCCGGAGCGTACCGTGGTGGTGTATGCCAACACCTCTGCAGCGGTCAAAGCCCGTGCGGACTGGGTAGTGACCTCTGGCTGCGCGCTGGAGATCGTCGAAAGCCTGATGGACAACGGCGAGAAAATCATCTGGGCTCCAGACAAGCATCTGGGCCGCTATATCCAGCGTGAAACCGGTGCCGATATGTTGCTGTGGGACGGTGCCTGCATTGTCCACGAAGAATTCAAATCCAAGCAGCTTGAAGACATGAAAGCCTTGTATCCCGAGGCTGCGATTCTGGTTCACCCGGAATCGCCGGAAGCAGTGATCGAGCTGGCTGACGTTGTCGGCTCCACCAGTCAGATGATTGCCGCCGCGCAGCGCTTGCCCAACAAGACGTTCATTGTGGCCACCGACCGGGGCATCTTTTACAAGATGCAGCAGTTGTGCCCGGACAAGATCTTCATCGAGGCGCCTACGGCCGGTAACGGCGCTGCATGCCGAAGCTGTGCACATTGCCCGTGGATGGCGATGAATACGCTTGAGCGCACCTTGCAGTGCCTGCGCGAGGGTAGCAATGAGATATTCGTTGACCCGGCGCTGATCCCCAACGCCGTACGCCCGTTGCAGCGCATGCTGGACTTCACCCAAGCGGCGCGCTTGCGACAAGCGGGCAATGCCTGACAGCCGTAATGAAAAAGCCCGACGCTTGCGTCGGGCTTTCTCATTCGGACATCAGTTCATCATGTCCTTGACCATCCGCTCTTGTTCAATCAGATCCTTTTGCCGTGCATCAATGCGTGACGCCAACTGGAAGTTGTTGGCCGCACGGCGTTTGGCAAAGTCCAGTTGCTGGATTGCCTGACGGAAATCGCCGACCAGTGCGAAATATTCGGCGCGCGCCTGATGCAGGCCGATGGTGTTGCCGTTCAGGCCACGGGTTTCCGCCACGACGTACCAGATGTCGGGATCATCCGGGCGGGTCTTGAGCAGCGCTTCAAGGCTTTTTTCGGCTTCGGCGGTGCGGTTCTGCTTGAGCAGCACGTCAATACGCACATCATTGAGCGGGTAGCTGCCAGGGTACAGCGTCAGCATGCGATCGACCCGTTGCTGGGCATCGGCCAAGCGGTTATTGGTGATGTCCAGGTCGATCTGCGTCAGATTATAGGTGATGTCGTTTGGCGCTTTTTCGATTAATGGCTTGAGGGTTTCTCTGGCTTCGTTCAGTTGCCCACCCTTGATCTGTGCGATGGCCAGACCATAGCGAGCTGGATCGGATTTCGGGTTTTCAACCAGTTGCGCACGAAAGCGCTTGGCGGCGATACCAGGTGTTTCTTCGTATATCAACGCAACGCGGGCGCGCATCAGTTGATACAGCAGGCTGTCTTCCTTGCCGCCAGGCTTGGCCTGCTCGGCGCGGTTGCGTGTGTCAGCGATCCGCGATTCGCTCACCGGGTGAGTCAGTAGAAACTCCGGTGGCCTTGCATCAAACCGATACTGACGCATTAAACGCTCGAACATGGTGGGCATGTTGCGCGGGTCATAACCGGCCTTCTCCAGATTGAGAATGCCGATACGGTCGGCCTCCTGCTCGTTCTGGCGCGAAAAGCGACGTTGCTCCTGGATTGCAGCCGCCTGTGAGCCGGCGATGGTTGCGATACCGGCATCACCGGCACCTGCGGCAGCCATGACAATACCCGCCAGCATCGCGGCCATTACCGGCACCTGCATACGCTGCTGGGCCTCCATGCCTCTGGCGAAGTGGCGTTGCGACAAGTGAGCCAGCTCGTGGGCCAGTACCGACGCGTATTCGCCCTCGGTCTGGGCGTTGAGGAACAGGCCGCCGTTGACACCGATGATCCCGCCGGGTGCGGCAAAGGCGTTGAGTTGCGGGCTGTTGATCAGGATAAATTCAAGACGCCGGTCCTGAACCTGGCTGGTCTCGGCCAGGCGGTACACCGAGGTCTCGACGTAGTCCTTGAGTTGCGGGTCCGACAGCTGCGCCACCTGGCCGCGCAGCAACCCCAGCCACGCACGGCCCAGACGGTGCTCCTGTTCGGGAGAGACAATCGAGGAGCTGGCGTCGCCAAGTGAAGGCAGGTCATCAGCCATGCCATGCGTAGCGAACAGGCAAGCGAGGGTGAGCAGTGTAGGACGCAAAAAATTCATGCACGAAGCTCTGGTCAGAAGAACCTGTACTGTAGCTGGCTCAATGGCGTGCTGACCAGAGTGAGGTATTCTTGCCGCCTTATCCGCCATGCCTTTTCGGACATGGTTTGTAATTCGATGTGTCCGCCTGGAGGGAAACGATGTCTGACGCTGTAGTGCGCCCCGAGGTGTGCGACGCCGAACTGGATGCCAGTGGTCTCAACTGTCCGCTGCCTCTGCTGAAAGCCAAGATGGAACTCAATCGTCTGGCCAGCGGCGCGGTGCTGAAGGTGATCGCGACTGACGCCGGGTCACAGCGGGATTTTCGAACCTTTGCCAGACTTTCCGGGCATGAGTTGCTGCATGAAGAGGTCGACGCTGGCACTTATCTTTACTGGCTACGCAAGGCTTGAACCGCCACCGCCGTTTTTTTGAAAAGGATGTTTGATGTTCAATGTGCTTCGCAATTGGGTGCAACGCTACTTCTCCGATGAGGAGGCGGTGGTACTGGCGGTCTTGCTGTTTCTGGCGTTTACCCTTGTCCTGACCCTGGGCGGAATGCTCGCGCCGGTCATTGCGGGGTTGGTGCTGGCCTTCCTGATGCACGGGTTGGTCAGTGTTCTGGAGCGCCTGCGCTTGCCTGAAATGGCCGCAGTCGGCTTGGTCTTCACGCTGTTCATCGGTGTGCTGCTGCTGTTCCTGCTGGTGCTGGTACCACTGCTCTGGCACCAGTTGATCACGCTGTTCAACGAAGCACCGGGCATGCTTGCCAAGTGGCAGTCTGTACTGCTGTTGCTGCCCGAACGTTACCCGCATCTGGTTTCCGACGAGCAAGTGTTGCTGGCGATCGAAGTCGCCCGTGGTGAAGTGGGCAAGATCGGTCAGTTGGCGCTGACCTTCTCGATCTCCAGCCTGCCATTGCTGGTCAACCTGATGATCTACCTGGTGCTGGTGCCGATTCTGGTGTTCTTCTTTCTGAAGGATCGGCACATGATCGGCCGCTGGGCGCGCGGCTATCTGCCTCGCGAGCGTGCGTTGATCAACCGGGTGGCGGATGAGATGAAGCGTCAGATTGCCAATTATATTCGCGGCAAGGTCATCGAGATTTTCATCTGTGGTGGCGTGACCTACATCGCGTTCGCCGCGCTCGGGCTCAACTACGCAGCGCTGCTGGCGATGCTGGTCGGCATATCTGTGGTCGTGCCTTACGTTGGCGCGGTGGTGGTCACAGTGCCGGTGGCGTTGATCGGATTGTTCCAGTGGGGCTGGGGTGATCAGTTCATCTACCTGATGATTGCCCACGGCATCATTCAGGCGCTGGATGGCAATGTTCTGGTGCCGTTGCTGTTTTCCGAGGCCGTCAACCTGCACCCGGTTGCAATCATTTGCGCCGTGCTGCTGTTTGGCGGGCTGTGGGGATTCTGGGGGATCTTCTTTGCGATTCCGCTGGCCACGTTGTTCAAGGCCGTCCTCGATGCCTGGCCGCGTAATGAACCCACTGTGGCACCACTGCTTTAAGCAGCAAGTCTGGATCGTTGCGGCACCTTGCGTGCCGCAACGCTTATCGGAATATCAGCCTTTGTTCAGGGCCTCGGCCTGCGCCAGTACTTCAGCCACATGGCCCGGCACTTTCACGCCGCGCCATTCCTGACGCAGTACGCCTTCCTTGTCGATCAGGAAGGTGCTGCGGTCAACGCCCAGGTATTCCTTGCCATACAGCTTCTTGAGCTTGATGACGTCGAACAGCTGGCAGACGGCTTCGTCCTTGTCCGAAATCAGCTCGAACGGGAAAGACTGCTTGGCCTTGAAGTTTTCATGGGTTTTCAGGCTGTCTCGTGAAACACCGAGCACAACCGTATTGGCCGCCTGAAACTGCGCGATATGGTCACGAAAGTCCTGACCCTGCGTGGTGCAGCCGGGCGTGTTGTCTTTCGGGTAAAAATAAATCACGACCTGCTGACCCTTGAGCGCGGACAGCTCTACGGTCTGTCCGCTGGTCGCGGGTGCCTGAAAGTCGGGAACCGGTTGATCTACTGTGACGGTCATGGGAACTCCTTACATTGGGGCTTGTGGGCGCCAGGGTTCGATCAGTGCGTCGAGATTCAGCGCGTCGGCAAAATCGAGGAATTGATCGCGCAGCCAGCTGATCTGGGTCCCGGCAGGCAGTGTCACCGTGAATGTGGCATTAAGCATGGTGCCACCGGTCTGCGGAGCCTGATATGTGTCACAGATCAGATTTTCCAGCTCGACGTTGTGGTCAATGAAGAACTGGCACAGCTCATTGATGATGTCCGGGCGGTACGCCGAGCTGACGTAAGCCACGTAGGGCAGGGCTTCCGGGCGGTTCTCCAGGGTAGCGCTGCGTACCACGCTGGTGGTGAACGCATGCTTCTTGGAGAGGCTCGACAGGCTGGTTTCGAGGCGCGCCAGAGCGTCCCAACTGCCTGACACCTGAAGAATCAGCGCACTGCACTCACCGTGGCGAGTAAGGCGCGAGGTGACTACCGAGCAGCGGTTTTCATGGCTGGCACGGCACAGGACGTTGGTCAGCTCCATGGGGTTTGCGCCAAGGGCACTGATGACAAGGAATTGTTCGCGAACTGTGGGGGTGGACGACATGCAGCATTCCTAGACGATGAGCGGTCGGTACTTTTTCGGACTTGCGGGGCTGTTTCGACAATCGATGGCGCGAGATACCTTCCCGGGTCCCGGAGCGCCTGCCTTGCATGGAAGTACCATGACGGGCTGGAGTGCACTGGGGCAGGGCTTCTGGCGACAAATTCGACCGATTGAGCGAGGTGCGCAGGTGACCAGTACCGATCAAAGGACGAAGGGTAGCGAAAACCATCGCTCAGGGGAATGCTCAGAGCGCGGTACTTCGCTTGTACAAGGCTGATAGCGCCAGTACCATTACGGCTCTCTTTTCCGGCAGGAGCGGTTGCATGATTGCGGGCAGTATGGTGGCACTGGTCACACCAATGGATGCACAAGGTCGTCTGGACTGGGACAGCCTGAGCAAACTGGTTGACTTCCACTTGCAAGAGGGCACCAACGCCATTGTTGCCGTCGGCACCACCGGTGAATCGGCGACGCTGGATGTGAGCGAACACATCGAGGTCATCCGCCGTGTGGTTGCCCAGGTTGCAGGACGTATTCCGGTCATCGCCGGTACAGGCGCCAATTCGACGCGCGAAGCCGTCGAGCTGACCACCAACGCCAAGACCGCTGGCGCCGATGCGTGCCTGCTGGTAACGCCTTATTACAACAAGCCGACGCAAGAAGGCCTGTTTCAGCATTTCAGCCACATCGCCAACGCCGTAGACATCCCGCAGATCCTCTACAACGTGCCGGGCCGTACGGCTTGCGACATGCTGCCAGAGACTGTTGCGCGTCTGTCTGCGGTAAAAAACATCATCGGCATCAAGGAAGCCACCGGCAACCTGCAGCGCGCCAAGGACATTCTGGACAGCGTCAGCAGTGATTTTCTGGTGTACTCCGGTGACGACGCTACGGCAGTCGAGTTGATGCTGCTGGGCGGCAAGGGCAATATTTCCGTCACTGCCAACGTTGCACCGCGCCTCATGAGCGATCTGTGCGCAGCGGCCATGCGTGGCGATGCCGAGACGGCGCGGGCGATTCACGAAAAGCTCATGCCGCTCAACAACACCCTGTTTATCGAATCCAACCCTATCCCCGTGAAGTGGGCCTTGCATGAAATGGGTAAGATGCCAGCCGGTATCCGTCTGCCGCTTACCTGGCTCAGCGAAGCCTGTCACGAACCGCTGCGTCAGGCCCTGCGCCAGTCCGGCGTCCTGGTTTAATTGAGGAAGTATCACGCAATGAAGCGATTGGCCGGACTTTCCGCACTTGCTCTTATTATCTCCAGCACCAGCGGTTGCGGTTGGCTCTGGGGCGAAGATGGTTACTTCCGTGATCGCGGTAGCGATTACCTCCAGGCTACCCAGACCCCACCCATGCAGGTGCCTGCCGATGTGTCCGGCGTCAAGCGCCTCGACCCGTTGCTGCCGATCCCGCGCAATGTGGCTGACAGCACCCAGAAAGAAGGCGAATACACGGTTCCTCGTCCTCTGCCACTGGGCACGACTTCCGAGTCGAGCGATTTCAGCCAGCAGAAAAGCGGCGATGCGCGCTGGATTCTGGCTCAGCGTCAGCCAGCCGAAGTCTGGCCGGTGGCTCATCAATACTTTGAAGACAATGGTTTCCGTATCGCTGAAGAGCGCCCGCAGACTGGCGAATTCAGCTCCTCGTGGCAGCGTCTTGATGAACTGTCCGCTTCGGTTGCCAAGCGCCTGAGCGCCGCTGGCGTTTCAGCCGACGCTGAAACCCGCGTGCGGGTTCGTATCGAGCCGGGCGTGCAGCGCAATACCAGTGAAGTCTATGTGGTGAGCGTCGAGCGTCCTGCCGGCAGCACTGCCGATGTGGCCTTCCCGACCCGTACCACCAACCTGGGGCTTGATGCCGCACTGACCGACGATCTGCTGGCCAGCATGGGTCGCAACGCCGAGAAGGGCGGTTCTATTTCCCTGTTGGCGGCACGTGACTACGACACCCCGAGCCGTGTTGCCTTGAGCGAAGACGGTAGCGGCAACCCGGTATTGAACCTCGGTGCCGATCTCGACCGTGCGTGGTCGAGTGTCGGCCGCGCGCTGGATCAGGGTGACTGGCGCGTCGAGGACATCAACCGCAGCCTGGGTCTGTACTACATCAACCTGGCCGAAAAGGCCAAAACGCCTGAAAACGAGCCTGGTTTCTTCGGTCGCCTGTTTGGCAGCAAGTCGAGCAAGGAAGAGATCGATGCCCGTGCCGAGCGTTATCAGGTTCGCCTGAGCAAGGTGGGTGACAACGTTCAAGTGACCGTCGAGAAGAACATCAACACCGTTGCGCCTGCGGATATCGCGCGTCGGGTGTTGAGCGTTATTCAAGACAACCTGGGTTAAGTGCGTTTCGCGGTTCTCGGCAGCGGCAGTCGTGGCAACGGCACGCTGGTCGCAAGCAACGATACATACGTACTGGTCGATTGCGGTTTCTCCCTGCGGGAAACCGAGCGGCGCCTGGCGCGTCTGGGCGTCGCTGCAAACCAGTTGAGTGCGATTCTGGTAACCCACGAGCATGCCGATCATGTGCATGGCGTGGGTTTGCTGTCGCGGCGCTACAATGTACCGGTCTACCTCAGCAGCGGTACCTTGCGCGGTATGCGAAAACCGGTTGAAGTTGCCGGTTTGCTGGCGGGCGGGGAGAGCTTGCAGGTGGGCGCATTGGGCATCGATGTAGTGTCTGTCGCTCATGATGCGCTTGAACCGACGCAGTTTGTCTTCAATGACGGCAAGCGCCGCTTCGGTCTGCTGACCGACCTGGGCTCTTACTGCTCCAACGTATTGCAGCGTTATCAAGGCCTGGATGCCTTGATGATCGAGGCCAATCACTGTCGCGACATGCTTGCCCGAGGCCAGTATCCGGTCTTTCTCAAGCAGCGCGTTGGCTGTGAAACAGGTCATTTGAACAATCATCAGGCCGCCAGCCTGGTGAGCGAGCTGGGATGGCAGGACCTTCAGCACCTGGTGCTGGCGCATCTGAGCAGCAAGAACAACCTGCCGCATCTGGCCCGGCAATGTTTTGTCGACACCCTTGGGTGCGACCCGGACTGGCTGCAACTGGCCGATCAAGATTCAGGGCTCGACTGGCGACATATCGCCTAGCCCAACTACTTAGCAAGCGGAGCCCATCATGGAAAAACGTGCAGAACTCTACCGCGGCAAAGCCAAATCGGTTTACAAGACCGACGACGCTGACCGCTTGATCCTGCTGTTCCGTAACGACACTTCGGCGTTCGACGGCAAGCGCATCGAACAACTGGACCGTAAAGGCATGGTGAACAACAAGTTCAACGCCTTCATCATGCAAAAGCTTGAAGAAGCGGGCGTTCCGACCCAATTCGACAAGCTGCTGGGCGACAATGAGTGCCTGGTCAAGAAGCTCGACATGATCCCGGTCGAATGCGTCGTGCGTAACTACGCTGCCGGCAGCCTGGTCAAACGTCTGGGCATCGAAGAGGGTACCAGGCTCAATCCTTACACCTTCGAACTGTTCCTCAAGGACGACGCCAAGGGCGACCCGTTCATCAACGAATCCCACGTTGTGGCATTCGGCTGGGGCACTGCCGAGCAACTGGTTCGCATGAAAGAGTTGTCGATCAAGGTCAATGAAGTCCTGACCAAACTGTTCGACGACGCTGGCCTGCTGCTGGTCGACTTCAAACTCGAATTCGGCGTATTCCACGGTGAAATCGTCCTCGGCGACGAATTCAGCCCGGACGGCTGCCGCCTCTGGGACAAGGACACTCGCAAGAAAATGGACAAGGACCGCTTCCGCCAGGGTCTGGGCGATGTCATCGAAGCTTACGAAGAAGTCGCAAACCGTCTGGGCGTGCCGCTGTAAGCGGAAAAAACACGCAAGCGCTTGATAGCACGAAAAAAAACAGCAGAAGGGCTTCGCCTTCTGCGTTGATGCTGTTATGATGCGCGCCGTTGGAGAGATGCCAGAGTGGCCGAATGGGACGGATTCGAAATCCGTTGTACCTTCACCGGTACCTAGGGTTCGAATCCCTATCTCTCCGCCATTATTTGAAAAGCCCCGTGAATATTTGATTCACGGGGTTTTTTGTTTTCAGGCTGTACTACCTCCCTCGTTCCCAGATTTTTCCCTTCCCCGACTCCGTTTTTTCCGCAGTCGAAGATAGCTGGCCGGTCAGAACTAGCTGAATTGATCCGGGATTTTTGAAGTGTTCAGGCGCTCGTTCCGTTCATGCAGCACGCGGACGATGAACACGACCTGGCTGCGAACCACATAGCTCACTAAGAAGGGGTAGCGAGTAAGTACCAGCTCGCGTACGTCCGGGGCTTGGGAAGGGCGTCCCATACCTGTAAACGTTGCGAGCTGCTCAATGGATTCCAGAATGGTGCTGACGACTTCGTCAGCTCTCTGATGGCCCATCAGCCCCGCATAATGCTCATGAATCGCTTCCAGATCGCTATCGGCTTTTTCACTTAACTCGATTTGCGGCACGTGCTACCCACTTGGCTTTAACCGTTTCCAGATTGATCGTCTTTCCTGCATCAATGTCGGCTAAGCCTTCGTCAATGGCTTTCAGGTGCCAGGCTTCTGCTTCGACATAGCGAGACAAAGCACGTTTCAGGTGGTACTGACGATCACGGTCCGTGGCAAGCGCTAGCTGGTCGAGCATTTCGACCAAGCCTTCTTCGACACGGAATGACAAAACAGGCGATGCCATATTGGCCTCCACGGGTGGTGATTGTAAACAGTGTATACAGAATCCTGAAAAGTATACTTGAGGCTTTGATTGCGCAACAAATTTGTGTGCTTTTCGCCGAGTTGCTATTCACTTTTTGGAAATCGACAGCAACCCCGAACGCTTGAGCGAAGTCGGGACGATGCCGCCCCATCACCACTCCCAAACTATTCACCCCTCCCGGTTTCCCCTTTAGCCCTTTCTGATCTATACCTTGGGTTCAACGTTTTGTGAGGCGAGGAGCTATCAGATGTCGGACGTAGATCAGGTACAAAAGTCGCAACCTTCTCCCAGTCAGAGCCATGATGATGTGATTGCCCAGTTCAAGTGGCAGGGCAAGCAGATCGACTGGTTGCTGCAATGGCTGGTCAAGTTTGTCGCGAACACCAAGGTGGAGCTGGGCGTGACGCTATCGGTGGGCGGGAATCTGGTTTCCGGGCACCTGATTTCTCACGACACCTATTTTGAGCAGTTGGCCGATGATATTTCGGCGCCGTTCAGTTCGTTTGCCAATGGCACTGACGCGACGATGAAAGAAATGATTCTGTCCTTCAAGCCGGGAGAGTCTTCCGAAGACACGCCAGCATTCCATTTCATTCACCTGAAGGATTGCCGGACCTATTCCACTGACGGTAATCCGATTTGCGACGCAGGTGTGTTGTGGCGCGGCAGGATCTCGGCGGTGGACGGCTTCACCATCGGGCTCATCGCTGAAAAACCAGGCGTGTCCTGACCTTTTTCAGGCCCCGGCTTTCGTCGGGGCGTTCTCATCCATTCTGATGACGGTCTCCAGCGTGCTATGTGCGAATTCCACGTCATCCGGACACTCAGCCCACCAACATCCGGACACTCGTTCCACGCTTATCCGGACAGGCAGTCGGAGCGCAGCGACGCAGGTTTGCATTGTTAGTCTGAAGCCCCTGCCGCCGTCAATTTCGTTGCGCGCCTGCGCATCGATTCACCCTTCAGTTCAATTCGATAAGCGTTATGCACCAGCCGGTCGAGGATCGCATCGCCCAAGGTCGGATCGCCGATCAACGCATGCCATTTGTCCACTGGCATTTGGCTGGTCACCAGCGTCGAGCGGTTGCCGTAGCGGTCGTCCAGCAGCTCAAGCATGTCGCGCCGTTGCGCGGCGGTAAACGGTGCCAGGCCCCAGTCGTCCAGGATCAGCAGGTCAGTCTTGGCGTAGCCGGCCATCAATTTGGCGAAGCGGCCATCGCCGTGGGCCAGGCCTAGTTCTTCCATCAAGCGCGGCAGACGCAGATAGCGCACGCTGTAACCGTCGCGGCAGGCTTTGTGAGCCAGCGCGCAGGCAAGCCAGGTTTTACCTACGCCCGTCGGCCCGCCGATGATCAGGTTCAGGCCATCGCGCAGCCATTGGCCGCTGCCCAGTTGCAGGATCAAGGCCTTATCCAGGCCACGCGGGCTGCGGTAGTCGATGTCTTCCAGGCAGGCGTTGTGGCGCAACCGCGCGGCTTTGAGGCGGGTGGTCAGGCGGGCGTCTTCGCGCTCGGTCAGCTCGCGATCGACCATCAGACCGAAGCGTTCGTCGAAGCTCAGATCATTGATATCAGGCGTTGCGTGTTGTTCGCCCAGCGACTTGATCATGCCGTGCAGGCGCAAGGTTTGTAGCTTGTCGAGCGTTGGATTCGGTAGCATTTCGAAGCTCCTTTCTCAGGTCAGTGGTAGTAGCCCGGGCCACGCAGGTTGATGTGCTCGTCAGGCAGCAGCGGCAGGTTTTGCTGGGCCAGCGGCAGGCGCTCCAGCCCTTGGCGCAGGATCGACTCGAGGCTTTTGTAGCTGCATGCGCCCAGTGCCAGCGCCCGCTGGCACGCGGCTTCCAGCCGCGCTTCGCCGTGCTGTTTGCTCAGGCGCAGGATGCCCAGGCAGGCGCGGAAGCCGTGTTGCGGATGGATTCGGCGTTCGAGGATGTAGGTGATGACGCCGGCGGTGTTAGGCCCGGTCTGCTCTGCCCAGCGGATCAGCCGTTGCGGTGTCCATTCGGCGTGCTCGCGGTGGCTCTTGGGCATGTGCTCGGTTTGGGTGGTGTGGCGGCCTTTGTGCTGCGAGCGAAGGTGGCTGGCCACGCGCTGGTTGGCGTGGAAGCACTCGACGGTCTGGGCCGTGAGCCGCACTTCGACTTGGTGCTTCACCAGCTGGTACGGCACCGAGTAAAAGTGGCCATCGACCTCAACGTGATAGTCGATATGGACGCGTACCTTTTTCCATTCGGCATAGACGTACGGGTGTTCCGGCAGGCCTTCCAGGGCCGGTTGGTCGATGGCCTCGAAGGCTGACCGGCGTGAGCCGGGCAGCTTTTTGAAGGGCTTGTGGTTGAGGCGATCCAGCAGTAGCGCGATGGCTGTGTTGAGTTCGCCAAGCGAGAAGAACTGGCGGTTGCGCAGCACCGCCAGGATCCAGCGTTCGACCACTTGCACGCCGACTTCGACCTTGGCTTTGTCCTTGGGCTTGCGCGAGCGAGCAGGCAAGACGGCGACGCCGTAATGCTCGGCCAGATCGCGGTAGCTGGGGTTGATATCCGGCTCGTAACGGTGCGCTTTAGTCACGCCACTGCGCAGATTATCGGGCACCAGGATCTGCGTTGTGCCGCCGAAAAAAGCAAAGCATCGGACGTGCGAGCCCAGCCAGTCGGGCAGTTTCTGCGACCAGGTGGCCTCGGCAAAGGTGTAGCTGGACGCGCCGAGAACGGCGACGAAGATCTGAGCCTGACGGATCTCGCCGGTTTGTCGGTCGATGACCGGCGCTGTTTGCCCGGCGTAATCGACGAACAGCTTTTCGCCAGCACGATGCTCCTGGCGCATGACCACGTCGACCTTGGCGGTCCAAAGGCGGTAGTGCTCGCAGAACCAGCTGTATTGGAAGCCTTGCGGGTGAGCGAGTCGATATTCCTGCCAGAGCAAGGCCAAAGTGACGCCGGGGCGGCGCAACTCCGCGTGTACCCATGCCCAGTCAGGCATTGGGCGCTGGTCGGTCGGCACTGGCACTGCCGGTGGAAACAGCCGTCGATTCAACTCCGCGTCAGAAATATCGATGGGCCACTGAAGCCCACTGGCGGCGAACCGGCAAAGGTAATCCCCTGCACTCGAATGGCCGATGGATAAGCTGGCGGCGATCTTGCGCACGGACAGGCCAGCGTCGAACTTTAGGCGTAGTACCTCTCGGATTTTACGCATGGATAAACGCTCCACGACGACCTCTTCGCTTCGAAAAAAGAGGTCGATAGTAGTGAATAGTCCTGCGTTGCTGCCTGCCTGAAAGTGTCCGGATGGCCGTGGAATCGGTGTCCAGATGCTTGTGGAATGAGTGTCCGGATCAGCATGGAATCAGTGTCCGGATGTTGGTGGAATGGGTGTCCGGATAGTCGTGGAATCCGCAGTGCTATGTGCACCCGCTGGTCAGGAAGGCTGCGCCGGTAGTAGCGTCACTTAGCCATTCTTTGCGCGACAAAATGTCGCAATGGGCCTTTAGCCGGGTAATATGTTCGCCCTGACCTTACACGCCGAATGGTTTTCGGCATGGCCTGATAGAGAACTGGCGACAAGAAAAAATAACAAGAAACGAGCCAGGCTGCCCGCCTCGGTCGACGTAAAGAATTAATGAGTAGACGAAAAAGGCGATTAGAGAAAATGACCAAAACTTCGCGACCTTTGGAATCTCCGAACAAGTCCCGGTTATGCGAAAATCGCCTGACCACCTGATCCGAGCCTCCCATGAGCCAGATGAGCTTTTCCGATTTCGAATATGCCAGCAAGCGCAAGCAGACACGCCGCGAACGCTTCCTCGCCGAGATGGATCAGGTCGTCCCCTGGACAGGTCTGCTGGGCCTGATCGAACCGTTCTACCCCAAGGCCGGCGGTGGCAGAAAACCTTATCCGCTGGAAACCATGCTGCGCATTCACCTGCTGCAGAACTGGTTCTCCCTGAGTGATCCGGCCATGGAAGAAGCGCTCTACGAAATCACCCCCATGCGCCAGTTTGCACGCCTGACGTTGAGTGCGCCGATACCGGAAGACACCACGATCATGAACTTCCGGCACCTGCTGGAGAAACATCAACTGGCTCCTGCAATCCTCGCGGTCATCAACGGTTATTTGCAGGAAAAAGGCCTGTCGCTGCGCCAGGGCACCATCGTCGATGCCACCATTATTCATGCCCCAAGCTCGACCAAGAACAAAGACGGCGAGCGTGATCCCGAGATGCATCAGACAAAGAAGGGTAACCAGTATTTCTTCGGTATGAAGGCCCACATCGGCGCTGACGTTGAGTCTGGACTGGTTCATCACGTCCATGGCACTGCGGCCAATGTGGCCGATGTCACTCAAGTCGCCGAACTGCTCCACGGGGAAGAAAACGCGGTCTATGCGGACGCTGGCTACACCGGTGTCGAGAAGCGTGAAGAGCACGAAAATCGTAACGTGATCTGGCAAATCGCGGCGCGGCGCAGCACGTATTCCAAGCTGAACAAACGCAGCCTGTTGTACAAAGCCAAGCGCAAGATCGAGTACTGCAAAGCGCAGACACGCGCCAAGGTCGAGCATCCGTTTCGGGTCATCAAGCGCCAGTTTGGTTACGTGAAAGTACGCTTTCGTGGGCTGATGAAAAACACGGCCCAACTGACCACGCTGTTCGCCCTGTCGAACCTGTGGATGGCTCGAAAGCGACTAATGGGTTTGGGTGAGTTGCGCGCTTAACACGGAAAACCGAGCGAAAAACGCGCTCGACTCACACTGCATCAGACCGTTTTCAGAAAAATAGCGCTATGTGCCTGGCAAATTACGGCTTGCCACCGCTGCGCGGCAAGTTGATCGGAGCATCCCTTTGTATATTTCCTATGCAGGACCCTCACTGCTGGAAATGCCCCTGCTGAACAAAGGCAGTGCCTTCACCCCGCAAGAGCGGGTCGAATTCAATCTGATCGGGCTCCTGCCGCAGAACGTAGAGACTATCGAAGAGCAAGTCACCCGGGTCTACAGCCAGTACAAGCAGTGCGCGAGCGATCTGGACAAGCATATCTACCTGCGTTCGATCCAGGACAACAACGAAACCCTGTTCTTCCGCCTGCTGGACTCGCATCTGGACGAGATGCTGCCGATTATCTACACCCCGACGGTGGGTCAGGCGTGTCAGGAATTCTCCAAGATCTACCGCACGCACCGTGGCCTGTTCATTTCCTACCCCGAGCGCGACCGCATCGATGACATTCTGCGTAGCGCCACCAAGGACCGGATCAAAATCATTGTCGTGACCGACAGCGAGCGAATTCTCGGTCTGGGCGACCAGGGTATCGGTGGCATGGGCATTCCGATTGGCAAACTGTCGCTGTACACCGCCTGTGGCGGAATCAGCCCTGCCTACACGCTGCCGATCGTGCTGGATGTGGGCACCAACAACCGTGAGCTGCTGGATGACCCGATGTACATGGGCTGGCGTCACGAGCGGGTATCAGGCAAGGAATACGAAGACTTTATCGCGCTGTTCATCGACGCGGTGCAGCGTCGCTGGCCCGACGTGTTATTGCAGTTCGAAGATTTTGCCCAGTCCAACGCCATGCCGTTGCTTGAGAAGTATCGGGATGAGCTGTGCTGCTTCAACGATGACATTCAGGGCACTGCGTCGGTTGCCGTGGGTACATTGCTGGCGGCCTGCAAGGCCAAGAATGAAACCCTTGGCCAGCAGAAAGTGGTGTTTGTCGGTGCCGGTTCGGCGGGCTGCGGGATCGCCGAGCACATCATCGCAGCGATGCGAATTGAAGGCCTGAGCGAAAGCGAAGCGCGCAAACGTATCTTCATGGTTGATCGCTTCGGCCTGCTGACCGAAAGCATGGATAACCTGCTCGATTTCCAGAAGCGCCTGGCGCAAAAGACCGCCGATGTGTCTGGCTGGACTGCTGGCACAGAAGCCTTCCCGCAGTTGCTCGACGTGGTGACGAACGCCGGGGCCACGGTGTTGATCGGCGTGTCCGGGCAGCGTGGTCTGTTCACCGAGCAAGTGATTCGCGAACTGCACAAACATTGCGCCAAACCACTGGTAATGCCGCTATCCAATCCGACTTCCAAGGTAGAAGCCACGCCGGAAGAAATCCTGCGCTGGACGGATGGCAATGCGCTGGTTGCTACCGGCAGTCCGTTCGCGCCGGTGGAGATCAACGGTCGCACCGTGCACATCGCTCAGTGCAACAACTCCTATATCTTTCCGGGCATCGGCCTCGGCGTGGTGGCTTGCAAGGCGTCGCGCATCACCGACCGTATGCTGATGGCGGCATCCAATGCGCTGGCCGAGTGTTCGCCGATGGTCACGGGGCAGGGCGATGCGGTGTTGCCGCCACTCAAGGAAATTCAGCAAGTGAGTCGTAAAATTGCGCTGGCTGTTGCCAAAGAGGCCCAGGCTGAAGGCTTGGCACTGGAAACTTCCGAAGAGGCACTGCTTGAAGCCATCGAGCGTAATTTCTGGCTGCCGGGCTATCGTGCCTATCGCCGTCGTTCGGTCTGATCGAGCGTTTCCAGAGTGACAGCGTCTGCGCTTGCTTGCTTGCTTGCTTGCTTGCTTGCGCAGACGCTTTGTTGGCGGAGTAAGTGCACGTTTATGGGCGCGTATTGCTTCACGGTGAAATAAGCTTCATTCAACCCAATCCTCTCACCGTTTTCACATAAAATTGATGAAGCGCTGCCTACAGTGCGCGCCATCGGGAGTTATCTGGCTCCTAAATGCCCGATGCATATTAATTCGATAAGCAGACCACGATGCCGACACCCAGAACTGTTCGTCCAGAGGTTGTTACCTTACTTGCCAGCGCCTTTCTGTTACTGGGTTTCAATATAAATCTGTGGCAGCATCTTTTCGCGATTACCAGCTCCGATGCCAAAGGCCTGGCCATGCGTTTTGCATTCGGGCTGATGATTTTCTGCGTATTCAATATCGTTCTGACGCTGTTGGCATTTCGCCGTGTGTTTAAGCCTGTGGTGATCGCTCTGTTTATGATCAGCGCCGGGGTGGTGTATTTTATGACCGAGTACGGTGTCATGATTGACGCCGGGATGTTCCGAAACTTCGCCGAAACCAACGTGACGGAAGTGCAAGGGCTGCTGTCTTTTAAACTGGCGTTGTATATCGTTCTGTTGGGCGTACTGCCTTCGCTGATTCTATGGAAACTGCCGATCAGCTACCGTCGCTGGCACCTGGAACTGTTCAGCAAGCTGGTGGTAGGCGTGGTCTGTTGCGTGGCAATAGGCGGCGTTGCGCTGGCGAATTATCAAGGCTTGTCCTCGTTGTTCCGCAACCATCACGAATTGCGCCTGATGGTCGTGCCAAGCAATTACATCGGTGCCTCGATTGGCTACCTGAGCGAGCAGGTGATCTCCGCACAGCGCCCGTTCGTCAAGATTGGCGAGGACGCCAAACGGTCGGCGGACTGGGCCACGCATGCCCGTAAGTCGTTGACCGTACTGGTGGTGGGCGAAAGTGCCCGTGCCGAAAACTTCGGGATTCTTGGCTATGGTCGCGACACCACGCCCAACCTGAACAAGGAGAGCGGGTTGGTGGCGTTTACCGATGTTTACTCGTGCGGCACCGAAACCGCAGTGTCGGTGCCGTGCATGTTCTCCAACATGGGTCGCAAGAACTACAACGCAACCAAGGCCCGTAATCAGGAAGGTTTGCTGGATGTCCTGAAACGTGCCGGTATAGAAGTGGTGTGGCGTGATAATCAGGCCGGCTGCAAAGGGACCTGTGATCGAGTGACCTTCCAGGATGTCAGTAATCTCAAGGACCCGCTGCTGTGCAACAGCCATGAATGCCGCGACGAGATACTGTTGCAAAACCTGCAGGGTTTTATCGACAGCCTCGACAAGGACACTGTTCTGGTGCTGCACCAGATGGGTAGCCATGGCCCTGAATACTTCAAGCGTTACCCTAAAGAGTTTGAAAAGTTTACGCCGGTGTGTGAAAGCAATGCCTTGAACAATTGCAGCCGGGACAGCATCGTCAATGCCTACGACAACACACTGTTGTATACCGATCACGTACTGGCCACGTTGATTGATCTGTTGCGCAGTAATCAAAACAAGGTCGACACTGCCATGGTGTACCTGTCGGACCATGGTGAGTCGCTTGGCGAGTACAACTTGTTCTTGCACGGCACACCGTATGTACTGGCTCCTGATCAGCAAAAGCATGTGCCGATGCTTATCTGGTTGTCCGATACCTATCAGAAGTCCTTTGCAGTCAGCCCGGAGTGCCTGGCCAAACAGCGCAATGCGCCGTTGAGCCAGGACAATCTCTTTCATTCAATGCTCGGCTTGTTGAAAGTCGACACCCAGGTCTACAACCCAAGCCTGGATATGTTCTCCGGGTGCCGCACTGAGCTGGCGGCCGCTGACAAGCAGTAAAATCTGTGCTTGCTCAGGATAGAGATCGTTTCCACGCTTGCGTGGGGACGCTCATCCTTGGCCCTTTTGCCAGGCAACAGTTCCTCCTGTCCGTCATTTGCGTGAAGATACGCCAGACCGGGACGACAGACGCGCGATAATCTCCCATCACGATATATACTGCGCGCCATTGTTGAAGGGAGAGCCGTGTGGCCATCGATATTCACTGGATTCGCGACGACGACAGCCTCGCCCGGCATTGCGCAGAATGGCAGTTGCTGCCTTTTGTCGCGCTCGACACCGAGTTTATGCGGGTCGATACTTTTTATCCGATAGCAGCGCTACTGCAGATTGGCGACGGGCAAAGCGCTTGGCTTATTGATCCTTTGCTGATCAACGACTGGCGGCCGCTGTCCGCGTTGCTTGAAAACCCCGACGTCATCAAAGTGGTGCACGCGTGCAGCGAGGACCTCGAAGTTTTGCTGCGTCTGACTGGCAGCCTGCCGGTGCCGTTGTTTGATACCCAGTTGGCAGCCGCTTACCTGAACCTCGGTTTTTCCATGGGCTATTCGCGTCTGGTGCAGGAGGTCCTTAACATCGACCTGCCCAAGGGCGAAACCCGTTCTGACTGGCTGCAACGTCCGCTGTCGGAGACGCAGATCAGTTACGCCGCCGAAGATGCTGTGCACCTTGCCGAACTGTTCGCCATCCTGCGTCCGCGTTTGTCCGATGACAAATACGCCTGGCTGCTGGATGACGGTGCCGAACTGGTCGCCAACCTGCGCCGCGAAGTTGACCCGTACGAGGTGTACCGTGAGGCCAAACTGGCCTGGAAACTGTCCCGTGCCCAGTTGGCGGTGCTGCGTGAGTTGTGTGCCTGGCGTGAGCGCGAGGCGCGCGCCCGCAACCTGCCGCGCAACCGCATTGTGCGTGAGCACTCGCTGTGGCCATTGGCCAAGACGCAGCCGGATAACCTCGCCGCACTGGGGCGTATCGAAGACATGCACCCGCGCACCGTTCGCCATGACGGCGAGTTTCTGCTTGAGCTGATAAAGACCGCAGGCACGCTTCCGCCAGAAGAGTGGCCGCCTGCATTGCCTGAGCCACTGCCCATTGATGCGGCCGGGTCGATCAAGCGTCTGCGTGCAATCGGTCAGCAATACGCCGAGCAACTGGACATGGCCCCGGAGTTGATGCTGCGCAAGAAGACTCTAGAAGCGCTGCTCAAGAGCGGCTACCCCGACGGTCCTTACCAATTGCCCGACTCGCTGCGTGGCTGGCGTCGCGAGTTGATGGGTCAGGCGCTGCTGGACAGCCTGGCCACCCCCGGAGAACAGTCTTGAAGCGTATCTGCTCGATTTATCGCAGCCCGAAAAGAAACGAGATGTACCTTTACGTCTTGAAAAGCGATGTCCTCAAACGCGTGCCGCCTGAACTGCTGGTCGCGTTTGGCAAGCCGGTTCATGCATTTGACCTGGTCCTGAGTCCCGAGCGTGCGCTGTCGCGCGAGGACATCAATGCGGTGCTGGAGAATCTCGACAGCCAGGGCTATCACCTGCAGATGCCCCCTGCCGAAGATGACTACATCGAGCATTTGCCGGAAGAGCTGCTGCGCCGCAACGATCCGATGTAATGGTTGCTCACGTTGTAAAGCGGTCCACATCGCCGTGGGCTGCCTGTCCTGTTTTTAAGGTTTTTGAAACATGCGCGTTCTGATTGCCGAGCACGATTATCACGTTTACACCCAATTGTTGCACCAGGCTGCGCCTGATCTGGAAGTCTTCAGTACGGGCGACTCTGCCGAGCTGTCGCGAATGGCCAGCGATTGCCCGGTCTGGCTGGGACAGCCGGACCTCATGGCCAACCTGCTGCGTCAAGGGCACAAGCCTCAGTGGCTGCAATCCACCTGGGCGGGCATCACGCCACTGCTAGCCGACAGCCTGTCGCGCGAATATCGCCTGACGCGTGCAGTCGGGATTTTCGGTCAGGTCATGGCCGAATTCGTTTTGACCTACATGCTCGGTCACGAGCGTGAGGTGCTGGCGCGTTTGATGAGTCAGGTCGAGCGCAAGTGGGACAATCGTACTGGCCAGAGCCTGTCTGGTCGCAAGGTATTGATCGTGGGCGCCGGTGATATCGGCCAGCGTGTCGCCGAGTTTCTTTTGCCGTTCGGTGTGCACGTCTACGGCGTGGCCTCCAGTGCGCGCACTCAGGCGCCGTTCATCGAGGTAACAGCGCTGTCTGACATGACGCGGCTGCTTGGCGAGATGGATTACGTCATCAATCTACTGCCCAACACACCTGAGACCCACGACCTGTATGACGCGAAGCTGTTCGCCAGCTTCAAGCCAACGGCGCTGTTCATTAACGTTGGGCGCGGTGTAGCGGTTGTGGACGCAGATCTGGTCGAGGCGTTGAAGGAAGGCCATCTGGCCGGTGCGGTCATTGACGTCTGCCGTCAGGAGCCTTTGCCGCAGCGCCATCCATTCTGGACCGCCTATGGTCTGCTGTTGACCGGTCACAGTTCGGCACCGACATCGCCGGTAGCCATGACCGAGCTTTTCGTTGAAAACCTCAAGGCGTTTCAGGCTGGAGAAGCACTGCGCGGAGAGGTCGATTTTTCGCGAGGTTATTGAAGCCGTTCCGAACGAGCCGACGTTTAGGCGTCGGCTCGTCGGCATCGATTGCAGAGAACAGTCAGTTACAGCGAAAAATCACCCTCAGCAGCCAGTTCTGCCAGTGGCTTGCGCGGGCTTGGCGCTTCGCGGCCTTGCAGGTATTCCGGCAGCGTCGACTTGTCACCGATTTTGCCGATGGCTACGGCAGCGTGCAGTGCGTAATCCTCTGGAATGTTCAGCTCCTTGCGGGTCAGGTCCTGATCGAAGCCCGCCATGCCGTGGGTGTGCCAGCCGCTCAGGCTCGCTTGCAGCGCAAGATAACCCCAGGCCGCGCCGGTATCGAAGGTGTGCCACAAGGCCGGGCTTTCTTCGGTTGCGCCTGGCGCGACGAAGGTGGTCTTGGAGACAATGATCACCAATGCTGCTGCATGTTGCGCCCAGCTGCGGTTGAACTCGTTCAGCAGGCCCAGATAACGCTCCCAGTTTGGCGTATCGCGACGTGCATAGAGAAAGCGCCAGGGCTGCGAGTTATACGCCGAGGGTGCCCAGCGTGCCGCTTCGAAAAAGCTCAGCAGGGTTTCCTGATCGATGCTTTCGCCACTGAATGCACGTGGCGACCAGCGTTCGGTGAATTGCGGGTCGATAGGGTGATCGGCGATGCGAGGGTTCGTGCTCATGAAAGTCCTTGATAGCGAAGGTGAAAAACGAGCGTGGCTTGATGGGCCGTGGTCGGCAGGCATCGCTTGAGCGCACTGGAAAACCCGTTAACGCTACTGTTTTGCCCTGTCGCTGACAAGTCCTGGCTACCGGCAGTCGCAAGTGCTTGGCCCGCACCCCTTGTACCTCTAGACTGACGGCCTTTTCATTTTCGATACCGTTGTCCGAACCATGGCCGCTAAAGTTGAACCCTTCTGGATTCGCAAGACCCTCGACCAGCTCAACACCGAGGAGTGGGAATCGTTGTGCGATGGCTGTGGCTTGTGCTGCCTGCAGAAGCTGGAAGACGAAGAAGACAACAGCGTTTATTACACGCGGATCGCTTGCAAGCTGCTGGACCTGAAGACCTGCCAGTGCTCCGACTACGCCAATCGTCGTGCGTCGGTGCCTGACTGTATTCAGCTGACGCCGGGGCAGGCAGATGAATTCAAATGGCTACCGCCCACCTGTGGCTATCGGCTGGTCAGCGAGGGCAAGGATTTGCCGCTCTGGCATCATTTGGTGTGTGGTGATCGCACGGCTGTGCATCACGAGCGTATCTCCCAGTCAGGCCGCATGCTCAGCGAGAACAGTGTGGCTGAAGACGACTGGGAGGATTACCTGATCTTTCGCGCAGGTTGAGCGTTTAAACGACCGGCTTTGGCTCGGCCAGCGCTTCCACACCTTTGACGGCAGCGTTTTTCACCGCGTTTTCGGCGTCGTCTTTCAGGTTGTTCAACTGGGCACCGGCACGTTCGATGGTCGAGCGGGCGCTGTGCAGGTCGCTGCGACCTTTTTCCACCAGGCTTTTGGCCGAGCAGTGACCGCTGATGCCGCGAGCCAGCACTGCGCCGCCGATGGCCAGTTGGATCAGGCCCAGAAAGCCGCCACGACGGACACCTTTGCCCATCATCAGTACACCGCCAGCCAGTGAGCCAATGCGCTCCCAGCCGTGGACGTTCTGATCAGGGTTGCGCTGCAGCAGTTCAGGTGTGTCGATGCGTTCGATAATCGGGGTGTCGCGCATGATGGCTCTCCATGAGGCGGTAATTCGCAGGAAGTAGGTAGTAAACCGGTTCAGAGAAACTGACTGCTCGCCCGCGACACAGGTTCAATGCTTTTCCGTCAGCGGTCGCTGGCCGGATCGATTTTCTCGCGACCGAACTGTGGCCCCGAGCGGGTATTGATGCCTTTGGCCATACGGTCGTAGAGCACCACGTTGACGGTTGCGGCCAGATTCATGCAGCCCTCGGTCGGGATATAGATCACGTCTTCACACCAGTCGCGAATGTCCTGATCCAGCGAGCCGTCTTCCGGGCCGAAGATATACAGCGCGCGGTCAGGGTGCGTGTATTCAGGCAGGGCACGGGCGCCGTCGACCAGTTCAACGGCCACCGGAATGCAACCCAGCGGCAGAATGCTTTTGAGGTCTTCGATGCCGATCAGCGGGATGTCCTGATGGATTTTCTTGGTGTCGGTGATGAAATCCCGCGCACGCTCATAGCGTTTACCGGTATAGAACACCGATGCCACACCGTAGCAGCCGGCTGCTCGCATGACGGAGCCGACATTTTCCGGGGACTTGGGGTTGTAAAGACCGATGCAGGCGTACCGTTTATTGGCCACGGGGAGGGTGCTCTGAAGAAAACCGCGGATTATACGGCAGCGTCAGAGCAATGCCATTTTCAATTCCGACGCTCAGAACCACATGCGTAGACCGACGACCAGCCGCGCGTCGGCAACGTCCTCATCGTCTTCGCGTGCGTAATCGGCAGTATTGCCGTAGGACCGATCCCAGGTTACGCCAACGTAAGGAGCGAATTGCGGGGTGATTTCATAGCGCAGCCGAAGACCGAACTCACTGGTCGACAGGCCCGAGCCATTGCCGCGTTGCAGGTCGTTCTTGCCGTAGAAATTCAGCTCGGCAGTGGGTTGAAGAATCAAATTGTTGGTCAGCAGCAGGTCGTAGTCAGCTTCCAGGCGCGCCGCGGTCTGCCCGGCTTCACCGATGAATGCGGTGGCTTCGATATCAAGATCCGAAATCGCCTGCCCTTGCAGGCCGAAAGCCGCCCAGGTTTGTGGCGCGCCAGGTTTGAAGTCCTGGCGTGCCCCGGCGACTACGTCCCACGATGAGCTGACGGCATGACCCCATAACGCCTGGACTTCCGCTTCCTCGGTCTTGCCGTTGGTGCGCTCGCCCTCTGAACGCAGCAGCAAGCGGTCGACATCACCGCCAATCCAGCCGGACAGGTCCCAGGCCAGCGCGCTGCCGTCGTTTGCGTCCTGCCATTCCAGCTTGTCGGCCAGAAAGTAACTGTTAATGGCGCTGTCGTGGACCTGATGCCCGCTATGGCTGGCGTACACCGCAGCCCGGTCGGCGTCGGTGACAGGCGGGATTGGTGTCCGGCTCTGCATTGGGGCGGCATTGTGCTCGCTGGCGTCCATAGGCATCGAGTGGCTGCCATGATCCATGCCTTCCATGCCATCCATTCCGGCAGCCAGCGTGGTTGCCCAGGGTGTTATGGCCAGGCCTGCCGTCAGCAGCAGGGTTGGCAGGCAGGACGAGTTGCGCAATCCATTCACCGGTAAAATCCTCATTCTTCCACCCGTACTTCGCGGAACATGCCCATTTCCATGTGGTACAGCATGTGACAGTGATAAGCCCAACGGCCCAGTGCGTCAGCGGTGACGCGATAGCTGCGGCGTGACCCCGGAGGCATGTCGATGGTGTGTTTGCGCACCATGAACTGACCGTTTTCGTCTTCCAGATCGCTCCACATGCCGTGCAGATGGATGGGGTGAGACATCATCGTGTCGTTGACCAACACGACACGCACTCGCTCGCCGTACTTGAGCATGAGCGGTTTGGCGTCCGAGAATTTCACGCCGTCGAACGACCAGGCGAATTTTTCCATGTGCCCGGTCAGGTGCAGCTCTATCGTGCGGCTGGGCTCACGACCGTCCGGGTCTTCGAAGGTGCTGCGCAGGTCTGCGTAAGTCAGAACTCTGCGCCCGTTGTTCCTGAGGCCGATGCCCGGATCGTCGAGTTTGGGCGAGGTGCTCATGGCCTGCATGTCGACCAGCGGATTGTTTTGTTCGCTGTCCGGGTGTGGCTGCATGGCAGGTGTTTCTTTCATTGGCATCTTGCTGTGGTCCATGTCGGGCATCGAGTCATGGCCCATCTTGCTGTGGTCCATGCCTGACATGTCGTCCATTGCCGGGGCTGCGCCGTGGTTCATGCTGCCATGATCCATGCCCGCCATGCCCACATCATTCATGCTCAGCAATGGGCGTGGATCCAGGGGCGGGACGACGGCCTGCAAGCCGGGCCTGCTGGCCAGGGTGCCGCGGGCGTAGCCGGTGCGGTCCATCGACTGGGCGAACAGCGTGTAGGCACCTTCGGCAGGCTCGACGATCACGTCGAAGGTTTCTGCCACTGCGATGCGCAATTCATCGACCGTTACTGGCTTGACGTGCAAGCCATCGCTGGCGACTACGGTCATTTTCAGGCCCGGAATACGCACGTCGAAATACGTCATGGCCGAGCCGTTGATCAAGCGCAGTCGAATCCGCTCGCCAGGCTTGAACAGCCCGGTCCAGTTCATGTCCGGGGCCTGGCCGTTCATCAGGTAGGTGTAGGTCGCGCCGCTGACATCCGCCAGGTCAGTCGGCTCCATCCCCATTTTCGCCCACATCCAGCGATCACGAGTGGTCTCGCTCCAGCCTTTCTCACCGACGTCGTTGATGAAGTCGCCGACAGTACGCTTGTTATTGTTGTAATAATCGGACTGTTTCTTGAGCGTTTTCATCAGTTGAAGCGGCTCTTCGTCGGTCCAGTCGCTGAGCATGATCACGTGTTCGCGGTCGTATTTGAATGGCTCTGGCTCTTTGGCGTCGATCACCAGCGGCCCGTAAACCCCCGACTGTTCCTGAAAGCCCGAGTGGCTGTGGTACCAATAGGTGCCGTTCTGTTTGACCTTGAAGCGATAGACGTACATGCCATCGGCCGCGATACCGTCGAAGCTCAGCCCCGGCACGCCGTCCATGTTGGCGGGCAGAATGATGCCGTGCCAGTGGATCGAGGTGGCTTCGTCGAGACGGTTTTTTACCCTGATGGTCACCGTATCGCCTTCGCGCCAGCGCAACAGCGGGCCTGGAATACCGCCGTTGATCGTCATCGCGGTTCTGGTATTACCCGTGATATTGACCTGGGTTTCGCCGACATACAGATCGAACTCGGTGCCGGACAGCCCGGCCGGCTGACCCGGGTTCGGAACCGCCCATGCCGGACTGCGCCACAGCCCCAGGCCGCCGAGGATGCCACTGGCGGCAAGCCCTTTCACAAAGGTTCGTCTTGAGGTACGGGAGGGCATGGCGAAGTATCCGGTCAGTCGGGTGGCCGCAGGCCGAAGACTGCGTGGGTAGGGGCGGGGAAATACAGTTGCGGGAAAGTACCGGGTTACTCGTCCTTCTTCATCAATCCCGCCAGCGCGGCGAACGGGTTGTGGGTTGCCTTGGCGGTTTTCGGAGTGCTCAGCGAACCGTCGGCGAAATACTGCTGATCGGTGTAACGCGAGTGCTCGTTGTCGTGGCAATACAGGCACAGCAGCTCCCAGTTGGAACCGTCCTGCGGGTTGTTGTCATGGTTGTGGTCGCGGTGGTGCACGGTCAGTTCGCTGAGACGTTTGCCAGCGAACTCGCGGGCGCAACGGCCGCAAACGTGCGGGTACATACGCAACGCCTTGTCGCGGTAACCCATTTCTCGGTCGCGCTGGGCGTCGGCCAGAATGCGGTCCAGCTTGGCAGTATGGGAAGGAGGATTGGCCGTGCTCATGGTGTCACCTGTGCGTGTGCGCATTGAAAGCGGAATATCGGCAAGTTTAGCGCCAGATTGGCAAACTCACACCTGCTGAGACAGTAATTGGCCGTCGACCATGCGCAGGCGCCTGGACAACGAGATGGCCAGGGCACGAATTATCTTGGCGGCGATTTTCGGCGCTTCGTCGAGCATCTTGTCCAGAGAGTCGCGTCCCAGGTTCAATAACTGGCATTGGGTGGCCGCGATACAGCTGGCCGAGCGACGTTCGCCATCCAGTACAGCCATTTCCCCGAACGCCCGCCCGCGCCGCAGAACGGCGATTTCGACCTGTTGACCGTCTGCGGCAAGTTTCTGCACAGACACAGTGCCTTGATGAATGATGCACATGAATGTCCCGGCATCGCCCTCGGCAAAGATGGTCTCGCCTTTTTCGATGTCGGTAATGCTGAAATACCCGGCTACAGTCACGAAGTCGCCGGGCAGCAGCGTGTCGAACAGGCCGCAGTCCAGCAGCATGTCGCGTATGGCGTTGTTCAGGTTGGACAATGGTTCTGACATGGTTCGGTCTTTCAATCCTGATACGAAGGGGGCAGCTCCGTGCCCCCCGATGCTAGTAAGACAGGTGTTTCACGCCAAGTTCATTCGGCGATCTGCAATACCTTGAAGATAAACGCGTACTCCAGCGCCACGTCACGCAACCCTTGATAGCGACCGCTCATGCCGCCGTGTCCGGCACCCAGTTCGGTCTTGAGCAGCAGCAGATTATCGTCGGTTTTGCTGGCGCGTAACTTCGCGACCCATTTGGCGGCTTCCCAATACTGCACACGGCTGTCGTTGTAACCGGCGATGACCAGCATGGCCGGGTACGCCTGAGCGCTGACGTTCTCATAAGGCGCGTAGGACTTGATGCGCTCATAGACCTCAGGCTCCTGCGGGTTGCCCCATTCGTCGTATTCGGTGACGGTCAACGGCAGGTCCGGATCGAGCATGGTGTTCAGCACATCGACGAACGGCACTTCGGCAATTGCTGCCCTGAACAGCTCGGGTCGCTGATTGAGCACGGCACCGATCAGCAGGCCACCGGCGCTGCCGCCGCTGATCACAAGCTGTTCGGCGCTGGTCAGGCCCTGTGCAACAAGATGTTCGGCGCAGGCAATGAAGTCGCCGAAGGTGTTCTGCTTGTGTTCCTGCTTGCCATTGCGATACCAGGCCTCGCCCAGCTCGCCACCGCCGCGTACATGGGCGATGGCAAACGCCACGCCACGTTCAAGCAGGCTCAGGCGCGCGTGGGAAAACCACGGGTCGAGGCTTTCGCCGTAGGCACCGTAGCCGTACAGATACAGAGGGGTCGCCTTGCCGGCCAGTTCGCGCTTGACCACCAGGCTGATCGGCACCTGAGTGCCATCACTGGCGGTGGCCCACAGACGCTGGCTGACGTAGGCGTCGGCGTTGAAAGTGCCCAGCACCGGCGTTTCCTTGAGCACTACCTGCTCGCCGCTGGCCAGGGTCAGTTGACGCACCTGTGCCGGACGGTTCAGCGACTGATAACGCAGGCGAATTCTGTCGCTGTCGAACTCCAGGGTGTCCTGCACATACAGGCTGTACGCGGCGTCGGGCAACTGCACGCGATAGGTAGGCAGATCCTGCGGGCGTACTTCGATGATCGGCAGGCCGCCTTCGCGCAGGCTCAGACTGATGGCCTTGGCGTTGAGGCTCACGCCTTCGAGCATGACCTTGTCATCGTGCGCAACCAGGGTCTGCCAGTCTTCGCGAACCGGGGCGCCACTGGCCTGTTCCGCTGCGTGATACAGCGCGAAGTTAATGCCGCTCTGATTGCTGCGGATGAACCAGCTCCACACACCATCGAGCAGCCCGTGATCCGGATAATACTCGTGCCCTTCGCTGCGCGGCGCGAGGCAGGTGAAGGCCTGTTGCGGATAATCGGCGTCCAGCACCCACGCTTCGCTGGTGGTTTTGCTATTGAGCAGAATGATCAGTTGGCGTTCGGAACTGCTACGGAAGCAGTGCAGGAAGAATCGACCGTCCGGCTCGTCGAACACCAGCTCTGCCGATGCATTGCCCAATGTGTGGCGATGCAGCCTGCCGGGGCGATGGGTCTCGTCCAGCTCACCGAAAAACAGGGTCAGGTTGTCGTTGGCCCAGGTCATGCTGCCGTCGCAGTCCTCAAACGGCAGGCTGCTGATCTGGCCGGTGCTCAGTTCCTTGACGTAAAGCTGGTACACCTCGTCGCCACTGGTGTCCAGGCTGTAGGCCAGGCGCTGGTGGTCGGGGCTGATGCTGAACGCGCCCAGCGAAAAGAAGCCGCCATTGGCCATGGCGTTCGGGTCCAGCAACAGTTCTTCACGGCTTTCGTCCACGGTATTGGAGTCGTCGGCCGGGCGCGGGCAGCGATAGTGACGGGCGTATTCATCGCCTTGTGTGGTGCGCGTGTAATAAAGGTACGGCCCCCAAGGGGAGGGCAGTGACAGATCGGTTTCAAGGATACGGCCCTTGATCTCCTGAAACAGGTTTTCGCGCAACCCGGTCTGCTCTGCCAGTTGCTGCTCCTGCCAGGCGTTTTCCGCCTTGAGGTAGTCGAGCACCTCGTCAGTGTCGCGGTTCTGTAGCCAGGCATAGGGATCGGAACCGTCGGCCTTGCGAGCAATCGGGGCGCTGGAGGTTGCATTCGAGAAGGACATGCTGGGCTCTCTGTTTAGGCATCAATCATGGAAATTCGGTACACGCTGAACCGATTACTGAAGCGAGGCAAGCCGCGTCAGGCAAAAGCCGTTATCATAAGCGCCTCTTTACCTGCCTTACCACGGACGTCATGACCGAAAACGACTATCTGATCGCCTGGAGCGTCTACGCCTTCGCCGCGTTGGGTTGCCTGCTGGTATGGTTCCTGATGACCCGCTGGATGTGGCGTTATCTCAAGGAACCGTTGCTGGTAGCAGTCGCGGTGCTGCTGTTTACGCCGACCATGGTCGACCCTGCCAAGGATGCGATGGCGCCAGCCGTGGCGATCACCGCGCTCGACCTGATGTTCAAGGTCGGCAGCAATGTCTGGACCGCTGTGTCGGATCTGGCCATGTATGGCATGTTCGCCTTCGCTGCGTACGCGCTGTTCGTGCTCATCCGCTGGCCGATCGAGCGCAGCCGCAAGGCTCGCCAGCCCCGGACTGTCGCTCAGCCTGCCGACACAGACCCCACTGATGAGCCGTTTGCCGAGGACGATCACTACCCTCGCAAATCCGCTGCGCCGCTTCCTCCGACCAGGGCTGCGCGAGTCGAACCGCGGTTGTAGATCCCGCTTCGTTGGCATGCGCCGTCATTGTCGGCGCATGACCTGCTGCAAAACGTCTTGAAGCGAGAACCTGAGCATGTGTGAACTACTGGGCATGAGCGCCAATGTCCCGACCGACATAGTCTTCAGCTTTACCGGGCTGATGCAGCGTGGCGGGCGTACTGGTCCGCATCGCGATGGCTGGGGCATTGCCTTCTACGAGGGTCGCGGCCTGCGCTTGTTCCAGGACCCCGCAGCCAGCAGTGAATCTGAAGTTGCGCAACTGGTGCAGCGCTATCCGATCAAAAGCGAAGTGGTGATTGGCCATATTCGTCAGGCCAACGTCGGCAAGGTCTGTCTGTCCAACACACATCCTTTCGTGCGTGAACTCTGGGGCCGCAACTGGTGCTTTGCGCACAATGGCCAGCTAGGGTCTGTTCCCGTTTCGACGTAACCCATTGATCTCTATGAGAACAGGCCCGTATTGTTGGAGTTCTCACACAACACCAATACGAGCCTGCAATGCCCCGATTAATGCTCAGTGATGAGCACTGGCCGAAGCTTCGAGAAATTTTGCTGCACGAATCGATCTACAACAAGCGAGATTTGCGCACCACGGTTGAAGGCATGCTGTACCGCATGCGTGTGGGTTGCCCTTGGCGAGACCTGCCGAAAGCGTTTGGAAACTGGAGCAAGGTCTACAAGCGGTTCAATGCCTGGTCTGCTTCAGGCAAGTGGGTCAAGGTGCTTGAGGTGCTGATGACCGATCCTGACATGGAGTGGGTTTTCATTGATGGCAGCTATGTAAAGGCTCATCAGCACAGTGCAGGTGCTGCCAGCACGCAGGACCAGGCCATCGGAAAAAGCCGAGCCGGTAACACCAGCAAGATTCACCTGGCTGTAGACGCTTGTGGGCTGCCCATTGCATTTGACGTGACCGGAGGCCAGACCAATGATTGTTCGCAGGCGGCCTCGTTGATTGCCAAGATGCCCAATGCAGAAGTGATCATTGCGGACAAGGGCTACGACACTGAAGCGATACGCGCTCAGGTCGAGCAGCAAGGCAGCAAAGTGGTGATTCCACGAAAGCGCAATTCTCTGAAAGGGAACGCAGATCTGGACAAAGGGTTATATCGCAATCGACATCTCGTAGAAAACGCCTTTGCCCGGTTGAAGCATTTCCGGGCGGCGGCTTCTCGGTTCGACAAACTCAAGAGAAACTATGAAAGCGTCATAGCAATGGCCTGCGCTTTTCTGTGGCTGCCAATGTGAAACGGGAACAGACCCTAGCCGATTTCACCCCCGTTGCCACCTTTTACAGGCCGGTGGGCGATACCGACAGCGAAGCTGCATTCTGCGACCTGCTCAATCGCGTTCGCGAAGCCTTTCCCGAGCCGGTTGAGGTCGAGCAATTACTGCCTTCGCTGATCCAGGCCTGCACTGAATACCGTAGTAAAGGCGTGTTCAACTGCCTGTTGAGCGATGGCGACTGGCTGTTTTGCTTTTGCAGTACCAAACTGGTTCAGATCACCCGGCGCGCGCCGTTCGGCCCGGCAAGGTTGAAAGATGTCGACGTGATTGTCGATTTTCAGGCTGAAACAACGCCGCACGACGTGGTGACTGTGATCGCCACCGAGCCATTGACCGAGAACGAAAACTGGAAGCGCTATGAACCGGGCCAGTGGAGCCTGTGGCGCAAGGGTGAGTGCGTGGCGCAAGGCTCGGTCGAGACAGCAGTGCAGTAACAGCGCCTCCACCGGCATACTGGATAAAAAAGGAGAGGGATATTGATGCTGCGAAGTTATCTGCGATTGGTCCTGTTCACCACAGGCCTGCTGTTCGGGGTACAGATCCCCGGATTCATCAGTGATTACAGCAAGCGTGTCGAAGCGCATCTGATCGAGGCGCAACAGGCCGTCAAGGGCTACACCGCAACTGCGCAGCAGTTCTTCAAGGGCGATATACAGGCGCTGATCCAGCACTATCGCAGCAGCGAAGACCCGGTTTTCCGAGCCGATGCGGACAACATCGATACGTTGATGAGCCGTACCCATATCCTTGAGCGTCAGTGGCTCGGACTCCAGGGGCCGTGGTATTCCAAAGCCCTGTTCGTCGTCACGTCTGCCGATGCGGATATTCGCCGGGAAACGTTCAACGGTTATACGTGGCAAGTCCTGCTGGCCCCCGAAGTCATTGCCTGGGGCATCATCAGTGCATTGCTGCTGGCTCTTGTGGTGGAAAGCGTCGGGCTGTTACTCGGCTGGGTGATCCACGGTGGACGACGCAAGCCGCAACTTGAGCGGGACTGGCGCTGATCGCTGGAGAGGGTAATAACGAGAACGGGCGTTGCGTAGAGTCAGCACGCGCCCGTCATGCTTATTTCGCCAGATGACGCATGCCTTCCTCCAGGCCGCGCAGGGTTAGCGGGTACATCTGTCCTTCAATCAGGTCGCGCACGATATGCGTGGACGTGGTGTAGTCCCAGGCATCTTTCGGATAGGGATTGATCCAGATGATCTTCTTGAATTTGGCTATGAAGCGCTGCATCCATACATAGCCTGCTTCTTCATTCCAGTGTTCGACGCTGCCACCGGGCTGGGTGATTTCATACGGTGCCATCGAAGCGTCGCCGATGAAAATCACTTTGTAGTCTGCGCCGTACTTGTGCAGCAGGTCTTGAGTGGCGGTTCGCTCCGAGCTGCGGCGCAGATTGTTCTTCCACACCGATTCGTAGATGAAATTATGGAAGTAGAAATACTCCATATGCTTGAACTCGGTCTTGCAGGCCGAGAACAGCTCTTCGCAGATCTTGACGTGCGCGTCCATCGAACCGCCGATGTCGAACAGCAGCAATAATTTGATGGTGTTGCGCCGCTCAGGGCGCATCTGAATGTTCAGCAGGCCCGCATCGCGAGCGGTGTGATCAATGGTGCCGTCGATGTCCAGTTCATCCGCAGCGCCCTGGCGGGCAAACTTGCGCAGACGGCGCAGGGCCACCTTGATGTTGCGCGTACCCAGCTCGACCTGATCGTCCAGGTTTTTATATTCGCGCTGATCCCACACCTTGACTGCCTTGCCCTTGCGTTCCCCTGCGTCGCCGACACGAATGCCTTCAGGGTTATAGCCCCCCGAGCCGAAAGGGCTGGTGCCCCCTGTGCCGATCCATTTGTTGCCACCGGCGTGGCGTTCCTTCTGTTCTTCCAGACGCTTCTTGAATTCCTCGATCAGCTTGTCGAGGCCGCCGAGGGACTGAATCTGCGCGCGTTCCTCGTCACTCAACGAGCGCTCGAACTCTTTGCGCAGCCAGTCTTCGGGGATCAATGCCTGCAAATGATCGTCGAGATTTTCCAGACCTTTGAAATACGCACCGAAGGCCCGGTCGAATTTGTCGAAATGACGCTCGTCCTTGACCAGAATCGTGCGCGCAAGAAAGTAGAACTCATCGATATCGGCAAAGATAACCCGCTGTTTCAGCGCATTGATCAGGTCCAGCAATTCACGCAGAGACACCGGCACTCTGGCCGCGCGCATTTCGTTGAACAGGTTGAGCAGCATGGCTGTCGCCCTTTTACGTAACGGGGTGGATGAAGGCGCTCAACGGTTGCCGCGGCGGCTCATGAACGCCAGACGCTCCAACAAATGCACATCCTGTTCGTTCTTGACCAGCGCCCCGGCCAGCGGCGGGATCGCCTTGGTCGGGTCGCGCTCACGCAGCACGGCTTCACCGATGTTGTCGGCCATCAGCAGCTTCAGCCAGTCCACCAGCTCGGACGTGGAAGGCTTCTTCTTCAGGCCAGGCACTTTGCGCACGTCGAAGAACACGTCCAGCGCTTCACTCACCAGGTCTTTCTTGATGTCCGGGTAATGCACGTCGACGATGCGTTGCAGCGTGGCACGGTCCGGGAAGGCGATGTAGTGGAAGAAGCAGCGACGCAGGAAGGCGTCCGGCAATTCCTTTTCGTTGTTGGAGGTAATGATGATGATCGGGCGCTTTTTGGCCTTGATCGTTTCATCGATTTCGTAGACGTAGAACTCCATCTTGTCGAGTTCCTGCAACAGGTCGTTGGGGAACTCGATGTCGGCCTTGTCGATCTCGTCGATCAGCAAAATGACCCGCTCATCGGACTCGAAGGCTTCCCAGAGCTTGCCCTTTTTCAGGTAGTTACGTACGTCGTGGACTTTGTCCACGCCCAACTGAGAGTCACGCAGACGGCTGACGGCATCGTATTCGTAAAGGCCCTGATGTGCCTTGGTGGTGGACTTGATGTGCCAGGTGATCAGCTTCGCGCCAAAGGACTCGGCCAGTTGCTCGGCCAGCATGGTCTTGCCGGTGCCGGGCTCGCCCTTGACCAACAGCGGACGCTCCAGCGTGATTGCCGCGTTGACCGCCAGCTTGAGATCGTCAGTGGCGACGTATGCCGGGGTGCCTTCGAACTTCATGATCAATCCTTTTCACGTGGGTAGGCGCAGCCTGTCGGCGCGCACACCGTAACAGGGGCAAGCAATGCCGGAACTATAACGTGGCTTCCGGACGGCTGTGAACGCAGACGCCTCATTCAGTTCTTGAATGGGGCGTCACGCAGTGACCGGGTCGAAATTGTAACGCTGCTTTTGGTATGGCTAATTTGGCTATACCATACGCTTCATGTCGACTAAATACAGATTCAGGGATAAATACAGGATTCAGTTGAGGGAAAAAGACCACCTGCCGCCGCATGTGCATCTGACCGGTGGTGGTCTGGATGTACTGATTTGCCTTGAGCTCGTAGAGCCCATGCGCGGACATGCCCCGACTGTTGTGCTTAAGGAAGCTCTCGAATGGATACGAATTCACCGCGACGAACTGATGGAGGAGTGGAAACGATGGCATCCATGAAACGACCCCGGCTCAGGGATGTTCAGGCGCAGTCCGGATACCGGCTGGCCCTGACATTCATCGACGATCAACAATTCGTCCTCGACATGAGCGCTGATGTGCAGGCTTTTCCGGGGTTACGACCCCTGATTGCTGCTGAAGCCTTTGCCCACGCCCAAGTGGGCGATGATGGCTGGACGGTTGAATGGCCTGAACTGGATATCCAGATCGGTGCGGATACCCTGTATCTCGACGCTCAGGCTCAAGCTGCCACCGACGAAAACACGCGTATTTTCATCGGGTGGCGTGCCCGCACGGGTTTGCCCTTGGCTAAGGCCGCACAGGCATTGGGTGTCAGCCCTCGCAGCATCACTCGCTACAGCAACTCTCGCGAAGCTACGCCACGTACCCTTGCGCTGGCTTGCCTGGGCTGGGATGCATTGCAGCAACAGGCACATGCCGCCGAGGAGCGGGGTGTTTATTCCGTGGATAAAAAGGACCACTAAGACCCCTTGCTGCTCTCATAACGCGCATTGAATGCCTGCACGAAAGCATTGCGCAGGATCTGCAGAAACGCCTGGAAGCCGCTGATGTCCTGCTGATGGACGCTGCCGCTCAGATCGACACGGGTGGCGAACTGGTTTTCCCGCTGGTTTTTCAATACGGTTTCGCTGGTGCCGACCAGCGCTTCCCAGATCGAGCGGAAAACGCCCTTGTCCTTGTTCTCGACGTCCTGCTGCCAGTTGAACACGTCCACGTTGCGCAGCAGCGGCTTTATATAGCCCTTGAGCTGGCCTTTGTCGGCCTGCGCTTCAATCACCACATCGCCATCGCCGGCGTTGAAATCGAACTTGCCATACGCCGACGAGAAGTCGTTGAGCTTCTTGAGCTGAATGCCGGTGGCGCGCAGTTTGAAGTCGAAATCTTCAAAGTTGCTGAACGGATCGAATCTGGCGGTGCTCTCCAGATCGGCATGGCCCAGCAGACGTGCCTTGCCCTTGAACTCGGCATCGCGGTTGCCTTCCACGTCGACCACGTTGGTCAGGTTATAGATGCTGGCATTGACCTGATCCGCCTCGATTTTGACCTTGGGCGTGGAGTTGAAGTTATTGAACGTGATGCGCCCGTTATCGATGCGCAATTCGTTGAGGGTGATGGGCAGCAGCTTGTCCATCTGGGTACGCCAGTCGGTGCCCTGACCGGTCTGCGAGTTCTGTTTGCTGCCGCCGTCCACGAAGTTGATCTGCGGGTCGGTGAAGAGGGCTTTCGCCACCACTGCATGGTCATACCAGAGTGAATGCCAGCTGACAGCCAGTTCGATCATCGGTGCGTCGAAAAAGGGCACCGGGACCTTGCCATCGGTCTTGACGATCTTCAGTCCCTTGATCCGGTAAGCCCCTCGCCATAGTGCGAGGTCTACGTCGGTGATCTCACCTCGGTAGTCGCCCATGTCGGCCAGTTTGTCGTTCAGATAGTCGCGCACCAGATAGGGCAAGGCGATATTGATCGCGATCAGCAGAACTACCAGAGCGGCCAGGGTCCATAGCGGCCAGCTGTAGCGACGTTTCATGACATGAGTCTCCTGTTTCAATGAGGGATTGACTACGCACGCGGTCATCCGTTCGGTCAGACTGGACGCCCCAGGGCTGGCGGCATAGGCTTTGGGTCTTTAACCGATGTGCACAAGGACACTTTCATGAGCCGTATCTACGCTGATAACGCCCATTCCATCGGTAATACGCCGCTGGTGCAGATCAATCGTATTGCGCCACGCGGTGTCACGATTCTGGCCAAGATCGAGGGGCGTAATCCGGGCTACTCCGTCAAGTGCCGTATCGGCGCCAACATGATCTGGGACGCTGAAAGCAGCGGCAAACTCAAGCCCGGCATGACCATCGTCGAACCGACCTCGGGCAATACCGGGATTGGCCTGGCATTCGTTGCCGCCGCCCGTGGTTACAAATTGATGCTCACCATGCCCGCTTCCATGAGCATAGAACGTCGCAAGGTACTCAAGGCGTTGGGTGCCGAACTGGTGTTGACTGAACCGGCAAAGGGGATGAAAGGCGCGATTGCCAAGGCAGAAGAGCTGCTGGCGGGCGATCCGGAAAAATATTTCATGCCCGCACAGTTCGAGAACCCGGCCAACCCGGCCATCCATGAAAAGACCACCGGCCCTGAAATCTGGGCGGACACCGACGGCGCTATCGACGTACTGGTGGCAGGCGTCGGGACTGGCGGGACTATCACCGGTATTTCCCGCTATATCAAGCACACCGCAGGCAAGCCGATCCTGTCGGTTGCGGTCGAGCCAGACGGTTCGCCGATTATCACCCAGGCGATGGCCGGTGAAGAGATCAAACCCAGCCCGCACAAGATTCAAGGCATCGGTGCCGGTTTCATTCCGAAAAACCTCGATCTGTCGATTGTGGACCGCGTAGAGCGTGTCACCGATGAGGAATCCAAGGCCATGGCGCGGCGCTTGATGCAGGAAGAGGGCATCCTTTGCGGTATCTCTTGCGGAGCAGCCATGGCGGCAGCCGTCCGTCTGGCTGAAAAACCGGAGATGCAGGGCAAGACTATCGTGGTGATCCTGCCTGACTCTGGCGAACGTTACCTGTCCAGCATGCTGTTCAGCGACCTGTTTACCGATCAGGAGCTTTCCCAGTAACACATCTTCGCAAGTGTGCACTTCATGCGGGCAACGCAAGGGTTTATGATGGTCAGCTTACGCGTCACCGGACGATTATCTCTGTTCGTCCGGTGCTTGCGGTCCTTCATTCAGAATCATGCATCAGTACTGCCCGCGTGACGTTTGGCGTTATCTGCCCGCTTCAAGGAGAGCTTCATGACCCTTTCATTTGTTGCCAAGGCATCGATCCTGATGCTGTTTCTGGGCAGCACGCTGTACGTTCATTTGCGCGGTCGGGCCCGGCTGCCCCTGTTGCGGCAGTTCGTCAACCATTCGGCATTGTTCGCGCCTTACAACGCACTGATGTACCTGTTTTCCCGTGTGCCCTCCGAGCCGTATCTGGATCGCAGCAAATTCCCTGAGCTGGATATCCTCAAGGACAACTGGGAAACCATTCGCGACGAAGCCATGCACCTGTTCGATGAAGGCTACATTCGTGCGGCCGAGAAGAATAACGACGCCGGTTTCGGCTCGTTCTTCAAGAAGGGCTGGAAGCGTTTTTATCTGAAATGGTATGACAAGGCACTGCCATCTGCCGAAGCGCTTTGCCCGAAGACCGTTGAGTTGGTCAACAGCATTCCCAACGTCAAAGGCGCGATGTTCGCGCTGTTGCCGGGCGGCAGCCACCTCAATCCGCACCGCGATCCGTTTGCCGGTTCCCTGCGTTATCACCTGGGGCTGTCCACGCCGAACTCCGATGACTGCCGGATCTTTGTCGATGGCAAGGAATACGCCTGGCGTGACGGCCAGGACGTGATGTTCGACGAGACCTACGTGCACTGGGTCAAGAATGAAACGCCGCAGACCCGGGTGATTCTGTTCTGTGACGTCGAGCGTCCGCTGACCAACCGCTTCATGACGCGTGTGAACCGCAGCGTCAGTGCGTTTCTGGGCCGCGCAACCGCGCCGCAGAATCTGGACGACGAGCGGGTCGGCGGGATCAATCAGGCGTATGCGTTCAGCAAGCGCTTCAGCGACGTCTTCAGTGGCAAGGTCAAGCAGTTCAAGCGCGCCAACCCCAAGGCTTACCGCGTTTTGCGGCCTGTGCTGGCGGTAGTGGTGCTGACATTGCTGGGCTACTGGTTGTTTGGTTAAGCAACCGCTTTGATCCGGTTGTCCGCGGTCACGGCGAACAACCGTCAGCCCTTTCTCAGTCCAGATTCACATGCCGGCTCAGCAGCGCTCGCAGCGCTGCAGGCTTGACCGGTTTTGGCAGATAATCGAGTCCTGCTGCGTGCACCTGAGCGATCAACTCCGGACGACCATCGGCGCTGATCAGCACGCCCGGCACTGGTTGCCCCAGGCGTGTTCTTAGCCAGGCCATCAGCTCAGTGCCGGTCTCTCCCTCATCCAGATGGTAATCCACCAACGCAATCTGCGGCCTGACGCCATTGTTCAGCAGTGCTTCGCATTCCTGACGACTGCGAGCGGTCCACACCTGACAACCCCAGCGTGATAGCAGGCTGTTCATGCCGATCAGGATGCTGTCTTCATTGTCGACACACAGCACCTGCGTGCCGTTCAGCGCGGGTCGGCTGACATCCGGCAGCGTGTCGGGCATTGTCGCCGGGGCTGCTGCCAGTGGCACCCGCACGCTGAAAACGCTGCCTTTGCCAAGCCACGAACGCACCTGCAAAGGGTGCTCGAGAATGCGACACAAACCATCGGCAATAGCCAGCCCCAGGCCCAGCCCCTTCGCTGCGTGAGTCTTGTGGCTGTCGAGGCGTTTGAATTCTTCGAAGATCACCTGGCGCTTGTCTTCGGGGATGCCCGGCCCGCGGTCCCAGACCTCAAGGCTCAGGCTGTCGCCGTAACGCCTGACACCCAGCAGAATAGGGCCTTTGGCATAGCGGAAAGCATTGGTCAGGAAGTTTTGCAGGACCCGGCGCAATAGCTTGATGTCGCTGTCGACGCGCAGTGAAGTGCCTCTGACACGAAAATTCAGACCTTGCTCCTGGGCCAGCGCTTTGAATTCGGCGCCCAGGGTGTCAAACAGCGCGTTGAGCGGGAATGGTTGGCGGTCCGGGGTGATCTTGCCGTTTTCCAGGCGCGAGATGTCCAGCAGGTCGCTGATCAGGTCTTCGGCAGAACGCAACGAGCTGTCCAGATGCTGGACCAATTGCTGGGCGTCGCTGGAAATTCCGTCCTGCTGATGCGACAGCGCAGCAGAAAACAGCCTTGCAGCATTCAGCGGCTGCATCAGGTCATGGCTGACGGCGGCCAGAAAGCGGGTTTTCGATTCGTTGGCGGCTTCGGCGGTGCCCTTGGCCTCGGTCAGCGCCTGATTGAGCTGCGACAACTCATGGGTACGTGCGGCGACACGCTGCTCAAGGCTTTCATTGACGCCTTTGAGGGCCTGTTCGGCGGCACGAAACGCGGTGATGTCGGTGAAACTCATGACGAAACCGCCGCCGGGCATCGGATTGCCGATCAGCTCGATCACCTGCCCGTTGGGGAACAGCCGCTCCGAGGTGTGCGCGCGGCCCTGACGCATCTAGTGCAGGCGTCGCGCTACATGCACTTCGGCCTCACCCGGCCCGCACAGCCCACGTTCGGCGTTGTAGCGAATGATGTCGGCAATCGGCCGGCCGACGCCAATCAGGCCTTCGGGGTAATTGAACAGCTCGAGGTAGCGGCGATTCCAGGCCACCAGCCTCAAGGACTGATCCACCACACTGATGCCCTGGGTAATGTTTTCGATGGCCCCCTGCAACAGCGCACGGTTGAACTGCAAGACTTCGGACGCTTCGTCGGCGATGCGTACGACGTCTTCCAGCTGCATGTCGCGCCCTTCAATAGCAGCCTTGACCACGGCGCGGGTCGAGGAAGTGCCGAGCACGCCAGCCAGCAGCCGCTCGGTGTGCGCGATCCACTCTCCGTTGGCATTCAAACTGGGGTTGAAACCCTTGCCTTGTCTGTTGGCGAAGCGAATGAAGCTCTGACGCGCCCGGTCTTCACCAACAAAGCGCGCCGAGAGGTTGAGCAGGTCTTCTATCTGGACGGCGAGCAGCGGTCGGCTGAAGTCGCGCCCCTGGGTTTCCTGGCCAATGAAACGACCTGCCTGCCAGTGCTCCGCCACTCGGGTGCGCGACAACATCGACACCCAGGCGAACAGCGTGCAGTTGCCGGCCATCGACAGCACCACGCCCTGAGTCATCGGTGAGATCGGCAGGTCGAACGGGTTGCTGTGCAGCCAGGACAGTAGCGGGAAATTGCTCAGCGACCAGCCCATGCCATGCGCCGCGACCGGCAATACTAAGGTGTAGAACCAGATGAAGATCCCCGCCGCCAGGCCTGCAAAGACACCACGCCGGTTAGCCTGCTTCCAGTACAGCGCACCGAACATGGCCGGTGCCAACTGGGTGATCGCGGCGAAGGCAATCTGCCCGATAGTCGCCAGGCTGGCCGTTGAGCCCAGCATCCGGTAGCTGACATAGGCCAGCAGGAGAATCATCACAATGCTGATGCGCCTTACCGAGAGCATCCAGTGACGAAACGCTTCGAACGGCCGCTCGGTGTTTTTGCGCCTTAACAGCCAGGGCAGCAGCATGTCGTTGGATATCATCGTCGACAGCGCCACGCAGGCGACGATCACCATACCGGTTGCCGCCGATGCGCCGCCGATGAAGGCCAGCAGGGCGAGTGACGGGTGAGCGTGCGCCAGTGGCAGACTGATCACGAACGAGTCGGGCAGCATGGACGCGGGCAGCAGCATTTGTCCGGCTAGCGCAATCGGCACGACGAACAATGCCGCCAGTGCCAGATAGGCCGGGAACACCCATTTGGCGAGATTCAGGTCCTGAGGCTCGATGTTTTCGACCACCGTGACGTGAAACTGTCGCGGCAGGCAGACAATCGCCATCATCGCCACACCGGTCTGCACGAACATCGACGGCCAGTTGATCGTGTCTTGCCAGTATTCCTCGAGGCGTGGCGCAAGTTTGGCCTGATTGAACAGGTCGTCGAATCCGTCGTACAGGCCGAACGTGACAAACACGCCGACTGCCATGAACGCGAACAGCTTGACCAGCGCTTCGAAAGCAATAGCCAGCACCATACCGCGATGGTGTTCAGTCACATCCAGATTGCGTGCGCCGAAGACGATGGTAAACAACGCCAGAATCAGCGACACCACCAGCGCGGTGTCCTGAGCGCGGGTGCCGGTGGAATCAGCCACGGCACCGATCAGGATATTCACGCCCAGCACGATGCCTTTCAGTTGCAGCGCGATATACGGCAGCATGCCGATCAGGCAAATCAGCGCGACCATGACCGCCAGTGACTGGGACTTGCCGTAGCGTGCCGCGATGAAGTCGGCAATGGAGGTGATGTTCTCCTGCTTGCTGATCAGCACCATCTTCTGCAGCACCCAGGGTGCCAGCACCATCAGCACGATAGGCCCCAGATAAATCGGCAGGAACGACCACAGCTGTTCAGCGGCCTGACCCACCGCACCGAAAAACGTCCAGCTGGTGCAATACACCGCCAGCGACAGGCTGTAGACCCAGGCGCGCATGGTCGGGCGCAGCGATGCGCTGTACCGGTCGCCGTAAAAGGCGATGGCGAACATGATGGCCATGTAGGTAAGGGCAACGGCCGCAATCAGCCCGCTGGACAGCGACATATGAAATTCCACACCGTATCGATAGCGCGCAGTCTCGCACGATGGCCGCGCTTCGTCTTTGTCGACCAAGGTCGAGCGTGGCGGGGTGTCGCAGCTGTTACGCAAACGCTAGTAACGATGAAAAAAGGTGCGGGGTGTTTTGTAAAAAGAAATGTCCTATCGACATTCGGCAGCGTTACGTCTTCAATGTGCCTCGGATTGGCGGCTACGTCAGTTCACCCTAGCCTCTCAGGACCACGGACGATGAGCCAACAGTCACAATTCAGCTTGCTCGGGAAACGCCGTTTCCTGCCGTTTTTCATCACGCAGTCCCTCGGGGCGTTCAATGACAATATTTTCAAGCAGTCATTGATCCTCGCCATCCTCTATAAGCTGAGCATCGACGGGGATCGTTCGATCTATGTCAATCTGTGTGCCTTGCTGTTCATCCTGCCGTTCTTCCTGTTCTCGGCGCTGGCCGGGCAGTTCGGCGAGAAGTACCCCAAGGACACGCTGATCCGCATTATCAAGTTCGGCGAGATCGTCATCATGGCGGTCGGGGCTGCGGGCTTTCTGTTCGATCACCTTGAATTGATGCTGGCGGCGCTGTTCGCCATGGGCACGCATTCGGCGCTGTTCGGGCCGGTCAAATATTCGATCCTGCCTCAGCACCTGCGCGAGAGCGAACTGGTCGGCGGCAACGCGCTGGTCGAGATGGGCACCTTTCTGGCGATTCTGGCCGGCACCATCAGTGCTGGCGTGATGATGTCTTCTGCGCACTATGCCTGGGTTGTTGCGGCCGCTATCGTGCTGGTCGCCTGCCTGGGGTTCGTTGCCAGCTTCGGTATTCCGCGCGCGACTGCCGCCTCGCCCGAGATGAAACTCAACTGGAATATTTTCACCCAGTCATGGGCGACCCTGCGCATGGGGCTTGGACAGACGCCCGCAGTCTCGCGCTCGATTGTCGGCAACTCGTGGTTCTGGTTTGTCGGTGCTATCTACCTGACGCAGATCCCCGCTTACGCCAAAGAGTGGATGTACGGCGACGAAACGGTCGTCACGCTGATCCTGACCGTGTTCTCCATTGGCATCGCGCTGGGCTCGCTGCTTTGCGAGCGGTTATCCGGGCATAAGGTCGAGATCGGGCTGGTGCCGTTTGGCTCGATGGGGCTGACGATTTTCGGTCTGTTGCTGTGGTGGCATTCCGGTGGTTTCCCGCAGAACGTGCAGGCCAACGACTGGCTGGCGGTCCTTTCCTACGGGCAGGGCTGGCTGGTGTTGTTCGATATTTTGGGCATTGGCGTGTTCGGCGGCTTCTATATCGTGCCGTTGTACGCCCTGATCCAATCGCGAACACCGGTGAAAGAGCGCTCACGGGTCATTGCTGCCAACAACATCCTCAACGCGCTGTTCATGGTGGTTTCGGCGATTGTTTCGATCCTGCTGCTGAGCTTCGCCAAACTGTCGATTCCGCAGCTGTTTCTGGCGGTGTCGCTGATGAACATCGCCGTCAATATCTACATCTTCAAAATCGTCCCCGAGTTCACCATGCGCTTCATGATCTGGCTGCTGGGCCATTCCATGTACCGCGTCGAGCATCGCGATTTGAACCGGATACCAGATGAGGGCGCAGCGCTGCTGGTCTGCAACCATGTGTCCTTTGTCGATGCGTTGCTGATTGCCGGTGCAGTGCGGCGGCCGATCCGTTTTGTTATGTACTACAAGATCTACCAGTTGCCGGTCCTCAACTTTATCTTCCGCACGGCTGGGACCATCCCGATTGCCGGGCGCAACGAGGACATGGACATCTACGAGCAATCGTTCAAGCGCATCGCTCAGTACCTCGCGGAAGGCGAGCTGGTGTGCATCTTCCCGGAAGGCAAGCTGACCACCGACGGCGAGATCAGCGGCTTCAAGAGCGGCATGAGCCGCATCATTGAGGAAACCCCGGTGCCGGTCATTCCGCTGGCACTACAAGGGTTGTGGGGCAGCTTTTTCAGCCGTGACCCGAGCAAGACCCTGTTCCGTCGCCTCTGGTCGCGTGTGGTGCTGGTCGCGGGTTCGCCCATTGCAGCAGATGTTGCAACGCCGGTGGATGTGCGTGAAGAGGTGAAGGCACTGAGAGGGAAGGTGCAATAAGCGCTCCGCGCTGAATTGGCACGATATGACTACCGTGCCAATGCTCGTAGGCATGCATTTCGTGACGCTCTGCGTCACCTTCAGGTGCCGCCGCTGATCAAAGGCCCGGTTTGGTTTCTTCCTCCGGCATCTTCCTGAAATACGTCGATAGCAACGCACCGGAAATGTTGTGCCAGACGCTGAACAGCGCGCTCGGCACCGCCGCCAACGGCGAGAAATGTGCGCTGGCCAGCGCAGCGCCCAGGCCGGAGTTCTGCATGCCGACTTCCAGCGCCAGTGACTTGCGTTGCGCCAATGGCAGCTTGAAGACCTTGCCGGTGAAATAACCCAGCAAAAAGCCGAAGGTGTTATGGAGGATCACCACGGCCATGATCAACAAGCCCGATTCGGCGATTTTCGCCTGGCTGGCGGCAACTACGGCGCAGACGATCATCACGATGCTCACCACCGAGACCAGCGGCAGCACGTCCACGGCGTAGCTGACCCGTGCGCCCAGCAGACGCTGTGCAACCACACCGAGCACGATCGGCAGCATGACCAGTTGCAGAATCGACCAGAACATATCGAGGAAGGACACCGGCAGCCACGCCGACGCCAGTAACCAGATCAGGGTCGGGGTCAGCAGCGGGGCGAGCAGGGTGGTCACCGCCGCGATTGCCACCGCCAGCGCCAGATCACCTTTGGCCAGCCAGGCCATGACGTTGGATGACGTACCGCTCGGGCAGCAGCCGACCAGAATCACACCCACAGCGATTTCCGGCGGCAGTTGAAACACCTGACACAGCAACCAGGCCACGCCGGGCATGATCACAAAGTGCGCGACCACCCCCAGCGCAACGCGCCACGGGTTTCGCGCCACCTCAGAGAAGTCTTCCAGCTTCAAGGTAAGACCCATGCCGAACATTACCAGACCCAGCAGCGGTACGATCCAGCTTTTCAGACCGATAAAGGCCTGCGGGAACAGAAACGCCAGGATGGCGAACAGCAGCACCCAATAAGCAAAGGTGTTACCGACAAACCGACTCAAGGCTGCCAACGCACGCATGGGGTGCTCCCTCCTGTAAAAAAAACCTGTGTGAAATGAACGCGCCGTCTCACAGGACGGCGCGGTGTTGCAGGCAGCGACGGGCGGGGATCAGATCCCCTGCGGGATTTCCTCGCCGCCCAGCGCGTCGAACAGTTCCGGCAGGAACTCGCCGAAGGTCAACATCATCAGTGTGAAGCTGGCGTCCAGCTGGCCCAGTGCCTCGTCGCCACCGTCCTGTTCCGCCTGATCCTGCAGCAGGTCTTCGAACTTCAGGCGCTTGACCACCAGCTTGTCGTCCAGCACGAACGACAGCTTGTCCTGCCAGGCCAGCGACAGCTGGGTGACGACCTTGCCGGTGTTCAAGTGCAGCTGAATTTCGTCGCTGGTCAGGTCCTGACGCTTGCAACGTACGATGCCGCCGTCTTCGTGGGTGTCGCGCAGTTCGCACTCGTCCAGCACGAAGAAGTTGTCGGCCGCTTTCTGGGTCTTGACCCAGTCGGTCATGGTCGCACTTGGCGAAACCTTGACGGTCAGCGGACGTACCGGCAACGAGCCGATCACTTCACGCAGGGTCGACAGCAGGTCTTCGGCGCGTTTCGGGCTGGAGGCGTTGACCAGAATCAGGCCCTGCTTTGGCGCGATGGCAGCGAAGGTCGCGGAGCGGCGGATAAACGCACGCGGCAGAAAGGCCTGGATGATTTCATCCTTGAGCTGATCACGTTCCTTCTTGTAGACCTTGCGCATCTGCTCGGCTTCGATCTCGTCGACCTTTTCCTTGAGCGCGTCGCGTACAACGCTGCCCGGCAGAATGCGCTCTTCCTTGCGTGCAGCAATCAGCAGGAAGTCCTGGCTGATGTGTACCAATGGAGCGTCCTCGCCCTTGCCGAAAGGAGCGACGAAACCATAGGTGGCCACCTCCTGGCTGGCGCAGGCACGAGCCGGTTTGGTTGCCAGTGCTGTCTCCAGCGCTTCGGCATCGAAAGGCACGTCCTGGGTCAGGCGATAGACAAGCAGGTTTTTGAACCACATGAGGTGAGTCTCTCTTTCTATACAAAGGCGGGCATTATTCGCTCCTCGGCGGCTGCGGCCAACCCTGCACAGAGCGTTTGTAAGCCTTTGGAAGGATTATAAAAATTATTTAAAAAAGTGCTTGCCAGAGTGCAGGTCGCTCCGTAGAATGCGCGCCACACCGAGAGTGAAGGGTGATTAGCTCAGCTGGGAGAGCAGCTGCCTTACAAGCAGCGGGTCGGCGGTTCGATCCCGTCATCACCCACCAAACTCGCTTTTAGTGTTATGCGCAGCGGTAGTTCAGTCGGTTAGAATACCGGCCTGTCACGCCGGGGGTCGCGGGTTCGAGTCCCGTCCGCTGCGCCATATTCAGCTTCAAGGCCCTTGAACTCCTTGAAGCAAACAGAAAGCCCGCCTTGTGCGGGCTTTCTGCTTTCTGCTTTCCTGAAACGATGAAGTCTTCGTTCATTCATCGGGGTGTGACAGGCAGCTACCGAGCCATCCTGGTAACCATACGACCAAGCTATTTCCGCCCAGGCTTTCGACCATGCGCGGGCCATCTGCATCGGCCATGGCCGCCTCCGTCAGCGCGTTGGCCTTGCCTGTGCTGCACACCGCGACCATCGATCAGCACGGTACTGTCGTTACTCAGTCGTCTCCGTGGATCAAGTCCGTAAGTTACAGTAGTAAGAACGACTATTTCGCAACGTATAAAGTGATTTTCAATGAGGGCCACTTCAAACACTCGCCTGGTTTCTGCTCGGCATCTTCTATTGATACCAGTGACTATGAACGGCTGTTCTACGGTCACGTCAAGTTGGGTGGGGCTGCCACCACAAAAGAAGTCAATGTGTTAGGTCTCATGGTCGGTAAGGACGGTGCCTCGGGTGACGCTTCCATGGGGTTTCAGCTGGCGTGCAGCAACTGATTGAATGAGCCTCACCGGGTGCGGGGCTTTCTCGAGGGCAGAACCTCGTTAAACACCTCCGGCTTTCCATCCACCGCATTTGCGCAGATCATCTATCCATTCCCAACAAGAACGGACGTGTCATGAACTTACCTCTTCAGGGCATCAAGGTGGTGGAGCTGGGCCAGCTTATTGCCGGACCTTTTGCGGCGAAGATCCTTGCCGAGTTCGGTGCCGAGGTCATCAAGGTCGAGCCGCCGCTGACCGGTGATCCTTTGCGCAAATGGCGTTTGCTGCACAACGGCACCTCCGTATGGTGGGCGGTGCAGTCGCGCAACAAGCAGTCGGTGACCCTCGACCTGCGTCAACCAAAGGCGCAGGAGATGGCCCGCCAGCTGATCCGTGATGCAGATGTGCTGGTGGAGAATTTCCGCCCCGTTACACTTGAGGGTTGGGGGCTCAGTTGGGAAGAGCTACATGCCCTCAATCCGAAACTGATCATGCTGCGCGTCTCCGGCTATGGGCAGACCGGCCCGTACCGTGACAGGCCGGGTTTTGGCGTAATAGGCGAGGCGATGGGCGGTTTGCGTCATTTGTCGGGCGAGCCAGGGCGTACGCCGGTGCGTGTCGGTGTGTCGATCGGCGATTCACTTGCAGCGTTGCACGGCGTGATCGGCATTCTGCTGGCGCTTCGTCACCGAGAACAGAATGGCGGTGATGGGCAGCAGATAGATGTCGCGTTGTACGAGTCAGTGTTCAACGTGATGGAAAGCCTGATTCCCGAGTATTCGGTATTCAGTACTGTCCGTGAGCCAGCAGGCAGCAGCATGCCAGGCATTGCACCAACCAACGCCTACCGCTGCAATGATGGCAAGTACGCGCTGATCGCAGGTAATGGCGACAGTATCTACCGCCGGTTGATGGAAAAAATCGGTCGAATGGATCTGGCCAATGACCCCGAGCTTGAGCACAACGACGGGCGGGTCAGGCATGTGGCACGCATTGATGCTGCCATTTCGACCTGGACCGCCGAGCGCTCGATGGACGAAGTTCTTGCTGCACTCAACGAGGCGCGTATCCCGGCAGGCAAGATCTACGACGCTGCCGATATCGCCGGCGACCCGCATTATCAGGCGCGTGACATGTTGTTGCAGAGCGCGCTGGATGACGGCACGCCCGTTACCCTCCCGGGGATTGTGCCTAAACTTCAAGGCACGCCGGGCCAGGTAAGAACGCCCGCGCCGACCCTGGGTCAGCACACCGACGCCGTTCTCGAAGCACATGGTATAGACGCAGCCACTCGCGCCGAATGGCGTCGGCTTGGCATCATTTGATCCGAAATGCGGCCTTTGCCGTAAACAGAACTCTATTCCAAACGGAGCTGATCCCGTGATTGATCATCTGGACCATCTTGTATTGACCACTGCTGATGTTGACGCCTGCAAGGATTTTTACGTACGTGTCATGGGTATGGCCCCTGAACGCTTTCGCCAGGGCCGACTGGCGTTTCGCTTCGGCAATCAGAAAATCAATGTCCATGAGCGTGGTAAAGAGTTCGAGCCCAAGGCCCATCTGCCTGTGCCAGGTGCGCTGGACTTGTGTTTCATTGCCAGCATCCCGCTGGCTCAAGTCATCGCACACCTGCAGGAGCAGGACTGGCCTATCGTTGAAGGTCCGGTGGAGCGTACCGGCGCCACCGGGCCGATTCGTTCTGTGTATGTGCGCGATCCTGATCTGAACCTGATCGAAATTTCCGAATTGGCCTGATTCAGGTCGGCGACGGACTGATCCCTTCCGTGATCGCGGCAGGTCTGGCCTGACCGGTTTTCGGCAGGGGCAAAGGCTCGGGTTGTTTCGGCTCGTCCTCGCCATTCAGCGCCCGGTGCATCTTTTCGCTGTCCAGTGCGCCGACCCATTTGGCGATGGCCATGGTGCCGACGCCGTTGCCGATGGTATTGGTGATCGCCCGCGCTTCGGACATGAAACGGTCCACGCCCAGTAACAGCACCATGCCCGCGACAGGGATGGTGCCAAGTGACGCGAGGGTCGCGGCGAGAATGATGAAGCCTGAACCCGTGACACCCGCCGACCCCTTGGAGGTGAACATCAGCACCACCAGTACGATCAACTGGTCGGCCAGGGTCAGTGGCGTATTGGTCGCCTGGGCGATGAAGATCGCGGCAATTGTATAGTAGATCGCCTGTCCGTCCGGGTTGAAGGTCAGGCCGGATGGAATGATCATTCCTGCAACCGGTTTTGACACGCCGGCTTTCTCCATTTTCGAGATCATCTGTGGCAGCACCGATTCAGATGAACTGGTGCCCAGCACCGTGAACAGTTCTTCCTTGATGAAACGCAGAAATTTCCAGAGGCTGAACCCGCTGTAGCGGCATATCGGCCCGAGTACGAAGATCACGAACACTGCGCAGGTCAGGTAGACGCAGGCCATCAGTTTGCCCAGAGAAAACAGCGAACCGAAACCATATTTACCTATGGTGAAGGCAATTGCGCCGAATGCGCCGAGCGGTGCCAGGCGCATGACCATGTTGACGATTCTGAACATGCCCTGCATCAGGCTGTCCAGCGCATCGACAAAAGGTTTAGCGCGCGGACCTACCTGAGCCAGAGCGATCCCGAGCAGGATCGAGAACAGCAGGATTTGCAGAATATTGCCCTTGGCGAATGCGTCGATGATGGTGTCGGGAATGATGCCCATCAAAAAGTCCATGAACGACGAATGCTTCGCCGCGCTGGTGTAGGTGCTCAGGCTGGAAGAGTCCAGCGTTGCCACATCAATGTTCATCCCGGCACCGGGTTTGAATACATCCACCACGACCAGACCAATGACCAGCGCCAGGGTCGACACCACTTCAAAATAGATCAGTGCCCAAAACCCGACGCGGCCCAGCTCCTTCATGTTTTCCATGCGCGCGATGCCGGACACCACTGTCAGGAAAATCACTGGTGCGAGTAGCATCTTGATCAGCTTGATGAATGCATCGCCGATGGGTTTGAGCGCTGCGCCGGTTTCCGGTGCCACAACGCCAACGATGGCGCCTAGAATGACCGCGAGTAAAACCTGTACGTACAGTTTGCCTAGAATGCTTTTCATGACCGGGTCCTGAGTTTTTATTGTTGTCAGGAAATGCCCGGAGACTCGGCAGGTCGGTCTCCGTGGCGTTGTACCGCGATACGACGATGATCTGGCGAACGCGCCTCAGCGGTTGATCAGTTGCAGTACCGCGTCGGTGACCTGCCTGGTGGTGGCCGTGCCGCCGAGGTCCGGGGTATGCAGACCGCTTTCGGTGACCGCCTCGATGGCCGACATCAGGGTCTTGGCCGCTGCCGATTCACCCAGATGCTCAAGCATCATCGCAGCGGTCCAGAGCGTTGCAATCGGGTTGGCGACGCCTTTGCCGGTGATATCGAAGGCCGAGCCGTGAATCGGTTCGAACATCGACGGGAAGTTGCGGCCTGGGTTGAGGTTCGCGGTAGGGGCGATGCCCAGGCTGCCGGACAGGGCGGCAGCCAGATCGGAAAGGATGTCGGCGTGCAGGTTGGTGGCAACGATGACATCCAGCGACGATGGCTTGAGCACCATGCGCGTGGTCACGGCATCCACCAGCTCCTTGTCGATCCTGACGTCCGGGAAGTCCTTGGCCACTTCGTAGAAAATCTCGTCCCACAACACCATGCCATGGCGCTGCGCGTTGGACTTGGTGACCATGGTCAGGTGCTTGCGCGGGCGAGTGCGCGCCAGTTCGAAAGCGAAGCGATGAATGCGCTCTACACCGGCCCGTGTGAACACCGAAACCTCGGTTGCGACTTCCTCTGGCAAACCACGATGCACGCGCCCGCCATTGCCGGAGTACTCGCCCTCGGAGTTTTCGCGAACGACGACCCAGTCGATCTCGTGGCCGTTGTGCAGCGGGCTCTTTACGCCAGGCAGAACGCGCGCTGGACGTACGTTGGCGTATTGGTCAAAGCCCTGGCAGATCGGCAGGCGCAAACCCCACAGGGAAATATGGTCGGGTACATTCAAGGCACCCACTGCGCCGAAGAAAATCGCATCGAATGTCTTGAGTTCGGCCAGACCGCCTTCAGGAATGTAGTGGCCGTTCTTCAGGTAGTTATCCGAATTCCAGTCAAAGTGTTTGAAGGTCAGGTCGAAGCCGGATTTTTTCGACAGCGCCTGCAGGACTTCAACACCTGCGGCGATCACTTCCACGCCAATGCCGTCGCCGGGTACTGCTGCAATGTTGTAACTGCTCATGGTCCACTCCACTGTCCGGTGCTTTTTGTTGTGCCTGCGAACGCTCTGTTCGACAGGGTGTGGAAGGAGTATATGTAGTGAACCGGAACGTATGAGTTACTCGAAATCACTACATAATTAACTTTGAGTTACCAATGAATCAGACACAGGACCTGTCGTTTTTCCATCTGTTGGCTCAGCAGGGCAGTCTTGCCGCGACAGCCCGCGAACTGGGCGTGACGCCGCCTGCCATCAGCAAACGCTTGAGCCTTCTGGAAGCGCGGCTCGGCACACGCCTGGTGAATCGCACCACGCGGTCCATGAGTCTGACTGCCGAGGGCGAGTTGTATTTCAGCCATGCGGCGCGGATTCTGACCCAGATCGATGAAGTCGAGCAGTTGATCACCAGCAGTTCTGCCAGCCCCAAAGGGCTCATCAGGGTCAACGCTTCACTGGGTTTCGGTCGCCGCCATATAGGCCCGGCACTGGCGGCTTTTTTTGCCCGTTACCCCGAGGTTCAGATCCAGCTGGAAATCAGTGACCATCCACTGGATTTGGCCACCCATGGTTTTGATCTGGGCATTCGTTTCGGCAGCCTTCCGGACGCGGCCTTTCATGCGCGCAAGATCGCATCCAATCGGCGTCTGCTCTGCGCATCACCGCTGTATCTGGAAAAGCACGGTACGCCGACACGTCTGGCGGAACTGCAGCACCACAATTGTATTTTTCTGCGTCAGAACGAAACACCCTACGGGGTGTGGAGCTTCAGCAACGGGGGGCGTACGCAGAACGTCAAGGTACATGGCGCATTGGGCTGCAACGACGGTGAGGTCGCGCTGAACTGGGCGCTGGAAGGGTTCGGCATTTTGCTGCGCGCCGAATGGGACATTGCCCGGTACGTGCGCAGTGGCCGTCTGCGTCTGGTGCTTGAAGACCAGACACCCACTCGGGCGGACGTCTACGCGGTCTATCCGCAGCAGTTGCATTTGTCCGCCAGGGTGCGTTGTCTGATCGATTTTCTGGTGGAGCGTTTTGCCAGTCTGGATCAGGTTGTCCCGCTGCAAGACCCGCATTGAGCTCTGGACGTCAGCAGCCCTTCGAAGCAGCTCCGTCCTTTGGTACGAATGCAGCCTTGTCGCCCGGTTTGGTAATGACGTAAGCGCGTCGCCACGGCTGGTCGTCTATCAGTTTCCAGCGATGGCCAGGGCCGGTGGTGTCCTGTGCCAATAATATTTCCCCTGGGCGCAGTACGAAATTCTCTCCACCCGTGGTGGAAAATTCGAGCGTGCCTGAAAGGGTGATCACGTATTGCTCTTCCGGTGCGGCGTGCCAGTCATATTGCGAGTGCGCCGGGGTTTCCTTGAAGTGCAGGGCGTTGACATCGGTCATTGCCTTTTGATCAATCGAGCCTTCGATGACGTGTGACAGATTGTCGGGGCCTGTGCACAGCCTGTATGCCTTGATGCCCTCGGTTACAACGATAGGTGGCTTCTTGGTCGCGTAGGCTGAGCTGACCGGCAACATGACTGCTGTGGTGATGGCTGCAAGGCCTGCCAATTGGCAAGCCGTCGAGCGCATCAGGCGAAAACGATTGTTCGATTGCATAATACGTTCCTGAGCACGACAAACTGCATAAGCCCTGATCGCCAGTCGTGGTGATCGAAACAGGGGCTGGGCAGATTCGCCCACGCAGCGGATCGAACCACATCCGTTAACGGTTAAAAATTATCTTTAGTTTCATGTTGCCGGGTGCCGCGGCGTCTACCTGTTGTCATATTCATCTATGTCACCCGCCACCCTGAGTTTCCTTACGCTAATGACTCAATCAGTCAGGCTTTCAAGGAGCCTTGGATGCACCCCAGAAAAAGAATTGAAAAACGGTCCGTTGACCATCATCCCGGCATGCCAGCGTTTAGCGTGCCTTTCGATCATCCTGATGATGCGGCGCGCTATGCCCATGAGCGGATCGGCAATCGGCGTGACCGTGAATACGGCGGCTTTATTCTGGTTCGCAAGGATGGCAAGTACGTTGCGACCGAACCCATGAACGGCAGCCGGTTCAGCTTTGACCCCGACGAAGTCTTTCCGCGCAACGATGAGGAGGGGTATGTGCTCTACCCGCAAGGGTATGACGACTATGCGATTTACCATTCTCACCCGTCACTTCAGGCCGGGCTTGAAGAATGGCCGGAGCGTGAAAAGGTTACTTACCCGGACAGTTTTTCAGCGGGCGACATCTATGCAGCGATCGATGACCAGGAGGTTTGTCCGGCGACTTATCTTTCCGGACCTGACGGCTCCTTGATCAAATACACGCTGTCCCGTTCTGCCGCCGAAGACACGCTGTTCGCGCGCGTAGCCGGACCGCCAGGCATGCCGCACCTGAGTGAACTCAGTCAGATCCACAAGGCGCTGCAGAACCTCACCATGCTGCCCAGTGATGTGGTCCGGTTGCTGGCAGGTGCCGGGGATCTGGAAGTGATAGTGCCCAGTCGTCTGTGGGGGCGGGTCGGGAAAGTGTCTACAGACTGGCGCCCTTATCCGGACGATGCCGCCACTCGCACGCCTCCTGTGACATCGCCTGCAAGCTGCGCCGTGCAATGGCCACCCAGGCCTCTGAGCCTCAGCGTGCCGTTTACCCGTGCTGATGAAGCTGCACGTTACGCGCACGGCCGGATCGGTACTCGCATTCATTCGCAGATCATCGGTTTCCTACTGTTCAACCCGGTAACGCGCGCTTACCTGATCGCCGAGCCGATCCTTGAAGATGGCGCTCCGGTCTACGCACCCTGTTCGGCGTTTCACCCCGATGCTTACTACCGGCCTGCATTACCTGATGGCTATCGTGTTGACGGCATGTATTTTTCATCTGCCAACCTCGTAGCTGAGGGCGGGCGTGAAGTAGTGAGTGATTTCTTCGACCCGGACGATCTGCATCGCATGTTCAGTTATCGTTACAAGCCTGCACAGCGACCCAAAGGCTCGCCAATTCGTTACGGCTTCGAGATGTCGGCAGTTTATTTCTCGGCAGCCGATGGTGCGCTGCTCGCGTACACACCCAGCCGGTCCGACGAGGAGCTTCGGCTTTTACGAAGCGTATCGCGCGTGTACTCGGGGGCTGAGTCCATCCAGGCGCAACTCGCCGCAGGTACGATCAATGTGCAGGACTTTGTTCGCGCAGTGGCACGAGCCGGGCACCTGCGCGTGCTGCAGACCAGTAAGCGCTGGCCTCATGCCGGGGTGGTCAGCCCCGTGTCATGAGCCCTTCGCTGCAAACCCGCGTGTTTCCCATGCGAATCACAAACTGAACTGCAACTGAACAATCCAGTGCCGCGCCGGGAAAACCTTTGGATACCTGAACTTATCGGCGTTTTCTCCCTCTCATGCCGGTAGCCATTGATCGCGGCGGCCTGATAAGCTCGCGGCTTTACTCGTTTGCCCTTTTGGCGCATGAACAAGGAATTAGCATGAAACAGCATCGGTTGGCAGCGGCGATTGCCCTGGTCGGTCTGGTACTCGCAGGTTGTGACAAGCAAGCCAGCACCGTAGAGCTGAAAACTCCGGCACAAAAAGCGTCTTATGGCATCGGTCTGAACATGGGCAAAAGCCTGGCTCAGGAAGGTATGGATGATCTGGATTCCAAGGCTGTGGCCCTGGGTATCGAAGACGCAGTCGGCAAGAAAGATCAGAAACTCAAAGACGAAGAGCTGGTTGAAGCCTTCTCGGCCCTGCAGAAGCGCTCCGAGGAGCGTCTGGCCAAGATGAGCGAAGAGGCATCGGCCGCTGGCAAGAAATTCCTCGAAGAGAACGGCAAAAAGGATGGCGTGGTCACCACTGCTTCCGGCTTGCAGTATCAAATCATCAAGAAAGCGGATGGCGCTCAGCCTAAGCCTACCGATGTTGTGACTGTTCACTACGAAGGCAAACTGATTGACGGCAAGGTCTTCGACAGTTCCGTTGAACGCGGCAGCCCGATTGACCTGCCTGTAGGCGGCGTTATCCCGGGTTGGGTCGAAGGTCTGCAACTGATGCACGTAGGCGAGAAGATCAAACTCTTCATCCCTAGTGATCTGGCGTACGGCGCGCAGAGCCCGAGCCCTGCGATCCCGGCAAATTCGGTACTGGTCTTTGACCTTGAGTTGCTTGGCATCAAAGACCCGGCAGCTGCTCCGACAGCTGGTGCTGATGCTGACGAAGAAGAAGAGGCAGCTCCTGCCGCTTCGGCTCCGGCCAAGAAGTAACGCACTACCTGGCTACAGAAAACGCCCTGTCTCGACAGGGCGTTTTTGTGTCCGGCTTATTTCCCGAACGCTTGGCCATTCGGGCAGTCCCACTATCATGGAAGCGCGCAGTAGCATTGTCCGACAGTCCGGCAAGGTAACGGCACTCGCTTGAGCGTGGGGGCGGTTTCACACCTTTGTAGCTTTTTTGTGAGTAAAAAACGCCCGATTTGACTGTGGTCCCCCGATAACGGGGAGTTCAGGCATGAAAAAAGCCACTGTTCACAAGGTTATCCACAATTATTGTGGATAACCTTGTGGTACCGGCCAGGCAGGTTCGTCGGATCTGCTTTTATCGAAAGACATTTTGCTGAACGGGAGTGGGTATGAAAGCGCCGTGGAATTTTATTCGTTATCTGCCCGGAGCCCGGCGTCTGCTGGCAGCGGGGCGACTGCCAGGGTTGTTGTTTGCAGTCGCACGCAAGGGCAACAGTGAAGGTAATCGTCTGGGCAAGCTCAAGGACGATCTGCGTTTGCTCCAGGCCTTGTGTCTGGCTTACTGGCGTGGTGAGTACCGAAGCATCAGTCCTAAAGCCATTTTGTCCATTGTCGCGGGCCTGATGTATTTCCTCAGCCCGCTGGACGCTATTCCTGACTGGATTCCAGGGTTGGGTATGTTCGATGACATCGCAGTGCTGGCTTGGGTCACCAAGCACTTGAGCGACGAACTGGATGCTTTTCGTGCATGGCGCGAGCAGCAACCGCCCGAGAAACTCATCGTGGTCGAGCAGTTGCCCAAGACTCAGGCGCTGTTGGAGAAAGAGCGGGGTAAGGTGTAAGTCTCACCGATTGAACACAAGCCATAGCGTTCCGCTGTTAAGATGCCAGCCTATGAATCAAGCCTGATCAGTGTGCGGTCGTGTACTACAAGGTGACTCTATGGATCTTCAAGTGATATCCCGTGACGGTGAGCCGGAATATGCAGTGCTGCCCTGGGCTCAGTACCAGGCACTGCTCAAGGCTGCCGGGTTGGTCGGCAAGGCGCGCCAGGAACCGGTTGCATCGACTTCCGGCATCGCTGCCGGTGAGCTTCCAGGGTTCGATGAGTTGCGGGCGCTGCGCGAGGCCAAAGGTCTTGAAGTGGCCAGCCTGGCCCGTACGGTCGGCATCAGTCCGTCTTATCTGGAGTTGATCGAGAATGGTACTCGTCAGCCGGATGCTGCAATCAAGCGCAGCCTGGCATGGGAGCTTGGAGTGCCGGGCTGGCGAGGTGAGTCGTGAGCGTGCGCATCAGCCGTCAGCATTGGGACGGCCTGCTCAATGAGCTCGATCAGGCGCGCCGCCAGCGTCATCTGCTGACCTATCGCGCGTTGGTCGAGCGTTTGCAATTGCCCAGTCCGGCCATGCAGACTCTGACCGCAGCTCTGGAGCATCTGGCCGCCATGGACGCCCGCGCGGAACAGCCTTTGCGCAGCTCGCTGGTGATCAGCCAGGGCGCAAGCCGCTTGCCGCGCCCAGGTTTTTTTGAATGCGCAGAGCGTCTCGGACGCTTCTCTGGCCCGTCAGATGGCGTCGCCGCCGCTTCATGGCACGCCGCCGAAGTGGTTCGGGTGTTTGAATACAGCTACCCGGAAGTGGAGGTGCAGTAGCGATTCGGCCCCCGAATCTTCAGTGGTTGTATCGACCCCTTCGTGGGTAATGCGGATCGCCGCCCGGTCACTCCCACAACAGCGAACCTGAGGGAGCGAGCTTGCTCGCGAAGTCGCACGTTCAGCTCATTTACCCTCACGCTTGTACCAATAAATCCAGCCGCGTCGAATCGATCACATGAATGCTCGCGCCAGCAACGTCCTTGGCGAAATGTTTGGCTTGTGAGGCCAGGTCGGACAGCTGGCTGGCATCGACCAGCGTGCAGCTTTCTTCGTGCAGATGTACTACGCCAATCGACAGTGATAACAACGGGAACTCCTGACGCTGCGCCTGCCGGTTGAGGGCGACGAAGCAACCGGCTTCCAGATGCTCCGCGCGGTAGAAACGTCGGCATTGATTCTGGAAATCATCCAGCAGGGTTTTCAGGCGCCGCTCCCAATCCTCGACGCCCAGCACCATCAGAAAATCATCCCCGCCGATGTGTCCGACAAAGTCCCTGCTTGGGTCGATACGGTCGTTCAGGCACTGCGCGAGACACAGCAGCACTTCATCACCACGGGCGTAACCGTAGATGTCGTTGAAAGGCTTGAAGCTGTCAATGTCCACGTAGCAGATCACCGATTCGCGGCCCTGTTGCAGCAGACGCGTCAGGCATTGCTGTATCGGAACATTGCCGGGCAGCAGGGTCAGCGGGTTAGCGTAACGTGCCTGCTGGATTTTCATCTCGGTAATCAGCTTCAGAACATCGATTACCCGTCCCAGGCCCAGATAGGTACCGTTGGAGGTGATGATGAAATCCTCTTCGATGCGCTGCCGGGCTCGGCTGGTCAACAGTCGGCTGACCTGTTGCAGTGACTGGCTGACTTCCACGGCCAGAAAGTCATCACTCATCAGGCGGCTGATTGGCTTGCGGGCAAACAGTTCGGTACCAAAGGGCTTGAGCAGTGCCACGGACAATGAATGCCTATGGACGATGCCGCAGGGCCTGGCCTCGTCGTCCAGCACGGCCAGCGAATTGAGATTGGCCTGCCTGCGAAACGCTTCCAGCACCTCAGCTGTGGGCGTGGACTGGCTGACTGATGGTTGCGGGTTGAGCAGGGCAGAAAGGTCTGCCGCTTCTTCGTTCAACGGCGCGCTGGTGGTCTCTGCCTTGGGCAGCATGGCGCGGGTTTCGCGTGGCGGGCGCTCTTGCGGACGGGCAAGCAGATAGCCCTGAACCAGATCCACGCCCATGTCCTTCAGCGCCGCCAGCTCTTCGGGCAATTCGATGCCTTCAGCAATCACGGTCGCTCTGGAAGCCTTGGCCATCTGCAGCATCGAGCCAACGAACTCGCGCTTCACCGCATCCTGGTGAATTCCGTCGATGAAGTGCCGATCGATTTTCACGTAGTCCGGGCGCAGCTCCGACCAGAGTCGCAAGCTCGAATAACCGGCACCCAGGTCATCCAGCGCGATGGAGAAGCCCATGTCGCGGTAGTGGTGCAGCGCGTTGTACAGCAGGTCGAAATCATCGGTGGGCATCTGCTCGGTCAGTTCGATGACTACATCCTTGGGCGCGATTTGATAACGGCGCAGCATTTCCAGGGTGCGGCCCGGTGGATGAGACGTTTCGAGCAGCGATTCGGGAGAGACGTTGAGAAACAGCTTGCCCGGCAACTTCTGCTGGCTGAAACGCCGGCAGGCGCTGTCACGGCAACTCAGTTCCAGCTCACTCAGGCGGCCTGCCTGTCGAGCGATGGAAAACAGGTTCAGGGGCGAATGCAACGCGCTGTTGGACGGTCCGCGGGTCAAGGCTTCATAACCCAGAATGCGACGTTCCGATAGCGACACGATGGGCTGGAACAAGCTGTGCAAATCACCACGAGCCAGAATTGAACTCAGTGTGCTCAACTGCTCGGTTAGGGTCATGGTCGTCTCGAAGAGGATAAAAAAGGGCTGAGCGCTTGCGCGTTCAGCCCCGTATTTCACGACAGCTTCATGACTGTTTGATGACGTTGAAGCTAAATGGCCATCAATGAGTCTGTCTTATTTTTTTGCCACAGCGGCGCTTAGCCCCAGATAGTCGATCAGAATACGCCCGGTCTCTGCCAGGTAGGCATCGTCCTCGGGTTTGGTTTTCTCGTCTTCCACCGGCAGCGCGTCTTCGTCTTCCTTCTTCAACTCTTTGAGCGGCTCTTCACCCTTGGCCTTGCGGCGGGTGTTTTCCAGCGCGAGCTGCTTGCTTTCGATGGACGCATGCTCTGCACGACGGTCGGCTTCATTGAGGCTGACCGTTTTTTCGTTCATCAGCTTCTTGGCCAGCGCCAGACGGTCTTCAATGAACACGAACTCGGCGTCTTTCGCCGAACGTGCTTCATGACGTGCCTGCAACTGCGCCAGGAACGGCTTGAACGGGTCAATTGCCGGCTTGATCGCCGGTTTGATGCTGTCCCACGGCATGGCCTCGGGCAGCGCGCTCTCGCCGATTTCCTTGGTATCGATCAGCGACGGGTAAGTGATGTCCGGCACTACACCCTGATGCTGGGTGCTCTGACCGGAAACCCGGTAGAACTTGGCCAGTGTCAGCTTCAGTTCGCCATGATTGAGCGGCTGAATGGTCTGCACGGTGCCTTTACCGAAGGTCTGGCCACCGATCACCAGTGCGCGGTGATAATCCTGCATCGCGCCAGCGAAAATCTCCGACGCCGAAGCGGACAGACGGTTGACCAGCAAGGCCATAGGGCCTTTGTAGAACGCGCCTTTGGCTTCGTCTTCCAGCACATCGACCTTGCCGTCGGCATTACGCACCAGCACGGTCGGGCCCTTGTCGATGAACAGACTGGTCAGCTCGGTCGCTTCCTGCAACGAACCGCCACCATTGTTACGCAGATCCAGTACCACGCCATCGACCTTCTCGGCCTGCAGCTCGGTAAGCAGTTTCTTCACGTCACGGGTGGTGCTCTTGTATTCCGGATCGCCAGCACGGTAGGCCTTGAAGTCCAGATAGAACGCAGGGATGTCGATGACCCCGAGTTTGTAGTCCTTGCCATCCTGTTTGAGGTGCAGGATCGACTTCTTGGCCGCCTGCTCTTCAAGTTTCACCGCTTCACGGGTGATGGCGACAATCTTGCTGGTCTGGTCATTCGGCGCATTGCTGGCCGGGATGATCTCCAGACGGACCACGGAACCTTTCGGACCGCGGATCAGCTTGACGACTTCATCCAGACGCCAGCCGATTACATCGACCATTTCCTTGTCGCCCTGGGCAACGGCCACGATCTTGTCGGCTGGCGCGACCTGCTTGGTTTTGGCCGCAGGGCCTGCCGGGACCAGACGCACGATTTTCACGTTGTCGTTATCGCTCTGCAACACAGCGCCGATGCCTTCCAGCGACAGGCTCATGTTGATGTCGAAGTTTTCTGCGCTGTCAGGCGACAGGTAGTTGGTGTGCGGGTCGTAAGACATGGCGAAGGTGTTGATGTAGGCCTGGAAGATATCTTCGGCGCGAGTCTGGTTCAGACGGGCCTGCTGATTCTTGTAGCGCTTGGTCAGGGTTTCCTGGATCTTCGCCGGGTCCTTGCCTGCGATCTTCAGGCGCAGGACTTCATCTTTTATGCGCTTGCGCCATAGCTCGTCGAGCTCGGCAGTGTCCTTGGGCCATGCGGCGTCCTTGCGGTCCACCAGCAGGGTTTCCTTGGTATTGAAGTCAAGCTTGTCGACGCCCTTGCTCAACTCAGCCAGCGCGAAGTCCAGACGCGCCTTGATGCGGTCCAGGTAGCGCTTGTAGATAGTGAAACCCGGATTCAGGTCGCCACTTTTGAGGAAGTCGTCGAACTGGAACTGCCATTTGTCGAATTCGGCAATGTCGCTGGCCATGAAATAGCTGCGCGAGGGGTCCAGTTGCTTGATGTAGCTCTGGTAAATAATCGCTGAACGCTTGTCGTCCAGGGGCGGCTTGCTGTAGTGATGTCGTTTGAGCAGCTCAACCACGTTGAGGCTGGCAATCACTTCGTCGCGGTCCGGCTGAAGATTATCCCAGCTGTTGGCGGCAAAGGTACTGGCTGACATCGGCAAAACGCTAAGGCCGACAAACAGTGCGAGGGCAGTGCTGGGGAATAATTGCTTCATGCTGATTCGACGCGAGGACAATTGATAACGCATATTAGGCCGTCTTTGAGGTCGCCGGTTCCTTCGGACCCGGCCGCATAATGCAAAAGCCCGGGCAAAACAGCCACGGGCTCAGTCTGGACTCACTATGGAGGCACCGTGAAGGCATTGCAAGGCGTTGAAGGACATGTGGAATGGGTCGAGGAGCCGAGTCCGGCCCTTGATGTGGGGCAGGTACGTATCAAAGTGGCTGCGGCAGGTTTGAATCGAGCCGATCTGTTACAGCGCGAGGGCAATTATCCGCCGCCGCCCGGGGTCACTCAAACGCTCGGTCTGGAGTGCTCGGGTGTGATCGCCGAAGTGGGTCCGGGCACGTCCTGGGTGGTCGGAGACCGCGTCTGCGCGCTGTTGGCGGGCGGGGCGATGGCTGAAGAAGTGGTGGTCGACGGGCGACATGTACTGCCAGTTCCAGAAGGGCTGTCGCTGCATGAGGCCGCCGCCATCCCTGAGGTGTATGCCACCGCGTGGCTCAATCTGTTTCAGCTGGCAGGCCTCAAGCCGGGTGAAAAGGTGTTGTTGCACGCAGGCGCAAGTGGGGTTGGTTCAGCCGGTATTCAGCTTTGCAAAGCGTTCGGCAACCCGGTCTGGGTCAGTGTCGGTTCGACCGAGCGTCTGGCCTATTGCGTCGAACTGGGAGCACAGGGGGGCGTAGTACGTAGCGAAAGTCTTGAAGGCCTGAACGATTTTGCACCGTTCAACGTCATTCTCGACCCGGTGGGCGCAAGCTACGCCGAACTCAACGTCAAACTGTTGGCTCTGGACGGTCGCTGGGTGCTGATCGGTATCATGAGCGGGCGCGAGGCGCAGGTGGATCTGGCGCACGTGCTGGGCAAACGTATCCAGTTGATGGGTTCGACCTTGCGCAGTCGCGATGACACATTCAAGGCCGACCTGCTCAGCGACCTGGGCCAGCACGTCTGGCCGCTGTTCACTGAAGGCCGCCTCAAGCCGCAACTGGCGAAATCCTTTGCGATCAAGGATGCCGACGCTGCGTTCGAAGAGCTGGCGACCAACACGGTGTCCGGCAAGATCGTGCTGGTCATCGACGAAAGCCTGGTCTGACCCGTCGGTGCCTCTGGACTCAGCTCCAGTCGTGCACCGGCCAGCCTGCTTTCTGCGCGTGTTCCAGTAACACGGCATCGGGGTTGACCACATTGGGGTGGTCAACCTTGAGCAGCAGCGGCAGGTCATTGCGTGAATCCGAGTAGAAGCTCGCCCCCTCAAGGTTTTCCCCTTCGGCGTCCAGCCACTCCATCAGGCGCGTGATCTTGCCTTCCCGATAGGTCAGCACGCCGACCGTGGCACCGCTGTACACGCCATGTTGCACGTCCAGTTCGATACCCAGCACTTCGTCGATCCCGAGGCGTTCTGCGATGGGTTTTACCAAGTGCACACCTGACGCCGAGATCACCAGAATCCGGTCGCCTTTGGCGCGATGCTGAGCAATACATTTGCAGGCGTCGCTGTAGATGATCGGCTCGATGACGTCCTCAACCCACGGGCCGACCAGATGATCGATTTCTTCAGGCGTACGGCCAGCCATGGGTTCAAGGCTGAACGCCATGTAGTCTTCCATTGCCAGCTCACCTGCGCTGTAGGCGGCCATCAGTTCGTCGTTGCGCTGCATGAACGAGGTTGAGTCGACCCAGCCCAGGCGACCCATCTGCTCGCTCCAGAGCGTGGCACAGTCGCCGCCGATCAGGGTCTCGTCCAGGTCGAAAATTGCCAGGGGCATGTGCGTTTCTCCTAAAAGTCTGTTGAATCAGCTGTCAGCTTCACGCTTGGCGTCTTGATCGGCAAGCGTGTGGCGTTATCCGTGCAGAACAAAATCAGTTCAGAGCACGGTTAGTTCAGAGCACAGAGCGCCGACGGTTCGATGTTCAGTGTTACACGCCTTCCATCCGGGTGCAGGTCGTCGGCGCTGCGGTTCAGTACGTCGACCACCAGTTCCACGCCGCGGGCCTGTATCCGGTAGCGGATGACGTTGCCGAGCAGACTGTGACTGCGTACTTCGCCTTCCAGTTCGCCGGTCAGGCTCAATTGGATCGATTCAGGGCGAATCGCAATACGGCTGGTGATCGGGCGTTGCATCAGGCGCGTGGCGTCTTCGGCTTCCAGCAGGTTGTAGTTGCCGATGAAGCCCGCAGCGAACACGTCAACCGGAGCGGTGTAAAGGGTTTCTGCGTCACCACTCTGCACGATCCGGCCTTCGTTCATCAGGAAGATGCGGTCGGACATGGTGAGCGCCTCCTCCTGATCGTGGGTCACGAAGATCGTGGTAAGGCCCAGCTCGCGCTGAATGGCGCGGATCTGCTCACGCAGGTTTTTGCGAATTCGCGCATCCAGTGCCGACAGCGGCTCATCAAGCAACAGCAGGCGTGGGCGAGTGACCAGCGAGCGCGCCAGAGCCACGCGCTGGCATTGCCCGCCGGATAACTGATGCGGATAACGCGTGGCAAAGTCGTGCAGCTCGACCATACGCAGAATATCGGCAACGCGCTTTTCGCTGTCGGCCGCACTGACTTTCTGAATTCGCAGGCCAAACGCGACGTTTTGCTCGACGGTCATGTTGGGAAACAGCGCGTAGCTCTGGAACACCATGCCGATGTTGCGTTTTTGTGGTGTGAGCGGCACCAGGTCAGTGCCATCAAGCAGGATGCGCCCGCTATTGACTGGCGTCAGCCCGGCAATGCAGCGCAATAACGTGGACTTGCCACAGCCGGACGGGCCGAGCAAGGTGACAAACTCGCCTTTCGTGATACTGCAGTTGATGTCGCTGAACACTGACGTGCTGGCATAGCTTTTCTGCAGGTTTTCAATGCTGACAAAACTCATTTCAGTCTTTGTCCTTGTTCAGTCGATTGGCGGCCCAGGTCAGCACCAGCACGAAGAGGAAATAGGAAATCACCAGCGCGCTGTTGAAGTGACCGCTGCTGTTGCGCATGTTGTTCAGGTAGACCTGCAAGGTTTCATAGCGGGTGCCGACCAGCAGGTTGGCGAACACGAATTCGCCAAACAGGAACGAGAACGACAGCAGCAGGGCAATCATCAAGCCCTTGCGCAGGTTAGGCAGCACGACCATGAAAGCCGCCTGCCAGGTGCTGGCGCCGAGCAACTGGGCGGCATCCATCAGGTCCGTGAGGTTGATGGCCTGCAGGTTATTGGTGATGGCGCGGTACATGAAAGGCAGGGCAACAGTGAAATAGCAGCCGATCAGAATCCACGGCGTGCCGACCATGGCCATGGGGCCGGAGCCATAGAGTTGCAGCAGGCCGACCGACGAGACCACGGGAGGCACGGCGAACGGCAGCAGGATCAGGATGTTCATCAGCCCGTCGAGGCGCGGGAAGTAGTAATGGACGACAAACAGCAGCGGCAGAATCAGCACCACCGAGAGTATCAACGCGCCGACGCATACCAGTAGTGACTGGCCGAACGCCGCCAGAAAACGCGGATCGCTCCACAGCGCCACGTACCACTTGAAGGTCAGGCCACTGGGCAGAATGGTCGCCGACCAACTGGTGGAAATCGAGTACAGAAAGGTCCCGGCCAGCGGTAATAACAGGATCAGGAACAGCAGGTAAACCACGGTTTTGTGGTAAATGCCCGCAGGCCGTCGTTCAGCGCGCGACATGGTAGCTCCTCTTCAACAGCCACTGATGGACGACTGTGACCAGAGTCATGAGGCCGACCAGAATCATCGCCAGAGCGCTGGCCATGTTCGGGTCCAGAGTGATATCGCCTGCCACCATCGCGGCAATGCGGATCGGCAGCACGTTGAAATTGCCGGTGGTCAGGGCGTACACCGTGGCATACGCGCCCAGCGCGTTGGCCAGCAGAATCACGAACGTACCGAGCAGCGCAGGGGTCAGGACCGGCAGGCCGATATAGCGCCAGAATTGATAACTGCTGGCACCCAATAGCGCCGCCGACTCGTTCCAGTCCTCGCTCACCGCGTCAAATGCCGGGTAGAGCAGCAGCACGCCAAGCGGGATCTGGAAGTAGGTGTAGAGGATGATCAACCCGGTCTTGGAGTACAGGTTGAAGTCATCAATGATCCCGGTTTGCTTGAGGATCAGGGTCAATGCGCCGTTGAAACCCAGCAGAATGATGAATGCGAACGCCAATGGAACGCCGGCAAAGTTGCTGGTCATGTTGGCGAACGAATTGACGAAATCGCGCAGCCGCGAGTCTACCTTGCGCAGCGAATAGGCACCCAGCACAGAGATGATGATGCCGAACAGGCTCGACCAGAAGCTGATCTCCAGGCTGTACTGGATCGCCTGCCGATAGAACTTCGAGCTGAACGCTTTGGTGAAGTTTTCCCAGCCCCAACCGGCGTCGCTTTGCAGGCTGTGAATCGCCACCCAGAGCAGCGGCGCAATCTGAAACACAATGAAGAACACGGCAAAGGGCACCAGGCACAACAGCCCCAGCCACTTGCCTCGGGAAAATCGGGTCAATTGAGCATCTCCCGGCAGACCGGTTTGTCGTGATGTATGCCGAGCAATTCGCAGATGGTGCCGCACAGGTCGGTCTGGCGTGGCGCTGCATCATTCAGGCTGAACGCATCACCCAGCACGAACAGCGGCACTTCGCGTTCCTCCGGCAGCAGGCCATTGTGCGAGCGGTCGTTGTTCATGCCGTGGTCGGCGGTCACCAGCACTTGATAACCCGCGTCCAGCCAGCGTTGCAGGTAGTCAGCCAGAATGATGTCGGCATTGCGGGCGGTGTTGCGATATTGCGCAGTGTCGAGGCCGTGCTTGTGCCCGGCGTCGTCGATGTTCATGGGGTGAATCAGCAGAAAGTTCGGTGCATGTTTCAGGCGCAGGCTTTCAGCGTCGGCGAACAGGTGCGAGTCCGGGTAGTGATCGGCCCAGTAGAACAGCCCGTGCTGAATGGGTAGTTCCGTTGCCTCGGTATGACGATCGCGTGCCGTGTCGAACGGCGTGCGGTTATACAGCTCGCTGAACCAGTGATAGGCCGCCGCTGCGGTGGTCAGGCCGGCGTCACGAGCGTAGTGAAAGACGCTGCGCTGGTTAGACAGGCGTGAAACGTTGTTATGCACGATGCCGCTGTCGATAGGCGCGACCCCGGTCAATATGCATTCGTACAGGGGGCGGGAGAGGGCGGGTAGCTCGCATTCCAGCTTGTAGAGCGCGGCACGGCCAGCATCATGCCAGGCTTGAAGATGGCCCATTGCGTGGCGCGCCACGTCGTAGTTGAGGCCATCGAGCACGATCAGGATGACGTTGTGTTTCATGGGCGACTCGCTTTAAAAGAACGGGCGAGTCTGGCTCGCCCGATGTACACGACTTCATCCCTGAGCCGCAGGAGAGAATCAGTTCATCTCAATGATGACCTGCTCGTTCCACTTCTGAGGCAGCGCTTTGGAGGTTTTTTTCCAGGCATCCGCGTCCTTGATCGGCTTGGCATTGAGGTATTGCTCATGCGGCAGCAACTGGGCTTTCACGTCGTCTGGCAGCTTGATGTGTTCAACGCGAATCGGACGCGCATTGCCTTTGGCCAGGTTGATCTGACCGGCATCGCTGAAGGTGTATTCACGCGCCAGTTTGGCGGCGTTCGGGTGCTTGGCGTATTTGTTGATGATGGTGGTGTAGCCGGAAACCACCGAGCCGTCCGACGGGATCAGCACCACGTAGTCATCCGGTTTGGCCATCTTGGCTTTGTAGTTGAGACCGTTGAAGTCCCAGACCACGCCGACTTCGATTTCGCCTTTTTCGATGGTTTGAATGGTCGGGTTGGCCAGTGACAGGCGTTTCTGCTTGGCCAGGTCGGTGAACAGTGCCAGGCCTGGCTCGATGTTGCTTTCGTCGCCTTTCATGGCAATGGCTGCGGCCAGTACACCATTGGTTGCTTGCGCAGCAGTGCTTACATCACCAATGGAAACCTTGTATTTACCGGTTTTCAGGTCGGCCCAGCTTTTCGGTATTTCAGAGCCGTGCAACAGGTTCTTGTTGACGATAAAGGCGATGGTGCCGGTATAGGCCAGCGCCCAATGGCCGTCCTTGTCCTTGGCCCAGTCCGGAATCTGCTCCCAAGTGGTTGGCTTGTAAGGCTGGGTCACGCCTTTGGCGACGGCTATAGGGCCGAACGCGGCACCCACGTCGCCGATGTCACCGCTGGCGTTGTCTTTCTCCGCATCGAATTTGGCGATCTCCTGGGCCGAACTCATGTCGGTGTCCATGTGCTTGAGGCCGTATTTGGTTTCCAGGTCTTTCCAGATGCCACCCCAGTTAGCCCAGTCATCCGGCATGCCGAGACTATTGACCGCACCTTCAGCCTTGGCCGCAGCCTCCAGCGTTTTAAGGTCTGTGTCCGCAGCCATGACCAGCGAACTCATTGCCATGGCTGAACCGAGGAGTGATGCCAACAAAAGATGTTTCATTCGGAGCTCCTAGTGCACTTCTTGCAAGAAGTGTTCGTTTCGGATTGTTTGGTCTAGATCAGCAATACCTGAGCCAAGTTAGGCTTTTTGCATGACATTTTCGTGTCGTGTTCAGTGCCAGAAGCTGTTTTTAACGTGGTTCGGCAGTGCCTGGCGCTAAGCGTAGACCATGGGATCGTGCTTGCTTTTCAACGGCTAAAGGCCTTTTTTCGGAGCAGTTGGCATGTATCGTGTTTTGTCATGTCACAGAATGGTCATGTGCCCGGCCTAGGCTTGAAGCAATGGAGTTAATGGCGTCGGTTGCACTGATGTGTGCCCCGCAATAGAGCTGGTCTAGTCCAGACGGATACCGGAATGCGCGAAGATGTGCCACGGGCGGTAACAACGATTTGCAGTGCTCTGCAGGAGCAGATCGAACATGGCTTGTTGCCGCATGGCAGCAAGCTGCCTGCGGAACGCAAGCTTAGCGAGGTGTTTGCTACCACCCGTATCACGTTGCGTGAGGCCCTCGTGCAACTGGAGGCGCAAGGGATTATTTACCGTGAAGAGCGTCGCGGCTGGTTCATTTCCCCGCCACGACTGGCGTATGACTTGATTCGGCGCAGCCATTTTCACGCAATGGTCTGCGCGCAGGGAAGAGTGGCTCACACTCAGCTGCTGTCGGCACGTCTGCAACCGGCTTCGGCGATGATCTGCGAAATGCTCGAACTGCCTGCGCTGTCGAGCGTGATCCAGATCTGCCGCGCCCGGCGTATCGATCAGCGGCTGGTGCTCTATGTCGAGCATTACCTGAGGCCGGAATTATTCCCCGGCATCCTCGATCACGACCTGAACGAGTCACTCACCGAGCTTTATGCCCGCTGTTATGACCTGCATTACGGACAAGTACGTTTCGATATGGTCCCCACGGCACTGCATGCCGACGCTGCAGCCGCCTTGAAGGTTTCCCTGGGCAGCCCCGGCCTGCGTATTGCAAGAATAAACTATGACCAGCGTGATCGACTGATTGATTGCGATCTTGAATACTGGCGTCATGATGCTATTCATGTGCGCGCCAATGTGCGTGGCAAGTTGTAGTTGAGTGCGGCTCTTCAAAAACTCCGGGCATGCGGCAAGTTTCAGTAAATTAATATCGGTGTATTCAGCGCGTTGTTAGTTGCGGGTGCCAGCCAGTAAGACGTGACCTTCCTCTTCATTGAAAACCTTGGCTGTGCGGGGCGCTCAGGTCGAGTACATGCGCGCAGACGTCCGGCTTATTTAAAAATTTAATCAGAAAATAACTTTAAGCTGCAAAGGGGTGAGCGTAATTTAAAAAGTTTTTGAGGTGAAAAAGTTAAGGTTTTTTTATTCCGGTTGTCGAAAATAAATAGTAAAAATCCGTATTGATTAATATTTATTATTTGGGTGTGATACGTTTTTAGAGCGTCATTGCGCGTGGTCGGTAAGTGGATTACCTGGCGCAGTTTCGTGTGTGGGATGTGAAGGTTGATATCGTAGCTGGCCGTTAACGTGTGAATTGATGAGTGCGGCTACTTTCATTTAAAGGATCTATGAGGGCGCTGTAATGAATCTCGAAAAAGCGTTGGTATTACGGACATGTGCAAATAACATGGCCGATCACTGTGGTTTGGTGTGGCCTGTCTCAGGGACCGTTGAGTGCAGGCACTGGCAACCCACAAAAGCACATGAAAATTGACTGGCAGGTTTATTGTGGGGTGTTGGAACCAGCGCCTTTTTGAGTGTTCATGCCGATGCGCGATGGGTTGTCTGTGAAGTGGCCGTTGCCGACCTCATTGCGTTGTCCGAGAGCGGAATGGTGAAATTCCAGCGGGCGCAAGTCGTTCATGTCGGTGACAAAAGCAGTGCTGCACATTACCTCTTGATGCACCGGGCCAGTTACTCATCGACAAGTCCCCCTGCGGCTGTCGAGGTTCGTCCGGCCAGTGGCGAGCTTGTTGTCAGTCATGAAGTATTTGACGTGGCATCAGTGAGTGCCGCTGTCGGCGCGGAGGGTAATCTTCCCGCCGTCACCACGCAGACGCTGCAGACAGCGACCTACGGCAGCACGTTGATTGGTGACAGCCACAGCCAGCTTGTCGCGGGTTACGGCAGCACCGAAACGGCGGGAAGCCATAGTGATCTGACCGCTGGGTACGGCAGCACCGGCACGGCAGGCTCCGACAGCTCGCTGACTGCAGGTTATGGCAGTACGCAAACTTCCGGGAGTGACAGCTCGCTCAGGGCTGGTTATGGCAGTACCCAGACTGCACAGGAAGGCAGCAACCTGACGGCTGGGTACGGCAGCACCGGCACGGCAGGCGCGGATAGCTCATTGATCGCCGGATATGGCAGCACCCAGACATCAGGAAGTGACAGCGCACTGACGGCAGGCTACGGCAGTACGCAGACTGCGCAGGAGGGCAGCAACCTGACCGCCGGATACGGCAGTACGCAAACGTCAGGAGGGGACAGCGCACTGACGGCAGGCTACGGCAGTACGCAGACTGCGCAGGAGGGCAGCAACCTGACCGCTGGATACGGTAGCACCGGCACAGCAGGCTCTGACAGTTCTCTGATTGCCGGTTACGGCAGCACGCAAACGGCCGGCGCTGACAGTAACCTGACAGCAGGCTATGGAAGCACGGGCACCGCGGGTCATGAGAGCTTCATCATTGCGGGCTATGGAAGTACGCAGACAGCAGGCCACAAAAGTATTCTGACCGCTGGCTACGGAAGCACTCAGACTGCCAGGGACGGTAGCGACCTGATCGCGGGCTATGGCAGTACTGGAACAGCAGGTTCGGGCAGTTCGCTGATCGCAGGGTATGGCAGCACCCAGACCGCGAGTTACAGAAGCATGCTGACCGCCGGTTATGGGAGTAATCAGACGGCCAGAGAGTACAGTGACCTGGTCGCAGGTTATGGCAGCACTTCAACGGCAGGCTCAAACAGTTCGCTTATCGCCGGATATGGAAGCACCCAAACGGCGAGTTTCAAAAGCATATTGACTGCCGGTTATGGGAGTACCCAGACGGCACAGGAACGCAGTGACCTGGTCACAGGTTACGGAAGCACGTCGACTGCGGGTTACGCAAGCTCCCTGATTGCTGGCTATGGCAGTACGCAGACGGCAGGCTACGAGAGCACGTTGACCGCCGGTTACGGCAGTACGCAAACCGCACAGGACAGCAGCTCGCTGACCACTGGTTACGGAAGTACTTCCACTGCGGGCTATGCAAGTTCGCTGATTGCGGGTTACGGCAGTACGCAGACGGCAGGTTACGAGAGCACATTGACTGCGGGTTATGGCAGTACGCAAACGGCGCAGGAACGCAGTGACCTGGTTACAGGCTACGGAAGCACTTCCACCGCAGGTTATGCAAGTTCGCTGATCGCGGGTTACGGCAGCACGCAGACGGCAGGTTACGAGAGCACGTTGACAGCCGGTTATGGCAGTACGCAAACCGCGCAGGAAAAAAGCTTGCTCACCACCGGCTACGGAAGTACCTCTACCGCCGGCTATGAGAGTTCGCTGATCGCGGGCTATGGCAGTACGCAGACGGCAGGCTATAAAAGTACGCTCACGGCAGGTTATGGCAGTACCCAGACTGCCGAGCATGGAAGTTCACTGACGGCGGGGTATGGCAGTACGGCAACAGCCGGGCAGGACAGCTCATTGATCGCCGGTTATGGCAGTTCCCTGACCAGCGGAATCCGAAGTTTTCTGACGGCAGGCTATGGCAGTACGTTGATCGCCGGACTTCGCAGTGTGTTGATTGCCGGTTATGGCAGCAGTCTCACATCGGGCATTCGCAGCACATTGACTGCGGGCTACGGCAGTAACCAGATTGCAAGTTATGGCAGCTCGTTGATTGCGGGCCATGAAAGTATTCAGGTGGCCGGACACAAAAGCATGCTTATCGCCGGCAAGGGCAGTTCGCAGACCGCAGGTTTTCGCAGCACGCTGATAGCCGGTGCAGGCAGCGTACAGCTGGCAGGTGACCGCAGCAGACTTATCGCCGGTGCAGACAGTAATCAGACGGCGGGAGACCGCAGTAAACTACTGGCCGGTAACAACAGTTACCTCACCGCTGGAGACAGAAGCAAGTTGACCGGCGGACATGACTGCACGTTGATGGCGGGAGACCAAAGCAGACTGACCGCTGGAAAGAACAGTGTGTTGACAGCAGGCGCTCGCAGCAAACTTATTGGCAGTGAAGGTTCCACGTTATCGGCAGGAGAAGACTCCACGCTTGTTTTCAGGCTCTGGGACGGTAAGCGGTACAGACAATTGGTGGCCAGGACGGGAGAGAACGGTGTCGAAGCCGACATTCCGTATTACGTGAACGACGATGACGATATCGTCAATAAAACCGACGAGGACGATACCTGAGTCACGTAACCGGGTTATTCGTACTGAATCATCGACAGGGTACGTCGATGCGGTTCGGGACATGATGTCCCTTTATAAACGAATCAACGGTGTACGGCACAAAGGTGCCAGGGGTAAAACCGATAAAACCTGCGTTGTTTTTTATGTGTAAGCCGCGAAACTTTATTTTTTCAATCAGGGTATTCGACCGGGCGTCAGAACTGTTACGCGGGAGCAGCACGCCGCCCCCACGAGAATCAATCATTGCAGGCGTTATGGCAGCTCGTGGCTGGCATAGAACGCGCTCAATACTTTGACCAGATGCGCCAGATCATGACTGCCAGCCAGCTCGCGAATCGAATGCATGGCGAACGTCGGCAGGCCGATGTCTACCGTGCGAATCCCCAAATGGCTGGCGGTGATTGGCCCGATAGTCGAGCCGCAGGCCATGTCGCTGCGCACCACGAAACTCTGCACCGGTACTTCTTCAGCCATGCACAGATGGCGGAAGAAACCGGCTGTTTCACTGTTTGTGGCGTAGCGCTGGTTACTGTTGACCTTGATCACCGGCCCGGCGTTGAGCTTGGGACCATGATTGGCGTCATGTTTTTCGGCGTAGTTGGGGTGTATGCCGTGAGCGTTGTCGGCCGATATCAGCAGCGATTTCTGAATGGTTCGTACGTAGTCTTCGCTGCTCGGCAGCAGGCGCTGGACGATCTGCTCAAGCATTGCGCCGTCTGCGCCACAGGTCGACGACGAACCGACTTCTTCATGATCGGTGCATACCAGCAGAGCGGTTTCGTCACTTTCGCTGTTCAGCAGCGCTTGCATCCCGGCATAACACGACAGCAGGTTGTCCAGGCGTGCGCCTGCCAGGAAGTCCCCATTGAGGCCGACAACGGCGGCACTCTGTGTGTCATAGAAGCTCAGCTCGTAATCGAGCACCACGTCTGCATTCAGCCCGTGTTCGCGGGCCAGTTGATCAGTCAGAAGTGCACGGAAGTCCGCGCGTTCGTCGCCAGCCACTTGTGCGAGGATTGGCGGCAGTTCGTTTTGCGCATTGATCGCCCAACCTTCATTGGCAGTGCGGTTCAAGTGTATGGCCAGATTGGGAATCACGGCAATCGGCAGCTTGAAGTCGATTAACTGACTTTCAACCTTGCCATCGCGGCGGAAGGTGACGCGACCTGCCAGCGACAGATCACGGTCAAACCACGGTGCCAGCAGCGCGCCGCCGTAGACTTCGACGCCCAGTTGCCAGAAGCCCTGGCGTTGCAGTTCCGGTTGCGGTTTGACCCGCAGGCACGGGCTGTCCGTGTGTGCGCCAACCATGCGAATCCCGCCGGTGAGTGGCGACTGACGGCCCATGCGGAAGGCGACGATAGAGGAGTCATTACGGGTGACGAAGTAACGACCTCCAGTTTCTATTGCCCAGGTATCACGTTCATCCAGCCGCTGAAAACCCGCAGCTTCGAAGTGTTGCACGAGGGTGGCGGTGGCGTGGAACGGGGTGGGAGAAGCCTTCAGAAAATCGATGAGGCCGTTGTTCAACTCTGCGCGCATAAATAGCTCCAGACAGCAATGGCGCGAGTTTACCCCATTGGCTCAGTCGTTGCCGCTGCCACAGAAACGCTTTTCGACCGCGAAGGGCCTGACGAAGTTGAGCCGGAAACCGGAGCCAAGGGCCTTGCTCGCTTTGGTCCCTCAAAGTGAGTCGCCGAGAGGCAAAAAGGTAACTTGAGCCGAACGCCAATCCACCTGAAGTCGCAGAACCGCTGTGTGACGCGAAGCGTAACGAACTGCATGCCTACGCGGAGCGCAGGCACGATAGTCTAAGCTGACGCACAGCGCCGAGAGTAAAAGCGCTTTTCAACCGCGGTGGCACTGACGACGCAGAGTGCGACGTTAGTGACGGCTGAGTCCTGGCGCTGATCCGGGGGTAGCCTGGCAGGACGCCAGGCTAGCCGCACCGGGCCATGGATGGCCCGTTGCGGCGACCCCCGGATCAGTGACAGGGCGAAGGAACCCGACGAAGTCGGGCCGGAAACAGGAGCGGGGGGCTTTGGTTACTTTGGCCCCATCAAAGTAACTCGCCGAGGGGCGAAAAGGTGACCTGAGTCGACCCTAAATCCACCTGAAGTCGCAGAACCGCTGTGTGACGCGGAGCGTCACGAACGGCATTGCCACGCGGAGCGTGGGAACGATAGTCAGAGCAGCTGTATGACGCGGAGCATCTGCACGATAGCCAGCGTGTCATTCAGATCAGAAAGGCGCGGGGCACTCGAAGGTCAACCGCTCGCCGGTGCCCGGATGGGTAAAGCTCAACATGCTGGCATGCAGGCACAGGCGCGGGTACGCCGCCAGCGCTTCGGGGTGGGCATACAGACCATCGCCCAACAGCGGATGACCGATCGACAGCATGTGCACCCGCAGTTGGTGCGAGCGGCCGGTAATAGGGGTAAGTTCGACCCGACAGTAGGTGTCGTGACGTTCGACGACTTTCCAGAATGTCAGCGCGTGTTTGCCACCCTGGTGATCCACCACATGCCGGGGCTTGGTAGGCGGGTCGTAGCGTAGCGGCAGGTCGATACTGCCGCTGTCCAGCGACGGCTGGCCCCAGCACAGTGCGGTGTAGGCTTTTTCGGTTTCGCGATCATGAAACTGCCGCGACAGCTCGCGGTGCGTGTCGGGATCGCGGGCCAGCAGGATGATGCCCGACGTTTCCCAGTCCAGACGATGGACGATGCGGGCTTCGGGGAAGCCGTTTTCCTGCAGGCGGGTAATCAGGCAATCCTTGTTGTCATCGGCGCGGCCGGGGACGGAAAGCAGCAGGGTAGGCTTATCGATTACCAGAACGGCTGCGTCCTGATAAATGATGCGGATGTTCGACAACGGCATGCAACGGCCTCGAAACGCTAGAAACGCCAACGGCGGTAAGGGCGCAGCTTCCTGAGAAGTGCGCCGATACCGCCGCAAGCGACTGCCTGATCAGCGATCTGGCAGGGTGATATTGAGTTCCAGAATCGAGCAGCTGCCTTGGCTTTCCAAAGCAACCTGAACTTGATCGGACTCGATATTGACGTATTTACGGATCACTTCCACCAGCTCTTTCTGCAGTGCAGGAAGGTAGTCCGGGGTACTGCGCTGGCCGCGTTCGTGCGCAACGATGATCTGCAGACGCTCTTTCGCTACCGAGGCCGTGCTTTCTTTTTTGCGGTCACGAAAGAAGTCAAAAATATTCATTAATTACCCCCGAACAGACGTTCAAAGAATCCTTTCTTCTGCACATCCAGGAAGCGATGTTCCCGGTCTTTGCCCAGCAGGCGGTCAACGGCATCGCTGTAGGCCTGGCCAGCATCGCTCTGGTCATCGAGGATGACCGGCACGCCCTGGTTGGAGGCTTTCAGGACAGCCTGGGATTCGGGGATCACGCCGAGCAGGGTAACAGCAAGGATTTCCTTGACGTCTTCCACACCAAGCATTTCGCCCTTGCTGACACGCTCAGGGTTGTAGCGAGTCAGCAGCAGGTGTTCCTTGATCGGGTCTTCGCCGCGTTCGGCACGACGTGATTTGCTGGCCAGCAGGCCCAGCATACGGTCGGAGTCACGTACAGAGGATACTTCGGGGTTGGTCACGACGATCGCTTCATCGGCGAAATACATGGCCAGGTGAGCACCGGTCTCGATACCTGCCGGCGAATCGCAGACGATGTATTCGAACGATTCCTTCAGCTCCATGAGGACTTTTTCAACGCCCTCCTTGGTCAGTGCTTCCTTGTCACGGGTCTGGCTGGCAGCCAGCACGTACAGGCCTTCGATCTTCTTGTCCTTGATCAGCGCCTGTTGCAGGTTGGCTTCGCCATTGACCACGTTGACGAAGTCATACACGACCCGACGCTCGCAACCCATGATCAGGTCGAGGTTACGCAGGCCGACGTCGAAGTCGACGATGACTGTCTTGTGACCACGCAATGCGAGACCGGTACCGATAGCGGCGCTGGTGGTGGTCTTGCCCACACCACCCTTGCCGGATGTAACAACGAGAATCTTGGCCAAGGTGTATCACCCCTAGAGGAAAAGGACATTAAGTCCCTGAAGAGCATCTCCTGGCGCCGCGCCCGTCGAAGCATTGTGTCAATTCTGGGGTCTGATTCCGGAAAGGTAGCGTTAAGCTATTACTTTCAACTCATATACCCGCTGAAAAGCAGTGCTTGTCAGAACTTCCTGCCGCCTTCACGACGGTTTCGCGACGAATCAGAGATACTTTGAAAATTGCGGCAGTATCCGTTAAAGACGAATGATGTTCAACACATCACCTGACAGGCTGACCTGGACCGGCGAGCCCCATAGAGGGTCCCTGCGCAAGTCCTCGGAAACCTTGTATTGCCCGGCAATCGAAATCAGCTCTGCACTCAACTGCTGACAGAAGATTCGTGCTTTCGTGTCGCCTTTTATTCCCGCCAGTGCCCTGCCGCGCATTGGGCCGTACACATGGATGTTTCCATCGGCCAGAAGTTCCGCACCGGGACTGACCGGCGCAACCACAACCAGATCGCCGCCCTGGGCATAAATCTGCTGACCGCCGCGCACCGGAGCGGTTATCACGCGGGTCGGCTTGATGAGCGGTTCGGGTGGTTTTTCCGGGATCTTTTTCGGCGCTTCGACTTCAATCGGGTCGATTACGCGCTCACGTGCGCCGGACGGCGGCAGCACCGGAAGATCAACGGCAATGGCTGCAGCGATGTCTTCGATGCGGTTGGCACGGATCGCCAGGGTGCGCAGACCGTGCTGGCGACAGATACGCACCAGCCCGGGGAGATCCACCGGGCCTTCGTTCGGCGCGAGTTTGTCCAGAGCCAGGATCAACGGCGTATTGCTGAAGAAGTTGGGGGCTTGTGCCACTTTCGCCGCCAGTTGCCTGTCGAGCGCTTCAAGGTTGGTCCGGGCCAGCTCCATCACAGTGATGGCGAGCATGCTGCCCTTGAGCTGAAATACAGGTTCCGGGTTTTGCGATTCAATCTGGCTCATGGTTGATATACACAACAGCTTGTCGCTAAAAGTGCCGAGACTTATAGCGAGAACGCCCGCGAGCCGCAAGCAGGTAGAACCGTTGTAGAATGCGCGGCCTTTGTTCTGACGGAAGCCCAAATGGATCGCCCGCGCTTTAAAGCCAGTTTCCTTCACCCCCGTTTCTGGCCGTTGTGGCTGGGGCTGGGGCTTTTATGGCTGGTTGTCCAGTTGCCGTTTCGCGCCCTGCTGGCCATCGGTCGGGCATTGGGTGCGGTCATGTACCGAGTGGCCACTGATCGAAAAAATATCGCGTCACGCAATCTTGAGCTGTGTTTTCCTCATTTGTCCGCCGCCGAGCGCAAGCGTCTGCTCAAGGAAAACTTCGCCTCCACCGGGATCGCCTTCTTCGAGATGGCCATGAGCTGGTGGTGGTCGAAAAAACGTCTGGCCAGACTTGCCCATATCGAAGGGCTCGAGCACCTGCAGAATGCTCAGGAGAAAGGCGAGGGCGTGATTCTGATGGCGCTGCACTTCACCACGCTGGAGATCGGTGCGGCACTGCTGGGCCAGCAACACACCATCGACGGCATGTACCGCGAACACAAGAGCCCACTGTTCGATTTCGTCCAGCGTCGCGGACGCGAGCGGCACAACCTTGATTCGCTGGCTGTCGAGCGCGATGACGTGCGCGGCATGCTCAAGTTGCTGCGTGCCGGCCGGGCCATCTGGTATGCACCGGATCAGGACTATGGCGCTAAACAGAGCATCTTTGTGCCGCTGTTCGGCATTCAGGCCGCGACCGTGACCGCTACCAGCAAATTTGCGCGTCTGGGCCGTGCTCAAGTGGTGCCGTTCACTCAGCAGCGTCTGGCTGACGGCAGCGGTTACAGGCTGGTGATTCACCCACCGCTGCAGGATTTTCCGGGTGAAAGCGACGAAGCCGATTGCTTGCGTATCAATCAATGGGTAGAAAGTGCTATCACTGAATGCCCGGAACAGTATCTTTGGGCGCATCGGCGCTTCAAGAGTCGACCGGCTGGCGAACCGAAGCTATATAACAAACGTAGATAAAAAAGCGTCGTTGACCATCGAGGCCAGTTGTAGATGCCAGATACCGCAGTAGTGACCCAGGCTGTAACCGAAGTCGAGCCCGTGACCGGGCTTATTTTGTCAGGTGGCGGTGCGCGTGCTGCGTATCAGGTTGGCGTACTTGCAGGCATTGCCGACTTGCTGCCGCCCGGTTCTCCCAATCCCTTTCCGGTCATTGTCGGTACGTCAGCCGGGGCAATCAACGCGGTGAAACTGGCCAGCGGCGCGCTGCACTTTCGCATTGCCATTCACCAGTTGACCGAGTTCTGGCAGTCGTTCCGCAGCCATCAGGTGCTGCGCAGCGACTGGTCTGGTGTGATTCATCAGGCCAGCCGTTTTTTTGGCCGCAGCCTGATGGGCTTCGGGCGAAATATCCCGGTTGCCTTACTCAACAGCTCGCCTCTGCGTGAACTGCTCAATGAGCGGCTGGACCTGTCCGGGATCGAGGCCGCCATCGATGCCCATCACCTGCGCGCCGTGGCGGTAACAGCCTTTGGCTATGAATCAGGGCAGGCAGTCACGTTCTATCAGGGCCGCGGCACCATCGAGCCCTGGCTGCGTCATCGACGTATCGGCCGCCCGACTCAACTGACCGTGGATCACCTGCTTGCCAGTTCAGCCATTCCCTTGCTGTTCGCCCCCGTAATGCTGGATCAGGAATACTTTGGTGACGGCGCCGTGCGTCAGTCGGCACCGATCAGTCCGGCACTGCACCTGGGTGCCAATCGTGTTCTGGTCGTAGGCGTGAGTGGCAATCCGCGCGGGCTGAAAACCGAAAGGCCGGCACCGCGTGCGCCAATCGGTATACAGCCAAGTCTGGCGCAGATCAGCGGCCACATGCTCAACAGCACCTTCATCGATAATCTGGAAAGCGATATCGAGTTGCTGGAGCGCTTGAACATGGCCAGCGCGTTGCTGCCTTGCGATCAGATCAGGCAGCCGGGTATGGAGCCGGTGGAAGTGCTGGTGATTTCCCCAAGCCGCCCGCTGGACGAAATCGCTGCCCGGCACCGCCGTGAACTTCCGCCTGCATTGCGCACGTTCCTGCGCGGGCCGGGCGCGACCAAAAGCAGTGGCGCCAGTGTCCTGAGCTATCTGTTGTTCGAATCGGGTTATTGCAGCGAACTGATCGAATTGGGCCGACACGATGCGATTGCCCAAGGTGCGGAATTGAAAAGGTTCCTGCGCCTCACATGACGCCTCCACGGCAGGAGCGAATCCTGCCGTGGGACGCGCTTCTACCTCAGTCGCCGAACCTGCAGGTTGCCACAAGGCGGGCCGCTCAATTGCTCTCCGGTTTCGAGGCTGAACACCGAGAAGTGCAGGGGACAGGTAATGGATCGGCGTTTCTCGTTGACCACTCCATGCTCCAGCCACCCCTCACGATGCGGGCAACTACTCGGTACCAGGTATTGCTCCTGGCCGATATGCACGGTGAACGTGTCGGGACGACGAAACTCAGCAGGCTCGTTCAAGGTTGGCCTCCTTGTTGAAGTGCTTGACTCGACGAGCTTTCTCTACGGCCAGGTCGAATGCCAGATTGGTGATCTCGCGCCCCATGCAGATGCCTCGCCAGGCTTTCACCGGGTCCAGATCACCGCTGACGTCCATGGCCTTGAGCAGGCGCTGCCCCTCGATGGCATGGAAAACGTCGATATGAACGTGTTCGGAGTAGTAGGTATGAGCCTGGATCTGCAATCGCTCGCAGAGCTTGGTGTAACACTCGAAAAAGAACGGCACCACGGTCTCGAAGTAGGTAATGACCCCGGCAAACCATGATGGATCATCCGCGCGCATGGCCAGCCAGCAGAACATGTTGGGAAAGGTGAAACCGGCACTGGAGTTGGCCTCCACATAGAATTGCAGGTCCAGCGGCATGTCCAGTTCGCGCAGCAGGTCCTGATACAGCGTGGTATGCGAGCGCTTGAGGTTTCCCGAGCCAAACTCGTCGATCATCATGCGCAGCATGGGCATTTGCGCGGGCAGGCTGAGCCTGGGCATCAGATGATAGAAAACCTGCGCTTCGGTCAGACCATCCAGCGCAAACTCCTGAACCAGAATCCGGAACTCGTCGAGCGTCATGTCGCTGCCGACATACTGCGCGCTGGGCGGCACTTCGCTGCTCTCCAGCTCGACCAGTTCGGCCAGCATCCTGCGCAGACCAGCAAGATCACCAGGAACATCCGCGGTCATGCTGCGTTCGATGGCGTCGTCGATCCAGCGCTGCTCGAATGTCAGAAGCTCCTGTGGGATAGGTACGAGTTTTTCGATAAGTGCACGATTGGCCAGAAACAGTTGCTTTTGCATGTTTTCCATTAAGCAGCCTCCTCGGTCATAACCCGGTCGCTATCGATCACGCCACGGGCTTTAAGCTCGCGCTTGACCTGGGCGTACCAGTCGGACGCACTCAGCAGATACCGTTCATTGAGCGTCGCGATTTCCTGACTGAGCGCTGGCTGTTGGCGGGCAGCCGCTTGCCGACAGAGCCGCGGTTCCAGGTTGGCGAGGGACACCACATTGCCGTCTGACTCCAGTTCGCCAGCCAGCTGCATTTCCCAACCGATAAAGTAGTCGACGCCCTGTTGCCGAATGGCATCCACCTGATCCTGCGAGCGAGACATGGATGGCGAGTCCTTGAGGCCAATCACCCTGGGTAACTGCGCGATGGCCTCGAGGGGGGTGAAGGTCTTCTCGTTGCCTGACAGGGCGGCCTCGTTGTACATGAAGATATCCAGACGGGTCGCGTCATGAATGGTCTGGTAATGATCGATGATCACCTGCTGACTGATACCGGGTGTAAACGGCGAGGTGAACATCACCGCTTGCGCGCCGGCATCCTGAGCCATCAGGGCAAAGTCCAGTACCTCCTGCGTCGAACTGCGCTCAATCCCGGCGATGACCAGCTTGTCGCCCGCATGGCGTAGGGTCAGCTCCAGCATCTTTAGCCATTGCTGGCGCGACAGCCGCCAGCCTTCTCCGGAGGTCAGGCATGGAATGTAGCCGTCGACGTGGGCTGCGAGGCTGCTCAAAAGACGTTCAAGACTGGTTTCGCAGACCTGCGCCTGTTCGTTCAGGGGCGTTACCAGCGGCACCAGAATGGTTTTACCAGACATGTTCAAAGTCCTCGTTGCGGATCACCATGGCACTCGACTGGTCATAGAGACGTTGCAACATCTCCGGGAACGCAGGCTGTCTGACTTGGCTTTCGAACGGCTGCAGGAAAGGCTGCAGGACGTGCAGGCGCAGCAGCTCTGGATCATGGGTATAAAACGGGATTTCCTGCTCCAGTACCTGCGCCGCCAGCAGTTTCTTTTCGACGGGCAGGCCTTTGAGCAGTGTGTCCGTCGCGGCGCGCTGGAGTATGTGTTCGCTACAACCCTGGCGCTGGATGGCCATGTCAGTGTGCAGTACATCCATGAACGGGTAGTACACGTCCTGCAAGGCGCGGCTTTTCTTCCAGATAATGGCGTCGCAAATGCCTATCTGGGCGAAACTCATCTGCACGCTGCTTTCATAGAACCGGGAAAACAAACCCAGGGATTTTTCACGCACGCCGGGATCGGCGTGGTGCATGCCCATGAACACTGTTGCGTCGATCATTGGCAGGTCGAAGTCAGACATGGAAGTTCTCCAGGGCCCTTGCGATGACCTGAACGGCGGCCGCAAATTCTTCCGGCTTGCGTGCCAGCGCCAGACGTATGTAACGCTGGCCTTTTTCGGGCTGGCTCCAGTAGAAATATTTGCCCGGCAGTACGTACACGTCCCATTGCAACAGATAAGCCTGCAACTCATCGGCGTTAATGCCAGTGGGCAGAATCTCGAACCACGCCACGCTGGTGTCGATCATCGGCTCCACATACTTCAAAACCCTGCCTTCAAGACTCGCCCGGGCCATGCGGCGGTTGACGTCCAGCACCGAGCGCACGGAGTTGAAGTCATCGTCGTTGCTGTCCTCGATGTAGCGGGTAACCACATTGAGGATGAATGGCGAGACGTTCAAAAGGACGCTGGTGACGATGCTATAGATATCGGCGTTGATGTCCTGGCTGGCCATGAGGGTGGCGCATTTGGTGTCTTGTAGCGGCCAGGTCTTGCCAGTGTCTTCCATGACCAGGTATTGCGTGCCGATATCGTCGAGAATCGCGTAGGCGTCCACGCGTTCCCGACCGGCCGCCTTGAAGAACGAGGCGAAACAGAAATCGAGTATCAGCAGTTTGTTGTAATCGCGGCAGTATCTGGCCACTTCGACGAACGTATCCGGTCCGCCGGCAAACAGGCTGGAACCGGTCGGGTTATTGGGGTCGACCAGAAAGATCGCATCCAGCCCGATGGCCGCTTTCTGCAAGTTTGCGTACACCTCGGTCGATGAGGTGAACAGGCTTTCATCGAGTGCCGACATAGGCACTTCCATGTGTTTCAAGAGATCGTGCAGGTTGTCGAAGCAAGGCTCGATCAGCCCGACACTCATGTTCTGTTTGCGCAGGTAGGTCGCGGTAATGTGCATGGCGATGGACGCTGCGTAGACGAGATAGATTTCGTCGTGGCGTTTCAGCGCATGGTGCTGACCATGGAAGGTGAAAAAGGCATGAATGAAGGCCTGCTCACTCTGGTATTGGGTCTGGTTCTGCGCCTGATACCACAGCTCGGGCAGGCTGGCGACGATCATGCGCTGAGTGTCGCTCTGATCCTGATGAGTGTGTGCATCGGCCAGGTTGAAACGGGTTTTCAGGGCAGAGATTTCGTGTTGGGTAATATCGTCCAGAACTGGAACCGCGTTCAAGGTGTCGATACCGGCATATAGACTGTTCATACCATTATCCCTATGGAGTCATTATTGTTTGGGGTGCAGCCGTCCTGGATATCCAGAGCGCCGAAGCAGATTTCCTTATTTTTGGCTGAAATAACACTGTACCTAAGTGCAAATAACAGAAGGTTATATTTCAAGGTATTGACCTGTTCTTAGGTACAGTAGATTTACCCTTTGAAATACGCGATGCTTGACACTGGTTGTGCGAAGTGGAGTTTATAATGTCGAGCGGGTTTGAGTTTCAGTTAGCCAGTTACACGACGATGCCCGTTACGTTGCTGGAAACACTGTATTCCATGCGCAAGAAGATTTTTTCAGATCGTCTTGAATGGAAAGTTCGTGTGAGTCACGCATTTGAATTTGATGAATACGACAATGCCACTACCACTTACCTTGTCGGAAGCTGGAAGGGGGTTCCGCTGGCCGGGCTAAGGCTGATCAACACCTGTGATCCCTACATGCTGGAAGGCCCATTCCGCAGTTTTTTTGACTGCGCTGCGCCCAAAAATGCCGCCATGGCGGAGTCGAGCAGGTTCTTTGTCGACACGGCTCGGGCACGCTCGTTGGGTATTCTGCACGCACCACTGACCGAAATGCTGCTGTTCTCCATGCACAACCATGCTGCGTTGTCCGATTTGCAATCGATCATCACGGTGGTCAGCAAGGCAATGGCGCGGATCGTGCGCAAGTCTGGATGGGAGCACCATGTGCTGTCGACCGGTGAAGCATCGCCAGGCGAGACAGTGCTGTTGCTCGAGATGCCGGTGACGGCCGACAACCATCAGCGGCTGCTCGAGAATATTGCCTTCAGACAGCCTGTCACGGATGACCTGCTGCGTTGGCCGATAGCGCTTGGCGTATCAGGCTCCGCACCGCAAGCCTGCATGCATAGCGCTGCCTGAATCAGACCATGCCCATGTTGATGGCTTTGTAGACCGCCTGCTTGGCAGTGCGCACTTCGAGCTTGCTGGAGACATTGGACATGTGAAACTTCACAGTGCGTTCCGAGATGGAAAATATTTCAGCGATTTCGCTGTACGACTTGCCCATCGCCATCCATTTCAACACACCTGTCTCGCGGGTGGACAACTTGCACTGGGCGGGCTGCGGAAAGAGTTCATGGGGCGCTCGGGTCTTGATCAACCGGTCATGGAAGCGGATGAGGCTCATCTGGATATCGGCGGCTTTTTCGCGGATTCGCTGATCGAAATCGTTCTGCTGCCGGGCATTGCAAAGACTCAGTGCGGCAAAAAGCCCACTGGCATCGTGCAGGGTGAAAGTGGCCCCCGAGGAGAGCTGATATTTGGCTGACCGCTTCAGGAAATCGTCGGTTTCGACGCCCTGAACAGCATTGCGGGCCTCTCTCCAGAAGAATGGCGTAATGCTATGCCAGGCATGTTTGATGATGGGGTCAATGAGGTGATAGTTTGAGGCTACATAAGATTTCAGCCAGGAGTCGGGGTAATTGGACGAAATGACGGGTTTGACATTACGCGTCTTGGGCGTGGAAAAGTAGGCATAAGTGAAATCGCCAATGTGGTGCAGATCGTTTTCAAAGTCTTCGATCAGTTGACGGAGAGGGGCAGGGGCCCCGTTTATCTTCAACGGTGGGCAGTCAAGTTGGGCTTTCACGGTACGAACCTCCATGTAATACCTTGTTTATTGTTTTGTTCTCGGCCTGGCTGTACTCATTATCCGCATGTGTAATTTAAGTAGTACATGAAAACATGGACTACCTGTGTCTTTTGATTTTGAACACCGGTCAAGGCTGTAAAAAAGTGCGCTCGTCGAAGCATTTGCATACGAGCGCACGCGTGTTTGGGCGTTGGGCCCTGCACTGCGATCACGCACACCGGATGGGATTTTGTTGCGATTGCAATCATATTCTTCGTTCCATTAAGGTGCAAGGACGCTTGTCCGACAGCAAGGAGTAGTGATGAACAGCGCAAATGGCCACCAGTTGGCGCCGCAAACCCGGGTTGCAGCGCTGGCTTGCATGGAAAAGATTCAAGCGGCTGCGGGGCTTGCGCTGCGCGGGTGCTGTTCACCCCTGTTTGCGATGGCCGACATCGTCGAGCGTCTGACCCGAGACCCGTCTACCTCGCGGCGTATATCCGTGGTGCGAGCCAGCAAGCACATGGCCTGCGAACAGGAGGGCGTGCTCGCCAGCGCCTGGCCTTTGCGATTTGCTGCACAGGCCGGCAAGGTCGAATTGCCTCTGATCTACATGATCAGCAGCGAAACCTCGGCCGAACTGAGCGCGCTGGCATCGGAGTCATCCCAACGTGGAATTTTCTGCAACGACATCGAGACGTTGCCATCTCGCTGGCCCAAGGGCGCTCATCCGTGGCTGCCGTTGTGGCTCCTTTCAAACAGCAAGTGTCAGCCTTACGACCCTGCGGATGCTGCGGAGGCGCGGGCGATCACGCTGCACGCTTTGCACAGTCTGTATGTTGAAGGCCGGGCCGGTTTTTATTACATGGCGTTGCATGACGAATCCAATGATCAGGTCAGCGCGTTGAGCGAGACGCAGGCTGCGGCGGCTGTGCAAGGTATGTATCGGGTTGGCGATGTCGTTTCCGGCAACGACGGCCGTCGCGTGCGCCTGTTGGGTGCGGGCCTGGCCCTGCGGTCAGTACGTCAGGCGGCCAGCCTGCTCAAGGAGCACTGGAATGTCGATTGCGAAGTCTGGAGCTGCCCCAGCTATACCCGACTGGCGCGCGATGCCGGCTCGGGCCGACGCTGGAATCGTTTCCATCCCTTGAAGACCCCTCGGTCCTGGCACTTGCGTGATTGCCTCGGCGAAGGGCACGACGCCGTGGTGGCGGTCACCGGTTATCCGCAGGCCGTGGCCGAGCAACTGCGTGAACATGTCCCCGGACGGTTTGTTGCCTTGGGAGCCGATTCCGCTGCGCCGCAAGGTAAGCCTGCAATCAGCCCCGAGTGGATTGTCGTTCAGGCCCTGACCGCGCTTGCGGAGGGCGGGCAACTGAGCTACGAGCCGCTGAAACTCGCCCTGCAACGCTATCGGCTGGTCTGATGTCAGCTTTTACTGCCACTTTGTCGGGCTGCCAGTGCGGCACGCTCCAGCGCATCAGCAAACACGCGGCGCTGCGGGGCGTCGAATTGCGCCAGAAACAGCTCGTCGACCGCCGTTTCGTAGATCTGCCACATCTGTTTGCGCAGTGTCCGGCCCTTGTCGGTGATCGCTGCCACCGCGCCCCGGCCGTCGCTGTCGGATCTGTGGCGTTCCACCAGCCCTTCGCTTTCAAGGCGGTCGATGAGGCGGGTCAGGTTGTAGCGTTCGATGGCCATGACATCGGCCAGCTCATGCATGCGGCGCATGCCCTGAGGCCCGCTTTCCACACCCCAGAGCGCGTCATACCAAGCGTATGGGGGCAGTTCGGCCGCCGCCAGACGTCGTTCGATTTCGCGAATAAGACAGCGGTGCGCCCTGACGAATCTGAACCACATATCCGGTTCGGCTGACGACATGAATCACCTTTGTCTGAAATTCTTGAGGGTTGCAATAGTAACCGAGCACGGGATAAATTCCGGCATGTGGTTGCAATTGCAATCAGATTTTTCAAGGCAGACGCCTGTCCGGCGTCCACTGCCGCATCACAGTAGGAGGCGACGATGGCACAGCAACCCCGGTTTCTTGACGAGGATCCGCAAGAAACCCGCGAATGGCTCGAATCGATTGAGTCGGTACTCAACAGTGAAGGGCGCCCGCGCGCGCACTACCTGATCGATCAGTTGCTGGACTTCGATGTCGCTCAACACGGCGATTTCTATGGTCGGGTCACGACGCCCTACGTCAACACCATTCCCAGCGACCGTCAGCAGCCTTATCCGGGTGACCTCCAGGTTGAAAAGCGTATCAACGCGTTCATCCGCTGGAACGCCCTGGCGATGGTACTGCGTGCCGGCAAGCATTCCGGTGTGGGCGGCCATATTGCCTCCTATGCGTCTGCCGCCGTGCTCTATGACGTGGGGTTCGATCACTTCTTCCGTGGCCGTACCGAGCAGTTCGCTGGCGATCTGGTCTACATCCAGGGCCATTCTTCGCCGGGCATTTACGGCAGGGCGTACCTGGAAGGTCGCCTGAGCGAAGAGCAACTGGACAACTTCCGTCGCGAAACGGATCGCGATGGCATTTCGTCCTATCCGCACCCGCGCCTGATGCCGGACTTCTGGCAGTTCCCTACTGCTTCAATGGGGCTTGGGCCAATCACGGCGGCGTATCAGGCGCGTTTCATGCGTTACCTGGAAAATCGCGGGCTCAAGGAGCATCAGGGGCGCAAGGTCTGGGCTTTTCTCGGCGATGGCGAAATGGACCAGCCCGAGTCTCAGGCGGCCATTGCGCTGGCCGGGCGCGAAAAGCTCGACAACATCATCTTCGTGGTCAACTGCAACCTGCAGCGTCTCGACGGCCCGGTGCGTGGTAACAGCAAGGTCATTCAGGAATTCGAAAGCCTGTATCGCGCCGCTGGCTGGAACGTAATCAAGGTCATCTGGGGCAGTGGCTGGGATGCGCTGCTGGAGAAGGACAAGAGCGGGCTGCTGCGTCAGCGCATGATGGAATGCGTGGACGGCGAGTACCAGAACTACAAATCCCAGAACGGCGCTTACGTGCGTGAGCATTTCTTCGGCAAGTACCCTGAGTTGCTGGAGCTGGTCAGCGACATGAGCGACGACGATATCTGGAAGCTCTCGCGGGGCGGGCACGATCCGGAAAAAGTCTACAACGCCTACGCTGCCGCAATGCGTCACAAGGGCGGGCCGACCGTGATTCTGGCCAAGACGGTCAAAGGTTTCGGCATGGGCGAGGCGGGCGAGGGGCAGAACATCAACCACCAGTTGAAGAAGCTCGGGGCAGAGGCGATCAAGGCCTTCCGCGACCGTTTCTCTCTGGACATCACCGATGATCAACTGGGCGACATGCCTTATCTGAAACCCGCCGAGGGCAGCACCGAAGCACTGTACCTCAAGGCCCGCCGTGCTCAGCTGGGCGGGTACATTCCGGCGCGTTTCAGTGACGCGGCCACCTTGCAGGTTCCACCGCTTTCGGTGCTGGATACCCAGCTGAAAAGCACCGGTGATCGCGGTATATCGACGACCATGGCCTTTGTGCGCATCCTCTCGACGCTGCTCAAGGACCCGAACATTGGCAAGTTGATCGTGCCGATTGTGCCGGACGAGTCGCGAACCTTTGGTATGGAGAACCTGTTCCGCCAGATCGGCATCCATTCCCATGTCGGTCAGCTGTACACGCCACAGGATGCAGGGCAACTGAGCTACTACAAGGAAAGCACCGACGGGCAGATCATGCAGGAAGGGCTGAATGAGTCCGGCGCCATTTCCTCGTGGATTGCCGCCAGTACGTCCTACGCCAACCATGGCGTGATGACCGTGCCGTTCTATATCTTCTATTCGATGTTCGGTTTCCAGCGTGTGGGCGATCTGGCCTGGGCGGCGGGTGATGCCCGGGCCAGGGGCTTTCTGCTGGGGGCCACCTCAGGCCGGACCACGCTGATGGGCGAAGGCCTGCAGCATGATGACGGGCACAGCCACGTGATGTCGTCGACGATACCGTGCTGTGTGTCTTACGACCCGACGTTTGCCTTTGAACTGGCGGTGATCATTCAAGATGGCATGCGCCGCATGTTTGCCGAAAATGAGGACATCTATTACTACATCACTTTGCTCAACGAGAACTACCCGCACCCTGATCTGCCCGAGGGCGCCGAAGCCGGCATTATCAAAGGGATGTACCCATTGCAGGCCAGTGCGTCGGTCAACTCCGGCAAACACGTGCAATTGATGGGCTGCGGGTCGATCCTTCTGGAAGTCATCGCGGCCGCCAGATTGCTGAAGGACGACTTTGGTGTTAGCAGTGAAATCTGGAGTGTTACCAGCCTCACCGAGCTGCGCCGTGAAGGCCAGGACGTCGAGCGCTGGAACCTGCTGCACCCTGAGGAGGAGCCGCGCCTGAGCTACGTTGAAAGCTGTCTCGCCGACAGGGAAGGGCCGGTCGTCGTGGCAACGGATTACATGAAGATCTTCGCTGACCAGATCCGTCCATTCGTACCCCTGCGTCGTTTCGTGGCGCTGGGTACGGATGGTTTTGGTCAGTCCGATACCCGTGAATCGCTGCGTCATTTCTTCGAGGTGGACCGTTACTTCGTGGCTGTGGCTGCGCTCAAGGCGCTGGCCGATGACGGCAAGGTCGAGCGTAAGGTCGTGGCCCAGGCCATCGAACGCTACAAGATCGACCCAGGCAAGCAGAACCCGGTGCTGGTCTGAGTCGCGCTCGTCTCTGTCACGAGACAGTAGTTGCGAAACCGTGCACTTCAAGCGAGGTGCACGGTTTCCTGATTACCTGAGTGAGAGTATCTGCTCACTTTAGCCTGTCACGCCGTCAGACGATCTTCCCGGAAATCACGCAACGCCTGGTCAATCTCTTCGCGGGTGTTCATCACGAACGGCCCGTACTGCACGATCGGCTCGCGTAAGGGCTTGCCTGCAATCAACAAGACGCGCGCACCCTTGGTGCTGCTGATCTGCAAATCCCCTGTGTCAGACAGGCGCGCAAGATGGCGCTTGCTCACTGACTGTGCGCTGCCTTCTATTTCGATTCTGCCTTCGTACACGTACAGCAATGCAAGATGCCCTTCGGGCAAGCGCGGGCTGATACGACTGCCGGCAGGCATGTCGAAGTCAAAGTACAAGGGCTCGGTATCCGGGCGCTGTACCGCACCGGCCTGTCGAACCTGGCCATCGTCGAAATGCCCGGCCAATACCACCACCTGCACACCGGCTTCAGTGGTCAGGCGAGGAACGTTTTCCGGCTGGATGTCCTGATAACTGGCGTCGTTCAGCTTGTTCTTGCCCGGCAGGTTCAGCCATAGCTGAAAACCTCGCATGGTGCCTTCTTCCTGTTCAGGCATTTCGCTGTGAATGATCCCGCGTGCAGCGGTCATCCACTGTACGCCGCCGCCCTGCAGCAGGCCTACATTGCCCATATGGTCTTCGTGACGCATACGGCCTTCAAGCATGTAGGTCACCGTTTCGAAGCCACGGTGCGGATGAGGTGGAAAGCCCGCGATATAGTCATCAGGCACGTCCGACCCGAACTCGTCCATCATCAGGAATGGATCGAATTGTTCCACGCCCCGTCCGCCGAAAACGCGTGTCAGTTTGACTCCCGCGCCGTCAGAGGCAGGTTGGCCTGCCTGAATCGACAGGACTTTACGAAATTGAGTCATGGAAAGAGAGCACTCCTTATCAGGTGGCCTTTTCAGGCGCAAGGGAGTGTCATGGTATGCCTGTCTATTCGATTAACTGATTCGAATCCCGGAACGGAATGATCGTATTTATCGATGTGTTGCCTGTTGATACGCATTGGCGTGAGTAACAGGCAACCTGCCCGGAACAGACTCCGGGCCAGGCGTTACAACGAGAGGTGATCAGTGTTTGCTGCCCTGTGTCGACATGGCCAGCAGCTGCTTTTCCTGGTTCCAGTCAAATGGTTCGTCGTTCTGCTCGGCTTCGTAACGGCGCTCTTCCAGCGCCTGATACAGCTCGATTTCATCATCCGGCATGAAATGCAGGCAGTCACCGGCAAAAAACCACAGCAGGTCGCGAGGCACCAGGTGGGCGATTTGCGGGTAGCGCTGGATGACCTGACACAGGATGTCCTGGCCCAGGTACTGGCTTTCTATCGGGTCCTGCGGCAGTTGCTCGACCAGTTCGTCGAAGCGCTCCATGAACAGCGCGTGGCTTTCTTCCGGAACCTGCTCGGCCTCGCCCAGCGCGACCAGAATGCTGCGCAGGTGTGCCAGCAGGCCAAGTTGGTGATCGAGAGTGGCGTCGGCCATCGGGTAATCCTCAAATGCAAAAACAGGCGCGAGAGTATAAAGCTCTACGCGCCTGCTGTGTGGTGTGACCTTGAACGTCAGCGAATCTTGCCCGCTGCCAGGGTCAGTTCTTCCTTGTCGAAATCATCCACGTCGATCACCTTGCGACGGGCGGCTTCGGCTGTACGCAGTGTCTGTGCCTCTTCTGCCTGCAATACACCGATGCGCAACGCAGCGTCGATGGCATGCTCGCCTGCGGCCGGTTTGATCTGACCACTCTTGAGCGCCGTTTGCAGCTTCTTGTGCAACGGATATGCAGTAGTCAGCAAGTTGATGGCATGTTGCAGCGCGCCGACCGGATCTTCTGCCGATTGCGGGCGATAGCAGCCTGCGAGCAACTCTTCCAGTGTCGGATCGCCCTTGGCGCGGCCCAGTACCTGTGCAACTTCGGCGTCCAGCTTGTCCGAAGGGCCCTTGTGGCGACGACCGAACGGGAACACCACTGCACGCAACAGCCCACCCAGCACACGGTTAGGGAAGTTGCCGAGGATTTCGTCCATGGCACGTTCCGAGTGGCCCAGACTTTCTTCCATGGCCCAGCGAAACAGCGGGCTCATGTGATCTGGCGAGCCAAGATCGTGGTAGCGCTTGAGTGCCGCCGAAGCCAGATACATATGACTGAGCACGTCACCGAGACGCGCCGACAGGCGTTCGCGGCGTTTCAACTCGCCGCCCAGCAGCATCATGCTCAAGTCCGCCAACATCGCGAAAGCTGCTGCCTGACGGTTCAACGCGCGGAAGTAGCCTTGGCTCAGGCTGTTGCCCGGTGCTCTTTCAAAATGGCCAAAGCCCAGATTAAGAATCAGGGTGCTGGCGGCGTTGCTCACCGCAAAACCGATGTGCTTGAGCAGGAGCGCGTCAAACTCGAGCAGCGCCTGCTGCTTGTCTTCGCGACCGGCCAAGGCCATTTCCTTGAGCACGAATGGATGGCAGCGAATGGCACCCTGGCCGAAGATCATCAGGTTACGTGAAAGGATATTCGCCCCTTCAACGGTGATGAAGATCGGCGCACCTTGCCAGTTGCGGCCCAGGTAGTTGTTCGGGCCCATGATGATGCCCTTGCCGCCATGCACATCCATGGCTTGACCGATACATTCGCGGCCACGCTCGGTCAGGTGGTATTTGAGGATCGCGGAGAGCACCGAGGGTTTTTCTCCCAGATCGACCGCATTGGCGGTCAGCATGCGCGCGCTGTCCATCAGCCAGGCGTTGCCGCCGATGCGCGCCAGCGCTTCCTGAATACCTTCGAACGCCGACAGCGGCACATTGAATTGCTCGCGCACCTTGGCGTACTGGCCGGTCACCAGGCTGGTGTACTTGGCAGCGCCGGTGCCGACCGCGGGCAGCGAAATCGAACGTCCTACCGACAGGCAGTTCATCAGCATCATCCAGCCTTTGCCGAGCATTGGCTGGCCGCCGATCAGGTAGCTCAGCGGAACAAAGACGTCCTTGCCTGAATTCGGGCCGTTCATGAACGCTGCGCCCAGCGGCAAGTGGCGACGGCCGATTTCAACGCCGGGCGTGTCGGTCGGAATCAGCGCCAGGCTGATGCCCAGATCTTCTTTTTCGCCGAGCAAGTGCTCAGGGTCGTAAGCCTTGAAAGCCAGGCCGAGCAGGGTGGCGACCGGGCCAAGGGTAATGTAGCGCTTTTCCCAGGTCAGGCGCAGGCCGATGACTTCCTCGCCTTGCCACTGACCTTTGCAGATAACCCCGGTGTCGGGCATCGCGCCCGCATCGGAACCTGCCAATGGACCCGTCAGCGCGAAGCAGGGGATATCTTCGCCACGTGCCAGACGTGGCAGGTAATGGTTGCGCTGTTCGTCAGTGCCATAATGCAGCAGCAATTCAGCAGGGCCGAGGGAGTTGGGCACCATCACGGTGGAGGCCAGGTCGCCGCTGCGGGTGGCCAGTTTCATGGCCACCTGAGAGTGGGCGTAGGCCGAGAAGCCCTTGCCACCGAATTCTTTCGGAATGATCAGGGCAAAGAACCCGTGCTCTTTCATGTGCGCCCAGGCTTCAGGCGGCAGGTCCATGGCCTGACCGATTTCCCAGTCGCTGACCATCGCGCAGAGTTCTTCGGTCGGCCCGTCGATAAAGGCCTGTTCTTCTTCGGTGAGCTGGACTTTTGGATAGGCCAGCAGCTTGTCCCAGTCCGGGCGACCGCTGAACAGCTCGCCATCCCACCAGACCGTACCGGCGTCAATCGCATCGCGCTCGGTTTCCGACATGGGCGGCAGCACTTTCTGAAACCAGCTGAACATGGGCGCAGTGAAGTGCTTGCGGCGCAGGTCGGGCAGCACAACAGGTACGAACACTGCCAGCCACAGCACCCAGAAAACAGTCAGCAGCCATCCTGGCGCGTGGCTGAAAATGCCCATGGCCAGCAGGTAGACGGCTACCACGCCAAGCGCCGGGAGCGGGGCGGTACGCCGATGGGCCAGCCAGGCAATGCCGACGACCAGCACTACAATCCACAACAACAGCATAGGTATTCCTCCGTGATGACCGCCGCCGTGGCAGCGATCAAGAACTGGTCGCCGGGCAGTGGTGAGGCGACATCGATAGTGACCCCTGGTTGACGAGGAAGTTGCCGTCGCTTCTGGGTAGACTGTGAGCCTTTATTTATCAGCGACTGCGAGGGGAACGCAATGCTCAAGATATGGGGACGGAAGAATTCCAGCAATGTGCGCAAGGCACTCTGGATTGCCGAAGAAGTGGGCGTGCCCTACGAGACGCAGGACGCCGGTGGGGCATTCGGGCTGGTCAATGAAGCAGCTTACCGCGCGAAAAACCCCAATGGCCGGATTCCCATGATTGAGGACGGCGACTTCGTGCTTTGGGAGTCGAACGCGATCGTACGCTATCTGGCCGCCCGCCATGCCCCGGACTCGGACTTATACCCCGCTGACCTTCAGGCCCGCGCCAACGCAGACAAGTGGATGGACTGGACCTCCTCGACCATCGCGGCCCCGTTCAGCCCGGTATTCTGGGGCGTGGTACGCACCCCGCCCGAGAAACAGGACTGGCCGGCCATCGAGCAAGGCATCAAGACCCTGCACAGTCTGTTGCTGGTCGCCGATGAGGCCCTGTCTCGCCAGCCTTACCTGTCCGGCGAAGCTTTTGGCATGGGCGACATTCCCCTGGGGTGCTTCGCTTACGGCTGGTTCGAAATGCCGATTGAACGTCCGCCGCTGCCCCACCTCCAAGCCTGGTATGCACGCCTCAAGACGCGTCCGGCGTATCGCAAGGCCGTCATGAGTCCGCTGACCTGAGCATGCAGTCTGAGCATTTAAAACAGTTGATCGGGCTCATGTTCGGCTCTTGATATTTACTATTAACAGATGTGTCTGTACTTGAATGACCCAGCCGAGCACCATTGCACGCCTGGGTCGTCATGACAGGCGTGTGTTCCCGGTCAGCTTCATTCCTTTTTCCTGATGAGTACTCTTTCCGATATGTCTTCCGCTCTGTCCATTCGGCAGCTAACCAAAACCTACGGCAACGGTTTCCAGGCCTTGAGTGGCATTGATCTGGACGTGGCCGAGGGTGATTTCTTCGCTTTGCTTGGCCCTAATGGCGCAGGCAAGTCCACCACCATCGGTATCATCTCGACGCTGGTCAACAAGACCAGCGGAACGGTGAACATCTTCGGTCACGATCTGGATCGCGAGCCCGCTGCGCTCAAGCGTTCCATTGGCGTGGTGCCGCAGGAGTTCAACTTCAACCAGTTCGAGAAGACCTTCGACATCGTCGTCACCCAGGCGGGTTACTACGGCATCCCGGCAAAGATCGCCAAGGAGCGCGCCGAGCAGTACCTGACTCAACTGGGCCTGTGGGACAAGCGCGACGTGCCTTCGCGGTCGCTGTCAGGCGGTATGAAACGGCGCTTGATGATCGCCCGTGCGCTGATTCATGAGCCGCGTCTGCTGATCCTCGATGAGCCCACTGCTGGTGTGGACATCGAGTTGCGCCGTTCGATGTGGACGTTCCTGACCGAACTGAATCAAAAAGGCATCACCATCATCCTCACCACGCACTACCTGGAAGAGGCCGAGCAGCTGTGCCGCAACATCGGCATTATCGACCACGGGGTGATCGTGCAGAACACCGGCATGAAGCAATTGCTCAGCACCCTGACTGTCGAAACCTTCGTGCTGGATCTGAAGGCGTCCTGGCAGACCGCGCCGCAGCTGCCCGGTTTCCCTTGCCGTTTGCTCGACAGCCACACCCTGGAAGTTCAGGTCGACAAGAATGTCGGCATCACCGCGCTGTTTAGCCAGCTCGCTTTCCAGAACATCGAAGTCTTGAGCCTGCGCAATAAATCCAATCGCCTTGAGGAGTTGTTTGTGTCCCTGGTGGAAAAAAACCTTGCGAAGGTGGCGCTATGACTGTGCAGAGCGGCGAGTTGCGCCCCAACCTGATTGCCCTGAAGACCATCGTTTACCGCGAGGTCCATCGCTTCATGCGGATCTGGCCGCAGACCCTGCTGCCGCCTGCGATCACCATGGTTCTGTATTTCGTGATCTTCGGTAACCTGATCGGCCGCCAGATTGGCGACATGGGCGGCTTTACCTACATGCAGTACATCGTGCCGGGGCTGATCATGATGTCGGTGATCACCAACTCCTACGGCAACGTGGTATCCAGCTTCTTTGGTGCCAAATTTCAGCACTCCATCGAAGAACTGATGGTCTCGCCGGTTTCCCCGCACACCATTCTGATTGGCTACACCCTGGGCGGCGTGTTGCGCGGGCTGATGGTGGGTTTCATTGTCACCATGCTGTCGATGTTTTTCACCGACCTGCAAGTGCATCACCTGGGCGTAACCATCCTTGTGGTGGTGTTGACCGCCACCATCTTCTCGCTGCTGGGCTTCATCAACGCAGTGTTCGCGCGCAACTTCGACGATATCTCGATCATCCCGACTTTCGTCCTGACCCCGCTGACCTATCTGGGTGGCGTGTTCTACTCGATCAACCTGTTGCCGCCGTTCTGGCAGACCGTATCGCTGGCCAACCCAGTCCTGCACATGGTCAATGCCTTCCGCTACGGCATTCTGGGCGTCTCCGACATAAAGATCAGCATCGCCCTGGCGTTCATGATCGTGGCAACGTTTGTGCTGTACTTCGGCTGCGCACGGTTGCTGGTGAGCGGGCGCGGTATGCGTCAGTAACACATGCTTTGCGACCCGCCAGCCTGGCGGGTCGGCTGTCTGCCGAGACCGGCTGTTCAGGTTTTGCAACACACCATCACTTCCGACATTTCCATATTGCGCTGATCCTTGAAGCTTTCCGCTTCAAGGAATCACCATGCGCACAGGGATGATCGCGCTCGCGTCGGGGCTTGTGGCCTTACGCTTGCTGCCTGCTTTGCCGCCGACCTGGCTGTTGCTGCTGATACCGATACTGGCGTTGATGCTGCTACCGTTTCGCACCTATCCACTGGCGCTGTTCCTGCTCGGTTTTACCTGGGCGTGTGTTTCTGCGCAGTGGGCGTTGAATGACCGTCTGGTTCATCGTCTGGACGGTCAGACGCTGTGGCTGCAAGGCAAGGTAGTCGGTTTGCCCAGTGTCGCCGAGGGCGTGGTGCGTTTCGAACTGGAAGGGGCAAGGTCGCGCAGGGCGATATTGCCTGCACGCATCCGGGTGGCGTGGTACGGCGGTCCGCAGGTCAACAGCGGTGAGCGCTGGCGCATGGCGGTCAAACTCAAGCGGCCGGCCGGGCTGGTCAATCCTGATGCTTTTGATTACGAAGCCTGGCTGTTGGCGCAGCGCATCGGTGCCACCGGTACGGTGGTGGATGGTCAACTGCTGACACCTGCGCGCGGGGCGTGGCGCGACCTTATTCGTCAGCGCTTGCTGGCGGTCGATGCGCAGGGCAGAGAGGGCGGCTTGGCGGCGCTGGTGCTGGGCGATGGCTCCGGATTGTCGAGCACCGATTGGCAGGTGCTGCAGGACACCGGCACGGTGCATCTGCTGGTGATTTCCGGCCAGCATATCGGTTTGCTGGCCGGGGTGATTTACGCGCTGGTCGCAGGCCTTGCACGCTGGGGGCTGTGGCCACGGGCTTTACCCTGGCTGCCTTGGGCCTGTGCGCTGGCGTTCATCGCTGCGCTGGGTTACGGGCTGCTGGCCGGTTTCGAGGTGCCGGTACGGCGTGCCTGTGTGATGGTCGCGATGGTGCTGCTGTGGCGTTTGCGCTTTCGGCACCTGGGCGTTGTCTGGCCGCATTCAACGCGGTGCTGATTTTCGAGCCGCTGGTGACACTGCAGCCGGGGTTCTGGCTGTCTTTCGCGGCGGTTGGCATTCTGGTGCTGATTTTCAGTGGACGTCTCGGTGCCTGGAATTGGTGGCAAAGCTGGACGCGTGCGCAGTGGCTGATCGCAATTGGCTTGCTGCCTATTCTGCTGGCGCTGAACCTGCCGATCAGCCTCAGCGGGCCGTTTGCCAATTTGCTGGCTGTGCCCTGGGTCAGCTTGATCGTCCTGCCGCCTGCGTTGCTTGGAACACTGCTGCTGCCGGTCTCTGGTGTGGGCGAAGGCTTGCTCTGGCTGGCCGGAGGGGCGCTGGAGTGGCTGTTTATGTTTCTCGGCTGGGTTGCCGCAGTCTTGCCCGCCTGGTTGCCCAGTGCAATGCCAGGCTGGGCGTGGCTGCTTAGTCTGCTCGGGGCCTTCATTTTATTACTGCCCAAAGGCGTGCCGATGCGTCTGCTGGGTTGGCCATTGCTGTTGTTGTGCGCTTTTCCGCCGCTCGACTCAGTGCCAGCAGGCCAGGTAGAAGTATTGCAGCTGGACGTGGGGCAGGGCCTGGCCATTCTCCTGCGCACTCGAAATCACACGCTCTTGTACGACGCAGGTCCACGTTTCGGCGAGTTCGATATCGGTCAGCGTGTGGTCGTGCCCGCCATGCGCAAGGCCGGTGTGCGTCATCTGGACCTGATGTTGATCAGTCACGCCGATGCCGATCATGCCGGGGGCGCAGCGGCGGTTCATCAGGCATTTCCGGTTGACCGTGTACTGGGCGGTGAGCTGGCCAGGCTCGCGCCGCAACTCGACGCGCGCTTGTGTGAGAGCGATGCGCGCTGGGAGTGGGATGGGGTGATGTTCTCCACCTGGCGCTGGGAGCAGGGCCCTGATGGCAATCCGGCATCCTGCATGTTGAGTGTCGACGCAGGGGGCGAGCGTCTGCTGCTGACGGGTGATATAGACGCCGACGCGGAACGTGCGGCAATCGCCAGCGGTTTCGACCTTCGTGCCCATTGGTTGCAGTCCCCGCATCACGGCAGCCGGACCTCGTCATCCAAAGTATTTCTTCAGGCCGTCGGAGCGGTTGGCGTGCTGATCTCCCGTGGCCGTAACAACGCCTTCGGCCACCCGCATCCGTTGGTCATGGCGCGTTATCGATGGCTGGGTATGGCCAGTTATGACAGCGCTGAGCTGGGCACTGTCAGTCTGCGGCTGGGGACGTTCGGCACGCCGCAGGCAGAGCGCGCGCAACGGCGTTTCTGGCGTGACTGAGTGAATGGATATCGATCTCGGCGTTCGGCACTTGACGACCCTATGATAGAGTGGCGCCAATTTTTCGAGGGAGTGATCACTGTGTGGGAACTGGTCAAATCTGGCGGCTGGATGATGCTGCCGATTATTTTGAGCTCCATCGCCGCTGCCGGCATTATCATCGAGCGTCTGTGGACGCTGCGTGCCAGCCGTATCACGCCGCCGCATCTGCTCGGACAGGTCTGGCAGTGGATTCAGGAAAAGAAGCTCGACGGCGAAAAGCTCAAGCAACTGCGCGCCGACTCGCCTCTGGGTGAAATTCTCGCCGCAGGTCTGGCCAATTCCAGGCACGGTCGCGAGATCATGAAGGAATGCATCGAAGAAGCCGCCGCCCGGGTTATCCATGAACTGGAGCGCTACCTGAGCGCGCTGGGTTCGATTGCCGCCATGGCACCGCTGCTTGGCTTGCTGGGTACGGTGCTGGGCATGATCGATATTTTCGGCTCGTTCAACAGTTCGGGGGCCACGGCCAATGCCGGTGTACTCGCCGGTGGTATCTCCAAGGCGCTGATCTGTACCGCGTCGGGCCTTATCGTGGCTATTCCGGCAATCTTCTTTCATCGCTTTCTGCAAAGTCGCGTCGATGAACTGGTGGTCGGCATGGAGCAGCAGGCCATTCGTCTGGTTGAAGTGGTGCAGGGCGACCGCGATGTCGATCTGATCGACGCCAAAATCGATCTCAAGTCGCTGGCCAGAGCGGGCGGGGGCAAGAAGAAGTGAAATTTCGCCGTCGCAGACCCCGGGAAAACATCGACATCAATCTGGTCTCTCTGATTGATGTGGTGTTCATCCTGCTGCTGTTTTTCATCGTGACGACCACTTTCACCCGTGAAACCCAACTGCGGGTGGATCTGCCACAGGCGGTCACCGGTACGCCGGAGGTGGACGCCAGCGCGAAGCATCTCGACATCGCCATCAACGCCGACGGGATCTTCTCGCTGAACAACCAACTGTTGCCCAAGAACGACCTGGCAACCCTGATCGAAGCGCTGCAACGCGAGTCGGCGGGCGATACCAGCCTGCCGTTGTCGATCAGTGCCGACGGCAAGACCCCTCACCAATCGGTGATTACGGCCATGGATGCGGCGGGTAAACTGGGTTTCAGCCATTTGCGCATGACCACTGTCGAGGCCACACCGGCTAACTGATGGCATTTACCGACCGTTTGCTCGATGCCTGGTACAAGGGCCACCCTGCGCTGGCGCTTTTGCGTCCGCTCGAAGGCCTTTATCGGCGCGTCGTAGAGGGCAAGCGCGCGCGTTTTCTGGCGGGTGAGGGCACTATCTACCGCGCTCCGGTGCCGGTTATTGTGGTGGGTAATATCACCATCGGCGGCACTGGCAAGACGCCACTGATTCTATGGATGATCGAGCACTGCCGTCGTCGTGGCCTGCGCGTTGGTGTGGTCAGTCGCGGTTACGGTGCCAAACCTCCCAGCCTGCCCTGGCGCGTCAAGGCCGACCAGAGTGCCAGCGAGGCGGGCGATGAGCCGTTGCTCATCGTCAAACGCAGTGGCGTGCCGCTGATGATCGATCCGGATCGCAGTCGCGCCGTGCAGGCCCTGCTCGCTGCCGAGCCTCTGGATCTGATTCTTTCCGACGATGGCCTGCAACATTATCGTCTGGCTCGCGATCTGGAGCTGGTGCTGATCGATGCCGCCCGCGGGCTGGGCAACCGTCGTTGTCTGCCTGCCGGGCCATTGCGCGAGCCGGTTGAGCGCCTAGGCAGTGTCGACGCTTTGCTTTACAACGGCGCGATGGCTGATCGTGACGATGGCTACGCATTTATGCTCAAACCGTCAGCCCTTATCAATCTGCGCAGTGGCGAACGCCAGCCGGTGGATTATTTCCCGGCCGGGCAGGCGCTGCATGCGGTCGCCGGAATCGGCAATCCTCAACGTTTCTTCAATACCCTCGAAGGATTACACTGGCGGCCGGTGGCTCACGCGTTCGCCGACCATGCGGTCTACAGTGCCCAGGCGCTGACATTCACACCGGCATTGCCCTTGGTCATGACCGAGAAGGATGCGGTGAAATGTCGTGCCTTTGCAGCCGATGACTGGTGGTATCTGGCAGTGGATGCAGTACCGTCCGATGCTTTTGTCGACTGGTTCGATGAGCAACTGCTACGTCTCTCTCCATGATTGCTTCAGGATCTCCTATGGACACCAAACTACTCGATATCCTCGCTTGCCCTGTCTGCAAGGGACCATTGAAGCTCAGCGCCGACAAGACCGAGCTGATCAGCAAAGGGGCAGGCCTTGCCTACCCGGTACGCGACGGCATCCCTGTGATGCTCGAAAGCGAAGCACGCACCTTGAGCACCGATGAGCGGCTGGAAAAATGACAGCAGCGTTCACCGTTGTCATTCCTGCGCGTTACGGCTCCAGCCGTTTTCCCGGCAAGCCACTGAAAACCATTGCAGGCAAGCCCATGGTTCAGCTTGTCTGGGAGCAGGCGTGCAAAAGCAGCGCCGAGCGTGTGGTGATTGCTACCGACGATGCGCGCATCGTCGAGGCTTGTCAGGCTTTTGGTGCAGAAGTGCTGCTGACCCGCGAGGATCACAATTCCGGCACCGATCGTCTGGCCGAGGTGGCTGCGCAACTGGGGCTGGCTGCTGATGCGATTGTCGTCAATGTGCAAGGCGACGAGCCGATGATCCCGCCTGCGGTGATCGATCAGGTGGCGTCCAACCTGGCGGCTCACCCCGAAGCCGGCATGTCTACGCTGGCCGAGCCTATCGACGATGTGGTCGCGTTGTTCAATCCGAACATCGTCAAGGTCGCAACAGACATCAACGGCCTGGCGCTGACGTTCAGCCGTGCCCCATTGCCTTGGGCGCGTGACGCGCTGACCGCAAACAGGGACGAGTTGCCCGCTGGCGTGCCTTATCGTCGTCATATCGGTATTTACGCCTATCGTGCGGGCTTTCTTCATGACTTCGTTAGCTGGGGTCCGTGCTGGCTGGAAAACACCGAAAGCCTGGAGCAACTGCGTGCGTTGTGGAATGGCGTGCGAATTCACGTTGCCGACGCGCTTGAAGCGCCACCCGGTGGCGTCGATACGCCTGAAGACCTGGAGCGCGTAAGGCGCTTGCTGGAGGGTTGATGCGCTTCGTCCAGTGGTTCGGGAAGGCGAGAGTATGACCTTGCAGGTGCAGTCCGCGATTTCCCTCAAACCTTTCAACACCTTTGGCGTGGATGTTCAGGCCCGCTTGTTTGCCGAAGCGCATAGCGATGACGATGTTCGCGAGGCGCTGGCGTATTCGGTCGAGCACGATGTACCGCTGCTGGTTATTGGCGGTGGCAGTAACCTGCTGCTCAGCGGTGACGTGCAGTCATTGGTGCTGCGCATGGCCAGTCGCGGCATTCGCATCGTGCATGAGGACTGTCTCGAGTCGATTGTCGAGGCAGAGGCTGGCGAGCCCTGGCATCCGTTCGTGCAGTCCTGTCTGGAACTGGGGCTGGCGGGGCTGGAAAACCTCAGTCTGATTCCAGGCACCGTTGGGGCGGCACCCATGCAGAACATCGGTGCTTATGGCGTCGAGATCAAGGATATATTCCATAGCCTGACTGCGCTGGATCGTGAAACGGGTGAATTGCGCGAGTTTTCCCTGGAGGACTGTGCGTTCGGCTACCGCGACAGCGTGTTCAAGCATCAGGTCGCGCGCTGGTTGATCCTGCGGGTGCGCTTCAAGCTCAGCCGCGTAGCCAATCTGCACCTTGAATATGGTCCGGTTCGTCAGCGTCTCGACGAATTGGGTATCGATAAACCGACGCCTTTTGATGTCAGTCGGGCAATCTGCGCAATTCGCAGTGAAAAACTGCCCGATCCGGCGGTACTTGGCAATGCGGGCAGCTTTTTCAAGAACCCGGTGGTTTCTGCTGAACTGTACGCAACGCTTAAAAGCGGGCATCCGGGCGTCGTGGGCTATCCGCAGGTCGATGGCCGGGTGAAGCTGGCAGCGGGGTGGTTGATCGAACAGGCTGGCTGGAAGGGCTATCGTGACGGCGACGCTGGCGTGCATAAGCTCCAGTCACTGGTACTGGTCAATTACGGGCAGGCCAGTGGCTTGCAGCTATTGAGCCTGGCGCGCCGCATCCAGAGTGACATCGTCGAGCGTTTTGGCGTTGAGCTGGAGATGGAGCCGAACCTCTACTGATAGCCTGGGGATGGTCTCTTGTGGGAGCGAGCTTGCTCGCGAAGGGATTAGATCAAGCGCTGTGTATTGAAGATGAGCGCAGTGCAGTCCTCAATCAGCGGACATGAAAAAGCCCCGCCTGTCTGCACAGGCGGGGCTTTTTCATGAGCCGGAGTTAAACGAGTGGTTTAGGCTCGTTTTCTTTCTCGGCTTCATGTTGCGGTTTGACTGCTGGTTGCTCAGTCGCCGCTTCTTCAGTCTTTTCCTCGATAGCCTGAGAAGGCTGGACCGATTCTGCTTCAGCGGCAACAGGTGCTGCTTCGGCGATGACTGGAGTGCTGGCAGCAGCGGCTTCCTGCTGACGGCGTGCTTCTTCTTCACGCTTGCGACGACGAACTTCACGAGGATCGTTCGGTGCACGGCCGGTGCTGCTGACCGGTGCTGCCGGTGTTTCCACGACCACAGGTTGTTGCTCTGCAGGTGCAGGCGCTGCTTCCTCGATGGCCTGAGGCGCGACGTAAGGAGCAGGCTCCTCCTTCACGACGACAGGCTCGGCAGCAGGAGTAGCAGGCGTTGGCAGTTCGGACGATTCAGTGGCTGGCACTTCTTCATGGGCCGCTGCTTCGACCGGCGCTTGTGGCGCTGGCTCTGGCGTTGGTGTGAACGGCACGACGCGCTCTGCATGCGGCGCTTCGAACAGCTCGGTCTGCGCGGCAATGGCAGGTGCTTCGACCGCAGCAGGTTGAACCTCTACTTCCGGAGCCGGTTTGGCGACTGGCGCATTATCCGCAACCGGCGCTTCAACGGCAGGCACTTCAACGACCGGTTCTGCTGCTACCGGAGTTTCTGGAGTGGATGCTTCAATTGCCGGTGCGTCAGCTTCCGGTGCCTTGGCAGCAGTTGCTTCGGCAACAGGCGCTTGCTGCGCGGGCTCTACGGCTGGAGCGTCTACAGCAGTGCTGTTGGCCCGCTCGGCCTGCTGGTGTGCATCGGCTTCTGCTGTGGCGCTGATCACGCCGCCAGCCGCAGCTGCTGCGGTGAATCCCAGGCCAGCCGACAGATCGGTGGCACTGCTGCCTTCTTCAGTATTTTCTGCCGAGCCGTTTTCTTCGGAACCGTTTTCTTCGGAACCGTTTTCTTCAGAGCCTTCGATCACGTTGCCATTGGCATCACGTTGACGCTCACGACGGTTGCTGCGACGACGCTGACCGCGGGAGCGGCGGCGAGGGCGGTCGCCTTCGCTACCGTCGTTGCCTTCCTGGTTCTCGTCATTGATCTGCTCTTCGTTGAGCAGCACTTCCTCTTCGCTCACGGCAGCCGCGGCCTGTTCGGCGCGTGGTTGACGTTCTTCGCGAGGTGCGCGCGGCTGGCGTTCTTCGCGCGGTGCGCGTTCAGGACGCTCTTCACGAGCAAGGTTTACGGCAGGGGCTGCATCCAGAGGCTCGCGCAGTTCGCGGACCGGACGATCTTCGCGTGCTTCACGTGGCTTGCGCTCGCGGGAAGTACGGGCTGGACGCTCTTCACGTGGTGTTGAATCCTCGCGGGCTTCACGCGGTTCGCGAACGGTACGCTCTTCACGAGGTGCGCGTTCTTCACGAGGTGCACGCTCCTCACGTGGGGCGCGCTCTTCGCGCGGCGCGCGTTCGGCACGTTCTTCACGGGGGGCGCGTTCTTCACGAGGCTTGCGCTCTTCGTCACGACGGTTGTTGCGGCCACGGCTCTGTTGGCGACCGTTGCGGCGCTCCTCGTTACGGGCCGGACGCTGTTCGGCAGCAGGTTTTTCAACCACTACCGGAGCGGCAGGCTCTTCCTTGGTCGCAAACAGGCTGACCAGGGATTTCACCAGGCCCTTGAACAGGCTTGGCTCGTGAGCGACCGGTGCAGGCGTTGGGGCAGGCGCAACGGCTTCTACCGGAACCGGCGCATTGGCACGAGCAGGTGCAGTCTTGACGGCTGCTTCCTGGCGAACAAGAGTGCGGGTTGCGGCAGCCAGCGGGGCGATTTCTTCCACTTCGGCTGCAGCCGCGGCGATTTCGTAGCTGGTCTGGCTGTTGTGTGCTTCCGGGCTGTCATCACGCAGACGCTGAACTTCGAAGTGCGGGGTTTCCAGCTGGTCGTTCGGCAGGATGATGATGCGCGCACGGGTGCGCAGCTCGATCTTGGTGATCGAATTGCGTTTTTCGTTGAGCAGGAAAGCCGCGACCGGAATCGGCACCTGAGCGCGCACTTCGGCAGTGCGGTCTTTCAGGGCTTCTTCTTCGATCAGGCGCAGGATGGCCAGCGACAGCGATTCAACATCACGGATGATGCCGGTGCCGTTGCAGCGAGGGCAGACGATGCCGCTGCTTTCGCCCAGCGATGGACGCAGGCGCTGACGGGACATTTCCAGCAGACCGAAGCGCGAAATGCGACCGATCTGCACGCGGGCGCGGTCGGCTTCCAGGCTTTCGCGGACTTTTTCTTCCACCGCGCGCTGGTTCTTGGCCGGTGTCATGTCGATGAAGTCGATCACGATCAGGCCGCCGATGTCGCGCAGACGCAATTGACGGGCGATTTCCTCAGCCGCTTCAAGGTTGGTCTGCAGGGCGGTTTCTTCGATGTCGCTGCCTTTGGTGGCGCGCGCCGAGTTGATGTCGATGGACACCAGGGCTTCGGTCGGATCGATGACGATGGAGCCGCCGGAAGGCAGTTCGACCACGCGCTGGAAGGCGGTTTCGATCTGGCTTTCGATCTGGAAGCGGTTGAACAGTGGAACGCTGTCTTCGTACAGTTTGATCTTGCTGGCGTACTGCGGCATCACCTGGCGGATGAAGGTCAGGGCTTCTTCCTGGGCTTCGACGCTGTCGATCAGGACTTCGCCGATATCCTGACGCAGGTAGTCACGGATGGCACGGATGATGACGTTGCTTTCCTGATAGATCAGGAAAGGGGCCGAACGGTCCAGGGACGCTTCCTTGATGGCGGTCCACAGTTGCAGCAGGTAATCGAGGTCCCACTGCATTTCTTCGCTGCTGCGGCCCAGGCCGGCAGTACGAACGATCAGACCCATGTCGGCTGGAGCGATCAGGCCGTTGAGGGCTTCACGCAGTTCGTTGCGCTCTTCGCCTTCGATACGGCGCGAGATGCCACCGGCGCGAGGGTTGTTCGGCATCAGGACCAGATAGCGGCCTGCAAGGCTGATGAAGGTGGTCAGGGCTGCGCCCTTGTTGCCACGCTCTTCTTTCTCGACCTGAACGATGACTTCCTGGCCTTCGCTCAGGACGTCCTTGATGTTGACGCGGCCTTCAGGGGCTTTCTTGAAGTACTCGCGGGAGATTTCCTTGAGGGGCAGAAAGCCGTGGCGCTCAGAGCCGAAATCGACAAAGGCAGCCTCAAGGCTGGGTTCAATGCGAGTGATTCGGCCTTTATAGATGTTGGCCTTCTTCTGCTCGCGTGCACCTGACTCGATGTCCAGGTCGTAGAGGCGCTGGCCGTCTACCAGTGCAACACGCAACTCTTCGGGTTGAGTTGCGTTAATCAGCATTCTTTTCATGTAGTACCGTCGGTTTCCGGGCTGCCGGAAACGGCGTTCGGCACACACGACTTCTCACGGTCGGTGTCAGGGCACGTCAGGAGTGGTTGGACACTCCAGTGTCTAGCGAGGTCCTCGCCCAGAGGGGGCGGAGGGTCGCGACGACGTTTCCTGCTTGCTGTGGTGGCATAAGACACCCTTTTCAGCAAAAGCTTTGTCAGGAGGAGGAATCGACCATCGGTAGCGGACGAGATGAAGCGTCTAGAACAAGCCTTGTGCTACACAGTCCGATGGTTGTGCGTCTCCACCCTACACGTATCCCTGATAATTCGGGTGCTGCCGCGCGCAGAATCCGCAGCGGGTTGGCATTTACCGCGATCTTCGATAGGGAAGGTCGCGCATCATGGCTTGAGGCGTTGTTCCCGAAGCATTCGCTCGTAGCGTCTGAAGCGACTGCACTTTGTGAACTGGCCATGAACTGTCCGCACTGGCCGCGAGCTGTCTGCTCTGCTGTCAGGCGTGTTTCCGGCCTCATGTCACCTGCGCTCGTTACGTTTTCAGCGTGCTCCGTTGTCACCGAACACTGCGTAGGACGGCCTCCCGTCCTTGTGAATTGCGTTGGTCAGGGCCGGTTGTCAACCGTTGGTCCGCTGTCCGGCCGCTTTTGGCGGCGTTCGCGACTATAGCAGCAATCATTAAGTGCTTCAAATCCATAAAAAATTGTTATCATTTGCGGCATGACGAATATTGCCCCTCCAACCCCCGGCGTCCAGCTGGTTGAGGTTGCCCCGGAACTTGCCGGTCAACGCATCGATAATTTTCTGATCACTTATCTCAAGGGTGTGCCCAAAACCTTGATTTACCGCATTTTGCGCAAAGGCGAAGTGCGTGTGAACAAGGGGCGGATCAAGCCGGAGTATAAGTTGCAGGCAGGCGATATCGTGCGCATTCCTCCAGTACGCGTGCCTGAGCGCGACGAGCCGGTGCCGGTTGCGCAGGCTCTGCTGCAGCGCCTCGAGGCTGCGATTGTCTACGAAGACAAGGCGCTGATCGTGCTCAACAAGCCTGCGGGTATCGCTGTGCATGGCGGCAGCGGCCTGAGTTTCGGGGTAATCGAAGCATTTCGTCAGTTGCGTCCGGATGCCAAGGAGCTCGAACTGGTGCACCGTCTCGATCGCGACACGTCCGGTCTGCTGATGATTGCCAAGAAACGCAGCATGCTGCGTCATCTGCACGAAGCCCTGCGCGGCGACGGCGTCGACAAGCGCTACATGGCGCTCGTCCGCGGTAACTGGGCAACGGCTCAGAAACAGGTGCGTGCGCCGCTGATGAAAAGCAATCTGCGCTCCGGCGAGCGCATGGTCGAAGTGAATGAAGAGGGCAAGGAGGCTCTGACGATCTTCAAGGTACTGCGTCGTTTCGGTGACTTTGCCACCATGGTCGAAGCCAAGCCGGTGACCGGGCGCACGCACCAGATCCGCGTGCACACGCTGCATGCGGGGCACGCCATTGCAGGCGATACCAAATACGGTGACGAGAATTTCAGTCGCGAGATTCGTGATCTGGGCGGCAAGCGTCTGTTCCTGCACGCCTATATGCTGACGGTACCGATGCCCGATGGCAGCAAACTGAATGTGCAGGCGCCTGTGGACGAAATGTGGGCCAAGACAGTGGAGCGTTTGAGTGCGCCGTAATTACGACCTGTTGATTTTCGATTGGGACGGCACGCTGGCCGACTCTGTGGGGCGAATTGTTCTGGCCATGCGTACCGCGGCTATCGAGACTGATCTGGAGGTTCGTGATGATCCGGCGATCAAGGGCATTATCGGTCTGGGTCTGCCCGAGGCGATTCGAACCCTTTATCCGCAGATCAGCGACAGTCAGGTGATCGACTTTCGGCAACGCTACGCTGACAGCTACATGGCCATGGATAACGTGCCTTCGCCGCTGTTCGAGGGCGTTCTGGAGTCGATGCAGGCGTTTCGCGAGGACGGCTATCGTCTGGCGGTCGCTACCGGCAAGGCGCGCCGTGGGCTGGATCGGGTGCTGCAGGCCAATGGCTGGGGAGATTACTTCGATGCCACCCGGGCTGCCGACGAAACCGCCAGCAAGCCGGACCCGCTGATGTTGAACGAGATCATGGCGCATTGTGATGTTGCGCCGCAGCGTTCGTTGATGATCGGCGATGCGTCGTTCGATCTGCTGATGGCCCGCAACGCAGGTATGGATTCGGTTGCGGTGGGTTATGGTGCTCAGTCGCTGGAGTCGTTGCGCCAGTTTCAGCCACGATTGGCTATTGAGCATTTTTCCGAGCTGCGCACCTGGTTGAATGGGCGCGGCGTCTAGTTTTAGGGTTGGAGTGATTGGAACATGTCTGACGAATGGAAGGCACCCGTCTCGCAAAGCGCGGATGAGGGCGTCAATGGCAAGGAAGAAGCAAAAAGCTGGAAACTTCTGGAAAAGACGCTGCTGGCCAGTGTTCAGGAGCAGCGTCGTGCGCGTCGCTGGGGAATTTTCTTCAAGCTGCTGACGTTCGCGTTTCTGTTCGTTGCAGTGGTCGTTCCGATGCTGGACTTTGAAGGCGGTACATCGCGCCGCTCCAGCCACACAGCGCTGATCGATGTGCAGGGTGTGATTGCCGACAAGGAGTCGGCCAGTGCCGAGAATATCGTCACGGCGCTGCAGAAGGCGTTCGAGGATGAGAAAACCAAGGGCGTGATTCTGCGTATCAACAGCCCGGGCGGCAGTCCTGTGCAGTCGGGCTATGTCTATGACGAAATCCGTCGTCTGCGTGCTGCAAAGCCGGACATCAAGGTGTATGCGGTCATTACCGACCTGGGTGCTTCGGGTGCTTATTACATCGCCAGTGCCGCTGACCAGATTTACGCCGACAAGGCCAGTCTGGTGGGTTCGATCGGTGTGACGGCGGCGGGGTTCGGGTTTGTCGGTGCCATGGACAAGCTCGGCGTTGATCGTCGTACCTACACATCGGGCGAGCACAAGGCATTCCTTGATCCGTTCCAGCCGCAGAAGGCCGATGAGACGCAGTTCTGGCAAGGTGTGCTGGACACAACGCATCGTCAGTTCATTGCCAGCGTCAAGCAGGGTCGTGGTGATCGTCTGAAGGACAAGGATCATCCCGAGCTGTTTTCGGGGTTGATCTGGACCGGTGAGCAGGCCGTTGCGCTCGGTCTGGTGGATGGTCTTGGCAGCGCCAGTTATGTCGCGCGGGATGTGATCAAGGAAAAGGATATCGTTGAATACACCGTCGAAGAGTCGCCTTTCGACCGCTTTTCGAAAAAGCTGGGCACCAGTATCGCTGAGCGCATTGCCATGCTGGTCGGCTTCAACGGTCCAAGCCTGCGCTGACGGCTTGATGCAGAAATGAAGAACCCGGCCAATGGCCGGGTTCTTTGTCTGAGCGTCAGGGTACGCTGACCCCTTCCTTTATTAGCATGTCCACAAGGCGTATCAGTGGCAGGCCGATCAGGCTGGTCGCGTCGCTGCCTTCGGTGCTGCGAAACAGGCTAACCCCCAACCCTTCAGCCTTGAAGCTGCCGGCGCAGTCATAAGGTTGCTCTGCATGCAGATAGCGTTCGATGCTGGCTTGATCGAGTTCGCGCATGTGCACGGTAAAGGGTACGCAATCGACCTGATGCTCGCCTGTCGAGCTATTAAGCAGGGCCAGTCCGGTCAGGAAGGTTACGCTGGTGCCACTGGCAGCCGTCAGTTGCTCAAGTGCGCGCTCGAAGGTATGTGGCTTGCCGAGTATCTGCCCGTCTAGGACGGCAACCTGATCGGAGCCAATGATCAGGTGATGCGGATATTCGCCCGCCAGCGCCTCGGCTTTCTTTAAGGCAAGGCGTCGAACGAGGTCGTGTGCGGTTTCGTCCGGTCGGTGACTTTCATCAATGTCCGGGGACTTGCAGGTGAATGGCAGGCGCAGGCGAGTGAGCAGTTCGCGCCGGTATGAAGAGCTGGAGGCAAGGAGCAGGGATGGCATGCGGTTCTCCGTAGGCTGAGCGTCGATTCTAAAGAGTGGCCGGAGTGACGAACAGGCCTGAATTTCCTTTGACATGCCAAGGGGGCATCCCTAGAATGCTGCGCCTATGTTGAATGACCCGATTCCATCTCACGTTGACCCGCGCAAATTGTCTGATCGCGGCACTACCCTTCAGGGTGAAGTGCTGCTGGGCGATTTGAAGAGACTCTGCGACCCGCTTGCCGACACTGTCGGTACGGTGCAGGCGAAATTCGTTTTTGAGCGTGACGAACGCCGTTCTGTGGTTATCCACAGTTCGATAGACGTCCCGGTCAAGATGGTTTGCCAGCGTTGTCTTGAGCTGGTGACCCTGCCGATCCACAGCGAATGCAGTTACGCCGTGGTGAAGGAGGGTGCGAATACCCAGTCGTTACCGAAAGGTTATGACGTGCTGGAACTGGGCGAAGATCCTTTGGATCTGCTGGCATTGATCGAGGAGGAGCTATTGCTCGTCTTGCCCATTGTGCCTGCTCATCATCCTGAAGAATGCCAGCAACCGGCGGGTCTCGATGAGCCCGAACCGAGCGTGGACGAGGTAACGCGGTCCAACCCGTTCAGTGTATTGGCGCAGTTAAAGCGTGACCCAAACGTTTAGGAGTTAATCAATTATGGCTGTTCAGCAGAACAAAAAATCCCGCTCTGCCCGTGACATGCGTCGTTCGCACGACGCCCTTGAGGCAAGCACTCTGTCGGTAGAAAAGACCACTGGTGAAATTCACCTGCGTCACCACGTATCGCCAGAAGGCGTATACCGTGGTCGTAAAGTGATCGACAAGGGCGCTGACGAGTAATTTCTTGTCCGCTCCGATCATAGCGATCGACGCAATGGGCGGGGACTTCGGTCCCCGCAACATTGTTCAGGCAAGCCTCGCGTGCCTGACAGCTACGCCCTCGCTTCATCTGGTCCTCGTCGGCCAAGCCTCCCTGATTGAAGAACTCATTGCCCGTCACGGTGCCGTGGATCACTCGCGTCTGCGTGTCGTAAATGCCAGTGAAGCCATTGCAATGGACGAGCGCCCGTCCCAGGCCCTGCGTGGCAAGCCTGACTCGTCCATGCGCGTTGCGCTTGAGCTTGTTGCGAGCGGGCAGGCCCAGGCATGTGTCAGCGCTGGTAATACCGGTGCGCTGATGGCGCTTTCGCGGTTTGTGCTCAAGACCTTGCCCGGTATCGACCGTCCCGCGATGATCGCAGCCATTCCCACCCGGTCTGGCCATTGCCAGTTGCTCGACCTGGGTGCGAACGTCGATTGCAGCGCCGAGGCGCTTTATCAGTTTGCCGTAATGGGCTCTGTTCTTGCCGAGACCCTGGGCGTCACAAAACCCAGGGTTGCCTTGCTTAATGTGGGCACGGAAGACATCAAGGGCAATCAGCAGGTCAAGCTTGCCGCTGGTCTTCTGCAGGCAGCCCTGGGGCTCAACTACATTGGCTACATCGAAGGCGACGGTTTGTACCGGGGTGAGGCTGACGTTGTGGTGTGTGATGGCTTTGTCGGCAATGTACTGCTCAAGTCGAGCGAGGGGCTGGCGAGCATGATTGCCGCCAGAATCGATACACTGTTCAACCGCAACCTGCTGAGCAGGGCGGTCGGAGCGCTGGCGTTGCCGTTGCTCAAGCGACTGCAGACTGATCTGGCACCTGCTCGTCATAATGGCGCGAGCTTGCTCGGGTTGCAGGGGGTTGTGGTGAAAAGCCACGGTTCGGCCAGTGTTTCAGGGTTCCAGAGTGCGATTCAGCGAGCGATCGTTGAATCCCGTGAAAACCTGCCGCAGCGCCTGAAGGGGCGGCTTGAATTGCTTCTCCAGAACGGCGGAGCCTGAAAATGTGACGCATCAGACTGGTCAGTCATCCAACCGATCAGTCATGTAAATTTGAATACCCGCGTTCGGCCTGTCCGGACGCCCATTTTGGCGACAATAATTCAGAGGCTTGTCAAATGTCTGCATCCCTCGCATTCGTCTTTCCGGGTCAAGGATCGCAATCGCTCGGTATGCTCGCCGAGCAAGGCGCGCAGCATCCGCTGATCCTCGACACTTTCGAGCAGGCTTCCGAAGCCCTTGGCTACGACCTGTGGGCATTGACTCAGAACGGTCCTGCCGAGCTGCTCAATCAGACCGACAAGACCCAGCCGGCCATTCTCACCGCTTCCGTTGCCTTGTGGCATGTGTGGCTGGCCGAGGGCGGTGCGGTTCCTGCGTTCGTCGCCGGTCACAGCCTGGGTGAATACAGCGCACTGGTGGCCGCGCAAAGCCTGAGCCTGGCCGACGCCGTGAAGCTTGTCGAGCGTCGCGGCCAGTTGATGCAGGAAGCGGTGCCAGCGGGTCAGGGCGGCATGGCCGCCATTCTGGGGCTGGATGATGCCGACGTTATCGCAGCCTGCGCCGAAGCGGCGCAGGGCGAAGTCGTCAGTGCCGTGAATTTCAACTCGCCGGGTCAGGTGGTGATTGCCGGTTCCGCCGAGGCCGTCAAGCGTGCCATGGAGCTGTGCAAGGCCCGTGGTGCCAAGCGCGCCTTGCCGTTGCCGGTCAGCGTGCCATCGCACTGCGAACTGATGCGCCCGGCTGCCGAACGTTTCGCCGAGGCTGTTGAGGCCATCGAATGGCAGGCGCCGGAAATCGCGCTGGTACAAAACGTCAGTGCCAGTGCTGTCAGTGATCTGGCGACGCTCAAGCGTGACTTGCTGGAACAGTTGTACAAGCCGGTTCGCTGGGTTGAATCCATTCAATGCCTGGCGAGCCGTGGTGCGAACCAGCTTGTGGAATGTGGGCCGGGCAAAGTCCTGGCCGGTCTGAACAAGCGTTGCGCCGAAGGCGTGATTACTTACAACCTTGATACCCCGGACGCCTTTGCCGCCGCGCGCGCGGCACTGGCCTGATTAGGAGAAGCCTGTATGAGCCTTCAAGGTAAAGTTGCACTGGTCACCGGTGCGAGTCGCGGTATTGGTCAAGCCATCGCCCTGGAATTGGGGCGCAATGGTGCTGTCGTTGTGGGCACCGCGACCTCTGAGTCCGGCGCCGAGCGCATTAGTGCGACGCTCAAGGAAAACGGCATCGAAGGCTTTGGCCTGATGCTCGATGTCTGCGATGCCGAGTCCGTGAATTCGGTCCTGTCGACCATCCAGGAGCGTGTCGGTGCACCGTTGATTCTGGTCAATAATGCTGGCATCACCCGTGATAATCTGATGATGCGCATGAAAGATGACGAATGGTATGACGTCGTCAACACCAACCTGAACAGCCTTTTCCGCCTTTCCAAGGGTGTTTTGCGCGGCATGACCAAAGCGCGTTGGGGTCGTATTATCAGCATTGGTTCGGTTGTGGGTGCCATGGGCAACGCCGGTCAAGTAAACTATGCTTCCGCGAAGGCCGGGCTGGAAGGTTTCAGCAGGGCTCTGGCCCGTGAAGTGGGTTCGCGGGCAGTAACCGTTAATTCGGTTGCGCCCGGTTTCATCGACACCGATATGACGCGTGAGCTGCCTGAGGCTCAGCGTGAGTCACTGATTACCCAGATACCCCTGGGCCGTCTGGGGCAGGCTGAAGAGATTGCGCATGTAGTCGCTTTTCTTGCCTCCGAAGGCGCAGGGTATGTTACCGGGGCCACAATCCCTGTTAACGGCGGCATGTACATGAGCTAATGTGACCACCTGTTTCAAAAAAATGTCATACGAGCTGTCTAAAATCCGTTATAAAGCTGCAATCTATGCATGGGCAAAGGTACGGTTGGGCATAAGGGAAGAGCGTTAAGCTTGAAATTCGCAAAACCTCTTCTATACACTTACCCACTGGCCAGATGCCTGAACATTTCCACTAGGAGTTAAAACTAGGTATGAGCACCATCGAAGAGCGCGTCAAGAAAATCGTTGCAGAGCAACTTGGCGTCAAATCAGAAGAGGTTGTCAACACTGCTTCTTTCGTTGAAGACCTGGGCGCTGACTCCCTGGACACTGTCGAGCTGGTAATGGCTCTGGAAGAGGAATTCGAGACCGAAATCCCTGACGAAGAAGCGGAAAAGATCACTACCGTTCAAGCAGCAATCGACTACGTCACTAGCCACCAGGCTTAAGATTTGTAATCGCTGACTGCTGTCACGGGAAAACCGCACTGCTTTAACCGGCGTGCGGTTTTTTCTTTAGAAAACGCTGTGATTGTTCGTAACTGATTGTTCCGTAAACAAGAGAGAAGGAGAGTCCTGTGTCGCGTAGACGCGTCGTGGTCACCGGGATGGGCATGCTTTCGCCACTGGGCAATGACGTGCCCAGCAGTTGGCAGGGCATTCTGGCGGGCCGCAGTGGCATTGGCCTTATCGAGCACACGGACTTGTCGGCCTTCACCACCCGTTTCGGCGGTTCGGTCAAGGGTTTCAACGTCGAAGAATACCTCGCGCCCAAAGAAGCGCGCCGGCTCGATCTCTTCATTCAGTATGGCCTCGCGGCCAGCTTTCAGGCGGTGCGTAATGCAGGCCTCGAAGTCACTGATGCAAACCGTGAACGCATCGGCGTCGCGATGGGTTCGGGTATCGGTGGTCTGACCAACATCGAAAACAGCAGTCGTCTGCTGCACGAGCAAGGCCCAGGACGGATTTCACCGTTTTTCGTGCCGGGCTCGATCATCAACATGATTTCCGGTTTCCTGTCTATCCATCTGGGTGCACAGGGGCCTAATTACTCCATCGCCACGGCTTGCACCACGGCGACCCACTGCATCGGCATGGCGGCTCGCAACATCGCCTATGACGAAGCGGACGTGATGATTGCCGGTGGCGCTGAAATGGCTGCCTGTGGCCTGGGGCTGGGTGGTTTCGGTGCCGCGCGTGCGCTGTCGACCCGCAACGACGACCCGACCCGTGCCAGCCGTCCCTGGGACAAAGGCCGTGATGGTTTCGTCCTGTCTGACGGTGCCGGTGCGATGGTGCTTGAAGAGCTTGAACACGCCAAAGCACGCGGCGCGACCATCTACGCTGAACTGGTCGGGTTCGGCATGAGCGGCGATGCCTATCACATGACCTCGCCACCTGATGACGGTGCCGGTGCTGCACGCTGCATCGTCAATGCGTTGCGTGATGCGAAGGTCAATGCCGATCAGGTGCAGTACATCAACGCACACGGTACGTCGACGCCTGCGGGCGATCTGGCCGAGGCCTCTGCGATCAAGTCGGTGTTTGGTGATCACGCCTACAAGCTGGCTGTCAGTTCGACCAAGTCGATGACCGGCCACCTGCTGGGCGCTGCTGGTGCTGTCGAGGCGATCTTCAGTGTGCTGGCAATGGTTGATCAGGTGGCTCCGCCGACCATCAACCTGGATGAGCCAAGCGAAGGCTGCGATCTGGATTTCGTGCCTCACGAAGCACGCCGCATGCCGATCGATGTCGTTCTGTCGAACTCGTTCGGCTTCGGTGGCACCAACGGTTCGCTGGTATTCCGTCGGTTCGCCGAGTAATGCCCGCCTGGGTCGATGGCTGCCCCGCAGACGCCTTGTCCCTCAAGGACCGGGGGCTGGCCTACGGCGATGGACTGTTTGAAACCATCGTCGTCAAGGCCGGGCAGCCATTGCTCCTGGAGCGCCATCTGCAGCGTCTCGAAAACGGATGCGCGCGCTTGTCGATCGCAACCGATCATGCGCTTATCCGTGCAGAAATGACCCGCTTCGCTGCAGAGCTTGGCGATGGTGTCATGAAGCTGATCCTTACCCGCGGCGACAGCCAGCGCGGTTACGCTCCAGCCCCCAATGCCCAATCGCGTCGAATCCTGCAGGGCGGCTCTGCGCCAGCCTATCCGGGTGTGCATGCCGAGCAGGGCGTGCGCCTGTTTGCCTGCCAGACGCGTCTGGCGGAACAGCCGCTTCTGGCTGGACTCAAGCATCTGAATCGCCTGGAACAGGTGCTGGCCCGCTCGGAATGGAGCGATAGCGAGCATGCCGAAGGCTTGATGCGCGATACCTCCGGGCGATTGATCGAGGGTGTCTACAGCAATCTGTTTCTGGTAAGCCAGGGCCGCCTGCTGACTGCCGATCTGAGCCGCTGCGGGGTAGCGGGGGTGATGCGTGCCGAGTTACTGGATCAGGCACGAAACCTGGGACTGGTTGTCGATATCCGTGATTTGCACCTGTCCGACCTTGAATCGGCGGACGAAGTGTTTCTATGCAATAGCGTCTACGGCGTCTGGCCGGTTCGCGGCTTTACAGTCTTGAGCTGGCCGGTCGGGCCGCTCACCCGTAAACTGCAAGGTATTGCTCGCACCCTTCTGGATATCTGATTTGTGATCCGAAAAATATTGGTGTTGCTGGAAACAGCTGTCGTTCTGGCAGGCCTTTTGCTCGGCTTTGCGTTCTGGCAGCAACATCAGGCGCTGAACCAGCCGCTCGAAGTCGCTCAGGAGCAACTGCTGGATGTCCCGGCCGGCTCAACGCCGACCGGTGTGCTTAATCGACTGCAGGCCGATGGCGTGATCAAGGACGCCTTCTGGTTGCGCCTCTACTGGCGTTTCAACCTCTCCGGACAGGCACTGCACAGCGGCGAATACCGCATGGTGCCGGGCATGAACGTCAAGGGGCTGTTCGACGTCTGGAAGCGCAAGGAGGTTGTGCAATACAGCCTGACGCTGGTCGAGGGCTGGAATTTCCGTCAGGTGCGGGCTGCGCTGGCCAAACAGGCCAAGCTCGATCAAACGCTGGCTGGCTTGTCCGACGGCGAGCTGATGGCAAAAATCGGCCATCCTGATGTATTCCCTGAAGGGCGTTTCTTTCCTGACACCTATCGCTATGTGCGCGGCATGACCGATGCCGAATTGCTCAGGCAGGCTTACAGTCGTCTGGAAGAAGTGCTGGATGAAGAATGGAACGCCAGGTCGTCTGAGGCTCCGTATTCCAATCCTTATCAGGCCCTGATCATGGCGTCGCTGGTCGAGAAGGAAACCGGTGTGCCTCAGGAGCGTGGCCAGATCGCGGGTGTGTTCGTGCGTCGCTTGAAGCTGGGCATGCAGTTGCAGACCGATCCGACCGTGATCTATGGCATGGGCGAGCGCTACAACGGCAAGTTGACCCGGGCCAATCTCAAGGAACCCACGCCGTACAATACCTACGTGATAGCCGGTATGCCGCCGACACCGATTTCACTGGTGGGGCGCGAGGCGATTCATGCCGCGCTCAACCCGGTAGCGGGCAGCAGCCTGTATTTCGTGGCCAAGGGGGACGGCAGCCATGTGTTCTCGGACGATCTGGATGCCCATAACTCAGCGGTGCGTGACTATCAGCTCAAGCGCCGCGCAGATTATCGCTCCAGCCCGGCACCTGCTGCACCGGCACCATCAACTGATTCTCCCTCTTCAGAGCCCGAGCCTGCGACTGCAACAGATGCCCCTCAGCCCGAGCCGAATGCGCAATGATGGCAATAATTAAGGATTACCTGTGACTGGCTTGTTTATCACCCTTGAAGGCCCGGAAGGTGCTGGCAAAAGTACCAATCGCGAATACCTGGCGGCACAGCTGCGCGCGCAGGGCGTTCAGGTATTGCTGACCCGCGAGCCGGGCGGCACTCCGCTGGCCGAGCGCATTCGCGAACTGCTGCTGGCTCCCAGTGATGAAGCCATGAGTGCCGACACCGAACTGCTGCTGGTGTTTGCCGCGCGCGCACAACACCTGGCCGAGGTCATTCGCCCGGCTCTGGCGCGTGGCGAGGTGGTGCTTTGTGATCGGTTTACCGATGCAACCTACGCGTATCAAGGTGGTGGCCGCGGCTTGTCTCAGCAGCGTATTGCCGTGTTGGAAGAGTTTGTTCAAGGCGATCTGCGGCCTGATCTGACGCTGGTGTTTGACCTGCCGGTGGAAATCGGTCTGTCACGTGCCGCAGCACGTGGCCGACTCGATCGCTTCGAGCAGGAAGGCCGGGCTTTCTTCGACGCGGTGCGCTCGACTTATCTGCAGCGGGCGAAGGCGGATCCTGCGCGGTATCGTCTGGTGGACGCGGCCCAGCCGCTGGCTGACGTTCAGGCTTCCCTTGATGCATTGCTGCCGCAGTTGCTGGAGCTGCGACGTGGCTGAAGCCTACCCCTGGCAGGCATCACTCTGGCAGCAGATGGCCGGTCGTGCTCAGCACGCTCATGCCTATCTGCTGCACGGTCCGGCTGGTATCGGCAAGCGGGCACTGGCCGAGCGCCTGATGGCCAGCCTGCTGTGCAAGGCTCCCGAAGCGCTTGAGGCCTGCGGGCATTGCAAATCCTGCCTGCTGCTGGCGGCTGGCAGTCATCCGGACAACTATGTGCTGGAGCCGGAAGAAGCAGACAAGCCGATCAAGGTTGATCAGGTCCGTGACCTGGTGAGCTTTGTGGTGCAGACCGCCCAGATGGGCGGTCGCAAGGTGGTGCTTGTCGAGCCGGTGGAAGCGATGAACATCAACGCTGCCAATGCCTTGTTGAAGAGTCTTGAGGAGCCGTCGGGCAATACCGTTCTATTGCTGGTCAGCCATCAGCCGAGCCGCTTGCTGCCAACGGTAAAAAGTCGCTGTGTGCAGCAGGCCTGCCCATTGCCCAGTGAGCAGATGAGTCTGGACTGGCTGGGCAATGCCCTGCCTGATTGCACGCAGGAAGAACGCTTCGAATTGCTGACGCTGGCAGCGGGGTCGCCGCTGGCTGCCGTGGCACTTTACACGCAAGGCGTTCGCGAACAACACGCGCTGGTGGTGGATGGCGTCAAGAAGCTACTCAAGCAACAGCAATCGGCTACCCAGCTGGCCGAAGGCTGGAAGGATATCCCGTTGTTATTGTTGTTCGACTGGTTCTGTGACTGGTCGCACCTGATCCTGCGCTATCAGATGACGCAGGACGAGGAAGGCCTTGGTCTTGGCGACATGCGCAAGGTCGTTCAATACCTGGCGCAGAAGTCTTCTCGCGCAAAAGTGCTGGAGATCCAGGACTGGATTCTGGCACAGAGGCAAAAAGTCATGTCCAAGGCCAATCTAAACCGGGTCTTGCTGCTTGAAGCATTGCTGGTGCAGTGGGCAGGCCTGCCGGGACAGGCGTAGACTCGGCGTTATCCGGAACCGTTGAGGTGTTGTCATGAGTCTGCCGCTGAACACAGGTCCACGTAATGGCATTCTGTCCCTGACCATCAAGGACAAATCCGTGCTTTACGCTGCCTACATGCCATTCATCAGAAACGGCGGGCTGTTCATCCCCACCAGCAAAAGCTACAAGCTGGGTGATGAAGTGTTCATGCTGCTCAATCTGATGGACGAACCGGAGAAGGTTCCGGTGGCTGGCCGCGTCGCCTGGATTACGCCAAAAGGTGCGCAGGGCAACCGGACTGCCGGTGTCGGCGTGCAATTCAATGATGGCGACAATACCGCGCGCAATCTGATCGAAACTCATCTGGTCGGTGCTCTGAAGTCCGATCGTCCAACCCATACGATGTAGTTGTGTTTTAACCCATGCTTGTAGACTCCCATTGTCACCTTGATCGCCTTGACCTTGCCCAGCACGACGGTTCGCTGGATGCAGCCCTTGAAGCCGCTCGGGGCAGAGGGGTCGGGCATTTTCTATGTATCGGTGTCAGCGCCGACAATGCAGGCGCGGTCAAGGCGCTCGCCGAGCGCTACGCCGATGTCGACTGCTCGGTAGGCATTCATCCGCTGGACGTGAAGCCCGGTGAGATGCCGCCTCTGGACTGGTTGCTCAAGGAGCTGGATCACCCGCGAGTGGTGGCGATAGGTGAAACCGGTCTGGACTATCACTACGAACCCGAAGCTGCCGAGCTGCAGCAGGCTTCTTTTCGGTTGCACCTGGAGGCAGCCAGTGTCACTGGCAAGCCGGTGATCATCCATACCCGTGGCGCGCGCGCCGATACATTGAGCCTTCTGCGTGATGCGGCGCTGCCTCAGGCGGGCGTTCTGCATTGCTTTACCGAAGACTGGGAGATGGCCAGGGCGGCGCTGGATATGGGTTACTACATCTCGCTGTCCGGCATCGTGACCTTTCGCAACGCCGACGCCCTGCGGGATGTCGCAAGGCAAGTCCCCGCTGACCGGCTGCTGGTCGAAACCGATTCCCCGTACCTTGCGCCTATCCCTTATCGGGGCAAACCGAATCTGCCGCAGTACGTACGCGAAGTTGCCGAGTTTCTGGCGATGCTACGGGGCGAGTCCTACGAACATTTCGCCGAGCAGACCACCGCTAACTTCGCTCGCCTGTTCCCGCTGGCGCATGTTCAACGCTGAGTGGCGTACACGTTGACTGACGGCAAATCGCGGGCAAAAAAAACCCGGATTCTGGGGGGGTGAAGCCGGGTTAAGACCATTAGGAGTAAAACAAAGGCACGCTAGTCCTTAGGCACCTTTACTGGCGAGTCATTTGGGGAATGATGACCCGTCAGTGGCTTAAGTATTGCCCAGCATGGCGTACCGTCCAGTGCCTTGTGATCGTTTTTTAAACAGTTTTGGAATACTAAAGCGATTCTTGAGTCCTTGATGAGCACTTTTTGCCGGACGGGATACAAGGCCATCGCATCAAATTTGCCCGTGTACGCCAGCAGGTCAGGCATGCCGAGGTTTTTCAGTGCCTGGTCGGAGTGTTCGAGTGGAGTTTTCCAACGGTTTTCTACTGAGTCTGTCGTTATGCCTGGATATTGGCCTGGCAAATATAGCCATGATCACGCTGTCCATGCAGCGCGGCTTTTCCAAGGGGCTGTGGCTTGGGTTGGGAACCTGTGTCGGCGATCTGGCCTATGCGGTCCTGGCCATGCTCGGCATGGCGGTGCTGCTGCAATATGAAGCCGTACGCTACGTGCTCTGGCTCGGCGGTACGGCGGTGTTGGCCTGGTTCTGCTTCAGGATGGTCATGAGTGCCACCGCGCTCAGTGCCGGCCTCGATAATCAGGATGTTCAATCGGAAAAATCCAGCCTGGCGTTGTTCCTGCGCGGAATTTTTCTGGCGATGTCATCACCCAGCGCCATTCTCTGGTTTGCTGCAGTCGGCGGTGCGCTGATTGCTCGACAGGGTTCTGATCTTGCCAGTGCCTCGACCTTTCTTGCCGGGTTCGTTGCGGCGGGCGTGGTCTGGTCGATCTCGCTGTGTGCGCTGGCACATCAGGGTGGGCGTTTCATGGGGGAGCGTATGTTGCGCTGGTCCTACATTGCCTCGGCGCTGATCTTTGCCTATTTCACGTTGTATGTAGTGATCACGGGTTACCTGGAGTTTGTCGCTGCATCCCCGGTACTGCCTGCGTCGTAGCATACCGTCGTGTGTCCGGTTTGCGAAGCTGACGCCAAAATGCGAATTTTTCGCCGGTTTCGTTCATAAAGATCGACAAGTAAGGATGATCCGTGCAATTTAGCGCCGATTGGGCATAATACCCGGCTTCGATTTCGATCCTGACAGACCTCTCTATGCAGAAAGAACCTCGTAAGGTCCGTGAATTTCGCCGCCGTGAGCAGGAAATTCTCGACACCGCGCTAAAGCTGTTCCTGGAGCAGGGCGAAGACAGCGTCACTGTCGAGATGATCGCGGACGCCGTCGGCATTGGTAAAGGCACCATCTACAAGCACTTCAAGTCCAAGGCAGAAATCTATCTGCGCCTGATGCTCGACTATGAGCGAGACCTGAACGAGCTGCTGCACTCCGCTGATGTCGACAAGGACAAGGAGGCGCTCTCACGTGCCTACTTCGAATTCCGTATGCGTGATCCGCAGCGCTATCGCCTGTTCGACCGCCTGGAGGAAAAAGTGGTCAAGGGCAATCAGGTGCCCGAGCTGGTCGAAGAGCTCCACAAGATCCGCGCCTCCAACTTCGAACACCTGACCCTGCTGATCAAAGGCCGCATCACCGAAGGCAAGCTCGAAGATGTCCCGCCTTACTACCACTACTGTGCCGCCTGGGCGCTGGTGCATGGCGCCGTTGCGCTGTACCACTCGCCGTTCTGGAGCAATGTGCTGGAAGATCAGGAAGGCTTCTTCCACTTCCTCATGGACATCGGCGTGCGTATGGGCAACAAGCGCAAGCGCGATGCCGACGTCGTCGCCGAGCCCAAACCCGACCCTGCTACGGAATAACGCCCCGGCCCGGTCTTGAGCATCTGCTTCAAGGCTTTGGTGCCTGCTGTGCCAGAGATGGCGCGGAAGCTGCATCCGACGACCATTCGCCGGTTTTCCGTCACCGGTATTTGGGAGGGGATGATGCGTAGCCTGGTTATGCTGCTCGCGCTTTTGGCGTTGAGTGGCTGCATGAAAGTCAGTGACATGGGCGAGGGGGTTCGCGAGCAATTCAGCGATGCGGGTCTGCTCGATCACAGCGACACTCGCCGTACTGCCAACTGGCGTGTGCAGCCCGACTCGTTCATTTATATCGCGCAAGGTGCCTTCGTGCCGCCAGGCAATGCCTATCCGCGGCCCAATGTGGTGGCTGAAGAGGCCTTCAAGGGGTTCATCGAGTACTTCCCGATGGTCCGTCGTGCCCGTGGGCCAATGGGCCTGGATGAGGCCATGATCGAGGCGCGCAGTGCAGGCGCACATTATTTGCTCTACACCCGTTTTGCCAAGGCCGATGATCGCATCGGCACCGGCGATCAGTGGGCCGATCAGGAAGCCGTGGACCGTCTGGGTGTCGACAGCGGTGTCATTCAACTGATGCTGATCGAAACCAGCACCCGTTACCTTATCGACAGCGCGCGCATTCGCAGCCGTGGCGGATTGCTGACGCTTTACGACAAAAGCCCCGAAGATTTGCTGGGTCCGCCTCTTGAGGACTACGCTCGTACCTTATTGGGCGTCGAACGTTAAGCCAGCGTCAGGAGAGTGGAGTGACCGATTCAAACAAGGCGGGTGATCTGTTTGCGCAGATCCCCAAAACCAAGGGGTTGCCGCCTGTTCATTTGTGGAATCCGGATTTCTGTGGCGATATCGACATGCGTATCGCCCGAGACGGGACGTGGTATTACCTGGGCACGCCGATCGGCCGCAAACCAATGGTCAGGTTGTTCTCGACGATCATGCGTCGCGACGGCGATGACTATTTTCTGATTACCCCTGTCGAGAAAGTCGGCATCAAGGTCGATGACGCGCCCTTTGTCGCCGTAACCCTTGAGGTGCTGGGAGAGGGTGAGGGTCAGGTGCTGCGCTTCCTGACCAATGTCGAGGATCAGACTGAAGCGGGGCCGGAGCACCCTTTGCGGGTTGTGACAAACCCTGATACTCAGGAGCCAGCGCCGTATATCCATGTGCGGAGCAATCTTGAGGCGCTGATTCACCGCAATGTCTTTTATCAACTGGTCGAGCTGGCGGTCTCCCGCAAGATCGACGGGCAGCGCTGGCTGGGTGTCTGGAGTCACGGCGTGTTTTTCCCGGTGGGTCTTGAACCTTGAAAAACACGGCTATTTGCCGGCTTGAATTGCCTGTCGCCAGTGCGACAGTTAAAGTGCCGCTCCCTGATTTCCCTGAGGTTTTTGCATGAGCCAGTCCTTTGATATCGCCGTAATCGGCGCAACCGGTACTGTCGGCGAAACCGTTGTCCAGGTGCTGGAGGAGCGCAACTTCCCGGTCGGCAATCTGCACCTGCTGGCAAGTATCGAGTCTGCGGGTCACTCGGTGCCGTTTCGGGGCAAGAATGTACGCGTACGGGAAGTCGATGAGTTCGACTTCAGCAAGGTGCGCCTGGCATTCTTCGCCGCTGGCCCGGCGGTAAGCCGCAGTTACGCCGAAAAGGCCGTGGCGGCGGGGTGCTCGGTCGTCGACTTGTCCGGTGCATTTCCCGTCGTGCAGGCACCTAATATCGTGCCGGAAATAAATGCTACGCTTTTGCACAGCGGCGCGGCCGCCTCGCTGGTGGCCAGCCCGAGCGCCTCTGCCACTGCGGTCGCACTGGCTTTGGCGCCGTTGCGCGGGTTGATCGATATCCAGTCGGTGACAGTAACGGCCTGTCTGGCGGTCTCCGCACTCGGGCGCGAAGGCGTCAGTGAGCTGGCGCGTCAGACTACCGAGCTATTGAATGTCCGCCCGCTGGAAACCCGCTTTTTTGATCGTCAGATGGCGTTCAACGTACTGGCCCAGGTCGGGACGCCTGACGAGTCGGGGCATTTGCCGCTGGAAAGGCGTCTGGTCGATGAATTACGCGAACTGCTGACGCTGCCATTGCTCAAAGTGTCTGCTACCTGCATTCAAGTGCCGGTGTTCTTTGGCGACAGCTTTACCGTAACGCTGCGCACCGCAGGTTCGGTCGATGTTGCGGCGATCAATGCGGCACTCGAGTCTGCCGCCGGAATCGAACTGGTCGATGAGGGTGATTACCCTACGCCAGTGGGTGATGCCGTAGGGCAGGACGTGGTTTATGTGGGGCGCGTTCGGGCGGGAATTGACGATCCCGAGCAGCTGAATCTGTGGCTGACGTCAGATAATGTACGAAAAGGCGCTGCGCTCAATGCTGTGCAGGTTGGCGAATTGTTGATAAAAGACTATGTGTAAAAGATACTTGGCAACAATTTGAATAATTGTTTTAGCGGCGATACGCCTTACACCCAAATGCAGGACTACCTCCCCGGATCTCGGGGAATCTTTAAACAAGGGATGGGCTATGGTTCAGGTTCGTAAACTGGTATTAGCAATCGCTGCGGCTTCAGCGCTGTCATCGGGTATGGCGCAGGCGCTGGGGCTCGGGGAATTGTCGGTCAAGTCGACCCTGAATCAGCCCCTGGTAGCGGAAATAGAGTTGACTGAGGCGCAGGGGCTTAACGCAACGCAAGTTGTGCCGAGCCTGGCGACCACTGCTGACTTCGCTCAGGCGGGCGTTACCCGTCAGGCATTTCTCAACGATCTCACTTTTACCCCGGTTATCAACGCCAGCGGTAAAAGTGTCCTGCGCATTACTTCCAGCAAGCCGGTGCGCGAGCCTTACGTGAAGTTCCTGGTTCAGGTGCTCTGGCCAAATGGCCGGTTGCTGCGTGAATACAGCCTTCTGCTCGATCCACCGAAGTTTTCTCCAGAGGCCGCCGCTGCGGCCGCCGCCCCGGCACCAGCTGCTGCTCCTGCCGCACCCGCGCAACTGGCGACAGTCGCGCCGTCGACAGAGGCTGCGGCACCCGAGGCTCCAGCACCTGCCGCCAGTGCGCCGGTATTGCCGCCGCCAGCCGCGGACAAACAGGCACAATATGTCACCGCCAATAACGATACGTTGTGGGAAATTGCCGCGAAGGTACGTACTGGCGGCACTGTCCAGCAAACCATGCTGGCCATTCAGGCGTTGAACCCGGAAGCCTTCATCGGCGGCAACATCAACCGCTTGAAGAAGGGGCAGGTGCTGCGCCTTCCGACTCCGCAGCAAACCACCGCGTTGCCACAACCGCAGGCAGTTGCAGAAGTTTCCCGGCAGTACAGCGCCTGGCGTGAAGGCCGTCGCCTGCCTGCCGGCACGCGCCAGGTCGATGCCACCCGCCGTGATCGCGCTGGCGCTGCTCCTTCAAAGGTCGATACCTCCGACAACCTGAGCCTGGTTTCGGCAAGCGGCAAGCCTGCGGCAAAAGGTGCAGCGGGTGACAGTGATCTTGGCAACAAGCTGGCGGTGGCTCAGGAAGCTCTGGACACCACGCGCCGTGACAATGCCGAGCTGAAAAGCCGCATGAACGACCTGCAAAGCCAGCTCGACAAGCTACAGCGACTGATTGAGCTGAAAAACGGTCAGTTGGCCAAAATGCAGGCCGCCGGTGCAGCTGTGCCTCCGGCTGCTGCCACCCCGGAAGCCACCACGCCTGCCAATGCGGCAGTGCCTGCTTCGCTGGTCGATGCCAATGGAGCTCCGGTCAAACCGGCTGGGGAGATTGCTCCTGAGGATGCATTGCCGGCAGGTGCCGCCGAGGTTGCGACTCCTGCAGCCGATCAGCCGCTGGCTGTGGAGCCGGTGGCTGCAGCCGAAGATGAAGACGTGCTGCAGAAAATCCTCAACAACCCGGTACTGCTTGGCCTGATCGGCGGTGCCGTATTGTTGATTCTGGCCTTGTTGCTGTTGTTCCTGGCGCGTCGTCGCGCTGCGAAGGCCGAAGCCGAGAAGCACAAGCGTATGGCGCGTGCTCTGGCTGAGGAGTCGGATTTTGTTTCAGACATGGACATGAATGCACCGCCAGCCAGCTTCGATGGCCTGGACGTGCCACCACCGAACGTTCGCATGGGGGCTGCTGGTGCCGCCGCTGCCACCGCCGCTCGCGAACGTCCTGCCGATCCGCTGCTTCAGGCCGAGATCCATATTGCTTACGGGCGCATGAATCAGGCTGTCGAACTGCTTGAAGAAGCAGTGAAGGAAGATCCGAAGCGCGATGATATTCGCCTCAAGCTGATGGAAATCTACGCCGAGCAGGGTAATAACAAAGCTTACGCCGCCCACGAACGCAAACTGGTGGCAGCGGGAAAGCGTGAAGCTGAGGTCGAGCAGCAGGAAGAACTTAACTCGACCCTGAAGCCGGTAGCGCCTGTTGCTGCGCCAGCGGTTTCTGAATCTGCTACTGCGTCGGCTGCTCCGGCAGTGGCCGCGGCGGCAGCTGCCAGTGCTGCTGCGCTGGTTGCAGAGCTTGACGCCAAGTATGTTGAAGAGCTGTTGGCCGATGATTCGGCAGAGCAAGAGGTTGAACCTGAGCCTGAAGTCGCTGTAACAGCAGATCCCGAGCCCGCACCTGAAGTGGTTACGCCGCTGGCCGCTGAACCTGCTGAAGAAGCGGACCCGTTCGATCACGATTTTGACTTGAGCCTGGATGAATTCGAAGAAGCGCCCACGCCTGAAGTCACCACTGTGAACGAGCTTGACGACCTGATGCTGGATGAGCCGAAGGTGCAGGCAGCAGCGGATGACGAGGAGCTGAGCTTCGAGTCGATCATGCAGCAACAGGAAGAGGTCCGTGCGGCGACTACGCCGGAAGACCTTGCCGACTTCGATCTGGACCTGTCCGAAGAAGATCCGGCGCTCAAGAACGAGGATGACTTCCTGCTCGGCCTTGGCAATGATCCACTTGATCTGGGTGAAACGCCGTCTGTGCCGCCTGTCAGTGATGACCTTGAGCTTCCGGAAGACTTTGATCTGTCGCTGGCGGACGAGATTGAAACCGATCAGGCCAGCCAGGCATTCGCGACCGAAATCGACGACGTCAATGCCGAGCTGGACCGCCTTTCACAGAATCTCGAGCATCCGCCGCTTGATGAACCAAGGTTCACGGCCGAAGATGCCGCGGCACTGGATGACGAACCGGACTTCGACTTCATGGCCGGCACTGACGAAGCCGCGACCAAGCTTGATCTGGCGCGCGCCTATATCGACATGGGCGATGCAGACGGTGCCCGGGATATTCTTGACGAAGTGGTCACCGAGGGCGATGACGGACAGAAAAGCGAAGCGCGGGAGATGCTTTCGCGGCTGGCCTGATCCCCCTAAGGCAACAACCTGCAAACGGCCGCTTATGCGGCCGTTTGCATTTCAATCGCCCGGCTTGGTAGCGTGTTTTTCTTGCGGCCGTATAATGACCGACTTTTTGCGAACCGACAGGCTGTACCACTTTGGCGAACATAGACAACCCGGCAGCCGAAATGGCTGCCGAGGGTTTTTCCCGAATCGCGCTGGGCGTTGAATACAAGGGCTCGCGCTATTGCGGCTGGCAACGTCAGGCATCCGGTGTGCTGACCGTGCAGGAAACTCTTGAAGACGCTTTGTCAAAAGTGGCTGCATCACCGGTATCACTGATGTGTGCCGGCCGCACAGATGCTGGCGTGCATGCCTGCGGGCAGGTGGTGCATTTCGATACGCAGGCCGAGCGCACCATGAAGGCCTGGGTCATGGGCGCAAATATCAATCTGCCCCATGACGTCAGCGTAACCTGGGCCCGGGTCATGCCCGCTACGTTTCATGCCCGCTTCAAGGCCATTGCCCGTCGTTATCGCTACGTGATCTACAACGATCAGATTCGCCCGGCGCACCTGAATCAGGAAATTACCTGGAATCATCGCCCACTTGATGTAGAGCGGATGGCACTGGCAGCCGAGTATCTGGTCGGTACTCACGACTTCAGCGCTTTCCGCGCCGGCCAGTGTCAGGCCAAGTCGCCAGTCAAGCAGTTGCACCACCTGCGCGTGACGCGTCACGGCAAGATGATCGTGATCGACGTGCGCGCCAATGCCTTCCTGCACCATATGGTGCGCAACATCGCCGGTGTTCTGATGACCATCGGCACTGGCGAACGTCCGGTCGAATGGGCGCGGGACGTGCTGGAAAGCCGGGTTCGGCGTACCGGTGGTGTGACAGCCCATCCTTATGGTCTGTACCTCGTGCAGGTCGAGTACCGTGATGAATTTCCGCTGCCCGAGCGTTTTGTAGGTCCGCATTTTCTTACGGGCTTTGCAGAACTGGACGGCTGACGACCCGAGCAGCATTTGCTAACATCCGGGACTTTCCGAAAGGTCTGAGGTTGCTCACTATATGTCAGCCGTTCGCAGCAAGATCTGCGGGATTACCCGCATAGAGGATGCTCTGGCTGCAGCCGAGGCAGGAGCCGATGCAATTGGCCTGGTGTTCTACCCGAAAAGTCCGCGTGCAGTAACAGTGCTGCAGGCTCGCGCTATCATTGCCGCGTTGCCGCCGTTCATTACCACTGTCGGCCTGTTCGTCAACGCCAGCCGCTGCGAACTCAACGAGACGCTGGATGCGGTTGCGCTGGACATGCTGCAGTTTCATGGCGATGAAACACCTGATGAATGCGATGGTTATCATCGCCCCTACATCAAGGCTTTGCGGGTCAAGGCGGGTGATAACATCGCTCAGGTTTGCCGTACCTATCGCAATGCGCGAGGCGTGCTGCTCGACACCTATGTAGAGGGTGTTCCTGGCGGCACCGGAGAAACCTTCGATTGGGCGCTGATTCCGGACGATCTGGATAAACCGGTCATTCTGGCGGGCGGGCTGACGTCGGCGAATGTGGCGCAGGCCATTGCCCAGGTTCGGCCCTACGCCGTGGATGTCAGCGGCGGTGTCGAAAAGAGCAGGGGCATCAAGGATCGGGAAAAGATCCTTGCGTTCATGAGTGCGGTGCATGGCACCTGATGTGATGGTTGCCGGTCGGCCGCCGTCCATAAGCCTGTCCCTGCCACGAGGCATGCGGGTCGAATCAAGTAAGCGGTGGTGCCAGAGTGCAACGCCGTCGTTGTGAAAAATCGGGGTGAGGGATGTGCAGGTCTGGCTTGGGTCGATCGCTATCCTTCATCATCGTCCATACACGAATTTATCCGAGGGCATGCGACTGGCGCGTGATCGCCAGCCGTTCGAGCCACACCGGTACTGGAGATATAAAGCATGAGCAACTGGTTGGTAGACAAACTGATCCCATCGATCATGCGTTCCGAGGTCAAAAAGAGCTCGGTTCCCGAAGGCCTCTGGCACAAATGCCCGTCCTGCGAGGCGGTTCTGTATCGCCCGGAGCTGGAAAAGACCCTGGACGTCTGCCCCAAGTGCAACCACCACATGCGTATCGGTGCGCGCGCACGCCTGAATATTTTTCTGGATGTTGAAGGCCGCGAAGAGCTGGGTGCCGATCTTGAGCCGGTCGACCGTCTGAAATTCCGTGACGGCAAGAAATACAAGGACCGCCTGACCGCTGCGCAGAAGCAGACCGGTGAAATGGATGCGCTGATTTCCATGAGCGGCACCCTGCTGGGCATGCCGGTGGTGGCGTCAGCATTCGAGTTCTCGTTCATGGGCGGTTCTATGGGCGCCATCGTCGGCGAGCGTTTCGTGCGCGCCGCCAACTACGCCCTGGAAAATCGTTGCCCGATGATCTGCTTCGCCGCTTCCGGCGGTGCGCGCATGCAGGAAGCACTGATCTCGCTGATGCAGATGGCCAAGACCTCGGCCGTTCTGGCACGTCTTCGCGAAGAAGGCCTGCCCTTTATCTCGGTGTTGACGGACCCGGTCTACGGCGGCGTTTCCGCCAGTCTGGCCATGCTGGGCGATGTCATCGTTGCCGAGCCCAAGGCGCTGATCGGTTTCGCCGGTCCTCGCGTGATCGAGCAAACCGTTCGCGAGAAGCTGCCAGAGGGCTTCCAGCGTAGCGAGTTCCTGCTGGATCACGGTGCTATCGACATGATCATCTCGCGTAGCGAGCTTCGTCCGCGTCTGGGTAACCTGCTGGCGCAGATGATGAACCTGCCGACGCCTCGTTTTGTAGCGCCGGTCATCGAGCCTATCGTCGTTCCACCGGCACCGGCCACGATATGACCTCTACATCCCTGAGCGACTGGCTCGCTTACCTGGAGCAACTGCATCCATCCGCCATCGACATGGGGCTGGATCGTTCTCGGCAGGTAGCGCAGCAGTTGGGGCTGACGCGTCCGGCTCCCAGGGTGATTACGGTGACCGGCACCAACGGCAAGGGATCAACCTGCGCCTTTGTCGCTGCCTTGTTGCAGGCTCAGGGCTTGAAAGTCGGTGTCTACAGCTCCCCACATTTGATTCGCTATAACGAGCGGGTGAAAGTGCAGGGTGTCGAGGTAACCGACCTGGAGTTATGCGATGCGTTCGCGGCGGTTGAAGCGGCGCGTGGTGATGTAACCCTGACTTATTTCGAAATGGGCACGCTGGCGGCATTCTGGCTGTTCGAACAGGCCCGGCTGGATGCGGTCGTTCTGGAGGTCGGTCTGGGTGGTCGCCTGGATGCGGTAAATCTTGTTGATGCGGATTTCGCGCTGGTCACCAGTATCGGTGTTGATCACGCCGAGTATCTGGGTAACACCCGTGAGTCGGTCGCCTTCGAAAAGGCCGGAATCTTTCGTGCCGGTTGCCCAGCGTTGTGCGGCGATCCAGAACCACCCGAGCCGCTGCTGGCCAAGGCTCGTGAGTTGGGTTGCCCGCTGCTGATGCGTGGTCGTGATTTCGACCTCTCGATAGGCAAGGACAGTTGGGACTGGCGTGGTGTTGCTCACGGCGAACAGGTCGAACTGCGCGGTCTGCCACTGCTGGACCTGCCTATGCAGAACGCAGCGTTGGCACTTCAGGCGTTTGCCTTGCTGGGGTACCCGCTGCAAACGGATGCAGTAGGGCGGGTTCTGGCGCAGACCCGGCTCGCCGGTCGTCTTGATCGCAGAACTGTCAGCTGGCAAGGCAAGCGGCTCAATCTGCTTCTCGATGTGGGTCACAACCCCCATGCGGCGCAATTTCTGGAGCAATGCCTTGCGCGCCAGCCGGTTGTCGGCAAGCGTCGCGCCGTATTTGGCCTGTTGAACGACAAGGACCTCGAGGGTGTGGTCGCGCATCTGGTGCCGGTCATCGATGAGTGGGCCGTTGCGCCGCTTCCTACCTCGCGCAGCCGACCGGCAGAAGAGTTGCATTCGGCCTTGCAGAACCTTGGCGCCTGCGTGACGTCCTATCAGAGTGTTGCGTTGGCGCTGGAAGCTCAGTGCGCGCACGCCACGCCCGATGACGAGATTCTGCTGTTCGGATCATTTTACTGTGTTGCCGAGGCCCTGGAATGGGTGGCCCGGTACACCGATGAGGACGCTGCAAATGGCTTTGCTGGATAACGTATTCAAGCAGCGAATGGTTGGAGCACTGGTGCTGATCGCTGTGGCGGTCATCTTCTTGCCCATGCTCTTCACGCGGGAAGATGAAACGCGTCAGGTGCAGGTCGATGCACCGTCCGCACCCCAGGCACCTGCGGCTTCGCAGATCCGGGTCGACCCGGTGCCTGTTCCGGAGCCTCAGGCCCTGCCTCAGGAGCCTGTGCCCAACGACGATGACATGAGCAGCAGCCAGCCGCCTTCCATGCCGATCGCACCTGCCCCAAGTACTCCGGCTGCACCCCCGGTTGCCAGCGCCCCGGCCCCGAAGCCTGCTGCCAAGCCGGCACCTGCGCCTGCTCTGGCCCCGGCCCCGGCAGCCCCTGCGGCACCCGCCAAGCCAGCAGCACCTGCTGGCGTCGATGCCAACGGGCTGTCGATCAGCTGGTCGGTTCAACTGGCAAGCATGTCCAACCGTGCCAACGCCGATAACCTGCAAAAGACCCTGCGAACTCAAGGTTACAACGCTTACATTCGCACTGCCGATGGCGTTAATCGGGTATTTGTCGGCCCGCTTATCGAGCGTGCCGAAGCTGATCGTCTGCGCGATCAGCTCGACAAACAGCAAAAGCTCAAAGGTATTGTGGTGCGCTTTCAGCCTGAGCGGGGCTGACCGTTCGGCACCTCGTGCCCTTGCGTTAAAGGAAAATGCCTCGCGCCGGTAATCGCTGCTTACCGGCAGGCGGGCGCTCTGCTAAAATGCGCCGCCTTATCCGTCTGCAGGCTGCAACGTGCCATTTACTCCGGTTGACTGGGCAATTCTGGGAATTGTCGCCATCTCCGCCCTGATCAGTCTGAAGCGCGGCTTCGTAAAAGAAGCACTGTCGTTGACGACGTGGATCATTGCAGGCGTTGTGGCCTGGATGTTTGGCGCGGGGCTGTCGCAGTATCTGGTCAATTACATAGAAACACCTTCGGCCCGCGTGATTGCGAGCTGCACCATTCTTTTTGTCGCCACCTTGCTGGTAGGCGCCATGGTCAACTTTCTGATAGGCGAGCTGATTCGCGTCACCGGGCTTTCCGGGACCGATCGTTTTCTCGGCATGGTCTTCGGCGCAGCGCGCGGAGGCCTGCTTGTCGTTGTAGCGGTAGGGCTGTTGAGCCTGGGGCCGGTGCAACAGGATCAATGGTGGCAGCAGTCCAGGCTGGTGCCGCAATTTCTCATGGTCGCTGACTGGTCGAAAAACCTGATTCTAGGGATGTCCAGCAAGTGGCTCGCCAGCGGCATCAGCGTACCCGCTGATCTGCCGTTCAAGGAACAGATCCTGCCGTCTACAATGCCGCAGGATGTGCTCGGTAAATCCAGTTCCACTAAGTAGGGGTTGTGTCGCATGTGTGGCATCGTCGGTATCGTCGGCAAGTCGAACGTCAATCAGGCGCTGTATGACGCGCTTACCGTCCTCCAGCACCGCGGCCAGGACGCTGCCGGTATCGTAACCAGCCACGATGGCCGGTTATTCCTGCGCAAGGACAACGGATTGGTGCGTGATGTGTTTCATCAACGCCATATGCAGCGCTTGGTCGGGCATATGGGCATTGGTCATGTGCGCTATCCAACGGCGGGCAGCTCGACGTCTGCAGAGGCCCAGCCGTTCTACGTCAACTCGCCTTATGGCATCACGTTGGCGCACAACGGCAACCTCACCAACGTCGAACAACTGGCCAAGGAGATTTACGAATCCGACCTGCGCCATGTGAACACCAATTCCGATTCGGAAGTGCTGCTCAACGTTTTCGCCCATGAGCTGGCCGTGCGTGGCAAGTTGCAGCCGACCGAAGAGGATATCTTCGCCGCAGTGACCGACGTGCATAATCGCTGCCGTGGCGGCTATGCGGTCGTGGCAATGATCACCGGCTACGGCATTGTCGGCTTCCGTGACCCGGACGCCATTCGTCCTATCGTGTTTGGCCAGCGTCATACCGACGAAGGCGTCGAATACATGATCGCGTCGGAAAGCGTGTCGCTGGACGTGCTCGGCTTTACCCTGATTCGCGACCTGGCACCGGGCGAAGCGGTCTACATCACTGAAGATGGCAAGCTGCATACCCGTCAGTGTGCGGCCAACCCCAAGTATGCGCCGTGCATCTTCGAACACGTTTATCTGGCACGTCCTGACTCGATCATCGACGGCATTTCGGTCTACAAGGCGCGTTTGCGCATGGGCGAGAAGCTGGCCGACAAGATCCTGCGCGAGCGTCCGGATCACGATATCGATGTGGTCATCCCGATTCCGGACACCAGCCGTACCGCTGCGCTGGAGCTGGCCAATCATCTGGGCGTCAAGTTCCGCGAAGGTTTCGTCAAGAACCGCTACATCGGCCGGACCTTCATCATGCCGGGCCAGGCTGCGCGCAAGAAATCCGTACGCCAGAAGCTCAACGCCATCGAGCTGGAGTTCCGTGGCAAGAACGTGATGCTGGTGGATGACTCCATCGTGCGCGGCACGACCTGCAAGCAGATCATCCAGATGGCCCGTGAAGCCGGTGCCAAGAATGTCTACTTCTGTTCGGCGGCCCCGGCCGTGCGCTACCCGAACGTCTACGGTATCGACATGCCGAGTGCTCACGAGCTGATCGCCCACAACCGTTCCACTCAGGACGTTGCCGACCTTATCGGTGCCGACTGGCTGGTTTATCAGGATCTGAATGACCTGATCGAAGCGGTCAGTGGCAGCAAGAAGATCAAGATCGACAACTTCGACTGCTCGGTTTTCGATGGCAAGTACGTGACCGGTGACATCGACGAGCATTATCTGAACAGGATCGAGAGCGCGCGTAACGACGCCTCCAAGATCAAGACTCAGGCCGTGAGCGCGATCATCGATCTGTACAACAACTAAATTGGACAAGGAGTGGGCGGCATGACTCAGGAATGGGATGCAGGTCGGCTGGATAGCGACCTTGAAGGTGTGGGTTTCGATACCCTTGCCGTACGTGCCGGGCAACACCGCACCCCGGAAGGTGAGCATGGCGATCCCATGTTCTTTACCTCCAGCTATGTCTTTCGCACGGCTGCCGATGCGGCCGCGCGTTTTGCTGGCGAGGTGCCCGGCAACGTCTACTCGCGTTATACCAACCCGACCGTGCGCTCTTTTGAAGAGCGCATCGCCGCGCTGGAAGGTGCCGAACAGGCCGTCGCTACGGCCACCGGCATGGCGGCGACCCTGGCGGTCGTGATGAGCCTGTGCAGTGCCGGTGATCATGTGCTGGTGTCGCGCAGCGTCTTTGGCTCGACCATCAGCCTGTTCGACAAGTACTTCAAACGCTTTGGCATTGAGGTGGATTACGTTCCGCTCGCAGAGCTGAGTGGCTGGGACGCGGCCATCAAGCCCAACACCAAAATGCTGTTTGTCGAGTCGCCGTCCAATCCATTGGCCGAGCTGGTGGACATCGCTGCATTGGCTGAAATCGCTCACGCCAAGGGTGCGATGCTGATCGTCGACAACTGTTTCTGCACGCCGGCCTTGCAGCAGCCGCTGTTGCTGGGTGCTGATATTGTCGTGCATTCGGCTACCAAGTTCATCGACGGCCAGGGTCGTTGCATGGGCGGTGTGGTTGCCGGCCGCAGCGAGCAGATGAAGGAAGTGGTGGGTTTCCTGCGCACCGCCGGGCCGACACTCAGCCCGTTCAACGCGTGGATCTTCCTCAAGGGCCTGGAAACCCTGAACCTGCGGATGCGCGCTCATTGTGCCAATGCCCAGGCGCTGGCCGAGTGGCTCGAGCAGCAGGACGGTATCGAAAAGGTCCACTACGCCGGACTCAAGAGTCATCCGCAGCATGAGCTGGCGCAGCGTCAGCAAAAGGGTTTTGGCGCGGTGGTAAGTTTCGAAGTCAAGGGTGGCAAGGATGGCGCATGGCGCTTCATCGATGCCACGCGGCTGATTTCGATCACCGCCAACCTGGGCGACAGCAAAACCACGATCACTCACCCGAGCACTACGTCTCATGGTCGTTTGGCACCTCAGGAGCGTGAGGCAGCGGGTATTCGGGACAGCCTGATACGGGTTGCAGTGGGCCTGGAAGATGTGACGGACCTGCAAGCCGACCTGGCTCGTGGTCTGGCGGCATTGTGAACGACAAGTCCGGTAACAAAAACAGTGGCGAGACGGGCGAAGAGTGGGCGTTGAAATTTGCCAGCACCCACAACGGCCGTGTTGCTCTGGTGACAGGTGCCGCGCGCGGCATCGGGCTGGGTATCGCGGCGTGGCTGATTGCCGAGGGCTGGCAAGTGGTGCTGACCGATCTGGATCGTGCGAGGGGCTTCAAAGTGGCGGGTGCACTGGGTGAAAATGCCCTGTTCATTGCCATGGACGTTGCCAGTGAAGAGCAGGTCGCGGCAGGTGTGGCCGAGGTGCTCAGGCAGTTTGGCCGTCTCGATGCGCTGGTGTGCAACGCCGCGATTGCCGATCCGCACAACACTACGCTGGAAAGCCTTGAGCTGTCGCACTGGAACCGTGTACTGGCAGTCAACCTCGGCGGTCCGATGCTGCTCGCAAAGCATTGCGCGCCTTACCTGCGTGCGCACTGTGGCAGCATCGTCAACCTTACCTCTACTCGCTCCCGCCAGTCCGAGGCCGATACCGAAGCTTATGCGGCCAGCAAGGGCGGCCTGATGGCGCTGACGCACGCGCTGGCAATCAGTCTGGGGCCGGAGATACGTGTAAACGCCGTCAGTCCCGGCTGGATTGATGCGCGCGACCCCTCGTTGCGCAAGGCCGAGCCGTTGTCCGAGACCGATCACGCCCAGCATCCTGCCGACAGGGTAGGGACGGTAGAAGATGTGGCCGCGATGGTTGCGTGGTTGTTGTCCAGAAACGCCGGTTTTGTGACCGGGCAGGAATTTGTGGTCGACGGCGGCATGACGCGCAAGATGGTCTACGCCGAATAGTTTCGTGCAGTCTGCCAACATTGACTCTTTGTTGTGCTTTTGATGTGTGGTAGCGGTTTTGCGATTGAGCCTGTTTTTTAAAAAACTTCAATCAGGCTATTGACTTAGGTTCGTTAGGTGCGTAAATTTCGCGGCCTCAACGAAGCAAAGGGTGATTAGCTCAGCTGGGAGAGCAGCTGCCTTACAAGCAGCGGGTCGGCGGTTCGATCCCGTCATCACCCACCATCGTTGAGTTTGAAAGCTGAAGTACGAGGGCTTTCAAAGTATCAAAAGGACGCAAGTCCACAATGCGCAGCGGTAGTTCAGTCGGTTAGAATACCGGCCTGTCACGCCGGGGGTCGCGGGTTCGAGTCCCGTCCGCTGCGCCATACACCGCTTCAAGGCCCTTGAACTCCTTGAAGCAAACACGAAAGCGACCCTAGGGTCGCTTTTTTGTTGTCTGCGTTTTGTCCTTAGGCGAGTAGGGTGGTTGGCCTGAACACGTGTTGTATCCAAATCCTTTTGATCTGTACGTTGATCCAGCGTCGGCCTTGTTGCAGACTTACCGCCATTTCCCAGTTCGCAGTCTTGCTGGCAGTCTTTTCCTTCCTCAGGATTTTCGATGTTTAAGCTACTGAACGTTCGTACCGCATTCTGGATCTCTGCCGTGTTGATGGCAGCTGGTTGTTCATCGCCGAAGCAGGCGGTTTATGACCACGAACATTTCGATGACGCCGGGACCTTCTCCCGTAGTTATCCCGCCACCGACCTGGCTTATTGCGAAGCGGGGCGGCGTGCCTTGTTGAGCCAGGGCTATATCATCACCAGCAGCGACCCGAAGATGATTGCCGGTCGCAAGAGCTTTCAACAGACCGGCGATGCGCATATTGAAATCAGCTTCAATCTGGTGTGCGCCGCTGATGCGAAGGACGGCAGTTCCACCATGTTCGCCAACGCTCTGCAGGACCGCTATGCGCTGAAGAAGACCAACAACTCGGCCAGCCTCGGGGTTGGAGTGCTGGGTTCCGTCTCGATGCCGATAGGCTCCACTGATGACTCGATGGTCAAGGTGGCCAGTGAAACCGTGTCATCGGCGAAGTTCTACGAGCGCTTTTTCGGTCTGGTGGAAAACTTCCTGCCACCGGAAGTGAAAAAGGCTGCGCATATTGTCGAGAAGCCCAAGGCAGATCTGGGTGTTCCTGATGTAGCCCCTGCTGCAGCCGAGCCGGCCAAGGCGGCCGAACCCGCCAAACTGGCTCCAGCAGCAACGGAGTCGCCCGCCAAGGCCGAACCCGCTGCCGAATCAGCCACGCCGCCCGCGGCAAGCGAACCACTGCCAGCGCCAGCCGAGCCTGCATCGTTCAAGGCGGAAACGGTCGACACACCGGCAGCCGAGCCAGCAGACAGCGCCAAGCCAGCCGAGGCTGAGCCCGCTCAATAACGGCTGTCGTGATCATGCACGGCGGACGCAGAGCGTCCAGAACTGCATCCCCACGCAGAGCTTGGGGACGATAATCAAGGTGTCCAGAGAACCTCTATCGTGCCCATGCTCCGCGTGGGTATGCCGGTCCGCATGAGGAACGAGAGGTATCCACGTCCTCAGCCCAGAAACAACCGATACGCCGGGTTCTCGCTCTCGTCCCAATACGGGTAACCAATCTCGTCCAGCGCTGCGCCCACCAGGTGCCGCTCTTCCTCCGGCACTATCAGGCCAGCGACCACTCGGCCGTCTGCTGCGCCGTGGTTGCGGTAATGGAACATCGAGATGGTCCAGCGTCCGCCCAGGCGGTTGAGGAAGTTGAACAGCGCGCCGGGGCGCTCCGGGAATTCGAAACGCAGTACCACTTCGTCGTCGACGCGCTCGGCATGCCCGCCGACCATGTGGCGGATGTGCAGTTTGGCCAGTTCGTTGTCGGTCAGGTCCAGCACCGGGAAGCCCTGGCCGGTCAGGCTGGCGATCAGGGCGCTGCGTGGGTCGTTCTCGGGATGGGTCTGCACGCCGACGAAGATGTGCGCCTCGCGATCAGTGTGATAGCGGTAGTTGAATTCGGTGATCTGCCGCTTGCCGATGGCCTCGCAGAACGCCTTGAAGCTGCCCGGTTGTTCAGGAATCGTCACGGCAATGATCGCCTCGCGACCTTCGCCCAGCTCTGCACGTTCGGCCACGTGACGCAAACGGTCGAAGTTGACGTTGGCTCCGGAGTCGATGGCCACTAGTGTCTGACCGCTGATGCCGCGCTGCTCGACATATTTCTTGATCCCGGCAACACCCAGCGCGCCCGCAGGCTCGGTGATCGAGCGGGTGTCGTCGTAGATGTCCTTGATCGCCGCGCAGATTTCATCGGTGCTGACGGTGATCACCTCATCGACATAATGACGGCACACTTCAAAGGTGTAATGGCCGATTTGCGCCACCGCCACACCATCGGCAAATAGCCCGACCTGGCTCAGCACCACGCGCTCCCCGGCGGCCATCGCCGCTTGCAGGCAGTTGGAGTCGTCCGGCTCGACGCCGATCACCTTGATCTCCGGGCGCAGGTATTTCACATACGCTGCGATACCGGCGATCAGACCGCCGCCCCCGACCGGAACAAAGATCGCATCCAGCTGCCCCGGCTGCTGACGAAGAATCTCCATCGCCACGGTGCCTTGCCCGGCAATCGTATCGGGGTCGTCATACGGGTGGATGTAGACGAAACCCTGTTCGTCGACCAGTTTCAGCGAATAGGCCAGCGCCTCGGGGAAGGAGTCGCCGTGCAGCACCACCGTGGCGCCCCGTGAGCGCACGCCTGCGACCTTGATTTCCGGGGTGGTGCGCGGCATGACGATAGTCGCCAGAATGCCCAGTTCACGCGCTGCCAGTGCCAGACCTTGCGCGTGGTTACCCGCCGAGGCCGTGACCACGCCGCGTGCGGCCTCTTCTGCGGTCAATTGCGCCAGCTTGTTGTACGCGCCGCGAATCTTGAAGGAGAACACCGGCTGCAGGTCTTCTCGTTTTAGCAGCACCTGATTGCCCAGCCGCTCGGACAGCTGGCGAGCGCCGTGCAGCGGGGTTTCGATAGCCACGTCATAAACACGGGAGGTGAGGATTTTGCGGGCGTAATGATTGAGCAGATCGTGCTGGCCTTGGCTCATCGCGTCGATCCCTCATACATGCGCAGGGCGGCAACAGATGGCAGACCGCTAATCAGGTTCAGGAAGGCGCGAAGGGCGATAGAGCGAGGGATAACGATCATGTCTGACTCCTGGTTCAATAATGTTGCCCAGGAGACAGAAGAAACCCGCCTCCAGGGCGGGTTTTTGCAAACGTCGGCTAACCCGCCATGACTGGAATGACGGTAATAATAATCTGGCCGAGGTTTTGCTTGATGAGGTTCATGGCCCTGAGGTTAGGTCGACACGGGCCTGCAAGTCAATAGTGCCTGGCTGGCCGCGTATCGAGAGACGTGCTGAATCGGCGACGATCTTTTTCGTCTGTTTGATAGGGATCAACATTTTTATTTCACATTGGCACTTTAATGTTGATCTTGCGGTCAGTTATTTCAGCTTTAATTATCACCCATACTCAATCAGCCAAGAGGGCGAAGAAATGGACGAATACCAGGAAGAACTGCTTGAATACCGTGCATCGGAGCTGGACCCGGTAGAGCCTGCCGACGACGCTACCGAGTTATGAAAGGCTTCATGCGCTTTGGCGCTGGCTGCGGCGGAACTCTCCTGGAGTCTGTGCGTTCCAGCGTTTGAAGGCGCGTTGAAAGGCTTCGGCAGAAGCGAACCCCAGCAGGTAGGCGATCTCCCCGAACGCCAGTTCAGTGTCGCGAATATAAGTCATCGCCAGATCACGCCGCGTGTCATTGAGTACGGCGCGAAAGCATGTGCCTTCCTCGGCCAGCTTGCGTCGCAGTGTCCAGGTCGGCAGCTTGAGCCTTGCCGCCACCTCTTCCAGATCCGGTTCCCTGCCACCGTTCAATAGCGGCCCAAGCAATTGAATAATGCGTTCACGCAAGCTGCGGGTACGGGTCTGTTGATCCAGTTCGCCTTCGCATAATTGCAGCAAATGCCGCCAGGTACTCGGGCAGTGGTCAGGGTTGCGTAATGCAAGACAGCTCTGATCCAGGCGCAGTTGATTGGTGGCTGCGGCAAATATCACCGGGCTGTCGCTCAGGCTGGCATATTGCGCGGCGTAGTCAGGCGCATCGAATTCGATCTCGACACGTTGTGCACGTAGTCTGGTGCCCGCCAGTGTTGAGAGCTGAGCCAGCCAGCCAGCCAAAATCGAGTCCACAACAAAGCGGTTGTAAGCGTTATAGGGGCTGATTGAATAGAAGCGCATCCAGGCGCCTTGCGCATCCTCGTGAAAGCTCGACTGACCGCGATAGTTGGAGGCATACAATGGCTCGAAACGGATCAGCGTGCGGGCGGCCTCGCGCACTGTGGGAGCCTGGGCGGCGGTCACGCCCGCCAGACCTGCATGCGCGAAACGACTGAGCTGGCCCATGTGCAAGCCGAGCCCGGGCTGGCCGGTAAGCTGTATGGCAGCATGCCCCAGGCGCATGTAGCGTGGGATAGACAGTCGCGCACGCGCCTGACTCAGGCGGGCGGGGTCCAGACCGTACTGCTCGAGCAGCGGATCAGGATTCTTGCCTAAGCGAGTGACCGCACCGGCCAGACTCTGGATGTAGCCCACCGACAGGTCACCAAGGCGCAGGGTCAAGGTCGGCATCGTCAAAGCCAGAGGTTGATCAGGCGGGCACCGCCAGCGGGGCCATTGTCAGACGACGGTTCGGCAATTGTCTGACCTGCGTGGCTGGCAAAACTTTGCCCGGCAACGCCCTGATTCCAGAATTGCCCGCGCATGAACACGCTGACCCCTGCCTGTGCACTGCTTTGCGCTGGACGGCCGATCAGGGTCAGGCGATGCCAGGCTTCGCCCTCGCTTGGATTGTCGGCTGCCATATCGATGCTTGAGTGCCGAGGCTTGCGCCACGGTTCGGACCAAGTGGCCTTGCCGATCACAAAAGCAGGCACCGCAATCAGCTGCGCACCGCTCTGATTCAAGCGTGCGTAATTGTCCGCGTACCAACTGTCGCTACCGATCAGCACGGCCAGACGCCCTGCGGGCGTGTCGAGCACATTCAATGGTGCGTCGCTCGCCGTGTGCACGTAGCGTTTCTGAAAACGGTCCGGGTACAGCTGACGCTGAGGCTGGCCGAGCGGCTGGCCATCGCTGCCGAATGTCAGGCTGCTGTTGTACAGGGCGCCTTTACCGACTTTCAACTGACCGTTTTCAACGCTTGGTTCCGGCAGCACAATCGAGCCTGCCACCAGTGTTATGCCGAACTCTTTGGCCAGACCGCCGAACAGTGCCTGATAGTCGCGTGCCATCGATCGTGCCTTGAGGCGCAGATGGGCGTCATCCAAACGGTCCTGGCCTTCGGCACTGAGCATCGCCGTGATGAATTGCAGCGGATTGCTCCAGGACAGCCAGTCCATCGCTTCATCGACTGTTGCTGCTTGATAAAGCTCATCCTTCTCGCCACTGGCGAACAGCCAGGTGCCGATATGCTCGGGGAGTACTACCACCGTTCTGTGGTTGATCAGCCCGTAATCGCGGGCCTGTTGCAGATAGGCGGCCAGCTTGCGGTGCAGTCGGTCAGTGTTCTGGTAGTCCGTGGGGAACAGCTCCGGCTCGATGCCCAGCATGTTTCCGCGTTCACCGGGCTCGCCTTCATTGATTGCCAGGCGAATGCGCAGATCGGACAGGTAGTGGCCCGCCGGACGTTGTCCGGTCCAGACTGCGTAGCTGACAAGGCTGGCTATGCTCAGCAGGATCAGACAGATGGCGAAGAGTTTGCGCATAAAAAGGCCGACTGGCTGCCATCAGGGAATTGTCGACTAGGGTAGGACGACGTCAGTCGCTTGCCAAGTGCCGCTGCGCGTTTGGATCAATAACTTGTCACTTTCGGTCATTGAGTGTGGGGCTGGATGCGTCTTTACTGTTGCCCATGAGAGGACCCGCAGAGGTCCTTGTTTTCCCGTGATTGACTCGATGGAGCTTCGCCATGACTGCTGCTCATTACCCGCACCTGCTGGCCCCGCTGGACCTGGGCTTCACAACCTTGCGCAACCGGACCTTGATGGGCTCGATGCACACTGGTCTTGAAGAGCGGCCGGGTGGTTTCGAGCGCATGGCGGCTTATTTTGCCGAGCGGGCACGCGGCGGGGTCGGGTTGATGGTGACCGGCGGGATCGCGCCCAACGAAGAGGGTGGCGTCTACGACGGTGCGGCAAAACTCACCAATGCCGAAGAGGCGGAGCAGCATCGCATCGTTACCCGTGCCGTCCACGAGGCTGGCGGCAAGATCTGCCTGCAGATCCTGCATGCCGGTCGCTACGCTTATAGCCGCAAGCAGGTTGCGCCGAGTGCTATCCAGGCACCGATCAATCCGTTCACGCCGCGTGAGCTGGACGAAGAGGGCATCGAAAAGCAGATCGCTGATTTCGTGACCTGTTCCACGCTGGCCCGCAGTGCCGGGTATGACGGTGTCGAAATCATGGGTTCGGAAGGCTATTTCATCAATCAATTCCTCGCCGCACATACCAACCACCGCACCGATCGCTGGGGCGGCAGCTATGAAAACCGCATGCGCCTGGCGGTCGAGATCGTTACGCGGGTGCGTGAGGCGGTCGGTGCGGATTTCATCATTATCTTTCGACTGTCGATGCTGGACCTTGTGGAGGGTGGTAGCACCTGGGAAGAGATCGTCCAGCTGGCCAAGGCGGTCGAACAGGCGGGTGCGACGCTGATCAACACCGGGATCGGTTGGCACGAGGCACGTATTCCGACCATCGCCACCAAGGTGCCGCGTGCAGCGTTCAGCAAGGTCACTGCCAAACTGCGAGGTTCGGTGAAGGTGCCGCTTATCACTACCAACCGCATCAATACCCCGGAAGTTGCCGAGCGCATCCTCAGCGAAGGCGACGCCGACATGGTCTCGATGGCTCGTCCTTTTCTGGCCGACCCGGAATTCGTCAACAAGGCTGCGGCGGGGCACGCCGAACGGATCAACACCTGCATCGGCTGTAATCAGGCCTGCCTTGACCACACCTTCGGCGGCAAGCTCACCAGTTGCCTTGTCAATCCGCGCGCCTGTCACGAGACTGAACTCAACTACCTGCCCACCCGGCAGGTGAAGAAAATTGCCGTGGTGGGTGCCGGTCCTGCCGGTCTGGCTGCTGCAACCGTTGCTGCACAGCGCGGACATGAGGTGACGTTGTTCGATTCGGCCAGCGAAATCGGCGGCCAGTTCAATATCGCCAAGCGCGTGCCGGGCAAGGAAGAGTTCTCCGAGACGCTGCGTTACTTCCGCAACAAAGTGGAAGAAACCGGCGTGCAGTTGCGCCTCGGCACTCGCATAAAAGCCGAAGACTTGCTGGGGGCCGGCTTTGACGAGGTGATTCTGGCAACCGGCATCGCACCGCGCACTCCTGCCATCCCAGGTATCGATAACCAAAAAGTGCTCAGCTATCTGGATGTCATTTTGCAGCGCAAGCCGGTCGGGCGCAGCGTGGCAGTGATCGGCGCAGGCGGTATCGGTTTCGATGTGTCGGAATTTCTCGTGCATCAGGGCGTGGCCACCAGCCTGGATCGTGAGGCGTTCTGGAAAGAGTGGGGCATCGATACCACGCTTGAAGCGCGCGGCGGCGTGGCCGGGATCAAACCTGATGTGCACGCCCCGGCACGCCAGGTGTACCTGCTGCAACGCAAGAGCTCCAAGGTGGGCGACGGCCTGGGCAAGACCACCGGCTGGATTCACCGCACCGGGCTGAAAAACAAGCAGGTGCAGATGTTAAACAGTGTCCAGTACCTGAAAATCGACGATGCCGGGTTGCATATTCGCATTGGTGAAGACGGCGAGGAAAAGCTGCTGGCGGTAGATAACATTGTGATTTGCGCCGGGCAGGACCCGCTGCGCGAGCTGTATGACGATCTGGTCAGCGCCGGGCAAAGCGTCCATCTGATCGGCGGTGCAGACGTTGCCGCCGAGCTGGATGCCAAACGCGCTATCGATCAAGGTTCGCGTCTGGCCGCTGCGCTCTGATTGAGCTTGTCTGTAAACTGCGCGGATGATCGTTGACGCCCTTGACTGGCAGCCCACTGCTGCGCTGCAACGCTTGAACCTGCCCTGGCTGCAAGATGCCGGGGTCGAGGTGGCGATCCTGCGCCTGGACCTTATTGACTCGCTCATCAGCGGCAACAAATGGTTCAAGCTCAGCGAACACCTGACCCAGGCTGTCGAGGCGGGTGCAGAGGGATTGATCAGCCTGGGCGGCGCACACTCCAATCATCTCCATGCTCTGGCAGCAGCGGGCAGGCGCTTCGGTTTCCCGACGGTGGGCCTGTTGCGTGGTCACGCCCAGCAGACGCCGACGGTACTGGACCTGCAAGCTTTTGGCATGCAATTGCATTGGCTGGGTTATGCGGGTTATCGAGCACGACATGCTGCGGATTTCTGGCTGCCCTGGCAGGCGCAATATCCTGAGCTGTATCCGATTGCCGAAGGCGGTGGCGGGCTTGCCGGTGCGCTGGGCTGCGCAAGGTTGCGGGAGATGGTCGATAGCCAGCTCGGGCACCTTGGCTGGGACGATTATCACGGCTGGTGGCTGGCAGTCGGCACAGGCACAACGCTTGCCGGTTTGCTGTTGGCCGAGGCCGGCGCCCATCCGGTATATGGCGCGATGGCGGTGCCGGACGATCATGGCGTTGCTCAAAACATCGTGGCTGTGTTGAAAGAAGCCGCAGGGTCGCAGGTGAACGCCTCGCCGAACCTGCCCGCTGCCTGTGTCCTGCTGGAGGCCAGCCGGGGCGGTTTCGCCAGAACCGATGCCGCGCTGCTCGACTTCATCGCCAGCAGCGAGGCGCATAGCGGCGTACCTCTGGAGCCCTTGTACACCGGCAAGGCTTTGCTGGCCCTGCACGATGAGGTGCTGGCCGGTCGGTTCAAGTCAGGCAGCCGTCTGGTCCTCGTCCATACCGGTGGCCTGCAGGGGCGGCGCGCGATGGGCCTGTAAGCCTTGTGGCAGAGCCTTTGGCATGAATTCTGCGCAGATCGGTGGCGAGACGTCGGCCATGACTACGTGGATGACACTTCTGGAGTGAGGCATCCGGGTCGCTGTCTCGATAATTGGTCCATTCCAGATCAATACGCTGAGGTCAGCCATGACAACTACCGCCGTAGAGCAAGTCGATCCTGCCACGCTGAAAAAGGTCATCGTCGCGGCGGCCATCGGCAACTTCGTCGAATGGTTCGATTTCGCCGTGTACGGCTTTCTGGCAACCACCATCGCGCTGCAATTTTTCCCCAGCGGTGACAGCAGCGCCGCGTTGTTGAAAACCTTCGCCGTGTTTGCCGTGGCCTTCGCATTCCGGCCATTGGGCGGGATTTTCTTTGGCATGCTGGGTGACCGCATCGGGCGCAAGAAGACCCTGGCGATGACCATCCTGTTGATGGCAGGCGCGACCACACTGATCGGTCTGTTGCCGACGTATGCGGCGATTGGCGTGATGGCGCCGATTCTGCTGACCGTGATTCGCTGTGCGCAGGGTTTCTCGGCCGGAGGGGAGTATGCCGGGGCCTGCGCCTACCTCATGGAGCACGCTCCGCGCACGCAGCGGGCCTGGTACGGCAGCTTCGTGCCGGTGTCGACGTTTTCCGCCTTCGCTGCCGCAGCAGTGGTGGCTTACGCGCTGGAGTCGTCACTGTCGACCGAAGCCATGGGCAGTTGGGGCTGGCGCCTGCCGTTTCTGATTGCAGCGCCCTTGGGGCTGGTCGGCTTGTACTTGCGCTGGAAGCTCGACGAAACCCCGGCCTTTCAGGCTGTCACGCAAGAGCACGCCGTGGCTCACTCGCCACTAAAGGACACCTTGCGCCATCATGCAGCGGCCATGTGTTGTCTGGGAGCGTTCGTGTCGTTGACGGCGCTGTCGTTCTATATGTTCACCACTTACTTTGCGACCTACCTGCAAGTGGCCGGCGGGTTGAGCAGGGCGACGGCGCTGCTGGTTTCGTTGATCGCACTGGCCTTCGCCGCTGCTCTCTGTCCGCTGGCCGGTGCCTATTCGGATCGGGTAGGCCGTCGGGTCACCATGGCAACGGCCTGTACTCTGTTGATGGTCGTGGTGTTTCCGTCATTCCTGATGGCCAGCTCCGGCTCGTTCATTGCCTCGATCGTCGGGGTCATGCTGCTTGCTGTGGGCGCAGTGCTGTGCGGTGTAGTGACAGCAGCGCTGTTGTCGGAAACCTTCCCGACCCGCACCCGCTATACCGCCTCGGCAATCACCTACAACATGGCCTACACCCTGTTCGGGGGCACCGCGCCGCTGGTGGCGACCTGGCTGATCGGTGTCACGGGCAGCAACCTGTCGCCAGCGTTCTACCTCATCGCCGTAGCCGTATTGGCGATGGCTGGCGGCCTAGCCCTGCCGGAAACCTCGAAAATCTCGTTGCATGATGTGCCCGTTGCAGGCGAAGAGCCGGTGATGGGGTCGATCGCCTGAGCGTCACGATCGGCATGCCATATAAATAGCAACTGCCAACGCAGTGCGTTTCAACCGCGATGGCACTGGCGACGCAGAGTGCGACCTTAGTGACACGGCGAACGAATCCGACGAAGTCGGGCCGGAAACAGGAGCGAGGGGCTTTGGTTGCTATGGCCCCTCAAAGTAACTCGCCGAGGGGTGAAAAAGGTGACCTGAGTCGAACCCCAATCCACCTGACATCGCAGAACCGCTGTGCTCTCAGCCGCGTTCCCGCGCCATCAATTCAACAGCGCAGTCGTCTCGGGCACAAAGTCGAATGAGTTCAGACTGAAACCCTGCTCATCCACCTGCAACACCCAGCCCTGACGATCCCAGTCGCCCAGCACAATGCGCCTGGCTGCCTGATCGCCAATCTGCAACTTATGAATCGCGGGGCGATGAGTGTGGCCGTGGACCAGAGTACGCACGTCGAACTGCTGCATGATCCGCGGCACCTCGTCTGGCGTCACATCGACAATATCATTGGCCTTCATACGGGTTTGCGCACGGCTTTCATTGCGTAACTTGCGCGCCAGCTTGTGCCGGGTGCCCAGCGGCAAATGGCGCAGAATGAAAAGCGTCAGCGGATGGCGCAGATAACGGCGCATCCGGATGTAACCTTCATCGCGGGTGCACAGGCTATCGCCATGCATCAACAGCACGCGCTCACCGTTCAACTGCACGACGCTCGGATCGCTCAACAGGGTGCAACCCGCTGCCTTGCAGAAACCCTTGCCGATCATGAAGTCGCGGTTGCCGTGCATCAGAAAAATTCGTGTGCCGCTGTCACTCAATACGCGCAGGGCCTTGCAGATTGAAAGCTGAAACGGTGACATGGCGTCGTCACCGATCCAGACTTCAAAGAAATCCCCGAGGATATACAGCGCCTCGGCTTCGCGGGCGCGGCCCGCGAGCAGATCCAGAAACGCCCGGGTAATGTCCGGGCGCTCCTGTTCAAGGTGCAGATCGGAGATCAGCAGTATCACTCAACGATCTCGGCTTTCTCGATGATCACGTCTTCTGCAGGCACGTCCTGATGACCGGCTTTGCTGGTAGTCGCAACGCCCTTGATCTTGTCGACGACATCAGTGCCTTCGATCACTTCACCGAATACAGCGTAACCCCAGCCCTGAACGGTCTTGGCGCTGTGGTTCAGGAAGGCGTTGTCAGCCACGTTGATGAAGAAATGCGCAGAGGCCGAATGCGGCTCCATGGTGCGGGCCATGGCGACGCTGTACTTCTTGTTCGGCAGACCGTTGTCGGCTTCGTTCTGGATGCTTGGGCGCTTGTCTTTCTTTTCTTTCATGCCAGGCTCGAAACCGCCGCCCTGAACCATGAAGTTACCGATTACACGGTGGAAAACCGTGTTTTCGTAGTGGCCAGCGTTAACGTATTCGATGAAGTTGGCTACAGTCAGTGGCGCCTTTTCTGCGTTCAGTTGCAGAACGATGTCGCCGTGGTTGGTGGTCAGCTTTACTTTGGACATGTGGAAAGTCGCTCTATAGTCATGCATGAATGGGCACATTATGACCCTGACGCGCAGTTTACGGACGAGGTTACATTTTTCAGCGTTTTTGCAGCTTTTATGCCCTCAAATGTGCACTCTGTTGTCAGGGACTTGACAGCTTCGGCTATGATAAGCGCTTTGATTTAGTCGGCCTACCCTGGCCGCGCACGTATGTCCAAGGATCCTATGAGCAAGCCCACTCCAGAACCCGCTGCCCATTCCAAGGCAGGCCCAGCCGTACCGACCAATTTCCTGCGTCCAATCGTGCAGGCAGACCTGGACTCGGGCAAGCACAGTAAAATCATCACGCGCTTTCCGCCAGAGCCCAACGGTTACCTGCACATCGGTCACGCCAAGTCGATCTGCGTGAACTTCGGTCTGGCCAAGGAGTTCGGTGGCGATACGCACCTGCGTTTCGATGACACCAACCCGGCCAAGGAAGACCAGGAATACATCGACGCCATCATGAGCGACGTCAAGTGGCTGGGCTTCGAGTGGGCGGGCGAAGTGCGCTACGCTTCGCAGTATTTCGACCAGTTGCACGACTGGGCGGTCGAGCTGATCAAGGCAGGCAAGGCTTACGTTGACGATCTGACCCCCGAGCAGGCCCGCGAATACCGCGGCACCCTGACCGAGCCGGGCAAGAACAGTCCGTTCCGTGAGCGCAGCGTCGAGGACAACCTCGACCTGTTCGCGCGTATGAAGGCTGGTGAATTCGAAGATGGCGCCCGTGTACTGCGTGCCAAAATCGACATGGCCTCGCCGAACATGAACCTGCGTGACCCGATCATCTACCGCATTCGTCATGCGCATCACCATCAGACCGGCGACAAGTGGTGCATCTACCCGATCTATGACTTCACCCACGGTCAGTCGGATGCCCTTGAAGGCATCACCCACTCGATCTGCACCCTGGAGTTCGAAAGCCATCGTCCGCTGTACGACTGGTTCCTCGACAACCTGCCGGTGCCGTGCAAACCGCGTCAGTATGAGTTCTCGCGGCTGAACCTGAACTACACCATCACCAGCAAGCGCAAGCTCAAGCAACTGGTTGACGAGAAACACGTCAGTGGCTGGGATGACCCGCGCATGTCGACGCTGTCCGGTTTTCGTCGTCGTGGCTACACGCCGAAATCGATTCGCAATTTCTGCGAAATGATCGGCACCAACCGCTCTGACGGGGTGGTCGATTTCGGTATGCTCGAATTCAGCATTCGCGACGACCTGGACCACAGCGCGCCGCGCGCCATGTGTGTGCTGCGCCCCCTGAAAGTGGTCATCACCAACTACCCGGAAGGCCAGGTCGAGAAGCTGGAACTGCCGCGCCATCCGAAAGAAGACCTGGGCATGCGCGAGCTGCCGTTTTCGCGGGAGATCTACATCGATCGCGACGATTACATGGAAGAGCCACCAAAAGGCTACAAACGTCTTGAACCCAATGGTGAAGTACGTTTGCGAGGCAGCTATGTGATTCGCGCCGACGAAGCGATCAAGGACGCAGAGGGTAATATCGTCGAGCTGCGTTGCTCCTACGATCCGGACACCCTGGGCAAGAACCCTGAAGGCCGCAAGGTCAAGGGCGTTGTGCACTGGGTGCCAGCGGCCGAGAGCGTTGAATGCGAAGTGCGTCTGTATGACCGCCTGTTCCGCTCCGCCAACCCGGAAAAAGCCGAAGACGGCGCGAGCTTTCTGGACAATATCAACCCTGATTCCCTGCAAGTGCTGACCGGTTGTCGTGCTGAACCATCATTGGGACACGCGCAACCGGAAGACCGTTTCCAGTTCGAACGCGAAGGTTATTTTTGCGCGGACATCAAGGACTCGAAACCTGGTCAACCAGTCTTCAACCGCACGGTCACGTTGCGGGATTCCTGGACCTGAGATGTCCGAGGGGCAGATAGTGCTTTCTATTTACAACACGCTCACCAAGAGCAAAGAAGTATTCAAACCGCTGGATGGCAACAAGGTGCGCATGTACGTCTGCGGGATGACCGTGTACGACTACTGCCATCTGGGCCATGGGCGCAGCATGGTGGCGTTCGATCTGGTGGCTCGCTGGTTGCGCTTCAGCGGTTACGAGCTGACTTATGTGCGCAACATCACCGACATTGACGACAAGATCATCAATCGTGCGCGTGACAACGGTGAGTCGTTCGACGCGCTGACTGCGCGCATGATCGACGCCATGCACGAGGACGAGGCGCGCCTCAATATCCTCAAGCCGGACATGGAGCCGCGTGCCACCGATCATATCCCCGGCATGCACGCCATGATCCAGACCCTGATCGACAAGGGCTATGCCTACGCGCCGGGTAACGGCGATGTGTATTACCGGGTCGGCAAGTTTCAGGGTTACGGCAAGCTGTCACGCAAGAAGATCGAAGACCTGCGCATCGGCGCGCGGATCGAAGTGGATGAGTCCAAGGAAGACCCACTGGACTTCGTGCTCTGGAAAGGCGTCAAGCCTGGCGAGCCGAGCTGGGAGTCGCCATGGGGCGCAGGGCGTCCGGGCTGGCATATCGAATGCTCGGTGATGTCGACCTGCTGCCTGGGTGACACCTTCGATATTCATGGTGGCGGCAGCGATCTGGAGTTTCCGCACCATGAAAACGAAATTGCCCAAAGCGAAGCGGCCACCGGCAAGACCTACGCCAATGCCTGGTTGCACTGCGGGATGATTCGCATCAATGGCGAGAAGATGTCCAAGTCCTTGAACAACTTCTTCACCATCCGCGACGTGCTGGAGAAATACCATCCGGAAGTGGTGCGTTACCTGCTGGTATCCAGCCACTACCGCAGCGCGATCAACTACTCCGAAGACAGCCTGCGTGAGTCGAAGGCGGCGCTGGAACGCTTCTATCACGCGCTCAAGGGGTTGCCGGTTGCCGAGCCTGCGGGTGGGGAAGCGTTCGTCGAGCGTTTCAGCACGGCGATGAATGATGACTTCGGCACGCCGGAAGCGTGTGCGGTACTGTTCGAAATGGTCCGTGAGATCAACCGCCTGCGTGAATCCGATGTCACCGCAGCGGCGGGTCTGGCGGCGCGCTTGAAGCAGTTGGCCAGTGTGCTGGGTGTTCTGCAGCTCGAAGCCGACGACTTTTTGCGTGCAGGCGCGGAAGGGCGGGTCGATGCGGCGCAAGTGGAAGCGCTGATTCAGGCACGTCTGGCTGCACGCGCGGCGAAGGACTGGGCCGAATCCGACCGGATTCGCGACCAGATCACCGCCATGGGTGTACTGCTGGAAGACGGCAAGGGCGGCACGACCTGGCGTCTGGCGGACTGATCAAATAAGGCGGCTAGTGACGCGGAGCGTCACGACGTGCATTCCCACGCGGAGCATGGGAACGAAATGACCCGGAAGACTATCGTGCCCACGCTCAGCGTGGGCATGCTGTTCTGGACGCTCCGCGTCCGATCCTCGATGTGCGGTCTGCCGAAAGCCAAAAACTAGACAATCCGCTGTTCCCGCAACCGCTTGTACAGCGTGTTGCGGCTTACCCCCAGACGTTTTGCCAGCTGTGAAATATTTCCGCCTGCCGCTTGAAACAGTTGGCTCAGGTCTTCTGTCGTGTGAAGGCGCACAGTGGATTCCTGAGTTTTCACCGGCTCTCGGCAGTCCTCATCCATGCCCATATCCAGCAGAAAATCCTCCGGCAGGTGCTCGGTACTGATCGGCTGTTCATCTGCCAAAGCAAGCGCCACCTGAATCACGCTGTTGAGCTGACGAATGTTGCCCGGCCACGGGTGATGTTCGAATAGCTCGAGAACCTCTCTGGAAAACCCTGCCCGTTGATGAGCGTCGCGATGCCGCTCCCAGATACGCTGGATGAGTGCATGTTTGTCGGTGCGCTCGCGCAACGGCGGCAACTCGATGTTGAGCCCACTGATTCGATAATAAAGGTCCTGGCGAAAGTGCCCCGTCTGAACCTGATCGCGCAGGCTGCGATTGGTGGCTGAAATCAGGCGTATGTCTACCGGATATAATTCACTGCTGCCCAACGGCTGAACGCAGCGCTCTTGAAGCCCACGCAGCAATCGCGCCTGTACCGGCAGGGGCATGTCACCGACTTCATCCAGAAACAGCGTGCCTTTGTTGGCTTTGCGAATCAGGCCAATGCTGCCTTTTTGACTGGCACCGGTGAACGCCCCCCTTTCATAGCCAAATAGCTCGGCCTCGACCAGTTCGGCCGGGATAGCCGCGCAGTTGACAGCGATCAGCGGCTGAGTGGCGCGGGTACTGGCTTGATGCAGGGCTTTGACAAACACTTCCTTGCCGACCCCGGTTTCCCCGTGGATCAGCAGCGGGATGTCTTTTTCCAGCAGCCGCTGCGCCTGATTCACTGCTTTCTCGATTTTTGCATCACCCAGGCTGATCGCCTCCAGATCCAGGCTCCGCGGCGCGACAGGTGCCTGAGCCGGTTGGACGCTGTGCAGCTTCAGCGGCTTGCGGGTCGGACGCTTGAGCAGACATTGAAAGCGATTGTTGCCAAACGCGTGCAGCGCAAACGGCCGCGCTTCTGTCTCGCTGAGCAGTTGCAGGATCGGGCATCTGAACAACGTTTCAATACTGGCACCGGACGGCGTCGTCCCCAACAAATTGTCAGCGCGTCGATTGGCGCAAAGGATCTGGCCGCTTTCGTCAAAAATCAGCAGGCCTGCCCATTGGCTGTCGAGATTGTTCAGGCCCGTATTGAATATCAACTGATAGTGGGAGTCGCGGAACTGATCGAGGATCAGTCGGTTTTCCACCGACTGGCTCATCATCTTGACCATACCCAGGGTATGCGAGGGGGGCAGGAAACTGTCACTGGATACATCCAGCACGGCAATGATCCGCCGATCGGCATCGAAGATCGGTGAAGCTGAACCGGTCATGAAGCGATTCGCCTTGAGGAAGTGCTCGTCCGGTTCAATGTGAATGGCCTGCTCACAGGCCAGTGCTGTGCCGATGGCATTGGTGCCGGTGCCCCGTTCGCTCCAGCTGGCGCCAGCCATGAAGCCCTGTGCCTGAGAAGACTCGACGAAGCGTTGCGCGCCCCAGGATTTGAGCAACTGGCCTTGAGGGTCGGCCAGCAGAATCAGGCAATTGGAGTTGCTCAGAATGTTTTCATAAACCGGCAGGACTTCCTGATGGGTGGTCTGCACCAGCCCGTGATGGCGCTCCAGCAGCCTGGAAACCTCAGCGCCCGGCAGTTGGCCGAATGAAGGGCGCGTCTGATGGCTGAGACCGAAATCCCGGCAGCGCCTCCATGAATCCTGAATGATGATGTCGTGAACGAGCGAAGCGCTGGATTGAGACATTAGGATGCCTGCGAATATGACGTGTTGTTTTTGTTTTTAGGTCCCGTCGGCGTGACCATCCTTGCCCGCAACGTCCGTCCAGTGTCGTTCAGTTTTGTTCAAAGTCAATGTTCATTTTGTTCAAGTGTTCAGTGTTTACTGTTCATTATTGTTCAGCTGTGAAAGCGCTTTCGCCCCCTGAATACGGGGGAAGGCTCTGTTTCGGGGCTCTCAAGCAGTCTGGCCGAGCTGGCACGAATGTCGCTATCTGCAAACAGTCACGCATTCACCCATAAGAAAAAAACAACAAAGGGCACGCCATGTCTCTCACGCTGGAGCACGTCAGTCGCGCGGTCGATGGTCAGGTCTGGATCGACGACGCTTCCCTGAGCTTTGAGCCAGGATCTTTCAACGTTCTGCTGGGGCGAACCCTGTCCGGCAAAACCAGCCTGATGCGCCTGATGGCCGGGCTGGACAAGCCTGACAGCGGGCGGGTGCTGATGAACGGGGTCGATGTTACAAATCGACCGGTTCGTCTGCGCAACGTCTCGATGGTTTATCAGCAGTTCATCAATTACCCAAGCATGACGGTGTTTGAAAACATTGCCTCGCCGCTGCGTCAGGCCGGTCTGTCCAAGGATGTTATCCACAGCCGTGTGCAGGAAACGGCGAAGATGCTGCGCATCGAAAAATTCCTGCAACGCCACCCCCTCGAGTTGTCCGGTGGGCAGCAGCAGCGCACCGCTATGGCCAGGGCGCTGGTCAAGGACGCCGAGTTGATCCTGTTCGACGAGCCGTTGGTCAACCTTGATTACAAGCTGCGTGAAGAGCTGCGTCAGGAAATGCGCGAGCTGTTTGCAGCCCGCCATACCATCGCAATCTATGCCACTACCGAGCCCAATGAAGCGCTGGCGCTGGGTGGTACCACCACCATTCTGCATGAAGGGCGGGTGGTGCAGAGCGGCAAGACTCCTGAGGTCTATCACCGCCCGAGCACGGTACTGGCGGCCGAGCTGTTCTCTGAACCGCCGATCAACCTGATGCCGGGTCGAATAGACGGTAATGAGGTCAGCTTCGCCAACTTTGTGCATTTCCCGCTCAACGTCGACCTGCGGGCCGTCGGGGATGGTGAGTACCGCTTTGGTGTGCGCCCCAGCCATTTGAGCCTTGTGCCTTCCAACGATGATGATCTGGAGCTGGCGGTCACCGTCGAGCTGGCAGAAATCAGCGGCTCGGAAACCTTTCTGCATGTGCGCAACGAGCTGTTTTCACTGGTTTTGCACCTGCCGGGCGTGCATGCCTACGACGTTGACGCATCGATTCGGGTGTACATCCCGACTCACAAATTATTTGTATTCGATCAGCAGGGCGGCCTGATTCAGGCGCCGGGCCTGCGCATGGCGAGGGTTGCCTGATGGCCGAGATCCGCTTGCAGAACCTGGCGCACAGTTACAGCGCCAAGCCTGGTCCTGACGATTATGCAATTCGCGAGATGAGCCACATCTGGGAGCAGGGCGGTGCTTACGCGCTGCTCGGGCCTTCCGGGTGTGGCAAGTCAACCCTGCTCAACATCATTTCCGGTCTGCTCAGTCCGTCGCAGGGCCAAGTGCTGTTCGACTCGAAAGTAGTCAATGAGCTGCCCCCGGAGCGTCGCAACATCGCTCAGGTTTTCCAGTTTCCAGTGATCTACGACACCATGACGGTGTTCGATAACCTGGCCTTTCCGTTGCGCAATCAGGGCCTGGACGAGGCGCGGATTCTCATCAAGGTCAATGAAATTGCCGATGTCCTGGACCTGCAGCCGCTGCTGAAAAAGAAAGCGCGCAACCTCAGCGCGGACGAAAAGCAGAAAGTCTCCATGGGTCGCGGGTTGGTGCGCGATGACGTGTCGGCGATCCTCTTCGACGAACCGCTGACCGTGATCGACCCGCACCTGAAATGGAAACTGCGCCGCAAGCTCAAGCAGATCCACGAGCAATTCAATATCACTATGGTTTACGTCACCCACGATCAACTGGAGGCGTCGACTTTCGCCGACAAGATCGCCGTGATGTATGGCGGACAGATTGTGCAGTTCGGCACGCCGCGGGAGTTGTTTGAAAAGCCTTCGCACACCTTTGTCGGCTATTTCATTGGCAGCCCTGGCATGAACCTGATTGACGTTACGCCTCGACCGGGCGGTGTCGGTTTTGCCGACATTCATCTGCCGCTGCCTGAGTCGTTGCAGCAAAAGCTTGCCAATACACCGTGGAAAAGTCTGAAAGTGGGTATTCGTCCAGAGTTCGTGCATGTCTGGGACGGGCCTTACGACGATGCGATGTGCGCCGACGTGACCTATGTGGAAGACCTCGGTACCTACAAGATCATTACCCTGAAACTGGCCGGGCAACTGCTCAAGGTTCGTTTGCAGGAAGACAAACCGGTGCCGCATGGCCAGGCCTGGATCAGCTTTCCAGGGCAATGGCTGATGCTCTATGCCGACGATTACCTGCTTGAAGCCGGCCCGGCCAGTGAGGTGTCCCATGCGTAAGGTGCAGAACAACAAAGCCTGGTGGCTGGTGATGCCGGTGTTTCTGCTGGTGGCATTCAGCGCGATTATCCCGATGATGACTGTGGTCAACTACTCGGTGCAGGACATCTTCGACCAGTCCAGCCGCTATTTTGTTGGTACTGACTGGTTCCGTCAGGTCTTGCAGGACCCACGTCTGCACGATTCGCTGCTGCGCCAGTTCATTTACTCGGGTTGTGTACTGCTGATCGAGATCCCGCTGGGTATCGCGATTGCCCTGACCATGCCCACCAAAGGCCGCTGGTCTTCGCTGTGCCTGATTGTGATGACCATTCCGTTGCTGATTCCGTGGAACGTGGTCGGTACCATCTGGCAGATCTTCGGCCGTGGCGATATCGGCTTGCTGGGTTACACGTTGAACAACGTGCTGGGCATCAACTACAACTACGCCGCCAATGCTTCGGATGCCTGGGTGACAGTGCTGGTCATCGACGTCTGGCACTGGACTTCGCTGGTGGCTTTGCTGTGCTATTCAGGGCTGCGAGCCATTCCGGATGTCTACTATCAGGCGGCGCGGATTGATCGTGCCTCCGGCTGGGCCATCTTTCGGCACATCCAGCTGCCGAAGATGAAAAGCGTGCTGCTGATCGCGGTAATGCTGCGCTTCATGGACAGCTTCATGATCTACACCGAGCCGTTCGTGCTCACCGGTGGCGGTCCTGGCAACTCCACCACCTTCCTCAGTCAGACCCTGACCACCATGGCGCTCGGGCAGTTCGACCTGGGGCCTGCGGCGGCGTTCTCGCTGGTGTACTTCCTGATCATTCTGTTGGTGTCATGGGTGTTCTACACCGCCATGACTCACAGCGAAAAGAATTGAGGGGCTGGTCATGAGTCTGCGCAAAATCATACCGCTGTGGATTTACCTGTTGTTTCTGCTGGTGCCGATTTACTGGCTGATCAACATGTCGTTCAAGACCAATACCGAGATCCTCGGTGGCCTGACCCTGTGGCCGCAGGACTTTACCCTGGCCAACTACAAGGTGATTTTCACCGACGAAAGCTGGTACAGCGGTTACCTGAACTCGCTGTACTACGTGTGCCTCAATACCGTGATATCGCTGAGCGTTGCGCTTCCGGCAGCCTACGCGTTTTCTCGCTATCGTTTTCTCGGCGACAAGCACCTGTTCTTCTGGCTGCTGACCAATCGCATGGCGCCACCGGCCGTGTTCCTGCTGCCGTTTTTCCAGCTGTACTCGTCCATCGGCCTGTTTGACACGCACATCGCCGTTGCTCTGGCGCATTGCTTGTTCAACGTTCCGCTGGCGGTTTGGATTCTGGAGGGCTTCATGTCCGGCGTTCCCAAGGAGATTGATGAAACGGCCTACATCGACGGTTATAGCTTTCCGAAGTTTTTCGTGAAGATTTTCATTCCGTTGATTGGCTCGGGTATCGGTGTCACCGCGTTTTTCTGCTTCATGTTCTCCTGGGTCGAGCTGTTGCTGGCGCGCACCCTGACGTCGGTGAACGCCAAGCCGATCGCTGCGGTAATGACCCGCACCGTCTCGGCATCGGGTATCGATTGGGGGGTGCTGGCGGCGGCGGGGGTGTTGACTATCCTGCCGGGTATGCTGGTGATCTGGTTCGTTCGCAACCATGTGGTCAAGGGCTTTGCTCTTGGTCGTGTCTGAGGAGTCGAAAAAATGGAGTGGATGTCCTGGACACTGCCCACTGCGGCCTTTTTCATCAGCATCGCATTGCTTCTGGCGGGGATGACCGTATGGGAGTTGCGCTCGGCAAGTATCGAGCGCCGTGGTTTTCTGCCGATTGCCACCACGCGTGGCGACCGTTTGTTCATTGGGCTTCTGGGTAGCGCTTACCTGCATTTGCTGGTGATCGGCGCGACCGACTGGAGTGTCTGGATCGCTTCAGGGGCCTCCCTGGTGTGGCTGTTGGTGGTGATGCGTTGGGGTTAGAGGGCGGCCGGGCGCGATTGCCGGGGTGATCCGGTCGGCAATATTCGAAAAGCGGGACTACATAAAAGCAACATTGGAGATGACTATGTTCAATAAGAAAAACAAGCTGCAACATAGCGTGACGCTGGCGACCATGATGATGCTCAGCGGGTTGAGTGTTTCGGCGTGGGCAGATCAGTACGAAGATGCGGCGAAGAAGTGGGCGGCCAGTGAATTCAAGCCGAGTACGCTTTCCGATGCAGAACAGTTGAAAGAGCTTGAGTGGTTCATCAAGGCCGCCGAGCCGTTCCGTGGCATGGACATCAAGGTGGTATCGGAAACCCTGACCACCCACGAGTACGAATCGAAAACCCTGGCCAAGGCCTTCACTGAAATCACTGGTATCAAAGTCACCCATGACCTGCTGCAAGAGGGTGATGTGATCGAAAAACTGCAGACCGCCATGCAGTCGGACAAAAGTATCTACGACGGCTGGGTCAACGACTCGGACCTGATCGGGACACACTTCCGCTACGGCAAGGCACTGTCGCTGACCGACCTGATGGCCAGTCCGGAAGGCAGCAAGGTCACCTCGCCGACTCTGGACCTGAAAGACTTCATCGGCACCTCGTTCACCACCGCGCCGGACGGCAAGCTTTACCAGCTGCCTGATCAGCAATTCGCCAACCTGTACTGGTTCCGTGCCGACTGGTTCGAACGTCCCGACCTGAAAAAGAAGTTCAAAGACAAGTACGGCTATGGGCTGGGCGTCCCGGTCAACTGGTCGGCCTACGAAGACATTGCCAAATTCTTCAGCGAAGACGTCAAGGAGATCGACGGCAAGAAAGTCTTCGGGCACATGGATTACGGCAAGAAGGACCCGTCGCTGGGCTGGCGCTTCACCGATGCCTGGTTCTCCATGGCTGGCAGCGGCGACAAGGGCTTGCCTAACGGTCTGCCTGTGGACGAGTGGGGCATCCGCGTCGAGGATTGCCACCCGGTCGGCTCCAGCATTACCCGCGGTGGCGACACCAACGGGCCGGCAGCGGTGTTCGCGACTCAGAAATACATCGACTGGCTGAAAGCCTACGCACCGCCTGAAGCTGCGGGCATGACCTTTTCGGAGTCCGGTCCGGTTCCGTCGCAGGGTAACGTCGCGCAACAGATCTTCTGGTACACCGCCTTTACTGCCGACATGACCAAGCCCGGCCTGCCAGTCATGAACGCCGATGGCACGCCGAAATGGCGCATGGCCCCGTCACCCAAAGGGCCGTACTGGAAAGAAGGCATGAAGCTCGGTTACCAGGACGTGGGCTCATGGACCTTCCTGAAGTCTTCCGACGAGAAGAAGCGCCTGGCGGCCTGGCTGTATGCGCAGTTCGTGACCTCGAAAAGTGTTTCGCTGAAGAAGACCATTGTCGGTCTGACGCCGATTCGCGAGTCGGATATCAATTCCAAGGAGATGACCGCTCTGGCGCCCAAGCTGGGAGGTCTGGTGGAGTTCTATCGCAGCCCGGCCCGCGTTCAATGGTCGCCTACCGGCACCAACGTGCCTGACTATCCGAAGCTGGCACAGCTGTGGTGGAGCCATGTGGCCGAGGCGGTCACTGGCGAGAAGACAGCACAGCAGGCGCTGGACGGTCTGGCCAAGGATCAGGATGCCATCATGACGCGCATCGAACGTTCCAAGGTTCAGGAAGCCAGCAAGTGTGCGCCGAAGATGAACCCCGAAACGTCTGCCGAGGAGTGGTATGCCAAGGCTGAGAACAGCAACGGCAAGTTCCTCGCGCCACAGCGCAAACTGGCCAACGAGAAACCCAAGGGTGAAACCATCGCCTACGCTGACCTGCTGAAAAGCTGGGAGGCTGGCAAAAAGTAAGGTTTTGTCGAGGTAAAAAAAACGGCACCTTGGAGGTGCCGTTTTTTATTGCTGCAGGCTGATCAGTCGTGCAGGGTTTCTGCGGCGTACAGTGTGTTTTCCAGCAGGCAGGCGCGGGTCATGGGGCCAACGCCGCCCGGAACCGGAGTGATCCAGCCGGCGCGGGGCAGGGCAGTCTCGTAAACCACGTCGCCCACCAGCTTGCCATCGTCCTGACGGTTGATGCCGACGTCGATGACAATCGCGCCGGGTTTGATCCATTCGCCCTTGACCAGGCCGGGCTTGCCGGCGGCAACCACCACCAGATCGGCGCGACCTACATGGCCTGCCAGATCCTTGGTGAAACGGTGGGTCACGGTGACCGTGCAGCCCGCCAGCAGCAATTCCATGGCCATGGGGCGGCCGACAATGTTCGACGCGCCAACCACCACAGCATCCAGACCGTACAGATCGACTCCAGTGCTTTCCAGCAGTGTAATGATCCCTTTGGGTGTGCACGGTCGCAGCAGGGGAATGCGCTGGGCGAGACGGCCGACGTTATAAGGATGGAAACCGTCCACGTCCTTGTCCGGGCGGATGCGCTCGAGCAGCAGCGATGCGTCCAGATGGGCTGGCAAAGGCAATTGCAGCAGAATGCCGTCGACAGCGGCGTCTTCATTGAGGCGGTCGATCAGATCGGTCAGCGCAACCTGAGTGGTATCAGCGGGCAAGTCATAGGCCTGGGAGATAAAGCCGACTTCCTCGCAGTCCTTGCGCTTGTGAGAGACATAGACCTGAGAGGCAGGGTCGCTGCCGACCAGAATCACCGCGAGGCCCGGCGTACGCAGACCTTGCTGGCTACGTTCGGCGACACGTTTGGCGATCTGCTGGCGCAGGCTGGCGGCGATCGCCTTGCCGTCGATTAGTTTTGCAGTCATGACGCGTGATTAACCATCGAGAGGAAATAAAATGAGCGCGCATTCTCGCATGACATGGCGCGAGGGCAAAGGCGCATGCGTTGGATATTCCGCTAACTCCTTTATCTAGCTGAATTTTTTTCAAAAAAAGGTTGACGACCCCAGGGGCCGTCTATAAGATTCGTCGCACTTGCCGGGCAGAGCCCAGCACTGGTTAAGCTAGCACTGGTTGATTAGGTCAGGCAGAGTTGCAAATCAGCTCGGTGTGATTGAAAGCCTTTTAGTTTGTTATCGCAAGAATACAAATTATATAAGTGCCCGTAGCTCAGCTGGATAGAGCATCCGCCTTCTAAGCGGATGGTCGCAGGTTCGAGTCCTGCCGGGTGCGCCATTTAAGGCAGCTTTGGCACAGCAAGTAAGTTTTATCGTCACGCGCAATATGGTGGGCGTAGCTCAGTTGGTAGAGCACAGGATTGTGACTCCTGCGGTCGTGGGTTCGAACCCCATCGTCCACCCCATATTAAGAAGGGCGCCAGATTCATAGTCTGGCGCCTTTGCTTTAAAAGTCTGAAATGCGGATGTGGTGGAATTGGTAGACACACTGGATTTAGGTTCCAGCGCCGCAAGGTGTGAGAGTTCGAGTCTCTCCGTCCGCACCAGATGTACTTTCGCCGGGTTCCACTGAGAACCGCGAAAGCCAAGAAAAGCCCGCCAAGTGCGGGCTTTTTGTTGTGTTGAGTTTCATGAGTATTTGCCGGTGTCTGGATTTTTTTAGTACGTTAATGAGTACATCCTGAATTGGCTTGCTGGTGATGTACTCATGCTTCCGTTTCACTGATCCGCCGTCTGGCAATCGAAACGCACTGACAAAGGCGGTAGCGCTGGGGCGGGGTATTCGCGAGAGACTAATGAATGCGGCAGCTGCTTGACAGCAGTGGGTCACAAAGCCATCATTTGGCCATTACTTCCTTTGTGCATGCGTAGGAAAGGGGACAAAAAAACCGGCCATCGCGTCGGTTTTTTGATTGGCAAGTCAATAAGGACATCGTAATGCGGGCTGTCACTTTCGTAATTTTTTTTGCTGTAGCGCTTACTGGTTGCTCCGGAATACCTTCAGTGCCCTACGAAGAGCCTGCTCAGTCAGAAGACTTGGCACATGTTCGCGTTATCACGAACTCCAGTGTGTATGGAGATAGCATTATGGGTAGTTGTGCCCCTGCTACCCGCCACAAGATGGCTGATGCTGGACGTTTCGGGCGAGACGGCACGGCGAATATCAACTATCCGCAGTACCCCCTGAAATCGGCAAGCGTTCGCATGCCGAAGCGAGTTGCGCCCACGCTTACTGAATACGTCCCAGCCACCCGGATGGGCGAAGGTGTCTATAAAGAGGTTGTGACCGAGTATCGCGTCAGGACTGATCTCCCGTTTCAAATTGCAACCCTGGGCGCGACGATTGGTGGCAATGGCAGCACTTACTTGTCCTGTGCTGGCCAAGCGGTCGTTTACAAGCTGGAACCAGGGAAGGACTACGAGGCTTTAGTAGGGGTACGTAGCAGATCAAGCAACGATGGTGAGCAAGCGCTTATTTGCATGTTTGGAGTCATCGAGCTCGTGTCTCTGCCCGGAACTTCAATCGTGATTCCCCAAAAGCTGACACCTGCGGCACCTCCGCAGGTAGTCTGCAAAAACTGACCAGCACCGCCCGTCATTGGGCGGTTTTTGCATCTGGCAGAAACCAAAAAGCCCCAGCGGCATGGGCTTTTGCGTTGAAGTGGAAAAGAAAGCTACCAGATTGTCGAGGCTCAGTCTCGCCATCAGGCTTTCTAGTTATTCGATGACAAGCAACACCTTGCCCTGGCACAGAAGAGGTGGGTTTGCTCCAGGGATCTCGAGTACGACGTTGTAGCCGCCGGATTCCATTGACGATAAATCTGCGGTGAACGAAAAACCTCACTTCAGGAGTTTTTCATTGTTGTACGTCTTCACCAGGTCAATTCGATCAACGATGGCGGGTCCTTGAACGTAGTGGGCTTTCCTTTGTAGCCGGTCAGGCGAAGTCTGATTTCTTTCGGAGCGTCCTGGTTCGCAGTGATCACCGAGCCGTTGAACATTGCGACGCCCCGCGGTACGTAAATGCTTGCTCCTGTTCCCGGGCTGATCTTCCCGGCAATTGAGTCAATGTTGCATTTGTAGGAAGAATAATAAGTGGTTTTAGTGGCTGCTGCGTTTCCCGTGCTCCCCTCCTTGTCTTTGCACCCCGTCAGTGTTGCTGAGGTGATGGCGAGAAAAGTAAGTGCAGCAATCATCTTGTACATGGTTTTTCCTGACGGGTTTCAATGTTTAAGGGCATTGATTTCTTGGCGTGTAAGAGCTCGGGCGATGCTGCTGGTGTGGTGCGAAAACAGTGCAGTTCATTCGTGGCGCAGGCTTCATTATTGTTGCCAGCAGCGGTGAAATCAGTGGTCGGATTATGTAGCGGATGGCTAAGCAGTACAGGGGTGCGGCGGAGGTGCTGGCTCTCGTCAGGCCTTGCTGTGCCGCAAGGTTGGCGGGTGCCGGAGGCCGGTATGGTCACGCGGAAGATGGTCGGTTTTCGACGTTGTGTCTGGTTTAGGGTGAGGCGTCATGGCCTGGCGTTGGGAGGTCCGCATGATTGCGGTCGTGCCGAGCGTGTCACTGTGGTGTTTGCTTCCTCAGTCGTTAATCTTTTTTAATCATGGCGTAGTGCAGAGTTGCAGGTCAGAAGCGTTACCTCGGTAAGTTGCACCGCCTTTCCGTGGTGCGCAGTGTGGCTGCTGCCGCAAGGTGTTTGAGCGTACGCCAGCTTTTGCCTCTGGTGGGTGACAAGTTGTAGGGCTTATCCGAGAGTAAAATTGTCAGGCGCGTCAATTGCTTGCAATGGGTGGCGCGCGTGGGTTGCGTTGTGTACGATGCGCGCCGGGTTGAATAAGGCTGCAAGCAGCCCGGCGCTATGGAATCAGCAGCGCAAAATGTGCGTTGATTCATCAGGCTTCGAGGCTGAAGCCTTGCATGGCAGGTGTGCGGAGATTTCTTTGTGTTCTCCGTTCGCCAGAGCAGAAGTGATTCAAGCGAAAGCCCGGGTCGCTGCAAGCCGCGTGAAGCGGCTTTTTTTGTTTCAGCGTATTCGCTTTACCGTTTCACGGGTCCGGTGGCTTGCCGCCGTCGGTCGAGTGGGACGTGCTACCTGGATGGAGTCGGTCGTCTCCGGCGCTGATGCTTCTTTATATAGAGGCCGTGCCAGACGCGTCGCCGAGGGTGTGAGGCTTTTTTCTTCCTTGCGCTGCAGCGCTCCGCTTTCGTCCTATAAATCCACCCTTTTTCAGTAGGGTGACTTCTTGAGTTTGACCCACTAGAATGCATGCCCTTGATTCTGGGGTCGGAAACGGCCGGCTAACGTCTGTGCAACGAGGAATATCCATGCAAGTTTCTGTTGAAAATACTTCCGCTCTTGAGCGCCGCATGACCATTGGCGTGCCTGCCGAACGCATCGAGACTGAAGTCAACAAGCGTCTGCAGCAGACCGCACGCAAAGCCAAGATCCCGGGCTTCCGCCCAGGCAAGGTGCCTATGAGCGTGATCCGTCAGCGTTATGAAGACGGCGCACGTCAGGAAGCACTGGGCGATCTGATTCAGGCTACTTTCTACGAAGCTGTGGTTGAGCAGAAGCTGAACCCGGCCGGTGCTCCTGCTGTAGAGCCGAAATCTTTCGAAAAAGGCAAAGACCTGGAATACGTGGCTACTTTCGAAGTATTCCCGGAATTCACCGTTGCCGGTTTCGACACCATCGCCGTAGAGCGCCTGTCTGCCGATGTGGCGGACAGCGATCTGGACAACATGCTGGAAGTGCTGCGCAAGCAGAACGTTCGTTTTGAAGTGGCCGACCGTGCTGCCCAGAACGAAGACCAGCTGAACATCGATTTCGTGGGCAAGGTCGACGGCGAAGTGTTCGCTGGCGGTTCTGCCACGGCTACCCAGCTGGTGCTGGGTTCGGGTCGCATGATTCCTGGTTTCGAAGACGGTCTGGTTGGCGCCAAGGCTGGCGAAGAGCGCGTTCTGAACGTGACCTTCCCCGAGGACTATCAGAACCTTGAGCTGGCCGGCAAGGCTGCCGAGTTCACCGTGACCGTCAATACCGTTTCCGAGCCAAAGCTGCCTGAGCTGAACGAAGAGTTCTTCAAGCAGTTCGGTATCAAGGAAACCGGTATCGAAGGCTTCCGCACCGAGGTTCGCAAGAACATGGAGCGCGAGCTGCGTCAGGCGATCAAGTCCAAGGTCAAGAATCAGGTCATGGACGGTCTGCTGGCTGCCAACCCGATCGAAGTGCCTAAAGCGCTGCTGGAAAACGAAGTCAACCGTCTGCGCGTCCAGGCTGTTCAACAGTTCGGCGGCAACATCAAGCCAGACCAGTTGCCGGCTGAGCTGTTCGAAGAGCAGGCCAAGCGTCGCGTCGAGCTGGGTCTGATCGTTGCCGAGGTCGTCAAGCAGTTCGACCTCAAGCCTGATGATGCTCGCGTACGTGAAATGATTCAGGAAATGGCATCCGCCTATCAGGAGCCTGAGCAGGTTGTTGCCTGGTACTACAAGAACGAGCAGCAAATGAACGAGGTACGTTCTGTTGTGCTTGAAGAGCAAGTTGTAGATACTGTTTTGCAGAAAGCTAGCGTGACCGACAAATCGGTCTCCTACGAAGAAGCTGTCAAGCCGGTGGAAGCTCCAAAAGCCGACTGATTTCTCTTTTCGTGCGAAAACACCCACAAGCCAGCCTTCGCGCTGGCTTGTGCGTATTCAAGACTCGACTATTTGGGAGTGAATGCAGGACATGTCCCGCAATTCTTATATTCAGCAGAACTCTGACATCCAGGCCGCTGGCGGCCTGGTCCCGATGGTTATCGAGCAGTCCGCCCGTGGCGAACGCGCCTATGACATCTATTCGCGCCTTCTCAAGGAGCGAGTCATCTTTATGGTTGGTCCGGTAGAGGACTACATGGCCAACCTTATCGCGGCACAACTGCTCTTCCTTGAAGCGGAAAACCCGGACAAGGATATCCATCTCTACATCAACTCGCCGGGCGGTTCGGTGACAGCAGGCATGTCGATCTACGACACCATGCAGTTCATCAAGCCGGACGTTTCGACTATCTGTATCGGTCAGGCTTGCAGCATGGGTGCATTCCTGCTGGCCGGTGGTGCAGAAGGCAAGCGTCATTGCCTGCCCAACTCGCGGATGATGATTCACCAGCCGCTGGGCGGTTTCCAGGGTCAGGCGTCGGATATCGACATCCATGCCAAGGAAATCCTGCACATTCGTCATCGTCTCAACTCGCTGCTGGCGCATCACACCGGCCAGAGCCTCGAAACCATCGAGCGCGACACCGAGCGTGACAACTTCATGAGCGCAGAGCGTGCGGCTGAATACGGCCTGATCGACTCCGTGATCAACAAGCGTCAAATGCCTGCCTAAGCGGCTCAAAATGTAGGGGGTCGGCACAACCGACCGCCTGCGGACTTGAAAAAGCCCGCAATAGCCTTCATCTTGTGTTGCAAGCCTACCGGATTGGATCGATCGAATGACTGACACCCGCAACGGCGAGGACAACGGCAAATTGCTCTATTGCTCCTTCTGTGGCAAAAGCCAGCATGAAGTGCGCAAATTGATTGCCGGCCCCTCGGTCTTTATCTGCGACGAGTGCGTCGACCTGTGCAACGACATCATCCGCGAGGAGGTGCAGGAAGCACAGGCCGAAAGCAGCGCGCATAAATTGCCTTCGCCTAAAGAAATCAGCGGCATCCTTGACCAGTATGTAATCGGTCAGGAACGTGCCAAAAAGGTCCTCGCAGTAGCGGTGTACAACCACTACAAGCGTCTGAACCAGCGTGACAAGAAGAATGACGATGTCGAACTGGGCAAGAGCAACATCCTGCTGATCGGCCCTACGGGCTCCGGCAAGACGCTGCTGGCCGAAACACTGGCCCGTCTGCTCAATGTGCCGTTCACCATCGCTGACGCCACCACCCTGACCGAAGCCGGTTATGTGGGTGAGGACGTTGAAAACATTATCCAGAAGCTGTTGCAGAAATGTGATTACGATGTCGAGAAGGCCCAGATGGGCATTGTCTACATCGATGAAATCGACAAGATTTCGCGCAAATCCGACAACCCTTCGATCACTCGTGACGTTTCCGGCGAAGGCGTGCAGCAAGCCTTGCTGAAGCTGATCGAGGGCACCGTGGCTTCCGTTCCTCCGCAAGGTGGTCGCAAGCATCCGCAGCAGGAATTCCTGCAAGTGGACACACGCAACATCCTCTTTATCTGCGGTGGTGCCTTCTCGGGCCTGGAAAAGGTCATTCAGAACCGTTCCACCCGTGGCGGCATCGGCTTCAACGCCGAGGTTCGCAGCAAGGAGGAGGGCAAGAAGGTTGGCGAGTCCCTGCGTGAAGTCGAGCCTGACGATCTGGTCAAGTTCGGTCTGATCCCTGAGTTCGTGGGCCGTCTGCCAGTGCTTGCAACGCTGGACGAGCTGGATGAGGCTGCTTTGATACAGATCCTCACCGAGCCGAAGAATGCGCTGACCAAGCAGTATGCCAAGCTGTTCGAGATGGAAGGCGTGGACCTCGAGTTCCGCACCGACGCGTTGAAGTCGGTTGCCCGTCGCGCGCTGGAGCGCAAGACCGGTGCCCGTGGCTTGCGTTCCATCCTCGAAGGCGTGCTGCTCGACACCATGTACGAAATTCCGTCGCAAAGTGACGTGAGCAAGGTGGTGATCGATGAGAGCGTTATCGATGGTACGTCCAAGCCGCTGCTGATCTACGAAAACAGTGAGCCGCCTGCCAAGGTTGCCCCTGACGCGTAACACACGCAGGCGTATGGGCGTGTGAAGTAATACGGAAGGGGGCCTTTTTGGCCCCCTTTTGCATTTTTCAGCCGTTCATGTATAGGAATTTCAATAATTCCTATACAAGGTAATCCGCCAAAAAAGGTCCCCTCGGCGTGATGCCAACGTGGCGTCGATGGCGGCAAAAAGCTTTTTTTACCCATCACCCACGCCGAAAAATGGATTGAAAGCGACTTTTCTTTACCTTTTCCAGATTTTGGACGCACCTCTCCCGTATCAGGCCGGCACGTACCTCAATTGCGCGATGCTGTGGGCATTGTTGACCAGGCCCTGCACGGTCAGGCCGGCGATGGCTGCGGTGTACATTCGTTTTGTATGAAGAAATTGATCTTGACGGGTCGTGGCTCTAGAGCTTGTTTTTTTTGGACGCTACCCCCATCTTGGCTTCAAGCTAATTCCATCTGTCCCGGCCAATTGGCCGCCGTAGAGGCGAAATCATGAAGACCACTATTGAATTGCCTCTCTTGCCATTGCGTGATGTCGTGGTTTATCCGCACATGGTTATCCCGCTGTTCGTGGGGCGCGAGAAGTCTATCGAAGCCCTTGAAGCGGCAATGACGGGCGACAAGCAGATTCTGCTGCTGGCGCAAAGAAACCCGGCTGACGACGATCCTGATGAAAAGGCGTTGTACAACGTCGGCACTATTGCCACCGTATTGCAGTTGCTCAAGCTGCCTGATGGCACCGTCAAGGTGCTGGTCGAAGGTGAGCAGCGTGGTTCGGTAGAGCGTTTCATCGAAGTCGATGGCCATTACCGCGCCGACGTCGCGTTGATCGACGAAGTCGATGCCCCGGATCGAGAATCCGAAGTATTTGTGCGCAGCCTGCTGGCTCAGTTCGAGCAGTATGTGCAGCTTGGCAAGAAAGTCCCCGCAGAAGTCCTCTCGTCGCTCAACAGCATCGATGAGCCCGGTCGCCTGGTTGACACCATGGCAGCGCACATGGCGCTCAAGATCGAGCAGAAGCAGGAAATTCTCGAAATTATCGACCTGTCGGCCCGTGTCGAGCACGTGCTGGCCTTGCTGGATGCCGAAATCGACCTGCTGCAGGTTGAAAAGCGCATTCGCGGTCGTGTGAAAAAACAAATGGAGCGCAGCCAGCGCGAGTACTACCTGAATGAGCAGATGAAGGCCATTCAGAAGGAACTGGGCGATGGCGACGAAGGCCATAACGAAATTGAAGAGCTGAAAAAGCGCATCGACGCTGCCGGGCTGCCCAAGGACGCTCTGACAAAGGCGACTGCCGAGCTTAACAAGCTCAAGCAGATGTCGCCGATGTCGGCCGAGGCGACTGTGGTGCGCTCCTACATCGACTGGCTGGTTCAGGTGCCGTGGAAGGCTCAGAGCAAGGTGCGTCTGGACCTTGCGCGCGCCGAAGCGATCCTGGATGCAGACCATTATGGTCTGGATGAGGTCAAGGAACGCATTCTCGAATACCTCGCCGTGCAAAAGCGCGTGAAGAAGATTCGTGGCCCTGTACTGTGTCTGGTAGGTCCACCGGGTGTGGGTAAAACTTCCCTGGCCGAGTCCATCGCCAACGCAACCAATCGTAAATTCGTGCGTATGGCACTCGGTGGCGTGCGTGACGAGGCTGAAATTCGTGGTCATCGCCGGACTTACATCGGTTCGATGCCAGGAAGATTGATACAAAAGATGACAAAAGTGGGCGTCCGCAACCCGCTGTTCCTGCTTGATGAAATCGACAAGATGGGCAGTGACATGCGCGGCGATCCGGCGTCGGCATTGCTTGAGGTTCTGGACCCCGAGCAGAACCATAACTTCAATGATCACTACCTCGAAGTCGACTACGATCTTTCCGACGTAATGTTCCTGTGCACGTCGAACTCGATGAATATTCCGCCAGCCTTGCTGGACCGGATGGAAGTCATTCGCCTGCCGGGTTACACCGAAGACGAAAAGATCAACATCGCCGTCAAATACCTCTCGCCCAAGCAGATTCAGGCCAATGGCTTGAAGAAAGGCGAGATCCAGTTCGACGAGGAAGCAATCCGCGACATCATTCGCTACTACACCCGTGAAGCGGGCGTACGCGGTCTAGAGCGCCAGATTGCCAAGGTTTGCCGCAAGGCGGTCAAAGAACACGCCATGGAAAAACGCTTCTCCGTGCAGGTTACTGCCGAGATGCTCGAACACTTCCTGGGTGTGCGCAAATTCCGCTACGGACTGGCCGAGCAACAGGATCAGATCGGTCAGGTCACAGGCCTGGCGTGGACTCAGGTGGGCGGTGAATTGCTGACCATCGAGGCTGCGGTTGTATCGGGCAAGGGCCAGTTGATCAAGACCGGTTCGCTGGGTGATGTCATGGTCGAATCCATTACAGCCGCGCAGACCGTGGTGCGCAGTCGTGCCCGTAGTCTGGGCATTCCAGCCGATTTCCACGAGAAACACGACACGCATATCCACATGCCGGAGGGCGCGACGCCCAAGGATGGACCAAGCGCTGGCGTAGGCATGTGTACTGCTCTGGTATCAGCGCTTACACAGATCCCGGTACGTGCCGATGTGGCAATGACGGGCGAGATTACCTTGCGCGGGCAGGTGCTGGCGATTGGTGGTCTGAAGGAAAAACTTCTGGCTGCGCATCGCGGCGGAATCAAGACGGTGATCATTCCGGAAGAAAACGTGCGTGATTTGAAGGAGATTCCTGACAATATCAAGCAGGATCTGCAAATCAAGCCCGTTAAATGGATTGACGAAGTCCTGCAAATTGCGCTGCAATACGCGCCGGAGCCGTTGCCGGACGTGGCTACAGATCTGGTCGCAAAGGAAGAAAAACGCGAGTCTGACTCTAAGGACAGAATTAGCACGCATTAAGACTGGGTAGGCTTCCTTGACAGCTTTTTAGAGCCCTTGTTATAAAGCGGCTCTTTAAAGCAAGCACCAGCAAGCCTTCCAGCGCTCGTTTTGCTTAACACCTAAAACTTAGAAACATACTCAATATAGAGATAAGGGGACTTAGAGTGAACAAGTCGGAACTGATTGATGCTATCGCTGCATCTGCTGATATCCCGAAAGCTGCTGCTGGCCGTGCGCTGGACGCAGTGATCGAATCCGTCACTGGCGCTCTGAAGGCTGGCGACTCGGTTGTTTTGGTTGGCTTTGGTACGTTCTCCGTGACTGATCGTCCTGCTCGCATCGGTCGCAACCCTCAGACTGGTAAGACGCTGGAAATCGCTGCTGCTAAAAAACCAGGTTTCAAAGCTGGTAAAGCCCTCAAAGAAGCTGTCAACTAAGCCTCTCGATGCCTTTGCCCGCTGGGTCGGGTCTGTCCTGATCCAGTAGCGGAGCGGTGGTGCATTCGGTTGCAACACCGAGGGGTTCGAGCCCTATCGCTCCGTCAGTTACGAGAAGGCGCATCCTCGGATGCGCCTTTCTTCTATCCGCTTTCTACCCACGCTCCGCGGTTGGTTAGTCAGTTCAACCGTTTTGGGGGACGCAATGCTGCAGAACATCAGGGACAATTCACAAGGCTGGATTGCCAAGACAATTATCGGAATCATCATCGCTTTGATGGCCTTCACCGGCATCGAGGCGTTGTTTACCGCTACCAGCAATAAGCAGAACGCGGCTGAAGTGAACGGCGAGGACATCTCTCAGAATGAGTTGAGCCAGGCCGTCGACATGCAGCGGCGTCAGTTGGCTCAGCAGCTCGCGCAGCAGTTGGGCAAGGATTTCGATCCTGCGATGCTGGATGAAAAGCTGTTGCGTGAATCAGCCCTCAAAGGCCTGATCGACCGCAAGCTGCTGCTGCAAGGTGCAACGGATGCGAAATTCTCGTTTTCCGACGCGGCACTGGATCAGCAGCTTTTGCAGACGCCTGAGTTTCAGGTCGATGGCAAGTTCAGTGCTGACCGTTTCGATCAGGTCATTCGCCAGCTGGGTTACAGCCGTCTGCAGTTCCGCCAGATGCTTGGCCAGGAAATGCTCATCGGTCAGGTGCGTGCGGGGGTTGCCGGCAGTGCTTTCGTAACCGATGCACAGGTTGACGCTTTTGCCCGTCTGGAAAAGCAGACCCGTGATTTCGCGTCGCTGACCCTGCCCGCCGATACCACGGCGGTCAAAGTGACGGACGACGAAGTCAAGGCTCACTACGACCAGCATGCCAAGGAGTTCATGAGCCCTGAGCAGGTTGTGCTTGATTACATCGAATTGAAGAAGTCGTCTTTCTTCGACAAGGTGCAGGTCAAGGATGAGGACTTGCAGGCGGCTTATCAGAAGGAAATCGCCAATCTGTCCGAACAGCGTCGTGCTGCGCACATCCTGATCGAGGTCAACGACAAACTGAACGACGAGCAGGCCAAGGCGAAGATTGAAGAAATTCAACAGCGTCTGGCCAAGGGTGAAGATTTTGCGGCGCTGGCCAAGGAATATTCGCAGGACCCTGGTTCGTCCAGCAAGGGCGGTGATCTTGGTTACGCAGGCAAGGGTGTCTATGACCCTGCGTTCGAAGACACATTGTATGCCTTGAACAAGGACCAGGTATCGCAGCCTGTGCGTACCGACTTCGGCTGGCACCTGATCAAGTTGCTGGGCGTCGAGGCTCCATCGGTGCCGACCTTCGCCAGTCTGAAAGACAAACTGACCACGGATTTGAAATCGCAGCTGGTCGAGCAGAAATTTGTCGAAGTGACCAAGCAGCTGGAAGATTCTGCGTTTGAATCGTCCGATCTGTCTCAACCGGCACAGGACCTGGGCATGAAGGTTCAGACCACTGCGCCATTCGGTCGTGAAGGCGGTGAGGGTATTACAGCCAACCGTGCGGTTATCCAGGCTGCGTTCAGCCCGGAAGTGCTGGAAGAAGGCTCCAACAGCAACACGTTGGAGCTGGATCCGGAGACCGTCGTGGTGGTGCGCTCCAAAGAGCATCTGCAACCTCAGCAGTTGCCGCTTGAGAGCGTTGCCAGCTCGATTCGCACTCAACTGGTCAAGGAGCACGCCACGGCCGCTGCCAAGGCCAAGGGCGAGGCTCTGCTGGCCGGGCTGCGTGATGGCAAGATCCCGCTGGCTGCGAAGCAGGATGGACGTGACTGGAAATCGATGGAAGCAGTCACTCGCAGTCAGGAAGGCGTTGATCCTCAAGTACTGCAGACGCTGTTCCGCATGCCCAAGCCTGATGGCAAGGGCAAGCCGGAATTCGCCAGCATTACTGCAGCCGATGGCAGCTTCGTGATTGTGCGCCTCAATGGCGTGAATCAGGCTGCTGCGCCGACTGACGCGGAAAAGGCGCAATACCGTCGCTTCCTCGCGTCGCGTGCGGGTCAGCAGGATTTCGCTGCGTACCGTGCACAGCTGGAAAGCAACGCGAAGATCGAGAAGTTCTAAGCTCGAAACCCGCACAAAAAAGAAGGCCGCTCACTGAGCGGCCTTCTTTTTGAGTGCAGGAAAGTTGCCTGCCGGAAAAATGCCGCTCGCGAGGAGCGGCGCTTGCCGTCTTACTCTTCCATGCTGCCCATCGCGGTGGTGTTGAAACCGCCGTCGACGTACATGATCTCACCACTGATGCCCGACGCCAGGTCAGAGCACAGGAACGCACCGGCATTGCCGACTTCGTCGATGGTCACGTTGCGGCGCAAAGGAGTCTGCGCCTCGTTGGCAGCCAGCATTTTGCGGAAGTTCTTGATACCCGAAGCCGCCAGTGTGCGGATCGGGCCGGCCGATACAGCATTGACGCGAGTACCTTCCGGGCCGAGGCTGCCGGCCAGGTAACGAACGCCGGCTTCCAGGCTGGCCTTGGCCATGCCCATGACGTTGTAGTTGGGCATGGTGCGCTCTGCGCCCAGGTACGACAGGGTCAGGAGGCTGCCATTGCGGCCCTTCATCATTTCGCGACCAGCCTTGGCCAGGGCCACGAAGCTGTAGGCGCTGATGTCATGAGCGATGCGGAAACCTTCGCGAGTGGTAGCGTCGGTGAAGTCGCCGTCGAGCTGGTCACCCGGAGCAAAGCCGACCGAGTGAACGATCACGTCCAGGCCGTCCCACTTCTTGCTCAGCTCTTCAAAGACCTTGGTGATCTCTTCGTCGCTGGCCACATCGCAAGGGAAGCACAGCTCAGGACCTGAGCCCCAGCCTGCGGCGAACTCTTCGACACGGCCCTTGAGCTTGTCGTTCTGGTAGGTGAAAGCAAGCTCTGCACCTTCACGATGCATGGCGGCAGCAATGCCGGATGCGATGGACAGTTTACTGGCGACACCGACGATCAGGACGCGCTTACCGGCGAGAAAACCCATGTGTTGTTCCTCTTCAGGTTAATCGACAGCTACCGGTGCCAAAAAGGCGGCTTCCAGCAGCTGCTGTGTATAAGGATGTTGCGGTGCGGCGAAGATGTCCTGCGCTGCACCCTGTTCGACCACTTGGCCTTGCTTGACCACCATCAGCTGGTGGCTCAGCGCTTTGACGACAGCCAGGTCATGGCTGATGAACAAATACGTCAGATTGTACTTGGCTTGCAGCGAGCGAAGCAGCTCGACGACCTGACGCTGTACGGTCCGGTCTAGGGCTGACGTCGGCTCGTCCAGCAAGATAAGCGCCGGTTTCAATACCAGCGCACGTGCAATGGCGATCCTCTGCCGTTGGCCACCGGAGAACTCGTGAGGGTAGCGGTGCCGGGTATCCGGATCCAGGCCAACCTCCCTGAGTGCTTCGATGATCGCCGTCTGTTGCTCGGCGGCCGTGCCCATGCCATGGATTCGCAAGCCTTCGCCAACGATTTCACCCACTGACATACGCGGGCTCAAACTACCAAACGGGTCCTGGAACACCACCTGCATCTGCCTGCGCAGCGGACGGATCTGCTGTTGCGACAGAGATTCTAGCGCGTTGCCCTTGAAACGTATGGTGCCCTGGCTGCCGATCAGCCGAAGAATCGCCAGCCCCAGCGTCGATTTGCCCGACCCGCTTTCACCCACGATGCCCAGTGTTTGCCCTTGCGGCAGGCTGAAGCGTATGCCGTCCACCGCCTTGACGTGGTCGACCGTGCGCTTGAGCAGGCCCTTTTTGATCGGGAACCAGACTTTCAGGTCCTCGACTTCAAGCAGCGGGGCGCCGGCCGGGTTGGTCGAAGGACCGCCGCTGGGCTCTGCGCTGAGCAACACTTTGGTGTAAGGATGTTGCGGCGAACGGAACAATTCTTCGCACGATGCCTGTTCGACGATGCAACCGCGCTGCATGACACATACTCGGTTGGCTATTTGCCTTACCACGTTCAAATCGTGGCTGATAAGTAACAACGCCATGCCCAGACGAGCCTGCAATTGCTTGAGCAACTCAAGAATTTTCAGCTGTACCGTGACGTCCAGTGCAGTAGTCGGTTCGTCGGCAATCAGCAGCTCCGGCTCGTTGGCCAGTGCCATCGCTATCATTACACGCTGGCGTTGGCCGCCTGAAAGCTCGTGTGGCAAGGCTTTGAGCCGTTTGTGTGGCTCGGGGATGCCTACCAGCTCAAGAAGCTCCAGCGTGCGTTTGGTGGCGTCCTTGCCGGTCAGGCCCTTGTGCAGGCCCAGCACCTCGTTGATTTGTTTTTCGACCGAGTGCAGCGGGTTCAGCGAAGTCATCGGTTCCTGGAAGATCATGGCGATACGGTTGCCACGGATCGAGCGCAGCTTTTTCTCTTCCACTTTCAGCAGGTCTTCACCGCCGTAGCGGATAGTGCCGCTCGGATGACTGGCAATGGGGTAGGGCAGCAGGCGCAGGATCGAATGCGCTGTAACCGATTTGCCCGAGCCGCTTTCGCCGACCAGTGCGAGGGTTTCACCCCGACGGATGTCAAAGCTGATGTTCTCGACCACCCGTTGCCGTGAGTCGCCCGTCACGAACTCGACCGCCAGATCGCGGATTTCGATCAGATTGTCATTGCTCATCTTATTTCCTTGGGTCGAAAGCATCGCGGGCAGATTCGCCGATGAACACCAGCAGGCTCAGCATAATGGCCAGCACAGCGAACGCGCTGATGCCCAGCCAGGGTGCCTGCAGGTTGGATTTGCCCTGCGCCACCAGTTCGCCCAGCGAAGGCGATCCGGCGGGCAGGCCGAAGCCCAGGAAGTCCAGTGCAGTCAAGGTGCCGATGGCCCCGGTGAGGATGAACGGCATGAAGGTCATGGTCGAGACCATGGCGTTGGGCAGGATATGGCGGAACATGATCGCGCCGTTCTCCATGCCCAGCGCTCGCGCGGCTCTTACATATTCCAGATTCCGGCCACGCAGGAACTCGGCACGCACCACGTCCACCAGGTTCATCCAGGAGAACAGCAGCATGATGCCCAGCAGCCACCAGAAGTTGGGTTGCACGAAGCTGGCGAGAATGATCAACAGATACAGCACGGGCAGGCCCGACCACACCTCCAGAAAACGCTGGCCCAGCAGGTCGACCCAGCCGCCATAGAAACCCTGCAGGGCACCGGCGATGACGCCGATGATCGAACTGAGGATGGTCAGGGTCAGGGCGAACAGCACGGAAATCCTGAAGCCGTAGATCACTCGTGCCAACACATCACGGCCCTGATCGTCGGTGCCCAGCAGGTTTTCCCGGGACGGTGGCGCAGGGGCGGGGACTTTCAGGTCGTAGTTGATGCTCTGGTAACTGAACGGGATGGGCGCCCACAGGGTCCAGCCATCCTTCGCCGCGAGCAATTCCTTGATGTACGGGCTCTTGTAATTGGCTTCCAGCGGGAATTCGCCGCCGAAGGTGGTCTCCGGGTAACGCTCCAGCACCGGGAAGTACCAGTGACCGTCGTAGCGCACGGCAAGCGGTTTATCGTTGGCGATCAGTTCGGCGCCAAGGCTCAGGCCGAACAGGATGAGGAACAGCCACAGTGACCACCAGCCGCGTCGGTTGGCTTTGAAGCGTTCGAAGCGACGGCGATTGAGAGGAGACAGCTTCATATCAATGCTTCCTGCTTTCGAAGTCGATGCGCGGGTCTACCAGGGTGTAGGTGATGTCGCCGATCAGCTTCACCACCAACCCCAGCAGGGTGAAGATGAACAGGGTGCCGAACACCACCGGGTAGTCGCGGTTGATAGCGGCTTCAAAACTCATCAGGCCCAGGCCGTCCAGCGAAAAGATCACTTCCACCAGCAGCGAGCCGGTGAAGAAGATACCGATGAACGCCGACGGGAAGCCGGCGATCACTAGCAGCATCGCGTTGCGAAACACATGGCCGTAGAGCACCTTGTGGTTGCTCAGGCCCTTGGCTTTGGCGGTGGTGACATATTGCTTGCTGATTTCGTCGAGAAAGCTGTTCTTGGTCAGCAGGGTCATGGTGGCGAAGTTGCCGATCACCAGCGCGGTGACCGGCAGCACCAGATGCCAGAAGTAGTCGAAGACCTTGCCCAGAGTGCTCAGTTCGTCATAGTTGTTCGAAGTCAGCCCGCGCAGCGGGAACCAGTTGAAGTAGCTGCCACCGGCAAACACCACGATCAGCAGAATCGCGAACAGAAACGCCGGGATGGCGTAGCCGACGATGATCGCCGAGCTGGTCCACACGTCGAACTGGCTGCCGTGGCGAGTGGCTTTGGCGATCCCAAGCGGGATCGACACCAGGTACATGATCAGCGTGCTCCATAACCCCAGAGAGATGGAGACCGGCATCTTCTCGACGATCAGGTCGATCACCTTGGCATCGCGAAAGAAGCTGTCGCCGAAATCCAGCGTGGCGTAGTTCTTGATCATGATCCACAGGCGTTCCGGTGCCGATTTATCGAAACCGTACATGCGTTCGATTTCTTTGATCAGTGCCGGGTCCAGGCCCTGCGCGCCACGGTAGTTGGAGCCCGCCACCGATACCTCGGCACCGCCACCCGCAATTCGGCTGGTAGCGCCATCAAAGCCTTCGATCTTGGCGATCATCTGCTCGACCGGTCCACCGGGTGCGGCCTGAATGATGACGAAGTTGATGATCAGAATGCCGAGCAGGGTAGGGATGATCAGCAGTAGCCGTCGCAGAATATAAGCCAGCATGTTATTGCTCCGCGTTCGCAGGCTTGGCCTGATCAGTGGCTGACGGGGTCGCGGTGGCGGGTTTGACATTCGGCTTCGCCCACCAAGTCATCAGGCCGATATCGGAAAGCGCCTTGGCCTTGGGATGGTCGATGTGATTCCAGTAAGCCACCCGCCAGGTTTTGATGTGCCAGTTGGGTACAACGTAAAAACCCCACAGTAATACGCGGTCCAGCGCTTTGGTATGGGTGATCAGGCTTTCCCGGGAGTCGGCGTTGATCAGCCCGTTGACCAGCGTGTCTACCGCCGGGTCCTTGAGGCCCATGAAGTTGCGGCTGCCCGGGTTGTCGGCGCTGGATGAGTCGAAATACACGCGCTGCTCGTTACCGGGTGAGCTGGACTGCGGATAGCCAGTGACGATCATGTCGTAGTCCCGCGAGCGCAGGCGGTTGATGTATTGCGACACGTCGGCGCGGCGAATCACCAGCTCGATGCCCAGATCACTCAGGTTACGTTTGTAAGGCAACAGAATGCGCTCGAATTCGGTCTGGGCGATCAGAAACTCCAGCTTCACCGGGTTGCCCTGGGCATCGACCATCTTGTCGTCGACGATCTTCCAGCCCGCTTCCTGCAACAGCTGGAAGGCCCGGCGTTGCTGTGGACGAATCATGCCACTGCCATCGGTTACCGGCAGCGTGAAGGGTTCGGTGAACACTCGATCCGGAATCTTGCCGCGCAACGGTTCAAGAATTTTCAGTTCTTCGGCGGACGGCAGGCCGCTGGCGGCCATTTCCGAGTTGTCGAAATAGCTTTTGGTGCGGCTGTACGAGCCGTTGAACAGCTGTTTGTTGGTCCACTCGAAGTCCAGCAGCAGAGTCAGCGCCTCACGGACCCTGACGTCTTGAAACACCGGCTTGCGCAGGTTGAAGACAAAACCCTGCATGCCCGTCGGATTGCCATTGGGAAGCTCTTCCTTGATCAGCCTGCCATCCCGGACTGCTGGCGTGTCATATGCAGTTGCCCAGTTCTTGGCGCTGGTTTCCACCCAATAATCGAACTGCCCGGCTTTGCCCGCTTCCAGCGCGACGGTGTTGTCGCGATAGTAGTCGGTGGTCAGCACATCGAAGTTGTAGAAGCCCTTATTGATCGGCAGGTCCTTGGCCCAGTAATCCTTGACCCGTTCATAACGCACCGAGCGCCCGGCTTTTACATCGGCGACCTTGTACGGCCCGCTGCCCAGCGGGAAGTCCAGGTTGCCCTTGCTGAAGTCGCGATCTGCCCAGAAATGTTTGGGCAGCACGGGTAACTGGCCAAGAATCAGCGGCATCTCCCGATTGCCCTTGTGCTTGAATTTGAACAGCACGCGCAGCGGGTCTTCGACGACCACCTGATCGACGTCGGCGTAGTAACCCTTGTACATGGGCGACCCGTGCTCCATCAGTGTCTTGAAGCTGAACTCCACGTCTTCGGCACGCATCGGGTGGCCGTCATGAAAGCGCGCTTCCGGGCGCAGGTAGAAGCGTACCCAGCTGTTGTCCGGGGCTTTCTCGATTTTACCGGCAACCAGCCCGTACTCACTGAACGGTTCATCCAGGCTTGCACGGGCCAGGGTGTCGTAGATCAGGCCGATGTCATCTGCCGGCACGCCCTTGTTGATGAACGGGTTGAGGCTGTCGAAACCGCCGAAGCCTGCCTGACGGAACGTGCCACCCTTGGGCGCATCCGGGTTCACGTAGTCGAAGTGCTTGAAGTCGGCCGGGTACTTGGGCGGCTCGTCGTACAGCGTCACGCCATGCTGAGGCGCAGCCTGTACCGTGCAGGCGAGGCTGGCCAACAGCAGGCCGGCCGCTTGCGCGCGCAGGGAATGCAATGGGTTCATCGGGGCTTCTCCAGAGTCTTGAGCCACCACGCACGCAGCCCCAGGGTGTAGGGCGGGGTGGTGACCATGGCGAATCGGTTGCGATAGGCAAGCCGATGATTGTTCAGATACCAGTTGGGAATGCTGTAGTGCTGAGCCAGCAGCACGCGGTCCAGCGCTCGCGCAGCCGCGACCTGTTCATCGCGGGTTTGCGCGCCGAGCAGTTTGTTCAGCAGGGCGTCGACCACCGGGTTGGCAATGCCGGCGTAGTTCTTGCTGCCGTTGATCGCGGCCTGGCTTGAATGAAAATATTGCCACTGCTCAAGACCGGGGCTCAGCGTCTGTTGCAGGGTCATGAGAATCATGTCGAAGTCGAAACGGTCCAGGCGTTGTTTGTACTGGGCGCGATCGACGGTGCGCAGCCCTGCATCAATACCCAGGCGTTGCAGGTCTTCGATGTAGGGCTGCAGGATGCGTTCGAGGTTGGGGTTGACCAGCAGGATCTCGAAGCGCAGCGGTTGCTTGTCGGCGTTGAGCAAGCCCTTGTCCGACAGCGTCCAGCCAGCATCGGCAAGCAGTTTCAAGGCCTTGCGCAGAGTGTCGCGCGGGATGCCGCCGCCATCGGTTTTCGATGGGGCAAATGGCTGGGTAAACAGACTGGCGGGCAACTGATCGCGATAAGGCGCCAGCAATAACCATTCAGCCCCGCTCGGCAGGCCCGTCGCGGAAAACTCGCTGTTGGGGTAATAGCTGGTCGAACGCTCATAAGCGTCGCTGAACAGTGTGCGGTTGGTCCATTCGAAATTGAACAACAGCCCCAGTGCTTCGCGTACGCGGATATCGGCGAAGGCCGCGCGCCGGGTGTTCATGAACAGGCCTTGGGTCTGGGTCGGTATGCGGTGCGGAATCTGCGCCTTGATTACCTGACCGTTTGCGACTGCCGGGAAGTTATAGCCATTCGCCCAGTTCTTGGCCTGATGCTCGATGTAGATATCGAATTCGCCCGCCTTGAATGCTTCGAACGCCACATCGCTGTCGCGGTAGAACTCGACTTCCACCCGGTCGAAATTGTATTTGCCGCGGTTGACCGGCAGGTCCTTGCCCCAGTAATCCTTGACCCGCTCGAACACCAGCTGACGTCCGGGCTGCACGCGGGTGATGCTGTAGGGGCCACTGCCCAGCGGCGGTTCGAAGGTAGTCGCCTTGAAGTCTCTGTTCTTCCAGTAATGCTGGGGCAGCACTGGCAGTTCCCCAAGACGCAGAATCAGCAACGGATTGCCAGAGCGCTTGAAGACAAACCGGATGCGATGACGATTGAGGATGTCGACGCGCTGCACTTCCTGCAAGGCGGTGCGGTATTGAGGATGACCGTCCTTGAGCAGCGTTCGGTAGGAAAACGCCACGTCGTAGGCGGTGATGGGCTTGCCATCGTGAAAGCGCGCCTGCGGGCGCAGGTTGAACACCACCCAGCTGCGGTCCTCGCTGTATTCAACGGACTGCGCGATCAGCCCGTAACTGGAGGTCGGTTCATCGCCGGACGGGTCGTACTGCCCTGTGCCCACCATCAACGGCTCGTTCAGTTCATTGACGCCGTATTGCAGGAAGTTTCCGGTCGAGACCGGGCTGCTGCCCTTGAATGTGTAAGGATTGAGCGTGTCGAACGTACCAAACGCCATCATTCTCAAGGTGCCACCTTTCGGCGCCTCGGGATTGACCCAGTCGAAATGAGTAAAGCTGGCCGGGTACTTGAGAACACCAAACTGCGCATAGCCATGACTTTCTGTGATGGCTGCGTTGGCGCAGAAGCTCAAGGCCAGGCTGATGGTTAGCAGGAAGGGACGTATCACGATCCGGGCGACTTGGGCTTTCGGGTCGCTAACAGTAACAGCTTGTTCCAGCTGGAAAAAGACTGCAGGTGACTGCGCAGCCGGGGCTGCATCGGCCACCCGCCCCAAGGTTATCGAAGGGCAAGTGGCCGCGATCATCAGTGCGGCAGGTAAACGGTCAGGGTCTGACCGGGTTTGAGGGCCTGCCCGCTACGTGGATTCCAGCGCTTGAGATGTTGAATCTCGACGTTAAAGCGCTTGGCGACCAGGTACATCGAGTCGCCTTTCTGGATCTTGTACTGCATGGATTTCTTTTCGCCGTCTTTGGCGCTGGCGACCGTTTTACTGCTGGATTTGCTGGTGTCCTGCATGACCAGCGTCTGGCCGACCTTGAGCTTCTTGCCGGTCAGCTTGTTCCAGCGTTGCAGGTCTTCGACATCCACCTTGTTGGCTTGCGCGATGGTGGTCAGGTTGTCACCGCTGCGCACCTTGTAACTTCGGGTACGTGACGGCTTGTCGTTGCTGGCCAACGCTTCGAACACGGGCTGTGAATTCTGCATGCCCGGCTTGACCGGTATGCTCAGTGATTGACCGACCTTCAGGCGGTTGCCGGACAGCTTGTTATTGCCCTTGAGCGAGCTGACCGTGACCTGATAGCGACTCGCCAGGCTTTCCAGAGTATCGCCCTTGCGTACGCGGTAAGGCTGCCAGGCGACCAGCTCTTCCTGTTTCATGGTCAGCAGGCTGGCAGTCAGCAGTTGCGCCTTGGACGTTGGCACCAGCAGATGCTGAGGCCCATCGACCGTCAGGCGCTTCTTGTAGGCAGGGTTGAGCTGGATAAGCTCATCTTCGTCAATATCGGCAGCGCTGGCCACTTTGGACAGATCGACGCGCTTGTTGAGTTCGACGACTTCGAAATAGGGCTGGTTGGCGATCGGATTGAGGTTGACGCCATAGGCTTCCGGCGACAGTACCACCTGGGACAAGGCCAGCAGCTTGGGCACATAGTCCCGTGTTTCCTGCGGAAGTGGCAGGTTCCAGTAGTCGGTCGGCAGGTTGAGCTTGTCATTGCGCTCGATGGCACGGCTCACTGTGCCTTCGCCCGCGTTGTAGGCCGCGAGGGCCAGTAACCAGTCACCGTTGAACATGTCATGCAGACGGGTCAGGTAATCCAGTGCGGCAACGGTCGAGGCCTGGATGTCGCGACGTCCGTCATAAAAGCTGGTCTGGCGCAGGTTGAAGTAACGCCCGGTCGAGGGGATGAACTGCCATAGACCTACAGCCTGGCTGCGTGAAACGGCCATCGGGTTGTAGGCGCTTTCGATGACAGGGAGCAGAGCCAGCTCCAGCGGCATGTTGCGTTCTTCAAGGCGCTCGACGATGTAATGCATATACAGGCTGCCACGCTCGCCAGCGTTTTCCAGAAAGGAAGGGTTGTTGGCGAACCACAGGCGCTGCTGGTCGATACGGGGGTTTTGATCGTTGCCTTGTTGCAGTTGAAAGCCCTGACGCATGCGCTCCCACACATCTTGTGGCGGGGCGAGGGGAGTGACGGGCTTGTGAGACAGGAAAATCGGTTTTTGCTTGATGCCGGCGGCCAGATTAGGCGTGCGATGGCTGCTGACCGGGTCGACGCTGGCAGTGCTCTGGCAACCGGCCAAAAGCGCACTCGCGGTGACAGCCATGGCCTGAGCCAACCGAGTCAATGCGTCCGAATGTGAAGGCTTGCTGATAGATGACGACATTGTTCGGGGGGTACATCCAGACGAAAATGTCGGGCGATTCTAGGAAGCAGCCTGCCGTCGGTCAACCTTTCAGAATTTTATTGCGGTTTTATGGTCAGGTCAGAACTTATCTTTCCATGCCCTCAAGCTGGCAAAGACCGCACTCTGCGAGGTGTTTTGCCCGCCGCTCCGTTCGTCCGCTTTTTCTTTAACAGATGTTTCCCGGGTTCGCAGGAACGGGTTGGTGCGTTTTTCCAGAGCCAGGTTTGAAGGAAGGCTGATGCGATTTTCACTACGCCAGCGGGTGACTTCGGCGAGGCGTTGGGCAATATCCTGATTATCGGGCTCGACGGCCTGAGCGAAGCGCAGATTACTCAGCGTGTATTCGTGGGCGCAATAAATCAGCGTGCTGTCCGGCAGTTTGGCCAGACGCTCGAGGGAGTCATGCATCTGCTCTGGCGTACCCTCGAACAGACGTCCACAGCCTGCTGCGAACAGCGTGTCGCCGCTGAACAGCAAGGGCGTTGTAGCGTCTTCATGGTAGAAGGCGATATGACCGAGCGTGTGGCCGGGAACTGCATGCACCACAAACTCGAGGCCGAGCACTGTCAGTCGGTCATGGTCGACCAGTGCGATATCGCGTGCCGGAATAGTCTCTGCCGCAGGGCCGAGTACGCGTGCCCGGGTCGCCTGCTTGAGTTCCGCCACGCCGCCGACATGATCATTGTGGTGGTGGGTGATGAGAATATCGGTCAACCGGTAGTCCGGATGCTCCGCCAGCCAGCCCAGCACCGGTTTCGCGTCGCCAGGATCGACCACAGCGCATTGCTGGCTCGAAAGGTCTTGTAACAACCATATGTAGTTGTCATTGAAAGCAGGAAGGGCGTGGATCTGTATCATGGCGCAGTTCGCATAGCGGCGGACAATGGTGCATCTTAGAGTCTGTTGCCGCTGTACGCGAGCACCTCTGGAGGAGAACTCATGACCGATGAAGCGTTCGCTCAGGCTGATCCTGAGTGGCTTGCATTGATCCGCGCTGCCCGTGAATGGCTTTCCGGGCCGCTGGGGCAGCTTCTGCTCGAAGAGGAACGGCGCATTCTCGACGAAGAGCTGGGGCGGTATTTCGGCGGCTACCTGGTGCATTACGGCCCGTCGGCGCAAGCGCCGCCGGTTGCCCCGCAGGTGCAACGCAATGTGCGGCTCGGAGCACCATTGCCGGGCGTCGAGATTGTCTGCGAAGAGCAGGCCTGGCCATTGAGCGAGCACGCGGCGGATGTCGTGGTACTGCAGCACGGTCTGGATTTCTGTCTGTCGCCCCACGGGCTGCTGCGTGAAGCGGCCAGCAGTGTTCGGCCGGGCGGGCACTTGCTGATTATCGGCATCAACCCCTGGAGCGCCTGGGGCATGCGTCACGTGTTCGCTCGGGATGGGCTGCGCAAGGCGCGCTGCATCTCATCCTCGCGGGTCGCCGACTGGCTGAACCTGCTGGGCTTCGCGCTGGAGAAACGGCGCTTCGGATGCTATCGTCCGCCCCTTGCTTCAGCGGCATGGCAGTCACGCCTTGCTGGGCTCGAAAGCCTCGGTGAAGGACGTCAGAGCCCCGGTGGCGGCTTCTACCTTCTGGTGGCGCGTAAACTGGTGGTAGGCCTGAGGCCTGTACGTCAGGTACGCCGCGACCCTATCGGCAAGCTGATTCCCATGCCGATGGCCAAGGTCAGTCGCAACACTCAGGATCATTCCTGAGCAATGCCATGCTGCACATGAAGCCCATCATTCTGGAAAGGTCGTAATGAGCGATAGCGTTGAACTCTTCACCGACGGTGCCTGCAAGGGCAATCCTGGCCCGGGCGGGTGGGGTGCCCTGCTGGTGTGCAAGGGTGTCGAAAAAGAGCTGTGGGGTGGCGAGGCCAACACCACCAACAACCGCATGGAGCTGACGGGTGCCATTCGCGGGCTCGAAGAACTCAAGCGTCCCTGCGAAGTGACGCTGGTGACCGACTCTCAGTACGTGATGAAAGGCATTACCGAGTGGATGGTCAACTGGAAGAAACGCGGCTGGAAAACCGCGGCCAAGGAACCGGTCAAAAATGCCGATCTGTGGCAGCTGCTCGATGAACAGGTCAGCCGGCATAACGTGAAATGGCAGTGGGTACGAGGCCATATCGGCCATCCCGGCAACGAGCGTGCCGACCAGCTTGCCAACCGTGGTGTTGACGAAGTGCGTGGCATAAAAAGCTGATATTCGTCAGTCGACGTTCAGTCAGATACTCTGTACGAAATCGAGGATGACATTGCCTGCCGCGTGCGGCGCCACGAGGACGCGGTCCGGTATTTCATGACCCCGTATTTCATGATGAGCCACGTCATTACGCGCCAGTATTGCGCGCAGATCGTTGAGGCTCGTGGTGCGCAGCCGGATGGAAATCGCATGGGGGCGCTCCCTGGTAATTGCAGGTAGCTCGACGTCCGGAAATTCCAGGGCAGCTGTCGCGGCGTCGATGGCACGCAATACGCCGCATCGGGTATCAGCCTCCAGGGCGGCACCGTTGTATGTCACCGCATTGCCGTAGATAGCTCGCCAGCGGGGTTCAAGCCGTTCGGGGTCTGCCAGATAGGTGATCGCCAGAATCCCGTCTGCACCATTGGGGTGGTTCTGCCAGCCGCGCACCCAGATCAGCTCAGGACGATGCTGATGGCAGATAAAGTTGGAGGCGTCCGGGAGTTCCGGGTCGATGAAGAGCGCCAGCGAAACAACGGCTTCATCGTCGCGACCATCGGGAAGCGTCATTTTTCGGCGAAAATCAATACGGCCCTGGCTTTCAAGCCCTGCAGCCGCCATACGCGCGTGGTCATCGTCGGCATCTTTACTGTGCAGCGCCACCAGCGAAACGCCTTCTTCGCCGCGGTCGAGGAATTGACCCAACTGACGTCCGAAGCAGAAACCGTTTACCGAGTGGGTGCCGAATTTCGAAGCATCTTCGACGCCGATCAATTCGATAAAGTTACTGGGAAACATCATCAACGAGGTGACGGTTCCCCAAGGGTGGTAGCTGACCGGCGACGGCGCGAAGCCCATTCTGCGATACAGCTCCAGAGCCTCGGCATGATTACGCACGGTGACAAGAGGATGATCGATACCCTGCGCAAATTGAGCAACGGCTGTCATGGTAATAGCTCCTGATTAGCCTTTGGATTTTGTCGTAAAGGTCGCCAGAAAAGCAGGGGCATTACCCACCACCTTTGCCGGTGTGCCAGCGACGACCGTTTCAGCCGCCACTGCTTTGAGTACGACCGAGTTGGCCGCCACAATGGCATTGGCTCCTACTTCGATGTTTCCCAGAACGGTTGCTCCGGCGCAAATAAGTGCGCCTCTGCGGATTTTCGGGTGTCGGTCGCCTGCTTCGTTGAGGGTGCTGCCCAGCGTGACACCGTGCCAGAGGCTCACTTGATCTTCGACTACAGCGGTTTCCCCGATAACAAGGCCGATGCCATGGTCGACAAACAAGGATTTGCCGAGCCGCGCCGCCGGGTGAATATCGATGCTCCAGGTGTTGGCCGCCCAGTTCTGTACTAGCACCGCGCTTTGCTCATCGCCCTCAGCCCACAGTGCATGGGCGATGCGGTATGCCTGAACGGCCTGTATGCCCCGGAAGGTCAGAAAGGCCGTGAGGTGATCCGGGCAGGCAGGATTGACTGTTTCCAGATGGTTGATATCGGCAGCTGCTGCCTGAGCGATGGACGGCCTGGCCTTTATGATCGCCTTGAACCAGTCTTCCAGCGCCACGTTACTCGCTTGGGCCTGCATCTGTCGGGCAAGGTTCGCAGCGAGCGCATCCTCGAAAGTCGAATAGACCAGCAGGTGGCTTGTCGCATAATCGCCGAGTACCGGGTTGCGCTCGGTCAGTTGCCGGGCTTGATCGCGAAGGCGCTGCCAAAGAGGGCTCATATCGATCTCCTGTTGCCGATGGGTCGAGTATGGACACGCGGCAGACGCGTCAGCAATCATCGCAAACTCGGAACTCTGTTGCCTTTATCGCAACTCATGATGCAACTCGGGAGGCGGGCGAGTTCCGGGTAAAATCGCCGAATCCGTTGTATCCCTGCAGCGCCTGCTGACGTTTATCCCTTTCAATTGCGGATGGATCCGACAGGCTCGCAGCTTCCATGGCGTGTTAGAATCGCGGCCTGTAGATGAGGCGACAGTCAATGGCATTACAAAACCTGGATAACAGATCGATCGTTCTCGATACCGAAACCACCGGTATGCCGGTGACAGATGGTCACCGGATCATCGAGATCGGTTGTGTCGAGTTGATTGGCCGGCGCCTGACCGGTCGGCATTTTCACGTGTACCTGCAACCTGATCGCGAAAGTGACGAAGGCGCGATTGGTGTTCACGGTATCACCAACGAATTTCTGGTCGGCAAGCCCCGGTTTGCCGAAGTCGCCGATGAATTTTTCGAATTCATCAAAGGCGCGCAACTGATCATTCACAACGCAGCGTTCGATGTTGGCTTCATCAACAACGAATTTGCCTTGATGGGTTCGCAGGACAGGGCTGATATTACCCAGCACTGTTCGATCCTCGACACCCTGATGATGGCGCGTGAGCGCCATCCGGGGCAGCGCAACAGTCTGGATGCCCTGTGCAAGCGCTACGGCGTCGACAACTCGGGCCGCGAGCTGCACGGCGCACTGCTCGACTCTGAAATTCTGGCCGACGTCTACCTGGCGATGACCGGCGGGCAGACCAGCCTGTCGCTGGCTGGTAATGCCTCTGACGGCAACGGCTCCGGTGAAGGCTCTGGCAACCGAGGCAGCGAAATCCGCCGTTTGCCTGCCGATCGCAAACCTTGCCGCATCATTCGTGCTTCGGAAAGTGAACTGGCCGAGCATGAAGTCCGTATGAGCACCATTGCCAAGGCATCCGGTGCACCTGCTTTGTGGGTACAAATGCTGGAAGCCGCAGCGCAGACGTCCTCCTGACAGCAACCAGCGAGTGGTGACATGAACCTGGCAAACCCTGCCTTGAGCATTCGGATCGCAGACGAATGCTTCGAGGACTACATTCTCAATAGCGAATTCACGTTTACAGTGCTTGGCTATGCCCAACCGCGTATCGGCGAAAGCGTTGATTCATGGCAGGTTGAGCTGGTCGAGCCGTACAGCAAGAATTATGGTATCGATTCTCAGGAGTTTGCCGATCATCGCGATGCCGCCACGAGTTCGGTGATGGTGGCCTGGCTGGATGACCGCCCGGTTGGCCATATCGTGATGAGCACTCACTGGAGCGGGTTCGCCTACATCGATGAATTGGCGGTAGACGAGTCGGCGCGTCGTCATGGGGTCGCGCGCTCATTGCTCGATGTCGCTCAATTCTGGAGCCGCAAGCGCAATCTGCCCGGCATCGTTCTGGAAACCCAGAACAATAACCTGGGTGCCTGCAGGTTGTATGAGCGTTGTGGATACGTGGTAGGCGGGGTGGACCATATGCGCTATCGAGGCATAGATCCCAATACACGTGAAACGGCAATTTTCTGGTATCTGATCTTTTCTGACTAGCAACTTCCCGCTGGCAGCGGTAGCTCGAGCGGGAGTTCTGTTTGTATTACGGCGTTGTACGGGTGATTTTCACGCCCGATTGCACCAGTTGAAAGTCTTCACCGCCCAAATGCTTGACCCGGTCACCAATTGCCAGTCTGTAAGTGATTACCGGCTGCCCGCCCTGCACCTCACCCGGCTGCGATTCCTGGAATTCATGGACCGGGTAGACGCGACCTTCGGCGTCTCTGGCATGAAATTGTCCGACGAGAACTGAAGCCATTTGCTCTGTAACCTCTGAAACTGAATATAACTGCTGGTTTACGAATCCATCGAGGCTAGTAGACCACTGATCTATAGGTGAGTTTGCCGGCAGGAAAAAAATAATCCGGGCGGTTGTGGCGCGTCGGGGAATTGACCAGGGCAATGGTCGTCTAAAGGCGGCTGTTGTTGTATACCTGATATTCCCTATTAATCAGATGACGGATATTTTCATGAGCCAGGTTCATACCATTGCCGTATTGGTCGGCAGTCTGCGAAAAGACTCCATCAACCGAAAAATTGCGCTTGCCCTCGCGGAGCTGGCACCTGCCAGCCTTAAACTTAATATCGTCGAAATTGGCGATTTGCCTCTGTATAACGAAGACATTGATGGCGCTTCTCCGCCGCCAGCCTACAGTGCATTTCGCGACCAGTTGGGCGCTGCCGACGGCGTGCTTTTTGTAACACCGGAATACAACCGTTCGGTGCCGGGTGCCCTGAAAAATGCCATTGATGTGGGCTCGCGTCCTTACGGCAAAAGCGCTTTCAGCGGCAAACCCGGCGCGGTCATAAGCGCTTCTCCGGGTGCTGTCGGTGGCTTTGGTGCCAACCATCACCTGCGCCAGTCTCTGGTATTTCTGGACGTGCTGTGCCTTCAGCAGCCTGAGGCATACCTGGGTGGCGCTGGAAGCTTTTTCGATGAAGCGGGCGCACTGTCCGACAAGACACGGCCATTTCTGGAGACGTTCATCAACGCCTTCGCTGCATGGGTTGAAAAGAACGTCCAGCCTTCCGTTAATTGATGTGAGCGACGTGCGCCTGCGGACCCATTGCTTTATGTAACGCAGGCGCGTCGTGCTACCTCAATAAGCTGTTTCCTTTTCCTCTGCCACGTGCCCCGGCGCAGTGAGCGATGAGGGCTAGTCAAAGGAAACAGCACATGCCAACAGTACTTCCCTATTTTTTCAGCGACTCTCTGCGCAGCCGATTCACACAGGACATTCATGACGCAGTCGGCAGCTCACGCATCAGCAGTGAAGATGGCAAGTGGCTGCAATTATTGGTCGGAGTAAGTGTCGAGCCCAACAGCGATGCACCCCTTCCAAGAGCTGATCGGCTGATCATAGGCGACAATTCGCCCGCTAACGCCGAACTTGCGGGTGCCTTGTTAATCAGTGACCCCACGCCAGGTGTCGCGCCAGTCTTTTTGAGTACCCTGACCTTCGGGGTCGAGCGATTCGAGAGCCGCACTTCGCTGCTAAGTGCCTTGCAGCAGCGGTTTGGCGACGTCAGCGATATATCGACTATCGAGGCAGAGCGTGTCGAGGGCTCGCTCTTCGAAGCGCGTACGCTGGCGATCATGCGCCAGCAGGCCGGGCATCTGGAACGCCTGTTGGTCCAGTTGCAGGAGCTGCCGGACCTGCGAGCTGCGGCAGGCAAGGCCTTGCAGACGGCGTTAGTGCAGAGAGGCGTCGCAGACAGCGTCGACGTTTTCAGTCAGGTGGTGCAGATTCTGGGCACTGACCCCGGAGCCAATCCGGTGGTGTCATCGGTAGTGGGCACTCAGTATCTGGCTGATGCTGCTGTGCAGGCATTTTCCCTGAACGTTCTTCCGACGGGTCTGATACGGCAATTTCTGGATGCGCGGGGCCTTGTCTTGCCGCAAGCGCAGAGCGAGCTTTTCGAGCTGGCGCTGGCTGACGTGGTTTCGGGAGTCCGCGATGCATACGAGCAATTGCTGTCTGACTACTGGATGTCAAAACGACAGGACGGCCGTACAGCAAGAGACTTTATTGGTCATGCGCTCGCTGAGTGCTTTCTTCAGCATCTTCTATCGAGCCGGGCACATGGCACGATGACTGAAGCAGAGTATCGCTGTTTGCTCAGCCTGTTACCCTCGCAACCTGGCAATGCACAGTCGATACGCGTTCAACGGTTGTCAGTCACCGTTGCTGGACAGGAGCCTGTCAAGCTGGTGGGCGTGTTCCTGATTGATTTTCCCGCAGAACAGCCGTCGAGTGCGTTTCTCTACTTCTCGCTGTCGGGCTTCTTGCGCTTTGATGATCCGGCTCGTGCAATAGCGCACGTACTGAGCGACCCCTCACGTGCCGAGCTGCTGTTTTATTCATCCTTGAACGATCACCTTGCCATTAAAGAGAAGGGTAAGGTCGAGTCGTATCAGGATGCGTTAGCCAACGTGTTTTTCAGTGAATTCGCTGACTCTGTGATCGCTCTGCAAAAGCGCAATTTGCGTTATGTCCTGGGCCTGCCACCGATCCAATACGAAAAAAATCCGGTTCGGGTTGATGATGCACTGGATATTCGCGCACTACTGGATGGCCGGCTATCAAACCTCCACGACTCAGGGCGCTGGCGTCCGGAAGTGCTGCCCTTTGGCCAAACCTGGGGAGCCTCGATCCAGGCTAGCGTGGGGGAGCATCCGACGCTTGTTTCCGAGCCTTCTTACAACTGGATTGGCAAACTGAAGAAGCTTGATGTGTTGCTTGAGCGTGTTGATGTTCTACATGCCGGTGTAGAGGGCTGCATGCGTCACGCGCTGAACCGTTACCTGGCTGTAATTGGAGGACCACCTCTGGATGCCCGGGCCCTTTGGATCTTGCCGGCTGCCATGGATGCGGTGCCTGTGCGGCTGCTTTCGTTGGCGCTTGACCGCGTTTGTGGCTACACGCAGGACCCCCTGTCAGACAGCGTGGTGGTGGCAGGGCTGATAACTCCGGTTCTGAATCGGCCGTTGCAACGCCTGCCGTTGGCATTGCTCGAACACATACTGGTCTGTGTACAGGAGGAGTTTCCTCGCCGCTTCGAAGAGCAAATCAGCCAATTCTATTCACGTACGGTTCGTCAGCTGGATAGCAGCGAGCGCCCCGGTGTGATATCCGGCCTGGTCCGCGAGTATGCACTGCGCCTGGAATTGCTTGTTGAAAAGCGTACAGGTTTGCTTCCCGAGTCGGTCATCGAGAGCGTTCAGCAATTACTGGACCGGCCACTGCCTGGTCTCAGGGAGGCTCTGGGTGAGTCACAGGTCGATGCGTTCACCGTTTCTGTTCAGTTCGATCCTGAATCACCTGCAATCCAGGTGCCCAACGCGTTCGTGATCAATAACAGGCTTGCTCACAGCTCGCCCGCTCTGTGGGTACTGAGCAAGGGACTTGTAAGTTTCGAAACCCTGCAGGCACTGAAAGACTACATTGCTGCGCGGTTGACAGGTTTCGAACTGGTTTCGCACTTGTCGGGGGTTCTTGCCGAGCCGGACAGGCAGAGGCTGCTTGATCATCGTACCCGGACTGGCACGCTGGATCTCAAGGTAAAACTGCAACGCATTGAAGAGCATTTCATCGAAACGTTACAACGTGGCGAGGTGGAACGTCAGCGAAGCACCGTGGCGTATCTTTATCAGCAGGCCGTGACCTGGCGGGTACCGTCAGAACTTTTCGTCAACCTGCTGAGTGCAGGAGAGCGCGATGACCGAAATCGCCAGGCTCTTGGCTATCTGGGCGTTGCCATCCAGTTCATCATCTACAAAGCCATCGTCCCTTCATGGGTCAGCGAAGCGTCGGGGACTGATCAGATTACGCTGGTGAATGCCCTGCAGCGGTTCTATGTGACCTGTATCGGCCAGAAAGATTTTTTGTTTGATATACCCAGTCTCTATGACTACTCCTGCGAGCGACTGAAAAGCAGGTTCAACACTGATTTCACCGAGCCTCGCCCTGACCCTGAAAGCGTCCGGGTGACAATGGCGCATTACATTCCTGTCCCGGTCGCACCGGGGCAGACACCCCAGTCGATACCGGCGGCCACACAATCAGTCAGCGAAACCCTTGTGGAATATGCCATCGACCGTTTCCTGTCCAGGCAGGACGGGGTCATCCTTCTCTCATCAGCGCACGATAAGCCACTGAACGCGTCGCTCACTCCGGCTTACGTTCGTGATCTGGTGAGGTCGCTGGACATCGCTGCGGGTTACCGGAGCATGCTCGACCCGATCCTTGCCGCGACTGCTCCTGATTACCTCAAGCGACGCAAACTGTTCGTCGATCAGATCCCTTCGCTGGATATACTGCGAGCGTTTGCGCTCAGGCTCAAGAATGAGTTGTCCGAGCAAGCTTATACGGTTATCGAAAACGTTCTTGATATGCCTGATGCCATTGCACGCCTTCCCGTCAACGGCTGCAAGATGGTATTCAGCCCCCTGCAGTTGCTCCCTGCCAAGGAAGGCTGGGAGCCGACCCTCGTACTCAATACGTATCTGATGGGGCCGCATGAAAGCCAATCGGGACCGTGGGTGCTTTACGCGCCACTGCACGACGAATTTGTTTTCAAGGAGTACCCGGACCAGGCTGCGCTGTTGAGGGACATCCATACCTCTACCTATCTTCAAGCGTACATTCTGGATCGTGTTGATCCCCATTTGCGCAAAGTCTATGACAAAGGTGGCTTCGTGGAGCCGCATCTACCTTTCAGTGCAGAATCCTCTTTTGACGTGCCCTTTGATACTCCTGCAGCGGTGACCGTGCAAATCGATCCCTATAACGGTAACTGTCTGCTGCTGATGTTCGAGGGCGCTCTGGATACCCTGAAGTTACAAGTGCAACAGCACAGCGTCACTAATGCCGAACAGCGCCGCGCTGCTTCCCGGTACCTGTTCACTCTGGGGGCCGAGCAAGTCATGGCACTGATGCCGGGGCGTCTGGGTGCATTGGTTGGTATCATCCAGGGGCAGGCGCTATTGAATCTGTCGGTCATCTCGGCCGGGGGGCAGCACTGGGGCAAGGCCCTGTCGGAGTTCATGGCTGCCTTGAGCGTAATGATCTCTTCCGGGCAGAACTCTTCGGCATTCACATCACGTACGGTTGACGAGACCAGCACGTTACCGGACGACGCTGCTCTGTCCGACACGCTTTTGCAACTGGAAGATGAGCCCAATGAGTCCGGGTTTTCCTGGAGCAATAGCTCACTGACGCAGCAGATAAGAGACCGCCTGCGCGAATTCGAAGCTCATGAGATCGCCTTGGACACGCTGCAAAGGGATGAGCTGTTAAGTGTCTACCGCGATCCGGCCACCGATAGAAAGTATGCAGCCATTGGTGGTAAGACCTATGAATTGCAGTCCGATGAGGACGGTTGGTTCATTATTGCGGGCAAGAAGATTGGCCCCTCGGTCAGTCTTGATGCCGATCAGCAATGGAAACTCGATATTCAGGGCGGACTAAAAGGTGGCGGTGGTGCACTTACCCGTATTGAAGGCAGCGTCATTGATGATCTGGTTGACGACCTGATAGTCATCAATGCTCGAGGTATGTCCGAGATTCGACATTCCTATCGAGAAATGGCCCAGGCCATCGAAGATGCATATGTTCAGGCTCAGCATTATCTGGAAAACTGCCTGGCCAACCTGACCAGGCGATTGCCGGACGGAAAGCCAGATCCACGGACGGAAAAGATACTGGCTGATTTTTTTGCTCAGAAGGTCCCGGATGAGCATTTATATAAAGTCACCAAAAAGGCCGTTACCAAGATTTACGAGGAGTTGATGAGCCCTTCGATGTCGCCTATCGACTCCAAGCGTTACGTGGTCGGCATTAACCGGGTGGGCAACGAGTCCGCCAGTGCGTTTATCTTCGAAGCTGACCCATTAAGGCGGGTTTTTCTGACTGAGCAGTTCTTTCGTTTGCCTACCTACCGTTTCAAGCTCAACGTCATTCGCTCGGGTGAATTCAAGCATGGTCCGCATTATCGCGCCACGATCCTGATTCATGAGTTATCTCACCTGGTGCTCAAGACTGACGACATTGCCTATCTCGAATCTCAGGCGCCATTTGTTGATTTACTGGATGATGCATCGGAGTATCGACTGCGCATCAGAAACGAGCTGACCTATCAACAGCAGAAGACCCTGTCCTACCACACTGACCGCGACAAACTGTTCAGGCAGCTGGATGAAGACGCGTGGCGCGACTTGAGGCGAACGGACGGTAATGGTAAGCAGACGATTCTGCGGATAGCGGGTAAGAAGACCCTAGATGAGGCCCGAGACGTGTTTTACGACGATGTTCGCAAGCGTATCGACATCACGCTTAAAAACGCCGACTCGGTCGCGTTGCTGGTGACACTGCTTGGGCGGGAGCGATTCATGACGCGCTGACAGCATGCCCCGGCGACAGGCATCGCCGGGGCAGTCGCGTTTATCAGACCAGGTAGTGACGCAGTTCGCGGGCAATCAGCAGACGCTGGATCTCACTGGAGCCTTCGTAGATCTGGGTGATGCGCGCGTCGCGGTAGTACCTTTCGACAGGGTAGTCTTCCAGGTAGCCGTAGCCGCCATGAATCTGGATTGCTTTGGAACACACCCACTCGGCCATTTCCGAAGCGAACAGCTTGGCTTGCGAGGCTTCGGACAGGCACGGCTGCCCGGCGCTGCGCAGGCGCGCGGCATGCAGAATCAACAGCCGCGAGGCATTGATGCGGGTGTGCATGTCGGCCAGCAGGTTGGCGATGCTCTGGTGCTCGATGATCGGCTTGTCGAACTGCACACGTTCACGCGCATAGGCCAGCGCGGCTTCAAACGCGGCGCGGGCGATGCCCAGCGCCTGCGCCGCGATGCCGATACGGCCACCTTCCAGATTGGAGAGGGCAATGGACAGCCCCTTGCCGCGCTCGCCCAGCAGGTTGGCCGCCGGGATTCGGCAGTTGTTCAAGGTGACAGCGCAGGTGTCGGACGCCCTGATGCCCATCTTGTGTTCGCTGCGGTCAACCACGAACCCCGGGTTTTCGGTGGGTACCAGAAACGCTGACAGGCCCTTTTTACCAAGCTGCGGGTCGGTCACGGCAAACACAATGGCCAGTTGTGCGCGTTTGCCGTTGCTGACGAACTGTTTGGCACCATTGATGACCCACTCATCACCTTGCAACTCGGCACGAGTGCGCAGGTTATGTGCTTCGGAGCCCGCATGCGGTTCGGTCAGGCAAAAGCAGCCTATAGCCCGACCGGTGGCGAGCTTTTCCAGCCAAGTGTGTTTCTGCTCATCAGTCCCGTAATTGAGCACTGGCCCGCAGCCAACTGAGCTGTGTACGCTCATCAGCGTGCCGGTAGCTGCGTCGGCAGCGGAGATCTCTTCAACCGCCAGCGCATAGGCGACGTAGTCGATGTAAGTGCCGCCCCATTGCTCCGGCACCACCATGCCTAAAAGGCCCAGCTCGCCAAGTTTGGCGACCAGCGCATCATCGATCCAGCCAGCCTTTTCCCAGGCCTGGGCGTGCGGGGCGATTTCGTTGCGGGCAAAGTCGCGCGCCATGTCGCGAATCATTACCTGTTCTTCGGTCAATTCAAGGTCGTGCACGACTTAATTCTCCACACCGCTGAAGAAACCCTGCACATGCGCGCTGCTGACGTCCTGCGCGCTGGCGTGTTTCCATTGCGGCTTCTTGTCTTTATCGATTATCAGGGCGCGTATGCCCTCAATCAGGTCGCCACGCTCGAACCATTGGCGGTCCAGGTGCAGTTCCATGGCAAAGCATTCCTGTAGTGGCAAGTGACGGCCACGACGGAGCATTTCCAGGGTCACGGCCATCGCCAGCGGCGAGTGACGCTTCATGCGGCCGACGGTATCCAGCGCCCACTCGCGGGTGTCGCCGATGACCACCTCTTGCAACTGCTCGAGTATGCTGGGGATATCCGGCAAGCCGAAAAAATGATCAATCGCCGGGCGCAGGGTTTCCAGAGGCGGGTAGGGCAGGCGCTGGGTCGCCAGCTTGGCGAGGGCACCCTGCAGGTCCTTGAGCGGCGTCGATTTCCATTTCAGGTGGTCGAGCATGTGGTCGAGGCGCGGCAGCATTTCGCTGTTCATCGACCAGTTGGCAAGCCCGCAGTACAAGGCATCGGCAGCGCCGATCTGGGACCCGGTCACGCCCAGCCAGGTGCCCAGCTCGCCTGGAAGACGCGACAGGAAATAACTGCCACCGACATCCGGAAAGTAGCCAATGGCGACTTCCGGCATGCCTAGCCGGCTGCGTTCGGTTACCACGCGCAGGTCAGCGCCCTGGACAAGGCCCATGCCGCCGCCCAGCACCAGACCGTCCATCAGGGCCAGTATCGGTTTGCGGTAACGGTGAATGGTCAGGTCCAGCTCATACTCTTCGGCAAAGAATGTGTAGTGCAGGTCCTGGCCGTTCTGATGGCTTTCGTACAGTGAACGGATATCGCCGCCAGCGCAGAATGCTTTGCTACCTGCGCCGCGCAGAACCACTGCATGAACAGACGGGTCGTCAGCCCAGAGGTCAAGCTGCTGGCGAAGTGTGCGGACCATATCCAGATCGATTGCGTTCAGGCCTTCCGGGCGATTGAGGGTCAGGTGACCCATGTGGTTACGCACCTCGACAACGATCGAATCCCGGCTGGAGGGTTGCCGAACCGGGCGGGCCGATGAAACCTGTGAACTCATTCTGAACTCCTTGTTCGGTTGCGCTTTCTTCTTGTTCGAGTCTTGTTGGAGCATCGCAGAAGATCCTAGCAGCGCAAATGTGCAAAGCAAAACTGCGTTTAAGCATAGCCTGAAGTTTTACAAAGCCACTATTTAGAGCGTTTGCGGCGAGACTGAGTTTAATGCGCCGGGCTGACCGGGGTGAATCATTGCCTGGCTGATGAGTATTATGACTGTCATTAGTGTCACAAAAGGGAATTCCTCGGGTGCACCCATGAAAGTCTCCATGACCGTTCTCTATGACTGATAAATATGCCCCGCGCGAGTGGGCCGCCCATGAGCGTCCAACCATGCCCGGCTCGCCTTCGACGCCTCTGCATTCCGATGCGCGGCGCTGGGCATTTGCGCTGGTGGGGGTGATCGTCGCGCTGACTGGCGGGCTCGGCAACGCGCTGGTGGTTGCCAACCTGCCCTATTTGCAGGGTGCGCTGGGTGCGACGTCGCAGGACATCGCCTGGTTGCCCGCTGCGTACATCATGACCAATGTGTCGATGAACCTGCTGCTGGTGAAGTTTCGTCAGCAATTTGGTTTGCGCGCGTTCACCGAACTGTTTCTAGTGCTTTATGCACTGGTGACGCTGGCGCACCTGTTCGTCAACGATATTGATTCAGCCATCGCCGTGCGTGCGGCGCACGGCATGGTTGGCGCTGCACTCAGTACCCTTGGGCTGTATTACATGATTCAGGCGTTTCCGCAGAAATGGCGGCTCAAGGCGCTGGTGCTCGGGCTTGGCACCGCCCAGCTGGCGACGCCGCTGGCCCGGCTGGTGTCAGAAGACTTGTTGCAGATCGCCCAGTGGCGCGGTTTGTATCTGTTTGAACTGGGTATGGCGCTACTCTCGCTGGGTTGCGTACTGCTGCTCAAGCTGCCACCGGGTGATCGTTTCAAGGCGTTCGAAAAGCTGGATTTCCTGACCTTCGGCCTGTTGGCTGGTGGTTTTGCGCTGCTCTGTGCCGTTCTCTCGCTGGGGCGCATTGAATGGTGGCTGGAAGCGCAGTGGATAGGTCTGGCGTCGGCGGCCTCCATTGTGCTGATCTGCGCCGGACTGGCCATCGAGCATAACCGAAGCAATCCGTTGCTGATCACGCGCTGGCTAGGCAGCGGGGCGATTCTGCGTCTAGGGCTGGCCGTTATCCTGTTTCGCGTGGTGCTGTCCGAGCAGTCAGTGGGTGCCGTAGGCTTTCTTCAGGCGCTGAACATGGGCAGTCAGCAACTGCACACGCTGTACATGGTGATGTTGCTGGGCAGTGTGGCCGGGTTGGCGGTCAGTGCGCTGACCATCAACCCTGCGCACCTGATCAAGCCATTGCTGATTTCTCTGGCGATGATGGCAGTCGGTGCCTGGATGGACAGTCATTCGACCAATCTGACCCGTCAGTCGAACATGTACCTCAGTCAATTCCTGCTGGCATTCGGCGGTACGTTTTTTCTCGGTCCGACGCTGGTGCTGGGGATCAGTGGTGTACTGGCCAACCCGCGCAACATGGTGAGTTTTTCGGTGTTGTTCGGGATCACACAAAACATTGGCGGCCTGATCGGGTCTGCTGCACTGGGCACTTTTCAGATCGTGCGCGAGAAGTTTCACTCCAGTCACATCGTTGAGCACCTGACCCTGATTGACCCGCTGGTTCAGGCGCGATTGCAGAGCTACAGCGCCAGTTACAGTTCGGTTATTGCCGACCCGTCGCTGCGCAACACTCAAGGCATGCGCGCAATGGCTACGGCTGCGACCCGAGAAGCCAATGTGCTGGCCTACAACGATGTGTTCATGCTGATCGCCCTGATTGCCGTACTGACCATGATCTGGATTTCAGCCCGGGTCCTGTGGCTGAAAATGACCACTCAACCTTTGGCGTTGGCACCTGTAGCACCTGCCGCTTCGCCTTCCGTATCCAATTCCGGCGTTAAATCTTCATGAACGAATCCACGACCTCAGATACAGAAGCAACCCGCAGCGCGCCGCCACCTGCACCGTTGACGTCGCCGGTGACCAGCAAGCCGCGCTCGACCCGCAAGCGAGTCGTGTCTTCGGTGATTTTCGCTGCCGTCGCGCTGGTCGGGGTGCTGGTTGTGCTATACGCCTGGCAACTGCCACCGTTCGCAAGTCCGATCGAGAGCACCGAGAACGCCCAGGTAAAGGGCCAGACCACGCTGATCGGGCCGCAGTTGAGCGGGTATGTTTACGAAGTGCCGGTTCAGGACTTCCAGTTCGTCAAGGCCGGCGACTTGCTGGTGCGTCTGGATGATCGTATTTATCGCCAGCGCCTGGATCAGGCCATTGCGCAACTGGCGGTACAGAAAGCCTCGCTGGCTAATAACCTGCAACAGCGACGCAGTGCCGAAGCGACCATCGGCCAGCGCCAGGCTGAACTGCAGAACAGCATCGCCCAGAGCCGCAAGAGTGCTGCCGATCTGCGCCGCAATCAGGCACTGGTGACCGATGGCTCGGTATCGAAAAGCGAGCTTGATGTGACCCGTGCTGCCGATGCGCAGGCAAATGCCGCGGTCGCTGAAGCCAGGGCGGTATTGCAGATCGCCCGCGAGGATCTGCAAACGGTGATCGTCAACCGTGGCTCACTGGAAGCTTCAGTGGCCAATGCTCAGGCGGCCATCGAACTGGCGCGCATCGACCTGGACAACACCCGCATTGTCGCCCCGCGTGACGGGCAGTTGGGGCAGATCGGCGTGCGCCTGGGTGCCTACGTCAACTCGGGTGCACAATTGATGGCGCTGGTACCCGAGCAGCGCTGGATCGTTGCCAACATGAAAGAAACCCAGATGGCCCATGTGCGCCTTGGCCAGCCGGTAAGCTTTACCGTCGATGCGCTCGACGGTCACGAGATGCACGGCCACGTACAACGAATTTCGCCTGCCGCAGGTTCTGAATTCAGCCTGCTGCCTGCCGATAACGCGACCGGCAACTTTGTGAAGATTTCCCAGCGCATCCCGGTGCGCATCGTGGTCGATGCCGATCAGCCAATGCTCGAGCATTTACGGCCGGGCATGTCGGTGGTGGTGAGTATCGATACCAGTGTAGAGGGTGATGAACCATCGGGTCCCGAGGCACGATAATCTCGCCACCCCTATCGTGCGACGCAGAGCGTCGCGACCTGCATTCCCACGCTGGAGCGTGCGGAACGATCATCGCAACTATCGTGCGACGCTCCGCGTCGAGACCTGCATTCCTACGCTGGAGCGTGCGGAACGATCATCGCAACTATCGTGCGGCGCTCCGCGTCGCGACCTGCATTCCTGCGCTGGAGCGTGAGGAACGATCATCGCAACTATCGTGCGACGCTCCGCGTCGCATGCATTTCTGGACGCTCCGCGTCCTCTTTGCGACCTGCATCAAGACTTGATGGCAGCAGGCACCGCTCGCTGAAGACCTCAAAACAGTTTGCTGAACACCCAGTACAGCGAACCCGAAAGCAGGATGGCAGCCGGCAGGGTCAACACCCAGGCGGTGGCCAGGTTGCGTAAGGTGCGCATTTGCAGGCCTGAACCGTTGGCGACCATCGACCCCGCTACCCCGGATGACAGCACGTGGGTGGTCGATACGGGCAGCCCGTACATGTCCGCCGCGCCGATGGTGAACATCGCCACGACTTCTGCCGACGCGCCTTGTGCGTAGGTCATGTGCGTCTTGCCTATGCGCTCACCTACCGTCACGACGATGCGTTTCCAGCCGACCATCGTGCCCAGCCCCAAGGCGATAGCGACCACAATCTTGACCCAGGTCGGAATAAAACGCGTCGCGCTGTCGATCTGCCCTTTGAACGCATCGAGCTTGGTCTGGGTATCGGCGTCGAAATTGCCTACCTTGTTCTTATCCATCACCCGAATGGTTTCCGAGGTCAGGTACATGTCGTTTCGAACGTTGGTCACCGCTTCCGCAGGCACCTTCGAGAGCGAGCCGTAACTGGCGACCTGATTGCCGATCTTGCCGGTCATGACCGCCAGCGCAGGGATCAGGTCGGGGCCTGCCTGTTTGCTGACCAGATAATCCGACAGGGTCTGGCGCGAGTCAGCCGGGGCAGGCAGGGGAGCACTGCGCATCAGTGCCTGTTGGGTGACCTCTGCCACCGCGCCGAACTGAGTGGCCTGATCGGCCGGCATGGTGCGGTTGAGCGCATAGGCCATCGGCAGGGTACCGACCAGAATCAGCATGATCAGCCCCATGCCTTTCTGCCCGTCATTGGAGCCATGAGCGAATGATACGCCGGTGCAGGTCACGATCAGCATGGCGCGAATCCACAGCGGTGGCGGTGCATTGCCTTCTGGTGCCTTGTACAGCGCGCGGTTCTTGATGAACATGCGCATGGCCAGCAATAGCAAGGCGGCACAGCCGAAACCCACCAATGGAGACAGCAGCAGCGAGTAGCCTATTTTGGTTGCCTGAGACCAGTCCACGCCGCTGGTCCCGTCCCGTCCGTGCATCAAGGCGTTGGCGATGCCGACACCGATGATCGAGCCGATCAGCGTATGCGACGAGGACGCTGGCAAGCCCAGCCACCAGGTGCCCAGGTTCCAGATGATCGCCGCGATCAGCAGGGCGAAGATCATGGCGAAGCCTGCCGATGAGCCGGTTTGCAGAATCAGCTCCACCGGCAGCAGTGCGATGATGCCGAACGCTACTGCACCGCTGGAGAGCATCACGCCGAGAAAGTTGAAGAACCCCGACCAGACCACCGCAAAGCCGGGTGGCAGGGAATGGGTATAGATCACGGTTGCGACTGCGTTGGCGGTGTCATGGAAACCGTTGACGAACTCAAACCCCAGTGCAATCAGCAACGCCACGCCCAGCAGCACGAACGGGGTCCAGGTGGTAACCACCGTGCCCATGTCATCGACATCCTGCTTGAGGCTGTAGCCAGTAAATAGCAGGCCGGCGATGAGTATCGCGAAGAAGATGACCATGGTCAGTCGACCCGGTTTGCGCCCGAAGTGAGTTGCCGACAGGCCCGCCCGGCCCGTCGCATCGGGAGAAAGTGCGTTTATAGCCATGTTCGCAATCCTGATTGAAAGAATATTGACATGGTCATTGCAAAATGTGACAGAGATGCGACATGCGAGTAATCAGTGGCCTTTTGCGCCAGATTTCTGACAACCGGCAGGCCGGGTCAATAATCGCCACGTTTGCGAAATGCCCAGCGTCCCGCGACCAGCGTAAACGTCGCGACCAGTGCCACCAGAATCCAGAAGCCTTCAGGGTCGGACGCCAGTGGTACACCCCCCACGTTCATGCCGAAAAAGCCCGCGACAATGTTGATCGGCAATGCCAGAACCGTTACCACGGTCAGGGTAAACAGGGTTCTGCTGCTCTGTTCGTTGAGGTTGGCGGCAATTTCTTCCTGCAACAGTTTGATGCGCTCGCCCAGTGCCGTGAGGTCGTTGATCACCAGCGAGGACTCTTCGATGGACTGACGCAACGCCTGGACATCCTGCTCGCGCAGCCATTGCGGAGGCTTGTGCAACAGGCGCATCAAAGAGCCCGGTTCCAGCGCCAGCAGACGCTGCAGTCGCACCAGCACACGGCGCATGGCACCGAGTTCGGAGCGATTGTTGCTCAGTCGCTGCGAAAGCAACTGGTCCTCAATGCGGTCGACGTTGACGCTGGTCTTGCGCAGAAACTGGGTCAGCACTTCGCCCTGATCGCTCAGCAGGTGAGCGAGCAGTTCCAGCGGTGAATCGAACTGTTCGCCGCGTTTGACCGCCGAGCGCAACTTGTCTACCGAACGCAGTGGCTGCAGCCGGGCGGTGATCAGCAAGCGCTGTCGAGCGCAGACCCACAAGGTCGAGATGTCGGTCGAGAGCCTGTTGAAATCGAACACCACATCGTTGACTACTGCCAGCAACGTGGCGTCGACGTGCTCGATTCGGGTGGAACGCGAACCCTCGTGCAGGGCCTCGAAAAACTCTTCTGGAAGGTCCAGATGGGTTTTCATCCAGCGCTCGCAGGCTGCGTGCGACAGGTTCAGGTGCAGCCAGATGAAGTCGTTCTCTTCGGGAGGATTTTGCAGGTAATCCAGCGCGGCGGCCGAGCCGATTTCCTGGCCACTTTCAGCGTGGCGAAAACGGAAGCCGTAGAGCAGACCGAAAAGGTCGGAGTCCTGATGGTGGTGCGCGATACTGTGGTTCATGGCTGTCCACGTGCGGCCTGGCCCGGGCAGGGAGGCGAAGGCCGCATGATGACAAGGCGTTATTTCATATTTGTGACAGCTTGTTGCCGGGTGTGTCATCTGTCACATGAAGAGACGGCCGCATTGGCGGCCGTTCAGTCAATCGACAGCTGCTACTGCATCGACACCGGTCAGACCATTGCCAGCGGTACTTTGCGAGTCGGCGCTGGCCAGGCCAGATCAATGTCGGCCAGGTCGCGCTCGGTGAGGCGACTCTGCTCGGCAGCGATATTCAGACGGATATGCTCGGGGTTGGTCGCCTTGGGAATGGCGATCATGTTGTCCTGACGCAGCACCCACGCCAGGGAAATCTGCGCCGGTGTTGCGTCATGGCGTTTGGCGATTTCGTGCAGGGCAGGGTGATAGAGCAGATCGCCTGCCTGGCCAATCGGGCAATACGCCATCAGTGGCAAGTGGCGATCAGCGCTCCACAGCATGAGGTCGAACTCGATGCCGCGTTGTTCCGGGTTGTACAGCACCTGATTGGTCGCGCAACGCGGGTTGTTCAGTTCGATCATGTCCGGGACATCAAAGTTGGAAACACCCCAGGCGCCGATTTTACCCGCTTCCTGCAAGCGTTCGAAGGCTTCGACGGTTTCTGTCAGTGGGTACTGGCCCGGCCAGTGCAACAGATAAAGGTCGATGTAGTCGGTGTTCATCCTTCGCAGGCTTGCTTCGCACGCGGCCGGGATACCGCTGCGGCTGGCATTGTGCGGGTAGACCTTGCTGACCACGAATACCTTGTCGCGTTGCCCGGCGATGGCTTGCCCGACGATCTCTTCGGCAGCGCCGTCGGCGTACATCTCGGCGGTGTCGATCAGGGTCAGGCCCTGTTCGATACCCATGCAAAGGCCAGCAATTTCTGCCGAGCGCAGGTGCCCTTTTTCACCCATGTGCCAGGTGCCCTGACCCAGCACTGGTACAGTTCTGCCTGCCAATTCCAGTGTGCGCATGTGACCCCCTGCAATAAATAAGCATCTAAATGAGCGGTTGATTAAGCAGGTGTCAGGCAACAAGAGGCGCACTAGGTTCCGTGCACCCCATCGCAATGCAGATTTAAACCCGGAACTGTTTCAGCAGCCCGTTCAGTTCTTCACTCAAGTCGCGCAGGTGCAGGCTGGCCGAAGTCGATTGTTCAGCGGCGAGTGCAGTGCTTTGGGACAGTTGCGCGGCCTGGGTCACGTTCTGGTTGATGTCGTCCACCACATGCGTCTGTTGCAGAGTAGCGCTGGCAATGGAGGTGTTCAGGCTATTGAGGTTGCGTAGCGCCTGACTGATGGACGTCAGGCTCTGGCCTGCCTGGTTGGCCTGCTCGATAGTCAGTTGCGAGGAACGGCTGCTGTCGCCGATTACCTTGACCGCCGCGTCGGAATGCTTTTGCAGGCGTTCGATCATGGCCTGGATTTCTGCAGTCGACTTCTGGGTGCGCTGGGCCAGCAGACGTACTTCGTCAGCCACTACGGCAAAGCCACGACCCTGTTCACCTGCGCGTGCCGCTTCGATGGCGGCGTTCAGCGCCAGCAGGTTGGTCTGCTCGGCAATCGAACTGATGACTTCCAGTACGCTGCCGATCTGCGTGCTCTCGCTGGCCAGACTCTGCATCACTTCAACGGCTTGGCCGATGGTGGTGGACAGGTGTTCGATCTGGCGCAGGCTGTTATCGATGTTGACCTGACCCTGCTGCGCCTGTGACTCGGCATCACGCATTTCGTTGGCGGCCTGCTCGGCGTTCTTGGCCACGTCTTGTACGCCATAGGTCACTTCGTTGATCGCGGTGGCAACCAGGTCCATTTGTTGGGACTGCTGCTCGCTGCGTTTCTGCGCCTGCCCGGCATTGCTGCCCAGATCCGTTGAGGCCTGGCCCAGCGCTACTGCCGAATTCTGCAACTGGCCGACGACATTGCGCAGCTTGGCGACAAAGGCGTTGAAGTGAACGCCCAGCTCGGTGATTTCATCCTTGCCGTGGGTTTCCAGCGTACGGGTCAGGTCACTTTCGCCACTGGCGATGCTGGCCATTGCACCGACCGCCGCTCTCAGCGGTCGCACGATACTGCGCACAATCATGACCAGTAGCAGGACCATGACCAGCACGATGCCTGCGATGAAGATGCCGGCGTTCCATAGCTGTGCCTTGAACTCTGCCGCTACGTCATCGACGTATACGCCCGACCCCAGAATCCAGCCCCAGGGCTGAAAAAGCTGCACGTAAGAAGTTTTTTTCACCGGCTCGCTGGCGCCGGGCTTGGGCCAGCGGTAATTCACCATCCCGGCACCCTGGGCTTTGACCAGCGTGACCATTTCGTTGAACACCGCAAAGCCGTCCGGGTCCTTGATGGTCGATATGTCCTGGCCTTCAAGTTTGGGGTTGGTGGGGTGCATGATCATCACCGGGCGCAGGTCGTTGATCCAGAAGTAGTCGCTCTGGCTGTAACGCAAGCCCTTTATCTCTTTCAGGGCCTGTTGTTGCGCGGCTTCGCGCGTCATGCTGCCCGCGGCTTCAAGCCCTTGGTAGTAGGTGAGTATGCCGCTGGCGGTCTGGACCACATGCATGGTTTTTTCGGCCTTGGCCTGATACAGATCGTTATGGATCTGTCTGAGCAGGGTCGCCGACAAAACAAAAAGCATCAGCACTGAAACCACAAGGATCAGCCACAGACGGCGGCTGATGGAAAAACTGCGCATACTCATGATTATCATCCCGTGCATTATTTTTTCTTTTTATGGAAACCGAGCCGCGCAACGCGCGATGCAGAGCCTTTAAGCTTCTCGGCGCATCATGACCAAACATGAGATAACAGTCACATTTTTTTACAGACCTACATCGGTATAGCGAAAGGCTTACAGCAACAGACGCGATTGGCTCTATCGACGGACCCTCAGTGAATGTAGGATCCAATTCAACAGCTGCAGCGAAGGAACGCCGCAGCGATCAGGGAAGATCGACCATTGCCAGGAGGCTACTGACAGGATGTCGGAATGGTCATGTTGCAAAACCACCCGCTTCGGCGGGTTTTTTGCGTCTGCAGCAAAGCGGGGTGGGGTTCAGCGGTCCGGCTCGCAACCCTTGAGCACCAGCCTGAGAATGGTCCGGGTCGCGGCCTCGTAATCAGCGTCCTCCAGTTTCGCCTTGCCGGTAACGGTTGCGATCTGCCAGTCGAAATCTGCGTAGGTCTGGGTCGCGGCCCAGATGGTGAACATCAGGTGATGGGGATCGAGCGGGGCGATCTGCCCGCTGTCGATCCAGGCTTGAATGCATTCGATATTGTGCCGCGCCTGCCCATTGAGCTGTTCGATCTGCTCTGACGTAAGGTGCGGGGCGCCGTGCATGATCTCGCTGGCGAACACTTTTGAGGCAAAGGGCAGGTCACGGGAAATCTGGATCTTCGAACGGATGTAGCTGCTCAGTACGTCGGCCGGTACACCTTGAGGATTGAACGGCGTCGAAGCTTGCAGGATGGGCTCGATGATGCTTTCCAGCACCTCGCGATAGAGGTTGTCCTTGGATTTGAAGTAGTAATAGACGTTGGGCTTGGGGACACCGGCCTTGGCCGCGATATCGCTGGTCTTGCTGGCGGCGAAGCCCTTGTCGGCGAATTCTTCGCTGGCAGCGCGCAGGATGAGTTCTTTGTTGCGCTCGCGGATACTGCTCATGACCCGGTTATTCCCTTGCCTGCATGGCGGTCGCGCATGTTAGCACCGGGTTCGCGCAGCGCTCAATGTCGAAGGCCCGAAGCAGGATCGCAACGAGCCGGTTGCATCAGGCGCTCATCAATTCCTGGACTCGGGCAGCCAGAGCATCAATCGCAAACGGCTTGGTCAGTACCCGCATGCCTGGCCCGAGCTGCTCGTCACCAATGGCAGCGTTTTCTGCATAACCGGTGATGAACAGGGTTTTCAGATGCGGACGTACTTCGCGTCCCGCGTCGGCCATCTGTCGCCCGTTCATGCCACCGGGCAAGCCCACGTCGGTGATGAGCAGATCGATATGCACGTCCGAGCGCAGCAGTTTGAGGCAGGCCAGGCTGTCGGCCGCCTCGATCAGGGTATAACCCAGATCCCCGAGCGCGTCGGTGAGCAGCATGCGTACCGTCGGTTCGTCGTCCACGATCAGAATGGTCTCTCCAGACTGGGTAAACTCGAACGGCGCCTGGTGCACATCGCTCTCGTCTCTGGTCGCTGTACCGTCGTAACGTGGCAGATACAGGGATATCGAGGTTCCCTTGCCCACCTGCGACTGAATGCGCACCCGACCGCCGGACTGATTGGCGAACCCGTAAATCATCGACAGACCAAGACCGGTGCCCTGACCAATGGGCTTGGTGGTGAAGAAGGGGTCGAATGCCTTGGCGATGACATCGGGCGTCATGCCTGTGTCGGTCACGCACAGCGACAGATAGTGACCCTCAGGCATATCGTGCATCCGCGCCACATCACCTTCTATCCATTGGTTGTCGGCCTCGATCGTGATGCGCCCGCCGTCCGGCATCGCGTCGCGGGCGTTGATACACAGATTCAGCAGCGCGTTCTCCAGCTGGCTTGCATCGACCAGCGTTGGCCATAGACCTATGGTGCCAATGGTTTCGACCACGATGCTGGGGCCTACCGTGCGCTGGATAAGGTCTGTCATGCCTTTCATCAGCCTGTTCACGTCGGTTGGCTGTGGGTCCAGTGTCTGGCGTCGGGAGAAGGCCAGAAGCCTGTGCGTCAAGGCCGCGGCGCGCTTGGCAGCGCCCTGTGCGGTGACGATGTATTTGTCTACATCGTTCCAGCGCCCCTGTGCAATACGGGTGTTCATCAATTCCAGAGCACCGGAAATGCCCGCCAGCAGGTTGTTGAAATCATGGGCGAGACCGCCAGTCAGTTGCCCCACAGCTTCCATTTTCTGCGACTGACGCAGCTTTTCTTCAGCCTGCATCAGTTCCGCAGTGCGTGCTGCCACGCGCTGTTCAAGCGTGTCGTTGAGCGAGCGCAGCGCTGCAGTGGCCCGGTCGCGCTCGGCCGCCACAGCACGTCGTTCATCGACGTTGATGAGCACGCCCGGGAAGCTCAGTGGAGTGCCGTCATCGGCACGGTCGACACGACCGTTCGCCTCGATCCAGTAGTAGAGGCCGTCGGCACGGCGGACCCGATACTGGTGGGCATAAACACGCCCACTGGTGATGACCGCGTTGATCGCATCGATCAAGCCTTGCTTGTCTTCGGGATGAACAGTGGCAATGACCTGTTCCAGACTCAAACCATCGAAGCCCAGAGCGGGGTCAAGACCAAACGCCTTGGCGAAGGCTTCGTCGACGGTAAAGCGGTCGGCCGTCAAGTCCCAATGCCAGGTACCGATAATCGCACCCGCGGCGAGGGCGAGCTGAACGCGGTCGACGTTCGCGCGTGCGACGGCTTCGCTGGTGCGCAATCGCTCCTCGGCGTTGCGTCTTTCCGTCACGTCACTGAAGATGACTGCAATCTGTCGATCAGCCGGTTCACCGACACGCACCGCTCTGACTTCAAACCAGCGCTCGAACGCCTTGGCGTAATTCTCGAAATTGGCAGGTTCGCCGGTTTTGGCGACATGGCCATAAGCCTCAAACCAGAAACGCTCCAGGTCTGGAGCAAACTCGGTCACCCACTTGCCACGCAAATCGACACCGGCCTGACGTTCAAAGGCAGGATTGACCTCGATGAACCGGTAGTCTACCGGGCTGTCGTCTGCATCGAACTTGACCTGAATGATGGCGAACGCTGCTTCGATGGTCTCCAGCATGGCTCTGGAGCGCTCTTCGCTCTGGCGCAGCGCGTTTTCTGCCTGTTGCATCTGTGACATGTCGAGCATCGCGCCGATCATGCGTACGGCTTTGCCCTCGTTGTTGCGTATCACATGACCACGGTCCAGAACATTGGCATAAGTACCATCGAATCGGCGAAAACGGTATTCATCGGTCCAGGCAGTGCCGCTGCCGTCAATCAATGCATGGATAGAGTGGTAAATGCGTGTCTGGTCATCGGGATGGATCTGGGCTATCCACCAGTTACCGGAGGTGTCCAGTGTCGTCAGGGGGTGGCCGTATGCATGTTCCAGTGCGTCATTCCAGAGCACGTGGTTGGCGGTAAAATCCCAATCCCATATTGCGTCATTGGTAGCCTTGGCGGCCAACCGGTAACGTTCCTGGGCTTCTTCGGTTGCGCGTGCCACCAGATGCTCCCGGGTGCGGTCGCGCAGGATCTTGACGAGTATTTTCCTCGTCATACAGCGGCATCATTTCGCCAGACGCCCAGAACAGCTGACCATCCTTGCGCAGGTGCCAGCGTTCGTCCGACGCTCGGCCGACGCTCAGAGCGAGTTGCATTTCATGTTCGATCCGGCCGCAGGCGCGGTCCTCCGGCGTGAAGAAACACTCCGCATCCTGCCCGACCATTTGTGCAGCGGACCAGCCTAACACCTGTTCTGCACCCGGATTCCAGTCGGTAATGATGCCGTCTGGATCCGTGAGGATCATGGCAAAGTCCAACGCGCTGTCAAAAGCCGCACGCTTGCGCGCCTCCCGGCTGTGCAGTGCTGCTGCGCCGTTTTCCGGCCCGGCGTCGATACCGGCTTCTTCAAGTGCTGCGCGCAGGTGCACGACCTGTGCTTCCAGCTCTTCTCTTGTCAGGTATTTCAGAGCGCCTCCGGCTCACACGTTAATTGTCTGCATGGTCGGGCAGCTGCCCGTGGCTGCTTTTCGCACTGCAATCTCACTGTCGAGGTCGACGCTTGCCAGTGCCCCTCAGCGTCCGGGTGCCAGGTGCCGTACTTTGGGTATGTCTCTCTATGGCTATCGACATACAGTCGGGCTTCGGTATGCATCGGCATGCGTGCGGGTTTCTTTAAAGGGCGTCAATATCGGTGCTCAGGCCTTTTTTCCGGGTTTCTTCCGGTCGCATGCTACGATTTATCCTTTCGTTGTGCGAACAGTGCCCTTCGTATGTCCGTGAATTCAAACAGTTCTGATACACCCGCCACAGTCAAGCAACCTGCGGTTAAGCGACGTCTTCCCAAAGGGGAGGTGCGCAAGGCAGAGATCATTCAGGCAGCCATGACCATCTTCGCCCGGGATGGCTATGCGGGGGCCTCGTTGTCTAACATTGCCAAGGTTGCAGGTCTCTCTCAGGTCGGATTGCTGCATCATTTCCCGACCAAACTGGTGTTGTTGCAAGCTGTTCTTGAACATAGGGATCAGTACGTTGCTGCCAGGTTACAGGACGCCGGGCAAGTCGCTTCGCTGGAGGGGTTCATTGCCTTTCTGAAGCAGGTCATGAGTTTCAGCATCGAAGACGCCTCCGTCAGCCAGGCGCTGATGATCATCAACACTGAAAGTCTGTCGGTCACGCACCCTGCACACCGCTGGTTCAGTGAGCGTTTCCAGATTGTGCACAGTCATCTTCAGACGCATCTGAATGTGCTGGCTCAGGCAGGTGAAATTCGCCAGGACGTTGATGTCAGGCAAATCAGCCTTGAGATAGTTGCGATGATGGATGGCATGCAGATTCAGTGGCTTCGATCGCCAGCAGACGTGCAGATAGACAGTGCATTTGCCAGGTTTCTCGAACGACTGGCGCAGGAACTGGCAGGGCGCTGATCAACGATCAATCGCATGAGAGTAATCGGTGGTCGCATCGACCACCGATTACCGCTACTCAGAATGGCTGTTGCTTAGTAAGCCTGCTCTGCCTTGACTTGTACTGCCTTGCGCAGGGGGACTGGAAGGGGGTTTGAATCTCGTGTGGTCAGTTGCTCCGGATAAAGCGCTACTACCGTGCGGTCGAGTGCCAGGTTTTCCGAGTCCTTGCCCACCAGGACCTTGAACTTGCCAGGGTCGACGTTCCAGCTCACCGAATCGGGTGAGTAATAAGCGAAAGAACGCGAGTCCAGTGCAATCGTGACGGTTTTGCTTTCGCCTGGCTTCAGGTAAACCTTGGTAAAGCCCTTCAACTCTTTCTCCGGGCGATCAACCTGAGGCCTGGATGGCTGCACATAAAGCTGAGCAACTTCAAAACCTGCCTTGTCGCCAGTATTGGTGACCTTGAAAGAGGCCTGAATGGTCGCGCCCGGAGCCAATACGTTGCTCGACAGTTTCAGATCACTGTACTCGTACGTGGTATAGGAAAGCCCGAAACCGAATGGATAGAGCGGTTTGGTGTGCTTCTTGTCGTAACCGCGATAGCCCAGGTACAGGCCTTCGCTGTAGGTCATTTCAACTGGAGGGTTGGCGCTGCTGAAATAGTACGGCACCGGGTTCGAGTAGGAAGCATAGCTGGGGTTGTCCTGCGCCTTCTTGTCCAGGGTGATCGGAAGCTTGCCCGACGGGTTGACCTTGCCATACAGAATTTCGGCCAGTGCCTGACCACCCTGTTGCCCCGGATACCATGCGTGCAGAGACGCAGCTACCTTGTCAGCCCAGGGCTGCATATCCATACCACCGCCACCGTGCAGTACGACGATGGTTTTAGGGTTGGCTTTCTGAATGAAGCTGATCAACTCGGACTGGAATTGCGGCAGTTCGAACGGCCGATCAAGCGACTCACCCTCGTATTCGAAGTTATTGCCGGCGGCTACCACGACAGCGTCGTAATCCCCCAGGTTCTTCGGTGGACGCAACGCTGCCCAGCTCATCTGCACACCGTTCATGCCGCCCAGTACCGGAGTGAAGTTGCCTTTAAGCCGGCGATATTCCAGGCGCACGTTGTACTCGGTACCGGCCTTAAGACTGGCCGTTTTGACAGTGCGCGGCACCACTGGAATCAGGTCGAACGAGACTTGCGAGCCCTCATCCTCAAGCACCAGCTCGTCATTGATCCAGAGTTTATAGGCACCGTCCGCCCGTACCTTGAACACCTGAGGGCCGCTGATCGTCGGTTTGATCTTGCTGGTGAAGCGCGCCGAGAACGAGCCTGCTGACGGGGTATAGCCGTTGACTGTGCTGGTGCCGTTATCGGTCTGGTTGGTGTTGGTAATCCAGTCCAGATTGATGCCGGGTTCGACGCGGGTTGCAACCGGGTCGCCGGACAGCGAGGTATTGGCGTAATACTCGGCTTTTACACCGGTATTGCTGATGGCCTGTTGGTCTTTAGCGGGCTGATACCAGACCGACGACTTCGGGTTCAGGCTCATCTGTGAAAGGTATTCCACGTTGGATGTATTCGACGCCAGTTGCTTGAGGCCGCTTAGTTCAGGGACATAGCTTGCGGGTGCCGAATAAGCCGTACCGAACGGCGCGGTCGGGGGCTGCATGGCCAGATCACCAATGACCGCTATCTTTGCGTTTCTGGACAGTGGCAGCAGAGGCTTGTTTCCGTCTACCGGCTGGTTGCGCAGCAGGACTATCGACTCCCTGGCCACGTTCAAGGCCGCCAGTTGCCCGTACTCACGATGCTCCAGTGGCTGCGCCTTGTTGATCCCCTTGTCAAAGCCGTAGCTGACCAGCGCTCTCAGGTTCCTGCGCACCTTGTCATCGATCACGTTCTGATGCAGTTGACCATTCCAGATGTAAGGCAGCAGTTTGGCTTCAGTAAACTGGAGCCCGCTGGGCATGTCGATATCGGTACCCGCCCACGCACCCTTGAAGGCGTCCTGAACCGAGTTGAAATCGCTCATGACGTTACCTTGAAAGCCCCATTGGCCTTTCAGGATGTCGGTGATGAGGTGGTGGTTTTCACACGCATATTCGCCGTTGATCTTGTTGTAGCCGCACATGATCGAGGCGATATTGGCGTTCTTGACCAGTGACTCGAAGCCAGGCAGATACAGCTCTTGCATCGCTCGCTCGTCAATCTTCACATCCAGATAATGACAGTTCGCTTCTTGCTCGTTCATCAGGTAGTGCTTGGCGGCCGCCTGGACGCCTTGCACCTGAATGCCGTTGGTCACCGCAGGTGCCAATACGGCACCGAGAAACGGGTCTTCGCCGCTCATGTACTCAGCCGCTCGCCCGTTGAAAGGCGTACGGTAGAGGTTGATGGCTGGCGAGAGCATTTGCTGCCCGCCCGCTATCCGGGTTTCGTAGCCGATCGCCAGACCGAATTCCTTGGCCCGGTTGATGCTCCAGGTGGCTGCGAGTGCTGACGGGGAAGGGTACTGCGCACCGAACGTCTTGCCGCCGACCAGCACGCCCATCGCCGAATCATAGGCGACCGTACCCTGCAGGTTGAACTTGTCCAGCTTCGGAATCATCCGGCCGTCGTCAACGCGCGAGAAATTGATTTTTTCCGATTGCGTCATGTTGTCGAGCATTGCGCCTACGCGCGCTTCGACTTCATTGCCTGTCATCGGCGTCACAGCGAACACCCTGCCTGCCTGGGCGATACCGAGCGCCAACAGGCTCAGGCCCAGGCCTTGTTTGATCATGGACACGGAGTTATTCCTTACGTCATTCATAGGTTGATCGGTTGCAGTCAGTGGGTCACTCAGTGGTCTTCATTGCCGGCAGGGGCGTCAGCAGTGTCGATCGGCGCATCCACCACCGTTTGCGCGCCATTGGGCGTTTTCTGTACGGCAGCGTCGGCACCGGTGATCTGCTCACGCTGAGCGTCGACCTCTGCGCGGCGCTCGCTCGACGTGGATGGCAGCGGGTTCTGCCTGTCAGCGGCAGACACCGGCAGGGCGGCAAGGGACATCAGTAAAGTGGCAACAACAGGCAGCAGGGGGCTGGCCATCGGGAGAGTCTCCAAATAGAAATATGAAACAGGCAGACAGGCAAGTCGGCAGCTCGGGGCGGCCGACAGGTTCTTCAAAACGTGCGTAACAAGCAGAAAATTGCTGAACGGTAAAATACACGAATGCAATTTTATATAGTTGATGGTATGTAAATTCAGGTATCAACTATACGGATTTAACTTTGATTTAATCCCATAAAATTCATATTTACGGCAATAAATTAGTGTTTTTTACTATTTTATAGAAATTAATATTCTTTTTTAAAAGCAGAGTGCTCACTCTGTTTTTGGCATTGGCTACGGTTTTACATGTGGCCGCGTGCTGATGAGGACAAGTATCGCTGCCGCCTGAATACTGGCAGCAAGTGCCAGCGCTATCAGGTCGCTGTCAGGCCCGTTGAATAAAGTCCGGACGCCACCGAAGAAGGCTGGCGCAAAGGCGTAGCAGCCTTGAGCGATGGCGACGATCAACGTCACCACGCGCGCAACCTGATGCCTGGGAAATTCCGCTTGGGCAATTAGCGGAGGCAGTGATGTCGCATTGCCGATACCCACACCGAAAAGAATCATGCCGGCACATAACAGAGCAGGGCTTGTGCCTATAAACATCAGCACCACACAGCCCAGGCACTGGCAGGCGTAACTCAGGCAGGCGACGTGGCGTCGACAGGTGCCTGGCGCTAATAGCCTGCTGGACAGAAATCTGCCGAAGATAGCGCTGCAGGTAGCGACACCCATGGCCATACCTGCGGTCTGCTGTGTGACGTGATCAATCAGCAGCAGGAATAATTGGCTGATCAGGCCGATCTGCGCAAACAGCCCGAGCGACATGGCCGCCGCCAGCGTGAGGAATGGTCGGTTACTCCGTAACGTTAAGGGCGCAGTGTCCTGGAATGGAGGCAGGTCAGTGGTTATCTGGAGAATGTCGTCGGGCTGCTGACCCAGATGTTCAGGCCTGAAGCGGAACACACCGAAAGCGAGGAGCGCGATCACACCTGTTGAAAGCACACCCACCACGACCGCAGTAAGGCTGAACCCGAACCGGTCGATCAGGTACACCCAGCCCGATGAAAAGACTACACCGCCGATGCTCGCGCCGTTATAGGCCATCGCCAATGCGCCAGGGCGCTTGCTGACAAACCATGGCGAGATGGTAGCGTTGACCGCTGCCGCGCCCATGGTTACCCAATTGAATCCGCTCAGCGCTGCGGCGATGAACAATTGCCAGGGCTGATTGGCGATCGACCAGCCGTACACACCGACAGCAAGGGTTGCCGCCCCTGAAACCGTAATCCACGGGAGGCCATACCTTTTGTACAACACAGGCAGGTTGACCACGACCAACGTACCTGCCAGAAAATGCACCGTGACCGCAGCCGAGCACAGCGCGGTCGACCAGCCGGTTCTCTGAATCACGGCATACATGAATATTGGCGGACCGTAAAAGCCGATGCCCCAGCCAAACACAGCCATCAGAAATGTAGCTGCGACGACTTTTCTGCCAAAAAAACTAGATTGATGCATAGGTGAATCCCTTCAAGTGGTTTGGCAGCAGTATGATGACCGCCTACCAGAACACTTCAGGGATGGCTGAACTATGGATGTTGAAGCAGCAGACCTCTCGCTGGCGGCAGTGGCGGGTGCCATTGCTGACCCTGCACGATCCCGAATGCTTTGTGCGCTACTGGACGGGCATGCACGAACCGCGACCGAGCTGGCGGCGCTGGCCGATATAGGCGCATCGAGTGCCAGCGGCCATTTCGCGCGTTTGCGTGAGCAGGGGCTGGTGGAAATGCTCGTACAGGGCCGGCATCGTTACTATCGACTGACCAATGCGCAGGTGGCGCAAGCGCTGGAAGCCTTGCTGTTACTGACTCAACACAGCGCCGTGCCCTTCAAACCCAACACGCCTTCGGCCTTGCGACAGGCTCGAACCTGTTACGACCATTGCGCCGGTGAAGTCGCCGTCAAGTTGCACGATGCCTTACTGAAGGCCGGCTGGTTAAATGAGCAGGGCAAGGACTATGTGATCAGTGAGCGGGGTGTCGAATCACTGAATGCGCTGGGCATCGACGTGGACGCAGTACGTCAGCAACGCAGACGTCTGGCCTATGCCTGTCTGGACTGGAGCGAACGCGCCCCGCACATCGGTGGCGCTCTGGGGGCGGCGCTGCTGGAGCTGATGCTCACGCGCGGCTGGGTAAGCCGCCATCTGGACTCCAGAGCACTGAAGCTGACGGCCAAAGGGGTGGGCGGTATGGCGAAGGTGTTTGGGGTGTGAGGCGTAACCACGCTGCTACCGAGCATGCCTGGTAGCAGCGTGGCTCAGGCTCAAAAGCTGTACTTGGCCGTCAACGCATAGCTGCGCGGGTTGCCGTAGACGTCGGTGGAGCCCCATACCGAGCTTGCGCCAATCGCCGTGTAGTAGGTGCGGTCAAAGATGTTGTTGGCGTTCAGTTGCAAGTCGAGGTTCTTGCTCACCTGATACCCCGCCATCAAGTCTGCGACGGCGTAGCTGCCCTGTTCCAGGCGGTAACTGCCATTGGTGAGCGCGATGTCGTTGTACATGCGGCTCTGCCAGTAGACGTTGCCGCCGACGCGCATTTTTTCCAGTGCGCCTTGCAGGCGGTAGACGGTCGATACCTTGAACAGGTGCTCAGGTGTGTCGGTGTTGAATTGCTGGTTCTTGTTCGCCGGATCGGTGTCCTTGAGGTAGTGGGTGCGGGCATAGGTGTAGCCTGCGCCGACTTGCCAGTTCTCGGTCAGCGCGCCTTGCAGTTCCATCTCGATGCCCTGACTGCGTACCAGACCGGCTGCGTCGTAACAGGTCAGGACCGCGCAGCCCGCCTGGGTCGGTGACTCGGTCTTGAGGTTTTTCTGGTCGATCCGGAACACTGCCAGGCTGGCATTGAGGGCGCCGTTGAAATATTCGCCCTTGATGCCGACTTCATAGTTTTCGCCCACGACGGGGTCTAGCACCTTGCCAGACAAGCTTTGCGCGCTCTGTGGCTGGAAGACATCGGTGTAGCTGGTGTACAGGGAATGGTGTTCATCCAGCTTGTAGATCAGCCCCGCGTAGCGGGTCAGATTGCGGGTGACCTTGTAGTCTTCATCGCCAGAGCGATCGTCGTAGTCGTACCAGTCCAGACGGCCGCCGAGGATCAGGGTCAGCGGGTCGGCCAGGCTCAGACGTGTAGTGAGGTAAATCGCGTCCTGAGTGGCGATGCTATGCGTCTTGCCATCGCGGACGAAGTCCGGCTTCGGCGCGCCAATCGGCAGTCCTGTGTCGTAGGGGCTGTATTCCTTGCTGGTCTTGTCGTACAAGCGCCTGCTGGTGCCGACCACCACTTCATGGGTGCGCCCAAACGCTTCGACCGGGCCGCTGGCGTAGACATCGAACGCAGTCTGCTGCTCCTCAGGCTTGGACTGATAGGCCGTCGTTTCCAGCGGGCCGTTGTAGCGCGACAGGTAAGTGCCTGAAAACAGACCGTCCAGCGACGAGCTCGAGCCTGCTACGCGTAGTTTCCAGTCGTTGTCGAAACGGTGCTCCAGCTCACCGAACACGGTGTCTATGCGGATTTTCTTGTTTTCCCAATCCGAGCCGGAATAGGTCGAACGCGGCAGGTTCAGGTGATGGCCGTCAGTGCCGAGTGGGAGGCCGCCCCAGAAGTAATTGGTCTGATCTTCCTGACGAGACAAGCCCAGAGTGGCGGTCGTGGCATCGTTCAGATCGGCCTCGACAACCCCGTAGAAAACGCCGTGATCGCTTTTTTCCTTGTCGCGGAAACTGTTGGCATCCTGGTAGGAACCGACTATTCGGCCGCGTACCGTGCGGCTATCGTTCAGTGGTCCGGAGGCATCGAATACGCCGCGGTAGTCGTCCCAGCTCCCGACCGTGCCGGTGAGGGTGACTTGTGGAACGGCGGTAGGACGTTTGCGCACCATATTGATCGCCGCTGAAGGGTTACCAGACCCTGTCGCCAGGCCTGTAGCGCCTCTGATCACCTCGACATGATCGAACATGGCCAGGTTGGGCTGAACGCCTGCCGTGTAGCCCGAGTATGAGGCGGGCAGGCCGTCGTACATGATGTTGTCGATGTCGAAACCGCGAGAGGTATAGGTTTGCCGACCCGGTCCGCTGGACTGGTCCAAAAACAGACCTGGGGTGTATTTCACCACGTCGTTGATGCTGGTCATGGCCTGGTCGTCCATGCGCTGACGAGTGACGACGGTCACAGCCTGCGGGGTTTCGCGGATGGTCAGCGGCAATTTGGTCGCTGTCTGCATCGGGCCCGTGGTGTAGGACTGACTGTCTTCGGTAGTAGAGCCAAGTTGGTCGCTGCTGATTTGCGTCGCGCCCAGCTCCATTGTCGTCGCCGATGACGCTTCTGTGGCTTGCGTTTCAGCGCCGTAGGCAGCCTGAGAAGTTGCGATCCAGATGCCCATTGTCAGCAGGGCAGGGGTAAAAAGAAAACGGCTTTGCGATTGCTGGCCCGGCATGAACCCGACACTCCCTGAAGCCGTCCGTGGCTGGATGATAATAATGTTGATAACTGTTCGCATTATTGTGGCAGGTTGTTTCTGTCAGAAAAAGACACTGCGAACAAATAGTTAACAAAATTTTCACATTTCCACTGCGAGCACAGGTGCCTCTGTGCCGTACATCAGATGAGCTTTTGGCAGCGCTATCGGTCTTGAAGAGAGGGATCAGGCAGGCATTTTTCCAGCTGTGGAATTGCCCATTCGACGAATGCCTTGACCCGTGGCGAGAGCTGCAAGGCGTGCGGATAAACCAGTTGAATCGGCAGATCTGCCGTTTCGAAGTCGTTGAGTACCCTGATCAGGCGACCGTCAGCCAGTTCGTCTGCAACCTGATAATGCATCAGCCGGGTCACGCCCAGACCCTGCACGCAGGCTAGGCTGGCGGCGCGGACCTGATTACAGACAAGTCTGGGGATAATGTCCTGTATCAACTCTTTGCCCTGATGCCGGAAGTACCACTGCCGGCCGTGCGAAGCCAGCGTAATGCACGCGTGCTCAGGCAGGGATTTCGGGGTGTCCAGCAGCGGGGCGGTGCGCAGGTAGCCCGGGCTTGCGCAGCTCACCAGCCGGGTCGCCCCGATCCTGCGCGCGACCATCGCCGAGTCCGGGAGATGGCCGATGCGCAACGCCAGATCAAGGCGCTCGTCGAGCAGAGGCACGATCTGGTCATTGAGGTTCAGCTCGACGTTGATGTTCTGATGCTCGCAGAGAAAGGCGTTTACCAACGGGGCGATATAACGCTGTCCGAACTCGACAGGTGCCGTCACCCGAAGAAGGCCGCGTACGATTCCGTCGCGGCCATCAAGGCGCTGTTCCATATCATCGAAGTCCGCGAGCATGCGCCGGGTCCAGCGCAAATACTCCTCGCCCTCATCGGTCAGAGCCATGCGCCGCGTGCTGCGGTTCAACAGGCGTACGCCCAGATGACTTTCCAGAGCGGCCAGCGAGCGGACCAGCGACGCAACCGATTGCCCGGTGACATCCGCCGCCGAACTCAGACTGCCACTGTCGACGATCCGCACGAAATTGGCCATTGCCTTGAGCCTGTCCATTGCCACCTTCTGATTTGTGCGATTAGTGCATAGGTCTTGTCAGGTCCGCAGCATAGGTGAAACCGCTGCCGTGGCCGACACTTGCGAAACTGCTTCCAACCGGAGTTTCAACCTCATGAGTCTGCAACCCAACCCCGCCCGGATTCTCGCATACGACCACATCGGTATTCGCGTCAGCGACCAAAACCGCGCACTGGCCTTCTATCAGGCGCTTGGTTTTGTCGAGAGTGCGCGTTTTCCACGTTACGAAGCCAACGAGATGCTCAGCCCGGACGGCGTGCGCATCAACCTGATCTTCAATGGCGTTCGCGTGCCCCGTGCTCACAACGTGTTGCTGGATGCCCCGCTGAAACTACCCGGCATGACGCACCCGGCGTTTATCGTCGATGACTTGCAGGCGCTAGAGCGCTGGCTCGACGCGCAGGGAATTGTCGTCACTGAAGGGCCGCACCCCATCGGCCCGCGACGAATTGCACTGTTCATCCGCGACCCCGATGGCAACGTTCTGGAATTCAATCAACTCGTCGATGGAGACACACAATGAAACTGTACGATCTGCAAGCCTCCGGCAACTGCTACAAAGTCCGCCTGTTCGCTGCCCTGGCCCATATCGAGCTTGAAGTGGTAGCGGTGGACTTTCTGAACGGCGAGCATAAAAAGCCACCACTGTCTGACCTCAATCCTCTGGGCGAATTACCTGTTCTACAAGATGGTCCGGTCGTCCTGCGCGACTCGCAGGCCATTCTGATTTACCTCGCTGGCGAATATGGCGGCCTGGCGTGGTGGCCCGCTCACCCTCAAGGCCAGGCCGAAATCGCCCAATGGCTGTCGTTCGCCGGCAACGAGATCCAGCACAGCCTTTGCGCGGCGCGACTGGTGCAGAAATTCGGCGCTGCGCTGAACAAGGCCGAGGCCCTGCAGAAATCGTCTGTTGTGTTGGGGCTACTCGACAAACACCTTGAACAGCATGACTGGCTGGCAATGGGGCGGCCTACGATTGCCGAGTGTGCGGTTTATCCGTATGTGGTGCTGGCACCGGAAGGCGGTGTGGAGCTGGGGGCGTATCCGAGTGTTTTGCGGTGGGTTGAACGGGTGGCGGGGCTGGCGGGTTACCAGTCGGTTTGATTCGGGCCGGTGGCCTGGCAATGATCGTGTAGGTGCCTGCCAGTTGGCAGGACACCACTCGGCCACCGCAGCTGTACCTGCGACAACCATTACAGGTAACTCATCGAAAAACGCTATGAAAATCTTGTACATGAAATTACATTGGTACAAGTTTTGCGGCTTCGGAGTATTGGGTAGCTGGCCCTGAGGTACAGGCCAATCGTCTGTCGCCACAGCTTTTCAGATCCTTGCAGACGCCATGCGGAGCTTTTTCCATTGACCGAATCCCCCCATCTCCACCTCGTCCTTGGTGATCAACTGTGTTTCGACCTGGCGTCCCTGAAAGACCTGAACCCAGAGCGCGATACGGTCCTGCTGGTCGAAGTGATGGAGGAGGCGAGCCATGTGCCGCATCATCCGCAGAAAATCGTGCTGATCTTCAGCGCCATGCGTCATTTTGCCGAGGCGCTGCGTGAGCGCGGCATTCGGGTGCAGTACGTCATGCTTGATGACCCGCAGAACACCGGGTCGGTGCCGGGTGAGTTGCGGCGCTGGCAGGCCCTGCTGCAAGCCAAAGAGCTGCACGTCACCGAGTGCGGTGACTGGCGGCTGGAGCAGTCGATCAAGGACAGCGGGTTGCCGATTCAATGGTATGCCGATACGCGCTTTCTCTGTTCCCGCGAAGAGTTTTTGTCGTGGGCGCAGGGTAAAAAGCAGTTGCGCATGGAGTTCTTCTACCGGGAGATGCGGCGCAAGAGCCGGTTGCTGTTGAACGGCGATGGCACACCGGTGGGCGGTGCCTGGAATTTTGATGCGGAAAACCGCAAGGCGCTGCCCAAGGGCGTCGCTGCGCCTTACCCGATGCGCTTCTCGGCAGATGGGATCACTCGCGACGTGCTGACACTGGTCGCTGAACGTTTTGCCAGTCATTACGGTTCGCTGGATGATTTCGATTACCCGGTGACGCATGTCGATGCTCAGGCGCTGTGGGACTACTTTCTCGATTTCGGGCTGTCTGGCTTCGGCGATTATCAGGATGCAATGGCCACTGATGAGCCGTTTCTGTTTCACGCGCGGATCAGCGCTGCGCTGAACATCGGTCTGCTGGATCTGCGCCAGATCTGCAGTGACGTTGAGTCCGCGTACTGGTCGGGCAGGGTGGCGCTGAATGCCGCCGAAGGTTTCATTCGCCAATTGATCGGCTGGCGGGAATATGTGCGTGGCGTTTACTGGCTGAAAATGCCCGAGTATGCCGATGGCAACCTGTTCGGTAACAGCAGGCCGCTGCCGGAGTTTTACTGGACCGGCGAAACGAAGATGAACTGCATGAGTCAGGCGATCGGCCAGAGCCTCAAGCATGCCTATGCCCATCATATTCAGCGCCTGATGGTGACCGGCAACTTTGCGCTGCTTGCCGGTATCGTGCCGAGCCAGATCTGCGAGTGGTATCTGGCGATTTACATGGACGCTTTCGACTGGGTCGAGCTGCCCAATACGCTGGGCATGGTCATGCACGCCGATGGCGGCTATCTGGGCTCCAAGCCCTACTGCGCCAGCGGCCAGTACATCAAGCGCATGTCTGACTATTGCCGAGACTGCGCTTACAAGGTCACTGAAAGCACGACTGACGATGCCTGCCCGTTCAATGCGCTCTACTGGCATTTTCTGATGCGCCATGGCGATCTTTTGCGGCGCAACCAGCGTATGGGCATTATTTACAAGAACCTTGATCGCATGGCTGAACCCAAACAGCAGGCGCTGTGGGAGCGAGGCGAGGCATTGCTGGCCAGGCTCGATGCCGGAGAGGCACTTTGAAAAAGAGTGAACTGCCGGTCAAAACCTGTGTGGTCTGCGGGCTGCCGTTTACCTGGCGCAAGAAGTGGGCGCGCTGCTGGGATGAGGTGCTTTATTGCTCTGAGCGTTGCCGGCGAAACAAGCGCACTGCAAGCCAGTAGCGTTTTCAAAATATTTCGAAATGAAAAGTGCTGAACTATCGCTTCGCCAGCATGATCCTTTTCTATGCGCATTCAGCGCGACCCTGACAGGCGAGTGCATTCGCACTGAGCATTGATCCAGGGTCGCCGAACGAAAAGGAGCCGTCATGACTGTAACCACCCATCCCGTCTACCGATATACGCCAGGCCCGCTACACGCGACCTTGCTTGCAGGAACCGTTCCTCTGTTTCTTGGCGGATTGCTGAGCGACATCGCCTACTACCAGACCTTTCAGATTCAGTGGAGCAACTTTGCCGCCTGGCTGATTGCCGGAGGCTTGCTGTTCTGCGGGCTGGCGTTGCTGTTCGCGCTGGTCAATCTAGTGCGTGCGGATCACAAGGCCGGTCGTCCCGTGGTGTACTTTCTGTTGTTGCTGGTCACCTGGGTGCTGGGTCTGGTCAATGCTTTCGAGCATGCTAAAGACGCTTGGGCGGTCATGCCGTCTGGCTTGATCCTGTCGGTTATCGTGACCGTACTGGCCGGTGTTGCGACATGGACGGGGCTGACCAGCCTGCGTTCGGGAGGTGCAGAATGAAGCACTCTCACGCACTGACAGTATTGAGCATGGCGCTGCTGCTGAGCGCCTGTGGTGGCGAAGCGGACAGTACCCAGGCACGCGGGCCGGACCCGAAACTACCGGAACCGCAACGTGGCCTGTTGCCCAGCATGAAGATTGCCGAGCCCGTTGCATGGGGCGATCAAAAGCCCACCGTACCCGAGGGGTTCAGCATCACTGCGATTGCCACCGACTTGAGCATTCCGCGCCAGTCCCTCGTGTTGCCGAACGGCGACATCCTCATCGCCGAAGGTCGCGGCGGCAGTGCTGCCAAGCTCAAGCCCAAGGATGTGATTGCCAGCGTCATCAAAGCCCAGGGCAATACCAAGGTCAAAGGCGGCAATCGCCTGACCTTGCTGCGCGACGCGGACGGTGACGGCAAGTACGAGCTAAAGACAGTCTTTGCCGAAAACCTCAATGCTCCTTATGGCTTGGCGTTTGCCGATGGCAAGCTGTACGTGGCCAATCAGGACGCGCTGGTTCGCTTCGATTATCAGGACGGTCAGACCAGGGCCAGCGGTGAGCCGGTCAAGGTTACCGATCTGCCTTCGGCGATCAACCACCACTGGACCAAGGCACTGACTGTCAGCCCTGATGGTCGCTCCCTGTACGTTGGCATCGGCTCGAACAGCAACGTGACCGAGCGTGGCATGGAAGTCGAAATCGATCGCGCGATGGTCTGGCAGATCGACGCCGCAACCGGTGCCCACAAGCCTTATGCGACCGGTCTGCGTAACCCGACCGCGTTGACGATTCAGCCGGATACCGGGCAGTTGTGGACGGTGGTCAATGAGCGTGACGAGTTGGGCCCGGACCTGGTTCCCGATTACCTGACCTCGGTGAAGGAGGGCGCGTTCTATGGCTGGCCGTATAGCTATTGGGGCCAGAACGTAGACACGCGTGCCCAGCCACAGAATCCGGCCAAGGTCGCTGCGGCGATCAAGCCGGATTACAGCCTGGGTTCGCACGTTGCCGCTCTGGGTGTGGATTTCTCCATCCCGGCCATGGGTGACAAGTTCGCTGACGGCGTCTTCGTTGGCGAGCACGGCAGCTGGAACCGCGATAATCCGGTTGGCTACAAGGTCATCTTTGTGCCGTTCAGCAATGGACGTCCTGCGGGTGAACCGGTGGACTTCGCAACGGGTTTCCGTGGTGCTGATGGCAAGACTCGCGGGCGGCCGGTAGGCGTGACGGTTGATCCGAAGGGCGCGCTCATCATCGCCGACGACCTGGCCAACACCGTCTGGAGAGTGACCCGCAACAAGTAGGTCACGACTGCCTGAGTGAGCGTTCCCATGCTCTGCATGGGAACGCCTTTCGTGACGCTCTGCGTCACCCACGAAACCTCGACGCAGAGCATCGGCCTGATAGCCAGTTTCCGCAGAAATTATCGCGGGTCGTTGACACAGAATTTCTCTCGCAAGGTGGCTTCGTCAAGGCTTTACACGGTAGGGTTACGCGCATCCACGCGCTGGCCCGACGGGTCAGCTGCTGACATCCCCGAATTCTGGAACCGCTGTGAGTCGTTTTGAAACTGCTGGAAACCTCGTAATAAACCCCGCTTCATGGTGGGCTGTAGGCAGTGTATCCCTTGGGTCATTCGCTACCGTCACTACTGAATTTCTCCCTGTCGGGCTGCTGCCCGATATTGCTCGTGACCTGGGAACCAGCATCAGCCAAGCGGGCTTGATGATGGCTGTCCCCGGCATCCTCGCGGCCATTTCAGCACCTTCCTGTATTGCCCTGTTCAGTCATGTTGATCGCAAGCGCCTGCTGCTGGGGCTGCTGTCGATATTGCTGGCGTCCAACCTGATCGTGGCGCTGTCGACGCACTTCTGGCTGACGCTTGCCGGCCGGGTCCTGCTTGGCTTCGCACTGGGAGGTTTCTGGACGATTGCCGGTTCGCTCGGGCCTCGCTTGAGGCCCGGCAAGGAGGGCGTAAAGGCCACCGCGTATGTGCTGGCGGGCGTCTCGATCGGCACCGTTGCCGGTATTCCGGCTGGCACGTTGATCGGTGAAGCCTTCGGCTGGCGGGCGGCATTTGAAACAGCAGCAGTGGTCACGGTTGCGGTAGGGCTGTTGATCGCAGCGTTTTTACCGGCGTTACCGGGCGAGCGCTCTGCCGGCATCAGTCAGATGCTGTCGCTGGCTGGCGAGCAACGCATTCGTCGTATGTTCGCCGCCGCACTGTTGATCTACGTCGGACACTTCGCGGCTTACACCTACCTCGCGCCCTTCGTGCAGGAGTTCGCGCATATCCAGGGGCAGGCCCTGGGAGCATTGCTCTTCGCCTTCGGTCTGGCAGCGGTGGCAGGGAATCTGGCCGGGGGAGCCCTGGCAGCCAGAAGCGCGCCGTCCTCGGTGCTGATCATGACCCTGCTGATGCTGGGATCGTTGACCGCATTGCTGATGTTTGTCGGCAACCCGTGGCTGCTCTGGCCGGTGATTCTGGTCTGGGGGTTCGCTTTCGGGATGATCCCCGTCACCACGCAGATCTGGTGTTTCGAGGCCTCCAATGACCGCGTGGAGGGTGTTCAGGCGTTACTGGTCTGTGTGGTGAATCTGTCGATTGGCGGTGGGGCGTTCATCGGCGGCGTGGTGTCCGGTCGGGCCGGCTTTACCGCCGCCATCGTCATCGGTGCGGTATGTGCCGCGCTGTCCATGTTCACCGTTGCGCTGGCGATACGTAGCTCCAGGTCGGTCATTTGCACAGACTGATTTGCCGCTAATGAGGTATCCGGCGATGCAGCATCCGATGCAGCATCCATCGCCGAATACCTGCTCACACCGTCAGCCTGCTTTGAAAAACGCGACCTTGCGGGTAAGGCGATCTGCAAGCTGTGCCAGCTCTTCGCTGGCGCTTGCCACCTGCTGCGATCCATTGGCGGACTTGAGTGTCGAGTCGTGAATACTGTTGATGTTCATGGCAACGTCTTCTGCCACCGAGCTTTGCTGAACCGCAGCGCTGGCGATTTGCGCATTCATGTGATTGATCGCGCCCACTTCCTGATTGATTCTGGACAGAGCACTTTGTGCGTTGCGTGTCTGGTCAACGGCGCGATTGACCAGTTCGCAGCTGTCGCGCATGTTCTGCGCCGCGGTTTCAGTACCGCCTTGCAGCGTGCTGATCATGTTTTGAATTTCCTGGGTCGACTGCTGGGTACGATTCGCCAGGGAACGAACTTCATCGGCGACGACCGCAAAGCCTCTGCCGTGCTCACCCGCACGGGCTGCTTCAATGGCCGCATTAAGCGCCAGCAGATTGGTTTGCGAAGCAATCGAGTTGATCACCTCGATCACCGTTTCGATCTGCTCGCTGTGCCTGGACACCTGCTCCACAGTATTTGTTGTTTCAGTCAGCGTGGCTGCCAGTTGCTCGATGGCAGTGGTAGTGCCTTCGACGAGTCGGTTACCGGTCGCCACTTCGCTGTCTGCCAAACGTGCAGCGTCCGCTGCCTGTGCTGCATAGCCCGAGACTTCATTGACCGTGGCGGCCATCTGGCTGATGGCGGTCGCCACCTGTTCGGCTTCACGGGTCTGCACCATGATCTGGGTATTGTTGGCAGATGACGCCGCCGACAGCACGGTGGATGATTGGCTGACCTCTTGGGCAGCCGTCCTCACCTCTGTGATGGTTTCCGAGAGACGAGTCAACGCGGTTTTCAGTACGCCCATGACGCTGTCGGGATGCGCGGTGGTGATGGTTTGCTGCAGATCGTCGGCCGCCAATCTTCGAATGGCCTGCGCAACCTCTACAGGCTCCGCGCCAAGCGTCTTTTTCACAAAGCGAATGATGAAAACCGACAGCACGATACTCAGCAGCACGGCGAAAGCCGTTGCCAGCAGCATCAGGCCACGGAACTGGCTGGCGGTCGCCTGCACATTATCCAGCTGAACCCTGATCGAGGCTTCCTCATGGTCGATGAGCGCGTTGATGCGCTTCAGCCATTCGCTGTAGTCCCCCGATGTCTGGCTCAGCAAAAGGGCCTGGGCACCGGCGATGTCACCGGTACGGCGCAAGGCAATGACGCTTTTGGTAGAGCCCAGCGTCTGCTGTTCGATTTCCTTGATGCCACGCAGCAGTTGCCGCTCTTCGGCACTTACGGTCGGCCTGGAGAACAGTTGATCCATCGGTGCAGCCGAATCGATGTAGTCCTTTTCCAGCCGGGTCATCTCTGCCAGATGGAGCGCGAGGTCCTGATCATTGTTGACCAGCACCGCATCGCGCAGGGCGATCGCCCGGTTATGCACGCTGCCACGAAAGTTGATCGCATAGCGTTGCACCTTTGCGGCATTGTCTCCAACGTCTTCCAGGGTGCTGTCGATGAAGCCAACCCGCTGAATGCCGACAGCGGTGATCAATATGAGCAGTGAAACGACCGCGGCAAACCCCAAGCCGATGCGGGTAGCCAGAGAAACCGGATTTTTCATGGAAGGAACTCGAACTGGGGAAGTGGGTAAAGTCGAATCAAGCACTGGCAAACGGCCATTCATTGCGAATGGCAAGACAATACCGTGCAGCGGGTCGGTCGCCCAATAGATATTTGCATGCGGCGAGATAGACAGGTGTTATTTCAGAAGTGTGTGACGGTTACGAGGGTTGTGATGTTGTGTTCATAAGATAAGCGTTGCTGGTCACCGTTCTATCGGATGACTGCGGTCCATCAGGTTACCGGCGACGCTGTAACGTTCGCCGGCGTCGGGTTTCTGCTGTGCGGATCAGACGAATCCGGTCACCAGATGCGGTACATAAGGTGCCTCAAGGCGTTGGATCTCTTCGTCGCTGAGCACCAGCTCCAGTGCGGCGATGGCATCGTCCAGTTGGGACGCTTTGGACGCGCCGACAATCGGCGCTGAAACCCCTCGTTTGGCCAATACCCAGGCCAGTGCGACCTGCGCCATCGGCACACCCCGTTCTGCTGCGACCTGTTCCACAACGTCGATCACCCGACCGTCTTCCTTTTCCGTCGCCTGGTAAAACGATTGACCGGAAATGTCGGTCCTGGTCCGCTCGGTCTGCTGCCCATGGGGCCGGGTCAGCCTGCCACGCGCCATCGGGCTCCAGGGCATCAGGCCGACACCCTGATCGATACACAGCGGGATCATCTCGCGTTCTTCTTCGCGATACACCAGATTCAGATAATTCTGCATGGACACAAACTTGCTCCACCCGTGCGCGACCGCGACCTGCTGGGCCTTGGCGAACTGCCACGCATACATGGACGAGGCGCCGATGTATCGGGCTTTGCCTGCCTTGACCACATCGTGCAGGGCTTCCATGGTTTCCTCGATGGGCGTGTCATAGTCCCAGCGGTGAATCTGGTACAGGTCGACATAATCAGTGCCGAGCCGCGTCAGGCTCGCATCGATACTGGACATGATGGCTTTGCGCGAGAGCCCTTTCTCGTTGGGCCTTGTCGAGCCTTCCCACATGTTTGCCGGGAAGAACACCTTGGTGGCGATCACGGTTTCGTCGCGGCGCGTGAACTCTTTCAGCAACTTTCCGACGATGGTTTCCGAGGTGCCTGCCGAGTAGCTGTTGGCGGTGTCAAAAAAGTTGATGCCTTGCTCGACGGCGTGCTTGATGATCGGTCTGCTTGCTTTTTCGCCCAGTGTCCAGGGATGCGTTCCGGCATCAGGTTCGCCGAAGGTCATGCACCCAAGGCACAGTCTGGAAATATCCAGCCCTGTGTTTCCAAGCTTCACGTAGTTCATGAATTCTCCATCCATCGTTGATTGGCCAGTCGCCGACCGGTTTCGATATCACTCATTACCTCTTCAACGAGGGCAATGTCTGCCCGGAAACGACTGTCCTCTGAGCGACTGCTTGTGTAGAACTATAAGCGACGATACACATTACCGGAGCGATAATATGGCCAGATTTGCACAGGTGGGTTTTCTCGGGTTCGACGTATTCGGCACCGTTGTGGATTGGCGAGGTGGTGTGGCACGCGCCGCGGCGCCCTTTCTGCTGCGTCATGGCGTGAACGTCGACCCCCTCGATTTTGCCGATCAATGGCGCGGGCTCTACCAGCCTTCCATGCAGCGCGTTCGCTCGGGTGAGCGTCCTTTCGTGACACTTGACGTGCTCAACCGGGAGAGTCTGGAAACCGTGCTGGCACGGCACGAGGTAGACTTCGGCAGCATTCCGGATACCGAACTGATTGAGCTCAACAAGGCGTGGGAACGGCTTGATCCATGGCCCGATTCCGTCGCCGGCCTCACGCGGCTCAAGCGCAGGTTCTCGATTGGCACGCTTTCCAACGGGCATATTGCCGGCATGCTCAACCTGGCAAAGTTCGCTGGCTTGCCGTGGGACGTGATTGTCGGCGCGCAAATCGCGGGCTCTTACAAACCAATGCCGCAGACCTACCTGAAATCGGCAGACGCCGTGGGCCTGGCCCCGCAAGCAGTCGCGATGGTGGCTGCGCATAACTCCGACCTGGCGGCAGCCCGTGCGAATGGCTTCAAGACGGTATTTGTCCGACGCCCGTCCGAGCACGGGCCAGGCCAGACGTCTGACCTTACTGCCGAACAGGACTGGGACGTTATTGTCGACTCTCTGACCGACGCAGCCGAGGCGCTCGGATGCTGAGCGCAGATAATGGCTAGGGGATAACTTACTCCCGTAAATCCTTCCACATATGCACCTTGGAGACGAACCGGCTGCCTACGGCAACTGCAAGCGGTTCAACGCCAAAGGTCACAAAGCCCACGCGCTCATAAAGCCCCTGTGCTGCGGCATTACCCTGCGTGACGGTGAGCTGTACGACCAGAAGCTCAGGACGGGATCTGGCATGCTCGAGCACGCTGCACATCAATTGGTAACCAATGCCTCTGTTTCTGTGAGCCTGAGGCACGTACATCCCGAACAAGGTTGACTTGTGCCGGGCCTTATTTCGGGTTTCAACGGACAACCCGGCTACGCCCAGCAGTTTGTTGTCTTCGACGGCGGCAAACACTGCTTCGGTCGACGCATTGCTGTTATCCAGCCTGTTTTCCCACCATTCGCCAGGCAGCGTTTCACGCTCTTTCACATCTGAGGTAAAGGCGTCCGGGTGGCGATCATATGCCTCAAGCATCAACGCGCGATAAGCCACTGCATCGGTCGGTGTCAGTCGTCGGTAAGTAAGGGTCATAAAAGCAGGATTCGTCTGACTCAAGCGTTGAGTATTGCACCCGGAGGCGGGAAAAGTCTTAACCGCACGCTGAGTTTTAAACAGATGTCTGGTTCGCGCAGCAGTGCCGTTTGACGGACACTTTGGGGGTTTGTAACTTTTTGTTTGCCTCACTGCCAAAAATCATGGTTATTATCCCGGGCGCTCAGGGCCAAAAACCCAGCGTCAATGATTGCCATGGGTCTACAACCCCGCAGTCGCAGCCGATCGGGTCCACCTTGGCGCTGACACCCGGCGCAGGCCGTTCCCCGTCGTTGACCCTCAAACGGAAGATGAGGTTTCAATTGGTCACGCGGTATGCAAACGTCAGTTCCAAGGGCAGAGCGATCAGTCTCGTCAACGAGCCAGCCACCCCCCTTTCTGTATGCGAGTCGCGCCTTGCCGCGTTCGCCCGTCATTTCTCTGCGATCCCCCCAAGCGCTTCCATGTCTGGTCATGACGTGAGCGCAAGAGCACGCGCCGCACCTTCTCCCTGAGTCTCAAGGTACATCCGGCATTTCCTATGCCGTGCCTGACGGGCGGGACGCTCTGTGCCTCTGTCCGTTCATAAAAATAATCTGCTCACGGACGGTGGTTCCTGATGGTCGACAAATCTTCCTCGCGCGGGACGGGCTTCGCTCATCCCGATACAGAGCAACCCTTTGCCGAAAACCGGTGTGTACACGGCCTGTTCGAGGCTCAGGTGCGGCGCAATCCCGACGCCATAGCCGCGCGCTTCGAACAGGGCGCGCTTGACTACGCGACGCTCAATACCCAGGCCAACCGTCTGGCCCATTACCTGCGCAGCCTCGGCGTCGGACCGGATGTGCGCGTCGGTGTGTGCCTGGAGCGCTCGCTGGACATGCTGGTCGGCGTGCTTGCGATACTCAAGGCGGGCGGCGCTTATGTACCGCTCGACCCCGCTTACCCAAAAGCGCGTCTGGCACACATGCTGGCGGACAGTGCACCGCGCGTGCTACTGAGCCATGCAGCTGCGCGTCCGGCGTTGTTGGCAGCGCTTGAGGGTGGTGCGGCATTAGCGCCGCTGCTTGATCTGGCCGATACCCGGCTGTGGGCAGCGCAGCCGGTAGACAATCCGGACCCGCATGCGGTCGGGCTCACGTCGCGTCATCTGGCTTATGTGATCTACACCTCGGGCTCGACCGGCACACCCAAGGGCGTCATGGTCGAGCATCGCGGGCTGATGGCGGTAAGCGCTGCATGGGAGCGGCTATACGCACTGCACAACCCCCTCAATCACCTGCAAATGGCCGGGTTTTCCTTCGATGTGTTCAGCGCCGATCTGATTCGCGCACTGGGCTTTGGCGGCACGCTTGTTCTGTGCCCGCGCGACACGCTGATGGACCCGCCCGCGCTGTATCGCTTGTTGAGCGAGGCGCGCATCGATTTTGCGGACTTCGTGCCTGCGGTGCTCAACCCGTTGCTGGTCTGGGCGCAGGAGACGGGGCGCAATCTGTCGTTCATGAGCACGGTGGTCTGCGGATCGGACATCTGGACTGCCCATAGCGCGCGGCAACTGCGCAGGCTGTGTGGCGAGCGCGTGCAGATTGTTCAGGCCTACGGGGTCACTGAAGCAAGCATCGACAGCACCTGTTTTGAGTTCGATAGCAACAGCCACGTTGATGCGGTGCTGCCCATCGGGCGGGCGTTGGCCAATACGCGGATTTACCTGCTCGATGCGTTTGGCGAACAGGTTGCTCCAGGTGTTACGGGGGAGCTGTATATCGGCGGCGCAGGTGTCGCACGCGGTTATCTGAACTTGCCGCAATTGACCCTTGAACGCTTTGTCGACAGCCCGTTCGTGGCCGGTGAGCGCTTGTACCGCACCGGCGACCTGGCGCGTTATCGCGCAGACGGCAACCTGGAATTTCTCGGGCGTAATGACTCGCAGGCCAAGCTGCGTGGTCTGCGTCTGGAGCTGGGTGAAATCGAGGCGCGTCTGGCCGAAGTTACCGGCGTGCGTGACAACCTGGTGGTGCTGCGTGAGGACAGCGTCGGTGTGCCCAGGCTGGTCGCCTACTTTCGCGAACAGGCTGATGCAGGGCTGACGCCGAAAAGCCTTCGCCAGCACCTGCAACTCAGCCTGCCGGACTACATGATCCCCGCAGCGTTCGTGCGCATGGACGCGCTGCCGCTGACCGCCAACGGCAAGCTGGACCGTAGTGCATTGCCGGAACCGGGTGCCGATGCGTTCGATCAACACGCGTTCGAGGCGGCTCAGGGCCCGCTGGAAACGACACTCGCGACTATCTGGGCCGAGGTGCTGGGCGTGGAGCGGGTCGGTCGTCAGGATCACTTTTTTGCGCTTGGCGGCCACTCGCTGCTGGTGATGCGCGTGCTGGCCAAGGTTCGGCAGACATTGCGTCTGGACGTGTCGCCGGCTGCGCTGTTTGCCGCCCCCGTGCTGCGGCAGTTTGCTGAGCAACTGAGCAGCGCTTCAGGCAGCGCTCGTCCGCCCATCACAGTCATAGAGCGTTGCGGCGCACACGCGTTGTCGTCTGCTCAACAGCGGCTGTGGTTTCTGGCGCAGATGGAGGGTGGCAACGCGGCCTATCACATGCCGTTGAATCTGCGCCTGCGCGGACCGTTGCAGGTGGCTGCACTGCAAAGCAGTTTCAACCGGCTGGTGGCCCGCCATGAGGCGTTGCGTACCACGTTCATCGCCGTCGAGGGTGAGGGGCGGCAGCGGGTTGCTGCGACGGGGACGATTGCTGCATTGCCGATCATCGACCTGCATGGCGAGCCTGATGCCCAGGCGCGTCTGCCTGAGCTGATGGGCGAGGAGGGCAGCAGGCCGTTCGACCTGGCGGTCGGGCCGCTGATGCGCGTCAGCCTGGTGAAGCTGGCCGAAGACGATCACGTGCTCCTGCTGACCCAGCACCACATCATTTCGGATGGCTGGTCGATGGGCGTGCTGACGCGTGAGCTGGGGGTGTTGTACGAAGCAGCCCTCCACAAACACGCCGACCCATTGCCGCCCCTGTCGATCCAGTACGTGGATTACGCAGTCTGGCAACGCCAGTGGTTGTCTGGCGAAGTGCTGGAAGCGCAGCGACGTTACTGGCGTGAAACGTTGAGCGGTGCGCCGATACTGTTGGAGTTGCCTACCGATCACAAACGTCCAGCGGTCCAGAATTACCGTGGCGGCTTCGTGCCGCTGGTGTTTGACCGTGCGCTGAGCGCACGCCTGCGCGCATTGGCAACGCAACAAGGCACCACGCTGTTCATGAACCTGCTGGCCGCCTGGTCGCTGTTGTTGATGCGCCTGTCGGGGCAGGACGATGTGGTTATCGGTGTGCCTTCGGCGAACCGCAGCCAGCAAGAGCTGGAGGGCTTGATCGGTTTCTTCGTCAACACCCTGGCCTTGCGCATGACCCGCTCCGCCAACCCGACAGTGGCGAGCTGGCTGCAACAGGCGCTTCACGTCGCGCTTGCGGCCCAGGAACATCAGGACCTGCCGTTCGATCAGGTGGTGGAAGTGCTCAACCCGCCGCGCAGTCTGGCTTACAGCCCGGTCTTTCAGGCGCTGTTCGCCTGGGAACAGCATCAGGATTCGGACCTGACGTTGTCCGGACTTGACGTCAGCGTGCTGCAAAGCAGTCAGCCAGTGGCCAAATTCGACCTGCAACTGGCGCTCAGCGAGCGTGACGGGCAAATAGTCGGCGGTCTGGAATATGCTTCGGGCCTTTATGAGCCCGAGACCGTGGTGCAGATGGGCGAGTACTTGCGCCGCATCCTGACGCAGATGGTCGAGGACAGCGAACAGCCCCTTGCGACGGTCGCCTTGCTGAACACCGAGCAACATCGCCAGATTGTGCATGACTGGAACCGCACTGAACGCGACACCTCGCGGCAGCCCGATTGTGTAACGCGCTTCGAGGCTATCGTGCAGCGCGTGCCCAATGCCGTGGCGTTGCTTGCCGATGAGCAAGCGTTGACCTATGCCGAGCTGAATCAGTCTGCCAACCGGCTGGCACATTACCTGATCCAGCAGGGTGTAAAGCCCGAGCAACGTGTGGGTTTGTGTCTGGAGCGCTCGCCGCAGATGGTTATCGGTTTGCTGGCCATTCTCAAGGCCGGTGCCGCTTACGTGCCGTTCGATCCCGCGTACCCGGCCGAGCGGCTGGCGTTCATGTTCGGTGACGCCGCACCGACCCTGCTGCTGACTCAGGCCTCCCTGCGCGCAGACCTGCCGCAGCTGCGCGACACGCTGTCGATCTGCTGCCTGGACGTGGATGCGCAGCAGTGGGCGCAGTGTTCGGATTGCAATCCACACGTGCCCGTCAGCCCCGGCAATCTGGCTTATGTGCTCTACACCTCCGGCTCGACCGGGCGGCCCAAGGGCGTAGCGCACAGCCGTGCCGCGCTGGACAATCTGATCGCCTGGCAACTGGAACAGGCACCTGTTTCGCAACGGGTGTTGCAATTCGCCTCGTTGAACTTCGACGTGTCCTTTCAGAAAATCTGCAGCACCTTGTGTCAGGGCGGCAGCCTGGTGCTGATGAGCGAAACTGCTCGCAAGGACCTCGCTTCACTGCGCCCGACGCTGGTGGCCGAAGGCGTACAACGGGCGTTTCTGCCCTTTGCCGTGCTCCAGCAACTGGCCGGTCTCAGCGAGGCCGATGCCGCGCGTCCGGCGTATGGCTGTGAAATCGTCACGGCCGGCGAGGCGTTGCTGATCAATGACGAACTGCGTGCCTTTGTTTGCGGCCTTGGCGGCGCGCAGTTGCATAATCAGTACGGCCCGACCGAAACCCATGTGGTCAGCCAGTTCAGCCTGAACTGTGACGAAGCCGGACAGTGGCCGGACGCGCCACCGATTGGCCGGCCCATCGCCAATGCGCGTCTGTACGTGCTGGACGGCGACTTGAACCCGGTGCCGGTCGGCGTGGCCGGGGAGTTGTACATCGCGGGTACCTGTCTGGCCCGTGGCTACCTGAATCGTTCGGCGTTGAGCGCCGAACGCTTCCTGCCGGACCCGTTCGATCCGCAGCCTGGCGCGCGCATGTACCGCAGCGGTGACCTGGCGCGGTTTCACGCCGACGGCAACGTGCAGTATCTGGGGCGGATCGACCAGCAGGTCAAGCTGCGCGGCTTTCGCGTTGAACTTGGCGAGATCGACAGCCTTTTGCAACAGCAGCCGGGCGTGCAGGAAGCGGTCGTGCTGCTGCGCGAAGACGTGCCGGGCGACCAGCGTCTGGTGGCTTACGTGGTGGGCCTGGCAAGTACTGAAACCCTGCGCGCCGGGCTGCAGCGCCACCTGCCGGAACACATGGTCCCGACCGCCTGGGTTTCTCTGGCGCAACTGCCACTGACCCGCAACGGCAAGCTTGACCGTCCAGCCCTGCCTGCGCCAGAGCGCCAGAACGCAAGCACTTACGTGGCCCCGCGTGATGAGACCGAGCGGCAGATGGCGCAGATCTGGGCCGAGGTGCTCAAATGCGAGCAGGTCGGCCTCCACGATAACTTTTTCGACTTGGGCGGGCATTCGCTGCTGGCCACGCGGATGGTCTACATGATCAACCAGCGCATGGCCGCGCAGTTGTCCCTGAGCAGTCTGTTCAAGACGCCGGTGCTGGTGGATCTGGCAGAGCAGGTACGGCTCGGGCGTGGCGAAGGTCATTCGGTTGAAACGCCGTTTACCCCGATTGAAGCTGACCGCGGCGCACGTTACGCACCCTTTCCATTGACCGATATCCAGCAAGCGTACTGGTTTGGCCGCGAGTCTTCGGTCAGCCTCGGCGGTGTCAGTGCCCACGGCTACGAAGAGCTGCGCATTCCCGGCCTCGACGTGCCACGTTTCGAGCAGGCGCTGAACCGCATGATCCAGCGGCATGACATGCTGCGCGTGGTGTTTCGCAGCGACGGCACGCAGCAGGTTCTGGAGAGCGTACCGACGTATCGGATGCCACGCAGTGATCTGCGCGGCTTGCCCGTCGCCGCTGCGCAGCAGGCCCTGCAAGAGACCCGCGAACGTCAGTCCCATCAGGTGCTGGACGCCAGTCGCTGGCCATTGTTCGAGTTCAGTCTGTCGTTGCTCGATGACGGCATCAGCCATCTGCACATCAGCCTTGATGCCCTGATCGTCGACGCGGCGAGTACGCAGATTCTGGCGCGCGAACTGATGGCATTTTATGCCGACCCGCAGTTGCAACTGCCTGAGCCGGGCTTGACCTTTCGCGACTACGTGCTGGCCGAACAGCGCTTGCGCAGTGACCGCCGCTACGAACAGGCGCTGGGCTACTGGCGCGAGAAGGTCGCTACGCTGGCGCCCGCACCGGACCTGCCGCTGGTGTGTCAGCCGGAAAGCATCAGCCAGCCGCACTTTACCCGCCGCGATCGCGAACTGTCGGTGCAGCAGTGGTCGCGACTCAAGGAGCTGGCCCGACAATTTGCCGTGACGCCGTCGGTGATGCTGCTGACCGCGTTCAGTGAAGTGCTGGCGCTGTGGAGTCGACAGCCGCGCTTCACTTTGAGTCTGCCGCTGTTCAATCGCATGCCCTTGCACGCGGATGTCGATGACATCATCGGCGACTTCACCTCGCTGATCTTGCTCGAAGTCAGCCTTGAAGCGGCAGCCAGCTTCACTGACAAGGCGCGTGCCGTGCAGGCCAGGTTGTGGCAAGACATCGACCATTCAGTGGTCAGCGGGGTCCGGGTACTGCGCGAGCTGTCCCAGGCCCGTGGTGTGCAGCAGACCGCCATGCCGGTTGTCTTCAACAGCACCCTGTCGGAGGCCGCACCGGAACTGGCCGAATTCAATCTGGCCGACGCCCTGAACGCCGAGCACATGCACAGCATCACCCAGACCCCGCAGGTGTGGCTGGACCACACGTTGCTGGAGCTGGAAGGGCGCCTGCTGTTCAACTGGGACAGCATCGACGAATTGTTTCCGGTGGGCATGATCGAGCAGATGTTCGTCGCCTACAACGCGCTGCTGGACCGTCTGCTGGCGCCGGATGCCTGGAGCGCCAACACCGCGCAGCTGATATCGCTGGCACGCTTGCCTGTGCCCGATGCCAGTCCTGTCGACTCGGCGCTGATGCACGAATTGTTCGACCGTCAGGCGCTTGCTGCCCCGGACGCGCTGGCGGTGATCGGCACGCAGCGCCAGTTGAGTTATCGACAGCTGCGAGCCAAAGCGCGGCATCTGGCGGCGCGGCTTCAGCGTATGGGCGTGGTGCCCAACAGGCTGGTCGCTGTGGTCATGGAACGTGGCTGGGAACAGGTCGTCGCAACCCTGGCGATCCAGTACGCAGGCGGTGCCTACCTGCCGCTCGACCCGGCGTTGCCGACAGAGCGTCTGGAGCACATTTTGCAGCGTGCCGAAGCGAGTCTGGCCCTGACTCAGCCTGCACTGTTGCAACGCATCGAATGGCCCGAGCAGGTCAAGGTCATCAGCGTGACCGACCCGGTCATTTCCGGCGATGCCATTTCCGATCAGCCTGAATTGCACGCTGTAGACCTCACGCCAGACGACCTCGCCTATGTGATCTACACCTCGGGCTCGACCGGCATGCCCAAGGGCGTGGTCATCGATCATCGCGGCGCGGTCAACACGTTGCTCGACATCAACCGGCGCTTTGCCGTCGGCGCTGCGGACCGGGTGCTGGCGGTTTCGTCGCTGAGTTTCGACCTGTCGGTCTATGACTTCTTCGGCACGCTGGCCGCTGGCGCGGCGGTGGTGCTGCTCGAACCGCAGCAGGCCCTCGACCCGGCGCACTGGCTGGGGCTCATCGAGCGGCATCAGGTCAGCCTGTGGAACTCGGTGCCAGCCTTGTTCGGCATGTTGCTGGAGTATGCCGAAGGCGAGCGCAGTGCATTGCCGTCGAGCCTGCGGGTGGCGATGCTGTCGGGCGACTGGATTCCCCTGACGCTGCCCGAACGCGCCTGGGCGTTGCAGCCGACCTTGCAGCTGATCAGCCTGGGCGGGGCGACCGAGGCGTCCATCTGGTCGATCCTGTATCCGTTGCAACAGGTCGATCCCAACTGGCGCAGCATTCCCTACGGCAAGGCAATGGATCACCAGCGCTTCTATGTGCTGGATGATGCGTTGCAGGTTCGCCCGACGTGGGTGGCCGGTCAGTTGTATATCGGCGGTATCGGTCTGGCCAAGGGCTATTGGCGCGATGAAACCCTGAGTGCCGGGAGCTTCTTCGCTCACCCGCTGACCGGCGAGCGTCTGTATCGCACTGGCGATCTGGGCCGTTGGTTGCCCGATGGCAATATCGAGTTTCTCGGTCGGGAAGACACTCAGGTCAAGGTTCAGGGGCATCGTATCGAGCTGGGCGAGATCGAAGCTGCGCTCAATCGCCATCCCGGCGTGCAAAGCGCTGTGGTGCGGGTGCTGGGCGAAGCGCTGGGCGAGAAGCGTCTTGCGGGCTACGTACTCAAGGCCGATCCCTCGTTGCAGGCCAGTGATTTTGCCCAGTACCTGGCAGACAAGTTGCCCGCCTACATGGTGCCGAGCTCGTTTACCTTCGTGCAGGAATGGCCGCTGTCGGCCAACGGCAAGGTCGACAAGAAACGCCTGCCGGAACCAACGCAGGCTCAGGCGTCAGGTCCCGCGCTTGAAGTCGAAGGGCCACAGGAGCAACAACTGGTGACGATTGTGCAGGGCGTGCTCAAGCGTCCTTCGATTGCTGCCGACGCCAATCTGCTGAACCTGGGCGCAACGTCGATCGACATTGTCAGGATCAGCAATGCGCTGTCTGGCGAGCTGCAGTTCCGCCCCAACGTTGCGCAATTGCTGGCGCAGCCGACCCTGCTCAATCTGCTCGGCATGTACCGCCAGACTCTGGCCGATGGCAGCGTGGTCGACAGCGTCCGGCAACGGGCAGCTGCGCCCGAGCAGGTGATTGAAGATCCGCAGCAGCGGGCGCGCTTCAAGGCCGACCAGCGCGGGCGTCGATCCTTCAACGCGCAGGTTCCGGCGCTGGACCTTGCGCGCCCGGATGACCCGGCGTTGGCGCGGCGCTTCAGCGATTACCGCTCGGTACGCCAGTTCGCTACCCAGCCGATCCCGACCGCAGCCTTTGCAGGGTTGCTGGCCAGCCTGGCGCAGGGGCAACTGGATGGAGAGGTCAAATACCAGTTTCCGTCCGCAGGCGGTCTGTACCCGATCCAGAGCTACCTGTACGTCAAGCCGCAGCGGGTAACCGGTGTCGCAGCGGGTGCCTATTACTACGACCCGGTTCAGCACCGCCTGCTGAGGCTCGACAGTGATGTGCTGGACCCGGACACCTACGACTACTTCGTCAATCGTCCGGTGTTCGAAAACGCTGCGTTCTCGCTGTTCTTCATCGCCGACATGGCCGCAATCCGGCCGCTGTATGGCGAGCGCAGTCGCGACTTCTGTCATATCGAAGCCGGAGGCATGGCGCAATTGCTGACCATGACTGCGGTCGAGCAGGGCCTTGGCCTGTGCGGCATGGGCTCGTTCGAAGAGCAGCAATTGTCGGCGTTGTTCGAACTGGGACCGAATCATCAGTTGATCTACTCGATGGTGGGCGGCCTGCGCACTGCTGATGAACATCGCCGCACGCAGATCGAGGCGTTCGCTTCTGCTGCGGATCAAACGGACGACGCCAGCGACATGGAGGAGATCGAGATATGAATGCCTATCAATTGCTGGAGTTGTTCGGTCGTCATGCCGTGGTGCTTGAAGTGGACGGCGAAAAACTGCGTTGCAAGGCTCCGCGCGGGTTTCTCAATGACGAGATGTTGCAGGCACTCAAGCAACACAAGGCAGAGCTGATCGCTTTGCTGAGCGGCACCGACCCGGCGGCGATCCCCCGTCGTGCTGTCGGGCTAACGGCGCTGCCGCTGTCCTTTTCGCAACGCCAGCTGTGGTTTCTCGACCAGATGGAACCGGGCAATGCGTTCTATAACGTTCCCACTGCGATCTTGCTGAAGGGCACGCTGGATGTGCCGGTGCTGGAAAAGGCGCTGAACGAATTGATCATGCGCCACGAAATGCTGCGCACCACGTTTGCCAGTGTGGACGGCGAGCCACGGCAGATCGTGCACCCGGTGATGGCGCTGGCGATGCCGAAGGTCGACCTGCGTGACCTGTCGCCAGAGGCGCGTGAAGTGCAGGTCGGAATGGCTGTCGATCGGGAGGCCAAAGCGCCATTCGACCTGGCCAGCGGCCCGCTGTTGCGGGCTTCGCTGCGGCGTCTGGCCGATGACGAGTATCTGTGGCTGTACAGCGTGCACCACATCATCGCCGATGGCTGGTCGATGGGGGTGATCCTTCACGAAGTGAGCACCTTGTATGGCGATTTTCTGCGCGGTCAGGCGTCCAGTCTGGCACCGCTGGCGGTGCAGTACGCCGACTACGCCTGCTGGCAGCAACAGCGTCTGAGCGGCGAGGCGCTGGCGGGGCAACTGGCTTTCTGGCAGCGCACGCTGGCCGACGCGCCGCCGCTGCTCGACATGCCTGCCGACCGACCACGCCCGACCGTGCAGCGTTACGCTGGGGCGACCTTCAGCTCGACAGTCGATGGCAGCACCTTGCGCGGTCTTAATGCACTGGCCAGACAAACCCAGGGCACGCTGTTCAACGTGTTGATCGGCGCGCTTTCCGTGCTGCTGTGGCGCCACAGCGGTCAGCGGGACCTGTGCATCGGTACGCCGTTTGCCAACCGCAGCCGTCCTGAAATCGAGTCTCTGATCGGCCATTTCGTCAACACCCAGGTGATTCGCCAGCGTCTCGATGCGCAGCAGACCTTTGCTGAACTGTTGCGCGAGGTACGTGCCACGCTGCTGGATGTCCACGCCCATCAGGATGTGCCTTTCGACAGGGTGGTCGAGGCCGTCAACCCACAGCGTGATACCGGTTATTCGCCGTTGTTTCAGGTGATGATGGTGCTACAGAACACCCCGGGTACCGCTGTGCAGATGCCGGGGCTGAGCATGACGCCATATGGCACCGGCAGTGCCACGGCCAAGTTCGACCTGGCCTTCGAATGGGTCGAGCGCGACGGTGCGCTGAACCTGTTGGTGGAATACAACACTGATCTGTTTGATCAGGCCAGCATCGAGCGCCTGAGTGGACATTATCGACACCTGCTGGAGCAGGTTGCGCTGGACCCGAAACAGCCGGTTGGCGCACTGACGCTGATCACTGACGCCGAACGTGAACAGATTCTGCACGACTGGAACAGCCCGGCAGCGCTGACGCAGCCTGTCGATTGCGTGCATCGCCTGATCGAAGCTCAGGTAGCGCGTCGCGATGATGAGTGCGCTGTCATTTTCGAAGGTCGGTCACTGAGTTACAGCCAGCTCAACAGCCAGGCCAACCGACTGGCGCAGCACTTGCTCACCCTTGGCGTCGGCCCGGATGTGCGTGTAGCCGTCTGTATCGAGCGCTCGCTGGAACTGCCGGTGGCTTTATTGGCTGTGCTCAAGGCCGGTGGCGCCTATGTGCCGCTGGACCCGGACTATCCATCAGGACGCTTGCGTCATATTCTCGACGACACTTGCCCGGTGGTGTTGCTTGCTCTCGGGCCGACGCGCAAGATTCTCCGCGAGGCCCTGCAAGGTGCAGACTGCGAGGTGCCGATCCTCGATGTGCAGGCTGATGCCGTGCTCTGGGCTCAATGCTCGCCAGACAATCCAGACCCGCAGCGTGTCAGGGTCAACGCCGACCATCTGGCGTACGTGCTTTACACCTCGGGCACTACCGGCCTGCCCAAAGGGGCGATGGTCACGCACCAGGGGCTGAGCAACCTGCTGCTCTGGTGTCAGCAGTTCTGTGGCGAATCCGGAAGCATGCTGCACAAGATTCCATTCGGTTTCGACGCTTCCGCCTGGGAGCTCTTCTGGCCGCTGCTGACGGGCGGCCGACTGGTCATCGCCCGTCCCGGCGGGCATTTCGAACCCGGTTATCTGGCTCAGGTGGTGCGTGAACAAAGCGTCACCGCGATGGTATTTGTCCCGGCCATGCTGCAACTGTTTCTGGAGGTCGAAGAGGTCAGCGCCTGTCACACCCTGAAGGATGTGTTCAGTGGCGGCGGGGAGCTGTCGCCCGCAGTGGCCAGACTGTTTCAGAAGCGTCTGCCGCATGCCCGCTTGCACAATGTCTATGGCCCGACCGAAACCACAGTGATCAGCAGTGTCTGGACGCTGCAGCCTGGCGCAGAGGTTCCGCCGCGCCAACTGCCCATCGGCCGACCTATCGCCAACACCCGTTTTTACGTGCTCGACGAGCGTGATGCGCCGGTGCCGGTCGGGGTCACCGGTCAGTTGCACATTGGTGGGGTCGGCGTTGCACGGGGTTATCTGGGGCTGGACGAGCTCACTGCCGAACGGTTTATCGATAACCCGTTCGTTGCCGGTGACCGGTTGTACCGCAGCGGCGATCTGGCGCGTTATCGTCCGGACGGTCAGCTGGAGTTTCTCGGCCGCAACGACTTTCAGGTCAAGCTGCGCGGCATCCGCCTGGAGTTGAGTGAAATCGAAGCGCGGCTCGACTTGTTTCCCGGCATCCGTAGCAGTGTGGCACTGATCGTTGGCGATACCGCGCAGAACCAGCGTCTGGTGGCGTGCTGTGTCGCCGACGGCGCAGTGAACGAGTCCGCGCTGCGGGCTCACTTGGCGACGACCCTGTCCAGCGCCGTCATGCCCAGCGCTTATCTGTGGCTGGACGCCTTGCCGTTGACGGTCAATGGCAAGGTCGACCGTGTGGCTCTCGCGACACTGGCCGATCAGGACCTGGCCGAACGGCAGGTCAACCTCGGCAGCCCCAGAGACCATATCGAGCTGACGCTGTATCAGATCTGGAAAGATCTGCTGCTGGTGCCGCAGATTGGCATTCGCGACAACTTCTTCAACGTTGGCGGGACATCGATTGCGGCGATCAAGATGGCCTACGAGATCGGCCGGGCCTTCGCAGTCGAAGTGCTGGTGCGTGTGATCATCGGCCATCCGACCATCGAGGCGCTGGGCGGCTGGCTGCGTACCGGGGCCAGCCTGACTTCGGCACAGGGCAACCTGATCGAATTCCGCCGTGGTGCCGGGCAACGTAACGTGGTGTGCATTCACCCGGCGGGCGGCACGGCGTTTTGCTACCTGTCGCTGGCCAAGGAACTGCCGGACGCTATCGGTGTGTACGGCGTGCAATCGCCGGGGCTGAACCCTGGAGAGAGCACCGAGCCGAGCGTCGAAGCGATGGCCGACGCCTATCTGCGGCGCATCGCGCCATTGACGTCACAACCGCTGATACTCACCGGGCTGTCGTTCGGCGGTCTGGTGGCCTACGAAATGGCCCGGCGCCTGACGGCTGCTGGCAATCGTCAGGTCACGGTGGTGCTGCTCGATACCCAGGGCTCGGATGACCCAGGCTTTCGGCAACAGATCGGCACCGTCGACATGGCTGAATTTCGCGACAAGCTGGTGCGCTTCAACGGCATGTACCCCGGTATCGAAGACGCGCAGGTCGAGCGTTATTTCCACCTCTACAACCACAACCGCCTGGCCATGGCCGCTTACGAATGCGAGCCGCACGCCGGGCGCGTCGTGCTGATTCAGGCCCGTGAAGGTTTCAGCCGCGCGCAGTTGCACGAGTTGCGCAGCTTCTGGCGTCGCCGCGCGGGCAACGGTTATCGAGCCAGGCTGGTGCACGGCGGGCACTGGGACATGCTGGAAAGTGCCGAGGTGCATCGGGTCTCGCAGACGCTCAGGCAGGAATTGCAACGTTTCGACACGCAGGAGGCGCAATGATGAGCAGCCACAAGGAGGGTATGGCCCGGCAACCCGCAACTCTGCTGTCGCGCTTTGCCGAGCAGGTGCGACGCGATCCCGAGGCACTGGCGGTGATCGATCAGCACGTACGGCTGACCTACGCGCAACTGGCCAGCGCCAGTGAGCGCATCGCCAAGGGGTTGCTGGCACAAGGCACAGGCCGCGGTGATCCGCTTGCCCTGTGCATGCCGCGTGGCTGGCAGTGGGTGGCGACGATCATGGCCGCCTTGAAAGTGGGGGGCGTCGTGGTGCCGCTGGATCGGGCCAGCCCGCTACGGCGTCGGGAACTGATGCTGGACGATGGGGGGTGTGTCGGGCTGGTCACCCTGAGCGAAGATTCTGATGCCGTTTCGACGCTGCGTGGCTGGCACATCAGCGTCGAGGCGCTGCTGGATTACCCTGATCAGCCGCCACAACCTGTGCCGGATGACTTCGCCGAGCTGAGTTTTCTGTTCTACACCTCGGGCACTACCGGCACACCCAAGGCAGTGGAAGTGGGCGAGCGCGGCCTGTTGCGTCTGGCCCGGGCCGACAGTTACATCGAGATTCGTGCAGGCGACCGTTTTGGCTGCCTGTCCAATCCGGCGTTTGACGCCTGTAACTTCGAACTGTGGGCACCGCTGCTCAATGGCGGTTGCTGCGTCATCATTGCCGACGCAGACCTGCAGGACGCACGGCTGCTGGCCACAGTGCTGGAAACACAACAGGTCGATAACCTGTTCATGACCGTTTCGCTGTTCAACACGCTGAGTGCGGATGACCCTGGCTGTTTTGCCAGCCTGCGCCAGGTACTGATCGGCGGCGAGCAAGTCAGCGCCGCTGCGGTGCGTGCCTGGTATCAGGCCAATCCCGACAGCCGTTGCCGGATTTTCAACGCCTACGGTCCCACTGAATGCACCACCTTTGCGCTGTGCCATCCCATTGCCCGAGACTTTACCGGTGATACGGTACCAATTGGCCGGCCATTGCCTGACACAGGCGTGCGTGTGCTGAGCCCGGAACAGCGACCGGTTGCTGTCGGCGAGGCGGGCGAGCTTTACCTGAGTGGCAGCGGGGTGGCACGGGGTTACCGCCACCGTCCGGCAGAGACCGAACACAGTTTCGTGCGCCTGCCCGCGCTCGACGCTGCAGACACTCTTTATTACCGCACCGGCGATCAGGTACGGGTCAATGCCGAGGGGCTGATCGAGTACCTGGGCCGCATCGACCGACAGGTGAAGGTGCGCGGTTTTCGTATCGAGCCGGGCGAGGTCGAACAACGCATTCTGGACCATCCGCGGGTAGCGCAGGCGCATGTCTGTACCCGCAGGCAAACGGCCGAAGACCATCAGTTGCTGGCGTTCATCGTGCCACGCGAAGGCCTGGACTATCGCGAGTTGGACCAGCACCTGCGTGAACACCTGGCGGTATGGATGCGCCCGCATCAGCTGTTTCTGCTTGAGCGTCTGCCGCTGACTGCCAATGGCAAGGTCGATCAGCGTGCGCTGCTGGAGCAGCCCTTGAAACCCTGGCGACCGCAAGCCTGCTCACTGCCTGACGATCAGCACTCGCCCGCACTGGACTGGCTGTTGACCCAGGCCCGCAGGCTGTTGGCACAGCCCGACCTCAACAGCCAGGATGACTGGCTGGGCAGTGGTGGCGACTCTCTCAAGGCCATGCGCCTGCGCTCTGCAATCCGCACGCACTGGCGACGCGAAATTATGCTGGGCGCGGTGCTGGGCGAATCGTTCGCAGCACTGGCCGAACGCCTGAGCGATGAACAGGGCGCTGCGTCTGCCTATCCACCCGCGCCACCCGTCAACAGGGTCGGGCGTGCGCCAGCCACTGCCGAGCAAAGCCGCCTGTGGCTGATGCAGCAACGCACGCCGCAAGCCACGGCCTATAACGTGCCGCTCATTCTGCACCTTGCGGCAGGCATTCAGTTGCCTGCGTTGGCCGAAGCCGTGCAACGCCTGCTGGCCCGACACAGCGGGTTACGTACGGCCTTCGTGTCCGCGGCCGACGGGCTGTATCAGGAGGTTTGCGAGCGTGACGTGCTGTGCCGCACCTTTGCTGTGGGGGCGTTCAGCGAACAGACCTGGCGCAGCTTCGCGACGTTGGTATTCGATACACCCTTCGATCTGGCGACATCAGCCCTGTGCCAGGCCTGGCTATTGCCGTTTGCCGATGGCAGCTGTCGCTTGCTGATGAACCTGCACCACATTGTCATTGATGGCTGGTCGATGAACCTGTTGTTCGATGATCTGGTGCAACTGTACGACGATGCGCTGCACGGGCGGGCGAGTGCCGAGCCTTTGCCTGGGCTGGGCACGCTGGAATTTGCGCTCTGGCAGCGGCAATGGCGTGTCGACCCGCGCTATCGCGACCAGCGCCGTGCCTTGGCCGGGTTGCATCGCCAGCAGCCAGCATGTTCTCCACCGCTGGTGGCGGTTCGCGAACCAGGCCCGCAGGCACGGCTGTACCGCCAGCCGCTGGGTGCCATGCGCAGCGCCGCACTGGATCGGTTTTGCAGCCAGCAACGCGTCACCCGCTATGAAGTGTTGTTCAGCGTTTATGCTTGGAGCGTGTACGCGCTGACCGGCTGCGAACGGCCGCGAATCGCCAGCCCGGTCTCCAACCGTCCATTGACCGAGTTCGAAGACGCAATCGGCATGTTTGCCAACACCGTGCTGATCCCGACGGCGTTCGACAACAGCATGACGCTCGACCAGCAGATGCACCGCCAGACTGGCACAGTGCGCGAGGTGCTGGCCTTGCAGGACGTCGCCCTGGCTGATCTGGTCGAAGACCTGCGGCTGTCGTCGAGCAGTGCGTTGTTCGATTTCATGTTCGTGCTGGAAAACACCGACTACGCCAGACTCGCTCGTACCAGCTTGCGAGCGACGTTCGAACTCACCGAGACCGTGCAGGCCAAATGCCCGCTGACTTTGTCAGTGGTCGATGCCGGTTCACAGCTGGAATGCTGGTGGGAATACCAGTGCAGCTATTTCGACGCCGCGCAAATGACCGCCGTCAACCAGGTGTTTCAACAGGGCCTTGATCTGCTCCTGGAAAAACCCGCGGCCATCCTTGACGATCTGCTCACGCCTTACCGCTTCAGCCTGCCGCCCGCCAGTCAGGGTGGCAGCGATGCGGCGCCATTCGGCACCCTGGCCGACTGGTTCGAACATCAGGTCAATTGCACACCGGATGCCCTGGCACTGGTCGCGGATCAGCAGCGTATCAGCTATGCCGAACTGGATGCGCTGGCCGACACGCTGGCGGCGACCCTGGTCGAGCAATGCCCATTACCGGAAGGGTATGACGCACCGCAGCAAGTGGTGCTGTACCTCGAAGCGTCGGTCGAGCACATCGTGGCCTTGCTGGCGCTGGCCAGACTCAACCTCACGGCCGTGCCGCTGGACCCTGGCTATCCGCTGGCGGTGCAGCGTCAGGTCATGCAGCAGGCACAACCGTGTTGCCTGCTGTACAGCACAGCCACCGAGGCGGCACTGGATGAACTGAGCGCTGGTCGGGTGGCCCGTCATCGGGTCGACCTGAGCGCTGCGCCACGGTCATTCGAACGTCGCCGTCACGCGGGCGAGCGACCGTTGTACACGCTGTTCACGTCCGGCTCGACGGGTACGCCGAAAGGCGTTCAGGTACCGGACCGAACCCTCTGCAACCTGTTGCACTGGCAGCGTAACCAAGGTCAGTTGCCAGCCAGGTCGGTGACCCTGCAATTTTCCATGCTGTCGTTCGATGTGTCGTTTCAGGAGATTTTCAGCACGCTTTGCGGCGGTGGCTGCTACCACCTGATCAACCCACGCTGGCGGCAGGATGCCCAGGCATTGTTGAGTTATCTGCAGCAAGCGCGCATCGAGCGGTTGTTCCTGCCGTGCGTGGCCTTGCAGCACTTGGCGCAGACGGCAGTCAGCCAGGGCGTTTACCCGCAGGCGTTGCGTGAGGTGATCACGGCCGGCGAGCAACTGCTCTGCACCGATGCACTGCGCAGCTGGTTTGGTGGCATGCCGCAGGCGCGTCTGTTCAATCATTACGGGCCGACCGAAACCCACGTGGTCAGCGCCTGGCGTTTGCCAGCGGCGGTTCAGGACTGGCCACTGCGAGCGCCTATCGGGCTGGCGGTGAACAACGCGCGGCTGCTGCTGGTGGACGAACACGACCAGCCAGTGCCAGGTGGCAGCCGGGGGTATCTGCTGGTCGCGGGGCCGATGATTTCGCGCTGCTACCTGGCCGACCCGGCGCTGAATGCCGCGCGGTTTGTCGAGTTGCCGCAGCCCGAGGGCAACATGCTGTTCTATCGCACCGGCGACCTCGCCCGGGCTGATGCCGATGCCTGCCTGCACTACCTTGGCCGTGACGACCAACAGGTCAAGGTCAGTGGCCAGCGTCTTGAGCTTGGGCAGATCGAAGCCGCACTGATGCAGGACGCTCAGGTAAGCAATGCGGTGGTGGCCATGCACGGCGAGCCGCCGCGTCTGGTGGCCTGGTTGCAGGTCAAAGGCACGCCGCCTGACGTGCAGCAGTTGGATCGCCAGGTCACGCTGCACTTGCCTGCGCATGTGCGTATCGACGAATACCGCTGTGTCGATGCCTGGCCGCGTACGCCCAGCGGCAAGATCGACCGAAAGGCGTTGGGTTCAGTGGGCGAGGCACTGCCACGGCGTCGCAGTGCACTTGCGCAAGTGCCGCTGAGCGCGCTTGAACAGCAACTGAGCGAGTTGTTCGTGGCGGTCATCGGCCGTGATATCGAGCTTGATCAGACCTTCTTCGAGGCCGGTGCCACCAGCCTCGGGCTGATGCGCCTGCATGCCCGTTTCAACGAACAACTGGCACAACCAGTGGCGATGGCAGCGCTGTTCGAACATGTCACCGTGCGCCGTCTGGCGCAGCACCTTTCGGCCTCCCCATCGGTCTCGGTGGCGCGTACGCAAGGGCCCGAAGCTGACGAACAGCCGATGGCAATCATCGGCATGTCGGTGAATGTGGCGGGGGCGGGCAACCTTGCCGAGTTCTGGGCAATGGTCCAGGGAAACCAGTTGGGCATCGAGCTGTTCGACGCCGCCGATGGATTGGTCGGCGCGCGTAGTCAATTGGCGAGAATGCTGGATTTCGACCCGGAATACTTCGGCATCAGCCTTCAGGAAGCACGGCTGATGGACCCGCAACAGCGGCACCTGTTGATGGGCTGTGTGCAGGCGCTGCAACATGCTGCAATCACGCCCACAGCCGACGGCCCACGCATTGGCCTGATCGCCAGTTGCGGCGAAACCACGTATTTCCAGCAGATGCTGCGTGAAACCGCCGAGGGTGATCTGCCGGACGGCTTTCAGATGGCGTTGCACCACGACAAGGACTTTCTGGCCACCAAGGCGGCGTACCACCTGGACCTCGGCGGCCCGGCGCTGAGTGTTCAGGCAGCGTGCGGCAGTTCGCTGATTGCCGTGCACCTTGCGGCGGCGATGCTGCGCCAGGGCGACAGTGATGTAATGCTGGCCGCCGGGGTGCTCGTCGACCCGACTCTGACGAATGGCTACCGTTATCGCCCGCAACACATTTTCTCTCGTGACGGGCTGTGCCGTCCTTTCAGTGACGATGCCAGCGGGACCATCGGGGCCAGCGGCTATGGGGTGGTGGTGCTCAAACCGATGGCCCGCGCCCAGTCCGATGGCGACCGAATCTATGCGCTGGTCGAGGCCTCTGCGCTGAACAACGATGGCCGGGCCAAGATGAGCTACACCGCGCCTTCGGTGGCGGGGCAGAGCGCGGTGATCAGCGAGGCCCTGCGCAAGGCGGGTGTCACAGGGGCTGACATGGGCTACATCGAGGCCCACGGCACAGGCACGCTGCTGGGCGACCCTATTGAAGTGGCGGCACTGAGCAAGGCGTTCGGTGCAACGCCCGCTGCCAGTTGCGCTCTGGCTTCAGTGAAAAGCCAGGTCGGCCATCTGGGCGCGGCGGCGGGTGTAGTCGGGCTGATTCGTGCGACGCTTGCGGTATTTCATGGTGTGATCCCGCCCAATCTGGGCTTTGCCCGGATCAACCCGCAAATCGACCTGCAGCACTCACCGATCTACATACCCACCACCTCACGGCCATGGCCCGAAGGCCGTCGGCGGCTGGCCGGGGTGAGCAGTTTCGGTATCGGCGGCACCAACGCGCATGTGATTGTCGGCGCGCCGCCATCGCAGGCAGACAGCGCCGAGGAATGCCCGCCGTGCCTGCTGCTGTCGGCGCACAGCCGTACAGCGCTGGAGCGGGACGTCGCGGCAATCGATGCGTGGCTCAATACCTTTCCCGAACAACAGACCGCACTGCTGCGTTACCTGCAAAACGGACGGCGCGCGTTGCCCTGGCGCTTTGCGGTGATCTGCCAGCCGGGTCACACGCTGCGCTTGCAACCTTCTTCGATCAAACGGGTGACGGTCTCGGACGTGCGTCTGAAGGCCAGTGAACACTCGCCGCAGGCGTTGCTGGAAGCCTGGTACGCGGGAGCCAGTATCGAGGTGGCGACGCGTTCGGCACCGCCACCGTGGAACTTGCCGCCCTCGGCGTTCGACTTGCAGACCTTCCGCTTCAAGCCATCCGCCGCTGTCGAGCCGCAGCCGCCGCAAACCGCTGAGCGCCAGCCGATGGCGGACTGGTTTTATCAGCGTCAGTGGCAGCGGGTGCGTCGTCTGGGCACACAACCGATTGGCGAGCGTCGCGACAGGCTGGTGGTGTGCAGTCACGAGCGCATTGATGCCGCACTGCTTGGCAGCCTGCAGGGCGTTTATCGGCACGTCATCGAGGTGCAGGCCGGTAATGGCTATCAGCAGCTTGGCCCGAACCGTTATGAGCTCGATCCACTGGACCCGCTGGCGTTTAGCCGATTGATCGCCGAACTTGATCAGAGTGGGCAGGCGGCGACCGAACTCGACTGGCTGCATGCCTTGCCACTCTCGGTTGCCGGGGTGGTCAACGAGCAAAGCCTTGCCGCCGCGCAATGGGCGTGTCTGGACACGGTCAGCGCGTTTTTGCAGGCCTGGGGGCAACGCGCACAGAAGACCGCTTTGCGACTCTGGCTGCTGTCCTGGCAGGCGTGCCCGGTAAATGGTCAGGTCATGCGTCCGGAACTGGCGGCGCTGGCAGGTATTACCGAAGTGGTCCCGCAGGAGTACCCGATACGCTGTCACTGGCTGGATCTGCCCACTGCGCAATGGGGCACGCAGGCTCGGCAACTGGCGACGCTGCTCGCCGAGCCGACGTCGCTGCCACGGCGCATGGCCATTCGTGACGGTTACCTGTGGCAGCCACAGTTGCAGCCCAGCTCGCTCGCGCTGCCAACGGTCGTTTCGAATCTGCTGCCGGTAAATGGCACGTTTCTGGTGCTCGGCGGTGCAGGCGGTATCGGCCGTACGTTGTGCGAACACTTTCTGCAATCAAGCCAGCGGCGGGTGGTGCTGTTGTCACGCCGTGGGGAGTGTCCGCAGGAGCTGCGCGATTATGCCGCGCGTATCGATAGCGTTCAGGCGGATATCGCCGATTTGGCACGCTGGCCCAAGGTGCTTGAGCAACTGCGCGAGCGTTATGGACGCTTTGATGGGGTAATCCATGCTGCCGGGACCGGAGCGGGCAGCCTGATCCGTCAGCGCGATGCTCACCTGTTGTCTGAAGCGATGGCGAGCAAGACCCGCGGCATGCTGGCGGTCGAAGCGTTGATCGAACAGATGACGCCTGGGTTTGTGCTGTACTGCTCATCGATGTCGGCGCTGTTTGGCGGCGCTGGACATCTGGATTATGCCGCCGCCAGCGCGGTGCTCGACGGCTTCGCCCATTACCGCCCGAATGCCGAAAATGCCTGCGTGCGGCTGGGTATCAACTGGGACATCTGGAGCGAAACCGGTATGGCCACTGCCAGCGGCGTCGGCGATGAAGCGCATCAGCGGCACCTGGCGGTCGGCATGTCGGCGCAAGAGGGCTGCCGGGTATTCGACGCCGCCATGACTGCACAACTACCGCAATTGTTGATTTCGACGACCGATCTGAACACCGCACGCCAGTTTTACCCGGCTCGTCATAGCGGTGGGGCGACGCTGGTCGATATTGCGCCAGCCGTTGCGGCAGAAACCGGTCTGCCAGAGCGTCTGCATGGCTGCCTGTGCAAATGGCTTGGCGTAAGCGCTCTGGATCCGGATGACTCGCTGTACGAGCTGGGCGCTGATTCCCTGACCTTGCTGGACCTGATCGACGAATTGCAGGCCGCGACGGGTGTGGTATTCCAGTTGTCACAGTTCAGCCACAAGGTCAGCCTGCGCGAGGTACTGGCGCTGGTGCAGTCAGCGCAGGGCGGTGCGGCTGCAGTCGAAGACCAATGGGCCGATGCGGTGAGGATTGACCAATGGCATGCGGGGGCTGACCGCGAGCGCCTGTACCTGATCCATCCGGTGGGCGGCGATGTTCAGGCGTATCGCGAGCTGGCCTCGGCGCTGCACCCTGATCTGGGTGTGTGGGTAATTGCCGACCCGGCCTTGCGCCTGGCCGAGTTGCCGAATATCAGCCTGGCCGAACGGGCGCAGCTATATCTCGACGCGTTGCAGGCCCATCACCCCGACGGCACAGCATGGCGGCTGGCCGGCTGGTCGTTCGGCGCGTGGGTGGCGCAGGCGATGTGCAACCTGCTGGCGGACGGTTGCGAGCAGCCGTTGCTGTACCTGATCGATCCGCCTGCGCCGGACGCTGGCACCGAGCTGGCGCGGATCGACGAAGAACATATTCAGCAGGTCTTCCAGCGCGAGTTTTCTGCACGACGGGCCCTCAACACTGCCGCCAGCACGGCCAGCGAAGACGCGTCACGTTACCTGCAAAGCCTGATTGTCTGCTGCCAGAACAACATGGCGAGCATGGCTGATCATCGGCCCGCGCAACTGCCTGATACCAAGGCACGACTGTTCATTGCTACGCGTCCCAATCCATATGGCATGGGCAGCGCCTGGCAAATGGCAGACCTGCAGCGTGCCTGGCAGGACCTGTTGCCGCACCTGCTGAGCTGGCAGCCTCTGGATACTGATCATTACAGCATTGTCGCAGCGCCGTGGGCGCAATTGATTGCCGAGATGATCAACGCAGACCTGCCAGCGGGGGAGGGCTGAACGCGTTACCGGCACGCTTTTCAGACGGGGCTGATGTCCCGGTAAACCAGTTACGGACATGGTGATCGGCCATGCCAACCATTCAAGGGTGAGGGATCATGGATCAAATGGCACTCAAGGCCATCGAAGGCATCGCGGGGGCGCCTCGCGCGCCGTATCACAGCATCACGGTCAACCGCCTGACACCCATAATCGGTGCAGAGGTCAGCGGGGTCGACCTGTCGCAGCCTCCGGGTGAGGAGCAACTGACGGAAATCCGTCGTGCCTTTCTGGAAAACCACGTGCTGGTGTTTCGTGATCAGCACCTGACGGTCGAACAGCACAAAGCCTTTGGCCGGCTGTTTGGACCGTTACGTGCCTTGCCGGTAGAAAGCATTGATGGCGATGACCCGGAGCTGGTCGTGGTGCGCGCCAACGCCCAGTCACGCTTCGCTGCTGGCGAGCTGTGGCACACCGACGGCACCGCCGACCTGGAACCGTCGATGGGCTCGATGCTGTATGTAAAAGAGACGCCCGCCATTGGAACCGGTGGCGACACGCTGTTTGCCAACATGCACCTGGCCATAGAAATGCTCTCGCCTGCGATGCAGGCGTTTCTTGGCGAACTGACGGCCATTCACGATGGCGAGATTCCGTGGAAGGGCTATCAGCCGCCTGCCAACCTTCCCAAAAGCGAGCACCCTGTGGTGGTTCGCCACCCTGAAACCGGACGCCGCAGCCTGTTCGTCAATTCCGGTTTCACCTCGCATATCGTGCAACTGTCCGCAGGAGAGAGCCGCAAGCTGCTGAACATGCTGTTCGACCTGATCGCCCGTGAACCCTGTCTCAGTTGCCGCGTGCGCTGGGAGCCCAACACGCTGGTGTTCTGGGATAACCGCTGCACCCAGCATCACGCGGTGTGGGATTACTTCCCGCACTCGCGCTATGGCGAGCGAGTGACGATTCTCGGAGGGCGGCCCCAGGCCTGAAGGCGTTTGCGATTGACCGGCGAACGCCGGTCAGCTGCTTCATCAGCGCAGTGGCAGGTGGTATATCAGGTCGTCGAACCACTGATCGCCGATTTGATAGGCCTGCGGGACGCGGCGTTCGAAAGAGAAACCGCATTTCTCCAGCACCTTGCAGGAGGCAATGTTGCCATCGGTCACGGTCGATTCCAGTGAATCGAGGCCGATGGCGGCAGCGTAGTCGATGATTGCCCGGCGGGATTCGGTGCCGAAGCCTTTGCCTTGATGTTCCGGCAGCAACAGACAGCCCACTTCGGCATGCCCTGGCGACATGATGCGAAAGCCGCTAACCCCCAGCTCCACGCCGCTCTGCTTGTCGACGACCACCAGGCACAGCCAGTGATCGGACTCTGGCGTCCACACCGGGAGGCGATGATCAAAGCCTTTGCGAACTTGTGCTTCTTCGATTTCCCCGAAGACGTACTGCATCGTCTGAGGCTCGGAGTGCAGCCTCAGAAACAACGGCCAGTCACTGGCGAACAGGGTCCGCAGATAAAGCCGTTCGGTGTGTAGTTTCAGCATCCGTTGCTCCTTGCACGATCAAAAAGGCACAGGGTTTTGTACTCGGCATTCGGCCAATGATCAATAATGCACGCGCATTTCATCGCCATCGCTCGCGGCAATCGCTGAGCAGCAAGGCATGGTCATACCCTTCAGCATTTCAGGGACGAGTAAATGGCACTTCGCGTATTGGTCATTGGTGGCTATGGTAACTTCGGCAGCCTTATCTGCAATCATCTGGTGATGATGCCGGACATTGAACTGGTCATTTCCGGCCGTGACAGCCGCAAGCTGGCGGAAAAAGTCGCTGAGCTGCAAACACAGGGTGGCAAATATTGCGAGAGCTGGTGCGTGGATATCATGCAGGACGGCGCTGGCAGCCAACTTCGCGCGCTGGGCATTGATCTGGTTATCCATACGGCGGGGCCTTTTCAGGGGCAGTCGTATGCCGTGGCCCGGCATTGCATCGCGGCGGGTGTGAATTATTGCGACCTGTCGGATTGCCGGACCTTCGTCTCCGGTATCGCTACTCTGGATGCCCTGGCGCGTGAGGCGGGCGTCTGCGTGCTGAGCGGATGCAGCTCGGTGCCGACGCTTTCGGCGGCCATCATCGATCAGCATCGCCAGCGTTTCCTGCGCATCGATTCGATAGCGCATGGCATCTCCTCGGCAGCGAAAATGCCCGGTCTGTCGACCGTGCGTGGCGTACTGGCCAATGCCGGGCGGCCGATCAGGCAACTGCGCAACGGCAAGGTCCACGAAGTCCATGGCTGGATGGACCTGACCCTGCGCCGGATGCCCGGCATGGGCACACGGCTGGTGGCCAATGTCGACGTCCCGGACCTGGATGTATTCGCGACACGTTATGCCGCGCGGCATCTGAGCTTCAAGGCCGGCTCCGCGCTCAAGGCCGGCGGCATCGCGACCTGGCTGCTGGCGCTGGCGATTCGCTGTGGGCTGCTGCGCGATCCTGCGTCGTGGGCCGAGCGGCTGTACCGTTGGGGCGCGCGCTTTGAACACTGGGGTGATCGAAAGAGCGCGATGTACATCGATGTCGATGGCGTCGACCTCACCGGCCAGCCGCTGCACATGCGTGCGCAATTGACTGCACTGAACGACAAGGGCCCGGAGATCCCCGGCAGTGCTGCCGTCGCGCTGAGCGGCAAAATGGCCGGTGGCTATCGCCCACAACCGGGCGCACGGGCCTGCGTCGGAGAAATCACCTTAGACGAGTACCTGGCAGCGATCAACGAGCCGGAAAACATCCGGCTGGATGTTCATTTCACCGACCGCAACGTCTGACGCTGTTGCCAATCTCCGATGGCTCCGTACAGGCGAAGATCAAGGCAGTTTCATTGCGTGATCTTCCGGTTTCGCGCGGTGCCAATCATCGGAAAAATTCTGCTCAGGCGATTTAAATAAATATTCATCATCGCGCTCCGGCCACGTAATTCTTGGGCTTCAGGGTGCCTTCGATTGGCGCGTGCGTGATTCCGATAACGTTAACTATAAAGTTAAATCTTTCAGCGCCGATTCACGTGCATCCCGAAAAATCAAAGGCACACACGTAATGAGCGCAAAATGGTTGGACAACTTGAAAGTCAGCAAAAAATTAGGGCTGGGCTTTGCCGCTATTTTGCTGGGCGTACTGACCGTTACCGCCATCGGTTACTCCAGCACCAACCTGCTGATCGAGCGCATGGGCAAAAGCAGCAAGGTCGCCGAGATCAAGGCTTACGTTCTGAATGCCCGGATTGCTGCGCAAGCCTATGCGACCGGCCCTACCGCTGCGGGTGTGCAGAACTACGCCAGCGCGCTGGATACCTTGGACCGCAGTGTCGATCAGGGCCTGCAGGTGTTCGTGATATCGAGCAACCTGGCCAAGCTGCGCGAGATCAAGGAACAGGTGGGCGGTCTGAAGCAGACGTTCAACCAATTGGTCGGCATCAATCAGAAAGTCGACGAGGCGTTGAAACCGATCATCAAGGTTTCCGATGACGTCAGCGCGACCTTTGAAAATCTGCTGAACAAGACCATTGACGACACCTTGCGTTCGCCGAATGAAACCGGCATCAGGCAGGTCAAGATCGCTGGCGACCTGCGTAACGGCATGACCAATTTCCGTCTGGTGTTTCGCCGCTACCTGAGTGTTCCGAATGCCGACAACCGTCAGGCCACCTATAAGGCCGCCGACGCCCTGATCGCGCAAGTGGACGCCGCTCGCAGCCAGTTGCCTGTCGAGGCAAATACTGCAGTGGATGCCGCGCTGGTCGCGTTGAAACAGTACAAGGTGCTGATGACGTCGATTTCGGACATGCTGCAGCAGACCGAGCAAGTCCGTACCGATCTGCAACAGCAATCCATAGCGACCGCTGCCCGTGCCGATGATCTGGCGGCGTTGCAGGTCATCAGTGCCAAGAAGGAACAACAAACCGCTGTGGTGCAATTGCTGAGTGTGGCGCTGGTAGTGCTGCTGGTCGGCATCTTTGCTGCGTTCCTGATCACGCGTCAGATTACCGTGCCGTTGAATAGCACCGTAATTGCGGCGCGCCGGATTGCCGACGGCGATCTGACCCATGACAGCAGCACCACCCGCCAGGACGAACTGGGCCTGTTGCAGAACACCATGCAGCACATGACGGTTTCTCTGCGCGGCCTGATCGGCGGCATCGGCAACGGTGTGACGCAGATCGCCACTGCGGCCGAACAGTTGTCTGCTGTCAGCGAACAGACCAGTGCCGGCGTCACGTTGCAAAAAAACGAAGTCGACCAGGTTGCCACCGCCATGAACGAAATGGCGTCGACCGTGCAGGAAGTAGCACGCAACACCGAAGACGCTTCGCTGGCGGCCAAGCAGGCCAGCGAGCGTGCCGCTCACGGTAGCAGTGTGGTGCGGCACGCCACTCGCGAAATCGGCCAATTGGCCGGTGAAGTGAAGCAGCTGGGCGAAGCCATGCAGCGCCTCACCGAAGACAGTGGCAAGATCGGTAGCGTGATTGACGTGATCAAGGCCGTTGCCGAACAAACCAACCTGCTGGCGCTCAACGCGGCCATCGAGGCTGCACGTGCGGGTGAGCAGGGCCGCGGTTTTGCGGTGGTGGCTGACGAAGTACGTTCGCTGGCTCAGCGTACCCAGAATTCCACCACGGAAATCGAAGCGCTCATCCAGGCCTTGCAAAAAGGTACAGGTGCCGCATCGGGTCTGATGGATGCCAGCCTGCAACGCACCGAAGGCACGGTAGTGCTGGCTCGTCAGGCCGAACAGGCACTGGTTGAGATCAATCAGTCCATCGGTACGATCGAGCAGATGAGCCAGCAGATTTCTGCCGCGGCCGAGCAGCAGAGCGCCGCGACCGACGAAATCAACCGTAGCGTGCTCAGCGTGCGCGACATTGCTGATCAATCGGCTTCGGCAACCGAGCAAAGCGCCGCATCGACTGTAGAACTGGCCCGCCTGGGCAGCGACTTGCAGAGCATGGTGGCACGTTTCAAGATTTAACTTCCCTGTACCAGGCGCCTTGTGACTCGGTCACGAGGCGACCTGCCGCGCTTCCGCCCGTACGACCATCCACACACCGACGCCCGACACCGCCATGCCTGACGCCATCTGCCAGGACAGCGGCTCGTTGAACATCACCCAGGCCCAGAGCATTGTCACCGGTGGGCTGAGGTACAGCACGCTGGCAACGCGGGTGGCTGATGCGCGGCGCAGACACACCCAGTAAAGCCCGTAGCCGCCAAGCGTCGCCAGCCCCACCGTCCAGATCACGCTCAACGCAAACCCGGTACTGGGAATGGGGGCCAGGCTGCCCTGTGTTCCCTGAATGATGGCGAACGCGAAGCTCGATATAAAACATTGCAGCCACAGGTTGGGAAGCAAGCCCATGGGCTGCATGTGGGTCGATTGTTTTTGCCACAGTGTCGCGATAGCCAGTGACAACATGCCAAGCAGTGGCAGGCCGTAGGCCCACAATGGCGCATCTCCCACCGCCAGCGCGCTGTACGTGACCAGCACCACGCCGACCAGACCGACCACCAGCCCCGCCCAGATTTGCGAGACAAGTCGCTGCCCGAGCACGGCGGCAGCCAGCAGTGCCATGCCCATCGGCAACAAGTCGGCAAACAGTGCCGCGAGTCCTGCGGGTACGCCCAGCGCGATGCCCTGCGTAACGCCTGCCACATAGCCCGCCATGGCCAGCAGACCGATGCCCGCATTTTTCAACAGCGTGGCAGGCGGTATCGATCTCAGTTGCCTGGCGACGAAAGGCAAGAGGATCAACGTGACCACCACACAACGCCAGAACACCACCAGCAGTGGCGGTGCGTAATCAAGCGAAAACCGTGCGCCGATGAAACCCGAGCTCCAGGTCAGGACAAGGGCTGCTTCCAGCAAGATAAGGGGAATGGCCTGATGCCAGGCAGGCCGCGTTACGCTCGGAGAAATCGATAGGTGCTGATTCATGGACACAGGTTACGAAGTCAGCGTAATCTAATAAATCAAAATTAAGTGCAGTAGTTGTTCAGGTTTTATGAATCATGAGCGCAATTCTCGATATCGAACTGATACGTACTTTTCATGCCGTGGCGCGAATAGGGAAGTTTTCTGCAGCTGCCGAGCTACTTCACAAAAGCCCCGCGGCAGTCAGTGTGCATATCCAGCGGCTTGAGGCGGTAGCGGGCGGGCGTTTGCTCAATCGGGACAACCAGGCGGTGTCTCTGACTGCGCTGGGCAAGCGTTTGTTGCTGTCGACGACGGAATTGCTGTCCACCCATGACCGGGTGCTGGCTGACCTGCAGGGGACTCATCTGGCAGGGCGCATCACGCTGGGTGTTCCGGATGAGTACGCCGTTCATGTCATCCGCGACATCCTGCCGGTGTTCGCTGCGGCCTGGCCCAATGTGGTGCTGGAGTTGAAAACCGCACCCAGCTACACCCTGCGCGAGCAGATTGCGCGCGGCAAGTTGCAGACAGCCGTGATCGCGCAACCCAAAGGGCAGCCAAGTGCTGATACGCAGTTTCTGGTATCCACCAAGCCGGTCTGGGTCGGGCCGGCCAGCGTCGCACTGGGATCTGCGGACCCGTTGCCGCTGGCCATTCACGCAGCGCAATGTCCTTACCGTGAAGCCATGATGGCGTCACTCAAAGACAACGGCCGCAAAAGCCGGGTAGTTCTCGAAAGCCCGTCCAATCAGGCGATCAAAGCCTGTGTGGAAGCGGGCCTGGCGATCAGCCTCATCGACCGGAGCGGTGTCACGGAAGCCATGCAGATTCTCGATGACCTGCCTGAAATTCCCGAGCACGAAATCGTTTTCCTGCGCTCGCTGTCGTCACACAACGACGAGGCGGTTAGCCTGTTGGCGCAGGCGCTGCAGAAGTATTTTCGGCTTTAGTCGATAGCGCTGCAGTTGGCAGCGCTATCGACTGTCAGAGCGCTGGCGCTTCAACCATCCTTGAACAAAAAGCTGTACGCATTCAACGCTGGTACGCCGCCCAAATGTGCGTAGAGCACTTTCGAGCCCTCGGGGAATTCACCATTGCGCACCATGTCGATCATGCCGTGCATGGATTTGCCTTCGTAGACCGGGTCGGTCAATACGCCTTCAAGGCGCGCGCAAAGGCGAATGGCTTCAAGGGTGCCATCGTTCGGCAGGCCGTATTCGGGGTAGGCGTAGCGGGTGTCGAGCACCACGTCTTCGGCGGTGATTTCGCGACCCAGCTCTACCAGTTTTGCGGTGTTCTGAGCGATACGCAGAACCTGCGCGCGGGTCTTTTCCGGTTTGGCCGACGCGTCGATACCGATCACACGCTGTGCCCGGCCATCGGCAGCGAATCCCACCAGCATGCCTGCGTGAGTACTGCCGGTTACCGAGCAGACCACGATGTAGTCGAATTTGAAGCCCAGTTCCTCTTCCTGCTGGCGCACTTCATCGGCAAAACGCACGAACCCCAGGCCGCCATAAGGGTGTTCCGAGCACCCCGCTGGAATCGGAAACGGTTTGCCGCCGCTTTCCTCGACGTCGGCCATGGCCTTTTCCCAGCTCGGGCGAATGCCGATATCGAAGCCTGCCGAATCCAGGCGCACATCGGCACCCATGATGCGTGACATCTCGATATTGCCGACCCGGTCGTACAACGCGTCGGAATAGTTGACCCAGTTCTCCTGAACCAGCACGCACTTCATGCCCAGATGCGCCGCGACTGCCGCCACCTGACGGGTCTGGTTGGACTGGATGCCGCCGATCGACACCAGTGTGTCGTAGCCGCCGTCGATGGCTTCCGGCACCAGGTATTCCAGTTTGCGGGTCTTGTTACCGCCAAAGGCCAGACCGCTGTTGCAATCCTCGCGCTTGGCATACAACTCGACCTTGCCACCCAGATGCTCGCTCAAGCGTTTCAGAGGGGTGATGGGCGAGGGGCCGAAGGTCAGAGGGTAGCGCTTGAACTTGCTCAGGTTCATATCGGGGCTCCGTTGATAAGTTGATTCAGGCCTGCAAGGAATGAGTTCGACGTTTTGAACGGTGTGCCTGAAGTGGTTCCTATCATAGGAAATAGCTGAATAATCGTGGTTGCAAAGAATTGTCTATTTGCAAAATTAGCGTTAGTGTCATGCCACTAACGCAAACTTTTATTTTGTGAAAGCCATCATGAAAGCAATAAATGAACGCACTAAAAAGTCCGCTGGCGATGTAGCGCCGCTGCTGGACAGGATTGACCGCGCCATTCTCAAGACCCTGCAACGTGACGCCTCGATTTCCAACGTGGCACTCGCCGAGAAGGTCAAGCTGAGCCCGCCTGCTTGTTTGCGGCGCGTCGAGCGGTTGAAGGAGGCGGGCGTTATCAAGGGCGTGGTGGCGTTGCTCAATGGCGACGTTCTGGACGCGGGCATGGTGGTGCTGATCGGTGTGGTGCTCGACCGCTCGACCCCGGATTCATTTGCCCAATTTGAAGAAGCCGCGCAGAAGGTGTCCGGCTGCATGGAGTTTCATGTGGTCATCGGCGAGTTCGATTACTTCATGCTGCTGCGCACCAAAGACAGTCAGAGTTTCAACCGCCTGCATGCCGAACAGCTGCTGTACTTGCCCGGTGTCAGACAGATCCGCTCGTTCATGGGATTGCGTCAGGTGGTGTCGACCACGCAATTACCCATTTAACCGGTTGCTCGACGTGGCCTGCTTGTACTACGCAGCGTCAAACGTTCACGTCTGATAAAGGTCAGAGTTGTTGACTGCCACACGATTGACCCTGGCGCATGATTCAATCAGTGCTATTTCCTTTTTTTACTTGCTCAAGGATTTTTATTTTGGCTGCTGGAAGCTTGCTTACCCTGCTCGACGATATTGCGACCCTGCTGGATGACGTGGCACTGGCCACCAAGAAAACCGCGGGTGTGTTGGGCGATGATCTGGCGCTCAATGCCCAGCAGGTCACCGGTGTTTCAGCCGATCGCGAACTGCCCGTTGTCTGGGCCGTGGCCAAGGGCTCGTTGCTCAACAAGGCAATCCTGGTTCCGGCAGCACTGTTGATCAGCGCCTTCGCGCCCTGGGCGATTCTTCCCTTGTTGATGATCGGCGGCGCATTTCTGTGTTTCGAAGGTTTCGAGAAAATCGCCCATAAATGGCTGCATCCCGAAACCGGCGAAGAGCATGATCAGCGCAAGCAGGCGGCGACGGATGCTTCAGTGGACATGGTGGCGTTCGAAAAGGACCGTATCAAAGGCGCGATTCGCACCGACTTCATTCTTTCGGCAGAAATCATCGTGCTGGCGCTGGGCGTAGTGTCGGCTCGACCCTTCATGGATCAGGTCGGTGTACTGGTTATTGTCGCGGTACTTATTACCGTCGGTGTCTATGGACTGGTGGCAGGTATCGTCAAACTTGACGACCTGGGCCTGTACCTGAAAAAGACTGCAAGCTCTGCGGCGCAGAAAACCGGTGGTGCTTTGCTCTGGCTTGCGCCGGTATTGATGAAGGTACTGTCGATTGTCGGCACTGCGGCCATGTTCATGGTCGGCGGCGGGATTCTGGTTCACGGTCTGCCGTTTGCTCACCATTGGGTCGAAGGCGTGACCGAAGCTGCAGCCGGTGCGGTGGGCGGGCTGTCGATGGTCGTCCCGACGCTGATCGATGCGGTCGCCGGGGTTATCGCTGGCGCGGTGCTGGTGTTGGTCGTGACGCTGATTGGCAAGGTCTGGAAAGCGGCGAGGGAGTGAGTGGAGGCCGGCGCCGCGCAGGAGTTGAATATCGTGCCAATGCTCCGCGTTGGCATGCATCCCGTGACGCTCCGCGTCACAGATCTGCGCAGCAACACCCTCTCAAGGTTGGGCGCAGAGGCTTCAGAAATGCGTTCCCGCGCTGAGCGCGGGAACGAGCGTCACAACCGGATCGTGCTTAGAAGAACACCTTCACCAGCAAACTCGCGGTGTTCTGGTCGGTGTCGAACGAGCGGCTGTCCTTGATGCCGTATTTGTTGGTCCAGTAATCGTATTCGATACCGACGTACAGCTGACGCTCAGGGTAATTCAGTGCCTTGCCCAGGTCATATTTGATCTGCGGGTTGAAGTGCAGGTTGGAGTGGTAAGTACCACGCGACGTCTTGTCGTTGTCCACTACCCAGTCCATGAAACCGTCGATCAGCACATCCGATTTGCCCATGGGGATGGTGTAGGACCACACCGGGGTAATCTGCCATACACCATCGCCCGGACGGTTGCCTTCGGTCTGGCGCTGGTAGAAGTTCAGCTGGAAGTAGTCGAAACCCGGGATCTTCAAATCGAACGCCGGGCCGATCAGGTAAGACTCGTTATCGCCTTCGCCAAATTCGTAAGTTGCCGCAATCAGCACATCGCTGATCGGGCCGAACTCAAACTTCTGGCCAAATATCTTGCCCAGCGACAAGCGTGGCGAGAACTCACCGTAATAGGTGTTATCGCCAGCCGTTGCGTCTCCCTTACCGTTGTAGAAGATCTTGTCGACGAAGAAGAAGTTGTCGCCGTACTTCCAGCTGTCAGCATGTTCAAAGGTGAACGTCTGCTGGTTTGCCGGGTTGACGGCAAAGTCTCGTCCATTGAGATAGGTCAGGCTATTGCTCTGCCACTGGAAGATATCCCCGGCCATGGCTGGCGCAGCGGCCAGCAGACTGCTGGCCAGTAACACGCTGGAAAACGTACGGTTCATGCGGTGAGTCCCTTGAAGTAGATCGTGATTTTTTCAGACTGGCGTTCTCTAAATGACGCCTTGTCTGTGGTTGCAGTAATTTGTCTGTCTGGTCAGCTTTGTGTTGTTAGCAAGAGCTGCGCCAAACAGCGAAAAAAGTTGAAGTAATCCCCAAACCGGCATCAACGTGTCGGTTTCAAGTCATTTTTCCGGGTCGACAGAGTCCTGACCGTACAGTCAGCTAGTTGGCTGTTCGGTCAAAGTCAGCGTACAAGGAGCGGTTGTCCGGTTTTGCAGCGGCGGCGGAGAATACTGACTTGCGTTGTCTGGCTCAAGTGCTCCAGCGCAGGGCGTCTGGAGCGAAAGTGGGGCGAGTGCGCCCCTTTTCAGGGGCGCTTGGTTAGCGAGGGGCTCAATTAGTGTGTGCGCCTTGATCGACCCAGGCACCGACCAGTTCGCGTTCCTGCTGTGTCATCTGGGTGATGTTGCCCAGCGGCATGATCGGCGAGGTGACGGCCTGCGCCTTGATGCGCGGGGCCTGCTGCTGAATCTGTTCTGGCGTATCGAACATCACTCCCGCAGGCGCAACGCTGAACAACTTACTGGTAGGCGTGGCCGAATGGCACACCGTGCAACGATGCTGAATCACTTCATGCACTTTGGCGAAGTCCGCGCCGGTACTGGCAGGCTTGGCCTCGACCGGCGCGGTGACCGGCTCCGGAGGTTTCTCGTCGGCCCGATGACCGCCGACTGCGGTGCCGGGCAGCGGTTGATAGACGATTTTCGCGGGAGGTTGCGCAGGGCCGGTGACGTACGCCAGGCAGAGCATGCCCAGCGCAGCGACCGGCAGGGTCCAGGCGAATCGATGGCTGTCATGTCTTGTATTGAAATAGTGGCGCACCAGGACCGCCAGCAGTGCGATGCCCGCCAGAATCAGCCAGTTGTACTCACTGCCGTATGTGCTCGGAAAGTGGTTGCTGATCATGATGAACAGCACGGGCAGGGTGAAGTAGTTATTGTGACGCGAGCGCAGCAGGCCCTTGGCGGGCAGGCTTGGGTCAGGCGTGCGGTTCTCGGCAATTGCCGCCACCAGGGCGCGCTGGGCCGGCATGATGATGCGGAACACGTTGCCGACCATAATGGTGCCCATGATCGCGCCCACGTGCAGGTAGGCACCACGACCGCTGAACACTTTGCTGAACCCGTACGCTGCGGCCACCAGCAGCAGGAACAGAATCAGGCCCAGCAGTGCAGGGCGCTTGCCCAGTGGCGAGTCGCACAAAAAACTGTAGATGAACCAGCCGACAAACAAGGAACCCAGGCCAATGTGCACGCCTTCGGCACCACTGAGGCTACTGCCCGGCGCCAACAGGTACAACGTCGGATTGGCGTAGAACACCACGCACAACAGGGCCACGCCCGACAGCCAGGTTGAATACGCTTCCCATTTGAACCAGTGCAGATTCTCCGGCATGGTCGGCGGCGCGAGCTTGTACTTCTCCAGGTGATAAATGCCACCGCCGTGGATCGCCCATAAATCACCGGACAACCCTTCACGCGGGTTGCTGCGGTTGAGGTTGTTCTCCAGCCAGACAAAGTAGAACGATGCGCCGATCCAGGCCACGCCCACAATCATGTGAATCCAGCGTACGCCCAGATTCAGCCATTCCATCATATGTGCCAGCACGGTTTTTACCCTTCCAGTGGGTTGGGATCGAGAACCAGCAACTGGCTCTCGGCAAAGTAATGCTCGTCGCAGTTGTTGCCTTCGCCACTGCGATCAACCACCAGGAAGTCATCCCGCTTTTCGATCGTCAGCACCGGATGGTGCCAGACGCCGCGATGGTAATTGACACCCTGCCTGCCGTTCGACACGAAGGCGCGGGTCAGCTCTGATTCAGGCACATCGCCAACCGGCGCGACCACGATCAGAAAGGGGTTGCCGAGCAGTGGGATGAAGGCCTGACTGCCCTGCGGGTGACGCTCCAGCATGCCAATGGTCAACGGCATCGGCAGCGCTTCGGCGCGGAATATGCTGATGATCGCCTTGTCATCCGGTTGCGCGGTCTGTACTTCAGCCAGACGATGAAAGCGCATGGTCGAGCCGTTATTGATCATGAAATGATCGCTGCCATCGGTTTCGATCACATCACCGAATGGCGCAAAGGCTTCCTTGGTCAGTGGCTCGATTATCAGTTTGCGCATGCGGGCTCTTCTTCAATGGCTTCAGGGTTTATCGCACTTGGCGCGCCTGGAATACGGTTCTCGCCTGCTTCTGCCCGAAGGGCGTGGGAGCGAACTTGTTCGCGAAAGGGCCGGTACACCCCCTGAAGATGTACCGTTTGGAACAAAGCCTTCGCGAACAAGTTCGCTCCTACAGCCTTCGGCCAGAATCCAAATCAGGCCTGTGTATGATGCGGAGCGTGGGAACGAGAGTTCACACGTTGTTACCTGGACACCTTGCCCAGCACTCGCAGGCGGCTCACGCCACCGTCAGGGAATACGTTCAGGCGGATATGGGTGATCGGCCCGATGGCGTTGATCTGCTCGGCGAACTCGTGTTCGGCGTGCATGGTCAGCTTCTGGCTTGGCAGCAGCTCGCGCCAGAACAAACTCTGGGTTTCGATCTGGCTGTAGGTACCGCCCTTGACGAAAGCACCCTGGATCGAGCAGCTGTCCGGGTAATTGCCCTTGAAGTGCAGGGTGTCGACGATGACTTTCTCGACTTCGCCCTTGTGTCCCAGCGCCACGATGACCCAGTCGTTGCCCGGTGTGCGACGGCGCGCGGTTTCCCAGCCGTCGCCCATGTTCACGCCACGACCGGGGTTGAGGATATTGCTCATGCTGCCGTAATGCTCGTCCGAGCAGGCAATCGACCGGCCACCGTTGAGTGCCGCGACCAGATCGATCTGCTCGCCTTCGCTGACTTTCGACCAGTCGCGATGCGGCACGCCGTACACGCGCAGGCGCGCTACGCCGCCATCCGGGTAGATGTTGAAGCGCAGGTGGCTGAACGCCTGATCGTTGCTGATCTCGTGGTAATGATGGCTGTTGCCTTGCAGCTCCACAGACGGCAGCACTTCGGTCCAGGCAGTGTTTTCATCGGGCTCGCCCGACGCCAGGAAGCACGCCTCCAGCGACGCGGAAGGCGGGAAGTTGCCGGTGAAAAACGAGGTGTCGATGTCCACACCCTTGATGGTTCCTGCCACACCGAGGCGAATCACTGCGCTGTCGTACCCTTCGAAACGCTTGCGGCGCGACTCCCAGCCGTCCATCCACTTGCCGTTGTCGTCGAACACGCCTTCTTTCCAGACGGCCGGGGTCGGCTGGAACAGCCGGTTGGCGTCGGCGAACCAGTCATCGGTGACCGAAAGGATTTTGGTGCCCAGACGTGCGTCGGCCAGGTTCACGAACTTCTCGAACGGTGCGGCGTAAACTTTCATGCTCTTTGTCTGCCTTCTGAATACGGTTATGACTGCGACGCTCAAAGCGCCTGTAGACGAAACAGTGCGATCTTGTTGATCTCGGCCAGGGCGCAAGCGAACTCGGCCTCGGGTGAGTGGTGGATGCGTTGTTCGAACGCTGCCAGAATTTTGTGCCTGTCGCTGCCCTTGACCGCCATGATGAACGGAAAGCCGAAGCGGGCCTTGTAAGCCTCGTTCAGCTCGGTAAAGCGCTGGAACTCCTCAGGCGTGCAGTGGTGGATACCGGCGCCGGCCTGTTCATCGGTACTGGCCTGAGTCAGCTCGCCCTGGACGGCAGCCTTGCCTGCCAGGTCCGGGTGGGCATTGATCAGTGCCAGTTGTTGCTCGTGTGTGGCACCCAGCAGGATCTCGCTCATGCGTGCGTGAAGGGTCTCGACCTGATCGAGATGCGCGCCTGTGCTTTGGTCGAACGCTTGCTGCGCGACCCACGGTGAGTGTTCGTAGATATCGGCAAAGGCCGCGATGAACGCCTCCCGGCCCAGGCTTGAAGGTGTCAGTGTTTTAAACGTGCTCATTGCTCGGCCTTGCCGGTAAACGGATGTTCAGTGTGCCAGTGCCTGGCGATATCGACACGTCGGGTGAACCACACCTGCTCATGGCCTCTGACGTACTCAATGAAACGCTTGAGCGCAGCCAGCCGGGCAGGGCGACCGATCAGGCGGCAATGCAGACCGATGGAAAGCATCTTCGGTGCGTCTTCGCCTTCGGCATACAGCACGTCGAACGCGTCCTTGAGGTATTGAAAGAATTGCTCGCCGTTGTTGAAGCCCTGCACCTGGGTGAAGCGCATGTCGTTGGTGTCCAGCGTGTAAGGGATGACCAGATGCGGCTTGCCGGTAGGGTTGTTCGGCTCCCAGTACGGCAGGTCGTCGTCGTAGGTGTCGCAATCATAGAGAAAACCGCCTTCCTCCATCACCAGTCGCCGCGTATTGGGCCCGGTGCGCCCGGTGTACCAGCCCAGCGGCCGTTCGCCACTGATCTCGGTGAGGATCTGAATCGCCTGGCGCATGTGTTCACGCTCGTCGGCTTCTTCCATGTTCTGATAGTCGATCCAGCGATAACCGTGGCTGCAGATTTCGTGACCGTCGGCGACCATGGCGCGGATCACCTCGGGATGACGCTGCGCGGCCATGGCCACGGCGAAGATGGTCAGGGGAATATCGAACTGCTTGAACAGCCTGAGAATGCGCCATACACCTGCGCGGCTGCCATATTCATACAGCGATTCCATGCTCATATTGCGCTGGCCCTGCAATGGCTGCGCAGCAACCATCTCGGACAGAAAGGCTTCTGATTCCTTGTCACCGTGCAGAATATTGCGCTCGCCACCTTCCTCGTAATTCAGCACGAATGACAAGGCAATGCGCGCGTTGCCCGGCCAGCGTGGATGAGGCGGGTTGTTGCCGTAACCGATCAGGTCGCGTGGGTAGTCAGCGCTCACTGCAAGCTTCCTTTTGTGCGTTATGTGCGTTAAGCCAGGTGCGGTGCGAATAGCAGACAAGGCACTGCGACGCGCAGATTGTATACAATTTTATTTTCGGCTTGTAACCCTGTAGGTTTCGTTACCGATTTGTGCCGGTTCAAATAAAGAAAGCAAGAAACCTGCCTGAGTGGTCAGCTAATCGAAAAAAATCTGATATTTTTCCTTTGCTTCCTTTCTTTTCAGGTAATTCGACGATTGGCGAGCAGCATAGGCGTCAGCTGCAATCCACTGAAGATTTTATTGTGTACAGGTTTTTGCGAAAGTGTCTTAATCGGTCGCAATCGCACCATGCAGAGCACTTCATTGGTGCACTGTTTCACCATCGCCGGATGTGAGGAGTGAAGTTTTGGGGAAATTGACCACACACGTGCTGGACGCTGCCCACGGTTGCCCAGGCAGTGCCATCCGCATTGAATTGTATCGGGTCGAAGGCCAGCAGCTTCTGCACGTTGTCAGCGCTGTCACCAACAGCGACGGACGTTGCGATGCGCCCCTGTTGCAGGGAGACACTTATCAGTCCGGGGTTTATCAACTGCACTTTCAGGCTGGCGATTATTACCGTGCGCGAGGCGTGGTATTGAATGAACCGGCCTTTCTTGATGAAGTGGTGCTGCGCTTTGGCATTGATGCAGGTCAGGAACACTTTCATGTACCGCTGTTAATCTCGCCGTACAGCTACTCGACGTATCGGGGCAGCTGAGTGCCTCTTGCCCGCCCCACACTGCGGGCCTTTTTTTGCGCGCGTTTCCGGTTTTGCCCTGTGTACAATGCGCCAGTCCCAACGCCGTAATCCATCTGCGCACGAGTGCCCATGAACGACCAGTCCCTGCCTCTCAAGAAACAGCCGCGCGGCACGACCAGCGCCAGCCGCAGCGTTACTCAGGACGATGTCGTTTACGAGCATATTTTCGATGCCATTCTGGAGCAGCGGCTGGCGCCGGGCACCAAATTGAGTGAAGAGGCGCTGGGCGAGATCTTTGGTGTCAGCCGCACCATCATTCGTCGCGCTCTATCGCGATTGGGGCATGAAGGTGTGGTGCTGTTGCGCCCTAATCGTGGCGCGGTGGTCGCCAGCCCCAGCGTCGAAGAGGCGCGCCAGGTATTTTTTGCCCGGCGCATGGTCGAGAAGGCAATCACTGAACTGGCAGTCGCGCACGCCACTGCCGAGCAACTGGCCGAACTGCGTCAGATGGTCAGCGACGAGCGCGACAGCTTTGCCCGTGGTGATCGAGGTGCAGGCATCCGTCTCTCCGGCGAATTCCATCTGCAACTGGCCGTAGCCGCCAGAAACGCGCCGCTGATCAGCTTCCAGCGCAGCCTGGTATCGCAGACTTCATTGATCATTGCCCAGTACGAAACCGGCAACCGCACACATTGTTCCTATGACGAACACACTCAGCTGATCGACGCTATCGAAGCGCGCGATGCGCCGCTCGCCGTCGAGTTGATGATGCATCACATGGACCACATCGACGGCAAGCTCAACCTCGACCAGGACAGTGCCTCGGACGATTTGCATGCGGTGTTCTCGCACGTCATGGGTCGGAAAAAGACCGGGCGTTGAGGCTGTGTGGATGAACAATTATCGTGCGACGCAGAGCGTCGAGACCTGCATTCCCACGCGGAGCGTGGGAACGATAATCTCAACTTCGTGCTGAAGCTTTGACCATCGTGCGACGCTCCGCGTCCTCTTGACGACGCAGAGCCTGCGTGAGCATGAGGGACGATTTAGCCTCTGTCATGCACCAAGCGCCCGCCCGACCAAGTCTGCTTCACTGTCCGGTCATCACCAATCGTCATCAGCACAAACAGAATCTCTTCGATGTCTTTAGTCTGTTTCAACCGGTATGACAGCAGCGGGGTGGCGTTGTAGTCCAGCACCAGAAAGTCGGCTTCGTTACCGGGTTTCAGGCTGCCGACCTTGTCTTCCAGTCGCAATGCGCGTGCGCCGCCCAATGTCGCCAGATAGAGCGACTTGAACGGATTGAGCCGTGCGCCCTGCATTTGCATGACCTTGTAAGCTTCGTTCAGGGTTTGCAGAATCGAAAAACTGGTGCCGCCGCCCACGTCGGTGCCCAGGCCTACATTCACCTTGTGCTTTTCGGCCATCGGCAGGTTGAACAGGCCGCTGCCCAGAAACAGGTTGGAGGTCGGGCAGAAGGCAATCGCCGAACCGGTCTGCGCCAGTCGTGCGCACTGTTCGTCACACAAGTGCACGCCATGGGCGAACACCGAGCGCTCGCCGAGCAGGTTGAAGTGATCGTATACATCCAGGTAATGCTTGCGCTCGGGGAACAGCGCCTTGACCCACTCGATCTCCTGAAGGTTTTCGCTGATGTGGGTCTGCATGTACAGGCCGGTATGCTCAGTAAGCAACTGCCCAGCCAGGCTCAATTGCTCCGGGCTGCTGGTCGGCGCGAATCGCGGGGTCACTGCGTAGCTCAAACGCCTTTTACCGTGCCAGCGTTCGATCAGCGCCTTGCTGTCGGCATACCCGGATTCTGGCGTATCAACCAGATAATCCGGCGCATTGCGGTCCATCATCACCTTGCCGGCGATCATGCGCAGATCGAGTGCCTGAGCCGCATTGAAAAACGCCTCTACCGATTCTTTATGCACGCTGCCGAACACCAGCGCTGTGGTCGTACCGTTGCGCAGCAGTTCCTTGATAAAGATGTCCGCCACTTGCGCTGAATGCTCGGGGTCGGCGAACTGGCTTTCGCAGGGGAAAGTGTAGGTGTTGAGCCAGTCGAGCAGTTGCTCGCCGTACGCGCCGATCATGCCGGTTTGCGGCAAGTGGATATGAGTGTCGATGAAACCCGGTGTGATCAGTGCGTCCGGGTATTCGATCAGCTCGACATCGCTGTCGAGGCTATCGAGCAAATCGGCAGCAGGGCCCACTGAAATGATTTTGCCGTTTTCGACCTGCAACAGGCCATCGGCAAAATACTCATAAGACGCCTCTACTGCCACCTCCGCGGGGTCGGCAATGCTGTGAAGGATGGCGGCGCGGTAGGCTTTACGGCGGGAAACTGAACTCATGGCACTCTCGTTGTGACTCATTGCGACTGGCTGCGGCGTGATGCGGGCAGCAGTCTGGCGATTGGTTCGGCATTGGCACTGTGCTGGCCAAAGCTTGCATTGTAGGTGGCGATTATTTCGGCGGCGATGGACACCGCGATCTCGATGGGCAGCTTGCCTTTGACTTCCGCCAGGCCCATCGGGCAACGCATGCGTTGCAGCAGGCTGGCGTCGAAACCGCGTTCCCGCAAGCGATGTTCGAACTTGACGCGCTTGGTTTTCGAGCCGATCAGCCCGAAGTAAGCAAAGTCGCCGCGCTTGAGGATTGCAGCAGTCAGCTCAAGGTCCAGTTGATGGTTGTGGGTCATGACAATGCAGTAAGTGCCGACAGGCAACTGCGCGACCTCGTCGACCGGCTCTTCACTGACGATCTTCAACACGCCCTCGGGCATCGGCTCGGGGAATTCGTTCTCACGTGCGTCGATCCAGCGCACCCGGCAGGGCAGGCTGGCCAGCAGTGGCACCAGCGCACGGCCAACATGACCGGCACCAAACACGGCGATTTGTGCGACCGGTTCGCCCATTGGTTCGAACAGCAGCACATTGACGCCGCCACAGCACTGACCGAGGCTTGCGCCGAGGTTGAAACGTTCCAGACGCGTCTGCCGGGTGCCGCTGGCCAGCATCTCGCGGGCGATTTGCATGGCCTTGTATTCCAGGTGCCCGCCGCCGATGGAGTCGTGGATATGCTCGGCACAGACCACCATCTTCGAGCCGGCGTTGCGTGGCGTCGAGCCCAGCTCCTCGATGATGGTCACCAGAATGCCGGGTTCTCCACGGGCCTGTAGCTCGGCCAGGGCGCTGATCCAGTTGTTCATTTCTGCTCCAGGACAGAGTGATCCAGGCCAGGCGCCTTCTCGAGCAAGCTCGCTTCCACGGGGGCATCCTGAATAGGTGAAGGCGAGCCTGGCGAAGCTTCACTTACCCGCGAAGGGGCGGAAACAGTCGGCTCGGCACCTTCGCCGGATGCGCGACGCGCAGTGCTTTTCTGGCGCATCTGCTCACAGCCCCACAACACTTTTTCCGGCGTCGCCGGGGCGGCGATGTTTGGTTGATGGCGGTAGTCGCCCAGACTCGCCACGGCGTCCTTGATTGCGCACCAGGCCGCGATGCCGAGCATGAACGGTGGCTCGCCCACTGCCTTGGAGTGGAATACGGTGTCTTCCGGGTTCTTGCGGTTCTCCACCAGTTTGATGCGCAGATCAAGCGGCATGTCCGCCACCGCAGGGACCTTGTAGGACGCCGGGCCGCTGGTCATCAGCTTGCCCTTGTCGTTCCACACCAGTTCCTCGGTGGTCAGCCAGCCTGCGCCTTGAATGTAGCCGCCTTCGACCTGGCCGATATCGATGGCCGGGTTCAGCGAGGCGCCGACGTCGTGCAGAATGTCGGTGCGCAACATTTTGTACTCGCCTGTCAGCGTGTCGACGATGACCTCGACGCATGCCGCACCAAACGCGTAGTAATAGAACGGTCGGCCACGCGCCTGGCTGCGGTCATAGAAAATCTTCGGCGTCTTGTAATAGCCGGTGCTGGACAACGAAACCTGGCCCATCCATGCCAACTGCGCCAGCTCGGCGAGGGGCAGGAAAATATCGCCGATCCGCACATGGCCGTTGCGAAACTCGACTTCTGTTTCTGCCACCTGATAGTGCCGGGCTGCGAACTCCACCAGCCGCTGTTTGAGGGTTTCAGCGGCATTCTGCGCGGCCTTGCCGTTCAGGTCGGTGCCGCTTGAGGCGGCGGTGGGCGAGGTGTTCGGCACCTTGTCGGTGTTGGTGGCGGTGATCAGAATACGGTCAATGTCCACCTGAAACACTTCAGCCACGACCTGCGCGACTTTGGTGTTCAAACCCTGGCCCATTTCGGTGCCGCCATGGTTCAGGTGGATGCTGCCGTCGGTGTAGATGTGAATCAGCGCGCCTGCCTGATTGAGGAAGCTGGCGGTAAAGGAAATGCCGAATTTGACCGGCGTCAGCGCCAGGCCTTTTTTCAGGATCGGGCTTCCGGCATTGAACGTGCGAATGGCTTCGCGGCGCTCGGCATACTGGCTGCTCTGTTCGAGGTCGGCGGTCATCTCTTCCAGCAGGTTGTGTTCGACCGTCTGGTAATAGTGCGTGACGTTACGCTCGGTCTTGCCGTAATAGTTGGCCTTGCGCACCGCCAGAGGGTCCTTGCCGAGGAAACGTGCGATGCAGTCCATGACCTCTTCGATGGCGACGATACCTTGCGGGCCGCCAAAGCCACGGTAGGCCGTGTTGGACGCGGTGTGAGTCTTGCAGCGGTGGCCGTTGACCGTGGCTTCGCCCAGATAGTAGGCGTTGTCGGCGTGAAACATGGCGCGGTCGACAATCGACGCGGACAGGTCCGGCGAGTAGCCGCAGTTGCCTGCCAGATCCAGCTCTATACCCTGCAAACGACCCTCGTCGTCGAAGCCCACGTCGTACTCGATGTAGAACGGGTGGCGCTTGCCGGTCATCTGCATGTCTTCAAAGCGTTGCAGGCGCATCTTGGTGGGCTGGCCGGTCAGCCTTGCAATCACGGCGCACAGGCAGGCCGGGCTCGCCGCCTGGGTTTCCTTGCCGCCAAAGCCACCGCCCATGCGCCGCATGTCGACCACGATGCGGTTCATCGGCACGCCCAGTACCTCGGCCACCAGCTTCTGGATTTCCGTGGGGTTTTGGGTCGAGCAATAGACGATCATGCCGCCGTCTTCGGTCGGCATCACCGAGGATATCTGGGTTTCCAGGTAAAAATGTTCCTGACCGCCGATGTGCAGGTTGCCCTGCAAACGGTGGGTTGCGCCTGCCAGCGCTGCGGCCGAGTCGCCACGTTTGTGCGTGTGGCTGTCGAGCACAAAGTGTTTCTGACGCAGCGCCTGAACCACATCCAGCACCGGCTCCAGGTCCTCATATTCGATAATCGCCGCCATTGCCGCCTGCCGGGCAATGTCCAGATCGCGAGCAGCAACGGCAAGCACCGGTTGACCGACAAACTCCACCGTGTCGATGGCCAGCAACGGATCGCCGGGCAGCAACGGCCCGATGTCCTTCAGCCCCGGAATATCCTGATGAGTAATCGCAATGCGTACGCCGTCGAAGGCGTAGCAGGGCGAGGTGTCGATGCTGATGATTCGCGCGTGGGCACGGTCGGAAAGACGTGCATACACATGCAACTGATTGGGAAACTCCAGGCGATCATCGATATACACCGCTTCGCCGGACACATGTTTGTCGGCGCTGTCATGCTTGACGCTGCGACCGACGCCAGTGCTCAAGCCCTGCTGAAACACGGCGAGCATTTCGGCCTGGGTAATGGATGGAGAATGCTCAGACATAGTCAGTCACCCGCGTTGCGACGGCAGGCGTCTGCACTTCGATGAAATACTTGCGCAGCAGGTTCTGCGCGCTCAACAGGCGATATTCCTTGCTGGCACGGAAGTCCGAAAGCGGTGTGAAATCTTCGCTCAGTGCGGCGCAGGCCTGCTCAACGGTTTCATTGCTCCAGAGCTGACCGACCAGGGCTCGCTCGCAGGCCGCTGCGCGCTTCGGAATAGCTGCCATGCCGCCATACGCCACACGTGCCTCGCGGATCACGCCGTCTTCTATGGTCAGGCGGAATGCCGCACAGACCGCCGAAATGTCGTCATCCAGGCGTTTTGAAACTTTATAGGCACGAAAGGTCTGCAGTGGATTGGCGGTCGGCACGATGATCTTTTCGATGAACTCACTCTCCTGACGAGCCGTGACCTTGTAGTCGATGAAGTAATCCTCCAGCGCCAGCGTGCGTTGGCTGTTGCCTTTGCGCAGCACGATCTGCGCGCCAAGGGCGATCAGCAGGGGCGGGGAGTCGCCAATCGGCGAGGCATTGCCGATATTGCCACCCAGCGTGCCCTGATTGCGGATCTGCAACGAGGCGAAGCGTTGTAGTAACTCGCCAAAGTCCGGGTATTCGGCCTTTAGTGCTGCATAACAATCGGTCAGCGGAGTGGCCGCGCCGATCTCCAGACGGTCGTTGAAACGCTTCACGCCCTTCATCCCGTCGATGTGTCCGACGTAAATCATCACCGGCAACTGTTTGTGAAATTGGGTGACTTCCAGCGCCAGATCAGTGCCGCCCGCCAGCAGACGGGCCTGCGGATGGCTGCCATAAAGGTCGGCCAGGTCTGCCACGGTCAGCGGAATGAAGCAGTTTTTTTCGCCGTCGCTCAGTGCTTCGGTCTGGGCTGGGGTGATTGCCCGCAGGCGCTCGACCGTCTCAGCCTGGCGCTGATCGAACTGATCCGGCTGGCGCTGGCTGCAAGACTGCTCGGCGGCGGCCAGAATAGGGCGATAACCGGTGCAGCGGCACAAATTGCCTGCCAACGCTTCGTGAGCCTGATGCGCGTTGGCGTCGGTGCTGTTCTTTTGCAGGGCAAACAGCGACATCACAAAGCCTGGGGTACAGAAGCCGCATTGCGAGCCGTGACACTCGACCATGGCCTGTTGCACGCTGTGCAACTGACCCTGGTGCTTGAGGTCTTCGACGCTGATCAATTGCTTGCCGTGCAGCGACGCCATGAACGTCAGGCACGAATTGAGGCTGCGATAACGCAACGTTTGCTTGCCATCGGCGTCACTGTGCAACTCGCCAACCACGACGGTGCAGGCACCGCAGTCTCCGCTGGCACAACCTTCCTTGGTACCGGGCTTGTGTGCCTGCTCACGCAGGTAGGTCAGCACGGTCATGTTCGGATTCAGGCTGCGCTCGGTTTTTAGCTCTTGGTTCAAAAGGAACTGAATCACGGCGCAAAGCCCTCATATTTATTGTCATCAGACATGTCGATGAATCTATCAGCTCTGCTTATTGGGTCAATTTGTTTCTGACTTAGGAGTCAGGAAATTGAGTTTTTCGGCGATCTGCCGATCAAACAACCTCTGGTTCTTGAATCGCCTGCCGGGTGTATTCAAGGTTTTGCGTATTTCGTGCCAGTTTCCGCGTCTATGGCCCTGCGCCATCCGTACCGGTTGCGCTACACTTCGCGGCTTGCGTGCAGAACTGGTTTTTTTGAAGGATAGTCATGACGTTCAAGGCCCCGGACAGCCTCGCTGAGCAAATTGCTCATCATCTTGCCGAGCGGATCATTCGCGGTGAGCTCAAGCCTGGAGAGCGTATTCAGGAACAGAAAGTCACGCAGGCGTTGAACGTCAGCCGTGGTTCTGTGCGCGAAGCATTATTGATTCTGGAGCGCCGCCACCTGGTGGTGATCCTGCCGCGTCGGGGGGCACAGGTCACGGTGCTCAACGCGCATAACGTGACCAGCCTGTGTGGCCTGATGAGCGAGTTGTACATTCTGCTGGCCAATGCAGTGGTCGAGCGCTGGCGCACCGAGGATGATCTTGCGCCGTTCGTGCAGATACAGCAGCGTCTGCAGGTCAGCTTCGAGCAGCAGGACGTCAAGGCATTTGTCGAAGAGAGCTTCAATGTCATGCGCGCGGCCTATCCGTTCGCCAGCAACCCGTACCTCGAAGAAACGGTCGAGAACCTGCAGCCGTCCATGAGCCGCAGCTATTTCCTCGCGCTCGAGCAACGCAAGGCCGATATGGGCGACTACCTGGCGCTGTTCGACGAGTTGCTTGGCGCGGTGATCGCGCGGGATCTGCCGAAAATTCGTGCTGTGCTGATCGCCTACTGTCAGCGCAGCTGCCAGCTGGTGCTGGCCGCCCTGGCAGCGGACTGACGCCATGCGCCTGAAGTGCATCAAGCTGGCAGGGTTCAAGTCGTTCGTCGATCCCACCACGGTGAACTTCCCCAGTAACATGGCGGCCGTTGTCGGCCCCAATGGCTGTGGCAAATCCAACATCATCGACGCCGTGCGCTGGGTCATGGGCGAAAGCTCGGCCAAGAACCTGCGCGGCGAGTCGATGACCGACGTCATCTTCAACGGCTCAACCAGCCGTAAACCGGTCAGCCAGGCCAGCATCGAGCTGGTGTTCGATAACTCCGACGGCACGCTGGTTGGCGAGTACGCGGCGTATGCGGAAATCTCCATTCGCCGCAAAGTGACGCGCGACAGCCAGAACAGCTACTACCTAAACGGCACCAAATGCCGCCGTCGCGACATTACCGACATCTTCCTTGGCACCGGCCTGGGGCCGCGCAGCTATTCGATCATCGAGCAGGGCATGATCTCCAAGCTGATCGAAGCCAAGCCTGAAGACCTGCGCAACTTTATCGAAGAAGCCGCCGGGATCTCCAAATACAAGGAACGACGTCGGGAAACCGAAAACCGTATTCGCCGCACCCACGAGAACCTGGCGCGCCTGACTGACCTTCGGGAAGAACTCGAGCGTCAGTTGGAGCGTCTGCACCGGCAGGCCCAGGCCGCCGAGAAGTATCAGGAATACAAGGCCGAAGAACGCCAGTTGAAGGCGCAACTGTCGGCCCTGCGCTGGCAGGCGCTGAATGATCTGGTGGGGCAGCGCGAGGCTGTGATCGGCAATCAGGAGATCGGTTTTGAAGCGCTGGTGGCTGATCAGCGCAGCGCCGATGCCAGCATCGAAAGGCTGCGCGACGGCCATCATGATCTGTCCGAACGCTTCAACCTGGTGCAGGGCCGTTTTTATTCGGTCGGTGGCGACATCGCCCGCGTCGAGCAGAGCATCCAGCACGGTCAGCAGCGGCTGCGTCAATTGCAGGACGACCTGCGCGAAGCAGAGCGCGCCCGCCAGGAAACCGAATCCCATCTCGGCCACGACACCACCTTGCTTGCCACCCTGGGCGAAGAGCTGGAGATGCTTGAGCCCGAGCAGGAAATGACCAGCGCGGCCGCCGAAGAGTCGGCCATTGCCCTGGAAGACGCCGAAGCGGCCATGCAGGGCTGGCAGGAGAAGTGGGACGTCTTCAATCAGCAATCCGCCGAGCCACAGCGCCAGGCGCAGGTCCAGCAGTCGCGCATTCAGCAACTTGAACAAAGCATCGAACGCCTGGCCGAACGCCAGCGGCGTCTGGCCGAAGAGCGTCAGTTGCTGGCCGCCGATCCTGAAGATGCGGCCATTCTGGAACTGAGCGAAGACCTCGCCACCCGTGATATGACCCTTGAAGAGCTGCACGCAGGCGAAGAGCAGGCGGTCGAGCGTCTTGAGCAATTGCGTGAAGCTCTGCAGCAGGCCAGCCAGGCGCAACAGCAGGCGCAGGGCGAGCTGCAACGTCTCAACGGGCGTTTGGCTTCCCTGGAAGCGCTGCAACAGGCGGCGCTTGACCCGGACACCGGCACCGCCGAATGGCTGCGCGATCAGCAATTGGCCGAACGCCCGCGTCTGGCCGAGGGGCTGAGTGTCGAAGCGGGCTGGGAGCTGGCCGTGGAGACCGTGCTCGGCGCGGATTTGCAGGCTGTGCTGGTGGATGACTTCGACGCGCTTGATCTGGCGAACTTCCAGCAGGGCGATCTGCGCTTGCTCAGCGCAGGTGCCGATACAGTGCGGGTGCCTGGCAGCCTGCTGGAGAAAGTGGACAGTACGGTTGATCTGTCCGCCTGGCTGGGCCAGGTGATTCCGGTCGAGGATCTGGACGAAGCGCTGGCGCGACGTGCGCAACTCAGCGCCGGACAAAGCCTGATCAGCCGTGACGGCTATTGGGTCGGTCGGCACTTTTTACGTGTGCGACGTGCCAGCGAGGCGCAGAGTGGCGTGCTGGCGCGGGGGCAGGAATTACAAATGCTGGGCCTGGAGCGTGATGAGCGCGAAGCGACGCTGGCTACGCTTGAAGAGCAATTGCTGGTGCTGCGCGAGCAACAATCGCAGCAGGAAGAAGCCCGCGAGCAACTGCGCCGCCGCGTGCAGGACGAAACCCGTCAGCAAAGCGAGTTGAAGGCGCAACTGTCGGCGGTCAGGGTGAAGGTCGAGCAGTTGACCCTGCGTCGTACTCGTCTGGACGAAGAGCTGGCCGAGCTGGGCGAGCAACGCGCTGTCGAGCACGAGCACCTCGGCGAATCGCGCCTGCAATTGCAGGATGCACTGGACAGCATGGCGCAGGATACCGAACAGCGCGAAGTGCTTCAGGCGCAGCGTGATGCGCTGCGTGAGCGTCTGGATAGGATTCGTCAGGATGCGCGGCAGCACAAGGATCACAGTCATCAACTGGCGGTGCGTCTGGGCTCGCTCAAGGCGCAGTACGATTCGACGCGTCAGGCGCTGGAGCGCCTGCGTATGCAGTCCGAGAGGCTGACCGAAAAGCGCGAGCAACTGAGTCTGAATCTGGAGGAGGGCGAGGCACCGCTTGAAGAGCTGCGCCTCAAGCTTGAAGAGCTGCTGGAGCGGCGCATGGTGGTCGATGATGAAATGCGCATCGCCAAGAACGCCCTCGAAGACGCTGACCGCGAATTGCGTGAAGCTGAAAAGCGCCGGACCCAGGCCGAACAGCAGTCGCAACTGCTGCGCGGTCAGCTTGAGCAGCAACGTCTGGAATGGCAGTCGCTGACGGTGCGCCGCACGGCGTTGCAGGACCAATTGCACGAGGACGGCTACGACCTGCACGGCGTGCTCGCCACGTTGACCCCTGATGCCAGCGAGCAGGCGGCCGAGCAGCAACTGGAGAGCATCGCCGGGCGTATTCAGCGTCTGGGGGCGATCAACCTTGCCGCCATTGACGAGTACCAGCAGCAATCCGAACGCAAGCGTTATCTGGATGCGCAGGATGCTGATCTGGTGGAAGCACTCGACACGCTGGAAAACGTCATCCGCAAGATCGATAAAGAAACCCGAAACCGCTTCAAAGATACCTTCGATCAGATAAATAGCGGAATTCAGGCACTTTTCCCAAAAGTTTTCGGTGGTGGCTCCGCTTATTTGGAACTGACGGGCGAAGATTTACTCGATACAGGGGTGACAATCATGGCGCGCCCTCCCGGCAAGAAGAACAGCACCATTCATCTGCTGTCGGGTGGGGAAAAAGCCTTGACTGCACTGGCGCTGGTTTTTGCCATTTTCAAACTCAATCCTGCGCCGTTTTGCATGCTTGATGAGGTGGATGCGCCGCTGGATGACGCCAACGTGGGTCGCTATGCGCGGTTAGTGAAAGAAATGTCACAAACTGTTCAGTTCATCTACATCACCCACAACAAGATTGCCATGGAAATGGCTGACCAATTGATGGGGGTGACGATGCATGAACCAGGCTGTTCGCGGCTGGTAGCGGTGGATGTAGAGCAGGCGATGGCGCTCGTGGATGCTTGAGTTCTGGCTTGATTCAGTCGCGAAATCGCTGCGTAAGGGTCTGAAAATTTGACGTTTGTGTGATAGATGGCACTTTGGGCGGCGAAGAGACGTAACAGACGGTGTAAAGTTACCTTTGGTCGTGCTAGTTTAGTGACCACTTTTTATTTTCGCGTGGGCAAATTGCCAGTCAGAACATAGACTTGGCACCACGTATTAAAGGGGTTTAGGCCCTTATTTTCAGATTTCTTCATTAGAGGCACTGGATTACATGGAAATCGGTCTGCGCGAGTGGCTGATCGTCATCGGCATAATAGTCATTGCCGGTATTCTTTTCGATGGCTGGCGCCGTATGCGCGGCAGCAAAGGTAAGTTGAAATTCAGGCTGGATCGAAGCTTCTCCAATCTTCCGGATGAGGAGGAAGCCACGTCGGCCGAAGTGCTCGGGCCGCCCCGTGTGCTGGACACCCACAAGGAGCCGCAGCTCGATGAGCATGATTTGCCGTCGATGAGCGCCAGCCCGCGTGAGGGCAAGCGCAGCAACAGTGACAAGCGTGGCAACAGCGACAAGAAGCGCAAGGACGAACCGCAGCAGGGTGACCTGAATCTGGATCTGGACGGCCCGAGCCTGTTCACCGGGCGTGACGATGACTTCCCGGACGACAAGCCTGCCCAGCGCATCACTGAGGACAAGGACCTGCCTCCGGTTGAGGAAGTGCTGGTCATCAGCGTGATTTCGCGCAGTGAAGGCGGCTTCAAGGGCCCTGCGTTGTTGCAGAACATCCTGGAAAGCGGCCTGCGTTTTGGCGAGATGGATATTTTCCACCGTCACGAAAGCATGGCAGGTAACGGCGAAGTGCTGTTCTCGATGGCCAATGCGGTCAAGCCCGGCGTGTTCGATCTGGACGATATCGACCATTTCAGCACCCGTGCAGTGAGCTTCTTCCTTGGTTTGCCAGGCCCGCGTCATCCCAAGCAGGCCTTCGACGTCATGGTTGCCGCCGCTCGCAAGCTGGCTCACGAGCTGGATGGCGAACTGAAGGATGATCAGCGCAGCGTCATGACCGCGCAAACCATCGAGCATTACCGTCAGCGCATCGTTGAATTCGAGCGCCGTGCGTTGACCCAGCGTCGCGGTTAAGCGAATCCTTGTCCACGTCCCGATCAGGAGCATGCTCCGGCAGGCCTTTTCGGGACTTGGGCTTGAACAGAACAGAGCCAACAGATTGAGCAGCCTCGGCTGCTCTTTTGCTTTTTGAGAGAACACCGTATGAAGGCCGTCGAAACCCGAATCCTGGAACTGCGTGCAGAGCTGGATGAGCACAACTACCGCTATCACGTTCTGGATGAGCCCAGCATCCCGGATGTCGAGTACGACCGCCTGTTTCACGAACTCAAGGCCCTTGAGGCAGAAAACCCGCATCTGGTCACGCCGGATTCGCCGACGCAACGGGTTGGCAGTGCCGCTTTGTCGGCGTTCACCCAAGTGCGACACGAAATGCCGATGCTCAGCCTGGGTAACGCTTTCGAAGAAAGCGACATGCTCGAGTTTGACCGGCGGGTAACCGAAGGGCTGGATTTGCCTGCCGGGGACCTGTTTGGTGCGGGCAGCAAGGTGCAGTACAGCTGCGAGCCCAAGCTGGACGGTCTGGCAGTCAGCCTGCTGTATCGCGATGGTGCGCTGGTACGCGGTGCGACGCGCGGGGACGGGACCACCGGCGAGGACATCAGCGTCAATGTACGCACCGTGCGCAACATCCCGCTCAAGCTGAAAGGCAAGGGCTGGCCGGATGTGCTGGAAGTGCGCGGCGAAGTGTTCATGTCCAAGGCAGGTTTCGAGCGGCTCAACGCCAGCCAGCTGGAAATCGGCGGCAAAACCTTCGCCAACCCGCGCAATGCAGCGGCGGGCAGCCTGCGCCAACTGGACTCGAAAATCACTGCCAATCGTCCGCTGGAATTCTGCTGCTATGGCCTGGGGCAGACTTCGGCGGAAATCGCCGACACTCACATCGGCGTGCTTGAAACGTTGAAAAAATGGGGGATGCCGGTCAGTCGCGAGCTGAAGCTGGCGAATGGCGTCGAGGAGTGTCTGGACTATTACCGCGATATCGGTGAGCGGCGCCTGACGCTGAGCTACGAGATCGACGGTGTGGTGTTCAAGGTCAACAACCTGGCTGCGCAGCGCGAACTGGGCTTTCGTGCCCGCGAGCCACGCTGGGCGATCGCCCATAAATTCCCGGCCATGGAAGAGCTGACCGAGTTGCTGGATGTCGAGTTCCAGGTAGGCCGTACCGGTGCGGTAACGCCGGTCGCGCGCCTCAAGCCAGTCAAGGTGGCGGGTGTCATGGTCGCCAACGCCACGCTGCACAACATGGACGAAGTGGCGCGGCTCGGCCTGATGATTGGCGACACGGTAATCATCCGGCGTGCCGGTGACGTGATTCCGCAGGTAGTGCAGGTGGTTGCCGAGCGCCGCCCCGAGAATGCCAGGGCGGTGCAGGTTCCACAGACCTGCCCGGTGTGTGGCTCGCATGTCGAGCGCACGCAGCTGATCAAACGCAGCAAAGGCAAGGAAACCGTCACCGAGGGCGCGGTGTATCGCTGTGTCGGGCGTCTGGCCTGCGGTGCGCAACTCAAACAGGCGATCATCCACTATGTGTCACGTCGTGCGATGGACATTGAAGGGTTGGGCGACAAGACCATCGAGCAACTGGTCGATGAAAAACTCATTGGCTCGCCTGCCGACTTGTACAAGCTGAAATACGAGCAGATCATCGACCTGGAAGGCTTTGCCGAAATTTCCAGCAACAAGCTGCTCAAGGCGATTGCCGACAGTCGACAGCCGACCCTGGCGCGCTTCATCTATGCCTTGGGTATTCCTGATGTGGGAGAAGAGACGGCCAAGGTGCTGGCGCGTTCGCTGGCGTCTCTGGACCGCGTCAAACAGGCATTGCCGGAAGTCCTGACGTACCTGCCGGATGTCGGTCTGGAAGTCGCCTACGAAATTCACAGCTTCTTCGAAGACGAGCACAACCGTAACGTCATTGATGCGCTGTTGGGCGAATGTGGACTGAAATTGCAGGACCAGGGCGAGTTGGGTGCCGAGTTTGCGGCCAGCACTACGCTCGAAGGGCTGATCGACAAATTACATATCCCGTCGGTAGGGCCGGGCGCTGCACAGAAACTGGCTGACAGATTCGGCACGCTGGAGGCCATCATCAGCGCCGATTGGCTGGACATGCGCCAGACGCTGCCGGAGAAGCAGGCCAAATCAGTCCGTGATTTCTTCGACGAAAGCGCACATGCCGAGCGTGCCCGCGCCATAGAAGCCCAGCTCAAAGACTTCGGCATGCACTGGCGCAGCGAGAAAAAAACCGTCGAAGGCTTGCCGCTGGCCGGACAGACCTGGGTACTGACGGGGTCGCTGGAACGCATGAGTCGCGACGTCGCCAAGGAAAAACTCGAAACCCTTGGTGCCAAAGTCTCCGGCTCGGTCTCGGCCAAGACCCACACCGTGGTTGCAGGCCCCGGTGCAGGCTCGAAACTGACCAAGGCCAACGAGCTGGGGCTGACCGTACTGGACGAAGATGCGCTGCTCAAACGCCTGACCGAACTGGGCGTGGCGGTTGACTGAGGCAGGCCGACGCTCCACTTGATTATCGTGCGACGCTCCGCGTCGCATGCCGTTCTGGACGCTCTGCGTCCGATCTTGAATGTGATGGTGCGGCGTAGATCTGTGACGCAGAGCGTCACGCACGGCATTCCCACGCAGGAGCGTGCGGAACGATAATCCCAACTACCGTGCGACGCTCTGCTTAGGCATGTCTTGATCATCGTGCGACGCTCCGCGTCGCATGCCGTTCTGGACGCTCTGCGTCCGATCTTGAGTGTGATGGTGCGGCGTAGATCTGTGACGCAGAGCGTCACGCACGGCATTCCATCGCTGGAGCGTGCGGAACGATAATCCCAACTACCGTGCGACGCTCCGCTTAGGCATGTCTTGATCATCGTGCGACGCTCCGCGTCGCATGCCGTTCTGGACGCTCTGCGTCCGATCTTGAGCGTGCGGCGCAGCGCAGATCTGTGACGCAGAGCGTCACGCACGGCATTCCCTCGCTGGAGCGTGCGGAACGATAATCTTAGCTACCGTGCGACGCACCGTTTTCGCCCACGCAAACGCCGTCGACGCTATCCGTCCCCACCGTTCGATAATATTTTGAACCCCTGAAGCTTAGGCATGATCTAGTCCATGCAAGGCCAACGGGAGATCGCCATGTATCGCTTTTTCGAGCAATTGAGTTCACGCATTACCGCCCCATTTGTCGGCGAATCCAAACGTAACAGCAAGGTCTGGCAGTGCACATGCGGCCAGTCGGTGTTTTTCCCCAATTCCCAATGCCTGGCCTGTTCGGCTGCGCTGGGTTACCTGCCAGAGCAGGGGCGCGTGGCTACGCTTGAAGCAGGCCCTGAGCCTACCTGGCGCCTGAGCGACGAGCCGGGTGCTGGTCTGTATCGGCGTTGCGCCAACCTCGATACCCCGGCAGCCTGTAACTGGCTGTTTCCGGAGCACAATGCCGGTGAGTTTTGCGTTGCGTGCAGCCTCAATCGCACCATTCCCGACCTGTCCATCGCCGAAAACGGTGAGCGCTGGCGCAAGGTCGAGACCGCCAAGCGTCGTCTGGTTGCGCAGCTGATTTCCCTGGGGCTGCAGGTCATCCCCAAGAGCGTCGATGAAGAAGCCGGCCTGGCCTTTGACTTTGTCGGTGTCGATCTGGAAGGCAAGCTGCCGACCACTGGCCACGCCAATGGCCTGATTACCCTTAACATCGAGGAAGCCGACGACGCTCACCGCGAAGCGATGCGCGTGCAGATGCACGAACCCTACCGCACCTTGCTCGGCCATTTCCGCCATGAAGTTGGCCATTATTACTGGGATCGACTGATCGCCAATACCCACTGGCAGGACGGTTGCCGCAATCTGTTCGGCGACGAGCGCGCCAGCTACGCCGATGCGCTTGATCACCATTATAAAAACGGCGCGCCCGACAACTGGCAGGAAAGCTTTGTCAGTGCTTACGCCACCATGCACCCGTGGGAAGACTGGGCCGAAACCTGGGCTCACTACCTGCACATGATGGACGCGGTCGACACTGCCTTGGGTTTTGGCATGAGCGCGCGCGACATGGAGCTGGACTACCAGCCATTCCCGCTGGAAGTGCTCTACGATCCACAGCACCCAGGCGGCCCGGCGTTCCTGTCGTTCGTCAACGCCTGGATCGAACTGGCCAGCATGCTCAACGAGCTGTCACGCAGTATGGGTCAGCCGGACTTCTATCCGTTCGTGCTGCCTCCTGCGGTAATCGCCAAGCTGCATTTCATCCACTTGGTGATTCAGGATGCGGGCGGCAAGGCCGACGAGGTGTTGCAGGCTCAGTAACCCAGACAGCGCCTGACATCGCTGGATGTCAGGCGCGTGTTCAAACGCCGTATCAAAGCTTCAGCACCAGCCTGCGCTCAAAACCGATCCTTCCGCGGTAAGCCTCTCCGGTGTCCACCCAGCCCTGACCTGAATAAAGCCCGATAGCAGCGCTATTATCTGCATCTACCGAGAGCATCAAATGCTTGATGTCTGGCCACTTCAGGCTTAGCGCCGCAGGCAACGCCTGCAAGCACGCTTTGCCTAGGGTCTGTTCCCGTTTCGACGTAACCCATTGATCTCTATGAGAACAGGCCCGTATTGTTGGAGTTCTCACACAACACCAATACGAGCCTGCAATGCCCCGATTAATGCTCAGTGATGAGCACTGGCCGAAGCTTCGAGAAATTTTGCTGCACGAATCGATCTACAACAAGCGAGATTTGCGCACCACGGTTGAAGGCATGCTGTACCGCATGCGTGTGGGTTGCCCTTGGCGAGACCTGCCGAAAGCGTTTGGAAACTGGAGCAAGGTCTACAAGCGGTTCAATGCCTGGTCTGCTTCAGGCAAGTGGGTCAAGGTGCTTGAGGTGCTGATGACCGATCCTGACATGGAGTGGGTTTTCATTGATGGCAGTTATGTAAAGGCTCATCAGCACAGTGCAGGTGCTGCCAGCACGCAGGACCAGGCCATCGGAAAAAGCCGAGCCGGTAACACCAGCAAGATTCACCTGGCTGTAGACGCTTGTGGGCTGCCCATTGCATTTGACGTGACCGGAGGCCAGACCAATGATTGTTCGCAGGCGGCCTCGTTGATTGCCAAGATGCCCAATGCAGAAGTGATCATTGCGGACAAGGGCTACGACACTGAAGCGATACGCGCTCAGGTCGAGCAGCAAGGCAGCAAAGTGGTGATTCCACGAAAGCGCAATTCTCTGAAAGGGAACGCAGATCTGGACAAAGGATTATATCGCAATCGACATCTCGTAGAAAACGCCTTTGCCCGGTTGAAGCATTTCCGGGCGGCGGCTTCTCGGTTCGACAAACTCAAGAGAAACTATGAAAGCGTCATAGCAATGGCCTGCGCTTTTCTGTGGCTGCCAATGTGAAACGGGAACAGACCCTAGCCCCTTGCCCTGTTCGCGATGATCTATTTGCAACGCATGCAGCGTCGCAGCCAGCTCCTCCTGAGCCCAGTGCGGCAGACAGTCGCCACGCTTAAGCAGGAAAAAACCCACCGGCTTGTCGTCGCCCAGCAGCACAACGCCGCAAACATTCGGGCTGGGGTTGACCAGCAGAGTATTGAGCGCGGTGTAAATATCACCGGAGAACTGTGTCTGCTCCTGCGTCACCTCGAGGTATCCGAGCTGTTGGCGTTGAGAGGCGCTGAGGTCGTGGTAGTCGACCAATCGAGTCTGCATGAGCAACCTGCTGGCTGATTATGGTTGAGGCGGGCAGGGTACAGGATCGAACGGGGCCGTTTCGAGGATTTGTAACGCTGATGACCGGCACGTATTTGCCTTTTAGCCCCTGCACACAAGTGCTTGAGCCCCCTCGAAATTTTTATCCGAACCAACGGTTGTAAACTCACGCCAGACCGGTACAATGGCGCGGCTCGCCAACTGGTGAGTGTCGTTATGGTGACCCCATCGGTCCCCCCGCAACGATTACCCGTGAACCTGGTCAGATCCGGAAGGAAGCAGCCACAGCGGGAACATTGTGTGCCGGGGTGTGGCTGGTGGGGGCACCACCTATCTCAAGCTCAAGGTCCTTTTCTGAAAGGGGCTTACCCGTAAAAATGAAAGCCTATTCCTGTTTCGACTGCGCCATGCGCTGGCGAGAACTTCGTGCGTCTGTAAAAACAGTTTGCCCGGCACGGAGATAACCGCCGGATGTCTCCAATCCGGCGGTTAATCCTGCGTGGCCTGCCTTATTGCCATCGTGCCAGGAAGATGGAGCGACCACTCTGATGGGGCGAGCGGTGTATCAGTTTGGGAATGCTGTCTTCGCAAATACCTTTGCCCGCAAAGAAATAGAAGCGGTCTTGCTTGGCTTCTCTGGTTCTCTGCTCGACAGCCCTGGCATCCAGAGGCGTCATTTTCCCAAAATGCCCCGCTTCAAATATTCCTTCTGATTCTGCGCGCTTCACGTATTCGGTGCCGCGCCCCTCGATAGTGGCGATGCAGATGACCTTTTTCGGCTCCTTATCCTGATGCCATTTGTCTGCGCCCTGATTTTTGGCCCTTCGCAGTTAGAACTCATGAGGCCCCAATTGTTGTTGCTTCCCGGTGAGAGTGGTTGCAATTTCCTTCGCTACGGCTGTTGTTGATCGTTCGTAGTCGGTTGCTTTCAAATCAATAACCTTTCCAACGGGCTCCTGTCTCCAGGCGGGGTTACTGAGACTGCTTTGCTCATGCAAAAAACGTCTTGTAGGTTCTGCTATGGGAACGGTGAAATAACCTTTCTCCATGAGTTTTGCCGTCTTTTCCTGAATCTGTTCCGGCTTCAGCTTCAACTCATCAAAAGGCTGGGGCTGGGTGTAGTAAGCCGATGTGCCAACTCCGCCGCGAATGCCGTAGGTCACGGATATTTTCCTCTGGTTGAATGTGGTGTTAACCACGAATTGGCCTTTTGGGCCGCTTGAACGCTTGGTGCTTGGTAGCCCGTCGCTCGGGCCGTGAGTGGCAACTCATTGAGGAGAGGTTCCATGCTGTCCGATCAGTTTCGACGAACAGTGAAAACTCGGTGTGCGTTCAGGTGATCGATCAATAGCCAATTCAACTGAACCCTCACTCCTACACACCCCCTAACCCCTTACGCGTCGCTTGAAACCGTTTTACGGCAAGGGGCAATTCAGGTCGCTGCGGGTGTCACGGGCTTTTCGGTCAGGCGTCTCGTAGCAGTGGAGCCGGGGGCCGGATGGAACAGGACATCATCAGATTTTTCACAGACTCGCAATTTCTGGGCATTTCGCTCGCCAATTGGATACTCGCTGTGTTCGCCTCGACCATGAGTTTTATTCTGGTCAGGGGGGTTATCGGTTTTGTGCTCCGAAAGATGCGCTCGCGGCCTGATTCGCCCAGCACGCATATGCGCTACATCGTGGTGCAGGTGCTGTCGGGCACCAGCAATACACTGTTACTGCTGGCTTCGATTCTGATCGGGGTGGGCATGCTCGATCTGCCGGAGCGCTGGCTTGGGCGGGTCAGCAGTCTGTGGTTCGTGGTTGCTGCATTGCAGGTCGGGTTGTGGGCGAACCGGGCAATTGCGCTCGCGCTGCAGCGCTACTTTGTACGTCACAACGCTGGCAGCACCTATCAGGGCAGTGCGCTGGCAACTTTGAGCCTGTGGGGCGCGAAGGTGTTGCTGTGGGCCACGGTGGTCATGGCGATGTTGTCGAACGTCGGGGTCAACATCACCGCGTTTGTCGCCAGCCTCGGGGTGGGCGGTATTGCGGTCGCGCTGGCGGTGCAGAACATTCTGGGTGATGTGTTTGCCTCACTTTCCATCGCAGTGGACAAGCCTTTTGAAGTGGGCGATTTCATTGTGGTTGGCGCGCTGTCCGGTACGGTCGAACATGTGGGTCTGAAGACCACACGCATCCGTAGCCTGGGCGGCGAGCAGATCGTGATGGCCAACGCCGACATGATCAACAACACCATTCAGAACTACAAACGCTTGCAGGAACGGCGCATTGTCTTCGAATTCAGGCTCACGTATGACTGCTCTGTCGATCAGATACGGGAAGTGCCAAAGAAAGTAGAAACGATCATCAACGCGCAGAAACTCGCCCGTTTCGACCGCTCGCATTTCCGTGGTTTTGGCGAAACGTCACTGGAGTTCGAGATCGTCTTTATCGTTCTCGACCCCAGCTACAACGTTTATATGGATGTGCAGCAGGCGATCAATCTGGACATCATGGAAGCCTTCGCCGAACTGGATGTGCGTTTCGCATTTCCGTCCCGCACGGTGTATGTGGCGTCCCTGCCACCGGTCAAGACGTCGCGTCCGACTGCACTGGAGGCAGCCGACGCGAGTACCTGAGCGATACAGCGACGGAATCAGGCAGGAAAGTGCAATGCGTTGGTCAGGTCGCCCATGGGAGCCTGGCCGCGCGCGATCATGGCGTCGTCGCGGCGCTTCAGCCCGTCGAGCTTTTCCAGGCCGTGAACACGGGTAATCAGGCGCAAAATCGAGGCCGTGTCGTAGACCGTGTGGTCCACCTTGCCTTTGCGGGCGAAGGGTGAAATGACCAGCGCCGGAATACGCGTGCCGGGGCCGAAGCGGTCGCCTTTGGGCGGTGCGACGTGGTCCCACCAGCCGCCGTTTTCGTCCACAGTCACGACGATCACCATGTTGTCCCATTGCGGGCTCTTGCGCAGCACCTTGATCACCCGGTCTATGTGCCGGTCACCCGCAGCCACGTCGGCATAACCGGCGTGCATGTTCAGGTTGCCCTGGGGCTTGTAGAAGGTTACCGCGGGCAACTTGCCGGCTTCGGCATCGGCGAGGAAGCGGTTGGTGCTCGACTCGTCACCCAGGCCGCCGTCACGCAAACGTTTTTTGCGTTCTTCATGGTTTTGCGGACCCTGTTGCTTGAAGTAGTTGAACGGCTGGTGATGGTATTGAAAGTTAGGGATTTTCGGGATTCCCGTGGAGTCCTTGAACTCGTCCAGCGTCACTTGCCAGGCCCCAGCGTACCAGGCCCAGTCGACATTTCTTTTCGACAGTTTGTCGCCGATGTGTTCGTGGCTTTGCGGAACCAGCACGTTGGGCAGATCCGGTTTCGAGTAATCAGGGTTCTGCGGGTCGCGCAGCCAGGTTGGCCAGTAGGGCGGGGCCATGGTGTTGACGGCGTAGTTGTCCGGGGTAATGGCGCTGGGGCCAAACTGCGGTGGCCCCTCCATTGCGCTGGCAGGCGACTTGTCCAGTGGCTTGAGGCGCGGGTCTTGCGGGTTGAAGCTCTGCAGGGTTGCGATCTGGGATTTGGCCGGAGACTCGGCAGCGTTGGGGTAAATCGGCGCGGTGGCTGAAATCAGGTACTGGTGGTTGAGGAACGAGCCGCCGAATGCACCCTGAAAGAAGTTGTCGCACAGCACGAATTCCGAGGCAACGTCCCACAGGCGCAGCGAGTACTGAGTCTGTGCGTAGTTGCCCATGGTCAGCCCGCCAGCGTCGGCCCAGGCGACGAATCGATCATTGCGACCGTCGTTGATCTGCATCTGATTCTGATAGAAAACGTGCCACAGGTCGCGAGTGACCAGACTCAGCGGCAGATCTTCGCCGTTTGGCCCCTTGAGCGGGAAGGGAGCGTTGGGCAGGTCTTTCTGAAACTGCTCGCCTGCCGGGTAGGTCACGCCGTCAACGGTTTGCGGCCCGACCTGCAACACACCACCCCAGGCGGGCGGCAGTTTGGACAATAGCGTGCCGTCGCGGTCGCGCTGTTCATAGTCGGAAGGTCTGAGCGAGGAGAGTGGCTTCTGGACCCCGGGAAAATCGCCGAACAGGTTATTGAAGCTGCGGTTCTCGGCGTAGATCACCACAATGGTCTTCACGTTTTCGCGCAAGGCCCGGTCCAGCGCCGGCCCGGCAAGATGATGATGCTTGTCGTTGTCGGCGGGCGGTTTCTCGTGGGCCGAAACGTAGCTGCTCAGCGTGACGCCTGCGCCCAAGGCAGCCATCCCGCCCAGAAAACGACGGCGGCTGGGGTTGTTGTTGGTGTCTTCGTCGTCTGGTCTGTCGCTCATCGCCAAATACTCGCGCTGGTTAATGTATTACCAAAGATTTCAGGCGAGCGTAACGACGGAATATGACGCTATTGCTACACCGCAGATGAAGGGTTACGGGGGCGCGGTGTAGTGATCGATGATTTGCTGAATCTCGCCCGACAGGCGCATTTGCACCAGTGTGCGCAGGATTTTACCTGTCGGCAGCTCGGGGGTGTTGCGTATCAGGCAGGCCGCAGGCTGCTCTGCGACCAGCGATATGGGCTTCAGCCTTCTGCCGACAGGCAGGTTTCGATTGGTCCATTCAAGGATCAACTGGTTGGTCACGGCGTAGTTGTAGCGTCCAGCCATCAGCTTGCCGAGCGTCTGGTTCTGTGTGCGCGCGTCTTCACGTATCAGTTGATGATTATCGAAAAGATGCTGCAGGGCAGGGTAGTTGTAGCCAAGTACCGTGCCGACGGTTTCATTGTCGAACTGCTCCGGGTAAGGACCCGCAGCTGTTTCGGCTGAAGCGACCAGCCAGTCGCGTTGATAGAGAATCGGCAGGCTCCAGAGGTAATCCCCGGACAGATCGGGATACCACGCCTGTGAGCTGTAGCAATGCATGTCTACTTCGCCACGCTCAAGCGCCGACTGGATGCGCAGGCGCGGCATCACGTGGTACCTGGCTTCAAGGCCGACATGGTGCGCAACGCTTTGCATGATGTCGAACAGAATGCCGGATTCGGGCCGAAAGTCGGTGATATGCATCATCGGCATGGTCCAGCCTTCGTTGACCGCGAAGTCCAGAGTAGCTTTGGCCGCGCTGACGGTCTGCGTCGACAGCAATAGCATGCACGCCACGGCTGCACGAGGCAGCCGTGGCTCTGCAAACGTCCGTTTAAAGCGCGTCATTGGATTCATTTGCTCAGCTTAGCCACAATAGAGGCGGACACCAGATGCAATTTTGCCCCTGCTCGGCTAGCATTGGCGGTCTTCCGCTTACCAGTTGCGACGGTTTTAAATGAGTTATCAGGTTCTTGCACGTAAATGGCGTCCGCGCTCGTTCCGCGAAATGGTCGGCCAGGCTCATGTGTTGAAGGCCCTGATCAACGCGCTGGACAGCCAGCGCCTGCACCATGCCTATTTGTTCACCGGCACGCGAGGCGTCGGCAAGACCACTATCGCGCGGATCATCGCCAAGTGCCTGAACTGCGAGACCGGCATCACCTCCACGCCCTGTGGCACTTGCTCGGTGTGCAAAGAGATCGATGAAGGTCGTTTCGTCGACCTGATCGAGATCGACGCCGCCAGCCGCACCAAGGTCGAAGACACGCGCGAACTGCTGGATAACGTGCAGTACGCGCCAAGTCGCGGTCGCTTCAAGGTCTACCTGATCGACGAAGTGCACATGCTCTCCAGTCACTCGTTCAACGCCTTGCTCAAGACGCTTGAAGAGCCGCCGCCCTACGTCAAGTTCATCCTCGCTACCACCGATCCGCAGAAGCTGCCTGCGACCATTCTGTCGCGCTGCCTGCAGTTCTCGCTGAAAAACATGACGCCAGAACGTGTGGTCGAGCACCTGACCCACGTGCTGGGCGTCGAGAATGTGCCGTTCGAAGACGACGCGCTGTGGCTGCTCGGGCGCGCTGCCGACGGTTCGATGCGTGACGCGATGAGCCTGACCGATCAGGCCATTGCCTTTGGTGAAGGCAAGGTCATGGCTGCCGATGTGCGCGCCATGCTCGGCACACTGGATCATGGTCAGGTGTTCGATGTGCTGACTGCGTTGCTGGAAGGCGACGCTCGCGGTGTGCTGGAGGCGGTACGCCACCTGGCCGAGCAGGGGCCTGACTGGAATGGTGTGCTCTCGGAAATTCTCAATGTTCTGCACCGCGTGGCGATTGCCCAAGCGTTGCCCGAAGGCGTCGACAACGGGCACGGCGACCGCGACCGGGTGTTGGCGCTGGCCCAGGCATTGCCTGCCGAAGACGTGCAGTTTTATTACCAGATGGGTCTGATTGGTCGTCGTGACTTGCCGCTGGCCCCGGATCCGCGTGGCGGTTTCGAGATGGTCCTGCTGCGCATGCTGGCGTTCCGCCCGGCCGATAACGACGATGCGCCGAGGCAACCGCTAAAGCCGGTGGGGATCAGCCAGGCCACGGTTGATTCCCGAAAAGCAGTGGCTGATGCGACACCTGTTGCATCGGTAGCTCCCGCAGTTTCAACAGCACCGGTGATGGCTGCGCCCGATCCGGCCTTCGAAGCGCTGCCGCCAGCCGCCGCCCCGATGCCGACCGCTGCTGTACGAGCTGAGCCCGCAGCACAGCCAGAATCACAGCCGCAAGCACAGCCCGAGCCGGTCGAAGAAGTCGATCTGCCGTGGAATGAGCCAAAGGCACCGGTTGCCGAAAAAAACGCTGAATCCGCACCTGACACTGGCACTGTTGCAGAACCGGTAGCCGAGCCGGTTCTGGAGACTGTCTCCGAACAGCCAGACCTCACGCCAATGCCGACGCCTGCGCCCGCCAGCCCAGTGCCAGATGCGCCGGAGGCGGAACCTGTGCAGCCGGTTGCCGAGCAGCAGGTTACACCGGCGATGCTTGAAGCCATCCCTGATTCCGCCTATCTGTCCATGAATCCGGATTCGATGTCTTCGAATTCCGGCCCAATGGGGCGCGATGACGAGCCGCCAGCGGATGACGATTACGTCGAGCCGGATATCGACATCGACCCGGCGTCCTATAGCTATCTGGATGAACTGGCCCACGAGAGCGTCGTCGAGCTTGAAGCGGTCGAGCCCGAGCCCGCTCCGGCCGCCAAACCAGCCACCGGCCTTGCTGCCGACTGGCTGGAGGTATTCCCCAAACTGCCGATCTCCGGCATGACCGGCAGCATTGCCGCCAACTGCACCTTGATGGCGGTCGATGGCGATAAGTGGCTGCTGCACCTGGACCCGGCGCACAGCGCCCTGTTCAACTCAACCCAGCAGCGCCGCCTGAACGATGCGTTGAACCAGTATCATGGTCGCACGATCAATCTGAGTATCGAGCTGATCAAGCCCGAGCAGGAAACTCCTGCCCAGGCTGCTTCGCGACTGCGTGCCGAGCGTCAGCGTCAGGCCGAAGCCTCGATCCAGGCCGACCCGTATATCCAGCAGATGTTGCAGCAGTTTGGCGCTGTTATCCGGGAAGATACTATCCAGCCCGTAGACGCGCCTGCGGTGCAGCCTCAATAACTGAACACAGGGCGCCATTGGCGCCGCGCAAACAAACCATCCATTTTCGAGGAGATATCCCATGATGAAAGGTGGCATGGCTGGCCTGATGAAGCAGGCGCAGCAAATGCAGGAAAAAATGGCCAAGATGCAGGAAGAACTGGCCAACGCGGAAGTCACCGGTCAATCGGGCGCAGGCCTGGTGAGCGTCGTTATGACCGGTCGTCACGACGTCAAGCGCATCAATCTGGATGACAGCCTGATGCAGGAAGACAAGGAAGTGCTGGAAGACCTGATCGCCGCCGCCGTCAACGACGCCGTGCGCAAGATCGAGCAGGCCAGCCAGGACAAGACCGCTTCCATGACCGCGGGCATGCAGTTGCCACCGGGCATGAAACTGCCGTTCTGACGGTCGTCTGGGTCACGATCAATGCCAGGCCATGTGCCTGGCATTTTTCTGTCTGCTGTCTTGCTGCGCGCCGCCGTTCGGCATCAGTACAACCATCAGTATTTGGCCTGACCGACTGAATTGAGCGACAATCGTCACCCGCCTCTGGAGTGCCCCATGTCTGAGCCCATTGAAAACCTGACCGTCGACGCCGTGCTGGACGCTGTCGGCCTGTTCTGTCCGGAACCGGTGATGATGCTGCATCAAAAGGTGCGTGACTTGCCTGCGGGCGGCCTGCTCAAGGTGATCGCGACCGATCCGTCCACGCGCCGCGATATTCCGAAGTTCTGTGTATTTCTTGGGCATGAGCTGGTTGCGGAGCAGGCTGAAGAAGGCACGTTCCTGTACTGGATACGCAAAAAGCCTGATTGATTGTTACATCGCTGCAACCCGCGCCGGTTCACGACGCACCTGTTCCCACTGGGGACCGGTCCCTGTTCGCCAGACCCAGAGAGTCTTCCATGCGCATTGTTGCTGACGAAAATATTCCCCTGCTCGACGCTTTTTTCGCTCATTTCGGTGAGATTCATCGCTTGCCGGGACGCGCCATAGATCGCGCTGCGGTGGCGAACGCCGACATCCTGCTGGTGCGCTCCGTGACACCCTTAACCCGTGAGCTGCTCGAAGGCAGCCCGGTGCGGTTTGTCGGCACCTGCACCATCGGCACCGATCATCTGGATCTGGACGGGTTTCAGCAAGCCGGTATCCAGTGGGCCAGCGCACCGGGCTGCAATGCGCGCGGCGTGGTGGATTACGTGCTCGGCAGCCTGCTGACCCTGGCTGAAATCGAAGGCGTCGACCTCGCGCAACGTACTTACGGTGTGGTCGGTGCAGGGCAGGTGGGTGGTCGTCTGGTCGATGTCTTGAAGGTGCTTGGCTGGAACGTACTGGTCTGCGATCCGCCACGCGAGTCTGTCGAAGGTGGTGACTTCGTCAGCCTTGACGAGATATTGCAGCGCTGTGACGTCATCAGCCTGCACACGCCGTTGAGCAAGACCGGGGCGTTGGCAACCTGGCACCTGCTCGACGAAACCCGTTTGCGCCAACTCAGGCAGGGCGCCTGGCTGATCAATGCCAGCCGTGGTGCCGTGGTGGACAACACTGCGCTGCACGACGTGCTGCTTGAGCGCGAAGACCTGCAAGCCGTGCTGGATGTGTGGGAAGGTGAGCCGCAGGTCAACGTGGCGCTGGCCGACCTGTGCGTTCTGGGTACGCCGCACATCGCCGGTTACAGCCTCGATGGCAGGCAACGGGGCACTGCGCAGATCTATCAGGCGCTGTGTGCCTTCCTGGGGCAGCCTGCGGTGATAAAACTGGACGATCTGCTGCCCAAGCCGTGGCTGGCGCAGGTCAGCCTTGATGCTGCAAGCGATCCGGTCTGGGCACTGAACATGCTGTGCCGTGGCGTGTACGACCCGCGGCGTGACGATGCAGATTTTCGGCGCAGCCTGACCGGCGACACTGCCAGCCAGCGCCTGGCCTTCGATGCGTTGCGCAAGCATTACCCGCCACGTCGGGAAATCGAAGGTCTGAAGGTCCGCGTGGAAGGTGAGTCCGGGGAGCTTGCGCAACTCGTGCGGGCACTGGGGGCGGTACTGGTCTGATCGTCCGGTAAACGCGGGGCATAAAAAACCCGACTCAGGGTCGGGTTTCAAGGCATTTGGTCAGGTTCGGTTTTATTTTTCCGGGGTTACCCAGTTCTTGTCGCATTCCTGGCAGGCAGCCTGAACCATTGCTTCAGTGATCAGGACTTCTTGCCCATGCTCGTCGAGAATTGCACCGCCAACCGGCAGATTGGGCGTGGCTCGAACGACTGGAACTTCGTTGCTGCGCTCTTGCAGGCTCATGGTGTTTCTCCTTTCATCAGGTAACGGCGTTAAATTAACCGCGCTTGATGACCGGTCCGTGACAGGTTCTGTCAGCCGCTCAAACGCGTTCCCAGTGCAACAGAAATGATGCAAATCTGCCAGCAGGCGCTTAGATCGATGTCTTATAGCGCCTCTGTAAAGCAGTCATAACCTGACCTTTGAAGCCGGGCGCAAGTTCATTCGAAATGATGCACAGCGCGCCATGCATGACAGGTGTAGGCTTCGCTATTCAGACAGATCGGGCAAACAGGCAGGCTTCATGATTTCACGGATTACCCGACGTCACCGCCAGGCACTTCGCCTGGCCGCGAGTTTCATTGCGCCGTATCGCTGGCAAGCGTTCGGAGCGTTGTTGGCACTGGTCATTACCGCGGGTATCACCCTGTCGATCGGCCAAGGCATCAAGCTGATGGTCGATCAGGGCTTCATGACCCGCTCGCCGCAGTTGCTCGAACGCTCGATCGGCTTTTTCATGCTGCTGACGGTTGGCCTGGCCATCGGAACGTTCGCCCGCTTTTATCTGGTGTCATGGATCGGCGAGCGCGTGGTCGCCGACCTGCGCAAGAAAGTATTCGATCACCTGATAGAGCTGCATCCGGGCTTCTACGAGAACAATCGCAGCTCGGAAATCCAGTCGCGGCTGACTGCCGATACCACGTTGTTGCAGTCGGTGATCGGCTCGTCACTGTCGATGTTCCTGCGCAACGTACTGATGGTCGTTGGCGGCATCGTGCTGTTGTTCATCACCAACCCCAAGCTCACCAGCATCGTGGTGGTGGCGTTGCCGCTGATCATCGCGCCCATTCTCATGTTCGGACGGCGGGTACGAAACCTGTCGCGCGAGAGCCAGGACCGGGTCGCCAATGTGGGCAGCTACGTGGCCGAAGCGCTGGGGCAGATCAAGACGGTGCAGGCGTACAACCATCAAGAGCAGGACAAACAGCGTTTTTCACATACGGTGGAGCAGGCGTTCGATACCGCTCGCAAACGGATTTTGCAGCGCTCCTGGCTGATTACGCTGGTGATCGTTCTGGTGCTGGGCGCAGTGGCGGTAATGCTGTGGGTGGGCGGCATGGACGTGATCAGCGGACGTATTTCCAGCGGGGAGCTGGCAGCGTTTGTGTTTTACGCGCTAATGGTCGGCATGGCGTTTGGCACATTGAGCGAGGTGATCGGCGATTTGCAGCGCGCCGCCGGTGCCGCAGAGAGGATTGGCGAGCTGCTTCAGGCTCGCAGCGAGATCAAAGCGCCAGCCACAGAGCTGCAGAGCCTGCCGCAACGCATCAGCGGGCGTCTGGCGCTGGAGAATGTCACTTTCGCCTACCCGTCGCGTCCCGAGCGCAATGCGCTGGATAACCTGACCCTGAACATCGAGCCCGGTGAAACCCTGGCGCTGGTCGGGCCTTCCGGAGCAGGTAAGTCGACTATCCTCGACCTGCTGCTGCGTTTCTACGACCCGATTCAAGGGCGCATCCTGATCGAGGGCGTGCCGATCGCACGGCTCGATCCGCACGATCTGCGCCGCTGCTTCGCGCTGGTTTCACAATCGCCCGCACTGTTTTTCGGCAGTGTCGAGGACAACATTCGTTACGGAAACGCCACTGCGAGCCTTGAGCAGGTACAGGCAGCAGCGCGTATCGCCCATGCGCACGAGTTCATTCTCGACATGGCCGACGGCTACGGTACGCATCTGGGTGAGGGCGGGGTGGGATTGTCCGGCGGACAGCGGCAGCGTCTGGCGATTGCCCGTGCGTTACTGGTCGATGCGCCGATCCTGTTGCTGGACGAGGCGACCAGTGCGCTGGATGCGCAAAGTGAGCACTTGATTCAGCAAGCCTTGCCAAGCCTGATGCAGGGCCGTACTACGCTGGTCATCGCCCATCGACTGGCCACTGTGCAGAATGCCGACCGGATTGCCGTTATGGATCAGGGCCGGCTGGTGGCGGTCGGTACCCATCAGCAACTGATTGCCAGCAACCCGCTCTACGCACGTCTGGCGGCGTTGCAGTTCAATGCTGGCGTCGAATAGAAAGGGGCAGTATAGGCAGGTGTGCGGGCAAGGTGGGAGGTCAGGCCCCCCACGTGTTCAGTCTCAGCGGTATTCGCACAGGTAAGCGGTATCAACGCTGACCTTGAGCTGGAACTTGCTGTTGGCCGGGACATTGAACTGGCTGCCGGTGGAGAAAGTTTCCCAGTCGGTACTGTCCGGGAGCTTCACGTTCAGCTCGCCGGAGATCACGTGAATGATTTCCCGTTGCGCTGTACCGAACTCATATTCGCCCGCCGCCATGACACCGATGGTTGCCTGACCGTCGACCTGACTGAAGGCAATGGATTTGACGGTGCCGTCGAAGTACTCGTTGACCTTGAACATGGGCGATTCCTTTTGAAAGGGCTGGAAATGGCCCGCCAGTATGCCCAACACGGTAAAACTCGTCACGCCCCTTGCAAGTCGATGCTGAACAAACGACGACGTGCAGCGAGATTCAATTAGGCAGTATCAACGGCAAGAGCCGGGCGGTATTGCGTGCATCAACCAGTGCCCGGTGTTGCTGACCTGTGAATTGCATGCCTGCCAATTGCAGGGCGCTGTTCAGGCCCATCGGCTTTTGTAGCTGACGGGCCTGGGCGAATCGCTGTTTGAGATTGACGTGCGGCATGCTCGACAATGCGCTGTCGAGGCGGTGGTAGCGCCATTCCTCTTCCAGTTGCTGGCGGTCGTAATCCCCCCAGCTGGCCCAACCCAGCACGCGGGCACGGTGATGGCTCAGCCAGCGCTCGAACTGAGGCCACACGGCCGTCAAGGGCGCAGCGCTGTCGATACTGCTTTGATTGATATGGGTCAGCTCCCGGCAAAAATGAGTCAGCACAGGCCTGCGTGCGGGGCGTACGAAGCGCTCGAAATGGTCCAGCTCGCGCCCGTCCTGATTGACCAGCGTCGCGCCTATTTCGATGACTTCCATTTCTGCGACCGGCCAGCCACCTTCTTCAGTGGTAGCCTCCAGATCAATCACCAGCCAATGCGGCATCATCAAGCTCCCTTACGATAGTCAATGGCTTCAGCGTAGCCAGATTAGCCTGTTGCGCCCACGCTTGAGGCTGCGCCGACAATATCGTTTTTACAACTGCCCTTACAGTGACCGCTGCTAATGGCATTGGTGCCTCACGCGAGTTCATCGCAGCGGTGCACAATAGTAACCACTGTGAGCAATGCTGACGCCGTTGATTTGACAGTTGTTTAAATCATGGAAACCGCATAGCGTGGAGGGCTTTGATTGATGTCGTGTTTTATGAAAAAATTTGCAGTATTAATTGATGGCGTCGCGCGCACGTTCGCCACAGGCCTTCTGCTCTTTGTGCCGTTCATGGCAACGTCCCAAGTCTATGCCGCGCAGGTCGTGCGGGTGGCCGCCGTGCATTTCCCTCCGTATATGGTCCGCCCTGAAAAAGGCGAAGACGCCGGTCTGTTGCCCAAGCTGATCGATGCCCTGAATGCCGAGCAGGACGATTACGAGTTTGTGATGATCCCCACCTCCGTGCCCCGGCGTTTTCGTGACTTCGCGGAAGGGCGTTTCGATGTTGCGATCTTCGAGAACCCTGACTGGGGCTGGAAGGATATTGCGCACGAAACCGTCGATCTGGGCCTTGAAGATGCCGAGGTCTATGTAGCAAGGCGGGTCGAAGGGCGTGATCAGAATTACTTCGATGATCTGTCTGACAAACGTCTGGCGTTGTTCAGTGGTTACCATTATGGATTTGCCAACTTCAATACCGATCAGAAGTACTTGAGTGAGCACTTCAATGTGACCTCCACCTATTCTCACGACAGTAATCTATTGATGGTGGTGCGCAATCGCGCGGATATCGCGCCTGTTACCCGTTCCTATCTGATTGATTTTATGGCACATAACAAAGATGAAGCGGCGCAGTTAATGGTCTCCGAACGCGTTGATCAGATCTACCGTCAATACGCATTGTTGCGCCCCAATGGCAACATTGATGTTCCACACTTCAAAGCGCTGCTGCAGAAGTTGCGCGCGGACGGCGAGTTGGAGACGATCTTTCAGCCGCTTCATATCAAGGTGCTTTCGGTCAGCGCAGAGATCGGGAAATAGGCAGGGGCAGGTTTTCAGCCTGCCACCCGGACTTATTTAACGGTCCTTGGCTTCCTTGGCGTCCATTTCGGCGTTGCGCTCATGGACGCGCTTGAGTTGTTCTTCGGTGAGGGGCAGTTTCTTGGCTGTATCGCGCAGCATCATAAGACCGCCGACGATCGAGCCGATGGCTACGAGCAGAATTAACCAGGCATACCAGGGCATAGCGCTCTCCTTGTTGTGATACCGGTTTGAGCAGCGAGGCTGCTCAATGGTTCAAGTGTATGTGCCCTGATCGGGTTGCGTGCAAAACCCTTTGCACGCAACCCCGGAAAGTCTCTGAATTATTGCCCGGTCAGCATCGCGTCGGTCGGTGCATCGGCGCGCGATTTGGCGGTCAGGCTGAAGTAGATAAAACCTATGGCCATCAGCCCGAGGAAAATCAGGCCGATCAGCATGTTGAACCAGGCCATTGCCACCAGACACACGATTGCCAGAGCCAGCGCAATGCCGGGCACCACCGGGTAGCCTGGCGCGCGGAAGCTGCGCTCAAGGTCAGGCTCGGTCTTGCGCAGCTTGAACAGGCTGAGCATGCTCATGATGTACATGACGATAGCGCCGAAAACAGCCATGGTGATCATCGCGGCGGTGAGTGTCATGCCGCTCAGGTTGACCAGGCCATCGCTGTAGATGGCGGCGATGCCGATCAGGCCACCTGCGATGATCGCCCGGTGCGGTGTCTGAAAGCGTGACAGCTTGGCCAGCGAGGCAGGCAGGTAACCGGCACGGGCGAGGGCGAAGAACTGGCGCGAGTAACCCATGATGATGCCGTGGAAGCTGGCGACCAGACCGAACAGGCCGATCCACACCAGCATGTGCAGCCATCCGGAGCTGTCACCGACCACGGCTTTCATTGCTTGCGGCAGTGGGTCGTTGATGTTGGCCAGGGTGCGCCAGTCGCCCACGCCACCGGCAAACAGCATGACGCCGATCGCCAGTATCACCAAGGTCAGAATGCCGCTGATGTAGGCCTTCGGGATGGTGCGTTTCGGGTCCTTGGCTTCTTCGGCGGCCATTGCAGCGCCTTCAATGGCCAGGAAGAACCAGATCGCAAAGGGGATGGCGGCGAACATGCCGGCAATCGCTTCCGGCCCGAAGGTCTGGGAACCGGCCCAGCCGTTGAGGGCGAAGTTGCTGAAGCTGAATGCAGGTGCGACCACCCCCATGAACACCAGCAGCTCGGCCACGGCGAGAATGCACACGACCAGCTCAAAGGTTGCTGCCAGCTTTACGCCCACGATGTTGAGCGCCATGAACACGATGTAAGCGCCGACAGCCGCATGTTTGGGGTCCAGCCCCGGGTATTGCACGTTAAGGTACGCACCGATTGCCATGGCAATGGCCGGTGGCGCGAATACGAATTCGATCAGCGTGGCCATACCGGCGATCAGCCCGCCTTTTTCGCCAAAGGCGCGGCGGCTATAGGCAAATGGGCCGCCCGCGTGCGGGATGGCCGTAGTGAGCTCGGTAAAGCTGAAGATGAAGCAGGTGTACATGGTCGCAACCATCAAGGCTGTTACCAAAAAGCCCAGTGTACCCGCCACGCCCCAGCCGTAACTCCAGCCAAAGTACTCGCCGGAAATCACCAGCCCGACAGCGATCCCCCATAGATGAATCGTGCCCAGCGTTGGCTTGAGTTGCGTGCTCATGGTCATCTCCCTGAGATTCGGTAATCGTTGAAACATCCTGTAGCAGAGGCCGTGCCAGTGCACTGATCATTGTCGTGTTGCTTCAAAACGGGTCGTTTACAGAACGCTGCAGTGAACCGATTCATCGGGTTGTGCAGGTTTGGTGCAGGCCGCCGAAGCAATGGTCGCTGCGAGTGCAGGGAATCATGAGTTTTTACGATGGCGGCTGGCTAAATGCCGATCTACGGGTCCCGTCTGCTCGCCGGTTCGGCTACAATGCGCGCCGATTTCGACTTACCTGAGACCACGCTCATGTCCGCCTGCCAGACTCCTGTCATCGTCGCCCTGGATTTTCCGACCCGTGAAGCCGCCTTGCGGTTGGCTGATCAGCTCGATCCCAAGTTGTGCAGGGTCAAGGTCGGCAAGGAGCTGTTCACCAGTTGCGCGGCCGATATCGTCGAGACCCTTCGCAACAAGGGCTTCGAGGTGTTTCTTGATCTCAAATTCCACGATATCCCCAATACCACGGCGATGGCGGTCAAGGCCGCTGCCGAGATGGGTGTGTGGATGGTCAACGTGCACTGCTCAGGCGGACTGCGCATGATGACGGCGTGCCGCGAAGTGCTGGAGCAGCGCAGCGGTCCTCAACCACTGCTGATTGGCGTTACCGTTCTGACCAGTATGGAGCGGGAAGACCTTGCCGGTATCGGCCTGGACATTGATCCGCAGGTGCAGGTGCTGCGCCTTGCTGCGCTGGCCGAGAAGGCCGGTATGGACGGTCTGGTCTGTTCGGCGCTGGAAGCGCAGGCCCTGAAAGCGGCTCACCAGTCGTTGCAACTGGTGACGCCCGGCATTCGTCCTGCGGGCAGTGCGCAGGACGACCAGCGCCGCATCCTGACTCCGCGCCAGGCTCTGGACGCCGGCTCCGATTATCTCGTCATCGGCCGCCCGATCAGCCAGGCAGCTGACCCGGCAAAGGCCCTGGCTGCGGTGGTTGCCGAGCTGGCTTGAGCGCGAGGACGCACAGCGTCAGGCAAGGCACCCCATGCCGAAGCATGAGGTGTCCGGCCCGCGAGCTTTATTCCACTTTCAAGATCAGCTTGCCCTGGTTCTCACCGCTGAACAGCATCTGGAAGGTTTCCGGGAAAGTCTCGAGACCGTCGACGATATGCTCCTTGCTCTTGAGCTTGCCTTCCTTGATCCAGCCCGCCATTACCTGACCGGCTTCAGCGAAGCGCTCGGGGTGGTCGAGTACGATGAAGCCTTCCATGCGTGCACGGTTGACCAGCAGTGACATGTAGTTGGCCGGGCCTTTGATCGCCGTGGTGTTGTTGTACTGACTGATGGCACCGCAGATCACCACGCGCGCGCCGACCGCCAGCTGGCTGAGCGCCGCGTCCAGAATGTCGCCGCCAACGTTGTCGAAGTACACGTTCACGCCATCCGGACAGTGGCGCTTCAAACCATCCATAACGTCTTCGGACTTATAGTCGATGGCTGCATCGAAGCCCAGTTCTTCGGTCAGTAAGCGACATTTTTCTGCGCCTCCTGCGATGCCGACAACCCGGCAGCCCTTGAGCTTGGCAATTTGTCCGGCGACGCTGCCGACAGCACCCGCTGCACCGGAAATCACTACGGTATCACCGCTTTTTGGCTGGCCGACATCCAGCAGCGCCAGGTAGGCAGTCATGCCGGTCATGCCCAGAGCAGACAGATAAAGCGGTAGCGGGGCAAGGCTGGTATCGACCTTGTAAAAGCCTTTTGGCTCGCCCACGAAGTAATCCTGAACGCCAAGTGCGCCTTGCAGATGGTCGCCTACGGCAAATTTCGGGTTTTTCGATTCAAGCACTTCGCCCACGCCCAGGGCGCGCATCACTTCGCCCAGCTTTACGGCCGGAATGTAGGATTTTCCGTCATTCATCCAGCCACGCATCGCCGGGTCCAGCGACAGGTATTTGTTCCTGACCAGTATCTGGCCTTCGGCAAGTGCGGTGACCGGAGCCTCTTGATAGGTGAAGTCTTCACGGCGCACATCGCCCGACGGACGCTTGGCGAGCAGGAACTGGCGGTTGGAAAGATCAGTCATGGCAGGGTCTCCAGAAAATGGTTCAAAGATGGATTCAAACGCTCGCCGCGTTGCTCAGGCAAGAAGCGATCATCAAGCGAATGCTGTTTGATCCATGTGATTGATAGGAGTCCGTTGCGGCTTTGGCGTTCAGACGGATCTGCAGATGACGCATGCTGAAGGCCGATAGGGCTTGAGTCAGTTGCGGCTGTGCTCTAGATTCGTCGCTCGACAAACACCTGGGTGACCGTAATGCCAGCTATATCTAAACCGACGCTTTACCCTAAGGTTCTGCGCGCTGGCGACGCCGTGGCGTTGGTGTCGCCTGCCGGGCCGGTTGACCCTGGCAAAATCGACGCTGCGGTCGAAGTACTCAAGGGGTGGGGGCTGCGGCCGCGCGTCTATCCGCATGCGCTGGGTAAATACTCATTCTATTCGGGGACCGACGAGGAGCGGCTTGCTGACCTCAATGCCGCGCTGGCTGATCCGGAGATCCGTGCGGTCATCTGCAACCGCGGCGGCTATGGCGTGCAGCGAATTGTCCAGCAGGTGGATATGGACGCTGTGCGTCGTGACCCCAAGCTGGTGACCGGCTTTTCCGATATCACCGCACTACATGGTGCGCTATGGAACCATGCGCGTCTGGCCACTATTCATGGCCCGGTCGCCTCGCAGCTGGAACGCGGTGGCCTGTTCGTCAGCGGCATGCACCATGTGCTGATGAGTACCGAGCCGGTATTGCTCAAGGCCGATCATGCCTCACCAACGGCGAAGGTCAGAACCGGCGGCAGCGCGCAGGGCCTGTTGCTGGGCGGCAATCTGTGCATCCTCGATACTTCGGTGGGTACGCCGTTCATGCCCGACATGACCGGTGCGATTTTGCTCATCGAAGAGGTCAACGAACCGGCCTATCGGGTTGACCGCATGCTGACCCATCTGGGTAACTGCGGCATCCTTGCGCGTCTGGCGGGTGTCGCGGTGGGCGAGTTCACCCCTGCCGCGAACACCGGCGGCACCATCAGCCCCGCCGATGTGCTGCTGGAACGGCTGGGCAGTCTGGGCATTCCGGTGCTGGGCGGCTTGCCGGTAGGGCATGGAGATCTCAATCAGGCCGTGCCACTGGGAACGCAGGCAATACTTGATGCAGATGCTGGAACCCTGTTGGTATCGGCCACTGCCCGTAGTTGATCGCTCTTTTGCTGTGGGCTTGAGGCAGGCTTATCCGGGCTTGCGTACATTGAGAATCAGCATGGTCAGCAGGCCCGCAACAATGCCCCAGAATGCCGAACCTATGGAAAACAGCGTCAGCCCTGAGGCCGTCACCATAAAGGTGATAAGAGCGGGTTCGCGCTCGCGGGGCTCGGCCATGGCCACGGTCAGGCCATTGGTGATCGAACCGAGCAGCGCCAGTGCGGCAATCGAAATCATCAGCTCCGTGGGGAACGCACTGAACAGACCTGCCAGCGTGGCGCCGAAAATCCCGGCGATTGCGTAGAAAATCCCGGCCCAGATCGCCGCTGTGTAGCGTTTGGACTTGTCTTCGTGCGCATGAGGGCTGGTACAGATGGCGGCGCTGATGGCGGCCAGGTTGATCCCGTGGCAGCCGAACGGTGCGGTAAGCAAAGAAGCAAAGCCTGTTACCGATATCAGCGGTGAGGTAGGCGGGTAGTAACCGTCGGCTCGCAACACCGCCACACCCGGCATGTTCTGTGAGGTCATGGCCACCACGAACAGCGGAATGCCGATGCTGACCGTCGCGGCCCAGGAAAACTCGGGAGTGGTCCAGACCGGCGCGGCGACTTGCAGCGCCAGACCGCTGAAGTTCAGCAAGCCCAGCGCGCCCGATATCCCGATGCCGACCAGCAGTGCGAGCAGCACCGAGTAGCGTGGGGAAAGACGCTTCACCACCAGATACGTAAAAAACATGCCCAATACCAGGCTGGTGCGGTGCTGGGCGGCGATGAATATTTCACTGCCGATCCTGAACAGGATTCCCGCCAGCAAGGCCGCAGCCAGCGAGGCTGGCAAACGCCGCACGATACGTTCGAAGCTGCCCGTTACGCCGCACAGAATAACCAGCAGCGCGCTGGTCATGAACGCGCCAATCGCCTGCGGGTATGCCACACCACCCAGACTGGTGATCAGCAGTGCGGCACCGGGTGTGGACCACGCGACAGTAATCGGCATGCGGTAGCGCAACGAAAGGCCGATGCTGCACACCGCCATGCCCATGAACAACGCCCACAGCCAGGACGAAATCTGCACGCTGCTCAGACCGGCCGCCTGTCCGGCCTGAAACATCAGCACCAGTGAGCTGGTGCAGCCAGTCATCATGGCAATGAAGCCGGCAACCACCGCAGACGGCGATGAGTCGGTCAGCGGGCGCAATGGTGCCTTGAGGGTTTCGTTCATGCAGGGCGTTCCTTGAAGCGGGCAGGTAGCAAAGGACGCCAAGCCTAAACGCATGACCACTCGGCTTTACGATACAGCGATACGAGTAACCGCCAGCACAGTTGCGACAGTGGCATTTACTCGACGTCAGTCCCGATTGGACACGCACCGGATTGCAGTGTCTGGCCCAGCGCGAGGTTGACTGTCATCCAGCCATCCACCGCTTCCTGACCCGCTTCGGCGAACACGCGTTGCAGAAGCTTGACCTGTTCACGCCGCAACGCCTGCTCGAAACGGGCGCCTTCATCGGTGAGCCCGAGTAGTCGTTTGCGTTTGTCGGTTTCCGGGGCGGTGCTGTGCACCAGGTCCATGCCGATCAATTGGCGCAGCGGGGCATTGAGCGCCTGCTTGCTCACGCCCAATACCGTGAGCAGTTCCTTGACGCTCAGTTCGGGATAGCGAGCGATGAAAAATACAATGCGCTGATGCACGCGACTGAAGCCGCGCTTGGCCAGCATTTCATCAGCCTTGGCGGTGAACGCCTGGTAGCCGAAGAAGAAGGCTTCCATGGCCATTTGTTGATTGGCAGGTTTTTTTAAGTCAAGCATGTTGACGTATCCGGGCTGGGCGTCGTAATTTGAGTCAACAAGTTTGACTTATTTTCCTTCGTCTCGGCTACAGGTAAGTGCCATGGCTTTTTCCGAACGCGTTTCCCGTCTGAAAAGTTCTCTGATTCGCGAGATCCTCGCCGCCGCTCAGCGCCCGCAAGTGATGTCGTTCGCCGGTGGCCTGCCTGCCGAGTCGATGCTGCCCAAAGTCGAGTGGGCTGACATGCCTGTTTCTCTGGGCCAGTACGGCATGAGCGAGGGCGAACCTGCGCTGCGCGAAGCGCTGGCTGCCGACGCCCGCGCCCTGGGTATTGCTTGCAATGCCAGTCAGGTCATGGTGGTCAGTGGTTCTCAACAGACGCTGGACCTTGCGGCCAAGCTCTACATCGACAAAGGCACCGAGATTCTGCTTGAAGCACCCACCTACCTGGCGGCGCTGCAGATATTTCAGCTGTTTGGTGCCGACTGCATCACTGTGCCCCTGCAGGCCGAAGGCCCGGACCTGGTTGCCATGCGCCAGCGCCTGGAGCAGCACAGGCCCGCATTCGCCTACCTGATCCCGACGTTCCAGAACCCCTCGGCAGTGCGCTACAGCCAGGCCAGCCGCGATGCGGTTGCGGCGTTGCTTGACGAGTTCTGCGTTACGTTGATCGAGGATGAGCCGTACCGCGAGTTGAGTTTTGACGGCGGCAGTGCCAGGCCGATTGTCAGCGGCCTGAAGACAGCAAGCTGGATCTACACCGGCACGGTCTCCAAAACGCTATTGCCCGGCCTGCGTGTGGGTTATCTGATCGCCAGTCCCGATCTGTTTCCGCACCTGTTGCGCCTGAAGCAGTCCGCCGATCTGCATACCAATCGCCTCGGCCAATGGCAGGCCTTGCAGTGGATTGGCTCTGAGCACTATCGTGAACATCTGCTGACGCTGTGCGAGTTCTACCGCGGTCGCCGGGATGCATTCGAGGATGCCTTGCAGACGCACTTTTCAGACCTGGCCGAGTGGAATAGCCCGCAAGGCGGATTGTTCTTCTGGCTGACCCTGAAACAGCCGCTGGACACCCGTACCTTGCTGGATGCCGCGTTGGCGCAGGACGTCGCGTTCATGCCGGGCGAACCTTTTTTTGCTGACCCGGATGCCAATCACGGCCATCTGCGCCTCAATTTCAGTCATATCGACCCGGCGCGCCTGAATGAAGGCATAAAACGACTGGCGTCCGTGGTCCGTGCGGCACAGAATCTGAAAGCCGCCTGATCAGAGCCGGCACTACAGGCATATCGAGGGAGCAGGCGATGTACAAGGTTTATGGCGATTACAACTCGGGCAACTGCTACAAGGTCAAGTTGATGCTTAACCTGTTGGGCAGTGAGTACGAGTGGGTGCCGGTCGATATTCTTAATGGCGAAACCCAGACCCCTGCTTTTCTGGAGAAGAACCCAAACGGCAAGATCCCGGTGTTGGAACTGGAAGACGGCACTTGTCTATGGGAGTCCAATGCGATTCTCAATTTTCTGGCTGATGGTTCCAGGTATCTTCCGAGCGAACCGCGGCTGCGCACCCAGGTTCTGCAATGGCAGTTTTTCGAGCAGTACAGCCATGAGCCGTCGGTGGCGGTTGCCCGCTTCATCCAGTTCTATCTGGGCTTGCCGGCTGAACGCATGACCGAGTATCGGGCCATGCAGAAATCCGGTTATCGAGCGCTGGCGGTCATGGAGCAGCAGCTTGATCGCACACCGTTTCTGGTCGGTGAGAATTTCTCCATCGCCGATATCGCCCTGTACGCCTATACCCATGTCGCTCATCAGGGCGGTTTCGATCTGGCACCTTACACCGGAATTCGGCGCTGGCTGGATCGGGTCAAGGCGCAACCGGGTTATGTCGGTATGCTGGATTGATGCCCCCATTGGCTGAATAAAAGGAAATTTATGCGTGTTTCAATAGCACTTCTGGCCGCTTTCATCGCGCTGGGTATCGGCTGCTCGGCACAGGCTCAGGATTGCGATGCCAATCAGGCCAGCATGAATCAGTGTGCTGCCAATGAGCTGTCGGCGCTCGATGCTGATCTCAACAAGCAGTACAAGGCGCAGATGACGTGGCTGAAGACGTCGGCCAAAAAGCAGGCGTTCAAGGATGCACAACTGAAGTGGATAGCCCTGCGTGACGCCGATTGCCTGTATCAGGCTGGCAAGCCCGAGGATTCAGGCTCCATATGGCCGTTGCTGCAATCGCAATGCCTGGCTGACCAGACCCGCGTTCGCCTCAAGCAGTTGCAAGCCTATGTCGCCTGCCGCGAGGAAGGTTGCCCGCGTTGAGGCACGTCGGGCACGAGGTGTTCAGATCGCGCCGAACCGCTGATTCAGGTAGTCGATAATGACCTTGGATTCGTACATCCACACGGTTTTGTCGCCTTCTTCGATTCGCAGGCAAGGCACCTTGATTTTGCCGCCCTCGTTAAGCAGCGTCTGACGGTCAAGCTCGTTGTTCTTCGCATCGCGCAAAGCGACAGGAACATTGAGACGGTGCAGGGTGCGACGGGTTTTCACGCAGAACGGGCAGGCGTGGAACTGGTACAGCGTCAGGTCCTGAGCCGCCTCCGCGACAGCCGCCTGGGCCTGCGGATCGCGCTTTTTCCTGCTCGGGCGGGTCAGGAAGTCGATACCGATGACGAGCTGGCCAAGGCCGACTCTTAACGCTTTCATGAACACGGTCATACCTCTTGCGGACAGTGGCGGGAATCGGCCGGACGTTCAGTGTGCGCCGTGGCACGTGAACGCTGGCTGAACGGGTCACTTGATCAGGCTGAGAAACTCACTGCGAGTGGCAGCGTTTTCACGGAATTCGCCGAGCATCACTGACGTGATCATGGCCGAGTTCTGCTTCTCGACACCGCGCATCATCATGCACATGTGCTTGGCTTCGATCACCACCGCCACACCCAGTGCACCGGTAACCTGCTGGATGGCCTCGGCGATCTGACGGCTGAGGTTTTCCTGGATCTGCAGGCGGCGGGCGTACATATCAACGATCCGCGCCACTTTCGACAGGCCCAGCACCTTGCCGTTGGGAATGTAGGCGACATGTGCCTTGCCAATGAACGGCAGCAGATGATGCTCGCACAGCGAGTACAGCTCGATGTCCTTGACCATGACCATTTCACTGGCATCGGAGCTGAACAGCGCGCCGTTGGTGACTTCTTCCAGCGTTTGCGCGTAACCGCGACACAGGTACTGCATGGCCTTGGCGGCGCGTTTGGGGGTGTCCAGCAGACCTTCGCGCGAGACGTCCTCGCCCAGTTGCCCGAGTATGGCGGTGTAATTCTGTTCCAGTGTCACAGGGGTGTGTTTCCGTGTGGGTTTCGATGGGTGCGAGGGCTGGCCCGTCGCCGACGGCGCACATAGTAACTTACGCAAGAGTGCGGGTGCACGGCAGCGCTGCAAATCAACCGGGCGTTATGCGTTTTGTATCGTAGCGCTTACACGTTGGCGACCAGATCGCTACCCACTTCCCCGGTGCGGCGCTGTCTGACTGTGCAGGTTATTAATCAATTGCCTGTCGAGAGAGTGAATCCGGATGTTGAGTCGAGTAGCAAAAATAGCGTTGTTCGCAATCGTACTGTCGTCGGTTTCCGGCTGCTGGCCGTTTTGGCCTGGTCCGGGCGGACATGGCGGCGGCGGTGGCCATCATGAAGGGGGTGGACCTGGTGGCCCGGGCGGTCCTGGCCCGCGCTGAGTAATACGCCGGGCAGCAGATTGCTGTCCGGCAAGAGGGGCGCGAGGAGGATTACTCGTCGCGTCCTTCCATCATGGTGCGTCTGAGTATCACGTACACCGCACCCGCACCGCCATGCTTGGCCAGGCATGAACAAAAGCCCAGTACCTGCGAATGCTGACGCAGCCAGGTGTTGACGTGGCTCTTGATCATGGGGCGCTTGCCGTCCAGGCGTACCGCCTTGCCGTGGGTGACACGTACGCAGCGTATTTCCAGTCGGGTCGCTTCAGCCAGAAACTCCCACAGCGTCTCACGCGCCACTTCCACGCTCATGCCGTGTAAGTCCAGGCTGCCTTCGAAGCTGATCTGCCCGAGCTTGAGCTTGCGCATCTGGCCTTCCTGCACGCCGTCACGCGACCAGCTCAGGACATCTTCCGGACCGACATCGATCACGAATTGATCCGACAAGCCGTCGACGGTCACCGAATCGGTGCGCACAGTCGCCGACTGACGCAGGCGGGCCAGCATTTTTCGATCGGTCTTGGGTTTGCCGACATCGGCATGTTCATGCTTGAGCGGCTTTACGCCGCGCGTTTCGCTTCTGAACAGGGAAAAATCGTCGTCTTGCATGGGGCCTCCGCGAAGGAAGCCATTCTAACCGTTCAAGCGCCAAGGTCAGTTGTGTTTTTTCATCAGGTGCGCCGAGATACTCAAGCCGCTGGCACTGCGTTGACGGCGGCAGCGGCGCCATAGCCAGACACCCAGATAAAGCACCAGCAACCCGCCGACGGCGACAAATGCGGCGCCTCCAGGGCTGGCATTCAGCTCGCCGAGCATCTGCGGGTGAACGGTCAGGCTGGAAACTCCGGCAACGGTCAGCAACACGCCTGACGCCAAAAGAAGCAGCGCGATCAGCGTACCGATGCGTTTGCCCCAGTTGCCCTGACCCCTGGGGCGCAGGCGACGTGCATCGAAACCATCTGACGTTTTCATGCCTTTTCCTCAATAGGTATCGGCTCAATGGAGTATCGGCGCTGTGACCCGGAGAATAAGGGGTGGTTCCCGCCTCAGGGATGATACGAGCCGGCAAGGGATAGGCGGTTATGTGAATAAGCCCACACAACCACTCGTTCCGGCGCAGATCAGATCAGGTCTTTGGTCAGCGCCAGTGTGGCGAAGTTGTCGGCCATGATCGCCATCTCGGTTCTATGCACCACCTGCGCGCTGACGACGCCGTGCGGGCTCGGCAAGTCGCGGGTTGCGCAGGCATCGTCGACCAGTGTGCAGCGATAACCATAGTCCTTGGTAGCGCGAACCGTGGTGCTGATGCTCGAGTGGCTCATGAAGCCGCAGACGATCAGGTCCAGATGACCCAGCTTTTGCAGAAGATCATGCAGCCCGGTGCCGTTGAAAGCGTTGGGCAGGCGTTTTTCGACCAGATGTTCGTCGTCCTTTGGCAACAGCTCCGGCACCAGTTGACCGCGCTCGCCCTGTGGGTCGAACAGGCCGCCCACAGTGCCCAGATGGCGAATATGAACAATCGGGCACTTGACCGCACGGGCCTTCTCGACCAATTGGCAGATGTTGGCCAGGGCTTCGTCGACGCCGGTCAGGGCCAGCGGGCCACTGAGGTATTCTTTCTGGGCATCGATGATGATCAGCGTCGCATTGCTCAAATTGGCGGGCGCATGCACCCGGCCGCTGAGTTGGAACATGGTCTTTAAATCGGACATTCACGGGCTCCTTGGTGTGGGGCTTTTGTGACATTGTCCTCTGGCTGAGGCGTTCTGGGAATGGCAACCATCGCAGGCCACGGTTTTTATGGCCTGCAGGGCAGTTGGGGGAGGGGGTGGCTGGCGGTTTGCCTTGATGGCAGTACGCGAATCATGGAAACTTCCATGCCTATCGGGTACGAAGAATGTGCATTGTTCGGAACCAGACTTTTACCGTGGCTCGTCTTACAGCAGCTCGTCGCCTTTCCAAGGAGTTTGTCCATGATCACTTCCCGTTTGCGTACCGTGCGCGACCATATACGGTGGGCCGTCAGCCGCTTTCACGAGGAAGACGTATTTTTCGGTCATGGCACCGACAATGCCTGGGATGAAGCGCGGCAGTTGGTGCTGGGCGCATTGCATCTGCCTTGGGAAATCGCCGACAGCTACCTGGATTGTCGCCTGGAAGTCGATGAAATATCCGAACTGCAACGCCTGATCAAACGCAGAATCGATGACCGTGTGCCAACGCCGTATCTGCTGGGCGAAGCCTGGTTTTGCGGTATGTCGTTCATTGTCGATGACCGTGTATTGATCCCGCGTTCACCTATTGCCGAGCTGATCGAAGAGCGTTTCGCGCCCTGGCTGGCCAACGAACCAGCACGGATTCTCGACCTGTGCACTGGCTCTGGTTGCATCGGTATCGCCTGTGCCGAGGTGTTTCCCGAAGCTGAGGTGGCCTTGGCCGACTTGTCCTACGACGCACTGGAGGTGGCTAACCAGAACATCGAGCGTCACGGTATGGAGGATCGCGTCTACACCGTGCAGGGCGACGGGTTCGACGGTTTGCCGGGTCAGCGCTTCGACCTGATCGTGTCCAACCCGCCCTATGTGGACGCCGAAGACTTTGCCGACATGCCCGACGAGTATCAGCATGAGCCTGAGCTGGCGCTGGCCTGTGGCAGCGATGGTCTGAACCTGGTACGCCGTATGCTTGCGCAGGCAGCCGATCACCTGAACGAGAAAGGCTTGCTGATCGTCGAAGTAGGCAACAGCCAGGTACACGTGCAGGCGCTGTACCCGGAAGTCGATTTCGCCTGGCTGGATTTCCAGCGCGGTGGTCACGGGGTGTTCATGCTCACAGCAGAACAGTGCCGCAACCATCAGGCGTTGTTCCAGTCGAAGGTTTGACAGGGAAGACTGAGAGAAGGGGGAGCTGAGATCAGCTCCTTTTTTATCGGTGGGTCGCGATCCAGATCAACAGTCCCGCCTGAAACACTGCGAAGGTCACCAGGCAGGCAATCGTGAAGCGCAGACCGGCGTCCTCGCGCTTGTACTTGCCGACCCGGTCCTCGTGCTGGCGAATGGTCACTTCCTGTTCGATCAGGTTCTTCTCGGCCTTTTCCAGCATTTGCGAGGCTTCGAGAATTTCGATGATCTGCACCTTGTCGTTGTTCCAGGTGCTGTGCAGGTTGCCGACGTGTACGTCCTTGATGGTGCCTTTCATGTGCTGGGCATCGGCGTACGCTACTTCAAAACCCAAGGTGCGCAGAAAGTGGTCACGACGCAGGCGTGTGTCTTCGTTCAGGCCGTCCTTGCTCGCCAGCGCTACGCCTTCAATCTTGTAGGATGACCATCTTTTCTGCGCCCAATGCACGGCATGGGCGATCATGAAACGACCGATGCCGCGGTTCCACGGCTCAATCTGCAAGCCTGATTCGGGACCGAAGCGCACAGTGCGCTTTTCGTGATCGGCCCAGACATCCAGATTGTTCTGCTCCTTGCGGACCCGTTGGCCTGGCAGCTGCACATTGATGCGCAGCAGGCTCAATTCCTTGCTGTGCCGCTCGGCACGACCAAACTGCACAAAACGCAAGGGCCGTCCGCCGGTGGCGCGGTCGGTAGGCTGTGGTGCCAGACGCAACATCTGAAAGTTCTCGGGCAGAACGTCTTCCCACGGCTGCGGCGATGCCTGAACCTCGGCTTCTACGCTTTCGGGTGCTGCAGTGGTTTCAGTCATGATATTCGCGTCAGTCATAATGGTGTCCTTTCCTGGGCCTTGCACCGGGATACTTGCAACGGAACAAAAAGCCAGCAAACCGCTATCGGCCAGATGTCCGAAGACTGAAGGGCTTGCAATTATCTGACGTCAGATTTTTTTCCTGGTTGGGGCAGGGCCTTGATGAAGGCCAGGATCCGCTTGGTCACTTCACTGGCCAGCGGCTGGGTCGGGTTGCGGTAGGACAACAACTGCTGCTGTAAGTCGTCTGGCACGATACGCAGCACATGATTCATTCCGTCGATCAGGGCCAGTTCGGCATCCGGTCTGGCTTTTTGCAGCAGCAGGGCATCGCCCACGCCCACCTGAATGTCGTTACGCCCCTGAACGATGAGCGCCGGAATGTGCACTGCAGCGAAGGCTGCGGCGGGGTCCTGGCGAAACAGCGAGATCAGATACGGCTGGACACTGGGGCGAAATACCACTTCCAGCTCGGCGGGCACGTTGTCGTCGGTCTTGCCCGCCTTCAGTTCATCGAGCAACTGATTGCTGCGTTGCAGAAGATCTGGTGGCAAGCGCTCCTGAAATTGTTCGCGCAGCACCTGATCGACAGGCCGTCCGGTGCCTGCCACGGAAATCAGCGCTGCTGCACCCACTTTTTCAGCCGCCAGCGTCGCCACCAGCGCACCCTCGCTGTGGCCCAGAAGAATCAGCTGGCCAAGGCGCGGGTTGGCTTTGAGCGCTCTGGCCCAGAGTTGAACATCGGCCACGTAGCGCTCGACGCTCAGATTGCGTTCATCCGGCGTGACTGCCTTGCTGGCTGCGACGCCGCGTTTGTCGTAGCGCACGCTGGCGATATTGTTTTTAGCCAGAACCACCGCCAGGCGTTTCATGCTGTCGTTGCGTCCACCCTCAGGGTTGTTGCCGTCGCGGTCGGTGGGGCCGGAACCGGCGATGATCAGCACCACCGGGACCGGTTTGTCCGAACGGGGCATCAGCAGAGTGCCGTACAGTTTGCCGTTTTCGGTATCCACCGTGATCGGCCGCTGCACCACGCTGGGCGCCGCAGCACTGGCTGTTCCGGCGATTAGGCTCAGGGTCAATGTTATTGGCAGGGCCAGCCGACGCAGCGCGTTTGGTACTCGAAGCAGGGAATTACCGGATAACATCGCAAGGCCATCATGGGGAGAGTCTCGCTTGGACGCGCGGCGTGACAGAAGGTTCGAGGATGAACTGAACCGCGAGCCTGCGTATACTGGCGCGCTTGGTTTAACGATCTGGTTTTTTGGCTGATTTTTCGGAGCGCCCGCATGTCCGGCAACACTTTCGGCAAGCTGTTCACTGTCACCACCGCCGGCGAAAGCCACGGCCCGGCGCTGGTCGCTATCGTCGACGGCTGCCCGCCGGGGCTGGAGCTGGACCTGCAAGACCTGCAGCGTGATCTGGACCGGCGCAAGCCAGGCACCAGCCGTCATACCACGCAACGTCAGGAGGCCGATGAGGTCGAGATCCTCTCCGGCGTCTTCGAGGGTAAAACCACAGGTGCCTCCATAGGCCTGCTGATCCGCAACACAGACCAGAAGTCCAAGGACTATTCGGCTATCAAGGACCTGTTCCGTCCGGCTCATGCCGATTACACCTACCACCACAAGTACGGTATTCGCGATTACCGCGGCGGCGGCCGCAGTTCGGCACGGGAAACCGCCATGCGCGTGGCAGCGGGGGCGATTGCCAAGAAATACCTGGCAACCCAGGGCATCGTCATTCGCGGCTACATGAGCCAGCTGGGCCCGATCCAGATCCCGTTCAAGACCTGGGATTCGGTAGAAGACAACGCGTTTTTCTGCCCCGACCCTGACAAGGTGCCGGAGCTGGAAGCCTACATGGACCAGCTGCGACGTGATCAGGACTCGGTCGGTGCGAAAATCACCGTGGTGGCCGAAGGCGTAATGCCCGGCCTCGGCGAGCCGATCTTTGATCGTCTGGATGCCGAGCTGGCACACGCGCTGATGAGCATCAATGCGGTCAAGGGCGTGGAGATCGGTGCCGGTTTCGACTGCGTTGCACAACGCGGCACCGAGCACCGTGACGAGATGACCCCACTGGGTTTCCTGTCCAATCAGGCGGGCGGCATTCTCGGCGGCATTTCCTCCGGCCAGCCGATCATTGCGCATCTGGCGCTCAAGCCAACCTCCAGCATCACCACGCCGGGGCGCTCGATCGATACCGATGGCAATGCGGCCGACGTCATTACCAAAGGCCGGCACGACCCGTGTGTCGGCATTCGCGCCACACCGATTGCCGAGGCGATGATGGCCATCGTGTTGCTCGATCATCTGCTGCGTCATCGCGGTCAGAACGCCGATGTCAGCGTCAACACACCTGTGCTGGGACAGTTGTAATGCGCGCTGTCACGGTCGCGGACTGCTAGCGTGACGCAAACATCCGGCGGACAGCTTCCTTACTGGCGGCTGTCCGGGTTCTACGTGTGCTATTTCGCCTTGCTCGGCCTGTCTGCGCCGTTCATGGCCCTTTATCTTCATCACTTGGGTTTTTCCAGCTCACGCATAGGCGAACTGATCGCCATCCCTATGCTGATGCGCTGCGTTGCGCCCAATCTCTGGGGGTGGCTGGGTGATCACACCGGTTGGCGTCTGAACATTGTGCGGTCTGGTGCCATCTGCACGTTGTTGGCGTTTTCGCTGATTCTGGTCGAAAAAAGCTATGCCTGGCTGGCGATGGTCATGGCGCTCTATGCGTTCTTCTGGCATGCCATCCTGCCGCAGTTCGAAGTCATCACCCTCGCGCACCTGCAAGGCCAGACCTCGCGTTACAGTCAGATCCGACTGTGGGGCTCGATCGGTTTCATTCTGGCGGTCGTGGTGCTGGGACGGGTGTTCGAATGGTTCAGTCTGGATCTGTTTCCTTACATCGCGCTGGCGATCATGGCCGGTATCGTTGTCAGCAGCTGGTGGGTGCCGAATGCGCATTCCTCACCGTCGAGCCGTGAAACCGTGTCGGGCGGCTTTCTCAGGCAACTGGCGCGTCCTGGTGTCTTGGCGTTCTACCTCAGTGTCGCGCTGATGGTGCTCAGCCATGGGCCGTATTACACCTTTTTGACCCTGCACCTCGAAGCGCTCGGTTACAGCCGTGGCCTGATCGGCCTGCTATGGGCGGTCGGTGTGGTGGCTGAAGTGCTGATGTTCATGGTCATGAGCCGGATTCTGCAGCGTTTCTCCGTGCGCCAGGTACTGTTCGCCAGTTTTCTGCTGGCCGCATTGCGCTGGCTGCTGTTGGGGCTGTTTGCCGATCACCTGACCGCGCTGCTGATTGCTCAGGTGACGCACGCCGCCACGTTCGGCAGCTTTCACGCCGCCGCCATTCATTTCGTGCAAAGTAGCTTTGGCCCGCGTCAGCAAGGACAGGGGCAGGCACTGTATGCCGCGTGGTCCGGCGTGGGTGGCGCGCTGGGCGCTCTGTATTCCGGTTACAGCTGGAACGCGCTGGGGCCAGCCTGGACGTTTGCCATTGCCAGCCTTGTAGCCTTTGCCGCAGCCATCATGATTATCACACCCAAGAAAGAGGAAGGTGTATGAGCCGCGAACAACTTAGCGTGGAAATAATCGAGGCCGGGCGCTTCCTGTATGGCCGCGGCTGGTCGCCTGCCACCAGCAGCAATTACTCCGCGCGTCTTTCAGCCACCGAGGCGCTGCTGACCGTATCCGGCAGGCACAAGGGCCAGTTGGGTCCTGACGATGTGCTGGCTACCAATATGGCAGGCAACAGCCTGGAGCCCGGGAAAAAGCCGTCTGCTGAAACCTTGCTGCACACCCAGTTGTACAGCAGCAGGCCACAGGTCGGCGCGGTGCTGCACACCCACTCGGTGAATGCGACGGTGCTGTCGAGGCTGACTGCCGCCGATCATCTGGTGTTCGAGGATTACGAGCTGCAAAAGGCCTTTCATGGCGTGGTCACTCATCAGTCGCAGGTCGTGGTACCGATTTTCGACAACGATCAGGATATTGCCCGTCTCGCCGCAAAGGTGCAGCCTTGGCTGGACGCCCATCCCGAGTGCGCTGGTTACCTGATCCGCGGTCACGGTCTCTACACCTGGGGGGCGAAAATGAGCGACGCTTTGCGCCAGATCGAAGCGTTCGAGTTTCTTTTTGAATGCGAGCTTAAAATGCGCGCGGTATTGAACCGTTGAAAACGTCGTATTAAAACCAGCCTGTAAGCCTGACCGGCCTGTAAAAGCCGGAAGGTGGTGCCCTAAACCGAGGATTCATGCCATGAGCAGCCTGTCCGTTTATCACGTTTCAAGCCCTGACACGCCCAACAAGGTGCTGACCCATCTGGAAGATATTGCTTCGACGCTGGCCGAGCACGGTGTGGCGTTCGACCGTTGGGAGGCCGCGACGCCGATCACCCCCGGTGCCAGTCAGGAAGAGGTGATCAGCGCCTATCGCATCCAGATCGATAAGCTGATGACCGAGCGCGGTTATGTCACCGTGGACGTTATCAGTCTCAACAGCGATCATCCGCAAAAAGCCGAATTGCGCGCCAAATTTCTTGAAGAGCATCGGCATGGCGAGGACGAAGTGCGCTTTTTCGTAGCCGGGCGGGGCTTGTTCACATTGCACATCGACGACTACGTATACGCCGTGCTGTGCGAAAAGAACGACCTGATTTCCGTACCGGCCGGCACCCGGCACTGGTTCGATATGGGCGAAAACCCGCATTTCGTTGCCATCCGCCTGTTCAACAATCCGGAAGGCTGGGTGGCGAATTTTACCGGTGAAGACATTGCTGGCCGTTTTCCACGGCTGGAAGACTGACAGGAGCCCGATTCTGATGCCCATCAAAGCTATCCTCACGGATATTGAAGGCACCACCAGCGCAGTGAGTTTTGTTTTCGACGTGCTGTTTCCGTTTGCCAAAAAGCACCTGCCCGGGTTTGTTCGGCAAAACGCCGGGCAACCGGCAGTGGCGTCGCAGCTGCAAGCGGTACGCACCGAGGCCGGCGAGCCTGACGCCGATGTCGAGCGGGTTATTGCAATACTGCTGGAATGGATTGCCGAAGACCGCAAGGCCACGCCGCTGAAAGCGTTGCAGGGCATGGTCTGGGAGCAGGGCTATAACGCCGGACAGCTCAAGGGCCATGTTTGTCCGGATGCTGTCGATGCCTTGAAACACTGGCATCAACAGGGCTACAGGCTTTACGTTTATTCCTCGGGCTCAATTCAGGCTCAGCAATTGATTTTCGGCTGTTCCGAGGCGGGCGATCTGTCCGGTCTGTTCAGTGGTTACTTCGATACGACGTCCGGCCCCAAGCGCGAAGCGCAGTCCTACCGGACGATTGCGCAGGCAATCGAGTGTCCTGCCGAGAACATTCTGTTCCTCTCGGATATCGTCGAAGAGCTCGACGCAGCGCAGGCCGCTGGCATGATCACCTGCGGTCTGGCGCGTGACGGCGGGGTGCTTGCGGGTCACAGATATGTGAGCAGTTTCGCGCTCATCGACCCTGCTTCGTTCTAAACGACATCAGCCTGTCGTGCACGGCATTGCCCTGATGCCGCAGCATGCAAATCTGCCTGCCGCAAGGCTTGCACGCTATTTTCTGTAAGGAGCGTCCTGCTTTTGAGTGGGACGTTGCCTACCTGAAAGTGCGTTGAATCTGTTTGTTCTGCTCGTCATTCTTCAACGCGATTATTCGTGTAAGTTCTGCGCCCATCGCCCCCCTGAGTCACGGACAACACCTGTACCGATTCACGGGCGCATAAGGAGCGGCAGCGGATGTGCAGTGCCATTTAAAGAAAGCGCAAGCAGGGACTTATTGATACAGCAGATGGTGAGCACGATCAGCGAACTCGACGGCCAGACCGCCGTCGAGAATGCCCTCGAATGGCTAAGGCGCGAATGCAACAGTGAGCGGGCGATGTTCTATCAGTTCAAAGGGCCGGTGCTGCTGACGTTCATTACCTGCAATGTCGATGATGCCTGGGGCAAGGCTTACCGCCAGCGCGGGTTGATCACCCAGGATCCGGTCATCCGCTGTTATCGCAATCAGTTGGGATTTGTGAACTGGCAGGATGCATTCAGACAGTATCCGGTGTCAGCGTGTTACGAAGAAATCGTCGATACGTGCGAACTGCTTCCGGCCATTTCCTACGGCTACATGAACCATTGCCGTGGTGCCGACAGCGTGACGTCGGTTTGTACGCTGGGTGAAGTGGGGCGAGCGATCTCCGCTGAACAAAAATACCTCATGAGCAGTCTCATGCCGGTGCTGCACAGCGTTGCGCGGGGTTTGAAGTTCTGCTCTCGCGGTTTGACCCATCGGGAACTGGAGGTACTGCAGTGGGCCAGGGATGGAAAAACTGCCTGGGAGATCTCAATGATCCGCGACGTGTCGGAGTCGACGGTGAAGTATCACCTCAAGACCATCTATTCCAAGCTGGGTGTCGCCAATAGGGCGCAGGCGGTAGGCGAAGCGCTTTGCCGGGGTTTGATCAGGTAATCGACACCTGAAAACGCGGGCAAAAAAAAGCCGCGAGAACAAGGTGTAATCGCGGCAAACAAGGGATGAGAGCGTACAGCGGGTGCCGCCTGTCAAGGCGGCGGGAAAATCAACGGGTGTGGTAAGTCGGCAGGTCGAAGCGGTGCTGACTTTGCAGCATCGAAATAGCTGGCAACTCGCTGGCTTGTGCAGCCAGGTCGCGGCGGATAGCGCTGATTACCCATTCCAGTTGAACCGGAGTGTGCAACTGAGCATAAGACACGGAGCGACGGATCTGCTTGCCATCGTGAGTACGCAGTGACAACAGAACACCACCATCAGGACGTGGCTGGGTGGTAACGGTGTAGTCGGAGAATACGGAAGCGAATTTTTCTTGAATAAAAGTCATGTCTGGCGGCTCCATTGCTCATGGGATAATAAGCTTGGAAGTACTATTGCAGTGTCTGTGCCAGTCTTTGCACTTGAATTAAATCCTTTAAAATCAATGACTTGAAATATTCTCTATTTTAAGGCTTCGTGCATTTTGCATGAACACCCTTCGTGCGCCCTGCATTTTGCCGTTTCCTGCACGATGGATATTGGGCAGAAGGAGGATTGCATCGATTGCGGTGATCAGGAGCAGGCATTGCGCATCCGCATCGATGCTGATCGAACAGCTGGCGAGACTTGAGGTCAGTGTGTGTATCGACGCCGGGTCAACGCATGCCCGGAGTACCGTGCGCCAAGGAGTAGTTAATGACCGATACAGATATCAGCGCTTCGCAAACCATGACTGAAGACGAAGCCGCCGAGTTCGCCGAGCAGGTATTCGATGTGGCTCGCCAGGGAAATGCAGTCATGCTGGAGCGTCTGCTTGAAAAAGGCCTGCCCGCAGACCTGCGCAACCACAAGGGCGATACGCTGCTGATGCTGGCCAGCTACCACTGCCATGCGGATGCGGTCCGTGTGCTGCTGAACCACAAGGCTGACCCTGAAATTCGTAACGATAATGGCCAGAGCCCCATCGCTGGCGCAGCGTTCAAGGGTGATCTGGCAGTGGTCAGGCTGCTGGTCGAGGCCGGTGCCGACGTCGACGGCGCCTCTGCCGATGGTCGTACTGCGTTGATGATGGCGGCCATGTTCAATCGCAACGAGATAGTCGATTACCTGATCAGTCAGGGCGCGGACCCGCATGCCACTGATGCCAAGGGCATCACGGCACTGGGTGCCGCTCAGGCAATGGGTGCGACTGTCACCATTGATCAACTGATCAAACTGGGTGTGCAGCCGGCCCGGTCCTGATGCCGAGTGCCTTCAGGGCATGAACACATAGAGGCGCGATGGATTTACCGTTATCCTTCGCGCCTCTTTTTTTGCCCGTTATCAGGATCGCTCCCATGAAAGACTCACTGGTCGAATTAATCAGCAAAGTCAGCTCCGGCTGCATGGGCGACGACGAAATCGTGCGTATTGCCGATGAAGCCGCGCAGGCGTATGCCGACCCGCAGGCTTTTCTGACCGCCAACCCTGATATCAACTACGACGACACCTTTCCGATTCCACTGGGCGAATGGGTGGTGGTAGGCAGTCTGCCGGAAACCGTGCTGTTTCAGGCCGACAGCTATATGGACCTGTTCGAGCAGATCGTGCAGTCATTCGGCAAGGAAGTGACGTTCAACATCAAGCCAAAACAATTGGCCAAGGTCGAACCACTGGTAGCGCTCAACCGGATTCAGATTCAATTGAGCAGCATGAACAAGGACATGGGCGGCTATGTGCTGATGAACTTCAGCCAGCCGCTGGATGACGAACTGCAAGCGGTGCTGGTGTATGGCCGTGACGAGGCGCGGGTGCTTGAACTGGCAGCGTTGGCCGGCATCCATGCCGCACCCGCTCTGCAGGCATTGCGCGGTTAACCCAGCGCCGTATCGAGAAACATCATTACCGCGAAGCCGCCCATCAGGCCGAGCGTCGCCGAGGTCTGATGGCCGTTGCGGTGGGTTTCCGGGATGACTTCATGGGACACCACGAAGATCATCGCACCTGCCGCCAGCCCCATGCTGAGCGGGTAGGCTATGGTAAACCCGCTGGAAATACCCAGGCCCACCAGCGCGCCCAGCGGCTCCATGAGTCCTGAACCGATGGCCACCAGCATCGCCTTGAATGCCGACAGCCCGGTAGCACGCAGGGCCAGCGCAATGGCCAGGCCCTCAGGGATGTCCTGAATAGCAATGGCAGTAGTCAATGGCAGGCCGACATTCATGTCGCCGCTGGCGAAGCTCACACCTATCGCCATGCCCTCAGGCAAGTTATGCAGGGTGATCGCCAGTACGAACAGCCAGACCCGGCTGATTCGCTCTGAATGAGGACCCTGACGGCCCACGCTTTCATGCTCGTGCGGTGTGAACTTGTCCAGCCCAAGCATCAACAGCACACCCAGGCCCAGACCGGTCACTACCGTCGCAGCCGCCCAAGGGCCACTGTCGGTTATGCCCCGAGCGGCCTCCAGCCCGGGCAGTATCAGCGAGAACGAGCTGGCAGCCAGCATCATGCCGGCAGCAAAACCGAGCATGATGTCTTGAGCGCGTTGCGAAACGTTGCGCAGGGCGACCGCCATGACTGCACCCAGCGCCGTCGCCAGGAAGCCGGCCGTGCCGCCCAGCAGTGCATGATTGAAGTTGACCTGGCTAGTGCCATAGAAGGCGTTGTAAAGACTGATGCCGCCGAGGCCGACGACGATCAGCAGAGCAAGGGCGAAACCCAGGCTCACCAGCGGGCTGCCCTGAAGATGGTTGAACCATGTCGCCCAAGGCGTTCGGGGTTGTGCGGGCGTTGGCATGAAGACGGCTACCTGTGTGAGGGTGAAAGCGATAATGAATGAAATGCGAAGTCGACCCCCGTTGGGAGCCTGAGAATATAAGGTTGGTTCAACGGAACCCCCGAACGGCGCAACTATCCTAGGAAGGTAAGCATTCAATTAGGGGCAACACCATGGGTTCTAGTTTCAACGGCCTGGTCGGCTTGATCATTCTGGCGCTCGATATCTGGGCCATCATCAATGTCTTGAAAAGCGGCGCCGAGACCGGCAAGAAAATTCTCTGGGTATTGTTGATCGTGCTGTTGCCTGTTGTGGGCCTGATCATCTGGGCAATCCTCGGACCGCGTGGCAACGTGCGAATCTGATACGCCGCCAGGTTATCAACGAACGCTTGATTACCCTGAGTAATCAGGCGTTTTTCGTTCATGGGCCAAGGCATTTGCAAGCAAGACGCTGCACAGAGGTTCGACCTGTCATGTTCCTCGACGTAGAATGCGCGCCTTTGTTGTGGGCGGTCGGCCGTCCTGTCATCAGTACCCAGCGGGAGCTTACCCATGAGCGATTATCAGGAAACGTTGTACGAAGGCTACGGCCAGCGCTTTCGTATGGAAAAAATGCTGCACGAAGTGCGTACCGAACACCAGCATCTGGTGATCTTCCAGAACCCGCGCATGGGCCGCGTCATGGCGCTGGACGGCGTGATCCAGACCACCGAGGCGGATGAGTTCATCTATCACGAAATGCTCACTCACGTGCCGATTCTGGCCCACGGCGCTGCCAAACGTGTACTGATCATTGGCGGCGGCGATGGCGGCATGCTGCGCGAAGTCGCCAAGCACCTGACCGTCGAGCACATCACCATGGTCGAGATCGACGCCACGGTGGTCGAGATGTGCAAGGAGTTCCTGCCCAATCACTCCAGTGGCGCTTTTGACGATTCGCGCCTGAACCTGGTCATCGACGACGGCATGCGCTTTGTCGCGACGACCGAAGAGAAGTTCGACGTGATCATCTCCGACTCCACTGATCCTATCGGTCCGGGCGAAGTGCTGTTTTCGGAGAACTTTTATCAGGCCTGTCATCGCTGTCTGAACGAAGGCGGCATTCTGGTTACCCAGAACGGTACGCCCTTCATGCAACTGAGCGGTGTGCAGACCACTGCAGGACGCATGAATGGCCTGTTTGCCGATTGGCATTTCTATCAGGCCGCCATCCCGACCTACATCGGCGGTGCCATGACTTTTGCCTGGGGCGCCACTGACAATGGCTACCGCAAACTGCCACTGGAAACCCTGCGTCAGCGCTTCATGGGCAGCGGTATTGTTACGCGCTATTACAACCCGGAAGTTCACATTGGCGCATTCGCCTTGCCGCAGTACGTACTGCAGGCTGTGAGCAAGGCCAGCAACGACTGATCAATAGATCTGACGTTAGCGGCCGGGTCAGCCTTAACGCCGCCTGAGAGGCGTTGAAGCGCGCAACTGGCGACAGAAATTTCACACTTTCTGTCCCAGAATTGCGCGCGAAGCTGAACAGGCACGCGTATTCATGGGCCGCCCCGGCCCCTGGTGACCCGCAATCAAGTAATATCTGCGCCCTGTCGTACGCCGCCCGCCCTTGGTGAAGGGCGGTGCTGCACCCTGAACCTACCCCTGAATCCACCGGATCCTGACAACCATGGCTAAAACGGACGCCCAGATTCATCGGCAAGCCCGCCTGCTGAACCCGACTGTCAAATCGCATCTGGCTTACATCCTGCTCAGCGGTTTCGCTTTGATGGTGATGTACACGCTGTTGCGTATCGGTCTGCTGGTCTACAACCGCGAGATGATTGGCGACACGCCAGCCTCGACATTCCTTGAAGCACTGTTTAACGGCACGCGCTTCGACCTGCGCCTCACCATGTATCTGCTCATTCCGCTGGTGCTGTCGCTGTTCAGCGCCCGGGCCATGGCTGCACGCGGGTTTTTCCGGTTCTGGCTGACCCTGGTCGGCAGCATCACGCTGTTCTTCGGCTTGATGGAAATGGACTTCTACCGTGAGTTTCACCAGCGCCTGAACGGTCTGGTGTTTCAATATGTCAAGGAAGACCCCAAGACTGTCCTGAGCATGCTCTGGTATGGCTTTCCGGTGGTTCGCTACCTGCTCGCCTGGGCAATCGTGACTTGGCTGTTGAGCCTGGTATTCAAGGGCATCGACCGCCTGACGCGGCCACGCCTCGTAACGACGAAGGGCACCCAGACGGTCAGTACAGTTGCGCCGTGGTACATGCGTGTTGGCGTTTTCGTGCTGGTATTGCTGGTTATGGTGGTGTGCATCCGTGGCACCCTGCGCCAAGGCCCACCGCTGCGTTGGGGTGACGCTTACACTACCGACTCCAACTTCGCCAACCAGCTGGGCCTGAACGGCACACTGACCCTGATTACGGCGGCCAAGAGCCGTATGTCCGAAGATCGCGACAACATCTGGAAAGCCACGCTGCCACAGGCCGAGGCGCAGCAGACGGTGCGCGACATGCTGCTGACCTCGCATGACAAGCTGGTAGAACCTGATATTGCCGCTGTGCGTCGCGACTTCACACCGCCAGTAGAGAACACGTTGCCGATCCGCAACGTGGTCGTGATCCTGATGGAAAGCTTCGCCGGTCACTCGGTAGGGGCGCTGGGCAACGATGCCAACATCACGCCGTATTTCGACAAGCTGTCGAAAGAGGGGCTGTTGTTCGACCACTTCTTCTCCAACGGCACCCACACCCATCAGGGCATGTTCGCCACCATGGCGTGCTTCCCGAACCTGCCGGGTTTTGAGTACCTGATGCAGACGCCAGAGGGCAGCCATAAGCTGTCGGGCCTTCCGCAATTGCTGAGCGCGGGTCGCAACTACGATGACGTCTATGTCTATAACGGCAACTTCGCCTGGGACAACCAGTCGGGTTTCTTCAGCAACCAGGGCATGACCAACTTTGTCGGTCGCGAGGACTTCGTCAATCCGGTGTTCTCCGATCCGACCTGGGGCGTTTCCGACCAGGACATGTTCGACCGTGGCGCCCAGGAACTCAAAGCCCGTCAGGACGGCAAGCCGTTCTATGCGCTGCTGCAGACCCTGTCCAACCACACGCCGTATGCGTTGCCGGACCCGCTGCCGGTCGAGCGCGTGACCGGGCACGGCTCGCTGGATGAGCATTTGACCGCCATGCGTTATGCCGACTGGGCGCTGGGCCAGTTCTTCGAGAAGGCCAAAAAAGAGCCTTACTACAAGAACACCCTGTTCGTGGTGCTGGGCGACCACGGTTTCGGCAATGACAAGCAGTTGACTGAAATGGACCTGGGGCGTTTCAACGTGCCATTGCTACTGATCGGGCCTGGTGTACAAGAGAAATTCGGCCAGCGCAGCAGCATTGTCGGCACGCAGGTTGACGTCGTGCCAACCATCATGGGCCGTCTGGGTGGTCTGAACCGCAACCAGTGCTGGGGCCGCGATCTGCTGAACCTGCCGGAAGGCGACAAGGGTTTTGGCGTGATCAAGCCGTCGGGCAGTGAGCAGGTGGTCGCGATCATCAGCGGCAACCGCATTCTGATCGAGCCGACAGAAATGCCGGCCAAGCTGTTGACCTACACGCTCGGTGCCAAGCCGTCTGCCGAAGAAGTGCCTGATGCACCTGACACTCAGGAGCTCAAGCGCAAGCTGGAAAGCTTCCTGCAGACCGCCACCAAGAGCCTTCTGGACAACACGGCCGGTGTCGAGGCCAGCAAGAACCGTAACTGACCATGACTGACTTGTCCGGGTAACCGGCAAGTCGGATCAGCAGTACACAAAAGGCCCTCGGCATCCATTGCGAGGGCCTTTTGTTTTGCCCGTCATCGCGGGCTGTCCGGCGTAATTCGTTGGAACGAATGCGTGGGCCAAAAGGTCCTTATCACATAAGCCAGAGTGCCTGGCTTCGTTCTGGAGGCATTGATGAAACAGTGGGCCATTTCGTATCTGGACAAGGATGGTGTGCAGCAACTCCGTGAGGCTGGTTTTGACGAGCGTCCCAGTGAGGAGGAGGCCGCGCGTTTCCTGCGCAAGGACCTGTATCCAGTCACCGATGAGCTGGATCTCAATGATCTTGACGGGCGCACCGACGAGCCTACGGTTAAAACGCTTAAAGACCATAACAGTGTGCGGATCATTTCCATTACAGAAGTTGCCTGACCTGCGGTGATTCAAAAAGCTTTTCGTGGCAACCACTTGGCATCCTGCCCACGATGGGTCTACTCTGCAGATGAGGCTGTTCAAACGGCCTCTGACATCTCGATACCCGACCTGTGCCAAGCCTGGTCTGGTCAGCTACATGCTTGATTCCCCACGCCGGATTATCTGTCGTGCGGCGGCCCCCGATGATTCGGCGGTCGCTCTGGAAGAGTTGAAACTCTATCTATCGTTGCATAGGAGGACGTTTCATGAGCACAGCCTATCAAGAGGACATCAGCAGTAACGTACTGCGCCGCATGAAAGAAGGCGGTTTTGATTTTGCGCGAATCTATCCCATCGAGTTTTACGCCATCTTCCCGGATGAGGAGCGGGCACGGCAGGCTGCAGAGCAATTTCGCGGTGAATCCCTCAATACCCAGGTAAACGTACGTGATGACGGTAACTGGCACTTGCAGTTGAGCAAAGTGATGTATGCCACTTATGACGGTATCGGTGATTTCGAGCAGGACTTTCAGATGGTGATTTCGCCCATGGACGGTGAGGTTGAAGGTTGGGGTGTTACTCAGGAGATCAGAAGACTGCACGCTTGATGGCTTTTGATTGTCAGGCAACACATTACCGGCTGATTCGGGATACGTTCTGGATCGGCCGGTTCTGTTTTTGCTTCGCGCTCATAAACAGTGGTCAAAAAAAAGCCACTCAAATGAGTGGCGCAAAGGGAAGTCTGTTTAAAATCCGCACGCGTTCTTCGCCTGCTGGACAAAATAACGGTTAGCGCAAAAACGGCGTTTGGTGCCCTGTTTGCTCGGTTGCTGTGGAGTGTGGCGAACTAATGTTGTTGGCGGAAATCAACTCTGACTATGCTGATCATAGATTTCACGGTTGAATGACGCTTCCGAATGAAGCGCGAAATAATCGGCTTGGGCGTTTAGTGCACAGGAATGGTGCGTAGAACGTCGAGTGTTTACCTAACCTTTTGAAATCAAAGCGTTTATGCCGGTGGCACGGGCTTTGCGATGGTCTTGGTGTCCATGGTGACAAGGAGTACGGCATGATCCGCACCTTTTATGACGAGATGTACGATGCGGGCGGCGTAGTCCGTCCGCACTATCGGGAGTTCGCCCGCTGGCTGGGTGATACGCCTCCCGAGCTTTTGGCTCAACGCAGGCGCGAAGCCGATCTGCTGTTTCACCGTGCCGGGATCACGTTCACACTCTATGGTGATGAGCAGGGCACCGAGCGGCTTATCCCCTTCGATACCATCCCGCGCAGCATTCCCGCCAGCGAATGGCGTGTAGTCGAGCGTGGCTGTATCCAGCGCGTCAAGGCGCTGAACATGTTTCTGGCGGATCTTTATCACGACCAGCGGATTATCAAGGCCGGAATCATTCCTGCCGAACAGGTGCTGGCCAACGAGCAATATCAGTTGGCGATGCAGGGCCTGAACCTGCACCGCGATTTGTATTCGCACATTTCCGGCGTCGATCTGGTGCGCGACGGTGATGGCACGTATTACGTGCTGGAGGACAACCTGCGAACCCCGAGCGGCGTGAGCTACATGCTCGAAGACCGCAAGATGATGATGCGTTTGTTCCCCGAGCTGTTCTCGGCCCAGCGCATTGCACCGATCGATCACTATCCGAATCTGTTGCTCGACACGCTCAAGAGTTCCAGCCATCTGGACAACCCGAGTGTCGTGGTACTGACGTCCGGGCGTTTCAACAGCGCCTTTTTCGAGCATGCGTTTCTGGCTCGCGAGATGGGGGTCGAGCTGGTTGAAGGTGCCGATCTGTTTGTCCGCGACGACCGCGTGTTCATGCGTACCACCGACGGTCCCAAGGCTGTCGATGTTATCTACCGTCGGCTTGACGATGCATTCCTTGATCCGCTGGCGTTCAACCCTGATTCCATGCTGGGCGTTCCAGGACTTCTGGCCGCGTATCGCTCCGGCAATGTGGTTCTGGCCAATGCCATTGGTACCGGCGTTGCTGATGACAAGTCGGTTTACCCCTACGTCACCGACATGATTCGTTTCTATCTGGACGAAGAGCCAATTCTCAAGAACGTGCCGACCTGGCAGTGCCGCAAGCCGGAAGAGCTGTCACATGTGCTGGCCAACCTGGGCGATCTGGTCGTCAAGGAAACCCAGGGCTCCGGGGGCTACGGCATGCTGGTCGGCCCTGCAGCGACCGCCGCCGAGATCGAAGCCTTCCGGGCACGCCTCAAGGCCAAGCCGCATGCGTACATCGCCCAACCCACCTTGTGCCTGTCGACCTGTCCGACCTTCGTCGAAAATGGCATAGCCCCGCGACATATCGATCTGCGCCCCTTTGTTCAAACCCGCGTCGTACCTGGCGGGCTTACCCGAGTGGCCTTGCGTGAAGGCTCACTGGTGGTCAATTCGTCACAGGGTGGCGGAACCAAAGACACCTGGGTGGTCGAGGATTAAGGATGCCTGCCAATGTTAAGTAGAACTGCCTCTGATCTTTTCTGGATGTCGCGTTACCTGGAGCGAGAGGAGAACCTCGCCCGAATGCTGGACGTGAGCTATTCACTGTCGTTGATGCCTCAGGACGGGCGGGGCGACGGGCTGGATGAAATAGCCATGCCGTTGCTGATTACCGGAACGCTGGAAACCTACATCGAGCGTCATGGTGAACTGCATGCCGAGCGCATGCTGCATTTCTTCGCGCTGGACGCGACCAACCCGGCCAGCATCTACAGCTGCCTGGGCGCCGCAAGGGCCAGTGCGCATGCCGTGCGCGGGCGTATCACTGCCGACATGTGGGAGAACATCAACTCCACCTGGCTGGAAATTCGCGGCATTGCTCAACAGGGTTTGACCCGTTACGGCATGAGTCGCTTTTGCGAGTGGGTCAAGGAGCGTTCGCACCTGTTCCGTGGTGCGACCTACGGCACAATCATGCGTAACGATGCGTTCCGTTTCATTCGTCTGGGAACGTTCATCGAGCGCGCTGACAACACCATGCGCATGCTCGACGCCCGCTATGAGATGCTCGAACTGCGTGGGCCACAGGCCAACGCCGCGGCGGACAACTCGGCTGCCGGGTACTACCAGTGGAGCGCCTTGTTGCGCGCACTGTCCTCGTTCGAGGCTTACACTGAAGTCTATCGGGATGCGCCAGGCGCGCGTCAGGTTGCCGAACTGTTGCTGCTGCGTGCCGACATTCCGCGCTCGTTGCGCGCCTGTCTGGAAGAAATGGACGTCATTCTGGCCAGTCTGCCCGGCGTCAATGGCCGACCTGCGCAGCGCATGGCCGCCGAGATGGATGCAAGATTGCGCTACACCAGTATCGACGAGATTCTGGATGAGGGCCTGCATGAGTGGTTGAACGAATTCATTCCAATGCTGGCCCAACTGGGTGATGCCATTCACACTTCGTACCTGGAGGCTGCATGAGACTTTCGATAAGCCATGAGACCACCTATCACTACGATGACCAGGTGCGCTCGAGTATCCAGTATCTGCGCCTGACGCCTCACGACAGTGAGCGCCAGCAAGTGCTTAGCTGGCAATTGACGTTGCCGCGCTCTGTGCGCGCGCAGATTGATCCTTTCGGCAATATCCTGCATGTCCTGAGCCTGGAAGAGCCGCACGAGGCGATCATCATCGGCGCGCGCGGGCAGGTGGAAATCGACGAAACCCGTGAGGCCGAGCACGAAAGCCAGTCAGCGTTGCCTTTTTTGCGCGTTACCCGGCTGACCGAGCCTGACGAAGCGATTCGCAGTTTCGCAGCCAGGGAATGTCGCAAGCGCGCTGACCGTAGCGCATTGATCGACCTGATGCAGGCGCTCAACCAGCACATGACTTACACGCAGGGTGCGACCGAAGTCGACACCAGTGCCGCCCAAGCCTTCGCCGGACGCTCGGGGGTCTGTCAGGACCATACCCACGCCTTCCTGGCCTGCGCCCGCAGTCTTGGGGTGCCGGCACGTTATGTGTCCGGTTATCTGTGCAGCGAAGACAGCGAACATTTGTCCAGTCACGCCTGGGCCGAAGCCTGGATAGACGACGCCTGGTACAGCTTCGATGTCACTAACCAGCTGGCCATTCCCGAACGTCATTTGAAGCTGGCGGTAGGGCTGGACTATCTGGATGCTTGTCCGGTGCGCGGCATGCGCCGGGGTGGCGGGTCTGAACAGATGCACGCCAAGGTCGTGGTTTCACCCATGACCGGTACGCCAAAAGTGAAAACCCGTGTGCAGGTCCAGGCGCAGCATCAGTAGCGCGTAAGCACTGACCTGCGCATCACTGAAATGGCCGGAATTCAAACTCCGGCCATTGCTTATTCGGCAGGGTCGTCGGTGGTGCTGTAGAGCGCGTTGTGCAGCTCTTCGTAATTACCGCCATTGATGACGCTGAAATAGTCCGCTGCCCTGAGTTTTTCCTGAGCCTTGTCGGCTTTGCTGTCAGTGCTGCTGAAAATGACGAACACCGCATTGCGGTCGTTGAGCACCTGTTTCATCTGATTGACCAGCCGCCGGTCATCGACCCGTACCGCATTCAATACCGTGCCCGCGTCATAGTCGGTCTGGCTGCGTACATCCATCGCCAGTTTGCCTTCCTTGAGCGCAGCCACCGCTGCAGCCTGATCTACCATGCCCGCGTGGGCTGCGAAGCTGCTGACAAGTGCAAAAACCGCAATCCATTGGCGCATAGGCGCGTCTCCTTCAGTCGAGTGGAAAGAGTGGCACAGTTACACACTGACCGAAAGCGTGTCAGATCAGCCGAACAACCTGTTCAGGTTAGGCACGATCAATAACAGCGCAGTGGTAAAGAGGATTAATCCCGCCTGACGTACTTTGGAGTGTTTGAACTTGAACATGGCTGACCGCCTTTTGTTGTTATTCCTGAGCGACAGAAGCAGGTCTATTCCGCAACGCGGAGAGTCGACCGCTGGCATGGGTGCGCATTGAACAGGTGGACCCGGTCATTTGACCGCTGGCCCGAGCGCTGAAAGGATTTTGCGCGCCTCCTGTTACAGATTTAACAATAGAGCCGAGGTGCCCCACGCCTTAGAACGGTTGGGAATTTAAACGTCTACTTATCCAACTTAACGTTATCAATCAACTGTTCGCCAGAGGCTCAGGCCTTTGCTAGACGCTTCATTCACATCGGTCAGCTTTGCACCGTTCGTCCGGGTCAGACTTTTCCTACGCGCATTAAACCTCCGACAAGGCGCGGGGTGCTGCTTGATTTGCCGATGCCTTCAAGGCAGGCTCTGCCCGTGCGCTATTGCCTCATCATTGTTTCAGGGCCTCTTTTATGTCTTTACGCATCTGTATTCTGGAAACCGACAACCTGCGACCGGAACTGGTCGAGCAATATCAGGGGTACGGGCGGATGTTCGAATTGCTCTTCGCTCGCCAGCCAATCGCTGCAGAGCTGACGGTTTACAACGTGGTGCAAGGGGACTATCCACCTGCAGACGAGCAGTTCGATGCTTATCTGGTGACCGGCAGCAAGGCAGACTCGTTTGGCACCGATCCCTGGATTCAGACCTTGAAGGTTTATCTGCTGGAGCTGTATCAGCGCGGCGAAAAACTGCTGGGTATCTGCTTTGGTCACCAGTTGCTGGCCTTGCTCCTGGGCGGCAGGACCGAGCGTGCCGTGCAGGGTTGGGGTGTCGGTATTCATCACTATCAATTGGCACCCGCCAGACCGTGGATGACGCCAGCAATGGACAAGCTCACGTTGCTGATCAGCCATCAGGATCAGGTGACCGCGCTGCCCGAGAACGCAACGGTGCTTGCATCCAGCGAGTTCTGTCCATTTGCGGCCTACCATATCAATGATCAGGTGCTGTGTTTCCAGGGCCATCCCGAGTTCATTCACGAGTTTTCCCGGACCTTGCTTGATCTTCGTCAGGAAGCGCTGGGCGAACAGGTTTACCAACAGGGTGTTGCCAGCCTGGATCACGACCATCATGGGGCGACGGTGGCAGAATGGATGATGCGCTTTGTGGCGCACAAGCCGGAAAAACAGTCTGTCTGATCCGGCGCATGGCTGTTTGAACGGGAATGCAGTGGCGGTGCTATAGCCAGCCAGAGCGCTTGAAGCTGGCAAACAGCGCCGTACACCCGCCCAGAATGACGCCCAGCACGATGAAGTAGCCGTATTCCCACTTGAGCTCCGGCATGTTCTCGAAGTTCATGCCGTAGATGCCGGCAATTGCGGTTGGAAAGGCCAGAATCGCTGCCCAGCCAGCAAACTTGCGCTGCACGATGCTTTGCCTCGAGGACTCCAGCAACAGGCCGATTTCGATTGTCTGGCTGGCGATGTCACACAGGTTGCCCAGGTCTTCCATTTGCCGTTTGACATGAATTTCCACGTCGCGAAAGTAGGGGCGCATGTTCTTGTCGATGAACGGGAAATTGAGTCTCTGCAGTTCTTCACCCACTTCCACCATCGGCGCTACATAACGGCGCATGCGCAAAAGATCACGGCGCAGTGCATGAATGTGCTGGATGTCGGATTCGCGCAACGAGCCGCCGATGACACTTTGCTCCAACAGTTCAAGTTCGGCATGGATGGCTTCGGTCACCGGTTGATAGTTCTCGGTGACGAAGTCCAGGAGGGCGTAGAGCACGAAGTCTTCGCCGTGCTCCAGCAGCAGTGGTCTGGCCTCGCAGCGCTGACGCACCAGCCCGTAGGACTTGGAATGGCCGTTGCGCGAGGTGATGACATAGCCCTTGCCCGCGAAGATATGGGTTTCGATGAACAGCAGCTTGCCGTTTTCGCGTACCGGCGCGTAGGTCACGATAAACAGCGCATCGCCAAAGGTTTCCAGCTTTGGACGGCTGTGAACCTCCATGGCATCTTCAAGGGCCAGTTCATGCAGGTTGAACTGTTCTTTGAGGCTGGTCAGTTCCTCATTACTGGGCTGCTCCAGGCCGATCCAGACGAAATGATCGGGTTTGGCGGCCCAGGCGGCGCCCTCATCAAGGGTTATATCGCGGACTTTTTTGCCTTTGCTGTATACCGCTGCTGCAACAACTCGACCCATGGCGCTATCGCTTCTTCAATATGTCAGTGGCGCAAAAAACATGCGCGGTAGCTGATCAGATTGATCAAATGCGTATGAGTTCGCCGGTAAACAAAAGCCCGCGCGGGCGGGCTTCGATTGGGTATCACAGCATGTGTTGCCGATCCTGCTCGATAGCTGCATCCAGTGTATCGAGCAAGGCTTTTCTAACCTTGAGTTTGGTCTTCTTGTGCGCGCTCATGTTGATCTTCTTCAACTGTGCAGCGACCGACAATGCGGTGTTTTGCAGTTCATCGACGCTGACCACCTTGTCCAGGAAGCCGGCGGCCATCGCTCCTTCAGGGTCGAACATTTCGGCATTGATAACCGAGCGATTGAAGGCTGATTTACGCAACCGGTCACGCGCCAGTTCGATGCCGGCGTGGTGCATGGGCATGCCGATCTGTACTTCGTTCAATCCGATACTGAACGGCCCTGCGACACCGATACGATAATCGGCGGACAGCAGCAAAAAGGCACCCTTGGCAACGGCGTGGCCGGGGCAGGCGACGATGATCGGGAAGGGGTGCGACAGCATTCTGCGCGCCAGGGTGGAACCCTGAGCAACCAGATTGATCGCCGCTTCGGCGCTCGAGGTCATCACCTTGAGGTCGTAGCCGCCCGAGAGAATCCCGGGCTGTCCAGTGACGATCACGATTGCCCGGTCCTGTTCGGCCTGATCCAGCGCAGCATTGAACGCGATGATTACGTCCGGAGAAATGGCATTGACCTTGCCGTTGTTCAGGGTCAGCGTGGCGACACCGTCGTCCAGATGGTACGAGACCAGATCACTCATGACGTGATTCCTTTATTGAAGTGAGCAGACGTTACTCACCCATAAGGAACAGGTAAAGCGCTGACTGATGAGTCACTCGGTAGATCGCCAATCAATGGCCGATTTACCCTCAACGGCGGCTCGGGTCATGGCTGGATATCGTTGAAGCCGCAATATTCTTCCCAGTCCATTCCCAGCGCTTCGGCTACCTGGCGGTGTGCTTCAAGGCGCATGCTCTGCAACTGTTCGGGCGACTCGGCAATCAGTTCCAGCGCCAGTTCCCAGGACTCGATGCCCTGGCTCTCGGCCTCGTCTTCAAAAGCCCACTGTAATTGCTGCTTTTGCTCTTTCGGGCTCAACGCGCTGATTTCGTCCTTCAGGGTCGGATGGGTCGCGAGGTATTTCGCCAGCGCGGCCTCGTTCCACTCAAGCGTATTCATGCGGGGTTCCTCAAAATGGTTCGATAGCCCGGCTGCTTTTCAGGGCAGGGGGCAAGACGGCGTGATTGTGAGGGAGCACGTCATTGATGTCAGCACCCGGCCGCAATAATCGCTAGAGTGCTCAGACGAATGTATTGATCCTTCACTCAGGAGCCTATCGAGATGATTAAAGTCAGTGTGCTGTATGCGTATGAAGAGGGTGCCCGTTTCGACCACGATTACTATCGCGACAAACACTTGCCGCTGGTGCAAGAGCTGATGGGCAGTTACTGCAAGGGCTACAGCGTCGACAGAGGCATAGGCGGAGCAACGCCGGGCTCGGAGCCTCGGTATATCGGCATGTGCCACATCTATTGCGATGCCTATAGAAGACTTTGAAGCCGGCATGGGGCCGCATTCAAAGCAGATCAATGCCGACATCACCAACTACACCGACCTGATCCCGGAGATACAGATCAGCGAAGTGCGTGCCGATGTGAAAACCGCGCGATAGCTTATCGAGCGGCGTCCTGGCGAGCCGCTTGTTTTTTTGAAGACATGCCACCCGACGGATCAAAGCACTGGCTGTCGTAACGTGGGCTCTGGCACTGCGAAGGGATGTTCGGCGGTGGCGGGCGGTTTCGTTGATACGCCTTGTAGCGTTCCGTCTCGTAGACCGTCACGTGGGTGCGGCCACTGATCTTCAGGTATTCAGTGGCCTTGAGATTGGTCTGGTGAACATAATCGATAGGCTCACCCTCGCGCCGCATGTTCGGCGGGCCCTGGCGCTGCAGCGCGCTCTGTGCAGCGTTGTCACAGGGGATCGACGCATAGCTCACCTGTCCCTGCGGTGATGTGCATTTGAAGATCTCGCCGTACGCCGTGCCTGCACCCAGTAGCGCTAACACTGCCAGCGTGATTGAAAGCCTTTTCATGGTTCTCTCCTTGCATGGCGCAAGGCTATCATTTGCCTCTGAACGCCGCCATATCCTCTTGCTGCAAGACCCCGTTCGTCAGACATATCGCACGGCTATGTTGATCCGCTTTCTGACTATCAGGTTCTGAATTTAACCAGTGGAGGCGCATATGACCGGCACCAAGCCAGGCAGCAGCAACGAAGACAAGAATGATCCGGGTTTTGACGAAGAGTCACCGAAAACCCAGGACCCGCAAATCGATCCGACCGAGCCCGCCAAGACTCCAGCCAGTGACAAGGGCAGCAAGGATGATTACCCGCCGTACACCCCGGACAAGTAACTGAGCGACCGCCCTCGGTAAACACCGAGGGCGGTTTATCTACCTGTCCGTATTATTTGTTTGCGTCCAGGTATTCGAGCAGGTCTTCCATTCGCTCATCGTTGCCCATCCACCACAGTTTCATCCGCGTGCCAGGCACGACTTCGCCTGGGTCCTTGAGATACGTGCGCAACTCTTCACGCGTCCAGACCAGCCCCGAGTTTTTCATTGCGTCGGTATAGATGTAGCCTTCCTGTTGCCCTGCCTGACGACCAATGATGCCGTTGAGGGGCGGACCAAATGCATTGCGTGCAGAAGGGCCGATCTTGTGACAGCCGGAGCAGAGGCGGGTAAAGACTGCTTTTCCGGCTTCTGCATCACCTGCGCCGTAAGCCAGCGGTTGCAGTGCCAGCGCCACTATGAATAAGGCAGTTTTTCTCATCGATATCCCACAGCGCGTGCGGCCGTCTGGTCAAAAGCGACGAATGTTAGCGCAATTATCGGAGGTTCACTTGCTGGCCGGGATCTGGCTCGACAGTTCGTCGAAGTCACGCTTGTAACTCGCCATCTCTGCGGCACTGACGAAGCTCTGTTCAAGGACCACTTTCTTCGCGCCGGACTCGATGGTGTCCAGTTGATGAAGGAAGCGCTTCTTCTTTCTCGCCTCCATCCGTGCGCCAGCCTCATCGATAGCCGTGCGTAGCTCGGTTGCTCGCTGGTTTACGAAATCCTGGCCTCGACGATCAACGGTGAGCCCGTCGTTTTCGACATAGCCCTCCAGCCCGGTTTTCTTCAACACCAGCCAAAGTGCCTGATCCGGCGTGAACGTACCCTTGAATTTCTTGACCTTTCTGCTGCTGTCAGCGCCCAGGTCGACGGTAACCGGGCAGCCGGATCTATGCGCCAGTTGTTGCAGCGCCTCATCCAGGCGTTGTGAAGGCATGTCATAGGAGACGGGTGCCATCTGGCATGCAGCGAAGGCAGGAGCCGCCGTCAGAAACGCAACGGTGAGGACCAGTTTTTTCAGGGTGTATTTCATGTGGGAGGTTTTTCTTCCGGGAAGTAGGGCTTGGAAACCATTTTCTGCATGATGTTCCCTATCTGCCCGACGCCTGTGAAAGCAGTCGTGTTCCTGATGTCTCTGGGCGCATGTGGGGTACCATGTGCTCAAATCGCAGACAAAGAAAAGCCCGCGATGGGGGGGAGCGGGCTTAAGGTCTTGCTGGGAATTGAGTTAACAATAAACCCGCGAACGTGAAAAAAGCGTGAACTGCCGGATACAATTTATGAACAATTGAAATCAGGGCTCGCCTTCCCAGTAATCGAGGTTTTCAGTGGTCCGCTGGTTGGCGGTAAACACCCGGGTTCCCTGCACTGAAACCATCGCCTGGTACTTCCCCGAGTCGGGGTATTCACAGACCTCCGGCGTTTCCCGGGTGCTGATCGACAGGTACTTCAGCGGCGTCTGCGAGGTGTTGATTATCTGATGAGGGTATTCGGAACCAGCCGGGATAAACACGATGTCACCCGTCCGGATCGGCAGCATCTCGCCTGCGACACGCAAACTGCCTTCGCCCTCGATGATCACGAACATCTCTTCCTGCGCATGATGAAAGTGATAAGGGCACGAGCGCTTGCCCGGCGCGACGATATCAATCGAGGCCCCGAGCTTTTGTGCCGCCGTGCCTGTGCCCAGACGGGCTGCCGAGCTTTCATAGAGAGGTTCACGAACTTCATATGCGAGGGGAGCCTCGTTGAAATTGCGAATCAGACGAGACGCCAGTTCACGTGCGCGTTCATTCATGTCGGTCGACGCTCGGGGAGTTCAGAAGAGGGTACTTTAGACCAGACAGCGTGATGCGTTGCAGGCAGTTACCTTGATCAGGAAAAACAATCCCGGGCAGTCGCCACAAAAAAGCCCCCGCGCCGCGTGCATCCGTTGCGCAGGTCGGAAACCTATTCACCTGAAACTCGTCTACTCTTTACATCACGATTCAGCCCTTTGCAGAGGACGCACCATGTTTTCAAAAACCGATATTCAACGCGTTCTTGAAACGGCCTTTCTGCCGTCAAAGTGCGAGTGCGTCGTCGCGCTGGATGAAACCTTTTCAGTGAAGCTTCTCCACCCCGAGTCAGGCGATATCCAGCTGTATGTAAAGGGGCTGTCCTTGTCCGAGGTAGAGAGCAGCCGATCCATCGCGCGGCTGGTGCTTTCGCTGAGAGAGCAGAGGGATCTGATGGGGTTGATGGATTTGTCCATGAGGCGGTTGGCGTAGGGGCTGGGGGCGGATTTTGATTGTGGTTGTTTGATTGCATTCAGGAAGCCCCTGAATTCCTTTCAGAATTCAGGGGGTTTGCGTTTTATCGATGTGGCGGTGAAAGAGGGGGCTCAAGTAATCGTCAATGGCTTGGTGCGATACCGGAGCGTCTACCCTCGCGAGCCCATCACCAAGACAATGACTTGATGCTTTCCAGGGAAACGAACCTTGAGTCGGGCTTGAAGTGATTCCCTCACGTAACGAAAGCCGCGGTGCTCCCGGTTTGAATGCACAATATGATGCATAACCACCGGCGCCCAATGGCAGGAGCCGCATTTGCAGATGGATCCTCAAAAATGATGAGAGCCGCGATCACGGTGCTAGCAAGTCATGTCCCACCGTTTAACTCAGTTCATACAGCCGCGCAGGCGTTGCCATCTAGTGAACTATGCTGGAAGACGTTCCAAAAGCTCACCCGCATGGATTTAGAAAAGCCCTGTGCGGCGTTCTTCGCCGGAGGCTGGTGGGCGAGGATTGATATGTTCTACATCGCCTTTGCAATGTCGACTGGATTGCGTCGAGTCGCAGGCGTCTCCGCTTGGGCCTGAATCTGCCGGTGGCGCCCGACCGCCATTGGCCAGGAGCGGTCATCGAGATCTACAGAAGCCGGGGCGACTCACTTTTACGGTTACCAGGACGTAAGGCCGTCTGAATGGAGCTCATCTATGAGCGGTTACGTTGGACCAACACATGGTTATGAGGCATCCGCGCAGTCAGCCGCACTCGAATGTGGAGTAGCGACTTAGGCCTGATCAGCGCCTGTTACGGTCGAGATTTTGAACAGAGCGGGTATATGCCGACTCTAGCACTGTCAGTCTGCACAGAAACTAGGAATAGAGTTGAATGTACAATCAGATATATGAAGCCATGAAGCGAAGTTGCGGCTACGTCACAATTGTCTTGGATGGCGAGACGATCAGTCAGGGCACCTGTTTTGCGTTCACCCCTGATGGTGAAGTCATTACCGCGGCACATGTTGTGACAGGACGAATGCCGATACAGGTGAAGGACTACACCGATCCCAATGCCAAAATTTTTATCAAATTTTCTGGGCGCCCCGTGCTGGAGTACCTCGTGAAATTTTGCTCCTTGGAGATCTGTGTCGAAGCGTTTTCTGAAAACGTGCAGCTCGACATTGCGGTCCTCGCTCCCAAGGAAACACAATCCGAGGTCTTCAGCTTTCTCCCCGCCAGCCTCTCACCTCCTAGACTGGGGGAAATGGTTTTTCTGTCTGGTTTCTCCGATGACCTCTCGTTACCGTTCAACCTCGATAAAATAGCTAAAAAAGATTTCCCGGGAATGCAGGATTTCCTGAGCGCAATGCAGTCCGGGTACATCGCCGACATGATGGGGCCAATGACCAAACGCGCTGTGGTCGGCAATCATGTGCGAATTCATGCCAGTAACTCAGCACAGGCCATCACTGCCGATTTCAGTTTGTTTTACATGGACAACGGTGTTAACAGCGGCGCGAGTGGTGGACCGATTGTTAATGAGGGGGGAGAGGCCATTGGGGTGATTTCCCAGCGCGCGGTGACCAGCGCGAGCCAATCATCGGCCCCCGGTCTTAAAGTACCAAGTGGAGCGACTATCGGCTTGTCCTTGGAACCGATTGAAACAGTTCGTCAGATCATAGCTCGGCGAGCCTCCACCAAACTGTAACGGTTGATGATCGGCCTGATTTCAGCCAACAGCAAAGTAATCAGGGGGCCCACAACGTTAGTGGCTCGCGATGCGGCGTCAGCTTCGATATTGCTGGAAATAGTCATTGGTCAGAGCAATTTGGCTGAGGTCCGTTTTTGGCCCATTTCTGCCAGTCACGACAGGCAGAAATCGACCCTGAGCTGCACTTCATAACCGGTAGGATGGCCTTGCGGTCGCTGCGACTAGAGGCTGCGCGAAGTAACCTTTCACACAGTACCTAGATCTCGATCGTCTTGACCTCAGGATCGTAGAAAGCACCTATAAGCTCGCGCGCACCCGCAAGGGGAGACTGCTTGGTAATATCGACGATTGCGCCGATTGCATTGCTTATCAGGGAGCTGTCGCCAGTTTCAATGCCCTTGTCGAGCACCTCGAAGAAGCTATGAATCGTTGTTGCCCGCTCTTCGAAGATCTTCGCCAAGTACTGCTCTAGAACGGCTCTTTGAGCACCGATCTGTTCTAACTTGACGTCTTTGAATACCGAGATGGCTGCTCTTTTAGTGCCTTCAACTTCTGCGACTTTTTTATATTCCGTCCAAGATGATACTAGCATTTCGAAGGAAGACTGCGCCGCTTGCATGGGAATGTCAGGCGCTTTTTTTATGATAGTTTGAATGTGCTTTTTCATGGTATCAGCTCAGGGTCAATATTCCGGAAATCGTGCCTTTAATGTTCTTGGCGGCGGAACCATCTGCCGCGATGATTGGCACATCAAGTACTTTTTTCAGGCCCGTACCCAACACCACCATTCTCTCGAACGCGGCGCTGTCGCTATCGTCGTTGACTTTGATTGCCTCAAAGCGCTTTACAAGCTCGGTAATGGTTGCAGCCATCTCGGCCGCATTCGTTCTAATCGCCTTCAGTGCTGTTTTCAGAACTTCCATTTCTGCAACAGCAGTTTCGACTTCGGCTTGGTAAGCATGGGCTTTAGTCAAAGCTTCTTCAGCTTTGCTCGCCATCATGAATCCACCGATGGCGAGAGCAGGGCCAAGCACAATTCCGCCCAAGGCGATCATGCCGCCGGCCATGCCAAAACCGCCGGCGCTCAATGCGCCTCCGCCAAGCCACGCCAAGGTCGCGTTGGTGGCCGCCGCGCCTGAGAGCCCGGAAATCGCCGCGCCTGTGGAGGCGCTGGCCAATGCCCCTACCGAACCATAGGCCCCGATAGCGGCCAATGCTCCGCCACCTACTCCAGAAGCGAGACCTCTCTCAATCTCCAGAGAGTTCAATACCAGCTTCTCGTAGGCTTTCAATTGCTCTACGGTGAAGTCCTCATTGAAACCTTTCAGGGTGCTTTTAGTGTCCTTTCTTTTTTTAAACGCTTCAACGAGGTATTTAATTTGATGGCTGAATGTGTGGACTTTTAATTTGCCCAGCGCAGTCAGCGCGGCTTGGGTTTCCTCACGAGCACCATCCAGCACTTGTGAAGCTTTTTTAAATTTAGCCTCTGCGTTTTCACCGATCTCTTTGGCCTTGTCAAAGTTGCCAGATGCCTCAACACCTTTGAATACACCGGTTGCTGCCAAAGCAGCGGCCGCGCCCCACAAAATAATTGGAAGTGGCATTTAAACTCTCTCTCGATGTGTGGGAGAATTATTGACTTTGTGTGCATGCTGCGCATCCACGCACGCTTTCAGATTGGCCGCGATATATTCGCTTTTGCTCATATGCGCAGACAGGTTTTGCTCATAGAAATCATCTACCCGACAAATTAATGGGCGGGTTTCATAGATTTTGCAGTTGTGACTGGTGCTGTCAAAATTCACGCAGGTTCCATCCCCACGATCCAGATGTGCATAAGCAATCGCTTTGTTCAGATTTTTGCAGCACAGTCCACATTTTGTACAAAAAAATGCGGCTGAAATTTTGTGTTCGTACGAGGGGACGAGCATGTGTACTTCCAGCAATCCATTGCTCATGGCTCAAGCGCTTCCTGCGAATGTGGCGGGTGATAACGCACTGATCGTCATCGTGTCTATGAATGGTATCTGCTATTCGCTGGAAAACTTTAGTGCCCCTTGCATCCCGGGCGAACACGACACCAGCCTAGAGATCAAAAGGGTCCGAGTTTCCTTGCAGGACTGAGCGACTGCTTCTGGCCGATTGTGTTGAAAAAGTCGGTCCTTCCAGGCTGCATATGTACTGACTGCTGAAAATGCCTTTTTTGCGCGCATCTACGCGAAATCTGAACCCGGAACTCTCTACTCCAAGCAAAGATTTCAAACTCAGACACGTACTTTTCTGCCGTGAAAACCATGGCCGACTTTTTCAAAAGAATCGGCCGGTTGCTGACCCTCGAAAAAGGCCGCCTCGGGTCTTTAGCTTTGTTTTTTACAGACGTTGTAAGTCTTGTTCTGTTCCATTAACTCAACGCGTTGCCCATAGCCTGTCATCATTACGAGATTGCGTTCGGTGATTCCGGTTGGCTGATAGGCCATTCCTTGGGCATCAAGGTGGCGAACGAAGCCTGCCGCCGTCATCTGATCAATCAGTGTTTTACGTCGAATGACGTCGATAAGCCCTCTGCTGTTGCCGGTAGTCAAAAATACGGGGCGATCAGCTTTCAGTAACCACACCGGCTGTGCGCTGACATCACCCTTGAAAATGTACATGCAGTCGGTTGACGCGCTGGTAATTTCAGCTTGCCGGACGTAGTGGCCGTTCTCATACCCGACCAGTGTGAGTAAGCCGGGTTGGACCAGCGCGAGAGTATCAACTGTGTCCACCCCTTCTTGTTGAACGCCATAGTCAAAATAGGCCCATTTCAGAGGGAGCACGGTCGACGGCAAATACGCCAAGTTGAGATCTTGCTTCATACGGGCCAAATCTTCAGGTGTTCCAAAGGGAACTGGATTGCTGCAAGCTGCTAGAAGCGCGGCGCAGCTTCCAGCGAGGAGCCAGTGCAGGCGTTTCATTTTCACTCTCCGTGTGTCGATGCTGGTGTTGCTAATTGAATGTGGGCGGATGTTATCAGAAACATCGCAGGTTCCATGATTGGAGCATTTCAATTTTGATTGGAGCGGGAAAAGGTCGATGGAGAGAGAAACCAGCAACACCGGAATTCTAAAGCGCCATCGGTACCTGATACCGGCATTGATGGCTATCGCGTCATTGGGCAGTGCAGTGTTGCGTTTTTCTGGCGACTGGAGCCACTTCTGGGCGGTGCTGCAGTGCAGGCGTGGTTCATGCAAGCGGTCTTCGCTTACCTTCGAGGAGGCCGGATTGCCATTGAACCGGGTAGTTTTTCTAGGGATGCGGCTCCGCTGGGAAGATTGGCACTGGCGGTAACCGCATTTGCTTCTTACCTGTTGGCGTTCGCCTGTGGGTCTGATCATATTGACTCGGTTCATGAACGAAGAGCTTCGGATTGGACAATGCCTACCCGGGAGGATATCGGACGCGCAGGTGAGTGAACGTCAGCCAGTGTCTCAGACGTCCGGGCTTCGCAGCTTTCGCAGAAGTTACCAATGTAGCGGCTGCTATCGACCGATTCTGTTGAAAAAGTCGGAATTTCAGGCTGGAAGAAGGCGACGTTGGCCTTCGTTTCAGAACCTGGTCACCACGTTGCGTGGCTTTCCAGTTCTGCGTTGACCGTTGCAGCTTGGTTAATAGGTTAATTTGAGGGTTTTTGCTGGCTCCGGGCGCACCTATCCCGTAGTCGGTGGCCCTTGAGAGGTCAGTTTCGCCAGTCGTCTTAGATTCTGTACCGCAGCCGCCAAGGTGAATTCGTCGTTCGCACCGGTCATTCCTCGTAGCCTTAATCGTTCCAGTTTCAGGATTCGTTTGAGATGAGCGAACAACATTTCGACCTTTTTGCGCTCATGGCGAGAGCACACGTATTGGATCGTGTCCCAGCAAGTGATGTAACTCATCACGGCTCTGGCCATTGAGTTTGCCGTTTAGTTGATCACGGCCGACAGCTTGGCCTGCGGATTATCGCTGACCGCCTCGAAGGCCTCCAACTGCATATAACGTCGTTGTAGGCACCACTCGTCGTTCTGCTCCAACAGCATCGCTCCGACCAGCCGGGTGATCGCTGGATCATTAGGGAAGATGCCCACGACATCGGTACGTCGCTTGATCTCTGCGTTCAGGCGTTCCAGCGGATTCGTGCTGTGCAACTGCTGGCGATGGGCTTTCGGGAAAGCCATGTGTGCCAGCACTTCATCTTCGCAACCGTCCATGAGCACCGCAATTTTGGGGTATTTCTCACGCAACTGGTCGGCCACCAGGCGCCACTGCTGATGGCATTCCTGACGGCTATCCTGAGCAAAGACCGTGCGCAGCAACGCCGCCACCATGCTGCGCTGCCCCTCGCCGACGTGAGCCATCGCGTTACGCATGAAATGCACGCGGCAGCGCTGCCAAGTCGCGTGGAAGACCTTGGCGACCGCCGCCTTGAGACCTTCGTGGGCGTCAGAGATCACCAGCTTTACGCCGCGTAAGCCACGACGCATCAAGCTACGAAGGAAGTCCGTCCAGAACGGCTCCGCCTCGGAGGGGCCAACCCGCATGCCCAGAATTTCCCGTCCTCCATTGGTGCTGACGGCCACGGCGATTATTACCGCGACCGAAACGATGCGGCCTGCCTCCCGCACTTTAACGTAGGTGGCGTCGATCCAGAGGTACGGCCAGTCGCCTTCAAGTGGTCGATCCAGGAACGCATTGACGCGTTCATCAATCTCACCCGCGAGTCTGGATACTTGGCTTTTCGAGATGCCAGTCATGCCCATGGCTTTGACCAGCTCGTCGACCGAACGCGTGGAAACGCCTTGGATATAGGCTTCCTGAATGACTGCCGCCATCGCCTTCTCAGCGGTTCTGCGTGGCTCCAGAAAGCCAGGGAAGTAGCTGCCTTGGCGCAGCTTGGGGATCTTCAAATCAACGTCCCCGGCACGGGTTTGCCACAGGCGGTCGCGGTAACCGTTGCGACTGTTGGTACGGTCAGGGCTTTTGACATCGAAGCCAGCGCCGCAAAGGCTTTCAACATCGAAATCCATCATCCGCTGGGCGACGAACTGGATCATTTGCTTGAGCAGATCAGCATCTGCCCCTTTCTCAACCAACTCGGTCAATGCGATAGTGGGCTTGGTCATCGTGGTTTCTCTGGTGAGTGTTTGGTCTTCGCAAACTCAACAGTAGCCAAGAACCACGATGACCATCCTCTTTCGCCCTCGAGGCGCTTTCGGTTGGTTCAGTTACACCACTTCTCGGGACACGATCGAAGTGCAAAGTGAGCCAGACCAAGGCGCTACGAAATTGGGCATACACCCTGCAAATCAACGATCCATCGGGGCCGTAGTACGTCATCTTCCAGATCCGCAAAGCGGTGCAGCCAGGACGGCAGAAACAGGATCTGACAATCAGAAAAGCTTGTGGACGCGATTTCTGACGGCAATCTAGTACTTTCAGACAAACCCTAGGGTCTGTTCCCGTTTCGACGTAACCCATTGATCTCTATGAGAACAGGCCCGTATTGTTGGAGTTCTCACACAACACCAATACGAGCCTGCAATGCCCCGATTAATGCTCAGTGATGAGCACTGGCCGAAGCTTCGAGAAATTTTGCTGCACGAATCGATCTACAACAAGCGAGATTTGCGCACCACGGTTGAAGGCATGCTGTACCGCATGCGTGTGGGTTGCCCTTGGCGAGACCTGCCGAAAGCGTTTGGAAACTGGAGCAAGGTCTACAAGCGGTTCAATGCCTGGTCTGCTTCAGGCAAGTGGGTCAAGGTGCTTGAGGTGCTGATGACCGATCCTGACATGGAGTGGGTTTTCATTGATGGCAGTTATGTAAAGGCTCATCAGCACAGTGCAGGTGCTGCCAGCACGCAGGACCAGGCCATCGGAAAAAGCCGAGCCGGTAACACCAGCAAGATTCACCTGGCTGTAGACGCTTGTGGGCTGCCCATTGCATTTGACGTGACCGGAGGCCAGACCAATGATTGTTCGCAGGCGGCCTCGTTGATTGCCAAGATGCCCAATGCAGAAGTGATCATTGCGGACAAGGGCTACGACACTGAAGCGATACGCGCTCAGGTCGAGCAGCAAGGCAGCAAAGTGGTGATTCCACGAAAGCGCAATTCTCTGAAAGGGAACGCAGATCTGGACAAAGGGTTATATCGCAATCGACATCTCGTAGAAAACGCCTTTGCCCGGTTGAAGCATTTCCGGGCGGCGGCTTCTCGGTTCGACAAACTCAAGAGAAACTATGAAAGCGTCATAGCAATGGCCTGCGCTTTTCTGTGGCTGCCAATGTGAAACGGGAACAGACCCTAGGGTCTGTTCCCGTTTCGACGTAACCCATTGATCTCTATGAGAACAGGCCCGTATTGTTGGAGTTCTCACACAACACCAATACGAGCCTGCAATGCCCCGATTAATGCTCAGTGATGAGCACTGGCCGAAGCTTCGAGAAATTTTGCTGCACGAATCGATCTACAACAAGCGAGATTTGCGCACCACGGTTGAAGGCATGCTGTACCGCATGCGTGTGGGTTGCCCTTGGCGAGACCTGCCGAAAGCGTTTGGAAACTGGAGCAAGGTTTACAAGCGGTTCAATGCCTGGTCTGCTTCAGGCAAGTGGGTCAAGGTGCTTGAGGTGCTGATGACCGATCCTGACATGGAGTGGGTTTTCATTGATGGCAGCTATGTAAAGGCTCATCAGCACAGTGCAGGTGCTGCCAGCACGCAGGACCAGGCCATCGGAAAAAGCCGAGCCGGTAACACCAGCAAGATTCACCTGGCTGTAGACGCTTGTGGGCTGCCCATTGCATTTGACGTGACCGGAGGCCAGACCAATGATTGTTCGCAGGCGGCCTCGTTGATTGCCAAGATGCCCAATGCAGAAGTGATCATTGCGGACAAGGGCTACGACACTGAAGCGATACGCGCTCAGGTCGAGCAGCAAGGCAGCAAAGTGGTGATTCCACGAAAGCGCAATTCTCTGAAAGGGAACGCAGATCTGGACAAAGGGTTATATCGCAATCGACATCTCGTAGAAAACGCCTTTGCCCGGTTGAAGCATTTCCGGGCGGCGGCTTCTCGGTTCGACAAACTCAAGAGAAACTATGAAAGCGTCATAGCAATGGCCTGCGCTTTTCTGTGGCTGCCAATGTGAAACGGGAACAGACCCTAGGAAAAACCGGAGAGGCGACAAATATTCTGACACCGGGACGCGTGTGCTGCCTGACCTTGTGGCATGAGGCTATTAGCCCATTTGTGCTATTGATCGTATTAGGTTTCAGTACTCAAATGTGCCATAGAGAAGTGCATCTCTAAATCAAAACTCATGCAGCTGACTTAGGGTCGCTGTTTGCCTGGTCACGTTTTAGGGCCGCGGCAGTGTACCTTGAGTGCCGACAATAAAGCGTTAAAGTCGGTAGGGTATTGTGACGTTCATGCAGCCTTTACAGGCTCGCATTACCCGCTAAAACTATGGAGCATTTATGAAAGACAATATGAAGAAAGTGCGTTCGCGAAATATTGGAATCGCCTTGGCGCTCACATTGGGCGTTGCATTCAGCGGCACTGCAAGTGCGTTTACATTTGAACACGGGTGGAGTTGCCAGAATAAATGGTATCAGATGGGACTTATTGAACTGATTTCGTGCGGCGGTGGCGGCGAAGGTTGAGTTTTTTACGATACACGCTATGTGCGGTAAAAATAACATGTGCTTCAAGCCTGTGCATGCCTGTGAAGATGCGGTCACACGGTCGCATCTTCACGCCGCATCATCGTGTCGATGATGCTGGAAGACGGCGAGCAAATTGGACGGTTCAAGGTGCGAGGCCTGATGCGGGAACTGGAGCTGGTCAGCGAACAACCTGGATCACACGCCTACAAGCCAGCGACGGTTGAGCGGTCTTATATTCCGAACATCTTGAATCGAGAGTTTGATGTGCCGGCGCCGAATCGGGTCTGGTGACATCACCTACATCTGGGCTCAAGGGAAGTGGCTGTCGTTGTGGATCTCTTAATATTAGAAATAATTGCCGAGTAGTCATTTTCTGGAGATATCAAGTCGTAACCGATTAAAAAAACGCCCATCGAACTCTCTTTGGGAGGCTAAATGCCACCGGCTGGAGAGCCGTAGCCTACGTCCTTGGCATTGCCACCCTTAATTTCTGCTCTGTCCCAACAGATTTCCGGGGTCGTCCTTACGTAACGCTGCAAGGTGGAGTCAATCAATTCATGGAACCCCAGTTTTCATTTGAAGATGCAAAAGACCCTACTATAGCTCAGTTGCAAAAGGGTAGGCGCATTACTCTGGCCTGCACCGGCAGGGGCGACATTGCCAAGACGCCTATTTCTGAAGACTGCCAGTTCGTACGCTGAACAATCTGAATCTGAATCGGGATCGGAAGCACCGCACTATCATTAAGCTGTGCTCGACTGCCCCCCCCCTCTGCGCTCTGTTTAGCAGCGTTGAAGCTGACCCGACCCCAAAGATATTTCCAGTCAGCACAGTCAATCGCCGTCGAATGTAGCGCGAGCAGGCAGCATGAGAATTGGAAAACAGGGAAAACGACCTCACTGTTCCGTCAGCGCGGGAATCTCAGTATCATGCTAACCCTTGCGAAAACCTTAAAAGGAATTAAGTATGTCATTTGAAGCCTACCTACAAATCGAAGGTATTCCCGGAGAAACGCTCTCCGAAGGTTACGAAAACTGGATTGAGCTACAGGATTTCGACCTCTCGGCCAGTCAGACAGCGTCCGCTACAGCTACGTCCGCTGGCGGTGCAACTTCTGGTCGCGCTTACTTAAGTGATTTGCTTGTCCGCAAACCTGTAGATAACGCTACCCCCAAACTTCATGAGGCTTGCTGTAGTGGAAAACATTTTTAAGCAGGTGTCGGTTCATATATTTAGGGCTGGCGATCCGAAAGTTAAATACCTTGAGATAGTGCTTGAGGAGGTTATAATTAGCTCTTTCGCTTTAACGGGCAATGGCGATCAGTCTAATGCGTTTCCGAGTGAGCTGATTGCGTTAAATTATGGCCGCATCAAATTAATCTACTCCAAACAAAGTCGAAAGACTGGGCAAGGCGCAGGGCAAATTGCGGGCGGCTGGGATGCCATCAGCAATAAAATTTACGCCTGATCCTGTGCGCGTTTGGAAGAGAGCAAGCCATGAACTATGAAATGCCAGAAGCGATACCTCCCGGCGTTAGTGTCGATGTGCACATGAAGCTTGCGAACGATCAGTGGAAGAAGGACCCCGCTGTCGGTGCATTCATGAGTTGGTTTTATTACAAAGTACGTAATCATGGTCCATGGGACTATAAGCAGCAGAATCATGCGTGGGAAGATTTCGGCAATTTTCACTACGGCGCCGTGGGCAGAGCTGGTCAGTTGCCTGATCAGATTCTGCTGAGGGCTGCGGGGTTTGCTCAGAAACGTTCAGGGACGCAGAGCACCAAGGTGGATTGGGGGAAGTGGTACTGGCGTGCGCCGTATGGCGATGATCCAACTGACCAATATTGGATAGAACAAGGTATTGAATATGCAAAGTCAAAAGGATACTAAGTCGCGCAATGTGTACAAAATTCTGTTCTGGTGCCTGTTAGGTCTTTTAGTTATTGATTACTTTCTTGACTCGGTGGTCGGTGGCATTGCAGATGCTGATGAGCTTGTTATTAAGCAGGAGGTTAAGGGCGGGGCGTGGGTATACGTAACTCGCTACGGTGCACCTGCTACTGATTTGGATACTCTGAGACTCTACATCGACAATCAGATTCAAGGAACCGATCAGGAGATTTTAAAGCAGCTAAACAAACAGGCTTCTTTTATGATTACGGATAGTAATGTGCAGGATGTCGTAATTCGCGATACTCAGAGTGGAGTGGGTATTGATGTTAAAGGCGCTGTTTACAATTATTACAGCAAGCAATACACCGACGGCGAAAAATTTAAAAGTTACCGCGTCAGCTTGAATCAGCAAGATGAGCGACGCTGAGTGAAAACCCTCTAATGCTTTTGTCTTTCTACATCTGTCTTATTGAATATCGGTCTTACTACCGGTCGAATTCCGTCTACCCCGGATAGACGATTTCCGACCATGGCGAGATCGAATTTAGGCTACGTCTCTCATCCATTCCGGCTGATCTTCGAAGTGTTCGTCGTACGCGATAACGCTGGGCGCCGGTGCAATCTGCGCCGCTTTTGGCAAGGGAGCAGGGGTGTACTCAGGCACACGTTCGCCTCTTGGGTTTGGCGTGACCGCTACAGGCTTAGGGATGGCCTCCAGCGGCGACATGGACGCCAGAATAAGGTCGCGAGTGATCGTCATCGAGTTGGAATATGCGCAGCCATGAATACGGCGCTTCTCGATGGTCAGGTATCCATGCTCACGCAATTTCTTGATGAACGCCTTTGCAACAGTAAGGCTGCAAGCAAACGCGCTGGCGATGTGGTTCTGATTGTCGAACCACAGCTCGCCTTCGCCGGTGAAGTAGTCGTGCCGATCTTTCATGAGCACCCACAGAATCTTGTCCTGTGCAGAAAGTGCGACGGGCTGGCGAGTAGTCAGACTGAGAAGCTGGCGGGCTTGGAGAAGGGTGTGCGGGCGTCGAGAATGTATGCACATCCCCAGCCATCGGGGGAGGGGAAGCGCTGACCGGCGAGAACTTGCAGCACTGTGAGTAGTACAAACAAAAAACCCGTGAACTCTAAGTAACTGAATTCACAGGCTTTTCTTAATATGGCGGTGAAGGAGGGATTCGAACCCTCGATACAATTTCTTGTATACACACTTTCCAGGCGTGCTCCTTAAGCCACTCGGACACCTCACCGTATCTCGACGACAACGTTGTGTCTGTCGAGGCGCGCTAATGTAGTCGAAACCTTTTCCTAACGCAAAACTTTTTTTCAGATTTTTCATGCGGTTAAGCAAATAAACGCTTATGCGCCACTGAAAAGCCCGAGAAGGCGGTGCGGCGCTGAGGCGCAGCGCCGCTCGTCTCGTGAAGTTCAGGCGCTGAAGCCGCCATCGATGGTCAGGCTGGCACCGGTTATGTAGCCGGCTTCCGGGCCTGCCAGGTAGGCAACGAAGCTGGCGATTTCTTCGCTTGTGCCGTAGCGGGGCAGGGCCATCAGTGCTTTCAGGGTTTCGGCGAATTCGCCCTGTGCCGGGTTCATGTCGGTGTCCACCGGGCCGGGCTGGACGTTGTTGACGGTGATGCCCTGCGGGCCGAGGTCGCGGGCCATGCCTTTGGTGAGGCCAATCAGCGCCGATTTGCTCATGGCGTAGGTTGCTCCGCCTGCAAAAGGCATGCGGTCGGCGTTGGTGCTGCCAATGTTGATGATGCGGCCGCCTTCTTCCATGTGCCGGGCGGCTTCCTGGCTGGCGATAAACACACTGCGCACGTTGATCGCCAGAGTTTTGTCGAAGTCCTGCATCTTGAAGTCGTTAAGTGGTGCGATCGCCAGAATGCCGGCGTTGTTGACCAGAATGTCCAGCCTGCCAAGGGTTTCAGCGGTGGTCTGCACGGCCTGGCGAATGGCTTTCTCATCGGCGCTGTCTGCGCGAATGGCCAGTGCCCGACCGCCATTGGCGACGATGCTGTCTTGAATCTCCAAAGCGTTGACCTCGGAGCTGACGTAGGTAAACGCCACGGCGGCGCCTTCTTTGGCCAGTCGCTGGACAATGGCTGCACCGATGCCTCGGGAGCCGCCCTGCACGAGCGCTACTTTGCCAGCGAGTTTAAGGTGTTCGATCACGATGTTCTCCTTGAGGGGCGGGTCTCGGACAAGCCTGAGCCTGTCGACGATTGCGACCAGAATAGACCTTGATTGCGATAGTCTTGCTGAACCAAAAGTTCGGACTGATTCATCATGGATACTCAAGGCAACAGCGCGCTGATCCTGATCGACATGCAGCAGGGCATCAATCATCCCAAGCTGGGGCGGCGTAACAATCCGCAAGCCGAGGCGAATATCGGCGCGCTGCTGAGTGCCTGGCGACAATCCGGGCGGCCGGTGATTCATGTCCGGCATTTCTCGACGTCACCCGAATCAGTGTTCTGGCCGGAGCAGTCGGGGGTCGAGTACCAGCCAGCGTTCTTGCCGCACGCCGATGAGCGGGAGTTGAGCAAGCAGGTGCCTGACGCGTTTTGCGGGTCGTTTCTGGAGATGTGGTTACGCTCGGACGGGATCGGGCAGGTGGTGATTGTCGGCGTGATCACCAACAATTCCGTCGAGTCCACCGCGCGCAGTGGAGGCAATCTTGGCTTTAACGTGATGGTCGCGCATGACGCCTGCTTTACCTTTGATCAAGCAGACTTCTTCGGCACGCCGCGTAGTGCCGAAGACGTGCACGCGATGTCGCTGGCCAACCTGCACGGTGAATACGCTACGGTCTTGTCCACGGCGCAGATCCTTCAGCATATTGCTGTTGAATAGCGCCGGACGGGTTTACTTGCGGGTTTTCTTCGGGGCTGCGGGAAGCGGTGCAAACAGGGCCTGAAGGTCTTCGTCGCGCAGTTTCCAGTCGCCGGTTGTGCGGCCATCAAGCACACCGGCTGCCAGCGCTGACTTTTCCCGTTGCAGGCGCTGGATTTTCTCTTCCACGGTGCCGCGCGCGATCATCTTGTAGACGAACACCGGCTTGTCCTGACCGATACGATAAGCACGGTCGGTCGCTTGATTCTCCGCTGCCGGGTTCCACCACGGGTCATAGTGGATCACGGTATCGGCGGCCGTCAGGTTGAGGCCGGTGCCGCCAGCTTTCAGGCTGATCAGGAAGATCGGCAGCTTGCCGCTTTGGAAATCATGGATCGGTGTGCGGCGATCGCGGGTCGATCCGGTCAGCAGGGCGTAGGCGATACCGCGCTGCTTGAGCTCTTCCTCGATCAGGCTGAGCATCGAAGTGAACTGCGAGAACAACAGAATCTTGCGACCTTCGGCCAGCAGTTCTTCGAACATCTCCATCAGGCTGTTGAGCTTGCCTGACGTGCCTTGTTTGCTGTTGACCGGCATGTCCTGATTGACCAGGCGCAGGTCGCAGCACACCTGACGCAGCTTGAGCAGCGCTTCGAGAATGATGATCTGGCTGCGTGCCACGCCTTTGCGGGTGATTTCGTCCCTGACCTTTTTATCCATCGCCAGGCGCACGGTTTCGTACACATCGCGCTGCGCGTCGTTGAGGTCTACCCAGTGGATGATCTCGGTCTTGGGTGGCAGTTCGGTCGCGACCTGTTCCTTGGTGCGACGCAGCAGGAACGGCTTGATGCGCGCATTGAGGTGATGCAAGCGGTCCTGGTTGCCATGCTTTTCGATGGCTGTGCGGTAATTGCTATTGAATTCCTTGCTGTTGCCCAGCCAGCCGGGCATCAGGAAGTGGAAGAGTGACCACAGCTCGCCCAGGTGGTTTTCCAGTGGCGTACCGCTCAGGCACAGGCGCTGACGTGCGTTGAGGTTGCGTGCGGCCTGGGCGGCCTTGCTGTTCGGGTTCTTGATGTACTGCGCTTCATCGAGAATCAGCACGTGGAAGGGCTGTTTCTCAAGCAGTTCCAGATCTCTAGGCAGCAATGCGTAAGTGGTCAGGATCAGGTCGTAATCCTGCAGGTTGCCAGCGTCCTGATGACGATTGGCGCCATACAGGGCCAGTACCTTGAGGTCCGGGGTGAAGTGCTCGGACTCGTCCAGCCAGTTGGGAATCAGGCTGGTGGGCATGACGGCCAGTGCGGGGCGGTCGAGGCGTCCGGCCTGTTTTTCCATCAACAGGTGAGCCAGGGTCTGCAGCGTTTTGCCCAGCCCCATGTCATCAGCCAGCACGCCGCCGACTTCCAGCTCGCGCAAGGACTGCATCCAGCTCAGGCCTTCCAGCTGATAAGGGCGCAGTGTGGCGTTAAGACCATCGGGCAGGCTGACCGGCGCGTCCTTGATGTTGATCAGGCGTTCGGCGAAGTGGCGCAGACGGTCGCCACCCTGCCAGGTCAGCGGCAGGTCTTCTAGCTGGGTCAGGCGTGCTGCATCGGCCTTGCTCATGCGCAGCGCGTTGTTGCCCTCCTGACGCCAGTAGAAGTCGCCCAGCGTCGCCAGTACCGGCTTGAGTCGGCCGTAGGGCAGGGCGATCTGTACCGGGCTGCCGCCGCTCTGGGTGAAGTGGTTGAGCTGCACCAGCAGTTGTTCTTCGTCGCCGCGCTTGGCCACGGCCGAGGGGCTCATCAGTTCGGGATGGCTGCGGATCAGGTTGATCAGGATCGGCAGCAGGCTCAGGCGTTCGCCGTTGACGATGATGCCCAGTTCCAGGTCGAACCAGTCGCGCTCGTTCTCTTCATCAATGACGGCATACCAGTCTTCCACGGGGGTAACGTCGAAGCCGAACTCGTCCTGAATGTCGATTTCCCAGCCTTGCTCGCGCAGGCGTGGCAGGTCGTCGAGGACGAAATGCAGCCAGGCCTTGTCGTTGGGCAGTTCGTACATGTCGCCAGCGCTGTCGGGCAAGGCCTTGCTCTGCCGGGTGGCGACCTTGAAGCCCAGGTCGGCCAGTTCCTGACGCAACTGCCGCTCCCGTTCGCCCTGACGACGGATGCGCAGGGTTTCGGTGTCGGTGTGCTCGATGATGTCGCTTTTCTGATTCACCAGGTCGCTGCCCAGCGAACTGACCAGAATACTGACGTTGGTGGTGCCGACCGCGTAATGCTTGCCGTAAGCGAAGGCCAACGCGGCACGGTGCTGAATATGCCGTTGCATGCGCCCGTTGCGTGGCTCGTAGGCGCTGAACTCGATGCTTGCCAGAATCAGTCTTGGCCGCGGTTGCAGGTTATCGATCAGGCGTTCCGGCAGCTTCGGCTTTTGCTCGATATGCTTTTCCATTTCCTGCTGGTGTGAAGCCAGCGCGGCTTGCAGCAGCGGCCGGTTCTGCGGGTCCTGGAGAAAATGCAGCGCGGCCACACAGTGCTTACAGTCGTTGCGGACCGGGCAGGTGCATTTGCAGGTCAGGTAGTTCTTGTAGCGATCCGGGTCCTTGAACAGCAGGGTCTGGGTGTAGATTTCCAGACCCGAGCCGCGGCATGCGGTACGGATGATCTGCGGGCTGGAGTCTTCCAGCACGATGCGTTTTTGCCGGGCGTAGTCAAGCCCTCGCTCAAGCGTTCGATCGTTGAATAAGTCTGTCCAGGCCGAGGCCAGGACTTTTTCGAGAATGGACGACAAGTTTTAAAAGGCCCTACGCCGCAGCGATGCTCAAAAGAAAGGGGGCGCCTTCGCGTCCCTTGCGTACGTAAAGATCAAAGAGGAGAAACTTTGATCAGCAACGCGAGGTTGCCATTGTCCAGATAGGTCAGCTCACCGTTTTTTACCCTGGCGGTCTGCTTCAATCGTTCACTGCTGATGACCACGCCATGCGGGTCCAGCTGGTTGACCCAGAATTGTGCATCAATATCGGTAAAGCGTGCCATCGCCAGACTCACGGTGCCCTCGATCGGGAAGTGCCCGAGCCGCTCGTCACCACTGGTGACGGCAACCTTGCCCGGCTCGGTGCCGATGCTCTGCTGCCAGGCGCGCTGCATCAGCACCTGGTAGTTGCCGCTGCCCTGCAGTTTGCTGGCCAGATCATTGAGGGCGGGGCTTCGTTCATCGTTCGCGGCGATCTTCTGCGCGTCCTTGTCCCAGTTTTCCGGGACAAGCTGACGGGTCGAGGCGGGTTCGCCGTTCTGGCGAAACAGCAGAATCTCGACCTGATACAAGCCGTCGGCGAACGCGGTCGGCGCGATCAGCGTCAGCAGCAGGATCAATGAACGAAACAGACGCATGCGTGAATCCTTCAAGCAGTTTTCGGGGTCAGGCGCTCAAGCAGCGCTTCGATGGTATTGAAACGCTCTTCCGGGCGCTCCATGGGCACCAGGAATTTGAACAGCGTGGCACCTTCGAACTTGTAACGGTTGGGCTGGCTCTGGATCAGCTTGATCAGGGTCAGCGGATCAACTGGAGTCTCGGTCGCGAATTCGATGCGTCCACCTTGCGGGCCGCCGTCGATTTTCTTGATACCCAGCTGTTCAGCGTGCAGTTTGAGCAGCGTGATGCGCACCAGGTTCTTGGTCGGCTCCGGCAACAGGCCGAAGCGGTCGATCATTTCTACCTGCAAGTCTTTCAACGCCTCTTCGTCTGCCGCGTTGGCGATGCGTTTGTAGAGAATCAGGCGGGTGTGTACATCCGGCAGGTAGGCTTCGGGGATCAATGCCGGTACACGCAGGTTGATTTCCGGTCCGCCGCCCAACGGTTGATCGAGATTGGGCTGTTCGCCCTTGCGAATCGACTTGACCGCGCGCTCGAGCATTTCCATGTACAGGGTAAAACCCACGGCCTGGATCTGACCGCTCTGGCCGTCCCCGAGCAGTTCGCCTGCGCCTCGGATCTCTAGGTCATTGGTGGCGAGCACGAAGCCCGCGCCCAGGTCCTGGGTATTGGCAATCGCCTCCAGACGCTTTTCCGCGTCGGGGGTGATTTGCTTGCGCGGCGGGGTCAGCAGGTAGGCATAGGCCTGGTGGTGACTACGCCCGACGCGGCCGCGCAACTGGTGCAGCTGGGCCAGGCCGAACTTGTCGGCACGCTCGATGATGATGGTGTTGGCGCTCGGCACGTCGATGCCGGTCTCGATGATGGTCGAGGCAATCAGCACATTGAAGCGCTTGTGGTAGAAATCGCTCATCACCTGTTCGAGTTCGCGCTCGCGCATCTGCCCGTGGCCGATGCCGATACGGGCTTCCGGCACCAGTTCGGCCAGATCCGCCGCGCATTTCTCGATGGTTTTGACGTCGTTGTGCAGGTAGTAGACCTGGCCGCCGCGCAGCAACTCGCGCAGCAGGGCTTCCTTGATGGTCGGCTTGTTCTGCTCCATGACGAAGGTGCGTACCGACAGCCTGCGCGCCGGTGGCGTGGCGATGATCGACAGATCACGCATGCCCGACACGGCCATGTTCAGGGTTCGCGGAATCGGCGTTGCGGTGAGGGTCAGAATGTCGACCTCGCTGCGCAGTGCCTTGAGCTGTTCTTTCTGGCGGACACCGAAGCGGTGTTCTTCGTCAATGATCACTAGGCCGAGATTCTTGATCTTGACGTCATCCTGCAACAGCTTGTGCGTACCGATGACGATGTCGATCTTGCCCTCGGCCAGATCGGCAACGGCGGCGCTGACTTCCTTTGCCGACTTGAAGCGGCTCATCACTTCGACCGTCACCGGCCAGTCTGCGAAACGGTCGCGGAAGCTGTTGTAGTGCTGCTGGGCGAGCAGGGTGGTCGGCACCAGAATGGCCACCTGACGCCCGCCGTGCACGGCAATGAAGGCGGCGCGCATGGCCACTTCGGTCTTGCCGAAGCCCACGTCGCCACACACCAGGCGATCCATCGGTTTGGGTGCCAGCATGTCGGCGCGCACGGCCTCGATGGTGGTCTGCTGATCCGGCGTTTCTTCGAACGGGAAGCCCGCGCTGAAAGTGGCGTAGTCGGCTTTCGGGTCGGCGAAGGCATAACCCTCACGGGCTGCCCGGCGTGCGTATATATCCAGCAGTTCGGCAGCTACGTCGCGAACCTGTTCAGCCGCCTTGCGCTTGGCTTTCTGCCAGGTTTCCGAGCCCAGGCGGTGCAGTGGCGCGCTCTCGTCGTCGCTGCCGGTGTAGCGGGCAATCAGGTGCATGTTGGCGACCGGGACGTACAGCTTGGCATCCTCGGCGTAGGCCAGCATCAGGAATTCGGCGACCTGATTTTCGACTTCCAGTGTCGCCAGCCCCAGATAGCGGCCAACGCCATGGTCGATGTGCACCACCGGCGCGCCTTCACGCAGTTCGGTAAGGTTTTTGATGACGGCGTCGTTATTGCCGCCATCGGTGCGCTTTTCGCGACGGCGGCGCTGCATGACCCGCTGGCCGAACAGCGGGCTTTCAGCGACCAGCGCCAGTGCCGGTTGCTCCAGCAGCAGGCCGTCGTCCAGCGGGGCGATGGTGATTGCCAGCCTGTCCTTGCCATCGACGAAGTCCTGCCAGCTGTCGACCGTTTTCGGCCGCAGTTTCAGGCGTTCAAGCAGTTCCAGCAGCACTTCACGGCGACCGGCGGACTCGGCGGTAAACAGCACGCGACCGGGGAAGTCATCAAGAAATGTCGACAATGCCGCCAATGGCTGACTCGCCTTGGCTTCAATGGACAGATCCGGCAGGGTCTGGGCCGGGAAGCGTTCGCGTCCGGCTCCGGCATCGACATCGACATCGACATCCTGCTGGCTGGCCACCACGCGCGGCCAGTTTTTCAAGCGTGCAAAGCAGTCTTCCACCGGCAGGAACAGCTCGGCCGGCGGCAGCAGTGGCCGTGCAGGGTCGACGCGGCGTTCTTCATAGCGGTTGCGCACGTCGTTCCAGAAATTTTCTGCGGCCTGCTCGATACCCGGCAGGGAAAACACCTGAGTGTCCTGCGGCAGATAATCGAACAGCGTCGAGGTTTCTTCGAAGAACAATGGAATGTAGTACTCGATACCGGCAGGCGTGATGCCGCTGCTCAAGTCCTGGAAAATCGGGCTGCGCCGGAAGTCCACATCGAAACGCTCGCGAAAGCGTGCCTTGAAGCGCGTGACTTCTTCTTTTTGTAGCGGGAACTCACGAGCAGGCAACAAGCGCACCGACTCGACCTTGTCGATGGAACGCTGCGTGTCCGGATCGAAGGTGCGCAGGGTTTCGATTTCATCGTCGAACAGGTCAATACGGAACGGCAGCTTGCTGCCCATCGGGAACAGGTCGATCAATGCGCCGCGCACAGTGAACTCGCCGTGCTCGTAAACCGTATCCACGTAGCGATAGCCGCTGGCTTCCAGGCGCGTGCGCATGGCTTCCACATCAAGCTTCTGGCCGACATCCAGCACCAGGCTGCTGCCGAGCAGGAATTTGGTCGGCGCGAGTCTGTGTAGGGCGGTCGTGATCGGTACTACCAAAACGCCATGCTCCAGCTCCGGCAGGCGATAAAGGCTGGCGATGCGCTGGGAAATGATGTCCTGGTGCGGCGAAAACAGGTCGTAGGGCAGGGTTTCCCAGTCCGGGAAGTGCAGAACCGGCAGCGTGGGCGCGAAAAACTTCAGCTCCTGCTCCAGCCGCTCGGCGCTCTGGCTGTCGGCGGTCAGTAGCAGGGTAAAGCGCTTGGCTGCGCTGGCGGCCTCGGCAATGGCCAGGCTCAGTGCGGCACCGGGAAGATTGCCCCAGTGTTGTTTGCCTGCAGCGGCAGAAAGATGCGGTAGACGCAGAACTGGCACGGGAAGGTCGGGCTCCAGGCGTTGCAACAGGGGCGGCGATTGTAACGGGGGAAGGTGGTGGCTGTCAGTTTTCCAGAGTGTTACCGCGTATTTACGGGCGAAAATTATGTAGTGCCCATCGATATGACAGTCGCGCATTGCTCATGAACAAAGGCGCGGTCATAATGTAGCCCCTTTTTTCAGCCCCTACATGTGGAAGGTTCCCGTGACTCAGAAGCCCGACCAGTGTCTTGGTGAATGGATCGATCGTGAAGCTCTCGCCGAAGCGATGATCCCGCTCATCGGTCAGCTCTACCGCAATAATAATGTGGTGAGTTCGATCTATGGCCGCAGCCTGATCAACCGTTCAGTCATCGCGATTCTCAAAGCTCACCGCTTTGCGCGTCATCGTCAGTCCGATGCGGTTGAGTTGTCCGTACACGAGACGTTCCCGCTTGTAAAAGCGATGAGCGAGCTCAAACTGGGTGCCGCTTCGGTGGACCTGGGCAAGCTGGCCGTGAAGTTCAAGACTGAAGGCAACGGCCGCACGCCCGAGCAGTTCGTACGTGAAGAGCTGGCCAGTGTAGTGGGTCAGCAGGGCACCAGCCCGCGCAAGGGCACCGATGTCGTGCTTTATGGTTTCGGTCGTATCGGTCGCCTGCTGGCGCGGATTCTGATCGAGAAGACGGGCGGTGGCGACGGTCTGCGTCTGCGTGCCATCGTGGTCCGCAAAGGCGCGGAAAACGATCTGGTCAAGCGTGCCAGCCTGCTGCGTCGTGACTCGGTACATGGTCCGTTCGATGGCACCATCACCATTGATGAAGCCAACAGCACCATCACTGCCAACGGCAACCTGATTCAGGTCATCTACGCCAAGAACCCGTCCGAGGTGGATTACACCCAATACGGTATCAAGGACGCTCTGCTGGTGGACAACACCGGTGTATGGCGTGATGCCGACGGTCTGGGTCAGCATCTGGCCTGCCCTGGCGTCGACCGCGTTGTATTGACCGCGCCGGGCAAAGGCAAGCTGAAGAACATCGTGCATGGTATCAACCACGGTGAAATCACTGCGGATGACAAAATCGTGTCCGCGGCATCCTGCACCACCAACGCCATCGTGCCGGTGCTCAAGGCTGTCAACGACAAGTTCGGCATCACCAACGGTCACGTTGAAACGGTTCACTCGTACACCAACGACCAGAACCTGATCGACAACTTCCACAAGGGCGACCGTCGTGGTCGCAGCGCTGCGTTGAACATGGTGATCACCGAAACCGGTGCCGCCACCGCTGCTGCCAAGGCACTGCCTGAACTGGCCGGCAAGCTGACCGGTAACGCGATCCGCGTTCCAACGCCGAACGTGTCCATGGCCATTCTCAACCTCAACCTCGAGAAGCCGACCACCCGCGAAGAAATGAACGAGTACCTGCGCTACATGGCGCTGCACTCGGACCTGCACAAGCAGATCGACTTTGTGAACTCGCAGGAAGTGGTGTCCACTGACTTCGTCGGCTCGCGTCACGCCGGTGTTGTGGATGCCGAAGCCACCATTGTCAACGATAACCGCGTTGTGCTGTACGTCTGGTACGACAACGAGTTTGGCTACAGCCACCAGGTTGTTCGCGTGATGGAAGACATGGCAGACGTCAATCCGCCTGCCTTTCCGCAGTAAATGTTGAACTTTTGAACTGCCCGGTCTGACCGGGCAGCAAATAAGCGGGCCGAACCCTGCGCACATGCAGGCTTCGCCCGTTTTGTTTTGTTGCGTGTCATGAGAACCTGTCAGGCACAGCCCTTGTGGATGACGGAGTAGCCAAGGATGAGCAGTTCGGCCATGGACGGATCGCAACACCCCCTCAAAAGCAGCTTCTTCCTGCTGTTTCTGACGATCTTCATCCCCTTTGGTCTGGGGCATTTCGTTTCCTACCTGTTTCGTACCGTCAATGCGGTGATCTATGTCGATCTGCAGGCCGACCTGAGTTTGCCTGCGAGCAGCCTGGGGTTGTTGACTGGCGTGTATTTTCTGACCTTCGCTGCCGCACAGATTCCCCTTGGCGTCATGCTTGATCGTTACGGCCCGCGCAGCGTGCAGGCGCCGATGCTGTTGTTTGCAGTCGCCGGTTCGGTCATCTTCAGTATTTCCAGCACCGAGACAGGGTTGTTGATCGGGCGGGGTCTGATTGGTATGGGCGTTGCGGGTTCGCTGATGAGTGCGATCAAGGCATGTGCCATCTGGTTGCCGGTCGAGCGTTTGCCACTGAGTACTGCCTGCCTGCTGTCGATTGGCGGGCTGGGCGCGATGGCGTCGACCACGCCTTTGCATGCGTTGCTGAGCTGGCCGACCTGGCGAGAAGCGTTTCTGATGCTGGCGCTGCTGACCTTTTGTGTGGCCGTGGTCATACACCTCAGTGTTCCCAAAGCCTACGAGACCAGAAACACCCGCTACAGCGATATGTTTGCCGCAGTCGGCAAACTTTACTCTTCCTGGACGTTCTGGCGTCTGGCGTTGTATTCCGTGTTTTCGCACGCCATCTACATGTCGGTACTGTCGCTGTGGATGGGACCGTGGTTGCGTGACATGGCCGGGCTGAGCGATTCAGGCATGGCCAATGTACTGCTGTTCGGCGCCATCGCGATGGTGGCAGGGTCTCTGACGTTCGGCACGATCACTGATTATCTGCGCAGGTTCGGTGTACAGTCGATCATGGTCTGTGGTGCAGGGATGGTGATCTTCATCGGCTTCCAGATGCTGATGGCCAGTGGTCTACCGGTGTCACCCTATATTGTTGCGATGGGCTTCAGCTTCTTCGGCACGTCGACCACCATGAACTACGCCATTGTGGCGCAATCGGTTGCACCGGAGCTGGCGGGCAGGGTCAGCTCTTCCTTCAATCTGGTGGTGTTTGTGCTCGCGTTCTTCCTCCAGTGGCTGATGGGAGTGGTGCTCAACCTGTGGCCGGTTGCGCAGGGTGCCGGTCATCCGCTTGAGTCCTATCAGTGGTCGCTGGGTTTAATGATTGCGTTGCAATTGCCCGGGGTGTTGCTCTGGCTTGGCTTTCGACCCTGGAGGCGCGCTGTCTGAAAAAGCAAAACCCCGGCCGAGATCAACTCGTGCCGGGGTTTTTGCTTTTAGCCGTTACAGCTATCTGATCGATCAAGCGATGAATCAGGCGGTTGCAGGTGCTCCGGGCGCTTCCAGCTTCTGCCCGCCTTTGCGGAACAGCACCAGCGTAGCAACCAGACCCAGCACAGCGGCACCCGTCAGCCAGATACCGGGCGCTGCCTTGTTACCCAATTCGTGAATCAGGTAAGTACAGGCCGCCGGGGTGAAGCCACCAAAGGTTGCGGTCGCCAGGCTGTAGGCCAGCGAGAAGCCGGTGGTGCGGACTTCGACCGGCATGATCTCGGTCAGCGCCACGACCATTGCGCCGTTGTAGGAACCGTACAGGAACGAGAACCACAGCTCGACCATCAGCAGGTGGCTGAAGCTTGGGTGCTCTACCAACCACGACAGCGCAGGGTAGGCGGTGGCGATGGCCAGCACGGTCGCTGCAATCAACAGCGGCTTGCGGCCGATGCGATCGGAGAACGAACCCATGATCGGCAGCCAGATGAAGTTGGACACACCCACGCAGACCGTCACCAGCAGGCTTTCCAGGTCGGTCAGGTTCAGTTCGTTCTTGCCGAAGGTCGGAGTGTAGGCGGTGATCAGGTAGAACGACACGGTGGTCATCACCACCAATGCCATGCCGCCCAGCACCAGGCCGAAGTTCTGGCTGATGGAGCGCACCACTTCACGGAGCGTTGGGCGATGGGTACGGGCTTCGAACTCCGGGGACTCTTCCAGCGAACGGCGGATGATGAATATCGCCGGCACAATCAGGCAGCCGATCAGGAACGGCACGCGCCAGCCCCATTCGCCCATTTGCTCCGGGCTCAGCCAGTGGTTCAGACCAACGCCCAGCAAACCGGCGAATACCACGGCAGCCTGTTGGCTGGCGGACTGCCAACTGACGAAGAAGCCTTTGCGACCCGGTGTCGAGATTTCAGCGAGGTACACCGAAACACCACCCAGCTCGACGCCAGCCGAGAAGCCTTGCAGCAGGCGACCGAGCAGCACCAGCAGCGGTGCAACAACGCCCAGAGTGGCGTAGCCCGGCACACAGGCAATCAGCAAAGTGCCCATTGCCATCATCGCGAGGGTGATAATCAGGCCCTTGCGACGTCCGTGACGGTCGATATAGGCACCGAGAAAGATCGCGCCCAAGGGGCGCATCAGGAAGCCTGCGCCGAAGGTCGCCAGCGACAGCATCAACGAAGCGAATGCGCTGTCGGAGGGGAAAAATGTCTTGGCAATGGCCGTGGCGTAAAAGCCGTAGACCATGAAATCGAACATCTCGAGGAAGTTACCGCTGACAACGCGAAAGATCGCTTTGCCCTTACTTGTTGTGGAGGCCATTTAGTTACTCGCTCAGGCTCGTCGGCTTGGAGTCCGTTGTCGTTGTTATCCCGTTTACATCGCCATTACGTGTGTGCGACTGGCGATGCACATTTGTAACAGTATGTGTAACAGGGCTCAAAGACAACCGTTTCGGCGATTTGCTATTACTTAACAGACGCTTGACAGGCATGGCCGGTCGATGCGTGCACGGCTTATCAACCAGATGAAACCGGATGAACAGGCATGCCGTATGGGAACCATAAGCCCGACACTGACCACTCAATGCTTTGGTCGGCCTCATATGGGTGAAGCCCGGCCCTGGTCCGAGCGGGCCGCTACGGAAGGTTTCTGTCTTGCCTGCCAATGATGGCAAGTCACTCTGAAAGGTTTTTTTAGTGCGGGGCATCAGTTTGCGTGGGTTTTGCAGGGTTGCAGTGTACCTGGTGCTGCTGGGGTGCGGTGGTTGCGGTCAGGAACGCAAGCTGGAAAGCTTTGGCGGGCCGGCCATGGGCAGTCATTATTCAGTGGTATACGTGCGCGCTTCCGGGCAGCCTGAACCTGAGGTCGTGCGCCCGCAGATCGAATCGATTCTGGCCGAAGTCGATCAACAGATGTCGCTTTGGCGCAGTGACTCGGATATCGAGCTTTTCAATGCATTGCCTGCCAATAGCTGCCAGACCATGCCCGAACCGGTTTTGAAACTGATCGGTGTTGGCGAGCAGCTGTCACGGGACAGTGATGGTGCGTTCGACCTGACGGTGAAGCCGCTGATGGACCTGTGGGGGCTGGGCGCTCATGCACTGTTTGAGCAAATGCCGCTGGTGCGCCAGTTGGCCCGCACTCGGGCGACGGTGGGCTATCGCGGTCTGCGTGTCGTCGGGCAGCAGTTGTGCAAAAGCGCCGCTGTGCAAGTGGACCTCAACAGTATTGCCGCCGGTTATGCGGTAGATCGCATCAGCGAGCGCATGGAAAAGCTGGGGTTGCACGATTATCTGGTGCAAGCCACGGGTGAACTGAAAGTCAGCGGGCTCAAGCCCGACGGTTCGCCCTGGAGGGTGACGCTGGACGCGCCACTCGATGATGGCAATGTCACGCAAAAAGTATTTCCACTGAAGGGCTACGCCGTGTCTACGTCGGGCGACTATCGTCGTTACGCCGATCATGACGGGTGGCGCATTTCCGATACGCTCGATGCTTTGACCGGTAAGCCGATCAGCCACAGTCTGGCGTCGGTGACGGTCATTCATCCCTCGGCGCTGATGGCTGACGGCCTCTCCTCACTGCTGTTGATTCTCGGCCCGCGGCGCGGCTGGAATTACGCGCAAGAACATAAAATCCCTGCTTTTTTTGTGATTCGTGCCGATAAGCGCTTTATCATCCGTAGCAACGCGTCGTTTGATCGTCTGGCGGTGGAGCAGCCACGGTAAGTCAAGAGGCCGGAACTTCCGGTCAATTGCCACCTTGCACAGACAAAAATTGGCCTTCGACGCGACCAAGGGTTAATGTTCGCCGCCTCGGTGCAGCGCTAGACTGCGCCGCGTGATTTAGCCAGAGATGCCAGAGTGGCGCCTCGGTCTGTTTAAAGGAGTACGCATGGCTGTCTACAACTACGACGTAGTGGTACTGGGTTCCGGCCCTGCCGGAGAAGGCGCGGCAATGAACGCCGCCAAGGCGGGGCGCAAGGTCGCCATGGTCGACAGCCGTCGGCAAGTGGGCGGTAACTGCACCCATTTGGGCACCATTCCGTCCAAGGCTCTGCGTCACTCGGTCAAGCAGATCATTCAGTTCAACACCAATCCGATGTTCCGGGCCATTGGCGAGCCGCGCTGGTTTTCGTTTCCGGATGTGTTGAAAAACGCCGAAATGGTCATTTCCAAACAGGTGGCCTCGCGCACCAGTTACTACGCCCGCAACCGTGTCGATGTGTTCTTCGGCACCGGCAGTTTTGCCGACGAGACCAGCATCAACGTGGTCTGCACCAACGGTGTGGTGGAAAAGCTGGTGGCCAACCAGATCATCATCGCCACCGGTTCGCGCCCCTATCGTCCGGCCGACATCGATTTCAGTCACAAGCGCATCTACGACAGCGACACCATCCTCAGCCTGGGGCACACCCCGCGTAAGCTGATCATTTATGGCGCCGGTGTGATCGGCTGTGAATACGCCTCTATCTTCAGCGGTCTGGGTGTTCTGGTCGAGCTGGTGGACAACCGTGACCAGTTGCTGAGCTTCCTGGATTCGGAAATCTCTCAGGCATTGAGTTATCACTTCAGCAATAACAACGTGATGGTTCGCCACAACGAAGAATACGAGAAGGTCGAAGGTCTGGATAACGGCGTTGTCCTGCACCTCAAGTCCGGCAAGAAAATCAAGGCAGATGCCTTGCTGTGGTGCAATGGCCGTACCGGCAACACCGACAAGCTGGGGCTGGAAAACATTGGTCTCAAGGCCAACGGTCGTGGCCAGATCGAGGTGGACGAGAACTATCGCACCAGCGTTTCCAATGTCTATGGCGCAGGCGACGTTATCGGCTGGCCAAGTCTGGCGAGCGCTGCCTACGATCAGGGCCGCTCGGCGGCTGGGAGCATGGTCGACAACGGCAGCTGGCGCTATGTCAACGACGTACCGACCGGGATCTATACCATTCCGGAGATCAGTTCGATCGGCAAGAACGAGCACGAGCTGACCCAGGCCAAGGTGCCGTACGAAGTGGGCAAGGCGTTCTTCAAGGGCATGGCCCGTGCGCAGATTTCCGGTGAGCGGGTCGGGATGCTGAAGATCCTGTTCCACCGCGAGACGCTGGAAGTGCTGGGCGTGCATTGCTTCGGTGACCAGGCGTCCGAGATCGTGCACATCGGTCAGGCGATCATGAGCCAGCCGGGTGAAGCGAACACCATGAAGTACTTCGTCAACACCACGTTCAACTACCCGACCATGGCCGAAGCCTATCGGGTAGCGGCATACGACGGCCTCAACCGGCTTTTTTAAGCGACTCCGGCCGGTGGCCTGAGCCGGCCGGGGAGACCGATTTCAGCGACTCCCGAGCGTGGCGGTGGCCAAACCGGGAAAGTCTGTAATCAGGCTGTCGACGCCGAAATCAGCGAGCCTGCGCATCAGTGCAGGCTCGTTGACTGTCCACACTGACACATGCAGGCCCTGACGCTGTGCTTTCTGCAGGCGCTCCGGGGTACACAGTGTCCAGTTCAATGCCAGAATTTCACAGCCGTAGCTTTGCGCGACCTTCAACGGGTCGAGCCAGGCGTACTCGGCCACCAGTCCGCGCGATATGTCCGGCGTCAGGTCGAGGGCGGCGCGCAACACTTCACGAGAGCTGGAAGTGATGGTGACCTTGTCGAGCAAGCCATGACGCTGAGCCATTTCACGAATGGCCAGAACGGTGTTGGCGGCGCGGGTGCGTGAAGCGCTTTTGACTTCCAGTTGCCAGTGCTCGAAATCGCATTGCTCGAACAACTCTTCAAGACGCGGAATCGGGCAGGGCGAGACCCAGCCGGGGCCACCTTTGCGCGCGTCATAGGTCACCAGGTCGGCGGCCAGATGCTCATTGACCTTGCCGCGTCGGTCGGTGGTGCGCTTGAGGGTCGGGTCGTGAATGACCATCAACTCTCCGTCCAGTGAAAGATGCAGGTCCAGTTCACAGCGGCGCACGCCGTGCTTGATGCATTCCTGGAAGCTGACCAGGGTGTTTTCCGGTGCTTCGCCCTTGGCGCCGCGGTGGCCGTAGATAAGGGTCACGTTTACTCCTGGCCGTTAAGGCACCCACTGCTGATATGAAAATGATGAGGTGAAAAGAGATATACCGGAAACTCAATTGCCGGATGGCTGACCCTGTTCAAGGGCCTGGCGTCGATGCTGAGCCTGACGCTGCAACACGTGCCGTGCGAGCAATTGACGTTGAGCGTCCGGCAGGTTGACGAAGTCGGTGCTGATGTCAAAACCGCCATCTGCCCGTGCATCGCACTGGCTGACCCTGGCGCGCAGCATCAGACCTGCCGCCTGGGGCATCAGCACCATCTTGATCGACAGCTGTTCGCCCACGGCAAAACCTTGTTGTGAATTGAATTGAATGCCGCCTTCGGACAGTTTTACCGGCTGTGGAGCGCCCAGTTTGCCCAGTGCCGTGTGTGCAACCACTTCGCCCAGCAGGTCGATGCGCTTGCTCAACGACTTGAGAAAACTGTTCAGCACCCGGTCGCGCTCGTCGAGTTGGCGCATCAAATGCTGTGATTCGAACTCGCTGACGTGCAGCTCGCTGAGCAGGTCGAACAGTGTCGAGGTGTCCTGCATGGCGTCCTGACTTGCCTGGTCGGCACCAGACAGGGGGTTAATTTCCAGTGCGACGCTGTCGTCGATACGGTAGTATTCGCGGCGTCCTGCTTCATCTAATGTCGACATGGCGAACCCAAGCTAGCGGCGGTGGTCTGAGAGTTTCGAGTGTAAAGCTGCACGTCAAGGCCCGCCACATGGACGTCCTCATTCCTGCGAACAAATTCCTACATGTTCAGACCTCTTTTTGTATTTATCGGCACGCGCTACACACGTGCCAAGCGACGCAACCATTTTGTTTCGTTCATCTCCCTGACGTCCATGATCGGCCTCGCCCTCGGCGTGGTAGTGATGATAGTCGTGTTATCGGTGATGAATGGCTTCGATCACGAAATGCGTACCCGCGTGCTGGGCATGGTGCCGCACGCGACCATCGAATCGGCTGACCCGATCACCGACTGGCGTGGCCTGGCCGCGAAGGTTCAGGAAAACCCGCAGGTGCTGGCCGTTGCGCCATTCACCCAAATGCAGGGTTTGCTGACCCACGACGGCAAGGTTCAGAAGGTGCTGCTCAATGGCATCGACCCGGCCGAGGAGCGCAAGGTCTCGATCATTGACCACTTCATCAAGCAGGGCCAGCTCGACAGCCTGTCTCCCGGCAGTTTCGGCATCATGATCGGCGACAAGGCGGCTGCCAAACTGGGCGTCGTGGTCGGCGACAAACTGAACTTTGTCGCGCCTGAGGTGACTGTCACGCCTGCCGGCATGTTCCCGCGCATGAAGCGTTTCGAGGTGACCGGTATCTTTCATGTCGGCGCTGGCGAAATCGACGGCTTTCTGGGGCTGACCAACCTCGATGACCTGGCCCGTCTGCACCGCTGGAAGCCCAATCAGGTGCAGGGCCTGCGGCTCAAGTTCGATGATCTGTTTGCAGCGCCGCGTACTTCGTGGGAAATCGCCCAGAAACTGGGCGAAAACAATTTCTATTCCCGTGACTGGACACGCACCCACGGCAACCTCTATCAGGCCATCCGCATGGAAAAAGCCATGATTGGCCTGTTGCTGCTGCTGATTGTGGCCGTTGCGGCATTCAACATCATTTCCACGCTGGTGATGGTGGTCAATGACAAGAAGGGCGATATCGCCATTTTGCGCACACTGGGCGCGACACCGCGGCAGATCATGGCGATCTTCATGGTGCAGGGCACGGTGATCGGGGTGGTCGGCACGCTGATTGGCGCTGCGCTGGGCATCCTTGCAGCGCTTAACGTCAGTGCTGCCATCGCTGCGCTGGAAGGGCTGATCGGCCACAAGTTTCTCAACGCCGACGTCTATTTCATTGATTACCTGCCTTCGCAACTGATGGCCCAGGACGTGTTCCAGGTCTGCGGTGCGGCGTTGGTCCTGAGTTTCCTCGCCACCCTGTATCCCGCCTGGCGTGCTGCGCGCACCCAGCCGGCGGAGGCGTTACGTTATGAGTGAGTCGGGCATGTCTGATAAAGCAGTATTGAGTTGCCGCAACCTGGGTAAATCCTACGAGGAAGGCCCGGAGTCGGTCGTGGTGTTGTCTGGTCTGCAACTGGAGCTGCATCCCGGTGAGCGGGTGGCTATTGTCGGCAGTTCGGGGTCGGGCAAAAGTACTTTGCTCAATCTTCTGGGCGGCCTGGACACACCTTCTGAAGGCAGCGTCTGGCTGGCGGGCGAAGAATTGTCGGCGCTGGGCGAAAAGGCGCGTGGCCTGCTGCGTAACCGGGCATTGGGTTTTGTCTACCAGTTCCACCATTTGCTGCCCGAATTCACGGCGCTGGAAAACGTCTGCATGCCCTTGCTGATCGGTCGGACGGCGATACCCGAGGCCCGTAAACGCTCCACCGCGTTGCTCGAACGTGTCGGCCTCGGCCATCGTCTTGCGCACAAGCCTTCGGAGCTTTCCGGTGGCGAGCGGCAGCGTGTGGCCATTGCTCGTGCGCTGATCAATCAGCCCGGTCTGGTGATGCTTGACGAGCCGACCGGCAACCTCGATCACCACACCGCGCAGGGCATTCAGGACCTGATGCGTGAGTTGAGCACTTCATCGCGTACGGCGTTTCTGATCGTGACCCACGACATGAGCCTCGCCAGGCAAATGGACCGCGTCCTGCGTCTGGAAGACGGCCGCCTCGTCGAGGCCTGATTGACCCGGCCCGGCGCAACTCATCGCGTCGGGTTCTACGTTTTTTATACGGTGTTTTTTCCCACGGTGCTTCGCGAATGTTCAGACCGTTACCCATCTTCATCGGCATGCGCTATACCCGCGCAAAACGCCGCAAAAGCTTCATCTCGTTCATTTCGATGACTTCGATGATCGGGCTGGCACTCGGTGTGCTGGCGATGATCGTGGTGCTGTCGGTCATGAACGGTTTCCAGCGGGAAATGAGTTCGCGGATCCTGGGCATGGTGCCGCATGCGGTTATCGCCGGTGCCACACCGGTGGATGACTGGAAACCGTTGGCCGACGCAGCGTTGAAAAATCCTGAAGTCACCGCTGCTGTACCGTTTACCGACATGGAAGGCATGCTGTCCTACAAGGGCTCGATGCAGCCGATCCAGATCAGCGGCGTTGACCCGGCGCTGGAGCATGAGGTGTCGATCGTCACTCAACACATTACGCGTGGAAGTCTTGAAGACCTGAAGCCGGGCGAATTTGGTGTGGTACTTGGCGATATAACCGCGCGCCGCTTTCGCCTGAGCATCGGTGACAAGCTGACCCTGATCGTACCGGAAGTCAGCAGTGCGCCGGGCGGCATCACGCCGCGCCTGCAACGCTTGACCGTCGTGGGTATTTTCAAGGTCGGTGCCGAGCTGGACGGCTCGATGGGCCTGATCAACATTGCCGACGCCGCGCAGATGCAACGCTGGCAACCCAATCAGGTTCAAGGCGTGCGACTGGCGCTCAAGGACCTGTACAAGGCGCCTCAGGTGTCCACGGCCATTGCCGCCGGCTTGGGGGATGGTTATCGCGCCGATGACTGGACCCACACTCAGGGCAGCCTGTTCAGTGCCATGAAAATGGAAAAGACCATGATCGGCCTGTTGCTGCTGATGATCGTCGCCGTTGCGGCGTTCAACATCATTGCCACGTTGATCATGGTGGTCAACGACAAGGGCGCGGACATCGCCATTCTGCGCACCATCGGCGCTACGCCCCGGCAAATCATGGCGATCTTCATGGTCCAGGGCACTGTGATCGGTATTGTCGGCACCCTGATCGGCGGCGTGCTGGGCATTATTGCCGCGCTGAACGTCAGCAGTCTGGTGGGTTGGGTCGAGCGGGTCAGTGGCCAGCACATCTTCAGTTCCGACGTGTACTTCATCAGCAACCTGCCTTCACAATTGCAGGGCGGTGATGTGCTTCTGATCTGCAGTGCCGGGTTTATCCTGAGCTTTCTGGCCACGATCTATCCAGCATGGCGCGCCGCGCAGATCCAGCCTGCGCATGCATTGCGTTATGAGTGATCAGAACCGAGTGTAGTCGCCGAGGCCGCATTGCGGCCCGCGACGGCTGCGGGCTGAAGCGGATTTTCGCTGAAAGCCCGTCGCAAACGCTATAAACTCGCCGCGTTAATTCATGATCCAGGTATCGCCATGCATCCCGCAGCCGAACACTCGCCGCTGGGCAAGTCCAGTGAGTACATCGCCACCTATACGCCGTCTTTGTTGTTCCCGATCCCCCGTGCTGCAAAGTGGGCCGAGCTTGGGCTGACGGCTCAGACGCTGCCTTATCAGGGTGTCGATTTCTGGAATTGTTACGAGTTGTCCTGGCTGCTGCCATCCGGCAAGCCGGTGGTGGCCATTGCCGAGTTCAGCATTCCGGCCGATTCGCCGAACATCATCGAATCGAAGTCCTTCAAGCTGTACCTCAACTCGTTGAATCAGACCGCCTTCGCTACCGTTGAGCAGGTGCAGACAACCCTCGAACAGGATCTGTCAACTGCGGCCGGAAAGCCGGTTGGCGTGCGCATTCGCAGCCTGAGCGACATTGAGGGTGAAGGTGTGGCGACTTTGCCGGGCGTCTGCATCGACGATCTGGATATCACGGTCAGTAGCTACGATCGCCCTCAGCCTGAGCTGCTGCGCTGCGATGAGTCGCGAATTATCGAAGAAAGCGTGCACAGTCATTTGCTCAAATCGAACTGTCCGGTTACCAGTCAGCCCGACTGGGGCAGTGTGGTGGTCGAGTATGGCGGGGCGGCGCTGGATCACAGCAGCCTGTTGGCGTACATCGTCAGCTTCCGCCAGCATTCGGACTTTCACGAGCAGTGTGTGGAAAGAATCTTCCTCGACCTGCAGCGTTTGCTCAAACCGGAAAAACTGACCGTCTATGCACGCTACGTGCGCCGTGGTGGTCTGGATATCAACCCGTATCGCAGCACAGAAACGCTGGACGCGAACAATCGCAGGCTGGCGCGGCAGTAGTGTCGTCTGGGGCTCAGGGCGTGGACGCAGAGCGTCCGCAACGGCATTCCCACGCGGAGCGTGTGGAACGATAGTTGTCTGTGTCCATCAGTGACGATGCAGCGCGTCGTTACCCACTGGCTGATATTTCCAGGTTCAGGATTATCGTGCCGACGCTCCGCGTCGGCATGCGTTGGGTGACGCTCTGCGTCACAACTCTACGCCTCACCATGCATCAGCGGCCTTACGCAGAGCCAGCAGAGCGGCATTCCCTAATCAGACTCCGATATTGCCCAGCGTCTGCACGATGTTGCGCAAGGTGCCAGCGATGGTCGGATGCTCCAGCTCGAAACGCTCGACGGCCAGGTTCACGCCGTCAGCCAAACTGCTGTCTTCATGGGTGGCGTTTTCCAGCTGAATTTCAGTTTCGATTTGTTGCATGAGTTCGTGAAGATTTTCCCGGTCAGACTCCGAAAGCGGGGGGTTATGCTCCAGTTGCTCGCGCAGGGTGTTGAGTTGTTCTTGCAGTTCGCGGGCGGGCATGACGTGCTCCTTGATTGATAAGTCTGTCTCATGGACTTCGCCGAAGAGCTAAAGGTCCATGATCACTCAAGACTAATCCAGTCAGTGCCTGGCTGCATGTGTATCAGGGTTTTTCACCTTTGCTGCGGCGTAATGCGATATCGGCCAGGCAGAACTCCAGATCGCCAAGGTGATCAATGACCGAGTGTACTCCCAGCGAATAGAGTTTGAGCGTGGCCTGCGCGCGTCGCTGCTCGCGTTCGGCGTCACTCAGTGCCTGCCATTGCGAAGGCGAAAGTCCGCACAGTGGCCCGCAAGACGCCAGGCCAATGGTCCACAGCCCGGCATTCAGCCCGGACTGCAACAGGCGTGGGTCGCCGCTGATCAGCACGCAGCCATCCAGCTGGCTGACCTTCAGGGCCATCAGCGCCATCCAGCAAGCATCCGGGGCGGGCCATTTGGCGGTTGGGCGAGGGGCGGGAATCATCCAGTCACTTACTGGTTCAGCCAGCGTAGCGCTGACGGTTTCAGGCAGCTCGTCAAGCCAGGCGCAAGGCATTCCCTGATCACGCAGAGTCCGCAGAATATCCTTTGCGCCAGGTGTGAGCTGTGTGAGCTCATTGCCTGGTGTAAGCGAGGTCGCGGCCTGCGCACCGAAGTCCACCAGACAGCCGCTAAGGCCGAACAGCAGGGCGGGAAAGGTTGGCAGAGGCGTGAGGACCGGCGCGAGCATGAGGATCTCTCTGAAATATCCAGAAACGCTACCGGTATTTTGTGACACTTCGATGAATGTGCGATGACGGGGGTTTATCCGGAACCCTTTGCTGACAGACCTGCCTTATTCTCGACAGAAGGCTTTATACTCCCTGTCCTAGCGTGTGGGGCGTAGCACCCGCGTCATTATTTCGATATCTCGATCAGGAGTGTCAGCTATGCCCGTGACCGGTGCAGGCTTTATCAAGCGTTTGCTGCAATTGTCCCTCTGTGCCGGCATTGCGCTGGTGCCGGTAGCCGTTCAGGCAGCCGAAGATGACCCGTGGGAAGGCATCAACCGCTCCATTTTCAGCTTCAACGATACCCTCGACGCTTATACGCTCAAGCCGCTGGCTAAGGGTTATCAGTACATCGCGCCACAATTTGTCGAAGACGGTATCCATAACTTCTTCAACAACATCGGCGATGTCGGCAACCTGGCGAACAACGTGCTGCAAGCCAAGCCTGAAGCGGCCGGTGTCGACACTGCGCGCCTGATCGTCAACACCACGTTCGGGCTGCTGGGTTTCATTGACGTGGGTACCCGCATGGGCCTGCAACGCAACGATGAAGATTTTGGCCAGACACTGGGCTACTGGGGTGTGCCGAGCGGCCCGTTCGTGGTGATTCCGCTGCTGGGTCCAAGCACCGTGCGTGATGCCTTCGCCAAATACCCGGACACCTACACGTCTCCATACCGCTACATCGATCATGTGCCGACCCGTAACACGGCGCTGGGCGTCAACCTCATCGATACGCGTGCCAGCCTGCTGTCTGCCGAGCGTATGGTCAGCGGTGATCGTTACACGTTCATCCGTAACGCTTACCTGCAGAACCGCGAGTTCAAGGTCAAGGACGGAAAGGTCGAAGACGATTTTTAATCGACACTTTGCCTCTGCGTGAATCAATAAAGGCGACCCTGGGTCGCCTTTATTATTTTTTGAAAGTGTGAAGTAATTCCGCCTGCAGTCAGCGCATCGAGACGATGGAAAGCCCCAGTTTCTGTCCGCCGCCTTCTTCGTCATTGACCCACACCACCTCGGTTTCGGCCTCAAGTCCCTTGAGCGCAGGATGATCAGAGTCGATGCTCACGCTAAGCTTGTCCCCGACCTGGAATGAGCGTGGTGCCTGGACCTGCATGCCTGAGCTGGAAAGGTCAATGCATACGGCGGGAATCACCTGGCCCGCGTGGATCAGGTTGACGTCTGCTTCGACGCGCATGCGGATGTAATCCCGCTTTTCCTCGTAGTTGCGATCATTTCCACTCATGTACAGTCCTTCGTTTTAGTTGCTGATTTGTGAGTTCTTATAACTCCGGGTGATTTGCGATGTAAAGAGCGCAAAGTGAGGATAGGAGCATGCTTGAAACACCCGTCGGATGGGAGTACCGTCTGCGCCTTGAAGGGCACCTCTGAGACACGCCACGCACATCCAGTTGTCGCGTGTTATTACGGAGAGGCTAGAAGCGAATCCAGTAAGCTGGCTCCGGAAACACCGGGCCGCCTACGCCAACCTGATCTGGCGCCGTTTGCCCCCATGCCAAAAACCAGTGCCAAGCTGCTGATTATCGATGACGACGACGTAGTGCGCGCGAGCCTTGCCGCCTACCTTGAAGACAGTGGCTTCAGCGTTCTGCAAGCGAGTAATGGCTTGCAGGGAATTCAGATGTTCGAGCAAGAGAACCCCGATCTGGTGGTCTGCGATCTACGCATGCCTCAGATGGGCGGGCTTGAGCTGATCCGTCAGGTCACCGCCATCGCTCCGCAGACGCCTGTCATCGTTGTATCCGGTGCGGGCGTGATGAGCGATGCGGTAGAGGCCTTGCGCCTCGGCGCTGCCGATTATCTGATCAAGCCCCTTGAAGATCTTGCCGTGCTGGAGCATTCAGTGCGTCGGGCGCTGGATCGGGCTCGTCTGCTTACTGAAAACCAGGTCTACCGCGAAAAGCTGGAAAAGGCCAATCGCGAACTTGAAGCCAGTCTTCACCTGTTGCAGGAAGACCAGGACGCGGGTCGGCAAGTGCAGATGAACATGCTGCCAATCACTCCGTGGTCGATTGACGAATTCAAGTTTGCCCATCAGATCATTCCGTCGTTGTATCTGTCCGGCGATTTTGTCGATTACTTCAGGGTCGACGAACGGCGTGTTGCCTTCTACCTGGCAGATGTTTCAGGTCACGGTGCTTCATCGGCGTTCATCACGGTGCTGCTGAAGTTCATGACGACTCGGCTGCTGTTTGAATCCAGGCGTGGCGGAACACTGCCGGAATTCAAACCGTCGGATGTACTGGGGCATATCAACCGCGGGCTTATCAGTTGCAAGCTGGGCAAGCACGTTACGATGGTCGGCGGTGTTATTGATGAAGAGTCAGGTAAACTGACTTATGCCGTGGGTGGTCATCTGCCACTGCCGGTGTTGTATTCCGAAGGGCAGGCGCGTTATCTGGAAGGTCGCGGCCTACCGGTCGGTTTGTTCAACGAAGCGACCTATCAGGATCACGAAATCGACCTGCCAGCATCCTTCAGTCTGACCATGTTGTCTGATGGCATACTGGATCTGTTGCCCGGTGATACACTCAAAGAGAAAGAAGCCGTCCTTCCCGAGTTGGTCAAGACGGCTGGCGGCAGCCTGGATGGCTTGCAGCGGGTTTTTGAATTGGCAACGCTAGGGGAGATGCCGGATGATATCGCCTTGTTAGTGTTAAGCAGGAATCTTGAATGAGTACCGGTAGAATCCAGTTCGCCGAGCAGGAAGGCACCTTCGTTCTCAAGTTCGTGGGTGAAGTGCGGTTGACGCTGTGTTCGGCTCTGGATGCGACTATCGAGCGTATCTTCACTGCGTTGAATTTCTCGGCGGTGGTCATCGATCTTACCGAGACGCGCAGCATTGACAGCACCACGCTTGGCTTGCTGGCCAAACTTTCGATCCTGTCGCGCCAGAAGGTTGGACTGTTGCCGACTCTCGTGACCACTCACGAGGACATCACGCGCCTGTTGCAGTCGATGGGCTTTGATCAGGTGTTCAACATCGTTGACCGGCCCCTGCCGCGGCCTGAGAGCCTGACTGACCTGCCCTCGCAGGATCAGTGCGAGGAAGTGGTAAAGGCCAAGGTACTTGAGGCGCACAAGATTCTCATGGGCCTTAACGACTCGAATCGTGAAGCGTTCCATGATCTGGTCAATGCACTGGAAGGTCAGCGCTAGGCGCCATTGGCGTCTGTCCTTCTGATCACTGAACGACAGGCAGCAAAAAGGGCGACACCCGTTAAGGTGTCGCCCTTTTTCGTTATCAGGCTTTTGCGGAGAGCAGCGCTTCCAGCTTTTCCTGATCGCGAGCGAACTGACGAATGCCTTCAGCCAGTTTTTCAGTGGCCATGGCATCTTCATTGGAGGCCCAGCGGAACTGGCTCTCGGTCAGGCTCTGACGAGCCTCACCGGCATTGCCCGGTGCAAGCTTGCGTTCCAGCGTACCGGTATCTTCAGCCAGTTTCTTGAGCAGGTCGGTGCTGATGGTCAGGCGATCACAGCCCGCCAGCTGTTCGATCTGGTTCAGATTGCGGAAGCTTGCCCCCATGACCACGGTTTTGAAGTCGTTGGCCTTGTAGTAGTTATAGATGCGCGTCACAGACTGCACACCCGGATCCTCTGCGCCAACGTAGTCGATGCCTGAAGATTTCTTGTACCAGTCGTAGATACGGCCCACGAACGGAGAAATCAGGAACACGCCAGCCTCGGCACAGGCGATTGCCTGGGCGAAGGAGAACAACAACGTCAGGTTGGTCTGAATACCGTCCTTCTCCAGCTTCTCAGCGGCACGGATACCTTCCCACGTGGCTGCCAGCTTGATCAGCACCCGATCACGTTTGATGCCGGCGGCATCGTAAAGGCCGATCAAGCGCTCGCTGCGCTCGATCAGGGCATTGGTGTCGAACGAGAGGCGTGCGTCCACTTCAGTGGATACGCGGCCCGGAACCACCTTGAGAATTTCCTGACCGATGGCGACTGCAAAGCGGTCGCAGGCCAGGCCGATGTCACCCTTGGCACCGCTGAATGCGTCGGCGAGCATCTGAGCGTTGTTTACGTCGGATGCGGCCTTGAGCAGCAGCGAAGGGTTGGTGGTGGCGTCCTCTGGTTCGAGGCTTTTGATTGCGCCGAAGTCGCCGGTATCAGCAACAACGGTAGTGAATTTCTTGAGTTGATCCAGCTTGGAAGTCATGAGCGTGCTCTGTCCTGTGCGGTTGGATGACATTACCCGAGCGCTGCCGACCACTCAAGGCCGCAGCGTTTCCTGCTGCCGATGATAGGCCCTGAGGGACGGCATTGTCGTGAATACCTTTGTCGAGACTGTTTTTGAGCCTCGCACGCACTGCTTGTTCCCTTGATGTGAATTTAACGGCTATCAGGCAGCTTGCAGCGTGCAAGAGTCAGAGCGACCACTTCAGCGAGACCATCAGGTTGCGCGGGTCACCGTAAACGCCGCTACCGGTCGCCAAGGGAATGCCCTGCCAGTATTTTTCGTCGAATACGTTGTTGAGGTTGACCCGCGCGTCCCAGTGCTCGTCGAAGCGGTAGCCTGCCATCAGTCCCACAACCGCATAGGCGTCCTGCTCGGAGTGACCGGTGCCGACCCGGTTGTACGTCTCGCTTTGCGCCAGAACGTCGACACCCACGCGCCATTTGTTCAGGTTGCCGGGCAGGTGATAGGACGTTGCTGCCTTGAACAGGTGTTTCGGTTGATTGGGCGCAAACAGGTCGCCCTTGTCATTGGTCCGGTCCTTGACGTACTGGCTCAACACCAGTGTGTAGGAGGCGGAAGCCTGCCAGTCAGGTGTCAGCTGGCCGCTGATTTCTGCGTCGATCCCTCGGCTGCGCACTTCACCGGCTGCTTCGTAGCAGACGCGATTCTGCTGCTGGCAAGTGACTGGCGGATTGACGATGGCGTACGCGCGGTTTTCCTGGGTCATGTCGAAGACTGCAAGCGATGCGTTCAGACCACCGTCGAAGTATTCGCCTTTCAGGCCGATTTCGTAACTTTCGCCCGTCATCGGGTCCAATACGCCGCCTCCCACGTCCAGTTGGTTCTGCGGCTTGAAGATCTCGGTATAGCTTGCGTAGGCCGAGTAGGTATCGTTCAGGTCATAGACGATGCCGGCATAAGGCGTGACCTCACGAATGACTTTGTAGTCACCATTGCTGGCCGAACGATTCTGATAGTCGTACCAGCTTACCCGGCTGCCGACGATAACGTGCAATGGATCAATCGGATTGAAACGTGCGGCGGCGTAGACGCCTTCCTCGGTGGCGGTGTTCTGATTGACGTAGGCGGTACGCGTGGCAGGGTCCGGTTTTGCAATGAGATTGGGGTTGAAGGTGTAGATATCGACCGGTGTAGAGCCGTAAAAGCCGCCTTTCTGATCAAACTTTTCTTCGCGCCGACTGACGCCGAGCATCAGCTCGTGCTGCCGGCCAAACAGCTGGAATGGACCGGACAGCGAACCATCCAGACTGGTCTGCACGTCTGTGGTGTCGTACTCGCCAGCCGCCTGGCCGTAACCGGTGCCACTGGCGGTCAGGTAGTTGGAGTACATGTCGGATTCAGCCCAGATTCTGGTCGCCGCCAGTTTGCTGCTCCAGCCGTTGTCGAAGCGATGAGTCAGGTCCGTGAAAACACTGACGTTTTCCCTGTCCCAATACGCCCAGTCGTTACTGAGGAAGGTGGAACGTGGCAGGTGAAGGTTTTCACCGTTAGGGCCGGATGGCAGGCTGCCCCAGTCCGACGTTGCATCATCGCGCTGCTTCGAGGCTCCTATGGTCCAGGTGGTCGACTCGTTAAGGTCGGCTTCCAGAACGCCATAGAACGTCTGACGCTCTTTATCGCGCTCATCGACAAAACTGTTGCCCGTTTCATAGGCTGCCACCACCCGGCCACGTAACGTACCGGAATCGTTGAGCCTGTTCGACGCGTCCACCTCGGTACGGTAGCGGTCCCAGCTCCCGGCGCTGGTGGTCACGCTGACTTGCGGGGTAGCAGTAGGGCGCTTGCGAATCAGATTGAGTGTCGCCGAGGGGCTGCCTGCACCGGTCATCAGCCCCGTAGCGCCGCGTACCACTTCAACGCGGTCGTACAAGGCCAGGTCAGCACGGAGATGGTATCCAGTGTAAAGGTGCTGACGATGGTCGGCAGACCGTCATACATCAGGTTATCGATGGTAAAGCCGCGCGCCAGAAACTGCTGACGGTCCGAGCCGAATTTGCGCAGTGTCACGCCGGGTGCATATTTGACGACATCATTGAGGTCGTTCATGCCCTGATCTTCAATTCGCTGGCGAGTGATCACGCTTACCGACTGCGGCGTCTCGCGAATCGAAAGGGGCAACCCGGTCGCGCTGCTCATCGAGCCCGTGGTGTACGAACCGCTGCCTTCTGTGGTGGCCATTCCTGCAATGCCCGCCTGAGCGCTGATGTCCACGTTGCCCAGCGTCATCGAGCCACCGCTCGATGGCTGGAACACCCTCACAGCATTGCCCTGTACCTGCGTATCTAGGCCGCTGCCCAACAATAGCTGATTCAATGCCTGAGCCGGTTCCAGGCTGCCGCTAATGGCTGGAGCCTGCTTGCTTGCAATCAATTTGTCATCCACTGATATCTGCATACCGCTCGCTTGGCTCAGCTGTGCGAGCGATCTGGAAAGCGCCTGTGCAGGCAGATCGAGTTGAACGGGACTGGCCAGAGCGGCGGCCGACAGACCGAGAGTCACAAGGCTGGCCAACGAAGGTAGAAGCGGACGAAGCATTGGGGTAATTCCTGCAGGAACTGGGACGTGGCGGGACACCTGGATGATGGTGTGCTGGCTGGCAGGTCGTGACAGACGGCAGCGGAGGGCGAGACTAACAAATTTTTCACATTTTATTAAATGCTAATCACTATCAGTTAAACTCTCATACATATTTGTCTGATGAGACTCGCTTGTGGCGTCGAGCAGTGCATTGGGGTAAAGATGCTGTTCAACTCGCGATGATCTGAAGGAGCCAGCATGCATTCACGACGTTTCCCCATCACCGCCGCAATCGGCTTTTCATTGTTTTCCATGGGCGTCATCGCCGCCGAGCTGCCATCTGATCTGTTACTGAAAAAAGCCCAGGCCGAACAACAGTCCTACCTCAAAACCGTCCGGCAACTCGTGGATATTGATACGGGCACTGGTCAGGCACCCGGACTGAAAACAGTCAGCGCGATGCTGGTGGAGCGTCTCAAGGCATTGGGTGCCGAAGTTTCCACCACGCCGGCAGACCCTTCTGCGGGTGACAACATCGTTGGCAGGTTCAAAGGCAATGGCACCCGGTCCTTTCTGCTAATGGTCCATTACGACACGGTCTTCGGGCCGGGCACTGCCGCCAAACGCCCGTTCAGGCTCGACGGCGAACGCGCCTATGGTCCCGGTGTGGCAGATGCGAAGGGCGGCGTGGCGATGATTCTGCATTCGCTGCAACTGCTGCAGGACCAGAATTTCAAGGATTTCGGCACGCTCACCGTGCTCTTCAATCCGGACGAGGAAACCGGCTCCAGCGGGTCGAAGAAAGTCATAGCCGAACTCGCTAGCCAGCATGACTACGTGTTTTCCTATGAGCCGCCTGACAAAGACGCCGTGACTGTCGCTACCAATGGCATCAATGGCTTGCTCCTCGACGTCAAAGGCAAGTCGTCACACGCAGGTTCGGCCCCTGAAGCCGGGCGCAATGCGGCGATCGAGTTGGCGCACCAACTGCTGCAACTCAAGGACCTTGGCGATCCTGGGAAGGGTACGACCGTCAACTGGACGCTTGTCAAAGGCGGTGAGAAGCGCAACATCATCCCGTCCAGCGCTTCGGCCGAGGCGGACATGCGCTATTCCGATCCGAGCGAGAGCGACAGGGTGCTCGCCGACGGTCAGCGGATTATGAAGAAAACCCTCGTTGAAGGCACCGAAGTGACCTTGCGCATGGAAAAAGGCCGTCCGCCACTGGCCAGGAATCCGGGTTCCGAGCAACTGGCGAAAACCGCGCAGACGCTCTATGAAAAAATCGGTCGCAGTGTCGAGCCGATCGCCATGCGCTTCGGCACCGATGCGGGCTACGCCTACGTACCGGGTAGCGCAAAGCCTGCCGTGCTGGAAACCATGGGTGTTGTCGGGGCCGGCTTGCATGCGGACAATGAGTACATCGAACTGTCGAGTATCGCTCCCAGGCTTTACCTGACGGTGGCGCTGATTACCCCCTTGTCGCAAGGTGAGGCGCCCTGACAGTCAGCGGATGTTGACCGTGCATCGGGTTGAGTCCACGCCATTTGTCGATGGGTCGGGTAGTGGAGATTGACCTGGCGCCTGATAAACGATTAACTGTATATGTATACAGTTAATCATAAAAGGCTCGCCCCATGAGTGTCACATTCCTTGGCCCCTTGTCGGCAGAGGGCATCAAGCTCCCTTTGCTATCCTTGTCATCCGTCGGCTCCAGGTCGTCAGTGGTCGAGAAGCATGTCTCTATCGCAGAGCTTTGTGAGGTCCGTGAGCCGCACGTTTATCTGGCCAGGGTCGAGGATGAAGGGATGCAGGGAGGCGGCATGCGCACCGGTGACATGCTGGTTGTCGACCGTAGTCAGTACGCCGAGCACGGTGACATCGTCGTCGCCTCACTCAACGCAAGGCAGATGTGTCGGCGTTTGCACATGCGTGGCGACGTCGTGATCCTCAAGTCCGAACACCCGGATTATCCACCACTGCATGTCACTGACCACGACGACCTGATCATTCTGGGTGTGGTGACCTACAGCCTGAAAAACCTTCTTGAAGGGCGCACCGCCTCTTCAGCTCATCGATGATCGGGCTCATGGCCTTGCATTGCACGCTTCACCGTGATCTGCTGCCGACCCTATGGTTTTAACCCGGAAATTGAGCGAATGCAGGAACAACTTGACCAGTTACGGCTCCCCAAGGCTGTCCAGGGGGCTATCAGTGATCTGGTAAGAGCGCTCGAGGCAACCAGCACCCGCGCTGACGTGGAGGCCGAAGGGGCGTTGCAGATCGAATACATTCACGGTCTTGAGACAAGCAGAAAGCTGCGTCCCGCCGATGCCGAGGCGCTCTACATCATTTTTGACGACGCAGTTCAGGCTCGTTTACAAGCGCTTTCCGATTAGCTCCGGGCCTCGATATTTTTCTGGTCTGCGTGAAATTCATTTAACAAATGTATCCGTCTTTTTGATCGGAGTTGGTGTTTAACTCGCCCCACGAATCTGCAATTCGCGGGGTTCATTTTCGGGTTTTAATTGCTATGCGGTTATCGGGCTTCATCCTTGAGAACATCGAGCCTATTGTACTGGAGTGGACCGACTTCGCGCGCACCATGTCCACGCTCGGCGAGCCTCTGGATACCAAGGAGCTCAGAGATCACGCCGAGCAGATGCTTCGAGCCATTGCCACCGATTTGAGGACTGATCAGTCGTCGCAGCAACAGGTCGAAAAATCTCAGGGCCAGGTCGTATCGCAAGAAGACACCGCGGCGAAAAGCCATGCGATCACTCGATTGATGTCAGGTTTCACCATCGATCAGGTGGTCTCGGAGTTTCGAGCGTTACGCGCGAGCGTGATAAAACAATGGATGATGCGCGCGACCTCGGACACCCAGCAGCAGATGGAGGACATGATCCGCTTCAACGAAGCAATAGATCAGGCTCTCGCGGAATCCATCTCCAGCTATACCGGTGCGGTTCAGGCCTCGCGCAATATCTTTCTGGGCATCCTCGGGCACGACTTGCGTACACCGTTAAGTGCCATATTGCTGGGTGCAGACGTGCTGTTGCGTACCAATGACCTGGGCGCGCGGCCGACCAAGGTGGCATCAAGGATCTACTCAAGCGTGAAACGAGCCAATCAGATCGTTGGCGATCTGCTCGACTTCACACGGTCACAGATCGGTCCCGGCATTCCGTTGAAAAAGACTCAGACAGACATCCAGCCCGTCTGTGCTCGCATCGTTGACGAATCGCGTACGGTCAATCCAGAGGCGGATATTCACCTCACTTCCAACGATCCGGTCATTGGCAATTTTGATGGTGATCGCCTGGAGCAGGTCTTCTCGAACCTCATTGGCAATGCCATACAACACGGCAACAGCCGCGACCCTGTCGAGGTAACGCTGGCAGCTTCTGACGGCACACTTCAGTTCACCGTGCACAACACAGGCAGTCCAATTCCCGAAGACGTGCTTCCTTTTATCTTCAACCCGATGGATCGCTACTCGCCCGAGAAAATGACTGACAACGGTCCCTACTCAAGCCTTGGGCTTGGCTTGTTCATCGTCGCCAAGATCGTCGATGCCCATGGCGGGCGTATTGAAGTGACATCAAAAGCGGATCTGGGAACTACGTTTGCGGTGTTTATTCCGCTGAATGCGGAGTGAGCCCCCGACAGATGGCGCTTGTGTCATCTGTCTTTCTCGATCGACTGCGTCTTCGCGTAAAAGCCTTTGTACGGTGCCGCCGTGTAGTAGTTGTCCGGGTAGCTTCCGTCTCGTCTAACGTGACCGACTAAAGGGCAACTCATACCTCACCTCTACCAGCGCCACACCCCCACGCTCGAGGTTGCGCTCACTCCCTGCCTGCTCAACGCATCCTGCCTTGCGATAAAACCGGATAGCTCTTTCATTGCGGGTCAACACCCAAAGCGTTAAGCGCTGATACCCTTGCTTCACCAAGTACTGCAGGCCAGCTTCCCACAAGGCTGACCCGACGCCAGTTTGCCAATACCTGGCCAGGACGTAGATGGACATGACCTCGCCTGCGTTTCCCCCGGTGATATCTTCGTCACGGCTGGCACCGACTGATATCCAGCCGACCACCTGCTCGTTCAACTCCGCGACCAATACGCAAGGCTCGCCCGATTCAATCGAGCGAACCCAAAATGATTCACGCTGAGCCAGATTCGCTTCCAGCGAATTCAAGTATTCGGCCGGCATCAGGTCACGGTATGCGTCTTGCCAACTGCTGACATGCACCTGGGCAATGGCCTTTGCGTCAGAGGGGCGCGCCATGCGAATCATTGATCTACTCCTTCTTTGCACGCTGAATACCTGGTTAGACCGTTTTGGTACGCATGCCGATGAGGGCGCAGATTGCTATGAACTTCTGACGTGATGCTCATATCACCTCGACGTCAGACTTCTTCATAACGAACTTCCGGTTTCGTACATACCTCCTCGCCAGTAACCGGCTGCGCCCACCAAGCTGCGCAAGGATAAACGCCAGCAGTTACCATTTGAGATATCGAGCAGAATTTGACTTCTATCCCCACTGGCCCTTGACCTAAGCCACCTACTGCACTCCACAGCCTGCCTTCCTGTTAAACTGCCGCGCATTCCTGACAATCCGTATCTGCGCCGTGAGACCAGTGGTTTTACCTTCGCGTTTACGTGCTGTGATCGTACCCATCTCAAATTGCAACATTTCCAGCGTCGATTGCTACATTGTGACGACCGCTTGCTGAAAATGAATCAACCCGGGTAGGAGCGGCTGCATAAAAGATCAATTCACATGACAACTGAAAACCACGAAACCCCTACAACCATTAGCCAATCAGCCACCACACTGTCCCGCCGCTTCTCCGTCGCCCCGATGATGGACTGGACCGACCACCATTGCCGCTACTTCATGCGCAAGCTCTCAAAGCATGCCTTGCTCTACACCGAAATGGTCACCACCGGTGCCTTGCTGCACGGCGACCGCGAGCGGTTCTTGCGTCATGACGAGACCGAGCACCCGCTGGCGTTGCAGTTGGGCGGTAGCACGGCGGCGGACCTGGCTGCCTGTTCCCGGCTGGCTGAAGAGGCGGGCTACGACGAGGTCAATCTGAACGTCGGTTGCCCGAGTGATCGGGTGCAGAACAACATGATCGGCGCGTGCCTGATGGCGCATCCTGAGTTGGTGGCGGATTGCGTGAAGGCGATGCGCGATGCGGTTGGTATTCCGGTTACGGTCAAGCACCGGATAGGTATCAATGGCCGCGACAGCTACGCCGAGTTGTGTGATTTCGTTGGCAAGGTTCAGGAGGCGGGTTGCGGGAGTTTTACGGTTCACGCCCGTATCGCGATTCTCGAAGGACTGTCTCCCAAGGAAAACCGCGATATTCCGCCGCTGCGTTATGACGTGGTCGCGCAACTGAAGTCTGACTTTCCTGACCTGGAGATTGTACTCAACGGCGGCATCAAGACGCTGGAGCAGTGCAGCGAACATTTGCAGACCTTCGACGGCGTCATGCTGGGCCGTGAGGCTTATCACAACCCGTATCTGTTGGCGCATGTTGATCAGCAGTTGTTCGACAGCACTGCGCCGGTTATCAGTCGTTACGATGCGTTGGAGTCGATGCGGCCGTACATTGCGGCGCATATTGCCAGCGGTGGCAACATGCACCATGTCACTCGGCACATGCTCGGGCTTGGTTTGGGTTTCCCCGGCGCACGGCGTTTCCGTCAGTTGCTGTCGGTTGATATACACAAGGCCGAAAATCCCATGCTGTTGCTGGATCAGGCAGCGGCGTTCCTTGAGGGGCATTGAGTTAATCGGACGAGCTGAACGGGTGTATTTGGCGGACTGATCTATGCTCAGGTCTACCGCCCACCAGATCTACCCCCACCAGGTCACTTCCCACCATGTTGAATCGACGAAACTTTCTCGAGTTTTCTTCGATATCTGCTCTGTTGTTCGTATCAGGTATCCCTTCTTCCTCACAGGCTGACGAGCCGCTGAAAATGGGCGATAGCGAGCCCTTTTCGTTTGATCTTTTAGGGCAGCGCGCAAAAGAGGCCGCCTCACAGCCGTACATTGTGCCGTCAACTCTTTCGGCGGAGGTACTGGCGAAACTGGACTACGACGCTCACGGCAAGATTCGCTTCAAGCCGGAGTACGCATTGTTCGCGGAGGGACCGGGCCAGTTTCCTATCACTTTTTTTCACCCGGGGAAGTTTTTCCCCAAGCTGGTGCGGCTCTATGTCGTCGATAAGGGTGCTGCCAAGGAAATTCTCTACGATCAGGCGTATTTCGACATGCCCGAAGACAGCCCTGCGCGTCAGTTGACTCAGGGTGTTGGCTTTGCCGGGTTTCGCTTTCAGGAAAGTCGAACAGGCGATCAGCAAAAACTGGATTGGCGTAATAACGATTGGACGGCTTTTCTCGGCGCTGCGTACTTTCGTGCCATTGGCGAGCTGTATCAATATGGACTTTCCGCACGTGGTATCGCGCTGGATGTCGCCCAGCCCGAGCGTGCGGAAGAATTTCCCGACTTCACTCACTTCTGGTTTGAATCGCCGGACAGCAATACATCCGACTCGGTCGTTGTCTATGCACTGCTTTACGGGCCGAGCATCTGTGGGGCGTATCGCTTTGCCATACAGCGGGGCAAAGGGGTGGTCATGGAGGTCGAGGCCGCACTGTTCATGCGCGGCGAAGTGCAAAGGTTCGGCATCGCGCCGATCAGCTCAATGTACTGGTTCAGTGAACAGACCAAGAAAACAGCTGCTGACTGGCGGCCCGAGGTGCATGACTCCGACGGACTGGCGATCTGGACCGGTGCAGGCGAGCGAATATGGCGACCGTTGAACAACCCGCCGAGAACCATGGCATCTGCCTTCAGCGACAATAACCCGCGAGGTTTCGGTCTGCTGCAGCGGGATCGCGAATTCAGCCATTACCTGGATGGCGTGCATTATGAACGGCGGCCGAGCCTGTGGGTCGAGCCCTTGGGCGATTGGGGGAAAGGCGCCGTACAGTTGGTTGAAATTCCTACAGACGATGAGATCCACGACAATATCGTCGCCATGTGGGTACCTGAAAAACCGGCAGGCCCTGGAACAGATTACCGGCTGCGTTATCGTCTGCACTGGCTGGCGGACGAGCCATGCCCCGGTGAGTTGGCTCATTGCGTAGCGACTCGTTTCGGTAATGGTGGCCGGCCAGGACAGACGCGGCCGCAAGGCGTGAACCGCCCCGGGTTTCTCGGAGACTCCAACCTTTGAGAGGATGGAGCGATGAAAAAACTACCGAAGTATTCCCCAGAGGTCCGTGAGCGGGCCATCAGGATGGTTTTCGAACACCTTCCTGAGTACGAGTCGCAGTGGGCCACCATCAGTGCCATTGCCCCCAAGATCGGCTGCACGCCCGAGACATTACGGCTGTGGGTTCGCCAATCTGAGCGCAACAGCGGCCAGCGTGATGGGCTGAGCACAGTCGAACGTGAGCGAGTCAAGCTCTTGGAGCGTGAGAACCGTCAGTTGCGTCAAGCTAACGAGATCTTGCGTAAGGCCTCAGCCTATTTTGCCCAGGCGGAGCTCGACCGCCCATTCAAACGATGAAGACGTTTATTGATGAAAACCGCCAGTCTTACGGGGTCGAGCCGATTTGCAAGGTGTTGCCAATCGCCCCGTCGACGTACTACCGGTACGCTGCTCAGCAGGCTGACCCCAGCCAGCAGTCAGCGCGTGCGCAGCGTGACCAGGAACTGGGTGAGCACATCCAGCGAGTCTGGGATGAGCACTTCCAGGTATATGGCGTGCGCAAGGTCTGGCGACAATTGCTGCGTGACGGACTGCAAGTCGCCCGCTGTACGGTGCAACGTCTGATGGGAGAGCTGGGCCTGCAAGGCGTGGTACGCGGCAAGCCCGTCAAGACGACGGTCAGCGACCAAGCCAGGCCGTGCCCGCAGGATCATGTCAACCGTCAGTTTGTGGCTGAGTGCCCGAACGCCCTATGGGTATCGGACTTTACCTACGTCAGTACCTGGCAGGGTTTTGTTTACGTGGCCTTCATCATTGATGTCTTTGCCCGATTCATCGTCGGTTGGAAGGTGTCCAGTTCAGCGCGTACCGATTTTGTACTCGATGCACTGGAGCAAGCCCTTTACGCCCGTCGCCCAGTCAAGCAGGGTGGACTCATTCACCACAGTGACCGTGGCGTGCAGTACGTGTCCATTCGCTATACCGAGCGTCTTGTCGAAGCCGGTATTGAGCCATCGGTCGGGAGTGTCGGTGACTCTTACGACAATGCTTTGGCTGAGACCATCAATGGTCTTTACAAGGCTGAAGTGATTCATCGACGCTCTTGGCCCACACGGGGGGCGGTGGAGCTGGAAACCCTGAAATGGGTGGACTGGTTCAATCACCGCCGCCTGCTGGAGCCAATCGGTCATATTCCACCGGTCGAAGCAGAAGCAATCTATTATCAGCAACTCACCGAGTCTGCCCAGGTGGCATGACTCAAACAAAAGGGTCTCCGAGAAACCCGGGGCGGTTCAGCGTGCGAAAATTTGTCGTCGAATTTCAGGGCCGCACTCTGGAAAAAGTGCCGTTCAATACGTTTCCGGAAGCGGTATTGTCCAGCTCAAGAGGGACTTTCTCCAATATTTTCACCGAGGCAGTGCCTGACGGTCTGGCGGGGCATTGGCGGGCGCAATTCGACCTGACGGTAGAAGGTGCAGAACCGGTAGACATGCGTCTGTATCTGCGACTGGGTGAGCTAACTTTAACCGAGAGCTGGCTGTACCAATACCATCCATTCTGACGGAGGATACCTGTCGCAGTCAGCGCTTTAGCTATCAACAGTGGCAGAGGGGAGAGGTCGGGGCGCGCCGGTTGTAAAGGCCAGCACACATTGTCCTGAATCAACAAGCTGCCGTTCAGCAGTGGTTGCCCACCAGCCAACGGATTATATTGATCGCATACCCCCTCAAGGAAAGCGCACATGCACAAAGTTTTGGTTCCCTTCGACGGCTCCGAGCACGCCATGCGTGCCTTGGGCTATGTCATCGAATTGTCTGGCGACCTCACCAAATCGCTTGAGGTGCATATCCTCAATGTGCAGGCCAGCCCCATTGATTACAGCCTTTATCTGGCCCCCGACATGATTGATGGTGTGAAGGCCGGGCTGACCAATGAAGGCAAGCGGGTGCTCGATGATGCGATTGCGCTGCTGACCGCGGCGGGCGTGCCGTTCCAGGCCCATGTCGAGCTGGGCAACGTCGCCGAGCAGGTAGAAGCCGAGGTTCAGCGATTGGGGTGTGATGCTGTGGTCATGGGCACCCGCGGGCTAGGCAACTTTGGCGGCCTGCTACTGGGCTCGGTAGCCACGCGGGTGATCCATGAAGTGTCAGTGCCGGTGACGCTCATCAAATAAAGACGCCTCACTGCTGCGCCAGCGTCCGTGGCTGGCGCAACAGCTCGATGTTTTCCGGCGGCACCAGCTTGCGCAGCGATTTATACAGCGCGCGGGTTTCCAGCAGGTTCCAGATACGCAGCATGGTTTCCAGCGCATCCAGCGGCTTGCTGATGAAATCCCGTGCGCCCAGCGCCAGTGCGCGTAGTCGGGTATCGCGTGTCGCGTCGGCGGTCAGCACCATGATCGGCAGATAGTCATTGGCCGGAATGCGCCGGTTGAGCTGTTCCAGAACCGCAAAACCATCGAATTCGGGCATGTGTAGATCAAGCACCACCAGGTCCGGCTCAAAGCTGTTGAACAGGTCCAGCGTGCGCAACGGCTCGGTGCTGCTCAGCACATTGGTCAGGCCCTCGCGGGCAAGCAGTTGCTCCATCAGATCAAGGTTGGGCCGCTGGTCGTCAATGATCAGAATGCGAAAATCTCCGGTCATGTTGGCTCCGGTAAATACTGGTCCAGGAGGGCAAGAAACACCGGCACCTGAATGGGTTTGGTCAGAATGGCCGTTGCACCGGCCTGTTTCAGTTCGCAACTGGCTTTATCACTGGTGTCAGCTGTAATCATCAGGACGGGGGTATTGGCCGTAGCCGGCAAGCGCCGCAGACGATGCAGCACCTCAAGGCCTTTGATGTCCGGCAGGTTCAGGTCCAGCAGAATCAGCTGAGGAGCATGCTGGCGGGCCAGATCCAGCCCCAGCTGCCCCTGCATGCTCGACAGCAGCTGGATACCGGGCCTGCGCTGCATCAGCGTCTCGATCAAGGCCATGCTCGAAAGGTTGTCTTCGATGCACAGCAGCTTGCCGTGATAAGCAGGGCGAGCAGGCAGGCGGGCGACAGGGGCGGCGTCAGCAGGCATGCCAGTCTGTGGCAGGGGAGCTGTGGGGGCGTGCACCAGAACAAGTGGCAGCTCGAGTATGAAGCGGCAGCCTTCAGCCGGTGTGTTCTGCACTGACAGGGTACCGTGCATCATTTCCAGCATGCTTTTGCTCAGCGCCAGCCCCAGCCCGGTGCCCTCGACGCTCGGGTTGGCATCCAGTCGTTCGAACGGTTTGAACAACTGCCCGATACGCTCTGGCGCAATTCCGTAGCCTGTATCGATTACGCTCACGGTAACGCGCTCGTCCGACTGCTCGACTTCAATCCGCACCTGACCTTCGGGACGGTTGTATTTGATGGCGTTGGACAGCAGGTTGAGCAACACCTGAATCAAGCGCTGGCGGTCCGCGACCACGCCAAGCTTGTCAGGCAATTGCGGCAACGCCTTCAATTCGATGTTGGCATCAGCCGCCATCGGCGAGACCAGCACCAGCGCTTCTTCAAGTACGCTCGACAGTGATACCGGTTCCAGGCTCAGGGACACATGCCCGGCTTCGATTCTGGCGATGTCGAGCACTTCATTGATCAGTTTCAGCAGGTGCTGACCGGCTCTCAGGATATGGCCGATTTGCGGTCGCTGGCTTGCAGGCGAGTCCATGTCCAGCAACTGGGCAAAGCCCAGAATCGAGTTCAGGGGCGTGCGCAACTCGTGGCTCATGCGCGAGAGAAACTCGCTTTTCGCCCGGCTGGCCCGCTCGGCTTCCTCGCGGGCCGTACCCAGGGCTATTTCGGCGACACGACGATCACTGATGTCACGGGTGATCTTGGAAAAGCCGCGCAGTTCATCATTGCCATCGTATTGGGCGGTAATCACCACGCTGGCCCAAAAACGGCTGCCGTCCTTGCGTCTGCGCCAGCTTTCTTCTGTGTAGCGGCCGTTGACCGTTGCTTCACGCAATGCCATGTCAGGGTGTTGCGGACATTCCTCCGGCAGGTAGAAAACAGAGAAGTGCTTACCGATGATCTCTTGCTCTGTGTAGCCCTTGATACGCTCGGCACCTGCGTTCCAGGTGGTGACATAGCCGTTGCGGTCCAACGCAAATATGCCGTAGTCCTTCACGCCTTCGATGATCAGCCGCAAACGTTCTTCATTGTCGCGCAGCGCGCGTTCGCGTTCGGCGAGCAATTGACCGGCTTCGACCAGTCGGGTGCCGAGCTGGCCTATTTCGTCCTTTTCCGGGGGTTGGGGCAGCAACGGGTGCCCGAGCGCCAGCCGCTGAGCATTGCGTTGCACCTGATGCACCCTGGCCACGATGCCTTTGGACAGCATCAGCACGGCAAGAATGGCTCCGAATATTCCGCAGGCGGCTGCCAGCAGGGTCGAGCGCAGCAGGCGTTCGCGGGTAGCGGCCGCCGCTTCGGTGCGTTCGGCGAGCAAGGCGTCTTCGCGCTCGCGCATGATGCCGATCCGCTCGCGCAACTGGTCGAGCACGTACTTGTTTTCGACCAGAATGCGGGCAACGGTTTGTTGATCTTCCATGCTCATCGAGCGCAGTTTTTCCAGGCCGTCGACCTTGGTGTTGATCAGCGGCTCGATGGCTTTGAGGTGTTCGCGCATCTGCTCATCGCGCACATTGTCGTTGAGTCGCGCCAACGCCGCCCCGATCAGCGGCTGCGCGTTGATGTAGCCAGGCAGGAAGTCTTCCTGATGAGTCAGCAGGTAGCCGCGTACGCTGGCCGCACCTTCTGCGATCTGGGTGTGCAGTGTCTGGATGTCGCCTTGCACCAGCAGCACACGGCGTACATCTTCCTCTGCCTGAGCGGTCTGGCGTTCAGCGATATAGATGAGCACCAGCGAGAACATGAGAATCGCCAGGGGCAAAGAAATGGCCACCAGCGCCTTGCCGCGTAACGGAAGGTCTTCCCAGCGACTGCTTCCGGTTGTCGTCATCGCCACTCGCTCGTCGACTGGCTCACCAGGCCCAGCGCCACGCCACGCACGGCGGCCTGAGTACGGTCCGAGGCACCCAGTTTGCCGATGACTTTTTCCACGTGTGCCTTGGCGGTGCCGGTAGTAATGCCGAGTTTTTCGCCGATTTCACGATTGCTGAAGCCGCCCGCCACCAGTCCCAGTACCTGACGTTCGCGAGGTGTGAGGGATTCCGGCAGGGCTGCGCCACTGGTGTTGCGCTCGGTCATGCGCCTTAGCAGGCGCGCACTGACGGTGCTGTTCAAGGCTTCTTCGCCACGGGCCACACGTTGCAGACCGGCGATTACTTCGTCGCGGCTGGCGTCCTTGAGCAGATAGCCCACCGCCCCTGCGCTGATCGCGGCTTCCAGATGATCAGTGCTGTCGTCCATGGTGAAAATCACCACTTTCAGGTCCGGCATACGCTGCTGGAGAATTCGCGCAGCGCCCAGTCCGTTGAGCACTGGCATGCGAATGTCGAGAATTGCGATGTCCGGTTGCAGTTCCTGGCACAGGTCGATGGCTTGCTGGCCGTCTGCGGCCTGGCCGACCACTTCGAATTCCGGATGCCCCGCCAGCAGCGAGACGAACCCGGTGCGGGTCACTTCATGATCGTCCGCCAAAACCAGTCGCACAGTGTCAGTCATGTTGTTGCCTTGTCTGCGGTAAAAGGGACGATGGCGCGCAGCCGGGTGCCGCGCTCAAGGCGGCTGAAGCAGGTCAGGCGACCGCCCAGAAGGCTGGCGCGTTCCTGCATGGCCACCAGGCCCAGCTTTTGAACGCTACTGCCGTTACGCGGCTTTTCGGTGATGAAACCCCGGCCGTTGTCTTCCAGGCTTAGTGAAACATTGTCGTTACTCAGTTCCAGCGCCAATTCTACGCGGCTGGCACCGGCGTGTTTGAAGACATTGTTGATGCCTTCCTGAGCGATGCGGAATAACGCAATTTCCAGATGGCTGGGCAAGCGTGCCTGGGAACGCGAAGTCCACTGCACGGCGATGCCCGCTTCACGCAGCCGGTCGGCTTCCTTGTCGACTGCCTGCAACAGCCCGAAATCATCCAGCACGCTGGGTCGCAGACCGCTGATCAACTGCCGACCTTCACCGACGCAGTGCTGCGCCAGCTTGAGAATGGCTTGCAGGTCGGCATCCAGCGGTTCAGGCAGTTCCGGACAGCGACCGGCAAAACCCTGCAGTCGCTGGTGCAGACCGGCGAGTGTCTGGGCCAGCCCGTCGTGCAGGTCGTAGGCCATGCGTTTGCGTTCGTCTTCCTGAGCGGTGAACAACTGGCGGACCAGTTCGGACATGGTGCGCTCTCTGACGACCAGTGCTTCAAGCAGTCGATTGTTTTCCAGATGTGCCGCCAGCAACGTTGCCAGCAGTTGCAGGGACTCGATGTCCTCATTGTCCGGGGCATTGATGCCTACGCTGTTGGCCAGCATCAAGGTGCCGAAACAGCCTTCGTCGGCACCACGCAACGGCAATAACAGCACACAAGGCAAGTCGGGACCGCTGCGCTCCAGCCATTGCGGGCCGATGGCCAGCGGGTCGGCAACTGTTTCAAGGGTACTCAGGCGGTCGGCATTGCCATGGCTGGCGGTGGTCTGCACATTGTTGTCGGTGCCCCATTCCAGCAGCAGGCCATGGTCCATGGCGACGAATGCGCAGGCGCGCTGCAGCACTCGCTGGCGCATGGCCTCGGGAGGTAATTGGGTCAGCTCCTGACCGGTATCCACTAACAGACGCAGGCGAGCAGCGCGGCTTTGCGACTGGCGATACTGATTGCGGATTGCCAGCGCGCTTGCCGGGTCATGGGGGGGGCTTTGCATGGGGAGCTCCAGCGAGGGTGGATGCCCGCGCGGGCATAACGGAAGTGACGCTATTAGAACTTTATCAGGAGATAAAGCCTATCTGCCGATTGGCATACACAGTTAACCCCGGTTGGCCGATGGCGCGCAGTGGCGGGGAGGGCAAAGTGGCACTCACTGAATCCCTGAACAGATACCCCGTAGGAGAGTAGCGATGAAAACTAAATTGACCGCCCTGGCCCTGTTGCTGGCTGTGAGTGCACCGATGGTTCAGGCTGCTGCCGAGCCGTCCGGCTACACCTACCGCATGGTGGCCGAGACGCCAAGCAATGTGAATGACAAGGAAATCGCCGGTCTGTTTGACCGTTGGAACAAGGCCCTGCAGACCGGTAACTCGAAGACAGTCGCCTCGTTGTATGCGCAGGACGCAGTCTTGCAGCCTACGGTCTCCAACAAGGTGCGTGCTACTCCGGCAGAGATCACCGACTACTTCGATCACTTCCTGGCGCTTAAACCGGTTGGCGAGATCAACTACCGTGAGATTCGTCGTCTGGGGCCTGATGCCGCTGCGGACAACGGTGTCTACACCTTCACTCTGACGGCTGCAGACGGCAAGAAAACCAAGGTACAGGCGCGTTATTCGTTCCTTTACCACCGCATCGGCAACGAGTGGAAGATTCTCAACCACCACTCTTCGGCCATGCCGGAAGTACAGCCTGAATATCAGGTCAGCCGCTGATCGACTGTCTATTCAAGGCAGAAACAAAAAATCCGGAGCCAGTGCTCCGGATTTTTTTGTATTTCTGAATTATCACGCTTCAGCGTTGGCACCGTTGACCTTGCGGCAATGAACAAGCGCATCGCGGATCATGAAGTTGACCAGCGTCGGCGACACACCCAGTTCCTTGGCGATGTCCTTTTGTGGCACGCCGTGCAGACGGTACATCTCGAACGCGTAGCGGGTGCGGGGCGGCAGTTCGGTCAGGGCATCGGCAATTTTCTCCAGGCTGGAGAAGTTGATGTGCGAGGTTTCCGGCGATGCACCCTGAATGACCACATTCAGCCCCTCGGCCTCGGGGCCGGTGTATTTCTGTTCCAGCGCCTGTTTGCGGTAATGATCGATGGCCAGATTGCGCACGATCTGAAACAGGTAACTGAGCTGGGCCTTGAAAGTCAGCGTGGCTTGAGGTGCCGAGCGCAGTCTGAAAAAGGCGTCCTGCACTACGTCCTCGGCCCGGGACCGGCAACCCACGATGCGCGCCGCGATTTTGACCAGCAGCAAGTAGTTGTCGACGAATGCCTGGAGTAATGGTGAGTCGCACTTACTTGTGATTACGTGTTCCGTCATGGAATTCACCTTGCTGCTTGAACAATTGAGGGGGAGGGCCGCAGGAGGGGCAGCGCCGTCACATGGGGCAACAAATTAGCCTTAATGATAATTATTGTCAAATGCGAAAGCCAATCAGCGCACTTTAACAGTGCGGCCTCGTCAGGCGCGCTCTCGCGACGCGCATCTCCACTAATTATTTGCAGACGCCATCCGTTCTCATTGGTGACAGGCCCGACCACGGTTGCGGCCAGGGAATACCTTAGGAGAACCCCATGCGCTTCGATCACGCGCAACGCCGCTTTCACATCCGCGCCAACAGACGGACGGTTCAGATATGAGTACGTCCGTGAGCCTGACGCTGTTCTGCCTGCCTTTTTCCGGCGCCAGCGCGATGTTCTACAGCCCCTGGCGGCGCAAATTGCCGGAGTGGCTGAACGTACGGCCTCTGGAGCTTCCCGGCCGCGGTATGCGTATGGACGAGGCGTTGCAGACCGATATCGTGCAAATGGCCAACCGTCTGGCCGACGAAATCAGCGCCGAGCTGGACAAGCCCTATGCGTTGTTTGGCCACAGTCTGGGCGGGCTGCTGGCCTTTGAGCTGGCGCACGCCTTGCGCGAGCGCGGTCTGCCCGCACCGCTGGCGCTGTTCGCATCAGCGACTGCCGGTCCGGTGCGCCGCGATGTCAGCGAATACGTCGCCGCCAAGACCGATGCGCAACTGATCGACCGGCTGCGCACGCTCAAGGGCACCAGCGAAAACGTCATCGCCAATCAGGAGCTCATGCAGTTGATGCTGCCGATCCTGCGCGCCGATTTTCTGCTCTGCGGCAGCTTTGTGTATGGCGTGCGCGAGCCACTCAGCGTGCCGATCCATGTATTTGGCGGCAAGCAGGACAGCATCAGCGTCGAGGAACTGCTCGACTGGCAGGAAGAGACCCGCACCGGATTCTCTTTGGACATGTTCGAGGGCCATCACTTTTATCTGGTCGACGAGCAAACACAGCTGCTCCGTCTGCTGCGGCGCTATTGCGAACAGCACCTGGCCCGCTGGCGCAACAGCACCTCACGGCAAATGAACCGGGCCGCCGGTTGACCCTGTTTGCCTTGCGCGCGGCCTCTCTGCAGGGCGCGTGTCTTTTTTTGAAATTCAGATCTTATCTGGCACGCCGAATCTAGCAGGAACTCCATCATGGATGCGTTTGAACTCCCCGACACTCTGGCCCAGGCTCTTCAGCGTCGCGCCTTGCACACGCCGGATCGGCTGGCGCTGCGTTTCCTCACCGACGAGAAAGACCAGGGGCTGGTGTTGACCTACCGTGACCTGGACCTGCGCGCGCGGACCATCGCTGCTGCGCTGCAACGTCAAGCCGTGCCGGGTGATCGGGCAATTCTGCTGTTTCACAGTGGGCCGGACTATGTCGCTGCGTTTTTCGGCTGCCTGTACGCCGGGGTCATTGCGGTGCCTGCTTACCCGCCGGAATCCAATCGTCGTCATCATCAGGAACGGCTGCTGTCGATCATCGCCGATGCCGAGCCACGGCTGGTACTGACCGGTTCCGACCTGCAGCCCGCCTTGCTGCAGATGGATGAGCTGGCTGCTGCCGATGCCCCGCAACTGCTCTGCGTCGATACGCTGAACAGTGCGTCTGCCGACAATTGGCAGGGGCCACAATTGCAGGCCGACGACATCGCGTTCCTGCAATACACCTCGGGCTCGACCGCCTTGCCCAAGGGCGTGCAGGTCAGCCATGGCAACCTGGTTGCCAACGAACTGTTGATTCGTCATGGCTTTGGCATCGACGTCAATCCGGACGACGTGATCGTCAGCTGGCTGCCGCTGTACCACGACATGGGCCTGATCGGCGGCTTGTTGCAGCCGATTTTCAGTGGCGTTCCGTGCATCCTTATGGCCCCCGCTTACTTCCTCACGCGGCCATTGCGCTGGCTGGAAGCTATCAGCGAATACGGCGGAACCATCAGCGGCGGGCCCGACTTTGCCTACCAGCTGTGCAGCGCGCGGGTCAGTGATTCGGCGCTGGAGCGGCTCGACCTGAGTCGCTGGCGCGTGGCGTATTCCGGCTCCGAGCCTATCCGCGAAGACAGCCTGAATGCGTTTGCCGATAAGTTCGCCAGTTGCGGCTTCACGCCGGACAGCTTCATGGCCTCCTACGGGCTGGCCGAAGCCACGCTGTACGTGGCGGGTGGCAAGCGCGGCAAGGGTATTCCTTCGCTGCGTTTGAATGCGCAGGCGCTGGCGCGCAATGTGGCAGAGTTGGGCGACGGTCAGCCGGTCATGAGTTGCGGCACCGGCCAGCCGGGGCATGGCGTATTGATTGCCGACCCCGCCACCCTGCAAGTGCTGGACGAAAACCGTATTGGCGAAGTGTGGGCCAGCGGGCCGAGCATCGCCCACGGTTACTGGCGCAACCCTGAAGCCACCGCCAAGGCGTTCGTCCAGCATGACGGCCAGACCTGGCTGCGCACCGGCGATCTGGGCTTTCAGCGGCATGGCGAGTTGTACATCACCGGTCGTTTGAAAGACATGCTGATCGTCCGTGGCCACAACCTGTACCCGCAGGACATCGAGAAAGTCGTCGAGCGCGAGGTCGATGTAGTACGCAAAGGCCGTATTGCGGCCTTTGCGGTCAATCAGGACGGTAGCGAAGGCATTGGGATCGCTGCCGAAGTGAGCCGCAGCGTGCAGAAAATGCTGTCCGCCGAGGCGCTGATAAAGATCATTCGCCAGGCCGTTGCCGAGGCGTTTCAAGAAGCGCCGAGCGTTGTGGTGTTGCTCAATCCGGGCGCTCTGCCCAAAACCTCCAGCGGCAAGTTGCAGCGCTCGGCCTGCCGCACGCGTTTGGCCGATGGCAGCCTGGACAGCTACGCGGTGTTTCCCGCGAACAATACAACGCATCAAAACCGGACCCTGAGCACAGGATCGGACCTGCAAGCTCAGATCGCCAGCGTCTGGTGCGAGCATTTGCAATGTGAGCAGGTCAGCGCCGACGATCATTTCTTCCTGCTGGGCGGCAACTCCATCGTCGCCACCCAGGTAGTGGCCCGTTTGCGTGAAACACTGGGCATTGACCTTAACCTGCGCCTGCTGTTTGAAGCGCCGACGCTGGCCGCCTTTGCGGCGCAGATCGAAGCGCTTCAAATCGCCGCATCGCAAGGCGACAGCCAGACGCAGAACGCTATCGTCCGCCTGCCGGGCAACGAGCATCTGCCACAATCGCTGGCACAGAACCGCCTGTGGTTCCTTTGGCAACTTGACCCGCAAAGCAGCGCCTACAACATTCCCGGTGGTCTGTACCTGCGTGGCGAACTGGACACCACGGCGTTGCGTACCAGCTTCCAGCGCCTGATCGAGCGCCATGAATCGCTGCGCACGCGCTTCTATGAGCATGATGGTGTCGCCCTGCAGCGCATCGACGCGCCCGGTGAGTTCCATTTCGACACTCTGGATATCAGCGACCTGCCGAGCGACGAACGCCAGACGCGTGCGCTGGCGATCCGCGAAGAGCAGGCGCGTCTGCCATTCGATCTGCAAAACGGCCCGTTGCTGCGCGTTACGCTGCTGCGACTGGACGAGGAAGAGCATCAGTTGCTGGTCACGCTGCACCACATCATTGCCGATGGCTGGTCGCTGAATGTGCTGATCGACGAATTCTCGCGGCTCTATGCGTCGGCTGTTCAGGGGCAGCCACTGGAACTGGCACCTCTGCCACTGCGTTACGCCGACTATGGCCAATGGCAGCGCGAATGGCTGGCAAACGGCGAGGCCGAGCGCCAGCTCGACTACTGGAAGCAGCAACTGGGCGATGAGCAGCCGACCCTGGAGTTGAGCACTGATCGTCCGCGCTCGACACATCAGCAGCACAGCGCTTCGCGTTACAGCCTGCGCCTGAGTGCCGAGCTGAGCGCCGCCGTACGCAACACCGCGCAAGCGTGGCAATCGACGTCGTTCATGCTCTTGCTGGCGGGCTTCCAGGCCTTGTTGCATCGCTACAGCGGGCAGACCGACATTCGCATCGGCGTGCCCGGTGCCAACCGTCCTCGTCATGAAACCCAGGGCCTGATCGGCTTCTTCATCAACACCCTGGTGCTGCGTGCGCAACTCGATCCGCGCCTGCCGTTTTCCACACTGCTGGCCCAGACCCGCCAGGCCGCGCTGGACGCTCAGGCGCATCAGGACGTGCCGTTCGAACAACTGGTCGAAGCGTTTCCGCAGGCCCGCGAACACGGGCTGTTTCAAGTCATGTTCAACCACCAGCAACGCGACCTCGGCGCACTGCGTCGTCTGCCGGGGCTGCTCGCCGAAGAACTGCCGTGGCACAGCCGCGAGGCCAAGTTCGACCTGCAACTGCACAGCGAGGAAGACCGTAAGGGTCGCCTCAATCTGTCCTTCGATTACGCCGACGAGCTGTTCGAGCGCGACACCATCGTGCGTCTGGCGCGGCACTACGTTCAGTTGCTGACCCAGGTCAGTCAGCAGGCGCAGGTCGCGCTGGGCGACGTGCAATTACTTGGCGCTGACGAGCTGGCCGAACAGGCGCAGTGGAGCGCTGCCGCCTGCACGCCTGCACACGTCTGGCTGCCTGAAATGCTGGAGCGTCAGGCGCTGCAAACCCCGGAACGCATCGCGCTGGTGTGGGAGGGCGGCAGCCTCGATTTCGCCAGCCTGCATGCCCAGGCCAACCGTCTGGCGCATTACCTGCGCGACAAGGGCGTCGGCCCGGACGTCAAGGTGGCAATCGCCGCCGAGCGTTCGCCGCAACTGTTGATCGGTCTGTTGGCAATCCTCAAGGCCGGGGGCGCCTACGTGCCGCTGGACCCGGATTACCCGATTGAACGACTGGCGTACATGCTGCAAGACAGCGGCGTCGAGCTGCTGTTGACCCAGAGCCATCTGCTCGGCGACCTGCCGAGCGCAGACGGGGTCTGCACGGTTGCGATGGACATGCTGCACCTGGACAGCTGGCCGGTCAGCGCGCCGGGCCTGCACCTGCACGGCGACAACCTGGCCTACGTGATTTACACCTCCGGCTCCACCGGTCAGCCCAAAGGCGTCGGCAACACCCACGCGGCACTGGCCGACCGCCTGCAATGGATGCAGGACACTTATGGGCTGGATGAAAGCGACGTGCTGATGCAGAAGGCACCGATCAGCTTTGACGTGTCGGTCTGGGAATGCTTCTGGCCGCTGATTACCGGTTGCCGCCTGCTACTGGCAGGCCCCGGCGAACACCGCGACCCGCATCGCATCGCGCAACTGGTCAACGAGCACGGTGTGACCACGCTGCACTTTGTGCCGCCCCTGTTGCAGCTGTTTGTCGACGAGCCGCTGGCGCAGCAATGCACCAGCCTGCGTCGCCTGTTCTCTGGCGGCGAAGCGTTGCCGAGCGAACTGCGCAACCGGGTGCTGGAGCATCTGCCGGGCGTACAACTGCACAACCGTTATGGCCCGACCGAAACTGCGATCAACGTCACCCATTGGCAATGTCAGGTTAGCGACGGCCTGCGTTCACCGATTGGTCGTCCGCTGGGTAACGTGCTGTGCCGGGTGCTGGATAGCGAGCTCAACCCGCTGCCGCGCGGGGTTGCCGGGGAACTGTGCATCGGTGGCATCGGCTTGGCGCGTGGCTACCTGAATCGTCCGGACCTGACCGCCGAACGCTTTATCGCCGATCCGCTGGGCCAGCCGGGTGAGCGCTTGTACCGCACCGGCGACCTGGTGCGCTGGGCCGCTGACGGTGCGCTGGAATACCTTGGGCGTCTGGATCAGCAGGTCAAACTGCGTGGCTTCCGCGTCGAACCGCAGGAGATCGAAGCCCGTCTGCTGACCCAGCCGGGTGTTGGTCATGCTGCCGTGCTGGTGCGCGAAACCGCTGCGGGCCCGCAACTGATCGGTTACTACACCGCCGAAGCCGGGCAGGACGCTCAGGCCGAGCGCATCAAATCGGCGCTGGCTCTGGAACTTCCGGATTACATGGTCCCGGCGCAGCTGGTGCGCCTCGACAACATGCCGCTGAGCCCGAGTGGCAAGCTGGATCGACGCGCCTTGCCCGAGCCGCAATGGCAGACTCACGAGCATGTCGAGCCACAAACCGACCTGCAAAAGCAGATCGCCGCTGTCTGGCGCCAGGTGCTGGGCGTGCCGCGCGTCGGCCTGCGCGACGACTTTTTCAAGCTGGGCGGGCACTCGTTGCTGGCCACGCAGATCATTTCCCGCGTGCGTCAGGCCTGCGATATCGATTTGCCGTTGCGTGCGCTGTTCGAAGCCAGCGAGCTGGGCGCGTTTGTCGAACAGGTTCAAACCATTCAGCTGTCGGGCGAGCGCAGCAGCCTGCAACCGATCGCCCGTGTCGACCGCAGTCAACCGGTGCCGCTGTCCTATTCGCAACAGCGCATGTGGTTTCTCTGGCAGATGGAACCGGACAGCCCGGCATACAACGTCGGCGGCATGGCACGCTTGAACGGCGTGCTCGATATCGAACGTTTCGAAGCCGCGCTGCAAGCCTTGATCCTGCGCCACGAAACCCTGCGCACCACCTTCCCGAGCGTCAACGGCGTAGCCTGCCAGAAGGTCAGCGAACAGACCGGCCTGCGCGTGCAATGGCAGGATTACTCAGCGCTGCCTGCCGAGCTTCGTCAGCAGCGCCTTCGGGCTTTGGCCGACAGCGAGGCGCACCAGCCTTTTGATCTGGAGACCGGTCCGCTGCTGCGTGCCTGTCTGGTCAAGGCGGCTGATCTTGAGCATTACTTCGTTCTGACCCTGCACCACATCGTCACCGAAGGCTGGGCGATGGACATTTTCGCTCGCGAACTGGGCCTGCTCTACGAAGCATTTCTGCAAGGCAAGCCGTCGCCGCTGGAACCGCTGGCGGTGCAATATCTGGATTACAGTGTCTGGCAGCGTCAGTGGATGGAGGCGGGCGAGCGCCAGCGCCAGCTGGATTACTGGACCGCGCAGTTGGGTAACGAGCATCCGCTGCTGGAACTGCCCGCTGACCGGCCACGCCCAGCGGTACAAAGTCATCAGGGCGAACTGTACCGTTTCGACCTGAATCCCGAACTGGCCGCTAAAGTCCGCGCGTTCAATGCGCGCAATGGCTTGACCCTGTTCATGACCATGACCGCCACACTGGCGGTGCTGCTCTACCGTTACAGCGGCCAGAATGACCTGCGCATCGGTGCGCCGGTGGCCAACCGCATCCGTCCGGAAAGCGAAGGGCTGATCGGCGCGTTCCTCAACACCCAGGTGCTGCGCGTTCAGCTTGACGGGCAAATGAGCGTTGCGCAGCTGTTCGAACAGGTTCGTCACACCGTCATTGAAGGCCAGTCGCATCAGGACCTGCCGTTCGATCATCTGGTCGAAGCCCTGCAACCGCCACGCAGCGCGGCCTACAACCCGCTGTTCCAGGTGATGTGCAACGTGCAGCGCTGGGAATTCCAGCAAAGTCGCGAGCTGGCGGGCATGACCGTTGACTATCTGGTCAACGATGCGCGTGCCACCAAATTCGACCTCAACCTGGAGGTCACTGAGCTGGATCACCGCTTGGGTTGCTGCCTGACCTACAGCACCGATCTGTTCGACGAGCCGCGCATCGCGCAAATGGCCGGGCACTGGCTGAACCTGCTACAAGCACTGCTCGCCGACCCGCAACAGCGCCTAAGTGAACTGCCGCTGTTGCAGGACGCCGAACGTCAGCAACTGCTCGACAGCCTGGGCGTCGAAGCCGGCGAACAACGGCTTGATCAGTGCATTCACAGCCTGTTCGCCGAGCAGGCCCGGCTGCGCGCAGATGCGCCTGCGTTGACCTTTGCCGGGGAAACCCTGAGCTACGCCGAGCTGGACGCCCGCGCCAACCAACTGGCCGGAATGCTGCGCCAGCGCGGCGTCGGCCCGCAGGTTCGCGTCGGCCTGGCGCTGCCGCGTTCGCTGGATATGGTTGTCGGCCTGCTGGCGATCCTCAAGGCCGGTGGTGCCTACGTGCCACTGGACCCGGAATATCCGTTGGAACGCCTGCACTACATGATCGAAGACAGCGGCGTCGGCCTGCTGTTGAGCGACCGTGCGCTGTTTGCCGCGCTGGGCGAGCTGCCTGCCGGTGTGGCCCGCTGGTGCCTGGAAGACGATCAGCCGCTGCTGGCGTCTTTCTCAACCGATGAACTGCCGTTTATCAGCCTGCCGCAGCATCAGGCGTACCTGATTTACACCTCCGGCTCTACCGGCAAGCCCAAGGGCGTGGTGGTGTCCCACGGTGAAATCGCCATGCATTGTCAGGCGGTGATTCGTCGCTTCGACATGCAGCCCGATGACTGCGAACTGCATTTCTATTCGATCAACTTCGATGCCGCCACTGAGCGCCTGCTGGTGCCACTGCTCAGCGGTGCGCGCGTGGTATTGCGCGCCCAAGGCCAGTGGGACGCCGAAGAAATCTGCACACTGATTCGCCAGCAGCAGGTCAATATTCTCGGCTTCACCCCCAGCTATGGCAGCCAGTTGGCGCAGTGGCTGGCCACTCAAGGCCAGACCTTGCCGGTGCGCATGTGCATCACCGGCGGTGAAGCGCTGACCGGTGAACACTTGCAGCGTATTCGCGCAGTCTTCCAGCCGGAACTGTTGTTCAACGCCTATGGCCCGACCGAAGCCGTGGTCATGCCGTTGGCCAGCCTGGCCCCGCAGCAATTGGAAGAGGGCGAAGCCAGCGTACCGATCGGTCGTGTGGTCGGGGCGCGGGTTGCCTATATTCTCGACGCCGATCTGGCCCTGGTGCCACAGGGCGCGAGCGGCGAACTGTATATCGGCGGTGCCGGTCTGGCGCAGGGCTACCATCAGCGTCCCGGCATGAGCGCCGAGCGCTTCGTGGCCGACCCGTTTGCCAGCAACGGCGGGCGTCTGTATCGCACCGGTGACCTGGTGCGCCAGCGCGCCGACGGGCTGGTGGAGTACCTGGGGCGTATCGACCATCAGGTGAAGATCCGCGGCTTCCGTATCGAACTGGGGGAAATCGAAACCCGTTTGCTGGAACACGAGGCCATCCGCGAAACCGTGGTGCTGGCGCTGGACACGCCGTCGGGCAAGCAACTGGCGGGTTATCTGGTCAGTGATGTGGCCGGGCAGGGCGACGAGCAGCAGGCGCAATTGCGTGAATCGCTCAAGTCGCACCTCAAGGCGCAATTGCCGGATTACATGGTGCCAACCCACCTGATTCTGCTCGACAGCATGCCGCTGACCGCCAACGGCAAGCTCGATCGACGCGCATTGCCTGCACCGGACCCGGAACTCAATCGTCAGCATTACGTAGCCCCGGCCAGTGAACTGGAGCAACAGCTGGCAGCGATCTGGTGTACGGTGCTGAACGTGGAGAAAGTCGGCCTCAACGACAACTTCTTCGAACTGGGCGGCGATTCGATCCTGTCGATTCAGGTGGTCAGCCGGGCGCGTCAGGTGGGTATTCATTTCAGCCCGCGTGATCTGTTCCAGCACCAGACCGTGCAGACCCTGGCCGCCGTGGCGACCGCCAGCGAACTGATTCAGGCTGAACAGGGCTTACTGCAAGGCGCATCCGCGCTGACGCCGATCCAGCACTGGTTCTTCGACACGCCGATTCCCGAGCGTCAGCACTGGAACCAGTCGCTGGTGCTGGAGCCGCTCACTGCACTCGACCCGCGTCTGCTGGAGCAGGCATTGCGTGCACTGCTCGAACAGCATGACGCCCTGCGCCTGAGCTTCACCGGGCAAAACGGCAAATGGCAGGCTGAACACCGTGCAGTGACGGCAGAAACCCTGTTGATACAGGCGCAGGTCGCCGACATGGCCGAATGTGCCGCGCTGTACGCCGACACCCAGCGCAGCCTCGACCTGCAAAACGGCCCGCTGTTACGCGCCTTGCTGGTCGATGGTCCGCAGGGTCAGCAACGTCTGCTGATGGTCATTCACCACCTGGTGGTCGATGGCGTTTCGTGGCGGGTGCTGCTCGACGATTTGCAAACTGCCTATCGACAGTTGAGCGAAGCAACGCCAGTGCGCTTTGCCGCCAAGACCAGTGCGTTCCGTGACTGGGCCGCACGTTTGCAGGCCTACGCGGGTAACGAATCGTTACGTGAAGAGCTGCACGTATGGCAGCGTCAGCTTGGCGGTCCTGTGGCGCAGTTGCCGTGCCACAACCCGCAGGGCGGCCAGCAGAATCGTCATGCGCAAACCGTCAGCGTGCGGCTGGATGCTGAACGTACCCGACAACTGCTGCAACAGGCACCCAGCGCATACCGCACTCAGGTCAACGACCTGCTGCTGACGGCGCTGGCGCAAGTGGTCTGCCGCTGGAGCGGGCAACCATCGACGCTGGTCCAGCTGGAAGGGCACGGCCGCGAAACCCTGTTTGACGACATCGACCTGACCCGTACGGTCGGCTGGTTCACCAGCGCTTATCCGCTGCGCCTCACGCCAGCAGTGGCTGGCGATGCAGCGCCGGGGGAGTCGATCAAGGCGATCAAGGAGCAGCTGCGTCAGGTGCCGCACAAAGGCCTGGGCTATGGCGTGCTGCGCTATCTGGCCGAGAGTGCCAGTAAAGCCGCCATGCAGGCGCTGCCGGTGGCACCGATCACCTTCAACTACCTCGGTCAGTTCGACCAGAGCTTCACCAGCGATGCGTTGTTCCGTCCGCTGGAAGAGTCAGCGGGCGCGGCCCACGATCCGCATGCGCCGCTGCCCAACGAGCTGAGCATCGACAGCCAGGTGTATGGCGGCGAACTGCTGCTGCGCTGGACTTTCAGTGCCGAGCGTTATCAACCCGCCGCCATCGAAGCGCTGGCGCAGGATTACCTGGCCCGGTTGCAGGCGCTGATTGCCCATTGCCTGAGCGATGGCAGCGGTGGCCTGACGCCTTCGGACTTCCCGCTGGCCGATCTGGATCAGGCGCAACTCGACGCACTGCCGGTCGCTGCGACGCACATCGAGGACGTCTACCCGCTGACACCAATGCAGGAGGGCATGCTGCTGCACACCCTGCTGGAACCGGGCACCGGCCTGTATTACATGCAGGACCGCTATCGCATCAACAGCGCGCTCGACCCAGAGCGTTTCGCCCAGGCCTGGCAGGCGGTGATCGCCCGTCATGAAGCGCTGCGTGCGTCGTTCTGCTGGGACATCGGCGAAACCATGCTGCAGGTCATCCACAAGCCGGGTAGCACGCCGATTGATTATCTGGACTGGCGTGATGTGCCGCAGGACCAGCAGGAGCCGCGTTTGCAGGCATTTCTCAAGTCCGAGCGCGAAGCCGGTTTCAATCTGCTCGATCAGCCGCCGTTCCACCTGCGCCTGATTCGCGTCGATGAAGCGCGCTACTGGTTCATGATGAGCAACCACCACATCCTCATCGATGCCTGGTGCCGTTCGCTGCTGATGAACGACTTCTTCGATATCTACACTGCGCTGGGCGAAGGTCGTGAAGCACAACTGACGCCTGCACCGCGTTATCGCGACTACATTGGCTGGCTGCAACGCCGTGGCCTGGCGCAGGCGCGTGACTGGTGGCAAGACAACCTGCACGGCTTCGAACGGCCGACGCCGATCCCCAGCGACCGGCCGTTCCTGCGTGAACATGCGGGCGACAGCGGCGGCATGGTCGTGGGCGATTGCTATACCCGTCTCGATGAGCGCGACGGCGCACGACTGCGCGAGCTGGCGCAGCAGCATCAACTGACCGTCAACACCTTCGCCCAGGCAGCGTGGGCATTGACCCTGCGGCGTATGAGCGGTGATCGCGACGTGGTGTTCGGCGTCACGGTGGCCGGTCGTCCGGTGGAACTGCCGCAAATGCAGCGCACCGTTGGGCTGTTCATCAACACCATCGCGCTGCGCGTCGGCATGCCCGGCGACGATCAGCGTTGCAGCGTGCGCCAGTGGCTGAGCCAGTTGCTGGACAGCAACATGCAACTGCGCGAGTACGAATACCTGCCGCTGGTGACCATTCAGGAAAACAGCGAACTGCCCAAAGGCCAGCCGCTGTTCGACAGCCTGTTCGTGTTCGAGAACGCACCGGTGGAAGTTTCGGTGCTCGACCGTGCGCAAAGCCTCAACGCCACGTCGGATTCCGGTCGCACCCACACCAACTATCCGCTGACGGCCGTCTGCTATCCGGGCGATGATCTGGGCCTGCACCTGTCTTACGACCAGCGTTATTTCGATGAGTCCACCGTGCAGAACATGCTCGGCGAGTTCAAGCGTCTGCTGCTGGCGCTGATCGAGGGCTTCCACGGCGACATGAGCGAATTGGCACTGGTCAGCGAGCAGGAGCGCACGTTCCTGATCGAGGGCTGCAACCAGAGCGAGCACGCGTACCCGCTGGATAAAAGCTACGTCGAACTGTTCGAAGCGCAGGTCGAAGCACATCCGCAGCGCATTGCGGTCAGTTGCCTGGATCGCCAGCTCAGTTATGCCGAGCTGAATATTGCCAGCAACCGTCTGGGCCATGCCCTGATCGAGGCCGGTGTCAGTTTCGATCAGCCGGTTGCCTTGCTCGCCGAGCGTGGCGTTGAACTGCCGGGCATGATCATCGGCAGCTTCAAGGCCGGTGGCGGTTACCTGCCGCTGGACCCGGCGCTGCCCGATTCGCGACTGAGCGGCATCATCGGCCAGAGCGGCACGCCGCTGCTGGTGTGCAGCGCGCAATGTCTGGAACAGGGCAGGGCACTACTTGAAGCGCTGCCCGAGTCCGCTCGTCCGCAGTTGCTGGTCTGGGAAACTGTGCAGCAGCGCGAATCAGCGCAGCACAACCCCGGCCGCTACAGCGCACCGGATAACCTCGCTTACGTGATCTTCACCTCCGGCTCCACCGGGCTGCCGAAGGGCGTGATGGTCGAGCAGCGCGGCATGCTCAACAACCAGTTGAGCAAGGTGCCGTACCTGAGCCTGAGCGAAAGAGATGTCATCGCCCAGACCGCTTCGCAGAGTTTCGACATCTCGGTCTGGCAGTTCCTCGCTGCGCCGCTGTTTGGCGCGCGGGTGGACATTGTGCCGAACGACATCGCCCGCGACCCGCAGGCCTTGTTGGCGCATGTGCAGGCCCAGCGCATCAGCGTGCTGGAAAGCGTGCCGTCGCTGATAACCGGCCTGCTCGCCGAGCAACAGGCAACACTTGACAGCCTGCGCTGGATGCTGCCTACCGGCGAAGCCATGCCGCCCGAGCTGGCCAGCCAGTGGCTGCAACGCTACCCGCAGATCGGTCTGGTGAATGCCTACGGCCCGGCTGAGTGTTCCGACGACGTGGCGTTCTTCCGCGTTGATGCAGCGTCCACACGCAGCGCTTATCTGCCGATCGGTTCGCCGACCGACAACAACCGCCTGTACCTGCTCGACGAAGCGCTGGACCTCGTGCCGCTGGGCGCAGTGGGTGAGCTGTGCGTGGCCGGGGCCGGAGTCGGCCGTGGTTACGTCGCTGATCCCTCGCGCAGCGTGCCGGTGTTCGTGCCGCATCCGTTCGGTGCACCGGGCGAGCGTCTATACCGCACCGGTGACCTGGCGCGGCGGCGCAAGGACGGCGTGCTGGAATACGTCGGCCGGGTCGACCATCAGGTGAAGATTCGCGGTTATCGCATCGAGCTGGGCGAAATCGAAACCCGCGTGCTGGAGCATTCGGCGATCCGCGAGACGGTGGTGCTGGACGTCGACGGTCCGCTGGGCAAAGTGCTGGCGGCCTATCTGGTGCCAAGCGCTGCCACGCAGGATCCCGATGCGCTACGAGACGAGCTGAAAAACCACCTCAAAGCCAGCCTGCCGGACTACATGGTGCCTGCGCATCTGGTGATTCTGGAGGCCATGCCACTGACGCCGAACGGCAAGCTTGACCGCAAGGCCTTGCCTGCGCCGGACGTCAGTCAGGCGCAGCAGGAATACCTCGCGCCGCAGACCGAGATGGAGCAGCAACTGGCGACCATCTGGGCCGATGTGCTCAAGGTCGAGCGGGTGGGCATTACCGACAACTTCTTCGAGTTGGGAGGGCACTCGCTGCTCGCTACCCAGGTCGTCACCCGTGCGCAGAAGCTGTTGCAGCGCAACGTGCCATTGCGGGCGATGTTCGAATTCAACACCGTTCAGGCGTTGGCCGAGCATCTGCAAAGCCTTGGCGGAGCGCAGGTCGACGAGCAGAAATTCGACCGTCTGGCGGACTTGATGGCGGAACTGGAAGGGCTCTGATCGGCCTCTCGTCGGCGCGCTGGCGTTGCGGATAAAAAACTCGTTACCGGGTGTAAATCCGCAGCTCGCTGGCGCGTTTTCAAGGGAAGGAATAAACGCCTGAACCCGCATGACCAACCGTCATGCATCAGGTCATTCAACCAGCGTATTGAGGGTTGCACAGATGTCAGTTGCTACCAGGCTTATCGATGATCAGTTGACACGGGTTGCCCCGGCAGCGGCTGAAACGCTCTATCAATTCGAAGAGTCGCCATTGCTGGCGCGGCAAAATCGCCAGGAATCCAATGCGCGCAGTTACCCGCGGCGCATCCCGCTGGCGCTCAAGCGAGCCAAGGGCATTCACGTCGAGGACGTCGAAGGGCGGCGCTTCATCGATTGCCTGGCAGGTGCGGGCACGCTGGCATTGGGGCATAACCATCCTGTGATCATCGAAGCGATTCAGCAGGTGATCAGTGATGAGTTGCCGCTGCACACCCTGGACCTGACCACACCAGTCAAAGACCAGTTCGTTCAGGACCTGTTCGGCCTGCTGCCGCAACAACTGGCCGATGACGCGAAGATACAGTTCTGTGGCCCGACCGGTACCGATGCAGTGGAAGCCGCGCTGAAACTGGTACGCACTGCCACTGGACGCAGCACGGTGCTGTCGTTTCAGGGCGGTTATCACGGCATGAGCCAGGGCGCGTTGAGCCTGATGGGCAGCCTGGGGCCGAAAAAGCCGCTCGGCGCGTTGCTCGGCACAGGCGTGCAGTTTCTGCCGTACCCCTATGATTACCGCTGCCCGTTCGGGCTCGGCGGCGAACAGGGCGTGCGCGCCAACCTGCATTATCTGGAGAACCTGCTCAACGACCCGGAAGCCGGTGTGCAGTTGCCTGCAGCGGTCATTCTTGAAGTGGTGCAGGGCGAGGGCGGGGTCATTCCTGCTGACCTTGACTGGTTGCGCGGCGTGCGGCGTATTACTGAAAAGGCCGGTGTGGCGCTGATTGTCGATGAAATCCAGAGCGGTTTTGCCCGCACCGGCAAGATGTTCGCCTTCGAACACGCCGGGATCATCCCGGACGTCATGGTCATGTCCAAAGCCATCGGCGGCAGCCTGCCGCTGGCGGTGGTGGTTTATCGGTCATGGCTCGACACCTGGCTGCCGGGCGCCCACGCCGGAACTTTCCGTGGCAACCAGATGGCGATGGCTACCGGTTCGGCGGTAATGCGCTATCTTCAGGAACACAATATTTGCGAGCACGCGACGGCGATGGGCGCGCGTCTGTCCAGGCACTTGCATGCCTTGCAGCGTGACTTCCCGCAACTGGGCGATATTCGCGGGCGCGGGCTGATGCTGGGTGTCGAGCTGGTCGATCCGGCCGGTGTGCGCGATGCGCAGGGTCATCCGCCGGTATTTGCCCGTCTGGCCCCGCTGGTCCAGCGCGAATGCCTCAAGCGCGGGCTGATTCTGGAACTGGGTGGTCGACACGGCAGCGTAGTGCGCTTCCTGCCACCGCTGGTGATCACCGCCGAGCAGGTCGACGAAGTGGCCGAAATCTTTGGTCGCGCACTCAACGCCGCTGTCGCACAGCTTTAATTTTTCGACGTAGCGATACGTTCAATCCCTATAGCTGCTATGAATTGGCACAGCAGCACTGAACCAACACGGAGAGCAGCAATGACTTCAGTATTCGATCGGGAAGACATCGTCTTTCAAGTTGTGGTCAACCACGAAGAACAGTATTCGATCTGGCCCGACTACAAAGCCATCCCCACCGGCTGGCGCACCGTTGGCAAAAGCGGCTTCAAGAAAGAGTGCCTGGCCTACATCGAAGAAGTCTGGACCGACATGCGCCCCCTGAGCCTGCGCCAGAAAATGGAAGCGCAGACGGCCTGATTGGCTGGTAGACCAACCAGGCTATCGTGCGACGCTCCGCGTCGTCATGCCGTTCTGGACGCTCTGCGTCCTCTTTGCGACGCAGAGCGTCGCGACCTGCATTCCCACGCTGGAGCGTGCGGAACGATAATCTCAACTATCGTGCCGATGCTCCGCGTCCTCTTGCGACCCAGAGCGTCATGAACTGCATTCCCCACGCTGGAGCGTGAGCAACGATAAGCTCACCCCTTGCCAGCCAGCACCTCGATAACCCCCTGAATATCCCCCTGCAACTCCGCCAGCGGATCAGCGCCATCAATCCCCAACACCAGCAACGTGCTGCCTGCCGCTTCAATTGCAGACTTCACCGGTTCTGGCGGCTGACGATGATCAAGCACCAGCGCCACGTCGTTATTCTTGAGGGTCGCGCTCAGTTTGCTCAATGCCTCGGGCGTCCACTGTTCGTCGGTCAGCACCTGGCTGTCGATCAGCTCCAGATTCAGCCCGTTGATCAGGTAGCCGAAGCGGTCTGACAAACTCACCACACTTAAATTGTCGTCACCGGCCAGTGCCGCTTCGCTGCTGGCACTCAGCTTGAGCAGTTGCTGCTTGAACGCCGCCAGATTGGCCTCGATCTTCGGCTTCGCACTCGGTGCCAGGCGCACCAGGTCCGCCGCCAGCACATCGGCCATGCGCCCCATGTTGTTGCTCGCCAGCCACGGCTGACTGTTCAGCCCGTCAGTGCCCTGACCCGGCTGCACAGCAATCCCCGGCAAACCACCGTCCACCGGCCGCGCCGCATCAATCTCGACGATGCGAATATTGCTGCGGCGCGCATTAGGGTAAAGCGGGTCATCGGCCCAGATCGAACGCAAGCCGATTACCGCGTCGGCATTGCTCGCCAGCCCGCGCAATGCATCGGCCCCACGCCCGGTGAAATACGCCGTCTGACGCGAGCCGGGCAGGTTGGCCGCGGCAGCGCGTTCCAGCATGACACCGCTGTCCTTGAGCAGAATTTCCCCCAGCCCGTAGGTAATCGGCAGGCTGGCCAGCACCCGTACCGGTTGAGCGCTGTCGGCTTTGGCGTCGGCGGCATACAGGCTGTTGCTGAACAGGCCGGTCATGGCCAGCGCCAGGGTCAATGTGCGTAAAGTAGGCATTTATCCAATATTCCCTTTCAGGGCGGGCAGCGTGCCGCGGGCGATGGCGGCCAGGGCAAAGGCAACGCCAGCCACCAGAATGATCGCCGCGCCGGACGGCACAGGCAGGTCGAAGACGATAGGCAGCAGAATGCCGCACAGGGTGCTGACGGTTGCGATAGCCACTGAAATCCAGAGAAAGCCTTTCAGCGACTGGCTCAACAGCCGTGCCGCCGCCGCTGGAATCACCAGCAACGCACCGACCAGAATCGCGCCGATGACTTTCACGGCGGCAACGGTGATCAGTGTGACCAGAATCACGAACAGGTAATCCAGCGCCTTCACTGCCACGCCGCGCACCGCAGCCAGTTGCGGATTGAAGCTGGCCAGCATGATGCGGTTGTACAACGGCAGGCTCAGGCCCATGACCAGCGAACCAACGATCAGCAACACCAGCAGGTCATTGCCGTTGACAGTCAGTACCGAGCCGAACAGCACGTTTTCCAGAATGTGCACGTTGATCTTGCCGGCCAGCACCAGCAGCAGGCTTGCGCCGAGCGCCAGGGACACCGAGAGGAACACGCCAATCAGCGTGTCCGGTGCCAGTCCGGTGCGGTTGCGCAGGTAGTTGAGGACGATACCGAACAGCAGGCAATAGCCGAACAGCGCGCCATAAGGCCCGGTGTACGGCTCACCGAGCAGAATGCCGATGGCCACGCCGGTCAGTGCCGCATGGCCCACCGCTTCGGAGAAGAACGCAAAGCGCTTGACCACGACCAGCGTGCCCAGACCGCCCAGCACCGGGCCGATCAACAGGCCCGCAAGCAGGGCGTTGACCACAAAGCCATAGGCCAGCGCTTCGGGCAGATAGCCGGATGAGGCGAGGCCCTGAATGAACAGACGAAACGTTTCGTAATCCATCACGCGACGCTCCCGTTAACAGCATCGGCAGTGCGCGGATGAGCAGAAAACAACGTCAGCAGGCGTTCCGGAGTCAGTGCCGTGGCGGCAGGCTCGTCGAACAATACGCGGCGATTGAGCCCGGTCACCTGATCCGCCAGACGCCGCACCGCATCCAGATCGTGCTCGATCCACAGCACGGTAATACCGCTTCGGCGCCAGTCACCGAGCAGGCGCTCGAAAACTTGAATCCCTGCCTCATCCAGAGCCGACATCGGCTCATCCAGCACCAGTAATTGCGGCGCAGGAATCAGCCCCTGCGCCAGCAGCACACGCTGCCGCTCACCACCGGACAACGCGCCCATGCGCCGCTTGCGCTTGTCCTGCATGCCGACCCGTTCCAGCGCATCGCCGATTGCTGCCGCGTAGTGTTTCGACAAGCCCATAAACGCCGGGCGTCGTTGGCACATGGCAGCCATGAAATCGTCGACGGTCATCGGCAGGCCGCGATCGAACTCCAGCGCCTGCGGCACATAGCCAATCAGGCCCGGCGCGGCAGGCCATTGCAGGCTCAATTGGCCTTGATGCGGTGTCTGCCCGAGCAGGGTCTTGATCAGCGAGCTTTTGCCGCCGCCGTTCGGCCCGACCAGCGCGTGTACGCTGCCAGCGCGCACGTTGAAATGCACGCGGTCGAGAATCGTTGTGCGGCCCAGGTTCAGGCTCACCTGGTTGAACTCTATGCCTGGCCCCTGGCTGACGATGTCGAGGTTCTGCGCGACAGTCATGTGCCCGACTCCTGAATGGCCCGCACCACGGTGTCGAGGTTGCCGGCCATTTCCTTCTCGTACTTGTCGGCGGTGTATTCGCCATAGGAAATGTGCGACAGCGGGTACAGTTTGACCCCGGATTCACGCTGGATGGTGTCGACGTAAGTGGACGGGAAATCCATCTCCGAGAAGATCACCTTCACGTCCAGTTCGCGCAGTTGGTCGATGGTCTTTTTCAACTGGCTCGGGCTGGGCTCGATGCCATGTGCCGGTTCCACCACTGCTGTCACTTCCAGGCCGAATTCACGCAGCAGGTAGTCGTAGGCGGCATGTACCGTGGCCACGCGCAGGTCGGCGTTGGGGGCCTTGGTCAGTTTGGCGAGGGCGTCGGCGCGCATCTGCCGCAGTCGCTTGCCATAGGCGCGGGCGTTGGCGGTGTAGGTTTTGGCGTTGTCCGGGTCCAGCTTGCCCAGCTCGCGGGCGATGTTGTTGACCTGGGCGATGGACGCGCTGATCGACAGAAAGGTGTGCGGGTTGACCACCTTGCCTGCGCCGCGTGCTGCAACCCCGGTGGCGGCCAGCAACGGTACGTCGGCGTTGGCTTCGATGGTCTTGATGTTCGGCGTTTCGCTGGCCGCGATCATGCGGTCGGCGAAATCGTCGTGCCCGACGCCATTGAGCACGATCACGTCCAGCGAACCGATGCGCTTGATGTCCTCGGCGCGCGGTTCGTAGGCATGCGGGTTGAAACCGGCCGGGATCAGCGGCACGACGTCGGCCTTGTCACCGACAATATTGCTCACGTAGCTGTAATACGGGCGCAGCGTGATGCCGATGCGCAGGCGCTTGGCCGGGTCGGCGGCGTAGCTGGACGGTGCCAGCAGGGCGGCAAACAACCCCACCAGCAGGACGCGCAGCAAGGGACGGCGTTTGAATGAAATAGGCATGGGCAAGCGGTCTTCTTTCAAAGGAATGCGAAGTTTCAGTGTGGGTGCTGACGGGTTACGCCAGCATCGAATTGCGCGACGACCTGTTTCCAGCCCGCGTCGACCAGGGCTTTGTCGCCGAGGTCGCTGACAGGTGCGATCGAGGCGCTGCGGTTGATCCAGATGTCAGGCTGGTTGTCCGAATCGATGCGCATCAGAAACGAGCCGGCCACGTTCGGCGTCTGGCTCAGGCCCACATAGGACTGCTCGACCATTTGCCACGCGTGACCGCCACGGCTCACCGAACTGGCGTCCTGGGAGAACGGCGCAAAGCCCTCGTCACCCAGTTGTTGCGGGGTAACAGGGGGTTGCTGTTCGGTTGCCAGCAGGCGAATTTCGTCGAGAGTCACGCGCAGGTCGGCGTAGATGCCTTGTTCGGCAGCGGTCAGGTCACGTCGCGCATCAAGTTGATGGCTGGCAAGGCTGTGTGTTTCCTGAGTATCACGGTGCAGGCTGACGACTCCGGCCGCGACACCGAGGATCAGCAGGCACAGTAGCAGAACGTACAGGGTTTCATGCCCGGCGCCGGCCGGCCGGACGATTTGTCGGGTTGGCGCACTCATGGGCTGCGGATGTCCGCCTGATCGATTTCCACCACATGGCCGGGGCCGGCATCGAACAGCACATAGAACTCGGAAGCCGGACGCTTGAAGGTCACGGTCGAATCCTCACCCAGCTTGCCGGGTACCAGAATGGTTTCGTCATAGCCGATCACGTCGAGGGTCACGCCCGGCGCACCACTGCCGTCGGAAAAACCGCCGGTGCAGCGAATCTGCTCGTTGTCGATCTGTTTGCATTCGCACATCGGGTTGTGCGCCAGTGCGTTGCCACTCAAGCCAAGCAGGCACAGGGCGCTGGCCGTCAGCCAGCGCAGGGAAGGGCGGGCACTCATGGTTTGGCTCCTTGTTTTTTCAGCCACGCCACGGTGGTGGGCGAAGCCTGTTGCAGCGGGATGGAAGTCTGATGCACGGCGCCGTCCCAGCCTTCCATGGTGATCCACAGGTCTGAGTCGGCGCTGGTGTTTTCGGGAATCTGCATGAACGCACTCATGCGGTAGCCACCGCCAAAGAAAATAACCCCGGCGGTGCGCAGACTGCGTGGTTTGCCGATGCGCAGGTAAGTGGCCTTGACCCGGTCGATGCAGGCGTTGCACAGCGCGGCATTGAAGCTTTTCATGTAGCCCGACGGGCCGGACAGGCGCGGGGCTTCGTTACGGTCTTCGGCCAGACGCAGGCTCCACGGGCCGACCTGAATCTCGCCGACGTCGCGTTGGCCAAGGCCCTGATCGCCGCGATCCAGCGCGTTGTCGGAGAAGTACTTGGGCATGAAGCCCAGCGGAATCAGCACCAGCAGCACGTTGATGTGGAAACGCCATCCGTGCCAGAAACGACTCAGCGACGATGCAGGTTGTGCAACAGCGGCCTTGCTCACAGGCTGTTCTCCGGGGTGCGGGTCGCCAGTGGCGAGCGGGTGGTGTCCGGAGTCGATGCCGGGGTGAAGGTGGCCGGGCTGGTTCTGGACTCACGCTTGAGGGCATTGAGCGTCGCCAGCGCGGTGCGCTTGCTCCAGATCAGCAACCCGCTGAGCACCATCATGCTCAACAGCAGGCCGAAGAACGCCTAGATCAGCTTGATCCAGATACCGCCGAAGTCGCCGGTGTGCAGTGGGCGCATGGATTCGGTGACGAACTCCAGCTTGTTGCGGTCCGACAACAGGTGTGACGCTGCGATTTCGCCACTGTACGGGTTGATTTCGGCGGTCTGAAACATCAGCGGATACCAGCTGCGCCCGCCAACCTGCATGTTGCTGTAGGCATTGAAGGGCGGAGTGATGAAGCTTGCTTCAAGACCTGGAATTCGCTCCTTGGCGATTTCCACGGCCTTTTCCAGACTGATGGTCGGTGCCGGGCGGCCGTCGGCAGTCAGCGGCACGGCGCTGTGTGGAATGATCGAGGCAACCTGGGATTTGCTCGAGATACTGATCTGGTTATCGCCAAGAATCGCCTGAATCAGAAACCACGTGCCGGTGATGGAAATCACCGCAATGAACCAGATCGACCACACGCCGCTGAGGCGATGCAAATCGCCCCAGAAAATCCGCGGGCCCTGGCTGAAGCGTACCGGCTTGAAAAAGCCGCGCCAGAATTTCTTGTAGACCACCAGCCCGGTCACCAGCGACGCGAGCAGGGGCAGGCCGAGAATCGACACCAGGTACCAGCCCCACGAATAGCCATTGGTGAACGGCACCAGCCACCAGCCGTGCAGCGCGCGGGTGAAGCGGCGGAAGTCGAACGACGGCGTGAGGCCCTGAATCACCCCGGTGTAAGGGTTGACGTAAGCCGGCACCGAGCGGCCGTCCGGGTAGGTGACGAACACGCTCAGGGCGAAGTAATCGCCGTCAGGCTGCATGATCGTACCGACGATGAGGTCCGGCTCGTTGCGCTCGATGGTTGCGCGAATCTGCTCGAAGCTCATGCGTTGGGCGTCGTCGGAGGGGCGGTTGTCACGCATCTCCGGGTTGGCCAGCCACATGATTTCCTTGCTGATGACCGCCAGCGTGCCGGTCACACAGACGATCAGCACAAAAAACCAGATGGGCAGGGCAAGCCAGCTGTGGACGAGAAACCAGATTTTTGAACGGGACTTCTTCGACATGGATAAACAATCTCGATTCACGATGTAAAGCAGCCGCAAAGCGACTCCTTCTGTCTGTACGCGCGGGCGATATAAAGCCTCGCATTCAATTAAAGACGAATGAGAATGAGATTCCTGTAGGAATATTTTGCGTTTAAATGAAAAAAATTGTTTCAGAGCTATCTGAAGCCCCCACATGGCGCAGGAAAAGGGGCTGGGCGGCTAATTTTCTCGTGGCGAACTACGTTCAATCTGGACATTGGTGTTGCGCCAGGCCGCAGGGGCTCGGGCGCTTTTGCCATCAAGGGAGAGACATCATGAGTCATGCGTTGAGTTTGGATATCCGGCCGCTGCTTGCAGGGGCGGGCAGCTTGCCCATGCTGGTACAGGCACCCGAGCCCGGTCTGGACTTGATGGAAGCGCTGGGCGAACTCAAGCCGCTGGTGGCCGCGCACCTGTACAGCGCGGGCGGCATTCTGTTTCGCGGCTTCGACGTCGGCGGTGCGGAAGCGTTTCGTGAGTTCGCTGCCGGTTTCGGCGATCCGCTGCTCAACTACGAGTTTGGCTCCACGCCGCGCAGTAACGTGACCAAGGGTGTGTATACCTCCACCGAATACCCGGCGCATCAGAGCATCCCGTTGCACAACGAGCAGGCCTACACGCTGGACTGGCCGATGAAGATCTGGTTCTACAGCATGATCGCGGCGCAGACCGGTGGCGAAACGCCGATTGCCGACAGCCGTGAGATCTACCGGCGCATTCCGGCGCGTATTCGTGATCGCTTCATCGAAAAGAAGCTGATGTACGTGCGTAACTACGGCAACGGGCTCGATGTGGAATGGAGTCAGGTATTCAATACCGAAGATGAGTCCGTGGTCGAAGCCTACTGCCGGGCGCACAACATCGAGTGCGAATGGAAAGACGACGGCGAACTGCGCACCCGCCAGATCTGCCAGGCAATATCGCGCCACCCTGTGACCCACGACACCGTCTGGTTCAACCAGGCGCACCTGTTTCACATCTCCAACCTGCAACCGGAAGTGCGCGAAACCCTCCTGGATGTCGTGGATGAAGAAGACCTGCCGCGCAATGTTTACTACGGCGACGGCTCACCCCTCGAAGAAAGCCTGCTGGACGAGATTCGTGGCGTGCTCGATGACTGCACCGTCAGCTTTCCATGGCTGGAAAACGACGTACTGATGCTCGACAACATGCTCACCGCCCACTCCCGTGCACCGTTCACCGGCAAACGCAAAGTGGTGGTGGCCATGGCGCAGGGGCATTCGGATAAGTAGTTGTTTATTGATTTCCGTGCCAACGCTCCGCGCCAGCGTTATACCCCGGTCCTGCAGAACTCAAGTAATCGTGCTTTTGTGGGAGCGGACTTGTCCGCGAAGACGGTAGTTCAGCCGGTACATTTTTGGAGAATGTACCTGCCCTTTCGCGAACAAGTTCGCTCCCACAAGGTTTTAACTACCGTGCGATGCTCTGCGTAGACGCCGGTACTGATGAACACAAGTAATGGTGCTTTTGTGGAAGCGGACCGGGCGACGCTTCCACGGCCTTCGGCCAGAAGCACAAGCGGACTTGTGCCTAACCCTGAAGAGTCGCTCCACGCCACAACAAACCTTTCTAAATATTTCTCCGCCAATTCGTTCTTGTTGATACGACCCCGCCCGACGGTCAGCCCCATTCAGCAAGGATCGACCCATGAACCCCGAACACGCCCAGAAACTCGCTCGTCGTTTTGTCGAGTTGCCCCTTGAAAAGCGTCGTCTGTTTCTCGATGGCATGCGCAAGGAGAACATGGATTTCTCGCTGTTCCCGATCCCTTCCTGCGCAGGGCTGGCCGAGCGTGACGGGCTGTCTTATGCCCAGCAACGCATGTGGTTTCTCTGGCAACTGGACCCGCACAGCGCAGCCTACAATCTGCCGATGTCGGTGTGCCTGAATGGCCCGCTGGAGCTACCGTTGCTGGAGCGAGCCTTCAGTGCGCTGGTCGAGCGGCATGAAAGCCTGCGCACCACCTTCGGTCAGGAAGGCGACCGGGCGTTTCAACGTGTTGCGTCGCCGACACCCGTCAGCATCCGCCTGATCGACCTGAGCCAGCAGCCTTGCGAACAGCGCTGGGCGAGTGCGCGGCAGGCGATGGCCGAACAGTCGGCGCAGACCTTCGACCTGCAGCGCGGGCCATTGTTTACCGTGCAGGTATTGCGCCTCGCCGAACAGGAACACCTACTGCTGCTCAATCTGCACCACATGATCACCGACGGCTGGTCGATGAACGTGCTGATCGACGAATGGCTGCGCGGCTATGACGCGCTGCTGGCTGGTAAACCGCTGCCTTTTCAGCCGCTGCCTGTGCAGTACCGCGACTATGCGCTGTGGCAACGCAGCTGGCTGGAGGCTGGCGAACAGGAACGTCAGCTGGATTACTGGCGCAGCCATCTGGGCGAAGAGCACCCGGTACTGGAGCTGCCCACAGACCGCCCGTACCCGGCGCTGCCCAGCCATGATGGCGCGCGCCTGGAACTGGCGCTGGAGCCCGAGCTGCTGCGTAACCTGAAAACCCTCGCGCAACGTCAGGGCGTGACCCTTTTCGTAGTCCTGCTGGCAACCTTCAAAAGCTTGCTGCACCGCTACAGCGGGCAGACCGACATTCGTGTCGGCGGCCTGATCGCCAACCGCACCCGCAGCGAAACCGAAGGGCTGATCGGCTGTTTTATCAACACCCAAGTGCTGCGCAGTGAAGTGACGGCGCAGACGCGCTTTGTCGATTTGCTGCACACCGTGCGCAATGCCTCGACCGGTGCTCAGGCGCATCAGGAGTTGCCGTTCGACGCGATCATCGACACCTTGCAACCCGAGCGCAGCCAGAGCCACAACCCGCTGTTTCAAGTGATGTTCAACCACCAGCCGGTGGTTGCCGACCTGCTGGACAAACAATTGAGCGGCGGCCTGCGCGTGGCCAATCTGCCTGCCGAGCAACAGGCACTTGCCCAGCGTTCGCACGCCGCGGCCAGTGATCTGATGCTTGCCACCAGCGGCGAAGGTGAGCAGCTGAACGCCGCTTTCACCTACGCCACCGATATTTTCGACCAGGCGACCATCGCTCGTCTGGCCGCACATTGGCGCAACCTGCTGGCGTCGGTCTGTGCCGACCCGCTGCAAACCGTTGCCGAACTGTCGATGCTGTCGACCGATGAGCGCGCTCAGTTGCTGGATATCGACAGCGCAGCCAAAGCCGACACCACAACCCCCGCGCATCGCCAGTTCGAAGCGCAAGTGCAGCGCACACCGAGCGCCCCGGCATTGATCCTCGCCCGTGAAGGCCAGGCGCCCAGCCTGAGTTACACCGAACTGAATGAGCGCAGCAACCGTCTGGCCTGGCAACTGCGTGAGCAAGGCGTCGGCCCGGACGTGCTGGTCGGCGTGGCGCTGGGCCGTTCGCTGGACATGCCCGTCGCGCTGCTGGCGGTGCTCAAGGCAGGCGGTGCCTATGTGCCGCTGGACCTGAGCGCGCCGAGCGAGCGTCTACGTCATGTGCTGCAGGACAGCGGCCTGAAACTGCTGCTGACCCACAGCCAGCAAAAGACGACGCTGCCTGAGCTGGCGGGTATTCAGTGCCTGTGCATCGATCAGATGAGCAGTGCGGCAGCCAGCCCGCAAAACCCGGACATTGCCGTTGATCCGGCCAATCTGGCCTACGTGATCTACACCTCGGGCTCGACCGGTCGGCCAAAAGGCGTGGCGATCAGTCATGGTGCGCTGGCCGAATTTGTAACGTTGGGCGCGAACTACAGCGACCTGCGCGAAAGCGACCGGGTCCTGCAATTTGCCACCCATAGCTTCGACGGCTTCGTCGAGCAGTTCTACCCACCGCTGTGTCGCGGCGCGGCCGTGGTCTTGCGTGACAAGCGTTTGTGGGACAGCACCACCTTCCATCAAGCCATCGTCGAGCACGGCGTAACCCTGGCTGACCTGCCTGCGGCCTGCTGGCTGACACTGGTTCAGGATTTTGCCGCCAGCCCGCCTGCGCACTATGGCGCGCTGCGGCAGATTCACGTCGGCGGCGAGGCGATGGCTGTCGAAGGTCTGCGCCTGTGGCACAAGGCCGGGCTCGGGCACGTGCGCCTGCTCAACACCTATGGGCCGACCGAAGCTACGGTGGTATCGAGCATTCACGATTGCAGTGCACTGACTGCGGAACAGGTGTCGTGGCGCGGTGTGCCGATTGGCAGAGCTCTGGCGGGACGACGGCTGTACGTGCTCGACGATCAACTGAATCTGCTGCCGCAGGGCGCGGTGGGCGAGTTGTATATCGGCGGTCCAGGCCTGGCGCGGGGCTATCACGCCCAGCCCGGCCTTAGCGCCGAGCGTTTCGTGGCTGATCCGTTCGTGCCCGGTGAGCGCCTGTATCGCACCGGTGACCGCGCCAGGCTGCGCGCTGACGGCGCTGTCGAGTACATCGGACGGGTCGACCATCAAGTGAAAATCCGCGGTTTCCGTATTGAACTGGGCGAAATCGAATCGCGCCTGCAGCAATGCACAGGCGTGCGCGAAGCGGTGGTACTGGCTGTCGAGCTGGCGGGCAGCACGCAACTGGTCGCTTACGTGGTGCCGCAGGTCATGGCGAACGGCGATGCCGAGCAACTGGCGCTGCGCCAGGGCATCAAGAGCCAGTTGCAATCCAGTCTGCCGGATTACATGGTGCCGACGCATTTATTGCTGCTGCCGGAACTGCCACTCACGCCCAGCGGCAAACTGGACCGCAAGGCACTGCCAGCGCCCGACGCAAGCCAGTTGCAGGCGCGTTATCGCGCGCCGCACATCGAAGTGGAAATCTGCCTCGCTGCCATCTGGCAAGAAGTCCTGCACGCACCGCAGGTCGGCCTCGACGATCACTTTTTCGAGCTGGGCGGCCATTCGTTGCTGGCCGCGCAAGTCATAGCCCGGATCAAGACGCGACTGGGCATCAGCCTGCCGTTGCGCACCCTGTTTGAAAAACCGCTGCTCAGCGACCTTGCCGTCGAAGTGGCCGCGCTGACCGACAACACTACGGATAACGACTGGAGCGACATGGACCAGTTCATGGACTCACTGGAGGAATTTGGCGCATGACCGGGACCACTGTTGCACGTATCGCGAAACGATTTGTCGGCCTGCCGCTGGAACAACGCCAACAGTTCCTCGCCCGCTTGCGCCAGGAAGGCAAGGATTTCAGCCTGTTGCCAGTGCCGGTCAGTCGTCATGATTTCAGCACGATTCCGCTGTCGTTCGCCCAGCAACGCCTGCTGTTCCTCTGGCAGCTCGACCCGCTGAGCGACGCCTACAAGATGACCACCGGCCTGCGTCTGCAAGGCCCGCTGAACGAGCCGGCCTTGCGCCGCGCCTTTGATCATCTGATCGAACGCCATGAAGTGCTGCGTACCGTGTTCCACACCGACGGTGATCAGGCGCAGCAAGTGCTGCTGCATGATCAGACCGTGGCACTGGACAGCATTGATTTGTCCGGTCTGGCTGATGTCGAACTGCGCGATGCCGAACTGGCGTTGCGAGTTGCCACAGTCACCAGCCAGCCGTTTGATTTGCGCACAGGCCCGTTGCTACGTGCGCACCTGTTCCGTCTTGCCAGCGACGAGCATGTGCTGGTGGTGAGCATGCACCACATCGTCTCCGACGGCTGGTCGATGGACGTCATGATTCAGGAGTTCGTGCACTGCTATCAGGCGTATTGCGAAGGTCGCGAACCTGCGCTGCCGGAGCTGCCGCTGCAATACGCCGACTACGCTATCTGGCAACGCAGCTGGCTGGAGGCGGGCGAGGGCGCGCGGCAACTGGATTACTGGCGCAGCCAGTTGGGTGACGAACAACCTTTGCTGGACGCCGCGCAGGATTTCCCGCGCCCGGTGACACAAAGCTATCAGGGCGAGCACCTGCGCTTTGATTTCGGTGCTGATCTGTCGCGCCAGCTCAACGCCTTTGCGCGCACGCAGGGCATGACCCTGTTCATGCTGGTGCTGGCCGGTTTTTCGCTGTTTCTGTCGCGCAAGGCCGGGCAGCGCGATATCCGCATCGGCGTGCCAAACGCCAACCGCGGTCGTGCTGAAACCGAAGGGCTGATCGGTTTCTTCATCAATACTCAGGTTTTGCGCTGCCAGGTGGACGAGCGCCTGAGCTACCTTGACCTGCTGGCGCAGATCCGTGACACCTCGTTCGGCGCGCAGGCCCATCAGGACGTACCCTTTGAGCAACTGGTCGATCAACTGGCACCAGAGCGCAGCCTGGGCCACAACCCTTTGTTTCAGGCCAAGTTCAACCAGAACGTAATCCTCAAACAGAAAACCGCGCTCAAGCTTGCCGGGCTGGAAGTCAGCGAATACGCCTTCGACAAGCAGGGCGCGCATTTCGATCTGGCGCTGGATATCACCGACGACGGCACGCTGATTCATGGCGACATGGCCTACGCCAGCGACCTGTATCGACGCGCCACCGTCGAAGGGTTCATTCCCGAAATGCTTGCGCTGTTCAAAACCCTGCTCGATGCGCCGCAGGCGCCGTTGTTCAGCCTCGGTGCACTGGCAATCGAGCCACCGCGCCAAGTGCGCGAACCCGCGCCGCACATGCTGCAGCTCTGGGGCCAACAAGTTGAACACCAGCCGCATGCATTGGCTGCCCGGTGTCTGGATCGCAGCCTGACGACGCTGGAACTGGATCAGGGCGCCAATCAGCTGGCTCATCATCTGATCCGGACGGGTATTAGCGAAGGCCAGCCGGTTGCAGTGTTGATGGAGCGTTCGATGGACTGGCTCACGGCGGTGCTGGCGATCTTCAAGGCCGGTGGCGTGTACATGCCGCTGGACGTCAAAGCCCCGGATGCGCGCCTGCGACAGATGCTCTGCAACGCCCAGGCCAAAGTGCTGCTGTGTGCCGAAGGCGATGTGCGTCAGACGTCACTGGATGTTGCCGGTTGTGAGGGCCTGGCCTGGACACCTGCGCTGTGGCAGGACTTGCCGGTCAGTCGTCCTGATATCACGCTGTCAGCCGATTCAGCGGCTTACGTTATTCATACCTCAGGCTCCACCGGTCAGCCCAAGGGCGTATTGGTCAGACAGGGCGCGCTGGCCTCTTACGTGCGTGGTCTGCTGGAGCAGTTGCAACTGGCCCCCCAGGCGAGCATGGCGCTGGTCTCGACCATCGCCGCCGACCTTGGTCATACCGTGCTGTTCGGCGCGCTGTGTTCAGGACGCACGCTGCATGTGCTGACCGAGGCGCTGGGTTTCGACCCTGATGCCTTCGCGGCTTACATGGCCGAGCATCAGGTTGGCGTGCTGAAGATCGTGCCCGGTCATCTGGCCGCGCTGTTGCAGGCCAGCCATCCTGCCAATGTGTTGCCGCAGCATGCACTGATCGTCGGCGGCGAAGCCTGTTCGCCTGCGCTGGTCGAGCAGGTGCGTCAGCTCAAACCGGATTGCCGGGTGATCAACCACTACGGCCCGAGCGAAACCACAGTTGGCGTACTGACCCATGAATTGAAAGTGGACACGATTCCCTGTGGGAGCGAACTTGTTCGCGAAGAGGCCAGCACAGGCTTGCAAAAGGCTGAGGCTCTACTACCGCTTTCGCGAGCAAGCGAAGCGTCGCCCGGCTCGCTCCCACAAGGTCTATATCTATCCACTAAGGTGCCGGTCGGTGCGCCGTTGCCGGGGGCCAGTGCTTATGTGCTGGATGATGTGCTGAACCCCGTTGGCACTCAGGTGGCGGGCGAGCTGTACATCGGTGGCGACAGTGTCGCGCTGGGCTACATCGGTCAGCCTGCGCTGACCGCCGAGCGTTTCGTGCCGGACCCGTTTGCAGAGAATGGTGCACGCGCCTATCGCAGCGGCGACCGCATGCGTCGCAATCATCAGGGCTTGCTGGAATTCATCGGCCGTGCCGACGATCAAGTGAAAGTGCGCGGTTATCGTGTCGAGCCTGCCGAAGTGGCGCGGGTGCTGCTGAACCTGCCTTCGGTTGCGCAAGCCAGCGTGCTGGCATTGCCTGTCGATGAAGACGAATCGCGCCTGCAACTGGTGGCCTATTGCGTCGCAGCAGCCGGTGCCAGCCTGACCGTCGACAGCCTGCGCGAACAGTTGGCTGCACGCTTGCCCGACTACATGGTGCCCGCACAGATCATGCTGCTGGACAGCCTGCCACTGACCGCCAACGGCAAACTCGACAAGCGCGCCTTGCCCAAGCCGGGCGTGGTCAAACAGCGTTACACCGCGCCGGTCGGCGAGATCGAGGAAAAGCTCGCCGCCGTATGGGCGGACGTATTGAAACTGGAGCAGGTCGGCAGCACCGACAACTTCTTCGAACTGGGCGGCGACTCGATCCTCAGCCTGCAGATCATCGCCCGCGCCAAGCGCCAGGGCATCAAGCTCAGCCCCAAGCAGTTGTTCGAAAAACAGACCATCAGCCAGTTGGCCTTGGTGGCAAAACTGATCCAGAAAAAGCCTGCTGCGCCGGTCGAACAGATCAGTGGCTCGCTGCCGTTGCTGCCGATTCAGGCGCGCTTCTTCGAACTGGACATCCCCGAGCGTCAGCACTGGAATCAGGCGCTGATGCTCAAGCCTCTGCAAACGCTGGATGCAATCCACCTTCAAGCTGCACTGACCGCGCTGATCGAACAGCACGACGCGCTGCGTCTGGGTTTCACCCAGCAAGACGGCCAATGGCAAGCCACGTTCGGCGCACCGAATACTCGCGACCTGCTGTGGATTCATGAGCTGGACAGCATTGAGCGCTTGCCTGAACTGGCCGACGAGGCGCAGCGCAGTCTGGACCTGAAAAACGGTCCGCTGCTGCGGGCGCTTCTGGTCAACCTGCCGCAGGGCGAGCAGCGTTTGTTGCTGGTGATTCATCATTTGGCCGTCGACGGAGTGTCGTGGCGGGTGCTGCTGGAAGACTTGCAACAGGCTTACGTCGCCCTGACTAAGGGCCAGCTTGTGGCGTTGGCAGCGAAAACCACGTCGCTCAAGCATTGGGCCGAGCAATTGCAACAGTATGCGACCGGCGAAACGCTGACCGCCGAGCGCGATTACTGGCTGCACGCTTTACAGGGCACAGATCAACCGTTGCCACGCGACAAGCCCGAAGGTTCGATGCGCAATCGCGATGCGGCCCATGCCTCATCCTGGTTGAGCAAGGACCTGACCCACAAGCTGCTGAAAGTTGCACCTGCCGCGTACCGCACACAAGTCAACGACCTGCTGTTGACCGCGCTGGCGCAAGTGTTGTGCGAGTGGAGTCAGCAGCCGTCGGTGCTGATCCAGCTGGAAGGGCATGGCCGCGAAGACTTGTTTGACGACACCGATCTCAGCCGTACCGTCGGCTGGTTCAGCAGCCTGTTTCCGGTTCGCCTCACGCCGCAAATCGCGCCGGGTGCAAGCCTGTGCGGCATCAAGGAACAACTGCGTGCCGTGCCCAGCAAAGGTATTGGTTACGGCGTATTACGTCATCTCGGCGAGCCGTCGTTTAAGCAACAATTGGCCGCCTTGCCGCAGGCACGGGTCACGTTCAATTACCTGGGCCAGTTCGGCGGCAGCTTCAACGAACAACAAGGCGCGTTGTTCGTGCCAAGTGCCGACAAAACTGGCACTGCGCTGTGCGAAGACGGCCCGCTGGGCAACTGGCTGAGCCTCAACGGTCAGGTGTTCGATGGCCAGTTGCAACTGGACTGGAGCTTCAGCCGCGAGGTGTACCACGCCTCGACCATCGATACCCTGGCGCGCCGCTACGAGCAGGCGCTGACCACGCTGATCGACCACTGCACCGCCGGGCATCAGGGCGTCACGCCGTCGGACTTCCCGCTGGCGCGCCTCACTCAAACGCAACTCGACGGCTTGCCGATTGCTGCGGGCGAGATCGAAGACATCTACCCGCTGTCGCCGATGCAGCAGGGCATGCTGTTCCACTCGCTGTTCGATGAGGGTGCGGGCAACTACATCAACCAGATGCGCGTGAGCATCAGCGGGCTGGATGTGCCGCGTTTCCATAACGCATGGCAATCAGCGGTCAACAACCACGAAGTGCTGCGCAGCTGCTTTGTCAGCCAGAGCGAACAGTCGCTGCAAGTCGTGCAACGTCAGGTCACACTGCCTTTTGTCGAGCTGGATGCGCGTGACAAGCCGCAAAACTGGCTCGACGACTGGGCGCAGGCCGACCGTCAGCAGGGTTTTGATCTGGCGCACGGTCCGCTGTTGCGCCTGGCGGTAGTGCGCACTGGCGACGACGCGTGGCAACTGGTCTACACCAGCCACCACATTCTGATGGACGGCTGGAGCAGCTCGCGGCTGCTGGGCGAAGTGCTGCAACGCTACAGCGGTGAGACGCCGCCGAAACAGGCGGGACGTTATCGCGATTACATCCAGTGGCTACAGGATCAGGACGCCGATGTCAGCGAGCGCTTCTGGACCGCAGAGCTGGCTGAACTGGATGAGCCGACCCGCTTGCTGCAAGCCTTCAAAACATCAACCGATCAGCAGGGCTATGGCGATTACATTCAGCTGATCGACGCCGACGGCACCCGGCGCTTGAGCGAGTTTGCCCGCGAGCAGCACGTCACCCTCAACACGCTGGTGCAATCGGCCTGGCTGTTGCTGCTGCAACGCTATACCGGTCAGTCCAGCGTGACCTTTGGTGCCACGGTGGCCGGGCGTCCGGCTGAATTGCCGGGCGTCGAGGAGCAACTGGGCCTGTTCATCAACACCTTGCCGGTGATCGCCAGCCCGCGTTCGGAACAGACCGTCGGCGACTGGGTGCAGCAGGTGCAGGCGAAGAACATTGCCCTGCGCGAGCATGAGCACACGCCGCTGTATGACATCCAGCGCTGGGCACGTAACAGTGGCGAGGCGCTGTTCGACAACATACTGGTATTCGAAAACTACCCGGTGTCTGAAGCCTTTCAGCGCGCGCCGGACGGTCTGACGTTCAGCGACCTGCGCAATCAGGAGCAAGCGCATTACCCGCTGACACTGGTGGTCGAGGCCAACGACGTGCTGTCGGTACGTTTCAGTTACGACCGGCAACACTTCAGTGCAGAAGGCATTTTGCAACTGGCGGCGCATTTCGATCACTTGCTGCAAAGCCTCAGTACATCCGCAACGGCACGTCTCGGCGAGCTGACCCTGCCGACTGCCTGGACGCAAAGCGTGCAGCATTACCCGACCGGGCAGTGCGCCCATCAACGCATTGAAACCCAGGCCGAGCGCACGCCGCTGGCCATCGCCATGACTTTTGCTGGCGAGCAATTGAGCTATCAACAGCTCAACAGCCGCGCCAACCAACTGGCCCATAAACTGCGCGAGCAGGGCGTCGGCCCGGATGTTCGCGTGGGGCTGGCCGCTGAACGCAGTCTGGACATGATCGTAGGGATGCTGGCGATCCTCAAGGCCGGTGGTGCATACGTGCCGCTGGACCCGGATTATCCGCAGGATCGCCTGAGCTTTCTGATGCACGACAGCGGCATCGAACTGTTGCTGACTCAAGCACATTTGCTTGGCCAGTTACCGATTCCTGCACATGTTCAGAAACTGGATCTGGCGGATGCGCTGGACGGTTACAGCACGGAAAACCCGGTCAACCAGACCTCGCCGGACAACCTGGCCTACGTGATCTACACCTCGGGATCAACCGGCAAGCCGAAAGGCACCTTGCTCGCCCATCACAATCTGATGCGCCTGTTTGCTGCCACGGATGACTGGTTCACATTCAACGAAAAAGACGTGTGGACGCTATTCCATTCCTTCGCCTTCGACTTCTCGGTGTGGGAGATTTTCGGCGCGCTGCTGCATGGCGGCCGACTGGTTATCGTGCCGCGCGAGGTGACCCGTTCGCCGGAAGACTTCCATGCGCTGCTGGTGGAACAGCGCGTCACAGTGCTTAACCAGACGCCGTCGGCGTTCAAGCAGTTGATGCGTGTGGCGTGTGATTCGCCCGTGCCGATGTCGCTGGAAAAAGTCATCTTCGGCGGCGAAGCGCTGGACGTGGCCAGCCTGAAGCCGTGGTTCGACCGTTTCGGCGATCAGGCAGCGCAGTTGATCAACATGTACGGCATTACCGAAACCACCGTGCATGTCACTTACCGACCAATCACCGAGGCCGACACGCAAAACCCGGCCAGCCCGATTGGCGAGGCGATCCCGGATTTGTCGTGGTACGTGCTGGACGCTGATTTCAATCCGGTCGCCCAAGGCTGCAGCGGCGAACTGCACATTGGCCATGCGGGTCTGGCGCGGGGTTATCACAACCGTGCGGCGCTGACTGCCGAACGCTTCGTGCCGGACCCGTTCTCCAGCGACGGCGGTCGCCTGTACCGCACCGGCGACCTGGCCCGTTATCGCGCTGCCGGAGTGATCGAATACGCCGGGCGTATCGACCATCAGGTGAAGATCCGTGGTTTCCGCATTGAACTGGGTGAAATCGAAGCGCGGCTGCAAGCGCACCCGACCGTGCGCGAAGTGATCGTGCTGGCCGTGGACGGGCAATTGGCCGCGTATCTAGTCCCAGCCGAGCCTGATCAGGATCAGCAAAGCCTGCGCGAAACCCTGAAGACCGAACTCCGGTCGCATCTGCCGGATTACATGGTGCCGACGCATTTCATCGTCCTCGACAAGATGCCGCTGACCGCCAACGGCAAGCTGGACCGCAAGGCGCTGCCCGCGCCGGATGCCAGCCGGTTGCAAGCGGCCTATATCGCTCCGCAAGGCGAGCTTGAGCAGCAACTGGCGGCGATCTGGGCCGATGTGCTGAAGGTCGAGCAGGTCGGGCGTAGCGACAACTTCTTCGAACTCGGCGGCCACTCGCTGCTGGCGGTACAGATACTGGTGCGAGTGCGTGAGCAGTTGCAGCGCGAGGTCGGCCTCAAGGACCTGTTCGAACAGCCGGTGCTGGCGGACTTCTGCGCCACTCTGCACGAAAAAAATGGCGAAAGTGACCATGCGCTGGACGAATTGACTAAATCACTGGAGGCACTCAAACGTTTATCAGCGGAGGAAATTGATAATTTGATTGCTTAGCAGGAGAGACCCCAGTGCAACAGTTGCTTGACTCCGTTAAATCGCTGTCCGCCCGTGAACGCAAGGCGCTGGCGGTCCTGCTCAAGCGCCAGGGGGTGAATCTCTACGGGGTCACGCCGATCGCTGTAAGGGAGACGCAGGCCCCGTCTGCGCTCTCCTATGCGCAGCAGCGGCAATGGATCATCTGGCAACTGGAACCGCACAGCGCGGCCTACAACATTCCGCTGGCGCTGCGCCTGCATGGCGCGCTGGATGTCGAGGCATTACGGCGTAGCGTCGAACACCTGATCGAGCGTCACGAAACCCTGCGCACCACGTTTGAACAGCAGGGCGACGAGGCGTTGCAGGTGGTGCATCCGGCGTCGTCGTTTGCGCTCGAAGTTGATCAACTGGCGGCTGGCGAAACGGTCGAGCGTTATGTCGATCAGGAAGTGCAACAGCCCTTCGATCTGCAACACGGGCCGCTGTTGCGGGTCAGGCTGCTCAAACTGAGCGAGCAGGAGCACGTACTGGTGCTGACCCAGCACCACATCGTCTCCGATGGCTGGTCGATGCCGATCATGGTCGACGAGCTGATGCAGTGCTATCAGGCCGCCACGCTGGGCCGCAAGGCCGAATTGACGCCGTTGCCGATTCAGTACGCCGACTATGCCCTCTGGCAGCGCAACTGGCTGGAAATGGGCGAGCAGGAACGCCAGCTTGCGTACTGGAAGCAACAGCTGGGCGAGCAACAGCCGATTCTGGAACTGCCCACCGATCGACCGCGCCCGGCGCTGCGCAGCTACGAAGGAGCGCGATTGAATGTCGAGCTGGATGCCGCGCTGCTGAACGACCTCAAGACTCTGGCGCGGCAGCAGGGCATCACCCTGTTCATGCTGTTGCTGGCGTCGTTACAGACCTTGTTGCACCGCTACAGCGGTCAGGCCGATATACGCGTCGGCGTGCCCGTCGCCAACCGCACCCGCAGCGAAACCCAGGGGCTGATCGGTTTCTTCGTCAACACCCAGGTGCTCAAGGCCGACTTCGACACGCAAACCACCGTGGCCGGGTTGCTGCAACAGATCAAGCAGACTGCTGTCGAGGCCCAAGCCCATCAAGACCTGCCGTTCGAACAACTGGTCGAAGCCTTACAACCGCAGCGCGACTTGAGCCGCAGCCCACTGTTTCAGGTGGCCTACAACCACCAGAGCGAAGGCCACAACGAGGCCCGCGAACTGGCCGGTCTGCGCCTGGAATATCAGGTGTCCGACAAACACACGGCGCAGTTCGACCTGGCCCTGGACACCTGCGAACGCCCGAACGGCCTAGCCGCTTCGTTGACCTACGCCACCGACCTGTTCGACGCCGCAACCATCGAGCGCATGGCCGGGCATTGGTGCAACCTGCTGAATGGCATGTGCCGCGACGCCAACCAGCGTATCGCTGATCTGCCGCTGTTAAGCGTCGAAGAACGGCAAGACGCCTTGCGCGACTGGAACCCTAACCTTGCGGTTTATCCAAGTGAATATTGCGCCCATCAACGTATCGAAACCCAGACCGAGCGCACGCCGTTGGCCATTGCCCTGACTTTTGCTGGCGAGCAACTGAGCTATCAACAGCTCAACTGCCGCGCCAACCAGGTGGCCCATAAACTGCGCGAGCAGGGCGTTGGCCCGGATGTTCGCGTGGGGCTGGCCGCTGAACGCAGTCTGGACATGATTGTAGGGATGCTGGCGATCCTCAAGGCCGGTGGCGCATACGTGCCACTGGACCCGGATTACCCGCAGGATCGCCTGAGCTTTCTGATGCACGACAGCGGTATCGAATTGTTGCTGACCCAGGCGCATTTGCTTGGGCACCTGCCGATTCCTGCACATGTTCAGACACTGGATCTGGCGGATGCGCTGGACGGTTACAGCACGGAAACCCCGGTCAACCAGACCTCGCCGGACAATCTGGCCTACGTGATCTACACCTCCGGCTCGACCGGCAAGCCGAAAGGCACCTTGCTCGCCCATCACAACCTGATGCGCCTGTTTGCTGCCACGGACGAGTGGTTTGCTTTCAACGAAAAGGACGTGTGGACGCTATTCCATTCCTTCGCCTTCGACTTCTCGGTGTGGGAGATTTTCGGCGCGCTGCTGCATGGCGGCCGACTGGTTATCGTGCCGCGCGAGGTGACCCGTTCGCCGGAAGACTTCCATGCGCTGCTGGTGGAACAGCGCGTCACAGTGCTTAACCAGACGCCGTCGGCGTTCAAGCAGTTGATGCGTGTGGCGTGTGATTCGCCCGTGCCGATGTCGCTGGAAAAAGTCATCTTCGGCGGCGAAGCGCTGGACGTGGCCAGCCTGAAGCCGTGGTTCGACCGTTTCGGCGATCAGGCAGCGCAGTTGATCAACATGTACGGCATTACCGAAACCACCGTGCATGTCACTTACCGACCAATCACCGAGGCCGACACGCAAAACCCGGCCAGCCCGATTGGCGAGGCGATCCCGGATTTGTCGTGGTACGTGCTGGACGCTGATTTCAATCCGGTCGCCCAAGGCTGCAGCGGCGAACTGCACATTGGCCATGCGGGTCTGGCGCGGGGTTATCACAACCGTGCGGCGCTGACTGCCGAACGCTTCGTGCCGGACCCGTTCTCCAGCGACGGCGGTCGCCTGTACCGCACCGGCGACCTGGCCCGTTATCGCGCTGCCGGAGTGATCGAATACGCCGGGCGTATCGACCATCAGGTGAAGATCCGTGGTTTCCGCATTGAACTGGGTGAAATCGAAGCGCGGCTGCAAGCGCACCCGACCGTGCGCGAAGTGATCGTGCTGGCCGTGGACGGGCAATTGGCCGCGTATCTAGTCCCAGCCGAGCCTGATCAGGATCAGCAAAGCCTGCGCGAAACCCTGAAGACCGAGCTCCGTGCGCATCTGCCGGATTACATGGTGCCGACGCATTTTATCGTCCTCGACGAGATGCCGCTGACCGCCAACGGCAAGCTGGACCGCAAGGCGCTGCCCGCGCCGGATGCCAGCCAGTTGCAGGCGACCTACATCGCCCCGCAAGGCGATCTGGAACAACAACTGGCGGCGATCTGGGCTGATGTGCTGAAAGTTGAGCAGGTCGGGCGTAGCGACAACTTTTTTGAACTGGGCGGGCATTCGTTGCTCGCCACTCAGGTGATCTCGCGCATCCGTCAGCAACTGGACGTCGAACTGTCGTTGCGCGACCTGTTCGAAGCGCGTGATCTGGCAGCCTTCGCCCAGGCGGCGGGCAACGGGCAGGGCAATGCTGCGCCACGCTTTATCAAGGCCGACCGCAGCCAGCCGCTGGGCTTGTCTTACGCGCAGCAGCGCCAGTGGTTTCTCTGGCAGCTTGATCCAGAAAGCACTGCTTACACCATTCCTGCGGCCCTGCGTCTGAGCGGCTCGCTGGACATTGCCGCGCTGGAGCACAGTTTCAGCGCATTGATTGCCCGCCACGAAACCCTGCGCACTACCTTCCGCCAGCAGGGCGAACAGGCTGTGCAGATCATCCATGCGCCGCTTGCCTTGACCCTGATGGTCGAGTCCGTGCCTGCCGGTCAAACCCTTGAAGCCTGCGTGCAGCAGGAAATGCAGCGCCCGTTCGATCTGGAAAAGGGCCCGCTGCTGCGCGTTCGCTTGCTGAACCTTGCTGCTGACGAACATGTGCTGATTCTGACCCAGCACCACATCGTTTCCGATGGCTGGTCGATGCCGATCATGGTCGATGAACTGGTGCGCCTGTACGAAGGCTACAGCCAGGGCCGTGAGGTGGTGTTGACCGCGCTGGACATGCAATACGCCGACTACGCGCTGTGGCAGCGCAACTGGATGGACGCCGGAGAACAGGCGCGGCAGCTGGATTACTGGAAGCAGCAACTGGGCGAACAGCAGCCGATTCTGGAATTGCCCGCCGATCATCCGCGCCCTGTCGTGCAAAGCCACGCCGGTGCGCGGCTGGCGGTCGAGCTGGCGCCAGCGTTGATCGACGACTTGAAACAGGTCGCGCGGCAACAGGGCGTCACACTGTTCATGCTGTTGCTGGCATCGTTCCAGACCTTGCTGCATCGCCACAGCGGCCAGCCGGACATTCGTGTCGGCGTGCCGATTGCCAACCGCACCCGCGCGGAAACCGAAGGCCTGATCGGTTTCTTCGTCAACACCCAGGTGCTGCGCGCCGAATTCGACCTGCACACCACGTTCAGCGAGCTGCTGCAGCAGGTCAAACATGCGGCCCTGCAAGCTCAAGCGCATCAGGAACTGCCGTTCGAACAGCTGGTCGAGGCCTTGCAACCTCAACGCAGCCTCAGCCACAGCCCGCTGTTCCAGGTGATGTTCAACCACCAGAGCCAGGCCAGCGCCGAGGTGCGCGCACTGCCCGGTTTGCAGGTCGAAGCGCTGACTTCCGAGAGCTATCCGGCGCAGTTCGACCTGACCCTCAACACCGCCGAACACGATGGCGGTTTGAGTGCGGGCCTGACCTATGCCACCGCGCTGTTCGAGCGCAGCACCATCGAGCGCATGGCCGGGCACTGGCTCGCGCTGTTGCAGGCCATTTGCGCCAATGCGGGTCAGCGCATCGCTGAAGTGCCAATGCTTGACGCTGCCGAACAGCAGCAGATTGTTCGCGACTGGAACGCCACAGCTGCCGATTTCCCTGGCGAGCACTGTCTACACAGCCTGATCGAGGCGCAGGTGCTGGCCACGCCAGACGCTCCGGCGCTGATTTTTGCGGCTGAACAACTGAGCTATGCGCAACTTAACGCCCGCGCCAACCAGCTTGCCCACCGCTTGCGTGAAGCGGGTGTCGGTCCGGACGTGCTGGTGGGGATTTGTGTCGAGCGCAGCGTGGATATGGTCATTGGTCTGCTGGCGATCATCAAGGCCGGTGGCGCTTACGTGCCGTTGGACCCGGATTACCCCGAGGACCGTCTGGCTTACATGATGCAGGACAGCGGTGTCGGTTTGCTGTTGACCCAGAGTGCGCTGCTACAGCGCCTGCCGGTTCAAGTACAGAGCCTTTGTCTGGATCAGGAGGGCGATTGGCTGGCCGGTTACAGCACTGCCAACCCGGAAAACCTCAGCCATCCGCTGAATCTTGCGTATGTGATTTACACCTCCGGCTCAACCGGCAAGCCCAAGGGCGCGGGCAACAGCCATCGCGCCCTGGTCAACCGTTTGCACTGGATGCAGAAGGCTTACGCGCTGGATGGCAGCGATACGATATTGCAGAAAACCCCGTTCAGCTTCGACGTGTCGGTGTGGGAATTCTTCTGGCCGCTGCTGACCGGCGCACGTTTGGCCGTGGCGTTGCCGGGCGATCATCGCGATCCGGAGCGGCTGGTGCAGACCATCCGCGAACATCAGGTCACGACGCTGCACTTTGTCCCGTCGATGCTCCAGGCGTTTCTCACCCATCCTCAGGTGGAAAGCTGTAACAGCTTGCGTCGTGTGGTATGCAGCGGCGAAGCACTGCCTGCCGAACTGGCCGGTCAGGTGCTCAAGCGTCTGCCGCAAGTGGGCTTGTACAACCTGTATGGCCCGACCGAAGCGGCTATCGACGTGACGCATTGGACTTGCACCCCGGACGACGTGCTCAGCGTGCCGATTGGTCGACCTATCGATAACCTGAAAACCCATATCCTCGACGACGGATTGCTGCCTGCCGCGCAGGGCGTTGCGGCAGAGCTGTACATCGGCGGTATCGGTCTGGCGCGGGGTTATCACAACCGCGCGGCGCTGACGGCTGAACGCTTTGTGCCGGACCCGTTCGACGAGCAGGGCGGGCGTCTTTACCGCACCGGGGATCTGGCGCGTTATCGCGATGAAGGCGTTATCGAATACGCCGGTCGTATCGACCATCAGGTGAAGATTCGCGGCCTGCGTATCGAACTGGGCGAGATCGAAGCCAGCCTGCTGGAACACGAAAACGTTCAGGAAGCTGTAGTTGTCGACGTTGACGGCTCATCCGGCAAGCAGCTGGCAGCCTATCTGGTGGCTGAGCACAGTGGCGATCACCTGCGGGATGCACTCAAGGCGTATCTCAAGGAAACACTGCCCGATTACATGGTGCCGACCCACTTCGTCTGGCTGGCAAGCATGCCGCTGAGCGCCAACGGCAAGCTGGATCGCAAAGCCCTGCCGGCACCGGACGCCAGCCAGTTGCAGCGCCAGTACGTCGCGCCGTCGACTGAACAGGAGCAGCAAATGGCTGCGATCTGGGCCGACGTGCTGAAAGTCGAGCGCGTCGGGTTGAGCGACGATTTCTTCGAACTGGGCGGCCATTCGCTGCTGGCCACACAACTGATTTCCAGAATTCACACGGGCCTGGGGATCGACATCCCGCTGCGCCTGATTTTCGAGAAACCGCAATTGAACGAATTTATTCAGGCTTTCGCGAGCAGCGGTTTGTCGCTGACCGAGGACGGCTTGTCCGATATTGAAAAAATGATGAATGAAATGGCGGGTATCTGACATGGACAAGTCTGCAGCAGAGCGTATCGCCCAGCGTTTCGTTGGTTTGCCCGTCGAACAGCGCCGCCAGATTCTGAACAAGATGCAAGAGACCGGGCAGAGCTTCAAACTGCTGCCCATCGCTGTAACCCGGCATGATGTAGCGCGTATCCCGCTGTCCTACGCCCAGCAGCGCATGCTGTTTCTCTGGCAGATGGAACCGGGCAACGCCGCGTACAACGTGCCTATGGCAGTGCGTCTGAATGGCCGGCTGGACCGCCAGGCATTGAGCGCAGCGCTGGACAGGCTGGTGCAGCGCCACGAAACCCTGCGCACCCGGTTTGTTTCCGAGGACGGCGCGTTCTATCAGGAGATTCTTCAGCAGGCGACCGTTGCCCTTGAGTTTGCCTCGGTTGCGCCAGCCGACATCGAAAACCAGGTGCGCGCCGAGCTGCAAAAGCCCTTCGATTTGCTCAGCGGTACATTACTGCGGGTCAGGCTGTTTCAATTGGCTGAAACCGAGCACGTCCTGACCGTGTGCATGCATCACATCGTTTCCGATGGCTGGTCCGGCGAAGTGCTGATTCGTGAGTTTGTGCAGTTGTATCAGGCACAGCTCTCCGGGCAGACAGCGCAATTGCCTGCGTTGGCGGTTCAATACGCCGACTACGCGATCTGGCAGCGCGCGTGGCTGGAAGCCGGGGAGGGTGAGCGGCAGTTGAACTACTGGAAACAGCAGTTGGGCACAGAGCATCCGCTATTGAGCCTGCCGCTGGATCATCCGCGTCCGCTGCAACCGAGCCAGCGTGGCGCGACTGTGCGCGTCGATGTGCCGGAACAATTGTCCGCGCAACTAAAAAGCCTTGCGCGCAATAGCGGCCAGACCTTGTTCATGCTGACTCTGGCGGCGCTGTCGTTGGTGCTGTCGCGCTTCAGTGGTCAGACCGACATTCGCATCGGCGCGCCCAATGCCGGGCGCACCCGCAGCGAGCTGGAAGGCCTGATTGGTTTCTTCATCAATACTCAAGTGTTGCGTGTGCAGGTGGACGAACAGCAGAGCTTTGCGCAGTTGCTGGATCAGGTGAAACAGGTCGTGACCGGTGCCCAGTCGCATCAGGAACTGCCCTTTGAACATCTGGTGGATGCGCTGGCGCCCGAGCGTAATCTGGGCCACAACCCGTTGTTCCAGTTCAAGATCAATCAGCATGTGCTGGCGGCCGACGACAGCGGGCAACGTGTGTCGGGCCTGACCGTCGATGAATTTCCGATTGGCAGCAGCGATGCGCGCTTTGATCTGGCCTTCGACTTCACCGACACGCCGGGCGGCATACGCGGTTATTTCACTTACGCCACCGACCTGTTCGAGCCATCGACCATCGAGCGCATGGCCGAGGCGCTGCGCGCTGTACTGCAAGCGCTGGTCGCAGACACCGACCAGCGACTTGCCGATCAGCCGCAAACGGTGTCGCTGCCGATTGCTGAACAGACCGCCGATTTTGCCTGCGACGACTTCCTCAGCCTGTGGCAACAGGGCCTGCGCATCGGACGTGGTAAGACCGCGTTGCGCGTTGGCCAGCAGGTGTTGAGCTTTGATGAACTTGAACAACGCAGTAACCAGTTCGCCCGCTACCTGCATACGCAGGACATCAAGCCGGGCATGATCGTTGCGCTGTGCCTGGACCGCTCTGTGGAATGGGTGGTCAGCCTGCTGGCAGTGCTCAAACTCGGTGCCGTTTACCTGCCGCTGGACAGCGCACAACCTGCCGAGCGTTTGCAGCAACTGGTTCGTGACAGCGGCGCGGCGTTGCTGATTCACGCGTCCGGCGACGACAAGGCCGCGCAACTGGGTGTGTGCCCGGTACTGGCCTTCGATGCTGCGCTATGGTCCGCGGTGGATGGCAGTGCGCTGAATGTGCGTGTCATCGCCGGGCAACCGGCGTACATCATCTACACCTCCGGCTCCACCGGGCAGCCGAAGGGCGTGGTGATCAGCCACGGCGCGCTGGCCAACTACGTGCAGGGCGTGCTTGAGCGCCTGTCGCTGGATGACGGGGCGAGCATGGCGATGGTGTCGACGGTCGCCGCAGACCTGGGCCATACGCTGCTGTTCGGTGCGCTGGCGTCCGGTCGGCCGCTGCATTTGCTGTCTCATGAGCAGGCGTTCGACCCTGATGGCTTCGCCCGTTACATGGCTGAGCATCAGGTTGAAGTGCTGAAAATCGTACCCAGCCATTTGCAGGGGCTGCTGCAAGCCTCCAACCCGGCCGACGTGCTGCCGGGCCAATTGCTGATTCTGGGTGGCGAGGCCAGTTCCTGGGCGTTGATCGAGCAAATCCGCGCGCTCAAACCGGGCTGCCGGATCGTCAACCACTACGGCCCGACGGAAACCACGGTCGGCATCCTCACCCATGAAGTCGCCGAGCGCGTTGACGCTTGCCGCAGTGTGCCGGTCGGTCAACCACTGGCCAATGGCAAAGCGCGGGTGCTGGACGCCTATCTCAAGCCGGTTGCCGAGCGTGTGGCAGGCGAGCTGTATCTGGGCGGTCAAGGCTTGGCGCAGGGCTATCTGGGCCGTGCGGCGATGACCGCCGAACGCTTCGTGCCGGACCCGCATGCCGATGGTCAGCGCCTGTACCGTGCGGGTGACCGCGCGCGCTGGGTGGACGGCGTGCTGGAGTACCTGGGGCGCGCGGATGATCAGGTGAAAATCCGCGGTTACCGGGTCGAGCCGGGGGAAGTCGGCCAGTTACTGCAAACCCTGGAAAACGTCGCCGAAGTCGTGGTGCTGGCGCAGCCGCTGGAAAGCGACGAAACACGCCTGCAACTGGTGGCGTACTGCGTTGCGGCGGCCGGTGCGAGCCTGAATGTCGAAGGCCTGCGCGAGCAACTGGCTGCGCGCTTGCCCGAATACCTGGTGCCCGCGCAGATCATGCTGCTGGACAGGCTGCCCGTGACGGCCAACGGCAAGCTCGACAAGCGCGCCTTGCCTAAACCCGGCGTGGTCAAACAGCGCTACACCGCGCCAGTCGGCGAGATCGAGGAAAAGCTCGCCGCCGTGTGGGCGGACGTACTGAAGCTGGAACAGGTCGGCAGCACCGACAACTTTTTCGAACTGGGCGGCGACTCGATTCTCAGTCTGCAGATCATCGCTCGCGCCAAGCGCCAGGGCATCAAGCTCAGCCCCAAGCAGTTGTTCGAAAAGCAGACCATCGGCCAGTTGGCCTCGGTGGCAAAACTGATCCAGAAAAAGCCTGCTGCGGTGGCTGAACAGGTCAGTGGCTCGCTGCCGTTGCTGCCGATTCAGGCACGTTTCTTTGAACAGGATATTCCCGAGCGTCAGCACTGGAATCAGGCGCTGATGCTCAAGCCCCTGCAAACGCTGGATGCAATCCACCTTCAAGCTGCACTGACCGCGCTGATCGAACAGCACGACGCGCTGCGTCTGGGTTTCACCCAACAGAACGGCCAATGGCAAGCCACGTTCGGCGCGCTGAACACTCGCGACCTGCTGTGGACCCACGAACTGGACAGTGCCGAGCGCTTGTCTGAACTGGCCGACGAAGCACAACGCAGTCTGGACCTGAAAAACGGCCCGTTGCTGCGTGCGGTGCTGGTCGACTTGCCGCAGGGCGAGCAGCGTTTGTTGCTGGTGATCCATCACCTGGTGGTGGATGGCGTGTCGTGGCGGGTGCTGCTGGAAGATCTGCAACAGGCGTATGTCGCCATCGCAACAGGCCAGCCATTGGCGCTGGCGACGAAAACCAGCTCGCTGCAAAGCTGGGCCGAGCACTTGCAGGCCTACGCGCAAAGCCCTGTGCTGGCGCAGGAACTGGATTATTGGCAGATGCAGTTGCAGGACGTCAGCGACGCCTTGCCCAGCGATCACCCGCACGGCGGTCAGCAACAGAAGCACGCGCTGTCGGTGGTCACGCAACTGAATGGCGAGCAGACCCGGCAGCTGTTGCAAGACGCTCCGGCGGCTTATCGCACGCAGATCAACGACCTGCTACTGACCGCGCTGGCGCGGGTGGTCAGTCGCTGGACCGCGCAACCGCATGCCCTGATTCGTCTGGAAGGGCATGGCCGCGAAGACCTCTTCGACACACTGGACATCACCCGTACGGTCGGCTGGTTCAGCAACCTGTATCCGGTCCGGCTCACGCCGCAGGCCACGTTGGCCGATTCGCTCATGACCATCAAGGAACAGCTGCGCGCAGTGCCCGACAAGGGCATTGGTTACGGCGCCCTGCGTTATCTGGGCAGTGAATCGGCGCGGCAGACCCTGCAAGCGTTGCCGCTGGGCAGTATCGTGTTCAATTACCTCGGGCAGTTCGACGGCAGCTTCGACGCACAAGGCGCGTTGTTCACGCCCTCGGCCGAGAGCAGCGGCGCGTCGCAGAGCGCCGATGCGCCGCTGAGTGCGCCGGTCAGCATCAATGGCCAGGTGTATGGCGGCGAATTGCGCCTGAGCTGGACCTTCAGCGGTGCGGTATTTGAACGCGACACCGTGCAGCGGCTGGCCGACGAATACGCGGTTGAACTGCAACAATTGATTGCGCATTGCACCACTGACGGCGTGGCTGGGGTAACTCCGTCGGACTTCCCACTGGCACGCCTGAGCCAGTCGCAGTTGAGCAGTTTGCCAATCCCTGCGGCGCAGATCGAAGACATCTACCCGCTGGCACCGATGCAGCAGGGCATGCTGTTCCACACCCTGTTCGAGCAGGACGCGGGCAATTACATTAACCAGATGCGCGTCGAGGTCAGTGGCCTGGACGTGCCGCGTTTCCGTGCCGCCTGGCAGGCCACGCTGGATGCCCATGAAGTACTGCGCAGCGGCTTTGTCAGCCATCTTGAGCAGTCGCTGCAAGTGGTGTTGCGCAATGTCAGCATGCCGTTTGTCGAACTGGATGCTCGTGCGCAATCAGGCGAATGGATCGACGATTGGGCGAATGCCGATCGCCAGCAGGGCTTCGACCTGGCTCGGGGGCCACTTCTGCGCCTGGCCGTATTGCGCACTGGCGAACAGACGCATCAACTGATCTACACCAGCCATCACATTCTCATGGATGGCTGGAGCAGCTCGCGCCTGCTGGGCGAGGTGCTGCAACGCTACAGCGGCCAGACGCTGCCGAGGCAAGTCAGTCGTTATCGCGACTATATCGAATGGCTGCAACGCCAGGATGCTGCGCTCAGTGAACGTTCCTGGACCGGCCAGCTTGCCGAACTGGACGAGCCGACCCGGCTGGTTCAGGCCTTCAAAGCGTCCGGGAGCGAGCAGGGGCATGGCGATTACCTGCAACTGATCGATGCCGATGGCACCCGCCAGTTGAGCGAGTTTGCCCGCGAGCAGCGCGTCACCCTCAACACGCTGGTGCAATCGGCCTGGCTGCTGGTGCTGCAACGCTACACGGGGCAGTCCAGCGTGACCTTCGGCGCAACCGTGGCCGGGCGTCCGGCTGACCTGCCGGGCGTCGAGGAGCAACTGGGGCTGTTCATCAACACCTTGCCGGTAATCGCCAGCCCGCGCCCGGAACAGCGGGTGGCGGACTGGGTTCAGCAAGTGCAGGCGAAGAACATCGCCCTGCGTGAGCATGAACACACACCGTTGTACGAGATTCAACGCTGGGCACGCAGCGCTGGCGAGGCGCTGTTCGACAACATTCTGGTGTTCGAAAACTACCCGGTTTCCGAAGCGCTGCAACAGTCCGCGCCGCAGGGGCTGGTGTTCGGCGGCCTGCACACCCAGGAGCAGACTCATTACCCGCTGACTCTGGTGGTCAATCTGGGCGAAACCCTGTCGATGCGCTTCAGCTATGCCCGCCAGCATTTCAGCGAGCAGCACATGGCGCAGTTGTCGGCGCATCTGAGCCAGGTTTTGCAGGCATTGGTGCGTGATCCGCAGGCGGCGATTGGTGAGCTGGCGCTGTTGGATGATCATGAGCAGCAGCAGATTGTTCGCGACTGGAACGCCACGGCTGTCGATTTCCCTGATGAGCACTGCCTGCACAGCCTGATCGAAGCCCAGGTACAGGCCACGCCGGACGCTCCGGCACTGATTTTTGCGGCTGAACAACTGAGCTATGCGCAACTTAACGCCCGCGCCAACCAGCTTGCCCACCGCTTGCGTGAAGCGGGTGTCGGTCCGGACGTGCTGGTGGGGATTTGTGTCGAGCGTAGTCTGGAACTGGTGGTCGGTTTGCTGGCGATTATCAAGGCAGGTGGCGCTTACGTGCCGCTGGACCCGGATTACCCTGAAGATCGTTTGGCGTACATGATGCAGGACAGCGGCATCGGTTTGCTGCTGACCCAGACTTTGTTGCTGGAAAGTCTGCCGGTTCCTGCTCAGGTACAAAGTCTGTGCCTGGATCAGGACGGCGACTGGCTGGCCGGATACAGCACTGCCAACCCGGAAAACCTCAGCCATCCGCTGAATCTGGCGTATGTGATTTACACCTCGGGTTCGACCGGCAAGCCAAAAGGCGCGGGCAACAGCCATCGCGCCCTGGTCAACCGCTTGCACTGGATGCAGACGGCTTACGCGCTGGATGGCAGCGATACGGTGTTGCAGAAAACCCCGTTCAGCTTCGACGTGTCGGTGTGGGAATTCTTCTGGCCGCTGCTGACCGGAGCACGTTTGGCCGTGGCGTTGCCGGGCGATCATCGCGACCCTGAGCGGCTGGTGCAGACCATCCGCGAACATGAGGTCACGACACTGCACTTTGTCCCGTCGATGCTCCAGGCGTTTCTCACCCATCCTCAGGTGGAAAACTGTAACAGCCTGCGTCGTGTGGTGTGCAGCGGCGAAGCACTGCCTGCCGAACTGGCCGGTCAGGTGCTCAAGCGTCTGCCGCAGGCGGGTTTGTTCAACCTGTACGGCCCGACCGAAGCGGCTATCGACGTCACTCATTGGACCTGCACCCCGGACGACGTGCTCAGCGTGCCGATTGGTCGACCCATCGATAACCTGAAAACCCACATTCTGGATGACGGCTTGCTGCCTGCCGCGCAAGGCGTTGCGGCAGAGCTGTATCTGGGTGGCGTTGGTCTGGCGCGGGGTTATCACAACCGTGCAGCGCTGACGGCTGAACGCTTTGTGCCGGACCCGTTCGACGAGCAGGGCGGGCGTCTTTACCGCACCGGGGATCTGGCGCGTTATCGTGACGAAGGCGTTATCGAATACGCCGGGCGTATCGACCATCAAGTGAAAATTCGCGGGCTGCGTATCGAGCTGGGCGAGATCGAAGCGCGTCTGCATGAGCATGCCGGTGTGCGAGAAGCCAATGTAATCGATATTGACGGGCCTTCCGGCAAGCAGTTGGTGGCGTATCTGGTGCGCACTGATGCTGCTCAGGACTCGGACGCTCTGCGCGAAACCCTGAAAACGCACCTTAAGGCTCACGTGCCGGATCACATGGTGCCGACATACTTTGTCTTCATTGATGTGATGCCGCTGACCGCCAACGGTAAGCTGGATCGCCGGGCACTGCCCAAACCGGACGTGGCTCGTTCACAGCAAGGCCACGTCGCGCCACGTACGGAATTCGAGCAACGTCTTGCCGCGTTGTGGGAGCAGGTGCTGCAAGTCGAACGGGTAGGGCTCAACAACAACTTCTTCGCCCTGGGCGGCCACTCGCTGCTGGCGGTTTCGCTGGCAGGCAGGATTCGCGAGACGTTTGATGTCTCCATCAAACTGCATGATTTCCTGTTGATGCAGACCCTCGGTGAGCTGGCCGATTTCATGCGTACCAATGAGGCTAAGGTCAAATCGGCGGTCATCGTCATGAACGCCAATCGATCGGACAATGCGCCGTTGTTCTGCCTGCCACCGGGCGGTGGCGGCACCTACTCGTATTACCCGCTGGCTGGCCAATTGAGCGACAGCCGACCGGTTTACGGGCTGGTCAACAAGGCTTACGTGGTGCCGGGCTGGTTTGATACGTCGTGGCAGGAAATGGTCGATTACTACGTCGAGCAAATCCGTATGACTCAATCGCACGGGCCTTACAACCTGCTGGGCTGGTCGATGGGCGGTGCGTTGGCCATCGAGGTGGCGCATGTACTTGAGCGTGAGGGCGACACGGTGAGCTTTCTCGGGCTGGTGGACACCCAGTTGCCTGCCTCGGTGGGGATGGAGTGGGTCGAAGAAGCGCCGGAAGTCACCACGCAAAAACAGGGCGAAAACTACTACCGCAGCCTGATCAAAAGCTTGCAGGCGTTTGTGCCGGGCTTGCAGGAAGCGTCGATTGTGGGGCTTATCGAAACCGCCCGGCAGTCGCTGTCCAGCGAGGGTGAGGTGATTGACTGGGTGGTCGACCATGTCGCGCTGGAGGCCGGCATGAACGCCGACAACCTGCGCAGCATATTCCAGGACATCGCCGTGCAGGACGAGATCGAAACCGGTTACAAACTACTGGAAGCCAACGCACAACTGAGCCAGGCATTTACCCTGAAAACGCTTAACGTACAGGCCGATTGCTGGTGGGCCGGGCAGAGCCGTGCGCCAGGACAGATTGCCCGGGCTGAAGCGGTGCTGCTTGAACAGTGCTCGGTCAACGGGCTGCGCAGCTCGACAACGGTTGATCAGCGGCATGACAACGTGGTGCTTGCCGAGGCGTTTCTGCACGGGCTTGCCGAGCGGCTTGTGTGACGCAGAGCGTCACGAACGGCATTCCCACGCGGAGCGTGCGGAACGATAATCCCAGCTATCGTGCGGCGCTCCGCGTCGCATGCAGTTCTGGACGCTCTGCGTCCGATCTTGATTGTAAGACGCGAGCGCGGGCTTCTAAAAATCGCCGCGCAACGTCAGGACGTAGTTGCGCGGGTCGCCGTAGTAGTTGCCGCGGTCGATGTCGCCGGTTGCCTTGTAGTATTTGCGATCCAGCAGGTTGTTGCCGTTGAGGGCCACCGACCAGTGTTCGTCGATCTTCCATGAGGCGCGTGCGTCCCAGATGGCGCGGCCAGGGTTGTCGATGGGCTGGGTCGACTCGTGCTCCGAGTAGCCGCTTTGCGCCGACACACCGCCGCCGACGGTCAGTCGACGCCAGGTGCCGGGCAGGTTGTAGCTGCTGGACAAGCGCAGCATGTGCCGGGGTGTTTCTGCTGAAATCGATTTCCCGTCGCTGCCGCGCGTGAGGTTGAAGGTGTAACCGGCGAGGGTCTGCAAGCCCGGTAACGGCTCACCGCTGATCTCCATGTCGATACCCTTGCTGCGCCGGATGTCGCCATTCACATAGCAGGTGCCGTAAGCGTCGTTGCTCAGGCACTGGCCCGCATTGGCATCGTCCTCGACCGCCACGTCTTTCTGTTTCACATAGAACAGCGCGAAAGACACGTTCAGGCGCTTGTCGAACAACTCGCCCTTGATGCCGGTTTCATGGCTGGCACCGATGGCCGGGTCAAGAAATGCGCCGGATGCCGTTCGATAACCGCTCTGCGGCAGGAAGATATCGGTGTAGCTGGCGTACCACGACCAGTCTCGGTTCAGATCGTAGATCACGCCAACGAACGGCGTGACCTGGTTTTCCTCCTGAGCGCGAGTAGTCACGCCTGCGGACTGGCTCTGATAGTCATACCAGCTGACCCGGCCGCCCATGACCAGGCTCAACGACTCGGTCAGGCTCAGGCGCAGGTTGCTGTAAACGCCATAACGCTTGTCGCTGTAGTCGGTGCTGCGCCAGGCTGGACGAGCAGGTTCAGCAATCGCGTCGTGATCGGGATTGAAGATGTCCAGCGGCCGATTGCTGTTGACGGTGGCATAGCGCGAATCACGTTTTTGCTCAGACCAGTTGCCGCCGATGGTCAACTGGTGGGTCAGGCCAAAGGCGTCGAAACGACCGTCCAGATGGCTGTCGAAACCGTCGCTTTGCAGCGTGTCCGAGCGAAACAGGGTTCTGACCAGTCGTGAACCGCTCTGGGTCGCAGGGTCTATGGCGCCTTGTGCGTACGCGACTTTCTGATCGAAAGCCCCATCGGAGTGAGTGGCAGACAGTGTGCCGCTCCAGTTCTCGTCAAAGCGGGTTTCCAGTTCGCTGAACACCTCGTCGGTGCGGGTCTGATGACGGTTCCAGTCCTGGGCCAAGGAGGTGGAACGCGGCAGATCAATCGCTTTGCCGTTGCTGTAGCGGGGCAGGCCGAAAATCGAATAGCCGTGGGTATCCGCGCTTTGATGGCGCAGGCCCAGCGTGAGCGTGGTGTCTTCGCTCAGGTCGGTTTCCAGAATGCCGTACAACAGCGGCGCAGTCTTTTTCAGGCCGTCGATGTAGTATCCACGGTCTTCGTAAGACGTGACAAAACGCCCGCGCACGCTGCCCGAGTCGTTGAGCTTGCTGCTGCCATCCAGATCGACCCGGTACTGGTCCCAACTGCCGGCGCGGGTGGTGATCGAGAACTGCGGTAAGGCGGTCGGCCGCTTGCGCACCAGATTGACCGCGCCACCGGGGTTGCCCGCGCCGATCAACAGCCCGGCAGCACCGCGCAGCACTTCAACGCGGTCGTAGATCTCCGTGTCCGGGGTCATCCAGCCGGTCACGCTGTAACCCTGACCGGCAACGCCATTGATGGTGTAGCTCTCGTCTTCCAGCGCGAAGCCCCGCGAGCTGAACACATGAGAGCCAAAGTTGCGTTGCGAAAAGGTGATGCCAGGCGTCTGCGCCATCACCTCGTCGAGGCCGTTGAGGTTTTTGTCGTTCATCAACTGACGGGTCATGACCGTGACCGATTGCGGGGTTTCGCGCAGCGATTGTGATGCCTTGTTGATGCTCACGCCGGTCGCCGCATACGAGCCGCTGCCCTCGGTGGTGATACCGAACGGGTCGCCCTTGATCGCCACTGGCCCAAGGTTCATGGGTTGCGCTGACGCCGCGCTGCCGAGGGTCAGGGTGTCGGCCTCGAGGTTGTGCGTTACACCAGCCTGTTTCAGCAGATCCGCGACCGCCTGTTCAGGCGTCAACCTGCCGTGCACCGGGCTGCTGAACTTGCCGTTCACATCATCGGGGTTGTAAAGAATTTGCAGGTCGCCCTGGCGCCCCAGCTCTTTAAGGGCGCTGTTCAAGGGTTGTGCGGGGATATCGAAGTCGAACTCTTCAGCCAGTGCCTCGCCCTGAAAAGCCAATGCCAGCACCAGCCCGCCCAGACGCAAGCCAAGCGTTTTCACGCGGCCTGTGCGCAGACGGCTGAAGGGTGTTGGCATGGGAAGGATGGCTCATTGAAATCGAGGGTGCAGGATAAATGCAAATCCCTGTGGGAGCGAACTTGTTCGCGAAGACGGTCGTTCAGACAATGCATTTTCGGAGAACATACTGACTTCTTCGCGAACAAACGAAGCGTCGCCCGGCTCGCTCCCACGGCCTTCGGCCAGAATCAAAAGCCTGGACTCAGATCAGAAATCCCCCCGCAAGGTCAGGACATAGCTGCGCGGTTCGCCGTAGACGTTGGAGCGGTCGGTGGCGATCGAGGTGCTGTAGTACTTGCGGTCGAAGAGGTTTTCGGCGTTGAGCGACACCTTCCAGTTCTCGTCCAGTTTCCAAGAGGCTCGCGCATCCCAGATGGCCTTGCCAGAAACGCCCAGCTGTTTGTTGGACGGCACTTCATAGCCCGAATCTGCCGACACGCCGGTGCCCAGGGTCAGGCGGTTCCATGCGCCCGGCAGGTTGTAGCTGGTGTTGAGGCGCAGCATGTGTTTCGGTGTTTCGTAGGCTACATCTGCATCGCCATTGTTACGCAGCATGTTGAAGGTATAGCCGCCGAACACTTGCAGGCCTGGCAACACTTCACCGCTGGCTTCGACGTCGACACCCTTGCTGCGGCTGATGCCGTCCTGCAGGTAGCAGGAGCCGTCGGAGCTGGTCGGGCAGGTCTGAGTAGTGTTCACGTCCAGCGCGGCGACATCTTTCTGTTTGATGTAGAACAGCGCCATCGACAGGTTCATGCGCTTGTCGAACAGTTCACCCTTGAAGCCAGTTTCGTAGTTGGGACCGATGGCCGGGTCCAGCGGCGAGCCGCCTGCGGTTACGTAGTTGGCTTGTGGCGTGAAGATGTCGGCATAGCTGGCGTACCACGACCAGTTGTCGTTGATGTCGTAGATCAGGCCGGCGAACGGGGTGAATTCCTGAGTCTGCTTGGATTCGTAACTGTTGGCTGCGCCGGTTTTGACGTCGTACTTGTAGTCATACCAGCTCAGGCGGCTGCCCAGAACCACGCTCAACGGCTCGCTCAGGTGAATACGCGTGTTGGCGTACAGGCCTGCGCGTTCTTCGGTGGTGTCGATGTCGGTGGTCCAGGCCGGACGGACCGGTTTGGCGAAAGCGCTCTGGTCGACATCAAAGACGTTGACTGCGGTGCGTCTCGTCACGGTCGCCTGATGCGTGTTGGCGTCCTGCTTTGACCAGTCAGCCCCCAGGGTTACCTGATGCTCAAGGCCGAACGCGTTGAAGTTACCTTCAAGTTGACTGTTCAGACCGACGCTGTCGACCTCGTCCTTGCGAAACAGTGTGCCCTGAAAATTGGAGCCCGCCAGCGTCGTTGGGTTTACTGCGCCTCGTGCGTAGGCAATGTTCTGATCAAAACCGCCCTGCGAGTAAGTAAGCGACGTGCGGCTGGTCCAGTCCTCATTGAAGCGATGCGCGACTTCGGTAAAGACCTCGGTCATGTCGCTTTCAAGACGGTTCCACTTCTGCGCCAGATTGGTCGAGCGCGACAGGTTCAGCGACTGGCCGTTGCTGTAGCGCGGCAGGCCGTAGATCGAGTAGCCATTGATGACCTGTTCCTGGCGACGCAGGCTCATGGTCAGCGTGGTGTCATCGCTCAGGTCGGCTTCGACGATGCCGTACAGCAGCGGGGTGCGGCTGTCGCGCCCATCCAGGTACGAACCGCTGTCATCGTAAGCCGCGACCATGCGCCCGCGCAGCGTACCCGAATCGTTGAGCTTGCCGCTGCCATCCAGATCGACGCGGTACTGATCCCACGAACCTGCGCGAGTGGTGATCGAAAATTTGTTGTCGGCGGTCGGGCGTTTGCGCACCAGATTGACCGCGCCACCGGGCTGACCGGCACCTACCAGCAGGCCAGACGCGCCGCGCAATACTTCCACACGGTCATAGATGGCCATGTCCGGCTGCATCCAGCCGGTGATCTGATAGCCCTGGCCGCCAATGCCGTCGACCAGAAAGCTCTCCGCCAGCAGCGAGAAGCCGCGCGAGGTATACACGTGACCGCCGAAGTTACGGTACTGGAAGGTGATCCCCGGAGTGTCTTCCAGAACCTTGCTCAGGCTGTTGAGGTTGTTGTCATCCATGACTTGCCGAGTCACCACGCTTACAGACTGCGGTGTTTCACGCAGCGACTGTGGCGCGCCCTTGCCGATACTTACCGCGCCGGTGGTGTAAGAGCCAGTGCCGTCAGTGGCGGTGCCCAGGTACTGCGAGTCGATCGCGGTCGGGGCCAGGTCGACCGTGCCCGTGGTGGTCGAACCGTCTGCGGCGGTTTCCTGTGCCTGGCTGGCCACCGGCATACAGAGCGCAAGGCCCATGGCCGCCATGGATGGCCGGGAGCGGAACATCTGACTGAGCATCAACGCTTTGCTGAGCGGGGTAAGTCGTGACGGGTTGTGCATGAATTGGCTCTTTCCAGTGGGTATCGGCAAGGAGATTGAGAGCGTTGTTCAGGTCTGCGCAGTCGGGTTCAGCCGTCGACGGGGCAGGCGTGAGCAACTTTTTTATAAGGCGCTGCGTGGGAGATGGCTGTGCACGCAATTCGCTGTTAATGAGAACGAAAGCGAATAACGTTTATTTAATGAATTTTTCACAATTCCGGAAAAAAGATGGCGCTTGGCTATCTGGCTGGGGCCGGTATGGCTTCGCCGGGTAACAAAAAGCCCCGCTCGCGGACTGGCCGGGCGGGGCTTTCGAGGCGTGGATGAATCAGGCCGGAATGGTTTTTTCGTAAGTGTCGTTCTGCACCTGCTCGACCTGAATCTGCCCGGTCTGCATGCGCACCAGTTGGTCGGCGATGTAGAAATAGCGGTCGTCATGGGAGATGACGATGATGGTCTTGCCTTGCTGCTTCAGCTCCGGCAGCAGTTCGGTGTAGAACACGCGCCGGAACGCCGGGTCCTGATCGGCAGCCCACTCGTCGAAGACCAGCACCTGACGCTCGTCCAGCCACGCGTTGATCAGTGCCAGACGCTTGCGCTGACCGGTCGACAGGTCGGTGGTGGTGAAGGCACCGTCCTTTATGCTGACCTTGTGCGCGATGTCCAGCCGCTCCAGGTATTTGCCGGCGTCTTGCGGCAGCGCGGCCTGCCCCTGCAACGGCTCATCAAACAGGTAGTAATCGGCAAAGATCGTAGTGAATAACTGGCGGTAGTCATCCAGGTTTTCCGGGGTGACGGTCTGCCCATTGAGGCGGATTTCGCCCTGTTGCGGCGTGTACAGACCCAGCAGCAGCTTGATCAACGTGGTCTTGCCACAGCCGTTTTCGCCGACGATGAACACGATATCGCCCTGTTTGATGCTCAAATCGACCGGGCCGAGATGAAAGGCGTCGCTGCCCTCGACCGGAGGGTAGTCATAGCGCAGGTTGTGCAGTTCCAGGGTTTGCATATTGGCCAGCGAATTGGGGCGGTCGCTGACCAGCAAGTGGGGTTCGGGGTTGGAAAACTTCCACGACAGTTCGGCGATACGGCGCATGGCGATCTGCGCGCGGCTGATGCCGGGCAGGGCTGTGATCAGGCGTTCCAGCGGGCCTTTCATGTACAGCATCACCAGCACGAAGCCGCCCAGCACGGTTTTTTCAGTGGTCGGCCACATGGCCTGGAAGGCGATGGCGATGCCGATCACGGCAAAGAACAGCATCGAACCGAAGGTTTCCGCGCTGACGAAAATATTGGCGGCGCGAATGTTCGAGCGGCAGATGTGCTCGGTGGCACCGTGAATCTTCTCGTCGAGCATGTGCTGGCGACGCTTGCGCTGAATGCGCAGCTCCTTGGCACCCGCAGACAGCGCCTGATAGTGCTTCTGCAATTCGTCTTCGCTGTTGCGCGCCGCCAGAATGCTACGCATGCCGTACGCATGGGCCAGGTACTGCGCGCCGGTGCCGAGCACCACGGTGAGCACGGTCAGCGCCAGAATCTGCCAGGACAGCAGTGCCAGATAGGTCAGGCAGCCCAGGGTGACGGTGAACGAGATGACCATCGGTGCGACCGACAGGGCGAAGGTGCTGATGGTGTTGACGTCGTTGAGCAGCACCGGAATCAGACGGTGCGAGCGATAACGCTCCAGTTGCTCGATGGGTGCCACCAGCACCTTGGCAGCCAGCTCACGGCGCAGGTTGGCGACCACGCGCTGGCCAACGTAGTTGGTCGACAGGTTGGACAGTGTCGAGCAGGCCAGGGTCAGCACACACAACCCGGCGAACAGCAGCGCGGTCTGCGTGTCCGGGCCGCCGGGCATGTTCATCGCATTGTTGATGGTGGCCAGCAGGCCGGTGACGCTCAGACCGCTGACAATACCCAGCACGGTCGACAGCGCCACCAGCCACCAGAAGGGCTTGAGGATTCTCAGGGTTTCCCGGGCGAGGCTTTCAGTTTTGCGGGTCATGGTGTGTCTCGTCAGTGTCCGTGAGTGCGGCCCGCGTCTGTCGCAGGCCGCAGGCGCGCATGAAGTCCGTTACAGGTCGCGGGCGACCCGGAAACCCAGCCAGTCGCCGCGTACATCCGGCTGACGGCTGTTGCGGTTGCCGGAGCGGGAGAAGATCGGCGCTTCAGTCCAGTCATTGCCGCGAATCATTTTCCAGGTGCAATCGCCGGCCAGCCACGCGCTGCCGTCAGTGGGTGCGCCGTTGTAGTTGCTGGTCTCGCAATCGGCGGTCCATTCGTAGATATTGCCGTGGGCGTCGTAAATGCCGAAATCGTTGGGGCTGTAGCTGCCAGCGGGTGCGGTGTAGCTGAAGCCGTCTTCCGGGCCGTAGGTGTTGGCGTGTTTGGCGATGCTGTAAGGCTTGCCTTCGTACATCGGGAACGGGAAAGAGCCCTTGCTGTCGCCACGTGCCGCGTATTCGCGCTGCGCTTCGCTGACCATGTGATAGGACTTGCCGGTCTTCTTCGACAGCCATTCGACATAGGCCTTGGCTTCGTTCCAGTCCATGCACACGGCGGGCTGGCGCGCCGTCAGCGGGTAGCGTGGCTTGCCGGCCTTGCACTCGCGGCCTGGACGGGTATCGCCATCCGGCATCTTGTAGCCGGAGCTCTTGATATAGGCATTCCACTCGCCGCTCAGCACCTGAAAACGGCTGATGGCGAACGGTTTGGCGAAGGTCACGTCGTGCAGCGGGCCTTCGTCCGGCTGGCGACCCAATTCCTCTTCGGGCGCACCCATGGTGAAAGTGCCCGCAGGCAGCACGACCATTTCCGGGCAATCCTTGCAGTCCTTGAACACTTTTCCGGGCGCGGGCACCGCCGCAGGCGTGGCGGCGAGGGTGGTGCCGCAGAGCAACAGGCCGAGCAAAGCGGAAAGGGGCAGCAGTGTTTTTTTCATGACGGGTCTCGATAGAAAACGGAAAACAGTGGATTCAGTGCGTGCACGTCAGTTGCGCTGGCTGAGCAGTGCCATGAATCGATCGATTTCGGCCTCGCTGTTCAGCAATCCCGGCGCGGTGCGCACCACCGGGCCGACATCGCGGCTCACGGCGTCCACGACCATGCGTTGTTTCATCAGCCAGGCGGCCACCTCGTCACTTTCCTGGCCCTTGAGCCGGAAGAAACTGAAACCCGCCGACAGTGCTGGGTCCATCGGTGTCACCAGTTCGACGTTGGGCTGCGCCTTGAGGCGCTGCTTGAGGTAGCTGTTAAGCTCGTGAATGCGCGCCTGCACGTCGGCTTTGCCCAGTTGCAGGTGCAGCTTGAACGCCTCGTTCAGTGCCCAGCGGTGTTCGAACGAGTGATAGCCGCCGGGCGTCATGATCGTGCTGAAACCGGTGGCTTCCGAGAACGTCGGGATCAGTGGGGTGAGGTCTTTGACCTGCTCCGAGCGGGCGCAGACAATGCCTGTACCGCGCGGGCCGAACATCCACTTGTGAGTGCCGGCGACATAGAAGTCGCACTTCATGTCCGGGAAATCCAGGTTCTCGACGCCAAACCCGTGTACGCCGTCGACCACATACAGAATGCGGTCTTTGTCGTCACGGTTGCGGTTGTGTTCCTCGACCAGATCGCCGATGGCCCCGATAGGCAATTTCACACCACTGCCGGACTGCACCCAGGTCATGCCCAGCACTCGCGTCTTCGGTTGAATACTGCGCGCAATGGAGCCGATGATTTCGTCCGCCGACACGGTCGCCGGGTCTTTGAACAGGCGAATCTTGCGCACCTGTGTGCCTTCGCGCTGCTGGCGGAATTTGAGGATGTCGCGGGTGCAGGAATGCTCGTGCTCGGTGGTCAGGATCTCCTGATCCGGGCGCACATGCAGACCGCCGTAGATGATCGCCAGCCCTTCGGTGGTGCTGCCGGTGAGGGCGATCTGGCCAGGCTGGGCATTCAGGTACTTGCCCGCCCAGACGCGAACTTCATGTTCGCGGCGCTCGGTTTCCCCCAGGTCCCAGTCCATCGCCAGTCCGGGGTTGCGGTCGATGCGCGCGCGATGCTGTTCGATGGCCTCGCGAACCGGAGTGGGGTGCGAGGTGACCAGAAAGTTGGAAAGGTGGACGTAATCCGGGTCCTGATTGAACAGCTGTTTCAAGCGCACCCATTTGTCTGTGGATGTCGGTACAGGTGCGGACGCCATTGCCGTTGACGCAAGGCCAGAGCCCAGTGGTAATGCTGCGGCCAGCACTCCGGCCTGTTTGAGGAAGGTTCTGCGGTCAGTCATGAGCGGTTGCGCCTGATGTTCGGCTAGCGGCATTCGAGAGGTTGGTTTGTTTCGCATCCGGACGCGCCGAAGCCTGCACCTGCTCCCAGACGCGCAGGAAATTGCCGCCCCAGAGCTTGGTGATATCCGCTTCGGCGTAACCGCGCTCGATCAGCTCGGCGGTCACGTTGCGAATCTCGCTGACATCGTTGAAGCCTTTTACGCCGCCGCCATCATTGAAATCAGAGCTGATGCCGACATGGTCGATACCGATCTTTCTGACCGTGTAATCGATGGCGTCGACGAAATCCTTGACCGTGGCCTTGGGCTCTTCTTCAAGGATCGCGTACAGCTTGCTGGCGTAGGCACCGAAGCGCTGTTCCGGCCAGACCGTGATAATCGCGTCGCCGGGCATCAGTGCCATGGCCAGGTTGGGCAGTGGCGGCAGGTCGAAGTCCTTGCGCAGGGCGTTGAGCTTGTCCTGAGTCTTCTGGGTCAGCGGCTTCAAGTAAGCCGGGAACGCCACGATCTGCACCACGCCGCCACTGCGCTTGATAAGCTGCATTTCCTCGTCGCTGAGGTTGCGCGGGATGTCCACCAGCGCACGCGGGGCCGAGTGCGAGGCGACCATTGGCGTACGGCTCAACTGGCTGACCTGCTCCAGTGCCTTGCTCGACATTTGCGAGACATCAATGATCACGCCCAGGTCGTTGAGGCGCTGCACTGCCTGCTTGCCGATTTCCGACAGGCCGCCCAGCGCGTCGGGCGTGTCGTTTAGAAAGGGCAGGGGGCGTGAAGAGTCGGCCCAGCTGTTATTACCGACGTAACTGAAGCCGAACATGCGCATGCCGCGCGCTGTCCAGTGGTCCAGCAGGCTCAGGTCATTGCCCAGCGGGTAGGCGTTGAGCATGCTGATAAAAATCGCAAACTTGCCCTCGCCGTGCAGGCGGCGCATGTCGTCGGGGGTATAGGCGATGCCGACCTGATTGGGGAAATCCCGAACCATGCCGGTGATGATCTTGTAGCGCACTTCCTGCTGGTGGCGCGCTTCGTCGACAAAGCCGGGTGTCGGGCGATGCGGGGCATTGTCGCCGTTCCAGATTTCCGGCCAGCCGAATACCGTCAGTGCTGCGCCGGACAAGCGCCCGCGTGCGGTTTTCACCAGATCGAACTGGCCCGAACCGTCCTTGTCGGCTTCATTGCCCTCGCTGCCGAATTTCATCGGCACGGTGATGTGGCTGTCGAAGGAAATGATCCGCTCTTGCAGGTCGTCGGCCTGCTTCATGACCTTGACCGGGTAACCGGCAGGCGACCAGTAATTCCAGGCCAGAAAACCCGCGCCTGCACTGATGGCCAGGGCCAGGGCCAGCGGCAGGCCGATGAAGAGAGCCTTTTTCCAACGCGGTCTTGTCATTTCCGTCTCGTTCAGATTAACCGTTGCGCAGCCTGCAAGGGCTGTTGCTATCTGGTGGAGAACGAGCGGATGGGCGAAAAATTTAGCGCCGTATCCTGGATTCAGACGCTGAGCTAAATTTGTCTGCCGGGTTTACGTTCTAGCTTGGATAACGGCTGTCTCGGTGCTGGAACAGGTAGGGTAATGACGATTTCTCGACGAGGGTTCATAGCAGGGCTGGCGCTGACCGGCGCGGCAGTTCCGGCTGCCTATTATGCGCATCGGGAATTCACCCGTGTCGAGGAACCCGTGACACCGGGCGAGGCCACGGCCGGGCCCGCAGATACGTCTACCCAGCGCCTGGCCGACAAGCTGCGCGGGGTATGGACGCTGCGTTTCGAAGGGCGTGATGCCGGGCTGGCCGATGCGCCGCTTGAAGGTCTGGAAATGTTTCTCGACATTGCCCCGCGCGGTCGCGGCCTGCGCGGTTATATCGATACGCCGGAGCAATTGCGCAGCGACGCACAGCCACGCTTCCGGGTGATTGGCGACCTGCAACCGGCCAACGCGGCAAAGCTGTATCTGCGGGTCATGGATGGCCATGCTGGCAATGATCCGCACAGCGACACTCCGGATTACGAATTCAGCCTGACCCTTGATGAAGTCTGGGGCGCGTTCGGCAATGCGGGCAGCGGCACGTTGAGCGGACGTATCGAGCGTCTGGACCGGCCGTTGGCCCTGCCGGAGCTGGAAAACCGCCTGATTGCCATCAAGCAGGTGTTCCCTGAGGCGCGCGAGCGGGTCGGCCTGAGTCCGCCGTTTCTGGCCTGGCTGGTTTCCAAGGAGCATCGCTTGTTTCACCAGCTGTGGCATGCCTCTCGGGACAAATGGCACAAGCTGCCCGAAGACAAGCGCAACGCCCTGCGTGGTATCGGCTGGCAGCCGGGGCCGCGCGAGAAAGAGCGTGATGCGCGTGGCCCGCACAAGGACCGCAACGGTTCGGGCGAAGACTTCTTTTACATGCACCGGCACATGCTGATTCAGGCGCGCAAGATTCAGGACCTGCCGTCGTGGCCGCGGTTTCCGTTGCCTCAGCCTGCGCTGGAGCGTGACCGGTTGGGTTTCGCACGTTATTTCGATAATCACGACGGTTGTTCGCTGCCGCCCAACTGGCTGGCCCAGGGCGATGAGGAATACACGCAACTGGTCAGCGATATCAAAAGCCAAGAGACGTTTCACACGCACTTTCAGGTCTGGGAGTCGCAGTACCGCGACCCGCGCTTTCTGTCGAAGCTGACGTTGGGGCAGTTTGGTTCGCAGGTTGAGCTGGAACTGCACGACTGGTTGCACATGCGTTGGGCCTCCGTCGCTCGCGACCCCGCCAACGGCCAGCCGGTGCCCATGGCGCGTCGTTCGGACGACTTCGCCGAGCGCTGGTTCGAGCCGGAAAACGACTTTCTCGCCGATCCGTTTTCATCGCATGTGAACCCGGTGTTCTGGATGTTTCACGGCTGGATCGACGACCGCATCGACGACTGGTTCCGCGCCCACGAGCGCTTTCATCCGGGTGAAGTGAAGCGCCTGGAAGTCAATGGCGTGCCGTGGTTCGCGGCGGGCCGCTGGGTTGAAGTCAGCGACCCGTGGCTGGGGCCGGAAACCCACGGCTGCAGCACCGTGCCCGGGCAGGCGGCAGGCACGACCATGGAAATGGACCCGGAAGTCATGAAGCTTGCGCTGCGTATTACCTTTGCGGCGGATGACAAATTGAGCAACCTGCTACGCCGCGTGCCGCGCAGGCCTTGGTATGCAAGGAATCTGTTGCCGGAGAGGTGGTTCTAACGGACGGCAGTGGAGGTTATCGTTCCCAGCGCCCCTGCTTGGGAGTGCAGTTCGCGACGCCCTGCTGCGCAAAGAGGACGCGGAGCGTCCCGAACGGCATGCGACGCAGAGCGTCGCACGATAATTGAGTTATCTGCGCAGACCAACGCAGAGCGTCGCACGATAGTGGATCGTGCGCTCAGCGCACCTGCCAGCCGCCGCCCAGTGCCTTGTACAGCGCGATGCTCGCCTGAAGGCGTGCCAGCCGTAACTGCACGCTCACGTCCTGTGCCTGGTACAGCGTGCGTTGGGTTTCCAGTACCGTCAGTAAGTCCTCGGCGCCTTCTTCATAGCGGCTCTGGGCGATGTTGAAGGCGGTTTGCGCCTGTTTGAGTTCTTCTTCGTGCCAGTAGCGTTGCTGGTCCAGGCCTTGAATGCTGTTCAGGGCTTTTTCGACGTCGGCGAAGCTGTTGATGATCGCTCCGCGATAGGTTTCCAGCAGCTCTTCCTGACGAGCTGTGGCCCTGTCGCGCTCGGCAGCCAGACGGCCATTATTGAAGATCGGCCCGACCAGACCGGCAGCCAGGCTGCTGAACGGTGCGCGCAGCCAGTCTTCGGCGCGGGTGGCTTCGGTGCCGAGCCTGGCGCTCAGGGTCAGCTTTGGCAGCATGGCAGCGCGCGCCACCGTGACATTGGCTTGCGCCGCGGCCAGTTCAGCTTCGGCTTTGGCCAGATCCGGGCGGCGGGTCAGCAGTTCGCTGGGCAGACCGGGGCCGATGTCCGGCCAGTTCAGGGTGGCGAATGCCTGATCACCGAGGTTCAGATTCTGTACCGGCTGGCCGAGCAACGCTGCCAGGCTGATCAACTGCTCGTTGGCCAGTTGCTGAACGCGTGGCAGTTCGCGCTGCTGGGTCGCGACCAGGTTTTTCTGCTGCGCCAGTTCCAGTGCAGTGGCCGAACCCGAGTCGTAACGGGTCTGCACCAGCCTCAAAACGCTTTGCGCGTTGGCCAGGTTCAGCTCGGCAATCCGGCCTTGCTCGCGCGCCGCGAGGGTTTGCGCATAGCGGTCAGCGACGTTGCCGAGCAGGGTCAGTTCCACTGTCGCCTGATCGAATTCGCTGGCCCGCAGGCTTTGTAGCGCACTGTCGCGTCCGGCGGCGATACCGCCCCAGAAATCCACTTCATAGCTGGCGGTCAGGTCGCTGGTGAAGTTGTTGGTGTTGTTGTCGTCGGAAGGGTTGGCCTTGCGGTCGCTGTTGCGCACGAACTTGTTGCGTTCGCCGCGCAGGTCAAAGGCCAGCTCCGGGAGCAAAGGTGCACCGCCAATGATGGCGCTGGCCTGCGCCTGACGCACACGCGCCATTGCTGCAGCGACTTCGTGGCTGTCGCGACTGGCCTGTTCGATCAGGCGATTCAATTGCGGGCTGCCGAACTGCTGCCACCAGCGGGCGTCGCTGCGCTGGGCGGCAGCGATCTGGGCAAACGCCCAGCGTGCAGGTGGCTGAATGCCGCTGTCCAGGCGCGGAGCCGGGGTATTGCAGGCGGTCAGTAACAGGCAGACGGTCAAAAGGGAAAGGCTCGGCTTCATTGATTGTTCATTCACTGGTAAGGGCCGCAACCGGGTCGAGCCGGGCAGCTTTGCGGGCAGGCATGAAGCCGAAGATCACGCCGGTGACCAGTGCGCAGGCAAACGCTCCGGCCACTGCCGGCACGGTGAACGCAACCGCCACCTTGCTCAGCAACAAGGCTGCGCCCATGCCCAGCGCCAGCACGACACCGGCCAGCCCGCCGACCACGGAAAGCATCACCGCTTCGGTGAGGAACTGCCGCAGGATGTCGCTCTGCCGCGCGCCGGTGGCCATACGGATGCCGATTTCACGGGTGCGCTCACGCACGGTCATGAGCATGATGTTCATCACGCCGATGCCGCCGACCAGCAACGAGATCGCCGCAATCGAGCCGAGCATCAGCGACAGGGTGTTCTGGGTGCGTGCTTCAGCCTGGATCATCGCGGCGTTGTTGGTCAGCTCGTAATCCTGCTTGCCGTTATGCAGGCGTTGCAGCAGGTTGCGTATTGCTTCTTCGGCGTGTTTGACGTTGTTGGCATCGCGTGTAGCGATGGTGATGTACTCGGGGTCCTGCGAGCCAAACAGACGGATGCTGGCCGCCGAGTAGGGAATGGCGATGCGGTTGTCGCTGTCCAGGTCACCGGAAGTGGCGCCTTTTTCTTCAAGCACGCCGACCACCTGAAACGGCACGTTTTCGATCAGGATGTACTGGCCAATAGGGTCGGTATGCTCGCCGAACAGTTTCTGGCGAACTTTGTAACCAATCACTGCCACGGCGGCAGCACTTTGCTCATCCGCTTCGCTGAAATAACTGCCTTCCACTACCGGCCAGTTGAAGATCGCCGGAAAGTGCGTGTCGTTGCCGCCGACATAACTGGAATGATCGACGTTGCCGTAGCGCACGCCGGCCTGTCCGCCGTTGACCGGCATGATCATTTTTACCTCGGGCAGCTCGCCCAGCGCCGCGACCTCTTCAAGCGTGATGATGCCCTTGGGCGCACGCGGGTTGGGGGCCTTGCCGTTGAGGTAAATGATGTTGGAGCCGAACGAGGACATCTGTGCCATGACCTGGCGCTTGCTGCCTTCACCGACCGCCAGCATGACCACCACGGATGCAACGCCGATGACGATACCCAGCAGCGTCAGCGCGGTACGAAAGCGGTTGATCCACATCACCCGCCACGCGGCCTGAACCGCGTCGAGCAGTTCGCCTTTCCACGCCCCGCGACTGCCGCTGCCTTCACTCAGACGCTTGCGCAGGTCGACGGCCTGTAGCGCAGCGGGGTTGGCTGAACGTGGCGCAGACAGATCGCATGCGGTGTCGCTGACCACCAGGCCGTCGCTGATCTCGATGACCCGTTTGGCGCGGGCTGCGACTTCCCGGTCATGGGTGATCAGGATCACCACATGGCCCTGGCTGGCCAGTTCGTCCAGCAGCGCCATGACCTCGGCACCGCTGTGGCTGTCCAGCGCACCTGTGGGTTCGTCGGCGAGGATGATATGCCCGCCATTCATCAAGGCGCGGGCAATGGAGACCCGTTGCTGCTGACCGCCAGACAGCTGGTGTGGCCGGTTGCCGGTGCGCGACCCCAGGCCCAGCCGGTCGAGCAGTGCGGCAGCCCGGGCGTGGCGCTCTGCGGCGGGTGTGCCAGCGTAGATGGCCGGCATTTCAACGTTTTCCTGTGCCGAGCCGGAAGGGATCAGGTGGTAGCCCTGAAACACAAAACCGAATGCCTCGCGGCGCAGCCAGGCGAGTTCGTCGCTGCCCAGCTCGGCGACGTTTTCCCCGGCGAACAGGTATTCCCCCGAGGTCGGGCGATCGAGGCAGCCGAGGATGTTCATCAGTGTCGACTTGCCGGAACCGGAGGCGCCGACAATCGCTACGAATTCCCCGGCATGGATCGATAAATCGATGCCACGCAGAACGTTGACCAGCGGGCTGTCGCCACCGCCGTAGGATTTGCGGATGGCGCGCAGGTCGATCAGCGGCGTTTGCATTCAGCCCCCGCTGCCGACAGAAGCCGGCACCAGCAGGCGATCACCTTCATTCAGGCCGTCGAGCACCTGCACGCGCAGGCGGTCGCTGATGCCGGTGCGTACCTGACGGTTTTGCACTTCGCCATTGGCGGACAGCACCTGCGCGATCTGCACATCGGCCTGAGGACCGTTCTGCAAGGCTGCGAGCGGGGCGGTCAGGGTGTTCTGCGCGCTGCCGGCGACGAAGAATATCTGTGTGGTCATTTCTGCCATCAGTGCCTGGTCGCTGTTATCAACGTCCAGCAGCACGGTGTACAGCACAACCCGACCGCCGCCGCTCTTGCGCGCACTGCTCGGACTGCCGCCGCCCTGATTGGCTTGATCAAGCGGTCTGGGCGGCACCGGCAGGATTTGCCGCACCGTGCTGCTCCAGCGTCGATTGCCACCGCTGAGAGTGGTGAAGTAGGCCGTCATGCCGGGTTTGACATGGCCAATATCAGCCTCCGAGACTTCGGCCCAGACGGTCATGGGCGACAAGCGGGCGATGCGCAGAATCAGCGGCGTCTGCTGTTGCGCGTTCAGGGTCTGACCTTCTCGTGCATCCAGTGCGACCACCGTGCCGCTCATGGGAGCGTAGATGCGCGTGTAGCCCAGCGCCGCCTCGTCACTGCGCAGCGCCGCCTGAGCTTCCAGGATCTGTGCCTTGAACATGTCGACCCGTGCCTGGGTGGCACGAAATTCCGATTCCGCAGCCTGCACGTCTTCGGCACGCGTGGCACCGCCCGCCGCAAGGCGTTTCTGACGTTGTTGCTTCTGTTCGGCCAGCTCGTGCAGCGCCCGCTGTTCCTGAAGCTGGGCCTTGAGGTTTTCGATCGCGTAACGCGCGGCGTCCAGCCTGGCTTTTTGTGTCGACGGATCGATTTCGACCAGCAAGTCGCCTTCCTTGACCTGATCGCCGACTTGCGCGTGGATTTTCATGATCTGCCCGGTGGCCTGCGAGCCAACGTCCACATAGCTGCGCGGCTGCAAGGTGCCCAGTGCGGTCACGCTGTTTTCGATGTTGCTGCGGGTCACCGTCACGGTCGCTGCATGACCTTTGCTGTCGGGCATGATCTGCCAGGCACACACGGCGATGACCGGGAACAGGCACAGCGCCACGAGAAGGGCGCGTCGAGGAGGGCGAGAGCGTTTCATGCAGGTTCCTGGGGTGGGGAAAATCAACCGATCGACGGACGCCGGCTGCAGAGCGGGCCTTTATATAGAACTGCCCTTTAAACGAGGGATGAGGACGGGAATTTAGCGTCGGCTGCGGGTTGCATTGCGCGAGTAAATTTTGCGTCTGCGCTTCGTTTAAGGGGAGCGGCTAATTCGGGTCGTCTTGTCGAGTTGGAGTCAGCGTGATTATTTCCAGACCCCTGTGCGGTTTTGTGTTTGCAGGTCTTTCTTTCGCGGTGATATTGCCTGCCCAGGCCCTGGTTGCCGCTGATCATCAGGCTGCCCGTGCCGAAATCCGGCGTACCGGTTTTGGCGTGCCGCATATCGTCGCCGCCAATGAGCGCGGTCTGGGTTACGGCATCGGTTATGCGTATGCGCAGGACAACCTGTGCCTGCTGGCCAACGAAGTTGTGACCGTCAACGGCGAGCGATCACGCTATTTCGGGCCGGACAAGGCGACCCTTGAGCAACGCAGCAACATGGCCAGCGACCTGCTGTTCAAGTGGCTCAACACGCCTGAGGCACTGGCTGATTTCTGGAAAGCCCAGCCGCCCGAGATTCGCCAGTTGATGCAGGGCTATGTCGCCGGCTACAACCGCTCGCTGGGTGAGCAGAAGGCCAAGGGTCTGCCGCAGCCTTGCGCAGCCGATTGGGTTCGACCGATCAGTACCGATGATTTGCTGCGCCTGACTCGCCGCTTGCTGGTCGAGGGCGGCGTAGGGCAGTTCACTGAGGCACTGGCGGGTGCCAAACCGCCTTCTGCGCAAAAGCCATTGCAGGTTGATAGCCAGCAGGTTCAGGCGCTGCAATTGGCCGCTGTGCGCAACCAGCGCTTTGCCCTGGAGCGTGGCAGCAATGCCGTTGCAGTAGGGCACGAGCTGTCCGCCAATGGGCGCGGCATGCTGTTGGCCAACCCGCATTTTCCATGGGGCGGCGGCATGCGTTTCTATCAAATGCACCTGACCATTCCTGGCAAGCTCGACGTGATGGGCGCCGCATTGCCGGGCCTGCCGCTGATCAATATCGGTTTCAACCGGCATCTGGCCTGGAGCCATACCGTCGACACGTCGAAACACTTCACCTTGCATCGCTTGCAGCTCGACCCGAAAGACTCGACCCGTTACCTGCTGGATGGAAAATCCATCGCTATGGGCCAGCAGCAAGTCAGCGTCGAGATGAAGCAGCCGGACGGTAGCCTCAAGGCTGTGCCGCGCATCATTTATTCCTCGAAGTTCGGCCCGGTGGTGCAGTGGCCGGGCAAGCTGGACTGGGATGACAAGTTCGCCTTCAGCCTGCGTGACGCCAACCTGGAAAACGACCGTGTGTTACAGCAGTGGTATTCGATGGACAAGGCTGACAGCCTCAAGGCGTTTCAGGATTCGGTGCACAAGATTCAGGGCATTCCGTGGGTCAATACCCTGGCGGTCGATGCCAAGGGGCAGGCGCTGTACATGAACCTCTCGGTAGTACCGAACGTGGACGCCGCCAAGCTCGCCAAGTGCAGTGACCCGCGTATCGGCACCGAGCTGATCGTGCTCGACGGCTCGCGCAGTGAATGTAACTGGGACATATCCGCGGAGGCGGCTCAGGCGGGTATTTATCCGTCCTCACGCCAGCCGCAACTGTTGCGTAGCGACTTTGTGCAGCATTCCAATGACTCTGCCTGGATGGTCAATCCCGCGGCACCACTGAAGGGATTTTCGCCGTTGATCAGCCAGGACGGTCAGCCACTCGGTCAGCGTGCGCGCTTTGCGCTGGATCGGCTGGGCAGCCTGCAACAGGCTGGCAAGGTCAGCGCCGAGAATCTGCAAGCGATGGTCATGGACAACGAGGTGTATCAGGCCGGGCAAGTGCTGCCGGATCTGTTGAAGTTCTGTGCTTCGGAGCTGGGTGATGATGTAGCGCGTCTGACGCCGTTGTGCGCCGCCTTGAAAGCCTGGGACGGACGCGCTGATCTGAACAGTGGTATCGGGTTCGTGTACTTCCAGCGGATCATGACATCCATGCAAGGCGTTGCCTCGCGCTGGCGCGTGGTGTTCGACCCGCAGAACCCGACCCACACGCCAAGCGGGCTGGCCATTGAAAACCCTCGGGTTGCCAGCGCACTGCGCGCCGCCATGCTTGCGGCGGTTGATGAGGTGGCCAAGGCCGGTCTTTCGCCCGAGAGTAAATGGGGCGACATTCAGGTCTCCAGCCTCAGCGGCAAACCCATTCCGATTCATGGTGGCCCGGCCGGGCTCGGCATCTACAACGCCATGCAGACCATCGCTGGCAAGGACGGCAAGCGTGAGGTGGTCAGCGGCACCAGTTATCTGCAGGTCGTGACGTTTGATGAGCAGGGGCCCAGAGCGCAAGGTCTGCTGGCATTTTCTGAATCGAGCAACCCGCAGTCGGCCCACTCAAGTGACCAGACCGAGGCGTTTTCGAAAAAGCAGTGGAGTGAGTTGCCGTTCACCGAACAGCAAATCAAGGCTGATCCAGCGTATCAGGTGCAGGTGATCAGCGAGGAGGGCAGCCGCTGAACATGGCAGGAGAAGCGTTTGGGCCGGGCGGCCCAAATGCGCTTGCCTGTCGGGATTAGCCGCCGGGCGTATCGATATCGGCGTCAACACCCTGGGTAGGCTGATGATTGCGTAGATCTTCGGTTTTTTCCTCTGGCTCATGGTCGGGCACGTAAGCACTGTCGCCGGATGACTGGCTTTGGCTTTGGCTTTGGCCTTGAGACTGAGACTGGCTGGGAGCAGGGCTTTGGCCCTGATTCTGGCCTCCACCTTTTTCCGTCTCTGGTTCTACGTCCGCAACCTGTGGCTCGATGGCCGGGTCGTTGCGGTCTGCGCCCTGGTCAGCGGGCGTATGGTGGCCCGGTGGCTGTTCTTTCTGACGTTGCGGTTCGATGGACATGCGTACCTCGATATCTGTTTCAGAAAATGGTCTGACAGGGTTTCGAAAGGTAGCCATATGGATCGTTCGATTCAGTTGCCGAACGGTGCTGAAGGAGGGTGATGCAGGATTGGGTGTTGTGTGAGGCTACGGGAGGTGCGATGTTCGCGAAGGGGGCCGTACAGTTGCATGAGATGCATTGAACGGAATATAGCCTTCGCGAACAGGTTCGCTACAGAAGATATAGGCAGCGCGGTTACAGCACTTTCTTGATTGCGTCGCACACGGCATCAATATTCTTCTGGTTCAGCGCCGCCACGCAGATACGCCCCGTATCCAGCGCGTAGATGCCGAATTCGCTGCGCAGGCGTTGTGCCTGTGCGGCGGTCAGGCCGGAATAGGAGAACATGCCGCACTGACGGCCGACAAAGCTGAAGTCCTGACCTGCCGGGTTATCGGCCAGGCGCTCGACCATGGCTTTGCGCATGCCTTGAATGCGCACGCGCATCTCGCCAAGTTCTTCTTCCCACAGGGCGCGCAGTGCCGGGTCGTTGAGCACCGCAGCGGAAATGATCGCACCGTGGGTCGGCGGGTTGGAGTAGTTGGTGCGGATCACGCGCTTGACCTGCGACAGAACGCGGGCAGTTTCTTCTTTCGATTCGGTAATGATCGACAGCGCGCCCACACGTTCGCCATACAGCGACAGCGACTTGGAAAACGAGCTGGAGGCGAAGAAGGTCAGGCCCGACTCGGCGAACAGGCGCACAGCCAGTGCATCTTCCTGAATGCCTTGACCGAAGCCCTGGTACGCCATGTCCAGAAACGGTACATGGCCCTTGGCCTTTACCACTTCCAGCACTTTTTTCCAGTCATCCAGGCTCAGATCGACGCCAGTCGGGTTGTGGCAGCAGGCGTGCAGCACGACGATCGAGTTGTTCGGCAGGTTCTGCAGGTCTTCAAGCATGCCGGCGCGGTTCACGTCGTGGGTGGCTGCGTCGTAATAACGGTAGTTCTGCACCGGGAAACCTGCGGTTTCGAACAGTGCGCGGTGGTTTTCCCAGCTTGGGTCGCTGATCGCTACCACTGCGTTGGGCAGCAGCTGCTTGAGGAAGTCGGCACCGATCTTCAAGGCACCTGTGCCGCCGACCGATTGAGTGGTCAGCACACGGCCTGAAGCGATCAGCGGTGAATCAGCTCCCAGCAGCAGTTTTTGCACGGCCTGGTCATAAGCGGCAATGCCGTCGATCGGCAGGTAACCGCGCGGCGCGTGCTGGGCGACACGGATCTTTTCAGCTTCAGCCACGGCACGCAGCAGAGGAATGCGCCCCTCTTCATCACAGTAGACGCCTACGCCAAGGTTGACCTTGGTGGTGCGGGTGTCAGCGTTGAAGGCTTCGTTGATACCCAGGATCGGATCGCGGGGTGCCATTTCGACAGCGGAGAACAGGCTCATTGTGCGGCGGCTCTTGATGAAGAGTGGGTAGGGATGCACGCTGCGGCTGAATGCGCCAAAGCGGTGCACAAACAGGGCTTAGTATAGAGAGCATCCCCTCGCCGGGCGACAGGTCGGGGCGGCTTTTTTCGAGGTTATGTGCATATTTTCAGAACGTTCGTCCCGTTCGAGCCTCAATGCTTTAAGTGCGTGACTTGAAAGGCCAGCATATGGCTCCATCTAGTAAGCATCATTTCAAGACATCGCACGCCTTTTCCCGGCGGGACCGGGCGTTGGCGATGATTTCGTCATGGCCTGTCAGTCCATTCAGGTGAGGCGAGCCCTTTGCGCGATCCCGTCGCGTACGAATCAAGTCGCGTATGAACCAAGAGGTAGGATATGTCCGAGTTCCAGCTCGTTACCCGTTTTGAGCCAGCCGGCGATCAGCCCGAGGCCATTCGCCAACTGGTCGAAGGGATCGACGCAGGGCTCGCGCACCAGACCTTGCTGGGGGTGACCGGCTCGGGCAAGACGTTCAGCATCGCCAACGTGATCTCTCAGGTGAAGCGCCCGACGCTGGTCCTGGCACCGAACAAGACCCTGGCCGCGCAGTTGTATGGCGAATTCAAGGCGTTCTTCCCGAACAACGCCGTGGAATATTTCGTTTCCTATTACGACTACTACCAGCCCGAGGCCTATGTGCCATCGTCTGACACCTTCATCGAGAAGGATGCGTCGATCAACGACCACATCGAGCAGATGCGCCTGTCTGCAACCAAGGCGCTGCTGGAGCGTAAGGACGCGATCATCGTCACCACGGTGTCGTGCATCTACGGCCTGGGCAGCCCGGAAACCTATCTGCGCATGGTCATGCACATCGACCGTGGCGACAAACTGGACCAGCGCGCCCTGTTGCGACGACTGGCCGACCTGCAATACACCCGCAACGACATGGACTTCGCCCGTGCGACGTTCAGGGTGCGTGGCGATGTCATCGACATCTACCCGGCCGAATCCGATCTGGAGGCGATCCGCGTCGAGCTGTTCGATGATGAGGTCGAAAGCCTGTCGGCGTTCGATCCGCTGACCGGTGAGGTGATCCGCAAGCTGCCGCGCTTCACGTTCTACCCCAAGAGCCATTACGTTACCCCGCGCGAGACGCTGATCGAGGCAATGGAAGGGATCAAGGTCGAGTTGCAGGAGCGTCTTGAATACCTGCGCACTCAGAACAAGCTCGTGGAAGCCCAGCGTCTGGAGCAACGGACCCGCTTCGATTTGGAGATGATGCTGGAGCTGGGCTACTGCAACGGTATCGAAAACTACTCGCGCTACCTGTCGGGCCGTCCGTCCGGTGCGCCGCCTCCGACCCTGTTCGACTACCTGCCTGCCGATGCCTTGCTGGTGATCGACGAGTCTCACGTCAGCGTGCCGCAGGTCGGCGCGATGTACAAAGGCGACCGCTCACGCAAGGAAACCCTGGTTGAGTACGGGTTTCGTTTGCCATCGGCGCTGGATAACCGGCCCATGCGCTTTGACGAGTGGGAAGCGATCAGCCCGCAGACCATTTTTGTCTCGGCGACGCCGGGCAACTATGAAGCGGAACACGCGGGACGTGTCGTCGAGCAGGTAGTACGCCCGACTGGTCTGGTGGACCCACAGATCGAGATTCGCCCGGCGCTGACCCAGGTCGACGACCTGTTGTCGGAAATCCACAAACGTACGGCGCTGGAAGAGCGGGTGCTGGTCACCACGCTGACCAAGCGCATGTCAGAGGATTTGACCGATTACCTCAGCGACCACGGGGTGCGAGTGCGTTACCTGCACTCGGACATCGATACAGTTGAACGTGTCGAGATCATCCGCGACCTGCGTCTGGGTACCTTCGATGTGTTGGTGGGGATCAACCTGCTGCGCGAGGGCCTGGACATGCCGGAAGTGTCGCTGGTTGCGATTCTCGATGCCGACAAGGAAGGTTTCCTGCGTTCCGACCGTTCGCTGATTCAGACCATCGGTCGGGCTGCGCGTAACCTCAATGGCCGGGCGATCCTGTACGCCGATCGCATCACTGGTTCCATGGAGCGCGCCATTGGCGAAACCGAACGGCGCCGCGATAAACAGCTCGCCTTTAACCTTGAGCACGGCATTACCCCAAAAGGCGTGTTCAAGGACGTTGCAGACATCATGGAAGGTGCCACGGTACCCGGCTCGCGCAGCAAGAAGCGCAAGGGCATGGCCAAGGCCGCCGAAGAAAACGCTCGCTACGAAAACGAACTGCGCTCGCCGAGCGAGATCAACAAGCGCATTCGTCAACTGGAAGAAAAAATGTACCAGTTGGCCCGCGACCTGGAGTTCGAAGCCGCCGCGCAGATGCGCGACGAGATCGGCAAGTTGCGGGAGCGGTTGCTGGCGGTTTGATTTGTGTGCTGGATACGCAACTGACCACAGTGCCAATGCTCTGGCACTTTGTTAGTGACGCTTTGCGCCCTATCTATGCTACAGCACAACATCCACGCTTTACGCGTAGCCGTTGCCAACGCAGTGCTTTTCAACCGCGATGGCACAGACGACGCAAATTGCGACCTTAGTGACGGCTGAGTCCTGGCGCTGATCCGGGGGGTAGCCTGGCAGGACGCCAGGCTAGCCGCACCGGGCCATGGATGGCCCGTTGCGGCGACCCACGGATCAGTGACAGGGCGAAGGAACCCGACGAAGTCGGGCCGGAAACAGGAGCGGGGACTTTGCCTACTTTGGTCCCTCAAAGTAGGGCGCCGTAAGGGCGCAAAGGTGGCCTGAGCCGAACCCCGACCCAACTGACATCGCAGAACCGCTGTGTGACGCGGAGCGTCACGAACTGCATTCCCACGCGGAGCGTGCGGAACGATAGGTGTTCCGGCGATTACCTTTCACGCTGGAGCCGCATGCCCCCAGCCTGTTAACATTCCGCGCTTGATTGACCTATTTCGGGATTTTCCATGACCACCGTTCGTACCCGCATCGCGCCATCGCCCACGGGCGACCCTCACGTCGGCACGGCCTACATTGCGCTGTTCAACTACTGCTTTGCCAAACAGCATGGCGGCGAGTTCATTCTGCGCATTGAAGACACCGATCAACTGCGCTCGACCCGCGAGTCCGAACAGCAGATCTTCGACGCACTGCGCTGGCTGGGTATCGAATGGAGCGAAGGGCCGGATGTCGGTGGTCCACACGGCCCGTATCGTCAAAGCGAGCGGGGCGATATCTACCAGAAATACGCGCAGCAACTGGTCGAGCTGGGTCACGCCTTCCCGTGTTTCTGCACCGCCGAAGAGCTGGACGAGATGCGCGCCGAGCAACAGGCCAAGGGTGAAACCCCGCGCTATGACGGTCGCGCCTTGCTGCTCTCCAAGGAAGAAGTGCAACGCCGTCTGGACGCTGGCGAGCCCCACGTGATTCGCATGAAAGTGCCGACCGAAGGCGTCTGCGTCGTGCCGGACATGCTGCGCGGCGAAGTCGAAATCCCGTGGGACCGCATGGATATGCAGGTCCTGATGAAGACCGACGGTCTGCCGACCTACTTTCTCGCCAACGTGGTCGATGACCACCTGATGGGCATCACCCACGTACTGCGCGGCGAAGAATGGCTGCCATCGGCACCCAAACTGATCCTGCTTTACGAGTACTTTGGCTGGGACAAGCCACAGCTGTGCTACATGCCGCTGCTGCGTAACCCGGACAAGAGCAAGCTGTCCAAGCGCAAGAACCCGACCTCGGTGACCTTCTACGAGCGCATGGGCTTCATGCCTGAAGCCATGCTCAACTACCTGGGCCGCATGGGCTGGTCGATGCCGGACGAGCGCGAGAAGTTCTCGTTGCAGGAAATGGTCGACAATTTCGACCTGTCGCGTGTCTCGCTGGGCGGGCCGATCTTCGATATCGAAAAACTGTCCTGGCTCAATGGTCAGTGGTTGCGTGATCTGCCGGTCGAGGAGTTTGCCAGCCGGTTGAAAACGTGGGCACTGAACCCCGACTACATGATGAAGATCGCACCGCACGTGCAGGGCAGGGTAGAGACCTTCAGTCAGGTCGCTCCGCTGGCCGGTTTCTTCTTCGCCGGTGGCGTTACGCCCGATGTGAAGCTGTTCGAGCACAAGAAGCTGTCCCCGGAGCAGGTCCGTCAGGTGATGCAGTTGATTCTGTGGAAGCTGGAGTCGCTGCGTCAGTGGGAGAAGGACCGGATCATGGGCTGCATCCAGGCCGTCGTCGAGCACCTCGAGCTCAAGCTGCGTGACGCCATGCCCCTGATGTTTGCGGCGATTACCGGCCAGGCCAACTCGGTCTCGGTGACCGATGCGATGGAGATCCTCGGTCCGGACCTGACCCGCTTCCGCCTGCGTCAGGCCCTGGATTTGTTGGGTGGTGTTTCGAAGAAAGAAAACAAGGAATGGGAAAAGCTGCTGGGCTCCATCGCCTGAGGCGTTCCCTGTTCCTGTCAGACGCCCCCGGTTTTCCGGGGGTTTAAAGGTAAGTGGTTGTATTACCGACAAAAAAGTTTGGAAAATGTAAAAAATAAATTTGACAGCTCTGTCACTCACGCTTAATATGCGCCCCGTCCACTGATGTGGGGCTTTAGCTCAGCTGGGAGAGCGCCTGCATGGCATGCAGGAGGTCAGCGGTTCGATCCCGCTAAGCTCCACCAAATTTAGCGTTTCAGAGCGCTGCTACACTGCTCTGAAACGATGTGAAACAAGCGGATCCAGCGACCGTTTGTTTTATAAGAAGGTTTTGTCCCCTTCGTCTAGTGGCCTAGGACACCGCCCTTTCACGGCGGTAACAGGGGTTCGAGTCCCCTAGGGGACGCCACGATTTCCCGCTCTGCGGGACCAAGGGTCATTCGATTATTGAATGGCCCTTTTGTTTTTTCAGGGTTTGAAAAATCGCCCTTCCTGCCTCTATTTATTCCCACAGGTATGTGTTCAGCCTGCAATTGCGGTTTCAGCTCTTTTATCCGGGCTTATTCAGGCGTGTGTATAACACTGAGCGCTGGAGCGTGAGGAATGTACAGGTCCTTTCGCGAACAAGTTCGCTCCCACGGCCTTCGGCCAGAATCAAAAGCAGACGCGCCACTATCCTGACTTCGCTACACTCCCGCTTATCACATTCACTCAAGCAGGAGCACGCATGGTCTGGGATCGGGCAACGCCTTTCGTCATTGATCTGAACGTCGGCGCTGAAGACATCGACGGGCTGGGGCACGCCAATAATGCCGTGTACGTCTCCTGGCTGGAGCGCTGCGCCTGGCGGCATTCGCAGTATCTGGGCCTGGACCTGACCGAGTACCGGCGTCTGGACCGGGCCATGGCGGTGGTCAGACACGAGATCGACTACCTGGCCAGTGCCTATGAGAACGATGAACTGCAACTGGCGACCTGGATCGTCGATTGGGATCGCCGCCTGAAAATGACCCGTTGCTTTCAGCTCAAGCGACCCGCCGACAACCTGACGTTGCTGCGCGCGCAAACCACCTTTGTCTGCATCGAACTGTCCAGCGGTCGGCCCAAGCGCATGCCCGCCGAGTTCATCGAGGGCTATGGCGCAGCCATCCCTGACGGCACCGTTCCCAATCCGCACGCCGGGCAGTAAACTGCCGGACTTTTTTTCGAGTGTGACCCATGCAAATTGCTCTGGCGCCCATGGAGGGGTTGGTCGACGACATCCTGCGCGATGCCCTGACGAAAGTAGGTGGTATCGACTGGTGCGTGACCGAATTCATCCGGGTGTCCGAGCGTTTGATGCCTGCGCCCTACTTTTACAAATACGCTTCGGAATTCCACAAAGGCGCGAAGACCGACGCAGGTACGCCTTTGCGGCTCCAGCTGTTGGGCTCCGACCCAGTGTGTCTGGCCGAGAACGCCGCGTTCGCCTGTGAGTTGGGCGCACCGGTATTGGACCTGAACTTCGGTTGTCCGGCCAAGACTGTCAATCGCTCCCGTGGTGGCGCAATCCTGCTCAAAGAGCCGGAACTGCTGCACTCGATCGTCAGCCAGGTACGCCGTGCCGTGCCCAGACATATTCCTGTAACAGCCAAGATGCGTCTGGGTTACGAAAACACCGATGGCGCGCTGGATTGCGCGCGGGCGTTGGCCGACGGCGGAGCAGAGCAAATAGTCGTTCACGCACGCACCAAGGTCGACGGTTACAAGCCGCCCGCGCACTGGGAGTGGATTGCACGCATTCAGGAGGTGGTGAAGGTCCCCGTGGTGGCCAACGGTGAAATCTGGACCGTTGACGATTGGCGTCGTTGCCGGGAAATATGCGGCGCACGCGACATCATGATTGGTCGCGGGCTGGTGGCGCGCCCTGATCTGGCCCGGCAGATAGCTGCGGCACAGAAGGGTGAAGAGGTCGTGCCGATGACCTGGGATGAGTTGCAGCCCATGCTGCGCGCTTTCTGGCAGGCCTGTCTGATCAAGATGACGCTCATTCAGGCGCCGGGTCGTCTCAAGCAATGGTTGGTGCTACTGACCAAGAGCTACCCTGAGGCGACCCTGATGTTCAATGCGCTACGCCGCGAAACCGACTGTGATCGCATCGGCGTGATGCTGGGCTGTCTGCCTGGATGCTTACCCGAAAGCTAACCCCGACGAACGGTCGAAAAAAACCTGAAAAAAGTCTCTTGAAAAGTGAATGGGTATCCCTATTTTGCTGATCAAGCGATGCCGAAAACGGGTCGCGTACACCACTCGCTGATAAACAGGAGAATTGTTATGGCTACTGCATTTTCTCTGGCTCCACTGTTTCGCAACTCAGTGGGTTTCGACCGCTTCAACGACCTGTTCGAGTCGGCGGCACGAAATGAGACAACCAGCGGCTACCCTCCCTACAACGTGGAGCGGCATACCGATGATCATTACCGGATCGTGATCGCTGCGGCAGGCATGCAAGAGCAGGACCTTGAGCTACAGGTCGAGAAGGGCGTATTGACCGTGATCGGCAACAAGCGCGAGCAGGAAGCCGACAACGTGACCTATCTGCATCAGGGTATTGCCCGGCGTGAATTCAAGCTGTCGTTCAGGCTGGCCGACAATATCGAGGTCAAGGGTGCCGACCTGTCTCACGGTCTGTTGAGCATCGACCTGGTGCGCAACGTGCCGGAAGAGGCAAAACCAAAGCGCATTCCGCTCAATACCCAGAAAGTACTGGGCAGCTAATCAGTTGTTCTATAGAAGAGGCGCCTTCGGGCGCCTTTTCTGTCTTCACTCCAGAGACGCAGTTTCCTGAAACTGCTGTTTTAGCAGCAGGTTCTCGAACTGCGGACCCGGCAGTGGTTCGCTGAACAGGTAGCCTTGATAGTTGTAACAGCCCACTCTTTCCAGGAACGCCAGTTGCTCCGGCGTTTCGACGCCTTCAGCGATGACGTTAAGGTTCAGGCTCTGAGCCATGGCCACGATGGCGCGGATGATTTCTGCGTCGTTGGGGTCGCTGGTGGCGTCCTGAACGAAGGACTGGTCAATCTTCAGCGTATCCACCGGCAAGCGCTTGAGGTAAGTCAGTGAGGAATAGCCGGTGCCGAAGTCATCCATCGCAAAACTCACGCCCAATTCCTTCAGGCTGAGCATTTTGAGGATGGTGTCGTCAAGGTTCTGGATGACGATGCCTTCAGTGATTTCCAGCTTGAGCATGGAGGCAGGTAATTGATGCTGCTTGAGGCTGTGTTGCACGCGCTCGATAAAGTCGTTCTGGCGGAACTGACGCGGACTTATATTGACGCCCATCAGGAATTTGTTTTTCGAGATCAGCCCCTGCTTTAAAAGCAGGCCTCCGGTTTTGCAGGCCTCGTCCAGAATATGGCTGCCGACCTCCAGAATCATCCCGCTTTCTTCAAGTATCTGGACAAACTGATCAGGTGACAGCAACCCGTATTCAGGGTGCTCCCAGCGCAGCAGTGCCTCTGCACCGGTAATGTACTGGTCCCGGCAATCGATCTGGGCCTGGAAGTGCAGCTGGAATTCGTTGCGGGTCAGCGCCAGTCGCAAGTCGTTTTCAAGACGCAGGCGCTGGCTGACGGCCTGCTGCATGGATACATGGAAAAACTGTGACGCATTGCGTCCGGAATCCTTGGCGCGATACAGCGCAATATCGGCCCGTTTGAGCAAATCGGCAGGGGCCAGGCCATCGTCCGGAATCAGAACGATGCCGATGCTCGGCGTAACCTGCAGGCGATGACCGTCGAGGAACATCGGTTCGGCCAGCAGCTCGCGAAGGTTGTCGGCCAGCACGCGGACCTGCTGAGTGACTTCATCACGGGTGCCGTCCAGCCCGCAGATCAGCACCACGAACTCGTCACCGCCCAGGCGGGCCACTGTGTCCTCCTGACGTACGCTGGCCTCCAGGCGCGCGGCGATGATGCTCAGCACGCTGTCGCCCACCGGGTGGCCAAGTGAGTCATTGATGTGCTTGAAATGGTCCAGGTCGAGAAACAGCAGGGCACCGCGCAGGTTCTGGTGCTGGAGCAGCGAGACTTGCTGGCTGAGGCGGTCCATCAACAGCGCGCGGTTGGGCAGCCCGGTGAGCGGGTCGTGATAAGCCAGATGCTGAACCTGTGCCTGGGCGGTTTTCAGCTGGCCGATGTCTCGGGCGTTCATCAGCAGGCAGGCGGTATTGTTCAGGGTGATGAACTCGACCGAGATGTCCAGCACCAGGGGCGCGCCGTGCTTGTCCTGACCATTCATTTCCCGATGATGCACGCGGCCTTTCTGGCGTAGTTCGTCAATCATGTATTCGCGCTGCACGGTGTCGGACCAGATACCGATTTCGTGGGCTGTGCGCCCCAGGACTTCCTGAGCGCTGAAGCCGGTCAGGCGACAGAAGCCGTCATTGACCTCTACATAGCGGCCTGACTCGATTTCAGTGATGGTGATCGAGTCCGGGCTTGAGTGAAATGCCTTGGCAAACTTCTCCTTGCTGGCCTCCAGCGCTGACTGGACGCACTGTTGAGTGATGTCCAGCACGGTTCCGGACAGCTTCACGGCCTGGCCATGTTCATTGCGATAGATTCGTGCACGGCTTTCAAGCAGGCGCGATGTGCCGTTTTGCAACTGGAAACGGTAGGTCACCTGCAGGCAATCCTGCCGGTTTTCCAGTGCCGCCGCATAAACTGCGCGCATGCGCCGTCGCTCTTCAGCGGGCAGGCTGCCGAAGAACTGCCGGCCATCCTCGTCGAAGGCAGTGCCGCCATGCCGTGCAGCGCAGACGCACGCGCCGAGGCTTGCAGCCGGTTGCCGGTGATGTCCAGATCCCAGGTGCCCATCTGCGCCAGTTCCAGCGCCAGTTCCAGACGGTCCCGGGTTTGCTGGAGGACGCGCTCCGCGCCTGTCAGCGGCAGACTTGGGGCGGCTGCCTGTGCAGGGGCTTTCAGCACGGAGTTATCCGGTGGGTTGGACATGTGATCACGAGCCTTTAATCGAAAGAACCGATAGAGCGATCAGTCTGCGGTTTGCAGCATGGTCTACCCACTATGTCTGCGCATCGAGCAGTTTCATGAATGCTCTTGCTGCATTCGATAGCGTGCGTTCGGTATGCAGGATGTAGCCTAGCTGGCGATTGAGTTGCACGCCCGGTAATGGAATGCGCGCCACTTGTTCATCGAGCATGGTGCGTGGCAGAACGCTCCAGGCAAGGCCGATGGAGACCATCATCTTGATGGTCTCCATATAATTGGTGCTCATCGCGATGTTGGGCTTGAGGCCCTGGGCTTCGCACAAGCCGCTGACAATGTGATGGGTAAACGTGTTACCGCCCGGAAATACTGCCGGATAGCGCACGACATCCTCCAGTTTCATGGGGCCGCTGTTGGCCAGCGGATGTTCCGGTGCCGCGACGAAGTCCAGCGGGTCGTCCCACACGGGCACGGCGCGGATCAGCGTATGCGGTTCGGGTGCGAGTGTAATGACTGCCAGTTCGGCGCGCCCGTGAAGAATTTCCTCATAGGCAATTTCCGAGTCCAGGAACTGAATGTCCAGTGCGACCTTTGGATAGGTCCGGGTAAACGCCCGTAATACCGGGGGCAGGCGATGCAGGCCAATATGGTGACTGGTCGCCAGAGTCAGCCGCCCGGTGACTTCGCCGGTCAGGTTGGTCAGCGCGCGGCGAGTGTCATCCAGAACGTTCAGAATCTGATAGGCACGTGGCAGCAGGGCGCGTCCGGCCTCGGTGAGGCTGACTTCCCGACCCAGGCGGTCGAACAGGCGCACATTCAATTGTTGCTCCAGACCGGCAATGCGCTTGCTGATGGCCGGTTGAGTCAGGTAGAGGCGTTCGCCTGCCCCGGAAAAGCTGCCGGTCTCGGCGATGGCAATAAAAGCATTAAGGTTGGCGAGATCCATGGTCGGATTCCATTTGGTTATCCAAAGTATGAAAATTATGGATTTGAGTTATTTAAGCATATTCCATAGGATGACCGCACAAGCCAAGGGGTCATCGTCACGATTGCCCAAGGCATAGAAACAAGCTGATGAGGAAGTACGTCCGATGGCCGGGAAAACGCTCTACGACAAGCTCTGGGATTCGCATTTGGTCAAGCAGCGCGACGACGGGTCGGCGCTGATCTACATTGACCGCCATATCATCCACGAAGTGACCTCGCCGCAAGCATTTGAAGGCCTGCGGCTGGCAAAGCGCAAGCCATGGCGGATCGACTCGATCATCGCCACGCCTGACCATAACGTGCCGACCACATCGGAACGCAAGGGGGGGATCGACGCCATTGAAGATCAGGTGTCGCGGCTGCAGGTGCAGACCCTCGATGACAACTGCGACGAGTACGGCATTACCGAATTCAAGATGAACGATCCGCGTCAGGGCATCGTTCACGTGATCGGCCCGGAGCAGGGCGCAACCCTGCCAGGCATGAGCGTGGTCTGCGGTGACTCGCACACCTCGACCCACGGCGCATTTGGTGCGCTGGCGCACGGTATCGGCACTTCCGAGGTCGAGCACGTGCTCGCGACTCAGTGCCTGGTTGCCAAGAAAATGAAAAACATGCTGGTCTCGGTCGAAGGGCAACTGCCGTTCGGTGTGACAGCAAAGGACATCGTGCTGGCCGTGATCGGCAAGATCGGTACGGCAGGAGGTAACGGTTACGCCATCGAGTTCGCTGGCAGCGCGATTCGCGACCTGTCGATCGAAGGCCGCATGACTATCTGCAACATGTCCATCGAAGCCGGTGCCCGGGTCGGCATGGTTGCCACCGACGAGAAGACCGTCGAGTACGTCAAGGGTCGTCCGTTTGCTCCTAAAGGTGCGGAATGGGACCTGGCAGTCGAGGCCTGGAAGGATCTGGTTTCCGACGCTGATGCTGTATTCGACACCGTGGTCAGGCTGGACGCTGCGCAGATCAAGCCACAGGTCAGCTGGGGCACTTCGCCGGAAATGGTGCTTGCCGTCGATCAGAACGTGCCGGACCCTGCGCAAGAGCCGGCTCTGGTCAAGCGTGGCTCCATCGAGCGCGCCTTGAAGTACATGGGCCTGAAAGCCAATCAGCCGATCACCGATATCCAGCTGGACCGGGTATTCATCGGTTCCTGCACCAACTCGCGGATCGAAGACCTGCGCGCGGCTGCCGACGTCGCCAAGGGCCGCAAGGTGGCTGCGACCATCAAGCAGGCCATCGTGGTGCCGGGTTCGGGCCTGATCAAGGAACAAGCCGAGAAGGAAGGGCTGGACAAAGTGTTCATCGAAGCCGGTTTTGAATGGCGTGAGCCGGGCTGCTCGATGTGCCTGGCGATGAACCCGGACCGCTTGGGTTCCGGCGAGCATTGCGCATCCACGTCCAACCGCAACTTCGAAGGCCGTCAGGGCGCTGGCGGCCGCACGCATCTGGTAAGCCCTGCGATGGCTGCCGCGGCGGCGGTCAATGGCCGTTTCATTGACGTTCGCGACTTGATCCAGCTCTGAGGAATCCAGCATGAAAGCCTTTACCCAACACAATGGCCTGGTTGCTCCTCTGGATCGTGCCAATGTCGACACCGACCAGATCATCCCCAAGCAGTTTCTCAAGTCGATCAAGCGTACGGGTTTTGGCCCGAACCTGTTCGATGAGTGGCGTTATCTGGACGTGGGCCAGCCATATCAGGACAACTCCAAGCGTCCGCTGAACCATGACTTCGTGCTCAACCATGAGCGTTACCAGGGTGCAAGCGTACTGCTGGCCCGGGAAAACTTCGGTTGTGGCTCCAGTCGCGAGCATGCGCCGTGGGCACTGGAAGAGTATGGTTTCTGCGCGATTATTGCGCCGAGCTACGCGGACATTTTCTTCAACAACAGCTTCAAGAACGGCCTGTTGCCGATCATTCTGTCTGAATCCGAGGTGGACGAGCTGTTCAAGCAGGTCGAGGCCAGCCCCGGCTACCAGTTGAGCATTGATCTGCAGGCGCAGACCGTGACCCGTCCCGACGGCAAGGTGCTGAGCTTTGAAATCGATGCGTTCCGCAAACATTGCCTGCTCAACGGCCTGGACGACATCGGCCTGACGCTGATGGACGCTGACGCCATTGCCAGTTTCGAAAGCAGGCATCGCGCCAGTCAGCCGTGGCTGTTCCGCGACTGATTGATTCATCGCAACCTGTCTGTTTGCCAGCAAGGGGCCCTGCGCCTTGCTGGCAAAAGTGTTTAAGACAGGTGATAAATTTTTCGCCGCTGCGAGCGTTATAAACAGGCGTTGTTCACGACGCCGATGCACAAAATCGAGGATGTTATGAGCAAGCAGATTCTGATTCTCCCAGGTGATGGTATTGGTCCGGAAATCATGACCGAAGCGGTCAAGGTGCTGGAACTGGCCAACGAAAAGTATCAGCTGGGCTTTGAATTGACCCACGACGTGATCGGCGGCGCAGCCATCGACAAACACGGCGTGCCGCTGGCAGACGAGACCCTGGATCGCGCCCGTGCGGCCCATGCCGTACTGCTGGGCGCAGTCGGCGGCCCGAAATGGGACACCATCGAGCGCGACATTCGTCCTGAACGCGGTCTGCTGAAAATTCGTTCGCAACTGGGCCTGTTCGGTAACCTGCGTCCGGCGATCCTTTACCCGCAACTGGCGGATGCGTCGAGCCTCAAGCCGGAAATCGTTGCCGGTCTGGACATCCTGATCGTCCGCGAACTGACCGGTGGCATCTACTTCGGCGCGCCACGCGGCACTCGCGTATTGGATAATGGCGAGCGTCAGGCCTACGACACGCTGCCGTACAGCGAAAGCGAGATCCGCCGCATCGCCAAGGTCGGTTTCGACATGGCCATGGTGCGTGGCAAAAAGCTCTGCTCGGTAGACAAGGCCAACGTGCTAGCGTCCAGCCAGCTGTGGCGCGAAATCGTCGAGCAGGTGGCCAAGGATTACCCTGAAGTCGAACTCAGCCACATGTATGTCGATAACGCCGCCATGCAGCTGGTTCGTGCGCCCAAGCAGTTCGATGTAATCGTGACCGACAACCTGTTCGGCGACATTCTGTCCGATCAGGCGTCGATGCTCACCGGTTCCATCGGCATGCTGCCGTCGGCTTCGCTGGACACCGCTAACAAGGGCATGTACGAGCCTTGTCATGGTTCGGCGCCGGACATCGCCGGCAAAGGCATTGCCAACCCGCTGGCGACCATTCTGTCGGTGTCGATGATGCTGCGTTACAGCTTCAACCTGACCGACGCGGCTGACGCCATCGAGAAGGCGGTCAGCGTGGTACTGGATCAGGGTATTCGCACCGGCGACATCTGGTCGGAAGGCAAAGTCAAAGTTGGTGCGCAGGAAATGGGCGATGCAGTAGTCGCCGCGCTGCGGAATCTGTAATCTCTCTGGCCCGCCGCCTGCTGTGCATGCGCAGAGCGGTGGTCCCACTTTTATTCAAGGTGTAGTTGCGATGAAACGTGTAGGTCTGATCGGTTGGCGCGGCATGGTCGGTTCCGTGCTCATGCAGCGGATGCGGGAAGAGCAGGACTTCGATCTCATTGAGCCGGTGTTTTTCACTACTTCCAATGTCGGTGGCCAGGCGCCTTCGGTGGGCAAGGATGTTGCGCCACTGAAAGACGCCTACAGCATCGACGAGCTGAAAACCCTGGACGTAGTGCTGACCTGTCAGGGTGGCGACTACACCAATGAGGTGTTCCCCAAGCTGCGCGAAGCCGGCTGGCAGGGTTACTGGATCGATGCCGCCTCCAGTCTGCGCATGCAGGATGACGCCGTTATCGTGCTCGACCCTGTGAACCGCAAGGTCATCGACCAGCAACTGGACGCGGGCACCAAAAACTATATCGGCGGCAACTGCACGGTCAGCCTGATGCTGATGGGCCTGGGCGGTCTGTTCGACGCCGGGCTGGTCGAGTGGATGAACGTCATGACCTATCAGGCGGCCTCCGGAGCCGGCGCGCAGAACATGCGCGAGCTGATCAGGCAGATGGGCGCGGTGCATGCCTCGGTGGCCGATGATCTGGCCAACCCGGCCAGCGCCATTCTGGATATCGACCGCAAGGTGGCTGAAGCCATGCGCAGCGAGTCATTCCCTACCGAGAACTTCGGTGTGCCACTGGCGGGCAGCCTGATCCCGTGGATCGACAAGGCGCTGCCAAACGGCCAGAGCCGCGAAGAGTGGAAAGGCCAGGCCGAGACCAACAAGATCCTCGGTCGCTTCAAGAGCCCGATCCCGGTGGACGGCATCTGCGTGCGCATCGGCGCCATGCGCTGCCACAGTCAGGCGCTGACCATCAAGCTCAACAAGGATGTGCCGATTGCGGACATCGAAGGGTTGATCAGCCAGCACAACCCGTGGGTCAAGCTGGTGCCGAACAATCGCGAAGCCAGCATGCATGAGCTGAGCCCGACGGCGGTGACCGGGACCATGAGCATTCCCGTGGGGCGTTTGCGCAAACTGAACATGGGTTCGCAGTACCTGGGCGCTTTTACCGTGGGTGACCAGCTGTTGTGGGGCGCTGCGGAGCCGCTGCGTCGCATGCTGAGAATCCTGCTGGAGCGTTGAGGCTCGGTTTTACAGCAAACCCGCTTTCCGAGAGGAAGGCGGGTTTTTTAGTGCCTGATACTTTTGATTGACTGTCTTTTTTCCCTATATATGGGATTGAAATTTACATATTGAGATAAATGTAACAACGGGTTTATAGTCGTCCTGCACTCACTTCCAAAAAAACAACAGGTGACGCAATGCAGGCGCAATTGATCGCGCTCGATTGGGGGACAACCTCACTTCGTGCTTATCGACTTGGCGAACATGGCCAGGTACTGGAACAGCGCGCATTGAGCGCGGGCATCATGCAGTTGCCGACCACGCCGCGGCTGATCGCGGGGCAGTTCTGCAGTGACGGTTTCGAACTGGCCTTTGACCAGGCGTGCGGCGACTGGCTCGATGCCCAACCGGACCTGCCGGTGATTGCCTGTGGCATGGTCGGCAGCGCACAGGGCTGGCGCGAGGCGGCTTACCGGGAAACGCCGGCCAGCGTCAATGAGCTGAGCGCAGCGCTGCAGACGGTGCGCAGCGTGCGCGGCGTGACGGTGCACATCATCCCCGGCGTCCTGCAACGCTCGACCCTGCCCAACGTCATGCGTGGCGAAGAAACCCAGGTGCTGGGTGTGCTGGCCGGCCTGGACGCCGGGCAGAGCAGCCAGCAGCTGCTGATCGGTCTGCCCGGCAGCCACTCCAAATGGGTGCAGGTAGAACGGGGTCGCATTGTTCACTTCGACACCTTCATGACCGGCGAGGTCTACGCCGCGCTCTGCGCGCACACTATTCTGGGACGCACCATGCAGCCTTCGGAGGCGTTCGACGAGCAGGCGTTTGACCGCGGCTTGTCGATTGCCCTGTCCGACGCGGGCTCTGCGGGGCCGCTGTCGACGATTTTCAGCACGCGAACGCTCGGCCTGACCGGGCAATTGGCTGCCAGTGCGCAACCTGACTATCTTTCCGGCCTGTTGATTGGCCATGAACTGGGCGCCATCGCCAGGCTGCATCTGCACAACCACGAACAATTGCCTGCGGTGATCCTCATCGGCAGCGATTCGCTGTGCACGCGCTATGCACGCGGGCTGGCCGTTTGTGGCTTTCCCGGGGTGACATTGGCCGAGCAGGCGACCGAGCGCGGCCTCTGGCAGGTCGCCGTTCAAGCCGGTCTGATCGCGCGCCGCTCGTCCCAACACATTCGAGAGGTTTGACATGCTCAAGCAAGCATTGAAGGAAAACGGTCTGGTCGCAATCCTGCGCGGCCTGCGTCCCGAGGAAGCGCCTGCGATTGGCGATGTGTTGTACGAGGCCGGGTTTCGAGTCATCGAGGTGCCGCTCAACTCTCCACAGCCGTTCGACAGCATCCGTTTGTTGCGCCAGCAACTGCCAGCCGATTGCCTGATCGGTGCGGGAACGGTGCTGACCCCGGAGCAGGTGACTCAGGTCAAGGATGCCGGAGGGCAGGTGATTGTCATGCCGCACAGCGACGCCAAGGTGTTGCGTGCAGCCAAGGCTGCCGGGCTGTTCCTCTCACCGGGCGTGGCGACGCCGACCGAAGCCTTTGCCGCGCTGGCCGAAGGGGCTGATGTGCTGAAGCTGTTTCCTGCCGAGCAGATGTCGCCCGCGGTGGTCAAGGCGTGGCTGGCGGTATTGCCCAAGGGCACGATTCTGCTGCCGGTCGGGGGGATCTCGCCGGACAACATGAAGGTGTTCCTTGACGCAGGTGTGAAAGGCTTCGGCCTGGGCTCCGGGCTGTTCAAGCCAGGCATGAGCGTCGCCGACGTTACTGAGCGCGCCCAAGCCTATGTGGCTGCCTGGAAGCAGCACAGCGCAGCGCTTGCAGACTGACCGGCTCCGGTAGTCGTTATCCAATAAGAGAATCAACAAGAGAAACCGCACCCATGAAAATCACCAAACTCACCACGTTCATCGTTCCGCCGCGCTGGTGCTTCCTCAAGGTCGAGACCGACGAGGGCGTTGTCGGCTGGGGCGAGCCAGTGGTCGAAGGCCGCGCGCACACCGTGGCCGCTGCTGTGGAAGAACTCTCCGATTACCTGATCGGCAAGGACCCGCGCAACATCGAAGACATCTGGACGGTGCTGTACCGCGGCGGCTTCTACCGGGGTGGGGCGATCCACATGAGCGCTCTGGCAGGCATCGATCAGGCGTTGTGGGACATCAAGGGCAAGGCTCTGGGCGTTTCCGTCAGTGACCTGCTCGGTGGTCAGGTGCGTGACAAGATTCGTGTCTATTCGTGGATCGGTGGTGATCGTCCTGCCGACACGGCGCGGGCTGCGAAAGAAGCGGTCGGACGTGGTTTTACTGCGGTGAAAATGAACGGCACCGAAGAGCTGCAATTTCTCGATACCTTCGACAAGGTCGACCTGGCGCTGGCCAACGTTGCGGCCGTGCGCGATGCGGTCGGGCCGAATGTCGGTATCGGTGTGGACTTCCATGGCCGGGTGCACAAGCCCATGGCCAAGGTGCTGATGAAGGAGCTGGACGCCTACAAGCTGATGTTCATCGAAGAGCCGGTGCTCAGCGAGAATTATGAAGCACTGAAGGAACTGGCACCGTTGACCAGCACGCCGATTGCCCTGGGTGAACGGCTGTTCTCACGCTGGGACTTCAAGCGCGTGTTGAGCGAAGGTTATGTCGACATTATCCAGCCTGATGCGTCCCACGCCGGTGGCATCACCGAAACCCGCAAGATCGCCAACATGGCCGAAGCCTACGACGTCGCGCTGGCGCTGCACTGTCCGCTCGGACCTATCGCGCTGGCGGCGTGCCTGCAACTGGATGCGGTTTGTTACAACGCCTTCATTCAGGAACAGAGCCTGGGCATTCACTACAACGAAAGCAACGACCTGCTCGATTACGTGAAGCACCCGGAAGTCTTCGATTACGACAAAGGCATGGTCAAGATCCCCAACGGGCCGGGCCTGGGCATCGAGATCAACGAAGAATATGTCATCGAACGCGCGGCCATCGGCCACCGCTGGCGCAACCCGATCTGGCGCCATGCCGATGGCAGTTTTGCCGAGTGGTAGAGCACAGTAAATCCCCGTAACCATCGCTCCCACGCTCTGCACTCAGCGTTATACATAAGTCCTGAGAAGCCCGTAGATCGGGCTTCTGCCCGGAGGGCGTGGGAGCGAACCTGTTCGCGAAGAAGGTAGTTCAGCCGATGCGTTTTTGGGGAATGCACTGGCCCTTTCGCGAACAAGTTCGCTCCCACGGCCTTCAGCCAGAATCAAAAGCGGATTTGTATAGCACTGAGCGCGGGAGCGTGGGAACGAGAGCTCGCCAATCGAAACACAGACCTCAATAAATCCAACAAGAGGCTACATTCCATGCGCACTCGAACTCTTGAGGGTGCGGCATCCCTGGTGACGCCGTCCCGCAAACGTTTCTTCATCATGGTGCTGCTGTTCATTACGGTGGTGATCAACTACCTGGACCGCAGCAACCTGTCGATTGCCGCTCCGGCGCTGACCGCCGAGCTGGGGCTTGATACGGTTCACATCGGGCTGATCTTCTCCGCGTTCGGCTGGACCTATGCCGCCATGCAATTACCTGGTGGCTGGCTGGTGGACCGTGTGCCGCCGCGTATCCATTACACCGCGGCGCTGCTGCTGTGGTCCATCGCGACCATCATGCTTGGTTTTGCCGCCAGCTTTATTGCGCTGTTCGTACTGCGCATGGCGGTCGGTGCGCTGGAAGCACCTGCCTATCCGATCAACAGCCGTGTCGTGACCACCTGGTTTCCCGAGCGCGAGCGGGCCACTGCCATTGGCGTCTATACCTCGGGGCAGTTCGTCGGCCTGGCGTTTCTGACCCCGGTGCTGGCCTGGTTGCAGGCGCACTACGGCTGGCACATGGTATTTGTCGCTACCGGTGGCGTCGGCGTGTTGTGGGCGCTGATCTGGTACACGGTGTATCGCGAGCCGCGTGACTTCAAAGGCGTCAATCAGCAGGAAATCGACCTGATCAAAGAGGGCGGCGGTCTGGTAGACATCCAGAAGGATGTCGAAAAGCAGAAGCAGGGTTTCAGCTGGCTGGACCTGGGTATTGTGTTGAGTAAGCGCAAGCTGTGGGGGATCTATCTGGGGCAGTTCTGCCTGAACTCCACGCTATGGTTCTTCCTGACCTGGTTCCCGACCTATTTGGTGAAATATCGCGGCATGGATTTCATCAAGTCCGGGCTGCTGGCGTCGTTGCCGTTTCTCGCGGCGTTTGTCGGCGTGCTGTGTTCGGGGTTCTTTTCCGACTGGCTGATCCGTCGCGGGCATAGCGTAGGCTTTGCGCGCAAGTTGCCAATCATTGCCGGGCTGCTGATCTCGACCTCGATCATCGGTGCCAACTTCGTTGACTCCACCCCGTTGGTCATCACCTTTCTGGCGCTGGCATTCTTCGGCAACGGTCTGGCGTCGATCACCTGGTCGCTGGTATCGACCCTGGCCCCGGCGCGCTTGCTGGGCCTGACTGGCGGCACGTTCAACTTCATCGGCAACCTCGCCGCCATCGCCACGCCGATCGTGATCGGCTTTCTGGCAACGGGTGACTCGTTTGCGCCGGCCATCACTTACATTTCGGTACTGGCATTGCTGGGCGCGCTGTCTTACATCCTGCTGGTAGGCAAAGTAGAGCGTATCGAGCTCTGATGTCGACGTATCTGGATGCTGGCGGCGATAATGCCGTCAGCTTTTCGATCCGCCCCTTTTATGAAAATGGCCTGTCATGCACAACGATTCGATCATCCCTGAAAAAATTACCGGCAAAGAACCGGCGCCGACAGGGACCCAGACTCTGCTGCGCGGGCTTGGCGTGGTGCAGGCGGTGGCCGGTGGTGCACGGGACCTGAAGGAAATCGCCCGGCTGATCGGTACCACGCGCAGCACCACTCACCGTCTGGCCAGTTGCCTGGTCGAAGAGCGCTACCTTCGGGTGGTGCCTCAAGTGGGTTATCTGCTCGGGCCGAAACTTATCGAGCTGGGGTTTCAGGCGCGCGAAGAAGTGCCACTGGCAATTCTCGCCCGGCCATATCTGGATCGGCTGTCGGAGCTGACGGGCGATACGGTGCATCTGGCGGTGCGGGAAGGGGACGACGTGCTTTATCTGCACAAGAACCCTGGTCGCAATGGCCCGGAAATGCGCTCGCGGGTCGGGCATCGCATGCCGCTGGTGCGAACCGGTATCGGCAAGGCGTTGCTGCTGGGCAGCGGGTTGCCGGAGTGGCAGCGCTTGTATGACGCTAGCATGCCGAGCAGTGGCAGGAATCCGCTATGGCCTGCTCATGAGCAGCAAACCTGGGAGCAGTTGCAGGCGCGAAGGGAAGAATACGTGCAGGGAGGGTATGCGTTCGATCTGGAGGACAACGAACCGTCGATCCGTTGCGTTGCAGCGCCGGTACGTGATGCCAGCAAACAGATTGTTGCCGGCATCAGTGTCGCCAGTACCGTGCCCTACATGCCGCTGGAGAAGATGGCCGAGCTGGTTCCGCTGATCAAGCAGATAGCAGCGGAACTCTCGGCCGATCTCGGCGGCTGATTCGCAGTGAATCAGGCCTGCAGCGTGGCCATGTCGATCACGAAGCGGTATTTCACGTCACCGGCCAGCATGCGCTCGTAGGCTTCGTTGATGTTGCGGATATCGAGCATTTCGATGTCGCAGGTGATGTCGTTCTCGGCGCAGAAATCCAGTACTTCCTGAGTTTCTGCGATGCCGCCGATCAGCGATCCGGCCAATACGCGACGGCTCATCACCAGGTGGGCTGCATGGACTGGCGGCTCGACCGGCTCGATCAGACCGACCAGAATGTGCACGCCGTCAAAACGCAGCGTTTCCAGGTAGGGGTTCAGGTCATGCTGGACCGGAATGGTGTCGAGCAGGAAGTCGAAATGACCGGCAGCGGCTTTCATCTGTTCAGCGTCGGTGGAAACGATCACATGATCTGCACCCTGACGACGTGCTTCCTGAGCCTTGGCTGCGGAGCGGGTGAACAGGGTCACTTCAGCGCCCATTGCCTTGGCGAACTTGATGCCCATGTGGCCCAGACCACCCATGCCCAGAATGCCGACCTTGTCGCCAGCCTTTACACCGTAGTGCTTGAGCGGCGAATAAGTGGTGATGCCTGCGCAAAGGATTGGCGCAGCAGCGGCCGGGTCGAGTTTCTCTGGAATGCGCACAACGAAATGCTCGGCGACCACGATGCTGTTGGAGTAGCCACCCATGGTGTTGCTGCCGTCCACGCGGTCAGGCGTGGCGTAGGTCATGGTCGGACCTTCCAGGCAATACTGCTCGAGATCCGATTTACAGGCCGAGCACTCGCGGCACGAGTCGACCATGCAGCCAACACCGACCAGATCGCCGACCTTGTATTTGCTGGCGTTGGCACCAGTGGCGGTCACGCGACCGACAATTTCATGGCCAGGCATCAGCGGGTAGACGGCGATGCCCCATTCGTTGCGCGCCTGGTGAATGTCGGAGTGGCAGACGCCGCAGTAGAGGATTTCGATGGCAACGTCGTCGGCACGCGGAGCGCGACGTTCGAAGGTCATCGGGGCGAGGGGGGCGGTAGCGGACTGTGCGGCATAACCGATAGCTGTGTACATGTTTGACCTCGCAAGGTGTTACGGAATAGAGGCGGTCAATTGTCCTGATATGCGTCCCGCACGGCTATGGTGAATCCTACGTGTTTCATGCCTATTCCTCCGACCTGGCGTTTCAGGGTCGGCTATGAAGCGCAAATCTGCGATGATAGAGCTGTCTGTTTCTCTGTCAGGCTGTTCCCATGACGTTACCTGTTGTTATTGATGGCAATGCCACGCTTGTCTCCTTGATCCAGCCGCTGGCAGTGCGTCCCGGCTTTGTGGCGACGCATTTGCCCGAGGTTCGTGTGCTTTCGGCGTTCGGCTATGTCGCCAGCAGCCCGCAGATTTACGAGCCGAGCCTGATGATTGTCGTGCAAGGCAGCAAGGTCGCCTGCCTGGGGCCGCGTACGTTTGAGTATGGCACCGGGCATTACCTGATTCAGGCGCTTTCTGTGCCGTTCAAATGTGAGACCTTCGCCACCCCGGACAAGCCGCTGTATGGCGTGTCGGTAGCCATCGACCGCGTGCTGCTTGGCGAGTTGGTGCAAGCGATGGGCCCGGCCAGCGGCCAGGAAAGCCAGATGCAGACTCCGGAGTCGATGACCTCGGTACGTATCGACTCTGCGATGCGTGACAGCGTCGAACGCCTGCTGCGTTGTCTGCACGATTCGCTGGAGTGTCAGGCGATGGGGCAATCAAGGATTCGCGAGGTGCTGTACAGCGCGCTGCGTGGACCGCAATCAGGGGTATTGCGTGCGCTGGTCGAACAGCAGGGGCAATTCGCACGGATTGCCTCGGCGGTAACCTATCTGCATGAGCACTATGATCACGCGCTTAACGTCGACACGCTGGCCAGTTGCGCAAACATGAGTACCTCGACCTTTCACGAGCACTTCAAACGCAGCACCCTGTTGTCACCGGTGCAGTACCTCAAACGTCTGCGCCTGCTCAAGGCCCAGCAATTGCTGGTGGCCGACGGGCTGAATGTGTCGCAGGTCGCGCTCAGGGTGGGCTATCAGAGTGCGTCGCAGTTCAGCCGTGAATACAAGCGCTACTTTGAACGCAGTCCGGGAGAAGAGGGCTGTAGGGTTTAGCGGCAAGCTACAAGCGGCAAGATCAGGGCCTGTAGCTTGCCGCCGCCTTACATGTTCGGGTATGTCGGCCCGCCAGCGCCTTCCGGTGCAACCCAGATAATGTTCTGCGAAGGGTCCTTGATGTCGCAGGTCTTGCAGTGCACGCAGTTCTGCGCGTTGATCTGAAAGCGCTTTTCGCCATCTTCTTTAGTGATGACTTCATACACGCCAGCCGGGCAATAGCGCTGTGCCGGTTCGTCGTACAGCGGCAGGTTCTTGCTGATCGGGATGCTCGGATCGGTCAGCTTCAGGTGGCAGGGTTGTTCCTCTTCATGGTTGGTGCTGGAGAGGAATACCGAACTGAGCTTGTCGAAGCTGAGCTTGCCGTCGGGTTTCGGGTAATCGATTTTCTTTGAGTCCGCTGCCAGCTTGAGGCAGGCGTAGTCCGGCGTGGTGTCGTGCAGCGTGAACGGCAGCTTGCCACCGAAAATGTTCTGATCGATGAAGTTGAAGGCACCACCCTTGATAGCGCCGTATTTGTGGATCGCCACGCCAAAGTTGCGGCTGGCGAACAGCTCTGCATGCAGCCAGCTGGCCTTGAAGGCATCGACGTAGGAGGTCAGCACGTCGCCGCCTTCCTTGCCGGCGAACAGGGCATCTGCCACCGAATCGGCTGCGAGCATGCCGGACTTCATTGCCGTGTGGCTGCCCTTGATCTTGGCGAAGTTCAGGGTGCCCAGGTCGCAACCGATCAACGCGCCGCCAGGGAATACCATCTTCGGCAGCGAGTTCAGGCCGCCCTTGGCAATGGCGCGTGCGCCGTAGCTGATGCGTTTGCCGCCTTCAAGGTACTGCTTGATGACCGGGTGGTGCTTGTAGCGCTGGAATTCGTCGAACGGCGACAGGTACGGGTTGCTGTATGACAGGTCGACGATCAGGCCGACTACCACCTGATTGTTCTCCAGGTGGTACAGGAACGAGCCGCCCGGATTGGCATCGTCCAGCGGCCAGCCTGCGGTGTGCACCACCAGGCCCTGTTCATGCTTCGCCGGGTCGACTTCCCAGATTTCCTTCAGGCCGATGGCGTAATGCTGTACATCGGCTTCGTCATCGAGATTGAAGCGCTTGAGCAATTGCTTGCCGATGTGACCGCGGCAGCCTTCGGCGAACAGCGTGTACTTGGCGCGCAGTTCCATGCCGGGGGTGTACAGGCCTTCCTTGGGGTTGCCTTCGCGGTCGACACCCAGATCGCCGGTGACGATACCGCGCACCACGCCGTTTTCGTCGAACAGTGCTTCCTGAGCGGCAAAGCCCGGGTAGATTTCCACACCAAGGTTTTCAGCCTGCTGGGCGAGCCAGCGGCACAGATTGCCCAGGGATATGATGTAGTTGCCCTGGTTGTGCATGGTTTTGGGGACGAAAAAGTCCGGAATTTTCTGCGCCTTTTCGGCGTCGCGCAGGACGTAGATGTCATCACGCTTGACGGGTGTATTGAGCGGAGCGCCCAATTCCTGCCAGTTTGGAAACAGCTCGTTCAGTGCGCGCGGTTCAAACACGGCACCGGACAGAATGTGTGCGCCGACTTCGGAGCCTTTTTCCACCACGCAGACGCTGATTTCCTGCCCGGCTTCAGTGGCCTTCTGTTTAAGGCGGCAAGCGGCAGAAAGCCCGGAAGGGCCGGCTCCGACGATGACGACGTCGAATTCCATGTATTCGCGTTCCACAGGCTATCTCCTACTTTCAAGGCTCACGGTATTTTTATGGGCGCTGCTTTATGAGTCGCTGCAGGCCGACACAGGAGGTGTTGGGCACCACCCGTCTTTTAATGGCACGCATTATATCTACACCACTGCATGGGTCCAATACAAACGTTTGTTTGAATTGCCCGCAGCCCAGATAAATCAAAGACACCGGACTCGGAACTGGCCGATTTGGCGTATTGACCGGAAAAGGCGTTGCGGTCAATATACGGGCGGTTTTGCGTTTGCCGTAGGCTGAAACGAGGCACCTGCGTTGCAGGAAGTCTCTCAAAAGGCATCAGGCGGACGCGGTGCAGGCAACAGGTCAACGTCGCACGGCGCATTTTACACACCCTGCCGCTGCTTGACGGGTGACTCCCGGCTTTTATATGGCTTTTTGAAGTCGCCCGGACGGCCTGCACGCATTGCGATTGCTTGTTGAGGACACATATCGATCGTCTGGTATCGCCAGGCGACTTCTTTTCACCGGAGAGTGAGGAATCCATGAAGGTTCTTGTAGCTGTCAAACGAGTGGTCGACTACAACGTCAAGGTTCGCGTCAAGGCGGACAACTCCGGCGTCGATCTTGCCAACGTCAAAATGTCCATGAACCCGTTCTGCGAAATCGCTGTTGAAGAAGCGGTGCGCTTGAAAGAGAAGGGCGTGGCAACGGAAATCGTGGTCGTCACCATTGGTCCTACCACTGCTCAGGAGCAACTGCGTACCGCCCTGGCGCTGGGTGCCGACCGCGCCGTGCTGGTCGAGTCTACCGAAGAACTGACCTCTCTGGCCGTGGCCAAGCTGCTCAAGGCAGTGGTCGACAAGGAACAGCCACAGCTGGTGATCCTTGGCAAACAGGCCATCGACAGTGATAACAACCAGACCGGCCAGATGCTGGCCGCACTGAGCGGCTACCCGCAAGGTACGTTCGCCTCGAAGGTTGAAGTCTCCGGTGACAAGGTTGCCGTGACCCGTGAGATCGACGGCGGTCTGCAGACTGTTTCCCTGAGCCTGCCAGCGATCGTGACCACGGACCTGCGTCTGAACGAGCCACGCTACGCTTCGCTGCCCAACATCATGAAAGCCAAGAAGAAGCCGCTTGAAGTGCTGACCCCGGATGCACTGGGCGTTTCCACGGCCTCGACCAACAAGACCCTCAAGGTTGAAGCACCGGCTGCACGCAGCGCGGGCATCAAGGTCAAATCGGTGGCTGAACTGGTCGAGAAACTGAAAAACGAAGCGAAGGTAATCTAAATGACGATCCTGGTTATCGCTGAACACGACAATGCGACCGTAGCCCCGGCTACGCTCAATACCCTGGCTGCCGCGCAGAAGATCGGCGGTGACATCCACTTGCTGGTTGCCGGTTCAGGCGTAAGTGCCGTTGCCGACGCCGCCGCCAAAATTGCCGGCGTGGCGAAAGTGCTGGTGGCCGACAACGCTGCCTATGCACATCAATTGCCTGAAAACGTTGCGCCACTGGTCGTAGAGCTGGTTGCGGGCCATAGTCACGTTCTGGCCGCTGCAACCTCCAACGGCAAGAACGTCCTGCCTCGCGTTGCTGCGCAGCTGGATGTCGACCAGATATCCGAGATCGTTTCGGTGGTCTCGGCCGACACCTTCACCCGCCCGATCTACGCCGGTAACGCCATTGCCACCGTGCAGTCCACTGCCGCGATCAAGGTCATCACCGTGCGTGCCACCGGTTTCGATCCGGTCGCTGCCGAGGGTGGTTCGGCTTCTATCGAAGCGGTTTCGGCTGCTCACGATGCGGGCAAGTCCAGCTTCGTTGGCGAAGAACTGGCCAAATCCGATCGTCCAGAACTGACAGCGGCCAAGATCGTCGTATCCGGCGGTCGTGGCATGCAGAACGGCGACAACTTCAAGCACCTGTACACGCTGGCCGACAAACTCGGTGCTGCAGTGGGTGCTTCCCGTGCTGCGGTCGATGCCGGTTTTGTGCCCAACGACATGCAGGTCGGCCAGACCGGCAAGATCGTTGCGCCTCAGCTGTATATTGCTGTCGGTATTTCCGGTGCCATTCAGCATCTGGCCGGCATGAAAGACTCCAAGGTGATCGTTGCGATCAACAAGGATGAGGAAGCTCCGATCTTCCAGGTGGCCGATTACGGGCTGGTGGCTGATTTGTTCGAAGCCATTCCCGAGCTGGAGAAGCTGGTTTAAGCCACGCGCTTCCACTATAAAGAGAACCCGTTCCGTTCGGGGTTTGTGTGCCGGCAGATTGTTTGCGGTACATAGCCCCGGATCGAGCGGGTTTTTTATCGGGTATCAAAGGACTTTTCATGGTGCATCCCCGGCTGCTGTCTTCGCTTTTTCTCGGGCTGGTCATGCTGCCGACGCTTTCATTCGCGGCAGGCAAGTGCGAGCGTCTGATTGTGACCGGCAGTCCGGACGCGCCGCCTTATTTATGGCGTGACCCTCAGGATCCACGCCATCTGATGGGTGCCAATGCCGATCTGCTCACACAGGCAGCAGGTGAGCTGGGTATCAAGGTCGAGTTCCTGTACGGCGGCAAACGCAGTCAGGCACTTGAAGAGGTGCGCACCGGACGCATGGATCTGTTGGCGGACGCGCCGTTCAATGCAGCGCAACTTGAGTCGCTTGATTACATTCACCCGCCGATCGTGCAGAACGACATCATGGTGTGGACGCGCCACGATCACAGCGTACCGTTCAATACCCTGGATGAGCTGCACGACCATCCTGGCGCCATGTCGGAAAAGACCCGATTGACGCCTTCATTCGAGGCTGCGGCCAAGCAGCATTTGAGCCTGACACGCCTGCCAGGCCTGACCCCGGCTTTTCAGAAGCTGGCGCTGGGTGAGGTGGATTACGTGCTTGCCGGTCGTTACGCCGGGATGGTCATGGTGCAGACGCTGGGTCTTTCTGCAGACCTGGCTGCGCAACCCTTGCCGGTCGATACACCCGGGTTTTATCTGGCGTTGTCGTTCAATTCGGCCTGCAACGAACCATGGTTGCGCGGACAACTGGCGAAAAAGATGACAGAATCGGCCGCCTCCGGCCTTGCGGGTGATGTCATCAGGCACAACCTGGAGTTGTGGAAAGCCCAGCTGTTGCAACCTGCCAGCGCCAGCGCACCAGACAAGTAGGGATGTTTTTGTGAGTATTCGTTTTTCAATCGCCGTCATGGCCATCGCCACGCTGGCTGGCTGCGCCAGCGACCCGCTACCGACCGAGCAGTTCAAGCTGACCGAGCAGGCGCTGGAGCAGGCCAAAGCCGTTGGCGCGGGTGATGATCAGCCCGAGATGGAAGTTGCTCTGGCCCGCTTTGCCGAAGCTCGCGCCTCCATGGCGACCCACGCCTACAAGGACGCGCGCATGAAAGCCGAGCAGGCCGAGCTTGATGCCCGGCTGGCAGAGGCCCGAGTGCTCACCCTCAAGAGTCAGGAGCAGGTCAATCAGTTGAATACCCGCCTCAATCGGTTACGCAAGCAACTGGGAGAGGCACAATGAACCGTTTTCCGCGTGTACTGAGTGTGTGCCTGTTGCTGGGTTCGGCTGGCCTTTACGGGTGTGCCGGTCATCAGGACAGCGGGCAGGCCTTGCAGCAGGCCAGTGCCGACTTCCAGAAGGTCAAGGAAGATACCGATGTGTTGCGCAGCGCGCCCAAGGATGTCATTCGCGCTGGCGAATCTCTGGCTCGCGCCGAGCGTCTGTCCAGCTATCTGAGAAGCGGTGCCGACGTCAGTCATTACGCCTACCTCAGCAGCCGCTACAGCGAGATCGCACGTGAGCACAGCAATCTGATGCTGAGCCAGGAGCGCCTGGCGAAAATGGACATGGAGCGCCAGCGTCTGCAATTGGCGCTGCGTGAGGCCAAGCTGGCCAGTGCCCAGCAGCAGGGGCGCTGGCTGGAAGATCAGATCCTCAGTCTGGCCACCACCGAGACCGATCGCGGGCTGGTCATGACGTTGGGAGATGTGCTGTTCGACGCCGGCCACGCCGAGCTGAAAAGCTCGGCCAGTCGCACCATTCTCAAGGTTGTGCAGTTTTTGCAGATCAATCCGCGTCGAGTGGTCCGGATCGAGGGCTACACCGACAGCACAGGTGACCGTCAGGAGAATCTGAAGCTGTCGAAGGATCGTGCACAAGCAGTCGCAGACGTTCTGATGGATCTGGGTGTCGATGAAAAACGTATACATGTCGAGGGCTACGGTCAGCAGTTCCCGGTGAACGCCAACGCCTCCGAGCGCGGGCGCGCGCAAAATCGCCGTGTGGAAATTGTTTTTTCTGATGAAAAGGGTCAGTTAGGCGCAGCGCGCTGATAAAAACTTTTCAAAAAGCCCGACGCCGGAAACGGTCTCGGGCTTTTTTGGCTTTAAAGGCTTTGCACATGGCGTTTTCAGCCGCGTTTATTTTCGTGCAGCGGTCGTGACCGCTGGCTTGAACGTAAACTGTTCCCGTACACTTCTGGACTGTGCCGGTTATTCCGTATCTGTATTTTTAAAAACAATAAATCACCGGTCTTTTCGAGGCTGTGTCATGACCAATCTTTTGCTCTATCAGCGTATCGCCCAGCAGCTTGCCGAAGATATTCGTCGTGGGGTGTATCAACCCGGTGAGCGTGTGCCTTCGGTTCGCAAGATGAGTTCGCAGCTCAATGTCAGCCATGCGACGGTATTGCAGGCTTATGCGAACCTTGAAGATCAAGGGTTGATCCGGGCGCGTCCTCAGTCCGGCTACTATGTTCATCAAACCCCGGCACTTACGGCTTCGACCCCGGATATCGCGCGGGTCGAGCGGCCTGGTCTGGTCACGCGCAGCAGTATCATCCAGCAAGTGCTCGAGGAATCCCGACGCGAGGGCGTGTTTGCTCTGGGCGCCGCTGTGCCTCATGTGGACTACCTGCCGGTGCGTGCGCTGCATCAGCAATTAGCGAAAGTGACGCGTTTTCACAGCCCGCGGGCCTTCAGCTATATGTTCAGCCCGGGTTTCGAGCCGCTGCGCAGGCAGGTCGCCATCCGTATGCGCGACGCCGGCGTGGTGGTCGATCCGTCCGAGGTGGTGATCACTCACGGGTGCGTGGATGCACTGCAGATGACTCTTCGCGTGCTGACCCGGCCGGGTGACCTGATTGCTGCCGAGTCGCCTGCTTATTACGGGTTGTTGCAACTTGCCGACCTATTGGGCTTGAAAGTCATCGAAATCCCCAGCGACCCGGCCACCGGCATCAGTCTGGAGGCCTTGCAACTGGCGGCCAATCAATGGTCAATCAAAGCATTGGTACTGACTTCACGCCTGAGCAACCCACTGGGCGGCACCATGCCGGAGGAGCGGCAGAAGAACCTGCTGCGTCTGGCCTCGGACTTCGATATTCAAGTGGTTGAAGACGATGTCTACGGTGAGTTGATGTTCGAAGTCGGGAGGACCAAGGCGCTCAAGGCGTTCGATCGGCTGGGGAGGGTGATTTACTGTTCCAGCTTTTCCAAGACGCTGTCGCCCGGTGTACGCATCGGCTGGATCATCGCTGGCAAATACCAGGCAGAAATTCAACGTCTGCAGACTTTCAGCACGCATTCTGCATGCAGTGTTACGCAGATGGCGGTCGCCGCATACCTCGAAAACGGCGGTTACGATCGGCACTTACGTTTCATTCGCCTGGAATACCGCAAGAATCTCAGCGCCTTCCAATTGGCGGTGCAGCAGTTCTTTCCTGAGGGCACTCAGATGAGTCGCCCTGCGGGTGGGTTCATTCTGTGGGTTAGCCTGCCGGGCCGGGTCAATACTCAGGAGCTGCATGTTCGTGCGCTGGAGCAGGGTATCAGTATCGCGCCGGGGTTGATCTTCAGTAATACCGAGCAGTTCAATCATTGCATTCGCCTCAACTGCGGGATGCCTTGGAACAAAGAGGCTGAGCGGGCACTGATGACGCTGGGTATTCTGGCCAAGCAGTTGTGTCAGGAAGCGGTACATGTGTACTGAGTTGTAAAGATTTTTTGTCAATTGTTTTGAACTCTTGGCTTGTCAGGTTGGCCTCAAAAGCACAGCATGTGTTTCTTTTCCGGCTATTTGCCACTGTCTTGCCTGACTTTTTGCCTATGAATGTTTTTCGCTGTCTGGGATTGCTTGTCGTCGTGCTTCTGAGTGGTTGTGATGCTCAGGATCCTCCTGTGCCCAAGCCTAAAACCGAGGCGGTTATTACGGCTCCGGTCTCGCCTGAAGTGCACTTGAAGACCGAGGCTCCTGTGGAGGCGGTGGCGACGGATGCAAAACAGATAAAGGCACCCGATACCATGCATCAGTTGATGCCAGGTGTCCCGGTGGTGCCGGTAGTGGTGGGCAAGGAAAAATCACAACCATCAGCGCCTCCGGTGGCCAATGCGGCAGTTTCTGAAAAGTCGCCTTCGAAAGTAGCGGCGGCCAAGGCGCCTGTCAGCAAGCGCAAGAACGCCAAAGACGCCAAAACGGCCAGTGCCAAGGATGTGCGCATCAAGTCGCCAAAGCTCGACCTGAGTTTGCCGCCCGAGCTTGTCAAGGAGCTGGACCCGCCCGCCAATGTGATTACCAGCAAGCGCAAGCCGATATTGCCGCAGATGTTCAGCGACAAGGGGGCTTCGGCCAACCCCGGCCCCTTTGAGCTTGAAGGTCGATTGCTGACCAACGAAATGCAATTGCAGATGCGCAACGAAAACCGTCGCGATGTCGAAGGTGCTGCGCTGGATTTCAAATTCAAGCAGTAAGCCCTGCCTATCGTCCGATACGGCGTTTTCAAACAGACGTTTTGACGGTTAATATCCTTCCTCTTTTTCTATTTTTCAGTAAGGGTGTCTGGTCATGGACTGCCGTTCCGATTGTGGTGCGTGCTGCATAGCGCCTTCCATCACGTCTCCCATACCCGGCATGCCCGATGGAAAACCGGCATGTGAGCGATGCCTGCACTTGTCGGTCGAGCTTCTGTGCGCCTTGTTCGGCAGGCCCGAGCGCCCTGCGGTATGCAGTCAGTTCAAGGCGGCGGAAGATGTCTGCGGAGTCGATCAGGCGGATGCCATTCGCCTTATTGGCTGGTGGGAAAAAGCTACAGCAGTTGCATGAAAGGGCGGTTTTTGGGCGCTAGTGCTTTGTCGGAACTTCAAAACAAGGAATAAAACAATGAGTCCGCTGTATCGCATCGCTGTTGCTTGTGGTTTGACTGTAATGCTTGCCGGAACGGCGCAGGCTGACGACTGGAAAGTGGTCAAGAACGAGGATGGCATCAAGGTTTCGTTGAGTGATGTGCCTGGGTCCGATTACAAGGCCTATCAGGGCATTACGCTGATCAATGCCAGCGTGAGCAAGCTGCGTGCGCTTCAAGAGGATGTTGCGGGGGCCTGCGCCTGGATTCATGAGTGCAAGTTACAGAAGATACTCAAGCATGAAGGTAACAAGACCTGGACCTACAGCCAGTTCAACACGCCCTGGCCGGTGACGCCTCGTGACTCGGTGCTGTTGATCACTACTCAGGAGGGGGCTGACGGCAGTATTACCCGGAATCTTGAAGAGCAGCCCACGTACATTCCCGAGGAAAAGGGTTTCGTGCGTGTGACCGAGGTCAAGGGGTTCTGGAAGATGGTGCCCAAGGGGTCGAACCAGACTGAGGTGACTTATCAGGTTCACACCGAGCCGGGTGGTAGTGTGCCATCGATGCTGGCCAACAAGTTCGTTGTCGACGCGCCGTTCAATACGCTGAAAGCGCTCAGAGAGCGGGCTGCGCAGACGCAATAATCTGCAGTACGCAGTACGCACAAAAAAGGGCTGCCAGTGGCAGCCCTTTGTTTTTGCGTGTAACGCTTACTTGCGGTCTTGCAGGGCGACGATATCGCGTTGCACGTTGCCGGTGTAGAGCTGGCGAGGGCGACCGATCTTGTAAGGGCTGGAGAGCATTTCTTTCCAGTGCGAAATCCAGCCGACGGTCCGCGCCAGAGCGAAGATTACGGTGAACATGCTGGTCGGAATGCCGATGGCCTTGAGGATGATGCCTGAGTAGAAGTCGACGTTCGGGTACAGCGAGCGCTCGATGAAGTACGGGTCGGTCAGGGCGATCTCTTCGAGGCGCATGGCCAGTTCGAGCTGAGGATCGTTGGTGATACCCAGTTCCTTGAGCACTTCGTCGCAGGTCTGCTTCATCACGGTGGCACGCGGGTCACGGTTCTTGTAGACGCGGTGGCCGAAGCCCATGAGCTTGAACGGGTCGTTCTTGTCCTTGGCCTTGGCGATGAACTTGTCGATGTTCGACACGTCACCGATTTCATCCAGCATGGTCAGTACCGCTTCGTTGGCGCCGCCGTGGGCCGGGCCCCATAGCGCGGCGATGCCGGCAGCGATACAGGCAAACGGGTTGGCGCCCGAAGAGCCTGCCATGCGGACGGTGGATGTCGAGGCGTTCTGCTCGTGATCGGCGTGAAGGATGAAGATCTTGTCCATCGCCTTGGCCAGCACCGGGCTGATCGGTTTGATCTCGCACGGGGTGTTGAACATCATGTGCAGGAAGTTTTCGGCGTAGCTGAGGTCGTTGCGCGGGTACATCATGGGCTGGCCCATGGAGTACTTGTAGACCATCGCTGCCAGGGTCGGCATCTTGGCCACCAGGCGTACAGCGGAAATCTCGCGGTGCTGCGGGTTATTGATGTCCAGCGAGTCGTGGTAGAACGCTGACAGGGCACCGACTACGCCGCACATGACGGCCATCGGGTGGGCGTCGCGACGAAAGCCGTTGAAGAAGGTCTTGAGTTGCTCGTGAACCATCGTGTGGTTCTTGACCACGGCCACGAACTGGGCTTTCTGTTCGGCGGTCGGCAGTTCGCCGTTGAGCAGCAGGTAGCAGGTTTCGAGGTAATCGGACTGCTCGGCCAGTTGTTCGATCGGGTAGCCGCGGTGCAGCAGAATGCCATTGTCACCATCAATGTAGGTGATCTTCGAATCGCAAGAGGCCGTGGACATGAAGCCAGGGTCAAATGTGAAGCGGCCGGTGGCGGTCAGGCCGCGTACGTCGATCACGTCCGGACCCACTGTACCGGTCAGAATTGGCAGCTCGACGGGGGCTGCGCCCTCGATGATCAACTGCGCTTTTTTGTCAGCCATGTGGCCTCCTATTTATGCTTCAAATCATCAGACAGGCCCCCCACGCAGGGCCCGCATCACTATAGTGAGATAAATTCTAAAGTCAATTTGCCTAAAGTCGTGTTCCGCAAGGGCCCGCCGTGGATTTTTTCAGACCGTTTCCTGCCGTTTACGCCTTTTGTCCCGGCAACGCAATGCGCCATTGGCGGTAAGTCTGCGCGTTGTCATTAGTAACCTAACTGTCTATACTCGGCGTCCGACCGCCAAAGGCTTTTTGGCCTGTTTCAAGGGGGTCGTCACTTCCTGGGTGGTGGGTACCTGACCAGTGCACTTCCCAACAACTTGCCCTGATTGTTAGGGGCTCTTCAGTGTGAAAAAAAGCCGTGAATAGCCAACGACCTGTAAATCTAGACCTAAGGACCATCAAGCTCCCAGTCACCGCTTACACGTCCATCCTTCACCGCATCTCCGGTGTCATCCTCTTTGTCGGTATTGCAATCATGCTGTATGCAATGGACAAGTCGCTGGCGTCCGAAGAAGGGTTCGGTGAAGTCAAGGCGTGTCTGACCAGCCCGCTGGCCAAGCTGATCATCTGGGGGCTTCTGTCTGCCCTGCTGTATCACATGGTGGCCGGTATCCGTCACCTCATCATGGACTCCGGGGTAGGCGAGACGCTCGAAGGCGGCAAGCTGGGCTCCAAAATCGTTATCGCGGTTTCCGTGGTACTGATTCTTCTGGCGGGAGTATGGATATGGTAACCAACGTCACCAACCTTTCGCGTTCGGGCCTCTATGACTGGATGGCTCAGCGTGTTTCTGCGGTCGTGCTCGCGGCTTATTTCATATTCCTGATCGGATACATGGTCTTTCATCCGGGTCTGAGTTACGCCCAATGGCATGATCTGTTCGCACACAACGGAATGCGTATCTTCAGTCTGCTGGCCCTCGTTGCCCTTGGCGCTCACGCCTGGGTCGGCATGTGGACCATCGCGACCGACTACCTGACGCCGATGGCGCTGGGCAAGTCCGCCACTGCAGTACGTTTTCTGTTTCAGGCGGTATGCGGCGTTCTGATGTTCGCCTACTTCGTCTGGGGCGTGCAGATTCTTTGGGGTATCTGATTCATGGCTAACATAAATTCGCTTTCCTTCGACGCCATCATCATTGGTGGTGGCGGTGCCGGTATGCGCGCTGCCCTGCAGCTCGCTCAGGGCGGTCACAAGACTGCCGTGGTCACCAAGGTGTTTCCGACACGCTCGCACACCGTTTCTGCCCAGGGTGGCATCACCTGCGCAATTGCCTCTGCCGATCCGAACGATGACTGGCGCTGGCACATGTACGATACCGTCAAGGGTTCCGACTACATCGGTGACCAGGACGCTATCGAATACATGTGTTCCGTAGGCCCTGAAGCTGTTTTCGAACTCGAGCACATGGGCTTGCCGTTCTCCCGTACCGAACAGGGTCGCATCTACCAGCGTCCGTTTGGCGGTCAGTCCAAGGACTTCGGCAAGGGCGGTCAGGCTGCACGTACCTGTGCTGCTGCCGACCGTACCGGTCACGCACTGCTGCACACCCTGTATCAGGCCAACCTCAAGGCTGGCACCGTATTCCTCAACGAATACTACGGCGTGGATCTGGTCAAGAATCAGGACGGTGCCTTTGTCGGCATCATCGCCATCTGCATTGAAACCGGCGAAACTTCCTACATCCGTGCCAACGCTACCGTGCTGGCAACCGGCGGTGCAGGTCGTATCTACTCTTCGACCACCAACGCCCTGATCAATACCGGTGACGGTATCGGTATGGCACTGCGCGCCGGTGTCCCGGTTCAGGACATCGAAATGTGGCAGTTTCACCCGACCGGCATTGCCGGTGCAGGTGTACTGGTCACCGAAGGCTGCCGCGGTGAAGGCGGTTACCTGATCAACAAGCACGGCGAGCGTTTCATGGAGCGTTATGCTCCGAACGCCAAGGACCTTGCAGGTCGTGACGTGGTTGCGCGCTCCATGGTCAAGGAAATCATTGCCGGTAACGGCTGTGGTCCGGATGGCGACCATGTGATGCTCAAGCTCGATCACCTGGGCGAAGAAGTGTTGCACAGCCGTTTGCCAGGCATTATGGAGTTGTCCAAGACCTTCGCTCACGTCGACCCTGCAACAGCGCCGATTCCGGTAGTTCCTACCTGCCATTACATGATGGGCGGCGTTGCCACCAACATTCATGGTCAGGCGATCACTCAGGACGCCGCCGGTGTCGATCAGATCATTCCGGGTCTGTTCGCGGTAGGTGAAGTGGCTTGCGTATCGGTTCACGGTGCCAACCGCCTGGGCGGCAACTCGTTGCTCGATCTGGTGGTGTTCGGTCGCGCTGCGGGTATCCACCTGGAGAAAGCGCTGAGCGAAGGTATCGACTACGCCCGTGCTTCCGAGTCCGACATCGATGCTGCGCTGGCACGCGTTGCCGGCCTGAACGAGCGCACTACCGGCGAAGACGTCGCCACGCTGCGTAAAGAGCTGCAAAGCTGCATGCAGAACTACTTCGGTGTGTTCCGCACCGGCGAATACATGCAGAAGGGTATTGCTCAGCTGGCTGACCTGCGCGTGCGTATCGCCAACGTCAAGATCAATGACAAGAGCCAGGCATTCAATACCGCCCGTATCGAAGCGCTTGAACTGCAAAACCTGCTGGAAGTTGCCGAAGCCACGGCGATCGCCGCAGAGCATCGTAAAGAGTCCCGCGGCGCTCACGCCCGTGAAGACTTTGAAGATCGCGATGACGAGAACTGGTTGTGCCACACCCTGTATTTCCCGGGTGACAAGCGCGTGACCAAGCGTGCCGTGAACTTCTCGCCGAAGACTGTTCCGACTTTTGAACCTAAGATTCGGACTTATTAAGGGGTGACCGATATGTTGCAAGTCAGTGTTTATCGTTACAACCCTGAGCAGGACGCCACGCCGTTCATGCAGGAGTTTCAGGTCGATACCGGTGGCAAGGACCTGATGGTGCTGGACGTGCTCGCCCTGGTCAAAGAACAGGATCAAGGCTTCTCTTACCGTCGTTCGTGCCGCGAAGGCGTGTGCGGTTCCGATGGCATGAACATCAATGGCAAGAACGGTCTGGCCTGCATCACGCCGCTGTCTGCCGTTGTTGCCAAGAACAGGCTGATCGTACGTCCGCTGCCTGGTTTGCCGGTCATTCGTGACCTGGTCGTCGATATGAGCATCTTCTACAAGCAGTACGAGAAGGTGAAGCCGTTCCTGCAGAATGACACGCCGGCTCCGGCCATCGAACGTCTGCAAACTCCGGAAGAGCGCGAAAAGCTCGATGGTCTGTACGAGTGCATTCTGTGCGCTTGCTGCTCGACTTCCTGCCCGTCCTTCTGGTGGAACCCCGACAAGTTCCTGGGTCCTGCTGCGCTGCTGCAAGCCTACCGTTTCCTGGCTGACAGCCGTGACACCCGCACCAATGAACGTCTGGCTTCGCTTGATGATCCGTTCAGCGTGTTCCGCTGCCGCGGCATCATGAACTGCGTCAACGTGTGCCCGAAAGGCCTTAACCCAACCAAGGCTATCGGTCACGTGCGCAACATGTTGTTGCAAAGCGGCGTCTGATTGATCGTTTTATCTGTTACACCGTTGCACTGAAGTGGCTGCGGCGCAGGCTTCAACCGGCGCCGTAGTTTTAACCTGAGCAGTAGCTCGCAAAGCTGCCGCTCTTATTTTGAAGAAATGAGACCAGCAGGGGCATCCGGGCTGGTACCCGGACTATCTGCGTGATCCCTGGTGACTTGATACAGTCGCTGCACACGACTATTTCAGGATTGCTCTGGTGTCTTCGCCGGTGGTGTCCCCTTACCGAGGGTGACCAAGCATGCAAGAAAGCGTGATGCAGCGCATGTGGAACAGTGCCCACCTATCCGGTGGTAACGCTGCCTATGTGGAAGAGCTCTATGAGCTTTACCTGCACGACCCTAACGCTGTGCCAGAAGAATGGCGCACCTACTTTCAGAAGTTGCCAGCAGACGGCAGCTCTGCCACTGATGTATCGCACTCGACTATTCGCGATCATTTCGTGTTGCTGGCCAAAAACCAGCGCCGCGCTCAACCGGTGTCCGCCGGCAGTGTGAGCAGCGAGCACGAGAAGAAGCAGGTTGAAGTGCTGCGACTGATCCAGGCGTATCGGATGCGTGGCCACCAGGCTGCTCAGCTCGATCCGTTGGGCCTTTGGCAGCGCCCTGCGCCTGCGGATCTGTCGATCAATCATTACGGCTTGACCAATGCCGATCTTGATACGACCTTCCGTGCCGGCGACCTGTTCATCGGCAAAGAGGAAGCGAGCCTACGCGAAATTCATGAAGCGTTGCAGCAGACATATTGTCGCACCATCGGCTCCGAGTTCACCCATATCGTGGATTCCGAGCAGCGCAACTGGTTCATGCAGCGTCTTGAGAGTGTTCGCGGCCGTCCAGCGTTCTCGGCTGATATCCAGAGCCACCTGCTCGAGCGTGTCACCGCAGCCGAAGGTCTCGAGAAGTATCTGGGTACCAAATATCCGGGTACCAAGCGCTTCGGTCTGGAAGGTGGCGAAAGCCTGATCCCGATGCTCGACGAGCTGATTCAGCGTTCCGGGTCCTATGGCACCAAGGAAGTCGTGATCGGTATGGCCCACCGCGGCCGCCTCAACGTACTGGTCAACACTTTTGGCAAGAACCCGCGCGAACTGTTCGACGAGTTCGAAGGCAAGAAAAAAGTGGAACTGGGTTCCGGTGACGTCAAATATCACCAGGGTTTCTCTTCCAACGTCATGACCGCAGGCGGTGAGGTTCACCTTGCCATGGCATTCAACCCGTCTCACCTGGAGATCGTTTCTCCGGTGGTCGAGGGGTCGGTGCGTGCGCGTCAGGATCGTCGCAACGATCCTAACGGTGACAAGGTTCTGCCGATTTCCCTCCACGGCGACGCGGCCTTTGCCGGTCAGGGCGTGGTCATGGAAACCTTCCAGATGTCGCAGACCCGCGGCTTCAAGACGGGCGGCACGATCCACATCGTCATCAACAACCAGGTGGGCTTCACCATCAGCAACCCGCTGGACTCGCGTTCGACCGAGTACGCCACCGACGTTGCCAAGATGATCCAGGCACCGATCCTCCATGTAAATGGTGATGATCCGGAAGCTGTGATGTTCGTGACCCAGCTGGCGATCGATTACCGCATGCAGTTCAAGCGCGATATCGTGATCGATCTGGTCTGCTACCGTCGTCGTGGTCACAACGAAGCTGACGAGCCGAGTGGCACTCAGCCTCTGATGTATCAGCAGATCACCAAGCAGCGCACCACCCGTGAGCTGTATGCCGAGCATTTGATCAAGACCGGCATTCTCGATGAAGCCCGTGTTCAGGCCAAGGTCGATGATTACCGCAGCGCGCTGGACAATGGTCTGCACGTAGTGAAAAGCCTGGTCAAGGAGCCGAACAAGGAGTTGTTCGTCGACTGGCGTCCTTATCTGGGCCACGCCTGGACTGCGCGTCACGACACTCGCTTCGACCTCAAGACCCTGCAGGAACTGTCCGCCAAGCTGATGGAACTTCCTGAAGGCTTCGTCGTGCAGCGTCAGGTTCAGAAGATCTACGAAGACCGTCAGAAGATGCAGGCCGGTGGCTTGCCGATCAACTGGGGTTACGCCGAAACCATGGCATACGCCACGCTGGCGTTCGAAGGTCACCCGATCCGTATGACAGGGCAGGACATCGGTCGCGGTACGTTCTCGCACCGCCACGCCGTACTGCACAACCAGAAAGACGCCGGGACCTATATCCCGCTGCAGAATCTGTACTCCGGTCAGCCGCGTTTCGACCTGTACGACTCGTTCCTGTCGGAAGAGGCCGTGCTGGCATTCGAATACGGTTACTCGACCACCCAGCCGGATGCACTGGTTATCTGGGAAGCGCAGTTCGGCGACTTCGCCAACGGTGCCCAGGTGGTTGTCGACCAGTTCATCACCAGCGGTGAACACAAGTGGGGCCGTCTGTGCGGTCTGACCATGCTGTTGCCTCACGGCTACGAAGGGCAGGGGCCAGAGCACTCGTCGGCACGTCTTGAGCGTTACCTGCAATTGTGTGCCGAGCACAACATTCAGGTGTGCGTACCAACGACTCCGGCGCAGATCTACCATTTGCTGCGTCGTCAGGTCATCCGCCCGCTGCGCAAGCCGCTGATCGTGCTGACTCCCAAGTCGTTGCTGCGTCACAAACTGGCTGTTTCGACCTTGGAAGATCTGGCCGAAGGCTCGTTCCAGACCGTCATTCCGGAAATCGATACCCTCGGTCCGGCCAAGGTCACGCGTCTGGTGCTGTGCAGCGGCAAGGTTTACTACGACCTGCTGGAAAAACGCCGTGCCGAAGGGCGTGAAGACATTGCCATCGTTCGTATCGAGCAGCTGTACCCGTTCCCTGAAGACGACCTGATGGAAACCATCGCGCCGTACACCAACCTGCAGCATGTGGTCTGGTGTCAGGAAGAACCGATGAACCAGGGTGCTTGGTACAGCAGTCAGCACCACCTGCGCCGCAGCATGGGCAACCACAAACGTGAACTCGTTCTTGAGTACGCCGGTCGTGACGCCTCTGCCGCTCCAGCTTGTGGTTACGCTTCGATGCACGCCGAGCAGCAGGAAAAACTGTTGCAAGATGCCTTCACTGTTTAACGCCTTCGAGCATTAGAAACCGAATTAAGGAATTACAGATAATGGCTATCGAGATCAAAGCCCCCTCTTTCCCGGAATCCGTTGCCGATGGCACCATTTCCAAGTGGTACAAAAAAGAGGGTGATGCGGTAAAACGGGACGAGATGCTGGTCGATATCGAGACTGACAAGGTTGTTCTGGAAGTATTGGCCGAAGCTGACGGCGTGATGGGCTCGATCACCAAGGAAGAGGGCGCTATCGTCCTCTCCAACGAAGTGCTTGGCACTTTGAATGATGGTGCCACGGCATCTGCTGCTCCAGCACCTGCTGCTGCGCCTGCCTCTGCTGCGCCTGCCTCGGCACCCGCCGCTGCACCGGCTGCCGCTGGCGAAGAAGACCCGATTGCCGCGCCTGCTGCGCGTCAACTCGCTGAAGAAAACGGTATTAACCTGGCCAGCGTCAAAGGCACTGGTAAAGACGGCCGTATCACCAAGGAAGACGTGGTCGCTGCCGTTGAGGCGAAGAAATCCGCTCCAGCCGCCGCTCCTGCTGCCAAACCTGCTGCCGCTGCCGCTCCGGTTGTCGCTGCTGGCGACCGCACCGAGAAGCGCGTGCCGATGACTCGTGTACGTGCAACCGTTGCCAAGCGTCTGGTCGAAGCCCAGTCGAACATGGCCATGCTGACCACGTTCAACGAAGTCGACATGACCGAAGTCATGGCACTGCGTTCGAAGTACAAGGACCTGTTCGAGAAGTCGCACAACGGCGTGCGTCTGGGCTTTATGTCGTTCTTCGTCAAGGCTGCTACCGAGGCGCTGAAACGCTTCCCGGCTGTCAACGCGTCGATCGACGGCTCCGACATCGTCTACCACGGCTACGCTGACGTCGGTGTTGCAGTGTCCAGCGACCGTGGTCTGGTTGTACCGGTTCTGCGTAACGCCGAGCACATGAGCCTGGCTGAAATCGAAGGCGGCATCGCCACCTTCGGCAAGAAGGCCCGTGATGGCAAACTGTCCATCGACGAGATGACCGGTGGCACCTTCACGATCACTAATGGTGGTACTTTCGGTTCGATGATGTCGACGCCGATCGTCAACCCGCCACAGGCTGCAATTCTGGGCATGCACAACATTCTTCAGCGCCCGATGGCAGTCAACGGTCAGGTAGTGATTCGTCCGATGATGTATCTGGCACTGTCGTACGATCACCGTTTGATTGACGGCAAGGAAGCGGTAACCTTCCTCGTGACCATCAAGAACCTGCTGGAAGATCCGGCTCGTCTGTTGCTGGATATCTGATGAGGCAGCCCGTGGTTGCAAGCTTCAAGTCAGAAGCGATAAAGCGTGCAGCCGGGGCTGGTGTGTTTCACCTGATTAATAGGTCGCAAGTCGTTTTTGCCTGATCGCGGATCGACTTGCAGCTTGCAGCTAAAAGCTCGCAGCTAAAGAGGAACTCTTTGTTATGTCCCAGAAATTCGACGTGGTAGTGATTGGCGCAGGCCCTGGCGGTTATGTTGCCGCCATCAAGGCTGCGCAACTTGGTCTCAAGACTGCCTGCATCGAGAAGTACCAGGACAAGGAGGGCAAACTGGCCCTCGGTGGTACCTGCCTCAACGTTGGTTGCATTCCTTCCAAGGCGCTGCTCGACAGCTCCTGGAAGTTCTATGAAGCCAAGAATGGCTTCAGCGTGCACGGCATCTCGACATCTGAAGTGAACATCGATGTGCCGGCCATGATCGGTCGCAAGTCGACTATCGTCAAAGGCCTGACCGGCGGCGTTGCCAGCCTGTTCAAAGCCAATGGCGTGACCACTCTGCAAGGCCACGGCAAACTGCTGGCTGGAAAGAAGGTCGAGCTGACGGCTGCCGACGGCACCGTTGAAATCATCGAAGCTGACCATGTGATTCTGGCTTCGGGCTCGCGTCCTATCGACATCCCGCCAGCTCCGGTTGACCAGAAAGTCATCGTCGATTCGACCGGCGCTCTGGAATTCCAACAGGTTCCACAGCGTCTGGGCGTCATCGGCGCTGGCGTGATCGGCCTGGAGCTGGGCTCTGTATGGGCTCGCCTTGGCGCTCAGGTCACTGTTCTGGAAGCACTGGACAAGTTCATTCCGGCGGCCGACGAAGCAGTTTCCAAGGAAGCGCTGAAAACCTTCACCAAGCAAGGTCTGGACATCAAGCTGGGCGCTCGCGTGACCGGTTCCAAGGTCGATGGCGAAGAAGTGGTGGTCAGCTACACCGACGCCGCTGGCGAGCAGTCGATTACCTTTGATCGTCTGATCGTTGCCGTTGGCCGTCGTCCAGTGACCACTGACCTGCTGGCATCGGACAGCGGCGTTGATCTGGACGAGCGCGGTTTCATCTACGTTGACGACTACTGCACCACCAGCGTTCCTGGCGTATACGCCATCGGTGACGTGGTGCGTGGCCTGATGCTGGCACACAAGGCGTCGGAAGAAGGCATCATGGTTGTCGAGCGCATCAAGGGCCACAAGGCTCAGATGAACTACAACCTGATCCCGTCGGTTATCTACACCCACCCGGAAATCGCCTGGGTCGGCAAGACCGAGCAGACGCTCAAGGCCGAAGGCGTTGAAGTCAATGTCGGTACGTTCCCGTTCGCGGCCAGCGGCCGTGCCATGGCAGCCAACGACACCGGCGGCTTCGTCAAGATCATAGCCGACGCCAAGACTGACCGCGTACTGGGTGTTCACGTTATTGGTCCAAGCGCTGCCGAGCTGGTACAGCAGGGCGCAATCGCGATGGAATTCGGCAGCAGCGCAGAAGACATCGGCATGATGGTCTTCTCGCACCCGACTCTGTCCGAAGCGCTGCATGAAGCTGCACTGGCTGTGAATGGCGGCGCCATCCATATCCAGAATCGCAAGAAACGCTGAGACAACAAGAGAAACCACGGCGCAGTGCCCGTCGTTGGCCTTGCAAGCAGGGCTTACCGCGGAATCTGCGCCGGACTCGACCTCTCAGGCGGCTTCACGAGTGTCCCACGGCACTTGCGGAGTCCACCCGGAGTAGCGGTCACAGGTGGTGCGGCACGCTGACGTGCAGCACCGAATGCGCAGTACCTAAACGAAGACGGTAATAAGCATGAATCTTCACGAGTATCAGGGTAAGCAGCTGTTCGCTGAGTACGGCCTGCCAGTATCCAAGGGTTACGCGGTAGACACCCCGGAAGCAGCAGCAGAAGCCTGCGACAAGATCGGCGGAACCGAGTGGGTCGTCAAAGCCCAGGTTCACGCAGGTGGTCGCGGTAAAGCGGGCGGCGTAAAGCTGGTTCGCAGCAAGGAAGACGCTGCTGCGTTCGCTCAACAGTGGTTGGGCAAGCGCCTGGTGACTTACCAGACTGACGCCAACGGTCAGCCGGTGACCAAGATCCTGGTCGAATCGTGCACCGACATCGCCAAAGAGCTGTATCTGGGCGCTGTGGTCGATCGTTCCAGCCGTCGTATCGTGTTCATGGCTTCCACCGAAGGTGGCGTGGACATCGAGAAGATCGCTCACGACACTCCTGAAAAGATTCTCAAGGCAACGATCGACCCACTGGTCGGCGCTCAGCCGTTCCAGGGCCGCGATCTGGCATTCCAGCTGGGTCTGGAAGGCAAGCAGGTCACTCAGTTCGCCAAGATCTTCACCGGTCTGGCCAAGCTGTTCCAGGACCATGACCTGGCCCTGCTGGAAGTGAACCCGCTGGTGATCAAGGCTGACGGCGATCTGCACTGCCTGGACGCGAAGATCAACATCGACGCCAACGCCATGTACCGTCAGCCCAAGCTGAAGGGCTTCCACGATCCTTCGCAGGACGACCCTCGCGAAGCTCACGCCGCCAAGTTCGAACTGAACTACGTAGCGCTGGAAGGCAACATCGGCTGCATGGTCAACGGTGCTGGCCTGGCCATGGGTACCATGGACATCGTCAACCTGCATGGCGGCAAGCCTGCAAACTTCCTTGACGTTGGCGGTGGTGCCACCAAGGAACGCGTTACCGAAGCGTTCAAGATCATCCTGTCCGACACCAACGTCGCCGCAGTACTGGTCAACATCTTCGGCGGCATCGTTCGTTGCGACATGATTGCCGAAGGCATCATCGGTGCAGTGAAAGAAGTCGGCGTGAAAATCCCGGTTGTTGTTCGCCTTGAAGGTAACAACGCTGAACTGGGCGCTAAAGTACTGGCAGAAAGCGGTTTGAACATCATCGCTGCGACCAGCCTGACCGACGCTGCTCAACAAGTTGTCAAAGCCGCGGAGGGCAAGTAATGAGCGTCCTGATCAATAAAGACACCAAGGTTATCTGCCAGGGTTTCACTGGTTCGCAAGGTACCTTCCACTCCGAGCAAGCCATTGCCTACGGCACCAAAATGGTTGGCGGCGTGACTCCAGGCAAGGGCGGCACCACGCACCTGAACCTGCCAGTGTTCAACACTGTGAAAGAAGCCGTAGACACCACTGGCGCTACTGCCAGCGTCATCTATGTTCCGGCTCCTTTCTGCAAGGATTCCATCCTTGAAGCAGCGTTCGGCGGCATCAAGCTGATCGTCTGCATCACCGAAGGCATCCCGACCATCGACATGCTGGAAGCCAAGGTCAAGTGCGACGAGCTGGGTGTGATCCTGATCGGTCCTAACTGCCCAGGTGTCATCACTCCGGGCGAGTGCAAGATCGGCATCATGCCAGGTCATATTCACTTGCCAGGCAAGGTAGGCATCGTGTCGCGTTCCGGCACCCTGACCTACGAAGCTGTGAAGCAGACCACTGACGCCGGTTTCGGTCAGTCCACCTGTGTAGGTATCGGTGGTGACCCGATCCCTGGTTCGAACTTCATCGACATCCTGAAGCTGTTCCAGGAAGACCCGAAGACCGAAGCGATCGTCATGATCGGCGAGATCGGCGGTTCGGCTGAAGAAGAAGCGGCTGCCTACATCAAGGCACACGTGACCAAGCCTGTTGTTTCCTACATCGCTGGTGTTACTGCTCCTCCGGGCAAGCGCATGGGCCATGCCGGTGCAATCATCTCGGGTGGTAAAGGTACTGCAGACGAGAAATTCGCTGCACTGCAGGACGCTGGTGTAAAAACCGTGCGCTCCCTGGCAGACATCGGCAAGGCCCTGGCCGAGCTGACTGGCTGGCCAACCAAGTAAGCTTCACTGTTTGCTGATCAGGTAAGCTCGCTTGCCTGATTCGAGCAATCGACAAAAGCCACCTTCGGGTGGCTTTTGTTTGGGCGCCTGAAAAGGTTCGCCTTACCCCGTCTGGTTCACCTGGACCTCTCATTGCCGGCATTTCCAACTGTCTGGGGCTTTACATCCGCCAACAAACGGTGCGTCGTCGGCTGGCGCGCCCTGAGACAGTGCATTTTCGGTCGAAGTTGGCTACCCTGTCCGCCGTTTTTGCGTTGCCCTCACGAGGGGCGTTTCGCAAGGTACTGCCACGTCTTACGCCGACGGGCTGCGTCTGCCCCATTCATGGGTGACGTCCCATCCCTTATTTCGATTCCGTGTGGTCCCTCGTAATGAAAGTGTTGAAAGGCCAGGACATCCTGGCACTCGGTTTTATGACATTTGCCCTGTTTGTCGGGGCTGGCAACATTATCTTCCCTCCTATTGTCGGCCTGCAGGCCGGACCACATGTCTGGATGGCGGCGCTGGGCTTTCTGGTCACGGCGGTCGGGCTGCCGGTCGTTACGGTGATTGCTCTGGCCAGGGTAGGGGGGGCAATGGATGCCCTGAGCAGTCCGATCGGCAAGATTGCCGGCGGGGCGCTCGCAGCCGTCTGCTATCTGGCGGTCGGCCCGCTGTTCGCGACCCCGCGTACCGCGACCGTCTCGTTTGAAGTCGGCCTGGCACCTCTGACCGGTGACACTCCAGTCGCGTTGTTCCTCTACAGCCTGGCGTATTTTCTGGTGGTGTTCTGGGTTTCATTGTATCCGGGGCGCTTGCTCGACACGGTCGGGCGCTTTTTGGCACCGCTCAAGATTATCGCCCTTGCAGTATTGGGGATCGCGGCATTCGCATTACCCGCAGGCGGAATAGGCGAGGCTGAGCCCGCCTATGCCGCTGCGCCGTTTTCCCAGGGTTTCATCAATGGTTATCTGACCATGGACACCCTCGGGGCGCTGGTCTTTGGGATTGTCATCGTCAATGCCATTCGCTCTCGTGGTGTCGAGTCACCACGTCTGATCACGCGCTACGCGATCATTGCCGGGCTCATTGCCGGTGTCGGGCTGGCGCTGGTGTATGTCAGCCTGTTTCGCCTGGGTTCCGGCAGCCATGCGGTCGCGGCAGGCGCAAGCAACGGCGCGGCGGTTCTGCATGCCTACGTGCAGCACACCTTCGGTTCATTGGGCAGCGGTTTTCTCGCCGTGCTGATTTCATTGGCGTGTCTGGTGACTGCGGTAGGCCTGACCTGTGCCTGTGCTGAATACTTTGCCAAGGTGCTGCCGCTGTCCTACCGGACGCTAGTGATCATCCTGGCGGTGTTCTCGCTGCTGGTATCCAATCTGGGGCTGACCAAGCTGATCCAGTTTTCGATTCCGGTACTCACCGCTATCTATCCACCGTGTATCGTGCTGGTGGCGCTGAGCTTCTGCAAAGGCTTTTGGCAGAGCCAGGGACGGGTTGTTGCACCGGTGATGCTGGTATCGCTCATCTTTGGCCTGATCGACGCGCTGAAGGGTGCCGGTTTTACTGACTATCTGCCGGGTGTGCTGACCAGTCTGCCGCTGAGTGATCAAGGCCTGGCATGGCTGGTGCCCTCGGTAATCACGCTGGCGGGCGCTGTAGCCGTTGACAGGCTCATGGGCAAGCGCAGCGAGGCGCTGGCTTGAAGTCGGTACACGATTAATGTCGAACTGACGTTACGTGCCAAGTGAAACGAGTTAAATGAAAAAGCCCGCTTTAAGCGGGCTTTTTTAGTTCTGTAAGCGTTTCAGCCTTACTTGGTGGCTGGCGCTGCTTCTGGCGCTTTGTTGGCGTTCTCATTGGTACGCTGCTGAGCGGCTTCAGCGTTCTTCTGAGCGGCTTCCTGGCTTTCCTTGGCCGCGTCATTCACTTTTTCCTGAGCCTTTTCCATCGACTCCTGGGACTGCTGAGCTGCCTTGTTGGCATCTTGCTGAGTGTTTTCGGACTTTTTGTCACAGGCGGCAAGGCCCAGGGTGGCAGAAAGCATCAAGGCATAGGCTAAAGATTTACGCATGGGGTGTTTCTCCTTATTGAGTGTTCACGAGGCTAAGAGCCTGCCGTCATGAGTTAAGTTCCACCCGTGATGACAATATCGGAGGCCGTTGTTTCGCGGTCGTTACAGGCCGATAGCGCCGTGCCGATTGCGGACAGTTCTGGCGAGCACCCACCAACGCAATGCGTGCGGTATCCGGCGCATGAAACACGCTCCGCGCATCATTGGCTCTTGAAATCCCCGACCCAGCCCCCACCTTGATGACTACCCGCTGTCACACGGGCTTATGCCTGATCGTGACGGCTTATACCATCCAGATCGGAGTTTGATGATTATGAGTGTGGAAACTCAAAAGGAAACCCTGGGCTTCCAGACCGAGGTAAAGCAACTGCTGCACCTCATGATCCATTCGCTGTATTCCAACAAGGAAATTTTCCTTCGCGAATTGATCTCGAACGCGTCTGACGCGGTCGACAAATTGCGTTTTGAAGCGTTGTCCAAGCCGGAGTTGCTGGAAGGCGGCGCCGAGCTGAAAATTCGTGTGAGCTTCGACAAGGACGCGAAGACCGTTACGCTTGAAGACAACGGCATCGGTATGAGCCGTGAAGACGTGATCACCCACCTGGGCACGATCGCCAAGTCCGGCACCGCTGATTTCATGAAAAACCTGTCGGGCGACCAGAAGAAGGACTCGCACCTGATCGGTCAGTTCGGCGTGGGTTTCTATTCGGCATTCATCGTTGCCGATCAGGTCGAAGTGTTCAGCCGTCGTGCCGGCACGCCAGCGAATGAAGGCGTGCACTGGTCCTCCAAGGGCGAAGGCGAGTTCGAAGTTGCCACCGTCGACAAGGCTGATCGTGGCACCCGTATTGTTCTGCACCTGAAAAACGGTGAAGAGGAATTCGCTGACGGCTACCGTCTGCGTAACATCATCAAAAAATACTCCGACCATATCGCCTTGCCGATCGAGCTGCCCAAAGAGCAGGCTCCGGCAGCCGAAGGCGAGGAGGCACCGGCGCCGGAGTGGGAAACCGTCAACCGCGCCAGCGCCCTCTGGACCCGTCCGCGCACCGAGGTGAAGGATGAGGAGTATCAGGAGTTCTACAAGCATGTCGCGCACGACTACGAGAACCCGCTGAGCTGGAGCCATAACAAGGTTGAAGGCAAGCTGGAATACACTTCGCTGCTGTACGTGCCTGCGCGTGCTCCGTTTGATTTGTATCAGCGCGAAGCACCGCGCGGCCTGAAGCTCTATGTGCAGCGCGTCTTCGTCATGGATCAGGCCGAGTCGTTCCTGCCGCTGTACATGCGCTTCGTCAAGGGCGTGGTCGACTCCAATGACCTTTCGCTGAACGTTTCCCGCGAAATCCTGCAGAAGGACCCGATCATCGACTCGATGAAGTCGGCGTTGACCAAGCGCGTGCTGGACATGCTGGAGAAGCTGGCGAAAAACGAACCCGAGCAGTACAAGGGTTTCTGGAAAAACTTCGGCCAGGTCCTCAAGGAAGGTCCGGCAGAAGACTTCGCCAATAAGGAAAAAATCGCCGGTCTGCTGCGTTTCGCATCGACGTCCGACGACAGCGGTGAACAGAGCGTTTCTCTGGCCGAGTACCTCGCGCGGGCCAAGGAAGGTCAGGACAAGATTTACTACCTCACTGGCGAATCCTACGCACAGGTCAAGAACAGCCCGCACCTTGAAGTCTTCCGCAAGAAAGGCATCGAAGTGCTGCTGCTGACCGACCGTATCGACGAGTGGCTGATGAGCTACCTGAGCGATTTCGACGGCAAGGGCTTTGTGGATGTGGCTCGTGGTGACTTGGATCTGGGCAATCTTGACTCCGAAGAGGACAAGAAGGCTCAGGAAGAGATCGCCAAGGACAAAGAGGGCCTGATCGAGCGTCTGAAAGCTGCGCTGGGTGAGTCTGTAAGCGAAGTGCGTGTTTCCCATCGTCTGACCGATTCACCTGCGATTCTGGCCATTGGCGAGCAGGACATGGGGCTGCAGATGCGTCAGATTCTGGAAGCCAGCGGGCAGAAGGTTCCGGACTCCAAGCCAATCTTCGAATTCAACCCGGCCCACCCGCTGATCGGCAAGCTCGATGCCGAGCAGAGCGAAGAGCGCTTCGGCGATCTGTCGCACATCCTGTTCGATCAGGCGGCGCTGGCCGCCGGTGACAGCCTCAAGGATCCAGCTGCGTATGTGCGTCGTCTGAACAAGCTGTTGGTAGAACTGTCGGTTTGATAGCCGGTTGACAAGAAACCCGCCTCGGCGGGTTTTTTGTTTCAGTTCCCGCGACACGTTTTTCATCTCCCTAACGATCAGGAGTCAGTAATGAGCAGCAACATCGAAATTCGTTCTGTGGTCTATCAGATCGATGGCCAGACTTATGAAAGCCGTCTTGTGTACGACCCGAAAGCTAGCGCTGCACAGCCAGGGCTGCTGATGGCGCCTAACTGGATGGGTGTCAGCCAGGGTGCTGAAGACATCGCCAAAGCGGTCGCTGCGAAGGGTTATGTAGTGCTGCTGGCTGATCTTTACGGTCAGCAGATTCGCCCGAGTAACAATGACGAGGCGGGCGCTGCCATGACGCCGCTCAAGAATGATCGCGGTCTTCTGCGCAAGCGTATGCAGGCAGGCCTCGACCAGTTGTTGAGCCAGGCGGATGTGTCTCTGGACTCAAGCAAGATCGCAACATTCGGTTTCTGCTTCGGTGGCTGCTGCTCGCTGGAGCTCGCACGTACCGGGGCCGAGCTGAAGGCTGCCATTTCGTTCCACGGCACGCTGGACACGCCCAACCCGGCTGATGCGAAGAACATCAAGGGCTCGGTACTGGTTCTCCACGGTGCGTCGGACCCGCTGGTGCCAAAAGAGCAATTGCCTGCTTTTGAAGAGGAAATGAACGCCGCTGGTGTGGATTGGCAGCTGCACAGTTACGGTGGGGCATTCCATTCCTTCACCGACCCGCACGCCAATGTTCCCGGCATGATGATGTACGACGCCAAAGTGTCGAGCCGTGCGTTCAAGTCGATGCATGATTTGTTGAGCGAAGTGTTCGGCTGAAGGAACACCTATCGTCCCCTAGGGCGTGCAGGGGAACACTATCGTGCCCATGCTCCGCGTGGGCATGCCGGTCTGGGCGCTCTGCGTCCTCTTTCGACGCAGAGCGTCGTGAACTGCATTCCCACGCTGGAGCGTGAGGAACGAGCGGTGTTCTGAAGATCCATCGTTCCTGCAGCCATGCCGGAGAACAACAGCCACTTTGGCCTATTCACAAAAAAGGCGCCTCGAAAGGCGCCTTTTTGTTTGTCGCAAAAGCAGTATTACTTGCCCGCCCAGCGCTTCAACACCAGCGTAGCGTTGGTGCCACCGAAGCCGAAGCTGTTGCTCATGACCAGGTCAAGCTTCGCATCTTCACGCGTCTTGAGCAGGATCGGCATGTCGGCAACTACCGGGTCAAGTTCGTCGATGTTCGCCGAGCCTGCGATGAAGTTGTTTTCCATCATCAGCAGGCAATAGATCGCTTCGTGAACACCGGCGGCACCCAGCGAGTGGCCCGACAGGCTCTTGGTGGAGCTGATCGCCGGAGCTTTGGCGCCGAATACTTCGCGCACGCCCTCCATTTCCTTGGCGTCGCCGACCGGAGTCGAGGTGCCGTGGGTGTTGATGTAGTCAATGTCGCCGGAGTTGATATCACCCAGGGCCATCTGCATGCAGCGAATTGCACCTTCACCGCTTGGCGCAACCATGTCGTAGCCGTCGGATGTAGCACCGTAGCCGACGATTTCAGCATAGATTTTCGCGCCGCGTGCCAGAGCGTGTTCCAGCTCTTCGACAACGACCATGCCGCCGCCACCGGCAATGACGAAACCGTCACGCTTGGCGTCGTAAGCGCGGGAGGCTTTTTCCGGCGTCTCGTTGTACTGAGTTGACAGTGCGCCCATTGCGTCGAACAGGAACGACTGGCTCCAGTGCTCTTCTTCGCCGCCACCGGCAAAGACGATGTCCTGTTTACCCAGCTGGATCTGCTCGACAGCGTTGCCGATGCAGTGAGCGCTGGTGGCGCAGGCGGACGAAATGGAGTAGTTCACGCCCTTGATCTTGAACGGCGTGGCCAGGCAGGCCGAAACGGTACTGCCCATGGTCCGCGTGACACGGTAAGGACCGACGCGCTTGACGCCTTTTTCGCGCAGGGTATCCAGCGCTTCCATCTGGTTAAGGGTCGATGCGCCGCCGCTGCCAGCGATCAGGCCGGTACGCACGTTGGAAACCTGTTCCTCGGTAAGACCCGAATCAGTGATTGCGTCTTTCATCGCCAGGTAGGCATAAGCTGCCGCATGACCGACGAAGCGAAAGATCTTGCGATCGATCAGTTCTTCCAGATTCAGGTCGATGGAGCCGGAAACCTGGCTGCGCAGACCCATTTCGGCATATTCCGGGTTGAAGCGGATGCCAGGGCGGTTAGCACGCAGGTTAGCGGTGACGGTCTCTTTGTCATTGCCCAAGCAGGAAACAATACCCAGACCAGTGATAACGACGCGGCGCATGCGAGTACCCTTAGAAATTTTCAGTGGAAGTAAACACGCCGACCCGAAGGCCTTCGGCGGTATAGATTTCACGACCGTCGACACTCACTGAGCCGTCGGCGATGGCCAGGTTCAGTTTGCCTTTCAGGACGCGCTTGATATGAATGTTGTAGGTGACTTTTTTGGCGGTAGGCAGCACCTGACCGAAAAACTTCACCTCGCCCGAACCCAGGGCGCGGCCACGGCCGGGGTTACCCTGCCAGCCAAGATAGAAACCAACCAGTTGCCACATGGCGTCAAGGCCCAGGCATCCTGGCATCACCGGATCACCTTCAAAGTGGCAGGCAAAAAACCACAGGTCCGGGTTGATATCCAGTTCGGCGACCAATTCACCCTTGCTGAACTTGCCACCTTCGTCGCTGATGTGTGTGATGCGATCGACCATCAGCATGTTGGGGGCGGGCAGTTGCGCATTACCTGGGCCGAACAGCTCGCCACGACTGCAGCGCAGCAGGTCTTCCCGGGTAAAGGCGTGTTGTTTGGTCATGCGAGCTCCTCAATAATCTCGTGCGGCAGGTTGTGGCGTCACTGGCTAGAACGCTGGTCCTGTCGTACCAATTCGCCAGGACCCTGTCCGGCAGCCTACTCATAGACTGTTGCGTTGTAATGAAAGTCACAGATCAGGTGAAATCAAGGTACACCTGTTCACTGAATTTTGTCATTCAGCCGATTTTGCTGGCTGATTTGCGTGCCAAGACTGCCGCAATTTAACATTTATCGCCAGTCACAGGTGCGTCAAAGGGCAGCCAACGGTGTAAAACCTGCTGTAAATCAGCGTGTTTGAAAGGTTTAGCCAGGTAATCATCCATACCTGCATGTAAACACGCGTCCCGATCACCCTGCAGTGCATTGGCAGTCAGGGCAATGATTGGGATTCGTTCCAGACCGGAAAGTTGCCTGATTCTACGTGTGGCTTCATAGCCGTCCATGACCGGCAGTCGGCAATCCATGAGGATCAGTGCGTGGTTTCCCGCGCTTGCCTTCATCACCGCTTCGGCGCCATCCACCGCCACGTCGACTTCGCAACCCAGATTACGCAACATGGCCTGCACCACGGTGCGGTTCACCGGGTTGTCCTCGACCAGCAATATGCTGCGCTCCTTGCCATGTGCATCGAGTACCGACAGCGGCTTGGCGATATCCACTGAAACATCGCGTGAAACGGGCAGCGGGATTTGCAGCGTGAAAACAGAACCCGAACCCTCCTGGCTCTCGGCACGCAGTGTGCCGCCCATGCGTTCGGCAAGGGTACGGGCAATCGGCAGTCCCAACCCCGTGCCGCCGTAGCGCCTGGAAATCGAGCTGTCGGCCTGTTTGAACGCATCGAACATCGACTCCAGTCGCTCGGCGTCGATACCAATGCCGCTGTCATGCACTGCACAGGTAAAGTGCAGTTGGTCATTGTCGAGCATCGCCCATTGGGCGACAACGCTGACCTTGCCTTGCTCGGTAAATTTAAGTGCGTTGCCGATCAGATTCACCAGGATCTGCCTGATCCGGGTCGGGTCGCCTGTGACGGTCACTGTGTCCAGTCCAGGCTGAATATGCAGTTCCAGTAGCAGCTCGCGTTGCAGCGCGCTGTGGTTGAACGCGTGGGTCGAGGCACTGACCAGTTCGGCCAGGTTGAACGCTATGCCTTCCATTTGCAGGGCATCGCGTTCAATGCGGGAAAAATCGAGAATGTCGTTGATGACCCGTAGCAGATGCTCGGTTGACTCGGTCGCCAGCGTCGCATACTCGCTTTGCTCAGCGGTCATGCGCGTGGTTTCCATCAGTTGCAGCATGCCCAGTACGCCGTTCATGGGGGTTCGCAACTCGTGACTCATCATTGCCAGAAAATCCGACTTGGCGCGGTTGGCCTGTTCGGCTTCCTCACGTGTCTGGATCAACTGCGCCACCGAGCGCTGCTGTTCAAGGCTGGTGCGGTGCAGGTTCTCTGCCAGATTGTTGATGTGCCGCGCCAGTGCGCCTAACTCGGCATCGTCGCTGACCGGCAGGGGCACATGGTAGTCGCCCTGCTGAATCGCCTTGAGAGCTTCGCCCATTTCCTTGACGGGTCTTGACAGGCTCAAGGCCAGGCCGCGGGCCAGCAAAAAAGCGAACAGCAACGCGCCCAGCGCCAGAACACCGGCCTTGAGCAATATTTCCTGTTGCCGTCGACTGAAGGCTTCATTGGACATCCCGACCAATACTCGTCCCAGATAGCTCTGCGACGTATTTTCAGGTGCCTGGCGATTGCCTTTGGGCGACGTGGCGGGGTGACTGTTAGCCTTTGCGCGCTGTGGGTAGACAGAGGCCTGGAATATTTCCATCTGCCGTACCAACTGCTCGTTTTCGCGGGGCTGATCTATATAGATCATGGCCGTATTGGAGCTGTCCTGAATCTCTACATAGCGAACGCTGGGCATGGACAGGGTGGCGCGCATCAACGCCTTCAACCCGTCGATATCGCCTGTCGCCACACCCGGTTCGACGGCCATGGCCAATTGATTGGCGATGAGCTGCCCGGTGTGATTGAGCTCCTGACGCAAGTCCTGAATACGCACGAAGGTGAAAAAACTGATCAGCAGAGCCGTCAACAACAGGGCAGGGCCCAGGCTGATGATCTGAGTGCGGGTATTGATATCCCAGTGCCGAAATTTCATCGGCTGCGTGCCTTGCGCGCAATGCTTTGCGCTGGTGACTCGATTGATGCGTCCATGCCTGTTCGCCCGTTGGTCGCGACCCGGTCCGGCTGTGCAGCGCAGTGCCGGGTGTCTCGATAATTCATGCTGTGCACGCATGTTAACCGAGATAGCGCGCGTTTCCAGCGAACTTGTTGTCGCATGCCGCCCTGCATGCTCGACAGATCAGCTTTGTTGCTGGCCGATACCGCGGCGCTCCGTATAATGCTGGCATCGCCACTTGAATGGCTCTGGATGGATAGTTTTATGACCACACAGCAACCAGTCGCGGTTCTTGGTGGTGGCAGCTTCGGCACTGCCATTGCAAATCTGCTGGCCGAGAACGGCCATCAGGTTCTCCAGTGGATGCGTGATCCGGAGCAGGCGCAGGCGATTCGCGTCAACCGTGAGAACCCCCGTTACCTCAAGGGCATCAAGGTTCGGCCCGAAGTCGAGCCGGTAACCGACATCACCGCCACGCTTGAGGCCTGCGAGCTGATTTTCGTCGCTCTGCCTTCAAGCGCACTGCGCGCGGTACTCTCGCCCCATGTCGAGCGCCTGAACGGCAAGATGCTGGTCAGCCTGACCAAAGGTATTGAAGCGCAGAGCTTCAAATTGATGAGCCAGATCCTCGAAGAGATCGTTCCCCAGGCGCGTATCGGCGTATTGTCCGGGCCCAACCTGGCCCGGGAGATCGCCGAGCATGCGTTGACCGCCACCGTGGTTGCCAGCGAAGACGAGGCGCTGTGTCAGCAGGTCCAGGCCGCGCTGCATGGTCGTACTTTTCGGGTCTATGCCAGCAACGACCGGTTTGGTGTAGAGCTGGGTGGGGCATTGAAGAACGTCTACGCAATTATCGCTGGCATGGCCGTAGCGCTGGACATGGGCGAAAACACCAAGAGCATGCTGATCACCCGGGCGCTGGCCGAAATGACCCGTTTTGCGGTCAGTCAGGGTGCCAACCCGATGACCTTTCTCGGCCTGGCCGGGGTGGGCGATCTGATCGTCACCTGTTCCTCACCCAAAAGTCGCAATTATCAGGTCGGGTTTGCGCTGGGCCAGGGGCTGACGCTGGAGGAGGCGGTCACTCGTCTGGGCGAAGTAGCCGAGGGCGTGAACACGCTCAAGGTGCTTAAGGTCAAAGCGCAGGAGGTTCAGGTCTATATGCCATTGGTCGCCGGGCTGCATGCGATTCTTTTTGAAGGCCGTACGCTCAGTCAGGTCATCGAGGCGTTGATGCGTGCCGAGCCCAAGACGGACGTCGATTTCATTTCGATTACCGGCTTTAATTGAACTCATTCCGATCAGGGAGAATGTCTTGAACGAGTCGAAAATCCAGCATAACGAATCGATCCTGCTGCGCATTCTGTGGATGCTGCTGTTTCTGGGTGTATGGCACGTTGCGCAGATCATTCTGGCGGGCGTAGTGCTGGTGCAATTAGTTTATCGCCTTATCTATGGCGCGCCGAATGGCGGCCTGATGAGTTTCGGCGACAGTATCAGCCAGTACCTGGCCCAGATTGGTCGTTTCGGGACGTTTCACAGCGACCATAAGCCCTGGCCCTTCGCCGACTGGCCAGCGCCGCGCGCTCCTGAAGGCGAGGCGGCTCATCATGTTCCGCCAGCGCCGCATCCGGTGCGTGACGAAGAGCCAAAACTGTGAAGGTCTGGGTATTGCGTCACGGCGAAGCGCAGTCGCGGGCGCGCAGTGATGCCGAACGCGAGCTGACCGCACACGGGCGTGAGGAGGTGCTCAAAAGTGCAGTACACCTGACTGACAAGGCGGTGCGACGGATCATCGCCAGCCCCTATGTTCGTGCACAGCAGACTGCCGAGTTGGTACGCCAGTCGCTGGGGTTCAATGATCCGGTGGTGACGGTGCCCTGGCTGACGCCGGACAGCAGCCCGCGTGAGGTGTTGCTCCAGCTGGACAAGCTGGGCGTCGATGAAGTGCTGCTGGTCAGTCATCAACCCTTGGTGGGCGAATTGATCGGCGTGCTGGCTCACGGCAGTCCGCAGCAGGCCGAGCCTATGAGTACCGCCAGTCTGGCCGAGCTGGAAGGCGAGTTCGTGCTGGCTGGCGCAATGCAGCTCAACAGCGTTCGACACGTTTGAAACGGTCTGTTCGAGTAATGAACCACCGCGAACGCGGCCCACTTTGAAAAAGGATTTAACATGAGTGTATGGCGTCAGGCTCCTGATATCGAAGCCCTTATAGCGGCTCAGAAAAACACTATTGGCGAGGTGCTGGATATCCGCTTCGAATCGTTCACGGACGATTCCCTGACGGCCAGCATGGTCGTCGATCAGCGTACCCATCAGCCTTTCGGGCTGCTGCATGGCGGTGCATCCGTGGTGCTGGCCGAGTCTCTGGGGTCGATGGCCAGCTACCTGATTGTCGACCCGAGCAAGTATTTCTGCGTCGGGCTCGAGGTCAACGCCAACCATCTGCGCGGCGTGCGTACCGGACGTGTAACCGGTGTTGTACGTCCCGTGCACATCGGCCGCACCACCCATGTATGGGACATCCGCATCAGCACCGAAGAAGGCAAGCTCAGCTGCATATCGCGTCTGACCGTGGCGGTTGTGCCACATGGCCAGGAGCCACCAATCAGTTGAGTGTTTTCAGCTATTAAGAACGGTTTTTCAGGTCTGGATTGAGCGTTGTAGTCAGGCGGCGTTTCTCTTAGTGTCTGGGTGTTCCCTGGAGGGAACATTCATTCCCAGGAGGATTGATAATGACTGAAGAAAAGGCAGTGCCGCCCGGAGAAACTCCTCCGGCTGAAAGCTCGCTTGCTCCTGAACTACCACCTTTGCCCGACAGACCGTCTGTGTCTGCAAACCAAACGCCTACAGGAACTTCACTGCCCGCTGCAGCTTCGCCGTCTCCCGAAAAACTCCCGCTCCCACTCCCAGAGTTGAACCTGGAAAAGCGCTTGAAGCAGGTTTATGCGGATCAGATCATGACGTCTGCCGAGTTCATGGCACTGCGCGATGATGCGGACGTGCTGTTCGACAAGCTGAAGGTCCAGTTTCCCGACAATGGTGCCCTCGCGCTGTTCCAGCCTTTGTCGGATGTTGCGGTACAAGCCATGCAGCTCGGTATTCTGGAGTTCAAGAAAGGCAAACCCTCCGCTGAAGCCAAGGCTCTCGCCAAGCAGTCGTTTGGTTTCCAGGTTGCGTACATCAAAGCTTGCCTGGACCGTTTCACTCAGGCGCTGTAGGCATTCACGTGGCTCCGGCCATTATGATGGTGATGGCCGGAGTGCCATCTGCGATGGCAGTTCCAGTCATTGCTGTTGCTTGAAGCGGCTGCGCACAATTGCGACTCGTACGGCCTCTGGAAGTATCGGTATGTCGCAACCCGTGTTCTTCGCTCACGCCAACGGTTTTCCATCGGCTACCTATGGAAAGCTGTTCTGCGCGTTGGCACCGGAATATGCCGTCACTCACCTCGATCAGCATGCTCACGACCCTCGCTTCCCGGTGGATGACAACTGGCTGAACCTGGTCGATGAGCTGATCCATCATCTGCGTGAGCAGCCCGGCCCTGTATGGGGTGTGGGGCACTCGCTGGGTGGGGTTCTGCACCTGCATGCCGCGCTGCGCTGTCCGCAACTTTATCTTGGCGTGGTGATGCTGGATTCGCCGGTGCTGGGCCTGGCTGATCAGTTGTTCATCCGCGCAGCCAAACGCCTGGGTTTCATTGACCGCATCACGCCAGCGGGCCGCACACTGGGACGTCGCGAGGCATTTGCCGATCTGGACGCAGCCCGCGCCTACTTTGCCAGCAAGACCCTGTTTCGCCGTTTCGATCCCGACTGCCTGACCGCTTACCTTGAACACGGTCTGCAGCAGGATGGCGAGCAACTTCGTCTGCGCTTTGACCCGGCGACGGAAATCAGTATTTACCGCAGCATTCCTCACACCAGCCCAGTACCGTCGCGGCAGCTCAAGGTACCGCTGGCCATGGTGCGTGGCCAACACAGCCGGGTGATCATGCCTCATCATGGTTACCTTGCCCGACGCATGCGCGAAGGCGAATACCTGTCCATGCCCGGAGGGCATATGTTTCCACTTGAACGACCGGATGAAACGGCGTTGCTGCTCAAGACGCTGTTTGCTCGCTGGAACGCCCGCAGCGCCTCCAGGGCCAGTGCATGACGCTTGCGGTGGAGGAAGTGCGCCTGAGCCTGGGGCATATCGAGCTGGCGGTTCATCTGTACGGCCCCAAGGACGGTCAGCCGGTTATCGCGCTGCACGGCTGGCTCGACAACGCCAACAGTTTCGCCCGGCTCGCACCACGTCTTGAGGGGCTACAGGTCGTGGCGCTGGACCTGGCGGGGCACGGTCATTCTGATCACCGACCGGCAGGCTCGTCCTATACACCGGCTGATTATGCATTCGACGTGCTGCGCGTCGCCGAGCAACTTGGCTGGCAGCGCTTTGCCCTGTTGGGGCACTCGCTGGGCGCGATCATCTCTGTGTTGCTGGCAAGCTCGCTACCCGAGCGGGTCACGCGCCTGGCGCTGATCGACGGTCTGCTGCCATTGACGGGCAAGGCCGAATCCGCCGCCGAGCGAATGGGTGCCGCCATGCAGGCGCAACTCGAACTGGCGAACAAGAAAAAACCGGTTTATCAGGATCAGGATCGAGCCATTCAGGCGCGGATGAAAGGCGTGGTGGCGGTCAGTCGCGAGGCGGCCGAGCTGCTGGCTCAGCGGGGTTTGATGCCGGTGCCGGGCGGTTACACCTGGCGCAGCGACAGCCGCCTGACCTTGCCCTCCGCAATACGCTTCACGGATCAACAGGCCATGGCGTTCGTTCACGACATTCGTTGCCCGACGCAATTGGTGGTTGCCTCCGATGGCATGCTGGCACAAAGGCAGGAGCTGCTGTCAGCGCTACCCTTTGACGTCGAACGGCTGGCCGGCGGACATCATTTGCACCTGAACGATGAGCACGGAGCACTTTCTGTTGCACACTGTATCAATCGCTTTTTCGCTGCTTCTTGACTTGAGACCGGCAACTGCCGACGCTGGGCGGGTTGAAACAGGAGTCAACCGTGATGGATCAATCCGCAGCCTCTCACGACCGCCTTGTCGGCGATCTTTTTTATTCTCGCCCCCTGCTTGCCTGCCGATGAGAGCACTCATGCGTTTATCAAGTGTTCCCGTTGCGGCGTTGTGCATGTCGCTGTGCAGCGCTGTCCTTTTCGCTGCCGATGCGCCGGGCAGGCGTGATCTGGAGATTTTGCCCCGTCTGACCGATACCGAAATCGTAGACTATCGTCCTGCCGCCGAGCTTGAGCGTGTCTACCCGATGGGCTCGATCCGCAAGATCAGCGGTCAGTTGCGTTTCGATGGCCAGGTCAGTGCGCGTGGCACTCTGACGTCGGTTACTTATCAGTTACCTGCCGAGCACACATCCGACGACGCCTTTACCGCCGCGCGTGAAGCCTTGCAGCAGGGTGCAGAATTGCTGTTCTGGTGTCAGGCGCGTGATTGCGGAGAAAGCAGTCTGTGGGCCAACGAGGTGTTTGGTAATGCCAAGCTGTATGGCGCGGACGACCGGCAGGCCTACCTGCTGTTGCGTCTGGCCGAGCCCCGGAGCGAAACCCTCGTCGCGCTATACAGCATCACACGCGGCAACCGTAGGGCTTACTTGCATGTCGAGCAGTTTGAATCCGCCGCGCCGCTGGGCGAACTGCTGCCAACCTCGGCCACGTTGCTGCGCCAACTGAAAAGCACGGGCAAGCTGGTACTGCCCAAGCTGGGTGGCGAGCCACAGGAAGCCTGGGTCACGCTGATTTCCCGTGGTCTGAATCTGGACAGCACGCTGCGCGCAACCGTCTCCGGCCCGAGTGCAAGTGCATGGCGCGACGCTCTGGTGGCCAAGGGCGTGCGCGCTGCGCGTCTGGAAGCGGGCGCTGCCGATAGCCAGGGGCTGGTGATCGAGGTCATCCGCTAACCCTGATGCGTAAGGTTATGGCGAACAATGGCTGACGTCAGCCTTGTTCAGCCTTATGCTCGTGACCTCCGAGCCTATAAGTGGATGCCGCATGTTCAACAATGATCGTTTACTGGTGCAGATTCTGCTGCTGGCGCTATTCGGTGCCTGCCTCTGGGTGATGGCACCTTTCTGGTCGGCACTGATCTGGGGCGCGGTGCTGGCGTTTGCCAGCTGGCCGCTGATGCGTTTGCTGACCCGCTGGTTCAAGGGCCGTGAGTCGTTGGCCGCGCTGGTGATGTGCCTGTGCTGGATGCTGCTGGTCGCGGCGCCGCTGGTATGGCTGGGCTTCAATCTCGCCGACCATGTGCGTGACGCTACAGGCCTGATCAAGGATATTCAGGTCGACGGCTTGCCCGATCCACCGCAATGGCTGGCGGGTATTCCGCTGGTGGGCGAACGACTGGTAGCGCTGTGGACCACCATCGATCAGCAAGGCGCGGCGTTCATGGCGACGCTCAAACCGCATCTGGGTCAGGTCGGTAACTGGGTGCTGGCACGCAGTGCGCAGATTGGCAGCGGGATTCTGGAACTGACCCTGAGCATCGTCTTCGCCTTCTTCTTTTACAGGGACGGTCCGCGCCTGGCCGCATTCGTGCTCAGCCTGCTGGAGCGTCTGATCGGTGATCGCGCCCAGTATTATCTGGATCTGGTCGCTGGCACGGTGCAACGCGTGGTCAACGGGGTCATCGGTACGGCAGCGGCCCAGGCGGTACTGGCGCTGATCGGCTTCCTGATCGCGGGCATTCCCGGCGCGTTGGTGCTGGGTATTCTGACTTTTCTGTTCAGTCTGATTCCGATGGGCCCGCCCCTGGTCTGGCTGCCTGCCACTGCCTGGCTGGTCTGGCAGGGCGAGTACGGCATGGCGATATTTCTGGGCATCTGGGGGATGTTCATCATCAGTGGCGTGGACAACGTGCTAAAGCCATACCTGATCAGCAGGGGCGGCAATCTGCCGCTGGTGATTGTCTTGTTGGGTGTGTTCGGCGGATTGCTGGCGTTCGGCTTCATCGGCCTGTTCATCGGCCCGACGCTGCTGGCAGTCGCTTACAGCCTGCTGACCGACTGGGTCGGCAGCGAGCGTGCCCGCAGCAGCCGCTGACGGCGAAAGTTTCCGCCGCACCAGGACGGGCGGCGGAGCCTCGCTTTACGCAGCGGTGTTCAGGTACTTACCGACTGGCTTACTGCTCTGGGTGTCATATTTTTCGCTGAGTGCGGCGATCATCTTGTTCAAGGCCTGAGTCGCAATCTGGTTGGTGTTGCCCTGATCAATGGTGTTGTCACTCTGTTTCAACGCGGCCGACAACTCGGAGGCGCTGATACTGTCGTTGCTATCGCTGTCCAGCGTACTGAACAGGTTGGCGCTGTCAGTGCTGCCGGAGGTGCTCATTTGCGCAGGCGGCATACCGGCAGGGGGCTGTTGCGGTTGCATACCGGCGACCAGTTCTTCAAGGCTGACTGTGCCGTCTTCGTCAGTGTCCAGTGCATCGAACACCTGGTTGCTGTTCGCCGTGCTGCCCGAATTGCTCAGGCCGGTGGTCAGCTCGTCGCTGCTGATCGCGCCATCGCCATCGCTGTCCAGCGAGCCGAGCAGGTCTTCTGCCTGCTCATCGACCGACTGCATGGGCGGCGGCGGTGGCGGCGTCATGGCGGCCAGTTCATCGGCATCCAGGCTGTCGTCGTCATTGCTGTCCAGATCGCTGAACGCCTTGCTCAGGCTGACAGTAATGCCGTCCTTGCTGTTCGACGACAAGGCCGAGCTCAGCTCATCCTTGCCGATGCTGCCGTCGCCATCGGTGTCCAGTTTTGCCAGCAACTCTTCCTGAAACTTCTTGCTGTTGGTGCTGGCGGTGGCACTGGTCGAGCTGGTGTAGCTGGAAAAGCTGCTGCTGATCCCGTTGATCATGAGTCTCACTCCCCTGAGATAAATGTGTCCGGTAGCGGTGTACCGGCTTTTGCAGCCTCGGGGCGTCAGTTGTCCTGGAGATTTAAGCTTTGTACGCGGTGTGATACAGAATGTGTCAGAGGCGCGGCAGATTCAGTATCGCGGTCAGGCCGCCACCCGGTGTTTGCGCAAGCGTCAGCTCGCCGCCGATTCTTCGCGCAGCCTCACGGGCGATGCTCATGCCCATGCCGATGCCGCCGGAGTTGCGGTTGCGCGAACCTTCCAGGCGATAGAACGGCTCAAACACCGCTTCGTGAAATTCAGGGGCAATGCCCGGTCCGTGATCAACCACCGATATGCGTACACGTTCAGCGCTGTCCTCGATCACGATATTGACGCTACCGGCATAGCGAAGCGCGTTATCGACCAGGTTCTGCAGGCACGAGCGCAGTGCCATCGGTTGTGTTCTGAGCGGCTTGCACTGGCCTTGGTACTGCACATCGTCGCCATTGTCCTGCGCATTCTCGGCCTGGGATTCGATCAGCGCCTGCAGGTCGAACTGCTGCAACGCTTCGCTGCGCCGATGTTCATTGAGGTAGGCAAGCGTGGCGTCGAGCATGCTGATCATGTCGTTGAGGTCCTGAGTCATCTGGCCGTGCAGCCTTGGCTCTTCGATCTGTTCAACACGCAGCTTGAGCCGCGAAAGGGGAGTGCGCAGGTCATGGGATACCGCAGCCAGCATGCGCCCGCGCTGCTGCATCTGTTCGCGGATCTTGCGCTGCATGAGGTTGAAGGTCTGCGCAGCCTGGCGTGCTTCCTGCGGGCCGCTTATTTCAAGGGGCGGGCTGTCCAGGTCTTCACTGAGGCGCTCGGCGGCCTCGCTCAGGCGCTGTACCGGGCGGCTCAGTGCCTTGGCGCCATACCATGCGGCAACGATGAGGGTGACGAACTGAAAGAACAGCAGCACCAGCGGGCCACCCGGTGGCGGTCGATGACGTCGCCCTTGATCATCCTGCGAATGCTGCGCGTCGGGGCGGTCATCAGGTGGAGGGCGCATGCCGTATTGGGTGAACCAGATGAAGGCTAATAAATGCGCCAGCAGAATAGCCAACAGCGCGCCCCCGAAAAGGCGCGCAAACAGCGTGTCGAACCGACGGATCAACCCAGCTCCCTGGCATCGAACAAATAGCCTTCACCGCGCACAGTCTTGATCAACTGCGGGTTCTTCGGGTCGTCGCCGAGCTTCTGACGTAAACGCGAGACCAGCAAATCGATGCTGCGGTCGAACGCCTCTATTGATCTGCCCCGGGCGGCGTCCAGCAACTGTTCACGGCTCAGCACCCGGTGCGGCCGTTCGAGAAATACGCGCAGCAGACGGAACTCGGCGTTGGACAGCGGCACCACCAGACCGTCGGCGGCTGTCAATTGACGCAGCACGCTGTTCAGCCGCCAGGCGTCAAAGCGAATGGTGGTGCGCTGATCGCTGCGTTCGTCGCGGACCCGGCGCAGAATGGTCTGGATACGCGCGACCAGCTCGCGCGGCTCGAACGGCTTGGCCATGTAATCGTCGGCACCCAGTTCCAGACCGATGATCCGGTCAGTGGGTTCGCAGCGTGCGGTCAGCATCAGAATCGGGATGTCCGAGGTGCTGCGCAGCCAGCGGCACAGCGACAGGCCGTCTTCACCGGGCAGCATCAGGTCGAGCACCACCACGTCGAAGGTTTCCTCGGTCAATGCCTGACGCATTTGCGTGCCATCGGTGACGCCACGCGCGTTGATATTGAAGCGCGTCAGGTAATCGCAGAGCAGTTCGCGAATGGCCACATCGTCATCGACAATCAGCGCGCGAACGCTCCAGCGCTGATCGGTCGATGTGGCATCCAGGGGGGTGTCGGGAAGTGCTTGCATAGTGCTTCTGTCGCCTGCGTGTGCCGCCGTTGTCTGGCCGCTGTTGAAGATCAACGCTGCTCCTCATGCTACTTCGCCAGGAGTTGCGGCGGAAGGGTGACGTGATCGAATGTCGGGGGCATTTCAGAAATGTATCCGGCCTGATACAAAAAACTGTCGAACGTGCTTTCCGGCTCGGCCCTGCTACTGGTAGTTCTGACAGTATCCCGTCTCCGGTAACTGCCGTTTAATCAGCTGGAGCACAGGCCCGGATGGCCTGTGGTCTGAAAGAGAAGCGCTCATCGAGAGAGCTTTTCACCCATCAATCCGCCGCAGGGCTCCTGTGAAGGGAGGGGGCGGCAATCGGTAGCAAAGGAGTGCTGATTATGGTCGGTTCGAAAACAACACTGACACCTGAACAAAGCAAGGCGGCGCGCATCGCGTACCGGCTGGCGCGCAGTCAGCGCGGTATGGACCTCAAGGCAGACCTCGCAGTGGCGCAAGTGGCCAACATCGTGGACCCGACGGACGGGACGTTGAACAAGGACGTTTTGCTCGGTACGTCGCTGGACGTTACTCTCGCACAGTGGGCACAGTTGGTCACTGACGATGGCGAATCCGATACCTTTTTCATCGATTGGGCAGTGGGTGAAGTACCGGCTGACGACGGATTCGTGGAAGTGTTCACAGATAAGGTCACTGCGCCAGTGGCCGTTGGCACCTTTCCGAAGTCGATCAACATTCCGCTGACCGCCCTTTCGCCTGGATTCCCCAAACCGGCAGACGGTGTTTACAGTCTTCGCTACCGGATCAGGCAGCCGAACGACCAGGAGACTATCAGCCCGCTGCTCAAGCTCATAGTCGATACCACGCCGCCCGGCGGGCATGTTGAGCCTGGGCAGATGAGTCTGAACACAGATCAGTTGACCCAGGCGTTTCTGGATAACAATCCGGACGGTATTGTCGGCACGCTGCCTGACTATGACGACTGGACACCCGGCGACAAGGTAGCGTTCTATTGGGTTGGCACTCCGTTGCCCGACAAGCCCGCAGATCTGCCGGCTCCTGTCGGTGTCGTTGACGTGGCCAGCGCGACGGATAATAAGGTGACATTCCCGGTTGATATAATTGGCGACTCCAACGATGAGGCCTACTACGTCGCTTACTTTCTGGTGGACAAAGCGACCAACCGCAGTCCGCTTTCCAACTACAAGCGCATAGACGTAGCGTTGGGGCTGCTGCCCGACAATCTGAAGGACCCGCTGGTGCCACTGGCGCTGCCTCCGGAAAATCTGATCAACCTGCCTGACGCACGAATGGGCGTCGAGGTGCTGATCGAGTCGTTCGATAACTGGAAGCCTACCGATCGTATCGAGGTTACCTGGGGCACAGCAGTACTGCGGCCTGAGGAAATGGGCGACGTCCCGCAGTTTCCGTTTTCGGTCAGGGTTCCTGATCCGGTGTTGCGTGATCAGTACGTTCAAGCGACTGGCGGTGATCAGCCGACTACAGTGAGTTATCGAGTTCTGCGTGGCGTTGTTCCGTCCGAAGTGAAAAGCATCAGTGTCAATGTCAATTTCTCCACTATCGGGCCTGATCCCGTTCCCGTTCCCGTTCCTGACTGGCCTGATCCAATCAACGATCAGTTGTTACCGGCCGAGGTCTACGGCGAAGTTTCCAACGAGCTGAATGTCCTGAAGCCGTCGGACGATAAGAAGGATGCCAGTGTCAGATTCAAACTTTATGACCCACTTCTACCGGACGAAGTTGTAGATTTCTACTGGGGCGCAAGCCATGTGCCTGAGGTGCAATACACCGTGGCAGTCACTGATGCGGCCGGAGACGAGCGCGAGGTCAAAATACCCTGGAGTTATATCGAATCTGAAGGTAATCGCCCTGATTTGCCGTTTCATTACAGCATTCGTGCCGCCGACTCAGAGAATACGCAACAATCGCCGGATACGCGGGTCGGCGTGAATGCTGTGGTCATCATTCCCGATGCCCCGGTTTTTGAAGGCACCAGTACAAGCGGCTGGCTGAATTGCAACTCGCTCTATAAGAATCCTGCCAATCCATCCTCAGGAGAGCCGGGTGTACGGGTGGTCGTTCCTGATCTTTCGAACTATCTGGCGGCAGGCGATACCGTCACTCTGTACTGGAACGCTTTCCCGTCGGCTCCAGACGATACGCCTATTTCAGGTACCGAAAAGACCGAAGATATTGTGTTGGGGGTCGATTATCCAGTCACGGGCTTTACCTGGCTGGTCACGCCATACGCGACACACATTCTGCCCACTTATGACCCTAGTGGTCATGGCACAAACGGGCGCGGGAAGATCAAGTATTCGTTCATTCTGAAGGGCTCCACCGTTACCTCACTGGAAACCACTGCCAAGGTGGGTATGTACGATGCAAATGGATCGTGTCCTATCGTGTAGGGGGCTTTAAAGACGGATCACAGGCAGAAGCCTGCGATCCTCTGTGCGCCGTGTTTTCAGTTATTACGCCGGTCCAGGTTGCTCCCAAACAGTTTAATGAAGCTGTGCGTATGGGGGCATTTTGCCTACGCTTACCGGCACCTCCCCGTAAATTAACGATTGGCAGAGCCTCAATACCAGAGCCTCCCTACATTTACATAGGAAACGTCCTACAGAGCATTCAGTTTGATCCCCGTAGTCTTCCGGCCTCTTTCTCGTGGCCGAGTTCGGGCAAGGACCACGGGGTTCAACGCCGCTTCATTCAGGTAATACATCATAATGAATGCTCTATTCGCGCTGCTTCCGCTCTCACGAACACTAAAGATCATGGCGTTTCTCTCCCCCTTCCTGTCCAGCAGTCCTGTCTTTGCGCAAACCTCTGTCAATGGCCCCGCGACCATTGATGCCACGACCCCGCTGGACAGCTATCGGGTGGGCAGCAATGGGGTGCTGACCGCCAATGGCGCGACCACCCTGCAAATATCTACAGTCACCGGCGCGCAGTTGATACTCAATGGCAGTCAGGTCAGCGCGGCTACCGGCACAGCAGTCTCGTTGACCGGGGCAAATGCCTTGATTACCGGAAGCCAGCTGACGGGTGGCGCGGATGGTATGGGGATGGGCAATAACACTGCGCAACTGGTTGGCTCCACGGCAACGGTCATCGGCAGTACCATCACGGCAACCAATCGTGGCGTGAATGCTGGCTCGCTCGCCAATCTGACACTGGAGCGCAGCGCAGTAACGGCCACGGGTACCAACGGCAGAGGCGTGGAGATGTTTGACTCCACGGTGAAGGCGTCCGACAGTACCATCACCGGGCAGCAATATGGCATCCGGATGCGCGCCGACCCCGGCGTGCCTTCGAGCAATCTATTGACCCTGGAAGGGACCCGGGTCGAAGGTGTCACGGATTCGGCACTGATTGTCGGAACGCCCACCGGGGCGCCTGCCACTGCCACTATTTTCGTCAAAAATGGCTCCACGCTGACCGGCGGCAACGGCAAGATACTGGAGCTGATCAACGGTTCTACAGCCAACATGACCGTCGACAACAGTCAATTGCTGGGCGATATATCCGCTGACGCAGGCAGTACTGCCGGTCTGGTATTACAAAACAATGCAACCCTGACCGGACGTCTGCAGAACGTCGCCAGTTTTTCGCTCGCCAGCGGGGGGCAGTGGACGATGGTCGAAAAAAGCCAGGTGGGTAACGTGTCCATGAATGGCGGGTCGGTCAGGTTTGGTGACGCGGCCTCGTTTTACACCTTGTCACTTGCAAGCCTGTCAGGGAGCGGCACGTTCATGATGGACGTGGATTTCGGCGGCGCGGCCACAGACTTTCTGGATATCACCGGCAATGCAACCGGCAGCCATTCCTTGCTTATCGGCAGCACCGGTACCGATCCTCTCAGTGACACCTCTCTGCACGTAGTACATGCCGCAGCCGGCGATGCCAGTTTTTCCCTGGCAGGCGGTGCCGTGGATCTGGGCGCCTGGTCCTATGACCTGATCAAGCATGGCGCAAACGACTGGTATCTGGACACCGCAACCCGGACCATCAGCCCGGCCGCACAGACCGTCATGGCGTTGTTCAATACGGCGCCGACGGTCTGGTATGGGGAGTTGAGCACGTTGCGTTCGCGCATGGGTGAGTTGCGCATGGACCAGGCCCGTTCCGGCGGCTGGATGCGTACCTACGGCAACAAATTCAATGTCGCCGACGCCTCGGGCTTCGGATATCAGCAGGTTCAGAGCGGTGTTGCTCTTGGCGCAGATGGCAAGCTGCCTATGGGGTCGGGGCAATGGCTGGCGGGTTTCATGATCGGGCAGAGCACGTCCGACCTTAGTCTGGATCACGGTGCCAGTGGCAAGGTCGACAGCTACTCGCTGGGCGCTTACAGCACATGGCTGGACAGCGAGAGTGGCTACTACATCGATGGCGTGATCAAACTCAATCAGTTCAAAAACAAAGGCAGAGTCAATCTCAGCGATGGTTCCCGCACGCGCGGCAACTACGACAATCTGGGGGTTGGCGCGTCGCTGGAGCTGGGTCGGCACATCAAACTGAACAACGGTTATTTTCTTGAACCCTATACCCAACTGGCGGGCCTGGTCGTTCAGGGTAAGGACTATGCACTGGATAACGGTATGCATGCTGAAAGTGACCGCAGCCGGTCGCTGCTCGGCAAGATCGGTACGACGGCGGGGAGCAGTTTCGATCTGGGCCAGGGACGTACGCTGCAACCTTACGTGCGGGTTGCCGTGGCTCACGAATTCGTCAACAGGAACGAAGTCAGGGTCAACGACAACATGTTCAATAACGACCTCTCTGGTTCCCGTGGCGAATTGGGTGCGGGCGTTTCGGTGTCGCTGTCTGACAACCTGCAGCTGCATGTTGATTTCGATTACAGCAACAGAGCGATGCCATCGAACAGCCGTGGGGTGCCAGTGCAGGCTTGCGTTACAGCTGGTAGCGACAGTGAAGCGACTGGCGCTGATGCGCCAACGGTCCTATCACTTGTGCCAGTATCCGCAAAAAAAAACAGGGTGTTAACTGACGGGCATGGCGGTCGGCAAACGGGTCGGCCACCGCTTTCTCGTGCTGGAGGCCCGGCTCATGTCTGTCATTTCAAAGTGGATCGAACGGATCAGAATCCTTTTCTGGCCGGCTTCATGGCGCAAGAGCGTGCTGCTTGCGCCGCCCTTGATCGCCGAACTCCTCCCTGACGTACCCGGCGGCGAACCCAATCTGCTTCCCAGCAGTGCCTGGCTCGTGCCGTTGCGGGTCGATTTTCCCATGTGGCAAAACTCCGAGCCCAGCCTGGACTACCCTGAGTATCTGCGCGTGTACTGGAATGACGAGCTGCTGGACGAGAAGGTCTGGACCGGACCTGTACAGCCTGTCGATCTGTTCATCATGATCGCGCAGCAACGCCTTGGCGAAGGCCGGCATCGACTCCGTTATAGCGTCGAGACCGCGAACCAGATGCTGACTGAATCCGAAACACTGGCCTTTGTCATTGATAAAACGGCACCGATATTCGAAGACGAAGGTGCGCTGATTTTTCCGCAGGAAATCGTCAGCGACGGTCTCACCGCGGCCTGGCTGAACACTCATGACGACACCGTGCTGGCCGAAGTGCCCGCGTATTTTTCGCCGAGCCCCGGGGATCTCGTTATCTGGTACTGGAGCAGTACGCCGACGGGATCGGAGCACACCGGAACCCTGCCGCTTGAAGCGTCCGACATCGGTAGCACGATTAGTATTGCCTTCGATAAGCAAATGGTTCTAGAGAGTGGCGATGGCATGCGTTATGTGTCCTACAGGCTGAAGGATCGCTCGGGGAATGCCGGGCCCCGTGCGCTGGCTGTTTCGCTGCTGGTGTGCGCTCAGCCAGTACCCCGTGTGCTGCCACCCCCTCGGGTTCAGAAGGCCACAGGCCGGCCAAGCGCCAGTACGCTCGATCCGGTAGATGCTTATCGGGGCGCAGTGGTATCGATACCTGAGAATGCCGTGATTGCTCCCGGTGACACCGTCCGCGTTCAGTGGGCCGAGCCCGGTAGTGTGGGTTCCTTTCTTACGGAGGTAGCAGACTCGAGGCTGTTCAACGTGCCTTCCACTCAGATTGCCCAGCATTTCGGCAAGGCGATCCCGGTGTACTACGAGGTGTTCGAAAATAGCGCCGACCCACCTTATCGTTCGGACCGGCATACTCTGACTATTCTGGGGATGACAGGCTTTCCAGTCGTGCAGTGTGACAAGGTCTCCGGAGCGATTCTGAGCCTGCAGGACATTCCCGAGGGAGGCTACGCACAGTTCACGCTCGACAGTTGGTCATTCATGGGCACTGACCAGTTCATCACCATTGATGTGCGTGGTGTCAGCGGTGCTGATAAAGAGTTGTTGATCGTTAACGTTCTGGATGAATACCCGGTGCCGCGGGTGGCCGATAGAATCGACGCCGGTGTTATCAGCAAAACGGATTTGAAGGCATTTAATCTCGGCACTCAGCTGGATGTCCGGGTGCGTGTGAGTTTCGACCAGACGCTCTCCTGGCAGTCTTTCCCTTCGCTCAGACCAACGTTGTACCCCTGAGGAGGTCATGGACCGCCAGGTTGGCAGTCCACGGCGCATTGCTACTTGTAGGTCATCGTGAAGCTAAGGGCCCCTTTGGCCTTGCCCGGCCGGATCGCGCTACTGGCCTGTGTCTGGTAGAAGCGGGCGTAAAAGTTCAGCACAACGTTACCGGGTGTGATCACCATCATTGGCACTTCGGTCTGCAGCTCCATGGGCGTGACTCCATCACCTTTGAGAATCTGAATCCCCATGCCCTTGGCGTCCGAGTCGCTGGTCAGGGTGAAAACCCCGCTGCCGACAGGGCCCTCGGGAACCGAGCCTTCGACACCATCGAGCTGGATATGCGCCGTTGCCACGAAGCCTGCGTCCATGTAGGTCTCGCAGTTACTCAACGCAATACTGAAGGGCACCGCCGGTGTGGTGAAGCCGGGACCGGTGAAGTCCGCGCTGTCCCACTCACCCAACTGCACCGGGTCGGCACTGACCGGATCTGCACCAACGCTGCACTGTGCCTGAAGTATCGTGCCGGTTAGCCCGTACTTCATGATCCTGCCAAGCGTTGTCACGCTTCCGGAGAACAGTTCGCTGCCATTGAGCACATTGGGTCCGGAGGGGATCGGTCCGGTCTTGACCAGCGTTACATAGTTGTGCAAATGAACCAAAGGCAGGCTCGTGAGCATTTTCTGGTGGTCGTTTAGGCCGATGAACGGAACGGAGGCGCTTCCTCCTACAGGCGTGAAGCAATTGCTGCAGTTCCTGTCATACGGATACCCCAGTCTTATCCGCACTCCGACGCCCGGAATATTGGTTTGCAGTATCTTGCCTGTGAGGTCTTCCCCGTTTATCGGCTCCAGCGTGCCAGGAAATATCGGAACCGTAGCCGTTGCATTGAATTCCAGAAGAGCCGTGCCGTCATTTCTGCAGGCCGCCTCCAGACCTGCCTTGTCTGGCGTGGCGTGAAGCATATCGATGCTGCCGATAAAGGTGCCCACTGCGGCGTCTTTCGGGACGTAGAGCGTGCCGATGTCGCGACGGTAATCTTTTATTCCCGGTGGGGAAATCCAATAGCAATCGTTGCTCGGTATGTCATCCGGTACGTCGGAATAAGCCGCAGCACTATAGCTGGTCCCCAACAGGATCAGACTGGGGAGCAGGGCGTTCAATGCAAAGTTCATGGGGGGATTCCTGAAATAACAATGTCGCGGATGGCTCAGACCTGATGTCACTGGGCACACGTCATGTCTTGCATTCGGTAGCCCTTGGCCAGAGGCATGCTGGCGGGGTCTATGTGCAGATGACACTGAGGGTCGCTTTTCTCACCCCAACGGACATCGAGGGTTTGTGCCTGCATGCCGGTGGACAGCAAAATCTGCCCGCCCTGACCTGCGATGCCCAGAATGTTGCCCTGCGCATCGCTCACCTGGGCACCGAATGGCAACGGTTTGCCACCGTCAGTGGTTGCATTGATGATCAGGCGTGTCACCGTGCGCGCAGCGAAAGTGGTCTTGATCACGGCACCCCTGGCAGGTACTACTTGAGTACTGGCGTTATCGATTTCCACCTCGGGCCCCAGTCGGTCGGTTTGCAAGGTGATCGGGTTATGGCGGTAGGGACGTAGATAGGGCATCAATGCGTAGCCGCGACTATTGGTCCTGACACCGGTAGCGTTCTGTATGCCAACGCCGGGTGTATCGGGTACTTCGATCAGGGCGATGGTGTCGCCCAGATTCGGGCCGAACTCGATGCCGTCCGCATGCAGCAACAAGGCACCACTGGCGTTGACTGATGCACTTCGATAATCATTGCCTTGGGTCACACCGGCGCCGAGGCTGGCGAAGGGCGCCTGATAGCCGGCCGCGAGGCCTGCACTTTGCTGCTTGCCGTCATCGTTGCTCAGACTGGCGTGATAGTTGACGCGGTTTTCATAGAGGCTGCCGCTCAGGCTGCCCCGTTGACTGTGGCGATTGGCGCTGCTTCGCAGGTCGAATGTGGCATTGCTCGAATGGCCGGTGTCGAGGGGCATCGAGATGCTCAGGCCGAACTGCCGGTCGTTGCCGCGGCTACTACTGGCTGCGCTCAGTGACTGTGAGGCGTAGAAGTTATAGGTGATCCCGGCACGATGGGTGTTGAAATTGAATTGAAATTGTCGCTGTTCGATATCGCTGCCCCAGTAATCCTGTTGCGACAGCGTCAGACCAACGCTGCTGCGTAAGCCGATTCTCTGATGAACCAAAGCTTCCAGGCGGCTTCGGCGGCTGCCTGTGAACGTAGCGTCGCTGCTGCGCTGACTGACGGCTTCGTCGAAATCCCGATAGCCTTCGGTGGAGTAGCGATAACCTGCGAAGCGCAGATTGGTCTGGGTAGTGAACGCCTTGCCATACTTGATGGCGTAACTCATGCCTTGCGCGCTGGACTGACCGGGTTGGTCGATGCTGGCGCTTGACCGGGTCACATCGAATGCCATCGCCCCCAGCGTGCCCATGTCCCGTGACACGCCCAGTGCAGCGGCGTGGTAGAAGTCGCTGGTTATAAGTCCGCCATAAAGTGCCGAGTTCCAGCCTGTTCCAACGGCCAGCGTGCCTTGCCACAGCCAGGGATGCTCGGTGGCGTAGGCACCGTTGAAGCGGCCCAGGGCTGCGCTGTATTTCCAGGCGCCTTCGCGCAACAGGTTACTCATGGTCGAGTAAGTTTGGGTAAAGCGCCGTACCTGACCATCGGCCTCGGTCAGCACGATCTCCAGTTCGCCGCTGCCCGCCGTATTCAGGTCATCTATTTCATAGGGGCCGGCACTGACATATGTGGAGTAGATCGGGTATCCGTTGCGCAGCACTTCCAGTTTGGCCCTGCTTTGCGCAACGCCACGAATCACCGGTGCGTAACCCTGCAGGGAATCGGGGAGCATCTCCTGATCGGTTTTGATCAACCCGCCCTTGATCGGCACGCTCCGGAAGACATCGCCGCCGGTGTAGGTTTCACCCAGGGTCAGGTTAGCGTGCGTGCCGGGCAGGTCGCGCTGTGCATAGGCATAGGCTCTGGTCCACTCGCGATTTCCCTGTGCATCCTGACGCACGCTTTGATTGCTGCGCAATCGCCATGATCCCAGGTTGATACCGGTGTTGAGGTACAGGTCTGCGCTGCTGCTGGTGCCTGTCTCCCTGTGGGTCGTCTGTTGCGCCGAGGTCTGGTAATTGATGAAGGCGGCGTTGATGCCGTAATCCCAAAGCGCCGGGTCCACTCGCCCGTTGGCATCGCGGCGCATGGCGATCTGCGGTATCGAGATCGACAGTTGCAGTCTGCTCCCGTCCAGTACGACCCTGGCGTCCGGAATCAGTTGCCCCAGCGCGACACAGGCGACTTGCAATAAGGCCGGGTCGGCCAGACTGCCGAGACGTACGCCGATCTGCTCCAGCAACTCCGGCGACAGGCAGGGTAGCAGGCCGTTGCCTTGTGGGTCGGCATCGAAACGGATCTGACGTTGGCCGAAATAGCGCATATTGACGTGGATTTCTACCCAATGCTCGCCTGGCCCGAGGCTCTCGACAGCTGACAACTGGTTCAGCACGCTGGCCGCGGCCGCACTGTCATAGTTCTGGCCCTGACGCAGGAAGCCAGGCTGGAAATTGACGGCGGTTGCCGCTCTGGTCGGCTCCAGCACAACGGTAACGCTGCCGCACACAATCAGCACCTGCATAAAGCGCAGGCGCACTGGTATGAGCCCGGAATCGGGTAATAGGGTCATGTTCAATGTCCTGGGATGAAGCGGGCTTGCGCTGTTTCAGTCGGTCAGCGTGGCCGTAGCTGTCAGCGGCTGGCTGTAGCCGCCGTAATCGTTGATCGCGGCAAACACCACCTGAAGGCCCGGTACCGCTTTCGTTTCGTTGAGCTTGTAATGGCGAGAGCTGAACGGGCCAAGCATGGCGACTTCACTGACCTTTTCAGTCCTGCCACCGCCGGAGACGTCGAGGCGAATGAACGACACATGAAAGGGCGTCGGATTCATGGCGGTCAGCTCTGCCTTGCCGGCAATCTGCCGGACCGACCATTGCAGGTCCTTGAGGCGGGCAGTGGGGTTGTCAGTCAGCAGAGCCGGGCGATAAAACAGTTTGATACGGGTACGCAGGGCAATATTCAGTACATTGCCTTGCGAAGAGTTGGCCTGAGGTATTTCCTGCACGTTGAAGTAGAACAATGATTCACGATCGGAGGGCAGGTCTTGGGGCAGGCCATTGATCTGTACGTGTTGTTCCTTGCCCGGATTAAGGCGAAAAAGTGGCGGCGAAGGTGCGAATGGAACGACGGTGACAGTGTCGTCTGCCTCCGTATTTACCCAGGTCTGTACCGCGAACGGCCGATCACTTGGGTTGGATATGACCACCGACGTACTGCGCTTGTCGCCATCGAATACTATGCGCGTTGCGTTGACGGTCAGTGCTGCCTGGCTGGCAGGTATATAGGCTGCGCACATGAATAATATCGTGCACCCCGCGAGCGCAGGTCTTTTAAAAGACTGTTGGCACATCATGAAAAGTTACCTTGTACGTTCAGATCCGAAACGGACCTGAACGTATTGAAGATGCTTCACGTGAAAAGACTATCGATCCTTACACAGTGAGCGAGTGGGTCGATGTATCAGTTAATCGCGACAACAAACTGGACATCCGCCGAGGCAGCACCGGCTTCAACTGTAGCTGCTGTCGAACGATAGTAGGCGTTGAACACCATGTCGGTGACACCACCTTCGACCAGTGTGTAAGGCGCCGACGTGTCGCCTGGTTTGATCGAGACCCCGGTCTGGTCCTTGATGACAATCGCAACGCCCTTTGCCCCGTCGGCAGTAGGGGTGACGCCGAAGTAGTCGCCGCTGCTGTCCGCGTCACCGGTGAAGGTGACTTTGGCCGCATTCAAGTTACCACTCGCCAGGCCGCAGTTGCCGTTGTCATTGACGCGCAGGGCAAAGCTCTTGCCAGACAGTTCGTCACCGATGCGGGTGAAGCGGCTGGCCTCGATAGAGCCCATGTTAACCAGGTTGCCGGTAGAGCCATCGCCCGGATTGACCACTTCGATAGGGCAGGTGGTGGAGGTTATCTTGCCTTCGAAACGGATGGTGCCGGAGTTGGCGGATGCGACAGTGCCGGTCAGTGTGGTCGCCAGAGCAAGGCCCAGTACAGATAGCATTTTATTCACGATAAAAACCTTATAAGTATTAACGTTACAAGAGTGGAAATGTAACTATTTATGGTGTCTTGAGAGACGGTTTGTGTTGTGCGTCATGACGGCGCGGGAGTTTACAGCAGGTGCGTTAGTTGCGAAGTCTCTGGCGGGCTTTGGTTAGTGGCGGGAGGTGTAGGATATTTCCTAAATTAGTGTCATACATTTAAAATCTTGAGTTTTTACGTTGTTCCGGGTTTTTCATGGGTCTGTGCTTGTCTGTTCGGGCAGAGAATCCGAAGGGCAAATGTAACGGTATGGAAATAGAGGCGTTGACTGAAATGCCGCCGACAGCGATGGACTTTTTATCGGCGGCGGGAAGTTCGGTTCTCTCACCTGCGAATCATGTATGTAACCAAGTATACGTTCTGTCCTAATTCGCCAAGCTGTTTTGTAAAAGCTGTCCTTCGTGCCAGCCATGAAGGGCTGCTGGGTGATGCTTCATTAGTTACCAATTGCTGGTCGCGCCTGGCGTAAGGGCCTGTCCTTGGCCGCGGGTTGGGTCGCGGTGGCACAGGCTTTGACTTCCCGACCGCTCTTGGAATCAACGTATTCTCTGCTAAGTTACCTGCGCCTGAGTTCGCTGGATTCGTTGGAGCAGCCCCATCCTCAGACGTGGACTTCGACCTGTTCAAAAACCTGAATAGTCTGCCCGTCAATACCGGCTTGGTTACATCGTCCCCAACGTGGACCGCAGCATGGACCGCTCTTTTAAGCGTATGTCTCAATATCCCCCCACTGATCTCTACAGCGGCCCCGATATAGGCGAGGTATTGCCCTGCTTGCATGGCTTTGGTGTTTCCCGTCACTGCACCATAAGTACTGGCAGCCGTTGATGCAGCACTGATAAAGGTTCCTGTCGCCAACACCGCGGTTGTAATGCTGGCGCCCGCGTATGAGGTCATCGATAAACCTAGAAATGCTATAGGGCCCGTGACGGGGGTGGCTATTCCAAACGTGGTAACTGTCGCGTAGAAACTGAGTAGCGTGAACACTACGCCAGCCGCGAGCGAGACCCAGGTCCATAGGCCCAGGTCCCCCCGCATCTCTGCCGGTATCGCATTCTCGTCGGGCCGTCGCAGCCTGCCGCTCTGGGAGCTGGCGTCATGCCCGGTGGGGTCGCGCCAGGCAATGGGGTTGCCCAGGCAATAGGTATAGGGGTTGACCCCACCTGCGCCAAAGGGGCTCAAGGAATCGGGGCTGTGAAAACGCATCATGCCGGGGTTGTAGGCTCTGTAGCCATTGCCCAGCAGGTACCAGCCCGTGTCTTTTTCGCATACCTCGCCGTTGAACCCAGCGACGCTGAGCAGCGCGTCATCGCTGTGGCGTTCTCCGTAGGCGCTGTAGACAGCTGTTCGCAACGTGTCCTGCTGGAACTCACCAATAACGCTCTGGTTCGCATCCGTCAGCAACAGCAGGGTTTCGGCAGGTTCTCCGATGGTCTGCTGGCCTATGGGTTGCTCGTCAATGTGCAGAAACTGAGTTCGTCGGTCGTCCTGCACCGTGCTGCTCAACTGCTGGCCCTGATAAAAACGCAGTATTTCGCTGTCACTGCCATTGCGGGTGGTGGCCAGATGATCATGGCTGTCGTAAGCGTATGTGTTGATCGGCTCACCTGTCGGTTTGTCCGTCCGTACAAGGCGGCTTTCACTGTCGTAGTACAACAGGTTGCCATGCTCGTCAGCGGACTGATTGCCGTTGGCGTCATAGTTGAACGTCGGGTGCGGTGTGTCCCGTGGAGGCCGGTAGGTGATGCCGAGTAACTGGCATCGGTCCCTGGAATCGGGGTCCCCTTCTTTGCCATAGCGGAAAATGGCCGTCTCAGTGCTGAAGCCGGCCTCATTGCTGACGTCGTCAAATCTGGTAGTGGTCAGGGTCATGTTGTCCAGCTCGTCGAAGATGAACGTCTGGTTGATGATCGCTTTGCCGGATGCGTGCACTGGCCGGTTACTGCCTGAATAGGTGACGCCGCTCAGACGACCTCGAGCGTCATACTTGAACTCTTCCAGCAGCAGCGGGTTGCCCGCTTCCTGCAAATGACGGCTTTGCATGAGCCCGTCGGGTTGCCATTGCTGTGTCAGCGTACGTACAGGGTGATTGCCGGCATTCTGCGTTCTGAGAACTTCCTGTCCCTGGTCATCATATTCAATACGGTTTACCAGGCTGGTTCCGGCTACTGTGTCATGGGTCGTCATCTCGCAGGGCTGACCCAGTGTGTCATAACGGGTGGTCACCTCCACGTTGCCCTGAACGGCACTTTCGAGTCGGCCGAACGTGTCATACCGGTAAATCGTTTCAACGCCTTTGACACTGTTTTTGACGCCGCCTTTGCTCCGGCCTTTGACTACACCTTTAACCGGGTTTTTGACGTCTTTTTGTTCGACATCGGTGCGATACATCGCACGGCCCTGCAAGGATGTCCGATGAAGGGTTTGCCAGGTCCGGCCTTGCAGATCTTCCCAGGTCTCTTTGGTCAGCTGGTTATGCGCGTCATATGCGTAAGTGCGCTTGCCCTGCTTATTGGTGGCAGAGATCAGGCGGGCACTGACGTTGTCATACTCGAAACGGGCAGCGTCATCCGGTGCAGTACTGGAGACACTGGAGACGATCTGATCGGTGAGTGCCAGGTTGTAGGTGTAGCTAATGTCATCACCCTTGGCCGTTTTGCGGGTTTTGATCTGCCGGTGACCGTCCTCATACTCGTAATGCTCGATACGTTGCCCTGCCTGGGCCAGTGTCAGACGCCCGAGCCCGTCGAACGTCTGTTTGCCTGCCGCGGTTTTGGTAATACCGTCCGGATGAATCACGTTCAGGCTGGTCGGCAGCTCGGTGGTGCTGAACGGTTCATACTCACGATGTGCCTCGCTGCTATCGGGCAAGCGTGTGCTGACCATGCGCGACCAGGCGTCATAACTGAACTGCGTTTTGTGGTCTGACGCATCGGTCTGTTCCGTGCAGCGTCCAATTCCGTCGTAGAGAAAAGTTTGTGAGCCCAGATCTTTTCCTGCTGCGTCCTGGCTCTTGATCTTGTCCGGTTTGCCGAACATGTTCAGCCAGGTCTCGCTACGACCACTGATCAGAGGTTCTGCGTCACCGCTTTGCACCCAGGTCTTCTGAACAGGACCGTTATGTTCTTTACTGCCGATGGGGTCGTGGTACTGGTGAGTCTGCATGCCGTGATCCGAGGCAATGACAGATTGCTGGTTCCAGTCGTCGTAGGTGTAGGTGTTTTGCATAGCGAACAGTTGCTGGTTGTCGAACCAGTCGTAATCCGTTTCGTATTGCACATTGTTCCAGGCGTTGTATTGCGCTGTATGGATCACGCACATTGCTTGCAGATCATTGCTGTCGATGTGGTCCCGTTCCTCGAGTATTGCCCGGCCCAGGCCGTCCATGACAGAGCGGGTCTTGACCTTGCGGGCGTCGGTCAGCACTTGTTCTGCCCACTGTCCCGTATCGGAACACAGGGTGTACTCGTACTCGCGACTGGCTTCATAGCCAGCACTTGAATTCGGTGCGATCGTTTCTTTGGTCAGCCGGTTGAGCGCGTCATAGACATAGCGGATCTCCACGCCTTCTTCCAGGGTCAGCAGCACCTGGCCGGTCAACAACGACTGCTGTTGCTGCTTGCTCATGCGAGTGTTGTCGAAGCCGATAGTGGTGATCTCTATCAGCTGTACCGGGACCTGCAAGTGTTTGCTGTTGCCCTTGCTGTTGCCCTTGCTCTTGTTGTTGCCTTTGCCCTTGATCTTGATCTTGATCTTGATCCTGATCTTGCCCTTACCCTTTTTCTTGCGGCTGCTGCTATTGGTGCTGTTGCTGTTGCTGTGACTGATGCTGGAGTGGCTGTACTCGTAGACGGTAACGGTGTCCTTTCCATTCAGGGACTCGATATTTCTCCCGGTTCGACCATGCTGGAAAGGCGCGTCCGGCTGGTTGATATGCTCCAGCAGGATCTTTTGCAACTCCACAGAGGTTCCATCGCTTTCAAGCTGCAGCAGTGTTTCGGTTTCCGGCACGATCCAGTCGGGTAACTCGCTGCCGGTCAGTGCAGGCAGCGTGCTGTAGCGATAACGTGTGGACAGGGTAGGGGCCCCGGACTGCGACGATGGCGCGGGTTTGACCACTTTTTCTTTCAGTCGGGAGACAAACCCTTCCGCATCGGCCGGGCAACCGTCGCCACCGCCGGCCGGGTACCAGCTGCTGACTTCTTTGATCCCGTCGGCGCGTGTATGCACCAGCGGATTGCCGTAAAGGTCATAGGTATAGGTGACGGTTTCTGTGCGCGTCCGCTCAGGCTCGTCCAGCCGTTGCCAACGGGTGGTGACTTCGCTGGGTAGCTGACAATTGTTGGGCTGCATGCAGTAACGCTCGCCCGGCCGAATGTTATAGGCGGTCGTGACCGTTTGCTGGTTGTTGTTCTGGGTCTGCAAGTGAAAGCGGTTGAAGGTCCGCTCTATGCTGCGCACGGCCTTGCTGTCGACCCACAGGCTTTCGGTACAGACATAGCTGTAGTCCTGCAAGGTTTTGTAAAGGTTGTCCAGGCCGTTGTCTTCCCAGGCGATGGTCAGCCCTGCACCGAGAAAATTTCGTGAGCGTTGCTGGCCGTCCTTGTAGGTATATCGCACATCGACCTTTGGCTGACCGAGGCAGGGATCGATGACGTGCCTGGTCACTCTGGGTATGGGCTGGCGAGCGGCGCTGGATGGAAACGCATGGCCTTCATCCTGGTAGTAAACATCTTCGCTGCTTCCAGACGGTGTCTCTACATGCTTCACGCACAATTGCTGGTCGTTCTTCGGGGTATATTCAAAGCGCCATGACGCATTATTCTCGGTGGGCAGGGTGATGCGCGATACGCGTTTGTCGGTGCCGGCGAGGGTCATCAAAAAGCGCGCCAGTGGAGCACCGCCAATGCCTTCATACGGATGCAGCTTCAGCTCGACGAAATCGTCGCTGCGTGCAATTTCCAACAGTGTCTGACCCAGGTCGTCAGTGATCGAAGCAAGCCTGTAGGTGCTGCTGTTGAACGGCTTGTGCTTGAGCGTGATGCTGTGCCCGGACGGCGCGATGATTTTCACCGCCCAGGCCATTCTTTTATTGCCGCTGATGTGCAACTCGAGGATTTCCACCAGACCTGATTTGTGCACCACCCGGTAGGACGTATCGTCCCGCTTGTAGAAGTGGAAGGTGTCAATTTTTTTCTCGCTCATCGTCCGTAGGCCGTTGCTGCCGGTGCCGTCGACCCGGAAGGTCTCGCCTGTGCTGAGGGACAGGATCTGAGTGGCAGGGTTGTATTGCGAAACCTGTAGATTCCAGCCCTTGCCATAGCCGCTGTCCAGCGTATTTAGCTGACTGTAGGACAGGTCGAGTCGGAACCCTGGTCCGCGCAGGTCATTGCTTTGCAGTTCGGGCATGCTGATCGATATGTTGTACAGCCCGGTGCGCGGGTCAACGCCGCTTTTCAGACAACTCATGAAATTGAACGCGTTGGAGTGCACGGAAGTAGAAGCAGCCATGGAGCGGACCTCGCTGATTGATGCGGGACAAGCGCAGCGGTGTCTGACAATTGTGCAGTCCTTGCGCTCTGGTCATTGACGCCCCCCAAGCCTGAACTCCCTGAGGCGTCCGTGTGGCTGGAGGTCTTGCCTAACCCTAACAGTCCGTATCCGGGCAACAACCTAGCAGTAGTGCTAGTGGGCAACTGGTGAGCACCGGCGTAAAAAAGTCCTATCCGCATTTGCAGGGGCAACCCTTGCGATACACCCATTCAGGCGGAAACGAGAAAGGAGTCTCACTCATGGCGCTGGATTTTCCCGCCCCCAAGGTGCCCGACCTGCAGCAGCCCGGGAATTACCTCGACCTGGATCAGTTGGGCAGCGCCGACCTGCTCACCTGGATCGACTATCCAGGGATCACGAACGGCGATCTGTTCATGCCCAACTGGCGAGGTTGTGGCGCTGAGGGCGCAGTGGACGACTATGTCGGCGATTTTATCGAGGTTAGGGGGCTGCAGCCTGAAGGCATGCCGCTGATGATCAATAACCCGTTGCTGATGAGGCTTGACAAGGGCTGGGTGTTTTACTCGTACACAGTCGAAGGTAGCGTCGAGGAGTCCCGGCGACTGTTTTTCTATGTTGGCAAACGTCCACCAACGGCTGCCGGGCTGGGGGTGCCGCAATGCAAGGAGTCTCACGATCTGAAGCTTGATCCCGACCTGCTGTGGGGCCTCAGTCAGGTGTCGATCGTGACGCCGCCGTATCTGGCCATGCGCGAGGGCGACAGAGTGACCCTCACACTGGATCTTTATTTCGAGGACGGCTGCTCCTTGTACCCTCTGGTCGAGTCCCGGTTATTGACTGGGAACGAGGTGGGCCAGCCTTTGCGGTGGTCGATAACCGCTGGCGAATTTTTGTCAATTGAAAATGGCGTCGCGCTGATGAGCTACTGCATCGAGTATGCCGATTCCACATTTATAACGGATTCAGTCACCCAGTCACTGGCCATCGTCGCACCGTCAGCGGCGTTATTGCCGCCATTGAGGATCAAGGATTTCAACGGTGGCTCACTGGATCCGGAAGCCTTTCCTGACGGCATCACCCTGCTGATCGATCCTTTCGGCATGCAGATCGATGACGATGTCGTGGTTTACGTTTCCAGCGGCAATATGCTGGTGCAGACCCTGAGGGCCGACATATCCAATCTCGACAGTGGCGTACTGCAGTTCTCGCTGGCGAATGCCTGGCTTTGCGCCAATAACGGCAAGGAAATCGAGCTGGTGTATCAGTACGCGCGACCAGGCCATGCCGCCAGTTCGTTGCCGCGCAAGGTCATGCTGAGTCTTCCGCTCGATCTTCCTGTGCCCGTTATCGACGACGCCCAGATCGAGAGCGCTGAAGAATGGGGAGTAAAGGGCTATATCTATGCCTCGTTGCTGCAGAACGGGGTGAAAATTCGCATACCGGACGATGCTTTCATCGGTGACGATTCCACGGTACAGATGCACTGGGAGGGCAATACAAGCACGGGCAGCTTTATCGCTGATCCTTCACCAGACGATCCGCGCCTGTTCATCATCCCGTCCACGGCGGTTCCGGCCAATATGGGCAAGTGGGTAGAGGTGTATTACAAGGTCGTTTCGCTGTCGCAGTCAGGCACTTCGCCGGTATTCAAACTGGAAGTCAGAGGCCTTGTCGGCGTTTGGCCGGTTATCCAGATCATGCGACCACGCATTACCGATACCCTGCTTTACCTCGACCTTGTGCCGTCAGAAGGTGCGGGTCTGGACCTCGCATCCTGGCCCTACATGGCACCCGGGCAACGGGTACGAATCAAGGCCATTGGTTTGTCACAATCGGGTTCGCCACAAGCGGTCGGGCTACGTACCGGCGCAGCCGAACCGCTCAGTGAGGCGGAATACCAATCCAGGCAGGTGTCGGTGATCATCCCGAGGGACTTTCTGGAGAGTCTGCAGAGAAAAACTCTGACCAACACCGTGACGGTTGAAGTCAGCTTTGATGACGGGGCGACTTACACACAGTTTCCGTCTATCGATTTCATCGCACTGGACGGTCATTCTTTACAGGCCGGCGGGCTGGCGCAGGACGCAACAGCCACTGGCATGATCCCACACATACACGGACGTAACCCCATGGCCAATAACACGCTGAACCACCTGACCGAGTGGATGAAAGACCTCGACAATAATGTTATGTGGGGTTGGGACTCCATCGCTGCAATGGCCCGAGGCAAGGTGAATAACCTGTTGCTTCAGGAGTATGTCGCGCGTTTTTCGTCGGATACCTATCTAAAGCCTGTGAGCGGAGAGGTGAGACTGAGCGAAGGGTTTAAAGAAAGCATTCACAATTTTATTCTGGATGCGCCCAGGCTGGCCTTCTCGAACGATAACCTCGGTCAGTCTCATGCAACATTGACCTGTTCGATCCTGGGCGGAACCCAATTGACGATGAAGAATAACGTCGATAATTGGGAAGCCTACAGGGTCATCCATATCGATGCGCTGCAAGGTCCGAAGCTGACACTGGATCTCGCGCTGGAAAGGGTCCCGGGCAATATCGAGAGCGATGGCCGGCTGCGGCTCGACCTCAAGGACAGTGACAATTTCATTCTTACCTTCGCGGCTGACAGGACTGACCGGGCACTCGGCGGAGCTTTTTTCAAAGCCTTGTTCAATGCGTTGCCGGACGAGGAGCGCATATGGACGCTTGGCGTGATCAAGCGTGGCACGAATAATCTGATGCACCCACAGTCTTTCAAACTGCGCACCCAGACCAATCCCGCTGCACCTCTCGACCCGCATGCCGCCAACTACGGCGACGGGGCCGTGTTGGTGTTCATTCGTCTGGAAGGCAGTCAGGAAGGCGGCGACATCCCGGTAGAGTACCAATACCTGATACCGGATGATGTCGGGAAAGATTACTCGGCCACCGTGTTGTTCAGTGCGGAGCGTACGTTCAAGGCGGCACTGTTCATAGGTGAAGTGACCAAGACCATTGCTTCGGTTATTGAAGGCGTTGTGTTCAAACCTGTTCATGATGGCTCCGGCCGACTGGTCAAGGCGACTGCCACGTCGGGCAGACTGAAGACGTCCGAGTCGAGCAGCCAGGATGTCCAGGTTCAAATCGATGGCGTGTCAGTCCTGGCAAATGTTTACAAAACCGAGACCTGGCTTGATGCGTTGGGGAGCACGCCTTTGTCTGTGGAGCTCATTGCCGATGGCACGGTGGCATTGACCTGGAAGTCCAAAGCAACCCCCGGCGTTGTGCTTACGTTGCCAGGCCATGGGGCGCTGCTGGTCATGAGCAAGGTCGTCACGGTCGATGTACGGTGCATTTATACCTTCGCCGAGGAAAACAACGACTTGGTTTTGATCCCCAGCCTCACGATAAACACCATCATCGATGGCCTGACTTTCGTGGAGATCCCTCCACCAGCAAACAGCTTTTCATTACTGTTTTTAATAGCGGCGGTAAAAAGCAATTTTGAGAAGTTGAACAAGGACCCGTTCGAGTCCGACATCAAAGCCGCACTGGCACGCAAACTCGCTACTCGTGTGCCGATCAGTTCGTTCATCCGGGACAGTATCGATCTCAATTTCAACGAAGCCATTGTGCCTGATGTATTGCGTGCGCCCAGAGACATAGCCGCCTTCGGCCGCATCAACAGTTCCGGGGCAGACTTTGTCGTCAGCCCGGCGGAGCATCTGATGGTGGTCGACAGTTCCACCACCTTCTCCATTCAACCGCCGGGTGCGAATGTGACCTGGAGTGTCGAACGTCTGCAGGGCGATGCGCAGAACTTCGGTGCCATCAATGGCACCGGCCGGTATTACGCGCCGGAAGCCTCTTTGACCGAGCTTGCGTTCACGCGTGTTCGGGTGACGGCCACTGACATGAACTCGAACTATCGAAGTTCGGCACTGGTCACGATCGTGACCAACCCGATCACCGTCAATCCGTTGATTCAGGTGTGTGACGCCGGGCAGATTGTGGAGCTCGAGGCAGGTTCGCTCGGCACAGAAGAAATGCACTGGTCGCTCAAGGATCCGGTTCCCGGCGAAAGCGGTGTTCTGGAGGGCAGTGCACTGGCTGATGGTGATCACCGTTACGTCGCGGCGCACAAGGTGCCCGGCAAAACCTATGTCCTGGATCAGATAGTCGTGACCAGCGGGCAGGCGAGTGTTTCGTCGTGGGTATTGGTAAAGCATCAAACCCCACTGTTGACCGTGAAAGTCGTAAAAACCGTGGAGGTTTCTGAAGTTCTGGAGGTTGCGAAGGTCGGCAAGCCCATGGACGTTGTGACCATTCGTGCTGATCAGGTTCAACTGCAAGCGTTTGCCAATGCCGTTGCGCTGCCTGGCGTCAGATGGAGAGTAGGCGCCGGGAGCGGGAGCATCAGTGACGGCTTGTACACCCCCGACATCTCGTCGACTGACCGGTTTGTGCTTATTTTTGCCGAGGCCGATCATCCAGTCTTTGACGTCATGGAGGGGCATATCATATTGCCGCTACCAGTGGGCGGGTTCGCCAAGGAGCTGGAATTGATGAAGGGCAAAGAAGTCCCAGCGTCCTGACCCAAGGCACATCGGTCTTATATATATATCAACATCACAGGAGGTGATGTCATGGCTGGTTATTCAGCGGAAAGTCTGTTGGCATGGATGAAAAATACCACGCGTCTCAGAGGCTGGGACGCGATCATTGCTCTGGATGGCGACAAGGTCAACGAGCTCCTCGACCATGTTTACCAACAGAGTCTGGCTCAGGGAATGTCGCGTCCGGTGCCGGACGGAAGTATCACGATTCCCGATACGTTTGATTCCCATTTTTTCTCGGGCTGCGTTCTCGGGCCACCAGGCTTGTCGTTCAAGCACAGCGTTCTGGAGAATTCGCTGCTGGCCTGGCGCATTTCAGTTATCGCCGGTTTGCATACCGTGATAGAGAACGCTCAAGGGCAACACAATATTCACAGAATCGCAGCCTACGACCCACTGAACGCGCCAGGCCTGGATTTCGATCTGGAACTGAGCAGTCAAAGCGCGGATCTGGTGGTGGACCTTGGTCTGGCTAAAAATCTTTCACTGGATTTTCCGGGCGGTTCTACCGAACGAGAGAAGATCGGCGACTTTTTTCAGGATTGGTTCAGCAACCCGGAAAATCATGAGCAGCAGTTCAGGCTGGGTATTTTCAACGAGCAGAGCAACGAATTGCTCAATGTACGTAGAATCGATGTGCGATCACAGCTTGAAAGCCCCGATGCTGTATCAGTCCATAAAAAAGGCGCGTTACTGCTGTTCGCGACCATGGAATACGGCGTGACGGGCGGGATTCCGGGTGGCGACTCCGACTTCCGTTACCTGATTCCCAACGATGCTCAGCAGTCGTACTCGGCGACCGCTGTGTTTTCCTCTCACGCACTGCACCGTGCTGCCTTTGGCCATGCGGTGATACAAATGCTGCAAGCGCCTGACTTCAGCTTCAGCGTTCCGGACGATAAACCGCTGCAGCGGATGGTCGCTCAGGCCGGCACGTTTGCAGTTCCGGCTGGAGAATATCGCAGCGCGGAATTCGTCTTTGAATCGGAACCGTTCAGCGTTCAGGCCTTCAACGCCCAGCATCCCCTGACCATTGACTTCGAGTACGCCCAGACCACGCAGACCTGGGAATTTCCCTGCACGCTGGGCTTTCGCTACAGAGCGCTGGACAGCGATGAATGGCAATCGCACAACGCTACCTTCAACATCAGCCTCAGGCATGAGTTTCATCTGACCGAAGGTGGGTCGGATGGTCAGGCAGTGGAAGGGCATCTTTATACACCTTACCTGTTCGACCATGAAGTCAGCGCCGTTCCAGGAACACTGGACAACCTGAGTTCCGGGGAGCTGGAGCAGGTCAACGGTTTCGTGGCCTACACCGTCAAACACGCGTTGCTGCAAGGGTTGAGCAAAACCCTGGATGCAACTGGCGCCGAGCGTTTTCTGGGCGGCTGGCTATTGCCTGACGAGCAAGTGTTACAACCTGTACTCAAGCGCCTGCCTTATGACCAGGTCGTGTTCGGACGCATCGATCCCGGTGCGTCGACGTTCAGTATCGCCGGGCACCAGGCATTGATCGCTACGGGAGAAGCGCTGCAATTGACCACCCAGCCTGCGCGGTCGGGCATCGTCTGGACCCTGGAAGATCCATCGGATGACGGTACTGAAGGTTTGGGAGAAATCGATAAGCAGGGTCGGTATACGGCGCCCGCAGCGCTGCCCGCAAAGCAGGGCTTTCAGCGTGTACTGATCAAGGCGATGGACCCGGTGTCGGGGCATTACAGTACCGCTGTGGTGACGGTGCTCACCAGCAGCGTCAGCGTCAGCCCGTTGATTCAGGTGTGTAATCACGGTCAGCGGGTAGCGCTTACAGCACGCAGTTCGCGTGCAACCAGCCTGAAATGGACGGTGGTCGATCCGGTAGCCGGAGAAAGCGGGACGCTTGAGGACGGCGTAGATGCATCGCATGAGAAGTTTTACGTCGCCGGTGCAGGGGGGCCAGGGAATACCTATGTCCTTGACACAATAACGGTCAGCGACGATCAGCACACCCAATCGATTCAGGTACTGGTCGTTCGCCACCCTCCGATGCTGTTCATAACGCTTGCCAGCGTCAATGATCAGCGTGCCGAGCTGAAAGTCGTCGTCAATGGCCGTGACCTTCCAGTCACCTGGAGTATTGATGGGCCGGGCTCTATAGACGCCACGGGTGTGTACAGCAGTGATGCCAAAGCACCCGAACGCTACGTTGTCGTGTTTGCAGAATTTGAAGACGAGTATTTTGGCACAATGGCCGGGCACTTGATTCTGCCGCTGCCATTGAGTGGTTCCTCCGGTGTGTTGCAGGCACTGACCGGGACAGCGGAGGGCACGGCGGCTACTGCAATGCCCCGTTCATTGAGCGGTATCGTGCAGCGAGCGGGTGCAGGTACCTTGACCCAAGGCTGGGGAGCCGTCGCGGCGGTCAGTCGCAGCGAGCTCAACCGGCATATAGAGCAACAATACATCGAACGCTATCAGGATCTGGCCTTCTTGCCGTTGTTCACCGGCGACATCGTGGTGGATGAGCGACAAGGCGACACTGTTCGTCTGAAACAGGTCGAGCTGGGCCTGTCGTTTCTGCCTGACTCGCCGGGCTCCAGCAGTGTCCTCGTCACGATGAACATCGTGTCTGGCCGTTACAGCGGCTTGCATCAGCCGGAGGGGAGTGTAACTACCGTGTCCGGCAGCTTCATCATCAGCGAGCCCATGGGCTTCAGGCTGGCGATGACTGTTGACCTCTTCGTGGGGGAGGAGGGGCATGTGCTGCTCGATCTGGCCGGCGGGGTTGACATTGCCTGTAATCTGGGGGGCTTCGATGATGTGATCAATCTGCGGCTGGCAGATTTCTTTGCTGAGGAGTTTAAGCAGATTGCACTTCATCGCCGGGTTTTCTCTGTGCTGCAGGCACAGCTCAATCGCTATCATGTTCAGACGCCAGCCAGCTTGCGGCTTGTTACCCGCGCTGCGCCGCGTTCAAGCGATGCGCGTATGGACACTACTACCGGTGATGGCGCGCTTGTGCTGTTCATGGGCGCGCAGGATGGCGACGCTGAAGGCGTGTTTGCGCCGACAGATGATTTCGTTTATCCGATACCTGATGATCGTGGGGCAGATGGTCAGCCAATCTACGGCACGGTGCTGATGCTCTCGCAGGAGACTCAGTCGATGATCGAGCGTGAACGTCTGCACGTGGCGGACTGCCTGAAGTTCACCTGTGGACGCGTATTCGAACCAATTGAGCAATACCGTCCACATGACCTGCTGTTGTTTGGCAGCCTTCGTTCGACACAGGCCAGCATTACACCCCTGTTTTCGACCCTGAAGGCCGGGCAGACTCAGCGATTTGTCCTGCACAACCCGCAAGGCGAAGAAGTACCGGCCACCAGCTGGAGTGCATTAAGCATTCAAAGCCACCTGGCTACCGGAAGCGGCAGCATCTCTTCCAGCGGCGTCTACACGGCGGCGGGTATTGAGGCGATCGGCCATGACGCGCTGCGCGTGGTAATCACAGCCACGTATGAAGAGTCAGGCGCTGTCGTCAAGGTCTCGGCGCTGGTGGGTGTGGTATCACGCAGCATGGAGTTGGCGCCACGTGTAACGGTAGTGCCAGGGGGGGCTGCGCTGCAAACGGTCTCGCTGGCGGCTTCGACGCTTGACGGCAGCCCGGTGAGCTGGGCGTTGCTGGACCCCGAGCTTGGCAGGTTGAGTGAGGCCGGCAAGGGCGCGCTCTTCAGTCCGGATGCCAGGTCCGGAAAAAGAGCACTGGCGGTGCAACAGATAGAGGCGTTGGGTAATGACCGTGGTATCGCTACGGTGCTTATTGCCAACGGGCAGCAAACGCTGCGTATCGAGCCGTCTTTCGTACCCAGAGCACGGCCCAAGGTAGCGGTGCATTTACACGATGACAGCGCACTGCTGCCCGGGCTTGAGCGGCGCTGGAAAGTGGTGGGTGGGCTTGGCACTGTTGATCGGCAGGGGCTTTTCATGCCGCCCGATGAGGCGCTTGTCGCCAGTAGCGTGGTGAGCTGTGAAGTGCTGAGCAATGGGGTGGTTATGGCGTACGGCTATAGCGTCATCGAATTATCCGAAGTCATCGATGAAGAAAGTTGGCAAGAAATGTCGATGTTTATCGTCACGGTTCCTGGCTCGTCATCGCCTTACGGTAATACAGGCAATCTGTACCCCAACGGTTATCAGCAACTCAGGCTGCAGATCAAGACCCAGATAACGCCGCACAACGGCATCGAGTACGAGCTGAGTCCCACCGAAAGGGCCTCCATGCGTCTGGTATACGATGAATCCAATCAATGTATCGAGTCAGTACTCTCCCATCTTGAAGGCATACCCGAGGGGGATAGCCAAGAGTGGCGCGTGCGCAGTCAATATAACCGCTTCGAGCTATCCGGGGCCGGCGTCTTGGCTGCTGAATCGGGCCTGGATGCGTCACGGACAATCACGCAGAACTTCTTCCTGCACAGCCGGGCGGCATCGGGTTTCATCGGCGTCTTCCACGCGAAATTTCAGGATGACAACGCCAATTGGTGGACCTCTTTGATGATTGAAGAGATGAACAGCAAGGTTGAAATCACCCCGCGACACTTGCCCAGGTTCGATGCCCGCAATTACACCTTCATTCCGCGGCGTGCACATGGGGATGGCGGAGATCCTCCGGTTGATCCGCCGTTGAGTGGGGCTCCGGACTTTGGGGAGGATGTGCATTTCGATTACCAGTTCGAGACCACTGATTACTGGACGCTGGCTTTCATTAACCCCGATACCCGGCAATGGGTGAACTTCGAGACGCTGAAGTTTCTGCCCTCCAAGCCTGACGGTGACGTGATCAATACGTCGATCATTCTCTGGGAGAGCGAGCAGAAAGAAGAAAAAATGTTCAGCTGGACGGGTTTTATTTTCGACGACCCTGCGGTTATCGGTGATGTAAGCAAGGTGAACTTTGACGAAGCGCTCCAGGACGTGATGGGGGATGTTCACACGTTGGACATTGACGTCAAGATGTCCTTATTCGAGACCGGCAAACTGGTCATCAGCCTGCACCGCCTCCGGGGCCTTGAATATATCCCGGCAGGTCACCTCGCACGCGACAAATTGATGGGGGAAATAGCAGTCCTGTTGCTCGATAAGCAGGGCAATGCCCATAAACGACGAATCGGTTTTCTGGCCACCGGCGTCGGCAGGCGCAACCGTCTCATGCATACCCTCTATTCGGTATAGAAGCCCGAATGAGGCATTGATGCCACACACCGACAGGGAGTCATTATTATTATGAATGCGCTAGGGTCTGTTCCCGTTTCACATTGGCAGCCACAGAAAAGCGCAGGCCATTGCTATGACGCTTTCATAGTTTCTCTTGAGTTTGTCGAACCGAGAAGCCGCCGCCCGGAAATGCTTCAACCGGGCAAAGGCGTTTTCTACGAGATGTCGATTGCGATATAACCCTTTGTCCAGATCTGCGTTCCCTTTCAGAGAATTGCGCTTTCGTGGAATCACCACTTTGCTGCCTTGCTGCTCGACCTGAGCGCGTATCGCTTCAGTGTCGTAGCCCTTGTCCGCAATGATCACTTCTGCATTGGGCATCTTGGCAATCAACGAGGCCGCCTGCGAACAATCATTGGTCTGGCCTCCGGTCACGTCAAATGCAATGGGCAGCCCACAAGCGTCTACAGCCAGGTGAATCTTGCTGGTGTTACCGGCTCGGCTTTTTCCGATGGCCTGGTCCTGCGTGCTGGCAGCACCTGCACTGTGCTGATGAGCCTTTACATAACTGCCATCAATGAAAACCCACTCCATGTCAGGATCGGTCATCAGCACCTCAAGCACCTTGACCCACTTGCCTGAAGCAGACCAGGCATTGAACCGCTTGTAGACCTTGCTCCAGTTTCCAAACGCTTTCGGCAGGTCTCGCCAAGGGCAACCCACACGCATGCGGTACAGCATGCCTTCAACCGTGGTGCGCAAATCTCGCTTGTTGTAGATCGATTCGTGCAGCAAAATTTCTCGAAGCTTCGGCCAGTGCTCATCACTGAGCATTAATCGGGGCATTGCAGGCTCGTATTGGTGTTGTGTGAGAACTCCAACAATACGGGCCTGTTCTCATAGAGATCAATGGGTTACGTCGAAACGGGAACAGACCCTAAGTAAAACCTTTGCGTGTGTAGTGCTTGCGGGTTTGACAGGCTGTACGCTCGTCCCGTCCCACAGCCCTGTGCCAAAGCCCCCGGCACAGGCGGTTCGACTGATCATGCTCGCAGCAAACGCTGATGGCGGAGGCAAGAACTGCACCTTTACCGCCAAGGACGACACGGTTTATCTCAACAAAGAAGATCATGAGTGCACGAACGATGAGATGAGTTTTATCAAGCTGGATAATGTGCGCTCAGCCATGAAGATATACCTGGAATCCAGAGATTGTAATGATTCGGGAGGCTGGGTATTTGGGCTCGAGACTTATATCGACCCCCTTACAACACCCTGGATATCCATCGACCAGCTCAGAAGCAAACCGGTCGGCACCATCGTCAGTCGCGGCGTTCTTGTGATCAAGGCGTATGACGGTGATGAAAATATAAAAGGCAAGTTGTCCTGCGTGCGTGTCGATGTATCGGATTAGCTGTTAGTACAACTGAACGTGTCAGGCCTGTTTAACCGTCGCCCCCGTGGGCGGCGGTTATCTTAATACATAAAGTTCGAGGTTCATGGAACATGACAGCATCGACTTCCGTACACTCCAACGCGTTCAACTTTCTCAGTTATGTACAGAGCGGCGTTGACCCCCGCACCGGGCAGTACACGGTGGCGATCACCCTGCCCGATGTCAAAACCAACGGATTGCGTGGCCCGGGCATGCCACTGGCACTCAACTATAATCCTCTCAACCGTCAGGACAGCGGCTTTGGTCTTGGCTGGAACCTGCAATTGTCGCAGTACGATCCGGGTAAGCAGATCGTATCGCTGAGCAGCGGCGAGACATTCAAGGTCGATGGCACCGGCGACGGCCAGATGCTGATGTCGGAAAAGAAAATCGACAGCTTCCACTTGTACAAGGAGGACGATAATCACTACCGGGTGATGCACAAGTCCGGTCTGGTGGAGCAGCTCGAAATGCGCGGCAGCGGCACCAACAGAGTCGCGCTGCCGGTGCGCGTATTCGCCCCTGAAGGTCACAGTATCACGCTGGATTACGCTTCTTTCGGCGGGCATCAAATGCTCAGCGAAATCAAGGATGACTCGGGTCAGCTCCTGCTCGGCATCAGCCGCGACGCAACGTCGGTGAAGTTGCGTATGACCACTGGCGAGGGCCCCGATGCGACCTTCGTGATGGTGCTGGGTGGATCGGATCACCGTGTCAACCGTATCGAATTGCCGACCGACAATGCTGCCTCCTGGCGTTTTGTATACAACACGATCCGTGAGCATTTATGCATGACGGCGGTGGAAACACCCGCTGGCGGCCGGGAAGAGATCTTTTATACCGACAGCGGCCATCAGTTTCCTGAGAGGGCGGAACGCGCGCCTCTCCCCAGAGTCACGCGCCATCGCACGACGCCCGGCCTGGGGCAGGCGCAAATGGACGTTTATTACACTTACAAGGACAGTTTCGGGCGCGAGCATAATTTTCTGGGCGCAGGGCTGGATATCGCCTGGGAAGACAATGGTCTGGACAATCTGTATCTGTACCGCGGGGCGGAGCTATACGAGTACTCGTCGACCGAAACATTGCGTGTCGAGGTCGCGGGCAAGGCTGATGCCGAGCGCAGCATCGAACGAACCTTCAACCAGTTTCACCTGCTCACTCGAGAAACCACGCGCAAGAACCTTAGCGTCATGCAGGTGGACACTCGTTACTACATCGAGCCGGGAGAACCCTTTTCGACTCAGATTGCCTACTGTCAGCTGCCCAAAGAGGTCCAGACCACCTGGCGGCTGTCGTCAGACGGCAGTGTGCCGCGCAGTGAGACTGTCAGCAGCACGTATGACAAGCACGGTAATCTGCTCACTCAGACTCAGGCCAACGGTGTGGTCGAGGCCAGTGAGTGGTATCTGGCCGACGGCGAGGACGGATGCCCGAAGGACCCTGAAGGCTTCGTCCGCTGGATGAAAAGTAGCAAGGTCACCCCGGCGATATCCGGCTACGGCAAGGCACCGGTCCTGATCACCCGCTATCGCTACCTTGCGTTGCCAGCAGTGGGTGGCGGCCAGCTACAGAAATGGCTTGCACCGCAAAGCGAGACGTTACTGATGCAGGCCCCTGACGGTGAGCAGGAACAGCAACGCACGACCTACGAATACTTCGATGAGCCGAACAATGCAGTCCTGCACGGTCGGCTCAAATTGCAGCAAGTGATCATGGGTGGAAAGGTGACCAGCACAGCGTACGCCTACAGCATTCCTGTGCGCCTCCCCAAGAACACCACTGAAAGTGCTCCCGAGAACACTCCCGAAAGCGTCCCTGAGAGCAGCCGTTATGCCGCGACAGTGCTGCAAACCGTACAGACCGTAACCGGCTTCGATGGCGCGAAGAAGGTCATTACGCTGGAGGATTCTCTGCTCGATGGCGAACCCTTGCTCAATCGCGACGACAACAACGTGGAAATTCGTTATGTCTACGACAGCCTGCGACGTGTGCTGAGTGAAACCGTGGCACCAAATGATGAAACCTACAACGCGACCAGAAGTTACGAGTATCAGCTATGTGCCAACGCGACTGATCAGGCCATGCAGACGCTCATCGACGTCAAAGGGGTAAAAACCTGCAGCCACTTCGATGGCCTCAACCGAGTCGTCTGTGAGGAACGGGATGACGCAGATAATCCTGCACGCGCCGATAAGCCCCGACAGACCTACGAGGCTGTTTATGATGCGTGGGGGCTTATGGTCAGTGAGACCGAGTTTGACTGGCTGGGCCAGCAGGATCTGGCGCTCAAGAGCGTCTTCGAATACGACGATTGGGGCAAGCAGCGCTGCGTCACCGGGCCGGATGGCGTCAAGACGTTCGAAGAGACCGACCCTATTGGTACGGCGCAATCGCAGGGCCCGATTCAACGTAGCTGGATCGAAGGCAACGGTGGCGGTAAAAGCGAGTTCACCGAGACCTGGATGAACCTGTTCGAACAGCCGACCCGCAGCGAGCGAAAGGATCAGGCTGAAAACTCGGTCAGTCTGAGCCAGTACCATTACGACGGCCTTGGCCGCCGTGTCGAGGAAATTGTCGGGGAAGCGGGCGGCGAGCGGCGCACCACCTCTGTTTACGACGTCTTTGATCGGGTGATCGAGTCCACATTGCCAAGCAGGGCCATCGTGCGTCGCAGCTATGCTGGCTACAGCAGCGAAGACTTGCCCGTCAGTATCGGCATCGAGCACAACGGCAAAAGCATTGTGTTGGGAGAGCAGGAGTTCGATGGGCTGGATCGTCTGGTCAGCTCTGTCACCGGGGGTCGTAAACGTACGCTTGTTTACGACCCCGGTCTGCTGCAACCCAAAACGATAACCCTGCCCAGCAAGCGGAAAATCGACTACGAATACAAGCCCCAGGTGGGCGATGAGCCGTGGCGCAGGGTGCAGTCCGAAGCTGTGCCTGAACCTGAAACCACCTGCGAAGTTGATCCGCTGAAAGAGTCCGGGCCTGTCCGGACTGCGGAGCCGGGTGTGGCTGCCGATTACAGTTACGATAAGCAGAATGCTCGTCTGCTTCATTCCTCGGAGCAGGACGAGATACTGGATCGCGAGTATTACAGCACCGGCTCGCTGAAAAGCGAGAAGCGCACCTCGGCAGGCAAGACCTACGACATGTTCTACAGCTACAGCCGATTGGGCCTGCTGCTGTCTTACACCGACGTACTGGGACAGGAGCAGGTCAACCGCTATGACAGCTGCGGTCGTCTTTACGAAACCTCGCTGGGTGAGGTCTATTCAACGTTCGACTACGACACTGTCTTTGGTCGCCTCGCAAAAATCACCACCACCGACAAGACCGACGGCAGCCGCGAGAGAACCGTCGCGAACAGCCTTGAATATGATGATCTGGGTCGGGAAGTAAAGCGTACATTTGACCTCGACGGCGTCGAGCAACAGATGGTTCAGGTCTATGATGATGTGGATAACATGGTCCAGCGTATCCTGCGCCAAGGCACTGAAACACTCCGTGACGAAACCTACCTTTACGATACGTCCGGTCGCCTGGGTCAATACCAATGCACGGGAACTCAGCGGCCAGTGGACCCCTATGGCAGGACCCTCCGCGCGCAGGTTTTCACTTTCGATGGCGCGAACAACCTGACGGTCGTCACGACCCGCTTCAATGACGGCAGCGACGACAACAGCAATGTCGAGAGCAACAATGCCAGGTATTTTTACGAAGGTGACGACCCGGTGCAGTTGAGCCGGGTGACGAACACTAACGATAAATACTACCCGTCTGAAATCAAACTTGAGTACGACCTGGACGGCAACCTCAAAACCGACGAAGCCGGGCGCACGCTTAAATACGATCCCCTCGGCCGCCTGATCGAAGTAGGCACGCCCTCGGCCGGCATTCATTACCAGTATGACCCCCAGGACCAACTGACCGGGGAGACCCGTGGCGACGACAGGGACCTGCGCTTCTATAGCGACGCAGGGCTGGCCAATCAACTTGGCAGCCATGTCCAGAGCACCTTCATGCGTGGCGACGACTACCTGCTGGCCGAACAGCAGAGTGATCACACGCTGCTGCTTGCCACAGACGGCAGCGACAGTGTGCTGGGCGAGGTGGGTGGCGACGGGATCAATCGGAGGAGGTATACGGCCTACGGCCATGCCAGCGGTGAAGCTCCACCACTCGGTAAACTGGGGTTCAATGGCGAACTGGCCGAGGCGGATAGCGGCTGGCAAATGCTGGGGAATGGTTATCGGGCCTACAGCCCGGTGTTGATGCGCTTCAACAGTCCCGATAGCTGGAGTCCGTTTGGCAAGGGAGGGGTGAATGGGTATGCGTATGTCGAGGGGGACCCGGTGAACAGGGTGGATCCGTCGGGGCATAGTCCTTGGGGGGCGTTGATCAGGCTTCTTACGGCGCCTCTCAGTTCGACGGCCAAGAATATCCCCAAAAGCCTCCTCAAGACCAGATACGGTGAGTCAGCCCGATTAAGTAGAGTGACGGTTAAGGATGTCGTAAATATTGACAAGCATGTGGCGAGAAAGGCGGTAAAATCGGATGTCGCGTTCAAGGAACTGCAAAGTGTTCAGACGAAACTTGATCGTGCAGTTTCCAAAGGGCTTGATACTTCAAGGCTCGCCAACGAATACAAAGCTGCACAAGCAAACTATCAACCGTTTCAGGACCTGTACGAGGCTTCAACGTTTGCCAAAACTAATGTCGGGCAACGAGCGATCACTCCATATGCAAGAGATGTGTTCAAGCGCTCGGCGAAAGAGTTTGATATTGATCAGGCTGTCACTGCTCAACAACAAAGGATAGCGCAGGGTAATGCTCTGGCAAAGAGAGATGGAATAAGAGTTCCCACAGCGCAGCGCAGTTACCTGGGTGATGGGAATTCTTGATGGCACGCGTTTTCCCAGAATAACCGGGCAACAACAGATTTACTGTTGCCCGGCTTAACTCAAAAGCTTGAAATACGTTTTACATCACTCCACCAAAATAACCCCCTGCCTGATCGCCATCACCAGCGCCGCCTTCAATGACGTCACCCCGAACTTGCGGCGGATATTGCTGGTATGAAAGTGCACGGTCGCTTCCGTGCACCCTTGAATACGGGATATCTCCCACGCGGATTTGCCGATCGCCACCCATTCCAGGACTTGTCGTTCCTTGACGGTCAACTGGACAGTGGCGGGTGTGGTGTGGGAGGGCGGCGTGGTGCCGGGTGGTTTTCCGTTGTCGCGAAGCATGGTGAAGTCCTTTTCCTGAAGATCGCCGCACCACGATACCCCCGCAATCCCCAACGCGAACCTGACATAAATGACAGCGCTGGAGGTCCGCGAAGGCCTTGCGCCGTCAAGGCTGTAGGGCTTTTTTACAGCTTCTTTACGCCCCGACCAGCCTGTCGATCTCGCGCCTTTACACCCTGCCTGCGGACAATCTCCCCACGCGGCCTGTGCCGTATCGGTGTTGCCTGATGGGGGAAATTTCAATGAGCGTTATGGATGGTATCTCGCTGCTGATGGGAGTCGGGCTGTTCATCTATCTGCTGGTGGCGCTGTTGCGCGCCGACCAGAGTCAGGAGTGATCATGCACAGTTACGATTATCTGTTGATCCTGGCCTTTCTGGTCCTGCTGCTGGCACCCGCGCCTTGGTTGGGGCGTTTCTATTATCGGGTCATGGAAGGCGAGCGCACCTGGCTGAGCCCGGTGCTGGGGCCGGTCGAGCGGGCCTGCTACCGAATTTCCGGCGTCGACCCGAAAACCGAGCAATCCTGGCAGCAATACATGTGGGCCTTGCTGGCGTTCAACCTGGCAGGCTTTGTCGTGCTGTTCGCGATGCTGATGCTGCAAGGCGCGCTGCCGCTCAACCCGCAGCAACTACCGGGCATGGAATGGTCGCTGGCTTTCAACACGGCGATGAGTTTTGTCACCAACACCAACTGGCAGGCCTACAGCGGCGAAGCGTCGCTCAGCTACCTGAGCCAGATGGTCGGCCTGACCGTGCAGAACTTCGTCAGCGCTGCCACAGGTCTCGCCGTGCTGGTCGCGCTATGTCGCGGTATCAGCCGTCGCTCGTCGCAGAGCCTGGGTAACTTTTGGGCCGACATGACCCGCGCCACGCTCTATGGGCTGTTGCCGATCAGTATCGTGCTGGCCGTGTTTCTGGTCTGGCAGGGCGTGCCGCAGAACTTCGGCCATTACATTGATGCGCTGACCCTGCAAGGCGCGGATCAAAGCCTGCCGATGGGCCCTGCGGCCAGCCAGATATCGATCAAGCAGCTGGGCACCAACGGTGGTGGCTTCTTCGGCGTCAACTCGGCGCACCCGTTCGAGAACCCGACGGCGTGGAGCAACCTGTTCGAACTGGTGTCGATCCTGCTGATCCCGGCAGCGCTGGTGTTCACCTTTGGCCACTACGTCAAGGACATGCGCCAGAGCCGCGCGATTCTTGGCTGCATGCTGGCACTGCTGTTGATCGGCGGCGCGGTGTCGCTGTGGACCGAGTACCAGCCCAACCCGGCACTGAACATCGCCGGTGTCGAGCAGACCGCACCGCTGGAAGGCAAGGAAACCCGCTTCGGCACCACCGGCACGGTGCTGTGGTCAGTCGCTACCACTGCGGCCTCCAACGGTTCGGTCAACGGTATGCACGACAGCCTCAACCCTTTGACCGGCATGGTTGCGCTGGTCAACATGATGGTCGGTGAAGTGATTTTCGGCGGCGTGGGTGTGGGCCTCAACGGCATGCTGCTGAACGTACTGATTGCGGTATTTCTCTCCGGCCTGATGATTGGCCGCACGCCGGAATACCTCGGCAAGAAGCTGCAAGCGCAGGAAGTCCGGCTGCTGGTCGCCACCCTGCTGGTGATGCCGGTCGGCGTGCTGGTGCTGGGCGCGATTGCTGCCAGCCTGCCTGGCCCGGCCGGTGCGGTCAGCAACCCCGGCCCGCACGGTTTCAGTCAGTTGCTGTACGCCTACACCTCGGCCACGGCAAACAACGGCTCGGCGTTCGGCGGTTTCAGTGCCAACACCGTGTTCCACAACCTGATGCTCAGCCTGGCGATCTTCATTGGCCGCTTTGGTTACATCCTGCCGGTGCTGGCACTGGCTGGCAGCCTGGCCATGAAGAAAACCGCACCACAGGGTCAGAACAGCTTCCCGACCCACGGCCTGCTGTTTGTCACTCTGCTGACCGTCACCATTTTGCTGGTGGGTGGTTTGACCTTCCTGCCGACCCTGGCACTGGGGCCGATTGCCGAACACCTGAGCCTGGGTTTCTGAGGAACCGATCATGAGCACTACTGATTTTTCAAGACGTGATGCTGTAAAAACTGCCGAGCCTCAGGCCGCCAGCGAGTCAGCCAAGACCGGCATCGCTGCCCTGTGGCGTCCGGCGCTGGTGCAGGCGTTCGTCAAGCTCGACCCGCGCCAGCTCAAGCGTTCGCCGGTGATGCTGGTGGTGGAACTGACTGCCATTCTGACCACCGTGCTGTGCGTGATCCCCAACCCGCAGGTGCCGACTTCGGTCTGCGTGCAGATCGCTCTGTGGTTGTGGTTCACCGTGTTGTTCGCCAACTTCGCCGAAGCATTGGCCGAAGGACGGGGCAAGGCACGCGCCGACAGCCTCAAGGCCGGCAGCGAAGGGCTCAAGGCGCGCATTCGCGATGAGAATGGCAGCCTGCGCACCATCAACGCCAGCGAGTTGCGCAAGGGCGATGTGGTGCGTGTCGACGCCGGGGAAATGATCCCTGGCGACGGCGAAGTCATCGAAGGCATCGCGGCGGTCAACGAGGCGGCGATTACCGGCGAATCCGCGCCGGTGATTCGTGAATCCGGCGGCGACCGCTCGGCCGTCACCGGTAACACCCGGCTGGTGTCCGACTGGCTGCTGATACGCATCAGCACCAACCCCGGCGAATCGACGCTGGACCGCATGATTGCGCTGGTGGAAGGTGCCAAGCGGCAGAAGACCCCTAACGAAGTCGCGCTGGATATTCTGCTGATCGGCCTGACCCTGATCTTTCTGCTGGTGGTCATCACCTTGCAGCCGTTCGCCCACTTTGCCGGGGGCAGCCTGCCGCTGGTGTTTCTGGTAGCACTCCTGGTCACCCTGATCCCGACCACCATTGGCGGCCTGCTGTCGGCCATCGGCATTGCCGGCATGGACCGGCTGGTGCGCCTCAACGTGATCGCCAAGTCCGGTCGCGCCGTGGAAGCTGCGGGCGATGTGCATGTGCTGTTGCTGGACAAGACCGGCACCATCACCTTCGGCAATCGCCGCTGCGCTGCCGTTTACGCAGCACCCGGCGTGACCCCGAAGGAACTGGGCGAGGGCGCCTTGCTGGCCTCGCTGGCCGACGATACGGCGGAAGGCAAATCCATCGTCGAGTTCCTGCGCGACCTGCACCCGATGAACGAGCCCACCCTGAGTTCGGTAACCGCTGTACCGTTTAGCGCCGATACACGTCTGTCCGGTGTGGATTATCAGGGCCATGTGTACCGCAAGGGCGCGGTGGATTCGCTGCTGGCCTTCATCAACATGCAGCGTAGCGACCTGCCGCCTGCCCTGGCGCGGGAAGTCGACAAGATTGCCAAGACCGGCGGCACGCCGCTGCTGGTCTGCGCCAACGGTCGTTTGTTGGGTGCGATTCATCTCAAGGACGTGGTCAAGCCGGGTATTCGCGAGCGCTTCGAGGAGTTGCGCAAGCTGGGGATTCGCACGGTGATGGTGACTGGCGACAACCCATTGACTGCTGCAGCCATTGCCGCTGAAGCGGGTGTCGATGATGTGCTGGCCGAAGCCACGCCAGAGAAAAAGCTGGAGCGAATTCGTCAGGAGCAGGGCGAAGGCCGACTGGTGGCGATGTGCGGCGACGGAGCCAACGATGCGCCCGCACTCGCGCAGGCGGACGTCGGTATGGCGATGAACGATGGCACCCAGGCCGCGCGTGAAGCGGCCAACATGGTTGACCTCGACAGCGACCCTACCAAGTTGCTGGACGTGGTGCAGATCGGCAAGGAATTGCTGGTCACACGCGGTGCGCTGACGACGTTTTCGATTGCCAATGACGTGGCCAAGTACTTCGCCGTGCTGCCTGCGCTGTTTGCCTCGATTTATCCGCAACTGGGCGTGCTCAACGTCATGCAACTGGCCAGCCCGCAAAGTGCGATTGTCTCGGCCATCGTCTTCAACGCGCTGATCATCGTTGTGCTCATCCCGCTGGCCCTGCGTGGCGTGCGGGTTCAGGCCGCCAGCGCGGCGCATCTGTTGCGTCGCAACCTGCTGATCTATGGCCTGGGCGGCATCGTTGTGCCGTTTCTCGGCATCAAGTTGATCGACATGCTGCTGGTCGCACTCGGCCTTGTTTGAAGCCTGTGCTGCACGCCGGTCGGCGTGCAGCCTCACCTGATTGAGGATGTGCAGATGTCCAATGTATTGCGTCCGGCCTTGAGCCTGATCGTGTTGATGAGCCTGATCACCGGCGTGGCCTATCCACTGGTAGTCACCGGGGTTGCGCAAGTGGCGTTTCCGGCGCAGGCCAATGGCAGCCTGGTGTACGACGCGGCGGGCAAAGTGCGCGGCTCGGCACTCATCGCCCAGTCGTTTACGGGTGATGAGTGGTTTCAGTCGCGTCCTTCGGCAGGCGCGTTTGCGACGGTAGCCAGTGGCGCGAGCAACTTCGCGCCGAGCAACCCGGCACTGGTGACACGCGTGAAAGAGGACGTTGCGAAACTGGCCAATGCCTCGCAGGAACCGGTGCCACTGGCCTTGCTGACCACGTCCGGCAGCGGTCTGGACCCGCATCTCTCGCCTGAAGCCATTGCCTGGCAGGCCGGTCGCGTTGCCGCGGCGCGCCAGTTGCCGCTGGAGAAAGTACAGGCGCTGATCGACGCCAACACGCAACGTCCGCTGATAGGCCCGCCCGTGGTCAACGTATTGGCCTTGAATATGAGCCTGAATCAGTTACCGTCTGCACCGCGCGACGCGCAGTTGTAACAAAGTGCGCCGTGTTCGCAGCAGATTCACTAAGCTGTAGATGATTAGAGAGGGGTGGTAACCAAGGTGAGTGATTCCGGTCGAGCTGATGCACTGCTGGCCCAGCTGCCCCGCGAGGGGCGCGGGCGGCTGAAGGTTTTTCTCGGCGCCGCGCCGGGCGTGGGCAAAACCTACGCCATGCTTCAGGCGGCCCATGCGCAGTTGCGTCAGGGCGTCAGGGTCGTGGCGGGCGTGGTGGAAACCCACGGCCGTGCGGAAACCGAAGCGCTGCTCAATGGCGTGCCGCAAAAGCCCTTGCTGCGCACCGAATACCGCGGCATGACCCTCGAAGAAATGGACCTTGATGCCTTGCTCAAGGCGGCACCGGCATTGGTTCTGGTCGACGAACTGGCGCACACCAATGCGCCCGGCAGTCGGCATACCAAGCGTTGGCAGGACATTCAGGAACTGCTCGCTGCCGGCATCGACGTCTACACCACGGTCAACGTCCAGCACCTGGAAAGCCTTAATGATCAGGTGCGCGGTATCACCGGGGTGCAGGTGCGCGAAACGCTGCCGGACTGGGTGTTGCAGGAAGCTTTCGACCTGGTGCTGATCGACCTGCCGCCGCGCGAACTGCTGGAGCGCCTGCGCGACGGCAAGGTATACGTGCCTGAGCAGGCGCGCGCGGCCATCGACGCTTTCTTCACGCAAACCAATCTCACTGCGCTGCGCGAAATGGCCATGCAGACCGCTGCGGCGCAGGTCGATAACGATCTGGCGCAGGGCTACCGGCAATTGGGCCAGTCGGCTCCGGCAGTTCGTGGGCGGATGCTGGTGGGCATCGACGGTGATACCCATGCCGAGCGCCTGGTGCGTCACGCCAGTCGGGTTGCTCAGCGTCGCCACCTGCCGTGGAGCGCCGTGCATGTGGACGACGGGCAAACCCTCGACGAGCAGTCCCGCGCGCGCCTGCAAAGCGCTCAGCAACTGGCCGAGCGGCTGGGTGGCGAGGCGGTTTCATTGCGTGCCGGAGAGGTTGCCAGAACACTGGTGCAGCATGCCATCGAACGGCGTGCCAGCGTGGTGCTGGTCGGCCAGTCGCGTCGGCACTGGCGTCGCCGGGTGTTTGGCGGCGGCGTTGCCGCACGTTTGCTGCGTGAAGGGCACGGGTTGGAAATCTCGGTGCTCGACGACAGTGAAGAGCTACCCGATCAACCGCCCCGCGCACGCCCGGCTCGCGAAGTGGTGTGGTTCGATTACGGCCTGGCCTTTGTGGCCACGCTGCTTGCCAGTCTGGTCGCCTGGGGTGTGTCGGGCGTGCTGGCGCTGCCCAACATTTCCCTGATCTTTCTCGCGGCGGTGTTACTGGTTGCGGTGCGCAGCAGCATGGGACCGGCGCTGGCGTGTGCCGGGCTGTCATTTCTGGCCTATGACTTTCTGTTCATTCCACCGAGTTTTTCCCTGAACATCCAGCGCGAAGAAGACGTGCTGACGCTGCTGTTCTTCCTGCTGATGTCGGCGCTGACCGGCAAGCTTGCGGCGCGCCAGCGCAGGCAGTTGCAGGCGTTGCGTGATACTCAGGAACAGACCAGCGAACTGCTCGACCTGTCGCGCAAGATGACCGCTGCCACGGATCGCAAAGCGGTGCTCAATGCCGCCGAACAGCATTTTTCCGGCTGGAAGGAATTGTATCTGTGCCTGGTTGATCGTGACGGTCAGGGCGGTTTGGTTGTTGAGACTGGTGGGCCGCTGACCTTCTCGGAAGCCGAACGTGCCGCCGCCGAGTGGGCCTGGCAGCACGATCAACCGGCTGGCAGCGGCACCGGCACGCTACCGTCCGGGCGCTGGTGGTGGTGGCCGATTACCGCAGAAGAAGGACCACTGGCCCTGCTGGGTGTCAGTGCGCGTGAAGGCCAGTCGTTCACCGCGCAACACCGGCGTCTGCTGGCGGCGCTGACCCAGCCGCTGGCGCAGGCGCTGGCTCGCGCACAACTGGCGCAAGAGCTTGAAGCCGCGCGTCTGCATGGTGAAACCGAGCAATTGCGCAGCGCCTTGCTGGCCTCTGTGTCCCACGACCTGCGCACGCCACTGACCTCCATGCGCGGCAGCATCGACAGCCTGCTGGCGCTGGGCGAAGCCATCCCGCTGGAGGATCGCCGCGAGCTGCTGGAAGGTACACGCGACGAAGCCGAACGTCTGGATCGCTATATCCAGAACCTGCTGGACATGACGCGCCTGGGGCATGGCGCGCTGAAACTCGCACGAGACTGGGTGTCGCCTGCCGATATCGTCGGCAGTGCGCTCAACCGGCTGCGCGCCGTGCTGGCACCCTTGCAGGTCAGCACCCAGGTGACCGGCGAGCTGCCATTGCTGTACGTGCATGCGGCGCTGATCGAGCAGGCGCTGGTCAATGTGCTGGAAAACGCTGCACGCTTTTCACCTGTCGACGGGCGCTTGCAGGTGGCGGCGGGTGTGCTCGACAGCGAGCTGTTCTTCTCGGTCAGTGACGAAGGGCCGGGCATTCCGGAGGATGAACGGGCGAAGATTTTCGACATGTTCTATACCGCAGCCCGCGGTGATCGGGGCGGGCAGGGCACGGGTCTGGGGCTGGCGATCTGTCAGGGCATGATTGGCGCGCATGGCGGACGTCTCACCGTCGAGGAAGGCATTGACGGGCAGGGTACGCGCATCACCTTGTTCCTGCCGTTGCAGGCGCAGCCAGATGTGGAAATGGAGGAGTCAGCTTGAGCCAGGCGGCGACCATTCTGGTCATCGATGACGAGCCGCAGATTCGCAAATTTTTGCGCATCAGTCTGGTGTCTCAGGGCTACAAGGTGCTCGAAGCGGCTACCGGCGCGGAGGGACTGACCCAGGCTGCGTTGAACAAACCGGATTTGCTGGTGCTTGATCTTGGCCTGCCGGACATGGACGGTCAGCAAGTGCTCAGCGAGTTTCGCGAGTGGTCAGCGGTGCCGGTACTGGTGCTTTCGGTACGCGCCAGCGAAGCACAGAAAGTCCAGGCGCTGGACGCCGGGGCCAACGACTACGTGACCAAACCGTTCGGCATTCAGGAGTTTCTGGCCAGAATCAGGGCGCTGCTCAGGCAGGTTTCCGGTAGCGACAAGCCGGAGTCGGCCCTTCAATTCGGTCCGCTGACCGTCGACCTGGCCTATCGCCGGGTGCTGCTCGATGGTCACGAAGTGGCGCTGACGCGTAAGGAATACGCGGTGCTGGCGCAGTTGGCACGCCACCCTGGGCGGGTCATTACCCAGCAGCAGTTGCTCAAGGATATCTGGGGGCCTACCCACACCGATGACAGCCACTACCTGCGCATTGTGGTGGGGCATTTGCGTCAGAAACTGGCAGACGATCCGACCGCCCCGAGGTTCATCCTCACCGAGCCTGGAATAGGGTATCGTCTGCTGGCCGACCATTAGATGAAAAAAGCGACCATACCCCCGTGGCACGGCACTTTTACTGCATCGAACCGTCAAAGCCGCACACTCCATATTCACTCCTGAGGTAACACCCCCATGAAAGCCTTTATCTGTCTGCCATTGCTTGTCTTGGTTCTTGCAGGTTGCGCTGGCAAGACCGGGTATCGAGACAGCTGCGCCACCCAGATAGACGCTGCCTGGCACGAGCTTGATCTGGCCAAGGCCGAAGGCTTCGCCGGCACCGTCAGTTACTCCAAGGCCCTGTCGCTGCTGACCGGTGCCAAGACCCAGCAACAGTTCGAAGCATTTGAAGGCTGCACCGAAAAAGCCGAAAAAGCCCGCTTCTACATCCGCGAGTCCCGCGCTGGCCGTTGATAGCTGAGCCTGCACCGCGTTGTACATGCCATCGTGGACGCAGAGCGTCCAGAACGGCATGCCGACGCGGAGCGTCGCACGATAATCAAAAGCCGCAAACGGCATGCTTACGCGGAGCGTCTTACGGTAGTTCAAGTCGCGGGAGCGGACTTGTCCGCGAAAAGGGCCTTAAATTCGCAGGAGATATATCGCTCTCAACATCGCCTTCGCGGACTAGGGTCTGTTCCCGTTTCGACGTAACCCATTGATCTCTATGAGAACAGGCCCGTATTGTTGGAGTTCTCACACAACACCAATACGAGCCTGCAATGCCCCGATTAATGCTCAGTGATGAGCACTGGCCGAAGCTTCGAGAAATTTTGCTGCACGAATCGATCTACAACAAGCGAGATTTGCGCACCACGGTTGAAGGCATGCTGTACCGCATGCGTGTGGGTTGCCCTTGGCGAGACCTGCCGAAAGCGTTTGGAAACTGGAGCAAGGTCTACAAGCGGTTCAATGCCTGGTCTGCTTCAGGCAAGTGGGTCAAGGTGCTTGAGGTGCTGATGACCGATCCTGACATGGAGTGGGTTTTCATTGATGGCAGCTATGTAAAGGCTCATCAGCACAGTGCAGGTGCTGCCAGCACGCAGGACCAGGCCATCGGAAAAAGCCGAGCCGGTAACACCAGCAAGATTCACCTGGCTGTAGACGCTTGTGGGCTGCCCATTGCATTTGACGTGACCGGAGGCCAGACCAATGATTGTTCGCAGGCGGCCTCGTTGATTGCCAAGATGCCCAATGCAGAAGTGATCATTGCGGACAAGGGCTACGACACTGAAGCGATACGCGCTCAGGTCGAGCAGCAAGGCAGCAAAGTGGTGATTCCACGAAAGCGCAATTCTCTGAAAGGGAACGCAGATCTGGACAAAGGGTTATATCGCAATCGACATCTCGTAGAAAACGCCTTTGCCCGGTTGAAGCATTTCCGGGCGGCGGCTTCTCGGTTCGACAAACTCAAGAGAAACTATGAAAGCGTCATAGCAATGGCCTGCGCTTTTCTGTGGCTGCCAATGTGAAACGGGAACAGACCCTAGCGAACCGTCGCCCGTTCCGCACAGTGTTTGTCCAGATACCTCTCGCTCCGTATGCTCGCATCACATCGAATCCCTACCGACTCTAGCGAAACGGCCTACGCTCATCTTAAAGTGTTCGGACACTAGCATCGCTTGCAGTCCCACAGTCATTAAGCAGTTGCCGGAAGGGGCTTTCGATGGGTAGAAAACTCGATGCATGCCTGAGCGCCATCAATGAAGTGGTACTGGGCAAGGAAGTGCAGGTACGGCTGGCGATGACCTGCCTGATCGGCGGCGGGCATTTGCTGATCGAAGACTTGCCGGGGATGGGCAAGACCACGCTCAGCCATGCGCTGGCGAAAATTCTGGGCCTGAGTTATCAGCGCATTCAGTTCACGTCCGACCTGCTACCGGGTGACATCCTGGGGACGTCGGTATTTGATCGGGACAGCGGGCAATTCACCTTTCATCCCGGGCCGATCTTCGCCGAACTGGTGCTGGCCGACGAAATCAACCGCGCCACGCCCAAGAGCCAGAGCGCGTTGCTGGAAGCCATGGAAGAAGGGCAGGTCTCCATCGAGGGCGCGACACGTCTGTTGCCCGATCCATTCTTCGTGATCGCTACGCAGAACCCGTTCAGCTCCGGTGGCACCTTTGCCTTGCCCGAGTCTCAGCTGGACAGGTTCCTGATGCGCATCTCCATGGGCTATCCGGCGAGAGCGGCGGAGAAAGCGTTGCTGCTTGGCGAGTCACGTCGCGAACTTTTACCGCGCCTGCAGCCGATTCTGGACCACGCCATGCTTGGCCAGTTGCAGGCGCATGCACGGCAGTTGCGGGCCAGCGATGCACTGGTCGACTATGTGCTGCGCCTGGTCGAGGCAACCCGCAGCCAGCCGCAATTCGCCTATGGACTGTCGCCCAGGGCGAGCCTGGCGATTCTGGCCGCAGCGCGGGCCTGGGCGATGTTGCTGGGGCGTGATTACGTCATTCCCGAGGATGTGCAGGCGGTATTGCCGTCGGTGGTCGGCCATCGGCTGCGCGAGCGCAGCGACCCGACCGGGCATGGCGGCGGAGCGCTGGTGCAGTGGTTATTGCGCGAGGTGCCGGTGCTTTGATCGAGCTGCTCAAACCGTTTTGGCAACGCTGGCTGGCAAGACGAATTCCTCCGGCGTCACGCATCACGCTCGACCATCGGCGCATCTTCATCATGCCGACGCGCACCGGCATGACCTTTGCGGTCGTGATCGTGCTCATGCTGCTGGTGGCGATCAATTATCAAAACAGCCTGGCCTACGGGCTGACCTTTCTGTTGTTGTCGATTGGCGTGCTGGCCATTTTGCACACGTATCGCAACGTCAGCGGCCTGATTCTCAGTGCGGGTGTGGCGCGTTCAGTGTTTGTCGGCGAACCGGTGCAATTGCGCCTGCGCCTGGAAAGTGCCAGCCAGGCCCACCACGCCTTGGGCGTGGGTTGGACTGCGACAGCTCTGCAATCCGGCGATGTACTGCCTCGCGGGCTGACCGATGTGGAACTGACCCTGCCTGCCGAAAAGCGCGGCTGGCTGCATGCGCCAAGGCTGCGGGTCGAGAGTGTGTTTCCGCTGGGCATTTTCCGCGCCTGGAGCTGGCTGGATCTGGAGCAGAGCGCCTTGATCTATCCGCGGCCACTGTCGGGTGCCATGCCGCAGCTAAAAGGCGTGCAGCCCCACGCCGAGGACGACGGTCAGGCCACTCAGGGTGCCGGTGTCGATGATTATCAGGGGCTGCGCAGCTACCAGCCGGGCGATAACCTCAGTCGCCTGCACTGGAAAGCCTATTCCCGAGGTCAGGGGTTGCTGGTCAAGGACTTCACTGACTTGAGCGGCCACGACCTGTGCCTGGACTTCATGGCGCTGGGCGGCGATATCGAGGAGCGCTTGTCGCGCCTGTGTTATTGGGTGCTGGAGCTGTCCCAGCGTCGTCAGCCGTTTGCCTTGCGCCTGCCAGGTTTTCTGTCCACGGTCGACAGCGGTGATGCGCACCGCGAAGCCTGCCTGCGCGCCTTGGCGCTTTATGGTCATCGATCATGAGTGACAAGAATAAAGCGCTCGCAGCCGCACCCATTCCGCGTGTCAGCCTTACCTGGCTGCTATTGGCGCAGGCATTGGTCGTGTTGCCGTTCGCGCTGCACGTGCCGGTATCGATCACGCTTCTGTGGCTGGGCTGCACATGCTGGCGGGTTCAGGTGTTCCGGATGCGCGCGCGGCTGCCCGGCACCTGGATCAAGTCAGGGTTGCTGGTGGGCACCGCCGGGGGCGTGTATCTGGCGCGTGGCAGTCTGGTCGGGCTGGACGCCGGTGCGGCTTTACTGGTTGCGGCATTCGTTCTGAAAATGCTGGAAATGAACAACCATCGCGACGCTCGGGTGCTGATCTTCCTCGGTTTCTTTTGCGTGGCGGTCGGCTATCTGTTTGAAGACAACCTGCTATGGGCGCTTTTCAGCCTGCTGCCGGTCGGCGCGCTGCTGGCCGCGTTGATCGGGCTGCAGCACGCGGATCTGGCTGGCAGATCAACCGATACGCTCAAGCTGGCGTTCAAGCTGATGGCGCAGGCTGTGCCGTTGATGCTTGTGCTGTTTCTGTTTTTTCCACGTCTGGACCCGCTTTGGTCGTTGCCGCAACCGAGCAACAAGGGCGTCACTGGGCTGTCCGACAACATGGCACCGGGCGACATGGCCGAGCTGAGCAAGTCGCCGGCACTGGTATTTCGGGCCAGTTTTGAAGGGCCGATACCGGCGCGTAATCAGTTGTACTGGCGCGGTCTGACCCTTGAGCAGTTCGATGGGCGGCGCTGGTCACAGTCGGCACGTGCCCAGACCGTGCAGATCCCGCAGTGGGAAAAGCGCGGCGATCCACTGGCTTACAGCATTGTCATGGAAGCCAGCGGTCGGCCCTGGTTGCCGAGCCTCGACGTGGCCGAGACCACGTTGCCGGACGTTCGGCAGATGAGCGACTTCCGCCTGCAACGCCGGCGTCCCGTTGAGCAATCGCTGTTATATGCCGTCAATTCCTGGCCGCTGAGTATTCGCGACCCGCAATCCAGCGAACAGGTCCAGCGCCAAAACCTGCAATTGCCCGCCAAGGGGAATGATCAGGCCCGGCAGTGGGCGGCTGAACTGCGCCGTCGCTACACTACGGCGGATGCGATGGTCGCCGCGATGCTGGGTTATTTCAGCGACCAGCCGTTTCACTACACCCTCAAGCCCGCACCGTTGGGCAATGACAGCATTGATGAGTTTCTGTTTGCGAGTCGTCAGGGTTTTTGCGCCCACTACGCCGGGGCAATGACTTTTGTGCTGCGCGCTGCGGGTATTCCGGCGCGGGTCGTGGCCGGGTATCAAGGCGGTGAACTGAACCCTGACGGGCACTACCTGACCGTGCGCCAGTTCGACGCGCATGCGTGGGTCGAATACTGGCAGCCGGGTATCGGCTGGCGCAGTGTCGACCCCACCGCAGCAGTTGCACCGCAGCGTATCGAACAGGGCTTGGAGCAAGCGCTGGCAGCAGGCGAAGCCTTTCTGCAGGACTCGCCTTATTCAGCGTTACGCTATCGCAATGTGCCTTGGGTCAACGCCATACGCCTGAGCTGGGATAACCTCAACTATGGCTGGCAGCGCTGGGTGCTGGGCTATCAGGGACAACAGCAGTTACAAATTCTCGGCCGTTGGTTTTCAGGGTTTCAGGCACCGGTTTTCGTCCTGGGGACCTTGCTTTCACTGGGCCTGATTGCATTATGGCTGTTTAAACCCTGGCAGCGCGAAAGCGACTCGCAACTGCGGGTGTTCAACGCATTTGAACGCTTGCTCGCCCGTCATGGTCTGCGTCGTATGCCGGGTGAAGGCGCTGACGCATTCTGCCGCAGAGCGGTGCTGTATTTTCCGCAGCATGCCGAGGCCATCGAAGCTTTCATCCGCGAATTTCAGGCGCAGCGCTATGCCGGGCGGCTTGCTTCGGCCAGCCGCTTGAGGCATGCATTAAGCACGTTGCGTCGTCGTCTGCCATGGAGGTTGTCAGCCGTCAGGGACAGGCATTCATGAATGAGTGTGTCGAAGGGGAATTGCATGTCTTCAATGGTGGATCATCTGGTGGCCGAGGTGCTGGCGCTGGATGTCAAATTGCTCGCGTGCCAGGCACGCCTTGCAGTTTCGACGGACAGCGAAGCGCTGCATGATTTGCGTACCACCGTGCGTCGTCTGCGTAGCGTACTGCGGCCCCTGCGGGAAAACCCGGCTGCCGCAGAACTGGAAGAGGCCGCAAAAGCGGTAGGGCAACTGACCACGCCTTTGCGTGACATGCAGGTGCTCGCCGCGTTTCTCGAAGAGCAGGGCCTGAACGAGGCGGCTTTCAAGCGCAACCAGTACTTGGGAAATGCCTGCCCCAGGGTTGCGACGTCGCCTGAACTAAGCCGCTTGCTCAAACTGATCGATCTATTTCCGGAGCTACTGCGTTTGCAACAGCGTCAGGGAATGTTGCGCGGCCTGCGCAAGACCATCGAAAAGCGTATGGACAAACAGTGGAGCAAGCTACGTGTGGCCATCGCCGAGCCTGGGCATGATCGGCATGATCTGCGCCTGCTGATCAAACGCGTGCGTTACGCCGCCGAAGCGTACCCGGAACTCAGTCACCAGCCGAAAAACATGCAGGCCCGGCTCAAGGCCGCACAAGGCGAGCTGGGCGACTGGCATGATCATTTGCAATGGCTGGCGCAGGCTGCCGAGCAGCCGGATCTGGCGCCGTGCATTGCGGGTTGGCAGATCGGCATCGTGCGTGCCGAGCGCAAGGCCGAGGCGTCGCTCAAGCGGCTGGCCAAGGCATGTTTCTAAGGCAGTGGCTTTTTTATGGAATAGGTCATTCAGGCCGCAATAATGGCCAATATGCGGCATGTCGTTGACTAAGAGGATGGTTATCATCCATCCACTTGTGTGTCGACTTGCTGGAGTAAGCATGACCTTTTCCGAATTGATCGATGCGGTGCGTCGCGACCCGCGTGCTGTCACGATCCCTGCCGAATGGTCCCAGGGGCGCGCCTGCTTCGGCGGGTTGATGGCGGCGCTGACCTATGAAGCGATGCGTGCCGAGGTGCCGGAAGGGCGCCCGGTTCGCTCGCTGGCGATTACCTTTGTCGGGCCGGCCGAGCCGGGCGTGCCGATTGCCTTTGACGTTGAAATTCTGCGTCACGGCAAGGCTGTCAGTCAGGTGTCGGGGCGCGCCATGCAGAACGGTCAGGTGATGACCCTGATACAAGGCAGCTTCGGCGCACCTCGTGAGTCGATGATTGCGGTTGCAGCAGAGGCCGCGCCAGTGCTCAAGCCGGTAGAACAATGCCCGGAGCTGCCTTTTGCCAAGGGCGTGATGCCCGACTACTTGCGTTTCATGGACATTCGTTGGGCGCTGGGCGGCATGCCATTCAGCAATACCCCGTCACCGGCAATTGGTGGTCATGTGCGTTTTCGTGATGAGGCGCATGCCAGCCCCATGAGCGAGGCCCATATTCTGGCGCTGGTCGACACCTGGCCGCCTGCGGTATTGCCGCACCTCAACAAGCCCGCACCGGGTAGTTCGCTGACCTGGACCATCGAATTCGTCCAGCCACAGCCATTGCTCGATACGCTGCAATGGTGCAGTTATCGCGCAGTCATCGAACACGCCCGGGATGGCTATGGTCACACCGCCGCAGCGTTGTGGAGCCCCGACGGCGAACTGATCGCAATCAGCCGCCAGACGGTGACGGTGTTTGGCTGAATGACAAGGCAGGTCAATATTTCCGGGCGGAGCGGGCGGCGTCCTTGCGTTGAAAACCCAGCGCAGCCAGCAGGCCGATCACGCCGATGGCAATCGATGGCAGGCTCTCGGAGAACAGGCCGTTGAGTATCAGCAGGGCCGCCAGAATGAACAATGGTACGGCAATCAGGTACATGGCCAGGCTGGCCGAGTGCCCCTGATTGTCGTTGTTGTTACGCCATTGATTGAGCTGCAGATCGGAAAGTGGCTTGTTCATGCTGCGGTCCTCTTAAAGATAGCGCTTGTTCAGGACGGTGCGTAAAGCGCCGTTCAATGCCTGAAGCATAGGCCCGCTTGCTGATCGCTGACGACTCAAGCCTGTCTATCGCCGCGATAGCCTGTTACAACTTGAGCTGGCCGATTGCAGCATTCAACTCGCCCGCCAGCATGGCGAGTTCGTCACTGGTGCTGGCCGAGTCCACGGTCTGCACCACCGTGCGTTCGGTGACATCGCGGATACTCACCACCGCACGGTTCATTTCCTCGGCCACCTGACTTTGCTGCTGCGCGGCGACGGCAATCTGCGTATTGCTTTCGCGCATCTGTGCCACGGCACCGGCAATGGCCGCCAGCGCTTCGCCCGCTTCCTTGGCCTGCTGCACGCATTCATCGGCCTTGAATGAGCTCTCCTGCATGAAATCCACCGCATCGCGGGTGCCGCTTTGCAGGGTCGAAACCATTGTGGTGATTTCATCGGTCGAGGTCTGCACCCGTTTGGCCAGATTGCGCACTTCGTCGGCTACCACGGCGAAGCCGCGGCCCATTTCCCCGGCGCGTGCGGCTTCGATGGCGGCATTCAGGGCCAGCAGGTTGGTCTGTTCGGCAATGCTGTGGATCACGTTGACCACGCCGTTGATCTTCTGGCTGTCCTGGGCCATGCGCTGGATCATTTCGGCGGTCTGTTGCACGCCGCTGGAGAGCCCGGCGATGGATACCTGCACGCGGTCGACCACTTCCTTGCCACTGCCCGCCAACGCGTCGGCGGTCTGCGACTGGTCGCGTGTGGCCGTGGCGTGCTGGGCAATGTGATGTACCGTGGCGGTCATCTCGTTGATTGCCGTGGCCACCTGATCGGTTTCGCTTTGCTGGCCGAGCATGCCCTGGCGTACATCTTTCATGCCCGCAGCCAGATGCGCTGCACCCTGATCGAGGCGGCCAGCGGTTTGCGAAACCGTATTGACCACTCGCTGATACCCGGCCTGCATGGCATTGAACGCCTTGGCCATCTGCCCAACCTCATCGTCACTGCGGTTAGGCACGCGGGCCGCCAGATCGCCGCTTTTTTCGACGTGCAGCATCACATCCTTGAGCGCGTTGAGCTGGCTGAGCAGAAAACGGATCAGCAGTTGCGAGGCGCAGAGCATCAACAGCATCAGCACGAAAACCGCGGCTGCGTAATGGCTGAAGCGATCTTGAAATACCTGCAGGAAGGTCGGAGCAAAAGCCAGCACCGCGACCTGCTGGCCGGTGCTGCGGGTGAAGATCTGCGCGCCGCTCAGCAGTCTGTCGTTGGCTGGTTTATTGAGCGCAACCCAGTCGCGGGCGTCAGCCAGTTCCGGCAGCGCGAGGGTATTGAAGGTCGGTGTCTGACCTTTGTTGTAAGTCAGCAACGTATCACTGGCGGGCAGCACTGCGTCGGCAGGCCACGCGGCCAGCAAGCGGGCCTGAGCTTGCGCTGCCTGACGTGACGTATCTACTCGTGCCTGCTGTTCTGCTTGCATGGCGTAAAGCACCAGCAACAGGGTTGTGACGAAGGCGACCGCATTCACGGCCCAGAATTTATATTTCAGTGACAGGTTGCCAAGCCATGAGCCCATGAGCGGTCTTCTTTGATGGTCGTGTGAGGTAGCAGCAAGATGCTATCACGATGCCTCAGCCATCAAAGAGACCCTTGATGCGGGTCAAGAAAGCTGCAGATTTTCGCCGGTTATCTGTTCCAGGGAGGGTAAATCGAAAAACTCCCGCGCGCAGGCCGTGCTGTGACGGGCGAGATCTTCCTGGCTTTCGCCGCGATGCAAAGCCACTTCGCGCAAGACTTCCGGCAGGTAAGCGGGTTCGTTGCGGCCATTTTTCGGCTTCGGGCGCAGGCTGCGTGGCAGAAGATAAGGCGCATCGCTTTCCAGCATCAGCCGGCCGCGAGGAATATTGCCCACCAGCGGGTGCAGATGCGTGCCGCGTCGCTCATCGCAGATCCAGCCGGTGATACCGATGTGCAGGTCGAGGTCCAGATAACTGAACAGGGCGGCGCGTTCGCCAGTAAAGCAGTGCACCACCGCAGCCGGCAGACGGTCGCGGTAGTCACGCAGAATCTCCAGTAGGCGCTGGTTGGCGTCACGTTCATGCAGAAACACCGGCAATTGCAGTTCCACCGCCATGGCCAGGTGCGCTTCAAGAACCTTTTCCTGCTGCGGACGAGGCGAGAAGTCGCGATTGAAATCCAGGCCGCATTCACCCACGGCGCGAACGCGATTTTCCTTGAGCAGCGCATGCAACTGTTTCTCGGTGTCACCGGTCCAATCGCTCGCCGAGTGCGGGTGGATGCCTGCCGTGCAGAACAGGCGTTGCGCGCTTTCATCCAGCTCGTGACACAGCTGCAAGGCGTGTTCGCTGCCCTCGACGCTGGTGCCGGTCACCACCAGTTGCTCGACGCCTGCGGCATAGGCGCGATCGAGTACCGCCTGTCGTTGCGAGGCGAAGCTTGCGTTGGTCAGATTGACGCCGATGTCGATGAGTTGCATGGTGCTACCTCCAGCTGAAGGCTGTCGAGCATACCAGAGCTCCGGCCACAATAAGAAAACGCTGGGTATTCAAGCGATTGAGCCGGATGGTTCAACGATTTCCTTCGCTGTTCGATGCTGCTGCGTGACCTCAAGATTTCCTTTTTCCTGTTTTTTTTTCCGGCGTTGCCCTGGGGAAGTGAATGATCCGATCCGCGCTTGTGTCTTTTATGTGTCTGTTGGCGCTGCTGCCGCTGCAGGTTTCTGCTCGTCAGACTGGCCCGCAGGCCGTGCAGCACAACGCGCAGGTGCGCGATCTGCCTGCCATTCGCAGCAGCAAGGTGCTGCGCGTGCTGGTCAATCAAAGCCGCAACAGCTCCGGTGACGTCAAGGGTCAGGAAATCGGCATCGAATATCATCGCCTGCAAGCCTTCGAACAGTACCTCAACAGCCATTCGCGCGGCGCTCAGAAGGTCACACTTAAAGTCATACCCAAGGCCAAGAACCAGTTACTGACAGCGTTGCAGCGCGGCGAAGGCGATATGATCGCGCCTGGCGAACTGCTTGATGTCAGCGAAGCCAAAGGTGTTCAGGCCAGTGCGCCGATCATTCATGATGTGCCTCTGGTGCTGGTCGGCGCGCGTGGCCAGCGCAACGTACGGCGTGTGGAGCAACTGTCGGGACATACACTGAGCCTGCCCACCGGCAGCGCGGCCGACGAGGCCCTGCATCAGGTCAACCGGCAACTGGAGCTGCGCAAGCTGCCGCTGGCCAAGATCGAATGGGTCGACCCTAGCCTGGCAGTCGAAGATGTGCTGGAAATGGTCCAGGCCGGTATTTACCCGATGACACTGGTCGAGCAGCCTATTGCCGAGCGTTGGGCGAAGATCATGCCCAAGCTGCGTATCGAGCGCGGCCTGACCCTACAGACCCACGGCGACATCAGCTGGTTTGTACGCGACAACGCAACCCAGCTGCGGGCCAGTATCGATGATTTCCTCAAAGGCTATAAACCTTCGGCTCAGCAGGATCAGGTGCTCGCCAAGGCTTACAAAAACACCTACAAGGTCAACAACCCGCTGGTACGCAACAACCTGCAACGTCTTGAGCAACTGCGTCCGATGCTGCAACGCCACGCCGATGCGCAGGGTATGGACTGGCTGGACCTCGCTGCCCTGGCGTTCAAGGAGTCGAAGCTCGACCCGGCGGCCAAGGGCAGTGGCGGCGCGACAGGGCTGTTGCAGATCACTCCGTCGGCGGCAAAAAGCGTCGGAGTACCGAGCATTCAGAGCGCTGACGACAACGTCCGTGCAGGTTCGCGTTACATGGCGCTGATCCAGCGCAAGTATTTCTCCAGCAGCCGAGTCAACGAGCGCGAGCGTATGGCGTTTGTGATGGCCGCCTACAACCTGGGGCCGGGGCGTGTGCAAGGCATGCGAGAGGAAGCGCGGCGGCGGGGGCTCAATCCAGATCAGTGGTTTTTCCAGACCGAGCGCGTGGCAATGGAGCAGGGCGGTGCCAACGTCGTCGCGTTCGTCAACAGCGTGAACAAGTATTACCTGGCATTTGATCGCGAGCGAGACTCGCTGGAAAAGAGTGGGCCGAAAACCGCCGTAAAACGCTAATCATCGATTTATTGGATTGTTACGTGCTGTTATTTGCGGTTTTCACATAAGTAAATTTGATTATGATGGCGCCACTTTCACTTAATCAATCCCGGAATTACCCACATGAACACAATGATCAAATCGGTTCTCAGCACTCGCGCCGGTTACGGCCTTACCCTGTTGCGCGTTATTGTCGGTATTGCCTTTATCGCTCACGGTAGTCAGAAGCTGTTCGGGGCCTTCGGCGGTTATGGCCTGGAAGGCACTGCGCAGTACATGGAAAGCCTGGGCCTGACACCGGGTTATCTGATGGCGCTGATGTCTGGCAGCGCCGAGTTCTTTGGCGGTCTGGGCCTGCTGTTGGGGCTGCTGGCTCGTCCGGCTGCGGTAGTGGTGATCCTGTTGTTGCTGGTAGCGATCTTTACCGTGCATATCCATAACGGTTTCTTCATGGCCAATAACGGTTATGAGTATGCGCTGGCGTTGCTCGGCGGCGCTCTGGCAGTGCTTATCGAAGGTGCAGGCAAGTTGTCGCTGGACCGCGTCATCTCCCGATAACCGGCTATGCTTGTTCTGCAAGGCCCGCTTCTGGCGGGCCTTGTGCGTTTGCAGGCTCGCGTCACGGATGACAATTGACAATGAATGGGGCGTTTCTCTAGGATGCGTGCTCAAGCGCCGATTTAACAACTACTTGCGGGGCGCCTGGCAAGGCTCAGGTCTTGTCGAAATACCGCTAAAACGTTGGTTCGGTGTTGCCTCTCACCGCTGCCCAGCGGATCTTGCGAGGCAGAGATATAACCATGAACAACCTGCGCCCCCTCATTCGTCTTTCCCCGATCAGCACGGTCTTGTCACGCAAGAACCCAAAAATCCTTCTGAGCGGCTCTCATCAGCCTACGCTGTTGCGCTATCTCGATGGCTGGCCTCGTCGGGGCGCTGGTAACTGTGCGTTTCTAATTCAGTTTGTCGATACGAACTCGTCGTTGAGCCACTTTGGCAACGATGAGTTCGACCTGGCGGTGGTGCAATCGCCGCAGGCTGACGACGTCGAGCAGCTCATTTGTGACCTGACGCGTATAGCCCGTCAGGGCCTGATTACGCTGGGTTGAAACGGCGGACGTATTCAATTGGCATAGAAGGCATATTGCTGGCCCCCGGCTGGTGAACTGACAGGCAAAATCGCCGCCTTATCAAAGGATTAGGTGGTTTTCGCATGCGTTTGGTCTATTGTGCTCTGGCGTGCCTGACGCTTTCCGGGCTGGCTTTTTCCGTTCAGGCCAGAAACGCGACGGAGAACGAGCGTTATCTTTGTCGCTGGGGCTCGACCATTGCCGGTGGTGCGCAGGCTTCCAAGCTGTCAGGCGTTACCCGTTACGGGGCGCGGCAAAAGCTGCAGGCGCGCAAGTTCGCCAAACAGTGGATGCGACCCATGGCATTGCGTATCACCGAGCAGACCTACGACAGCGAGTCGCGTTTGAAGCCTGATGCTGTCAGCAAGGTGTATTACGACGGCTGCATCCAGCATGAGGTGGCGCGTCGCTGACTTTTTATGCCTGTCGAACTGATTTTTGCAGGGCTGGAGAAACGTCTTGAGTACAAAGATCATCACCAGGGGCGGGCATGAAGCCCTGAAGAAAGAACTCGATTACCTGTGGCGAGAGCACCGGCCTGACATTACTCAAAAGGTCGCCTGGGCAGCGTCGTTGGGTGATCGCAGCGAGAACGCGGATTACCAGTACAACAAGAAACTGCTGCGCGAGATCGACCGGCGCGTGCGCTACCTGCGCAAGCGCCTTGAAGACATGCGTGTCGTCCAGTATTCGCCGGAGCAGGAAGGGCGAGTGTTCTTCGGTGCCTGGGTCGAGATCGAGAACGAAGCGGGCGACCTCAAGAAATTTCGCATTGTCGGGTATGACGAGATCTACGGGCGCAACGATTACATTTCCATCGACTCGCCCATGGCACGCGCCTTGTTGAAGAAGGAAGAGGGCGATGAGGTGCTGGTCAACACGCCGGAAGGCGAAAAGCTGTGGTTCGTGAATTCGATTGATTACGAGAAGTGAGGCCGGACGCACAGCGTCGTGGTCCGGCCAGTCGCCCTCAACCCTCGCGCAGCACGGTCAACGGGCTGACGTTCAGTGCGCGGCGTGTGCCGAATACGCCAGCGCCACCCACCAGTAGGGCACCGATTACCGGCAGCAGCAGTAGCCACGGATGCGGCTGCCATTCCAGTGAGAAGGCGTAGCGGTACAGCACGAAGCTCACCAGCTCACAGCCCAGCGCCGCCAGCACGCCGCTTGCAGCCCCCAGCAAACCGAATTCGATGCGCCGTGACTTGATCAGCAGTGCTCGCTCTGCGCCGAGTGCACGCAGCAGCGCGCCCTGACGGATGCGTTCGTCCAGGGTCGCCTGCAACCCTGAGAACAGCACGGCAATACCGGCCGCCAGCACAAACAGCAGCACGAATTGCACGGCCAGCGTAACCTGATCAAGAATACTGCGCACCTGCGCCAGCAAGGCCTCCACTCCCAGAATACTGATCGACGGGTAGGCCCGCGACAGTTCGACAATCTGTTTATCCTGGCCAGGCGGCAAGTAGAAGCTGGTCAGGTAAGTGGTGGGCAAATCAGCCAGAGTGCCAGGCTGGAAGATCATGAAGAAGTTGGGCTGGAAGGTATCCCAGTTCACGTCCCTCAGGCTGGTGACTAAGGCTTCACGCGTCAGGCCACCGACAATGAAGCTCAGGCGGTCGCCCGGCTTGATCTTCAGGCTTTCGGCCAGCTTGGTCTCGATCGATACCCCGGGCGTCGCGTCGCTCTGGCCTGAGGCCGGCAGCGCCTTCCACCAGTTACCGGCAGTCAGGGTATTGCCTTCGGGCAAATCGGCGGCCCAGGTCAGGCTAAGGTCGCGGCGAGTGGCGTTTTCACCACGCGAGTCCTTGGTCACGAAGTTGCCCACCGGTTCACCGTTGATGCTGGTCAGACGTCCCGGCACTACCGGGTAGAGCGGAGCCGAGTGGGTGGACAGCTTGCTCAGGGTCTGGGCGAAGTTTTCTTTCTCTGATGGCAACACATTGAGCACGAAATAGTTTGGTGCGTCCTTGGGCAGCTGGTTTTGCCAGGTGTCGAGCAGTTCACCGCGCAGCAGCGCGATCAAACCCATCGACAGCAGGATCAGGCCGAAGGCCAGAGATTGACCGGCAGCGGCCAGCGGGTAACGCAGCAGTTGCCCCAGGCCCAGCCGCCAGGGCAGCGACGCACCGGCCAGCAGGCGGCGCAGGCTGTTAAGCGCCAGCAGCAACAGGCTGCCCAGTATCAGCGCGGCGACGACGCCACCGCCCAACAGGGCAAAGGTCAGCACCAGGTCCAGGCTCAGGCGCCACATGATCAGGCCCAGCGCGAACAGCGCCGCGCCATACACCAGCCATGAGCTGGCGGGAATCGGCAGCATGTCACGGCGCAGCACGCGCAGCGGCGGCACGCGACCCAGTGCTGCCAGTGGCGGCAGGGCGAAACCGGCCAACGCCACCAGCCCGGTGCCCATGCCTGCCAGCGCAGGCAAAAGGCCGCCCGGTGGTACGGCGGCCGGCAACAGATTCTGCAGCAGTGCAAATAATCCCAATTGCGCCAGCCAGCCCAGCAGCGCGCCGCTCAGGCTGGCCAGCAGGCCGATGATCGCCAGTTGCAGGCTGAACAGGGTCATGGTCTCGCCGCGTGACAGGCCCAGACAGCGCAGCAGGGCGCTGGCATCGAAGCGCCGTGCGGCAAACCTGGATGCCGAAAGCGCCACGGCAACGCCTGCCAGCAGTACGGCCACCAGGCTCGCCATATTCAGATAACGTTCAGCCTTGCCCAGCGCGCCACCAATCTGCTGACTGCCATCGCGGGCGTCCTTGATTTCCTGATGCGGTTCCAGAGTCGGCTCGATGGCTTTACGGTAGGCGGCCAGCGCTTCGGGCGGGCCGCTCCACATTTCCCGGTAACTGACTCGGCTGCCCGGTTGCACTACGCCGGTAGCGGCGAGATCCTTGAGATTTATCATCACCCTCGGGGTCAGGCTGTAGAAGTTGCCCGCACGGTCTGGCTCGTACGTCAGTACCCGAGTCAGTTTCAGGGTTTTCGAGCCGACGTCGATATCATCACCGACCTTCAGATCAACGGCTGGAAACAGTCGCGCCTCGGCCCAGGCTTCACCGGGCCTGGGGCCGCTGCCAGCCTGCTCGGTCTGATACAGGTCCGCTGCGCTTTTAAGCTCGCCGCGCAGTGGGTAAGCGTCATCCACTGCTTTGATGCTGGACAATTGGATACCGGCATCGGTGGCGATCACGCTGGAAAAGATCACGATCTGCGCTTGCTTGAGTTGCAGGCGCTTGCCTTCCTCGACCTGCTCGGCGCGCGCCGGGCTGGAACCCTCCAGAATCAGATCAGCGCCAAGAAACTCGGTTGCCCGCAACAGCATTGCGCCGTTCAGGCGCGCACCGAAATAACCGATGGCGGTGCTGGCAGCCACGGCTACCAGAAGGGCAAAGAACAACACCCGCAACTCTCCGGCGCGTGCATCGCGCAGCAGTTGGCGGGCGGCGAGGCTTAGCAGACGGGCAAAAGGCAAACGTGCCATCAAGGCTCCAGCGGGGCGACCAGTCGGCCCCCTTCAAGACGGATCAGGCGGCGGCAGCGATGCGCCAGACGCTCATCGTGAGTCACCAGCACCAGCGTGGTGTTGCGCTCCTTGTTCAGTTCGAACAGCAGGTCGCTGATACGCTCGCCAGTGTGGCTGTCCAGGTTGCCGGTGGGTTCGTCGGCAAACAGTACGTCCGGGTCGGCGGCAAACGCGCGGGCGATGGCGACACGTTGTTGTTCGCCTCCGGACAACTGACGCGGTGTGTGGGTCAGGCGCTGGCCAAGGCCTACGCGCTCCAGCAGGTCGCGAGCCTTTTCGCGGGCGTCCTTGCGGCCTTCAAGCTCCATCGGCAACATGACGTTTTCCAGCGCATTGAGGCTGTCGAGCAACTGGAATGACTGAAATACAAAACCGACGTGCTCGGCGCGTACTCTGGCGCGCTGGTCTTCATCCAGCTCACTCAGGTTGCGGCCCGAGAGGATGACCGAACCGGAGCTGGGCAGGTCAAGCCCGGCAAGCAAGCCGAGCAGGGTGGATTTGCCCGAACCGGATGCACCGACGATGGCCAGTGTGTCGCCCTTGTTTAGTTCCAGGGAGAGTTCGTGCAGGATGATCAGGTCACCTTCGGTGCTGGGGACTACTTTGCTGAGGCTTTGGGCACTGAGAATACTTTCACTCATGGAGAATCCGATGCGTGCGTTGTTTTTAAGTGCTGGCCTGGGGTTACTGCTGCTGTCACAGGGCGCGTTGGCGGGCACGGTATTGATCGTTGGGGATAGTATCAGTGCGGCTTTCGGACTGGATACCCGCGTAGGGTGGGTCAGCCTGCTGGAGCAGCGTCTGAGCAAGGAGGGATTCGACGACAAGGTGGTCAATGCGTCGATCAGTGGCGACACCAGTGCCGGGGGCCAGGCGCGTTTGCCTGCGCTGCTTGCAGAGCATAAGCCGGAACTGGTTATTCTCGAATTGGGTGGCAACGACGGACTGCGTGGCCAGCAGCCCGCTCAATTGCAACAAAACCTTTCATCGATGATCGACAGCTCTCGGGCAGCCGGTGCGAAAGTGTTGCTGCTCGGTATGCAGATACCGCCTAACTACGGGCCGCGTTACACCAACGCGTTCAAAGAGGTTTACAGCAACCTGGCCGAGCAGAAAAAAGTCCCGTTTGTGCCCTTCTTTCTGGAAGGTGTGGGCGGAGTGCCCGAACTGATGCAGGCTGATGGTCTGCATCCGGCGGCGGCTGCTCAGGGCAAGTTGCTGGAAAATGTCTGGCCGAGCCTGAAACCGCTGCTTTGAGGCTTTCCCGGACGGGGGCTTTCGGCTAATGTGGCGCCCCCGATCTGGAGCCCCCCATGCCGCGTCCCGCCTGGTCCCTGTATGCCTATCAAATGCTTGAGCCCCATGAGCAGCTGGATCTGTTCGCCTGTCAGGAAGTGCGCGTCCATCTGATTGCTCGCCAATTGGAGCTGGGCGGCTCGATCGACCGGACGTTGTGTGGCACGTTGTTGCCTGCCCAGCCGCAGATGCGCGCCGTCGAACTGCAAGCCATGCGCGATGAGCGCCTGTGCCCGCTGTGCAAGGCCATCATGGATGCGCAGCGCAGGGGCATGAACCCGATCTGGCCTGAACTCTAGCTGTCATGACTGCCTGAAGGCCAACCGCAGATATCCCCGATCCTGCAAGGGCCGGTGTACACTTCAGGTCCTGTTTCCATCTCTTTAGTCGTTACCCGAAGGATCTTCCCGGATGTTGTCGCGCATACCAGCCGTTACCCGCTGTCTGTCGCTTGCTGCTCTGTGCGCGGCGAGCTCTGTCCATGCTCTGGAATTTCCGTTGCCGCCGCCCGGCGAGGACATCGTGGGCCAGGTGCAGGTCATCAAGGCCAAATACGAGGACACCTTTGCCGATCTGGGCACAAAATACGATCTGGGTTATCTGGAAATGATCGCGGCCAACCCTGGTGTTGACCCATGGTTGCCGGGTGCAGGCAAGGACATCGTGCTGCCGACCCGCTTCATTCTGCCGCCGGGCCCGCGCGAAGGGATAGTCATCAACCTTGCCGAGTACCGCATGTACTACTACCCCAAAGGGCAGAATGTCGTGCACACCTATCCGCTGGGTGTCGGTCGTGAAGGCTGGGGTTCGCCCATCGGGGTGACCAAGGTAACGGCCAAGACGCCAAACCCGACCTGGACGCCACCTGCCTCGATCAAGGCCGAACATGCCGCCGATGGTGATCCGCTGCCTGACGTAGTGCCTGCCGGTCCGGATAACCCGCTGGGGCCGTTCAAATTCGGTCTTGGGCTTTCCGGCTATCTGATCCACGGTTCGAACAAGAAGTTCGGTATTGGCATGCGCACCAGTCATGGCTGTTTCCGCATGTACAACAACAACGTGCTGGAACTGGCCGACATGGCTCCGGTCGGTACGACCGTGCGAATCATCAGCGAGCCCTACAAATTCGGCATCAGTGGCGGCAAGGTTTACCTTGAAGCACACACACCGGTCGATGATCTGGGCAACCCGTCGGTTGTCGACAAGCACACTGCGGTCATTAATGCGTTGCTCAAACGTGACGACCTGGCCAACAACCTGCGCATGAACTGGGACGTAGTACGTGATGTAGTTGCGGCCGAAGACGGCATGCCGGTGGAAATCGCAGAACCGGGCAAAGCGCCTGCGAGTGCTGAAGAGCCTGTGATTTTTCAGTAGTCCTCGTTATGTATAACGACGCTAGAGCGAGCGCTACGATAACCTCAGCTATGGTGCGCCGCTTCACGTCACATCTGTGCTGCAGCGCAACGTAGTGTCATGCCCGCAATCACTGTACATAGATAAAGCGTTTTGTTATCGCGGTGGCACTGACGACGCAGAGTGCGACGTTAGTGACGGCGGCCCCCGGATCAGTGACAGGGCGAAGGGATCCGACGAAGTCGGGCCGGAAACAGGAGCGAAGGACTTTGCTCACTTTGGTCCCTCAAAGTGAGTCGCCGAGGGGCGAAAAGGTGACCTGAGTCGAACGTCAATCCACCTGAAACCACAGAACCGCTTTGTGACGCGGAGCGTCAAGAACTGCATTCCCACGCGGAGCGTGAGGAACGAGCGGCGTCTGGGATAACAAAGGTGACCTGAGTCGAACACCAGTTCACCTGACATCGCAGAACCGCTGTGTGACGCGGAGCGTCAAGAACTGCATTCCCACGCGGAGCGTGAGGAACGAGCGGCGTCCGGGATAACAAAGGTGACCTGAGTCGAACACCAGTTCACCTGACATCGCAGAACCGCTGTGTGACGCGGAGCGTCAAGAACTGCATTCCCACGCGGAGCGTGAGGAACGAGCGGCGTCCGGGATAACAAAGGTGACCTGAGTCGAACACCAGTTCACCTGACATCGCAGAACCGCTTTGTGACGCGGAGCGTCAAGAACTGCATTCCCACGCGGAGCGTGAGGAACGAGCGGCGTCCGGGATAACAAAGGTGACCTGAGTCGAACACCAGTTCACCTGACATCGCAGAACCGCTGTGTGACGTGGAGCGTCACGAACTGCATTCCCACGCGGAGCGTGAGGAACGAGAGGCGTCTGGGATAACAAAGGTGACCTGAGTCGAACACCAGTTCACCTGACATCACAGAACCGCTGTGTGACGCGAGCGTCACGACTGCATTCCCACGCGGAGCGTGAGGAACGAGAGGCGTCTGGGATAACAAAGGTGACCTGAGTCGAACCCCGATGCACCTGACATCACAGAACCGCTGTGTGACGCGGAGCGTCACGAACTGCATTCCCACGCGGAGCGTGAGGAACGAGCGGCGTCTGGGATAACAAAGGTGACCTGAGTCGAACCCCTATCCACCTGACGTCGCAGAACCGCCGTGTGACGCAGAGCGTCACGAACTGCATTCCCACGCGGAGCGTTAGGAACGAGAGGCGTTTGGGATAACAAAGGTGATCTGAGTCGAACCCCGATCCACCTGACGTCGCAGAACCGCTGTGTGACGCGGAGCGTCACGAACTGCATTCCCACGCGGTGAACTGCCCCCAAGAAGTTGGACACCAATCCGACCTCACGGGGGTGTTCAAATGGGTAAGTATTCAGAGCAGTTCAAGCTCACTGTCGTCAAAGCGTATCTTGAAGACAACATGGGCTTTCGTATGGTAGCCCGCCAGTTCTCGATCGATTTCAGCCTGCTTCGACGCTGGGTCGCTAACTACAAGAGTCATGGTCACACCGGCCATCGCAAGCCTGGTCTTCGATACAGCGAAGCTTTCAAGCGCTCAGTGCTTGAGCACAGGCGTGAACACAAGCTATCGCTCCGTCAGGCCGCTGCGCATTTTGGTATCGGGGATCCCGGCCAAATAGTCATTTGGGAAAAGCGGCATTACAGTAGCGGTACAGCCCCGTATGTTCCTGCCAGAAGAAAGCCTGTCGCCATGCCAAAGAAGCCTTATCCCGCCAAACCAGTAACCGCCGACGATACGCAGAAGACGCGCGACCAGTTGATGAGCGAGCTTGAATATCTGCGCATGGAGAACGCTTACCTAAAAAAGTTGGAAGAGCTGAAGGAGCAGAAACGACGGCAACCGAAAAAGCCCTGAGCATCAAGCAACTGAGGGGCCGGTTCCCGCTTTGCGCTCTGCTGAGGCTGGCGGGCTTGGCACGCAGCACGTTTTACTATCAGGTTCAGGTGCAATCCAGACCCGATCCCTATGCTGCTTTGAAACAGTTAGTCGAAAGCATTTACCACGAGGAGAAAGGCCTTTATGGCGCTCGGCGTATCACGGCGGTCATTCGCACTGCAGGTATTTTGGTCAACAAGAAGGTTGTAGAACGACTGATGGCAGAACTGGGCCTGCGATCAGTGGTGCGCCCCAAAAAATACCGCTCCTATAAGGGCGTAATCGGAACCATTGCGCCGAATTTGCTGGAGCGCAATTTCAGCGCGCAACGCCCGAACCAGAAGTGGGTGACCGATGTGACTGAGTTCAAGGTAGGCAATCGAAAGCTGTATCTCTCACCCGTGATGGACTTGTACAACGGTGAAATCGTGGCGTATGAAGTGTCGACAAGGCCGAGCTTTGAGCTGGTCACCAGCATGCTGGACAAGGCGCTTCAGCAGTTGCAGGACGAGCCGAAGCTTGTGATGCACTCGGACCAGGGCTGGCAGTATCAACACGCGCAGTATCGCCATAAGCTATCGGTACGAGGCGTCAAACAAAGCATGTCCCGTAAGGGCAACTGCCTGGACAATGCGGCAATGGAAAGCTTTTTCGGTACACTGAAATCCGAGTTTTTCTACCTGAAACAGTTTGAAAGCATCGATGAGTTGAAAGCAGGTCTGGATGAGTACATCCACTACTACAACCATGACCGCATCAAGCTGAAGCTCAACGGCCAAAGCCCCGTAAAATACAGGGCTCAGGCGGCAAGCTAAAACCGTCCAACTTTTGGGGGGCAGTTCACGGAGCGTGAGGAACGAGAGGTGTCTGGGATAACAAAGGTAGCCTGAGTCGAACCTCACTATCGTGCCAATCTGTAAGCCATCACCCAGTCAGATAACAGGCATAAAAAAAGCCGACCCGTTGCCGGATCGGCTTTCAATAATCCCGGTGGATTATTACTTGCGGCTAGCTTTGTCCAGCATGCGCAGAGCGCGCTCGTTGGCTTCGTCAGCAGTTTGCTGAGCTTTTTGAGCAGCAGCCAGAGCTTCGTCAGCCTTGCGGTAGGCTTCGTCGGCACGTGCTTGCGAACGAGCTGCTGCGTCTTCGGTAGCTGTCAGACGAGCTTCGGTTTCTTTGGATACGCTGCTGCAACCGGTAGCCAGAACTGCGGCCAGAGCCAGAGCAGAGAATTTCAGAACGTTGTTCATCGTGTTCACCTTCAAGGAATTTTGTTCAAATTAGTCATCTCTCGAAAATGAGAAAACGACCGGCGTACATAGTACCCATTGTTTGTAGTAAGTAAACGGACCCAGCGCAAGAAGCTGCTAAAATTCCCTGCTTTGAAAGTGTTCCGCGTTACTTCTCAAGCGTTCTGTACAAAAACTATCCACTTTCACTGGACCCCCCCGCCCGTATCGGCGGTTCCTCAGGACTCGCTTGAACATCTGCAAAAACCTTGGATGTCTGACTGTCGGTCGGTGCATGGGCATTTCCAGGCGTTTTTAATCCGACTGCGCTTGAGGATATCCGGCAATGGTGCCTACTATCTGAATGTGATGTACGTCGAGATCGGCAATGTTCTTATCCGGTGTCGAAAACAGACACTGGGCGGCGTAGATGTTCCTTCGCCTGAAAAAGACCGGTAAGGTAGGGGTCAAATTCCAAGACCCGCGAGGAGTAGCGATGAGCGAGGCGTTGTCCATCCACCATGACGAAGTCGGCCACCATTTCGAAATCATTATCGACGGCCACCGTGCCTACCTGACGTACATGGATCTCGGCAAGCAGACGCTGGATTTCTACCGGACCTTTGTGCCCGATGCCTTGCGTGGACGCGGTATAGCCGCCGCCCTGACCAAGGAGGCCCTGGACTATGCAGGCAGCATGGGCTACTCCGTCATACCGTCCTGCTCTTACGTCGAGCGATACATGGAACTGCATGACCTGCAGTCCCAGGCGGCCAAGCTCTGATACATCGAGTTTACTGACCGTCAGCATGAAAAACGCCGAGCATATGCTCGGCGTTTTCGTTATTGCAGGTTAATCGGTCAGGCAGTTACTTGCGCTTGCGAGCGGGCAGTACAGTCTTGAGTTTCGCGTGCATGCTGCGCAGGGTTTTTTCAGTGCTTTCCCAATCGATGCAGGCATCGGTAATGGATACGCCGTACTGCAATTCCGACAGGTCCTTCGGAATCGCCTGACAGCCCCAGTTCAAATGACTCTCGACCATCAGGCCGATGATCGATTCGTTGCCTTCCAGAATCTGGTTGGCGACGTTTTCCATCACCAGCGGCTGCAGGGCCGGGTCCTTGTTGGAGTTGGCGTGGCTGCAGTCGACCATGATGTTCGGGCGAATGCCGGACTTGTCAAGGGCCTGTTCGCACAGCGCGACGCTGACCGAATCATAGTTGGGCTTGCCATTGCCGCCGCGCAGTACGACATGGCCGTAGGCATTGCCCTTGGTGGTCACGATCGATACGCCACCTTCCTGATTGATACCGAGGAAGCGGTGCGGGCTCGAGACCGATTGCAAGGCGTTGATGGCAACGGTCAGACCGCCGTCGGTGCCGTTCTTGAAGCCGACTGCCGACGACAGGCCGGAAGCCATCTCGCGGTGAGTCTGGGATTCGGTGGTGCGCGCGCCAATGGCCGACCAGCTGATCAGGTCCTGCAGATATTGCGGGGAGATCGGGTCCAGTGCTTCGGTGGCGGTTGGCAAGCCCATTTCAGCCAGGTCCAGCAGCAACTGGCGACCGATGTGCAGGCCATCCTGGATCTTGAACGAGTCATCCAGGTATGGGTCGTTGATCAGGCCTTTCCAGCCCACGGTAGTACGTGGCTTCTCGAAATAGACGCGCATGACCAGATACAGCGTGTCGGACACTTCTGCCGCCAATGCCTTGAGGCGCTCGGCGTATTCCTTGGCTGCCTTCAGGTCGTGGATCGAGCAGGGGCCGATCACGATGAACAGGCGGTGATCATTGCCATCGAGGATGTTGCGAATCACCTCGCGGCCCTGGCTGACGGTGTGCAGGGCGGCGTCGGTCAGTGGGATGTCGCGCTTGAGCTGATCCGGGGTGATCAGAGTCTCGTTGGAGGCAACGTTAAGGTCGTCAATCGGTAAATCAGCCATCGTGTTACTCATCAGGTCGCGGGTACTGGCCGCCAACGGTACCCCGTGCGGCGGTGCCCAGCAGGTTTGAGCGCAGCGGGGAGCCGAACCTTAGCGCGTTATCGCGCTGTTCGACAATAAGTAAACGAGGTATCGGGCAGGTTACGGGTAACTGCCCGCCGGGCCGCGCTGCTGTATTGCAAGACAATCCGCTGCGACGGATAGTGTATGGCCCGAAATAACCTGACAGCCAAGGGAGAGGTCATGAGTGTTGATTCCCGTCGTCCGCGTGTCGGCGTTATAGGTACCGGTGCCATCGGCGGCTTTTACGGGCTGATGCTGGCGCGTGCCGGATACGACGTGCATTTTCTGCTGCGCAGCGAGTTTGAGGCGGTGGCGCGCGAGGGGTTGCAGGTCAATAGTGCCGTGCATGGCGACTTGCATCTCAAGCCCGTTCAAGCCTATCGCTCGGCGGCTGACATGCCGCCTTGCGACTGGTTGCTGGTTGGCACCAAGAGCACCGGCAACGCCGCGCTGGGTCCGATCATCAGCCAGGCTGCTGCGCCGGACGCCAAAGTGTTGCTGCTGCAGAACGGTCTGGCCGTCGAAGATCAGTTGCGCAGCGTGCTGCCCGACAGCCTGCATATATTGGGCGGGCTATGTTTCGTCTGCGTCAACCGGGTTGCGCCCGGCGTCGTCGCTCATGAAGCCTTCGGCGCGGTCAGTATCGGCTATCACAGCGGCCCGGCAGGCGACGAAGCGAGCCGCATGGCGGTCGTCGAAGCCTGCGCGGCGCTGTTCAAGACGGCCGGCATCGACGCCCCTGTCATGGCTAATCTGCAGCAGGCCCGCTGGCAGAAGCTGGTCTGGAATGTGCCCTACAACGGTCTGTCGGCTTTGTTGCATACCAGTACCAGCCAATTGATGACCGACCCTGACAGTCAGGCATTGATCCAGGCGCTGATGGATGAAGTGGTGCAGGGTGCCCAGGCCTGTGGTCATGCCTTGCCGCCGGGGTTCGCGCAGCATCTGTTTACCGTGACCCAGAGCATGCCGGACTACAGGCCCAGCATGTATCACGACCTGGTCGAGAAGCGGCCACTGGAGCTTGAAGCCATTTACGCCCGGCCCCTCGCAGCCGCGCTTGCCGCAGGGTTTGACATGCCCCGCGTGCGGGCGCTTTATCAGGCACTGGCATTTATTGACCGTGCCAACCGCTCGGCAAACGAGGAATGATTCATGAAAGAGGCTGATGGCCATAAGCTGGTCCTGGCGATTTCATCGCGGGCGCTGTTCGATCTTCGCGACAGCCACGAGGTGTATATGGCCGACGGCGTGGAGGCCTACCGCAAGTATCAGATTGAGCACGAGGATGAGATTCTCGAACAGGGCGACGCTTTCCCGTTGGTTGAAAAACTTCTGAGCCTCAATGCCAGCCTGGACAAGGCGCGCGTGGAAGTGGTGCTGGTGTCGCGCAACAGCGCCGATACCGGCTTGCGGGTCTTCAACTCGATCCAGCATTACGGCCTGGACATCAGTCGTGCTGCCTTTGCAGGCGGACGCAGTCCTTATCCTTATCTGGCGGCGTTTGGCTGCCATCTGTTTTTGTCGACCCACGCCGAGGATGTGCGCAGCGCACTGGATGCCGGTTTTGCTGCGGCGACCATCCTTTCAGGCGGTGCGCGACGTGCAGCCAGCGCCGAGCTGCGTATCGCGTTCGACGGTGACGCCGTGTTGTTTTCCGACGAATCGGAGCGGGTTTACCAGAGCGACGGCCTGGCTGCCTTTCAGGCCAGCGAGCGTGAGTCGGCGCGCGAGCCGTTGCGTGGCGGCCCCTTCAAGCCGTTTCTCGCCGCGCTCTACCAATTGCAGCGCGAGTTTCCCGACGCGAGCTGCCCGATTCGTACCGCGCTGGTCACGGCCCGCTCTGCACCCGCACATGAACGGGTGATCCGCACCTTGCGCGAATGGGACATTCGTCTCGACGAGTCGTTGTTTCTCGGCGGCTTGCAGAAGTCGGCTTTTCTTGAGGCATTTGCCGCCGATGTGTTTTTCGACGATCAGCCCGGTCACTGCGAAAAGGCGCGTGAAGTGGTGGCAACCGGACATGTTCCGCATGGCATCAGCAATGAATTAACGCCGCTTGCCGACGGCAGCTGAGAAGTCTGTCGTCGCAGCCGATGATGCGCTGCTACGCTGAGTCAATCTCCGCCATTCCGGTTGTTCGGGAGGTTGTATGGTTCGTTCGATGCTGTATGCCACAGACCTTGGTCTGTACGCGCCTTATGTAACGCAGCACGCGCTGGCGCTGGCTCGAACGTTCAACGCAGGGCTGTATGTAATCCATGTCGTTGAGCCGATGGGCCTGTTCGCCGAGTCGGTACTGCAGAGCCATCTGGGCGAGGAGGCCTTGAAAGAGCTTCGCGGCAAGGGGGTCAATACGTTTCTGGACGCCATAGAGCAACGAATGCTCGACGGGTTTCGTGAAGAACTGGGAGACGGCCACGCGGACCTCTCCCTGATTCGTACGGTGCGTGTCGTTCAGGGAGAGCCTGCCAGTGTGATTATCGAGCAGGCGCACAAGCTGGAGGTGGATTTGCTGGTGGTGGGCAGTCACAGTCGCAGGATAGAAGAGGGCACCTCGATAGGCCGGACGGCTGCCCGGGTCCTGCAATTTTCCGACGTGCCGGTCTACATGGTTCCGATGATGTTGAAAAAGGAGTGAGGGTAGGGAGAGGAAGGTTCAATTGGTGGTTTTAGTGAAATCGAGCGTGCGATCACCTTACAAAGGTGATAAAAAGTTCTAGAATTATTCGTCTCACCATTAATCCAGTTATATACCGTCGCTGATACCCATAGGGTTTATCTGCTTTGAGGGATACATATGAAGCTCCAACAACTGCGCTACATTTGGGAAGTGGCGCACCACGACCTCAACGTTTCTGCGACGGCCCAGAGCCTTTACACCTCCCAGCCCGGCATCAGCAAGCAGATTCGTCTGCTTGAAGACGAGCTGGGCGTCGAGGTTTTCGCCCGTAGCGGCAAGCACCTGACGCGTGTGACACCCGCAGGCGAGCGGATTATCACCACCGCAGGCGAAATTCTGCGCAAGGTCGAAAGCATCAAGCAGATTGCCCAGGAGTTCTCCAACGAGAAGAAGGGCACACTGTCGATCGCAACCACTCACACCCAAGCGCGTTATGCGTTGCCGTCGGTTATCAGTAATTTTATCAAGCAGTACCCTGACGTGGCCCTGCACATGCATCAGGGCTCGCCAATGCAGATCGCCGAAATGGCCGCTGACGGGACGGTCGATTTCGCTATTGCCACCGAAGCGCTTGAGCAGTTCAGCGATCTGGTAATGATGCCGTGCTACCGCTGGAACCGTTGCGTCGTTGTGCCACAGGGCCACCCGTTGACCAAGGTGCCCAAGCTCACCCTGGAGCTGCTGGCCGAGTACCCGATTGTGACTTACGTATTCGGTTTTACCGGCCGCTCCAAGCTCGATGAAGCGTTCAGTCATCGGGGACTGGTGCCCAAGGTCGTGTTTACGGCTGCGGATGCTGACGTGATCAAGACCTACGTCAGACTGAATCTGGGCGTGGGCATTGTTGCAAGGATGGCGGTAGACGAAGAGGTCGACAGCGATCTGGTGGTCCTGGACGCCAGCGACCTGTTCGAGTCCAGCGTGACCAAGATCGCTTTCCGTCGCGGCACCTTCCTGCGTGGCTTTATGTGCGATTTCATCGAAAAGTTCGCCCCGCACCTGACCCGCGAAGTCATGGCCAAGGCGATTCAGTGCCACAACAAACAGGAAATGGAAGAGCTGTTTGCCAACGTCGAACTGCCGGTGCACTAGTAGCAGCGGCAAGCTTTTGGCTACAAGCCGGAGCCAGAGCCTTACGCGCTCTGACTTGAGGCTCGCAGCTTGAGGCTTGCCGCTCGCAACGTCAGTTGCGCGCTATCAGGTTGCCTGCATGCAGCCCGCATTCCTTCTGCGTGGCTTCTTCCCACCACCAGCGACCTTCGCGTTCGTGCTGGTTCGGCAATACCGGGCGGGTACAGGGTTCGCAGCCGATGCTGATGAAACCACGCTCGTGCAGGCTGTTGTAGGGCAGTTCCAGCATCCGGATGTAGCCCCAGATTTCTTCGCTGCTCATCTGCGCCAACGGGTTGAATTTGTACAGGGTGCGCTCGGCGGTCGAGAACGCGCTGTCGATTTCCAGTGCGGCAACGGCGCTGCGTGTGCCAGGGCTCTGGTCGCGGCGCTGGCCGGTGGCCCAGGCTGTGACGCCAGACAGTTTGCGGCGCAGCGGCTCGATCTTGCGGACGCCGCAGCATTCACCATGACCATCCCGGTAAAAGCTGAACAGGCCTTTTTCCTTGACGAAGGGTTCGAGCTTGCTCTGGTCCGGCGAGATGATTTCGATCTCGATCTTGTAGTGGTCACGGACCTGTTCAATGAAGCGATAGGTTTCCGGGTGCAGGCGCCCGGTGTCGAGACTGAAGACCTTGACGTTTTTGTTCAGTTTCCAGGCCATGTCTACCAGCACGACGTCTTCGGCGCCGCTGAAGGAGATCCATAGTTCATCACCGAAGTGTTCGAAGGCCAGTTTCAGAATGTCTTGGGCAGACTTGTTCGCATAGGTCGTCGCCAGTTCAGCGACGTCGAAAGGTTGGCTCATCAGGCGGCTTCCTAAAATGCAAGAGTGGCGCTTAAGCGCTCGTGATGGCGGCAATGGTAACAAAATCCGCTGTTCAGTGGCCGTTACCAGAGGCTAGAGTGCTGCCTGCGTTGATAGTCAAAGCCTTGAGGAGTGCGCTGTGGAAATTGCCTGTCTGGACCTGGAAGGTGTGCTTGTCCCGGAAATATGGATCGCCTTTGCCGAAAAAACCGGTATCGAATCACTGCGCGCAACCACTCGGGACATTCCCGACTACGACGTCCTGATGAATCAGCGCCTGCGTATTCTCGATGAGCACGGTCTGAAACTGTCGGACATTCAGGAAGTGATCGCCACCCTCAAGCCGCTGGAAGGTGCAGTGGAGTTCGTCAACTGGTTGCGCGAGCGTTTTCAAGTAGTGATTCTGTCCGACACCTTTTACGAGTTCTCGCAGCCGCTGATGCGCCAATTGGGGTTTCCGACCCTGCTATGTCATCGCCTGATCACCGATGAAACCGGCCGTGTCGTCAGTTACCAGTTGCGTCAGAAAGATCCCAAGCGTCAGTCGGTACTGGCGTTCAAAAGCCTGTACTACCGGATCATTGCGGCAGGCGACTCCTACAACGACACCACCATGCTGGGCGAGGCCGATGCCGGTATCCTGTTTCATGCCCCCGACAACGTGATCCGCGAGTTTCCGCAGTTTCCGGCGGTGCATACCTTTGATGAGCTGAAAAAAGAGTTCATCAAGGCGTCGAATCGGGATCTGGCGCTCTAGACGCAGGGCTTACACTTCTGGCTCCTGCGCAAGATCGGACGCGGAGCGTCCAGAAAGGCATGCCAACGCGGAGCATTGGCACGATAGTCGGAGCGAGGTAGGCGTATCGCGCAGGATCTCAGAGCGCCTCAAGCGTTTTCAGCAGCACGCGGACCTTGGTGAAGGTTTCCTGATATTCAGCCTCGCAGCTCGAGTCCGCCACAATGCCGCCGCCGCCCCAACAGGAAATGCGCCCATCCTTGACCAGCAGGCTGCGGATGGCGATTGAACTGTCCATTTCGCCGCGTACGTCCAGGTACATCAACGAGCCGCAATACAGGCTGCGTCGGGTCGGTTCCAGTTCGTCAATGATCTGCATGGCGCGGATCTTCGGCGCGCCGGTTATGGAGCCGCCAGGGAAGCTGCCCGCAATCAGGTCCAGTGCATCGTTGCCAGCGGCCAGCTCCCCGGTCACGCTGCTCACCAGATGATGCACATTGGGGTAGCTTTCCAGGCTGAACAGCTCAGGGACCTTTACCGAACCGATTTTACAGCTGCGGCCCAGGTCATTGCGCAGCAGGTCGACAATCATCAGGTTTTCAGCGCGGTCTTTCTCGCTGGCCAACAGCTCGTTGGCGAACGCGGCATCCTCTGTGGCGTCCGGGCTGCGCGGCCGCGTGCCTTTGATGGGGCGGGTTTCGACCTGTCTGGCGCTGACCCGCACGAAGCGTTCCGGAGATAGGCTCAGGATTGCATCGTGCCCCGGCAGGCTCAGGTAACCGGCGAACGGCGTCGGGCAAGCCGCTCGCAGTGCACAATAAGCGGCCCACGGGTCGCCCGTACACTGCGCCTGAAAGCGTTGCGCGAAGTTGACCTGATAACAGTCACCCGCCTGGATGTAGGCCTGAATACGTTCGAAAGCCTGTCGATAGTGATCCGCGCTGATGCTGGCCTGAAACGGCTGGCTGAGGCGGAACTCCGTGTGCGGCTCAGGGATATAGACAGAGAACAGATCAATCAGCCGTTTGCGCTCGTTTGCGTGCAGGGACGGGTGAAAAATCAGCTGACTGGTCTGCTCCTGATGATCACTGATCAGCGCCCAGGCGTAGAGCCCCAGGCGCGCTTCGGGCAGTTGCAGGTCGTCGACGGCCTGATCCGGTAGCGGTTCCAGGCGTCGACCAAACTCATAGCTCAGATAACCGATCAGGCCGCCAGCGAAGGGCAGTTCGCACCCGTCAGGCAATTGCGCTGTGCCGAGCGCTTTGAGACTGTCGCGCAACCGCTGGAGATAGGTGGCCCCATTCTCGTCATCGGCAACGGTCAGTTCCTGCAGCGGCCATGCACTGAGCAGGTCATATCGGCCGCGCTCGGCGGTCGGCCTGCCGCTGTCGAGCAGCACCGCGCCCGGCGCTTCGCGGATTCGCGCAAAGAACGCGATCGGGTCGGCGCTGTAGGGCAGGGGGTGTATCGAACAGATCGGCATCGTCGAATATCGGTCTTGGAAACGCGGCTGTCGATTGTAGCCTTGCCGATGCGGCAGTCCTAGCGGTATGTCCGTTCAGATGCCGGGCACGTGGCCGAACAGTTCCTGGACAAAGCTGACCCGCTCCTGCGCAGATTCCTGGCGTCCTTCGAGAGCCAGTTGTTCCAGACGCGCCTCGACGGCCTGAGTGCGATGGGTCAGGCCACTGTCATTGGCGATCTGAATGTTCAGGCCGGGACGGGCATTGAGTTCCAGAATCAGCGGGCCCTTGTCCTGGTCCAGCACCATATCGACACCGATGTAGCCCAGACCACACAGCTCGTAACACTCGGCGGCAAGCTTCATGAAACCGTCCCAGTTGGGCAGTTGCACGCCGTCTACCGAATGGGTGGTGTCCGGGTGCTTGCTGATGATGTTGTTCAGCCAGGTGCCTTGCAGGGTGACGCCGGTGGCCAGGTCCACACCGACGCCAATCGCGCCCTGATGCAGGTTGGCCTTGCCACCTGACTGACGGGTCGGGAGGCGCAGCATCGCCATCACCGGATAGCCCATCAGCACGATGACGCGGATGTCCGGCACCCCCTCATAACTGATGCTTTTGAAGATCGGGTCCGGAACAACCCGGTATTCGATCAGCGCCCGGTCACGGTGGCCGCCCAGCGAATAAAGGCCCGTGAGGATGCTGGACACCTGATGCTCGATTTCCGCGTGGCTGATGATGCGTCCCGAGACGGTGCGAAAACGCTCTTCGAAACGGTCGGCGATGACCAGAATGCCGTCGCCGCCTGCGCCCTGGGCGGGCTTGATCACGAAGTCGCTGTGCGCGCCGATGATATCGTCAAGCCGGTCGATTTCCTTTTCCGTGGAAATCACTCCGTACATTTCCGGCACGTGAATGCCTGCCGCGATGGCCCGCTCCTTGGTGATGATCTTGTCATCGACGACCGGATAAAGGCTGCGCTTGTTGTACTTGAGCACATAGTCGGCGTTACGCCGATTGATGCCCATGATGCCGCGGGCCTCAAGCGCCTTCCAGGTCTTCCACCAGCCGATCATTTAGTCTTTTCCTCTTTCAGAAAAGCCTTGAAGCGCATCAGTTCGGTCAGGCGATAGCCACGGTATCTACCCATCGCCAGCATGAAGCCGACCAGTATCAACAGCACTGCCGGGAAGGTGAAAACGAAATAGGTCAGTTCCGGCACGCTCATGATCAGGTGTGCCAACGATGCCGCGAACAGCGTGCCGATCGCGACTTTCATGGCGTGGCTGCCGCCGCGTTCTTCCCAGGTAATCGACAGGCGTTCGATGGTCATGGTCAGGATCACCATCGGGAACAGCGCCACCGAAAGCCCGCGTTCGAGCCCCAGCTTGTGGCTGAACAGGCTGATGGCTGCAATCAGCACCACAACGAAAGTCAGTACAACCGACAGGCGTGGCAGCATTTGCAATTTCAGGTGCTCCAGGTACGAGCGCAATGACAAGCCCAGGGCGGTGATCACCGTAAACAGAATAATGCCGAAGCCCAGTTGGGTTTCGCGGAACGCCAGGGCAATCAGCACCGGCGTGAAAGTGCCCAGTGTCTGCAGGCCGATCAGGTTGCGCAGGATCAGGATGACCAGTACGCCAATCGGGATCATGACCATGACCATGAAGGTCTGCTGGGTTTGCAGCGGCAGCCCGTAGAGAGAATAGGCGAGGAAGTCGGAGTCGGTGCTGGCATCGGTCAGTTTGGCGAGACGCATGGCGTTCATTTCACTGTTATTGAGGCTGAACGTGACTTGCACTTTCTTGCCCCCTTCGACATTGACCAGGGCGTCTTCACCGGTCCACCACAACAGGCGATCATCCGGCAGACCGGCTTCACCGGTATCCGGGTTGAAGTACAGCCATTCCTTGCCATTGAAGCTGCGCAACCAGAGTTCCGGCGTCTGCTGCTCGGCATCCAGGCGAATGGTGTGGGCCTTTTCCAGTGGTACGTGGGCGATCGACAGCAGCAGCTCGGTGACCCGGGCCTTGTTGGAGGCCGAGTTATCACCGGCCAGCAGCAGCTTGACGTTATCGTCATTCAGGTTGTTGACGCGTTTGATGGCCTCGGTGATGAAGGTTTCCACGTCCGCAGAGTGCTGGCGAATGGGGGCCAGCAGTGCCTCGGCTGCAATTTTTTCGGGGCCTTCGACGGTCATGCTGTCGCGAAAGATCGGCCCTTTGACCTTGGGTTTCTCACCGCTGTAGCGCTTGGTCAGTACCAGGCGGTAGTAAAGCGTCTGGTTGCCGGTGGCGCGACGGGCGGACCAGGTGACCTTACGGTTGCCGTCAGCGCGGTTGACGCTGACGCCGTAATTGTTCGAGATGAAGCTTTCATTGAGGCTGATGTAGTCGTGGGCCAGTGGCGGCACGAACATCTGGACCTTCACCGAATCCTTTGGATTGGCGATGAATTCGACTTTGGCGTCGATATTCCACAGGTCATCGGTTTCGTCTTCGGTGACGGGTATGCCGAGCGCCAGTATCTGATAGGCCGTGATCGCGATGCCCAGGGTCACAAGGGCAGTGATCAGGATCTTCAGATGGAGTGTAAGAGAGCGCATGGGTTTACTCTGCGTTTTGAGCGACGGAAGCGCAGCCGGGCTTCCCTGCCGCATATTTAAGACTTGGATCGACCAGCGCATCGAAGCGTTTCAACGCTTCGGAGCCGATCAAAAGCGGATATTGGAAAGCACTTCGGTCAGTCAAGTTCACTTCGATGGTGCGTAAAGCTTCACCCATACAGATATCGAGGTTGATCACCGGACGTGACGAGTATTTGTTTTCTTCATTCGGGTCAACGTCGTCGGCGCGGCGCTTGATCTTGCTGACCCGGGCCAGAGGTCGTTCTATGGGGTGTACATGCTTGCTGTCGCTGGCTATATAGAAGCGCACCCAGCTTTCGCCATTGCGTTTGAAATGCTTGATGTCGCGGGCGCTCAGTGAAGCGGTCTTGGCCCCCGTATCCAGTTTGGCGGCAATCTCGACGTCGATTTCAATGAGGCTGGCGTATTCGTTGAGGCCATAGACTGTCTTGTTGGCGGCCAGGCTGACGCTGGGCAGCAGCAGGCCGGAAAAGAACAGCAGGTAGAGCAGTGTGGGCAGGCTAGTCAGTCTCATAAATCCTGGCGCGATGAGCGAACAACTTCAGGGTCAGGGCGCAAATGGAGTTGACCTGAGGGTGATAGGGCAGGCAGCTCGCAGTCGCCGCTCCGGTGCGGAGCGTGCTGTGCGGACGCGGCGCATTCTAGCATGAAGCCTCGGCGCTGCCAGTGATCAACCTGTATGTCTGTTCAGGTTCTCTCGCAGGAGCCTTTGACGTCCTTTCGATATATTGTCGACAATCCTTTGTTTTGCTTTGACTGGTTTGCGGTTTATGGCTAGATTTGCGTCTTAAAAGGCTAAAGGTGTCGACAATGCTGGGTGCGGTCGAGAAGGCAGTAGCAATCGTTGATGAGTCGGAAACCCTCTCCGAGAACGTTTTCCGACGCATTCAATCCGCTATTGTGAAAGGCGAGATCGCCCCCGGTAGCAAGATCTCCGAACCGGAGCTGGCGCGCACCTACGGCATCAGTCGCGGGCCGTTACGTGAAGCCATTCACCGGCTCGAAGGGCAGCGACTGGTGGTGCGCGTGCCGCACGTCGGCGCCCGGGTCGTCGCGCTCAGCCATGCCGAGCTGATCGAGCTTTATGAGATCCGTGAGTCTCTGGAAGGGATGGCCTGCCGCCTCGCCGCCGAGCGCATGACCCAGGCCGAGATCGATGAATTGCGCGGCGTCCTTGACACCCATGAGCGCGATGCTGCGTTTCAGGCGGGCATCGGCTATTACCAGCAGGAGGGTGATTTCGATTTTCATTACCGGATCATCCAGGGCAGCGGCAATCGTACCCTCAGCCAGATGCTGTGTGGCGAGCTGTACCAACTGGTGCGCATGTACCGCATCCAGTATTCCACAACGCCCAACCGGCCTCGTCAGGCCTTTGCCGAACACCACCGCATTCTCGATGCCATCGCTGATCGCGACGGTGAGCTGGCTGAATTGTTGATGCGCCGCCATATCGGTGCATCCAGACGCAACATCGAGCGCCACTTTCAGGCGGCTCCCGACCGAGGTGAACAATGAGTCACAACAACAGTACTCCCGGCCAGCGTTTCCGCGATGCGGTCGCCAGTGAACAGCCGTTGCAAGTGGTCGGCGCAATCAATGCCAATCACGCGCTGCTCGCAAAACGTGCCGGGTTCAAGGCTATCTACCTTTCTGGCGGCGGCGTTGCAGCAGGTTCACTGGGTATTCCGGACCTGGGCATTACCGGTCTTGAAGACGTGTTGATTGATGTGCGCCGCATCACCGATGTCTGCGACCTGCCACTGCTGGTGGATGTCGACACCGGTTTCGGTTCCTCGGCTTTCAATGTAGCGCGAACCGTGCGCTCGATGATCAAGGCCGGGGCTGCTGCGATTCATATTGAGGATCAGGTGGGTGCCAAGCGCTGTGGGCATCGCCCGAACAAGGAAATTGTTTCGCAGCAGGAAATGGTCGACCGGATCAAAGCCGCTGTAGATGCACGCACTGACGACAGTTTCGTGATCATGGCGCGCACCGATGCACTGGCGGTCGAGGGGCTGGAGTCGGCACTTGAGCGTGCTGCGGCCTGTATCGAGGCGGGCGCGGATATGGTGTTTCCTGAGGCAATCACCGAGCTGGCGATGTACAAGCAATTTGCCAACCGTGCAGGCGTGCCGATCCTGGCCAATATCACCGAATTCGGCGCTACGCCCTTGTTTACCGTCGATGAGTTGCGTGCGGCCGACGTGTCGCTGGTCCTTTACCCGCTTTCTGCCTTTCGTGCCATGAACAAGGCTGCGGAAAATGTCTACGGCGCAATCCGTCGCGATGGCAGCCAGAAGAACGTGGTCGACAGCATGCAGACGCGCATGGAGTTGTACGACGCCATCGACTACCACACATTCGAGCAAAAACTGGACGCGCTGTTTGCGCAGAAGAAAGGGTAAAAGCACATCTGACTATCGTTCCCACGCTTCAGCGCTCAGCGCTATAAAAAAGTATTGGGGAGCCCTTAATCAGGGCTTCAGGCTTCTGCCCGAAGGGCGTGGGAGCGAACTTGTTCGCGAATACGGTGTTTCAGGCTATACATTTTTGGCGATCATACCTGCCCTTTCGCGAACAAGTTCGCTCCCACGGCCTTCGGCCAGAATCAAAAGCGGATTTGTGTACAACGATGAGCACTCCGGCGTTGGCACGATAGCCAGAGTCAGTCCAACATCAAAAAAACAAAATTGGAGAGAACCATGGCTGAAGCAAAAGTATTGAGTGGTGCCGGACTGCGCGGGCAGGTGGCCGGGCAGACGGCGTTGTCCACGGTGGGCATGGCCGGTGCCGGGCTGACCTATCGCGGCTATGATGTGCGCGATCTGGCCGCCGAAGCTCGCTTTGAAGAAGTTGCCTATCTGCTGCTGTACGGCGAACTGCCTGATAAAGCCGAATTGTCTGCCTATATGGACAAACTCAAGGGCCTGCGCGATCTGCCGCAGGCCTTGAAGGAAGTGCTGGAACGCATACCCGCCGACACTCACCCGATGGATGTCATGCGCACGGGTGCCTCCATGCTCGGCACCCTGGAGCCGGAGCGCAGCTTCGATCAGCAGCGCGACTCAACCGACCGTCTGCTCGCAGCGTTCCCGGCGATCATGTGCTACTGGTATCGCTTCAGTCATGACGGCAAGCGTATCGACTGCACCTCCGCAGAAGACTCCATCGGCGGGCATTTTCTGCACCTGTTGCTCGACAAGGCGCCCAGCGAACTGCACCGCAAGGTCATGGACGTCTCGCTGATTCTGTACGCCGAGCACGAATTCAATGCCTCGACCTTCACCGCCCGCGTCTGCGCGTCGACGCTGTCGGACCTGTATTCCTGCGTCACGGCAGCCATCGGCACATTGCGCGGCCCGCTGCACGGTGGTGCCAACGAGGCCGCGATGGAAATGATTCAGAGCTTCGCCTCGTCTGAAGAGGCCACCAAAGGCACGCTGGGCATGCTGGAACGCAAGGAAAAGATCATGGGCTTTGGCCATGCGATCTACAAGGAGTCCGACCCGCGCAACGAGGTGATCAAGGGCTGGTCGAAGAAACTCGCTGACGAAGTGGGCGATACGGTGCTGTTCCCGGTTTCCGAGGCCATCGACAAGGTCATGTGGGAGCAGAAGAAACTATTCCCCAACGCCGACTTCTACCATGCCTCGGCGTACCACTTCATGGGAATCCCGACCAAGCTGTTCACACCGATCTTCGTCTGCTCGCGCCTGACCGGCTGGGCCGCCCACGTTTTCGAACAGCGCGCCAACAATCGCATCATCCGTCCGAGCGCCGAGTACACCGGTGTCGAACAGCGCAGCTTCGTGCCCATCGAACAGCGCTGAAAAGGGGGCAGGGGAACCGCTGACGAGTTCCCCACCCGCATTCCGAACATTCCGTGATCGAGTCCCGCAATGAACAGTGAATTCCGCAAAACGCTTCCTGGCACCCGACTGGACTATTTCGATGCGCGCGTAGCGGTCGAGGCGCTCAAGCCCGGCGCTTATGCCACGCTGCCCTATACCTCGCGCGTGCTTGCCGAGAACCTGGTGCGCCGCTGTGATCCTGCGGCCTTGAGTGCTTCTTTGACCCAACTCATCGAGCGCAAGCGTGATCTGGACTTTCCGTGGTTCCCTGCGCGGGTGGTCTGCCACGACATTCTGGGGCAGACCGCACTGGTCGATCTTGCCGGCCTGCGCGATGCAATTGCCTCGCAGGGCGGTGATCCTGCGCAGGTAAACCCGGTGGTGCCGGTGCAGCTTATTGTCGACCATTCGCTGGCAGTGGAATCCGACGGTAATGACCCGCAGGCGTTCGCAAAGAACCGCGCCATCGAAGACCGTCGCAACGAAGACCGCTTTCACTTCATTGACTGGACCAAACAGGCGTTCAAGAACGTCGAAGTGATCCCGCCGGGCAACGGCATCATGCACCAGATCAACCTGGAGAAAATGTCGCCGGTGGTGCAGGTGCTCGACGGCGTAGCCTTTCCCGACACGCTGGTGGGGACAGACAGCCACACGCCACATGTCGACGCGCTGGGCGTGATTGCCATCGGCGTTGGCGGCCTCGAGGCCGAAAACGTCATGCTGGGGCGCGCCTCGTGGATGCGCCTGCCGGACATCATCGGTGTCGAACTGACTGGACGCCGTCAGCCGGGTATTACCGCCACCGATGTGGTGCTGGCTCTGACCGAATACCTGCGTCAGCAGAAGGTGGTTGGCGCGTATCTGGAGTTCTATGGCGTGGGTGCGTCGAGCCTGACCCTCGGTGACCGGGCGACGATTTCCAACATGGCACCGGAATACGGCGCGACAGCGGCAATGTTTTCCATTGATTCGCAAACCATCGATTATCTGCGCCTGACAGGGCGTGAGGACGAACAGGTCAAGCTCGTCGAGTTGTATGCCCGGCACACCGGCTTGTGGTCGGACAGCCTGAAGGAGGTCGAGTACGAGCGCGTGCTGAGCTTCGACCTGTCCAGCGTGGTGCGCAACATGGCCGGGCCGTCCAACCCCCATGCGCGGGTCGCCACCGCGGATCTGGCAGCCAGAGGTATTGCCGGGCAGTGGGAAGACGTGCCGGGGCAGATGCCCGATGGCGCGGTGATCATCGCGGCGATTACCAGCTGCACCAACACCAGCAACCCGCGCAACGTGATTTCGGCAGGCCTGCTGGCCCGCAATGCCAACCGCCTGGGGCTGATGCGCAAGCCGTGGGTGAAGTCGTCGCTGGCGCCCGGCTCGAAAACCGTGGCCTTGTATCTGGATGCCGCAGGGCTGACGTCCGAACTGGAGCAATTGGGCTTTGGCGTCGTGGCGTTTGCCTGTACCACCTGTAACGGTATGTCCGGTGCGCTGGACCCGATGATCCAGCAGGAAATCATCGACCGCGATCTGTACGCCACTGCGGTGCTGTCGGGTAATCGCAATTTCGACGGGCGTATTCACCCTTACGCCAAACAAGCGTTCCTGGCCTCGCCACCTCTGGTGGTGGCCTACGCCATTGCCGGCACCATCAGGTTCGATATCGAAAACGATGTGCTCGGGATGGCCAATGGCAAAGAGATTCGCCTCAAGGATATCTGGCCGAGCGATGAAGAGATTGATGCCGTGGTGCAGGCGTCGGTCAAGCCGGAGCAGTTTCGTCAGGTCTACATTCCGATGTTCGCCATCGAAGAACACACCGGGCCGAAAGTCGAGCCGCTGTATGACTGGCGCCCGATGAGCACTTACATCCGTCGCCCGCCTTATTGGGAAGGCGCGCTGGCCGGGGAGCGCACGCTCAAGGGCATGCGCGCACTGGCCGTGCTGCCGGACAACATCACCACCGATCATTTGTCACCGTCCAACGCCATCATGCTGGACAGTGCTGCGGGCGAATATCTGGCGAAAATGGGCCTGCCGGAGGAGGATTTCAACTCCTACGCAACCCACCGGGGCGACCACTTGACGGCCCAGCGCGCAACCTTTGCCAACCCGCAACTGGTCAATGAGATGGCGGTGGTCGACGACAAAGTCAGGAAAGGCTCGCTGACCCGGATCGAACCCGAGGGCGTGGTTACGCGCATGTGGGAAGCCATTGAAACCTACATGGCCCGCAAGCAACCGTTGATCATCATTGCCGGTGCCGACTACGGGCAGGGTTCTTCCCGTGACTGGGCCGCCAAAGGCGTCAGGCTGGCGGGCGTTGAAGCCATTGCCGCAGAAGGCTTCGAACGTATCCATCGAACCAACCTGGTGGGCATGGGCGTGCTGCCACTTGAGTTCAAACCGGGCACCAGCCGCCTGACTCTGGGTATTGATGGCAGCGAAACCTTCGACGTGGTCGGTCAGCGCACACCGCGCGCGACCTTGACGCTGGTGATCCAGCGCCGTAACGGTGAGCGTGTGGAAGTGCCGGTAACGTGCCGTCTGGACACGGCCGAAGAACTCTCCATCTATGAGGCTGGCGGCGTACTGCAGCGTTTTGCTCAGGATTTTCTGGAAGCTACTGCATCGTAGCTACGCTGGAGCGTGAGGAACGATAAGCGTGCGCAAGAGCACTATCGTGCCCATGCTCCGCGTGGGCATGCAGTTCTGGACGCTCTGCGTCCGATTTTGAGCGCGTAGCGCTCTTTGAACAGGACAACGAATTCATGGCTCATTCACCCCAGATCCGCATCCCCGCCACCTACATGCGTGGTGGCACCAGCAAGGGTGTGTTTTTCAGGCTGACGGACCTGCCCGAAGCTGCACAGATTCCGGGATCGGCGCGGGATGCGTTGCTGCTGCGAGTCATCGGCAGCCCGGACCCCTATGAAAAGCAGATCGACGGCATGGGCGGGGCGACGTCCAGTACCAGCAAAACGGTCATTGTGTCGCGCAGCACCAAGGCCGACCACGATGTGGATTACCTGTTCGGCCAGGTATCCATCGACAAGCCTTTCATCGACTGGAGCGGCAATTGCGGCAACCTGTCGGCGGCCGTCGGCTCGTTTGCTATCGCCAGTGGTCTGCTCGATGCTGGTCGTGTGCCGCAAGACGGCGTCGTCATCGTGCGTATCTGGCAGGCCAATATCGGCAAGACCATCATCGCCCATGTGCCCGTCAGCAACGGTGAGGTACAGGAAACCGGCGATTTCGAACTGGACGGCGTGACCTTTCCGGCCGCGGAGGTGGCGCTGGAGTTTCTTGATCCGGCAGCGGACGAAGAGGGCGCAGGCGGCTCGATGTTTCCCACCGGCAACCTGGTAGACGACCTTGAAGTGCCCGGCATCGGCACCTTGAAAGCAACCATGATCAACGCCGGTATCCCCACAATTTTCGTCAACGCCGCCGACATAGGCTACAGCGGTACCGAGTTGCAGGGCGATATCAATGGTGATCCGCAGGCGCTTGCCCGTCTGGAAACCATTCGCGCCCACGGTGCCGTGCGCATGGGCCTGATTCGTAGCATTGCTGAAGCCGCGACGCGCCAGCACACACCCAAGGTGGCTTTTGTAGCAGCGCCTGCCGATTACCTGTCATCGAGTGGCAAACCTGTTGCGGCAAAGGATATCGATCTGCTGGTGCGTGCCGTATCGATGGGCAAGTTGCATCACGCGATGATGGGCACCGCTGCCGTTGCCATCGGCACTGCCGCCGCCATTCCGGGCACGCTGGTCAGTCTGGCAGCTGGCGGACAGGCGCGCAGTGCGGTGCGCTTCGGCCATCCCTCCGGCACACTGCGAGTCGGTGCGCAGGCTGTTCAGGAAGGCGCTGACTGGAAGGTCACCAAAGCCCTCATGAGCCGCAGCGCCAGAGTGCTGATGGAAGGCTGGGTGCGAGTGCCACAGTAAAACGACTGAAACAGTCAGCTGAAAAAATCAGCCGACGTGGCTACCTTCAACGGTTATTTGAAGCGCCGCTCTACACCTTTTTCGACCAGCACCTTGGCAGAGATTTCTTCAACCGAAAAGTGCGTGGAGTTGATGTTGGGAATGTTCTCGCGGCGGAACAGGCTCTCTACCTCGCGCACTTCGAATTCACACTGCGCGTAACTGGAATAGCGGCTGTTTGGCTTGCGCTCGTGACGGATTGCGGTGAGGCGGTCCGGGTCGATGGTCAGGCCGAACAGTTTGCTGCGGTGTTCCTTGAGTGCCGCAGGCAGTTGCAGACGCTCCATGTCATCTTCGGTCAGCGGGTAGTTGGCGGCCCGGATACCGAATTGCATGGCCATGTACAGGCAGGTCGGGGTTTTGCCGCAGCGCGACACGCCAACCAGGATTATGTCGGCCTTGTCGTAATAATGCGTCCGCGCGCCGTCGTCGTTGTCCAGCGCGAAGTTGACTGCCTCGATGCGCTCCATGTAATTGGAGTTATGCCCGATGGAGTGCGATTTGCCCACCGAATAGGAGGAGTGTGAACTAAGCTCCTGCTCCAGCGGGGCAAGGAAGGTCGAAAAGATGTCGATCATGAAGCCGTTGGACGTCGCCAGAATCTCGCGGATGTCCTGATTGACGATCGTGTCGAAGATGATCGGGCGCACATCGTCCTTGTCGGCGGCATTATTGATTTGTTGTACCATCGCCCGCGCTTTCTCGACGCTGTCGATATAGGGCCTGGTGAACTTGTTGAATGTAATGTTTTCAAATTGTGCCAACAGGCTCTGGCCCAGGGTTTCGGCGGTGATACCGGTGCCGTCCGAGATGAAGAAAGCAGATCGTTTCATTTTTGACCCAGGCCTTAAGCAGTTGACGAATTCTGGCTATCATAGGCGTGCCTGCCGGCTCTGAGGGCCTGCAGGTGCATCTTTTTTGAAGGCACGGTTTCAAGGCATGGGCCTGCGCCCGGCCAGACACGCCCGAGGTCACATAACGGTGGCTCGGGTGAATGAGCTTTTCCCAACAACAAACACAGTTAGTGGAGAGATCACCTTGGTAGAGTACGTAGTTTCCCTCGATAAGCTCGGCGTCCATGATGTAGAGCACGTGGGGGGCAAAAACTCGTCCCTCGGCGAGATGATCAGCAACCTCGCAGGTGCTGGCGTCTCAGTGCCCGGCGGCTTCGCGACTACGGCCCAGGCTTACCGTGATTTTCTTGAGCTGAGCGGTCTGAACGATCAGATCCATGCTGCGCTGGACGCGCTCGATGTCGATGACGTCAACGCCCTGGCCCGCACCGGTGCGCAGATTCGCCAGTGGATCATGGAAGCCGAGTTTCCCGAGACGCTCAACGCCCAGATCCGTACTGCATTTGCCGAGCTGTCAGCCGGCAATCCGAACCTGGCGGTGGCCGTGCGCTCTTCCGCGACCGCTGAAGACCTGCCGGATGCCTCGTTCGCAGGCCAGCAGGAGACTTTCCTGAACATTCGCGGTGTCGAGAACGTTATCCGCGCTGCCAAGGAAGTCTTCGCTTCGCTGTTCAATGACCGTGCCATTTCCTATCGCGTGCACCAGGGCTTCGACCACAAGCTGGTCGCGCTGTCGGCGGGTGTGCAGCGTATGGTGCGTTCCGAAACCGGAACGGCGGGCGTCATGTTTACCCTCGACACCGAATCCGGTTTCCGCGATGTGGTGTTCATTACCGGTGCCTACGGCCTGGGCGAGACGGTTGTGCAGGGCGCGGTCAACCCGGACGAGTTCTACGTGCATAAAGACACGCTGGCTGCTAGCCGTCCGGCGATTCTGCGGCGCAATCTGGGTAGCAAGGCTATCAAGATGATTTACGGCGAAGAAGCCAAGGCCGGTCGTTCGGTCAAGGTGATCGACGTAGAGCCTGCTGATCGTGCGCGCTTCTGCCTGACCGATGCCGAAGTCTCGGAACTGGCCAAGCAGGCAATGATCATCGAGAAACACTACAAGTGCCCGATGGATATCGAATGGGCCAAGGACGGTGACGACGGCAAGCTGTACATCGTGCAGGCGCGTCCGGAAACCGTGAAAAGCCGCGCTTCGGCCAACGTCATGGAACGCTACCTGCTCAAGGAGACCGGCAAGGTGCTGGTCGAAGGTCGTGCCATCGGCCAGCGCATCGGCGCAGGCAAGGTGCGGATCATCAAGGACGTGTCCGAGATGGACAAGGTCCAGCCTGGTGACGTGCTGGTGTCCGACATGACCGACCCGGACTGGGAACCGGTCATGAAGCGCGCCAGCGCAATTGTCACCAACCGTGGCGGTCGTACCTGCCACGCCGCGATCATCGCGCGCGAGCTGGGCATTCCGGCAGTGGTCGGTTGTGGCAACGCCACTCAGACGCTGCAGGATGGCCAGGGCGTAACGGTCTCCTGCGCAGAGGGCGACACCGGTTACATCTTTGAAGGGGAGCTGGGTTTCGACATCAAGACCAACTCGGTCGATGCGATGCCCGAGTTGCCGTTCAAGATCATGATGAACGTCGGCAACCCGGATCGTGCGTTTGATTTCGCCCAGTTACCCAACGCCGGTGTTGGTCTTGCGCGTCTGGAGTTCATCATCAACCGCATGATCGGCGTGCATCCCAAGGCGCTGCTCAACTATTCGCTGCTGCCACCGGAAATCAAGGAAAGCGTCGACAAGCGCATCGCCGGTTACCATGACCCGGTCGGTTTCTACGTCGACAAGCTGGTCGAGGGTATCAGCACCTTGGCCGCCGCATTCACGCCGAAAAAGGTCATCGTGCGCCTCTCGGACTTCAAGTCCAACGAGTACGCCAACCTGATCGGCGGCAAGCTATACGAGCCTGAAGAAGAAAACCCGATGCTGGGCTTTCGAGGTGCGTCGCGCTATATCAGCGAGAACTTCCGCGACTGTTTCGAGCTGGAGTGCCGTGCGCTCAAGCGCGTGCGCGAAGAGATGGGCCTGACCAACGTCGAGATCATGGTGCCATTCGTCCGGACTCTGGGTGAAGCGAGTCAAGTCATCGACCTGCTGGCGGCCAATGGCCTGAAACGTGGCGAAAATGGCCTGCGCATCATCATGATGTGCGAGTTGCCGTCCAATGCGATTCTGGCCGAAGAGTTCCTCGAGTATTTCGATGGTTTCTCCATCGGCTCCAACGACCTGACCCAGCTGACACTTGGCCTTGATCGCGACTCCGGCGTGATTGCTCACCTGTTCGACGAGCGTAACCCGGCGGTCAAGAAGCTGCTGTCCAATGCCATTCAGGCGTGCAACAAGGCGGGCAAGTACATCGGCATCTGCGGACAGGGTCCTTCCGATCATCCGGATCTGGCGCGCTGGCTGATGGATCAAGGGATCGAGAGCGTATCGCTCAACCCTGATTCGGTGCTGGAAACCTGGTTCTTCCTCGCCGAGGCGCAGGCACCTGTCTGAGGCGACACGGCCTTCGTGTGACGCGAGGGTGGCCTGAACCGTCATTTGGTTCAGGTGTTTGAAAAAGGCGGTTTCTTCGGAAGCCGCCTTTTTTATGGCGTGCCGCGATAGCCCCGGAGCGCGTTGTTTCATACCGTCTGTCAAGCCAGATAAAGAGTGATATGCAAAGCAGTAGCCAGCTTTTTCCCGTTGCCTTGATCAGCGCCGAGCGTCGCGGCGACCTTGTCGAGGACGTCTACCGTCTCAAGCCAGCCAACAGCCCCGACCCCAGCGTCGAGCTGGTGGTGACCCGACTGGGGCTGGTCGATCAGCCCGACGTGCGCGGCATCCCGGTGATTCTGCTGCATGGCAGTTTTTCCAACCGGCGCTTCTGGTATTCGCCCAAAGGTATCGGTCTGGGGCCGTATCTGGCGCGTGCCGGTTATGACGTATGGATCCCGGAAATGCGCGGGCACGGCTTGTCTGCACGCAACCAGAACTACCGCGCCAATTGTGTGGCTGACTATGCCCGTTTCGACGTGCCCGCCATTGCCGCTTTTGTCTGTGAGCAAAGTGGTCAGATACCGCACTGGATGGGGCACTCGCTGGGCGGCACAACCCTGGCGGCGGCCTTGGGCGGCCAGTACCTGGGGCCGCACACTGCAGCGTCGGTGGCGCTATTCGGCAGTCAGGTCAGCCGCACGTACTGGCCGCTGAAAATTCCGCCGCTGCAATGGTCCGCGCGGCTGTTGCTCAGGTCCTTCGAACATGTTTCAGGGCCGCGTTTCAAGCGTGGGCCGGAAGACGAGCCAATAGGGCTGGTGCTGGAAAGCCTGCGCTGGCACGGGCTGTTCGGGCGTTTTGGCGAGCGCGACAACAACTGGTGGGCGGGGCTGAAGGAGGTTCAGGTGCCGGTGCTGGCCGTTGCTGCGGCTGGCGATCATCAGGACCCGGTGTGGGCCTGTCGCACGCTGTTTGATCAGATCGGCGCAGCGCAGCACAAACAGTTTCTTTGCCTGGGGCGCGAGCACGGTTTTGACGAAGACTTCGACCACGTGCGCATGCTGGTCAGCAAGGCCGCGCAGCAACAGGTCTGGCCGCGGGTCATCGAGTGGCTGAACGGGCAGTCTGTTCCTGAACAGGTTGTAGAGTTTCAGGCGGCGGTGGGCAGTTAGCGGTTAAAGTCGCTATGGTTAGCGTCAGCCGGTCGCGTCTGATTCATCAGGCCGATCCGTACCATTCGCGAGACAGGAGTTGACCTTATGCACTACATCACCCCCGATCTGTGTGACGCCTATCCGGACCTGATTCAGGTCGTGGAGCCGATGTTCAGCAATTTTGGCGGTCGCGATTCGTTTGGCGGCCAGATCGTCACCGTTAAATGTTTCGAAGACAACTCGCTGGTCAAGGAGCAGGTCGAGCTCGACGGCAAGGGCAAGGTGTTGGTGGTCGACGGTGGTGGGTCGCTGCGTTGTGCCTTGCTCGGTGACATGCTGGCAGAGAAAGCGGCCAGAAGCGGCTGGGAAGGCATGTTGATTTACGGTTGCATCCGCGATGTTGACGTCATCGCGCAGACCGACCTGGGTGTTCAGGCGTTGGCCAGCCATCCGAAAAAAACCGAGAAACGCGGAATCGGTGACCTGAATGTGTTGGTCACCTTCGGTGGCGTGACCTTCCGCCCGGGAGAGTATCTGTATGCCGACAACAATGGCGTCATCATTTCCCCTTCACCCCTGACCATGCCGGAATAAGCGAAATATCCATGTTCGATGAAGCAAACGCGCAGTGGGGGCTGGTTCATGCCCTTGTGTTGGACGGTAAGGGCGGGGCGCGTTTCATCGCTCGAACCGAGTTGCAGGACCTTGAGCTGCAGCCGCAGGAAAGTCTGTGGCTGCATTGGGACCGCAGTCATCCGCAGACCCATACGTGGCTGCGTACTGGTAGTGGTCTGAGCGAATTTGCCTGCGACCTGTTGCTTGAAGAGAACACCCGGCCGCGCCTGCTGCCGTTGCCGGAGCAAGAGTTGCTGCTGTTTCTGCGCGGGGTGAACCTCAACCCCGGTGCCGAACCGGAAGACATGGTCTCGGTGCGCATTTTTGCTGCTGCTCAGCGGGTGATCTCGCTGCGCCTGCGTCCTCTGCGGGCCACTGAGGAACTGATCGAGATGCTGGGGCAGGGTAAAGGCCCCACCAGTGCCTCGGAGCTGATCCTGTACCTGGCGCAATACCTGACCGACAAGGTTCAGGATCTGGTCGGCGAACTCACCGAATCGGTCGATGAAGAGGAAGAAAAGACCGACGCCGACGAACGGTACAGTCCCGAGCACGGCAAGCTGCTGCATATTCGTCGACGCGCAGCCGGTCTGCGCCGGTTTCTCGGGCCGCAGCGCGATATTTATGGCCAGCTCTCGCGGATCAAACTGTCGTGGTTCGCCCATGACGACGCCGATTACTGGAATGAGCTGAACAACAGCCTGACGCGTTATCTGGAAGAGCTCGAGCTGACCCGCGAGCGGGTAGGGCTGCTGCTGGAGTCCGAAGACAGGCGTTTGCGCGAGCACATGAACCGCACCATGTACCGTTTCGGGATCATTACCGGTATCTTCCTGCCCATGAGTTTTCTTACCGGTTTGCTGGGTATCAATGTCGGCGGCATACCCGGTTCTGACAGTTCATACGGCTTTCTGGTGGCGTGCTCGCTGATTGTCGCGCTAGCCGTCGGGCAGTGGTGGCTATTCAAGCGATTGCGCTGGGTATAGGCGTGGGCTTGTCCGGGTTTTTGATGGGCGTGTGTGACTTGTTGTTTTCGCGTCGCGTCTTTGACTGACATTACGTGAGGTGCCTGATGCACGATCCGTTTGAAGAATCTTTACGCGACATGCTCAATTCTTCATCCTCCAGCCGGGATGATGACGCATGTCTGGGACGCGTCCTGAAAACCGCCAATCGCCAGGTCGGTGCCGGTGTGTTGTTCGGGTTGCTGGGCCGTTGGTCAGAGGCACTGATGATCGCCGTGAACAACGGCTCTGCCCACGTCTCTCCTGTTTCTCGCCGCACCATTCCGGGTGCCCGTTCTATCGATAAGGCTGATTGAGCATGGAATTGAATCTCTGGACCCAGAGCCTTCTTGCTGCAATGACTGCATTGTGGACCAAAGTCGCAAATTTCATCCCTAACCTGTTCGGCGCGCTTGTTGTGGTGCTGCTGGGTTTTGTCGTGGCCAAACTGCTTGACGCGCTACTTTCCAAACTGCTGGCCAAACTGGGCCTGGATCGTCTGGTCGGCGGTACAGGTCTGACCAAGATCATCGGCCGCGCCGGCGTCAAGGTGCCGATCTCAACGCTGATCGGCAAGATCGTGTATTGGTTTGTGTTACTGATTTTCCTCGTCTCGGCTGCTGAATCGCTGGGGCTGCAGCGGGTTTCAGCTACGCTGGACATGTTGGCGCTGTATCTGCCCAAGGTATTTGGTGCGGCGCTGGTCTTGCTGGTCGGCGTGCTGCTGGCGCAACTGGTCAATGGGCTGGTACGCGGCGCAGCCGAAGGCGTAGGTATCGACTACTCCGCCGGCCTGGGACGAATTGCTCAAGGCCTGGTCATCATCATCAGTATTTCGGTTGCGATCAGCCAGCTTGAGGTGAAGACCGACCTGCTGAACCACGTTATTGTGATTGCCTTGATTACCGTTGGTCTGACAGTGGCGCTTGCCCTGGGCCTCGGCAGTCGGGAGATTGCAGGGCAGATCATCGCCGGAATTTATGTTCGTGAGCTGTTTCAGGTGGGCCAGCAGGTGCGGGTGGGCGATACGGAAGGTCAGATCGAGGAAATCGGTACGGTCAAGACAACGTTGCTGACAGACGAGGGGGAGCTGGTGTCGTTTTCCAACCGCATCCTTCTCGAGCAGAGAGTAAGCAGCCGTTAAGCGGCTAACCTGCTAATGTATGCCGCCAGGTTGCCGATACAGGCCGTGGCGGACACTGACCTGACTGTCGGCAAGATTTGTTTTGAATAAACCTCAACCGTTTTCGACGCGCTACGATCCCCGCGAGCTCTCTGATGAGGAGCTGGTCGCGCGCGCCCATGTTGAGCTGTTCAATGTGACGCGGGCTTATGAAGAATTGATGCGTCGTTACCAGAGAACACTTTTTAACGTCTGCGCACGTTATTTAGGGAACGATCGCGATGCTGACGATGTCTGTCAGGAGGTGATGCTTAAGGTGTTGTATGGGTTGAAAAATTTTGAAGGTAAATCTAAATTTAAGACCTGGCTTTACAGCATCACCTACAATGAATGCATCACGCAGTACAGAAAGGAACGGCGTAAGCGTCGCTTGATGGACGCTTTGAGTCTGGATCCACTTGAGGAAGCGTCGGAAGAAAAGACGCCCAAACCTGAAGAGCGGGGCGGACTTGATCGCTGGCTTGTGTATGTGAACCCGATCGATCGGGAGATTCTGGTCCTGCGTTTTGTTGCAGAACTTGAATTTCAGGAGATTGCTGACATCATGCACATGGGCTTGAGCGCAACGAAAATGCGTTACAAGCGGGCTTTAGATAAATTACGAGAGAAATTTGCGGGAATCGCCGAAACTTAATACGGTGCAAATATCTCTAACAAACTGGCAAGGTCTGGTAGACTTGCCGCTGAGTTGTCCCCCTGTGTGGGACTGCTTAATAATCATCAGATGGGGATTTAACGGATGAAACTGAAAAACACCTTGGGCTTGGCCATTGGCACTATTGTTGCCGCAACTTCGTTCGGCGCTCTGGCCCAAGGCCAAGGCGCGGTCGAAATCGAAGGCTTCGCCAAGAAAGAATACTACGACAGCGATCGTAACTTCAAAAACGACGGCAACCTGTTCGGCGGCTCCGTTGGCTACTTCCTGACTGACGATGTTGAACTGCGTCTGGGCTACGACGAAGTCCACAACGTCCGTAGCGACAGTGGCAAGAACATCAAGGGCGCCAACACCGCTCTGGACGCTCTGTACCACTTCAACAACCCAGGCGACATGCTGCGTCCTTACCTGTCTGCCGGTTTCTCTGACCAAAGCATCGGTCAAGACGCTCGCAACGGCCGTGACGGTTCTACCTTCGCCAACATCGGCGGCGGCGCCAAGCTGTACTTCACTGACAACTTCTATGCCCGTGCAGGCGTTGAAGCTCAGTACAACATCGACCAGGGCAACACTGAGTGGGCGCCTAGCGTCGGTATCGGCGTAAACTTCGGCGGCGGCAGCAAGAAAGTCGAAGCAGCACCAGCTCCAGTAGCTGAAGTGTGCTCCGACAGCGACAACGACGGCGTGTGCGACAACGTCGACAAGTGCCCGGACACCCCAGCCAACGTTACCGTTGACGCTGATGGCTGCCCAGCAGTTGCCGAAGTCGTTCGTGTTGAGCTGGACGTGAAGTTCGATTTCGACAAATCCGTAGTCAAGCCTAACAGCTACGGCGACATCAAGAACCTCGCTGACTTCATGCAGCAGTACCCACAGACCACCACCACTGTTGAAGGTCACACTGACTCCGTCGGTCCTGACGCTTACAACCAAAAACTGTCCGAGCGTCGTGCAAACGCCGTTAAACAGGTTCTGGTTAACCAGTACGGTGTTGGCGCTAGCCGCGTAAACTCGGTTGGTTACGGCGAATCCCGCCCAGTTGCTGACAACGCAACTGAAGCTGGCCGCGCAGTTAACCGTCGCGTAGAAGCAGAAGTAGAAGCTCAAGCTAAGTAATTAGCCGCTTGTACTGAAAAGCCCGGCTCAGGCCGGGCTTTTCTTTGCCTGCGATTTGCGCAGGCAGACGCTACTCAGGAGGCACGGTCAGCCAGCACTCAGCTGTGCGTGATCAATCAGCGTTTCATTCAGCAGCTCATTGCTGCACGCAGCAACCGCGCCGATCACCAGAATGGCAGGGCTCTTCAGCTCGAAAGCGCTGGCGTCGCGCTGCATTGCGTTCAACGTGCTGCGGCACTCGCGCTGCCAGGGCAGCGAAGCATTCTCGATCATCGCCACCGGCATTTCGCCACTCATTCCGCCAGCCTGCAGGCTCTCGCGAATTTCCGCCAGCTTTGCCACGCCCATGTAAACCACCAGAGTAGTTCCGCCTTGTGCAAGGGCCTGCCAGTTGAGGCTGCTGTCGTCCTGGGTATGGGCAGTGACCAATGTCACGCCACGGCTTATGCCGCGCAGGGTCAGCGAAATGCCGCATTGTGTTGCGCCGGCGAGCCCCGCCGTGATCCCGTTGACCAGTTCATGTATAGGAATTTACAATGTATAGGAATTTCAATAATTCCTATACAAGGTAATCCGCCAAAAAAGGTCCCCTCGGCGTGATGCCAACGTGGCGTCGATGGCGGCAAAAAGCTTTTTTTACCCATCACCCACGCCGAAAAATGGATTGAAAGCGACTTTTCTTTACCTTTTCCAGATTTTGGACGCACCTCTCCCGTATCAGGCCGGCACGTACCTCAATTGCGCGATGCTGTGGGCATTGTTGACCAGGCCCTGCACGGTCAGGCCGGCGATGGCTGCGGTGTACACCATCCGCGCTCCGCACAGCACGCAGCTGAACGGATCCCGATGCAAGAACGCTTTACTCATCTGCGCAAAATACAGTTTTGGCGCTTTGCCACGCCTTTCCATGCGTAGCGCCTCATACACCCGGGGTAGCTGTCGGCCACAGACGCGGTTGGCCAGAAATCCAAAATACCGGATCATCCGAAAGTGCTTCTCCGGGATGTGCTGCACCACCCGGCGCAGCATGTCGGTCTGGCTCAGCGTTTCCTGCTGATAGGTCTTGGTGCGGTGATCCAGGTAGGTAAAACTCAAGGTCGCGCTGTTGGTGTAATGGGCCAATCGGCTGCCCGAGATGGGCGGTTTTTTCAGGTAGCGGCCCAGGTAATTGACGGTCTTTCGGCCGTTTTTCGTCTTCTTCGACAAGTGGATGTGCCAGTGCTGGCCACCAGCGGTCAGTATCAGACGGCGCCAGTCGCTTTCACAGTGGATGTGGGCCAGCTGCGGCGGCATCGTCAATTGCGAAAGCGGCTGTCCCAGCAGGTAATCGCGCACCAGCCACATCCAGCGCCGCCGCAGGGCCTCTTTGTGGAACGACAGATTTTTCCAGACGCCCTGCTCATCCAGGCCGCCCGCGGTCACCGACAGGTGGACGTGGGGATGCCAGTTGAGCCGCCGGCCATAGGTGTGCAGCGCACCGAAAATCCCGACGCGCAAACCGCGCCGCTTGGCGGTGTAGATCAGGTTATCGGCCGCCAGACGAAACAGCGCATCGAGCAGCCAGCGGTTGTAGAAGAACAGGGACCACAGCGTGTCGGGCAGCGTGAACACCAGATGCTGCCAGGGGCAGTCGGGCAGACGGTTGTTTTGCACGGCGATCCACTGGTCGGTGGCCTTTTTGCCGCAGGAAGGACAGGCCCGGCAATGGCAGGTGTTGCACAGGTATTTGACGTGCGGGCAATGCTCATTGGCACAGGTGTAGTGTTTGACGCCCAGTATCGAGGTGCCGCAGGCGAGCATTTTGCTGATCGACTCCACTTCGATTTGGCGCAGACCGCCGGCTTCCAGCAAATCTGCCCAGCAGCCGTTGGCCGTGAAGAGGTTTTTGAGCGGTCGAGGTTTGTAAGCAGGCGGTGCAGAGGCCACGTCAGCAGGGCGGCTCCTCATCGTGGTGAATGACGGCGGTGATGGCGAATCCGCCTGGCCCTTCTCTCATCTAAACGCTTACGCAAGAAGCGTCGGGAAACATGTCGTTCAGATACGTTGTCTGGCAGCAACTACAAAGATCGACATCACCGAAAGGATCGATATCGAAGGAAAAGTCGGTATCGGGCACGAAGGTAGTATGCCCGGCGCGTTGGAGACGGGTCTGCTTTGCCTTGGCTTTTGCCCGGCTCGCCCGTTTACGTTTTTTGGTCTCTGACGCCATGTGTAAGCCTGTGCTGAGGAGGGATCGACTCGATTTCGGCTATGATAACCGATTTCAAAATCCCACAATTTGCAGCCGCAGGCTGCCCAGTTCCACCGCGACGCCGCGTTCCTGCAACCACTGCGCCTCTTCACCGCCACGGCCAAAGATGCACGGATCGCCGCCCTTGAGGCGCACAACGCATTTGCCCTGACGTACATAGCGCAGCATCAGGCGATGGATGAACGCTTGTGGCGTTGAACGGCAACCGCCGCGTTTGCCGACCGCGATCACTCGCGCATTCGGGCAGTGCTCAAGCACTGCGGTATTGACCAGATCATCTATCAGCACCACGTCGGCTTCGTGCAAGGCACGCACTGCCTTGAGGGTCAGTAGTTCCGGGTCACCGGGACCGGCGCCCACCAGCCATACTTTTGCGCTCATGCTGCACTCCTCATTGGGTAACCGCCATGGTGTTGATCAGTCTTTTTATTTCAGGCACGCAGGAACCGCATTGGGTCCCGCAACCCAGTTGTGTCTTGAGTTGATTCAGGTCCAGGCCGCGCTCGATACCTTCCTTTACTGCGCTCTGGCTGACGTTCATGCAGTTGCACAAGGTCTTGTCGAAGGCCTGCGTCGAGTCTTTGCCAGGCTCGCTACTGAGCGGGGCCAGCAGCCAGCGCCGCAGCGAAGCATCAAAGCGCTCTTCCAGCCATAGCGCCTGGAGCCAGTGTCGGGCAAGCGTTTCACCGGCCAGGCGGATGGCAGTAATTCGGTCGTTGTCGATACGCACCCGCTTGCCAATTGAGCGCTTGGGGTCGTCATAAGCCATGACTGGCCCTTCATCGAGGCCGAGTACCTGGTCAATGTGCTGCAGCAGCATCGGATCAGGCGCTTCGGCGCTGGCGGCGCGTATGATCAATGCAGGACGTTCGCGTCCGGTAAGGCCCATGCTCAGGTAGGTAAACACGTCGCACAGGGGACGCAGCCTTTCCATTTGCTGCTGCACATTGCCTTCAATAAGCGCGAAAAACTGCCAGGGCAGATGAGCTTTTTCGATTTTGACCCCGGAATGCTTGAGTTCCGGTTGTTTCGAGATCGGGTCGAAGGCTGGCTGAGTCAGAGCGTTTACGCCGCCCTTGAGAAACCGGTCGCCCCAGTGCATCGGCAAGAAGGCCTGACCGCAGGCAACACTGTCATCGCCGCCGACGGGCAACAACAGCTCGCCGCGTCGGCTGATCAGCTTGACCAGATCGCCAGGTTGCAGGTCATAACGTTGCATGTCTTGAGGGTTGAGGCTCAACAGCGCTTCGCTGACATGCCCGAACAGCCGCGCAGCGGTGCCGGTGCGGCTCATGCCATGCCATTGATCGCGCAGCCTGCCGGTGTTGAGTGTCAGCGGGTAGTCAGCATCGCGCAGCTCTTTGGCGGCGATGTAAGGCTCGGATAAAAACTGCGCACGGCCCGAGTCAGTGGGGAAAATACCATCGGTATACAGGCGTGGCGTGCCCACGCTGGCACCGCGAGGGAAGGGCCATTGCTGTGGGCCATGGAGGTCGATGAGCTCGCGGTCGATCCCGGACATGTCCAGATCCCGCCCGTCCGTCAGGCCTTTGAATTCATCGAACAAGGCCTTGGGTGTGTGGAAATCGAACAGCGCAGGTGCATCGGGTTGCAGGCGCTTTTGCAGACGCTGGGCGAAGTCCACAGTAATTGCCCAGTCGGAGCGCGCTTCGCCGGGGGGCGCAATGGCGTTGCGGACATTGGAAATGCGCCGCTCCGAGTTGGTCACCGTGCCTTCTTTCTCGCCCCAGCTTGCGGCAGGCAGCAACAGGTCGGCATAGCGCGCTGTTTCGGTGGTCTTGAAAGCCTCCTGAAGTACCACGAACGGGCAGGTTTCCAGCGCCTGTCGGATTTTGTTCTGATCGGGCAGTGATTGTGCCGGGTTGGTACAGGCAATCCACAATGCCTTGATCGTACCGTTCTGCAGTTGTTCGAACAGTTCGATGGCGGACAAACCGGGCTTGGCGGGCAGGCTGTCGACGCCCCAGTAGTGCGCAACCTGCGCACGGTGTTCGGGATTGGCTGCGTCGCGATGGCCGGGCAGCAGGTTGGACAGGCTGCCCGTTTCACGTCCGCCCATGGCGTTGGGTTGGCCGGTGAGCGAAAAGGGGCCTGCACCGGGTCGGCCGATCTGCCCGGTGGCCAGGTGCAGGTTGATCAGTGCGCTGTTTTTTGCACTTCCCGCAGTGGATTGATTCAGCCCCATGCACCACAGCGACAGAAAGCCCGGAGCTTCACCCACCCAACTGGCGCAGGTGTATAGCTGTTCCTGGGTAATGCCGCAGAGGTTTGCTACGCGTTCAGGCGGGTAATCTCGTACCAGCGCTGACAGCGCCTCATAGCCCTGTGTGTGTGCGGCAATGAACTCGGGATCAATCAGGCTTTCACTGATCAGCACATGGAGGATGCCGTGAAACAGCGCAACGTCGGTGCCAGGCTGAATCGCCAGGTGCAGGTCCGCCAGTTCGCAGGTATCGGTGCGCCGTGGGTCGATGACGATGAGTTTCATCTGCGGGCGACGGCTTTTTGCTTCTTCCAGGCGACGAAACAGAATCGGGTGCGCGTAGGCCATGTTGCTGCCGACGATCATCACGCAATCGCTCAGTTCGATATCTTCATAGCTGCAAGGCGGTGCGTCGGCGCCCAGGCTGCGCTTGTAGCCGGCCACGGCCGAAGACATGCACAGCCGTGAGTTGCTGTCGATATTGTTGGTGCCGACCAGTGCACGGGCCAGCTTGTTGAACGCGTAATAGTCCTCGGTCAGCAACTGGCCGGAAATATAGAATGCGACGCTGTCGGGGCCGTGCTCGCGGATGCTGTCGGCGAAGACGTTGGTCGCGTGCTCCAGCGCGGTGTCCCAATCGGTGACGCTGCGTGCCAGGCCTTTGCTCAGGCGTAGTTCCGGATACAGTGCGCGCGCTTCGATGTCCCCGGTCAGGTGCAGGCTTGAACCTTTGCTGCACAACTTGCCGAAGTTGGCCGGGTGCTTCGGGTCGCCGCTGACGCCGAGGATATTCTGCCCGTCATGCTCGATCAGCACGCCGCAGCCAACGCCGCAATAGCAGCAGGTGGACGCGGTCACCCGAGTGGTCTGAATGGCGAGGCTGGTCATGCGCAGGCGGCCTCTGGCGCGGCGGGTTTGCCGAACATCAGGTGATTGCGTATGGCATCAATGCCCTGGCCATCACGTATCTGCTGCAAGTACCAGCTTCCGTCCGCGGTGTCGCCATAAAGGCAGGCGCCGACCAGTACGTCGTTCTTGATCACCAGCTTTTTGTAGACGCCGCCGATGGGGTCCGAGAGGGTGATGCTTTCAGTGCCTTCAGCACCCAGAAAGTCTCCGGCGGAAAACAGGTCGATGCCGGTGACTTTCAGCTTGGTCGAGGTCACTGACCCCGGATAACGGGCAAAGCCCAACTGGGCAAGGTGATTGGCACACACCCGGGCCTGCTCGAACAGCGGTGCCACCAGCCCGTAAGCGATGCCGCGATGGCTGACGCATTCGCCAATCGCATAGATGCGCGGGTCGTAGGTCTGCAAGGTATCGTTGACCAGAATGCCCCGGTTGCAGGGCAGACCAGCCTGTTCGGCCAATTCGGTGTTGGGGCGTATGCCTGCGGCCATGACCACCAGATCGGTGTCGATCACCTCGCCGCTTTTGAATTGCACCGCGCGTACGCGGCCCAGATCATCGCCGAGCAAGGCTTCGGTCTGTTCGTTGAGGCGAAAACCCAGGCCGCGCTTTTCCAGCGCGGCTTGCAGCATCAGCCCGCTGGTTTTGTCCAGTTGGCGCTCCAGCAGCGTCTGGCCGTTGTGAATCACAGTGACCTGCATGCCGCGCAGGCTCAGGCCGTTGGCAGCTTCGAGCCCGAGCAGGCCGCCGCCGATGATCACTGCGCGTTTGTGTGTGACGGCGGTATCGATCATCTGACGGGTGTGGCCGATGTCGCGGTAGCCGATGACGCCTTCCAGCGTATTGCCGGGAACCGGCAGAATAAAGGGTCGTGAGCCGGTGGCGATCAGCAGGCGATCGTAAGAGGCCTGGGTGCCGTCATCGGCGATTACCACGCGTTTGATGCGGTCGATCTTCACCACGCGACGGTTCAGCAACAACTGGATACTGTTGCTTTCGTACCAGGCCAGATCGTTGAGCACGATGTCTTCGAAATTCTGTTCGCCTGCCAGCACTGGGGACAGCATGATGCGGTTGTAGTTGGGGTGTGGCTCGGCACCGAAGACCGTGATGTCATACAGGTCTTCGCTCAGTTTCAGCAACTCTTCGAGTGTGCGCACGCCGGCCATGCCGTTGCCTATCATCACCAGTTTGAGTTTTTTCATCTTGCCTCCGAGTCACTGCAGCGCGTGCTCGACACGTTTCGCGCAAACAAAAAAAGGCGTCCCGCCAGTTGCCTGACGGGGACGCCTTTGTCCGGTCCCGTTCTATCGGGAGGCGCAGCCTTCATCGTTGAGGGCTACGCGTTATGTATGATCTGCACAAGATCATGCAGCGCCTGTGCCAACTCGCATTCACTTGCGTAAAGGGGATTTCGGTCGATGCCTCAGGCTATTTCTGCACTGCGTTGAGGCGTGCTGCACAGAAGCAGGGCGGTCTGGTTCAGTGATGGCTCATGAGCCAGATCGCCAGCAGAAGATTGAGCAGCATCGAGATCAGTGCCAGCGTTTGCCAGACTTTGAGCGGTTCGCGTTCCAGCAACGGGCGCGGTTTTGCTACCACCGGGCGATGCTCGGCCTGATCCATTTCCAGCAACCACTGCTCGGCGGTTTCGTAACGCTGGTGCGGGTCGGCTTGCAGTGCCTTGTCCAGACTCTGGCTCAGCCATTGCGGCAGATCCGGTCGATAACGGCTGGCGGCGATTGGCGTGCCGAAGCGGCGATGCTGAAAGGCTTCGATCTCGCCATACGGGTAGTGGCCTGTCAGCAGGTAGTACAGCGTGACGCCTGCCGCATACAGATCTTGCTGCGGATGCGGCTCAGCGCCGTTGAAGGCTTCCGGGGCGATGTAGCTCGGGGTGCCGGGCAAGTCGTCAGCGTTGCCAGTTGACAATCCCGGGCAGTAAGCCAGGCCGAAATCCAGCAGGCGCAGTTCGCCATCATCTGCCAGCAGCAGGTTTTCCGGTTTGATATCGCGATGAATGATGTTGCGCCGATGCAGCAGGCCCGCAGCGCGTAACAGTCGGGTCGCGAGGTCCTGCCATTGAGCCAGCGGCAGCGGCCCGTTGCGCGTGAAAACCTCGGCCAGTGTATTTCCGCAATACTCGCGCATCACGTAATACAGGTGCTGGCGGTCTGCCAGCGGATGGACCTCGGGAAAGAAGCGCCCGGCAACCCGGCGTAAAAACCACTCTTCAAGCAATAACCCTTGGCCTGCACCCGACTCGTCATGCCGGCTGGCCGGCAGGGTCTTGAGCAGCCACGGTTGGCCGTGGGTATCGGTCACCCGATAAAGGATGGACTGGCGCGACTGCGCCACGATGCCGCCAACCGTCCAGCCTTCGAAGCCCTGGCCCGCCTTGAGCGCGGGTGGCAGTGGCCATTGCTGCAATTGCAGCAGTGTGTCACCCAGATCGTCCTCGCCCAGGCTATCGACCTGAATCAGCAGGGCGCTGGCATTGTCCTGGCTGCCTGCCAGATGCGCCGCGCTGACCAGGGTTTTCACCGCCGAGTCGAGGTTGTCCTGCTCGGTCAGAATCGAGCGGATGCTGGCATCACCAAGGGTCGCCCAGACACCGTCGCTGACCAGCAACAGTCGTTCACCTTCACACAGCTCGCCGTCCAGATAGTCCATGACCACGTACTGGTCCAGGCCCAGCGCGCGCTTGAGCACATGCTGCATGTCGGCCTGTTCCCAGACGTGGTCTTCACTGATGCGCTTTAGCGTACCGGCCTGCCAGCGATAAGCCCGGCAGTCGCCGACGTGGGCCAGGGTGAAGCGTCGTCCGCGCAGCACCAGAGCGCTGAGGGTGGTCAGCAAACCGTTGGCCAGCAGCCAGCGATTCTGCGCCAGCAGCAGGCGGTCGAGAGACTGGGCCACGCCCCAGGTTTCCGGCGTGGCGTAATAGTCGAGCGCCAGCGCCTGTAGCGTGGACTGCGCAGCCAGTGCGCCATCAGCACACTGGCTGACGCCGTCGGCAAGGGCGAACAGATAGCCCTTGCTTGCGGCCAGTGTCGGGGCCGGAGTCACCAGGCGCAGAGCATCCTGATTTTCCGCGCGCGGACCGCTGGCGCTGAATTGAGCGAACTGCAGTTGCAGCGTCATCGGCGGTTCAGACTCGCGCCGCGGTCACAGCCGCCGAACCCCAGGTGGTTCTCCAGCGACGCTTGACGTTCAGCAGACCGAACCAGGCCAGCACTGCCAGGCCTGCGAACAGCCACAGGCCCAACTGGTAATCGCCAGTGTTCTGTTTGATGGTGCCCAGACCCGCTGCCAGCAGGAAGCCACCGATGCCGCCCGCCATGCCGATCAGGCCGGTCATGACCCCGATTTCCTTGCGGAAACGCTGCGGAACCAGCTGAAAGACTGCGCCATTACCGGCACCCAGGCCCAGCATCGCGGCAACGAACAGAGCCAGTGCTGCCCACGAACTTGGCAGGTTGAAACCCACCGCCGCGATACCGATGGCCGCAACGGCGTACATCACGGTCAATGTGCGAATCCCGCCAAAGCGGTCAGCCAGCGCGCCACCGAGCGGGCGCATCAGGCTGCCGCCGAAGACACAGGCAGCGGTGTAGTAACCGGCAGTAATCGGGCTCAAGCCATATTGGTCGTTGAAATAGCCGGGCAGGGCGCTGGCCAGGCCGATGAAGCCGCCGAACGTCACGCTGTAGAAAAACATGAACCACCAGCTGTCACGATCACCCAGCGCCTTTAGGTAATCCGCCATGGATTTGGGCTTGCTGCGCTCCGGGGCGTTGCGCGCCATAAGCGTGAAAGCGATCAGGGTCAGAACCAGCGGGATCAGCGCCAGGCCGAATACGTTGCCCCAGCCGAAACTGGCGGCCAGTACCGGCGCGATCAATGCTGCCAGTACGGTGCCCGAGTTGCCCGCACCGGCTATGCCCATCGCCTTGCCCTGGTGCTGCGGTGGATACCACTGCGACGCCAGGGGCAGCGCGACGGCGAATGAAGCACCGGCCATACCCAGGAACAGGCCCAGCAGCAGTACCTGGCCGTAGGTGTGAATGCCCAGTTGCCAGGCCGCCAGCAGTGCGCCGATGACAATCACCTGGCCAATGATGCCAGCGGTCTTGGGCGACAGCTGGTCCGCCAGCAGGCCCATGAAAAAGCGCAGCACGGCACCCGCCAGAATCGGCGTGGCGACCATCAGGCCACGTTGCTGAGTGGTCAGGTGCAGGTCAGTGGCAATCTGCACCGCCAGCGGGCCAAGCAGATACCAGACCATGAAACTCAGGTCGAAATAGAGAAACGCCGCAAACAGGGTCGGTTTATGGCCTGCCTTCCAGAAGCTTGTATCCATGTGTACACCTCATCATCTGCTAGTTAGTCAGTCGGGCCATGACCGCGACACGGGTTTTCCAGACGCTGTGGTGGAGTGTTCCGAATGACGGCGACTCCACCGGCCCCGTCGCCGGGGCCAAAACGCAAAAAACGTCGCCTCTCTGTCCAAGTGAGCGGAAAGAGATGAGCGACGTCTTTGTCGTAAAAAGGTGATAGCCGCCGTTGGCTACCGTGCGATTGCTAAAGCAAGAGATGGGCCAATGGCGTTGCAAGCGATTAGCCGCAAGCTGCGAGCGGGTTTGGGTGATTCCCGGGAAGCAGGCGAGGGCCGGTCAGTGACCTTGAAGCGGGCGCTCGCCAGCAAAGCGCTGTAAAACAGGGCGCGCCGCGAGCGACAGTCTGCAGCCTGAAAGGGCAAGATCACGCATGGCCATTGAAGAGTTTATTAAAGTTCAATGGCGGTATTATTATTTCATGTGCCATTGGTTTTGGTGTTAAGTACTGTCATTGTGATGCTGTTTTGACGTGCCTGTATGACGGTTTTAATAGCGCTGATCAATAAGTGTTAATATTCATTAATATTCTGTTTATTGAGGTTGTACGATAACACCAGTCTCAATATTTAATTTACATTGCCCGGTATCTCTGACAGCATTCATTGCACCGTGATTAACACGGCTCATCCATCAGGAAATGAATTTACTCTTCACTGCGGCGATCTGTAATTGCAAATTGCCTGTCAATATTCGATAAATGTTTACTTTTTAAAAAGTAATCGTCTACTCGCTCTTTTTCCGGTTTTCAGTTGCCCTCAAGGGCTTGAAACACCGATCCCGGGTACCTCCCGGCAATACAGCCGCGCCGACCGGGCTGTCTTCCTCTTCGCGCTTCATTGCAGGCGCCAATAAAGGACATCATCATGAGTAACATCAATTACGCACCCACCATCTGGTCCAGAGCTGATGCGCTGAAGGTCAATGAAAATGATCCGACTACCACGCAGCCTCTGGTAAGCCCGGATTTTCCGGTCATGAGTGATACCGTATTCATCTGGGACACCATGCCGTTGCGCGAGCTTGACGGCACCGTGGTTTCAGTCAACGGCTGGTCGGTGATCGTCACGCTGACGGCTGACCGCCACCCCGACGATCCGCAGTATGTCGGTGCCAATGGCCGCTATGACATCAAGCGTGACTGGGAAGATCGTCATGGCCGGGCACGCATGTGCTACTGGTACTCGCGCACCGGAAAGGACTGGATCTTTGGTGGCCGGGTAATGGCCGAAGGTGTGTCGCCAACCACCCGGGAGTGGGCGGGCACACCCGTACTGTTGAATGATAAAGGCGATATCGACCTGTACTACACCTGTGTAACGCCGGGTGCGGCAATTGCCAAAGTACGTGGCCGTATTGTGACGTCCGACAAGGGCGTGGAATTGAAAGACTTTACGGAGGTGAAAACACTGTTCGAGGCCGACGGCAAATATTACCAAACCGAAGCGCAGAACTCGACCTGGAACTTTCGCGACCCCAGTCCGTTTATTGATCCCAATGATGGCAAGTTGTACATGGTTTTTGAAGGCAATGTCGCCGGCGAACGCGGCACGCATACAGTAGGCGCCGCAGAACTTGGTCCTGTTCCGCTAGGGATGCTCCGATCAACTTGCCGCGCAGCGGTGGCAAGCCGTAATTTGCCAGGCACATAGCGCTATTTTTCTGAAAACGGTCTGATGCAGTGTGAGTCGAGCGCGTTTTTCGCTCGGTTTTCCGTGTTAAGCGCGCAACTCACCCAAACCCATTAGTCGCTTTCGAGCCATCCACAGGTTCGACAGGGCGAACAGCGTGGTCAGTTGGGCCGTGTTTTTCATCAGCCCACGAAAGCGTACTTTCACGTAACCAAACTGGCGCTTGATGACCCGAAACGGATGCTCGACCTTGGCGCGTGTCTGCGCTTTGCAGTACTCGATCTTGCGCTTGGCTTTGTACAACAGGCTGCGTTTGTTCAGCTTGGAATACGTGCTGCGCCGCGCCGCGATTTGCCAGATCACGTTACGATTTTCGTGCTCTTCACGCTTCTCGACACCGGTGTAGCCAGCGTCCGCATAGACCGCGTTTTCTTCCCCGTGGAGCAGTTCGGCGACTTGAGTGACATCGGCCACATTGGCCGCAGTGCCATGGACGTGATGAACCAGTCCAGACTCAACGTCAGCGCCGATGTGGGCCTTCATACCGAAGAAATACTGGTTACCCTTCTTTGTCTGATGCATCTCGGGATCACGCTCGCCGTCTTTGTTCTTGGTCGAGCTTGGGGCATGAATAATGGTGGCATCGACGATGGTGCCCTGGCGCAGCGACAGGCCTTTTTCCTGCAAATAACCGTTGATGACCGCGAGGATTGCAGGAGCCAGTTGATGTTTCTCCAGCAGGTGCCGGAAGTTCATGATCGTGGTGTCTTCCGGTATCGGCGCACTCAACGTCAGGCGTGCAAACTGGCGCATGGGGGTGATTTCGTAGAGCGCTTCTTCCATGGCCGGATCACTCAGGGAGAACCAGTTCTGCAGCAGGTGAATGCGCAGCATGGTTTCCAGCGGATAAGGTTTTCTGCCACCGCCGGCCTTGGGGTAGAACGGTTCGATCAGGCCCAGCAGACCTGTCCAGGGGACGACCTGATCCATCTCGGCGAGGAAGCGTTCGCGGCGTGTCTGCTTGCGCTTGCTGGCATATTCGAAATCGGAAAAGCTCATCTGGCTCATGGGAGGCTCGGATCAGGTGGTCAGGCGATTTTCGCATAACCGGGACTTGTTCGGAGATTCCCTAGGTCATGAGGAAATAGGCGGTGCCAGATTTCAAGTCGGCTGTATCGGACTGGCCGTTGCGAAAGACCTCAGTGGTGATGAGTGGGAAATACTTCCGCCGCTGGTCACCGCAGTAGGTGTCAATGATCAGACTGAACGCCCGCATTATGTCTTTCAGGACGGCAAGTATTACTTGTTCACCATCAGCCACAAGTTTACTTATGCCGATGGTGTTACGGGTCCGGATGGTGTTTACGGGTTTGTCGGCGAGCATTTGTTCGGGCCTTACCGGCCGATGAACGCTTCCGGCCTGGTGTTGGGCAATCCGCCTGCACAGCCATTTCAGACTTACTCGCACTGTGTGATGCCGAACGGTCTGGTGACCTCGTTCATCGACAGCGTACCCACCTCTGGCGAGGATTACCGCATTGGCGGTACCGAGGCACCGACGGTGAGGATTCTACTGGAGGGCGATCGCTCGTTTGTGCAGGAAGTGTATGACTACGGCTACATCCCCGCGATGAAGAACGTGGTGCTGAGCTGACCGACTGCACCCATTAACCTGGTAGCGGAAGAACGCCTGTGCGAGCAGGCGTTCTTCGCTCGTTTACCCCAGCAACTCGCTCATCGCGATAATTTGCTCGGCCACCTGAATCAGCTTTTGCTGGCGACTCATCGCCTGACGCCGCATCAGGGTGTACGCGTCTTCCTCGTTGCAATCCTTCATTTTCATCAGCAGCCCCTTGGCCAGCTCGATGCGCTTGCGTTCGGCCAGTTGCTGATCGCGGGCATGCAGTTGCGCACGCAGTGCCTGATCGCTCTCGAAACGGGCCATCGCCACGTCCAGAATCGGTTGCAACCGTTGGGCCTGGATACCCTCGACGATATACGCACTGACCCCGGACTTGATTGCCTGGCGCATCACGCCCGGATCGTGCTCGTCGGTGAACATCACGATGGGCCGCGGCTGGTCACGGCTGACCAGCACCACTTGCTCCATTACATCGCGTCCTGGCGATTCGGTGTCGATCAGGATGACGTCCGGGCGCACCGCTTCAACGCGGGCGGGCAAGTCGATGATCAGTCCGGATTCGTCGATTACTTCAAAACCGGCCTCTATCAATGCCGATTTGAGGCGACCGACTTTTCTGGCCGTGTCATTGATAAGCAGGATACGCAGCATGGTCACGTTCTCCGTCAACGACTGGCCACAGCGGGCGCGTTGTCGGCCAGCGAGTGGAGCTTGAAGCTACGCGCGTAGCCTGCGGGGTCGCTGCCGTCCCAGATCCTGCCATCGATTAACTGACTGCTGCGCAGGGTTGCAGTGGGTGCGTCGATGCCCAGCGCATCTGCTGCCTGGCGATACAGGTCCAGTTGCTGGACACGGCTGGCGACAGCCAGGTAATCCGGGTCTTCACGCAACAGGCCCCAGCGCCGGAACTGAGTCATGAACCACATACCGTCGGACAGCCACGGATAATTGACCTGCCCCTGATCATGGAAACTGACTGCATGTGGGTCCTGCCAGTGATTGCCGAGGCCGTCGCTGTAGTGGCCAAGCAGGCGCGGCTCGATGCAGTCCGGCGAGGTATCCAGATAATCCGCACCGCTGAGCAGTTGTGCGGTACTGCGCCGGTTATGGTCGCTTTCCTCGATGAAGCGGCTCGCTTCCAGTACGGCCATGATCAGCGCTCTGGCGGTGTTGGGGTTCTGCTCGACGAACTCACGGGTACAGCCCAGCACCTTGCCCGGGTGATCCGGCCAGATCGACTGGCTGGTCGCCATGGTGAAGCCCAGTTGCTGCTGAACGGCGCTGGCGCCCCAGGGTTCGCCGACGCAGAAACCGTCGATGCGCCCAGCCTGCAGGTGTTGCGCCATTTGCGTGGGTGGCACCACGACACTGGTCACATCATCGAGTGGATGGATGCCTTGGCTGGCCAGCCAGTAGTAGAGCCACATGGCGTGGTTGCCGGTGGGGAAGGTCTGCGCGAAGGTCAGCCTTGATCCGCTTTGGTGCGCGCGTTTGTCCAGTGCTTCAGGAGTGATCACGCCCGCCTGCTGCAACTCGCGGGACAGGTTGATGCACTGGCCGTTCTGGTTGAGTCCCATGAGGATGGCCATGTCGGTCGCCGGACCACCGCTGATGCCCAGTTCCACCGCATAGATCAGACCATACAGGCTGTGTGCCGCCTGCAACTGCCCGCTGACCAGCCTGTCGCGCAGCCCGGCCCAGGAGGTCTGACGCTCGAGGTTCAGGCTCAGGCCGTATGGCTGGGCGAAACCCTGAGTGGCCGCAACCACCAGCGGGGCGCAGTCGGTCAATGCCATGAAGCCCACGTCCAGGCTGTTCATTTCCGGGGCGTCACTACCGGCCACCCAGTCCAGCGCATTACCGGTTCGTTCGTTCATCGCGCGTGCTTCATCAAAGGTCCGTCCAGAAAAAAGGCGTCGTCCGACCCATTGCAATGCAAGTGTCGAAGCGACGCCGTTGTCCATGCACCGCTCCGCCGTTGGAGTGAGTGCCGATAGCGGTTTCAAGCAAGGCATATGCCATCGCCGGGGAAGAGTGAGCAACAAGTTTGTCGCGCGCCTCGCCTGACAGGCCTGCACGCGTCTATAATCGCCACCCTGAATTCAGCTGCTCACGAGCCCATCCCGCCATGTATAACCTGGCCCGCCAGTTACTGTTCAAACTTTCTCCGGAAACCTCTCATGACCTGTCGCTGGACCTGATCAGTGCAGGCGGGCGGCTGGGCCTCAATGGTCTGCTGAGCAAGTCCCCGGCGAAGTTGCCGGTCAGTGTGATGGGGCTGGAATTTCCCAACCCTGTGGGGCTGGCAGCAGGTCTGGACAAAAACGGTGCAGCCATTGATGGCTTTACGCAGCTGGGCTTCGGCTTCGTCGAGATCGGTACTGTGACGCCACGTCCACAGCCGGGCAACCCCAAACCGCGCATTTTCCGCCTGCCGCATGCCGAGGCGATCATCAATCGCATGGGCTTCAACAATCTGGGCGTCGATAACCTGGTGTCCCGAGTCCAGGCGGCAAAGTATCGCGGCATTCTGGGTATCAATATCGGCAAGAACTTCGACACGCCGGTCGAGCGTGCGGTGGACGATTACCTGATCTGCCTGGACAAGGTCTATGCCCACGCCAGCTACGTCACCGTCAACGTCAGCTCACCCAACACGCCGGGGCTGCGCAGTCTGCAGTTCGGTGACTCGCTCAAGCAACTGCTCCAGGCCCTGAGCCTGCGCCAGCAGGAACTGACGCAGCAGCACGGCAGACGCGTGCCGTTGGCGATCAAGATTGCCCCGGACATGAGCGATGAAGAAACCGTGCTGGTGGCCTCTGCACTGATCGAGTCGGGCATGGATGCGGTGATTGCCACCAACACCACGCTCAGCCGCCAGGGTGTGGAAGGGCTGCCGCATGGCGATGAAGCGGGTGGTCTGTCGGGCGCGCCGGTGCGGGAAAAAAGCACGCACATCGTCAAGGTGCTGGCCGGTGAGCTGGCAGGTCGTCTGCCGATCATTGCCGCTGGTGGCATCACTGAAGGCCGGCATGCTGCCGAGAAGATAGCCGCAGGTGCCAGTCTGGTGCAGATCTATTCCGGTTTCATCTACAAGGGCCCTGCGCTGATTCGCGAATCGGTGGACGCCATTGCGGCAATGCCACCGGCCGTACGCTGAATCGAAGGCAAAAAAAGGGGCTCCTCGAGAGAGCCCCTGGGCGTTGGCCCGCCGCCCGGGTCGGGCGTGCATGGTACAGGTGTGAATCAGTCAATCATGTGGGTGGCCCGACAGAGGCCTGAAAGTCTTTGAATCGCCTCATCCGACCGCGTGAAGTTCGTTGAGTCTGTGGATGCCCGCAGTGCCGGTCATACCGTCCCAGTTGTCGCCGCGTCCTTCGCGCCAGCCATTGATCCATGCCTGGCGTACTGACGGTAGAGTAAAAGGGCAAAGCTCACGGGATTTACCATGAACGCCGTATTGATATCCGCGTAAAAATGCTCTTTCCAACGGATCACGCTTAAGTCTTCTCATAGGGTAATGCCCTCGTCTGTTGACTGTAATATCCCTGAGACCCCGTGATGAGGTCGGGCAGAATCTTCTGCCGTTGGGGCCCGCTGCCGGCGTCGCGGACCTTGATGTCATAACCGTTGCGGAGATGACCTGAGACGATTTCTAACCAAAGCACAGGTCGGTGTGAATGATCGTTTTGTCATAAGCACGTCATATTCAGGTCTGTCGAGCAATAAGCAATGGTCTGTTCAAACACTGATTGTTTGGCGCAGCCCTTTTGACGCAGGGGTTTGCGAGCCAGATGAGATCGCTTGTCAGTCTCGTATGGTGGCCTAATGCCTTGGCTGGTTAAGCGACGAAGGGTCGCGATGGGCACGGTAGAAATGTGACTTTTCCAGCGTGACTTTTTAATTACGTCTTTTTATTGCCGACATCGTCCTGGCGGATATCTGTTCTAATACTCCCGAAAACTGCCGCAATGACATGACAGGATCATGCGGTGGACCGGCACACATCACGTGCCACGCAGGCGTTCTCCACGAAAGACGCCTGTTCAAATCTGGCAGGGCAATGCGTTGCCCGCCGCAGACGGCTCAGGCCCTGGAATACACATGTCGGATCGCTACGAACTTTTCCTTACTTGCCCCAAAGGCCTCGAAGGACTGCTTGCCGAGGAAGCTACGGCACTGGGTCTGCAAGAGACCCGCGAGCACACATCGGCCATTCGCGGCTCGGCCGACATGGAGACCGCCTACCGGCTGTGCCTCTGGTCGCGGCTAGCCAACCGCGTGCTGCTGGTGCTCAAGCGCTTCCCGATGAAGGATGCCGAAGACCTGTATCACGGCGTGCTCGATGTCGAGTGGCATGATCATCTCGAGTCCGATGGCACCATCGCAGTGGAGTTCAGTGGCCACGGGTCGGGCATCGATAACACCCACTTCGGTGCACTGAAGGTCAAGGATGCGATCGTCGACAAGCTGCGTACACCGGATGGCGAGCGGCCGTCAGTGGACAAGATCAACCCTGACCTGCGCGTGCACCTGCGCCTGGATCGCGGCGAGGCAATTCTGTCTCTCGACCTCTCTGGCCACAGCCTGCACCAGCGCGGCTATCGCCTGCAGCAAGGTGCTGCGCCCCTGAAGGAGAACCTTGCCGCCGCGATCCTGATCCGCGCTGGCTGGCCGCGCATCGCTGCCGAGGGCGGCGCGCTGGCTGACCCGATGTGCGGTGTCGGTACGTTCCTGGTCGAGGCAGGCATGATCGCCGCCGACATCGCCCCGAACATCAAGCGTGAACGCTGGGGCTTCTCGGCCTGGCTGGGCCACGTCCCGGCGCTGTGGCGCAAGCTGCACGACGAAGCGCTGGCCCGCGCGGAAGCCGGGTTGGCCAAAACACCTTCGTGGATTCGCGGTTACGAGGCTGATCCGCGACTGATCCAGCCTGGGCGCAACAATATCGAACGTGCAGGTCTGAGCGACTGGATCAAGGTCTATCAAGGCGAAGTTGCGACCTTCGAGCCGCGTCCCGACCAGAACCAGAAAGGTCTGGTGATCTGCAACCCTCCATACGGCGAGCGTCTGGGTGATGAAGCCAGCCTGCTGTATCTCTACCAGAATCTGGGCGAGCGCCTGCGTCAGGCCTGCCTTAACTGGGAAGCTGCGGTGTTCACCGGCGCGCCTGACCTGGGCAAGCGCATGGGCATTCGCAGCCACAAACAGTATTCGTTCTGGAACGGTGCCTTGCCGTGCAAATTGCTGCTGATCAAGGTCACGCCTGACCAGTTCGTGACGGGCGAGCGTCGCACACCCGAGCAGCGTCAGATCGAGCGCGAAAACCCTGTCGAAGTTGAAGTCGTTGAAAGAAAGCTCAACAAGAACGGCAACCCGATCAAGCCGGAACCGGTGGTGGTCGAACAGGCGCGCCTGAGCGAAGGCGGGCAGATGTTTGCCAATCGCCTGCAAAAGAACCTCAAGCTGATGGGCAAATGGGTGCGCCGCGAAGGTATCGATTGCTACCGCGTGTATGACGCCGACATGCCTGAATACTCGCTGGCGATCGACCTGTATCACGACTGGGTTCACGTTCAGGAATACGCAGCGCCCAAGTCCATCGATCCGGAAAAGGCTTCGGCCCGGCTGTTCGATGCGCTGGCGGCGATTCCGCAGGCGTTGAACATCGACAAGAACCGTGTGGTGATCAAACGTCGCGAGCGTCAGAGCGGCACCAAACAATATGAGCGTCAAAGCGCGCAGGGCCAGTTTCTGGAAGTCAGTGAAGGCGGCGTCAAGTTGCTGGTCAATCTGACCGACTACCTCGACACCGGCCTGTTTCTCGACCATCGTCCGATGCGCATGCGTATTCAGCGCGAGGCGGCCGGCAAGCGCTTCCTGAACCTGTTTGCCTACACCGCGACTGCCAGCGTGCATGCCGCCAAGGGCGGTGCGCGCAGCACCACCAGCGTTGACCTGTCGCGGACCTATCTGGACTGGGCGCGGCGCAACCTGTCGTTGAACGGTTTCTCCGACAAGAATCGTCTGGAGCAGGGCGACGTGATGGCCTGGCTGCAGGCCAATCGCGACGAATACGACCTGATCTTCATCGATCCGCCGACGTTCTCCAACTCCAAGCGCATGGAAGGCATTTTTGATGTGCAGCGTGATCAGGTTGAGCTGATCGATCTGGCCATGGCGCGTCTGGCTCCGGGTGGCGTGCTGTACTTCTCCAACAACTTCCGCAAGTTCGTGCTCGATGAAAATCTGAGTCAGCGCTATGCGGTCGAGGATATTACCGCGCAAACCATCGACCAGGATTTTGCCCGCAACGGCAAGATTCATCGCGCCTGGAAAATCATGGCGCGTGCCTGATACGGTGTGTGATGAGCTTGCCTGTAACAGTTTTGTACAGGTTTGCTCATCGCTCCCTATGAAAATTACTGGCGAATAGCTATAACAGAAGTCATAGCCAGCTTGACGCTTCAGCATGTTGGCGTCATGAGTTTCTGTGTATGACAGCGAAACGGTTCAGGCTCAGAGTTCTGAGTTTCATCAACGGCCAGCTCTCAGCGTGGCCAATAGCCGTTTTGGCATTGATGGTCGGAGCAGCACTTACCATCATGTTGGCGCTGGCCGACAATGAGCTGTACCAGCGTCAATTGCGCCAGCGTTTCGACATGCTTGCTGCGGAGCGCTTCAGTCATCTTCAGGAGCGTCTGGACCGGCAGGTCACTCGGCTGGACACCCTGTGTCGCTTCTTTATTTTTTCCCATCAGGTCGAGCAGTCGGAATTCGACGGCTTTGTCGCGCCATTGCTGATTGGAACCCAGGCCTACGCCTGGAACCCCAGAGTGACGCTGGCGGAGCGGGCCGCTTTTGAACAGCAGGCGCGTGAGGAGGGCTCAGCCGGATACGCCATACGTGAAATGGATGAAAACGGTGCGTTGAAAACCGCCACTGTACGCAACGAGTATTTTCCGGTTCGATTCATCCAGACACTCAGCAAAGTTCCGACGCCGTCGGGGTTTGATATAGCCTCAGAGCCGGTACGTCATGTCGCCCTTGAGCGTGCGCGTTTGCTCAAGCGCATTGTTGCAACGCCTCGTATCAGCCTGTTGGCCCTTGACCCGTCAGACACGTACGGAATTTTGCTGGTGGCGCCGGTGTTCTCCATCGGCCAGTCGCCTTCCGAATTGAGAGGCTATGTCACTGCAGTGATCAGCCTGACGCAATTAATGAGCATCGGCACAGCGGAGCAAGACAATCTTGCGGTCACCATGCTTGACCTCAGTTCGCCGGCAAAGCCTGAGCAGGTTTACCAGTCGCCGGTCGTAGCAGTACGCAATCATTTGTATGCCAGCAGCCTGCTGAGCCTCGGTGACAGGGATTATCTGGTCGAGGTTCGCCCTACGGAAATCTTCAGCCAGAGCAATCAGACCATGATGCCGGGCCGGGTGCTTTGGCTTGGCGGGCTTTTGAGCCTGATGCTCAGCGCGTTGCTCTACAGCCTGATCAGCCAGCGTCAGCGAGCGCTGCAGCGTGTGGCGCAGCGTACCCGCGAGTTGCGCCAGCGCGGGCAGCAGTTACGGGCGGCGCACGGGCAATTGCGCAGTGTGCTGGACGCCGCGACCGAAGTGGCGATCATTGCAACCGACCTGGATGGGTTGATCAAGACGTTCAACGTCGGTGCGCAGAAAATGCTGGGTTATTCTCAGGAAGAGGTACTGGGCAGGCTGCGCCTCATGGACCTTTATCAGCCGGCCGAGCTGGAGGCCCGCGCGAGTGTATTGAGCAAGGACCGCGGGCACCCGATCAGCGCTTCCCGGCTGATGTTTCTCGACGCCGTGCAAGACGGTCATCACCCTTCGCAGGAGTGGACCCTGCAGCGCAGTGACGGCAGCACCCTGGTGGTGAACATGCTGGTTACCGCCGTGCGCGACGATCAGGGGCTCTGGACCGGGTATCTGGCGGTGTGCATCGACGTCACGGAGCACAAGCGCGTCAACGAAGCGCTTGCCGAACAAGGGCAATTGTTGAAAAAACTTGGCTCGCAGGTGCCTGGCGGCATTTATCAGTATCACCTGGCTATCGACGGCAGTGCGCGCTTCAGATACGCCAGCGCTGGCATGTGCGAGCTGTTTGAAGTCGATGAAGCGCAGTTGCTGGGCGATTCCGAGGCCGTTCTGCGACGTATCCAGCCACCGGATCTGACGCGCGTCAGAAGCTCTATTCTGGCCAGCGCGAAGCATCTGACACCCTGGAGCGAGGAGTACCGTGTCGACCTGCCACGCAAGGGCCAGCGCTGGCTGCGCGCTGCGTCCACGCCAGAACGGTTGGTAGATGGCAGCGTGCTATGGCACGGTTTTGTGTCCGACATCACCGACCTCAAGCGTGTCGAACAGGAGTTGCGCGCGCTGTCGGTCACCGACGTACTGACGGGTGCCTACAACCGGCGCTATTTCCAGGACCGCATGCAGGCCGAGCTGAAAAGGATCGACCGGCACGGCGGTAACCTGTCGATCATCATGCTCGATATCGATCATTTCAAGCGCATCAATGATCGTTTCGGGCATGCCGCAGGCGATCAGGTGCTCAAGGCGATTTCGGAAAAGATCAGCCAGCGCCTGCGTAGCGATGATGTGTTCTGCCGCCTTGGGGGTGAAGAGTTCATGGTGATCTGCCCGGGCACACGGGGCTCGCAGGCGTATCAACTGGCTTTGAGCCTGCGCGAGGGCCTGCGTAACCAGGTTATCGAAGGCGTCGATCAGGTTGTGACGGCCAGCTTCGGCATCGCCAGCTGGAGAGCCGGTGAGGGGATCGACACAATGTTGTTGCGCGCTGACTCGGGTGTCTATGCCGCCAAACAGGCCGGTCGCGATCGGGTCGAGCCTGAGCAGATCTGACGCACACAGACCCGCTTCGAAAGCGGGTCTGCTGGTTACAAGCGGCGGGTGGTTATTGCTGGATCGAGACCGTGGTGTTGGTCAGTTTCGGCTGTCGATACAGATCGACCAGTACCTCGTCCAGTATCGAGGATGCGCCAAACGGACGCGGGTCGTTGAGGATCGCCACGACCGCCCAGGTGTTGCCGTTGCTGTCGCGGCTGAAGCCGGCAATAGCGCGAACCGTGTTCAGCGTGCCTGTCTTGATGTGCGCTTCACCCAGCAACGGGGTGCGCTTCAGACGTTTACGCATGGTGCCGTCCATGCCTGCCAACGGCATCGAACTCATGAATTCGGCAGCATACGGGCTGCGCCACGCAGCCTGCAGAATAATGGCCATCTCACGGGCACTGACACGTTCCGCACGCGACAGGCCGGAGCCGTTCTCCATGACCAGATGCGGCGCGGTGATGCCTTTTTTCGCCAGCCACTGGCGGATGACGCGCTGGGCAGCCTTGCCGTCGTCACCGTCAGCTTCATTGCGGAACTCTTCACCCAGGCTCAGAAACAGTTGCTGGGCCATGGTGTTGTTGCTGAATTTATTGATGTCACGAATGACTTCCACCAGATCCGGCGAAAAAGCCTTGGCCAGCAGCTTGGCGTTACCGGGCAAAACGCCAACGCGGTCCTTGCCCTGGATAGTGCCGCCCAGTTCCTGCCAGATGGCCCGTACTGCGCCTGCCGCATAGGTCGGATGGTCAAGCAGCGAAAGGTAGGTCTGCGAATTGCAGCCGTTGCCCAACTGGCCAGTCACCGTCACATTGACGCTGCCGTCAGGCTGGGTGACCGGGTTGTAGCGCACATCCCCGGTGCATTGCTTTGATGCGCTCGCCTTCACCTGGTTGTCGATGCGAATGGTCGCAATCGGCGGCTCGACCGAGACCAGAATCCTGCCGTCATCGTTTCGGGTCACGAAGCGCAATGCCTTGAGATTGACCATCAGCGCATCAGGCTTGACCAGAAACGGCTTGTTATCATCGTTGCCGTCATCATTGAATTCGGGCAATTGCGGCTGCACAAAATGGCTGCGGTCCAATACCAGGTCACCGGTCACCTGTTGCACACCATTGGCGCGCAGGTCACGCATCAGCAGCCAGAGTTTTTCCATATTCAGCTTTGGATCGCCGCCGCCCTTGAGGTACAGGTTGCCGCGCAGCACGCCGTTGCTCAGGGTGCCATCGGTGAAGAATTCGGTTTTCCACTGGTGGGTAGGGCCGAGCATTTCCAGCGCGGCGTAGGTGGTGATCAGCTTCATGGTTGAGGCCGGGTTGACCGATACGTCGGCATTGAACACGGTCGGCGTGCCCGGCCCGTTGAGCGGCAACATCACCAGCGAAAGCGCGTCATCGCCGAGTTTGCTGGCTTTCAGAGCCTGTTGAACCTTGGGGGGCAGCGTGGTGTTGATGACGGCAGCGTAGGAGGGCAGAGCCAGTGGCAAAAGAATTGACGCGAGCAACAATGGACGTAGCGACTTGATCATTGAATAAAACCCTACTGCAAGGGGGGACATAAAAAAGAGGGCATGGATGAATTCCCTCGGTAACTATTTCGCTGCGATGTTGATAACTATAGTAGTGAATGCGTAGCGGGCTTTTTTTGTAACATACAGTGCCACGCATGAAACGACCCGCATTATGCCCCAAGCAGAGCAGGCTTGTGATAGGGGGCAGGCCGGTAAACGTTATTTTTTATCGATTGGGCCTGCATCACTGTCGCAAGACCGGATATCCATGACGGACCGCAATTGTCGGGCTTTTAAATCGTCAAGCTGGTAAAGTGCCGCCCGATATTTATTGATGAGGATTGTCCCATGGCCACTAACCGCTCCCGCCGTCTGCGCAAAAAACTGTGTGTGGACGAGTTCCAGGAATTGGGGTTTGAACTGAACCTGGACTTCAAGCAAGAGCTGGATGACAAGGCAATCGATGTTTTCCTTGACGCTTTTCTGAAAGAAGCAATGGAAGCCAACGGTCTTGGTTATGTGGGCGGCGACGACTTCGGTCTGGTTTGCCTGAGCAAGCGTGGCTCGGTCAGCGAAGAACAGCGTGTTGCTGTCGAAGGGAGTATCAGTTTTTTTGTGTTCGGGCTGGTTAGGGCCTGCCGTCAGGCAGGCCCTTGTTTTACCAGCTCGGTCTGGTAAATCGGTCCCCGTACAGGATCGCAAATTGATTCATTGCCACTTTCCAGTCGTGTGCCGCATGACCCCAGTTGGCGGTGATGTTGCGCAACCCAAGCCATATCAGTTTCGTCGCGGCCTCATCGGTCGGGAAGTGCCCTCGAGTCTTGATGATCTTGCGTAACTGGGCATTGATGCTCTCGATGGCATTGGTCGTGTAAACCACTTTGCGGATGCCCGCCGGGAAAACAAAAAACGGTATAACCCGATCCCAGGCGCGACGCCATGCAGCAACCACAGTCGGATACTGCTTGCCCCAGGGGCCCGCTTCAAAGGCGTTAAGCTCTTGCTCAGCCACATCTGCATTGATCGCCTGGTAGATCGGCTTGAGTGCTTTGGCCAGTGCCCGACGTTTATCCCAAGCGGCATAGTCCAAGCTGTTGCGGATCAGATGCACGATGCAGGTTTGCAGCGTCGTGGCAGGAAAAACCGCCCCCAACGCCTCCGGTATTCCTTTGAGGCCATCCGTGACGGCGATCAGAACATCTTCAACGCCACGAGTCTTGAGGTCGTTGAACACCTTCATCCAAAACTTGGCACCCTCGGTGCTCTCGATCCATATACCCAGAATGTCGCGCGTGCCATCAGGTAATACCCCCAGCGCCAGATAAATAGCCTTGTTGCACACTAACCCCTCGTCCCGGATTTTGACCCGTAACGCATCGAAGAAGATCACCGGATACATCGGTTCCAAGGGTCGTTGCTGCCAAGTGCCCACCTCTTCCATGACCGCATCGGTGACTGAGCTGATGAAGTCATGGGACACGTTAGTTCCATACTGCTCAGATAGAAAAGCGCGGATCTCACGCACCGTCATGCCCCGGGCGTACATGGCAATTATCTTGTCGTCGAAGCCTGTAAAACGTCGTTCGTGCTTGGGAATCAGGATCGGGGCGAAGCTACCATCGCGGTCTCTGGGGATATCCAGGCGAAGCGGCCCGTCGTCGGTCAGAACCGTCTTGCTGCTTTTGCCATTACGCTGATTGGTCGACTCCTCAGGGCGCTCCGCGCCCTGAGGGTAACCAAGGTGGTGACCCAGCTCGGCGCCTAGCGCACGCTCGATCAGAGCCTTCTTGAACGCCATGGACGCGTCTTGAATGGCTTCGGCGCTCATCGGGCCTTTAACAAACTGCTCGATCAGCTCTTGGGGAATCGAGGGCAACTCCCTCGCTGTTGCATTGGCGGACTTCTTTTTGGTCGGCATACATGCACCTCTAGCTACATGTTATGCCCGAACACAAAATTTCTGACAGTCTCCTGTCGAAGCCTGGCTCAAAGGCCGCAGTGAACTGACAGAAGTCACTGTCAGCCCGCTGATCGACGTCTGGTACCCGGAAAAAGAAATCAACCCGGCCGCCTGATGTAACGGGAGGCAGGCCAGCGCCTGCCTCTCTTGCTTTTCCCCCGCTTGTTCCCCTTCGCTACATCGTCTTTGAAACGTCTTCAGTCAGGTTTCGCCTGCTGCAGAATCAGCGCGTCCTCAAGCTCGATCATCGCCAGCTCGACAACCTGCTGACAGGTATGGAACTGTTCATCCGGCGTGTCCGCTTCGCAGGCCTGCTCAAGTGCATCGCAGGCATCGACCACCCTTGAAGCGCTGATGATCCGTGCGGCACCTTTGATCCTGTGGGCCAGGTCGCGGGTTTTCCTGCGATTGTTTTCCGGTATCAGTCTGGCCAGCAACAGCCGGTCCTCGTGATTGCTTTGCAGTAGCTGCGCAAGCAGGCGTTCAACCATTTTCGGACGGTTACCGGTCAGGTTGCTGAGGCTGTCGAGGCTGAACGGCAGAGGTGTGCGCGCCAGCGGCGAAACGCCTGTCAGCCGTTCGCTGAGCATCGAAAGGCTGATGGGTTTGAAGAGGCAGTCGTCCATGCCTGCTGCGCGGCAGCGCTCGATCTCGTCAGGCTGCGCATTGGCCGTGAAGCCCCAGACCGGACAGCGTGGCTGGCCGTCTGCGTCTTCAATCGCGCGGATTGCAGTGGTCATGTCATAGCCGTTCATGACCGGCATGTTGCAGTCGACAACCACCAGATCAAAGGTATCGGTCTTCCAGTGCTCAAGCCCCTGCGCGCCGTTTTCGGCCATTTCGCAGTGGTGACCTAGAAAACCGAGTTGCTGGCAGAGCAGCAGCCGGTTGGCAGGATGGTCGTCGACGATCAGGATCCGTAGCGTCTGGTGAGCGACGGCTAGCGGTGGCGTAGTAACGGGCTGGCCTGTGAGTGGTTCAAGCGTGGTAAGCACCAGGTTCATACTGATCCGGGTGCCTTGGCCTGGTACGCTATCAAGCGAGAGGTTGCCGCCCATCATCATGCAAAGGCTGCGGCAAATCACCAGGCCCAGCCCGGCACCGGTGCGCGCCATCTGCCCGGTGTTATCGGCCTGGGCAAAGGGCTCGAACAAACGCTGCTGGTCTTCGGCGCTGATGCCTATACCGCTGTCCTGAACGGTAATGTGCAGGTGCAGCAGTTGCGGGTCCGGGCTCTCGGCTGCCTGCAGCACGATCTTGATCCGTCCCATAGGGGTGAACTTGATGGCGTTGCTTACGAGGTTGGACAGTATCTGTTTGAAGCGCAGAGGGTCGATCAGCACATCGGCGTTGATCCGGCTGTCCAGTTCCAGCACCAGGTCGAGGTCCTTCTGGCGAGCCAGACCGTCGAATACCCGCAGTACCGACTCTACCAGTCGACGCAGGTTCGCCCGCTCTGGATTCAGTGACAGCCGGCCGGATTCAATGCGCGCAATGTCGAGAATGTCACCGATCAGGTCCAGTAAGTCGTTGGCCGAGCTGTAGGCGACTTCGATGGCTGAGCGGTCCAGTTCGCCATGATCGGCACGTTTGAGCGCCAGCTCCAGCATTCCGATCACTGCATTCATGGGCGTACGGATTTCATGGCTCATGGTGGCAAGAAAGGTGCTCTTGGCACGGCTGGCAGCGTCAGCCTGTTCCTTGGCGGCCTGCAAGTCTTCAATAAGCTGGCGACGCTCGCTGATATCGATCCAGCCGCCAATGATGCCCTGCACCTCGCCCAGAGAGTCGCGAAAGGGGAGGATCCAGTGGTAGATGGTCATCTGCCGGTCGCCAATGCGCAGGGGCCGGTCGAGGATCAATGCAGTGTTACTGGCCATGACCCGTTGATAGTCGGCAGCGTATTCCCGCGCTTCGAAGGCATTGCCCAGCACTCCTTCGGTAGCGCTCTTGCCGATGATGTCTTCACGTTGCGCTGAGAAGACCCTCAGGTAGCTGTCATTGCACATGCGCAGCATGCCTTCGCGATCCCGCACGTAGATCGGATGGGGCGTGCCTTCAACCAGTGCGCGCATGAATTCGAACTGGTCGCCCAGCGCCCGCTCTGCCGCTTCACGCTGACGTATCTGCCGCCGCATCCAGGCATTCCAGGCCAGCAGGCCCAGCAGCAACAGGCCTGCACTGATCAGAATCTGATAGATAAGGCGTTCGTAGTCATGCCAGCTGGCGCTTGAAGGGGCATAGGCGCGCCATCAATTGTTGATCGCCGCCAGATCCTGCGGCGCGATGCTTGCCAGCGCCTTGTCGAGAATCGAACTCAGCTCGGTGGCATTGCGTGAGGTAGCCATGGAAATCAGCGCCGGGTCCTCGCCGATGGTGGCGGTCGTCTGCAGGCGTTCCTCGAAGATGCCTGAAGACAGAAAGTAGTCTGCGCTGAGCAGCGAAATGACCGCGCCTTCCGTTCTGCCCAGTGACAACATGTCCAGCGCCTGGAACGGGTTGTCGATTTCCAGCGGTACGACTCTGGGGTATTTGCGTCGCAGCCAGTCCAGCATCGGGCTGCCTTGGGTTATTGCCAGGCGTTTGCCGTCCATCTGTTCCAGATAGCTGGGCGAACCCTGGTCCTTGCGGGTGACCAGTACAAATGAGTTGTCGATATACGGCCGGCTGAAGCTCAGGTGGTCTTCTCGTTCATCGCTGGACACCAGTGCGCCGATCAGGTCCGCCTGGCCCTCGCTGACCTGGTTCAGCATATCGGTCAGGCTGGGCGAGCGCTTGACGTCGAACCTGAGGCCGGTGTGCAGGCGGACCAGTTCAAGCAGGTCGGCGGTGATGCCGCGAAAGTTGCCCTTGGCGTCAAAGAAGGTCAGCGGTGCGTACGCTTCGTTGACCACCACGCGCACGGTCGGGTGCTGAGCGATCCAGCGTTCCTCGCGTTGCGTCAGTTGCAGCTTCTGGTCGGTGAGCATCAGGTCGCTGCCGGTGCTCCAGCGCCTGGAAATGTTGATGCGCTCATCGACTGGAATCGCTTTCAGTGTCTGGTTGATGACACCCAGCAATTGTGTGTTTTCATTGCTGACGGCGAAGCTGAAGCCATTGGGCTCGTGCTTGCCGAAATTCGACATTTGCACATTGTTCAGATAGCCCTTGTTGATGATGTACTGGGTGGAAATCGTATCGCCCAGAAAGACATCGGCCTGGTTGAAGGCTACGGCGTTGATGGCGTTCTGAAACGAGGGGTAGGTCTTCAGTGTTGCACCCGGGTACGTCGCCTCGACCTCTGCGGGTGGCAAATAGTGATAGACCATGCTCAGCCGCATGCCTTTCAGGCCATCGTTGAGGGGGCGCGTGTCTCCGACCCGGGTGACCAGCACGGGCTGATCCACCGAGTAGGGCTGTGACAGTCTGATGTTTCAAAGCCGTTGGCAGTGCCCAGCAGGTCGACCTGGCCTGTGATCAGTGCCTTGATCGCTGCATCGCGGGTTTCGAAGCGCTGCACCCTGACCGGCAGGTCCAGCGCATCCGAAATGGTGCCCGCGTAATCGGCAGTGATGCCTTCATAGTCGTTGCCTGACATTGTGATATCGAAGGGCGGGTAATCAGGGTTCGAGATGCCGAGAGTCAGTTCACGTTGACCGCGCACCCATTGCCATTGGTTGCTGTCCAGCTTCACGTCCATGTGTGCCGGGCTCGAGCGACCAAGCAGTGTGTAATGTTCGGCCGCATAAAGGCTGGCCTGAGCACTCCAGCCCATGCACAGGCCTGTGGCCAGTATTAATAATTGTCTAAAGCGTGTGGGCATCCGGTTTCTCACACTAGCGCGTTGCGTTTTGCCATCTCGATAAGTTCTACCAAGGTTCTGGTTTTCAGCTTTTGCATAAGTCGCGTTTTGTAAGTGCTGACGGTCTTGTTACTGAGAAACATGCCCTTGGCTATTTCCTTGTTGGAGCGGCCTTGAGCAAACAATTGCAACACCATCAATTCGCGATCATTGACCAACTTGAACAATTCCAGCTCGTTCGTCTGCCCGTCTTCGCGAACGGCACACGCCAATGCCTGACTGGGAAAGTAATTGTAGCCGGATAATACCGCTTTCACCGAACTGAGCAGTTCGCTCAGGTCTTCCTGCTTGCATACATAACCGGAAGCGCCCGATTGCATGCAACGAATGGCAAACAGGTTGGGGGTTTGCGATGTAAGCACCAGTATCTTGGAGGGCAGCCCCATCGTATTGAAGCGCGCCAGTACCTCAAGGCCGTCGAGCTTGGGAATGCTGATGTCGAGAATGATCAGGTCAGGCATGCATTCGCGAACCATTTGCATCGCGTCGACGCCGTTATCGGTTTCGCCCACCACTTCGTAATTTTCGTTTTCCAGAAGCATTCTGACTGCCATCCGGATAACCGGATGGTCGTCGATGATAAAAACTGAGTTCATATTCCATTCCATAACAAGCAGTGAAGAAAGCGCGCACCTTAGCTCAGATGTTCGGGCAGGCACATAAAGAGACTTGCTCGGCAGGCATATATAGGAAAAGTCCTACAATAATTAGCGTATCGGAGTACGTAAAAGCCTACGTTGAACACAAGTGTGTTTAAACGTTAATGCTTATTTCGGTGTGTATTTGGTTATTGATGCACGGGGTGTTTATTACTTTATGGAATCATCATTCATGTGGGTTGATGATTTCCTACGAGACTGAACGTGAATTCACAAGCAGCGCGGTTTTGCATCAGTTGCCGTTTACATAGTTGCGAGGCATTTCCGAAGTCGCTTGAAACAGGAATGCAGATGTCACTCAGGGCTGTGCCCCAGCAAGCGGCTGAGGTCAGGTCCATGCAGGGGTTTGCTCAGGCAGCCGAGCAGGGGCAGGTCGCGCTGCGTGGCAAGCTGCTGCAGGTTTTCAAGCTGTACATCAGGCAGGCCGCTGAGAAGAATGGCCTGATGCAGCAAGCCTTGACGGGCTGCCTCGTCGATCAGGTCAAGGCCTGACATATCCGGCAGGCACTGATCGCACAGTAACAGCCCATAGGGCTCCGGGCTGCGTTGCATGGCAGCCATGGCCTCTGCGGCGGTGAGTGCGGGAGTCAGTAGAAAATAGCCCTGATTGTTGAGCAGCACCTGAGTGGCGATCAGTTGAAACGGGTGATCTTCCACCAGGAGGATGCGCAGGCTGTGTGTGGACATGAGTTTTCCGGAAAGGCCCTGGCGAGACGTTCAGGCCTCGCAGACGGCGTGCGGACCGTTAGTATCGCAGGCGGATGGATGACGAGCCGGAGTGGCATTCGAAGTGGCTGTAATTATTGAGGGATGCAAGAAAAGCTGCGATAGGACTCGTCTGACATGCATGTAGGGCCTGTCTGAGTTTTGCGAGGCAATCAGGTCTGACCAGCGTTGTATCTGCATGCGCGCAGGTACTCGGCTGGTCTTATCAAGGCTAAATCTGTCCGGAGCGGCCAGTCATTTCCCGGGCCATCTCACTGGCATAGCTGTCGGTCATGCCGGCGATGAAGTCGATCATGCGCAGGAACGATGCATGCAGCGGTGCCTTGGGATCCGGCGCGCTGTTGCCCAGCAGGTCGAGGATACGTCGGTGCTTGAAGGAGGGCGTCCTGCCGCCAAACTGTTCGACCGCTGCACCGCAAAAGGCGTTTAAGAGGATTTCCAGTGTGGTGTAGGCACCTATTTCATGCAGCGTCTTGCGCTTGTCCTGAAAGATTTTCTTGCGCGCCATGTCCTTGGCGTTCAGTACGCAGCGTTTGGCCGGGCCGTGCATGTGTTCCACGAGATCCCCGGGCAGCGTGCCCGCAAGCAGGGCGTCCTGTTGCTCGACGAATGCTCTGGCCGCTGCGTTGGTCAGGTGCTCGATGGCCTTGCCGCGCAGGATGGCCAGCTTGCGCCGCCGTGAGTCGCCAGGGCCCAGTTGCCGATAGGTTTCCGGAAGATCATCGCCGACCAGTCCAAGCAGAAGTGACTCCACTTCCGCGTAGTCCAGCAGGTCCATCTCCAGGCCGTCCTCCAGATCGATCAGTGCATAACAGATGTCATCGGCGGCTTCCATCAGGTAAACCAGTGGATGGCGCGCCCAGCGTTGTTCCTCAAGCTGCGGCAAACCCAGCTTGCCAGCGATCTGCTCAAGGATTGGCAGTTCACTCTGATAGCAGCCGAACTTGTGCTTCTTGTAGCCCAGCGAGTCTGCGTGGCGAGCGGTCCACGGGTATTTGAGGTAAGTGCCCAGTGTGGCGTAGGTCAGACGGGTACCGCCGTCGAACTGGTGGTACTCCAACTGCGTCAGCACCCGAAAGCCCTGGGCATTGCCCTCGAAATTGAGAAAGTCATTGCGCTCTGTCTCGCTCATCGCGTCGAGCCAGCCACGTCCGGCAGCCTGATTGAACCAGTTGCGAATTGCGTCTTCGCCAGAATGGCCGAACGGTGGGTTGCCAATGTCGTGTGCCAGGCAGGCGGATTGTACAACCATGCCCAGGTCGCTTGGGTCGCACCAGTCGGGCAGCGCAGTGCGCAGGGTTTCGCCAACGCGCATGCCCAGTGAGCGGCCGACGCAGCTGACTTCCAGAGAGTGAGTCAGGCGGGTATGAATATGGTCGTTGCTGGACACCGGATGGACTTGCGTCTTACGTCCCAGACGGCGAAACGCACCGGAAAAGATGATCCGGTCATGGTCCTTGTGAAACGGACTGCGCCCTAATTCTTCGGGGCTGTGCAGTGTCTTGCCAAGTCGTTCGCGGTTAAGCAGGGTTTGCCAATCCAAGGCGTTCACTCCGTCAGTAATGTTGGCCGTAGCTTCCCGGTTCGGCATGCCTGCCGCAAGGCCTGAAGCGCGGACAGACAGAAACAGGGTGTGTTAAAAAGCAAATGCCCGCCCCGGAGCACCGGAGCAGGCATTTGTCACAAGGCTCGAATCACGCAAAAGGTCTGGCGTAATCAGAGCCTGCGGTTGCGGTTCTGGATGGCGCGACTCTGCATGGCGACCTTGATCAGTGGCGTCAGCGTGATGCCGAGCTTCAACAGGCGACCCAGCAGGCTGGTGCGTCCGGTCTTGGCACGTTTGCCGCTCAGAAACCCCAGCAGGGCGACCGAGCCCACTCCCCAGAGTGGCGCGTGGCGAAAGCCGAGCGCGCTTTTCCAGTCATGGCGGATCCCGCGAAAGCGTTGCAACGGCTGCAGCAGTTGCGTCGACTCATGACGAATTTCCTGACGGTGCATCTCCATGCGCAGGCGGATCAACGCCTTGCGCAGTTCTCGACGGGTATTACTCTGGTGCGACTTGGGTTCACTCATGGCATCAATCGCTCGCGGTCGTTGGCCAGCTCTTCAAGGGTTGCGTGGAATGGCGACGACTCATCGAAAATCGCTGCCTTGAGGCGCAGCCCGCAGAAGATGGCGGCCAGCAGGTAGAACGTGCAAAGGCCGACGATACCGGCCAGGCGATAGCTGTCCCACAGAACGATCAGCAACAAGGCCGAGAGCCCAGTGAGCAGCAACAGGCCGAAAACCAGCGCCAGTCCCGCGAACAGCAGCAGGCTGACGGTACGTGCCTTCTGCTCCTGCAATTCGATGCCGAACAGCTCGACGTGCGTGTGCAGCAGGCCAAGGAAAGCAGCGCCAAGACGCCGCGGTGAAGAGCCCGGAGTTCCCTCGGGCGGTGCTGATTCCGTTCCCAGAGTCATGATGTTAGCGCCTTGTAGCCAGCAGACCGATCAGAAAGCCGACGCCTGCGGCGATACCGACTGACTGCCAGGGGTTGTTCTGAACGTAATCTTCGGTAGCGATCACTGCAGCCTCACCGCGCTCACGAAGCGAATCTTCAGTGGTCTTCAGTGTTTCCTTGGCACGCAGCAGGCTCTCACGAATCTGGGCACGCAGTTCATCGGCCTGATCACCGGCCAGTGATGCGGTATGCGCCAGCAATTTCTCAGTGTCGGCGACCAGTACCTGGAAGTCGGCTCTCAGGATTTCCTGAGCATTCTGTGCAGTTTGGCGGGCCATGATGTTCTCCGTTTGGTGGGCGTATGAATGTTTCGAGTACAGGTGATTCCTGAAGGTTCACTTCGATTGCCGTCTGGTGTTCGATCAGGCTGCGTGCTGCCGCTGCACCTTACTCCAAAAGTATCTGTCAGGAAAAACCGCGACGTGTTGAAGATTGGGGTTCCGTATTTCTGGCCATTGGCTATGCTCCACACGCGTGATCACGTACATGGCGCGCGATATGAGAGCTGAATGGAGAGAGGCATGGAGCGGCTGTATTCCCTGCAGGGGCTCAGGGGCATAGCTGTCCTGGGTGTGGTGTTGTTTCACATGATGTCGGTAGAGAGCAAGTTTTCCGGTGGCGATATCCTTCTGCCGCCAATGCTCGATTTTTTTCAGTTGGGTGTCGATCTGTTCTTTGTCATCAGCGGTTTCGTGATGGTGATCGTCAGTCGTGGCCGTTTCCAGAGTGGGGTCGAGGCCCGGCGCTTTCTGTTCAACAGGGTGTCGCGGATCTACCCCACGTACTGGCTGTACTTTTTCATTACGCTGGCGGTGTACCTGGTGCAGCCGGGCATGGTCAACAGCGGGCATGGGGCTTCCAACTTGATTATGTCGTTCCTGCTGCTGCCCAACGATAAAGTGCTGCTGGTGATGGTGGCCTGGTCGCTGCTGTTCGAACTGTGGTTCTACGTCGTGTACTCCGGCTTTCTGTTGTTTCGTGAACGCAGCGTGCCGCTTCTGCTCGGCGGCTGGGCGCTGATCATCATCGTGTTTAACGTGCTGGCCGACTGGCAGGACTATTCGCCCGCATTGAAGATCATCCTGCATCCCTACGCCCTTGAATTCATTCTCGGCGCAGCGCTGGCGTTGTTCTTTTATGGTCGGCACAGCGCGCGCGTGCCGACCGCTGCCGTCCTTGCCTCGCTGGGAGGTGCGCTGCTGCTGGGCGTGCCCCTGATCGGTTATTTCCGGTTATACGACAGTCAGGGCTTGCTGCGCATGCTCATGGTCGGCGGTACTTTCGGCCTGCTGGTACTGACCCTTGCCCTGCTCGAACGACGTCGACAACTGGCTGTGCCAGGGTTTTTGGTCGCTGTGGGCGACATGTCCTACACGATCTATCTGTCTCATCTGCTGGTGTTGGGGGTGATCGGGCGGGTGTGGAGCCTGGTCGGTGCCTGGCCCGAAAGCTATCTGGACAACCTGTTTTTCGCGCTGCTGATGATGGCGGCAACGGTGTGTTACGGCTGGGTCGGTTACCGTTGTTTCGAGAAACCGGTACTGGACCGCGCCAACGCGTTCAGCAAGACGCATTTCCGGGTGTCGACGTGATCGCGGGGTGCGCCTAGAATAATTTTCGGTTGTAGAGGATTTGCCGAGGATCAATTCATGCCGCCCGAATGCCAGCTGTTCAGTACCCTGGGCTGCCCGCTGTGCGAGGTTGCCGAAGCGGTTTTACTGCCGTTCGCCATCGAGCACGGCCTGCTGGTTGAGCTGGTCGACATCTGCGAGGATGAACAACTGTTCGAGCGTTACGAGTTGCGCGTCCCTGTGTTGCGTCGAGTCGACACCGGGGATGAGCTGGACTGGCCATTTGACGCGCCTCAGGTAGCTTCGTTTTTGAGTCGTTGAGCGGCATTGTCGTAGAGCTGCATTCTTCTTTATCCCCCGGACCCGACGCGCATTGAATATTGATACCCGCATCAAATTTCGCCATCTGGTGTGCTTTCTCGAGGTGGCTCGGCAGGGCAGCCTGGCGCGTGCCTCCGATGTACTGGCAATCAGTCAGCCCGCGCTGTCGAAAAGTCTCAAGGAGCTGGAAACACTGCTGGCCACCACCTTGTTTGTGCGCAGCAAGAGCGGTGCGGCGCTGACCGAGGCGGGGGTGGCATTCATGCGTTTCGCCGGGCCGAGCGTCCAGGCCTTGCGTGAAGGTGTCAGTAGCCTGCGCTCGGGTGAACATGAAACTGTTACCGCACGGTTGGGCGTGCTGTCCACGGCTGAAAGCCTGTTGGTTCCGGAGGTGGTCCATCGTCTGCACGAGCGCCACCCCGCGTTGATCGTCAGCGTGATGACCGGCCCCAGTGCCTACCTGCTGTCGCAACTGAGGGTAGGGGAGCTGGACCTCGTGGTCGGGCGCATGACTGACAGCCCGCAGATTCAGGGGCTGACGTTCGAGCATCTGTACAACGAGTCGATGACGCTGGTGGTGCGCAGCGATCACCCGTTACTGGCGGCGCCGCTCAAGCCTGAAAGTCTGGAGCAGTTCCCGCTGGTGTTGCCGCTGGCGGGCACCACCATCCGCAAGTTTGCCGACAGTCTTTTCGTACAATGCGGTATCCGCATGCCGCGTCAGCGCCTTGAAACCCTGTCACTCACCCTGAGCCGCCGCTATGTGCAGTGCAGCGATGCAATCTGGATAGCACCGCTGGATGCCGTATTACTGGAGTTGAAAGGCGGCACGCTGGTGGAGCTGGACATGGGTATTCGCGAGCCGGGCGGATCAGTCGGCCTGTGCAGCAACCCGGCCCTGCCGCTGACACGTGCGGCGCAATGGTGTGTGGATGAACTGCGAGGCGTCGGAGAGACCTACCGCAAAGCGCAGTATGCATAACCATTTGGTTATGGATAACCGGTTTTATTTCAATTTTCTATAAGCATGGATCGCGCGACACTTCGCCGCAGCCTGTAGCGTAAGTGATCGACGCTTGCGCCCATAAGAAAAACAAGGAGAACGCCATGTCTGCCGCGGACAATAGCCGCTTCGTCATTCGTGACCGAAACTGGCACCCCAAAGCCCTGACACCTGATTACAAGACCTCGATCCTGCGCTCGCCGCGTCAGGCGCTGGTCAGTATCCCGCAATCCATTTCCGAAACCACGGGCCCGGATTTCTCGCATTTGAAGTTTGGTCAGCACGACAACGATCTGCTGCTCAACTTCAACAACGGCGGGCTGCCCATCGGTGAGCGCATCCTGCTGGCCGGCCGGGTCTGTGATCAATACGGCAAGCCGATTCCGCATACCTTGGTGGAGATCTGGCAAGCCAATGCCGGCGGGCGTTATCGCCACAAACGCGATGCCTATCTGGCACCCATCGACCCCAACTTTGGCGGTGTAGGGCGAGCGCTGACCGACAGCGAAGGCAATTACAGCTTCCGCACCGTCAAGCCAGGCCCTTACCCGTGGCGCAACGGCCCTAACGACTGGCGTCCGGCGCATATTCATGTGTCGATCAGCGGCCCGTCGATTGCCACCCGCCTGGTCACCCAGCTGTATTTCGAAGGCGATCCGTTGATTCCTATCTGCCCGATTGTCAAGGCCATCGCCAACCCGGACGCCGTGCAGAGCCTTATTGCCAGGCTCGATCTGGGGATGGGTAATCCAATGGATTGCCTGGCGTACCGCTCTGACATCGTGTTGCGCGGCCAGCGCAAGACACACTTCGAAAATTGCTGAGGAGGCCCGACATGCCCGTTCAATTACTGCAGGAAACCCCTTCGCAAACCGCTGGCCCGTACGTGCACATCGGTCTGGCACCGCAAGTGGCCGGCAATCCGACCCGCGAGCTGGAAATCTGGAACGAGATGGCCAGGCCCGACGCGCCGGGTGAGCACATCGTGCTGCTGGGCAACGTCTTCGACGGCAACGGTCATCTGATCCGCGATGCGTATCTGGAATTCTGGCAGGCCGACCATCAAGGTGCGTATCACAGCGAATTCGATCCGGAGCGGCCGTTCAACGGCTTCGGCCGCACGGCGACCACTGACGACGGCCAATGGATTCTGAAGACCATCAAGCCAGGCTCGGCACATAATGCGGCCGGGGTGCCGATGGCTGCGCACATCAACGTTTCGCTGTTTGCCCGTGGTATCAATATTCATCTGCAGACGCGGCTGTATTTCGACGACGAAGCGCAGGCCAATGCTCAGGACCCGGTGCTCAATCTGATCGAGCAGCCGCCGCGTCGCGAAACGCTGGTCGCGCGCCGCTGCACGCATGATGGGCAAACGGCCTATCGTTTTGATATCCGCGTGCAGGGTGAAGGCGAAACAGTGTTTTTCGATTTCTGAATCGGTTGTCGATTTGCGTATCAATGTGCGTGCGTTCCCGGCGCCTGCATCGGCAGGCGACCTTATAAAAATAAAAGGACATCTCCATGACGCTTTCCGCCAGCCGGCCTGTGCCGTGTACGCTCGACGTTCAGGCCTTCATCAATGCGCAACCGCTGTCCGGGTATCAGTGGCGGGTGGTTGCGCTGTGTTTTCTGATCGTGTTTCTCGATGGCCTCGATACCGCCGCAATGGGCTTCATTGCACCAGCGCTCAGCCAGGACTGGGGCATCGACCGGGCCAGCCTGGGCCCGGTGATGAGCGCTGCGCTGATCGGCATGGTATTCGGCGCGCTGGGTTCCGGCCCGCTGGCCGACCGGTTCGGGCGCAAGGTCGTGCTGGTGTTCGCGGTGTTTCTGTTCGGTCTGTTCAGCCTGGCGTCTGCTTACAGCAGCAACATTGATCAACTGCTGGTATTACGCCTTCTGACCGGGCTGGGGCTCGGTGCAGCGATGCCCAATGCCACCACGTTGTTGTCGGAATACACGCCCGAGCGGCTCAAGTCGCTGCTGGTTACCAGCATGTTCTGTGGTTTCAATCTGGGCATGGCCTGTGGTGGGTTTGTGTCGGCCAAACTGATCCCGAGCATGGGCTGGCACAGCCTGCTGATGCTGGGCGGTATTCTGCCGTTGATACTGGCGATGGTACTGATGGTCTGGCTGCCGGAATCAGCGCGGTTTCTGGTGGTGCGCAATCGCGGTGCGGAGCGTATTCGCAAAGTGCTGGCACCGATTGCGCCGAAGGCGTTGGCTGGCATCACCGATTTCAGCGTTCCCGAGCAGAAAACGGTCAGTAGCCGCAACGTGCTGAAAGTGATTTTCTCCGGTACATACAGCGCTGGCACGCTGTTGCTGTGGCTGACGTATTTCATGGGGCTGGTTATCGTCTACCTGTTGACCAGCTGGCTGCCGACGTTGATGCGCGACAGTGGCGCGAGCATGGAGCAATCGGCGTTCATCGGTGCGCTGTTTCAGTTCGGCGGGGTGCTGAGTGCAGTGGGGGTCGGCTGGGCAATGGATCGTTACAATCCGCATAAGGTCATTGGTCTGGCCTATGCGCTGGCGGGTGTGTTCGCCTGGCTGGTCGGGCAGAGTCTGGGCAATGTCGCCTTGTTGGCCACGCTGGTGCTGCTGGCCGGTATGTGCATCAACGGCGCACAGTCGGCAATGCCTTCACTGGCAGCGCGTTTCTACCCCACTCAGGGGCGTGCCACTGGCGTGTCGTGGATGCTCGGGATCGGCCGCTTCGGCGCGATTCTCGGCGCCTGGGCCGGTGCCACACTGCTGGGCCTGGGCTGGAGCTTCGAACAGGTGCTGACGGCGCTGGTGGTCCCGGCTGCCCTGGCCGCGATAGCGGTGCTGATCAAGGGCTGGGTCAATCATTCGGACGCTACCTGAAACCTTTCAATCTGGAGTGGTGATGTGAACAGAGTGAGCAATCAACTTTTCGATGCCTACTTCATGCAACCCGAAATGCGCGAGATCTTTTCGGATGAAGGCCGGGTACAGTGCATGCTCGATTTCGAGGCTGCGCTGGCTCGGGCACAGGCACGCGTCGGCCTGATCCCGCCCGAGGTGGTCGCCGACATCGAACTGAGCTGCGACGCACGGCTGTTCGATTTCGACGCGCTGGCAATTGCCATCGGCAGTGCCGGCAATTCGGCGATTCCGCTGGTCAAGGCGCTGGGCAAACAGATAGCCGCGCGCAGTGCTGAGGCCGAGCGCTATGTGCATATGGGCGCAACCAGCCAGGATGTGATGGACAGCGGGCTGATTCTGCAACTGCGTCGAGCGATCGTGCTGCTTGAGCGTGATCTCACCCTACTGGCCGATGCGATGGCTGAGCAGGCACAGCGTCATGCTGGCACGCCGCTGGCTGGACGCACCTGGCTGCAGCAGGCCACGCCGGTCACTCTGGGGATGAAAATCGCTGGCTGGCTGGGCGCGGTGACTCGTCATCGACAGCGCTTGAACGAGATCAAACCGCGTCTGTTGTGCCTGCAATTCGGCGGTGCTTCCGGCAGCCTCGCGGCGCTGGGCGACCAGGCCTTTTCGGTGGCCGAAGCGCTGGCCGGTGAATTGCAACTGGCGTTGCCCGAGCAGCCCTGGCACACCCAGCGTGACCGACTGGTGGAGTTTGCCGGTCTGCTGGGCCTGATCGCCGGCAGCCTCGGCAAACTGGGGCGCGACGTGAGCCTGCTGATGCAGACCGAAGTGGGCGAGGTCTTCGAGCCTTCGGCACCGGGTAAGGGCGGATCTTCGACCATGCCGCACAAACGCAACCCGGTCGGTGCTGCGGTCATGATCAGCACCGCCACCCGCGCACCGGGGCTGGTCGCCACGATGCTGGCCGCCATGCCGCAGGAGCACGAGCGCAGTCTGGGCCTGTGGCATGCCGAGTGGGAGACTTTGCCGGAGCTGTGCTGTCTGGTTTCCGGTTCGCTGCAGCAAGCGTTGCAGGTGCTACCCGGTCTGCAGGTCGATGCCGAGCGTATGGCGAGCAATCTGCAATCCACCAAAGGGCTGGTGCTCGCCGAGGCAGTGAGCATTGCGCTGGCTCAGCGCATCGGGCGCGATGCTGCCCACCATCTGGTCGAACAGTGCTGCCGTCGTGCGGTAGAGCAGGGCGCGCATTTGCGTCAGGTGCTTGGCGAAACCCCGCAAGTCAGTGAGCAGTTTTCTTCCGACGAGCTGGATCGTCTGCTTGATCCGGCCCATTACCTTGGCCAGGCCCGACAATGGGTCGAGCGTGCCGTGGCTGAACACACAAGGATTTCCCGATGACCGAAGACGAACGTTACGAAGCTGGCATGCAGGTGCGCCGCGCAGTGCTGGGCGATGCGCATGTCGACAACAGCCTGAGCAAACTGACGCCGTTCAATGAAGAATTCCAGGAGATGATTACCCGTCACGCCTGGGGTGATATCTGGACACGTCCAGGGTTGCCGCGCCACACGCGCAGCCTGATCACCATTGCGATGCTGATCGGCATGAATCGCGAGGGCGAATTGCGCCTGCACCTGAAGGCCGCAAAAAACAATGGCGTGACCCGTGAGGAAATCAAGGAAGTGCTGATGCAGAGCGCGATCTACTGCGGCATTCCGGCGGCCAATGCGACGTTCCACCTCGCCGAAACGGTGTGGGATGAAATGGGCGTGGAGTCGTTGAAGGAGGATTGAAAAGTCGCATAACAAGGAGTGCTGCAGCGAAATGTCATGCCTTACCCGCGTTCACTGCCCATAAATGAAAGCGCTGTTTTATCACGAAGTCGGGCCTCAATCTCACTGACTCGCAGAACCAGCGCGTGGCGCGTAGCGCCACAAAGAGGACGCAGAGCGTCCAGAACTGCATGCCGACGCGGAGCGTCGGCACGATAGTCAGTTAGATTTCTGTATAACGATGAGTGATCAACCGTGGCGGCGTTTTTGTTTTTAGAGCAGCGACAGCGGGTAGCTGACGATCAGGCGGTTTTCGTCGAACTGGTTGGTGTTGTAGTCACGCCGCATGGTGGAGTTGCGCCATTTGAGCGACAGACTTTTGAACGCGCCACTCTGGAACACGTACGCCAGCTCGGTTTCCCGTGCCCACTCTTCGCCATCGGTGATAGCGCCGGTGTGTACATTGTCACCGCTGATGTAGCGGTTCATCAGGGTCAGGCCGGGTGCGCCCAGGGCTGCGAAGTCGTAGTCGTGACGCAGCTGCCAGGATTTCTCCCTGGCGTTGTCGAAGCTGGAGTTGTAACTGTCGTTGGCCAACGTCCCGCCACTGGTACCGTTGACGCGCATCCAGGCGCTGTCGCCGCTGACCTTCTGCAAACCCAGGTAAAAGGTGTTACCGCCGTGCCGTGCCGAGAGCATCGCTGACCAGGTCTTGTTGTCCAGATCACCGGCCAGCGACTGGCCGTCGTCTTTGCCCTGGAAGTAGCCAAGGTTGGCCCCCAGCGTCCAGCTGCCCAACGGCTGGCTGTGCAGCAGGTTGAAATATTGCTGGTGGTAGATGTCTTCAAGCTCGGCGTACCACACGCCGACCTGGGTGCGCTTTTCGTTGAACACGTACTCGCCGCCGCCGAAGTTGAAACGGTCTGAGGTGAACGCTGAGCGGCCGTTCAAGGACATGTCTTCCATGCTGGCGTCGTTGCGCGGGCTGTTGCCGCGGAACTGGCCGCCGTACAGGGTCAGCCCGTCGATCTCTTTGGAAGTGATTTGCCCGCCCTGAAAGGTTTGCGGCAGCGAGCGGCCGTCATCCGAGCGCAGGATCGGCAACACGGGCATCCACTCGCCGACCTTCAATTCGGTCTTCGAGAAGCGCGCCTTGCCCGCCACGGCCAGTCGCCCGAAGTCGTCGGCCGGGCGTCCATCGCTGTGGATCGGCAGCAATTGCGTGCCGCCTGTTCCCTTGCCGCCGTCTAGCTTGAGCGAGTAAAGGCCCAGCGCATCCACACCAAAGCCAACGGTGCCTTGGGTGAAGCCGGAGCGGGCATCGAGGATGAAGTTCTGCGTCCACTCCTCGGCGTAGTTCTGCGCATTGGCCGGGTCGACGAAGTTGCGGTTGATATAGAAGTTGCGTAGGTTCAGATTGACCTTGGCGTCTTCGACGAACCCGGCAGCATTGCCGCTGATGGGTGTCAGGTTTGCAGCAATGGCCGCAGACAGACCGCAAAGGAGTTTGCAGGAGGAATTGGCGCGCATGGAACAGACCTTTTTTGTAGTTATTGAGTCGTGTAGCTGGCTACGATAGTGAAAGGCCGGAAGGTGCCGTGCAATTGTGAAATAACTGTTTCGGGCGATAATCGAACGTTAATGAACCGGTTCGAACATTTTGTGGAGGGCGTTGCAAACGTGTGTGCGATGCTCACTGGTCTGTAGATACGGGTCTGTAAACATAGGCGGCGTGCTCTGGCGTTTTCGGCCACGGCGTCCGGCTGCTGAAACTTGAACAAGGGAGACTGTCAGAAATTTTGTGTTCGGGCATAACATGTAGCTAGAGGTGCATGTATGCCGACCAAAAAGAAGTCCGCCAATGCAACAGCGAGGGAGTTGCCCTCGATTCCCCAAGAGCTGATCGAGCAGTTTGTTAAAGGCCCGATGAGCGCCGAAGCCATTCAAGACGCGTCCATGGCGTTCAAGAAGGCTCTGATCGAGCGTGCGCTAGGCGCCGAGCTGGGTCACCACCTTGGTTACCCTCAGGGCGCGGAGCGCCCTGAGGAGTCGACCAATCAGCGTAATGGCAAAAGCAGCAAGACGGTTCTGACCGACGACGGGCCGCTTCGCCTGGATATCCCCAGAGACCGCGATGGTAGCTTCGCCCCGATCCTGATTCCCAAGCACGAACGACGTTTTACAGGCTTCGACGACAAGATAATTGCCATGTACGCCCGGGGCATGACGGTGCGTGAGATCCGCGCTTTTCTATCTGAGCAGTATGGAACTAACGTGTCCCATGACTTCATCAGCTCAGTCACCGATGCGGTCATGGAAGAGGTGGGCACTTGGCAGCAACGACCCTTGGAACCGATGTATCCGGTGATCTTCTTCGATGCGTTACGGGTCAAAATCCGGGACGAGGGGTTAGTGTGCAACAAGGCTATTTATCTGGCGCTGGGGGTATTACCTGATGGCACGCGCGACATTCTGGGTATATGGATCGAGAGCACCGAGGGTGCCAAGTTTTGGATGAAGGTGTTCAACGACCTCAAGACTCGTGGCGTTGAAGATGTTCTGATCGCCGTCACGGATGGCCTCAAAGGAATACCGGAGGCGTTGGGGGCGGTTTTTCCTGCCACGACGCTGCAAACCTGCATCGTGCATCTGATCCGCAACAGCTTGGACTATGCCGCTTGGGATAAACGTCGGGCACTGGCCAAAGCACTCAAGCCGATCTACCAGGCGATCAATGCAGATGTGGCTGAGCAAGAGCTTAACGCCTTTGAAGCGGGCCCCTGGGGCAAGCAGTATCCGACTGTGGTTGCTGCATGGCGTCGCGCCTGGGATCGGGTTATACCGTTTTTTGTTTTCCCGGCGGGCATCCGCAAAGTGGTTTACACGACCAATGCCATCGAGAGCATCAATGCCCAGTTACGCAAGATCATCAAGACTCGAGGGCACTTCCCGACCGATGAGGCCGCGACGAAACTGATATGGCTTGGGTTGCGCAACATCACCGCCAACTGGGGTCATGCGGCACACGACTGGAAAGTGGCAATGAATCAATTTGCGATCCTGTACGGGGACCGATTTACCAGACCGAGCTGGTAAAACAAGGGCCTGCCTGACGGCAGGCCCTAACCAGCCCGAACACAAAAAAACTGATACTCCCGAACAAGGAAGCGCGATGAGCACTGCCAGCACGCCTTTGTCCGGCGTCAACCAACCACTGAAAGGGATTGGTTTCATTCTTCTGGCGACTTTTCTGTTCGCCAGTCACGACACACTCTCCAAGTACCTGTCCGGCTTCTATCCGATCATTCTGGTGGTCTGGGCGCGCTATCTGGTGCACACGCTGCTCATGGCCTGCATCTTCATGCCATCGGCGGGGTTGCGCGTGCTGCGTACCAAGCGTCCCGGCTTGCAGGCATTGCGTGCGCTGGCGCTGTTGGGCACCAGTCTGCTGTTTACCAGCAGCCTGATGTTCATCCCGCAGGCAGAGGCGACCGCGGTCAACTTTCTCGCTCCGTTGCTGGTCACGGCACTGTCGGTGCCGCTGTTGCATGAGCGTGTGACGCGCGGGCAATGGGTTGCGGTGGTTGTCGGGTTTATCGGGGTGATGATCATCATTCATCCGGGGGGCGAGCTGTTTACCCCGGCGATTCTGCTGCCGCTGTCATCAGCCTTGTGCTTTGCGCTGTATCAACTCCTGACGCGGCTGGTCAGCCCGTTCGACAGCCCGACCACCAGCAACTTTTTTGCCGGGCTGTTCAATACCCTGTTGATGAGCGCGCTGGTGCCGTTCTTCTGGGAAGTGCCTGCGCTTAAACATCTGCCGTTTCTGCTGGCGCTGGGGGCATGTGGTATGTCGGCCCACTTGCTGCTGACCCAGGCCTTCCGCTTCGCCGCCCCGGCAATGCTCGCACCGTTCAGCTATTGCCAGATCGTGTTTGCCGGGCTGCTGGGTTTCGTGGTGTTCGACCACATGCCATCACCGACCGCACAGGCCGGTATCGCCATCATCTGCCTCAGCGGCCTGGCGGCGGCTTGGCAACAGCGGCGTAAGGGTGGGTGATGAGCTGTTCCTTCGTACGAATACACAAATCTGACTGACTATCGTGCCAATGCTCCGCGTTGGTACGCAGTTCGTGACGCTCTGCGTCACATCTGTACCGCAGCACAACGTAGTGTCTTGCGCGCAATCACTTTACATAGATAAAGCGCTTTTTATCGCGGTGGCACTGACGACGCAGAGTGCGAAGTTAGTGACGGCTGAGTCCTGGCACTGATCCGGGGGATGCGAGGCAGGACGCCGAGCAAGCCGCATCGGGCCAAGGATGGCTCGTTGAGGTTGTCCACCAGCCCCTGGGCGCGTTGCGGCTCGACTTCGAATACTGTCAGGCATTCGACGCCAGCGCTCAATAACGCATGAGCCACGGCAGCGCCTGCGCCACCTGCGCCCATTTGCACCACCTGCTGACGTGGAGCCTTGTCCAGGCCGCGTTGGAAGCCTTCGGCAAAACCCAGGCAGTCAGTGTTGTGACCAATGCGCTTGCCGTCCTTGAACACCACGGTATTCACTGCGCCGATACCGCGGGCTTCGGCGGACAGCTCGTCCAGTAATGGGATAACCGCCTGCTTGCACGGAAAGGTGATGTTCAGGCCGGTGAAGCCGCAGTTTTGTGCGCTTTCGATAAGCTGGGGCAGGGCGCTGATATCCAGTTGCAGGGCGTCGATATCGATCAGCCGATACAAGTAGCGCAGGCCCTGGGCGTCGCCTTCGTGCTCGTGCATGGCGGGCGTTCGCGAGGCCTGAATGCCCGAGCCGATCAGGCCGGCAAGAACGGATTTTTTTTCAGCATGGGTCATAGAATACGTCTCTTGTTTTTGTGCCACTGCCCGGTCCAGAGCAGGTGTTGAGCGGAATGTACCAGATGGTTAATAGTGCCGCAGGTGGCAGGCGATTGCCATGCAGCGATATTGTGCGGTGATCGCCCTAATCAGTGATAATCCACGGCCAGCCGCTTCAGATCAGCCAGAGTTCACGCCGCACATGCCCGATTCCGTTTTTAGCGCCGCACAGCAACAAGCCAGCACGTTGTACCTGCCGCCAGGCGCGTGGGCCACAGTGCTCGATTGCCTGTGCGCGAAATTCACCGTCATCAGCCGCGAACAATGGCTGGACCGTATTGCCCGCGGACGGGTGCTGGACGAAAACGGCAAGGCCATCGCGCCTGACCTTGCGTACCGCGAGGGCCTGCGCATTCACTATTTCCGTGAGGTGCCCAACGAAACGCCGATCCCGGTGCTCGAAACGATTCTGTACGCCGACGAGCATCTGGTGGTGGCGGACAAACCGCACTTTTTGCCGGTGACACCCGCAGGTGAGTACGTCGAGCAGACGTTGCTGCGCCGTCTGATCCATCGCCTGGGCAACCCCGATCTGGTGCCGCTGCACCGTATCGACCGGCACACCGCCGGGCTGGTGCTGTTTTCCGCCAACCAGCAGACGCGCTCGGCTTATCAGGCGCTGTTTCCCACCCGGCAGATCGACAAGTTCTACGAAGCCATTGCGCCAGCGTTGCCGGGGCTGGAGTTTCCACGTTTGCACGAAAGCCGTCTGGTCGAAGGCGAACCATTCTTTCGCATGCAGGAAGGAGCAGGGGCGAGCAATACCCGGACGCAGATCGAGGTGCTCGAACGGCAGGATCAATTGTGGCGGTACGGGCTTTATCCGGTGACCGGCAAGAAACATCAACTACGCGTGCACATGGCGGCACTGGGCGCGGGCATCTGCAACGACCCGTTCTACCCGGCCGTGGTAAAGAACCCTGTCGACGATTATCAAAACCCTCTGAAGCTGCTGGCCAAGGGCTTGCGCTTCATCGACCCGCTCAGCGGTAAACAGCGTCAGTTCGAGAGCCTGCTTGAACTCGACTGGTAAGCGGTAAAGCCGGGCTGACGGCCAAAAAAAACCCGCACTCGGCGGGTTTTTTCAAATCAGTCACAAGTCACACGACGCCCGGATCACAGATCCTTGACGGTACGTACCTGATCCTTGTTGATGCGGGTCTGCTTGCCGTCGAGTTGCTTGAACTCGTAGAAGCCCGATTCTTCATCGTACTTTGGCGTATCGACAGCCTGGATTTCACGACCATCGTTCAAGGTGATCACAGTGGGCGATGCGCAGCCGGCGAGGGAGGCAATGCTCAATGCAAGCAGGAAGGCAGCGGGAAGGGTCCGTTGTTTCATTACTGTGTCTCCAGATGGATTCTTGATTTACTGAACTCTCAGACGGATACACCGTCGGCAAAGTTCCGTATACACCGTCAGCAAGTTCAATAGCCAGTCACTTGCCACAGTTTTCGCTGATCCCGGTCAACAGACAGGGAGTATTCAGGTTGGCCAGGCGTGGATCGCCAGCTTCCAGTTGCAGGGCGACTGGTTGCAGCGGTTCCAGGGCCCTTCTCGGGCTGCGTTCGCCGGCCTGCCATGCGGCTTCCAGCGTTGCGGCGTGAGCGATGGGGATCATACATAAAAGCGGCTGCCAGTGCTGGCCTTCACGCACCATTATTGGTCGCTCCGGGCATTCAACAGCCTTTTCGCGTAACGCTTGCAGCAACGGTTCATCGACCAAAGGTACGTCGCAGGGCAGAACCAGCAACCACTGATGCCGGGCGAGTGGCAGGGCGGCGCGAATTCCGGCCAGAGGACCGTTGAAATCGGCATCGTCGTCCTGCACCAGTTGATCGGCGTACTGCGCATAGCGCTCGATGTTGCGGTTGCAGGAAATGATCAGGTCGTCGGTCAGCGGCCGGGTCAGCCGGTGCAGGTGCTCGATCAGCGCCTTGCCCTGCCACTCGATCAGGCCCTTGTCACGCCCGCCCATGCGCTGCCCGCGACCTCCGGCCAGCAGCAGGATAGAGCAGGGAGGCAGTGCGGCAGGGACATTCATCAAACACTCGGCGGGCAGTCAAAAGGAGTGCTGTGATATAACACCGGCCTGTTTCCTTAACAACTGGATGAGGCCATGAAAGCCAAGGCTGACACACCTTTCGTACCCCTGAATATCGCCGTGCTGACCGTCAGCGATACCCGCACCCGTGAAACCGATACCTCGGGCCAAATGTTCGTCGACCGTCTGACCGACGCCGGTCATGGCCTGATCGAGCGCGTGCTGCTCAAGGATGACCTGTACAAAATCCGCGCTCAGGTAGCGACCTGGATTGCCGACGATCAGGTGCAGGTCGTGCTGATCACCGGCGGCACTGGCTTCACTGGCCGTGACAGCACGCCGGAAGCCGTGGCGTGTTTGCTCGACAAGCAGGTCGATGGTTTCGGTGAACTGTTCCGGCAGATTTCGGTGCCGGATATCGGCACCTCGACCATTCAGTCCCGTGCGTTGGCGGGCCTGTCCAATGGCACCCTGGTGTGCTGCCTGCCGGGCTCCACCAATGCGGTACGCACGGCGTGGGACGGGATTCTCGCCCAGCAACTGGATTCGCGCTTCCGGCCCTGCAACTTCGTGCCGCACCTCAAGCAGGCCGAGCCCTGTGCGACTCGTGGTTGAGTGCTGATGAACAACGAGCCGAAAACCTTGCTGCCTGTCGAAGAGGCTATCGCACGGCTGCTGGCGATGGCCGAGGCCACGCCGATCACTGATCGCCAGCGTGTTCCGCTGGCCGATGCCGAAGGCCGTGTGCTGGCGGTAGATCTGATCTCCACTCTGGATCTGCCGCCCTGGCCGAACAGCGCCATGGACGGTTATGCCCTGCGCGTAGCGGACTGGAGCGGCGAGCCGTTGACGGTCAGCCAGCGCATCTTTGCCGGTCAGGCACCCGAGCCGCTGGCACCTGGCACCTGTGCACGAATCTTCACCGGTGCGCCGATGCCTGAAGGTGCCGATTGCGTCGAGATGCAGGAAAACGCCGAGGTGCTGGCGGATCAGCGCGTGTGCTTCAGCGAGCCGCTGAGCGTTGGGCAGAACATTCGCCCACAGGGGCAGGAAACCCGCGTCGGCGACACCGTACTGGCGGCTGGGACGCGGCTTGGTCCTATTGAATTGGGCCTGGCCGCTTCGTTGGGCCTCGCCGAGCTTGAGGTGATCCGACGGGTGCGTGTCGCGGTGCTGTCCACCGGCGACGAGTTGATTGAACCAGGTCAGCCATTGGGGCCGGGGCAGATCTACAACAGCAACCGGGTGTTGCTGTGCAGTTGGCTGAAGCGACTCGAATGCGAGGTCGTGGATGCAGGCATCCTGCCGGACGATCTGGCGAAGACTCGTACTGCGCTGGCGAATCTGCACGATGTCGACCTGATCCTCTCCACGGGCGGCGTCTCGGTAGGCGAAGCGGATTTCCTTGGTCACGCATTGCGTGAGGAAGGCGAACTGACGCTCTGGAAGCTGGCCATCAAGCCCGGAAAACCGCTGACTTTCGGGCATTTTCGTGGCGTACCGGTGATTGGCCTGCCCGGCAATCCCGCCTCCACGCTGGTCACCTTCGCTTTGCTGGCGCGTGCTTACCTGCTGCGTCGCCAAGGTGTGATTGACGTAGCGCCGTTGCAGTTTCCGGTGCCCGCAGGGTTCGTCTGGACGCGCCCGGGCAATCGTCGCGAATACCTGCGCGGGCGTCTGGAACAGGGCAGGGCCGTGGCCTATCGCAACCAGAGCTCGGGTGTATTGCGCAGCGCTGCCTGGGCTGACGGCCTGATTGAAGTGCGTGAAGGCTCAACCGTGGCCGAAGGGGACTGGGTCAACTTCATCCCGTTGAGTGAAGTGCTGGGCTGAGTGGATTAATGGTTGGGCGGGCACGCATGAGCTACTCTCAACATCGCTGACAAGTTGGGCAACCGGACTTCGCCCTGGAGTATTGTTATGGCGCCATTGAGAGTGGCTTGTGTGATCCCGACCTACAACGGACGCAAGGATCTGGAACGTCTACTGGACTCGCTGGCTACGCAGACTGCGAGCTTCGATACACTGATCGTCGACTCCAGTTCTTCAGATGGCACGCTGGAGCTGGCGCAAGCCCGTTGTGCCAACGTATTGCGCATCGACAGCAAGGACTTCAACCACGGTGGTACCCGGCAGATGATGGTCGATTTGCATCCCGACTACGACGTCTATGTCTATCTGACCCAGGACGCCTACGTTGAAGATATCAATGCCATTGCCAACATTCTGCTGCCTTTCGCAGACCCCAAGGTCGGCGCGGTCTGCGGGCGTCAATTGCCGCACAAGAACGCCAACCTGCTGGCCCAGCATGCACGGTTGTTCAATTACCCTCCGACTTCGCAGATCAAGACTCTGGCCGATGCACGCACGCTGGGCATCAAGACGCCATTCATGTCCAACTCGTTCGCGGCCTATCGCGGTGAAGCGTTGCGGGCGATTGGCGGCTTTCCCCGGCATGTGATTCTTTCCGAAGACATGTACGTCACCGCCAAAATGCTGATCGATGGCTGGAAAGCAGCCTATGAAGGTTCGGCTGTATGCCGTCATTCGCATAACTACAGCCTGCGTGAGGAGTTTTGCCGTTACTTTGATATCGGTGTGTTCCAGTCCCGTGAAGCGTGGATCTACGAAACCTTTGGCGGCATCGGCGGCGAGGGCATGCGTTACGTCAAGTCCGAGCTTAAATTCCTCGGCCCCCGGCGAATTCTCTGGTGGCCCATGTCGTTCGTACGTAATGCGCTGAAGCTGCTGGCCTACAAGCTGAGCAAGCAGGAAAAGCGCCTGCCCCGTGGTGTGAAGAAAAAACTCGGGATGTACAAGCGCTATTGGGACAGTCCTTACGCCTGACCGAACCCTGCGCCGGACGCTGAGCGCCCGGCGTCTGGCACATCAGCTTTTCGCAGCTTCTTCGTCCAGACGGTCGGCCTCGAACAGTTGCGCGAGGTCGGCCCTGGCTTCACGGGCGGTCTGCAGAACCTTGGCGTCGTCGTCATACACTTCATGTTGTGCGGCCAGCACCTGTTCGTCGTGGCGCTTGAAGCGACTGATGCGCGCATCGGCCTGTGCCTCGGTCAGGCCCAGCCCCATCAGGGTCTGACGGCTCATCTCCAGGCTTGAATAGAATGTCTCACGCACGGCATGAGCGCCAATGTCCATCAACCGGTGAACGTGCTGGCGGTTACGTGCACGGGCAATGATCTTCATGTGCGGATACAGCTTGCGGATCAACTCGGCGGTCTTGATGTTGGTGTCCGGATCATCCGTCGCAATGACGAAGTATTCCGCTTCATCAACCTTGGCTGCACGCAGTATTTCCGGGCGCAGCGGGTCGCCATAAAACACCGGCACATTGCCGAAGCTGCGCGAAAACTCGATCGATTCCACAGCGGTATCCAGAGCGATGAAAGGGATTTTCTGCGCCCGCAGGATCCGCGCTACGATTTGCCCCATACGGCCCATGCCAGCGATGACCACGCGTGGTTTGTCGGTCTGGATATCGCGGTACTCGTCCGGCACCTCGACAGGCTTGATCCTGGGTTTGATCCAGCGCGCCAGGGCAATGAACAGCAACGGCGTGATCGCCATCGACAAGGTGATGGTCAGCACCAGCATGTCGTAAAGCCCCGCCTCGAACAGCCCTTGAGCGCTGCCGATCTTGAACACCACGAAGGCAAATTCGCCACCGGCTGCCAACACCAGGCCCAATTGCAGCGCGCTGCGCTTATTGAGACCGCCAGCGGTACGACCGATCAGGAACAGCATCGGCAGCTTGATTCCGATCAACAGCAGCGTCAGGCCCAGCACCGCGAGGGGCGAACTGAGCAGCAAGCCGACGTTGGCACCCATGCCGACACTGATGAAGAACAGCCCCAGCAACAACCCTTTGAACGGTTCGATCTGTGCTTCCAGTTCGTGACGGTATTCGGAGTCTGCCAGTAGCAGACCGGCGAGAAATGCGCCCAGCGCCATGGACACGCCCACCAGTTCCATCAGCCACGCCGTACCAATCACTACCAGCAAGGCAGTGGCGGTCGAGACTTCCTGGATTTTGGTCTTGGCAACGATGCGAAATACCGGACGCAGCAAATAGCGGCCGCCGATCACCACAATGGCAATGCTGCCCAGCACGCGCAGGCCGTGGTTGATGCTTTCGCCGGTGTCCATTGCGTGATCGGCCCCGGCCAGGAATGGCACCATGGCAATCAAGGGAATTGCTGCAATGTCCTGAAACAGCAGGATAGCGAACGCCATCCGGCCATGCGGGCTATTCAACTGCTTGCGCTCGGCCAGACTCTGCAGGCCGAAGGCTGTGGATGACAGCGCCAGGCCAAGACCCAGAATGACCGCAGTGTTCAGCGACTGGCCGAAGGCAAACAACGCGATCCCGCCAATGACCAGGCCCGTCAGCAACACCTGCGCCATGCCTACGCCGAACACCGATTTGCGCATGACCCATAAACGCTTTGGCGACAGCTCCAGACCAATGATGAACAGCAGCAAGACCACGCCCAGCTCGGAAATGTGACTGACGCTCTCCGTATCGCCTATCAAGCCCAGCACCGAAGGGCCGATGATCACTCCCGCGAACAAATAGCCGATCACCGCGCCCAGCTTCAGGCGCTTGGCCAGCGGTACTGTCAGCACGGCGGCGAGTAGAAACACTACTGCGGCCTGCAACAGGCTGCCTTCATGGGGCATGTAAAACTCCTTGGTAATAATTGAACACACTGTTTGAGCAGGGCGGTATTAAAGCATGGGAGTTTTACACGGCAACGTTCATCGCGGCATGACAATAATCAACGCGGTTGATAGAGCGCGCGTGAAGGATGCGAAGGAGGGGAGCAGGGCAGGCTGACGATGCCATTCGTCGCGCATCGGCGTAAGCTATGCGCGCAAACAGGCAGTGCCAACTGCCCGCTCACGAGCATTCAGGAAACCGTTATGACCAACAAGCAGCGTTTGATTTACTCGATTCTGATCGCCCTCGGCGTTCTGGCGATCATGCTGGGCTTGTCGCACCTGCAAAACAGCGGTGTCATCACCGAAAAAACCTTTCAGTACATCGCAATCAGCGTGGCCGTACTGGTCGTGATTCTTAACGGGATCATGCGCCGCAAGGTCAAGCGGTAAGCGCGGCAAGTGGCAAGGATGACGAGGCCCGTTTTACTGGGCACCATCCTTGCTCGCATCACCCAGCCATTGTCGGGCACGAGGGTGCAGGCTGTAGGTCTTGTCGTCATTGAGGTGAATCACGCCTTCATCGCACAGGCGCTTGAGCACTTCGCGCACACTTAGAAACGACAGCGGTACATCAAGCCTGAGCAGCTGGCTGTGCACGCCCCGTACTCCCAATGGCTGGCCTTCCTCGCTCGATACCAGAAGCGCATCGAGCACCTTGAGCCTGACCAGGCTGGTACGCAGACCAAAGCTTTTCAGGAGCAGTCGGATGTGCTCGTTTCCGGGCCGCTCTGTCTCCAGAGCGGGCGACTGTGCCTGCGCAGCCAGTGCTGTTTGGCGCAGCAGGGTGCGAGTCGTGATTCCTTGGCGATTGAACATCCACAAACTCCTTTTCAGGCTTTTTTTAAACAATCTCAGTTACTAAGACGAACGAGCGCAGCAAAACCTCAGTTATCAATGGAAAAAAATAAAAACGCCAACACGCACGGGGTGGCCGCAGCGCTGTGCGTTTCAGGGTAGATGAAGATCGGGCAGTCGCGAGGGGACGGTTGATCCGGCGATCGGCGGATACAAAATCGCTCTGCGTCAGTCAGGTGCGCGAGAGCGCTCAGCCTTTCGGAGCGTCGGGTATCCGGCGGTTGAGCACCGGGTTGCCGTTCTGGTTCTGCGTGACATAAACCGGCAGCACCTTGGGCAGAGAGGCCAGCAGGCTGGACAGGTCGCGCGTGTTGAAACTGCCGCCAAGGCGCATGGCACCGGTTGCGGTATCGGCCAGCAGAATAGGCGTTTGCAGGTAGCGATTGATCAGTGGCAAGGCCTGGCTGAGAGGCAGATCATTGAAGATCAGCTTGCCATTACGCCACGCCAGGCTCGAATCCTTTGTGTCGGTCTGGCTGATCAGGGGCGCGTCGTCGCCTGCCTTGTAGCTGGCCTGCATGCCAGGGTCAAGATGATGGCTTGACGACGGATGTGCGCGATCACTGCTGACCTGAACCGAGCCCTCGACCAGCGTTACACGTACCTGGTCCTGATACATCCACACATTGAAGCGTGTGCCCGTGACCTTGATGCTGCCCTTGCCGGCATCGACTACAAAAGGGTGTGTGTTGTCGTGGCTGACCTCAAAGAACGCCTCACCCTTTTTCAGCGTGACGCTGCGTCGATCCTTGTAGTTGGCGTAGGTCAGCTCGGTGCCGAGGTTCAGTTCGGCACGGCTGCCATCTGCCAGTACCACAAGACGCGTCGCGGTATCGGCGTTGTAGGACTCGTAGGTGTCAGGCAGCCAGCCCTGATTCCAGCCCACATAACCGGTGACCGGCACAGCCAGAGCAATGACCGCCGCGGCAGCCGCGAGTGGTGCCACGCGGCGCTTGCGACGAAGTACGGGCTGGTTGCTCTGTGTAGCCTGAATCGGGAGTGCCGGGGCCGGATTGAGCGGTTCGATTTGTCCGGTAATGTCCCAGACTTCCCGCATCGCCTCATACTCCACCGCATGCAAAGGATGGGCTTTCAGCCATTGCTCGAACGCTTTCCGTTCTGCGGCGGTGCAGTCTTCGGCGTGCAGGCGCATGCACCAATGCGCAGCGGCATCGGTGATCGCGTCGTGTTCTGCCTTGCTGAAAAGAGGGTCGCTCATGGGCGCTCCGGCCTATACCGTCGGCGCATTCTACCCTTGGATGTCAGGGAGAGAGAACATTTGCAGGATATTACCCGTCAACGCACAGCGTAATTCCTTGTGAATGCAAGCAGCTCTCATTGAAACCTTTCCGCGACAATCGAGTACGTGTAGTGCGCAGGGAGTTTTTTTGCAGGGCCTGCAGCGCTACTCTCGGTGCTGTTATTTCGTGTGGTTGTTCCCGGTACCTTGCCATGACATGAACAGGAGTCTCAGATGTCCGCCATCCCTAACGATCAGCCGGTCCGGACGATTTCATATCAGCAACTGGAAGATTTATTGCGGCGGATCTTCCTTGCACACGGCACCTCCCCGGAGGTTGCCGATGTGCTTGCCGAGAACTGCGCCAGCGCTCAGCGCGACGGCTCGCACAGTCATGGCATCTTTCGCATGCCTGGCTACATCTCATCGCTGAACAGCGGCTGGGTGGATGGCAAGGCAGTGCCGTTGATCGAGGATGTCGGTGCTGCATTTGTCAGGGTCGACGCCGGCAACGGCTTTGCCCAGCCTGCGCTGGCGGCGGCCAGTTCATTGCTGATCGACAAAGTGCGCAGTGCCGGGATTGCGGTTCTGGCGATACGCAATTCTCATCACTTTGCCGCGCTGTGGCCGGATGTCGAACCTTTCGCCGAACAGGGGCTGGTCGCCCTGAGCATGGTCAACAGTATGACCTGCGTTGTGCCACACGGTGCGCGTCAGCCCCTGTTCGGCACCAACCCTATTGCCTTCGCTGCACCGCGTGCGGGGGGCGAGCCTGTTGTTTTCGACCTGGCAACCAGCGCCATTGCCCATGGTGATGTTCAGATCGCAGCGCGGGAAGGGCGATTGCTACCAGCGGGTATGGGCGTGGACCGCGAGGGCCGGCCTACTGAAGATCCTCGCGCCATTCTCGATGGCGGGGCACTACTGCCCTTTGGCGGTCATAAGGGGTCCGCATTGTCGATGATGGTCGAACTGCTGGCGGCAGGGCTGACAGGCGGTAACTTCTCCTTTGAGTTCGACTGGTCGAAGCATCCCGGCGCGCGGACACCCTGGACAGGTCAGTTGCTGATCGTCATCGATCCGGACAAAGGCAGCGGTCAGCATTTTGCACTGCGTAGCGAGGAACTGGTAAGGCAGCTCCACGGGGCAGGGCAGGAGCGACTGCCGGGGGACCGACGCTACAGCGAGCGTGCGCGGTCGATGGCGCACGGTATCGACATCGCTGAGGCTGATCTGGAGCGCTTGCAGGGTCTGGCGGGCGGTTGAGCCGTTTACAAATTCGCTGACCATTCGTCGCAGTCAGTCTTGTGTCGGCGCTCGGTTCTAAATACTGTATGCATGAACAGTAAAGAACGAACGAGGTCTGTCATGTCCCTTAAGTCAGTGCAAAGCCCGGTTGCTCAGCAGCATCGTACCCTCTCTACCGTCAATGAAATGCAGCGTGAGGATTTCCTCCGGCTGGCGGCAGGTCTTCGTCAGTTCAATGGCTACGAGCAGGATGTATCGATAGCCATTGCGGCAGCCCGCGCGAGTGGCGAATTCCGTCAGGCCAGCGCGATGGAATAGTGCGGCTGGTAGCGGCCATGATGCGTCTCGGGTTGATTGTGAGTATATGTAGCGTATATGCTTCATATATTAAATTTGAGGTGAATCATGGGTCTGGTAAAGATTTCCGAAAACATGCACGCCAACCTGCGCTCTGCCAGCGTTGCGCTCAGTCGCTCCATCAATGCGCAGGCTGAGCACTGGATGCGCATCGGCATGCTTGCCGAATTGCACCCGGCACTGGATTACAGCGAGATCTGCCAGATGTTGATCCGTATCGAGAACGCAGGCGGCACGGTGCTGACTGCTTCGAACTTCAACGTTGCAGAGCTTTCTGCGTCCAGCCTTTCCAAGGCGGCCTCATGAGCAGCGCCATCGGTATCAAGACCGAACAGGACCTTGTGCAGTTGCGCATAGCCGGCAGGCTGGCTGCCGATGTACTCGCAATGATCACGCCTTACGTCAAGGCTGGCGTAAGCACCGAAGCGCTGGACGATATCTGCAACGAGTACATCGTCAAGGAGTTGAAAGTGATTCCCGCGAATGTGGGCTATCACGGTTTTACCAAGACCACCTGCATCTCTCCCAATGCAGTGGTCTGTCATGGCATACCTTCTGCCACCGATATTCTGAAAGATGGCGATATCGTCAATATCGATGTCGCGGTCATCAAGGATGGCTGGTACGGCGATACCAGCCGTATGTATCTGGTCGGGGAGGTCAGCCCCTTGGCAAAACGTCTTGTCGAGACGACCTACGAAGCAACCCGCGCCGGTATTCATGCAGTGCGTCCGGGGGCGACGCTGGGTGATATCGGTTATGCCATTCAGAGCATCGCTCATCGTGAAGGCTTCAGTGTGGTGCGTGAATATTGCGGGCACGGCATTGGCCGCAAGTACCATGAAGAGCCTCAGGTTCTGCACTACGGCGCTCAGGGCAAGGGCCTCAGGCTAAAGCCGGGCATGGTGTTCACCATCGAACCGATGATCAATGCCGGCAGGGCCGGTACTCGTACCTTGCCGGATGGCTGGACGGTTCTGACCAGCGATCTTTCATTGTCTGCGCAATGGGAGCATATGGTTGCAGTCACTTCGACCGGTTTTGAACTGCTGACGCCCTGGCCTGAGGGGACGGGCGATTATCCTGCCATTTAAACGTCAGTGGTCTGGCGATTTATGTACACAAAAAATGGCCTTGTCGAAAGGCCATTTTTTTGATCAGGGGTGATGTTTCAGTACTGCGGCGAAGATCTTTTCCAGCGTACTTCTGTTACGCCAAAACGCTCGGCTTGCAAGGTCGCCATTCCTATCGGCCCAGCAGACATATTGCCACTCACTGTGCCGACGCCGGCGTGTAGCGTTGCGCAGTGCAATGCGTCGCACTGGCACATTTGCCTGGTCTGGTGCAGAAAGCAACGAGGTTCGCCATTGAACTGATAGTGAATTTCAAATTCCGTTTGATGATTCATCTTTCCTGCTCGTAAGCCTGACGGCATGCCATCAAAATAGTGTGATTGTTCCAGTGGGGCATGCGCGAGAAGCCTTCTCCGGTCACGCTGCTGTCTTCAGAGCGTAGAACGAAAATCGCGTTGTTTCGAGATGTAGTTGCCAGTTGTCCGATGAGTGGTTTTGGATTCACTCAAACGCATGAATGGATGACCTAATGGTCATCCAAGCGAAGATCTTCTGTTTTGAAACAAGCTTCATTTACATGCCTTGAGGTCTACCGGGCCGACAAAATCATTACCCCGACCCATAACGCAGGCGACCTGCTGATTGCGTTGGCGCTCCCAGGCCTGCGGAGGATAAGTCTTGTCCCAGGCTTGATAAAGCTGTTGGTCCTGACGCGACAGGCGCAAGTTGTATTGCTTGCTCATGTAGAAGTAGGTGCGGGCGATCATGCCGCGAATGGAAGGGCGAGGCATGACCTTTTTCGCCTTGAAATCCACTTGCGACAGGCAAGAACCGTACTGGCCTTTTTGCTCGGGTACCCAGCCAAAGCTGAAGTTGCTGCGGTCGCCATTCATTTCGCCGATGCTGGGCACCAGGTTATGCAGGTCTGCCTCGGCGCGTTTATAAACGGCATCGGTCTTTGTGCAGTTTTTGCGCCCGCCGTTCTGCCAGCATTGGCGCAGATGGCCGATCTGCCAGGCTGGAACAATGTGCTCCCATTCAATGCGACTGGCGCGCTTGGCGCTCTTGCGCGGGACATAGCCGCAGCCAGCAATATCGACCCGGTTGCCGGTGTATTTACAGCCGCAGTAAAATTCGGTCGATTGTGGTGCGTATAACCCCCAGGCGACTTTCTTGGCTTCGCTGAAAGTACGCGGAGCTTGGGCCTGAGCGCTGAATGAAGCGGTGATGAGCAGGGTGGTGCAAAGCAGTGTCGAGAATCGAAACATCATGCCGTCAGTCTTCCTTCGGCAACGTCCAGAATATTTGCACACCACCATCGTCGCGCCAGGCGAGGGTGACGTTGTCGTTCTCGGCTATTTCTTCAAGAAGCTGCGCCCAGTCGTCCTCTGACTCATCCGGTTGACGAAAAAGCAGGGCAGCCCTGGATTTCTGAGCGGTAGGCGAGTTGATGATCTTCTGTACCCGCATGCCCATGCGCTCGTAAGGGCCGGGAGTGGAGGCGGTCGCTGCGGTTTGTTTGGCCACGGATAGGGTTCCTGATTTTCGCTGTACGGGCATACAGTATTTCAGTGTCGGATCTTTCGCAACATCTATGTAAGATAAAGCGCTTGAAATGGCACACTATTGTCTTGAAAAACCAACGCTCCCGGAGTCGCGCATGAATATCAAGTCACTGACATTTCCGTTACTGGCCGCAACTGCTGTACTGCTGGCAGGCTGTTCCACGCCTTCGGTCGTCACGCTTCAGAACGGCACACAATACATCACCAAGGACATGCCCAAGACCAAGAGTCGTGATGGTTTCTACGAGTTTGAAGACATCTCCGGCAAGAGAGTCCGGATCAAGGCCGACGAAGTGGCTACGGTCAGACCGGAGGAGTGAAATCCGACTGAACGCTAATGCTCGTTCGCTGTGCAGTTGGGGGCGAGCAGTACACACAGATTTCATTTCCGACGGATTGACAAACCCTGCGGGTTTTTTCATAGTTCATCCCTCGCAAACGTTTGCGTGTTGATGCATTGCATCGACCCTGCGTCGTTCGCCCGAACAATAATCACAAGATCGGAGATGAACTCATGAAGCTGCCATTTGCTGGACGCCTTCTCGCTGGCGCCATGTTCGCTGCTGTCACGGCAGTCATGCCCCTCTCTGCTGCATACGCTCAGACGCCTGAAAAACCCAAGGTCGCACTGGTGATGAAGTCGCTCGCCAATGAATTTTTCCTGACCATGGAAGACGGTGCCAAGGCTTATCAGAAAGAGCACGCCACCGACTTCGACCTTATTTCCAACGGGATCAAGGACGAGTCAGACACCTCTGCGCAGATTCGTATTGTTGAGCAGATGATTGTCTCCAAAGTCGACGCCCTGGTGATCGCGCCTGCCGACTCCAAGGCGTTGGTGCCGGTGCTCAAGAAAGCTACAGACGCCGGTATCAAAGTCGTCAATATCGACAACCAGCTTGATCCCGACGTGCTCAAAAGCAAAAGCCTGATGATCCCGTTCGTGGGGCCGGACAACCGCAAAGGTGCCGAGCTGGTAGGCGACTACCTGGCCAAGCAACTCAAGAGCGGTGACGAAGTCGGCATTATCGAAGGCGTGCCGACCACCACCAACGCTCAGCAACGCACCGCCGGTTTCAAGGATGCCATGGACAAGGCGCAGATGAAGATCGTGTCTGTGCAGTCCGGCAACTGGGAAATCGACAAGGGCAACGCCGTTGCTTCGGCGATGCTCAATGAATACCCGAACCTGAAGGCCCTGCTGGCCGGCAATGACAGCATGGCCCTGGGGGCGGTTTCTGCGGTGCGTGCAGCAGGCAAGGCTGGCAAGGTCATGGTGGTGGGTTACGACAACATCAACGCGATCAAACCGATGCTCAAGGACGGCCGAGTGTTGGCCACTGCTGACCAGTTTGCAGCCAAACAAGCGGTCTTCGGTATTGAAGCTGCGTTGAAGCTGGTCAAAGGCGAGAAGGTCGACACCAACGAAAAAGGCGTCATCGAAACTCCGGTAGAGCTCGTTACCAAACCTTGATCCACGCCGCGTAAAGGTGCCCGTCCTTGAAGGACGGGCGCTGGGAGAAATCTATGTCAGCGTCTGTTCAGACAGCTGTTCTTTCGGTCAGTGGCATCGGTAAAACCTACGCTCAACCCGTGCTCGGTGACGTCGATCTGACGTTGATGCGTGGCGAAGTGCTGGCCCTGACCGGGGAAAACGGTGCCGGTAAAAGCACCTTGTCGAAAATCATTGGCGGCCTGGTGACGCCCACTACCGGGCGCATGGAGTTTCAAGGGCAGCCTTATGAACCTGCGAGTCGTACCCAGGCCGAAAGGCTCGGGGTTCGCATGGTCATGCAGGAACTGAACCTGCTGCCGACCCTGACCGTTGCCGAAAACCTGTTCCTTGACGACCTGCCGCGTCGTGCTGGCTGGATCGACCGCAAGCGCCTGCGTGAAAACGCGATCAAGGCTATGGCTCAAGTGGGGCTGGACGCTATTGATCCCGATACGCTGGTCGGCGATTTGGGCATCGGTCATCAGCAGATGGTCGAGATCGCTCGCAACCTGGTTGGCGACTGCCATGTGCTGATCCTCGACGAGCCTACTGCCATGCTCACCTCCCGCGAGGTGGAAATGCTGTTCGAGCAGATCACGCGATTGCAGGCTCGTGGCGTCTCGATCATCTACATCTCCCACCGGCTTGAGGAGCTTGCCAGGGTGTCTCAGCGCATAGCCGTACTGCGCGATGGCAAGCTGGTGTGCGTCGAGCCGATTGCCCTTTACAACAGCGAGCAACTGGTCACGTTGATGGTCGGCCGTGAACTTGGCGAACACATGGACATGGGTGCCCGGCAGATTGGCGAAGTAGCGCTGTCAGTCAAGGGGCTCAGTCGTGCCGGCAAGGTTCAGGATGTTTCCTTCGATGTGCGACGAGGTGAAATCTTCGGTATTTCCGGGCTGATCGGTGCCGGGCGCACCGAGTTGCTGCGCCTGATCTACGGTGCAGATGTTGCCGACAGTGGTGCGATTGAAGTTGGGCAGCCACTGCAAGCCGTCACCATCCGTTCACCCTCGGACGCCGTGGGGCACGGTATTGCCCTGATCACGGAAGACCGCAAGAGTGAAGGACTGCTGATGTCGCAGTCAATCAGCGCCAACATTGCGCTGGGTAATATGCATTCGATCTCCAGAGCAGGCCTGGTCAACACCGATGACGAACTGAAGCTGGCGCAGCGCCAGGTGGCTGCCATGCGTATTCGCAGTTCCAGTCCGGACCAGCTGGTCTCCGAGCTGTCAGGCGGTAATCAGCAGAAGGTCGTGATCGGTCGCTGGCTGGAACGTGATTGCCCGGTGATGCTGTTCGACGAACCGACCCGAGGTATCGACGTCGGTGCCAAATTCGATATCTACGCGCTGCTGGCCGAATTGACCCGTCAGGGCAGGGCGCTGGTGGTGGTTTCCAGTGATCTGCGCGAACTGATGTTGATCTGCGATCGTATCGGTGTGCTGTCTGCCGGTCGCCTGATCGACACGTTTGAGCGCGACAGCTGGACCCAGGACCAATTGCTTGCCGCTGCCTTTGCCGGTTATCAGAAACGTGACGCGCTGCTCAATAACGCCGCGCCCAGGAACGACTCATGAAAAATACTCCTTCTCCGACGCTGACCGTGCCGGCCCGTCGCGGCGGCAATTACTTTGGTCTTGGCACCTACATCGGGCTGGCGGGTGCGCTGCTGGTGATGATCGTGCTGTTTTCCCTGCTCAGCGATCACTTTCTGTCCTATCAGACATTCAGCATGCTGGCCAACCAGATCCCTGACCTGATGGTGCTGTCGGTCGGCATGACGCTTATCCTCATCATCGGCGGTATCGACCTGTCCGTTGGGTCGGTGCTGGCGCTGGCTGCTTCGGCTGTGAGTGTGGCCATCCTGGGCTGGGGCTGGAGTGTGTTCCCGGCCGCCTTGCTAGGCATCGCCTGCGCGACCCTGGCCGGTACGATTACCGGCTCCATTACTGTTGCCTGGCGCATCCCTTCGTTCATCGTCTCCCTCGGTGTGCTTGAGATGGCCCGTGGCGCGGCCTACCAGATGACCAATTCGCGCACCGCTTATATCGGTGATTCGTTCGCCTGGCTGTCTGACCCGATCGCGTTCGGTATCGCGCCGTCCTTCATCATCGCACTGCTGGTTATTTTCATTGCTCAGGCGGTGCTGACCCGTACCGTTTTTGGTCGCTACCTGATCGGCATCGGCACCAATGAAGAAGCGGTGCGTCTGGCCGGTATCAATCCCAAACCCTACAAGATTCTGGTGTTCTCGCTGATGGGCCTGTTGGCCGGTGTGGCGGCGCTGTTTCAGATATCGCGACTGGAAGCGGCTGATCCGAATGCCGGTGCCGGGCTTGAGCTGCAAGTGATTGCCGCCGTCGTGATCGGTGGCACCAGCCTGATGGGCGGGCGCGGTTCGATCATCAGTACTTTTTTCGGCGTGCTGATCATTTCGGTACTGGCCGCAGGCCTGGCGCAGATCGGTGCGACCGAGCCGACCAAACGCATCATCACTGGTGCGGTGATTGTGATCGCAGTAGTGCTGGACACCTACCGCAGTCACCGGGCACGGCGCCAGGGCTGATATGGCGACTATCAAGGATGTCGCGGCGCTGGCGGGAATCTCGTACACCACGGTTTCCCATGTGCTGAACAAGACCCGGCCGGTGAGCGAGCCGGTCAGGCTCAAGGTCGAGGCGGCCATCGCGCAGCTCGATTATGTGCCCAGCGCCGTGGCGCGTTCGCTGAAGGCCAGGAGCACATCGACTATCGGCCTGTTGATTCCCAACGGCATGAATCCGTATTTCGCCGAGTTGGCGAGGGGCATCGAGGACTACTGTGAGCGCAACGGTTTTTGCGTGATCCTCTGTAATTCCGACGACAACCCGGAAAAACAGCGCAGTTACCTGCGTGTTTTGCTGGAAAAGCGCGTTGACGGGTTGATTGTCTCGTCTGTGGCGGGTGATGCCAGTGTTGCCTGTGGCCTCACCGAGGTGCGCACGCCGCTGGTAATCGTCGACCGCGAGCTGCAAGGCATCGAAGCTGACATGGTGCGCATCGATCACGAGCAGGGTGCCTGGCTGGCAACCCGACATCTGCTGGATCTCGGGCATCGTCACATTGCCTGCATTGGCGGACCGCGCGACAGCATGGTTGCCGAAATGCGCCTGGCGGGTTATCGGCGGGCCATGCAGCAGGCATCTGTCGAGGTCGGCCCGGATTGGGCGGTGCACAGCGAATTTACCAGTTCGGCTGGCCATGCGGCTGCGAAGCTGCTGCTGGCCGGTCATGCGCCAACAGCGATCTTTGCCGGCAACGATGTCATCGCCATCGGTGTGCTGCGCGCTGCCGCCGAGCGTTCGATTCGCGTGCCTCAGGATCTGTCGGTCATCGGCTTTGATGACATTCAGATGAGCCGCTACGTCTATCCGGCCCTCACCACCGTGGGGCAATCGATCATGCAACTGGGCGAAACCGCCGCCGAAATGTTGTTAAACCGAATCGCCGCACCGCATACAGTTCCTGTCGAAAAAAGACTCGTGACGCCTTGCGTCGTGGTGCGCGAGTCCACGGCAGCGCCGAACACTTTGTCCAATGAATGACGCGCACGCACAGCAACGGATTAATGAGACATGCAAGCAAAAATAGTGATAGTGGGCAGCCTGAACATGGATCTGGTCATCCGCGCCCAGCGTCTGCCGCGCCCCGGCGAGACGCTGAGCGGGGAGACGTTCGACACCGTGCCTGGCGGTAAAGGCGCCAACCAGGCAGTTGCCGCAGCGCGCCTGGGTGGCAGTGTGGCGATGATCGGCTGTGTGGGGGCCGATGCCTGCGGGGAACAGCTGCGTGCAGCACTGCTGGCCGAGCATATCGACTGTCAGGCCGTGACGGTCGTTGAAGGCGTGTCCACCGGGATCGCTTCGATTGTGGTCGACGCCAGCAGTCAGAATGCAATTGTCATCGTTGCTGGAGGCAATGGTCGGCTCACTCCGGCATTGATCGAGCGTTTCGACGCATTGCTGGCGGGTTCCGGGATCGTCATTTGCCAGCTTGAAGTACCGACTGAAACAGTTTTCCACACCCTTACCCGCGCCCGCGCGCTGGGCAAGACCGTCATTCTCAATCCTGCCCCGGCCAGCGAGCCTTTGCCGGCAAACTGGTATGGCCTGATCGACTATCTGATCCCCAATGAAAGCGAGGCACAGACCCTGACCGGTGTGACTGTCGACTCCTCGGCGGCGGCTGAAGAGGCGGCAGCGGCCATGCTGGCGGCCGGGGCGCGCAACGTAATCATTACCCTGGGTGAGCGTGGAACCCTGTTCGCCAGTGCTGCGGGCGTGGAACATATCCCTGCGCGTCGTGTACAGGCCGTGGACACCACCGCTGCAGGTGATACCTTTGTCGGTGGTTTTGCCGCAGCACTGGCGGCGGGTCAGAGTGAATCGCAGGCCATTCGCTTCGGTCAGGCCGCGGCAGCCATATCCGTGACCCGCGCGGGTGCCCAGCCGTCCATCCCGACGTTCGAGGAAGTAAAGGAATTCGATTCACTATGAAAAAGACCCCGCTACTCAACATTGCCCTGTCTCGCGTCATTGCGTCGCTGGGGCATGGCGACATCCTGATGATCGTCGACGCTGGAATGCCAGTACCGGCAGGCGTCGAGCTGATCGACCTGGCGCTGACTCGCGGCGTACCTGATTTCGTCAGTGTGCTGGACGTGGTGCTGAGTGAGATGCAGGTCGAAAGCCATGTGCTGGCCAACGAAATGGCCGAGGTCAAACCTCCCGCATTGCAGGTCATCGAAAGCCTGAACCTCGATGATCAATTGGGTCAGCAGCGCTGGATAAGCCATGAGGACCTGAAAGTATTGAGCCGCAAGGCCAGGGCAATCATCCGTACCGGAGAATGCCAGCCGTACAGTAATGTGGCGCTGGTTTCCGGAGTTGTGTTCTAGCTATCAAGAAAGGGAGTTTCATATGACGTTGATGCAGTTTTCCAGACAGTTCATTCGTGGAGCATTGCTCTTGTCCATACTGAGTAGCGCTGCCGTTCAGGCGGCAGAAAAGCGTGATCTGATCATCGATACCGACCCTGGCGCGGACGACGTCGTTGCGTTGCTGCTGGCGCTGGCGTCACCCGAAGAATTGAACGTGATGGCGATCACCACCGTGGCCGGCAATGTCCGTCTGGACAAGACCTCGCGCAATGCCAGGCTGGCGCGTGAATGGGCCGGGCGTGAAGAAGTGCCGGTGTATGCCGGTGCGCCCAAACCGTTGGTGCGCACACCTATCTACGCCGAAAACGTTCACGGTCAGGAGGGGTTGCCCGGCGTGCCCGTGCATGAGCCAGCCAAGGGGTTGGCCGACGGTAATGCAGTCGATTACCTGATCCGCACCTTGAGCAAGGCCAAGCCGCACAGCATCACTATCGCCATGCTCGGTCCATGTATAGGAATTTCAATAATTCCTATACAAGGTAATCCGCCAAAAAAGGTCCCCTCGGCGTGATGCCAACGTGGCGTCGATGGCGGCAAAAAGCTTTTTTTACCCATCACCCACGCCGAAAAATGGATTGAAAGCGACTTTTCTTTACCTTTTCCAGATTTTGGACGCACCTCTCCCGTATCAGGCCGGCACGTACCTCAATTGCGCGATGCTGTGGGCATTGTTGACCAGGCCCTGCACGGTCAGGCCGGCGATGGCTGCGGTGTACACCATCCGCGCTCCGCACAGCACGCAGCTGAACGGATCCCGATGCAAGAACGCTTTACTCATCTGCGCAAAATACAGTTTTGGCGCTTTGCCACGCCTTTCCATGCGTAGCGCCTCATACACCCGGGGTAGCTGTCGGCCACAGACGCGGTTGGCCAGAAATCCAAAATACCGGATCATCCGAAAGTGCTTCTCCGGGATGTGCTGCACCACCCGGCGCAGCATGTCGGTCTGGCTCAGCGTTTCCTGCTGATAGGTCTTGGTGCGGTGATCCAGGTAGGTAAAACTCAAGGTCGCGCTGTTGGTGTAATGGGCCAATCGGCTGCCCGAGATGGGCGGTTTTTTCAGGTAGCGGCCCAGGTAATTGACGGTCTTTCGGCCGTTTTTCGTCTTCTTCGACAAGTGGATGTGCCAGTGCTGGCCACCAGCGGTCAGTATCAGACGGCGCCAGTCGCTTTCACAGTGGATGTGGGCCAGCTGCGGCGGCATCGTCAATTGCGAAAGCGGCTGTCCCAGCAGGTAATCGCGCACCAGCCACATCCAGCGCCGCCGCAGGGCCTCTTTGTGGAACGACAGATTTTTCCAGACGCCCTGCTCATCCAGGCCGCCCGCGGTCACCGACAGGTGGACGTGGGGATGCCAGTTGAGCCGCCGGCCATAGGTGTGCAGCGCACCGAAAATCCCGACGCGCAAACCGCGCCGCTTGGCGGTGTAGATCAGGTTATCGGCCGCCAGACGAAACAGCGCATCGAGCAGCCAGCGGTTGTAGAAGAACAGGGACCACAGCGTGTCGGGCAGCGTGAACACCAGATGCTGCCAGGGGCAGTCGGGCAGACGGTTGTTTTGCACGGCGATCCACTGGTCGGTGGCCTTTTTGCCGCAGGAAGGACAGGCCCGGCAATGGCAGGTGTTGCACAGGTATTTGACGTGCGGGCAATGCTCATTGGCACAGGTGTAGTGTTTGACGCCCAGTATCGAGGTGCCGCAGGCGAGCATTTTGCTGATCGACTCCACTTCGATTTGGCGCAGACCGCCGGCTTCCAGCAAATCTGCCCAGCAGCCGTTGGCCGTGAAGAGGTTTTTGAGCGGTCGAGGTTTGTAAGCAGGCGGTGCAGAGGCCACGTCAGCAGGGCGGCTCCTCATCGTGGTGAATGACGGCGGTGATGGCGAATCCGCCTGGCCCTTCTCTCATCTAAACGCTTACGCAAGAAGCGTCGGGAAACATGTCGTTCAGATACGTTGTCTGGCAGCAACTACAAAGATCGACATCACCGAAAGGATCGATATCGAAGGAAAAGTCGGTATCGGGCACGAAGGTAGTATGCCCGGCGCGTTGGAGACGGGTCTGCTTTGCCTTGGCTTTTGCCCGGCTCGCCCGTTTACGTTTTTTGGTCTCTGACGCCATGTGTAAGCCTGTGCTGAGGAGGGATCGACTCGATTTCGGCTATGATAACCGATTTCAAAATCCCACAATTTGCAGCCGCAGGCTGCCCAGTTCGCAGACCAACCTGGCGCTGGCGCTCGTGCAGGCACCGGAAATCACCCAGGGCATCAAGGAAGTGGTGGTCATGGGGGGCGCGCATTTCAACGGCGGTAACATCACGCCGGTTGCCGAATTCAACCTGTTTGCTGACCCGCATGCTGCGCAGATCGTTCTGGCCAGTGGTGTGAAGCTTACTTACGTACCGTTGGACGTGACCCACAAGATCCTGACCAGCGAACAACGCCTCAAGCAGATTGCCGCACTGGGCAATAACGCCGGCAAGCTGGTCGACGGCATTCTCAATGAATACGTCAAACTGGACATGGAGCATTACGGCTTGCCCGGTGGGCCGGTTCACGACGCCAGTGTCATTGCCTGGTTGCTCAAGCCCGAGTTGTTTTCCGGGCGGCAGATCAACGTTGCGGTCGACACCCGCGAGGGCATTGGTTTCGGCCAGACGGTGGCTGACTGGTACGGCACGCTCAAGCAGCCGCAGAATGTATTCTGGGTCGAGAATGGCAACGCTCAGGGTTTCTTCGATCTGCTGACCGAGCGTCTGGCGCGACTGAAGTAACCCATCACGCGGGCTGCAACAGGTGCATCAGACCGGCAGCCCTGCCGTGGCATAACGGCTCAGTACCTGGCTGATGAAGGCGCGGGCACCCTCGGTGCCCAGTTCCTTGATCAGCAGGTCGACGGCAATGATTATCAGCTCTTCCGGGTTTCCGGGGCTGTGCGAGCAGTGGCCCTGAGGCCATCTGGCCTTGATGTCTGCATCCAGAGTTATGGCTGTCATGTCTGTTGATCTCCAGTAAAGGGTCACGCACTACGCTGTTCGCTTCCCGGCGCTTGCGTCTCTCGCAGTAAACCATCCCGCGCACATTTTGACACTTCTACTTACATCTCATCCCGATAGTCCGAGTCTATGGCCATAGGTTGTAAACGTTTTGTGACGATTTCACCGCGCGCCTTGTGTGATCCCAAGGCAGACTCTCGGCCCAGGCAGATCAACAGGTTACCGATGGCTTCTCAACTTAGGTGTGCAACCAACGCGCCTGAGTGCGGTCGGACAGGTCTGGAATGTTTTATTGGCAGAGGAGGGTGTATGCCCCGGAAGTTCGCAACATTGGGTTTTGTGGTCGTGGCGTCGTTGCTGGCAGGATGCAGCAGCACGTCCTCTGATAAGGGCGCTGAAGCGTCCGTCAAGGCAGACGCACCCGCATCCGCCAGTAACGCGATACCTGGCCGTTGTGATGCAGGGCTTGGCCAGTTCGCAATCGGCAAGCCAGCGTCCATCGACCTTCTGTCACAAGTGCGCGCCCGTACCGGTTCTCAGGATGCCCGCATTCTCGGGCCTGACGATATGGTTACGCTGGAATACCGATCCGAGCGGGTAAACGTCAATACCGACGCTTCGGGAAAGGTGACACGCATCAACTGCGGTTGAGTCGGCACTTTTCTGTGGCGCATAAAAAAACCCGTCAGTGACGGGGTTTTTTTGCGCCGAATGAATCAGTCAACGCGGACTTGTTCTGCCTGCATGCCTTTCTGGCCTTTAGCAGCAACAAAAGAAACGGTCTGGCCTTCTTTCAGGCTTTTGAAACCGTCGCTTTCGATCGCTTTGAAGTGTACGAACAGGTCGTCACCGCCACCCTGTGGAGTGATAAAGCCGAAGCCTTTTTCATCGTTGAACCATTTTACGGTGCCGGTTTGGCGATTAGACATGGTGTATCTCCAGAAACATAATTTTCAATAACGTGCTGCTCAGGCCAACTGGGCACACGGGCCTATCATAGTCGAAATGCGCAAAAAGACAGCTACTAAGGTGATCTCTTTAGTCTGGGTCGCTGCATATGCAAAGCGTCATACACATAAAGTGGCTAAATGATGTCTCTGCCAGTCTTGCATCAAGACTATTCGGGATATGCTGAAAGCCCCGCTCTGCAAGGCTTTCAGGTTGGCGGCGGGGCGTAGCTCTCGGCATTTCAGGCATCTGCTTTACTGCGTTAAAAAAAATGATTTATTTTTATTTGGTGCAGTTTTCGGCAACCAGTTTCTGCAGTTTTTGCGTCAATGCAGGGGCAGGAGCGCTATCGTTACTGCTCAATGCTTCGATTTCCTGCTGAGAAAACTCCTTGTTCACTACCCGGGCGCTGCAATCGCAATGAGCCTGCGCGGCCTTGGCATCTTGCTTGTGCTGATTCGCCGCAGCGATGCATTCCTGGGTGAACGTGTCTTGCACGGTTTTTTCCATGGCAGCCTGAGCGCCCCAAGGGGCCATGACGGCGGCGCAGGCGAGGAGTGCGGACAGACGGGAAAGCTTCATGGTGTTCTCCTTTTGCTGACTTTAGTGAACAAGGAAACGTACAGGATCCTGACTGGTTAAGACGCCCATCACGCCTGCCAGTTCAGGTGACGTGTTATTTGGCGTGATTTACGCATATGAACGTCCGGTGTCGGCCGAGCTGTGCTAGGATGCGCGTCCTGTTATTTTCAAGTGTCCCCATGGCTGATGGCTTTGGACGCGACGCAGGCAGGTTTTTCGTACATTCCAGTCATCTGGTCCGGTTCAAGGTTGGCCCCAAGGCTCCTGCCACTGTGAGGCAGGCATACCACCGGATCACGTACTGGCTCATCCCAACCCACGTGACCTTTGGTAGGGGTCACCACTAGGAGAGGAGGCGCCATGCCAACTATTACTCTTCCCGACGGCAGTCAACGTTCATTCGATCATGCGGTTTCCGTAGCCGATGTCGCGCTTTCAATCGGTGCCGGGCTGGCCAAGGCCACCGTGGCCGGCAAGGTTGACGGCAAGCTCGTCGACGCCTGCGACCTGATCGAAAACGATGCCAGCCTGCAGATCATCACCCCCAAGGATCAGGAAGGACTGGAAATAATCCGTCACTCTTGCGCTCACCTGGTCGGGCATGCGGTCAAGCAGTTGTATCCGACTGCAAAAATGGTCATCGGCCCGGTGATCGACGACGGCTTCTATTACGATATCGCCTACGAGCGCCCGTTCACGCCTGACGACATGGCGGCGATCGAGCAGCGCATGCAGCAGCTGATCGAAAAAGATTACGACGTCATCAAGAAAGTCACCCCGCGCGCTGAAGTGATCGAGGTGTTCACCGCCCGTCATGAAGACTACAAGCTGCGCCTGGTCGAAGACATGCCGAACGAGCAGGCCATGGGCCTGTATTACCACGAAGAATACGTCGACATGTGCCGTGGCCCGCACGTGCCGAATACGCGTTTCCTGAAATCGTTCAAGCTGACCAAGCTGTCCGGTGCCTACTGGCGCGGTGACGCCAAGAACGAGCAATTGCAGCGTGTCTACGGCACTGCCTGGGCTGACAAGAAGCAGCTGGCTGCCTACATTCAGCGCATCGAAGAAGCCGAAAAGCGCGATCATCGCAAGATCGGCAAGCGCCTCGGCCTGTTCCATACCCAGGAAGAAGCGCCGGGTATGGTGTTCTGGCATCCGCAGGGCTGGACCCTGTATCAGGTGCTCGAGCAGTACATGCGCAAAGTGCAGCGCGAGAATGGCTACCTCGAGATAAAGACCCCACAAGTGGTCGATCGCTCGCTCTGGGAGAAATCCGGGCACTGGGCCAACTACGCTGACAACATGTTCACCACCGAGTCCGAGAGCCGCGACTACGCGATCAAGCCGATGAACTGCCCTTGCCACGTGCAGGTGTTCAATCAGGGCCTGAAGAGCTATCGCGAGCTGCCGATGCGTCTGGCCGAGTTCGGTGCCTGCCACCGTAACGAGCCGTCGGGGGCCTTGCATGGCATCATGCGTGTGCGTGGCTTCACTCAGGACGATGCTCATATCTTCTGTACCGAAGATCAGATGCAGGCCGAATCTGCCGCATTCATCAAGCTGACGCTGGATGTCTACGCCGATTTCGGTTTCAAGGACATCGAACTCAAATTGTCCACTCGCCCTGAAAAGCGTGTAGGCTCCGACGAGCTTTGGGACCGTGCCGAGACGGCGCTGGCCTCTGCGCTCGACAGTGCTGGTCTGCCCTATGATCTGCAGCCGGGCGAAGGCGCGTTCTACGGTCCGAAAATCGAGTTTTCCCTGAAGGACTGCCTCGGCCGGGTCTGGCAGTGCGGCACCTTGCAGCTGGACTTCAACTTGCCGATCCGTTTGAGCGCCGAGTACGTTTCGGAAGACAACAGTCGCAAGAATCCGGTCATGTTGCACCGTGCGATCCTTGGGTCTTTCGAGCGTTTCATCGGAATTCTGATCGAGCATTACGAGGGCGCGTTTCCAGCCTGGCTGGCGCCTACTCAGGCAGTGATCATGAATATCACTGACAAACAGGCCGATTTTGCCCTTGAAGTGGAAAAAACTCTGGCTGAAAGCGGGTTTCGTGCCAAGTCCGACTTGAGAAATGAAAAGATCGGCTTTAAAATCCGCGAGCATACTTTGCTCAAGGTTCCTTATCTCCTCGTGATTGGAGATCGGGAGGTTGAAATGCAAACTGTCGCTGTGCGTACACGTGAAGGCGCTGACCTTGGCTCGATGCCGGTTGCCCAATTCGCTGAATTCCTCGCACAAGCGGTTTCCCGGCGTGGTCGCCAAGATACGGAGTAATTATTATTAAGCGTGAAATGAGACAAGATAAACGAGCTGCACCCAAGGCCCCGATCAATGAAAATATCTCGGCCCGCGAGGTTCGTTTAATTGGCGCTGACGGCGAGCAGATTGGCATCGTCTCGATTGATGAAGCGCTTCGTATTGCCGAAGAGGCTAAGCTGGATCTGGTAGAGATTTCTGCCGACGCACTTCCTCCGGTCTGCCGTGTGATGGATTACGGCAAATCGATCTTCGAGAAGAAGAAGCAGGTTGCTGCAGCGAAGAAAAACCAGAAGCAGATCCAGGTTAAAGAAATCAAGTTTCGTCCAGGGACGGAGGAAGGGGATTACCAGGTAAAACTACGCAACCTGGTACGTTTCCTGAGTGACGGGGACAGGGCCAAGGTATCGTTGAGATTCCGCGGTCGTGAGATGGCCCACCAGGAGCTGGGTATGGAGCTGTTGAAGCGGGTTGAAGGTGACCTGCTCGAATACGGTTCCGTCGAACAGCATCCTAAGATGGAAGGACGCCAGCTGATCATGGTCATCGCCCCGAAAAAGAAGAAATAACCACCAGGGCACGGCAGGCCTTGCGGTTATATTTATCAACTGAATGCGGAGTATCCGAACATGCCAAAGATGAAGACTAAAAGTGGTGCAGCTAAGCGGTTTTTGAAAACCGCCAACGGCATCAAGCACAAACACGCTTTCAAGAGCCACATCCTGACCAAAATGTCGACAAAGCGTAAGCGTCAACTGCGCGGTAGCAGCTTGCTGCATCCGTCTGACGTGGCAAAAGTCGAGCGCATGCTGCGCCTTCGTTAATTTTGATCAAGATATAGAGGAAGTAACTCATGGCTCGTGTAAAGCGTGGCGTCATTGCCCGTAAGCGTCACAAAAAAATTCTGAAACTTGCAAAAGGCTACTACGGCGCGCGTTCACGCGTATTCCGTGTTGCCAAGCAAGCGGTAATCAAGGCAGGCCAATACGCCTACCGTGACCGTCGTCAGAAAAAACGTCAGTTCCGCGCTCTGTGGATCGCTCGTATCAACGCTGGTGCTCGTGTTAACGGTCTGTCCTACAGCCGTTTCATTGCCGGCCTGAAAAAAGCGTCCATCGAGATCGACCGTAAGGTTCTGGCTGATCTGGCAGTGAACGAAAAAGCGGCGTTTGCTGCGATTGTCGAGAAAGCTAAAGCCACCTTGGCCTAAGTCCCCGACAATCACTGGCCCCGGTTCTCCGGGGTCGGTGTTAAACGTCATAAATAGGGGAAGAGCCTTCAGCTCTTCCCCTATTTTGTATCTGGAGTCTGTACATGGAAAACCTGGACGCGCTGGTCTCTCAAGCTCTTGAGGCTGTGCAAAGCGCCGAAGATATCAATGCCCTGGAGCAAATCCGGGTTCACTACCTCGGCAAGAAAGGCGAGTTGACTCAGGTGATGAAGACCCTGGGGAACCTGCCAGCTGAAGAGCGTCCGCAAGTCGGTGCGCTGATCAACGTTGCCAAGGAGCGTGTCACAGAGGTTCTCAATGCACGCAAGGCATCGTTCGAGCAGGCAGAACTGACTGCCAAACTCGCCGCCGAATGCATCGACGTGACCCTGCCGGGCCGCGGCCAGACCTCCGGTGGTCTGCACCCGATTACCCGTACTCTGGAACGTATCGAACAATTCTTCACGCACATTGGCTACGGCATCGCCGAAGGCCCTGAAGTCGAAGACGATTACCACAACTTCGAGGCGCTCAACATCCCAGGCCATCACCCGGCCCGGTCGATGCATGACACCTTCTATTTCAATGCGAACATGCTGCTGCGCACCCATACCTCACCGGTACAGGTCCGCACCATGGAATCGCAACAGCCGCCGATCCGCATTGTCTGCCCAGGCCGTGTGTACCGTAGCGACTCCGATATCACCCACTCGCCGATGTTCCACCAGATCGAAGGTCTGCTGGTTGATCGCGACATCAACTTTGCCGACCTGAAAGGCACCATCGAAGAATTTCTGCGGGTGTTCTTCGAGAAAGAGCTGGCCGTGCGCTTCCGTCCTTCGTATTTCCCGTTCACCGAGCCGTCGGCAGAAGTGGATATGGAATGCGTGATGTGCAGCGGCAAGGGCTGCCGTGTCTGCAAGCAGACTGGCTGGCTTGAAGTCATGGGCTGCGGTATGGTCCACCCGAACGTGCTGCGCATGTCGGGCATCGACCCTGAAGAGTTTCAGGGCTTCGCGTTCGGCATGGGCGTAGAGCGTCTGGCCATGCTGCGTTACGGCGTCAATGATTTGCGCCTGTTCTTCGACAACGATTTGCGGTTCCTCGCGCAATTTCGCTAAGTCGTAACTAACCTTTCAGGAGAGCAGGATGAAATTCAGTGAACAATGGCTGCGTGGCTGGGTAAGCCCGCAGGTTTCCCGCGACGAGCTGGTTGCTCGTCTGTCGATGGCCGGTCTTGAGGTTGACAGCGTCACGCTGGCCGCCGGCGTTTTCAGTGGGGTGGTCGTGGGTGAGGTGCTGGGCACCGAACAACACCCCGATGCCGACAAGCTGCGCGTGTGCCAGGTCAGCAATGGCAGCGAAACCTTTCAGGTTGTGTGTGGCGCGCCGAACGTGCGACCCGGTCTGAAAATTCCATTTGCCATGATCGGCGCCGAGCTTCCGGGCGATTTCAAGATCAAGAAAGCCAAGCTGCGTGGCGTCGAGTCCAACGGCATGCTGTGTTCGGCTGCCGAGTTGCAGGCCGGCGAGGGTAATGATGGCCTGATGGAGCTGGCCGCCGATGCGCCGGTCGGTGAAGACATTCGTGTCTACCTGAACCTGGATGACGCCAGCATTGAGGTCGACCTGACCCCGAACCGTGGCGACTGTTTGTCAGTAGCAGGCCTGACGCGTGAAGTCGGCGCGTTGTACGCCGCTGACGTGACCCGTCCGCAGATCGCTGCTGTCGCTGCTGTACACGATGAAGTGCGCCCGGTTGAAGTATTGGCTCCGGCTGCATGCCCGCGTTACCTGGGCCGCGTCATCCGCAACGTTGATCTGTCGCGTCCTACTCCGTTGTGGATGGTCGAGCGTCTGCGTCGTTCCGACGTGCGCAGCATCGATGCCGCTGTCGATATCACCAACTATGTGATGCTCGAGCTGGGTCAGCCTCTGCATGCTTTCGATCTGGCCGAAATCAACGGCGGCATTCGTGTGCGCATGGCGGAGGAGGGCGAGAAGCTCGTTCTGCTCGACGGTCAGGAAGTCAGCCTGCGTGCCGACACCCTGGTCATTGCCGACCACCAGCGTGCTCTGGCAATTGCCGGTGTCATGGGTGGCGAGCATAGCGGCGTAACTGCCGGTACTCGTGACATCTTCCTGGAAAGTGCTTTCTTCGACACCATCTCGGTGGCTGGCAAGGCGCGTTCCTACGGTCTGCACACCGATGCCTCGCACCGTTACGAGCGTGGTGTTGACTGGCAACTGGCCCGTGAAGCCATGGAGCGTGCGACTGGCCTGCTGCTGGAAATCATCGGTGGTGAGGCTGGTCCGATAACAGAAGTGGTCAGCGAACAGCATTTGCCATCGATTGCTCCGGTTACGTTGCGCGCCAGTCGCGTCGAGCAGATGCTCGGTCTGGTCATTGAAAACGCCGAAATCGAGCGTCTGCTGACAGGTCTGGGCCTTGCTGTGGCTGCCGAAGCCGACGGCCAGTGGCGTGTAGAAGTGCCAAGTCATCGCTTCGACATTAGCCTTGAGGTAGATCTGATCGAAGAGCTGGCACGTCTGTACGGTTACAACCGTCTGCCGGTCCGCTACCCGCAAGCCCGTCTTGCTCCTCAGGCCAAGGCCGAAGCCAAGGGCGATCTGCCCGAGCTGCGCCGCCTGCTGGTTGCCCGCGGTTATCAGGAAGCTATTACTTACAGCTTCATTGACCCGAAATGGTTCGAACTGTTCTCGCCGGGCGCCAAGCCACTGTTGCTGGCCAACCCGATTTCCAATGACATGGCCGCCATGCGCGCCTCGCTATGGCCGGGTCTGGTCAAAGCGCTGCAGCACAACCTCAACCGCCAGCAGGACCGCGTACGCATGTTCGAAAGCGGCCTGCGCTTCGTCGGTCAGCTTGACGGCTTGAAGCAAGAGCCGATGCTGGCGGGTGTGGTATGCGGCAGCCGTCTGCCGGAAGGTTGGGCGCAAGGCCGTGATGCGGTCGACTTCTTCGACGTCAAGGCTGACGTCGAAGCGGTTCTGGGGTTTGCCGGTGCGCTGGGTGAGTTCACCTTCAAACCGGGCCAGCATCCCGCCTTGCACCCAGGCCAGACAGCTCGCATCGAGCGTGATGGTCGCGAAGTCGGCTTCCTGGGTGCCATTCACCCGGAACTGTCGAAAACCCTGGGCCTGGATCGTCCGGTCTTTGTTTTCGAGCTGGTTCTGGCTGAAGTATCGACAGGCCGTCTGCCGAAATTCCACGAGCTGTCGCGCTTCCCGGAAGTGCGTCGCGACCTGGCATTGCTGGCTGATCGCGACGTTTCGGCCAGTGCCGTTCTGGACGTTATTCGTGAAAATGCAGGCGAGTGGCTCACAGACCTCAGGTTATTTGATGTTTACCAGGGTAAAGGCATTGATCCGCATAGAAAAAGCCTTGCAGTCGGCTTGACCTGGCAGCATCCATCGCGCACTCTTAATGACGATGAGGTAAACGCAACGACACTTGCTATCCTCACCTCGCTTGAGGAGAGGTTAAACGCCACGTTAAGGAAGTAGCGTATGGGGGCTCTGACGAAAGCTGAGATGGCCGAACGTCTGTACGAAGAGCTGGGCCTGAATAAACGGGAAGCCAAGGAACTGGTTGAACTGTTTTTTGAAGAAATCAGGCACGCTCTGGAAGATAACGAGCAGGTGAAGTTGTCAGGTTTTGGCAACTTCGACCTTCGAGACAAGCGCCAACGGCCTGGGAGAAATCCCAAGACCGGTGAAGAAATTCCGATTACGGCGCGCCGTGTGGTCACCTTTCGTCCAGGGCAGAAGCTGAAGGCCCGAGTTGAGGCATATGCTGGAACCAAGTCATAACGATGAGCTACCGCCGATCCCCGGCAAACGCTACTTCACCATCGGTGAGGTTAGCGAGCTCTGCGCGGTAAAACCGCACGTTTTGCGTTATTGGGAGCAGGAGTTTCCTCAACTCAACCCCGTCAAGCGACGCGGAAACCGCCGGTATTATCAGCGCCAGGACGTGCTGATGATCCGTCAGATCCGCGGCTTGCTCTACGATCAGGGCTTCACCATTGGTGGTGCCCGACTTCGTCTTACCACCGGGGAACCGAAGGACGATACCCAGCAGTACAAGCAGATGATCCGGCAGATGATTGCCGAGCTGGAAGACGTACTGGTTATGCTCAAAGCGTAATTGAGCAACCAGGATACTTCCAAAATTCAAATGCTTAGGGTATATTTCTCAACGTTTTCGCAGGTTGCAAAACAGATAGACGCCTAGTCGGGGCGTAGCGCAGTCCGGTAGCGCACTAGCATGGGGTGCTAGGGGTCGAGTGTTCGAATCACTCCGTCCCGACCATATTTTGTTAAGGGGATCAGTCACTTACGGTGCTGATCCCCTTTTTGATTTCCGGCCTGCGCAAAACCCGCGCAAAACTTGCGCAAAACTAATTCGAAAACTGGCTGATATCGAGGTCGGGAACTGCCTCTGACCAGACGATTTCGGCGTGGTCTTTCTGGTAGTTTTTCGTCATGTCCTCGCTCGCATGCCCTGCGATCTTTTGCCCGTCCTTTCCGGCTTTCTTGTACAGGTGCAGTGACAGTGCCCGCACTTCATGAAAGCCCGGCATTTCCTCGTCACTCCAATCCGCGTAGCACCCAGCATCCTCTCGCGCTGCCTTGAACGCGCGTGTCAAATATCGCTCTTCGATCTTCGTCCAGTGATCCTTGGTCTGGGCCTGCTTTTGCTTCAGGCGCTCCGGGCGCCGGTGAACGAGATAGGGCGAAGCCACGTTGTCTCGGCACCGACTGATGACAGCCTGCAACTCTGGCGTCACTCGGAATCGAATCCAGGCTGCGTCACTGGCCTTGGCCGTCTTCTGCTGGATGACATATAGAAAGCCTTCCCGCACGTCCTCAAACTTCATGTCCAAAATGTCGGTTCGGCGCTGGGCTGTGATCAGTGCCAGATCGATCGCGTTCCGTAGCCAGGCCGGCGACTTCTCGCGTATTAGTTTCAGGCCCTCGACGGTATGGCGCTTGCGCTGTTTCTTTTCGATTCGGTTGATGGTGCTGGTCGCAGGATTGTCCGGGCACAAGCCTTTAGCAGCGGCATGATTGAATATGTCGATTAGCAGGGCTCGGCACTGATTGGCGGTACGCGGCGTCAATTCGTCGAGCATCACAGCAACCATGCGGATGCTGATCTGATCCACGGCCTTGCCTTCAAACGCTTTCCGGAAACGCCGAAAGTGAACCGCGTACAGCTGAAGTGTTCCTTTCGCCAGTTCCCTCGGCGGCAGCACGGTTGCTTCATAGTGATCAAGGAAGCCAGCAAACGATTCAGAGGTCACGCCCAGTACCGTTTCGACCAGATCGGCCCCCTGCATGAATGCCAGATTCAGTTGCTTAGCCGCGTCGACCGCTTTGACGCGGTCGGTCCCAAACTGAAACCACTTGCCGTCAGTCGGCCTGCGATATCGATAGGTTCCGCGCCGGTCGTCCATGTACAGATTCTGGGGCAGGCCCTTGTTTGATTTGTTGCGCGGCCGGGGGACCATCATGCAGCTCCTTTCAATACCATCGCGATCAGGTCATTGCCTGCTGCTTTGTTGTAGGCGGCCCAGTCGATATACCAGAGCTTTCCGATTTGCTCACCTGGGAGCTGGCCGTTGCGGATGTAATTTCGGATCGCCTGGGGGCACGGCGGCGTGCCGTTCTCGCCCCAGCGCCGACGCTGAAACTCACTGATCTTGATCAGTTCTTTTCTCATTTTCTTGGCTCCGGGCCGCGCTGGCGGCGGAAGGGGTTAGAGGTAAACAAACTGGCTATTGGGGTCGAAGGGTTTTCCTTCTGGGTCGGGGATCAGCTCTGGCACGTGCTGGCGAATGAACTCGTCGAAACAGACCGGGCAGTACGCTCGCCGTTTGGTGGTCAATTGGGCGTGCCCCTTGTAATCGCACTTGGGACACTTGATCGCGCTGGGGAAAACGCAGCCCATCGTGATTCCTGAACCGCTCGGCTGCATTTTTATTGATGCTTTCATGGGTACACCTCGCCCGCCGATCACCAGCAGGCTCTGTAGGGAAGGGGGGTTATGGCTTCCAGTTTTTGCCGACGCGGAAAACCATCATCAGGTTGTGATGAAGCGGAACCTTGAGCACGCTGTCGTAAAATTCGCCCTTCCCGGAGATAAACCCCGTAGGCACCTTTTTTCTCTCGACCCCGAATTCGCGCCAGCACTCTTCGCCGCCGTTCTGATCCCAGTACGCGCGCTCACGCTTACTGATCTCATCGTAGGTTTCACGAACACTGAGTGATCTGGGATATCACAGATCCGGCGCCATGCTGGATGGCGCTTGCACCACTCAGCTGCGTGCTTAGCGGCTTGCTCGGGAGAGTAGAATTCCTTGGCCTGGGTCATGGCGTCACCACCCGCCGAGCCCACTGCGCGTATGGGCCATCGTCCGTGTCGAAGATGCCCAGAAGGAACCAGCCGGGCTCAGCGGGTGCTTCAGGCTCCCAGCCGAGGCAGTTGGCTGCCCCTTCTTCCCAGTACGGGTGCGATTCAAGTTCGGCATCCATGTGCCAGCCGACCACCTGCAGCTGCTGGCCATCAAGCCACGCTTTGTAGGCGGCATGGTCTTCATCGAAATTCGGGATTCCTGGGTGATACCAGTAGCCGTCTTCGTCGCGAGTGACTTCGACGGGGCCAATCAACTTTTCTTCGGGCATGACTTCGTCCTTGCCGCACACGCGGCTGACATTGAATTGATTGAGAGGGGGTGGTTACTGCGGGGTGTTGGGGCGCACCGGGCAAAAGTGAGGCCCTGTCAAACCCTTGGAGAAGCGCTTTATGAGTTCAATTAACGGCCTTTCGGCGGTGATACTCGGTTGTTTCGGCACTGCCTGGGCCGCTGCACGCCAGCAGGTTGGCCTGTTGATCATGCTGCCACCTGATGTTGAGCTGATGTGCGCCACGGGTCGTTCGCTCGAGCGAGCGCTGCCATAGGCGGCGGGCTCACGCTGTTGCCGCACATGTGGACCTGTTGAGTTTTGGTGAACGGCTTGCCGTCTGCACCATGGGTGATGACGTAGTCGGCTGGGAAGCCCTGAGCCTTGTACAGCTCCGACGGCTTGAGCATCCGAAGGCAGATGTCGACGATCACGTAGGGCGTGCCCTTGACCATGACGGTGACCAGCGCCAAGCGATCCTTGGTCGTGATCGTGGGCGCTGGTTCGCCCGCGCCGCTTACGTTCTCGGTCCCGTAATAGCTGATCAGGAACGCGGCGACGCGAAGTGCGCCTTCCTCATGCTCTGGGGAGAGCCTGAGCGATACGACAGAGCTTTTACCGCCACCACCTGCCGTAACGGTAGGCGCTGGCTCATCCAGAGGCTGGCCTACGCTGGCGCCGAACTGCCTTTCCATGAACGCGGTGACCAGTCCGTGGTGCTGGCCGCCGGCGCTGATTGTGTGCAGAGGGTCGCTGACGTCCCGCGCATCACAGTTACCGCGCAGGTGCACCAGGTTTGCGGCTACCAGTTGCTGCTGGCTTCCGGTGTTGGTGACCGTCGTCATGGGTTCGTCGACACCCTTGGCGTGGGTTGTGTTGAAGCCGCCGTTCATTTGAGCCATGAACACCGTGGACACACCCATTGCGTGAGCTGCACCAGCGGGCCGTTGGTAGTTCCCGCCACTGGTAATGGTTGGCAGGGGCTCATCCAGCGCTTTGCCTGCATCGTTGAATCGAAACTTCACCAGATGCGCCGCTGCAAGCGCGTGCTTAACGCCGCCAGCGACAACGGTGCCTAGAGGCTGATCGATTCCCGGCACGCGAGGCTGCTGGCCTTCACGTTCGCCATAACCTGACTGGATCAGGGTAGGGCTGATCAGCGTCAGCTCACCACGGTTGGCGCAGGTGATCGTCGGCAATGGCTCCAACGGGTCGTTGATGCGGTCGCTACCTTGATGGGTTGCTGGCGCGATGACTGGGCTGACGACCGAGAAAGCGCCGCCCTTTGGATATGACGTCACCGTGCGCAGCGGCTCGTTGGCGGGTTGCACCGTCTCGCCTGACCAGTTCGCAATCGGGACGATGAACGGGGCCGGGTTGTCGATGACGAACTTTTTCATGCCCTTGGCGACCCGGCGCAAGGTAGCCGGTGCCAGGTCTTTCTTGCGTCCGAATATGCTTTTGCCGAGGTCTGTAAAGTCGATGCATTCGGCGGCGGTCTTCCAAGGCTTCTGGCCTTTGGCGGGACGCTTGGCGTGCGTAGGCTCCGGCCACACAATCGGCTGCCCATCGCAGCGGGCAATCATGAACAGGCGTTCCCGGCTGGTGGGCGCACCGAAGTCGCACGCTCGGATCACGCGCCATTCGACGGCATAGCCCAGGCGCTCCAGCTCGGCCACGAACACCGCCCACGTTTGGCCGCGCCGGGCAGGGTCTGGCACCAGAAACTGCTGGTCGACCGGCACAACCTCACCCTGTGCAGCAACACCGCCGCCCAGCTTCACTACCCGACCGGTTGACTTGCAACGCTTGGCGACCAGCGGACCCCATTGCAGGATCTGCTTCACGTTCTCCAGGCTGATGACGCGGGGTTTCTTCTTGCCTGCCCACTTCAAGCCGATCCAAGACAGGTTGCGGATCTCGCGTTTGCGCGGCTGACCGCCAGCGGCCTGGCTGTGGTGGGTGCAATCCGGGCTCATGTGGAACCAGCCCACGGCCTTGCCACCGCATTCGGTATCCGGATCGCCGTCGAATACATCGGTCGTGAAGTGCTTCGCGCCCGGGTGATTCACGGTGTGCATGCTGATCGCTGCCGGGCTGTGATTCTTGGCCACACTGACGGTGCGCCCAAGGCCCATTTCCAGCCCGGTACCGGCGCCGCCGCCACCGCAGAAGAAGTCCACAACGATCTCATCGTCTTGCGGATCGAAGCCAAGGCCGTACTGGGTTTTAAAATCGAAGAGGTGTTTCTTCTGGTGAGCGGACATAGTTCATCCTCGCCGGGGTGGCGTGAGTCGTTAAGGTGGTGTATTTATGACGCTTCGCTATGGAGCAGGCCGATGACAGACAAAAAGAAAGTTAATAAACACGGTCTATCAAGAAAAATTTCGGCTGCTGTTAGGCGTGCTGTTCGAATTAATTCAGGATTTGGGTGTGTCATATGCGGCACAGGAATTGTGCAATATGAGCACGTAGATCCCGAATTTAAGGATGCCGAAGAGCACGACGCTGCATTTATTACGCTTTTGTGTCCAGGCTGCCATGGAAGGGTGACGACTGGCATGTACTCGAAAGAAAAAGTTAAGCGGGCTATGAAATCTCCTGCCGCCTTAAAGGAAGGATTTTCCAGAGATTGCTTTGACTTCTGCGGAGATCATCCTTTTATCACGATCGGTGGTGCGACACTCAGGACCTGCCGGATCCCACTTCGTATTTTTGGGACGGATATTCTTCGTATAGATCCGCCAGAAGTAGAGGGTGAGACCTTTTTGTTGAGCGGTACATTCTTTGATACCAATGGAAGACCTACACTCGTAATTGATAAAAACGAGTGGAGGGCTTCAGTAGATAGTTGGGGTGTTGTTACTGAGGGGAGGTCTATAGTTATAAGGAATGGGCCTGGCAATATCGTGCTTAAGCTAGTCGCAGAGCCACCTTCTGGACTAATAATTGAGCGGCTTAATATGACATATGGGTGTGTACAAATATCTGCCAGCGCAACCGAACTAGTGATCGGAGGCCCATTGGGCGGAGGAACGTTTGCTAATTGCTTTACGGATGGGCTGCATGTTGGTTTTGAACTGTTTCCTCTTCAGAATACTATTTCTGGAATTCACCCGCAGTTCCATGCTGTTGCCAAAATGGTGCGGAGCCAAGTTCTATATGGAGATAATTGGCTTCCGCGATATATGTCAACACTGGGGTAAGCTGACAATGAGGACAGCCATGCGGTTTACGATGCCGAAGCGTCAGGATTCGAAAGAAAATATCAGCGCAGCCGTGCTACTCGGAGACAGGGCTGCGCGCCATACTGAGGCTGGATTTACTCCAGATGGAATTCGTTCAATTCGGGCTGAATGTGCCAAGTGCCAGCTTGGCCGCTTCACCAACCTGAGCGTCGAGCACTGACTTGAACTCTTGCGCAATCTCTTCGCGCTGCACGTCCTCCCCGACCCAACGCAGCTTCAACACCGGCTGTGCGCCGCTCGTGATGACCGAGATTCGCAGGATGATTTCGCGCTGCTGCAGGCCTTCAAACGGCACGGCTGAGAAGATCAGCGACGTGGGCAGGGTTTCCTTGCTGGTTGCCTCGATTGCATCCATTGCGCTGCGGCTGGCGCGGGTCTCACTGACGGTGTGATCGCTTTCCGACGACGCCTTGACCGTGATCGTGCGCACGGCGGCGATGGCTTTGGCCAACGGGATGTTCTGCAGCTCATCGCCGACCGCCGACAGGGTGCTGTGCCAGTCTTCAATCCAGTCGCTCATATCCTTCTGCGACATGGCCCGGCCACTGATCGCCTGCACGGCCTGATAGGCAGCGGTGGGCTTGAGCTTCAGCACGGCGCGATCATCTGCGTGGCCTGGCACTTCCTCATTGCCCAGGTTGAACAGCACCGAACAGGTCATTTCGTCCTGATTGATGAAGCCTTTTGCGTCGGCGACTGCGCGGTCGGACACGTATTTGGCGAAGTCCGCCAAGGAGTTGGTGGAGAACGTGCCACGGAAGCGGCTGCGGCCTGCGCCGAACTGCTCAAGGTTCACGATCTTCGCGCCTTCGGGTAGCACGATGGTAGGCGTGACGGTGTTCAGCTCTTTGCCGTCTGCGATCAGCGCGGTGTCAGTGATCAGTTGAATTGCTTCTTTTGTGAGGGACATATTTCAAGTCTCGCTTGGTGGGGTGGTGATCAGTCGCGGCGTGGGATTGGCGCATCGTCACGCGTGAACAGCTGGTCGTGCTTTTCGGCGAACAGCGTGATGTTGCCGCCGGAGCCAACGTGCATTGGCGTGTCGAGGCTGGTGTTCTCGCTGCGGGTGCCTCGCTTGGTCGGCACCTTGTAATCGAGCTTGTGTTTGATCTTCACCTGGCTGGACTCGCCGATCTGCGAGAAGTCCAGGGTGATGACCACTTTCCCGGCCTTGCCGTGGTCGACCACACCGGCGGCAACTTCGGAAAGGGCGTGGCCGATCTGGCTGGCGAAAGCCCCGCCATTCAGTTCGTTCAGGAATTCGCTGGTGTCTGTCGGCTTCGACATGGTTGTTTCTCCGGGGGCTTGATTCCACTGGGTGGGATGTTGAGTTGAAGAGGGCGGCGGCGATGGTTGGCGCGGGACTGCATGCGCCTCACTTGCGGTAAATCCTGTTCGCCGGGTAATCGATGTTGAAGTCGGCGATGAGTCGCTCCATCAGCGTGCTGCTGATGCCGATCAGGTTCTTGGCGGCGTAACGCGAAAGCCCCCGGTCTCGCGCTTCCTTGATGCGCAGCACGTTCAACGCATCCGCGACAGGGTCTATGCGCTCGGCCTTCACACACGCAAGGCCTGGGCTTGGATCGAAGCGCTTGTACTCGAACCGGTGCTCGGCGGCGATCTTGCGAAGCATGTGGTGGCTGACCCCGGTGTTACGGCTCACATCGGTGATCGTGGTTGTCTGTGCCATGTGGCGGATCTGCGCGACCACCTCATCGCTGACGTGGCCCCGTGGCAGATTCGGCTCAGGGGGCGGTGGAGCAGCTGCGCGCATCGCTTCCTTGGTCCGGCGGCGAGGCGCTGGCGTTGCTGGCGGCATCATGCGTCCATAGGGCCTTGGCTTGTATGCGAAGCCCTGCAGCGTGGCGATCACGCCGCCGCTCTTCAGGAACTCAGCCACTTCGGCTTCGAGGACGGCGGACCGCTCTTTGTTGCGCTGAATCATGCTCAGCTCTGGACTGATCATCAGCTGGCACCGTACAGGGCGAACAGCGCCAGGCCGGTGGCGATGGCAGCAGTCCAGCGCAGCACGTGGGTGGCGAACGACCGCTGACGTACAGGCTGGGCTTCCAGTTGCTGAGCGACCTTGCAAGCCGCGCTGTGCCCGCGATGCACGCCGCGCACAGTGCCGGTCGAGCGCTCGACGATGCCGAACTCGTTATTGCCGTTCGGTACGACCGTGAAGCGCGGCAGAGCTGCCGGATTCTTGCGGCCGACCTTGTCGTAAAACTCGGCAGTGGAAAGGGTACAGCGCTGGCGCAGGCCTTCAAGGATTGCACGACGCTGGCTGATTGTCTGATGCATGTGAGGCTCCTTGACCGCATTGGTCAGATGACAGGCGCGGGTGAACAAACCCAGCCGTGAGACTGGCCTGGCACCTGCCGATGCGGTCGTTTGATTTAGGGGGGAGGGTGATGCAGGGGGCCGATTTAACGGTTTGAACTCATCCGCATCGGAGATTGATCGGAACACCAGGGCGCTACCCCTGCTTGATTTCCGCCGCGTTTCAGGTATTGGCCGACAGATTCGGCTCAGGACTTTTCCGGGGCTTTGCGATCCTAGCGCTGCAGCCCGCTTGGGCACGCTCCGATCAATCTCCGATGCAGCCTGACGCTATGACAGGGTTCGGGCAGTTTTCGTCAGGCCGACGTGTAGCTGTTGCTCAGTCGGTGCGTTCCAGCTCGCAGCACTGCTCGTAATGAGCCACCGCGATTGGCATGTGGTAACTATCCAGAGGCCACTTACTAACTTTGCAGCCTTGGCCAGCAGGGCAATGAAACACAAACAGCTCGCTCGCCTCTTTGTCCATCTCCATGCTCACCTGCGCGCCGCCTGTGAACTTGTCTTCGATGATGATCATCTTGTCTTGCTCCGGACTGTATTGGTGTTGGTCAGCAGATCGCCGCCACTGGCCGGAGCTTGTCCGAGCCCTTACGGCTGATCTTCTGTTCGTACCCGCCTCGGCGTGACTCGGGGGCTCTGCGCTCGCGCCTCATCGATTCATCGCCCAGCACTGCGTGCAGAACGATCACCGACATGAACAACAGGCAGAGCGGGGAAATGATCTGTCGGCGCATGGCCTCGGCGATCATCGCTGTTTGGCGATTCACGCCGAGCTTGAACATGGCGACCGACAGCCGCTTGACGACCGTGCCCGGCGCGATGCCGAACGTGCGGGCGATTTCCTTGGCTGTGCAGCCCTGGGCGGCTGACAACAAAAACTGCAACTCTCGCGGCGCAAGACCACGGCCGAGGTGGCCTCTCCATGCCCCACATACGATGGTGGTGTCCATTACGTTTTACTCGGTGGTTGTCATCCCAAAGCACCCGGCAAGCCAGGTGCTTCAGTGATGCTGTCCAACAGGTGATTCCGTTCTCTGTAAAGAGCTTCGTCCAGTCGGTCCCGTTATCCGGGGCTGGGAGATCACTTCGCTGATCCCGTGCTATCTGGCGGCTTCACCAGTCTTGTGTCGCTGCGGTTTGTCGCTGCGGTGGGTGAAATATGAACCATCAGTTCATAATGAGTCAAGTACCAAAAGTACATAATGTTTGCAGGGCGAAAAAAAACCCGCTCAATGGCGGGCTTTAGTCAAAAGGTATGTATTGCTACTGCGCGAATTTTACCTCGGTCGCCAGCGCCTCTTTGGCGGTAACGTAGTCCGCCTTAGCTCGGATGTTTGGCCTGCTGTAGGGACTCATCGTAGAAAGATACGCCGCCCATTTAGCATAAAGATCCTTTGCCAATTCTGACTGCCTTGCACTTACCCCTGCGGCTTTCAGCCTGGCAACTGCGGCATCACCCTCAGATCTAGCGTGCTTGTTGCAATCCAGCAACGATTGCGTGTACTCAGCTATCCCCTGTCGATCACCGTATCGAACGGCATAGCTCCCTGTGACAGCTTCCAGATCGCATTGAAATATAGGGGTGTAAAGTTAGCGGCCGCCGGCCTTTTCGAGTCGTATTCGAAAGCTATCGGCTTGAAGACGTGAGTTTCGTGCGGGGCAGCTCGGGGCGGCTTTTGCTGCGGAGCAGCGCAACCGGCCATGCAAATTGCGACGGATAGCAAGACAAAGATTTTCGACGATTGCATTTTTCATCCTTCCATAGAGTTGTGCTCGGATTCTACCACGCGTGCCGAAAACCCAACTGGATGAACGCTAAACAAAAGCGCTCGCCGGATGACCCGATCTAGCCTACAAAAAACCTGTAACACGTACCGCTACGCCAATGATTTTGCAGTCGTCTGTGCATTTAATCATTGCGTAACCAGGGTTCAGCGGCTTCAGATAGAGCTGGCCTGCATCGTCTATGAGCTTTTTGAAGGTTGCTTCATTGCTGCTGGGGAGCTTCGCAACCACCAGCTTGCCGGGCCTCGCTTCAACGCCAGGGTCCACCAGTATCAGCATTCCCTCTGGAACGCTCACGCCTGTCGGTGCCGTCATCGAGTCTCCAGCCACTTCAAGCCAGAAGGCGCGGCCTTTGGCCTTGTAGTCAGTCGTCTCGTATCGGTCTGAAAAAGAGCTCTCGACAGCTTCCATCCAGGCGCCAGCAGCAACAGTGCTTACTACCGGATAGCGGTACATGACCGCGGGTTGTTCAACCATCGCTACGTTGGATGGCGCACTGGCGACAGATCGTGAGGTCATTGAGGTGTCGTCAACACCATTCTGGAGCCATGCCAGCGGCACGTTCAGCTCCTCCGATAGCGACCTCATTTTGGCTGGGCCAGGCATTGCCTCTCCGTTCAACCATTTGCTGGCCGCCTTCGGAGTGACGCCTGTCATTTTTGAGAGACGAACGCCCGCTCCCCACGGCTCGATGTGGTTTTCTGCAAGTGCTTTCTTTAGGCGAACCGCGAAGGCCGCTCTCAAATCTTCGATCTGAACCATAGGTTCAATTCTGCACTGGCTTGCATGTACTTTCAGTTCCGACATAATATGTACTGCAAGTTCATATTTTACCCGGAGGCCACATGAGCCCGCTAAAGAAATCGATTGACGACGCCGGCGGCGTTCCGGTGGTGGCCTTGGCGTGCGGGAAGACCCCGCGCGCCGTTTACAAATGGCTCTCCGCCGAGTGCTTGCCGCGCACCGAGTACACAGGTGAAACCCATTACGCCGAGCGAATCTCAGCGCTCGCTGCTGCCCGGGGTAAGCCTTTTGAGGCTTCCTGGCTGCTTGCCGAAGCGCATCCGAACAAGTCAGCGGCGTGACGTGAATTATCCGCTCAGGCGGGAAGGGCAGGTAGTACAGCGGATGGGCTGTTGATTCATCCAGTACCAAATTTCAGGCAAAAAAAGCCGGTGGCTAGACCGGCTTCTTCACAACATAACGAGGTCAATTATGCCCACCAATTCAGCGACGAGCAATACCTGCGAAGGGTTGTCAGCTTCGTCGTTAACGCGAAATCTGACGCGTCATTTTTCAACCCCCACGCATGGAGGGCTGTGATATGGCCCGCGCACGCAACATCAAACCAGCGTTGTTCAAGAACGAAGTGCTTGGCGTGGCTGATCCCATGCTGACCTTGCTGTTCGAAGGTCTGTGGCTGCTCGCTGATAAAGCTGGCCGCCTTGAGGATCGTCCTCTTCGGATCAAAGGCGAGCTCTTTCCGTACCGTGACGGCCTTGATGTCGATGGCATGCTGGCCTGGCTGGCGGCCGAGGGCTTCATTGTCCGCTATACGGTATCCGGCAAGCGCTACATCCAAGTCGAGAATTTTGACAAACATCAGAACCCGCATCGTAATGAACCGGAGTCAGTTATCCCTTCTGTATCAGAAGGTTGTATCAGTACCGATTTTGGCGGTACTGCTACTGCCATTATCGGTAGCGCTCCGGCTGATTCTCTGATTCCTGATTCTCTGATTCCTGATCCCCTCAACACACCGACGCCTTCGGCATCGTCGCCGACGACTGGCGATCTGTTCCCCAAGTTCTGGAAGCTTTACCCGAACAAGAAGGGGAAGGCGGCAGCCGAGAAGGTTTGGCGGAAACTCAAGGTCAATGACGAGCTGTTCGCCCTGATCGCCCAGGGCCTGGCCACGCAATGCGCTTCGCTGGCCTGGATCAAGGACGGCGGCCGGTTCGTTCCGCACCCAGCCACTTGGCTCAACGGCCAGCGCTGGGAGGATGAGGTGCAGCCTGCAACCAACGTGCATCAATTCCCCAATTCCCGGCACCACGGTTTTGCTGATCGCGATTACACCGCTGGACTGATCGCTCGGGAGGATGGCAGCTATGCGATCTGAAAACGTCGTTTCCATGCCCAGCGCCACGGCCCCGCCGCAACAGACGACCGGGATCTGCGATGACCATGGGCAATTTCCTCAGACCGTAAACGTGATTTTCGGCAGGGTATTCAAAACGGGCTGCCCGGAATGCATGCGTATCGCGAAGGATGAGGACGCGGAGCGTGCAAGGATCAATGAGCGATACGAGCTATCTCTCAAGTTCGGCGCAGCGCTGATTCCGAAGCGTTTTGCAGCCAAGACCCTGAACGGTTACATCGCCGATAACGCGGGCCAGAAAGAGGCCCTACGGGTGTCTCGAAAGTACGTCGACAGGTTTCCGGAAATATCCGAAACGGGTCGCTGCCTGCTGATGCTCGGCAAGCCTGGCACCGGCAAGACGCACTTGGGCACTGCCATTGCCAACGAGCTGATGCGCAAGACTGACGCCACGGCCGTCTACCGAACGCTCGGCACGATCCTGCATGACATCAGGTCGACCTACCGGCAAGGCAGCGAACGTACCGAAGGGCAGATCATTGCGGCTCTCGTAATGCCGTCTTTGCTGGTTCTCGATGAAATCGGCGTCAGCAAAGAGGCTCCGAGTGATTTCGAGCTGACCACGCTGTTCGCGATCATCAATGGCCGTTACGAGCAGATGCGCCCGACCGTGATTATTTCAAACCTCGACGGACAGGCACTGCCAGTGGCGATGGGCGAGCGCTGCGTTGATCGACTGCGCGAGGGCGGAGTGATCGTGCTGCCCTTCGAGTGGGAATCCCAGCGCGGCAAGGAGGGTTTCTGACATGGGCATGCAACTTGATTTTGAACAAGAAAATCTGATGTTCGAGAGGGCTGCTGCCGCCATGAGTATGCGGCTAGACAAGCTCCCCGGCGGGTTTTATGCCGCCAGCACGCTTGGGCTCTCTGGATTCATCGCGCTGCGTTGACCATTGAAATTCTCGCCATGCACCTCGGGGGCTCGCAATGACCGGCAGACGCCTGGCCCTACCAGAAATCGAAACTTACCGGTATGCGGTGTTCTGCTGCTCGTTCAAGTATGACCTGAGCTCGACGCCTGACCATGCATTGGCCTTGTTCGTTGATTTGGCGATGGCCAAGCGTTACGGAGCATGGATGTGGCCAAGCACTTTCGAGGTCGTCGACGTGGTTACGGGGCAGCCGCTATGAGCACCGATCTGATGTTGCCTTGGCCACCAAAGGTTCTGAGTCCCAACGCCCGGACGCACTGGGCTACCAAAAGCCGTGCCGCAAAGGCGTACCGGAACACCTGCTATCTGCTTTGCCGTCAGGCTGGACTACCCGTACCCCAAGGTCGTGCCTTGCTTGCGCTTGAGTTCATACCGCCGGATCGGCGCCGGCGTGACGATGACAACTGCATCGCTGCGTTCAAGTCCGGACGCGATGGCGTCGCCCAGGCCCTGGGCATCGACGACAGCAGGTTCGTTACCCAGCTGCAGATCAGTGCCGAAACCATCAAAGGTGGCGCTGTACGCGTTCGAATTTCTGACTACGTTGAGGTTCCAGCATGAACAATCAATTCAAGCCGGGCGACCTGGCGCTGATCGTCGGGGCATTCAGCATGGTCGAGAACATTGGTAAGCAATGTGAGCTGATCCAGCTGGTCCAGCTCGATGAAATTTACACCGCGCCTAATGGGCTTAAGTATCAGCATGCGGACGTTCCCGTTTGGATTGTTCGTGGTGAAGGCCTTTGCCGCTGGTTCGAAGATGGCACGGTTGAGCAAAGTGACTGGGGCTTATGCGCGCCCGTTCACCTAATGCCTCTACGCGACGACTTCGTCCCAGAGCAGCAAAAAGCCAATGAGGCGCAGCCAGCATGACAGCCGCCGTGCGCATCACCGACGCGGAAATCAAGCGCCAGGCCGCTGGCACCGAGCGTGACCTGCGCGACGTGGAGAACCGTGGCCTGTACCTGCGCTTCACGCGGGATCGCGCACGGGCGTCGTGGTACTTGGTCAGCAAGGGCAAATGGAACCTCGTCGGCAGCTTTCCCGATCTGTCAGCCAAGCAGGTCGTTGCGGCACTGCCTGCCATCCGCTTGCGCCTCGATGCCGGTGCCGGTTCGAACCTGTCGAAGTGGGTCACGACCGGCGAGCTGCTGGACTGGTACGCAGACCGCATGGCACGCGACCGCAGCCTGTCCGAGAAACGGAAGAAGACCGGCGCTTCGCTGATCAAATGCCACCTCAAGCCGCGTCTGGGCGACCTGCCGCTGACCGGTATCGACAAGGCCAGCCTGGACGATCAGTTCATGTGGCCAGCGCAGGAAACCATCGGCATTGACTACGTGCGGTCGGCGTTCCAGCTGCTCGCCCTGGCGTTTAGACAAGCTTTCAAACTCCGGTTGATCGCGGCCAACCCGATGAAGGACATCAAGTTCAGCGACTTCTCGAAAGCCAAGGTCGGCATCAAGCCTTCCCGGCTGCGCGGCACCCAGCTGCAGGACCTTATCGCGCACCTGCTGACCGTGCTCGAGGACGAACCGGCGGACGGCCTGCTGGCGCTGATGATGCTCTGTCACGGCACCCGCATCGGCGAGACGCGGCAGGCGCGCTGGTCGCACATCAGCTTGGCAGAGCGTGAATGGTTCATCCCGGCCGAGAACACCAAGACCGGTGTCGAGCATCACCTGCCACTGACAGACCAGGTGCGCAACCTGCTGATCAGCTATCGGGACATTCAGTTGGCCGGCGGGTACAGAGGTCAGTTCCTTTTTCCGTCCCGCAGCGGCAACGCGCTCAGCGAGGGCCAGGCGAGCGCCGTGTTCACCCGGTTGGGGCAGGGCGAGTGGACCAGCCATGACCTGCGCAAGGTCGCGCGCACCGGCTGGGCAGACATCGGCATCGACCACCTGATTGGCGAACTGCTGATCAACCACGCGATGGGCCACAACGTGGAGGTGTACATCCAGTCGGACGTGATGAGCCGCAAGCGCGATGCCCTTGAGAAGTGGCACGCGCATCTAGATTCAAAGGGCCTGAACCGCATTCAGACATTGACCGGCTTTAGATCGGGAGATTCTGGTAACGGGCTACAGGCCACGGAACATAAGGGCTGTGACCCTATTCAAGAATCAACCATAGGCGAGGTTTAAAAATGACCACTTCAGATAGAAAGCTGATGATGTGCCGGTCGCCGAATCTCGGATTTGCCGGGTGTCTTCAGGCTTTGGAATCCTATGGTGCTGCGCGTTTTTGGAAGAAAGACCGCCCGGTTAGCAACACGCCGCGTCCTTGGCTGCGCCGCAAAAAGGGACGGTCCATTAAATGAAGAAGACTCACGGCCCAGCGTTCCGCGCCGACCAACTCGACCTGGCCCAGTGCGCGGCCTGCCGAGGTCGCGCTGTGATCAAGGGTGTTTTCCACGAAATGGCCTGCGTGCAGTGCAACGCCTCTGGCTGGGTCGCCGCCGAGACAGGTCAACCTCTGCCGCTGGAAGTGTTGGTGACCCAATTGAGCATGCGCTTGCAGGCCGCCGACCGACAGATCGAACAATTGAAGCGCCCGGCCCAGATGACTGGACCTGCCGCCATTTATAACCAGAACAACCGCCGCGGTGCCGGTGGAGCGAATTACACAGGGGATTGACCATGAAAAAACGTACATATGTCGACAAGCCTTTGGGCGATACCGAGTACCTGCTGGAAAACTGGGGCTCTTGGCGTATATCTGGCATGGGCGTGCCGCAATATGTCTCCCCGCTGGCGGCGCTGATGAACCAGTGCTGCCCAGAGCCGACTGCGATGACTTATGTCATCACCGACGAAACGGCAATGCTTGTGGATGCGGCTATCGCAAGGCTGATCGCGCGCAACCAGCAAATGGGCGATTTCATCTGGTGGTACTTCGGCTTCAAGTGGACGATGGTCCGGATCGCTGAGTCTCACAAGATGTCGGAACGGTCCGCGCGCGAAATAATCCGCCAAGGGGTGGCATGGGTTGACGGTGCTTTGGGAGATTTTTGCGCAGCTGCGTAGAAAGTTCTTTCAGGCCTGATAAACACCTGTTTTCATTGCACGGTGTTCAGCTGTACCAGCGCGGCACCACTCATGATCTAGTCCGGCCAAACGCTGGGCTTTTTGTTGGATGTGGTGCCCACGTGTGGCATTGTGATTGCTCAAATCGCGGAGCAAGACGATGACGAAATTTTCAGAAATCGCCAACGCATATCGAAAGTCCTTGGAAGATGATGACCAGGATCTTAAAAGCTTACGTGGTACCGCTTTGACATTGCGCAAAGAGTTTGCGAAATACCTTGGTTTGTCCGAAACCAATTCCAATCTAATCGATGTACAGAATCAGCCCGCTGTTGCGATTGGTGTGCTCGATGAGCAAGGCAGATTTAAAAGTGTTACACGCACGGCTTTTCCTCGAGTATCCAGTTCACAAATCCAATTTGTCATCCGTCTAAACTTCGACCCAGACTCTATTGGTCTTGAGCAGGGCATCCTCTTGTTTCAGCTCCATATGGAGCGATCAGAAGCTGGTGTTACAGTTTTTCTCGACGATGAAACATCTTTCGATGTCGGTATTTATGATATGCATCCTTTGTTTGATGAAATGTTCAATCGAGCGATCGCTAAGGCTCGTAGTGCAACGAGGTAATGGCCTTTTGGTGAGTATATTCAAGGCATAACTTTCATCGTTAGCCCCAGCGATTGCTGGGGCTTTTTGTTTTGTAGATCCCGAAAGGGTTGAGACCGGATGCGCACCATGCCTGACAAACCAGATACATGGGCCAGGATCGTGGCGGCCATTTCAAACCCACTGTGGCAGGGCATGATTATGGCCATCGTCGTCTCTCTACTTCGCATCCTCTATGACGCCAAAGAAACCAGCAAACGCCGGATCTTCTTTGAAGCGTTGATCTGCGGTGCCCTCAGCTTGGTTGCTTCAAGCTTGATCGAGTGGATGGCATGGCCGCCCAGTCTGTCTGTTGCCGCTGGTGGAACCATCGGCTTTCTCGGCGTTACGGCCATACGCGAGTTGGTGACCCGATTCATTGGCCGCAAGGTGGATTCCGTATGAATGCTATTGCCGCTGCAATCATCATCGGTCTAGTAGGCCTGCTGCTGGTGGGTATCCAGCAGTACCGCGTCCTCGCGCTGGAAGGGCAGGTGACTCTGCAAATGAAGACTGCCAAGGATGCCACCGACGCCAACACCGAAAGCCAGAAGACAATTACCACGCTCCAGGCCGAGGCCAAGCGCAATGCCAACTACACGGCCGATCTGCAGCAGCGCCTCAAGGCCAGCGAAGACAAGGCCCGCCAAGCGACGAAAGACTTTGAAGACCTCAAGCGTAAGAGCCCGGCTGTTCGTAAGTGGGCTGATCAGCCTTTGCCTGACGGCCTACGCGGCAAGGGCGCTGGCAGTGGCGATGCCGTCTTGGCGCCTGACCTAATTTAACTTGATTAGGTCGGGCTACATTGTTTTTTGGTCAAGCTTAAAGTGTGAACTTCTTCACCATGCCCTCGAGGACGACGGCCAAACCTGACATTTTCTTACTTGCGCTCATTATGTGGTGTGTACCTTTTTCAGTTTCGCCAGATAGGTCTCGAATGCTTATTAAGTTGCGGTCCACCTCCCTTGCTACATAGGCCTGTTCCTCTGAGGCTGTAGCAATTTGCATGTTGCGCTCCTCAATAAGTTGTACGGCGTCCATAATTTCTTGTAATGCTTTACCCGCTTCCTGAGCTATGTCGTACGTAGCATGCGCCTGAGATGTACTTGTTTGCATTGAGCTCACAGCGCCCTTAGTACCTTCTTGGATAGCAATGATCATGCTTTCGATTTTTTTAGTCGATTCCTGGGTGCGTTGGGCTAGGGTCTGTTCCCGTTTCGACGTAACCCATTGATCTCTATGAGAACAGGCCCGTATTGTTGGAGTTCTCACACAACACCAATACGAGCCTGCAATGCCCCGATTAATGCTCAGTGATGAGCACTGGCCGAAGCTTCGAGAAATTTTGCTGCACGAATCGATCTACAACAAGCGAGATTTGCGCACCACGGTTGAAGGCATGCTGTACCGCATGCGTGTGGGTTGCCCTTGGCGAGACCTGCCGAAAGCGTTTGGAAACTGGAGCAAGGTCTACAAGCGGTTCAATGCCTGGTCTGCTTCAGGCAAGTGGGTCAAGGTGCTTGAGGTGCTGATGACCGATCCTGACATGGAGTGGGTTTTCATTGATGGCAGCTATGTAAAGGCTCATCAGCACAGTGCAGGTGCTGCCAGCACGCAGGACCAGGCCATCGGAAAAAGCCGAGCCGGTAACACCAGCAAGATTCACCTGGCTGTAGACGCTTGTGGGCTGCCCATTGCATTTGACGTGACCGGAGGCCAGACCAATGATTGTTCGCAGGCGGCCTCGTTGATTGCCAAGATGCCCAATGCAGAAGTGATCATTGCGGACAAGGGCTACGACACTGAAGCGATACGCGCTCAGGTCGAGCAGCAAGGCAGCAAAGTGGTGATTCCACGAAAGCGCAATTCTCTGAAAGGGAACGCAGATCTGGACAAAGGGTTATATCGCAATCGACATCTCGTAGAAAACGCCTTTGCCCGGTTGAAGCATTTCCGGGCGGCGGCTTCTCGGTTCGACAAACTCAAGAGAAACTATGAAAGCGTCATAGCAATGGCCTGCGCTTTTCTGTGGCTGCCAATGTGAAACGGGAACAGACCCTAGCGCACGAACCTCATCAGCTACAACAGCAAAGCCTCTGCCTTGCTCTCCAGCTCGTGCTGCCTCAATGGCAGCGTTCAATGCAAGCAGGTTGGTTTGACCGGCGATCGCTTGAATGACGCTGACGACTTCAGCAATATTCTGGGCCTGGTCCGCAACATCTTGTACTTGTTCTGAGGTACTTTCCACCTGAGAAGTGAGTTGCTTCATAGCGTCCAGTGTCTGAGTCACCTTACTATTTCCAAGTTTTGCCGCGTGACTCGATTCGCGTGCGGACTCGGATGTGGATGTTGCATTCCGTGCCACCTCTTCAACGGCAGCGCTCATCTGGGTAACCGCCGTGGCTGCTTGATCGATTTGGCCGTTTTGCTGTTCTTGAGTTAAACCAGCTTTGTCGGTGACTGTTTGCATCTGCGTGGCTGACGATGTCAGTTCAGCAGAAGAATTCACGATACCCTGAATCGTCTGCCTAAGATTTTCTTGCATTTGTTTGAGGGCTTGCATCAAACCGGCGGCTTCATCTTTTCCAGACACGTTGATGGAGCGATTCAATTCACCTCTAGCTATCGCCTCAGCGACACCCAGGCAATCTCCTATGGGGCTAGACATGCTTTTTGTAAGTCTCCAAGCAAGTAACACTGTGACCAGAAGAGACATGCTGACGATAAAAAACATGACTTTAAGGCTGTGCTCGTATACAACGGCAGAGTGCTCGCCAGATTCTTTCACTCCCTCGGAATTTACATCGCGCAGGGCTGTAAGTTTAATCTGATAGTTCTTGGCGTTATCTGCTTGTGGACCGTTAGCGTACTCAATAGCAGCACCCCGATCTGCTCGGGCGAGTCCAACCAAATGGTCTAACCCGTCAAGGTATTGCTTCATCAGGGTGGACGCTTCTTCAAATCGTGCTTTTTCTTGTTCGCCAGAAATTAAATATTTTTTGTAATACTCTGTGAGTGTATTGAGTTCATCACGATTTCGTTTTATTGTCTCTGCTGTAGTTTCGAACACTTCGGAGTCTGTCGAGGCAAGTAATCGGATACCTTCAAGTCGAGTATGAAGCAATGCTATCTGAATGTCGTCTGCCTTTTGAATACTAGGTAGCCAGTCGTTCTCGAGAGTCTGTTGAGTCGATCTAAGTTCGCGTATTTGCTCGAAGGCAAAGGCGCCCAGCAACAGTACGAAAACCGTAATAATAGAAAAGGCAATAGCTGCCCTGGGAGCTATGCGAAAGGATCTAAAGTTCATGAAGTCATTCCTAGGTAATGTACTGTGAGTTGGGCTTTACGGATATATCTGCCAGATCGGCTTAAACTTGAGCGGCAATCCACGACAAGCACGTATAAAGGTCGCAGCCCTTCCCTCGTTTCGCAGCCTTTGCGGCGCCCTTTGTTCCATCGGATTGCTCGGGGGCTGAAGGGCCGTTTTTTTAGCCACAAAAGACCGTTGATACGCTCAGAGTCAACAGAAAGACTTATTTTGCCTGGACTCCTCAGCCTCTGCCTAACGGCCTGTGCGACAAGTCCGCAGCCAGTGGCGGTAAAGATGACATCGGTAAGACTGGAAGCACTGGAAATGGTCCCGTGTGAGCGGGTAAGTGAAAGCGACGACGAGCTAGCCCTGAATGGCGATCTTTGGGCGTTGAAAAATCGCGCCATCAACCTGCTGGATACCTGTGCTGACCAGGTGGATGCGCAGATACAACGTAGCAAATCAAAGTGATATTCCAAGGAAGCAAACGCTTAAAAAATCGAACGTCTATTCGAGTTTACCAAGCATAATACGGGCTGCGAATTTTCAGCCAAATTAGCGTTCAGAATGGATAGCTCATATAAACGGGTCATGCATTCGTGCTGCGCAACTAATGAGTTATTAAGTTTTTCCAAAAGCCCAACAACTATCGGGTCTTCTGAAGCGTATATCGCCTTCAGCTTTAGGACTGTGTCTGAGAGTAATTGATGGTTATTAATTATTTGGTTCAAGTCGGGCATGGCTCCTCCTGAGCTATCTTGCTAAGCTTCAAGAATCTTATATCGGCACAGACTTTCTCGGCTTGAGCGGTTGTCAAGGAATCCAGCCGAACGGTATCAATCTGACCGCAAACAGTTTTCTTGCGGGGTTTGGTGGCGAGATGCATTGGGGGTGCCTTTCGGCGTTAGTAGTTCAAGAAGTGGAGCAAGGTGGCATATGAACGAGCACAGCAACTCATTGCTAAGCCAGATACAAAAGCTGACACCGAGCAAGGGCGATCTACTGGTGATCTACCCAGAGAACCCTATGACAGTCCTTCAGCACGAACGAGTGACCAAGAGCCTTGAGCCATTTGCTCAGCGGATTGGGTGCAACTTGCTGGTAAGTCAACCTGGCATTCAGGTGGCTCTGCAGCCGAATGGTGCTGCGATCCTTGAAGAGATGCGCAAGCAGACAGAACTGCTTCGGCTGATGACAGAGCAACAGACGCTGCTGATCGACGCACTGAGTGAAGAAGAGCCAGAAGACCCTGATGCAGCGCCCCAGACTTACCTGGACGGTACACCATGCCGTTGAGGCCGCAGAAACCATGCAATGCCCAGGGCTGCAACACATTGATCCGCAACCCTCGGTACTGTGACGCCCATAAGGATGTAGGCAAGCAGTTCGATGTGAAGCAGCGGGAGAAGCAACGCGAGACCAGCAGCCAGCGCGGCTACAGCTACAAGTGGCAACAGGCGCGCAAGGGCTTCTTGGCTAAGCATCCGCTCTGCGTAGAGTGCGAGCGCGTTGGACGTGTCACAGCGTCGACAGACGTTGATCACATCGTTCCTCACAAGGGTGACATGGACCTGTTCTGGGATCGATCCAACTGGCAGACCATGTGTCATCCATGCCACAGCACGAAGACGGCCGCAGAGGACGGCGGGTGGGGCAACACCCAGGTTGCCCGGTCGTGCTGACCGAAATGAGAACGGTTCTCGGCGGGCTTCACGGAATGCACCGGTATGGTGCGCGCACCAGTCTGGTGCGGTGGGGGAGGGTCAAAAGTCTGGTCCCTTTGGCTTCTAGACCGCGCCCTCAGTCGTTTTTTTACACCCGCGAAATTAAAAATTCTGGAGTTGCGCGATGGGAGGTACCGCCACGGTCGCCGGCCGTGGTCGCAAACCCAAGCCGACCGCCAAGAAAGCACTAGCCGGAAATCCCGGCAAACGCGCGCTGAATAAGGCCGAGCCCGCTTTTTCGAAGATCACAAATGTTGATCCGCCCGGATGGCTCAGCGACCGCGCTTCGCAGATGTGGAAGATGATTGTTCCCGAGCTTCTGCGCGAAAACGTGGTTGCGATAACTGATTTACACAACGTCGAAGCGTTCTGCGTTGCATACGACAACTGGCGAATGGCGCAGCAGTCAGTCCAGGCCCACGGCATCGTGGTTACCGGTGCCACCGGCGGACCGATGAAAAACCCCGCACTGACCGCGGCGAACGAAACGATGCGGCAAATGGTTACGTTCGGGTCGATGCTCGGCCTTGATCCAGCCAGCCGCACACGTCTGATCGGAGGAAACAAGGAAAAAGAGACCAACGAATTCGCCGAACTATTGAGATCCTGAATGGCCAAGTCCGCCCACCCCAACGTTGATAAAGCGATGGTGTGGGGTAGGTCTCTTCTGAGTGGGAAAGTGCCAGCTTGTCGCTACATCCATCAAGCAGTGCAGCGCCATTTCGATGACATGGCAGCCAGCCGCAAGCGCGGGTTCAGATTCAAGTTCGATCCAGCGAAGGCAGAGAAAAAACTCAAGCTGATTCAGCTATTGCCGCATACCAAGGGTGAATGGGCGTTCAAGCGTCAGCGAATCAGCCTTGAGCCATGGCAGCTTTTCGGTCTCGCCGTCACCTTCGGGTGGGTCAAGAAGAAGGGCGGGTACCGCCGTTTTCGTGAGAGCTACTGGGAGATTCCCCGCAAGAACGGAAAGTCGGTAGTTGCGGCCGGTGTCGGCATCAGCATGTTCGTTGCGGATGGTGAGTACGGCGCCGAGGTGTACGCAGGTGCCACCACTGAGAAGCAGGCTTGGGAGGTTTTCCGCCCTGCGAAACTGATGGTGGCCAAGTCACCGATGCTGGTCCAGGCGGCGGGCATTGAGGTCAACGCCTCGAACATGAATATTCCGTCCGACTTCAGTCGCTTCGAGCCACTTATTGGCGACCCTGGTGACGGCGCATCACCCAGTTGCGCGATCGTGGACGAATATCATGAGCACCGCACCTCGGCCCAGTACGACACCATGCTCACCGGTATGGGCGCCCGCCGGCAACCGCTGATGTTCATCATCACCACTTCCGGCGCCGATATCGAGGGGCCTTGCTACGACAAGCGTCGCCAGGTCATTGAGATGCTGGAGGGCACTGTCCCAGACGATGAACTGTTCGGCTGGATCTGGACGCTTGATGAGGGCGACGATTGGACCGACCCCAAGATGTTGGCCAAGGCCAACCCCAACCACGGCGTGTCAGTGTTCCAGGAATATCTGGAAAGCCAGCAGGCGCGGGCGATCCGCTCGGCTCGGTTCACCAACACCTTCAAAACGAAGCACCTCAACCTTTGGGTGAGCGCCAAGTCTGGCTTCTTCAACATGCAGGACTGGAAGTCCTGCGAGGACACCTCCCTTACGCTCGATCAATTCGAGGGGCAAGAGTGGATCGCCGGTTTCGACCTTGCGCGAAAGCTGGACATGAACTCGAGGGCGCGCCTGTTTTGGAAGGTGATCGACGGAAAGACTCACTACTACAGCGTGGCTCCCAAGTTTTGGGTGCCATACGACACCGCTTATGACAGCGACAACAAGCGGATGTCCGAGCGCTTCCAGGCCTGGCTGAACTCGAAACACCTTGAGGTAACCGATGGTGCCGAGATCGATTACCGCGAAATCCTCGAAGACACCAAAGAGGCAAACAAACACGCACCGCTGCGCGAGTCGCCGATTGACCCACACGGTGCTACTGGGTTGAGCCATGACTTCGACGACGAGGGTTTCAACCCGGTCACCATCACCCAGAACTACACCAACATGTCCGACGCCATGAAAGAGCTGGAAGCGGCTATCACCGCTGGAAGGTTCCACCATGACGGCAATCCGATCATGACCTGGTGTATCGGCAACGTGATCGGCAAAAACATGCCCGGTAACGACGACGTAGTACGCCCCATCAAACAGGGCGATGACAACAAGATCGATGGCGCTGTTGCACTGATCATGTCGGTCGGGCGGGCGATGATGCAAGTCGTTGCCGGCGATGGCGGCGTGGACCGATTCATGGATTCAATCCGGGACCCAATATTCGAATGAACACAGCATCAATCATTTACCTGCTGACTGCAGTGCTGGGCTTTGCCCTTGCTGTGGCAGGTGTTTACGTACTGCTTGGCGTGGGTTGGGCGCTTCTTGCCGCCGCTTCGTCGTGCTTCGTCGCGGCAGCATTCATTCGAAGGGGACTGACCGGTGGCTAAGTCTTTCAAATCCGTCTTGAGCGGTGCAATCAACGCGCCTCGGTCATCGATAATCGATTGGGTGGGCAGGTCTCTCTCCGGCAGCGCTTCCGGAATTTGGGCGCAAACCGTGGGCAGCACATCCGCCAACGGGAAAACCGTGACGATCAACAAAGCCATGCGCCTGGCCGCTTGCTGGTCTTGCGTTCGCCTCATCTCCGAAACGATCGCAACGCTGCCGCTCGGCCTATACCGGCGCATGCCTGATGGCGGTCGTGAGGTGGCCGGTGACAATGACCTGCATTGGATTCTCAACACCAACCCGAACAGCCGTATGACTGCTGTGCAGTTTTGGGAGGCCGTAGTAGCTTCGATGCTGCTGCGGGGTAACGCTTTTGTCGAGATCATCCGTATAAGCGGCCGGATCGTAGCGCTTGAATTCCTGCTGCCCAACCGCATGGATTTGGATGTCGCGGACAACGGCGAGATTCTTTACCGATACCGGGAAAAAAACGGGCAGCTCCGCGATATTGCTGGCAGCAACATGATGCATATCCCTGCGTTCTCTCTGGACGGGCAAATCGGGCTATCACCCATCGCCTACGGCGCCGACGTATTCGGCGCGGCAATGTCGGCAGAGGACGTTGCGAGCTTCACGTTCAAAAACGGCATGCACCAAACCGTGGCCTTTGAGGTTGATGCAACGCTGAACAAGCAGCAGCGCGACGATTTTCGCGACTATGTCCAACGCATCAGCGGGGCGATGAATGCCGGTAAATCACCGGTTTTGGAAAAGGGTGTTTCCGCCAAGGTGATTGGTATCAATCCAGTGGACGCTCAGTTGCTGGAATCCCGAGAGTACAGCGCCGAGGAGATCTGTCGCTTTTACATGGTGGACCCGACGCTGGTCGGTTACAGCGATAAGGCATCGAATTGGGGTACCGGCCTTGAGCAGAAGCTGCTTCGATTCCTGACCTTCACGCTGCGCAGCTACATGCGCCGCATCGAGGAAGGGATCAGTCGCAGTTTGCTGGCGCCTGCGCAGCGCCGTCAGATTTACCCCGAGTTTTCCATTGAAGGCTTGATGCGTGCTGATAGCGCCGCACGGGCAACGCTGTATTCGGGGATGGTGCAAAACGGCATCTACACCCGCGACGAATGCCGCATGAAAGAGAACCTGCCCAAGATGGGCGGAAATGCCGGTGTGCTAACTGTGCAAACCAACCTTTCGCCGATCGACAAACTGGGTCAGGGCGATGACGGGCAAGCCGCAAGGGCAGCTCTACAGAACTGGCTAGATCAGCCGGCAAACTCGAAGGAATAAATCATGCAACCAAAATCCAAGGCTGGCAGTTTTAACTGCGAGCTGAGCCCGCGCGCGCTCGACAGATGGAATCCGGCCATCAAAGCGGCCGTGGAGTCCACCAGCGATACCATCACCATCTACGGCGTTATTGGCCAGGACTGGTACGGGGAAGGCGTTACCGTCTCGCGCATCGACGCGGCCCTTCGCTCAATCGGCGACAAGCCAGTCACCGTTTACATCAATTCGCCAGGTGGCGACATGTTCGAAGGCCTGGCCATCTACAACCGGCTCCGAGAGCACAGCCAGGCGATCACCACCAAGGTTCTGGGCTTGGCCGCATCGGCTGCATCGGTGATTTACATGGCCGGCGCCAAACGCGAAGTGGCCAGCAGCGGGTTTCTCATGATCCACAACTGCTGGACGCTTGCAGTCGGCAACCGCCATGACTTGCGCGATGTCGCGAACACGATGGAAGAGTTCGACGCTGCGATGGCAGACCTTTACTCGGAAGGCAGCGGCCAGGCCGTTGCTGACATTGCCGAGATGATGGATGACGAGACGTTCATACGCGGCCGACGAGCAGTTGAGCTCGGCTTTGCAACTGCCGTTCTCTCTTCTGACGAAATCACCGAGCGTGAAGACGAGCAGACCCAGCAGAGTAACGCGCTGAAGGCTATGGATATCGCTTTGGCAAAAGCTGGAATGGCCCGCAGCGAACGCCGCGAACTCTTCGCTAATTTCAAGTCCAGCACGCCGCGCGCTGCTGGCGGGGGTACGCAATACGCTGCCTCGTCCGATAAGCCCCGCGCTGTCGCGCCAGACCTCACCGCCTCCCTGAGCGCGGCATCCGACATCCTCAAATCTTTCCAAGGACCATCGCAATGAGCGACTTCGAAAAGCAATACACCGAGCTGAATGCCAGCCTTAAGACCATTGGCGACCAGATCAAATCCCAGGCGGAGACCAGCAACAAGGAAATCGCCCGTCACGGCGAGATGAACGCCGAGACTCGTGCCAAGGTGGACGAGCTGCTGATGAAGCAGGGCGAACTGCAGGCTCGCGTTCTGGAAGCTGAGCAAAAGCTTGTCAATGCCAACCGTGACACTCAGCGCATCAAGACCCCAAAATCCGCTGGCGAGTTGATTGTTACCAGCGAACATATGGAAGGCGTCAATTCGTCGTTCCGTGGCTCTCGTCGTGTTTCCGTACCCCGCGCCGCAATCACCACGACATCCGCTGGTGGCTTGGCGGCCACGGAGCGTCTGGACACTGTCGCGCTGCCGGGCATGCGTCGGGCCACCATTCGAGATTTGATTGCACCCGGCGAGACTGAGGCGGGCTCCCTTGAGTATGTCCGCGAAACAGGCTTTACAAACAATGCCGCGACCGTACCGGAGGGCTCTGCAAAACCGTATTCCGAAATCGAGACCGCCTTGGTCACGGCGTCGGTTCGTACCATCGCCCATCTGTTCAAAGCCTCGCGTCAGATTTTGGATGACGCAAAGGCTTTGCAGAGCTACATCGATGCGCGCGCTCGTTATGGGTTGCTGCTCGCTGAAGAGGCTCAGTTGCTGTACGGCAGCGGAGCAGGTGCAAATCTGCAAGGGCTCGTTCCGGTTGCAAACCAATACGCGTCTCCAGCTGGCTGGACCGTAACCGGCGAACAGCGCCTCGACCGGATTCGCCTGGTCCTTCTTCAATCCGAGCTTGCAGAGTTTCCTTCGGATGGCATCGTGCTCAACCCAACTGACTGGGCGCTGATCGAGTTGATCAAAGACAGCCAGGGTCGCTATCTGATCGGTCAACCGCAGGAAGGCACTGCGGCTCGTCTGTGGAATCGCCCGGTAGTCGCGACCCAAGCAATGAAGCCAAACGACTTCCTGGTGGGAGCCTTCAAACTGGGTGCGCAGATCTTCGACCGGATGGAAATTGAAGTTTTGATTTCTACCGAGAACGACAAGGACTTCGAAAACAACATGGTCACGCTTCGCGCCGAAGAGCGTCTGGCGTTTTCCATCTACCGTACCGAAGCCTTCGTCACTGGCAAGCTCACGGCTGCGGCCGCTGCGGCTTAAGCTGCGCAACCCCTAAAGTGGCCGGCACCGCCGGCCCACCGAGGTGAGACATGTCAGAGTTATTGATCAAACCGCTGCGGGCTTACGAGGACCGCGGCATCATCCGTGATACCGACAACGAGCCTTATGCCGCGCCTGTATGGCTGGCCAAGGAGCTGGAGCAGCTCAAGCTTTGCGAGATCGTGGGCGAAGTCGGAGCAGCTTTGACCACCAATTCCAGTGAACGCTCGGCGCTGACGATTGCTAAGAAGGGGCAGCGCTGGATTGTTATTGACGCTGAGGGCGCTCAGGTCGGTGAGTTTATCGGCAAGAAAGAAGAGGCCGAAAGCGAACTGGCCAAACTTTCAGCCTCCACCACACCGGATCCCGCCGTCAATCCTGAACCTGATGCTCCTATCGAAGGGCCGCCGGTTCAGGGCGAGAATTCGATTCCGAAAACCGAGCAGAACCAACCACCTCAGGAGTGACACATGCCCGTCATCAGTATAGAAACGGCCATGCATCACCTGCACGCAGAATCCGAGGATCAGCCGCTCGTGGATGAATTTCTGGGCGCGGCGGAGGAAGCTGTCATGCAGTTTTTGCAGCGCCGGTTCTATGCCGATCAGGCTGATCTCGATAAGGTGAAGGCTGACACCATTCAGCGCACTCAAGCCGCGAGAGCTGCATACCGGGCCGCGCTGGAGTTGGCCGACGAGCCAGAAAACTCTGATATTCGCTGCCGTCTTCGCGAGCGCGCTCGCCAGTCATTGTCTGAAAGCTTTGAGCAGATAGATATGGACGACTTCGGCATCGTGATCAACAAGGCCATACAGGCAGCATGCCTGCTCAAGCTGGGCAACCTCTTCGCCAACCGCGAGGAAGTGGTAATCGGCACGATTGCCGCGGAGCTGCCACTGGCCTCCAAGTCGCTGCTTATGCCATACCGCATCGGGATGGGCGTGTAATGCGTGCCGGCCGACTTCGACATCGCATTACGTTCCAGGCGCTGGGCCGACTGCAGGACCCCCAAACCGGCGAAGAGCTGGAGAGCTGGCAAACAGTTTGGGACACGGTGCCCGCATCGGTCGAGCCGTTGAGCGCCAGGGATTTCATTGCTGCCCAGGCCAGCCAGTCGGAGGCGACCGCGAGGATGGTTATCCGCTACCGAGCCGGCGTGCTGCCGACGATGCGAATCCTTTACCGGGGTGATGTCTACGACATCAAAGGCCCGCCGCTGCCCGATCCCGATTCAGGTCTGGACTATCTCACCATCTTGGTGGCCAAGGGGGTCAACGATGGCTGACTCAGTGGATTTCCAACTGGGGGGTATTGACTCTCTCGTTGGGAAACTCGAATCGATCACTCAGGACATGAAGCGTAAGGGCGGACGGTCGGCGCTGCGTAAGGCTGCCCAGCTGGTGGCCAACAAGATGAAAGAAGGCGCGCAGCGGATAGACGACCCTGAAACAGGCCGATCCATCGCTGACAACGTCGCGCTTCGCTGGAACGGGAAATTGTTCAAGTCGAGCGGGGACCTGGGTTTCCGGGTTGGTGTTCTGCAAGGCGCTGTCCTCAAGAAGGGCGGCGACAAATCTGCGAACGCTGCGACGCCTCATTGGCGCTTGATCGAATTCGGTACTTCCAAAATGCGGGCGGATCCATTCGCGCGAAAAGCCTTGGCCGACAACATAGCCGAGGCAACCAACACATTCATCACTGAATACGAGAAGGCCATTGACCGCGCGATTAAAAAAGCGGCAAAGGCCTCAGGGGGGGCGTGATGTCATATGCACCCATATTCGCGGTATGCGCTGCTGACGCAGGCGTGACGGCACTACTCGGCGTCAGCCCCACCAGGCTCTATCCGTTCGATGATGCACCCGAAGGCGTGGCGAAGCCGTATGCAGTCTGGCAGCTCATCACCGGCAGCCCAGAAAACTACCTCGCAGGCCGTCCTGATGCCGACAGCTTCACTCTGCAAGTCGACGTGTATGCCGCCACAGGCGCGCAGGCAAGGGCAGTGACCGACGCCATCAGACACGCCATTGAGCTCAAAGCGTATGTGGTCCGCTGGGGCGGCGAGAGCAAAGACACCGAAACAAAGCTGTACCGGTCGAGCTTCGATATCGACTGGATAGTGCTCAGGTAGTCCCAACCAATTTTTCAGCCCGCCATGAGCGGGTTTTTTATGCCCGACATTTGGAGAACACAATGGCGATTTTGACTCAAGGCACTCAGATGTATGCGCTGGTGCCTACATCCGCAGACCCGAAAAAGCTGGAGGTTATCGAGGTGGAATGCATTACAGCGTTCAACCCCGGCGGCAACCCAGCAGACCAAGTTGAAATTACGTGTCTGAGTGACAAGGTAAGGCGATACCTGCGCGGCTTGCGCACGCCTGGACAGGCTTCGTTTTCAGTAGACGCTGATCCGAAAAACGCCTCGCACGTCCGGCTTTACCAGCTTTCCGAGGACGACTCGGTCGAAAATACGTCGTGGGTCGTTGGCTGGGCTGATGGCTTCGATGTCAAGCCCACCTTAAATACGGATGGCGATGATTTCGAGCTGCCACCGACACGCACCTGGTTCGTGTTCGACGGCTATGTCGCCGACTTCCCGTTCGACTTCGCAGGAAACACAGTCATGAAGACTGCGGGCACCATCCAGCGCTCCGGCGGCTCCGCCTGGATTCGCAAGTCGGCTAACGCATAAGGCATCGCGATGAAATTAAGTCTTGAAAGCTTGCGCGGCGTCGGTGCGTTTACCGGCCGCCCCGTTGAGAAAGAAATCAAATGGCAGCAGGGCGAAGAAGAAATCGTCGCCACGGTCTACGTCAGGCCGCTGGGGTTTCAAACGGCGATCAACGATGCGCTATCCGCCGCTGGCAAGGTGCAGGTTCACGCGGGCCGAATTGCCGCAAGTATCTGCGACGAAGAGGGGAAGCCCGTCTTCACGGTTGAAGACATCACCGGTGAAGCTGATCCAACGCGTGGCTCGCTCGACCCCAGCCTGACTTTCGCGTTGCTGACAGTCATCGCCCAGGTCAACAACTTGGGAAAGACGGCGCCCTCTCCGACGAAGAAGAGTTCTGGCACGAGCTCGTCCTCGCCGGCATCGGCGGGCGTACGATCGCGGAAGCCAAGGAAACCCTCAGCCTGAATGAGTTCAGGTCCTGGCTGAAGTACCGGGAGCTACGTGGCTCTCTGAACATCGGCATGCGGGTGGAACGCGGATCGGCATTGCTCGCAATGATGTACGCCAACGTGAATTACAAGGACGGTCCGTACAAGATTTTCGACTTCATGCAGCATGAGGTCGAGCCGCCCATCAGTCTCGAGCAGGCTATGGAAAGCTGGGCATAAAACTTAAAAGGCCCGCACAGCGGGCTTTACCTTTGGAGGCGAGTTGAATGAGCAAGTCACTGGGCACGCTCACGCTGGATTTGGTGGCCAGGATCGGTTCCTTCACTGGCCCTCTTGACAGGGCGAGCCAAGAGGCAAAGAAACGCAACGCGGAAATCGCCAAGTCTTTTGAAAACCTGGCCAAGGGTGTGGGCGTTGCCATCGCAGCTGTCCCTGCCGCTCTGACAGGGCTGGTCGCCTACACGGCCGGCAGCGCTAAGGAAATCTCCAACCTTGCAGCGCTGGCCGGTCTTGGAACAACCGAGTTCCAGAAGTACGCGGCTGGCGCGAAAACTGTTGGCGTTGAGCAGGACAAGCTCGCGGACATCTTCAAGGATACCAACGACAAGCTGGGTGACTTCTTCAACACCGGCGGCGGCGAGCTGAAAGACTTCTTTGAGGTCATCGCGCCGAAAGTCGGCGTGACAGCGGAAAGTTTCAAAAAGCTCAACAGCGCCGAAGCTCTTCAGTTGTATGTTTCGACCCTTGAGAAAGCGAATGTCTCCCAGGCTGAAATGACATTCTATATGGAAGGCATTGCCGACGAGGCTAGTGCGCTCGTTCCCTTATTGCGCAACAGTGGGAAAGAGTTCAAGCAGCTGGGCGATGCTGCGGAGTCCGCCGGCGCTATTCTCAGCGTTCAAACCATAGCCGTCTCGAAACAGTTTTCGAGCGAGCTTGTGGGGCTCATGCAGAACTTGCAGGGGACAAAAAACAAGATCGCTGATGATTTCATGCCAGTGGTTCAGCAATTGACAAAAGACCTTAACGACAGCGTCAAAGCGGGCGGCGGTGTAACAAAGGTCGTGGGGGATATGGGCGACAAGCTCGTTACCGCAACTGCATTTGTCGTTAGCGCTGGCGATGGAGTTACGAGAGTATTCAAGATCGTTTCGGATACCCTTGTAGGTATGTATGCGACGGCAGTTGGCTATACATCTTCGATGATGGCGGATGTCGCGGCGGGTTTGGCAAAGTTCACCATTGGTGATGTGTCCAAACAGTTCATAGCAGACAGTGTGCGTCTGCGCGATGAGGCTAAAGTGAACTTTGGCGCTGCCGCTGAGGCGGCAGCTGGGATCAAGGCAAGTCTCGAAACGCCACTCGCGGGCGATACGATTCAGAAATACATCACCGATGCGCGGGCTGCTGCGGGCGAGTACCAGCGCCTATTTGGTGGTACCGGCTTCAGTGATCAGGGTGGAAAGGGCAGCGGAGTCGATCCTAAAGCTCTGGAAGCGGCCAAGCAGGCTGCAAAGGACGCCGCGTCGGCGGCGAAGAAACTGAGCGATACCGTCAAGGGCTCAGAGACCGACCTGCAGCGTCAGATCGCGCTGATCAATACCAGCAAGGACGCGCAGAAAAACGCTACGGAAGTGGACAAGATTCGCTTCGAAGTTGCATCGGGCAAGCTGGTCGGGATCAACGCTGTTCAGCAGAAGCGCCTCGAGGGACTGGCATCGGAGCTGGATGCTCTCCAAAAGCTCAAGGTTGCCAACGAGGAGGAGGCCAAGGCGGTCAGCTTCCTGGCGACCCTCAAGGATGAAAATGCTTCCGTCGATGCTGGCTTCGACATGGAGCTAGCTGGCGCCGGGATGGGCGACAAAGCCCGGGACCGCCTGAAGCAGGATATGGCCATTCAGGAGGATTACGCGCGCAAGGCTGCGGACCTCCAAGCGCAGCGCAACTCCGGCGATTTAAGCGATGAGCTGTACGCCATAGAGACCGGCATGCTCTCCGAGGCGCTGGCCGAACGAATGGTCATCCAGCAGGATTATTACAATCGGATTGACGAGGCCCAGTCCAACTGGATGGCTGGCGTGAGTGATGCTTGGCAGAACTACGTTGATGCGGCCGAAGACTATTCGGCGATCGCGGCCGATTTCGTGTCGGGCAGCCTGAATGATTTGACCGGCGGCCTGGGCAACGTGTTCTCGGACGTGGTCACCGGTGCAGAGGATGCTGGAGACGCTATCGCTGACTTCGCTGGGAGCATGTCCAAGTCGGTCATCAACGCTCTGAGCGACATGGCGGCGCAATGGCTGGTCTATCAGGGCATTCAACTGCTCGTTGGTAAAAGCGGCCAATCGACGGCGGCAACCGGCTTGATCGCCAACGCGCAGGCAGCGTCTGCGCAGGCAGCGCTGAACGCCTACGCATCGACCGCCGGTATCCCGCTGATCGGTCCAGCTGCTGCGCCGGCTGCCGCACTCGCCGCTGCTGCTGCAACTGCGCCAATGGTCGCCGCAGTGTCCTCATCGGCGCTCGCCGGTATGGCTCACAACGGTATGGACAATATTCCGAAGGAAGGCACCTGGCTGCTCGATGGCGGTGAGCGCGTGCTCAACCCGAACCAAAACCGCGACCTGACCAAGTACCTGGCTGACAAGTCTGTCGGTGGCGGCGGGTCTACGCCGATCAGTATCAGCGTACCTGTCACCGTCGAGGCTCAGCCCGGCATGAGCGCTGCTGAAGCGGCAAGTCAGGGTAAAGCAATAGGCGACAGTGCTGCTGCACAGGTCCGTCAGGTTCTCCAGCAGGAGATGAGGCAGGGCGGTTTGCTCTGGAGGCGCGCGTAATGGCTGAGACATTCGATTTTGATGTGCAGGTAGGCGCCTCGGGCGATGTTTCACAGCGCACCTGGGAGAACGACTTCGGTGACGGTTACAGCCAATCCGGTGGAGTGGGCATTAACAACCGATCTGAAGCTTGGGACGTAACCGTCACTGGAAGGTACGGGCCTGGGCAGAAGCTGCAACAGGTGCGGGACTTTCTCGACCGACATGAAGGCTACAAGTCGTTTTACTGGACGCCCCCTGGTGGCTCCCAAGGTCGTTATAGAGCGAAAGGTTACAAGCCGGCTACTTTGGGAGGTGGATTACACTCACTGTCCGTGAGTTTCAAACAAGCTTTTAACCCGTGACAACTTGAGAATTTAGCCGAGCTCAGGGAGCAAGAGTAAAAGAGTCATGCGTACTCAAGTATCCGAGTGTAAGGAGTATTACGTAGCGGGGCTATGCCGAGCATGCAGAGGGGCGGCAGCAATTCATCCGGTTAATTCTTGAGGACGATGCTGCCGATGAAAGTATATCGTTAATGCTTTGAGCTGCCTGTTTCTAGCCATTGTGTCAAGGCAGCTTGATCGCTGACCAAGACGCGTAAGGGGCGCGCAAAAGCTTGCTTTGCCTCAAGGCCGTCAAAAGAGTGCGGTGTCCCGGCATCCAAAATGTGTTGTGCGATATTCACCAGTGCCTCATTGTTGAATTCGGGCGAAGATTTCAGAGCGGCGGCGATTGCCGCAAGAGCAGACATTACGCCTGCTTCGAACGCGCTCTTTTCTACATCAGACATTTTGACCTCCTAGGGTCTGTTCCCGTTTCACATTGGCAGCCACAGAAAAGCGCAGGCCATTGCTATGACGCTTTCATAGTTTCTCTTGAGTTTGTCGAACCGAGAAGCCGCCGCCCGGAAATGCTTCAACCGGGCAAAGGCGTTTTCTACGAGATGTCGATTGCGATATAACCCTTTGTCCAGATCTGCGTTCCCTTTCAGAGAATTGCGCTTTCGTGGAATCACCACTTTGCTGCCTTGCTGCTCGACCTGAGCGCGTATCGCTTCAGTGTCGTAGCCCTTGTCCGCAATGATCACTTCTGCATTGGGCATCTTGGCAATCAACGAGGCCGCCTGCGAACAATCATTGGTCTGGCCTCCGGTCACGTCAAATGCAATGGGCAGCCCACAAGCGTCTACAGCCAGGTGAATCTTGCTGGTGTTACCGGCTCGGCTTTTTCCGATGGCCTGGTCCTGCGTGCTGGCAGCACCTGCACTGTGCTGATGAGCCTTTACATAGCTGCCATCAATGAAAACCCACTCCATGTCAGGATCGGTCATCAGCACCTCAAGCACCTTGACCCACTTGCCTGAAGCAGACCAGGCATTGAACCGCTTGTAGACCTTGCTCCAGTTTCCAAACGCTTTCGGCAGGTCTCGCCAAGGGCAACCCACACGCATGCGGTACAGCATGCCTTCAACCGTGGTGCGCAAATCTCGCTTGTTGTAGATCGATTCGTGCAGCAAAATTTCTCGAAGCTTCGGCCAGTGCTCATCACTGAGCATTAATCGGGGCATTGCAGGCTCGTATTGGTGTTGTGTGAGAACTCCAACAATACGGGCCTGTTCTCATAGAGATCAATGGGTTACGTCGAAACGGGAACAGACCCTAGGGAATCTCCGAACAAGTCCCGGTTATGCGAAAATCGCCTGACCACCTGATCCGAGCCTCCCATGAGCCAGATGAGCTTTTCCGATTTCGAATATGCCAGCAAGCGCAAGCAGACACGCCGCGAACGCTTCCTCGCCGAGATGGATCAGGTCGTCCCCTGGACAGGTCTGCTGGGCCTGATCGAACCGTTCTACCCCAAGGCCGGCGGTGGCAGAAAACCTTATCCGCTGGAAACCATGCTGCGCATTCACCTGCTGCAGAACTGGTTCTCCCTGAGTGATCCGGCCATGGAAGAAGCGCTCTACGAAATCACCCCCATGCGCCAGTTTGCACGCCTGACGTTGAGTGCGCCGATACCGGAAGACACCACGATCATGAACTTCCGGCACCTGCTGGAGAAACATCAACTGGCTCCTGCAATCCTCGCGGTCATCAACGGTTATTTGCAGGAAAAAGGCCTGTCGCTGCGCCAGGGCACCATCGTCGATGCCACCATTATTCATGCCCCAAGCTCGACCAAGAACAAAGACGGCGAGCGTGATCCCGAGATGCATCAGACAAAGAAGGGTAACCAGTATTTCTTCGGTATGAAGGCCCACATCGGCGCTGACGTTGAGTCTGGACTGGTTCATCACGTCCATGGCACTGCGGCCAATGTGGCCGATGTCACTCAAGTCGCCGAACTGCTCCACGGGGAAGAAAACGCGGTCTATGCGGACGCTGGCTACACCGGTGTCGAGAAGCGTGAAGAGCACGAAAATCGTAACGTGATCTGGCAAATCGCGGCGCGGCGCAGCACGTATTCCAAGCTGAACAAACGCAGCCTGTTGTACAAAGCCAAGCGCAAGATCGAGTACTGCAAAGCGCAGACACGCGCCAAGGTCGAGCATCCGTTTCGGGTCATCAAGCGCCAGTTTGGTTACGTGAAAGTACGCTTTCGTGGGCTGATGAAAAACACGGCCCAACTGACCACGCTGTTCGCCCTGTCGAACCTGTGGATGGCTCGAAAGCGACTAATGGGTTTGGGTGAGTTGCGCGCTTAACACGGAAAACCGAGCGAAAAACGCGCTCGACTCACACTGCATCAGACCGTTTTCAGAAAAATAGCGCTATGTGCCTGGCAAATTACGGCTTGCCACCGCTGCGCGGCAAGTTGATCGGAGCATCCCTAAAGCCTTACCAGCACTGGCTTTGTAAAAGTTGGACAGCTTTTTGCAACAGGGTCGATACAGGTCGCCATCGGCGTCAATGTTTTGATCTAGTGCGCAGGTAAACAATCAGTGGATCGTTCTCAGATATTCAGTAGCGCACGCAGCAATATCACTGGCCTGGGCCGTGGTCAGTTGGGCGTTCCGCTGTTGTTGCTGGTCATGATGGCAATGATGATGTTGCCTATGCCGCCGTTCCTGCTGGACGTGTTCTTCACGTTCAACATTGCACTGTCCATCGTCGTGTTGCTGGTGTGTGTTTACGCTCTGCGGCCGCTGGACTTCTCGGTGTTTCCAACCATTCTGCTGGTCGCTACGCTGTTGCGTCTGGCACTGAACGTTGCTTCCACGCGAGTGGTCATGCTTCACGGTCAGGACGGTCACGCCGCTGCGGGCAAGGTGATTCAGGCCTTCGGTGAGGTGGTGATCGGTGGTAACTATGTTGTCGGTATCGTGGTGTTCGCGATTCTGATGATCATCAACTTCGTAGTAATCACCAAAGGTGCCGGCCGTATTTCCGAGGTCAGCGCGCGTTTCACCCTCGACGCGATGCCAGGCAAACAGATGGCAATCGACGCCGACCTCAACGCCGGTCTCATCGATCAGCCAGAAGCCAAGCGCCGCCGTGCTGAAGTCGCTCAGGAAGCCGAGTTCTACGGTTCCATGGACGGTGCCAGCAAATTCGTGCGCGGCGATGCAATTGCCGGTTTGCTGATTCTGTTCATCAACCTGATCGGCGGCATGCTGGTCGGTATTCTGCAACACAACATGACATTCGCTGATGCAGGCCGCGTTTATACCCTGCTGACCATCGGTGACGGTTTGGTGGCGCAATTGCCATCACTGCTTTTGTCCACTGCCGCAGCGATCATGGTGACCCGCGCTTCCGGTTCGGAAGAGATGGGCAAGCTGATCAATCGTCAGATGTTCGCCTCGCCCAAGGCACTGGCAGTTTCCGCTGCGATCATGATCGTAATGGGGCTGGTGCCGGGCATGCCGCACTTCTCCTTCATCAGCCTCGGCCTGGTGGCTGCGGGTGGTGCGTATCTGCTCTGGAAGAAAGAGAACCAGGTGAAAGTCGAGGCGCTGGCCGAAGTGCAACGCCAACAGGACCTGCTGCCTTCGCCGACCCGTGTTCAGGACGCCAAGGAGCTGGGTTGGGATGACGTCACCCCTATCGACATCATCGGCCTGGAAGTGGGTTATCGCCTGATTCCGCTGGTGGACCGCAATCAGGGTGGTCAACTGCTGGCGCGTATCAAGGGCGTGCGCAAGAAGCTGTCGCAAGAGCTGGGCTTCCTGATGCCGACCGTACACATCCGTGACAACCTTGATCTGGCACCCAGCGCCTACCGTCTGACGCTGATGGGCGTGATTCTGGCCGAGGCCGAGATTTATCCGGATCGCGAGCTGGCGATCAACCCCGGTCAAGTGTTCGGCACCCTGAACGGCATCACCGCCAGAGACCCGGCGTTTGGTCTGGAGGCCGTTTGGATCGAAATCAGCCAGCGCAGCCAGGCGCAGTCGCTGGGTTATACCGTGGTGGACGCCAGTACTGTGGTGGCAACCCACTTGAACCAGATTCTCTACAAGCACTCTCATGAACTGATTGGTCACGAAGAAGTCCAGCAGTTGATGCAATTGCTGGCCAAAAGCTCGCCCAAACTGGCTGAAGAGCTGGTCCCTGGTGTGCTGTCCCTGTCCTCGTTGCTCAACGTGCTGCAAGCGCTTCTGGCTGAGCATGTACCTGTGCGTGATATTCGCAGCATTGCAGAAGCTATCGCCAACAACGCCGGCAAGAGTCAAGATACCGCCGCTTTGGTGGCTGCCGTGCGAGTGGGTCTGAGCCGCGCAATCGTCCAAAGCATTGTAGGTGTTGAGCCGGAGCTGCCTGTTATCACTCTGGAACCAAGGTTGGAACAGATATTGCTCAATAGTTTGCAGAAGGCTGGTCAGGGTCAGGAAGAAGGCGTTCTTCTTGAGCCAAGCATGGCTGAGAAGCTCCAGCGTTCGTTGATTGAGGCCGCCCAGCGTCAGGAGATGCAAGGGTTGCCGGTAATTCTTCTGGTAGCAGGGCCTGTCCGGGCGATGCTGTCACGATTTGGACGATTGGCTGTACCGAACATGCATGTTCTGGCGTATCAGGAAATTCCGGACAACAAGCAAGTAACCATCGTAGCGACTGTCGGGCCGAACGGCTGAGGTAGTGAGTCATGCAAGTTAAGCGATTTTTCGCCGCCGATATGCGTCAAGCCATGAAACTGGTTCGCGATGAGCTGGGCGCCGAGGCGGCCATCATCGGTAACCGGCGCATTGCCGGTGGCGTAGAGCTGACTGCCGCTCTGGATTACAAGCTGTCCGCCCTGGCACCGCGTGTGCCGAACATGGAGCTCGAAGACGAGCTGCGCAAGACCCAGTCGCGCATCGTCTCTGCTCAGGCCGAATTGAACAACCGCAGCGACAGTGACGCGTCGATCAATCTTCAGCTGTTTTCCGGCAAACCGGTCAGCGCTGTCGATACGCACATCGAGCCGACGCTCGAAGAGCCGCCACGACCATTCGCGTACACGCCGCCTGCGCCCGCAGAGCCTGCTGTCGGCCAGCGCGCCTATGATTCGATGCGCTCCGAATTGAACGGCTTGCGCGAGCTGCTGGAAGTCCAGCTTGGCTCCCTGGCCTGGAACCAGCTGCAGGGCAGTCGTCCGCAGCAGGCCAATCTGTGGCGCCGCCTGCAACGTGTCGGTTTGTCCGGCCCGCTGTCGCGCGATCTGCTGTCGATGATCCCGGAGATTGACGAGCCTCGTCAGGCCTGGCGCATGTTGCTGGCCCATTTGGCGCGCATGATTGCCGTGCCGGACATCGAGCCGCTAGAAGAGGGTGGAGTCATTGCCATGGTCGGGCCTGCCGGCATGGGCAAGACCACCACGCTGGCCAAGCTGGCGGCACGTTACGTGTTGAAGTACGGTCCGCAGAATATCGCTCTGGTCAGCATGGACAGTTTCCGCATCGGCGCACAGGAGCAGCTCAAGACCCTTGGGCGCATCCTCAACGTGCCGGTTACCCATGTCGATCCTGGCCAGTCGCTGGTCCAGGCGCTGGAGCCGCTGCTGCGCAAGCGCGTGGTGTTGATCGATACCGCCGGGCTGCAAGCCAGCGATCCCGCGCTGCGCATGCAACTGGAAAGTCTGGCAGGGCGTGGCATCAAGTCGCGTAACTACCTGGTACTGGCGACCACCAGCCAGAAGCAGGTGCTGACCGCTGCTTATCACAGTTACAAGCGTTGTGGCCTGGCCGGATGCATTCTGACCAAGCTTGATGAAACAGCCAGCCTTGGCGAAGTCCTGAGCCTGGCGATCAGTCATGAATTACCTGTGGCCTACCTCACGGACGGACCCCGTATTCCTGACGACCTGCACACCCCGCGTCGTCATCAACTGGTGAGCCGTGCGGTGAGTGTGCAGATGCAGGATGAGCCGAGCGAGGAAGCGATGGCTGATATGTTTGCTGACCTCTATCACACCCCTGGCAAGAGAGTGGGTTAAGTGATGGATATTATTGGAATGTCCCTGCGTCAACGGTCTGCCATGCGGTGTTCATTTGCGAACGTGCAGCCCTCGATGTGGTTTCGGTCTACGCAAGACAAGGTAAAGAAATAACATGGGCAGCATGCATCCCGTACAGGTTATCGCGGTGACCGGTGGCAAAGGTGGCGTCGGTAAGACTAACGTGTCAGTGAATCTTTCACTGGCCCTTGCCGAGCTTGGCCGTCGTGTCATGCTGCTGGACGCCGATCTGGGTCTGGCCAATGTCGACGTTCTGCTTGGGCTGACGCCTAAACGTACACTTGCCGATGTGATAGAGGGCCGTTGCGAGTTGCGCGACGTTCTGTTGCAGGGGCCGGGTGGGGTGCGTATCGTGCCTGCCGCCTCTGGCACCCAGAGCATGGTGCATCTGTCCCCGGCCCAGCATGCGGGTCTGATCCAGGCGTTCAGCGAGATTGGCGACAACCTTGATGTGCTGGTGATTGACACGGCTGCCGGTATCGGCGAATCGGTGGTCAGCTTCGTGCGCGCCGCTCAGGAAGTGTTGCTGGTGGTGTGCGACGAGCCCACGTCGATCACCGATGCCTACGCCCTGATCAAACTGCTCAACCGCGACTACGGCATGAACCGCTTCCGTGTGCTGGCCAACATGGCGCAGAGCCCGCAGGAAGGGCGCAACCTGTTCGCCAAACTCACCAAAGTGACGGACCGTTTTCTTGATGTCGCGCTGCAGTATGTAGGTGCCGTGCCGTACGACGAGTGCGTGCGCAAGGCCGTACAGAAACAGCGCGCCGTCTACGAAGCATTCCCGCGATCCAAATGTGCGCTGGCGTTCAAGGCCATTGCCCAGAAGGTTGATACCTGGCCGCTGCCAGCCAACCCGCGGGGTCATCTCGAGTTCTTCGTTGAGCGACTCGTTCACCAGACCAGTGCAGGGCCTGTGCAATGACTGCGAGCGGCTACCAGATGTACAGCAAGGCTTCCCGTAATTCGCAATACGAGTTGATCGAGCGTTATGCGCCATTGGTCAAGCGTATCGCTTATCATCTGCTGGCGCGCTTGCCGGCCAGCGTGCAGGTCGAGGATCTGATCCAGGCTGGCATGATCGGTCTGCTTGAAGTCTCCACCAAATATGATTCAACCAAAGGTGCGAGTTTCGAGACCTACGCCGGCATTCGCATTCGTGGTGCGATGCTGGATGAAGTGCGCAAGGGCGACTGGGCACCACGCTCAGTGCACCGCAATACCCGAATGGTCAGTGACGCAATTCGTGCAATTGAAGCTAAAACCGGCCGTGACGCTAAAGATCACGAGGTTGCGGCCGAACTCCAGTTGAGTCTTGATGATTATTACGGGATTTTGAATGACACCTTGGGCAGCCGCCTCTTCAGTTTCGACGACCTGCTTCAGGACGGCGATCACGAAGGGCTGCATGAGGATGGCGCAAGCGGTTCGCTTGAGCCGTCGCGCGACCTGGAAGACGAGCGCTTCCAGGCAGCGTTGGCCGATGCAATTGCCAATTTGCCAGAGCGTGAGCGTCTGGTGTTGGCGCTGTACTACGACGAAGAGCTGAACCTCAAGGAAATCGGAGAGGTTCTTGGGGTCAGCGAATCTCGGGTCAGTCAGTTACACAGCCAGTGCGCAGCTCGTTTGCGGGGGCGTTTGGGGGAGTGGCGAGCGCGTTGACGGCAGTGCGCGACGTTTGTCGTGCGTTGTCTGCATGCCGGCTGTGCAAAGCGTTACGTGGTAGCAGGATAGACGAGGCAAGGGCCTGTCGGGCAATGTCTCGATGGGCTTTAGTCGCAGTCTTGACTGTCGTTGTGCCAAGCCCGTCGTCGTTTCGTATAGCTGGGGGTGTGCTGTGCCAGTATTGAGTGAACAGCGTGTTCAGGTGCTGAACGCGTTAAAGACTGCTTGGAGGTCGAATTGGACAAGAACATGAAAATCCTCATCGTTGATGACTTCTCAACGATGCGGCGGATCATCAAGAATCTGTTGCGTGATCTGGGATTTACCAACACATCTGAAGCGGATGACGGTCTGACCGCATTGCCGATGCTGCAGAGCGGTGCCTTTGACTTTCTGGTGACGGACTGGAACATGCCTGGCATGACCGGTATCGACTTGTTGCGTCAGGTCCGTGCGGACGAGCGTCTCAAGAGCCTTCCTGTACTGATGGTTACTGCCGAAGCGAAGCGTGAGCAGATCATTGAAGCTGCCCAGGCCGGGGTGAACGGTTATGTAGTCAAGCCATTCACGGCTCAAGCGCTTAAAGAGAAGATCGAAAAGATCTTTGAACGCGTCAATAGCTGATGCATGCCGCGAGGGCGCTATGGATAACAATGATTCGATGGCCGACTTTGAGTCGACCTTAAAGAGACACGCGCAGGAACTCGTCACCAGCCTTGAAAAGGGCCGCTTCGGTGACGCTGTGCAGCTGATCCATGAACTCAACCAGACACGCGACCGCGGCCTTTATCAGGAAGTGGGCAAGCTGACTCGTGAGCTGCACAGTGCAATCGTCAACTTTCATATTGATCCGCACATGCCTCAAGCCGAGGAAGTGTCGCAGATCACCGACGCGACCGAACGCCTGTCGTATGTGGTGAGGCTGACCGAGAATGCGGCCAACCGCACTATGGACCTGGTCGAGGAAAGCACACCGCTCATGAGCGGTCTGAGCTCCGATGCCAAGGCATTGAGTGACGACTGGGGGCGTTTCATGCGCCGCGAAATCGGTGCTGAAGAATTCCGTGAGCTGGCCAAGCGGGTCGATGGTTTTCTGACGCGCACCGAGCAGGAGGCAGATAGGGTTTCCGGGCATCTCAACGATATTTTGCTTGCCCAGGATTACCAGGACCTTACGGGGCAGGTTATCAAGCGCGTGACGCAATTGGTTACGGAAGTCGAGAGCAATCTGCTCAAACTGGTGCTCATGGCCAGCCATGTCGATCGCTTCGCAGGCATCGAACATGACGAAGAATCCATCCTTGCTGAAAAAGATCCTAAAAAACATCTCGCCAAGGGTGAAGGTCCGCAGATTCATGCCGATAAACGTGAAGACGTCGTATCCGGACAGGATGATGTAGACGATCTGCTATCGAGCCTCGGCTTCTAAGATCTGTTGACGGTTAATTTTAGGGAGCACCCCATGAGCTTCGGCGCCGATGAAGAAATCCTTCAGGATTTTCTGGTAGAGGCCGGCGAAATTCTGGAGCAGTTGTCAGAGCAATTGGTCGAGCTGGAAAGCCGACCGGATGATGCTGATCTGCTCAATGCAATTTTTCGCGGTTTTCACACTGTAAAAGGGGGCGCCGGCTTCCTCCAGCTCCATGAGCTGGTGGAGTGCTGCCACATCGCCGAAAACGTGTTCGACATTCTTCGCAAGGGTGAGCGTCGCGTTGATTCCGAACTGATGGATGTGGTCCTGGAAGCTCTGGACACCGTCAACAGCATGTTCGGTCAGGTACGTGAACGGACTGACGTAACTGCGGCGACGCCAGAACTGCTGGCTGCGCTTTCGCGACTGGCCGAGCCACAATCTGCCGACGAAGTCGCAGCGCCCGAGCCCGAGCCGGTGGTTGAAGCCGAGGCTCCGGCTCCGGTTGCCGAGCAAGCGGCCAGCGATGACATTACCGATGATGAGTTCGAGCAACTGCTCGATTCGCTGCACGGCACCAGTCCGGTGTCTGCGGCACCATCAGCGGCACCTGCGGTTGCGCCAGCTCGCGATGAAATTACCGATCAGGAATTTGAATCCCTGCTTGATCAGTTGCATGGCAAGGGCAAGTTTGCGGCCGATGCTGTAGCCGCTCCAGCCCCGGCACCTGCTGCACAGAGCAAGGGTGCAGCGCCTGCCGGCGATGAAATCACCGACGACGAATTCGAAGCCTTGCTTGATCAACTGCATGGCAAGGGCTCGTTTGACGGTGCCATAGCCGCTACGGCTGCTGCTGCACCTGCACCTGCACCTGCACCTGCGGCCGTTGCTGCCAAGGCACCCTCTGCTGCAGCGGCATCGGACGAAATTACCGATCACGAATTTGAAAGCCTGCTCGACGAACTGCATGGCAAAGGCAAGTTCGAGCCTGATGCGGTCGTTGCCAAGGCACCTGCTCCGGCAACTGCCATAGCTGCTGCTCCGCCACCGGCTGCCAAGCCTGCTGCGGCGCCTGCACCTGCGGCAAAGGCCGAGCCCGCCAAGCCTGCTCCAGCACCTGCACGCGCTCCTGCGCCCACTGGTGAAAAGCCGGTTGCGACTGAAGCCGAAACCACGGTTCGTGTGGATACCGCCCGACTGGACGAGATCATGAACATGGTCGGCGAGCTGGTGCTGGTACGTAACCGCCTGGTGCGTCTGGGTCTCAACAGCGGCGATGAAGCCATGTCCAAGGCGGTTTCGAACCTGGATGTGGTCACTGCCGACCTGCAGACCGCGGTCATGAAGACCCGTATGCAGCCGATCAAGAAAGTCTTTGGTCGCTTCCCGCGTCTGGTACGTGACCTGGCTCGCCAGCTCAAGAAAGAGATCAATCTGGAACTGGTCGGCGAAGAAACCGACCTCGACAAGAACCTCGTAGAGGCGCTTGCCGACCCGCTGGTCCACTTGGTGCGCAACGCGGTCGACCACGGTATCGAAACGCCGGAAGAACGCGAAGCCTCGGGCAAGTCCCGCGGCGGCAAGGTAATTCTTTCGGCAGAGCAGGAAGGCGACCATATCCTGCTGTCGATTTCCGATGACGGCAAGGGTATGGACCCCAACGTGTTGCGCTCGATTGCGGTCAAACGTGGTGTCATGGACAAGGATGCAGCCGATCGGTTGAGCGACACCGATTGCTACAACCTGATCTTTGCACCGGGCTTCTCGACCAAGACCGAGATTTCCGATGTGTCAGGTCGCGGTGTGGGCATGGACGTGGTTAAAACCAAGATCTCCCAGCTCAACGGCTCGATCAACATCTACTCGACCAAGGGCCAGGGTTCCAAGATTGTCATCAAGGTCCCGTTGACCCTGGCGATCATGCCGACCCTGATGGTGATGCTGGGCAACCAGGCTTTTGCCTTCCCGTTGGTCAACGTCAACGAAATCTTCCACCTGAACCTGTCCACTACCAACGTGGTTGACGGTCAGGAAGTGGTGATCGTACGTGACAAAGCCTTGCCGCTGTTCTATCTCAAGCGCTGGCTGGTCAGTTCGGCGGCTCATGAAGAGCAGCGAGAAGGGCACGTCGTGATCCTGACGGTCGGCACCCAGCGCATCGGCTTCGTTGTCGATCAACTGGTCGGCCAGGAAGAAGTGGTTATCAAACCGCTGGGCAAGATGCTGCAAGGTACGCCAGGCATGTCGGGCGCCACCATCACCGGTGACGGTCGCATCGCCTTGATTCTCGATGTACCCAGCATGCTCAAGCGTTACGCCGCACGGCGTATCTGAACCCGGGGGTGCGGGCAGCCTGGCTGCCTGCAACACCTATTGGAGTGTTTATGGCAGTCAAGGTCCTGGTGGTGGATGATTCCGGTTTTTTCCGCCGCCGTGTTACGGAAATTCTTTCTTCGGACCCCAACATTGTAGTGGTTGGCACCGCCACCAACGGCAAGGAAGCGATTGAGCAGGCGCTGGCGCTCAAACCTGATGTCATCACCATGGACTACGAAATGCCGATGATGGATGGCATTACGGCAGTTCGTCATATCATGCAGCGTATCCCCACCCCGGTATTGATGTTCTCGTCGCTGACGCACGAAGGTGCGCGCGTGACGCTGGATGCTCTGGACGCCGGTGCCGTGGATTTCCTGCCCAAGAATTTCGAAGATATCTCGCGCAACCCGCAGAAGGTCAAACAACTGCTGTGCGAGAAAATCAACAGCATTTCGCGCAGTAACCGCCGTTCAAGCGGGTTTGGTGCGGCCAGCGCTGCATCGGCGGCTGCACCGGCAGCGCCGACGTCGTCCAGCCGTGCACCTGCGCCCACCACCGCGCCAGCCCGTGCCGTGCCGACGCGCACTGCAGCGCCTGCCACGGCCCCTGCGGCTCATGCTCACCATGCTCCGGCACACCCGACCACCTCAGGCACGCCCAAGCGCAAGGCATACAAACTGGTGGCCATCGGCACCTCAACCGGTGGCCCGGTTGCGTTGCAACGTGTACTTACCCAGTTGCCAGCCAGCTTCCCGGCACCGCTGGTGCTGATTCAACACATGCCTGCGGCCTTCACCAAGGCCTTTGCCGAGCGTCTCGACAAGCTGTGCAAGATCAGCGTCAAGGAAGCAGAGGACGGCGACGTTCTGCGCCCTGGTCTGGCGTTGCTGGCACCGGGCGGCAAGCAGATGATGGTGGATGCGCGCGGTACGGTGAAGATTCTGCCGGGTGACGAGCGCCTGAATTACAAACCTTGTGTAGATATCACCTTTGGCTCTGCCGCCAAGTCCTACGGTGACAAGGTGCTGTCGGTGGTATTGACCGGCATGGGTGCCGATGGCCGTGAGGGCGCGCGCCTGCTCAAGCAGGCGGGCAGTACCGTATGGGCGCAGGACGAAGCGAGCTGCGTCATTTACGGCATGCCGATGGCAATCGTCAAGGCTGAGCTTGCAGATGCGATCTACAGTCTGGATGACATAGGTCGCCACCTGGTAGAGGCCTGTCTCTGATGGATGTACTCAGTCTTATCGGCCTGATCCTGGCGTTTGTCGCGATCATTGGCGGCAACTTTCTTGAAGGCGGACACCTCGGTGCGTTGCTCAATGGCCCGGCAGCCCTGATTGTACTGGGCGGCACACTGGGTGCGTCGCTGTTGCAGTCACCGATGAGCGCGTTCATGCGTGCCATGAAAATCATCCGCTGGATCATTTTCCCGCCTCGTATCGATCTGCCCGGCGGTGTCGACCGGGTGATCGGCTGGAGCATGACCGCCCGCAAGGAAGGCTTGCTCGGTCTGGAAACGGTCGCCGATTCCGAACCTGACAGTTATGCCCGCAAAGGCTTGCAACTGTTGGTCGATGGCGCCGAGCCTGCAGCGATCCGGAGCATTCTTGAAGTGGATTTCATCACTCAGGAAACCCGCGATATTCAGGCTGCCAAGGTATTCGAAAGCATGGGCGGCTATGCGCCGACCGTGGGCATCATCGGTGCGGTAATGGGGCTGATTCACGTCATGGGTAACCTGGCCGACCCGAGCCAACTGGGCAGTGGGATTGCGGTGGCTTTTGTTGCCACCATTTATGGCGTTGCAATGGCCAACCTGATTCTGTTGCCGGTGGCCAACAAGCTTAAAGGCATTGCCCACCGTCAGTCGCGTTACCGCGAAATGCTGCTTGAAGGCTTGCTGTCCATCGCCGAAGGTGAAAACCCGCGCTCCATCGAACTCAAGCTGCAAGGCTTCATGGAGTAACAGCGCATGGCTCGCCGACGTCAGGCCGAAGAACACGAAAATCATGAGCGCTGGCTGGTGTCGTATGCCGACTTCATTACCCTGCTGTTCGCCTTTTTCGTGGTGATGTACTCGATTTCCTCGGTCAATGAAGGCAAATACAAAATTCTGTCCCAGGCACTGGTTGGCGTATTCAACGATACCGAGCGCACTATGAAACCGATCCCTATTGGTGAGCAGCGCCCGGTCTCGATAAAGCCCGCCGAGCCGCTGGTCAAGGACAGCGAACAGACCGATGCCGGAATTGGCCAGGCTTCTGATGATCCGCTGCAGACCATCGCTCAGGATGTTCGCGATGCGTTCGGCGACCTGATCAAGTCCGATCAGATGACGGTGCGCGGCAACGAGTTATGGATCGAGATCGAACTCAACTCCAGCCTGTTGTTCGTCAGCGGCGACGCCATACCCAGCGACAAGGCTTTCACGATCATTGAAAAGGTTTCCGGAATCGTCAAACGCTTCGACAATCCCATACACGTTGAAGGCTTCACTGACGATCAGCCGATCAGCACTGCGCAGTTTCCGACCAACTGGGAACTGTCTTCGGCTCGATCTGCCAGCATTGTGCGCATGCTGGCGATGGACGGTGTCAATCCCGCGCGACTGGCCTCTGTGGGCTACGGTGAGTTTCAACCGATCGCGCCCAATACCACTGCCGCCGGACGTGCCAAGAACCGCCGCGTAGTGCTGGTCATCTCGCGAAATCTGGATGTGCGTCGCAGCCTGACCAGTTCAGGGTCGGCCAATGTGCAACCGGATGCTGCACTGAGGCGTGCTGGCACACAAACTGCACCGGTGCCAGCAAAGCCGCCGGTACGTGCGAACGCCGTCAATTCTCCGTCACCTGCCCCCTAACATCGTATCGGTATGGTCGTTGCTGTACGCAAGGAAAAACATCAATGAGAGTCTGGGCAGTAGCCAACCAGAAAGGTGGAGTCGGAAAGACCACCACGACCATCGCCCTGGCCGGCCTGCTGGCCGATGCGGGCAAGCGTGTGGTCGTGGTCGATCTGGACCCCCACGGCTCCATGACCAGCTATTTCGGGCATAACCCGGACGAACTGGAACACAGTGCCTTCGATCTGTTTCTCCACAAGGGTGCGGTTCCGGAGGGGCTTCCGGGCCAATTGCTGCTGCCGACCAGTGACCAGCGTATCTCGCTGATACCCTCCAGCACGGCGCTGGCCACACTGGAGCGTCAATCCCCTGGCCAGAGCGGCCTGGGCCTGGTGATCGCTAAAAGTCTGGCGCAGTTGTGGCAGGATTTTGACTATGCGCTGATCGACAGTCCGCCGCTGCTGGGCGTTCTCATGGTCAATGCGCTGGCGGCAAGCCAGCAGTTGGCGATACCGGTACAGACTGAATTTTTGGCCGTGAAAGGCCTGGAGCGTATGGTCAATACCCTGACCATGATCAACCGTTCGCGCAAGGTGCCGTTGCCTTACACCATCGTGCCGACCTTGTTCGACCGTCGTACCCAAGCGTCGATGGGCACATTGAAATTATTGCGCGACAGTTTTCCCGATCATGTCTGGCAAGCCTACGTGCCGGTCGACACGCGGCTGCGCGATGCGAGCCGTCTGGGGCTGACGCCGTCGCAGAATGACAGTAAGAGTCGCGGTGTGATTGCTTATCGGGCATTGCTCAAGCATATGCTCGCCGAGCAGCTCAATGCTCAGGTGGCCTGACGTGAACGTCCATTCTTTCTACACAGTTTGCTCAAGTGATGCCTCAATGCGGCCGATAACTCTATCAGGTTGCACATGCTCCATTTTTTGTTGGGCCCCGGTATGAACCGCCCTGTAGAAGTAGCAACACGACCCAAGCTGGCGTTGCAGTCCTATCTGGACGCATTGCTGTACGACGCGACTGAGGTGCTTGAAGAGCCTGTCAGCAGCATCGATGAATTTCAGGCGGCTGTGCTCGAAGAGCAAGCCTTTGATGCGCGGATGCAAGCGCAGATCAAACCGCTGGCGGTTGCGGTGGCCGCGCCGGCTCCGGTGGCTGTAGCGGTAAAGGTTGAAGCGCCTGCGCCGGTGATTGAAGTCGCTCCGGTGATTGTTGCCGAAGTGGTGAAGGTTGAAGAAGCAGTTTCGACCGTTGAGCTGGTCGAGCCGGTCGCTGAGTTGAGCACACTGGTGACCCAGCGCACGCCGCCGCCGCCTACCAGTGATGGTCGCCCGGCATGGGCCGCCGAGCCGTTCGAATGCCTGTTGTTCGACGTGGCCGGACTGACGCTGGCAGTGCCGCTGGTATGCCTGGGGTCGATTTACCCGCTGGCAGGGCAGGAGCTGACGCCACTGTTCGGTCAACCGGACTGGTTTCTCGGGATCCTGCCTTGCCAGGCGGGCAACCTGAAAGTATTGGATACCGCGCGCTGGATCATGCCTGATCGATACCGCGACGATTTTCGCCAGGGATTGCAGTACGTGATTTCGGTGCAGGGATACGAGTGGGGACTGGCGGTGCATCAAGTCAGCCGTTCGTTGCGTCTTGATCCGAATGAGATCAAATGGCGCACGCAGCGAGGTCAGCGCCCATGGCTGGCGGGCACGGTTATCGAGCACATGTGCGCGTTGCTGGATGTTGCAGAGTTGGCCGAGCTGATAGCCAGTGGCGCGGTCAAGCAGTTGAACAAGTCGAAATAATCATGGGTCGATGCCAGTGGCATCACCTGCAAAGAACACACGTGAGGGGTTGGGGTTATGAATAAGTCGTCTGCACAAGGTTCCGAAGATCCTATCCTGCAATGGGTTACGTTCCGCCTGGACAACGAGTCCTATGGCATCAACGTGATGCAGGTGCAGGAAGTGCTGCGCTACACTGAAATCGCCCCGGTCCCGGGTGCGCCAAGCTACGTACTGGGCATTATCAACCTGCGCGGTAACGTGGTCACCGTGATCGATACCCGTCAGCGCTTTGGTCTGGCTCCGGTTGAAGTCAGCGACAATACGCGTATCGTGATCATCGAAGCCGACAAGCAAGTGGTCGGGATTCTGGTCGATAGCGTGGCTGAAGTGGTTTACTTGCGTCAGTCTGAAGTCGAAACTGCGCCAAACGTGGGTAACGATGAGTCGGCCAAATTCATTCAGGGCGTTTGCAACAAGAACGGCGAACTGTTGATTCTGGTTGAACTGGACAAAATGATGTCCGAAGAAGAGTGGTCCGAACTGGAGAGCATCTGATTGATCTTTGAGGTAGCTGTCTTCTTCCTGGGCATTCTCTGGGTAGTCACCCTGTTTATGTTCCTGGCCCATACCAGGCGTCAGCGCAAGCTCGATGCCGAGCGTGATGAGGCGGCTGCCTTGCGTGATCAGCGGATCAAGGAGTTGGCCAGACGCCTGGACAACTACCAGAACGGCACGGTGCGCATGGGCGAAGCGTTGCACGAGCTGCGTGCCATCGTTGCGCCGTTGCCGGACAAGCTCACTGCACTGGAACAGCGCGATCCCTCCACGCTGTCCTTTGCCCAGGCTGCACGCCTGGTCGGCATGGGTGCCAGCATCGATGAGCTGACCCAGTCCTGCGGCCTGACCCAGGCCGAAGCGCAACTGATGACCAAACTGCACAGCAATACTGCGAGCTAGTTTCTCTTCGGTACACGCCTGCGCTGCCCATTCAAGGTCGGACGCAGAGCGTCCAGAACTGCAACGATAATCTCAACTATCGTGCGACGCTCTGCGTCGAATGCCGTTCTGGACGCTCTGCGTCCGATTTTGAGTATGATTCTCGTGTCAATCACTCTGCATTGGCATGCTCTTCTTAACGCTTGGCGTTGCAAATTTCCGGTGCGGCAGAACATCATGCCTTACCTGTTAATGCTGCCATACAGTGCTTTTTTATCGCGATGGTACTGACGACGCAGAGTGCGACGTAAGTGACGGCTGAGTCCTGGCGCTGATCCGGGGGTAGCCTGGCAGGACGCCAGGCTAGCCGCACCGGGCCATGGATGGCCCGTTGCGGCGACCCCCGGATCAGTGACAGGGCGAAGGAACCCGACGAAGTCGGGCCGGAAACAGGAGCGAGGGGGTTTGGTTACTTTGGCCCGTCAAAGTAACTCGCCGAGGGGCGAAAAGGTGACCTGAGTCGAACCCCAATCCATCTGACATCGCAGAACCACCGTGCAAAGCGGAGCCACGGTCAGCGCCGGTCTTACTGCTCGTCCAGCGCAAACTCGGTCAGACAGAACGTCGGGATCTTCAGGTCGTTAAGACGCTTGGAGCCACCCAGTTCCGGCAGGTCGATGATCGCAGCGGCTTCATGTACCTCGGCGCCCATGCGGCGGATGAGGTTGGCGGCGGCGATCAGCGTGCCTCCCGTCGCGATCAGGTCATCGAACATGATGACTGAGTCACCTTCGCACAGACTGTCGGCATGCACTTCCAGATACGCTTCGCCGTATTCTGTTTGATAGGCCTCGGAGAGTACGTCGGCAGGTAATTTGCCTTGTTTGCGAAACAGCACCAGCGGCTTGTTCAGTTGATACGCCACCACCGAACCAATCAGAAAACCACGCGCGTCCATGACGCCGATATGGCTGAAATCGGCTTCTATATAGCGCTGCACGAAGCTGTCGATTACCTGACGGGTAGCCTTGGGCGACTGAAAGAGGGGAGTGATGTCGCGAAAGACCACGCCCGGCTTGGGAAAGTCTATGACCGGGCGTATCAGGGACTTGAAGTTCGATTGATCGAAAGTCATCAGGGGGATCCATGGCAGGTTTGGCCGATAGTTTAAGCCGACCCGCCACAGATCGCACGTATCAGCTTTGCATTGCGCCGCCCGCCAGCGCGCACAGCTCGATCGGGGCGAGGATATGAATCTCTTTGCCTTCTGCAGCAATCAACTGGTTTTGCTGGAACCGGGTGAATACCCGCGACACCGTCTCGACGGCCAGGCCCAGGTGATTACCGATTTCGTTGCGCGACATGCTCAGACGAAACTTATTGGCCGAGAAACCTCTGGCCCGAAAGCGCGCAGACAGATTGATCAGAAACGTGGCAATACGCTCATCGGCGGTCTTCTTCGACAGCAACAGCATCATTTGCTGATCTTCGCGAATCTCGCGGCTCATGACGCGCATCAACTGGCGACGCAGTTGCGGCAACTGCACCGACAGTTCATCCAGGCGTTCAAATGGTATTTCGCACACTGAAGTGGTTTCCAGTGCCTGCGCCGAGACCGGGTAAGCCTGGGCGTCCATGCCTGACATTCCGACCAGTTCGCTGGGCAGATGAAAGCCGGTGAGTTGTTCTTCGCCGTTGTCACTGATGTTGAAGGTTTTCAGCGCGCCGGAGCGTACTGCATAGACCGACTCGAAGGTATCTCCCTGACGGAATAGAAACTCGCCTTTTTTCAGCGGACGGCCCCGTTTGACGATCTGGTCAAGGCAGTCCATATCTTCCGTGTTCAATGAGAGGGGCAGGCAGAGTGGAGCGAGACTGCAATCCTTGCAGTGAGCCTGGTTTTGAGCGCGCAACTTTACTGGCTCGGACATCACTTAATTCCTTGTGGGAAAACACACATAAGCCGTAAGGGTACCTCACCCTTGCTTGTCGGGGCCAGCCTACAAAGCCTTCTGTACCATCAAGGTTCCAGAGCGGCTGCCGATAAGCCTGTATTCCCTCGGATGAACAAGGATGCCTTGGCATGTCAACGACACTTCCGTTGATCAACAGTATTACGATACGTACTGCGACCTCGCAGATTACGTACAGCAGCCAGGCCAGCGAAAGCAGCGTCGAGACGCCTGCCGGTGAGGCAAAGGGTGTTGAAGTCAATCTGTCGTCAGCAGGCAAGGCTGCCGCTGCGTCGTCTTCCAGAAATGCCGATATCGAGCAGAGCGGCCTGCCGGCTTCCGTGCAGAAGATCCTCAAGGCTATTCGCGAGCTTCAACGCAGGATCGCGGAAACCATGGAGCAGATCCAGAAGGCTCTGAAGGACCCGAGTCTGAGTCCCGAGGAGCGCCGCACCAAGGCCGCGGCGCTACAGACCGTGCTCACCACATTGCAGGCGCAGGTGAGCAATTCCACGGCCGATTTGTCGTCGCTGATGAACAGCCTGAACTCCAGCGACGCCGACAAGACCAAGGCGGGCATGCTGGTTCTGGCCAAAATGTAGAACCAGGCCGCTGCTCATATCACCCGGGAGAACTGCTGCCTGTTCTGCCGGGTCAGGTACGCATCGAAGACCATGCACACAGCACGCACCAGCAACCGGCCTGACGGTTTCACTTCAATTCCCGCGGCGCTCAACGCAATCAGCCCGTCCTCCGCCATGCCAAGCAGTTGTGGCCATGCGTCGCTGAAATAGTCTCTGAAATCGATGGAGAATGCTTTTTCAATCTCGGCGAAATCCAGCATGAAGTGGCAGATCAACTGCTGAATGACTGCGCGTCTTATCCGGTCGTCATCGCTGCACATCAGCCCTCGTCTGGTTGCTGGCTGGTCGCTGTCCAGCAGCCTTTGATAGTCGCTCAGGTCGCTGCTGTTCTGACTGTACAGCTCGCCAATCTGGCTGATGGCCGAGACGCCCAGCCCGATCAGATCACAGTGACCATGCGTGGTGTAGCCCTGAAAATTGCGTTGCAGGGTCAGGTCTTCCTGGGCGATAGCCAGCTCATCGTCGGGCAGGGCGAAATGGTCCATGCCGATGTAGCGATAACCGGCGTTGCCCAGCTGCTCGACGGTGCGCTCGAGCATGAGCAGTTTGCTCCGGGCATCCGGCAGTTCGGCCGTGTCGATGCGCCGCTGCGGCATGAAGCGTTCCGGCAGGTGGGCGTAGTTGAACACAGATAACCGGTCGGGCTGTAATTCGATGATTTCATCCACTGTGCGGCTGAAGGCTTGCGCGGTTTGTCTGGGAAGTCCGTAGATCAGGTCGATATTCACAGAACGAAACTGCAGCGTGCGGGCGGCTTCGACGATGGCGCGGGTTTCCTCCAGGCTTTGCATGCGGTTGATCGCCCGTTGCACGGTCGGGTCCAGGTCCTGCACGCCAAGGCTGACCCGGTTGAAACCCAGCTCGCGCAGCAGGCCCATGGTCGACCAGTCCGCTTCGCGAGGGTCAATCTCGATGCCATAGTCGCCGGAGTCATCTTCCAGCAAATTGAAATGCGCGCGCAGCTGCGCCATGAACCGACGCAGTTCAGCATGACTCAGGAAGGTCGGCGTGCCGCCGCCCAGGTGCAGTTGCTCCACTACCTGACCGGGTGCCAGGTGGCAGGCGAGCATCTGTATTTCGTGTTCGAGCCGCTGCAGGTAAGCCTGGGCGCGTCCGCGGTCCTTGGTGATGACCTTATTGCAGGCACAGTAGTAACAAATGTTCGCGCAGAAGGGCAGATGCACATAGAGCGACAGCGGGCGCAACGCCTTGCGGCTTTCCCGCAGAGCATGCAGCAGTTCAAATGCGCCTATTTGTGTGTGAAGTTGCACTGCTGTCGGATAGGACGTATAGCGCGGTCCTGCCACATCATAGCGATGGATCAGGTCTGAATCCCAACGAATGGCGTCAAGCATGCGCACGTTTCCCGGTCAGGCTGGCGATGTCGCGAGCATACGCAGGCGCTCAAGGGCGGGCGTTGACGTGGATCAAGCGGTGTGAGCTGCCCGGCCTCAGTGCCGCATCAGCCAATGCTGATGCGGCCCCGGCAAGGTCCAGAGGCCAAACACGATCACCAGCAACCCTCCGGCCATGCGAATACCTCGTTTGCGCAGCAGGACAGTAGTGCGCTCGGCGGCAAGTCCGGTGGCCAGCAGAACGGGCCAGGTGCCCAGCCCGAAGGCCAGCATCAGCAAGGCGCTATGGAGAGGATTGCCCTGGCTGGCGGCCCAGAGCAGGGCGCTGTAAACCAGCCCGCAGGGCAGCCAGCCCCACAGCGCGCCGAGCAACAAGGCGCGGGGCAGGCTGGACACCGGCAGCAAGCGACTGGCCAGCGGTTGCAGGTATCGCCACAGTCCTCGGCCCAGGCGCTCGATATGCGTCAGCCCGCTCCACCAGCCAGCCAGATACAGCCCCATCACGATCAGCAACACTGCGGCGATGACCCGCATACCCGTTGCCAGCGGACTTTGCGCGACTGCCCAGCCGACCAGCCCGGAACCCAGGCCGGCAATCGTGTAACTGAGAATGCGCCCAAAGTTATATGCCAGCAGCAGCCGGAATCGACGGCTGCGCTGTTCCTTGGGAATGGCCAGTGTCAGCGCTCCCATGAGGCCGCCACACATCCCCAGGCAATGGCCGCCGCCCAGCAGCCCGAGAATGAACGCCGAGAGCAGCGTCGAAGCAAGTTCAAACATCGTGTTTCTCGTCAGCGCCAGGCCGTTGCTGTTCTGGCCGGGCATGATCCACTGACGGCGGATCATCGAACAATATGCTGTGCGCCGGGCCTTCCATATCGTCGTACTGGCCGCTGTCCACCGCCCAGAAGAACACGTAGATCGCGACACCCACCAGCAGCAGCGCAGCAGGGATCATGATGTAAAGCGCGGGCATGAAACCTCCGGGGCAGGTTGTGACGTCAGGGCGCGGCGCGGCATGCGGGTCAGGCGCAAGGCGTTGAGCACTACGGTCAATGAACTGAGCGACATGCCGATGGCCGCCCATACCGGGGTGATCCAGCCCAGTGCCGCGAATGGCAGCATGAGGCCATTGTACAGGCTGGCCCAGAGCAGATTTTCGATAATGACCCTGCGCGTACGTCGGGCCAGATTCAGTGCGTCGATCAGCACCGGCAAACGGTTGCACAGCAGCACGGCGTCAGCGCTGGTTTTTGCAAGGTCGGTGGCCGAGCCCATTGCCACACTGATGTCGGCAGCGGCCATGACCGGGACGTCATTCACCCCGTCACCGATCATCAGCACCTTGCGTCCCTGAGCCTGAAGTTGCCGCAGCACCTCCAGCTTGTCGTCCGGGTGCATACCGCCACGCGCTTCGTCTATCCCCAGCGCCTGCGCGACACTGGCGACCATCGGTGAGCTGTCTCCGGACAGCAGCAGCGTTTTCCAGCCTCGTGCCTTGCAGGCTTGTAACAAGGTGCCGGCATCGTCGCGCAGTCGATCGTCGAGTACCAGCCAGGCCAGCGGCCCTTGCGCATCGCCCAGCAATAGCCACTGGCCGGACTCATCAGTGATCACCGGCGGTTCAGTGCCGCTCGGCGCACAGACGAACGGCGCCTGGCCGATGCGCAGCAGTTTCCCGTCAACACGTCCTTCCAGCCCTAGCCCCGGTGTGCTGTGCACCTCTTCGGCGGCCCTTGACGCTCGACCAAAGGCGCGGGCAATAGGGTGCTCGGAACGGTTTTCCAGCGCCGCCGCCAGCTCAAGACAGCGGCTGGCGTCCAGTTCGCGTAGCGGGTGAATGCTGCGCAGCGCCAGATGTCCCTCGGTCAGGGTGCCGGTCTTGTCGAAGATGACTGTGTCGATCTGATTCAGGCCCTCCAGTACATGACCTCGGGTCAGCAACAGACCAAGCTTGTGCAGCGTGCCGGTGGCTGCTGTCAACGCGGTCGGTGTCGCCAACGACAGCGCGCAGGGGCAGGTGGCAACGAGCATTGCCAGGACAATCCAGAATGCACGGGATGCGTCGATTTGCCACCAGACAACGCCGATCAGCGCCGCCGCCATCAGCGAAAACAGTAGAAAGGTCTGTGCAGCCCGGTCGGCGATCTGCGCGAGACGAGGCTTCTGCGCCTGGGCGCGCTCGAGCAGGCGGACAATGGCCGAAAGACGGGTTTCCTGACCCAGCGCCGACACGGCAATGGTCAGCGGACTCTCGACATTCAACGTTCCTGCGGTGACCGCATCGCCCGCGCTGCGCACTTGTGGCAGGTACTCGCCGGTCAGCAGTGACTCATCGATACTGGAATGACCTTCGAGGATCCTGCCGTCAGCCGGGATCACCGCACCGGGGCGCACCAATATACGATCGGTCAAACGCAGTTCGCTGAGCATGATGCGCTGGCTCTGGCCATCGTCACCAAGGCGCAGGCATGAGGCAGGCAGCAGGTTGACCAGCTGCGCCGTGGCTGCCGCTGTGCGCTCGCGGGCGCGGCGCTCCAGGTAGCGTCCGGCCAGCAGGAATAATGCAAACATGCCTACCGCATCGAAATACAATTCGCCAGCGCCGGTGACCGCAGTCCAGATGCCGGCGACATAAGCCGCGCCTATTGCCAGCGACACCGAGACGTCCATCGTCAGTTGACGGCTGCGCAGGTCGCGCAACGCACCGCGGAAGAACGGTGCGCAACTGTAAAACACGATCGGAGTGGTCAGAAACAGCGCCACCCAGCGCAGGATGGTGTGCATCTGCGGGCTGAGGTCGATGTTGAACTCCGGCCAGGTGGCCATGGTTGCCATCATTGCCTGAAACCACAGCAGGCCAGCGACGCCCAGTTGCCGCAACGCCAGACGGTTTTCACTTGCCAGACGTTCGGCGGCGCGATCGGCCTGCCAGGGGTGAGCGACATAACCAATTGCGTGCAGCTCGCTCAGCAGTTGACTGAGGGCAAGCTGGTCGCCGCGCCAGCGTACGTGCAGGCGATGGGTGGAGAGGTTCATGCGCGCTTCGGCCACTGCGGGCAAGCGGCTCAGGCGCTTTTCGATCAACCAGCCGCAGGCTGCGCAACTGATGCCCTCGACAAGCAAAGTGGCTTCTGACAAATCGCCTTCGTGGCGTACGAACGGCGCCTGTACTTCAGGGCGGTCGTAGAGTGCCAGTTCATCGATCAATTGCGTGGGCAGGCTTTCCGGGTTGGCCGAGGCCTCGCTACGATGGCGGTAATAGCTTTCCAGGCCGCTGGCGACTATGGCCTCGGCCACCGCCTGACAGCCGGGGCAGCACAGCTCCCGGGGTTCACCGAGCACAACCGCCGTGAAACGGCTGCCGGCCGGCACGGGCAGGTCGCAGTGGTAACAGCGCATTGGAGTGGCGCGGGGCAACGTCGCCATGTTCAGTCTTTCCGGCGTTGCGCGGCTTGCAGGGGTTCGTCGCCCAGGGTCAGGTCAGCAGCGTCGACCTGCTCTTCTTCGAACAGACGCCAGGTCTGGTCGCCTTCGACACCCAGCAGTTCCACAAAGCGCCGACCCTCGACCCGGTCTTGCAACTGCCCGATGTAACGGCCCGGTTCAGACGGGCTGCGGGTCAGGAACACACGGCGATCACTGGCAGGGCGCGTCGGCGAAATAAGGTTCAACTCCAGACGCTCCGGGTTGCTGTTGCCGCTCAGGCGCAGCTCGACTTCGCCGGTCAACTCGTCCAGATGTACACGGGCGTGCAGTTTGAGGTTTTGCGCAAGCACTTCCCGATTCAGCGAGCGATTGATGCCTTTGCCGGCCTCGTAGTAATTATCGGTAACCAGCGGGTCAGGGTTGGTGACTGCAATGAACACCATCGACAGGCTCAACGTCACCGAGCAGGTCAGAATGGCGATGATGATCCATGGCCAGAGGTGCCTGTACCAAGGGCTTGCAGCAGTCGCAACGGGCATGACGGTGCTCTTAACGAAGAGGTGGGCCGATGAAACGGCTTTTGGTGTCGACATGTGTGTCGCTGTCGATGTCCTTGAGGGTAAAGGTGACTTCATTGCTGTGTGCCGGGAGCTTTTCGGGCGCGCTGGAGAGCTCCACCGGCAGGCTGACGATCTCGCCTGCCGGGACGTTTATTTCCCGACGGCCCTGCAGTTTCAGGTCGGGCAGGCCGCTGGCCTCCAGCACATAGTCGTGATCCACCTGATCCTTGTTCATCACTTTCACGGTGTAGACGTTTTCGATACGGCCTTCGGCGTTTTCCCGAAAAAGCATACGGTCCTTGCTGACCTCCAGACCCACCAGCCCACGCATGCAGAAGGCCGCGATCAGCAGCCCGATCATCAGCAACAGAACCAGTGCATAACCGATCAGGCGCGGGCGCAAGGTGCGGGTGCGCTGCCCGGACAGATTGTGTTCGGTGGTGTAGCGAATCAGGCCGCGAGGGTAGTCCATCTTGTCCATGACTGTATCGCAGGCATCGACGCACGCCGCACAGCTGATGCATTCCACCTGCAGGCCGTCACGAATGTCGATGCCGGTCGGGCAGACCTGCACGCACATCATGCAGTCGATGCAGTCACCCAGCCCCAGTGCCTGAGGATCAGCCTCCTTCTTGCGCGGGCCTCGGGCTTCGCCACGATTCTGGTCGTAGGAGATGATCAGCGTGTCCTTGTCGAACATCACGCTCTGGAACCGCGCGTAGGGGCACATATAGATGCACACCTGCTCGCGCAGCCAGCCTGCATTGAGGTAAGTGGCCAGGGTGAAGAAGCCGACCCAGAAATACGCCCAGCCATCCGCTTCGCCCGTGAACAGATCAATGCACAAGTCGCGAATGGGAGAGAAGTAACCCACGAAGGTCATGCCCGTGGCAAAGCCGATCAGCAGCCACAGGCTGTGCTTGGCGAGCTTGCGCGCCAGTTTGCCGGTGCTCATCGGGGCATGGTCAAGCCTGATGCGCTGGTTGCGGTCACCCTCGGTGACTTTCTCGCACCACATGAACATCCAGGTCCAGACGCTTTGCGGGCAGGTGTAGCCGCACCATACCCGTCCGGCATAGACCGTGATGAAGAACAGCCCGAAGGCTGCAACGATCAGAATGCCGGACAACAGGATGAAATCCTGCGGCCAGAACGTCGCGCCGAAGATGTAGAACTTGCGTTGCGGCAGGTCCCACCAGACCGCCTGGTGCCCACCTTTATTGAGCCAGACCGTGCCAAAAAAGATAAGCAGCAACACGGCACCGCCCAACATGCGCACATTGCGAAACAGACCTTTGAACGCGCGGGTGTGGATTTTCTCGCGCGAGGCATAGAGGTCGATGAATTCGCCGCTTTTTTCGGATGGCGGTGTGATGTCGTGTACTGGAATCTGGTTGCTCATTGATGGGTCCAGCGGCGGTGGAGTAGCCCGGGCCGATACAGGTCAGGCAGGTTTACATCCGCGTTCAACGTGACGCACGTGAGTAAACGGCCGCTTCTTCATTCAACTGGCTGACCCAGGGGTTGAGCAGCGCGACCCCGCACGACTGAAAATCGATTGTGTTGCGTGTGACCACAGTCATGCCATGCACCAGCGCAGTAGCCGCGATCAACGCATCGCATTCGCTGCGCGGGTCGGGAACATGCAGTTGGGCGCAGCGCCTTGCGACCTGAGTATCGACTGTCAGGATACGCCCGGCGAACGCTTTCAATACATGCTGGTCAAGCCACATTCGCAATACTGCACCCTGTGCCGGGTCGCGGCGTTCGATACGCAGGATACCTGTTTCGAGCTCAAGAATCGTGATGGACGAGATGAACAGGCTGGAGGCCATCTGTGTTCGCGACCAGCGAAGCACGTTGGCGTCTGCAGTGCGCTTTCTGAGCTCTGAAACCACGTTGGTGTCGAGCAGGAACATCAGGACAGATCAACCTGTCGCGGGGTGATCACGGCACGCTGAGGCTCGAATTCGATATCGATGTCAGTGGGCATTATCAGCATGTCGGCGATGCTTGCTGCGCTGCCGGTCAGCTTCAGGTAATCCTCGATGCAAAGCAGCACATGGGCCGGGCGACCTCGGTCGGTAATGAACACGGGGCCTTCATTCGCGGCCTTCTTGGCCCCGCTGGTGTCCTGATTGAATTCACGGCTGGAGAGGGTAGTGGTCATGTGCGCGACTTCCAGAATGAGTAGACAGATTATTGTGGTCGTGAAGGAGTCTAGTCATGTAGAGATGTAACTACAACGAATTTGTTCTTTCAGAATGCAACAACCATGCGCTAATCGAGCCGCGTCATCTGGATTCAGGTGGCTTCTCCTGGCGGGACATGCTGTAAACATAGGCAGCCAGAATGTGAACCCGGTCATTGCCTCGCAGTACCTGCTGAGCGGGCATCTGGCCCTGGCGGCCATCGCGAATGGTCTGCTGCAACTGCGCGAAGCTGGAACCGTAGATAAACGCGTTGGGATGCGTCAGGTCCGGCGCGCCGAGAATCGGCATTCCCTTGCCTTCTGGCCCGTGACAGGCAACGCAGAGTGTCGCGAAGGTCTTCTGGCCCGCGACCGGGTCAGCTTTGGCACCTTCGGGCAACTGCCGGGCGTTCAGTTGGTTCAGCACGTAGGCCGACACATCACGCACACCCTGTTCGCCCAGCACTTCGCCCAGGGCGGGCATCACGCCCATGCGCCCGGCCATGATCGACGTCTTGATCGCCTGAGCGTCGCCGCCCCAGCGCCAGTCGGCATCGGTCAGATTGGGAAAGCCGTAGGCGCCTTTCGCGTCAGAGCCGTGGCAGACCGAGCAGTTGGAGGCAAACAGGCGAGCACCGATTTTCAGCGCCTGTGGGTCTTTGGCTACCTCCTCGACGGGCATGGCGGCGTATTTGGCGAACAGCGGGCCATAGCGGGCCTCGGCAACGGCCACTTCCCGTTCCCATTCGTGGACACTGCTCCAGCCTTGCTGGCCGTCGGAGAATTGCACTTTGCTGTCCTTGTCCCGATAGTCGTAACCGGGCAGCAAACCCTTCCAGTTGCCCAAGCCCGGGTACAGGACTAGATACCCCAGCGCAAAAACGATGGTCGCTATGAATAGATAGAACCACCATCTGGGTAGTGGGTTGTCGTACTCCTCAATGCCGTCGAACGCATGGCCGACGGTCTCATCTGTCGGTTCGTCGGGCTGACCTTTGCGCGTGGACAGCAGCAGCCAGAGCATGGCGATGATTGTGCCCAGCGTCAGGACCGCGACGTACAGGCTCCAGAACGTACTCATGGTTGATCTTCCCGTTCAGCCCTGGCGCGCTCGACCCTGCCTATGGCCTCGGGGTCATCTGCGAAAGGCAACAGGGTCGCATCGTCGAAGTGCGCCTTGCGGGCAGGGCTGAACACCCACAGCATCAGGCCGATGAACGCAACCATCACGACCAGTGTGCCAAGGCCTCGAATCATTCCGATGTCCATCATGTTCACCGTTTGCTCTTGATGAGCGTGCCGAGGCCTTGCAGATAGGCCACCAGCGCGTCCATTTCAGTCTTGCCCTGCACGGCGGCGGCCGCACCGGCGATGTCCGCGTCGGTGTACGGGGTGCCAAGGGTACGCAGCACTTGCAGCTTTTTTGCCGTCTGCGTGCTGTCGATCTTTTTCTCGGCCAGAAACGGATAGGCGGGCATGATCGACGTTGGGACCACGTCCCGAGGGTTATTCAGGTGCACACGGTGCCACTCATCCGAGTAGCGACCGCCGATCCTGGCCAGGTCCGGCCCGGTGCGTTTGGAACCCCATAGAAACGGATGGTCCCAGACGCTTTCGCCCGCCACCGAGTAATGCCCGTAGCGTTCGGTTTCGGCGCGTAATGGCCGGATCATCTGTGAGTGGCAGCCTACGCAACCATTGGCGATGAATACATCGCGGCCTTCTACCTCCAGCGCGCTGCGTGGTTTCATGCCTTCGATCGGTTGATTGGTCACATCCTGAAAAAACAGCGGGACGATCTGCGTCAGCCCGCCGATGCTCACGGCAATAACCATAAAGAACGCCAGCAGGCCGATGTTTTTTTCGAGCACATCATGTTTCATCAATGCGCTCCCACGACGGCAATGCGCGCAGCGGCCTCGGCCGCCTGCGGGTCAGAGGCTCGCACTGTACGTATCACGTTGTAGGCCATCAACAGCATGCCGCTGGTGAAGATGGCACCGCCGATGGCGCGCACGATGTAGCCGGAGTGACTGGCCTGCATGGTCTCGATGAAGGAATAGGTCAGCGTGCCGTCGTCGTTCACTGCACGCCACATCAGGCCCTGGGTGATGCCATTGACCCACATCGAGGTGATGTACAGCACAGTACCGACGGTCGCGAGCCAGAAATGCGTGTTGATCAGGCCGACACTGTGCATGTGCGGACGGGCGTAGAGTTTCGGGATCATGTGATAAACCGACCCGATGGTAATCATCGCCACCCAGCCCAATGCCCCGGCATGTACGTGGCCGATGGTCCAGTCGGTGTAGTGCGACAGCGAGTTGACGGTCTTGATTGCCATCATCGGGCCTTCAAAGGTCGACATGCCATAGAACGCCAGCGAGACCACGAGAAAGCGCAGTATCGAATCGGTCCGCAACTTATGCCATGCACCCGACAGTGTCATCATGCCGTTGATCATCCCGCCCCAGCTGGGTACCAGCAGAATGATCGACATGACCATACCCAGCGACTGTGCCCAGTCTGGCAGGGCGGTGTAGTGCAGATGGTGCGGACCGGCCCAGATATACAGGGTGATCAATGCCCAGAAATGCACGATGGACAAACGATACGAGTACACCGGGCGCTCGGCCTGTTTGGGCACGAAGTAATACATCATGCCGAGAAAGCCGGTAGTCAGGAAAAAACCTACGGCATTGTGCCCGTACCACCACTGGATCATGGCGTCGGTCGCTCCGGCGTAGGCCGAATAGGATTTGAACAGGCTGACCGGCAGCGAGATGTGGTTGACGATGTGCAGCATGCCGGTCACCACGATGAATGCGCCGTAAAACCAGTTGGCGACATAGATATGCCGGGTCCGGCGTTTGACGATGGTGCCGAAAAACACCGCAGCGTAGGCGGCCCAGACGATCGCCAGCAGAATGGCCACCGGCCATTCAAGTTCGGCATATTCCTTGGTGGTGGTGTAGCCCATCGGCAGCGTCACGATGGCGCCGACAATCACGGCTTGCCAGCCCCAGAAGGTAAACGCCGCGAGGCCATCGGAAACAAGCCGTGTCTGGCAGGTGCGCTGTACCACGTAATAAGAGGTGGCAAACAGCGCGCAGCCACCGAACGCAAAGATCACCAGGTTGGTGTGCAACGGCCGCAGGCGTCCGAAGGTAGTCCATTCAAGTTCCAGGTTCAGTCCCGGCCAGACCAGCTGCGAAGCGATGAACACTCCCAGGCTCATGCCGATCACGCCCCAGACCACGGTCATGATGGCAAACTGGCGCACCACTGTGTAGTTGTAGGTCGTCGGACTGGTTGTTGTGTTCATTACAGACTTCCACGATTCAGATGTTGACCGCAGACGTAATCGGGCTCGGGCGATGCATCGCTGGAAATGGCATCGAGGCACACGAAAAGGCAGGGGCAGGAACAGACAGGCACATTAGCGAGCGTCAAATGGTTGCAGCAGACGTGTGTCGACGAGTTTAGCTTTGAAAGAAGGGTGTGGGAAGCCGCAGCGCGGAGCGGATAATCTGCGTTGTATTGTCAGCGAGTATTCCGCACCCCGTTGCAGGGTGCGGAGTTCACGCATCGCCGCTGGATTGGAGCAAAGCGGTGGCGACCCTCGCGTACAGACGAGTTGATCAGGACTCGCGCAAAGACTGTCACGCATGTTCAATCGGCGGTTGCATCTGTCATAGCCCAGCAAACTGGCCTGAGCAGGCATATGACTCTGGCGACCGACTCAGCGGTTCTGTTGCAATTGTGCGAGGCCAGTACCGTCAATGAAACCGCCCGGCGGTGTCAGGTTTGGGGCGCTCATCGCCTTGGTACTTTTACCTTGTGCACCTTGGCAGATTAACCGGGCGGACCTGAATGGTGGCTGTCCGGCAGGGCCTGTCGGTGCGTCCACGCGCTCTGCGCTTGCGCGATTCACGCAGGATTCGCGGTTATAGTAGCGGGCTACTCTGAGATTCATCTGAACGAGGCAAGCATGAGCAAAGGCCCACAGCCCGGCACTGGCAAGGATCAATGGCTGCAACTGATCAACGAAAAAGGCTGGTTATGGACGCCCACCCTGCGGGCAGACGCGCAGGAGGCGCCCACCTTGCTGCTGGCACATGGCGCAGGCGCACCGATGGACAGCGATTTCATGAGCCACATGGCCACCGATATTGCGGCGCAAGGCGTCAGCGTCCTGCGCTTCGAGTTTCCTTACATGGCCCTGCGGCGTCACGGCGGCAGCAAGCGTCCGCCCAATCCGCAGGCGCAATTGCTGGAATGCTGGCGAGAGGTCTATGCCTTGGTCAGGCCTTTTGTGGCTGGGCGACTTGCTGTTGGCGGCAAGTCGATGGGCGGGCGAATGGCCAGCCTGATTGCCGATGAGATCGAGGCGGATGCGCTGGTTTGCCTGGGGTATCCGTTCTATGCCGTGGGCAAGCCGGAGAAACCGCGCGTGGCCCATCTGGCTGAATTGAAAACACCTGCTCTGATCGTTCAGGGCGAGCGCGATGCGTTGGGTAATCGCGAAGCAGTGGAGGGTTATGCGTTGTCCAGCGCTATTCAACTGCACTGGTTGCCGACCGCCAATCACGACCTCAAACCATTGAAAGTCGCAGGTATCAGCCATGAACAATGCCTGGTCGAGTCGGCGCAAGTGATTGCCCGCTTTCTGCGCACCTGATTTATCGGCAATGTACGTCGAAAAAGCCGTTGGTCACTTCGAAATTAATCGATGACATGCTGAAACTGAAGCGTCCGCGCAGGCGCAGAGTATAGGGATTGGCTTCCAACAGGCTCAGGGTGCCGTTTTGAAAGTGTGCCGAATGATAGAGGGTGTTCTGCCGGTGCTGCGTCTCGTTGTAAATCACTTTGATCTGGGCATGGCCTGGCAGATTGTGATCACCGGGTTTCAGGTCGTTGTCCAGAAACAGCCCGATAGTCGTTCGTTTTGTGCCCACCTTGCCGTCGACGATCAGCTTCCATACCCACTGATCGGGTGCCTGCTCCAGCTCAGCCCGCAGGGTCAATTGGCCCGCCAGGGCAAGCACCTTGAACGGTCGCTTATTGACGCAGGCCTGAAAGCTGCCTTCACACGACGCGGGACGAACAAAGCGTTTGGCTGGGGATGTGGTGGGGTGCATGGCCTGACTCTGTAGAACGTATGAATAGAAGCAGGGCGTTGCCCTCTCAGGTAACGCCCTGTTTGATAATTACAGGTTCATCAGTTTTCGATCATCTGATGCCAACGCCAAGACTGGAGTTGTGGCTCTTCAACTTGAAGTTTCCGCCAGAGACCATGTTCTTCACGTAGTACCAGTTCCAGCCCCCGATGCCGGCGCTTGAAACAGTGGACGACCAATAATTACCGTTGCCCATCGGCCAGCGATTGCCGTACAGGTTATAGATCTCCACCAGTTCGTGAATAGTCGGAATCCTTGCGCCGTTGTTGCCTGCGTTTTTGCTGATCTGAGAAAAGCTCCCGCTGCCCAGGCCGATGCAATGGATGACGCCGACGACGGTGATCAGGTAGCTTTTACTCGCGCCCGAAGCATCGGACGCCGTAATGGTGGCCGTGCCGTTGCCTCGAACCGAGGCCAGGCCGTTGCTGTCCACTTTCGCGACCAGCGGGTTGCTCGATGTGTACTGATAGGGTGCCTGTCCGCCGCTGGCCTGACGCTGAAGGGTGGTGTCGGCCGGGAAGTTCGGCAGCAGGTCCGGCGAGCCCGGAAGCAGATAAACCTTGCCGGCCAGCGTAACCGGCGAAGTGTCCAGCACCAGCTCGGGCTGCCCCATCAGAATCTGCAAGGCCAGTGTGTCGGATACCTGTACCAGACCATTGACGCGATTGACCACATAAGAAACCGCCACCGTCTGCCCGGCGTTTGCCGTTACCAGCGCCGCAGCAAACACTACCTCCAGCGTCTTGCCCGCGTCCGCGCCGGTCAGCGTCTTTTCCCGTGTGTCATTGCCGTTGGGCCCTTGCCATTGCACGATCACCTGATCGCCGGCTTTCAGGTTGGCGGTGGCGTCGATCACTACGGTTGCCCCGGATGGGGCGTTAGCTGGGTCTAGCGTGTTGCCGGTGGCTTCTTTTATGGTTGGAGTGGGCAGGGGCGTTGCTTGCGCGAGTTGCAGCTTCACGTCCACCGCCTCCGAGGCCATGGACAGATTCCCTGCCAGATCTGTAATCGTGTAGTAAACCGGCGCCTCAATGTCGCCGATCAACTCCAGAAACGGCCTGGCGAAGTCGACCATTGTTCGTTTAAGACCCACGTCATCACTGCTCACCACCGCCATCGGACCGGGCAGATCATTCCAGTAGGTGCGGACAACATCGCCCTCCTGCATGCCGTTGTAGCTGGCAATCGTCCCTGAAAGCACGTTACCCATGGTTTGCAGTTCTTCTGAGGTCAGACCGTTCTGTACCTGCGTGGGAAAAATGATGGGGGCCAGCAGCGGATCGCCAGGCGGGGTAAGGTCTACGATTACAACTGCCTCGGCAGAAAACTCGACGACCATATTGATCGGGTTTTCGACCGCGTAAGCCACAGAGTGACGACCTTCCGTCAACAGCTCGGATGGAATGTGCAGCATGAGGTCGTCACCTGGCATCTGCGAAAGCAGGATCTCTTTCTTGAGACCAATAAGCACTCCATCGAAGTACAGCTGATAGGTATAGCCGGGGCGCGCGCCTTGCCAGACGTTCAACAGCACTTCGAGGGGCGTGTTCAAACTGTCGATGGGTAATAGCCCATCGTTCAAGGCGGCTGCGATGACTGGCGCAGTCAGCACGGTTTCTTTTTTTTCAGTCGCAAGGTTATACATGGGTGTTCCTTATAAGTTTAAAAGTTGCGGGCGTTGTGAGCCCGCAACGGTTTAGCGACCCAGACAGGTAAAGTCGGTAGGTTTAAGCATATGCACGATGACGCGAGTGACCGTGGAGTTTGCCGGACTTTGATTGCTGCCTTCGACAGGGTCGACGGTATAACTCGCCTCCGCAAACCCTGTGCAAATAAGCAGTGTGTTGATCTGAGGGACCTTGAATACATGCCCTTGCACAACATCCACTTCATCCAGCTTACGAGTCGTCACATAAGTAGCGGCTTCGATGGGATTATTGAAGTCGTCAAAACCCTTGAACGTGAAGGTGATCTTCTGGCCCTCGGCAATATTTACATAAGGTGAAACTTTTACATCGGCACCGTCCGGATTTTCATTGGGGCCCAGCACTCCGTTGGACGTGAGATTGAACGTGGGCCCGGTCAATCCGTTTTCGCCACCGGGTTGCTCTTCTCGAGACCGTACTGTTACAGGCTGAGTCGGACTCGTCATACTGTTTGGGTTTCCTGTACGCGTGACTGTGAAATACACGGGAATGGCTTCGCCGGTGCCTTGCAACTTCATCAGCTCGTTATCAATCGGAATAATCAAGTCTCTTGCCGCTGCAACGTCGCTAGACCGTATTTGATACCACTGCGTTTTTACCTGATTGCCCCAGTACAGGTTCAGATCATCATTGATTTCGAACCCCGTATTCCAGGCCACCCCCCCTCTGCCGTTCAACTCGTAATCGTCTTCATCGATAAAGTTGTCCTGAGTGTTCGGGTTTTGTACGCTCGTCCCTTGTATCGTCAAATTGTTCAAGGGGGTGGGGAAGGGAAGTGTTGTAAAAACGTCTATATGGGTGTCCAGCGATGTGCCCGTCAGTTCGCCGTTGCGAAACACTTCATAATGAACCGCTGTGTCGCCTTGCGGACCTTGGGCAATGGCCTCAAATGGCAGTTTCAACGTGAGTATGACGGCTTCATCTTCGTCGCCAGGCGCGACGAATACAGGGGTCAAGGGATTACTGGTGCCCCAGAATAGCTGGATGCTATCAAGCGCCGCTGCGCCCGGATAATGGGGGATGTCGACAAGTACTCCCGCTTGAGCTTCCAGATAATCAACCAGATCGCCTACCGCTTGATCAATGACAGGTGCCGGATAATCAGAAGGCAAGTCTTTCAGCCTTAATTTCACCTCTACAGTGTTCGAGAGGATTGAAGGGTTGCCCGCACGGTCGATGACCTGGTAACACACCTGCTTTTCTTCCTCCCCCAACGTTTGTAGAAACGCTCGTGTAAAAGTGACCGAGACCTTGTCCAGCCCCATATCGGTTTCGTTGACGACAGCAGTGGGGCCTACGATATCTCCCCACCTGGTCAGAATGCGGTCATGCTTGGCCATACCGGTGTAGCCGGCAATCTGTACATCAAGTTGGCCACCCAGTTGATCGAGCTCGGCGGCAGTCAGACCGTTCTGGATCTCGGCTGGGAACTGTATGGCAGCAAGCTCCGGAGCGCCTGGCGCTGTCCGGTCGATCTGAATCCGGAAAATTTCCGATTTCTGTTCTACCTGATTGATCGGATTGACAACGACGTACGCGACATCGTGGAAACCTTCCAGCAACAGTTCGGCCGGGATCTCCAGGTGCAGGGGGTCTCCTGGTGCATGTGAGGGCAGAATCAGTTTTCGGGGACCGGTCGCGATACTGTTGAACAGCAGTTGATAGGTGTAACCAGGAAGTGCGGCTGGCCATACAACGAGATCGACCGTCAACGTTTGGGATGCGTCAGCGACCGGTATGAGCCCTGGCGTATCCTGATCATGAAATGCGACTGCAATATCGGGTGCAGTCAATACAAGATTCAAGTTTCGATGCCTGTTTCCGGAAACTGAAACAGGTGTTGGGAGATAGTTGTTTGAGCAATTTTTCATGTGTAGATGCCTTGTCATTAAAATTTTGTAGGGGATTTCCTACTTTTTCGAGCGCGTTTCTGAATAAGGTTTTTTTGGCTGGTACTTGGCGAAAGAGCTAATGATGTTCCCAGTCACAATTGGACGTAATAGGGTTTTAGTGGGTTGGTCAAGTGGTTGCGTGGGAATTATTTAATTGGTTTGCGAATTTTTTGCTTGGCGTCCATTTGGATGCTCGCTGTAAGAAAATTCTTATATTATTTTGGGAATGATCCTACGTTTTGGGTATTGAACAGGGCCAGAGTTTATGAATTAAGTGAGCTATCTTTCCACTCTCAAAAAAACGAGGAGATGGACGGTGTCTAGTAGAAGAAGTAATGTCGTTAAGTCGCGGGGTGGCGCGTTTCAACTTGCCGTGATTGCCTTTGGTGCTCTAGCTAATGTGCAGGCGTCGGCAGCGGCATCGAGCGATAATAATGGTCTGTCTTTAGACACTGAAGCAGTCACCGGATTGTGGCCGGATGAAAAGTTGCCAGATGAAACCGTTAGACGGGCTGAAATCATTACCGTAGGTCCTGATACTCCCTTCGATTCTTATCATATTGGTGATCAAAGTATTCTTAATATTGTCGGTGGGCGAGCAGACCAGGTGGTTGTGAGAGACGCTACTGTCAATATTCAGTCCGGCGTGGTTGAAAGCGGTATCAGCCTTTCCGATGCGCTGGGTAGTCTCTCCAACGCTACCGTGAAAAACGCGACAGATAGCGGCATTGTTCTTCATGGAGTGATGGGCTCTATCAACCCTGGCTCCACGGTATCGGCTCATTCAAGCGATGTATCGGGATCGGGCTACGGTATTTCAGTCGGGTTGTGGGGGGCGCTGAGTATTTTCAATACCGATGTGCGCGGGTTTGCGTCGCAAAGCAAAAGTGGCCAGGGGATTTTTGTTTCTGGCGCCAATGTGCTGATCGCCGACAACAGTCATGTGACAGGCGACATGAATGGAATCCATCTGGTAGATGGATCCCAAGCCGGAATACTGGTCGGAAACAAGTCCGTTGCTGTGATTGACCGATCGATAGTCCAGGGTTTGGCCGGGGCCGCCATCAAAGTAAACCAGCGCGCTGCGCTCGACATCGAGGCCGACATTGCTGTGCAAAACCATTCCGAGCTATGGGCCGGAAATGGCAACCTGCTGGAGGTGGAAGATCACAGCACTGTCAACTTCAACGTCGACAACAGCACCCTCTACGGCGACCTTGTCGCCGATGACACCAGCACCCTGAACATCACGCTGCAAAACGACGCGCAATTGAACGGCAACATCGTCAATGGCAACCGTCTGGCGATTACCTCGGGCAGTCACTGGCAGATGCAGGGCGACAATGCCGTCAAGTCGCTTTCTCTGCACGGGGGGAGGGTTTCGTTTGCTGGTGAAGGGTTCCATACACTTTCGCTGAATGAGTTGTCAGGGGGCGGCACGTTTGGCTTGCGCGTGGATCTGGACAACGGTGTCGGAGATCTTATAGACGTCAACGGCCCGGCCAGTGGGCAGTTCGGGTTGCGGGTGCGCAACACGGGGGTGGAGGTTGTCTCTGCTGACATGGCACCGCTCAAGGTGGTGCATACCGAAGGTGGTGACGCGCAATTCAGCCTGCTGGGCGGGCGTGTCGACCTCGGCGCCTATTCTTATCTGCTGGAGCAACAGGGCAATGACTGGTTCATCGTCGGTAAAGACAAGGTCATAAGCCCCTCGACCCAGAGCGCACTTGCGCTTTACAGCGCGGCACCTGCCATCTGGATGAGTGAGCTCTCTACCCTGCGTTCGCGCATGGGCGAGGTTCGCGCAAGCGGCAGGGCGGGCGGCTGGATGCGTGCCTATGGCAACAGGCTTAATGCCACGACCAGTGATGGTGTCGGCTACCGGCAGAAGCAAAGTGGCCTGTCGCTGGGTGCCGATGCGCCTGTCGAGGTCAGCAGCGGCCAATTGGTGTTGGGTGTGCTGGGAGGGTACAGCACGTCCGGTATCGATTTGAGCCGTGGTACTACGGGAAAAGTCGACAGCTACTATGCAGGTGCCTATGCCACCTGGCTGTCGGACGACGGCTACTACGTTGACGGGGTGCTCAAGCTCAACCGCTTTCGCAACAAGGCAGATGTTGCCATGAGCGATGCAAGCAAGGCCAAGGGTGACTACACCAACAACGGGGTAGGGGGCTGGGTAGAGTTCGGCCGCCACATCAAGCTGGCGGACGATTACTTCCTTGAGCCCTTCGCTCAGCTGTCCAGCGTTGTCGTTCAGGGGCAGGAGCTGCGCCTGGACAACGGCATGAAAGCGAAGAACGATCAGACCCAGTCGGTATTGGGCAAGGTTGGCACCTCGCTCGGCCGCAGTGTTGCGCTCAAGGATGGCGGAGTGTTGCAGCCTTATGTGCGTGTCGCCATTGCGCAGGAGTTTTCGCGCCATAACGAGGTGAAAGCCAACGATGTTAAATTTGATAACAGCCTGTTCGGTTCTCGCGGCGAACTGGGCGCCGGGGTATCGGTGTCGCTGTCCGAGCGTCTGAAACTGCATGCAGACTTCGATTACATGAAAGGTCGGCATATCGAGCAACCCTGGGGTGCGAATGTGGGGCTACGCCTGGCATTCTGATTCTTAAGGCCAGTACCTGAGCAACACCAGAGTCCCCGGTGAGTGATCACCGGGGGCTCTTCAGTTATTGATCGATAAACCTGCGTTTGCGTTGCCTCTGTCGGGACGTGACAGGCACTGCATAGTTGACGTTCACCCGCAACACCGGCGATGTGCCGATCAGGCGATGATCGCGATAAAGCTCGTAATACAGGTCAACCAGACCGTACTGAACATAGGGCGTGAAGTTGTAGGAAATACACAGCACACGTACCACGCTGTTTTCGCCTACCCGATGGAAAAGCGTTGTCGATGACAGGTTTTTCCCCCAATAGAAATGGATTTCGTCACCCCAGCACATTTTGACCGACCCGGGGATATGAATGGTAATGCCCGCATGTGCCTGTTCGTGACTGATGGAATCAGGATCGATGTCAGGCAGCACAGGTGCTTTCAGCGTGTTGGAAATATCGGACGGAAGATGGAGGGGGCTCGCCTGTCGGTAGAGGCTCTCGTGGGGTGGGGCTTCTTGAACAGCACTCGCGCTTTTGGGGTTGTTTTTTTCTTTTTGGGTGCGCGCCGCTACATCCGTGGATTGTTCTTTATCCATCGTAAACTCTTTTATTGACATTAAGTTGAGTTGTTATGTATATGCCGGCAGTTGTCGGCAGCGGAAATATTACAAGGCACATAAGTGTTCAGGTCAAGTGTCTGCCCATTTCAAAGCCATGCACGGGTTGTGTATGGTTGTGAGGTTACATTTTGTAGCATGTGCGTACTAAATTATTGATCATTAGTGTCAAGGATGCTGTAAATAAAGGGTAAAGCTGGGTGCAGGTATTTTTCTTGAACTTTTTCTGCGTGAAATACCTGTAGGACGTTAACTACAGATAAATCTTACAAAAGGTAAAAACTGCGTTTTGTCTAGATTCCCACTCATGCATAGGAATATTCACTCAACTTTATCATTAGGGTCTCGCACGCATCAGCGTGCGAAACCGTCAAGTTGTAGGCAAGAAATGTAGGCTGCTGTGCTTAAAGCTGCATTGACAGCGTCACGGAGTGCGAGAGTAGTGACGCATTGTCCGCACAGTCGATGACCTTATAGTTGATCGTGACATGGTCGCTGGCAGGAACCTCTGACTGAAAGCTATCTACAGGGCTTGCTGCTGGAACACGGGTGTGGAAAATTGATAGTACTCGCTGAAATCCTGCAAGTTGTCTCTCCAATTAAAAAGGCAGGCGCCACATGGCGCAGAGCTGAAGTTTTTACTCAAGTGATAAACGATAGTTACAGGGGTAATAAATAACTACCGCACCACTTGAATTTCAACTCATCGGAGTATGAGTGCGCTGTAACGGTAAAAAGTGCTACGTTGCTGTCGTCGAAGGTGTTAAAGAAATATCCTACGCAGTCTTCAGATCGCTTCCCGGATTCTGTCAGATTTATATTTAAAACTAACCGCGCACACCACTAGCGTTCCATAAAAAAGCCCCGACCAACCGAAGTTTGTCGAGGCGTTGAAAACAGTCTCAAGTCTCAGCGATTAAATCGCTCCACCAACGAATACTGCGAGTTTGCCGTATCGGTCAGTTCACCACTCAACACTGCCGAGCGATGGGCTTCGTCCGATGTCTGGTCAGCCAGGCTGGCGATGGTGGCGATATTGCGGTTGATCTCCTCGGCGACGGCGCTTTGCTCTTCAGTGGCGGTGGCGATCTGGGTGGTCATGTCAGTGATGTTGGCGACGGCCTCGCTGATGCCCACCAGTGCCTGGTCCGCTTCCAGCACCCGGGCCACGCCTTCTTCTGCCTGACGGCGACCTGCGTCCATGGTTTGTACCGCGTCGTTGGCGGTCTGCTGCAGTTTGGCGATCAGACCATGGATCTGCCCGGTGGACTCAGCAGTGCGTTGCGCCAACTGGCGTACTTCATCCGCCACGACCGCAAAGCCGCGGCCCATCTCGCCGGCGCGCGCCGCTTCGATCGCGGCGTTTAGGGCCAGCAGGTTGGTCTGGTCGGCGATGCCTTTGATCACATCGACCACGCCGCCGATTTCATCGCTGTCCTTGGCCAGTCGGATCACGGTCAGGCCGGTTTCACCCACCGAGGTGGACAGGCGCTGAATGGCTTCGCGGGTTTCACCGGCGATATCGCGGCCGCGACGCGTCAGTTCATTGGCCTGCTGGGTGGCATCGGCAGCACGGTTTACGTGGCTGGCGACTTCCTGGGTGGTGGCGGCCATCTGGTTGATCGCGGCGGCGACCTGCTCGGTTTCCACACGCTGGCGCTCCAGCCCGGTCGAACTGGCATTGGCCAGCGAGTTGGACTGACGAGCCTGACTGGTCAAGTGTTCGGCGGTGTCCTGCAAACGCGTGAGACAAGTCTTCAGACGTGCTTCCTGGCTGAGGATCGACATTTCCAGGCGCGCTTGTGGGCCACGGCTGTCGGTATACATCTGTGCGATGAGTGGGTCAGAGGTCGTCTGCTCGGCCAGGCGCAACAAACGTTTGGTGCCGCGCTGCTGCCAGGACAACCCCAGCAGGCCCAGTGGCACTGAAAGCGCCGCCGCCAGGGCAAAGCCCCAATGCGAGTTGAGCCATACGCCGATCAGGAAGCTCAGTTGACTGACCAGAATGAACGGCAGCCAGTCCTGAAGTACCGGCAGCCACTTGTCGCGGCTCGGTATCGCGCTCTTGCCCTTGTTGATCCGGGCATAAAGCGCCTCGGCACGACGGATCTGTTCGGCTGTCGGTTTGATGCGTACCGACTCGAAACCCACCACCTTGCGGTTTTCCAGCATCGGCGTTACGTAGGCGTTGACCCAGTAATGATCGCCGTTCTTGCAGCGATTCTTGACGATGCCCATCCACGGCTGCCCGGTTTTGAGAGTGGTCCACATGTGCTCGAAAACCGCAGGTGGCACGTCCGGGTGACGCACGGTGTTGTGCGCTGCACCGAGCAGTTCCGCCTCGCTGTAACCACTGATGTCGACGAAGGCATCGTTGCAATACGTGATCGTACCGCGGGTGTCGGTGGTGGAGATCAGTCGCTGCTCGGCAGGAAAAGTCCGCTCATGTTGAGTGATGGGCTGGTTGTTGCGCATTGGGTTTCGATCCTTCGATCCGGAAGACTATGGTGTGTTATCGGCCGGCGTGTCGATAAATTGAGCGGTGCGTCACAAATGACCGGGCAGTCAGCATTACCGGCCAAGCATGGGGTAGGTGAAAAGCCCGAAGTGCACCAGATTCAGACCGAAGTGACTGATGATCGCCGCTTGCAGGCCACCAAAACGAAACGCGATGCCGTAACCCACACCTGCCATGCTCGCCAGCACCATCCACTCCCAGCCGGCGCCTGTGTGAGCGAGCCCGAACAGGCTTGCAGCAAGGGTGATCGACAGTGCGCTCGCAAACCTAGAGCCCTTGAACAGGCGCTGCAGACCGCCTTGCAGATATGCGCGAAAAAACAGTTCTTCGGTCAGGGTCACCAGCAACAGGTTGTTGAGCAGCCATATCAGGCCTTGATCAGGCCATTTGGGTGCCCAGCCGACAACGTTGAGAATGACGGCTGCTGTCATGCAGAACGCTGACGTCACGATCAGCGCGAGAACGCCGGTTTGCAGCGAATGGGTCATGTCGACCCTGGGCATGATCCACGGGCAGGCCAGTATCAGCCAGAAGCCGATCAGAGGCTTGTCCAGATAAAGCGACATGGAAAAAACCTGGGCATCGGCCGTGAATCGGGTGGCCTCGATGACTTGCGCGCTATTGAAGCCGGGTGCCAGATGAAAAGCCAACGCGAGGCCCGTCACAATAAACAGCGCGTGACCAAAAAGGCGGATGTATTGATGGGAGGGCAACGCCACGCATAACCAGGCGAGGAGCAACAGGCTGAAACTTGCGGCCGCAGAAGGGGCAAGGCTGCCATAGGACAGTGCAAGCGCGTAGCCAGCACTCAGAAGAAAGAGAACCAGCCAGTGCCTCGTACTCATGAGATACATCCTGCTTCAAGAAGCGCAGGATTCTATCCGACGTCCAGCGATGCCGGTTTGAGCTTAGACAAATCTTCATGCACGAGCCTGACCCCTAAGCTGGGGCAGGCTGCGTGTCAGGCAATGCGTGTCAGGAAGCGATCAGCTGTCGCAACACGTAATGCAGAATGCCCCCCGCCTTGAAGTATTCCACCTCGTTAAGCGTGTCGATGCGGCACAGCACGTCGACGGTTTCCTTGCTGCCGTCTTCGCGGTTGATATGCAGAGTCAGGCTCATGCCCGGTTGCACGTCGGCGTTGGTCAGTCCGGTGATTTTCAGCGTTTCCTTGCCGGTCAGGCCCAGTGTCTTGCGGGTCTGGCCGTTCTTGAACTGCAAAGGCAGCACGCCCATACCGACCAGATTCGAGCGATGAATCCGTTCGAAGCTTTCGGCGATGACAGCCTTGACGCCTAACAGATTAGTACCCTTGGCCGCCCAGTCGCGACTGGAGCCAGTGCCGTATTCCAGCCCCGCGATGATCACCAGCGGCGTATTTTCTGCCTGGTAGCGCATGGCTGCATCGTATATCGCCAGCTTCTCGCCGGAGGGCACATGCAACGTGTTACCGCCTTCCTCACCGCCGAGCATTTCGTTGCGAATGCGGATATTGGCGAAAGTGCCGCGCATCATCACTTCGTGGTTACCGCGGCGTGAGCCGTAGGAGTTGAAGTCCTGATACTTGACGCCTTTTTCCTGAAGGTAGCGTCCGGCGGGGCTGTCGACCTTGATATTCCCGGCAGGGGAGATGTGGTCGGTGGTCACCGAGTCGCCCAGCAAGGCGAGGATGCGCGCGTTTTCCACGTCTTCGATAACCGGTAATGGACCACCGATGTCTTCGAAGAACGGCGGGTGCTGAATGTACGGGGAGTCGTCCTGCCAGACATAAGTGGCGGCCTGTGGCACTTCGATGGCTTGCCATTGTTCGTCACCGGCAAACACTTCGGCGTATTCCTTGTGGAACATACCGGTGTTGACGCTGGCCACCGCATCGGCGATTTCCTGCTGGCTTGGCCAGATATCGCGCAGGTAAACCGGTTTCCCGTCCGACCCTTCGCCCAGTGGCTCGCTGCTGATGTCGATTCGCACCGAGCCTGCCAGTGCGTAGGCGACCACCAGAGGCGGCGATGCCAGCCAGTTGGTCTTGACCAGCGGATGGACGCGACCCTCGAAGTTGCGGTTGCCCGAGAGCACCGAGGCCACTGTCAGGTCGGATTGCTGAATGGCTTTTTCGATAGGCTCCAGCAGTGGGCCGGAGTTACCGATACAGGTGGTGCAGCCGTAACCCACCAGATCGAAGCCCAGGGCGTCGAGGTATTGGGTCAGACCTGCCGCGTTGTAATAGTCGGTCACGACTTTCGAACCGGGTGCCAGCGAGCTTTTCACCCAGGGCTTGCGCTTCAGGCCTTTCTCGACAGCTTTTTTTGCCACCAGCCCGGCGGCCATCATGACGCTGGGGTTTGAGGTGTTGGTGCAGGAGGTGATCGCCGCGATGACCACGGCACCGTCCTTCAGGTTATAGGTCTGGCCGTTGTACTCATACTGGGTTTCACCGCTGACCTGAGCCTCGTTGCCCACCGCGACACCGCCGCCGCCTTCGCTTTCCAGACGACCTTCGTCGACCTTGGCGGGCTTGACCTGCAAACCGAGAAAGTCGCTGAATGCCTTGGATACATTCGGCAGCGCGACACGGTCTTGAGGACGTTTGGGGCCTGCAAGGCTGGCTTCCACGGTACTCATGTCCAGTTCCAGACTGTCGCTGAACACCGGTTCCTGACCTACCAGACGCCACAGGCCCTGAGCTTTGCAATACGCCTCGACCAGCTTGACGGTCTCGTCAGGACGACCGGACAGACGCAGGTAGTCCAGCGTCACCTCATCGACCGGGAAGAAACCACAGGTCGCGCCGTATTCCGGTGCCATGTTGGCAATGGTCGCCCGGTCTGCCAGTGGCAGATCAGCCAGGCCGTCGCCGTAGAACTCGACAAACTTGCCGACCACACCTTTCTTGCGCAGCATCTGGGTGACCGTCAGCACCAGATCGGTGGCGGTGATGCCTTCCTTCAATTTGCCGGTCAGCCTGAAACCGATGACTTCCGGGATCAGCATCGACACCGGTTGGCCAAGCATCGCCGCTTCGGCTTCGATACCGCCCACGCCCCAGCCCAGCACGCCAAGGCCATTGATCATCGTGGTGTGCGAATCGGTGCCGACCAGGGTGTCGGGGAACGCGTAAGTGCGGCCGTCTTCTTCCTTGGTCCACACAGTGCGGCCCAGGTATTCGAGGTTCACCTGATGGCAAATGCCGGTGCCGGGCGGCACTACGCTGAAGTTATCGAAAGCGCTCTGACCCCAACGCAGGAACGCGTAGCGCTCACCGTTGCGCTGCATCTCGATGTCGACGTTCTCGCCGAACGCTTCGGCGTTGCCAAACTTGTCGACCATCACCGAGTGGTCGATGACCAGGTCCACCGGGGACAGCGGGTTGATGCGCTGCGGGTCACCACCAGCCTTGGCCACGGCAGCGCGCATGGCGGCCAGATCGACCACTGCCGGCACACCGGTGAAGTCCTGCATCAGCACGCGGGCAGGGCGGTATTGAATTTCCCGGTCCGAACGGCGCTCGGTCAGCCAGTCGGCAATAGCCTTGAGGTCGTTGCCAGTGACGGTCTTGTTGTCCTCCCAACGCAGCAGGTTTTCCAGCAGCACTTTGAGTGACATGGGCAGCTTGTCGAGGTCGCCAAGGGAGCGGGCAGCTTCCGGCAGGCTGAAATAATGATAGGTCTTGTTGTCGATTTCGAGCGTTTTCAGGCTCTTCAGGCTATCAAGGGAGGGCATGAATGTCTCCTTTCTGGATTGTTCTCCGAACATCGGTTCACGGGCTCCATGTGCATCAGGTCGGGAGCGCCGCATCAGGCTTCAACTGCTGTGGACTGTTGCGCAGCACCAGTGGTTCCTGGATTGGGCTATCATGCGCGGCTTTCAAGTCTGCGGGGTTACGCCCGAGTGCCCACTGCCCAGGAGTAACCCATGAATACACTGTTTATGCACTGCCGACCCGGTTTTGAGGGCGAAGTCTGCTCGGAGATATCCGATCACGCCGCGCGCCTGGACGTTGCCGGGTACGCCAAGGCACGTCCCGATACCGCCTGTGCCGAATTCATCTGCACCGAGGCGGATGGTGCCGAACGGTTGATGAATGGTCAGCGTTTCGACGCGCTGATCTTTCCCCGGCAATGGGCGCGGGGGATGTTTCTCGAGTTGCCGGAAACCGACCGCATCAGTGTGATCCTTGCGCAGCTTTCGGCGTTTCCGGGCTGCGGCAGCCTGTGGCTTGAGGTCGTGGATACCAACGACGGCAAGGAGCTGTCGAATTTCTGCAGGAAGTTCGAGGCACCGCTGCGCAAGGCTCTGATGCAGGCAGGCAAGCTGGTTGACGATCCGCGCAAGCCGCGTCTGTTACTGACCTTCAAGAGTGGCCGTGAAGTGTTTCTCGGTCTGGCCGATGCGGACAACTCTGCCATGTGGCCGATGGGCATCCCGCGCCTCAAGTTTCCCCGCGAGGCGCCTAGCCGTTCCACCTTGAAGCTGGAAGAGGCATGGCACCATTTCATCCCCAGAGACCAGTGGGACGAACGCCTTTCCGGCGACATGACCGGCGTGGACCTTGGCGCCGCACCGGGTGGCTGGACGTATCAACTGGTGCGCCGGGGCATGCTGGTGACGGCCATCGATAATGGGCCGATGGCGGAAAGCCTGATGGATACCGGGCTGGTCCAGCACTTGATGGCTGACGGTTTTACCTACAAACCCCGGCATCCGGTGGACTGGATGGTCTGCGACATCGTCGAGAAGCCTGCGCGCAATGCCGCGTTGCTGGAAACCTGGCTGGGTGAAGGCCTGTGCCGCGAAGCAGTGGTCAACCTCAAACTGCCGATGAAACAGCGCTACGCCGAAGTACGCCGATTGCTCGACCGTATCGAAGAAGGCTTTCAGGCGCGTGGCGTACGGGTGTCGATCGGCTGCAAACAGCTCTACCACGACCGCGAAGAAGTCACCTGCCACCTGCGCAGGCTTGATGTGGCCAAAGCGGCCAGAAAGTGATTTCTCACACTCGCGCCGCATGCTTCAGTGACTATCGGATTTCAGTGACTATCGGATTATCGTGCCAATGCTCCGCGTTGGTACGCAGTTCGTGACGCTCTGCGTCACAAATCTTCGATACGAAACAATGTCATGCCTTACACGCAGTCGCTGCCAACGCAGTGCTTTTCAACCGCGATGGCACTGTCTACGCAGAGTGCGACGTTAGTGACGGCTAAGTCCTGGCGCTGATCCGGGGGTAGCCTGGCAGGACGCCAGGCTAGCCGCACCGGGCCATGGATGGCCTGTTGCGGCGACCCCCGGATCAGTGTCAGGGCGAAGGAACCCGACGCAGTCGGGCCGGAAACAGGAGCGAGGGGGTTTGGTTACTTTGCCCCGTCAAAGTCACTCGCCGAGGGGCGAAAAGGTGACCTGAGTCGACCCTCAATCCACCTGAAGTCGCAGAACCGCTGTGTGACGCAGAGCGTCACGAACTGCATGCCTACGCGGAGCGCAGGCACGATAATCAAACGCAGTGCTTTTTAACCGCGATGGCACTGACGACGCAGAGTGCGACGTTAGTGACGGCTGAGTCCTGGCGCTGATCCGGGGGATGCGAGGCAGGACGCCGAGCAAGCCGCACCGGGCCAAGGATGGCCCGTTGCGGCGACCCCCGGATCAGTGTCAGGGCGAAGGAACCCGACGAAGTCGGGCCGGAAACAGGAGCGAGGGGTTTGGTTACTTTGCCCCGTCAAAGTCACTCGCCGAGGGGCGAAAAGGTGACCTGAGTCGACCCTGAATCTCACTGAATCGCAGAACTGTGTGACGCAGAGCGTCACGAAAGGCATTACCACGCGGAGCGTGGGAACGATCCTCATCGTAGTCTGAGCCCATTTTCCGGACTTTCAGCACCAGCGCCACTCAACCAAACCCCACAATAGCCTTGGTCTCCAGATACTCTTCAAAGCCATGCACGCCATACTCGCGGCCATTGCCCGAGCGCTTGTAGCCGCCGAACGGGGCCATCGGGTTCCAGGCGGGGTAGTTCAGATGCACTTGTCCGGCACGAATGCGCGAAGCCACCGAACGGGCCTGCTCAAGATCCTGCCCCTGTACATGCGCGCCCAGACCGTAAACGGTGTCGTTGGCAATCGCCACGGCCTCATCAACCGTGTCGTAGGCAATCAGGCACAGCACCGGACCAAATATTTCTTCCCGGGCGATACGCATGGACGAGTCCACTTCGGAAAATACCGTCGGCCGGGTGTAGAAGCCTTGCTCATGGCCTTGCACACGGCCTGGCCCGCCGCAGACCAGCTTCGCGCCTTCACTCAGCCCGGCATCGATCATCGCCTGTACGCGGTGAAACTGTGCCTCGTTGGCGATCGGCCCCAGCACTGTTTCCTCACGCTGCGGATCTCCCACAATGATCGTCTTGGCCGTCTCGGCTGCCAGCGCTTCAACTTCCGCCAGTCGGTTCCTGGGCACGATCATGCGGGTCGGCGCGCTGCACGACTGGCCAACGTTGCGGAACGCGGCCATCACGCCGGGCGGCACCGCTTTGGCGAAGTCGGCGTCGGGCAGCAGAATGTTCGGTGATTTACCGCCCAGTTCCTGAGTCACCCGTTTCACGGTCGGTGCGGCAGCCTGCGCAACCAGCGCGCCTGCACGGTTGGACCCGGTGATCGAGATCATGTCGATGTCAGGGTGCGCAGCCATCGCGCTGCCTACTTCAGGGCCGCTGCCATTGACCAGGTTGAACACTCCCGGCGGCAGGCCCGCGTCATGCACCAGTTGCGCGAACAACAAGGCGCTCAATGGCGAGAGTTCGCTGGGTTTGAGCACCACCGTGCAGCCAGCGGCAATCGCCGGGGCGACTTTTGCAGTAATTTGATACAGCGGCCAGTTCCACGGCGTGATCAGCCCGCACACACCGATGGGTTCGCGTTCAATCGCGGTGCCGCTTTCGACGCTCTGGAAGCGATAGGTCGCCAGCAGGTCACGCGCAACACGAACGTGCTCTGCGGCAAGTGGCACCTGCATCGCCCGCGCAGAACTGATAGCTGCACCCATCTCCAGCGAGATGGCCTGCGCCAGTTGTTCCTTGCGCTCGAGGATAAGCTCATGGATGCGCCCGATTATCTCGGCCCGGGCGGGCGCCGAGGTGCCGGACCAGCCCGCAAAGGCTGCCCGCGCCGCTGCAACCGCGCGGTCGACGTCGGCGGCCGAGCCACTGGCAACGTGCGCCACCACTTCTTCGGTCGCCGGGTTGATCACCGCAATACTGGCCGGGTTGAGCGGCGCCGACCAGCGACCATCAATATAGAATTTCTGCGCGGTGTCTGGATCAACGCGACGGCTGTTCAAGGACTGTGAGGTCATCCAGCGAGCTCCCTGGAGCGATAATGGGCGAGGTCAGGCCGTTTGATATCAGGCCGTTATATGCCTATAAGCTAACAAAGCGGTCTGGATAAAAAGCGCCGATCTGCCGGTCTGCAAAGAATAATCTGCTGTATGCGACCCGCTAACATTGCGGACCTGTTCCGGGGCTTTATCCGCGCTGATTTCAGCCTATGGCCTGGGTCACCAGTGCAAACTGCTGCACGTTCTTGCTCGATGGCGGCGGCGTTCCGAGCACCATGCGCGGTGCCCTGTCGACACACGGCAGGCCCAGGCTTTCGAGCCACGGCGCCAGGCCGCAATCAGCCAGAATGTCGAAGCGCACGAACATGCCGGGTATCCGTTGCAGCAGATGGGCAATCAACTGCCGTGCCTGCCCCACGTCACGGGCCACCAGCGGGCCGATGATATGCCCGCTGCCGAAGCGACGCAGCAGGGCGATGCCTGTCAGGCGCCCCTCATGGTCGATGCCCACCACCTCTTCTGCATCGCGCGACAACAGGTCATTCAGCACGACGGTGCGATCCAGACCGCTGCCCGTGTTGGCCAGCCTGATCAGTTCGGCATGGTCGGCCGGACATAGCGTCCGAACCGGCAGACCATCGCTCGGTGTCGCCAGCCCTGACAGGTCAGCAATGCCCTGATGCTGCTGGATCCGCGCAAAATCGACAAAGCCAAGGCTCCGGTACAACGGCGCGCCCAGTTCCGTGGCATTGAGGATCGGTGTGCGCGGTGCGGTTGCGTCAAGGCACAGATGCATCAGGCGGCGACCGATGCCTTTGCCCTGATGTTCATCGCTGACAATCACCAGACCTATGGATGACCAGTCGCCCTGGTGGCAGGTGAATGCCACGCCCACCAGTTGGCCGTCACGTTCGGCGACAAAACCCTCGGAGGTGCGTTGCACCATGGCCCAGTCTTCTTCGCGGTGCGGCCATTTGAGGTGTACCGAGAGGGCATGGGCCGCAGGAATGTCCGCCTCAGTCACCGGGCGATATCGATAGAGGGTATCTGGGGTCGCGTGCATGGAGCCTCCGTTGCAAGGGTGAAGTGGGTCGTTTCGGCTCATATGAGCTTGCCTGTGCTCATCAGGCTGGACGTGAACGGCATCTCGATGGCCGTCGGGTCAGTGAAGCGGCGAATATCGAACGGGCTGATCAAGGTGCGCGTACTGCCGGTGCTGATCAGCTCGGCCATGACATCGCCGACGCCGGGGCCGAGCTGAAAGCCGTGGCCGCAGAAGCCAAACGCGTAGAACAGGCCGTCCACCTTGCCACTGCGGCCCATGATCGGCAGAGAATCCGGCGTATAGCTCTCGATGCCGCTCCAGACACGGATGATGTTCAGCTTCTCTGCGCCGGGTAACAGGCGTTTCATCTGCTTCATCTGGTTGATCAGGCTTTCCGGCTTGAAGTAGGCGCGGCGATTGAGCATGTCCGGTTTGTTGCGATTACCACCGCCGATGATGATGTTGCCGCGCGGTATCTGGCGGAAATAGATCACTTCTTCCTTGATTTTGGTGAACACTCCGAGCACCGTCGGCAGGGCGTAGGGAACCGGTTCGGTCACTGACATTTGCGGCCCGTTGGGCTCCAGCGGAACCGGCTCGCCGAACTGCTCGGCCAGCTTGGCCGCCCAGGCCCCGGCGGTGATCAGCAATTGCTCGGCGACGAACAACTGGCCGTCGGTGGTGCTGACGTGAAACTCGCCGCCGACCTTCTGCACCTCTGCCACCTCGGTGCGCTCTTCGATTCTTGCCCCGGCGCGAATCGCCGCACGGGCGAAGGCGGGTGCGGCCAGGCGCGGGTTGGCGTGCCCGTCGTGGGGCGCATAAGAGCCGCCTTTGACCTCCGGGCCGAGAAACGGGAAGCGCTCATGCAGCGTCTTGCCCCTGATCACCTGCAAATCCAGCTCGCGGGCTTCGGGTGCGGCGGCATAGGCCTCCAGTTCAGCGATTTCGTCTTCGCGATAACACACGCGCATATGGCCGCTTGGAATGAACTCCAGGTCTTCGCCGATCAGTTCGGGCAGGCGTTTCCACAGCGCCCAGGAGCGATTGGAGAGTTCCAGCTGGCCGAGAAAGCGGCCCTGGCGGCGCACGTTGCCGAAGTTGACGCCGCTGGCGTACTGGCCGATCTGGTCGCGTTCCAGCAGAGTTACCGAGCGCCCGTGCTGGCGCAGGAAAAACGCTGATGACGAGCCCATGAAGCCGCCGCCGATAATCAGAACGTCGCTTTTTTGCGGGGTCATGAGGTGCTCCCGATAGTGTTCATCGTACGGTGCGCGCCAGGGCTTCGATCTCGATCAGGTAGCCGTGGTGCAATTCTGGAACCGGCACCACGGCGCGGGCCGGGCGATGGTCGCCCAGATAGCCTGCATAAATGCGGTCGAAGGCCGGCCAGTGCTGGATGCCTGCGATGTAAATGGTCACTTTCAGCAGGTCATCGGTCGTGCATCCTGCTGCCTCAAGAATGGCAGCCAGGTTGTCCAGCGCAATAACGGCCTGCACCTCGAATGGCTCGTCGACGCTGTGGCTGCCGTCAGCGCGCACCGGCAGTTGCCCGGAAACATGCAGCGTGCCTTCATGCAACACTGCCTGGGAATAATGCCCGCCTGGCGCGGCGGCCAGGGGTGTGCGAATCAGTTCGATATCACCAGCCATGCAAGCGACTCCAGGTGTGAATTGCGCCTTCGGCATCGCAGGCGTGGTAGTCCGGGAACTGCGCACCGGTAGCACAGGCGTGGTTGGGCAGAATGCGCAGCCGGCTGCCGATGGGGAAGCGCGCAGTAATGTCTGCCTGGCTGCCGGTGGCGAGCGTGATGATGCCATGCTCCTGATTGGCACCCGTCACCCGCGCGCCGTCGATCCACTCGCCGGTTTCGCTGCACACCTGGCCGTAGCCGAAATCCTCACACTGGCGCTGGGTGCCGCGATCCCGGCTCATGGCCATCCAGCCTGCGTCAACGATGATCCAGCCCTTGTCCTGCTGATGGCCGATGACCGTGGTCAGCACACTCAGGGCCAGTTCGTCGGCGCGGCACACGCCGATGTTGTGCATCACCAGATCGAAGAATACATAGACCCCGGCACGTACTTCGGTCACGCCTTGCAGGCTCTGCGCCGACAGCGCGGTAGGCGTCGAGCCGATGCTGACTTCCGCGCAGGGCAGCCCCGCTTGCCGAATGCGCTCGGCGGCGCTGACGCAAAGCCTGCGCTCCTGCTCGGCGAGGGCTTGCAGCGCTTCGGGGGTGTCGAGGTCGTAACTGGACCCGGCATGGGTCATGACCCCTCGCAGGTGCATGCCGCCCTCGATCAGCGTTCTCGCGACGTCGAAGAGCGAAGGGTCGTCGACGGTCAGCCCGGAACGATGGCCGTCGCAATCGATTTCGATCCACACATCAAAGTTCTCATCATGTCGCTGGCCGAAGGCGACAATCGCCTGGGCAGCGACCACGCTGTCGGTCAGGATGCTCAGGCGGCAACCGTTGCGCCGCAGTTTGAGTGCCTGGTCCAGTTTGCCAGGTGCGATGGCGACGGCGTAGAACACGTCGTTGATGCCCTCGGCAAAGCAGTGTTCGGCCTCCTTCAGGGTCGAGACCGTCACGCCGCTGGCACCTGCAGCTATCTGCGCCTGAATCACCGGCAGGCATTTGCTGGTCTTCACGTGCGGACGCAAACGCACACCCAGTTCATTCATGCGGTGTTGCATGCGCTGGATATTGCGCTGCATACGCGGCACATCAAGCAACGCGACAGGCGTATCGAGAGAAGACAAGAGGGCAGACATGGCAGAGCTCGCGTGACTGGGTACGGCTGTCACTCTACTCATGCGTGATGAAGCTGTGGTTCAATGCTTTGTCATCAATCCTTAAGCTGAGCTGAATGATCGCTATTGAAGACCTGCGTCTGGCCGTGACCCTGTCGCGCTGCGAATCCCTCAGTGCTGCTGCCAGAGTCCTGAATGTCTCGCCGCCCGCGTTGTCGATGCGCTTGCGCAAGCTGGAGACGCAACTGGGCATTACCCTGGCCAATCGTGACGCCAGGCGCTTGAGCCTGACGGCCGATGGCGAACGTTTCGCACAGGAAAGCGCGCACCTGCTGGAACAGCTTGAAGCGCTTCCGGAATCGTTCAAGCAGCACGATGAGCGACTGGTCGGCACCCTGCGTCTGGCAGCGCCGTTTGGTTACGGTCGCCAGCGCATTGCGCCTTTGCTGGCGCGCTTTGCCAAACTGCATCCGCAGTTGTGCCTGCACCTGGACCTGCGCGAAACGCCGTGGCCTGATCGGCATGACAGCGACGCAGTGATTCATATCGGCAGCCTCAATGACAGTCTGTGGATCGCCAGACCTCTGGCGCACAACCATCGCTGGCTGTGCGCCAGCCCGGCTTATCTGGAGCAGCACGGCGCGCCTTCGACGCCTGACGAGCTGGCTTGTCATCGCTGCATCTGCATTCGCGAAAACGATGAAGACGTGACCCTCTGGCACCTGAGCAAGGGCCAGGCGAAAAAGACCCTGCGCATCGAGCCTGCGCTGCTCAGCAACGACGGCTCGGTTGCCCGGCGCTGGGCCGAGCAGGGGCTGGGCATCGTCTTGCGCTCGCAGTGGGACGTCAGCGACGCCATTGCCAGCGGCAGGCTGGTGAGGGTGCTGGCCGATTGGCAACTGGCCAGCGCTCCGATCAACCTGCTGGTGCCCGTGCGCAAGCACCGCAGCGCCAGGGTGCAGGCACTGACGGAGTTTCTGGAGACGGCGCTGAAGAGCTGATCACATTAATCACGTAGGCGCTGTTGGTCGCAGTATCGAACACCTCAATTGACGCTCACAGCAACGCGCGGGTATAAACCGCGTCTTGTGTTTTTGTCGGATTTTTCTCCATGAGCTTCAGCCCCCTGATTCGCCAGTTGATCGATGCCTTCCGCGTGCTGCCGGGCGTCGGTCAGAAAACCGCTCAACGCATGGCGTTGCAGCTGCTGGAGCGCGACCGCAGCGGCGGCTCACGGCTGGCGCTGGCCTTGGGGCAGGCGATGGATGGCGTTGGTCATTGCCGCTCATGCCGCACCCTCACCGAAGAGGAGCTCTGCCCGCAATGCGCCGACCCGCGCCGTGATGACACGCTGCTGTGTGTGGTGGAAGGGCCGACGGATGTCTACGCGGTGGAGCAGACTGGTTATCGCGGTCGCTACTTTGTGCTCAAGGGCCATCTGTCGCCACTCGACGGCCTGGGACCGGAAGCCATCGGCATTCCGCAACTGATGGAGCGTATCAGCCAGCAGGGCACCTTCACTGAGGTGATCCTCGCCACCAACCCGACGGTGGAAGGCGAAGCGACGGCGCATTACATCGCCCAGTTGCTCCACGAAAAAGGCCTGGTGGCGTCGCGCATTGCTCACGGTGTGCCATTGGGTGGCGAGCTGGATCTGGTCGACGGCGGCACCCTGGCGCACTCGTTTGCAGGGCGCAAGCCGATTGCGTTGTGACCGTGCCGACAGCCTCCTTCAAGGTGAGGTCTGGCGTCTGACCAGCTTTCTCATGGCGGATGCCAGGGCAGCGCTGTTGTCGTCCTTCCAAGGGTGATAGCCTGGCAGCAGGTACTGAATCCATACCCAGGCGTTGGAGGAGATCAAGCCTCTGACGCCAAACATCATCTTGAACAACTGCCAGTAGCCGGACAGCGCTTTGTCCGACCGCCTGCTTGCACAGAGTACCCGCAGCAGTGAGATATAAAAGGCACTCCAGAAGGGTGGACTTATAACCAATGTGGTCAGTGTGCGGTACACGTACTGCCGCCATCCTGGCGTGATCACCTGCTGCCAGACCTCAAAGGACACCGACTTGTGTTCGAGCTCCTCGAGTGAATGCCAAGTCAGCATGTCTCGATAGCCTTCGACGCTGCTCTGCAGAATGGATGGCATTTTCAACAGTTTTGACGAGGCGGCAGCGGTGTGATGTTCGAGCATCATGACCGTCGCCAACCTGAACCATCGGGCAACCCAGCGCTTTTGGGTGATACCGTACAAGGTCTGCCATCCCCGGATGATTTGGTCGACGGGCAGCCCGGCTGCCTCAATCAAGGCGTTGTAGCGTCGGTGCTCACGGCTGTGGATGGCCTCTTGCGCCACCAGACCGTCGATTTTCTCGATCAGCTCCGGATCTTCGATACTCTCGCGATATTCGCGCAGGCTCTCGATGATGTAGCGCTCCGTCAGCGGCGTTACGATGGACATAGTATTGAGCAATACCGTTGTCTGAACGCAGTGGTTGTGCCAGTCGGTAATGCGATCCGCCGGCAGGTCAAACTTCAGGTCTCTGCGCACCGGGATCATGGATATCAGGCCATCCTGGGTGCTCCCGTAATTGAGTTCTGCCGACACCGGCGCTGTATGACGATTCATCATTAATCCTCCGACTGAGTACTCTTGATTTCAGTAACCACGAAGATTAGATGTTCAGACGTTCAACAATGCCTCTGGCAGACCAACTGCAAGACTATTTCGCGATGGTGCCTGCGCGTTTATCGACGCGGCGTAATATCCCGCTCCACCGGCGGCGCATCCGGGTCCTGACCCACCGGAAACTTGCCTTTCAGGTGCCAGGCAAACGCGATGATTTCGGCAATCGTGCGGTAGAGCGGCTCGGGGATGCTGTCGCCCAGTTCCATGCGTGCCAGCAGTTTGACCAGTTCGGCGTTCTCGTAGATCGGCACTTCATATTCACGGGCAATGGCCAGAATGGCCTCGGCCAGCTGGTCGTCGCCCTTGGCGCTGAGCGTCGGGGCCTGTTGGCCGTCGTAGCTCAGGGCAATAGCCTGGCGCGGGACATGATCGGGTAGGGACATCAGGCGTTCTCGTCAATCCAGCGTTGTTCAAGGGCGGTGCGCGGGCCGCTGGGCGGTGCGCCGTGGCTGCAGGCCAGTTCGCCCACTGCCAGGCCGCAGGCAATCAGCCGCTCGCGCAAATATCCCAGTTCATGTTCGATCAAGGCCGCACTGTCGGGCCGCTCGGCCCATAGCTGACTGGACAGCGTGCCGCGCAACAACTGCGCATGCACCTGCAGCGGCCCCAACGGCTCAAGGTCGAATGCCAGATCGACTTTCCAGAGCTTTTCCCGGGTTTCCTTGATCTCGACATCGTCGCGGTCTTCGGCAGCTTCCTGATCCGGCTTGTCTTCACGCTGCACCTTGACCTGCAAGGGCACGATGTCATGCGCGTTACGCATCGGCACTTCCAGTTGCCAGGTGGTCACCTGCGTGCCGTCGGCATTGGTGCGGGTCTGCTCCAGACCGCCCAACTGGTGGCTTTGCAGGCGCGAAACAGCCGCCGCAGCCAGCTTGAGCAGAATCTCCAGGTCGTCCTCTTTTTCGCCACCGCTAACATTGCGCGACGGCAACGGAAAGATGCTCGGCTGGGTGCGTGCGGCAACCAGCCCAAGGGTGCCCAGGGCATTGCGAATCGCATTGGGCATGGCCCGCGCCAGGGTGTTGGAAGCAGCGGCGGCGCTGTAAGTGGTGTTGTCCGGCAACCCCGGCAGAATCTGTGCAATCAGGCGCATCAGGTTGGCTTTCATGTCCGGAACCTGAGCCGGATTGAGCCCGGCAAGCAGCTTCGCTTCCAGAAACACGCCGCTGGCATTGAGGGCCTGGGCGACGCCTTTCGGTGTGCTCATCTGCTCTATGTCGGGCAGATCGTCCAGCAACTGGCTGATGGCGGCTTGCAGCGGGGCGCTGATCCCAGAGTTGCTGGCAGGGCTGGCACTGGTTGTATTGGCTGACTGCAGGTTTTGCAGGGCGTTGATCAGGTTATCCAGCGAGCCCTGGCGGTTTTGCTGAGCAGCCAGTTGCTGCGCCACGGCCAGTTGATCGAAACGACCGGGCAGGGCGACGAAGTTCAGCGCCTGGTTGCCTTGTACCTGCGCGCTCAGCAGGCTGCCGACCGTCAGCGGCTGCGGGCTTTCGATGGTCAGGCTGGAGCCCGCCAGTGCAGTATTGAGCAGCATCACGATGGAGCGATAGGTGGGCGTTGCGGCACCCGGGTTTTGCGTGGCCAGTTGATTGACTGCCTGCGCGATCACCTGGCTGGTCATGACCTTGCCCTGCAACAGCGTGCCGACCGGCAATTGTTGCGTATCGATGCTGGTCATCGAGTTTTTCAGTGCGCTGTTGATCTGTTGCAGCGTCAGTGTCAGCTCGTTGGGCGAGGCTTGCGCCACCTGCAACAGGCTGCCGGGCGTGAACGGTACGCTGCTGGTGACCTGCAGGTTGGTCAGGCTGCCATTGGCGAGTACCAGCCGCAGCAGCAACTGGAAGTTCTGGTTGACCTGCTTGAGGGTCAGCACTTCGGCGTCGACGGTTTCGCCTTCGGGGATCAGATTATCCGCCGATTGCAGCAGGGTCAGCACCTGCGCAGGGGAGATGCCGGCGCGCAGCAGGGTTGTGGTAGGGATTGTCGCCGGGACGCTGGTGATGTCGCCTGTCATTGAAATATCGACCTGAGGAAATTGCCCCTTTGATAACAGGACTCGCATGTATAATACCGGCCAAAACCGGACCGGCCGCCATTAACTTCTCTTCATGTAACGGCCATATCACCCCCGACTTGAACCGCCTTTTACTGCGTATGTGTCTGTTTTGGTACATTTCGCGATGCTCCAGCACTGGAAACGCCCGATGATCCCAGCCCCCCCATTTTTGCAAGCGACGGCCCTGACGTGTGAGCGGGACGGGCGGATGCTTTTCGAAAACCTTGATCTGCAGGTGCGCACGGGGGACATGCTGCAGGTCAGCGGCCCCAATGGCAGTGGCAAGACCAGCCTGCTGCGCCTGTTGTGCGGGCTGATGCAACCCACGGCCGGGCACGTGCTGCTCAACGGCCAGCCAGCGGGCCGCCAGCCGACAGCGCCGGGGCTCAATCTGTTGTGGGTTGGCCATGCGTCGGCGCTCAAGGACCTGCTGACACCGCTGGAGAATCTTTCCTGGCTCTGTGCGCTTCATCATCCTGCCGATGCCGATGCCGATGCCATTTTCAATGCGCTTGACGCGGTCGGGCTGGCAGGTTTCGAAGATGTGCCGTGTCACACCTTGTCGGCCGGGCAGCAGCGTCGCGTCGCGCTGGCGCGTCTGTATCTGCCAGGCCCGCCACTCTGGCTGCTCGATGAACCGTTCACCGCGCTGGACCGCCAGGGCATTGCCCAACTGGAACACCATCTTGCCGGGCACTGTGAAAAGGGCGGCATGATCGTCATGACCACTCATCACACCCTGAGCCGCCTGCCTGCGGGCTATCGGGACATCGATCTGGGGCAGTGGTCAGCATGAACAATGTCTTTGCCCTGCTGATCGCCCGTGAGTTTCGCCTGCTGGCCAGGCGTCCGGCAGAGCTTGCCAACCCGCTGGTGTTCTTTGCGATTGTGGTCGCCTTGTTCCCGCTGGCGCTGGGGCCGCAGACGCAATTGTTGCAAGCCTTGTCACCGGGGCTGGTCTGGGTCGCGGCACTGCTGGCCGTGTTGCTGTCGCTGGACGGGCTGTTTCGCAGTGATTTCGAGGATGGCTCGCTGGGACAGTGGGTTCTTTCGCCGCACCCGCTGGCCCTTCTGGTCTTGAGCAAAGTGCTGGCACACTGGGTTTTTTCCGGGCTGGCACTGGTATTGTTGTCGCCCTTGCTGGCGCTTATGCTGGGGCTGCCGGTGCGGTGCCTGCCGGTGTTGATGGTGTCGCTGCTATTGGGCACGCCAGTGCTCAGCCTGCTGGGTGCAGTCGGTGCGGCGCTGACCGTGGGTTTGAAGCGCGGCGGCCTGTTGCTGGCGTTGTTGATTCTGCCGCTGTACATCCCGGTATTGATTCTGGGCAGCGGTGCGTTGCAAGCCGCGCTGCAAGGCATGCCAGCGACTGGCTATCTGCTGTGGCTGGGCTGCCTGAGCGTGCTGGCGATCACTCTGACCCCCTTTGCGATAGCCGCTGGCCTGAAAATCAGCGTCGGTGAATAAATTGAGGTTCCGGGATCGAGAATTCGATGCCGGTCAACACCCTGGATACACCTGATGAAAAGCAACGCCATGAAAAGCAGCATCGGTTGGGCCTGGCTGCACACACTCGGCTCACCAAAAGGGTTTTACCGCATCAGCGCACGTCTGCTGCCGTGGCTGAGTGTGGCCGCTGCACTGCTGCTCGGCATCGGCATCATCTGGGGGCTGGCGTTTGCGCCGCCGGATTACCAGCAGGGCAACAGCTTCCGGATCATTTATATCCATGTGCCTGCCGCCATGCTGGCCCAGTCCTGCTACGTCATGCTGGCCCTGTGCGGCGTGGTCGGGCTGGTCTGGAAAATCAAACTGGCCGATGTCGCGCTGCAATGCGCTGCACCCATTGGCGCGTGGATGACCGCGCTGGCACTGGCGACCGGCGCGATCTGGGGCAAGCCGACCTGGGGCGCGTGGTGGGTCTGGGACGCGCGCCTGACCTCAATGCTGATTCTGCTGTTCCTGTATTTCGGCCTGATCGCGTTGGGCAATGCCATCAGCAACCGCGCCAGCGCTGCCAAGGCCTGTGCACTGCTGGCCATCGTCGGCGTGGTGAATATCCCGATCATCAAATATTCGGTCGAGTGGTGGAATACCCTGCACCAGGGCGCGACGTTCAGCCTTACGGAAAAACCGGCCATGCCTGCCGAAATGTGGCTGCCGTTGTTGTTCACGGTGTTGGGTTTCTACTGCTTCTTCGGCGTCGTATTGCTGCTGCGTATGCGCCTTGAAGTGCTGCGTCGCGAGTCGCGCACCCAGTGGGTCAAGGCCGAGGTTCTGCGGAGCCTGGGGCAAACGCCAGAACCGTCGGAGGGCAGGTCTTGAACTTCGCGTCATTCAGCGACTTTCTCGCCATGGGCCGCCACGGGCTGTTTGTCTGGTCGGCCTACGGTCTGTGCCTGTTGGTGTTGCTGATCAACGTGGCAATGCCGCTGGTGGCGCGCCAGCGGTTCCTGAAACAACAGGCGCGTCGCCTGAAACGGGAGAATCGTTGGTGAACCCGTTGCGCAAAAAACGTCTGTTGATCATTGCCGCCCTGCTGGCTGGCGTCGGGCTGGCCCTGACCCTGGCGCTCGGTGCGCTGAAGGAAAACATCAATCTGTTCTACACCCCAAGCCAGATCGCCAACGGCGAAGCACCGCTGGACACGCGCATTCGTGCTGGCGGCATGGTGGAAAAGGGCTCATTGCAGCGTTCGGCGGACTCGCTGGATGTGCGTTTTGTGGTCACCGATTTCAACAAGTCGGTGACCATCACCTATCGCGGCATTCTTCCCGATCTGTTCCGCGAAGGGCAGGGCATTGTCGCGTTAGGCAAGCTCAATGCGCAGGGTGTGGTGGTGGCCGATGAGGTGCTGGCCAAACATGACGAGAAGTACATGCCGCCCGAAGTCACCAAGGCGCTGCGCGACAGCGGCCAGGCGGTACCGGGCGGCTCTTCCACACCTGCGAAACAGGGCTGATCGATGATTCCCGAACTCGGCCATCTCGCGATGATTCTGGCACTCGGCTTTGCGCTGGTGCAGGCCATTATTCCGCTGATCGGTGCATGGCGCGGCGACCGCCTGTGGATGAGCCTGGCGCGTCCGGCGGCGTGGGGCCAGTTCAGTTTTCTGATCTTTGCCTTCGGTTGCCTGACCTACGCGTTCATGACCGACGACTTTTCCGTTACCTATGTGGCGCAGAATTCCAATACGGCGCTGCCCTGGTATTACAAATTCAGCGCCGTGTGGGGCGCGCATGAAGGCTCGTTGCTGCTCTGGGCGCTGATTCTCGGCGGCTGGACCTTCGCTGTTTCGGTGTTTTCCCGGCAATTGCCTCAGGTAATGCTGGCGCGGGTGCTCGCCGTGATGGGCATGATCAGCCTGGGCTTTCTGTTGTTTCTGATCCTCACCTCCAACCCGTTCGCCCGTCTTCTGCCGCAAATGCCTGCCAACGGACGCGATCTCAACCCCCTGTTGCAGGATATAGGCCTGATCGTGCATCCGCCGATGCTCTACATGGGCTATGTCGGTTTTTCCGTGGCCTTTGCCTTCGCCATCGCCGCCTTGCTTGGCGGCCGACTCGACGCCGCCTGGGCGCGCTGGTCGCGGCCATGGACGCTGGTGGCCTGGGCCTTTCTCGGTATCGGGATCAGCCTTGGCTCATGGTGGGCTTATTACGAACTGGGCTGGGGCGGCTGGTGGTTCTGGGACCCGGTGGAAAATGCCTCGTTCATGCCCTGGCTGGTGGGCACTGCGCTGATTCACTCGCTGGCGGTCACGGAAAAACGTGGCGTGTTCAAGAGCTGGACGGTATTGCTGGCGATTGCCGCTTTTTCCCTGAGCCTGCTGGGCACGTTCCTGGTGCGTTCCGGGGTGCTGACTTCGGTGCACGCCTTTGCCTCGGACCCGGCACGCGGCGTGTTCATTCTGATGTTCCTGCTGGTCGTGGTGGGCGGCTCGCTGACCCTGTTTGCGATTCGTGCGCCGGTGGTCAAAAGCCATGTCGGCTTCGGCCTGTGGTCGCGGGAAACCCTGTTGCTTGGCAATAACCTGTTACTGGTGACTGCTGCGTCGATGATCCTGCTGGGCACCCTTTATCCGCTGGTGATCGATGCCATGAGCGGAGCCAAGATGTCGGTCGGCCCGCCGTATTTCAATGCGCTGTTCGTACCGTTGATGGGGCTGTTGCTGGTGGTCATGGCGGTCGGCGTGCTGGTGCGCTGGAAGGACACACCGCTGAAATGGCTGCTGGGCATGCTCGCCCCGGTACTGGTCGGCAGCGCCGTGCTGGCGGTGATCGCCGCCCTGCTCATGGGCGATTTTCAGTGGGCGGTGCTGGCCACCTTCATGCTCGCCGCCTGGGTGCTGCTGGCCGGGGTCCGCGACTTGCTCGACAAGACCCGTCACAAGGGCCTGCTTCGCGGCGCGCTTGGCCTGACCCGCAGTTATTGGGGCATGCAGTTGGCGCACCTTGGTATCGTGGTGTGCGCGCTGGGCGTGGTGTTGTCCAGCCAGAACAGCGCCGAGCGCGATTTGCGCATGGCCCCTGGCGAGTCCACTGAGCTGGGCGGTTACGTCTTTGTATTCGAGGGCGCGAAGCATTATGAAGGGCCGAACTTCACCTCCGATCGCGGCACCGTTCGCGTCTTGCGCAACGGGCTTCAGCTCACCGAGCTGCACCCGGAAAAACGTCTGTACAGCGTGCAACAGTCAATGATGACCGAAGCAGGCATTGATGCCGGTTTCAGCCGTGATCTTTACGTAGCATTGGGTGAACCGCTGGGCAATGGCGCCTGGGCCGTACGGGTTCACGTCAAACCGTTTGTGCGCTGGATCTGGCTCGGCGGTCTGCTGACCGGTCTGGGTGGTGTGCTGGCGGCGTTTGACCGTCGTTATCGCACGCGGGTCAAAAGCAAGGTGCGCGAGGCATTGGGCATGTCGGGAGCTGCACTGTGAAACGCTGGGTCATGCTCCTTCCACTGGCGTTGTTTCTCGGCGTGGCGGCGTTCCTGTATCGCGGTTTGTATCTGGACCCCGCCGAGCTGCCGTCGGCGCTGATCGGCAAGCCGTTTCCGCAGTTTTCGCTGCCCGAAGTTCAAAGCAGCCGCGTATTGACCCGCGCCGACCTGCTGGGCAAACCCGCACTGGTCAACGTCTGGGGCACCTGGTGCGTGGCCTGTCGGGTGGAGCATCCTGTGCTGACCCGGCTGGCGCAGCAGGGCGTGCTGATCTACGGCGTTAACTACAAGGACGTCAACGCCGACGCGCTGAAATGGCTCAAGGAATTTCACGATCCTTATCAGCTGAATATCCGTGACGACGACGGCTCGCTGGGGCTGAACCTGGGCGTGTACGGTGCGCCGGAGACCTTCCTGATCGACCGTCAGGGCATTATTCGTTACAAGCATGTCGGGGTCATCGATGAGGCTGTGTGGCGAGAAAAGCTCGCTGCCCGTTACCAGCAATTGGTTGATGAGGCGCAGCCATGAAGCGCTGCCTGATGATTGTCCTGCTCAGCGTGCTGTGCTCAGGCATCGCCCACGCTGCCATCGACGCCTACACTTTTCGCGACGAGGCCGAGCGTGCACGCTACAGCGAACTGACCAAGGAACTGCGCTGCCCCAAATGCCAGAATCAGGACATCGCCGATTCCAACGCGCCTATTGCCGCTGACTTGCGCAAGGAAATCTACCGCATGCTGGGTGAAGGGCAGAGCAATCAGCAGATCATCGACTTCATCGTTGATCGCTACGGTGACTTCGTTCGTTACAAACCCAGCCTCAATGCGCGCACCTGGTTGCTCTGGTTCGGCCCGGCCGGTCTGCTGATCGGCGGTCTGGTGGTGATCTGTTTCATCGTCGGGCGGCGTCGCAAGGCGAACTCCGAACAGGCCGATGTGCTTTCCGAGGATGAGCGACAACGCCTCGCCGCTTTGCTGGATGACCACCGCCCATGACCGATTTCTGGATCGCGACCGGGCTTCTCTTGCTCGTGGCGCTGGGGTTTCTGCTGATACCGGTGCTGCGCGGCCATCGTGCGCAACGTGAAGAAGATCGCACAGCCCTGAACGTGGCGTTGTATCAGGAGCGGCTTAGCGAGTTGCAGGTTCAGCAAGAGCAGGGCGTGTTGTCGGTGACGCAATTGCAAGGCGCTCGTGCCGAAGCTGCGCGCAAGCTGCTCGCCGACACTGAAGGCGCAGAGCCTGCCCGCACATCGCGTCTGGGCAAGCCCTCGCTGGTGCTGGCTGCGGTGCTGGTCCCTGTATTGGGGCTGGCGGGTTATCTGCAACTGGGTGCCAGTGACCGGGTTGAACTGAGCCGCGAATTCGCTCGACCACCAACCTCGCTGGCAGACCTGACCCAGCGCCTGGAGCGCAGCGTGCAGGCTCAGCCGGATTCAGCCGAAAACCTGTATTTTCTGGCGCGCAGCTACATGGCGCAGAACCGCCCCGGTGACGCCGCGCAGATGTTCGAGCGCTCGGTGGCACTGGCCGGAAGATCGCCAGAGTTGCTCGGGCAGTGGGCACAGGCGTTGTATTTCGCCAGCGACAAACACTTCACCGCACAGGTGCAGGCGCTGACCGACGAAGCGCTGCAGGCCGACCCCAACGAAGTCACCAGCCTCGGCCTGCTGGGGATTGCCGCGTTCGAAACACAGCGTTATCAGGCAGCCGTGGATTACTGGACCCGCCTGCTGGCGGCGTTGCCCGCGCAGGACGCTTCGCGCTCGGCGCTGGAAGGCGGCATAGCCCGCGCCAGAGAAAACCTTGCCGGGCAGGCCGCGCCGGTCAAGGCCAGGGCGCTCAAGGTGCGTGTCACGCTGGCTGCCTCGCTCAAGGGTAATGTTCAACCGGGTGACAGCGTGTTCATCTTCGCCCGTGCAATCAACGGCCCGGCCGCGCCACTGGCGGTCAAACGCATCACGGTGGCGGACCTGCCTGCCGAGGTTGAACTGAGTGATGCCGATGCAATGATGCCGCAACTGAACCTGTCGAACTTTGCGCAAGTCCAACTGGTTGCGCGAGTGTCTCGCGCAGGGCAGCCAACCACCGGTGAGTGGGTTGGCCGCAGTCAGCCGCTGGCCAGCGATACTCAGGCGCAGCAGGCGTTGATCATCGACAGTCCGGATAACTAGAGAAATCGCTTATGTACCGTACCGCACGCATCACCTTGTTGGGGCTGGTCGTTGGCCTGAGTGCCTGTGCTGTCCAGCATCCGGCACCGCCTCACAGCCAGGATCCGATCCTTAACCTGCCGGGCGGCCAGCAACCCGGCGCACCGCGCCCGAACACGGCGCCTGCCGAGCCTGCCAAAGCGCCAGCCGCAGCGCCGAAGACCTCGGCCAGTTTCGCCCCGCCACCGGGCGGTGGCAGCCATTGGGACCCGCGCCTGGGGGTGTACGTGATGGACGATCAGCCCAACACCTTCTATCGCCAGCGTACTTACTATCAGTGGAACAACGGCTGGAGCTGGGCAACCAACCCTAACGGTCCGTGGCAGGCGACCGACGCCAGCGGCGTTCCGGCCGGGCTGGGTAAGCAGTTCAGTAACTGATTCAAGCCTGCAAATGAAAACGGCGACCTGATGGGTCGCCGTTTTGCGTTTCGGGGGACTTATTTGCCCGGATAGATCTGGTCGAACACACCACCGTCAATGAAGTGGGTCTTCTGCACTGTGCGCCAGTCACCGAAGGTTTTCTCGACCGACAGGAAGTCCACTTTCGGGAAGCGGTCGGTGTATTTGGCCAAGACCTGCGGATCACGTGGGCGCAGGTAGTTTTTCGCCGCGATTTCCTGACCTTCCGGTGACCACAGGTATTTCAGGTAATCTTCGGCCAAGGCGCGGGATTTTTTCTTGTCCACGACCTTGTCGACCACACTCACTGGCGGCTCGGCTTCTGCCGACACGGACGGGTAGACCACTTCAAACTGGTCGCGACCGAATTCACGAGCGATCATTTCCGCTTCGTTTTCGAAGGTCACCAGCACGTCGCCGATCTGGTTAGTCATGAACGTTGTGGTCGCGCCTCGACCGCCCGTGTCGAGCACGGGCACATGGCGGAACAGTTCACCGACGAATTTCTTCGCGGCCGCTTCATCGCCACCTTTTTTCAGGGTGTAGCCCCAGGCCGACAGGTACGTGTAGCGGCCGTTGCCCGAGGTTTTCGGGTTAGGCACGATGACTTCCACGCCATCCTTGATCAGGTCCGGCCAGTCTTTCAGGGCTTTCGGGTTGCCCTTGCGCACGATAAAAACAGTGGCCGAGGTGAACGGCGCACTGTTATTCGGCAGGCGGCTGACCCAGTCTTTCGGCACCAGCTCGCCATTGTCGGCCAGCGCGTTGATATCGGTCGCCATGTTCATGGTGATGACGTCAGCCGGCAGCCCGTCGATGACCGAGCGCGCCTGCTTGCTCGAACCGCCAAAGGACATCTGCACGGTCACGTCTTCATTTTTCTCGGCTTTCCAATGCTTCTGGAAGGCGCTGTTGTAGTCCTTGTAGAAATCACGCATCACGTCGTAGGAGACGTTGAGCAGCGTCGGGGCTGCCTGGGCAGCGCTGGCAAAGGCCAGGCCAGCGGCCAGTAGCGAGGCGGCGAAGAGTTTATTCACTGCAGGGTCCTTGAGATGAAGAATTGTGTGTAAAGCCTGATGGCGTAATGCCGCGACACTATCAGTATCGCGCCTGCTGTTTAAAGACTGAAAAGGTCTTTGCTTATGCCTTGGACTCTACTTTTGCAAACAATTGATTACCGCAGCGTGAGCAGAACGCCGCGCCGTGTTCGTGGAAGTTCTTCGAGCACACCGGGCAATCGTGTTTCAACTGTTCGCCGCGCATGGCGTTGGCCAGTTCGGCGGTGAATATACCGGTGGGCACGGCGATGATCGAGTAGCCGATGATCATCACCAGCGACGAGAGCATCTGCCCGACCGGCGTCTTCGGCACGATATCGCCAAAGCCCACAGTGGTCAGGGTCACGATAGCCCAGTAAATGCCTTTGGGGATGCTGGTGAAGCCGTGCTCCGGGCCTTCGATCACGTACATCAGCGTGCCGAACACCGTGACCAGAGTGGAAACAGTGACCAGAAACACGATGATCTTCTGCTTGCTGCCGCGCAGCGCAGCAAGCAAATAGTTGGCCTGGCGCAGGTAAGTGCCGAGCTTGAGCACCCGGAAAATCCGTAGCATACGGATGATCCGCACGATCAGCAGGTATTGCGCGTCGCTGTAATAGATCGACAGAACCCCCGGCACAATGGCCAGCAGGTCGACCAGCCCGTAGAAACTGAACGCGTACTTCAGCGGTCGGGGCGAGCAGTACAGGCGCAGGATGTATTCGATCGCGAACAGCAGCGTAAAGCCCCATTCGATCCAGGCGAACAGCATTGCGTAATCGCGATGAATACTCTCGATGCTGTCGATGACCGTGACCAGCAGGCTGAGCAGAATCGCGACCAGCACAATCTTGTCAAACGTTCTGCCAGCAGGCGTATTCGCCTCGAAAATAACGATATGCAACCGCTCGCGGCGGCTGAGAGAGGTGTCCATGGTGCTTCCCGATTCGAATATCGGCAGAGCCTAGGAGCATGGGCGGGTGAGTGCAAGTGCGTTGGCACCCCATTCAAAGATCGGATGCAGAGCGTCCAGAACAGCGTTACTACGCTGGAGGGTCAGGAACGATAACCTCAACTATCCTCATTGACGAAAGCGCAAGGTTGCCGAGGGCAACTCGCCGTAGTACTTGCGATATTCCTGCGAGAACCGCCCCAGGTGCGCAAACCCCCATTTCATTGCGATATCGGTCACCGAATCGGTACCGGGGTTGCGCAATTCCAGGTGTACGCGCTCCATGCGTACGTTGCGCAGGAACGCCATCGGACTGATGTTGCGAAACTCCCGGAACCCGGAAAATAGCGTACGCACGCTGACCCCCGCATGCTCGGCCAGTTGTTCGATGGACAGCGGCTCATGAGCGTGGGCGAGGATGAACTCTTCGGTGCGTTTGACAAAGTACGGCGAAACCCGACGGGCCGGTTCCGGCGCGCTCAACGGGTTTTGCAGGGTGTTTGGCTGCCCGTAGATAAGGGCATTGATCAGCGTCGCTTCAAACTGCTTGAGCACCAGCGGGTTATGGATGGGGTGCCCGTCGCAGGCCAGTGCATCGGCCAGTGCACCGAGCAACTGCAGAAAGTAGCTCGCGTTAGGATGGGTCAGCAGCAGTTCGGGTTTGAAGCGCAGCGGGGTTTTCAAACCATGGCCCAGATGCTGGGCACAATGTTTTTCGACCTCTTGCCGATCCAGACGCAAGGCCAGTTGTGGAGCATCGGCGGCCCAGCGCATCGAAACCGGTGTGTCGGGCGAGATGATTGAGGCGCATTGTGCCGAGGACGTAAAACGCACGCCGTCACAGTGGATCTCGGCACTGCCGCGCGTTGGAATCTGAATCAGAAAGAAATTTTCCAGTCGGCCCGGATCGATGCTCACCGGCACCCCGTACTCCAGCCGGCTCAACGACAGCTTGCCCAGATGCACATGGTGCATGGAAGCACTGACTTCCTGCGTGGATGTCGCCACCTTCAGATCATGAGGTTTGAATACCTTGCCCACCTGTTCACGAATGCGTTCCCGGTCATGCAGCAAAAAGAGACGGTTCTGCGCTGTAAACAGCGGCGTGTTTTCAAAAAGCGCCCCACCCAATTCCGAATTCATGGCAACTCTCACTCGTGCACGGTTTCAAGGCAGCTTGAGTCTTTATGTCACCCGCCATTTTCACACTGCGGATAACGCTCGCAGTTTCTGGATACTGCGGCCGCTCTGCTGTTTCTTTTTGGCCACTTTTTTGTGGTCCTGACGAGTACTTAGCAAACGCCACGCCAGTTCTACGCATGCGGATTTATTGCGTATCGAAAGAAAAAAAGCGTTGTGCAACTTTCCGCGCCGTCCGGACAGGGCCCGCAGCCAGCGGATAGTGGATCCCGTTCAAGGCTCGCAAGATTGGCTCCAACTTCACACGATGTTGGAGACTCGCAAATGAACGGTCGCTATGTCAGCGTCAATGCGCACGATGGAAGACAGTTCCAGGCCTACGTGGCCACTGCAATCGGTGGAAGCGGCCCCGGAGTGGTGCTTTGCCAGGAAATATTCGGGGTCAATCAGGCAATGCGCGACGTTGCCGACTTCCTCGCCGAGGAAGGCTACAGCGTACTGGTGCCCGATCTGTACTGGCGGCAGAAGCCTGGCGTCGAGCTGGGTTACAGCGAAGAGGATTTTCAGCAGGCGTTCGGTTTTTATCAGGCGTTTGACGAGCGTGCCGGTGTCGATGACATTCGCGCCAGCCTGCATGCCCTGCGCCAACTGCCTGAATGCACCGGCAGTGCTCAAGGGGTGGTGGGTTATTGCCTGGGCGGCAAGCTGGCGTATCTGGCCGCCTGCCGCCTACCCGAGGTGGCGTGTGCAGTTGGCTATTACGGGGTTGGCATAGAGAAGGCGCTGGCCGAGCTGGAAGGGCTGCAAGGTCGCCGTCTGGTGTTGCACGCTGCCGAGCTGGATCAATTCTGCCCCACAGAGGCCCGTGCCGAGATATTTGCCGCCGCACAGAACACGCCGGGCGTGGAAACCTACCTTTATCCCGGCGTCGATCACGCCTTCGCCCGTCCCAACGGCCACCACTTCAACAAGCCCGCCGCGCTGATGGCGCATGAACGCACTGTGGCGGCACTGCGCCGCACGCTTGGCCCCGAATACGACCTGTCAGCGCTCTGGGAAGAGCACATTCGCCATGAGTTCGAGACCCGTGACGTGCCCGCAACCATGGCCACCATGGTTGCCGAACCGTACGTCAATCACATTCCGACCATGACCGGCGGTGTCGGCCATGCGCAATTGAGCCGCTTCTATCAGCACCATTTTGTGCACGGCAACCCGCAGGACATGGCGCTGACGCCTATTTCCCGAACGGTGGGCGCTACCCAGATCGTCGACGAATTCATCATGACCTTTACCCACGACAGCGAGATCGACTGGATGCTGCCGGGCGTCGCTCCCACGGGGCGCAAGGTGCAGATACCGATGCTTGGCGTGGTGAAGTTTCGAGGCCCCAGGCTTTGTCACGAGCACATCTATTGGGACCAGGCCAGCGTGCTGGTGCAGGTCGGTCTGCTCGACCCGTCCGGGCTGCCCGTCGCCGGGGTTGAAACCGCCCGCAAACTGCTTGATGAGAGCCTGCCTTCCAACAGCCTGATGCCCAACTGGGCGAACAGTGCCGACCAAAGCGCCTGAGGATTAACCATGTCTACATTTCTGAACTCCGATGCCTTGCACGGCAAGGTCGCTTTGATCAGCGGCGGCGCAACACTGATCGGCATGGCCGTGGCCCGTGGACTGATCGATGCTGGCGCGCGAGTGGCGCTGTTCGACATTGACGCCGAAGCCGGTCAGCGCGCTGCCGAACAGCTGGGCAAGCAGGCGCGATTTTTCCCCGTTGATATCACCAGGGATGAAGAGATCAGCGAAGCCCTGACCGGGGTGCGCCAGGTGTTGGGCTCGGTAAACCTGCTGATCAACCTGGCCTGTACCTATCAGGATGACGGCTTTGCTTCCTGCCGCGAAGACTGGCTGCAAGCATTGAACGTCAATCTGGTTTCGGCCATCGCTCTGGCTCAGGCCGTACACGACGATCTCAAGGCCAGTGGCGGTGCGATTGTCAATTTCTCTTCCATTTCTGCGGGCTGCGCGCAGACCGGTCGCTGGCTGTACCCGGTTTCCAAGGCGGCGATCAAACAATTGACCCGCAGCATGGCTATGGACTTAGCCCCCGACGGCATTCGTGTCAATTCGGTATCACCGGGCTGGACCTGGTCGCGGGTAATCGCCGAGGTCAGTGGTGGCGATCGCGCCAAAGCCGATCAGGTGGCGGCTTCGTATCACCTGCTGGGCAGGCTCGGCGAGCCCGCTGAAGTGGCCAACGTCGTGACTTTCCTGTGCTCGTCAGCAGCCAGCTTTGTCACCGGTGCCGACTATGCCGTGGACGGCGGCTATTCGGCGATGGGGCCCGAGCAGAACCTGTCTGCCATCCCGCGCCTGGCGCAGTGATGGCTTCGGTAGACACGCAGCCTTTTCATAACGCTTGGCCCCGGTGTGACACGCCTACCCACTCACAACAACAGGAATGCCATCATGCGTCGTATTGCAATCGTCGGAGCCGGCCAGGCCGGTCTGCAACTCGCTCTCGGGCTACTTGCCGAGGGCTATCACGTCACCCTGACCACCAACCGCACGGGCGAGCAGATTCGCAACGGCAAGGTCATGTCCAGCCAGTGCATGTTCAACACCTCGCTGCAGACCGAACGTGATCTGGGGCTCAACTTCTGGGAGCAGCAATGCCCGGCTGTCGAGGGTATCGGCCTGACCGTGCCGCACCCGGAGCTGCCCGGCGAGCAACTGTTCAGTTGGGCCGCGCGGCTGGATCGCTACGCTCAGTCAGTGGATCAGCGGGTGAAAATGCCGGTATGGATGGACGAGTTCGTCAAACGTGGCGGCGAGCTGGTCATTGCCGATGTGGGCATCGACGAGCTGGAAACCTTGTCGTTGAACCATGATCTGGTGCTGCTGGCCGCTGGCAAGGGCGAAGTGGTCAACCAGTTCGCCAAAGACCCGCAACGCACGCAGTTCAGTCAGCCGCAGCGGGCGCTGGCGCTGACCTACGTAAAGGGCATGACGCCGGTTTCGCCGTTTTCCAGGGTGGCGTTCAATCTGATTCCCGGAGTCGGCGAATACTTTGTGTTTCCTGCGCTGACCACCAGCGGCCCTTGCGAAATCATGGTGTTCGAAGGTATCCCCGGCGGCCCTCTGGACTGCTGGCAGGACATCAAGACGCCTGAAGCCCACTTGCAGAAAAGCCTGGAAATCGTTCGCCAGTACCTGCCCTGGGAAGCCGAGCGTTGCCACAACCTGAGCCTCACCGACGATCAGGGTTTCCTCTCCGGGCGCTTCACGCCGATGGTCCGCCGCCCGGTACTGACCCTGCCGTCCGGACGTCAGGTGTTGGGTATGGCTGACGCGCTGGTGGTCAACGACCCAATCACCGGACAAGGCTCCAACAACGCCGCCAAGTGCAGCAAGGTCTATCTGCAATCGGTGCTCGATCGTGGCGATCAAGCGTTCGATCAGGCGTGGATGGAGCAGACCTTCGAGCAGTACTGGAGCTACGCCCGGCATGTGGTGGAGTGGACCAACAGCATGCTCACGCCGCCGCCCCGGCATTTGCTCGAACTGCTCGGCGCGGCCAGCCAGTCACTGCCGCTGGCTTCTGCCATCACCAACGCGTTCGACGACCCGCGCCAGTTTGCTCCGTGGTGGTTCGACGCCGAACAATGCCAGGCCTTTATCCAGAAGAACAACAAACAAGCGGCATAAGACTGCTGCCAGAGGGAGCCCCTATGAGCACTGATATCGAAACCACCCAGCCACTGTGTGACGCGAAAGACTCTGACCCCCGCGACTTGCGCGGTCTGTTGGGCCAGTTCGCCACTGGCGTCACGGTCATAACGACCTGCACTGCCGACGGACGCAAGGTGGGCATGACCGCCAACTCGTTTTCATCGGTTTCGCTGGAGCCCGCGCTGGTGCTCTGGAGCCTGGCACGCAGCGCACCGAGCCTGAACGATTTCTGCGAGGCCAGCCACTTTGCGATCAACGTGCTCGGTGCCGAGCAGCATGGCCTGTCGCGGCACTTTTCCCGACCTTCCAGCGACAAGTTCGCCGGCGTGGCACACGCGGCCGGTACGGCTGGCGTACCGCTGCTCGATGACGTGGTCGCTACGCTGGTGTGCCGCAACGTGCGCCAGTACGAGGGCGGTGACCACCTGATCTTCATCGGCGAAATCGAGCATTACCGATACAGCGGCGCAGAACCGCTGGTCTTTCACGCAGGCCAGTACCGGATTGCCGCCGCGCACCCCGGACTGGCCCAGTAAGCCTGCCGCACGACATGCAGAAAAACGGGGAGATAAACGCATGAAAACGCAACTGATGTGTGTTTGCGGGGCGGGTTTATTGATCGCACAAGGGGCCGGTGCCTATGACTTGCCGGTGGTCAATCTGGGCCTGACCAGCTTTCTGGACGGCGGTTTGCCCGCAGGTCCCGGATGGTACTTGCAAGAGTATTTCCAGAATTACAGCGCTGATCGCCTGCGCGACAAGGACGGCAAAGCCCTGGGTTTGCCTAGGGTCTGTTCCCGTTTCGACGTAACCCATTGATCTCTATGAGAACAGGCCCGTATTGTTGGAGTTCTCACACAACACCAATACGAGCCTGCAATGCCCCGATTAATGCTCAGTGATGAGCACTGGCCGAAGCTTCGAGAAATTTTGCTGCACGAATCGATCTACAACAAGCGAGATTTGCGCACCACGGTTGAAGGCATGCTGTACCGCATGCGTGTGGGTTGCCCTTGGCGAGACCTGCCGAAAGCGTTTGGAAACTGGAGCAAGGTCTACAAGCGGTTCAATGCCTGGTCTGCTTCAGGCAAGTGGGTCAAGGTGCTTGAGGTGCTGATGACCGATCCTGACATGGAGTGGGTTTTCATTGATGGCAGTTATGTAAAGGCTCATCAGCACAGTGCAGGTGCTGCCAGCACGCAGGACCAGGCCATCGGAAAAAGCCGAGCCGGTAACACCAGCAAGATTCACCTGGCTGTAGACGCTTGTGGGCTGCCCATTGCATTTGACGTGACCGGAGGCCAGACCAATGATTGTTCGCAGGCGGCCTCGTTGATTGCCAAGATGCCCAATGCAGAAGTGATCATTGCGGACAAGGGCTACGACACTGAAGCGATACGCGCTCAGGTCGAGCAGCAAGGCAGCAAAGTGGTGATTCCACGAAAGCGCAATTCTCTGAAAGGGAACGCAGATCTGGACAAAGGGTTATATCGCAATCGACATCTCGTAGAAAACGCCTTTGCCCGGTTGAAGCATTTCCGGGCGGCGGCTTCTCGGTTCGACAAACTCAAGAGAAACTATGAAAGCGTCATAGCAATGGCCTGCGCTTTTCTGTGGCTGCCAATGTGAAACGGGAACAGACCCTAAGCAGGATCTGGATTATCAGGTCGCGGTGACGCAGCTCAGCTACCTGTCGAACGTGCGTCTGGGCAACGCCAGCCTGGGGCTGAACGCAGTATTGCCTGTGGTGACGCGCATGAAGGTCGACGACGGGCTGAACAACGCCGCGTTGCGCGGCCAGACCGGTATGGGCGATCTGTTGATCGGGCCGTTCATTCAGTTCGACCCGGTGATGGGGCCGGCCGGGCCGCGCTTCGTGCAGCGCATTGAGTTGCAGGTCAACCTGCCTACCGGCGAGTACGACGACAAACACGCAATTAACCCTGGCAACAACGCCTGGTCGTTCAATCCGTATTGGGCTGCGACCTACTGGTTCACGCCGAAGTGGACGGCGTCGGTTCGCGCGCACTACTTGTACAACGGCAAGAATGACGACCCGGCACAGTCGTTCGGCAATGTCAGCGATATTCAGGCAGGGCAGGCGCTGCACGCCAACTTCGCGACTGAGTATGCGGTCACCGATCAGCTTCGGCTGGGGATCAACGGTTACTGGCTCAAGCAGATCACCGACACCCAGGTCGACGGTCACGACGTTTCCGGGCGTAGGGAAAAAGTCTGGGCAATCGGGCCAGGTGCGATGTACAGCTTCTCTCAAAACGACCATGTGTTCGTCAACGCGTACTTCGAACAGGATGTCGAAAATCGTCCTGACGGCAGTCGCGTGCAGATGCGCTACGTTCACCATTTTTAAATCACCGCAGGCGCTGCTCCACAGCTGACTCGGGTTTTGCCTGTCGTTGCGACAGGCTTTTTTTCTGCGTGCGAGTTTTCGATATGACCATTCCTTCTAATAGCTCTGCACCCAGCAGGCCTGCACTGATTTGCCGGACCAACCTCAAAGGTCAGATCAAACACTGCTCCGATGGATTTGCCCGCGAGCATGGTTACGCTCGCGATGAGCTGCTGGGGGCCTCGGTGACGCTGCTTCGTCACGAGTTGATGCCCGCCGCTGTCTTTGCAAGCCTGTGGTCGACGCTGGGCCAAGGCACACCGTGGATGGGCATCGTCTGCAACCGTCACAGGGACGGCAGCCAGCGTTGGCATAATGTGTACATCAAACCGGTGTATGGCAGCGAAGGTGTGCAGGGTTACGGTGCCATCTATCTGCCACTAAGCAGTGAGCAACAACACCGTGCCCAGGTATTTTTTGCCCGCTGGCAGCGTCGTGGCTCGCCGGTCTCGGCGGTTGCGGCGATGACTCGCTGGTTGTCGTGGAGCTGGCCGACTCTGCTGGTCGGTTCCGGCATCGCTCTGGCCTGCGCGGGGCTGGAGTCGGCCTGGCTGCAAGGTGTCAGCGCATTGCTGGGTGTCCTTGTGCTCACGGGTTGGCAGAGCTGGCGTCAAAACCGGCAAGTGCGGGCGGTACTGGCGTCGCACCCCAAAGCGTTCGCCGCCCCTGCGCTGGCCGGGTTGTACGCTGACCTGAGCGCTACGCCAGCGTTGGTCAACATGGCCTTGATCGCCGGGGAGGCGCGTCTGCAAACCGCCCTCAGCCGGATTGGCATGAGTGGCCGGTTGATTGACGAGCACATGGGCGCGCTGCATGAACTGATCGGACACGAGGCACGGCGACTCGAAGAGCAGCGCAGTGAATCCGATCAGTCGGTGGTGGCGTTGAGCGAGATGACTGCGACCATCCAGGAAGTCTCTCGCAACCTGCAACACAGTGCTGAAGCCACCGGCCAGGCGGTGGAACAATCCAGTCAGGGGCAAGCCCTGGCTGAACAGAGCTTGTCGGCCATGCAGCGGTTGAATGCCTCGGTCGCCGAAATTTCCGCTGCGGCCGGCGAGCTTTCGACGGCAACCGAATCCATCGGCAGCATCACTGACATCATCAGCAACATTGCCGGACAGACCAACCTGCTGGCGCTCAATGCCGCCATCGAAGCCGCGCGTGCCGGTGATGCCGGGCGCGGCTTCAGCGTGGTGGCCGATGAGGTTCGGCAACTGGCGACCCGCACCCAGGAAGCCACGCTGAATATTCAGCCGCTGTTGCAGCGTTTTCGCCAGACCACCGAACAGACGGTGCAGCTCACCCATGAGGGGCAGACGCTTTCCCGGCAAGGCATGACAGCGGTCACGTCGGTGCGTGAAAGTTTCTCTCAGGTCAACGAAGCGCTGGACCGGATTTCCTCCATGAGTGTACAGATCTCCCATGGAGCAGCAGGGGCAGGTCGCTGAAGACCTGAACCAGCAAGCCATGCGGATCGCCGACGCCTCGCGACAAAGTGCGGCCAAGGCACTGGATGGCCGACGCATCAGTGAGGAAATCGGCCATCAGGTGGAGGGTTTGAGGAGCCTCGCCGAGCGCTTTGATCGTTAGCGGTTACGGCTACTGTCTCGCCAGGCTGAAGATTTGTGACGCAGAGCGTCACGAACTGCATGCCAACGCGGAGCATTGGCACGATAGTTATAAGTCTCGTGGGGGCCTGCGGCCAATCAAAGCAGATTTGTGGATGACAAAGAGCGTTGCACAGGGGCGATCAGTGTCGGCTGCCGCGTTCCAGCGTCTGCGAGGGCAGCTCGCCGAACAGGCGCTGGTAGTCCTGTGCAAAGCGCCCCAGATGATTGAAGCCCCATTGCGAGGCAATGGCCGCGATGTTGTAGCCACTGTGCCCCTGCAACAGGCTGCGTCGCGCCGACTGGAGTCGAAAACGCTTGAGGTAGGCCACGGGCGAGACGCCGAAGTGCGTCTTGAAACTGTCGTGCAGTTTCTGCGGCCCTATACCGGCCGCGCGTTCGATATCGATCAGGTGGATATCATCGCCGCAATGGTCTTCGATGAACTGTTGCGCCCGTTTCAGATAGGCCGGACAGCGGCTCTGGACCTTTTCGTTCAGGGCCGCCGAATAGTTGTTCGGTTGCGAGAGAATCAAGCCTTTGATCAGGCTGCGCTCCAGGTCCCGCGCCATCGGCAGGTGCTCGAAATAGTCGCAGTCGCCGTCCATTTCATCGACCAGATACCGCACCATGCGCCACCACGACGCCGTGGCACCCAGCTCCGCGTTGATACACGGCTCAAACACCAGCGGCGCCTGGGCCGGGCGCTCCAGCAACTCGTCCAGCACGCGCTGCATTGAGCAGCAGTCAATCGCCACCTGCAACTTGCGGCAGTTGCCGGTGATGCTCAGTCGCTGCGAGTCGAACGGCGAAATAATCAGCCCGGTTCCGGCATTGGAACGCAACAGCCCCTTGCCGCAGTCAAGCTCCTGCTCGCCGTCCAGCGGCAGGCTGATGCTGTAGCTCTTCAACGAACTGCCGGGCTCGACGCCGATCACCACATCGGTGCCGTACTGGATACGCCCCAGCACCGTAGACATTGCGCTGAGCACGTTCGCCGAATGTTCGAATTCCAGGCAATGCGGAGCGCTGGCCTGAAGGCTGTGCGGGCCGCAGATGGTCGACATCCAGGCCCGCGCGCCGTCCAGATCATGGTGCGCGGCATGAAGGCCATGGGCGCGCAAGTCGTTGGGCAAAACAGCTTCACTCTTCATATCGATGCCCTGCCGGTAGGTCTGCCGGTAAGTCCGGTCTGGTTCTGATCAGGTTCTGCTCACGTTACTGCAGCGCGTATGCCGCCTCTATCCACTTACTGCAAATAACCGCAAAACGGATACGTTCTGCCGGGAAAACGGATAGAAGGGCAGTGCTGCGGGGCGTTCAATCAGTTCAAGGCTGATGACTCTAAAAAGGAGCCCCCTGATGAGCAGCGCAAAAACCGTAAGCCAATGGCAGCACTTTGTTGAAGGTTGTCTGGATTTTCGTCCCGTCGAAGGTGTGTACCGCATTGCCCGGGAGATGTTCACCGAGCCCGAGCTGTTCGATCTGGAGATGGAACTGATCTTCGAAAAGAACTGGATCTACGCCTGTCATGAAAGCGAAATTGCCAATAATCACGACTTCATGACAATGCGCGCCGGTCGCCAGCCGATGATCATCACCCGTGATGGCAGCGGCCAGCTCAATGCATTGATCAACGCCTGTCAGCATCGCGGCACCACCCTGACCCGGGTCGGCAAGGGTAACCAGTCGACGTTTACCTGCCCGTTCCATGCCTGGTGTTACAAAAGCGATGGTCGCCTGGTGAAGGTCAAGGCGCCCGGCGAGTACCCGGAAGGCTTCGACAAGGCCACGCGTGGTCTGCGCAAGGCGCGCATCGAAAGCTACAAGGGGTTTGTTTTCATCAGCCTCGATGTGCATGGCAGCGACAGCCTTGCCGACTACCTGGGCGATGCCAAGGTGTTTTTCGACATGATGGTCGCGCAGTCGGCTACCGGTGAACTGGAAGTGCTGCCGGGCAAGTCGGCCTACACCTACGACGGCAACTGGAAACTGCAGAACGAAAACGGTCTGGACGGTTATCACGTCAGTACCGTGCACTATAACTACGTCGCCACGGTGCAGCACCGCCAGCAGGTCAACGCCGAAAAGGGCGCAGCGGCGGGCAGTACGCTGGACTACAGCAAGCTGGGGGCCGGTGATGCAGACACCGACGACGGCTGGTTCTCGTTTCATAACGGTCACAGCCTGCTGTTCAGCGACATGCCCAACCCGAGCGTACGCCCCGGTTACGCGACCATCATGCCGCGCCTGGTGGAGGAATACGGGCAGAGCAAGGCTGAATGGATGATGCACCGGCTGCGCAACCTGAACATCTACCCGAGCATGTTCTTCCTCGACCAGATCAGCTCGCAACTGCGCATTATCCGCCCGCTGGCCTGGAACAAGACCGAAATCAACAGTTTCTGCCTGGGCGTCAAGGGTGAGTCCGACGCCGACCGCGAAAACCGCATCCGCCAGTTCGAAGACTTTTTCAATGTGTCCGGGCTGGGCACGCCGGATGACCTGGTGGAGTTTCGCGAGGCCCAGCGTGGCTTTCAGGCGCGCCTGGAACGCTGGAGCGACATCTCGCGCGGGTACGAAAAATGGGTCGACGGGGCAACACCCAACAGCGAGGCCATCGGCATCTCGCCGGTACTCACCGGCACCGAGTTCACCCACGAAGGGCTGTACGTCAATCAGCACGGTAACTGGCAGCGCTTCCTGCTTGAAGGGTTGGCACGCAAGGCCGCTGAAGAACACTCCCTGAAACTGCGTGAGGTCTGAACATGAGCGCCCAATTGCAGTACCGCATCGAGCAGTTCCTGTACCACATGGCCGAAGTCTGCGATGCCCAGGATTGGGATCGCTACCTGGACCTGTTCAGTGAAGACAGCGAGTTCCACCTGCCGCAGTGGGATTCGGAGCATGTCTACACCACCGATCCCAGAAAAGGCATGTCGCTGATCTATTACCCCAACCGCGGTGGCCTGGAAGATCGTGTCTACCGCCTGCGTACCGGCAAAGCGGCGTCAACCATCCCGATGCCGCGCACGCTGCACCTGATCAGCAATGTGCGCATCGCACCTGCGGGTGAGGGTGCAAATGGGCAGGCGGGCGAACTGGACGTGCAGGTCAACTGGCACACCCTGTATTACCGCCTGCAAGTTGCGGAGCAGTTCTTCGGACGCGCCAGCTATCGCCTGCGTCCTGATGGCGACAGCTGGAAAATCGCCCGCAAACACGTGGTGCTGCTCAACGACACCATCAACTCGGTGCTCGATTTCTATCACCTCTGAGGTAGCGGAGCGGACATGACTTATAAGGTCGCTTTCAGTTTTGCTGACGGCAAGACGCTGTTCTGCAACGTGCAGAACAATGAACTGTTGCTGGATGCTGCGTTACGCAGCGGGATCACGTTGCCGATGGATTGCCGCGAAGGCGTGTGCGCCACCTGTCAGGGGCGTTGCGAGTCGGGGCAGTACACCCAGGATTACGTGGACGATGAGGCGCTTTCGGCCAGCGACCTGGCGCAACGCAAGGTGCTGAGCTGCCAGACCCGGGTGAAGTCCGATGCGGCGTTCTACTTCGATTTCGCCTCCAGCCTGTGTGACAACACCGGCCCGAGCGCCCTTCAAGGCAAGGTCAGCCAGGTCGAACTGGTTTCGCAGGGCACCGCCATCGTGCAGGTGACGCTGGATGAGCAGAACAGTGGGCTGGATTATCTGCCCGGCCAGTACGCCCGGTTACAAATTCCCGGCACTGATCTGCGTCGCTCTTACTCGTTTGCCAATGCTCCCGGCAGTAACACGCTGGAGTTCCTGATTCGCCTTTTACCTGACGGGGCGATGAGCAACTACGTGCGTGACCGCTGCCAGGTGGGTGACGTGATTCAGTTCGAAGCACCACTGGGCACGTTCTACCTGCGCCATGTCGATCGGCCGCTGACGCTTGTTGCCGGAGGTACGGGGCTGTCCGCCTTCCTCGGCATGCTCGATCAGATCGCCGCCAAAGGAGGCTGCGGGCAGCCCGTGCATCTTTATTACGGCGTGCGTACGGCACAGGACCTTTGCCAGCTGGCGCGAATTGAAGCCTACAGCCAGCAGATTCCCGGGTTCAGGTTTGTCCCGGTGGTCAGCGAAGAGCAGGCCGACTGGAGCGGAAGGCGCGGTTACATCGTCGATCACCTGGACGCCGCTGCATTGGCCGAAGTACCCACGGACATTTACGTGTGCGGTCCGCCGCCGATGGTCGAGTCCATCAAGGACTGGCTGCACGGGCATTCGCTGGACGCCTCGCGTTTGTACTTCGAGAAATTCGCCGACAGCAGCGTTTGACCGGCCGCCTGACGCCAGTCGCTGCTCCAGAACAATTACCCAGCAGACGGAACCCCCATGAGTGCCATCACGATCGAACGTTTCGAGACCCTGATCGTCGACCTGCCGACGATTCGTCCGCACAAACTGGCCATGCATACCCTGCATGGTCAGACACTGGTCATCCTGCGCATTCGGTGCAGTGACGGCATTATCGGTATCGGCGAGGCCACCACCATCGGCGGTCTGGCGTATGCCGGAGAGAGCCCGGAAAGCATCAAGGTGAACCTCGACAAATGGTTCGCTCCGCTTCTTGTCGGGCAAGACGCCACCAACCTCAACGCGTTGATGCAGCGCGTGGATCGTGCCGTTCGCGGCAATACGTTCGCGCGTTCGGCGGTTGAAACGGCGCTGCTTGATGCCCAGGGCAAGCGCCTTGGGTTGCCGGTTGCCGAATTGCTTGGCGGGCGCGTGCGCGACGGTGTGGAAGTGGCCTGGACACTGGCCAGTGGCGACACCGGCAGGGACATCGAAGAAGCCGAGCACATGCTGGAGATGCGCCGTCACCGGCATTTCAAGCTGAAGATCGGTGCCGGTGAACCCGCCCGTGATATCGCTCATGTTGCGGCGATCAAGCGGGCATTGGGTGATCGAGCCAGCGTGCGTGTCGACATCAATCAGGCGTGGAGCGAGGCGGTGGCCATACGTGGCTGCCAGTTGCTTGCAGAGGCAGGCGTCGAGTTGATCGAGCAGCCGCTTTCGCGCCACGACCGCGCGGCCATGGTTCGTCTGAATGCTCGCAGCCCGATTCCATTGATGGCCGATGAAGCCATTGAGTCGGTGCAGGACAGCTTTGCGCTGGCGCAGTCGGGTGCAGCGTCGATTTTCGCTCTGAAAATCGCCAAGGTCGGCGGCCCGCGTGCCGTGTTGCGCACCGCTGCGATTGCCGAAGCCGCCGGTATTGGTTTGTACGGCGGGACCATGCTGGAGGGTAGCGTCGGCACGCTGGCAGCAGCTCACGCCTTCGCCACACTCGACCGGCTGGAGTGGCACACCGAACTGTTCGGGCCACTGCTGCTGACCGAAGACATTCTGGTCGAGCCTCCGGTCTATCGCGATTTTCAACTGATCATCCCCGACACCCCAGGGCTTGGGATGGAGCTGGATGCTGAGCGTCTTTCGCACTTTGCCCGCAGCTGATCTGCCGGAGCACAAGACTAGCCACGAGGATACCCACAACATGCTTTTCCACGTCCGCATGACCGTCAAACTTCCGATCGATATGCCGGTCGACAAGGCCGCTCGACTCAAGGCTGATGAAAAAGCCCTGGCCCAGCGCCTGCAGCAAGAGGGCACCTGGCGCCATCTGTGGCGCATCGCCGGGCTGTACGCCAACGTCAGTATTTTTGATGTGGCAGACGCCCAGGCACTGCACGACACATTGCTGCAACTGCCGCTTTATCCCTACATGGAAATCGAGGTTACGGCCCTGTGCAGGCACCCGTCTTCCATCCATCAAGACGACCGCTGAGTTCGTACCTTTTCAGCCCGACACCGGCAAAACAACAATGAACACCGATGAGGAAAAGACCATGAGCGTACGCATTTCCCAGACCGACGATGTGCAACAGTTCTTCAATGAGGCTTGCGGCCTTGACCAGCCGGGTGGCAGCCCGCGGATGAAAAGCGTTGTGCACCGGGTGCTGACCGAGACGATAAAAATCATCGAAGACCTGCGCATTACGCCGGAAGAGTTCTGGAAAGCCGTCAATTACCTCAACGTGCTTGGCAGCCGTCAGGAAGCCGGTTTGCTGGTCGCGGGGCTGGGGCTCGAGCATTACCTTGATTTGCTGATGGACGCTGAAGACGAACAGGCCGGGCAGACGGGCGGTACCCCGCGGACCATTGAAGGGCCGCTGTATGTCGCAGGGGCTCCGCTGTCCGATCACTATGCCCGCCTGGACGATGGTCAGGACCCTGCAACCGTACTGTTCATGACCGGCCAGGTTCGCGGCACCGATGGAGCGCCGCTGGCCAATGCCATCGTCGATGTGTGGCACGCCAATACCGGGGGCACCTACTCGTATTTCGACCCGTCGCAATCGGCTTTCAACCTGCGTCGCCGGATCCGCACCGATGCACAAGGGCGCTACCGCTTCCAGAGCATCGTGCCATCAGGCTACGGCTGCCCGCCGGATGGGCCGACTCAGCAATTGCTCGACCAGTTGGGTCGTCATGGTCAACGTCCGGCACACATTCATTTCTTCATTTCAGCGCCTGGCCATCGTCACCTGACCACGCAGATCAATCTGGCGGGCGACAAGTACCTGCACGATGATTTTGCCTACGCCACGCGCGATGAACTGATCGCCGAAATTCGCTTCACCGAAGACGCCAACGGCCGCCACGCAGACATAGACTTCGACTTTGTGCTCCAGCCTGCAACGACTGTCGAGGACGAACGCCGCCAGGAACGCCTGCGGGCACTGGAAGTCTGAGTCGAGCGTCCTCTCACGAAGATGTGACGCTTCGGCCACTCAAGATCGGACGCGGAGCGTCCAGAACGGCATTCCCACGCGGAGCGTGAGGAACGATACCCTGACTATCGTGCGTCGCTCCGCGTCGTCATGCCGTTCGGGAGCGTGAGGAACGATCATCGCAACTATCGTGCGTCGCTCTGCGCCGCATGCCGTTCGGGAGCGTGAGGAACGATCATCGCAACTATCATGCGTCGCTCTGCGCCGCATGCCGTTCGGGAGCGTGAGGAACGATCATCGCAACTATCATGCGTCGCTCTGCGCCGCATGCCGTTCGGGAGCGTGAGGAACGATCATCGCAACTATCATGCGTCACTCTGCGTCGCATGCCGTTCGGGAGCGTGAGGAACGATCATCGCAACTATCGTGCGTCGCTCTGCGTCGCATGCCGTTCTGGACGCTCCGCGTCCTCTTGTGGCGTAGAGCGTCCAGTGCTGGAATCATCAGGTATAACAAGCCAGGTGGTGAGCGTCGGCAATGACTGACGCGGGAGGATGCATGCAGTATTCAGGTGAGGGCTTTTCTATAAGGGTATTGGCGTTTGATGATTGCGAGTTGATCAACCGGTACGAAAAGGCCAATCGCAAGCATCTGCAGCCTTGGGAACCGTTCAGGGACGATGACTATTTCATTCTCGAAAACGCCAGATCCAGGGTTCAGCAGCAGTGGGAAAGCATGCAGTCCGGCAGCGCGGTTTTCTTCCTCGTCATCGACTCAGTCGGCGGCGAATTGCTGGGGCGGTTCAGTTACACGAATATCGTGAGGGGCGTTTTTCAGGCCTGCAACCTCGGCTTCTCGCTGGCAGAGACTGCTCAGGGGCGTGGCTTGATGCAAAGGGCGCTTGAGGTGGGCAATCGCTATTGTTTCGAACAGATGGGGCTGCATCGAATCATGGCCAGCCAATGTACGCAGCGAGCGACTTCTGCAATCACTCGGCTTCGAAAAGGAAGGGTACGCGCGCGCCTACCTGAAAATTGCCGGAGTTTGGGAAGACCATGTCCTGAGGGCACTGATCAATCCGAACGAGGCCTGATGGCGAGGCGAGCGCCTTTCCTACTTCTGCGCCACGTCATCCTTCTCCCAGCCGCCGCCGAGCGCCAGAAACAGGTTGATCTGTCCCATGGCCACCTGGGTGTTGGCTTCGGCCATTTGTGCGCGCACGTCGGTGTAAGTGCGTGTGGCTTGCAGGTCAGCGAGGAACGAGGCGCGTCCGGCCTGATAGAAGCGGTGGGTCTGGTCAGCCGCTTGCTTGGCCGATTGTTCGGCTTCCTTGAGAGCATCGCGACGGTCGAGCAGGGCGGTGTATTGCGCCAGACCGGTCTGGGTTTCACGGATGGCGTTGAGCACCACACCGTCAAAGCGCGCCAGTGCAGCTTGCGCGGAGGCTTCAGCCTGATGGATGCGTGCGCGTGAGCCGTTGGACGGGATGGTCCAGTTCAGCAGCGGCCCGAAGCCCCAGCGGTTGGCGGCCGGTTTGCCGAGGTTCTCGATCAGGCCGGTAGTACCGATGCTCGCGCCGATGCTGATGTCAGGATACAACTCGCCGGTGGCAACACCGATTTGCGCAGTCGACATCGCCAGATGACGTTCAGCCTGACGCACATCCGGGCGGCGTTTGAGCAGTGTTGCGCCGTCGCCTACCGGCATGACCTGCGCAATGTGCGGCAGCGCATTGCAGCTGCTGACCCCGGCGGGCAGTTGCTCTACAGGTTTGGCCAGCAGTATCGACAGGCGGAACATCGCCGCCTGACGCCGCGCTTCGTAACGGGGCATTTCGGCTCGCAGTGACTTGAACTGCGTCTGCGAGCGAGTGACCTGGGTTTCATCGCCTCGCCCGGCATCGCGAAGACGCTGGTTGAGGGTTACGCTCTGTTTCTGCAGGTCCAGCGATTCGCGAGCGATGTCGAGTTCTTCGTTGGCAGCGCAAATCTGCGTGTAGGCGCGCACCACATCGGCGACCACTGTGATACGTGCCGTATCCACCGCCGCCTGATTGGCGTCGACATTGGCCTGCGCTGCTTCGATGCCGCGCTGCAAGGTGCCGAACAGATCGAACTGATACGACGTAGTCAGACCCACATCCCCGACGTTGGCGACCGGCACCTTGTCGGTCAGCAGAAACGCTTCGCCCGATTCCTGCACGCGCTGTGCGCCGATTTTCGCGCCGTTGGTAAATCCGCCCGCCGCCTCGGCCTCCGAGGTCTGGTAGCGGGCGCGCTGCAGGTTGGCGGCGGCGATGCGCAGGTCGGTATTAGAGGCAATGGCCTGGCGCACCAGTTCATCCAGACGCGCATCCTGATACAGCCGCCACCAGTGCGCAGGCACCGGGGCCGATACCGTATTGACCGAGCGCCCGGCCAGTTCGCCCTGTAAATCCGGACGATTGATCGCGCCATCCTTGGGCAGTTGGTAATCCGGCCCGACTACCTGACAGGCCGACAACACGGCAGTAAAACCGAGTGCGGCCATGCGTAAGGCACGTTTCATCGTGTGCCCTCCTGCGTATCGTCGATGATTGACACCGTTGCAGTACGCCCGGCGATCATACGGAAGTCGGCAGGTACGTCATCAAAGGCAATGCGTACCGGAATGCGCTGTGCCAGACGCACCCAACTGAAGGCCGGGTTGACGTTGGGCAGCAGGTTCGAGCCACTGCTGCGGTCGCGGTCTTCGATGCCGGCAACGATGCTCACCACATGGCCGGTCAGCCGTGCGTTGTCACCGATGACACGAATGTCGACGCCCTGGCCGACATGAATGCCGTCCAGTTTGGTTTCTTCGAAATAGCCGTCGATATGGAACGATGCGGCATCGACCACCGATAACACCGGACGCCCGGCGGTGACAAATTCATGGTCGCGGGGCGCGCGGTCGTTAAGGTAGCCGTCCACCGGGCTGCGGATCACCGAACGATCCAGATTCAGCTGCGCGGCATCCACTGCGACCTTTGATTCACCAAGCGCAGAAAGGGCGCGGGCTTCGCGGGACTGGCTTTCTTCCAGTTGCTCACGCGCCACCAGGTTGCCCAGGCCACGGTTACGCCTGTTCTCGCGACGTGCCTGTTCCCAGGTTTCCTGGCGCTCGGCGACTGTCGCCTGCGCCTGACGCAAGGCCAGGCGGAAGCGGTCCTGATCGATTGTGAACAGCACCTGGCCCTTGTGCACGGGCTGATTGTCGGTGACCTCGACCTTCTGGATCAGCCCGGACACGTCCGGCGCGATCTGCACGATATCGGCGCGAATATGCCCATCGCGGGTCCACGGCGCGTACATGTAATACATCACCATGCGCCATACAACGACGGCAGCCAGAGTGACAACCAGCAGGGTCAGGACCACGCGGCCCAGTGTCAGTATCGGTTTTTTCATGTCATCAGGTATCGACTTAGAGTATCCACGGCGCCGAGCAACAAAGCGTATAGACCTACGTTGAACAAAGCCCGGTGCCAGACCAGACGGTAGAAGTGGGCACACGACAGCAGCGCGTGCACGGCGAGAAACAGCAGATAGGCGATGCCCATCATCGCCAGGAACGTGGGGATGAAGATCCCGCTGATATCCAGATCACCGATCACAGGGGCGCTCCATCGATGTTATGCGGCAGTTGCTCGGTCAGTTCGCCGCCGACGGTGACAATCTCGACCCCCGGCAACAAGGCCAGACGCAGGCCGCTGAGGGCGTGCAACAGATGCAACCGGGCCGGGTTGTCGCCCATCTCCTGAGCCGTCAACGAACGGCGTGCGCGGTCCATGGCCATCAGCAGGCCGCGGGGCGCGGGCAGCCTTTCACCGGCCTTGCGACAGTGTTTGAAATAGCCGCTGACTTCATCGATCACCTGACGCAACAGCACCTGGGCCGCAGGCGTGGCGCGTCGGGTGTAGGCCAGCAGGTCGAGCATGTTCAGCGCGACGCGCAATTCACGCAGGGCAATCCCGGTGTCCTGCGCGGTGAGTGTCAAACGCGGCAACTGCTGCATCAAACGGTCGAGCATTTGCACGCCCATGCGCCGGTGTTCGGCCAGAGACGCGTCTTCGCTAAGGCTGGCGATGTCACGCCAGCTGAAACGGGTCAGACGCTTGACCGCCAGTTCAACCCCGAACGGGCGGAACACCAGCGTCCAGATAAAGGCGAACAACAGCCCGGCAGGTCCGGCCAGGTTGGAGTTGAGAAAGTTCATGAAGTCCGCGTCGTAGGCGCTCTGAATGCTGATGAACGACGAGGTGTTGACGATGGTCAGCAGCGTGCCGAGAAAGAAGCGCGGTTGCACAGTCAGGGTGCCGACGCAGATGAAGGGCACCGCAAAGGCCAGCACCAGCATCGGAAAGTCGTGCAGGTTAGGCAGCACCACGAACAGGTACAGGCTGGCAAATACCACCGAAAGCAGAGTCCAGAAAAAGAACCGGTAGATTTGCGGGGCAGGGTCGTCCATGGCTGCAAAGAAGCTGCACGACACCGCTGCCAGCGCCACGGCACTGGCGCCGTCTTTCCAGCCCAGCAGAATCCACAACACCGATGCAGCGATGATCGCCAGCACCGTCGAGGTCACTGAATAGAGCATCAGGCCGCGGTCCAGAAACGGCGTCAACCGACCCAGACGCCAGTGGCGATAGACCGCTCTCCATGGCGATTGATCGTCTGTCTTGATCGCATATTGCAGGGTCCGGCAATCCAGCCACAGGTCAATCCACTCGCCGAGCCTGAAAAGCGTGTTGGAGAGCAGCAGCTGATCGCGGTCGTCCAGTTGCGTAGAGTTCGGCTGAAGGCGTTCCAGCTCATCATGCAACTGTTGCCATTGCTCCCGTTGCGGGCCGTCGGCAGTGCTTTCAAGCCAGTCGCAAGCCTTTTGCAGCACGGGTTTCAAGCTGGCCAACAGCTCAGGCGTGCGTCGCTCCAGCGCCCACAATGCGTCATCCAGTGCATCGATGACCGGCAAGAGATGGATCATCCGGCCGCGCAGCTCATTGGCGTTGCGTACGGTTTGCTTGCGTGCGCCCTCGTGGCTCAACTGGCCGATCATCATTTCCAGCGAGTTGAAGCTGCCAACCATCGAATTGCGCAGTGCGCCGATTTCCTCGGGCTGACAGGTGCGGCTGATAAAGCGCTGGCTGTAGGTCGAGGCGTCACTGAACCATTTTTCCGTGGTGGCCTGAAATACCGGTGCCAGACGTCTGGGCCAGAACATTGCACCCACGACGGCGGCGCAGATGATGCCGAGGAAAATCTCTTCGGTACGCGACACGGCGATGTCGAACACGGCCTGCGGGTTGTCGACCACCGGCAGGGAAATCAGCGGCATGGTGTAACCCGCCAGCATCAGTGCGTAGCTGTCGGCCGTGCGCAAGTGCAGGGAAAGGAACAACAGGGTGCCGGTCCACAGTCCGACCACGATGGCCAGTAGCAAGGGCGTCTGTACGAACATCGGTACCAGCAGCACCGACGCCGCTGCACCGGCCAGGGTGCCGGCGGCCCTGTACAGGGCTTTGGAGCTGGTCGGGCCGACAAAGGGGCTGGAGACAATGTACACCGTGGCCATGGCCCAATAGGGGCGAGGCATTTCCATCAACAGCGCGATGTACAGCGCCAGCATCGACGCGCCGAAGGTACGCACGCCGTAGAACCAGTCGCGTGCCGGTGGGACGCTGGAGAAAAATCCGTTCAAACCTGCCCCCCGTGCTCACCTTGTGCAGCCTCGGCGAAGGCCTGAAATACCCGCAAGGTGGCTTCGAGATCGGCAGGTTGAAGGCCCTGAAGCACATCCGCCCGCAGACGCGTCAGCTCCTGTTCTATCGAGCCTGCCAACGCACGACCCTTGTCCGTAAGGCTGAGGGCCTTGGCGCGGCGATCATTGGGGTCTTCGCTGCGGCAGACGATGCCGGCCTTGCACAGTTGGTCGAGCAGGCGCACCAGTGTCGGGCTTTCCATGCCGGCCGCCTGCGCGACTTTTACCTGATGCACGCCGTCACCCAGGCGCGCAATGGCCAGCAGTGGCCCGGCACATGCTTCAGAAATTTCATAGGTGACCAGTGTGTTCTGGCAAATGCGTCGCCATTGGCGAGAGGCGGCTACCAGGCCGCTACTGACAGCGCGATGCAGTGGGTCGACAAGCATGAATCACCGGGGGCTGAGTCGTGAACAATTTAGTTAGGAACAATATTGTTAGGTAGGATGTTAGTAGGGTGCTAACTAATATCTCGTAACAAGTTCTTACAGTCAACCCGTAACTGCCCAGTGGGGCTTTTTGGGTTGCAGGGACGCCCGAAAGGGTTTTTTGAGAGGGCGTAGAGGCGATGAACGGCTGTTCGCGTCCGCTTTTAGCGGGGAAAGTTCATTATTTCAAAAAATAATTGCTACCGTTCGTCGGTAAAAAGCCCAAAAATCCCGCGCATCTACGCAGCACCATTCAAAAAAATGGCGCGGCACCCGATAGGAGGGTCCTGATGAATCACCGTCTGCAGCAAATGGATGGCGATCTGCCTTGTGTAGGGATATGGCATCAAAGTAGTGGCATCGGTCTTTTTGTGGCGGTTTATTGGCGTCATTGCGTTGTCGTTGCTGTTTAAAAAATAAACGATTGAGCCGATAGTCTGGTTGACCACAACGGGCCAGCACGCCCGTTCCAGAGCCATTCTGTCGGTGCGCAATGCGTACCTTGCGAGCTACTCCATGATCGACCTTGCCACCTGGAATCTTTCCGTCCCTGTCGGAAGTCCCGCGACCATCATCGAAACCCCCAAGTTGGTTAAGGGTTATCGGGATGGCTATTTTCAATCCGGGGATACGCTGTTTTTCTGGGCACCGGTGACCGGTTCCACCACAGAGAACGCCAAGTACCCGCGCTCCGAATTACGCGAGACGACGTCCGATGGCAGGGTCTTCAACTGGGCCTACTCAAGCGCTGACAATTTTCTGCGCGCGACGCTGGAGGTCGATCAAGTGCCTTCCACGGGCAAAATCGTGATCGGTCAGATTCACTGCTACCAGAGCACCGAACCGCTGCTGAAGGTGGAGTATCAGTACAAGGAGAAGCTGCAGACCGGCAATATCGTCGCCAAGTTTCGTCGTACGCCGGACTCGGAAATCGAGGTCATCAACATCGCCCAGGGTGTGCCGCTCAATAAGCAGTTCAACTACACCATCAACCTGTCGCCGTCTGGCGATCTGACGGTGAATGCGTTCGACGCAGTCTGGTACGCCAAGCTGGATTCAGCCTGGGCCAGCAAACTGTTCTATTTCAAGGCAGGGGTCTACACCCAGGACAATACCGGTTACACCACTGAAGGCGGTTCGGCCACTTTCTACAAGCTGGCCATTGCCCACGAGAAAAAGAATTGATCGTTACGGTCTGGAAGATTCAGACCGCTGGAAATATCAGACTGAAGCAGATTCTGCCGGCGGCGGGTTGAGCCACTTCGGCCCGCCCGCCATGCAGGTGCATGATTGCTGTAACAATGGCCAGCCCCAGGCCGTTGGAGTCCGAGCGCTCATGGCGCGAGGCGTCACCCCGATAGAAGCGGTCGAACAGTCGCGCGAGCGTGGCTTGTGGTAATACCGGGCCCTGATTTTCTACCTCGATTCGCCACTGACGATCAACTGCCGCAACACGAATCAGGATTTCGCTGTTTTCATTCGCATAGCGAATTGCGTTGGCGACCAGATTGCTCAGTGCACGGCGCAGCAGGATCGGGTCGGCCAGCAACGTGCCTTGTCCGCTATGGCTCAGCCGCAGATTACGCTCTTCAGCCAGCCCTTCGAAATAACCTGCCACGCGTTGCAATTCATCGTGCAGGTCCAGCGGCTGGCGTTCCAGCGCGGCCTGGGCTTCGTCCGCTCGAGCCAGAAACAGGATGCTTTCCACCAGCCTTGAGATACGTTCCAGCTCTTCCAGATTGGAAGCCAGCAGGACCTGATATTCGTCGGCGCTACGGTTCTGGCGCAAGGCAACCTGGCAGTGGCCCATCAGCGAACCGACCGGCGTACGAATCTCGTGGGCCAGATCGGCGGAGAACTGCATCAGGCGTCGATAGCCGTCGTCCAGACGGTCAAGCATGGCATTGAAGGCATCGCTCAATTGTTGCAGCTCGACAGGCGTGTCGTGGCTGTCGAGCCGTTTGTGCAGGCTGGCCGGGGTTATTGCGGCAGCGTGGGCGGCCATTCTGCGCAGTGGGCGCAAGCCGCGTCGCAGCAATACGTAACCCAGCACGGCGGTAATCAGGAACGCCAGTGCAACGGCGATATAAATGCTCTGCCGGAAGCTGGCGAGCATGGCCATCTCCTTGACCATCAGGTGCGCGGCCTGCAAGCGCACTGCAACGCCATTGGACATCACCTGTACTGCCGCCGCACGCAACGGCACGCCTTGCAGGCTCAGGCCACTGCGCAGGTCATCGACCCGTAAAGGCTGATCCTGCGCCACGGTCGGTAGCTCTGGCAGTGGCGCGCGTTGCGGGTTGACCGATATCACCGGTGGCTTGCCAGGTTCGCCGATGATGAAAATATCTTCCTCGCTGTCGAGCATGTTCTCGAACAGTTGCGGGCTGCCTTTGAGGTTGTCCATCGTCAGGTCATAGCGCAACAGCTTGCGGAAATGATCGAGCCGCGCCAGTACCGCGTGGTCGCTGCGTTGCATGACAGTTTCTTCTATGGACTGGTACAGATAAAGCCCCGCGCCGCTGACCGTAAGCATCGCCACCAGCGCGAAGGCGAGGGTAGAACGCAGGGTCAGGGAAGGCTGGCGTCGCATGGCCGCACCTCGCACACATAACCGATACCGCGCACGGTGTGGATGAGCTTGACCGGGTAGGGCAGGTCGACCTTGCTGCGCAGGCGCTTGATGGCGACGTCCACAACATTGGTGTCACTGTCGAAATTCATGTCCCAGACTTCCGAGGCAATCTGTGCCCGTGACAGCACGTCGCCTTCGCGGCGCAATAACAGGTGTAGCAGGGCAAACTCCTTGTTGGTCAGCACGATGACCTGCTGCTGACGCGTCACGCGGCGGCGCAGCAGGTCCAGTTCAAGGTCGGCCAGATGAAAATGGTCTGCCTCGCGCACCACGCCCCGGCGCAGGATGGTGCGGATGCGCAGCAGCAGTTCAGTGAAGGAAAACGGTTTGACCAGATAATCGTCAGCGCCGAGCTCCAGCCCGCGAATCCGGTCCTGCAACTGGTCGCGAGCGGTCAGGAATAGCACCGGCACGTCCTGCCGGGCGCGCAGCACTTCGATGATCTGCCAGCCATCGATGCCTGGCAGCATCACATCCAGCACGATCAGGTCGTAGCGGTTTTCCAGTGCCAGGTGCAGGCCGTCGGCACCGTGCTGGGTCCAGTCGACCTTGTAGCCGGATTCACCCAGGCCCTTCTTCAGGTATTCACCGGTTTTGGTGTCGTCTTCAATCAGCAGGATATGCATCGTTTTGTCCGCTACGCTTTTGCAGGCACCCACGTGCGCCGATGCCAAAGTCTAACCAGTTGCCGACAAGGTGTCCGGCGAATGACAAAAATGTCATTGCCCGGTCATTCTGCGGTGCCGGTAGCGGTGCAAGGATGGGTTCCAGATATCAACTGCCAAGGAAGTACCGATGAAGACTGCACTCTCTACTACGTTCGGCCTGCTGTTGCTCAGCGCTGCTGTCATGACTCAGGCTGCTGACATGAAAGTGGTCAAACCCATGCGCGGGACCGTCGACAGCGTAAGCGCCGACACCCTCGATTTCACCACCCGCTCGGGTCAGCACGAAAGTATCAAGCTGACTGACAAGACCGGTATTCGTCTTGTGTCCGAAGCTGACTTCAAGCAAATCAAAGGCGACAGTTTTGTAGGTTCGGCTGCCATCCCGCAGGCGGACGGCACACTGAAAGCGCTGGAAGTGACCGTTTTTGAAGCCAGCCTCAAAGGCAGCGGCGAAGGTCACTACGGCTGGGAAAACGCTGATGGCAGTACCGGCACCATGACCAATGGCACCGTTGGCACGTTGGCTGGCACCGATGGCCGCACGCTGACCGTCAAATACGAGGGTGGCGAGAAGAAGCTGGTGGTGCCGCAGGATGTGCCTATCGCCTACGTCGAGCCAGGCAAGGTTGATCAGTTGACCAAGGGCGCCAAGGTCGTGGTGTTCCCGGCTGACGACGGCAAGTCGGCACGTGGTGTCGCAGTCGGCAAGGACGGTTTTACCCCGCCGATGTAATCGCAGCCGAGGCTGTCAGTGGCAGGCTGCTGCTGACATCCTCGGTTACACCTGATCTAGAGGGATCTGCGCATGAAAACCCGCCCTATCCACCCGTGGCCGGTGCGCCTGACGCATTGGGTCAATGCCTTGGGCATGGTCTGCATGTTCATGAGCGGTTGGGCTATTTATAACGCGTCGCCACTGATGCCATTCACCTTTCCCAAATTCCTGACACTCGGCGGCTGGCTGGGCGGCTCCATTGCCTGGCACTTCGCGGTCATGTGGCTGTTGGTGATCAACGGCCTGCTGTATGTGCTGTATGGCGTATTCAGCCGCCACTTCAAACGCGATCTGCTGCCAGTTCGCCCGTCCGAAGTGAAGCGTGACATGAGTGATGCGCTGCACTTTCGGCTGGCCCACGTCAAAGGCCGTTACAACGCGGTACAACGGTTGATGTACTGGCTGGTGTTGGTCATGGGCGTGCTGGTGGTGGTGTCCGGGCTGGCTATCTGGAAACCGGTGCAGTTTCAGGGCCTGGTTGCCCTGCTGGGCGGGTTCGATTTTGCCCGCTGGGTGCATTTTGGCGCGATGACGGCCATTGGCGCGTTTGTTGTTGTTCATCTGGTGCTGGTCGTGCTGGTGCCCAGTACCTTGTTACCCATGATTACCGGCGGCCGCCAGCCGAACGAAGACGGAACTGCGCAACCATGAACGAACCTCGTAAACGCATCACCCAGCGCATTCGTCTGGAGCCTGCGCAGCAGAGCCAGCTGGTCGATATCCAGCGCCGCTCGTTTCTACGCGCCGGGCTGACAGTGGGGGCGATGTCGATGCTCACCGGCTGCAACCTGCAGGATGGCGATCAGGTCGACAAAGTGCTGTGGGCCATGTCGCGCTGGAATGACCGGGTTCAGGCCTGGCTGTTCAACGGCCAGAAACTGGCCCCGACCTACAGCAAGGCGCAGCTGACCAACCCGTTCCCGTTCAATGCGTTCTACCCCGAATACAACGTGCCGGAGGTGGAGCTTTCCGACTATCGGCTGGCGGTGTCCGGGCTGGTGCGTGACAAGCAGCCGTGGACGCTGGATGCACTGCGCAAATTGCCGCAACGCACCGACATCACGCGGTTGATCTGCATTGAGGGTTGGAGTGCGATAGGACAATGGGGCGGTGTGCCGCTGAAGACTTTTCTGGAGTACATCGGTGCCGATACCACGGCACGTTTCGTCGGCTTCAAGTGCGCCGATCGCTATTATTCAAGCCTGGATATGCCTACTGCGCTGCATCCGCAGACATTGCTGGCGCTGGACTTCGGTGAAGTCGCCCTGCCACCGGATTACGGTTACCCGCTGCGGGTGCGAGTGCCGACCAAGTTGGGCTTCAAGAACCCCAAGCACATCGTCGAGATCTTCGTCAGCAACGAAAATCCTGGCGGGTACTGGGAGGATCAGGGCTACAACTGGTTCAGCGGGATCTAGGAGCGGACGCAGAGCGTCCAGAAGGGCATTCGACGCAGAGCGTCGCACGATGGCGGTAGTTAGATTATCGTTCCTCACGCTCCAGCGTGGGAATGCCGTTCGTGACGCTCTGCGTCACATGGCGGTTTTTTCTTTGTCAGGTGGATTGAGGTTCGGCTCAGGTCACCTTTTCGCCCCTCGGCGGGTTACTTTGATGGGGCCAAAGTAACCAACCCCCCTCGCTCCTGTTTCCGGCCCGACTTCGTCGGGTTCCTTCGTCCTGGCGCTGATCCGGGGCTAGCCTGGCGTCCTGCCAGGCTAGCCCCGGATCAGCGCCAGGACTCAGCCGTCACTAACGTCGCACTCTGCGTCGTCAGTGCCATCGTGGTTGAAAAGCATTTCGGTGGTAGTTAATGCGATTTTGACTATCGTTCATGCATAGGAATTTCAAAATGCCTATGCATGAACCTGACGCTGTGAAGGAGGCGTCATGCCTTCATAGCGATGCGTAGGAAGACGCTGATGCGTTACTTATGCAGTGAAAATCCCTATCAATCCGAATTTGTGCAGGTTATTTTACCGCTGAGCCTAGGTGCGGACGCACCTTCCCCCTGTCAGGGCTTCACGTACCTAATCTGCGCGATTGCCTGAGCGTTGAGGACCAGTCCCTGCACCGTCAGCCCGCTGATTGCCGCCGTGTAGACCATCCGCGCGCCACACAGCACGCAGCGGAACGGATCGACGTTTAGAAAGGCTTTGGCCATCTGCACAAAATACAGCTTCGGTGTCGGTCCTGGCGTCGCCATCTTCAATGCTTCATAGACCTTCGGCAGGTATTTCCCACACACCCGATTGGCCAGAAAACCAAAATACCGGATCATCCGGAAATGCTTTTCCGGGATGTGCTGCACCACCCGGCGCAGCATGTCGGCCTGGCTCAGCGTTTCCTGCTGATAGGTCTGCGTGCGGTGATCCAGGTAGGTAAAGCTCAACGTGGCCCCGCAGGTGTAATGCGCCAGACGACTGCCCGAGATCGGCGGTTTTTTCAGGTAGCGGCCCAGGTAATTGACGGTCTTTCGGCCGTTTTCCGTCTTCTTCGACAAGTGGATGTGCCAGTGCTGGCCACCAGCGGTCAGTATCAAACGGCGCCAGTCGCTTTCACAGTGGATGTGGGCCAGCTGCGGCGGCATCGTCAGTTGCGAAAGCGGCTGTCCCAGCAGGTAATCGCGCACCAGCCACATCCAGCGCCGCCGCAGGGCCTCTTTGTGGAACGACAGATTTTTCCAGACGCCCTGCTCATCCAGGCCGCCCGCGGTCACCGACAGGTGGACGTGGGGATGCCAGTTGAGCCGCCGGCCATAGGTGTGCAGCGCACCGAAAATCCCGACGCGCAAACCGCGCCGCTTGGCGGTGTAGATCAGGTTATCGGCCGCCAGACGAAACAGCGCATCGAGCAGCCAGCGGTTGTAGAAGAACAGGGACCACAGCGTGTCGGGCAGCGTGAACACCAGATGCTGCCAGGGGCAGTCGGGCAGACGGTTGTTTTGCACGGCGATCCACTGGTCGGTGGCCTTTTTGCCGCAGGAAGGACAGGCCCGGCAATGGCAGGTGTTGCACAGGTATTTGACGTGCGGGCAATGCTCATTGGCACAGGTGTAGTGTTTGACGCCCAGTATCGAGGTGCCGCAGGCGAGCATTTTGCTGATCGACTCCACTTCGATTTGGCGCAGACCGCCGGCTTCCAGCAAATCTGCCCAGCAGCCGTTGGCCGTGAAGAGGTTTTTGAGCGGTCGAGGTTTGTAAGCAGGCGGTGCAGAGGCCACGTCAGCAGGGCGGCTCCTCATCGTGGTGAATGACGGCGGTGATGGCGAATCCGCCTGGCCCTTCTCTCATCTAAACGCTTACGCAAGAAGCGTCGGGAAACCTGTCGTTCAGATACGTTGTCTGGCAGCAACTACAAAGATCGACATCACCGAAAGGATCGATATCGAAGGAAAAGTCGGTATCGGGCACGAAGGTAGTATGCCCGGCGCGTTGGAGACGGGTCTGCTTTGCCTTGGCTTTTGCCCGGCTCGCCCGTTTACGTTTTTTGGTCTCTGACGCCATGTGTAAGCCTGTGCTGAGGAGGGATCGACTCGATTTCGGCTATGATAACCGATTTCAAAATCCCACAATTTGCAGCCGCAGGCTGCCCAGTTCCTCACGCTCCGCGTGGGAATGCCGTTCGTGACGCTCTGCGTCACACATCGGTTCTGTGGTTTCAGGTGGATTGAAGGTCGACTCAGGTCACCTTTTCGCCCCTCGGCGGAGGCCAAAGTAACCAAAGCCTTTCGCTCCTGTTTCCGGCCCGACTTCGTCGGGTTCCTTCGCCCTGACACTGATCCGGGGGGCGCCGCAACGGGCCATCCATGGCCCGGTGCGGCTAGCCTGGCGTCCTGCCAGGCTACCCCCGGATCAGCACCAGAACTCAGCCGTCACTAACGTCGCACTCTGCGTCGTCAGTGTCATCGAGTTAAAAAGCGCTTTCAGGCGCGGCGTTTCAGGTCAGTTCAGGCCCAGTTTGCCGCGCAGGGTCGAGAGGTCTTCAGCCAGGGTGTTGACCGGGCCGACCAGGGCTTTGCGGTCGTTCTCTTTCACCTTGTCGTAGGTTTCAAAGCCAACGTCCTTGGTCTTGTACTTGGCCAGAATCTTGTCCACGGTGGCAAAGTTCTTGTCGACTTTGCTGGAGAAGGCTTTGTCCTGCTGCTCGATCTGCGGGCGGAACAGGTCGACGATTTTCTTCGCGCCGTCGATGTTGCCCTGGAAGTCGTACAGGTCGGTGTGGCTGTAACGGTCTTCTTCGCCGGAGATCTTGGTCGCCGCCACTTCTTCCAGCAAGGCGGCTGCGCCACCGACGACTTTTTCAGGCGGGAAGGTCAGGTCGGCTACACGCTTTTCCAGGTCCTTGACGTCGCTCATCAGCTTGTCGGCGATAGGGCCCTGGTCCTTGGTGGTGTTCTGAGAGAACAGCGCGTACTCCAGACGATGGAAACCGGTGAAGTCTTCTGCCGTGACGCCTTGTTCGTGGTCGTCGACGCGTGAGTCGATGGACGCGTCCAGGTCACTGAACAGTTCGGCAATCGGCTCTACCGACTCGTAGTACACGCGGGTAGGGGCATACAGCTTTTTGGCTGTCGCGATGTCGCCCTTCTTCACGGCATCGGTGAACTTCTGGGTATGGCTGACCAGTTCTTCGATGTTTTCGGTTACGTAAATCTTGTAGTCCGAAACCGGACCTACCAGGTCCAGCGGCGCGGTGGCGGCAAAGGCAGCCAGTGGCGTCTGGAGCAGGCCAAGGGTCAAGAGCAAAGCCAGGGGCGTCTTTTTCATGGGTGTCTTCCGGGTCTGGAGTGGGTAGGTCATGCGGTTTTAGTGGGCGAAGCAGCTGCCAGCAGCGAGCGGCCGATGAAATCCTGGTCACCGGTTACCCCCGGCAGGGTGAAGAAATAACCCCCACCGACCGGCTTGAGGTATTCCTCCAGCGGCTCGCCGTTGAGGCGGCTCTGAACGGTGATGAAGCCTTTTTCCAGGTCAGCCTGATAGCAGATGAACAGCAGGCCCATGTCCAGCTGACCGTTCTTGTTCACCCCGTTGGAGTAATTGAACGGACGGCGCAGGATCAGGTTGCGCTGGCTTTCGGCGGTACGCGGGTTGGCCAGGCGGATGTGCGAATCCAGTCGGGTTTTCTTGCCTTCCGGGTCTGCCGCGTAGTTGGGTACGTCGGTCTCGACCTTGCCGTCCATAGGTGCACCGGTGCTTTTGCTGCGGCCGAAAATCGATTCCTGCTCCTGCAATGGCGTGCGGTCCCAGCGTTCCACGAAGTTACGGATGATCCGCACGGCCTGATAGCTACCGTTGGCGGCCCACGCTGGCTCGTCGCTACCCGGCTGCACCCAGACCAGCTCGTTCATGGTCTTCTGGTTGTTGGAATCCGGGTTTGCCGAGCCATCCCGGAAACCGAGGAAATTGCGCGCGCTTTCCGGCGGCTGGCCAGGCTTCTTCGGTGCCTGGGGCGGCACGGTGCCTTCCTGCTTCCAGCGCACCAGCAGCAGGTCAGGCAGGTTCTTGACGATGTCGCGCAGGGCGTGAATGTTGCTGTCGGCGGTGTTGGCGCAGAACTGGATGCTCAGGTCGCCATGGCAACTGGCCGGATCCAGCGCGTCGTTGGGGAAGCCGGTCATGCGGATCAGGCGTTTGGGTTTGACCGGGGTCAGGCCAAAGCGCTCATCGAACAGCGATTCGCCTACCGACACGGTAATGGTCAGGTTGTCCGGGGTGACCACCGGGCCAAGAATGCCGGAATCAGGCGGTGGCAGTTTCGGATCAATCTCCGGCACCGGGCCGCCGGTCATCAGGAACGCGATGCGCTCATTGAGCGTGCGGAACAGGCGCTCGAGATCTTCGCGGTCGGCAGCCAGCACGTCGAACGCGACCAGCATGCCTGCGGCCGGACGCGGGTTGACGATGCCGGTCTGATGCAGGCCATGAAAGTCGTTGTGGTCCTGGGTCTTTTCACTGTTCGGTGCTTCGGTGACTTGCGCCGGCGTTGCGGCCAGTACGTTGCCGCTCAGGCTGCTGCCAGCCAGCGCGGCACCGGCAGCACCGAGACCCATCAGGACACGGCGACGCTGTATTGAAGCGGGGGCGTTAGTGGCTTCTGGACTGTTGTCTGGGTTTTTCATCGTAGTGTGCTGTGCTCCAGTGAATCAGAGGCCAGAAAGGCCAAGTGCCGCGTCGATGCCGTTGAGTGCGTCAGCCAGCGCGCCGGCCTTGGCGGCGATTTGCCGACGCTGCGTCTCGTCCACCTGGTCATAGGGGCGCATGCCTCCCTCAGCGGTGCTCAACGCATCAAGTGTGGTGTCCAGATCAGCCATGGCCGCATCGATCTTCTGCAGCAGATCGGCAGCACTGCGGGTCAACAACGGACGCAGCAGATCGACGATTTTGCGGGTTCCGTCCAAGTTGGCGGCAAAGCCGTTGAGGTCGCTGTGGCTGTAGCGTTCCTCTTCGCCGTTACTGCGTACGTCAGCCAGGCTGCGCATCGTGCGGGTGGCGATGGCGGCCAGTTGTTCGGGGGCCAGCGATTGCGCCATCAACTGCTGTTTGAGCTGAGTGACATCGGTTTGCAGGCGCTGCGCGACGGGCGACAGGCCCTCGACGCTGTGCTGATCGAACAATGCGTATTCAATGCGATGGAAGCCGGTAAAGCCCGGATCCTGTTCACGCTTCTCGTAGTAATCGGCGCGGGCGTTGATGGCGTTGTCCAGTTCCGAGAGGCGCTGAGCAGCCGGAGCAATACGCTGATACGCGGTGCGGGCGGGCAGGTAGGCCGCCTGAGCGGCGCTCAGGTCGCCAGCGTCAATGGCTTGTTGCAGAGCCGTCACGGCCTTGATCAGCGCCGAACCTTGCAGGCTCAGGTACACCCGGTATTCGGAAAGAGGGCCGATGAAGGCGGTCATCGACGGGCGCGCCTTGGCTTTTGCATCGGACTCGGCGGTCGGGGTGACGTGCAAGGTGCCACGCGGGTTGCTGAGCAGGCCGCAGGTGATCGCGTAATCGCCGGGAGCCAGATTGGCATTGATCACCTGGCTCAACCCCGGCGCAATGTTTTCCCGCTCTTCAACCACCAGCACGCCATCGAGAATTTCCCATTCGACGGCGCGTTCCGAGCGGTTGACGATGCGGAAGGCATTCTTGCCCGCCGCCACTGTCAGCACATTCGGCTCACAGTTGCGGGCGTGAATATTGACCACGGTTTCAGTGCCGGCATTGGCTGCACGCTTTTTTGCCGCGACCTGCGAGGCGTAATAGAACAGCCCGCCAGCGGCAATCATCAGGATCACCGAACCGGCGACAGCCAATTGCAGGACACGGGGCGGCCGGGCGTTCTCGGAAGGCCCTGGGGTACGGATAGACATGGGTGCCCTTATTCGTTCGTCACAGAAGATGTTTTCGGCTGTAGGGTCTTGCCGGACGCCGGGGTGTGCGGCATGAAGAACAGCAGCAGCGCCCCGATCAGGTAAATCAGGTAGACGCTCAAGGTGCTGACGGTCGGAGCGTCCTGGTAACCGAACATGCCGGCCAGTACCGAGCCGGCAGGCCCATCCATCGGCAACAGTGCGCTGATGTCGAAGACCACTTCCTGCAGATGATTCCAGATCCCGGCTTCATGCAAAGCCTGAACGGAGTTGGCCAGAATGCCCGCAGCCACCACCAGAATGAACAGCCCGGTCCAACGGAAAAACAGGCCCAGGTTCAGGCGCATGCTGCCGCTGTAAATGGCTACGCCGAAGCCCACGGCCAGCAACAGGCCGAGCAGGGCACCCAGCGGTGCGCCCGAGCCTTCGCTCTGCTGGAACACGGCGAGCAGAAAGAATACGGTCTCCAGCCCTTCGCGGGCCACGGCGAAAAACACCATGGCGATCAGCGCGTAGGTCTGGTTTTTCGAGCCGGTGAGGGCAGCGTCCAGAGACTCATGCAACGCGTGCTTGATCGAGCGGGCAACCTTGTGCATCCAGAACACCATCGAGCTTAAAATGCCCACGGCGATCAGGCCGACAATGCCTTCGAACAACTCCTGTTGCTTCTGCGGGAATTCGGCGCTCATCAACTCAAGCCCGCCACCGACGAACAGCGACAGCGCGGCAGCGAGGAACACGCCGATCCACACCGCAGGCATCCACTCGCCGCGGCCGGTCTGCTTCAGGTAACTGGCGATAATGCCAACAATCAGCGCGGCTTCGATGCCTTCGCGCAGCATGATCAAAAACGGAACGAGCATATCTCACCGGGTCAAAACTGTAGGGTGAACGTGCTTCAGCGAGCTATAAGCCGGAAACACTGCGTAACATAATGATACTCATTCTTGACTGCGGGTAGTTGTTTTTTATCGGGATTGCGTTTTTGAAAAGTCGTTCAGGTCAGGTTCAGCTAATCGATCACGGTTTTCTGAACGTTCCGCGGTCTTCGGAAATCAGCGATCATTTTCAACACCCCTGTAAACTGTGGTTGCCCGTCTGACCGCCTTATTCCGGAAATCATCATGTCATCAGAATCAGACAGCGCTGACCGCAGGCATGCTGAGGCGGTCGCTGCGCTCAGGTCCATAGACCCGCAATGGCAGTCGCTGATTGACCAGGTCGGCCCCTGTCTGCACCCGGTCAGTGCAGCGCAGGACCCGTTTCAGGCGCTGGTCAAGGCCGTCGCCTACCAGCAATTGCATGCCAGGGCAGGCGATGCGATGGTCATGAGGTTGCGTGCGCTTTTTGTGGATGACAGCTTCCCGGGGGCGCAGGCACTGGTCGAGCTGGATGATCAGGCACTGCGCTCCTGTGGGTTCTCGGCGTCCAAATGCCGGGCGATCAAGGCGATTGCCGCTGCGCGAGTGGACGGTCTGGTGCCTGAGGTCAGTGCGGCACTGGCCATGGGCAACGAAGCACTGGTCGAACGCCTGATCCAACTGCCGGGCGTGGGGCGCTGGACCGTGGAGATGATGCTCATTTACGGGCTCGGTCAGCTGGATGTGATGCCCGCCAGCGACTTCGGCGTGTGCGAAGGCTACCGGCGACTGTATGCTCTGGAACTCAAACCGTCGCACCGGCAAATGGCACGGCTTGCCGAGCGCTTCGCGCCTTACCGAACCATTGCCGCCTGGTATTTGTGGCGAGTACCGGCCAACTTCAGCGACATCGATTTATCTCGAATTTGAGAGCAAGACTCGGAGTGCCTGTGTGTTGCGACAGGGATAGGCTCATCGAAACCCAAGACAGGCCATCACCATGGAAAACATGAAAGGCACGTTGAAAACGCGCGCGCCACGAACCGAAGAGGACCCGCGCTGGGAGGTCCTGCTCAATCGTCGTTCAGGTGCGGGCGCTGACTTCGTCTACGGTGTGCTGACAACCGGTATCTACTGCAAACCCGGCAGCCCGAGCAAACTTCCAAGGCCGGAAAACCTCGTGTTCTTTTCTTCGGCGAGCGAGGCTGAAGCTGCCGGGTTTCGCCTGTCGCGGCGCAGTGGCAGTGATCAGCAAAGCGTGGACCTCAAGCATGCTTCGGCCGTTTCCGAAGCCTGCAGGCTGATAGACGCCTGCGACTCGATGCCCAATCTCGCTGCGCTTGCGGAAAAGGTCGGGATGAGCAGTTTTCATTTTCATCGCACTTTCAAGAAACTCACCGGGTTGACGCCCAAAGCCTACAGCGTCGCGTCCTTGCGCTCGCGAGTGAAAGTCCAGCTTTCCCACGATGTGACCATCACCAGTGCGCTGTATGAAGCAGGTTTCAACTCCAACAGCCGATTCTATGAGGCTTCGCAAAAAATGCTGGGCATGAAACCTTCTGAGTACCGGGCAGGCGGGGCCAATGTCGACATCAGGTTTGCACTGGGTGAAAGCTCGCTGGGTTCGATTCTGGTGGCCAGAAGCCCCAAGGGTATCTGCGCCATTTCACTCGGAGACGACCCCAATGTGCTGGTCGAAAAGTTTCAGGACCAGTACCCCAATGCCAACCTGATCGGCGGGGATGAAGAGTTTGAACGACTTGTCGCCAGGGTCGTGGGCTTTGCCGAGTCGCCTGCGACCGGCCTCGCGCTGCCGCTTGATATCCGCGGCACGGTTTTTCAGGAGCGGGTATGGCAGGCGCTCAGGGATATACCTGCCGGATCGACCGCAACCTACACCGATATCGCCACGCGTATCGGTATGCCCAGCGCAGTTCGCGCAGTGGCGAATGCGTGCGGTGCCAACACGCTGGCAGTTGCCATTCCCTGTCATCGGGTCGTGCGCAGCGACGGGTCGTTATCCGGTTATCGCTGGGGTGTCGAGCGCAAGCGCAAGCTGCTTGAAATCGAAGCTGCCGGGGGAGCAGGGCTTTTTTCAGGGCTTTGAACAGCAGCCTGACTCGCCGAGAATCCGGTAGGCCAGCCTTACCCGTTCTTCATTCGGATAGTTCTTGTTGGCCAGAATCACGATGCCGAGCTGTTTTTCCGGTATGAACGCGACATAGCCACCGAAACCGTTGGTTGATCCGGTCTTGTTGACCCAGACCGCAGATTGCGCTGCCTGCGGCGGCTCGATCACTTCGGTTTTGAGCGTGTTCAGCATGGCACTGGCGTTGCCTTCAAGCAGATGCGCCAAGCCAACCGGCATCGGATACTGCTCCCAGATCAGGTCCTGAGTCATGCCGCCGACTTTGAAATAGCTGATCCGTGTGTCACTGAGAGCGCGTTGCAGCGGCGCGTCGTACTGACCAGGCCCAAGGTTTGCCTCGACAAAACGGATCATGTCCCGCGCACTCGATTTCACGCCGTAGGCTTCACTCGCCAGAGGACCTGGGTTAACCCTGACCGGTTCGTCGAGTTTGTTGTAGCCCTGCGCATAAAGCTTCTGCTTTTCGTCGGGCACGTTCACGTAGGTGTTGCTCAGGTTCAGCGCCGGAAACAGGCGCTGCTGGAGGGCTTTTTCATACGGCAGCTTCATGCTGCGCGCCGCAACCAGGCCGAGCAGGCCCACACTGGGGTTGGCATAAGTGCGGTGGGTGCCGTGCAGGTAGTCGGGCTGCCAGGCCTTGAAATAGTCCATCAATTGGCGAGTGTTCCGCACCTTGTCGGGCACTTGAAGGGGGAAGCCGCCTGCTGTGTGGGTGCCGAGGTGAAAGACCGGTATTTTGCCCAGGCGTGTGTCATTCAATTGCGGCAGGTAGGTGTCGATGCTGTCGGTCAGCGACAACTGCCCATTGGCCTGCGCCCAGGTGGCCAGTGTGGCAGTGAAGGTTTTGATGATCGAGCCCAGTTCGAACAACGTATCGCTGGACACCGGCTGGCCGGTTGTTTTTGAGGCGACGCCGTAGTTATAGAACTGTTGTGTACCGTTGCGGGTGATGGCGATGGACATGCCTGCAATGTTGTTTTCCTGCATCACCTGCTGCGCCGCTTGCTGCACAACGGCATCAAGGTCAGGTGCCGGGTCTTGAGCGCAGGCAAGGGAAGCGTTCAGCACAAGCGCCGCGCATAACAGTGTCTTATTCCTTGGCATCACATGATTCCTTGTTGTTTTGGGTCGCCGCCGATCATCGAAGAACGCTGTTTTGAAGCCTTGCTGCGGTGGTCGGTGGCGGCGGGTTTGCGTAATATGCCTCCTTTTTTGCGCTTCCTCCACGGGGCGCGGTTCAGGTAACCCATGAAATCAATCCGTATACGCGCCGAAGTCCTGGCCGGGCTCACGACATCCTTTGCCTTGGTGCCCGAGTGCATTGCCTTTGCACTAGTGGCCCATCTCAACCCGCTGATGGGGCTCTACGGCGCGTTCATCATTTGTACGCTGACGGCCCTGTTCGGCGGGCGTCCGGGCATGGTTTCCGGCGCGGCCGGTTCGATGGCGGTGGTGATCGTCGCGCTGGTGGTGCAGCACGGCGTGCAATATTTGCTGGCGACCGTATTGCTGGGCGGTTTGATCATGATCCTGTTCGGGCTGCTGCGGCTCGGCAAACTGGTGCGGCTGGTGCCTTATCCGGTGATGTTGGGCTTCGTCAACGGCCTGGCGATTGTCATCGCGATGGCGCAATTGGAGCACTTCAAGGTGGGTGAGTCATGGCTCAGCGGTACGCCGCTGTACGTGATGCTCGGTCTGGTGGCGTTGACCATGGCGATTGTCTATCTGTTGCCGCGCCTGACCCGTGTTGCACCGCCTGCGCTGGTGGCGATCCTGAGCGTCGGGCTGGCGGTTTATTTGCTCGGCCTGCCGACCCGCACCCTGGGCGACATGGCGCACATTGCCGGTGGCCTGCCGGTATTCGCCATGCCGGACATTTCGTGGAACCTGGACACCCTGCGCATCATCGCCCCATACGCCATCCTGATGGCGCTGGTCGGCCTGCTGGAAACCCTGCTGACCCTGAACCTGACCGACGAGATCACCGAAACCCGTGGCTATCCGGATCGTGAGTGCGTAGCGCTGGGCGCTGCCAACGTGGTCTCCGGTGCCTTCGGCGGCATGGGCGGTTGCGCGATGATCGGCCAGACGGTGATCAACCTCAGTTCCGGCGGCCGCGGTCGTGTGTCGGGCGTGGTGGCGGGTTTGATGATCCTGATGTTCGTGCTGTTTCTGTCGCCGCTGATCGAGCGCATTCCATTGGCGGCGCTGGTCGGGGTGATGTTTGTGGTTGCCCAGCAGACTTTCGCCTGGGCATCGTTGCGTGTGCTGCGCAAGGTGCCGGTCAATGACGTACTGGCGATCATTGCCGTGACCGTGGTCACGGTGCTCACCGATCTGGCCACTGCGGTGCTGTTCGGCATCATCATCGCGGCGATCAACTTTGCCTGGCAGCAGGCCCGCGAGCTGTATGCAGACAGCCATGTAGAGGCCGATGGCAGCAAGGTCTACCACCTGCACGGCACGCTGTTCTTCGCCTCGACCACGCCGTTTCTCGACCAGTTCAACCCGGCCGAGGACCCTGCACAGGTGACACTGGACTGTCGCCACCTGAGTTTCGTCGATTACTCGGCCATTGCTGCGCTCAAGACCTTGCGCGAGCGCTATGTCAAAGCGGGCAAGCATTTGCGAGTGGTGCATCTGTCCGAGCGCTGCAAGCGGCTGCTCAAGCGCGCCGGCGTGCAGCACGCATGAGCCGCGTTTCAGGCTGGATGTCTTTTCTCTGATACCTAAGGTGTGTGCCTGATGGATGCTGTCTCCCCGCTGCAAGCCTACGAACGTGCCGTCCAGCGTGGTTTTCAGCCTGATCAGGCGCAGTTGCAGGCTGCCCGACAGTTGCAGGCGTGCTATGAGGCCCTGGCCGATGCGCGGGGTCGGGCACAGGGCGTCTATTTGTGGGGGCCGGTCGGGCGCGGCAAGACCTGGTTGATGGACCGCTTTTTCGAAAGCCTGAGCGTGCCGGCCCGGCGTCAGCATTTTCATCACTTCATGCGCTGGGTGCACAAGCGCATGTTCGAGCTGATGGGCACGCCTCAGCCGCTGACCGTGGTCGCCAAAGAGCTGGCGCGGGAAGTGCGGGTGATGTGTTTCGATGAGTTGTTCGTGACTGACATCGGCGACGCAGTGATTCTCGGTGGGCTGCTGCAAGTTATGTTCGAAGAGGGCGTAGTGCTGGTCTGTACGTCCAATCAGCCACCGGAAAAGTTGTACAGCCACGGCCATAATCGTGAGCGCTTCCTGCCAGCGGTCGCCGCGATCCTGAAATACATGAATGTGGTGGCGGTCGACGGCGGCGAGGATCATCGCCTGCACCCCGGACAGTTGCACCAGCGTTACTGGGTTGCACAGGCCGGTCAGCCAAGTTCATTGAAGGGGATATTCGAAGCGCTGAGCGCTGGCCAGCCGGTTCACGACTCGCAGGTCATGCTCGGTTATCGCAGCATCAATGTGGTTCAGCATTCCGATACGGCAGTGTGGTGCCGCTATCGTGACCTGTGTGAACAACCGCTGGCTGCGATGGATTTTATCGCGTTGTGTGATCGTTTCTCGGTGATTCTGCTCAGCGAAGTGCCGCCCCTCAGCGCCGCCCAGCGCGAGGCGAAGATTGCCCGTGGCACCGAGGATGGCGTGGAGCAGGTGACGGCAGGCGACCGCGAGCTGCCGCAGTTATCGCCCAACGACGACGGCGTGCGACGTTTCATTGCGCTGGTGGACGAATGTTACGACCGGCGCATTCCGCTGTATGTAGAAGCGCCTGTGCCGATGGACGAACTGTACACCCAGGGTTATCTGTCGTTTGCCTTTCGGCGCACCCTGAGTCGGCTTCAGGAAATGCAACTGGAGCGTTTCACCGAGACCTGAGCTTCAGGCTGCATCCCGACGGCGCTGGGCCAGCACGTGTTTGGCGCCTTCGATCATCAGCACCACGACGGCCAGCCAGATTGGCAGGTAAGTCAGCCATTCATCGCGGCCGATGCTCTCGCCCAGCAACAGGGCGACGCCGACCAGCAGCACCGGCTCGACATAACTGAGCAACCCGAACAGGCTGAACGGCAGCAACCGGCTGGCAACGATATAACTGACCAGTGCCGAGGCACTGATGACCCCGAGCACGGGAATCAGCAGGTACAGCAGCGGTGCCTGCTGGATGGCTTGTGGATGACCGTTGGCGATAAACCACAGGCCGATGGGTAGCATCAGCAGCATGTCGAACCAGAGCCCGCCGAGGTGGTCGGTCCTGAGCTTGCGACGCAGCACGAAGTAAAGGGGATAGCCGCCCGCGACCAGCAGGGTTTCCCAGGAGAAACTGCCCAGCCTCCACAGCTCATGCGCCACGCCGATCATGGCAAACACCGCAGCGACTTTCTGCAGGTAGGAGAGGTGCTCGCCGTACACGATGCGGCCGGTGAGAATCATGCTCAGCGGCAGCAGGAAATAACCCAGCGACACCTCCAGGCTGCGCCCGTGCAGCGGTGCCCACATGAAGATCAGCAATTGCGCGCCGATCAGCACCGAAGACAGCAGCAGCGCGAAGATCAGCAGCGGTTGCTGCCTGAGCCGGACAGTCACTTCGCGGACTCGCCGCCAGTCTCCGCTGACCAGCATGAACAGCGTCGCGCATGGCACGGTGAGCAGCATGCGCCAGCCGAAGATCTCTTCACCGTCGAGCGGGGTCATCAGTGACGTATAGAAATACATGACCCCGAACAGCGTTGACGCCAGGATCGACAGCACTACACCTTTGGACACGACGGCCTCCGCGACAGCTGATTCGACAGATTGCGCACCTGTCTGGTGCGCGTGGTAGTCAGTCTACTGGCCTGAGGTGCAAAAAGCTGCAAATCGGACGGCCCTTGCACGACGATGGAACGAGCCTCATGCAAGTGCATCAGAGGTTTTGGCTAATCGATCAGCTTTGTTAGGCTGTCGCGCTGGCCGGTGTGACCGTACTCGGCAAATTACAAGGAGCATGCATGACCTCTTTCAGCACCGCAGCCCAGGATGCCAAGGCTCGGGCGGAGCAGTCTTCGACGCGTATCGCGTTTTTCGCCGGTTTCAGTGTCGCCTCTTGGGCGCCGCTGGTGCCTTACGTCAAACAGCGGATGGGCCTTGATGCATAGGAATTTCAAAATGCCTATGCATGAACCTGACGCTGTGAAGGAGGCGTCATGCCTTCATAGCGATGCGTAGGAAGACGCTGATGCGTTACTTATGCAGTGAAAATCCCTATCAATCCGAATTTGTGCAGGTTATTTTACCGCTGAGCCTAGGTGCGGACGCACCTTCCCCCTGTCAGGGCTTCACGTACCTAATCTGCGCGATTGCCTGAGCGTTGAGGACCAGTCCCTGCACCGTCAGCCCGCTGATTGCCGCCGTGTAGACCATCCGCGCGCCACACAGCACGCAGCGGAACGGATCGACGTTTAGAAAGGCTTTGGCCATCTGCACAAAATACAGCTTCGGTGTCGGTCCTGGCGTCGCCATCTTCAATGCTTCATAGACCTTCGGCAGGTATTTCCCACACACCCGATTGGCCAGAAAACCAAAATACCGGATCATCCGGAAATGCTTTTCCGGGATGTGCTGCACCACCCGGCGCAGCATGTCGGCCTGGCTCAGCGTTTCCTGCTGATAGGTCTGCGTGCGGTGATCCAGGTAGGTAAAGCTCAACGTGGCCCCGCAGGTGTAATGCGCCAGACGACTGCCCGAGATCGGCGGTTTTTTCAGGTAGCGGCCCAGGTAATTGACGGTCTTTCGGCCGTTTTCCGTCTTCTTCGACAAGTGGATGTGCCAGTGCTGGCCACCAGCGGTCAGTATCAAACGGCGCCAGTCGCTTTCACAGTGGATGTGGGCCAGCTGCGGCGGCATCGTCAGTTGCGAAAGCGGCTGTCCCAGCAGGTAATCGCGCACCAGCCACATCCAGCGCCGCCGCAGGGCCTCTTTGTGGAACGACAGATTTTTCCAGACGCCCTGCTCATCCAGGCCGCCCGCGGTCACCGACAGGTGGACGTGGGGATGCCAGTTGAGCCGCCGGCCATAGGTGTGCAGCGCACCGAAAATCCCGACGCGCAAACCGCGCCGCTTGGCGGTGTAGATCAGGTTATCGGCCGCCAGACGAAACAGCGCATCGAGCAGCCAGCGGTTGTAGAAGAACAGGGACCACAGCGTGTCGGGCAGCGTGAACACCAGATGCTGCCAGGGGCAGTCGGGCAGACGGTTGTTTTGCACGGCGATCCACTGGTCGGTGGCCTTTTTGCCGCAGGAAGGACAGGCCCGGCAATGGCAGGTGTTGCACAGGTATTTGACGTGCGGGCAATGCTCATTGGCACAGGTGTAGTGTTTGACGCCCAGTATCGAGGTGCCGCAGGCGAGCATTTTGCTGATCGACTCCACTTCGATTTGGCGCAGACCGCCGGCTTCCAGCAAATCTGCCCAGCAGCCGTTGGCCGTGAAGAGGTTTTTGAGCGGTCGAGGTTTGTAAGCAGGCGGTGCAGAGGCCACGTCAGCAGGGCGGCTCCTCATCGTGGTGAATGACGGCGGTGATGGCGAATCCGCCTGGCCCTTCTCTCATCTAAACGCTTACGCAAGAAGCGTCGGGAAACCTGTCGTTCAGATACGTTGTCTGGCAGCAACTACAAAGATCGACATCACCGAAAGGATCGATATCGAAGGAAAAGTCGGTATCGGGCACGAAGGTAGTATGCCCGGCGCGTTGGAGACGGGTCTGCTTTGCCTTGGCTTTTGCCCGGCTCGCCCGTTTACGTTTTTTGGTCTCTGACGCCATGTGTAAGCCTGTGCTGAGGAGGGATCGACTCGATTTCGGCTATGATAACCGATTTCAAAATCCCACAATTTGCAGCCGCAGGCTGCCCAGTTCGCTGATTTCGAACGGCTGATGACCGAGCTGGATCAGCGCTTTCCGGAGCTGGAGATGGAATGCGTATTCGCCGAGCACGGTGATGCCATCAGCCTGGTGCAGTCGGGCAGGGCATCATTGGGGCTGCTGTCGGCGCAAGCCAGCTACCCACCGGAGATCGGTCACGCGACCATCGACGAAAGTGCCGATTTCGGTCTGTTCGTCTCGCATAAACATCCGCTTGCCGCGCTGGAACGGGTCGATTATCAGCAACTGGCGGGTTACCGCGCATTGCGCCTCAACACGCTGGTCGAGCACAGCATCCCCACCGACGACCTGCCCACCAGCGGTCACCGTCATTGGTCAGCGCCCAATTACCTGCTGTTGATGGACATGGCTGCCTTCGGTTTTGGCTGGTCGGCGTTGCCGCGCTGGCTGGTGTCGCGCTATTCGGGCGGGCTGCTCAAAGAGCTGAAAGTCTCGGGCTGGCCGCGTCGCTCGGCGGTCGATGTCATCTGGTCATTCCAGCGCAGCCTGGGGCCAGCAGGTGCATGGCTGCTGGAGTCGCTGGTGCCGTTTGCCGGAGAGTAAACGGATCGGCTCTCATAACCGGCAGTCAGCAGTCGCGGGGCTTGCTGATTTCCAGCTATAAAGCACAGACTTTCAACACTGTCGGGCAGGGTAACGCATGACATTCGACGGGCACTCCGATCCTGTTACACGTGATACCCCGGTGGACGACCGCTACCGAAATACGAAGAACGTGAGGCGCTTCATGACCGGACAATGCGGGCCGTCGTTCAGGTTCGACCGGCCATTCATGGCGTGGATCACTAATGGCGAGCCCAAAAACATGGGCCAGATCGTGGATGAATGGTTGCTTCTGCGAACAGCAGGATCGGAATGAGCTGACGTTGTGTGCTGTTGGAGGGCTGCTCGGCTGGGCTCGCTCTGGCTGTATCGAGAAGCACATACCGCCCTGACTTTCGAAAATCATCGATTTTCGAATGCAAAATGCCATTATTTTTGCAACTGAGCGTTTTTTCTCGTAGCGTGCTCGTGCCGCCCTGCCTGAAGGGAACGCGGCGCAACCCACACCGCAGGTGCCTCCGCCGTGACCCCGACAGATCTACAACATCTCCAGAGCCGATTATCGGCTCTGGAGCAGGAAAACGCCTCGCTTAAAGAGCGCCTGAGCGTCAGTGGTCAGGAGGCCGAAAACGCCCTGGCGCACTCTCAGGAGCGTTATCGTTTTCTGTTCAACGCGATGGATGAAGGCTTTTGCATCATCGAGTTCTTTGACGGCCCGCACGGCCCGTTGAGCTATTACATTCATATTGAAGCCAACCCGGCTTACGAGTATCACGCCGGCATTCCCAATGTGGTGGGCAAGAAGCTGCGCGAGATGGTTCGCGAAGAGGCGGATGGCTGGGTCGAGTTCTACGGCAAGGTATTGCGCACCGGTGAGCCGGTCCGCTTCGAGCGCGAGCTGGTGGCGACCGGGCGCTACCTGGCACTGACCGCGTTCCGCATCGAGCCGGCCAGCCGCAAGCAGGTAGCGGTGTTGTTTCAAGACATCACCGAACGCAAGCGCGCAGAGCTGGCGTTACAGCAGATGAATGAAACGCTGGAGGCTCGTATTGTCGAGGCCGTCGCCGAGCGCAATGTGCTCGCCGATGTCGTCAATGGCACCAATGCATTCATCCATGTCATCGACGCCAATTACCGCTGGATGGCCATCAATGGCTCAGCGCTACGCGAGTTCGAGCGTCTTTTTGGCGTCCGTCCTCAGGTAGGCGACAATATGCTCGACCTGCTGGACGACTGTCCGCAGAGCAAAGCGGGCCTTAAGCAGCGCTGGACGCGGGCGTTGGCAGGCGAGGAGTTTGCCGAAAGCGTCAGCTTCAGCGATTCGAAGGATCCGGCCAGCCACTTCGAAATGCGTTACAGCACGCTTCGCGATGCACAAGGCCAGTCCATTGGCGCGTATCTGTTTGCCTACGACGTCAGCGAACGGTTGCGCGAGCAGGAACGCCTGGCTCAGGCTGAGGATGCCCTGCGCCAGTCGCAGAAGATGGAAGCGGTTGGTCAGTTGACTGGCGGTATCGCCCACGACTTCAACAACCTGCTGACCGGTATCACCGGCTCGCTGGAACTGCTCAAGACGCGCATGAGCCAGGGCCGTTTCACTGAAATAGATCGCTACATAGGGGCTGCGCAGGATGCATCCAAGCGTGCAGCGTCGCTGACTCACCGGCTGCTGGCGTTTTCACGTCGACAGACGCTTGACCCCAAGCCGGTCGATATCAACCGGCTGGTGATCGGGATGGAAGAGCTGATTCGACGTACGGTCGGACCTCACATCACGCTGGAAGTCGTGACCTCAGTCGGGTTGTGGTCGACGTTCATTGACGCCCCGCAACTGGAAAATGCGCTGTTGAACCTGTGTATCAATGCCAGGGATGCCATGCCGCGAGGCGGGCGAATCACCATCGAAACCGCTAACCGGTGGATTGACGAGCGCGGCTCCCAGAGCCGGGATCTGACACCGGGGCAATACCTGTCGCTGTGTGTCAGTGACACCGGTACCGGCATGTCGCCTGAGGTTATCAACCGCGCGTTCGACCCGTTTTTCACCACCAAGCCACTCGGGCAGGGCACGGGTCTGGGATTGTCGATGGTGTACGGTTTTGTGCGCCAGTCCGGTGGGCAGGTGCGTATCTACTCTGAACCTGAGCAGGGCACGACCATGTGCCTGTACCTGCCGCGTCATTACCTTGGGGCTGCGGAAGAGGTCGAGGCTGTCGAGACTTGCGAATCGGCGCCTGCGCAGACCGAGCGTACGGTGATGATTGTCGACGATGAGCCGACCATCCGCATGCTGGTGGCCGAAGTGCTAGAGGATCAGGGGTATATCCCGATCGAGGCGGGCGAGGGCGCGTCTGCGCTGAAGATGCTGGAGTCCGATATGCGTATCGACCTGCTGGTAACCGACGTCGGGTTGCCTGGCGGCATGAACGGTCGGCAACTGGCGGATGCTGCGCGCATCGTTCGACCAGACCTTAAAGTGCTGTTCATCACCGGTTATGCTGAGAACGCCATCATTGGTAACGGCCATCTGGATCCGGGGATGTGGGTGCTCACCAAGCCGTTCACCATGGACGCGTTCGCCAGCCGCATCTACGAAATGATCGAACGCAAGGATTGAGTCCAAAAAACGTCAGCGGGCAGGCAGTGTCTGGAATTCGCCTTTCGACAAGCCCTGCACGTCGTTGCCCATGCTGTCACGGATGGTCAGGTCGGCACCTTGGTCGGTCAACGCCTTGAGCACTTCAGTGCGTTTGAACAGCGCCGCGTACATGGCCGCCGTCTGCCCGGCATTGTTGGTCAGGTTTGGGCCGCAATCGGCCTGAACCAGGTGCTTGGCGATGCTCAGCTCACCCTTGAAAATCGCGCCCATCAGCGCAGTGTTGCCGCGATTGTCCTTGGCGCAAGGGTCAGCACCGGCATTGATCAGGCGTTCCACCGAATCTTCATGGCCGTGATAGGCGGCCAGAATAAGGCCGGTATAGCCCTGTTCGTCACGCACGTTGAGGTCGTAATGGGCTTCGATGAAGGTGTCCAGCATCGGGTTGTTACCTTCACGGGACGCGTCGAAAAACAGCGTGCGCAACTGGCTGGCGGTCTGTTCAGCGGTCAGTTCGGAAGCGGGTGCCGGGGCGGGTGGGGTTGCGTTTGCGGCTGCAGCAAACAGCAGCAAGGCATAGATCAGATTTTTCACAGGCGTTCTCCTGGCTGGAACCGCCCCGGCGTCGTGAACGCCGGAGCGGGACATCAGATCATCAGTCTTTGAGGCTTGCAGCCAGCGACTTGACCTTGCTCAGATCGCCCTTGGCGACTTCGGTTACCCGAGTGCCGTAGTCCGGATCTGCCTTGTACAGGAACGACAGCATAATGTTCTTGCTTTCGGTGTCGGTGTCAGCCAGCGACTCGCCAAAGCTCTGCACCAGGTCGGTCTTCTCTTTAGGGCTGTAGGAGCGATACAGATCACCCGCCTGCTTGAAGTTCTGCTCACGCGTAATCTTCGCCTGCTGGGTGGTGCCGCTGATCGGCAGTTCGCTGTAGCGCGCTTTTTCGTCGGCTGGACGTGGCTCCAGACGGCTCGGCTCATAGTTGACGCCGCTGGTGGTGTGACCGGTATTCAGAGCACCGTCCTGATTACCGTTGTTCACCGCAACCTTGGGCTGGTTGACCGGCAGGCTCAGACCATTCGCGCCCAGGCGATACATCTGGGTGTCGGCGTAGGAGAACACACGGCCTTGCAGCAGACGGTCCTCGGAAGGCTCGATACCAGGAACCAGGTTAGCCGGGGCCATTGCGACCTGTTCGGTTTCCTGGAAGAAGTTGTCGACGTTCTTGTTCAAGACCATCTGACCGATTTTCTTCTCAGGGACATCAGGCCAGATCTTGGTGGCGTCCAGAGGGTCGAAGTCGAATTTCGACAGCTCTTCAGGCTTCAGGACCTGAACGTACAAGTCCCATTTCGGGAAATCGCCTTTTTTGATGGCACCGACCAGATCGTTGGTCAGATGGCTGTAGTCCTTGGACTGGACCTGAGCGACTTCTTTCGGATCAAGGTTCTTGATGCCTTGCAGGGTCTTCCAGTGGAACTTGACGTAGTGCACTTCGCCTTTGGCATTCACCAGTTTGTAGGCGTGTACGCCGTTGCCGTCCATGAAGCGATAGCCTGCAGGCGTACCCTCATTTGAATACAGCAGTGTCAGCGTACGGGTGGCTTCTGGAACATGCGAGAAGAAGTCAAAGCGACGCGAATCGTTGTCCAGGTTGGTACGCGGGTCAGGCTTGAAGGCGTGGACCATGTCCGGGAACTTGATGGCGTCACGGATGAAGAAGGTTGGAAAGTTGTTGCCTACCAGGTCCCAGTTACCGTCTGCCGTGTAGAACTTGGTGGCGAAGCCGTGTGGGTCGCGCAGGGTTTCAGGCGAGTGGTTGCCATGGACAACGGAGGAAAAGCGCACGAAGACCGGGGTTTTTTCGCCCGATTTGAACACCGTGGCCTTGCTCAGATCGCTGATATCGGCCGATGCGGTGAACTCACCTTTGACACCCGTGCCGCGAGCGTGGACCACGCGCTCCGGAATACGCTCGCGATCAAAGCGCTGCAGCTTTTGCAACAGCTGCACATCTTGCAGCAGGACAGGCCCTTGGGCGCCTGCAGTCTGAGAGTTCTGATTGTCGCCGACGACGGCACCATTGTCGCGAGTCAGGGTGTCTGCTGCATAGGCGGTCGGAACAGTAACGAGACCGACTGCAGTCAGACACACCATATGTCTGGACCAGTTTAATAACGGCATTTTGAATCCCTCATATTTTTAGTAGGCCGGTATATCTTAGGCGCGCGGGGGCAGGGGGGTGATTATAAAAATATATCGGGGTGATTAAGATAAATACTGAGAGGGGAGAGGAACCGAGTAAAAACTTTCACAATTAGTTGAATAATTTCCTTGGCTATGAGGAAGGCGGGCTGCAGGTGAACGTATAAAAAATCATGGTTTTAGTTATTTATAGTCATGAAATTAAAGGATTTTTTATTAAATGTTGGTGTTAATAAAAGGCACGTTTAATCACGCTGTTCAAGGTTAATAGCAATCATTATCATTTTGAAAGCTCGTCAATAATAAAGTGCTGGCGTCCCGGTGTGGAACGATCGTGCAACTAAATAATGTGACATTCAAGATTGCTGGCTTTTTGATATTGTCTTCTGCGGTCGTCGTATAAGTTACAACTAAGTTATCCTGCGGCAAAGTGACATTATCGGTTTTGAAAGCGTTGACGCGCTATCATGTGGCCACACCTTGTGCAGCCACGCCGCGTTTAATGGAGCCGCTCGTCTCATGCCCACCATCATGTTGCTACAAACCCCGCCACCGGAGTTCATCCGTAGCCAGATCCAGCAGATGGTCGTGGACTACGTGACCGACATCAGCATGGTAGCCATTGCGCCGAGCAATCCGCTGTACAACCTGTATCAGTATGGCGTGGGGTATGAGGTGCATCTCTACCTGAACGCCATGGACGGCTCGCAAAACCTGGCGGTCGAACTGATCGTCGCGCTGGACGATGAGGACCCGGAAACCGTATTGGGGTTTTTACTGTACCTGCCTGTGCAAGATGATCCACAGGCTTGTGCCGTGGCCTATATGGCGGTGCGCGAAAGCCATCGTCGCCAAGGCATTGCACGCTCGATGCTGAGTAAAATGGTCGGTCGCTACCCTCACGCAGAGCTGTATTGCGTGGTGGGCAAAGTGGCGTATTTCGAAGCGCTGGGCTTCCAGGTCCTGGGCGCACGCGGGCCGCAGGTCATCATGAACACGTTGGATCACGGAACGGATGGCCTGCTTGCGGTCATGGACATCGCTCCGATCTACAGCTCGGTGGAAGTGCGTCAGATTCATGCGTACCTGCTCAAACAGCACGGCAAGAGAGCGATGGTCGATGCAGAGAAGCAGCGTGACCGTCATCTCGACCGTATGACCCGGGATGCCAGGGCGTTCGCCGAGCAGCGTCTTGAAAACCCTGGCGTGCCGGAAGGTGTTGCGCAAGCGTCAAGGCTGCACTGACAGCCAGGGTGTCGCGCAGGCAGACCTGTATTGATAGACGGAAGTAGTCGCACAAGCGCAATTTATCAAAAAAGTGGGGAGTGCGTTGGAACGATCCAAATGGAGTGAAGTCACTATGACATCACGACTATTTGGTCACTCTCAGGCACGGATGTCGCACCTCATTCAGCAACAGGTAAGCCCCATGAATTTCCTGCGTCAGTCCAAGTTTTCGACCAAGCTTCTTTCGGCATTCATTGTTTGTGAACTGATCACACTGACCGTTGGCGGCCTGGGCATGGTCGGGGTTACCCGCTTGGGCAACGCGCTTGAGCTTACCTTTTCCAACAACCTTGTTTCTGTCAGCAACACTAATGAAACGCTGACCAGCCTCACCGCTCACAACCGTGGACTGTACCGTTTGCTGGATGCGCAGGATGGCGGTGTTCCTGAAGCCGACAAGGAACGTGTTCGACAGGCGTTGAGCGAAGATCTGGCTCGCGCACAGAGGATATTCGCGATTTACCGTGCCACGCCGCTGGAAGATGACGAGCGTGCCGCCGGTGACCAGTTTGAGCTGATGATGCCCGACTACGTTGCCGGAGCCCAGCAGGTTGTCGATCTGATCAAGGCCGGTGATTACGACGCTGCCCGCACCCGACTGAACACACTGTCTTCGGAAGGCTTTACCAAGGTGCGCAGCTATTTGCGCACTATGATCGATTCCAACAACCGTCAGATCAAAGAGGGTGCTGCGGCTGCTGCCGATCTGCGGAATTCTTCGGTGATGATGCTTGAAATCGGCGTAGTCATCGCCTTTCTGGTGGCAATCATGTTGGGGCTGTTGATCACCCGCATGATTACCCGGCCGTTGGCGGTCGCGGTAGCAAGTGCTCAGCGCATTGCCGGTGGCGACCTGATCCAACCGATTGTTTCTGATCGTGGCGATGAGGCCGGACAACTGCTGGACGCACTGTCCGACATGCAGACCGGTCTGAAAAATACCATTCAACAAATTGCCAGTGCTTCAGACCAGTTAGCCTCTGCTGCCGAAGAATTGAGCGCCGTTACCGATGAAAGCACCCGCGGACTGACTCGCCAGAACGACGAAATCCAGCAGGCTGCGACTGCCGTGAATCAGATGACTGCTGCCGTGGAAGAAGTGGCGCGTAATGCGGTGTCGACGTCCGAGGCGTCGAAGGCTGCAACCGATGATGCAGTCGATGGACGTGGTCAGGTGGATCATACGGTCAAGGGCATCACCACCATGGTGCACGAGATCACCGAGTCCACCGGCGCTGTATCAGAACTGGCCGGGCATGTGCGGGAGATCAGCAAGGTGCTGGACGTGATTCGCAGTATCGCCGAACAGACCAACCTGCTGGCGCTGAATGCCGCCATCGAAGCCGCGCGTGCCGGCGAACAGGGTCGTGGTTTTGCGGTGGTGGCTGATGAGGTTCGTGCCCTGGCACACCGTACCCAGGCCTCGACAGTGGAAATCGAAGGCATGATCAGCACCGTGCAGTCCGGAGCCGATGGCGCCGTTGCTGCGATGGGCAAGAGCCTGTCACTGGCCACCAACACTCAGGAGCTGGCGCTGCGTGCCGGTGCCGCGCTGGAAAAAATCACCCTGGGTGTGGCGACCATCAACGAGCGCAACCTGGTCATTGCTTCGGCTTCCGAAGAGCAGGCCCAGGTCGCCCGCGAGGTGGACCGCAACCTGATCAACATTCAGGACCTTTCGACCCAGAGCGCCGCAGGTGCCAACCAGACCAGCGCTTCGAGCCAGGAACTGTCGCGACTGGCCACCTCGTTCAATTCGCTGGTCGCCACCTTCAAGCTTTGAGTCGTCTCGCCAAATTACTGTCTGGCGCACGTCTTTGCCTTTTCGGTGGCTAATTTCCGCACTGACATGAAAAAGGCGTTGCGCCCGACCGGGTCATTTCGCGCATCATAGGCGGACTCAGCCCGAGAGAGACTTTTCATGCCTGTCATTTTCAACACCCTGCGCCTGTCGCTCCCGAGAGTATCGTTATCATTTGTGGCCGTGCTGTGCTGTGGAATCTTTGCCAGTGCTGCGTTGGCCAGCGACGATACGCAACTGATCGAATCCATCAACGCCTATCGTGGTCAGGCACAGCGCTGTGGCGAGCAGGTATCCATGGAACTGCCGCCACTGACCAGTGATGCACGTCTGGTGCTGCCCGCCAGTGGCAATCTGGACCTGCAACAGGCGCTGACGCGTGCCTCCTATCCAATGGTCACTGTGCAGGCGATCAGTCTGTCCGGCCCAAATGACGCTGACTCGGCACTTAAAGCGGTGCTGGAGAGTTTTTGCCGAGTAGTGCTGGACCCGCAATTTGTCGACATCGGGGTTAGCCGGCAGGGGCGAGACTGGCGCATTGTCCTGGCACGCTCGCTGGTGGCTTCGCGTCTTGGCGATTGGCAGGTAGAAGGGCAAAAAATTCTGGAAATGGTCAATAACGCCCGTACCCAGGCGCGTCAGTGCGGAACGCAATCCTTCGCTGCTACCACGCCTCTGGTCTGGAACGCTGTTCTGGGCAGTGCCGCACAACGTCATTCGCAGGCAATGGCTAATCAGAACTTTTTTGACCACAAGGATCGCGACGGTCGTACGCCTGGCGATCGGGCCGAACTTGCTGGCTATATAGGCCAGCAGGTCGGTGAGAACATCGCTGCAGGCCAGGACAGCGCGCGCAAGGTGGTGGATGGCTGGCTGCTGAGCCCCGGCCACTGCGCCAACCTGATGAGTCCTGATTTCCGCGAGTTGGGAGCAGCCTACGCGATGGACCCGAAAAGTGACGCAGGAATTTACTGGACGGCGATGTTCGGCACGCAGCAGTAGCGCCTGCTGCTGCCTTGAACCGGTGGGTTTAAAAGCGGAATGCCTGACGGCCGATGAGCAGCCATTGTCCATTCTGCTTTTGCCAGATCTGGAAGTTCTCGATTTCGGTCGGCACAACCTTGCCGCTATTCACTGCCTGTGCCGAGAAATGATTGCGCACCAGGGCGGTGTCGTCGGAAAGAATGATTTTCTGATTGAGCATCTTCAGTTCGTTAAAGGCGCTCTTGCCGGTCTCGATGTCTGCGATGAACGCTTTCTTGTCCTGAATGGTGCCGCTGGAGTGTCCATACGTGAGGTTGTCGGCGGTCAGCGCATTGAGTTGCTTTATGTCCTTGTGCCACATGGCTTGCGTGAGCTTGTATACCGCCTCGGCAACATCAGTCTCGTCAGAAGTTGCCGCAGCGGCGTAGCCGGTAAACAGGCACAGAAACGCCATTAGCAGTGTCAGCTTTTTCATGTTCATCCCTTTTTCTTGTCGTTATTGAATGTGAGCGAAGCCCGCGCAGATGAGTAATTCATCTGTCGTCGTACAACTTAGATCAGGGCAGGCCATTCGACAAGGGGAGATGCCGGGAAGCGCGCTTCCCGGCGATAGAGCTTAAACGCGGAACTGCTTGGTAAGACGGTTCAGGCCTGACGCCAGCGTCGACAACTCGGCAGTGGCGATGGCGGTCTGATTGGAGCCCTCGGACGTCTGACTGGACAGGTCACGAATGCTGACCAGGCTCCTGTCGACCTCACGAGCAACCTGGGCCTGTTCTTCGGCAGCGGTAGCGATCATCAGATTGCGTTCGTTGATCTGGCTGATGGAGTCGGTAATTTCGAGTAGCGCCTTGCCGGCGCCATTGGCCATCTCCAGGGTCTTGTGTGCCTGAACGCTGGTCTGCTCCATGGCAGTGACAGCGTTGCCGGTGCCGGTCTGAATCGAGCCGACCATCTGTTCGATTTCGCGGGTCGATTGCTGGGTGCGGTGTGCCAATGCGCGTACTTCGTCCGCGACCACGGCAAAACCTCGCCCTGCTTCGCCTGCACGGGCCGCCTCGATCGCAGCGTTGAGTGCCAGCAGATTGGTTTGTTCGGCGATGGCGCGGATCACATCCAGCACCTTGCTGATGTCCGTTGCCATGACCGCCAGGCCCTGCACCTCGGTTGAGGTGATCTGAACTTTGGAGACCATCAGGTTGATCGCCGTGACAGTCTCATCGACCTGCGCACGTCCGGCCATGGCTGCGGTGCTCGATTGAGACGTCACTTCCGATGCCGATGCGGCGTTGCTGGCCACTTCCTCTACCGCCGCGCTCATCTGGTTGACGGCCGTAGCTGCCATCTCGATCTCATTGCTCTGACGCTGAATGGTGCGCGATGCATCTTCGGTGACTGCGTGCATCTCTTCGGAAGTAGCGGCCAGCTGGGTGGACGAGTCGCCGATCAGGGTCAGGGCACTGCGCAGGTTAGCTTGCATCAACGCCAGTGCGGCGATCAGTCTGGCCGCTTCATCACTGCCGTCTTGTGGAATGTCTTTGCTCAGGTCATTGGCCGCAATGCGTTGCGCAATGTTCAGCGACTCACCGATCGGCTGAGTCAGGCTGCGGGTGTACATCCAGGCCAGCAGCAGGGTAGTAATCACGCCGACCGCGATAAAAATACTCACCATCAACAAGGTTTGCTGATAAGCAGATTCGGCTTGATCACCCGCTTTTTCCGCTTTGCTGTCGTTGATGCCGATGAGTTTTTTCAGCGTGTTTTCGACCTGATCCGCCGCAACTTTCATGTCGCCATTGGAAATGGCAACTGCCCCTTCCAGATTGCCCGCTGCAACAGAGGCCAGGTAGCGATCCTGGGCTGTTTGATAGTCGGCGTTGGCTTTGCGGAGCTCGTCGAATGCCTGACGCCCTTGAGGGGTAACGATCAGTTTGCTGAGAGAGTCCGAAAGACCGGCAGTCAGCGAGCGGGCCTGCTGAATGTCGCTAAGTGCCTTGGTCCTGCGATCCTGCGGCTCAAGGGGGTTACGAAGTCGGGCGTTATTGCCCCTGATACCGACAAACTCCCTGTCCAGAGAGCCGAGCAGTTTTACGCTGGGTAGCACGTTGGTTTCGATGAATTTTTCTGCTGTGTTGAGAAGTGCTGCCTGACGCAAAGCCAGCAGGCCCAGTGCAACGATCATCAGGCAAAAAATACCGAAGCATAAAGCCGAACGCGGTGCAAGATTGAGTTTTCGCAGGATCATTATTATTTTTCCGAAGTGGGCAATAGGCTATCGCCTTCCTTCGGGTTTTCTTGACGAGCTATACGGGCCCGGAATCGAGGTTTGAATCAGGTTGTCCGAATAAATGGTAAGCAAATATGTCACGGCCTGGCAGCTTTACATTTTAACCAGCATTTAAAGAGGGCTACCTGTCGCAGCCCGGTGAATCAGCGCTTTTCCATGCCCAGCATAAAAGTATCAATTGCTCGTTTGACCATGCTTTGAATCTGCTCGACGCTCAAGCGTGCGGGTGTTTGTTGATAGAGGCGAATATCGGTTTCCGCAGTCAGCAGCGAGGTGAGTTGCAGCGCTGCGATATGCGGATCAGTGGTACTTAGCTGGCCACGTTGCATGGCCGCATTCATCAGCGTCGTCACCGTTTGCAGGAATTCCCTGGGGCCTGAGTCATAGAACATTGTGCCGATGTCGGAGTGCCCGGATTCGGCCACTACCATGCGGTACACCGCCAACGCGCTGTCATCATTGATGAGTACCATCAACATTCGCTCCCCGAAGCGCGTGAACAGCGTTCGCAGGTCTAATTCTGCATCTGCGTCCTTGTCGACAGAGATCGCCAGTTCCGAAACGGCCTCGGCAAGATGAGCGTTTGCAACCCTGTTGACCACGGCGATGAACAGCTCCTCCTTGGAGGGGAAGTAGCTGTAGATCGTTGCTTTGGAGCCGCCCATCCGTTTGGTGACTTCATTCATCGACGCACGTTCGTAGCCCATTTCAAGGAAGACACTTGCTGCGGCATCGATGATGGCTTCGCGGCGTGCTTCAGTACGCACCTTCATTTATATCCTCAATCCCTTAGTGAACCGGGTAGTACAGTAAATGCAAAATTCTCTAGACTGGAACTGAACCGTTCGGTACGATTTCAGCTGGTTTCAAGGAGCTTACTGGAAAAGACAGCGCAGATAAATGCCGACGGATCGAGGCGTTCTATATTTTGCAAATCCGATGGCTGCGCCCAGCCATCCATTGCCCGAATTCATTCAACGATGGAGTGAAGAGGTCCATGAACATCATCGATTTCAAGAAACCCGTCAAACGCTCTTTTCGTGGTAATACGGCAGTGGTGCCTCAGCTTGAGAAAGTGCTCACCGTCATTCTGAAGACCGACGTTCCTGTGCTTATGGGCATATGCAGCGATGGACTGCGTAGCAGCAGCAGGATTCTGGGCGGAGAGTTCCATGCCGAATATTTCAGCGGCTCGGTGCAGGCTGGCGGCAGCAGTATGCAGGTTGAATTGTCATCCGAGCTTGCCTTTCTGGACACTCGTTTCACTCTGGTCACGCAATTGGGTGAATTGATCAGCGTTGAAAGCCAGGGTGTCCTGCTCATGGACGAAGTGGGTCAGCAGGAATTGCAGAACGGGGTCTGGCCGATCAGTGACGGCCATTACCAATGCACATGCACGCCGCGCTTCAAGGTTTCCCTTGGGCCTAATGAATGGCTGGAAAAGAGCGCCTTCATTGGCAAGACCGAATACATTCAAGACAATGAAACGCTGATCAGTTTTTATCGGATGAAGTCCTGATTCATCCCATTGGTTAGGCGTGGAGCAGGCCGTTGCAGGCCTGCTCCGTTGTAACTGGTTAAAAAGTGACACTGGCGCTCAGGCGCGCGGTGCGCGGCTCGCCAACGTTGACCTGCAACTGGCTGCCTGTACTGGAGGGGTAGTACTGCTTGTCGAACAGGTTATCGACGTTCAGTTGCAGGCGCGTCTTGTAACCGGCCATCGGCACATCCCAGCGTAGAAACGCATCGGCTACGGTGTAGCTGCTCATATAGAAGGTATTGGCATCATCACCAGCGCGCTCGCCCACATAGCGTGCGCCGCCACCTGCATGCCAGTCGCCCAGACCGGACGGGACTTGCAGATGGTGGGTGAGGTACAGGCTGGCCGTATGCTTGGGTGCCTGGCTAAGACGATTGCCCTTGTTGCTTGGATCATCCAGCACTTCGGTGTGGGTGTAAGCGTAAGTGCCGATCATGTCCCAGCGCTCGGCTATGCGCCCGGTCACGTCCAGCTCCACACCTTGTGAGCCGACCTTGATGCATAGGAATTTCAAAATGCCTATGCATGAACCTGACGCTGTGAAGGAGGCGTCATGCCTTCATAGCGATGCGTAGGAAGACGCTGATGCGTTACTTATGCAGTGAAAATCCCTATAAATCCGCATTAACACAGTTTATTTTACCGCTGAGCCTAGGTGCGGACGCACCTTCCCCCTGTCAGGGCTTCACGTACCTCATCTGCGCGATCGCCTGAGCGTTGAGGACCAGTCCCTGCACCGTCAGCCCGCTGATCGCTGCCGTGTATACCATCCGCGCGCCACACAGCACGCAGCGGAACGGATCGACGTTTAGAAAGGCTTTGGCCATCGGCGCAAAATACAGCTTTGGTACCGGTCCTGGCGTCGCCATCTTCAGTGCTTCATACACCTTCGGCAGGTATTTCCCACACACCCGATTGGCCAGAAAACCAAAATACCGGATCATCCGGAAATGCTTTTCCGGGATGTGCTGGACCACCCGGCGCAGCATGTCGGCCTGGCTCAGCGTTTCCTGCTGATAGGTCTGCGTGCGGTGATCCAGGTAGGTAAAGCTCAACGTGGCCCCGCAGGTGTAATGCGCCAGACGACTGCCCGAGATCGGCGGTTTTTTCAGGTAGCGGCCCAGGTAATTGACGGTCTTTCGGCCGTTTTCCGTCTTCTTCGACAAGTGGATGTGCCAGTGCTGGCCACCAGCGGTCAGTATCAAACGGCGCCAGTCGCTTTCACAGTGGATGTGGGCCAGCTGCGGCGGCATCGTCAGTTGCGAAAGCGGCTGTCCCAGCAGGTAATCGCGCACCAGCCACATCCAGCGCCGCCGCAGGGCCTCTTTGTGGAACGACAGATTTTTCCAGACGCCCTGCTCATCCAGGCCGCCCGCGGTCACCGACAGGTGGACGTGGGGATGCCAGTTGAGCCGCCGGCCATAGGTGTGCAGCGCACCGAAAATCCCGACGCGCAAACCGCGCCGCTTGGCGGTGTAGATCAGGTTATCGGCCGCCAGACGAAACAGCGCATCGAGCAGCCAGCGGTTGTAGAAGAACAGGGACCACAGCGTGTCGGGCAGCGTGAACACCAGATGCTGCCAGGGGCAGTCGGGCAGACGGTTGTTTTGCACGGCGATCCACTGGTCGGTGGCCTTTTTGCCGCAGGAAGGACAGGCCCGGCAATGGCAGGTGTTGCACAGGTATTTGACGTGTGGGCAATGCTCATTGCCACAGGTGTAGTGTTTGACGCCCAGTATCGAGGTGCCGCAGGCGAGCATTTTGCTGATCGACTCCACTTCGATTTGGCGCAGACCGCCGGCTTCCAGCAAATCTGCCCAGCAGCCGTTGGCCGTGAAGAGGTTTTTGAGCGGTCGAGGTTTGTAAGCAGGCGGTGCAGAGGCCACGTCAGCAGGATGGCTCCTCATCGTGGTGAATGACGGCGGTGATGGCGAATCCGCCTGGCCCTTCTCTCATCGAAACGCTTACGCAAGAAGCGTCGGGAAACCTGTCGTTCAGATACGCTGTCTGGCAGCAACTACAAAGATCGACATCACCCAAAGGATCGACATCGAAGAAAAATTCGGTATCGGGAACGAAGGTGGTATGCCCGGCGCGTTGGAGACGGGTCTGCTTTGCCTTGGCTTTTGCCCGGCTTGCCCGTTTACGTTTTTTTGTCTCTGACGCCATGTGTAAGCCTGTGCTGAGGAGGGATCGACTCAATTTTGGCTATGATAACCGATTTCAAAATCCCACAATTTGCAGCCGCAGGCTGCCCAGTTCAAGCTGCAGGGTGTTACCGATGATTGCCGGGTGGGCTGAAGCTGCTGAGCTGAACGAGCCGCGCCAGAGGTGTCGCACCAGGGCCCTCGTGCTAAAGTCGGCTGCCTGAATATGAATGAAGAGCGCCGCAGCTGTTCGCGCGCTTGCACCAGAAAAGGCGTCGTTCCACATGCCGCAAGACCCTTGTACCGATCAGGACGCACGCATTGTCAGCCAGCCTTCGCTGCCCGACGTCAACAAGCCGCTGCGCCTCTATCTCGACCGCCTGGCACCCTCAAGCCGCCTGACCATGACTTACGTTTTGCAGGACGCGGCAGATCGTCTGGGTATGGCTGACGTCGATATTCATGACATTCCCTGGCACACCCTGCAGCCTGGCCACGTGACCGCACTGGTCGCGACGCTGCGTGAAGACGACTACGCACCCAATACCACCTCGCTGTACGTGAACGCTATTCGCGGTGTAATGAACGAAGCCTGGCGGCACGACCTGATCAGCCACGAGCAATTACTGAAGATTCGCTCGATCAAACCGGTCAGCGGTACGCGTCTGGCCAAGGGCCGTAATATCCGCCGCACGCTGATTCGTGAATTGATGGAGGCCTGCGCTGCGGACCCCAGGCCGCAAGGGCGTCGCGACGCCGCAATCATTGCGATTCTGTACGGCTCTGGGATGCGCAAGTCCGAGTCGGTCAACCTGGACCTGTCACAGATCGATTTCGCCGAACGCAGCCTGCGGGTGCTGGGCAAAGGCAACAAGCAGTTGATCAAATATGCCCCCGAGTGGGCGTTCAAGGCGCTGAACGACTGGCTGGAACTGCGCCGCTCGTGCCTGCAGCCGGGGCAGGGCGATGACCCGTTCCTGTTCAACCGGATTCGCCGCGGCAGTCACATCACCCGCGACAGAATCACTAAACATGCCATTTACTTCATCGCCAAGCAACGCGGGCGGCAGGTGGGGGTGAACATCATGCCCCACGATTTTCGGCGGTCGTTCATAACCAGGGTGATCGAAGAGTTCGATCTGTCGATTGCCCAGAAACTTGCCAGCTGCTTCGCTGACGCCGGTCACGCCAGTGGGGGTGACGACGTTTTTCTTCTCGATGTCGAACACCGCGAGGTTGAGGTTAAGCGCCGGTGCCAGTGCATATTTGGCACCAACTTCGTAACTGCGGCCTTCTTCCGGGTCGAAGGTCGTGCCGTCATCGTTCACATCGTCGTTGGGCACGAACGAACGGCTGTAGTTGCCGTACAGCGAGAGGTCTTCATTGACCTTGAATACCAGACCGGCCATTGGCAGAAATACATCGTCATTCTTGTCCAGATTGGTGACTCGGCTAGCACCAAGGCCTTGTTTGATGTACTGGTCATAATGCTGATAGCGACCACCCAGGACCAGAATCCAGCGGTCATTCAGGTGCCAGTTATCCTTGAGGTACAGGGAAGATGAGGTCAGTTGATTGCTCAGGTTGCTGGTGGTCGTGCTGACGACACTGGGTTCAGCCAGGCTGCCGTAGCTGGGCGAAAAGATATTGAAGCCGTTTTGAGCCGTGTTGCGGTAGGTCTTGCCACGATACTTGTCGGAGTCTTCCTGCTCGGCACCGATCAACAGATCATGTTGCTGGCCAAGAATCTCTTGCTTGCCGATGAAGTCCCAACTGGCATAACGCGTTTCATAATCATAGTGGCCGCCATTGGCCTGACGACGCAGTACACCGCTGCTGGACAATGTGCTTGGCTGGGCAATCGAGAGGCTGTAGCGGTCGTTGTTCCAGCCGTAGGTCAGACGGGTTTTCCAGTCATCACTAAGCTGATACTCGAAGCGCGCGGTTGCGGTTTCGCTGATGCCCACGGTATTGGCCCACTTTTCGTCGAGCCGCTTGTCATAGCTGATATCGGCCGGATGACCACCTGTGAACACCGTGCCGCGGTCGAACGGGCTGATGTAGTCGTTGTATTCGTAGGCGAGCGTCAGGCTGGCGCGTTCTCCGGTCCAGGACAACGAGGGCGCGATCAGGGTGTGCTGATCGACGCCATAGTTACGCCAATAGTCCTCGCTCTGACGCTCTGCCACCAGTCGGTAGGCCAGCCCGGAATCGCCCAGCGGTCCGGTGGTGTCGATGCCGAAACTGCCACCGCCTTCGCTGTAGGCCGAGCCACTGAGCGTGGTGCTTTGCACATATTGCGGTTGTTTGCTGATCACGTTGATCACGCCACCCGGCTCCATCGCGCCGTACAGCAGCGATGCCGGACCTTTGAGTACTTCAACGCGCTCGGTGGTGGCACCGAAGTTTTTCGATACCACCGAGCGTACGCCATCGCGCAGGATCGAGCCGTCGTCGTTGGTACCGAAGCCACGCTTGATCACCGAGTCCTTGGTGTTGCCCAGTGTGTTGCCCTGGCTGACGCCGCTGACAAACTTCATGGCGTCGTCCAGTGAGCGCACGTTGTAGTCGGCGATGGTCTGCGGCGTTACCACATTGACCGACTGTGCCTCCTCCTTGATCGGTACATCACTTTTGCTCGCGGTACTGGTGCTTTCGGCGCTGTAGCCTTCCCGGCCTTCGGTAGCGGCGGCGGATACCTGGGTGGCAGGCAAGGTTGCGGTTTCAGCAGCATGCACTGCGCCGCTGGCGCACATCGCCAGTGAAAGTGCGGACAGCAAAAAAGGGCCGGGACGGCGAGGGCATTGGGAGGAGGTGCTCAAGGGAAATGCTCAGCAAGGACGTTAATAGCAATAATTGTAATTTGATACTGATTCTCATGTAAATAAATGATTGAGCCCGGTGCTCTGCAAACAGGGGCCTTTTCAGGTTATCAATGACTATCGACGTTGGCGTCAATCCGCTTGCCCATGCTGATGATGGGCTCGGGCGTGTACCCCAATGTTTGATAAAAAGCCTGCACACTTTCGTTGAACGTATGAATCTGCAGATTGATCTTGACGCAGCCAAGGTCCGTAAGAGCCTGTTCTGCGTGCCTGACCAGTGCTGTTCCCAGTCCTTTGCCACGCTGGTGCGGGGCAACTGCAACCGAATACAGCCAGCCGCGATGGCCGTCGTAACCGGCAAGAATGGTCCCGGTCACGCGGCCGTCCATGACGGCGACGAAAAACAGCCGGTCCCCGACAGCCAGTTTCTTGTCGATCGACAACTCCGGACGGTTATGCGGCATGGGGTCATTGAAGACGGTCTTCCACAGTTCGATGACGGCAAGGCGGTGATGCGGGTCTGAATACTCGACAATGCAGTTCATTGCGCGGTCTCTGGGTGATGAGCCCAGAGACTACTGCGTCGTGTCCGGCCATGTCTAACCGGCGTTCTTTGACGGCTGGTCCTGTGTTGTGACCCTGGGCAGTGATGCCGGTGTATCAAGCAACGTACGGATGGCCCGACTATAAGCGGGCTGTCCGATCTGCATGCTGTTGTTGTGTGTACCGCCAGGCACCAGTATCAGCTTCTTGGGTTCCTGCGCTGCTTCGAACAGCTGCTCGCTGAAGCGTGCTGGTACGTAGCGATCCTCGGTGCCGTGCACGATCAGCACTGGCATGTGGATGTCTGCAATCTTGTCCAGAGAGTCGAACTTCTGCGACAGCAACCAGCGCACAGGCAGCGAGGTATTGGCCAGCGCTGTGGCCACATCGGCCAGGTTGGTGAAGGTGGATTCTATTATCAGCCCGCGGGCCTGAATCGGCGCGTTGCCCTTTTCTGCGTCATTGCCCAGTTCGGCTGCCAGATCCACCGCAACTGCCCCGCCCAGCGAGTGCCCATATATAAGTCTGCGTTGCGGATCGGGCTGCAGTTGTTTCAGGCATGCCCAGGCGATGCGTGCATCTTCGTACACCGACTTCTCGGATGGCAGCTGGCCCATGCTCTGACCGAAACCCCGATAATCGATCGCCAGTATCGAGTAGCCCTGCGCCTTGAGTTGCTGGATACGGAACAACTGGCCGGTGAGGTTCCATCTTGAGCCATGCAGGTACAGCACGGCCGGGGCGTTCTTGTCCGATGCGGGCCACCACCAGGCGTGGATATTCTGCGATGGTCCAAATGACGGTGTGCTGAGTTCGATCTCCTGGACATCGGCGGGCAGGCCGCTGTACCAGCTTGCGGTGCCGGGCTCGATGCGAAACACCAGTTCGCGTTCCTTGTGCTCAAGCACTGCACAGCCGACCGGGAGGCCAATAATGATGGCTAACATGCAGACCCATTTGATCGGACGAGCCTTGAAGCGAGCCAGGGGCGAAATCGGCATAAGACGCATGATCCAGTCAACAAAGTGAAATAAATGCCGGTTCTGCGTCAGGGTTGCAAGATGAACCACCAAACATGGGTTACAGAATATTGCACAGCGGGGTTCCGGGTATGTTTTCAAGCTGAGCAATCATGATGTACACGCAAACCCCTACGCTTCAATACGTTGCGCCAAGAGGTCCGAATGCAGCGTCAACAAAGGCGCTCAATAGCACAATTCGTTATTGAGGTGCCCTTTTCGATAGCCGGGGATTATGCTGTGAAGGGACAGGCGCTGTATTTTTGTCACCAGCCGTCGCCCGAATCGCCGATCTGCTTAACGTTAACTCGCGCTTTCTTCAATTTCTTCAAGAGGTTACCGCTCATGTTCCATCACCGCCCCCTGGAAGAAAAAGACATCCCCACGATTTGCGAACTGCCGCAGAATGCCGACGAACTGTTCTACATGTTCCCCAGAGCGACTTACCCGCTGACTGCCTCGCAACTCAGCGAAGCACTGGAGACCCGACACGACTCGACCGTCATCGAGATGGATGGCGAAGTTGTCGGTTTTGCCAATTTCTCTCAATGCAAATTTCGCGGCCGTTGCTCGCTGGGTAATGTGATCATCGCTCCGAAGGCCCGCTCCAAAGGGGTAGGGCGTTACATGATTACCAGTATGATGGGGATCGCATTTGACAAGCACGAAGCGACTGAGCTGATTGCATCCTGCTACAACCATAACGTCCCCGGGTTGCTGTTTTACCCGCGGATGGGCTTTCGCCCTTATGCCATCGAAGAGAAACGCGATAAACAAGGTGCCCGGGTGGCGCTGATCCATCTGCGTCTGTCTGGCTCGGAACAGTAAGTTTTTCATGCGGGGGCACGCACGGCTATTATTGCATCGGCCCGGGCGTGCCTTTTATCTTTAACCCGTTTTTCAAGCGACTCGATAACAGTGTCTGGTTATTTTTTCAGATAACGCCGTCCCGGCAGTCGACCGTTCGTCAGTATTTATGCTGCTTTCTAGTGTGACTTCTGTACGCCGTGATTCACGTCAGGCCGTAGTACGCTGGAAATCATTACGGTGAATCGTTTTTTCTGTTGATTCTTCAATAAGGGACAGCATTAAAAGGAGCAAGGATATTCGGTTGTGGAAGTTGCTAGAGGGGCTGCGAGAGGTGTATAACTCGTTTAAGCATAACGCGAGTGACGACAGATAATTGGCGGGCTGGTCTGGGCCGTTTTTTAAAAGAGTCATCAACAATAAAAATTGTCAAAATTTGTCATGGTCGGGACATGCTTACACCCATAAGGAGATAAAGAGATGATTACGAGTGGACTGTCTGAGTTAGAACTCAGGAGTATCGTTGAACGTGCATTCCTGCCGTTGCGTTGCACCTGCACCATTGCCAACGATCAGATGACGGTGCAAATAAGCGATCCGGTGTCCGGGCGTACCCATAGTCAGACGAGCCTCCCGCTCAGCCGTATCAAGACTGTCCGGGATATCTCTGCACTGGTAGCCGGGTTGCGTGAAGAACCGGCAAAAGCCAAGGCGTCACAAGCGCATTACAGCGCTGCCTGATACTGCTTCATCCCTCTGATGTCCAGGCATCACGCAGCAGGGCCTCGATCAGTGTTGATCGGGGCCTTGTCGTTTGTGCGGTTGCCGGTTCGACTTTTTCGGGCAAAACCCGCTGCCCGATCGCACGTCAATTTAACAGCGTCGGAGTCATGCTGTTTCGGAGATGGGCGATAAAAAAATAATAGAAATTCATGAAACTTTTTAACCGTCTTGAACTGTGCGCACGTCAAGGGTTTAAAAAAGTACAAGCGCCGTGAAATCATCAGCTTATCGCGCACTATTGAACGGGTTGCTCAACGCCCTGCCTATTTGACACTTTTGCGTTTCTTTGCAACTATCCGATTGCCTCCTGAATGCGTAACGCATTGTCACGCTTTTCCACTTGATAAAAAACGCCGCTTAAAAAACGGGCGGTAGCATTGAGCGGTTTTTTACTGCCCACTCCGCTACTTCAAGGTCCCGCCTGTTTTACGTGTTGTAACTTTCTGTAAAAAACACTGTTTCATGACGACTCATCACTTCGGTGAATGAGCCTTTGTCGGTGTTCGGTTGTATGTGTTTCGCCTCGAATCGTGCAGGGACGCTGGTTCGCCTGATCAGCCAGGCACTCGATCATCCAGAACTTCTGTGCTGCACCAACGTATGAAATGACGATGGAGCATCATCATGTTTGATAACGGTATGGAAACAACCTGCGGCTGCGTCGTCGGAGGGGCCGGGCTCGCCGGCATGGGTTTTTTGTTCAGTGCCCTGAAGACCGGCGCAATGCCCGGAATTGCCGCGAAAGGATTGGTCGTCATTGATGCAAGCGACCGGCCCGGAGCAAGCGTGCTGGGGGAGTATCGGATTACCGCCAATTCTGTGGGCGATGTATTCATCGATTGCCTGCGCGATCCGGCATTACGTGAGGTATTCGAGCCGTTGGAAAACTCGGCAGCGTATTGGCGTATCAAAGCGCAGGCACAAAGCGCGCCGCAGCTGTCTGATGCCGGTCTGCTCATGGCCGAGGCCGCCAGGCTGGTACTGGACCACATCGTGCAACGCTACGGAGTAAAAGTCTGGTCCGGTACGACCATTAATGAAGTGGTCAGTGACGGCAACACATTTTGCCTGCACGTTGACGGTCCGCACGGCAAAAGACGTGTGCGCTGCCGGGCGCTGGTACTCAATCTGGGTGGGCGTCAGGATCCACAGCACCTGATTGATGCTCTCGCCGGGCAGGGGCTGGCGCTGCCAGGCAATGTGAGTATTCAGAGCGCGGACAGGTTGCTGCGTATGAATGCGGTGCAATTACGCGAAGTGTTCGGTCCCGCGCTGGCCGGTAAAGGGCGAATCACGATTGTGGGTGGCTCACACAGTGCCTTTTCAATGCTGGAAAATCTGGCAGATGCACTGGAGTTCGCGGGCTTGCAGGAACTGACGCTTATTCATCGAAGCCGCATCAGGCTGTTTTATGAAAGTGTCGAACAAGCACAGGCAGCTGGTTACCTTTTCGACGCCCAACACGATGTGTGTCCGGTATCAGGCCGAGTCAACCGCTCCGGCGGCTTGCGTTATAGAGCGCTGGACATTGGGCGCGAGGCGCTGTGTAGCGGCCGTGTCGGCAAGACGGGCGTGCGGGTGCAGATTTTTCAGACGCTGGGCGGGCGACCTGGTGACCACGAGCCGGCCCGGCTCGCGCTTGCCGACTCGGCGGTGATCGTGCAGTGCTCTGGCTATCAACCTGTGCTGCCGACGCTAAAAGATGCCGAAGGCAACTTCATCAGCCTGCGCGAGACAAAGGGCGGTCTTGAGTCCGACGCTTGCGGCTGTCCGTTGGACCAGCAGGGTCGTCGAATGAAGGGCCTGTATCTTTTTGGTCTGGGGGCCGGGCTTGGCGTCGATCCGCATCTGGGCAGTGAACCCGCCTTCGATGGACGTATCTACGGCGTCTGGCAGTTTCACCATGATGCAAGCCGAGCAGTGGTTGAGGCCGTCACCAGCAGACTGTCCTGTCCAGCTGCTGTTCCCGAGATGATCGGTATGGACTTATTCATGCAGGCAGCGCTTCACATTCAGGCGGGTTAGGCAGCAATTACAGGTAAACAGCACCATAAAAAACGGCGCCCCAGGGACGCCGTACGGCTGTCTGCCAGTAAATGGCAAATCAACATTGAATAAGGGGTACTGCAGGAATTATTGTGGGTCCTGGTTCGGAGCCAGTTCTGCCTGGATACGTTTGTAGATTTCTTCACGATGCACTGAAACATTTTTTGGTGCATTGATGCCCAGGCGGACCTGAAGCCCTTGAACGCCAAGAATCGTGACAGTGATCTCGTCACCGATGTTTATGCTTTCGCCTACTTTGCGAGTGAGTATCAACATAATCTTTTCCTTGATGGCCTCTTGAAAACGCCTCTCTCAAGAGGCTGGCGTTTGCCTTTGCGTGGTGATTGTTGCCGAGTGCATCCAAATGCATCCGTCTTATGACGTCACATGGGTGAATTAAATTCCCTCGGTTCATTTTCTTGTCATCGAGATTTGCATCTGCGATACGACGAGCGCGCCAATTCTGCCCGTTTCGACGTGAAAATGCCCGTATTTACTGGCGTCATGTAAAAAGTATCGTGAACCGCTGCACGCTGTGAGGTCGTCATCGTCTCACTCGACGAGGCGGGATAAGCCCATCTCGGCATGAGTGTAAGCGTAGGCATGACTTTGCGAGATTGCTCGGACTTTCTGAAAATTCAGTTGAAAGTGTCGAACGAGGATGTAGGAAAGGGCTGCCGGGTCGCCATCGCTACTACGCTCAGGCTTGTTGACGCTATCAGGGACACTGGGTGGCCGGTCCGGAGTGCGCGCTGTGGCGCAGAGATGCGATGTACAGCAAGGCGTTGGCCTTCGCGGGTTTCATTGCCCGCAAAGGCCCTGCCGGAGTTGGGCTTAAAGCGCCATCGACAGCAACATGATGAAGATCAGGCCGACCACCGACAGGATGGTTTCCATCACCGTCCAGGTCTTGAAGGTTTCGGCAACCGTCATGTTGAAGTACTGCTTCACCAGCCAGAAACCGGCATCGTTGACGTGCGAGAGGATCAACGAGCCGGCACCGGTTGCCAGCACCAGCAGCTCGCGGTTGACGCCAGGAATCAGGCCGACCACGGGTGCCACGATCCCTGCGCCGGTGATGGTTGCCACGGTAGCCGAACCGGTTGCAATACGGATGACGGCAGCCACCAGCCAGGCCAGCATGATCGGGTTGATCTGAGCCTGCACAGCCATGTGTCCGATCACGTCGCCCACGCCGCTGGCGACCAGCATTTGCTTGAAGCCACCGCCTGCACCCACGATCAGAACGATTGCGGCAACCGGTGCCAGGCTCTGGTCCAGTAGTTTCATGATTTTTGTACGGTCAAAGCCACGCGCCGCACCAAAGGTGTAGAACGCCAGCAAAAGCGCTGCGAGGAGGGCGCTGATCGGGTGACCGATCAGGTCCATCCAGATGCGGAACATGTTGTTTTCCGGCAACACCACGTCGGCAAAGGTCTTGAGCAGCATCAGGAAGACCGGCAGCAGGATGGTCACCAGCGTGATACCGAAGCCTGGCAGGTTCTCAGTGCTCGACTCTTTGGCAATCTGATCCATCAGTTCCTTTGAAGGCGTGCCAGGGATGCTTTTTGAAATCCAGCTACCGAAGATCGGGCCAGCGATGATGGCCGTCGGCAGTGCAACGATCAGTCCGTAGAAAATGGTCTTGCCAATGTCGGCACCGAAAATGCCGATGGCCAGCAACGGACCCGGATGTGGCGGAACCAGGCCGTGCACGGCTGACAGGCCTGCCAGCAATGGAATGCCGATCTTGACGATGGATACGCCGGTGCGACGGGCAACAATGAACACCAACGGGATCAGCAACACAAAGCCGATCTCGAAGAACAGCGGGATGCCCACCAGAAAGGCCGAGAACATCATGGCCCAGTGCACTTTCTGCTTGCCGAAGGTGCGTATCAACGTTTGCGCAATCTGGTCCGCGCCGCCCGAGTCCGCCATCAGCTTGCCGAGCATGGTGCCCAGGCCGAGGATGATACCGACGAACCCCAGTACGCCGCCGAAGCCGTCCTGAAACGATTTCATGACTTTTTCAACCGGCATTCCCGAGGTCAGGCCAAGAAAGCCTGCCGCCAGGGTCAGCGCGACGAAAGGGTGTACCTTGAAGGTGGTGATCAACAGTACAAGGCCGACGATGGTCACCAGCGCATCGACGAGCAGGAACGTCTCATGGGTCATACCGAACATGGGTGTTTCTCCGGTTTATTGTTTTAAGGAGCTGTTAACAGCGCCGACGTTAATATCGTGTGTACGCAAGACAGCGCTGTCTTCTGCGCTCACGCCTTTATCAGGCGTGGGAGTCTTTCCACCATGCTGCGGCTTGTTCACCGATGACATCGATAGGCTGCGATGCGTCGACGATCAACGTCAGCGGCTCGCCGTAAGGCGGCTCGAGGGTTGCGAACTGGCTGTCCACCAGACTGGCGGGCATGAAATGCCCCGGCCGGTGCGAGCAACGTTCGGCGGCAAGTTCCTTGGTAAGTTCCAGGAAAACAAAACCCAGGCCGGGTACGGCATCGCGCAGACGCTGGCGATAGATAAGCTTGAGTGAGGAGCAGGTCAGCACAGGGTGCTCACCGTTTGCCAGGGCAGCAGCCATCTCTTCGCCCAGGCGGGTCAGCCAGCCGGCCCGGTCGTCATCATTGAGAGGGGTTCCGGCGCTCATTTTTTCGATATTGGCGGGAGGGTGGAACGCATCGCCTTCGATCAGGCGACCGCCGCTGTTGCGGGCGATCTCGGCACCGACGGCGCTTTTGCCGCAGCCAGAGACACCCATTACCACAAGGGCGGAAATAGCAGTATTCGCAGTTGTCACAGTAGGCACCTCATCTGGAGACAGCGCTGTCTTTGTCCGGTGGACATCAGGCTCAGCCCGGGCTGTTCCAGTTTTTGTCGTTGTTTTGGGCTCATCAATAAGCATTGGAGGCTGTTCTCCGCGGCGACCCTGACCGGGTGGCCCATGTGAAACCAGCGATAAAGCATTGTCACCTTCCATGAGACAGCGCTACCTTATGGGGCATTCGACACATTTGGCAACCCCTATGTTAGTTGGCAACGCATGATCCGCATTGGTTCCCGCTCTACTGGTCGCCCTACGCTCAATGAGGTGGCGAGGCTTGCCGCCGTGTCGCCGATCACGGCCTCCCGGGCGCTGCGCGGCGTTACCACTGTTGCGCCGGAGCTGGCGGAAAAGGTCCGCGCTGCGGCACAGACCCTGGGCTATGTCGCAAATTCTGCAGCCAGGGCGCTGGCCTCTTCCTGCAGCCAGACCGTCGTTGTGCTGGTGCCTTCACTTTCCAACCAGTTGTTTATCGAGACGCTGGAGGCCATTCAGGACGTGTTGCGCATCCGCGGTCTGGACGTGGTGATCGGCAACTATCACTACTCGCCCGATGAGGAAGAGAAACTGCTGCGCAACCATCTGGTCAATCGTCCGCGCGGTATTCTGCTGACCGGTTTCGATCACACCGCAGCGTCGCGCCAGATGCTTGAAACCAGCGGCGTGCCTTGCGTGCACATGATGGAGCTCGATACGCGACTGGGTACCTATTGCGTCGGCTTCTCGCAACAGCAGGCCGGAGCAGAAGCCGCACGCCATCTGCTGGGGCGTGGTCGTCGCCGACTGGCTTACATGGCCGCTCAGCTCGACCCTCGCGTATTGCAGCGCGGGGCCGGGTTTCGCCAAGTGCTGGAGAACGCCGGGCTGTTCGACCCCGAGCTGCAGGTCTCGACGCCTCAGTCGTCCTCGATTGGCCTGGGTGGTGAGTTGTTTGCCCGCCTGCTGGAGCAACATCCGGATGTCGACGGAGTTTTCTTCTGCAATGACGACCTCGCGCAGGGCGCTGCCCTTGAGGCTTTGCGTCTGGGCGTCGCCATTCCCGAACGCGTATCGCTGGTGGGCTTCAATGACCTGCCCGGTTCTGCCCACATGGTGCCGCGCCTGACCTCGATACGCACGCCCAGGGAGGAAGTCGGGCAGCGCGCGGCACAGCTGCTGCTGGGCCTGCTCGACGGGGTCACGCAGCATTCGCAGGTGGATCTGGGGTTTGAGCTGGTGGTACGGGAAAGCTCCTGAGTATTTATTAAGGCCATCCCTGCATGCTTCCCCCCTGGCCATCACGCTGACCAGTGGTCGTTGCGCTCCGGGCTTTCCCGACGCTGGGCTGGAGTGCCCGACGGCCCTGTCCTGCAACGCTGCTGATACCCTCATTCGGACGGTTTCGGTGCGTCTGGACTGTTATTTCTGACAGTACCCATCCCCTCGTGTTGAGTATTCAATGACCCTACGTTTTTGGATCGGAGCGGCATAAGTGTCTTGGCCGCATCGTTGGATGACGGGGATATATCTTCTTATCTATTCCCCGTCCTGGCGGTCTTACAAGACCTATTGAAGGGTGAGAGAAATGCAAAAAAAAAGCATCTCAAAACGTTAGAGCTCTGACTCACATCGCAGACCCGGTCGGTTCAGGAGTCCCTCTGGACATCGCATGGTTGACCGGCATCATCCCGCTGGGCTTTGTACCCGCTGAGATCGTTATCAGTCCCGATGAAACTACGCTGTATGTCGCTCATGAGAGTGGCCGCGAAGTCAGCGTGGTCGACATCGCCAGTGCAAGCGTGGTCGGCAGTATCAAGCGGGCAGGCGCGGGTGCGATTACCCTGAGCCCCGATGGGAAACGGCTTTACACCATTGGTCAGAAGAGGTGCTACGTGGTGGACACGCGCTTGCGGGAGGTCATCAGGATACTTCCGGCTGCCAACGTCAACCGCATCCTGTGCAGCCCGGATGGCCGTTTTATCTGCCTGTCCTTTCAGAATGCGCTTGGCGGACTTATCCGCCTGATCGAGACCGAGAACTACACGGTCGAAAACGAGTTTGATCTGGGTGCCCTGACCAATGCGTCGCTGGCCCTCGGGATCAGCCCCCTGAATGACCGGTTTTACGCAACGATGCTGGTCGACCGGACGGCACCCACCGATGTTCTTGCAATCAGCAGGGTGGATTACCTGCAGCATGATATTCCCGGATTTTCAGATCCGCGGTCGATGGCCTTCAGTTCCGATGGCGCCTGGCTGTACGTGGGCGGAATCGACGAGGTGTACATTATCGATGCCGCCACCAACAAAATGTTTTATCGGGAGAAGATAGGTACCCAGGGCTATCCGGTAAAAGTCATAGGCGTCACGCCGGATGAGCGCTATGTGTATGCGATCTACACCTGCAATTACGACGTCTACCGGATCGACACTGTGAAGGGAATCGCCACCTGTATCGCCTATTTTCCTTCGGTGGGCGGCGCGGTACTCAACAGGACCGGTACGTATATCTACTCCTCCCACCCGGACATGAGCTGGATTTCGATCTACAGGCTGTAGTTGCGCCTGCCAAACCTGCCACGGCGGATGACGCAGGCGCAGTGGCCGGTTGTATATAGTCATCAGCGGCTTGCGCTGTCAGTCGGCATTCAGCGCCGCGATGCCGGCCTTGGCCACTTGTGCATCCTGCTCGGCCTTAACGCCGGAAACACCCACCGCGCCAATCACCTGACCGTCGACGATGACCGGAACGCCGCCTTCCAGCGAGGTCAGCAGCGGGGCGCTGAGAAATGCCGTACGCCCGCCGTTGACCATTTCTTCGTAACCTTTGGACTCACGTTTGCCGAGTGCCGAGGTACGGGCTTTTTCGATCGAGATATAGCTGCTGATCGGCGACGCGTCGTCCAGTCGTTCGAATGCGAGCAGATGGCCGCCGTCATCAACGACCGCGATGGCCACAGCCCAGCCATTGGCCTGGGCCTCGTCGCGTGCGGCACCGAGCATCAGGCTCACTTCGGTTTGGGTAAGGACGGCTTTGATTTTCATGGGTTGCTCCGGAGCAGTGGTTATTGGATAGGAGTTCAGCGAGATTCTGGAGTGCCAAGCGCTTCATCAATCAGCTCGATCCAGTGCCGTACCGAAGTTCGGTTGGCGCTGGCCAGGTGAGTCTGACAACCGATATTGGCGGTGGCGATGACCTGAGGTTTGCCGCTTTCAAGCGCGTTCATGCGGTTGTCGCGCAATTGACGGGCCAAGGCCGGCTGAGTGATTGAATAGGTGCCGGCGGAGCCGCAGCATAAATGGCCGTCCGGCACCTGGGTCAGGTTGAAGCCCAGACGAGTCAGTACGCGTTCCACTTCACCACCGAGTTTCTGTGCGTGCTGCAAGGTGCATGGGCAGTGGAACGCCAGTCGCGTGTCGACCTTGATGCCCAGGGTTTCCAGCGGCTCGTCACGCAGTACTTCGACCAGATCCTTTGTGCACGCACTGATGCGCTCGGCCTTGTCTGCATAGGCTGGGTCGTGGCGCAGCAAATGGCCGTAGTCCTTGACGAATGCACCGCAACCGCTGGCCGTCTGGATGAGGGTTTCGGCACCGCCTTCGAGCGCGGGCCACCAGACGTCGATGTTGCGCCGCGCCCGGTTCAGACCTGCCTCCTGTGCATTCAGATGGTAATCCACGGCGCCGCAGCATCCGGCCTTGCTGACCGCAGTAATACCGATGCCCAGACGATCAAGCACGCGTGCCGTGGCAGCGTTGGTATTAGGTGACAGACCTGGCTGCACGCAACCATCAAGCAGCAGCGCCTGACGCGCATGACGAGTGGTCGGCCGCAGCCCGGCAGCATGGACTGTTGCAGGCAGTTTGGTTGCCAGTGTCTGCGGCAACAAGGGCCTGAACTTCATGCCCATTCCGGTCAGCAAACGGAACAGTCCGGCATTGGGAATTACCTGGCGCAGGCCTTCACGCAGCAACCGCTGGCCAAGCGGGCGGGGCACCAGGGCCTCAACCGCTGCACGGCCGATGTCCAGCAGGTTGTGATAATCCACGCCGGACGGGCAGGTGGTTTCGCAGTTGCGGCAGCTCAGGCAGCGGTCCAGGTGCAAGCGGGTTTTTTCGGTGACTTGCTGGCCTTCGAGCACCTGTTTGATCAGGTAGATCCTGCCGCGCGGGCCGTCCAGCTCATCACCCAACAGTTGATAGGTCGGGCAGGTGGCATTGCAGAAACCGCAATGCACGCAACTGCGCAGGATGTGTTCGGCCTCTTCGGCGCGGGGCAGGGTTCTGGCGTGTTCACTCAATGTGGTCTGCATGCTTAAAACTCCGCGTACAGTCGGCCGGGGTTGAAAATGCCCTGCGGGTCGAGCCGGGCCTTGAGGGCCTGGTGGTAACGCAGTACAGGTGCGGCCAGCGGCTGGAACGGGTTGTCGACAACGCCCTGGCTGTAGCAGGTTGCATGCCCGCCAGCCGCCGTGGTGATCGCTCGAATGGTTTCGCCGTCTGCGTCGGATTTCAGCCAGCGTTGTGCGCCGCCCCAGTCGAGCAGTTGCTCGCCTGGCAGTTCCAGTACGGCGCTTTGGGCAGGTACGCAGAGCCGCCATAAAGGTCGCGGGTCCAGAAAAAAGGGCAGACGCTGCTCATTCAACTGCTGCCAGTAAGCGCCATCGAACACTTCGCCACCGAGCCTCTCATGGGCTGCTGCCACCGAGCCTTCGCCGCCCTCAAGACGCAGGCGCAGCACTTGACCGTCGTGGCTGGCTGCGCTGATAGGCATAGGTTGCTGACCCCATTCAGCGAGGCGGGCCAAGGCTTGCGAGCTGTCCATCTGCAACGCGATGCTGCTGCACAAACGCGGTTTGGGCAGCACCTTGAGCGACACCTCGGTCAGCACCCCAAGGCAGCCGAAACTGCCTGCCATCAGGCGTGAAACGTCATAGCCTGCAACGTTTTTCATGACTTCGCCGCCAAAGCGCAGATGCTTGCCGAGGCCGGTGATGACCCGGGTGCCCAGCACGAAATCACGCACCGACCCGCTCCAGGGGCGGCGCGGGCCCGACAGTCCTGCGGCGACCATGCCGCCGAGCGTTGCGCAGCCAAAATCGGGCGGTTCACAGGGCAGCATCTGGCCTGCGGCGTCCAGCACCTGCATCAGCTCGCTCAGCGGCGTACCGGCGCGGACGGTGATCACCAGTTCTGTCGGGTCGTAACTGACGATGCCACGGTGTTCGCGGGTATCGAGCACCTCACCTGTTGTCTCACGGCCAAGCAAGGCCTTGCTGTTGCCACCCTGAATACGTAACGGCGTGCTGTCCCGTAGCGCTTGATCGACCCGTTCGAGCAGAGCCTGGCTGACGTCTTTGTCCATCTCGCTCATCAGAAGCGCTCCAGTTCGGGAAACGGCAATTGCCCGGCATGAATATGCATGGCACCGAATTCCGCGCAGCGATGCAGGGTCGGGATGTTCTTGCCGGGATTGAGCAGGCCGCTGGCGTCGAATGCGGCCTTGATTGCATGGAAAAAAGTCAGTTCGTCACTGTTGAACTGCGCGCACATCTGGTTGATCTTCTCGCGACCGACACCGTGCTCGCCGGTGATGCTGCCGCCGACCTCGACGCACAGCTCAAGGATCTTGCCGCCCAGCGCCTCGGCGCGCTCCAGCTCACCCGGTTGATTGGCATCGAACAGGATCAGCGGGTGCATGTTGCCATCGCCAGCATGGAACACATTTGCCACGCGCAGGCCGTACTGAGCTGACAACTCCTTGATGCTGCGCAATACCCCTGGCAACTCGCGTCGCGGGATAGTGCCGTCCATGCAGTAGTAATCCGGTGACAGACGGCCTACGGCGGGGAAGGCGTTCTTGCGCCCGGCCCAGAAGCGCACCCGTTCGGCCTCGTCTTTCGCCTGACGCACTTCGATCGCGCCAGCCAGTGTCAATACCTCGCGAACCCGTTCGCAATCGGCATGTACATCGGCTTCGACCCCGTCCAGCTCGCAAAGCAGGATGGCTTCTGCATCAACCGGATAGCCTGCGTGAATGAAATCCTCGGCGGCACGAATCGCCAGATTGTCCATCATCTCCAGCCCGCCGGGGATGATGCCTGCGGCAATGATATCGGCCACCGCACCGCCGGCTTTTTCCACGGAATCGAACGCCGCCAGCAGCACTTTGGCCACCTGCGGCATGGGCAACAGCTTGACCGTGACTTCGGTAATGACACCGAGCATGCCTTCGGAGCCGGTAAACAGTGCCAGCAAGTCGAAGCCCGGTGAGTCCAGCGTGTCGCTGCCCAGGGTCATTGGCTCGCCTTCGACGGTCAGTATCTCGACCTTGAGCAGGTTGTGCACGGTCAGTCCGTATTTGAGGCAATGCACGCCGCCTGCATTTTCTGCCACGTTGCCGCCGATGGAACAGGCGATTTGCGAGGAAGGGTCGGGTGCGTAATACAGACCGTGGGGTGCTGCTGCCTGGAAAATGGCCAGGTTGCGTACGCCGGGCTGGACCCGCGCCAGACGAGCAGCCGGATCAATAGCGAGGATCTGATTGAAGCGCGCCATCACCAGCAGCACGCCTTTCTCCAGTGGCAGTGCGCCACCCGACAACCCGGTGCCCGCGCCGCGAGCGACCACCGGCACGCGATGCGCATGGCACAGTTTGAGCAGCGTCTGCACTTCTTCGACATGCCGTGGCAGCACCACCAGCATCGGCGTGGTGCGATAGGCCGATAACCCGTCGCACTCGTAGGGCCGAAGCTCTTCGGCGCGGTGCAGAATGTCCAGGTCGGGCAGTTGGCGTCGTATCTCGTGCAGCAATTGCTGCTTGTCGACTGCGGGCAGCGCGCCGTCGATGCGTTCGTCATAAAGAATATTCATGCAGGCACCCAGCGTTGTTTTTATCGGGTTAATGCATCCTAGCTCATTCAGCACAAGGCTTGAGTTGACAGCGTCAGGCGGATCGCGCAATTTACGCATTACGTAATGTTGTTACGAAAATAATAAACACAGCACCCGTGCGTCAGGCAGGCGACTTCCGTGGACCTATTCACTTACTACCGCTCGACCTCAAGTTACCGTGTGCGTATTGCGTTGGCCCTAAAAGGGCTGGATTACGCTGCGATCCCGGTCAACCTGCTGCCTGATGACGGCGAGCAGCGCACACCCGGCTACAAGGCGGTCAACCCGCAGGGCAGGGTGCCTGCATTGAGGCTGGACGATGGCGTGGTCATCACCCAGTCACTGGCGATCATTGAATACCTGGAAGAGTGCTACCCGCAGCCTGCGTTACTGGCGCAGGATGCTGTTCTGCGTGCGCGCCAGCGGGCCGTTGCGGCGCTGGTCGGCTGTGACATTCACCCCTTGCACAACGTTTCGGTGCTCAACCGGTTACGCGGTCTGGGTCACGACGAACCCGCTATTCTGAGCTGGATCGAGCACTGGATCGGCGAAGGTTTGCAGGCCGTCGAGCAGTTGATCGAAAAGGATGGTTTCTGTTTTGGTACGAGCCCCGGCCTTGCGGATATTTACCTGTTACCACAGCTGTATGCAGCCCATCGCTACAACGTCCAACTGAGTGCATACCCGCGTATCCAGCGGGTCGAGCGTCTGGCCATGCAACATCCGGCCTTTCAACAGGCACACCCTGATGCACAATCGGACAAGCCGGAGTAGGCTGCCCTCATGAAGATTCTTGGTCTGCAACTGATATTCGGTGATTTTCTCGCGCGCAGCGTGCGAGGGATCCCGTGTGCGCCGCCCGCAGGACAGTGATTGCGCTGGTTTAACCACTCTCACTTTTCCTGCAAGGAGCCAGTCATGGCTGATCTCTACGAAAACCCCATGGGCCTGATGGGCTTTGAATTCATCGAATTCGCGTCACCGACCCCCAACAGCCTGGAGCCTGTGTTTCAGATGATGGGTTTCACCAAAGTCGCAACCCATCGCTCCAAGGACGTGACACTGTATCGTCAGGGCGCGATCAACCTGATCCTCAACAACGAGCCGCACAGTCTGGCCTCATACTTTGCCGCCGAACATGGCCCTTCTGTATGCGGCATGGCGTTCCGCGTGAAAGACGCGCAAAAGGCCTACAACCGGGCACTTGAACTGGGCGCACAACCGGTGGAAATCGCCACCGGCCCCATGGAATTGCGCTTGCCCGCCATCAAGGGCATCGGTGGCGCGCCGCTGTACCTGATAGACCGTTTCGGTGAAGGCACCTCGATTTACGACATCGACTTCAACTTCATCGAAGGCGTTGATCGCCACCCGGTCGGTGCCGGCCTTAAATTCATCGATCACCTGACCCACAACGTGTATCGCGGGCGCATGGCGTACTGGGCAGGGTTCTATGAAAAGCTGTTCAACTTCCGCGAGCTGCGCTATTTCGACATCAAGGGCGAATACACCGGTCTGACCTCAAAGGCCATGACCGCCCCGGATGGCATGATCCGGATTCCCCTGAACGAAGAGTCGTCCAAGGGCGCCGGGCAGATCGAAGAGTTTCTGATGCAGTTCAACGGCGAAGGCATTCAGCATGTGGCGTTCTTTACCGATGACCTGATCAAGACCTGGGACGCGCTGAAGGAAACCGGCATGCGTTTCATGACGGCGCCGCCGGATACTTACTACGAAATGCTTCAGGGAAGACTGCCCGATCACGGTGAGCCGGAGGCCGAGCTCAAGTCACGCGGTATTCTGCTCGATGGCTCTTCCGAAGGAGGCGAGCGTCGCTTGCTGTTGCAGATATTCTCCGCAACGCTGATGGGCCCGGTGTTTTTCGAATTCATTCAGCGCAAGGGCGACGACGGGTTTGGCGAAGGCAACTTCAAGGCGCTGTTCGAATCCATCGAGCGTGACCAGATACAGCGTGGCGTACTGACGCCGGATTGAGCGATAACCGGAAGTGTCCGCCTTGCGATCAGACGAGCCTGCTCAGGCTCGTTCTGAGTCATTTGTGCTTGAGCACGTCAGCCTGTCGATTGAGAGACGAGATATAACGCTCGGTAAATTCATGCGCTGGCATGGGACGACCATACAAATAGCCCTGACCCTCGTCGCACACATAATGGCGCATCAGACTTTCCTGCTCGCGGGTTTCTATGCCTTCTGCCGTGACCTGGAGATTGAAGCCGTTCGCCAGCCTGATAACGGCCTCAATGATGACTTCGTCTTTCTTGCTGCGCTCCACGCCACTTACGAATGAGCGGTCAATTTTCAGCCGTGTCACCGGATAGTCTTTCAGCAGGCTCAGGGACGCATAGCCGGTACCGAAATCGTCGAATGCAATGCCCACACCCAATGAGCGAAGGTGGCGCAACGGTTCCATAATGCGTTGTTCGTTTCGCAGGATGATGTTTTCCGTGATCTCCAGCTCGAGTGAGTGTGTCGGCAAGGAAAAGTCTTCAAGCGCACTTTCAACCATTTCGGCAAAGTCACGCATGCGAAACTGAGCGGCGAACAGATTGACGCCGATGCGAAATTCGTCACAGCCGGTGTTTTGCCATTGCGCTGCCTGCTCACAGGCTGAGCGCAGGATCCATTCGCCCACCGGTACCGCGAGAAGACCCGCTTCCAGTGCAGGTAGAAAAACCGCCGGAGACACCACACCCAGTGTCGGATGGTTCCAGCGTATAAGGGCTTCGGCTCCGGTAATACGACCGTCCGCAAGTCGTACCTGAGGCTGGTAGTACAGCTCGAACTCTTTGTTGGCCCACGCCTGACGCATCGATGAGCTGAGCGCGCCTCTTCTTGACGCGGTCTGTCGATGCTCGGAGGTGAAGGTGCGAACAAGGGAGCGTCCGTCAGACTTGGCCTGGTAGAGCGCCAGATCCGCATTGCCGAGCATTTGCTCCTCGTCGTAGTCGGAGCCGGACCTTACGGAGACGCCGATGCTGGCACCGATGTAGATTGAATTGTCTTCAAACTCAATCGGCTCCTCGATGACCGCTATGAGCGCCAGGCCCAGCCTGGTTGCGTTGTCAGGGTCTGCCGTGTCTGACAGGAAAACGACAAACTCATCGCCGCCCAGACGGGCGACCATATGGCAGGCCGGTACGTGTTCGCGAAGACGCTGAGAGGTCACCTTGAGCACAAAATCGCCCGCAGCGTGGCCCAGCGTGTCGTTGACGTCCTTGAAACCGTCCAGATCGATCAGCAGGATAGCTGCTGGCAGCTGCGCATCGCACGCCTCCTTGATCCGCCTTTTGAGTGTCGATCGATTGGCAAGCCCGGTCAGATGATCGTATTCAGCCGCATGCTTGAGTAATTTGTCCGCCTCGACACGCTGGGTGACGTCACGAATGATCGCCCCGAATTGTGGCTCGCCGGCATACGTCCATTGTGAGAGCGAAAGCTCGATCGGGATTGTATGACCGTCGCGATGTATGGCCGTCAGGTTAATGGATTTTCCGATAATGAATGTCGGGCCGCCTGACGCCACCCTCGACAAACCTGCATGATGCCTGGAGCGCATTTCTGGCGGAATAATAATGTCGAGAGGCTTTCCCAGGGCGTCCTCGGATCGATGTCCGAAAATGAGCTCGGCCGAGTTGTTCCATGAGATGATCCGGTTTTTGCTGTCCGAGCAGATAATCGCGTCGGGTGAAGTCGAGGTGATATTCATGAAGCGGGCGTGGCTGTCTTCATTCTCAAGCGCAAGCCGACGCAACTCCATTCTTTCGATGACTATGACCGCCAGATCCTTAAGAACCAATTGATCTCGCTGCGAGAAAGTCTCCCGAGGTTTATTGTCGATCAGGCACAGGCTGCCCAGCACATGACCGCTGGCGGTTATCAGCGGCGCCCCGGCATAAAAGCGAATATAGGGAGCGCCTACTACCAAGGCGTTTGAGCTGAATCTCTCATCCTGCAATGCATCAGGCACCAGAAAAACGTTACGGCCCATGAGCGCAAAATTACAGAATGAGACGTCACGGCCCGTTTCGCAGACATCGAGGCCGATACGCGCCTTGAAGAATTGCCGATCGCGATGAACCAGCGAAATCAGCACAATGGGCACATCGAAAATCCGCGATGCCATTTGCACGATCTGATCGTATTCGTGCTCAGGTGGGGTATCCATCAACGAAAAAGCATTCAAAATCCGAATACGCTCTTCGTCGTCATCGCCGACTGGGTAAGTACTCATTTGAGGTCATCGCTATAAGCTGATCGCGCCTGAAACTCGAAGCGATCGATGTACAATGCCGCTGTGCCGGCATCGGTGAAAACACCCTGCCAACACGCGCTTGCGCCATGCCGGAAAAGCAAAGTTCGATACATTGCAGCACCTCTCACAGTAGTGTATCGGTAGCTGCCTCTAGCAGCTTAGAAGCTGTATCGTCAAAAAACCGAATACCTGTAATGACTTCTTGAGCAACTAGCCTGCGGGGCATTCATTCAACTAAGCCCCGCGTGACCTCGGTGTAACAACGTGTTCGGGTTAGTGGCGCTAAGGTATGGAAACTGCATGGCGGGGTTCACTGCCAATTTGATGACAACCCTATGAAACGGCTTTCCTTTATTTCGACGAGGCTTACACCTTCGGCGCTCAGCAAAGCGTTGATCGGCTTCATTGCCCTGGTCTGTCTATCGCTGACCCTGGCTACCGTCTGGCAGATGAACCAGTCGAAGCTCGAGCGCGCGGCCACCGCCAGGATTGCGGTGTCCAATATCGTGCTTGCCGCTGAGCAGCAGGCTCAGGACACCCTGCAACAGGCTGACAATACGCTGCGTGACCTTGTCGAGCGTGTGGAACAGGACGGGGTCGCAGGCCAGCAGCAAAGCCGCTTGACCAGGCTGATGGCTCAAGACCTGATAAACGTCAAAGGGCTTCAAGGGCTGTTCATCTACGATGCTCAGGGCAACTGGGTCGCCAATTCCTTTGCCAACGGCGTGCACACCAGAAACAACGAAGACCGCGATTACTTCATTTACCATCGCGATAACCCTGACCCGTCCATTCATGTGGGGTCTATCGTAGAAAGCCGTAATACCGGGGATATGGTCATCCCGGTCAGTCGGCGTATCAATGCTGCGGATGGCAGTTTTGCTGGCGTTGCACTGGCCACCGTGCCGGTGGCTTATTTCCAGGCTTTTTTCCAGCGCATGGATGTAGACGACAAGGGGGTGATCTTTCTCGCTCTGAACAATGGCGACCTGCTGGCGCGGCGCCCCACATTAACCGCACTGATGACCACCAATGTCGCCAAGGGCGATATCTTCACTCGCTATCTGCCCTACAGCGACAGCGGCACCGCGTTGATCAACTCCGTGGTGGACGGGGTGGAAAGGATCTACGCCTATCGGCGGGTGTCCGGGTTGCCGATCGTCGCCGCTGCAGGCGTCTCCTGTCAGCATGTGTTCGCGCCCTGGTGGGCCTATGCATACCGGTCCATGACCATCACCGGCATTATTATCCTTGCGCTGGTTTTGCTTGGCGTCCTGCTGTACCGGCAAATCCAGCAGTTGATCAATGCGGAAGGTGAACTGAACATCGCCAGGAACGAGCTGGAGATCATCGCTCACACGGACAGCCTCACGCACCTGGCCAATCGACGCTGCTTCGATGCGGCCTTGCAGCAGGAGTGGGGGGGGGCGAGCCGGAATACTGCAACTATCGCGATCATTCTGCTGGATATTGACTGGTTCAAACAATACAACGACACCTACGGTCATCTGCAGGGAGACGACTGCCTGAAGCAAGTGGCTGGGCTCATAGGCAACAGTCTTGACCGGGCTGGGGATATCGCGGCACGTTACGGCGGCGAAGAGTTTGTCATTCTGCTGCCTGAAACCGACCTGGCAGGGGCGCTGAAGATCGCGGAAAAAATCAGATCATCCGTTGAAACCAATCGTATAGAGCACTCGGCCAGCCCGCTGGGCAAACTGACCATCAGCTCGGGCGTGGTGTCGATCAACGCAGCAGAGAAGGATGGACATACCGCCGCGTTGGCGGAAGCGGATCGGCTGCTTTACCTGGCAAACCAGAGGGCGTAACCGCGTCGAAGGTCGGCTGATTCACGGCTGGCATGGAGCGAGCCATTTTGCTTGGGTATCAACCGCCTCTTCCTGAGTCAGTCTGACGGACGGCTACCGCCCATACGCTCGCTGATGGCCTGCGCCGTTTGCAAAAGCCGCCTGGCCGCCAGATTCTGCGTCTCGTCGTTCAACACCGATCCCGGCCCAACCACGGTGATCACGCCTACCAGCTTGTTGCCCATGGCGAACAGCGGCGAAGAGGCTGCGTTTATGCCCGGCATCAGCAAGCCCTGAATCTGGTGGACGCCCGTCGTACGGATCTGCTCGATATGCAGCTTGACGTCGCGCAACTGGTCGGCACTCAGCAAAGGCATTTCCTGCTCGCGAAGCGCAGCGGTTTCGCGCTCGTTCAGAAAGCTGTCGAATACCAGGCCGGTAGACGAGCCGAGCAACGGCAGCACCGAGCCGATTTGCGTCACCAGCGTCACTGCGCCCATCGACGCTTCGACATACACCACAGTCGGCCCTTTGTTGCCCCATACCGCCAGGAAGCAGGTCTGGTTCAGTTCATCACGCAGGCTGGCCAGCCACGGCGCCGATACTTTCAGCACGTCCAGTTTGCCGAGTGAGGCCAGCCCGACCAGCAACGCTTCGCGCCCCAGCCCGTAGTGATTGTTGACAGCATCCTGCTCGGCAAAGCCACTGGCAATCAGCGCCTGTAGATAACGATGAACCTTGCTGGCAGGCATGCCCAGATGCTCGGCCAGTTTCGACAGGGAAGTGGAGGGCGACAGATCGGCCAGCGCCTTGAGCACGCCCAGCCCAACTTCGGCGGCCTGAACCTTTTGCTGACGTCCGCCTGTCGAGCTTTCGATGTCCTGGGTCATGGGTGCTGTGCGCCGATCGGGAAAGGCAGCTTTATAGCTTGACCGGCTGGCAAACTCAAATTACGTTATGCGTAATCGTTTTACGTTAAATGATGTTTTACCCGTCTCTGCCCGACCCCATAACAACAAGAGGTCCAGATGGCTATCCACTCCCGTTCCGACGCAATGGCTTATCAGTCGGGCTTTGGCAACCAGTTCAGCAGCGAGGCGCTGCCCGGAGCATTGCCGATTGGCCAGAACTCTCCGCAGAAGCACCCGCTGGGGCTTTATGCCGAGCAGTTCTCGGGTACTGCCTTCACGGTCGCGCGCAGCGAAGCCCGGCGTACCTGGTTGTATCGCATCAAACCTTCGGCGGCCCATCCGCGTTACCAACGCATGGGTCGGCAGATCGCCGGTCAGGAGCAGGGCCCGATCAACCCCAACCGGCTGCGCTGGAACGCCTTCGATATCCCCGCCGAGCCTGTCGATTTCATTGACGGCCTGATCCCTTTGGCGAGTACCTCGGCCGCGGATCAGGCAGACGGTGTGAGCGTCTACGTATACGCAGCCAACACTTCTATGCAGCGTGCGTTTTTCAGCGCCGATGGCGAATGGTTGATTGTGCCGCAACAGGGGCGACTCAGAATCATCACCGAATTGGGTCTGCTGGACATCGAGCCGCTGGAAATCGCCGTCTTGCCGCGAGGCATGAAGTTTCGCGTGCAACTGCTCGACAGCAGCGCCCGCGGTTACATCTGCGAGAACCACGGTTGCGCCTTACGCCTTCCGGAGCTTGGTCCGATCGGCAGTAACGGGCTGGCCAATCCACGTGATTTTCTGACGCCAGTGGCCTGGTTTGAAGACAATCAGCAACCGGTGGAGCTGGTGCAGAAGTTCCTTGGTGAACTGTGGTCGACACACCTGGAGCATTCACCCTTTGATGTGGTGGGCTGGCACGGTAACAACGTTGTGTACAAGTATGATCTGCGGCGTTTCAACACCATCGGTACGGTCAGTTACGATCACCCGGACCCATCGATTTTCACTGTGTTGACTTCACCAGGTGCCGCCCACGGCCAGGCCAATATCGATTTCGTTATATTCCCGCCGCGCTGGATGGTGGCGGAAAATACCTTTCGCCCGCCGTGGTTCCACCGCAACCTGATGAACGAATTCATGGGCCTGATCGATGGCGCCTACGACGCCAAGGCTGAAGGCTTCATGCCCGGGGGCGCCTCGCTGCACAACTGCATGAGCGCGCACGGCCCGGATAATGTCACGGCAGAAAAGGCCATTGCTGCCGAGCTGAAACCGAACAAAATCGAAAACACCATGGCCTTCATGTTCGAGACCGGCAAGGTATTGCGTCCCAGCCGCCACGCGCTCGGCTGCCCGCAACTGCAAGCCGATTACGATGCCTGCTGGAACGACATGACCAGGACATTCAACAAGGAACCGCGCCGATGACTGGCTCTCTCAATCGTCGTAGCTGGGTGGCATCGGCCAACGAGCACGCTGATTTTCCGTTGCAGAACCTGCCGCTGGGTGTGTTCAGCCATGGCACTACCGGCCCGCGTGGTGGCGTGGCGATTGGCGATCTGATTGTCGATCTGCGCGCAGCAACAGCCGCCAGGGTTTTTCACGGGCAGGCCGCTGAAGCTGCCGAAGTGGCCAGCCGTGACCAGCTCAACGATTTCTTTGCACTGGGCGCTCCAGCACGTCAGGCATTGCGCAGCGCATTGCTGCAACTGCTGGATGCGGACAACCCGCAACGTGACAGTATGCAGGCCGTTGCAGGTTTGCTGCTGCCGATGAGCGAGTGCAGCCTGCACATGCCGGCGCGGGTAGGTGATTATTCTGACTTCTACGTTGGTATTCACCATGCGCTGAACGTCGGAAAGCTGTTCCGTCCGGACAATCCGCTGCTGCCCAACTACAAATATGTGCCGATTGGCTACCACGGCCGGGCATCGACCCTCTGCACATCCGGTACGCCGGTCCGGCGGCCCAATGGGCAGACCCTTGCGCCGGGTCAGGACGTTCCCGTTTTCGGTCCCTGCAAACGCCTGGATTACGAACTGGAGCTGGGTGTGTGGATCGGGCCGGGGAATGCGCAGGGCGATGCCATCGCGATTGACCGCGCCGCGGAGCTCATCGCCGGGTTCTGCCTGCTCAACGACTGGTCGGCGCGTGACATTCAAGCGTGGGAGTACCAGCCGCTGGGACCGTTTCTGTCCAAGAGCTTTGCCACGACGATCTCGCCCTGGGTGGTAACCGCCGAAGCGCTGATACCCTTCCGCAGCCCCCAGCCACTGCGTCCGGAGGGCGATCCTCAGCCGCTGCCGTACCTGCTTGATCAGAATGATCAGCAGGGTGGCGCGCTGGACATCGAGCTGGAAGTGCTGCTGCTGACCGCGCAGATGAAGGCCGAGGGGTTGGAGCCTTACCGGTTGGGTCTGAGCAACTCGCTGAACATGTACTGGACCGTGGCGCAGATGGTCGCACACCACAGCGTCAACGGTTGCAAGCTGCAACCGGGCGACCTGCTTGGCACGGGTACGCTGTCCGGTCCTCAGACAGGTCAGTACGGCAGCCTGCTGGAGATGACCGCAGGCGGCAAGCAGTCAGTGGCGTTGCCCAACGGTGAAAAGCGCATATTCCTGGAAGCTGGCGACGAGGTCATCCTGCGTGCCCGTTGTCATCGGGAAGGGCAGGTGTCGATTGGCTTTGGCGAGTGCCGGGGCATCGTACTCGACTGAAAAACCGGATCAGAAGCCTCAGGGAGTCACTTCGTACCAGCCCAGAAACATGTTCAACGCCGACTCGACCACATCACTTTGCTCCTGAGGGTTGAGCAGTGCGGCATTGAAGGTTACCTGTGGCCAGAATGCGAACGACTTGAGCAACGCGTGCATCTGCGTCGCCGCAAAACCGGGGTCGACAGGCTTCAGGCGACCGCCTTTCTGAGCCGCCCGGATCCACGCGCTGAAGGTTTCTTCGCGCTCATTGATACGGGCCATCCACACTTGAGCACGCTCGGGCGAGTGAATTGTAGCGCCCACCACGACACGCGCCAGGTCGAGAAAATTACTGTTGGTCAGGTTGCGCATCTTGCCCCACAGCAGGTCTCGAAGTTGCTCGCGCAGACCGACATTGGGGTGATAAATCACTTCCGATTGCGGCGGGGCACAGCTCCACAGACGCTGCAGCATCTCGGCGAACAGCTCTTCCTTGCTGGGGAAATGGTTGTAGACCGTGCGTTTGGACACCTCGGCCCGAGCAGCGATGCGGTCCATGCTGGTGACCTCGAAACCACGATCTCCAAATTCGGCAATAGCTGCCTGGACGATGGATTCGCGTTTCTGATCGGTGAGGCGCATGGGTGCGGTCATAGGTTCGCTTCAAACGGACGTTTAGAGAAAGTTACACTCAGCAGTTTACTTGTCGCCAAGGATCATGCAAGCTTAAAACTACACCGTGTAGTGTAAAACACTGTTACATATCTTTCATCGAGCATCCTGCAACGGGATCACGTACAAAGTATGCACGGCTGGTGCCTCAACCTGTTCCCAGGAGTCAGCAAACCATGGCCTCGACACATCAGAAAAAGGATGCTTCTTCACTGCCTGTCCTGTCCCGTCATGAGGGGCGATATCGGAATCATGCGACGATGAAACCGGCGAGTCTGCTGCGAACGCTCCGCATTTTTTGGGATCAGGCATTCAATAAGCCCAAGGACACGCGCCCCGCAGGCGAAATTCCGGTGCAGCCGCTGTCGCGTCAGCAGTTGCTGGCAGCGCCCAACAACACGGTGTATCGCCTCGGGCATTCGACGGTCCTGCTCAAATTACGCGACCAGTTCTGGCTGACTGATCCCGTGTTTGCCGAGCGCGCGTCGCCGGTGCAGTGGGCGGGGCCGCAGCGCTTTCATCAGCCGCCGATCAGCCTCGAAGAGTTGCCGCCAATCAAGGCGGTGATCCTTTCGCATAACCACTACGACCATCTGGATCGTATGGCGATCAAGGCGCTGACCGACAAGACCGAGCATTTTCTGGCACCACTTGGTGTAGGCGATACGCTGATTGAATGGGGCGTACCCGCGCACAAGGTCCGCCAACTGGACTGGTGGCAGTCCACCGAAGTGGCGGGCATCGAATTTGTCGCTACGCCTTCGCAGCATTTTTCCGGGCGTACGCTGCTCGACAGCAACCGCACCCTGTGGGCGTCCTGGGTGATGATCGACGGCGATCAGCGGATCTTTTTCAGTGGCGACAGCGGCTATTTCGATGGCTTCAAGACCATCGGCGAGCAATACGGACCGTTTGACCTGACGCTGATGGAAACCGGGGCCTATAACGTCGAATGGCCGCATGTGCACATGCAACCCGAGCAGACGCTGCAGGCACATCTGGACCTGCGCGGTCGCTGGTTGCTGCCGATTCACAACGGCACCTTCGACCTATCGATGCACGCTTGGCACGAACCGTTCGATCGCATCCTGGCGCTGGCCTGGGAGCAGAATGTCTCGATCACCACGCCGATGATGGGCCAGCCGTTCTATGTGCAATACCCGTGTCGCGGTTTGACATGGTGGCTCGGCGTCGATGAAGTTGCCGAGCCTGAACCCGAGCCCGAGCCCGAGCAGCACGGCCGAGTAACGAACTGCAAATGCCCTCGGCAAAATGCCTGAAACTGCCCGCGCCATTGCTGAACTGATTTTTTAAATAGCAGCACCCAGATTTTGATTTGTCATATGAGCACGCGCACGGCCTAATCCTGATCATCGAAAGTAATAGTGACGGTATGCAGGTGCGTAGCTCGGCGGTTCGGAATATGGGGTTGATGGTCAGTATCGTACTGGTGGCGCTCAACCTGCGCCCATCGATGGCAGCGGTCGGTCCGTTGCTTGCGGCGATTCGTCTGGAGGTGCCGCTGGGCTTCGGGATGGCGTCATTGCTGACCATGCTGCCGATCATGGCCATGGGGCTGGCGATGTTTTTCGGCATCGGCATCGCGCGTTACCTGGGGACGCATCGCAGCATCCTGCTTTCACTGGTGCTTATCGGCCTGGCAACCCTGGCGCGTCTGGTTCTCGATTCTGCTGTCGAACTGATTTTCAGCGTCGTGTTGGCGGGGCTGGGTATTGCCTTGATTCAGGCGCTGATGCCCGCGTTGATCAAATCGCGCTTCAAAGCCAATGTCTCCTTGTGCATGGGCTTGTATGTGACTGCGATCATGGGCGGGGCCGCGCTGGCCGCTTCATTCAGCCCCGTGGTAATGGGTAGCAGTGGCAGTTGGCGCTTCGGCCTGGCGGTCTGGTCACTACTGGCTCTTCTGGCAATGTGCTTCTGGTTTGCCCAGCGGCGCGTATTGCGCTCCGATGCGTCAACCACTGCAGGGCTCCGGCAGACTTTCTTCCACACGCCTTGGGCCTGGATGCTGGGAGTTTTCTTCGGCCTCGGTACTGCGTCCTATACCTGCGTACTGGCCTGGCTTGCGCCGTATTATCTGGAGAACGGCTGGAGCGAGCAGGATGCCGGCCTGTTGCTGGGCTTTCTGACCCTGATGGAGGTCGTATCGGGTCTGCTGGTTCCGGCGCTGGCTAACCGCAGTCGCGATAAACGCGTAGCGCTGGCGGTGCTGCTGGTGTTGATGATGATCGGTTTTGCCGGGCTGATTCTGCTGCCGCAGCGGCTGGGCCTGCTGTGGACCTGTTTGCTGGGGTTGGGGATCGGCGGTTTGTTTCCGATGAGCCTGATTGTGTCTATGGACCATGCCGATGATCCTCGACAGGCAGGCGGCCTGACCGCATTCGTGCAGGGCGTGGGTTATCTGATTGCCAGCCTGTCGCCGCTGTTTGCCGGAATAATCCGCGACCTGACGGGCAGCTTTGCGGGTGCATGGTGTTCACTGATGGCGTTGGTCGCGATCATGCTGTTGATGGTGGTGCGACTCGACCCCCGGCGTTATGCTGATCATCTGCGCGACGCACTCGGCGAACCTGTCATCACTGGCAGATAGGCGGCATGATCGCATTTTGATGCTATCTTGTGCGCGTTGACCTGACCGCCTGGTCACAGCGCCAGCGAGATACCTTGATGCTTAACAGTAATGCCCTGAGAAAGCTGGACATGCAGGACCTGATGGTCTTTGTCTCGGTGTATGAGCAGCGCAACCTGACCCTGGTCGCGGAAGCGTTGCATGTCAGCCAGTCGACGGTCAGTTACTGCCTGAAAAAGCTGCGTGCGAACTTCGAGGACGACCTTTTCATCTGCACCCGCAACGGCATGCGCCCGACCCGCAAGGCATTGGCCATGCACGACCATGTGCAGCAGATTCTCCGCTCGGTCAATCTGTGCCATGACGGCCTCGATCTGTTCGACCCGACTCGCACACAAACGACCTTCACGGTCTGTGCGCCGGAGTATTTCGAGCTGCTGGTATTGCCGCATTTGATGCGTGACTTCGCTGCCGCTGGTTTCTCGGTGACGGTCAATGTGCAAAAACTTGAGAAGCAGTTGCCTGCCGAGCAGTTGAACGACGGTCGTTTTGACCTCGTCCTGTGCTTCGGGCCTGGCTTTCACCGAGTCCCGGACAGTCTGATTTCGCAGGTGTTGATGGAGGATGATCTGGTTTGCGTCATGGACTCCAGGTTCGCGCCGCTCAGCGCCCTGATCGACACTCAAACCTTCGTCCAGCACCGTCATGTCTACCCGACGCCGTGGACGTCCCACACCAACATGGTGGATGGCTGGCTGCAGCGACAGGGTCTGGAGCGCAACATTGTCGCGCGGGCCAACAGCTATCGGGCGGCCTTGCAATTGCTGGAAGGCACCGATTTCATGCTGGTTCTGCCACGGCGTATTCAGACGCTGCTGGGTAATGAACCGTGGATTTCCGTATTCGAACTGCCACCGGACCTGCCTGGCTTCAGCCTGGACATGCTGTGGAGCGCCCAAGCGGATCGAGACGAAGCCAGCGGCTGGCTGCGTGAACAAGTCGTGAAGGTGTGTGCCGAACGCGGCTTGCTCTGACGGGTGTCAGTTGCCTGACTTGTCTTTCTGCGGGTCGGGTGAGGTGGCAGGTCGGGCCTGTTCGCCCTGCTGATTGAGCTGTTTGTTCTTCTCGCCCACCTTGCCGGCGTTTTCCGGTTTGTGATCGAGGTCTTCGCGTTTGGATTCATCTGCCATGACCGTATTCCTTTTTGTCGGGGGGTGTAGTTATTGGTCAGTGTGGCGGGTGCAAGATTCGATTTAAATGACGCGCGGTTTATCGCCCGGTGCTGTTAGCGTCGGACGCTGAACCGCGCACATCAATCAGCTCAACAGAGTGATCAAGTCTTTGGCCGCCTGCGCAGAGCTGGCCGGGTTCTGGCCAGTTACCAGCTTGCCATCGGTCAGCACGTAGACGCCCCAGTCGTCGCCCTTGGAATAGTCACCGCCCAGTTGCTTGAGCGTGTCTTCGACCAGAAAAGGCACGACATTGGTCAGGCCGACCGCTTCTTCTTCACTGTTGGTGAAGCCTGTGACACGGCGGTCCTTGACCAGCGGCTGGCCGTCCGGCGACTTTACGTGACGCAATACGCCAGGTGCGTGGCAGACCATCCCGTGTGGCTTGTCTGCCTTGGCAAAGGCCTCGATCAGCGCGATGGAGTCCTTGTCTTCAGCCAGGTCCCACAGCGGGCCGTGACCGCCCGGGTAGAACACGGCATCGAAATCGGCCGCATTGACGCCAGACAGAAGGCCCGTATTGGCGAGCGCTTTTTGCGCATCGGCATCTTTGGAGAAGCGCTTGGTGTCGTCGGTCTGAGCATCAGGCTCATCGCTTTTCGGGTCCAGCGGTGGTTGACCGCCTTTCGGAGAGACCAGCGTAACGTCGGCACCGGCCTCTTTGAACGCGTAATACGGCGCGACGAACTCTTCGAGGCAGAAACCGGTTTTCTTGCCGGTGTCGCCCAGTTGGTCATGGGATGTCAAAACCATCAGGATTTTCATGTGCATGCTCGTCTTCGAAGGGGTGAGAGGGTGTAGACAGGCAAAAACCTCAAGTGTTGTGAGAATTTTTTACCGCCGGAACGAGCAGGGCCGGATGTCGACACAATGACGTGCGTCGACATCCGGCCCTGTTTCACCGCTGCGTTTTCGGATGAGGATCATTGCTCCTTGGTCAGATCCACCAGCGGTTCTTTGCGCACTTCTGTCTCGCGACCGTCCTGAATGTGCTTGACCTGCCCAAGGGCTTTGTCGACAGCACCTTTGTCAGCCAGCAGACTGTAGCTGATCTGGAACTGGCGTTGCTCTTTCGGCGCAATGGTTGGCACCAGATTCAGCGGGCGCTGGAAGCGGCGGTTGTAGGAGAAGCTGGTCCCCGGTTCCAGTCCGGTGACGTAGCCCTGGCCTTTGGTGTCGGTGTTTTTCCACAGCGAGAACACCGGCAACTGCTTGGTATTGAAACCGACCGACACGCCCAGGCTGCCAGCCTTGTTGTGCAGCACGGTCAGCGTGTCACCCTTGGCATCGCCGTAGGGCACGATGTTGTAGACCGTCTCGTCGTAATCCGGCGTCGGTGCGCGGTAGGTCTGCCAGTCGCCCAGGTCACCCTTGGCTTTTTCATTGAACGGCGAGACCTGCTTGACCGGCGCTTCGAAACGCGCCCCCTGCTCGAGGAACGGCGTGCTGAAGTTGCTGTGGTACAGCGCCTGGTATTCTTTCGGATAGTCGCCATTGTTGGTCAGCGTATCGTTGAGCGAAAAGCTCGTGCTGCCTGGCTCGGTGACCAGTTCGGTCTGCACCGAGAAGTCGACCTTCTTGAACGCCTGCTCCTTCAATTCACCCTTGAGGCGGATCGCGTAGGGCGGCTTTTCGTCGATCTGCAGTGTCACCTCGCTCGCCGGAATGTTGGCAGCGCGACCGTGCAGGGTCAGCAGTTCGCCATTGTCCATGCCCGGGTGGCCCACCCACTCGTATCCGCAACGGGTCACCAGTTCGTTGAAACCCTCCAGCCAGCCCAGCCCGCCGCGGCCATTGAGCTCGATGAAGGCCGGATTGACCACGTCCTTGACCGGCGAATCCCAACCCATGCGCACATCGCCGACTGATGCCTGCAGCACGTTCATGCCACGGGTCGGGACGACTGACAGCTTCATCGTGCCATTATCGATATCGATAATGCTCACGCCTTCCTGACGACCGCCATGCAGCGTACGCATCGTGACAGTGAACGGCTTGTCGGTCTTGACGCCCAGCTGCTGACTGGTGATCTGCTGATTCTGCGCAGTCTTGTCGGTGTCGAGCAGCACATAATCCCAGGCAAACACACTGGAAGCGGCTGTGAGGGCACCGAGGCCCACGAGCAGGGGAAGGGATTTCATGGTGGTGGTCCTTCTGTAATTATTGGAATTATGGTGCTGCATATCGTTTCAACAGCTATTTAACGCCTAGTTAATCGATTCAGCAATGGGTCGAGTCGAGGCAAAGCGCTTTTCAATCACCATTGCACTGAAGACACGGAGTGCGACGTTATCGAAGTAACTCGCCGAGGGGCGAAAAGGTGACCTGAGTCGAGCCCCAATTCACCTTACATCACAGAACCGGCGTGTGACGCGGAGCGTCACGAACTGCATTCCCACGCGGTGAACTGCCCCCAAGAAGTTGGACACCAATCCGACCTCACGGGGGTGTTCAAATGGGTAAGTATTCAGAGCAGTTCAAGCTCACTGTCGTCAAAGCGTATCTTGAAGACAACATGGGCTTTCGTATGGTAGCCCGCCAGTTCTCGATCGATTTCAGCCTGCTTCGACGCTGGGTCGCTAACTACAAGAGTCATGGTCACACCGGCCATCGCAAGCCTGGTCTTCGATACAGCGAAGCTTTCAAGCGCTCAGTGCTTGAGCACAGGCGTGAACACAAGCTATCGCTCCGTCAGGCCGCTGCGCATTTTGGTATCGGGGATCCCGGCCAAATAGTCATTTGGGAAAAGCGGCATTACAGTAGCGGTACAGCCCCGTATGTTCCTGCCAGAAGAAAGCCTGTCGCCATGCCAAAGAAGCCTTATCCCGCCAAACCAGTAACCGCCGACGATACGCAGAAGACGCGCGACCAGTTGATGAGCGAGCTTGAATATCTGCGCATGGAGAACGCTTACCTAAAAAAGTTGGAAGAGCTGAAGGAGCAGAAACGACGGCAACCGAAAAAGCCCTGAGCATCAAGCAACTGAGGGGCCGGTTCCCGCTTTGCGCTCTGCTGAGGCTGGCGGGCTTGGCACGCAGCACGTTTTACTATCAGGTTCAGGTGCAATCCAGACCCGATCCCTATGCTGCTTTGAAACAGTTAGTCGAAAGCATTTACCACGAGGAGAAAGGCCTTTATGGCGCTCGGCGTATCACGGCGGTCATTCGCACTGCAGGTATTTTGGTCAACAAGAAGGTTGTAGAACGACTGATGGCAGAACTGGGCCTGCGATCAGTGGTGCGCCCCAAAAAATACCGCTCCTATAAGGGCGTAATCGGAACCATTGCGCCGAATTTGCTGGAGCGCAATTTCAGCGCGCAACGCCCGAACCAGAAGTGGGTGACCGATGTGACTGAGTTCAAGGTAGGCAATCGAAAGCTGTATCTCTCACCCGTGATGGACTTGTACAACGGTGAAATCGTGGCGTATGAAGTGTCGACAAGGCCGAGCTTTGAGCTGGTCACCAGCATGCTGGACAAGGCGCTTCAGCAGTTGCAGGACGAGCCGAAGCTTGTGATGCACTCGGACCAGGGCTGGCAGTATCAACACGCGCAGTATCGCCATAAGCTATCGGTACGAGGCGTCAAACAAAGCATGTCCCGTAAGGGCAACTGCCTGGACAATGCGGCAATGGAAAGCTTTTTCGGTACACTGAAATCCGAGTTTTTCTACCTGAAACAGTTTGAAAGCATCGATGAGTTGAAAGCAGGTCTGGATGAGTACATCCACTACTACAACCATGACCGCATCAAGCTGAAGCTCAACGGCCAAAGCCCCGTAAAATACAGGGCTCAGGCGGCAAGCTAAAACCGTCCAACTTTTGGGGGGCAGTTCACCAGCGTGGGAATGCATTTCGCGACGCTCTGCGTCGCAAGGGACGCGGAGCGTCCTGAACTGCACGCCAACGCGGAGCATTGGCAAGCGAGCTGTCGTTCTCGTTCAGCTCAACGAAACACCGGCACCACGTGCTTGATAAACAGCTCAAGTGATTTTTTCTTCTCGGCGTGCGGCAGACTGTTGTCGCACCAGAAGCTGAACTCGTCGACCCCCAGCTCCTGGTAATGGCGGATGCGCGGGATGATCTCTTCCGGCGTGCCGATCATGGTGTTCTTGCGGATATTCTCCAGCTCGAACTCCGGACGCTCCTTGAATTTCTCTTCCGGGCTGGGTGCCAGAAAACCATTCACCGGCGTCTGCTTGTTGCCGAACCAGGCGTCGAAGGTGCGGTAGAACTTCGCGATGGCGGCAGCACCGGTTTTCCAGCCTTCAGGGTTGTCCGCAGCATGCACATGCGTGTGGTGCAACACCATCAGTTGTGGCCGAGGTACGTCAGGGTTATTGGCCAGCGCTGCTTCGAACTTGTTCTTCAGGTCGACGACTTCTTCGTCGCCTTTCATCAATGGCGTGACCATCACGTTGCAGCCGTTCTGCACGGCGAAGTTATGCGAATCAGGGTCGCGAGCAGCGATCCACATGGGTGGCGTGTTGATTGGCTTGGGTACGGAGGTCGAAGTCGGGAATTTCCAGATATCGCCGTCGTGGGCATAGTCACCCTGCCACAGCGCACGGACTACCGGCACCATTTCGCGCAACGCCTTGCCGCCTTCGGAGGCCGGCATGCCGCCCGCCATGCGGTCGAACTCCACTTGATAGGCACCGCGCGCCAGGCCGACTTCCATGCGCCCGTTGCTGATCACATCCAGCAGCGCGCATTCTCCTGCCACCCGCAACGGATGCCAGAACGGCGCAATGATGGTGCCCGCGCCCAGATGAATGCGCGTTGTTCTGGCGGCCAGATACGCCAGCAGCGGCATGGGGCTCGGCGAGATGGTGTATTCCATCGCATGGTGTTCGCCGATCCACACGGTGCTGAAACCGCCTTGCTCGGCCATCAGCGTCAGCTCGGTCAGGTCTTCGAAAAGCTGGCGATGACTAACACTTTCATCCCAGCGTTCCATGTGCACGAACAACGAAAACTTCATGACACTTACCTCGCTTGAATCCTGCTGCCTGCACGGGCATGGTGAGTTATTTCTGTCTGATGGTATACCGTAATACTTTACGTGCAAGCGTTTTTTGCGTCCGACGTGTTGGCTGAATGGCGAGGCAGCCGAAACGAAAAAAGCGCCTCATGTGAGGCGCTTTCGGGCGTAGTTAATTCAGCCGGGGAGGTGCTTGATCAGTGCGACATCAACTGCAGGCTTCGGACTCGATGTAGTCGGCTGTGGAATCGCGTATCACCGGACCCATGCCGCTGACGGCGCGAGCCTGTTCCATGATTTCCAGAGTAGAGCCGGTACCCACCAGGTTCACTGTGTGATTGGCGCAGTTGTAGACGCGCTTGGAGTAGATCACGCCCAGCAGACCTTCACGTCGAGTAACGACGACGCGCGCTTGGGGACTGCCGCTTTTCTCCACCAGCGCGTGCTGCCCGGTCGGGTCATGGGGGACGTTTATGGTTTTGGCTTCGGCATGCGCCGACAGTGCGGGGATCATCAAGGCAAGTAAAAAGGCATGCAGTTTCATCGGTGCTCCTGCGGATGAACGCGGTTTCATTGGATCCAAAAATACCCTAGCCATTTAATTCTGGATAGCTGCGCGGTCAGCCTTCCGTCGGTTTGTTTCCGCTAAATTAAACACTGCATGAATGCGCAACCCGGCCAGACACTGTTGCCCTGGCAACAGTGTTTCGACAGCTTGCCGAAGTGCAAACAGTTGACGCTAACCTCCAGGCGCTGCAACTCTTTGATCTGTATTCATTTAACTGTCTGGCACGGTTGCTGCTCTGTGGTTCTGCAAGCCCGTTCGACTAATGCGCTCGGGAAGCCTGCAGTCAGAGGAGTGCCGATATGAGCCAATCTTCCATAAAATTTGCGTACTGGGTGCCAAACGTCAGCGGTGGTCTGGTCGTCAGCAAGATCGAACAGCGTACCAGTTGGACCATCGACTACAACCGCAAGCTGGCGCAGATCGCCGAACAATCCGGTTTCGAATATGCGCTGACGCAAATTCGCTTCACTGCCGGTTACGGTGCGGAATTCCAGCATGAGTCCGTAGCGTTCAGCCATGCCCTGTTGGCGGCCACCGAAAAGCTCAAAGTCATTGCAGCAATATTGCCAGGACCGTGGACGCCCTCTGTGGCGGCCAAGCAACTGGCAACCATTGATCAGCTCACCGCCGGGCGCGTGGCGGTCAATATCGTCAGCGGCTGGTTCAAGGGCGAATTTCAGGCCATTGGTGAACCCTGGCTGGAGCACGACGAGCGCTATCGCCGTTCCGAAGAGTTCATTCGGGCCCTCAAGGGTATCTGGACCACCGATAATTTCACCTTCAAGGGCGACTTCTATCGCTTCCACGATTACACCCTCAAACCCAAACCGATCCAGCGTCCTCATCCCGAGATCTTTCAGGGTGGCAGTTCACGTGCCGCGCGGGATATGGCGGCCCGGGTGTCGGACTGGTATTTCACCAATGGCAATACCGTCGAAGGCATCAAGGCCCAGGTCGATGACATTCGAGCCAAGGCTGCCGCGAACGGCCATTCAGTGAAGATCGGCGTCAATGCCTTCATCATTGCCCGGGACACCGAAGAAGAGGCGCGAGCGGTGCTGGCTGAAATTGTCGACAAGGCAGATCCGAAAGCCGTCAATGCGTTTGGTGATGCCGCGAAACAGGCCGGCAAGGCCAGCCCGGAAGGCGAGGGCAATTGGGCCAAATCCACCTTTCAGGATCTGGTGCAGTACAACGATGGCTTCAAGACCAATTTGATCGGCACGCCGCGTCAGATTGCCGAGCGCATTGTCGAGCTCAAGTCCGTTGGTGTCGATCTGGTACTTTCCGCATTTCTGCATTTCCAGGAAGAAGTCGCCTATTTCGGCGAGCACGTGCTGCCTTTAGTGCGCGAGCTGGAAGCTGCGGCACTGCGCAAACCTGTCGCCGAAACAGCATGAAGCCCGGCAAATACGTGCGTCCTGCCTTGCCCCTGTAAGCGAGCTTCGCTTACAGCCCCTTCAGAAAACAGCCCTCCAGAAACTCAGGCACCACTGTGATCCAGTGCGTGCCTGCCTGCGTATGTTGAACCCCGATCAACCAATAGACCGCTGTACGTGGCATTATGATGCCACTCTCTGGCATGCTTCATTGATGCCAGGCCTTCAGGTACGGCCGAGCGCTTGCCGACAATGGCAGTTGATAGCGAAAGGATTGTCGATGGCCCCTGAGCAATCAGGTCCGGTTTTCAGAAAAACCAGATGCACTGGTTCTCACCTGTTGTGGAGGCAAGTTTTGAAACGCGACCTTCGGCTTGCGTCATGGCTGATCTTCGTAGTGTGCGCCTGCGTGGTGATGTTGATGGCCTGGCAAGCATGGACCGCGCGCCGCAACACGCTGGAGAACATCCAGACCAGCACGATTAATCTGGCTGGGGCGCTGAGCACTTACACCGATGGCATTTTCAAGCAAAGCGAGCTGATGCTGATCGGCCTGACGGAGCGTGTCGAAAGAGACGGTGCCGGACCTGAGCAGATCGAGCGTCTCAGATGGGTCATTGCCCGTGAGATGGGCGCGTTGCCGCAAATCGGTACGGTTTCGCTGTACAACGCTGACGGTATTTGCACCTTTTCAACCAATCCCAAGGCGATTGGCGTCAACAGTACCCAGCGCGAGTTCTTTCAGCACCACCTGCAGACGCCTGACAAAGCACCTTACATCGGCCCGACGATTCGCAGTCGCGCCTCCGGCGAATGGGTCATATCGGTCAGCAGGCGCATCAACCACCCTGATTCGAGTTTTGCCGGGCTGATGGTCGTGACCATTGGTGTCGATCATCTGTTGAAGTTCTATTCGGATATTCAGGTCGGCAAAACCGGCATCATCAGCCTCACGTCGACGGCCGGGCAGTTGCGTGTGCGCTATCCGCACCTTGAAGCGGAAATCGGCCGTGACCTCTCATCGACGCCGATCTTTACTTCTGAGCGCAATCGACCCTCTGGCACCACTCAGTTTGTCTCCAGAATCGACGGCGTCGCGCGCTTTTATGCGTTCAAGCGCAGCGCCGTGTACCCGATTGTCACTGTCGTCGCGCTGGGCCAGAAAGAGGCCATGCTCGACTGGCTGGGCCAGACCAAACAGTCGATTCTGGTCATGCTGGTGCTGCTCGGGCTGGTGGTCGGCCTCGGCATCCGCCTGATAGGGCACATTCACAGCCGTATACGCGCGGAAGATCAGTTACTCGATTCTCAGGCAGCCCTCATCCAGTTGAATCAGCACCTGGAGTTCATAGCTTCGGAAGACAAGCTCACCGGGCTGGCCAATCGCAGACGGTTCGATCAGTTTCTGGAGGTTGAATTCAAGCGTGCCAGACGCGAGCGCAGCCTTCTGTCACTGATTCTGATCGATGCCGATCATTTCAAGCGCTACAACGATCATTACGGCCATCTGGCCGGTGACGAGTGCCTGGTGGCACTGGCCCGTGTGGTCGAACAATGCATCCGCCGCCCCGGTGATGTCGCTGCTCGTTATGGCGGTGAAGAGATCGCGGTGGTGCTGCCCGGCACTGACGAGTCGAGTGCTCGTCAGGTGGCCGAGAACATCCTGCAGGCTATCCGCGACGAGCAGATCGAGCATCCCGCCAGCCCGTTTGGCATCGTGACGGTCAGCCTCGGTGTTGCCACATTCGTCGGCACGGATCGGCAGCTCGACCAGCGCAGCCTGATCGAACTTGCCGACCGTGCGCTGTATGCTGCCAAGTCGCAGGGTCGCAACCGGGTGAATGTGGCGTCGGAAATCGCCACCAGCACACTGCCGGCCTGGACCCGCGTCAAGGCATCGGCGGACCCGCAAACCGGCAGCAGACCAACGGCGGAGTGACGGGATTGAAGCCCGCCAGCCCGCTGGCCGCTTACTGTTTATCGTTTATTGTTTCTCGGGCAGGTGTTTATCGTCATCAACCTGCTGTACATGCGGCTTACGGCGCAACACTGACAGCACCCAGACAAAAAATATCGGCACCAGAATCACGCCCAGCAGTGTAGCGCTGAGCATGCCGCCTATGACGCCGGTGCCGATCGCGCGCTGGCTCGCAGCGCCTGCGCCGGTCGCCAGCGTGAGGGGCACGACGCCAAGGATGAAGGCCAGCGATGTCATGACAATCGGCCGAAAGCGCAGTCGCGCAGCCTGAAGTGCCGCGTCACGCAGCGAATGGCCTTGATCCCACAGCTCCTTGGCGAATTCGACGATGAGAATCGCGTTTTTTGCTGCCAGCCCGATGATCGTGATCAACCCGACCTTGAAATACACATCGTTAGGCATGCCGACCGCAGTCACTGCCAGCACGGAGCCCAGCGCACCGACCGGTACGATCAGCATCACCACCAGCGGAATCGCCCAGCTTTCATACAGCGCAACCAGCAGCAGGAACACCACCAGCAGCGCCAGGCCGAACAGGCCTGCTGCCTGGCCGCTGGCGACTCTTTCCTGATAGGAGAGGCCGGTCCATTCATAGCCGATGCCTTGCGGCAGCTCGGAAACGATCCGTTCGATTTCCGCCATCGCTTCACCTGTACTCACACCCGGTGCTGCATCGCCGGAAATCCTGAACGCGGGGTAGCCGTTGTAGCGGGCGATCTGCACCGGGCCTTGTTCCCATTGCGTCGAAACGAATGCGCCCAGCGGCACCAGCGTGCCGCTGCTGTTGGGCACGTAGAGCTTGAGTACGCTTTCCGGAGTCATTCGCGAACTTTGTTCTGCCTGCACGACCACACGCTGCTGACGTCCGGCATTGGCGAAATCGCTGATCACCGAGGAGCCGAAGGCGGTGGACAGCGCATTGCTGATCGATTCGAAACTCACGCCAAGCGCACGGGCTTTTTCGCGGTCGATATTCAGGCGCAATTGCGGCGCTTCGGCCAGACCTTCCATCATCGCGTAGAGAATCTTCGGGTTGCCGTTGGCCTCGCCGAGCAGCTTGTCGCGTGCCGCCAGCAGGGCTTCGCGGCCCAGGCCTGCACGGTCCTGCAGGCGCAGCGAGAAGCCGCCCGAGGTGCCCAGGCCGTCAATGGGCGGAGGCGTCACCGCCATCACCGTACCGTCGGCGAGCCCGGAAAAATGCTGGTTGAACGCCGCCGCTTCTTCAGCTGCCGACTGGCCCTTGCCGCGCTCCGACCAGTCCTTCAGGGTCGGGAACGCAAGACCGGCGTTTTCACCCATGCCCGAGAAGCTGAACCCCAGCAGCATGGTCACCGCACCCGTGGCTTCGCGGGACAGCATGTAGTTCTCGAGCAATTGCGCGGTGAGGTCGGTACGCGACCGGGTCGCGCCGGGCGGCAGTTGCACGTCGATGATCAGGTAGCCCTGATCTTCCACGGGCACAAAGGATTCCGGCAGACGCAGGTAGAAAAAACCCAGCAGACCGACGATACCGACGTACAACAGCATGTAGCGGCCAGCGCGTTTGATCATGCCGGAACTGACCCGCTCGTAACGGTCGGTGAATCTACCGAACAGCCGATTGAAGCCGCCGAAGAACCCGCGCTTCTCACTGTGCCCGGCCGGAATCGGCTTGAGCAACGTGGCACACAGTGCCGGGGTAAAGGTCAGGGCCAGGAAACCCGAGAACAGAATCGACACGGCCAGCGACAGCGAGAACTGCTGGTAGATGACCCCGACCGAACCCCCCATGAACGCCAGCGGCAGAAACACTGCTGCCAGTACCAGCGTGATACCGAAAATCGCGCCGGAGACCTGCTGCATTGCCTTGACCGTTGCGGCTGCTGGAGAAAGGCCTTCTTCGGCCATGATCCGCTCCACGTTTTCCACCACCACAATGGCGTCGTCGACCAGGATACCGATGGCCAGCACCATGCCGAACATGGTCATCATGTTCACCGAGAAGCCCATCAGGTACATGATCGCCAGGGTCCCGGCCAGACACACCGGCACCACAATGGTCGGGATCAGCGTGTAGCGAATGTTCTGCAGAAACAGGAACATCACCAGGAAAACCAGCACCATGGCCTCGATCAGGGTGTAGATCACCTTGTCGATGGCCACGTCGACGAAGCGTGAGGTGTCGTACGGTATCGAAAACTCGACGCCTTCCGGGAAATTGACCGACAGCTCGGTGAGGCGCTGCTTGACTGCCCGGGCGGTCTGGATCGCATTGGCACCTGGTGACAGTTGCACGGCACCGGCCACTGCACGCTGCCCGTTCAGGCGCGATTCAAAACTGTAATCCTGACTGCCGATGGCCACACGTGCCACATCGGATAAATGCACAGCAGAGCCGTCTTCGTTGGCGCGCAGAACAATGCGGCCGAACTCTTCCGGGTTGTCCAGTGTGCCCTTGACCGCCAGGGTCGCGGTCAATTCCTGCAGTGATGAGCCCGGACTGCTGCCGAAGCTGCCTGCGGGAACTTGTACGTTCTGCGCCCGAATGGCCGCGTTCACGTCATCGATGGACAGCCCGAAACCAACCAGCTTCTGCGGGTCAATCCAGACCCGCATCGCGGCTTCGGCGGCGAAAAACTGCAACCGGCCGACGCCGTTCACCCGACTGATTTCGTTATTGACGTTGCGGGCCGCGTAGTCGGCCAGCGCGACCGTATCCTTGGTAGCCGAGCCGTCCTTGTAGTTCAGGGTAAAGATCAACAGGAACCCGGAACTGGCCTGTTCGACTTGCAGGCCCTGACTGAGTACCGTCTGCGGCAGGCGCGCCTCGGCTTTCTTGATACGGTTCTGAACTTCAACCTGTGCCAGGTCCGGGTTGGTGCCCGGTACGAATGTCACGTTGATTTCAGCGCTGCCGGTCGAGTTGCTGGTCGACTCGTAATACAGCATGCCCTTGGCACCGTTCAGCTCTTCCTCGATGACGCTGGTCACCGAATCGACCAGCACTTTCGCGGATGCGCCGGGGTAAGTAGCGGTAATGGTGATCTGCGGCGGTGCCACATCAGGGTACTGCGCCACTGGCAAGGCGGGCAGGGCCATCAGACCTGCCAGCAGAATGAACAGGGCCAGCACCCAGGCAAAGTTGGGTCGCTTGATAAAGAACAGAGACATGAACGGTGATCCTCGATCGCGCTGAAGGCGGCTTTATTGCGACTTGGATTGCGGCTGGGCGGAGGGCGATTTGGCGACGACCTTGTCACCGGAATTGAGCCCGGTCATGTTGCCGACGACAACCTGTTCACCTGCCTTCAGCCCCTCGGTGATCTGCCAGCGCGAATCCTGCATTGCGCCGGTTTTGACCGGGCGGACTTCGACCGTACCGTCCTGGGCAATCACCATTACGCGGGCTGCGCCATCACTGGAGCGCTGAACGGCACGTTGCGGGACGAGGATGGCATTGGCATCGACCCGCTGAGGTGTGCGCACCCGCACATACATGCCCGGCAGCAACACGCCTTTGGGGTTGGCGAAGCGGGCGCGTAACGACACCTGGCCGGTGGTCCGGTCTACTGCAACGTCGGTAAACAACAGGGTGCCAGTGCTTTGATAGTCAGTACCGTCGACGCTCAGCGACAGCGCGTCTTCGCCACCCTTGGGCAGGCGACCTTCCTGAATGGCCGCGCGCATTTGCAAGGCGTCGGCGACCGGCTGGGTGAAGTCGGCGTAGACCGGGTCGAGTTGCTGAATGGTTGCCAGCAGGGTGGTTTCGCCCTGACCGACCAGCGCGCCTTCAGTGACCATCGCGCGGCCGATGCGTCCTGAAATAGGCGCCTTGACCGTGGCATAGCCCAGGTTCAGCCTAGCGGTTTCGACATCTGCCTGAGCCGACTTTTTAGCGGCGATGGCGTTTTGCAGCGCAGAGCGGGCGGTGTCGAAGGTCTGACGGCTGACCGCTTCGATTTCGACCAGCGACTCGTAACGTTTGACCGTAGCCTGAGTTTCGAACAGCGTGGCCTCTGTACGGGCCAGGTCGCCCTGAGCCTTGGACAGCGCGGCCTTGAACGGTGCCGGGTCGATCTGGAACAGCACCGCGCCCGCTTTCACATCGGCGCCTTCCTCGAAATTGCGCGTGAGCACGATACCGGACACCCGGGCGCGTACCTGCGCCACACGAACCGGTTCGATACGGCCCGGCAGTTCGTCGACGACAGTGAATGATTCGGCTTTGACCTCGATGGCTTCCACCTCTTTGGGTGCTGTCGATGCAGCGTGATCCTGCTGCTGTTTCTGCTCGCACCCGGCCAGACCCAACACTGCCAGCAGGGCTACTGCAGGCATGACACGCCAATCGCTCAAACTACTCATCGCTCACCCGGGCGCAGCCCATCAGACACTAAAGCCGCGAATGATCTACTGTGTATGAGAATGAGTCAATATTGACTCATGTGAGACTTTAGTGACTAATTGTGTATAGGCTTTGAGAACGCGGTAAGGTTTCTGCACAATGCGCCGCCTGCCACTTATACGAGTTGAAGACGTACCCAATGGAATTACCTGCTGCTGACGACAAATTTCTGAAAGCCCTGGCCGTTGCGCTGGTTGACCACTCCAACGGTACGCTCAAGGACATTGCTCAAGCGGCTGGCGTCAGCAAGGCGACGCTCAACCGCTTCTGCGGCACCCGCGCCAACCTCGTGGAACTGTTGCTCAATCACGCCTCGGACCTGATGAACCAGATGGTTGCCAACGCGGATCTGCAGCATGCTCCGCCGCTGGAAGCGCTTCAGCGACTGGTCGACAACCACCTCATGCACCGCGAAATGCTGGTCTTTCTGGTATTTCAGTGGCGCCCGGATTCGCTCGATGAAAGCAGCGGAGGGCGCCGCTGGTTGCCTTACTCCGACGCCCTCGATGCGTTTTTCCTGCGTGGGCAGCATGAAGGTCTGTTCCGGATCGACGTCAGTGCCGCCGTCCTTACCGAAATGTTCGCAGCGCTGCTCTCCGGGATGGTCGACGCCGAACGCCGCGGCCGTGTGGCTCGCGCCGGTATGGGCGCATTGGTGACGCAGTTTTTTCTGCACGGCGCGGCGGCACGCTAAGCAAGTCTGTGCAGACGTCAGAAATCATAGGCAATCTTGCTGTACCAGAAGCCACCGCCCGGATAGAACGGTGAGTTGCCGTACAGGTTGAGTCCAACGGCGGAAGGAATTGCGTGCTTGTCCGGGCGCACATCGAAGATATTGGTGCCGCCGACGCTGAGGGTGATGTTGTCGTAGAGGGTGTAGGACACATCCAGGTCGGTGATCCACTTGGCCCCGAAGCTGCGATCCCCGCTCTCCAGCTGCTGGAGAGTCTTGACCTTGCCGTAACGGGTGGTTTGCAGATTCACGCCCAGGTCGCCCAGCGTCCATTTGCCGCCCAGTACCCATTTGGTTTTCGGTTGAGCATCGGTCAGGTCGCCTTCGCGGGCCCGGCCGACCCAGGTCAGGCTGCCGCCAGGGTTGCTGCCCAGGCCCTGCAAGGCTGCCGGTGCGTCCTTGACGTCGGTGATAATGGTCTTGTTGTAGTTGAACCCGGCGCTCCAGCGCACGTTGCCCCATGCACCGTACTGGCTGGAATGGTCGAGGACGATGTCCAGGCCGCGGGTGCGGGTGTCAAACGCGTTGGCGTAATACGAAGTCCAGGTGCTGGTGTCCACACCTTGAGCCGCCAGGATGGGCGCCAGCGCTGGGCCGTACAGGCTTTCGGTACGGGCGATGCGGTCGTCGATCTCGATCCAGTAGGCGTCTGCGGTCAGGCTGGTGCGCGGTGCCGGTTGCCAGGTCACGCCGAACCCCAGATTGCGCGATTTTTCCGGGTCCAGGGTGGTCGCACCGAGCGCCTGGGCCAGCGCCGAGTTGACCGGCGCGATGCGCGTCACGGCGGGCACTATGGTGCCATCCGGCGCAGCACCGACCCGGTTGTCCGAGATGCTGTAGCCGACCTGGGTCAGCGAGGGCGCACGAAAGCCCGTGCCGACGGTACCGCGTACGGCGAAGGTGTCGGTAAATTCGTAACGCGAGTTGAGCTTGGCACTGACCGTGTTGCCCGAGTCATCGTCGAAATGCTCTGCACGCAGCGCCAGGTCGACAAACAAAGGTTCTATCGGGGTGATACCGAAATCGACGTAAGCTGCGTAGTTGTTGCGTTGCAGGCTGGTGGCATCCTGCGGCGAGATGACCGCTGCGGCCTGGGCGGCAATCGACGCCAGCTGCCCTGCCAGCGGGTTGGCCTGACCATTGGGCAGAGTAGCCGGAAAGCGATAGCCGCCCACCTGATAGGCCTGTGCGTCGCCGGAAAACGTCCGGAACCGTTCCCAGCGATGCTCAAGCCCTGCGGATACTTGCAGCGGCACGCCAAACAGCCCGTCGAACGCACGGGTGATGTCGACGTTGTTGACCCATTGCTCGAATCGGTAAGTCGCCAGGTCGTCGAACGACGTCGGCGAGGCCGGTCCCAGCGACGGGTTGATGGTCAGATCGCTGTACTGATGGTTGTTGTTGCGCCCGTATGTAGTGCTCAGGTCCCAGTTCCAGCCCAGCGCTTCACCCTTGGCGCCAATCAGGTACTGATAGTCGGTGTCGTCCAGATTGTTAAGCGGGTAGTAACCGTCGGCAAACAGTTCGGGAATGTTGGCGTTGCTGTTGGGATAGCGGAAGTAATTGTTGATGATGGCGTCACGCTGCCCATAGGTGCCGTAGGAATACAGTGTGATCTGATCATCCAGCGGCAGTTCGGCGTTGTAGGCCAGGTTGAACGCCTTGATCTGCGGGTCGCCATTCTTCACGCCGACCCGATCCCACGTCGCCTCTCGAGGGTCGCCAGGAAAGTAGGCGTTATTGGTGGCTTTTTCGTTCCAGCTGGCATCGCCACGCTTGCGTGCGTCGGCCGAAAGATGCAGAAAGCCGCCGTCACCCAGTTCGAAGCCGGTGTCCCCTTCGAATTTGGTCACTTCGCCTTCACCGCTGTACAGCTTGCCGTACGTCACCCCCAGATGGCCACCCTCGGCGCTGGATTTGAGAATCACGTTGATCACCCCGGCAATCGCATCCGAGCCGTATTGCGCAGCGGCACTGTCCTTGAGCACCTCGATGCGCTCCACCGCGCTGATCGGGATCATGTCGATGTCCACCGAGTTCGCGCCGCTGCTGTCGGTCGAGCCATTGGCGGGCAGGGCGCTGTTATGGCGGCGTTTGCCATTGACCAGCACCAGCGTGTAGGCCGGTGCAAGGCTGCGGTTGGACAACGGGCGGATGGTCGAGTTATAGCCTGCGACGTTGGTGCCATAGTTGAACGAAGGCAGCAGTTTGGCGATGGCTTCGGTCAGGTCGGCGCGACCGGTTTTCAGTAACTGATCGCTGGTTACGATATCAATCGGGGCCGGGCTTTCAGTCACGGTGCGCTGTGTACCGCGAACCCCGGTGGAAATCACCGTGACCTTCTCCAGCCGGGCCTCACGGTCGAGGGTTTCATCGGCGGCCTGAGCGGGGTTCATCAGGCCAAGGCCGACAAGCGCTATGCTTTTGATCAGCGGGTTGCGCAGGGCGTGGCGGGGAGCGTGAGCGGGTAAGGCCATGACGGAGTGATCCTTGGGCAATGCTGAGAAAGTTCTGGGCACCTCCACAAGGCAAGGGTCGGTTTGCTGGCGAATATAGGGTTATGAAAAGAGCCTGTGAAAGGCCTTTTGGTTATATGTTGATTATAAAAATATTGAATTATTTCTATTTATTATATGTTTTGTATGCATTTAAAGCGTTGCGCACGGGGGGTCGGTAACAGTACTTGAGGGTGGTAAAGCTGCCTGTGCTGTTTTGTCGCACGACGTATTGCAGCCCATGAGGCCGACGTTTGCGCGCCTGCTCATGGTTTGAAACAGGATTGGCGGTATTCCCTGTTGCCTTGGGGTGGTAAATTCGCGGCCTTTGAATGTGTCAGAACCCACGCGCCTAACCCTCCAGGGGACGCAAGACATGACGTACCAACCGACCCGCCGCGAGGTGGTCACAGGCCTCTCGTTGCTGAGCCTTGGCCTGCTGACTGGCTGCGGCAATTCCAATGCCTTGCCGTTCAAGCACGGCAAAGACATGAGCAACGAGATAGTTGGCCGCAACTTCCGACTCAAGGATGCACAAGGCAACGTCAAGACCCTGTCGAGTTTTCGTGGCCTGATGCCGATGATCTTCTTCGGCTTCACCCAATGCCCGGCCATTTGCCCGACGGCACTGGCGCGAGCTGCACAGATCAGAAAGCTGATGGGCGAAGAGGGCAAGACCCTCCAGGTAGTGTTCATTACCCTCGACCCGGAGCGTGATACGCCCGAGGTGATCGACGCCTACGTGAAGGCTTTCGATCCGACCTTCGTCGCCCTGTCCGGTACGCTTGAAGAAACGGCCGCAGCGGCAAAGGAGTTCGGCGTATTCTTCGAAAAGGTCCCGCTGGGCGACACCTATACGATCTCGCATACCGCCACCAGTTATGTCTACGACACCCGCGGCGTGCTGCGCCTGGGCTTGTCGCACAGGCTGTCCGCCCAACAATGCACTGAAGATCTGCTCACTTTGATGGAAGTATGCTGATGACCGTTCTTATTCGTAACGTCGCAAAGCCTCTGTTGCTGACCCTTTCGCTGCTGGGCCTGAGCGCTCAGGCGCTGGCCGAAACCAAAGTCGATGACGCCTGGGTGCGTGCCACTGTGCCGGGCCAGTCCGCCACTGGTGCGTTCATGCGCATCACTTCGGACACGGACAGCAAGCTGGTCGATGTTGCTTCACCTGTTGCGAAAACCGTGCAGATCCATGAGATGAGCATGAAAGGCGACGTGATGAGCATGCAGCGCGTCAACTCGGTTGACCTGCCAGCCGGCAAACCGGTGATGCTCGATTCCGACGGCTACCACGTGATGTTCATGGGCCTTGCAGCGCAGGTCAAAGAGGGTGATCAGGTGCCTCTGACCCTGACCGTGGAAGACGCCAAGGGCGTGAAAGAGTCGATTCAAGTCACCGCAATTGCGAAGTCACTGACCAGCGACGAGCACAGCGGGCATGGTGATCACAGCGGTCATTGAGCCTGATCTACCTGACGACTATCGTTCCTCACGCTCCAGCGTGGGAATGCCTCTTGTGACGCTCCGCGTCACAACTCTGCGTCGCAAGATAGTTGAGGTTATCGTTCCTCACGCTCTCGCATCACGGTCTGCGCTGGTTCATATATTCATTTAAAGTCTAACCGACGAACCAAATATTCTTTTCAGGAACAAGCCTCTTTCAGCGATGATTGCCTTGCCACATCAACTTTGGAAAGGTGACTGATACCAACAGAACCTGGATTTTTATCATGAAAATGCAGGAGTGTATCAATGGGCAATGTCCAGACCGCAGCCAGCGCACATGATGTGCCCTGGCGCCAGACGCCGAGTGGCGACCTGGTCGATCTGGGGCGTCCTTTCCGTGCGCCTCTGGCGTTATCGCGGTTGCAAAGCACCCCCAAACCCATACTTGGACGACGCGAAGCCATTCTGCTGGGTGCACTGGCGCTGGTATTTCATGGCGCGGTCATCTACTGGTTGAGCCAGAACCCGACACCCGCATTGCCGGTCGTGCCGCCGGAAATTCCGCCGATGACCATCGAGTTCTCTCAGCCCGCGCCGCCGGTTGCGGAGACGCCGCCGCCACCGCCCGAGCCTGTCGTGCAGCCTGTGGTCGAGCCGCCGCCCCCGGTCGAAGATGAACTGGCCGTCAAGCCGCCACCGCCCAAACCGATTCCAAAACCCAAGCCGCAGCCGCCCAAGCCGGTGGTCAAACCGGTCGTCAAGCCAGTGGCAAAACCGGTCGAGCAACCAGCTCCACCGGTGTCCGCGCCACCTGTCGCTGCACCTGTCGCTCCCGCACCGCCCGCGCCAAAACCGGTAACTCCGGCTTCTGCCAGCGCTGGCTATCTGCGCAACCCGGCACCGGAATACCCGTCGCTGGCAATGCGCCGTGGCTGGGAAGGCACCGTGCTGTTGCGCGTCCATGTATTGGCCAGCGGCAAGCCCGGCGAGATTCAGATACAGAAAAGCAGCGGCCGCGATCAATTGGATGACGCAGCGCTGGCAGCGGTGAAGCGCTGGAGTTTCGTGCCCGCCAAACAAGGCGACGTCGCCCAGGACGGCTGGGTCAGTGTGCCGATTGATTTCAAGATCAAATAACGTTTCAAGTTCCAATAAACACGACATTCGATTGACCCGGCGAGCTACCTGAACCAAAGGCGCATCGCGATACACCCAATGCCTTGTTCAGACTTCGTTCATAAAGAGAGCTGCGCCATGAACCTACTTGCTTCGCCTTTTGAATCCATCGAACACGCGGTCATCTGGCTGCTGGTCATTTTTTCCGTCGCCACCTGGGGCCTGGCCCTGCTCAAAGGTGTGCAGTTCTCGCGCCTGAAGTCCCAGGACCGCAAGTTCCACAAGCAATTCTGGGCTGCATCGAGCCTGGATTCGGCCGCGCAACTGGCCCAGGAACAGCCCGGCGCTGCTGCTCGTGTTGCGCTGGCCGGTTACGCCGCCATTCAGGTGCCGGACGGCGCGCAGGCTAACGACCTCAGTCAGTCCATCAACCATCAGGACCGCCTTGAACGTGCCCTGCGTCAGCAGATCGTTCGGGAGCGCCGCTCGCTGGAGACCGGTCTGGCGATTCTCGCCAGTATTGGCAGCACCTCGCCGTTTATCGGCCTGTTCGGTACGGTCTGGGGCATTATGTCGGCGCTCAAGGGTATCAGTGCTGCCGGTTCGGCAAGCCTCGAAACCGTTGCCGGTCCTATCGGTGCAGCGCTGGTGGCAACCGGTGTCGGCATCGCCGTCGCCGTGCCTGCGGTACTGGTTTACAACTACTTCCTGCGGCGCCTGAAACTAACCGCTGCCGACCTGGATGACTTTGCCCACGACTTCTATAGCCTGGCGCAGAAGAGTGCATTTCGCGTGCTGCTGCATCCGGTCCTTAAGTCTGGCGCTACAGGCGGGCAGGCCGGACAGAAAGTGAAGGAGGCGTCCTGAGATGGCTTTCTCCACACAAGATACCGATGAAGTGCTGAGCGAGATCAACGTTACGCCGCTGGTGGACGTGATGCTGGTGCTGCTGGTGGTGTTCATCGTGACCGCGCCGCTGCTGACCAACTCGATTCCGATCAACCTGCCCAAGACCGAATCGGTTGCGCCGGTGGAACAGAAAGACCCGCTAGTGGTGAGTATCGACGGGCAGGGCAAGCTGTTCATCAATAAGGATGAAATTCAACCAGATCTGTTGGAAACCAGCCTCAAGGCGGCCAAGGACAAGGCCCCTGACGTGCGCGTGCAGTTGCAGGCGGACAATGGCGTGAATTACGGCGAAGTGGCACGAGCCATGGCTTCCATCGAACGCGCAGGCATTACCAAACTGTCGGTGATCACCGCAAAGTAAGCAATTCTTCGTCCATCAGCTTCATCAGTTTTGGGCCGCATCCTCAGGCAGGTGCGGCCTTTTTTTGTCCGCGTTTCAGGCATTTTTCAGTCTGGACACAAATGTAGATGATTATTCTTTATTGATATTTAAATATTTAAATCAATGTCATTAAGCTATAAAGCATCGGACTTCCGGAACACCAATCAGACACTCTAATGATCGCTACCGTCCGCCGCACGGATCGCTCGTTGTAACCAGAACAGAGTTTCTGGATCAAGGATTTCAAGGGGTAGTGGTATGGGGAATTTCAAACGCAGTGTATTGGCCACGGCGATTTTTTCAGCCAATTTGCTGAGCGTCGCATGCATCAGTGCAAGTGCTCATGCTGCACAGGCAACAGATGAGCAAAACAGCCAGGGCGCATCCACCCTTAGCACGGTAATCGTTACCGGCACTCGGGCGCAGGAGCGCACCGCCAGTGCTTCGCTGTCGCCCATCGATGTGATTTCCGGCGACAGCCTGCGCAGTTCCGGCTCCAGCGAATTGGGCACGGTGCTGGCGCGCTTGATCCCTTCGATAAACTTTCCGCGGCCCAGCCTGGTGGACGGTGCCGAGCTGACCCGACCGGCGCAATTGCGCGGGCTGTCGCCGGATCAGGTGCTGGTGCTGGTCAATGGCAAGCGTCGCCACACATCGGCCTTCGTCAACCTGGGTGGGGCGGTGGGACGCGGTTCGGCACCTGCCGACCTGAACGCCATTCCGCTGTCTGCCATTGACCACATCGAAGTGCTGCGCGATGGTGCTTCAGCGCGATACGGTTCCGATGCGATTGCCGGGGTGATCAACATCATCCTCAAAAGCGCCGATCATGGCGGCTCGATTTCCAGCAAATACGGTCAGTACAAGAAGGGCGACGGGATTCAGCGTCAGGTGTCCGGCAACACCGGTTTCGCGCTGGGCGACAACGGCACGTTGAACCTGTCGGGTGAAGGCTCCAACAACGACTACACCAACCGTGCCGGTGATGATTTTCGTACTTCCAGCATAGGTTCCACTACTTACGGTCAGCAGGTGTTCCGTCAGGGTGAGCCGCAAACCCACGAGGGCAAGCTGCAATACAACGCCGAGTACAGTTTCAATGATGCGGCGGAGTTCTACAGCTTCGGTGGCTACAGCAAGCGCCGTGGTGAAACGGCCGCGTTTTATCGGCCGAGCAACGCCTCCAACAACATCGCTGCGATTTACCCCAACGGTTATCTGCCACTGATTAACGGCACGCTGGAAGACACCTCGCTGGTAGCGGGATTACGCGGCGAGCTGGCGGATGACTGGCACTACGACGTGTCTGCCAACTACGGGAAAAACACCTATGAACTGCGCACCAAAACCATCAATACGTCACTTGGCCTGAACACGCCGCGCTCGTTCGATAACGGCACGCTGACCAACGATCAGAAGCAACTTGGCTTCGATCTGTCGCGGGAGTTCAGCGCGGCATGGCTGCCTCACCCGGTGTCGGTCTCGTTCGGCGCCGAATACCTGCACCAGGGTTATCAGATCGAAGCGGGGCAGGCCGAGTCGTATTTTCAGACCGGCAGTTCCGGGCTGGGCGGCTTCCGCGCCGCCGATGCAGGCAGCTACTCGCGACACAACTTCGCCCAATATCTGGATGTGGAAACCAACCTGACCGAGAAGCTCGGTGTGTCGGCTGCCGTTCGCCACGAGGACTACAGCGATTTTGGCTCCAACGTCAGTGGCTCGCTCTCGGCGCGTTATGACTTCACCCCGCAGGTGGCTTTGCGAGGCAGCGTATCGACAGGCTTCCGCGCCCCTTCACTGGCGCAGCAGAATTTCACCTTTACCTCGTCACAACTGATTGGCAACACTATCCAGGAAGCGGGTACGTTTCCGGCCGGCAGTAACGTTGCGCAACTGTTAGGCGCCGAAGACCTCAAGCCCGAAAAGTCGCGCAACTACAGCCTGAGCCTGGTGCTCCAGCCACTGGACAGCCTGACCGTGACGGCCGACGTCTACCGCATTGATATTCAGGATCGTATCTCGCTGTCCTCTAACCTGGTGCTCAACAACACGGCCATCAACTACCTGCGCAGCAATGGCGTGGGTGATATCAACTACACCAGCGCGCGCTATTTCACCAACGCCACAGACACCAGCACCGATGGTGTCGATCTGGTTGCCAATTACCGCTACCAGTTCGATAACGGCGTCCGTTGGAACAGCACAGTGGGCTACAACTACAACCACACTAAAGTCACCGACGTGAAAGCCAACCCGGCGATTCTCGATCAGTTAGGGGTGAATCTGGTTCGGGTGGATCGCAGGGAGCGCATCGGTCTGCTGGGTGACACCACTCCGCAGCACAAACTGACGCTGGGCAATGATCTGACGTTCGGTAACTGGGCACTGCATTCCAACCTGGTTCGCTATGGCGAGTTCACCAGCTACCAGGCCGACAAGGTCAAAGATCAGACCTTCAGCGCGGCGTGGCTGCTGGACCTCGCAGTAGACTACACACTCAAGAACTGGGTCTTCACCCTGGGCGGCGACAACATCACCGACAAATACCCCGAGAAACTCAACGACTTCTCGTCCAGTGGCGGCAACCTGGCTTACAGCACGTTCTCGCCTTACGGGTATAGCGGGGCGTTTTACTACGGCAAGGTGACGTACAACTGGTAATTTGACTTGCCGCTGATTGTCGTCCCAATGCTTCGCGTTGGCATACAGCTCGTGACGCTTCGCGTCATATCTGTGCTGCAACACAACGGCATGTCTTGCCCGTAGTCACTGCACATAAATGAAAGCGATTTTTTGTCGCGACGGCACTGACGACGCAGAGTGCGACGTTAGTGACGGCTGAGTCCTGACGCTGATCCGGGGGATGCGAGGCAGGACGCTGAGCAAGCCGCACCGGGCCAAGGATGGCCCGTTGCGGCGGCCCCCGGATCAGTGACAGGGCGAAGGAACCCGACGAAGTCGGGCCGGAAACAGAAGCGAGGACTTTGCTCACTTTGGTCCCTCAAAGTGAGGCGCCGAGGGGCGAAAAGGGGACTTGAGTCTTATCTGAATCTATCTGACCTCGCAGAACCTGTGTGACGCAGAGCGTCACAAAAATGCTCTGCGTTTCACTCTCAACTGCCCTGCAACGGGGTGGCATCCTGAAAGAAGTAATCCTTCCAAGACGCCGGCTTGTTCTTGATCGCGCCGACACGGTACAAAAACTCGGCCAGCGGGTAGGTGTTCTTCGGCGTGATGGTGAATTGAAACTCCGGCTGATCAATGATCTTCAACAGTTCGGCACGGTCGATCTTCGCCTTGGTGACGCGCAGGTAGATGTCGGCGGCAGCACCAATGTCTTTGCTGACAAAAGCTTCTGCCTCGGCCAGCGCTTCAATGAAGGCCTTGTAGGTTTTCGGGTTTTCGTTGCGAAATTTCTCGGTGGCGAACAGTACCGTGGGAGAGTTAGGCCCCAGCAGGTCATAAGTGTTGAGCACTACATGCACGTTGGGGTTTTTCAGTTCCTGATCCTGATAAGGCGGGTTGGAAAAGTGCCCGGTCAATTCGGTGCCACCCGCGATCAGGCTGGCGGCGGCGTCCGGGTGCGGCAGGCTCAGGGTGTACTTGTCCAGGCGTGCGTATTCCTTATCACCCCAGAGTTTCGCGGCGGCGAATTGCAGGTAGCGTGACTGCACTGAAACACTGACTGCCGGCACCGCGATGCGGTCCTTATCGGTGAAGTCGGCGATGGTTTTGACGTTGGGATTATTGCTCACCAGGAAATAGGGGAAGTTGCCCAGCGATGCGACCGCCTTGACGTTCTGCCTGTCCTTGGTGCGGTCCCAGATGGTCAGCAACGGGCCAACCCCGGCACCGGCAACATCGACGGAGCCCGACAGCAGCGCATCGTTGACCGCCGAACCTCCGGACAGTTGGGTCCAGTCCACCTTGATCTCCAGGCCGTCTTCCTTGCCGTGTTTCTCGATCAATTGTTGATCGCGCACCACGTTGAGCAGCAGGTAGACGATGCCGAACTGCTCGGCGATGCGAATTTCGCCTTCAGCCTGTGCGCTGGCGGGCGCAATCAGCGTTCCGGTCAGTAGCGCGGCACCAAGCCCGATGGCCGCTGCCAGACGGCTGAAACAGGGTAGAAAGGGGGCAGGTTTTGACATGCATGGCTCCAAAACGGAAACGGAATTTTATGGAGCATATCGCTATATAAAAATTTATTTAAATAACCTTAACGAATATGAATAGACCGCCTGATACGCTTGGGAAGCCTGTACACCAGTCGTTCTTAATATTCTTATTTTCTATAATTAGCTTAGAAGTAAATGTGATTTTTAATTGATTTGTAATGCGCCTAGTCTGGCTGGCCAGTCAGCAGTCACCAAGGAGCAACATTATGAGCAACGTCAGCGCTTTGCCACTCCAGCCAGGTACTACGCCGTCGGGTGGCGGCAGTGTGCGTGACAGGGTTTCGCCGCAGGAATGGGAAGTCCGGGTCAAGTTGGCGGCGGCCTATCGGCTGGCCGCGCTCAAGCGCTGGACCGACCATATCTATACACACTTCTCGGCGCGGGTACCGGGGCCGGACGAGCACTTTCTGATCAACGCGTTTGGCCTGTTGTTCGATGAAATCACCGCATCCAATCTGGTCAAGGTCGACATCGACGGCACGATTGTCGATGACCCGACAGGGCTGGGTATCAACTACGCCGGTTACGTGATTCACAGTGCCATTCACGCTGCGCGCCATGACCTGCAAGCGGTGCTGCACACCCACACCCGTGACGGTATCGCAGTGTCGGCGCAAAAGGACGGGCTGCTGCCGATTTCCCAGCACTCCATTGCCTTCTCCGGGCGCGTGGCCTATCACGGTTACGAAGGCATTGCGCTGGACCTGAGCGAGCGTGAACGACTGGTCGCGGATCTGGGTGACAAGAGCGTGATGATCCTGCGCAATCACGGCTTGCTCACCGGCGGGGTGAGTGTAGAGCACGCATTCCAGCAGCTGCATGCCCTCGAGTACGCCTGCAACATCCAGATTGCAGCGCAGTCTGCCGGCAACGCAGAGCTGGTGTTTCCGCCCCGGGAGGTCATCGCCAAAGTGGAAGAGCAGGCCAAGGCAATCAAGGACGGTAATGGTCCGGGTGTCGCCCGACACTGGAATGCGCTGATCCGCGAGCTGGAGCGTAGCGGCACCGATTACCGGGACTGAGCCTGCCACACAGTGATGCGAGGCGCCTGGGGTTGGTGTAGTGTGCGCAGCCAAAACAAGGGGCGCACACATGCAAGACCTGCTGAACGAAATCCTCGATGAAGTAAGACCCTTGCTTGGTCAGGGCAAGGTGGCCGATTACATTCCGGCGCTGGGCGGGGTGCGCCCTGATCAACTGGGCATTGCGGTGTACGGCAACGACGGCCAGGTGTTCAGCGCCGGTGATGCCGAAACGCAGTTTTCGATACAGAGTATTTCCAAGGTGTTCAGCCTGGTGCAGGCCATCGGGCACTCCGGTGAGGACATCTGGCAGCGCCTGGGGCACGAGCCCTCCGGCCAGCCGTTCAACTCGCTGGTGCAGCTGGAATTCGAACGGGGCAGGCCGCGCAACCCCTTCATCAACGCCGGCGCGCTGGTGATCTGCGACATCAATCAGGCACGGTTTGCGGCGCCGTCGCTGTCAATGCGTGACTTCGTTCGACGCCTGTGCGGCAACCGGGCGATCACCTCCGATTCCAAAGTTGCGGAATCCGAATACCAGCACCGTTCGCGCAACGCCGCAGCGGCCTATCTGATGAAGTCTTTCGACAATTTTCATGGCGATGTGGAAGACGTGCTGCGCAGCTATTTCCACCATTGTGCGCTGAGCATGAATTGCATTGATCTGGCCAAGGCGTTCGGTTTTCTGGCCAATCAGGGCTTCTGCACTCACAGTGGCGAGCAGATACTCACCGCACGCCAGGCCACTCAGGTCAATTCGATCATGGCCACCAGCGGTCTTTACGACGAAGCCGGTAACTTCGCCTATCGTGTCGGCCTGCCGGGCAAGAGCGGAGTAGGGGGTGGTATCGTTGCGATTGTGCCGGAGCGCGCTTCGGTCTGTGTGTGGTCTCCGGAGTTGAACGCGGCGGGCAATTCCCTTGTCGGTATGGCTGCGCTGGAAAAACTCAGCGCGAGGATCGACTGGTCGGTGTTTTAAAGCCTTCTGAAGTGAACGGTGCGGTAAAGCGCGAACCTGGCAGGAGTCATGGATTGAATCGAAGGCTAAGCAAATCGCTCATGCTGAGCGTCGGGCTGCTGGTGCTGGCAGGTTGTGGCACCCAGCGTGTGCAGGAACCTGAACTGAGCCCGGAACAGGCGCGTGCGCAGATCGTGCGCCTGATGCCTGCCACTGTTACGGATCGGCAGGCTTGGGCAACGGATATCCATGCCGCATTTGCCGCGCAGAAAATTCCGATGACCACCGAAAACCTGTGCTCGGTATTGGCTGTGACCGAACAGGAGTCAACCTTTCAGGTCGACCCTGCGGTGCCGGACATGGGCCGCATTGCCCGTGCCGAAATAAACCGCCGCGCGGCGCGCTTGCATATCCCCAATGCATTGATAGCCACTGCATTGCGCGTACGTTCACCAGACGGCAAGACCTATGGCAAGCGGCTCGATTCAGCCCGCACAGAGAAAGACCTCAGCGCGATCTTTGATGATTTCATCGGCATGGTACCGCTGGGCCAGACACTGTTCGGCAATTTCAACCCGGTCAAGACCGGCGGCCCGATGCAGGTCAGCATCGCCTTTGCCGAGAAGCATGCGGAAGATTATCCCTACACGGTGGATGGCTCGATCCGACGCGAAGTCTTTACTCGCCGTGGCGGCATGTATTTCGGCATCGTTCATCTACTGGGTTACCCGGTGAACTACACCCAGTCCCTGTACCGCTTTGCCGATTTCAATGCCGGTTGGTACGCCAGTCGCAATGCCGCGTTTCAGAACGCGGTGAGTCGTGCGACCGGCATCGAGCTGGCGCTTGATGGCGATCTGATTCGTTTCGACTCCACCTCGCCAGGCTCCACCGAGCTGGCAGTGCGAACCCTGGCTGACCGGCTGGGCATGAACAAGTCACAGATATGGAACCAGCTCAAGCAGGGCGATACCCTGGAGTTCGAAGAGACCGATCTGTACAGCAAGGTGTTTGCACTGGCGGACAAGGCAGCAGGCAAGCCCTTGCCAAGAGCCATCCTGCCCGGCATCACCCTGAAAAGCCCGAAAATCACCCGCAACCTGACCACCGCCTGGTTCGCCGAACGCGTCGACGACCGCCGCGAACGCTGCGTACAGCGCGCACCGAAGTGAGGGTGAGTCCGGAATAAGCGATCACACATCGATTATCGTTACCACGCTCCGCGTGGTAACGCAGTTCGTGACGCTCCGCGTCACACATTAGAGCCTCGACACCTGATTCAGGTCGTACGAGATGCTGGCCTGAGCTCCGGTTACGCCTGCTGTTTTCACCAGACTGAAGATGTGTGACGCAGAGCGTCACGAACTGCATGCCAACGCGGAGCATTGGCACGATAGTCATCTCAAGGCTTTGTGTATAACGATGAGCGCTCCAGTGAACTGCCCCCTATATGTAAGGCTCTTCAGGATTTTTTAACGTATGCCGGTTTTCAAACGCTTCACGTCGTTCATGCAGCAGGCCTTACGGGCCATGCATCTGGTCTGGACCACGTCCCGAGCGCTCTCCGTTGGTTTGATCGTTGCCACGCTGGTGGCAGGCTTGCTGCCCGCGCTGGCCGCCTGGTTGGGGCAGCGGATTGTCGATGCGGTGGTCAGTGCCATGCAACTGCATGCCAGCACTGGCGAGGCGCCTCTATGGCCGGTGTTGCGTTATGTGTTGCTGGAGGCCGGTGTACTGGCGCTGCTGGCCGGTGCGCAACGCGGGCTGTCGGTGCAGCAGGCGCTGTTGCGGGTGTTGCTGGGGCAGAAGGTCAATACGTTGATTCTGGAGAAGGCCCAGACCCTGTCACTGTCGCAGTTCGAGGATTCGGAGTTCTACGACAAGCTGGTACGAGTCCGGCGTGAAGCCTCGACCCGGCCTCTGGCGCTGGTGACCAAATCCCTGGGATTGCTGCAAAACCTCATTTCGCTGATCAGCTTTGCCGTACTGCTGGTGCATTTCTCGCCCTGGGCGTTGCTGATTCTGGTGCTCGGCGCATTGCCGGTGTTTTTTGCCGAGGCGCATTTTTCCGGCGACGCGTTCCGCCTGTTTACCCGGCGTGCTCCGGAAACCCGTCGGCAGAACTACATCGAAACACTGCTCTCCCACGAGGGCTACATCAAAGAGGTCAAGCTGTTCGGCTTCGCGCCGCTGCTGCTCAAACGATATCGCGACACCTTTGAACGGTTGTATGCCGAAGACCGCCGCTTGACCGTGCGCCGTGATGGCTGGGGCTTTCTGCTCGGCTTGCTGGGCACTGCTTCGTTCTATCTGGCGTACGCCTGGGTGGTGGTCGATGCGGTGCATGGGCGTATTACCCTGGGGCAGATGACCATGTACCTGGTGCTGTTCAAGCAAGGGCAGGCCGCTGTGAGCAGCAGCCTGAGTGCGATCAGTGGTTTGTACGAGGACGGGCTGTACCTGGCCGACCTGTACATTTACCTCGGTCAGCCGGTCATGCCGTCTGCTGGCAGCCTGACCCAGGGTGCGCTGCCCGGCGATGGCATGCGTTTCGAGAACGTCAGTTTCACTTACCCTGGCACCAGCCGCGCAGCATTGGAAAACATCGATCTGCATCTTGCACCGGGTCGTAGCGTGGCGCTGGTGGGCGAGAACGGCTCGGGGAAGACCACCCTGATCAAGTTGCTGACGCGCCTTTATCAGCCCGACCAAGGCCGTATTCTGCTGGATGGCAGCGATCTGCAGGACTGGGACGAAGACGCCCTGCGGTCGCGCATCGGCGTGATTTTTCAGGACTTCATCCGCTATCAGTTTCTGGTCGGTGAAAACCTAGGGGTCGGCGATACCCACGCCTTTCACGACGAAACCCGCTGGCGCGAAGCCGCTGCGCAAGGCATGGCAGCGCAGTTTATCGAACAGCTCGACAAGGGTTACGCCACACAGTTGGGGCGTTGGTTCGCAGGCGGTCAGGAGCTGTCCGGCGGGCAGTGGCAGAAAATCGCGCTGTCACGCGCCTATATGCGCCGCGATGCCGATATTCTGATTCTCGATGAGCCCACTGCCGCGTTGGATGCCGGGGCAGAAGCTGCGGTATTCGAGCACTTTCGCGAGTACGCCAAGGGACGCATGACGCTGCTGATTTCCCACCGTTTTTCCAGTGTGCGCAACGCCGAACATATCGTGGTGCTGGAGCATGGGCGGGTGCTGGAGCGCGGTGATCACGACAGCCTGATCGCCGCCGCAGGGCGCTACGCCGCGCTGTTCGATCTGCAGGCGCAAGGCTATCGTTAGATAAAAAGTGTTGCAGTGAATGACCAGTCGGCGTTTTATGGGAGCCCTGTTTCAAGCTGTATCTTTTTGAATCAAACGGAGACATCGATGCAATTTCGTAAATTGGGCAAAACCGATCTGTCGGTCAGCGCGATCTGTCTGGGCACCATGACCTGGGGCGAGCAGAACACCCAGGATGAAGCATTCGAACAGATTCGTATGGCCAAGGATGCCAAGGTCAACTTCCTCGACACGGCAGAAATGTACCCGGTGCCGCCGCGTGGCGAGACTTACACCAAGACCGAAAGCATCATCGGCGAGTACTTCAAGAAGTACGGGGACCGCAACGACTGGGTACTGGCCAGCAAGGTCGCCGGTCCAGGTCGCATGGATCATATCCGCGATGGCAATCCGCGGCTTGACCGCAAGAACATCACTGCGGCGCTGGAAGCCAGCCTCAAGCGCCTTAATACTGATTACCTGGACCTGTACCAGTTGCACTGGCCGGATCGCAAGACCAACTTCTTCGGCGTGCTGGGTTACACCCACGACCCGGATGATCAGGCTGTCGAAATCGAAGAAACCCTGTCGGTACTGGGCGATCTGGTCAAGGCGGGCAAGATTCGCCACTTCGGCCTATCCAACGAAACGCCATGGGGCACTCAGCGTTTTCTGCACCTTGCCGAAACCCTCGATCTGCCACGTGCTGTCTCGATCCAGAACCCCTACAACCTGCTTAACCGCACCTTCGAAGTGGGTCTGGCAGAAATCGCTATTCGCGAACAGATCGGCTTGCTGGCCTATTCGCCACTGGCGTTCGGTGTGTTGGCCGGCAAGTACCTGGACGGTGCACGTCCGGCTGATGGCCGCCTGACCCTGTTCGAGCGTTTCCAGCGCTACAACAACCCGCAGGCCGTCACTGCCACAGCCAAGTATGTCGCGCTGGCTCGCGAGCATGGTCTGGATCCACCGCAGATGGCGCTGGCCTATGTCACCAGCCGTCCGTTCGTGACCAGCAACATCATTGGTGCCACGAAACTGGATCAACTGAAGATCAACCTGGAGAGCATCGCCGTCACGCTGTCCGACGAGGTCATCGCCGGCATCGAAGCCATTCATACCACTCAGCCCAACCCGGCACCCTAAGCCGAACTGAACTTACTTTCAGCCTCGTCAGTCAGCACTAGTACGCTTACTCCGAGGCTGAAATTCGATGCATATCTCACTCAAGCAACAAGTCGCTATCGTCACCGGAGCCAGTTCCGGTCTCGGCGCGGGTGCCGCGCGAGCGCTGGCGGACGCCGGGGCGGCGGTGGTGATCAATTACAACTCCAAGGCTGAACCTGCCGAGAAGCTGGCTGAAGAGATTCGCGCAACGGGCGGTCGCGCCCTTGCTGTCGGGGCCGACGTGTCGAAAGAAGCAGACGTCGAGCGCCTGTTTGCGCAGACCATCGAGCACTTTGGCGCATTGGACATCCTGGTCGCCAACTCGGGCCTGCAAAAAGACGCAGCCATCGTCGACATGAGCCTGGAAGACTGGAACACGGTCATCAATGTCAACCTGACCGGGCAATTTCTCTGTGCCCGTGCGGCGTTGCGCCAGTTCATCAAGCAAGGCATGCGCCCTGATGTGTCACGGGCGATGGGCAAGATCATTCACATGAGTTCGGTGCATCAGTTGATTCCATGGGCCGGGCACGTCAATTACGCAGCGTCCAAGGGCGGCGTCGACCTGTTGATGCGCAGCATCGCTCAGGAAGTCGGCGAGCTGAAAATTCGCGTCAACAGCGTCGCGCCGGGTGCTATTCGCACGCCGATCAATGCCGACGCGCGCAAGGGCGACGCCGAGAAGGAAATGCTCAAGCTGATCCCTTATGGCCGTATCGGTGAGCCTGAAGACGTCGCCAATGCCGTGCTCTGGCTGGCCTCCGATGCCTCGGATTATGTGCACGGCACAACCCTGTACATCGACGGCGGGATGACCCTTTATCCGGAGTTCCGTGGCAATGGCTGACTTTCCCCAAGAAGCGCAAAACCGTATCGAAGACCACGGCATCATCGGCGATATGCGCAGCGCCGCGTTGATCGCCAACACCGGCAGCATCGATTTCTGCTGCTGGCCGGATTTCGACAGCCCGTCGATTTTCACCGCGCTGCTGGATACGCCCGATGCCGGGATCTTTCAGCTGGCGCCCGATTTGCCTGACGCCAGGCGGCTGCAGATCTACCTGCCGGACACCAATGTCCTGCAAACCCGCTGGATTTCCGAGGGCGCGGTGGTGGAAGTCACCGACCTGATGCCGATTGGTGAAGATCAGGACGATCTGCCGCGCATCGTGCGTAGGGTTCAAGTGCGTTTTGGCGAGGCCACCATTCGCATGCGCTGCCGGGTACGCATGGACTACAGCCGTGCTGAAACCACCGCTCGCGTCGATGGCCAGGACATCTGTTTCGAGGCCGAAGGGCAGCCAGGCATGCGCTTGTCGGCTGCTACGCCGCTACAGCTGGAGCAGCAGGACGCTGTAGCCAAGTTTCACATGCATAAAGGCCAGACCGTCGAGTTCATTCTTGGCGGTATCGACGACCCGAACGTGGCCGCAGGCAAATGCTCGCGCTATTTCGACGACACACTGAAATTCTGGCGGCGCTGGGCCGGGCAATCGCAATACAAGGGCCGCTGGCGTGAAATGGTCACTCGCTCGGCGCTGGCGCTCAAGCTGCTGACCTCGCGCAAGCATGGGGGCATTGTCGCAGCCGCGACGTTCGGTCTGCCGGAAACCGAGGGCGGCGAGCGCAACTGGGACTACCGTTACACCTGGATACGTGACGCATCATTCACCGTGTATGCGTTCATGCGCCTGGGGTACACCGATGAAGCCAATGCCTTCATGAGCTGGGTGCGCGGGCGACTGGATGACTGCTGTGAACAGACCGAGAAACTCGGCATTCTGTATGCCCTCGATGGCCACGCAGAATTGCCGGAAGACAATCTCGATCATTTGTCCGGCTACGGCGGTGCTCAGCCGGTACGCATCGGCAATGAGGCCTACAAGCAGGTTCAGCTGGATATCTATGGCGAACTGATGGACGCCGTCTACCTGGCCAACAAGTATGGAGACGCTATTTCCCATGATGGCTGGCAGCATGTCGTTCGCCAGGTCGACTACGTGTGCGAACACTGGAGCGACCGCGATGTGGGCATCTGGGAAATGCGCGGTGGCGATCAGCATTTTCTGCATTCGCGGCTGATGTGCTGGGTTGCACTGGACCGGGCACTGCGCCTGGCGTTCAAGCGCTCGCTGTCGGGGCCCTTCGAGCGCTGGACCAGGGTACGTGAAGAGATCCACAACGACATCTGGGGGAATTTCTGGAACGAAGACCTGGGCCACTTCGTGCAGCACAAGGGCAGCCGCAATCTGGATGCCTCGATGCTGCTGATGCCGCTGGTACGCTTTGTCGGTGCCAATGACCCGAAGTGGCTGGCGACGCTGGACGCCATCGAAGCAGCACTGGTGCGTGACGGGATGGTATTCCGCTATCGCAACGATGATGATCACGATGACGGACTGGCAGGCGAAGAGGGCGCATTCGTTGCCTGTTCGTTCTGGTACGTCGAATGTCTGGCCCGTGCCGGTCGGGTCGAGCAGGCGCATCTGGAGTTCGAACAATTGCTGCGTTACGCCAACCCGCTGGGCTTGTACGCCGAAGAATTCGACGCGCATGCTCATCATCTCGGTAATACACCGCAGGCCCTGAGCCATCTGGCGTTGATCAGCGCGGCCAGTTTTCTGGACCGCAAACTGGGCGGCGGGCAGGCGCTCTGGCAGCCTTGAGAGTGTGCGCGAACGTGTCATGAATGTGAGTCAGAGGTTCATTCATGATCAGTTCGCCTGCAATGAATATCCTGCCGGCTGTTCTTCCAGCCGGTAGTTCTGTGTAAGCGTCCCGCAATAGCTCAACCGTGGCAGATAGACGCCGTTGCTGTTCAAGGCCGCTCGAATGGCAACGTTGTCGTCGCACATGGCCAGCCTGCGACCGCCAAGCAGCCCGATGGCTTGCCCGGAGCGCATGGCACCCATCGGTGTCCAGTCGGCGATGATCAACGCACCGTTGGGCACGACCTGTTCATAGGCGCGCACGAACTGCTCGGCAGAGCGGTCGCGCAGGTAAGGCACCATGAAATAACGGATATCGTCGCGATAGGGCAGCTTCTCCTTATGCTCAGGAAAATGTATGACCCCGTTTGCGTAAAGTGAATACGCCAACAGAACCACTGTCGGCGAGGACAATACCGAGAGATTGAGCAAGGTGCTGCGTGTCACATTGTGTGGCAAAACCCGCCGCAGCTGAATCATGCCGATGATGCTCAGCATCGCCACGCCGGGTAGAAAAAAGGTGAAACGGTCGGTCACGTTATAGGAAATGGCAAAAACCAGATTCAACAGCGCCGCACTCCACAACAACCGCAGCCGACTCTCCTTGGGAAACAGCAGCAGCCCCGCCAACTGCGGCCCTATCAGTGACAGCAGCACCAGTATGGCTGCGTTCCTTTCCTCCAGGAGTTCGTCGAAACGCAACAGGCTGCCTTGCCACTCAGGCCCCGCAATGGTCGCGGACGCACCGGTCAGGTAACGTCGAGCAATATCCAGCAGGCCCAATCCGGTGTTCAGGTCATTGAATACCGCGACAGCCGCCGACGCGAAGCCGAGCATGAAGCCGGGCAGGGTGATCAAAACGCGCGCTTTATACAGGTACAGCAGATGCAGGTACAGCGGCAGCAGGACCACGAAGGTCAGTTGATGAGTCGAGGCCGCCATTCCAGTCAGCACGCCAATCATGAACAGCTTTTTCAGCGGCGTCAGACGGTTACTGTCATTGAACTGCAGCGTATAAGCCAGCAGTACGAACAGCGTGTGCAGCAGATAAACCTCGGCTTTGGTCGACACCCAGAACACTCCGTGCGCCAATACCGTCGCTGCGCCAGCGAGTACGGCCTGACGTGGCCCGGCGCCGAGGCTTTGCGCCAGTCGATAGACGATCCATGCCAACGGCACGAGGAGTAACGAATTCAGCAGGCTGAGCGCGCGTGGGCCGAACAGTGTGAAGAATACCGAGTTGAGCAGTTGATAAAGCGGATGCTCCAGCGGTCCGAGCGACTCACTGAAATAATGGCCTTCGCGGGCGTTGGCCAGAAACATGCCATTGTCCATCCATTGCACCGGCCCGCTGGAGGCCAGAAAACTTGCGGCGATGGCGGCACCCAGCAGAAACAGGGGCATGGCAATCGAGGTGCGCGAATCGGGTAGCATTGAACAGCTCCTCCGTGAGGTGAACAAAAGGTGTCGGGTGCCTGCTTTACTGCCTCAAGGCTGACGTCCCGGTGGTGCAGCGTTGAATCGGGAAAGCATCACGGCACCGATCGCCACTGCGAACCACAGGGTCGCCAGACGTATCAGCAGCGTGGCGGCAATCGCGTCGGCCCCAGGCATGCCCTTGAACATCAGCAGCCCGACCATCACTGCTTCGGCACTGCCCAGGCCACCCGGCATGAAGCTCAACGCTCCGGCGAGCATTGCCAGTGCATAGGTGAACACGGCAAACGTCAGTGGGATCTGCGCGCCCATCCAGCCAAGCATCCAGTAAAACGCTAGTGCCTCGGCGCTCCAGGCAAGCAGACTGAGCAGGCTGGCGGTCAGCAACACTCTCCCGTGCAGGCATTGACGGGCGGCGAGCAGGATGTCGAACAGCTGCCGCCGCAGCCTGTGCAGTCGTGTGCTCTTCTCCGTCGGCAGCGCACCTCGCATGCGCTTCAGAAAATGACCCTGAGACAGCACCAGCAGCCCCGCCAGAACCAGCGCCAGGCCGATAAAAATCATGGGTTGCGCCTGCGGGTACCACGACAGACCGAACAGCGTCAGCAGCACGATGGCCAGCAGATCGGACAGGCGTTCGCTGAAAAATGCAGCAAAACTTTGTGGGTACGGTACGCCCAGCGGCCTGAGCAATACGCCACGCAATGCTTCGCCGGCCTTGCCGGGCGTGGTTGTCAGGGCGAAGCCGGCCAGGTAGATCCGCAGGCTTTGCCGCCAGGCAAGCGGATGCCCCAGCACCTCAAGGTAAAGCTGCCAGCGTCCGAAGCGCAGCGCGTAGTTGATTGCCGACATCAGCAAGACCAAGCCAATGCCCTGCACCCCGACCTTGCCGGTTGCTGCGCTGACTGCCTGCCAGCCGCCCCACAGGGAAAATCCCAGATAGCCCAGTGCCGAGAAGACGACCGACAGCAGCACCGCCCGATAGCGCCAGCCTGACAGCAGCGGCATGTCGCTCAAAGGTCGAGCCTTTTGAATAATGGCTGTGGAATCGCGCGAATCACCCACATGATCCATGCCCAGAAGCCCGGCGCATAAAGGCTTGTAGACCGGCGTGCGATGCCCTTGACGATGCGCTCGGCAACAGCTGCCGGTTGCGCAACCAGCAAGGCAGGCAACGGCAGGCCGTGGGTCATGGGCGTGTCGACACAACCCGGCTTGATGGTCACTACGTGTACGCCGAGTTTGAACATCCGCGCCTGCAACCCGTCGCAGAACGTCGAGACGGCAGCCTTGGCCGAGCCGTACAGGTAATTGGAAGGGCGTCCTCGATCACCAGCGACGGAGGAAAGCACTGCCAGTGTGCCGCAGCGCTGCACTTCGAAATGCCTGGCCAGCAGGGTCAGCAAGGCAATAACCGATGCACCGTTGGTGATGAATTCCTGTATGGCCAGGCCTGCGTATTGCTCGCAGGCCTTCTGGTCGGGCAGGGTGCCGTGAGCCAACAGGACGATATCGATCTGCCCCAATGCAGCCAGACAGTCGGCCAGCATAGCCGGGTGTTCTGAAAAGTGCGTAACGTCCAGTCGGTGTGTGTCGATACGCCCGGCACCGCGCGCCTTGAGATCGGCTGCATTGCTGTCGAGCTTCTCCATGTCGCGCGCCACCAGAAAAAAATCACAGCCCTGCGCGGCCCAGAGTCGGGCACAGGCGTGGGCGATGGCTGATGTCGCGCCGATGATCAGAATTTTTTTCATGGCATCACTCGTTTCCAGAAGCGGGACATCAAGGAAGGGTCACGCAGGGCTTCAAGTTGCTCCCAGGCTGGATAGGCCTGGCGGAAATCGCTCCCGGTCAGGTGTGCATCTTTTGCCGGATATAGACGTCCACCCGCTTCACGGACAATGGCATCCAGGCGTGGGAACAGTGTTTCGGCCAGCTCGCGCGTCTGCGAAAAATCCAGTGCCAGCGAAGTACCCGGCATCGGGAAGGACAGCAGCCCCGGCGAAGCGATATCGCCGCAGCGCTTGAGTACCGCAAGGAATGAACCCCGGCCCGATGCAGCAATCGCATCGAGCAGCAGTTGCATGGCCTTGGGCGCGCAATGCCCGGGGATCACGCACTGGTATTGCTGAAACCCTTTGCGACCATAAAGACGATTCCAGTGCTGGATGCGATCCAGCGGGTAGAAGAACGCTTCGCACGCGCTGCGGCGGGCCTTGGCCTGTTGTGGATGGGCGTGCCAGTAGATCGAATTGAATGCACGCAAGGACAGATGGTTGACCAGTGAAAGCGGGGCAATGAACGGTATGCTCAGACGCTTGGGCGCATCGACCGTTAGCGACCCGTAACGAGCGTGGTCGCCGACGATGTACACGCCACGGCCGCTATTACTGCCTCGCGCCAGGCAATCAATCCAGGCCACGCTGTATTCGTGCTGCGCGTCCAGCTCGTGCGACAGGGTAAAAAATTCTGCCAGATTGGCGAAGCGCACCACCGTGCTGTTGATCTGACTGGTACGGATCGGCATCAATTGCAGCTCGACCCGACTGATAACGCCGGTCAAGCCCAGGCCGCCGATGCTGGCAGCGAAAAAAAAAGGGTTTTCCACGGCCGAACAAACCATCGGCGGCTCGCCATGACGTATCAATTCGAAACGCATGACATGACAGCCGAAGGTGCCGCGTAGATGATGATTCTTGCCGTGCACGTCGTTGGCAAGTGCGCCGCCTATCGTCACAAACTGCGTGCCCGGTGTGACCGGTAGAAACCAGCCGCGCGGGATTGCTGCCGCCAGCAGTTGTGACAGGGTCATGCCTGCTTCCAGTTGCACCACGCCGTTCTGCCAGTCTGCGGCGATGAAGCGATCCAGCTTGCGCATGTCCAGTACGTGACCACTGCTGGCCAGACAACTGTCGCCGTAGCTACGGCCGTTGCCGAACGGCAGGCTGGTGTGATGGTGCGCAAGTGTTTCCGAGATGTGCGCCGGCAAGCGATTTACCGCCTCACAGTCATGACCTTGCTGGGCAACCTGCGGGTAGCGCCCCCAGGAGTAGAGAGGCGCGCTCATGCGGCGATCCAGAACACCAGCAGGAACAGAAAACCGATCCCCTGGCTGATCCGGTCGCGGATTGCGAAAACTACCGGGTCCTCGTTCATCTGACCGCGATGGGTGAGCATCCAGATCCGGGTGATCCAGAACAACAGCAACGGGCAGGCCAGCCAGATCACATGCGGATGCTGATACAGGGCAACCGTCGCGCCCTCATGGATGTAAAGCGCCAGGACCATTACCGCCAGATTGCCCGACGATGCACCCAGGGAGGCGATCATGTCCAGATCGCCCGGGTAGTAGCCGCGGCCGCGTGTCTTGACGGTCACATCGCACAGCCTAGCGTCGCGCAGTTCGGCATAGCGCTTGACCAGCGCGAGGCTGAGAAACAGAAACATTGAAAATGCCAGAATCCAGAACGTCAGCGGCAACTGAAACGCCGCTGCACCGGCCAGGATGCGCGTGGTGTAGAGCATCGCCAGAACAATGACGTCCACTGCCATGTGGCGCTTGAGGTAAAGCGAGTAGACCAGCGTCAGCAAGTAATAGGCAGCCAGCACCGCCGCAAATTGCCATGGCAACATGATTGCCGCGCCGGCGAAGGCTGCTGCGAGCAACAGCGGGATCACCAGTAAGCCGGATTCGATCGACAACTGACCGCTGGCGAACGGGCGCTCGCGTTTGCTTCGATGGTGGCGGTCATCTGCCAGATCAAGCAGGTCATTGAGCAGGTAAACGCTTGATGCGCAGAGCCCGAAACACAAAAATGCCAGCAATCCGTCGAGCAGCAATTGCGTGCTCTGGACTTGGTGAGCAGCGAGCAGGGGCACAAAAATCAGTGTGTTTTTCAGCCATTGGTGGAGGCGCAACGCCTTGTACCACGCACTGCGTCGGGACGATGTGGATTTGATCACCTGTTCGACTTTTCCTTGTGCCCGCGCCGCGCGCTCCACACCTGCGAGCGGGCTGGCGACGATGGCCTTGCGTGAGACTTTCCAGATGCGCAGGTCGTCCCGGGAATTACCGATGTAATCAAAGCCGCCCTCACCATAATGGCTGACCAGCAAATCGCGTTTGCGATGGGCAGAAAGATTGGTTTTACCGTCCGAGGCCCAGACCTGATCAAACATTTGCAGGTGTGCTGCAATCTGGTTGGCAAGGGTTTCGTGAGAGGCCGTTGCCAAAACCACCCTGCGCCCGTGCTGCCGACTGGTCTGGATATAAGCGATGACCGCAGCATCGTAGGGCAGTAACGCAATGTCGATGTCGGTGCCCAGAGCCAGCCCTTGCTTGAGGGACGCCTTGCCTTGTAACAGCCAGGTAAAAAGCTTGAATACCTGTAGTGGTCGGCCTCGGATAAAAGCTACTGCGGTTTCAAACAGCAAATCTGAACGCAGCAGCGTTCCATCGAGGTCGACAACCAGAGGTGTATCAACCTCAAGAACTCCTCCTTGAGTGCCGGGCATGAACAGTTGCTCCTGTAAAAGTGAGCGCACTATGGAACAAGACCGGACAATCGCCACATCAATAAAATTAAACGATATCCATCATTCAGCCGTGCCTGTGGCGTCAGAAAAATTAAGGGTCGGGCAACTGTAATTGCATGAACGCTATTGATTCATTGATTGATCAAATAACGGAATCTGGTACGGAAATTGTAAAGTTAATGAGTCATTTCAGAGGGCTGATTAACGGCGGTAGCTCTGATTCGCGCGTTGATACAACGTGTTCGACATACGGTGCCAGAACGGGCGAGCCTGGATAAACATCGCGGTGACCACTTATTCAGCCTGGCGAGTCATAATGACGCCTTTGTTGGCCGTCTGCTGGAGTCGTAATGACCCACCCCCTGTTGCGTGAGCTGATACCGTTGGTGTCCGACCTGTCCAGAGAACTGCCGGACGAAGAGCGTTATCGGCGTCTGCTGTGCTCGCTGCGCCACTGGCTGCCTTGCGACGCTACTGCACTGCTCAGGCTTGAGGGTGATGTGCTGATTCCACTGGCGGTCGACGGACTCAGCCCGGACGCGCTCGGTCGTCGCTTCCGGGTCAGCGAGCATCCTCGCTTCGAGGCGTTGCTTGCGAGTGACGGGCCGCTGCGCTTTGCTGCCGATTGCGATTTACCGGACCCTTATGACGGGCTGGTCGACGGTCATGGCGCGTTGGAAGTGCATGATTGCCTGGGCTGCGTGCTGTCTGTTCAGGGGCGGCCCTGGGGGCTTATTACCCTGGATTCGCTGGACCCCTCCAGCTTTGGCAGCGTCGATCTGGATAACCTGCAGGCCTTCGCCAGCCTCGCCGCGGCAACGGTCATGGCGGGCGAGCGCATCAACCAGTTGGCGCGGGGTTTTGAAGATCAGCGCCAGTTGGCCGAGGTCTACAAGCGCGCTGCCGGAGGGCGAGCGCCTCGCGAGCTGATTGGTCAGAGCGCGGTTCACCAGCGTATGCAGCAGGAGATTGAACTGGTCGGCAACAGCCCGCTGACGGTACTGGTCATGGGTGAAACCGGTGTCGGCAAGGAGTTGGTGGCCGAGTCCATCCATCTGCACTCGCCGCGGGCACACAAGCCGCTGATCAGCCTCAACTGCGCCGCGCTGCCTGAAATGCTGGTCGAAAGCGAATTGTTCGGGCATGTCAAAGGCGCTTTTTCCGGGGCGGTCAATGGGCGTAGCGGCAGGTTCGAGCTGGCGGATGGCGGTACGTTGTTCCTTGACGAGGTGGGTGAGCTGCCATTGTCGGTGCAATCCAAGCTGTTGCGTGTGCTGCAAAGTGGTCAGTTGCAACGGGTGGGTGCTGATCAGGAACACCATGTGGATGTGCGCATCATCGCTGCCACCAATCGTGATCTGGCCGAGGAAGTGCGCTCCGGCCGGTTTCGGGCGGATCTCTATCATCGATTGAGCGTCTACCCGCTGCTCGTGCCAGCACTGCGCGAGCGCGGACGGGATGTGTTGCTGCTGGCCGGCTATTTTCTCGAGGAAAACCGTGTGCGCATGGGGCTACGTGGGCTGCGCCTGAGCGCCGAGGCGCAGCGGCTGCTGCTCGCGCACCCCTGGCCGGGTAACGTTCGTGAGCTGGAGCACCTGATCAGCCGGGCGGTGCTCAAGGCGTTGTCTGCCCATCCGCAAAAACCGCGCATCCTGACGGTCGAAGGGCCTGCGCTGGGCCTCGACGGCTCGGCGTCTGCCACGCCACTACCCACGGCTGAAAAAGCCCTTTCAGCGGCTGTGCAGGGGGCAGGGCTCAAGGCGTCGGTGGATGCTTTTCAGCGTTCCTTGATTGTTGATTGTCTTGAACGACATCAAGGCCGTTGGGCAGAAGTGGCGCGCGATTTAGCGGTGGACAGAGCCAATCTCAATCGACTTGCCAAGCGCCTGGGTATTCGCTGATATATCCGAATGGGGATGTTCGTTGGTCGCCGATATTGAAAAAAGAATGAATTTCTTTGCAGTGAATGCAGTCACCTATACTTCAAGCCACTGCTGAAAAAAGGATCAGGCTTTCAATGGCACTTCCAAAGCATTACCGCATTGATTATCTGCTGAACGGTTCGTTCAAGAGTTTTTATATACGCACCGAGAATATGGACAACGCTGAAGCATGGCACTGTGCAAGTGTCGACGCGGGTCTTGCGCGCATACCGAAATACCGTTTGGAGAAAGTCGCCAAAGTGTCCAAGCCTTATGCGGAACACTTTGGTGTCACCAATGTGGAGTGGGCTCAGGCCTGAACCCACTCCTCGGTCAGTTCACTCAACGGTGGGCTATCTGCTCCAGCGCCAGATTGCGTGTACGTGGTCCGAACCGGCCAATGGTGATGATCACGATCAGCATGCTGCCAACGATGAACGCCAGTACGCCCGGTGTGCCGAAGTGGTCGAGGAAAATCCCGATCAGCAGGCTGCTGAACACCGTTGACAGGCGGCTGAACGAGTAGCAAAAGCCCACGGCACGTGCGCGGATGTTGGTCGGAAACAACTCGCCCTGGTATGAGTGATAACTGAAGCTCAGCCATGCGTTGCAGAATGTGATCATGATCCCGCAGAAAATAAGGCCTGCCGCGCTGGTCTGGAAGGCAAACAGGCTGCCGAAGATCATAGCTCCCAACGCTGAGCCGACGATTTGCCATTTGTTCTCGAAGCGGTTGGCAAATTTCACGAACAGCAACGGGCCGAGCGGGTAGGCCAGCGTGATCACGAACGCATACCCCAGGCTGTGTGTGACACTCAGGCCCTGGCCGGAAAGCAGGGCGGGTAGCCAGTTACCGAAGCCGAAGAAGCCAATGGCCTGGAAGACGTGAAATACGATCAGCATCAGTGCACGACGACGGTATGGCAGTTGCCACATATCAGCGAAGCTGCCGTTGCCTGACAGCGCGACTTTCTCCGGTTCAGGTTCATCCAGCGGCTTGCCCTGGTCTTTGATACAACGTGCTTCAATTCCGTCCATGATCAGTTCGGCTTCGTCGAAACGCCCCTGCTGCGCCAGCCAGCGAGGTGATTCTGGCAGTGCTGAACGCAGCCACCAGACAAACAGCGCAAATACCGCGCTGCCAATCACCACCCAGCGCCATCCGGAAAAGCCGAAGGGTGCCTGGGGCACCAGCCACCATGACATTAGCGCCACGCTGGGGACTGACAGGAACTGGATGAAAAATGCGAAGGCGAACGCCGAACTGCGTATGCGTTTGGGCACCAGTTCCGACAGGTAAGTGTCGATGGTCACCAGCTCTACGCCCAGGCCGATACCCACTACAAAGCGCATGCCTATCACGCCCAGAGCGGAGGTCTGCAGACCCATGATCACCGTGGCAATGGTGTACCAGATCAGCGCGAAGGTAAAAATTGCGCGGCGACCGTAACGGTCGGCAATCGGGCTAACCAGACTGGCACCGAAAAACAGACCCAGAAAGGTCGCCGAGGCAAAGGCTGCCTGATCGGAAAAGCCGAACAGGCCCTGGTTTCCCGTGGCAAAGATTCCGTCGCGAATCAGGCCGGGGCTGATATAGGCCGTCTGAAACAGGTCGTAAAGCTCGAAAAAACCGGCGATAGACAGCAGGGCGACCAGTTTCCAGATAGTGGCAACCGCAGGCAGTCGATCAATACGCGCCGAGATATACGCTGCCCGCAGCTGTTCGCCCTTGGGTGCACCTGTGCGAGGTGATGAGTTCATAGATGGCCATCCTGAGTTCTTGTAGAGGCCTGAATGGTACTCTTTACAATTTGTAATGAATGTTCTTTTAATGCGGTTAATGGCCCCTAAAAGATTAATAATTGTTTAGTTGGTGCGGTTTTTGAGTGTTTATACCGGTTGGGTCGGGCTGTACACCGTTGAAATAGCTTGTGATTAGCAATGCAGCGCCAGCCTCAAAGACCAGCAAGCGTCAAAACAGCAGGCATGAAGCCTCCAATGATGTATCAACATGTGTCGCAAAACCTTAGGATGAGGGTCTTGATTTTCTGCCTGTCGGGTTCCCGTGACGTACAAACTGCCCACCACTGCAACAGCCCCTTTCTGCCCATCGGCGACCACCGACAGCGTGACCATCCCGCCGAACGCATCCTTGCTACGCAAGATGATGCTGTTCGTGGGGCCAGGCCTGCTGGTTTCCATCGGTTACATGGACCCCGGCAACTGGGCGACGGCTATCGAGGCCGGTTCACGCTTTGGTTATTCATTGTTGTTTGTGGTGGTGCTCGCCAGTCTGTCGGGAATGGTCTTGCAAAACCTTTGTTCCCGCCTTGGCATCGCCACCGGGCGTGATCTGGCGCAGTTGTCTGCTGCCCGCTACAGCCGTAATGTCGCCAAAGGCCAGTGGCTGCTGGCAGAGCTGTCGATCATCGCCACCGATCTGGCAGAGGTGCTGGGGGCGGCGTTGGCGTTTCATCTGTTGCTGGGCGTGTCGATAACCACCGGTGTAGCGTTGACCGCTTTCGATACCCTGATCGTGCTGGCCTTGCAGGGCGCCAATTTCCGGCGTCTGGAAGCTATCGTGCTGGGGTTGATTGCAACCATTGCCAGTTGTTTTGCCATCGAGCTGTTTCTGATCAAGCCATTCTGGCCGGATGTGGTGGCGGGCCTGAAACCGAGCTGGGATGTACTGAGCAGCCAGGAGCCGCTGTATATCGCCATCGGTATTCTGGGTGCCACGGTCATGCCGCATAACCTTTATCTGCATTCGTCAGTGGTGCAGACCCGGGTCAATGGTGCTGACCTGGCCAGCAAGGCCACTGCCATTCGCTACGCCCGGCTGGACACTATCGGTTCGCTGAGCCTTGCGCTACTGATCAATGCGGCGATTCTGATCCTCGCGGCTGCGGCGTTTCACAAGACCGGGCATACCGAAGTGGTCGAGATTCAGGACGCTTATCACCTGCTTGATCCATTGGTCGGCGGTGCCATTGCCAGCGTGCTCTTCGGCGTCGCCTTGCTGGCGGCAGGGCAAAGTTCGACGTTCACGGGAACCATCGCCGGGCAGGTGGTGCTCGAAGGCTTTCTGCAGGCCAAAATTCCTTGCTGGCAGCGGCGCTTGATTACTCGCGCACTGGCACTGATTCCGGCGCTGATCGGCGTTATCTGGCTGGGTGACAGTTCGGTCGGCAAGATGCTGGTGCTCAGCCAGGTGGTGCTGAGCCTGCAACTGCCGTTTGCGCTCTGGCCGCTGATTCGCTTTACCAGTGATCCGCAGTTGATGGGGCCGTTCGTCAATAGTCGGTTGGTCAAGATTGCCGCCTGGGGTCTGTTCGGTCTGATCTCGGCGGCCAATCTGACGCTGCTGTGGTTCTGGGTGAGCTGAACTTGATCGCCGTAAGTCACTCTCAAACCTGACACCAATGTTCGCTGTCAGGGAGCCGGAAATGACCACAACCGATGAAACGGGTGCAGTGTTCGAAACCGATTTGCCGGCCCGTCTGGACCGCTTACCCTGGGGGCGGTTTCACACCTTGCTGGTTGTGGCGCTGGGTATCACCTGGTTGCTCGATGGCCTGGAAGTGACCCTTGCAGGCTCGGTGGCTGGCGCCCTGAAAGCCAGTCCGGCGCTCAACCTGACCAACAGTGACGTGGGCCTGGCGGGTGCCGCGTATATCGCCGGTGCCGTACTTGGCGCATTATTTTTTGGCTGGCTGGCGGACCGTCTCGGGCGTCGCAAACTGTTCTTCATCACCTTGCTGCTGTACGTCGGCGCCACGGCTGCCACGGCGTTTTCATTCAGCGTCTGGAGCTTCATGCTGTTCCGCTTTCTGACCGGCATGGGTATCGGTGGCGAGTACACCGCAATCAATTCGACAATCCAGGAATTTACCCTGGCACGTTACCGGGGATGGGTCGACCTGACCATCAATGGCACGTTCTGGCTGGGTGCTGCGCTGGGCGCGATTGGCTCGATTGTGTTGCTCGATCCGCAATGGGTAGGTGCCGAACTGGGCTGGCGCCTGTGTTTCGGGATCGGTGCGGTATTGGGCCTGCTGGTGCTGCTGATGCGTCTGTGGCTGCCGGAGAGCCCGCGCTGGCTGTTGATTCACGGCCAGGCCGCGCAGGCGAAAAAGATCGTTGAACAGATAGAGGCCGATTTGCAGCGCCAGGGCCATGTGCTGCCTCCCGTGCAGGGCAAACCCTTGCGCCTGCACGTGCGCGACCACACGCCGCTGGGGGAGGTTGCCAGAACCTTGCTGGTGACGTTTCGCCAGCGATCGCTGGTTGGCCTGACGCTGCTGACGGCGCAGGCTTTTTTCTACAATGCGATTTTCTTCACTTACGCGTTGGTATTGACCGACTTCTATGGCGTGCCGTCCGAGCGCGTCGGTTGGTATGTGTTGCCGCTGGCGCTGGGTAATTTCTGCGGTCCGCTGCTGCTGGGCAGGTTGTTTGACGTGGTGGGGCGGCGTGTCATGATCAGCCTGACCTATGGTGTGTCAGGCGTGCTGTTGGCGATCAGTGGCTATATGTTCGAGCAAGGTCTGCTGGACGTAACCCAGCAGGCCATTGCCTGGATGGTGATTTTCTTCTTTGCTTCGGCAGCGGCCAGCTCGGCCTACCTGACAGTGGCCGAAACCTTTCCGCTGGAAATCCGCGCATTGGCGATTGCAGTGTTCTACGCCTTCGGTACGGGGCTGGGCGGGATGATAGGCCCTACGTTGTTTGGTGAGTTGATAGAAACCGGCGAACGCAGCAATGTGCTGATCGGCTATCTGATCGGGGCAGGGTTGATGATGTTCGCGGCGCTGGTTCAGTCGATATGGGGCGCGGCTGCCGAGCGCAAGTCTCTGGAGGAAGTAGCGAGGCCGCTGTCGCAGGCCGGGGAAAGGTAAATGGTCAGTTACCGGAACACGCCACGAAGGCCATCGACTGACGCACGCAAGCCGACGATCCGTTCGCTGACTTCCTGCGCTTCATGCGGGCGAGAAGTACGCTCCAGGTACAAAAGATGTCCGGCAAGATTGGCCGAGACGCGTTCAAGGTCGTCGGCGGTGCGCCTGACGTAGGCCTGGATGTCTTTCAGTTGTTCGACTTGCACGGATGGTTCCCCTATAGGTCGCATCCGAGCGCACTAAATGACTAAATGAATGGGGGCTGTGATGAACCCCCTCAATCTAATTATCGACCGCTACAGTAGCTTTCTTTAGCGTCGCAGGTAAATAAACAGGTAATAAATTTTTGCCCGCTGCCGCCCCGCCTAATCGTCTTCCTGATCGTCATGTTCCGAGTAGGAATCCAACAACTCGGCCAATGCCAGGGTACGGTCCAGCCCGCTGCGGCTGGACATGATTTCGGCCACTGCCTGCGTGGCGGCAATTCTGGCAGCTTCGCGTTCGGCATCGGTGTTATTGGGCGTGGCGGCCTGCGCAGCCTCAATAATCGATTGCTCAAAGGTATTCATGGTGCTCGCTCGTGAAATTCAAGTGCCTGTGATACCGAGAATGACGGATTGTTTCAAGGCCGATCAATCACCTTCGTAAGGAAATTCCTCCAGGGTCTGCATCAGTGCGACACCCTGCGGCCCTTGAAGATTGTCCAGCACCCAGCAACTGCTGGCATTTTTAGTCAACAACAGACGAGTGGTCTGGCTGGTGACCGGCTGCTGCGGGGCGTCTTTGTAGCCCAGGTTGTAGGTCATCTCGACCACCGCCTGCGCGTCGGTCCAGGGGTTGGCGCTGACTGCGCACTGATCACCGTTCTGACAGGCCCAGTCTTTTTTCAGCAAGCCCAGCAAAGGCTTGGACAGGTAATCAGCCGAGCCTTTGCCACTGAGGTAGAAGTCCTGATGCTTTTCGTAGACCCAGCGCGCTGTATCGACCGGGGTCGCGGCGGGGCAGGCGGCCTGGGCCGTTGATGAAAGCAGGCAGGCGAAGGCAATGGCGACGGTTCTGGACATGGAGCAGGCTCGCAGAGAAGGTGGCAGTGAGGTTACAGACTGAGAACATTGCATTTGTAAGGCATGCGGACAAAAAAGCAATGGTTTTAGGTGAAGCGGATGGCTGGAATAATATTGTGAGCAATTTCCTTCAATACGCTGTTCATTGCCGTCATTACCTTGAGCGGGTCATTTCTGATCATGTTCAAGGGGTGTTCCATGACTATGCTGATTTCCATGGCTGCGTTTGCACTGGCTTCGTCCATCACGCCGGGACCGGTCAACATTGTGGCGTTTAGTGCCGGTGCGCGCTATGGGGTCTGGCCGGGCATGCGCCACGTGCTGGGTGCAACGCTGGGCTTTACCCTATTGCTGCTGCTCATCGGTTTTGGCCTGTACGAAACCTTGCAGCAATGGCCATTTCTGACCCGAATCATTCAATGGTCCGGCGTGGCATTTCTGCTGTATATGGCGTTCCGGCTTGCAACCGACAACGGTCAACTGAGCCTGGGCGATAAGGCAGTCGGTCCTTCGATGATACAAGGGGCGGTCATGCAATGGCTCAACCCCAAGGCATGGCTGGCATCGATAGCAGGCATGGGTGTTTTTGTTGCCAATGGCGAGGCCACGTTGATCTGGCAATTCGCAACCATCTATTGTGTGGTGTGTTACCTGTCACTGGGTTGCTGGGTCTTTGCCGGGAGTTTTCTGAGCAACTATTTGTGCAGCGCGGCAAGCGTGCGTGTTTTCAACCGGATCATGGCGCTGTTATTGGCTGGCTGTGCGTTGTATCTGTTGATCTGACCCGTGCAATCACAACCGATACTGCCCCGGTGTCGCTGCCAGGTGTTTTTTAAACTCACGCTGAAAATGCGCTTGATCGGCAAAGCCGGTTTCCTGCGCAACGTCGGCAATCATCTTGCCGCTTTTCAACTGTGTTTGGGCGTGCTGGATACGGCGGTTGAGCAAGTAGGCATGCGGCGTCAGGTGATAACGCTGCTCGAACGAGCGAATCAGGTATGACGCTGAGAGATTGGCTGCAGCACAGATGTCGGCGAGTTTGATGGGTCGGGTGAAGTTGTCGTTGATGTACTCAGCGGCGCGCGTGACTCGGGGGGAGAGTTGGAGGGGCGGCGCTGGCGCAGCATCAAATGTCTCCAGCGTCAGGGTGAAGAACGCTACCGCCGTGCAATGTTTTTGCAGCGTATCGGCTTTTGCGTCGGTCAGGGTCTGGTACAGCGCCGTCAATTTACCGAACAGTAGCGGATCGCTAGTGTGCGTATAGGGCAGGGGTTGAAAGCCGGATTCAGCGTTCAGCCCTATATCCTGCTGTATGTCGCCTAGGGTCTGTTCCCGTTTCACATTGGCAGCCACAGAAAAGCGCAGGCCATTGCTATGACGCTTTCATAGTTTCTCTTGAGTTTGTCGAACCGAGAAGCCGCCGCCCGGAAATGCTTCAACCGGGCAAAGGCGTTTTCTACGAGATGTCGATTGCGATATAACCCTTTGTCCAGATCTGCGTTCCCTTTCAGAGAATTGCGCTTTCGTGGAATCACCACTTTGCTGCCTTGCTGCTCGACCTGAGCGCGTATCGCTTCAGTGTCGTAGCCCTTGTCCGCAATGATCACTTCTGCATTGGGCATCTTGGCAATCAACGAGGCCGCCTGCGAACAATCATTGGTCTGGCCTCCGGTCACGTCAAATGCAATGGGCAGCCCACAAGCGTCTACAGCCAGGTGAATCTTGCTGGTGTTACCGGCTCGGCTTTTTCCGATGGCCTGGTCCTGCGTGCTGGCAGCACCTGCACTGTGCTGATGAGCCTTTACATAACTGCCATCAATGAAAACCCACTCCATGTCAGGATCGGTCATCAGCACCTCAAGCACCTTGACCCACTTGCCTGAAGCAGACCAGGCATTGAACCGCTTGTAGACCTTGCTCCAGTTTCCAAACGCTTTCGGCAGGTCTCGCCAAGGGCAACCCACACGCATGCGGTACAGCATGCCTTCAACCGTGGTGCGCAAATCTCGCTTGTTGTAGATCGATTCGTGCAGCAAAATTTCTCGAAGCTTCGGCCAGTGCTCATCACTGAGCATTAATCGGGGCATTGCAGGCTCGTATTGGTGTTGTGTGAGAACTCCAACAATACGGGCCTGTTCTCATAGAGATCAATGGGTTACGTCGAAACGGGAACAGACCCTAGCCAATGGCTGTCCACATAAAGCATCAGGTACGACCACGGCTGATTGTTGATCGGGTTGCAGGCATGCACATCTCCGGGGTTCATCAGGACCGCGGTGCCTGCCGTTACGCGCTGTGAGCTCTTTTCGTGCAAATAGGTGCTTTGCCCAGCGGTAATCGCGCCGATGGAAAAAGTCTCATGCGAATGCGGGGCATAGCAGACCAGCCGGCCATCTTCTACCGAGCGCGCCTCAATGAAAGGCAGACACTCATCGCGCCAGAAAAAGGGGGTTGCGGTCGAGTCGCTGGAGTGGATGGTGCTCATGCTGATATCCCGTCGGCAGAGCACCGAGGGTAGCTGAACTCATGTGCCAGCGCGATGCCGATGTGTCGCATTGCGTTAAAAAGCACCGGCTAGTGCAAATGCTCTGCGTCGGCATGCGTGTCGTGACGAGCTGCGTCACTCAGGCATGCTCACGCAGAGCATAAAAAGCGAAGCGCGTAAGCCTTACTTCTTCACCGGCACGATGTCCATAATCTGACCATTGACCTTCTGGAAACGCACGTACTTGTCGTTAATCTTTACCCATTCGCTTTCCTTGGCGGGTGTTTCCAGGCCTTTACTTTTCCAGTCCTTCACTTCCAGGTCGCTGCGGCGATATTTTTCCGGAACGCGGGAGCCTACTTCCAGCTCATGGGCGTTGTCCTTGGATTCGGTGACTTTCGGGTCCGCCGTCTCTGCGTGAGCGGGCAGGGTGACGGCGGAGAAGCAGCCGAGCAAGGTCATGCAGGCGATCAACGATTTGCTATTCATGTAAAGACTCCCAGTCTTTGGTATCAGGCGATGGCTTAATGCCTCGTAACAACTGGGACCCTCACGTTTGCAAATCATTCGATCGGGTTTGCCGCGCTTAGCCTTGCAGGGTCTGGGCGATGGTTGCAGAGAGCCTGGTGGTCGGACGGCCGATCAGTGCGCTCAACTGGTGACTGTCATCGAACAGCGCGCCTTTGGCTGCGGCCGCGTCGGAATCAGCCAGCAACTGCGCAACGAAGTCTGGCAAGCCTGCCTGGATCAGCGCGGCTTTGAATTCGGCTTGCGGCAGGTTGACGTAAGGCAGAGTCTTGCCGGCCTGCTTTGAAAGCTCGGCAGCGAACTCAGCAAGTGTGTAGGAATCGTCACCAGCCAGCTCGTACACGCGACCGCTCTGATCCTCGCCGGAGGTCAGCAGCACCGCCGCAGCTTCAGCGTAATCGAGGCGCGACGCCGAACTGATGCGGCCCTCGTCGGCACAGCCCATGACCGCGCCATGGCCCAGCGCGCCGGGAATGCCTGCTGTGTAGTTTTCGGTGTACCAGCCATTGCGCAGCAGGACATAAGGCAGCCTGCTGTCGCGCAGGTAATCTTCGGTTTCGCGGTGCTCTCTGGCCAGGCCCAGTGCCGAGGCGTCTGCATGCAGAACACTGGTGTAAGCCAGCAGTTTGACCCCGACGCGTTTCGCCGCATCAATCACGGCCTTGTGCTGCGGCAGGCGCTGGCCCACTTCGCTGGACGAAATCAGCAGCACTTTGTCGGCACCGGCAAACGCGCTGTCCAGCGTCGACGGCTGCGAATAGTCGGCATGACGAACTTGAATGCCCTTTGCCGAGAGGTCACTGGCCTTTTCCGGGCTGCGGACTGCGGCAATGATCTGCCCGGCAGGTACACGAGTGAGCAGCTGTTCAATGACGATACGGCCAAGCTGGCCAGTGGCACCGGTGACAACGATCATGGAAGGATTCCTTGAATCAGGTTGAAAGGAAGCGCCAGCATAGTCATCATGCTTACCTTTCGTAAGTACGCACAAAAAGGTAAGCGTCATGAGTGAATCTGCCTCGCGTCCACAGTCTGAAACGGTCGAGTCCATGCTGGCCTTCGTTCGTCAGGGGCAGGTACTGGCCACTGATTGCCCTTCACGGATTGTGCTCAACCATGTTTGCAGCCGTTGGGGCGTGCTGGTGCTGGTGGTTTTGCGCGGCGGCATGCATCGTTTCAGCGAGGTGCGGCGCAAAATTGGCGGGGTCAGCGAGAAAATGCTCGCGCAAACCCGGCAGCACCTGGAGCAGGACGGCTTCGTCAGCCGCAAGTCACTGCCGGTGGTGCCGCCGCATGTTCAATACCGGCTGACCCCGATGGGCGAAGAAGTCGCCTTGCAGGTTGAAACACTCGTTACCTGGATCGAGACCAATCTGCCGCGCATTATGCAGGCCCGTGAAGCGTCGAATACGCTGCAGATCACGCCCGAATGAGTCTTTTCTGACAGATTTTTCATCCTGCGATTGTCGGCTTGATCGCCTGCAATCAGCCGCTTCTTGGTATGGTGCGCGCCGAAATCTTTATATACACGTTTAGTTGCGCCGTTTGCCCTTCACCGAGAAGCTGTAGAAATGCCCAATCCAATTCCCCTGAAAGACCACGAAAAAGAGACGCGGCTGGTCAATCAGCGCCTGATTGCCTGCGCGGTGCTGGTCGGCCTGCTGGCTGCCTGTCTGGTCGCGCGCATGTATTTCCTGCAAGTCACCGAGTTCGACTATCACTCGACCATTTCCGAAAACAACCGTGTTCACGTGCTGCCGATCCCGCCCGAGCGCGGTTTGATCTTTGACCGCAATGGCGAAGTGCTCGCTGACAATCGCCCCAGTTTCAACCTGACCCTGACCCGTGAGCGCGCCGGTGACTGGCACAAGGTGATCGATGAACTGATGACCCTGCTGGAGTTGCCCGACGAAGACCGGATTCTGTTCGACAAGGAACTGAAACAGGTTCGCCACCCGTTCGAGCCCGCAACACTGCTGTATGAGCTGACCGAGGAGCAGATCGCCATACTGGCGGTCAATCAGTACCTGCTACCGGGCGTGGATGTGGCAGCGCAGTTCGTTCGTCACTACCCGTTGGGCGCGCATTTTGCTCATTCGATTGGCTATGTCGGGCGTATCAACGAAAAAGAAGCGTCGCATCTCGACAACGAATATCGCGGCACTCAATCCATCGGCAAGACCGGTATCGAGCGCTTCTACGAATCCGAGCTGCACGGCCACGTAGGCTACGAAGAGGTCGAAACCAACGCCCAGGGGCGCGTGCTGCGGGTGCTGAAACATACTGACCCGGTGCCGGGCAAGAACATCACCCTCACGCTGGACGCGCATTTGCAGGCCGCAGCGGAAAACGCTCTGGGTGATCGACGTGGTTCGGTGGTTGCGCTGGACCCGGAAACCGGCGAAGTGCTGGCGATGGTCAGCAAACCAAGCTTCGACCCCAACCTGTTCGTCACCGGCATCAGCTTCAAGCAGTACGCTGCGCTGCGCGATTCCATTGACCGGCCGCTGTTCAACCGGGTGCTGCGTGGCCTTTACGCACCGGGCTCGACGGTCAAGCCGGAGGTGGCGATTGCCGGTCTCGACAGCGGTGTGGTCACAGCCTCGACCAAGGTCTTCGACCCCGGTTATTTCCAGCTGCCGGACTTCGACCACAAATACCGTAACTGGAACCACAGCGGCGATGGCTGGGTGGACATGGACACGGCGATCATGCGTTCCAATGACACCTATTTCTACACGGTGGCGCACAAGCTCGGCATCGACCGTCTGCACGATTACATGACCATGTTCGGTATCGGCCAGAAGGTGTCGCTGGACATGTTCGAGGAGTCTGCAGGACTTATGCCGTCCCGCGAATGGAAGCGGGCCACGCGTCGTCAGGCTTGGTTCCCGGGCGAAACGGTGATTCTCGGCATTGGCCAGGGCTACATGCAGGTCACACCATTGCAACTGGCTCAGGCAACGTCACTGATTGCCAGCAAAGGCGTCTGGCATCGACCGCACCTGGCGATGGAAGTAGGCCACGACGTGCCGCTTGATGAGCACCCGATGCCAAACATCGTGCTGCGCGATCCCAATGAATGGAATCAGGTCAACACCGGCATGCAGATGGTCATGCACGATCCGCGCGGCATTGCGCGCGATGCCGCCAAGGGCGCGCAGTACCGCATCGCTGGCAAAAGCGGTACGGCGCAGGTGGTGGCGATCAAGCAGGGTGAGCGTTACAACCGTCTGAAGACGCTGGAGCGTAACCGTGACAACGCCTTGTTCGTCGGCTTCGCGCCAGCCGATCATCCGAAGATCGTGGTGTCGGTGACCATCGAGAACGGCGAAGCGGGCGGTCGAGTCGCGGGTCCTGTGGTCCGGGAAATTCTCGATGCCTGGCTGCTCGACAGCGAGGGCAAGCTCAAACCGCAATACGCAGTCCCTGCCAAGGCGCCGGGCAACCCGCACGCCTGAATTGTTTGCCAATGCAAACTGTCTGACCGAGCCCTGAACAGGGCTCAGGTTTTCTGAACTGTCGAGAATTCATCGGGTCGACCACAACAGGCGTAGCAGAGCGCTGCGCGCGTTTTACCGAATTCATTATTGCCTCGACAAGGAACCCCTAATGTCCAAGACCATCGCCGACCATCTTGCGCAAACCCTCGCAGCGGCAGGTGTTTCCCACATCTGGGGGGTGTCCGGTGACAGCCTCAACGGCCTGACCGACAGCCTGGAACGCACCGATTCGATTCGCTGGATGCACACCCGTCATGAAGAAGTCGCAGCCTTCGCCGCCGGTGCCCAGGCGGCATCCAGCGGCAAGCTGGCGGTCTGTGCAGGCAGCTGCGGACCGGGCAACCTGCACCTGATCAATGGCCTGTACGACTGCCATCGCAACCGCGTGCCGGTGCTGGCAATTGCTGCGCACATTCCTTCCTCGGAAATCGGCCTGGATTACTTTCAGGAAACCCGCCCGCAGGAGCTGTTCAAGGAGTGCAGCCACTTCGTCGAACTGGTCAGCAACCCCGAGCAATTCCCCCGTGTGCTGGAACGTGCCATGCGCGCGGCGATCAGCCAGAAAGGTGTTGCCGTCATCGTCTTGCCCGGCGATGTAGCGCTCAGCGAATCCCCTGATGTAGCAGCGAAATGGATTGAGCCCACGCCGCCAGCTGTCGTCCCGGCAGACAACGACTTGCAGTCGATGGCCGACATGCTCAACGACTCGAAAGCCGTGACCTTGCTGTGCGGTGCAGGCTGTGCAGGTGCTCACGAGCAGATTCTTGCACTGGCCGATACGCTGGGCGCCCCCATTGTTCATGCCTTGCGTGGCAAGCAGCACGTTGAATACGACAACCCGTTCGACGTCGGCATGACCGGCCTGATCGGCTTCAGCTCCGGCTATCACGCCATGCTGTCCTGCGACACGCTGGTGATTCTCGGCAGCAGCTTCCCATATCGGAATTTCTACCCGGAAAAAGCCAACATCATCCAGATCGACCTCGACCCTACACAGTTGGGTCGCCGCACGCCGGTGGCGCTCGGTCTGGTCGGCGGGGTACGGGAAACCCTCGACGCATTGCAGCCAAAACTCAAGCCGCACGCCGACCGCCGCTTCCTCGACAAGGCCCTCAAGCACTACGCCAAGGCCCGTGAAGAGCTGGACGAACTGGCCACGCCTACGCCAGACGGCACGCCTATTCACCCGCAATACCTCACTCGATTGGTCGACGAGCAAGCGGACGCTGATGCAATCTTTACCGTCGATGTAGGCACGCCAACGCTGTGGGCCGCACGCTACCTGCACATGAACGGCAAGCGCAGTCTGCTCGGCTCGTTCAACCACGGCTCGATGGCCAACGCTTTGCCACAAGCTCTGGGGGCCAAGGCCGAACATCCGGATCGTCAGGTGGTGGCGTTGTGTGGCGATGGTGGCCTGTCGATGTTGTTGGGAGATCTGCTGAGCATCCGCCAACTGAACCTGCCGATCAAAATGGTGGTGTTCAACAACAGCTCGCTGGGCTTTGTCGATATGGAAATGAAAGCCAGTGGCTACGTGCCGCACGGCACCGACCTGCATGAAACCAATTTCGCCGGGATTGCCTTGGGCGCAGGCATTCTCGGCCTGCGTGTCGAGGATGCCGAAGAGTTGCCTGCCGCCTTGCGCAAGGCGTTCGATCATCCCGGTCCGGTGCTGATCGACGTGGTCACTGCCAAGCAGGAGCTGGGCATCCCGCCGAAAATCAAGCTGGCCCAGGCCAAGGGCTTCAGCCTGTACATGATGCGCGCGATCATGAGCGGGCGGGGCAGTGAGGTGCTGGAGCTGGCGAAAACCAACCTGCGTTAATCAATTATAAAAACGTATGGGTTTAATAGAAAAAAGTTGCAACTTCTCTCTATCGAGATTGTCATCGCTGTTACAGGTGACGCTCTCGGTGTTTTATATTTATCTTCTCATCATGACCGCCCCAGGCGGTCATTTCTTTGCGGATCCAAACTTCTCACGCCCTCTGCTTTATCAAGTTCGCTATTTGAATTAACAAATCCAAATAGTGGGTAAAGCTTCCCGGAAGGCAGCCGAGACAGTGATACGGAAGCAAGACCGGCTACGGCAGGCTGATAAACCAATAGTCCCTGGCGACAAAAAAACGTCGACGAATACAGAACGTTACGCCCTGGATAGCCTTTATAGAAAAGTCTGCACGTCATGAGGTCTGCAATGCTTAGAAATGCTCCTTTGAGTATGAAACTGCTGCTTATTTTAATATTCCCCCTATTGGGCTTCCTGGCCTTTGCAGGTTTGTTCGTCGCTGACAAAAGCGAAAACCTCGGTGACATGAGGCGAGCAGTAACAGCCACCGCAGTTGCACAGAAACTGAGCAACGTGGTCACTACCATCCAGCGCGAGCGCGGTGCCAGCGGCGTGTTTCTGGGCAGCGGCGGCAAGCCCATGCAGGACAAATTGAAGACCTTCCGTCAGGAAACCGACAAGGCGATAAGCGAGATGCGTGCCCAGTCGACCGACGGTATTCCCGGTCCGGACAAAGTCTACCGTGCACTGGATGACCTGACTGCGTTGCGCCTCAAGATCGATACGCTGGGGATCAACAACACCGAGTCCTCTACGCGCTTCACCGACGTTATCAAAACACTTGTCGGGTTCTCCTATTCGCTGGAGGCGAGTATCGAAGATCCGCAAATACTGCGTGGCCTGAGTTCGCTCAACCAGTTCATCGACATGAAGGAACGTGCCGGTCGCGAGCGCGTGCTGCTGGTCCAGGCATTCAACCAGAACCGCTTTGACGCGCCCCTGTTGTCACGCTTCAGTCGTAACCTCGGAGAGTTCTCCGGTTACCTCGAAGCGTTTCAACGCTGGTCCCCTGAAGTATTCAAGACCAGCGTCGATGCAGGAAACCCTGGGCAAGGCGCAGGAGGGTGCCAGCAACGTCGTACGCGCTGGTGAACTGCTGGAAGAGATCGCCGAAGGCATCGCGACCATCAGCGACCGCAACATCCAGGTCGCTTCGGCCGCTGAAGAGCAAAGCCTGGTGGCCGAAGAGATCCACCGCAACGTCGACGACATCAACTCGCTGGTCATCCAGGTGAGTGCCGGTGCCGAGCAGACAGCGGTCACGAGTCGTGAACTGGCCAGGCTTGCTGAGCAGCAGCAGGGGCTGGTGGGACGGTTTAAAGTGAGCTGACGATAAGGGGGTTGTTGGGTGTTCAGAGGCCTGGGAGCGTTAGCTCTCGGGCTTTTTTGTAGTGGTTGTCGGGCGGCAGGAATTCGAGTGGCAGTTCTTGTGCGACGGCTTGGCTCGGCATACTTTCGGAACTCAAAGAAAATAGCATCGTCCTGAAGGGCCCTACCGCGACCCCGAGGCTGAACCGCATGTGTGAGAGCCGAGCCGACGCCGCACGCCACCAGCGTGGGTTCACTTTGCTGGAGATGCTTGCCGCATTGACCCTTATGGCCATTTGCAGCACGGTCCTGCTGGTCGCCTTCGGCCAGAGTGTGCATTCCCTGTCGCAGGCCGAGCAGAGCGACCGCCTGACCGAAGCCGCCATGAGCGTGATGGATCAGGAAGCAGTAGGGCCGTTGGCTGACGGTATCCGCCAGGGCAGTCTGGGTGGCGGTATCAACTGGCAACTGAGCGTCGCCCGGCAACCGACACGTCAAGGCCAACTGCGCCTGTTTCGCCTGGACCTGACGGTAAGCGACGCCCGGCATCAGGCGCGTTTCAGTACCTTGAGACTGCGTCCGGCGACTGATCAGGTGCACCTGTTAATCCCCAACGATGGCGTGTGTGCATGATGCCGCAGCGTGGCATTGCATTGCTGGTGGTGCTTTGGGTCATGGCCTTGCTCAGCCTGCTGCTGGGGTCACTGGCCGGCTGGGTGCAACTGGAAAATCGCCAGGCGCTGCATCTTCGCCAGCACAGCCAGGCACTGCTGGCCGCAGAGGTTGGCGTCGAGCTGGCGGTGCAGGCCCTGGCTGACCCTGTGCAGCGCAAAAAGTGGGTCGCCGACGCACGTGAAATAGCCCTGAAATTCGACGACACGCAGCTCTACGTCAGCCTGCACAGCGAGAACGGCAAGCTCTACCTGAACAACGCTCAAGCGGAAGACTTTTCCCGTCTGGCAATGGCGTGCGGCGCGAGTCAGGCGCAAGCCAGTCAAATAGCCGGTGAACTCGAAGTTCGGCGAAATCACGGCCAGCCGCCATTTCGCTTGCTTGAAGAAGTTCGGCAACTGCCGAGCATGACGCAAGCGCTGTACAGCAGGCTGTTGCCTGAAATCACGCTGTGGAGCGGCTTCGACCGACCTGATCCGGCCTTCGCAAGCCCGCTGATGCGCATGGCACTCAATCTGCCAACAGGAAACGCGGTGGGCGTCGATCCTGGGGAGGTGCTGGTGATCGAGAGCCGCGCGCAGAGGGCAGAGGGGTCTATGGCGCGGCTGCAGGTGACGGTGTTGTTGAATTCGATGGAGGGGCGAGGCAAGGCCTATACGGTGTTGCGGTGGGAGGAGTGAGGCAGGATTGCAGCAGAGCGTCATATCTATGGACGCAGGCTAAGCAAGAGCCTTGGCCCCAGCAATATCTGCCTGAGGCTGTGACGAGCTCAAGGGCGAGAGCAACGCCATTTCCTCGGTATTGGGTGTCATCCGAGGCGTCGCCGATCAGACCAACTTGCAGTTCTGCTCCGAACGCGCTGCCGCGTCCATGCAGGAAACCCTGGGCATTGCGCAGGAGGGTGCCAGCAACGTCGTACGCGCTGGCGAACTGCTGGAAGAAATCGCCGAAGGCATCGCGAACATCAGTGACCGCAATATTCAGGTCGCTTCGGCCGCTGAAGAGCAAAGCCTGGTGGCCGATAGAGATCCACCGCAACGTTAATGACATCAACTCACTGGTCATTAAGGTGAGTGCCGGTGCAGAGCAGACAGCAGTCAGGAGTCGTGAACTGGCCAGGTTTGCTGAGCAGCAGGGGCTGGTGGGGCGTTAACAGCGGCGACTATTACGAAACGCTGAATTACGGTTATGACGCTGCCCGTAATCTGGTGCAAATCGGCTATCCATCAAGTATCAACCTGACCTACACCCGCAATAGCGCGGCACAGGTAACAGGCGTCAAGCTGGCAATTGGCAACAAGACGGCGACACTGGCAAGCAACATTTCCTACCAGCCATTCGGCCCAGTCAATTCGCTGACCTGGGGCAACGGTATCCTGCTGTCGAGAACCTATGACCAGGATTATCAACTGACCCAGCAGCAGGTCGGTAACTGGCAGACGACTTATCGTTACGACGCTGACAGCAACATTTCCGAAACGGCCACCAGCCTGTGGGGCGCGGTCCAGTATGAATATGATGCGCTGGGCCGTCTGACTCAGGAGCAAACCAACAGCGTCAAAAAGGCTTACAGCTTCGACGCCACAGGCAACAGGACTCAGCGTACCACCACCAATCTGACCACAAGCGATGCCACTGAGACTCAGTCGTTAAACTATGCCAGAGACAGTAACCGGCTTACCAGCATCAATGGCTCCACACTGCCTGTGGACGCTGCGGGTAACCACACGCAGATCAATGGCCGTCGATTCACCTACGACAGCCAAGGCCGTCTGAGCGAGGTTTATCAGGCAAACATCTACAAAATTGCCGACTACAAGTACAACGCGTTAGGCCAACGAATCATCAAGCGCGCTTACGTGATGGGAAGCCAGGCGTTGGCGGGTACAACCACCTACCTGTATGATCCAAACGGCAAACTGATCGGCCAAACCTTCTATGACGGAAACGGCCAGAAAACCAGCGGTCAATACTGGTTCTGGCTGGACAACATGCCACTGGCACAGTTGACGGCCAACTTCTCCACGCTGGGCGAGGTAAGCAGCAGCAAACTGATCTACCTGCATGTCGATCACCTGAACACGCCAAGACTGGCGACAGACAGCACCCAGGCACTGCTGTGGCGATGGAACAGCGATGCGTATGGTGTCGGCTCACCCGAGGAGGATGTGGACGGTGATGGCAAGGCTACAAGCATCGCGCTGCGGTTTCCGGGACAGATTTACGATGCACAAACGCAGCTAAGCTATAACTATTATCGGGATTACAATCCGGATACCGGGCGTTATGTGCAGAGTGACCCGATTGGGTTGGGTGGTGGGCTCAACACCTTCGGATACGTGCTTGGCAACCCGCTGAAATATACCGACCCTAAAGGACTCAATCCTTTAGCACTGTGTTTCGTTCCTGGTATCGGTTGGGCAGCGTGTACAGCTACGGCAGAAGCAGCGGCTTCTGCTTGTGCTGCCATAGGCACCGCTGTAACGGGAGCCCTGTTGGGAGGGTTTTTTGCAGAAGAATTCCCCAATAGTGGCGACAAGGATGCAAGTACCCCGACGGGTCAACGAGGAAGTCCTATTGATGTTGAGTCTGGTACAAATGAGCCTACTGAAATAGATGGCCGCGAATACTCAGGACATGCGTTGGATCGTATGCAGGGGCGAGGTGTGCCCCCGTCAGCAGTTGAAGATGCAATCCAGAATGGTAAGTCATCTTCGGGTAATACTCCAGGAACTACCGTCCACGTTGGTTCGAACGGCGTCACGGTAGTCACTAACAGCGGTGGTAGAGTAATCAACGTTATCCCTAAGTAAGGATCTAATGATGAATGAGTTTCTTGATCGCCAAGTCTCTGTATTGCATCGTCTTGTGAGCGATTACCGTGACGGTGTGCTCAATTTAAATAGTCTTATTCAAGGGGTTGAAGGTGTTAGGGCGATAATCGATTCCGAAGAATGGGCAGAAGCTGTATTTCCGCTGATTTCTTTGATGGAAGAAATAAATGGAGTTACTCTTGATGCTGGGCGTCATTTGACTGTAGATGAGAAAAAATTGATAGACAGTTCGCTGATTGAACTCGATGCGATAATTTCACGTCTAAGTTTATTTTGATCGTCAGTTTTTATGGCTGCGTTTTACTGTGTCTGCAGATTTAAATGCGCTAACTGCCTTTGTGCTGGTTGTTGGTTTTGCTATAATTATTTTAGTTTTTCAGAGCGTGGATATAATAAAAAAGGATGCATCACGGGTTTTAAGTTGTATATAAGCATTATTTTTCTTGTCGCAGCGTCGCAGCGTCGGACGCGGCTGCAGATGAATATCAGTGGACTTTTAAAAATATAAATTTTTTTCCGTCGGCTGAAGCAGCATGTCGAGACACTGTGTTGCGACAGCTAGAGTTTAGTATGACTATAGTCGAGGAAAATACTATATCGATTGCTAATATTTATTACCCTGTTAATTATTCTGTAAAGGCTGTTGCGGGGTGCCGGTTTTCTTTTAGGATGAAGCCGGACCTTAGCGTGCTTTATTCTACTGAAAACTATACTTTTTTTCGGGTTGGTGATGGCTGTGCTAATGGCCTCGAATACAATCCCACAACTGGAACGTGCGGCGTAGATAAAATGCAAGGTTTGCCCGCAAAAAATGACTGGGTGGGTAACCCTATCTTGCCTGCATCGGGTAACAAGTTCGAGTATGAAAAAGATTACGTTCATTCATCGGGTCTGGCTTTTGGGCGATTCTACAATAGCCTGGATGGCTCTTGGAGGCATAGTTATTCCGCTCACTTAAATATAACCAGTGAAAGTGAGTATGTAAGTTTCGTTAGTGCGGACGGAAAAGCCATTTTCTATAAGTTGTCTGAAGGCGTGTACGTCGATGATTCTGGCAATCGTAGTCTGGTCAGGCTGGAGGCTGGATGGGAGTACAGGAGCCCAGCTAATACAGTTTATCAATTTGACCTTGCAGGTCGGTTAACGTCGGTAACTGAGGCCGGTAGTATTCAATACACGCTGGCCTACGCTGGTCGGGAGGTGAAAGTCATTGCATTAAATGGTCAAGTATTGACGTTTACGGAGGACGCAAGACATCAGCCTTTGAGTTTCAGCTCTGAGGGAGTAATCATCAACTATAAGTACGATGCCAATCTTCATCTGACTGAGGTAGAGCGTGTTCAGAATGGAGTGACAGCCCGCAGGCATTACCATTACGAAGACCCCCGAAACACTGGTTTGCTCACTGGCATCACAGACGAGCGCGGGGTCCGGTTTGCAACGTGGTCCTACGACGAGAAGGGGAGAGCAGTCAGTAGCCAGCACAGCGATGGTGCAGGCCTCACTCAGGTTGCTTACAACACAGACGGCTCCAGCACGGTCACAAACGAATTGGGCAAAACCACCATTTATCATTATCAACAGATCGGTGGCATCAAGCGTGTCATATCCGTTGAAGGCGAGCCATCTGCAAATTGCCCTGCTAGCAACTCCACCTATACGTATGACGAGCGCGGTCTGATGCTGACCAAGACCGATGCGAAAGGCCTGGTGACTACCTACACCTACGATGATCGCGGTCTTGAGGTCAGTCGTACCGAAGCAAGTGGCACACCAGTCGCTCGTACCATTACAACGGAGTGGGACCCAGCGCGATTTCTACCTGTCAAAACTGTCGATGACCAGCGGATCACTTCTTATCGTTATGATGACCAAGGGAGAGAAATCAGTCGGCAGTCTGTCGCTCGGTAGTTTTATTCTATGTGCGCGCTGTCGGGAATTTGTAGGTTGCGAAGGGTATTTCAAGCGGGCGGCGCTCAGGTAGAGCTGATCATGAAGCTTGGCGGACGCAGAGCGCCCAGAACTGCACGCCAACGCGCATTGGCACGATAATCGTCGACCCCAATCATGACCCTCCAGTCACCATTTCACCTAACCCCCCGCCCCGCATACGATTATGTAGTGACTAAAAATAATCACTACATAATCGTTGACGTACCCGTTTTCCTTTTGCATTATGCAGCTGTCTCCCCGATCGGGAGCGCTGCAAAAGTGTACTGAACAGGCTCGGCAAGCCGTCGAGATGTTCCCGGATGTAGGCTGCCCACAAGGCAGATTGATGGAGCTGAACTGATAAGGGCGAGAAGCTGGCGAAACGTCCTCATGATGCTTGTAATGGATCGATTGCCGATCCTGGGCCAGGTCTTTGGGTTTCGTGACTTCTTCTCTCTACGCTGATGCCGCTGTGTAGCGGCTCTTCATCAAGGCTACCTGCATGTCCTTGAGGGGCTGGAGCGACATTCGACCAACACTTACGTGTGTTGCATTGATGACGCTCTGGCGCATGAACTTGATGTATCAATTATTGAACGGTCTACGAGCGAAGGAGCATCACATGAATATCAACAAGCAACCGACTATTGATGAACTGGCTCGTCTGTTTGCAGCATGCAAAGACACGCTGGACAACCACATCGTATGGATTGCCGATTCGGGTGAAGTCCATGTCGACGCCATGTCGCCATTCACCCAGGAAGACGAATTCCGTGACGCTCATCCACAGATGCGCACTGCGCTGAAGATGTTTCGCCGCGGTCAGGGTTATGTCGGCAAAAAAGCGGCTGCCGACCGCACGTATGTGGAAAATACGCTGCAGGCGCTGAAAAGCGAATGGCAAAAGAGCCGTCTGCAGGCACACTCTCAGGTCGCCTGAATTCAAGGTGCGATAAGTATTGAGCCCTGAAGCCTGTTCCCGAACCTGATCGGGAACAGGCTTTTTTATTTTCAGCGCCCGAAAGGGTAATTGCCTTATTGGTTGTACAAAGTGTTTTTGCTGGTATAGATTCCGGCCATGAGTCAGTTATCTGGCTTCTCTCATTCCCGGCCTGCCGATGCTTTCATGGCAGCGCCTGCACCTGACCTACACAGAGGTTGCCGATGCGTGCGCCACGATGGCTATGGTTGGTGATGTTGCTCAGCGCTGGCGCTTCGGCGGATTGGCGGGAGGCATTGCCCAATGCCCAGGTTGTCGGTGGCGGTGATCTCAGCCTGTTCGGCTTTCGTGTCTACACGGCCAGGTTGCTTAGTCCCGCCAAACCCTTTGTAGCGAGTGCGCCGCTGGCTCTTGAGCTGACTTACCATCGCGATATTGACCGCGAAGATCTGGTCGATGCCAGTATCGATGAGATCAAGCGTATTTCCGGGTCGAAGGTGAACGATCAGCAACTGGCGCAATGGCGTCAGCAAATGAACCAGTCATTTGTCGATGTTAAGCCGGGCATGAAGATTACCGGGGTTTACCTGCCCGGCCGCGAAGCGCGTTTCTATGTCGGCGACAAACTCCAGCATGTCGTGCCCGACAGTGAGTTCGCCAAGGCTTTCTTTTCCATCTGGCTTGACCCGAAAACCCGTAACCCCGAGCTGCGTGAGCAGTTGCTCGGCAGTACCGGCTCATGACCCATCAAGGAGGGCGCATGCTGAGAAAGTGGATGTTGATGTTGTTTGCGGGGCTTGTACTGAGCGGCTGCGGCGGTGTGCCGGTAACCCGTTACAGTCAGGAAGAGCCCAAGCTCGATCTGCGCCAGTACTTCACCGGGCGTGTCGAGGCCTGGGGAATGTTTCAAAAGCGCTCCGGTGAAGTCACCAAGCGCTTTACCGTGGTGATCGACGGGCACAGTGAAGGCGAAGTGCTGGTCATGCACGAGGCCTTCAGCTACAGCGATGGCACCAAGCAGGTTCGGGAGTGGCGTTTGCGTCCCGATGGTCCGGGACGCTGGAAGGGCACGGCAGGTGACGTGGTTGGCGAGGCCTATGGCGAAGTGTCAGGCAACAGCTTCCACTGGAACTATGTGCTCAGGTTGCCGGTGGACGGCACCGAGTATGACGTCAGCCTGGATGACTGGATGTACCTGATCGACAAGCAGACCATGGCCAATCGTTCGTCGATGACCAAGCTGGGTGTCGAAGTCGGGCAGATCACCTTGTTCTTTCGCAAGGCCGGCAAATAAATAACGCCTCGTATGAGGCGTTATCCTTCAGGGCGGCTGTCAGCCGCCCGTCATATTCATGAAGCGCACCACCTGCACGCCATCGTCGTGGGTGAAGTTGTGGCTCCACGGCTTGATTTGCATGGCATCGATGATGGCTTTTTCGAGTTTCTCAGGCTGACCGGGATTGGCGCGCAGTACCGCTTTCAAGTCCACGGAGTGCTCGTTGCCCAGGCACAGCAGCAAGCGGCCTTCGACCGTCAGGCGCACGCGATTGCAGGTGCCGCAGAAGTTATGACTGTGCGGTGAGATGAAGCCAATGCGAATGCCCGGCGCTTCAGCCAGACGCCAGTAGCGCGACGGCCCCTGAGTCGAGTCGGTGGAAGGCACCAGCGTGTAACGTTCGGCAATGCGCTCGCGAACCTGATCGCTGGAGTAGAAGGACTCGGCACGGCTGTGCTCGCTGATGATGCCCAGCGGCATCTCTTCGATGAACGAGACATCCAGATTGCGATCGATGGCGAACGCCAGCAGGTCGTTGATCTCGTGATCATTGCGACCATGCATTACCACGCAGTTGAGCTTGGTGTGCACAAAACCGGCAGCATTGGCGGCGTCGATACCGGCAATGACCTTGTGCAGATCACCCGTGCGGGTCAGCTCGCGAAAACGTTGCGGGTCGAGGCTGTCCAGGCTGATGTTCAGACGGGTGACGCCGGCCTTGAACAGCGGGGCGGCCAGTTTGTCCAGTTGTGAACCGTTGGTGGTCATGCACAGTTCACGCAGGCCGGGCAGGGCGGCGATCTTTTCACACAGACCCACGACACCCGAGCGTACCAGTGGCTCACCACCGGTGAGACGAATTTTGCGTGTACCCAGCGCCACGAAGCGCTCGGCTACCTGAAGGATTTCCTCCAGCGAAAGAATCTGTTGCCGAGGCAAAAACGTCATCTCTTCGGCCATGCAGTACACGCAGCGGAAATCGCACCGGTCGGTGACCGACATGCGCAGATAATCGACTTTACGTGCAAAGCGGTCCATCAGGACGGGTTCTGACATTTCACCTTCTAAATGATCGAGAGAGCTGTATTCCAGGTTTGGAGGCCAGCGTGCTACAGGGGTTCAGCTCTTTTGCAAGGTGCAGCATCCGGGCCTTTGCGCAGGCTGGCAAAGTGCCCAAGCCTGCCCACATATTAGCTGCACGCCTCAAGCTTTGCACTGGCGGCTATGCACCTGCTACATGGCCGCCACGCTACCGAGTCGAAATGCCGCAGTCCAATTGCTTCTTCCAATACCCTCATCGACCTCATCTATGGCCCTTTGCCGTAATCAGGGTTGGCGGCGGCGCTGCGCTCGTAGCGTTCCAGTAAAGGCTGGATGCTGATGCCGTTTACCAGAATGCTCAGCGCTACGACCGAAAGTGTCATGCCGATCACAACGTGGCCGACATCGTGTGCCAGACCGTGTGACAACGCAAAACACAGGTAATAAAGACTGCCGATCCCACGAATACCGAACCATCCAACCAGTGCTTTTTGTCGGACGTTGAGCAGGCGACGACTCACCAGCAACCAAACGCTGGCAGGACGAATCACGCAGAACAGCGCGATACCCAGACCAATCGCGCGCCAGTCCCAGTACATTGCCAGCGCAGCGCCCAGCAGGGTGATCAGCAACACTTCCATCGCGCGTTCCACCAGGCTGCCGAACGCGAGCATATCGCCCATCATTACCCCGGCAGCCAGTTGCGAGTCGCTCATGTCTTCGCCCTGCGCTACTGTGCCCTGTTCAAGGGATGCAGTCATATGCCCCAGGACCGGTTGCGCGGCATGCTCCGATGGCAGCTCTGAGCGCGTGACACGTACTTCAGCCTGACGCAGCCCGAATCCGGCGGCAAAGACCGAAAGAAAACCGAAGGCTCCCACACCTTGCGCGACCACGTAGGCCAGGGCGATCAATGCCAGCGCCAGAAAGTCATTGGGTGATGTGGTGCTGTCGGCGTTCTTGATGCGCAGAAAGATCATCAGATGGCCAACGCCGCGGCCCATGCCGTAACCAATCAACAAACCGGCCGGAACCGCCCAGATCAGGTCCTTGATCAGCCATCCCTGGACCCAGTCGCTCATTGCGCCCCCGGAACTCAGGTACAGCAAGGCAAAGATCACGAACGGAAACGCCGTCCCGTCGTTGAGGCCCGCTTCGCCGGACAGACCAAACCGCAGGCGATCCTGGTCCTGGGCGTTGTTCACTTGGACCATCCCGGCCAGTACAGGGTCGGTCGGCGACAGCATGGCACCGAGCAACAACGACACGCCCCAGTCCAGGCCGATGATGTAGTGCCCCGCGACCGTCACGCCAGCAATGGTCACCAGCATCACTGGCCCGGCCAGCCAGTAGGCAGAGTGCCAGGCCTTGCCGCGCAGCGGCAGGCGCAACTTGATGCCCGTACCGAACAGGGAAAACAGCACCGCCACCTCGGTCAGGCGCTCCAGCCATTCGTAGGATTTTTCGAAATCCAGATTGACGATATCCAGGCCCATCGGCCCGATGCCAAAGCCGAATCCCAGGCATACCGCTGACGTGGTCACCGGCATCCAGCGCAGGTACGAGGACGTGAGTGCCAATAGCATCAAGAGCACGCCAAGCACGCTCATGCAGACAATAAAACTCATAAAGAAAGAACCACCGTTAAATGCGCCTCAAGAAGAGGGCGTAACGGTGGGACTCTCTTGTGCGGTAATAAGTTGAAATAATTTGCCGGGCGGTGATCAGCCGGTGCTTGCCTGTAAACGGCACGGCCTTTTGACCTTGCCGCTTGCGACTAGCGCTCGATACTGCGGCTCCAGCGTGCGTTCCACTCGGGGCGGATCTGGTTGACTTGATCCCAGTCGATGGTTACCGCTGTTTCCAGGTACTTTTCCATGGCCTCGACTTGCGCGCGCGTCTTCTCGGAGGTGGGGGTTTTCGGATTTGACGGGATCTGATCGCCGAATTCCAACGCAGGTGCCTGTGCTTCCGGTGTCAGCAGGTAGGCCGCCAGCTTCTGGGCCAGCTCTGGCTGGTTGTTATTGGCGATTGCACATTCAGCCACGTTCAACACCACGCCGCCTTCCTTGGGCGAGGCGTACTCCACCGGCACGCCCTTGATCTTCAAGGCGGTCACCTGCGTAGGCGTCAGCGGGAACAGCGCGGCTTCATCGGTTTGCACCATTTCCGAGATCTTTGCCGAGCTGGCTATGTATTCCAGCACGTTCGGGCCGACAGTTTTCGGCCAGGCCTTGAAGCCGGGTTCGACGTCTTTCTCGCTGCCGCCCTGGATACGGTTGAACATCAGAAAGCCATGCAGGCCGAAGGTCGAGGAGGCCAGTGACTGGAACACCACCTTGTCCTTGAAACGTTTGTCGGCCAGGTCCATCCACGAGGTGGGCGCGCTCCAGCCCTTTTCCTTGAACATCCGCGTGTTGTAAGCAAGGCCGGTCACACCCAGGCTGACAGCCGCTGCCTGTTCCTTGATTTTGGCCTTGGCAGGCAGGTCAGCCAGACTGGCGCTGGGCTGCAGGGCGTCACACAGGCCCATGGAAATAGCCCGGTACATGATGCCGTCGTCGAGAAAGATGACGTGCATCTGCGGGTTGTCTTTACTCGCCTGCACCTTGGCAAGGATATCGGCCGAGGTGCCGGGCACGATCACCACCTTGACGTTGTTGGCCTTCTCGAAAGCAGGCATAACCTGATCGGCGTACAGGCGCTCCATGGTTCCGCCGTTCATGCCCAGGTACAGCGTGGTTTCGGCCTGGGCAGGCAACGACACGAGTGCGGCCGCCAAGGGCAGGCATGACAAGCCGGTGAGGGCGAGACGTTTGGTGCTTTTCATAGGGACGACCTTCCTCTGTGCAATGGGATGACGTTAGTAGCGGGTTCTATCGCAGTGGGTTGGCTAGCTGCCTGGCGGAAGCGGCCGATGGAAAAGGCCTCGAGCGAGATCGTTGAGGCACTGTCGCAGACCCATTCGGCCAGCGCTTCGCCCGCTGCCGGGCCGATCTGAAAGCCTGCCCCGGCAAAGCCGAAGCCGTGCAGCAGCCCGGGCCGGGTCAGGCTCGGGCCCAGCACCGGTTCGCGATCAGGCAGGTAGCCTTCAGTGCCGCTCCAGGTGCGAATGGCCTGGGCGCCGGCCAATGGCGGGTAGAGTTCGACGGCGTTGCGCAGAATGTCGAGCACTGCCGCCTGTCCCGGCCTGGCATGCGCAGGGCCGAGGGCAAAGCCTTGTCCGCCGCCCAGCACGCAATTGCCGCGTGCCACCTGCCGGGCATAGATGCCGCCGCCTTCGACACCGGTGCTGACGTCCATGAACATCGGCAGTGGTTCTGTCACCAGCATCGCCGGATGCCCCGAATACATCGGCACCGGTTCGTTAAATTGTGCCGCCAGCGCTCCTGCCCAGGCGCCAGCGCAATTCAGTAGCCAGGGGGCTCGCAGTGTCAGGCCGCTGGCGGTCGTGACGATGAAGGCGTTGCCGTCGTGACTGACTTCGCTGACCGGCGCCTGCTCGAATACCTGAGCGCCCGCTCGGCGAGCTGCGCTGGCAAAGGCGGGCGATACCAGACGCGGATTGGCGTGCCCGTCGTCGGCGCACAGCGATGCACCGACGGCGACATCGCCCGCCCAAGGGTAACGGGCGCGCAGTTGCTCTCGATCCAGCAGTTGCAAATCCAGCCCGAACCCCCGGCTGGCTTCGGCGTAGCTGCGCAGCGCATCCATGTCCCGCTCGCTGCGCGCCAGTTTGAGGTGGCCGGAGCGCTGGTATTCGCCGTCGATACCGATCAGCTCACGCAGGCCGCTCCAGATCTGATGCGCCCGTTGCGACAAGGGCAGTTGCGACAAGGGCCTGCCTTGACGGCGCACACCGCCATAATTGACGCCGCTGGAGTGCGAGCCGCAAAAGTCGCGCTCCAGCAGGGCCACACGCTTGCCCTTCAGGGCGAGCGCCAAGGCTGCCGACGAGCCGACAATGCCGCCGCCGATGACAATCGCATCGCTTTCAATCAGCGTGCTCATGGTTGTTTCTCCGCTGATTGTTTGTCCACGGGCAGCATCTCCAGGCCGAACGGCAGTGGCTTGATCGGTGCCTGGCCGCGTAGACGGCCGACCTGCTCAAGTGGTCGGCCGCTCTCGCGGGCGATGATCTCGGCGGCTGCCAGGCCGCACATCCGGCCCTGACAGCGGCCCATGCCAACCCGGCACATGGCCTTGACCCGGTTGATCTCCCAATGACCGTCCTGCACGGTGGTGCGAATATCGCCCGCAGAGACTTCTTCACAGCGGCAGACAACAGTGTCATCCGCTACATTGGCGGCCCAGTCTTCGGGGAACGGGAAAGCGGTTTCCAGCCCGTGGCGGAAGCGTTCGATGCGTTGCAGTGCGGTTTGCAGGTCACTGATACGCACGGCGTCGACGGTGACACCGCTGTCTTGCAGCAGCCCGAGCGCGGCCAGTTCTCCGGCCATTTCCGCCGCGTCTGCGCCCATGATTCCAGCACCGTCGCCTGCCAGATACACGTCTGGCACGCTGCTGCGCCCACAGTCATCGCGAATGGGCAGCCACGCTCGGTTAAGCGGGCTCCAACCGAATTCACAGCCGAGCAGGTCGGCCAGTTGTGTCTCGCTGCGCAGCGCATGGGCAAAGGCTACTGCGTCGCAGGCCAGTTGGCCTGATTGGCCGTTGCGTTGCCAGTGAATGCCGTCTACGCGTTTGTCACCGTTGATGCGGGTGAGGTGTGCGCCCTGGTGCACGGGAATGCCATGCGCACTCAGCCACGCGCGGTAATACAGGCCCTTGGCAAGGGTTGCCGGTTGGCCGAGCAGCGCAGGCAGCGCCTTGCATTGGGCTGAAAACGGCGCGCTGTCGAGTACCGCCAGCACGTTCGCGCCAGCCTTGGCGTATTGATAGGCGACCAGATACAGCAAGGGGCCGCTGCCGCAAAACACCACGCGTTCGCCAATCGCACAGCCCTGATATTTAAGTGCGATCTGCGCTGCACCCAGGCTATACACGCCGGGCAGTGTCCAGCCGGGCACTGGCAGAATGCGGTCGGTGGCACCTGTGGCGACAATCAGTCGGGTGAAATCCAGGGTTGCGACTGTTCCGTTGTGCAGGGTATCGAGTTGATTGCCTTCGACGTTCCACACCAGCGTCTGCGGTCGGTAGTCGATCTGTGTTGTCAGTGCATCGAGTGCCTGATGCAGTGCAACGGCCTTGCCGCTTTCAAAGCCGTAAAGCGCCTTGGCCGAACGCTGGAAATTCTCTGGCTGGCGACGATAGATCTGCCCGCCGCCGCGCAGACCTTCGTCGATCAGGCAGGCTTTGACACCGTGCTCCAGCAGCGTCTGGGCAGCGCGAATCCCGGCTGGGCCGGCGCCGATAATGGCAACGCGGTCTTTGCTCATGGCCGCCGCCCCGGTTCACGAATAATCGCCTGGCCAGCTTCCAGCAGCGTCGAACAGGCACGCACTCGCTGGCCGTTGCCGAGTCTTACCCAGCAGTCCTGGCAGGCGCCCATCATGCAGAACCCGGCGCGCGGCTCGGCACTGAAGTCACTGCCGCGCAGGTGCTCACTGGCGGTCAATACCGCAGTCAGCACGGTGTCGCCCAACAGACCATTGGCCGGTTGCCCATCGAGGGTGAAGGGCAGAACGGGGCGATCATGTTCAGCCAGTCGTTTCAGCAATGCCATAACGTGAAAGCTCCGGATCAGTGTTTGCCGACCAGCACCCGATCCAGCCCATAGACCCGGTCGAGCAGGATCATGGTGGCGGCGGTGAGGGCGATGACCAGTGCCGATACGGCAGCCATCATCGGGTCGATGGATTCGGTGGCGTAAACGTACATGCGCACCGGCAGGGTCTGGGTAGCAGGCGAGGTGACGAAGATCGACAGCGTGACTTCATCGAAGCTGTTGATGAACGCCAGCAACCAGCCGCCTGCCACGCCGGGCAGGATCATCGGCAGGGTGATCTGCCGAAACAGGGTGAAACGGTTGGCCCCCAATGACTCGGCGGCGTGTTCGGCGCTGCGGTCGATACCGATCGCCGCCGCCAGCACCAGACGCAGTACGTAAGGCGTGATGACCAGCACGTGGGCGAAGATCAGCCAGGTGAAGCTGCCGTTTACGCCCATCAGCGCAAACAGGCGCAGCATCGCCACCCCCAGCACCAGGTGCGGAATGATGATCGGCGAAAGAAACAGCGCATTGAAAAAGTTGCGGCCCGGAAATGTATGGCGGGTGATCGCCAGCGCAGCAGGCACCGCGATCAACGTCGCCAGCGTTGCGGACACAAACGCCAGAATCAGGCTGTTGTAGAACGAGTCGATAAAGTCGGCGCGTTCGAACACCGCCTTGAACCAGCGCAGCGAGAAGTCGGTAGTGGGCAGGCTCAGCGTGTTTTCCGGGGTAAACGCCACCAGGCACACCACCACCAGCGGGGCCATCATGAAGATCACTACCAGCGCATGAAACGACAGGGCCAAAGGACCGTTCTTGGACATGGATCATTCCCCCAGAGTTTTTTTGTAACGGCCTTCGATCATGCGGTTCCAGGACAGCATGACCAGCAGGTTGACCAGCAGCAGCGCCACCGCCAGGGTCGCGCCCATCGGCCAGTTGAGCTCCGAGAGGTACTGGTCGTAGATCACCGTGGAGACCATCTTCAAACGTCGACCACCGAGCAGGCCGGGAATGGCAAACGAACTGGCGGCCAGGCCAAAGACAATCAGTGAGCCGGACAGCACGCCCGGCATGACCTGTGGCAGGACGATCAGGCGCATGACTTTTGCCTGACTGGCACCCAGCGACAGCGCGGCCTGTTCGGCGGTGGGGTCGAGCTTTTGCAACGAGGTCCAGACCGGAATGATCATGAACGGCAACATGACGTGGACCAGCGCGATGATCACGGCAAACGGGGTGTACAGCAGTTTCACCGGGCGACCGCCCATTAACTGGATGGCCTGGTTGATCAGACCGTCCGCCCCCAACAGCAGGCTCCAGCCGAAGGCCCGGACCACCACCGAGATTAGCAGCGGCGTGAGGATCAGAATCAGAAAGATCGAGCGCCACGGTGTGCCCATGCGGCTCAGAATGTAGGCCTCCGGCACGCCGATCAACACGCAGAGCAACGTTACCAGCGCGCTGATCCAGAAGGTGCGCAGGAAGATTTCATAGAAATACGAATCGGTGACCACGGCCGTGTAATTGGCCAGCGTATAGCTGTCGCTTTTCACCCCGACCTGATAGTCGAACACGTTGAATGACAGCAGCAGCGTCAGGCCCAGCGGCAGCACCAGCAAGCCGATATACAACGCCAGTGCCGGGGCTGACAGCCAATAACCGCGGCCACCCTGACGCATTTCGCTCATCAGGCTCATGCGCGCACCTCGTCGGCGTCCAGCACGCGCAGCAATTCGGCTGGCCAATCGATGCCGACCGCAGCACCTTGTTCCAGCGGTGCCTGGCCGTCGTTGCGACGCACTACGGTTATTTCGCCGATGCCGGTCTGGATGCGATATAGCCACTGGCTGCCGAGAAAATAACGCGTGACGATACGCCCTGACAGCTTTCCGCAGCCGGGTTCGACCAGATCAATTTTCTCTGGACGCAGGCTGAGTGTCAGCGTGCCATCGCCGGGTAGCAGACGGATCTGCGGGTTGCCGCTGCTGTCCGGGTCGCCCTGCAACATATTGGCTTTGCCGACAAACCCCGAGATAAAGCGCGTGCGCGGGTGTTCGTAGAGCGTGTAGGGCTCGTCGATCTGCGTTATACGCCCGGCCTGCATGACCACTACCCGATCACTGATCGACAGGGCTTCAGCCTGATCGTGGGTAACCATCAGCGTGGTGATGCCGACTTCGTTCTGAATACGGCGAATTTCGAACTGCATCTCTTCGCGCAGGTTGGCGTCAAGGTTGGACAGCGGTTCATCCAGAAGCAGCACCGGCGGCTCGATCACCAGTGCTCTGGCCAGCGCGACCCGCTGCCGTTGCCCGCCAGACAACTCGCGCGGGTAGCGCTCGGCATGCTGACCGAGACGAACCAGTTCCAGCACCCGTGTGACACGCTGTTGCAACTCGGCAGCAGGCACCTTGCGCATGCGCAGGCCAAACGCAACGTTGTTGGCCACGGTCATGTGTGGAAACAATGCATAGCTCTGAAATACAACGCCCAGACCCCGACTGCTGGGCTTGGCGTGGGTAATGTCGCGGCCGTCGAGCACGATGCGCCCGTCACTGACTTCAACGAAGCCGGCGATCATTTGCAGAGTGGTGGTCTTGCCGCAGCCGGAAGGGCCGAGCAGTGAAACGAATTCGCCCTTGTCGACGGCCAGGTTGGTGGCAACGACCGCGTCAATAGAGCCGTAGCGTTTGGAGAGACCTTCGAGCTGCAGAAATGCCATGCCTGCTTCCACCTGTGTGCATGCGCGCCGAAGCACGCGTTTGTCATGGGCAGATGCGAAATGAAGTCATGCAGTTCTGTGGACGTTGGTGCTCGCTCTGAGTCGGCTACCGATGATTGTTCAAATCGCCCCTGTGGACTGAGAGTAGGTCGAAGGCTAGGATGGGCTCAATAAGGAATTTCACTGAATAACATCTTTCTTCGAATTAATTCTTTTAGTGGAAAAATAGCGAGCTATATTCATGAATAATTCCACTGATCGGAATACTTATTCTGCGCAAGTGGGCGTCAGCGCGGTGTCGCGTCTGTTCGCCGTATTGCATTGCCTGGGCGATTGCGACGAGGGCGGCGAGCGGGTCACACAACTCGCCCAGCGTGTCGGGCTCTCGCAACCCACCACGCACCGCTTGCTGCGCAGCCTGATGGATGAGGGCATGGTCGAGCAGGACCTGCTCAGCAAGCGCTATCGGTTGAGCATCGAATTCTTTGCGCTGGCCGCCAAGGCGGGCAACACCGGCAATCTGCGCGACGTGGTACGCCCCAGTCTGTTACGCCTGTCTGCATCGCTGGGCGACTCGCTGTTTCTGCTGGCACGCAGTGGCTTTGACGCGATCTGTCTGGACCGCAGTGAGGGCCCGTACCCGATTCGCACGTTCACCGGCGACATTGGTGGCCGTGTTGCGTTGGGCGTAGGGCAGGGCAGCTTGGCGATTCTCGCGTTTCTCCCCGAGGACGAGCGGGAAACGGTGATTGCCTACAACCTGCCACGGCTCAAGGATTTTCACCTGTACGACGAGGTGTTTCTGCGTTCAGAGGTCGAAAACGTGCGCCGCCTCGGCTACGCCGGGCGCAACACCGGCGCGCTACCGGGCATGGCCGGGCTGGCCGTGCCGATCCTGGACCGCAGCGGCCGGGCAGTGGCAGCGCTCAGCGTGGCAACTATCTCCGACCGCTTGGGGCCTGATCGCCTGATGACCGTGGTAGAACTACTCAAGCGTGAAGCCACGGCCATCAGTGCCAGAATCAATCCCTTCGATCCTTCGCTGCGACGGCCCAGTCAGGTATTCGGGCAGGCGGATTAGATCTTTTACTCTCTTTTTGGCATTTTTTTGACGTATTTCTGACATTTATACCGACTGTCGCTGTTTTTAAAGAAAAATTGGCGCAAGCCGATGATGACCTCATAGAGCACACGTGCCGGGCTGGCTCGGCCGTAAGGGATGAGGCTCGTCATATTCTGCGTGCTGACGCAGACCCGCTTTTCTCAAGAGATCATCATGATGTCGAAATCCCTGAGGCTCCAAATCCTTGGCTTGCTTGGCGGCAGTCTTGTACTGGTGCTGATCATTGCGCTGGCCTGTTTCAACTTCCTGTCCGGTAACGTGCAGTCCTATCGCAGTCTTCTTGAAGGTCCGGTCCGTGCCTCGCAGTTCGTTGATGAGGCCAACCTGCAATTCAAGGTTCAGGTCCAGGAGTGGAAAAACGTTCTGTTGCGCGGCAAGGCATCGGCAGACCGCGACAAATTCTGGGGGCAATTCGAAGAGCAGGAACGTAAGGTGCAAAGTACGTTGGGTCTGCTGGCAGAAATGGAAGGCACCGATCAATCGTTGAAAAGCCAGGTGCAGGCACTGCAGCAGGCGCACCGCACATTGGGCACTGCCTATCGCACTGGCCGTGATGCATTCATCGCGGCGGGCAACGATGCTTCTGCTGGCGACGCCGCAGTCAAAGGCGTAGACCGTCCGACGAGCGAGCAGATGGCCATCCTGGTTGATCAACTGCACAAGTCCAGCGATGCCCGGTCGGTTGCAATCAGTCAGCAAGCCGACCGCACGATCCTGACTGGTGCAGTTGTAATGCTCGTTTCTGCGCTGCTGGTAGGTCTGCTTGCCCTGTGGATTGTCAATCGCAATCTGGTTGCGCCGATTCGCATGCTTATCGAATACGTCGCCCAGTTGAGTGAAGGCAAGTTCGCTGCACGCGTTGACGTGACGCGCCAGGACGAACTCGGCCGTCTGGCCGTCGCAGCGAACACGCTACGTGATTTTCTGGCAGATACTTTCAGTCGCCTCAAGCGCAGTACCACCGACCTCGATACTGCTGGCGGCGAGCTGAATGCCATTGCCGAATTAATGGCTCAGGGCACTCACGAGCAATTTGAGCGTACCGATCAGGTCGCTACCGCGATGACCGAAATGTCCGCTACTGCCCAGGAAGTTGCCCGCCATGCGGCACATGCTGCACGGGCTGCGGATGAGGCTGACCAAAGCGCGCAGGACGGTGAGAAAGTCATGCAGTCGACCATCGCCACCATCACCCGGATGCGCAGTGAGATTTCCTCGACGGCCAACGTCATTCAGCGCCTGGAAACAGACAGCGGTCGTATCGGCAAGGTGCTTGAGGTGATTCGCGGGATCGCTGATCAGACCAATCTACTGGCGCTCAACGCCGCCATCGAGGCTGCACGTGCAGGTGAAGCCGGGCGCGGTTTTGCCGTGGTGGCTGACGAAGTCCGGACATTGGCACAACGTACCGCCGTGTCCACGGCCGAGATCAATCAGATCATTAATTCGGTGCAGACCGGCGCAAGCGACGCGGTGCAAGCCATTCAGGGCGGTCAGGCGCACAGCGAAGAGAGTGTCGAGCAGGTTACGCATGCCGGCGCTACACTGCAGCGCATTACCGTGGCAGTCGAGAATATTCGCGACATGAATCGCCAGATAGCGACTGCTGCCGAAGAGCAGACTTCTGTGGCAGAGGATATTTCGCGCAACCTGACTGAAATCACCGCAATCGCGGTGACCAATCAGGACAACGTCAAACGTACCCAGAACGCCAGCCATGAACTGAAAGGCCTTTCAGCTGGCCTTAACGATGTGATCTCGCGCTTGAGTGCGTGATCCGCTTAACAGTGTTACCGCTCTCCGGTCATGGAGAGAGGTAACACTGCGGGTGTTATTTGTCAGTATAAACAGAGCATCAAGCGTTACGGGATTTACCCTGATGAGGTAGTAATACTAAAAGCATAGTCTCAACTGAAAAGTCTGACTATTGGTGGGTTTAAAGCACTATTAAAGGCGTTATGTGGTGCCAGGAGTTTTTGCACTAAACAGTAGTTTTTTTATTTTTAAATCATTAAAGTGATGTTTGGGTGCCATCATTTGTGCATGGTTCCCGCCCTACCGTTGTGACAGCAAGGGGATCTATAAAATGCCAATAAGAAATATAGGTTTGAACTTGAGGGCGCTTCTCAGCTTCGGCATTATTTGCCTGCTGCTTGCCGGGGTTGGCACGAACGCAGTCTTTAAAATGAACGGGTTACACCAGTCCGCCGACCAGTTGCAGACAGACTGGCTGCCCAGCGTCAGACAGGCTGGACGCATAGAGACGGCGGGCCTGTTGTATCGCCTCGACGCGCGACGTTTTGTGATGGATGACCAGCGGCAGTCGCCGGAGTCTGTCAATAAGCTGAACGGATTGAAGAATGCCTTACTGCAAACAGCCGACACTTACGGCTCGCTGGTGTCGAGCCCACAGGAAGAACAGGTCTGGAAACAAGTCAAAGCCGATTTGCTGGCCTACAGCGACAAGATCGACCAGCTGGTTGAACTTAGCAAAAGCAAATCCGACAGCGAACTATTCGTATTTATCCGTGATATTACCAGCCCGCAGGCGAAGGCCTTGCAATCATCTATAGAACAATTGATCGAAGTCAACGTCAAGGGTGCAGAACAATCAGGGGCCATAGCAGACAAAAACTATGAAAGTGGACTAACCGTCACCCTTACACTTATTGTTCTGGCCGTGATTATTACCCTGATTGTTGCCACTTTATTCACCCGCAGCATCGCCAGACCCGTTCAGGCATTGCTCGACTCGACACGCAAAATCGCCGAGGGCGACTTGCGTACCACGGTGGAAGTCAACGGGGCCGATGAGCTGACCGAACTGCAAAAAGCCACTGCAACCATGCTCTCAAGCCTCAAGGGCACCATTCAGCACATCTCTGATGCCTCGGGCCTGTTGGCGTCGGCTGCTGAAGAAATGAGCTCCATCACTCAGGACTCCGCGCAAGGTATCCAACGCCAGACGATGGAAACCGAGCAGGCCGCCACGGCGGTCAACCAGATGACCGCAGCCATTGAAGAAGTTGCACGCAATGCGGTCGCTGCTTCGACCTCCACGCAAGCCTGTGAAAAGTCTGCGCAGACCGGCCAGGATTGCGTCGGCCAGACCATCGCTGCGCTGGAAAAACTCAGTACCACAGTGGACAAGACTGGAGTTGAAGTAGAAGGACTGGCCCATCAGGCGCAGGATATCGCCAAGGTGGTCGATGTCATCCGCGCGATTGCCGAGCAGACCAATCTGCTGGCGCTCAACGCCGCTATCGAAGCCGCCCGCGCGGGTGAACAGGGTCGTGGATTTGCCGTGGTCGCCGATGAGGTCAGGGCGCTGGCCCATCGTACTCAGACGTCTACCCAGGAAATAGAACAGATGATCCAGGGTATTCAGAAAAACTCCAGCGGTGCCGTCCAGTCGATGAAGCAGAGCAATGCGGAAACCGACGCGACGTTGCTGATCGCTCAGCAGGCTGGTGTTGCAATCAAGGAGATCACCACATCGATCAGCCACATCAATGAGCGCAACCTGATGATTGCAACGGCTTCGGAGCAGCAAGCGCATGTTGCCCGCTCTGTCGATGAGAACCTGGTGAGCATTCGCGATTTGTCAGTCCAGAGCTCTTCTGCCTCCAGCCTGACCTCCACAGCCAGTCAGGAGCTGTCCCGCCTGGCTGTGGATCTGAGTCGCCTAGTATCGAGGTTTTCAGTCTGATCCAAACCCGGTCCGAGCACGGGCCACTGTTTTGAAGGCTTGATTGAAAGTCGTTACGGGGTTCACGCCCACCCTGTGCGACTCAAGCCTTCAGCCTTGAACACCAAAGCCTTCAGGCCGCCATCGACCCGCGCATCCGGGAATTCCGGCGGGTTCTCCAGGCGTTGCTCGAAGCGCAGGCACGGTGCCTCGATTGCCGTGTGCTGAATCAGAAAGTCCGGCCCCAGCGCCGGATCGTTCATGCATGCCAGCACCGAACCGTCTTCATCCAGCAACTCTGGCAGACGGCGCAGGACTCGCTGGTAGTCCTTGTCGAGCATGAAGCTGCCTTTCTGGAAAGACGGCGGGTCAATGATGATCAGGTCGTAAGGGCCGGAGCGGGTGACTTTGGCCCATGACTTGAACAGGTCGTGCCCGAGAAAGGTCACCCGGCTCAGATCCTGATCATTGAGCCGGTGATTCTCACGACCGCGATTCAATGCCGCGCGGGCCATGTCCAGGTTCACTACATGGTCTGCACCACCGGCAAGGGCGGCGACCGAGAAGCCGCAGGTGTAGGCGAACAGGTTCAGGATGCGCTTGCCCTTTGCCTGGGCCTGCACCCATTCGCGGCCATAGCGCATGTCCAGAAACAGACCGCTGTTCTGCTTCTTGCCGAAATCGACTTTATAACGCAGGCCATTTTCGGTGATCACCCATTCATCGACCACCTCGCCGGTCAGCCATTGTGTAGTGCTTTGCGGCAAATAGCGGTGTTGCAACAACAGGGTATGGGCCTGACTTTGTTGCCACTGCGGCGTTTCGATCAACTCGTTCAACAGCTGCGTCAGAGCTGCCAGTTCGGGCTCAAGAGGCTCTTTGAACAGTGAGACCAGCACCACGCCCTGCATCCAGTCGACGGTAATGTGCTCCAGCCCCGGCCATACGCGACCACGGCCATGAAACAGGCGGCGGGTTTCAGTCGGAACGTTGTTCAGGGCGGCGGGTAGATGCTGTTGCAGGATGGCGAGTGCTTCAGGGGTCATGACGAAGGTCGGTTATGAAAGGCGGCGTATGGTAAACGTATTTCAGCAGATGGGAATCGCAGGGTTCAGCGAGGCATGTACTGACGTTGCCAGCGATGCGGGATTTTCAATGAAACCAGCCCCAGCAATGCCGACAGGCTGCCGCTGATCAACAGGGCATTAAGCCCCAGGCGTTGTTCAAGCAGTGCGCCGATGACCGCCCCGATGAACATGCCAACCCACGGCACCAGTTGCACGCGCCAGCCATCCCGGCGCTCGCCCAGTATCCAGCGGCCCAGGCCACGCCCGAAACGCGACAACGCGCCGGTTACGTAGGTCAGGCCGACCGGCAGCCCGTTGACCTGTTCCACGGCGGCGTTAAGCATGCCCATTGCCAGAATGGCCCAGATCAGTGCGAGCATATTGCTTTCCAGCGGCCATGCGGCTGCGGCGCACAGCAGCGTGGCGATCCCCAGCAGCAGGGGCAGGGCGCGCCGGCCGCCAAGCCGTGCAACGACGACGCCCAGCGCATTGCCGGCAATAAAGGCGAAGATTGCGAGTGCCAGGCGAAGGGTCACGCTCAGGTCGCCGGCACTGATGGCGACGGCAAGCCGGGTGGTGTTGCCACTCATGAACGAAACGAAGTCGCCGGTCGCCATGAAACCGATGGCGTCGGTCATGCCCGCCAGAACCGAAAGGCTCGCCACCAGGCACATGCCGACCCGGCCACGCCATTTCTGCATGTTGAGGTGCCTGGGGCTGGCGCTGATTCTGGCGGGCTGTGGCAGCATCGAAGGCCCTCTGGACCAATGGAAGCGCGTCTGATCGTTGGTTTCAGCGGTTCATAGTGGCTTGGCGCGTACGATTCGCTTGGCCCTGACCTCATCGGCATAGGCCTTGAGCTGATCGGCATCGCTGTAAAGGCGGTTGACCATCTGCAGTACTGCCGTCACGTCGACATCTTTCATTTGCGAGGCGAGTTTGAGAATTTCTTCCGCCGTGTTTTCCAGATTGGTTGCTGTCCCTTTCAGGTGCCGCTTCAGCTCCTGAGTCGACTTATTGAGCGCCATACGTGTTCCTGTGCCAAGACCTTGAATTCCATACCCGGAGCATGGCTTTTTCCGCGATAACAAGCAATCAGGCTTATGCCTGTCAGCTAGGGTTATCGGCCGATTCAAGGCGATCTGCAAGGCAGCTCGCTCAATCGTCGCGGGTCAGCACTTCCAGCAGCTCTATTTCAAACGTCAGGTCGGCACCCGGTTTGATGTGCGCGCCCATCGTTCTGTCGCCATAGGCCAGATGGGCAGGCACGAACAGTTTGCGTTTGCCGCCCACCTTCATGCCCATAAGGCCCTGATCCCAGCCCTTGATAACGCGTCCGGTGCCGATCACGCACTGAAACGGCTTGCCACGCTGGTGAGAGGAATCAAAGACAGTGCCGTCTTCGAGGGTTCCGGTGTAATGCGTGGTGATCAGCGCACCTTTGACCGCTTCCTTGCCTTCGCCGGGATGCAGGTCGGTAATCTGTAATTCTTTGCTCATTACAAGGCTTCCGTTTTTAGCGCGCTCAATGAATGCCGAGAGCGTGCATTTTCGCAGCGCTTTCTCGCAGAAAAGCATGCCTGTGACAAGCGGGCGAAACGAAAACGGGGAAGCTTTCGCTTCCCCGTCGTATTCCGATTGTGTCGTTCGTCAGAGATTCTGCGAACTGACCACCATGGCCTGAGCGATATTCTCTTTCTGCTCCTGGGTGAAACCGTCCCAGATATTGGTCTTGGCGTAGTAACCCAGACCAGCCAGGCAGTAAAGGCTGAGGGTCAGAACGATGACGATTGAAACAAAGGTCCAGCGGCCTTCGTCATCGTTTTCCCGAGTGAAGCTACGGGAATAGTTGTCCTCGGCGCTGCGGAAGAACAGCGCGGACGATAGGCGCTTGAGCCACTGGAACAAATGAACGACAACGATACGCAGCATGGGAAATCACCTCAAAGGTTAAAAGAAACGGGTCGTCCGCGATGCCGGTCACCGGCTTCGGGGTGCAAAAGCTGAAAACGAAAAAAGCCCGTCTATGACGGGCTTTCTTTTTATGATTCTGGTCAGAGGGCAGGGGATCGTGCATTCACACAAGTCGCGTTGGACACTGCGCAGGCCTGACGTTATTGCAACATTTTAAAACAAATGATTTGTGTGATCTACCCGGACACTGCCGTTGTCAGACAACTGGTCGTACTTGGAGGTGCGGCAAAACGTCGCTCCGGGTTGAGCGAGGCTTAGGAATACGCCGTGCTTTTGGTCAAGTCTTGTAATACTTATACAAAATACGAAACAGTTGTGTGTATTGTACGATCAACGCCCGTATTGATTTTCAGGACCGTATGAATACCCTCCAGGAGCCTCCGAGTTGCCTTCCCTTCACCGCTGATGGCTGGCCAGTGATATCCCATTCACCAGGCAGGCCGTTTGATTCGAACGCCGGTTTACACTCTCTCTCGTGTTGCAATGGCCCCGACATGCCTGTGCATGGTCGCAAGGCACCTTTGCGCATGGCAATTCATTGCAGTGCTTGGCCAGCTGTGGCCAACGATGAGTTTTCTCGCCATTTTTCTCGTGAGGCTGCATAACTACCATGGAATGGATCGCTGACCCCACGGCATGGCTTGGCCTGCTGACCCTCATCGTGCTGGAACTGGTGCTGGGTATCGATAACCTGGTGTTTATTGCCATTCTGGCGGACAAACTGCCCCCCGAGCAACGCGACAAGGCGCGCGTCATCGGCCTGTCGCTGGCACTGATCATGCGCCTGGGCCTGCTGGCGAGCATCTCCTGGATGGTGACGCTGACCGAGCCGTTGTTCGAGATCTTCGACAAGACGTTCTCCGGTCGTGACCTGATCATGCTGTTTGGTGGTGTGTTCCTGTTGTTCAAGGCCACCATGGAACTGCACGAACGGCTGGAAGGCCATGTTGCCCAGCGCGCCGGTAACGCAGGTTATGCGTTGTTCTGGCCCATCGTTGCGCAGATCGTGGTACTCGACGCGGTGTTCTCGCTGGACGCCGTAATCACGGCCGTCGGCATGGTCGAACACCTGTCGGTGATGATGATTGCTGTGATCTTCTCCATCGGCCTGATGATGATTGCCAGCAAGCCGCTGACCAAATTCGTCAACAGCCGCCCGACAGTGATCATGCTGTGTCTGGGCTTCTTGATGATGATTGGTTTCAGCCTGACCGCCGAGGGTCTGGGTTTCCATATTCCCAAGGGCTATCTGTACGCGGCCATCGGTTTCTCGATCCTCATCGAGGTGTTCAACCAGATCGCTCGCAAGCGCAGCAAGAAGTCTGCTCATGGCCACCTGCCGCGTCGCGAGCGGGCTGCCCATGCGGTGATGCGTCTGCTGGGCGGTCGCAAGCTGGAGTCTGGCGATGTCGATGAGGAAATCACCGACATGCTGGAAGGCGAAAGCAGCGAGCCGGTGTTTGACCGTCGTGAGCGGGTGATGATCAGCGGCGTACTGCAACTGGCAGAGCGGCCGATTCGCACGGTGATGACGCCGAGGGCCGAAATCGACTATATCGACTTGAAAGACGATGCCGAGAAAATCCGTCTGAAACTGATGCACTCGTCCTACTCGCGTCTGCCGTTGATTGGCGAGCGAGGCATCGATGAGCCGCTGGGCTTCGTGCACAAGAAAGAGCTGTTCAAGGAATTGTTGTCCGGCAACGAGCCCGACCTGAAGCTGATGTCGCGCAAGGCAATCAACCTGCTGGAAAGCTTCACCATCCTCAATGCCCTGGAGCAGATGCGCAAGGAGTCGACGCACATCGCTTTTGTGGTCAACGAGTTCGGTGATTTCATCGGCGTGTTGAGCATGACCGACATTCTGGAATCCATCGCCGGCCAGCTGCCGGACGCCAGCGAAGTGGAAGGCCCGGACATCGTCAAGCAAGGCGAGGACTTCGTGGTATCGGGTGCCTTGAACCTGAGTCTGATTCGCGAACGCACCGGCTTCCAGGCCAAGGCCACCGAGGATTATCAGACCCTCGCCGGACTGGTCATGAGCCTGCTGGATCGCCTGCCGTCCACCGGCGATAGCCTGGACTGGCAGGGCTGGAACCTTCAGGTTGTCGGCGTGGAAGAGCGCCGGGTGACTCGGGTGTTGTTGCAGAAACAGCCTGAGGTCGGGGCTGGCAAATAAGCACGGAGCTGTAATACAAAACGGGGCCTGCTCATGGTGAGCAGGCCCCGTTTTTCATGTGAGCGTCGCGCTTATTTGCGACGCGGACGCGACACCACAGATTCGATATTCTTGCGGCCGATCAGCTTGGGCTGCGCAGGCTCTTTGGCCATCGGCGCGTCAGCCAGCCACTTGAACATCACCAGACAATCCACCAGCCCCAATCGGGCGTGACGATAAGCCTTGGGCAAACGCCCGACTGTCTCGAAACCCAGCTTGGCCCACAGCGCGACAGCTACTTCATTGCTGGCCACCACCGAATTGAACTGCATCGCCAGAAACCCGCTGTCGCGCGCCAGTTGCTGCGAGTGCTCGCACATCAACCGCGCCACACCACGACCCCGCGCCGCATCCGTCACCATATAGCCGCAATTGCAGACATGATTCCCCGGACCTGCCGCATTGGCCTTCAAGTAGTAACTGCCTAACAGCTGGCCGTCTTCCTCGGCAATCAGCGTGTGCAGCGGCAGCTCCATCCACAGACTGCGGGCCTGCTCCTGAGTGACGGCAGGGTCGTAGGCGTAGGTTTCCTGAGCGATGACGACAGCCTGAAAGGTGGGCCAGAAGCGCTCGAAGTCTTCCGGGGTCATGGGGCGGATCTGGATCATGGTGAGGCCTTGGTGGGTATGGCTTGAATTCCGGCGTGTACGTTAGCTTGGGTGTGCTACCACTTCCAGGCTTTTTCGGTGAACTCGGCGGTGGAGGGGAGTACGGTGTGGAGAAAATTCAGGTATTTGTTGAACAGTACCTCGTGCTGGAAACGGGCCTCAAAGCCTAGCGTGACGTCAGTGCGGTGCGTGATGATCATGAGGCGTTTACGGTCGACGGTTACAAAGTTGTACTCATCCCAGGGCAGGCTTTGTTCATGATGAATGGGGTTTTCCCAGTTTAGTAGATTGAGGGCTGCGATACAGGCCATGGCTGCTGGGCCGATCAGGAAGAGCAGTGAGCCGGTGAGGGCGGCTATGAAGACGAATATCAGGATGACGGCTATGGCAATGCCCTTGAAGAAGGACGAGGCGAAGTCGGGGTAATGGAGGTAGTACTCCAGGTGGGCGCAGTTGGTTTTTATGGTGTAGTTGTAGATGGTTTTTTGGCGGACACCTAGGGATGCTCCGATCAACTTGCCGCGCAGCGGTGGCAAGCCGTAATTTGCCAGGCACATAGCGCTATTTTTCTGAAAACGGTCTGATGCAGTGTGAGTCGAGCGCGTTTTTCGCTCGGTTTTCCGTGTTAAGCGCGCAACTCACCCAAACCCATTAGTCGCTTTCGAGCCATCCACAGGTTCGACAGGGCGAACAGCGTGGTCAGTTGGGCCGTGTTTTTCATCAGCCCACGAAAGCGTACTTTCACGTAACCAAACTGGCGCTTGATGACCCGAAACGGATGCTCGACCTTGGCGCGTGTCTGCGCTTTGCAGTACTCGATCTTGCGCTTGGCTTTGTACAACAGGCTGCGTTTGTTCAGCTTGGAATACGTGCTGCGCCGCGCCGCGATTTGCCAGATCACGTTACGATTTTCGTGCTCTTCACGCTTCTCGACACCGGTGTAGCCAGCGTCCGCATAGACCGCGTTTTCTTCCCCGTGGAGCAGTTCGGCGACTTGAGTGACATCGGCCACATTGGCCGCAGTGCCATGGACGTGATGAACCAGTCCAGACTCAACGTCAGCGCCGATGTGGGCCTTCATACCGAAGAAATACTGGTTACCCTTCTTTGTCTGATGCATCTCGGGATCACGCTCGCCGTCTTTGTTCTTGGTCGAGCTTGGGGCATGAATAATGGTGGCATCGACGATGGTGCCCTGGCGCAGCGACAGGCCTTTTTCCTGCAAATAACCGTTGATGACCGCGAGGATTGCAGGAGCCAGTTGATGTTTCTCCAGCAGGTGCCGGAAGTTCATGATCGTGGTGTCTTCCGGTATCGGCGCACTCAACGTCAGGCGTGCAAACTGGCGCATGGGGGTGATTTCGTAGAGCGCTTCTTCCATGGCCGGATCACTCAGGGAGAACCAGTTCTGCAGCAGGTGAATGCGCAGCATGGTTTCCAGCGGATAAGGTTTTCTGCCACCGCCGGCCTTGGGGTAGAACGGTTCGATCAGGCCCAGCAGACCTGTCCAGGGGACGACCTGATCCATCTCGGCGAGGAAGCGTTCGCGGCGTGTCTGCTTGCGCTTGCTGGCATATTCGAAATCGGAAAAGCTCATCTGGCTCATGGGAGGCTCGGATCAGGTGGTCAGGCGATTTTCGCATAACCGGGACTTGTTCGGAGATTCCCTAGGGTCTGTTCCCGTTTCACATTGGCAGCCACAGAAAAGCGCAGGCCATTGCTATGACGCTTTCATAGTTTCTCTTGAGTTTGTCGAACCGAGAAGCCGCCGCCCGGAAATGCTTCAACCGGGCAAAGGCGTTTTCTACGAGATGTCGATTGCGATATAACCCTTTGTCCAGATCTGCGTTCCCTTTCAGAGAATTGCGCTTTCGTGGAATCACCACTTTGCTGCCTTGCTGCTCGACCTGAGCGCGTATCGCTTCAGTGTCGTAGCCCTTGTCCGCAATGATCACTTCTGCATTGGGCATCTTGGCAATCAACGAGGCCGCCTGCGAACAATCATTGGTCTGGCCTCCGGTCACGTCAAATGCAATGGGCAGCCCACAAGCGTCTACAGCCAGGTGAATCTTGCTGGTGTTACCGGCTCGGCTTTTTCCGATGGCCTGGTCCTGCGTGCTGGCAGCACCTGCACTGTGCTGATGAGCCTTTACATAGCTGCCATCAATGAAAACCCACTCCATGTCAGGATCGGTCATCAGCACCTCAAGCACCTTGACCCACTTGCCTGAAGCAGACCAGGCATTGAACCGCTTGTAGACCTTGCTCCAGTTTCCAAACGCTTTCGGCAGGTCTCGCCAAGGGCAACCCACACGCATGCGGTACAGCATGCCTTCAACCGTGGTGCGCAAATCTCGCTTGTTGTAGATCGATTCGTGCAGCAAAATTTCTCGAAGCTTCGGCCAGTGCTCATCACTGAGCATTAATCGGGGCATTGCAGGCTCGTATTGGTGTTGTGTGAGAACTCCAACAATACGGGCCTGTTCTCATAGAGATCAATGGGTTACGTCGAAACGGGAACAGACCCTAGCAGAGTGAAGCCCTGCTGAGAGGTTTGTTGCGGACGTTGATTAACAAATGTGGTGATGGTTGAGCCGAGACTATGCTGCCAACTGCGTAAAGGGGATTGGTTGTCAACGCCAACTAAAAAGTGACCCCCTTCCGTGCTAAATCGCCAACTTAGTTTTGACCCCCCTCGGGTTCATATTTTCGAGCCGGTTCGGCCCGAGAAGATTTGGTTCCTGCTTTGCGCTTGTCCTTGAGTCGATAGCTTTCACCTGTCATCTGCACGATATGGGCATGATGTAACAGCCTGTCCAGCATGGCCGCTGTCAGTGTTTGATCATCCGCAAAGGTTCCGGCCCACTGGGTAAACGGCAAGTTACTCGTGAGGATCAGGCTGCCTTGCTCGTAGCGCTTGGCGACAACATTGAAGAACAGGTTGGCTTCATCACGACCAAACGGCAGGTAGCCGATTTCATCGATGACCAACAACCCAGGGGCCATCACCACACGACTGAAGTATTCCTTGAGCCGTTCCTGGCGGTGCGCAGCGGTCAGTTGCAGCATCAAGTCAGCCGCCGTGACGAAGCGGGTTTTGATACCGGCCATCACTGCCCGGTAGGCCAGGGCGATAGCCAGGTGGCTCTTGCCTACACCACTAGGCCCCAGGAACACGATGTTCTCGGCACGTCCAACAAAACTCAGTGCTGCCAGCTCCTGGAGCTGTGCCCGGGGGACGCCGGTGGCAAACGCGAAGTCGTATTGCTCCAGCGTTTTCACAGCGGGCAGCGCGGCAGTTTTCAGCAGGGCCTGTCGAGAGCGTTCACTTCGGGCATCGGTCTCGGCAGCCAGCAGCTTTTCGAGGAAGTCGGCAAAGCTGTCTTCGCCGCTTGCTGCTTGTTGGGCCAGGTGCGGCCAGTCCACCCCGACGCGCTCAAGCTTTAGCCCCTTGCATAGTTCTGTCAGGCGAGCATGTTGAAGGTTCATGCTCTCACCTCCAGCAGTTGCTCATAAACCGACAGCGGATGCTGCAAGTGAACCGCCCCGGGTTTCTCGGAGACCCTTTTGTTTGAGTCATGCCACCTGGGCAGACTCGGTGAGTTGCTGATAATAGATTGCTTCTGCTTCGACCGGTGGAATATGACCGATTGGCTCCAGCAGGCGGCGGTGATTGAACCAGTCCACCCATTTCAGGGTTTCCAGCTCCACCGCCCCCCGTGTGGGCCAAGAGCGTCGATGAATCACTTCAGCCTTGTAAAGACCATTGATGGTCTCAGCCAAAGCATTGTCGTAAGAGTCACCGACACTCCCGACCGATGGCTCAATACCGGCTTCGACAAGACGCTCGGTATAGCGAATGGACACGTACTGCACGCCACGGTCACTGTGGTGAATGAGTCCACCCTGCTTGACTGGGCGACGGGCGTAAAGGGCTTGCTCCAGTGCATCGAGTACAAAATCGGTACGCGCTGAACTGGACACCTTCCAACCGACGATGAATCGGGCAAAGACATCAATGATGAAGGCCACGTAAACAAAACCCTGCCAGGTACTGACGTAGGTAAAGTCCGATACCCATAGGGCGTTCGGGCACTCAGCCACAAACTGACGGTTGACATGATCCTGCGGGCACGGCCTGGCTTGGTCGCTGACCGTCGTCTTGACGGGCTTGCCGCGTACCACGCCTTGCAGGCCCAGCTCTCCCATCAGACGTTGCACCGTACAGCGGGCGACTTGCAGTCCGTCACGCAGCAATTGTCGCCAGACCTTGCGCACGCCATATACCTGGAAGTGCTCATCCCAGACTCGCTGGATGTGCTCACCCAGTTCCTGGTCACGCTGCGCACGCGCTGACTGCTGGCTGGGGTCAGCCTGCTGAGCAGCGTACCGGTAGTACGTCGACGGGGCGATTGGCAACACCTTGCAAATCGGCTCGACCCCGTAAGACTGGCGGTTTTCATCAATAAACGTCTTCATCGTTTGAATGGGCGGTCGAGCTCCGCCTGGGCAAAATAGGCTGAGGCCTTACGCAAGATCTCGTTAGCTTGACGCAACTGACGGTTCTCACGCTCCAAGAGCTTGACTCGCTCACGTTCGACTGTGCTCAGCCCATCACGCTGGCCGCTGTTGCGCTCAGATTGGCGAACCCACAGCCGTAATGTCTCGGGCGTGCAGCCGATCTTGGGGGCAATGGCACTGATGGTGGCCCACTGCGACTCGTACTCAGGAAGGTGTTCGAAAACCATCCTGATGGCCCGCTCACGGACCTCTGGGGAATACTTCGGTAGTTTTTTCATCGCTCCATCCTCTCAAAGGTTGGAGTCTCCGAGAAACCCGGGGCGGTTCACCACCGTCAGGCACGAACTGCAGAAATGCAGGACGATTCAGCAGGTCTTCAAGGTCCAGCGCCGTGCGCTCGCTGACCAGCTCAAGCGTAAAGCAGAAGGGCTGGTTGATAGCTTCATGGCCGGTAAATGAAAGGATTTGAAAGTCATGCTCAAGGCCGTCGACGCTCAGGCTGAAGTAAGGTCGATCAGCGGGGTTCAGCGTCATATGGACCACCGTGCCTAGCCGGTTTATGAAAACCCCCGCCGATCCTGTCGGACCGACGGAGCAGTGGAGTTATGCCGACTTTGGGCTTCTCCAGTCATCAGATCCGGTAGTAGTGGCCTTTACGTGATCCCAGGTTATTTTGCGATAGCTGAATTGAACGTCCTCCAGGTGTCCAAAGTGTGAGTTCTTCGGATCCTGGCAGTTGTGCATATAGGACTTGATGTTGACGATGACCGCATCCTCAAGGGTGGTGGTGTAATAGTGTTCCTGCTTGCCATCGATAGACGTCCGGTACCACTTGATTTCGACTTTGCTCAGTGTTGAGCCTGAGCAAAGGGCCTCCAGAAGCAATGGCGAGGTTTTGTCGAAAATTTTTGTGACACAGGCAGGCCCATGAATGCGTTGGCCAGTAGGCTGACCTGACTGCGTATCACAGGGTGTAATAATGTTATGGCTGAATGCCTGGATGATCGCTTCATCTTCATGGCCTTCCTGATAGACGTTACCGACAGAGTCTGCTGTGAAAGCTCCTGCTGTCAGCGTTTTTTGATTGGCGTCTATGACAGTCATATAGGCGGGTGTAGGCATTAACGTTCTTCCTTACAGTCGATGGTACCTCACAAGCGAATCGGCTTGGAGATCGAAGCATTGCTATAACAAGTTACGTGCCAGGTATCTCTTAAGTCAGTAATGTCAGCTGGTTTGGCCATTTACAGGATATGCAGAAGACGCTTGTAGTGAGTTTTCTTCGAGTAAATTGTGCAGGCTTTTGCGCACCGTTATCATTTTTTTTGCGCAGCTTTCCAAGCTGCTATCTGAAAATATTAATATTTTCATATCTGGTCTTTCTGTGTGGAAAGTCACATTTTTCGCACGTTCTCCTGACAAGATTTTTGGCCGTTCAGTAGTCCCTTTCGGTGAATTTTAGACCGAATATATCTGTGAGTTCTGATACGCATATAGCAGCGTATCCGGTCAATGGATAATTAAAGCTATAAATATTTTGGTACATAAATTAATTGCTTCCTACATATTTGCTCTGCTCGGGTGTAAGAATTTTCCGAAAGTTTAATATCTTTCAGGTGTCACCTTGCTTGCTGGTTTTTATGAAGATAAGGTTTGCCTGGTTTTATGAGTAGCTGGAAAAGCTTTTCACAATGAAGTGTACGCTATGTGGGGTGTATGAGCAGTGGCAGGTAAAGACAAGCTCTCCATTCTATATCTGGATCTGGCTCGGCACCCTGTAGCTGCGGACGATTACGCAGGCGAAGACATTCGTTTTTCTACGATGTTTGAAGTCTTGGAGCGTGAGCTGGGCTGTACGCAGGCCGTTTTCGGGGAAGTAAATGTAGACTGGCTGCGGATCAGAGAGGGCTGTGAACATATTCTTTCAAACCAGTCCAAAGACCTGCGCGTCGCCAGCTGGCTGGCCTGGGCTCTATATGAATGCGAGTCTGTCAGCGGATTAGCTGCGGGCCTGGGGTTGATTCATTATTTGTGCAAAGAGCGTTGGCTGCTCTTTCATCCCAGAAAGTTACGAACACGTTCGGCGAGCATGCAATGGCTCTTGCTGAAACTTGAAAAGGCACTGGGAGAAGATATTTCCATTACTCACCAGCTTCCTGAGTTCCAGCAACTGCTCAGGCAGCTTGATGGCCTGGATGAAATATTTAATCTGTATCTGGGAAGTGACGCCCCGTTGCTGCTGCCGTTGCGAAGACGGCTCGCCCGTATGATTCAGCGTGCTGAGCAGGTTGAGCAAGAGCCTGTCAAGGTGGTGGAGCGCGTCAAGCAGGCTGCGGTTCAGTTATTTTCAAGTGACTCCGACATTGACAACGAGAGAGATGCGCAGCGGGCTTTAAGTATGCAAGAGAACTCCGTACGCAGCCTTTGCAGATGGTGGCTCAAGCAAAAAACTACAGATCTGCGGGCTTTTCGCCTTGGTCGCTCGCAGGTCTGGTATGCGGTGGATAGTCTTCCTGAAAGAAATAGTGAGAAAATAACGCAGTTAAGGAGATTGCCCGCTGACAAACTGAGTAATTACCAAGAGCGATTCGAACAGGGTCTTTACGCAGACCTCATTGTAGACCTTGAAGCAAGTCTTGCAGGCTCGCCTTTTTGGTTTGATGGTCAGCGAATGGTCTGGAACTGTCTGAAAGCCTTGGGTGGCGAAGCGGCAATGCGCGAGGTGGAGGTTCAATTTGCTTTACTTTTAAAGCGCATTCCAGACCTTGTTGAACTTCGCTTTCATGATGGTGTGCCGTTTGCAGACGAGGAGACGTTACAGTGGATCGCCGCTCATATCCTGGTTCCTGAAGTTCATGTCAGTAATGCGCGTGGCAGCGAAAGTCAGCATGACGCCTTAGAACAAAGCTCGTTGTATCACGATGCACTGCCGGTTTTGCAGAAAAAAGGACTGAAGGCCGCTGTGCGATTGGTGAATGATCATTTGAAAGGCGTGGAGGGCGGGCGAGAGCGATTTTTCTGCAAGCTATGCATCGCACGTCTCTGTATAGATGCAAAAAAATACGAGTTGGCGAAGGTTCAACTTGAGCACCTTGATCAAGAACTTCAAACAGCAGGGTTGCCGGCATGGGAACCCACGGTCTTCCTGGATGTGTCGCGCTTGTTATACAGCTGTTACGAGCGCATTGCTCTGAACGAAAAGGCAGTAGCGCGCAAAGAAGTAATTTACCAGAGGTTGTGTCATCACGACCTTGAGCGGTTTATTGATAGCTAATGCACAGTTGAATGAATTGAGGGGAAATGAGATGGCCAGAGAAGGCTCTGTAGCGCCCAAAGAACGGATTAACGTGACGTTCAAACCTGCTGTTGGTGGCGCACAGGAAGAAATAGAGCTGCCGCTGAAGTTGCTGGTTCTTGGCGATTTCATACAACGCGCGGACGAGCGAAAGCTTGAGGACCGTAAATCAATCAGTATCGACAAGAATAATTTCGATGATGTGTTGGCGAAACAGGAGCTTGAACTGGTACTGAATATACCTGACCGCTTGCAGGCTGATAGCGGGGCTGACGAGCTGACTGTCAGCATCAAGGTCTCTTCGATGAAAGACTTCAACCCTGCCAGTCTCGTCGAACAGATTCCGGAGCTTAAAAAACTGATGGAGCTCCGCAACGCCCTAATGGCGCTCAAGGGGCCGCTGGGGAACATGCCTTCTTTTCGCAAGGCCATCGAGCATGTCATTACGGATGAAACGTCGCGTAAGAACGTGCTGGATGAGCTTGGCCTGGATGTCGCGTCGCAACGGTAATGTCGGATTTATTGTCAGGAATTAATATATGAACACAAAAGCCATACCGCAGCGCGACGTAAATGAGCTTCACCATGGAATTCTCGATCAGATTATTGCGCATACCCGATTAGAGCCTTGTGACGACGCCTATGGCATTGCCAAACGAGGGGTGGCTGCATTTATTGAAGAGTTGCTGAAGCCGCGTAATAACAACGAACCGGTCAAAAAAGCGCTGGTTGACCGGATGATTACCGAGATTGACGTCAAGCTGAGTCGCCAGATGGACGAGATCATCCATCATGTAGAATTTCAGGCATTGGAAGCTTCATGGCGTGGGTTGCAGTTACTGATTGATCGAACCGATTTTCGTGAAAATATAAAAATCGAGTTATTAAGCGTTTCCAAACAGGATCTTCTAGAGGATTTCGAAGATTCACCTGAAGTTGTTCAGTCGGGCCTCTATAAACACGTCTACACCGCTGAGTACGGCCAGTTTGGCGGTAATCCCGTTGGCGCAATCATCGCCAATTATTTTTTCTCGCCAAGCGCCCCTGATGTCAAAACCATGCAATACGTTTCAAGCGTTGCCTGTATGGCGCATGCACCTTTCATCGCTCAATTTTTTCGGGCTTGAGCAGTTCACCGGTCTGCCTGACCTCAAGGATCTGAGCGATCATTTCGAAGGGCCGCAGTTCGCCAAATGGCAGAGCTTCCGGCAGCAAGAAGACGCTCGGTATCTTGCCTTGACCGTGCCGCGTTTCCTGCTGCGCAGTCCTTACGAGCCAGAGGAAAACCCGGTAAAAACGTTTGCCTACAAGGAAAACGTTGCGAATAGCCACGAGCACTATCTATGGGGAAATACGGCCTATGCATTTGCGACGAAGCTGACAGACAGTTTTGCCAAATTTCGTTGGTGTCCCAACATCATCGGGCCACTGAGTGGTGGTGCGGTGGAAGACCTTCCCTTGCACCGATTCCACAGCATGGGTGAAATCGAGACAAAGATTCCGACGGAGGTCCTGGTCTCTGATCGCCGAGAGTATGAACTCGCAGAAGAGGGGTTTATCGCGCTGACCATGCGCAAAGGAAGCGATAACGCCGCGTTCTTTTCCGCGAGTTCGGTGCAAAAGCCCAAGTTCTTTGGCAACCATTCGGATGGCATAATTACAGACTGGGGACCCAACTGCCCTACATGATGATTGTCAACCGCCTCGCGCACTACCTCAAGGTGTTGCAGCGAGAGCAGATCGGGTCCTGGAAAGAGCGAGCGGATCTGGAGAGTCAACTTAATAAATGGATTCGCCAGTACATTGCAGATCAGGAAAACCCGAGCGCGGAAGTGCGAGGAAGACGCCCGTTACGCTCAGCGCAAATTATTGTTAGCGACGTTGAAGGTGATCCTGGCTGGTACCGTGTCAGTTTGAATATCCGTCCTCATTTCAAATATATGGGGGCTGATTTTACTCTGTCGCTGGTCGGGAAAATGGAAAAGGAATAGGTGACGCCATGAGAGGCCTCGGTAGTCTTTTTGAACGCCTTGCCGAAGTGAGGTTACAGCCGCCAGGCTTTTCTGAGGAAGAACAGTTAACGGCATCGATAGCGACACATTTGTCGAACATGCTTGGCGCTCGTGCAGGAAGCGTGAAAATGCTATCTGATTATGGCTTGCCTGACTTGAATGACATGAGCATGAGCGCTCACGATATATTGAGGCAATCCCGAGTGGCGATCGAGAAAGCTGTCAGGCTCTATGAGCCCCGCTTGTCAGAGGTTTACGTCATGTCTGAAGGGCACTCGGAAAATAGGCTGACACTGCAATTTTTTATTGATGCAATTTTAAAAGCTGACGGCATTAAAAAGGCTGTTCGGTTTTCCGCAACTGTCAGCGAAGCCGGAAGGGTAAGGGTGAGTTGACTATGCCAAGTGATTCTCGCGAATCGGTTGTTTCCTATTTCTTTACATAAACTCCGTTATTTATTCATAAAACAAGATCCGGCAGGTGAGCATTGTCATTTAACCATTACTATCAAGAGGAGCTGATGGCCCTGCGTCAGTCGGGCCGGCAGTTTTCTGATCGGAATCCGGCATTGGCTTCTTTTTTGGGGCAGGCAGGTCAGGATCCCGACGTTGAACGGTTGCTTGAAGGGTTTGCTTTCCTGACGGGTCGTTTGCGTCAAAAACTCGATGATGATCTGCCTGAGTTGACTCATTCGCTTATGCAATTGTTATGGCCCAATTATATGCGACCGATGCCGGCAGTGAGCATGTTGCAGTTCGATCCGTTGATGGCTGTAGGGCCTGGCATAAGGGTCGAGCGCGATACCCCGGTAGAAAGTGAGCCCGTGAAGGGGCAGGTCTGTCAATTTCGTACCTGCTTTCCAACCGACATTCTTCCACTGAAGTTGGCAAATGTTTCCTACTCGGCCAGCGCGGAGGCGACGACTTTGACGTTGTCTCTGGAGATGACAGGTGACGGGCACCTGGGGGCACTGGAGCTGAATAGGCTACGCCTGCACTTTGCAGGCGATCGCGCTATTAGCCAAGCGCTGTATCTTGGCCTCATGCGCAAACTTAAAAGCGTTAAGATATTACTGTTGGATGAACAGGGCAAGCCGCTTCTGGATGGGGATGGCAAATCATATGAACTGAGCATTTCTGTAGATCAAGTACAGCCAGTGGGCTTTGCAGAAGATGAGTCATTGATCCCTTATCCGCTGAACACTTTTCGCGGTTATCGCTACCTGCAAGAGTATTTTTGCTTTCCGGAGAAATTCCTTTTTTCTGATATTGGCGGTCTTCAGATCATCGCATCAGTGAGTGAAGATGTATTGAAAGTTGCTCGTGGCTTTCAGCTGATCTTTGAAGTGCATGGCGAGGATATGCTGCATCTTCGGCCGAAGGTTGAACATATAAAATTATATTGCACACCCGTGGTCAACTTGTTCAAACAGGATGCACTCCCCATTTTGGCCGACGCACGACAGGATGAGTATCTGCTGATTCCTGCGCACTACGGTCATGGCAAGTGCGGGGTTTACTCGGTTGATACCGTCACCGGATGGCAGCCAGGAGGCAGGGGATATCAGAACTATGTGCCCTTTGAGTCCTTCGAACATGATCCGGCCGTCGATGTGCAGAGCAACGCCCCTTATTACAGCGTGCGTCATCGTGACTCCGTAGCGCATGGAGGGCTGGATACTTACCTGAGTTTCGATACGCGTGGCGACCGAGACAACGAAACGATCTCGATTGGATTGACCTGCACCAACCATAATCTTCCACAGCAGATCAGGGCCGGCGGGATATGCAAGCCGTGCGAAGGCACTCCAGACTTCCTGCGGTTCAGAAATATTACACCAGCAACTAAAAGCTATGCGCCGCCGATTGGACGTGACTTTCTATGGCGCGTCATTAGTAACATGTCGCTGAATTATCTGTCTCTGGCAAGTATCGAAGCTTTAAAGGTCATTATCGAGACCTACGACTTGCCGCGTTATTACGACAAGCAAGCGGAGAAGGTCAGTCAGCATTTGTTAAGTGGGCTGAAATCGATACGTCACCAGCACGTTGATCGCTTGCATGATGGCCGGCCGGTGCGAGGCATTAAAACCGAGCTGCTCATTGCCCCTGGCGCGCTTGCAGACGAAGCCAGTCTGTTTCTGTTTGCGTCAGTCCTAAACGAATTCTTTGCGCTTTATGCCAGTTTGAATTCTTTCCATGAACTGCATGTAAAAACCGCTCAGGGAGGTGGTTACGAATGGACGCCACGCATGGGGCAGCAGCCGCTGCTCTGACTACGCTCAGTCAGCATATACGGGAATATTCCGTGTATCAGGCGATACCTTTGATCCTCGGGGTTTTACGTGAAGTTCACCCGGATGCCGATGATGAGCAACTGCATGCTTTTCTTGAATTAAGGGCAAATCCCAGTCTTGGATTTCCCTGTAGCGACATAGAACGTCTGGATTTTTTTCATGAGCACACTGACCTGTATGTCCGGTTGTACCTCAACGTGATGAGCCTGGTCGGGTCCGGTTCACCGCTGCCGGCTTTCTATGCCGAGCAGGCGTTGGGGGAACGGGACAAGCCTAATGCCACTCGGGATTTCCTGGATATTTTTAATCATCGCCTGCAAAAACTGATGTTGCCTGTCTGGCGCAAGTACCGCTATCACGCGGTATTCGCCAGTGGCGCAACCGATCCTTTTTCCGAACATCTCTTTGCATTGATCGGTTTACATGGCGCGCGCATTCGAGAAACAACCGAGTTGAACTGGAAGCGGCTGTTGCCCTATCTGGGGCTCTTGAGCCTGCGTGCTCATTCTGCCGCGTTGATCGAGTCGGTGCTTCGTTACTACTTCAAGCATGCCCGGATGTTCATCGAAAAATGTGTTGAGCGAACGGTTGAGATCAGTCGTGCTCAGCTCAATTGCCTTGGCAAAGCCAACAACCAGCCAGGGCGGAATATGGTGCTGGGTGTTCGTGTTCCAGATCGGAGTGGCAAGTTTCGCATTCATATAAAACAGCTTGATTGGGAGCGCTTCCACGAATTTCTACCCGCCGGCCGGAGCTACCAACCGTTGGGCGCACTTGTGCGGTTCACGTTGCGCGATCCACTGGATTACGACGTTTGTCTCGAGCTTCTTAATTCGGATATCAGGGATCTGCGCATTGGCCAATCGAACACTTGCCACCTGGGTTGGACCAGTTGGCTCGGGCGCGAGCATGCCCAAGGGCTTGTGACGTTCAACAGACCGACTAATAAGGACTATTCATCATCGATGTAGACCTGCAGCAGCTCGTCAGAGCCCTTGATGCCCCTACACGCAGCGAGCTTGAGGGGGCCGCCGAACGTTGTGTTTCCAGAGGCAGTAGTAAAATTTCGGTTGAGGATCTGCTGGTTGCCCTACTGGAACGGCCTGATGGAATGCTTGCGCGTGCGCTGCTGGAGGCCGATGTTGCAGCTGACGAATTTGCAGGCTTCCTTCGCCAGCCGATCGAGCAAAGTGCAATCCGTAACCCGGTATTCTCTGCCGAGCTTGTTCAGTGGCTTCAAGACGCGCTGTTGATTTCCAATCTGGATTTGGGCGAAAGCCTCATTGACCAGGCTGCGTTGATTCTTGCCTTGCTGCGCAATCCTTCGCGCTATGCGGACCGTCCATACCAGCCGTTATTGGGCAGGATCAACATTGAACGCTTTCGCGATTACGCCCTTGCCCAGCAATCACCGGACGTCGCAAAGCCAGCCCTGAATCAAAGTGAATCGCTACTTGCACGTTTCACTCATAACCTGACGCAGCAGGCCCGAGAGGGTTTGCTGGATCCCGTACTATGTCGTGATGACTGCTTGCGCCAGATGGTCGACATACTGGCTCGTCGACGCAAGAACAATCCGATTGTGGTGGGCGAGGCGGGTGTCGGCAAAACCGCAGTTGTCGAGGGACTGGCGCTGCGGATCGTTCATGGTGAAGTGCCTGATCTGTTGAAGAATGTCGAGCTACTGTCGCTGGATATGGGGTTGCTCCAGGCGGGCGCCAGTATCAAGGGTGAGTTCGAGCGTCGTTTGAAGGGGGTCATTGAGGAAGTCCAGTCTTCACTCAGGCCTGTCATTCTGTTCATTGACGAAGCCCACACGCTCATCGGGGCCGGTGTTCAGGCCGGAGGGTCGGATGCGGCCAACCTGTTGAAGCCTGCGCTGGCACGCGGGGAGCTGCGTACCATTGCAGCGACAACGTGGGCCGAATACAGACAATATTTCGAAAAGGATCCGGCGCTTGCACGTCGCTTTCAACCGGTCCGCGTAATGGAACCCACGGTGGGGCAGGCCATCACCATTCTGCGTGGGCTCGCGCCGTTATATGAACGCAGTCATGGCGTCTATCTGCGCGATGACGCTGTGGTTGCCGCTGCCCGGCTTTCGGCCCGCTACCTTTCCGGGCGTCAGTTGCCGGATAAGGCAGTTGACCTGCTCGATACAGCGTGTGCTCGTGTGCGAATCGGTCTGGTTGCCGTGCCTGAACGTCTTGAGCATCTGCGAGGTGAACTTGCTCGGCAACGAAGGCATTTCGAGGCAATACAGCGTGATGCCAATGCCGGGTTGTCGGTTGATGAAAGCTTGCTGAATACGCTGGTTTCTGACCTGTCACTAATGCAGAGCGACGCGGATGCGCTTGAGTGCAGGTGGGTTGATCAACTCGCAGCCGTCAAGCGGCTCATTAATCTGCGCAGTCAACTGGCCGACCGAAAAGTACAGCAGGCAGGCGAGGGTAGCGACTCTCAATACACGCAGGCGCTGGAGTCCGAGTTGACTGAGGTCCGACAGGCCCTGATCGATACGCAAGTGAATGAGCGTCTGGTGAGCTTTGAAGTGTGCCCCAGACTGATCGCAGAAGTGGTGAGTGCCTGGACTGGAATTCCGGTGTCGCGATTGGCTCAGGAACACAGTGAACGGATTGACCGCTTCTCTTCAGAACTACGTTTGCGCATCAGGGGCCAGGAGCAGGCGATGCAGACCATCGAGAAATCGGTGAGGGCATCGGCTGCCGGTTTGAACAAACCCGGTGCCCCAACCGGAGTATTTCTTCTGGTAGGGCCCAGCGGGGTCGGCAAAACCGAAACAGCTATTGTTCTGGCTGACCTGCTGTATGGCGGCGAGCGTTTTCTCACGACGATCAACATGTCCGAATTTCAGGAGAAACACACCGTTTCCCGTTTGATCGGCGCACCGCCGGGCTACGTCGGTTATGGCGAGGGAGGCATGTTGACTGACGCTGTTCGACAGAAGCCTTACTCGGTGATTCTACTTGATGAGGTGGAGAAGGCGGACCCGGATGTACTGAATCTGTTCTATCAGATCTTCGATAAAGGCGTAGCCAACGACGGAGAGGGCCGGGAAATCAATTTTCGCAACACACTCATTCTGATGACCTCCAACCTCGGCGCCGAGGTGATCCATGCCAACTGCCACGAGAGCACGCTCCCGGATGCCAAACAGCTGGCGATGCGGCTAGAGCCAGTACTCAGCGCACATTTCAAACCGGCATTGCTGGCCAGAATGCGCGTTGTGCCTTACTACCCCATCACGGGTGTAGCGCTTCGTGAACTGGTCGAACTAAAGCTGAGTCGCCTTGGAGAGAGACTTGAATCCCGTGGCCTCACCTTCAGCTACTCGCAGAGTCTGGTTTGTCATCTGCTGGAGCATTGCACACAAAGCCACAGCGGCGCCCGACTGATCGATCAGTTACTCGAGTCCTCCCTGACCCCGTTGATAGCGGACCGTTTGCTCAGCGCCATGAGCAGCGGTAAAGCCTTATGCAGGGTTCATGCGACGCTGGACAGCTCAGGCGGAGTTGTCTGTGAATTCGAATAACTATGGGCTTACAGGACGTAGCGCTGCCCTGGGCCGAACAACCCATCTTCTGGGCAAGATTCTCGACAGCACCTGCACTGTATTGCTTACTGGCGAGACCGGAACGGGTAAGGAGGTCGTGTCTCGTGCTATCCACGAGTACGGACCTCGCCGTTCCAACGCATTTGTTGTACAGAATTGCGCTGCGTTTCCCGAAGCTCTTTTGGAAAGCGAGCTGTTTGGCTATTGCAAAGGGGCGTTTACCGGCGCTGATCGTGATCGACCTGGTCTGTTCGATGTTGCTCATGGCGGCACGCTTCTACTCGACGAAATTGGCGATATGCCGATGCTGCTGCAAGCAAAGCTACTGCGAGTGTTACAGGAAGGAGAGATTCGGCCGCTGGGCGCCAACAAGGTTCGCAAGGTCGATGTGCGAATCATTGCCGCTACTCATCGCGATTTGCCAACGCTCATTGCAGAAGGGCGTTTTCGTGAAGACCTTTACTACCGTCTGGCACAGTTTCCCATTGAGCTTCCTCCGTTACGTCAACGCGTGGGTGATATAGAAATATTGGCCCGGCATTTTTCCGATAAGGCATGTCAGCACTCACAACGAGATCCGGTGCAATGGTCGCGGGCTGCCGTGACTGCTTTATCGGGATACGCCTTTCCGGGCAACGTTCGACAGTTGAAGGGGTTCGTCGAGCGGGCAGTGTTGTTATGCGAAGACGGTGAGTTGAAACCGGAACACTTTCCCATCCCCGCCAACCCGATAAGCAATCCGACTTGCCTTTCGCTACGTGAGCGCATCGAACAGTTCGAACGCGACGTACTGCTTGAGTGTTTGCGCGATTGTAACGGCAACCGGAGTCGTGCAGCACGCACTCTCGGGGTGTCACGACGCACGCTGCTTTATCGCCTGGCGCATTTGAAGATCGGTGCTGCTCACGGACGGCCTGATTAACTGCTGAATCACCACGATTGCCTAACTCATTATCTGGGACCTTTTTCCAATGAACGTTCATTGTCGGCGCTCTGCGCCTTTTGTGCTCGCTGCGATGATTTGCCTTGGAGGGTGCACTGGCCATTTCAAGTTCAGCGATGATCAATACCGGGCTTTGGGCAGCCCTGAACCCACCAGCCGAAACGAAGTAGTAGACGAATCGAGTGTGGGGCTCCTGGACATTGCCCACCCCCGTGTCAGCGCATTCTATGGGCGTGAGCTGTCATGAGCCGCCGTTCGGTTGTATCGCTGCCTCCATCAGGATTTACAGGGCTGAATTCAATGAATCTTCACGTTAGCCGAGTCAAACGGTCACTGTTGTTACTGCTGCTACTCATGCTCAACGGTTGTTCAGCTCTCTCTCCGTACTCAACGCAAACCCGTATGGATATTCGACTGAATGCAGACAATCAGCTTAACCCTGATGTCAATGGCAGGCCCTCGCCGATTGTTCTCAAGGTCCTGGAACTCAGGCGTCCGGTGACCTTCGAGAATATGGATTTCTTTTCGCTTTACCAACGGACTGTTCAGGCACTCGGGCAAGACCTGATTGCAAGCGAAGAGTTTGAACTTCGTCCAGGCGAGAGTATTGAACTGAAGCTGAAACTGGATCAAGGCAGTCGTTACATCGGTGTACTGGCTGCCTATCGAAATTTGCCGGAAACCCAATGGCGTCACGTGATCAAGGTTCACCCCAAACAGCAGAATCGAGCCGTTTTCGTACTGGGTGAATCCGGCCTTCAACGGGCAGATAGCCAGACAGGCACAGGAAATCCGACATGAACGCGCACAAGGTTATCTGGCAGGAAGGCATGTTGCTGCGGCCGCAGCACTTTCAACATAACGATCGTTACTACGACCATCAATTGCGGGTTCGCACTCAGTTGGCGGGCGCCTACAACTGGGGGTTCACAGCCCTTGAAATTGATCCGCATTTTTTGGGCTCGGGACAGATCGTACTTGCTCAGGCCTCGGGTATCCTGCCGGACGGTAGCGTGTTCGACATACGCGACCGTAACAGTCCATTGGCGCTGGATATTCCTGCAAACACTTCAAACATGCCAGTGTACATAGCGCTGCCGACAATGGCGGGTAATTGCATTGAGACACGCAGCCACGAACAGCCGGAGGTGATCGCACGCTTTACAGCCTACGCAACGGATGTTTTGGATTCGAACGCCGGAGCAGACTGTTCCACTTCGGTGTTATGCGCGCGCCCGGAATTTCGTCTGTTAGTGGGAGAACCTCGCGGAGAGCACGCCTACACCTTGCTCAAGTTGGGGCATATTCTTATCTGCAGCCCTGACAAGGCAATAACGCTGGACACCGGTTTTTCACCGGCCTTCATCAACGCCAGTGGTTCACGCTACTTGATGTCGTGCCTCAAGGAAGTTGTAGGTCTGCTGCAGCATCGAGGCGACATCATCGCCGAGCGCATCGGTACATACGGCCAGGCGCGTGGTGCAGAGACGGGCGATTTCATGATGTTGCAACTGATTAATCGCAACGCGTTGGTACTTCAACACTATCTCACTACCCGGCAGGTGCACCCCGAAGAACTGTATCGGGCGCTGTTATCTCTTTTTGGCGAGTTGTCGACGTTCGGCGATGAAAGCAGACGTCCTCGACTGGAGGGCAGCTATCAGCACAGTGATCAGGGCGCAACGTTCAAACGTTTAATGTTTGCCATACGACAAATGCTGTCGATGGTTCTCGAGCAGCACGCGCAGGAGCTTGAGTTGCAGCCCAGGCAGTACGGCGTTCTGGTCTCGCCTCGGGTGGATCGTGAGTTGCTGGGGGATGCCTCATTTGTCATTGCCGCTCGTGCTGATTGCGATACCGAAGAGCTGCGTGGGCGACTGCCTTCGCACCTCAAAGTGGGCTCTGTGGAAAGTATTCGCGAACTGGTGAGTCTGCACCTGCCGGGTATGCGGCTCAGGCCGCTGCCTGTGGCTCCGCGGCAAATACCGTTTCACGCTGCAAAAGCCTATTTCATTCTCGATATCGATGACCGGGACCAAAGCGGAATCGATAAGTCAGGGGGATTTGCTTTCCATGTATCAGGTGAATTTCCGGGGCTTGAGTTGCAGTTCTGGGCGATCAGAAATTGAGCAGAGTGATGGATATGCAAAGCAGTCGCGAAGACCATGCCGTTACCTATGGTCGGGACAATGTCTGGCCGGGTGATGACATGTTCACGAGTCCCCACGATGCGAATCTTTTCGAAGGTCTGCAGGAACGGTTGATCAACAACACCCGGCAGGTAGCCGAAAAGCGGGTCAGTATCCATGTCAATCCGCTGGTCGCTGCTGCGAGCGAATTGCTGGCTCAGGTGTCCAGGCTGTCTGCAGCCGAAGACTTTGGCGATATTGCGCTGCTGAACGTACAGCTGTCGGACCAGATCAAGCTGTTCGAGGCCGAGGGTCGGCGAAACGCTATAGAAAATGATCAGCTGTTGGCTGCGCGCTATGTGCTGTGTACGGTCGTGGATGAAGCTGTGTTGAACACGCCCTGGGGCAGCAAGAGTGACTGGTCGAAGATCAGTCTGCTGAGCCGTTTTCACAAGGAGACATTTGGCGGCGAAAAATTCTTTCAACTCCTCGAAAAGCTTTCTGCCAGTCCGTTCAAGCATCTGCCCATGCTCGAGCTGATGTACCTGTGTCTGGCGCTCGGGTTCGAGGGGAAATACCGCTCGCACCGCCTTAATGGCCATGAACTGGAAGACATCCGCGACAGCCTTTATCGGCAGATAAGGCATGTGAGAGGCGACGTGTCCCGAACTCTTTCACCTCGCTGGCAGGGCGCACAGTCCAGGGCTTCTGAACGGCTGCGTGTCGTACCGGTATGGCTGGTCGTGCTGTTCACCGTTATCAGCCTGGCTGTGCTGTATTGCGGATTTACCTGGGTACTCGGCGAGCAGCGTGAGGTCGTACTCAAATCCTATCAGCCAGCGTATCTGGCAGCGCTTGAGCTCCGATCTTGAAATGAGAAATGCAATGAAAACCCTGCTCAAAAAATTCATCGCGCTGCTGTGCAGTACCTGGGCCTGGTCGCTGCTGTTGGTGCTTGTGCTGGCTGCATGTATCTGGATGTTCGGGCCACTGCTGGCGGTGGCGGATAACAGGTTTTGGGATAGCCCCATTGCGCGTCTCGTATCGATCAGTGTGTTGTTTCTGGTCTGGGGCCTCGGGATTGTCTTCAACAACTGGCGCATTGGTTTGCAGAAAAAACAGGCGCAAGACAGCCATGCAGGTCACGAACTTCTGCGTAAGTCTGTCGCCGTGGAAAAAGAGCACCTGGAGCTTGTCAGTCGTTTCAAGGATGCCCTGCGCGTGCTCAAGGATTCTGCGCTGTATGGCGAATTGGGTGCCCGGGGTCGAGTCGAGCTGCCGTGGTATGCACTGATCGGCCCGCAGGGCAGCGGCAAGACCAGCCTGCTGGATTTTTCCGGACTCGACTTTCCCCTCGACAGGGTCGGGCGCAAACTGACGCACGACACGAGCAGCACCAGCAGTTGTGGCTGGTATTTTACCGAGCAGGCTATTTTGCTGGATACATCGGGCCGCTATCTTGACCAGCCTGTACCCGAGGTCGACGGCAGCGCCTGGATGACCCTTCTGGGGTTGTTACGGGGCCGTCACCGCGTACAGCCGCTCAGCGGTGTGCTGGTGACATTGCCAGTGGACATTTTGGTTGACGAGCGTGACAAGCGTCTGGAGAAACTGGCTGAAGATGTGCGCGCGCGCCTGGACGAAGTTTTTCAGCAGCTGCATGTTGATGTACCGGTTTATCTGATACTGACCAAGGCCGATTCGATAGCAGGTTTCGATGATTTTTTTGATCAACTGTCTCGCGAGGAGAGTGAGCAGGTCCTTGGGGGCACATTTCAAAACGGTCAGAGTGGCACTGATAGCGGTGTTCTCATTCAGGAGTTTGAAACGTTGCTGCAACGGCTTGGCAGCCAGGTCATCACCCGCATTCATCAGGAACGAGACAGCCAGCGCCGCGGCAAAATGCTTGAATTCCCCAACTTGCTTGGAGGTATCGCACACAGACTGGGTGTTTTTGTCGAACTCGCGTTCTCCGGAAATCGCTATCAGCGCGCCAGTCACCTTCGTGGGTTCTATCTGACCCGTGCGCCGCAACTTGCTCAGAGCTCCCAAAGAGCTGATGGGGAGGTTGGTACCGGATTACAGGTTCCACAACCTGGAAAAGCACGGTTCATTCATGATCTGTTGCGACATGTGATTTTCCCTGAGTCCGATCTCGCTGTGCTCAACAAGGAAGCACGCGGAAAGATTCTTTGGCGTCAGAGGGCAGTGTATTGCGCTGCGCTATTGTTTTTGTCTGGGTTTGGTGTGCTATGGGCGACCGGTTTCAGTGCTAACCACGACCGGCTGGAACGGCTTCGTATTCTGGGTGAGCAGTGGGCGCAACAACGTTCATCGCTCACCGCCGAGGATGATCTACTGACAGTCCTTGATAGCCTGAACACCCTTTATCAGGCCGCTCAGGTATTTCCGGACAACAGCGATGTCACTCTGTATGAGCGCAACGGTCTTTATCAGGGCGAGCCTGCAAATGATGTGCTTTTGCGCGCTTATCATGCCCAGTTGCAGGGCCAGTTGCTGCCACGAGTGGTGCGGATGTTTGAAGCCCGCATAATGGCCAGCCTGCAGGATCGCGAGCAGTTACTGGACAACTTGCGCGCCTATCTGATGCTGGTTCAGCGTGAACACCGGATACCTTCTGCGCTGAAGGAGCGAGTGGCGACCGACTGGTCAATTCGTTATGTCGGGCATGCACAGGCTCAGCACGAGTTGAATCAGCATTTTGGGCGTTTGCTCGAACAGTCTTTTGCCTATCCGCTAAACGACGCATTAGTGGCGCAGGCTCGGCAGGTGCTGCGTAACGAATCCTTCGCCAACGTGGTTTATCGGGTATTGCGTGAAAAAGCGCGTGTACTTCCGGACTACAGCCTTGGCCACAACACCGGCCCTCAGGCAAAGCATTTGGCTGGTACTGACTATCGGATTCCCGGGTTCTATACACGCCAGGGCTACGAGCAGTATTTCGTTACCCGTGGTACAGCCGTGGTAACTGAAATCATGCGTGACAACTGGGTCCTGGGTGAAAGTGAACAGTACAACGCACATCAGTTGCGAGCATTGATGGTCGAACTGGAAAAATTGTACTTTCGTGATTACGCCGATCATTGGGCCGAAGCGATCGGTCGGGTTTCACTGCAGCCCTTTGAAGGAGCCAGCCAGGCTGCCGTGCAACTGGCCGGGCTGACGGCAGCGCATTCGCCTTTGCTGCAGTTGCTGGTCGAGGTGCGTGACAACACACTTTTCCCCGTCCTTGCAGACAGTCTCGGAGCTATGAAAGCCGAGGCTGAAAAGATTGCACCGGGCCCTGTGGCGCTCACCCAGGTTGCTGCGATTGGCGATACGTTGCAGCAGACCGTTACCGATAGCCTGCCCACAATGGCGAAGCAATCATTGCAGCGTCGCTTCGATCCTTTGCACCGCTTGCTGGATGACGAGAATGGTCCTGCCGCCGATCTGATTACAGCATTGAACGCCATTAATGAATTGCAGATGCAAATGGCCGCATTGGGTCGCTCCGGTCAGCCTGGACTGGCGGCCTACGAGATGGCAAAGGGACGAATGTCTGGACAGCGAGACGCCTTGAGCAATCTGCGTAATGCCGCGACTGTGTTACCCCAGCCTCTGGGCGGCTGGTTGAGCGCGTTGGCTGAAGATACCTGGAGCTTTGTGCTGTATCAGTCTCACCATTACCTCAACCAACGCTACAAGGCAGAGCTTTACAGTTTCTATGAACAGTCTCTCGCCAAACGCTATCCATTCCATGCGCACAGCAGCAGTGATGTAGCGCTTAATGATTTTCGCGAGTTCTTCGGCGCGCAGGGCATAGCCGAGCGCTTCTTCGATAGCTACCTGAAGCCCTTCGTCAGTGGCGATCCTGGTCGTTATCGACTGCGCACGATTGACGGCTATAGTCTGCCGATGAGTCGCGCTTATCTGGATCAGATGGCGGGTGTTTATAAAATCCGCAGTAGCTTCTTTGCTCACCGCACGCAGGAACCGCAGGTGCAATTCACTCTAGAACCTCACACCCTCGACCCTGCTGTACGCCGCGCTCAGTTCCGTTTGGGTGATCAGTCACTTGAGTATCGTCACGGCCCCATCGTACCGATGTTATTCAGGTGGCCCGCTGATACTGAGGATGGACGTACAAGTCTGGTGATGGAAGGCATGGTCGGCCGACCGCTGGGCATCGAAAAGAATAGCGGCCCATGGTCGCTGTTCCGCCTCTTTGACCTGATGCAGACCGAGCCCCTGAAGGGCCGTGATGTACTTGTGCTCAAGGCCGATGTCGGAGGCATGCGGGCCAACTACCTGTTGTCGAGCCAGCGTGCGCCGAATCCTTTTGATATGAGTGCATTACGCGATTTTCGTATGCCTGCTCAGTTGTGATGATATTCAGATGGGCTCTCACACTTGATGCCTATCTGAATTGTCAGTCAACCAACTGCACCAGCGTCGGCTCCATCGAATCCGCGCCCACCTCAAGCAACGCCAGCGTCACCGGCAACTTGAAACGCCGCCGCCCGGCGCTGCCCGGGTTCAGATACAGCGTGTCGCCGCGCCAATCGATGAGGGGTTTATGTGAATGGCCGGTAACGACCATTTTCACGCTGTCATCCAGTAGCGCCGGAACATCGGCGATGTCGTGAACCAGCAGGGTTTGCCAGCCTTCGATGTCGAAGCGCAGGTGATCGGCGATGTTTTTTGCCCACTCGGCGTCCTGGTCGTTGTTGCCGCGCACGATATGTAGCGGGGCGATGGCGCCGAGTTGCTCGACGATGTCCTGGCTGCCGATGTCACCGGCATGGAGGATGGCTTCGCAGCCCTCAAGCGCCGTAATGGCTTCAGGACGAAGCAGTCCGTGGGTGTCGGAAATCACGCCAACTTTCATCAGGGGCCTCGGGTCAGGAGCGGGGTAGGGAGGCAGTGTAACCCTTTGAGTTCGAATGGTTGATGGGGGACTGTGGCGTGCGACGCTCAGGAAGTATCCGCGCGTCGCAACCTCAATACCGTGTCAGGCCTGATCAACCTTGATTACCACCTTGCCAAACGCGCCTCTGGCCAAGTGCTCGTATGCCTCGAGAGCCTGCTCGAACGGGTAGACGTGATCGATTACCGGACGAATCTTGTGCTCGTTGAGGAAGGCGTTCATCCGGTCAAACGACGAGCGAGGTGCTACGGCGATACCGCGAAAGGTAGTCTGGCGGAAGATCATCGGCATCAGGTTCAGCGCCGAAGTCTGGCCGGTCAGAAAACCGATCTGCGCGATGCGCCCGCCCGCTTTGGTGGCCGCAACCGACTGATTGATGCCGTCGCCACCGGCTACGTCCAGTAACAGGTCCACACCCTTGCCGTCAGTGAGTCTCAGTACTTCGTCTGCCCACTCGGGATGGGTTCGATAGTTCACTCCGGCGACAGCGCCCAGCTTCTTCACCGCTTGCAGATTATCGTCCTTGCTGGAAGTCGCGATGACCTTGGCACCCAGGGCTGTCGCGATCTGCACAGCGAAGATCGATACGCCGCCTGAGCCCTGTACAAGGACAGTTTGCCCGGCTTCTATCTGACCGAAGTCAACCAGTGCGTACCAGGCCGTGAGTGCGGCAATCGGCAATGTGGCGGCTTCTTCATCCGACATGGCATCCGGTGCACGTACGGCACTGTCTTCATGGATGATCATGTATTCAGAAAGGCCACCCGGCAACGGCGAACCGAAGCAATAATCCGGTTCGTCCGGGCCTGGTGGGCCGTCGATCCAGCGCGAGTAGAGGTGCGAGTTCACGCGATCGCCTACTGAAAAGCGACTGACGCCTTCGCCTACCGCCACGACAGTACCGGCTGCATCGCTGACCGGAATCAATGGCTTGGGTACGCGATGCGGTTCGTAGATACCGTCGACGATGGCCTTGTCGCGAAAGTTGAGGGATACCGCACCGACTTTCACCAGCAGTTCACCTGCTTTGGGAACCGGCGTTTCAGCTTCTCCGAGCACCAGATTGTCGAGCCCGAAATCTTTTAACAGCCACGCTTTCATTCAATGTCTCCAGCAATCATGTTTGGGCTCACAGAGGCGGTTGCCTTGTGGGCGCTGAAGTCATTGTTGGTAAAACGCTGGTGCAGATAAATGGGCGCAAATCGACAGGATTGTTATCCTGCCAGGCAACAATGGCTCGGTATTTGTTCAGAGGGATTCGTCGGTGGACCTTTTACAGTCAATGCAGGTGTTCGCGAAACTTGCCGAGCTGGGCAGTTTTACTAAAGTGGCGGAGGCCACGCAGATAGGGCGTCCCCATGTGACCCGGATCATTCAGGACCTTGAAGCGTCGCTGGATGTCCGGCTGTTTCAACGTACGACCCGCAGCGTAAAACTCACTGCGGAAGGTCAGCGTTTTTACGAGCGCGTGAAGAACAATCTGGCTGATCTTGCCGAAACCACCTCCATGTTCGACCGAAACGGCTCGACCCTGCGGGGGCGGCTTCGGATTGATATCCCGGCAGCGTTCAGCCAGCGTAGTTTCATGGAGAGCCTGAAAGGGTTTACCCAGGCATTCCCCGAAATCGAGCTGGCGCTGGGAGTAACGGACCGCACGGTGGACCTGGTCGCAGAAGGCATCGACTGCGCGCTGCGCATCGGGGAGCTGCCCGATTCAAGTCTGGTGGTCAGGGAAATAGGCAGGGCCACGATGGTCACCTGCGCTGCGCCGTCCTACCTGCAAGCCTTCGGCACGCCGGAAACGCTGGACGAGCTGGCAGGTCATTGCGGGGTCAGCTTTCTGTCTGGTCAGAGCAATCGGCCGTTACCCTGGCATTTCTCGTTGAATGGCGACGACTTTCCTGTTCCGCCGCGTGGTGGCATTACTGTCAACGAGTCCAACGCCTATGTGCAGTGCGGCCTTGCCGGGTTCGGTATTCTTCAGGCTCCGGGCATTACCGTTGAGTCGTTTCTGGCCAGCGGAGAGTTGGTCGAAGTGCTTGAAGCGTTTCGCCCGTTGCCGCGCCCGGTTTCTGTACTGTACCCGAGCCGTACACACCTTGCGCCGCAGGTGCAGGCATTCGTCGCTTGGCTGAAAGAGCATTTTCCGAAACTTCATCCTCGTTGGTTTGAAGTACGCTAAATACGTGTAGCAGAGTAGAGAAGCGCCTCCTTGCAAAGGCGCTCCTGGCCAAGCGGGATTAATTACGCTCAAGCGCCAACACCAGCCGCTCCAGCCCGATGCCAAACCCGGCACCTTCCCTGTAGGCTCCGCCGCCGACCACCTGTTGCTGTGCGCCCAGGCGTGAGCAGCGTACCTCGAAGCCGTTGCCGTTCAGGTAGTAACTCAGGCCGCGTTTGACGGCGGTATTGAGTTCATAGTCCAGCCCCAGCGAGTCCAGAAAGCCTGTGCAGATGGTCTGGCTGCGTTGCAAGGCTTGCTGCGGTGACGGGCCGAGAATTTCCAGCCCCAACTGGGTGAACTCACGGTAGCGTCCGGCTTGCGGTCGCTCGTAGCGATAACAACGTGCGACATAGAAAAACACTGCTTCGCGTCGCCCGTTGAGCAGGGCTTCACTGCGCTCCTGGAACAGGGCCGTTGCTTCCGGGATCAGGCAACAGGCGCGTCCGGCCTTGTCGTTGAATGCCCACATCTGGCTGATGATCTCGCTGCCGCCGGCTTTTTCGATAAAAGTGTCCTCACCCCATAACGCGGGGACTATCGCTTCTTCAGCACCCGCTTCGATGAAGATAGCTCCGGAAACGGCTTTCTGTCTCACGCAGGGTTGCGGCTTCTGTTCCGGTCACGATGCGGGTTCCGCGTAGCATGGTCATGGTGGTGATCTCCGTTGTTTTCAGGTGGTTGTTTTCAAAGTAATAGGCAATAAAAAAGGCGCCGTGGGCGCCTTGGTTTGTTTCACTGATGGGTCAGAACGTGGATCTATGTCTGGCCAATCGATGAGCGCAAGCAACCGCGGCACCTGAGGTGGGGCCGTGAGGGTGATGTCGGTTACTTTTAAGGACTTGATTCATGGCTGATCCTTGCATGCTTTCGGCTATCGCTCAAGCGGTAGCTTCAGGAGCACCGCTCACCTCAGCCGCGCCATGCTCAAGGCATCGACGAATACGCCATCGCGCACGGCGTAGTTGCGCAGGCGTCCTTCCAGTTCAAAACCGTACTTGCGATAAAGGCCTTTTGCTGCCTCATTGTCGGCAAACACGGTCAGTTCTACCCGGTGCAGGTTCATCCAGTTGTCTGCGATGTCCAGCGCTGCCGCCAGCAGTTTCGAGCCGATGCCTTTGCCGTGCCAGGCCGACGCGACGCCCATGCCTATAGCGCCGACATGGCTTTGTCGGCTGCGCGAATATTGTTCCAGGCCGAGGCTGCCGATCACTTCGCCGCCACTCAGCGCGACCAGCTTCACATGTCGCTCTGTGCTGGCTGCCAGGCGTTTGCGCCACACTTCGATGGATTGATAAGGCATTTGCAGCACCTGACGACAGACTGCAGGCTCGTTGTAGAGCGCAGTAACGCCTTCAAGGTGGATTTCGGCCATGCGCTGAATGAGGATTTGCGGGGCAGGGGCGTGCACGTTGATTCATTCCTTGAACGGTCAGTGGCTGGCCAGTGTAAGGCGCAGGCAAGGTGTGCGGCCAGTCGGCTCAATAAGAGGTTGCGCAGATTTTTCCATAAGTGTACCGTTGTGTTCACTTATGAAGAGGGTCGCATCATGTTAGCCACTTCGCTCGTTCAGCTGTCCCAGGAGCCCATCAAGCCAGGTATTGGTACGCGTATTTTCAACAGCAAGCAGGAGCTGCTGTCGGGTCAATTCGCCGGGGAAATCCGGGAACTGTTGGAGCAGCGAGGTGTGCTGGTGTTTCCGCAGATTAATTTTTCCGATGCAGAGCAGATCGCTTTCACCCGTACGCTGGGCACTTTCTGTCCGGAAGCCAGTGATGGCCAGAACATCACCAAGATCAGCCTTGATGTCAAAGAGAACCCGGCAGGCGCTGAGTTTCTCAAGGGCTCGCTCTACTGGCATATCGACGGTACGAGCAGCGATGTGCCCATTCTGGCGTCGTTGCTGTCTTGCAAGGTGCCCGCCAGTTGGGGAGGCAATACCGGTTTCTGTAATACCTATGCGGCTTACGAGGCGTTATCGAGCGCTGATAAACAACATTACGAACGCTTACGAGTAATTCACGCGCCATGGGCATCGTTACTCTATTACAATCCCGAGCCTGGCCTTGCGATGCTCAAGGCCATGCAGGCTATCGGCGAGAAGGAGTTGCCGCTGGTCTGGAGGCACCGGTCCGGTCGTAAGTCGCTGATTCTGGGATGCACTGCGCAGCAGGTCGTTGGCAGCAGCCTGGCGCAAAGCGCGCAGATTCTGGTCGGCCTTCGCGAGTGGGCTACAGCCGAGGCGTTCAGTTATAGCCATGCGTGGCAGGCAGGTGATCTGGTGATATGGGACAACGCCGGCACCATGCACCGTGCGGAAGCTTACGACCCCGCGTGCGGGCGAATGATGCACCGCACCAAGTTGCAGGGCGAAGAGCCTTTCGAGTGATCTGCCGGGCGCGACACACGGGTGACGCCGTGGCTGTTATATCGAGTTGCTCATTGTGAGCTGAATCGTTTTGCCGGATTGGAGAAACGAGAATGTGCAGACCTAAAGAGCCCATCGCGGGCGTATTTCTACTGTTGGTTCTGGCGGCCGGAGGCTGGGTGGCTCAGGAGCCATTTCCTCATTTCGGGATTGATCTGCCTGCCGAGGCGTTATTGGACGGCGAGCGCCCGGTCAAACCTGTGTCGCCTCGACACCGAACGCAATTTGATGAAAGCCAGTTCAGTAGCGCCATGCTTGAACTCGTGCCCATGTACGCGACCGTAGAGTAAACCGTAGGCTGTGTACGAAAAGTCGGCCAGCGTGGCCACTTTTTGTACAGAGCCTGTTTGAAGCGCTCAAGCAGCCCGTTTGCCCAGCAACTTCAGGCGTTTCAGCCAGCCATCTTTCTTGCCGGTCGTCTGGACCTGAACGATTTCCGGCATGTCGCGCAACTTCACCCAGATATCCCCGCGCCATTGCAGCGTACTCAGGGTTGTGCCCTGCCACTGCATTTGGCAGTGAGTGGGGCCGTCGTTGTTGATATCAACGGGGCGGGCGCTCAGTGCGGGCAGCACGTCTTGCGTTAGCCAGCGTCGCAGGGCGCGGTTTTCCGGGATGTAATGGTGAATCAACAGGGCGAATACCGCAGACTCGCTGATCAGCAGGCATTTTTGCCATTCGCCGTGGGTCAACAACCATGCGGTGCGGCGCTGATCGGCGTCGAGCTTGCGGGTGTTGCGCTCGTCCAGACGCTTGCCCATCAGGCGGGCGATGTCCTCCAGCGGGAACCAGGCTTCTGCGTGCATGACAACAGCACGCAACATGCGACGGTGGCGCAGGAATAGGGTGGGCTCGTGGTTTTCGGTGCAGGGAAGAAGGGGGAATGGGAGATCCATTGATTAAACGCTCCATAGCGAACATAGAGCCCCAATCACGTCGCTAAACGAGAAGGTGGCAGCTGTGCGAAGGTTAGCGAACCGGTCTCTAATCTTTCGCACACCGGCAGACCCGAAGGTCTCCGACGCACAGCCGCCATAACGCGATGTTCATGTTGAGCATGAAACGCGATGTCGAGAATAGAGATTCGGATCGCTAAATCCGGCCGCTGATTTTGCAGCGACGGCGCACCTTAAATCCTCGATACAGCCCGCGCAAGCAACTGAAGTCTTCTCGGAAACTTCACACAGGGCGAAGAGATTTTTCAGTCGAGCGACTTCATCCTTTCCTGCAAAACCAACGCTTCGTCCGCATGAAACGTGTTTTTCACTCGCATCAAGCGGCAGCTACATCAGTCTGTTTCGCTGATGTTGGCGAAGAAAATACAGCCGATCAATCTGGCAAACAGAGTCAGTGTTTCCGCCAGATCGGGGTCGTCAAACAACGTCACGTCGGAGTCGAGCGCACATAGCGCGCCGTACAACTGTCCGTTCGGAAGATGGACCGGCACGCCTGCATAACTCTCGATGGCTTAGCGCTTTACCACCGGCCGGTTCGCGTAGCGGCCGTTTTTGCTGATCTGCGGTACGAACAACGCTTCGGGGGTGACGCAAAACTCACTGCACAGCGTGGTCTCCAGTTTGAACACGTCCCCATCGTCGATGCCCAGGTCAGTCGGGTCGTATACAGAACAGGCGATCCAATCCGCGTCGGTGAACTTTGCGATACCGGCAAAGCGCATGCCTGTCAGTCGGGTGACCAGCCTTAAAATGTTGGTCGTTGCCTCTATTTCGGCAATCGCAGAACGTTCCTCTGTGGTCAGGCCGTCTCGAGAAGCTGTCAACTCCAGACTCATGCAATTCTCCGAAATACTCGATGTGTAGGTACAGCGGCCCATGCTAACCGACTGGCGTGAAAGGCCATACGGGTTATTCGACGAGTCGATGTTTATTTTCGAGCATGAATTTTGACGTCAACTTTTAAAGTTTGAAGCTGCCCCGCCGACAACTGTGGGTTGTATAAATGGCAAGGACAAGCCGCTTATAACCCCCACAATGACCAGACAAGAGCAATTTACGGTGAACGCTATGCTGAACAATATTTCTGTAAGGTCCAAGCTTGTGCTCGGGTTTGCCTTGGTCATTGTGCTGACCGTGTTGATTGCACTCACAGGCTGGACGGGGATCAGTTCGCTGAGCGAACGAAGCGAGAGGATTGCCGATATCGGCAAGCTGAGCACGCTGACCCGTGATGTCCGTATAGCCCGCCTGGCTTATGCGCTCAACTACGATGCCGAGCGCGCCAGCAACTGGCTGAAAGCTATCGATAGTCTCGAAAATCATGTGAAGTATGCGCAGAAAGTTTTCGACTCTCCGCTGAACACCCCGCTGGTAAATGCTTCTGCTGAAGCGATGAAGGATTATCGTGTCCACTACGATAATCTGATGCAGGCCACTGCCGCCCGCGAGGCGACCCGGTCAGTGTTTGGCCAGTACGCTGACGCAGCCGCTGACGATTTGCAGAAACTGAACGCCATTGCCCGATCAGATGACGGCAGCGCCTCGCAGCGTGACGACATTATTCAGGCGATGACGTTGTTTCAGAAAATGCGCTTCGACTTGCGTGGTTACACCTATTCCCTGAAAACCGAGAACCGGGCACCGGCTGAAACGTCGATGAACACGGTTATTAATTTTGTTAAAAATCTGAAAGGCTTCGATAGCCAGTCAGCGACGATCAAGTACCTTGTGGACGCTCTGCTCGGCTATCAGAACACGTTGAATCAGTTCACTGCGGCGCAGGACAAGATCGATCAGGCACAGGCAGGGATCAATAAAACTATCGCCATTCTGTTTGATTCTGCCGACAAGCTGTCAGCCAATCAGGTCAGTCTGAGAATAGAAGACGTGGGCGAGGCCAAGACCCTTCTGTCTGTCTGGCTGATTGCAGCGTTGATCATGAGCGCTTTGGCGGCCTGGGTTATCACTCGTCTTATCGTCGGCCCGTTGCTTGACACACTGAAGCTGGCCGAGCGTGTAGCGGATGGCGATTTGACGTACAACCAGCCGGTCACGCGCAAGGATGAACTGGGCTTGTTGCAAGGCAGCATGCTGCGCATGACCAGCAACCTGCGCGAGCTGATTGGCGGCCTGCGCGATGGTGTGACACAAATCGCCAGCGCAGCCGAACAGTTGTCGGCTGTCACTGAGCAGACCAGTGCCGGGGTGAACAGTCAGAAGAGCGAAACGGATCAGGTTGCCACTGCAATGCACGAAATGTCTGCGACTGTTCAGGAGGTCGCACGCAACGCAGAGCAGGCTTCCCATGCGGCGGTTAATGCTTCGAAGGAAGCCCGCGATGGCGAAGGTGTGGTTTCCAAGGCGGTTGCCCAGATCGAGAAGCTCGCGACTGAAGTCAAACACTCCAAATCTGCAATGGACGAGCTCAAGAGCGAAAGCAACAAGATTGGCGGCGTGCTGGACGTGATCAAGGCCGTTGCCGAGCAAACCAATCTGTTGGCGCTCAATGCTGCCATCGAAGCGGCGCGTGCAGGCGAAGCCGGACGAGGCTTCGCGGTGGTGGCTGACGAAGTAAGAAGCCTGGCCCAGCGCACGCAGACATCGACGGAAGAAATTGCTGCGTTGATCAGTGGCCTGCACAGCCGTACATCGCAAGTGGCTACGATTCTCGACAACAGCCAGGCTCTGACTGAAAACAGTGTCGAGCTGACGCGCAATGCTGGCGTTTCCATCAATAACATGACCCAGGCGATCTCGACCATCGAGACGATGAACCACCAGATTGCCGCTGCTGCCGAAGAGCAGAGTGCGGTTGCCGAAGAGATCAACCGCAGCGTTCTGAACGTGCGCGACATTTCCGAGCAAACGGCGTCCGCCAGTGAAGAGACCGCGGCGTCCAGCGTCGAGCTGGCGCGCCTGGGTGTGCATCTGCAGAGCATGGTCAGCCGATTCAAGGTCTGACCGGCAAACTCCGGTGCGGGCAGCAACGCGCGCACCGGCGTCGGTTCGATGACATTTGGGCGGTAAGTGCTTACCGCCCCCAGAGCCCCATCGCGTACTCCACAAAACTTCTCACTTTAGGCAGCCGATAACGATCCTGCACATACAGCAGGTTCATCGGTCGTCTGGGCAAGTGATAGCCCGGCAGCAGCGCAACCAGCCGGCCTTCCTGCAAGTCTCGCTGAACCAGCGCATCCGGTAGCATCACTACACCCATTCCAGCACACGCAGCCTGATAAAGACCGGCAGAGGTGTTGGCAACCATCGAGCCGTCGACATCCACCAGCACTTCACCTTCGGGGCCGGTCATACGCCATTGGGTGCCAGCCGTGCGCCACTCGTCTCCTGCCGGGTAGGAGAACGCCAGGCAATTGTGCGCACCAAGGTCTCCGGGGTGCGCAGGCGCTCCATGGCGAGCCAGATAACTCGGCGCAGCGCAGATGGTCAGGGTGTAGTCCTGCATGGGGCGCGCAATCAGTGGCGAGGATTGCGGGATGTTTCCCAAGCGTATGGCGATATCGAAACCATTGTCGATCATGTCCAGACGCTGGTTGGTCAGCACCAGATCAAGTTTGACCTCGGGAAAGCGTAGCGAGAACCCGGCAAGGGCCGGGGCCAGCACTTCCGAACCGAACGTCAGCGGCGCGGTGATGCGCAACGTGCCGCTGGGATCGCCCTGGGCCTGCTCGGCCAATTGCTCGGACTCGGCCACCAGCCCCAGCACTTCAAGGCAACGCTCGTAATACGCAGTGCCGAATTCCGTCAAGCGCTGACGGCGAGTGGTGCGCTGCAACAGGCTGACGCCCAGGCGCTGTTCCAGTGCGCGCAGGTGGTTGCCAACCATAGTGGTAGAAATCGAACACGCCTGAGCTGCCGCCGTCAGGCTGCCTGCTTCGACCACCTTTACGTACACACGCATCGCCTGAAACAAATCCATTATCAAGCCCTGCTTTAAAATGATTGAAGTGTTTGGCTGTTTATCCATAAGGAGTGGTTAACGATACTGCAAAAATCGAAACATACCCAAGGAGCTTCACGTCATGACCACTGCCTGCCTGATGAGCACTTACCAACCTCTGGCCCTGAGCTTCACCCGTGGCCTGGGCACGCGTCTGTGGGACCAGAGCGGGCGCCAATACCTGGATGCTGTGGCGGGCGTGGCGGTGACCAATGTCGGCCATTCGCATCCGCTGCTGGTAGAGGCCATTCGGGATCAGGCGGGGTTGCTGTTGCACACTTCCAATCTTTACAGCATTGACTGGCAGCAGCGTCTGGCGCAGAAACTGACCGGTTTGTCGGGGCTGGATCGGGTGTTTTTCAATAACTCCGGTGCCGAGGCCAACGAGACTGCGCTGAAGCTGGCGCGCCTGCACGGCTGGCACAAGTACATCGAACGGCCTTTGGTGGTGGTCATGGAAAACGCCTTTCACGGCCGCACGCTGGGCACACTGTCGGCCAGTGACGGACCGGCTGTGCGCCTGGGCTTCAGCACCTTGCCGGGGGATTACGTCAAAGTACCCTTTGGCGATCTGGCGGCGTTCGACAAGGTCTGCGTGACTCACGGGCACCGCATTGCCGCAGTACTGGTGGAGCCGATTCAAGGCGAAGGCGGCGCGCAGGTCGCGCCAACCGGGTATCTCAAGGCGCTGAGGGAGCGCTGCACCCGGCGTGACTGGCTGTTGATGCTCGACGAAATCCAGACCGGCATGGGGCGGACCGGCAAGTGGTTTGCCTTTCAGCACGAGGGCATCGTGCCGGACGTCATGACCCTGGCCAAGGGTTTGGGCAACGGTGTGCCGATAGGTGCCTGTCTGGCAAGGGGCAGGGCGGCGCAATTGTTCACCCCCGGCAGCCACGGCAGCACCTTCGGTGGTAATCCGCTGGCCTGTCGGGTCGGCTGCACGGTAATCGACATCATCGAACAGCAGGCCTTGGTGGAAAACGCCGCCCTGCAAGGCAGCCGCTTGCTGGAGCGGCTGCGCAACGTGCTTGGCGCTCACCCGCAGGTGCTGGAGATTCGTGGCCTCGGGCTGATGATCGGTATCGAATTGCGGCAGGCCATACCCGAGTTGCCGGATCGCGGCCGAGGACTACGGCCTGTTGATCAACGTCACGCGCGGTAAGGTCATCCGTCTTCTGCCGCCATTGGTGCTGAACGCTGCCGAGGTGGAACAGATCGTTCAAGGCCTGCTGGCGAGCCTCGACAGCGCCCTTTACAAATCGCTTGAGCGCTCTGCCTGAAGCAAGGGATTAAGGAAAAGGACTACATCGGGCTGTACCGGGATGACCCATATGCGGTAGAACAGTCCAGCATCGCGTATGTCTGCGCGCGATGGCTACCCAATGGATTTGAAAGGAGCCCACCATGTTCATCCGGTCCCTGACCCTCGCCACCCTGCTTGTCGCTGCAGGTACAGCGCTTGCCGCTGACAGCGATGGCCCTTTGGCCCAGGAGCGCGGCAAGTCGCGCCCGCTGATCATCATCGCACCCAGCCCGGCTGATCCGGCGCTGAGCCACCTGAAGGATGCGCTGAAGGAGTCTGCCAATCATAAAGACTTCACAGAGCGCAATATGGTGCTGTTCACGGTGGTGAACACTATCGGCGAGCGTGACGGCAAGAGCATGGACCCCCAGTCGACCATGGCCTTGATTCGCGAATTGAAGCTGGGCGCGGGTGTCGGTACCAAGGTCATTCTGGTGGGCAAGGACGGCGAGAAAAAGATCGACAAGACTATCGGCAAGTCAGAATCGGTAGACCTTAAGGAGATCTTCGCCACCATCGACCAGATGCCAATGCGCGAGAAAGAGGCATCCGCGCCGCTACCAGAACCAGAGGCCAAGCCTGCACCGGCCGAAAAACCGGCCAAACCAGTCAAGGGCGGGGCACCTGGCAAGACGCTGGATGACTGAGTGACCGGCGCAGCGTGCGGTAATCGCGCGCTGCGCCTGGCGTGCCGTTCGGCTCACTCGCCGCGAATGTACTGCTCAAGCTGCTGAATGAGACTGGCCTGTTCGGCAATGGCTTCCTTCACCAGGTCGCCGATCGACAGCAGGCCCAGCAGCTGGCCGTCTTCCACGACCGGCAGATGGCGCAGATGGCTGTCGGTCATGATCCCCATGCACGCTTCGACGCTCTGTTGCGAGTCGACGGTAATGACTTTGTTGCTCATGATTTCTCTGACCGGCGTACCCACCGAGGAGCGCCCCTTGAGGATCACCTTGCGTGCATAGTCGCGCTCACTGACGACGCCGACCACCACGTTGCCCTCGACCACCGGCAGCGCACCGATGTTCTTTTCCGCCATCAGCCTGAGCGCATCGAGCACCATCTGGTCCGGGCCGATGGTATGTACTTGCTGGTTTTGCAGGTCTTTCAATTTCAGTAGTTGGGCGACGGTTTTCATGGTGCTCTCCGTGATCGGGACCTGTAAGACTGTAGTGCATTTTCAGGCGCACTACAGAATCGTGCAGCGCGCAGAATCGAGCAACAAATAAATAGGGATAAAGGGCATAGACGCAATTAATTGACAGCGCCTGAAAATGGCCTGAATTCGACTGTCGACCGCGCGCTTGACCTCACAGCCAAGTAGAATCAACGGTTTCGCCATGCGGTCGAGGTAGCAGCGTTGGATTTACAGCAGGGCTTCATCCTGAGTCGGCACTGGCAAGATACGCCCGCCGGGACCGAGGTCGACTTCTGGTTGGCTACCGATCAGGGTCCTCGCCATATTCGCCTGCCTTGCCAGCCCTCTGTCGCCTTTATTCCTGCCGAGCAGGGCGAGCGTGCGCGGTCGCTGTTGCGTACCGAGCGCGGGGTGGAATTGCGTCCGCTGGAACTTTGCGATTTTCGTCATCGACCTGTGCTCGGTGTGTATTGCCAGCAGCACCGCCAGTTGATGAACATCGAAAAACTGCTGCGTAGAGGCAATGTCGATGTTTACGAGGCAGACATTCGCCCGCCTGAGCGCTATCTGATGGAGCGCTTCATCACCGCGCCAGTGCAATTCAGCGGTACGCCGGATGCCGAGGGCGTGCTTTGCGACGCGCAAATCAGGCCGGCACCCGATTACCGTCCCAGCCTGAAGCTGGCGTCGCTCGATATCGAAACCACGGCACGTGGCGAGCTGTATTCGATCGCGCTGGAGGGCTGTGGTCAGCGCCAGGTGTACATGTTGGGGCCACCCAATGGCGGCGACGAGGAGCTGAATTTTCAGCTCGATTATTGCGATACCCGCGCGCAGTTGCTGGAGTGCCTGAATGGCTGGCTGGCGTTGCACGATCCTGACGCAATCATCGGCTGGAACGTCGTGCAGTTCGACCTGCGGGTTCTGCATGAACATGCCCAGCGCCTGCAAGTGCCATTGCGGCTCGGGCGTGGCGGTGAAGCAATGGGCTGGCGGGAGCATGGCAGCCGTAACAATCATTTTTTTGCCGAGGTCAGCGGGCGGCTGATCATCGACGGGATCGAGGCCTTGCGTTCCGCGACCTGGAGCTTTCCGTCGTTCAGTCTCGAGAATGTCGCGCAGACCCTGCTGGGCGAGGGCAAGGCCATTGATACGCCTTACCAGCGCATGGACGAAATCAACCGCATGTTCGCCGAGGACAAGCCTGCGCTGGCGCGTTACAACATCAAGGATTGCGAGCTGGTGACGCGCATTTTCGCCAAGACCCAGTTGCTGACCTTTCTGCTTGAACGAGCCACCGTAACGGGCCTGCCCGCTGACCGCAGCGGTGGTTCGGTGGCCGCGTTCTGCCATCTGTACATTCCGCTGATGCACCGCCAGGGCTTCGTCGCGCCTAATCTGGGCGAACGCATGCCGGAGGCAAGCCCCGGTGGTTTTGTGATGGATTCCCAGCCGGGGCTCTATGAGTCGGTGCTGGTGCTGGACTACAAGAGCCTTTATCCGTCGATCATTCGAACCTTTCTCATCGACCCGGTGGGATTGATCGAAGGCATGCGTCATCCCGAGGACAGCGCGTCGGTGCCAGGCTTTCGCGGCGCGCGCTTTTCTCGCACCCGCCATAGCCTGCCAGCGATCGTGGAACGTGTGTGGCAAGGTCGGGAGACCGCCAAGCGCGAGCACAATGCGCCGTTGTCCCAGGCCCTGAAAATCATAATGAATGCCTTCTACGGCGTGCTGGGGTCAAGTGGCTGCCGGTTCTTCGATCCGCGGCTGGCCTCATCGATCACCTTGCGCGGGCATGAAATCATGCTCAAGACCCGCGACCTCATCCAGGCACAGGGCTACCGTAATCTACGGCGATACCGACTCGACGTTTGTCTGGCTGGGCCGTCCTCACGGGCAGGAAGAAGCGGCAAGCATCGGCAAGACGCTGGTGCAACAGGTCAACCAGTGGTGGCGCGAGCACCTGCACAATGAATATGGCTTGCACAGCGCGCTGGAGCTGCAATACGAAACGCATTTTCGCCGCTTCCTGATGCCAACCGTGCGCGGCGCGGAGGAGGGCAGCAAGAAACGCTACGCCGGACTGGTCACTCGCGCTGACGGTTCCGAGGAGATGGTCTACAAGGGCCTGGAAACCGTGCGCACCGACTGGTCGCCGCTGGCTCAGCAGTTTCAGCAGGAGCTATACCTGCGCATCTTCAAGCGCCAGCCGTATCAGGATTATGTTCGTGACTACGTGCAGTGCACCCTGTCAGGCGAGCTGGATGACCTGTTGATCTACCGCAAGCGCCTGCGCCGCAAGCTCGATGATTATCAGCGCAACGTGCCGCCCCACGTGCGCGCCGCGAGGCTCGCCGATGAATACAACGATCAGCAGGGTCGTCCGCGTCAATACCAGAGCGGCGGCTGGATCAGCTACGTGATGACCACTGCCGGACCGGAACCTCTGGAGATTCGTCACGCGCCGATTGACTACGACCATTACGTGACTCGCCAGTTACAACCACTGGCTGATGCGATCCTGCCGTTTGTCGACGATGATTTCAGCACGCTGATCGGCGGGCAATTAGGGTTGTTCTAACGCGCGCCGAGCTGCTCGGCGATCCACGGCAGTACCTGCTCGCATGATGCTTCGATCTTCATTTCAAGCAATTCTTCCGCGCGGGTCTTGCCATGGTTGATGGCGATAACCGGTTTGCCCTGTTCGACCATTGCCTTGCACAGACGGAACGCCGACCAGGCCATCAATGACGTGCCGACCACCAGCAAGCCTTCCGCCTGTTCGACGCTCGACGTTGCCTTGGCAGCGGTCTGCGGCGCGACGTTCTCACCAAAGAACACAACGTCCGGCTTGAGTCTGTCGCCCTCGCAATGCGGGCAGCGGGGCACCTTGAAACCGGTCTCGAAAGCCGGATCCAGCAGGGTATCGCCATCGGGTGCCTGTTTGGCATCGACGCCTAGCAGATAGGGGTTTTGCTCCAGCATCTGCTCTTGAATATCCGCCCGCTCGCTGCGTTGCTGACAATCCAGGCACAGTACACGGTGCAGGCTGCCGTGCAGCTCGATGACGTCCTGGCTTACGGCCTGACTGTGCAGTGCATCAACGTTCTGGGTGATCAGTCCGCTGATGGCATTTTCAACCTGCAATGCAGCCAGTGCCCGATGCGCGGCATTGGCCTGCGCCGCGCGAATACGCGGCCAGCCCAGCATCGCCCGCGCCCAGTAACGTTGGCGCGCAGCGGGGTTGCCGACAAACTCCTGATACATCATCGGCTGTTTGCCACGCCGGACGCCGTCCTTGTCGCGGTAGTCCGGAATGCCGGACGCGGTGCTGATACCTGCGCCGGTGACGACCAGAAAGGACTTGCCGGTCATTGTCTCGCAAAGTGTTTCGAGCTGACTGTAGGTTGTAGTGTCCAGCATCTTCAAACCTCGAATGACTCATGTTATCCGGACCTGTGTCTGCCAGATTAGCAGGCGAGTGCGAGCTGTGAGCGGCCAAGGCGAGCGTTGGTTCAATAGACCGTTGTCTACCCGGTGGCGTGCGTGGCAACCTTGGTTCTTTAACACCTTGCCAAGGAAGCTCAGATGCGCTCGTTTCATTTCAAACAACTGGATGTGTTCAGCGATCAGCCTTTGCTCGGTAATCCGCTGGCGGTGGTGCTGGGCGCGGACGGGCTGAGTGATGAACAGATGGCCGCCTTTGCACGCTGGACCAACCTGAGTGAAACCACGTTTCTGCTCAAACCGACAGACCCGCGTGCCGACTATCGTGTGCGTATCTTCACCACACTTGAAGAGCTGCCCTTCGCTGGGCATCCCACCTTGGGCAGCTGTCACGCCTGGCTCGAAAGCGGTGGCGCGGCGCAGGGTGAGGAAATTATCCAGGAGTGCGGAATCGGTCTGGTGCGCATTCGTCGCGAGGGCAGCGGGCTGGCATTCACTGCGCCGCCTTTGTTGCGTTCGGGCGAGGTAGACCCTGAATTGATCGAGCAGATCCGCATCGGTATGAAGCTGGGTGCGGGTGAGATTCTGGATGCGCGCTGGGTGGATAACGGCCCGGGTTGGGTCGCCTTCAGGCTGGCAGATCGCGCCAGTGTTCTGAGCTTGCAGCCGGATTACACACTATTATTGAGCGGCCTGATACTCGGCGTCGTTGCGCCATGGGACCCGGCAGTCGATGGGGATGAGGCGCAATTTGAAGTGCGTGCCTTTATCCCGGGCGACGGTATGGCGGAAGACCCGGTGACCGGCAGCCTCAATGCCGGAATCGCTCGCTGGTTTCTGGAAGAGGGGCTGGCACCGGACAATTACATCGTCAGCCAAGGCACCGTGCTCGGCCGCAAGGGGCGAGTCTCCATTCAGCGTGTAGGTGAGGATATCTGGGTGGGCGGCTCGACGGTTACCTGCATTGAAGGGCGCGTTTCGCTTTAGGCGCTTGTCGTCATAGACAACACCTAGAGCACGGAATACCGGGTAACAAGAGCCCGAGAGCGAAAGACTCAATCCCTGTGCGCAATCTTTTTGCCACGTCTGGCGGCGATATCGCTGGCCTGGCCGTCGCGTTGTTTGCCAGTCCGGGCCTGGGTGATGAGCGCTGGAATCAAAGGGCCTTCGGGCAGATTCTTCCAGAAGCGCGAAGGGAAGTGGCCCTCCATGACTTTGGGGTTCAGGCGTGCAGGGTTGAAGATGTGGCTGTAATAGGTGAGCCACAACTCGCCATGCGGGTCTTCGACCTGCCGAGCCATGGTCTGCCACGTTTCAGGGCAGCGGCGCTCGTGGATCAACTGTTTGCCGTCGTAATACACGCCGTCCTGAGGGGTAGCGATCATCCAGCGGTGCTGGCCCATGCGGCCGATGAAATGCTCACTGGCACTGAGCAGAATATCGTGCGCTGGCTCATGCCAGGCCACGTACTGCGGGCGCATGATGGCCGCGTCATCAGCGACAGGCGGCAAGGCGACAAAGCGTAGAAATGCGTGCAGATGATGCGCCTCACGTCTGACCGACTTGAGACGACGGTGCAGCTCACTGCCAAGCTTGTCGCCGGCCATCATCGCTGTGCGGTCGCCGTGAGTCACGCGCCACAGCACTTCGTACAGCAGGCTCCAGCGCTGATCGCCCCGGTAACGCGAAGCGCTTTCCAGCAACTGCACCAGCTCCAGCGGAACCCTTGCCTGAAAAGGCCCGGCCTCCCTGGGATACTCTTCTTCGCTGCCGAACAGGTCGGCGGCATCCGGCGACTTCCAGCTGACCTGGCTGGGGTCGATTTCATGGCTCAGCAGCCAGCGTGCCTGTTGCCGCCAGGTGCCGAACAGGTCGTCGCAGTCCAGACAGATCATCCCCACAGCCCCATTTGCTCAGGCTGCGGCCGGTCACGCAACTGGTGATGCAGAAATTCGCTGGTGGTTTCCGCATGCGGCGGGTGGTAATCGCTGGTAATGATAAACGGCTTGGCCTTGGCCAGTATGCAGCGCATGCGGGTGAGGTCTTCGTAGCGGATACGCCGCTGCCTGCGCAGCTCGACCAGCCGCTGGGTGGTACGAATGCCGATGCCTGGCACCCGGGCAATCAGCGCCGCGTCGGCCTTGTTCAGGTCCAGCGGAAACACCTGCCGGTTGCCCAGCGCCCAGGCCAGCTTGGGGTCAATGTCCAGCGCCAGGTCACCGGGGCCGCTGAGCAATTCACCTGCAGTAAAACCGTAGCCGCGCAAAAGGAAGTCGGCCTGATACAGCCGGTGCTCGCGCATCAGCGGCGGTGCAGCCAGTGGCACACTGTTGGGGCTGTTGGGGATCGGGCTGAACGCTGAATAGTAGACCCGGCGCAGTTTGAAGTTGCTGTACAGCGACTGCGCGCTGTGCAGGATGGTGCTGTCGTCGGTAGCGTCGGCACCGACGATCATTTGCGTGCTTTGCCCGGCCGGGGCAAAGCGCGGCGATCGCGGCTCGTTGCGCACGGTTTGCTCGCCGGTGTAAATGGTTTGCATGGCCTGTTTGATCGACGCGACGTCTTTTTCCGGTGCAAGGGTTTGCAGGCTCAGGTCGGTCGGCAGCTCGATATTGACGCTGAGGCGGTCGGCATAGCGACCGGCTTTTTCGATCAGCGCCGGATCGGCGTCGGGGATGGTCTTGAGGTGGATATAACCGCGAAACTCGTGCACCTCGCGCAACAACCGGGCGACCTCGACCAGTTGCTCCATGGTGTAGTCCGCAGAGCGAATGATCCCGGAACTCAAAAACAGCCCGCTGACGCAATTGCGACGATAGAAGTCCAGCGTCAGGGTGACCACTTCTTCGGGCGTGAAGCGCGCACGGGGCACGTCGCTGGAGCGGCGGTTGACGCAGTACTGGCAGTCGTAAAAGCAGAAATTGGTCAACAGGATTTTCAGCAGCGACACGCAACGGCCATCCGGCGTATAGCTATGGCAGATGCCCATGCCGTTGGTGGAACCCAGACCGGATTTGTCCTGCGAGCTGCGCTTGGGTGCTCCACTGCTGGCGCACGACGCATCGTACTTGGCGGCGTCCGCCAGAATGCTGAGCTTGTCGATAAGCTGCATGAAGTACCCCTTTACTGTTTGCATGTACAGTATAGGGTCGGGTGCAGCTCGACAAGTACCGTACAGCGGGCCTGTACGTATCGCTATGGGTTAACGATTTTCAGCGAGAGTGAAGTCTTGTCCGGACGGGCGCACTCAAGGATGAATGTTATTTAATAACATTTGCGCGATCGGTATGTAATACTGTAACAAATAGTTGCAGGTTACTTTCGCGTGAAAACTCCTTTTGCCTCGATAGCAGGCTCCGTGCTGGCCCAATCGGCCTGGAAGCGGGTCCTGTTTTCTCTTGCGGTGCTGATATTGCTCTGGCTGGCCATCGGCTGGTCGGTGGCCATTCCATGAGTGCAGCCATTGCTCTGGAAAACCTTACTGTGGCCTATGAGCGCCGCCCGGCGGTGCACCACATCAGCGGGCGGTTCGAGGCGGGCAGCCTGACGGCCATCGTCGGGCCGAACGGGGCGGGTAAATCGACCTTGATCAAGGCCATCGCCGGCACCATGAAGCCTGCGCAGGGGCGCGTTGACCGTGGCCGCCTGGCGACCCGCACGATCGGCTACCTGCCCCAGGCCGCAGAAATCGATCGCAGTTTTCCGCTGAGCGTCGCCGATACCGTTTCGATGGGGGCCTGGCACAGCATCGGGCCGTTTCGCAGCCTGACACGCAATCATGCGCGATTAACCGGGGAAGCGCTGAGCACGGTCGGCCTGGAGGGTTTTGAAGGGCGCAGCGTCGGTTCGTTGTCGTCCGGCCAGTTCCAGCGGGTGCTGTTTGCCCGATTGCTGCTGCAGGATGCTTCTGTGATTCTGCTCGACGAGCCATTTACCGCCATCGACGCACGCACCACCCGTGATCTGCTGGAGCTGGTGCGCGCCTGGCATGGGCAGGGGCGCACAGTGATCGCGGTCCTGCACGATATCGAACAGGTTCGTCAGCACTTTCCGCAAACCCTGCTGATGGCCCGTGAAGCCATTGCCTGGGGCGAAACCTCGCAAGTGCTCAGCGCCGCCAACCTGCGCAAGGCGCGCAACATGGCCGAGTACTGGAGCCCGGACGCCTTGCTGTGCGATAGCGAGGACGAGCGCTCATGATGCTCTATAGCCTGGTCGTCGAGCCCTTTATCGAATTCGGCTTCATGCGCCGCGCGCTGGTGGCATGTCTGGCACTGGGGATTGGTTCCGGGCCGGTGGGCGTGCTGTTGATGCTGCGCCGTATGAGTCTGGTGGGCGATGCCATGAGCCATGCGGTGCTTCCCGGCGCGGCGGTGGGCTTCATGGTCGCCGGTCTGTCGTTGCCCGCGATGGGCTTCGGCGGGCTGATCGCCGGGCTGGCAGTGGCTTTGCTGTCAGGGCTGGTGAGCCGACTGACCTCGCTGCGTGAAGACGCCAGTTTTGCCAGCTTTTACCTGACCTCTCTGGCGGCCGGGGTGCTGATCGTTTCGCTGCATGGCTCCAGTGTCGACCTGCTGCATGTGCTGTTCGGCACCATTCTGGCCATTGATGACACGGCTATCTATATGGTCGGCAGCATTGCTTCCTTCACGCTGATCCTGTTGGCGGTGATCTATCGCCCACTGGTGTTGGAATGCTTCGATCCGGGCTTCCTGCGTGCGGTCGGCGGGCGCGGCTCGCTGTACCACGTGTTGTTTCTGTTGCTGGTGGTGCTGAACCTGGTGGCAGGTTTTCAGGCGCTGGGCACCTTGATGGCCGTGGGCATGATGATGCTGCCGGCAACCGCGGCACGTTTCTGGACCAACTCGCTGAGTGGCCTGATGGTGATTTCGACACTGCTGGCGACCTTGTCAGGCCTGATCGGCCTGATCGTTTCCTACCACCTTGGCGTCGCCTCGGGCCCGGCCATCGTGCTTACCGCCAGTGCGTTCTACGGTCTTTCCCTGTTGTTCGGGCGCACGGGAATCGTGCGCCGACTGTTTCCCAAACCTCACCTGGCTAACTGAAAAGGTACGTCATGAAACGATTGATGGTGTTGAGTTCCATAGCTGCACTGGCGCTGTCTGCGTTCGCCAGCCTGGCCCAGGCCAAACCGCTGGAAGCCGTTGCGTCGTTCACGGTCATCGCGGACATGGTCAGTACGGTCGGCGGCGACCGTGTTCACGTAAAGTCCCTGATTGGCCCGAACGGCGACCCGCATGTCTACGAGCCAACGCCAAGTGATGCTCAGGCATTGAAAAATGCCGACCTGGCGTTTGTCAGTGGCCTGCATCTGGAAGGCTGGATGGATCGTCTCATCAAAGCGTCGGGCTACAAGGGCAAGCCGGTAGTGCTCTCTGAAGGGATCAAGACCCGCAGCATGGACGAAGATGGCAAGCGTATTGTCGACCCGCACGCCTGGAACAGCGCCGCCAACGGGGTGATTTATGTGCGTAACATTATCGCCGCGCTGAAGAAAGCCGACCCGGAAGGAGCAAGCGAGTATCAAGCCAATGGCGATCGCTACATCGTCGAGCTGCAACAACTGGACATTTACGCCCGCGATCAGATTCATTCGATTCCGGCCGCCAAGCGCAAGATCCTCACTTCTCATGATGCGTTCGGCTACTTTGGCGATGCCTATGGCGTGACTTTCCTGTCACCGTTGGGCTTGTCTACCGAATCGGAAGCGTCGGCATCTGATGTCTCGAAACTGATTCGTCAGATCAAGGCCGAGCATGTCAGTGCCTACTTCTTCGAAAACTCCAGCGACCCGCGTCTGGTCAAGCAGATTGCCGAAGCCAGTGGTGCCCAGCCAGGCGGTGAGCTGTATGTCGAAGCCTTGTCGCCAGCCGACGGCCCTGCGTCAACCTACGCGAAGATGTTCCGTTACAACGTCGATACCCTGACTGCGGCAATGAAGCGCAATCAGTAACCTCGAGAGTCGCCAGCCCCTGGGTTTCAGGGGCTGGGCGACTTCAACGTCCCTAGTTATTGAGAAACTTGAACACGGTGGTCTGGGTGTAGGCTTTGCCTGGGTCCAGTCGTGTGCTGGGGAATTTCGGCTGATTGGGCGCATCAGGATAGTGCTGGGTCTCCAGGGTAAAGGCACCCCAGTGCGGGTAGACCTTGCCCGCCTTGCCATGAATGCTGCCATCCAGGAAGTTGCCGGTATACAGCTGTACGCCTGGCTCTGTGGTGAACAACTGCAGCCTGCGGCCTGATTGCGGGTCGCTGACCTCGGCGGCCAGTTTCTTCACATCACCCTTAGTGTCGAGTACCCAGTTGAAATCAAAACCGCCTTGTTTGGATTCGGTATATTTCAACTGCTGGTGATCATCCTTTATGTGCTTGCCGAACGCGGTGGGCTTGAGGAAGTCCATCGGCGTGCCAGCGACGGCAGGCAGTTCGCCGGTCGGGATCAGCTTGTCGTTGACCGGTGTGTAGTGCGAAGCGTGCAGGGTGGCGACCTGTTTGAGTACATCACCACTGCCTGCACCCGCCAGGTTGAAATAGCTGTGGTTGGTCAGGTTCAGCACTGTCGGCTTGTCAGTGGTGGCGCGGTAGTCAATCTTCAGCTCGTTTTTCTCATTCAGGCTGTAAGTGACTTCAGTTTTCAATGTGCCCGGAAAGCCCATCTCGCCATCCGGCGACACGTAGGTCAGCTTCACGCCGACCGAATCACCGGTCTTGGTTTCTTCTGCCTTCCAGAGTCGTTTGTCAAAACCCTGAGTGCCGCCGTGCAGGGCATTGGTCTTGTCGTTGAGCGGGACCTGGTAGGTCTTGCCATCCAGGCTGAACTTTCCGCCTGCCAGGCGGTTGCCGAATCGGCCGATGGTCGCGCCGAAATAAACCGTGCCGTTGTCTTGGTAGCCCTGAACATCGTCGAAGCCCAGGACGATATCCTCGACCTTTCCGGCCTTGTCAGGCACCAGCAGCGATTGCAGCGTCGCGCCGTAGGTGATGATGCTGGCCTGCACGCCGTGACTGTTGCGCAGGGTGAATTTCTCGACGGCAGTGCCGTCGGGCAGTTGGCCGAAAGTGCTGTGCTCGCTGGAGAGTGCCGCGGCCTGTGTAGTCAAGGTGCTGATCATCAAGGACAGTCCAAGGGTGCTGAGGAGAGCATGTGTTTTCATCTGATCTGCCTGCTTTTATTGTTATTGGTAAGACTATTTGATCGGATTAAAGCCGATGCATGGATTTATAGCCTATAAAATGCCACTTGAAAAATAAATTGTAATACTATTTAGTAGTGCCAGCTTCACTGAAGCCGGTCGATCCGCTGGATGCCTGCGAAACAGGTCGACTGGGCACGCAGGTTGGACAAGACTGCGACGCAAACATCCAAAAAGTGCCTTTACAACAATAACAAAGGACATTTTTCATGAACTGGCTGCCCGTTTCCGAGCACCGTTTCAAGCTTGCCGAGGGCTCCTTCTGGGATGCCGCAGAGCAGGCCTTGTACTGGGTCGACATTGCCGGTTTTCTGGCTTGTCGGCTGGTTGCCGGGGAGTATCGCCAATGGCGCATGCCCGAGCCGGTGTCTGCGTTTATACCGACCGAGCAGGGCGACGCACTGGTGACTCTGGCCAGCGGCGTGTATCGCCTGGACCTCACATCCGAAAAAACTTCACTGGCGTTGTTTTGCGTCGCAGACCCGACCCCTGGCAATCGCGCCAATGAGGCCCGTTGTGACGCGCGTGGCCGCCTGTGGCTGGGCAGCATGCAAAACAATATCGATGCCGAAGGCGAAGACGTACCTTTGGTCCGTCGTTCGGGCGGGCTGTTCCGGGTTGAATCCGACGCCCGCGTGACGCGTTTGCTGGACGGGCAGGGCATCGTCAATACCCTGCTGTGGAATATCGACGGCAGCGTGCTGTACAGCGCCGATACCCTGGACGAAGTGATCTACCAATACCCTGTGCAGGAAGATGGCTCGCTGGGACCACGTCAGGTATGGGCGGCCGAGCAGGGCCAGGGTTCGCCCGACGGCTCGGCAATGGATGCCGAAGGTTATGTATGGAACGCGCGCTGGGGAGGCAGTTGCCTGATCCGCTTTGCCCAAGACGGCAGTGTCGACCGGGTCATCGAGCTGCCCGTCAGCCATCCCACCAGTTGTGTGTTCGGTGGTCCTGACCTTGAGACACTGTATGTCACCAGTGCAGCGCCTGCCGATGCTCATGGACGGTTCGATGGCGCGGTGCTGATGGCGCATGTCGGCGTCAAAGGAACGCTGTGTCAGCGCTTCAGCGGTTGAAAAAATGCCGCGCCGTCGCCTTTTCTGCGGCGGCGTCGCGGTGGGAAATGCAGGAGTGACATTCGGTTACATAGCGGTCATTCATTATATGGTATGACTATTTAATCGGTTCTCGGACGCCTCCGCGTTTGCAACCGCCACCTCGCTGAACGCTGTAGCTATTCAATAAAAATAAGGAGTTAGCTATGTTGAGTCGTCACGGGATTCGTTCCCTGTGCTGTGCCGCCGTCACCACCGCCATTCTGGGCATGAGTGGCATCACCTCCGCTGCTGATGAAGTCAAAATCGGCTTTCTGGTCAAACAGGCTGAAGAGCCATGGTTCCAGACCGAATGGGCGTTTGCTGAAAAGGCAGGCAAGGAGCATGGTTTTACCGTGCTCAAGATTGCCGTGCCAGATGGTGAAAAGACCCTTTCCGCTATCGACAGCCTGGCCGCCAACGGTGCCAAGGGCTTTGTGATCTGCCCGCCTGATGTCTCTCTGGGCCCTGCAATCGTGGCCAAGGCCAAGGCGCTCGGTTTGAAAGTCATGGCCGTGGACGATCGTTTTGTCGACGCCAAAGGCAACTTCATGGAGGACGTGCCATATCTGGGCATGGCAGCCTTTGAAGTGGGCCAGAAGCAAGGTGCCGCGATGGCCACCGAAGCGAAGAACCGCAAGTGGGATGAGGGCGGGTGGAAAGGCACCTACGCGATCATCAACACTTACAACGAGCTGGACACCGGTAAGAAACGCACTGACGGTTCGGTGAAGGCGCTAGAAGAGGCCGGTTTGCCGAAAGACCACATCCTGTTCACCGCGCAGAAAACTCTTGATGTACCAGGCAGCATGGACGCCACCAACTCGGCGCTGCCAAAACTGCCTGGCGATGCGAAAAACCTGATCATCGGCGGCATGAACGACAACACTGTTCTGGGGGGCGTACGCGCAACGGCGAGCAATGGTTTCAGCGCGAAAAACGTTATCGGGATCGGCATCAACGGCACCGATGCCATTGATGAGCTGAAGAAAAAAGAGAGTGGCTTCTTTGGCTCCATGCTGCCAAGCCCGGACAAGGAAGGCTACAACACCGCGCTGTATATGTATAAGTGGGTCACCGAGGGCGTTGAACCGCCTAAATATACCGCTATGGACGATGTGACACTGATCACCCGCGCCAACTTCCAGGAAGTATTGACCAAGATCGGTCTGTGGAAGTGAGTTGACTGAGGGGCCTGATTTTCAGGTCCCTCACACGTGCGAGGAGGTTGGTTTCATGCAACAGGCTATCGAGCAAACATCCATAAACGGTGCCTTGCGCTTCAATGGCATCGGCAAGGTCTTCCCCGGCGTAAAGGCGCTTTCGGACATCAGCTTCGAAGCGCGCCCCGGCAGTGTTCACGCCTTGATGGGCGAGAACGGTGCCGGTAAATCCACGCTGCTGAAAATCCTCGGCGGCTCTTATCAGCCCAATAGCGGCACCTTGCAGATCGGTGAGCAGAGCTACCAGTTCAAATCCACCGCCGAGAGTATTGCGGCGGGTGTGGCGGTGATTCACCAGGAATTGCATCTGGTGCCGGAAATGACCGTCGCCGAGAACCTGCTGCTTGGGCACATGCCCAATCGTTTTGGTTTGATCAATCGCGGTGCGATGTACCGTCGGGCAGGTGAGCTGCTCAAAGGCCTGGCTGACGAAATCGACCCGCGCACTCGCCTGGGTGATCTTTCACTGGGCCAGCGGCAATTGGTGGAGATCGCCAAGGCCATGTCACGCAATGCGCACGTCATCGCCTTTGACGAACCCACCAGCAGCCTGTCGGCACGTGAAATTGACCGGTTGATGGCGATTATCGTGCGGCTGCGCGACGAGGGGCGGGTGATTCTCTACGTGTCTCATCGCATGGAAGAAATCTTCCGTGTCTGTGATGCCGTAACAGTGTTCAAGGACGGTCGTTTTGTAAAAACCTTTGAGCAGATGGCTGATCTGGATCATGACCGGCTGGTGACCTGCATGGTGGGCCGGGATATTCAGGACATCTACAATTATCGTCCGCGCCAGCATCAAGGGCCTAGCCTGCGAGTGACCGGGTTACTGGGGCCGGGGCTGCACGAACCCGTGAGTTTTGCCGTAGAGAAAGGTGAAGTGCTGGGTTTCTTCGGGCTGGTGGGCGCCGGGCGTACCGAGCTGTTCCGTCTGCTGTCGGGGTTGACGCGCAGCACGGCAGGCACGTTGCAGCTGGACGGCAAGCCATTGACGCTCAAGTCCCCACGCGATTCGATCGAAGCAGGCATTCTGCTCTGCCCGGAGGACCGCAAGAAGGAAGGTATCGTGCCGCTGTCCAGCGTCGCGGAGAACATCAACATCGGTGCACGGCCCCGGCATGTGAATCTCGGCTGCCTGATTCAGGGCCGCTGGGAGCGCGACAACGCACGCAGCCAGATCAAGTCGATGAACGTCAAGACACCATCGCCCGAGCAACAGATCATGTTCCTCTCCGGCGGCAATCAGCAGAAGGCGATTCTCGGTCGCTGGCTGTCGATGCCGATGAAGGTCCTGTTGCTGGACGAGCCCACCCGCGGGATTGACGTCGGTGCCAAGTCCGAGATCTACGAGATCATTCACAACCTGGCCGCCGACGGGATTGCGGTCATTGTGGTGTCCAGTGACCTGATGGAAGTCATGGGTATTTCCGACCGCATTCTGGTGATGAGCGAAGGCGCGATCACTGGTGAACTCAACCGCGATGAGGCTGATGAATCGCGACTCCTGCAATTGGCTCTGCCTCGCACGCGCAGCTGATAACCGGTCCCCTGACCATGAACAATAATAAAGAGGTGCATATGTCTACCGAATCCAGCCTGCAGGCTCCCCGTCAGGGCATGAACCTGCGTCGTTTTGCCGATGACTGGGTGATGCTCCTGGCTGCCGTGGGAATCTTCCTGCTGTGCGCCGTGTTCATCGACAACTTCATGTCACCGCTGAACATGCGGGGGCTAGGCCTTGCGATTTCCACCGTGGGCATTGCTGCCTGCACCATGCTCTTTTGTCTGGCGTCCGGGCACTTCGACCTTTCGGTCGGTTCGGTGCTGGCCTGTTCCGGGGTCATCGCGGGGATTGTTATCCGCGACACCGACAGCGTGTTTCTCGGTGTTTCCGCCGCGCTGGCGCTGGGGCTGGTGGTTGGTCTGATCAATGGCATCGTGATTGCCAAGCTGCGCATCAATGCCCTGATCACGACCCTTGCGACCATGCAGATCGTGCGCGGCCTTGCGTATATCTTCTCCAACGGCAAGGCCGTCGGCGTCTCCAACGAGGATTTCTTCATCTTCGGCAATGGCCAGATATATGGCGTGCCGGTGCCGATCCTGATCACCATCGCCTGCTTCATATTCTTCGGCTGGTTGCTCAACTACACCACCTACGGGCGCAACACCATGGCCATCGGTGGCAACCAGGAAGCTGCATTGCTGGCGGGTGTGCATGTCGATCGCACCAAGATCATCATCTTCGCGGTTCACGGGCTTGTCGGGGCACTGGCTGGCGTGGTGCTGGCTTCGCGTATGACCTCGGGGCAGCCAATGATCGGTCAGGGCTTCGAGCTGACCATCATCTCGGCGTGCGTACTGGGCGGTGTTTCGCTGAGCGGCGGCATCGGCATGATTCGCCATGTAATCGCTGGTGTGCTGATTCTGGCGATCATCGAGAATGCGATGAACCTGAAGAATATCGATACGTTCTACCAATACGTGATTCGCGGTACGATTCTGTTGCTGGCGGTGATCATCGACCGACTGAAACGTCGCTGAACCTGTTGGCCGCTGTTATGGCATTGCTGTTTAGTCGCGAGGGCATGAGCGACAGGGATGGAGATGCAAGTAGCGGTTGAGTTCAGGGGGCTGATCACTTGCAGAGTGGACAGGTAACAACGGTATTGTTCTATAGCAGTGCAGCCGCAAAGTGACTACTTTGCGGCTGTTTTTTAACCGGTGCTTTTAGCCGCGAGGCGGGCAAGGGAGGCCGGTATCGTCGCAGGCGGTGTTGATACGTAAGCCGTTTTTCAGCCTCGTCGCTACTTGCAGTGGTGCAGATGTGGTGCGGGTGGCTTCAGTCTTGCCGGCCTCTTGCACGAGCGCGTGTTTGCCATCGACAGCTGGTGCGGTTTGTATACCGGTGGCGGCAAATGCCGTGCCCTGCAGGCCGATGATTGCAATGGTTGTCACAACGAGAGCTTTCAATGCGGACTTTGCTGTTACTCGATTCATGATGTTTTCTCTGCGTGGCTTAATGATGGGGTGGCTACAAATAACTGCATTGAAGTTTCTGAATAGCAGGTTATTGGCCACGTGAATAATGTATATTTTTTTTATGACGGTAAGGCTGTTTTTTTGGCCTGTGAAAAAAATTTAACTTAGCGTGCTTATTAATAGTGTCGCACCGTTAATCTCATGATGTTTCTCATGCCATTCATGACGCTGAAGTTATAGAGGCTTGCTGTCGAATTTACCGGTACTGCACTAGCCGAGTCCGGAAATCCAGCTCCGCTCTAGTGCCTGGCGTCGGCATCGACTCCAGGGTCAGCGTCCACCGAAATCGTTCGCAGATGCGCCGCACCAGAAAAAGCCCCAGGCCTTTCCCGGTGCCCGCTCTGGTCGAGTTTCTCAGCAGAGACAGGTAGTGGAGGGACGCCTGCGCAGTGTCGAAGCCTTCGCCCGAGTCGGTCACGCTCAATACACCGTCCTTGAGGCGTACGGTGATTGTTCCGTCATAGGTGTTTTCGGCAGCGTTACGCAACAGGTTGCCGATGGCAATGCGTAACATCGCCTCGGGCACTTGCAGGCAAAGCGTCTGGTGGATGTGCACCGAAAACTGCACGGGTTTGCCGTCCAGAAGGTGTTGGTGGTCCTTGACCAGGTCGGGCAACAGGCGGTCCAGCTCGACGGGGTCGTCCGGCGCTGAGGACATGGGCTCGCGCGACAAATACAGCAGCGCGACCATGATCTCGGTCAGGTTATCCACGGTTGCCCGCATGCGTTGAATCGGTGGCGCTGCACACGCGGGTAGCGCTTGCCTGGCCAGCACATCCAGCGCGCCGCTGATCACCGCGATCGGCGTACGAAACTCATGACTGGCCTGATCGAGAAGGGCGCGTTCCCGGGCCATGAATTGCTCGACCCGTTCCAGATGTGCGTTTATACCGCAGGCAATGTCTTTGAGTTCTTCCTGGTCGTATTGCACTGGCAGGCGTTGCGAAAGGTTTTCCGGATCGAGTTGCTTCATGCCTAGCGCAAGCGCCTGAACCGGGCGGTGCAGGCGCACAGCCTATGCCCCTCCAGCGGGAACATGCAGCCTTATCAACTGCACTGGGTTCGCGATCCTGGGCTCAAAGCGAATTTGGCGGTCGCTTGCAACGGCCAGAAAGCTGCAGCATCAGCGGCCGAGCTCATCGTGATCGTGGCGAGTCCTGCGCTGGGGTTGCGTACAGCCAACGCACAACTCGACCACGTTGAAGGTTCGTCTGTGTTGGGAACAGATTCGAAGGCCTACTACCGCAAACAAATAGGTATGTTTCAGAAGGTTCTCGGAGTGGGATCTTCTGTCTTGTGGTCGCCGATTGTTGCGCTTGCAGCGCTGATCCGACGACCCTCTCGCTACTCCCCATCGGCCATATCGGCGGTCGGCAATGGGCGGCATGCAATGCCATCTTCGCAGCTCAAACCATCATGCCTGGCGCAGCCGCGAAGGGCATCGATACGTGCCCGATGGAAGGATTTTCAGGCGCGAAAGTTGCCAAACTTCTCCAGCTGCCACGTGGTGCCGTCATACCGCTGGTTATCGCTCTTGGCTATCGAGCAGACGATGCAAGAATCGAAGAGCGGTGGCGCAATCCGATTTCAGACATCGTCGTTACACACTGAAGTAAAGCCTGACTCACGCGCGTGGCATGCATCACAAATGCCGTTCAGCGCGGGTGTGAAACCAGCACTGAACTGCCTAATCGGGTCAGTCCATAAAGCGCGGCTCCGACAGCGAGCATCATGCCGGCACGCAACCAGGTTTCAGGGCCTTGCTGGGTCAGCAAAAGCAGGCAGGAAAGAATCGCCAATACCGGAATGACCCAGTGAACCTGAAAATGGCCGGCTTCGACCTTGTCGCGCTTGAGCACCAGAACCGCGATATTGACGCTGAGAAACACGAACAGCAGCAATAACACCACGGTTTCAGCGAGCGTGGTGAGGGTGCTGGTAAAGGACAGCGCGATGGCAACCACTGTGGTTGCGAAAATGGCCACGCCGGGTGTGCGCCGTTGAGGCAGAACCGAGCCCATCACCGCGGGCAACAGCCCTTCACGAGCCATCCCGAAGGTCAGTCTGCTGGCCATGATCATGGTCAGCAGTGCGCCATTGGCAACCGCAATCAGCGCGATCACCGCGAACCATGGGGCAGGTATCCCCAACCCTGAAGCACTGACGACATCCATCAGCGGGGCCTGCGAAGCTTTCAACTGTTCGACGGGCAGCACCATGGCCGCGCCCACGCCGACCAGCATATAAACCGCGCCTGCAATGAGCAGCGCACCGAACAGCGCTCGTGGATACACCCTGCGCACATCCTTGATCTCTTCGGCCAGGTTGGCAGACGTTTCAAAGCCCACAAATGAATAAAATGCCAGTAGCGATGCGGCAAGAATCGCGGTGGCCGGTGAGTTCGTCTCCAGTTCAAACACACGTTGCGGCACACCATTACCCTGACTGACGAACCAGACTGCGGCCGCAATCACCATTGCCAGCCCGCTCAGCTCAATCAGGGTCATTACCAGATTGGCCGACAACGACTCCTTGATGCCACGCGCATTCAACAGCGCGACAATCACCAGAAAGCCCACACATACCCACTGCGCGGGCCAGCTCACCAATGCCTGGAAATAGTCGCCGGCAAACGCGACTGCCAGCCCTGCAGCACTGGTGACGCCTGCCGCAACCATGGAAAAGCCGACCAGAAACGACAACAGCGGTTTGCCGAAGGCTTTTTCGGCATACACCGCTGCACCGCCCGCACGAGGGTATTTGGTCACCAGTTCCGCATAGGACGCAGCGGTAAGCAAGGCGAAGCACAGGGCAATCAGCAGGGGGGCCCAGATGGCTCCGCCGACACGTCCGGCGATAGTGCCTGCCAACGCATAGACGCCAGCCCCCAGCACGTCACCGAGGATGAACAGTGTCAGCATCGGCGCCGTGATTGCCCGGCGCAGCGATGGAGTTTCGGGAGGAGTGGCCATGGTGAAAGAATCCTTTCTCGGCAGGTACAAGAGGTGTGTAAGGGAAGATCGCCATGGCTCGGGTAAATTCAACGTGATCGCGAGAGGCCCGGATCAGCGGTGTTTTTTGCCGGAACAGGTATTTGAATAACCCCTGCATTTGAAAATGCAGCATGAACCAAGAGGTTTTTTCAGGGTCTTATTCGGGCCTTGAAATTCATGGCATGCCTTTTACTTTTCGAGTCTGTCTTCATGCCTGAATCGCACCGTTATTTCTGGCGCATGTGCCTGTACTTCGTGCCTCTGCTGCCCATGTACGCCAGCCATGCCAGTGACGAGCGACAGCTGGTCCAGGCCATCAACGATTTTCGTGGGCAACCTCAGCGCTGCGAAGCGCGAACGACAAAAATCTCCAGAGCGCTGACGCTCAACGCCAGCGTAGCGTTGCCGATCAGTTTCGCTGGCAGTTCACGTGATGCGCTCAAGGCATCCGGTTATCAGGCGGTCACCGTCCGGACCATACGACTTGCTGGCGCGCAGAGCGCCGGTGAAGCGTTCGGCATGCTCGAAAAACGCTATTGCGGCGCTTTGCTTGACCCGCAATACGCTGACATCGGTATTACTCGCGAGCGTGGCGACTGGCGTGTGGTATTGGCGAAACCGTTGATCGACGAAAGCCTGGAAGATGCACGCTCGGCTGGCCGCATACTTCTGGCGCAGGTCAATGCCGCACGAGCCAAGCCGCGCATGTGTGGCAAGCAGCCGTTTCCTTCGGCCAGACCGCTGAGCTGGAACAGGACCCTGGAAATGGCTGCACAGGGGCACAGCCAGTCGATGGCCAGCGAGAATTACTTCACGCATCGAGGCTTTGATAACGATTCACCGGCAGATCGCGCCCGTGCAGCGGGTTACGGCGGACGGCAGATCGGTGAAAACATCGCAGCAGGGCAGAGCACTGTCAGCAAGGCAATGACCAGCTGGCTGGCCAGCCCGGGACATTGCGCCAACCTGATGAACCCTATGTTTACCGAGGTCGGCGCGGCCTACGCGACGGCTACCAACGCCGATTACGGTGTGTACTGGACCATGCTGTTCGGCGCTCCCTGATCAACCGAAAAGCCGCCTGAACGGCGGCTTGTCGAACATGCATGAATGGCTCAGACCTTCGAGCCGCTCCAGCGCGGTGCTTCTCTCAATTCGTCACGCTTCTGTTGATCCGGCGATTTGTGTGGCTCGCCGTATTCCACGTGTAACGTGTCATCAAGGCGGTTGGTGGAAGAGCCGCCTTCCTGCGGCGTTTCGTCGAAATGCTTCCACTCGGCACTCTGGAAGCGGAACAGGCTGTCGTCTTCAGGCGCTTCGCGTTCGCGATAGTGGTGGATCGAGTAGTGTGCATATTCGACCTTGTCGCCCCAGTCGGACTGCAGCAAACCGTCTGCCGCCAGATCGCGATACCAGTCGTTTTCCTTTTCGGATGCTTTCTGCTTTTTGTTATGGTCGACGAAATAGCCAATGATCCCGCCGACGACAGCAATCACAACGCCGACGAGGAAGAATGGCCCGGCCAGCGCGGTGGCCGCCGCGCCGCCTGCACCCACCAGTGCCGCGGTTCCCAGTACGCCGGCTGACGCGCCGAAGGCACCGCCGGCAATTTGCAGGCCGCCTGCGGCCTGAGCCAGCTTGTCACCTGACTTCACGCCGTCCTTGATGGTGAATGCACCCAGTACGATATCGGCAAAACCACCAGCCAGATCCGTTGCAGGCCCCAGCACTTTGACGACCGAGCCTGCGATTTTATTGGCAGTTCCAGAGGGCAGCTTGGCCCCTGAAGCCTGCACGGCGTTATCCAGCCGCTGGGTGATGCCGCCCATGGCCTGGCGTTCCGCTTCTGCACCGCCAGCCATGTCGCCCAGCGTCGAATTGAGCCGATATTCATCAGTCGCATCCAGTGCGGTGCGGATCTCGCTCAGGTTGCTTGCGGAAATGCCACTGACCCTGACTTCCTTGGCCTTGCCAAAGCTTTCCTTGCCCCAGATCTCCGGTAACGTCTTGTCCAGCCCCAGCATGTCCACCAGGCCGCCTTTGCCCATCAGGTCGCCAACCTGATCAGCCAGGCGTACGAAATGGCTGGCACCGCCGGCAAAGCTCAGGAAGTCCTTGGCAATGCCCAGGCGCTGAATCGGTGTCTCGCCTAGCTTGCCGCCGTTGCCGACCAGTTGATAAATCGCCGAGAACAGCGACACGCCTGCTGCAACGGAGCCCATGACGCCTTTGCTATTGAGCGTATTGAAGATTTCGCCCAGTTTGCCGCGATCAGCTACCGGTATGTAGGGTTTGGAAAGGGCTGTCTTGATGTCTGCTTCGCTGACCTTGCCGTTTTTCCGATAGGCATCACCGACCTCCTTGAGCGCTTTGGCGATGTCTGCGGGCTTGGCGTTGCCCACGACACCTTCCTGAAGGAATTTTTCGAAGGTGGGCTGCAGGAAGCGCGGCATATCGACCAGAAAGCCCTTGAGCTCTGCCTTGAGCAGGCCGAACAGGTCCTTGGTGGCGAGGGCGTTATTCTCGTCGCTGATCTTCGACGGGTCGGCGACCAGATCGTTGAGATCGCTGGTCAAACCGTCGGCCTGAATAGACTGTGCCGCCTTGCTGGCGCCTTCTGGATCGACCAGTGCAAGTGAGGACAAGGTGTCGCTCAGGTCTTTCTGCGTCTCTTGGCCAAGGCCCTGCTTTTTCAGATCCTTGAGGTAAAGTACGTAATCGGGATTGGCGGTGAGGTCGAGCAGCTTCTGCTTGATTTCGTCCTTGTTGGGCACTTTGCCCAGTGCATCGGTCATCTTGCTCTGGTAGTCCTGCTGCACGGTAGGATCAGAGAACAGTGTGGTCAGTTGTTCTTGCAGCTTGCCGCCATCGATGATGTCGTGCATGTCGGCCGAACTGAGTTGGGTCTGTTTGCTGTCGAATTCGCGCCAGGTGCCGCCGAAAGCGCCTTTGGCCTCTTCATAACCGGTCAGGCCGCGACCGTTGTCATAAGCGGCCTGCGCCTCGATTGCCCTGACCAGTTTTGCGCGAGGGTCATCCTTGGCAATATCCCCTTTGTTCACACCGTCGCGGTATTGGTCGAGCAGTTCCTTGGTCGCCAGTTCGCCGACGTTCAGCTCTTCGGAGTTCTCGTCATCCTTGTCGGCTTTCACGCCGGTTTTCTGCCCCATCAGATCCAGCTCGGCCACGGGCGGCAAGTTATGCCGACTGCGGGTTTCACCGATATTGCCGGTGCCCAGCTCATTCCATTTTTCCACCACGTCATCGTACAACTGCGGGCTGTAATCCTTGGAGACGATGAACTTGCCATCGCCGTTCTCGAAACGAATCAGACCCGCGCCCAATTCGTCCGGTGAACCGATGGTTATGTCCTGATTCTTCAAAAAGTCATGAGGCTCTGCCAACGTGTAACCTTCTTCCCGGCTACTGTTGATCTTGTTCCAGGCGTCATGGAGGGTGGTTACTTTGTCAAATAGTTCAGGGGTCAATGCTTCAGTGACGACAATCCGCTCACCGCTCTGATTCTGATAGCTGATCTGGCTTCCTTCCTGGCCAGACACCCAAGTGAACTGTGTAATGTCGTTCAAGCTGGGAATGGGGGTGTTGCGGTCAGCGAGAATCTGCCCTTCGTTGACTGCTGTTTCCATCGCAGTTCTTTTTTGCGGGTCCGACACTATGGTTTGCAGCGCTGCCAGATAATCGAACAACTTCGGATTGTCGTCACGGGTGACCACGACCTTCTCTCCGTTGTGCTCGTAACGGATAGTGTCCGGGCCGACCTCATTCAACGGGCCGACGGTGGTGCCGAATACGGGTGGCCATACTTCGTTGTCACCCGCCCTGCGATAACCTTGCGCTTCGCTCGTGTTAAGCCCGGTCAGGGTATTGAAAGCGTCTTTGGCCGCACTGTACAGCTCAGGATTGTCGCTCTTGGCCACGACGATTTTATTGCCGTCACGGTCGACATAACGCATCACGCCCGGCCCGACTTCATCCACCGGGCCGACCACTGCAAAGCCTGCAATGTTTTCCGGCGGCTTTTCGTCCGCGCCTGCCACCCTGTAGCCTTCCCGCTGACTGCTGCCTACGCCGGATAGCGATTTGAAATCCGACGCCACCTGTTTGAAGAGTTCCGGGTTCTGTTGCTGCGAAACGATGACCTTGCTGCCATCGGCGGCTTCATAGCGAATCAGCCCCGGCCCCATTTCGTCCGGTGCTCCGATACGGGCATAGCCGCTCAGCGTCGCTGGCGCGGCAGCATCAGCCCTGGCTGGGGAGTAGCCAGCAGCCACACTGGCCCTGAAGCCTGCCACTCGGGGTTGGTCTTCGACGACCTGACGATAGAGCTCCGGGCTGGTGGATTTGCTTACCAGTACCTGATCGCCTTCCTGGGTGACGTAGCGCACGGTGTCAGCCGCCACAGTGCCGGGCTTTTCTATCGATGCGTAACTGCCCAGCGCAGGTGCCTTTTCGTCTGCGCCCGCTGGCCGGTATTGGCCGCCATTGCGGTTGCTGGTCTGCAGCACCTGGTTGAATCGCGTTCGGGCATTCGCGCCCGGTGCGGGGGGCGGAAGAGGGCCAGGCGCCGGGCTGATCGTGGACGTCGACATAGCATATAACTCCTGTTGTTAACCGCTGGACGTGGAGCAGGCGACTCAATAATTGAGTGCCGCGAGGCGAACGAAACCCTGTGTCAATGACGAACTCTTTATTCGCGTGAATAGTTTGAACGGCGTCTCGTTTTCAAATCAAAAGAACAGGGCTTATGGGCCGACACTATCATTCCGACAAGTGAAGTGGCGGATCGCTAATCTCTTTTCACAACAATTCACACGAGTCGATAAATAATAAAGGCCCTGGCGAACACCCCGTAAACGTTGGAGCCCCGACTCGTGGTACATAAAAAATTAATATCACCAGAAATAAACCAGAAATAAATATCACTTTGATATCACTGTTGGTTTGCGGTATTAATTCGTTGTGAAATCTGATTTCACAACGTTTCACAGCATCGAACAAGTTTCGCTGATTACTATTAATTGGCAACGCGGCAAATAGCGTAGTGTCTCTGCATCGCTGTTGTGTAATGGCACATTGACCTGTTCTTGAGCCGGTTGTTAATCCGCAGATAGATCCCTACTCGAAGCAAGGAGAAACAACATGAGTTCGACTCCACCCGTAAGCTCCGGCAATTCAGACGCAGCAATCGAAAAAATGTCGGCGACCTTTGATATGGCTATCGAGAAATCGGCCAAGATCACTGAAATCTCCACTGCCAAGAAAGCAGAGCTGGATGCTACCAAGCAACGTCCACAGAACTGACGTTGTCATGCAGGCAGCGCTACAGCTGCCTGCATTCACAGCGCATCGAAATTCTTCCGATCGACAGTTTTGCCCGGCTTTGACATGCCGTTTCCGGTAGATCACACGGTGGTGACTCGATCATGACAGCCTTGATCTCATTGAGCGGAACGCCCGACGCTTCTGTGCAAGAAAGCGGCGTAGCCCGGCTCGAAATTCTTCATGGTTTGCATCAGGGCGTTTCGCTGCTCCTGGACAATCCTGTCTATGTGATTGGCAGTGCCGCTCCGGCTGACCTTGTGCTGGGCGATGCTGATGTGGCCGAGCAACATGTTCGTCTGCGATTCTCCGTTGAACACGTCGCAATAGAAGCCTTGGGAGGCGATGTGACGGTTTTCGATAGCCTTGGCCAACGTCGGGTTGTCAACGTCGGCCACGGTCAACGAATCTCCTTGCCTGTCGAGTTGCTGGTCGGACAGAGCAGGCTGTGCTTGCGCAGCACACGAAGTGCCCGAGCCATCCCTGCTGTGTCCCGCCGCCTGGTGCTGCTTAAATGGCCAGCACTGGCTGCACTTTTGTTGCTGGTGACATGTGCCACTGCATTTGCCTTTCGTGCACCTGCCGAGTCGGCCCGGCACTCCATTGCAGATTCCGTCCCTGGTTCGTCAACGCCCGTCAAGAGCGCCCCCACACTGACCCAGGCCCGAAGCTGGCTTGAGGGTGCGCTGCAGGACGTCAGGCTCACGCAATTGCGGGTTGAGGAACAGGGCGGGCAGCTCAGTGTTGAGGGCGCTTTTCCCGCTGCCCAAAAAAGCAGTTGGCTGCAGATTCAACAGGCCTTTGATACTCGGTTTGGCCAGCATATTGTCTTGACGCCCAACGTGCAGGCAAGCACGGCGCTTGCGGCACCTCGCGTGCGTTTTCAGGCGGTGTGGTTCGGTCGCAATCCCTACGTGATCGATGAGCATGGCAAGCGTGTCTACCCCGGCGCACTGTTACCCGACAACTGGAGGCTGGAGAGCATTGAGGGCAATCAGGTCCGCCTTGTACGCGGTGATGAAAGGTTTGCCTTCACTTTATGAAAGTCGATCTGCGGCCCGTAGCGCCGCCTTCAGCCGATTCTTTGCCCGCAGTCGAGCGCGTTGCTCCGGCGCAGCCGCGTCAGGGAACCCGTTTCGAAGCGCTGCTTGATCAGCGCGAGCGCAAGGTTCGTCGTTCGTTGCGTGGCGAGCTGGAGCAGACCGGGCAGGCTTCTGGTGTCAATGCGCAGCTTTTTGGTACGGCGCGTTCGCTACAAGTACTTCGCTATGTGCTGGACGAAGTGTTACCGGTGCTGGATGCCGAACCGGAGATCCGCGAGCTCGCCGAAGACGTGATTCGTGAAGAGATCGACATGCGGCTGCTATTGGAACAGCAACGCGCCGAGGTGCAGTCATGAGCATCAGTCAGGATCGCGAATGCATAGAGTTGCTCCACGGTATGGGTGATCTGTACCGGCGCAGTGGCCAGCCACAACGTGCACTTGTGATGTTGCTGATTGCGATACAGCTGGCACCGACGAACAGCGCGCTGCTGCACAGCCTGGTGCTGGCGTTCACCGACAGCGGAGACACCGACCGGGCCATTGCGGCACTCGACAGGTTGGTCGAGCAGCAAGGCGAGAGCGCCGCGCTGCTTCTGTTGCGTAGCCGCGCGTTGTGGAAGGCAGGCCGCAAGGACGACGCGCGGCAATGCTTCAGACGCTACCTGGAAGCCCGGAGGGCTGCGCAATGACCCTCATGAATGCTCTGAATCGCCTGGCGGTAACTGCGTCTAAACGCACAGATGTGATCATCGTTGCGTTCATGCTGATGGCTATCGCGATGATGATCATTCCGATGCCGACCTATCTGGTGGACGCGCTGATCGGAGTCAACATCGCCCTGAGCCTGCTGATTCTCATCGTCGCGTTCTACATCAACCACTCGGTGGAGTTTTCCGCGCTGCCGCCGCTGATCCTGCTCAGCACGCTGTTTCGTTTGTCGCTCTCGATCACCACCACTCGCCTGATTCTGCTGGACGGCAATGCCGGTCATATCGTCAAGGCGTTCGGTGATTTCGTGATTGCCGGTCAGGTCGTTGTGGGGCTGGTCGTATTTCTGATAATTACGGTTGCCCAGTTCGTGGTCATTACCAAGGGCGCTGAGCGGGTCGCCGAAGTCGCTGCGCGTTTCACCCTGGATGCGATGCCCGGCAAGCAGATGAGCATTGATAACGACTTGCGCAACGGTGACATCGACCAGTTCGAGGCCAGACGTCGTCGTTCACGCCTGGAGCGTGAAAGCCAGATGTTCGGAGCCATGGACGGCGCCATGAAGTTCGTCAAGGGTGATGCCATTGCCGGGTTGGTGATTCTGTTCGTCAACTTGCTGGGCGGCATGATGATCGGCATGGTCCAGCGCGGTATGCCGTTCGCCGAAGCCGCGCATGTCTATTCGTTACTGACCGTCGGTGACGGCCTCATTGCGCAGATCCCGGCACTGTTGATTTCCGTAGCCGCAGGGACCGTGGTGACCCGCGTCAACAGCGACGGCGAAGAGCGTGACCTGGGCACCGAGATTGTCAGGCAACTGAGCGCCAGCCATCGTGCGCTGGGTCTGACTGCGCTGATCCTGCTGGGCGTAGGCATGCTGCCGGGGTTTCCGTTGCTGGTGTTTGTCGGTCTGGCCGCCGTGCTGGGCGGCAGTGCGCTTGTGCTCTGGCGCCGGGATCGTCGTGCTGCCCGGTCACTGGTCAAGGACGAGCTGCCAGAGCATGAAACGATGGCCGAGCCCGGGGCTTCCTCTGGCGCTTCCGGGGCTTCGAACGATGCCGCGGAAGATGCCTTGGAAAGCGCCGAGCGGCCACGCGACAGCCAGGTGCTGCTGAGTATCGGAACCGGATTGGCCGAGGCCGCCCCATTGCAGCCCCTGCGTCAGCGTATCGAAGCGTTGTGTCACGACATTCGCATCGATCTGGGTGTCGAGGTGCCGCTGCCCGAGGTTTATCTGGACCGCAGCCTGCCAGCCGATCGTTTCCAGGTCGAGCTTGAAGGTGTACCCGTCAGTGAGGGCGAATTCAGCGGCATGGCGCTTTTGCTGCAGGACGATCCGGTGCATGCACAACTGGTTTCTGTCGAAACCTTTGAAGCGCCTTCGCCGATCGGTTCCCGTCCCGGCCGCTGGGCAGGGCGCGAGCATGCGGAACGTTTGCAGGATGCCGGTATTGGTTTTCTGTTCGCCGATGAAGTGTTGCGCGAAGTACTGGACCGTACGTTGCGCCGTTATGCCGCCGACTTTCTGGGTATTCAGGAAACCCGCCTGATGCTGGAACAGCTTGAGGGTAAGTACGGTGAGCTGATCAAGGAAGTGCTGCGCATTCTGCCGCTGCAGCGTATCGCAGAGGCCTTGCGTTTGCTGGTCTCTGAAGGGGTATCGATACGCAATCGTCGCGGCCTGCTGGAGTCGATGGTGGAGTGGGGCAGTATTGAATCTGACGCGGGCAGACTGACCGAGCATCTGCGCGCAGGACTTGCGCGGCAGATCAGTCATCAGTATGCCGATCGCAACCGGGTGATCAGCGCCTTTGTACTGGCACCTGCGCTCGAAGAACAACTGCGCGCCACGCTGGCTCGCCAGGAAAAGAGCCGTGATTCGCTGCCCGATGACATCGGCCGGACCGTACTGGTACAGCTGCGTCGCCTGTGCGACATGCTGCCGGAACATGATTTGACGGTGTTGCTTGTGCATTCGGAGCTGCGTCGGTGTATGCGCCGTCTCATCGTGCGCGGCGAGCTGCAACTGGCGGTTCTGTCCTTTCGTGAACTGGCCAGTGAATACAACCTTCAAGCGGTCGGCACTGTCAGCCTGACCGATGTCCTTGCACGCCCGGCATCCAGGGCCGGTGCTGTCACTCCTCTGGCGACTGCCTCATGACCTCAGTAAGCGTAATACGGATGTTTCTCGTGGGTGTGGGCGCGTTGCTCATTGGCACAGTTTCATTTGCCGAAAACATTGCCAAAGGGGCCAAAGGCACAGTCGATCTGGCCATCGGTGAAGGCCGCGTTCTGCATTTTTCAGCCCCCGTGGACTCGGTGATGGTGGCCGAGCCGGGTATTGCCGACTTGCAGGTGGTGTCACCCGGCGTGATCTACGTGTTCGGCAAGGCCGCAGGGCAGACCAGTCTGATTGCCCTGGACAGCGAGGGCCGTGAGACCGCTGCGTTGAGTCTGGCGGTAAGCAGCGGCACTGCTGCTGTGACACGCCCGCTCAAGGCGTTGCACCCGCAGAGTCAGGCGCGGATCAATGCCTCCGGCAGCCGGGTGATTGCCAGTGGCTCCGTGCAGGATGTCGGTGAAGCAACCGATCTTAATGCCTTGCTGAGCACCGAGGGGCAGAACTTTCAGTCGACGGTAAACAGTGCCACTTACGCAGGGTCGGCGCAGGTGAATATCCGCGTGCGTTTCGCCGAAGTCTCGCGCTCCGAGCTGTTGCGCTATGGCGTGAACTGGAATGCCTTGTTCAATAACGGCACTTTTTCATTCGGCTTGCTGACGGGGGGCGCTTTGGCCGCCGATGCAGCGGGCGGCGCATCGAACGTAATCAGCGCCGGGCTTGCGTCGGGCAATGTCAACATCGACGCGATGCTGGAGGCGCTGCAAAGCAACGGTGTGCTCGAAGTTCTGGCCGAGCCGAACATTACCGCCATGACCGGGCAGACTGCGAGCTTTCTGGCTGGCGGTGAAGTGGCGGTGCCGGTGCCGGTCAACCGCGAAGTCGTCGGTATCGAATACAAGCCTTACGGCGTGTCGTTGCTGTTCAGCCCGACGCTGCTGCCCAACGGGCGCATTGCGTTGCAGGTGCGTCCCGAGGTCAGCAGCCTGATGAGTACCATCACACTGGACGTTAACGGCTATCAGGTGCCGTCGTTCAGGGTGCGACGTGCCGACACTCGTGTGGAAGTCGGCAGTGGTCAGACGTTTGCCATTGCCGGGCTGTTCCAGCGTGAAAGCAGCCAGGACATGGACAAGGTGCCGATGCTGGGCGACATGCCGATTCTGGGCAATCTGTTCCGCTCCAAGCGCTTTCAGCGCAACGAAACCGAACTGGTGATTCTGATCACTCCGTATCTGGTCGAGCCGGTCAAGGATCGCGTGGTGGCGACGCCGCTGGACAAACAGCGCGCCGCCAGTACCGCGTCGGCAGGTCCGCGCAGTGGCGGTGCCTTCGGCTTTTACATGAACTGAAAGGGAATGGCCATGAACCTCATCTGCGCTATGTCACGCCCGCCGGTTCTGATGCTTTTATGTCTACTGGCAGGCTGCAAGACCCACCTCGACCCAGTGAGCTATTCACCGGATTATGCGGCGATCACCCGTGCCGATGGCCGTGTGGAGCTGGTGCCCCAGGCCTGTGTGCAACCAGCTGCACAGGACGAGATCGGTGTAGGTGAGGATTTTCAGCCATTGTTGCCGCCGGGCTGTGCCAGCAACCTGATTCTGCTGCAAATGGTCGAGCAGCGCGTAGATGTCATGCACGGCCGTGACACCGGGCCTGTTATGGCTGCACCGGTCGGGCGCGCCGCGCAGGTTTACATCGACGGCTATGACCGCGAAGAGCTGCGTCGGCGTCAGGCAGATCAACAGGCCAGTACTGACACGCAGGAGGCCCGATGACCTCAGTTAGCGTCAATCAGCCCCAGTTCACGAGCCTGCTCGGCGCGGTCCGGTATGGCCTTGACACGCCGGGCTTCGGCGATCAGCTTGCCGCGTTCGGCCTTGGTGATATCGTCGAAGGTCATGTTTTTGAGATCTTTCTCTTTTCCGGCCAGGACCATGACCAGCAGCTGGTTGCGTTGATGCCGCGGTTGCGCAAGGGGCGACTGGCTGACGCTGCGGATGGTCTCCAGGGCCTTCTGGTCGTCATCGCCCAGGGCGTATGCCAAGGCCAGATTGCATCGGGTGTCGAGGTCGTTCGGGGCCAGTCGCAGGCTGGTGCCGAAGGCGCTTTGGGCAGCGTCGGCCTGGCCAATCAGAATGTGCGCGATGCCCAGACGGTTCCAGGCCTGTGGCTGCTGCAACGTTTCGGCGGCCTGGGTCAGCGCAGTGATGGCGCGTTCCAGCTTACCCTGACGCAACTGCGCAGTACCCAGGCCCAGCAGCGCATCCGGGTCGTCGGCTTTCAGCTCAAGCGCCCGCTGATAAGCGCGCTCTGCGCCACGCGTGTCGTTGCTGACGAGCAGGGCTGCACCGAGTTTGCGCCACGCCTCGACACCCGCTTCGGGCTGCTGCGTGGCGCGCTGGTAGAACGACGCTGCCGTCGTCGAGTCGCCGCGTTTCTCCAGGTCGGCGGCCAGTTGCATGAAGCGCTCGTAGCTGGCGTCGGATTTGGGCTGAGTCGAACACGCCGCCAGACTCAGGCAGCCGAGCAACAACAACGTGGGGACGGAACGAGGTGGCATGGGCAAGGCTCTTGTGAAAGGGGGCGGGGCGAGGCGTATCAGCCGTCGACAGCCTTTGAGGGCGAGCGCCATTTTATAGCCCCTGCGCTGAATAGCGACCGTTTTCTGAAGCCTGTCTGCCAGCGGCCGTCGCATTGTCACGGAGGGCGCCATGAAGCACTTCAGGGCTGACCCGCCAGTTTCAAAATTGCTGATGCTGATCCTGCTGTGCCTGTTATCCGGCGTGCTTAAGGCCGCCTCGGAGCGCCAGCCCGACTGGTTCTCAGAGCCTTACGCCTACGTGTTGGTTGATCAGGATATTCGCGGTGCGCTGACTGAGTTCGGTCAACACCTTGGCCTGATCGTGGTGTTTTCCGAGAAGGTCCGGGGCAACGCACGAGGCACGGTACGTGGCGAGGATGCCGGTGAGTTTCTCACCCGCTTGTGCGATGCGAATCAACTGAGCTGGTACTTCGACGGCAACGTACTGCACATCGCCGGTGCCGATGAGGTCGCCACCCGTGTGTTCGACCTGCAAGGGCCGCAGCTTGAAGAGTTGCAGCGTTATATGGCGCGGCTGGAAGTGTCCGGCCAGCCGATGTCCAGCCGCGTCAGCCCCGACAGCGACAGCCTTTTTGTTTCAGGGCCGCCAGCCTGGCTGGCGCAGATTCAGCACCATGTGGATCGTCAACCTGCCGCCGAGGTCGCGCCTGTAGTGCGTGAGCGCGGCGTGCGGGTGTTTCGTGGCGGTGTCGTCACTCAAGTCGCTACCGACCGTCAGTAAACCGAAGAAGGAGCACTACCCATGTCCATCAACGCCGTAGACAGCAATGTAGACATCAATGTTTCCAGTCAGGAATCGCGCTTCAACGCCGCCGTCGAAAACGCCGAGCAGGCTGCCAGCGACAGTGAGTTCAACGATGCCCTGATTACCCAGGCGGTCACCATTGGCGGGCAGTTCATTATCATGCCGCGCGCTCAGGAAATGCTCAACGAAGCCCAATCTGACGACGACTCTGAATAGGTTCCGACCATGACCGTCAATCCAGCTGCATCACCGGCGGCGGCTGCCTTGCCTTCGCCGGGAGGAGGCGGGGTTCCGCAGGCTTCCCAGAACCTCTTCGAACACATGGCCGAGACTTCCAAAGGCATGCCGCAGGGTGCCAGCCCGCATCAGATCGGTAGCAACCTGATGGAGCGACTGGATGGTTTTATTGACCGCTCGCGGCAGTTCTCAGAGCGGGCCGATGCGCTGACTCAGGGTAATGCATTGCAGTCCGCCAATCATGCTCCGAGCCCAGCCACCAGCGCTGTCCAGGCGCCGGGCAAGGTAGGTGAGCCGCAGGTCGATCGCATCGTCCAGTCGCTTGGACGGATGTTCGATTACTCCATCGAAACCCAGATGGTGGTACGCGGGGCAACCCAGATATCCGGCTCTGCCAATACCCTTCTAAAAGGTCAATGAACCATGCCCAAACGCCGCCGTGTCTTGCGCCTGTTGATAGTGGCGACGCTTGCAAGCCTGTTGCAGGCCTGCGATATCGATCTTTACACCAACCTCGGCGAGCGTGAGGCCAACGCCATGCTGGCGGTGCTGTTGCGTGATGGCATCCCGGCGTCACGCAAGGTTCAGGACAACGGTCAGCTCAAGGTGATGGTCGACGAAAAGCGCTTTGCCCAGGCGATGGCGGCGCTGGATGACGCAGGCCTGCCAGGGCAGAGCTTTTCCAATATGGGAGAGATTTTCAAAGGCAATGGCCTGGTGTCCTCGCCAGTGCAGGAGCGCGCGCAGATGGTGTATGCGCTGAGTGAGGAGCTGTCCCATACCGTTTCGCAGATAGATGGCATTCTGTCCGCGCGGGTGCATGTGGTGCTGCCTGACAATGATTTACTCAAACGGGTGATTTCGCCGTCCTCGGCATCGGTGCTGGTCCGTTTTGACCCGCGAACCGACATCAATGTGCTGATCCCGCAGATCAAGACGCTGGTTGCCAACGGCATCTCCGGGCTGGGCTACGACGGTGTTTCAGTCACGGCGATCAAGGCAGTCATTCCCGACAAGGCCAGTGCCCAGCCGCAATTGGGCAGTTTCCTGGGCCTGTGGATGCTTGAAGATGACCTGCCAGCGGCACGCTGGCTGTTTGGCACTCTGCTGCTGGTTGCGCTGGTGCTTGCCGGACTGCTGGGCCGACAGTTCTGGAAGCGACGCCGGGGCGAGGGCTCATACGTGTTGAGTGAAGCGTCATGAATACGGCGCTGACCAGCCAGTGGCATGCACTGGCCGAACGTCCCTTGGCCTTTGTCCGCGAGCGCTGTCTGGCCGAATGCCTTGAACGTGACATTGATGCGGCCCGACTTGCAGCGTTACGCGATTCACCGCGCTTTACCGCACGCCTTGAACAACTGCTGACCGGACATTTCAAGCTACAGCCGCTGGCGCAGCTGGACCTGCCTGCGGAACAGGATCTGGCTGTACTGCTGCTGAGCGAAAGCGATTTTTCGCATTTGACACGCCTGTGTGGTGCGGTCTGGCACGCGGCAACGCTGAGTCGGGAAATTCGTGGCGAAGTGGTCAGTGAGTACCGTCGCCTGCTGGGTAACGACACATTCTCGCTGGCCCTCACTCATCGGCATCTGGCCGGTGCGGCCGATCTATTGCGTACACCTGCCGAGTTGCTCCAGGCCATCGATCGCGATGGTGCTGCCTGTGTGGCCGCCTGGCTACAGTCCTGTCCTGCACAGCTGCAGGCCTGGCTGCGGCTGCGTCTGGCTGAACCTGTGCACGCTGCACCGGATGATGCGAAACAGATGACGGTGGTGCAAACCGTTGCTCGACACCTGACGGAGATCAGCAGCCATGAGTGATCTGCCAACACGACCAGGCTCCCGGGTGTTGCGTGCTGCCGACGCCGCTCGCTGGATCGACGGATTTGCCTTCATCGAAGCCGCGCATGAAGAGGCACGTTGCGTGCGGGAAAACAGCGCGCAATGGCTTGAACAGGCTCGCGCCGAAGGCTTCGAGCATGCCAGACAGGAGGGCGCCGAACGGGCCGCTGCATTGCTGGCACAGACCAGCGCCGAGGTCGACCGCTACCTGGCCGGGCTGGAAACTTCGCTGGCTGAACTGGCACTGGGCATCGCCCGACAGGTACTGGGAGAGATTGACGAGCGCGAGCGGTTGTTGCGCTGTACTGCGCAGGCGTTGGTAGCGTTTCGTCAGGATCAGGCGTTGACTCTGCATGTACCCGGCACTGAAGTTGAAGGTCTGCGCCAGCACCTGGCCCACGCGCCGCTGCCCTTGCATTCGCTGAGTATCGAAGGCGATGACCAGCTCGAAGCAGGGCAGGCGCGGTTGGGTGGCCCGGCGGGGTCCGTGGAACTCGGGCTGGAGGCCCAGCTGGATAATCTGCGCCGTGCGTTGTTACCGCTGGCAGAAGGTGATTCGCGATGACTGAGGCCCTGACGACGCTGCTGCCCAACCTCGGTTTGCGCTTGCAATTCGCCCAGCCCAGGCCCATGCGTGGGACGCTGCGCAGTATTCGTGGCGTGTTGCTGCGCGCCAGCGTCGCCGGCGTAGGCATCGGAGAGTTATGTGTGCTGCGCGATCCGGGTAACGGCCGAGAGCTGTCGGCGGAAGTTATCGGCTTCGATGAAGATGACGCGATCCTGTCGCCTATCGGCTCGATGGAGGGCCTTTCGACGCGTACCCAGATCATCGCCACAGGCCAGGCGCTCGGCGTGCAGGTTGGCGATGCCTTGCTGGGTCGTGTGATCAGCCCTATGGGCGAGTTTCTCGACGGACCTGCGCCGACTGCCACGCTCGGGATGCAGCATTATCCATTGCATGCAGAACCTCCGGCGCCCTTCAGCCGCCAGCGAATCGTCAAGCCACTGTCATTGGGCATACGAGCTATCGACAGCCTGTTGACCCTCGGCCAGGGGCAACGCATGGGTATTTTCGGCGAGCCGGGTGTGGGTAAGTCTTCCTTGTTGGCGAGTATCGTTCGCAATAGCGATGCCGACGTGATCGTCATCGGGCTTATCGGCGAGCGTGGCCGTGAAGTACGCGAACTGCTTGAAGGGCAACTCGACGCCACGGCCCGGGCACGTACCGTGGCGGTGGTTGCCACCTCTGACCGCCCCGCCGCCGAGCGGGTCAGGGCGGCTTACGTAGCGACCACTCTGGCTGAGTATCATCGTGATCAGGGGCGCAATGTGCTCTTGTTGATGGACAGCCTGACCCGTTTTGCCCGTGCCCAGCGCGAAATTGGTCTGGCAGTGGGGGAGCCGCCGACCCGGCGTGGTTATCCGCCTTCTTTTTTCTCGGCATTGCCGCGCCTGCTGGAGCGCGCCGGCCCTGGCCCGCAGGGCAGCATCACGGCGCTTTACACCGTATTGACCGAAGGTGATGCGGCCATGGACCCGGTGGCCGAGGAGACTCGCTCAATCCTTGATGGCCATATCGTGCTGAGCGCCGAAATGGCGCAGCGCGATCACTTTCCGGCAATCGATGTTTTGCGCAGTCGCAGCCGCTTGATGGACCACATTGCGACTGCCGAACACAGGCAACTGGCATCACGGCTGCGTGAGTTGATTGCCCGCCGTCAGGAAATCGAACTGTTGATTCAGGTGGGTGAGTACGCGGTTGGCAGTGACCCGATAGCCGACGAGGCAATTGCCCGCCATTCGCCGATCGAGGCATTTCTGCGTCAGCCGCCCTCCGAACATGACAGCCTTGCGCAAACTCTGGCCCGCCTGCGCAAGGTGCTGGCATGAGCCCGTTTTTCGATTCGGCTCCTGATTCACTCTACGACTCGACGCCGATTGGTCTTTGCTATGGAAAAAAACGATGAAGAAGGCCGACCTGTACAGCCTGCAAGCCTTGCGTCTGTTGCGTGAGCAGCGCGCTGCCGCTCATCTTGGCGCTCAACGGGAGCGCTGCCGTGATAGCCACACCGAGCTGGATCAGGCACGGGAAAAGTTACGCCTGCATCGGGAACAACTGGCTCAGGAGGCCGAGCAGGCGGTCGGCCAGCTCAGCGAGGGCCTGTCGGTCAGCGAGTGGAAGGTCGTTCAGGAGCGCTTGAAGCAACTGCATGACGAACGCAAGGCATTGCAGGCCGATGCCGATAATGCGGTGTTGAACCTTGAGACTGAAGAGCAGGCACGCAAGCGGCTCAGGCAGGCGCACCTTGAACAGCTGAAAAAGTCCCGAGCCTGGCAGGACCTCGTCGAACAGCGCATGCGCAACGATGCGCGGGCCAGTGAGCAGCGCGATGAGGCCGATCAGGCAGACCTGCCCGTCAAAGGATCCCCACCTGGAGACGAGCGATGACGGTGTGCGTACAGCCAATGCCTTCGCCTCCAGGCATTGGTTCAGTCCGAAGCCGGCTTGCCCGGTTCGATGCTGATCTGTTGAGTTTGCATAACCTGTTGCATCGCCAGACAGCACCGTGGCGGATCGTTCTTGGGCAGCGCCCCATGCACGTGAGCTTGGCCAGCGCAGGTGGCGAGTGTCGCCGACCGGTGAGGGTGGCCATCAGGTTCGGGCAGGCCTACCTCGAACTTGTCGTTCCGTCGCGTCTTTTCGAGCTGTCAGGGCTGGGCTGGCTACCAGGTGCGTCAGTCGATACCCAGACCGACACCTTGTTACTGGAGCAGGCCTGGCTGAGCTGGATCGAGCCTCTGGAAACATTATCGGGCGAGCCTGTTCAGGTGCTCCCGTGGCCTGCACATCCACTTGAAAATCCACTCAGGCTCGCGTTGGAAGTGCGGCCGGATGAGGGGCAGGCACAGGCGCTGGAAATACATTTGAATGCTGACAGCGCGCGGCACGTCATCGCGCTGCTCGACCGTAACGCCGTTACAAGACCGCAGCCGCTTGATGCATTGGTGCTCACGTTGAGTGTCGAGGCCGGGCAGGCACCATTAACCACCGCAGAGCTGCACAGTCTGGTGCCGGGTGATGTGGTCATGCTCGACACCCTGGCCGACACGCAGGTGCTGCTGCGACTGGGCAAGCGCTACCGGACGGTTGCCAGGCACCAGGGTGAAACCCTCGAATGGCTGGGGCCTCTGCGCACCGTCAGTCCCCATTATGTCTCCCACACTTTCAACAGGAACGATTCGATGAGTGAAATGACCGACGGTTCCGATCTGGATACTTCGCTGGATGAGCTGCCGCTTACGCTGGTCTGCCAACTGGGCAGCGTTGAACTGACGCTGGCGCAACTTCGCGAGATGGCGCCGGGCAGCCTGTTGCCGCTGGCCGGTTCGAGGCACGATGAGGTGGACCTGATGGTCAATGGCCGCCGTATAGGCCGTGGCGAGTTGGTGAGTATCGGCGACGGTCTGGGTGTGCGACTGCTGGGTTTCACTGCCTCATGAACGGTTACCAGCCGAACCTGATCGAAATCATTCTGGTCGTCGCTACTATCGGTTTGATTCCACTGGCCGTCGTGACGCTGACGGGATTCATGAAGATATCCGTGGTGCTGTTTCTGATCCGCAATGCGCTGGGCGTGCAGCAGACGCCGCCCAATCTGGTGCTTTACGGCATTGCGCTGATTCTGTCGGTATACGTGACTACGCCGCTGATCGGTGACATGTACCGGGAGGTGCAAGGCCGCGATCTGAGCCTGCAGAATGTCCAGCAACTGGAGGAACTCGGCAGCGCCTTGCGCCCGCCATTACAGGCGCACCTTTCGAAGTTCGCCAATGAAAGCGAACGCGGTTTTTTCGTCCAGGCCACTGAAACCATATGGTCGCCCGAAGCGCGAGCCGATCTGTGCGATGACGATCTTGTCGTGCTGATTCCGGCGTTCGTCAGCTCTGAACTGACCCGTGCCTTCGAGATCGGTTTTCTGCTCTATATCCCGTTTCTGGTCGTCGATCTGTTGGTCTCCAATGTGCTCATGGCGATGGGCATGTCGATGGTCTCGCCCACCTTGATTTCAATCCCGTTGAAGATTTTTCTGTTTGTGGCGCTCAGTGGCTGGTCAAGACTGATGCACGGTCTGATCCTGAGCTACGGAGGCTGACGCTGTGGGCCAGGATGTTTTTCTCTCGCTGATGAACAAGGCGCTGATGACTGTCTTGCTGCTCTCCGCTCCGGCGTTGATCGTGGCCATTGTCGTCGGCCTCAGTGTGGGCCTGTTACAGGCACTGACCCAGATCCAGGACCAGACACTGCCGCAAGTGGTCAAGCTGGTAGCGGTATTGCTGGTGATCGTGTTTGTCGGGCCGTTGCTGGCCGGGCAGGTGGCAGAGCTGGGCAATCAGGTGCTGGACAACTTTCCCTTGTGGACCCGATGAGTCGTCATGGGCGCTGATCTGACCAATGCGTTCATCGACATCGCTTATCCGGTGATCAGTTCCGCATCGCTGGCAGCTTCGCGGGCGATGGGTGTGGTGATCATTACCCCGGCATTCAATCGTCTGGGCCTGACCGGTATGATCCGTGGCTGCGTGGCAGTGGCGATCTCGGTGCCGATGATCTTGCCGGTGTTCTCGGCGTTCACTTCTATGCCCGAGCACAGCGGTTTTTTCCTCGCGGGGCTGATGATCAAGGAGTTGCTGATCGGGCTGCTGATCGGCCTGTTGTTCGGCATACCGTTCTGGGCTGCCGAGGTGGCTGGCGAACTGATCGACCTGCAACGGGGTTCGACCATGGAGCAGCTGGTCGACCCTTTGGGGCAGGGGGAAGCGAGCGTGATGGCCACGCTGCTGACCGTCATGCTCATTACACTGTTTTTCATGTCGGGCGGCTTTATTCTGATGGTCGACGGTTACTACCATAGCTATCAGCTCTGGCCAGTCACCGAGTTCACGCCGTTGTTCAGCAGCGCTGCCCTGACCTCCATTCTGGCCATTCTCGACCAGGTGATGCGCATTGGTGTGCTGATGGTCGCGCCCTTGCTGATTGCGATGCTGATCACTGATCTGATGCTCGCGTACCTGTCGCGCATGGCACCCAGCCTGCATATTTTTGACCTTTCACTGCCGGTCAAGAACCTGTTTTTTGCGGTGTTGATGGTTGTTTATATCGGGTTTCTGATTCCGGTCATGATTGACCAACTGGCGCAATTTCGAGGAACGGTCGAGGTTCTGAAAACGCTGGCCAGCGAGGGCCCGGGATGAGTGAGTCGAGCGAGGAAAAAAGCCAGCCGGCCTCGGACAAGAAGCTGCGCGATGCACGCAAGAAGGGGCAGGTTGCCAAGAGCCAGGACCTCGTGTCGGGCATGGTCATCCTGCTGTGTACCTTGTGCATATCGGTGCTGCTGCCCAAGGCACGTGCGCAGGTCGAGGCACTGATAGATCTGACCGCACTGATCTATATCGAGCCGTTTGCAGAGGTCTGGCCACGGCTGCTCGATCACGCCGAGCAGATTGTCATCGGCATTACAGTGCCAGTGGTAGCCGTGACTGTCAGCGCGGTGATCCTGACCAACATCGTGACCATGCGCGGCGTGGTGTTTTCGATCGAGCCGATTCAGCCGGATATCAAACGTATCAACCCTACCGAGGGATTCAAGCGCATTTTCGCGATGCGCAACCTGATCGAATTTCTGAAGGGGCTGGTCAAGGTTGTGTTACTGGCGCTGGCATTCTATGTCGTCGGCCGCCAGGCGCTGCAGGCCCTGATGGAGTCATCGCGATGCGGCGAAGGCTGCATCGAGTCGACGTTCTATCTGGTCCTCAAACCACTGGTATTCACCGTGCTTGCAGCGTTTCTGCTGGTCGGCGCGGTAGACGTGCTGATGCAACGCTGGCTGTTCGGCCGTGAAATGAAAATGAGCCATAGCGAGCAGAAACGCGAACGCAAGGACATTGATGGCGACCCCATGGTCAAGCGCGAACGCCAGCGTCAGCGTCGCGAAATGCAGGCACTGGCCACAAAGCTTGGGTTGGGGCGCGCCTCCTTGGTGATTGGCGACAGCGGAGGTTGGGTGGTGGGCGTACGCTATGTGCGCGGTGAGACACCGGTGCCGATAGTGGTCTGTCGTGCCTCCTCACAGGATTCGAGCACCTTGCTGGCAGAGGCCTTGTCGCTGGGCATTGCCCGCTGGCCCGACGCAAGTCTCGCCGAAATGATCGCCCGGCGCAGCGTAGCTGGTGATCCGGTGCCGGAAAATACGTTTCAGGCAGTGGCCGATGCGCTGGTGGCGCGGCGGCTGATCTGACGCCTTACGCCTGACGCCGTGTTTCAATGTACCGCCGGGCAATGACGAGGGGCTGGTGTACCGGGCGCGATTTTCAGGCGGTTGAGGTCGGCGTTGATGCGCCAGGCCCAGAAATGTGTACCGTCCTGCCGAGCGATGTCCAGTGCCTGGGTCAGCATCTTGCGTACCTCTTCCAGCGCATGAGTGTGTGGCTGACTGAGCATCAGCTGTGCCTTGACTCTCATGATCTCCGGCAAATACCAACGATCATGGTGTTCAACAGCGTTGATGTGAATTTCATCCAGCGTTTCCAGCGCAAGGGGTTCAAGCCGCAGCGCGGCCAGACCTGACACGTACTCGGTGTGCAGCATCGAACACAGCGGCGTTTCCACATGGTTGCGCAGCTGTTGAAAGGCTTCTCCCAGCAATGGCACGCCTGCTGCCGGGTTGCCCTCACGGATCAGCAGGATACTCTCGTAGCAACTGGTCAACTGACGCCAGATATGCAGCGGTTGCCGTTCGCTGCTTTTTTTAAGCACATCCAGAAAGTGACGTGTCTTGTGCAACGTACCTGCAATCAGCGTTGCGGGGATCGCACTGATGGCCAGGGTATACCAGAGCGTCGCGGGGTGACTCAGGGCAATGGCCTGCTTCACGTTGGTGTCCAGGGCAACCATCGCCTGGCCGGTATTGCCAACCAGCAACTGTACCTGGGCACGCAATGATTGTGCGGCAATTCGCTGGTCGAAATGCATGTCGATGATATGTGACGAAGCAGACCTTGAAGCGCCCAGAGCTTCTTCGATCGCCTGCCCGGCGGTTTTCATATCGCCCATGTAAAACGCGCTGGTGGCGCGCATTCGCCTGCCCAGCAACTGGCAGTCGGCGATTCTGTAATCCTTGCCCAGCGCGAGGAATCGCAAGGCTACCTCTTGAGCCTCGCGGTGCCTGTTGCTACAGGTGTGGTCGTTCCATTGGCCCCACAAAGCGCGCAGGCGATACTCGGAGTCGTTGAGCACTTCGGCATCCTCACTGACCTGTTGCCAGACCTCGCGCATTTTCTGCCCGGCACCGTAGGTAAGCATCAAAATACTGCCAGACATGGTCAACAAGCGCATACGCTGACGACGATCCATCTGCGCCTTTTCTTCGACGTGACGCGGTGTACCGAGGCTGACCCAGTCCTGGTACTCGCGCACCAGCGACAGCCTGAGCCACAGGGGTGAGCTGCTCAGGGTCAGTTCTACACCAAGTTGTCGATCACCCGCGGCTGAAAAGGCCCAGGTCAGTGCTGCGCGAATGGTGTCGATCTCTGCGGCGTAGCGCTGAGTCCAGACGTCTTGTGTCAGCTGATCGAGATCGAGTCTGGCCTGGTTGAGCAGGCGCAGTGCCCACTGGGCGTGGGCGCGGCACAAACGCGGCACATCATCGAGCTGAACGAGCTTGTCATGAGCATATAGGCGCGTGGTTTCCAACAGTCGAAAGCGCTTGCCCTGGCTGTGGTCAAAGGTTCCGAGCAGGGATTTTTCGAGCAGGCTTTCCAGCATCGGTAGCGTCATGCGTACATCCGGCAAACCGATATTGACGATTGCCATGACGCCATCAAGCGTGAATGAGCCATTGAAAATGGACAGTTGGCGCAGGAGTGCCTGCTCGTGTTCGGTGAGCATGCCGTAGGTCCAGTCCAGCGTAGCGCTTAGCGAACGCTGACGCGGTAACGCGGTGCGCAGTCCGGTCATCTGCAAGCGAAAACTGCCGTCCAGCAGCCCGACCAGATCGGCAATGCCGAATGTCCTGACGCGTGCAGCGGCCAGCTCGATTGCCAACGGATTGCCGTCCAGTTTGCGGCAGATGGCTGCGACCGCTTCGGTATCGCTGTCAGTCAACACAAATGCGGGGTCCTGCTCTCGGGCACGTGTGACAAACAGTTCCACACCCGAGTAGGCAATGGCAGTCTCGGCGCTGATAGTCTGGTTTTCGTCCGGTACTTGCAGGGGGCTGAGTTCATGCACCCATTCGCCTTGTACGCGTAAGGGCTCACGGCTGGTGACCACTACGCAGCACAGTGGGGCATTGGCCAATAATGCTTCTACGGCAGAGGCGGTTTCATCAAGTACATGCTCGCAGTTGTCCAGTACCAGCAATTGCGGCCGCTTTGCCAGTGAGGGCGGGATGTCACGCAGCGGCTGTTCGTTTTCAGTGCTTAAACCCAGGGCGAAGGCAATCCTGCCCACGACAGGCTGAGCGCAGCTGACCGGCGTCAGGTCGACGAATGCGGTGCTCAACGAGGCATGTGCAGCCAGGCTATCTGCCAGCGCCAGCGCCACGGTGGTCTTGCCCACGCCGCCAGGTCCGGTCAAGGTCAGCAAGCGACGCTCCAGCGTCAGTTCATGCAACTGACGGATCAGCGCATCACGGCCCAGCACCTGGCGCTTTATCGCCGGTGCCGCAGCAAATGTGTCTTTTGCAGGTGCAGGTGCAGGTGCAGGTAGCGCAGGAGCGGTTGCTGGTTGAACGCTCACCGGGGCGCTGAATCGATAACCCCTGCCTGGCACGGTGACGATATAGGTGAAATCGTCCTGCTCTTCCAGCGTTCTGCGTAACGTCACGATCTGCGCGCGCAGGTTGCATTCTTCCACCACTGCCTTTGGCCAGGCCAGTGTCAGCAATTCGGCCTTTTCCAGCAGTTCGCCGGGGCGTGTTGCGAATGCCACCAGCAGAGACATGGCGCGACTGCCCAGCGGTACCGGCTGCGAGTGCCTGAACAACAGCTGCTGCTGCGGGTGCAGCACAAAAGAGCCGAAGCGGATAGCTTCCTGCCCCTGGAGAGCGTCACGTGTTCTGATATCGACCGTTTTACCCGGGCCGCCTGTTTCAAAATCCATGCTTAGACCTGTATCAGAAGTAACAGCTGTGCTACCGCACCTTGCAGGAGCATGAGGTATTGATCTGTAAACGGTTTTTTTGATCTGCTTACATCCCGTAACGTCAGCTCGATGAGCTTGACGCGTCTGCTCGGGTGGGACGCTGAATCTTAATTAGCTGATGTGACCGTTTAGTTAGCCATGCATAAACCACGCCCGTAGTAATGGACACCATTTGCCGGTCAACCCGAGTACCGTCTGTCGAGTGAGCGATAATTTTCTACAACCCTCATAAAGCGTCTCGGTGAGTTCGACGACTTCGGGCCCTGGACCGTTGAGATATTCATGTGAAAAACCGGAAATGTGCTGTATTGACCGTGCCTTCAAGGCTGTATGACTTGTCAGGGTGTCATCAGAAGTAAATCGTCTTGTTACCCGTAACGCGTTGCGTAATGAGGGCGCTGAGATAACTGTTCGAGGAACTTTCCGGTCTGTGTCATCCCTTCTTAACGCAAGTCCGATTTAATCGCGTGTGATAGCGGATGCCTGGTCTTTGATCAGGTCCCGTGCCTCTGCCTTTTAGTCAGGCCCAGCTCGCACCAGTCTGACTCATGGCGCAGCTCGTTCTTTTGCGCGGGCAGCAGTTGTCGCTGTGATTTTTCTGGTGACCAATGGAAGGATAAAGACAATGACCTCCGTCAGCAAAATCACCACTGAAAAACCAAAAGACCCGGTAGACGCCAAGGCCTGGGAGCAGGCCGTGCAGCAGTCCAGGGATGCCGGTATCCAGTGGGAGTTACCTTCAGATGACAAGCGCTCTGCACAGGAAATCATTGATGACAACCCGTTGCTCAAAAGTCTGGGCGGACGAGGCGACCGTGGCGAAGCCAAACAGAACCTGATCGCTCAGGTGGGCGATTACACCAAGGATTCGAGCGCCGCATTCCGGGCTGTGCAATTGCTTGAACACATTGAGACCTTTGACGCCAATGGTAACCGTCTGGCCAGTAACGACATCGGCAATAATCGCATCGACGGGATACCAGCAGCAGCGACGCGAAGCATGGCAGCGAAGCGGGTCGTTTGAAGGATTTCGGCAAGTTCGGTTTTTCCAGTCTGAAAGGCAAACTGCATGAGGTGCGATCCCCGGCTGACGACCCTGCCATCCGTGAGCAGGCCGAGAAACTGGGCATTCAGTGGGAGCGACCGAAAGGTGACGAGCGCGACGCGCAGGCCATAATCGACAGTGACCCGTTGTTGAAAAATCTGGGTAACCAGAGTGACGTCAAGGACATGCTCAAGGAGCAGGTCGGCGATTTCGAGCGCGATGCCGACGCAGCCTATCGCGCGACCCAGGTGCTGGCTCACATCGAACAGTTCGATGGCAACGGCGTGCGGATTGTCGGTAGCGATGTAGCGAACGGTAGCATTAACGGTTTCACCAAGAGTGGCGAGGCGAAGAACGGTACTGAAGCCGGTCGCCTGCAGGACTTTGGCAAGGACGGGTTTGCAAGCCTCAAGGGCGAGATGACCAATGTGTCGTCAGTGGGTGACAACAAGGAAGCACGTGAACAGGCCGAGAAACTCGGTTTTTTGTGGGAGTTGCCCAAGGATGACAAGCGTTCGGCCGAAGAGATCATCGACGCTAATCCGTTGTTGAAGAATCTGGGCAACCAGAGCGGCGTCAAGGACATGCTCAAGGAGCGGGTCGGCGATTTCGAAAAAGATGCCAATGCCGCGTTTCGTGCGGCCCAGGTGCTTGACCGGGTGACCCTGTACAACGAGAAGGGCGAGGCTCAGTCAGGTGGCCAGGTGTTCAACAGCAGCATTGATGGCTTCACCAAGGGCGCCGAGGCAAAGCATGGCACCGAGGCCGGACGGTTACAGGATTTTGGCAAGCTGGGCTTCGCCGCGCTACCCGAGCTGAAAAAGAGCGAGGAGATCGGTAGTTACAAGGATTTTCTCAAGGCCAACCCTGACGCCGATGAGGCTTCAAGGCAGATCGCCAGATATGCGGCGATCATCGACGAAAATTACGACGCGATCAAAGGCAAGACCGGCTCTTCGGATTTTAACGCTGAAGCACTGACAGCCTACAAAGAGAAAAACCCTCAGTTGAGTGATGAGGTCAAGGAAGCGTTGGACTTCTGGTCGCAACCCGGTGCCTTTGCGTTGCTCGACAATGCGAAGAGTCCCCTGGAGCAGGGCACAGATGGCAAGGCCAGCCGCGGTGACATTCAGGCCTTCATCAAGACGGCTTCGCCGAAGGACGTCGGGGCGGTAGGTACATTGCTGGAAGCCGTTGCCGAGGGCAATCTGCTGGCTAAGGTCAACACCGACCCGCTCAACAAGGATGTGTTCGATAACCCGCAAAATTACAGCGCAGAGCAGAAGGCTGCGGTACTTCAGGAACTCAAGGCTGCACAGAGTCTGATCGTGCAGGGCAGCGGTGCCGGGATGTGGAAGGACGACAAATCCAAGGTCCAGATCGCCAACAATGTACGCAGTCATCCCGATGCGCAGAAGCTGCTCGATGATGTCAACAAACATGTAGCGATGCTTGAAAAGGATGCCGCAGTAGTCAAGTTCTATAACGAGAATGCCACCAGCGAGGCAAGCAAGGTGCTGGAGGGCAGCGACGGGCTCAAGCGCGCGCTGCAAAGTACTTACGACAACGATATCAAGACCGGTGCTGCGCTGGACAAGCTGTGGGACGCCAATACCAAGGATGGCAAGACCGACCAGCAGACAGCGCTTGCTCAGTTCTACAGCTCGGCGCAAAGCGTTCAGGGCGCGCTGGGTTTCAGCAAACCGGGCGAAATTCAGGAAGCAGTGCAGAAATCCTCGCATAACAAGGATTTCGAGGCCTTCTATGAAAAATCGCTGGTGTCCGGTGAGCGCCTCAAAGAGCTGTTGAAAACTGAAAGCTTTGAAGTGGCGACCAGCCAGTTCAGCATGGAAGTTGCGATGTACAACGCCGCGCTGAACCCAGAGTTCACGGGTAAATACGACGACAAGCTGACAGAGAACTACACCGCGATTGCTCAGGAGAACGTCTTCAACGATGCCAGCTTCGAGGACCTGAAAAAAGCGTTCGGCAAGGAAGGCAGTGAAGCGCTGGATGAGGAGAAGGTCAAGGCACTGATCGACGAGATCAGCAAGAGCAACCCCGAACTGCTGATGAATGCCGATGGCAAACCCGCTACGTCTGACCAGATTCTTGGCGTTTTCAGGGGCAATTGGGATTTGCTGCGTCAGGGCACCAAGTCCATTTCCGAGCTGGGCCTGTTCAGCGATAACTCGTCGATAAAGGCCGCTTCCGGTGCCGGAGTCCTGCATGGCGTCAGCGGCCTGTTCATGGCCGGTATCACCATTGCTAAAGGTGCAAATGGCGCGGGGGCCCTGACTGATCGGCAAATCGTCGACATCACTGCCGGTTCGGTACAAAGCGCAACGTTGCTGGTCGAGGGCGGCATCAAGAACGTCACGACCATGTTCAAGGACATCAAGGACGTACTGGAGCCGGACGTTTACAAGGACATCACGACTAATCTGTCGAAATTGGAAAACGCCGCGAAGGGGCTCGGTGGACTTGCCGGTGTGGCTGCGGGTGCTTACGGCATCTTTGATGGAGTGAAGTCGATCAGAAGAGGCGAGCTGGTTGCCGGTGGCATGAGCATCACTGCCGGATCTCTTGGCGCTATGGCAGGTCTGGCATCTGCAGCTGAAGGCGCTGCGGGCGTTCTGCAACTGACGGGCAGCGTGGTCCGTGCCTTGCCGCTGCTCGCTGGCAGCCTTGGTATTGCCGCAGCCGGCGTGGGCGCTCTGGCGTTGCTGATTCCCGGTCTGATCGAGGAAGGCAAGCAGGAAACGCGCGTTGACCGCTTCTCCGATCACCTCAGGGACTACCTGACCCAGTACGAGATTGACGGCGTCGAGAACGGCGACATCTATGATGTGCCGGACAGCGAGTGGCCGGGCCCAGAGGAAACCACGATCGCTTCGTGATGTGAACAGGCTGGGGCAACCCGGCCTGTTTTTTATGCGAGTCCCTGCCTGCTTCAATCAGTTTTTCATTTCGGCCTCACACATTTCAAACATCTGGAGCCTGATCATGGCGACATTCGCGCTCTGCGAAACACGCCTCCATTGATCATCCAGGTAGACACAATGAACAAACTGCCCCAGATAACCCTGGCGTTCTGGATCATGAAGATCTGCGCGACCACACTTGGCGAAACAGCGGGCGACTTATTGTCGATGACGCTTGATGTCGGGTATGCGATCAGCTCTCTGATACTGATAAGCCTGTTTGTAGCCACGCTCGTGACACAGCTTGCCGCAAAACGTTATCACCCGATGCTTTACTGGTTGGTCATTCTTTCCACCAGTACCGCAGGCACCACGATGTCGGACTTCATGGACCGAACACTCGGGCTTGGATACGCAACGGGTTCTGCAATCCTGATTACCCTGCTGATGGCCATTTTTTGCGCGTGGTATGTCAGCGAGAAATCGTTGTCGGTAGACAGAGTATCGACGCTGAAAGGTGAGCTTTTTTACTGGTTCGCGATTCTCATCTCCAACACGCTGGGCACAGCGCTCGGCGATTATCTGGCCGACGACTCGGGGCTCGGTTTTGCCGGGGGGGCAGTGCTGATCGGTTCTGCGATAGCGTTGGTCGTCGTCCTGCATTTCACTACCAGACTGTCCTCGATCATGCTTTTCTGGATAGCCTTTGTGTTGACGAGGCCATTCGGGGCAACGCTGGGTGATGTGCTGACCAAGCCCTACGAGAAGGGCGGGCTGGATTTCGGCACGATAGGGTCGTCCGCAGTGCTGCTCGCGGTGTTGCTGGTGCTGGTGGTGGTGGCGACTTACCGTGAGCGTAAACCTTCGCCAGCCGATAACAGGCTGATTGAGAGCTGACCCGGTCAGGCCTGAAGCAGTTCGCTCAAGGCTTCATTCAACTGCTCTGCACTGAACGGTTTGGCGACGCAGCGCCGGTCAACCCATACCTCGGGGATGCCCAGTCGCCCATACCCGGAGCAAAACATGAAGGGTATGCCGCGATGGGCAATGGCCGCTGCGATCGGGAATGAGTTACCGCCGATGATATTGATATCCAGAATGGCCAGGTCGTAGTCGCCGTTGCGCGCGTATTCAATGCCTTCGCCAAGCGAACTGGCGTGGTAAGCGGTAGCGAACCCCAGGTCCTCAAGCATCATCTCCATCAGCATTGCGAGCATTGTCTCGTCCTCGACCAGCAGCACTTTGGGGAGCGAGGTATGGTCGTCTGATTCTGAACTCATAAGCTGCCTTCCGGTTTGTCTGGCCAAGGGATCAGCATCGACCAGATAATGCCTGTGCTGGCGAACTGAATGTCAGCCTTGCCTTTGAGTTCCCGTTCGATACTGCGGCGTATCAAGCGAAAGCCAAAGCCTTTTACCGTGCTTGCGCCAATCGGCGGGCCGCCTGTTTCACTCCATTCGATCTTCAGCGTGGGAGGATTGTGCCCGGCGTCCAGGGTGGAGCTCACCGTCACCTGGCCTGCTGCTGATGAAAGTGCACCATGCTGCACCGCGTTAGCCATCAGTTCGTGCAGAACCATTGAGAGCGTCAATGACACGCGCGGCTCCAGAGTTACCGGATTGCCTGTGAAGCTGATCTTGTGCGCCCCCGCGTTTACCGCTTGAAGCTGCTCGATCAGGTCGACCAGTTCAGTGGATATCCACTCTGCCCGGGCCAGGGCATCATGCACCTGGCTCAGTGCAAACAGACGTGCATCGAAGCTTTTGCGAAAGGACTCCAGTGAGGCAGAGCTGTTGACCGTGAGAGAGGCGATGGCCTGAACGGTTGCCAGGGTGTTTTTGACCCGATGGTTCAGTTCGTTCAGCAGCCCCGCTCGGGTCAGGCGATCTTCCAGTTGCTGGCGCTCCAGTTTGCTGGAGATCGATTGCGCCAGTCGATGAGTCGTGCCGCTCCGTTTTAAAAACGTCGCCTCGCCAATGACATCCTGCCCCTCATGCATAGGCAGCGTGAAGGAAAATACACTTCCCGAATCGACTGAGCTTTCGGCCCACAAGCGTCCACCGTGGGCGGTGATAATACCCTGGCATATATAAAGACCCAGGCCGTTGCCTCGTGGGTTGCCTTCCTTGACAGACCAATAACGCTGGAAAATATAGGGCAAGTGTTCCGCCGGGATACCTATCCCGTCATCACTGACCTTGAACAGGACTTCATTTTCACTGGCGACCGCATCGATGTTGATTCGGCCACCTTTGGGGGTGAACTTGATGGCGTTACCCACCAGGTTGGAAAGCACCTGAAAGATTCGCTCCGGATCCGCATTGATGACCAGACCCTGCGCGGCGGTGCAATTGAGTTCGATATTCTTTTCAGTAGTCAGCATGACCAGAAGGCTGCATGCCTCTTCAAGCAGACTGGTGACACCCAGCGGCAAGCGTGAGAGCTGATAACGGCCTGCTTCAATCTGTGCGGTATCGAGCAAGTCTTCAAGAAGACTGTTCATGCGGGTTGTCGCTTTCTCGATGGTGCCCAGTGCGCGCCGGATGTTGCGGTTTTCAGAGTGTGTATCGCCGATTGCCCATCGCTGCATCATGCCGCACTGCATGATGATGATCGACATCGGGTTGCGCAGGTCATGGGACACCACCGCGACCAGCTCATCGCGCAAACGCACCGCCTCCTGCTCGCGCTGAACCTGGCGCTCCAGGTCGTTCTCCAGCGCTGAGCGGCGTATGTCTTCAGCACCATAAAGATCGCCCCGCGACCAGGGGCTGGCGATGCCTGTGACCTGCTGTTCCCACGCGTCGAAAGACTGTCTCGGGCGCAAGCGGTGGCGTGCGGAGCCTTCCGGGCTGGTACTCACATGGTGGGCCGGGTTTCCGCTCCAGTTCATTGTCGAGGTGAGCTGAGCACGAAACCACATGACCGCGTTATCAATCGGCTTGGGCAATGTAAAGGCAATCACGCCGCTCGCGACATCTCTGTAGGCCGCGCTTTCGGGATACTCCTTGTACATGGAGTGGGTATGAAAAACACCCAGACCCTGCAAGCCTGTAGTTCGCTGCGTCGACCGCTGGCGTGCCAGCCCTGTGTCCCGAATCCAGAGATACAGCGCTTGCACCTGCTCGGTCGTAGGGCATACGCCGAACAGGTGAACCCGGTCGTCAATCAAAACCGCGACGCCGTCCGCCAGTGTCAAGGACTGAAGCAGTTCGGGTCGGCTCACCAGGCCGTCGAGGATTTCATGGTCGGCACGACTCATTGCGTCTGCCAGTTGCCCGAGCAGGACAACTTTCTCTTCCCGTTCGCGCTGGATATCAGTTGCAACAATTGCGGAAATTTTCACCGACAACAGTTGCCCGATCATTGCACAGGCATCGCGCAGCTCTCTGGACACCAGCAGCGGTTCAGGATGCCCACAGGCGATAAGACCCCAAAGTTCGCCGCCGTCCAGCAGCGAGATGCTCATCGATGAGCGCACGCCCATGTTCTTGAGGTATTCGCAGTGAACAGGGGACACGCTACGCAGCGTCGAGAAGCCCAGATCGAGTGGCTGGCCTGTTGCAGGTCGCAGTGTCGGTATCAGGGGGACGGGAACGTAGGTTGCGTCCGGAATCACCCGAATCCAGTTCAAACGATACAGCTCTCGCGCCTGGGCAGGAATATCCGAGCCTGGGAAGTTCAAACCACTGTAACTGGGTAATAGCCCGGTCAACGCCTGGGCAACGACTTTGCCATGCCCCTCGGGCTCGAACCGGTAAATCATCACCCGGTCGTAGCCGGTAAGTGCCTGAATCTCGTGAACACTGATATCGAACAGCGTTTCCAGCGTGGTCGCTGCCTGCAGGTTGCGCAATACACGGGTAATGATTCTGGACTGTTCGTGGCCGGCTTCGACGAAGGGTTCCAGTTCGATAATCAGCACGTCATCGGTACGGTGCAGCGAAGCACTGTAGTGAGCGCTTCCCAGCGTCAGTCGTATCGGATCAATGTGTGGAGCAGCAGGGTGGTGGTACGCATTTTCGATAATCGTCGCCTGCTCGGGCGATAACAACAATGACAGGGGCCTGCCCAGCAACGCGTCGCTGTCCAGCCCAAGCTCATTTGCGCAATTGGCGCTGACTTGTTCGATACACAGCGGGTTGCCTGCAACGCTGAGCAACACGCCATGAGGCTGGATTGCGCCGGGCACCCGAATCGGTTCACGGGCACACTCGGCAAGCGCGGCTTCAAGCGCTGCATCTGGGCCTGCAGCCAGCATGGGCTCGATCATTTGCGTGAACTCCATAGGGTATTTCAACCGGAAACAGCCTGCCGCTGCCTTGGTACGACATGCAGTCGTTAAGCACAAAGAGCGATTCGGATAGTTTTTGTCAGCCGTGACAAAACTTTGAGCGATCAACAGCCCGGATGGACAGCGCAAGAAAATGCGAGGTTGCCGCGAAGGTGCGGCGTGGAGACCTGGATAATACAGCTCTGCTGATGCAAGCCAGAGAGTGAAGGAGGTGTGCCACCATAACAGGTGCCAAGAGGATGCGTGGCTTTAACTGTTTTTTCGGCCAGAAGGCGCCAATTACAAAAAAGCCCCGCCAGACATTGTCTGGCGGGGCTTTGCTTCAAGCTGTGAAAGCCTTAGAGCGCCATGTCACTGGCTGGATTGCTTTTCGCTGGCTGTGCAGCAGGTGCAGGTGTTGGAGCATTACCTGTCTTGTTCACCGGCGGCGGTGGAGTCAGTTGCAGGACTTCGGCTGTGTAAGCCCATTCCTCGGCAACGCGATCCGGGTTGTTGTTCAGCTTGGTGCCGTAGCTAGGCACGATCTGGCGCAGCTTTGCCTGCCATTCCGGAGTCGCTACCTTGTCCTTGAAGACTTTCTCAAGCACGCCCAGCATGATCGGCGCTGCAGTCGAAGCACCTGGCGATGCGCCCAGCAGACCGGCGATGGAGCCGTCCTTGGAAGCAACGATTTCGGTACCCAGCTTCAGAACGCCGCCTTTTTCTTCGTCACGCTTGATGATCTGTACGCGCTGACCGGCTTGCATCAGGCGCCAGTCTTCTTTCTTGGCGTTCGGGAAGTACTGCTGCAGAGCAGCGAAGCGATCGTCGTCAGACATCATTACCTGACCTGCCAGGTATTCGATCAGCGGGTACTGTTCGATACCAACGCGAGTCATCGGCCACACGTTATGCGTGGTGGTGCTGGTCAGCAGGTCGAAGTAGGAGCCGTTTTTCAGGAACTTGGTCGAGAAGGTCGCGAACGGGCCAAACAGGATCACGCGCTTGCCATCCAGAACACGGGTGTCAAGGTGCGGAACCGACATGGGTGGCGCGCCAGTCGACGCGATACCGTAGGCTTTGCCCATATGCTGCATGGCCAGAGTCTGGTTGTCGGTGACAAGCCACGAACCGCCGACCGGGAAGCCGCCGTATTCCTTGGCTTCAGGAATACCGGATTCCTGCAGAAGGTGCAGGGCAGCACCGCCAGCGCCGATGAACAGGAACTTGGTGTCGGTCTCGGTGACAGTACCGTCTTTCAGGTTCTTGTACTTGACGCGCCAGGTGCCGTCGTCGTTGTGATTGATGTCTTCGACTTCGCTCGACAACTGCAGATTGAAATTCTGCTTGGCTTTCAGATTGGCGACGAACTGGCGGGTGATCTCGCCGAAGTTGACGTCGGTGCCAATCGGGCTCCAGGTCACGGCCAGCTTCTGCGCCGGGTCACGACCTTCCATCATCAATGGAACCCACTTCTTGATCTGCTCGTGGTCTTCGGAGTACTGCATGCCGCTGAACAGCGGACTGGCCTGCAATGCTGCGTAACGCTTGCGCAGGAACTGGATGTTGTTGTCGCCCCACACGAAGCTCATGTGCGGCGTGGAGTTGATGAACGAACGCGGGTTCTTCAGAACGCCGGTCTTGACCTGCCACGACCAGAACTGACGGGAAATCTGGAACGCTTCGTTGATCTCGATGGCCTTGGAGATATCAACGTTGCCGTTCTTGTCTTCCGGGGTGTAGTTCAGCTCGGCCAGGGCCGAGTGGCCGGTACCGGCGTTGTTCCAGCCGTTGGAGCTTTCTTCGGCCACGCCATCGAGGCGCTCGACCATTTCCATCGACCAGCTCGGCTCCAGCTCGTTGAGCCAGACCGCAAGCGTTGCACTCATGATGCCGCCGCCGACGAGCAATACGTCGACTTTCTTGGTTTCAGCCGCCTGCACGGGCATCAGGCCCATGGAAATGGCCAGACCCAGCAGGGCCGTGTTCACTTTTTTAAACATTCTGTCATCCATCTGATAAACGCCATCCGCCGACTACTCCTGAAGAAACGGCCTGTCACATGCATCGAAGCCTGCGACAAACGCTCGCACCCACAGGGACTAGAGGTGGACATACAAGGCCAATATAATACCGCTCGAGACCTCAATTTATGTCCTGCTGCGCTGACTTCTTATCATCATTGGATTCAGCGTCATGAGTGACATTTGCTCTGTTGGTGTGCGGTGACGCCCGGGAATATCACCCCTCGGCATCCTCCAGAAAACACACCTGGTCAGCCTGTTCACGGAGTCTGAGACGCCGCATCGGGGCATGGAGGCACGCCTGATGTGCAATTTAATGCACGCGTGCTGCGACATTCCCACGGTGGCATACCGGCAAAGACGCGGCATTTTCGCATAATGTGCACCTCGGTTGCGAGATGCCATCATCAAATCGGGCGCGAATGCTTTGATTTAGACGCTTCACAGCCTGCCCCCCATCTATATCGTCGTTTATGCGCGGGTCTTTAGCCGCTTGCCAGAATGTGGCAATCCGCCAGACCCCGTCGCCCGCGCACATTTTTAACTGCCGCACGGCATTCATGAGCCAGTTTCACAAGGGTGTGTGGATTTGCCTGGCTAATCAGCATCCCGACCACCTGCTAGTGTCAATACACGACTCTGATGTGTGGTGGCTGCAATCTCCGGATGCAGACGCCCGTCAAACAGTTGGAACTTTACCAGCGCTGGCCAGTTAAACACTTAATCGGTGATAGCGTTTTGGCTCTGATCACCCATGAAAGCCCGATGAAAGATCAAGGCAGCACGCCGTTGAGCAGGAGTACGCCCAGGCCGCTGACCAGACAATAACGCCCGGCGCTTTACAGCAGCGTCGGCTATTACCGAGTGACCCTGATGAGTGAACCCAAAAAGCACAAGGATTCTGCTGTGGACAGCAGTGCCGTGCAGCCTTCGCGCCGAAACTTTTTGAAGTTCGGTGCTTCCGGCATTGCTGCGGCCACGCTGTCTACCTGGATACCCTCCGACGGCATGCTGCAGGCAGCCCCGGCGGCTCCTGTAATCGAAGACAGTGACGCGCCTGCAGCGGGCGAGCAGCGCATCCAGTTGAAGGTCAATGGCCAGGTTCATACCCTGAACGTGCCGGCCAACGCCGTTCTGCTCGACGTGCTGCGTGACCGCCTGCAACTGACGGGCACCAAAAAAGGCTGCGACCATGGCCAGTGCGGTGCTTGCACGCTGCTGGTCAATGGCGTAGCGATCAATTCCTGCCTTTCCATTGCCGTCCAGCATCAGGGCGACAGCATCATCACCATCGAAGGCCTGGCCGAGAACGGCAAGCTGCACCCGGTACAGGAAGCCTTCTGGGAGCACGATGCCTATCAATGCGGTTATTGCACGTCTGGACAGATAATGAGCGCGGTCGCGATTCTCCAGGACCCGAACATCCCTTCCGATGACGCCAGCGTCAGAGAAGCCATGGGCGGCAATATCTGCCGCTGCGGTGCCTACAAGAACATTCTCTCGGCCGTGCAGTCTGCGCGTTCGAAGATGGGAGGAGCTGCCTGATGCGAACGTTCGATTACGCTCGGGCTGCATCGCCCGCGCAGGCATTCAGCACTGCGTCGGGTGAGGGGCAGCGCTTCTATCTGGCAGGTGGCACCACGTTGCTTGATCTGGTCAAGCTGGATGTGATGCAACCGCAGCAACTGGTGGACATCAATCATCTGGCGTTGAAACAGGTCGAGTCGCTGCCCGATGGGCGTCTGCGCATCGGCGCGCTGGTGAGCAACACTGATCTGGCCAGGCATCCACTGGTGCAGCAGCGCTATCCGGTGTTGTCCGAAGCGATTCTGGCAGGTGCTTCGACCCAGTTGCGCAATAAGGCCACCACCGCTGGCAATGTCATGCAGCGGGTGCGCTGCCCGTATTTCCGCGATGGTATTTCAGCCTGCAACAAGCGCCAGCCGGGCTCCGGTTGTGCGGCTATCGGCGGCATGAACCGCAGTGTGCATGCGGTGCTGGGCACCAGCGATCACTGCATTGCAACGCATCCTTCGGACATGTGTGTCGGCATGGCGGCCATCGGCGGGCAGGTAACCGTTCAGGGGGCCAATGGTTCGCGAGATATTCCTTTTGCCGACTTTCATCTGCTGCCCGGTGATACGCCGCAGCGTGAAACTGCGCTGGCGGCCCACGAGCTGATCACCCACGTGACGCTGGATGCACCGCTGGCAGGTGGTCGTTTTTCTTATCTCAAGCTGCGCGACCGTACCTCTTACCAGTTTGCCCTGGCGTCCAGTGCAGTGATTCTGGTGATGGACGGCAGGCGAATCACCGATGCGCGTATCGCGCTGGGTGGCGTGGGTACCAAGCCGTGGCGGGCCGTGGAGGCTGAACGTGCACTGATCGGTCAGCGTGCTGACATGGACACCTTTGCGCGGGTCGCAGCGCTGGCGATGAAGGGCTCCCGGGCCTATGAACATAACGCCTTCAAGATCCCGCTGGGTCAGCAGGTCATTGTCCGCAATCTTCGTGACCTCACGGCCTAGGAATCTCTCATGAGCGAAAACATCATTGGTGTGCCGCAGCGTCGTATCGACGGCGGCAAGAAAGTCAGTGGTCAGGCGCGCTATGCCGCAGACCATCCGATGGGCAAGATGCTGTATGCCTATGGCGTCTACAGCACCATCGCCAACGGGCGCGTGGTTGCCGTAAAGGATCAGCAGGCCAAGGCGATGCCTGGCGTTGTCGATATCTTCCATCATGGCAATTTTCCTGCTTTGCACCGTACTCCGAACACCAAGCTGAGCTTCGCCAAGATGCTTTCGGCCAGCAAGGCGGACGAGCATCGCCTGCCGTTCGAGGATGACCGGGTCTATTACCCTGGCCAGTTTGTCGCTCTGGTGGTGGCCGAAAGCTTCGAGCAGGCGAGGGCGGCTGCCCACCACGTGACGGTCGAGTATGACGAGCGCCCGGCGGTCAAGGACCTTGACCAAGGCATGCGGGTCAATGGTGCCCGTGATGGCGGTGCCGGGCACAACCGGGGTAAGCCGGACAGCGCGTTTGACAGTGCAAAAGTCAAAGTCGATCAGACTTACACCACGCCGGTTGAAGTGCATAACCCGATGGAGATGCACGCCAGCACAGCGTGGTGGCAGGACGGCAAGCTGTTTGTTTACGAAAGCACTCAGGGCGTGGTCAACCACCGCAACCTGCTGGCCAACGTTTTCGACCTTTCGCCCGACCGCGTTGAAGTGCGCGCACCGTTCATAGGCTCGGGCTTTGGCGGCAAGCTTTGGCCATGGCCGCACTCCGTGGCAGCCTGCGCCGCGGCCAGGGTTACCGGTCGCCCGGTGCAACTGGTGTTGCCACGCGCGCAGATGTTTACCACCGTGGGCCATCGTCCTGAGACCCGCCAGCGCTTGCGTCTGGCCACCGATGCCAGCGGCAAGCTAGTGTCGATCCGTCACGAGTCGTTCAACAACACGTCGATGCTGGATGATTACACCGAAAACTGCGGTGGCGTGACCAAAAGCCTGTATGCCTGCGACAACGTGCTGGTCAGCCACAAGATCAGCTCTATCAACCGCGGTACGCCAACCTCCATGCGCGCGCCGGGTGCAGCACCGGGCCTGTTTGCGCTGGAGTCGGCCATCGATGAGATGGCCCTGGCCAGTGGCATGGACCCGCTGGTATTTCGCAAGCTGAACCTGGCCGACAAGGATCAGAGCGTCGGCTTGCCGTGGTCCAGCAATCACCTGCCGGAAGCTATCGACAAAGCCGCCGAGCGATTCGGCTGGCACGCGCGCAAGGCCGATATCGGCTCGATGCGTGAAGGTGATGAAATCATTGGTTACGGCATGGGCGCCTGCAACTGGGAAGCCTATCAGGTGCCCACCGATGCGCGGGTCATTCTGCGTTCTGACGGTACGGCGCTGGCCCAGTGTGGCTTGCAGGATATCGGCACCGGCACGTACACCATCGTGGCGCAGACCGTCAGCCAGTTGACCGGCATTCCCGTTGAGCGTGTTGAAGTAGAGCTGGGCAGTTCGTCATTCCCGGCCGGCCCTGTTTCCGGTGGTTCATGGGTGACGGCCAGCGTAATGCCGGCGATTGCCGGGGCCACGCGTGAAGCGTTGCAGAAGCTGCGTCAGTACGCTGTCAGCAAGGATGCGGTGTTCGCCGGGCAGGACGCCGAGTCGATCAAGGTCGAAAACGGGCAACTGGTGATCGGCGAACAGCGCGCCAGCTTTGTCGACGTGCTGAAGGGGCAGCGCCTGTCGCGCGCTGAGGGTAATTTTCAAAGCGGCATGCCGGAGGCGGGCAAGTATTCCTTCCGCTCGTTCGGTGTGCATTTCGTCGAAGTGCGCTGGGATCCGGGCATTTCCAGCCTGCGCGTCTCGCGGGTGGTCAGTGCCATTGACGTGGGCAAAGTGGTCAATCCGCTGGCAGCACGCAATCAGGTGGAAGGCGCAATCGTGATGGGTATCGGCATGGCGTTGTTCGAAGCCGGTGAATATGACCCGCGCAGTGGCATGCCGGTCAATAACAACTATGCCGAGTACGTAGTGCCGGTGCATGCGGATCAGCCGGATATCGACGTCTTGCTGCTCGATTATCCGGACTACAACCTGGGTGAGTTCGGTGCGCGGGGCATCGGCGAAATCGGTGTGACCGGGCTTGCAGCTGCCGTGGCCAATGCGGTGTATCACGCGACCGGCAAACGGGTGCGCAGCCTGCCGATCAGCAAGGAAAAACTGATGGCGGGGTTGTAGCAATGAAACAGCTCGATTTGCAGGTGGTGCAACAGGCTCGTGACTGGCTGGCTGGCGGCAAAGCCGTCTGGCTATGCACGGTTCTCTCTACGTTCGGCTCGGCCCCACGCGGGCCCGGGGCAATGCTGGTGGGGCTGAGCAGCGGTGAGCATCGCGGTTCCCTGTCTGGCGGCTGTGTGGAGGAGGACTTTCTCGAACGGGTCGCTGCAGGGCAGTTTCAGCCGGTCAATCAGGTCGTTCGCTACGGCGACGGCGGCTTCGCACCAACGCGGGCCCTGCCGTGCGGTGGTGTGCTGGATGTATTGATCGAGTTCATTGCACCGAGTCCGCAAGCGGATGCACATCTGGGGGCTATCGAGCAGGCGCTTGCCGGACGCGAGCTGGTCAGCAGGCACGTGCAGTTGGGCGGTGGGCAGAGAGAAATCGGGCCTGCAACGATGGGCGAGGCGCGGGTGCAGGTGGACGGCGAACGCATCAGCATTCGTATGGGGGCGGTGTATCGCGTGCTGCTTGCCGGGCTATCGCCGGTGGCGGAGTTCTGCGCCAGTTTTGCCGTCGCGATGGGCTATGAAGTCATCGTCTGTGACCCGCGTGTCGAGGTCACCTCAGGGTTTTCGATGCCGGGTGTCGAGGTGCGCGGTGTATTGCCTGCGGTGTTCATTGCCGAAGGTGGCTGTCACAGTTCGACGGCGGTACTGGCGTTGACCCATGATCCGAAACTGGACGATCTGAGCATGCTCGAAGCCGTACGCACCGAGGCCTTCTACATAGGCGCGATGGGTTCGATGCGCACCAGCAGCAAACGTCTGGAGCGTCTGGGCCGTATCGGCGGGCTGGATGCCAGGGTGCTGGAGAGAATCCATGCCCCCATCGGCCTGAACCTGGGCAGCAAGACGCCTTCCGAAATCGCCATTGCGGTGATGGCTGACATCCTGCGCGTGGCCAACGGTGTCAGTCGTGCCGAGGTTTAAGGTATTGCGCACAGGCTTGCGCCAGCGCTGACGGAGTGTCGGCGTCGCGCAGAATGCCTGGGTCATCGCAATTCAGTACGTCACACACCTCCGAGTTGTTCATGATCAGGGCTTTAGCGCCCTGATCGCCTTCCAGCGTCAGCAGTGCCGGCCAGAACTGCCGACCAATGATCACCGGATGGCCGCGCTGGCCGCCATGCATTGGCACGGCAATGCGCTGAGGATTGGCCATTGCGGCCAGGTCACGCAGGGTCTGCGGCTTTATCCAGGGCATATCTGCAAGCAGAATGGCGACGGCCTCGGCAGCGGAGTCCATTAAGGCGGCAATGCCGCTGGCGAGACTGTGGCCCATGCCCAGGTCGGCATGTTCGCTGCGGATGATTGTTACGTGTGCGGGAATACCCAGTGCCTCAGCGTCATCGTCCGTACGCAGTACCAGCCCCACGTAGTCGAATTCGTTTCCGGTGTTTTCAAGGCTTGCGGTCAGCAAGGTACGTCCACAGGGCAATGCTGCCTGTCTTTTATCGCCACCAAAACGCCTGCTTCGGCCTGCCGCCAGTACCAGGGCGAACACTTTGGGGTTCTGGCTGTCTATGCTGCTCAATCCGATGCCTTATGAGTCGTGAGAGGGGTCGCGTGCAGCCACACCATGCGGTACGGCTGGCGTACGCAGAATGCCTTATTTCGCTGCTCTGCCGGTAGCGGTACGAATCATGTTTTCGAGGGTTTCAAGTGGACAATCACATTCGTCCTGTCGAGCTGGAAAAAGCCTACCGTCTGCTCAATCACGGCCCGACGGTGCTGGTGTCCTCCAGTCATGAAGGCACTCACAACGTCATGTCTGCCGCATGGGCCTGTGCACTGGATTTCTCGCCGCCCAAGGTGACACTGGTGATCGACAAGATGACCAAAACCCGCGGGCTGGTGGAGAAGAGCGGTTATTTTGCGTTGCAGGTGCCCAATCTGGATCAATTGCAGATGACCTTCGACGTCGGCACCCAGAGCAAGGTCTTCACCCCGGACAAGCTTGATAAAGCCAATGTCGACCTGTTTCTGATTGAAGATCATGTCACGCCACTGGTTGTCGGTTGCTCTGCCTGGCTGATCTGCAAGGTCATTCCGGAGCCGCACAATCAACAGACCTACGACCTGTTCATTGGCGAAGTCATCGGCGCCTGGGCTGACACCCGTGTGTTCAACGACGGGCACTGGGAATTCGAAAAGGCCGACCCGAAATGGCGCAGCCTTCATTACGTGGCGGGCGGGCATTTCTATACGATTGGTGAGCCTGCGATTGTGGAAACGGGCGACGAATGATCGCGATGTCTGGCCCTGACGATCTCCACTGTCCGTAAAGGCCTCTTCGTGAGCAAGCTCACTCCCACACAAGCACATTCATCGCACAATAGTTGAAGTTCACGCACCCAGAGGGTCTTGTGGGAGCGAGCTTGCTCGCGAAGAGACCCGCATGACCGCCAAAGATTTATGCTGATGTGAGTCCGCCTTCGCGAGCAAGCTCGCTCCCACTGGGACATGTGTACTGGTGTTTCCCAACCCTCAGTGCCGATCGCGCCATACGGTCTGTGCATTGCAGAACTCGCGTACACCGAAGTGCGAGAGTTCACGGCCAAAGCCGCTTTTCTTCACGCCGCCAAACGTCACGCGCGGGTCTGAAGCGCTGTAGCCGTTGATGAACACACCACCGGTTTCCAGTTCTTCGGTCATGCGCTCTGCCAGTTGTAGATCACGTGTGTAGACCGTCGCGGTCAGGCCGAATTCGCTGTCATTGGCCAGCTCCAGAGCGTGCTGCGCGTCGCGGGCGGTAATGATCGATGCTACCGGACCGAACAGCTCCTGCCTGAAGGAAGTCATCTGGTCGGTCACGTCGCCCAGTACGGTCGGCTCGTAGTAGTTGCCTTGGCCATCAGCCTTCTTGCCGCCCAGCAACAGTTTCGCGCCTTCGGCAAGGGTGTCCTGAACCTGAGCATCCAGTTCATCGCGCAGATCGAAGCGTGCCATCGGACCAATGTAGGTCTCGCTGGACAACGGATCGCCGATCACCAACTGGCGAGTCTGTTCAACGAACCTGCGCGTGAACTCCTCGACCACACCTTGCTCGATGATCAAACGCTTGGCCGCGGCACAGACCTGCCCGGTGTTCTGGAAACGACCGATGACAGCCGCTTTCACAGCCTGATCCAGGTCTGCGTCATTGAGCACGATGAACGGGTCGGAACCGCCCAGCTCCAGCACGCACTTCTTGAGCGCCGCACCGGCCTGAGCACCAATGGCCTGGCCAGCGCGAACACTACCGGTCAGCGTGACGGCCGCAATGCGTGGGTCGGCAATGGCCTTCGAGACGCCCACGGCAGCCACGTTGATGACTTCAAACACGCCCTCCGGGAAACCGGCGCGCTTGAACGCGTCGAGCATCAGGTAAGCGCAACCCATAACGTTGGGTGCATGCTTGAGCACGTAGGTATTGCCTGCCAGCAATGTCGGAATTGCGCCGCGCAATACTTGCCAGATCGGGAAATTCCACGGCATCACCGCAAGAACAGGGCCCAGCGGACGGTACTCGATGCGTGCCTTGTCATGCTCTACCTGAGTCGCCTCGGCCATCAGCATTGCCGGGCCTTGCGCTGCATACCAATCGCATAACTGCGCGCATTTCTCGACTTCGCCTCTGGCCTGCGTCACGGGCTTGCCCATTTCCCGGCTGATCATCTGGGCAATGTTTTCGGCGTCATCGCGCAGGGCCTGGCCCATGGCGATGATCAGTTGCGCACGTTGCTGGACAGGCGTGCGCTTCCAGCCTGCAAAGCCGGCCGTCGCACGCGACAGGCTGCGATCCAGCATGGCGTCGGATTCGAAGGCGTAGTGGCCGATCTGTTCGCCTGAGGCGGGGTTGATCGAAATTGCGTGGGTGTTGCTGGTGACAGTAGTCATTGCGCCATCCTGTTGAGGTGGGAAGTGGGACCAGAATATAGGCGTGCAATGCTTTCTAAAACTGAATAATAATGATCGCATCGTTCATGTTTGGAGAATGAAATGGATTTGGTCCAGCTGGAGATGTTTAAAGCGGTGGCTGAACACGGCAGCATCAGCGCCGCTGCTCAGCATATTCATCGCGTGCCCTCGAATCTGACGACGCGTATCAAGCAACTGGAGCAGGATCTGGGCGTAGACCTGTTCATTCGCGAAAAACACCGTTTGCGGCTGTCGCCTGCCGGCTGGAATTTTCTCGATTACACGCGGCGCATATTGGACCTGATACAGGAGGCGCGGCTGGCGGTTTCTGGCGAAGAACCGCAAGGGCCTTTTTCACTGGGCTCGCTGGAAAGCACGGCGGCCGTGAGGATTCCTGCGCTGTTGGCGGTCTACAACCAGCAAAACGCCAAGGTCGAACTGGACCTGTCCACCGGGCCGTCCGGCACCATGATCGACGGTGTGCTTGCCGGGCGCCTGGTTGCTGCGTTTGTCGACGGGCCGGTGCTGCATCCATCACTTGAGGGTGTGCCGGTATTCGAAGAGGAAATGGTCATCATCGCGCCACTCAACCACACGCCGGTCAAGCGCGGGCGGGATGTGAGCGGTGAAAGCATCTACGCGTTTCGTGCCAACTGCTCGTACCGGCACCACTTCGAACGCTGGTTTACCGAGGACGCTGCAGTGCCGGGCAAGATCCACGAAATGGAGTCTTACCACGGCATGCTGGCCTGCGTCAGCGCCGGTGCCGGGTTGGCGCTGATGCCATGCAGCATGCTGGAAAGCATGCCCGGTTGTGCCACAGTCAGTGTCTGGCCCTTGTCCGAAAAGTTTCGTTACCTGCACACCTGGCTGATCTGGCGTCGAGGCACCGTATCGCGCAGCCTGACCCGCTTCGTGGAGTTGCTGGAAGAACAGGCCAGACCGCCGCAAGCCGGATGAGGTAACGCCGGCAGTTACTGCGCGGCAGATACCCGTCCGGCAATCGCTGCACCCACTTCCTGGGTCGAACGCTTGCCGCCCAGGTCCGGTGTGACGTCGCCACTGGCAATCACTTGCTCGATAGCAGTGATGATCTCGTCATGAGCCGCCGTGAAGCGTTCATCGCCCTGGCCGAGGAATTCCAGCATCAGCGCGCCGGACCAGATCATCGCAATCGGGTTGGCGATGTTCTTGCCGAAGATGTCGGGCGCCGAGCCGTGCACCGGTTCGAACAGCGACGGGAAGTTACGCTCCGGGTTGAGGTTGGCCGACGGCGCAATGCCAATGGTGCCAGCGCACGCCGGGCCGAGGTCGCTGAGGATATCGCCGAACAGGTGGACGCCACCACGACGTCGAAGCGCTCGGGTTGCAGCACGAAGCGCGCGCACAGAATATCGATGTGTTGCTTGTCCCAGCTGATGTCCGGGTACTGACTGGCCATCGCCTCGGTGCGCTTGTCCCAATAGGGCATGCTGATCGCCATGCCGTTGGATTTGGTCGCGGACGTCACGTGCTTGCGCTCGCGTTTGCTGGCCATCTCGAAAGCGAACCTGAGAATACGGTCGACACCGCGACGGGTGAACACAGATTCCTGCAACACGAACTCGTTTTCGGTGTTTTCAAACATGATCCCGCCCAGCGACGAGTATTCACCTTCGGTGTTTTCCCGCACCACGATGAAATCAATGTCGCCCGGTTCGCGATTGGCCAGCGGGCAGGGCACGCCGGGAAACAGGCGCACCGGACGGATGTTGGCGTACTGATCGAACTCGCGGCGAAACTTGAGCAATGAGCCCCAGAGAGAGATGTGGTCTGGCACTTTTTCCGGCCAGCCCACGGCACCGAAAAAGATCGAGTCGAAGCCTTTGAGCTGTTCAAACCAGTCGTCCGGCATCATCTTGCCGTGCTTCAGGTAGTAATCGCAGCTGGCCCATTCGAAGTATTCGAACTCCAGCTCCAGACCGTGCTTCGCGGCGGCAGCCTGAACCACGCGTACGCCTTCGGGCAGTACTTCAAGGCCGATGCCGTCACCGGCGATGGCAGCAATACGCAGCTTCTTGTTGTTCATGTCGGGCACTCTTGTCGGGCGGTTTGTCAGGGATGAGTCACACAGGCCATCCATGCTATAAGCACACGATATAAAGATAATTAGTCGATTAATGGATTGAGAAAACACGAATCGTGAATTATCCAAACCTTGATGACCTGAACGTGTTCATCCACGTTGCTCGACGCTCAAGCTTCGTGGGTGCTGCCAATGAGCTGGGCATGTCCGCTGCTTATGTCAGCAAGCGGGTCAAACTGCTGGAGCAGAATATGGGCGTGGTGCTGTTGCACCGCTCAACGCGGCAAGTATCGATTACCGAAGACGGCGAGCGAGTCTATGAGTGGGCTAAAGGCATTCTGGAGTCGGTGCAGCAGATGGGCGACGAAGTTGCCGCGCTGCACGGCGAGCCCAGTGGCTTGCTGCGAGTGGTCAGCAGCCAGGGCTTCGGTCGCCGTTTCGTAGCGCCTGCCTTGTCGGAGCTGGCGGCGCTTTATCCGAAGCTGGATATACGTCTGGATATTCAGGACCGGCTGGTCGACCTGATCGAGGAGGGCGTCGACCTGGACATCCGCGTCGGCAACGAAATTGCCCCGCACCTGCGTGCAAGACACCTGGCCAGCAACTGGCGCGTGTTGTGCGCGAGCCCCGCTTACCTGAAAGATCATGGGGTGCCATTGAGTATCGGTGAGCTGGCCAACCACGATTGCCTGGTGATCAAGGAGCGCGACCGTCCGTTCGGCATATGGCATCTCAATGGGCCGCAAGGCGCTGAAACCGTCAAGGTAACCGGCAGCCTGTCCACCAACCACGGCGAAATCGCCCGCCAGTGGTGCCTGGACGGGCGCGGTGTGTTGCTGCGTTCGCTCTGGGATGTGCGCACTGACCTGGCCGAGGGTCGGCTGGTTCAGATGCTGCCGGAATACCGTCAGGATGCAGACATCTGGGCGGTGCATACCTCGCCGCTGATGAGTTCGGCCAAGGTCCGCGTCACGGTGGAGTTTCTGCGCGACTACCTTGCCCTGCAGCCTTCGCCGGTCAACCACTGAGGCACAGCACACACTGTCAGTGGGTGCCGGCTGCCTTGTTCAGGTCGCTGTCTGTCCATTCGGTGTAGATGCATGCGTCTGCAGCGGCCCAGCGCACGCGCACCGGGTCGCCGGCCTTGAGCGAAATGCCGTTCGCGGAAAGCGCCTTGACCGTCATGGCCGTACCTCCGGCAGTGACTACCGAGCACGTCTGGCTCTCGCCAAGGAACAGCACTTCATGGACCGTGGCGCTCACCTCGTTCCAGCCTGCTTCGAGTGGCATGGCCGCAGCCTGGGACACGCTCAGCGCCTGGGCTTTCTCCGGGCGCACCATCAACAGCACGTCCTGATCGGTCTTCAGCCCTGCGGTCAGGCGAATCGCCAGTGTGCTGCCCTCGAACGTCGCCACGGCATTGCCCTGAGCCTTGAGCCTGAGGAAGTTCGAGTTGCCGAGAAACGAGGCGACGAAGGCATTCGGTGGATCCTGGTACAGGTCATAGCCCGAGCCCAGACCGACGATCTTGCCATGGCTGAAAATGGCGATGCGCTGTGACAGGCGCATGGCTTCTTCCTGGTCATGGGTCACGTAAACGATGGTGATGCCCAGCCGGCGATGCAACTGACGCAGTTCGTCCTGCAGGTCTTCACGCAGCTTCTTGTCCAGTGCGCCCAGCGGCTCGTCCATCAGCAGGATGCGTGGCTCGTAGACCAGCGCCCTGGCAATGGCGACTCGTTGCTGCTGGCCACCGGACAGTTGCGAAGGGCGGCGGTGAGCAAACTCTTCCAGCTGGACGAGCTTGAGCATCGCATCGACTTTCTTTTCGCGCTCAGCCGCAGGCAACTTGCGGATCGCCAGCGGGAAAGCAATGTTGTCGCGTACCGACAGGTGCGGGAATAGCGAGTAGCGCTGAAACACCATGCCGATGTCGCGCTTGTGCGGCGGCACATTGACCAGCGATTTGCCACTGACCAGAATCTCGCCCGAACTGGGCGTCTCGAAACCGGCGAGCATTGACAGCGTGGTGCTTTTGCCCGAGCCACTGGAGCCGAGAAAGGTCAGGAATTCGCCGTCCTGAATATCCAGGGAAATGTTGTCGACCGCGGCAAAGTCACCGTAGTGCTTGTTCAGGTTGCACAGGCTGACCAGCGTTTTCTGATCCTGATGGGCGGGGTCTTTGATCACGGCACTCATGAAGTACTCCTGGCTTCGTTGCGGCGACGCAGGGTTGCGGCGATGAACATGATCAGCACCGACAGGGCGATCAGCAGCGTTGAGGTAACAGCGATGACCGGCGTCAGGTCCTGACGCAGGGTGGTCCACATTTTTACGGGAAGGGTTTGCAGGGTCGGGCTGGCCATCATCACGCTCAGCACCACTTCGTCCCACGAGACCAGAAACGCGAACAGCGCGCCAGCCATCATGCCCGGACGGATGCCGGGAAAGGTCACTTTGTAGATCGCCTGCAGGCGTGACGCGCCACAGATTACCGCGGCATCTTCAATGGACTGATCGAACAGTTTCAGCGAGTTGATGATCGAGATGATGGTGAACGGCAAGGCGACGATCACATGGCTGACGACGAAGGAAAACAATGTGCCGGTGTAACCGAGTTTGAGAAACAGGGCGTACACGGCAACAGCGATAATCACCAGCGGCACAATCATCGGCAAGGTGAAGACGCCGTACAGAAAATCGCGCCCGGGGAAACGGCCGCGCACCAGCGCGAAAGCGGTGGGCAGGCCCAGCGCCACCGAGGCAATGGTGGTCAGAATCGCGACCTTGAGGCTGGACATGGCGGCGGCCATCCAGTCCGGGTTGGAGAAAAACTGCTGATACCACTTCAGTGTCCAGCCGGGTGGCGGAAATACCAGCCACTGTGATGAACCGAATGACAGCAGGACGATGAACAGGATCGGCAGCAACAGAAACAGCGCGATCAGGCCAGTGGTCAGGTACAGACCCGTACGCAGGCCGGGGCTCATGGCATTGGGTGTCAGGAGCATGGCGGTTTACCTCACGTTACTGGCACCGACCGGCGATTCCGGCTGGAGCTTCAGGTAGAAGTAGAACAGCACCAGCGTAATCAGCACCAGCAACGCAGCGGCGGCACTGGCCAGCCCCCAGTTGAGGAACGACTGCACCTGCTGGACGATGAATTCGGGCAGCATCATGTTCTGCGCGCCACCCAGCAGCGCCGGGGTAACGTAGTAACCGAGCGACATGACAAACACCATCAGCCCCCCGGAAAACAGTCCCGGACGGCACAGCGGCAGGAATACCCTGAAGAAGTTGGTCCATGGGCTGGCACCGCAGATCGAGCCGGCCTGCAACACCATGGGATCGATGGCTTGCATGGTCGCCTGCAGCGGCAGGACGATGAACGGAATCATGATGTAGCTCATGCCGATCACCACACCGGTCAGGTTGTGCACCATCTCCAGCGGCTGATCGATAATGCCCATCGCCATCAGCGCCTTGTTGACCACCCCGGACGCCTGCAACAGCACCAGCCACGAGTAGGTGCGCGCCAGCAGGCTGGTCCACATCGACAACAGCACAATGTTCAGAATCCAGCGTCCCCAGCCACGCGGCATTAGGGTGATGACCCAGGCCAGCGGGAAGCCCAGCAGCAGGCTGAACAAGGTCACCAGACCGGCGACGGAAAAGGTATTGAGCAGCACCCGCGAGTAGGCCGAGTTGGCGAACAGTTGTTCGTAGTTGCCAAGGCCCGGCACCGGCTCAAGCACGCCGCGCAGCAGCAGGCCGATCAGCGGGGCGAAGAAAAACAGTCCGAGAAAGATCAGCGCCGGAAGCAGATTGCGGCTGCCACGCCAGCGCTGAGTGAGGGAAGGAGATCGCTGCATGCTCGTCGCCTTGTCGTGTGCCGCGCCGGCGGTGCGCGGAGCACCACCGGCCGGGATGGGTTGACGAGGCGCGACCGCTGTCATTTTTACTTGACCAGCCATTCGTTCCACCGTGTCGCAATGTCCGCGCCATTCTTGGCCCAGTATGCGAAGTCGAGAGTGATTTGATCGGCAGCATGGGCGGTCGGCAGGTTAGGTGCCAGTGTTGAGTCCAGGCGCGCAACGCTCTGAGTGTTTACCGGGGCATAGGCACTGAGGTTGGAGAAGTCTGCCTGGCCTTTGGCGCTGGTTGCGTTGGCGATGAATTTCATCGCGGCATCCTTGTTTTTTGCGCCTTTTGGCACGACCAGAAAATCAGCCATGACCAGGTTTTGTTTCCAGCTCACACCCACCGGTGCGCCGTCCTGTTGCAGCGCATAGACCCGGCCGTTCCACATTTGGCCCATCGCCACTTCGCCAGAGGCCAGCAGTTGTTGAGACTGTGCGCCGCCGCCCCACCAGACGATGTCCTTCTTGATGGTGTCGAGTTTCTTGAAGGCGCGGTCGAGGTCCAGCGGGTAGAGCTTGTCGGGGGCTACGCCGTCGGCCAGCAGGGCCAGTTCAAGCACGCCTGGGCTTGGCCATTTATACAGCGAGCGTTTGCCGGGGTAGGTTTTGGTGTCGAACATGGCGGCCCAGTCGACGGGTGGTTTGGCACCCACTTTGCTTTCGTTGTAGCCAAGCACGAAGGAGAAGAAAAACGAACCGGCACCGTGGTCGGTGACAAAGCGCTTGTCGATCTCGTCGCGTTTGATGGTGTTGAAGTCCAGAGGCTCCAGCAGGCCTTCGCTGGCGGCACGCAGGGCAAAGTCGGCTTCGACATCGACAACGTCCCACTGCACGTTACCGCTTTCGACCATGGCCTTGAGTTTGCCGTAGTCAGTGGGACCGTCCTGTACGACCGTGATCCCGCTGGCCTTGCTGAACGGAGCTGCCCAGGCTTCTTTCTGGAAGTCCTGGGTGGAACCGCCCCAGCTCACGAAGTTGACGCTCTCGGCGGCGCTCGCGGCGACACTCGAGAGAGCCAGCACGCCGACCGCCAGAACTGCTGCTGCACGTTTGTTCAACACCATTTTCACGCCCTCATTTGTTGTGTTTTGAGCGGGCTTTTCTTGCCCGCGTAATCGGGAGCAGTAGGTCCAATGGGCCTTGAAACCTGGTACAGGTCAGGAGCTGTTATTAGTGCTGTCCCTTGGCGGGCGCGCCTGACTAAATCGTGTTTTTATGGAATGTCATATTATGGTATTCCAAACTTTCTGCAAGCGTTTTGCCCTGTCAAAATGCCTTCATCGAGTGTTTTTGCGGTAAACCCATGCGGTTGCCGAGCGGAGGCCGTGGGGCGTGCCCGTGGTACTTTTGCCGGTCAGCCGGGAAACGGAATATTTTCAATCACTTCCAGATCGTAGCCGGTCAAACCTGCGTATTTCAGTGGCGGGCCGAGGTGGCGCAGTTTGCCGACACCCAGATCCTGCAAGATCTGAGCGCCAGTACCGACCTCGGAATAGATACGCGATTGCGAGCGAGTGTATTGGCGCGGCGGCTGGGTAAGTTGCGGAATTCGCTCCAGCAACGCCTGTGAGGACTCGTGATTGGCCAGCACCACGACCACGCCGCGACCTTCTTGCGCCACCCGTTGCAGCGCGGCCCAGAGCGTCCAGTTCGACGGGCCGGTGTATTCGGCGCCGACCAGGTCGCGCAACGGGTCGACCACATGCACGCGCACCAGAGTAGGGTCGTCGCGGCGGATATCACCCATCACCATGGCCATGTGTACGCCACCTTCGATGCGGTCTTCGTAGCTGAACAGGCGGAAGGTGCCGTGTACCGTGGGCAGGTCGCGCTCCCCAATCCTGACGATGGTGTGCTCGGTGCTAAGCCGGTAATGGATCAGGTCGGCGATGGTACCGATACGGATTCCGTGTTTTTCGGCGAACAGCTCCAGATCAGGGCGACGCGCCATTGTGCCGTCGTCATTCATGACCTCGACAATCACCGAGGCGGGGGTAAAACCAGCCATACGTGCCAGATCGCAGCCCGCTTCAGTGTGCCCGGCGCGGGTCAGAACACCGCCGTCACGCGCGCGTAACGGGAAAATATGACCCGGCTGCACCAGGTCTTCCGGTACTGCGTGCGGGTTGACGGCGGCCTGAACGGTACGCGCACGATCTGCCGCGCTGATGCCAGTGGTCACGCCCGTTGTCGCTTCGATGGACACCGTGAACGCGGTGGCGAAGACACTGCCTTTGCTCGGCACCATTTGCTCCAGGCCCAGACGCTGACAGTGCTCATCGGTCAGCGTCAGGCAAATCAGCCCGCGTGCTTCCCGGGCCATAAAGCTGATTGCCTGTGCTGAACAGCAATCAGCGGCAAGCAGCAGATCGCCTTCGTTTTCCCGGTCTTCGTCATCAACCAGCAAAACCATCTTGCCCAGGCGGTAGTCTTCAATAATGTCTTCGATGCGGTCGAATGCCATGTTCAGTATCCCGGTTTTATGGGTAAACGAGTCGTGGTATACCATAAGACAGAATATTTCACAGATTCCCCATCATTGAAACAGTGAGATCACGATGAAGGCTTATTGGATTGCACACGTCGATGTAACTGACTCTCAGCAGTACACTGAATACACCCAGCGTGCCCCGGCAGCGTTCGTGTTGTTTGGTGGCAAATTTCTGGCGAGGGGCGGGCGTTCCGAAGCGCTGGAAGGGCGTGCGACGCCACAACGCACGGTGATTATCGAATTCGAGTCGTACGAGCAGGCAGTTGCGTGCTATCACTCGCCGCAATACCAGAACGCCATGAGCCATCGACAGGGCGCAGCCAAGGCCGAAATCGTGATAGTCGAGGGGCAGCCTTGAGCAGCAGGCAAAATCCAGGTGCGGCCCGGACTGCTTCGCCTGGAGCTGCACTTAACGAATAAAATGCACCTTGCCGGTGTCGTCGTTGCCGATGTAGATGCCATACACCCCCGCCTGACGCTCTTCGATATAGCGTTCCAGTATCTGGCGGATGGCGGGGTAATAGATGCTGTCCCACGGGATGTCTTCAGGGGCGAAGAATTGGTAGTCCAGGGTTTCCGGGCCGAACTGGCCGGTGACTTCCAGGGCGATGGCACGGAACACGATGTAGACTTCGCTGATCCGCGGCACGCTGAAGATGGAGTAGGGCGAGACGATTTCGGCAAGCACTCCGGTTTCTTCCCAGACCTCACGCAGCGCCGCCTGCTCGGTGGTTTCGCCGCTTTCCATGAACCCGGCAGGCAGTGTCCAGGTGCCGGGGCGCGGCGGTATGGCGCGTTGGCACAGCAGATATTTGCCTTCCTGCTCGATGATGCAGCCGGCAATGATCTTCGGGTTGACGTAATGAATGTACTGGCAGCCGCCGCATATCAACCGCGCGTGGGTATCGCCCTCGGGGACGCGCTGAGCCAGGTCAGCGCATCCGCATTGAGGGCAGAAGCGCGGTGTGACCATGTCAGCGCCCTATGCGGGGTTCTTTGAGTGCCACGGGCGCGATGATTTCGCGGACTTTGGTGTCTTCGTCCTGCTTGGATTTCAAATATTCCAGTGCCACGCGTGCGGCGTTGCGCACGTGATCGACCGAGGCCTGATGCGCGGCCATGGGGTCGCCGCTCTTGATGGCCTCGACCATCAGTTCCATTTCCTTGTTGCTCGCACCGCGGCGGTTTTCCTGGGAGACCGAGGTGGCGCGCAAATAGCTGATGCGCGCCTGCAACTGACGCAGCTGCGTTGCGGCGACGTGATTACCGGAGCCTTCCAGCAGCACATCATAGAAACCCTGAACCGAATCGATCACTTGCTGCAGCTCGCCTTCCTTGAGCGCCTGGCGATTTTCCTCCAGGGCTTTTTCCAGGGCGCGAATGTCCTTGGGCTTGGCGCGCAGGGTGAACAGCTGAACAATCAGGCCCTCCAGTACGCACCGCAGCTCGTAGATATCGCACGCGTCTGCCAGGGTGATAATGGCAACGCGCGGGCCCTTGGCATCGGCGAACTCGACCAGGCCTTCGGATTCCAGATGGCGCAGCGCCTCGCGCACCGAGGTGCGGCTGACGCCCAGACGGTCACACAGATCACGCTCGACCAGACGATCGCCCGGCAGCAGCTGAAAATTCATGATCGCGCTGCGCAGCTTGTCCAGCACAATCTCCCGCAGGGTGACGGGGTTGCGGTTGACCTTGAAGGTGTCATCGAGTGGCAGGCGTTTCATCGGGTGTGCTCGGAATGGGGCTGTCAAAGTAAAAACGTGACTGGAAACCGTGGCTGGAAACAAAGTCTCGCTCATGTCGGCAGCCCACGAACCACGCGGGCTGCTGCATGGCCCGGACGGATGAACCCGGGTCGCGGCCGAGTTTATCACGCCGATGCCTGCAACCACCAAAACCGCCCGGCGCAGCCTCAGACGATGGCTGGCAGTGCGCCCATCTTGCCGCGGTGATAAACCATTGGTGTGACTGGTACAGCGGGCAGGATCAGGTTTTTCACTGCGCCGACAATGATTGCATGATCGCCACCGTCGTATTCGCGCCACAGCTCGCATTCAATGATGGCGGTTGCCTTGCCCAGCAGCGGGTTGCCCAGCTCGCTCAAGTGCCACTCGATGCCTTTGGTCTTGTCCTTGCCCTTGCTGGCGAACGCATAGGCTTCGACCTGCTGGTCGGCAGACAGCAAGTGAATGGCGAATTTTTTGCTGTCGCGCAGCACCGGGTAAGTGTCCGATGCGTAGTTGGGGCAGAACAGCACCAGCGCCGGGTCGATGGACAGCGCACTGAACGCACTGGCGGTGATACCGACCAGATTGCCCTCGGGGTCCAGCGTGGTGACAATCGTGACGCCTGAAGGGAATGACGCCATGACTTCTTTGTAGATACTCGGTTCGATCATCGCAGCGGCCTCGTTAACGCATGACAAATGGATCAGGCATGGGCGCCTGCGAAAGGTTGATCCACACCGTTTTCAGTTCGGTGTAGGCCAGTACGGAGTCTATCCCGCTCTCGCGGCCGTAGCCGCTGTTTTTGAAACCGCCGATAGGCGCCATGGCCGACACGGCACGATAGGTGTTGACCCAGATGATACCCGAGCGAATATCCCGCGCCAGGCGATGCGCACGGCCCAGGTCACGGGTCCAGATTCCGGCAGCCAGGCCGAACTGTGAGTCGTTGGCAATGGCCAGCGCCTCCGCTTCGTCCTTGAAACGAATCACCGATGCCACCGGGCCGAACACTTCTTCCTGCATGATTTTCATCGAGTTGCGGTCGCATTCGAACAGCGTAGGTTCATAGAACCAGCCTTTGCTGTCCAGCCTCGGGCGCTTGCCGCCCAGACGCAGGCGTGCACCTTCGGCCAGCGCGTCCGCCACCAGGCCTTCTACCACGGCCAGTTGCTGGGCTGTGGCCATCGGACCCATTTCGGTAGTTTCATCCTGCGGATTGCCGATCCGGATACGACTGGCGCGCTCGGCCAGGCGTTCAATGAACTCATCGTAGATTTCGTCCTGCACCAGCAGTCGCGAGCCGGAAACACAGCTTTGCCCGGACGCTGCATAGATGCCTGCGACCGCACCATTGATAGCACTGTCCAGATCGGCGTCGGCGAAAATGATATTCGGTGATTTTCCGCCGAGTTCCAATGACAGTTTGGCGAAATTCTCGGCGCTGCTGCGTACCACGTGGCGAGCCGTGGCCGCGCCACCGGTAAAGGCAATCTTGCGCACCAGCGGGTGGCGGGTCAGTGCAGCGCCTGTTGTCGGGCCGTAACCGGTGATGACGTTGACCACGCCGGGCGGGATACCCGCTTCAAGCGCCAGCCGCGCCAGCTCAAGCACGGTGGCCGAGGCGTGTTCCGATGGCTTTAGGACGATGGTATTGCCCGCCGCCAGCGCCGGGGCCAGCTTGATGGCGGTCAGGTACAACGGGCTGTTCCACGGAATGATTCCGGCGACCACGCCCATCGGCTCATGCACGGTGTAGGCGAACAGGTCCGGCTTGTCGAGGGGCAGGGTGCCGCCCTCGAGCTTGTCAGCCAGCCCGGCGGTGTAATGAAAGAACTCCGGCAGGTAACTGACCTGACCACGGGTTTCGCGAATCAGCTTGCCATTGTCGCGGCTTTCCAGCTGCGCCAGTTGCTCTTTGTTATCTGCAATCAGGTCGCCCAGTTTGCGCAGCAGCTTGCCGCGTGCCGTGGCGGTAAGGCCTCGCCACGCTGGGCCCTCGAAGGCTTTCTGAGCAGCCTGCACAGCACGTTCGACATCGGCTTCGTCGGCGTCGGGCAGTTGCGCCCACGGTTCAGCCAGCGCCGGGTTGAGGCTGTCGAAAGTCTTGCCGGACAACGCATCGACCCATTGGCCGTCGATGCACATCTGAAAGCGGGTAAGGCTCATGCAACTATCCCCTTGATCGAGTTGTGGGCAGTCGCCAATTTGTCGAGACCGGTTTTTTCAAAGAAGTCGAGTAACACCTGGTTGACCAGGCGCGGCGACTCAACCGGCATCATATGGCGTTGATCGGGCAGTATCGCGACTTCGGCACCGCTGATGCGCATGGCCAGCTCACGGGCCATTTCCGGCGTTGATCCAGGGTCAAGTTCGCCAGTGGCAATCAGAGTCGGTGCGCGAATATCGCCCAGATCTTCGGCGCGGTACATATCCTGGGTAGCAAACAGCTTGTAGGTAGTCAGGTAGCCTTGCGGATCGTTACTGGCCAGATTCTGCCGAATGGCCGCAATCTGCGCCGGGTTGGCCGCCTGATACTCACGGCTGAACCAGCGTGACAAAGCTTCGCCTGCGTTAGCGTCCGGCCCGTGCTCGGCGGCCTGGCTGGTGCGCGCAATGACGCCTGCACGCTGTTCAGGGCTGCGGTTGAACACGCTGTTGAGAATCACCAACCCGGCGAGAAGCTTCGGAAACTCCAGCGCGAATGCCCTGGCCACCAGCCCGCCCATCGAGAAGCCGACAACCGTCGCCTGGGGCAGTTGCAAATGCTCCAGCAACTCACGAAGTTGCTCGGCATAGCCCGGAAGGCCAGTGTCCGGGTCCGGACGCGGGCTGGCACCATGGCCGAGCATGTCATAAGCGATTACCTGATAATTCGTGGCCAGGCCAACGATCTGGCCGCCCCACATTTCCTTGTTCAGGCCCACCCCGTGAATCAACACCACGGGGTGACCTTGGCCGGTAGCCAGATAGCTGGTACCCGCCGGGGTGTGTTCAGCGGTGAGCTGAATCATGGACCGCTCCTGCGCAGAGGTTAAGAAGATTGATCGCAGCTTTTTGCGATTACTGAGCCTTTTCGGCAGCCAGTTCTTCCAGGTCGATATAACGATTGCCGATCCGCGGGTGCAGGCGTCCGCCGTTGGCGGCACCGAGGACTACGATGATTTCGTCGGCACGGGGCGAATCTTCGATGTGCATCTCCAGCGTGATGTAGTGCGAGCGCAGGCCTTCATCATCCTTGTGCATCATCGGAATCTGGATGGACGTGCCTGGGCCACCGCGCTTATTGGTAAAGCTCAGGTAGCTCTTGGCCTTGACCGCTTCGCGGTAGTGGTTGCCAAAGCGCAAGGTATGGATCACCGCCGAAGCGTGTTCGATTTCGCCTTCCGCCCCGACCACTGCAGCCTTGCCGTAGGCCTCGATGTTCTGCGCGCCGCCAATCGCATCGGTGAGGCGCTTGACCATCAACTCGCCCAGTGCGGAGCAGTTGGCGCGAATCTCCGGTTTCAGGTCTTCGACGAAACCACGGCCCAGCCAAGGGTTCTTGATCACGGCCGCCAGCCCGATCATGGTGACCGGCTTGTCGGCGGCCTTGCCGCCCTCGATAAAGGTTTCTTCGGTGTACGTGACGATCTTGCGAATTTCAAAACCCATGAACGACTCCCGGAGTGAGTGCTTTTGTATTTCGTATGATGGTATACCATAAGATTAGGCGTGCAAATGCTTTCTTTGCGGTGAATACAGGGGCCGTGACTCATCTCATATTCCCGGATCAATACGCACGAACCGCTCTGGCTCGCGCTCATCAATGACCACTCGTCAGGTATGAAGGCAATCACTTTGAACAGGCGTCTTCTGGTCGTGACAGATATTCGGTGAGCCTTAAAAAGCTCTACCGAATTTTTCACCTAAGGAAACTCAGAACATGAAAGCCATCGTCTATGGCGGTCCGCGTGACGTCAGTGTCAAAAACGTACCGGATGCGAAGATCCAGAAGCCAACAGATGCTCTTGTCCGAGTGACCTCCACCAACATCTGTGGCTCGGACCTGCACATGTACGAAGGCCGCACGTCTTTCGAGACCGGGCGCATTTTCGGCCATGAGAACCTCGGCCAGGTGATCGAAGTCGGCGCCGGGGTCGACCGCATCAAAGTGGGCGACTGGGTGTGCCTGCCGTTCAATATTGGCTGCGGCTTTTGCGAAAACTGTGAGAAGGGCCTGACCGGTTATTGCCTGACCGCCAACCCGGGCAGCGCGGGTGCGGCTTACGGCTTTGCCGACATGGGCGATCATGAAGGTGGCCAGGCCGAGCTGTTGCGCGTGCCGTACGCCGACTTCAACTGCCTGCTGTTGCCTGAAGATGCTGCCGAGCGTGAAGAAGACTACGTCATGCTCTCGGACATCTTTCCTACCGGTTGGCATGCCACCGAGCTAGCCGGGCTGCTGCCTGGCGAAAGCGTTGCTATCTATGGCGCCGGTCCGGTTGGTCTGATGGCTGCGCACTCGGCAATGATCAAGGGTGCTTCGCAAGTATTCGTGGTCGACAACCACCCGGATCGCCTGGCACTTGCAGCGAAAATGGGCGCGACGCCGATCAATTCGCTGGAGCAGGGTGCGGTGGATCAGATTCTCAATCTGACCAATGGCAAAGGCACCGATCGTGGTTGCGAGTGCGTGGGTTATCAGTGTTGCGACCGTCATGGGCATGAGGCCAATCACGTCACCATGAACAACCTCGTGGCCTCGACCAAGGCCACTGGCGGTATCGGTGTCGTGGGTGTTTTCGTGCCACAGGACCCGGGCGCGCATAACGATCTGGCGAAGGAAGGCAAAATGGCCTTCGATTTCGGCTCGTTCTGGTTCAAAGGCCAGCAGATTCGCACCGGACAGGCCAACGTCAAAGCCTACAACCGTCGCCTGGCCGAGTTGATCCACCATGATCGGGCCAAGCCTTCGCAGATCATTTCCCATCGTCTGAAACTTGAGGAAGGTCCTGCGGCCTATCAGCATTTCGACGCGCGCGATGAAGGTTGGACCAAAGTGGTTCTCAAGCCGAGTGCCTGATCGCTGCAACTGATCAACCCCCTTGTCGTCTTTGGCCGTGCCCGGCGACAAGGGGCAGCGCTATTTTTTCAGTCAGTTTTTATTGAGCCAGGGAGATTTATTCAGATGAACGAAGAATACCCAAAGCCACCGTTTGCCAGTCAGCCGCAAGAGGTTCCAGGGTTGCAGGGTAAGATGGACCCTTATCCGGATTGCGGCGAAAAAAGCTACAAGGGCTCCGGGCGCCTGCAGGGCAAGATTGCATTGATCACCGGTGCCGATAGCGGCATCGGTCGCGCTGTCGCCATAGCCTTTGCACGAGAAGGCGCGCAGGTTGCAATCTCGTACCTGAACGAGCATGAAGACGCGGAAGAAACCAAGCGCTGGGTCGAAGAGGCCGGCAGGAAGTGTCTGCTGTTGCCGGGTGATCTGGCCCAGAAGCAACAGTGCGAAGACATCGTGAGCAAGACGGTGGCTGAATTTGGCCGTATCGATGTGCTGGTCAACAACGCCGCGTTCCAGATGAATCACGAGACGCTGGAAGAAATCTCCGACGAAGAGTGGGTCAAGACCTTCGATATCAACATCACTGCGATGTTTCGTATCTGCAAAGCCGCGGTCCCGCATATGCCGAGGGGTGGTTCGATCATCAACACCAGTTCGGTCAATTCGGACATGCCCAAACCGACGCTGCTGGCGTATGCGACCACCAAAGGCGCGATTGCCAATTTCACCGGTGGCCTGGCGCAGTTGCTGGGCGACAAGGGTATCCGCGTGAACAGCGTGGCCCCTGGCCCGATCTGGACGCCACTCATCCCGGCGACCATGACCGACGAAGACGTCAAAAGCTTCGGCAGCGAGACCCCGCTGGGCCGTCCAGGTCAGCCGGTGGAAGTTTCGCCCATCTACGTTTTGCTGGCCTCGGACGAAGCCAGTTACATTTCCGGCTCGCGCTATGCAGTGACGGGCGGCAAGCCGATCCTGTGAATTCATAGAACGTTTGTGCGGTTGAAGCGGTGCCCGGCGGGTGCCGTTTCTCCCGCATCAGGCGTGATATTTCAGGCGCGATGAATGGTCCGGTGTCACTGTGGATACACACCTTTCCGGGTTTGAATAGGCATTGAAGCCTGTCAGTAAGCTGAACGGATCCAACTGTTGCAAGAAATTTCAATGCGTTAGCGGTGTCCATGTAAGACATTCCGTGTTCAGGCAGTTGTTAATGAAGTTCTCCAGATTTTCCCAATCCCTTTCGAAATGGGCCGGCAGCCCGGCCACTTTTGCTTCAGCCGTCGTGCTTATTTGTCTCTGGGCATTCACCGGTCCGTGGTTTCACTACAACGATACCTGGCAGTTGATCATCAATACGTCGACTACCATCATTACCTTCCTTATGGTGTTCTTGATCCAGAATACGCAGAACCGTGACAACGACGTCTTGCACCTGAAAGTCGACGAGCTGTTGCGCGTGATCAAGGATGCGCAGAACTCGTTGCTGAACCTCGACGGCCTCACGCAGAAGGACCTCAGGGCCCTGCGCAAGAAATACGAAGCCATGGGCGGCGAGCACGACATCGAGGCCCCTTTGCCAATGGCTGGTGCCGAGCAGCGAGTCTGATCGCTCAGTAACGCCGTTTTTTCAATTACCTATGGAGATTTTCATGTATCCAGACGTACAGCTTTATATCGATGGCCAATGGCGCGCGAGCCGCGATGGCCGTTCCATTCCGGTCATAGACCCTGCAACCGGCCAGTCGCTGGGCAGTGTGGCACATGCCGGTATCACCGACCTTGACGAAGCCCTGGCGGCGGCCGAGCGTGGCTTTGCCACCTGGCGCGCCACCTCGGCCTATGATCGCTACAAGCTGATGCAGAAAGCCGCGAACCTGATTCGCGAGCGTGCCGACAACATTGCCCGGATCATGACCCAGGAGCAGGGCAAGCCCTTGACCGAGGCGCGGATGGAAACCCTTTCTGCCGCTGATGTCATCGACTGGCTGGCCGAGGAAGGGCGTCGCAGCTATGGCCGTATCGTGCCTTCGCGTGGCGTGGCCATTGAGCAGAAGGTCGTCAAGGAGCCGGTCGGTCCTGTTGCGGCGTTCACACCGTGGAATTTTCCGATCAATCAGGTGGTGCGCAAGTTGTCGTCTGCACTGGCAGCCGGGTGCTCGATCATCGTCAAGGCTCCGGAAGAAACTCCGGCGTCGCCTGCCGAGCTGATTCGGGCGTTTGCCGATGCCGGTGTTCCGGCAGGCGTGATTGGTCTGGTCTACGGTGATCCGGCTGAAATCTCTGGCTACCTGATCCCGCATCCGGTGATTCGCAAGGTCACGTTTACCGGTTCGACACCGGTCGGCAAGCAACTGGCTGCGCTCGCCGGGAAACATATGAAGCGGGCAACCATGGAGCTGGGTGGTCATGCGCCGGCACTGGTGTTCGATGACGCTGATATCGACCTCGCTGCGCGCGTGCTGGCCACCGCGAAGTTCCGCAATGCCGGACAGGTCTGCGTATCGCCGACGCGGATTCTGGTGCAACGCAAGGTGCTGGATGCGTTCACCGAGAGATTTGTGGGCCTGACCCGCGAGATCAAGGTCGGCAACGGTCTGGAGGCGGGCACCACGATGGGGCCGGTAGCCAACGAGCGACGTATTCCTGCGCTGGTCGATCTGATCGAAGACGCTGTGCGTGGCGGTGCAACCCTGTCTGCCGGAGGCAAGGCTGTCGAGGGGCCGGGCTATTTCTTCGAGCCAACCGTATTGAGTGGCCTGACACCGCAAATGCGCATCATGAACGAAGAACCTTTCGGGCCGGTTGCGCTGCTGGTGCCGTTCGACACGGTTGAAGAGGCTATTGCCGAATCCAACCGGGTGCCGTTCGGGTTGGCGTCCTACGCGTTCACGACCTCGATGAAGACCGCTCAGGCGCTGAGTACTTACATTGAGGCGGGCATGCTGTCGATCAACCATCAGGGTATCGGCTTGCCGGAAGTCCCGTTCGGCGGGATCAAGGATTCCGGTTACGGTTCCGAAGGCGGCACCGAGGCCATTGAGGCTTACCTGAACACCAAGCTGGTCACTCAGTACAACTGAGTGCGCAACGGGTAAATAAAAACGGTCGCGATGTGCAAGCATCGCGACCGTTTTTTTGGCGCACGTACCCGTCAGTCTTTGGCCTGAATACCGGTCTGTCTCATGACCAGATTCTTTTCTTTCTTGTACTGCAGGGCAACTTCAGGTGCCGGGCCGCTCTGGCCGGTTTCCATCCACTTGCGTATACGGCTGGCGTCAGCGAAGTGGGTGTACTTGCCGAAAGCATCGAGAATAACCACGGAAACCGGACGATTGGCCATGCTGGTCAGCAGCACAAGGCAGTGGCCGGCCTGATTGGTAAAGCCGGTTTTGGTCAGTTTGATATCCCAGTTGTCCTTGCGCACCAGGTGGTCGGTGTTGCTGAAACCCAGGGTGTAGGTCGGTTTGCGGAACGTCACCGTCTTTTGCTCGGTGGTGCTCAGTTCACTGAGCATCGGGTATTTGCGTGCCGCCATCACCAGCTTGGTGAGGTCGCGTGCGGTGGATACGTTGTAAACCGACAGGCCGGTAGGTTCGACATACGCGGTATGTTTCATGCCCAGTGCCTTGGCCTTGGCATTCATCGCCAGAATGAACGCGGGATAACCACCGGGATAGCTGTGCGCCAGGCTCGCCGCAGCGCGGTTTTCCGACGACATCAGGGTGATCAGCAACATGTCGCGGCGGTTCATTTCGCTGCCGAGTTTAACCCGGGAGAAGACACCTTTCATTTCCGGGGTCTGGGAGATATTGACCGGTATGACTTCGTCCATCGATTGTTTGGCATCAAGGACTACCATCGCGGTCATCAGTTTGGTGACCGAGGCAATTGGCACAATCACGTCCGGGTTGCTGGAGTACAGGACCTTGTCGGTTTGCAGGTCGATGACCATTGCGCTGCCTGAGGCGAGGTGCAGATTGGAAGGATCACGATTCAGAACAGCGGATTCGTTTGCCAGCGTGGTAGTGGAAAGCGCCGGGCCGGTAAGTACAAATAATAGGCCCAGAAGAGACAGACGAATTTTCAAGAGCAAGGCTCACTCGATAAAGGTGGTAATGGAAGGGATCGCGTCAAAACGCTGCATTTTATGAGCAGACTTTGCGGTATGTCGATGGGTGTCGTAGGGCGTTTCATTAATAAATGCAGGAAACGGGATTTCGTTAAGTTGCGGTTAAGTGGCTTTTTGCTCTCAAACCTGTTTAAAACCGAACCACAATTGAATAGTCGTGGTGTGAAAGGCCTGCACCGATTAGCATTCCATGCCATTCAGGTCACCGATTCAAGGAGTCATGCAATGCTCAAGGGGTTTGTCAGCAAGGATTACGCAGTATTGGTGATCATCGCTTCGCTGGTTGTCATCCTGCTGCTGGGTGTCGGCTTTACATCACGCCCCAGTGACTGGGCAGGCTGGATGCAGGCCATTGGCCTGATCGTCGGTTTGATGGTTGCCGTGGCTGTACCCGCCATTCAGCGCAAGCAGGAAGCGGAGCAGGCGCGCAAGCAGGTACGTGACCGCGAAGTTGGCTACGCACGGCGCATGCAGTATCTGTGTGGCGAGCTAAGCGAATTGCAGGGCCGTATCAGTCTCAACCTGACGCACCTACGCGCCACTGACCGGCACAGCTTGAAATACACATTGCAGGATTACCTGCATCGTTTGTTCGAGTCTCACAAACAGGACCTGAACGATGATCGCGTGGTGCTGGCTCACGAGTTGCGTCAGGTTGCCAATGACCTGATCGATGAACTCGACAGTGGTCGGACCGATCGTGTGGTGTTCATGGCACTGGAAAAGCGCCTGCAGAAGCTGGCGCATCGTTGTCAGGTCAATGCCGCTATGGCCGAGCGCGGCTGAGGCGGATCGTCTGCTTTCCCTGGCTCAAAAAAAGCCCGCCTTCAAAGAGGCGGGCAAGGGGATGTGCGGAGCAACGCACGAGGTTCGCAGAAAAAATCAGCTGTTGAGGGGCTGGCACTGCATTCGTCGGGACAGCTCTTCGGCGACAGGCAAAGACGCCAGAGGGCCGCTGACCGGCTCGCCATCCTGAATCAGGTACCAGCAGGCCAGCAGACCTCGCTCTCTGAGCGGCGCTGGAACTGCACTGCCGACGACGGACATGATGTGTACCTTGGTCATAACTGCCTCCTCAATCCATGCCGCTACTGTAGTGGCCGATCGGGAAAGGTAGAAATCGACAGTCTCAATAGTGGTCATTGATAGCAACGAGGGTCGGGCACATTGCATCGGCAGGCGATAGTGTGAGCACACCAATGAAAAACCCGCCTGAAGAGGCGGGTTTTTTGTTCGGTTACCAGCGGCCGCGTGGCGGGCCGTAGTAATAGCCCGGGCCTGGGGGTGGCCCGTAGCGATGGTAGTAGCCTGGCGGTGGAGGCGGTGGGTAGCGCTCGACAACCTGGTAGACCGGGGCCGGCTGATAATAGACCGGTGGTGGTGCGTAGTAGACCGGCTGTTGTTGCACATAAACCGGCTCGCGCTCTACGTACACGGTTCTATCGCGACTTGAAGATACCGCCGCCCCGACAACGGCAGCGCCTACGATAGCACCTACCACGGCAGGGCCACCCCAGCCACGGTCAGCATTCGCCTGGCCAGCAAGGGCCAGGGCACCTACAAACAAGGCGATCTTGGGGATTTGACGAATCATGATTGTTCCTCGCTCTCAACCCGTTGTCGCGCGCCTGCATCACTCTCAAGCACTGCCACGGGATAACACTATGACATCGAAATTGTAAGAATCTGCGAAAGTGCTGAGTAAATTTTATGTAAGGTGTGCGGCGCGTGTCCTCGCGTTCACTGGTGCGTAGCATACGCTTTTATCGAATATTCAAGCCATTACCGTCTGGAGGAAACCCGTATGCCCATTACTGCAAACAGAGACACATTGTTGTGCATGTCCATGGCCGCCCGTCCCGGCAACTTTGGCGTGCGTTTCCACAATCATCTTTATCAGCAGTTGGGCCTTAACTTCTATTACAAGACCTTCTCACCCAATGACCTTGCCGCTGCCGTGGCGGGTATTCGGTCGCTGGGGATACGTGGCAGTGCGGTTTCGATGCCGTTCAAGGAAGCCTGCATTGAACTGGTCGACGAACTTGATGCTTCCGCCGCCGCCATCCAGTCGATCAATACCATCGTCAACACCGACGGGCATTTGAAGGCGTTCAACACGGATTACATCGCGGTTGCGCAACTCATGGAGAGCCACGTCGTCCCTCGTAGCGCATTTGCCCTGCGCGGCAGCGGGGGCATGGCCAAGGCGGTTGCGTTCGCGTTGCGCGATGCGGGTTTCACCGATGGCCTGATCGTGGCCCGCAACGAGCAGGCCGGTCGACGCCTGGCCGAGGCGTGTGGCTTTCGCTGGCAGGCGGAGCTGGGAAGCGCGCGACCACCTTTGCTGGTCAACGTCACGCCGCTGGGCATGCAAGGTGCCCAGGCTGACGAGTTGTCGTTTGACTTGCAGGCCATCGATGCGGCCGAGACGATTTTCGATGTGGTGGCCACCCCGGCCGAAACGCCGCTGATCCAGGCTGCACGTCGCCTGGGCAAGCGCGTCGTGAGCGGCGATGAAGTCGCGGCTATCCAGGCACTGGAACAGTTTGTGCTGTATACCGGCGTCCGCCCGACCGATGAGCAGTATCAACAGGCTGCGGCGTTCGCCAGGGCTGTATAGCCTTAGCCTGCGCGCCGGGCCGGACGGGGAACGCCGGGCATCACTCCAGTCTGGCAAGGCGCTCTTCAAGGGCAGCGACGCGCGCTTCCAGCTCATCAAGACGCTGGCTGGCAGCCGGGTTTGCCGCATTACGCTCAGGCGCGTGTTGTCGGGCTGCAAGCAGCTCTTGCAGATCATCCGGGTCGCCCAGCAGGTGCATGTAACGATCTTCCCGTTGACCGGGCTGGCGGGGTACGAGCATCGCCAGGCTTCTGGCGATGAGCCGTTCCAGTTGATGGATGAGTTGCTCGCTGTCCTCGAAATCGTGCATACGGTGACTGCGCGTGAGCAGTTCGCTGACGGTTTGCGGGCCGCGCAGCAGCAACAGGCCGGTCAGTATCACCTGCGCGGGGACCAGCTCAACGGCCTTGTCGACCCGGTGCTCCCAGCGATCAGCGCGACTGCCCATCACCAGACGCGTCAGGCCTCGACCCTCAAGAGCGCGCAGGCTCTGCCCGACCTGGCCCGGAGTCAGACTCATGACCGGATCGCGACTGGTCTTCTGGTTGCAGGCAAGTACCAGTGCATTAAGGGTCAGCGGGTAGGTTTCCGGGTTGGTCGCCTGTTTCTCGATCAGGCAGCCCAGAACACGCACTTCAGAGCTGTTGAGGTGCAGGGCGTCGGCATTCGGGGAGGATTCGGAGGAGGACGATTCAATGGACATGACGCTTCCCTGAGTGATGGCGGTGGATCAGCGTAGGGCGTGGCGCACATTATTGCCAGTGTCTGTTGCACTGATCTGCAGGGTCGCTAAAAAGTGTCACGGTGTTTGCCATCAGGTGGGTCTATAATTGCGCCTTTCTCAATCAGGATATGTCATGTCTATTTCCCTGTACGCCGCTTCCATTCCTGTCTTTCAGCAAATGCTCAATGCGCTGAGCGATGTTCTGACCAAGGCCGAAGCCTACGCGACCGAGAAGAAAATCCAGCCGCCAGCGCTGCTGCAGGCGCGTCTGTTCCCGGACATGTTGCCTTTTACCCGTCAGGTGCAGATTGCCGTCGATTTTGCCAAGGGTGCTTCGGCCCGCCTGGCAGGCGTCGAGATCCCGCAATACGATGACACCGAAACCACCTTTGCCGAACTGCAGGCACTGCTTGCCAAGACGCTTGCGTTCATCGGCAGCATCACGCCCGAGCAGGTCGACGGCAAGGAAGGTATCGAAATCGTCCTGCGTACCGGCACCGAAAAGGAAAAGCGTCTGAACGGTCAGGCTTATCTGCTCAGCTACGCCTTGCCGCAGTTCTTCTTCCATGTCACCACCGCTTACGACCTGCTGCGCCATAACGGCGTTGAAATCGGCAAGCGTGACTTCATGGGCAAGTTCTGATTCTGAAAAGTGCGGGGCTGAAGCCTCGCTGATCTTCTTGTCCCTCGGCGTTATGCGCAAATCCAACTGACTATCGTGCCAATGCTCCGCATTGGCACGCATTGGCTGACGCAGAGCGTCACGAAATGCATTACCACGCGGAGCGTGGCAACGAGAGTTGTTGGGGTGTCAGCCCTGTTTTTCGGGCTGTAGTGTTGTTCTGGAGTATTCATGTTGTTGCCCATACTTCTGTTGTCGGCCGCCGGTTTTACCGTGCTGACCACAGAGTTCGTCATTGTCGGTCTTTTGCCTGCGGTTGCCCGCGATCTGGATGTCACGGTTTCGCAAGCGGGGCTGCTGGTCACCCTGTTCGCATTCACGGTTGCAGCGTTCGGTCCTTTTCTGACCGCTTATTTCTCGCGTTTCGAGCGCAAGCGTCTGTTCATCAGCATTCTTGTGCTATTCGGCTTTTCAAATCTACTGGCAGCGCTGGCACCCAATATTGCCGTGATGGGGCTGGCGCGGCTGATTCCTGCGTTGGGGCTGTCGGTGTTCTGGGCACTGGCCAGTGAAACCGCCGTGGACATCGTCGGGCCGCAGTTCGCTGGTCGGGCGATTGCCAGAATCGGTTTCGGCATCGTTTGCGCCACTGTGTTCGGCATTCCCATCGGCACCCTGATTTCCGATGCTTTCGGCTGGCGCAGTGCGTTTCTGGTGCTCGCCGGCCTGGCATTTGCCAAGGCACTGTTGCTGGCGGTCTATCTGCCACGGACGGCGGCGAAGAAAAACCCGGTGTCGATCCTCAGCCAGTTCGGCATTTTGCGCAGCCGGATGATGCAGGGGCATGTGCTGCTGTCGGTACTGGTATTCAGCGGCATGTTCACCGCCTACACCTATCTGGCGGACATGCTGGAGCGTCTCGCCGGGTTCGACGGCAGCCTGGTGGGCTGGTGCCTGATGGGGTTTGGCGCGGTCGGCTTGCTCGGAAACTCGCTGGGCGGGCGCATGGTTGACCGGCATCCGCTGATTGCCAGCCTGGTATTCTGCGCCTTCATGGTAGTCGGCATGGTCGCTGTGGTGCCCAGCATTCATTCGGTGTTCGCCTTACCAGTCGCGCTGGCAATATGGGGTATCACCCAGGCCGCCTTGTTTCTGGTCAGTCATGTCCGGTTGATCAAGGCCGCGCCGCAAGCACCTGCGTTCGCGGCGTCGCTTAACATCGCCGGAGCGAATCTTGGCATCGGCATCGGTGCGATGATCGGCGGCAGGGTCATCGATCATCTCGGTCTGGGTAACGTCGGTTTTGCCGCTGCGGGCATTATCGTTCTTGCGATTGTGCTGGCAGTGCTGCTGATCAGACGTGATCCCGGCCCGCTTGCCGCCTAACCTGCGTCGGTAAACAGCTGGTTTCGTGCGCTTTCGGCGATGGCGACAACGCCGGGGTGTTTGACCTTGCGCTACACGGTGATGGCGTAGAATGATTCGGTCACCGCATCAGTGTGGCCTATCAGTTGTACGCCATACTGGCTCTGCACCTCATCGGCGATGACGCTGGGTGCAACAAAGACACCGCTGCCGGATTTGCCAAACGCCTTCATCAGCGCACTGTCATCGAACTCGCCGATGATGCGCGGCTGGATGCTCTGTTCGGCAAACCAGCGCATCAGCCTGCCGCGAACGACGGTTTCCTGGCCTGGAATCAATAGCGGCGCACCGTGCATGCACTGCGGAAAGCCACTTCCGATACGTTCTGCCACTTCACGGGTCGCAAAAAAGCTGACCCCGCATTCTCCCAGTTTCTGGCTGTAGCCCTTGATATCCAGGTGCTGCGGCATGGGGCTGTCCGAGATCACCAGGTCCAGACGCTGGATTGCCAGGTCTGCCAGCAGCCTTTCCAGTTTGTCTTCCCGGCAGGTGATGCGAATGGACTCGCTGAGGTTCATGGTCGGGGCAATCAACCGGTACACGATGGACTTGGGCACCACATCAGCTACTCCGATGCGCAACAGCAGTTGCTGTTCATCGGGCTGCGAGCGCAGCAGGTTTTCCAGATCATTGCCCAACTGAAACATCTGTTCGGCGTAAGGCAGGGCCAGGCGACCCGCTTCAGTCATTTCCAGTTGCCGGCCTACGCGCTGGAACAGATCGACACCCAGTGACGCCTCCAGCAGGCTTATCTGTCCGCTGACAGTCTGCGCGGTGAGATTCAACTGCTCGCAGGCGCGCACGATGCTCCCGGTTTTGGCTACCACCCAGAAATAGTGAAGCTGACGGTAATTAAGCATGATCTCTGCCGGTTCGGTAAAACCGAAGTATAAGCCTTATAAAATCGAATTTTCCGTATGTTTCAAAATGTCTAGAATCTGCTTCCAACGCCGGGCTGAACACGCCGCCCAGCCTTGCTTAACGAGGAAGCCATGAATAAAACCCTTTACGCTGCACTGCTGGGCTGCTCGCTGCTGGTAATGGCAGGATGCGATCAGATAGAGTCATCCACCAAGCATGTGGTGAATGCAGCAGCCGACACTGCAAAACAGGCGATTGACGAAACACATCAAGCCGCAACCAAGGCGATTGATGAGGCAAAACAGGAATTTTCAGTGCAGCAGCCACCACAAAGCTCGGCTGAAACCGAAAATACGACCGATAAATAAATCTGACTTACAACTAATATTGGCTCAGGCAGGGCAGTGATCTATGGAATACCTATTGGAACTCGCAACAAGTCCGGCAGCCTGGATCGCGCTGGCAACACTGGTGGTCATGGAAGTCGTATTGGGTATCGATAACCTGATCTTCATCTCGATCATCACCAACAAGCTCCCTGAGCACCAACGAGAAAAGGCCCGCAAACTGGGTATCGGTATGGCGCTGGTGATGCGCCTTGGCTTGCTCAGCACCGTGGCGTACATCGTGCAACTGACAGAGCCGGTATTCGAGGTGTTCGGCCAGGCGTTCTCGTGGAAGGACATGATCCTGATCGCTGGTGGCCTGTTCCTGGTCTGGAAAGCGACGACGGAAATTCACCACAGCATGGACGTCAAGACCGAAGAAGAGAAAGCCCTGGGTTCGGTTGTGGCATTGAGCATGAGCGCGGCCATCGTGCAGATCCTGATGCTGGATCTGGTGTTCTCCATCGACAGTATCATCACTGCCGTGGGCATGACCGAACACTTGCCTATTATGGTCATTGCTGTAATCACTGCCGTCGTCGTGATGCTTGTTGCCGCCAACCCGCTGGCGAAGTTCATCAACGATAACCCGACGGTGGTCATGCTGGCCCTGGGCTTCCTGATCATGATCGGTATGACGCTGATCGCCGAAGGCTTTGGCGCTCATGTGCCCAAGGGCTACATCTACGCTGCCATGACCTTCTCGGCAGCCATTGAAGGCCTGAACATGCTGGTACGCAGAGCAAGACGTAAAAAGGCTGCTGCTCAGGTGTCCGCGCACTGATAGCAGGCCAGGCTGAAAAAAGGTCGACCCGGGTAACCGGGTCGACCTTTTTGCATTTCCACTGCCGACAACTTTATTCGAGCGGCACAACGAACTATCAGCTGGCCACAGCAGCGGCTACTTTGACAGCCTTAACCAGGTTCGGCCGTTTTGCCGCAGGTGGCGATGCACTGCGCGGCTGGTGATGGCGACGGGATATGCGCATTACGCCCCACAGCATGGCACTGGCTACAGCAAGCCACGAAGCGAGCAGCATCACGATTGTCAGTTCCAGGCTCATAAGTGCCTCCACATTCCTGCTTTTGTTGCGGTCTTGATAACTGACAGTCTAGTACGGGGCATGTTTCGGTTAATTGACCAGTGGCGCAGGGCTATGAACTATTTTCTCCATTCGGCCCGATGAGCCGCAGTGCCTGACTATACCCTGAACCCCCAGAGCTCTATGATCGGTGTCCAGGCCGGGTCGTGGGTTGCCCGGCATCAGTTGAAGCGAGTGAACATCTTGTCGGTCTCTTTCTATTCCGGTACTGCCGGTGCATTACGTTCATGGCTGGTTTTAGCCTTTCTCATGGGTCTTGTCGGCTGTTCTTCAATGGTCACGCCCGAGATGAAACGCCTTCCGGACCGGGTCGAACTGACGTCGGTCCCGTTCTTCCGGGGTAACGCCTACCAGAGTGGGCCAATGGTGCTGGCAAGCATGCTGGCCAACCAACAGGTACAGACCACGCCCGGCTTGCTCGACAAGCCGCTGCAACTGCCAGGTGCCGAAGACCGGCTCGAACAGAATATGCAGAAGGTTGCGCGGGAATACGGCTTCATGGTCTATCCGCTTGATGGTCAATTACAGGACCTGCTGACTCAGGTGTCGGCGGGCTATCCGGTCATGCTGCGCTTTGCCCAGGGCTCTGCACTGTGGAAGAGCCCACGTTATGCCGTGTTGATTGGTTACAACCGGGTAAAGGAGACGGTGTTGTTGAATGCAGGCATGGATCGTCGCTATTCAATGAGTTTCAGCCGCTTCACATCGGCGTGGAAAGAGGCCGGCAGTTGGGCGGTGCTGGTTCAGTCGCCCCGGCAGCTGCCCGCCAATGTCGATCAGCAGCGCTGGTTGCAGGCCGCTGAAGCTTTATCGAAGTCCGGACAGGAGCAGGCGGCGGGCGAGGCGAAACGAACATTGGCACGCGGCGTTAAATGAAATAAACGCGGCACAAATAAAAACGGCACCGATAAGGTGCCGTTTTACTGTCAGCGAAGTTAAAAACCCAGCCGGTCACGCAGGCTGTAATACCAGGCGCCCAACGCAGTAAGCGGGGTGCGCAGCATCTGTCCGCCGGGGAAAGGATAGTGGGGCAGGTCGGCGAACGCATCAAAGCGCTCTGCCTGACCGCGCAACGCCTCGGCCAGTACCTTGCCCGCCAGATGCGTGTAAGTCACGCCGTGTCCGCTGCAACCCTGCGAGTAATAGATGTTGTCGCCAAGCCTGCCAACCTGAGGCAGGCGAGACAGGGTCAGCAGAAAGTTGCCGGTCCATGCGTAGTCGACCTTCACATCCTTGAGCTGTGGAAACGCCTTGAGCATCTTCGGCCGGATAATGGCTTCGATGTTGGCGGGATCTCTGGCACCGTAGACCACGCCGCCGCCGAAGATCAGGCGCTTGTCGGCGCTGAGGCGGTAGTAATCCAGCAGGTAATTGCAATCCTCGACGCAGTAATCCTGCGGCAGAAGTGTTTTGGCCAGTTCATCGCTCAGCGGCTCTGTGGTGATCACTTGAGTGCCACAAGGCATCGACTTGGCAGCCAGCTCCGGAACCAGATTGCCCAGATAGGCGTTGCCGGCCACGATGATGAATTTCGCGCGGACCTTGCCTTGCGCCGTATGGACCACAGGGCTGGCACCGCGCTCGATGCGAATGGCCGCCGACTGCTCGTAAATCGTGCCGCCCAGGGTTTCGACTGCGGCCGCTTCACCCAGCGCCAGATTGAGCGGGTGAATATGGCCGCCGGTCATGTCCAGCAGCCCGCCGATATATTGATCACAGGCAACGACTTCGTTGATCCGGCGCTTGTCCATCAGCTCAAGGCCGGTGTGGCCGTAACGCTCCCACAGTCGCTGCTGGGCTTCCAGATGCGCCAGTTGCTTGCCGGTCAGCGCTGCAAATACACCGCCATCCTTCAGGTCGCACTGGATACCGTAGCGGGAAACCCGATCACGAATGATGGATGCGCCCTCAAAGGCCATCTGCCCCAGCAACTGCGCCTGGCGTGGCCCGACGGTTCGCTCGATCACATCAATGTCACGGCTGTAACTGTTGACGATCTGCCCGCCATTACGCCCCGACGCGCCAAAGCCGACTTTTGCCGCTTCCAGCACCGTGACCCGGAATCCATTCTCCAGCAGGAACAGCGCACTCGACAGGCCTGTATAGCCAGCGCCGATGACGCACACGTCGGTTTCGACTTCACCCTGCAACGCTGGACGTTCCGGGGCGGCATTGGCTGAAGCGGCATAGTAGGACTGCGGATAGGGCGTATTTGCCATCCTGAGACTCCGTTTAATATTCTTGACGATGGGGGGATCGTACCCGAGAACCAAAAGCTCTGCCAGCAACAGGCGAAAAGTGTCATTCCCTGCCAACGGGCAAAAAACGCTGTAATTCATAGGCTTAGAGAAAAAACAGATTGACAGGTATCTGAATATCCGTAGAATGCCGATCCACAGTAGGCACGTAGCTCAGTTGGTTAGAGCACCACCTTGACATGGTGGGGGTCGTTGGTTCGAGTCCAATCGCGCCTACCAGATAAAATCCGCTCTGCTGGGCGGTAAGAAAAGGGTCAGCCGAAAGGCTGGCCCTTTTTTGTCTCTGGGTGCTGAACCCCAGGGTAAAAATTTCGCGTATTCAGAGAGTTACTGCAAAAAAGAATTTGACAGGCATTCGAATATCCGTAGAATGCCGACCCACAGTAGGCACGTAGCTCAGTTGGTTAGAGCACCACCTTGACATGGTGGGGGTCGTTGGTTCGAGTCCAATCGCGCCTACCAGATAAAATCCGCTCTGCTGGGCGGTCGAGAGGGGGAATCCGAAAGGGTTCCCCTTTTTTGTTCCTTGAGAAAACGTTCACAATCTATAGGCATCGTTCACACACTGCAATGGGAACGTCCGTTCTCGTTCAAATCGTCGTTCACACGAACGTTCACACCTCATTCACAGTGGCATTCACACGAGTAAATGTGAACGACCATACCTAAGCTACTGATCTGTATGACTTGAACACCTTCTTGTTAAGGTGGTGCTCATTGTTCGTGGCCTCACAATGGCAGGCTCCTAACCAACTGAGCTACGTGCCTGCTGTGGGCTGGACGCTATCCAATCCCTCTGTAGAGTTTTCTTAACGCTCAAGGGGCAGGGCTATTTCTGTGTGCGTGGGGTCATCAAGGCGAGGGGTGGGCAGGGGGGGGTTAGGGGTTGTCCTTTCTTATGCATTGCTGGTCAGGAATTTCTGGTAGAAATGCTGGCAGTCTGATATTTAGGGGCAAAGGTCTCAGCAGGTAGGACGCTATGTACACAGGGTTTTGGATTCGTGATCAGCACATATTTGGCCCGCAAGGCTATACATGTTGGCGCTGATTGAAAACTGACCCACCCTGCCGATTGAAAATTGACCCAGGACGGATTGCTGATTTTTGCCCCAGCAATTGTGGATAAGCTTAGCAGCAGTGTTCCGATTGAAGACGCATCAAGCCCCACCGCATGCAGCAGGGCATTTATGGTGCGGATCAAAATGGCTCATCGTCCTCGATATCATTTCCGTCCTTTCGCTTTCGTTCGCGTGTTTTGATCTTTGTCTGGGCAGCCAATGTGCTGTGTTGTAGGCGGTAGGACTCGTTGCCCGTTTCGACGATGTGGCAGTGGTGTGTCAGCCGATCCAGCAACGCGGTGGTCATCTTGGCGTCGCCAAACACACTCGACCATTCCGAGAAGCTCAGGTTGGTGGTGATGACCACGCTGGTGTGTTCGTACAGTTTGGACAGCAGGTGAAATAACAGGGCGCCACCGCTTTGGCTGAAGGGCAAATATCCGAGTTCATCCAGTATCACCAGGTCTGTGCGCAGCAGTGCCTGGGCGATTCGCCCTGCCTTGCCATCGTACTTCTCACGCTCCAGCAGATTCACCAGATCCACCGTGGAAAAGAAGCGCACGCGTTTGTTGTAGGCCGTGATTCCGGATACAGCCAAGGCACTGGCCAGGTGTGTTTTCCCGGTGCCAGGGCCGCCGATGAACACGACATTCTGCGCGGTTTCAGTGAACGCCAAGCTGGATAGATCGCTGACCAGCCGGGCATCAGCGCTGGAAGCGCTGAAGTCAAAGCCAGCTAAGTCACGGTGCATGGGGAGTTTTGCCATGTTCATCTGATGATTCACCGAGCGCACCGCGCGATCCGCATGTTCCTGCTGAAGCAGATGTTCCAGCAGCCATTTCGATGAAGCCGTCGACGCTGTTCCTTGAGAGACCAGTTCTTCCCAAGCACTGGCCATGCCGTGCAGGCGCAGTTCTTTGAGTTCAGTCATTAGGTCACGCATTGCGATTCTCCTCATCGGTCGTACGGAGCCGGTCGTAGCGTGCTGTATTGGCAACCGGCGCCACTTTGAGTTGCAGGCTGGTTTCTACACAGGGAGGTGGTGCGGTGGAGGTCAGGCGGGCAACGACATTGAGGATGTGATCGGCGCTCAGACTTCCCGATTCAAGTACCAGCTCCACCGCCACCAGCACTGGTTCGAGACCGGCGATGGGCACAGCAGCCAGTACCTGCATCATGATTCGATCACCGTTGGTGTGACGCCTCAGTCCGCGTTTAAGAAGCTGTAACGGTTTTGGCAGATCAGCAAATGGAGCGCCATTGCGCAGTGCACCAGGCTTGCGTTCGATGAGTGGGATGTAGTGCTGCCAGTCAAAACCGATCTGATCTCGATCAAAGAGGCGCTCGTGACTGGCGATCACCGTTTCGTCGGCAATGACCACGATTCGCGAAGGGTACAAACGGCTGCTGACCCATTGACCCACACGCTCGCAAGGCACCGAATAACGATTGCGCGCCACGCTGATCAGGCAGGTGCTAGAGACACGGACGGTGCGTTCCACGTAGCCATCAAAGGCCGTCGGCATTGGCATCATTTCAGCCTGCTCCAGCTCCAGGACTTCTGCCACCGTCAAACCGTTGTACTGCGGATGTACAAGTTCAGCCCAGAGCGTACGACAGCGTTGGCCGAGCCAGACGTTCAGCTCCTCGAAGGTATGGAACATGCAATTTTGAGCATCGAGCCAGATTCGCCTCCGGCTGTCTTGCACGTTCTTTTCGACGATGCCTTTCTCCCAGCCAGAGGCCACGTTGCAGAAGTCCGGATCGAACAGATAGTGCGCGCACATCACGGAAAACCGGGCATTGACCGTGCGGCCTTTGCCTTTGTTAACCTTGTCGACAGCCGTTTTCATGTTGTCGTAGATGCCGCGACGTGGCACGCCACCCAACGCTCCAAACGAACGTGTATGGGCATCAAACAGCATCTCGTGGCCTTGACTGGGGTACGCAACCAACCAGAACGCGCGACTTGCGCACAGCTTCATATGGGAGACCTGGATACGTCGAAACAGGCCACCGATCAGCAGGCCTTCTTCGCTCCAGTCAAACTGAAAGGCCTCACCGAGGGCAAAAGTCAGCGGTACAAAAGCGCGTACAGACTTGCCTTGCTCGCACCGCCAAGAGCGGACAAACGCCGTGAGCTGGCTGTAACCGCCGTCATAACCCTCGGCCTTGATCTGCTCAAAAAGTGCCTTGGCGCTCCTACGGTTGTGTTTTGGCCGGAACGAATCAGCCTTGAGCGCCTGCTCTAAGGTCTCGTGAAAAGGGTTGAGCTTATTGAAGGATGCGCACCGTTGGTACGCTGGTTGATTGGCTTCGGGCGCTCTGACCCATTTTCGGATGGTGTTTCTCGACAGCCCGGTACGCTTGGCTATCTGATGCAGCGAGAGCTTGTCGCGGAAGTACATCCGCCGGATTTTTCCCAACATTTCCATGCTGATCACCCTGTGTTCTCCTGCTCAAAAAGTGAGCAGAAGCAGTTGAGCACCTGGGTCAGTTTTCAGTCGGCAGAACAGCCTCTACTGGGTCAGTTTTCGGTCAGCGGCAACATGCCTGAGCCTCAGCCTGTGTAGAAAATGTCTTCGATTGTGGGGGGTTCCCTTTCAATCTGACCTGAGCGTTCCAGTTGCCTGATGGTAGGGAGCGGATGTTAGCCATGTTGACGCCTCATGATGTGAATGGGCGTTCTCTCAAGGCCATAGCCTGTATGGGCTAGTGGGTATTGCTCCTCTCCTTGACATGGTGGGGGTCGTTGGTTCGAGTCCAATCGCGCCTACCAGATAAAATCCGCTCTGCTGGGCGGTAAAAAAAGGGTCAACCGAGAGGTTGACCCTTTTTTGTTGCGTCTGTTTCACCCGAAGCAAGTGCCCGCTCTTGTGCCAACGCAAAGCGTTGACATAAGAGGACAAGCAGCTTCAGGGAATCAGTCGGTCACGGCGCAGCTTTTCAAATACTTCGAAAAACGCGTCGTGACTCGCCTGAAAAGCCGTGAAGCCCAGTTTGCGACTTTTCGACATATCCGTAACCACTTCGATCGGGCGACCCAGGTCGGCGTCGGTGTGCCATGGCGAAATCAGGCGGCTGATATCACCTTCCTTGAGTTGATGCTCGCGGACAATATCGGTCCAGGCAGCCTGATCATCGGCCATCTGCGTTTCCAGCGGGGCTGGCTCGCTCGGAAAATCGGCTGGCTGCAGGTCGAAGTACTCGGCGATCTGCCCCCACATCCAGCTCCAGCGGAATACGTCGCCATTGGTGATGTTGAACGCCTGATTTGCCGCAGCAGGCGTCGTGGCGGCCCACAGTTGCTGATGGGCGAGCTGACGTGCATCGGTCATGTCGGTCAGACTGTCCCACTGCACGCGTGAGCCCGGAAACACGAAAGGTCGGCCGGTTGCCTTGCAGATCGAGGCATAGACGGCGAGGGTGGTCGCCATGTTCATCGCATTGCCGACCGCGACACCTGTCACGGTGTGCGGGCGATGGACGCTCCAGGTAAAACCGTCTTTCTCGGCGGCAGCGAAGACTTCATCTTCCTGCGCGTAGTAGAAGTTCTCGATATCCAGGCGCGCTTGCGTCTCCCTGAACGGCGTTTGTGGCAGCGTGCCCTTACCGTAGGCTTCGAACGGGCCAAGGTAATGCTTGAGCCCGGTGACCAGCGCAACGTGTTTCACACTGCCAGCGGGCCGTACAGCATCCAGCACATTGCGCACCATCGCAGCATTGACGCGGATGTTCTCTGCTTCAGTGGCCTGACGCGACCATGTGGTGATGAAAACGTGGGTGGGCTTCAAATCAGCCAGGGCCGCACTGACGGACTCCGGGTTCTGCAGGTCTGCAGCCACCGGAATTAAGCCGGGCCGCGCTGACGGACTACGGGAGAGGGCGGCAACCTGCCAATCGTTTTCCAGTAACAACTGTGTGATTGCACTGCCGACAATGCCACTTGCGCCAACAACCAGGGCGGTCTGAGTCATAGGGGATCTCCTGAGACGGGGATGAAGGTAATAAACCGTCTGCTCTCTCAGAACAGCTTCAGGCCTGACCGTTCAACCCGATCTGGCTGATCACCCTTTGGCGTTGCGCCAGATGCTCGAAATGCTCTCAGGCCCGCTGGGCATATGACTTGACGATGGTCTTGGTCGCACTGCTGGCCTTCAAGTCTGCGAGTTTCTTCGGAGCCAGCCATTTGCAAGCGGCAATCTCATTCTGTGGCGAAGGCTCGCTTGAGGTCGGGACCTGCGTAGTGAACACGTAGTGAGTAACCTGATCTTTCTCATAAACCTCGAGATAGAGCAGATCAAGATTTTTCAGGCCTGTTTCCTCGCACAATTCACGCATGGCGGCCTGAGCAGGCGTTTCACCAGCCTCGATCTTGCCACCAGGCAATGCCCAGCGCGATTTTGGTTTGCGCACGTAGAGGACCTGGCCGTCGCGTTTGCAGATGACTGTCGCTCGTTGTTTCATGATTTGTTCACCTGTTAAAACGTCCGTTGACATGAGTATCTGCAAGGACTTCGTGAACTTGAGACCCAAAGGCAGTCAATGATAGTCACTAAAATGTAATAAATAGTTCATTTTTCTGGCCAGGACAAGCTCATGCCAGCATGAAGCAGGGTGGGCCAGGCGCAAGTGCGGGCTTCAAGCCGTTGCCGACACTTACAGTGAGTATGAGTATCAGTGGGTTATTGTCTGTAGTCAGTTCATGCCTTGCGACGTACGGCATGTCTAGTGCGCGCCGCCATCCATGGCAGCGCCAGGCTCTTCAGGTGCATTCAGCCCGCATCATGCGGCGTTTGAGTCAGCAGGAATTTCCTGCTTGAGGCTGGCCATGTCGATGACGAAACGATATTTCACGTCGCCTTTGAGCATCCGCTCATAAGCCTCGTTGATGTCCTGCATGGCGATCATTTCAATGTCTGAAACGATGCCGTGTTCGGCGCAGAAATCCAGCATTTCCTGGGTTTCCTGAATGCCGCCGATCAACGAGCCTGCCAGACTGCGGCGTTTGAAGATCAAATTGAAGACTGCCGGAGACGGGTGCGGCTCTGCCGGTGCGCCGACCAGCGTCATGGTGCCGTCACGCTTGAGAAGGGACAGAAATGCATCCAGATCATGCGGTGCTGCGACTGTATTGAGGATGAAATCCAGGCTATTGGCCTGGGCTGCCATCTGTGCAGCATCTTTGGATACAACAACTTCGTCGGCACCCAGCCGCAAGCCATCTTCACGCTTGTCGGGCGATGTCGTGAACAGCACCACATGAGCGCCCATGGCGTGCGCGATCTTGACGCCCATGTGGCCGAGCCCTCCGAGCCCGACAATGCCCACTTTTTTGCCCGGGCCGACCTTCCAGTGGCGCAATGGCGAGTACGTGGTGATACCTGCGCACAACAGCGGCGCGACGGCGGCCAGATTGGCGTCGTGAGAGATGCGCAGGACGAACTTCTCCTTGACCACGATCTTGTCGGAGTAGCCGCCGAAGGTGTTCTCGCCGCCAAATACCGGGCCGGTGTAGGTTCCTGTGAAGCCGCTCTCGCAATATTGCTCGTCACCCTCTGCGCAGGGTGTACATTGCTGGCAACTGTCTACCATGCAGCCGACACCCGCGAGGTCGCCGACCTTGAAATGTTTGACGTCTGCACCGACTGCCGTTACCCGGCCAACGATTTCGTGGCCCGGAACCGAAGGATAGAGTGTGTTGTGCCACTCATTGCGTGCGGTATGCAGGTCCGAGTGACAAACGCCGCAGTAGAGAATGTCGATCTGAACGTCTTCGGCACCGGGTGAGCGGCGTTCGAACTGATATGGTTTTAGCACTTCCTGAGCAGACTGCGCTGCGTAACTGTAAGTCTTGACCATGACTGTCACCTGTTCAGTGGGGGAAGAATATGTAACGCCGCGAGCAAGCATAGCCGAGCCCTGCTCATTCACCTTGGCGGTCTCGCGACACACCTGAATCTGACCCGTATGGCAGCCGTGTAGTGCCCCACGTCACATGGATGTCATCTGACAGGCAAAGGGTCTGCCAAAAAGGTATGAACTTTGCAACAATGCAGCAGCACACTTGTTACCTTTGGTCATGGTTTTTACGGATGACCGTCGTCGGCTCATGCATCTGGTGTTTCCATGACAGTCTCACATCTGGCCACGGGTATATGCCCAAGCGTAGCGTTCAGTCCAGACACCACGTTGGCTGCCAACCATGACAGATTCGCCAGTCACGCGCCCATCGACGCACTTTTGAGCGCTGCACGGGAACAGATACCGGATATCGCCTGGGCGGCCTACGCTGCAGGCGAGCTGAAATGTCTGCTCGGGCAGGGCGACCCTGCAGTCGTCTGGCCTGCGCACATCGCTGCTGAAGACTTCGACACATACTGTGCTCAATTGCAGCTTCATTGCCGAGTCGCCGGGCAGGGCGAGGGCGTGTTGGGCTGGGTGCTGGCGCCAATGGCTGAAAAAGACCATCCCGCGCTGGTGGATCTCGCTGCCAGACTGGGTTCACTGTTGCAGACCGCTGCGTTGATCCGGGCGCAGAACACCCAGCGGGTTCTCTATGAAATCAGCCTGCTGGCCAGCTCCACGCTGGATCGCGGGGCTTTTCTGCAGGGTATTCATGAGCAGTTGAGTGCGCTGATCGATGCCGAGAACTTCTACGTCGCGCTGTATGACCAGCAAAGCCGCAAGATCACTTATCCGTATTACATCGACCGTTTCGATGACGAAGCGATGGGCCACGAGACGTTCGAATTCATCGACGCCGATCGAATGTCGCTCACCGGGTATGTCTTGAGCACCGGGCAACCCTTGTTTCTGGAAGCAGCCTGTATCGAGCGGGCAAAAGCCGAAGGTCGTTTTTTCTGGGTGGGGCGTCTGCCGGAGTTCTGGATGGGCGCGCCCTTGAAAAACGCCTCGGACGAAGTATTCGGCATGGTCGCGATGCAGGTCTATGACGTGTCCCGCGTCTACAGTGCTCAGGATCGCGCGTTGTTTTCCGTGGTGTCGCGACATGTGGCGATGGCCTTGGACCGGCTGTTGCGGCGTACCGACCTGGAGCAGATTGTGGCACTGCGCACGCAACAGCTTTCGGCAGCCAACGACGCCCTGCGCCAGGAAGTGCGCGACCGTGAACGCGCCGAGCATTTGCAGAGTGCCCTGTTCCAGATTGCCGAGCTGTCCAGCCAGCCCGGCGACATGAATGAGCTGTTTCGCAGCCTGCACATGATTGTCGGCGAGCTGCTGGTAGCGCTCAATTTCTACATCGCCCTTTACGACAGCGCCACAGGCGAAGTGACCTTTCCTTACTACATCGACGAATACCAACACACGCCGCCACGTTCACGGCGTGGGCAGCGTGGCTTTACCGAGTATGTGATAGGTCAGCGGCGACCCTGTCTGATCGATTACGACGATGCCCGCAGGCTGGAAAGCCTCGGCGAAATCGAGGTGCAAAAAAACACTGGTCGTTCTTCTTCCTGGCTGGGCATTCCGTTGTTCGATGGCGAGCAAGTGCGCGGCGTCCTGGTGGTGCAAAGCTATTCGAAGGATGTCAGCTATACCTTGCGTGATCAGGAACTGCTGACCTTTGTCTCTCGCCACATCGACACGGCACTGTCCCGGCGCAGTGCGGCAGAAGCGATCCATACCGCCAATGTGCTCCTGGAAGCCCGGGTTCGCGACCGGACCCGGGAGCTGGACCAGGCCAACGCCAGGTTGCAGCATGAAAACTCCCACGACTCGTTGACCGGGTTGCCCAACCGCAGTCACTTGCAACATCGCCTGAAACAGGCATGGCAAGACTTTTGCCTGAACGGCCAGCAGCTGATTGTCATGTTCATCGATCTGGATCGCTTCAAGATGATCAATGACAGCCTTGGCCACCACTGCGGCGATATCCTTCTGGTGCAGGCCGCCGAGCGGCTGCGCAGTTGCATGCGTGAAGGGGATCTGCTGGCCAGGCTTGGAGGTGACGAATTTGCGGTGCTAAGCATCGATGCACCGTTACAGGCCGGTACGGATATAGCCCAGCGGATCCTGACCGCCTTCGAGCAACCGTTCGTGATTGACGATCACAGTGTCTTTTCTTCTTGCAGCATCGGCGTGGTGGGTGCTGACAGCCGCTTTCATGAGGAGCCGGCAGACCTCTTGCGTGATGCCGACACCGCCATGTACCGGGTCAAGAATGGTGGGCGTGACAGCTTCGCCGTGTTCAATCAGGCTCTGCGTCGGGAGGTGTCGGATCAGGTCGAGCAAGAGGGAGCGTTGCGCACGGCCCTGAAGCGTACTGATCAACTGATCCCCTATTTTCAGCCGGTCATCTGTGTCAGGACCGGAGAGTTACTGGCGTTCGAAGCGTTGATCCGCTGGCGCATGCCGGATGGACGGATCGTCGGGCCGGAAAGCTTTTTGCCCGCGCTGGAGGGTTTGCGCCTGATTGGTCGTCTGGATATCTACATGCTCAAATGCGTGGTGAACATCCTGGCGCAACCCGAGAACGGCCACTGGCCGCCAGTGCATGTGAACTGCTCCAGCTACAGCATCACCCGCCCGGCATTCGCTGCAGAAGTGCTGGCGATGCTTGCTGAACAGAATGTTGCGCCCTGGCGTCTGTGCCTGGAACTTACGGAGGGGGCACTGGTGGCCGACTCCGAGCAGGCACGCCTGTCAATGAAGCAACTGGCCGAGCAGGGCATGTCGGTCATGCTGGACGATTTTGGCGCGGGGTTTTCTTCGCTCAGCTATGTGCATCAGTACCATTTCAGCGGCTTGAAAATCGACAAATCGTTTATCTTCGGACTGGCCTCCAGCATACGCAGCCGGGCCATCGTGCGGGCCATCGTACGCATGGCCGAATCCCTTGATCTGAACGTCGTCGCCGAAGGTGTCGAAGATCTGGAAACACTCGAGTTGCTGCGCGAGATCGGCGCGACCCAGGCGCAGGGTTACTACTTCTCTGAACCTTTGCCGATCGAGCTGTTGAACGTCAATACCGGTCGTGCGGCAGGCTGAAAGCAGCCTGTGTCGGTGAATGTTTGCCGCAAACGGCAGAATGTATGGGTTTTTTTGACAGTGCCGATCATGAGTATCTGAATTTAAATTATAAAAATCAGTAACTTATGGATTTACTGTGCACTTGGCACTGGACTTGCTGTTGAACCTGCGCAACAGGTTCATCAGGAGGTGAAAGATGATTATTGGCACGAGTGCGCTTGAGCAGCTTGTTTCCCGGGCTGTGGTTGGGCGCAAAACCGTAGATGAGGTGTCTCAGGACGCATTCAGCTCGGTTGCCGCCGCTGGCCTGACATCAGGTTCGGCACCGGTTACCACGCCGGTCAGCAATTCAACATCGCAAGACAGCAAGCAGGACAACAGCGGTTACAACGAATCCTTCGCGCGGATGATGATCAATCTCAAGTCTGCCGGTGATTCGTCACTGTCGGAAAAGACGGCTGATCGCGACAACGGTGTCATCGGTTCAGTGGCCAGCGCCACCAGCACCACTGACACTGCATCGACGGGTTCGGTAGAACAGAAGTTCATGGACTCTCTGAAGCAGACGGCCGAAGAGAAAGTGCGCGAGAAGCTGACGGGCATCACCCAGAAAGACTACGACGCCATGGCACCTCAGGACCAACTGGCCATTGACCAGAAAGTCCAGGACGCGCTCAAGGACAAGCAGAACAACGTTGCGGATGACATCAACACCCGCATCAGAGGTATCAAGGCCGGGATGGTGGCTTGACCAGGCAGTGGGTTCGGTTGCTTGTTCGGCGACTGTAATGGCTCTTTCGTGAGCAAGCTCACTCCCACAGATGGAATGCTTTCCAAATGGGAGTGAATCCTGAAACTTCTCCCGCTTGGAACAGGTTCGGAATGTGGGAGTGAGCTTGCTCACGAAGACTTTATTTCATGCGTTACATGTTGCGGATGTACCGCTGTTTTTGTTTCTCGTCGAAAACTGAATCACCCCAACTGATGCCGATACGGCAGATCCGGCCCGACCTTTGTGCAGGTCAGCGCGGCTGCGCCGACGGCAAAATTCAGCATCTCGTCCAGGGTTTCCCGTGACAGCGTCGACAAGCCTTCTGGCGTATCGAGCTGACGCTCGCTGAGGAAGGTCAGCAGCGCCGCCTGAAAAGTATCCCCGGCCCCGACGGTATCGGCGGTGACCACCGTTTTTGCCGGCACTGACCAAGTACCATGCTGCCGGGTAAAGACGCTGGCACCTTGCGTGCCGCGGGTGACGATGACCAGTTGCGTACGCTTGCCGAGCCAGCCTTCGGCGATTTTTTGTGGATCGCTGTCCGGGTACAACAGGTGCAAATCTTCGTCACTGACCTTGATCAGGTGCGCATGTTCGGCGAACGCTGCGATCTGGCTGCGCCAGCGCTGAATGTCCGGTGCCGGGTTGAGGCGCACGTTGGGGTCCAGTGAAATCAGGCGCGTCGCACTTTCGCGGGCGACCAGCGCCAGCAGTGTGTCGGCAATCGGCTGCACCACCAGCGAAAACGAGCCGACGTGAATGCCGCGTACCTGCGCATCGAGTTCCGACAGATGTTCAAGGCGCAACTGCCGGTCCGCGCAGCCGTCGCCGCGAAAGCTGTAAGTCGGCGAGCCGTCGCTGCCCACGGCGACCATGGCCAGTGTCGTGGGCGCGTCGAACTCAACCAGGTGATCGGTATTGACCGTTTCCTTTTCCAGCACGGCACGCAGACGGCGGCCCAGGTAATCGGTGGACAGCCCGGCAAAGAAGCCTGCCTCCACACCCAGGCGGCGCAGTCCGATCGCAACGTTGAATGGAGAGCCGCCGGCAATCGCATCAAACCCCAATCTGTTCAGGGAACCGCTGTCATCAGCGCGGGTAAAAATATCGAACAGTGCTTCGCCACAAACCAGAAACATAAGTGCTCCATGAAAAAACGGTTCAAACCTTGCGCAGTTGCGCCTGATAACGCTGATAGACCTGCTGATAGGCGGCCACATTATGCACCACGGGGTGCGTCTCACTGCTTTGATCGAGACTTACACAGCGTTCGCACAGTTGCTGCAGGCCCTCAGCCTTGCCGTCGGCATGCGACCAGCACCATGCGGCCTGAATGGCCGCGCCCAGCGCGGCGGCTTCTGCGTGGTCGGTGCAGATCACCGGAGTATTCATGATGTCAGCTACGATCTGCCGCCATACCGCACTTTTGGAACCGCCGCCAATCAGGCGGATTTTCTCGCTTTTGATACCACTGTCGCGCAGCAGATCCAATCCGTAGCGAAGGCCGAAGGTGGTGCCTTCGACCACGGCGCGGGACAGGTTGGCCTGGGTCAGATTGGTACTGTCCAGCCCGACGATGCTGCCAGTGGCATCAGGAAGCGCGGGCACGCGTTCACCGTTCAGAAAAGGCAATATCAGCACGCCTTCGGCCCCTATCGGAGCCTCGGCGACGGTCTGGTTGAAACCAGCGATATCCAGAGCGAATAGCTCACGAATTGCCGTAGTCGCATTGGTCAGGTTCATGGTGCAGATCAATGGCAGCCAGCCACCAGAGGATGAGCAGAAGGTAGCGACCGACTCATGCTCGCTGACCCGCGCCTCATCGGCGTAGGCATAGACAGTGCCTGACGAGCCCAGGCTCATGGTGATCAGACCGGGCTGGATATTGCCCGTGCCAATGGCGCCCATCATGTTGTCGCCGCCACCACTGGACACCAGTGCTGCGGGGTTCAGGTCCAGCAGTCGGGCGATTTCAGGACGCAGCACGCCAACCGCTTCGTGTGCTTGCACCAATTGCGGCAGCGCCTTGCCCAGACGGCCGCTCGGGTCGATGTGCGCGAGCAGCGGCAGGTCCCACTCACGGGTGCGCACATTGAAATAACCGGTGCCCGATGCGTCTCCGAATTCAGTGCAGCAGCGGCCGGTCAGCCAATAGTTGAGGTAGTCGTGGGGCAGCAGCACCTTGTCTATACGCTCAAACAGCTGCGGGTACTGTTCCTTGGTCCACAGCAGTTTGGACACGGTATAGCCCGGCGCAATGACCAGGCCAAGGCGTTGCAGGGAACCCTGCGCGCCGCCCAGGTAATCCAGCAAGCGCTGGTTTTCAGGAGCCGATTCGGTGTCGCACCACAGTTTGGCCGGGCGCAGCACCTCACCTTGAGCATCGAGTAGCACCAGACCATGTTGCTGGCCCGATACGCCGATGCCGAGAATCTGCTGCCCCGACACGCCAGATTGTGCCAAGGCATCGCGGGTGGCCTGTTGCAGCGCATTCAGCCATTGCCCTACGTCCTGCTCGCGGCGGCCGTTATGGTCGCTGATCAGGCTATGCGAGGCCGAACCCTCGCCCAGCACAGTACCGCTTTCGGTATCGAGCACCAGTACCTTGGTGCCCTGGGTGCCGCAGTCAATTCCAAGAAACATGGGCGCACCTCAAAGGCGGTTGGCCAGAAGTTTTTCCAGCGTGCCACTGACGCCCAGTGTGCGCAGGTCATTGAGGTTCTGCTCGAACGCTGCGACAAACTCGGCTGATTTCGGAATGGCAACGCCAAATATTTCCTCAACCTGCAACAGCCGCTGGGTAATCAGCGCGTCGTCGGCCACCAGTGCCTGACAGAACTCGGCGCGCGGGTCGGGAATTTTGTAGGTCGTGCCGTTCTCGTCGACACCCTTCAGATACAGCGCCCACGCGGCAACGACCAGCGAGGCGCGCTCGAAATTGCCCTGATCGACGATCAGACGATTGATCGTCGGAATGGTGAATTTGGGGAATTTGGACGAACCGTCCGAACAAACCCGCTCCAGCTGATCGGCGATCGCCTGGTTGGAAAAGCGCTCGATCAGCGTGTCTTTATAGCCTTCCAGGTCGATGCCCGGCACCGACGCCAGCTGCGGCGTGACGTCCAGGTCCATGTAAGCGCGGATGTAGCGCACGAACAACGGGTCATTCATGGTTTCGTGGACAAAACGATAACCCTTGAGGAAGCCCAGATAGGTCAGGGCAAGATGGCTGCCGTTGAGCAGCTTGATCTTCATTTCCTCATAGGGCGTTACATCATCGGTGAACTGCACGCCGACCTTTTCCCAGGCCGGGCGACCGTTGACGAACTTGTCTTCCAGCACCCATTGCACGAACGGTTCGCAGACCACCGGCCAGGCGTCGTCGATGTGCTTCTCGTCCGCCAGCTTCAGCCGGTGAGCAGCGCTGGTCATGGGGGTGATGCGGTCGACCATCGCGTTGGGGAAGCTGACGTTGTCTTTGATCCAGTCATGCAGGTCGGCATCGCGCAAGGTGGCAAATGCCAGCAGCGCCTTGCGAGTGACTGCGCCATTGTGCGGCAGGTTATCGCAGGACATCAGGGTAAAGGCTGGCGTACCTTCGGCACGGCGGCGCGCCAGTGCAGCGCAGAGGAAGCCGAATACCGTCTTTGGCTGGTCCGGGTTTGCCAGGTCATGCTGGATCTGTGGCAGATGCGCCATGAACTGGCCATTGCTGTCGTCGATGCAATAGCCGCCTTCGGTGATGGTCAGCGAGACGATGCGAATGTCCGGGCTGGCTAGCTTGTCGATCAACGCCTGAGTGCTGTCTTCGGCCAGCAGCATGCCGCTGATCGAGGCAATGACGCGGGTTTCGGTATCTGGCGTGTCGCCCAGTTCGTAGAGCGTGTACAGATAGTCCTGCTGCGCCAGTGCGTCACGTACGGCTTTGTCTTCAGGGCGCAGACCGACGCCGCATATACTCCATTCAAAGCCTTCGCCGCTGTTCATCAGTGCATCGGTGTAAAACGCCTGATGCGCCCGATGGAAGCCGCCAACGCCGATATGGGCAATGCCCTGGCGAGTGCTGTCGACGGTGTAGGCGGGCAGGGCAATGTCGGTGTCCAGTCGGGACAGATTGTTTTTGGTCAGTTTCATGAAGGGCTCTCCGGAACTCAGGCGGCGACAGTCTGCAAGGCTTTGGCAATCACCAGACCTTGATCGTCGAACAGGTGGCATTGGGCACTGTCCAGGTGCAGGTTCAGCGTCTCGCCGTACTGGCTGGCCAGGTCGCCACGAATACGCATGGTCAGCGCCTCGCCCGAACGGGTGCGCACGTGACAGTACGTGTCGCTGCCAAGACGTTCGCTGACATCGGCAATCACCTGCAACTGGCAATCTTCGCTCTGGGCAAGGTTCAGGTGTTCCGGGCGGATGCCCAGCGTTACAGCCGCGCCAACGCTCTGTCCTGCGACATTGACCGGCAGACTGATGCGCGTTCCTGCATCCAGCTCGACCTCACAGCCGGCGTTGTCCACTCGACTGATCTTGCCCTTGAGGAAGCCCATTTTCGGCGTGCCGAGAAAGCCTGCGACAAACAGATTGGCCGGGTGGTGATAAAGCTCCAGCGGCGAGCCGACCTGCTCGACCTTGCCGCCGTTGAGCACCACCACCTTGTCGGCCAGGGTCATTGCCTCAACCTGGTCGTGGGTCACATAGATCATCGTGGCCTGCAGCTCTTTGTGCAGGCGCGACAGCTCCAGGCGGGTTTGCACGCGCAACGCGGCGTCGAGGTTGGACAATGGTTCATCGAAGAGAAAAATCTTCGGATTGCGCACGATGGCCCGGCCAATCGCAACACGCTGTCGTTGTCCACCGGACAACTGCTTGGGTTTGCGTTCCAGCAACGGGCCGAGCTCCAGAATACGCGCGGCTTCATCGACCTTCTTCTTGATCTCGGCCTTGTCGCCACCCGCCAGGTCCAGTGCGAATGACAGGTTCTTGCCTACCGTCATGTGCGGGTAAAGCGCGTAGGTCTGGAACACCATCGCCAGATCGCGTTTGGCCGGCGTGACCTGGGTAATGTCGCGGCCATCGAGTTCGATGGTCCCCGAGGTGACCTCCTCAAGCCCGGCGATGAGCCGCAGCAGGGTGGATTTGCCACAGCCCGAAGGCCCGACAAAGACCACGAACTCGCGGTCATTCACGTCCAGATCGATACCCTTGATGATTTGATGACCATCAAAGCCTTTTTGCAGGTTGCGGATGCTCAGGTTAGCCATGTTGGATTCCTTCTTGTTCTTTGAGGCGGGCTATTTGACAGCGCCGAACGACAGGCCGCGAACCAGCTGCTTCTGACTGATCCAGCCGAAAATCAGGATGGGCGCACACGCCAGGGTCGAGACCGCCGACAGCTTGGCCCAGAACAGCCCTTCGGGGCTGGAGTAGGAGGCGATCAGTGCCGTCAACGGTGCCGCTGCGGACGAGGTCAGGTTCAGTGACCAGAACGCTTCGTTCCAGCACAGGATCAGCGATAGCAGTGCTGTAGAGGCCAGCCCGCCCTTGCAGATCGGCATCAGCACGCGAAAGATCTCCTGGCGGGTGCTGGCTCCGTCCAGCCGTGAGGCCTCGAGGATCTCACCGGGAATATCCTTGAAATAGGTGTAGATCATCCAGACCACGATCGGCAGGTTGATCAGCGTATAGATGATGATCAGCGCCAGCCGCGAATCCAGCAGGCCAAAGGTCTTGGCCAGCAGGTAGATCGGCATCAGCACGCCCACTGGCGGCAGCATCTTGGTCGAGAGCATCCACAGCAGGGTGCTTTTGGTGCGTTTGGTTTCGAAGAACGCCATGGAATACGCCGCAGGAATGGCGATCAGCATGGCCAGGGCGGTGGCGCTGAAGGAAATCAGCACCGAGTTCCAGGCAAAGTGGAAGTAATCGCTGCGCTCCTGAATGTGCAGGTAGTTTTCCAGCGTTGGGGTAAAGAACAATTGCGGCGGCGTCGCAAATGCGTCGATCTCGGTCTTGAAGCTGGTCAGCACCATCCAGAAGATCGGGAAGAACACCAGCGCAGCGATCAGCCAGGACAGGCTCCCGAGTAGCAGGCTTTGCAGGCGGCGTGATTGTTTGAGGGTCATCATGGCAAGGTCCTCATGACTTGTCGGTGAGGTTTTTGCCGATCATCCGGATCAGGATGATCGCCGCGATGTTGGCGATTACTACGGCGATCAGTCCGCCCGCCGAGGCCATACCCACGTCGAACTGCAGCAGCGCCTGGATGTAGATCAGGTATGCCAGGTTGGTCGAGGCAAAACCGGGGCCGCCATTGGTGGTGGTGAATATTTCAGCGAACACCGAGAGCAGGAAGATCGTCTCGATCATGACCACCACGGCAATCGGCCGTGCCAGGTGCGGCAGGGTCAGGTGCCAGAAGATCGCGATGGGGCCGGCTCCATCCAGACGCGCCGCCTCTTTCTGTTCCTGATCCAGCGACTGCATGGCGGTCATCAGGATCAGAATCGCGAACGGCAGCCATTGCCAGGACACGATGATGATGATCGACAGCATCGGGTAATGGGCAAACCAGTCGATGGGCTGCGCACCGAAGAACTTCCACACCGCCGCGAGTACGCCGGACACCGGATGGAAAATCAGGTTTTTCCAGATCAGCGCGCTGACCGTGGGCATGATGAAGAAGGGCGAGATCAGCAGAACGCGGACGATGCCGCGGCCGAAAAACTCACTGGCTTCGAGCAGCGCCGAGATCAGCACGCCGAGGATTACACTGATCGCCAGCACGCTGCCGACCAGCAGCAAGGTGTTACCGGCACCGGGCAGAAAGCCGCTGTCGGTGACGAAATACTGGAAGTTCTCCAGCCCGACGAACTCGTTTTCGCCGGGGGAGAGCAGGTTGTAGCGGATCAGCGAGAAATAAATGGTCATGCCCAGCGGCACGATCATCCACACCAGCAGAAGCGCCACTGAAGGACTGACCAGAAACCAGCCCGGCTTGAATCGACGGCTTTTGAGCGGTTGCTGTTCGCCGGACAGGTCCGTGCGTTCAGGGGAGGCTGAGGTATTCATGGAGAGCTCCGAACCGGATTGCACCAGAGTTGTTGCGCAGTTGAGCGGCAGGGCGAAAGCATCGGCTTTCGCCCTGGTGCGTGACGGTTACTTTTTCGGGTAACCCGCTCGTTTCATGTCACGTGCAGTCGCTGTTTGCGCATTCTGCAAGGCTTGATCCACAGTGGACTGGCCTATAAGTGCTGCGGAGAACTGCTGGCCGACGCTGGTACCGATGGCCTGAAACTCAGGAATGGTGACCAATTGAATACCTACGTAAGGCACTGTTTTGAGCGATGGCGATTTGGGATCGGCCTTCTTCAGCGACTCAAGCGTGATATTGGCGAATGGTGCGGCTTTCTTGTACTCATCGGTGTAGGTCGAGGCACGGGTGCCTGGCGGCACGTTGGACACACCGTCGGTATCGGCAACCAGTTTGGCGTACTCTTTCGAGGTGGCCCACTGGGTGAACTCGGCAGCATCCTTGGTGTTCTTGGCGCTGGTCGGGATCGCCAGCGACCACGAATACAGCCACGACGAGCCCTTGTCGGTTACTTCATGCGGGGCGTAGGTGAAGCCGACGCTGTCGGCCACTTTGCTCTGCTTCTTGTCGGTCACGAACGAACCGGCAACGCTGGCGTCGACCCAGATGGCGCACTTGCCGCTATTGAACAGCGCAAGGTTTTCGTTGAAGCCATTGCTGGAGGCACCCGGAGGGCCGGACTGCTTCATGGTGTTGACGTAGAAATTCAGCGCATTCTTCCACTCTGGCTGATCGAACTGTGGCGTCCACTGCTCATCGAACCAGCTTGCACCATAAGCGTTGGCCAGCGTGGTGATCAGCGCCATGTTTTCGCCCCAGCCAGCCTTGCCACGCAAGCAGATGCCGTACTGTTCCTTGGACTTGTCGGTCAGTTTGCCAGCGAATTCGGCAATCTGTGTCCAGGTAGGACGCTCGGGCATGGTCAGGCCGGCGGCATTGAACAGGTCGGTGCGGTAGTAAGTGATCGAAGCTTCAGCATAGAACGGCAGGGCGAACAGTTTGCCATCCGCCGACAGGCCTTCACGCACCGAGGGGAAGACATCGTCCAGTTCATAACTGGCAGGCAGGTCTTTCATTTCCTGCAGCCAGCCTTTCTTGCCCCAGAGTGAGGCTTCGTACATGCCGATGGTCAGCACATCGAACTGGCCGCCCTTGGTGGCGATGTCGGTGGTCAGTCGTTGGCGCAGGACGTTCTCTTCCAGCACGACCCAGTTGAGCTTGATGTCGGGGTGCTTTTCTTCGAAGGTCTTGGAGAGGCGCTGCATGCGAATCATGTCGCTGTTGTTGACCGTGGCAATGGTCACGGTGCCTGCCGTGGCGCTGCCACTGAAGACGAAACAGGTGCTGAGCACGGAACTGGCGAGCAGAAGTTTTGCTGAGTTCTTCATTGATCACTCCTCTTCCACGCCCAGTGAGCAGTAGAAGGATGGTTATTGTTTTTTTCTCTTCCGGAGGTGAGGAAGATGTGGATTGATTACACCGGCGTTCGGTCGGAAAGACAAATCCTGCGCCGCACTCTGACTGATACTTTTTTGCACTGATGCACGAAAGGCCGATAGAGCCGAATCGCCCATAGGCTGGCTTCGCCGCATCTGCAGCGTAGACGATAGGCGCAAGGGCAGGGTGAATCAGTACAGGTTTTGTTCGGTCAGGCGCTGCACGGCCAGGCGGCGATAATGCGAGGGCGTCATGCCCTTGAGTTGCTGGAAGCGCCGATTGAAGTTGGAGATATTGTTGAACCCGGATTCAAAGCACACATCAGTGACCGGTTTGTCGCCATCAGCCAGCAATTCGCACGACTTGCTGATGCGCAGTCGATTGACGAACTCTACAAAGCATCGCCCCGTGGCCTGCTTGAACACTCTGGAAAAATAGGTTGGCTTCATGCCCAGATACTCGGCCACTTCCTCCAGCGGCAGCTCACGGCCATAGTGGGCAAAGATGTAATCCACCGCCCGGTTGGTGCGATCGACGCTGTGCTCGTCAGCCGTATGGGCGACCGCAGTGCCAGAGAGCAACTGATAGTCGTCGCTGGCCGCCAGCAACTCGAGAAGAATGAAGAAATGACCCAGGCGGGTGATGCCCCGTGAGTCGGCAATCTTCTGCATCAGCTTCATGGCCTGACGAATCGTACGTTTGCAGCGAAATTCGATGCCGTAGCGGGCGCGTTCCAGTAATGGCGTCAGGGTTTTTAGTTCGGCAAACACCTGATTGCCACTTTCCAGCAGTTCATCGGTGAAGTTGACCAGCATGTCGCGTTTGGCCACAACTTCACCCTCATCGATCTGGCTGATCCAGTTATGCGGCAGGTTGGGGCCGGTCAGAAACAGGCTGGCAGGGTTGAAATTGCCGATGTAATCGCCGACAAATACCTTGCCTGAGCTGGCCACAATCAAATGCAGCTCGTATTCCTTGTGAAAGTGCCAGCGCACCAGCGGACAGGGGAATCCGTGCTCGCGATAAATGATCGACAGCCCGTTGTGGTCGTCCATCAATTCGTAGGAAGGGTCGGCGATTCTTGTTGTTTTACTCATGGCTATGTCGTGTTCAGCAGTTGCCAGAACGATAATGTGCCTGATTTTCAGCTTCAATGCCCGGTCGCTGACAAAAATCACCTACGATCACGCGTCTCACATGATTTGCCACAGTGGAGTGGTTATCCGATGAAACAGATCCTGCTGATCGGCATGGGGGCCGGTGATCCCAAGCAGATTACCTTGCAGGCCATTGCCGCGCTGAACCGTGCCGACGTGATCTTCATCCTCGACAAGGGCTATGTCGACGATGAGCTGCTGCGTCTGCGCAAAGCGCTTTGCCAGCGCCATATCACTCATCAGGGCTACCGTTTGGTACAGGTTCAGGACCCACGGCGCGAAGGCGACCCTGACGTCTACGAGCGGGGTATCGAGAGTTGGCACGAGCAGCGCGCTGCATTGTTCGAACGGCTGTTGACCGATGAGCTTGGCGCAGATCAGGTTGGTGCATTTCTGGTCTGGGGCGATCCGTCACTGTATGACAGCACCATGCGCATCCTTGACCGCGTATTGGCGCGCGGCAGGGAAACATTCGAATATCAGGTGATTCCCGGCATCACCAGTGTCCAGAGCCTGGTGGCGCAACACCGGATACCGCTCAATCGTATTGGTGAGTCGATTCACATCACCACAGGGCGACGCCTGGCGGCGGCAGCGCTTGAGCAACACAGCAATGTCGTGGTGATGCTGGATGCACAGTGCACATTCGAGCGTTACGTCGGGCACGGGCTGGATATCTATTGGGGCGCTTATCTGGGCACCGCGGACGAGATACTGGTGTCTGGCAGGCTCGATGACGTGTGTGAGCAGATCAAGCTGTTGCGCGCCGAAGCGCGCGACCGCAGGGGGTGGATCATGGATACCTATCTGCTGCGCAAACCAGCTTAGACCGTATCTTCAGCCTTGTTACGGTTCTTGGCTTCGATCCACTGCGCCATGTACTTGGTGCTCTTGTGGTGATGATGGCGAAGCATGGCGCCGGTGAAGTTCGCCAGACGATGCTCGGGCAACTGGTTACGAAGGGTCTGAATGCGCTGGATCAGGCTCGCACAGTGTTGCCGATGCTGGTAACGCGCCTGCAGCAACGCCAGCCCGGCGTTCTGCGCCTCTAGCCAGCGGGTCTGGTCTTGATAGAGTCTGACCGCAGCATCAGCGATGTCTTTCGGGTTATCGGCGATGACGCCAGGCCACGGCAGCCCGCCGCTCATGGCTTCTGCGCCGATCACAGTGGTGATTGACGGAGTGCCGCAGAGCATGGCATCCATCAATTTGCCCTTGATGCCGGCACCGAAACGCAACGGCGCAAGACAAATGCGTGCTGATGACATGACCCGCAACGCATCTTCAGCCCAGTGCTTCACATGAAACCCTTGAGCGCCATTGTGCAGCGCTGTTGCCTTGGGTGGCGTGTAGGCACCGTAAATATGCAGCTGCGCTTCAGGCAATTGCTGACGGATCAGCGGCCAGATTGCGGTTTTCATCCATAGCACCGCATCCCAGTTGGGGGCGTGACGGAAATTACCGATGCTGAGGAAGTGCGCGCGTTCTGCAAAAGGCCGAACGCTGTCGGGAACGCCGTCAATCATTAGCGGACACCAGTGCAGCAGCGAGGCGGGCAGCCCAAACGAACCGGTCAGTAATGCCATTTCAACGTCGGATGTCATCAGGTTCAGGTCGCAGCGATACAACGATGCGACCTCGCGCTGCGCCAGCTCACTGGAGGCGATCTGCTTGAAAAGCCCCGGCGTTGAAGTGTCGCAAATATCGCTCGGATCACCCGCGGAATCGCTGTTCAGCGAGTCCTTCAACATCTGATGGCGTGCATGGCGCAGGCTTTGAAAATCCGACGTTTCCAGAATGCGCAGGGCGTCGGGGCATTGTTGCTCGACGCGCCAGCCGAACTGCTCTTCGATCATGAACTGATCAAAAACAACGATATCGGGCTGCAATTTGCTGACAAACAGGTCAAAACTGCTGTCATTGAGCGCGATTCGTACTTCCTCGATGCCCAGGCTGACCAGGTCGGCCCTATGTTCACCTTCAGTGGCAGGGCTGGCAAAGGTAATCTGCCAGTTCTGCTCGAGGAAGCATTGGATCAGTTGCATCATGTGCCCGCTGGCAGCCGAAGAGCGTGGCTCGGGCCATACGTAGCCGATGATCAATACACGTGTACTGGCGTGCGTGTCGGTGTGACTGAAAGCAGCTTTGATGTCAGTCAAGGATGCTTTTTACCTTGTCACGCAACTGGTCGATCGAAAAAGGCTTGCCGATCGAATGCATGCCTGGCGGCACATCGATGTTCTCGGAGTAACCGCTGGCGAACAGTACAGGCAATTGAGGCCGCAGTTCGATGACCTTTTTAGCCAACGCGGTGCCCTTCATGTCGGGCAACCCCTGATCAGTCATCAACAGGTCGATGTGCCTGGTATCGTCAACAACGAAAGTCAGGGCTGAAGTGGCGTCCTCGGCTTCCAGTACCTTGTATTCCAGCTCTTCGAGCACGTCGACAATCAGCATGCGCACAATGGCGTCGTCTTCGACCACGAGAATGGTGCGGGCTGTGTCCGGCATTGTCGACTCCTTAAACCTGAAAAATGGTGATAGCGCAGACAGCATGGAATGCCATGCTTCCTTTTCCGGCAGCTCAGAGTAACCGAGCGCCGTCCTGTCCACTGTTGATACTGTCCCTGTATCAGTAAATAAAAACCGGGTGGAAGTTCAATCGGCGCACAAATACGGTGAATTGTGAGGGTGATTGATGGCTTTACGTCATGAACGCGATATGTGCGTGAGCTTATCACCGATTTATGTGTGAAATTTCAATCCTCTATGTCAGAAATAAGAGTGTTTTTCGTGGGTTTACGGCAAACTCTACGGTTTTGATCCACTCGTCAGGGATATTTCATGAATCGGACGTCTGTTGTCGATGAGCAACGCTTTCGAAAACTGCTGGGGCGTAACGTCGGCTTGCCATTGGGTGTGGGGGTACTGAGCGCCGTTTTCTTCATTTTGCTGATCAGTTATCTGCTCACGGCCATACAGTGGGTCGAGCATACTGACCGGGTGATCAATAACACCAACCGTTCGATGAAACTGTCGATAGACATGGAAACCGGCATGCGCGGTTTTCTGCTGACCGGCGATCAACACTTTCTCGACCCCTATGAAATCGCCAAACCGTTGCTGGTTGCCGAGCTGGACGGACTCAAGAGTCTGGTCGAAGACAACCCGACGCAACAGGACCGGTTCAGGCGTCTGTCCACGATGCAGCAGGAGTGGAATGCGTTTGCTCAGGAGATGATCAATCTGCGGCGCAACAACGGCGACTATCAAACTGCTGTGCTGGCCGGACGTGGCAAGCGAATTACTGATCAGATCCGCACCGAGTACGATCAGGCTGTCGAAATGGAACAGCAACTTCGGTTGACCCGTAACGCAGAGGTCACGCGCAGTACCATTCTTTCCGTCTGCCTGTATCTGATATTCGTGGTGATTGTCAGCGCTATCCTGGCGTATATCGGACGACGTGATTTGCTGTCGCTTTCGGCCACCTACAGCGAAAACCTCAGGCAGCAGGAAATCAATGCCGAGCGTCTGCAAAAAGTCGCCTGGTTGCGCAACGGTCAGAGCGAACTGGCCGAACAGGTACTGGGTCAGTTGACACTCAATATGCTGGGTCGAAACATCCTTCAGTTTCTGACTCATTATCTGGGCGCGTCGGTGGCGGCGGTCTATATTCGCCAGGATCACGGCGGCTTGACGCGTGCTGCTTCCTACGGTTTCTCTCGCGAACAGGAGCAGCAGGATCAGACCATTCACAGCGATGAAGGCATTGTGGGGCAGGCCGCACAACAGGACCGGATCATCACGCTGGATGAACTGCCCGAAAACTACTTCAAAGTGGCTTCCGGTCTGGGTGAAGGCTCGCCGCGCAGCATAGTGGCAGTGCCTACCAGCAATGACGATCAGGTCAACGGGGTGATCGAGTTGGGCTTTCTGCGCCCGCTTACCGAGCAGGATCTAGAGTTTCTTGAGCTGATCGCGGACAACATTGGCACTTCGATTGAAGCGGCCCGTTATCGCCAGCGTCTGCAAGAGATGCTGGCCGAGACCCAGCAACTCAACGAAGAATTGCAGGTGCAGCAGGAAGAATTACGCACGGCCAACGAAGAGCTGGAAGAGCAGTCGCGTATTCTCAAGGAGTCTCAGGCACACCTGGAAACTCAGCAGGCCGAGCTGGAACAGACCAACGAGCAGCTGGCCGATCAGAGTCAGGCACTGGCCGATCAGCGTGATGCGCTGGACCGCAACAACGAGGAACTGAGCATCGCTCAGGCCGAGTTGCAGGCGCGTGCGGACGAGCTGCAGCGCGCCAGCAAGTACAAGTCCGAGTTCCTTGCCAACATGTCCCATGAGCTGCGCACGCCGCTCAACAGTTCGTTGATCCTGGCCAAGCTGCTGGCCGAAAATCCGGGCGAAAATCTGACCGCCGAACAGGTCAAGTTTGCCGAGTCGATCTATTCGGCGGGTAATGACCTGTTGAACCTGATCAACGACATTCTGGATATTTCCAAGGTTGAAGCCGGCAAGCTCGAAATGCGCCCGGAAAACAGCAGCGTATCTCGCCTTGTCGAAGGCCTGCGCAGCATGTTCCAGCCGCTTGCCGCCGAGAAAAAGCTGGCGTTCACGGTCGACATACAGGCAGGCGCGCCGACCATGCTGTTCACGGACCGCCAGCGTCTTGAACAGATTCTCAAGAACCTGCTGTCCAACGCGATCAAATTCACCGAAGCGGGCGCCGTCAGCATGGTCGTTTCGCGCCAGCCGGGTGCAGGCATCGTGTTTATCGTGCGCGACTCGGGCATCGGCATCGCCGAGGAGCATCAGCAGGGTATATTCGAGGCATTCCGTCAGGCAGATGGCACCACCAACCGGCGTTATGGCGGTACCGGGCTGGGGTTGTCGATCTCCCGCGATCTGGCGGCATTGCTGGGCGGATCCATCAGTGTGACCAGCGCGCCAGGGCAGGGCAGTATTTTCAGCCTGGTGTTGCCGGAAAGCTATGTCGAGCAAGGCCCTCAAGAGCCAGGCAATGAGTCTGCGGTCATGCTTGCGCCTCCCGCGCCTTCATTGCCGGTTCCTGCCGCGCCGGTCATCCAGCAGTCGGCCCCGGCCCCGGTGCCGGTGGAAACACCTGTAGCCGTGTTTGCCGATGATCGTGACAAGGCACCGTTTCAGCGGCGCTGCATTCTGGTCATCGAAGATGAAGTGCGCTTCGCTCAGATCCTCTTCGATCTGGCCCATGAGCTGGGCTATGACTGTCTGGTCGCGCATGCTGCGGATGAAGGGTTCAACCTGGCGTCACGCTACACGCCGGACGCGATCCTGCTGGACATGCGCCTGCCGGATCACTCGGGCCTGACCGTGCTTCAGCGTCTCAAGGAGCTGGCACCTACCCGACACATTCCGGTGCATGTAATTTCGGTCGAGGATCGCCAGGAAGCTGCGCTGCACATGGGCGCCATTGGCTACGCCGTCAAGCCGACCACCCGCGAAGAGCTCAAGGATGTATTTGCCAAGCTGGAGGCCAAACTGACCCAGAAGGTCAAACGCATCCTGCTGGTCGAAGACGATGCGCTGCAACGTGACAGCATTGCTCGCCTTATCGGCGACGATGATATTGAAATCACTGCGGTGGGTTTTGCCCAGGAGGCATTGGACCTGCTGCGCGAGAATGTCTACGACTGCATGATCATCGACTTGAAACTGCCGGACATGCTCGGCAATGAGCTGCTCAAGCGCATGTCCACTGAAGACATCTGCGCCTTTCCGCCGGTGATTGTCTATACCGGGCGCAACATGACCCGTGATGAAGAAGCCGAGCTGATGAAATATTCGCGCTCTATCATCATCAAGGGCGCACGCTCGCCTGAACGCCTGCTGGACGAGGTCACGCTGTTCCTGCACAAGGTCGAGTCGCAACTGTCCAACGAGCGACAAAAGATGCTCAAGACCGCGCGCAGCCGTGACAAGGTCTTTGAAGCGCGCAAAATCCTTGTGGTCGATGACGACGTGCGTAACATCTTCGCCCTGACCAGCGCCCTGGAGCACAAGGGGGCAGTGGTGGAAATTGCCCGCAATGGTCTTGAAGCGATTGCAAAGCTCAATGAGGTCGAAGACATCGATCTGGTCCTGATGGACGTGATGATGCCTGAAATGGACGGTTACGAAGCCACCATCGAGATCCGCAAAGACCCGCGCTGGCGCAAGCTGCCGATCATCGCCGTTACTGCCAAGGCCATGAAAGATGATCAGGAGCGTTGTCTGCAGGCAGGTTCCAACGATTACCTGGCCAAGCCCATTGACCTGGATCGACTGTTTTCACTGATTCGCGTCTGGCTGCCGAAGATGGAGCGCATTTGAATGAGGGGTCACTGGCCGTGCTTTCCGGGGCGCAAAAACGGATGGCATCATGCACCTTGATCAAAGCATAGAGATCGAGCTGCGCCTGCTGATAGAGGCTATCTACCTCCAGTACAGCTACGATTTCCGCGACTATTCCGGTGCGTCGATCAAGCGCCGCGTGATCCATGCGTTGCGTCAGTTCGATTGCGCGACCATCTCGGCCCTGCAGGAGCGTGTGCTTCATGACCCGGCAGCATTCATGCAGCTGCTGCAGATTCTCACCATCCCGGTGAGTGAGATGTTCCGTGACCCCTCGCACTTTTTGGCGATCCGCAACGAGGTCGTGCCGGTGCTACGCACTTATCCGTCGATCAAGGTGTGGATTGCCGGTTGCAGTACGGGTGAGGAGGTTTATTCAACGGCTATTCTATTGCGCGAAGAGGGGCTGCTGGAGCGGACCATCATTTATGCGACCGATATCAATCCCAGCTCTTTGGAGAAGGCCAAGCAGGGCATCTTTTCCATGGATAACCTGCGCACCTATACGGAGAACTACCGTAACTCGGGAGGGCAGCGCAATTTCGCCGATTACTACACGTCTGCCTACGATTACGCGATCTTCGACAAGACACTGTGCGAGAACGTCACTTTTGCCGATCACAGTCTGGCCACAGATAGTGTATTCTCCGAAACGCAATTTATTTCCTGTCGTAACGTACTGATTTACTTCAACAAAAAACTTCAGGATCGAGCTTTCGGGTTGTTTCATGACTCGCTGTGTCATCGCGGCTTTCTGGCGCTAGGCAGTAAGGAAACCCTGGATTTCTCTGCCTACGGCGGGGCGTTCGAGACGCTGGTGAAACCCGAGCGGATCTACCGGAAATTATGAGAACCACCTTTGACGATGACCTGTCCTGCGGCCCGTTGCCCGTGGTCGATGCTATTGTCGTAGGCGCGTCAGCGGGTGGTGTAGAGGCCCTGCTGAAAATATTCAGAAACCTGCGGCCGGGTTTCAGTCTGCCTATATTGATGGTGTTGCATTTGCCGGATGACCGGCGCAGCCAGTTGGCCCATGTATTCCAGAATCGCTTGGCGATCCCGGTCAAGGAAGCCGATGACAAGGAAGATATCGTGCCGGGGACTTTGTACGTTGCGCCAGCGGGTTACCACGTCTCGGTGGAGTCTGACTTTTCACTGTCATTGAGTCAGGAAGACAGGGTGTTTTACTCAAGGCCCAGTATCGACATTTTGTTCGGTTCGGCCGCGGATGCCTAAGGCCCGCGACTGGCTGGCGTATTGCTGACTGGTGCCAATAATGACGGCGCACAAGGTTTGCTGCAGATCAAGAAGTATGGTGGTTTCACGGTGATTCAAGACCCCTCGCAGGCCCAGGCGTCGACCATGCCCGAGGCGGGCCTGGCGTTGCACTCGCCGGATTACCTTCTTTCCCTGAACGATATTGGCCGCTTGCTGGTCGAGTTGGAACGAACCGCATGTTAAGTGAAATTCAGGCAAAACTGCTCATCGTCGATGATTTGCCGGAAAACCTGCTGGCCCTCGAGGCGCTGATCAAGCGCGGTGATCGACTCGTCTACAAGGCACTCTCGGCGGACGAAGCGTTGTCACTGCTGTTGCAGCACGAGTTCGCGCTGGCCATCCTCGACGTCCAGATGCCTGGAATGAACGGGTTCGAGCTGGCCGAGATGATGCGCAGCACCGAGAAGACCAAGAGCATACCGATCGTTTTCGTCAGCGCTGCCGGTCGCGAGCTCAATTATGCCTTCAAGGGCTATGAAAGTGGTGCCGTGGACTTCCTGCACAAGCCGCTGGATATCCATGCGGTAAAGAGCAAGGTCAATGTTTTCGTTGATCTGTATCGGCAGCGCAAGGCCATGAAACTACAGGTCGAAGAGCTGGAGCGCAGTCGCCAGGAGCAGGAAGCCTTGCTCAAGCGTCTGCAGTCGACCCAGGGCGAACTGGAACACGCGATCCGTATGCGTGATGACTTCATGTCCATCGTTTCCCACGAGGTGCGTACGCCGCTCAACGGTCTGATTCTGGAGACCCAGCTGCGCAAACTTCACCTGGCCAAAGACAACGCTTCAGCGTTCACCATGGAAAAGCTGCGGGCAATGGTCGACCGTGACGAGCGGCAGATTCAGAGCCTTATCCGCCTGATAGAAGACATGCTTGATGTCTCCAGAATTCGTACCGGCAAGCTGTCTATCAGGCCGAGCCCCTTTGACTTGAGCGAACTGGTCTGTCAGTTGCTGGAAAGCTTTGCCGCACAGATTGCCGCCGCCGCCGATTCGACGGTCACCCGGTTTGCCGAAGAGCCCGTGATCGGCGTCTGGGATGAGTTCCGTATCGAGCAAGTGGTTGCCAACCTGTTGACCAATGCGCTGCGCTACGGTGCGCGCAAACCGATTGAAGTGCATGTGTACAGCAGGGAGGGCGAAGCCTTCATTGAGGTTCGGGATCAAGGCATCGGTATTACTGCTGAAAACCAGAAGCGCATCTTTCAGCAATTCGAGCGAGTATCGAGCAATCACGCTGTTGCCGGGCTTGGCCTGGGGTTGTTCATTTCCGATCAGATCGTCATGGCTCACGGCGGTCGTATCGAGGTGGAGAGCGAAGAAGGCAAGGGTTCCGTCTTTCGTATCTGCCTGCCTTTATAGATGACAGCTGCTGTCGATACAGGTGACAGCCGTTGGCGATGTAGATGATAGCCACTGGCAATCAAGTTTAATCACACATCGGCGCAACCTCCCATGCATGCCGTGGTCGTAATGGCAGCTATTTATAAGATCAAAGGCAGTTCAATGAGCGCTGATGCAGAAAACGTCGTATTAATCGTCGAAGACGAACCCCTGATCCTGATGCTTCTGGCCGATTATCTGTCTGGTGAGGGTTATCGAGTCCTGAAAGCCGAGAATGGTGAGCAGGCTTTCGAGATTCTGGCGACCAAACCCCACCTTGACCTGATGATCACCGATTATCGATTGCCGGGTGGTGTCTCGGGTGTACAGATTGCCGAGCCTGCGGTGATGCTTCGACCGGAGTTGAAAGTGATCTTCATCAGCGGCTATCCGGCGGAAATACTCGATTCAGGCAGCCCGATTGCGCTGAAGGCACCCATTCTCGCCAAACCGTTCACCATGGAAACGCTGCATTCGCGTATTCAGGAACTGCTGGCCTGAAGACGCGCTTTAACCGTCGAGTGAGCAGGCCGTCTTACAGGCCGGAGTCATGCAAAGCCTGAGCGTTTCTCAGGCTTCTATCATTTCCCGCACTTTCGAGGTCAGGTGGTCGAACGCAAAGGGTTTGGTAATCAGTTGCATACCGTTCTCCAGAAAGCCTCCGCGGACGGCGGCATGCTCTGCGTAACCGGTGATAAACAACACTTTGAGTTCCGGTCGCAGCTGCCTGGCGATTTCTGCAAGCTGCCGGCCATTCATGCCCGGCAGCCCTACATCGCTGATCAGCAAATCAATACGCTGGCCTGATTCCAGTATCGGCACGGCGTCCAGTGCTTCGCTGGCCTCGATGAAGGTGTAACCCAATTCGCTGAGTACCTCACTGACCAGCGTCCGAACAGCCGGGTCGTCTTCGACGATCAGCACGGTTTCGCCATTTTCGGCGTAAACGGCATTGCTCTGGAAACTCTGCTCGGCTTCATCTGCAAGCCCCTTAAAGCGCGGCAGGAACAGCTGTACGGTAGTGCCTCGGCCTACTTCACTCTTGATTGAAACATGACCATGCGACTGTTTGCTGAAACCATAGATCATTGAAAGACCCAAACCGGTGCCCTGACCGATAGGCTTTGTGGTAAAGAACGGGTCAAACGCACGGCTGATCACTGTTTCCGGCATGCCGCAGCCATTGTCACTGACGCTCAGCACCACGTAATCACCGGGCAGCAGGTTCTCATGGGCATTGGTAAACGATCTGTCCAGCTGCTGATTGAAGGTTTCGACCACCAGCGTGCCGCCGTCGGGCATTGCATCGCGTGCGTTGAGCACCAGGTTGAGCAGGGCGCTCTCCAGCTGGTTAGGGTCCGCTTCTGCAGTCCATAGATCGCTGGCCATGCGCAATTGCAAATGAATGCTCTCGTTGACACTGCGCTGCAACAGTTCGTCCATGGCATTGACCAGATGGTTCATCTCCACCGGCTTTGAGTCCAGTGACTGGCGCCGCGAGAATGCCAGCAAGCGATGGGTAAGTGCTGCGGCGCGATTTGCCGAGGTCACACCCAGGTCGATCAGGCTGTTGAGGTCCTCTATACTTCCGCGCGCCAGGCGTCTTCTTATCAATTCCAGGCTGCCGATGATCCCGGTCAGCATGTTGTTGAAGTCATGGGCAATACCGCCGGTCAATTGGCCGACTGCTTCCATTTTCTGAGACTGACGAAGAATGTCTTCCTTGTGGCGCAACTGCGAGGTGCGTTCTTCGACCTGTTGTTCCAATGTTTCATTGAGACGCCGCAATTGCGACTCGGCTTGCTTGCGTTCGGTGATGTCAGAGGTCACGCCTGCCAGAGAACTGACCAGACCGTTCTTGCCGCAAATGGCGCGGGCGCGCACATCCACCCAACTGAGTGAGCCATCCGGCCAGACGTTGCGGTATTCGATGATCAGATCGACACCGGTGTCCAGGCTGCGCTGAAGCGCCGACTGCATTCTGGGCTGATCTTCGAAATACACAGCGGCGAGCCAGTCGTCGTAATTGAACGTGTCCTGTTCGTTGCGGCCATAGTGACTTTTAGTAATATCCGAACAAGTATTCCGCTTCCAGCAACCAGGAGCCCAGCCTGCCGGCCTTGAGCGCATTCTGCAGACGGCCTTCACTTTCGTGCAGGTCCTCCATGCGCGCTCGTGCTTCATACTGACGTCTGCGCCCGCGCACGGCCGTGACGACCAGGCTGACCAGAGTCGCAGGATGGAAGGGGCGTTCGAGAAAGGTCACATTGCCCAGTAGATTACCCATCCGTGCAGACGGATTGTGATCCGGACCGCCATGATGAGTCATCAGGACGATCGGCAGATCCGACCACGCTGGCTGGCGACTGATGAGGTCCAGCAGCGGTTTAATGTCACTATTGCGCAACGCCTCATCGGCGATGATTGCCAGGCCAGCGCCCGAGCTCAACTCTTTGACCAGTTCGAACAAGTCATGGGCCACCGTTGCCAGGTAGCCGGCTTCATCGAGGATCCGCATAGCGATCTGACTGTCTCGACCTCTGGGCGCCAGAATGATTGCGCGCTCCGACAACAGTCCTGGAATACTCACAGGTCGTCATCCTCAAGCAGCGGTTTCTTGTCGCCAAAGTATGACGGCACCCCGCGCAGTACGCCTTGGAAGGCTTCAAGCGGCTTACCGATCTTCAGACCGTTGGCACTGATGCGGTATTCACGAATAGTGGACTCGTGAGTGCCCGTGCGCTTCTTGATGATGGATATCGCGCGACGCACCTGACCCAAAGCTTCGAAATAACGCAACAGAATAACGCTGTCGGCAAGGTAGGTAATGTCGACCGGTGAGCGCATGTCACCGACCAGCCCGTGTTGTGCAACGGTCATGAAGGTCGATGCGCCCTGGCGATTGAGGTAGAGCAGAAGCTCGTGCATGTGCAAAACCAGTGCGCTCTCTTCCGGCATTGCCGCCTGATAACCATTGATGCTGTCGATGATCACGGTCTTTATCTGCTTGCGGTCCACTGCGCGCCTTACGCGGTGCGCAAATTCGCCAGGAGAAAGCTCAGCCGCGTCGATCTGCTCGACCACCAGATTGCCGGTTTCCTGAAGCGCCCGCAGGTCAATCCCGAGCTTGAGCATCCGTTCGAACAGCAGGCCCATTTCTTCATCGAATATGAACAGCCCCACGCGCTCGCCACGTGCCACTGCCTGTGCCGCGAAAACCAGTGAAATGAGCGATTTACCGGTCCCGGCAGGGCCCAGAATCAGCGTGCTGGAGCCGCTTTCTATGCCGCCGCCCAGCAGGTCGTCCAGTTCTGTGATGCCGCTGCTGACCTGAGTACGGGCGTAATTGGAGCGGTGTTCGGCCGCTACCAGGCGTGGGAATACATGGATGCCGTTCTCGGCGATGGTGAAGTCGTGGAAACCGCCGCGGTATTTCTGGCCGCGGTATTTGACGATCTTCAACCGTCTACGCTCGGCACCGTAGGTGGGTGTCAGCGCTTCAAGACGGATAACCCCGTGGGCCACACTGTGTACGGTTTTATCCAGCGCTTCGGTGGTCAGGTCATCGAGCAGCAATACCGTCGCGTTATAACGCGTGAAGTAATGTTTGATGGCCAGAATCTGGCGTCTGTAGCGCAATGAACTTTGCGCCAGAAGACGAATTTCCGAGAGGCTGTCGATCACCACGCGAGAGGGTTTGACCCGCTCCACCACCTCGAATATCTGCCGCGTCGCTTCGCCCAGCTCCAGATCCGAGGAGTACAGCAGGCTTTGATGATGATCCGCATCAAGCAAGCTTTCAGGCGGCGTCAGCTCGAAAATATTGATCTGCTCGTCAAGCTCCCAGCCGTGTGAGGCAGCACCCGAGCGTAGCTCGCTTTCAGTCTCGGAAAGGGTGATGTACAGCGATATTTCACCCGCTGCTGCGCCTGCCTTCAGGAACTGCAGTGCCACGGTTGTCTTGCCGGTTCCGGGTTCTCCTTCAAGGAGAAAAACATGACTGCGTGAAAGACCACCCGCAAGGATGTCATCCAGACCTTCAATCCCGGTTGCCGCTTTTGACGTATTCAAGTATCGCCCTCTAATAACCCATATAGGTATATAGGTTTTGCTATCACTGATTATTGGACCTCCCGGCATTCTGACCGTTCACACTATTTAACGGTAGCGGGTACAGCGAATATATAAACGCGGCTGGCGGTCGGTCCGGCAAATGTCACTTAAGCCCGGTTACGATGATTGCGTCGCTGTTGTTATAGTCCAGCGCCTGAATACTCAACATGCCCTGAGGATCACGTCGTGACCGATTATCAAAGTTTCCGGGTCGAGCTGGCTGACAGCATTGCTCACGTACAGATCAACCGGCCTGAAAAGCTCAACGCAATGAACGAGGCGTTCTGGACTGAAATAATCGGCATATTCGACTGGATTGAGCGCAATGACGAAGTGCGGGCAGTAATACTCAGCGGAGCGGGTAAACATTTTTCGTCGGGTATCGATCTGGCATTGCTGGCTTCTGTTGCCAACCAGATGGGCAAGGATCCAGGCCGTAATGCCCGGCTGTTGAGGCGCAAGATCCGTGACATGCAGGCTTCGTTCACTGCAGTGGCAAATTGCCGAAAGCCGGTTCTGGCTGCTATTCAGGGCTATTGCCTGGGTGGTGCCATAGACCTGATTTCGGCCTGTGACATGCGTTACGCCGCCGCCGACGCCCAGTTTGCCATTCGCGAGATCGACATGGGCATGGCAGCGGATGTAGGGACTCTGCAACGTCTGCCGCGAATCATCGGCGATGGCGTGCTGCGTGAGCTGGCTTATACCGGACGTACCGTGGGAGCTGAAGAGGCGCAGAGGATCGGGCTGGTCAATCGCACCTTCGATGACCTGGAAGGTCTGTTGCAGGGCGTCTTCGCGGTGGCCCGGGAGATAGCCGGCAAATCACCCATTGCCATCGAAGGCACCAAGCAAATGATCAGCTACATGCGCGATCACCGAGTGCAGGACGGCCTGGAACACGTTGCCATCTGGAACGCAGCCATGCTGCAATCACCTGACCTGAAGCTGGCGATGGTTGCGCAGATGAACAAGCACAAGCCGGTCTTCGATAATTGATTCATGATAGAGCTCGAATCTGAGCAAAGGAGTTTTTCCATGGCGCACCCGGAGCGTTGGACAACTGCAGTTCTGGATGTCGAGGCCGATGGTGGTTTGGCTGTGGTCCAGAGTGATCAGGGGTTTTTGCTGGATACCAATGGGGCAATGTTCCCCAGAGGCTGGCTGGCGGGGCTGGATTTGCCAGTGCAGAGCGAGCACGCATCGGCTATTTTGAGGGTGAGCCTGTCTACCTGCTGGTGCTTGAGCGCTCGGTTGCGGTTGAGGGCTGTTCGTGGCAAGGCTTGCGTCAGTTCATGCTGGAAGGCGATTTTGCGGTCTTCCAGATGCTCGGCTACGCCGCGCAAGTCAGTACGTGGGCCAGAGAACATCGCTTTTGCGGAGCCTGCGGTCGTGCGACGGTGCAGATCCGTGGAGAGCGGGCGATGTTCTGCGAGCACGACAACCTGCGTCTGTACCCGCGTATCTCCCCGAGCATGATCGTGCTGGTCACGCGGGGCGATGAAATACTGCTGGCCCGCTCACCACGGTTTGTCACCGGCATGTACAGCGCGCTGGCAGGGTTTGTAGAGCCGGGCGAGTCTGCCGAAGACTGCGTGCACCGCGAAGTGATGGAAGAAGTGCAGGTGCGCATCAAGAACCTGAAATACATGGGCAGCCAGTGCTGGCCGTTTCCGCACTCGATGATGCTTGGCTTCCATGCCGAATATGATAGCGGTGACATAGTGCCCCAGGCGGAAGAAATCGAGGACGCACGCTGGTTTCATGTTGATGACTTGCCGCCGTTACCGGCCAACCGTTCTATCGCCCGCTATCTTATCGAGGCGTATCTGGCCGAGCGCTCAGGCGCCCCCGAACCAGTGCTGCCAGGCTAGGCGCACGGTCAGGCCCAATACCACGGTGATGAACACTGGGCGGATGAATTTGGCACCGCCCTTGATTGCAGTGCCTGCGCCGAAGTAGGCACCCAGCATTACCGCAAGGCCCATGCTCAGGCCGATGATATAGTCCACCTGGCCGGAAAATATGAATACCGAAAGCGCCACGGCATTGCTGACGAAATTCATGCTGCGCGCCACGCCGCTGGCCTTGACCAGATCCACCGGGTAGAGCAGCAGCGTGCTGACCGTCCAGAAGGCGCCGGTACCGGGCCCGGCAACACCGTCATAGAAGCCCAGCCCCAGCCCTTGTGGCAGTTGCCATTTCTTTTTGATCGGAGCATTGCTATCCAGTGGTGCCTTGGGCGTGCCGCCAAACAGCAAGTACAGCCCGCAACCGAACACAATGACCGGCAACATCTGGTTCAGCCATTCGGCTGGCAGGTAATGAGCAATGACCGCGCCGGCTGCGGCACCCACCGCAGTGCCGACCACTGCGTGTATCCACTGTCTGGGATGAAACAGTTTGCGGCGATAGAACGTAAAACTGGCGGTTGCCGAACCGAACGTCGAACTGAGCTTGTTGGTGCCCAGCACCAGATGCGGTGGCAGACCGGCTGTCATCAGGGCGGGTGTAGTAAGCAGTCCGCCACCACCGGCGATGGCGTCTATAAAACCCGCGATGAACGCAACGACAGCAAGAATGGCGAGGGTGGTCAGGTCGACGCTGAGTTCAAAAGGCATGGTGGCAAGCGTGCTTATAGGGGAGGCGGGAGGGGGCAGAATGGCTGCCTGAATGTGGCGCATTCTACCCCCTTGCCAAGCGTTGCAGGAAGTCAGATATCGCTGAGCGCGACCCAGCGTTGCTCGGCGGCGGCGAGGCGAATGGCAGTCGCCAGACGCTCGATCTGCCAGGCTTCTTCGAAGTCCGGACCACGGCTGCCCTTGCCGCATACCGCAAGAATGAGTGCCTGTACCTCAAGTGCCTTGAGTTCGTTGTAACCCAGCTGATGGCCCGGTGCCGGGCAGAATGCCGCGTAACCGGGTTGCGCAGGGCCTGCCAGAAGACGCTGAAAACCATCGCGCCCAGCTGCGCCAGTGCGATAGATGCGCAGTTCGTTAAGGCGCTCCTGATCGAATGCCAATGTGCCCTTGGTGCCGCTGATTTCGAAACTCAGGTGGTTTTTGTAGCCGTGTTTCAGCCAACTGCTACTGAACGTTCCGCGCGCACCATTGGCAAAACGCAGCAGTGCGTGGGTCTGGTCATCCACTGCGATGCTGCGCATTTCCTGGCTTCCGTTCCTCGCAGGGCGTTGGCGGTGTACGGTGCTGGAGTCTGCGCAGACCGCTTCGACATCGCCCAGCAAATGGCGAGCCATCGCCAGCAAGTGACTGCCCAGATCGGCCAGCGCGCCGCCCGCATGCGCCGCTTCGCAACGCCACGACCAAGGGGACGACGGGTTGCCCATGAAGTCCTCGCTGAACTCACCCTGAAAACTGACGATATCGCCCAGTTCGCCCGCGTCGATCATTTCCCTGGCAAGGCCGATCATAGGGTTGTGCTGGTAGTTGTAGCCAACCTGAGTAACAACCCCGGCGGCCTTGGCGCTACGGCGCATGTCGTCGGCCTGGGCGAGGCTCACCGCCAGCGGTTTTTCGCAATACACTGCCTTGCCTGCGGCGATGGCGGCCATGGCCATGGGGAAATGCAGATGATTGGGCGTTGTGATCGCCACGATCTGCACCTGCGGATCACTGATCAGGTGCTGCCAGTCAGCGTGGCTGTGATCGAAGCCCCAGGAGCTAGCGCACTGCTCGGCCCTGACGCTGTCCGCATCCGCCAGGGCGGTCAGCCGAATGCGTGCCGGCAGATCAAGGGCGGCATTGGCATTGCCGAAGGCCAGGGCGTGGGCACGGCCCATGAAACCGGTGCCGATCAGCCCGATGCCCAGTTGCGCCTGCGACGTAGAAGGGTTTTCCCGCATGACATTCTCCAGAGAGGATTGTTGTTGTGCGGAAAATATATTCCATAAATATAAAATATGGAAAATTAATTCATTTTTCAGCGTGGCAGTCAGTTCCAGACATCAGGATAAAAATCCGCCGTCGACATTAAGCGCAACGCCGGTGGTGTAGCTGGATGCTGCGCTCGCCAGATACAAGACCGCGCCAGCCATTTCGCTGGGCGCTGCGACGCGTTTCAGCGGAATCTGCGCCAGGGCCATATTGAGAATCGCATCGTTCTTGACCAGCGCCGATGCAAATCGGGTATCTGTGAGGCCGGGCAGCAAAGCGTTGCAGCGAATTCCGAACTCGGCGCATTCCTTGGCGAACACCTTGGTCATGTTGACCACCGCCGCTTTGGTCATTGAATAGACACCTTGATAGGCACCCGGCGACACCGCATTGATGGATGCAACATTGATAATGCTGCCACCGCCGCCTTCGCGCATCAGCTTGCCGGCTTCCACCGACATGAAGAAATAGCCGCGAATGTTAACGTCGATAGTCTTTTGAAACGCGCTGAGGTCGGTGTCCAGCACATTGCAGAACTGCGGGTTGGTGGCTGCGTTGTTGACCAGTATATCCAGGCGCCCGAATTGCTCGCGAATCTTGGCGAAAACGCTGGTTATCTGCTCCATCTCGCCAATATGGCAGGCAATGGCTGTGGCCTTGCCGCCCTCGCTGATGATGGCGTCGGCAACCGCCTGACACCCGTCGAGCTTGCGGCTCGACACAACAACGTGCGCGCCCTGTTGAGCGAGCAGCCTGGCAGTGGCTTCACCGATTCCCCGGCTCGCACCTGAAACAAAAGCAACCTTGCCATCAAGGTCGAAAAGCTGGGTTCTGGACATGTCGTTTCCTTGTCTTGGCGTTGGCGGTCAAAGGCTGGATTTGGTGATTACATTCAGGCTCATCTGCTCCAGCAGCCTGTTCATGTCAATGAACCGGGCAAAGCGCTTGTCCTGAGTCTGTCCATGGAAAAAACGGTAGTAAATCTGTTGCACGATACCGGCCAGACGAAACAGGCCGTAGGTGTAGTAGAAGTCGAAATTGTCGATACGGATGCCCGAACGTTCGGCGTAATAGTCGACGAACGCCTGGCGCGTCAGCATGCCGGGGGCATTGCTCGGCTGGCGACGCGTCAACTGAACCGGCAGCGGGTCGTCAGCCTGGACCCAGTAGGCGAGGGTATTGCCCAGGTCCATCAGCGGATCACCGAGCGTGGTCAGTTCCCAGTCCAGCACGCCGATGATGTTCATCGGGTTATCCGGATCGAGGATCACATTGTCGAAGCGGTAGTCGTTATGCACGATGCTGGAGGTGGGCGAGTCGGCGGGCATTTTGTCTGCCAGCCACGCCTGGACCTGCTCCCATGCCGGAGCGTCCGGGGTTCGCGCTTTTTCATAACGCTCCGACCAGCCCGAAATCTGCCGCTGCACGTAACCCTGGGGTTTGCCCAGATCACCCAGGCCGCACGCCTGGTAATCAACGCGGTGCAAGTCCACCAGTTTGTTGATGAAGCTCTTGCACAGGTCTTCAGTCTGTCGTGCATCCAGCGCCAATTCGGGCGGCAGGTCAGAGCGCAGGATGATCCCCTTGACGCGCTGCATCACGTAAAACTCCGAGCCGATCACCGACTCATCCGTACAGTGCAGGTACGCTTGCGGGCAATAGGGGAAGGCATTCTTGAGCTGATTGAGAATGCGGTATTCACGACCCATGTCATGTGCCGATCGCGCCTTGTGTCCGAACGGCGGGCGCCGCAGCACTAACTCGCGCTCGGGGTACTGAATCAGATAAGTCAGGTTCGATGCGCCACCGGGGAACTGACTGATCGCCGGGGTGCCATGCAGATCCGCCAGATGCGCCTTCAGGTACGGATCTATCAGGGAGGCGTCCAGTTCTTCGCCGCTGCGAATCCCGGTGGACTGGTCAGTCAGTGCCATACGTATACCTTGTGTTTATTATGGTCAGCTCAAACTATTGACTAATCTAATGACCGTCTGAACCACGAGCAAGCTCGCGGCAGCGTTATAGACTAGCGTGTTGCCGGGCAATCAGCGGCTCTGATTGCTGCTTTGTACAGAACGGCACAGACAAAAAAACCGAAGCCGGCGGGGCTTCGGTTTTTTTGGTGCAGCTTGCAAAGTGTCAGGTGTTTAAACCGGGAACAGTTCGCTGAGCTTCATGGCCAGCATCATGTCGCCTTCGGCGCGCAGCTTGCCGCCCATGAATGCCTGCATGCCATCGGTCTCGCCGCTGACAATGCCCTTGAGGGTTTCGCTGTCCATGACCAGGGTCACGTTGGCGTCCGGGTTCTCGCCTTCCTGCAATTCGCAGGTGCTGTCCTTGACGATCAGGGCGTAGTGTTTGTCTTCGTCGGTGATATGGAAACCGAAGACCAGGTCCAGACCGGCAGCAGCAGCCGGGTTGAACTTGTTCTTCATGGTTTGTACGGCGTCTGCTACTGAGGTCATGTCTTGATCCTTTTGTGGTGAGTACTTGCGTCCGCAAGGACGCGATTGGCCGGGCTCAGCGATAGGTAATGAGCGCCGGCGTCTTCAGCAGTTGCAAGTGTGTGTAACCGTTGAAGGAAGCCAGGGTAACGTCGTTGCCTTTGAATTTGAGCTGATGCAGAGAAGTGTTGACGATATGCCAGTGCAGCTCCAGTGCCTTTGCTGCAGGCATTCCGGTAACGAGGTGGAGCAGGGCAGTAATGGTGCCGCCGGAGGTGAACACGGCAATACGCTCATGCGGACCTGCGTCCTGAAGAATTCTGTCCAGGCCTGCCTTGACGCGGTCTAAGAAACCTTGCCAGCTTTGCAGCCCCGGCGTGTCGTGCTCGCCACTCAGCCAGCGTTTGGTAATCAGGTTGAACAACCGATGAAACCCTGCGGGGTTGCCAGCCACGTCGCGCAGAATATCCAGTGCTTGCGGTTCATCGACAAGCATCGCCGGTATCAACGCCCTGATCACGCCTTCAGCGTCGAATTCATCGAAGGCGCTGTCGAGCTGTACGGGAGGCGTTTCAATACCTGCTTCTGTGTACTGGCCCAGCACATGCTGTGCCGTGTCTTTCTGGCGCAGGAGCTCACCCGATACACACCGGTCAAAGGTCACGCCCGACTGCGCGAGGTGAGCACCCAGCACTTGTGACTGACGAATGCCCATGGGCGACAGGACGTCGTAATTGTCTGCACCAAATGAGGCCTGGCCATGTCGTATCAGATAGATGCTGCCCACGTCCGTGTTGTCTCGGTACGTTGAAGGTGGGTCGAGGTTATGAGGGATGCCGGGCGACTGTCAATGAAAAAACATACGCTCGTTTGAAATCATCGTTTTAATGGTTTGTAACGGCTCGATAGCTGGTGCGTCGCACGGGGCGTCGGTATGCTGCATTTATTGCGGCCCTTGATTGGTAAGGGCCTGACGCAAATGAGGGATATTCGTGGATTTCGTTGTCGATTACGCAAGTTTTCTGGCCAAAACCGTGACGCTGGTGATCGCCATCGTGGTGGTGCTGGTTGCCATTGCGTCCATGCGTGGCAAGGGGCGTCGCAAAACGGCCGGGCAACTGCAGGTCACCCGGCTCAATGATTTCTATAAAGGCCTGCGTGAGCGGCTCGAGCAATCCTTGCTCGACAAAGAGCGCCTCAAGACGCTGCGCAAGGAGCAGGGCAAGGCCCTGAAAAAAGAAAAAAAGCAGGTCGAGCCAAAATCCCGTGTCTATGTGCTGGATTTCGACGGTGACATCAAGGCCTCGGCTACTGAAAGCATGCGTCATGAAATTACCGCTCTGCTGACGCTGGCCACCGACAAGGACGAAGTGGTCCTGCGTCTGGAAAGCGGTGGCGGCATGGTGCACAGCTATGGTCTGGCGTCCTCGCAACTGGCACGCATTCGGCAGGCCGGTATTCCACTGACCGTATGCATCGACAAGGTTGCGGCCAGTGGCGGGTACATGATGGCCTGCATCGGCAACAAGATCATCAGCGCACCCTTCGCCATCCTCGGGTCCATCGGCGTCGTGGCGCAGTTGCCGAACGTCAATCGCTTGCTGAAGAAGCACGGCACGACATCGATTTTGAAGTGCTGACCGCAGGCGAATACAAACGCACCCTGACGGTGTTTGGCGAAAACACCGAGAAGGGTCGCGAGAAATTCCAGCAGGACCTGGACATCACCCACGACCTGTTCAAGAACTTCGTTGCCAGCTACCGCCCGCAGTTGTCTATCGACGAAGTGGCGACGGGTGAGATATGGCTGGGCATGGCAGCGGTCGACAAACTGCTGGTCGACGAACTCAAGACCAGCGACGAGTACCTGGCCGAGCGCGCCAAGGATGCAGACGTGTTCCACCTGCACTACGTGCAACGCAAGAGCCTGCAAGAGCGCATGGGTATGGCTGCAGCCACCTCGGCGGATCAGTTGGCTGCTAAGTGGTGGGGACGTTTGACTCAGCAGCGGTTCTGGTAGGCATTGTTTAGGGGGGTAACGACTTGTGCCAATGCTCCGGTGCGAGCGATAACCTCAACTATCGTGCGGCGCTCTGCGTCGCACATCAAGATCGGACGCAGAGCGTCCAGAGCCGCGTTCCCACGCTGGAGCGTGCGGAACGATAATCTCCAACTATCGTGCGACGCTCCGCGTCGTCACGCTGTCTCGTGACGCTCTGCGTCACAATTGGGCTGCCGCGTAACGTCATGCCTTGCCCGTAATCACGGCACATAAACCAAAGCGCTTTTTATCACGATGGCACTGTCGACGCAGAGTGCGACGTTAGTGACAGGGCGCCTGATCTCGCAGGACGACCGTGTGACGCAGAGCGTCACGAAAGGCATTACCACGCGGAGCGTGGGAACGAGAATCTGAGCCGAACGCCAATCACCTGACACCACAGAACCACGAACTGCATGCCTACGCGGAGCGCAGGCACGATAGTCATCTCAAGTGAGCACAGAGACGATAATGCAGGTCGCCTGAATCAGCGGCGCCGGAACAGCGGTAGCGGCTCGTCGGTTGCAGCCTGATAGGTCACCGAAAAGTCCTTGAGGCCTTCCAGCGCCTCGTACGGGTCCTTGTCGGCACGCACTGCAAAGGCGTCGAAGCCACAGCGGCGCATGTAGAACAACTGATCGCGCAACACGTCGCCGATGGCACGTAATTCGCCCTTGTAGCCAAAGCGATCACGCAACAGGCGCGCGTTCGAGAAGCTACGACCGTCAGTGAAAGCCGGAAAGTTCAGGGCGATGACCTGAAACTGGTCCACATCTGCGCCAATCTCTTCGGCTTCTTCATCACTGTCCAGCCATACGCCCAAACCGCCATCGCGTGCCTTCAATGCATGCGCGTGTTCGCGCCACAGTGCCAGCGGCACGATCAGGTCGTCGCAGTTCGACAGGCTGTCAAAGGTGGTTTCCTTCGGCAACAAGTGCCAGGTTTCATCAATGACTTCGTTGTTCTTAATGATTCGCTGCATAGACGCGCTCCTTGAAAGGGTCAATGCCAATACGTTGGTAGGTGTCGATAAAGCGCTCGTCTTCTGTACGTTTTTCAACGTAGACGTCGATCAGCTTCTCGATCACGTCCGGCATCGCCTCCTGGGCAAAGGAAGGGCCGAGGATCTTGCCGAGGCTCGCATCACGGCTGGCACTGCCGCCGAGTGAGACCTGATAGAACTCTTCACCTTTCTTGTCCACGCCCAGCACTCCGATATGGCCGACGTGGTGGTGGCCGCAAGCATTCATGCAGCCGGAAATATTCAGGTCCAGCTCGCCGATATCGAACAGGTAGTCCAGATCGTCGAAGCGGCGCTGGATGGATTCTGCAATCGGAATCGACTTGGCGTTGGCCAACGAGCAGAAATCACCGCCAGGGCAGCAGATGATGTCGGTCAGAAGACCAATGTTCGGTGTGGCAAAACCATTGTCGCGCAGCTCGTTCCACAGGGTGAACAGCTCGGCCTGCTCGACGTCGGCCAGGATGATGTTCTGCTCGTGGGAAGTGCGCAGTTGACCAAAGCTGTAGCGATCGGCCAGATCGGCGATGGCGTCAAGCTGCTTGTCGGTCACGTCGCCCGGCGCAACGCCGGTGGGCTTGAGCGACAGGGTCACAGCAATGTAGCCAGGCTTTTTGTGGGCCAGCACATTGCGTTGACGCCAGCGAGCGAAACCTGGGTGTTGAGCGTCCAGTGCTGCCAGTTCGGCGTGCTGGTCGCTGAGAGCCTTGTATTGCGGGTCGACGAAGTGCCGGGAAACGCGCTGCACTTCGGCTTCGGTCAGGGTGGTCTGGCCACCACGCAAGTGCGCCATTTCGGCGTCGACCTTGGCGGCGAACACCTCGGGCGTCAGTGCCTTGACCAGAATCTTGATCCGCGCCTTGTACTTGTTATCGCGACGGCCATAACGGTTGTAGACCCGCAGGATGGCGTCGAGGTAACTCAGCAGGTCCTGCCACGGCAGGAACTCGTTGATGAAGGCACCTACAACCGGCGTACGGCCAAGGCCGCCACCCACCAGGACGCGGAAACCCAGCTCGCCGGCTTCGTTGCGCAACGGTTCAAGACCGATGTCATGTACTTCGATGGCGGCGCGATCACTGGTCGAACCGTTGATTGCGATCTTGAACTTGCGCGGCAGGTAGGCGAACTCCGGGTGGAACGTGGTCCACTGGCGGACGATTTCGCACCATGGGCGTGGGTCCACCAGCTCGTCTGCAGCAACACCGGCAAACTGGTCGGTGGTCACGTTGCGCAGGCAGTTGCCGCTGGTCTGGATCGCGTGCATCTGCACGGTCGCCAGTTCAGCGAGAATATCCGGTACATCTTCAAGCGCAGGCCAGTTGAACTGTACGTTCTGGCGAGTACTGATGTGCGCGTAGCCCTTGTCGTAGTCACGGGCAATTTTGGCCATCATGCGCGCCTGACGCGAGGTCAGCTGGCCGTATGGAACCGCCACACGCAACATCGGCGCAAAGCGCTGCACATAAAGGCCGTTTTGCAGGCGCAACGGTCGAAATTCTTCTTCGCTCAGTTCCCCGGCCAGATAGCGTCGGGTCTGATCCCGGAACTGCTTGACGCGGTCCTCGATGATCTTCTGATCGTAATCGTCGTATACGTACATATAGGTCCTGTTCTCAGGCTTCGTCATGAAGCAGGGCAGTTGCGTCAGTCCGGGCACACGCCCGTCACTCGCGGTAGCCTGCTTCATCTGGTCAATTCTGCGCGCACGGCCGCGCACTCCGTCGGGAGCGAAGGCGACGATAGCAGTTTGCAGATATCGATAAAAGTGATGTTTATATATATGCAAATCACTAAAAGCGATAAGCAAAAAAGGTTTGATCATATCCCTGCTTGCCGTGTGGGCAAGACTCGACTTAACTGTGCATTGACCGATGCCGAATGAGTGTCGTAACCCTTCCTTTCATATGCAATCACCCATAAGACCGACAAGAGGCGATGCGATGAGCAAGCACCCGAAAGTAACCAAACCGGGCAGATCCGTGGACACCTGGGCCATTTTATTCATTGTCATACTGGCCGTGGGCGCGGCGATGTTCTGGGCCAGCAGCCAGTGACAGGCTGAACAAAGAATTTGCCTGAGTCTCCAGAACCTTGCTGTAGCAGCCGATAACTCGCGTGTAGCGATAAATTCCTGCTACCTCAAGGTTCGTTGATATGAAGGCGCTATTTGTTGGCTGGCTAATGCTATTCGGCTTTTGGTGGGCAGGATCCGCATTTGCCGCCTCGGTGGTATTTCTGAGTCCCGGTACAGAGACCGATGGCTATTGGCAGAGCCATGCCCGGGTGATGCAGACGGCCGCCGATACCACCGGTATGTCACTCAAAATTCTCTATACCGATCGCGACACCCGCAAGTTGCTGGCCATGGCGCGCGATACGCTGCAAGGGTATGTGCGTCCGGACTACCTGATGTTTTCCAATGAGCTGAATGTCGCCCCTGAAATCCTGCGTATGTCTACAGGCAGCGGGGTCAAGCTGTTCGCCGTCAACAATACACTGACGGCGGATCAGATTCGTATTCTGGGTGATCTGCCGTCGCGCTATCCGGATTTCATTGGCAGCCTGGTCGGCAACGACGAGCAGGGTGGTTACCTGACGGCGAAAAGGCTTATCAGCCTTGCTCACCCGGTCATGGACGGGCAGGAGGTTGAAATGCTCGCGTTCTCGGGTACCAACACCACGCCTGTGTCCCTGTTGCGTGAAAAAGGCATGCTGCGCGCCTTGTCAGAGCACCCGGAGGTGCATTTGCGGCAAGTTGCGCTGGGAGGATGGCGTCGGGATCGCGCACTCGAGCAGGCGCGCGTGTTGTTCAAACGCTACCCGCAGACACGCCTGGTATGGGCTGCCAATGAGCAAATGGCGTTCGGTGCGATGGATGCATTGCGGGAAAAAGGCGGTAAACCGGGTGAAGATTTGTTGTTCAGTGCCATTAATGGCACCTCGCTTTCATTGCAGGCCCAGCTCAATGGCAATCTGAGCGTGGTTGCTACCGGGCATTTCACCCTGGGCGGATGGGCAATCATCCTGTTGCATCGCTATGACACTGCCCAGCGGCAAGCCCGGCAACAGGTCGGCGCACGCACTATCGATGTGTTGCACCTGGTCGAGCCACAGGACACGCAACGCTTTCTGAACGCAACCCGCGAGGAGCGCTACCGGCTTGATATTCAGGCATTCAACGTGGGGGCTTTTGGCGAGGACTCACCGTTTTCCCTGAAAAACATGTTGCCGCCTGATCGCCCAGGCGGCAAGTAGTCGTGCTTACTCGTCATAACCCAGGTTGGGTGCCAGCCAGCGCTCGGTGACGCTCAGGTCCTGGCCTTTGCGGGCGGTGTAGCTTTCGACCTGATCCTTATCCACCTTGCCTACCGCAAAGTACTGCGCCTGAGGATGGGCAAAATACCAGCCGCTGACGGCCGCAGCCGGGAACATTGCGTAGTGCTCGGTCAGGAACACGCCGCTTTTGCCGGGCGTATGTTCGGGTGTGCCTTCCGGCAGTGGATCGAGCAGGGCGAACAGGGTGCCTTTTTCGGTGTGATCCGGGCAGGCCGGGTAGCCGGGAGCCGGACGAATGCCCATGTATTGCTCCTTGATCAACGCCTCGTTGTCCAGCGCCTCGTCTTTCGCGTAACCCCAGTATTCCTTGCGCACCTGCTGGTGCAGCCATTCGGCACAGGCCTCGGCCAGACGGTCGGCGAGCGCCTTGACCATGATCGAGTTGTAGTCGTCGCCCTTGTCCTGATACGCCTTGGCAACTTCTTCGGCACCAATGCCGGCTGTGGTGATGAAGCCACCGATGTAGTCGGTCAGGCCACTGTCTTTCGGCGCGACGAAGTCGGCCAGCGAGAAATTCGGCTTGCCGTCAGGCTTTATGGTCTGTTGGCGCAGGTGATGCAGCTTCGCCAGCGGCTTGCCGTCGTCGCCATAGACTTCCAGATCATCATCGTTGACCTGATTGGCTGGCCAGAAGCCGAATACTGCACGGGCGCTGATCAGTTTCTCGTCGATCAGCTTGCGCAGCATCTGAGTGGCGTCCGCATACAGCGCGGTGGCCGCTTCACCGACCACTTCGTCGGTCAGGATGCGCGGGTATTTACCGGCCAGATCCCAGGAGATGAAGAACGGTGTCCAGTCGATGTATTCGGCCAGCACGTTAAGGTCGATATCCTGCAGGACCCGGGTGCCGGTGAAGGTCGGTTGGGCAGGGGTATAGTTTTCCCAGTCGAATTGCGGCTTTTTCGCCACCGCCGCGCCATAGCTCAAGCGCTCGGTGCGCGCACTGCGTGCCGAGGTACGCTCACGTACTTCGACGTATTCCAGGCGGGTCTTTTCGATGAAGGCCGGTTTCAGTTCTTTCGACAGTAACTGGGTCGCCACGCCCACCGCACGTGAAGCGTCGGTGACGTAGATGACTGCATCATTGCTGTATTTAGGCTCGATCTTGACCGCAGTGTGGGCTTTGGAGGTGGTCGCGCCACCGATCATCAAGGGCAGATGGAAGTCCTGGCGCTGCATTTCCCGGGCAACATGGACCATTTCGTCCAGCGACGGCGTGATCAGGCCTGACAGACCAATGATGTCGCACTTTTCATCGCGCGCCACCTGGAGAATTTTCTCGGCAGGCACCATCACCCCGAGATCGACGATGTCGTAGCCGTTACAGCCCAGCACCACGCCAACGATGTTCTTGCCAATGTCATGGACGTCGCCCTTGACCGTGGCCATGAGGATCTTGCCCTTGGCTTCGGGCTTGTCGCCTTTTTCCAGCTCGATGAACGGGATCAGGTGCGCAACTGCCTGTTTCATGACCCGTGCGGACTTCACCACCTGAGGCAGGAACATCTTGCCTGCGCCAAACAGGTCACCGACCACGTTCATGCCCGCCATCAATGGGCCTTCAATCACTTCGATGGGGCGGGTGAATGCCAGACGCGACTCTTCGGTGTCCTGCACGATATGAGTGGTGATGCCCTTGACCAGCGCATGCTCCAGCCGTTGATTGACCGGCCAGCTGCGCCATTCCTCGGTTTCCGCTTCCTTGACGCTGCCATCACCCTTGAACTTGTCGGCAATTGCCAGCAGTGCGTCGGTGCCTTCGGCGTTACGGTTGAGCACCACGTCTTCGACGCAGTCACGCAGTTCAGCAGGGATCTGGTCGTAGATTTCCAGCTGGCCGGCGTTGACGATGCCCATGCTCAGGCCGTTGCGGATCGCATGCAGCAGGAACACCGAGTGAATCGCCTCGCGCACCGGGTTGTTGCCGCGGAACGAGAACGACACGTTGGACACGCCACCCGAGGTCAACGCATACGGCAGCTCGTCACGGATGTAGGCGCAGGCGTTGATGAAGTCCACGGCATAGTTGTTGTGCTCTTCAATACCGGTAGCGATGGCGAAGATGTTCGGGTCGAAGATAATGTCTTCCGGCGGGAAGCCCACTTCGTTGACCAGAATGTCGTAGGAGCGCTTGCAGATTTCCTTCTTGCGCGCCTCGGTATCGGCCTGACCCTGTTCGTCGAAGGCCATGACCACCACGGCCGCGCCGTATCGCTTGCACAGCCGCGCGTGATGAATGAACTGCTCGACGCCTTCCTTCATGCTGATGGAGTTGACGATGCCCTTGCCCTGGATGCACTTGAGGCCGGCCTCGATCACTTCCCACTTGGAGGAGTCGATCATGATCGGTACGCGGGAAATGTCCGGCTCGCCTGCTATCAGGTTGAGGAAGGTCACCATGGCCTTCTTCGAATCGAGCATCCCTTCGTCCATGTTGATGTCGATCACCTGGGCACCGGCTTCGACCTGCTGCAGGGCGACTTCCAGCGCTTCGGTGTAGTTGTCTTCACGAATCAGACGGGCAAAGCGGGCAGAGCCGGTGATGTTGGTGCGCTCGCCGACGTTGACGAACAGCGACTGACGATCAATGGTGAACGGCTCCAGGCCCGACAGGCGGCAGGCTTTTGGAATGTCCGGAATTTCGCGTGGCGCGTAGCCCGAAACAGCCTCGGCAATTGCCTTGATGTGCGCCGGCGTCGTACCGCAGCAACCGCCGACGATGTTCAGGAAGCCGCTTTGCGCGAACTCTTCGATGATCTTCGCCGTCTGGCTCGGCAGCTCGTCGTATTCGCCAAAGGCGTTGGGCAGACCGGCGTTGGGGTGCGCAGATACATGGGTGTTGGCCTTGTTGGCCAGCTCTTGCAGGTAAGGGCGCAGCTCGCTGGCACCCAGTGCGCAGTTCAGGCCGACCGAGATCGGTTTGGCGTGGCTGATCGAGTTCCAGAAGGCTTCTGTGGTCTGTCCCGACAGGGTGCGTCCCGATGCGTCGGTGATGGTCCCGGAAATCATGATCGGCAGTTCAAAACCCACTTCTTCGAACACGCCCTGCACGGCAAAGATCGCCGCCTTGGCGTTGAGGGTATCGAAAATGGTTTCGATCAGGATCAGGTCGGCGCCGCCCTCGATCAGCCCCTTGGTGGCTTCGCTGTAGTTCTCGACCAGCTCGTCGAAGGTCACATTGCGAAAGCCGGGGTTGTTGACGTCCGGCGACAGCGAGCAGGTGCGGCTGGTAGGGCCGAGCACGCCGGCGACGAAGCGTGGCTTGTCCGGGGTTTCCAGTGTCTTGGCGTCTGCGACCTTGCGCGCCAGGCGCGCGCCTTCGACGTTCAGCTCGTAGACGATCGATTCCATGCCGTAATCGGCCTGAGACACCTGGGTGGCGTTGAATGTGTTGGTTTCGAGAATGTCGGCACCGGCATCCAGATAAGCCTTCTCAATGGCGCCGATCACGTCAGGCCGGGTCAGGATCAACAGGTCGTTGTTGCCCTTGACATCGCTTGGCCAATCGGCGAAGCGCTTGCCCCGATAATCGTGCTCTTCAAGCCTGTAGCTCTGAATCATGGTGCCCATGCCGCCATCGAGGATTAGAATCCTCTGTTTCAGAGCAGTGAGAAAGGCTTGATGGCGGGCGCTGCGGTCAGACATGGGGGCTACCTTGAGAAGGTCGATACTTTAAAGGACGGGATGATAGCAAACCGGAGCGGTTTTGGTGGTGCTGCGGCTTTTGCATGAAAATCATTCATGTTGGAGGCAATTACGGCCTAGGGTCTGTTCCCGTTTCACATTGGCAGCCACAGAAAAGCGCAGGCCATTGCTATGACGCTTTCATAGTTTCTCTTGAGTTTGTCGAACCGAGAAGCCGCCGCCCGGAAATGCTTCAACCGGGCAAAGGCGTTTTCTACGAGATGTCGATTGCGATATAACCCTTTGTCCAGATCTGCGTTCCCTTTCAGAGAATTGCGCTTTCGTGGAATCACCACTTTGCTGCCTTGCTGCTCGACCTGAGCGCGTATCGCTTCAGTGTCGTAGCCCTTGTCCGCAATGATCACTTCTGCATTGGGCATCTTGGCAATCAACGAGGCCGCCTGCGAACAATCATTGGTCTGGCCTCCGGTCACGTCAAATGCAATGGGCAGCCCACAAGCGTCTACAGCCAGGTGAATCTTGCTGGTGTTACCGGCTCGGCTTTTTCCGATGGCCTGGTCCTGCGTGCTGGCAGCACCTGCACTGTGCTGATGAGCCTTTACATAGCTGCCATCAATGAAAACCCACTCCATGTCAGGATCGGTCATCAGCACCTCAAGCACCTTGACCCACTTGCCTGAAGCAGACCAGGCATTGAACCGCTTGTAGACCTTGCTCCAGTTTCCAAACGCTTTCGGCAGGTCTCGCCAAGGGCAACCCACACGCATGCGGTACAGCATGCCTTCAACCGTGGTGCGCAAATCTCGCTTGTTGTAGATCGATTCGTGCAGCAAAATTTCTCGAAGCTTCGGCCAGTGCTCATCACTGAGCATTAATCGGGGCATTGCAGGCTCGTATTGGTGTTGTGTGAGAACTCCAACAATACGGGCCTGTTCTCATAGAGATCAATGGGTTACGTCGAAACGGGAACAGACCCTAGTAGAATTGTGCCATTTTTAATGACAGAGCCTACGGGATATGCCGCACCGTTTGTTGGCAAGCATCGCCTTGCTTTTTATCTGCTGTGCTGCACAGGCCCAGACACCCTCAGCCATACCCGCAAGCCCGGCTATTTCCTACGTAAAGGATATTCAGCCGATCCTTACCGAGAAATGCGTTGCCTGCCATGCCTGCAACGACGCTCCCTGCCAGCTGAACCTGGGCAGCGGGGAAGGCGTGAGCCGTGGTGCCAGCAAGATCCCGGTTTACCAGGGCGAGCGCAGTGAGGCGGTAGCGCCGACCCGACTGTTTTATGATGCGCGTGATACCGAGGCTTGGCGCGGCAAGGGGTTTTACTCAGTGCTGGAGGCCCAGGGCGGTCAGGCTGCCCTGATGGCGCGCATGCTCGATCTGGGGCGCAGCGCGCCGTTGCCGGCCAACAGCAAAATTCCGGACGAGATCGCGCTGGGCATCAATCGCGAAAATGTCTGCCCGCTGCCCGGCGAATTCAACGCCTATGCCGCAGCTCATGCGCAACAAGGCATGCCACTGGCGGTGGCTGGCCTGACCGATGCCGAATACCAGACGCTGCAGCGCTGGCTGGCTGCCGGTGCGCCGGTGGAGCAGCAGACCATTACCCCGAGTGTCACCGAGGCCGCGCAGATCAATGCCTGGGAGGCGCAGCTCAACGAGCCTGGCGCGAATCAGGCGCTGGTCGGTCGCTGGCTGTTCGAGCACCTGTTCCTGGCGCACATCTATTTCGAAGGCGGTGAGGCGGGGCACTTCTTCCAGTGGGTGCGCTCGCGAACTCCAAGCGGCAAGCCTGTGGACCTGATCGCTACTCGTCGCCCCGACGATGATCCGGGCAGTGATTTCTATTATCGATTGATCCCTGTGCAGGGCGTGATCGTTCACAAGACCCACATTACCTATGCCATGAGCCCACAGAAACTGATGCGGGTCAGGCAGTTGTTCTATGGTAACGACTGGAAGGTCAACGCACTGCCTGGCTATGGCCCTGGCCATCGGGCCAATCCGTTCCTGACCTTTGAAGCGATCCCGGCAGCGGCGCGTTATCAGTTCATGCTCGACAACGCCGAGTATTTCGTCCGCACCTTCATTCGCGGGCCGGTCTGTCGCGGGCAGATCGCGACCGATGTGATTCGCGATCAGTTCTGGGTACTGTTCCAGGACCCGGCGCACGACCACTACATCACCGATGCGGCTTATCGCGGGCAGGCCACGCCTTTACTGGCCATGCCGGGGCAGAACGATGACGTCGGCAGCGTGCTCAGCCTGTGGCTGTCGTACCGGGACCGGCGTAATCAATATGAAGACATGCGCCGCGACAGTTACGCAAAAATGCCGGCACCGGGGTGGAGCACGCTGTGGGCTGGCAACGACAATGCCTTGCTGACCGTTTTCCGTCATTTCGACAGCGCTTCGGTCAATAAAGGCCTGATTGGCGACGTGCCGCACTCCATGTGGTTGTTCGACTTCCCGTTGCTGGAGCGTACCTATTACCAGTTGGCGGTGAACTTCGATGTCTATGGCAACGTTTCACATCAGGCACAGACCCGGCTGTATTTCGATTTGATCCGCAACGGTGCCGAGATCAACTTCCTGCGCCTGATGCCTGCCGATCGTCGGGAAGACATACTCAGCAATCTTTATCAGGATGGCGGCAAGATCAAGATGTGGCTGGATTACCAGAAGATCGATGACGATACGCCAACCGGTATCAAACTCGATGAAAAGGCCCCGCAGCGTGACTTTGCGTTCAAGCTGATCGAGCGTTCCGGCAACCTGAATGCCGCGCCTGATCCAATCAACCGCTGTAGCGGGGCGTATTGTTCTCGGCCAAACCTCGACAGCAGTTTTGCCCAGGCGGAACAGGCACTGAGCCGTTTGACCTCACGCCCGGCGGCGGGCCTGAAAGTCATCGATCAATTGCCGGAAGCAAGCATGCTGCGCATTGAGGGCAGCGACGGCAAACGCATGATCTACAGCATGCTGCGCAACCGTGCGCACAGTAACGTCGCGTTTCTGCTGGGCGAGTCTTATCGCTATATACCGGGGCTGGACACACTGACCGTCTACCCGGGCGTGCTCAGCAGTTATCCGAATTTCATCTTCAATATTCCGGTCGCACAGGTGCCGGCCTTTGTCGATGCCATGCAGCAGAGCAAGGATCAGGCGAGTTTCGGAAAAATCGTCCAGCGTTGGGGCATCCGTCGTACTCATCCACTGTTCTGGAGTTACTTCCACGATCTGAATCGCTACGTTCAGGAAACTGAACCACGCGAAGCGGGTGTGCTGGACATGAATCGCTACGAGAACCTCTGAAAAACCGGGGCTTCACGCCGCAGGCCCTTGTGCAACATGGCCTGCGGCCATCTTTACTTCCTGAACAAAATGTATCTCGCGCGATCTTTTTTCCAAAAAGGTGGTCCGAAATGGTGCGCGTCATAGGCCGGTTTATCAAACGACCCATGATTGAAAGTCAGGCAGTAGAGGTTTTTTGTGATGTTGATTTCAGTTCAGGCGCTACGGGCGTTCGCAGCGTGGGTCGTGGTGTGTCATCACTTCATGCAGATTTTTTTCGATTTCAAGGCCAGCGGCCCGGTGGGACAGTTCTTTGTGTCGAAGGGCGCGGTCGGCGTTGATATCTTCTTTGTCATCAGTGGTCTGGTTATCTTTTTGTCGACGCAGAACAGCGATATGCCTGCACGGCGCTTCATTCTGCATCGTCTGATTCGCATCGTTCCGGCCTATTGGCTGTACACCGCCGCCATGGCTCTGTTGTTGCTGATTGCAGCACCGATGCTCCCGCATCAGGTCATCGGCTGGCAGAACTTCCTCTTGTCACTGGTATTCATTCCTTCCGAAAACCCCGGTGGTTATGGCCTTTACCCGACGCTTAACGTCGGCTGGACGCTCAACTATGAGATGTTTTTCTACCTGCTGTTCTCGGTGGTATTCCTCTTTCAACAGCGTCACCGGCCGCTGATCATTGCCGCAGCACTGTTTGCGGTCAGTGAGGTTCTGGCTCGCGCCGGGCTGATCAGCCGCTTCTATGGCAATGACATCATTTACGAATTCCTGCTGGGTATCGGCATCGGCATCCTCTATCGCCGTGGCTGGATCAAACAGGCGCTATGGCTGCCGCTGGCGGGCATTGCGGTAGGGCTGTATGCGATCAATCACCTGACCAACGAGCAGCGTCTGCTTAACTGGGGCCTGCCGAGTGCCTTGATCGTACTATCGTGCATCTCGCTGGAACCGTATTTCCAGGGCAACAGGCTGCTCAAGGTACTGGGCGACTGCTCGTACTCGGTCTACCTGCTGCACGTTCTGGTGCTGTACGGCGGCTTGCTGATGGCGCAGCGCTTTGGCCTCAGCCCCTATGTGGTTTTCGCGTTCTGCGTGCCGATCATCGCCATCGGTGCCTGGGTCAGTTATGAGTGGATCGAGAAGGGTCTTTACCGCCGGATGAAAGCCTGGCTGGATGGACGCCGAGCGGTCAGCCAGGCGCAGGCATTAACCTGACAAAAATACTAGGACTTTGTGTGACGGTGCCGATTGGCGTAAACTGCTGGCACGTCTGCGAGGAATTTTCATGACCGCTATCACTATTACCGATGCCGCCCACGATTATCTGGCCGATCTGCTGGAAAAGCAGAACACCCCGGGCATTGGCATCCGCGTATTTATTACCCAGCCCGGCACTCAGTACGCTGAAACCTGCATTGCCTACTGCAAGCCGGGTGAAGAAAAGCCGGAAGACAAGGCTATCGGCCTGAAGAGCTTCACCGCCTGGATCGATGGTTTCAGCGAAGCGTTTCTGGATGATGCCGTGGTTGACTACGCCACTGATCGCATGGGCGGCCAGTTGACCATCAAGGCACCAAACGCCAAGGTGCCGATGGTCAACGCCGACAGCCCGATCAACGAGCGCATCAATTATTATCTGCAAACCGAGATCAATCCCGGCCTTGCCAGTCACGGTGGTCAGGTCACGCTGATTGATGTGGTTGAAGAAGAAGCGAAAAACATTGCCGTTCTGCAATTCGGTGGCGGTTGCCAGGGTTGCGGTCAGGCCGATGTCACGTTGAAGGAAGGTATCGAGCGTACGTTGCTTGAGCGCATTCCCGAGCTGTCGGGTGTTCGCGATGTGACCGACCATACGCAGAAAGAAAACGCTTACTACTAAGCCTTTCTCTGCTGCGCAAAAACGCCCTGACTGTTCAGGGCGTTTTCGTGTGCGGCCGTCGCTGGTGGTCAGGTCAGTTCCACCAGTACTGCGCCTTCGTTGACCATCTCTCCCTCATGGCAGTAAAGCGCTGTGACAACGCCGGCACTGGCAGCGCGGATGCTGTGTTCCATCTTCATGGCCTCCAGCACCACCAGTTGCGCCCCGGACTCGACCGCCTGACCCACTTCAACCAGCACGCGCACTATGCTGCCATTCATGGGGGCGGTCAGGCCGCCATGCTTGCTATCGCTGACGTCGGCCTGCGCGATGGGGTCCAGTCGGTTGATGGTGTGCAGGTCGCCTTGCCATTTGAGGTAAAGCGTATCGCCACGGCGTATTGCCAGATTCGAGCGGCGCACGCCGTTGTGTTCGACAGTCAGATGCTCGTTGCTGAGTTTAAATGGTGAGTCGCTGCTGTTGCGCAGGTAGACGGTTCGGGTTTGACCATTGCAGCTCAGCCGCAGATCCGTCTCCGCAGGCAGGCCTGCACGAAAGCCTGTCGTGACCGCCCAGGGCGAGTGCAGGTCGTCTTGATCGACACGTGCCGGTTCGCTCTGGCTGAAGGCCTCGGCGGCGGCCTGCCAGAGTTCCTCACACAGTTCACCCGTTTGCGGCAGCAATTTATCCTGATAAAGGGGGATGAAGCCGGTGTCCAGTTCCGCGGCGGCAAACGCCGGATGGGCGATGATTCTGCGCAAAAATGCGAGGTTGGTTCTGACACCGCCCACTGCAAACTCATCCAGCATAGCGAGCAGGCGCAAACGGGCCTGCTCACGGTTTTCGCCCCAGGCAATCAGTTTGCCGAGCATGGGGTCATAGAAGGGTGAAATGTTGTCACCCTCGCTAACGCCACTGTCCACACGCTTGCCGGGGCCGGACGCGGATTCTCTGTAGAGTTCCAGCGTGCCGGTCGCAGGCAGAAAATCGTTGGCCGGGTCTTCGGCGTATAACCGGACCTCAATGGCGTGACCGATCAGTGGCACTTGTTCCTGAGTAATAGGCAGCGGTTCGCCTCTGGCCACCCGAATCTGCCATTCCACCAGATCCAGGCCCGTGATGTACTCGGTCACCGGGTGCTCGACTTGCAGGCGGGTATTCATCTCCATGAAGAAAAACTCGCCGCGCGCGTCCAGCAGGAATTCCACCGTGCCTGCACCCACGTAGCCGATTGCCTGTGCGGCCTTGACCGCCGCTTCACCCATGGCTTTGCGCAGTTCGGGTGTCAGGCCGGGCGCAGGTGCTTCTTCGACGACCTTCTGGTGTCGGCGCTGAATGGAGCAGTCGCGCTCATTGAGGTAGAGACAGTGACCATGGCGGTCGGCAAACACCTGAATCTCGACGTGGCGTGGGGTGAGGACGTATTTCTCCACCAGCATTCGCGCGTCGCCGAACGATGAGAGCGCCTCGCGTTGCGCAGAGGCCAGCGCTTCGGCCAGTTCGCCGCTGTGCTCAACCACCTTCATGCCTTTGCCGCCACCGCCTGCCGTGGCTTTCAACAGCACGGGGTAACCGATGCGTTCAGCGGCGCTGCGGAACGTCTCGATGTCCTGTGCGTCGCCGTGATAGCCAGGTACCAACGGCACTCCAGCCTGCTCCATCAGCGCCTTGGCGGCAGATTTGCTGCCCATGGCGTCGATGGCCGAGGCGGGTGGGCCGAGGAAAATCAGCCCTGCCTCTTCAATGGCACGGGCAAAGTCGGCATTTTCGGACAAAAAACCGTAGCCGGGGTGAATCGCTTGCGCGCCGCTTGCCCTGGCCGCATCGATAAGCTTGTCGATCGCCAGGTAGCTTTCTGCTGCCTTGCTGCCTCCAAGGTCCACACGGATATCAGCCTCACGGCTATGCCGTGTGTCACGGTCAATGGCACTGTGCACGGCGACTGTGGTGAGCCCCATGGTTTTTGCGGTACGCATGATACGACAGGCAATTTCACCACGGTTGGCAATCAGCAGCGTGGTCAGCTCGGGAGTGCTCATGATTGCGAGTCCTTCTGTGATTCTTGCCGGGCTGCAAGCGCTGCTGGCGTTTGATCGCCGTGTGGCTGCCAGCCGGGTGTGCGTTTTTGCAGGTAGGCACGCAGGCCTTCCTGGCCTTCGGCGCTGGTGCGGATGCGCGCGATGGCGCTTTCACAGTAGCGACGCAATGCGGGTGTGAGTTCGCCGCTACCGACTTCGCGCAGCAACTCCTTGCTGACTCTCATGGCCTGCGGGCTGTTGAGCAGCAGGTTGTCGATCCACTCCTGCGTGCGGGCTTGCAGGTCGGCAGCCGGGTAGCACTCAGCTATCAGCCCCATCTGCTGCGCTCGCTGGCCATCGAAACGCTCGGCGGTCAGGGCGTAGCGCCGCGCGGCGCGTTCGCCGATGGCCTGTACCACAAACGGACTGATAACCGCTGGAGCCAGACCTATGCGTACTTCTGACAGGCAGAACTGCGCATCTGCCGTCGCAATGGCCATGTCGCAGCAACTGATCAGGCCCAGCGCGCCACCGAACGCTGCACCTTGCACCACCGCAAGCGTCGGGATTTTCAATTTGGCGAGGCTGTACATCAGCTCTGCCAGTTCACGGGCATCATCCAGATTGGTGTTGTAGTCCAGCTCTGCGGCCTGCTGCATCCAGGCCAGATCGGCACCGGCGCTGAAATGCCTGCCACGCCCGCGCACCAGCAGAAAGCGCAGGCCGGCATCACTTTGCACCTGGTCCAGCGCGAGGATCAACTCGCGAATCATCTGCGCATTGAAGGCATTGTTCTTGTCCGGTCTATTTAGCCACAGCGTGGCGAAACCACGTGGGTCGGTGATCAACTCTATGGTCGCGAATGAGGTCGAAGTCATGGTCATTTCCCGCCTCACATCCGGAACAGGCCGAAGGTGGTAGGTTCGATGGGCGCATTGAGCGAGGCGGACAGGGCCAGCGCAAGAATGTCGCGGGTTTGTGCCGGGTCGATGACTCCGTCGTCCCACAGTCGGGCGCTGGAGTAATAAGGATGCCCTTGATGCTCGTACTGATCGAGAATCGGCTGCTTCAGTTCAGCCTGCTGCTCGGCGCTGAAGGCCTGGCCGGCACGTTCCGCCTGCTCGCACTTGACCTGCACCAGCACGCCCGCTGCCTGCTCGCCGCCCATCACGCCGATTCTCGCGTTGGGCCACATCCACAGGAAGCGCGGGTCGTAGGCGCGGCCGCACATGCCGTAATTTCCTGCGCCGAAACTGCCGCCGATGATGACCGTGAATTTCGGCACCTTCGCGCAGGCCACGGCGGTCACCAGCTTGGCACCATGCTTGGCGATGCCCCCGGCTTCATACTTCTGACCGACCATGAAACCGGTGATGTTCTGCAGAAACAGCAGGGGAATTCCCCTTTGGCAGGCCAGTTCGATAAAGTGCGCGCCTTTTTGCGCAGCTTCTGCGAACAGAATCCCATTGTTGGCTAGAATCGCGATCGGGTAGCCATGCAGGCGAGCGAAGCCGCAGACCAGCGTGGTGCCAAACAACGCCTTGAATTCATCCAGTACCGAGCCATCCACCAACCGCGCGATGACTTCGCGTACGTCAAACGGCTGCTTTGTGTCGGCCGGGATAATGCCGTACAGGTCATCGCTTGCGTACAACGGCGCAATCGGTGTGACAGTGTTCAGTTGACCCTGCTTGCGCCAGTTCAGATTGGCGATGCTGCGTCGCGCCAATGCCAGCGCGTGGTCGTCGCTGTCGGCATAGTGATCGGCCACCCCGGAGGTGCGGCAATGCACATCGGCACCGCCCAGGTCTTCAGCGCTGACTATTTCTCCGGTGGCAGCTTTTACCAGTGGCGGGCCTGCGAGGAAGATGGTGGCTTGCTGACGCACCATGATCGCTTCGTCGGCCATGGCCGGAACATAGGCCCCGCCTGCGGTACAGGAACCCATGACCACGGCAATCTGGGGAATGCCTTGTGCGCTCATGTTGGCTTGATTGAAGAAGATTCGCCCGAAGTGTTCGCGGTCCGGAAACACTTCGTCCTGGCGCGGCAGGTTGGCACCACCGGAGTCCACCAGGTAAATGCACGGCAGGCGGTTTTGCTGGGCGATGGTCTGCGCGCGCAGGTGCTTTTTGACGGTCAGCGGGTAATAGGAGCCACCTTTGACCGTCGCGTCGTTGGCGATGATCATGCACTCGACGCCCTCGACCCGGCCAATACCGGCTATTACCCCGGCGGCCGGAACCTCTTCGCCATATACCTCATGGGCGGCCAGTTGGCCGATCTCCAGAAACGGTGATCCGCTGTCCAGTAAACGGTTGATACGCTCGCGCGGCAGCAGCTTGCCGCGTGACGTATGACGTTCCTGTGCCTTGGGCCCGCCGCCTTGGCGAACGATGCTCAGCAACATACGGAGCTCTTCGACCTGCTTGAGCAGCGTGGTGCGATTAAGGGCAAATTCCGGCGAGCGGGCGTTGATGCGAGTCTGCAGAATGGTCATGGTAGCTCCGCAATCAACGGGTTTCGTTGAACAGTTCGCGACCGATGAGCATGCGCCGGATCTCGCTGGTGCCTGCACCGATCTCGTAGAGTTTGGCGTCGCGCAACAGTCGACCGGCCGGGAATTCGTTGATGTAGCCATTGCCGCCCAGAATCTGGATGGCATCCAGCGCCATCTGCGTGGCGCGTTCGGCGCTGTAGAGGATCACGCCCGCTGCGTCCTTGCGCGTGGTCTCGCCACGATCACAGGCTTGGGCGACGGCGTACAGGTAGGCCCGGCTGGCGTTGAGCTGGGTGTACATGTCTGCGACCTTGCCCTGAATCAGCTGGAACTCGCCGATGCTCTGGCCGAACTGCTTGCGGTCGTGAATGTAGGGCACCACCACGTCCATGCAGGCCTGCATGATTCCGGTCGGCCCGCCAGAGAGCACGACGCGTTCATAATCGAGGCCGCTCATCAGGACTCTGACACCACCGTCCAGTACGCCCAGCAGGTTTTCCTCAGGCACCTCTACGTTGTCGAAAAACAGCTCGCAGGTATTGGAACCGCGCATGCCCAGCTTGTCGAACTTGCTGCCGCGCGAGAAGCCTTTCCAGTCACGCTCGACGATGAATGCGCTAATGCCATGCGCAGCCTTTTGCAGATCGGTCTTGGCGTAGATCACGTAGGTATTGGCGTCAGGCCCGTTGGTGATCCAGGTCTTGCTGCCATTTAACACATAGCGATCACCACGCTTGTCGGCGCGCAGCTTCATCGATACCACGTCCGAGCCTGCATTGGGTTCGCTCATGGCCAGCGCGCCAATGTGCTCGCCGCTGATCAGCTTGGGCAGGTATCGGGCTTTCTGCGCCGGGCTGCCATTGCGGTTGATCTGATTCACGCACAGGTTGGAATGTGCGCCGTAGGAAAGTGCCACCGATGCCGAGCCACGGCTGATTTCTTCCATCGCCACGACATGCGCCAGATAACCCAGGCCTGCGCCACCGTATTCCTCGCTGACCGTGATGCCGAGCACGCCCATCTCACCGAATTTGCGCCACATGTCGACTGGGAACAGGTTGTCCTTGTCGATCTGCGCGGCGCGCGGGGCAAGCTCTGCGGCGACGAAGGATTGCAATTGGTCGCGCAGCATGTCGATGGTTTCGCCCAAGGCGAAGTTCAGGCTGGGGTAACTCATGGGTAGCGTTCCTGTTTTATTCTTGGAGATGATTCTATGCGGACTGGCTATGACCTTTACGTTAACGTAAACCTGCGGATGTGTGCTGTCAATCAGGCTGTGCGCAGAGGGTGGGGGAGAGTCGGGAGGCAAAAGCAAACGCTGGAAAGCACGAAGGGGAGCCTGGGCTCCCCTTCAAGGTATGTCTCTATGCTCTTTTTTGTTTTTCGGGTGGCCTGTTGTTGTTTTTGGCGACCTGGCCCTTTACTGCTTTTTTGAGCGGTCCGCATGCGGGACCAAGAGCAAACGTATTTTTTTGAGCGCTGATCAAGCTTTCATCATGTGATCCACCAGTTCGGGAGCTGCCTCGGGGCAGTTTTGTTATTCTCTGTCTGGCTGCAGAACGACTTGCAACGCAAGCAGTTCAGAAAAGCTGTCCACTTCAAAAAAATCTGTTAGCTACGTCTCTGTCCGTGTTGTTCTTGTTGTGTCAGAGCCGGTACGTGTTGTTTTTATTGGGTTGCTGCGTGTTTTTATTTTTGTTGTACAAAGGATATAGCAGGACCCGTGCCAGTTTTTTAAAAGCCCCGTAATACCGGGAGCTGAACGTCTTTTTCGGGCATCGGGCCATCTGATTCAGTTGCCGAGTGTTTCTGTGTTACCGGTTTGTCTCGACTGGACGCGGGGCAGGGTAACACTGTGTGACAAGTTGTCGCACCCTGTTACCGACAGGTGACAGTCGTTACGCAGACAGCCGGGCCCTGGCCACGCGCGAGCCATTGCTGCGTTGCAGTACGCCGCAGATGCGCTGGCCTGCGGCGATGACCTGGTCCAGATCTACCCCGGTTTCAATACCCATGCCCTGCAACATGTACTGCACGTCCTCAGTGGCAACATTGCCGCTGGCACCCTTGGCGTACGGGCAGCCGCCCAGGCCTGCCACGGAACTGTCGAAGACCTGGATACCTTCCTCCAGGCTGGCGTAGATATTCACCAGCGCCTGACCGTAAGTGTCGTGGAAGTGCCCGGCAAGCTTGCCTCGCGGGATCTGCGCAGAGACGGCGTTGAACAGCGCTCGCGTGGCCCCCGGCGTGCCGGTGCCGATGGTGTCGCCCAGCGAAACTTCATAGCAACCCATCGCGTAGAGTTCGTTGGCGACGGCTGCGACCTGCTGCGGCGAGACACTGCCCTCATAAGGGCAGCCCAACACGCACGACACATAACCCCGAACCTGCACACCATGCATCTGCGCCGCCGCCATGATGGTCGCAAAGCGCTCCAGGCTTTCGCTGATCGAGCAATTGAGGTTACGCCGGGAGAACCCTTCGGTTGCCGCTGCAAACACCGCGACCTCTCTGACGCCGGCCGCCAACGCATCTTCGAACCCGCGCAGGTTGGGTGCCAGGGCAGAGTAGATAACGCCTTCACGCCGCTGGATATTTTCGAACACCTGGGCGGAGCCAGCCATCTGCGGCACCCATTTGGCCGAGACAAAGCTGCCGACTTCAATGTGGCTCAGTCCGGCTGCCGTCAGGTCATCCACCAAGCGCACCTTGTCGTCGATACTGATCGGTTGTGCTTCATTCTGCAGGCCGTCACGCGGGCCGACTTCAACGATATTTACCTTTTGTGGAAGAGACATGGCAGTGCCTTTTGGTGGTCAGTGTGAAGTGGCAGCAGTTTTATCGAGCGCAGTCCGGCAACGCTCTTCGGCGGTGTCCAGCTCCAGTTGCATTTGCCGGATGTCCAGCAATTGTTGTTCGAGCTGTTCACGGCGCTCGGCGATCTTGCCGAGCATGGTCTGCAACTGCTTCTGGTTGTCACCGGAAGGGTCGTACAGCGAGATTAGTTCCTTGCATTCAGCCAGCGAAAAACCAATGCGTTTGCCGCGCAGGATCAGTTTCAGGGTGACTTTGTCACGGGCGGTGTAGATGCGCTCCAGTCCCTTGCGTTCAGGGCTGAGCATGCCTTGCTCTTCGTAAAAGCGGATCGCGCGGGTGGTGATATCCAGCTCACGGGCGAGCTCGGAAATGCTGTAGGTCTGACTGCTCATGGTGTCGCTCAACGAGATATTCAGCACTCAACCTACGGCGTGCTTTACGTAAGCGTCAAGCAGAAGTCGTGTTGTCAAGGCGCGCCAAGCCGCGCCTGCCAAATTAGAAACGACTTTAACAAATTTAAATATTTAATTTAAAAACAATGGCTTGGTGTTTTTATCTCATGCTTTCTCGAGGCTTTGTTCCTGCGCCACGACCCGCTGTGAAAGCTCGATGATCTGTTCGCGCATCCAGCGGTTGGCTGGGTCCTGATCAGTGCTTTCATGCCAGTACAGATGGGTTTCGACCGAAGGCACATCGTTGACCGGTAAGTGGACATAGTGCAAATCGTTACGGCGGGCGAAGCGTTCAGGTATGGTCATGACCATATCAGTCTGCTGCAGGACCTGTGTCGCCATCAGGTAATGCTGCGAGCGCAACGCAATCCTGCGCTGAATGCCCATCTTGCCCAACGCCAGGTCCACGTGCCCCAGTCCGCTACGCCGACTGGAAATATGGATGTGTGCCTGGCTCATGTAATCATCCAGCGTCAACGTGGCCTTGTTCGCCAGCGGATGCGCCTTGCGCATGCCGCACACATAGCGGTCTTCCAGCAGCTTGACGTGGCGAACCTGCGGGTCGGTATTGAGCGGTGCATCCACGGCGAAGTCGAGGCGCCCGGCAGCCAGCTCCTTGGTGGTTTCCCGCCGCTTGGACAGAAAGCTCTCGATGGTCACGGCAGGCGCAAGGCGTCGCAGGCGCTGGAACAGCGTCGGCAGGATCACGGCCTCGGTCAGGTCGGTCATGCTGATGCGGTAGTTCTTGTTGGCCTGCAACGGGTTGAATATACGGCTTTCCTGCACCGAAACCCTGAGCAATGAGAGTGCATTGCGCACCGGGCCGATGATGTTCTGTGCCATCGGTGTCGGCACCATGCCTTGAGCCGTTCGCACAAACAGCGGGTCGTTGAAGGTCTCTCGCAGCCGCGCCAGGGCGTTGGACACCGCAGGCTGGGTAATGCCGACGATCTGCCCGGCCCGGGTCAGATTGGCTTCGGTGTAGATGGCGTCGAAGACAATGAAAAGATTGAGATCGACCTTGCTCAGGTTCATTGATGGGCGCCTCGTGCTGTTATTTTGATTCGCTGTTCGGCAGGCTGGGGACGCCGCAGCGGTGATGGATCATATATCGGTTATGAATGTTTATACACGCCGAGAATAGATTAGATAAATGTACGGCGTTTCTCTAGCATCAGGATCATGCATTCGACACCCTGATCGAGAAGGTAGTGGCCCATGGATTTCGCGTATTCCCCGAAGGTGCAGGCATTGCGTGAGCGCGTCACCGCGTTCATGGATGCATACGTTTATCCGGCCGAGCCGGTTTTCGAACAGCAAGTGGCCGAAGGCCATCGCTGGCAGCCCACCGCGATCATGGAAGAACTGAAAGCCCGTGCAAGAGCCGAGGGGTTGTGGAATCTGTTTTTGCCGGAGTCTGCGCTGGGTGCCGGCCTGAGCAATCTGGAATACGCGCCGCTGGCGGAAATCATGGGGCGTTCGATGCTGGGACCCGAGCCGTTCAATTGCTCTGCGCCTGACACCGGCAACATGGAGGTGCTGGTTCGCTATGCCAGCGAGGAACAGAAAGCTCGCTGGCTGGAACCGTTGCTGCGCGGCGAAATTCGTTCTGCTTTTGCCATGACCGAGCCCGACGTGGCGTCATCGGACGCCACCAATATGGCCGCGCGCGCCGAGCGCGATGGTGATGAATGGGTGATCAATGGCCGCAAGTGGTGGACTTCCGGTGCCTGCGACCCGCGCTGCAAAATCCTGATTTTCATGGGCCTGAGCAATCCTGACGGGCCGCGCCATCAGCAACACTCGATGATTCTGGTCCCGGTCGACACGCCGGGCGTGAAGATTGTCAGGCCGCTGCCTGTGTTCGGCTACGACGACGCGCCCCACGGGCATGCCGAAGTGGTGTTCGATAACGTCCGGGTGCCGTTTGAAAACGTCTTGCTGGGTGAGGGGCGCGGCTTTGAAATCGCTCAAGGCCGGTTGGGACCAGGCCGCATTCACCACTGCATGCGCTCCATCGGTATGGCTGAACGGGCACTTGAGCTGATGTGCAGGCGCTCCGTAGACCGGGTTGCCTTCGGCAAACCGCTGGCCAGGCTGGGGGGCAATATCGACAGGATTGCCGATTCGCGCATGGAGATCGATATGGCCCGTCTGCTGACCCTGAAGGCTGCCTACATGATGGATACAGCAGGCAACAAGGTCGCCAGAAGCGAAATCGCGCAGATCAAGGTGGTAGCGCCGAACGTGGCGCTGAAGGTCATCGATCGGGCGATCCAGATGCACGGCGGGGCGGGTGTTTCCAATGATTTCCCCTTGGCCTATATGTACGCCATGCAGCGCACACTGCGTCTGGCAGACGGCCCGGATGAAGTACACCGCGCCGCTATCGGCAAGTATGAACTGGGCAAATACCTGCCGGCAGACAGGGAGCGCAGCCAGTCCTGAGCCGGTAGCCGATAACTGCGCCCAGGCTACTGCACCCAGACTTCGACCCGACGGTTCTTGATTCGGCCGTCATCGATGTCATTGGTAGCTACCGGCATCTCATCCCCCAGGCCGACGATGTCGCGAAATGTCACGCCGCTTTTCAGCAGCTCACGGCGCACCGCCATGGCGCGCAGCCTTGAGAGCAGGGCTGCGCGAGCCGGATCGCTTTTGGCATCACCAAAGCCGACCAGCGTGACATGTTGATTGAGCTGGTTGCTGGTTTTCAGGTACTCCGCCACCCGCTTGAGGTCCTGCTGCGCCTTGTTATCCAGCTTCGCACTGCCCTGGGCAAAGCGAAAATTGACCGACAGCCGTTCGGCCTTGCGCGCCAGCGCCTGATAATCCGCAGGCATCTGCGCGGTAGGCTGCACCTTGAGTGCCTGCACGGTCTGCGCGACAAAGCCGCTCTGCGCGACGATGGCCTGACCCTCGGCGCTTTGCGCGAAACGGACCAGCGCCTGCGCCCAGCGTTGATGAGCTGAGGTAGGCACATAAAAGTAGAGCCGTCGCGACAGAGGATAGTCTTCGGTGGCAATCAGACTGACAGTCGGGAGCATGGGTCTGGAATCACCATCGGCAATGGCCACCGCTTTGGCACGCCTGATGGACGGTAGCCCGATAAAACCGATGCTATTGATGTCCTTGCTGACCTCGTCGGAGAGCTGCTCGCTGGATTCAAAGCGCGCGGCTGTGCCGGACAGGTTCTTGCCGTACTTTACAAGTATCAGGTCCTTGAATGTTTCGTAGGTGCCGGACTTCTCATCGCGAACATAAAGATGAATGGCTCCCGGATTTCCACCCACTTCGGCCCAGTCCCTGACTTCCCCGCTGAAAATGCGCGCCAGCTGCAGCGTATCCAGCTGTCTGACCGGATTGCCTGGATGCAGAATCACAGCAACGCCATCTATGGCAATGGTTTGTTCGCTTGCTGCGCTTTTCAGGTCGCCCAGGCCCGCCAGGTCCTTGGCTTCCTGATCCTTGATAGGTCGTGAAGAGGTGGCAATATCGGCGTTACCTGCTTTGAGCGCAGTAAACCCGGTGCCTGAACCATGTGCGGCGATTTCGATACTGACCGTCTGCCCTGCGGCGGTAGTGCCGACGACGCGCTGTTCATTCATGACATTGCCGGCAACAGTCTGCACTGATTGCAGGCCTTGCTGGCGCATCAACCCTTCAGCCAGTGCGGGGCCCAATTGGGCATTGATGGTATTTGAGCCTTGAATGCGCAAGGCCGGTATTTCACCCGCGGGCAGCGGCAGTGCCGCCAGCGCAAGGGCGGGCAGGGTGGCGCTCGACAGAGTCAGCGCCGTTAGCAAAGCGCGCAACATCGGCGTCACCATGAGTCACGGGAGGGTGCCGGGAGAATAAGACAGAAAGATTTCCGGAGTATGACGATTGCTCGACCACTGCGCGCGCGACCCGTTTATGCATAAAGCCGGATCGCACGATAGGGCGCTTTTTCAGTTCAGTTCCAGCCAGATCGGCGCATGGTCCGACGGCTTTTCCATGCCGCGCAAATCGTAGTCCACCCCGGCCGCCTTGATGCGTGGCTGCAGGCCGGTGGAGGTCATGATCAGGTCAATGCGCAGGCCGCGCTTGGGTTCGTCTTCGAAGCCGCGGCTGCGATAGTCAAACCAGCTGAATCGGTCGACGACTTCAGGGTACAGATGACGGAAGCTGTCCACCAGGCCCCAGTTTTTCAAGCGTTCCATCCACTCGCGCTCTTCGGGGAGAAAGCTGCACTTGCCGGTCTTCAGCCAGCGCTTGGCGTTGTCGGCACCGATGCCGATGTCGCAGTCCTGCGGAGAAATGTTTACGTCACCCATCACGATAAGCGGCTGCTCGTTGCTGAAATGGCTCTCCAGCAAGGTCTGCAGATTCTCGTAAAAACGCTGTTTGGCTGGAAATTTGGTCGGGTGATCACGGCTCTCGCCCTGCGGAAAGTAGCCATTCATGATGGTGACCGGCTGCCCATTGCTGTCGGCACAAGTGCCCCAGATGAAGCGCTTCTGCGATTCCTCGTCGTCGCCTTCAAAACCCTTGTGCAGGGCCAGCGGAGGATTGCGCGATAGCAGGGCAACACCGTAATGGCCTTTCTGACCGTGGAAATGCACATGATAGCCCAGCGCTTCGACTTCCGCGTGGGGGAACTGCTCGTCCGAAACCTTGGTTTCCTGAAGGCCGATTACGTCAGGCTGGTGTTTGTCGATCAGCGCCGCCAACTGATGAGGTCGAGCGCGCAGACCATTGATGTTGAACGAGACGATTTTCATAAAACGGCGGTCCTGAGCAAAAACAAACAGCGATGCTAGCTGACCTGTGGTTTCAGGACCAGCACCGTGTAAGGCACCGCGCAAACACAGGCCCGGACAAATCGTTGGAACTGTTATCAAGTGCCATCACTCGAAAGCCTGCTTGCCAAAACTGCTGCGCCAGACGCAGTTCCGTTAACACGAGGCCCTTTATGTCCCTACCTGCTGCCATCACGGGTGAAGTTCGTCAACTCGACAGTGGTTATTCCCGTGAAACCCGCTCCTTGCTGTTCAGGGCCTATCGGCACGATCCGACGTTCGCCTATCTGTTCAATGCCGAGCGCGAGGGATATGAGCAACGCGTATTGGCGACCATTCGCCAACTGGTCAAACAACACTTCCTGCAAGACCAGCCTGCACTCGGTCTGTTTTTGCAGGATCGGCTGGTCGGCGTAGCGCTGATCGCGCCACCGCAACGTCGTCTGGGCGTCACTGAAAGCTGGGCCTGGCGTCTGCGCATGGTGATGGACACCGGCCTTGGTTGCACCCAGCGTTATCTGGCTTATTACAACGCGGTGCTGGCCTGTGTTCCGTCCGAAACCGTGCATGTGCTGCCGTTGATAGGCCTGGATCCGGAATTTCAGGGTCAGAAGCTGGGGCAGGATTTGAGCGAACAACTGCTTGGGGCGTTGCACGATTGGTGCGCGGTGGATGAGCACTCTCAGGGCATCGTCGTAGACACGGGAAATCCTCGTTATCTCGAGTTCTATAAGCGTCAAGGCTATGAGGAAATCGGCGAGATTGCGGTAGGACCTGTCCGAGAGCACGTGTTTTTTCACCCCAATCCTCAGGTTTCACTGCCGGTGCCTGACGTAACGGTCTGAATCTCCGACAATTCGTGGGCTTCCAGTGCGGCCCGTCGATCGTGTTAGCATCTACGCCCATGAAGCTTTTCAGACTATTCAGCAGCCTGTTTCTGATGACCATGAGTGCAGCGGCGCTTGCACAGGCCCGCCTCGACGTCAGGATCAAGCCCGCCAACCCGGAACTCAAGGCCAACGTCGAAGGGTATGTGGGGGACCTGGGCGAGCGTGACGTTCAGGCGTTGCGTAACTTCAGCCTGGGTGCCGAACAGCAGGCAGAGAAAGCGGCTCAGGCGCTTGGCTATTATCAGGCGCAGATCGACAGCGAGATCAAGGACGCTGACCAGCCGCGTCTGGTGATCAATATCCAGCCGGGCGAGCCGATTCACCTGCGCAATGTGGTAATCCGCGTCGAGGGTCCGGCAGCATCGCTGAAAGCCTTTCGGGTACCCAAAAGCGACGCGCTGAAAACCGGCGCGGTGCTCAATCATGGCAACTATGAGGATGCCAAACGCCTGATCCAGAATCAGGCGTCGCGTTACGGCTTTTTCAGCGGCCACTTTACCAGCCAGCGCCTGGCTATTGACCCGCGAGCCGGGCTTGCCGACATCGAGCTGGTCTATGACAGTGGTCCGCGCTACTCGCTGGGCAAGGTCATGTTCAGTGGCAATGCGCCCTTCGATGAAGATTTGCTCAAGCGCATGGTGCCGTTCAAGGAAAATACTCCTTACGATTCACAACTGATCGCCGAATTGACCCAGGCCATGCAGGGCAGTGGCTATTTTGAAGGCGTGCGGGTCGATGCCGCGCCTACTGCAGCTGACCATCAGGTCATTCCGGTAACCGTTCAGCTTGAAACCCGTAAACCCCGAACCATGGGCCTTGGCCTGGGGTACTCAACCGATGTCGGTCCGCGTGGCAAAGCCAACTGGACCCGGCACTGGGCCAATCCACAAGGGCACAGCTACGGGTTCGAATCGGAAATATCCGCGCCTCGGCAGAATGTCGGCCTGTGGTACGACGTGCCGCTCGATCCGCCGTTGACCGATAAACTGCGTTATGCCGGTGGCTATCAATACGAAGAGATTGCTGGAACCGACAGCCTCAGCAAGCTGCTGACTGCCGGGCCTGAATGGCACAGCAAACTGCCCAGCGGCTGGGAACGGGTTATCTCACTGAAATGGCAGCGTGAAGAATACCGGCTGGGCGACGATTCGGGTCTGAGCACGCTGCTAATGCCCGGCATCAGTTATTCGTACCTGCGCAGCGATAACAGTATCGATCCCCACCAGGGCTACCGTTTACAGTTCGACACCCAGGTGGCCAAGGAGGGCATGTTGTCGGATGCCAATCTGGTGCATGCCAATGTGCTGCTCAAAGGGCTGACGACAGTCGCTCAGAACCATCGCTTTCTCGGGCGCGTGCAACTGGGTGGCAACCTGACTGACGGTTACACCTCGATACCGCCGTCGCTGCGTTTTTTTGCCGGTGGTGATCAAAGCGTACGAGGGTATGACTACCAGAAACTGTCACCGACCAACTCGGACGGCGACCGCATTGGTGGGCGTTACATGTTTGCCGGGAGCGTCGAGTACCAGTATTCCATTGCGGATAAATGGCGGCTCGCGACTTTCATCGATCAGGGCAACTCATTCAACAGTCTCGACAAGCCAGACCTGAAAACCGGCGTCGGTTTTGGGGTGCGCTGGGTATCTCCGGTGGGTCCGCTGCGTCTCGATCTGGCGCATGCTTTGGATGACGACGGTGGCATCCGCCTGCACTTCTCGATGGGGCCGGAACTTTGAACAGAATGAACATCAAGCGTGGCGCAAAGATTGCCGGACTGAGCGTGATCGCGTTACTACTGCTGGTGATCGTCAGCGTCGGGGTGTTGATTGGAACCCAGGCAGGCAGCCGGTGGGCGCTGGCTCGCGTGCCCGGCGTGCAACTGGAAAACTTTCAGGGCCGCCTGGGCGGGCAGTGGAGTGCCGAGCGCCTGGTTTGGCAGCAAGGCGCAGACCGTGTCGAGGTGCATTCTGTCGATTTCGCCTGGACGCCCGCCTGCCTGCTGAAGATGACCTTATGCATTGATCGCCTGCACGCGGGGCAAGTAATGCTGCGCTTTCCTCCGAGCGGTGCGCCGAGCAACGAAGATCCTTTGAGCCTGCCCGCCGTCAAGTTGCCGCTTGCCCTGCAACTGGGTGATACACAGCTGGGCAGCCTGCAACTGGATGGCGTCGAACAGTTGCGCGACCTCAAACTGGCGGCGCACTGGACCGCCGAAGGCTTGCAGATCGACAGCGCGCACTTGCAACGCGATGCGCTGGTGCTGGACCTCAATGGTCTGCTGAAGCCCGAGGGCGACTGGCCATTGAGCGTAAAAGGTCAACTGCAACTGCCGCCACAGGACGGTAAGCCCTGGACGCTGGCGCTGGATATTCAAGGTGACGTGCTCAAGACCTTGCAACTCAAGGCTGACAGCAGCGGCTATCTACCAGGGCAACTGACCGGTGAGCTGCAACCTTTGGCTGAGCATGTGCCAGCACGATTGAAACTGACTGCAGAACATTTCAAACCCAGCGCAGCATTGCCCGATACCCTGCAACTCGACCAGCTGCTGTTGACTGCCGAAGGCGATCTCGACTCGGGTTACCAGATCAACGGCACTGCCAGCCTGCCCGCAGAAAAAGGCCCTGTGGCGTTGTCGTTGCAGGGGCGTACGGATGCCAACGGGGCAACCATTGCAGCGCTTGATCTGGCCGCCAATGATCAACAGCGTCTGGCCATCAACGGCACGTTGAACTGGCAGAGTGGTTTCTCGGCTGATGCGAGCATCGACTGGCTGGATTTCCCCTGGCAGCGTCTGTATCCGCTGGAGTCCGAACCGCAAGTGTCGTTGCACGCTTTCAAAGGTGAAATTTCCTACACTGACGGCAATTATCTTGGCAATTTCAACGCCAGCCTCAAAGGACCTGCTGGTGCGTTCACGCTGATCAGTCCCTTCAGCGGCAATTTGCAGGAAGTCCATCTGCCGCAACTGGAGCTGGTCGCAGGGCAGGGTAAGGCCAGCGGTTTTCTGAACCTGCAATTTGCCAATGGCTTCGGCTGGGACACTGCACTTGATCTGAGCGCGCTGGACCCTTCATTCTGGGTTGCCGAATTGCCCGGCACACTGGCAGGGCCCTTGCGCAGCAAAGGTCAACGGGTCAACGAGGAGCTTGAACTGACTGCCGACCTGGACCTCAAGGGACGTCTGCGTGGCCAGCCCGCGCTGCTGCAAGCCAAGGCTGACGGTCGTGATCAGCAGTGGAATGTCAGCAACCTGAACATTCGATTGGGTGACAACCGGGTTCAGGGTAATGGCAGTTTGCAGGAACGTCTCAAAGGGCAGCTGGACCTTGACCTGCCGCGTCTGGCTCAATTGTGGCCGCGCTTGCAGGGGCAGGCCAAAGGCAGGCTCGACCTGACGGGAACGCTTCAGGCACCACAAGGGCAACTGGCGTTGCAGGGCAGTCAGCTCGCGCTGCAGGACAATCGCCTGCAAAGCCTGACTCTCAATGCCCGCCTGGATCAGTCGCAGCGCGCGACCATCAACCTCAAGGGCGTTGGCATTCAGGCCGGCGACACCGGGCTGGGGACGTTGCTGGTGGACGGTCAGGGTACGCTCAAGGCGCAACAATTGAAGCTGGACCTGCAAGGGCCGTTACTCAAGCTTGCTATCGCACTGGACGGCGGCCTGGACAAGGGCGACTGGCGCGGTCGGCTGGCCAGCGGCACGGTACAGAGCGGCGGACAGAACTGGCGTTTGCAGCAACCGGCGAAGATCGAGCGTCTGGCCGACGGTCGGCTGAACTTCGGTGCGCATTGCTGGCTGTCCGGTGCCTCCAGCCTGTGCGGTGGCGATCAACGACTGATGCCGGAGCCACGTTTGCGCTATCAGCTGAAGAATTTTCCACTCGACAGTCTGGCGCAATGGATGCCAAAGGATTTTGCCTGGCAGGGCGCGCTGAATGCCGACGTTCAGCTTGATCTTCCGGCTGCAGGCCCCACCGGCAAGGTTACGATTGATGCCGGAGGCGGCACATTGCGGGTGCGCAGCAATGACCAGTGGCTGGACTTCCCGTATCAGACACTCAAACTCGACACCACACTGGCACCCAGACGTATCGATACGCGGCTGGATTTCGAAGGCGGAAAGCTGGGCCGGTTGCTGGTCAATGCGCAGATCGATCCGCTGGCCAAAGACAAGCCTCTGTCAGGCGATTTCGGTCTCTCCGGGCTGGACATCTCGGTGGCACGACCCTTTGCGCCAATGGTGCAGAAACTCAATGGCCGCCTGAACGGCAATGGTCGATTGTCAGGCAGCTTGCTGGCACCTCTGGTCAACGGCAGCGTGACACTTGAAGGCGGTGAAGTGGCGGGTGCCGAGTTGCCGATGGAACTGCATGACCTCAAGGTGCAGGCGTTGATCGCCGGGGAGAGCGTACAGCTCACCGGTGGCTGGAAAAGTGGCAGCACCGGGCAGGGGAGCATCGGCGGTCAGGTGGCCTGGGGGCAGAATCTGAACGTTGATGTGAGCCTCAAGGGCGCGCGTCTGCCGATCAATGTCGAGCCCTACGCGGAAGTGGAGGTAGCGCCTGACCTGAAAATTTCCATGCAGGGTGAGCGGTTGGCCATTTCCGGCAAGGTGCTGGTGCCCAAGGGGGCGATCACCGTGCGTGAGCTGCCGCCGTCTACGGTCAAGCTCTCGGGCGATACGGTGATCGTCGGGCAGCAGACCGAGGAGGGCGCGCCACCGCTGGCAGTGGCCATGGATATCGATGTGGAGGTTGGTCAGGAAAAGCTCGCCTTCAGCGGTTTCGGGCTTACTGCCAATCTGGTCGGAAGGGTGCACATTGGCGACAACCTGGACACCCGTGGTGAGCTGAACCTGAACGACGGCCGTTACCGTGCCTACGGGCAGCGGCTGACCATCCGCAAGGCGCGCCTGCTGTTTGCAGGCCCTGTGGACCAGCCCTATCTGGATATCGAGGCCATTCGCCAGACAGATGACGTGATCGCAGGCATTCGTCTGACCGGCAGTGCCGAGCAACCCACCACCGAAGTGTTTTCCGAACCCGCGATGAGCCAGGAGCAGGCGCTCTCCTATCTGGTCATGGGCAGACCGCTGAGTACCTCGGGCGAAGACAACAACATGGTCGCTCAGGCTGCACTGGCGCTTGGCGTTGCCGGTAGCTCGTCGACCACCGGCAAGCTCGCGGACAATCTGGGTATCAAGGACTTCGAGCTGGATACCTCGGGAACCGGCGACAAGACCAATGTGGTTGCCAGCGGCAAGATCACCGAGAAGCTCAGCCTGCGTTATGGCGTCGGCGTGTTTGAACCGGCCAATACCATTGCGTTGCGCTATCTGCTCAGCAAGCGCGTGTACCTTGAGGCTGCAAGCGGTGTTGCCAGTTCGCTGGATATTTTCTATAAAAGAGACTTCTGAATACTGGCCAGCGGCTGTAATGGCACTGGCCTGCGTTCAACCGGTTTACCCTGTTAAAACAGTGTGACCCATCACACGCTCTCTCTATTCAGGCTGCCGGTAATCATGGATCGATTCAACGCCATGCGCGTATTCACCCGTATCGTCGAGCTAGGCGGTTTCGCCAGGGCGGCCGAGAGCCTGCACATGCCCCGTGCATCCGTGACGATTCTGATCAAACAACTGGAAGCTCACCTGGGCGTGCAGCTCTTGCAACGCACTACGCGTCAGGTCAGCACCACGCCTGACGGCAAGGCCTACTACCAGCGCTGCGTAAGCCTGCTGGCCGATCTGGATGACGCCGAAGCTTCCTTCTCTGCGGCAGGTGCCGAGCCCAAGGGGTTGCTGCGTGTTGACCTGCCAGTGAGCCTGGGGCGCATGATCGTGATACCCGCGTTGCCTGAATTTGCCCGGCGCTACCCGCAGATCCGGCTGGAAATCGGCATGAGCGACAGACCGGTCGACCTGATCCGCGAGGGCGTGGACTGTGTCTTGCGCGCCGGAGCAGCATTGGACGAAACGCTGGTCGCCAGGCCGCTGGGCAGCCTGACCCAGATCACTTGCGCCAGTCGCGATTACCTGCAGCGATACGGTACGCCGCTGAATCTGCCGGACCTCGCGCAACATCAGGTAATCGAATATTTCTCGACCAGCACGGGCAAGCGCTATGGTCTGGAGTTCATGGCCGGTGGCGTGGAGGTCGATCAAGCGTTGGCCTGTTCTATTTCGGTCAACAGTGCCGACGGTTATGTAGCGGCTTGCGAGGCGGGTTTTGGCCTGATACAAGTGCCGCGTTACCATGTCGCCGCACAGTTGCGCAGCGGCATACTGGTCGAGGTGCTGCGGTTGCATCGTCCGCCGCCGCTGGCGTTGACGGTGCTTTACCCACCTCATCGCCAGTTGTCACGCCGGATCAGGGTATTCGTCGATTGGCTGGTGGAATTATGTGCCCACCCAGATATCAGGGACAGACTGGTTTCCTGAGAAAATTCGGAATTATCCTATATAGGACACGGCACACTTTCGTGTTTAACTTCCGGTTCTTTTATTCATCTCAAAAAAGGAATGTGTTTCATGGCTCAAGTAACCCTCAAAGGCGGCCCTGTTCAAGTCAATGGCAAGCTGCCTGAAGTCGGCAGCAAGGCACCTGCCTTCACGCTGGTGGGTGAAGGTCTTGCCGACAAGACCCTGGCTGACTTCGCTGGCAAGCGCAAGGTGCTGAACATTTTTCCGAGCGTCGATACACCGACCTGTGCAACGTCGGTACGTAAATTCAACGCCCAGGCAAACGAGCTGGGCAATGCCGTTGTTCTGTGTATCTCTGCTGACCTGCCGTTTGCACAGGCCCGCTTCTGCGGCTCCGAAGGTCTGGAAAACGTCAAGAACCTGTCTTCTTTCCGCGCTGCCGATTTCAGCGAGCATTACGGCGTTGCAATTGCAGACGGCCCGCTGAAAGGTCTGACCGCTCGTGCGGTGGTTGTTCTGGACGAAAACGACAAAGTGCTGCACAGCGAACTGGTAACAGAGATCGCTAACGAACCCGACTACGACGCTGCATTGGCTGTGCTTAAGTAACTTTCCGCAACACTTCGACGGCCTGAATCCGCTCAGGCCGTTTTTTTGTTTGTGCGTCATACGTTTATCGAAAGTAAGCGCTTGGTAAAGGCGCTTTGCTTGTAACGCATCTGTGCTTATTGTTCAGCCTTCTGAAGAAGCCCCCACCTGTAATGGTTGATTTATTCATGCAATCGTCTGGCTCTCGTAAATCCCGTCGCTGGTTGATCAGTTTGTTGATCCTGTTGGCCATTGTTGCCCTGTGCTGGGGGTTATGGCCTGCCTCCACTCCCGGCAAAGGGGCCGAGAGCAAGAAGCATGGCGCAGGTGGCGTGGCGCGTCCTGGCTTCGGTGCATCGGCTGTCGCTGTCCCGGTGCGGGTAGCCCCGGCAACCGAAGGCGATTTCCCGATCTACTACAAGGCGCTTGGCACGGTAACGGCGATGAACACCATCAATGTGCGCAGCCGGGTGGCGGGAGAGCTGGTCAAGCTTTATTTCCAGGAAGGGCAGATGGTCAAGGCGGGTGACCTGCTGGCGGAAATCGATCCGCGCAGTTATCAGGTGGCGTTGCAGCAGGCCGAAGGTACGCTGGCCACCAATCAGGCGCTGCTCAAGAATGCTCAGCTCGACGTACAGCGTTACCGTGGGCTTTTTGCCGAGGACAGCATCGCCAAACAGACCCTCGACACTGCCGAGTCGCTGGTCAATCAGTACAAGGGCACGATCAAGACCAATCAGGCGGCCGTGGCTGATGCGAAGCTGAGCCTGGACTTCACACGCATTCGTGCGCCTATTGCAGGTCGTGTCGGCCTCAAACAGCTGGACGTCGGCAACCTGGTTGCCGCCAACGACACCACGGCGCTGGTGGTAATTACCCAGACCCAGCCCATTTCGGTCGCCTTCACGCTCCCGGAAAAAGACCTGTCGAAAGTCATTTCCCGCTACCGCACCGGCGACAAGCTGCCCGTCGAAGCCTGGGACCGGGGCGATACGAAAATGCAGGCTTCCGGTGTACTCGCCAGCCTCGATAACCAGATCGATGTGACGACCGGCACACTGAAGTTCAAGGCCCGTTTCGATAACGGTGACGAGATCCTGTTCCCCAACCAGTTCGTCAATGTGCGTCTGCGCGCCGATACGTTGAAACAGGTGACACTGGTGCCAACGGCTGCCGTGCAGTTCGGCACCGACGGGACCTTTGTCTATGTCCTGGACGGTGACAAGAAGGTCAAACTCAAACTGTTGAAGACCGGCCCGAGCGACGAGACATCGACGGTGATTACCGAAGGTCTGGCAGCCGGAGAACGGGTCGTGCTAGAAGGCACCGACCGTCTGCGCGACGGCGCTGAAGTCGAGGTCGTCAACGACAGCAAGGATGTACCGGCGGGTCCGGTTCAGAAGCTGCAGGGCAAGCCTGACAGCAAGACAGACAAGTCGGCAGCACTCGGCAAGGTGGAAAAACCAAACGTATGAACATGTCGCGCCTGTTCATCCTGCGTCCGGTTGCCACCACGCTGAGTATGCTGGCAATCGTCCTGGCGGGTCTGATCGCCTACACCTTGCTGCCGGTGTCGGCGCTGCCTCAGGTCGACTATCCGACCATTCGGGTGATGACGCTGTATCCCGGTGCCAGTCCGCAGGTCATGACCAGCTCCGTCACTGCGCCTCTTGAGCGTCAATTCGGGCAGATGCCCGGTTTGACCCAGATGGCCTCGACGAGCTCGGGCGGCGCGTCGGTCATTACCCTGCGTTTCAGCCTCGAAATCAATATGGATGTGGCTGAGCAGCAGGTCCAGGCCGCGATCAACGCGGCCACCAACCTTCTGCCTACCGATCTTCCGGCACCGCCGGTCTATAACAAGGTCAACCCGGCAGACACGCCGGTTCTGACCCTGGCGATTACCTCGAAAACCATGCTGCTGCCCAAGCTCAATGATCTGGTCGATACACGCATGGCGCAGAAAATCTCGCAGATCAGCGGTGTCGGCATGGTCAGCATTGCCGGCGGCCAGCGTCAGGCTGTGCGGATCAAGGTCAATCCGGAAGCGCTGGCCGCCAACAGCCTGAACCTGTCTGATGTGCGGACTCTGATCGGCGCGTCCAACGTCAACCAGCCCAAGGGTAACTTCGACGGGCCAACCCGGGTTTCGATGCTGGATGCCAACGATCAGTTGAAGTCTCCAGAGGAGTACGCCAACCTTATTCTGGCCTACAAGGATGGCGCTCCCCTGCGTCTGAAGGATGTGGCCGAAATCGTCGACGGTGCCGAAAACGAACGCCTGGCGGCCTGGGCCAATCGGAGTCAGGCGGTGCTGCTGAACATTCAGCGCCAGCCGGGCGCCAACGTGATCGAGGTGGTCGACCGGATCAAGGCATTGCTGCCGTCAATCACCGAGAACCTTCCGGCCGGCCTCGACGTCGTGGTCCTGACGGACCGCACTCAGACGATCCGCGCGTCGGTGACCGATGTTCAGCACGAACTGTTGATCGCGATTATCCTGGTGGTGCTGGTAACCTTCCTGTTCCTGCGTCGTTTCAGCGCGACGATCATTCCCTCCATCGCCGTCCCGCTGTCACTGGTAGGCACCTTCGGCGTCATGTACCTGGCGGGCTTCTCGGTCAACAACCTCACGCTGATGGCCATGACCATCGCGACCGGTTTCGTTGTTGATGACGCCATCGTAATGCTGGAAAACATATCCCGGCATATCGAGGAGGGCGAAACACCTCTGCAGGCCGCCCTGAAGGGCGCGAAACAGATCGGTTTTACCCTGATTTCGTTGACCCTGTCGCTGATTGCAGTGCTTATACCGCTGTTGTTCATGGCTGATGTGGTCGGGCGGCTGTTTCGCGAGTTTGCGATAACCCTGGCAGTCGCCATCCTGATATCGCTGGTGGTATCGCTGACCCTGACGCCCATGATGTGCGCGCGGTTGCTCAAGCGCGAGCCAAAGGAAGAAGAGCAGAGCCGTTTCTATCGTGCCAGCGGTGCCTGGATCGACTGGCTGATCGATATCTACGCGGGCGGATTGCGCTGGGTGCTCAGGCATCAACCACTGACCCTGTTGGCGGCATTGGCCACTCTGGCACTGACTGTGCTGCTGTACATCGTTGTGCCCAAGGGCTTTTTTCCGGTGCAGGACACCGGCGTGATCCAGGGTATTTCGGAAGCGCCACAGTCGGTCTCCTTTGCTGCCATGAGCCAGCGTCAGCAGGCGCTGGCTGACATCATTCTCAAGGACCCTGCGGTGGTCAGTCTGTCTTCCTACATTGGTGTTGACGGTGATAACGCAACGCTCAACAGCGGGCGTCTGCTGATCAACCTCAAGCCCCACTCAGAGCGTGACCTCACCGCATCCGAGGTGATCCAGCGCCTGCAGCCAGAGGTAGACAAGCTTTCTGACATTCGTCTGTTCATGCAGCCGGTGCAGGACCTGACCATTGAAGACCGGGTCAGTCGTACTCAGTATCAGTTCAGCATGTCATCGCCCGACGCCGAGCTGCTGACGCTGTGGAGCGAAAGGCTGGTCGAGGCGCTCAGCAAACGGTCCGAACTGACGGATGTGGCCAGCGACCTGCAGGACAAGGGCCTGCAGGTATATCTGAGCATCGATCGTGATGCGGCCAGTCGGGTAGGGGTCACCGTTGCGAATATTACCGATGCGCTGTACGACGCATTCGGTCAGCGACAGATTTCCACCATCTATACCCAGGCCAGCCAGTACCGCGTGGTGCTGCAAGCCGCGTCGGGCAGTGAGCTCGGCCCAGCCGCACTTGAGCAGATACACGTCAAGACCACCGATGGCGCACAGGTAAAACTGTCGAGCCTGGCACGCGTCGAGCAGCGTCAGGCACAGTTGGCCATCGCTCACCTCGGGCAGTTTCCCGCAGTGATGATGTCGTTCAACCTTGCGCCCGGCGTTGCATTGGGCAAGGCCGTGCAGGTCATCGAACAGGTTGAGCACGACATCGGCATGCCGATTGGTGTGCAGACCCAGTTTCAGGGCGCTGCCGAGGCATTTCAGGCATCGTTGTCGAGCACGTTGCTGCTGATTCTGGCGGCTGTAGTGACCATGTACATCGTGCTGGGCGTGCTCTACGAGAGCTATATCCACCCGATCACCATCCTCTCGACACTGCCGTCGGCAGCAGTGGGTGCCTTGCTGGCCTTGCTGATCAGCGGCAATGACCTGGGGATGATCGCGATCATCGGTATCATTTTGCTGATCGGCATCGTCAAGAAGAACGCGATCATGATGATCGACTTCGCGCTCGACGCAGAGCGCAACCGGGGTGTTGCACCGGAAACGGCGATCTACGAAGCGGCGCTGCTGCGTTTCCGGCCGATTCTCATGACCACCCTGGCAGCATTGTTCGGCGCCATTCCGTTGATGCTTGCCAGCGGCTCCGGCGCAGAGTTGCGCCAGCCACTGGGGCTGGTGATGGTCGGCGGTCTGCTCGTCAGCCAGGTACTGACGCTGTTTACCACGCCGGTCATCTATCTGTATTTCGACCGGCTTGGCCGTCGCTGGAGTCGCAGGCCTGCCGACCCGGACCGGCTGGAACGGGCTGACGCATGAACCTGTCAGCGCCGTTTATCCGTCGCCCGGTTGCGACCGTACTGCTGAGCCTGGCGATCCTGCTGCTGGGCGCGGTCAGCTTCCGCTTGTTGCCGGTCGCGCCGTTGCCGAACATGGACTTCCCGGTAATTGTGGTGTCCGCCAGTCTGGCGGGTGCCAGCCCCGAGGTGATGGCCTCCACTGTGGCCACTCCGCTGGAGCGTTCGCTGGGCAGTATTGCCGGGGTCAATACCATGACCAGCAATTCAAGCCAGGGCACGACACGGATCATCCTGCAGTTCGATCTCAATCGCGACATCAATGGTGCGGCGCGGGAAGTGCAGGCGGCAATCAATGCTTCGCGCAACCTGCTGCCCAGCGGTATGCGCAGCATGCCGACCTACAAGAAGGTCAACCCGTCCCAGGCGCCGATCATGGTCCTGTCTATGACGTCGACGGTGCTGGAAAAAGGTCAGCTTTACGACCTGGCATCCACCATCCTGTCACAGAGCCTGTCGCAGGTTTCCGGGGTCGGCGAAGTGCAGATCGGCGGCAGTTCGCTGCCAGCGGTTCGTATCGAGCTGGAGCCACAGATGCTCTCCCAGTACGGCGTATCGCTTGACGACGTGCGCACCGCGATTACCGGTGCGAACGTGCGGCGGCCAAAGGGTTTTGTGGAGGATGATCAGCATAACTGGCAGGTTCAGGCCAACGACCAGCTGGAAACCGCAAAGGACTATGCGCCGCTGATCATTCGCTACAAGGATGGGGCGACCTTGCGCCTCAAGGACGTCGCGAAAGTCAGCGATGCCGTGGAAGATCGCTACAACAGCGGGTTTTATAACAATGACCGGGCGGTGTTACTGGTCGTCAACCGCCAGGCGGGTGCCAACATCATTGAAACCGTGGCGCAGATCAAGGCGCAAATGCCAGCCCTGCGGGCCGTGCTGCCTGCCAGCGTGAGCCTCAACGTCGCGATGGATCGCTCGCCGGTGATCAAGGCGACGCTTCACGAGGCAGAGATGACCCTGCTGATTGCCGTGGTTCTGGTGGTGATGGTGGTATTTCTGTTTCTCGGCAGTTTTCGCGCATCGCTGATCCCCACTCTGGCGGTTCCGGTATCGCTGGTAGGCACCTTTGCGATCATGCACCTGCTCGGTTTTTCCCTGAACAATCTGTCGTTGATGGCTTTGATCCTCGCCACCGGACTGGTGGTGGACGATGCAATCGTGGTGCTGGAAAACATTTCCCGGCACATTCACAACGGTCTCGACCCCATGAAAGCGGCCTTTCTGGGGGCCAAAGAGGTGGGTTTCACCTTGCTGTCGATAAACGTCTCGCTGGTGGCGGTGTTCATTTCCATTCTGTTCATGGGTGGGCTGGTCGAAAGTCTGTTTCGCGAGTTTTCCATTACCTTGTCGGTGTCGATCGTCGTCTCGCTGATCGTATCCCTGACCCTGACGCCGATGTTGTGCGCGCGCTGGCTCAAACCCCACGATTCGGGCAAGGACAATGCCTTTCAGCGCTGGAGCGAGCGGGTCAACGACCGCATGGTCGCCGGCTATGACCGCTCGCTCGGCTGGGTCATGCGGCATCGCAGGCTGACACTGCTCAGCCTGCTGATTACCGTTGTGGTGAATGTCGCGCTGTATGTGGTGGTGCCCAAGACCTTTCTGCCACAGCAGGACACCGGGCAACTGATGGGTTTTGTACGCGGTGACGACGGTCTTTCGTTCTCGGTCATGCAGCCGAAAATGGAAATCTTTCGCCGTTCGATTCTGGCAGACCCTGCGGTGGAGAGCGTTGCCGGTTTTATCGGCGGTAGCGGTGGCACCAATAACGCCTTCATGATCGTACGCCTCAAGCCGATTGCCGAGCGCGAGCTGTCTGCCGAAAAAGTGGTCGAGCGCCTGCGCAAGAACATGCCGCATGTGCCCGGTGGCAGACTATTCCTGGCGCCTGATCAGGACCTGCAACTGGGGGGTGGTCGCGAGCAGACCAGTTCGCAGTATCAGTACATTGTGCAAAGTGCAGACCTGAGCAGCCTGCGGCTGTGGTATCCGAAGATCGTTGCGGCGCTCAAATCGATTCCGGAGCTGACGGCTATCGACGCCAGGGAAGGGCGCGGGGCGCAGCAAGTGACCCTGGTGGTCAATCGTGATACGGCCAAACGGCTGGGCATCGATATGAACATGGTCACGGCGGTGCTCAACAATGCCTACAGCCAGCGTCAGGTCTCGACCATCTATGACAGCCTCAACCAGTACAAGGTGGTGATGGAGGTCAATCCCAAATACGCTCAGGACCCGGCGACGCTGGAGCAGGTTCAGGTGATTACTGCCGACGGGCAGCGCGTGCCGCTGTCGAGCATTGCTCATTACGAGCGCAGTCTGGCGAATGATCGGGTTTCGCATGACGGTCAGTTCGCTGCCGAAAACATTTCCTTTGATCTGGCCGAAGGTGCCAGCCTCGACAAGGCGACGGTGGCTATCGAGCGCGCAATTGCCGCCATCGGACTGCCGTCCGACATCATTTCCAAGATGGCCGGGACCGCCAACGCCTTCGCCTCGACCCAGAAAAGCCAGCCCTGGATGATTCTCGGTGCGTTGCTGGCGGTGTATCTGGTGCTGGGGATTCTTTATGAAAGCTACATCCATCCATTGACGATCCTCTCGACGCTGCCATCGGCCGGTGTGGGCGCATTGCTGACGATCTACGTGTTGGGCAGCGAATTCAGCCTGATCTCCCTGTTAGGGCTGTTCCTGCTGATTGGCGTGGTGAAGAAAAACGCAATCATGATGATCGACCTGGCCCTGCACCTTGAGCGTGATCAGGGAATGACGCCACAAGAGTCGATCCGCAGCGCTTGTCTGCAACGCCTACGACCCATTCTGATGACCACAATGGCCGCCATTCTGGGTGCATTGCCGTTGCTGCTGAGTACTGCGGAAGGCGCTGAAATGCGCAAACCGCTGGGCCTGACCATTATTGGTGGACTGATCTTCAGCCAGGTCCTGACTCTCTACACCACCCCGGTGGTTTACCTTTATCTCGACCGTCTGCGCCACCGTTACAATAAATGGCGTGGCGTGCGTACCGATGCTGCTCTGGAAACCCCGCTATGACCGAACGCCTGGCCTTTATATCCCGCCCGACAGGGCTGATTCGTCCACTCGCGCTGGGGCTCTGCGTTGTGCTGCTCAGCGCTTGTGCTGTTGGTCCTGATTACCAGGCGCCGTCGATGGCCGCGCCTGCGCAGTTCAAGGCCGCCGAAGGCTGGCGTGCAGCCACACCCGGTGACGCGATGGCCAAAGGTGCATGGTGGGAGGTGTACAGGGATCCGCAACTGAACTCGCTGGTCGAACGGCTCAACACCTCCAACCAGACCGTCGCCCAGTACGATGCGCAGTACCGGCAGGCACAAGCACTGGTGCGTAGCTCCAGAGGCGCATTTCTGCCGACACTGGATCTGACCACCGGCAAGACCCGCTCGGGGCAGGGCACAGGCACATCCAATACCGGTACGAATACCGGCGCCTCGGGAATTCGCAACAGTTACAACGCTCAACTGGGCGTCAGTTGGGAAGCCGATGTGTGGGGCAAGTTGCGCCGTGGGCTGGAGGCTGACACCGCCAGTGCGCAGGCAAGTCTTGCGGACCTGTCAGCGATGCGCCTCAGCCTGCAATCGGAGCTGGTGCAGAATTATCTGCAATTGCGGGTCATTGACGAACAGAAACGCCTGCTGGAATCCACTGTGGACACCTATCAGCGCTCCCTGACCCTCACCCGGAATCAATACCGCGCCGGTATTTCAGGAAGTGACGCTGTCGCCCAGGCGCTGACACAGTTGAAAAGTACTCAGGCCGACTTGATCGATCTGGCCTGGCAGCGTGCACAATTCGAGAACGCCATTGCCGTGCTGATGGGGATGGCGCCCGCTGACTTCAATCTGCCGGCCAGCACTTCGATTCCGCAATTGCCGCAGATCCCGCCAGGGCTGCCGTCACAGTTGCTTGAACGCCGACCGGACATTGCCGCGGCCGAACGCTCGGTCATGGCCGCCAATGCCAACATCGGCGTCGCCAAGGCCGCTTACTACCCAGACTTCACGCTGAGCATGAGCGGCGGTTACAGCAGCAGTACGTTCGCCAACTGGATCAGCCTGCCCAACCGCTTCTGGTCGGTAGGGCCGCAACTGGCGTTGACGTTGTTCGACGGTGGCAGGCGGACGGCGGAAGTTGATCGTACCGAGGCCGTGTACGACCAGACTGTCGCCCAGTACCGGCAGACCGTGCTGAATGGTTTTCAGGAAGTCGAAAATTACCTCGTTCAACTCAAAGTCTACGAGCAGGAGGCCGCCGTGCGCCAGGAAGCGCTGGTATCGGCTCGCGACTCGTTGCGCCTGACCAACAACCAGTACAAGGCCGGGCTGATCGGTTATCTTGACGTCGTCAACGTACAGGCCACTGCTTTGAGCAATGAACGCAGTGTGCTGAACGTTCTGCAAAGTCGCTTGATTGCCAGCGTTCAGTTGATTGCCGCATTGGGTGGCGGCTGGAATGCCGAAACAGGTTTGACCCTCAGGGAGTGAGTGCTTCACGGAGCAAAGGCGGTTTTTCTTGAACTGTTCGTGATAAATGAAAAATCAATAGCTGGTTGCCATCTTTTCGACCAGATACCGCGACATTTGGCAGCTATTGCGTACAATCATCCCCCGCAGTATCGGCATGGACGCGCTCATTGGGCTCCAGGTGCGTTTATGTTGATTGGCAGCTACACCCCGTCGCTCGTCGTGGTCTCCGTTCTCGTCGCAATTGTTGCTGCGTACACTGCTCTCGATCTGGTTGGCCGTATTATTTCGGCCAGGGGCCGCGCCGTTTATGTATGGATTGCGGGAGGTGCTTTCGCAATGGGCGTTGGCAGTTGGTCGACGCACTTCATCGGTATGCTGGCATTCGTCCTGCCTATCGACGTTGGCTATGATGTGCCGTTGGCACTGTTGTCCTTGCTGATCGCAATACTGTCTTCCGGTTTCGCGCTGTGGCTGGCCGCCCGGCCGCTATTATCCGCCGCGCAGATTGGCCTGGGTGGGTTGTTGCTGGGGCTTGGCATCAGCGCCACGCATTACACCGGCATGGCGGCAATGCGCATGCAACCCGGCATCGAATACACGCCCTGGTTGTTTGCGCTTTCCCTGGCGATCAGCATTGCCGCCTCTGCGGCGGCGTTATGGATAGCGTTTCGTCTTCGCCAGCAAAGGCCCAGGATATACCTGATGCGTGCGGTAGCGGCAATTCTGCTGGGAACGGCCATCATCGGTATGCATTACACCGGCATGGCGGCGGCCACCTTTGCCGATGGCAGCTTTTGTGGTGCGTTGCCCGATGGATTGAGCAGCAATGGACTGGACAGGATTGTTCTGGTCGCCAGTCTTTCGATACTGGGTATCGCGCTGTTCAGTTGTATTCTCGACTCCCACCTCGAGACACGTACCGCTGTCCTGGCCAATTCCCTGACTGAAGCCAATCAGGAGCTTACCCACCTGGCTCTGCATGACAACCTCACCGGGCTGCCGAATCGTGTGTTGTTGACGGATCGCATCGAGCAGGCGATGAAGAAAGTCAGCGAAAGCGGCGGCTGCTTTGCGTTGATGTTCATGGACCTGGATGGTTTCAAACCGGTGAATGACGCATTCGGCCACCATACCGGGGACTTGCTGTTGCGGCAGGTCGCTTTGCGTCTTCGTAACAACCTGCACCGGCACGACACGCTGGCAAGGATCGGTGGTGATGAATTCGTGCTGCTGGTCGAACTGCATGACCCGCAGGATGCGTTGGCTGTCGCAACGCGTCAGGTCAATGAAATAGGCAATCCGTTTACCATCGGCGAGCATCAATTGCAGATCTCGCTGAGCATCGGCATCTGCATGTACCCGGGCAATGGCAATACCCAGCACGAACTTCTGATCAACGCCGATGCCGCCATGTATCACACCAAAGCGGCCGGCAAGAACGGCTACAGCTTTTTCGATGCCTCGATGAACAGCAACGCACGCAATCAGCTGCAGATGTCTCAGGACTTGCGTAAGGCGATCAAGCACAGGCAGTTCTGTATCTATTACCAGCCCAAGTTCGACGCTTTGACCGGACTGCCCCTGGGCGCAGAAGCGCTATTACGCTGGAACCATCCGGAACAAGGCGTTATGGGCCCCGATCAGTTCATCGCCATGGCAGAGAAAACCGGCCTGATCATTCAGATCGGCGAGTGGGTACTGGATGAGGCTTGCCGACAGATGCGTGAGTGGTACACCCAGGGCTACGCGCACTGGCGCATTGCGGTGAACCTGTCAGCGTTGCAGTTCTGTCATGCCGGGCTGGTCACTGCGGTGGCGGATACCCTGGCCAGACATCAGCTCCCGGCCAACTGCCTGACCCTGGAAATCACCGAGACTACGGCCATGCATGACGCCGATGCCAGCCTGGCGGTGTTGCAAAGGCTGTCGGAAATGGGCGTGGATCTATCGATTGACGATTTTGGCACCGGTTACTCCAGCCTGATGTACCTGAAGCGCCTGCCCGCCAATGAAATCAAGATTGATCGAGGTTTTGTGCGTGACCTTGAGCATGACACCGACGATGCCGCCATCGTGTCGGCCATCGTTGCGGTAGGGCAGGCGTTGAACCTGCGGATCGTCGCCGAAGGCGTAGAAACAGCGGTTCAGAAGCGCTTCCTGACGCACTTGGGATGTCACTCCCTGCAAGGCTTCCTGCTCGGTTATCCTTTGCCGGCTGAGCAATTTCTCGACGAAATTCGCGCCGCCGAGGCGAAAGCGGCAGTCGACGTGCCCGATGTTGGGCAACCGGCTTTCTGAAGCGCATGGATGGCGCTGGACGGCAAAGGCTGGCACGATCAGAAACGTCTGGCTAACCTGCGGGTGTTAGCTGCGCCTTGATGCTGGCTTCTGAGAAAAATCATGGAAAAAGTCCTCATTATTACCGGTGGCTCGCGCGGAATCGGCGCAGCCACTGCGCGTCTGGCCGCTGTACAGGGCTATCGGATCTGTATCAATTATCTGTCTGACCATGCCGCAGCCGAAAAGACGGCAGGGCAGGTCAGGGCCCTGGGTGCTCAGGCGATCACCTTGCAGGCGGACGTCAGCAACGAAGACGAGATCATGCGCCTGTTCTCCAGGGTCGATTCGGAACTCGGCCGCGTTACCCATCTGGTCAACAATGCAGGCACGCTCGCTCAGGCTTCAAGAGTCGAGGACATGTCCGAATTCCGAATGCTCAAAATGATGATGACCAACGTGGTCGGACCGATGCTGTGCAGCAAACATGCCTTGTTACGCATGCTGCCGAGTCACGGCGGGCACGGTGGCAGTATCGTCAACGTATCCTCGCTCGCGGCCCGCCTGGGCTCGGCGGGCGAATATGTGGATTACGCCGCTTCGAAAGGCGCGCTGGACACGTTCACCATCGGACTTTCCAGGGAAGTGGCCGGGGAGAACATTCGCGTCAACGCGGTGCGGCCGGGGTTCATCTTCACCGACTTTCACGCCCTGAGCGGCGATCCGTTCCGCGTCAGCAAACTCGAGGGCGCACTGCCCATGGGCCGTGGGGGGACGGCGGAGGAAGTGGCCGAGGCCATTCTCTGGCTGCTGTCGGACAATGCGTCGTATGCCACAGGAACGTTCATCGATCTGGCGGGCGGGCGCTGAAGGCGTGCATGGTCTGGCAAGCGCCTTCAGATACCGCTTACTGACTCGTCACACCGTTACAGGTGGCGCATTGGCGGGCGGGTCGCCTACCGGTGTTTGATCGGGTAGAGGCGGTGAGGGGGGGGGGCTCCTGCTCGGGTACTGGCTCGGGCAGAACGGGGTCGTCGATGTTTGGATCAGGTACTTCTACTGGATTGGGTAGAGTCATGGTTGCAGCCTCCTTGTTGACCCTTTTTACGACCCCCCGGCTTGATTGATGATTCAATTGATTTTAACCGGATCACCCTTGCCCGATTGTTCTGCCCTGCCTTTGGCTCATGTTCAATGCGCCCACCTGACAACCTCAAAACCTTTGAACTTTACCTTCGTTGACCGCTCGGAACCTAGGCAGCTGAATTCGACGAGTCTTCTGCATTTCGCGATTGTCCGCTGCCATACCGTCAATTTTTCCATTGCATGGAATGCACAGGAGCGTCCCTGGGGCGTGAGGAGTGATGCTCGATGAGTGAACAGCCATATGGTCCGGATTCCCTGGCCACCGATGTACCGCACCCAACCCAACCCTTGTCACTGACCCAGGCGCTGCAATTGCCCCGCATCGTGATCGAAGACACGCTGCCAGTGATCGACGGTGGCCTGTTTGCGGCCAAGGCGATCATCGGGCAACCGGTCACCGTGACCAGCAAGGTCTACGCCGACGGGCACGACAAAATGGCGGTCAATATTCGCTGGCGTGCTGCCGATGAGGACACCTGGCATAGCGCGCCAATGCACGAACTGGGCAATGACAGCTGGGTCGGTGAGTTCACCCCGACTTTGGTCAGTCGCTATGTGTTTCGCCTTGAAGCCTGGATCGATCAGTTCGGCAGCTATCGTTACGAACTGGACAAGAAGTTCGGCGCTGGTGTGCCTGTCGACCTGGAACTGGAAGAGGGGCGCATTCATCTGGTGCATGCCGCTGAGCGCAGCCAGCACGATCAGCGCCAGCAGATTGAAAGCCTGCTAGGTCAGCTGGAGCAGGGCGATAAAGACGAGAAAGTCGCGTTGCTGTTGCACAGCGAAACCGCAAACCTGATGAAGCTGGCTGATAATCAGGCCTTCCTGAGTCGTAGCGTTGAATTTCCGCTGGATGTCGAGCGTGAGCTGGCGCAGTTCGCCAGCTGGTACGAGCTGTTTCCTCGCTCGATCACTGATGACCCTGCGCGCCACGGCACCTTCAACGATGTCCATTCGCGTTTGCCGATCATCCGCGACATGGGTTTCGACGTATTGTACTTTCCGCCGATTCACCCGATCGGCCGTGCCCATCGCAAGGGACCGAACAACTCTCTTACCGCAGGGCCGGATGATCCGGGCAGCCCGTACGCAATTGGCAGCGAGGATGGCGGTCATGAAGCCATTCACCCGCAGTTGGGCAGCCGTGAAGACTTCCGTAACCTGGTGAAGGCTGCGGCCGATCACGGGCTGGAAATCGCACTGGACTTCGCCATTCAATGTTCGCAGGACCACCCTTGGCTCAAGCAGCATCCGGGCTGGTTCTCATGGCGTCCGGACGGCACGATCCGCTATGCGGAAAACCCGCCGAAGAAGTATCAGGACATCGTCAACGTCGATTTCTACGCGCCTGATGCCATTCCTGGTCTGTGGCTGGAATTGCGTGACATCGTTCTGGGCTGGGTGAATGAAGGCGTGAAGATTTTCCGCGTCGATAATCCGCACACCAAGCCGCTGCCTTTCTGGCAGTGGATTATCGGCGAGGTGCGCAATCAGCATCCTGAGGTCATGTTCCTTGCCGAAGCGTTCACCAAGCCTGCCATGATGGCGCGACTGGGCAAGGTCGGTTACAGCCAGAGTTACACGTATTTCACCTGGCGCAACACCAAGGCAGAGCTGTCCGAGTATTTCACCCAGCTCAACGAAGTGCCTTGGCGTGACTGCTATCGCCCGAACTTTTTCGTCAACACACCTGATATCAACCCGCGCTTCCTGCACGAGTCTGGCCGTCCTGGATTTCTGATCCGTGCAGCGCTGGCCACCATGGGCTCCGGGCTGTGGGGCATGTATTCGGGGTTTGAGTTGTGTGAAGCGGCACCGATTCCCGGCAAGGAAGAGTATCTGGACTCGGAAAAGTACGAGATTCGCGTTCGGGACTATGCCGCACCGGGCAACATCATTGCCGAGATCGCCCAGCTCAACCGCATTCGCAGGCAGAACCCCGCGCTGCAAACGCACTTGGGCTTGAAACTGTATAACGCGTGGAATGACAACATTCTGTACTTCGGCAAGCGTTCGGCGGATGGCAGCAACTTCATTCTGATTGCCGTCAACCTTGACCCCTTCAACGCACAGGAAGCAGATTTCGAGCTGCCGCTGTGGGAAATGGGCCTGCCGGATGACGCGGCGACGTCGGGTGAAGACCTGATGACCGGACACCGCTGGACCTGGTACGGCAAGTATCAGCACACGCGTCTTGATCCATCACAACCGTTTGGAATCTGGCGCATCCAGGCTGCGCAATAACACTCCCAAGGAGTCAGTAATGGCCAAGAAGCCCGGTGACGCGACATTCATCAAAGACCCGCTCTGGTACAAGGATGCGGTGATTTACCAGGTTCATGTGAAATCGTTCTTCGATTCCAATAACGACGGGATCGGCGATTTCGCGGGCTTGATCGAAAAGCTCGACTACATTGCCGCGCTGGGGGTCAACACCATCTGGTTGCTGCCGTTCTACCCGTCGCCGCGCCGGGACGATGGCTACGATATTTCCGAATACCGCGATGTGCATAGCGATTACGGCACCATGGCCGATGCCAAGCGCTTCATTGCTCAGGCGCACAAGCGTGGCCTGCGGGTGATCAGTGAGCTGGTTATCAACCATACGTCCGACCAGCACCCGTGGTTTCAGAAAGCGCGTCATGCCAAGCCCGGCTCAAAGGCACGGGATTTCTATGTCTGGTCGGACACCGACCAGAAGTACGACGGCACGCGGATCATTTTTCTCGACACAGAAACGTCCAACTGGACCTGGGACCCGGTCGCCGAGCAATACTTCTGGCACCGTTTTTACTCCCACCAACCAGACCTGAACTTCGATAACCCGCACGTACTTGATGCGGTGCTTGAAGTCATGCGCTTCTGGCTGGACCTGGGCATTGACGGTTTGCGTCTGGACGCTATCCCATACCTGATCGAACGCGATGGCACCAATAACGAGAACCTTCCGGAAACCCATCAGGTGCTCAAGCGTATTCGCGCCGAGATCGATGCGAACTACCCGGACCGCATGCTGCTGGCCGAGGCCAATCAATGGCCGGAAGACACCCAGCTGTATTTCGGCGACAGCAAGGGGCCGGATGGCGACGAATGTCACATGGCGTTTCACTTCCCGCTGATGCCGCGCATGTACATGGCGCTGGCGCAGGAAGACCGCTTTCCGATCACCGATATTCTGCGCCAGACACCGGAAATTCCGGATAATTGCCAGTGGGCGATTTTCCTCCGCAACCACGACGAACTGACCTTGGAAATGGTGACGGATCGTGAGCGTGATTACCTCTGGAATTACTATGCCGCTGACCGCCGCGCGCGGATCAACCTGGGTATTCGTCGACGCCTGGCACCACTGGTTGATCGGGACCGCCGCCGGGTCGAACTGTTGAACAGCATGCTGTTGTCGATGCCCGGCACGCCGACGTTGTATTACGGTGATGAGATCGGCATGGGCGACAACATCTATCTAGGCGACCGGGATGGTGTGCGTACGCCGATGCAGTGGTCGATCGACCGCAACGGCGGCTTTTCGCGTGCAGATCCGGCCAGCCTGGTATTGCCGCCGATCATGGACCCGATGTACGGCTTTCAGTCGGTCAACGTCGAAATTCAGGAGCGTGACCCGCACTCGCTGCTGAACTGGAATCGACGCATGCTGGCGGTGCGCAAACAGCAGAAGGCATTCGGGCGTGGCACGCTGAAAATGCTCTCGCCGTCGAACCGCCGCATTCTTGCGTATACCCGCGAGTACACGGCACCCGATGGTCACAGCGAAGTGGTGTTGTGTGTTGCCAACGTTTCCAGCGCCGCTCAGGCTGCAGAGCTTGAGCTGTCGGCTCACGCAGGCACAGTGCCGGTGGAAATGCTCGGTGGCAGCGCATTTCCGCCTATCGGGCAGTTAAGCTATTTGCTGACGCTCCCGCCGTATGGTTTTTACTGGTTTTTACTGGCTTCGGAGAATCAAATGCCCAGTTGGCACGTTGAACCCGCACAGAGCATGCCGGACTTCCCGACCCTGGTGCTCAAGAAGCGCCTTGAGGAGTTGCTCGAAGAGCCGCTGCGCAGCACCATGGAAAAAACGTCACTGGCTGTTTATTTGCCAAAACGCCGCTGGTTCGCAGGCAAGGGCAAGGACATAGAGCAGGTCAATATCGCGTATGCGGTGCGTTTCGGCGATGAGGCGCACCCTGTGTTGCTCAGCGAAATAGAAGTGACTGCAGACGGCCAGACCGATCGCTATCAGCTGCCATTCGGCTTGCTCGCCGAAGACGACATCAGCAGCGCGTTGCCACAGCAACTGGCACTTGCCAGAGTGCGGCGTAATCGTGATGTAGGGCTGATCACCGATGCGTTTACTCTGGAAACCTTCATTCGTGCAGTGATTCAGGGCATGCAGTCGGATACGGTCATCCCCTGCGCTGACGGCGAGTTGCGTTTCGAGCAAAGTTCTCAGCTGGCACCGCTCGCCCTCACCGCAGAGTCGGAAGTGCGCTACCTGTCTGCCGAGCAGTCGAACAGCTCGGTGGTCGTCGGTGGCAGCCTGGTGCTCAAACTGATTCGTAAAGTCAGTGCCGGGACGCACCCGGAGCTGGAAATGGGTGCTTTCCTGACCAACGCTGGCTTCAAGAATATCTCGCCGTTGCTTGGCTCTGTGGTGCGTGTCGGCAACGACGGAAAACCGAATCTGCTGATGATTGCCCAAGGCTACCTGAGCAATCAGGGTGACGCTTGGGAGTGGACACAGAACAATCTGGAACGCGCAGTACGCGATGAGTTGGCGCATGGCGTTTCCGGCCAGGAACAGCATTACAATGCGTTGCTGGAGCTGGCGGACTTTTCGCGTAGCCTTGGTCAGCGTCTCGGTGAAATGCACCAGATTCTGGCGTCGCCTACCGACAATGCAGACTTCGCTGTTGAAGTCACCAGCAGTCAGGACAGCAAGGCCTCCGGAACCAGCGTCAATGCTCAGCTTGAGCGCGCCTTGCAACTGCTTGAGCAGCGCAAGGGCGATCTGGAACAGGACGATCAGCAACTGGTCAGCGATTTGCTTGCACAGCGCAAGCAGATTCGTCAGCGCGTCGAAGGTCTGGCCAAGCGCTCGGCAGGTGGCCTGCGGATTCGCGTGCATGGTGACTTGCACCTCGGGCAAGTGCTGGTGGTCAAAGGCGATGCCTACCTGATCGATTTCGAGGGTGAACCGGCCCGCGCACTTGAAGAACGCCGTGCCAAGCACAGCCCGTTCAAGGATGTCAGCGGTGTTTTGCGCTCGTTTGACTACGCTGCCGCCATGGCAGTACGCAGCGCACAAAGCGTCGATACCTCGCCTGAGGCTGCCGGTGCTCGCAAACGTGTCGCCGAGACCTACCTGGCGCAGGCGCGGGAAGCCTTTATCGAAGGTTATCGCTCGGCAACGAGCGGAATGGCTCATGCCTGGAAAGATGCAAAAGGGGAGGACGCCGCACTGGAATTGTTCACCCTTGAAAAAGCTGCTTATGAAGTGATCTACGAAGCCGAGAATCGTCCAGCCTGGTTGGCCGTTCCCTTGCAAGGCTTGCGTGGGTTGCTGCAACCGTCTGATGGAGAGCCAATATGAATGCGCCTCACAAAACCGGCACAGGCCGCCGCGCGATTCCCGCTGCTGCGGACCTCGACGCGCTGATCCGCGCGGAACACCGTGATCCTTTCTCGATCCTGGGTCCGCACGGTGACGGCGGCAGCGGGCAATACGTTCGTGCCTATCTGCCCGCTGCGTTGAGCGTGCGTCTGCTGGCCAAAGATGATGGTCGCGAGCTGGGCGAGATGGAAATGAGCGAGGTGCCGGGGTTTTTCGTCGGTCATCTCGAACAGCCACAGCCTTACCTGCTGAAAATCCAATGGGCTGGCGGCGAGCAGATCACCGAGGACCCTTACAGCTTCGGTCCGCTGCTGGGCGAGATGGACCTTTATCTGTTTGCCGAAGGCAACCACCGCGACCTGAGCAGTTGCCTGGGCGCGCAAGTGACCAACGTCGATGGCGTCGACGGTGTGCGCTTTGCGGTCTGGGCGCCGAATGCCCGCCATGTGTCGGTGGTCGGCAGTTTCAACAGCTGGGATGGTCGTCGTCACCCGATGCGCCTGCGTCACCCGACCGGCGTATGGGAGATTTTCGTTCCGCGTCTGCAGCCCGGTGAAGTCTACAAATACGAGATCCTCGGTGCCCACGGGATTCTGCCGCTGAAAAGCGACCCTATGGCTCTGGCCACTACGCTGCCGCCCGACACCGCGTCAAAGGTCTCTGCGCCACTGCAATTCGAGTGGAACGACCAGGAATGGCTGCAAACACGGACAGGCCGCCACGATGTTGCCGCGCCGCTGTCGATCTACGAACTGCACGCAGGCTCGTGGCAGATGGAGCAGCACGAAGACGGTCAATGGCGACAGTACAACTGGCGCGAGCTGGCTGACCGCTTGATTCCCTATGTGAAGGAACTCGGCTTCACCCACATTGAGCTGATGCCGATCATGGAGCACCCGTTCGGGGGGTCATGGGGCTATCAGTTGCTGGCCCAGTTTGCACCGACTGCTCGCTACGGTTCGCCAGAAGATTTCGCTGCGTTCGTCGACGCCTGTCATCGGGCTGAAATCGGCGTGATTCTTGACTGGGTGCCTGCGCATTTCCCGACCGATACCCACGGCCTGGCGCAGTTCGACGGCACCGCTCTGTACGAGTACGCCGACCCCAAGGAAGGCTTCCATCAGGACTGGAACACGCTGATCTACAACCTGGGGCGCACCGAAGTTCACGGCTTCATGCTGGCCTCGGCGTTGCACTGGCTCAAGCATTATCACATTGACGGTCTGCGCGTGGATGCGGTGGCGTCAATGCTGTACCGCGACTATTCGCGTAATGCAGGCGAATGGGTGCCAAATCGCTTTGGCGGACGCGAAAACCTCGAGGCAATCGACTTTCTGCGTCATTTGAACGACGTAGTTGCGCTGGAAGCCCCAGGGACCATGGTGATTGCGGAAGAGTCGACCGCGTGGCCGGGTGTCAGCGAGCCGACCCAGCAGGGTGGGCTGGGCTTCAACTACAAGTGGAACATGGGCTGGATGCATGATTCGCTGCAGTACATGGAGGAGGACCCGATCAATCGCGGACACCACCACGGCAAGCTGAGCTTCAGCCTGGTGTACGCGTGGTCAGAGCGCTTCGTACTGCCTATTTCCCATGACGAAGTGGTACACGGCAAACATTCGCTGATCGACAAGATGCCGGGTGACCACTGGCAGAAGTTCGCCAACCTGCGCGCTTATCTGTCGTTCATGTGGACGCACCCGGGCAAGAAACTGCTGTTCATGGGCTGTGAATTCGGTCAGTGGCGTGAGTGGAATCACGACCGTGAACTGGACTGGTACTTGATGAAATACGCTGAACATATTGGCGTGAAGAAGCTGGTCAGTGACCTGAACCGAATCTATCGTCAGGAAAAGGCGTTGTACCAGCGCGATGCTGATCCAGCGGGCTTCCAGTGGCTGATCGGCGACGACCAGGCCAATAGCGTGTTTGCCTACCTGCGCTGGAGCAATGATGGCGAGCCGCTGCTGGTGGTGGCCAACATGACGCCAGTGCCGCGCCTGGATTATCGTGTCGGCGCGCCGGTATCAGGTGCATGGACTGAGTTGCTGAACAGCGACGCGGAAACCTACGCAGGTTCTAACATGGGCAATGGTGGGGAAGTGAACACCGAAGACGAGCCAGCACATGGGATGGAGGCTTCACTGAAACTGAACCTGCCGCCGCTTGCCGTGCTTATCCTCAAACCGAAGAAAGACTGACCAGGGCGCATCCCCGCGCTGACGGTCGCATTACCACACCAGCCTGAAACCCAGGCTGGTGTTTACTCCCTCCGTTCCTTGTTCGCCCAGATCAACAAGGTAATCAGCGCTCCAGTGCAGACTGGCCTTGCTGCTCAATGTCGCTATCATCCCGGCGCCGATACTGCCCGTCGTTGATCGATGCTCGGTTCTTATCTGCTCTGCATGATCGAATGTCAGCGTGTCATGGCCGTCTTTGGTGTGCCAGAGGTTGGCTCGCAGATAAGGCGCTATCGGTACGCTACTGAATTGATAGCGCCCCTTGAAACGTATGCCGATGCGCCCTGTGGTGTAAGACTGACTGTCGAATCCGAGATGGGCAATGCCGTCATGCTGATCCTGAAGGTCTATGCGTTGGTAGATGATCTGTAGCTGAGGCTCTGCAACCCAGCGCTGTGAGAGTGGCAGCGGATACCCGGCCTCTGCAGACAGGCTCATCACATGGCCTTCAATGTCGACACCTGTGCCCCTGACGGAGCGGCTGCGGCCGTCCAGGCGAGTGCACATCGCGACTGCGTCAACGTACCCGCCACCGGGTGTCGTCAGCGTCCAGTAGGCCCCCAGGCTTTGCCCGCTCAGTTTCAGGTGCCCTGTTTCGTAGTTTCTGAAACCCTCAGCAAAACCCTGCACTTTGCCATCCAGACGGTTATGCGCGACGAACAGCCCGACGCGCTGGCTCCGCCCGTTGTCCAAGTGCCAGGCATACAGATCATGGCCGATCTGGTAGCCCTTGAATGAAGCGTCCAGGCCTGGGCTCACGTCTCCAGACCAGCGTTGCCTGAAGTCGCTGCCAAACACACGTGCCCATCCGGCAGGCGCCATGTCGTATTCAGTCAGTAGCGCCTGATCACCCTGGCGCTCATGAAAGGTGCCCAGCGAACTCAGCGCCAGGACCGCAGCGCTTGGCGCTGCCACTGAATAGTTGGCGACCTCGGGGCGGTACAACGCGATGGGCGAGGCTCCGCGAACGGGTTCCGGCAGTGGCGGTGTTCCGATCGCGGGCACTGGCAGTGCGGCTGCCGGGAGGACCGGGGCCGGGGTGGTCGGCGCAGGCTCAGGGTTTGGGAGCGGGGCGGGCACAGGTTGCGGTGTTGGTGTCGGCTCGGGAGCAGGTTCGGGAGTCGGCTCAGGTGTCGGCTGGGGAGTTGGCTGGGGAGTTGGCTGTGCAGGTTCGGGGAGGGGCTCTACAGGGGGCGGCGCTGGCGTTGGCGGCGCAATCACCGCAGAGCGCAGGAACCAGCTGTTCTCCGAGCCGGCAGTGGCGCCGCCCTTGAACAGGTAATACTGATAAGCGCCTGCAGACAGCGGACTTTGCAACGAAAAGGCGCTGCTATCGCTGGTTGCACCGTTGATGGCTTGTACCACTTCAATGCCGTTGCCAAGGGGCAGGGCGCCCAGCCCACCCGCGTTGCTGACGATCATGCGCGTAGAACCACTGATCCTACCCTGTGCCACCACCAGTCGGTCGCTGGCGGATGCATCATCGCCCAGTGCCGAGAGCAACAGCAGCCGCCCGTTCTGGCCGGTGTAATTGCCGTTCACCGTCAATGTGCCAGTGAGCGCACTGCCTGCATCGCGCACGTCCAGCGTTCCGGCATTCTCTAATGAAGCGAGGGATGCTGCGCGGAAGGGCGCAATGCTGCCCGAGGTCGAGATCAGCGTACTGCTGGAATCAATGTTCAGAACGCCGGTGTTACTCACGCCGTCACCAAGGACCAGCTTACCGGCCAGATCCAGCTGCGAGCCGTTGCTCAGGTTGACGGTCTCCCAGTTGCCATAGCGACCCGGCTGCAAAGACACAGTGTTATCAAGCGTCAGCACGTCATTGCCAGGGCCGCCGTCAAGCAGCGGGTTGGCGCTCAGGTAATATTCGCTCAGGTTGTACAGCCGCGCCGCATCATCGCCGTCGGCCATCAACACACTGTTGCGGGCGTAGCCACCGTTCAGCCAATTGAAGCTGTCATTACCGGCGCTGGCACGAACTTCACCACGAATATCGCCACCGCTGAGGGTGATCAGGTCGTCGCCGCCGCTGACGCTGACATTGCCGCCCACAGAGCCGCCCAAGAGGGTGATCGTATCCCTGCCAAAGCCGGTTACCAGGTTGTTGATGATCGTGCCACCGGACATCTCGAACACGTTGTTGTCGAGCTTCATGTCAACTCGGCCAATGCTGCCGCCGGTCATCACCGCAACGTCGCCGTCCTCGAACGCACGAGTGATGGTGCCTCCGGTCATCAGAAAGGTATCTCGCCCGTCGCCCTGGTTCAGGCCGCCGCTGATCTCGCCCGCCGACAACGTGAATGAGTCGATTCCGGCACTCTGGGTTACGTTGCCGAGAATACGGCCTGACTGCATATCAACGCTGTCGATTCCTGACCCATAGCTGATATCGCCGGCGACCGTGCCTGTTCCGCCTTTGGGAAATATCAGAATGTGATCGCCGCTCAGACCGATAAATGAGCCGCTGATGTCACTGTCGCAGACTTGAACGCCGGACGACGTCGAGGACCCAAGTGCGCAGGCTCCCTCCGCACAGGACGGGATAATGGCCAGCATAATGAATGGCAGAACATTACGGGTGTGGTACAGATGAATACAACGAATTTTCATGACAGCTCTCCCGGCCAGGCAGGCAGCAGGGAGGCAATCGAAACGGATCAAGGCGCCAGACTGCCACGCTCAGTGACGTCGCCCCAAGGCTGGCGACGGTCGCTTTGCGGGCCTGTTTTCAAGGCCCGCAGTACGAAGTCAAGAGGTCGTTGGCCGATGCGTCAAGAAGTTGACCGACCGGTGGCGAGATTTAAACTTTTGCTACCAACTATTGGAATTACAAGTAAAAAACTTATGCGCTAAAGGTAGTGTTCATGCTGGATATGTTTGGTTGGCGGTGCGGCGTGATAACCAGATTGTCAGCGCCAGCGCGCACGCCGACAGCAACGCCGCGTAAAAAAATATCCAGTCATAGCCCTGACCCAAGGCAATAGCCCCCATTACAGGGCCGGCAATTGCCAGGGCCAGATCGAAGAACACAGCGTAGGCACTCAGGCCTGCGCCTCGGCTGGGGGTAGGTACGCTTTTGATCGCTTCCACGCCCAGCGCCGGGTAGACCAGTGAAAGCCCCACACCGGTCAGTCCTGCCCCAGCCAGAGCAATGCCGCTGCTCGGTGAAAGCCAGAGCATCAGCAGTCCGCAGATCTCCACAGCCATGCAGACGATGGCCGCGTTGTAGCCGCCGAGGCGGTTTATGGCACCGATGAACAGCAGGCGGGCGAGGATAAAGCACACGCCAAACATGCTCAGGCAATAGGCCGCACCTTCCCAGCCGCGGCTTAGATAAAACAGGGTGATGAAGGTGGTCAGCGTGCCGTAGCCGATGGAGGACAACGTCAGTCCCAGACCATAAGGCGCGATCCGGCCGAACACTGACCAATAGGGCAGGCGCTCACCGACTACGACCGGTACCGATGGCTTGTTGCGGATCAGCCAAAGTGCCAGCCCTGCCATCACGATCAAGGCGCCCCCCAGGCTGTTGAAACCCACGGCGTCGATGACAATCACTCCCAGCGGTGCACCAATGGCTATCGCACCATAGGACGCGATGCCGTTCCACGAGATTGATCGGGCCGTATGTTCCGCGCCGAGCTTGCCGATGCACCAACTGATAGTGCCAACTCCGATAAGCCCTTGGGAAATGCCGAGAAACAGTCGCGCAACGATCAGAATCGACAGGCTCAGCGTGGCAAACTCCTGAAGCAGCGTTGCCAGTAACGTCATGCTGCCACTGATGACGATGCCCCACAGTCCGAACACGATAGAGCGCTTGCTGCCCAGCGTGTCGGTCGCCCGGCCGGCAAAAGGTCGACTCAGCAGCGTTGCCAGGTATTGCGAGGCAATGGTCAGGCCTGCAATCAACGGGCTGAAACCCAGCTGGTCGTGAACATAGCCGGGCAGCACCGCAATAGGCAGGCCGATGCACAGGAAGGCGATGAACGTGTAGAAAACGATGGAAACGATCTGCAGGGTAATCGTCATGGAACCGGAGTGTGCGGCAGGCATTGGGCTCTTCGCTGGCAGGCGGTGGGAGTGCCTCATCATGGCGTGCGCTGTGACTAAAAGAAAGCAGGCTAACGGTTTTATGCGGGCTGATTATCAGGCAGTTGCTGTTCTGTAGATATGGTCATAGGATGACTGATCACACCACAATAATAAAAAGGTTCACCATGAGAAATATTCTGTTGCTGGCCGCTGCAGTCGGTTGTTCGTTTGGCCTGCCTGCCCAGGCAGCCACGTTTGCTTACATTTCCAGTCCCACTGACGGCCTTATATCCCAATACCGTCTGGATGAGCAGAGCGGCGCGCTCAGCCTGGTCGAGCAGACCAAAGCCGGAGACCAGGTCAATCCGATGGCCATCTCACCGGACGGCAAAGCGTTATTTGCAGCGCTGCGTTCCAAGCCTTATCAAGTGCTGAGTTTCAGCATCGAGCCTGCAACAGGGCATCTCAAGCCGCTGAGCCAGGCACCATTGGCCGAGAGCCTGGCCTATTTGTCTACCGATCGCAGCGGGCGCTTCCTGTTCGGCGCATCCTATGGTGCCGATTTGCTCAGCGTACAGCCCATCGATGCGCAACACCGCCCCAGCGACAGTATCCAGACCTACAAGACCGGCATGCATGCGCATTCGGTGCGCACCGACCCGAGCAACCGTTTTGTATACGCCGGTAATCTTGGCGTTGATCGTGTTCTGCAATACCGGCTGGAGCCAAAAGACGGCAAGCTTGTTCCCATTGGCGAGGGCTACGTTGCGGTTGCCGAGAGTACCGGCCCGCGCCACTTGGCATTCTCTTCCGATGGCAAATTTCTGTACGTGGTTGGCGAAATGAGTGGCACCGTCACTGCCTTCGCGATCAACCAGAAAACCGGTGCGTTGAAGCAGACAAGCACGGCGGACGGTATCCCGAAACGCTTGAATCTGGCGCCGGGGCAGGCCCGCGATGCGCGCAACAATGATCTCAAGGATGACCCCACCCCGCGTATCTGGGCGGCAGACATTCGCCTCGCGCCGAATGGCAGGTTGCTGTTTATCAGCGAGCGCACCACCAGCAGCTTGTCGGTGTTCAAGGTCGAGCCTGCCAGTGGCAAGGTGACGTTTGTCGAAAACTATCTGGTGCAGGAAAAACAGCCACGCAATATTGCGGTGTCACCCAATGGGCGCTGGTTGCTGGTGAGCGGTGAGAAAAGCGACAAGGTCGGCAGTTACGCCATTGCGGCGAACGGTGCCTTGCAGCGGGTCAGCGAAGCGCCCTCGGGCAAGGGTGCGCTGTGGATTGAAATGCTCAGCCAGCCGGGCCAATAGCGGTTTTGAAAATAAAAAGCCCTGTCACAAGACAGGGCTTTTTGTTGAGGCAGCCTGACAGGCTTAGAACGAAACGCCCTGGCTGCGCAGGTAGTCGTCGTAGGTACCGCTGAAGTCGATCACGCCGCTTGGGCTGAGTTCGATGATGCGGGTTGCCAGCGAGGACACGAACTCGCGGTCGTGGCTGACGAAAATCAGGGTGCCCGGGTAGTTTTCCAGCGCAAGGTTCAGCGCTTCGATGGATTCCATGTCCAGGTGGTTGGTCGGTTCGTCCATCACCAGCACGTTCGGTTTTTGCAGGATCAGCTTGCCGAACAGCATGCGGCCCTGTTCACCACCGGAAATCACTTTGACCGACTTGAGGATCTCGTCATTGGAGAACAGCATGCGGCCCAGAGTGCCACGTACCATTTGCTCGCCGCCTTGCGTCCACTGGCCCATCCAGTCGAAGAGGGTAGATTCGTCTTCAAAATCGTGAGCGTGGTCCTGAGCGTAGTAACCGATTTCCGCTGCTTCGGTCCACTTGACCGTGCCTGCATCGGGTTGCAACTCGTTGACCAGGGTGCGTAGCAGGGTGGTCTTGCCGATGCCGTTCGGACCGATGATTGCAACACGTTCGCCGGCTTCGACCTGGAAGCTGAAGTCCTTGAACAGTGTCTTGCCATCGAAGCCTTTGGCCATGCGATCGACAATGACCGCCTGACGGTGCAGCTTTTTGGTTTGTTCGAAACGAATGAACGGGCTGACACGGCTGGACGGCTTGACCTCGGCCAGCTGGATCTTGTCGATCGCCTTGGCTCGGGACGTGGCCTGCTTGGCTTTCGATGCGTTGGCCGAAAAGCGGCTGACGAACGATTGCAGCTCGGAGATCTGTGCCTTCTTCTTGGCGTTGTCGGACAGCAATTGCTCGCGGGACTGGGTCGCGACGGTCATGTACTCGTCATAGTTGCCCGGGAACAGGCGCAACTCGCCGTAATCCAGGTCGGCCATGTGCGTGCACACGCTGTTCAGGAAGTGACGGTCGTGGGAGATGATGATCATCAGGCTGTTGCGCTGGGTGAGGATGTTTTCCAGCCAGCGAATGGTGTTGATGTCCAGGTGGTTGGTTGGTTCGTCGAGCAGCAGCACTTCCGGATCGGAGAACAGTGCCTGCGCGAGCAGAACGCGCAGCTTCCAGCCGGGCGACACTTCGCTCATCGGGCCGTTGTGCTGCTCGATGCCGATACCCAGGCCCAGCAGCAGTTCGCCGGCACGGGACTCGGCGGTGTAGCCGTCCATTTCCGCAAACTCGGTTTCCAGCTCGGCCACGGCCATGCCGTCGTCTTCGCTCATTTCCGGCAGCGAGTAGATGCGGTCGCGCTCGGCCTTGACCTTCCACAGCTCTTCATGGCCCATGATCACGGTGTCGAGTACCGTGAATTCTTCGTAGGCGAACTGATCCTGGCGCAGCTTACCCAGTCGTACGTTCGGCTCCAGCATCACCTGACCGCCCGAAGGCTCGAGGTCGCCACCGAGGATTTTCATGAAGGTGGACTTGCCGCAGCCGTTCGCGCCAATCAGGCCATAACGGTTACCGGCGCCAAACTTGACCGAGACATTCTCGAACAAGGGTTTGGGGCCGAACTGCATCGTGATGTTAGCTGTGGAGATCAATTACTTTACCTATCAATAACTTGGGCAATAACTGGGGAGCGCTGGTGTCAGCGGTGTCGTGTTCGAGACACGACCGGAGCTGTTCAGCCTGCTCCGCCTGAGCATGAGCTGATCCAACAGGCATACGTCTACAGCAACGGCAGCCTGCCATGGCCGCGTTGCCGGGATATGAATGTGGGGGTTCATCCCAGACATTGGCGCGCATTGTCGCATAGGTCAGGCGGCAGTGACATGGTGGACAGTGCCGGATTGCCGAGTTGTCTGCGTTGCGGTTCGCTCAGGTGCCTGTCGGTTAGCATTGCTCAAGGCGTTTGCGCAGGGCAGAGGCAGGTGCGATTTCAAAGGAAGTCGCAGAAGAAATAGACAGGGTCGTCAAGTTGACTGATCGGGAGGTCGTTTACGTTCGGCTGGCGTTGTAATGGGCAACGCTCACTTTAAGTCGGGCCTCATCAATGCTCAACTTGGGAATGACTTCATCCGGAACTCGCGAGCTGTCGGATAAATTGAACACTTGAAAATCATCCCCGACTACATGCTTCGACATAAGTTCCAGTGACGGGAGAATTCTTGATTCGTAGTGCTGGTCCAGTCCACAAGGCGAGCACACGTCTGTCGACGATTCATAGAACCGGCCTGCAGACTGATTCATATCGAAGCCCACGAGAAAGACGCTATCAAAACCAAGGTGATAAGACAATTGCAAGGCGAGATACATGACCGTGCGAGCGTCGAAAAACCCCAATTCCAGGTTTTTGCTGAAGCCGATATCCCTGCTTCTATGACTCCATAAAGACACTTTTCTGACCAGTGCGTCGTCTCGTGAGCAGAGCGCCGCAACCGTGGATAACCTCGGTGATTTCTTCAGCGCATAGGCGCGCCCGGAAGGCCTGGGAATGCCGGAGCTGAACTGGTCTTCCCAGAGGCCGACATTCTCGCTCTCGCGCATTGCCGCAGCGAACAGCTCGGGCTGCTGATTGGGAAAGTCCCGGTCAGTACACACGTAGAACAATGGTTTGATGTTCGTTTCTGCAAACATCGAGAACGCCCCGTTCATGGTAATCATGGGGACGTCCGAAAAATCTTGAATCGGGAAGTTTCGGGCAGATTGACCTGAGCCAATCAGAAGAACCGGGCCTTTTCTGGTGCCTCTGCATTTGCCGAAATCAAGTACGCGGGTAGGCTTCGGAGTGTGGTCTTCAGCCGATTTGCGAAGATAAGCAGTCGCATTGATGGATTGACTAGTCATGACTACCCTGTAAGCACTAGTGGCAAATTAGTTGGGACATTTTGCGCGCAATACTACTGGCTGGTGGCCATTAGTTCAACATAAAAGAGTTTCAAAAGCGTATCATACTGGAAACATCACGCCACAGATTGATGACTAATTTTTGAGAATTTGCCATTCCTTTACAATGTTCTCGGATGTAAGGCATGGCGCGCGGCATTGTTTAATGTTAATTGGCTAGTATCAAACTAGTGGTTAATGCTCCTGCCGCTAGATGCACTTAACGCAACAATACTGTGTATGCACACAGTCTTGGCGCTGTGCGGGGGAAGGAAGGCGGGAGAGGGTGAGGCTGCAAGGCCCGGCTATTACCGGGCCTCCTTGTTGTGGCGAATTTATTGATAGCTAATCGGATTTCCGTTCCTGCCGCTTCCTCCTGCACCAGCTCCCCAGCGCGTGGAAAGGGTGAATGAACATCGCAATCGCTCCGAGCAGAAAGACGATGGAGACAAGGATCAGGCCCAGGCCCTCGTGTGCAAACATAGTGATTGACTCCTGTTGTTCACTTTGTCGGTCCGCTGAAGACTAGCCGCTGAAACGCTTCACCTCATGAAGAAATTTTAATGAACTTTCCTGGCGGGGGCCGCGAGGCGAGCTTTTGCCTGGCTAGTGCTGTCGCGGCGAAGCTATGAAGTACTCGCGTTTGTTGACTCAAATAGCTGAGAAGGAGCGGATTTTCCGTGAGCCGGTCTGGGGACGGGACTTCTCAAAATTCACCCGTCGCGGAACTAGATGAGGTGATGACGAGACTATAAGCACGCTCGCGTTCATCGGGCCGTGTCTATGAGCGCGCATTCTCATCACCCGGAGGTTCCTGACATGAAGTCCCTTTTCCGTCCAGTCTTGCTGCTGGCTGTTGCTTTACCCCTGTTGCTGACTGGCTGCGGGGATAAGGAGCCCGAACAACGCACTGCGTTCACTCAGTTCCTGCAAACCCGAATTATCGACAAGCCAGGTGTGCACGTTCCCAAACTGACGGACGATGAAAAGAAAGACTTTGGTGACTACAGCTCGCACTATGCCGTTATTTCCGACTTCGGCGCGGGCATGGACACTGCAGTGTAGCCTCTCGCTGGCTTGATGCAGAAAGGATCCTTTCGCTCGGTAAGCGATGTCATTCAACGTCGCGCAGACCTGGCTGCCGTGCAGACAGGTCTGGATGAAGTCGGCGAGAAGTTGACCATCGAGCAGGGCAAGGCCGATGCGGCACATGCCAAACTCAAGCAGCCCGATGACTTGAAAGTCGTTTATGACAAGGCTTATGACCGGACTGTGAGCGTGCCCGCCAACACGTTCCGTGAAGTCTTGCCGCAAATAAAGGGCACGTTTTCGAGCGGCCTCAAGGTTGCCGATTATGTGGGCGCGCACAAATCGCAAATCGATATCTCCGGTTCGGCGATAACCGTCAAGGACCCGGTCGTACAGGCTGAACTCAACAAATTGCTGCAAGAGCTGAACGAGCAGGGCAAAAACGCTCAGCAGGCTCAGGCTCGCCTGCAATCGCTCATGACCGGTCGCTGAGACTGATCTGGCGGCTTGCCCCGGCCTTGTTGCCGGGCCAGGCCGTGTGTCGGGTATGATTCGCGTGTCTGTTTGCCTGACCCGGGGCCTGCCTGTTTGATAATCAAACCTCTCTTATCGACGATTGCCCTGCGTGAAGCAGTGCCCGCTGACGCTATATGCCTGAGCGCGCTGGGCATGCAGGTCTTTCTCGACACCTACGCAACGCAGGGCATCCGTGAGTCCATCGCACGCGAAGCCCTCGACGCGTTCTCCCCGCAGGCGTTTGCGCATCTGCTTGGCAAACCGGAAACGCTCATTATCGTGGCTGAATCTCTAGGGCATCTGATCGGCTTCGCTCAGGTTACGCTGTGCGTCGATCACCCGATGCTTGGCATATCGACGGCTGCCGAGTTGCAACGCCTCTATGTGCAGGAACGTTTCACTGGATGTGGAGCAGGGCGACTGCTACTCGAAGCCGCCGAGCAGCGCGCTACGGCCAGAAAGGCGGCGTTGATGTGGGCGACTGTCTGGGTTGGCAACCCGCGCGCGTTGGGGTTTTACCCGCGGCAGGGTTATGAAGTGAAAGGTTCGCCACGTTATGAGTTTCAGGGCGAAACGCATGAGAATAGGCTATTCGCCAAACTGCTCGGCGGGTCAAATCTGACGCGGAATTCTGTTTGATCAACGATTGCAGATGTGTGTCCCTGTGAGCGCAGCGGAACTCCGTGACGCCTCACAAGACTCGCGTTTATCCTTGCGCATCATTCTGAGCATTGTTGCCTTCAAGGAGTCGTTGCAGTGACCACCATCAAAATTACCGCGGGCGGATACGAGTTTCTGGCCGAAGCCAATCCGGATGCGCCGCAAACGGTGGAAGCGTTTCTCAAGCTGCTGCCTTATCGGCAGAAATTCATCCATGTGCGCTGGAGTGGCGAAGGCTGCTGGGTGCCGCTGGATGATTATCAACTGAAGCTGAATGACACGTTGATCGGTTTCGAGAACGCAACGAGTCATCCTTCTGTGGGCGACATTCTGTTTTATCCGGGTGGTTACAGCGAAACCGAGATTATCCTGGCGTACGGTTCGTGCTGTTTCGCCAGCAAGATGGGGCAACTGGCCGGCAATCACTTTCTGACCATCACTCAAGGCAAGGAAAACCTGCGCAAACTGGGCGTCAAGACGCTTTGGGAAGGCGCTCAGGATGTGGTTTTCGAGCTGGCCTGAGCCTGCGGTTATTGCGCAGTAGTCATTTGCCAGCATTTCTCGGAACTGCTGATCTTCGCCAGGGGTCTAGTCCACAATGCTTCCAGCTCCCGGAAGCCGACCTGGAGACAAGACCTTGAATATCTTTGAAGCATTGCGTGAAAGCCATGATCGTCAGCGCGGTTACGCTGACGCACTGATCCAGACCAGCGGCGACAGTGTCGAACGGGAAAAAGCCTACAAACAGCTCAAGGATGAGCTTCAGGCTCACGAGACAGCCGAAGAGCGGTTTTTCTACATTCCCCTGATGGCCCACGACAACGGCGTGGACCTCAGTCGCCATGCCATTTCCGAGCATCATGAAATGGACGAGATGATGGAAGAGCTCGATGAAACCGAGATGTCGAGCCCGGCCTGGCTGGCGACTGCGAAAAAGCTGTCGGAAAAAGTGCATCACCACTTGAAGGAAGAAGAGCAGAAGTTCTTTCAGATGGCGGGCAAGTTACTTGATGAAAAGCAGAAACAGAGCCTGGCTGGCGAATACGTGAAGGAATACGAAGAGCAATTGGCTGAGGGGTAATAGGCCCGTGCAGTGCTAGAATCGGCTTTTTCATTAGCGAAGGCACGACATGAAGCTTCTGTTTTTGACGAGCGCAACGGTGATTGCGGCAACGGTTCTGGCCGGGTGCGCAGCGCCTTCAAACTCAGCACGTGCGGCAGGGCCATTCAAGGTCCTGTCGAGTGCCAAACAGGATGCCGCCGTTGCCCAGTGCATTCAGGTGACCTGGCAGAACGAAGCGATGTTTGGCACATCTTCAGATGTGTTCCTGCATGATCTTTCCGGTGGCGGCTTCACCGTGTTCACTACCGAATCCAGGTATTTCGCAGACGTACACGCCAAAGGTCCTGCCACTGCTGTCGAGTTCTACGCCCCGCAGGGCGATACCCAGTCCGCCTTGCGATCTGCTGCGATTGCTACCTGCCTCTGACTGAATCTCTTGCCAATGCTCCCGCATTGGCAAGTAGTTCGTGGCGCTTTGCCCCCCTATCATCACTGCGGCGCGACCATTGCGCCTGCACCAGTACTGCGTACTCGACAGCGCGCGCGCACAAGAGTGGGGCCTTACCACTCAAACGTGACAAATGGTAGCGATGCCCTCAAGCCGTAATATCACCCAGCCATCAACTCCTTCATCTCCAGCCTTTTGATTTGCCTCGACATTTTTATGCGGTGTTTTTCGCAGGCCTCGTATGGCACACTTTCTGCTGTCTATTCCGTTGTTACATACCATTGTCCGCTATAGCGGAATAAAAATACTTCGGCGGAGTCTATGTCATGCATCGCGGACCTTCTTTTGTGAAAGCTTGTGCATTTGTCCTTGCAGCCTCATTCACGCTGGCCAACGCGGCTCAGGCCGCCGAAGGCAGCAAGCTGGATGCAGTATTGAAACGTGGCAATCTGGTGGTGGGTACAGGCAGTACCAATGCCCCGTGGCATTTTCAGGGAGCGGACGGCAAGTTGCAGGGTTTCGATATCGACATCGGCAGGATCATCGCCAAGGGCCTGTTCAATGACCCGAGCAAGGTCGAGTTCGTGGTGCAGTCCTCGGATGCGCGAATTCCCAACCTGCTGACCGACAAGGTCGACATCAGTTGCCAGTTCATCACCGTTACCGCCAGTCGTGCACAGCAGGTGGCGTTCACCTTGCCGTACTACCGCGAAGGCGTAGCGTTGTTGCTGCCTGCCAACAGCAAATACAAGGAAATAGATGACCTTAAAGCCGCGGGCGACGGAGTGACGGTTGCCGTGCTGCAGAACGTATATGCCGAAGAGCTGGTGCATCAGGCGCTGCCCAAAGCCAAGGTCGATCAGTACGACAGCGTCGACCTGATGTACCAGGCGATCAACTCGGGCCGCGCCGACACGGCCGCCACCGACCAGTCTTCAGTGAAGTATCTGATGGTTCAGAACCCTGGCCGCTACCGCTCGCCGGCTTTTGCCTGGAGCCCGCAAACCTACGCTTGTGCCGTCAAACGTGGCGATCAGGACTGGTTGAACTTCGTCAACACCGCCTTGCATGAAGCCATGACCGGTGTCGAGTTCCCGGCTTACGCCGCCTCGTTCAAGCAATGGTTCGGTGTCGATCTGCCTGTGCCTGCAATCGGTTTCCCGATGGAATACAAATAAGTCCACTCTGACCTTCAAGGGCAGGGCAGGCCTTCGGGCTTTCCCTGCCAGGTACGGGCAAGCATGAATTATCAATTGAATTTTGATGCCGTATGGCGTGACTTCCCCAGCTTGCTGGCGGGCTTGGGCCTGGGGCTGGAACTGGCCCTGATCTCGATCGCCATCGGCTGTGTGATCGGGTTGGCAAATGCATTTGCGCTGCTGTCACGTTACAAGGCACTGCGCATTGTCGCGTCGATCTACGTCACCGTGGTGCGCAACACGCCCATTCTGGTGTTGATCCTGCTGATCTACTTCGCCTTGCCCGGGCTGGGCATTCGTCTGGACAAGCTGGCGTCGTTCATTGTCACGCTGTCGCTGTACGCTGGCGCCTATCTGACCGAAGTTTTCCGTGCCGGTTTGCTGAGCATCCACAAAGGTCAGCGCGAAGCAGGGTTGGCCATCGGTCTGGGCGAGTGGCAGGTGAGGGCATACATCATCGTGCCGGTGATGTTGCGCAACGTGTTGCCAGCGCTATCCAACAATTTCATTTCGCTGTTCAAGGACACCTCGCTGGCAGCCGCCATTGCGGTGCCGGAGCTGACCTATTACGCGCGCAAGATCAATGTCGAAAGCTACCGTGTGATCGAAACCTGGCTGGTGACCACTGCACTCTACGTAGTGGCCTGCTATGTGATCGCCATGCTCTTGCGCACCCTCGAACAACGTCTGGCGATTCGCCGCTAGGAGGCTGTCATGTATCAACCCCCTGGCTGGTTGCAGGAATTGTGGACCGCGAGAGAAGTGCTCTGGTCCGGCTTTTTGACCAGTATCCAGTGCTCGGCGCTGGCGATTGCTGCGGGCACGTTGATCGGCATGCTGGCCGGTCTGGTGCTGACCTACGGCGGATTCTTCGCACGGTTGCCGATCCGACTCTATGTGGATCTGATACGCGGTACGCCGGTGTTCGTGCTGGTACTGGCAGTCTTTTATATGGTGCCAGCACTGGGCTGGCAAATCAGCGCGTTTCAAGCTGGCGCAATAGGCCTGACGTTGTTCTGCGGCTCTCACGTATCGGAAATCGTGCGCGGTGCCCTGCAGGCCATTCCCGCTGGCCAGCTGGAGGCTGGCAAGGCGATCGGGCTGCGTTTCAATCAGTCGCTGCGCTATGTGTTGTTGCCGCAGGCCATGCGCCAGATCCTGCCGACGTGGGTCAATTCCTCGACCGAGATCGTCAAGGCTTCGACACTGCTTTCAGTCATCGGTGTGGCTGAACTGTTGTTGAGCACTCAGCAGGTGATTGCGCGCACGTTCATGACCCTGGAGTTCTACCTGTTTGCAGGTTTTCTGTTCTTTCTCATTAATTACGCCATCGAGCTTCTTGGGCGGCAAATCGAAAAACGGGTGGTATTGCCATGACACAGACTCATACCGCAACCCCCGGCCCGGCGCTGCTCAGCATCGAAGGCCTGCACAAGTCCTATGGCGCAGTGGAAGTGCTCAAGGGGGTCGATCTGCGTATGCAGAAAGGCAACGTTGTTACCCTGATCGGTTCCAGTGGCTCGGGCAAGACCACCTTGCTGCGCTGCGTCAATCTGCTGGAAGAGTTTCAGGGCGGTCATATCCGGCTCGAGGGGCAGGATATCGGTTACAGCGACGTAGACGGCAAGCGCACCCGTCATCCGGAGCGGGTTATTGCACAGCACCGGGCAATGACTGGCATGGCATTTCAGCAATTCAACCTGTTTCCGCACCTCAGCGCTCTGCAGAACGTGACCCTGGGCCTGCTCAAGGTCAAGAAGATGCCCAAGGATCAGGCCATTGCCCTGGCGGAAAAGTGGCTGGACCGGGTCGGGCTGCTGGAGCGCCGCAATCACTTCCCCGGCCAGTTGTCCGGTGGTCAGCAGCAGCGGGTCGCAATTGCCCGTGCCATTGCCATGAATCCCAGCCTGATGTTGTTCGATGAAGTCACTTCTGCGCTCGACCCTGAGTTGGTCGGCGAAGTGCTGAGCGTTATCAAGGACCTGGCCGAAGACGGCATGACCATGCTGCTGGTGACTCACGAAATGCGTTTCGCCTATGAGGTTTCAGACCAGATTGTATTCATGAATCAGGGGCGCATCGAGGAGCAGGGGCCACCCAAGACACTGTTCGAACAACCGAAATCGACGCGCTTGAGCGAGTTTCTCAAGAACATCCGTTTTTAACGTTTCACGACGTCCAATGCTTCAAGACAAGGAAAAACTCATGACTATTACCCGTTATGGCGCAGGCAGCACCGCAGGGGGCGGCCAGCCACGTCCATTCGCCCGAGCAGTCGAGGCCGACGGCTGGTTGCACGTTTCTGGCCAGGTGCCTGCGCAGGATGGCGAGATTATCGTCGGCGGTATCGTCGAGCAGACCCACCAGACCATGCGTAACCTGATCGCGATCCTCGACGAAGCCGGTTATGCGCTCGAAGACGTAGTACGTGTCGGTGTGTGGCTGGAAGACCCACGGGACTTCTGGAGTTTCAACAAGGTGTTCGGTGAATACTTCAGCCCCGAGCATGCACCGGCGCGCGCTTGCGTGCAGGCCAGCATGATGGTCGACTGCAAGGTTGAAATCGACTGTATTGCTTATAGGCGCAAGTAGCAGCTTCAAGCCAGAAGCCTCGGGTTATCTGGCTTACAGCTCTACTTAAGGAATGAGCCATGACTGAAGACACAATCAAGCGCCGGGCACGTGGACTGGACCGGGCGTTCGATATTCTGGATTTCCTCAAGGAAAAGGCCAGACCCATGCGTCCCAACGAAATTGCCAGCGGAATCGGCAGCCCCAAATCGACGGTTTACGAGCTGGTGGCGTCGCTGCTGGAGCGGCGTATTCTGGAGACGGTCAGCAAGGACGGGCATGTCTACCTTGGCCGTCAGTTGTACTTTCTCGGTCAGGCGCATTTGCGCCACTTCGATTTCACTCGCGAGGCGGAAGTCTGCCTGGGCGAGATCGTCAGCCAGACGCGAGAAACCGCGCAGATGTGCCTGCTCAATGGCCGGAAATACACCGTTGCGCTGATGAAAGAGGGTGAGCGGCATTTCAGGATTTCCTCGGACATCGGTGAAAACGCGCCCATCCCGTGGACCGCTTCCGGGCGTCTGCTGCTCAGCCACCTCAGCGATCAGCAGATCATCGACCTGATTGATCCCGACGATTTCATCCTCCCGGGTGGCGAGCGTCTGCCGCTGGAAACCTTTTTGCGGGAGATCCGTAAGGCAGGCGAAGAGGGTTTCTTCTCCTTCGATAGCGTGGCCGACACCTTCACGCACTGTTTCGCCGCGCCGGTGAAAAACGAGCACGGTCAGTGCATCGCAACCCTGTGCATTGTCGCGCCGCGTGCCGATGCCAAGACCCATTACGACGACTATCGGCGGGTGCTGATCGACAGCGCCAACGGCCTGGCTCGTCGAATCAACGAATAACTGCAGGAGATTACTGATGAGCATCGCTGTCATGGACACCGCCGTCATGGACAAGGGCACTGCACAGCCGGGCGACAGCCTGGTCACTGATGTCAGCCTGCCTGCACTGGTCATCCATCGTCAGGCGCTGGATCACAATATTCGCTGGATGCAACGTTTTGTCACTGACAGCGGTGCAGAGCTTGCACCGCATGGCAAGACCAGCATGGTGCCAGCGCTGTTTCGGCGACAGCTGGACGCGGGCGCATGGGGCATGACCCTCGCCACGGCGGTCCAGACCCAGGCCGCTTATGCGCATGGCGTACGGCGGGTGTTAATGGCCAATCAGCTGGTCGGCGCGCCGAACATGGCGGTGATTGCCGATCTGTTGGCTGACCCGATGTTCGAGTTTCACTGCATGGTCGATCACCCAGACAATGTCGCTGCACTGGGCCAGTTTTTCGCGGCACGCGGCCTGCGCCTGAACGTGATGATCGAATATGGCGTACCCGGTGGACGCTGCGGCTGTCGTAGCGAAGAGCAGGTCTTGGCCCTGGCGGATGCTGTTCAGGCGCAACCGGCGCTGGCGTTGACGGGTATCGAGGGTTACGAAGGCGTCATCCACGGCGACCATGCCATCGATGGCATCAAGGCTTTTGCGGCGTCGCTGGTGCGCCTGGCTGTCGACCTGCAGGACAAGGGCGCATTCGCTTTGGATCGCCCGATTGTCACTGCATCCGGCTCGGCGTGGTACGACCTGATCGCTGAAGCATTCGATGCCCGGGCCGTTCGCGAACGGTTCCTCAGCGTGCTGCGCCCCGGCAGTTATGTGGTGCATGACCACGGCATCTACAAGGACGCGCAGTGCTGCGTGCTGGACCGACGTGCCGAGCTGAGCGAAGCGCTGCGCCCTGCGCTGGAGGTTTGGGCGCATGTGCAGTCCATGCCGGAGCCGGGTTTTGCGGTGATCGCCATGGGCAAGCGCGACGTTGCCTACGATGCCGGCTTGCCCAACCCGCTGCTGCGTTACAAGGCGGGTGTGCAGCCTGCATCAGGCGACGACGTCAGTGCCTGCAAAGTGACCGCTGTGATGGATCAGCACGCTTTCATGACAGTCGCGCCCGGATGCGAGTTGAAGGTTGGCGACATCATTTCCTTCGGTACCTCACACCCGTGTCTGACCTTCGACAAGTGGCGTTCAGGTTGTCTGGTGGATAATGACATGCGAGTGATCGAGCCTTTCAGCACGTATTTCTAATTCCGGTATTGGCGGGAGTAATCGTCTCATGAGCCTTCCACGGGTCGCCCTGATCGGCGAATGCATGATCGAGTTACAGCAGCATGCCGACGGCAGCCTGCGTCAGAGCTTCGGCGGTGACACGCTCAATACGGCGGTTTACCTTGCCCGATTGTTGGGTGAGCGGGCCAAGGTGGATTACGTCACGGCGCTGGGTGACGACAGCTTCAGCGATGCAATGTGCCGGATCTGGGCCGATGAGGGCATTGGTCTGGGCAAGGTGCAACGCCTGCCGGGGCGTTTGCCCGGGCTCTACTGCATTCAGACCGATGCCAATGGCGAGCGTCGTTTCCTCTACTGGCGCAACGAAGCCGCCGTGCGGGACTGTTTCATGACGCCTGCGGCCGAGCCGATCCTCGCGGCGCTGGCCAGCTACGACGTGCTGTATTTCAGTGGTATCACCCTGGCGGTACTTGGCGAGCAAGGCCGCGCCCGATTGCTGGAAGCACTGGACCGTGCTCGTCAACGTGGGGTCAGGGTTGCCTTCGACAATAACTATCGGCCTCGGCTGTGGGCCAGCGTGGAGCAGGCTCGCGAGGCCTATCAGGCATGCCTGCAGCATGTGGATCTGGCGTTGCTCACAGAAGACGATGAGCAGGCGCTCTATGGTTATGCCGACAGTGAGCAATTACTGGCGGCCTATCGAGGTCGCGGCATCGGTGAGATCGTCGTCAAGCGCGGCGCGCAAAGTTGTCTTGTGGAAGCCGGCGGCGAGCGTTTCGACATTGCGTCGCAAAAGGTCGAGCGTGTCGTCGATACCACGGCAGCAGGGGACTCGTTCAGCGCTGCCTATCTGGCCGCCCGGCTCATGGGGGAACACCCGCGACAGGCTGCCGAAGCAGGTCATCGTCTGGCCAGTGTGGTGATTCAACACCCGGGTGCGCTGGTACCAAAATCGGTCATGCCAGTCTGATGGCACCTGCGACGGAACATGCAGTTGATCGGCTAACGCACTGACAGACAAGCATTTCGCTGGAACCTGCGCGCAAATCCGGCCACCATAGGCGACCTTTTTGCCTGCAAGCCATCCACCGGAGTCTGCGTGCCTGACGACCTTCCTTCTGCGCTTCCTCATGACCTGGATGTCGATCTCATGCCGCCTCGGCAACTGCCGTTCTTCAGGCGTCTGTTATCGCGCCTGATGGGCCGCGGCCTTACAGCGTTGGGCTCGCAGCACACGCCGTCGTGGTTCCAGGGCCATGCCGACGGCTATCTGAATGGGCACATAGAGGGCGTGCGCGAGGGTTATGCCGACGGCTACCTGGATGGTGAGGAAGCAGCGCGTCAGGTGCTGGTCATCAACGATACCCGGCCTGTCCGACATCGCGGCCCCAGAGTTGACGACCATCTGTTCGACGACTGGCGGCTGGCGCTCACGCCTGAACTGAAAAAGCGTATCAAGGCCGATGTCGCCGAAAAGCTCCCTGCGCATGCTCAGCCCAGCACGGCGCAGTGGAAGATGATTTTCAGCGATACGCCATCTACCTACGTCATTGCCGGGGCGGGCGCAGGCAAATCCACATCGCTGGTGCTGCGCATTCTGCTGTTGCATCACTACCTGGGCTTTAAACTGAATGCGATGACAGTCGTGACCTTCACCCGTGAGTCGCGCAAGGACTTCATCGGCAAGCTGATCGAGGTGATGGCCTTGTGGGGGCATGTGACGGGGCAGAAACAGGCTCGTGACCTGGTTCGCACCTTTCACTCGCGTATTCTGCCGCTGGTGCGCAGCCTGCCGGGTTTTGAGCAGCTCAGGGCGTTCGAGAACCTGAGCAGCCAGTCATCCGGCCTGGAAGAGGCGGACAGCAATCCTTTCGACCTGCGGATCAACGATGCGCAGCGTCAGCAACTCAATCTCTGCTACCGCGATCTGTACGCCGGCAACGAGCGTTTCCGCGAAGTCATGGCGCCGCTGTATCGCCATGCCTTGCAGCTCAAGGAACTGGATCGCGACCATCCTGACGTGCAGAAGCGTGTCGCGGTGACCGAGCTATCCTCGAAACGGGATGAAGAGTGGTGTGACACCGTCGAGGACTTGTGGATTCGCGCAGGAGCATGGCCTATAAAGGGCATTGAGCCTATGCGCCAAGCTGTTGAAATAAATGGATTTTCCTTTTGTTTTCACGGCTATATCGCTGAGCTTGATGCCTGGGTTGTGCTGGGCCTGGACGCCAGTGAAGACCAGCAACTCAAGCGGCCGGGTGCCAAATTGCCAGTGTGGGCCGAGGGGGTCATAAAGCGCACTCTGTTTCAAGCTTTCTGCAGTAAGCCTTTGATCTGGCTGGATAACTATCAGTCTGCCAACAAGCTATTGCAGTCATTGGCGGGCGACGCGGTTGCCGGGCCCGGATTCGACTATCGGGTCAAGGGTGAGCTCGGTGCTGCGCCGCTACTGGACTGTTTTGTCACCGCCGCCAGCTTCATCGAGAACCTGGGACTGGATGTACCCAATGCCGTGTCCGAGATGAGCTTTGCCAGCGACGACCCGGATCGTTTCTTCTTCGAAGCGCTGAGTCTGTTCTGGAAAGCTTTCGAAACGCACCTGCTGGCTCAGTCGCCTCCGATCATGACCTATAACCGGATGTTTGCGTTGTTCGGTGAAACATCGCCGGAAAACCTCAAACACGTCAGTGACCAGATGCTCAGACCGCTGTCGCATTTGATGATCGACGAGTTCCAGGATGTGTCGCCGCAGATCGTCTCATGGATACGCGCCAGCCTGCGCGAAATCCGGCGTCGTGGTCCTGCTCTGCATACAGGCCGGATCGCTCAGCATTCATCACTGCTGTGTGTCGGCGATGACTGGCAATCGATCTACGGCTGGCGCGGCAGCTCACCCAAGTATTTCATGGAGTTCGCCAGGGAGTTTTCGTCACCGGCGACCACCAGAGTCATGCTCAGTGACAACTTCCGCAGCCATCAGCACATTATCGATGCCGCAGAGCATATTGTCCGGGCAGCTCCGGCGATTGCGGGCAAGAAGGCTCGTGCCAGCGGCATGCCGCAAGAGTTGCTGCCGGTCACGGTGCTGGATCGTGACGAAGACGAACTGGCCGAGCGTGTAGCCGAGCACTACAACGACGGTGACTCGATTCTGCTGCTGTACCGCAAAGGCAGCGAGAAAAGCCGGTTCTCGGAGCGTTTGCAGGCATTGATCGATGCTGATGCGGCGATGGGCGCGCAAGGTCGTCGCATCAGGACGTTGACGTACCACAGTTCCAAAGGCTTGCAGGCGGATGCCGTGTTTTTGTTGGGCGACTGCCAGCATCTGACTGTCTCGCCTTACAAGAATCAGGTTTACCGTTTGGCAGGGCTGGGTGATGCGAGCGATCTTCAGCCCTTTGATACAGCGCAGAAGGATGAAGTCTTGCGCCTGGCTTATGTCGCCATTACTCGTGCGGCGCGGCATTGCTATTGGTATATCGATCAAGGCACCGGCGGCGGGGAAAGTGCCCAGATGCCTAAAGCTTCAGACAGAATTGCCCAGGACAAGCCTTTCTTCGAAGACTTGCGCGGTAAAGTCCGAACAGGCTGAGGCTGTCATCTCAGGAAAAACCGGCGACCTGTTGCTGCGTATGAGTGCCGAACAATTCCAGCTCATCCTCGATGGCTTCGATGATGCGCTCTACATCTGCGGCATTCATCACCGTGGAACACGGAAGGCCGGCGATGGCGACGACTGTCTCACCGCTGGCGCGGTCGAAAAGTCGTGCAATCATGCTGCCGGGAGCATCCATCGAGGCTTCAAAGCCTACCGGATGGAAGTGCCAGCGCATCAGCTGGCACGCATTGGGGAATGTGACTTTGTTCATGACAATGGCCCACCTTAATCAATCGAGCATTTCCCTTGCTCCAATGGGTAGGCAGACAGCCAGAATTCGTCCGGTAAAGCATGATGACGAGAAGATAATCAGCGCAGCGGACTATCGGTCGGTCGGGTTGCTTTCCAGCAGGATCGCTGAGCGGTCTGACGAGTACTGAAAATAGCATTCGCCAGCACCGTTCTGGAAAAATTTTTTATGACGCAGCACAAAAAAATCAATTATATGGCTGTCATCATCGCAAGGTATCAATGGGCACGTTCCATGCATTTGTCATTCACCCCGGAGAAGGCCCCGTAGTGAACTGAATTTGCTTGACGAAGGTGGTTTTCATGCCCGGTCTGGGGCAAGCTATCGTTATTGACCCGAGGAGCTGAAAATGCTGAGAAAATCCCTTGCTGCACTGATGTTGCTGGCCTCGACCAGCCATGCGGCGGAGACGGTCAATATCTACAACTGGACGGATTATATCGCCCCGGACACTCTAAAAAATTTTGAAGCGGCCACCGGTTTCAAGACCTCTTACGAGACTTTCGAAACCAACGAGACGCTGAACACAAAGCTGATTGCTGGCCATTCCGGGTACGACCTGGTCTTTCCGTCCATTCATTTCATGGGTCGACAGATTGAAAACGGCTTGCTCAAGACCCTCGACAAACGGCAGCTCCCCAACTGGAAAAACCTCAACCCGGTTCTGCTCAAGGCACTGGAGGGCAGTGATCCGGGCAACCAGCATGGGTTTCCCTACCTGTGGGGCAGCACCGGAATCGGCTATGACATGGCGAAGGTCAAGGCCATTCTTGGCAAGGACACACCGCTTGACTCATGGGATCTGGTGCTCAAGCCGGAAAACATGAAAAAGCTCGCCCAGTGTGGTGTCGCTTTTCTGGACAGCGCACCGGCGCTGATCCCTATCGCTCTGAACTACCTCGGCCTGCCACCGCACAGCGAGGTGCCGGACGACTACAAAAAGGCCAAGGCGCTGCTGGATGAGGTACGGCCGTATGTGCGCAATTTCAGTTCAGCCGACTATATTGGCGACCTCGCTACGGGCAAGATCTGTGTGGCAGTAGGCTACTCAGGGGATATTTCCCTGGCGCAGGAGCAGGCCCAAAAAGCGGGCAATAACATCACAATCAGCTATGTGGTTCCAAAGGAGGGCGCGCCAATGTGGTTTGACATGATCGCCATCCCGGCTGATGCCCCTGATGTCAAAGGTGCCTACGCGTTCATGAACTACCTGCTGCGCCCGGAAGTGATCGCCAACATTACCAATACGGTGCATTACGCCAACGGTAACGAAAAGGCCGACGCCCTGATCAATCCCGGCCTGTGGACGGATACCACTGTCTATCCAGACGCCGACATGCTGAGCCGCTTGTTCGTGATGTCTCAGGTCCCGGTTAATATCGAGGCGTTGCGCCAGGGACTCTGGAAAGAGCTCAAGGCCGACAAGTAAGGCTGCGAGGCGACCGACGTCAAATGATATGCGCCTGATGCAGCTCGGTCAGTGCCTGAGCTTTCAGTCGAGCCAGTAACGGATCGCGGCGATCCCTTGGTGCTTGCAGCCCGACCGGCAGTTGCTGGGTGATCGTGCCGGGGCGGCTGCCCATCACTAATACCCGGTCGCTCAGGTACAACGCCTCGTCGACATCGTGAGTCACCAGCAACAGGGTGATAGCGTGACGCTCGGCCAATTGCAGCAGCAGGTCCTGAAGCTTCATTCGGGTAAACGCGTCCACTGCGCTGAAAGGCTCATCCAGCAGCAGTACCGTAGGGTGCGAGTACAGGCCGCGAGCAATGGCCACGCGTTGCGCCATGCCTCCGGACAATGCTTTTGGCAAGGCATCGGCGAAACCGGACAGGCCCACTTCTTCGATCAATTGACCGCCCCATCTGCGGTCGTAGCCGGCATCGTCACTGAAGCCGATATTCTGTTCGACGGTCAGCCAGGGCATCAGGCGCGGTTCCTGAAACACAAACGCGACTTCTCCCTCAATGTTGTCCACCGAGCCACGAAAGTCCTGCTCCAGCCCGGCGACAATTCTGAGCAGCGTGCTTTTACCGCAACCGCTTGGCCCCAGCAGGCTGACGATCTCACCTGACTGTAATGACAGATCGATATCCTGCAGTACGGTATTGCCAGCGAATGCTTTGCGGTCTACGCGTATGTTCATCAACGATTCCGGCATCTATCGACCCTCGCGGCTTTGACCGGTGAATGTGTCCCGCCAGGCCAGAAAGCGTTTTTCCAGGCCTGCCAACAGGCCGTCGCTCAACTTGCCCAGTGTCGCCAGAACGATGATGGCCGCCAGCACGATGTCCGGGCGCGAGGTTTCGCGTCCGTCACTGAGCAGGTAGCCCAGGCCTTTGGTGGCCGCGATCAGCTCGGCGGCTACCAGAAACATCCATGACAGGCTCATGCCGCTGCGCAAACCGGTGAACAGGCCGGGCAGGGCGGCGGGCAGAAGAATACGCCGGGTCAGGCGATAGCGGCTGAAGCCATACATCTTGCCGACTTCCACCAGCTTTCGGTCAATGCCCCGAATCGCGGCCACGCCGTTGAGGTAGACCGGAAAAAACGCACCGATGGCGATCAGCACAACCTTGGAGGTCTCGCCAATGCCCAGCCACAGCAGTAGAAGCGGCACCCAGGCCAGGCTGGGGATGGAACGAAGCCCGGCGAACGTCGGCTCCAGATACGCCTCCGCCTCACGACTGAGCCCCACCCACGCAGCAAATACCAAGGCCAGGCTTGCGCCGATCACAAAGCCGCTGAGCACACGCAACAGGCTGGCACTGATGTGTTTCCACAACGCACCATCGGCCAGATCACTTAATGTCAGCACGATCTCGCTGGGGGCTGGCATCTGGTAGGAGGGCAGCCAGCCGATGCGCACGATAATTTCCAGCAAAACAATGATTGCAGCGGGGACTACCAGGCCTTTGAGCGGCGTTTTGTAGCGCTGCCAAAACGTGCGCTGCGCCCTGTCAGGCAAGGCCGCCTGCGCACAGGCAGGCAGGGACTTGTCTGGGCTGGTCATGGCGTTGCGATCACGGCTTTGGAAAACTCTGGCGTGATCAACTGATCGATCACTTGTTCGACGTTTACGCCTTTGCGCACCAGGTCCTCGGACACCAGAATCGGCGCCGCGGCCTTGGACGCTTCCATGTCTTTCGCGCTCAGTTGCGGGTTGCTCAGGTCTGTGCGGGTCAATTGCAGCCTGGCGACTTCCAGCGGCAAACCTGACTCGGTCGCCAGCAGCCTGGCCAGCTCATCAGGATTTTTTACTGCCCATTCCCGAGCCTGCTCATAAGCGCTCAATACTGTTCTGATCGCCTGTGGATGCTCCTTGGCGTAGGTTTCCGTGACGCTCAGTACGCCATAGCTGTTGAAGTCCTTGTTGCGGTAAAGCAGGCGCGAGCCGGACTGTATTTCACTGGCCGCCATGTGCGGGTCAAGCCCTGCCCAGGCATCTACGTCGCCTTTTTCGAGGGCGGTGCGTCCATCGGGATGCTGCAGGTGCAGCAACTCGACATCATCCTTTTTCAGCCCGGCCTTCTGCAGCGCGCGCAAGGTGAACAGATAAGGGTCGGTGCCTTTGGTGGCGGCGATTTTCTTGCCTTTGAGTTCGGCAACCGATTGCAGGGGAGAATCCTTGCGCACCACCAGAGCCGTCCATTCTGCCCGGCTGTAGACATACACCGATTTGATCGGGCTGCCGTTGGCCCGGGCCAGCACCGCAGACAGGCTGGCCGACGAAGCAAAGTCGACGCTGCCACTGTTCAGGTATTCCAGCGAGCGGTTGCTGCCCTGGCTCAACACCCAGGTGACTTTCGCCTCCGGCAGGGCTTTCTCCAGCCAGCCAAAATGCTTGAGCACCAGGCTGACCGGCGAATAATAGGCGTAATCCAGGCGGACTTCGGCAGGCGCGGTTTCAGCGGCCTGTGCTACTCCCTGCAGGCTAATCGCCAATGTGCAGGTCGTTACCATCCAGCGAATCAGGGCTCGCGGCGTTTGCAACCAAAAAGAAATAGGGGGTTGTGGCATAGTGAGCGTCCAGATCGGGGAGGCAAGGGCTGCAAGACTGGTTTGCATATTTCAAAAACAGCAGTCCAGAGAGCATGAAATTCACAAATGGAATATTGCATGCTCTGTGCCAAGGGTCCGGGTGCTTGAACAGCAAGGTATCAGGGCAATTTTCCAGTGTAAGTGATGTTGATCTGGCAGCAAGGTGTTGAACTGTTGTTGCCTGGTAAACAGTAAGGCTCACGGCCTGTTTTTCGACGATTTTCTGACAGTTTTCTGCTTTTCGGGTGATTTTTTTCGCCAGGTTTGCAACAGAATCGTTTTTTGACACTCCTAATCGTCCACATTCTTAATTTCGAAACATGTGAGCACTAAGATTCGCGCGTGATCCATGAGTGTGCGCCCACTGCGCCCACTGCGCCCTTGTTTGACTGATCCGCAGAAATTCTTGGGGCGAGCTGCATAAGCCTGCGTATTCGCACCAGCCAGATGGCTGATCCCTTTCAAATGCGCACCGGACTCAGAAAATAATGAATATGCCGAAAATGCCTTCGATCACCCGACTCCAGCGCCGCATCGCATGGTGCTTCTTCCCCTCCTTGCTGGTGGCTTCTGCCCTGGCCCTGTTCACCATGGGCAAGGGGGTTCATGCCGAGCCCAAGAACGGCACGCAGACACTGGTATTTCTTCGTCATGCCGAAAAACCGGCCATGGGGCTGGGGCAACTGAACTGCCAAGGGCTCAACCGGGCCATCGAACTGTCGGAGGTCTTGCCCAGGGAATTCGGCAAAGCTGACTTTATCTTCGCCGCCAACCCCAGCCGACACGTGGAAGAGGGTGAGGGCGACCTGTCCTACAACTACGTGCGTCCGCTGATGACGGTAGGGCCCAGCGCAATCAAACTGGGTCTGCCCGTCAACCTCGACTTTGGTGCCAACGACACCGCAGACCTGGCCGATGAGCTGATGCGGGACAAGTACCACAACGCAGTTATCTACACCGCCTGGTCGCATGGCTACCTGCCGGAGCTGATCAACAAGGTTGCTGAAGAAGCGTCCGGCAAGAGCACTAACCTGCTTGATGACTGGACGAACGATGATTTCGACTCAGTGATTGTCGTCACCCTGAAATGGGTCGATGGCAAGGCCACGCTCGATTACAAGAATCAAAAACAGGGCCTAAACAACGGCACCGAGACCTGCCCTGAGGCGACCTGATCTCGAACCGCAAACGTTTTCAGCCGTTGAGCGACTTCATCGACTCCGGGCTGTAACGCTCGCCCGACACGGCCCCTTGCGCCGGGAAGATCGCATCCAGTTGAGCCAGCTCATCGGTACTCAGTGTCAATGAAGCCGCTGCCACGTTGCTTTCCAGGTACTTGCGCTGTTTGGTGCCCGGGATCGGAATGATGTCGTCGCCTTGAGCAAGTACCCAGGCCAGCGCCAGTTGCGACGCGCTGACGCCTTTGGCCGCAGCCAGTGCCTTGACCTTTTCTACCAGCGCCAGATTGCGATTGAAGTTTTCGCCCTGAAAGCGCGGGCTGAAACGACGGTAGTCATCGGCAGCGAAATCGTCCGGGGTGCGCAATGCGCCAGTCAGAAAACCACGGCCCAGCGGGCTGTAAGCCACGAAAGCAATACCCAGGCGACGGCAAGTGGCGAGCACATTGTCGTGCTCCGGATCGCGTGACCATAACGAATATTCACTTTGCACGGCCGCCAGCGGATGCACGTTGTGGGCTCTTTCGATGGTCGCTGCGCTGGCTTCGCAGATACCTATATGGCGAACCTTGCCAGCCTTGACCAGCTCGGCCATGGCACCGATGGTGTCCTCGATGGGCACATTGGGGTCGACACGGTGCTGATAGTAGAGATCAAGATAATCGGTATTCAGCCGTTTCAGGCTGGCATCGATGGACTGGTGAATGTACGCCGGGCTGCCATTCACGCCACGCGCATGCGGGTCATCGCCACGCACGATGCCGAACTTGCTGGCCAGGTAAATACCTTCACGCTTGCCTTCAAGAGCCCGGCCGAGCAACGTCTCGTTGGTGTGCGGGCCATACATGTCAGCGGTATCAAAAAAAGTGACACCCAGTTCCAGCGCGCGGTGCAAGGTGGCGATGGATTCCTTTTCGTCGATGCCGGTGGTGTAGAAGTCCGACATTCCCATGCAGCCCAGTCCGATGGCAGAAACCTGCGGACCGTGGTGACCCAGTTGGCGAGTGATCACAATGAACTCTCCTGATCGTTGAAATAGCCGTCAAGTCTCTACGCTTTAGTTGGCGCAATAAACCGGGAGTTTCTTATTTCACTGTTGTGAAAATCCGAATAATTAACGTCCACGAAGCGCAAGAGCGTGCGGCGTCAATCCGACAAACCGTACTAGTCACAAAATCACGAGTGGAGTACAAATGTACTCCATGAACACATTATCTCCCCGTCGCAGCGCAATCCTTACCTTCATCCGCGATCGCATCGCGCAGCAAGGGCAATCGCCGAGCCTGGCGGAAATCTCCGAGGCTTTCGGTTTTGCTTCACGCAGCGTGGCGCGCAAGCACATTGTGGCCCTCACAGAAGCCGGTCTGATCGAGGTCGTAGCGCACCAGGCCCGGGGTATTCGCCTGCTCAACAGTGAGCCGCGGCCCGAATTGCTCGAAATTCCGGTGTTGGGGCGCGTAGCAGCGGGCGTACCTATCGGGCCGGATCTCGATATTCACACCACATTGCATCTGGATCGCAGCACGTTTACCCGTGTGCCGGACTACCTACTGCGCGTGCAGGGCGACTCGATGATCGAAGACGGTATTCTCGATGGCGATCTGGTCGGCGTGCACCGTAACCCGCAGGCCAGTGACGGGCAGATCGTCGTTGCCCGCCTGGACGGCGAAGTCACCATCAAGCGCCTGCAACGCAGTGCCTATCAGGTGCGCCTGTTGCCGCGCAACCCGGCCTACGAACCGATCATTGTCACGCCTGATCAGGACTTCGCCATCGAAGGCGTGTTCTGCGGGCTGGTCCGGCGCGAATGATGGGCGCGGTGGTCAGCCTTGACGCTTTGCTGGATGAGCGCAGGGTCTGGAAAGGCCGTCAGCAGAGCGCGCCGCAGGTCAGCCCGCACCCCAGTGGCCATGCATTGCTGGACAGCGCCTTGCCCACTGGCGGCTGGCCTGCTGCCGCCCTGACTGAAATTCTCATCCCGGCCAATGGCAGTGGGGAATTGCGTCTGCTGTGGCCAAGTCTGGCAAGGTTGTCCGCGATCGGTGAGCGCATTGTGCTGGTTGCACCGCCCTACATTCCGTACCCGCAAGCCTGGCTGGCCGCCGGGGTCGATCTGCGCCAACTGGTCGTCAGCGAGGCCGGTCCCCGCGATGCCCTATGGGCTGCCGAACAATGCCTGCGCTCCGGCAGCTGTGGCGCGGTCGTGTGCTGGCCCGGCATGGTCGATGACCGTGCGCTGCGACGTTTGCAGGTCGCTGCCGAAACCGGGCAGACCCTGGCGTTTGCCTGCCGCCCGCAGCAGGCCGCCGCCAACCCGTCACCGGCGGCCCTGCGCATCGCTATCGATACCCGTCCTGCACAATTGCGGGTGCTCAAGTGCCGTGGCGGGCTTGCGCCGCCTTTCCCCATTCCATTTTCGACCGACGTTTGAGGTTCTTATGCTCTGGGCCTGTGTCTTGCTGCCGCAACTGGCGCTCGACGGCGTCATGCGTCGTCGTAACGATCCCGATGAGCCTCTGGCGCTGATCAGCGGCAGTGCTCAACGTCGCGTGTTGCAAGCCGTCAATCCGGCGGCGCGTGCGCTGGGTTTGAAAGCCGGGCAGTCACTGACGGCCGCTCAGGCGCTGGTGTCGAACTTCTCCATGGTCGAGCATGACCCAGCCGACATCGAGCGCTTGCAGCAACTGCTCGCGGCCTGGGCATACGGTTTCAGCTCCAATGTCAGCCTCAAGTACCCTCGAGTGCTGCTGATGGAAATCGAGTCCAGCCTCAAGCTGTTCGGCCCATGGCCGGTGTTCGAGGCACGCTTGCGTGAAGAGTTGACCGCGCAGGGCTTCCGGCATCGCATCGTGGTCGCGCCCAACCCGATAGCCGCACGCATGCTGGCCAACATGCATGACGGGCTGAGCATTGATTGCCCGCAGGCGTTGCGCCGCAGCCTGGAGCATATGCCGCTGGAACGTATCGGTCTGAGCCGTGAAACCGCCACAGCCCTGACACGCATGGGGCTGCGCTCTGTGCGGCAGGTGCTGGCCCTGCCGCGCGATACACTGGCGCGGCGGTTCCCGGCCAGCGTGCTGCAGCATCTCGATACATTGCTTGGCGAACGACCGGTGGCACTGGAGTGCTACACACCGCCGGACTTCTTCGATGTACGCATCGAGCTGAATTTCGACGTCGAGTCGCATCAGGCCCTGTTGTTTCCGCTCAAGCGGCTGATCGCCGATCTGGCTTTGTTCCTGGCCGGACGCGACAGCGGTGTGCAGCGATTTTCCCTGCATCTGGAGCACGTTGAAGGTCCGGAGACTGTGGTGCCAGTCGGACTGCTGAGCGCCGAGCGCGATGCGTCGATGCTGTTCGAACTGGCCCGCGGCAGGCTGGAACAAGTGCTGGTGGCGTCGCCGGTACGTGCCGTGCGCTTGCTGGCGCAGGATTTGCCGGATTTTGTCCCGGCGCACCGCCAGTTGTTCGATGAGCGCGTGCAGCAGACCCTGCCTTGGGAGCAACTGCGCGAGCGCCTGCGTGCGCGACTGGGTGACGAGTCTGTGAATGGCTTGCGCGCCCAGGCCGATCACCGTCCTGAATGTGCCTGGCAACCACACAGCACAAGCAAACCGGTCTTGCCGGCCAAAGCTTGTATGCGCCCGGGCTGGTTGCTGCGAGAACCCCAGCCGCTGCCACTTCATGCCACGCGCATCGTGGCGGGGCCCGAGCGAATCGAATCAGGCTGGTGGGACGGCGGCGATGTACGTCGCGACTACTATCTGGTCGAAACCTCCAGCGGCCAGCGCGCCTGGGCCTATCGCAGCGTGGGCGAGCAGGGTGAACTGCTGCTGCATGGCTGGTTCGCATGACCAGCGAATACGCCGAGCTGCATTGCCTGTCCAACTTCAGTTTTCAGCGCGGCGCCTCAAGCGCCCGTGAGCTGTTCGAACGAGCCTCGCGCCACGGCTATCAGGCGCTGGCCATCACTGACGAGTGCACGCTGGCCGGTATCGTACGTGCGTGGCAGGCGTCCATCAGCACCGGCCTGCCGTTGATCATCGGCAGCGAAATGCACATCGAGAACGGGCCGAAAGCCGTGCTGCTGGTGAAAAGCCAGACAGGTTATGAGGCGTTGTGCAAATTGATCACGGTGGCACGCCGCAGAGCCAGGAAAGGTGAGTACCGGTTGTTGCGTGAAGATTTCGAGCCGTCTCCGGACGGGTTGCTGGCCATCTGGCTGCCGGACATCGAAGGCGACGCGCAAGCCTGCCTGGCGCATGGACGCTGGTTGCGTGAGCGCTTTGCCGAGCGCCTCTGGCTCGGCGTGGAGTTACATCGCGGCGCGGATGACGAGCAGCGTCTGGCCGACTTGCTGGCGCTGGCGCAATCGTTGGGTATCCCGGCAGTTGCCAGCGGTGATGTGCACATGCACGCGCGCGGTCGGCGTGCCCTGCAGGACACCATGACTGCCATTCGCCATCACACGACCGTGGCCGAAGCAGGGCACCTGTTGTTTGCCAACGGCGAGCGTCATTTACGGCCACTGGATGCGCTTGCCGAGCATTACCCGGACTGGCTGCTGGCCGAATCGGTGCGTATTGCCCGGCGCTGCACGTTTGATCTCAAACAATTGAAATATGAATACCCGCACGAGCTGGTCCCCAAAGGCCAGACACCCACGTCGTGGCTGCGTGAACTGACCGAGCGCGGTGCCCGCAAACGCTGGCCGAACGGGCTGACGCCAGCCACCCGCGCGCAGGTCGAGAAGGAACTGGCCCTGATCACGGAAAAGAAGTTCGACAGCTACTTTCTGACCGTGCATGACATCGTCGAGTTTGCCCGCAGCCAGCATATCCTTTGCCAGGGACGTGGCTCGGCGGCCAACTCGGCAGTGTGTTATGCGCTGGGGATCACCGAGCTGAACCCGGAAAAGAGCAACCTGCTGTTCGAGCGCTTCATCTCCAAAGAGCGCAACGAGCCACCGGACATCGACGTGGATTTCGAGCACGACCGCCGCGAAGAAGTCATTCAGTACATATTCAGGCGTTATGGTCGGGGCAGGGCGGCGCTGACGGCGGTGGCCAGCACGCATCACGGCTCGGGCGCAGTGCGTGATGTGGCCAAGGTGCTGGGTTTGCCGCCTGACCAGATCAACGCCCTGGCCGATGCCTTCAGCCGCTGGAGCGATTCGCTGCCGTCGCCCGAACGCCTGCGCGAATACGGCTTCGATGCCGACATGCCAATCCTCAAGCGTGTGCTGGCACTCACCGGCGAGCTGATCGGCTTTCCTCGGCATTTGTCGCAACATCCGGGCGGCTTCGTGATTTCCGAGCATCCGCTGGAGACGCTGGTGCCTGTCGAGAACGCCGCGATGGCCGACCGCACGATCATTCAGTGGGACAAGGACGACCTGGACCTGGTCGGCCTGTTGAAAGTCGACATACTTGCACTGGGCATGCTCAGCGCTTTGCGCCGCACGTTCGATCTGGTGCATCTGCACCGGGGCAAGCGCTGGACCCTCGCAGACCTGCCGGGAGACGACCGGAAAACCTACGAAATGATCAGCCGCGCCGACACCATCGGCGTGTTCCAGATCGAGTCGCGTGCGCAGATGGCCATGCTGCCGCGCCTGAGGCCGGAAAAATTCTACGACTTGGTCATCGAAGTCGCCATCGTCCGGCCCGGGCCGATCCAGGGCGACATGGTTCACCCATATCTGCGTCGGCGTAATAAAGAGGAAGCCATTACCTATCCGCCTAAACTAAAAAGCGTCTTTGAGCGCACCCTGGGCGTGCCGCTGTTCCAGGAGCAGGTCATGGAAGTGGCGATCATCGCTGCCGACTACACCCCGGGCGAAGCGGACGAGTTGCGCCGCGCGATGGCCGCATGGAAACGTCACAGCGGGCTGGAGCCGCATCGCGAACGGCTGCGTACGGGCATGCTGAAAAACGGCTACGAAGCGGATTTTGCCGACCGGATTTTCGAACAGATCAAGGGCTTTGGCAGTTATGGTTTCCCCGAGTCCCATGCCGCCAGTTTCGCCTTGCTGACCTACGCCAGTTGCTGGCTTAAGTGCCATGAACCGGCAGCGTTCACCTGCGCACTGATCAACAGCTGGCCGATGGGGTTCTATAGCCCGGATCAACTGCTGCAGGACGCACGTCGCCACCACATTGAAATCCGCCCGGTGGATGTGCGCTACAGCGACTGGGATTGTTCGCTGGAGCCGCTCGATCATCCCGACCGCACACGCAATCTGGCGATTCGCCTCGGGCTGCGCATGGTCCGTGGCTTTCGTGAGGAAGATGCCTTGCGCATCGAAGTCGCGCGCGCGAAACGCCCGTTTGTCGATGCCACGGACCTGACGTTGCGCGCCGAACTGGACTCGCGCGCCGCCGAAGCACTGGCGGATTCCGGTGCCTTGGGCGGCCTGATCGGCCATCGGCACCGGGCGCGCTGGGAAGTCGCCGGGGTTGAGGCCCAGCGCCCGCTGTTCGACGACCTGCCCAGCGAAGAAACCCAAGTGATCTTGCCACTGCCGACTGTGGCCGAAGACCTGGTGGCCGACTACACAACGCTGGGCACCACCCTGGGCCCACACCCGCTGGCCTTGCTGCGCCGGCAACTGGCTGCCAAGCGCTTTCGCAGCTCACAAGACTTGTTACACCTGGAAAACGACCGGACCCTCAGCGTGGCGGGGCTGGTCATTGGCCGTCAACGGCCGGGCACCGCCAGTGGCGTGACCTTCGTGACGCTGGAAGACGAATTCGGCATGGTCAACATCGTGGTCTGGCGCGACCTGGCCGAACGTCAGCGCAAGGTGCTGGTGGGCTCGCAACTGCTGCAGGTATTCGGGCGCCTGGAATCAAAAAGCGGCGTACGGCACCTGATCGCCCAGCGGCTGTATGACCTGACGCCGCTGTTGACCGGACTGGATGTGCGCAGTCGGGATTTTCAGTGAAAGTCATATTGTTGGTTATCGCTTGATGATGGTGGTTTATGACATCCTTCATTTAATCTCTGCTAATCCGGGTTGACCCTATTAAGGTTACAGTACCACATGAGCGAACGCGAAAATATGGAAGTGCTTCCGAGCGTAATGCGTACCCTTTGGTACGAGTCCTCAGATGGTCGAACCCATATATCTCAAGCTGACGTCCTGGCAAAAGAAGAGCCGGTAGTCATCCTTGGCGAGGCTGGCATGGGGAAGTCTCATCTACTTAAGTGGCTTGCCGATCATCCCGGATATGCGTTTTGCACTGCCCGGCAACTCATCAACCGCCGTGATCCTCAAACGATTTTGGGCACCGCTCAGACCATCGTGATTGACGCATTAGATGAGGTAAGCAGCCAGAGAGACGGCGACGCTGTTGACCTTGTTTTGCGTCGATTAGGAGAGCTCGAATACCCTCGCTTTATTCTTTCTTGTCGGGTGGCAGATTGGTGGGGCGCTACAAGTCTAGAAGCCATTCAAGAACAATACCCCAAGACCACATTGGAAATGCACTTGAATGCTTTTGATAAAGATGACTCTGAAAGGTTTTTAAGCGCTTCGGTGGGTCTAGAAGCCGCTCAGTCGATAATTGAGCATTTTAATTTTCGTCACTTAGAAGGATTGCTTGGTAATCCGCAAATCCTTGAGTTGATTGCCCGTATTGCTAGTTCGAAAAAACTTCCTGAGACGACTGGCGAACTATTCAAGCAAGCAATTGAGATTTTACGAATTGAGCATCGGAACTCCAATGCCCAAAATCAGCTACCTAGAGATGCCAGCCTAAACGGCGCAGGTGCTGCGTTCGCGTGCCTGATTTTGACCGGTAGCGAAGCCATCGTTCGACTTTCTGAAGCAAGTGCTTCTGAAGGCGAGCTACAACTTGCAGACGTCTCACTCTTGCCGGGTGGGGATGTACTAAAAGAGATTCTTGGTACTAGGCTATTCAAAGCCGAGGGGGCTGATCGATTTTCTTATCTTCACCGCAGGGTGGGAGAATACTTAGGAGCCCAATGGCTGGCTAAACAGGCTAATACACATACTAAACGCAGGCGTCTTCTTTCGTTGTTGCAAGTAAATGGGCTCGTGCCCTCCAGCCTTCGAGGGATTCATGCATGGCTTGCACTTGATCCAGCTTTGGCCAAAGATGTGATTGCTGCAGATCCAATGGGTTTGATTGAATACGGAGATGTAAGCGGGCTAACAGTTGATCAAGCAAAATGCCTAATTAAATCTTTAGAAAAATTAGCAATGGAGAACCCCAGATTTCGAGATTGGCGCCATTACGCAATGCACGGCCTTGGATTTCCAGTGCTTATAGAGGAGATTAGGCGACTGATAGTTTCCCCTGAAACACCCTTTGGTCTTCGATTGCTAATGTTGGAGGCAGTGCAGGATAGTAATATTGCAGCGGCGCTAAAGGATGACTTAAAAAAGCTCTTTTTGGATCCTGTAGCCGATTTTGCATGCAGGAAAGTTGCGGGAGAAATACTTGTTGATTTAGAGTGTGCATTATCTTGGCCTGGGATTTTATCGTTATTACGCAGCTTCGAAGATGAGCTGTCGGTTCGTTTGGCTATTGAGTTGATTGATGACATTGGTTACGAATGGATAGACGGTTGTTTGATAGCTGAGCTTGTTGTTACTTTCGCTAAAAGTGGCAGTTGTACCGTTGGTGTTCTAATGTCTCTGGAAAAAAATCTTCCAGAGTCTAGTTTGGAAAGTGTGCTTGAAAACTTGGCGGTTTTAGCGGTCTCAATGGGTAAGTATTATGAGCGTCCAGGTAATGATGTGCTAACTGACTTCGTATATCACTTGGTGGCTCGCCGAATTGTTTTTGGCAATACTGATCCAAAGTTGCTTTGGCGTTGGATAGAGCCGTTTCGAAGTGGTGCTGGATATGGATATGAGTCGCGGCAGAAACTTAATGAGTTTCTCTTGGTTAACGATTGTTTTCGACAAGCAGTACAGCGCTTAGTGATATTGTAACTGGCTGGTGATCGTGGTTCCTATCAGCAAGCTTGTAAATTATACGAGCGTTCAGGCGGTTTCAGAGTTTCCGAATCCGACCTCATTATCTTGTTGGGGTTTCTTGATCCGTTGGACAAAAGCGACAGGCGTTGGCGGGATATTATTCAGCTCATTGCGCATGACTCTCAGAATGGCGTGCAGGTTCGTGCTCTTGCAATTCCTTTCGCAGCACATAGCTTAGAAGAAATGAGCTGGATAAAAAATCTGGCAGAACCCATTATGCCTGAATGGCAAATCCAGCAGATAGAGGACGATCGTCAACGAGAGGCTAAGCGCTTAGCGGCGCATGCTGGGCATCGAAATTACTTTGCTGCACGCATCAACAAAATGCGCCGTGGTTCTTCAGAGGAACTCGTGGCACCTGCCCAAGCCTATCTTAACCTCTATAACGATATTGAGGACGCTCCTGCTCACGAGCGAGTAAGTCGATGGTTGGGGGATGATATTGCCGAGTCTGTCCATGAAGGGTTTGAAGCTTTTCTTATGCTTGCCTCTCCAGAGCCCACTGCACAACAGATTGCGCATAGTCATGCTAACGGCCGATTCTCTGGGGCTGGTTATATTCTTATTGCTGCTCTCGCAGAAAGGTATAGAAAAAAGATAGGTGTAGAAGACTTATCTAACGAACGCCTGATGGCTGGATTATTCCAGCTTCTTCATAGTCGCGTGGATCACCATGCAGGAGTTCCGGAGCTATTTAGGTATGTCGAGACTGCCGTTCGGGATCGCGGCATATGGAATGAGGCTATGAGAATGTTTTATGAGCCACAGTTGCATGAGTGCAATCAACACGTTGAAGGATTGTATAGGCTTATGCGCGACCCCTTAGACTTGGAAATGAGTACAGTGTTTGCTGGCGAATGGCTTCAGCGATTTACAAATTTAGTAAGCGGTATAGAAATAGAGCTGATTGAAAGGCTGATTCGTTCGAGTCGACTTGAAATTTTAAGAGATTTACTTGGGCAGCGTTTGATTTTGGCGAGCGAAGAGCGTCGCCTTAATTGGATTGCTATTGGGCTAATAGTGGACTTCTCTAGCACTGCAATCTATCTCAAGACGCAGCAGATTCTTCCTGAGCTTTTTTGGTATATACGAGATAGGGTCGGCGATCGAAGCAGTAACGACGTTAGTATCTCACCGCTTACAGCGGGGCAACGTGAATGGATTGTAGAAACGTTCCGCTCATCATGGCCTATGGTTGGGCGCCCGAGCGGTACGACGTCAGGTAACTCAAATGCATGGGATGCAAGCAGTTTTATTTCTAATCAAATTTCTCGAATAGGTAACTATTGCAACGAAGAAGGCGTGAGTGCGTTAGCGGGTATAAGGGATGCTAGCACGGATGGCTACTCTGAATTGATTAAGTCTGTTGTGGCGGAGCAGGCGAGAAAAATTGTAGAAAGCTTGTATAGGCCGCCAACCTTGGATGCTATTGCCGCTATCATGCATGATAACCTCCCAGCATGCATGCCGGATCTACAAGCCATTGTTATTGAAGAGCTTTTAATAGCGCAGGCAAAAATCAAAAGCGATGATGCCGAGTCTTGGCGGGGTTTTTATGATGATAGCGGAAATCCTTACGCAGAAGAGCGTTGTCGCGACCATCTTTTAGGCATACTACGTCAAGGATCGTCAGATATTTCATATGATCCTGAAACTCATGTGGCTAACGATAAAGAGGTCGATATAACCTGTTCGGCTGGCGCACTTCGTTTACCGATTGAGGTAAAGGGGCAGTGGCACGCTCAACTCTGGAAAAGCGCTGACCAGCAGCTTGATACGCTTTATACCAGGGACTGGCGTGCTGATAGTTTTGGAATATATCTGATACTTTGGTTTGGGGCGCAGGAAATGAAGAATAAATCCTTGCGCAGCCCCGGGAGGGAAAAGCTGTCGCCTACGACTCCTGATGAGCTCAGAGATATGCTTGCTGGCGAGAGCAGCTCCGCATGTAGTGGGAGAGTCGCCGTGGTTGTGCTGGATTTGGCACGTTTAACGGCATCCAACAATTAGGGGCACTCGGAAAATAGATTGGCCAAGCCCATCACCTTCAAAAAAGGCATTAGGCCCGCAATTTGCAGTGTTGAACACTTTCATCCTGCCAACGAGAAGCCCTGTATGTACAAAGACTATCCAGCCGCTTACCAGGTCAGCAAAGGCGCGGCGCTGCAAGTGGACACTGCCTTTTATGAGCGCATCCGCACGAATGCGCAGCAACGCACCCTCGTCGAACAGTTCGAAGTACCGATTCGTACCGGGCGGGCCTGGAAGGTCAAGGCCGGTCAGGTGTTTCGTGTCACCACACCGTTTGGCCCGCAGGTGGGCGATTTCAATCTGTGGAACGCCAACGACCCTCGGGAGCGCCTGTGGGCGGCGCGCACGCGTCAGTTGCAGGGCGCGCATGTCAGCACCCATGACCGGCTGTGGTCGAACCTGCCGTTTTTACGGCCGCTGGTCACCATCACCGATGACAGCCTGGCCAGCTACGGGATCGACGAGCATGGTGGCCGCCTGCACGATTTGCTCGGCACGCGCTGTGATCCCTACGTCAACAAGATGCTGACCGGCGAAGACTTTCATCATCACTGCCATTCGAACCTGACCCGCGCAGTGTTGCCGCACGGGCTGACCGAATTCGATGTGCATGACGTGTTGAATATCTTCCAGTGCACCGGCCTGAACCATGACGACATGTACTTCATGAAAGCCTGTCCGGCGCAAAAGGGCGATTACCTGGAGTTCTTTGCTGAAATCGACCTGCTGTGCGCCTTGTCGACCTGTCCGGGGGGAGACCTGTCACTGCCGATGTGGGGGCCTGACGCGCAGGACCCGTTAAGCGTTTGCCGTCCGCTGGGCGTCGAAATCTACGATCTCGACGCTGCGTTGCTGGAGGGTTGGCAGTCTCCCGAACGTGCAGCTTATAACGGTCAGCATGGCTTGCAGATTGCCAAGGCTGAATGGGAAAAATAACCGCTCAGGCTGCGCGAGCCATCTTGCGCAGCCCCCAGACCATCACCGCCCCCAGCCCGAGCATGGCCAGAAGCAGTGCCGGGTAGGCCACCCACCAGTGCAGGGGGGCGGTCATCATGCTGAATTCCGACATGCCGCCGATCCCGGCAATCAGGTTCAGGGGCAGAAACACCACATTGATTAGCGTCAGTTTGCGCAGCAGGGTGTTGGTGCTGTTATTGACCAGATTTCCGCGTGCATCCATCAACCCGGCGAACACCGTGGAATAGATCTCCGCCTGTTTGTAGCACTGGTCGTTCTCGATGATCATGTCGTCGATCAGCGCCAGGCTGTCGGCTGCGTATTGCCGGCCTTGCGCATGGTTGCGCAGACGCGTCAGGACCGCACCGTTGCTGTGGATGGCATTGATGTAATACACCAGACTTTCGCTGAGGTTGAACATCTGCAGCAAATGGCGGTTTTCCAGGGAAGAGTTGAATTTCTGCTGCAATTCCCGGGCGACCATCTTGATGACTTTCAAATGGCCCAGATAGTGATGAATATTGTTGAACAGCAGCTCCAGAAGGATATCCAGCGGCTGGTCCAACGGGCGGTGAGCCCCCAGCGCGCTCAAGGGTTGCTCGTCATCGCAGATCAGCACCAGCTGGTCCCGGCTCAACAGCACGCCAAAGGACGAAACGTCGAACGAGAAGCTGTCCTTGCCCGAATAGTTCTCGGGACGTTTCCAGATGACGAACAACGCATCAGGGTGAAACTCGATGCGCGAAATTTCGTCGGGGTCGAGTGCCGAGGCAACGGCATGCTCATCAAGGTGAAATCGCTCCAGCAATAATCTGCGTTCCCCGGCATCGGGTTTGCTGAACCACAGCACCTGAGCCTTTTGCGGGTCACATGCCAGCAACTGGTTGTTGTCGAGTTTCAGGCCCTGAATCATCGTTTCACCATGCCTGGCCGAGGCGCTTGAGCTCAAGACGGCGGACGAATTCTTCCAGCACCAGGCTGTACAGATCATTCTGCAGATAAGCGTCTTTGATGCCGGCGTCCAGATTCGGGTTGTCGTTGACCTCAATCACCACCACTTGATCGCCTGACTGTTTCAGGTCCACGCCATACAACCCGTCACCAATCAGGTTGGCAGTCTTGAGCGCCAGTTCGACCACGGCGCGCGGCGCTTCGTGCACCGCCAGGGTACGGCATTCGCCAATGACCTCGGCACCGATTGCCTTGTGGTTGTAGATCTGCCAATGCCCTTTGGACATGAAGTACTGGCAGGCGAATATCGGTTTGCGGTTGAGAATGCCAATGCGCCAGTCGTACTCGGTGTAGAAAAACTCCTGAGCCAGCAACAACACCGAATGCTCGAACAATTGGGCTGTCGCCGTATGCATTTCCTCGGGCGTACTGACTTTGATCACGCCTCTGGAAAAACAGCCATCGGGAATCTTCAATACCAGCGGGAAACCCAGGCGTGTGGCCACGTGCTGCAGTTCTTCAGGGCGATCCTTGTAGAGGATTTCCGTTCGCGGCATGCCCAGATCGTGGCTTTTTAGCAGGTCAGTCAGGTAAACCTTGTTGGTGCAACGCAGGATCGAGGTGGAGTCATCCATTACCACCAGCCCCTCGCTCTCGGCCTTCTTGGCAAAGCGGTAGGTGTGGTTGTCAACGCTGGTGGTTTCGCGAATCAGCAGCGCGTCGTACTCGGCCAGTCGGGCGTAGTCTTTCTTTTCAATCAGCTCGACATCGATGCCCAGGCGCTGACCGACGCGGATGAAATTGGCCAGCGCCTCGGTGTTGGACGGTGGCAGCTGTTCCTGCGGGTCATGCAGGATCGCCAGGTCATAGCGGGCCATGCGCCGGGAGCTGGGCTGGCGCCAGACGTTGCGGCTGAAGCCTTCCAGCGCCATGGCGAACTCATCCTGCTGATCATCGCGCAGGCGCGGCAAAGCACCGGCCTTGATACCGGCAATGTGCCAATTGTCGCGCTTGCGAAACTCCACCATCAGGATCGGGCAGGGGAAGACTTCAAACAATTGACGGGCGAGATCCTTCAACGGCTCAAGTGTGGTCTGGCCGAAGTAAGTGTCAGGGTAAACCCTTCGGTGTCGTCATAGGGGTGATCCTGAAGTGCGGTTTCCAGCAACTTGTCCAGGTCATCGAGTGCCAGGCCGTAGAGTGACTTGCGGGTCAATTCGCTGATGGTCTTTACCGAGGGAATGACATTGTGCTGGCGTGCTTCGGCCAGCAGGGAACAGTAATAACCGTGGCCCAGGTATTTGTAGCTGCGGCACAGGTTGATGACTTGCACACGCTTGCCTGCCGTGGCTTTCAGCGGCTTTTCCAGATAATCCTGGGCGCTGATCAAGTCTTCGCTGGGGAAGTACGATGCCCAGTCTTCGAGCCGTTCGACAATAATCACCAGTTGCCTCTGCGCTGCAAAGAGTGTTGTGGGGTCTGCTCGTCGGGTTGTTGCTGAAAGCGCAAGTTGCGCAGATACTTCGTTCATCTTCACCTGTGCCGCTGACATGTGTAATCGATCCGATGGGAAACAAGTCCTTTCTATTAAGCATGTGCTTTTTGAAATGTCCCGTTTCGTTACACAACTTTTACGGCGGTGCAGATGGACTTTATATTTCGCGATGCAGTTGAAACCGATGTCGACGAATTGCTGCTCTTGGAGAACCAGTGCTTTGACGGCGACCGCCTGACCGCGCGCAGCTTTCACTGGATGATTCGCCGCGCCAATGCCAGCCTGATCGTCGCCGAGCAGGTCGGAAAGCTCACCGGCTATGCGCTGGTGCTGTTTCATCGGGGCACCTCGCTGGGGCGTTTGTATTCGCTGGCGATTGCCGATGCGGCGCGGGGCAAGGGGCTGGGCAAGCAGTTGTTGCAACGTGCCGAGCAGAAGGCCGTGGGCCGCGACTGCGCTTACCTGCGCCTTGAGGTGCGCCGTGATAACCACGCGGCTATCGGGCTGTACGAACGCAACGGTTACCGGCGCTTCGCTCAGGTCGACGACTATTACCAGGACCATGCGCCGGCGCTGCGTTACGAGAAGCGCATCGTCGAGCATGCCCGGCTGGACAGTCGTTCAGTGCCTTACTACCAGCAGACTCTGGAATTCACCTGTGGCCCGGCCTGCCTGTTGATGGCGATGAAGGCTCTGCAACCTGCGCGTTTGATGGATCGCGCCGAAGAACTGCAGATCTGGCGCGAGGCGACCACGGTGTTCATGACCTCCGGCCACGGTGGATGCAGCCCTCAAGGGCTGGCGCTGGCTGCCCGGCGACGGGGCTTCGCCGTGAAGTTGCTGGTGTCGGTGGCAGGCCCGCTGTTTCTGGGCGGCGTGCGCAGCGACAACAAGAAACAGGTGATTCGCCTGGTTCACGAGCAGTTCTGTCATGAGCTGCGAACCTGCGGTGTAGAGACGCTGCCCAACCGCTCATTGAACCTGCCTCGCGTACTGGCCGAGGGCGGCAAGCCGCTGGTGCTGATCAGCAGCTATCGCCTGACACGCTCCAAGGCACCGCACTGGGTGATGGTCACCGATTGCGACAGCGATTTTGTCTACCTGCACGATCCTGATATTGATCACAGCCTGCATCGCCAGGCCATCGACTGCCAGCATATGCCGGTAAGCCATGCCGATTTCAACCGCATGAGTTGTTTCGGCACCGATAAACTGCGCGCCGCAGTGATTGTGTTTGCCGCGCCTGTGGATGATCATGCGTGCGCTTCCCAAGCGGCTTCAGCAGCCCGGCCACAGGATCCCGTACATTGATCAAGTCAGCCCTCAAGGCCCTTTGCGCATTGGCCATCGCCGCGAGCCTGTCGGCCTGCATCAGCGCGCCAGTCCCTCTGACGCCAAAAACTGCCGAACAGTTGCAGCAACAGCCACCAGTGCGGTTCCTGCTGAGCTTTGATGACGGCCCCAGTGCGACGACTTTTTACAACCCCAGTATCACCGTACTCGACAGCCTGGCCGACAATCCGTTGCAGCCGAACATCAAGGCCGTGTTCTTCGTGCAGACCGGCGCCACAGGCGCAGGGAATAGTGATCAGGGGCGGGCGATCATGCATCGTCAGCATGAAGAGGGGCATTTGCTCGGCTTTCATACCGCCACGCCGCACCACACCAATCATCGTTCGTTGACCGATGAGGAGCTGGAGCAGTCCCTGACCCAAGGCTGCGCCATCATCGCCTCGATTACCGGCGTGCCGACCACGTTGTTGCGCCCGCCGTTCTGGAACTACGACAAGCGCACGTTCAGCGCCTACCAGCGTCACGACCTGCATGTATTACTGACTGACCTGAGCGCCAATGACGGCAAGATCTGGGGCTATAACTTCAGCCTGCGCCGCCGTTCCAACATGGTCAGTCAGCTCTCGCAGGTGCGCGAGCGCATTGCCGCCGGAGAGCTGCCTGCGGTGGACGGGGTGATTCCGGTGGTGGTGACCTTTCACGACCTGAACCGCTACACCGCGCGGCATGCGCGGGAGTACCTGCAGATACTGGTCGACAGTGCCCATCAGACCGGCGTGCGACTTGCCGACAAGCCGTTCTACGATGACAGCGCGCAGTTGCAGCGCGCTGCCCTGGCGCGCACGGTCAAGGACGCGGGGCAGCCTGTAAGGCTACCCGGCGCATGGAGCTGGATCTGGGACCACAACGCTCACTGACGCCCGGTCAGACTAGGGTGTTCTTACGCACGTGACCGCCCTGAACAATCATCGCCAGATGCTCGCCCTGACCGACCAGACAACCGATATCGCTCAGCGGGTCGCCATCCACCACCAGCAGATCGGCTATCGCACCGGCGCTGATGCAACCCAGTTCACCCTCGCGCTGGAGTATCTGCGCCGCAACACTTGTTGCACTGCGTAACGCCGCCAGATTACCGAGCAGTTCGGCGCGAATCTTCAGTTCGTGGGTCTGGTACTCGTGCATTTCCCCCAGTAAATCCGAGCCATAGCCCATCGGTACGCCCGCTTCGGCGAACAGCAGCAGGGCGTTGCGGCCGGCCTGGCGCACATCCTCGATTTTGGCCACCGAGTCCGCTGGCAGGCCGAAGCGCTCGCCGTATTCGGCAAGCATTTCATAGGTGACCTGAGTCGGCACCGCAAATGCGCCTTTTTCGGCCATCAGTCGGGCGGTGTCGGCATCCACCAGGTTGCCGTGCTCGATGGTTCTTACGCCGCATTCTATGGCGCGCCGAATCGCTCGTGCGGTATAGGCATGGGCCATCACGTAGGTATTCGCAGCGGCGGCTTCGTCAACGATGGCGCGGATTTCAGCTTCGCTGTATTGGGTGTTGGCAATCGGATCGGTTGGTGACGAGACGCCGCCCGAAGCCATGATCTTGATCTGGTTGGCGCCCTGTTGCAGCTCTTCGCGCACGGCCAGACGCACGTTATCGACGCCGTCCACTACGCGGGCGATGGCCCCGGCCCGAAAGCAGCACGAGCAAGGCTCGTTGAGCAGCAATTCGCCCCGTGCGCGCATGTCGCCATGGCCGCCGGTCTGCGACAGTGCTTTGCCCGAAGCGAAGATCCTTGGCCCGGGAATCAGCCCCATCTGGATCGAACGCGCCAGCGCCCAGTCGGCACCCCCAGCATCACGAACAGTGGTAAAACCGCGGTTGAGCATCGCAGCCAGAATCGGTAATGCGCGGTACATGATGATTGCGTTGGGTTGCAGGGCATTCATGCCCAGGTTGGCGTTGGAAGCCAGCACATGCACATGGCAGTCGATCAGGCCGGGCATCAGGGTTCTGCCGCCCAGATCGATAATCTGAGCGCCAACCGCGGCAGGCTCGCCTTCGGCACGCACGTCGATAATGCGCTCACCCTCGATCACGACTTCCTGGCCGGAAATCAATTGCCCTTTTTGCAGGTCCAGCAGACGGCCGTTGCGCAGGATCAGGCGTGTAGGATCAGCACTACTCATTGGAAAGCTCCAGACAGGGGACGATGGGCAGCAGGCGCACGGTCGCGATACAGCAGCGCACCAATGCCGCTGACGACGGCCGCGAACATGATGTAGAAAGCGGGTGCCAGGTTGCTGCCGGTCGAGGCAATCAGCCAGGTGATGGTGAAGGTGGCAAAGCCGCCGAAAATGGTGACGGCAAAGTTGTAGGCCACCGAAAGCCCGGTGGACAGCACGTGGGTGGGCAGTAATTCGCCAAAGGCTGCAAGGATCGAACCGATGTAACCGGAAATCAGCAGGCCGAGTACCAGCTCAAAGACCAGCAGCGAAAACAGTCCCGGCATCTGGTTGATGAACAGGAACATCGGGTAGGCGCTGAAGAAGATGGCAATTGCCGAGCCCAACAACCATGGGCGATGCCCGCTACGGTCTGCCAGGGCGCCGACAATCGGTGTGGCGACGATCAGTACTGCACCACCCATCATGCCGGCGCTGAAGCCCATCCATGACGGCAGGCCGAGCAAGCGCTGGGCGTAGGAGGGGATGTAAAACAGGATGGCATAGGTGCAGACGGTCCACAGCACGACCAGCGAAAAGCTGATCAGGGTCTGGCGCGGGTAGGTCTTGATGACTTCGCGCAGAGGCGACTCGACTGGTTTTGCGGCCTTGTAGGCAGGCGTCTCATCCACCCGGCTGCGAATATAGAAGCCGACCGGCCCGATCAGTGTGCCAATAAGAAATGGCACCCTCCAGCCCCAGCTTTCCAGCTGCGCCTGGGTAAGGTAACTGGACAGAATGGCACCCAGCGCAGAGCCGAGCAGCACTGCAACGCCGATGCTGGCCTGAATCCAGCTGGAGTAGAAGGCTTTCTTGCCGGGCGGAGCATGCTCGGTCAGGAATGCGGTGGCACTGCCCATCTCGCCACCGGCAGAGAACCCTTGCAGCAGTCGCGCCAGAACAATCAGCAGCGGTGCCAGATAGCCAATTTGCGCGAAGCTGGGCGTCAATCCGATGATCAGCGTCCCCAGCGCCATCAGCAGGATGGTCAGGGATAAAGCCGCCTTGCGCCCGCGCTTGTCACTGTAGATGCCCAGAACAATGCCGCCCACCGGACGCATGAAGAAGCCGACCCCAAAGGTCGCCAGCGCCAACAGGTAAGAGGTCAGCTCGCTGCCGGTGGGGAAGAACACTTTGGCAATGATCACCGAGAAGAAGCTGTAGACCGTGAAGTCAAACCATTCCAGGCCATTGCCGATCACCGTAGCGGTCACCGCGCGGCGTGTCTTTTGTTCATGGGTGCGTGAAGCAGAGGATCGTAATGTGCTCACTGGATAAGCTCCTGCATGCGATGCGCGCAGGGAAGCCCCTGCAGTGGCTGCATTGATTAAGGGGCAGGGTTGATGTAAGTGCGGCTGAGTCAGGTCTTTTTGCCCGTTTCAGTCGAGAGTAGGTGCTGGGCCGATTTTAAGAAAACGCTCATTGCGCAGGTTTGCATGCATTATGTGCATGCAAGCGTCAGAGGCGGGGCGCTAGTGTGGTTATCTCATCTGTCAGCCATTTCTCGAACGCACGCGCAGCGCGCCGGGGCGTTTTACCGCTGGGTGTCAGCAAGTAATAGCCGCCTACCGCGCCGACGCTTTTCTTGCAGGCTGGTACCAGTGCACCGGATTGCACATGGCGGTCAATCATTGGCTGCCAGCCAAGCACGATGCCGTGCCCGGCGACAGCCAGGTCGACCAGCACCGGATACAGGTTGACGGTCATGCGCTTGCGGATCAGCGACGCATCAACGCCCTGACGGCCGAACCAGTCTCCCCAGGACAGCCACTGACGTTGCCCGTCTTCCAGCATCAGCAGGCAGTGGTCCAGCAACTGTGCAGGTTCCAGCAGTTGGCCGTTCAGGTAGTCTGGCGAGCAGTAGGCATTTACCGATTCGGCGAACAGCAAACGACTGTCGAGGCCCGTCGGTGATGTTTCGCGCAGGAAATACAGCGCCAGATCGAATTCCGCGCGAATCAGCGAGTCCAGCCCGTCAACCACTCGCAGGCGGATATCCACGGCGGGGAAGGCATCGCGATAGCGTCCCAGCAAAGGGCCCAGCCACAGTGCGGCCACGCCGCTGGAACACGCCAGCGTCAGTTGTTGTTCGCCGCTATGGGTAATGACTTGTGCCGTGGCCTCTGCACACAGGGTCAGCACGCGCTGGATCTGCTCGGCGTAAATCTGCCCGGCGACCGTCAGATGAATGCGCTTGTGCTCGCGACGAAACAGCGCGCGGCCGAGAAATTCCTCCAGTTGCGCGACCTGACGGCTGATCGCGCTCTGGGTGAGGTTCAGTTCGCTGGCGGCACGGGTAAAACTAGCGTGCCGAACGGCGGCTTCGAAGGCGATCAGGTTCTGCAAGGGTGGAAGGGGCTCGATACGCACGGCGGCTCCTGTTGCGGGCAGGTTTTACAAAGGGTCGGGAAACGGTGTCGATAGCAGCCAATCCCTGAACACGCACAGCGATGGCAGGTTCTGAAAGCGCGTCGCGTACGCCAGGTAGTAATTGCGCCCGCTGTCCAGCGGCTCGAACAGGGTGACCAGTTCGCCGCTGTTGATTTCGTCCTGCACCAGAATGCGCGGTACCAGTGCGATACCGATGCCCGCCGCCACAGCCTGGATCAGGTGCGAGGTCAGTTCGAAACTCGGGCCGGGGCGCATGATGTGGTGGTCCAGCCGATTACTGTCGAACCAGTCCGACCAGGCATTGGGCCGCGATACCACGCTCAGCAACGAATGCTGGGCCACCTGCGCCGGGGTGATCGTCTGGTAGCCGACAAGCGCAGCAGGGCTGGCAATGACCACCAGTTTTTCGCTGACCAGCGGGTGGGCGATGTAACCGGGCCAGTTGCCGTTACCCGCACAGATGATCGCGTTCATTTCGCTGGCTGCCGGCGTCAGGTCGGCATGCACGATGCGTGAGTGGATGTGCACCACATAGCCCGGATGCCGGGTGTAAAAATCATTCATCCGCGGCAGCAGCCATTTGGAGCCGAAGGTGGGCAGCACGGCCAGGTGCAGCGTGCCGCCTTCTGCCTTGTGCGCAATGGTTTGCAGGGTTGCACTGCGAATACGGCCCAGCGCCGCGGCCAGCTCATGCTGGTACAAGGCACCGGCAGTGGTCAGTTCGATACGTCTGCCATCACGCTTGAACAGCTCGACTTCCAGTTGGGCTTCCAGCGCCTGCACCTGGCGGCTGACGGCGCTCTGGGTCAAGGCCAGTTCGTCTGCGGCTTTGGTGAAGCTGCCATGCCGCGCGGCCGCCTCGAAAGCGAGCAACAAAGACATGGAGGGCGTCAGTCTTCTGGTGTTCATTCATAAAACTCATGGAAAAACGGCATCTTTTACGTTTGCACTGAAGCATGACACGCCGGAGAATCACGATAACCGTTGATAACGCCATGCATACGAGCGTTTCGAAGCATACGTGCTTTGCATATAAAACGCCTAGCCAGCCAGGAAGACCACCATGATTGCGCTGTTGAAACCGACCTCCGAGCAGGTCGGTCACTATGACCGTTTCCTCAATGCCCTGGTGGAGGGCGGCTTTCGCGGCGAAATAGCCAGGGACCTCGGCTCGCGTACTGTGCTGGCCACTGACAACTCCATCTATCAGCGCCTGCCGCAGGCTGCGGTGTTCCCGATGGACAGCCACGATGTGGCAATTGTCGCCCGCCTGGCAGCGCGGCCCGAGTACAAGCAGGTGGTGCTGACCCCGCGTGGTGGTGGCACAGGGACCAATGGGCAGTCGTTGACCGACGGCGTGGTGGTCGACCTGTCGCGGCACATGAACAATATCCTTGAAATCAACGTCGAGAAACGCTGGGTGCGGGTGCAGACCGGCGTGGTCAAGGACCAGCTCAACGCAGCGCTGAAGCCGCACGGGCTGTTTTTCGCGCCGGAACTGTCGACCTCCAACCGCGCCACGATTGGCGGCATGATCAACACCGACGCCAGCGGGCAGGGCAGTTGCACCTACGGCAAGACCCGTGACCATGTGCTGGAACTGACGACCGTGCTGCTCGGTGGTTCCTACGTCAACAGTCAGTCATTCAGCGCTGAGCAGCTGGCCAGCGAGCAAGCGCGTGTTGACCGTGCTGGCGATGTGTATCGCTGTGCGCAGCAGATCGCCGATACGCAGGCGCAATTGATCAAGGACGTTTTTCCGCCGCTCAACCGTTGCCTGACCGGTTACGATCTGGCGCACCTGCGTGAGGAAGACGGGCGTTTCAACCTCAACAGCGTGCTTTGCGGTTCCGAGGGGTCGCTGGGTTTTATCGTCGAGGCCCGACTCAACGTCCTGCCAATCCCCAAACATTCGATTCTGGTCAACGTTCGTTATGCCGGTTTCATGGACGCTCTGCGGGATGCCAAGGCGTTGATGGCGCACAAGCCGCTGTCCATCGAGACCGTGGACTCCAAAGTGCTGATGCTGGCCATGCAGGATATCGTCTGGCACGGCGTGGCCGAGTATTTCCCGCAGGACCCGGCCACGCCGACTCTGGGCATCAACCTGATCGAGTTCAGTGGTGATGAGCTGGACGAAGTGGAACAGCGCGTCCATGCATTCGTCGCTCACCTGCAAAAAGACACCTCGGTGGTGCGCCTAGGTCATACCCTGGCAACTGGCAGCGCTGCGGTAAACCGCGTCTACGCCATGCGCAAGCGTTCGGTAGGGCTGCTCGGCAACGTCAAGGGTGAAGCGCGGCCGCAGCCGTTTGTTGAAGACACGGCTGTGCCACCGGAAAACCTTGCCGATTACATTCAGGAGTTTCGTGCGCTGCTGGACAGCTACGGCCTGCAATACGGCATGTTTGGCCATGTTGATGCAGGCGTGCTGCACGTACGACCGATTCTGGACATGAAAGACCCTGCGCAGGCTGCGTTGATTCGGCCAATATCCGACGCCGTCGCCGCGCTGACCAAGCGCTACGGCGGGCTGCTGTGGGGCGAACATGGCAAGGGCCTGCGTTCGCAATACGTGCCTGAATATTTCGGCGAGTTGTATCCCGCATTGCAGGCCCTTAAGGCTGCCTGCGACCCGTTCAACCAGCTGAACCCCGGCAAGATCGCCACGCCTGCGACGGTGCCGGAATCACGCTTGACGCTGGTGGATGAAGTGACGTTGCGCGGTGATCTGGATCGCACTATCGATGAACGGGTCTGGCAGAGCTACGACAGCGCGCTGCACTGTAATGGCAACGGTGCCTGTTACAACTACGACACCGACGATGCCATGTGTCCGTCATGGAAAGCCACGCGTGACCGCATTCACTCACCCAAGGGCCGCGCTTCGCTGGTCCGGGAATGGCTGCGTCTGCAAGGCGAGCAGGATGTCGACGTCCTGACCGCCAGCGCCAGGGCGCGGAATGCCAATGTGCTGAAAAGTCTTGCCGAGCGAACTGTCAACAGCGTGGCCAGAGTAGCAGGGCAGAAGGATTTCTCTCATGAAGTCTACGATGCCATGGCCGGTTGTCTGGCCTGCAAGTCCTGCGCGGGGCAGTGCCCGGTCAAGGTCAACGTGCCTGAGTTCCGTTCGCGTTTTCTGGAGCTGTACCACAGCCGCTACCTGCGCCCGATCAAGGATTACCTGATTGGCTCGCTGGAGTTCAGCACTCCGCACCTGGCGCGCTTTCCGAAGCTGTATAACGCGATCATGGGCGCAAAACCGGTGCGTTACCTGCTTGAGCATGTCGCCGGTATGGTCGACAGCCCATTGCTCAGCCTGATGGACTTTCGCGCGGCCTGCGCCCGCTGGAATGTCGGCATTGCCACGCCGCAGCGTCTGGCCGCGTTGAGCGAGCAGGAGCGCAAACGTACGGTGGTGCTGGTTCAGGATGCGTTCACCCGATACTTTGAAACCCCGCTGGCAGCAGACTGGCTGGAGCTGATCTCGCGCATGGGTTATCAGGTTTATCTCGCACCGTTCGCACCCAACGGCAAGCCGCTGCACGTGCAGGGTTTTCTGGCCGCGTTCGAGAAGGCTGCCAGTTTCAACAGCCAGTCGCTTGTCAAGCTGGCAGGGTATGGCATTCCGCTGATCGGTCTGGACCCGGCCATGACCCTGGTCTATCGCCAGGAGTACAGCAAGACGCTGGGCAGCGAGAGCGTACCGACCGTCATGCTGCCGCAGGAATGGCTGGCTTCTGCGCTTGAGGAGCAGTGTGACGCTCCGTCAGGTGAGACGTATTACTTCCTGCCGCATTGCACTGAAAAGACCAACGAGCCCGCCAGTGTCGGCCTTTGGCAGAAAGCCTTCGCTCGCGCCGGGCTCAGGCTTGATGTGCTGGCCAGCGGTTGCTGTGGCATGTCCGGCACTTATGGGCATGAAACCCGAAACGCGAAAACCAGCGACACCATCTATCGTCAGTCCTGGCAGCCGCTGGTGGCCCGGCATGGCGGTGAAGGTCGACTGGTCGCCGATGGCTACTCATGCCGCAGCCAGGTCAAGCGCCAGGATGGCAAAGTGGTGCAGCATCCACTACAGGTACTGCTGGAACGGGTGAGGGCGCTATAGAGAGGACGCAGAGCGTCCATAACGGCATGCCCACGCGGAGCATGGGCACGATAGTTACAAAACTATCGTTCCTCACGCTCCTGCGTGGGAATGCCTTGCGTGATGCTGCGTGTCACAGATCCGTGCCGCGCCGTTCGGCCAGAACTTAAACCAGGTATTTGTTGAACCACCCCAATGTGCGGTCCCAGGCCAGTTTGGCCGCGGCTTCGTCGTAACGCGGGGTGGAGTCATTGTGGAAGCCGTGGTTGGCACCCGGATAAATGTACGTTTCGTACGTCTTGCCCGCAGCTTTCAAGGCTTTTTCATAAGCCGGCCAGCCTTCGTTGATGCGGGTGTCCAGTTCGCCGTAGTGAATCATGACCGGCGCCTTGATCTTCGCCACGTCTTCGACGTTGGGCTGGCGGCCATAGAACGATACGGCAGCGCCCAGTTCCGGGTACGCCACGGCTGCAGCATTGGCCACGCCGCCGCCATAACAGAAACCGGTGATGCCGACCTTGCCGGTGCTCGCGTCATGCTTCATCAGCCACTCGATGGCAGCGAAGAAATCGTTCATGAGCTTTTCCGGGTTAACGGTCTGCTGAAGCTCCCGGCCCTTGTCGTCATTGCCAGGATAGCCGCCGACCGAGGACAGGCCATCAGGTGCCAGCGCGATGAAACCGGCTTTGGCCACACGGCGGGCAACGTCTTCGATATAGGGGTTCAAACCGCGGTTTTCATGCACCACGACCACTGCCGGTACTTTGCCGGTGGCTTTTGCCGGGCGTACCAGATAGCCACGAACCTGACCATGCCCCTTGGGTGAGGGATAGGACACATACTCGGCAACGATATCCGGATCGGTGAATTCCACCTGTTCGGCCAGCGCGTAGTTGGGGCTGAGGGAAGCGAGCAGCGCGCTGGCGGTCAGGCCGCCGAAGGTGAACAACGCAGCACGATCGAGAAACTCGCGTCGATTGATCCGGCCGTGCGCGTAGTAGTCGTAAAGCTCAAGCAATTCAGGGGCAAAGTCTTTTGCAGTGAGACGTTCCATCAGTACGCTTCCTTCTGAATCATACAGGGCTGCCTGCGTGTTGGCGGGCTGATGGGCGCAGCGCGATCAACACAATGTCCGGTCCCGATAGTATTTCCAGAACACCGGGATCGCTACTGCAAATTGAAAAAAAGCCGTCATCCCTTACCGATCTCGCCAACGAGCCTGATGTGCAGGCCCGTGCCTGCTGCCAGTGGTTCAGGAAAATCAGGCATCTAATTGCACTACTTGCCATCAGTGATGTCCATTTGACTCCTTCGGCACATGCCACGGCGTTTGCGCTGTGCAAAACAACATATTATCGAGCCGCCGTATCAAGCAGCGTCGGTTCAGGCCGACAACACATCATGATCTTCACCCCACGCTCATGGTCATATTCCACCTGCATTTCGAGATAACGTGATGATGACCCTCCCGACGGAAGACCGCACCCAGCTATTCAAGGACACGGCTATCCAGTTCTGGAAACACATCACTCCGATCGTGTATGTCGCGCTGGGCATTCACTGTGTCTTGCTGATGGTGTTCCTGGGGCTGGGCATGAAGGTCCTGTGGGTAGCGAACATCGTCAGCACGCTGCTCTACATCAACTGCCTTTACCTGATCCGCAGACAGCGCTATCGCCAGGCCGGACAGCTGATGTGTCTGGAAATCATCGGCCATGCACTGCTCGCGACATGGGAGTTGGGCTGGGAAAGCAACTTCAGCTTCTACCTGTTCTGCGTGATCCCGATCATTGCCTTTACCTTTCAACTGGTCGCTATCAGACGCATTGCCTATAGCCTGGCGATACTCCTGTCGCTGGTCGGATGCTTCGCCTTTCGCCGGCACATGGGCCAGGAATCAGGCCTTAGCCAGAACGTGCTTGATGCGTTCGGTATCGTCAATGCGCTGGTGGCCACTGTCCTGTCGATTTATGCCACCGCACTCTCGGTACGTTTCACGTCGTCGATGCAACTGAGCCTGTTTCATATTGCCAACCGCGACAGCCTGACCAATCTTTATACGCGCAGGAGAGTCCTGCATCGCATACGCGAGCTGGAGGCAAGGCGTCAGGGGTTCTCGGCTTCACTGATCCTGCTCGACATCGATCATTTCAAACAGATCAATGATCTTCACGGGCATGAGACCGGTGACGCGGTGTTGCAGCGGGTGGCCGAAGTCATCAGTTCAAGCGTGCGCAACAGCGATATGGCTGCCCGTTGGGGCGGTGAGGAGTTTTTGGTGCTGATGCCGGACACCGCGCCCGATGATGCGCTGCGGGTGGCGGAGCGCATCTGGCGGCGTATTGCTGAAGAGGCCGGTCAGATCGATGAACGCAGCATTGCGGTCACCGCAACCCTTGCCATGGCAACCCTTGCCGCGGGCGAGACCTTTCAGATAACCCTCAATCGTGCCGACACGTCGCTTTATCTGGGCAAACAGCAAGGCCGAAACCGGGTAATGATCGCCGGGTGAGGTGTTCATTCACCCAGTGCTCCATCAGCGTGTAGACTTTCGCGCTTTGAACAGAGGGCGCATTGCGTCGCGCTTCCTCATTGGCTATGTATCGATCAAGGCATGCTTATGGATTTGCGTCAGCTCGAAGCCTTCGCGGCGGTCATGTCGGCAGGCAGTGTCACTGCTGCCGGGAAAATGCTTGGCCGTTCTCAGCCATCGGTTACACGGGCTATTCAGGAGCTTGAGCAGGAATTGGGCTTTGCCTTGTTCGAGCGCAGCGGGCCGAAGGTCACGCCTACCCACAAGGCGTTCATGATGTATGGCGAAGTGGAGAGCGCGCTGCTGGGCGTGCGGAATATCCGCCAACGTGCGCAGCATATTGCCCAGGAAGAAAATCACCAGATCAAGCTGGTGGCGATCTCGGCCCTGGCGGCTGGCTTGCTGCCTACGGCCTTGTCGCGATTGCCTGAACATCTGCGTCCGCAACAGATCCAGTTGCAGAGCATGTCCCCGGAGAATGTGGTTCAGGCCGTGTTGTCGAAAACCATGGACCTGGGCGCGGTAAGCCTGCCGCTGGAGCATCGCGGCCTGGAAATCCACTGGATCGGCGAAGCGCCTTGCGTGGCGGTATTGCCTGCCGATTCTGCGCTGGCCACCCATGAAGTGCTGTCGATGGAGCTGCTGCGTCAGCAAACGCTGATCACCATGGCCAACCCGTATCGCTTTCGTCGACGCATCGACAAGGCGTTTCAGGACGCGGGCGGTCAGCCGCCGCGCATGCTTGACACCAATACGTCCCTGATCGCCATGCAAATGGCCAGAGTCGGGCTGGGCATTGCGCTGGTCGATCCGTTCACCGCTATCGGCGTGCCGTTGCAAGGTGTAGTGGTCCGGCCGATCGCCTGCAACATCCCGTTTTTCTTCGGTCTGATTTCAGCCTTCGCCAGCCCGTTGTCCGATGTGGCAAGCGCGCTGATCGATGAGATTGCCGACAGCGCAAAAACCCTGTTGCCGGCAATGATCATGCACGAAGCCAGCGCGCACGATGCCCTGTTGCAGAGCATTTATGCCGAGTGAGCGTAAGGTGCAATGCGTGTCGTGACGCTCCACGGCACCGCACGCAGAGCCCGTTAAAATTCCATTCAGGAATATCAATATGCTTTTTTTGCGCATTGCGAGAATAAAAAGCGCCTCTTACTATTCGAATTAAGCATTCAAAGGCTTAAAGAATTCATTTAATGCGACATTGGAATGATTCTTGAAGTGTTTGAGTCACTGCTTGGGCTTGTGGCCCGAACATTTTTTCGAGTACCGATCAATGTCAGATGTAAATGCACCCGCTGGTCTGGCGGCCCTGGAAGCTCGTTTGCAGCAGGATCTGGTCTGGCTGGACCTGCCCGCCAGGCCCTGGGTCAAAGCCAGGGTGAGCGCCGGGCAGGCAGTGCTTGATGTGGCGATCATCGGCGGTGGCATGGCCGGTCTTGCTCTGGCCGCAGAACTGCGCAACCTCGGCGTGGCGGCGGTGATTTTCGATCAGTCCCCGGCCGGTTTCGAAGGCCCTTGGGCAACCACCGCGCGAATGGAAACCCTGCGTTCGCCAAAGCAACTGACCGGACCGGCGCTGGGGCTGCCGGCGCTGACGTTCCGCGCCTGGTACGAAGCGCAATTCGGTATCGACGGCTGGGCATTACTGGACAAGATTCCACGCCTGCAATGGGCCGAATACTTGCGTTGGTATCGCAAGGTGCTGGCGCTGGACGTACGCAACGAACACCGGGTGAGCCGGGTCGCACCCAGAGCGGACGGCCTGATCGAACTGGATATCGTGACGCCTGTGCAAACGCAATTCCTGCTGGCCCGGCATGCGGTGCTCGCCACGGGCCGTGACGGTCTGGGCGGCCCCTGGGTGCCGGATTTTGCCCGGCAGTTGCCGGAGCATTTGTGGACGCATTCGGCGGCGGGCCTGCAGGATGGCTGGTTCACCGGCAAACGTGTGGCAGTCATTGGCGGTGGCGCATCGGCCATGGACAGCGCCGCCACTGCGCTTGAAGCGGGCGCAACGCGGGTTGACCTGCTCATCCGGCGCGCCGAGCTGCCTCGCATCAACAAAGGCAAGGGGGTCGGTAACCCGGGCATGGTTCACGGTTATTGGCGCCTGCCGGATATCTGGAAATGGCGCATTCGCCACTACCTGAACACTCAGCAAGTGCCACCGCCACGCTTCTGGTTCGGGCAAAGCCCGCTTCATGCTCGACAGCCCGGTGCTTTCAGTCGAACAGAACCCGGCTGGCGGCGTGTGGCTGAACACGCCCAAAGCGCGTATCGAGGCCGATTTTGTGGTGTTTGCCACCGGGTTTCGTACCGACTTCCGGCAGCGCCCTGAATTTGCCCCGTTTTCGTCGCAGATTCGCGTCTGGCAGGATCGTTTCGAAGCGCCGCAAGGCGAAACCGACAGCGAACTGGCGGTGCTGCCGGATTTGGGCAATTGTTTCGAGTTTCAGGAAAAGACCCCCGGCGCCTGTCCGGGGCTGAACCATATCCATTGCTTCAGTTACCCGGCAGCGCTGAGCTATGGCGCGGTGTCCGGGGATATTCCTGCCATCAGCGAAGGCTCCAAGCGTCTGGCCCATGCCTTGGTCGGGCAGCTGTTCAATGAGGACATCGCGCTGCATTTCGACACCATGCTCGATTACGCCGAACCGGAGCTGCTGGGCGATGAGTGGGTGGCCAGCCAGCCGACCGCCGAAGAGCTGCGCCAATGATCGGCTGGGCGTTGCGCAGGCTCACTCAGTCGTTGCTGGTCATTCTGTTGATGACCGTGGTGGTGTTCGTCGGCCTCAACGCCATCGGTAATCCGATGGATATTCTGGTTGGTGAAGACCTCAATCAGGCCGAACGTCTGCAGGCCATCGCTCATCTGGGGCTGGATCAGCCGCTGTGGCAGCAGTACCTGATTTTTCTCAAAGGCGCGGTTCACGGCAATCTTGGGCAAAGTTTTGTGTACCACGAAGATGCAATGCGCCTGATTCTGCAGCGCTTGCCCGCGACCTTTGAGCTGGCGTTCAGCGCCTTGTTTCTGGCCGTAGTCATCGGTGTGCCGTTGGGCATGTTCGCTGGTATGTACCCCGAGCACCCGCTTTCCCGGCTGATGATGGCGGCCAGCATCGTCGGTTTTTCGCTGCCGGCGTTCTGGGTGGCATTGATGATGATCATGCTGTTCTCGATCACGCTGGGCTGGCTGCCGGCCAGCGGTCGGGGCGAAACCCGTGAATGGCTGGGTGTGCAATGGTCATGGCTGACGCTGGACGGTTTGCAACATCTGCTACTGCCTGCGCTGAACCTGGCGCTGTTCAAGATTTCGCTGGTGCTGCGCCTGACCCGTGCCGGAGTGCGTGAGGTGCTGCCTCAGGAATTCGTCAAATTCGCCCGGGCCAAGGGCCAAGGGCCTTTCGCCGATGCGTGTGATGTGCATGCACGTCATGCACAACACCATGATCCCGGTGGTGACGGTGCTGGCCATGGAACTGGGTTCGACTATCGCCTACGCCGTGGTAACCGAGAGCATTTTTGCCTGGCCCGGTGCCGGCAAGCTGATCCTCGACAGCATCAACATGCTTGATCGCCCGGTGGTGGTCGCTTACCTGATGGTGGTCGTGGTGATTTTCGTGGTGCTCAACCTGATCGTGGATGGCCTGTATTACCTGCTGGACCCACGCGTACGCATCGAGGCCTCCCGATGAATGTCATTGAAAAAGCCCCGATCGGCAGCACGCTGTTGCAGGCTCAATCGCCATGGCGGCGGGTGCTGACCGAGTTCTTCAGCTCACCGACTGCGGTGACAGGCCTGATGGTCCTTTTGGTCATTGTGCTGGTGGCTGTCCTGGCATCCTGGATCGTGGTGCAGAACCCCTACGACCTGATGCAGCTCAACGTGATGGATGCGCGAATGCCGCCAGGCAGCCTCAATATGGACAGCGGCTATACCTATTGGCTGGGCACCGACGGACAGGGTCGCGATCTGGTCTCGGCGATTATCTATGGCCTGCGCATCAGCCTGTGGGTCGGCATTGGCTCGGCGCTGATTGCGGCAGTGATCGGCACGTTGTTGGGGCTTGTATCTGCGTATGTCGGCGGCTGGGTCGATGCCTTGCTGATGCGTCTGGTCGACTTGCTGCTGTCATTCCCGGTCATTCTCATGGCGCTGATGATTCTCGCCTGGCTGGGCAAGGGCGTCGGCAACGTGATGCTTACCCTGATAGTGCTTGAATGGGCCTATTACGCCCGTACAGCGCGTGGTCAGGCGCTAACCGAAAGCCGTCGCGAATACGTCGATGCAGCGCGCGGGCAGGGCGTTGGTCCGCTGCGCATTGTGATCGGCCACATTCTGCCCAACTGCCTGCCGCCGCTGATCGTGATCGGCGCGCTGCAAATCGCCCGCGCCATTACCCTGGAAGCGACCCTGTCGTTTCTCGGTCTGGGTGTGCCGGTGACCGAGCCTTCACTGGGGCTGCTGATTGCCAACGGCTTTCAGTACATGCTCAGTAATGAATACTGGATCAGCCTGTTTCCGGGGCTGGCACTGTTGATCACCATTGTGGCGATCAATCTGGTCGGTGACCGTCTGCGTGATGTTCTCAACCCGAGGTTGCAGCGATGAGCCAGCCTGAGGTGTCAGCACAGCCAACCCTTGATGTGCGTGGCCTGTGCACTTCGTTCCATACCCGCGCAGGCGTGCTGCCAGCGGTGCGTGATGTGTCCTTGAGCGTGCAGCCGGGGCGTATTCTCGGCCTGGTTGGTGAGTCGGGTTCGGGCAAATCGGTCACCGGGTTTTCGATTCTCGGCCTTGTCGATGAGCCAGGGCGCATCAGTGGCGGGCAGGTGCTGTTCAAAGGGCGTGATCTGACCAAACTGTCTGCCTCGCAACTGCGCGGCATTCAGGGCAACCGGGTGGCGATGATTTTTCAGGACCCGATGATGACCCTCAACCCGGTGCTGCGGGTCGACACGCAAATGATCGAAGCGGTGCGCGCGCATAGCCCGCTCGGCAGGCGAGAGGCCCGTGAGCATGCCAGTCGTACTCTGGCGCTGATGGGCATCGCCAGCCCTGAAGAACGCCTGCGCGCCTACCCGCATCAACTGTCTGGCGGCATGCGCCAGCGAGTGGCGATTGCCATCGCGCTGCTGCACGCCCCGGACCTGATCATTGCCGATGAGCCAACCACTGCGCTGGACGTCACCATTCAGGCGCAAATTCTCAGTGAGGTGCAGAAGCTGGTACGTGAGCAGGGCACCTCACTGATCTGGATCACCCATGATCTTTCCGTGATTGCCGGGCTGGCTGATGACGTGGCAGTGATGTACGCCGGACGCATTGTCGAACAAGGCCCGGTCGCCGAGGTGCTGGATCGCCCGCAACATCCTTATACACAGGGGCTGATCGACAGCCTGCCAAGTCGCAACAAGCGTGGCCAGCGCCTGCGTCAGATACCCGGCATGGCGCCGGACCTTCTGTCTATGCCTGCCGGCTGCGCCTTTGCGGCGCGCTGCTCCAGAGCGTCGCAGATATGTGTACAGAGCGACCCCGAACCCCACGAGGCGGGACCGCGCCAGACGGTTCGCTGCTTTCATCCGGGAGCTGCCGATGCCCAGTGATCTGATTCCCCTTATCGAGCTGCACCAGGTCAGCAAGACCTTCGGCAAACCGGTGGCCGAACACTCTCTTCAAGGACTGCTGCAGCGACTGCACCTGACACGTCCGAAACCGGTGACCCATGCTGTGGATCGAGTCGATCTGCGGATCATGCGTGGCGAAGTGGTCGGGCTGGTGGGCGAGTCGGGCTGTGGCAAATCGACCCTTGGGCGCATGGTCGCTGGGCTGCTGCCGGTCTCGTCAGGTGTCGCATCGGTGGACGGCAAGCCGCTCGACAGCCTGACGACGCAGGAGCGCAAGGCGCTGCGCCTGAAAGTACAGATGATTTTTCAGGACCCGTCGTCAAGCCTCAACCCGCGCCTGAGGGTCGACCGTATCGTCGGGGAGGGCGCGCTGCTGCATGGCCTGACCGACCGCAAAGGGGCTGATGATTACGTCAGTGCCCAGTTGCAACGTGCCGGGCTCAGCCCGCAGTTGCGCCAGCGCTATCCGCATCAATTCAGTGGCGGTCAGCGTCAGCGCATCGGCATTGCCCGTGCACTGGCGGTGCACTGGCGGTGCAGCCGGAACTGTTGGTATGCGACGAGTCGGTAGCAGCGCTGGACGTGTCGATTCAGGCCCAGATCCTCAATCTGTTCATGGACCTGCGCGACGAACTGGGGCTGACCTATCTGTTTATCAGCCATGACCTGGGCGTGGTCGAGCACCTGTGCGACCGCGTGGTCGTGATGTATCTGGGCCGTGTGGTCGAGACGGCATCGGTCGATGACCTGTTTGCGCGTGCCAATCCCCCGTATACCCAGGCCCTGCTGGCGCAGATCCCGCGCTTTGATATCCGCAGTACCTGTTATGACGCGATCCAAGGGGAAATCCCCAGCCCGCTGAACCCGCCAACCGGGTGTCATTTCCACCCTCGCTGTCCGCACGCCATGGCGCGCTGCCGCGAGGAAGTTCCAGCGCTGAGGGAGGTTTCGCCGAACCACCAGAGCGCGTGCCATTTGAATGATCAACGCTGAACGAGCGCCTGAAGCTCGTCACCCTCTGCCATTGCGTACAAGGAATCACCCATGAAACCACTCGTTCGTTCGTTGTTAGCCGTTGGCCAACCATGATTCCAGCGCCGTTGAACTCAGCAAGATGACCAGGCCTACGCCCACTCCGACCAACAGTAATGCGGCCCAACCCAAAGCGGTGAGATTAAGAAGAGTTACAGCCGCCCCGAACAAGGTTCCCAGCGAACCTGCTAGACCACCTAGAGATATCAGCAAATATCCGTACAGCGCTTTATCGTTCCATTGCCATGCTTGCCACGCATCTATTGCATTCACTGCGGATAGAGTTACTCCGGAAACAAAAATACCTATTATCCGACCCGTCACTGAATGAATGAGTTTTTTGGCTAGGGTCTGTTCCCGTTTCACATTGGCAGCCACAGAAAAGCGCAGGCCATTGCTATGACGCTTTCATAGTTTCTCTTGAGTTTGTCGAACCGAGAAGCCGCCGCCCGGAAATGCTTCAACCGGGCAAAGGCGTTTTCTACGAGATGTCGATTGCGATATAACCCTTTGTCCAGATCTGCGTTCCCTTTCAGAGAATTGCGCTTTCGTGGAATCACCACTTTGCTGCCTTGCTGCTCGACCTGAGCGCGTATCGCTTCAGTGTCGTAGCCCTTGTCCGCAATGATCACTTCTGCATTGGGCATCTTGGCAATCAACGAGGCCGCCTGCGAACAATCATTGGTCTGGCCTCCGGTCACGTCAAATGCAATGGGCAGCCCACAAGCGTCTACAGCCAGGTGAATCTTGCTGGTGTTACCGGCTCGGCTTTTTCCGATGGCCTGGTCCTGCGTGCTGGCAGCACCTGCACTGTGCTGATGAGCCTTTACATAGCTGCCATCAATGAAAACCCACTCCATGTCAGGATCGGTCATCAGCACCTCAAGCACCTTGACCCACTTGCCTGAAGCAGACCAGGCATTGAACCGCTTGTAGACCTTGCTCCAGTTTCCAAACGCTTTCGGCAGGTCTCGCCAAGGGCAACCCACACGCATGCGGTACAGCATGCCTTCAACCGTGGTGCGCAAATCTCGCTTGTTGTAGATCGATTCGTGCAGCAAAATTTCTCGAAGCTTCGGCCAGTGCTCATCACTGAGCATTAATCGGGGCATTGCAGGCTCGTATTGGTGTTGTGTGAGAACTCCAACAATACGGGCCTGTTCTCATAGAGATCAATGGGTTACGTCGAAACGGGAACAGACCCTAGGGTCTGTTCCCGTTTCACATTGGCAGCCACAGAAAAGCGCAGGCCATTGCTATGACGCTTTCATAGTTTCTCTTGAGTTTGTCGAACCGAGAAGCCGCCGCCCGGAAATGCTTCAACCGGGCAAAGGCGTTTTCTACGAGATGTCGATTGCGATATAACCCTTTGTCCAGATCTGCGTTCCCTTTCAGAGAATTGCGCTTTCGTGGAATCACCACTTTGCTGCCTTGCTGCTCGACCTGAGCGCGTATCGCTTCAGTGTCGTAGCCCTTGTCCGCAATGATCACTTCTGCATTGGGCATCTTGGCAATCAACGAGGCCGCCTGCGAACAATCATTGGTCTGGCCTCCGGTCACGTCAAATGCAATGGGCAGCCCACAAGCGTCTACAGCCAGGTGAATCTTGCTGGTGTTACCGGCTCGGCTTTTTCCGATGGCCTGGTCCTGCGTGCTGGCAGCACCTGCACTGTGCTGATGAGCCTTTACATAGCTGCCATCAATGAAAACCCACTCCATGTCAGGATCGGTCATCAGCACCTCAAGCACCTTGACCCACTTGCCTGAAGCAGACCAGGCATTGAACCGCTTGTAGACCTTGCTCCAGTTTCCAAACGCTTTCGGCAGGTCTCGCCAAGGGCAACCCACACGCATGCGGTACAGCATGCCTTCAACCGTGGTGCGCAAATCTCGCTTGTTGTAGATCGATTCGTGCAGCAAAATTTCTCGAAGCTTCGGCCAGTGCTCATCACTGAGCATTAATCGGGGCATTGCAGGCTCGTATTGGTGTTGTGTGAGAACTCCAACAATACGGGCCTGTTCTCATAGAGATCAATGGGTTACGTCGAAACGGGAACAGACCCTAAAGAAAATAATATTTTTTGACTGGCCAGCTTGACCGCCAAGGCCTCGGCCGCAATTGCTAAATCCAATAAGGCTCCTCCCAATCCCGCGCCGGCTCTCAGAAATCCTTTTTCGCGTATTGACTGCGCAAATGCCTCACTCTCCGAACTCACATTCCAAACCTCCAACATCAACACCGCCAGACAAAACGGTGTCGACCCCAGCACCCGATAAGCCGCCTTGTTCTTCTCCGAATCCAGTCCCTCTATCGCCTCGCTCAACCCGCTCTTCGCCCGAATATGACCCCGTTCAGCATCACCCACCGCACCGGCCGCCTCACGAGCTTTTTTAAGCGTTCGGTTCATGTCGCCGACCACCTGCGCGGTTTTGTGGCCGCGGGGAATCACCAGTACCAGATGGTCGCCCTTGGGCAGGCGGGTAGAAGAGGGATGCGGTGGGGCGATGTCGCCGAAGGGCGTTCCGTCGGGTCTCAGGTATTCGCCGTAACGTGTTTTTGGCAGCGACTCTCTGCCAGGCAGGTCTTCCAGGCCGAACACGTAGTGTTGTGGGGTGGCCTGATTGCGCCGGATCAGGAAAGCAGCACCAAAATGCTCGGGCATCATGCTGCGCAGTTGTTGTACGCCTCGGCCCTGGCGGTTGACGTTGATCTTGTCAGTGTTTGCGCCGAGTCGTTCTTGCATCTGGGCCAGTCGGTCGTTTGCCGACCGGACGTTGGCATTGGCGCTGTTTGCATTACCTTTGGCTGACGCAAGAGTCTGGCTGGCTTTGGCGACGGCGTTCGCAGCGCCATCTGCGGCGCTTTGCAGGTTTTCAAAGATCCCGACCAGCGCCGCTGTTGTGGCTTTGCCGTTGTTGATCAGGAAGAAGTTCTGCAGGCTGTCGCCCGCCAGCAAGTTAGCGAGGGTGGTGGCGTCCAGTGTGACTTGGGCGATGGGGTCAGGCGCTGGCTGAGTCTCGAAACGGGCCAGTTCGGTGGCGCGAAAACGGCCGTCGCCTTTGTTCTCGTCATCTGTAACCGGCACGACATAAGGCGCGCAAGCGGTCTGTAGATCGCATTCGGGCCAGAGCATGAGGTGCAGGGGCGACGTGTCATCGCTGGCGGCCTGGTTCAAAAACTTCTGCCCAAGGCTCACGGCCTGATCCCATAGCCCAACACCTGTGACCGCATCCACCATGTCGCCACCGGGTGCCAGCGGATCGACGTTGGATGGCAGCAGCGCGAGAGTCGCCAGCGTCCGACTCAACTCATACATCGCCGCCACGTAGTCGAAACCTTCAAGGCTCAGGTGATCCGCCAGCATTTGCTCCGTGGCGCTTTGTTTAAGGCTGGCGACCAGCGCGTCCTGAGCACTGAGCATGTGCCGCCAGACCACCGCGCGCTGGACCGTGGCAGTGCATTGGTTGATCGCTCGCCTGCCAGGCTCATGCAGCTTGGCCATCGCCGCATGCAGCGGGTTTTCCTGACCGCGAATACTGCGCGGCACCACCAGTTGTTGCACCAGCAACGCGCTGGCATGGTGTAGGTGAAGAACGGCGTGTCGGGCGCACAGCGCGAACAGTTGCTGGCACGTATCGACACGTTGTCGCAGATGACGCAGTCGATAGCAGGCATCGTCCAGCAGCACGCCGCAGACCTGCCGCTGCCGCGCTTTGTCCAGCACATCGACGACACCGGCCTGCGCTTCCCAGAGCACGCCCGCATCGACGGGCTCGGCAACGTCATCGACCGGCAGACTGGCGAGCAGCGCATCGGCCATAGCGGTCATTTCCAGGTGCCTGACATCCTGCACAGCAACACCTCTGCCAGCCTGAGCGAGAAATGCCTTGGCTTCTCTGAAGGACTCGACCGGAAACTGCCCCGACAGATCACACAGATACCGCGCCGGATGATCGAGCAGCCTTTCATAACCGGGCTGGCGGGCGCGCTGCGGTGCAGCCAGGCTGACCGGAAACGCGTTGTATTGCAGATTCAGCCGGGTCGCCTTGATCGGGGCGATGAGTGCCTGGGCGACAGGGTTTTTGGCATCAAAGCCGGAAAACGCATCGAGCATCGCCTTGCCATCGGGCTTGCCCTTGTACAGGTCCGTGAAGCGCATTTTCGACCCGCTCAGATCAGGGCTGGTGCAGCGCTGATCTCTTGAAGCCGCGTCTTTTTCCAGATGCTCCAGGCGTGCCGCGCTGAGCTGTATTTCCGAGAAACACAACTGTAGCGTCTGCACGTGCCGGTTGTTCCAGAGTGCCGGCAGCCAGATGTCCTCAAGTGCCTGGCCAGTGGCCTTGCGCTCGCCCGCTAGAAACCCGCTTTGCTGACGATATCGGGCCACGTCGATGTCGTGATACGTGTTGCCGTTTTCGCTGACGTGGATCTCCAGCTCGCGCCACAGCTTCTCCTGATAAAACACATACACATAACCCCCGCGAGCCAGCACCGGTGTACCCATATCGTCCACCGTTTTCGAACCGGGCAATGCCACGAACGGTAATACCGGAACGATCTGGTTGAACTGCGCATCGGCCTGTCGCGGCGTGACTTTCGTGCCGCTGAGCAACGGCAGGCGAATCGGCTCGCCTTCAAGGGTCGCGATCTGCAGATGAAGGTGCGTGCCCTCGATGTGATCCCAGACCTTCAGGGTGCTGCTGAACAGCTCCCTTTCCAGCACTTCTGATTTGGGTGAATAGATACGGGTTCCATCAGAACCCAGCAGCAAAACCTGCTGCTGTTCCGAATGATCCTTACCCACGATCTGGACGATCAGTTTGTCCATTTCGCAGGATGGTCCAGCGCTAAGGCTGCCGTTGGTCATTGTGTGAATTCCCTGTTCTGGCGTTGGTGATCGATACCGTCGAGGCCCAGACAGAAACGGACAGTTGGGCTAGTTGAATGCCGTGAGAGCTAACAAGAACAGTGCCAAATATTTTTTATTCATATAAATCAAAAGGTTAATTTTAAATGTGATTCGAGAGTGATTTCTCAGTCGAAAATCCAATAAAAACCTGCGCGAGATTCTGCGTGCGATTACAAGATATTGCGCAACGCCGTCAAAGCGCCGCTAAGCGAGGCTCGCAAGCCCTTAAGTGATCTAAAGCGACCGCTGATTGCGCAACCTATTGCGCACCACTCCCCAAACCGCAACGCAGCCCTATCCCCGAGCGTCTCAACCCGGAAAAACGTTCTAAGTTAATGACTAAACAGTCTTTTTTATATTACCAAATGCGCTATATCGTCTGCTCCCAATAACTCAAGCTCATAAGGGAATTCACGATGCGGCGTCTGACAGCTCTGGCTATGGCAATCACAATCAGCGGTTCAGCATGGGCTGCGACGCCCCCGGATACGCTGGTGGTGGCGCGTTCAATAGACGACATTGTCAGCTTGGACCCCGCCGAAAGTTTTGAAATAACCGCGACCAACACCCTGGCTAATATCTATCAGCGCTTGCTTGAGCCAGACCGGCAGAACCCGGCCAGTCTGGTGCCTGCCCTGGCATCCAGATGGAAGGCGGGTGACGACGACAAGAGTCTGGTTTTCGAACTGCGTGACGGTGCCAGATTTGCCGCGGGCAACAGTGTTCGCCCGGAAGACGTCATTTACTCACTGAGCCGCGTGGTCAAACTGAACAAGTCACCTGCATTCATCCTGGGTGAGTTGGGCTGGACGGCGGAAAACGTCGACAGCTTCCTGACCCGGGTGGATGACCAGCATGTGAAGATTTCCTGGCCAGCAGCGGTAGGCAGTTCATTTGCGTTGAGCATTCTGTCTGCGACGCCAGTGGGCTTCATTGTCGACGCGGTAGAGGTCGGCAAGCATACGAAAGACGCTGATCTGGGCAACGGCTGGCTGAAAAATCATTCAGCCGGTACGGGTTCCTATGCGCTGCGCAGCTACGTGCCGCACGAGGCGCTGGTGCTTCAGGCCAATCCTAATGCCATCAAGGCCCCCAAGCTGAAAACAGTAATCCTCAAGAACGTCACTGACCCGGCAACCCGACGTCTTTTGGTGGTGCAGGGCGATGCTGACCTTGCGTTCGATCTGGGTGCAGACCAGTTCAGCGCTCTGGAAAAGCAGAAGGGCGTCAGTGTGCAGCGATTCCCGTCCTCAATGATCTATTACCTGGCCATCAACAGTGGCAGCACGCAGGCGCCTGCACTTAAGAACCCGGCGTTCTGGGAAGCTGCTCGCTGGCTGGTTGATTATCAGGGCATTTCCAAAGATCTGTTGAAAAACCAGTACAGCGTCCACCAGGCATTCCTCCCTGAGGGTGTCATCGGCTCGCTGGTCGACAAACCGTTCAAACTGGACGTCGATAAAGCCAAGGCCGCCTTAAAGGCGGGTGGTATTGCCGAAGGCACGAAAATCGAACTCAATGTGTTCAATCAACCTCCCTACACAGATATTGCCCAGGCGCTGCAAGCCAGTTTTGCCAAAGCCGGCATAGAGATTTCAGTGCGTCCGCTGGTAGAAAGCGAGCTACTGGCGAAAATGCGCGCCCGGGACTTTCAGCTGATCTTCACCTACTGGGGGATGGATTATCTGGATCCTCACTCCAACGCGAGCGCCTTCACTTACAACGTCGCCAACGGTCCGAAAACCATCGCCTTGCGCACTCAGTGGGATATCCCGCAACTGAGCCAGGAAACCCGCACGGCTGCTGCCGAACGTGACCCGCAAAAACGTGTTGCGCTGTATACCGACCTGCAAAAAACTGTGCAGCAAAGCTCGCCATTTGTCGTGGCGCTGCAAGGTCAGAACCAGGTCGCGGTACATGACGGCGTGCAAGGTGTGTTACAGAACATCACCGTTTCGCTGCCGTATTTTGATCAGGTGAGCAAAAGCAAGTGAGAGCAGGGGCTTCACGCAGAGTTAAAGTGGCGGCCAGCGGACTGTTGTCGTTGTCGATAACACTGATCGGCCTGTTGTTCTTCACATTCATGCTGACCACTCTATCGCCAGTCGATCCGGCGCTACGGATTGCTGGCGATCACGCCAGCGAATCGTCGCTGGCCCAGGTTCGAACCGATCTGGGCCTTGATCAACCTTGGCCAGCGCGGTTCGGTCGATATCTGAACAACCTCAGGCAGGGCGATCTAGGAGTTTCCATTACCTCCGGACAGCCCGTGCTGGAAGGTTTGAGCCGTGCGCTGCCAGCCACACTTGAGCTCGCGACCCTGGCCATTCTGCTGGGCAGTACCCTCGGCCTGTCATTGGGCCTGCTGGCAGCGTGGCGGCCGGGAGGCTGGGTTGACGGGCTGGTGCGGCTGGTCTCGCTGATTGGCTATTCAGTGCCGATCTTTTGGCTCGGTCTGCTGATGCTCCTGCTGTTCTACGCCAGGCTGGAATGGGCTGGCGGGCCAGGCCGTCTGGACGATTCGTACCTCTACGCCCTTGAATTGAGCAGTGGATTGATGTTGTGGGACACCTGGCGCTCTGGCGAAAGCGGCGCGCTGGCCAACGCCTTCAGTCATCTGGTCTTGCCTGTTCTAGTCCTGGCGTTTTACTCGATGGCAGGCATTTGCCGCATGACACGCTCCGCGCTGCTGGGAGAAATGGGCAAGGAGTACGTCGTGACTGCGCTGGCCAAGGGGGCGGGACGTGGTCGGGTGCTGTTGCGCCATGTGTTGCCGAACGTTGCCGGGACGCTGGTGGTCGTCGTTGCCCTGTCTTACGCAAGTCTGCTCGAAGGCTCGATTCTCACCGAGACGGTCTTCGCCTGGCCGGGTATCGGCCGCTACCTCACCACGGCGTTGTTTGCCGGTGACGTACCAGCGATCCTCGGTAGCACGCTGGTTATCGGACTCTGTTTTGTGGTCGTCAACGGCATCGCCGATGTGCTGGCTGGCATGATCGATCCGCGAACACGGGGGGTGTCATGAGTGTTTCCGTAGCGTTCGACAATATAGTGGCTCGCAGCGGATGGCGTCGCTCACCCGCATTACTCATCGGCGCGTCGATTATCGGGGTGCTGGTACTTGTGGCGTTGCTGGCGCCGCTGTTGAGTGGTTTTGATCCCAATACGCAGAATATTCAGGAGCGTCTGCTGCCGCCGTCTGCCACCCACTGGCTGGGCACCGATGCGTTTGGCCGGGATCTGTTCACACGCCTGCTTTACGGCACACGCCCGACCTTGCTGCTGGTAACGCTGGTATTGCTGCTGACCTTGCCCATCGGTTTGCTGGTGGGCGTTACTGCCGGCTTTTACGGCGGCTGGGCCGAGCGAATCCTGATGCGCCTGACCGACATAATCATGGCCTTTCCGCAATTGGTGCTGGCCTTGGCGTTTGTCGCAATTCTGGGGCCGGGCCTGCTCAACGGGGCACTGGCACTGTCGCTCACGGCATGGCCCGCGTATGCCCGTCAGGCAAGGGCGGAAACCAGTGTATTGCGCAACAGCGACTATCTGGCCGCAGCTCACTTGCAGGGCATACGTGGCATGCGTCTGTTGATCGGTCACGTCCTGCCGCTGTGCCTGCCTTCGGTGATCGTGCGTGTAGCACTGAACCTGGGCGGCATCATTCTGGCCGCCGCAGGGCTGGGATTTCTTGGCCTGGGTGTCGAGCCACCGACTGCGGAATGGGGCTCGATGGTTGCCGACGGCAGCCGGGTCATCTTTGATCAGTGGTGGGTCGCCGCTGCACCGGGAATCGCGATATTGCTGACGAGCCTGTCTTTCAACCTGCTGGGCGACGGTCTGCGCGATGTACTGGATCCTCGTCATGACTCATGAACAATCGCTGTTGAACGTGCAGGGCTTGCGGATCGGTTTTCCAGGCTCGGGCCCGGAACTGATCGAGGTGGTCAAGGGGATCGATTTCACTGTGGGCACTGAAAAGGTCGCGCTGGTGGGTGAGTCCGGCTCGGGCAAGTCACTCACCGCGCGTGCGTTGCTGGGGCTTGTCGCACGCCCCGGTCAGGTGACCGCCGAACACATGAGCCTGGCAGGCGATGACCTGCGCAGCCTGACGGCAAAGCAATGGCAGGGCCTGCGCGGTACTCGTCTGTCACTGGTGTTGCAGGACCCCAGGTATTCGCTCAACCCGGTGCTCAGGGTCGGCATTCAGGTTGAAGAGGCGCTGGTGCTGCATACCCGGCTGGGACGCCGTGAGCGCCGCGAAAAAGCACTCGACATGCTGGAGGCTGTAGGCTTGCCCAACCCGCTGGCGCTGTATGACAGCTACCCCCACGAACTGTCCGGCGGCATGGGGCAGCGGGTGATGCTCGCCGCGATGCTGATCAATGATCCGCGCCTTTTGATTGCCGACGAACCCACCTCGGCACTCGACAGCGGCCTGCGCGATCAGATTCTGGAGTTGATTCTGGGCCTTGTCGAACAACGCAACATGGGGTTACTGCTGATCAGTCATGATCTGCCTCTGGTGGCGAAATATTGTGACCGGGCGCTGGTCATGTACCGCGGGCGGATTGTCGACCGATGCAACGCCGCCGAACTGGCAACTGCCAGTAACCCCTACACGCAGACGCTATGGCGCTGTCAGCCCTCTGCTCTGACCTATGGTCAGGCACTTGCGACCCTTGATCGCAAACTAATGGAGGCGCTGCCATGAGCGTGGTGGATATCAATGAACTGACGGTAAGCTTCAAGCGCGGCCTGCATGCCTTTACTGCACTACAGATGGCAGAGTTGAGAATCGAACCGGGTGAATGCTTTGGCCTGATCGGCGCGTCGGGCTCTGGCAAATCGACTTTGTTGCGAGTGCTCGCCGGCCTCCAGCGCGACTGGCAGGGCAGTGTGAACCTCTTGGGGCAGCCGCTTCACGCGCAGAAAGCCTTCACGGGAACCTTGCGTCAGCAGGTGCAGATGGTGTTTCAGGACCCTTATGCGTCATTGCATCCGCTGCACCGGATCCGCCGCAGCCTGCGCGAGCCGCGGCAGATCAACGGCCTTCCTTTCGACGAGGCCAATCTGGTTGCATCGATGGAACAGGTGGGCCTGTCGGGTGACATGCTCGATCGCTACCCGCATCAACTGTCCGGCGGCCAGCGTCAGCGCGTTGCCATCGTTCGTGCGCTGCAATTGAATCCAGCACTGTTGTTGCTGGACGAACCGACCTCGGCGCTGGACATGACCGTTCAGGCGGAAATACTCAATCTTCTCCAGGCCCTGCGTCGCGACACGGGCATGACCATGATTCTGGTCAGTCACGACATGAATACCGTTGCCCATTTGTGTGACAGGGCACTGTTGATCCGCGAGGGACGTGTCGAGCGACATCTTGATCGTGCGGCACTTGGCGTATTAGCGGGGGCGAACCACTGATCGATTTCCCGGAAGAAATTTACGTCGAAAGTGGTACAAAAAAGTTACACATCGCGTTTATTTGTCGCTCGAGTGAATCACTTGTATACAGCGCAGATCAACGCGTTGCGGACCAATGACCCCGATTTTACGCAGCGGCGGCGGGCTTTTTGAAAAAAAGAGCGTGGACTCGGGATATAACACTAATTAGAATCAGTCTCATTTGGCGCACCCATCGCTCAAGGCTTTTGACATGACTGAAGCAGCGACGCTATCACAGCAGACCTTGCATTCCCTTTACCGCGATCATCATGGCTGGCTGGAAAGCTGGTTGCGCAGACGCATGGGCAATGCCTGGGATGCTGCGGACCTGAGTCAGGATACATTCCTGCGTGTACTGTCCAGCTCTCAGCAGATCGCCGATATGCAGGAGCCACGCGCTTACCTGCTGACGGTGGGCAAGCGCCTGCTCAGTAACTTCTATACTCGCCGCAGCCTGGAACAGGCTTACCTCGAAGCGCTGGAGCGGTTGCCTGAAGACAGCGTGCCGTCGCCTGAGCAGCGCTGGCTGTTGCTGGAAACCCTGCAGGCGCTGGACGAGTTGCTCGACGGTCTTTCGGCAGTGGTGCGCCGGGCGTTTCTCTGGAGCCAGCTTGAGGGGCTGGGGTATCGGGAAATCGCAGAGCGCCTGGATGTTTCCGAACGCACCGTCAAACGTTATATGGCGCAAGCCTACGAACACTGCCTGCTGGTGGATTGGTGATTCGCTCGGCACCTTCTAACGAAGAACGCGAGGTAGTACGCAGGGCGGCGCAGTGGTTGGCGCTTCTGGAATCCGGCGGCGCCAGCGAAGAAGATCACTCCATGCTGCAGCACTGGCGCGACAGCTCTGCCAGTCATGAGCGCGCCTGGCAAAAGGCGCAACAGCTGCGGCAGCGTTTTTTCGGCCTGCCTGCCAATCTGGCTATGGCTACTCTGGATCGTCCCGACAAAGCAAGACGCGCGGCGCTCAAAAGAGCGTTGGGCGCTGTGGCATTGGTCCCTACCGCCTGGCTGGTGGGCCGTCAGTTGCCGCTGGATGTCTGGCGTGCCGACCTGCAAACCTCCGTCGGCGAGCACAAGCGTCTGTCCCTGGCCGATGGCAGCACCTTGCAACTGAACACCGACAGCGCGGTGAATGTCGATCTGGGTGCACGTCGAGTCACCCTTGTGCGTGGCGAGATAGCACTCAAGGTGCCGGGCAGGGCAGCGCTGACCATCGAGGGCCCCTACGGGCGCGTCGTGGTCAGTCAGAGTGAAGTCTGTGTACGTCTCAACCAGAGCGATTGCCGTGTATCGGTGGTCAGCGGCGCAGTGCAACTCTATCCGCTGCAGGGGCCGGTGCTGGCATTGCATGCACAACAACAGGTCAGCCTCAAACAGGACGGAGCCGGGCCTGTCAGCGCCTTCGACGCCTTGCTGCCCGGCTGGCGCGACGATGTATTGACCGCACAGAACCAGTCTCTGGGTGATTTCCTGCGCGAGCTTGGCCGCTACCGCCCCGGTTTGCTGCGCTGGGAGCCGGCACTTGAAGCCCTGCGAGTGACGGGCAGTTTCAGGCTCGACAATACCGACCGCGTGCTTTCGTTACTGGCTGCCAGCCTGCCGGTGGACGTGCAGATGCGGACCCGTTACTGGGTCACGCTGGTACCTCGAAAAAACATTTCGACAAAAAATAATGCGTGAAGCTGTCCCTTTTTTTTGTCTCGCTGGTCATTTCAGGTAAGTGCACAAAAAATACGAGAGTTTCCCTCTATGTCCGCAGTGTCTTCCTACCGTTTGCGTCCGCTTTTGCATTTCAGCCTGTTGCTGACGTTGAGTTCCAGTCCGTTGTTTGCCTCGACCAGTTGGGCCGAAACCTCGGGCAAACGTGCCTATGAGGTGCCGGCTGGCAGCCTGAGCGCCGCGCTCACCCGCTTTGCCGGTCAGGCCGGGGTCAACCTTTCGGTAGACCCTGCGCTGGTGAACGGTCGAAACAGTTCGGGGTTGTCCGGCGAATTCGCGGTCGAGGAAGGCTTTGCGCGCTTGCTGCAAGGTTCCGGTCTGCAACTGATCTCCGTCGGAGAGCAGGCTTACACGCTGATCCCGGCACCTGACAGCGCGAGCGCAGGCCTGCAACTCGCACCCACCTCGATTGTCGGTGATAGCGGCTCTACCGATGGCCAGGAATACGCAGGCGGCCAAGTGGCACGCAAAGGCTCGCAAGGCATGCTGGGTTCGCGGGACTTCATGGAAACGCCCTTCAGCATGACCACTTACACCAAGGACGCGGTGAAAAACCAGCAGGCCCGTACCCTTGGCGACCTGATTGCCAGCGACCCGTCGGTGCGTGCCACCAACCCGGCAGGCGGGCGTTACGAACAGTTCACCATTCGCGGCTTCAGCCTGTTCAATAGCGACGTCTCATACAACGGCTTGTACGGCATCCTGCCTACATACACCATCGACATGGAAATGGCCGAGCGGGTAGACATACTCAAGGGTCCAAGCCAGTTGATTAATGGCATTTCGCCGCGCGGCAGTGTCGGTGGGGGGATCAACGTGGTCCCCAAGCGCGCAACGGATAAACCCATCACCGAGCTGACCACCAGCTATGCGTCCAAGGGGCAGGCAGGCGCGGCGGTGGATGTGGCGCGTCGCTTTGGCGAGGACGACAAGTTCGGTATCCGTTTCAATGGCGTGAAGCAGTCTGGCGACACTGAATGGGATCATCAGAGCGTTGATCGCGACATGGCCGTGCTGGGCCTGGATTTTCGCGGCGACCGCCTGCGCCTGTCGACGGATATCGGGCACACCGAGCGCGATACCGATGCCCCGCAGGAGCGCGTACAGGTGGGTGCCAATGCAAAGGTGCCCAACGCCAACGATGTTCGCGACAACTATGCGCAGTCCTGGAGCAAGGCGCGCACCAAGGATACCTTCGGCGCAGTGAATGCCGAATATGACTTCAGCGACTCGGTGATGCTGTACGGCGGTGTCGGCGCGCGCAAAAGTAACCATGACTTCCTGCGCCATGCGGTATCGGTCACCAACGACGCAGGTGACTTCAGCGTTCAGCCGCGCGACTTCACCCGCGACGAAAATGTTCGCACAGCCACTGCCGGCGCACGCAGCTGGTTCAATACCGGACCGGTCAGCCACGAGGTCAATCTGGCTGCCAGCTATTTCTACATGGACTTTGAAAACGGTGGTGCACGCTACGCAGCCGCGCCGAGCAATCTCTACAATCCGGTCGACACGCCGACACCCTCCAACCCCACGCGGGCCGACTCCAAGGTTTACACCGAGAACCGCTTCAGCGGTGTGGCCCTGACCGACACACTGGGCTTTTTCGATGACCGCCTGCTGCTGACACTCGGTGCCCGCTGGCAGCGAGTCAAGGTTGATGACTGGACCGACAACGTCAAGGGCGACACCTCCTACGACGAGGAAAAGGTCTCACCTTCAGGCGGCATTCTGTACAAAGTGACCGACGACCTCTCGGTGTATGCCAACTACATGGAGGGCTTGAGCCAGGGCAAGATCGCGCCGTCGACGTCGGTGAACGAAGACCAGATCTTCCCGCCTTTCGTCAGCCGCCAGATCGAGGTCGGGGCCAAATATGACCTGGGGTCATACGCCTTCACTGCCAGCGTATTCCGTATCAAGCAACCGGCCTACGAGACCAACACAATCTCGCGCGTCTTCGGCCCGAACGGCAAGCGCCGCAACGACGGCGTCGAGCTGACCATGTTCGGCGAACCGCTCAAGGGCTTCCGTCTGCTGGGCGGGGTGATGTACATCGACAGCGAGCTGACCAATACCGTCAACGGCACGTTCGATGGCAATCGCGCACCTGCCACCCCCGAGTACAACGTCAATCTGGGCGCAGAATGGGACGTGCCGAGCGTCAAGGGCCTGACCCTGACCGGGCGGGGTATCTACACCAGCTCGCAGTACCTGGACCAGGCCAACAGCAAAAGCATCGATTCTTCCGAGCGCTTCGACGTGGGCGCGCGGTATGCGTTCAAGGTCGATCAGAAGGACATCACACTGCGGGCCAATGTCGAGAACGTCATGAACAAGTATTACTGGAGTTCGGCAGGAGCGTCGGATGACAGCGAGCCGGGCCTGACCCTGTCGACACCCCGGACCTATCTGCTGTCAGCGACTATCGGGTTCTGAGTCGACCGCGACGCCCAGGGAAGGGCTCACCGGCGTAGTAAACAAACTGGCAGTCCTCATCGAGGAACAACGTGTGCGGCTATATAAATAATTAACCTGAGTATAAGCATAGAAGAGTCTGTTATATAAGACTCTCTTTAGGTGCCTTACATAAATAACAATCGTCCCACTGAGTGATGGCACTTTGAATAATTCCGACTTACAGGGCGGCCTATTCATGTGCTTGGCTACTTTTTAAGTAAGCAATAACGTTCATTTAAATTTCATCTTGTTTTTTGAAACAACGGGTTGCACTTTCAAGGAAATGATAATAGTTTGCATCCAGCATTTAGCGAGGACTAACCGATGTTGAATAATGGCTTATTGCAGTCTACTACGTCGCAGAAAACCAATGCCAACTATCTGGACAGGCAGAGCAGATTTGAATCCAATGTAAGAAGTTACCCGCGGAAGTTGCCATTGGCCATCGCCAAGGCACATGGCGTATGGGTCACTGATGTTGAAGGCACCACGTATCTGGACTGCCTGGCCGGTGCCGGAACACTGGCTCTGGGTCACAATCACGAAGCTATCATGGCCAGTCTCGACAGCTTCCTGACGTCCGGAATGCCGATGCACACCCTTGACCTGACCACCGCGGTCAAGGATGCCTTCAGCGAGACGCTACTGAGCCTGCTGCCGGGCCAGGGACGCGATTACTGCCTGCAGTTCTGCGGGCCGTCCGGTGCCGATGCTGTCGAAGCCGCAATCAAGCTGGCCAAGACTGCCACCGGCCGGCACAACATCATCAGCTTTTCCGGCGCTTACCACGGCATGACCCACGGGGCTCTGGCATTGACTGGCAACACCGCGCCGAAAAATGCCGTCACCAACCTGATGCCCGGCGTGCAATTCCTGCCTTACCCTCATGAGTACCGGTGCCCGCTGGGTATTGGCGGTGAAGCCGGCACCGAGGCGCTGAGTTATTACTTCACCCAGTTCATCGAAGACGTGGAAAGTGGCGTGTCGCTCCCGGCCGCCGTGATTCTGGAGGCGGTGCAGGGCGAAGGGGGTGTCAATCCAGCGCCCGCTGCATGGCTGCGGCAGATTCGCGAAGTGACCCGCAAGCACGGCATTCTGCTGATTCTGGATGAAGTACAGGCCGGCTTCGGCCGTACCGGCAAGATGTTCGCCTTCGAACACGCCGGGATCGAGCCCGACGTCATCGTCATGTCCAAAGCCGTCGGTGGCGGCCTGCCGTTGGCCGTGCTCGGTTTCAAGCGCGAGTTCGACGCCTGGGCTCCGGGCAATCACGCGGGTACTTTCCGCGGCAATCAAATGGCGATGGCCACCGGCCTTGCGACCCTTGAAGTGCTGCAACGGCAAAACCTGGCTGCCCAGGCCGCAAAACGCGGGGACTGGCTCAAGGCACAGCTTGGCCTTTTGCAGCAACGTTATCCGATGATGGGCCAGGTGCGCGGACGCGGGCTGATGCTGGGCATCGAGATTGTCGATGAGCGCAAACCGGCGGACCGCCTAGGCAGCTTGCCAATGGATCCGGAACTGGCAGTTGCCATTCAGCAGCACTGTTTCAAGCAGGGGCTGTTACTTGAGCGCGGCGGCCGAAATGGCAACGTGATCCGTTTGCTGCCGCCGTTGATCATTACCGAAGAACAATGCCAACTGGTCATCCAGCGATTCGAGGACGCCCTCAAGGCTGCACTGGCCCAGCTGCGCAAGTAAGCAGCTTGTAAACAGCGCGTAAGCAGTACTAACAGTGAGGACATCACTGCGCTTGAAACAGAACACGCACACAACGTTGGACTGAGCGACCCTATCGCACGTCGTGCACAGATTATCAATTGGCTTGTTGCAGATAATAAGCCACACCGACAGTTAAGCCGTTGTGCCGCAAGCGATAAATCAACGCTTGTTGCGACGTCACTTAAACAGTAAGCGTCAAGGCGACTGTGGAGCAGACATGACTAATACCGATCGCACCGTTTTATCAAACATGGTGAGCGAGTTGGCAACCACTCGTGCATTACTTAATTGCCTGATCAAGGAATTCGCACTGCCTGAACAGTGCCTTCATTACACTTGGCCACAGGGCATGCAAGGTATTGCGCCGGGCAGCTTCGTGGATGGCGGGCAATGGAAGGGCATTCCACTCACCATCAGCCTGCCTAATGAGCAGCAGTTTTTCGTGCTGGTGGACCGCCGCGACCATCTGGGCAGCCATCGCTACCTTTCCGATGTTTATGCGCGGCAGGGGCAGGGTACCTGGCGCTGCCTGGCTTTTGCCGAGTTCGCCCGGCAATTGCTGGCCGCCTGCGAGCACATGACCCGGGCCAGCAACGACGAACTGCTCGATCAGGTCCTGCAAAGCCAGCACCTGACTGCCGCCATCGTCGCCCACAACATGACCGGTCAGCACCCGGCACCGCTGAGCGGTTATCTGGCCAGCGAACAGGGCTTGTGGTTCGGCCATCCCAATCACCCGGCACCCAAGGCGCGTCTGTGGCCTGCGCATCTGGCGCAGGAGACCTACGCTCCGGAATTTCAGGCGCAGACCGCGCTGCATCTGTTCGAAGTGCCTCTGGACGGGTTGCGAATCACCTCCAATGGCTTGAGCGAAGCCGAGGTGATGTCAGGGTTCGCGGATCAATCGCGGGCCAGGCCCGGGCATGCGCTGATCTGCATGCATCCGGTACAAGCCCAATTATTTATGCAGGACCGCCGTGTGCAGCGCCTGATCGAACTCGGGCAGATCACCGATCTGGGCACCAGCGGGCCGCTGGCCAGCCCGACGGCTTCGATGCGCACCTGGTACATCGAAGGGCATGATTACTTCATCAAGGGCTCACTGAATGTGCGCATTACCAACTGCGTCAGGAAAAACGCCTGGTACGAACTGGAAAGCACGCTGATCATCGACGAATTGTTTCAGCGCTTGCAGCAGACCCGCCCGCAAACCCTCGGCGGGCTGTCCACCGTGGCTGAACCGGGTTCGATGAGTTGGGCTCCAAAAGGCTCCAGCGAGACCGACGGCCACTGGTTTCGCGAGCAGACCGGCGCGATTCTGCGGGAAAACTTCTGTCGCCGATCCGGCGCGGACTGCAGCGTGATGGCGGGTACATTGTTCGCGCGTGATCTGCGTTCGCGGCCTTTGGTGCACGATTTCCTTGAGCGTTTCAACGGCGGTGAACTTGAGGACCCGCACCTGCTGGACTGGTTCGATGAATACCAGGCCTTGCTGCTGCGCCCGGTCATGGCGCTGTTCTTCAATCACGGCATCGTGATGGAGCCACATTTGCAGAACGCGGTATTGATTCACGATAACGGACGCCCTCAACAGCTGCTATTACGTGACTTCGAAGGCGTCAAACTGACCGATGAACTGGGCATCAAGGCGATTCAGGTCGGGCTGCACCCGCGGATTAGACAGTCATTGCTCTACACCCGCGAACAAGGCTGGAACCGCATCACCTATTGCCTGCTGGTCAACAACCTGTCCGAGGCCGTGCTGGCCTTGAGTTGGGAACGTCCGCACCTCGCGCCGCTGATGTGGCAGCGGGTCGAGCGGCAGTTGCAACGCATCCGCGACGAGTTGGTGCTGCCCGCGCCAGAACTGGACGCGCTGATCGCCGGCCAGTCAATTGCCTGCAAGACCAACCTGAAGGTCCGGCTCGCCGCCAAGGCCGACCGTGAGGCCAACTATGTGCGCCTCGCTTCACCATGGGCCAAGGAGGCACGTTATGCATAAGTTGCCGGAAACCGTACTGGGCGCCATCAAAGAAGCTCAGGCACTGGAAACCGACCCGCTGGCGGCTTTCGTCTACGATCTGGATGCGTTGCAACAGCATGTCACTGACGTCATGGCAGCGCTGCCTGCGGGCGTAGAGCTGTATTACGCGATCAAAGCCAACAGCGAAGCATTGATGCTGGAAACCCTCGCGCCGCTGGTCAGTGGCTTTGAAATCTCTTCGGGGGGCGAGATCGAGCGTGTGATGGCCTGCCCGACACGCAAACCTTACGTGTTCTCCGGCCCTGGCAAGCTTGACTCCGACTTGCGCTCGGCGTTGCTGAACAAGGTTGAAGCCATCCATCTGGAAAGCCTCAACGAAATTGCGCGACTGCAACATCTGGCAGAGGAAACCGGGCGCGTGCAGCCGGTGTTTCTGCGCATCAACCCTCAGTTGCCAGCCGCGCAGTCGAGCAAGCTGGCGATGGCTGGCACCGCCACACCGTTCGGCATTGACGAAACCGATCTGGCCGAGGCGATCAGGCGCTTAGACGGCGCCAGCCACCTGACGCTCAAGGGTTTCCATGTACACGCCATGTCCCATCAGATGTCGGTTGAGCGTCACGAGCAGTTGCTGGATTTCTACCTGCAGCGCTGGCAGGAATGGAAAGCACTGGCCAGCTACCCGGAGCAGTTGACCCATTTCAACGTTGGCGGCGGCATTGGCGTCGATTATCTGAACAGTCAGCAGTTCGACTGGCAGCGCCTGTGCCGCTATCTGGAAAAACGCCTGGGCGAGCAGCGTGATGCGCCGATCCTGCGCTTTGAGCCAGGACGTTTCATCAGCGCCTATTGCGGCTATTACGCCATCGAGGTGCTGGACAGCAAAACCAGCCACGGCGAGCATTTTCTGGTCTGCCGCGGCGGCACTCACCAGTTTCGTCTGCCGGTTGCGCAAGGCCATGACCATCCGGTTATCCATGTGCCGTGTGCGCCAGCGACGGGCGCATCTGAGGAGCAGGCCTACACCGTGGTCGGCCAGTTGTGTACGCCAAAGGACGTATTGAGCCGCCAGCAGCCGCTCAAAGGCGTGAACATCGGCGATCTGCTGGTGTTGCCGCTGGCAGGGGCTTACGGCTACAACATCTCCCATGTCGATTTTCTCTGCCACCCAAGACCGATACAGCACTTTGTGCGCAACGGCGAACGGGTTCGCACATGAGTCTGAACGTCCCACGCCGTTGGGTGGTGTTCAATGTGCTGCTCGGTACGCTGACTGTCAGCCTTAGCAATAGCTCGCTCAACCCGGCGCTGCCAACCTTCATGGAGGCGTTTCAGGTCGGTCCGTTGCTGGCCACCTGGATCGTTGCAGGGTTCATGACCAGCATGGGCATGACCATGCCGCTGACCAGCTTTCTCAGTCAGCGCATTGGCCGCAAACGCCTGTACCTGTGGGGCGTGGCGCTGTTCATCGGTGGCTCCCTGCTGGGCGCGCTGGCCAACTCCATCGCATTGGTGATCACTGCGCGGGTGGTGCAGGGCATCGCTAGCGGGTTGATGATCCCACTGTCGCTGGCGATCATTTTCTCCGTGTATGAAAAGCATGAGCGGGGCAGGGTGACCGGGCTCTGGAGCGCAGCGGTAATGCTCGCTCCGGCATTGGGGCCGCTGTGCGGCAGCCTGATGCTGGAGTGGTTCAGCTGGCGCTCGCTGTTCCTGATGAATGTGCCCATCGGCCTGCTGGCCTTGCTGTTGGGTGTCGGCGTGCTGCCAGACTCCGAGCCTGTCGAGCGCAAACCGTTCGACCTGATCGGCTATTTGCTGGTTGCCTCGGGCATCGGCTTGCTGATGATCGCCATCAGCCGCATGCATCACGCTCAAGCGCTGCTCGACCCGTTCAATCAGGGCATGGTGCTGGTCGCAGTGGCCTGTCTGATTGCTTTCGTCAGGGTCGAGTTGAGTCGCAAGGCACCGCTGCTGAATCTGCGTCTGTTCAACCTGCGCGGTTACCGTCTGAGCGTGATCGTTGCCGTCGTGCAGTCGGTCGGCATGTTCGAATGTCTGGTCCTGTTGCCGCTGCTGGTGCAGACGGTACTGGGCTACAACCCGATCTGGACCGGCCTGGCCCTGCTGTGTACCGCCGCGTTCGCCAGCCTGTTCGGGCAGTGGGGTGGCAAGGCGCTGGACCGGCATGGTCCGCGCACCGTAGTCGCCATCGGCCTGCTGCTGACCGGTGCTTCAACCCTGGCGCTGGGCATGCTCAAGACGGATACGGCGATCGGCGTGGTGTTCATGCTGATGATGATTCGTGGCGCAGGCCTCGGGCTGTCCTACATGCCGGTGACGACGGCTGGGCTCAATGCCTTGCCCGAGCCGATGGTCACGCAGGGCGCTGCGATGAACAACATTTCCCGCCGTCTTGTGGCGTCGCTGGCAATTGTCATCGCCTCGCTGTGGCTGGAATTTCGCCTGAACACTGCGGGACCGGCCGCCACGCCTTCGGCCATCAATGAAGTCTTCATTGCCACCGGCCTGCTGATCCTGCTGGCACTGCCGTGTGCCTGGCGTTTCCCCCTTAACGACGAACGCACCGAGGCACAGCCCGGCGCGGTCGAACCCTGATAATTTTTCGTTCGAGGTATGAACATGGCTACCCCTTTACCGCTGAAACGCAACACCGTTTCACCCTCAACGGCCACCGGTGCCTGGCTGGCTGATATCAACCCCGAGCGCTACCAACAAGTACAGCGCCGGGTAATCGGTCAATTGCTGCAAACCTTGCTGTACGAGGCTGCACTGCCTTATCGGTGCGAGCCGCTGGACGATCATCGGCATCGTTTCACTGTCGCTGTCAGTGATGGTGTGGAGTACCACTGCGAAGGCCTGCTGAGTACCAGCTTCGAGCTGATACGCCTGGATCACGCCACCCTTGAACGCTTGGACAGCGCCGGGGAGCGTAGCGTGCCGGATTTGCATCTGGCGTTGAGCGAGCTACTCAGCCCGTTCAAAGACAGCCCGCACCTGGCACGCTTCATCCAGGAAATCGAGCAAACCCAACTTAAGGACCTGCAAGCGCGCAGTCAGGGTTATCAGCCCGCAAAACCCGCACATGAGCTGGACGTTGACGCTTTGGAGCAGCACTTCATGGACGCCCACAGCTACCACCCGTGCTACAAGTCAAGGATCGGTTTTTCGTTGGCTGACAACCGTCACTACGGGCCCGAATTTGCTACGCCGTTCGGGGTGGTCTGGCTGGCAGTGGCGAAATCGAGCGCGTCGGTCGGTCATGCGCGCAACATGGATTTCCAGGCGTTTATCCGCCAGGAACTGGGCACACAGCGCTGGCAGGAAATGTCCCGGGACCTGGCCGCGCAGGGCAAATCCATTGACGATTATCAACTGATGCCAGTGCATCCGTGGCAATGGGACAACGTCACGGTGTCGACTTTCTACCCGGAACTGGCCAGCGGCGAGCTGATTTACCTGGGCACCTCGACCGACGTCTACAAGGCTCAGCAGTCGATTCGTACACTGGCCAATGCCAGCCAGCCCAAACGACCTTACGTCAAACTGGCGATGAGTATGACCAACACCTCCAGCACGCGCATTCTGGCGCGGCATACGGTGCTCAACGGTCCGATCATCACCGACTGGCTGCACCAGTTGATCGCCACCGACAGCACTGCGCGTGCGCTGAATTTTGTGATTCTCGGCGAAGTTGCCGGTGTCAGTTACGACTATCGCCACCTGCCGGAAGCGCGCTCGGCGCAGACCTACGGCACGCTGGGTGCAATATGGCGCGAAAGCCTGCATCAGTACCTCAAGGACGATGAGCAGGCGGTGCCGTTCAATGGCCTGAGCCATGTGGAAAACCGCTATGGCGATGGTGAGCAGGCACCGTTCATCGATGCGTGGATCCGCCAGTACGGCGTCAAGGAGTGGACCCGCCAATTGCTGCAGGTCACGGTGCCTCCGATCATCCATATGCTCTACGCCGAGGGCATCGGCATGGAGTCTCACGGTCAGAACATCGTGCTTATCGTCAAGCAGGGCTGGCCGCAGCGTATCGCCCTCAAGGACTTCCACGACGGTGTGCGTTACTCACCCGCACATCTTGGCCGCCCTGAACTGTGTCCGGAGCTGGTCCCGCTGCCCGACAGCCACGCGAAACTCAACCGTAACTCGTTCATCATTACCGATGACGTGAATGCGGTACGCGACTTCTCCTGCGACTGTTTCTTCTTCATCTGCCTGGCCGAAATGGCGATCTTCCTGCGCCAGCAATACCAGCTGGATGAGGCGCTGTTCTGGCAGATGACCGCCGACGTCATTCTCGACTACCAGCGTGCGCACCCGCAGCATCGCGAGCGCTTCGAGCTGTTTGACGTCTTCGCACCATCCTATGAAGTGGAAGAACTGACCAAGCGCCGCCTGTTGGGTGACGGTGAGCGTCGCTTCCGCTCGGTGCCTAACCCGCTGCATACCTACAGGCCGCAATGATGCTGAGGACCAATACACTCAAGAGCAGACTTGGCAGCGGACAGCCTGTGTACGGGCTAATCAGTTCGATCCCGGCCCCGGCCGCCATCGAGTTGATCGCCGAGGCCGGTTTCGACTTCGTGATCATCGACATGGAACACGTGCTGATCAACCCGGAAACCGTGGAGAACATGATCCGTGTTGCAGAGAGCTACGCCCTCACGCCATTGGTGCGGGTCGCCGATCTAAACCCGAAAACCCTGCTGCGCCTGCTTGATGGCGGTGCGCAGGGCATCGTTTTGCCGATGATCGAGAGCCCCGAGCAACTGGCGGATGCCATTGCCGCCTGCAAGTACCACCCGCTGGGCCGCCGCAGCCTCAACGCCGGTCGTCCCGGCTCGTTCGGCAAGCACAGCCTGGCGCAGTACGTTGAAGCCGCCAATCAACAGATCATGGTAGTGGCGATGATCGAAAGCGCCGAAGGCGTGCGCCGCGCCGCCGAGATTGCCCGTGTGCCGGGGCTGGACATGATTCTGGAAGGGGCCGCAGACCTGTCGCAGTCACTCGGGATGCCCTGGCAGATCGATCAACCCGATGTACAACAAGCGTTGCTGGCCACCTGGCAAGCCACCAAGGCAGCAGGCGTCGCCTATTGCACCATTCCCCGTAAAGACGGCGACGCTGCCCGCTGGCAGGCTCGCGGCGTCAATGCCTTCGTCCTCGGCGATGAGCGTGGCATTGCCTTTCGCGCACTTCAGGCGCGTCTGGCCCAACATTCAGCAGAAGGAAAATAATCCGATGAACTTCACTTCACTCGCCGCTGACCTGGTCATGCAGGATCTGGTCGATTGCCTGCTGGCTGAAGATTTCTTTGGCCGCGAGCCATTGAGCCTGCAGGACACCGCTCACTGGCAAGCGCGCCACCCGCACGCCCCAAAACTTGAAGGGCAGAGCAGCACACAGCAAATCTGGGAATGGTGCTGCGATGACTCGGAGCAGCGCTTCATCAGCGCCGCGCTGCGCCCAGGCATTACTCAACAATGGGAGAAAGTGCCCGGCACGCCGGTGCTGGGCCGTCAGGCTGAGCGCTGGACACAGTTGTCCCCGGAAGAGTTCATGAAATGGGTATTCGCCGGTAAAACAACCCTGCTTCAGGACAGCGAGCGCCAGGACAATGAAAAGGGCATAGCGCTGTTTCTGGAGGTGTTGCGCATCAGTGTCTGGCAGACCGCGTTGTCGCTGGACCATAAAGTCGACGAGCACAACCTGATGGCACAGGATGGCGCTACGTTCTTCAGGACGATGGAACAGTGGGCTTCGCTACGTGATCGCCCATACCATCCACTGGCCAAAGCCAAGCAAGGCTTGAACGAGCAGGAATACCAACAGTATCAGGCTGAGTTTGCCCGGCCGGTGGCGCTGAACTGGGTCGCCGTCGACAAAACCTTGCTGCAATGCGGTGACGGAGTAGGGGATTTGCACGAGTCTTTCCCTGCTCGCCACCTGCTGCCAGAGAATCTGCAAGCTGTCCTTGAGCAGGAACTGCAACAGCGCGGCATTGCCGACAGTCACGTTGCGCTGCCGGTTCATCCTTGGCAATTCGAGCATGTTCTGCAGGTCCAACTGGGCGATGCCTTCACCAGGGGCGATTGTCAACGTCTGGCCTTCAACGAGGCCGCGGTATACGCCACCTCATCGCTGCGTTCGATGACACCGTGCCTCGACAGCCCCGATTACCTCAAATTGCCCATGGCGATCTATTCGCTCGGCGCGTCCCGCTACCTGCCAGCGGTGAAAATGATCAACGGCGGGCTGAGTGAAAAACTGTTGCGCCAGGTTGTCGACAAGGATGAAACCCTGAGTCGCTCGCTGCACCTGTGCGACGAACGCAAATGGTGGGCGTTCATGCCACCCCAAGCCACTCTGTTCGACGAAGGCCCCCGGCATCTTTCGGCCATGGTGCGAGGCTATCCGGCAGCTTTGCTCGACGATCCGGAATGTCGCCTGCTGCCGATGGCGGCGCTGGGTACACCGTTGCCAGGCAGCAATCGGCATTTCTTCGATGAGTGGATGGACTATCGCGACCTGCCGCGCAATCAGGCTTCGGTACTGACACTGTTCCGCGAGCTGAGCCACAGTTTCTTCGACATCAACCTGCGCATGTTCCGCCTGGGCATGCTCGGCGAGGTGCATGGCCAGAACGCAGTCATGGTCTGGAAAGCCGGTCAGGCACAAGGGCTGTTGTTGCGCGACCACGACTCGTTGCGTATTTTCGTGCCCTGGCTTGAGCGTAACGGCATGCGCGACCCGGAATATCGAATCAAGAAAGGCCATGCCAATACGCTTTATCATGACCGTCCTGAAGACCTGTTGTTCTGGCTGCAGACACTGGGCATTCAGGTAAACGTGCGGGCAATCATGGATACTCTGGCCCAGGTGTATGAGGTACCGTTAACAGCGCTGTGGACGGTATTGCGCGATGTTTTGGATAATCTCATTACAACCATCGAATTTGACGACGAGGCGCGTGCCATGATCAGGCATCAACTGTTCGAAGCCCCCAACTGGCCGCAAAAACTCCTGCTTACACCCATGATCGAGCGCGCAGGCGGACCGGGCAGCATGCCGTTCGGCAAGGGCGAGGTGGTCAACCCGTTCCACAGGTTGCGCCGTGCAACCTGACCAACATTTGCATCCTTCGCGGCGCACGGTATTGCGCCTGTCATTGGGGTTACTGGCGCTGCCCGGCATTGCCTGGGCAGAGCCATTGCGCGCAACGCCACCAAGAGTCGTCACCTTGTTTCAGGGGGCGTCCGACAGCGCCGTGGCCCTGGGCGTGACGCCGTGCGGCGTGGTGGATTCCTGGAGCGAAAAACCGATGTACCGCTACCTGCGCCCGGCGCTGGCGGTGGTACCGCATGTGGGCCTGGAAACCCAGCCTAGCCTTGAAGATATCGTGCTGCTCAAACCCGATCTTATCGTCGCATCACGCTTTCGCCATCAACGCATCGCGCCGTTGCTCGAGCAGATCAGCCCCGTGCTGATGCTGGAAGAGGTGTTCGAGTTCAAGCGCACGCTGGCGATGATGGGCGCTGCCATGCTGCGTCAACAGCAAGCCATGGACCTGCTTGACCAATGGCAACAGCGTGTGACGGCGTTACGCAGTCAGTTGCAGGAAAAATTCGCCGGGCGCTGGCCGATCACCGTATCGGTGCTCGACATTCGTGAAGATCATATCCGCAGCTATCTGCCCGCCAGCTTTGCAGGTTCGGTGCTGACCGAACTGGGCTTCGCCTGGACGCCCACTGCCCGCGAAGCAACGGGCGTTTCCCTTAAACTCAGCAGCAAAGAGAGTTTGCCTGTGGTCGATGCCGACCTGTTTTTCATTTTTCAGCGCGCGGACAGCAAAGCCGCGCAGCAAAACTACGACAAGCTGGTCCGACACCCGTTCTGGCAACAGTTGCGCGCAGCGCAGGATGGTCAGGTATGGCGCGTGGATGCCGTTGCCTGGAGCCTGTCCGGTGGCATTCTGGGTGCCAACCGCATGCTCGATGAAATCGCTCGCGTGGCCATGGCGGATAGTCCCTCATGACCGCTGCGGTAAAACTGGGTCTGGGACTGTTGGTGTTGATAGCGTGCATGGGATTGAGCCTGGCAACCGGAGCCACCTGGATATCGCCCTCTGCGATTGTCCGAAGTGTGTGGCAGCCCGATGCGCTTAGCGCTATCGAGCATGTGCTGCTCGATACGCGCCTGACGCGAACCCTGATGGCCGTCGCCGTGGGTTCCAGTCTGGCGGTTGCTGGCGCGCTGATGCAGGCACTGACGCGCAACCCGCTGGCCTCGCCCGGTCTGTTCGGCATCAATGCCGGGGCGACGTTTTCGATCATTGCCTGTTCGTCGTTGTTTGCGCTTTCGTCAATGAGCCAGTGGCTGTGGTGCGCGTTCATTGGCGCGGCGGTAGCAGGGACTATTGTCTGGATAATCGGCAACCGCGGGCAGGGCAGTCTCAACCCATTGCGAATTGTGTTGGCCGGCGCGGCGATTACCGCGCTGTTTACTGCGTTCAGTCAGGCGTTACTGGTAGTCAATCAGGACGGTCTGGACACCGTATTGTTCTGGCTGGCCGGTTCCTTGTCGGAACGCGATCTAGCCACCGCCGCGCCATTACTGATATGCGTGGTTGTGGCACTGGCCGGGTCACTGGTGCTGGCCGGGCAGGTCAACGTGCTCAATACCGGAGAAACCATCGCAACCGCATTGGGCCAGCGTACAGGCTTGATTCGCCTGCTGATGAGCATCGTGATCATTGTCCTGGCGGGCAGTGCTGTAGCGTTGGCCGGGAGCATTGGTTTCATCGGGCTGCTGGTGCCGCACATGGTACGCAAGACACTGTCCATCGATCATCGCTGGCTGCTGCCCGGCTGCGCGTTGCTGGGCGCAACGCTGTTGCTGCTGGCCGATACGCTGGCGCGGGTGGTGATCGTGCCTCAGGAAGTGCCGGTGGGCGTGATGACCGCACTGTTCGGCGCGCCGTTCTTTATTGCGCTGGTTCGCCGGGGGGCACGTTATGGATAGGCATCTGACCCTGCGCTACCGCGGTTTTTCCAGGCAGTTCAGCCTGACTGCATTGATACGTCTGTTGATCGGCGCAACGCTGACATTGCTGATCGCTCTGGGCTCGCTGGCTGTGGGCAAAATCAACCTGTCGCCCGCGACCCTTTTGAATGTTTTTACCGGTCAGGCGGATGCAAGTCTGGTTTTCATCGTCGAACAACTGCGCATGCCCCGACTGGTGTTGGCAGCACTCGTCGGCGCGGCGCTTGCGGTGTCCGGGCTGATCCTGCAAAGCATCATCCGCAATCCGCTGGCTTCGCCGGACCTGTTGGGTATCACCAGCGGTGCCAGTGCGGCGGCAGTGTTGTATCTGTCATTTTTCTCGGCTGCATTGGGGGCGCAATTCCTGCCTTTGGCGGCGATTTGCGGTGCAGGCCTTGCCGCACTGGTCATCTATCTGCTGGCGTGGAATCAGGGCGCTTCACCATTGCGCATGGTGTTGATCGGGGTAGGGGTGTCGGCCCTGCTGGCAGCGGTGACGACATTCGTTCTGGTGTTCAGCCCGCTGACCACTACCTTGTCGGCTTATGTCTGGCTGACCGGGAGCGTGTATGGTGCCAGTTGGCCGGAGCCTCGCGCCCTGGCGGGCTGGCTGGCGCTGACTTTGCCGCTGCTGGTGCTGCTCGCCCGACAGGTGCGCATGCAGCAGCTCGATGATGATCTGGCTCAGGGCATCGGTGTGCGTGTGCAATGGCTGCGCGCCGGGCTGCTGCTGGTGAGTGTTGCGCTTGCAGGTCTGGCGGTTGCGTGGGGCGGGGCCATTGCCTTTGTCGGCCTGATTGCACCACACATTGCCAAACGCCTGATGCCACCGGGGTTTACCGGACAGGCGCTGATGGCGGCGCTGATCGGTTCCAACCTGGTAATGCTCGCCGATCTGGCTGGCCGCACGCTGTTCCTGCCACTGGACCTGCCTGCAGGGATTTTTGTCGCGGTGCTGGGCACACCGTTTTTTCTCTATTTATTGATCAACCAGCGGCATTAAGGAATTACGGATGGCGTCAATCGCAACCCACGACCTGACCCTGAGTTACCAGCGGCAGGTGATCATCGACAGCCTTGATCTGCAGTTGCCCGCGGGCGAGGTGACCGTTCTGATCGGCAGTAACGGTTGCGGCAAAAGCACCTTGCTCAAATCCCTGGCGCGTCTGCTCAAGCCGCAGCAGGGCACTGTGGTGCTCAACGGTGGCGATATCCACCAGAAATCCACTGCTACGGTCGCGCGCGAACTGGCGATTCTGCCGCAAATGCCAAGCGCCCCGGAAGGCATCAGCGTACGTCAGCTGGTGGCACTGGGCCGTTATCCCTATCAGAACTGGATGCAGCAGTGGTCCGTTCAGGATGAAGCCATGGTCGAACGGGCGCTGGCGCAGACCGGTATGCAGGAACTGGCCGAGCGGCCCGTTGATGCGCTGTCAGGCGGCCAGCGTCAGCGCGCGTGGATCGCCATGACGCTGGCCCAGGATACCGACATCGTATTGCTGGATGAGCCGACGACCTTTCTCGACCTGGCTCATCAGATCGAAGTGCTGGACTTGTTACGCGACCTCAATCGCCAGGAAGGCAAGACCATCGTCATGGTCCTGCATGATCTGAACCTGGCTTGCCGTTATGCCGATCACATGGTCGCCGTCCACGAGCGCACCGCCTTTGCCCAGGGACGTCCGGCCGACATCCTCAGTGAAGCACTGGTCAAGCAGGTCTTCGGCCTTAATTGCCGGATCATCGCCGACCCGTTCTTTGGTACGCCGCTGTGCATTCCCTTTGGCCGGGAACTGCCGCAATGAGCCTGGCACAGGCTTTCAGCGAGCCTGAATGGGCGCTGCTGTCCGGGGCGCTGCGCCTCAAACACGCAGTTGACCGCGATACCCGCTCGTTGCCAGCCCGTGCATTGCTGGACGACGAGGTGTGCGAACAATTGCTTGCAGCATTGGGGCCGGTCATCGGCTCTCCGACGCAGGCGATCACCGCGTCGCTGCTGGCCAAGCGCTTTTCTTTCCTGAGCACCGGTGCCTGCCTTTACGCCATGTCGGTCTACGACAAGGGCTTGATCCTGTCGCTGGACAATAGCGTGATTGAATACGCACACGAGGAGGGCCTGTGGACCTCTTCAATGCCCTTGGACGACGTAACACCTGCGGGTTATGAGCCGGGCACTCGCGAGGCGTGGCGGGAGGTGATTGTCGGCACCTTGTTCCGCGACCTGTTGCAGCCTCTGTGGGAGACCTTCAACCGTATCACTGGCATTTCCCGGCGCATCCTTTGGGAAAACACCGCCGTACGTGTCTATTCGCTGTACGACAAACGTATGGAAAAGGTTGAAGACCCGGCGATTCGACAGCGCTATGAAGCAGATTTCGACTGGCTGCTGAATCAGGCCGAGCCGGCACTGTTCGGCCTGAACTACAACCCGCTGAAACACTTCCGCCGCCCACCGGTTTTGCTGGAAGCAGAGGGCAAAAGCATCCGTTTTCGACGCACCTGTTGCTTCTATTACGACGCCAGCAACCCCGTCGAGTATTGCTCGACCTGCCCGTTATTGAGGCCAAAAAAATGTCGATGAACAAGCACATTGCACACCGTCAGCAACAACTCAGTGACGCCGTGATAGAGCAATACCGGGGCATTGCCGCCTCCACCATCGGCCACCTGACTGACAGTGGTTATCTGCCAGGGATCAGACCGCTGTTCGACGGCGCGCGACTGGTCGGCAACGTGGTTACAGTCAAAGTACAGCTACCCGACGGCAGCATCCTGCGCGATGCATTGCTTAACAGCCTGCCTGGCGACGTGCTGGTCATTGAGTGCGTCGGCGACGATCATTGCGCCTGCTGGGGCGAGCTGCGCACCCTGGCCGCGCTCATCAAAGGCCTGGCCGGCGTAGTCATATCAGGCGCGGTTACCGACGTCGCCGCCTTACGCGAACATCGTCTGCCGGTATTCAGCCGAGGTATCAGTGCTGTGACCACGCGAAGCCTGGGGGAATGTGGCGAACTCAATGGGCAGATTAATATCGGTGGGGTTGTTGTTAATCCGGGAGACATTGCCATTGGCGATGACGACGGAGTGTTCATTCTGAGTGCGCAGCAGGCGAGTGAGTTGTTGCCTGGGTTGCTGGCCAAGGAACAAGCGGACCATGACAAACGGGAGGAGTTTTTGCGACGACTGGACAGGGATGAAGCACCTGCTGCCGGTTAGCACATTAATCCAGCAGAGACGCATTCTTGAGTAGATCAAACAGCCCTTCAGGTACAAGCGTAGATTCGCGGGTAAAACTGGAACCAGAATGCCACGCGGCCTTGAAAGTTGCCCCGTCGCTTTCAAGGCCATCCAGCCAGGGCTTCTTATAGATTTCTGCGTCGTCAAATCTTGCATCGTAGACCTGCACGATCTCGTGCCCTGGCTTGCCCGCGTAGGTAAAAATGCTCTCCAACGTGCCAATCAACCGAACGTTGCTGATCGAAAAGCCCAGTTCTTCATACACTTCCCGGACCACGGCATCGATACTCCGTTCGCCAAATTCTATGCCTCCGCCAAGAGGGCGAAAAAGCGTTTGCTTTCCAACGACGTCGTGGAATTCGTTGACCAGTATTTTTCCCTGGTGGTGAAAAACGCAAAGAGCGAGGGCACGAATGCGCGGTTCTGACATGAATAAATCTCCTTTCCAGCGTTCTGCATGAGTCACACACAGACGTCATCAAGTTGTTGTTCAGCCATTATTCAGGTGAATAGCTGACCGACAGCCACCTTGCAATTTAATTCCGTGCAAACTTACAATTAATTGTCATGTATTAACCGTTATCGTACGACCAGACAGGCAATCTGGATCCTAATCAGATTTCGGAATTTACATCAGGATTTTCCGACGTTTAGTTGACCAGCGCGCTAAAGATTTCGATTCGATGACCGATGAAGGTGGCAAGCCCAAACTGTCCCGGATAGCCACAATGTTTAACTCTCAGTTGAAAAAAACCAATAAGGCATTGGAGCGCCGCCTCGCCATGCTTGAACAAGCAGGGCAAATTCTGAATCTGGAGACAGTTGCCGCCGTTCTGGACGGGGCGGGCAAAGTGCAGTCAGTCAATGCCTTGTTCGAGACAGAACTGAGCTATGCACAAGCCGAGATTGCCGGGCGCAGTCTCTCTGAGTTGAGCCCGCCAGAGCTGAGCGCTGATGTTCACCAGAAGCGTGCTCTGGCTGCTATTCGGGATGGCAAACATTTCAGCGGCACGTTGCGCCTGGTCAGCAAAACAGGGGCCAGGGTGTGGCTGAGAACTGTGGTTGTCCCCTTTAAAAACGAAACCGGCGGTGTGGAGCAGATCACGCTGTACTCAAGCGTTTTGACACGCACCATCGAAGCCTCTCGCGAGAACGAAGCCCTCGTGAACGCACTGCAACGGTCAACCGCCGTTATCGACTTCACCCTCGATGGAATAGTCATCGCAGCCAATGATAACTTTCTGAAGGCAATGGGCTACGAGTTGCATCAGATCAAGGGAAAACATCACAAGATTTTTTGTTTACCTGAAGAGTCCGCCTCGGACGCCTACACGTTGTTTTGGGAAAGGCTGCGTCGGGGTGAATTTATCGTTGACCGTTTCCGGCGCGTCGACAAGTCCGGTCGTGATGTATGGCTGGAAGCGTCCTATAACCCGATTACCGACGCCAATGGCAAGCTCTATAAAATCGCCAAGTTTGCAACGGTGATTACTGAACAGGTTGAGCGTGAGAAAGCTGTCGCTGAAGCGTCGGAGATGGCCTATCAAACATCTATCGATACCGACGGCAGTGCCCAGCAAGGCCGAAAAGTCATCAAGGACACCTTGCAGATGCTGGGCCAGCTGACGATTTCGATGGAAGAGGCCACGCGGGGCATCGAGGCACTGGACTCTCAAAGTCAGGTCATTGGAACGATCATAAAAACCATCAGTGGAATCGCCGAGCAAACCAATTTGCTCGCACTGAACGCAGCTATTGAAGCCGCGAGGGCGGGCGAACAGGGCAGGGGGTTCGCGGTGGTGGCCGATGAGGTACGCCAGTTGGCCTCACGCACGACCAAAGCGGCAGAAGAAATCGTAAACGTCGTGAAGACCAATCAGAGCCTTGCTTCAGATGCCGTGGGCGTGATTGTGCGCAGTACCGAGCAGGCTTCCGAGGCGCTGGTGCTGGCTAACGATGCAGATCGTGTCATCCAGGAAATCCAGCAAGGCGCCAACACAGTAGTTCGAGCCGTCAGTCGGTTTGTCGATCAGCGCTCGAGTTAGTTGCAAACGGCGGAACACTACCGAGCCCGGTAGTGTTCCCGGTCATCATCCTGGCAAGGGTCAATAGGGCGTAGCGAATGCCTACTAGTGTGAAGTCTGGCGACCGCTGAACTGCCTGCAGTCGTACACCTGTCGTCATTTGAGCGTAGCGTTCATGTCATTCATTCGCAGTCCGCACATGGCTCGTAAATACCTTTACACCTGTTGTGGTTTTATCTGTTTTCTATTTTTTTGGTGGCCATCGCGTGGGAATTCAAGCTTGAGTCCTTCGCCATGTACGCCATGAACTTACCGTATGATCAAGACTTCGAAGATGCTGAGCGCTGGCGTTTTGTATTAACGTCGACCGGGTTTGCATTGCTGTCGATGGTCGTACCGTTCATTCTTTTGAAGCGCCTGATGCAACGCTTGCAAGACAGCAAATCCAGCCGTTCTATCAGCCTATTGTCAATCTTCCGGAGCAACGCCTCGCGGGCTTCGAACTATTGGCGCGATGGCTGCACCCCGAGCGTGGAACTATCATGCCGCTTGACTTCATACCCGTGGCAGAACATTTGGGGCTAATCAAGCAACTCACTGAAAGTCTTCTGCTTCAGGCCTTCGATCAGGCGCGTGACTGGCCCAGCGACTTTACGCTGTCCATAAACGTCACTTCATTGATGATCGAAAGTGTCGATTTTCCCGACTGGTTGGCCCACGTGGCCAGTGGAGGTCAATTTCCACTGAGTCGGCTGGAAGTGGAAGTGACGGAAAATGCCCTTGTGGCCAATATCGACAGTGCACGCCTGAACCTGGAGCGTTTGCGCGCTATGGGGGTGAGCGTAGCGCTGGACGATTTCGGTACGGGCTATTCGGGGCTTTACCACCTGACCAAACTGGCCATCGACAAAATCAAGATCGACCGGTCTTTCTTTGACACCTCACTGGATAACCAAAATGAGATGGTCAAAGCCATCCTCGCTCTGGGAAAAAGCCTGCGCATGAAAATCACCGCCGAGGGAGTGGAGCACGAGGAACTTGCAGACTGGTTAGCCTCCCACGAGTGCGATTTCGCTCAGGGTTACTTGTTCGGACGGCCCTTGCCTTTGGCCCAGGTGACAGCGCTGCTGGCAATGGCCGAGCCCGAAGTACCGATAAGGGCGCGCGCCAGTGCCGGGTAGCACGAACGTCGGGCGCACAGGATGTGGCGCGCCACTAATGGCAAGCTACGGTGCCCGCCGAAGCGTAATCCGGGTCAACTCCGAAGGCTGGCCAAGACGAATGGCAAATCCGGGCCAGAGTGCGGTGCCGTTGTTGACGTACAGCTGCATCCCGCCGACATCATAAAGCCCCGACACAGATCCCCCGTTGGCCAGGGCCAGCAGGCGGTGAAGACCGAAGATCATTCCGCCATGGGTATGGCCGGAAAGTTGTAAAGTTACCCCTTTAGCCGCGGTTTCTCGCGCGTTTCTCGGTTGATGGTCGAGCAGGATGATCGGTGTGTCTTTTGCGATGCCTGCTATGGCTTTTTCAACGTCTGGCGCGGGGAAGCCGGTTTTTGGTGCGGTCACATCGGTGACGCCAGCCAGAGCGATCCGTGCGCCGTCGCGCTCGATCAGAGTGTGGCTGTTGGCGAGTGGCACCATCCCCAGCGAGACAAAGTGCTGCATCCACGTCTGGTTGTCGAAAAAGTATTCATGATTCCCGGGTATGACATACACGCCATCAGGTGCCCGTAAATCGCGCAACGCTTCGACATCCTGCTTTCGGTTGTTGAGTGAGCCATCGATCAGGTCGCCGGTGATGACGATCAGATTCACTCCCAGCGCATTTGACTGCTGCACCACCGCCTGCGTCCATGGTGCGTCAAACAGGCGACTGATGTGCATGTCAGTCAGTTGCAATACTTTGTAGCCCTCGAATTGCACAGGCAGGTTTTTGATCGCGATCTGGATGTCTTTCACAGGCGGCACGCGCACGGCCTGCTGCACGCCGATTGCCGCCAGCGCCAGGGCCGCCACACCGATGACGTAGCGCAGATTGGCCGGAATGGTCAGTGCTTGCCGGCGCATCAGCATCGTCAGCAACGTTGCGATATCGACGATGATTTGCAACACCGCAAGCAACAGGATCGCGCCGAATGCCCAGTTGAACAGCATCACAACGGTGCGTGGAAATTCCGGCGAAAACACGCTCCCGGAGGAAAACCGGCAATACAGATGATATTGCGAGGCTAGAACAAGCAGCAGAGCAACGGCAATTCTTGCCGATAGAGCCCACGGCATTGGCCACAAGAACCTGGCGATAACGTACAGGCAGGGCAGGCTGAACATAACGTGAAACATCAAAGCGCTCCTTTAGTCATCCGCCGATAGTAACGGCTCGCCTCTCGAGGCGTCGACCGGTGGGTTCCGAGGCAGTTGACTGGAGTTTTTCCTCACTTGATTCATAAGCTGATGAAGCAACACCCGATACTGGAAACGTGGTTGGGGCCACTTTCGGCTGCGGGCCCGGCTTTGCTCGCGATGATCCCCTCATGGCGCGGATTTTCAGTGCCTGGCGCATTGACTGAGAACGTTGGAATGGCAGGAAGTGGCATCCATAAATAAATGTATGGATGCATTAAGCATCCTAATCGCAAAAAGCCATCTCTCAATTGACGCTACGGTCCGCACTCATGGTTAATGGCTGCAACGCTATTCAACGTAGGGTTCGCCGCCATGCTCAGATTCCCATCTCGTCTAAACGCTGTTCTCGGAGCCTTGACCGGGCTGGCTTTGCTGATCAGTGCAAATGTCGCAATGGCGGGCCAGACGTTACGTTTAGCCCACGCCTCAAGCTCCAGCAGCCTGATCAATCAGGCGATGACACGTTTTGCTGCCGAGGTCAGCGCCGAGACCAAGGGCGAATTGAACGTACAGGTCTATCCCGACGGGCAATTGGGTGACGAAGCGCCTATTGTCGACTCGGTCGGCGCAGGAGCCATCGACATAGGCCTGGGCGGCTCGACCGACGGCATCGATCCACGCCTGAACGCGCTGTCGCTGCCATTTCTGTTCGAAGATTCGGTCGCCGTGCATGCCTACCTCGATAGCGCAGCCGGCAAGAAATTCCTCAGCATGGGCCAGGATCAAGGCTTCGTCATGCTCTCGGCGCTGGACTCTGGTTTTCGCCAGTTCGCCAACAGCAAACACCCGATAATTCAGCCCGCAGACCTCAGCGGCCTGAAAATACGTACGCCGCCCAACCCCGTCATTCTGGCAACCATCAAGCAATTGGGCGGGCTGGGACAGTCGATTCCGTTCGGAGAGGTTTATACCTCGCTGCAATCGGGCGTAGTGGACGGTGTGGAGCCCGAGCTGCGCGATTTTTACGACCAGAAGTGGTATGAGGTCGCCAAATATGTCTCGCTCTCGAACTACGTGTGGTCGGCTAACTTCTGGTTCATCAACAAGGACAAGTATGAAAGCCTGAGCGCAACTGATCGGGCTGCTCTCGACAAGGCGGTGGTAGACACCACAGCCTGGTATCGCTCGCAGCTGGAAGCGGTGTACAGCAAGATTCAGCAGGAAATGCAGGGCAAAGGCGTGAAGTTCAATGACGTCAACCCGCGTCCATTCCGCGAGTTGAGCAACCCGGTGTATGCCCAGTTCGGCAAGGTCTGGGGCGAAGACTTCGTCAGCCAGCTGCGGCACGACGCGCAAGGCGAGTGACGCCATGTCTATCAGCCCGCATCCCGACCAACCACCCAGCAGCCTGGCTGAACGCTGCCTTGCTGTATTCGGCTCGCTGATGTTCGCCGTGACCTTTCTGTCCATTCTGGCAGGCGTTTTCTCGCGTTACCTGAATCTGCATGGCTTCGAATGGTCGTTCGAGATCGCCACGATCGGGTTTATCTGGGTGACATTTATTGGCGCCGTGATCGCTGAAATGAGGCACGAAAACGTGCGATTCCAGGGCCTGGTGGGCATGCTGCCAAGGTCTTTGCAAAAGGCCCTGGATGCCTTTGCCAGTGTGGCCCTGCTGGGTATCAGCGCTTGGCTGCTGAGCAGCGGTGTGGCGTTCATTTCACGCACCGGCTGGATGCCAACCCCAGTGCTGCGCTGGCCCGCCGGGCTGAGTTCACTGGCGTTGATCAGCGCCGCCGTGATGCTTGCGCTACTGGCTGTGGTTCGTCTGACACGCCTGATTCGCAACGGAGTACGCCCATGACCGTGCTGATCCTTTTTCTGGCGTTTTTCTGTTTGCTGATGGCTGGCCTGCCAGTTGTCTGGGCGATGGCCGGTGGCAGTATCGCGGCCCTGCTGTGGGGTGATCTGCACATGCCGCTGGCCTGGATTGCCCAGCAAACGCTGCGCGGTGCCGACTCGTCGACCCTGGCCTCGATACCGTTGTTTCTGCTGGCCGGAGAGCTGATGAACCGTGGCGGTCTGACGCTGCGCATCATGCGTGTTGCGGAGCACTGCTTCGGGCGTTTGCGCGGCGGACTGGGGCAGGTAAATGTCGCCACTGCGTTCGTCTATGGCGGTCTGACCGGATCAGCCACAGCCGATACTGGCACCGTTGCCAAGGTCATGATTCCGGTGATGGAGGCGCGTGGCTACCCACGTGCCTTCGCCGCTGCTGTTACAGCAGCCTCTGGAACGCTGGGCATTATCGTACCGCCGAGCGTCATCCTGATCATGTTCGGCGTGTTGACCAACACGTCTATCGGTGGTCTGTTCATGGCTGGCGTTATCCCTGGCCTGATGCTCGCCGCAGTCTTCATGATGACCGCTTACATAGTCGGGGTTCGCGAGGGCTTTCCAAAAGCTGAAGGCAAGATGGACTGGGGCCTGTTCCTGCGGGACACCGGTGGCGCGCTGCCTGCGTTGCTGATGCCGTTCATGGTGCTCGGGTCGATAGTTACCGGCTTTGCCACGGCCACTGAAGCGGCGTCGCTGTCAGTACTCTATGCGCTGTTCGTCGGTACCATTGTCTATCGACAACTGGCCTGGCGCGATCTATTCCCGGCCGTGACCGAAGCGGTGACCACCACCGGCTCGGTAATGATCATCATGGCTGTGGCCATGCCGTTTGGCTGGATCCTGACCTTCGAACTGGTGCCCCATACAGTGGCCACCTGGATTGTCGGCCTGCATACCGGCCCGCTGGTCACCATATTGCTGGTGATTCTGGTACTCAAAGTGGTCGGTTTCTGGCTGGACCTTGGCCCGGCAATGATCATTCTGGCGCCGATTCTGGTCCCCGTGGCCAAGGCTGCGGGCTTCGAGCCCTATCAGATCGGCCTTATCTTCACCATGACCCTGGGTTGGGGACTTTTCACTCCGCCTATCGGCACCAACATCTTTGTGGTGTGCAACGTAGGACGTATTGATATCGGTGCCGTATCACGACGATTGATACCGTTCTGGATCGCCACCGCGTTTGCCATCGCCTTGCTCGTGTTTTTCCCGAATCTGACCCAATGGTTGCCCCGCGTCATGGGCTATTGATACCTCCCATTTCCTGAGAATAAAGATGAAACATTTGATCGGTGGAATTTCCAGCGGCGGCCGCGCTTTGCCCGAAATCGACGGCCAGGCTTTCAATGTCGCACGCTCCAATGGGCCATGGCTGTGGGACAGCAAGGGGGTGCGCTACGTGGATACCGCAATGGGTTTTGGTGCAACCATGCTGGGCCATGCTCAGGTGGAGGTCATGGAAGCGGCCAGTGCAGCAATGCTCAACGGCCCGATGCCTTCCTTTGCCCACGCGGACGAGGAGGCCGCTGCTGCCGCATTGGCGACATTCACCGGCGATCTCAGCCAGGTGATCTTCCTCAACACCGGCAGCGAAGCCGTGCACCTGGCCTGCCGCACCGCGCGCGTGGCAACGGGTCGCCAGCGCATTGTAAAGTTCGCTGCCGGCTATGACGGCTGGTACGACTCGGTAGCCTTTGGCAATGCGGGGCAGGCCTCGGCCTTGATGAGCGGCACAACCCGGCCTGAACGTGATGGCATGCTGCTGTTGCGCTACAACGATTTTGAGGATGCCGAACAACTGTTTCGCGATTACAGCGACATCGCAGCCCTGGTGGTGGAACCCGTGTTGGCCAACGCAGGCTGCATCGAGCCTGCGCCGGGCTATTTAAAGCACCTCAGCGATCTGGCTCACCGCAATGGCGCACTGGTTATCCTGGATGAAGTGTTGATGGGGTTGCGCCTGTGTCCAGGGCTGACCGGCACGCTGCTGGGTGCCGAGCCTGATCTGGCCACGGTCGGCAAGGCGATCGGCAGTGGTATTCCGGTCGCCGCTCTGGTTGGCAAACCCGAATACATGCGTCTTTTCGAGCAGGGAAAAATCGTACGCGCCGGCACCTACAGTGGAGCGCCGCCAGCGTGCGCTGCAGTACTGGCGACCCTCAAGCAACTGGCGACCGCCAACTATGCCGCACTGCTGACACGCGGTGACCAGCTGCGCGCCCAAGTGGTCGCAGCCTTTGCCAGCAAAGGCATGGCCGTTAGCAGTACGGGTTACGGGTCAGTGTTCACGTTATGGCCCTCGGCGACGCCACCCAGAACCTACGCCGATGCGGCGCATGTGGCTGACAGCGCGTGGACACTCTCGCTGCACAAAGCGCTGCGCCGTGAACGGGTCATGAGCATGCCGTTTGCCTTTGGCCGAACTTATCTGACCTTTGCGCATCAGGAAAAAGCGCTGCAAGCGGTGCTTGAAGGTTACAAGGCTGCCATCGCTTCGCTTTGAGACTCGCTTTCAGAACGGCTTTCGGCCTGAAAGCAATCACGGACGAAATGCGCCAGGCGGCGGGTGTTCAACAGGGCATGTTCGGGCACCAGCAGCTCCAGTTCGATGCTTGGCAGCCGGGGCAACTGCTCGGATTTCAGGATGCGCCAGCCAGATGGAACAACTGAAGCGGGCAATACCGTCACCGAGGTGCCCAGCCGAACCGAATGCATGACGCCCGGCAGATGAGATGAAGAACTGACCATCCGCCAGGGCGTCCCCAACAGATCCAGCGCCTCAATGATCTGCGGACGCGCCCGGCAGCTTTCGGTAAATAACGACAACGGCAAAACCTTCTGTTGCTCGGGAAAATGCCCCGGCGCTGCGCACCACAACATCGGTTCGCACCTAAGTAACTCACCCTGCACCTTGGTGCCGGAGCGGGTGATGATCGCCAGGTCGATGCTACCTTCGGTAATCATGGACTCGAGGCGAGAAGAAAAATCACAGATGATTTCTACCTGTAAATGCGGATAGCGCAGGGTGAACGCCTGCATGAGCTCGCAGCCCAGCGACTCAAGATAGTCATCCGGCATGCCTATACGAACGCGAGTGGCTTCCTGCCCGCAATCGAGCGCGGCAAGCGCCTCGTCTTCGAGCATCTGGATACGCCTGGCGTAGCCGATCAGCCGTTCACCATGCTCCGTCAGCGTAACGCCACGGCGTGACCGCTCCAACAGCTTGCGCCCGACCCGGGATTCCAGCCGGCCCAGCATCAGGCTGACAGCTGCCTGGGTCTTGCCGATACGCTCACCGGCAGTGGTGAACCCGCCGCAATCGATGACAGCAACAAAAGCAGCTAGGCAATCGGTATCGAGATGGCGCATGGGGAGACCTCGGGTGAAACCTGATAAGCGAGGTCTATGCACGTTCCATTCCGTTACGGGAAGTGAAGCAACTTGAATGTCACGACCGAAGCTTCTCATTCGCCTGGCTGTTGAGCTGACGCTGCATATCCCAGCAACGGTAATGATCTGTCAGCGTTTCCGTGATGGATCGATATTTGATGCCCAGATCATTCAGGCTGCGCTGGTTATCCACCACAAAGCGAATGCCGAGGTGCTTGCACAGATAATCCTGAGTGAGCCCGAAGAAGGGACCAATCAACCTGACAATAGCGTCGGGAATGCGGTAACGCGGCAATAACCAGGGGCATCGATGCAAACGGCGCACAATGCCAGCTATCTCCACGAAAGAAATCATATGTTGTTCAGCAAGGATATAGCGCCCCTGAGCGTCAACCTTGTTCGCTGCGATGATATGAGCTGCCGCTACATCCCTGACGTCCACGGTAGTCAGACTCAGGTCGGGCATGCCATAGAAGAAGTAACCGCGGAACATCTCATCCAGAAGAAACAGGCTTCCGGAGTCCGAGGCCGGCGTAAGAGAAGGGCCGAGGATCATGCCCGGATTGATAGTGACCAGGCTCCAGCGAGTCTGCTTCTCGCAGATCCGCCATGCTTCTTTTTCGGCCTCGACCTTGGCGTAGTGATAGGGGTTGGTTTCAAGCGTGCTGCTGGTATTGAAATAGTCTTCGGTAAGGGTCTTGTTCTTCATGTGCAAAACGTCAATGTAATCGCCAAAGATTGCCCCGACGGTGGAGGTCATGACGACACGAAGGACGCTGGGCGTTTTATCGACACTGCTCAGAACGTTCCGGGTGCCCAGCAGTGCAGGCTCAAGCATTTCCCGGAGGCCGTCCTTTATTTTTTCAGGCAGCAGAAAGGGCGACGCCACATGATGGACGACCGTGCAGTCGTGCATGGGCGCATCAAACGCGCCGTCTACAAGAAGATCTGCTTCGAACAGGTAAAGTTTGCCTGGATGTTGCTTTTGCAACGTCAGCAGAGGAAGCACTTTTGCCCTGTTGGTGAGGTTGCGCACGGTGGTATTGACGACATTGCCGCTGGCAAGCAGTTGCTGAATCAAGTGGCAGGCCACAAAACCGCCACCCCCGGTAACAAGCACTCGTTCTGTCATCACGGCCCATCTCTTGTTTGATTATTTATGGAGAGCAGAGAGCTACGATAAACAACCGGTCACAGAACGCAGGGGTTGAGCGGACAAAAAAGGGGGCGGCAGCGGACGTTTGATGATCACGTATGTTCTTGCGAGTACGCAAAAACTCAGGAGGTTGACAGGCCCTGGATGTCTTTTCGAAATTGTTGAATTTCGTATCTGGCTTCGCGGGGCGTTACCCCGGTCCAGCGTTTGAACGCCCGACGGAAATCACGAATATCGCTGAAGCCGGTTTCAGTCGCCACGTCGATCAATTTCGTTTCACGGTGACTCAGGAGTGACAATGCCCGGGCCCTGCGTAGCGAGTCGATGACGCCCTGATAGGACTGTCCCGCCTCGTCAAGACGACGCCTTAAGGTGCGTTCGCCGATATTGAGCTGTTGCGCAAGGTCATTGAGTGACGGCGGAGCGCAGAGACGCTTGCGTATTTCCCGTTGAACGGTTTCGACAAGATCTGACGTGCCTTTATCTTCCCAGTTTGCACTGTCCAGCAACTCTGCCACTTCTGCAGCCACGAAGTCATCGCGCGTCAACAATGGAATGTCCAGCCACAGGGCATCGAATTCGATCAGATTGTGAGCACCGGCAAATACCACCGGGCAGCGGAATATTTCGCTGTATCGTTGCCGGTGCGCAGGCTCTGGATATTCAAGCTCGATGCGGCTGGGGAGCATGTCATGATGCCCAGTCAGATGCCGCGCAATGGCCATCGCGCTGGCGAATGCCTCTTCCAGATAAAAACTGATCACGTCAGGGTCAAAGAACTGCGGCACCATGTAGGTCAGGCAGCGACCTTCATGAAGCGCCATTCGATGGCGGAGCAGGGCACCGGCATGCTTCTGGTAACGAATGGCCAGGTCCAGCGCCTCACCCAGCGTGGGACTGGCCTGCATACCCAGCCCGACAATGCCCCATGACACTGCTGTCTGGCGCTCGCCGACCGACAGACCCAAGCCGTCATCACCCAGCACCGTGATTGTTCGGCGTACCAGCAGGTTGCTTTGCCGATGCGACAGAAGATAGCCGGGCTTTTTCAGGTCATCAGGGGCAAAACCCAGGCCACGGCATAGCCACTCGGCATCGACGCCACGTTCGGTCGCGTACTGCAGGAGCATGCGCGATACCTGCGGCGGAGCCGAGGCTTCAGAGAACAGTGGGTCAGCAATGAGCTTCATGTTGATCCGGACCTTTTACAGACAGGTTTTATTGTTTTATCGAATCACAGCATGCCTGAAAAAACAGCCGAAACACCCCTCGAATCGTTAAATTAATCATTGATCCGACCCGCCAGCCGAACAAGTCCGTTACCACCCCCTTTTACGTCCATTGGCCCCCTGCATGCTCCGCGCCTCCTTGGCTAACTTAGGGTTCTCGCTGTTGAACCCGAGGAATACAAAGTGAGCCACGAGAACAACAAGATCCACGATTGCGCCGACGCGGTGTGCATTATCGGAAGCGGCCCGGGCGGGCTGTGTATGGCGAGGGCGCTCAAGCGTCAGGGCCTCGATTACGAGCAGTTCGAGCGACACGGCGAAGTGGGAGGTGTATGGGATATCAATAACCCCGGAACCCCGATGTACCAATCGGCGCACTTTATCTCCTCTCGCGATCAGTCAGGGTTTATCGACTATCCCATGCCCGCGCACTTTCCCGATTACCCGAGCAATCGACAGATTTTCGAGTACGTTCGCTCTTTTGCGGTGGCGTTCGATCTGTACGACAGGATCCGTTTCAACACCGCAGTCAAAGACGTTGAAAAAGAACAGGATGGACGCTGGCTAGTCACGCTGGCCAGCGGTGAACGACGCCGCTATCGCGCGGTAGTGTGTGCCACCGGCTGTAACTGGGACCCTAACATGCCTGAAGTGAAAGGTCAGTTTGAGGGCACCGTTCGGCACTCGGTAACGTACAAGAACGCCGACGAATTCAAGGGCAAGCGGGTGATGGTCATCGGTGCGGGTAACTCCGGTGCCGATATTGCCTGCGATGCGGCCAAACATGCCGATAAAGCCTTTATCAGCATGCGTCGCGGCTACCACCTCATTCCCAAGCACCTGTTCGGGATGCCGGTTGACGAGTTCGGTGAAAAGGGACCGCAACTGCCGATGTGGCTGGCGCGCCCGGTTTTCCAGACCATTTTACGGGTCATAAATGGTGATACCCGGCGCTTTGGCTTGCCCAGGCCGGACCACAAGCTCTTTGAGAGCCACCCGTTGCTCAATACCCAGTTGCTGCACTACCTGCAGCACGGCGATATTCAGGTAAAGCCGGACGTGTCCCACTACGAGGGTCAGCACGTGGTGTTCAAAGACGGCACGCGTGAGCCACTCGATCTGGTGCTGTATGCCACCGGGTATAAATGGAGCTGCCCCTATGCCGCGAAGTATTTCGAGTGGCAGGGCGGTCGGCCCCGGTTGTACCTGTCTATTTTCAGTCGTGAGCATCACAACCTGTTCGGCATCGGGTACGTCGAGACGAACTCGAGCGCCTATAAGCTGTTTGATAGCGAGGCGCATGCTGTCGCTTGTTACTTGCGTGACCAATTGCATCAGAAAACCCAGGCCAGTCATTTCGATCAGTTGATTGCTACGGACGACCCGGATCTTTCCGGGGGAATCAAGTTCGTCAAATCCCAACGCCACGAGGTCTACCTGGAGGCGCATGCGCTCAAGAAATACCTGCGCAAGCTGTTTCACAGCCAAGGCTGGCCTGCGGTCGAAGAGGGTTATTACAAAAGCCTGCGTAAAGGCACTGGCTATATTCCTGCGCCAATGCAACAGAAGGTCGCCATTCAGGAGACGTGCTTATGAAAACGGTGGTCCTGATTACCGGCGCGGCCGGCGGCATTGGCCAGGCGATCTGCGCCCAGCTGATCCGCAGGGGCATGCAACTGATACTGGCAGACATCGACGAAAAGCAGCTGCGCGTGCTGGCGGAAAGCCTTGGCGAAGATGCTTTTCCCTATGTAGTTGATCTGACCGACCAGGAAAGCCTGGCAGGCTTGATGACCTACATAGAGTCAGAGTTTGGCCGACTTGACGTGTTGATCAACAATGCAGCCATTGCAGTAGTCGAAGCGTTTGATACACGCTCGGTGGAAAGCATCAGTCGAGAGCTCAACATCAATCTCGTCGCACCGCTGATCCTGACTCGTCTGGCCATTCCATTGCTCAAGCGCTCGAACGACGCCCGGGTCATATCCACTGTTTCATTGGGGGGCGTATTTCCCACGCCCGAATCACCGATCTACTGCGCCAGCAAGTTCGGCCTGCGCGGCGCAATGCTCTCGATCGGTCTGGATCTGGCCGAGAAGGGCATCAAGGTCGGCTCCATCCTGCCAACCGCGACAGACACCCAAATGCTGCGCAAGGAAGCGATCGAAGGCGGCAACGCTTTACAGTTCATTGCACCGCCACAATCGCCGGACGACGTCGCACGTCAGGTGTTACTCATGCTCGACAAACCGTGCCTGGAACGGACACCGAAACCGAGCGAATCCTTGGCATCCAGTCTGGCTATGCTGTTCCCCAACCTGTTGCCGCGCACCACCCGGTTGCTGCAAAAGCGCGGTGAGAAAGGCATGAAGAAGTACATCGAGTCGCTCGGCGAGCGCGGTCTGGCGCATCGGGTGGAGGGGATTTGGCGTTTGAAGTAGCAGCCGTCTGCGCTGCGGACAACACAGAGCGTTTCAGGGCTAAGGGCTTGCGGACATCGTTCGTCCAGGGGCGATGACAGTTGATCGAGCCAGACGGACCGGGGCAAGCCATTGTGGCGCCTCGTCTGGTGAGTCTCATCAGTCGTGATGTTCAGATCCTTCATGGCGTTTACGGTGCCAGACAGGAGCCGGAGCGCATTCCGGTTTCCGAAGGTGTGGGCGAGGTCATCGCTGTAGGCGAGGGCGTCAGTCAGGTCAAAGTGGGTGACCGGGTTATCTGCGGTCACTTCCCGGACTGGCTGGAAGGCCCATTCAGAATCGATGTGTTTGCCCATGACGTCGGCGTAACCCACGACGGCTGGCTGGCGGACAAAGACGTTGCCGCGCTCGCATCTGCGGGCCTGACAGTCTGGAACGCGCTGATGGAGGTGTGCAAAGTCAAGCCGGGCGAGCTGGTCCTTTGTCTCGGAACCGGCGGGGTGGCGCTGGCCGCTTTGAAGCTCGCCAGGCTCCACGGCGCGCGCGTGGCAATTACCTCGTCAAGTGACGAAAAACTGGACATCGCCCGCCAGCTGGGCGCGGACATTACCATCAATTACCGAACACACCCTGACTGGGCTGCGCAAGTCATGGCGCTCACCAATAACACCGGTGCGGACGTCATCCTAGAAACCGGAGGCCAGGACACCCTGGGGCAATCAATCGCTGCCGCTGCCGTCAACGGACGTATCGCGGTCATTGGCGTGACCCCGGAGAAGCACTCTCCGATTCCAGATTACCTGTCCCTCATCCTGAAAAATGTAACCATCAGGGGCATTGCCAATGGTAGCCGCGCGATGTTTGTCGACCTCATACGCGCAATCGAGGCAAATGGGGTTGAAACCGTTGTTGCCAGGACGTTCAAATTCGCTGATGCCCCCCAAGCCTACGCTTATTTTGCTGCGGCAAAGCATATAGGAAACGTATTGATCGAGTTTGAGCGCAACTGAGGGCAGGGCACAGGATCATCCGGAAAATGGCAAAAGGCTTACACTATCTGGAGTGGATCCACTCTGTACGGCGCCACGGCGAAGGAGCAATCTACACCCATCAACTGCAAGCGCAGGAAGCGCTTCACAGGTCACGGATGATCACCATTGCCGGGATGGCTACCGACAGGATGTCGGAATGGTATTGATGGAAAAAACAACCCGCTTCGGCGGGTTTTTTATGCGCGCAAGTAATGGGCGCGCCTGCAAACGTAATCGGCGCTGGCGGCAACGGTTTTACGGATGACGTGAAGGTGAAGGGCCTATGCAGACGCATACCCAAAGGCGGAAAAGGTGTCGTGTCGGGCGGGTGATCGCAAGGCGGCGCTGACCGTCGATTGGCGGTGGTCGTCATTGGCGGGCTATCGGCATCGACCGTACTAAGCCTGTTGGTAGTGCCCGTTATTTTACTTATATCGATGATGGCCACGAGACACTAAAAAGATGGTTTCGCAGACCTCGATAAAACAGTCCTCGATAAAACAGTGTAATCCGCTATGCCCGTTTTCACGAGCATTCGCAAAGCTGCTCCCGCCTCACTACAATCCCGGCAGACAAAGCAATCCAAAGGTGTACATTGGAATTCACACGGGACAAATTCAACGGGATCATTGTCGAACCAGCTTCACTGCCAAATGACCCGCAAGCGTTGCGTGACGCTGTCGACGCGCTGGTTACCCTCATCGAAAACGAGCGCCTGGCGCTGGCATGGGTCACACTGCCTATAAGCAGTGCCCAGAGCATTCCGATCTTCACGGCTGCCGGGTTCTCTGTTGGCGCTGATTGAAAACTGACCCACCCTGCCGATTGAAAATTGACCCAGGACGGATTGCTGATTTTTGCCCCAGCAATTGTGGATAAGCTTAGCAGCAGTGTTCCGATTGAAGACGCATCAAGCCCCACCGCATGCAGCAGGGCATTTATGGTGCGGATCAAAATGGCTCATCGTCCTCGATATCATTTCCGTCCTTTCGCTTTCGTTCGCGTGTTTTGATCTTTGTCTGGGCAGCCAATGTGCTGTGTTGTAGGCGGTAGGACTCGTTGCCCGTTTCGACGATGTGGCAGTGGTGTGTCAGCCGATCCAGCAACGCGGTGGTCATCTTGGCGTCGCCAAACACACTCGACCATTCCGAGAAGCTCAGGTTGGTGGTGATGACCACGCTGGTGTGTTCGTACAGTTTGGACAGCAGGTGAAATAACAGGGCGCCACCGCTTTGGCTGAAGGGCAAATATCCGAGTTCATCCAGTATCACCAGGTCTGTGCGCAGCAGTGCCTGGGCGATTCGCCCTGCCTTGCCATCGTACTTCTCACGCTCCAGCAGATTCACCAGATCCACCGTGGAAAAGAAGCGCACGCGTTTGTTGTAGGCCGTGATTCCGGATACAGCCAAGGCACTGGCCAGGTGTGTTTTCCCGGTGCCAGGGCCGCCGATGAACACGACATTCTGCGCGGTTTCAGTGAACGCCAAGCTGGATAGATCGCTGACCAGCCGGGCATCAGCGCTGGAAGCGCTGAAGTCAAAGCCAGCTAAGTCACGGTGCATGGGGAGTTTTGCCATGTTCATCTGATGATTCACCGAGCGCACCGCGCGATCCGCATGTTCCTGCTGAAGCAGATGTTCCAGCAGCCATTTCGATGAAGCCGTCGACGCTGTTCCTTGAGAGACCAGTTCTTCCCAAGCACTGGCCATGCCGTGCAGGCGCAGTTCTTTGAGTTCAGTCATTAGGTCACGCATTGCGATTCTCCTCATCGGTCGTACGGAGCCGGTCGTAGCGTGCTGTATTGGCAACCGGCGCCACTTTGAGTTGCAGGCTGGTTTCTACACAGGGAGGTGGTGCGGTGGAGGTCAGGCGGGCAACGACATTGAGGATGTGATCGGCGCTCAGACTTCCCGATTCAAGTACCAGCTCCACCGCCACCAGCACTGGTTCGAGACCGGCGATGGGCACAGCAGCCAGTACCTGCATCATGATTCGATCACCGTTGGTGTGACGCCTCAGTCCGCGTTTAAGAAGCTGTAACGGTTTTGGCAGATCAGCAAATGGAGCGCCATTGCGCAGTGCACCAGGCTTGCGTTCGATGAGTGGGATGTAGTGCTGCCAGTCAAAACCGATCTGATCTCGATCAAAGAGGCGCTCGTGACTGGCGATCACCGTTTCGTCGGCAATGACCACGATTCGCGAAGGGTACAAACGGCTGCTGACCCATTGACCCACACGCTCGCAAGGCACCGAATAACGATTGCGCGCCACGCTGATCAGGCAGGTGCTAGAGACACGGACGGTGCGTTCCACGTAGCCATCAAAGGCCGTCGGCATTGGCATCATTTCAGCCTGCTCCAGCTCCAGGACTTCTGCCACCGTCAAACCGTTGTACTGCGGATGTACAAGTTCAGCCCAGAGCGTACGACAGCGTTGGCCGAGCCAGACGTTCAGCTCCTCGAAGGTATGGAACATGCAATTTTGAGCATCGAGCCAGATTCGCCTCCGGCTGTCTTGCACGTTCTTTTCGACGATGCCTTTCTCCCAGCCAGAGGCCACGTTGCAGAAGTCCGGATCGAACAGATAGTGCGCGCACATCACGGAAAACCGGGCATTGACCGTGCGGCCTTTGCCTTTGTTAACCTTGTCGACAGCCGTTTTCATGTTGTCGTAGATGCCGCGACGTGGCACGCCACCCAACGCTCCAAACGAACGTGTATGGGCATCAAACAGCATCTCGTGGCCTTGACTGGGGTACGCAACCAACCAGAACGCGCGACTTGCGCACAGCTTCATATGGGAGACCTGGATACGTCGAAACAGGCCACCGATCAGCAGGCCTTCTTCGCTCCAGTCAAACTGAAAGGCCTCACCGAGGGCAAAAGTCAGCGGTACAAAAGCGCGTACAGACTTGCCTTGCTCGCACCGCCAAGAGCGGACAAACGCCGTGAGCTGGCTGTAACCGCCGTCATAACCCTCGGCCTTGATCTGCTCAAAAAGTGCCTTGGCGCTCCTACGGTTGTGTTTTGGCCGGAACGAATCAGCCTTGAGCGCCTGCTCTAAGGTCTCGTGAAAAGGGTTGAGCTTATTGAAGGATGCGCACCGTTGGTACGCTGGTTGATTGGCTTCGGGCGCTCTGACCCATTTTCGGATGGTGTTTCTCGACAGCCCGGTACGCTTGGCTATCTGATGCAGCGAGAGCTTGTCGCGGAAGTACATCCGCCGGATTTTTCCCAACATTTCCATGCTGATCACCCTGTGTTCTCCTGCTCAAAAAGTGAGCAGAAGCAGTTGAACACCTGGGTCAGTTTTCAGTCGGCAGAACAGCCTCTACTGGGTCAGTTTTCGGTCAGCGGCAACAGTTTACCAAGACCTCGACAGCACACTGAAAGATTTTTTCGGTCAGTTTAGTCCGCTATTTTCGTCTTGGAACACCGAGGCGCTGGACTATTACGGCGATGACAAGAACCATGTTTTTGTATTTGGCGAATATCACGGCGTCACCAAAGAGGGAAAGAAAGTAGACATCCGTTTCATTCATATTTGGACGGTGAGAGACGGCAAACTCGCCGCGCTCCAGCAGGTTGCTGACAGCTATGTTTTGCAGCACGCGCTTAGAAATTGAGCGAATGTCTGTCACAAGCAAACTGAGGTTAACGTGTTGATGATTTTAGAACCCGCGTGCGGCCGGTTTCAAACCGCGCAACTCATTACGCTATAGCGATATCCCAATTGCTTAATCACCTAAACCGTCGGACCTTGCCGGACTCGGTTTTTAGGCTGCGGCTTCGACTCAGATCGCAAGAGTCGTCCCGTTTCACCGAAATATTGGAAGTGGGCGTCACCTACACGTGCTGCCGCTTCCACCTCAACGACCGGATCCGGGGATGCTTTCCTCACTACTCAACTTTCGGCTCCGCACTCCGGACAGGCCTCTGCGGCAGTGCCGCCTCGTGCAATTGGTCATCAACGGATGATCGAACAACAGCATTATCAAAAACGGCCTGGAGGAGGGCGCGCACCTGGCGGTCTGATAACCCCGAACGCCCGGTGAGGGTAGTAATCAGCGGTGTTTTTTCGCCTCTCTGCGGTAACCCGGGTAATCCCAAGAAGGTACGGTAACGCGTCAAGTACTGCTCGATATATTCGTCCCTGACAGCAATCTTGCCGACTTTGTCACCTTTACCCACTACGTGAAACCACCAATTACCTTCGGGATCCTGTCTAAAATCCCCCATTGAAGGTCGCCAGCTGGATCGTCCAACGATATCGGAAACCCGCAAGTACATCGCAAACAGCGTCGCTAATAGAGACAGAGTGCGCTCATGACGTTCAGGTTCAAATCAATTCCTCAAAAAGCCCTGGAGCACTTGTTCTGTAAGAGGTTCGAGGTGGTCGACAATGTATCCCCTGAAATATGATTCCACTGATTTCTCCTTAGGCGTGGAGCTGTTCCGTTTAGACGTGGATTTTTAAAATCTATACAGATCAATGACTTATGGATTTATGAATCGGAGAGGTTTCCACTCATATCGTCAAAAAGCTGCGTCGAACTGGGATGCCTAGTGAACTAGAGCCCAATAGAATCAAGGGGTTGGGAAGATAAAGAAGGGCTTTCCACTCAAATCGCGATTGGCGCAAATGGAGACCATGGCGCGTGGATCTTAGGTTGCTGGTAGCAGTTACAAATAGATATAATTTAACATAATATACATTATGCGTACCTACACATGCATCCTTGGTGAGCCCTGGCCACCAGATTTGAAGCCGAGAACTGACTCCTGTGTATTTCAAGAACGTGAAAATCGAAGCCCCTCACACTTCAGTGTCCGACCCATGTGCAGCGTAAACTTCAACAATGACGGACCGAGACATTGCGCCTGGCTCACGTACCCAAGTCAGCACTCGAATTCAAAACGTTTTGCGGTAAAGTGTCCGCCCGACGGTACCAACGCCTGCTAAACCTGAAATCAAGGACTGATATTGCCTGCATAAGCTCACCAGCATGGGCTGTAGATCCCGCGACCCTGCCAATGGTCGTGCAGATGCAAAAAGCTGCAAATGCAGCGACATGCGAGTCATATAAAGGCGATACATCGCCGCTGGGCAAGGCTGTTAACAAACAGTGCCGGAATCGAGCCAAAGCTGAGTTTGAAGACAGGCAAGACGAAAACCCGCTAAGGGACTGCATCAAACCAGGCAACGTTATAGACGATGATGTGCGAAAGTGTATGAAAGGAATGTAACAGCACTGCCAAAACCAACCCTGTAGCCTGATGACCTGATGACCTGATAGGTGATAAATATGACAGTTCCGAGGTTTGGAACAGCAACCCTCGCCCATTTATACTTATGCAACAAGCCATATCCTATATAACTCAACTAAACACACACAGATAAGATCACCTATTGTACTAAGATGACCGTGGGCTAGTAGCGCTGGGGGCTAAAGCCGCGAGGGATGGTTAGTATATGTACTAAGACGCTGCACTACAAGCCATCCCTCCACAGCCCGTCAGATCATTCGATCTCCTTCAGAATTTTCCTAATTGCAGGCACGTAACTGTCACCGCCACTGTAAAAATGACCCCCTAACGCCAACCTAGAATTGACCCCCTGGGTAAAACTGGCGGCTTTGAGCTGCCAATATGTTGACCCAGGAGCAGTCTGTGGAAATTAAAGTATTGGCCCGTCAGGGCCATGGCATCAAATTCATCGCCCGTGAGCTGGGTATTTCGCGTAACACCGTGCGCAAGTACCTGCGAAAGGCCCGGTCGCTACCCAGTGACAAGGTGAGACCCGCACGTCCGTGCAAAATCGACCCCTTCAAGGACTACCTGCATGAGCGTATTGAGGCAGCGCGCCCGCACTGGATTCCGGCGACCGTCCTGCTGCGTGAGATCACGGCATTGGGGTACAGCGGCGGCGTCAGTCGTCTGAAGGCTTATATTCGCCCCTTCAAACGTAAGGCAGAAGAGCCGGTGGTACGTTTCGAAACTCTGCCCGGCAAGCAGATGCAGGTGGACTTCACCACCATTCGACGAGGCCGTCAGCCGCTTAAGGCGTTCGTGGCGACACTTGGTTTTAGTCGAGCAAGCTTTGTCCGTTTCTCCGAGCGAGAGGACAGCGAAGCCTGGCTGACAGGGCTTCGGGAGGCGTTCGCTTACTTTGGCGGCGTGCCCGAGCAGGCATTGTTTGATAACGCCGGAACCATCATCACCGAGCGAGACGCTTTTGGGGAGGGCCTGCACCGTTGGCATCCCCGATTGGCTGCGCTGGCCGATGAGTTTGGTTTTATTCCCAAGGTCTGCCGCCCTTACCGTGCCCAGACCAAGGGCAAGGTTGAGCGCTTCAACGGGTATCTGAAGGGCAGTTTCATTACCCCGTTGGCCGCTACGCTCAAGAGTGCGGGTCTGACGCTGGATGTGGTGACGGCCAACGCACATATCGGCCAATGGCTCGACGAAGTCGCTCATCAGCGGATTCACGGCACGACGGGTGTGAACCGCCCCGGGTTTCTCGGAGACTCCAACCTTTGAGAGGATGGAGCGATGAAAAAACTACCGAAGTATTCCCCAGAGGTCCGTGAGCGGGCCATCAGGATGGTTTTCGAACACCTTCCTGAGTACGAGTCGCAGTGGGCCACCATCAGTGCCATTGCCCCCAAGATCGGCTGCACGCCCGAGACATTACGGCTGTGGGTTCGCCAATCTGAGCGCAACAGCGGCCAGCGTGATGGGCTGAGCACAGTCGAACGTGAGCGAGTCAAGCTCTTGGAGCGTGAGAACCGTCAGTTGCGTCAAGCTAACGAGATCTTGCGTAAGGCCTCAGCCTATTTTGCCCAGGCGGAGCTCGACCGCCCATTCAAACGATGAAGACGTTTATTGATGAAAACCGCCAGTCTTACGGGGTCGAGCCGATTTGCAAGGTGTTGCCAATCGCCCCGTCGACGTACTACCGGTACGCTGCTCAGCAGGCTGACCCCAGCCAGCAGTCAGCGCGTGCGCAGCGTGACCAGGAACTGGGTGAGCACATCCAGCGAGTCTGGGATGAGCACTTCCAGGTATATGGCGTGCGCAAGGTCTGGCGACAATTGCTGCGTGACGGACTGCAAGTCGCCCGCTGTACGGTGCAACGTCTGATGGGAGAGCTGGGCCTGCAAGGCGTGGTACGCGGCAAGCCCGTCAAGACGACGGTCAGCGACCAAGCCAGGCCGTGCCCGCAGGATCATGTCAACCGTCAGTTTGTGGCTGAGTGCCCGAACGCCCTATGGGTATCGGACTTTACCTACGTCAGTACCTGGCAGGGTTTTGTTTACGTGGCCTTCATCATTGATGTCTTTGCCCGATTCATCGTCGGTTGGAAGGTGTCCAGTTCAGCGCGTACCGATTTTGTACTCGATGCACTGGAGCAAGCCCTTTACGCCCGTCGCCCAGTCAAGCAGGGTGGACTCATTCACCACAGTGACCGTGGCGTGCAGTACGTGTCCATTCGCTATACCGAGCGTCTTGTCGAAGCCGGTATTGAGCCATCGGTCGGGAGTGTCGGTGACTCTTACGACAATGCTTTGGCTGAGACCATCAATGGTCTTTACAAGGCTGAAGTGATTCATCGACGCTCTTGGCCCACACGGGGGGCGGTGGAGCTGGAAACCCTGAAATGGGTGGACTGGTTCAATCACCGCCGCCTGCTGGAGCCAATCGGTCATATTCCACCGGTCGAAGCAGAAGCAATCTATTATCAGCAACTCACCGAGTCTGCCCAGGTGGCATGACTCAAACAAAAGGGTCTCCGAGAAACCCGGGGCGGTTCAGTGTCGTAGCCCTTGTCCGCAATGATCACTTCTGCATTGGGCATCTTGGCAATCAACGAGGCCGCCTGCGAACAATCATTGGTCTGGCCTCCGGTCACGTCAAATGCAATGGGCAGCCCACAAGCGTCTACAGCCAGGTGAATCTTGCTGGTGTTACCGGCTCGGCTTTTTCCGATGGCCTGGTCCTGCGTGCTGGCAGCACCTGCACTGTGCTGATGAGCCTTTACATAACTGCCATCAATGAAAACCCACTCCATGTCAGGATCGGTCATCAGCACCTCAAGCACCTTGACCCACTTGCCTGAAGCAGACCAGGCATTGAACCGCTTGTAGACCTTGCTCCAGTTTCCAAACGCTTTCGGCAGGTCTCGCCAAGGGCAACCCACACGCATGCGGTACAGCATGCCTTCAACCGTGGTGCGCAAATCTCGCTTGTTGTAGATCGATTCGTGCAGCAAAATTTCTCGAAGCTTCGGCCAGTGCTCATCACTGAGCATTAATCGGGGCATTGCAGGCTCGTATTGGTGTTGTGTGAGAACTCCAACAATACGGGCCTGTTCTCATAGAGATCAATGGGTTACGTCGAAACGGGAACAGACCCTAGGAAATCATTGCTGTTACGGCGATGCCAGGCAGCGAAGTTAAGTCTCTGATCATAGGTACTGGCGGTCATCAAGGGGTTCATGGCCGGAGCGTCGTACAGATCAGCCAAATAGTCTGTGAAGCCCTTGATGCATAGGAATTTCAAAATGCCTATGCATGAACCTGACGCTGTGAAGGAGGCGTCATGCCTTCATAGCGATGCGTAGGAAGACGCTGATGCGTTACTTATGCAGTGAAAATCCCTATAAATCCGCATTAACACAGTTTATTTTACCGCTGAGCCTAGGTGCGGACGCACCTTCCCCCTGTCAGGGCTTCACGTACCTCATCTGCGCGATCGCCTGAGCGTTGAGGACCAGTCCCTGCACCGTCAGCCCGCTGATCGCTGCCGTGTATACCATCCGCGCGCCACACAGCACGCAGCGGAACGGATCGACGTTTAGAAAGGCTTTGGCCATCGGCGCAAAATACAGCTTTGGTACCGGTCCTGGCGTCGCCATCTTCAGTGCTTCATACACCTTCGGCAGGTATTTCCCACACACCCGATTGGCCAGAAAACCAAAATACCGGATCATCCGGAAATGCTTTTCCGGGATGTGCTGGACCACCCGGCGCAGCATGTCGGCCTGGCTCAGCGTTTCCTGCTGATAGGTCTGCGTGCGGTGATCCAGGTAGGTAAAGCTCAACGTGGCCCCGCAGGTGTAATGCGCCAGACGACTGCCCGAGATCGGCGGTTTTTTCAGGTAGCGGCCCAGGTAATTGACGGTCTTTCGGCCGTTTTCCGTCTTCTTCGACAAGTGGATGTGCCAGTGCTGGCCACCAGCGGTCAGTATCAAACGGCGCCAGTCGCTTTCACAGTGGATGTGGGCCAGCTGCGGCGGCATCGTCAGTTGCGAAAGCGGCTGTCCCAGCAGGTAATCGCGCACCAGCCACATCCAGCGCCGCCGCAGGGCCTCTTTGTGGAACGACAGATTTTTCCAGACGCCCTGCTCATCCAGGCCGCCCGCGGTCACCGACAGGTGGACGTGGGGATGCCAGTTGAGCCGCCGGCCATAGGTGTGCAGCGCACCGAAAATCCCGACGCGCAAACCGCGCCGCTTGGCGGTGTAGATCAGGTTATCGGCCGCCAGACGAAACAGCGCATCGAGCAGCCAGCGGTTGTAGAAGAACAGGGACCACAGCGTGTCGGGCAGCGTGAACACCAGATGCTGCCAGGGGCAGTCGGGCAGACGGTTGTTTTGCACGGCGATCCACTGGTCGGTGGCCTTTTTGCCGCAGGAAGGACAGGCCCGGCAATGGCAGGTGTTGCACAGGTATTTGACGTGTGGGCAATGCTCATTGCCACAGGTGTAGTGTTTGACGCCCAGTATCGAGGTGCCGCAGGCGAGCATTTTGCTGATCGACTCCACTTCGATTTGGCGCAGACCGCCGGCTTCCAGCAAATCTGCCCAGCAGCCGTTGGCCGTGAAGAGGTTTTTGAGCGGTCGAGGTTTGTAAGCAGGCGGTGCAGAGGCCACGTCAGCAGGATGGCTCCTCATCGTGGTGAATGACGGCGGTGATGGCGAATCCGCCTGGCCCTTCTCTCATCGAAACGCTTACGCAAGAAGCGTCGGGAAACCTGTCGTTCAGATACGCTGTCTGGCAGCAACTACAAAGATCGACATCACCCAAAGGATCGACATCGAAGGAAAAGTCGGTATCGGGAACGAAGGTGGTATGCCCGGCGCGTTGGAGACGGGTCTGCTTTGCCTTGGCTTTTGCCCGGCTTGCCCGTTTACGTTTTTTTGTCTCTGACGCCATGTGTAAGCCTGTGCTGAGGAGGGATCGACTCAATTTTGGCTATGATAACCGATTTCAAAATCCCACAATTTGCAGCCGCAGGCTGCCCAGTTCAGAACTGAAACGTGACGGTTGGATGAGTTGCGGCTGGCTGGAACCCACCCTAGACCAGATGGATCTAGGCCATCATCTCCAACCGTTCCGGTATAGAGGCGTGAGGCAAAAGCCTGGAAGAGGGCACGGGGATCGGAGAAGTGGTGCTGGTTGGCCTCCATGTACTCCAGCAGCAGCTTTGTGGCCTGAGTGACCGAACGCTGCCAGCTAGGACTCAGGTGGTGGTTATCCAGGAGGTAGTCAACCAGCGAGGACACCACTCCATGCTCAGTTATCAAGACAGGGATCTCGCTCTGGATTCCCGTATCGTCAACCACCACCTTCGCTACTACCTGAACCACCGCCATCCAATGCACCCACCCAAAAAGGTGCGGATGGTACAGATAGTACACATATAGGTGTCAACACTTTGATTTCTAGGGAATCTCCGAACAAGTCCCGGTTATGCGAAAATCGCCTGACCACCTGATCCGAGCCTCCCATGAGCCAGATGAGCTTTTCCGATTTCGAATATGCCAGCAAGCGCAAGCAGACACGCCGCGAACGCTTCCTCGCCGAGATGGATCAGGTCGTCCCCTGGACAGGTCTGCTGGGCCTGATCGAACCGTTCTACCCCAAGGCCGGCGGTGGCAGAAAACCTTATCCGCTGGAAACCATGCTGCGCATTCACCTGCTGCAGAACTGGTTCTCCCTGAGTGATCCGGCCATGGAAGAAGCGCTCTACGAAATCACCCCCATGCGCCAGTTTGCACGCCTGACGTTGAGTGCGCCGATACCGGAAGACACCACGATCATGAACTTCCGGCACCTGCTGGAGAAACATCAACTGGCTCCTGCAATCCTCGCGGTCATCAACGGTTATTTGCAGGAAAAAGGCCTGTCGCTGCGCCAGGGCACCATCGTCGATGCCACCATTATTCATGCCCCAAGCTCGACCAAGAACAAAGACGGCGAGCGTGATCCCGAGATGCATCAGACAAAGAAGGGTAACCAGTATTTCTTCGGTATGAAGGCCCACATCGGCGCTGACGTTGAGTCTGGACTGGTTCATCACGTCCATGGCACTGCGGCCAATGTGGCCGATGTCACTCAAGTCGCCGAACTGCTCCACGGGGAAGAAAACGCGGTCTATGCGGACGCTGGCTACACCGGTGTCGAGAAGCGTGAAGAGCACGAAAATCGTAACGTGATCTGGCAAATCGCGGCGCGGCGCAGCACGTATTCCAAGCTGAACAAACGCAGCCTGTTGTACAAAGCCAAGCGCAAGATCGAGTACTGCAAAGCGCAGACACGCGCCAAGGTCGAGCATCCGTTTCGGGTCATCAAGCGCCAGTTTGGTTACGTGAAAGTACGCTTTCGTGGGCTGATGAAAAACACGGCCCAACTGACCACGCTGTTCGCCCTGTCGAACCTGTGGATGGCTCGAAAGCGACTAATGGGTTTGGGTGAGTTGCGCGCTTAACACGGAAAACCGAGCGAAAAACGCGCTCGACTCACACTGCATCAGACCGTTTTCAGAAAAATAGCGCTATGTGCCTGGCAAATTACGGCTTGCCACCGCTGCGCGGCAAGTTGATCGGAGCATCCCTAGGGGGGAGGTAGAGCTAGGTTTTACCTCTAATCTGATGCACTTAGTATAGTTTTAGGTGATACCAATATTTGCCTGCTGGGGGCCACTCCGGTTTTTGTCGACGTCGACCGTGGCACTCTGATGAGCAGCGCCGCGCTCATTGAGGAAGCCATCACGCCACGAACCAAAGCGATCGTGCCGGTGCATTACGCTGGCGCCGCATTCGATCTCGACCCGCTTTATGCGCTGGCAGATCGGCACGGGATTACGGTGATAGAAGACGCTGCACATGCGACCGGAACCGCTTACAAGGGTCGTCCGATCGGCAACCAAGGCACCGCGATATTTTCATTTCACGCGATCAAGAACATGACCTGTGCCGAAGGTGCAATGTTCGTCACTGACAATGCACAACTGGCTGATCGGGTGCGCCAACTTAAATTTCATGGTCTGGGTGTCGACGCCTACGACCGGCTGACGCTGGGTCGCAAACCACAGGCAGAAGTCATGGAGCCAGGCTTCAAATACAACCTGGCCGACCTGAATGCGAGTATCGCCCTGGTGCAGTTGCAACGCCTTGACGCAATCAATGCAAAGCGTCAGGCGCTCGCCAGCCACTATCTCGAACGACTGGCCGCGAGCCCGGTCCTGCCCCTCGCCCTGCCCCGCTACGCCCAGCATCACGCCTGGCACTTGTTCATTCTGCGCATTGATCCCGAGCGCTGCGGGCTGGATCGCGACGCGTTCATGAAGGCCTTGCAGGCTCAAAACATCGGCACCGGCATCCACTTCATAGCGACTCACCTGCACAGCTATTACCGCAAGCGTTTCCCTGACGTCTGCCTGCCAGACACCGAATGGAACTCATCAAGGCTTTGCTCTATCCCCCTGTTCCCTGACATGACGCTGGATGATGTCGAGCGGGTTGTCAGTGCCATTGAATCGACCGTGGAATCCAGCCATTGAGACCCTACCCAATCAAGTTTGTGTCGATTGTCATCCCTGTCTACAACGAGCGCCAGAGCTTGCCCGAGTTGCTACGGCGTACTGAAGCGGCCTGTAAACAATTGAATCACCGCTTCGAAATCGTGCTGGTGGATGACGGCAGTCGCGACGACTCGGCAGAGATTCTTCAGCAGGCCGCCGAGCGCAGCGCCAGCCCCTTCGTTGCGGTGATTCTGAATCGTAACTACGGTCAGCACGCAGCGATTATGGCTGGGTTCGAGCAGTGCAAAGGTGATGTGGTAATCACCCTCGACGCTGATCTGCAGAACCCTCCCGAGGAAATTCCCCGGCTGGTGGCGCTTGCAGAGCAGGGATATGACGTTGTCGGCACAGTGCGCAGCAATCGTCAGGACTCCGCATGGCGACGTTGGCCATCAAAGATCATAAACGTGGCAGTACAGCGTTCCACCGGCGTGGCTATGAGTGATTACGGCTGCATGCTGCGCGCGTACCGGCGCACGATTGTCAATGCAATGCTGGCCTGCCGGGAGCGCAGCACCTTCATTCCGATTTTGGCCAACAGTTTTGCGCGGCACACGACGGAGGTATTGGTCGATCACGCTGAACGTGAACATGGCGACTCGAAATACAGCCCCATGCGCCTGGTCAACCTCATGTTTGACCTGATCACCTGCATGACCACTACGCCCTTGCGCCTGCTCAGCATTATCGGCTTCAGCATGGCGCTGCTCGGTGTGCTGTTCGCTGCGTTACTGATCATTCTGCGTCTGATCTTCGGTGCGCCATGGGCCGGTGACGGCACGTTCGTGCTGTTTGCGGTGTTGTTCGTATTCACCGGAGGGCAGTTCATCGGTATGGGATTACTGGGTGAATACCTGGGCCGAATGTACAGCGATGTCCGCGCGCGCCCGCGCTTCTTCATTGAAAAAGTCGTGCGCAGCTCGTCCGAAGTTGTCAGCGAAAGCGTTGATTCCTCTGTAACTCCCTATATGAACAAGGTTGCGCCATGAGCCCTAAAGCTGTCGTTTTCGCCTATCACGATATTGGCTGTGTCGGCCTGCAAGCGCTGCTGGGCGCAGGTTATGAAATTGCTGCAGTTTTCACTCACGCCGACGACCCCAGGGAAAAAACCTTCTTCGGTTCCGTGGCGCAGCTGTGTGCGCGACATGGCATTCCCGTGCATGCTCCTGAGGACCCTAATCACCCTTTGTGGGTGGAACGCATCGGCAAACTGGCCCCTGACTTCATCTTTTCCTTCTATTACCGCCAGTTGCTCGGTGAGCCTCTACTGGCGTGTGCCAGCAAAGGCGCATTGAACCTGCATGGCTCGCTGTTACCACGCTACCGCGGACGAGCGCCGGCAAACTGGGTGCTGGTCAATGGCGAAAGCGAGACCGGCGTGACCTTGCATCAGATGGTCAAGCGCGCCGATGCAGGGCCGATAGTCGCTCAGCAACGCGTCTCGATAAGTTCCACCGATACAGCCTTGACGCTCCACGGCAAACTGCGTGAAGCCGCCGCTGACCTGCTTAGTGAAACGCTACCGCTGCTTGCCCTCGGGCAACTTTCAGGCACGCCGCAGGACGAAACCCTTGCAAGCTGTTTCGGTCGCCGCACCCCGGCCGACGGTTTGATCGACTGGTCGCTTCCGGCCACGCAACTGTACAACCTGATACGGGCAGTCACGCAGCCCTACCCTGGCGCATTTTGCGCGGTAGGCGAAAACAAGTTGATTGTCTGGGCCGCCAGTGCCGAAGCAGGCAACAACGGCGAAGCACCCGGCACGGTCATCAGTCACGACCCATTGCGTATCGCCTGCGGTGAGGGTTCGCTGGTGATCAACGCAGGGCAGCGCGGCGACAACGGCTTGTACCTCAGTGGGGCACAACTGGCTCGCGAGTTCGGGCTGGTGGAAGGCTCGCAACTGCTCGATACAGAAAAGCGCCGCCCGGCCCGCCGTACCCGCGTGCTGATCCTAGGCGTCAACGGTTTCATCGGCAATCATCTGTCAGAACGCTTGTTGCAGGAAGATCGTTACGACATCTACGGCATGGACATCGGTTCAGACGCCATTGAGCGCCTGCGAACCAAGCCGAACTTTCACTTTATCGAAGGCGACATCAGCATCCACACCGAGTGGATCGAGTATCACATCAAGAAATGCGATGTGGTGCTGCCATTGGTGGCCATCGCTACACCGATTGAATACACCCGCAACCCGTTGCGGGTGTTTGAGCTGGATTTTGAAGAAAACCTGAAGATCGTCCGTTACTGCGTGAAGTACAACAAGCGGGTGATCTTCCCGTCAACGTCCGAAGTCTATGGTATGTGCCAGGACGCAAGCTTCAACGAAGACACATCGAACCTTATCGTTGGCCCGATCAACAAGCAGCGCTGGATCTACTCGGTGTCCAAGCAACTGCTGGACCGCGTGATCTGGGCCTATGGTCAGAAAGGCCTGCAATTCACCCTGTTTCGCCCGTTCAACTGGATGGGCCCACGCCTGGACCGACTGGACTCGGCGCGTATCGGCAGTTCTCGGGCCATCACCCAACTGATTTTGCATTTGGTGGAAGGTACGCCGATTCGGCTGGTGGATGGCGGGGCCCAGAAGCGCTGTTTCACCGATGTCGCCGACGGTATCGAGGCGCTGGCGCGGATTATCGAAAATCGTGATGGGCGCTGTAATGGTCAGATCATCAACATCGGTAACCCCGACAATGAAGCCAGCATTCGCCAATTGGGTGAAGAGCTGCTGCGCCAGTTCGAAGCGCACCCGTTGCGCGGCAACTTCCCGCCATTCGCAGGCTTTCGCGAAGTAGAAAGCCAGTCCTTTTATGGCAAGGGTTATCAGGATGTCAGCCATCGCAAACCGAGTATCGACAACGCCCGACAGTTGATTGGCTGGACACCAGGTATCGAGCTGAGCGAAACGATTGGCAAAACCCTGGACTTCTTCCTTCGCGAAGCCATGGCTGAAAAGGCGGATATGCGCTGATGCAGGCAGGCTTAAGAATCGATGTCGACACATATAGGGGCACCCGTGAAGGCGTGCCAAGGTTGCTGGACATACTCGATGAAGCTCAGGTCAAGGCGACGTTCTTTTTCAGCGTCGGCCCCGACAACATGGGACGTCACCTGTGGCGTCTCGCACGGCCGACGTTTTTCTGGAAGATGCTTCGATCCAGAGCAGCGAGCCTGTATGGCTGGGATATTCTGCTGGCGGGTACTGCGTGGCCAGGCAAGCCGATCGGACGCGACCTTGGCCCGTTGATGCGTCGCGCTCTGGATGCAGGCCACGAGGTCGGCCTGCATGCGTGGGATCACCATGGCTGGCAAGCCAATGCCGGACGCTGGAACGATCGCCAGTTGACCGCACAGATACACCGTGGGGTCGACTGTCTGAGCGACATTTTAGGCAACCCGGTGATCTGCTCCGCAGCAGCCGGCTGGCGTGCCGACCAGCATGTCGTGCAGGCCAAGCAGGCGTTTGGCTTCCGCTACAACAGCGACTGTCGCGGCGCTACCCTGTTTCGCCCGTTACTGGCTGATGGCAGACTCGGCACGCCGCAGATCCCGGTGGACTTGCCGACCTTCGACGAGGTGGTCGGCCCACAGCTCCAGCCAGGTGCCTTCAACGAATACATCCTCAACCGCTTCGCTGCGCAACGGCTCAACGTCTACACCATTCATGCTGAAGTCGAAGGCATTGTCATGGCGGACGGCTTCAGGCAGCTTTTAAGGCAGGCCGATGCACGGGAAATCGAGTTCAACCCGCTGGGCCAGCTGCTGCCGGAATCCATCGAGCAACTGCCTTGCGGACAAGTTGTTCGCGGTCACTTGCCCGGTCGCGAAGGCTGGCTGGGAGTGCAACAGTGATGCACTCCAGATACCGTGATGGCGCACTCCTGTTAGCGGCATTCTTGCTGGCCTACCTGCTACCGCTGGGTTTACATGGTTTGTGGATTCCCGATGAAACCCGTTATGCCCAGATCAGCCAGGAAATGCTTCACAGCGGCAACTGGATCGCCCCGCACTTCATGGGCTTGCGTTACTTTGAAAAACCGGCTGCCGGCTATTGGCTGATTGCCTTGGGCCAAGCGGTCTTTGGCGAGAACCTGTTCGGCGTGCGCATTGCTTCGGCGATAAGCACCGGTTTAAGTGTCTTGCTGGCCTACCTGCTGGCAGGAAAGATCTGGAGCGACCCGCGCAAAAGCTTTGCCAGCGCACTGCTTTTCATGAGTTTCGGTTTCGTCGCCGGCCAGGCCGGTTACAGCAATCTCGACCCGCAATTTACCCTCTGGACCAACTTGACGCTGGTAACGTTCTGGTACGCCGTGCACAGCATCGGCCGAGCCCGCCTGGTAGCCTGGACGGTGGTCGGCGTAGCCTGCGGTATGGGGTTCATGACCAAGGGATTTCTGGCCTGGGCGTTACCGGCCATCATCACCCTGCCCTACATGCTATGGCAAAGACGCCTGACTGAACTGCTCAGGTTCGGCCCGCTTGCGGTGGTGATTGCCATTGCGGTCTGTCTGCCATGGGCGCTGGCGGTACACCAGCAAGAGCCCGACTACTGGCGTTACTTTTTCTGGCACGAGCACATTCGCCGATTTGCCGGGGACAATGCGCAGCATGCCCAACCCTGGTGGTTCTACCTGCCTCTGCTGATCGCCGCGTGCCTGCCTTGGGCGCTGCTGCTGCCAGTGACGTTTAAGCAGGCCTGGCAACGAAAAAGCAGGCCCGATACTGCCTTCCTGCTGCTATGGCTGGTCCTGCCGCTGGCATTTCTGAGCCTGAGCAAAGGTAAATTGCCGACCTACATACTGCCTTGCCTGCTGCCGCTGGCATTGCTCATGGCTGACGCTCTGGTCGAACGTCTCAATCAAGGCCGTGGCAGGGCGTTGCGTGTTAACGGAATAGTTAACGCAGCATTGACCTTCCTCGGACTTTTAGCGCTGATCTACGTGCAGTTGAAACAGCCCTTGTACGAAAACGAACCGATGCACTTGTTGCTGGCGGTCATCGTACTTACCGGGTGGACGCTCACCAACGCCCTGCAAGGCATCCGCCCTTTGACCTTCTGGGCGCTGCCAGCGGTGGGAAGCTGGTTGCTGATCGTATTGCTGCCCGCGGCCCTGCCAAACGACGTGGTGTACAACAAGACTCCCGACCAGTTTGTCGCCAGACATCAAGCGGAGCTGGCAGCCTGTACACATTTGCTGAGCAATGATCTGGGCGCTGCCTCTGCCCTGTCGTGGCGCCTGAAACGACCGGACATTACGCTTTTCAATACCTGGGGCGAGCTTGAATACGGCTTGGGCTATCCGGATGTACAGGGCCGCCAAGTCCGTCTGCAGGGCATCGACGCCTGGGTTACAAAAGCCCGAAGCGAAGGCCGGGTCGGCGTGATCATGCGCGGCAAGAGTGATGAGGAGTTGCGGGAGCTTGAACTGCTTCCCAAGGATGGCCAGCGTTACGACGAAGGCAACCTGGCCATCCTCATTTATGAGAAGTCAGCGCCATGACCTGGCAGATGCTCCTGGGCGCATGCCTGCTGACGTGCCTGGGCCAGATCGCGCAAAAGTACGCCGTGGAAGGCTGGCGCGAGACATTTCCCGGCGTATTGGCTGCACTGCGTTCTATGTGGCTGTGGCTGGCGATCGCCTGCCTCGGGCTGGGTCTGCTGGTCTGGCTGTTGGTGTTGCAACGCATGGATGTAGGCATCGCGTATCCCATGCTGGGCCTCAACTTCGTGCTGATCACCCTGGTGGGACGCTATGTTTTCAAAGAGCCGGTTGACCCACAGCACTGGCTTGGTATCGCGTTGATCCTTGTCGGCGTATTTCAGCTGGGACGTCAGGCATGACTCGCCGTAGCGCAACGATGTGCGCCTTGACCAGCGTTGTACTGGTCAGTTCGGCGCAATTGGGCATGCGCTGGAGCATGAGCCGCCTGCCCTCACCTGGACAATGGCTCGACCTGCAGGACATCGGGCAGGTTCAGTCCAGTGCCATCGCCGTCATCTGCGCCTCGATCACAGCCTATGCACTCTCCATGCTTTTCTGGCTGCTGGCGCTGCGCGATTTGCCCCTCAGCCGTGCCTATTCGCTCCTCAGTATCAGCTATGCACTGGTTTATACGCTGGCTGCAACTCTGCCATTTTTCCACGAGACGTTCACGGTATCGAAAACTGTGGGTGTCACGCTGATCGTGGCAGGTGTCTTGACCATCAACCTGCGGCGCATCTCCAGCCCGTCACTTCAGGATCTTTCCCATGAGAATCAGCGTTTTCGGTAGCGGATATGTAGGTCTGGTACAGGCGACCGTACTTGCCGAAGTCGGCCATGATGTTGTCTGTATGGACATTGACCAGGCCAAAATCGATCAACTGCGTCAGGGTCAGGTACACATTTACGAGCCTGGACTGGCCAATCTCGTGCGTGACAATCTGGATCATGAACGTCTGCACTTCACCACCGACGAGCGACTGGCGGTGGAGCATGCCGAGGTGCTTTTCATCGCGGTTGGCACGCCCTCCCGAGCAGATGGCTCGGCCGATCTCGGCGGTTTTTTTGCGGTAGGCGAAGCCATTGCCCGGCATCGCTGCGAGCCGCTGATCATCGTCGAGAAGTCCACCGTGCCGGTCGGCAGTGGCGACGCCTTGCGAGGCCATATCGACAAGGTATTGCGTCAGGCCGGTCGCCTGTTGCAGTTCGATATAGTGTCCAACCCCGAGTTTCTCAAGGAAGGCTCGGCGGTCAACGATTGCCGGCGCCCGGACCGGATTGTCATCGGCTGCGAAAATGAAGCGGTGCGCAAAGTCATGCGCGAGCTGTATGCACCGTTCAACCGCAACCATGACCGCATCATGTTCATGGACCTGCGCAGCGCCGAACTGACCAAGTACGCCGCCAACTGCATGCTGGCGACCAAAATCAGTTTCATCAACCAGATCGCCGAGCTGGCAGAACATCTGGGCGCAGACGTTGAGTCCGTCAGGCTGGGCATCGGTGCCGACTCACGCATTGGTTATGACTTCATCTACCCCGGTTGCGGCTATGGCGGCTCATGCTTCGGCAAGGACATCCGCGCCCTGATTCACAGCGCCAGAGAGGCGCATTGCTCCAATGACCTGCTGTCGGTGGTCGAGGCCATCAACGAACGACAGAAGAACAAACTGTTCGAGCGGGTCAACGCGTTCTATCAGGGCGACCTGCGCGGCAAGACCTTTGCCCTGTGGGGCCTGGCATTCAAGCCCAACACCGACGACATGCGCGATGCCCCCAGCCGCGTGCTCATGGAAGCGCTGTGGGACGCGGGGGCCAGCGTGCGCGCGTTCGACCCCGAGGCCATGCAGGAAACCCAACGCATATATGGTCATCGCAAGGACCTGATTCTAATGGGAACACCTGAGTCCGTTCTCAACGATGCCGATGCGCTGATCATCTGCACCGAGTGGCAACAGTTCAAAGCCCCGGATTTCGAGCAGATACAGCAGCGGCTGAATGCACCGATCATCTTCGACGGCCGGAATCTGTATGACACCGAACGGCTGGCAAAGCGCGGCTTTCACTACTTCCCCATCGGTCGTGGTGAATCGTGCGATCTGCCAATCCCGCAGAAGCGGTGGACACCCTATGACCAGTTAACCAGCAGTCAGGCCATATGAATGGCCCTGCTCCGCCCGCCGTACAGAGGGGCTGTCAGTTACTGACAGCCCCTGCCCCTGGTGCCTGACTGACGAAATAGTAGACACGATCCCCGACCTTTACGCTGTCAACAATCTGCAGAGGCGGTTCGGGTGGCTGCATGCTTTCCATCACAGCGACATTGCCGTCAGCGCTGGTAAGAAAACCAGTCAATTCAGCGTTACTATTGAGTGTTTTCAGAAGGCTCTGACTATAGAACACGCTGGCCCCGCCAGCCGTTCGCTGGGCTGGAACAAGGCAACCTGCCGTCCCTGCAACTGCAAGGTATGGACTTTGTCGGTCAGCGGCAGAAATGACAACTGCCTGTCGGCTTGTGGCGCGAGCCATAGGGCTGCACTTAGATAGCTCGCTACAACCAGCACAACGCCTGCAGCCATGAGCGCCTTTCCATTCCTCACGATAGACGCCGCAAAAAATGAGCGTCCCGAGCGAGCCTGCAATCGCTCACCCAGAACAAAAGCATATTCCGCAGCAATCACTGCCGCCGCAGGTGCCAACGACATCAGATAAACCATGCGTTTACTGGAGGCCAGCGACAACAGCAGGAACTGCGCGCCCAGCCACAGGGCGAAGAACAGCAGATAACGATTGGCCATTAACTGCTTTCGAAAATGCCACAACCCCAGATAAACCAGGATATTCCATGGCAAAAATGCTTCAAGCAGTTTTGTCAGGTAGTAATAGGCAGGTTCGTAGTGCCCCGCCTCTTCGAAGGAACCACTGAAGCGTCCAACGCTGTTGGTCCACAGCACGTCCTTCAATGACTGCGTGCCACCCTGTCCGTACAGGAAACACAGCCACACGAGCAGCGGAGTCAGAGCAACAAGGGTGAACATTGCCGGGCGCAACCAGTGAGCAATAGCAATGCGTTTGTTCTGCAACGACTCGCAAACAAGCCAGGCGAAAATCACCACGCCCGGCATTGCCAGCCCCAGCACGCCCTTGCTCAGGGTCGCCAGTGTGATACCCAGCGTGAACAGCAACCAGGGCCCTGTAGAGAGTCCGTCACCACGCAGGCGATTACTGGCATGGAAGAATGCCAGCAAGGCCGTGGTTACCCCCAGCGCCAGCAAGGCGTCCTCGCCCACTTGCCGCGAATTGCTCCAAAAGCTGGCCTGGGTCGCCAGCATGAAAGCAGCTACCCAGGCCACGAATACCGGCCGGCCGAAACGCCGCAGCATGCTGTAAAGCAGCAACACGCTGAGCAGGCCGGCGCAGGCAGAAGCCAGTCTCACCGCCCATGGGGCAGGACCGAACACCCGAATAGCCGCCGCATCCAGCCACACACTCATCGGCGGTTTTTCCAGGAAAGGCTGGTTGTTCAATTTCGGCGTAATCCAGTTGCCACTCAAGTGCATTTCCATGGCGATGCCAGCAACGCGCGGTTCCGTCGAATTTTGCAACTGGTGATTTCCCAGTGCGAGAAAAAACAGCAAGACACCCAGCAGTAACAGCAACGGCGAACGCACACGAGAAGTCATCAAGGGAGATACCGGTTTGACGAGAAAGAGGATACCGACAGGCAACAGGACGACAAATTATAAACAGTGAGTTGTTGAATAATTGTTGAACAGCTCTTAAACATTTTTTTCACGCCTGCGCAACCAAATACTCACCCTTGTGTATAAATAATTGGCTAACACTAATTAATAGAGCGTGCAGGATGCACTGTCTTTCCGCGTGTGTTTATGATTACAGAAATTTGACAACGCGAAAAACTCTTCTAACTTTCATGCCGCAGCAGTAGACGCTGATGCTCAACACTTCACCCTGAAATTTCAGATTTTTCCCGTCCAAGGAATTGACAAATGCGGATTTATTCAACAGCCCCAGCCCGATTCTTGCTGCTGGCGACTGGTACATGGCTGATCATTTTCTTTCTGACACGCCTTTTTTTATTTTCGACTCATATGGATGAAGCAGGAACGCAGTTTTTCGCGACCTTCGCAACAGGACTTCTCTACGACCTTGCATTCCTGAGCTACGCTGCCGTCCCCCTGGGCATTTACGTCTTCCTCTGCCCGCCGGTGTTGTGGCGTGCCCGCGGGCACCGCTGGTTCCTTCAGGGAGTCATGACGTTAAGTATATTCGTCATGCTGTTTGTATCGGTCGCCGAATGGCTGTTCTGGGATGAGTTCGGGGGGAGGTTCAACTTTATCGCGGTGGACTACCTGGTCTATTCCGATGAAGTACTCAATAACATTCTCGAATCCTACCCTGTTGGTAAACTGCTCGGCATTCTGGCGCTGGTTGCTATCGTCGTTAGTCTGCTGATCAGTCGAGCAGTAGCCGCAGCAGTGAAAGCGCCCCTGCCGTCCTATCGTGGTCGTCTTGCCGCCAGTGCATATTGCTATTGTTCGCGGGTATCAGCCTGCAATGGATCAACAACCCGGGAACGCCACGCACGCCTAACATCGTACTGGTCACCATCGAAAGTCTCAGTGCCAAACACCTGGGCAGCAATGGCGACACACGCAACCTGACGCCCAACCTCGATGCGCTACGCAAACAGGGTCTTTACTTCAACAACTTCTACGCCACAGGTACACGCACCGACCGTGGTCTGGAGGCAATAACCCTTTCCATTCCGCCCACGCCAGGGCGCTCGGTGGTCAAGCGCGTGGGTCGTGAGAGTGGTTTTGCCAGCCTGGGTCAGCAATTGGCCCATGTGGGCTATGACAGCGTTTTCGTTTATGGCGGGCGTGGTTACTTCGACAACATGAATGCTTTTTTCAGCGGCAACGGTTATCGCGTCGTTGATCAGAGCAGCGTCAAGGAAGAGGACATTCACTTCAAGAATGCCTGGGGTATGGCTGACGAAGACCTTTATCGTCAGGCGCTGAACCTGGCGGATGCCGATTTTGCGGCAAAAAAACCGTTCCTGCTGCAACTCATGACGACGTCCAACCATCGCCCTTATACGTATCCCGAAGGACGTATCGACATCCCGTCGGGTAACGGCCGTGATGGCGCAGTGAAATATACCGATTACGCCATTGGCAAGTTCCTGGCGGACGCGCGCCAGAAACCATGGTTCGACAACACAATATTCGTCTTCGTCGCTGACCACACCGCGGGCAGCGCCGGAAAGGAAGACCTGCCTATCGATAACTACGCTATCCCGCTGTTCATCTACGCCCCCAAGCTGATCCAGCCGGCAGAAATATCCCGTCTGGCCAGCCAGATCGACCTGGCGCCCACCTTGCTGGGGTTGTTGAACCTGGACTATCAATCGACGTTCTTCGGCCGCAACCTGTTTCTGGACACCTCGTTGCCGCCTCGCGTGGTAGTCGGCAATTACCAGCACCTGGGCCTGTTTGACGGAAACAACCTTGCGATCCTCAGCCCCCGCCAAGGCCTGCGTCGTCACGACAATGCGCTGGGAGAAAGTGTCGAAAGCAAGGCGACCAGCGATGATCCGTTGATCACTCGTGCCATCGCTTATTACCAGGTTGCCAGTTACGGGTTCAAACACAAGTTGCTCGGCTGGAAGCCTGAAAACGCCAAACCATAGCCGTAACGCAACATCGCCACTTATAGAGGGCAAGCCACGACTTGCCCTCTATCCGAGCAGACCCTCTTCGATGCGCGCCGCCCTCAGTCACTGCCAAGTTTCACCAAGTACCTGGCAACTCAGCGGCTTTTCTGCTGCGCCAGTTGCGTCCAGTCCTCCGGGTTTATAATTCCCCGGATAACGGGTTTACCCTGGCTGTCGAGCGAAATGAAAAGCGCACTGTCGTACTCGCTGGTGGCAGCATGAGGATACCCATGCAGACTTTCCAGCTGACCGATACAACCGCTGTGCGTCACCAGAATCAGATTTCGATTCAGAGACTTGTGCGCCACGACCTCATTCAGCATTGTCTCGTCACAGTTGTACAACCATTCCTGAGCCTCCACCGGATGGCCAAACATGGCTTGTGCGGTCTGGGCGGTGCGGGTCAAGGGGCTGGTTATTACATCGGTGTGTGCGAGCCCGAGTTCGCTGAACGACCGGCCGACATCTGTCGAAACGGAACTGCCGTAGCGAGTGATGCCGTCGTTTGCATCAAGGCACTCGTTGCTGGAGCGGTCGCAGCGTTCGCCGTGGCGAACCAGTACCATCACATCACCTTTCTTCCAGCTGGCATACAAACCGGACATGGCCAGATTCTCGCCCTGAACAAGCCGAACTGGCGAACGCGGCCAATAGGTGTAACCCGTCAACACGAGCAAGGAAATCACAATGGCGGCCCCCATCAGAACAACGTTTATCCTGCCGCCCAGAAGCGAAGATGCCCTGAACGCGGATTTACCATAACTTTTCATCAAGTTGCCCCGCATGCCTGCCTGTTCAATGGACAGCCGAACACGCTGGCTCTGTCCTTTTAAGGCCGCCAGCTTGATCAAGGACGCGTCATCGTCGGGTCAATGACATGTGAAAAAAATGCCAAAGCTGAATGAAACGGTTTTCATGAAACTCCCGCTAGGAATTGAACAGGCGGCTACGTATATTCTGCCTCGCAGAAGACTTGCGCACATCGATATGAACTCTCAAACCACGCAAATGACTACGGAATAAAAAAGAGTGCAAAGCGAAAAATCAAGATTCTATGCGTGGAACTTCGGCGTGCCGATGGCAATAGCGCTGTTGACCTTTGTCGTTTTTGATCTTACTTCGCTCGACGAAGCGATCAGCAACTGGCTGTACTACCCGCTTCAGGTATTTCCGTTTGAGCATGACCGCCTATTTGAAAATCTGACCCACCGCTGGCCCAGGATCATTCCCGACTGGACGGGAGAAGCCGCGGTGATCGGGCTATTGCTGTCCTTTATATGGCCACTGCTGAAACCCGGGCGCAATGACCGAGTGATTGGCTTGCTTGAAACCGCTCGGGTAGCGCCATTGTTACGCTTCACTGCTCGTCACCGTCGCGACCTGCTGTTTATCGTGGTCTCTTTCGCGGTGATCACCGGCATGATCCACTTTTTCAAAAGTCACACGAGCATTTACTGCCCTGTGGAAACCACTCTGTATGGCGGCACAATGGAGAAAAAGGAGTGGTTCGAAAACTTCAGCCTGTTCCATGAAGCAGGCGCGGGTCGTTGCTGGCCAGGAGGTCATGCCTCGGGTGGTTTTACCATGGTGGCACTGTATTTCGTTGCACGCCGTTACTGCTGGCGCCACGCCAAGGCAATCCTCTACGCATCGACCGTACTGGGTGCAATCTACGGCACCACGCGAGTGGTTCAAGGCTGGCATTTCATGTCCCACACGTTCTGGGCTGGTGTGATTGTCTGGCTCAGTGCGCTGCTTACCGCGCTTGCTTTTTATGGCTGGCGGCAGTTGGCGCAACCGCTTGAAACCAGAACGGATAAACCACTCAACTGACTCTGACGGGCTCGCTGTCCGCATCCTCCGGTTGCAGTTCCACCCGGAAACTGCAACCGCCAGGCAGATTGCTTGATGTCACCTGCCATCGCTGGTAGGCACAGATCCGATTAACCAGTGACAGCCCTACTCCCATCCCTTCACCACGTTGTTCATCGCCCCGTGCGAAGGGTCGGGACAACGCATTCTGCGTGTCGTCGGAAATGCCCGAACCGCTGTCCTCTACAGAAAACCCGGTCTTGAACAGCGACAGCTTGATATACCCCGTATCGGTGTAATGCCAGGCATTACGCAGCAGATTCCCCATTACCGAATGCAACAGGGTCGCGTTGTAAGACGCACCTGCGTTCGCGTCAGGACTGAAAATCAACTCCAGCCCCTTTTCTTCTATCGGCTTTCGCCATACCTCAATCAGGTCGCACGCCACTTCATGTACGGTCGCCCGAGGGCCATTGCGCGCATGGGCTCCATTGTCCCTGGCCAGCATGAGAAATGTTTCCACGAGCTGGCGCATATCGGACGTCGCCTGGGTGATACGCAAGACCTTCGCTCGCCCCACCTCATCCAGGCAGGGACTCTCAAGCAGTAACTCACTGGACGAGGCAAGTACCATCAAAGGAGTGCGCAACTCGTGACTGACATCACTGGTGAACAACTTCTCTCGGCCCAGTGCCGCTCGCAATTGCCCGAGCGTATGGTCAAAAGAAACAGCCAGCTCACCCACTTCATCATCGGCATAGTCCGGAGACAACGGCGGCGCAATAGACAACAGTTGATCACGGTGTCGAACCTGACGCGACAAGCGCGCGACCGGAGCGATGACGCGTGTGGCGAGCACACGCCCAAGCAACACGGCAAGCAGCACGCTGAGCACAAAACCGACAAATACAATGGCCAGCAACATCCTTTCGCGCTTTTCGAAACCACTTTGATCTCGCAACAACACATAGCGACGGTCGGCGACGGTACTCACCAGCGCGTAATACTCCTTGCCCTGACGGGTGATTTCCTGAAACCCCGGATGCAGATATTCCAGATCCTGCGGAACAGCCAAATCTCCTGCGCCTTCTTCGACGTAGAACAATTCCTCGCGCTCAGGCCGATGACTCCACTCATTGGTACTTTGCGCATTCAAGAGACGGTGCAGATCGTTTTCAAGATCAATGGTAATGAGCCTGGATTCAACGAAGTGCTCGGTCATGTATATACCGATGCCAAACATGGCCGCCACAAATGCGCTCATCAGCGCAAACACCACCACAATACGACGTCTCAGGTTGGTTTTTATATTCATGGCTTACCAAAACGACACGTTTGTGCATCACGCACGGGCGGGATATCGCGACGCTGGACACTTTACGCAACCGGTTCAAATCGACGATAGCTTATCGGTATAGCACGCAGGATCAGAATCTGCGACAGCGCCAGCCCACGTGCGGCAAGCGTATTGAGCGGCAACGCCAGAACACGCCAGCAAGGCATACGTCAGTCAACAAGACAATTGGCACGCTTGTTCTGTGCTTTATCAATGAGATTGTTTATTGTATGCGTATGATTCTCTATAACTTCGGAACGACTGCTTTCTCATGACCTGCTCAAGCGCTCCTGATCAGACCCGCATCGACGACCTTTATGCACAGCACTCCGGCTGGCTACGTCAGTGGCTGACCCGGCGCTTTGGCAACTCGTTCAACACTGCCGACGTAGCGGACCTGACTCACGATACCTTCCTGCGCCTGTTGCTCAAGCCTCGAGTATTCAGGCTGCCCGGTGAAGCGCGGTCGTTCCTATGTACCGTTGCACGCGGCCTGTGCATAGATCAATGGCGTCGTGGGCAGATAGAGCAGGCATGGCTGACAGAGCTGGCAAACCGCCCCGAGAACCTGCACCCCTCCCCCGAGTACGTTGCCATTCTTCTCGAGACACTGCATGAAATCGACGCCATGCTGCGTGACTTGCCGCACAAGGCGCGAACCGCCTTTTTGCTGGCGCAACTGTCAGGCAACACTTACCGCGAGATTGCCGAACAGATTGGCACCAGCGAGCGCATGGTGAAACAGTACATGGCACAGGTCATGTATCAGTGCATGGTGCGTGAACTGTCCGCACGTGCCGATGAGTGTCGACCATGAACAGTCCTCGCAGTGATCACTATGCTGTTCTCCAGCAAGCTGCGGCATGGTATGCGCGTCTGGGTGCAGAGGATGCTGGCGATTCCGAGCGACGCAAGTGGCAGAATTGGCTGAGCCAGAACGAGGAACACCGCAAGGCCTGGGCACTGGTGGAGAAGATAGGTGGACGCTTCGCCCAGTTTCAGGATCCGCTAGAAAGAAATGGCGCTTACAAGGTTCTACAGTCCACCAGCTCTTCATTGATGAGTCGTCGCCAAACTCTTCTTTCAATGGGCGTTCTCGCACTGGGCGGGGCATTGGGCTGGCAACTGCTGAACAACGGTGAGAACGGCTCGCTGTTTGCTTCTATTCGGGCCGATTTATCCACCTCAACGGGCGAAACACGAGAGTTCACGCTGGCTGACGGCACCCGAATCTGGCTCAACACCGCCAGCGCATTGAACGTTACTGTCGCCCCTGATGTTCAAGCGTTGCAACTGCTGAAAGGCGAAGTATTGATCGACACTACCCGCTCGCGGAACAAGCGGACGCAGGTAAAAACCCTTCATGGGAAAGCGCAGGCATACAGCGCAGAATTCAGCGCACGGCTACTGAATGATGACGCCACCTGCATCACGGTCTATTCAGGCGAGGTGTCGGTCATGGCAGCCGATCAACGCTGCGATGTACATGCAGGACAGCAGATAACCCTTTATGGGGATCGACTCGACAGCCCGCAACCCGCTCCTGCCTCTGGCCACGCGTGGACGTCCGGCATTCTGGTCGCTGAAGGTATGCCGCTCCTGCAGTTCGTCAATGAACTGTCCCGCTACCGGCATGGCTACCTTGCTTGTGACGAGAAGATTGCAGGGCTGCGAGTGGTCGGCACCTTTTCCATCAAGGATACAGACAGGGCACTGGCTGCCCTCGCATCGGTACTGCCCGTGGCGATCAAGCGCACGCTGCCCTGGTGGGTCACTGTCGAGGCGCGGGCATAATTGCGCGGTCCTGTTTTTTTTGCACTCGGTGGTTCCCCTTTTGCCCTGCTCGTCCGGTGTAGATGAAAGCCAATATTTTTTCCTTTCATCAGCGTGGACGCCAGCACTATGCATTTCCATAAACGACGCCCGTTTTATCTCAGCCTGACGCCGCTGGCCATGATCATTCCATTGACGGTGGGCGGTGTAAGTGCATCGTGGGTCTCAACCGCCTCTGCCACCGATGCAAGCGCATTGACTCACCGGTTCAGCATCGAGAAAGGCCCACTCACCGGGCAACTTGTCCGCTTTGCCCTGCAGGCAGGTATCGAGTTGGCCGGAAATGCGGCGTATACCGACGGCAAGGTCGGACCGGGCCTTGACGGCAACTACTCGGTCACTGAAGGACTGACCGTATTGCTCGCAGGCAGCGGCATCTTTGCCGCGCAGCAAAGCAACGGCAGCTACACGCTGGTTGCCTCAGAGTCGATGGAGTTGCGCGCGACACAGGTTGAAGCCAACTCCGATCGCAGTACCAGCTACCAGCCAACCGGTGCGAGTTCGATCCTGCACAGCGACAGGTCGACGCTGGAAGTGCCCCAGGTCGTGAACGTGGTTTCTGCGCAAGTTCTGCGCGATCAGAAACCGCGCAATCTGGACGATGCGCTGGCCAATACCAGCGGCATCACTCAGGGCAACACCCTGGCGGCGACGCAAGACACCTTGATGAAGCGTGGCTTTGGCGGCAATCTCGACGGTTCGATCATGCACAACGGAATGCCCATCGTTCAGGGACGTGGTTTGAGCGCTACTGCTGACAGCGTGGAAGTGCTCAAAGGTCCGGCATCGCTGCTTTACGGCATCATGGACCCGGGTGGCGTAGTCAACGTCGTCAGTAAACGCCCGCAGCTGGAGAGCTACAACGCAATCAGTGGTCGCGCCTCCGCCTATGCGCATGGCCGCGACGGTAGCGGTGGCAGCTTTGACAGCACCGGCGGGCTGGGCGACAGCCGTCTGGCTTATCGCATGGTGATGGATTATGAAGACGAGGATTACTGGCGTAATTTCGGCATCCATCGCGAATCGCTGGTCGCACCATCGCTTGCCTGGTACGGCGACACGACACAAGTGGTGCTTTCATATGAGCACAGGGAATTTCTTTACCCTTTCGACCGCGGCACGGCACTGGACCCGCGCACCAATCACCCGCTGGATATTCCCAGAACCCGGCGCCTGGACGAACCGTTCAATGAAATGGAAGGTCGCTCGGACCTCACGCAACTGAGCGTCGACCATCAGTTCAACGACAACTGGAAATCTCATTTCGGCTACAGCTGGAACCGTGAAACCTACGATGCCAACCAACTGCGAATCAATGCCATCAATGCCGCCACGGGCGCAGTGACGCGCAGTAACGATGCAACCCATGGTGCTGTGAGCACCGACAGTTTTGCAATTGCCGACCTGGAAGGCACCTTTCAGATCGCAGGCTTCCAGAATGACTTGCAGGTCGGCGTCGATGATGAGAAACGCAAAATCTTCCGCTCGGACCTGCTGCGTCAAACGGCGCGGTCCAGCTTCAATTATCTGAACCCTGTCTATGGCCGGGAATCGCCGTCCAGCACGGTATCGGCCAGCGACAGTGACCAGACCGATAAACTGCGCGCCACCTCGTTATTTGCTCAGGACTCGTTCCACCTCAACGAGCAGTGGATTCTGGTGGCCGGTGCGCGCTACCAAACCTACGATCAAATAGCCGGACGCGGTCGCCCCTTTGTGGCAAACACCAATATCAATGGGCAGAAATGGCTGCCCCGCGGTGGCATCGTCTACAAATACAACGATGTGTTGTCGTTCTACGGCAGCTACACGCAATCACTGAAACCCAGCTCAACCATTGCGCCGTTAAGCAGTGGCGTGGTCATTGACTCTGCCGTGCTGCCTGAGCAAGCCAGGTCCTACGAACTGGGTGCCAAACTGGACATTCCGGGACGCATTACGGCTACCGCAGCGGTCTTCGATATTCGCAAGAAAAACATTCTGGTCTCCCAGTTCAACGATGCGACCAAGCTCACCGACTGGCGGACATCCGGAGAAGCCCGCTCGCGAGGCATAGAACTGGACGTGGCTGGAGAATTGACCGATCGCTGGAGCGTGATCAGCAGCTTTGCACTACTGGATGCGAAGATCACCAAGGACCCGCTCTACAAGGGCAACGAGCTGTGGAACGTGGCCCGGCGCACAGCGGCAGTGTCTGCGGTATACGACTGGGGCAGCATTATCGGCGGCGGTGACCGCTTGCGCACCGGCGCTGGCGCACATTACGTCGGAGAGCGCCCGGGAGACTCTGCCAACTCATTCGCACTGCCCGCCTATACCGTGGCGGATGCCTTCGCGTCTTACGATACAAAAGTCGATGAGCACAAGCTCAACATCCAGTTCAACGTGAAGAACCTGTTTGACCGCACGTATTACACCTCCAGCGCCAACCGTTACTTCGTGTCCGTTGGTGATACGCGGCAGTTCATTCTTTCCACCACTCTGGAGTTTTAAGCCGATGATGTCGTTGATCAGGTGGCTCAAGGTGACGGGATTACAGATTTTTGCCAGTGTGTTCACGCTGCTGGCACCTCTTTCGGCTCAGGCGGATGACTCGCTGCTGTACACCACCCGCGCAGCAACCGTGCTGCCAGGCGCTGGCTACAGTTGGGGGTTCGCGGCATTGCAGCCGGCACAGCCTCATTTGTACATCGCGCGCCGCGAGAACGGTTTATCCGTGTTCGACGTCGAACGGCAGGTTCTGATCAAGACCCTGGACAACTCGACCGGTGCCAATGCCGTTGCCTTTGCACCCGAGCACAATCGCGCCTATGTCGCCAACATGGACGGGACATTAGGCATCGCCGCGCTGGACCGCATGACCGTACAAAACCGGCTCAAACTGGACTCAGGCAACCTGAACAATGTCATCTACGATGCCGGGCATCAGCGAGTGATCGTTACCAGCGGCCGTCGCGGCAACCACTCCACACTGTATTTCATCGACGCACGTACCGACGCACTCGTGGGTTCCCGGCAGGTTCCGGCACAGAAACTCGACGCGCCGATCGTCCTCAGCGACGGCACGCTGGTAGTGCCGATGCGTGACGAGAATCAAGTGGCCGTTCTTTCAGGCCAACTGCTGGAGAAACATCAGTACTGGACGTTCGAGGGCTGCAACAAACCCTGCGCGGTCGCCGCCGATGAATCGCGACAACGTCTGTTCATTGCCTGTCGTGGCGCAAGCCCTCAGTTAATTATTGCCGACTTGATGACCGGCAAACGCCTCGCAGCATTGCCCACCACACGCGCTGTCAACAGCATGGCGTACGACCGCCAAAACGATCGCCTGTTGATACCCAGTGGTGCAGATGCCAGTCTGACCGTGGTTGCACGTGACCCGGACGGGCAGTATCGAACCAAAGGAAGTGTCAGCACCCGTTTGTGGGCGCACAACATGACGTTTGATTCTGCACGCTCACAAGCGTACTTGCTCAGTGCCGAATTCACCCAGCCTGAGCCCACTGCCGAACAACCAAAGCCCGACCCGATATTCCACCCGGACACCTTCACAGTAACAACCCTTAAAACCCAGTGAATATAGACTTGGCAACATCAATGGCATAGGTGCCACCGTTGAGATTGAATATATATCCCGCAGCACGCTGTTAGAGTATTTGCTCTTTGAAAGTTGCCCTGTTACGCAAGCTGTAGAGCCGCCGATGATAAGGTAAAAAATTGAGGGATGGACTTTACCAACGTGTTGTCGAAGCGGATCGGCACTGACACGATATCGAATGGCTGAAATAAAAACGGGGAGCGATTAACGCTCCCCGTCTGGTACTTCAGTTCAGTCTTGCTGCATTAGATCAGACAGCAGCAACAACTTTGGCTGGCGGCTGAGTACGACGACCCAGTACACCGGCACCTGCTGCTACCAGACCCGAGATCACCAGAGTGATCAGCAGAATCCAGGCACCTTGCGAAACACGTTTGGCGGTCACTTCAGCCGCTTCACGGGCTTTCTGTTCTGCCTGAGCTTTCAGCTCCTGATACTTGGCATAAGCCTGGCGATAGCTGGCCTGAGCCTGATCGACGATCTGATTGGCTTCGGCATCAGTCTTGTTGCCACGCGCCTTGATCAGATTAACCAGCGCCTGACGGTCAGCAGCATCCCACGCCTGGTCACCTTTGGCTTTGATGCGGTCCATCAGGCCACCCAATTGCTCATCGGCTTGCTGAGGATTTTGTGCACTTTGTTTGGCAGTGTTCTGGGCATCTTCCTGGGTTGCCTGAGCTTCCTGCTTGACGTTGTCAGGGTTCAGCTCGGCTTTACCGGTCTGGCGCATGGCTGTTTCAATCTCACCCTGGATATCGTCCAGATTGAAATCAATACCCTGAGCGCGCAACTGATCCTGAATCTTGCCGCCGACGGCCGGCGCTACCTGAGCAATACCGCTGCCCAGTGCCGACATACCGCTGCCTGCCAGATTAAGGCCACCGCGCACCACGCCTGTTACCGCACTGGACACCAGATAGACAGTAATCAGCGATACGCTCGCCCACACCAGAAGACCATGAAAAGCGCCTTCACGCTGAGCCAGACGGCCAGCCGCCCAACCACCGACAAACAGCGAGATGACCGAGCTGACAACAACCCAGATACCCGCACCTGTGCCAATTCCGGACAACGGGTTGGCTTCCTGCATTGGGTCAATACTGGCACTTCCAATGGCAGTGCCCAACAGGTTCAACAACAGCGAAACAACCATGGCCAATACAACACCGGCCAGAATAGCGCTCCAGGAAATTCGTTTAAGCAGAGGAGCCATGGCATGCGTGTCTTGATACACAGGGGAGCCTGGAGCGATACGGTCGTCGCGAATCATAATAAGAGTCCTTTGAGTCATTGGCAGTGAACGCTGAAATGTGTGGCGTACACGTTAATGACCCGGGCGACACTCAAGAAGTTTAAAACTTTTATAGACTTTTTTTCAGGCCTGCAGAATCACATAAAAAGGCGACGAACAGTGATCTCTATCAATGGAACGGAAGGAGACGACAATGCTCCACACGCTTTACAACTTCCCGGCCTCATTATCTGCTTTATTTTATAAGTGAAGTTGTCTGATGTCTGTTAATGCTCGACAGGCATTAACAATCACCGGCACCTCATAAAGCACCGTCAATAGTGGGTATAGCCACACACTCATCGGCCTGACCGAGAACAGTCAGGCCTTCAGGTCTTCGTTAGCGGAACAATCAAGCGATACCGTTAGGCCCGTCCAGCACCTGCCTGACCTTCCGGGCAAGGTCTTGAGGCATGCAGGGCTTGGATACCACATCAAACTCGGAACCACCGATATCAGTTCGTTCGATCGAGCTTTCAGCATAGCCGGTGGTCAGCAGCACCTTGATCTTCGGGTACCTGCGCCTCACTTCCCTCGCGAGCATCACGCCGTTCATGCCGCCCGGCATGATCAGGTCAGTGAACAGCAAATCATACCTGCTGCCGGATTCGAATTTCTTCAGTGCTTCACGAGCGTTGAGTACGATTTCGCAGATATAGCCATAGTCATCCAGCACCATCTTCGCCAGCTCGGCGACGTCGGGCCGGTCCTCGACAATCAGAATCCGCTCGCAGCTGCCAATGCGTCTGTCGACAGCTTTCGGTGGCTCCGCATGGGTCAGCATTGCCTCGTCTACCGGAAAATACAGACGCAGCGTTGTGCCAACACCTTCTTCGGTATAGATCCGCGCCGCGCCGCCCGACTGTTTGGCAAAGCCATAGACCATCGAAAGACCGAGCCCTGAACCCTTGCCCTCTTCCTTGGTGGTAAAAAACGGGTCCATTACGCGGTCACGAATACTCGATGGCATGCCAATGCCATTGTCCATTATGGCAATACTGACGTAGCGGCCAGGCAGCAAGCCGTCATAGGACATGTTGGCCAACTCATCGACGACCAGATTGCGGGTTTCAATGGATATTTTCGGGTCAGGCCTGCCGATCAACGCATCCCTGGCGTTGATGAAGATATTCAGCAAGGCAACTTCTGCCTGGGTCGGGTCGATACGGCAGTTCTTCAATGCCGGATCCAGATCGGTTTCGATCGTCACGTGCGGCCCGAACGTACGCTCGATCAAGGGCTCTGTGCTGGAAACCAGGCCATTGAGGTTGAGCACCCGTCCCTGCAGTTTTTGTTTACGGGCAAATGCCAGTAATTGCTTGGTCAGCGTACTCGCGCGTTCGACAGCAGACTTGGCGTGATGAACGCTACGCTGGACACGCTGCACATCAATAGTGGGCTTCTCTGCAGCGCTACCGATCAAATCAATATAGCCCCCCATGACTTGAAGCAGGTTATTGAAGTCATGGGCGATGCCTCCGGTAAGCTGCCCCAGGGCTTCCATTTTCTGCGCCTGACGCAAGGCATCCTCAGCATCCCGACGTCGACTGATATCCAGTTGCGACGCAAAGAAATAGATCAGGTCTCCGGCATCGTTATAAACCGGAGAAATAAACAAGGCATTCCAGAACGTAGAACCGTCCTTGCGGTAATTGAGAATTTCAGTGGAGATATCGACGCGCTCGTCAATCGCTTCACGAATGGACTGCACCACGGCCCGATCCGTTTCCGGCCCCTGAAGAAACCGGCAGTTGGTACCGATGATTTCTTCTGACGAATAGCCCGTCATTTCCAGAAACGCGCGATTGGAAAAAATGATCGGGTTGTCCGCACGGTTGGGGTCCGTCACGATCATTGGCATCCGTGTCGTTTCCACCGCCGCAAAAAAGATATCTTTTCCCTGATGCTGGATATCTCCCGTTGCAGCATTGTCGACACGGGCTTTTTCTTCCGACACTCCAGAAACTCCACACATATTGGTTGGGTGTAATACACGTTCTCAAAGCTAGGACTGGCGGAGCCTTGAAAGGGTTCTCAGATTTTGGACAAAAAACGAATTATATTCATATGAGGGGCTAAACACTCAAAAAGCGTTCACGCCGAGAGCCGATTTTTCGTCCTTTTGTCGAATGAGAGCCGCAAATTCACTCGCACTCTCGCGTAACGCCACCTGCAAAGGGTGAAAGGAGGCCCGTTTGCCCTGCCCGTCTGCATAACCCAACAGGCCTGTCGGGCAGTATCGGGCGTCGTCCCAGCCCGGATAATCGAGAATGGGGTACCAGCAGATACCTTCTACCGGTAAGCCTGCCCTGACAGCCTTGCTGACCTCGGCACAAATGTAATTGAACCAGGGCAAACGCTGAACATCTTCGGCACCGGTTTCAGAAATCAATATCGGTCTTGCGTACCGTGTATGCAGCTCGCTCAACATGCCCTGAAAAGGCCTGTATTGCGGGTCGTCCTGAGTGAGCTTTCGACCCTTGAATTGCCATTGGTTATGGGGGTAGAAGTTGACGCCCAACACATCCAGATACTCGGATCGGCCGCCCAGCCCAGGCAATTGACGCCCGGATAAAAGATCCCAGGCTTCAAACTGCGCCTGCCGATAGCACTCTGCTGCCGCTATCTCCGCACTACCGCGCGTAGCCGGTACGACGTGAATCAATGGCTCGGCCTGAATAAAACGCGCGCTTGGCTCTATTGCGCGTATCACCTCTATCGCCGCAATGCTGGCCCGGACCAGTTGCTGTTTGAGTTCCATGCCGCGCTGCTGACTACCAGGGTTGAAATAAGCAACTTCACCTCCCGCCCAGCTCCAGAACGAAATTTCATTGATTGGCGAATAAAAGGGGGCGGTCTCCCCTTCGTCTTTGACTACCTGAGCTACCGCAGCGGCAAAACGCGCAAAGCGCTCGACAAACTCCGGCCGCCAGATATCCAGGTCATCAGGATAACCGTAATGGCATAAGTCCCAGATCACCTGAGTGCCCTGACGCCGCGCGGCTCGTAACATGGGCAGAAAACTGCTCCAGTCGTAACAGTTCGGGCTGGTTTCAATCAGGTGCCAGCGCAAACCGTCACGCACGGTACGTATTCCGTGCGTCGCCATTGCGGCAAAATCTTCGGGTGCCCAACGGTCGTGCCCGGTGGAGTGAAGCAGATCGAGTCGCACGCCGTCGCGTCGTCGATGGCTGGCACACTCGAATCCGCCTATGAAGAAGCTGTCGAACAGACGACCCATGCTCAGCCTCGCGCAGGCTGTTCAATCGGTTCGGCAATCTGCTCCGGCAACTCATGGGCCAGCCGCTGGAACAGCGCCAATGCCTGACCGACAACCTGGTCCATGTTGTAATACTTTTAAGTACCGAGCCGCCCAAGGAAAGTCACCTCATCCGACTGATCGGCCAACGCCTTGTAACGCTTGTACAACTCAGTATTTTCCGGTCGCGGAATGGGGTAGTAAGGGTCGCCCTCGGCACTCGGGAACTCATAGCTGATACTGGTCTGGGCATGCAGTTGACCGGTGAGGTGCTTGTATTTCGTAATACGCGTATGAGCAACTGCCTCATCCGGATAGTTGACCACGGCCACGGATTGAAACTGTGCCTGATCAACGGTCCTGTGCTCGAAACGCAACGACCGATATGGAAGACGGCCATAGCAATAATCGAAGTATTCATCGATCGGCCCGCAGTAGATCAGGTGCCGATACTGCACGGCCCCGCGTATATCGGCAAAATTGCCCCCCAGTGCCACGTCGATAAGCGGGTGATCGAGCATCCGTTCAAACAGGTGCGTATAGCCATGCAGCGGCATTTTCTGGAAGGTATCCGTGAAGTAGCGATTGTCCGAAGTGGTACGGGTAGGCACTCGAGAGGTGACCGACCTGTCCAGTTGCGACGGGTCCACCCCCCATTGCTTGCGGGTGTAGCCACGAAAAAACTTCTCGTACAACTCCCGGCCCACCTGATTGATCACAACGTCTTCGGAGGTTCTTATCATCTCTACCGGCTCGGCCCGGCTGGCGAGAAAGGCTTCGGCTTGTTGCTCATTCATCTGTAAACCGTACAAGCTGTTGAGCGTATCGAGGTTGATCGGAATAGGCAGCAATTGGCCGTCCACACTGGCGAGCACAGGGTGTTGGTAGTCGCGCCATTCGGTAAATCGCGATAGGTATTCCACAATGCGCTCGGCATTGGTGTGGAAGATATGCGGCCCGTATTGATGGACCAACACCCCGGCGCTGTCTAGGTGATCGTAAGCGTTACCCGCAATGTGTGGACGTCGGTCGATCAGCAAAACGCGTTTACCCAATCCGGCTGCCAGCCGCTCCGCCACTACACTTCCCGCAAAACCAGCACCGACGATCAGGAAATCATAGTGCGTCTCTGCAAACGCGGCTGATTGAGGATTTATCCGAGGCATTGGGTTTGCTCCCCGGTAGTTACCAGGCCGATTTGCGCCTTCATGACAGCGCACGTGTTGTCCCAGGACTCACCGGCCAGCACTGCGTCAACCTTACGCAGAAAATCAGCAGGATCCTTATGCGCCAGAGCTTCGCGAATCGCGCGAACAAACGCGTCGGCATCATCGGCAATTGCGACGACTCCGGATTCACCATAAGTTCTGACAACGTCGGCAATCCGGGTTGATACCACCGGACAACCACCAGCAAGGTACTCCGGCGTCTTGGTCGGGCTGATAAAGCGTGTGGAATCGTTCAGGGCAAACGGCATCAATGCGACATCCCAGCCAGACAGATAGGCAGGTAAATCGTCATAAGGCTTGCTGCCCAGATAATGAACGTTGGCCATGTGCGGCAGGGTTGCCGGATCGATTTTAACCACGGGGCCGATCAAAATGATTTGCCATGTGGGCTGTGATTCCGCCACTTCTCGAATCAGTTCAATATCGAAACGCTCATCAATGACGCCAAAATAACCCAGCCTTGGGTAGGGAATGCATTGTTGATCCTTCGGGGCGGCAAGCATGTTGCGAGCGGCTGCAAAATGCCCGATATCGACGCTGCTGGGCATGGAGTGTGCATTTGTATGCTGTAGGCGCTTGGCCTCCCAGAGGCTGAAGCCGCCGGTAAAGACAACATCTGCGCGCTTCATCAGCGCTTGCTCCTGCTCGACAAGCTCTGGCGGCGCACCTTTGAACGCAGACAGCTCGTCCATGCAATCGAAGATCGTCACTTGCGCGCGCAGGTGGTCGGTAAACGCCAGGGCCATCGGGGTGAAATACCACAACAGCAGCTCCCCAAATTGTTGCGCATCCATAAAACCATCCAGCAACGTGCGCTGTGCAGTGATCACTTGATCAGGCTGCATCTGCGAAGGCAGGTGCGGCACCAATACGGTGACACCGCATGCTTGCGGCAGTGACTCAAGCCAGATGCGAGGCGAGTCTGAAAAAACAGGCTCCTCTAGAAACAACACCCGATAATCCTGCGCCATGCGCGACATGATGTGCTGCGGACGCTGGTACACAAACCCCCACCTGAGGTGGGACAGGCATAGCAGCAGCGGTCTGACGGCTGCCTCGACTCTGGCTGAAGCTGACCTTCTGTATTGGATTTTCTGGACACCGTTCATGAAGTCTCCCTTTTTCTAAAAAGTCCTGGATGAAACTGAAGGGCTCTGAAAAGGGCTGAACTTCGACGGCATTCATGATGAGGATGTGCGTTGGCGGCTGTTGCATGCATGGAACAATCACGTGCATGGAACAACTATAGATATTCTCATCAGTTTCGAGCATGCGCCCGGGCCGCTGTTCGCTGATTCCGATAAAGGGTATGCGCCGTCGGGAATGAACCGTTGAACTCGGCGGAACAAATACGCCCCTAGTCTTGAGCGAATGTTTTTTGGCACCTGCGGTACGTTTTCCCCACGCGGTGGTCTGGTCCTGATTTTCGCAAGCAAGGCTCCTCTGTCGTCCTGTTGATAAAGGTCACGACGCCGAGCCCTCAGCACGCCTCTTGCCGAGGCGGCGAACATCCAGGAAGGATAATCATGATTCTGGTTACCGGTGGTGCGGGATACATTGGCGCTCACGTTGCGCTTGAATTGCTTGAAGAGGGCCACGATGTCGTGGTGCTTGATAACTTGTGCAATAGCTCGCTAGAGACATTGAGCCGGGTGGAAACACTCAGCGGGCGACAGGTGGAGTTCATCCACGGCGATGTACGCAGCAAAGCGACGTTGAACCGGCTATTCGCTCGCCACCCAGTGAAAGCTGTGGTGCATTGCGCCGGGCTCAAAGCAGTGGGCGAAAGCGTCAGAGAGCCGTTGCGCTATTTCGAGACCAACGTGAGTGGCAGCGTAAACCTGTGTCAGGCGATGGAGCAGGCAGGCGTGTTAAACCTGTTGTTCAGCTCATCAGCACTGTATACGGCGACCGTGAGCAAATGCCGCTGGACGAGAACTGCCCACCGGGTTTGCCGACCAATCCTTACGGGCATTCCAAACTGATGGCCGAGCATGTGATGAAAAGCGTCGCCCGCTCGGATCCACGCTGGTCCATCGGGCTGCTGCGATACTTCAATCCCATTGGCGCCCATCCGTCCGGCCTGCTGGGCGAGTCGCCCTGCAACACGCCAAATAATCTGCTGCCCTTCCTGCTGCAGGTCGCGAATCGAAGACGCCCTGCCCTGCACATTTTTGGCACCGACTACCCGACGCCGGACGGTACAGGTGTGCGTGACTACATTCACGTAATGGATCTGGCCGAGGGCCACTTGAAGGCGCTGGACAGAATACGCGGCCAAAAAGGCGTATCCGTCTGGAATCTGGGGACTGGGCAGGGTTATTCAGTGCTTGAGGTGGTGCACGCTTTCGAACGTATCTCCGGCAAAACCGTGCCTTTGATCTTTGAGCCGCGCCGGACCGGAGACATTGCGGTGTGCTGGTCGGATCCGGGGAAAGCATTGCGTGAGCTGGATTGGCGCGCCAGGTTCAACCTTGATTCGATGCTCACTGACGCCTGGCGCTGGCAGTGCATGAACCCACAGGGTTATATGCCGACAGCACTGGTCAGTTGAGGTGCGGCCAAAGGTGTAAAGTGGCGGGGAATTACCCTCGCAGCAGGCTGCTGTGCGCTAAAAATTGGCCGGTGTGTTGGAACTGATGATCTCGGCCTCGTCCTGGCCAATGTTGCGGAAGCGGTGTGGCAAGGTGGTCGGGAAGTAATAACCGTCCCCGGGACCGAGAATATTGACCTGCCCATCGATGGTCAGCTCCACGGTGCCGCGCGTCACCAACCCGCACTCCTCGCCTTCGCTGTGGACGATGGGCTCTTCACCCGAGTCTGCGCCCGGCGCGTACTGCTCGCGCAGAAAACGCATCTGGCGGCTCGGCAGGGTTGCGCCGACCAGCAGCAGGCGAACACCGTTACGCCCCAGGTCAGGCTGGTCACCGGCGCGGAATACATACTGATCCTGCCCCGGTGGCTGGTCGAAGGTGAAGAAATCCGCAAGCGTCATGGGGATGCCCTCAAGCAGCTTCTTCAACGAGCTGATAGAGGGGCTGACACGATTTTGCTCAATCAGGGAAATCGTGGCATTGGTCACACCACTGCGTCTGGCGAGTTCACGTTGTGACAGCTTGTAGCTTTCACGCACCAGTTTGAGTCGTGCTCCCGTATCCATAATGGCCTTGTGCGAAAGATATCCGATGAGTGAAGCAAAGCCCAGGAGGAATGGATTGTCCATCGCCCAGGCCGCAAAGCCGGATATTAAATCACGTTTGTCAGCAACACTCAGCAGCTCATCGCACTAGCTGCCCTGACGGTTCCGGGCATACGCCAGGCAGGCTTCACGGAATGCCGTGAACAGGCTCAGCGACACAGGGTTGTTCATGAACTCCCACTCCGGTGCCACTGCACGCCCAGCACAAAGCCTGGCGCACCGGGCAGGGAAACCGCTTCCACCAGACCGTCGGGTGCCAGTGCTTCCGCGCGCAGATCCGATGCCAGACGATCGATTCCCTGACTGTGCAGGCTATTGACCTCGAACCCCGGCGCAAGCCCGAGCGCCTCCAGCAACCCGCCAGATTGCACCTGCACCGGGTGTTGCGGCGCGTACTGCACGGCCAGCACATCGCTTTGCGGCTCACGGTGATCCAGATAACCGGGCAATTCCTGGACCCGCTGATGCAGGCTGCCGCCCAGTGCAACATTCAGCTCCTGAAAACCACGACAGATGCATAACACCGGCACACCCTGGGCGATAGCGGCCCTGAGCAGCGGTAATGTTGTGCGATCCCGAAACACGTCGTGGGCAGTGCCTTCCACGCTTGCCGGGCCGTTGTAATGATGCGGCTCGACATTGGACGGCGAGCCGGTAAACAGCAAACCGTCCAGTGAGGCCAGCAACTGCGCAGGCTCGGTGGGCACGTCGAGCGCGGGCAGAATGACCGGGACACCCGCAAACGCAGCCGCCTCGACATATTCATCGCCTGCGGTGTGAGAGGAGTACTTGCCCAACTGCTGACGGCAGGCAGTAACGCCGATCAAGGGAGGTCGTGACATACGTTGAGTCCTTGTGAATCTGGTGAGCCAGCACGTCGATATGACGCTATCCAGCCGGGATAAAACCAGTCTAGGATAGTCATCTACGCAACAAACATAGGCATTCAGGCAAAGGAACAATGCAGCGATGCAATATGAAATCACCCATGCCGATCTTGCCCTGGTATTGGCGCTGGTACGCGGCCGGACCTTGGCGCGTGCTGCAGATCTGCTGCACGTTGATATTTCGACAGTGTTCCGCTCGATCCGACGTCTGGAGTCAGCCCTCGGTGCTGCGCTGTTTGAAAAGAACCGCCGCGGCTACATTCCGACGGATACTGCCCAGGCCATGGCCGAGCAGGCTGAACACGCCGAACAGGCACTCGCCGCTGCCCGTATCGCCTTGCAGCAAGGCGAACAGGTGGTCAGCGGTACGGTACGCCTGACGTGCACTGACGCGGTATTGCACAGCCTGCTATTGCCAACGCTCGCGGACTTCATGCCGCAGTACCCTGCTCTCACGCTGGAACTGGCCACCTCCAACGCGTTCGCCAACCTCAGCCGTCGTGATGCCGACATCGCGCTGCGCCTGACCAATACCCCGCCCGAACACCTGATCGGACGATGCCTGGGCAGCGCGGACTACTTCATCTGTGGTCGCCCCGAATACCGCGATGCGCTGACACACAGCCCTGCCTCCATTCCCTGGATCAGCCCGGACGACTCGATGCCCGACCACCCTTCGGTGATCTGGCGTAAACAGGCATTTCCGGCGGTGAGCCCACGCTATCGCTGCAGCAACATGTCGGCGGTCTCTCAGTTGGTCGCTGCCGGTCTGGGCGTGGCGGCCTTGACCGATTTCACGATTCAGGGCCTTGCCTCAGTGGAAAGGTTGAGTGAACCACTGCAAGGGTGCAGCACCGATCTGTGGCTACTGACGCGTCCCGACTGCCGGGCATTGCGCTCTGTGCAGACCCTTCTGGAAGCACTCGCCCCCCGTCTGCGCGCAGCATTGCTGGTGTCCAGATGCGCCTGATGGCCAGTCTGTGGATCCATTAAATAATAGTTAATCAAATTAATCATTGGATTAATCTTGATCCTGTGGCATTAATAATCACGAGGAAAACAACATGATTCATTCTGTGGATCCATAAGACCAATAATCGAACCGTGGAGAACCGTCATGCACCCAAAAAATGCGTGGTACGTCGCCTGTACAGCGGATGAAGTCGCCGACAAGCCTCTGGGCCGGCAGATCTGCAACGAAAAGATGGTCTTCTATCGCGACCAGAACCAGCAAGTTGTCGCCTTGGAAGATTTCTGCCCGCACCGCGGTGCTCCGCTGTCGCTGGGTTATGTCGAGAACGGCCAACTGGTATGCGGTTATCACGGGCTGGTGATGGGCGGCGATGGCAAGACCGCCGCGATGCCCGGCCAGCGTGTTCGAGGCTTCCCCTGCAACAAAACCTTCGCCGCGGTCGAGCGCTACGGCTTCATATGGGTCTGGCCTGGCGACCGGGAAAAGGCCGATCCGGCGCTCATCCATCATCTGGAGTGGGCGGTCAGCGACGAATGGGCCTACGGTGGCGGCCTGTTTCATATTCAGTGCGACTATCGCCTGATGATCGACAACCTTATGGACCTCACCCACGAAACCTACGTGCATGCATCGAGCATCGGTCAGAAGGAAATCGACGAAGCGGCACCTGTCACGACGGTCGAAGGCGAGGAAGTCATTACCGCACGCCACATGGAAAACATCATGCCGCCGCCGTTCTGGCAGATGGCGCTGCGTGGCAACAACCTGGCCGATGACGTGCCAGTCGATCGCTGGCAGATCTGCCGCTTCACCCCGCCCAGCCATGTACTGATCGAGGTAGGCGTAGCCCACGCGGGCAAAGGTGGCTATCACGCGCCCCACGAGTTCAAGGCATCGAGCATCGTTGTCGACTTCATCACGCCAGAGACCGACACCTCGATCTGGTACTTCTGGGGCATGGCGCGCAACTTCAACCCGGCTGACGAGCAACTGACGGCCACCATCCGCGAGGGGCAGCGCAAGATCTTCAGCGAAGACCTGGAGATGCTTGAACGCCAGCAACAGAACCTGCTTCAGCACCCGCAGCGCAACCTGCTCAAGCTCAACATCGACGCCGGCGGTGTGCAGTCGCGCAAAATTCTGGAACGCTTGATCGCCGCCGAACGAGCCAGCACAGCTGAACAGATTCCAGTAATGGCCACTAAATGACCGCCTGCTGCCAGCCCGAATGCGTTGAAAACAATCAGAAGTGACCCGTGCTGCGGTCACCCGAGGACATACCATGATCGACGTGACCGTGTTATCACGTAACGATGAAGCGCTGGATATCTGCAGTTTCGAGCTAGTGCGAGCCGATGGCGAGTTGCTGCCGCCTTTCACGGCAGGCGCACACATTGACGTGCACTTGCCTGACGGGCTGATCCGCCAGTATTCGCTGTGCAACGCACCGAACGAGCGTCATCGTTACCTGATTGGTGTACTCAACGATCCGGCTTCACGCGGCGGGTCGCGCAGCCTGCATGAACAGATTCAATCAGGCGCGCAACTACGCATCAGCGAGCCGCGCAACCTGTTTCCGCTGGCCGGGAACAGCCGTCGCACGCTTCTGTTTGGCGGCGGCATCGGCATCACCCCCATTCTGTGCATGGCTGAACAGCTTGCGCTGGAGGGTGCCGATTTCGAATTGCACTACTGTGTTCGTTCCGTCGAGCGCGGCGCGTTTATCGAGCGCCTGAAGCGTTCATCATTTGCCGACCGGGTCACGCTGCACCTTGATGAACAGCCCACTACCGCGCTGGATGCTGCCAATGTACTCGCCCAGCCGCAACCCGATACCCATCTGTATGTGTGCGGACCGGGTGGTTTCATGCAACACATCCTCGACAGCGCCCGTGCTGCCGGCTGGTCTGAAGACAATCTGCACCGGGAGTACTTTTCTGCAGAGCCGGCGGACACCAGCAATGACGGCAGCTTTTCTATCGAGATTGCCAGCACCGGCCAGGTACTTGCCGTTCCTGCCAACAAGACGGTCGCCCAAGTGCTCGAAAGCCACGGCATCGATATTCCGCTGTCGTGCGAACAAGGTGTGTGTGGCACATGCCTGACGCGCGTCCTCAAGGGCATTCCGGATCATCGGGATCTGTTTCTGACTGAAGACGAGCAGGCGCTCAACGATCAGTTCACGCCATGCTGCTCACGCTCGAAAACCCCACTGCTGGTGCTCGACATCTGATCAGTTCGAGCGCTGGATGACCTTCATGCGTTCGTTCAAACCGGCACCGAAAATCTCCGCGTAGCGCAGGGTAGCATTGGCATGCTCACGCATGATCGCCTCGGCACGAGCGCCCTGCCCGCTCACTAACGCATCCACCACCGCATGATGCTGCATGTGGGCGAAATTGAAGCGCCGGTATTCGCGAATCAGGTTATCGCGATCCACTGCCAGCGCCGTCACCGAGGCAAAAGGCAGATGGTCGTTGCGTGCCAGCGCATCGGCAATGGCGCGATTACCGCTGCCCGCCACGATCACTCGATGCAGGCGCATATTCATGTCGTGATAGACCTCAAGATCGTCCTCAGTGACATAACCCTTTTCGAACAGCGCATCGCCCTGCACCAGGCAGGCTTCAAGCTCGTCCCGAGCCTCCTGCGCCAAGCCACGTTCGGCCATCTGCCGCGCCGCCAGACCTTCCAGAACACCACGCACGTCGACCGCACCGGCGATTTCCATCGGCGTGATCGAGCGCACCTGAAAACCGCGCCCGCCAAAGGGCACCAGCAGGCCTTCCTGCTCCAGGGTACGAAACGCCATACGCACCGGCATGCGCGACACGCCGAACAGCTCGGCGGTCGGCACTTCCATCAAGCGCTCGCCGGCCGCCAGCTCGCCTGACGCAATCATCTTGCGCAACGCAACAAGAATGGTCTGCCCGGGTTTGCTCATTGACAGGATTCCGTGGAGATCGAAAAACGCATCTTACTCCACGTACACAGGGGAATGGTTCAAGCGCAGTCGATCAGATCCGGCACGAGGCTGCATAACCGAAGGTGCGCTCCTCATCCGGCGTTTCGATCCACACCAGGGTTTGTTCAAAACTGATCGGTGGACTGTAGAAATAACCCTGCACCATCGTGCACCCAAGGCTGGTCAGTGCATTCAGCTCATCCTGCGTCTCGACGCCTTCAATCACGCAGCCAAGAGACATGTCCAGACTCAAGGCAACCAGCGATTTCACGATCTTGTAACTCGCCGGATTGTCATGCACGCCAGTTACAAAACTGCGGTCAATCTTCAGTTTGGTCAGCGCCAGCGCGTGCAACTGACTGAGGCTGGAGTACCCGGTGCCAAAATCATCCAGCGAGATACCGCAACCCAGTTGCCGGAACTGTGCAATAGCCTGCTGTACCTGGGCAATGTCCTGCATGACCGCCGTTTCGGTGATTTCCAGATCGAGCCGTGAGGCATCGAAACCGCTGTTTTCGATGATCTCGACAATGGTACTGACACTTTCCCAGGTCGCGCAGTCGTGCGCCGACAGGTTGAACGACAGTCTGATGGGCGCCGGCCATGACAAGGCCCTCTTCAATGCATGAGTCAACAAGGGTGCGGTGAGCTTGTTGATCATGCCGATTCGCTCGGCAATCGGAATGAAATGCGCAGGCGATACCGAGCCCAGTTCCGGACTTTTCCAGCGGGCCAGAGCCTCGAAAGCCACCGTTTCGCGTGTGCAGCTTTCAATGATCGGCTGAAACAGCACGTAGAACTCGGTCTCCAGATTGGCACGCCGCAATGCCTGCTCGGTTACGCCATCGGCGTGCAACTGCTCGCGGTGGCTGGCGGAGAACAGGCAGGTAGTTCCGGGGTTATGGTCTTTGCCCTGATAAAGCGCGTAGTCGGCAAACTCGAACAGTTGGGTGGCATTGTCTGCAGTGGCCGGAAACGTAGCGAAGCCCAAAGTTGCGCCAATCTGGATGGACATATCCGACAGCTCGAAGCTTTCATGCATCAGTTCACACAGGTGTTTACCAAACGCCAGCAATGCATCGTTGCTGATATCACCCTTGATAACCAGAGCGAACTCGTCACCGCCCAGTCGCGACACATGCACTGTATCGCTGAAGGCACTGGTCAAACGTTCGGCTACCAGCATCAGCAGACGGTCGCCGGTACGATGCCCATAAAGGTCATTGACTGGCTTGAACCCGTCCAGATCCAGCACGCCGACCGCCAACCCGGTGCGCTGCGCCAGCGCCTCCTGCAAGGCCGTGTCCAGTGTCTGAAAGAACTGTCGGCGGTTCGGCAGCCCCGTCAAACTGTCCTGATTGGCCAGCAGAAGGTTCTCATTGCTCAGTTGCTCGGTTCTTATCTGCACATTCACCAGGCTGGTGAAATCGCGGTATTGATACTGAAGAATGATCAGCATGCCAATCGACACCAGCACGATGTTCACTGCTGTGGCGATGAAAGTAATGTTGTGCGTCGACGCGAAAAAAATAACAAACGCAGTGTTGACCACAACTGCAGTGGTCAACGCCGCAGGCCGCAAGTGCATCATGCAGAAGATGCAGACAATCACGGTGATGCCCATGAAAAACGCCACGTGCGCCTGGGCATAGGCATCGCCATAGGGATAAAGCGACAGCGACCAGGCGGCGAAACCGGCAGCGATCACGCCTGCCAGTCCGTTGGTCCCGCGCAGCGTCGCCAGAATGGTGGTTGGCGCGGGTGGCGGCCGGTTTACCGTGAGCAGCCACTTGCGCGCACGAATAGCGCAAACAATAGTGAGCAGCGCCGGAACCAGCAGGGTCAGCCACATCGGAGCAGTTGCCCAATGGGTGAATGCCAACGCCCAGGTGTTGACCAGCAGCACGAAATACATCAATGGCAGCTGTCGGGACAACGCAACGTATTGGGCCTGCAACAGCCTGGGATTATCAGCGGGTACAGACATCACGGTGCGCAAGGCACTCACTAGTTTTTTCAGCATCGCAAGGCTTCTCTGTCACTACAGTCAAAGCACACGTGGCTTGCTGCTCATCATGTGAGCCAATTAATGATCGGCCCACTTGTCATGCTCTCGGCAGGTGTGATTAATTCTTTACGGTAAAACCGATCCATGCGTCGGTTTAATGGAAATAAACAGGCGATACCCTTTTCGAGCAGGTGCTCGGGTATATCTAAAACGCTTGCAACCCCCTCTTTTCAAACGTCCCCTATGGGCAGGGAGCATTACCATGAACAGGAAAGTCATTATCGATACGGACATGGGCTGGGACGACGTACTGTCCATCGCCTACCTGATGAAAAGGCCGGACATCGACATCATCGGTATCACGGTCACTGGATGTGGCGAAACGGATCTAGGCTGGGGCGTCATCATCGCGCAGCATTTACTGGGCATTGGCAACCGTCTCAGTACTGTTGTGGCAAAAGGCACCGATCAGCCACTTGAGTACGACAACCGGTTTCCACAACCATTCAAAAACGATATGAATGACATCATGGGCCTTCTGGGAACGCTCAATCCGGCTGCCTTGCCGGCGTTATCAAACCTTCCCGCGTGGGAGTTCATGTATCAGGCCGTGAAGAACAGCCAGGATAAAATCACTGTTCTTTCGCTGGGTGGCTTTACCAACATTGCGAAGATGCTCTCACTGAGTAACCAACCCGCAGACTTCCAGATGATCGAGCAGATCGTCGCCATGGCTGGGGCTGTCTATGTTGACGGTAACGTCGCCGCCTTGAACGGCGCTCAAAAGGAATGGGATCAGGGTGAGGCCTACAGCAGTAACCACTACGCAGAATGGAATGTGTTCGTCGACCCTGTCGCGGCCGATACCGTTTTTCAGTCGAGCCTGCCATTGACCCTGGTCCCGCTGGACGTCTGCAACCAGGTTATTCTCGACGCGAGCTACTCGCAAAAGATTACGGCAAGCGACCCTGTCGCCTTGCTGGTCAAGCAAGTGCTTGAAACCAAATCAGGCACGCACGCCGAAGGTTATCCGGTACCGATATTCGATCCGCTGGCAACGATGCTGATGGCAGGCGGTATTGAAGCGACGAAAATTGATGAGCAGTTTCTGTCCGTCAACACGAGCATTACACCGCAGGACAATCACTGCGGACAGATACAACTACAAGGCAGCGGTTCGCGAACCATCACCTCCGTGCTGGGTGTGTCGCAGTTCGCGTTCAACGCGAATTTTGCTCAGGTCATCAACAACCGGACATGAACCAGGCGCGACCTAGACTCAGTTCGCCGCCACCTGAGCCCTATCGGCTTGCATAACCAGCGCTTTGAGCGATGCATCGAATTGTTTCAGCGCATTGACCTGCAGCTCACGCTGCTGGTCAATCTGTGCGGCAATCTCTGGAGCAGCTTTGCCCTGCACCCAGACCGAGGTCATCTCCTTGACCACCTCACCTTCTGCCTTGCCGATGTATTGCAGATTGGTGTCATAAAACCGGGCCATGAACCGCGCTTCGACCTGACTATTGCGCTTGCTTACCAGACGGTTGTAGGTATCAAGCATCACCACCACGTCGGGGCGCGCTTTCATCAGCGCGTCGAGGTTGTCGTAAACGGTCACCGAGGCGAATTCTTTCTGCAATGAGCCTACCAGCCAGTCGGTTGCCAGTTTCGGGTCCGAACTGCTGATGAATGCATTGCGGATACGCGAATCGAGCGCGCCGTTCTGTCCGCTCCTGAGCGCTACCGAGTGATAGTTGTTCAGGTACTGGAGGTTACTGACGGTGTTTTCGCTGTACAACACCCCCACTGACTGAGTGTGTTGCAGACTGGAGGCGCTGTCGGCCACCGGCATGAAGTGGCAAGACTGCTCTGAGACCGTAGAGACTGACGAGACGGCAGCATTGGCTGGCGCAGTGAGCATCATGCTGGTGCTTAGCACGGCAGCAAACGTCAACAGGTTAAACATTCTCATCGCGTCGTCTCCCTTTGGAGCAGGTGGCTATGGCGCCATCCTCCTCCTTTGCCGGAAAAACAGAACTTGCCTTGCTTGATGATGACTATCGACTGAATGAATGATAGTTGATGCCAACGCACTGCAAGGTTTTCCGCTTTAATTTTCATCCGCCCGGACAGCCGCACGAATAGCCTTGAGCAGCATCCGGCACGCTGGATTGTCATTGTCGGCACGCCAGACCAGATGCAACTCGCTCTGCACACCCTCGCCCAGGTCAATGTCACGAAATACGACGTCCTTGAACACCACATTGGTCGCACAGCGCGGCACCAGTGCCAGGCCCATGCCGGCGTTGACCAGTGTCAGAATAGTCAGTGACGACCCAAGCCATTGGACATACTCCGGCGCAACTCGTGCGGAACGAAACATACCGGTCAGCAGTTCGTTGAACGGTGGATAGGCCGAATGCGAATACATCAGAAACGGCGCGCCTTCCAGGTCCGCCACCGTAACTGAATCAGCGTGAGCCAGCCGATGATTGCCCGGCACCGCCAGCACGAATGGCTCTCGCACCAGGCATTCGCTCTCGTAGCCGGGCTGAAACAGCGGCGCTCGCACGATCCCCAGGTCAATGCGTCGCGCCCTGAGCGCTTCGTGCTGCTGATAGGTGTTCATTTCAGTCAGGGAAATCTTCACCTGCGGCTGCTTGAGCCGCGCCTCGGCGATCACTCTGGGCAGAAATTCGTACACCGCGCTGCCGACAAAACTGATGGTCACCGAACCAATATCGCCTTCGGCAAAGCGCCGCGCGGAGATGGCTGCCTGCTGCGCGCGCTCCAGCAACGTCTGCGCTTCAATGAAGAACGCCCTGCCCGCTGCGGTCAGGGCCACACTGCGGGTGCTGCGCGTGAACAGCTCGACACCCAGATTGTGCTCCAGTATCTGGATTTGCCGGCTCAGCGGAGGCTGGGTCATATTCAGCCGTTCGGCAGCGCGCCGGAAATTGAGTTCCGTGGCCACCGTGGTGAAGCAGCGCAGTTGAGAAAGCTCGAACATTGATCCACTCCCGGTATCAATCAAGTCATTAACTGGATTGGACGGGAATAATACACCCCCTCATGATCGACTCATCCCCAAAAAAACAATGAATGGGAGTCGCCTCTTGAATACCGTCCCTGGCACTACGGACCCCACGGTGCTTGCCCGTGCGGCCTCCAAGGTGAAACGCCACGTGTTGCCGCTGTTTGTAGTGATGTTCATCGTCAATTACATCGACCGGGTCAATATCGGTTTTGTACGCAGTCATCTGGAAACCGATCTGGGCATCGGTGCGGCGGCCTACGGGCTGGGCGCCGGATTGTTCTTTGTCGGCTATGCACTGTTCGAAGTACCTTCCAACATGCTGTTGCAGCGCTACGGTGCCCGCGCCTGGCTGACCCGCATCATGTTCACCTGGGGCGCGGCCGCGATGGCCATGGCGTTCGTTCAGGGTGAAACCAGTTTCTACGTGCTGCGTTTCATTCTGGGTGCCGCCGAAGCTGGCTTCTTTCCCGGCATCATCTATTACTTCACCCAATGGTTGCCTTCCAGCGATCGCGGCAAGGCCATGGCGCTGTTTCTCAGTGGCTCGGCAATCGCTTCGGTAATTTCCGGCCCGGTATCCGGCGCGCTCCTGGGCATCGAGGGCCTGAGTCTGCACGGCTGGCAGTGGATGTTCCTGATCGAGGGTTTCGCTTCCATAGTGCTGTGCGGATTCGTCTGGTTCTGGCTGCAATCACACCCGCATGAAGCCACCTGGCTCAGCGATGAAGAAAAAACCGCACTCAGCACCGCCATATCCGAAGAGCAACGTCTGCGCGAAGCAACTCAGACCGTCAGGCCATCGGTGTTTCGCTTGCTGGCAGACCGGCAGATCCTGCTGTTCTGCTTCATCTACTTTTCGGTGGCGCTGACCATTTACGGGGCTACCTTCTGGCTGCCAAGCATGATCCGCAAGATGGGCAGTTTCAGCGACTTTGAGGTCGGGCTGTTCAACTCGGTGCCATGGATCATCTCGATTGTGGCCATGTATGGCTTTGCCGCACTGGCGGCACGCTTCAAGCACCAACAGGCCTGGGTCGCTGTCACGCTGGTGATCGCCGCCGTCGGCATGTTCATGTCCACCATTGGTGGTCCGGTGTTTGCTTTTGTTGCCATCTGTTTCGCGGCAATCGGTTTCAAGGCCGCGTCTGCACTGTTCTGGCCGATCCCTCAGGGCTATCTGGATGCGCGCATTGCCGCAGCGGTCATTGCGCTGATCAACTCCATCGGCAACCTGGGCGGTTTCGTTGCTCCCACTACGTTCGGTTTTCTGGAGCAGACCACCGGTTCGATTCAGGGTGGTCTTTATGGGCTGGCTGCCACCTCGTTGCTCGCTGCCGTCGTGATTTTCTTTGCCCGCACCACCCCGCGTGGTGACCTGCGCCGCCCGTCCAGAGATGAGCCAGCCAAACCCCACCGCGCCGTCGTACCTGGCACCCCTTCCAGCCTCAAACCTGATCACCGGGAGACCGCCCTTTGAAAATCATACGCGTGACCGTAACCCCTATCGCCTTTCGCGATCCGCCGCTGCTCAACGCCAGTGGCATCCATGAACCTTTCGCACTGCGCTCGATCATCGAAGTGGAAAGCGACAACGGTTACATCGGCCTCGGCGAAAGCTATGGCGACGCCCCGGCGCTGGCCATTCAGCAACAGGTGCAGAACCAGTTGATCGGGCTCGACCCGTTCAACCTCAATCAACTGCGCAGCATCGTTCAGGCGACGGTTGCGGCACACAAACCTGCCAGCCTGGCCGGTGCTGAACTGGCACCGGGTTCGCACGCCAGCAAAGCGGTAAGCAACGCTTATTCAGCATTCGAGGTGGCGTTTCTGGACCTGCAGGCACGTTCCATGAACCTGCCGTTGGTGGACCTGCTCGGCGGTGCCATTCGTGACCAGATACCCTTCAGCGCCTACCTGTTCTTCAAATACGCGCAGCATGCCGATGCGCCTTACGCGCCCGACAGCTGGGGTGAAGCGCTCAGCGAAGAACAGATTGTCGCCCAGGCACGGCGCATGATCGAAGCCTATGGCTTCAAAAGCATCAAGCTCAAGGCCGGTGCGCTGGAGCCGGAACATGAGGTGTCCTGCATCAAGGCATTGAAAAAAGCCTTCCCCGGCTACCCGCTGCGTATCGACCCCAACGGCAACTGGTCGCTGGAAACCTCGATTCGCATGGCCGAGCTGCTGGGCGATGACCTGCAGTACTACGAAGACCCAACTCCTGGTCTGGATGGCATGTCGGAATTGCGCAAGCGTACCGGCCTGCCACTGGCGACCAACATGGTCGTGACCGATTTCGATGAATTCCGACGCAGCGTGGCCCTCGACAGCGTGCAGATCGTACTCGCCGACCACCATTACTGGGGCGGCCTGCGCGACACCCAGGCGCTGGCGAAGATGTGCGACACCTTCGGCCTCGGTGTGTCGATGCACTCCAACTCGCATTTGGGGATCAGCCTCATGGCCATGGCCCACGTCGCTGCGTCCGTGCCCAATCTGGACTACGCCTGCGACACACACTACCCGTGGCAGGAACCGGACGAGGAAGTCATCAAGGGCGGCAAGCTGCCGATTGTCGACGGCTGCGTCAGCATCACCCGCGCGCCGGGCCTTGGCCTTGAGCTGGATTACGACCAGCTCGGCAAGCTCAACGATCAGTACCACAGCTGTGGCATTCGTCAGCGCGATGATGTGAAGCAGATGCAGAAGTACCAGCCGCAATGGAGGGCTGTAAAACCAAGATACTGAGTACGTCCGGGCAGCGTCAGTCAGGCCTTGGCGCAGAATTGGCCGGCGGGTAGACACTCGGCACATCCTGCCGGGTGCGACCACGGATCAAGGCTTCGGGGTTGCGGCTTATATAATCGGTCAGGACCCGCACCGAGCGGGCCGTACGTCCATTGTCCGGCTGACCTGCTGGCGTACCGGCGAGTCTTCTGCAAGGGCCGCCCCGGCCATCTCCATCGTGCTTCGGGACTGCCCCAGAACAGTGTGAAGTTCGGGCACTACGTCTGCGTTGAACAGCTTGAACGTCTTGTGCGCTTCGTCAAGGCTGCCATTCAGATTGCCGGCGATCTCCTGCACCGGCAATTTGCTGACCTTTTCAACGATCAGCTGTACCTGCTCCTGCATTTTCTCCAGCTCTCCCGGTACGGTGGGGATTATCAGCGGCCGTGCGTTGACATCGAATTGAACCGGCGCAGCGTTGGCAAAGAAACCCAGAGAAATATAAAGCTGGCCGGTCAGCAGACTCGCACTGCGAGGCTGTGCGCGCAGGCCCTGTTTGACGAAGTCGGCGATCAACTGCGCGGTACGCGAATCGTCGGGTGTGCCCAATGTCTCTAGGATCTTTTCGTTGGCCTGCCCAAGGCGGTCCGGGTAGATCACCGCCCCCACAATGCTGGAAAAAGACTTGCTGGCCGCATCGTAGTCAAGATCGACGGAGATCACTCGCCCCAGATTTATGCCCATGAACTCGACGGGCGAATTGACTTCAAGGCCACGCAAGGACTGCCTGAACATCATGCGGATATAACCCGGCTCGCCATCGGGAGGTGACAGCGCCTTTTGCTGATCCTCGAACAGCTTGAAACGTGCATGCTCTGCAGCCCTTGGCGCGCTCGAACCGTATCCCGGCTCAACGAAGGCCACACCTCCGGCCAGTAACGTCGAAACCGATTCAGTCTTTATCTTCAGCCCATCGGCATCAACCGTCAGGCCAATACCGCTGGCGTTCCAGAACCGTGTATCGGTGGTCACAAACCTGTCGTTGGGGGCATTGATGAAAATTTCCGCATCCACACCTTTGCCATCCTCGGACAAATGACAGGCAACCACTTGACCGACTTGAATGCGCCGATAATAGACAGGAGAACCGACATCGAGTGAGCCCATGTCCTCGGCGTGCAGGGTAAAACGTGTGCCTTTTGTGCCAAACGTTAGGGGTGGTGGGCTTTCCTGACCAATAAAGTGTTTTTTCGGGTGCTCGGACGTCCCGCTGTCTGCCGCGATATACGGCCCGGAAAGCAGGGTATCCACGCCGGACACGCTTTTGGCCCCGATACGCGGGCGCACCACCCAGAACATGGAATCCTCGGCAGTGAAAGCACGGGCGTCGGCATTCAGATCCACTGTCGCCACAACACCGGTACGGTCTTTGCTCAGGGTGACGGCCGACACCTCGCCGATCACGACATTTTTGACCTTGACTCTGGTCTTGTGGGCTTCAAGCCCTTCGGCGCTTTGAAAACTGATAAAAATTCTCGGCCCTTTCGACAGTGAGCTGCTAATCAGCAGCGATACGCATACCAGGGCAGCAATCACCGGAATCAGCCATACCGGCGAGGCACCGAATCGCCTTTTTCCAGTGATTGAAGCGCCAATTGTCGATGCAGAAACGGAACCTGAGCGATCAGACATTTTTTCCTCTGAGGCGCCCACACGGGGTCATGCCGACGGTTAATACTGTCGGCAGAACTCTGAACGTCGACTATCAATAAACCCTCAAGGAAATATCAAGATTTGATCAAGGCAGCGGGTCGAACTTCAATTCACTGAGGCTTTGCACCTTGTCTTCACGAACCATTTTGTATTCGGTATTCGGGCCGATCCACTGCGCCCAGATCGCGTCGATTTCACCTGCTGCTTCCATCGCACGCAGCGATTCGTTGACCTTGGCCAGAAATGCCGGCTCGCCCTGACGCATACCGGCACCGATAGGCTCCAGCGCCATCGGCTCCTTGGCGATTGCCAGCTCCACACCACTGGCCTTGGCCTGCCCGACCAGCTTGATCGCGGTCATGGTGTTGGTCACCAGGCCCACCACCTTGTTCTGTTGCAGCGCCATGTAGGCAGAACCGGTGTCCTGGAAGGTCACAGGCGTGGCATCAGCCAGCCGAATCGACTGTTCGGACGTAGAGCCTTTGGTCGAGCTGATGCGTTTGCCTTTGAAAAAGGATTTCGGTTGATCGGCATTGGCGGCGCGCACTACCAGCGTTTCCTTGGCGATGTAGTACGGATCGCTGAACTGGATCTGGTCGGCGCGGCTCTTGGTGTAGGCCAGGTTGGCAAAAATCACGTCAACGCGGCCCATTTTGACTTCAGGAATGCGCGCTTCGACCGACAGCGGCTTGAGCTCCAGCTCGACGCCCATATGTTTGGCCAGCGCCTTGCAGAGGTCAACGTCCATGCCTACCAGTTCACGGGTTTTCGGGTCCGGTGCCGAAAACGGCGGGACGTCAGCATAGACGCCGCAACTCAGGCTTTTCTTGCTCATCACATCACTGAGCTGATCAGCGTGAGCAACCGAAACAGCCAATGGCGACAATGCCAGTGCAACCAGCAAAGACTTCATACGCATGGTGAGACTCCTGGAAATAAATGGAGGGATTGCTGAAACAGGGGCCTGTGCTCAATGGCTGCGCAGGTCGGAAATGAAGCGTTGGGCACGCGGGTGGTCCGGCTGCTGAAAGAAAGCCTCAGGACTGGATTTTTCAAGGATCTGCCCCGCATCCATGAACCAGATGGTATCGGCCACTTCACGGGCAAAATTCATCTCGTGGGTGACGCACATCATGGTCATGCCCTCTTTGGCCAGGCCTTTCATGACGCTGAGCACCTCGCCGACCATTTCCGGGTCGAGTGCGCTGGTGGGCTCGTCAAAGAGCATCACGGGCGGTTCCATGGCCAGCGCCCGGGCAATCGCCACGCGCTGCTGCTGGCCGCCGGACAACTGCGCCGGATAAGCGCCGGCCTTGTGTGCCAGCCCCACCCGATCCAGCAGTTCCATGGCCCTGGCGCGCGCCTCACTGTTTTTCAGGCCGCGCACTTTGGTCGGGGTCAGGATGATATTGTCTAGCACCGACAGATGCGGGAACAGATTGAAGCTCTGGAATACAAAACCCACCCGACTGCGCAAGCGATTGACGTTGGCGTCGGTGCCGTTCACGTCGTGGCCGTCAAACAGGATCTGGCCCTGTTGAACATCTTCAAGACGGTTGACGGTGCGGATCAGTGTCGACTTGCCCGAGCCCGAGGGCCCGCACAGCACCACCACTTCGCCGCGCTGCACTTCAGCGGTGATATCGGTCAGGGCCTGGTACTCGCCATACCACTTATTGATCCTGGAAAACATGATCATCGGATGCATTGGGCAACCCTCAATTATCGGTAGTCAAAGGCAGGGGAACAGGTGCAGGCGACACGCTGCCCTCCCGTTTGCGGGCAATCCGCCGTTCCATCACTGCGGCCAGCCGGGTCAGGCCGTAGCACAGCACGTAGTAGGTGATCGCCAGAATGAAGAACACCTGAAACGGCTTGGTCAGCAGCTGGTTATTGATCTGATTGGCGGCAAAGGTCACTTCCTGGACGTTGATCACGTAGCCCAGCGACGTTTCCTTGATGATCGAAATGAACTGGCTGATCAGGCTTGGCAATGCGTTGTACAGCGCTTGCGGCAGAATCACCCAGACCGTGGTGCGCATGTAGCCCATGCCCAGCGCGCGTGATGCTTCGTACTGACCAGCCGGCAGCGCCTGAATGGCACCGCGGATGATTTCGCACAGGTAGGCGCTCTGATAGACCACCAGCGTGCAGAGCATGGTGGTGAAGCCGGTGATGTTATGACCGATCAGCAGCGGGACCAGAAAGTAAGTCCAGAAAATCACCATCAGCAGCGGAATGCCGCGCATCACATAGACCCAGACCGTGACCGGGTAACGCAGCCAGCGCCACGGCGAGACCCGTGCCAGCGACAGTAGCAGCCCTAGCGGGAACGCCAGCAAAAGCGCCAGCGCAGCCAGAATCAGCGTTGAAACCAGCCCGCCCATCGGGCCGTGAGGGTATTGGCCGACCAGCAGCAAGGTCCAGTTATCGCGAACAATCGTGAACACATCGAACATCGCCGCCTACCTCGCCATGGCTTTGCTGAAATGCCGGGCCAGCAACGCACCCAGGCCCATCAGCATCAGTGAAATGGCCAGGTAGACCACGGTTGCGACCAGATACGCCTCGAAGGTGCGAAAGGTGTAGTTCTCGACCTCGCGAGTGGCATAGGTCAGCTCGACGACGCCGATGGCCATGACCAGGCTGGTGTTCTTGAACAGCAGCACCGTGTGATTGATCAATGACGGCAGGCAGTTGCGAACGCCTTGCGGCAGGATCACGTAACGCATCGAACGCACATAACCCAGGCCCAATGCGCGCGATGCTTCGACTTGCCCGGCCGGAATGGCGCGCAAGCCGCTGCGGATGTCCTCACTGAAGTAAGCCGCCTGGCACAGCCCCAGCGCGATCACCGAAAACAGGTACTCGGTGCTGTAGTTGGCCAGCCAGAGCTGCGTGCTTTCGGTGAGCAACGTCGGAATACCGAAATACCAGAGCATCAGTTGCACCAGTGTCGGCACATTGCGATGGTAGGACACATAGCCCGCCACCAGACGCTCGGCGTATTTGTTGCCGGTCAGGCGAATAGACACCAGCAGCAAGGCCACCGCCATTGCCATGCACCAGGCAACGAACGCCAGTTGCAGGGTTGTCTCTATGCCCTTGACGATCAGCTCGGCATACTCGCCCTGCAGGATCGCCGAAAGATCGAATTTACTCGTCATGGTTGTTCCCATTGACATTCAGCCAGGGCAGAAGCAAGGCGCCAGGGGTACTGGCGCGGGTGTCGCATGGCGGCTGGTGCCGCTCTCGTGATGGGTACAGCGCTCGCAGCGAGGCGCAGCCTCAGCATTCATAGTCCTGCGGGCGCGCGGTCGACAGCCCGCCGGGTACCTGTAGCGTCGGGGTGATTTCCATATGGCCGATGTTGACCGCGATGGGCGCAGCGATCACGTAGGCGATTGCATCGGCAATGTCCTTGGCCACAGGCAGCTCATAGCCCTCGATGAAGCGTTTGCGCACTTCCTCGGAATCGCCATGCACATGGGCAAAAATATCCGTGGCCACACGCCCCGGGCAGATTTCCGTCACCCGCACGCGCTTGCCGAACGCATCGATACGTAGCTGGCGAGAAAGCATGCTCACGGCAGCCTTGGTGGCGTGGTACGTCGAGTTGCCGCCGAAGTTGTAGGCGGCGGCAATCGAGCTGATGTTGATGATGTGCCCGCTGTCACGCTCGACCATACCCGGCAACGAAAGCCTGGCGATCTGCAATACCGCGCGCAGGTTCACATCGACCAGCAGATCAATCCCTTCTGCGTCGGCCTTGAGCAGCGAACCGGGCCGGTCGACTCCGGCATTGTTGACCACAACATCGAACTGATGGGCCTGGAACAGTGCCGTCAGACCGGCCAGATCAGTCACGTCGATAGCATGTGCGATGCAGCCGGTGCGCTGCGCCAGTGCCGCCAGCTTGTCTGCACTGCGCGCCAGCGCATGAACCTGCAGACCTTCGGCACACAGCCGTTCGACGACGGCTTCGCCAATACCGGAAGAAGCGCCGGTCACCAGCGCAGTTTTGTAATCGGAAAAAGGCATGTCGGGGTTTCCTTGAATAAGCGTCGATCAGCCGCTTGGCTGTTAATGCTGATCGCCTTGTACTGGACTTTAACGAGCGTCATGGGCAGCGACCAAGACACAATGGTTGTGTGGCAATAAGCTGCGCTTATGACCCGAGCAGCTGTGAAACCGGGGTGATGACACCGCCCTGCTCTTCGATGCTCTGGCGAATGCTGCGCGCAAGCTCCACCGCCCCCGGCGTGTCGCCATGCAACAGGATTGATTGGGCATTGACCGCCACGCGCTTGCCGCTCAGGGTCGCAACCGTACCGTCCTGCAACAGTTGCGCAACCCTGGCGCGGACCTGCTGCGGGTCCTTGATCACCGCCCCGGCAATGCCACGCGGCACCAGTAGGCAGTTTTCGTCGTAGGCACGGTCGGCCAGAAACGTGGTCGCGACTCTCAGGCCGCACGCTTCGGCGGCCTGTTCGATGGCCGCGCTGCTGGATGAACTGATGATCATCTGCGCATCGAAACTGGCGACCGCCTTGACCAGCGGCCTGGCCAGTTCGGCATCGGCCGCGGCCATATTACCCAGCGCGCCGTGGAAGCTCATGTGCGTCACGCGGTAACCGGCAGCGGCTGCAATGCCTGCCAGAGCGCCCAGCTGATACACCACCATGCTGCACAACTCGTTGAGTTCGATGTTCATTCTGCGCCGCCCGAACCCCTGCAGATCAGGAAAACCGACATGTGCGCCGAGATCGATGCCCAGCGCTTTGGCGCGGTGCACGGTGTTGTTCATTATCAATGGATCACCGGCATGAAAACCACAGGCCACGTTGGCCGAGGAGATCAGTTGCATCAGTGCCTCATCCTCACCCATGGTCCAGGGACCGAAGCCCTCACCCAGATCAGCGTTCAGATCGATGCGCATCGTGTCACCCCTCCAGTTCAATCAGCGGCTGGCCGTAACCGACCCGTTCATGCTCGGCAGCCAGAAAACGCGTCACACGCCCTGCCTGCTGGCTGCGAACCGGCAGATAAAGCAGGCCGATGCGCAACAGGCCCAGCAACTGCCCGACTGCAACGGTGTCGCCGGGTTTTACGTAGCTGTTTTTTTCGTCGGGGTGTCTCGATACAAAAACGCCGGGGTTATCCGCAGCTATTACAAGCGCAGTGGCTGGCGGCTGTTCGACTGCGACGTCCACGTCAGGTCGCGATGCAGGGTTATCCGCACGTACTCCGCGTCGGATCAACAACTCGAACCCTGGTCGTTTCAGTTCAAGAACCGTGAGCCCGGCATCACGAATCCAGCCTGCCAGTTGGCGAATTTCATTGATGTTCATCAGCGATGTCCTTGCAGGCCGCGCAGCGCAAGCAAGCGCCGGGCGTCTTCGATGAAGGCGTGATTGGTGTCCAGTGCCTCGACGGCCTCCTCGTAGCTGCATTGCACGAAGCGCACCTTGCTGCCGATGGGGGCCTGACCGAGACGCCACAGGTCGGCTTCGATAACCGTCGCAAACTTTGGATAGCCGCCGCTGGGCTGGGCATCGCGCATTTGCACAATCGGCTGGCCGCCGTGGGGCACCTGAATCACCCCGGGCACAATGCCGTGAGAGCGAATTTCCAGCGCCTCCCTTGGCAATAGGGGCGTACCCTCCATGCGATAACCATAGCGATTGCTTTGCGTGGTGATTTTCCACTCGCCGGCAAAAAATGTTTGTTGGGCTTCAACGCTGAAGCAGTCGAACTCGGCGGCAGGCAGTACGCGTATGGCCGGTAGCTCGTCGATAATCAACGGCAAGGCCGCCGCAGCAGATTGCAGACCAAAATCACCAGCGCGCGGTTGATTAGCCGCACCGGCGGGAATCAGATCGCCCTGCTGCAAGGCGCGGCCCTGCCAGCCACCAAATGCACCGCGTAATTGCGTGCTGCGCGAGCCCAGAACCTGCGGCACATCCACACCGCCCGCCAGGCATAAATAGGCGCGACTGCCCGTCGTTGGGTAACTCAGCTTCAACACCTGATTCTTGCGCGCCTGAGCGACCCAGTTACCCGGCAGTCGCTCGCCATCCAGCCGTGCAGAACAGGCAGCACCGGTGATAGCAAAAGTGCAGTCCTCGACAAAACGCACTTCGAACGGGAACAGTGGAATTTCGATGCCTGCCGCGTCTTCGTCGTTGCCCAGCAACAAATTGCCGAGCTGCAACGACAGCGTGTCCATTGCGCCGGAGGTGCCGACGCCGTAGCCCAGGCTGCCATGGCGGCCCAAATCCTGGACCGTCGCCAGTGCGGTGGCGCTGATAACTTCGATCATCGAATGATCCTCTCGATACGCAAGCGCAGTTGATCGCCGGGCTGCATCAGCGCTGGAGGGATCTGATCAGCGTCGAAAAACACCATTTCCGTGCGCCCTATCGTGTTCCAGCCACTGGGGCCGGCTGAAGCGGAGATACCCGTCTGCACGCCGCCGATGGAAACCGAGCCGGCACCGATATCGAGTACCGGCACTTTGCGCCGAGGCGTCGCCAGACGCTGATCCATGCCGCCCAGATAGCAATAACCCGGGTGGCTGCCCAAGGCGTACACCGGGTAAAGCGGTTCGCAATGCAGATTGGCGATGGTCTCGATATCCAGTCCGGTATGGGCGATGACATCGGCCATGTGCGGTCCGCCGTCACCGCCATACACCACCGGCAACTCGATGATCCGGCCTTGCAACGGCAGCGGCTGGCATTGCTCCCAGGCCTCCAGCAAGCGGGTTTTCAAGCCGGTCAGGTCGCGTGGCGGCGCTGCGAAGGTCAGCATCAGGTTGTTCATGCCCGGCACCGATTCGCGCACCTGCGGCCAGTCCTTGCTCAGGCTGGCCAGCGCCCATATGCGTTGCTGCGCTGCCAGCTCAAGCTCGCCGGGTGCTTCGAACAGCAAGGCGGTGGTTCCCAGCAAAGTGATTCGTGGCGGCAACTGCTGGAGGGTCATGGGTGGCTCCTTGTCTGTAACCAGCGCTCCAGGTGGTGAATGTCCATGCCACCCTTGCAGAACACCGGGTCCTGCAAAATGTCGCGATGCAGCGCGATGTTGGTAGAGATTCCCTCAACGTGCATTTCGCTCAGTGCCAGGCGCATACGTGCCAGGGCCTCATCGCGACTGGCGCCGTGAGTGATGACCTTCGCCACCATCGAATCGTAATAAGGCGGAACGCGATAACCGTGGCTCACATGCGAGTCGACCCGTACGCCAAAACCACCAGGAATCTCCCAGCGGGTGACTTGCCCCGGCGTAGGCATGAAGCTGCGCGGGTCCTCGGCGTTGATCCGGCATTCCAGAGAATGGCCCGACACGCTGACGTCGGCCTGGCTGAAACTCAGGCGCTCACCCATCGCCATGCGAATCTGCTGCTGAACGATGTCGATTCCGGAAGTCATTTCCGTGACCGGGTGCTCGACCTGCAGGCGAGTATTCATTTCGATGAAATAGAACTCATCGTTTTCAAACAGGAATTCGAACGTGCCTACGCCCTGGTAACCGATCTGCCGGCAGGCCAGTGCGCAACGTTCGCCCACCCTGGCCATCAATTCCGGGTCGATGCCCGGTGCAGGAGCCTCTTCAAGCACCTTCTGGTGGCGGCGCTGCATCGAGCAATCCCGCGAGCCAAGCCAGACGGCATTGCCATAGGCATCGCACAGCACCTGAATCTCGACATGGCGCGGCTGGCCCAGAAACTTCTCGATATACAACTCGGGATTGCCGAAGGCCCGGCGGGCTTCTTCGCTGGTCAGCGCAATTGCATCGAGCAATTGCTGCTCTTCCTGAACCACGCGCATGCCCCGCCCGCCGCCACCGCCAGCGGCCTTGACGATGACCGGGTAACCAATGTCACGGGCAATCTTCAGGATACCTTGCGGATCGGCAGGCATGCTGGTGTCCGGGCCTGGCACGCACGGCACGCCAGCCTCACGCATTGCCCGCTTGGCCGCGACCTTGTCGCCCATCACCCGAATGCAGGCGGCACTGGGGCCGATGAAAGTCAGGCCAGCCTGTTCGATGCGCTCGGCGAACGCGGCGTTTTCAGACAGAAACCCGTAACCGGGATGGATCGCCTGAGCACCGGTCAACTGCGCAGCGTAAAGAACGGCAGCCTGATTCAGATAACTCTGCCCCTGCGCGGCCGGGCCTATGCACAGTGACTCATCGGCCTGCCGTACATAGCTGGCATCGCGATCCGCTTCGGAATAGACCGCAACCGTACTCAGGCCCAGGCCTTTGCAGGCGCGCTGGATGCGCAGGGCAATTTCGCCGCGGTTGGCGATCAACACTTTATCGAACATCAAAAACCCCTGATCTGTGAACCCGGAAGGCAGCCGCACGGCCACCCAAGACCTTCAGCCGATGCTGAAAAGCGCTTGTCCGGCCTGAACCTCTTCGCCGTTGGCAACCAGAATGGCGGTCACGACCCCTGCCTTTTCAGCCGTCACCGGATGAAACATCTTCATGGCTTCAACCACTGCCAGGGTCTGTCCCACGTCGACTGACGTGCCGACTTCAACGAAGGGCGGCTGGTCGGGCGCCGGGGTCAGGTGCAAGACCCCATACAGCGAGGCGCAGGCCTGAGCCTCTTGCGCATTGGCAGTTGCACTTGCCTGAGAGGAAGCAGCAGCATCGGTTGCAGGCGCTTTCAGCGACGTTGATGCAGATGGACTGACGCCGCTGGCGGCCTCGACCGACTCACGCAGCAAGCGCAACTGCGTATCGCCTTCAGACAGGCTGAGTTCACTCAGGTCTGATTCGGCCATCAGGTCGATAAGTGCTTTGATACGTTCCGGTTTCATGCAAGAGCCCTTGCCTGGCAAAAGAAATGTGGCTGAGGGCAATGTAACGAGAGCGATTTTTGACCGCCAAGACGGTTTGACTGTGGGGTGATAAGCGCCCCTTATGACGCCGGGGTTACTCTGTACGGCGATTGCCGCGCATCTCTGCGACCAGTTCCAGTAGGATGGCCTTGACTGCCTGGGCCGGAACCGAAAGCGGCAAGTGGCCTGACAGGCACAGGGCCAGCGGCGCTTCGATCTCGGGTTCGGCGATCCGGCTCAGATTGACCGCATGCGTATCGGCCAGCACCCGCGCAGCAGACTCGGGAAGAATGGTCGAGCCGAATCGATCCGCTACTGCGGCAGCCAGAGTCGTCGATGATTCGACTTCTGCAACCACCCGGGCACTGCGCTCGATGCGCACAAATGCCTCATCCACCAGACGGCGGATGGTGTTGTAGGTGCGCGGTAACAGCAGGTCGATATCGGCCAGCTCGGCGAGGGCTATTTCCTCACAGCCCTGAAGCGTGTCCTGGGCGCTGACCAGATACAGTTGCTCGCGAATCAACGGCACAAAACTGAGGCCATGCACCTCACGTCCGCCATAAAGAACGGCCATGTCCATGCGCCCGTTCATGATCAGTTCGCTCAGCGTGGTGCCAAAGTTCTCGTTGAGGTACAGGAGAATACCCGGATGACGCTCGCGCACCCGTTTCAGCAACGGCAGCGACAAGGTTGACGCAGCAGTGCCCGGGGCCAGCCCTACCGACACCGGCCCCGACAACGCCAGGCCGCTGGCGTTGACATCACTTTGCGCCTGCTCACACTGACGCAGTATGACCTGAGCATGGCCATACAAAACCTTGCCCGCCTCGGTCGGGGTAACGCCGCGCTTGGTGCGGATCAGCAACTGCTGCTGCAACTCGGCTTCCAGCGTCACCAGTTGCTGGCTTAACGCAGGTTGCGCGATGTGCAGTACATCGGCGGCCTGGGTCAGGCTGCCGATGTCGACAATTTTCACAAAGTATTTCAAGCGGCGAAGGTTCAAGGTGCTGCACTCCAGAGTCACGACCCCGATGCCTCAGCAAGACACAGGCCAGCTCTGAAAAAACCAGACATAAGCAATTGCTATGTCAGAAACTGCCGAGCGTGATTGCAACGCATGGATGCCCCCGCAGGCATTGCTCGCCCGCTTTTGGTGCAGCATTGGTTCATCTGCGGTCATAAGCGCTGCCTATCAACCCAGAACAAACTCGTCTTATGGCCTGCCGTCTGCAGGCTCGTAACGTATTCCCCGTCAAGGCCATCAACGAGGAATGCCAACGTGACCGCATCTCGCATCGCTGCCCGCGTGCTCCGCATCAAACCATCGCCCAGCAGCGCTGCTGCCGATCGGGCCAATGAACTGCGGCGCGCAGGCAAGTCGATCATCAATCTGGTGGTTGGCGAACCCGACTTCGATACGCCTGCCCACATTCGTCAGGCCGCCTCTGCCGCCATCGAAAACGGTGAAACCCGCTACACGCTCAATGCGGGTACTGCAGCGCTGCGCGACGCGATTGCCACCAAACTCCAGCGCGAAAACGGCCTGACCTATGCCCCCGGCCAGATCGTAGTCACCAGCGGTGCCAAGGCTGCGATCTTCAATGCCTTCGCAGCGACCCTGGGCATTGACGACGAAGTGCTGATCCCCGCGCCGTACTGGGTGTCGTACCCGGACATGGTGCTGGCCTGCGATGGTCGCCCGGTGACCTTACCGTGCCCCGAAGACAATCAGTTCAAGCTCACCGCCGAGCAACTACGCCACGCAATCACGCCGCGTACCCGCTGGCTGCTGCTCAATTCGCCGAGCAACCCGACCGGCGCGACCTACAGCGCAACTGAATGGCGGGCACTGGCCGACGTGCTGCTCGACTACCCGGACGTGCTGGTCATGACCGATGATATTTACGAACACATTCGCTATGACGACACCCCGCTCAGCCATCTGCTGAATGTCGAACCCGCCCTGCGCGAGCGTGTGCTGATCATCAATGGTGTATCAAAAACCTACGCCATGACCGGTTGGCGCATCGGCTATGCCGCAGGCCCCAGCGATATCATCAACGCGATGGCTACCCTGCAGTCGCAATCCACCAGCAACGCCTGCTCGGTGAGCCAGGCCGCCGCAGTGGCGGCCCTCAATGGCGACCAGTCGTTTGTCGGCGAGAGCGTCAAGGTCTACAAACAGCGCCGCGACCGCTGCCTGGAGTTGATCAACGCAATTGACGGCCTGAGTTGCATCCAGCCACAAGGCGCGTTTTATCTCTACGTCAATTGCGCAGCGCTGATCGGCAAAACCACCCCGTCAGGCTCGGTACTGGAAGCCGACACCGATGTGGTTCTGTACCTGCTGGAAAGTCAGGGTGTTGCGGTTGTAGCAGGCACCGCGTATGGCCTGGCACCGTTCTTCCGGATGTCTACGGCGACAGCCCTCGAAACCCTTGAAACCGGTTGCACACGCATTGCGACTGCTGTCGCTGCGTTGCGCTGAGCGCCTGGCCATGACCACGCCGAGCCACCCGGCCCTGACCTTCAAACAGGCCCTGCTGGCCATGCTCGGCATTTCCCTGGTGCTGATGCTGTCCGCACTCGACCAGACAGTGATCGGCAACGCATTGCCAAGCATCGTCGCGGAACTCGATGGTTTCGAGCTGTATGCCTGGGTCGCCACCGGCTACCTGCTGGCGTCCATTGTGACCATTCCGATCTTTGGCCGACTGGGCGATTTCTACGGGCGTAAACCGTTCGTGCTGGCCGCTACGGTCATTTTCACCGTTGCTTCGCTGGTCTGCGCGCTGGCCGACAGCATGCTGGTGCTGGTCATTGGCCGGGCCCTGCAAGGCGTCGGTGGCGGGATGCTGATCGGTACGGCATTTGCCTGTGTGCCGGAGCTGTTTCCCGACACCCGTCAGCGGCTGCGCTGGCAGGTTCTGCTGAGTGCGATGTTCAGCGTGGTCAATGCCATCGGCCCAGGGTTGGGCGGTTACCTGTCCGGCGAGTTCGGCTGGCGTTCGGTGTTCTGGCTGAACCTGCCGCTGGGCGTGATTGCGTTGTTTTTTGCCTGGCGCTTTTTACCCTGGTATCGCCCGCCAACAGCCGGTGCGATCAGGCTCGACTGGATCGGCGCAGTGTTGATTGTCCTGAGCCTGGGCAGCCTGCAATTGTTCGTTGAATGGCTCGGTCAGCGCTCTCTGGCGATCAGCCTGCTGTGCGGCGCTATCACTGTTATTGCCTTGACCGGACTTTGGTTCAGAGAGCGCCGTTGCGCGTTCGCCTTGCTGCCCGCCGGGCTGTTTGCCAATCGCAGCATCCGACTGCTGTTCATCATGTCGCTGCTGGCCGGTGCGATCATGTTCACCCTGCTGTTTTACCTGCCTCTGCTGTTGCAGGGCAGCTACGGTTACTCGCCGCAGGACGCCGGGCTGCTGCTCACACCGCTGGCCCTGAGTATCACTTTGGGCGCAATCGTCAACAGTCGCATCGTCACGCGTCTGGCAAACCCCAACTGGTTACCGATTGGCGGATTCATTGCCCTGTCGATTGCCTGCATAGCCTTGGCACTGGTCGGACTGCACGCCGGGTTCACGACCTTGCTGGGACTGATTCTGCTGGCGGGGTTGGGGCTTGGATTCATTCTGCTCAACCTCACCGTATTCACCCAGACGCTTGCCGAGCGGCAGTTTCTCGGTATCGCCACAGCACTCACTCAATCGTTGCGACTGGTTGGCGGCTTGCTGGGCACCGCGGCCATGGGTGTGCTGGTCAAGTTGCTGTACGTCGCCAATCTGCAACATGCGCTGTCAGCGGCAGGCCAGATGCAGGCAATAGCGCGTCTGGCCGACCCTCAGGTCTTGCTGCAGCACACGCCCAAAGATATCGACACCACGTTGCAGCTGGCTCGCACTGCCCTCGCCCATGCAGTCGGTACAGGGCTGTTGATCTGCGCCGCACTGGGCGTACTCGCACTGGTGGTTCTTTACCGCTTACCTCGCGTCACGCTGTATCAAGCGCCTCACACAACGACACCTGAAACGGATTCAGCTGCAAAACACGCCTCTTAAAACAACAAGAAACCTGACTGCCGCCCGACCCTGCCTCTCACAACACTTAATGACAGCATGAGGATGAACCCGATGGAGCGTATCAATCGCGCCACCCCTTTCGTTGCGGGCTTTTGTGGCCTGCTGATCGCGCAGCAGAGCTTCGGCGAAGGTTTTCTGGAAGACAGCAAGGCCAGCATTCTGGCGCGCAACTTCTTCAGCAACGCAGACAACCGCAGCGGTGCTGCTGACCCGAACTACACGCAGGAGTGGGGCCAGGGCTTCATGCTCAACTACCAGTCCGGCTACACGCCCGGCACCGTCGGCTTTGGTGTCGATGCGCTGGGCCAGTTGGGCATTCGTCTGGACTCGGGCAAGGGCCGCCACTACAACCCGCAAAGTACCGCATTCAATGGCAACATATTCCCGACTGACAGTGACGGCCGCGCGGTCGATGAGTTCAGCAGCCTGGGCGCGACGCTCAAGGCACGCGTTTCAAAAACCGAGTTGAAGTACGGCACGCTGGTGCCGATGCTTCCGGTGGTCATGTCCACTGATCGCATGCTGCAACAGACTTTTCGCGGCGGGCAGATCCAGTCGAAAGACCTGAGTGATTTCACCTTCACTGCCGGGCAACTGGAACATGTAATGGGCCGCGGTTCGACCAACCAGATGGGCATGTCGATTCCGGGTGCCAATAACCCGCTGACCGGCGAATTCGTCAACAAGTTCTACTACGCAGGCGTCGATTACAAACCGACCAAAGACCTGACCTTGCAGTATTACTACGGCAACCTGGAAAACTTCTACAAACAGAACTTTCTCGGACTGAAATACGACATGCAACTCGGTCCGGGCACCCTGCGCACCGACCTGCGCCACTTCGACAACCGCTCGGACGGTGCAAACGGTCACGATCCGGCGTTCTACACGGTGGGTTATTACGGCAACGGCGTTACCAAGGGTGAAGTCGACAGCCGCCTGTCCAGCGCCCAGTTCACCTACCTCATCAACGGTCATACCTTTGCTGCCGGTTATCAGGCAGTGACCGGCGACAGCGACGCGGTATGGTTGAATCAGGGCGATGGATCAACTGCTTACTTCATGACCGAATCCATGATCGGCAAGTTCCAGCGCGCCGGAGAACGCACCTGGCAGGTCCGTTACGGCTATGACTTCGCCAGGCTTGGCGTTCCCGGGCTGAACTTCCTGGCCATGTATGAAAGCGGTTCGAACATCCAGACGTCCGACGGCGACAAGAAGGAATGGGAACGCAACGTTACCCTGAGTTACGTGGTGCAGTCCGGCCCGGCGAAAAACCTCAGCGTTGCACTGCGTCATGCACAACTTCGTACCGAGTTTGCCAGTCAGCGTGATGCCGACGAGCACCGGATCATTGTCAGCTATCCGATCAATATTTTCTGATCCTGCGAAAACAGCAGATGGAAGTAGCGTCTGCTGTCTGAGCACCTGTTAAACTCCCCCGCCGTTATTTTTCACGTCCGGGCATCTTGCCCGGACGCTTCTGCATTCCTGTCTTGGTATACAAGGAGTTCGTGACCCCATGGTTGCAGGTACAGACCTGAGCGCAATGCAGTGAATTGCTGGTCTATTCTGGGGCTGGACGCTCCTTCTGATATTCGCAGTATCAAGCGCCGTTACGCTGTACTGCTCAAACAGAACCGCCCGGACGAAGATCCGGCTGGTTTTCAGCGGTTGCGTGATGCCTATGAGCAAGCGCTAAGCTGGGCTGCCGAAACTCAAGAAGAGCCGGTGGAACAGCAAGGCCCATTGCTTGCGCCGACTCCCGAAATGCCGTCGCCAGCTCAGTCTTCCAGCGCCTCAGATCTTCAACGCCGCAGGGCTGACCTGCTGCTTGAAGGTGTCACTGCGAAGAATCTGGACCAGCGACTGGAACACGCCCGAGCTACACAGTGTGAGCAGGCGTTCGAAGTAGGCATGCTGGAATATTGCCAGACGGATGCTCCCGATGTCTGCGAGCTGACCGAGCGCGCAGTCGAGCTTTTTCAGTGGCTAAGTGCCTGGCAACGCATCGACCTGTCCTTGCGGGCGACGCAAACTGTTCTGAACAATCTGTCACGCAATACCGAACAGAAGCTGGCAGAGGCGCTGAACAGCAGCAATGCCGAATCCTTCTCCAGTCTGTACCTGCATCTTGACCAGGCTGCCTGGATGCAGACTCTCGACCGGCGTATATGGCTTAACAAATACCTCGCTGGGTTACTGGCCCACGCTGAAGTCTGGTCCAGCCCTATTTTTGATGCCGTGTGCGAGTGGCAAGGCTGGAAGAAAACCGACGGTCGCACTTTTTGCCCGGAACCCTTCTGGAGTCGGCTGTTGGCACGCAGTCGTCAGGCCTTGTTTCTCGAAGAGCTGCAGCGTCTTGCCACGCAGAAAATCGACAGTACAGGCTCACGTGCAGCCCGCCTGCTGTTCCTGCCCATGAGCGATGACGCTCGCGTGTCAATGACCATCCGCTTCACCCCTGCCGACTGGCAAGCCTGTGAGTCGCTGGCCAACACAGTGGCGCGACATTACCCGGATTTGGCCAGCCATGTGCCCGGCGAAAACGTGTACTTCTGGCGACCGTTGCGCCGACATACATCGTTTTGGGCATTGCCGTTTGCAATCGTTGGCGCAGCGTCCATGACGGCATGGGACAGTTATTACCGACTGGGAAGTGATCCGGGCGAAACAATGATCGCCCTGTTGCTGATTATTGGCGCACTTGGCCTGATGGCGGGTTTGCTTTACGTAGGCGGCCAGACGCTCGGCGTTTTTGCCTGGCGCCTTGATGAGCGACTCACCAAGCGCTTTGGTCGCTGGCTCACACTGCGCCGCCCGGTGCCGCTTTTGCTGCGAGAAAGCACCGTAAGCTGGGCGCCCGCAGTACCCGCCTGGCTGATCGGGGGATGGAAAGCGTTACTGATTTACTCCGCAATACTCACCGTGGCTGCTGCCGGCACTCGCATTGCCTGGCCGGAAGGGCTCAAGCGGACATTTTCAATCGCTCCAGGCTCGCCGGCCAGAGAATTTATGATTGGTATTGTGGTGATGGGCCTGACAGTCTCGTTGCTGTTCATCTCCGGCACTGTCATCAACTACCGGCCGGTGCAAGAAGGTCAAGGTCTGCAGGCGTGGCCGAAGCGCCTTTGCGCAGCCCTGCTTGAAACAAACCAGCCCTGTCACCCGCCCTCGCGGGACCAGTGGTATGCGCCCGCATCTGCTCTGGAGGCTGGCCATGATCAGTAATCGAGCGTTCATCGCCGCTATTTGTGTTTTCGCGACCATCGTCTGGGCGCATCACAGATTGACCAGCACCCACCGCATTCCGACAGACACGATTGCAGATACTTCAATGATGCGGGACGCGGCAGCGTGCCTGGTATTTGACGATGCTCTTCTGCTTGAACGCTATGCTGATTATCGCAAGCACTATCAGGCGCTGATTGATGGCAGCGAGGGTGTGGGGCCGTTCATCCAAAGCTTTGCAATGGGTGAGAGCAGTCGTTCCATCGCAATCAATAAGAGTTTGGCCTGCCGTATCCGTTACCCACAACTGCTCTACCCCAAGTCAGATCCGCTGGTCATTGCCGTAACCGAGTACAGCGAGACGCTCGACGCACTGCGTGAAAAAACGTTTGATGCCGAGGCGCTCTACAATCAACCACGCCCCGATGTCAAACTTGCCCGGCAGCTGGATGCAGACATTACTCAAGGGATACAACAACTGCAGCAGCGCAGTCTTGCCGTTCGAAAACGCTTCGAGGAACCTCAATTTCTGGCACGCAGCGAACAGCTCGTGGCCATTGACGATCACCTTGGCCACGATCAGCACTGGCACACGCTCAACTTCATGATCCTCGCCCGGCAAACGATCAATTACCTGAACCAGAACGCAGATAACGTTCGCCTGAACCCGGACGCGCTTGAAGCCTTGCACACCGAACTGGCTAACGCATGGCTGGATGCCGAGCGCTATTTCAAAAATATGCCCAACCTCAAGTCTGCCAATGGGAAACGCCCGATATGGCTTGTGATCAAGACGCCCGCACAGAACTGGCTATCAGCTCTGGACACCTTGCAACGGCAGTGGGCCGCTCATGCCGATGTTGACCAATTGAACAAGAGTCTGCTGACGGTAGAGCAGCAGTACGATCAACTTCTGAAGCAATACAACGCATCGGTGCTTGGACAGTACTAACCGCTTCAAGTGAAGCCGGCAGAGAAATGTATCGGCAGATACATTTCTCTTGAGAGATGAATGAACTCAGCCAGACACCTGATCCAGAAATATCAGCTGCGGTGGCTCTGCCAGCCACTCGCCGCTTGCAGCTGCAAACTGTTGGTAATGCGGCGTGGCAACGTGCGCATCCAGTGCCGCCTGATCCTTGAAGCATTCACGCATGTAAAACGTGCCGTGCTCATCGCGCGCTTCGAACAGTGTGTACTCGATATTGCCCGACTCTGATCGGGACGGTTCCACCAGTGCTGATAATGCTTCTTTCAATGCGGACTCTTTGCCCACAACGGCTTTCAGAACGGCGATCAAGGCCAACGGCTTTGCAGGTGTATTCATTATCAATGCTCCGGTATTCAATTCGATCAATGAGTGGGGGCAGGCGCAGCGTCGACTTTCACGCGTAGCAGGCTATAAGGTTTGGCACGCTTGTCGTGGCCCGAATTGAAACCGGCCTGACGGTGCAATTGGTTGACGATGAAATACAGGTAGCCATCCGGACCGATAGACAACGTATCAGGCCACAGCATGCGAGGATCGTGCGCCACGGTTTGCCATACACCGCTCGGCAGGCGTTTGCGAATTGCATTGTGCTCGTAGTCACCTGCATATACAGCACCGTCTGCATCAGCCTCAAGACCATCGGAGGCGCCCTTTTCACCGAGGTCCTGAACAGCCGCGGCCAGTTGCTGCTCACTTACACCGCTGTCGTTCAACAGCTCGGTCGCGACGGAGTACAGGTGGCGGCTGGACAGTGGCGAGAAATAAAGCGTTTTGCCATCGGCCGACAGCGCAATGCCGTCTGCGGCTACGTGAACCGGTTTGCGCGATCCGTCCGGGCCATCACCCAGCACCGGCACGCCCTCGACCACGGGCACGAAAGCCGGGTCGGCAGACGTCGACTTCGCGCCGCTCAGGCGCCGTACGGCATGCCCACTGGCAATGTCCATGACAATGATTGCACCCGGACCGCTTACCGAAGAGTCAGTCACATAGACAGTCCCCTGCGATCCTTTGCGAAAGTCGAAGCGCATGTCGTTGACATAAGTGCTGGGCAATATGACGTTATCGGGAAACACCAGCCGATTGACGATTCGGTTGGTGGCCAGGTCTACCGCAACCAGCTTGGCACCCCCGGACGCGGAGCAGCAAACTGCGGTGCGGCAGTGTCCAGAAGCCAGACGCGTCCTTTGCCGTCAGCCACCACACTCTGCACGCTGATCAGTCCGTCGCCGGGGTCCTTCGGATTCTCGTGGTTGACCGCCAGATCCGGGTAGGCAACAACTTTGCCTTCACGAATCTCGCCCACCGTAAAAGGCACCTTGTCGCCCCAACGAGGGAAGTTGACGAAGATTCGCCCGGTTTCAGTGACTGTCACACCGGTAGGCATCGCATCGTAAAAGGCATGCACCTGTTCAAGCTTGCCTACCGACCTGTCGGCAGGGGCGCTTGCAGGGAGCCCGGTGATGGTCGCGCCGTAGGCCAGTGAGGTGGTGAGTGTGGCGGCGGACAGGATGGCCAGTGCTGCGCAAATTGATTTTCGATGCATGGTGCTCTCCTGATGGGACAGCCAGGGCTGCTCATCGGTATTCAGTAATACGGGCTGTGCGCACGGAAGGTGATGACGTTCATCACTCTACGTGGCTCAAGGACGATGGATGGACAAGACTGCGAGTATTTTGGTCTTTCTCATTACAAAGAAAAACGCGGGGAATACGCTAACACTTTCAACGCCGAGGCGAAGATCACCGCCTTTGCCAAGACACGCAAGCACCACGCTCATGCGGCAACGCTGCGCCTGGAAGGACTCCAGCCGCTCATTTGGCGGCTATAAACAAATATCCGAGTCAGGCCAATAACAACTCAGGCCACTCCCCTTGCACGAGTCTCATCCGACCAATCAGCCGCCGACCTTGGCCCAGCGGAGGGATCCAGACTGCTGACCGCATCCAGGCGTTGAATCTGTTCGTCAGTCAGCGTCAGCGACAAGGCGCCCAGATTATCGGCAATCTGCTCGTGCGAACGAGGCCCGATGATAGGAACAGCACCGTGCGAACCTGCCCAGGCAATGGCTACCTGACCCGCGCTGACACCAAGCTCACCGGCAACCTCCAGAACAGTATCGAGAATCCGTGTGCGCTGCGCCGAGTTCTCAGGCTGGAATACCTTGCCGCCAAACCCCTCAGCGCGCCCGCTCTCCCCTTTGCGATATTTGCCGGTCAGCATGCCACCCCCCAGAGGTGACCAGGTGACGACGCCAAGGCCAAGCGCGTAAGAAGCCTGAATAAAGATCAGCCTCAGGCTCGCGATGCACCAGGCTGTGCTCGAACTGAGCGGCTGCAATCGGTAATGCACGGCTGATTTCGGCCAGCGTAACCGCGCGAGCAAGCAGCCATGCAGGGAAATTGGACAGGCCTGCGTATAGGATTTTCCCTGCACGCGCCAGATCTTCAAACCCTCTGACAATTTCCTCGATGGGTGTAACAGCGTCTGGATGGTGCGCCCAATAGATGTCGATGCGATCCGTCTTCAAGCGTTTGAGACTTGCTTCCACCGAGCTGACCATTGCCTTGCGATTGTTGCCGATGGCCAGTCGGCCGGGATTGGCCGAGGCACCGTTGGTAAATTTGGTCGCCAGCACGAAATCATCGCGTCGGCCTTCCAGCAGCGTACCGAGTAACTCTTCGGACTGACCGAACTGATATATGTCTGCAGTATCGATGAAGTTGCCACCCGCCTCTGCATAGGCGTTGAAAATTGCCTTGCTGGCAACCGGGTCTGCGCCGTAGCCCCAGCCCGTGCCGAAGTTTCCTGTGCCCAGCGCCAGTTGCGAAACATTGAGCCCGGTTTTGCCAAACGTTCTGTATTTCATGGTTTTGCTCCTGCCGATTGAGGATCGCCCGTGGCGCGATCCTGTTGCCGAGAAACAAGGTGGACAGCTAACAGTCAGCTTTGAGCGGTTATGATTACGATCAGCATCTTAACTGTCAATCATTTTGATGATGGTCAGCATCAATGCTATATTCACGCCCTGCCGAACCCGGACGGGTAAAAACCAAGCAGGCAAGAGAGGCAACTCACATGAGAGTCACCAAGGCGCAGGCCCAGGCCAACCGGGCACACATTGTCGAGACGGCATCCATCCAGTTTCGCGAGCACGGCTTTGACGGTGTCGGGGTGGCAGACTTGATGGCCGCAGCGGGTTTTACCCACGGCGGGTTCTACAAGCATTTCGGCTCCAAGTCCGATCTGATGGCCGAATCGGCTGCCTGTGCCATCTCGCGCACCGTGGAGCAATCGAAAGACGTCGATCCTGCGCAGTTCATCGAGTACTACCTGTCCAGAGAGCACCGGGATAACCCAGGCACAGGCTGCACGATAGCCGCACTCAGTGCTGATGCTGCACGTCAGTCAGACGACGTCAAGGTAACCTTTGCCGAGGGCATAGAGAGCATGCTTGCCGCCCTGGCTCCGGCAGGCACGTCTCCTGGCGACAACGAATGGAAACAGGCGCGGGCAAACACCATCGATATGTTTGCCCATGCACTGGGCGCGCTGCTGCTATCGCGCAGTTGCCCGAACGACTCGCCACTGGCAGACGAAATACTCGATGTGTGCCGTACGAAAATGCTTGAGCAACTGCAGGCTCTTTGACCGCTTCTATGAAGGAAACAGTTTGCTCAGGCACGCCAGCTTCTTTTTGTACGACTTTCGCGCTTCGAGAGCCTCCTCCAGCGTTACCGCCACGAATCGCGCTTTCTGGTTGGGTTGCATCTGACCGATCAGGTCGAGGTCGGCACTGATCACCGTACCGATCATCGCGTAGCCTCCGCCGAACACCGCGTCACGGTGCAAGACAATGGGCTCAAGCCCGGCAGGCACCTGAATCGAGCCGATCGGGTAGCAGCTGTCGACGATATTCGATGGATCGGAGCCTGCCCCGAAAGGCTGCTCCCTGGGCTGGAACGTCAACGCCCTGCCGCCCTTGAAGCGATAACCGATGCGGTCGGCTTCCGAGCCTACGCTCCAGGACTCGGAGAAAAAGCTGGTGGCTGCGAATTCGGTCAGACGCTCGTAATACAGGCCAGGCACCACACGCAGATACACTTCCCCGCCCAAAGACTGTCGCAAAGCCATCGGCAGGCTCGCCCCGGCCCGGCCTTTGCCGCCAGGAATACCTATCGGCAACTGATCATCAGCCATCAGTCGGCGGCCCTGAAAGCCGCCAAGCGCACCCAGCGTGTAAGTCGACCGACTGCCCAACACCAGCGGCACATCAATCCCCCCGGCAACCGCCAGATAGGTGCGCGCGCCGTCCTTGGGGAAGTCGAAACGCAGCACCTGTCCGGCCTTTACCGCAAAGGCAGTGTCGTGGTGCATTTCCACACCGTCGAGGCGCGCCGTCATGTGCGCGCCACAGACAGCGGCCAATGTATCGCACTGAAACTCCAGCTCCGGCCCCAGCAATGTGCATTCAAGCCCGGCGGCACCGGGTGGGTTGCCGACCAGTTGATTGGCAGCGCTGAGCGCATACTGGTCCAGCGCACCCGAGGGCGGAATGCCCAGGTGGTAATAGCCTTCGCGGCCAAGATCCTGCACCGAGGTCGCCAGACCGGGTTTGAGCACCTTGATCATGCCAGCACCTCCTGCAACGACTTGGGATAACCAGCGGGATCAGCCAGAAAGGCATCCAGGGAAAACTTGACCGGACGAATCCGCAAATCGAAGCGTCCGGCTTCAACCTCTGCAACGGCCATATCATAGGTGTCCCGATCAACCGGTTTGAACTGGACGATGTCGCCTGGCCGGAAAAACACCATGTGCTCTTTCAGATAAGCCAGCCCCTGCTGCGGATCGTAGATCGGAGCGGGCGTAACGCCGAACATCTGGTAGCCACCCGCTCCGCGCACCGAATAGATGCAGCCGAAGCAGCCACCGTGACCTAGCGTAAGCTTGGGTGTATCGGTACGTGGCCGCAGGTATTTGGGCACTTGCAGTTGGCGCTCGCGTTCGACCATCTGAAACATGAACGGCAGACCGGCCACAAAACCGACCATCGAGACGAACCACGGCGCGCCGCTATGAGCCGCAATAAAGGCATCGACATCCGCCAGGTTATTGATGCGCGCAGCGTATTCCAGGTCCGTCGAACCCGGGTCCTGGTGGCGGTCACGAAAACGCATCAGGGTTTCATGGGTCCAGGGATCGTTGTAGAGCACCGGAATCTCGATGATACGGGTTTGCAGCGTACGTTCGGCCACCGCATCGACCTCGGCAGCTCTCACCGCTTCGAGCAAGGCATGCGGTGCGATACGGTCCGGGTCGAAGCGGATCTGGAACGACGCGTTGGCCAGGCATACGTCCAGTACACCGTCCAGTTCCAGACGCTCGACTGCACGGGTCACCGCCAGCCCTTTGAAAAATGCCTCCAGCGACATACTCTCGCTGACTTCCGCGAACAGGTGTTCATCAGCGCCAAAGCTGTAGCGAATCGGATCAGCCATGTCTGTTCCTTGTTGAATTTGTTGTAGAACGGCAGGCAAATATCAGTAACGTAGCTCGTGTGTCTGTGCACACGATGCCATTTGACTCAGCGCGGCTTACGCACCGTGATTCCGGCAGCGTCCAGCGCCTTGCGGGTCGCTTCGGCAAGGGCCAGAGCGCCCGGCGTGTCGCTGTGCAAGCAGATCGAATCGAATTCGATGCTCAGGTCCTCGCCCTCGACGGTGCGCACCAGACCTTGCTGGCACGCCCGAACCACGCGTGCCGCGACCTCGGCCGGGTCATGCGCGCGCACATTACGGGTGAAGACGATGGAACCGCTAAGGTCGTAGTCGCGATCAGCGTAGAACTCGCGAATCACCGGCTGACCGAGCTCCTGAGCGATCTTGCAGATAACCGAACCGGGCATGCAGTAAAGCAGTAATTCGGGCTCCAGGCGCTGAAGGTTTTCCACCAGTAGACGGGCAGCGGCTTCATCCCGGGCGAGGTGCATATACAACGCCCCATGAGGTTTGAAATGCTGCAATGCCACGCCCTGAACCCGGGCCAGCTCACGTAATGCACCCAGTTGGTAGAGCATGTCATCGACCAGCTCCTGCGGCGCTGCGTTGATGTGCCTCCGCCCGAAGCCGACCAGATCGCGGAACCCTGGGTGCGCGCCAATGGCAACGCCCAGCTGTTTAGCCTGTTCGATGGTGCGGCGCATGGTGCCGGGGTCACCCGCGTGAAAACCGGTAGCGACGTTGGCGGAACTGATGAAGGCCATCAATTCGTTATCGACACCATCACCAATGGTCCACGCGCCGAAGCTTTCACCCATGTCCGAGTTGAAATCCACCTGCATGGCTTTTGCTCCTGGGGCTATCGGGTTAAGGGTCAGTCCGGAAAAGAAGCTATCCGGCTTCCTGCAAAACACGTTAGATTCGCTTGCACCCCTTGGGTAGATCTATTTACAGATACATCATCTTCTGAAAAACAGATACCCGCCGATTGGAGTGCTTATGTCCCTGACGTTGCGCCAGGTTCGTTATTTCGTAGCAACGGCCGAGATCGGGCAAATCTCGCAGGCGGCCATTCACCTGAACATTTCCCAGTCTGCGGTGACCACGGCCATCAAGGAACTGGAAAGCATGCTCGGCACGCTGTTGTTCCAGCGCTCGGCCCAAGGCATGAGCCTGACCGAAGCGGGTCGACATTTTCTCAACCGCGCCTACGTGATCCTGCGCAGCGTCTATGACGCACTGAACAGCCCGCTACCCGATATTCGCGCCAGCGGCGTATTGCGCCTGGCCGCCAGCTACACCGTGATTGGCTACTTTCTGCCTCACCACCTGCAACGTCTGGAACATTGGCACCCGGATGTAGCCATCGAGGTTCATGAGCGCGAAAGGCAAGCCATCGAACAGGGTCTGTTGCAGGGGCGCTTCGATATGGCAGTGGTGCTGACAGCCAACATCACTCACCCGGATATCGTCTCGGAGACGCTGTTCAACTCCGAACGCCGTCTATGGCTGTCCAGCCATCACCCGCTGTGCCAGCGCGCCGCCGTGAGCCTTGCCGATGTGGCACAAGAGCCCTATATCCTGTTGACCGTCGATGAGGCGGAGCAAAGTGCAATGCGTTACTGGGAACTGGCCGGCCAACGACCTAATGTCAGAGTGCGCACCAGCTCCGTGGAAGCAGTGCGCAGCATGGTCGCCAACGGCAGCGGCGTGGCGATTCTCTCCGACCTGGTACATCGTCCCTGGTCGCTGGAAGGCAAACGTATTGAAACGTTGACTGTCACCGACTCGGTAACGCCAATGAGCGTCGGCCTGGCCTGGCACCGCGAGCGAGAGCTGAGCCCGGCGATGCAGGCGTTTCGTAACTATTTTCACGATGCGTTTCTGGCACCGCAGCAGCTGTCGGCGCGGCGTTGAGGATATTACAACCGGGGCAGTTGATCGAACGCACCGAGATGTACATCTTCAGACCAGATATAAACCCGTCTCGATGGATTCAGAGAACAGAGTCGTCTCCAGTCATGAATGATGGAAAGATCGCCAAGCCCGCTGCCACACATTGCATGCTCTGGAAACTCGCGCAACCAACCGCTCATTTCATCCTCTTGCAGGAAGCTGATGGCTTTGAACGGGGAACGCCCTTTCAATGCATCCTGTACCTGCCTGACAAAACGCTCTGCACATTTACGTCGAGCGCCTCCGTCTCCATTCTGTCCAATATGATTGCCGGTTTCGAGTATCGTAGCCATCGGCAAAAACAGCGACTCTCCAGCAAGTATGCGTTGTTCTAACTGACGAAGGGTTTCAATGTGTTGTTGCGCCTTGATGGGCACATTGAGAATTTCGACGAAGACAGAGGTATCAATCAAGCAGACGGCTGTCATTCTGCTCCTCCATCTGTGTTTTGGCGCAATTCAGCCAACCAGTCCAGCGCTTGTGCCTTGCGCTCATCTTCCGTTGTATCGTCCTTCAAGAAACGATCCAGGATCCTCCGCGTCATGAGTTGCCCTAATGGCCCCTGCGCGACCAGTTCCGGATAGCGACTCAGGTCTCCCAGGCGCACCAGACGGCTGTCGCCGTGTTCAGGATCGCGATAGCAGGCAACCACATCAGCCAGCGCACTATCAGGCAACGCATCCATCAAAGCAGGGTTGTGTGATGTCAGCAGGACTCGCAGCTTTCTTTCGGCAGCGGTAGCTCGGAGTTGTCTTACAAGGGTTTCCGCACGACTGGGATGGACACCATTGTCAATCTCTTCGATAACCACCAGCGCTCCTTCAGGAGCGGTTAAAAGCGTTGCGCCGACGGCTAAAACGCGAAGGGTCCCATCAGAGAGCAGCGGTGCGTCCACGGTTCTGCTTTTCTGTCCGAAAGACTCCACCAGCCTCACCATGACGTCGTTGCGATCAGTCTTTATAAACTCTATGTCGGTGATGTCCTGTTCGGGCAAGGATTTGATAAAGGCGAGCAGTCTGGTTTTCTGTTCCGGCTCTTGAGAAATCCTGTAGAGGACCGCAGACAGATTGCTGCCGTCCTCTTTGATGAGGTCGTCCTTCACATAAGCATAGTCACGCATCAGCGCAGGACGCGGATCAAGAAACACCACATTGCGCAAGGTTTCACGTATGGCTTTTGTAACAGCAGGAATGATGCGCTGTGAGTCATGATGAGCCGACTCAAATCGACCTGGCGTTTCGAGCTGATAGAAAATGGCTTGTCGGTTTGAACAAGGAATATGAGGCTTGTTTTTTCCTCGTTTGAAGTTGTTGTAGGCAACCCTGATCTCATCGGTATGGTCATTGGCGCGACCGTCGACCTGGTACAGAGGAACCGCTTCACCCGGTTTCACTACGCTTTCCGCTGTGACGACCAACTGATCGGCTACCAGGCCAATCGATATTTCAAAATGCCCCCACCCCTTTGGCATGCCCTCAAACCTGCCCCCCAAACTGAAACTCGCAAGAGGATCGCGCAGCAAATCATTTGCCTGCCCACGAACAACCGCATCGCCACTCTGAATTGATCGTGTGATGTCTTCAAGACGGCTGCCTTTGGCCAGCCAGTTGAGCAAGCGAATAGCTTCAAGGACGTTGCTCTTGCCCGAAGCGTTGGCACCGATTAAAAAGGTCATGGCTGCCAGCGGAAGACTTGCACTCTCGTAACTCTTGAAGTTTTTCAGTTCAATCGAAATCAACATGCTTTCGAAACTCGCACACGCGTCATCAAGTCGTTCTCCAATAATCGATGTTGCCCAAGTGCATGAAATCCCCGCCGCCTTGAGCTTTTCATACTCAGGTCAAGAATTTAACACTATTCCTGACATGGCAAGTCGCCAATGCTGCGAGCGCAGATTACGATTGCTCGGCTCCGTGACGCTGACTGACAGGCGCATGCTCGGCCATCAGCTCGGTAATCCAGTCAATGAACACACGCACCTTGATGCTGATATGCCGGTTCGGCGGGAATGCCACGTACATCGGCATGCTGTCCAGCTGCCAGTCTTTGAACAGCGGTATCAGGTCGCCGCGCACCTGATGCTGCCTGGCCATGTAGTCCGGTAGCCAGAGAATGCCCATTCCGGCCAGACCTGCGGCAATGTAGGCATTGCCATCATCCACCGCCAGCGCATAGCGGCCCTGCACATGGACCTTTTCACCGTCGCGGTGCATTGCGTATGGCAGCGCCTTGCTGGTGCGCGCCCACAGGTAGCCAACGATACGATGGGCAGAATCTTCAAGTTCGCGCGGGTGAACAGGCGTGCCCATTCGCGTTAGATAATACGGCGCGGCGTACACACCCAGTTGCAGGTCGCCCACCCGCCGCGCGATCAGTGACTGATCGGTTATTTCACCACCGCGCACGACGCAGTCAACATTTTCGCCAATCATGTCGACAATACGGTCGCTGACACCCATGTCGATCTGGATGTCCGGATAGCGGGCATGGAAACCAGGCAGCGCAGGCATCAACAGCATGCTGGCAAACGGGCTCGGCACGTCCACGCGCAATCGACCTCTGGGCAGCGACGTCGCGTCGGAAAGGCTGGTCTCCGCGTCATCCATGTCGGCCAGCAGCCTGACCACGCGCTCGTAATAGGCTGCGCCGTCGGCAGTCACGTTGACCTTGCGTGTGGTGCGGTTGAGCAGCCTGACCCGCAGGCGTGCCTCCAGTTGCTGCACCAGCTGCGTCACGCTGGTCTTGCTCATGTGCAGCGTGGCGGCAGCTTTGGTGAAGCTGCCTGTTTCCACCACTCGGGCAAACGCTTGCATCGCGTCAAAACGGTCCATTCTCGCCCTGCCTGTCTCGTCACGCTGGCCTGCCGGATTGTTTGGGTTCTCCAAACAGTGCTGAGTACGGTTGCTCGTTTATCGGTTCGGCGCAAGTCCCTACAGTGGCTTCACCACTGATTTCAGGTCACTCGACCCTTTGATGGAGGCACCCATGCCACACCGTGACGTCGTTTTCCCCGCTGGTCGTCAGGCGCTTTACGAGCGCAATCGCTATTCGCCCGCGGTACGTTCCAATGGTTTTCTGTTTGTTTCTGGACAAGTGGGCAGTCGCCAAGATGGCTCACCGGAGCCGGATCTCGAAAAGCAGGTGCGCCTGGCGTTCACCAACCTCAACGCCATTCTGCTGGCCGCTGGCTGCACGTTCGATGATGTGGTCGACGTGACGGTGTTCATTGTCGACCCCGAAGCGAAGTTCGAGCGTATATGGAAGGTGGTCCCGGAATTCTGGGGCAACGCGCCGAACCCGACCCTGACGGGAGTCGGCGTCACCTGGCTTTATGGCTTTGATTTTGAAATCAAGGTGATTGCCAGGTTGCCGGAAACTGCACGCGGCTAGCCGCAGCCGGCAGCTCAGTTGCTGCGAATCGGTACCACGCGGTCGCTGGCATAAACAGCCGCGGGCTCTTCAAACTGCTGGAAGAATTTTCCGGACACCACATGATCAAGAAACTGTGCCTGGTCTTCAGTGGCGTGCAGCATCGGCGAGTAGCCATCGGCATCGGGCACTGCAAAAAGACGAGCCTTGCGTTCATGCGCCACAGCGATGAACGCTCTTTTCTCTTCGTCGGACATCGCCGAAAAGTAGTCAGACAGATTTTCCAGCGAGCGCACCGCCAGATCCTGGTCGAGCTGATCGTCATCCGTGAACATCAAATGCCAGACGAAATCGAAAGAAAGCTCAGCGAGGGCACGCATAGACGGGTTCCGTAGTGTTGAGAGACGCGAGAGTCACTGTTCACTTCAATTCGGTCAAGCGCTAAAGGATGACCTGCGTCAAGTGCAGCGCTTTAAATGGCTGAGTGTCGCTTTCGAGTCATGGATAAGGGGGGCAGGCTCAGCGGGCAATGAATGCCGGATTCTCGATCAGCAGCGCCATACCCTGCCCGCCGCCTACGCAGGCGGCGGCAATCCCGTAGCGCAGGTTTTTTTCGCGCAATTGCCGCGCCAGAGTCATGACCAGACGCAATCCGGTGGCAGCCAGCGGGTGGCCCAGGCCCAGTGAACCGCCCAGACAGTTGAGTCGTTCGTTGTCCAGTTCCAGCGTTTGTGTCACCGCCAGCATCTGGGCCGCCTGCGCTTCGTTTATTTCCAGCCGGCCAATGTCGCTCAGCGCCAGCCCGCTGCGCTGCAATAACAGCTGGATGGCAGGCGTCGGGCCAATGCCCATTAACTCCGGAGCGACGCCAATCACAGCACTGGCCAGCAGGTGCGCCAGTACCGGCCTTTGTGACTGCGAAGCGCTGCCCACCAACGCCGCTGCCGCACCATCGACCACCGCACAGCTGTTGCCTGCAGTCTGCACACCATCAGCATGAATAGCACGCAAACGGGACAACGCCGCCAGGGTGGTCGCTCGCGGATGGCTGTCCTGCGTAACCGTTTCAACCCCGCGCGGCAACTCGATGCCGCGCGGCTGATACCCCTCCAGCTCAAAGCGCTGGCTGTTGACCGGCACAATTTCGCCAGCCCATTGGCCGCCAAACTGCGATTGCAGTGCGCGCTGATGGCTGAGCAATGCATAACCGTCGACGGCTTCACGGCTCAAGCCGTAACGTTTTGCAAGATTATCCGCCGTAGCGATCATGTCCATTGCCGGTGCCGGGTCGTACAACGCTTCCCAGAGAAAGTCCTTGAACTGCACGGCACCGCCCAGCGGGAAACCGTCACGATGGGTATAGGCCGCAATCGGGTTGCGCGACATCGATTCGGCAGCAACGCACAGCGCCATCTGCCCGCCTTCGCTCGCATGCTGAGCGGCCTGACGCAACAGTTCAAGACCTGTGGCGCAGATGCGTTGCACGCCCAGCGCCGGAACGCTTTGCGCGACGCCGCTGTAGAGGCCGATATGCCGGGGCAGCAGGTACGCATCGAAACTGGCTTGCGCCATTGAGCCAGCCAGTACACTGTCGACCTGATCAGGCTGAATGGCAGCACGCGCCAGAACCTCACGACCGACCTTTATACCCAGATCGATGGGTGAAATATGCCCCAGAGCGCCGCCCAGATCGACCCACGGCGTGCGCACTGCGTCGACAATGGCCACGTCGCTGAACGCCAGATATTGCCCGCCGCTGCTCATGCCGTCGGCTAGGCACTGATTTTGTCCGGGGACTGATCACGATAAAGCGCTTCGACTATTTCTGCCCGCCACTGCAGCACCGCACGCTGGTTGATAGACCCCTTATCGGTGATTTCGCCACGATCAATAGACGCGGGTTCGTCAAGCAGCACGATCCACTCCAGACGGCTGGCATTGCCATTCGCACCTTGATTCAGGCGGATCAGCCATTCGCCAAACCACGCACGTACCGGCGCACTGGCCAACACCTGCGCATCAGAGGCCTGCGCATCCAGCCCGGCCAATTGGCGACATTCATGCAACCTTGGAAACACCAGCGCACCCAGGCATTCACGATCAGGCGCGGTGATGACCACATCCTGCACGTACGGCGAGCCTTCCAGCACGGCGCGGTTGCGCATGGGGCCGACACTTACAAACACGCCGGACGACAGTTTGAAGTCCTCGGCAAGACGCCCGTCGAACATCAGGCCCAGCTCGGGCGCCGCAGGATCGGCGAGCTTGATCGCATCGCCGGAGCAATAAAAACCGTTTTCGTCGAACACGTCGGCAGTCTGCTGCGGCGAGCGCCAGTAGCCGGGCATGATGTGCGGACCGCGGAAACGGCCTTCCAGCTTGCCGTCCACCGGCACCAGACACACTTCGCAACCGGGCGCAGGCAAGCCGATATAGCCAGCCATCGACAGCGGTCCGGTGGTGAACGTGCAGGAAGGCGCAGCCTCGGTCATGCCCAACCCCGCCATCATGCGAATCCGTTCGCCACAATGCTGCTCGGCGACACGGTCAAGGCGATCCCAGATACTTTGCGACAGGCCGGCTGCGGCGAAGAAGAACAGTTTCATGCGCGAGAAGAATCGCTCACGCAGTTCGGCGTCCTGCTCCAGCGCGTTGACCAGCTCTTCCCAGCCCTTGGGCACGGTCAGGTAGGCCGTCGGCGAGATTTCCTTAAGGTTGCGTAGGGTTTCGGCAAAACCCTGGACGGTCGGTTTGCCGTTGTCCAGATAGAACGTGCCACCGTTGTACAACACGATACCGAGGTTATGGCTGCCGCCGAAGGTGTGATTCCACGGTAGCCAGTCGACCAGCACGGGCGGCTCTTCGCCGAACACCGGAAATGTCTGCAGCAGCATCTGCTGATTGGCACACAGCATGCGCTGCGTGGTCACTACGGCCTTGGGCAGTTTGGTCGAGCCCGAGGTGAACAGGAACTTGGCGATACTGTCCGGACCACTGGCCAGAAAAGCCGCCTCGGCTTCACGGCCGCCAGGCTGATCGAACAGGCTGGCGAAGCTCAGTGGACGCCTGCCAGCGAGTTGGCCGCGTACAGTGATGATCGGCGTATCCGCTGGAATGACCGCATCAATGGCGCGCTGAAACGGCGCGGCTTCGCTGACAAACACCAGCCCTGGCTGCACCACTTCGCAAACATGCCGCAGCTTGGCGAAATCCTGGGACATGACTGAATACGCTGGCGATACCGGGCAATAGGGAATCCCCGCGTACATGGCACCCAATGCAAGCTGCAAATGCTCGATGTCGTTACCCGAGAGCAGCGCCAACGGCCGCTCGGCGGAGAGGCCATACGCCAGAAGGCTCTGCGCGATGGCGCGCACGTCTGTGAGCATGTCGGCGTAACTGACCTTGCGCCAGCCACCACGGCTGTCGCGGGCGGCAATAAAGGTTTGCTGCGGACGGATGCTGGCCCAGTACAACAATCGGTCGAGCAAGCGATCGGGCAATTGCGCCAGTGGTTCCAGAGCGCGCATATGCAAAATGCCCTGCTCTTCCCGCACCTCGATGGGCGGATGACCGATGGAGACCTGGCGATAGCGTGGTGAGCTATCTTCACTGTGCAGCGTTGATGATCTGATATCGGAACTCACGTGCGTTCTCTCCATCAAGGTACGCAGACACCCAACGGCTTGCAGCGGTTCGGGCGGGGCGTAGCAGCACAGGCTGCAGCCTTGTTATTGTTATGCCTGACTTGCTGGCGACACCGTCTTTTGCAACATCGGTGACGCCAGCGCCGGAGGATTCAGATCGGGTAGTGCCGCGGCCCGTTTTGCAAGGTCACCCAGCGCAACTGAGTAAAATGCTCGACAGAAGCCTTGCCACCGAAACTGCCATACCCGCTGGACTTGACCCCGCCAAAGGGCATTTGCGCCTCGTCGTGCACAGTCGGTCCGTTGATGTGGCAGATACCCGACTCGACCCGCTGCGCAAGCGCCAGAGCACGGCTGGTGTCGCGACTGAAAATTGCCGCCGAGAGGCCGAATTCCGAATCATTGGCCAGCCGCAATAACGCCTCGTCACCTTCGCCACGGATCACCACAGCCACCGGCCCGAAGGACTCTTCGCGGTACAGGCGCATGGTGTCAGTCACGCCATCGAGCAACGTCGGTTGCAGAATGCTGCCCTGTAACTGCCCGCCAATCACCAGCGTTGCGCCCAGATCCACAGCGTCATCGATCAACGCCTTGATGCGCGTGCCAGCCCCGACGTCTACCAGCGACCCCAGCACCGATTCACTGTCATCCGGGTTGCCGGCACGCAACGTTTCGATCTTGGCGCTCAGTTTTGCAACAAAGGCATCCGCCACCTTCCGATCAATGATCAACCGTTCGGTGGACATGCAGATCTGGCCCTGATTGAAATAGGCACCAAATGCGGCCGCTTCCACCGCCGCGTCCAGATCAGCGTCGTCCAGCACCAGAAACGGTGCCTTGCCGCCCAGTTCAAGCAGTGCCGGTTTCAGATGGCGTGCCGAGAGCTCACCGACGATACGCCCCACATGGGTCGAACCGGTGAAATTGACTCGACGCACGGCCGGGTTGGCGATCAGACGCTCGACAATCGCCGCAGCATCGGCAGGCGCATTGCTGATCACGTTGACGACACCGTCGCCCAGCCCGGCATCCTGCAATACCTGACCGATCAGCCGATGCACTGCAGGGCTGAGCTCCGATGCCTTGAGCACCACGGTGTTACCGCAGGCAAGCGGCATGGCGATGGCGCGGGTAGCAAGAATCACCGGCGCATTCCACGGTGCGATGCCGAGCACCACGCCGCAGGGTTGGCGCAGCGCCATGGCAAAGCAGCCGGGCACATTGGAGGGAATGACTTCACCGGTAATCTGCGTGGTCATCGACGCAGCTTCGCGCAGCATGCTGGCGGCCAGTTGTACGTTGAAGCCATACCAGTTGGCCATCGCCCCGGTTTCGCCAGCGGCAGCGATAAATTCGCCACTGCGCGCCTGCAACTGCTCGGCAGCCTTGAGCAGGCGCGCTCGGCGCTCGCCGGGTGCCAGCGCCGCCCAGGCAGGGAACGCAGCCTGAGCAGCCCCGACTGCTGCATCGGCATCTTCCAGGGTCGCTGCGGCCACACGCGAAACCACTTCGCCAGTCACCGGGTTACAGCGTTCAAATGTACGTCCATCATGGGCGGGGCACGACTGGCCGCCGATCAGCAGGGGCACGTCCAGCATGATCATTCCTCTTTGTTATTGTTGTTCAAGGGCTGCCTCGAACCTTGCAATGCAAGCCTCAAGTCAAAGCCTTACGCGTGCAGCTGCCATCTACCGCTTATAAGCTTCCAACCCTGGTTTGATGCTCTTGTCGTCGAGGAATTGCTTCATGCCTTGCTCGCGCCCGCCTTCCTTGTCCAGCAGTCGTGACTGATCGAGTTTGGCATACAGGTAGTCTTCGTTCTGCTCCCAGGTCAGTTCGCGGCAGCGCTTGAAGCCGTGCTTGGCGGCGCGCAGTACCACCGGGTTCTTTTCCAGCAGGTTGAGGGCCAGGTCGATGGTCACCTGACGCAGTTGTGCCAGCGGCACGCTCTCATTGACGAGCCCCATTTCAGCGGCTTTCTTACCATCGAAGGTCTTGCCGGTCATGATGTAGTAAAGCGACTGGCGATGACCCACGGTATCGGCCATAGCCTTGCTCACCAGGTTGCCAGGCGGAATGCCCCAGTTGATTTCCGACAGCCCGAAGGTCGCTTCATCGGCGCAGATCGCCAGGTCACATGCCACCAGCGGGCTGAAGCCCCCGCCGAAACACCAGCCGTTGACCATTGCGATGGTCGGTTTGGCGTACATGCGCAACATCTTCCATTGCCACTGGGAGGCCTCGCGACGGATTTTTTCCTGAAGAATCTCCGGTCCGGCGTCCACCTCACGAAAGTACTCCTTGAGGTCCATGCCGGCAGTCCAGGCCTCGCCCGCACCGGTCAACACCAGAACACCTGCGTCGGGATCCTGCTCGAGTGTTTCCAGCACATCGATCATTTCACGGTTCAGGGTCGGGCTCATGGCATTGCGCTTTTCAGGCCGATTGAGTATGACCCACGCGATGCCTTGCTCAATTTCGACCTTGACGGTTGCCCAGCGACCTTCGTACTTGCTCATGGCGATACTCTCTTGTTCTTGGCTTGACGATAGCTCAAAGCTAAACGGCAAATATAGTTATGTCAATTAACTGTTATATTTATTAATCAAAAAGTCGGCACTCTGCCTGCACAGGCTGGTCACAGTGACGTATACCCCATAGCTATCGTTCGCTAACCTCGGCAAACTGATCGGCTGATTGACCCACCCCATCAAAAGGACTGCACTTTCAATGGCCAAGCCATCCGACATTGCCGACATTTGCCAGGCCTCCGCACAGGTTGCCGAAGCAGCTTTGCCAACGGATTCTGCGCTGGATGATCTGATCGGTTATGCCATGCGCCGGGCACAGCTCAAGCTGTTCCAGAACCTGATCGGACGTCTTTCCGCCCACGACCTGCGTCCGGCGCAGTTTTCGGCGCTGGCGATCATCGAGCAAAACCCGGGCCTTATGCAGGCAGACCTGGCCAAGGCGCTGGCTATCGAACCGCCCCAGGTCGTACCGTTGCTGAACAAGCTCGAAGAACGTGCACTGGCCGTGCGGGTTCGCTGCAAGCCAGACAAACGCTCGTATGGCATCTTCCTCAGCAAGAGCGGCGAGACATTGCTGCGCGAACTGAAACAGATCGCCGCCGACAGTGACCTCGATTCCACTTCGGCGCTGGATAACCAGGAACGTCAGGACCTGCTCAGGCTGTTGAAAAAGGTCTACCATTCGTAAAAATCCGTCATCAACGGCGATTTTTGCCGTCGATGACGGGCTGATTACCAGAGTGGCAAGCTGTACTGAACAATAAAGCGCGTCTGGTTTTCATCGCGAAAGGCGGCGCCTGCGGGGAAGTCGTTGCGATAGATCGACTTGCGCGCCAGCAGGCCGATATTCTTCAGCGGGCCGCTCTGAACGACGTAGCCCAGCTCCATCTGAAACTCACGCTCCTTGCGATCATCGGCATTGAAAGCGGCCAGTTCGATGTTGTCGCCGCGCACATAACGCAGGCGACTGCGTAACCCGACAAGCCCCACGGCAGTGAAGTCATAGTCGTAAATGGCTTGCCAGGTACGCTCCCTGGCATTGAGAAAGTCAGAACTCATGGTCATCTCGCTCAACCCCATCAGTTCGGTGCCCGATACATAGGGTGTAGCGGTATCGCCGCTCGAATGCATATAACCAAGGCTGACGCTGTGCCCTCCCCACTTGTAACCCAACAGCGCCGACAGGTTCTGGTTATCCACGTCTCCGGCTTTCGCGCTGCCCGTGTCGCTACTGAAAAAGCTGCGCAGATCAGTGGTAAGCACGCCATCGCCGATTGCCAGTTTGTGTAGTAGCGCGAGCGTGTTCTGAGTATAAAGATCAGCCACTTCAGCGTGATACGCGCGTATGCTGAGCTCCTTGTTGACCTGATAGTCGCCCCCGGCATAGGCCATGTGCGATGACGTTGCTGCACCATTGAAGCGCCGGTTCGGCGAAGCGATGGTCATTGCCTGATAGTTGCTGGAATCGCGCTTGTTGACCCGATCAATATAGCCGGCATTGAAGGTCAAGCCGTCGATGTCCTTTGAGGTCAGCGTCGTGCCCCGAAAAGTCTGCGGCAACAGGCGTGAGGGGCTGGCGAAAGCAAACGGCAGAAAAATCGACACGTCGCCAGTCTTGATTGTGGTTTCGCGGAATTTAAGCTTGCCGGTCAGCGCCAGTCGGGAATACTCGTCAGCAGCCCGTCCGTCACTGGCCGATATCGGCAATAGCTCGGTACCGCTGCGGTCTGGCGAAGAATCAAGCTTTACACCCACCAGCGTTCGCGCATCAAGACCGAAGCCCACCGGTCCTTCTGTGAAGCCGGATTCGGCGTTGATAATGAACCCCTGCGCCCACTCCCGCGTGGCTGTTTTGGCACCATCGTCCTTGTAATCACGGTCCATATAATAATTGCGCAGCGTCAAGGTGCGAATTCCACGTCATCCGGACACTCGTTCCACGCTTATCCGGACAGGCAGTCGGAGCGCAGCGACGCAGGTTTGCATTGTTAGTCTGAAGCCCCTGCCGCCGTCAATTTCGTTGCGCGCCTGCGCATCGATTCACCCTTCAGTTCAATTCGATAAGCGTTATGCACCAGCCGGTCGAGGATCGCATCGCCCAAGGTCGGATCGCCGATCAACGCATGCCATTTGTCCACTGGCATTTGGCTGGTCACCAGCGTCGAGCGGTTGCCGTAGCGGTCGTCCAGCAGCTCAAGCATGTCGCGCCGTTGCGCGGCGGTAAACGGTGCCAGGCCCCAGTCGTCCAGGATCAGCAGGTCAGTCTTGGCGTAGCCGGCCATCAATTTGGCGAAGCGGCCATCGCCGTGGGCCAGGCCTAGTTCTTCCATCAAGCGCGGCAGACGCAGATAGCGCACGCTGTAACCGTCGCGGCAGGCTTTGTGAGCCAGCGCGCAGGCAAGCCAGGTTTTACCTACGCCCGTCGGCCCGCCGATGATCAGGTTCAGGCCATCGCGCAGCCATTGGCCGCTGCCCAGTTGCAGGATCAAGGCCTTATCCAGGCCACGCGGGCTGCGGTAGTCGATGTCTTCCAGGCAGGCGTTGTGGCGCAACCGCGCGGCTTTGAGGCGGGTGGTCAGGCGGGCGTCTTCGCGCTCGGTCAGCTCGCGATCGACCATCAGACCGAAGCGTTCGTCGAAGCTCAGATCATTGATATCAGGCGTTGCGTGTTGTTCGCCCAGCGACTTGATCATGCCGTGCAGGCGCAAGGTTTGTAGCTTGTCGAGCGTTGGATTCGGTAGCATTTCGAAGCTCCTTTCTCAGGTCAGTGGTAGTAGCCCGGGCCACGCAGGTTGATGTGCTCGTCAGGCAGCAGCGGCAGGTTTTGCTGGGCCAGCGGCAGGCGCTCCAGCCCTTGGCGCAGGATCGACTCGAGGCTTTTGTAGCTGCATGCGCCCAGTGCCAGCGCACGCTGGCACGCGGCTTCCAGCCGCGCTTCGCCGTGCTGTTTGCTCAGGCGCAGGATGCCCAGGCAGGCGCGGAAGCCGTGTTGCGGATGGATTCGGCGTTCGAGGATGTAGGTGATGACGCCGGCGGTGTTAGGCCCGGTCTGCTCTGCCCAGCGGATCAGCCGTTGCGGTGTCCATTCGGCGTGCTCGCGGTGGCTCTTGGGCATGTGCTCGGTTTGGGTGGTGTGGCGGCCTTTGTGCTGCGAGCGAAGGTGGCTGGCCACGCGCTGGTTGGCGTGGAAGCACTCGACGGTCTGGGCCGTGAGCCGCACTTCGACTTGGTGCTTCACCAGCTGGTACGGCACCGAGTAAAAGTGGCCATCGACCTCAACGTGATAGTCGATATGGACGCGTACCTTTTTCCATTCGGCATAGACGTACGGGTGTTCCGGCAGGCCTTCCAGGGCCGGTTGGTCGATGGCCTCGAAGGCTGACCGGCGTGAGCCGGGCAGCTTTTTGAAGGGCTTGTGGTTGAGGCGATCCAGCAGTAGCGCGATGGCTGTGTTGAGTTCGCCAAGCGAGAAGAACTGGCGGTTGCGCAGCACCGCCAGGATCCAGCGTTCGACCACTTGCACGCCGACTTCGACCTTGGCTTTGTCCTTGGGCTTGCGCGAGCGAGCAGGCAAGACGGCGACGCCGTAATGCTCGGCCAGATCGCGGTAGCTGGGGTTGATATCCGGCTCGTAACGGTGCGCTTTAGTCACGCCACTGCGCAGATTATCGGGCACCAGGATCTGCGTTGTGCCGCCGAAAAAAGCAAAGCATCGGACGTGCGAGCCCAGCCAGTCGGGCAGTTTCTGCGACCAGGTGGCCTCGGCAAAGGTGTAGCTGGACGCGCCGAGAACGGCGACGAAGATCTGAGCCTGACGGATCTCGCCGGTTTGTCGGTCGATGACCGGCGCTGTTTGCCCGGCGTAATCGACGAACAGCTTTTCGCCAGCACGATGCTCCTGGCGCATGACCACGTCGACCTTGGCGGTCCAAAGGCGGTAGTGCTCGCAGAACCAGCTGTATTGGAAGCCTTGCGGGTGAGCGAGTCGATATTCCTGCCAGAGCAAGGCCAAAGTGACGCCGGGGCGGCGCAACTCCGCGTGTACCCATGCCCAGTCAGGCATTGGGCGCTGGTCGGTCGGCACTGGCACTGCCGGTGGAAACAGCCGTCGATTCAACTCCGCGTCAGAAATATCGATGGGCCACTGAAGCCCACTGGCGGCGAACCGGCAAAGGTAATCCCCTGCACTCGAATGGCCGATGGATAAGCTGGCGGCGATCTTGCGCACGGACAGGCCAGCGTCGAACTTTAGGCGTAGTACCTCTCGGATTTTACGCATGGATAAACGCTCCACGACGACCTCTTCGCTTCGAAAAAAGAGGTCGATAGTAGTGAATAGTCCTGCGTTGCTGCCTGCCTGAAAGTGTCCGGATGGCCGTGGAATCGGTGTCCAGATGCTTGTGGAATGAGTGTCCGGATCAGCATGGAATCAGTGTCCGGATGTTGGTGGAATGGGTGTCCGGATAGTCGTGGAATCCGCAGTCAAGGTGCCGTGGCTGTCCTTCAGAAACCCCTGAGCCTGTGCGAGGTCAGGTACAGCGCTGACGCCCAGCAGGCCCAGCGCGAGACCCCAATTTTTTCCACGGAAAAAGAGAGTTGACACAGCTTTTGCTGCACCACGAGTGAGCGTTGGCATGTTGGATGTCCACTTATTGTTGTTGTTTTTGGATTCGGTCCGGCGCTGGCCGCAGGTCCGTGGAAGGAGAATTGGAGGATTTCGTATCGACGTCAATCCAGAGCGACCGATAATCGAACATTAATAATGTTAACTACTTGACTACCACTCTTTAAATACCTCCCTAACTAAATGTTTTAAAAAGACTAATTCGTGCTTTTATTGAATTCTTGGTCCGGATTCATTTTTTAGTTATTTTTGTTACCTTGATCAGCACCTGTCACAACGCCTCGTCGGCGCTCGGGAACAGGCTTTTCTCCACAACAAAAACAACAATGAGGCTTGCCATGAACAGTTCGTTGCGTCGTTCGACGCTGACCATCATCTTGTGTTTTATCGTCGCACTCATCGAAGGTTTCGACCTGCAGGCTGCCGGGACGGCGGCGGCGGGACTTCGTCAAAGCTTTGCCCTTGACCCGAAAATGATGGGCTGGGTATTCAGCGCAGGGATCATCGGGCTGCTGCCGGGCGCTTTTTTTGGCGGCTGGATTGCGGATAGCATCGGCCGCAAGAAGATTCTGGTAAGCGCAGTACTGCTGTTCGGGGTCTTCTCGCTGAGCACTGCTTATGTCGAAAGCTTTTCTGCCCTGTTGCTGGTGCGCTTCATGACCGGCCTGGGGCTGGGGGCTGCGCTGCCCAACCTGATCGCCTTGTGCGCCGAAGCTGTCGGCGAACGCCATCGCGGGCTCGCCATCAGCGTCATGTATGCAGGCGTTCCGCTGGGCGGAGCCCTGGCTGCGGTGGTCGCGATGTTTACCAGCGAGCACTGGCAGACAACTTTCATCATCGGTGGTCTGGTGCCACTGCTGGTGGTCCCGTTGATGATCCTGTTACTGCCCGAATCCAGTGCCTTTAAACAGCAGACGACTGCCAGCGCTGCCCGGCATTCAAGCGCCAGCGCACTGTTCGGCGAAGGCAGAGCTCGCACGACACTGGCCTTGTGGGTCGGCTACTTTTTTACCCTGACCGTCATGTACATGCTGCTCAACTGGCTGCCGTCGCTGTTGATCGGCCAGGGTTTCAGCAAACCTCAGGCGGGCCTGGTGCAGATGCTGTTCAATATTGGCGGCGCGCTGGGCTCGCTACTGGGCGGGCTGTTGCTGGATCGCTGCAACGGCACCAAGGTCGTGCTGTTCGTCTACGCCGGTTTGCTGGCTGCGTTGGCGGGCGTGGGCGTGTCGGTCGGCATCGTGCCGATGGCAATTGCCGGGTTTGCTGCCGGGGTATTTGTCATGGCCGCGCAACTGGTGCTGTATGCGCTGGCCCCTCCTTCGTACCCGACTTCGGTACGTGCCACCGGTGTCGGCGCTGCGGTAGCCATCGGCCGCCTCGGCTCTGTGGCCGGCCCTTTGGCTGCCGGGCATCTGCTCGGAGCCGGTGCGGGAACCGCTGGCGTACTGTTGGCCACCTCACCCGGCCTGGTGATTGCCGCACTGGCGGCGATCACGGTGCTGTCCAGGTCGGTCGCCCTCGAGAAACGTGAACTCAAGGTTGCAGAGTCGAGGTGATCAGGTCGCTATGTCCATCGTCATGCACAAGTCTTGAAGAGCCCGAAAACATAGCTGAAATCCCGATACTTCTCGCTCCCACGCTCCGCGTGGTAATGCATTTCGTGACGCTCTGCGTCACATTGCAGCCGTGACGCATCATTCAATTCGGCCCGAGATACAGGCAGCACCAAAGCCTGAGACTGCTTCGCCCTTGATACCGCGCAAGGCTGCAGATTTGTGACGCGGAGCGTCACCCAATGCATGCCAACGCGGAGCATTGGCACGATAGTCAGCTGGACTCATGTGTAACGCCGAGCACTCCGCGTAGCGCCGCGAACTGCACGCTACGCATTGGCCGATCGCTATACGACGAGTAATGCCTTACAGCTTGTGCAGAAAATTCAGCACCAGCTTGTTGCCTTCGGTGCGGTTTTCCGCACCCTGCTCGAAGTAGCGGTTGACCGTCAGGACGTTCTCCTTGCTAAAGGCGTACAGGAAGCCGGGGCCGATGGCCCAGACTTTTTCCTTGCGGCCACTGACATCATGGCCATCCACCTGGGTGTCCGTGAACTGCTTGAGCCAGTAGCCGTTGAGCCCCAGCGAAAGCTGTTCGGTCACTGCGTATTGCACGGTCAGGTTGGCATGCAGCGCCTGGCCCGCCTGAGTGTCGGAGACATTGCCGAACCCGGCTTGCGGGTCGTCATTCTTGCCGTTCCACAAGTACATGAAACGCCCGCTGGCCGACCATTTCGGGGAAAACCAGTAAGTCGCTGCGTAGTATGGGTTGAACGACCAGAAGTTGCTGCCGGGGTTGATCGAACGATTGCGATTGTAGGCACCAACCGGGATCGCAATATCCGTCTCGATACGCTGGGTCAACAGTGGGCTACCGTCAGCACGAGTTATCGTCGGTAACTGAAGAAACGGGCCGATGATCACATCGCCAAACCCTGCGCGCGAACTCAGCACGGTGTTATCCAGACCATCGTCCACGTCGACATGCGCCAGCGACGTGTTGATTGCGGTAATACCCGGCATCGCGCCATTGGCCAAAGGCTGGCCGACGTAAATGAGCTGCGTGGTCACGGCCAGTACATCCACATCCTGTTTGGAAAGTTGCAGTTTGTCGCCATTCACGTCATTGAAGCGATCGGCCCTGGCGTAGTTCAGGTACTCCTCCAGATACCAGCCTGGCCCTGCCGGGGCTGGCGATCCGTCGTAGAAGCTGGTGTTGCCCAGATTAAGGCCGGGCAAGTCATAGGCATAGGTGGTCGATGAAAGGCCGATGATTGATACGGTCGCAACGGTACGCAAGATAGACTTGGGCATCTTGTGATTCCTGTACTTATTGTTGTTGTTTTCAATATCCCCGACGCCACGAGCGTGCCATCGGGGTTGCACCGCTTGCAGCCATTACACGTAAGAAGCTGCCAGCCCTCCGTCTACCGGCAAGTTGACACCGTTGATCCAGCGCGATGCGTCGGAACACAGAAACGCAATCACCTCGGCCACCTCATCAGCCAGCGCAGGACGCTTCATGTGCAAGCCGTCACGGGTGACCCGCTCCTGGCCGACCATGCTGACAAAATCCCCCAGAATAGGTGTGAACACCGGGCCCGGCGCGACGCAGTTGACACGCACCGACTGCTCGCGAAACCACTCTTGCGACTGCTGAAAGCTCCAGACAATCAGCGCCTCCTTGAAGTACTGGTAGCAGGTCTCCTGAGCGACCGGATTGGCTGCCAGCCACGCCTGCCCTTCGCTGTAGCTTTCAGTGGCGGCCAGCGCCTTGTGCAACTCCAGCCGTTTAACCCATTGGTCACCGAGTATCGACGATACGTTGACGATACTGCCGCCTGGGGCCATGCGCGGCAGCAAACACTGGGTCAGATGGCGCAGCCCCAGGTAATTGACTCGGGCGACCGCCTGAACCGGCGCAGTGCCGGGCACGCCGGCGATGTTGCACAGGGCGTCGATCTGTCTGGGCAAGCGCTCGACCAGCGCATTGATACTGTCAGAATCAGCCAGGTCCGCCTGGAAGAATCCGTCCACGGTCAGTTGCGGTTCATGAAGATCGATGCCAATCACTCTGGCACCTTGAAAGCGCGCCACCCTCGCCAGCTCAGCGCCAATTCCGGAGGACACACCCGTAATGATCAGTGTTTTATTATTCAGGTTCATAGTCACGCGCTCTTATTGTTGTTGGATCACGTTTTGTCGTTGCATCACATCACTACTTGCAATAAAGCATGGAAGCCCAGGCACCCTCAGAATGGGTAGGTCGGAGCCTGATTCTTCACGGTCACCCACTGCCACTGGCTGTACTCCTCCCAGTCTGAAGGGCTGCCTGCGCTGCAGCCGTTGCCCGACGCTCCGCGCCCGCCGAACGAGTTGATGCACTCATCGGCCACGGTCTGGTCATTGATGTGCAGCATGCCGCACCGCAGTCGATCGCCAATCGCCGTCGCGCGGCCCACATTCGGGGAAATAACGGCAGCGGCCAGGCCATATTCAGAGCGATTGGCCAGTTCAATGGCTTCCTCATCGGTGGAAAAACTGACCACTACGGCCACCGGGCCAAAAATCTCCTCCTCGAATGCACGCATACCGGGCTTCACGCCGCTGAGCACTGTAGGGCGATAGAACAGGCCCTCGTATTCACCACCGGTTTCCAGCTGCGCACCAGCTTGCAGGCTGTCGCTGACCACCTGGTGTACGTGCTGCAACTGGCGTTTGTTGATCAGCGGCCCCAACGCAGCTTCACCGCGTGCCGCATTACCGACCGTCAACGCCCGTGCCTTGCCTGCCAGCTTGCGGGTCAGGTCGGCGACAATCGATTCGTGAACCAGAATCAGGCCGGTGGCCATGCAGATCTGCCCCTGATGGAGCCAGGCTCCAAACGCTGCATTGCTGGCAGCCAGATCAAGGTCGGCGTCTTCGAGAATGATCAGGGGGTTCTTGCCTCCCAATTCCAGCGACACTTTCTTCAGATTGCGCCCGGCAGCCTCGGCAACCTTGCGTCCGGCCGCAGTTGATCCGGTAAACGTGATCATCTGTACATTGGTGTCGCGGCACAGCGCTTCGCCCGCATCCGCCGCCCCCGGCAACACATGCAACAGCCCTTTGGGCAGCCCTGCTTCCTCGAACAGCCTGGCAATCAGAAAACCGCCACTGATCGGCGTCTGCGGGTCAGGCTTGAGCACCACGGCATTGCCAGCGGCAAGCGCAGGAGCAACCGAGCGCATGGACAGCACCAACGGAAAGTTGAACGGCGAAATCACCCCCACCACACCGTGTGCGACGCGCCGTGCATAAGACAGGCGACCGGCAGCGCTGGGCAGCATCAGACCGTGACCATGAGCCTGCGAAAGCATACCCGCGGCCTGGCGCAGCAACACAATGGCCTCATTCACTTCGTGCTGGCCCTTGTGCAGACTGCCGCCGCTCTCCCGAGCCACGTACAAAGCCAGTTCATCGAACGCACAGACCGCGTGATCGGCGGCCAGCAAAAATATTTCAGCCTTTTCACGAGGCCCCAGCGCCGCCCAGGCAGGCTGGGCAAGCGCAGCTTCCCGGCAGGCAACGGCGATATCCGCCGCGTCAGCCATGGCAGTGTTCATCAACAGCTCGCCGGTCGCAGGCTCGATGACGGGCAATAACGGGGATGAGGAAGGAATCCAGTCGCCATTGAATACACATTCGGCTTCAATCGCGCGGTGCAACAGGGGGGTGCCATCAGACGCTGACATATTCAGACTCCGGCTTTTATGGTTGTAATCGCCTGCTCCACTCCAATGGACAGCACGCGCCGTAAACAGGCCTGAGCAAAGCCTGTGCCGGGATTGCAATCAGGTTGTCATATAGCCGCTCAACCGCTCTGGAACAAGACTTTTCGGCAACCTCATTAACGGAGCAAACATCAAGGACCGGAAATACTGCGCGGCCGAGCTTGTTCATTTGATAAAGTTATGTTTATTAACCAAGTCATGAATTGATCATTTAGACCAATGCCGGGCCGAGGTACAAGAATGAGAATTCCTCACTGCGAGCTTCCCGACCACAGCGTCTCCACTGAGCACTTCCTGCCTCGGGGCGACAGTAGTCAGCCAGACGCCAGTGGCTCACCGACCGCCGAGGAATTGACCGGTTGCCTGTTCTTCTCGCCTGACGATGGGCGCATCTGGCTCAACGATCAGCGCATGTTGCTGCTGCACACCTCATCGTTCGGCACCTTGCGCCGCGAGATCATCGAGCGTCTGGGGCAGGAGCAGGCACGCGGAATGTTCACCCGTGCCGGTTATCTGTCTGGCGCGCGCGACGCCCGGCTGATTCGCGAACGCTGGCCACTGGCTGATGCAACATCGGCGTTTCGTGCCGGTACGCACTTGCACACGCTGGAAGGCATGACCAAGGTCGAGCCGTTGCACTTCAAGTTCGACGCCGAGTCCGGGTTCTACGAAGGGGAGTTTCTGTGGCACCACTCCTGCGAAGCCGACGAGCATGTTGCGGCATATGGCATCGGGCAGGATTCGGTGTGCTGGACCGAAATCGGCTACGCCATCGGTTTTGTCAGCGGCCTGTTCGGGCAGATGGTGGTCTTCCGCGAAGTGGAGTGCCGCGGCATGGGCCACGCGAACTGCCGGGTCGTTGGCAAGACCGCGGAACAATGGGGCGACGTCGAGCGCGACCTGGGCTACCTGAACGTGGTCAAACCACCTGCCCCTGAACAAACTCCTTCACTGGCAAAAGCGAACCATGACGCAAGTCCGCCCACCGGCACCGAGCAGCCGCTGATTGGTGCCAGCGCCGCATTCAACGCCGCCACCCAGGCACTGCAGCGTGTGGCAATGACCCCGGCAACGGTATTGATCAGCGGTGAATCCGGCGTCGGCAAGGAAATGTTCGCCCGCCAGTTGCACCAGCTCAGCCGCAACCGCGAAGGCCCGTTCGTGGCGCTCAACTGCGCAGCCATTCCCGATAACCTGATCGAGGCCGAGCTGTTCGGTGTCGAGCGTGGGGCATACACCGGGGCGACGCACTCAAGGCCCGGGCGTTTCGAGCGCGCCAATGGCGGCACGCTGTTTCTGGATGAAATTACCTCCCTGAGCCTGGCCGGGCAAAGCAAACTGCTGCGTGCCCTGCAGGAGCGGGAGATCGAACGCGTCGGGGGCGGCCACGGCATCAAGGTCGATGTTCGGGTGGTGGCGGCGACCAACGTCGACTTGCGCAAGGCGGTGGCCGATGGCGAGTTCCGCGAGGACCTGTTCTACCGCCTGAATGTTTACCCGATCACCCTGCCCCCATTGCGCGAACGCCGCGATGACATTCCGTTGCTGATCAACGCTTTTCTCAAAAGATTCTGTCAGGAGTACGGCAGGACGCCGGCCGGCTTGACCATGCGAGCATTGAAGACGTTGCTGCGTTATGACTTCGCCGGGAATGTGCGCGAGCTGCAGAACCTGATCGAGCGTGGGCTGATTGCCAGCGACGAGGGCCAGGCGATTGATCTGGTGCATATCTTCCGCAACGAGTCGTTACCGGAGGACTCCTACTCGTTGAACCCCGAGGGCACGTTGCGGCAGACTTCTGTTTCAGAAACCTGGCAGGCATCGACTGCCAGACTGCTGGACACTTTGGGGCAGTCAGGCCAGGCATTCTCCATCGACGACCTCGAACAGCGCCTGATCCACGAAGCGCTGGACGAGAGCGAAGGCAACCTGGCGGCCGCCTCGCGTTTACTGGGCCTGAGTCGCGCCCAGCTTGCCTATCGCCTGAAAAAACAGCAGCCAGGGGGCGCCTAGATCGGCAAGGTGCTCACCACACGCAGGGCAAGCCCTTCGTAGGCATCCAGCGTGATGGTGAACTCGCCCTGATCGGTCAGATCGCCCTCGACCCGCTCGTTGATGATATCGACCACCGGACCCGGCGCGATGCCAGGCAGGTGCAGCGTTTCGACAATAGTCTCTGAGCTGAAGTTGAGCGCGGTGATCTGCGTGCCCTTGCCGGCAGGCAACTCGTGCACCATGACCAACAGCCCTGGATGCTCGACGTCGGGAATCAGAATCTGGCGGCTTGCTGCAATGTCGTAGGCGCGGCGCACAGCAAGAATTTTCTTGAGCTGCGAGGCAAACGAGTCAGGTCGCTGGAGCTGACTGACCAGGCTGCCATACAGCGTCTTCGGACGCGGCATGTCACCAGCAGAAAATTCAGCTTCCGGGTCCAGATCCACCAGATCGTAGGCACCCCGATGAATCCAGCGCGTGTCACCGTCCTGCATCAGGTGGTCGACCTGCTCTGCCGGTAACGTCAAGGCGCCGACCAGGTCCCAGCCCGACAAGGCAAACACGCCAGGCTGCATGGCGTTGTACATCACCAGCAGCAGGTGGATGTGCTGGATCTGCTGAATGTCTGCATCGCTGATCGTGCTCAGGTCGCGAATGCCCAGCGCGGCGGTGATGATGCTGGCCGTTGTGCAGGAGACACCATTGGTGACGAACTTGAGGTTATACGGCGCGTGTTCACCGGACAACTTCTCGTACATCTCTTCACGGATGTGCTCGCGCAGGATATTACCCGGGAACGTCTGCCCCTGGTAATGGAAGGTGTCATGGGCGTGCAGCGTCCAGAAATGCACCAGCTCCAGAGTCAGCTCATCGTGATTCTGCAAGGCATGGATCAGCGATGCCGGATCAATGCCGTACGCATGCACCTGGCGCAGCATCAAGCGCAGGAACTCGGTGGTGCCGGTCAACAGTGCATGCTGATAGGCCGGTCGCGTGATGAAGTCGTAGGACAGGTCAGCGCCGCCCTGCCCCATGGACGCGATGTCATCGATGGTCAGGTTGAGTTCCTGGAAGCTGAAACCGCCTGCCTTGCGGATCGCACCGGCCAGTAGCTGGTTGCCGGTGATCGACAGCGGATGGCTTTCCGACCAGGCAGTGCCTTCGGCGCGACGCTCCACGCCAAGGAAGCCGTTGGCGTCCAGACGCAGTACCCGCGCGCCCATCACATCAATGGCATGCAGCGCGTCACCGATGATCATCTGCTGCGCGGCAAAACTTGGGTCCAGCCAGTTCAATGAAGGCTGACCGTCCTTGAAATAATGCAGATAGACCCAGCGGCGAGCCTTGCCATCGACGCCATGCACCACGTCGGTGGCGCTCCAGTCGGTTTCCTTGACGCCAGGCTCGAAGAAAATCACCCGTTGCAACTGACCGACGATGTAATGCTTGTCGCGTAACTGATCGACCACATCGGGCATCAGGTTGACGGCGTCGCGACCGGTCGGCACTTCAGGTAACAGCGGCCAGTCTTCCTCACGGATCTCGACCATGTGGAACAGGCCTGGGTAATCCTCGTACGCCAGCTCGGCAAGACGGAAGTCTGCGCCCTTGCCGGTGTGCGACGGGATGATGTCATCGATGATCACCGCGTTGTGCGCTGCAGCGATGCGCGACAGGCTCAACAGTTGTGCTTCGGTGCCCAGATCAGGGTCGATGCCGAAACTGATGCGGTCGAAGTTGCCATCGATACTCGGAGTCCGCTCGCGGCCTTTCAGCCCGCCGGACAGCTTCAGCGGGCCGTTGTGAATGCCCTGAATGCCGATCTCCGACAGCGCGTGCCACAGGGTTTCATCACCCAGCGCTTCCAGCACCGACCCACCTTCGCGAGTGACGATAGAAGCCGGATAGGCGGTGAACCAGACTGACGCAATGGCGGATGCATCTCTGGGACGTGCAAGGGCGAAAGGACGCTGCCAGAGCCTGCCCTGCCCCGAATAGGTCTTGGCGCGCTGTCTTGCGGCATTAAGCATCGATTGCTCGACCAGCCAGTCCACGTACTGCTTGTCCGGTATCGTCATAGCGTCCAGTCTTCCTCTCGAATCGGCGACCTGAGACGCTCCGCAGGCGGAGCGCCCTGAATGTATTGCTTACGGATATGAGCCCAAAGGGCCCGATTCGTTGCATTCATGTCGCGGTCTGACGCTCGCCGACCGTGCTATGACGAAGTTTTGCGGCATCAATAAGGTTGAGGGATGGCAACAGGAGGCTTTTTCAGTGCCTGAATCACCGCATTGGCGGCATTGGAAAGCAGCGAGGCCGGCCGCGCCACCACACTGATGTGCCGCATCACGGTCAGCGGCAGCGGAATCGACTCCAGCTCACGGAAGCGCCCGTTCAACAACGCCCTGGGCAGAATCGAAATGCAATGGCGCTTGGCGACCAGATCCAGAAGTGTGTCCAGACAGGTCAGTTCGCCGCGTTGACTGAGCCGCACCTGCGCCGATGCCAGCTGCTGGTGCAAACGCTCGACCCCGGGATGCCGCCAGGCCACGTAACGTGACACCTGCGAAAGCTCGGCGAAGCTTTGCGGCGTTGCCTGTTTGCTGCGCGCCGCCACCAGCACGTAATGGTCCGACCAGCAATGATGCTCGAGATAATGCTCATTCAGGACAGTACCGGGCAGGATGAGGATGTCGGCTACTTCCTTTATCAACGCGTCCAGCGATGGGTTTTGTTCGGAGCGGTGCAGCACGTTCAAGTGAATATCGGGGTAGTGATGGGCGAGAAAGTCCAGCGAGGCGCTCAGGCTGGTCTCGAGGATATGCGAGTGGTAATGAATGGTTACGCTGCCGCTGACCCCATTTTTTTTAGTTGTTCGAGTGTGGCCATGATGTTTCCGAGGGTCTGGTTGATGACCTTGCCTTCAGGGGTGAGGGTGCAGCCCGTACGGCTGCGAATGAACAGGCGTTTTTCAAAGAAGTCTTCGACTTCCTTGATGGCATAGCTGATGTTCGACTGGCTGCAGCCCAGAATGGCTGCGGCCTCCGAGAACGAACCGTGCTGGGCAACGGTTTGAACGACTTTGAAGAAATGGGTTTTCATGTGTCCTGCACTCTGGTTTTGCAAAGGTGGGTGCGGCCCTGCCGCTGAGCCGAAGGCTCGGGAATACAGGAAACCCCCGCTGAAACACCGAACTGGCCGGGATATCGGCCGTTCGAATAAATGTCTCAAGCGGGGGTAAAGCGAACGCTGGCTATCAGGTTGAAGGCGTGGCTATGCACATTTCGGGTGCACGGCGTCTTCAGGGGTATCCGCAGCGGAACTGAGTGGCTCAGTCGTTCTCGGTCCAGTCGAAATCCATTTGCAGCGCCGTGCGTTCGGCCAATTCACGACTGTGCAGGCGCTCTACCAGGTGAAGACTCATGTCGATACCGGCGGAGATACCTGCCGATGTCACAAATGAGCCCTCGTCGACCCAGCGCAGGGTGCTGAGCACGTCTACCGAAGGGAACATTTCCTTGAGGTCGTCAATGTCTTCCCAGTGCGTGGTTACTTGCTTGCCTGCCAGCTTGCCGGTCCTGGCCAACAGAAAAGCACCGGTGCACACGGCAGCCACAACGCGCCCGGGTTCTGACTGATCGCTGATCCAGTGAATCACGTCGGGTTTTTCCAGTTCGGCAGTCACGACCCCGCCCGGGACGATCAGGCAGTCGATGGCCGGATGGTCGTTGATCGAAAAGTCCGGATCGACCTTGAGCCCGGCGCGGGCACGCACTGGTGCAGTGCTGCGCCCGATGGTGAACACATTGAACAACTGCCGGTCATCGCGGCTGTTGCGAGCATGCATGCGTGTTGCGGTGGTGAACACTTCGTAGGGGCCAGCGAAGTCGAGAACCTCGACGTCGTCATAAACGTAGATACCGATATTGAGTGGCACGAGTTGGCTCCAGGGCCTGCATGGCAGACCACTTGCATCATATTAAGGTTTAAGCAGTTTCAAGCGGTGACAGGGTGCAGATTACCCAGTAGCATCACGCCAAACTACTGGCTGAAATGCCAATATCCGGTAACATCGCGCCATGAAAAATCATCTCGTTGTCGCACTCATCTACAACCAGTTGTGCACCTTCGAATTTGGCTGCACGGTCGAAGTATTTGCGCTGAAAAGACCTGAACTGGGGGTCAACTGGTACGAATTCGCGACCTTCCCGGTCGACGATGGGCCGATCACCGCCGCCGGGGGCATTACCATCGTGCCAACGCCTGGCGAAGTGCTGCTGGAGAATGCCGATACAATCATCGTGCCAGGCTGGCGCGGAGTGGAGTCCGCAGTTCCGCAGCGGCTCATCGAACAGCTCCAGGCTGCTCATGCACGCGGCGCGCGGATCTGCTCGATCTGTACAGGCGCTTTCGTTCTGGCCGCGGCCGGTTTGCTCGACGGGCACAAAGTCACCACCCACTGGCGCTACACCGACCTGCTGGCAACCATGTATCCGGGCCTGACCATTCAACCCAACGAACTGTATGTGGACCAAGGCACTATCGTGACAGCTGCGGGCTCGGCCGCAGGGCTGGACATGATGCTGCACCTGGTGCGCAACGATCACGGCTCGCGCGTTGCCAACATGGTGGCGCAGCGCATGGTCATCCCGCCTCATCGCGAAGGCGGGCAATCGCAATATGCGTCCCGGCAACTGGTGTCGGCCAGCGACGGGCCGATTTCCAACCTGATGGACTGGATCCGCAGCGATCTGCAGCGCCCTCACACCATCAAGGAAATGGCCTCAAGGGCGGCGCTCAGTACCCGCACCTTGCACCGCAGCTTTATGGAAAGTACCGGCCTTACGCCTTACGACTGGCTGCTCGGCGAGCGCATTGCCTACGCCAAGGAATTGCTGGAATCCTCGAAGCTGCGTCTCAACGAAGTGGTGGACCGCGCCGGTTTCGGCTCCGAAGAGTCTTTTCGCCGACACTTCCGCAATCTGGTGGGCATCAGCCCGAGCAGCTATCGCAAGCAGTTTGCCCGGGCGTGACCTCGGGCCTGGCGTAGACCGCATCGACAAGCGTATCGGCAAACTCACCCCACGCGCCCGCAACAGCCGTGTTGGTCAGGACGACCATGCTGAGCGCAGAAACCGGATCAACCCAGTAATGACTGCCATACAAGCCGCACCACGACCAGGTCCCGACACCCTATTGCTGCCCCCGCACCGCAGCGGGATCGGCAAGGATCATCGGCCCCAGGCCGAACTTCCAGCCAGGCCCCCGACTGGCAATGGTTATGCTTCCAATCGCGTTATTCAGCAAGCGCTCGGTACTGACGGCGCTCAATAACGGCGCGCCCCCCAGACGCAGGCACTCAAGCAGCCGAAGATAGTCATCAGCCGTGCCCAGCATGCCTGCCCCGCCAGATTCATATGCGCCAGCGTCGCGAGCCCGAGCCGACGACAACCGCGCCTGTCCGCTGTCGAGCAACAACACATCATTGGCACCGATACGCTGCGGGCCGTTGACACTGTCCTTGTAGGCGCTGGCCAGCGTTAGTTGCTGGTCGTGCCTGAAGGAAGTCGCATCCATGCGTAAAGGCAGGGTGACCCACTTGGCAACAGCCTCTGACAACGGCATGCCGGTGGCCTGTTCAATCACTGCGCCCAGCACATCAGTGCCCAACGAGTAACCCCAGGCGCTACCCGGCTCAAACAACAGTGGCAGGCGCGCCAACCGGGTCAGGTTTTCCGGTAGATCGAACGGCACCCAATCCAGCCCGTCCGACACCCCTGCCCGCTCATAGGCATTACCGGGCGTTTGTTCGAAGCCGTAGCTCAAGCCGCAAGTGTGCGACAGCAAATGCTGCAGTGTGATGACAGGCTCACGGCCGCTGACCAGCCGTGGGCGAAAGGCTGGCAGCCAGTCCGTTACCGAGGCTTGCAGGTTCAAGGTGCCCAGTTCGCAGAGCCGCAACACCAGCACCGAGGTCAACAGCTTGGTCAGTGACGCCAGACGAAAGCGCGTACTGCGAGTGACCGGAATCTGTTGCTCGCGATCTGCCCAGCCGAGTGCGCTGGCGTAAACCAGGCGTCCCTGCCGGGCCAGCAACAGCACCCCGCCAACGATCCGACGCTGGTCGATGAAGCGTTGCCAGACCTTATCGACACGCTGCACGGCGGGCTCATTCAAGGCAATCATCGCTCACAGGCCCTTCACTGCACGGCCGAAGATCTGCGCATACGCCTCGGCCGAATGACGAATCGGATTGGTGTGCGAGCAGCCGTCGGCAAATGCCATGCGTCCGACCCGCTCGGCGTCGCGATCGTCGATACCTATTTCGCCCAGCGTATGCGCAATGCCGATCTGCTCGCGTAGCGCCAGTAACCAGTCCATTACCCCGGTAAAACCGGGCGTGGGCAACCGCAGGTAAACCGCCAGATCATCCATTTGCTTCAGCAGCACCGAGCGATTGGCCTCCAGCACGTAGGGCAGCAGAATCGCGTTCAGTAAGCCATGATGCTGGTCGTAGAGCGCCCCAAGGCTCTGAGCAATCGCGTGTACGCCGCCCAGACCGCGCTGAAACGCGGCGGCACCCAGGCTGGAGGCCACCAGCATCTGCTGCCGCGCCTCCAGGTCCTGACCATCAGCAACAACCCGAGGCAAATATTCCTTGATCATCTGCATGCCCTTGACCGACACCGCTTCGGCCATCGGGTGCCAGGCCGGTGAACACCAGGATTCCATGCAGTGAGTCAAGGCGTCCGCACCCGTCGCGGCAGTCAGGTGCGTTGGCAGGTTCAGGGTCAGCGTGGCATCCAGAATCGCGATGCGCGGCATCATGCGAATGTGCAGGATGGTGCGCTTGACCTGTGCCTGTTCATCGGTAATCACCGACGCACGCCCCACTTCAGAGCCGGTGCCAGCCGTCGTCGGCAGCGCAACTACTGGCGCAATACCGTCTGGATCGGCGCGCAGGTGGTTCTGGCCGATGTCTTCGAAATCCCACAACGGGCGGGTCTGGCCTGACATCAGCGCCACCGCTTTGGCAGCGTCCAGCGCCGAGCCGCCGCCAAACGCGATGACGCCGTCGTAGCCACCGGTTCTGTAGGCGTGCAGGCCCTCGGCGACGTTGGTGCCGGTGGGGTTACCCTTGACTCGGTCAAACAGGCCGCAATGGCCTAATTGGCTGCGGCAATCCTCCACGGCGCTGGCGATCATATCGGTGCTGCCGAGAAAGCTGTCGGTAATCAGTAACGGCCGTTTTATGCCGGTCTTCCGGCAGGCGTCGACCAGTTCATTGACGCGTCCAGCGCCTGCACGGATTGAAGTCGGGTAGTGCCAGTCGTTGCTGTGCATGTACGTAGTCCCTTGCAGGTTATTTCAGTAAAAGAAGTTGGCGGGCAGCAAACCGATCAGCAGGCGCAGACCGAAGGCGATCATGAAAAGACCGGTGACGATATCGATGGCCTTTTTCATCCGTTGATAGCGCACCTGCACGGCAGGGATCGAAAACAACGTGGCCAGCAGCACGAACCAGGAAATTGCCAGCACCGCGATGATCGATACACCCGCAGTGCGCACCCACATCGGCATGCCCGGCGTGGTCACGGTGGTGAACACGCTGGTGTAGAACGCCAACGCCTTGGGATTGGTCAGGTTAGTCAGCAGGCCAAACCGATAGGCGCGGCTCAGGCTACCGATGCCCAGCGCACCGATGTCCCTCGGTTTGGGCTGGCTGCCAGCACTGCGCAGGCTCTTGGCGCCGAGCCATGTCAGGTAAGCGCCGCCCAGCAATTGCAACGCCGGCTGCAGCCACGGCAACTGCTGAAACACAAGCCCTAACCCGGTGGCTGCCAGCAAGGCCCAGAGAATGCTGCCCGAGGCGACCCCCAGCCCGGCACAAATGCCCTGCTGCCGTGACTGGCTGAACGAGAGCTGGGTGATTACCAGGAAGTTCGGGCCGGGACTGATGATCAGCACGATGAACGCCCCCGCCAGCGCGGTCAGTAAAGTGACTTCATACATATCAGTAATTCCTTTTTAATTAATAAGTTAAACAGCTTTATTAAACTTGAATGTGATGCTACTTGAAGTGTGCTTTCCCAGCGTCTCCAGGCATGACTCGACCGCCCTGCGCGCTTCGATCAGTGCATGGCAGGTCGGGTCAGGCGTGGGCACGTAGTGGTTGTAAAAGGTGCAGCCTTCTACGGCCGGCCCCAGAACCCAGAGCCGCTGCTGCACAGAACCATCGCGGCCAATGGCACGAGCAGACTCATCGGTTTCAATACCGTCGGCAGGCCAGGCGTGCGCAGCGCGAATCAGCCCTTGCTCGTACAAATCACTGATCAGCCCCGGGCCATTGCCCGACAGACCGCCGTGGGCGACCCGCGCGCCAATCATGCTGTCGGGGCGAAAATCGGCCCTTTGCACATCGTCCATCGGCGGCAGGATCGTCACGACGCCAGCCTCGATCAGCGCCAGCAGATCTTCCTGGCGCTCCTTTTGCGGCCCGCCGACCAGCCGGTTGCTCAACCCGGCCCATGTGCCATAAAACTCCAGGGTCGACGATTCAGTCAGGCCGTTGCGATCTGCGATCAGGCGCAACAGGTCGCGATAATCTCGCCAGACCTCCAGTGCCTGGCAGATCGGACTGCCTGCCGTGCCCAGGCGACTCAGCGCCAGGTCCCGTTTGATCCAGTCGACGAACCATTGGCCATACGCGCCTTGCGCACCCGACCAGCGTTGGGTCAACAGCCATTGCTCAGGGTCAAATTCACCCCACAGCTCGGCCAGCCGCTCAAACGCTGCCGGTGTGGCGGTTGACTCGCTCAGCAGACGCTGCACCGATGCCAACTGCGCTGGCGCATCGAGCCGGACCCTGGCCTGATAAAATACGGCGCGCATTTCATCCTTGATCAGCGGCAGCACATCGGCCCGAAAGTCGAGTTGCCCGCCCTCCTTTTGCTCGCGCAAACGGGCTATGGCGGCAGCGGTGAAGAACAGCCTCGGCAAGGGGGGCTGGCTGCAGGCATTCCATTGCGGCCGTGCATGAAACGGCAGCCCTGTGCGCGAGTACAGGAACACCTTGGGCTCGCGGCCGGACGGCAGATATCGCCAACCTGCAAAGCCTCCATCCCGCACGTAGCGCCCGCCGCGCCCTTGAGTCAGGCGGGCCAGTGTGTCCATCGCGGTCAGTCCCAGTCCCTCGATGGCCACCGTATCGCCGACCTCCAGTTGCACGCCGGTTTTAAAGGCATGCCCGCTGGTGAGGAACACGGCATCGACATCCATCTCCTGACTTCGGGTGTGCAACCTGAAGCCGGGGGCTTCCAATAGCGGCCCACAGGTCATGACCTGCTCGGCGTGATAGCGCACCTGCACATGCGCCGGGCAGCACTGCAGGAGCAGGCGATAGCTGTCCTGCAAGTAGCGCCCGAGCAATGCACGCGGCAAAAAGTCGCCAAACGCCACCGCTCTGCCCTGCCCGTCCGTGCTGACATGGCCGCGCTCGTCAAGGCGCACATCCTGGCTGAGGCACCATTGCAGAAAGGTCGGACCCGGCGGCGCACACGCCGGGAATGCGGAAGAAAACGCGGATAACTGGCCGGCCATGGTGTTGAGCATCAGGTAATCCGCCTGCTGCGCATGGTGCAGCCCGCTGCCGGGCGGTTGCGGGTCGAACACTTCGATATTCAGCGACGGCCGACCGGCATGGCGACTCAGGCCGATCAGCTGCTCCAGAACGCTCAAACCACGCGAGCCCAGGCCGATAATCGCGACGGTATGTGTCTGCATGGCCATCACCAGCGCTTCGACTCAAAGAAGAACGTCGGCACCGGCAACGCACTGCCTTCGGCTACTGCCTGGCGATACACGCGCTGGCCTACGGCAAGGTCCAGTACGCCGAGACCGAATGGCGAGAAGATCGAGGCTCGATCCGGGCTCAGTTCCACCTGCCCGGTCATCAGTTGCGCCAGCGTCCCGGTGATGAACGATCGGTCCTGATACTGCTGCACGGCGAGATCAGGAGAAGTCTGAGCCTTGAGGCAGTGCTCAACGTCATCAAGAATGTTATTGGCCTGCGCAATGACGTCCGGGCCCAGGTCACGCAACGAAATGTTCAGCAGCAGTTGCCCTGGCCGAAGCAGTGGTTCCAGCACATAAGGGCGCGGCGCGGTGGTAGCGAACACCACCACATCAGCCTGCAAGGCGGTCGGCAAGTCGCTGGGCTGGCTGTTCAACTGATGTCGACTGGCGGCATGCCGGACCAACGCCAATGCCGAGTCGTCGTGTTGATCGAAGACGGTTATTGCGTCCATCGTCCAGCCATCGCTGACGAACATGTCGAGGATGGTTCGGGCGATGAAACCGGCACCGATGAACGCCATTCGTCCGACGTGGCGCTGATGGCGGTTCATCCAGCGCGCACCGAGCACCGCCGAGGCCGCCGTGCGCATGGCGCTGATGCGTGAGGCTTCCAGACAGGCAAACGCATAGCCGGTGAGCGGGTCATTGAGGATCAGCACAGCCGAGGCGCGTTGCAGGCCCATTTCGATATTGCCCGGAAAACTGGATATCCATTTGATGCCACTGACTGCCTGCTCGCCGGACAGGCTGGCGGGCAAGGCAATGATCCGATTGGCCGGTGCCTCGGGAAAACGCAGAAAGTAACTGTCGGGGTTGATCGTGCGCCCGGCCTCGTGGGCCAGATAAGCTGCCTGCACATCCTCGATGCAAGCCAGCGGATCAGCCGCCAGCAGGCGCGCGACCACTTCGCCATCGACCACATGAAACGCCGCCTGCTTCAGGCGCTCGGCAGCCAGCCAGAAGGTTGAACACTGCTCCTGCGCAAGCGCACCTGCACCCGAAGGCGCTGTCGCCGACCCACCGCTTTCGCGAGCAAGCTCGCTCCCACAAGGGCTTGCGCACGTGCATACAACAGATTCACACACATCCTGTGGGAGCGAGCTTGCTCGCGAAGGCGTTTTCACGCTTCCCGGAAATGTTGCAGCCTCTGGTGAGGAAAGATCCGCCAGGGTCATGTTCAGCACTTCACGGCCAAAACGCTGCTCGACCCACTGGTCATCGTAGAGGGTGTCCAGATAGCGCTCGCCCCAGTCTGGCGACAATGCCACGACCACCGAACCCGGCTCGATGCGCTCGCGCCAGGCATGTACCGCGGCGATCACCGTCGCGGTGGACCCGCCAACCAGCAAGCCCTTGCTGCGCGCCAGAATGCGACACATGGCGACGGTACGGGATTCCGGAACCATCTCCAGCGCGTAAATACCATCAGCCTTGAAGATCGGCGGATGCTGGCTGGTACCCAGCCCCGGTATGAAGCGACGGCTGGCCGGAGTGCCAAAGGTCACCGAACCGACGCTGTCGACGGCAATGATTCTGGTGCTCGGGTGATGCCGCTGAAAATGCTGGACACAACCCATCAGCGTGCCGGTGGTCCCGGCACCGACGAACAGATAGTCGACATGACCGAAGTGCTGGCTGATCGAGCGTGCCGTAGTCCGGGCGTGAGCACGCGGGTTGGCCGCATTCTCGTATTGATTGAGCCAGACGTATCGCGGGTCGCTGGCGAGCTTTTCCCGGATCAGCGCAATGCGTGTTCCCAGAAACCCGCCGTTGGCGTCCGGGGCCTGAACCTGAATCACCTCGGCGCCATAGCTGCGCATCATGCGGACGTTATGGCTGGAGCTGTTGGGGTCAACCACGCAGGTAAAGGGTATCGCCCGCTCAGCGCAGATCATCGCCAGCGCCACGCCAAGGTTGCCCGACGAAGATTCGACCAGAATCGTGTCAGGGCCCAGCAAACCCCGAGTCTGAAGGTCATTGATCAGCCCTACGGCGGTTTTGAGCTTGATCGAGCCAGCCGGGTTGAGTGATTCCATTTTCAGGAAAAAGTCTGCGCCCAGGCCAGACACCTTGAGGAAGGTCTGATCGTGAACGATGTCGCAAATAGAGTCGTACATAAGGGTCACTTCCACTGTGCCAGCAAAGGTTCGGCTGCCGGTTCTACCGCCCGCTCAAGCGCATTGGCGATACGCTCGGCGCGTAGCGCCATCAGCGAGAACGACTGGCTGTCGCTGATTCCGTGACTGCGTTCGGAAAGACCGTTGACCCAGATATTCACGTCGCACTCGCCCTGCATAGCGACGCGGTAATCCCGATCAATCAGCAGGCCGCCATCCAGATCGGCCTTGAGCCATGGCTGCAAACCACTCAATAACGGCGGTATCAGGTACTGCTGATAACCGGTGCCGAGCACAACGGCATCGACTTCCAGCACCTGGGTGCGCTGGCTGAAGGTGTCGGTCAACTCGATCCGGTAGCCCTCGGCGCTGTGCTCGATGGCACTGATCAGGCTGTAGGCATGGGTCTGCAGACGCTTGCGTCCGGCGATGGAGTCCTCGTAGATCAGCGAAAACAGCTTCTGACTTTCATCCGGGTCGATCCCGGCGTAGTTGGTCGAACGGCTCCAGTCGAGAAAGCGCTGCCGCGCTGCGGAGCTCAGGCTATGGAAGTAATCAACGTGATCCGGGGCAAACACCCGGTTGGGGAACTGCCCCAGTTGAGTGAGCTTGAAACCGGCAGAGCGATGCACTGACTGCACTTCGATAGCAGGATCGCGGCTGACCAGTTCCAGCACCGACTCACTGGCGCTCTGCCCCGAGCCCAGCACCAGCCAGCGCTTGGGCAATTGTTCGCCAAAGGCTTGCAGGCGGGTCAGAAACTGCGACGTGTGAAACAGCGTCGGGCCAAGCAGCGCCTCGAACGCGTGTGGAATGCGCGGTGCGCTGCCGCTGGACAGCACGACATTGCGCGTCGTGAAGCAGGTTTGCGGCGTGCAGACCCGTACTTCGTGCAAACGACCGTTGCGCAGCACAGGGTCAATCCCGGTGACCGGCGTGTTGAAGCAGGTCTGGCTGTCCACTTGCCTGGAAACCCAGGCCAGATAATCCGACCATTCATGGCGACTGGCGGGACGGCCCAGCAGGCCGAAATCGAACATCCGCCCCTGTTCCTTGAGGTACATGGCGAAGGAAAAGCGGCTGCGCGGGTTGCGCGGCGTCACCAGGTCGCGAAATACGTGATGGTTGATGTCAGTCCCGGCCAGCAACAGTTCGCGGTGCCATTGGCTGTCTTGCGCAGCTTCCAGATAGCGGATGGACAGCGCGCCGAGCGGGTCATTGGCCTCCCGTGCGTCTTCAAGAGCACAGGCCAGCGCGATGCCGGCTGGACCAAAGCCGATACAGACGGCGTCCGAGTGCAACGTGTGTGGTGTCGAGTTACCCATGAAATTCCTGTCCTTAGAGTTGGCGTGAAGCGGTGTTCTTGGTTTTTCTTGCGGCTATCGGGTGACGGGGGTCAGTCCTTTGGGGCCCGGGGTCCAGACGCAGGTCATCGCGCCTCGCAGCTCGCCCCGATCAAAGCTGACTGCGCCCAGCGGTGTGTTGAAGGTGGTGTGCTGCAACGCGTTCAGCAGTTGCCCGGCGTAAAGACGGCCGTTGGCCAGTTCGGCCAGCACGTAAAGCATCAGCAGGCTTTCGCGAAAGTAGGTGTGTGGCTCGGCAGCGAAAAACGTTTGGTGCAGCGCGCTGGCATGGCAGCCGTTTCCTGGGTGGTCAGGAGTCCCGAAACCGATGACGAACGTCTTGCCACGCTGGTCCTCTGCGCAGCCCAGATACGGCGAGGCAGCGTCGTCAGTCAGCACCAGCGGGCGGTTACTCCCGGCCTGTCGTCGCGCCTGCCAGTGTTCACGACTGGGCTTGAGGCGGCCGGCAAATACCTCGACATCGGCGTGCTCAGGCCCTTCGACGCGCAGCAATCCGGCGCGTACCAGCGCTTCGCAGATAGCAACGCACAAGGCCTGACCGTGAGCGCTGTCATCAGACTGGACATGCACGCGGTGCCATTGACGGCTCGCCAGCCAGTTCACCAGGTCCCCCGCCAGTTGCCGGTCCGAAGGGCAAAAGCGAAAGACGTTGGGATGCGCAAGCGTCAGGCAATCTATCGTTGCTGCCGGTGTCAGCAGCGCGATACCGGCTTGCCGATACAGCGCGGCGGCGCTGACGGCTGCGTCCGAAGAGAAATGGCCGATGACCAGATCGGCTTTCCAGTCGACCATTTGCCGCGCCACTTCGGCCCCGCGAACGGCGTTGGCTCCGTCGTCGAGAAAGTGCCATTGCACCCGCGCAAGCCCCGGTACGCAATTGCGCGCCACGGCCAGCGCCCTCATGAAGGTCCGCGCGTGCGGCGTGTCGTGGGGGTCGAACAGTGCGCTGACCCCGACCCGCAGACCCGGCACAGGTGACGCGAGCGGTGTCATGGCTGTATCCCCGCCAGACTGGCAGCGGGCATGTGTCGGCGTGGCGACAATGCCGACCAGCCGAGGCTCGGCCGGTCCTTTCCTGCCAGATGACTGCGCAGTTGCTCGAAAGCGATACCGGCAACACCAGGAGCAAACTTGAACCCCAGTCCCGACATGCCTGCGGCCAGATAAACCGGGCTGTACTCGGCGCAGAAACCCAGCAGCGGACGACCGTCGGCGCTGTAACTGTCGAAACCCGGCAGCACATCCAGCACACGTGGGTGGGTTGCCGAACCGCACAGCCGGGCAATGCGCTTGCAGGCGTCTTCGGCATGCCGCGCATCAGGCTGTGCCAGATGCTCTGGCCAGAGGCTGTTATCGCGACTGCCGCAGCCGGTCTGCACGATATGGCGGGTCAGCGGTATAGCGTAGCTCTGAGTAACCGCATCGATCACCGGCATTGACCAATCGCTGTCAGTCAGTACCCGGGCAAAGGGAATAGAACGGGCTTCCAGCCCCGCCTGCGGCACCAGATGCTGACTCCAGGCACCCGCAGCCACCACTACGGCCCGACAACGCAATGTAGCGTCCCCTATGTCGATATGTACGAGGTCCGCAGCACGACAGTCGATGGCTTTGATCTCGCGATGCTCCAGCAGCAAGCCTTGCTGACGAACCACGTGGCACAGCGCAGCGACAGCCTGACGTACATTGCCGACGCAGGCACGAGGTTCGAACAGGTTGACCCGCTCAACTGCCGGGCAGTGCGGATAGCGACCGCCATCGAGTTCATGGCCCGCCAGCAGACGCATCGGGTAGCGCTCGCTGCCGTGCTGCTCGATAGCCCGGTACAGATTATCCAGCTGGTCCATGGCGGTCCGGTAGATCACCCCGGTACGTCGCAGCGCGCTTGCGTAAGTGGTCGCGAAAATGCCGTCGTCCATCAGGCTGATGGACCACGCCGCAAGCTCCATCAGCATTGGATCGCTGTCGTACAGGCGAACCAGTCCGCCGGAATAACCGCTCGCCCCCAGACTGCCGGCTGCGCCCTTGTCGATCAGAGCGACCGACACACCTGCGCTGCACAGCTTCGCCGCGATACTGGCGCCGGTAATCCCGGCGCCGATGACCGCTATCTCGTAATCGATGAACATGTGGTGCATCCGTTCAGATGGAGTATTCAGCGGCCGAGCCGTTCATGAGCGTGGCGTTGACCCGGGCTTCGGGCAGTCCGAATGCGGTCATGATCTGCGCTGACATTTCCGGAATCAGCGCCTTGCCAGCCACTGCGATGAACGCCGCCAGATGGCTGACGGGCCGACCTTCGGCCAGACGTGCGCGAGCAATGGCGATGACGTCGAGCAGCACCTGAGCCATGCCCTTCATAGAGAACTGCGCAGGCTCTGCAGCCCTGCTCCATTGCAGGCGTAACGCTTCCAACAGCCCGGCATCGGCCCCACAGATACCGCTCCACCAGTTGTCATCTCGATGCTTTCCAGCGTCCAGCAACGCGGGAAAAAATTCGTCGAATATCTGCTCCCGCCATGCGCGGAAATGCGTCAGACGAAAATCGCCTTCGCTTTGCTCGGGTGCGATGCTTGCCAGATACAGGCGCGCACTGTCGGCACAGGCTTCACGGGCCAGATCGCCGACCCAGATCGCATGATTGCGGCTGGTCGACAGGTTCAGGCCGTCCAGTTTCAGAAACTGATTGGGCATGAAGCGCTGGCGAACTTTGATATCGCGCAGCGCCGACAGCTGCGCCGGGTAGACGATGGCGTGGCTGAACACGCAGTCAAAACCGAGAAAATGCACCAGCGTGCCCTGTCCCGACTGCCAGTACTGACGGAACAGCTCCGGACGCCCGACACTGTCGGCATATTCACGAAATGCCGCCATATAGCCCGCCAGCCCCATGAACCAGGTGTGGACCCGGCACGAGCCGTCGGCCTGCAGGTCAAGCCCGCCGTCGCCCGGACGGGTTACGCCCCAGTCATGCAAGTGCTCCAGCGTATCGCGCAACCAGTTGTCGAGCGGCTTGCGCCATTGCTGGCCCAACAGACGATCACGCAAGTGCGGCTTGAAATCAGCCAGCTTCAGAAATGCACGATGGGCCTTTTTCCATTGCGACGGCTGCCTGCACAATTTGCAGTGCAGACCGGTCATCAACTCGGCGTCAGGGGCCTGAGCGCAGTTCTCGCACTGGCTGGCATCAGACTCGGCCCCACAGTAATTGCAGTTGCCTCGGGCAAATGCCTCGTAGCCCCACACATCGCAATCGGGGCAGTACGGCTCGCTGGAATCGCGAAACTCGATCGAGCCCGCTTCACGCAACGCGTTGAACACCTCGCCAACCGCCTGGGCAAACCATGGATTGTTGTGCGGACGCATCCAGTTGTCGGGTTTGATGTTGATCGCCGCCAGCGACGCTTCGATGCGGTCGGAATTACGCCCGGCCAGCTCGACCGGATCAACGCCCTGCTCCAGTCCTTTGCGCAGCATGTAGGACTGGTAATCGTCGGAATACGACACCAGCACACAGTCGTGACCGCGCTGGCGCTGGACCCGGGTGAACACGTCAGCGGCCAGAAACGGGCCGGCGATATGACCTATGTGCAAATCGCCATTCGGGGTGGGCGGCGTGATGGTCACGATGTACTTACTCATCGAGGCACCCCGTGGTTTCGCTGTGCTGAGCCACGAAAGCATTCACGTAGTTCATGTCCCACCACACCACATAGAAGTGGAAGTCCTCGGCGGAATCATTGATGACGTAATGATTGGTGTGTTTCGGAATCGCGGCGATATCGCCCACGACGAAATCCATCTGTTTTTCGCCGACCACCAGACGGGCGCTGCCCTTGATGGCAATGAAGATTTCCTGATCGATCTGGGTATGCGCTTCGCTGCTGGTGCCCGGACGGACCACGCACCAGCCGCCAGCGAACGGCATCGGGTAGCCTTCCCAAGGCAACAGACGACTGCCATCGAGCCCGTACTCGTGTACCAATGAGTCGAAGCGGGTTTTACGGTGTATATCGAACTTTTCCATGCTCAGTCCCGTACGTTTCAAGTCCGGTAAAGCATGAAATTGTTGCCAATTGTTGGCTATCCAATTGCCGGATAGCTCGGAGGTGAGAAATCGATTTTTGGAGATGGCTGGCCACGCAAACACGTGCGGGTCATATGTTTTTTGGCAATGACGGGTATCAATAACGCTGATAATTGAATCAGGGGCGGCGGTGTTACCGTTGTCAGCGATGAACGAACATATCTCCCGGCCTCGCGAATCCGCGTCGCGAGGCCAGTGAATCTCTGCTCTGCTTCATCACTCCTTTGGTTAGATCTTTTAAGCCACCCCGCTTGTGCGAGGTGGCTTTTTTTTGCCTAAAGATCAAACCCGTCCACCACATTGCGGCGCTCGTTCTCGCTGCGCATGTCGTAACTGGCGGTGGTCGAAATATGCGTGTGATGCGCAAGTTTCTGGGCAATCGACAGATCGAACTCTTCGATCACCCTGGTTATGAACGACCGCCGAAAATCGTGGGGCATGATGTTCACCCCCACCTGCCGCCCGCGTTGCTTGGCGATGAAGTAAATGGCATGTTTAGTGATTCTGTCGCGGGTGATGTGACTGCCGCGGCGAATCCGGTTGAACAGGAACGGGTCATCGCCCTGCCCCGGCTGCAGGCACGAGCGGCGCAGTTCCAGCCAGTCGTTCAGCGCCTTGAACGCCCACTCGGGGGCATATTTGATCAACTGCTTGTTGCCTTTGCCCAGCACCCGCAGGCTGCGTTCGGCGAAATCGATCTGTGACAGGTCCAGGTTGACCGACTCGGACTTGCGCATCCCAGAGCCGTACAGAATCGCAATGATTGCGGCGTCGCGACGCCCTTGCGGCCTGGGGTCCGCAGCGCAGGCCTCCATCAATTCACGAATCAGCGTGCGGCGGATATTACGGCCCTTGGCCAGACGCGTACCGCTGACCGGTTTGATCGAGCGAATCTTCAGTAATTGCTCGTGGCTGATCAGGTCGTGCCGCCAGGCTTCGTTCATTACACCGCGAATAGCGTTCACGTACAGCGAGGTGGTATTGGGTGCGTAGTCGTCTTCACGCAGCGTCGCGACCAGTGCGGTCACGTGGCCAGGCTGCAGGGTGTGCCAGGGAATGTCATGAATATCGACGTCAGCCATACCCAGACGATCTGCCGCGTCCTGCAAAACGTAAGTCATGGTCAGGCGGCTTGAGGGTGCCAGGCGGTCGAGATAGAGGCGCAGCGGCTTGTTGACGTCGGGCAGCGAAGGCTGGCTGACAATGCGTGCGTCCTGATCGGTACAAGGGTCTTGCGGCATGTGGAACGACGCCTTTTCTGGTGCAAGCGCGCGAACAGCTGCGGCGCTCTTCATTCATATTCAGGCAGCCGACTTTAGCACGAGGGCCCTGGTGCGACACCTCTGGCGCGGCTCGTTCAGCTCAGCAGCTTCAGCCCACCCGGCAATCATCGGTAACACCCTGCAGCTTGAACTGGGCAGCCTGCGGCTGCAAATTGTGGGATTTTGAAATCGGTTATCATAGCCAAAATTGAGTCGATCCCTCCTCAGCACAGGCTTACACATGGCGTCAGAGACAAAAAAACGTAAACGGGCAAGCCGGGCAAAAGCCAAGGCAAAGCAGACCCGTCTCCAACGCGCCGGGCATACCACCTTCGTTCCCGATACCGAATTTTTCTTCGATGTCGATCCTTTGGGTGATGTCGATCTTTGTAGTTGCTGCCAGACAGCGTATCTGAACGACAGGTTTCCCGACGCTTCTTGCGTAAGCGTTTCGATGAGAGAAGGGCCAGGCGGATTCGCCATCACCGCCGTCATTCACCACGATGAGGAGCCATCCTGCTGACGTGGCCTCTGCACCGCCTGCTTACAAACCTCGACCGCTCAAAAACCTCTTCACGGCCAACGGCTGCTGGGCAGATTTGCTGGAAGCCGGCGGTCTGCGCCAAATCGAAGTGGAGTCGATCAGCAAAATGCTCGCCTGCGGCACCTCGATACTGGGCGTCAAACACTACACCTGTGGCAATGAGCATTGCCCACACGTCAAATACCTGTGCAACACCTGCCATTGCCGGGCCTGTCCTTCCTGCGGCAAAAAGGCCACCGACCAGTGGATCGCCGTGCAAAACAACCGTCTGCCCGACTGCCCCTGGCAGCATCTGGTGTTCACGCTGCCCGACACGCTGTGGTCCCTGTTCTTCTACAACCGCTGGCTGCTCGATGCGCTGTTTCGTCTGGCGGCCGATAACCTGATCTACACCGCCAAGCGGCGCGGTTTGCGCGTCGGGATTTTCGGTGCGCTGCACACCTATGGCCGGCGGCTCAACTGGCATCCCCACGTCCACCTGTCGGTGACCGCGGGCGGCCTGGATGAGCAGGGCGTCTGGAAAAATCTGTCGTTCCACAAAGAGGCCCTGCGGCGGCGCTGGATGTGGCTGGTGCGCGATTACCTGCTGGGACAGCCGCTTTCGCAACTGACGATGCCGCCGCAGCTGGCCCACATCCACTGTGAAAGCGACTGGCGCCGTTTGATACTGACCGCTGGTGGCCAGCACTGGCACATCCACTTGTCGAAGAAGACGGAAAACGGCCGAAAGACCGTCAATTACCTGGGCCGCTACCTGAAAAAACCGCCGATCTCGGGCAGTCGTCTGGCGCATTACACCTGCGGGGCCACGTTGAGCTTTACCTACCTGGATCACCGCACGCAGACCTATCAGCAGGAAACGCTGAGCCAGGCCGACATGCTGCGCCGGGTGGTCCAGCACATCCCGGAAAAGCATTTCCGGATGATCCGGTATTTTGGTTTTCTGGCCAATCGGGTGTGTGGGAAATACCTGCCGAAGGTGTATGAAGCACTGAAGATGGCGACGCCAGGACCGGTACCAAAGCTGTATTTTGCGCCGATGGCCAAAGCCTTTCTAAACGTCGATCCGTTCCGCTGCGTGCTGTGTGGCGCGCGGATGGTATACACGGCAGCGATCAGCGGGCTGACGGTGCAGGGACTGGTCCTCAACGCTCAGGCGATCGCGCAGATGAGGTACGTGAAGCCCTGACAGGGGGAAGGTGCGTCCGCACCTAGGCTCAGCGGTAAAATAAACTGTGTTAATGCGGATTTATAGGGATTTTCACTGCATAAGTAACGCATCAGCGTCTTCCTACGCATCGCTATGAAGGCATGACGCCTCCTTCACAGCGTCAGGTTCATGCATAGGCATTTTGAAATTCCTATGCATGAACCTTGTCGCCCACCTTGTACTCAGGCGTATCGCTGGCTTGCACCGTACCCGCCAGATCAATACCCGGCACCATCGGAAAACTACGCACAATAGGGCTTTGGCCGGTGATTGCCAGCGCATCCTTATAGTTCAGCGTGCTGTGCGACACGTTTATCGTCACGTCACCTGCAGGCAACTGTGCTTCGTCGATATCGGTCAGATTGACGCGATAACCTGCCTCGTCCTTGTCGATCAAAATGCCCTTGAACATGTGCGCCTCCAATTTAGACTGATCGTCTTTAAATAGCCCTGAAGAAAAAGTCATCGCGGTAAACCACGAAGATAACCGGCAATAAACGTGTTCAGCGGTGTGTCGCTTTTGACCAGCCGGGCGCGGAGCACCGCCCCTTCCCAGCCGATCCAGAAAAACGCGGCCAATTCATCGCAATCGGCACTTCTAGCCAACTCACCATGCGCCTGCGCGGCCCTGAGGCAGCAGGCCAGCTTTGACTGCCAGTCCAGCAGCGTCTGCTCCAGTACGGCACGAAACCCCTCCGGCAACAGACCGACTTCCTGGCCCAGATTACCGACCATGCAACCGCGTCGATAATCATGCCGCGCCATGCCGCTCTTGGCGCTTTGGACAAAGCCCACCAGTCGCTCCAGTGGCGAAAGCGCTTCGTCCAGCAGCCAGTGGTCCAACCGCTGTGCAAAATAGCGGGCGTATTCATCCAGTACCGCCCGGCCGAAGGCTTCCTTGCTGGTGAAGTAGTGATAGAACGAGCCTTTGGGGATGCCGATTTCCTTGAGGATGTAATCCAGCCCGGTGGCCGAGAAGCTTTGCTCGGTGAGCACTTCCAGACCGCGGCGCAACAGTGCCTCGCGGGTTTCGAGGTTATCGCGGTCCACTTTCGGTGGCCGCCCGGGGCGTCTGGTTTTTAAAGGCAATTGAGTCATGCAGGAATACTAGACCGATCGTTTTTTATGTCAACCTCGCCGCGCGGTCTATGTGTTGCGCCGGAAATGCCGTTTGCCATTCACGCTATTCTCGCGCTCAATGCCCTGTGCATGACTGCCCGAATACAAGCCGGAGAAACACATGAGCCAATGGCCGGACACCCGCATTATTGACCTGTTAACTATAGAGCTGCCGGTGCTGCAAGCGCCTATGGCCGGAGCCACCGGATCACAAATGGCCATTGCTGTCGCGAAGGCTGGCGGGCTGGCATCGCTGCCCTGCGCAATGCTGACCCCTGAGCAAATCGAACAGGAAGTCACCACCTTTCGGCAACATACCGGCAATCTGCCCCTGAACCTGAACTTCTTCTGCCATCAGGCTCCGGCCTACGATGCCGAACGCGCCGAGCATTGGAAACAGGCACTTAAACCCTATTACGAAGAGTTGGGGGCCGATTTCGATGCACCGACGCCCGTCTCCAACCGTGCCCCTTTCGACAGCGCCACCTGTGCTCTGGTCGAGCGCCTGAAGCCGGAGGTGGTGAGCTTCCACTTCGGCCTTCCCGAGCGAGCGCTACTGGAACGGGTCAGAGCCACCGGGGCAAAGATCATTTCATCGGCGACCACGGTCGAGGAAGCCGTCTGGCTGGAGCAGCATGGCTGTGATGCGGTAATCGCCATGGGCTACGAAGCCGGTGGTCATCGGGGCCTGTTCCTCAGCGATCAACTGCACACTCAAGTCGGCACTCTGGCGCTGGTGCCGCAAATAGTGGACGCCGTGCGCATTCCGGTCATCGCTGCGGGTGGTATTGCAGATGGTCGCGGGGTTGCGGCGGCGTTTGTACTGGGTGCCTCGGCGGTACAGGTAGGTACGGCGTATCTGTTCTGCCCTGAAGCCAGCGTCAGTGCACTGCATCGCCAGGCGCTGCACACTGCAACGGACAGCCAGACTGCGCTGACCAACCTCTTCACCGGGCGTCCGGCGCGCGGCATCGTCAACCGGATCATGCGCGAAGCTGGCCCCGTCAGCCCACTCGCCCCTGCGTTCCCTCTGGCAGGCGGTGCCTTGATGCCGTTGCGCGCACAAGCGGAAAAACAGGGCAGCAGTGACTTTACCAACCTCTGGGCAGGTCAGGCAGTTGGTATCAAACACCAGTTGGGTGCGACCGAACTGACTCGGCAACTGGCTGAAAACGCGCTGAAAATTCTCTCACCCCGGTAAAACAGTGCTTTCAGAACAACAGGCTATCGCTATATATTTAACTATATAGCGAAACGCCTTTATTTCGACGGCGTGCGTTTTCATCATCAAGGAGCTGTTCCATGCGAACGACCACGCTGCGCGCCATTCTCAAGTTCTCTGCCCTGGCCTTCGCCGTATCAGCTACAGCCAACGTGTTTGCCGACGAGGTGCAGGTCGCCGTCGCAGCCAATTTCACAGCGCCCATTCAGGCGATTGCCACTGACTTTGAGAAGGACACCGGCCACAAGCTTGTTGCTGCGTTTGGCGCTACCGGTCAGTTCTACACACAGATCAAGAATGGTGCCCCTTTCGAGGTGTTCCTGTCGGCCGACGACACCACCCCGGCAAAGCTTGAGCAGGAAGGCGACACCGTCAAGGGCTCGCGTTTCACGTATGCGGTGGGCACCCTGGCGCTGTGGTCGGCCAAGGACGGTTATGTAGACAGCAAGGGCGAAGTGCTCAAGGCCAATCAGTATCAACACTTGTCCATCGCCAACCCAAAAGCTGCCCCTTATGGTCTGGCAGCGACGCAAGTGCTGAGCAAACTGGGTCTGACCGACGCAACCAAAGCCAAGATCGTGGAGGGCCAGAGCATTACTCAGGCCTACCAGTTCGTTTCCACCGGCAATGCGGAACTTGGCTTTGTGGCCCTGTCGCAGATCTACAAGGACGGCAAACTGACCAGCGGGTCGGCCTGGATCGTGCCGGACGCCCTGCATGACCCGATCAAGCAAGACGCCGTCATCCTCAACAAGGGCAAGGACAACGCCGCTGCCAAGGCGCTGGTCGAGTACCTGAAAGGGCCGAAAGCCGCCGCCATCATCAAGTCCTTCGGATACCAGCTGTAAATGCCACTGGGAAGTGCCGACATCGCGGCGATCTGGCTGACACTGAAGCTGGCGTCATTGACCACCGTCATCCTGTTGATCATCGGCACGCCCATCGCGCTGTGGCTGGCGCGCACTGATTCATGGCTCAAGGGGCCGATTGGCGCGGTCGTCGCCCTGCCCCTGGTTTTGCCGCCGACAGTCATCGGCTTTTATCTGCTGCTGTTGCTTGGCCCCAACGGAGCTGTGGGCCAGCTCACCCAGAGCCTGGGACTGGGCACGCTGACTTTCAGCTTTGCCGGACTGGTGATCGGCTCGGTCCTGTACTCGATGCCTTTCGTCGTCCAGCCGCTACAGAACGCATTTGCAGCCATTGGCACCCGTCCGCTGGAGGTGGCAGCCACGTTGAGAGCGGGCCCATGGGACACGTTCTTCCACGTGATTCTGCCGCTGGCAAAGCCTGGCTTTATCACTGGGGCGATTCTGGGATTCGCGCACACGGTCGGCGAGTTCGGCGTGGTGCTGATGATTGGCGGCAACATTCCCGAGAAAACCCGCGTGGTGTCGGTGCAGATTTTCGATCACGTCGAGTCCATGGAGTACCTGCAAGCACACTGGCTGGCCGGAGCGATGCTGGTGTTCTCCTTCCTGGTGCTGTTGGCGCTGTATTCCAGCGGTAAATCCAAATCAGGATGGAGCTGAGTCATGGCCTCACCGATAGAAGTCCGCCTGCACATGACCTACCCGGATTTCACCGTGCGTACCGACCTGACCCTGCCGGGGTCGGGCATCACAGCACTGTTCGGGCCTTCGGGCTCGGGCAAGACCACCTGCCTGCGCTGCATTGCCGGGCTGGAAAAAGCTGGCCAGGGCTTCATTCGTGTTCATGATGAAGTCTGGCAAGACACTGAAAAAGGCGCTTTCCTCGCTCCGCACAAACGGGCGATCGGCTATGTATTTCAGGAAGCCAGCCTGTTCCCGCACCTGTCCGTGCGGGCCAATCTGGAATTCGGCATGAAACGCATCCCGCGTCAGCAGCGCAACATTCAATTGCCGCAGGCCACTGAACTGCTCGGCATCGACCATCTGCTGGAGCGCAGTCCTGACAAGCTGTCCGGTGGGGAGCGTCAGCGCGTGGGCATTGCACGCGCACTGTTGACCAGCCCGCGCCTGATGCTGCTCGATGAACCTCTGGCAGCGCTGGACGCCAGGCGCAAAAGTGAAATCCTGCCGTACCTCGAACGCCTGCATCGAGAGCTGGACATCCCCATGCTGTATGTCAGCCACGCTCAGGATGAGGTTGCACGCCTGGCAGATCATCTGGTGCTGCTTGAAGCCGGCAACGTACTGGCCAGCGGCCCGATTCGCGAAACACTGGCGCGGCTGGACCTGCCACTGGCCATGGGCGGCGATGCGGGCGTGGTCATTGAAGGCACGGTCAGCGCCTATGATCGTCATTACCAGTTACTGAGCGTGACGCTGCCCGACAGCACATTGTGCATGCGCGTCGCACACGCCGAAATGCAGATCGGCACCCTTCTGCGCGTCAAGGTTCAGGCCCGGGATGTCAGCCTGAACCTGCAACCCGACGATCAAAGCAGCATTCTCAACCGCTTGCCGGTCACGGTGATGGAGGAAGCGCTGGCTGACAACTCGGCACATGTGCTGGTGAAACTGGACGCCGGGGGCACGCCTTTGCTCGCGCGCATCACGCGCTACTCCAGTGACCAGTTGAACCTGCACAGAGGCCAGTCGCTCTGGGCGCAGATCAAGGCGGTTGCCGTACTGGCCTGATGCCCTGAAAACCGGTCAGTCAGCAAATAAACGGCACCACGGTAAAAGACCGAGGTCAGTGTTTTTAACTGCCTTTGGAAATTAGCCATGCCTGACTCGACTGCCATCAGCCAGCCCGCCAGTGACCTGCATTATGTAGACGACACTCAGCCGGGCCTTACGCGCAAGGTACTGCGCGGCAAATTCACCTACTTCAACATTGAGGGTAAACGCATCAAGGACGAGTCGGAGATCAAGCGCATCAACGCGCTGGCAGTCCCGCCCGCCTACACCGATGTGTGGATCTGTGCCGACCCGATGGGCCACCTGCAGGCTACCGGACGTGACGCACGCGGCCGCAAACAATACCGCTACCACCCGCGCTGGCGCGAGATACGCGATCAGGACAAATACTCGCGCCTGATAGAGTTCGGTCATGCGCTGCCCAAGGTTCGCAAGCAGATAGAAGCACAACTCGCGCAGCCGGGCATGGGCCGGGAAAAGGTCATGGCGACGGTCATTTCATTGCTGGATGCGACGCTGATCCGCATCGGCAACAGCCAGTACGCCAAGGAAAACCGCTCATACGGCCTGACCACGCTGCGCAACAAGCATGTCGAGGTAAAGGGCGGCCAGATCCTCTTTGAGTTCCGGGGTAAAAGCGGCGTTGAACACAAGGTCAGCGTCAAAGACCGGCGCTTGGCCAATGTGATCAAGCGTTGCATGGAATTGCCGGGACAAAACCTCTTTCAGTACCTGAACTGGGCAGCCTGCGGCTGCAAATTGTGGGATTTTGAAATCGGTTATCATAGCCAAAATTGAGTCGATCCCTCCTCAGCACAGGCTTACACATGGCGTCAGAGACAAAAAAACGTAAACGGGCAAGCCGGGCAAAAGCCAAGGCAAAGCAGACCCGTCTCCAACGCGCCGGGCATACCACCTTCGTTCCCGATACCGAATTTTTCTTCGATGTCGATCCTTTGGGTGATGTCGATCTTTGTAGTTGCTGCCAGACAGCGTATCTGAACGACAGGTTTCCCGACGCTTCTTGCGTAAGCGTTTCGATGAGAGAAGGGCCAGGCGGATTCGCCATCACCGCCGTCATTCACCACGATGAGGAGCCATCCTGCTGACGTGGCCTCTGCACCGCCTGCTTACAAACCTCGACCGCTCAAAAACCTCTTCACGGCCAACGGCTGCTGGGCAGATTTGCTGGAAGCCGGCGGTCTGCGCCAAATCGAAGTGGAGTCGATCAGCAAAATGCTCGCCTGCGGCACCTCGATACTGGGCGTCAAACACTACACCTGTGGCAATGAGCATTGCCCACACGTCAAATACCTGTGCAACACCTGCCATTGCCGGGCCTGTCCTTCCTGCGGCAAAAAGGCCACCGACCAGTGGATCGCCGTGCAAAACAACCGTCTGCCCGACTGCCCCTGGCAGCATCTGGTGTTCACGCTGCCCGACACGCTGTGGTCCCTGTTCTTCTACAACCGCTGGCTGCTCGATGCGCTGTTTCGTCTGGCGGCCGATAACCTGATCTACACCGCCAAGCGGCGCGGTTTGCGCGTCGGGATTTTCGGTGCGCTGCACACCTATGGCCGGCGGCTCAACTGGCATCCCCACGTCCACCTGTCGGTGACCGCGGGCGGCCTGGATGAGCAGGGCGTCTGGAAAAATCTGTCGTTCCACAAAGAGGCCCTGCGGCGGCGCTGGATGTGGCTGGTGCGCGATTACCTGCTGGGACAGCCGCTTTCGCAATTGACGATGCCGCCGCAGCTGGCCCACATCCACTGTGAAAGCGACTGGCGCCGTCTGATACTGACCGCTGGTGGCCAGCACTGGCACATCCACTTGTCGAAGAAGACGAAAAACGGCCGAAAGACCGTCAATTACCTGGGCCGCTACCTGAAAAAACCGCCCATCTCGGGCAGCCGATTGGCCCATTACACCTGCGGGGCCACGTTGAGCTTTACCTACCTGGATCACCGCACGCAGACCTATCAGCAGGAAACGCTGAGCCAGGCCGACATGCTGCGCCGGGTGGTGCAGCACATCCCGGAAAAGCATTTCCGGATGATCCGGTATTTTGGTTTTCTGGCCAATCGGGTGTGTGGGAAATACCTGCCGAAGGTCTATGAAGCATTGAAGATGGCGACGCCAGGACCGACACCGAAGCTGTATTTTGTGCAGATGGCCAAAGCCTTTCTAAACGTCGATCCGTTCCGCTGCGTGCTGTGTGGCGCGCGGATGGTCTACACGGCGGCAATCAGCGGGCTGACGGTGCAGGGACTGGTCCTCAACGCTCAGGCAATCGCGCAGATGAGGTACGTGAAGCCCTGACAGGGGGAAGGTGCGTCCGCACCTAGGCTCAGCGGTAAAATAAACTGTGTTAATGCGGATTTATAGGGATTTTCACTGCATAAGTAACGCATCAGCGTCTTCCTACGCATCGCTATGAAGGCATGACGCCTCCTTCACAGCGTCAGGTTCATGCATAGGCATTTTGAAATTCCTATGCATGGACGAAGATGGCGTGCGCCATGCGGTGACGTCATCCGATATCAACGCCTACCTGCAAAGCCTTACCGGCTCGGATTTCACCGCCAAGGATTACCGGACCTGGGCAGCGAGTGCGCTGGCGCTCGCGACGTTGCAGAAACTGCATTGGGAGCCGGAGGCCGACGCCAAGCGGCACATCGTCGATATGGTCAAGGCGGTCTCGAAACAACTGGGAAACACCCCTGCCATCTGCCGAAAATGCTACATCCACCCCGCAGTACTGGAAGGCTTCCTGCTCGGCAACCTGGCCAAACTCCCCCGCTCCCGGCAACGCAAAGGCCTGCGCCTGGAGGAAGTCGCCCTGGCGAGCTACCTGCGAATACTGGCTGACAAGGTCGAGGCTGTAGTGAACGATGCGGTGGTGAAAGAGAGCAAAGCCTGAGCCGTCTGAACGCTGCAAGTCAGCCTTTGCTCCAATAAAATTTCGTAGCCTCATGATTTACCAAGCATTTCCGGCAGGCAAAAAAGCGGCATTCCGAGTCATTTGTGACGCTTTCAAGCTTGCTTCATGGGGGCCGGGTGTATATATTCCCTGCTCTTGGCGCTACCGCCCCGATGGCGAAATTGGTAGACGCAAGGGACTTAAAATCCCTCGTCCTTTGGACGTGCCGGTTCGACCCCGGCTCGGGGCACCACATATATGAAGGGCTTACTGGGCATTTTGCTGGGTAGGCCCTTTTTGTTTTGTTCCGCAAAAACAGTCGTGGTCCGCAATTCTTGTTTCAATCCTCCGGCGGCCTTCAGCCCACCGACCACACCTCCAGATCTGAAGCACTCGACCGCTGAATGCTGTCACAGCGATTGGGGGTCGCTCTGCGCACGTCAAATACGCCAAAGAAAGCTCCATCGACCTTGACCCCGAACAGAAGACAGCGATGAAGAAGGATCAACCACGCAGTAGCCTTAATGAAAGCGGCGCAGAACATTATTTGTCCAGTTGAACACGGCAGTTTACAAGCGAGACAGATCGACGTTCATTTCAAACTGCTTGATGACATCAATCATTGCCCGGCTGCTTCTATCGATCGAGCCGTCCTGTGTCCAAAGAAACGGAAAGAACGAGAAGCATTGGTCTGAGCCAAGCGTTCTCAAGTCGTTACGCCAGCCTTCCCATCGCAATCCGTCGTAAAAAATAACAATTCGGTCACTCAAAGCCCAGCTTAGAAAGTCCGTATAGCCAATTTCCAACTGTTCCCACTTCAACGTATCTGGCGCCCAGTAATACATCTTCGCCCAAGCCACCGCCATTGATAGCAAAGAACCCGCCGACGACATCGTCGGCAACAAGCAAGCAACCGTCTGCGCGACCTTCGTTCCAGTCAGCGAGATTTCGAGGCAATAGTGGATGGCCGGAACCCAAGACACGAAGCCAGCCGTGATCGATCAATAGCCCGCCCGTGTGGTAAGCAATGGTGCCCAGCGTTGATCTGGTTGTCACCTGAAGACGGGTGAGAACTCTCGAACTTTCGGCGGACGAAGGCAGCAATTGATGATTCACAGATGCGTCTGCCAGCATTTTCTCAACTAGAGGTAATGCAGGTTCCCGATGGTCTACAAGGTCTTTCAATTCTTTCATTGCTGATCCATGAGAACAGTAAACGTGGTATTTATGATGACTGTGTTCAGTCACTGATAGTGAGCCGGGGCCTGCGGGAAAACTGGTACACATCCAAGGTGCTGAATTCCAAATAGACAGAGTAACCATCGCCGTTACAAGTCGCACCCCTCCCGCTACGCAAGGAGCGACCATGCCACAATACTGAACCGCCCCGGGTTTCTCGGAGACCCTTTTGTTTGAGTCATGCCACCTGGGCAGACTCGGTGAGTTGCTGATAATAGATTGCTTCTGCTTCGACCGGTGGAATATGACCGATTGGCTCCAGCAGGCGGCGGTGATTGAACCAGTCCACCCATTTCAGGGTTTCCAGCTCCACCGCCCCCCGTGTGGGCCAAGAGCGTCGATGAATCACTTCAGCCTTGTAAAGACCATTGATGGTCTCAGCCAAAGCATTGTCGTAAGAGTCACCGACACTCCCGACCGATGGCTCAATACCGGCTTCGACAAGACGCTCGGTATAGCGAATGGACACGTACTGCACGCCACGGTCACTGTGGTGAATGAGTCCACCCTGCTTGACTGGGCGACGGGCGTAAAGGGCTTGCTCCAGTGCATCGAGTACAAAATCGGTACGCGCTGAACTGGACACCTTCCAACCGACGATGAATCGGGCAAAGACATCAATGATGAAGGCCACGTAAACAAAACCCTGCCAGGTACTGACGTAGGTAAAGTCCGATACCCATAGGGCGTTCGGGCACTCAGCCACAAACTGACGGTTGACATGATCCTGCGGGCACGGCCTGGCTTGGTCGCTGACCGTCGTCTTGACGGGCTTGCCGCGTACCACGCCTTGCAGGCCCAGCTCTCCCATCAGACGTTGCACCGTACAGCGGGCGACTTGCAGTCCGTCACGCAGCAATTGTCGCCAGACCTTGCGCACGCCATATACCTGGAAGTGCTCATCCCAGACTCGCTGGATGTGCTCACCCAGTTCCTGGTCACGCTGCGCACGCGCTGACTGCTGGCTGGGGTCAGCCTGCTGAGCAGCGTACCGGTAGTACGTCGACGGGGCGATTGGCAACACCTTGCAAATCGGCTCGACCCCGTAAGACTGGCGGTTTTCATCAATAAACGTCTTCATCGTTTGAATGGGCGGTCGAGCTCCGCCTGGGCAAAATAGGCTGAGGCCTTACGCAAGATCTCGTTAGCTTGACGCAACTGACGGTTCTCACGCTCCAAGAGCTTGACTCGCTCACGTTCGACTGTGCTCAGCCCATCACGCTGGCCGCTGTTGCGCTCAGATTGGCGAACCCACAGCCGTAATGTCTCGGGCGTGCAGCCGATCTTGGGGGCAATGGCACTGATGGTGGCCCACTGCGACTCGTACTCAGGAAGGTGTTCGAAAACCATCCTGATGGCCCGCTCACGGACCTCTGGGGAATACTTCGGTAGTTTTTTCATCGCTCCATCCTCTCAAAGGTTGGAGTCTCCGAGAAACCCGGGGCGGTTCAATACACCTCGCCCGGCCCAGTCCAAATAGGCCCAGCTATCAGCACCCGGCTTAGGGTCCAACGCCTGACAGTGGTTGACACATCCACAGTTACTGCAAAGTAGGGTCCTCAACGTTTTTTCACCCCCCGACGTAATTGCCCTGAGCAATGTCACTCCTTCGAGCTTGAATGATTGACCGGTGCCAGTATTAACAGCGGATCAGAAAGCATATGGGGTTAGCGCATGGCAGACTTCCAGGCGGCGCTGAAGCCTCTTACGAAGGAACGAGCTCTTTTAGCGGTAAAGATGAGTCCCTACCAAAAGCAAACCTGACCTACTGAACACTCGGCTTCTTAACAAGCATCCTCACCAGCCCACCAGACTGGTAAGCGCGAGCAGCGGCCTCTTTACGAATCAGGCGTTCCGATTCAGTTGTTCATTCAGCATGGAGACGATGCCGATATGGCTCACAGCAGATGCACGGCAGATTCATGTACCTCTCACGAATGACGGCGTTGAATCCGGTTTGAGCATCTCTTATGAAGTCCGCCCCGCTCTTCAGCTTCTGCTTGAAGATTTTGAGATCTCGTGGCTCTAGGTCGGCAATTGCGTTTCGCGCCGTGTCTCTGTTCGCCGGCACGATCGCAAGCATGCAACCCGGGCCGCCGCCCCCCCACTGATGACGACGTTACAAATGCGAGGCACACGCTGGACTCATGCTCTTCCTCTTGGAAATGTTCAGGTTTGAAAGCATCATCTCCAGCCCCCTACTCAGTTGCCAGGCGCGGTCGTACAGATCCCGGATCTACTGCCTACTTTTCCCTGAATACTCTTGTGCAGATTCGATCGACAACAAATGCCATAGCGATCATCCAGCCGACGAAAAATACTGTCCGTGTGCCGTGATCTATTCCAGGTATCTCAAACCCAAGCCACGCACCTGCAAACATCAGAGGCACAAACAAAACAAGGGCAAGCAATCGTTCTAAAAGCCTGTTCACACTTGAAACTCCACATAAAAAGCGTGAGTCAGTTTAAGCCTTTTCATGTTGCCAGAGCCCAAGGCGCTGACTTCTCGCCCTCGGAAATATGCAAGGCTGCCCTTTCAGTTGAAATGGGTCGTAAAACCAGAACCATGAAGACGGTTCAGCAAAATCCACCTGAGATAGCCTATCGACGGGACGATGGCGACCGTTTCAGGTATCGCTGCAAACTGGAGAGTGAGCGAGTCATTTGGAGAACATCCCTTTAGGGAATCTCCGAACAAGTCCCGGTTATGCGAAAATCGCCTGACCACCTGATCCGAGCCTCCCATGAGCCAGATGAGCTTTTCCGATTTCGAATATGCCAGCAAGCGCAAGCAGACACGCCGCGAACGCTTCCTCGCCGAGATGGATCAGGTCGTCCCCTGGACAGGTCTGCTGGGCCTGATCGAACCGTTCTACCCCAAGGCCGGCGGTGGCAGAAAACCTTATCCGCTGGAAACCATGCTGCGCATTCACCTGCTGCAGAACTGGTTCTCCCTGAGTGATCCGGCCATGGAAGAAGCGCTCTACGAAATCACCCCCATGCGCCAGTTTGCACGCCTGACGTTGAGTGCGCCGATACCGGAAGACACCACGATCATGAACTTCCGGCACCTGCTGGAGAAACATCAACTGGCTCCTGCAATCCTCGCGGTCATCAACGGTTATTTGCAGGAAAAAGGCCTGTCGCTGCGCCAGGGCACCATCGTCGATGCCACCATTATTCATGCCCCAAGCTCGACCAAGAACAAAGACGGCGAGCGTGATCCCGAGATGCATCAGACAAAGAAGGGTAACCAGTATTTCTTCGGTATGAAGGCCCACATCGGCGCTGACGTTGAGTCTGGACTGGTTCATCACGTCCATGGCACTGCGGCCAATGTGGCCGATGTCACTCAAGTCGCCGAACTGCTCCACGGGGAAGAAAACGCGGTCTATGCGGACGCTGGCTACACCGGTGTCGAGAAGCGTGAAGAGCACGAAAATCGTAACGTGATCTGGCAAATCGCGGCGCGGCGCAGCACGTATTCCAAGCTGAACAAACGCAGCCTGTTGTACAAAGCCAAGCGCAAGATCGAGTACTGCAAAGCGCAGACACGCGCCAAGGTCGAGCATCCGTTTCGGGTCATCAAGCGCCAGTTTGGTTACGTGAAAGTACGCTTTCGTGGGCTGATGAAAAACACGGCCCAACTGACCACGCTGTTCGCCCTGTCGAACCTGTGGATGGCTCGAAAGCGACTAATGGGTTTGGGTGAGTTGCGCGCTTAACACGGAAAACCGAGCGAAAAACGCGCTCGACTCACACTGCATCAGACCGTTTTCAGAAAAATAGCGCTATGTGCCTGGCAAATTACGGCTTGCCACCGCTGCGCGGCAAGTTGATCGGAGCATCCTTAAGAATAGTTAAATGGTGCCTAGGATTGATGAGCGGTTTTAGCCTCCCAGAAAACGAATGAAATAGGATTTTGTTGCATTTTCGGAGCACTAAACTAGTATTAGTGTTTCGCCGACCGAAAGACTGGCGACCACGAGGAGCTAGATATGCCGTGCAGAATATTGCGTTCACTATACCTCAGAGCTAATGGCGAAATACCATGCGATGACGATTTCGGTGAACAAATGAATTTGGGCTGGGTGCAAAAGAACGCGAAGTTCTCTCCATCGGAGATATTCTCCAATGAAAAGTATCAAGCCATCGAAGATGGCATTTGTATCAGGGGGCATGCCATGGGGACGCAATTTGTAATCACTGCGCACTTAATCGCCCAACAGACCCTGTAGACAATCATCTTCGAGCCAAGGTTATTTCTTACTTTCAAATAGAAACGACCTTAGCCTGCGGGTTAGGTTGCCCCGGCTGCTCTAGAAGCAAGCAAATACGTCTTCGGCCAGGCCCCCACACCCTTGACATGAGCCGCCTAAAAAACCTAGTCGATGGTCTTACTTCCGAGGGCTACGCTGTACATAATATTGAATATTGCGGACAAGGCGAACCATTGGATCACCCCAATTTCAAAGGCATAGTACGGACAACAAGAGAGGCATATCCATCCGCCAAACAGCGCTTGATAACAAATGGAAACCATGATTTCGCAGAAAAAGTCCACGGAGAATTTATAGATGAGATCATAGTTTCAATAGATGGCGCGCATCAGTCAAGTTACGAAAAGTACAGAATAGGAGAAAGCTTTGAAAAGGCTTTAAAATTCACTAAAGACGCTAAATCTTTAAACCCCCTCCAAAATGTTATTTGGAAATACATTTTATTTGAGCACAATGACTCCGAACAGGAAATCGAGTACGCGGAGAAACTGGCACAAACCATAGGAGTTGATAGATTACAGTTCGTTAGAACTCACAGCATCGGAAAATCATTGAATTGGGAAAACAAGGTACTTCCACTAAGATGGGTGGGTTCTGTAGACACCTCAACTCCATTAGTTGAACTGCAAAGCGCTCAGTAAGCTAGGTAGAATCTATTTATTAGCTGCCCTGCGAATAAGCCTCTCGCAGGCTCGCTACTTCAGCCCGCAATTCTTTTACGGCCCCCATGAGATAGGTGATCAGTGCCATCGGGTAGAGCTGTTGAATACGTGGATTGCCATTCTCGTCCGCACCGTCTTTCTCCCTGGATACGGCAAGAGGGTTAACTGCCGGCGCCTCATGCGCGATCAAACCTTGGAATACCGTATCGCCACCTTTGAAAAAGTCGCCAAGTTTTTTGCGCTGATAGGTAACAATACGATAGGCGCCAATTCGGTCAAGGAAGGATTCCGGGGTGAAGTCCTTGATGTACTTCTTGATCCGATAATCAGACGTAAACAGGGTGGAGCGGTTGCCGCATGCTACATCGGTAGGAGATTACGAAGCCTCGTTGCCGTGGAACCGCTCGTCAGAGATACCTCGCTAAACCCAATCCTCATTTTTGCTAGGCGGGGTTTGTGGCGCGGATACAGCTGAAATGGGTCGTAAAACCAAAACCATGAAAACGGTTCAGCAAAATCCACCTGAGATAGCCTATCGACGGGACGATGGCGACAGTTTCAGGTATCGCTGCAAACTGGAGGGTGAGCGAGTCACTTGGAGAACATTCCTGAGTGATACCGGCGAATGGGGTCGCTGGCGTCAGCAATATTCCCAAGGGGATGCGATGACAACCTACCGCGTCTCGAATGGGAAGCTGACGATCATGAACGACCAGGCAGACACTGAAACATTCAGGAAAAGTGATTTTTGATCAGTCAATGCAGATGCAAAAAAGCCCGGCGCTGAGGCCGGGCCTTCTGATCACCCATTCCTTATCTGCGCAGACTTTGCAGAATAAGCGAGGGCGACGTCTCGCTGGACACTTGCACCCTTACCCTTCACTTCCGTCACCTCACTCTTCAGACTCGGACGCATCAAATTCGACATCAAACGCCTGATAAAAAGCTTTATCGGTTTCGGCGATGATCCAGGCAAGAAGAATGACATGGTGCCCGGACTTATCACTCGGCAGCGTTGCTGATGTAATATCTTTCGGCTGAAGCTCAGTATGATATTGATCGGCAGGAGCCAGATCAGAAATATCACTCCACATCAGCCCATCTTGAGAATCGATTTTGAAATGCTTATCAGCGACATAGTTCTTCCCCTTGAAGTCTTCTCGGGTGATGGGTGTAGTTTCATCCCATCCGTCTTTGGTAATAAACCAACGGTAACCACGTGTCAAATGTTTAGCAGCATAGAACCATGTCACCTTAAACTCTTCTCCGCGCTTGACGCTCAAGCGAGGCCACGCCTCATCTTGCTGACCCGGGTTTTGTTTTTTTATTTCTTCAACAATACCGTTATCAGTAAGATTTACGAATCTCCGGTTATCAGTTTGCCCGCCACTCAGTATAAATCCGTCTGCTGGTGGTTTAGCAGCCGAAGCAGGATCAAACTTAGGTTCATCGACACCAGGGAAGTCGTGTGCAAGACCAGGTTCCAGGTCGGGAAAGTTTTTGCCACCTTCCATAGCGACCACTTCCCATTCCAGCAATAGGCCTTTTTTTATGGCATAAGAACCACGGGATTCAGGATTGGTTACCCTACCGTGCCTGGGTTGCTTACTATCAGATTCACTCATTTCCATATCCTCAATTGTTGAATCAGGCATGCCTTGCCTGTTGCACAATTGAAGACCTGCTTCCATGGGCCGGATAGCTAGCAGTACAGCCAGTAGATTTTTCTGTGAAAACCTGAAACGTGAGGGCTGGTGAACTGCCCAACCCGCCACCTTTGTTGTACGTGCCCGCAGCACTTAAAGCATGAAGTTAATCCGAAATATATTCCCCTCGGGGTCCAGCAAAACCGCCTGATACCAATGGTAATACGTCAGATACGGCGCCTTGATCAATCGCGCACCCAGCGCCACTGCTTGAGGCACCAACCTGTCCACCTCGGATTGCTCATCGACATCAATGTTGAGGAGAAACCGGCAACCGGTGCTACCAGTAAACTCATCCAGCCCCAACAATTCGTAGGCATCGAGTGCATTGAAACCGATGCAGGATTTGCCTGTATCCAGCCCACGAAAAATAGGCGACCTGATGGCCTCTATTTCACTGAAGCCGAACAGCTTCGAGTAAAAACCGCTTAAACCGATGATGTCCTGCGCGAACACGTTGACGTATGAAAGTGTGCTCATATCAGGCTACCTTGCTGCCGCCGAAGGTCGTCTGTTTGACGAACTTGGCCAGCAAGTGATCGCCCGAAGTCACCGGCGCGTGCCGTGGCGTGGTGCCAGGCGGCAGGCAACCGGGCAGGCACTCGATCAAGGTGTCATAGTTGGGTTGATGGAAGAACTGGGCAGCCTGCGGCTGCAAATTGTGGGATTTTGAAATCGGTTATCATAGCCAAAATTGAGTCGATCCCTCCTCAGCACAGGCTTACACATGGCGTCAGAGACAAAAAAACGTAAACGGGCAAGCCGGGCAAAAGCCAAGGCAAAGCAGACCCGTCTCCAACGCGCCGGGCATACCACCTTCGTTCCCGATACCGACTTTTCCTTCGATGTCGATCCTTTGGGTGATGTCGATCTTTGTAGTTGCTGCCAGACAGCGTATCTGAACGACAGGTTTCCCGACGCTTCTTGCGTAAGCGTTTCGATGAGAGAAGGGCCAGGCGGATTCGCCATCACCGCCGTCATTCACCACGATGAGGAGCCATCCTGCTGACGTGGCCTCTGCACCGCCTGCTTACAAACCTCGACCGCTCAAAAACCTCTTCACGGCCAACGGCTGCTGGGCAGATTTGCTGGAAGCCGGCGGTCTGCGCCAAATCGAAGTGGAGTCGATCAGCAAAATGCTCGCCTGCGGCACCTCGATACTGGGCGTCAAACACTACACCTGTGGCAATGAGCATTGCCCACACGTCAAATACCTGTGCAACACCTGCCATTGCCGGGCCTGTCCTTCCTGCGGCAAAAAGGCCACCGACCAGTGGATCGCCGTGCAAAACAACCGTCTGCCCGACTGCCCCTGGCAGCATCTGGTGTTCACGCTGCCCGACACGCTGTGGTCCCTGTTCTTCTACAACCGCTGGCTGCTCGATGCGCTGTTTCGTCTGGCGGCCGATAACCTGATCTACACCGCCAAGCGGCGCGGTTTGCGCGTCGGGATTTTCGGTGCGCTGCACACCTATGGCCGGCGGCTCAACTGGCATCCCCACGTCCACCTGTCGGTGACCGCGGGCGGCCTGGATGAGCAGGGCGTCTGGAAAAATCTGTCGTTCCACAAAGAGGCCCTGCGGCGGCGCTGGATGTGGCTGGTGCGCGATTACCTGCTGGGACAGCCGCTTTCGCAACTGACGATGCCGCCGCAGCTGGCCCACATCCACTGTGAAAGCGACTGGCGCCGTTTGATACTGACCGCTGGTGGCCAGCACTGGCACATCCACTTGTCGAAGAAGACGGAAAACGGCCGAAAGACCGTCAATTACCTGGGCCGCTACCTGAAAAAACCGCCGATCTCGGGCAGTCGTCTGGCGCATTACACCTGCGGGGCCACGTTGAGCTTTACCTACCTGGATCACCGCACGCAGACCTATCAGCAGGAAACGCTGAGCCAGGCCGACATGCTGCGCCGGGTGGTCCAGCACATCCCGGAAAAGCATTTCCGGATGATCCGGTATTTTGGTTTTCTGGCCAATCGGGTGTGTGGGAAATACCTGCCGAAGGTGTATGAAGCACTGAAGATGGCGACGCCAGGACCGGTACCAAAGCTGTATTTTGCGCCGATGGCCAAAGCCTTTCTAAACGTCGATCCGTTCCGCTGCGTGCTGTGTGGCGCGCGGATGGTATACACGGCAGCGATCAGCGGGCTGACGGTGCAGGGACTGGTCCTCAACGCTCAGGCGATCGCGCAGATGAGGTACGTGAAGCCCTGACAGGGGGAAGGTGCGTCCGCACCTAGGCTCAGCGGTAAAATAAACTGTGTTAATGCGGATTTATAGGGATTTTCACTGCATAAGTAACGCATCAGCGTCTTCCTACGCATCGCTATGAAGGCATGACGCCTCCTTCACAGCGTCAGGTTCATGCATAGGCATTTTGAAATTCCTATGCATCAAGCCGCCCAGTGCATTATCAGGGCGCACGATGGTCAGGCTGCCGTAGTCGGTATGCGCACTGGCGCGCAACTGGCCGGCTTCGACTTCGGTCTTGATATCCGGGTAACTCAGGCTGCGGAACATACTGATATGCCGGTCGATTCTGTCATCAAAAAAGCACTCGTCCAGTTCCAATGCCAAGGCAAACAGGCGCATCAACGATTGCGCCAGTTCACTCATCGCCTCGAAATAAGCTTGATACGCCTCTTTGAACCCAGGCAACAACGCTTCAGCAGGCCAGACATTCGGCGCGAAATGCGAACCTGCTTCGGCGTTGTGGTAATAATCTTCATTCGGCACGTTGCTTGGCCCGATGGAGAAGGATTCCTTCAGATCTCCCGGCGCACTTTCTTCCAGAGAATATGAAAGGCTCTCCTCGGCTATCGCGCTGTACCCACGCACCATCTCCGGGCTGGGACGATCAACCTTGCGTTTTTCCGCCAGCGGCAAATCAAAGAACTGGCGGGTCAAACCGGAGACCTTATCAATAAGTTCTTTGGGAATCTGGTGCTCGGTGATTACCAGAAACCCAATGTCCTTACACGCTTGATTGACTGCCTGCGCCACGGCTGCCTTGCCGTCCGGTTCTCCTGAAAAATAAGGGGCCAGGTTGATAATGGGCACATAGTGCAGAGTCATACGGCTGCTTCCTCTCGCTGACACGGTGCGGGAAAGTTTCACCGGCAAGGGTGAAGGTCAGCGAGACGAGAGCAGAAAGCATGCCACTGCAAGAATTCACAATTCATACAAACAGTTAGCCGTATCGACCGTTCAAGCCAGATCAAACGGTCTGAAACGGAACGCATGGTTTGAATGCGCACAGATGAAAAACGGCCCAGAACTGCGCACATTTATCTCCCGTGCGGATACGCACTTTCAATACGCCGGATGACCTCGGCGGTCGTGGTGACCTCTCCGAACTCATAGGCAATAGTTGTCAGCGATATACGCTGAACGTCTGCGGCTGAAACTGCACCAAAACCGACATCCGGGTAGTCCATTGCAGCATTGGCGTCACTCAGGGCGATAACCTTGTATTCCCGGTGCACGCCGTCCCTGATCGTGGTTTCACAACACACGTTGGTGACCGTACCGCAGACGATGATCGTATCGACATCCCGCGCGCGCAGCACCGTGTCCAGATCAGTGTTATGAAAGCCGCTGTAGAACAGCTTGTCGACAATCACATCATCCGACTGGGGCGCGAGCGCTTCGATAACCTCAACGTCCGGATCATGCCGTGCCAGTATCTGGTCCACATTCGGGTACAAATCGCGCATGCGCCCGGTGTCCGAACCATCGCCGCGCACGATATGGCGCAGATAAACCACCGTCACCTGAGCAGCCCGCGCGGCCTGCAGCAGCGTCTGGATCGGCTGGACGATATCCGCTGTACTTTTTACGTACAACGCCCCGGTAGGCTCACAAAAGACTTTTTGCATGTCTACGACGATGACCGCCGTTCTGCGCAGGCTGATCGGCCATCGGACAAGGGGTTTGCTCATCGGGTTTACCTCGGTTATGCCTGACAGGCTGGTTGGGCATGGCAAGCAATAATCGTGCTGCATGTGACAGATCAATTCCCGGCGAAACAACCATCCATTGAACACCCACGGCGATCATGCAACACCGACGGGCATGTGCCTCGCGCGCTCGCTCTGCCGTCCCAATTGCATTGAAAACACAAGGAACGTAGTCATGAAGCCAGGTTTCGTAACGCAAAAAGAGTCATGTGTGCATCATCTGAAAATTCAGTGCCTGCTATTGCTCACGCTTGCTTTGACGGGATGCGGAACAATCAACACAACGTTCAGGCCCGATTCCGTCGCAGGTGAAAAGCTCACTGACTGGAAATCAAATTGCTCCTCCATTCCGCGCGTTTACAGCGGAGTTATGCTCGATTTCTGTGAACTGAACGCAGAGCCCAAACAGAGTAGCGCTTATCAGAAGACCAATGCTCCCGAGTGGGTTTTACTGGACATGGGCTTATCAGGCGTCGTAGATACATTGCTCCTGCCTTACACGATTTATCAGCAAAACCAATACGGCTATATCAACGCAAGCCGCTTTAAATAGCGGCTGAGCTCGGTTTTCAAACCCCATCACTTTCCCGCGCCCAATAAAAAACCCCGCAGACGTTAATCTGCGGGGCTTTGAATAGTGGAGGCCGAGGTCGGAATCGAACCGGCGTAGGCGGATTTGCAATCCGCTGCATAACCATTTTGCTACTCGGCCTCAAACGAAAGATGCTTCACTTAAACATCAAACGTATTTTCATTTCGCGGGAAACCGGTATTTCTTTGGCTTCCAACCCATTGAATCTAAAGGGTTTTTTTCAATTCCTCGCTCAGGAATGGACGCAATTCTGTACTGGTTCGCATGTCATGTCAAGAACGAGGAGAAAATAATTCGCTCACTGCGCGCAGGTGTAATAGCTAATCAACCTGACGCTCCAGAGGCGCATACGGTTTGAAGAAGCCTGCCCCCATCCAGTGCGGTGTTTTTTCCGTGGTCAATGGCTGGGCGCGCTGGTAGCTGTTCGCGTTTTTCGAATAGCCTTTGTGGTCGTACTCGGCCATGAACGGGTACGGGAAGACCTTGCGGGTACGCCCGCGATTACCGACGTTTTCCTTGACCATCGATGCTGGCAGGGCTTTTGGCAGCGGTCTCTGCCGGTTGCCAGCCTTCTCGGGGCCTGCCTGTCGGGCGACAATCGCATCCGGTGCCTGGCTTTTTTCAACCCAGGCCATGATCGGCGTCAGCAGATCAACCAGGCTTGGCCCTTCCCCGCCGCCGCAGTGATAAACACCGGGCAACATATATAGCCGTGAGAACGCCTCGGTGCGTGTCTTGCCCATCTGTGCTTCGACCGCCTCGTGGTACGCCAGGGTGTTGAGCGGCGAGATGTTCGGGTCGGCCCAGCCGTGCCAGAGAATCAGCTTGCCGCCGCGGCTGGCGAATGGCGACAGGTCCGGGTTGGTGGCATCGTACAGCGCATGCAGCGGACGCAATTGATCAAAGGTTTTCTTGTCGAAGTTCAATGCGTTCAGATCGAAATCCGCGCTCGGGTTCTTCTCGAACACCACATTGCGAATGGCCTCCAGTGCAGCCGTTTCGCTGTAGACGGGCTGATCGGCGCTGACCGGTACGAATACGCCCGCCCAAGCCAGTTCCGAGCCAGGCTGCGGACCGCCCAACGTCAAATGTTCGCCACTGACAGGGTCTTTCGGCCCCTCGTAAAAACGTCTGACAGCAGCCACTTCTTCTGCGCTCAGGCAATTGGCAGTGTCGGCTGCTGTCTTGCATTGCAGTACGGCGGGGTCGAAGTGGCAGATGCGTGGGTCGGATACAAGGCCATCGATTTGCCCGTCCAGCACATCGCATTGGGCGAGTACGGCCTTGTGCAGCAGTGGCAGTCGGGAAGCGAGGAGAATCGGCTTGCCGTCTGCCCCTCGGTTGGAGCGGGCCATCCAGCCGTGGTACAGCGTTTTCTGTACCTGAAAGTTGAGCGCAGGAGCCCCGGCGATGATGCCGTCGAAATCGTCCGGGTAACGCTGGGCCTCGATCAGGGCCTCCCGGCCGCCGTCCGAGCAGCCACTGAAGTAGGCGTATTCGGCTTTGCGACCATAAAACGCAGTGATCACCTTTTTCGACGCCAGCGCGGTGAGGTGCACGCCACGGTGAGCGAAATCGGCGCGTTTTTGCGGGTCGTCGCCAAAATGGTTATCTGCCGCCTGATGCCCCATGTCGGTGGAGGCTACTGCAAATGCACCGGTATCAAGCGGCTTACAGCCATCAGCGGCGCGTACGGTCGAGTTGATGTTGCCACACAGCCCACCGCAGCCGACTTGCAGGTAGCGTTGTGCCCAAGTGCCGGTAGGCAGTTCAAGCCTGAAGTTTATCTGCGGTGCCAATCGGCCTTCCACGGCACACACTGCTACATCGTTGCGCATTGATTCACTGGCCGATAGCACACGACTGCCCTGCCCGCCGATATCGTTGAGGTCCACGCCGGTCAGCGCAGAGCACGCGCTGACCGGGTTGACCACCGCAAGCCGGGAAATGTTGTCGGCAGTTGCAGAGGACGGCGTACGAGCCTGGGCTGGCGTCTGAATGATAAGTGAAGTGACCAGCAGCGACAGAGCGCGGACGTACTTCGGCTGGGAGGGTTTCATGAGAACTCCTGTTCATGAAGGATCAAAACCACAGTGCGAGCATCTAAATGACCGCACTGCAGGTAAGGGTAAAACGTTTAAGCGAGGCAATTATTCAAAGGCTAGTAGAAAAAGTCACCGCGGATTCCATCCGCCGCCCATGACCTTGTAGAGCGTTACCCGGTTGCTCTGCTCGGTAAGGCGAAGGGAAATCAGCTCCTGCTCGGCACTGTACAGCGAGCGCTGGGACTCAAGTGCCTCCAGATAACTCTGCGACCCGCCGCGATACAGGGCATCGGCAAGTTCGTAGCTCTTGCGACTGGCATCGGTATAGGCCTGTTGTGCAGCCACCCGCTCGTCCAGCGTGCTGCGCACCGCCAGTGCATCGGCCACTTCTTTGAACGCAGTCTGAATCGTCTGCTGATAGGTCTGGATCTGAATCTGGTTTTCCACCTTGGCCGAGTCAAGCGTGGCCCGATTGGCGCCGCCGTCGAAAATCGGCACGCTGATACTTGGCGCAAAGCTCCACGCGCCGGTTCCGGACTTGAACAGACCTGACAGGCTGGTACTGGCAGAGCCTGCATTGGCGGTGAGGGTGATGCTGGGGAAGAACGCGGCACGCGCTGCGCCAATGTCGATGTTCGCTGCTTTGAGGCTGTGTTCGGCGCTCAGCACATCCGGACGACGTTGCAGCAGGCTGGAGGGCAATTCGTCCGGCACCTGCACCAGTTGCGCCACGGATGGCACGTCGGCAGTGGGCAGAAGCTCCTCCGGCAGATCGCTGCCCACCAGCAGGCGCAGGGCGTTGCGGTCCTGAAGAATCTGGCTTTTATATTGCGCCACATCGCCCCTTGCAGACTCTACCGTGGTTTGCGCCTGAGCCACTTCCAGGCCGGAAGAGCCGCCCAGCGCATGACTGTTTCTGGTCAGGTCGTAGCTTTTCTGCTGGCTGGCCAACGTGTCTTCAGCCAGTTTCAAAAGCTGGTTGTCGGCAGCCAGGGTGAGCCAGCCGGTCGCGACTTCGGCAATCAGGCTGATCTGCGTGCTGCGCCGGGTTTCGGTCAAGGCCAGGTAATCCTCGAGCGCTTCGTCCTGAAGGTTCTGGATACGCCCGAACACATCCAGCTCATAGCTGCTCAAGCCCAACTGCGCGCTGTACTCGTGGCTGATCGACGACTTGCCGGTCATCGAGGTCGATGACGATGTGCGTGTATGCGTGCCGCTGCCGCTGGCATCAATGGTCGGCAGGCTCGCTGCACGCTCGATACGGTATTGAGCCTGGGCTTTCTCGACATTCAGGCTGGCCAGGCGCAGATCACGGTTATTCACCAACGCCAGGGTTTGCAGGCGTACCAAACGCTTGTCGGTGAAAAAGTTCTGCCAGTCGATATCCGTGGGCACGCTGCCTGACGCAACAGGTTGGCCCGCCGTCGCCGGCAGCCATTGGTTCGATACAGGCGCTTCGGGGCGTTGATAATCCGGAGCCAGGTTGACGCAGCCTGTGAGCAGCGCCGTGACAGCCAGCGAAGGCCAGAAAAGACGCATCATGCTTCACCTGTAGATGTGGATTGGGCAACCGGAGCATTGCCTGCAGAACGACTGAAGCGGCGTCGGACTTCGACGAAGAACAGCGGCACCAGGAAAATACCCAGCACGGTGGCGCTGAACATACCGCCCAGCACGCCAGTGCCGATTGCATTGCGCCCAGCCGAGCCTGCGCCGGTGCTGAGGGCCAACGGCAGTACACCGAACATGAACGCCAGCGAAGTCATAAGAATCGGGCGCAGGCGTTGCCGGGCAGCAATGAGGGTGGCTTCATGCAGGCTTTTCCCCTGCTCCTGAAGATGCTTGGCGAACTCGACGATCAGAATCGCGTTCTTTGCCGCCAGGCCCACGGTGGTCAACAGCCCGACCTGAAAGTACACGTCATTGCTCAAACCGCTGAGCCGTGTCGCCAGAACCGCGCCGACAACGCCCAGCGGCACCACGAGCATGACCGAGAACGGCACCGACCAGCTCTCGTACAGGGCTGCCAGGCAGAGAAACACGAACAGCACTGAAATGGCATAGAGCATCGGCGCCTGAGCGCCGGACAAACGCAGTTGATAGGACTGCCCGGTCCACTCGTACCCGATGCCTTCGGGAAGTTGCTTGATGATGGCCTCAACCGCATCCATCGCGGTACCCGAGCTGACACCTGGCGCAGGATCGCCCACCACTTCAAGTGACGAGCTGCCGTTGTAACGCTCCAGCAACGGCGAACCATAGCTCCAGCTGCTGCTGGCGAACGATGAGAACGGGACCATTTCGTCATTGCTGTTGCGCACGAACCAGTGGTTCAGATCGGCTGACTGCATGCGCGAAGCAGCCTCGCCCTGCACGTAGACTTTCTTCACCCGGCCCTGGTTGAGGAAGTCATTGATGTAGCTGCCACTCAGCGCAGTGGACAGGGTCGAATTGATGTCGCTGGTAGACAGGCTCAGCGCACCGGCCTTGCGGTCATCGATGGTCACTTTTAACTGTGGGGTGTCGTCCAGGCCGTTGCTGCGCACGCCCAGCAAGCTCGGGTCCTTCTTCGCCAGCTCGATAAACTGCTCGCGTGCCGCGACCAGCGCCTCATGCCCCACGCCGCCAAGGTCTTTGAGCTGCACATCAAACCCCGAACTCTGCCCCAGCCCGCGCACCGCAGGCGGTTGCATGACAAACACGCTGGCGTCGCCAATGCTTGCCAGCGCCAGCGTTGCCCGCTGAGCCACCTGCGCTGCGCCCTGCCCCTTGCCGGAACGCTCGCTCCAGTCCTTGAGCTTGATGAACGCCCTGGCAGTGTTCTGGCTGTTACCGCCCATCCCCAGCCCGGAGATACTGATCAGTGCCTCGACCTCCGGCTGCTTGAGCATGTAGGTCTCGAACTGCCTCATAACCGCCTGCGTACGGCTGTCGGTAGCGCCTACCGGCAGCTGGATCTGCGCCATCAGCGCGCCCTGGTCCTCATCCGGCAAAAACGATGTGGGCAGGCTGACATAACCCACCGCCATGGCCACCAGCACCAGCACGTACACCAGCAGAGCCCGCCCGCGATGGTTGATCACACCGCTTACGCCTCGCTGGTAACGGTCGGCGCTGCGGTCGAAGGAACGGTTGAACCAGCCGAAAAAGCCGCCCCGTTGTGCATGCAACTGAGCGTCCGAGGCTTTGAGCATCGTCGCGCACAACGCCGGTGTCAGGGTCATCGCCACCAGTACCGAAAGCAGCATTGCCGAAACAATGGTTACCGAGAACTGCCGGTAGATGATCCCGGTGGAGCCGCTGAAAAAAGCCATCGGTATGAATACGGCGCTCAGCACCAGCGCGATGCCGATCAGCGCACTGGTAATTTCATCCATCGATTTGCGGGTCGCCTCCAGCGGGCTCAGTTGCTCTTCGCTCATGACCCGCTCGACGTTTTCCACCACCACAATCGCATCGTCGACCAGCAGGCCGATGGCCAGGACCATGGCAAACATGGTCAGGGTATTGATCGAATAACCAAACAGCGCCAGCACGCCGAACGTGCCCAGCAGCACCACCGGCACAGTAATCGCCGGAATCAGCGTGGCGCGCAGGTTCTGCATGAACAGAAACATGATCAGCACCACCAGTACGATCGCCTCACCCAGCGACTTCACCACCTCTTTGATCGACAGGCTCACGAACGGTGTCGTGTCATAGGCAATAACCGTCTTCAGTTGCATCTGCGTAGGGTAGAACGGTTCCAGTTCCTTGAGTTTGGCCTTGATCGCTTCGCCAACGCTCAGCGCGTTTGCGCCTGACGCCAGTTGAATGCCCATTGCCGCCGCAGGCCTGCCATTGAGCGCCGAATTGATGTCGTAGCTCTCGCTGCCCAGTTCCACCCGCGCCACATCGCGCAGGAGCACAACAGCACCGTCGCTGGAAGATTTGACGACCACGTTTTCGAATTGCTCAGGCGTCTGCAGCTTGCTGCGGGCGCTGATGGTCGCGTTCAGTTGCTGGCCGGTCACCGCAGGCAAGGCGCCCAACTGGCCTGCCGAGACTTCGGTGTTCTGCGCCTCCAGCGCCGAGCTGATGTCGGAGGGCATCAGTGCGTACTTTTCCAGCCTGGCCGGGTCCAGCCAGATACGCATGGCGTAACCCGAACCCAGGGTCTGCACGTCGCCGACGCCATCCACACGGCTGAGTTGGTCGAGCAGCGTGCTGGAAATGTAATCACCTATCTGCGTACCAGTGACACTTTCGTTATCGGATGCCAGGGCAACCAGCATCAGAAAATCGGAACTGCCCTTGGTCACCGTCAAACCTTCACTCTGCACGCTTTGCGGCAGGCGCGATTCAGCCTGCTGCAGCTTGTTCTGCACCTGCATCTGCGCCACATCAGGGTCGGTGCCTGCGGCGAAGGTCAGGTTGATGCTCGCACTGCCCGCAGAGCTGCTGGAGGCGGACATATAAGTCAGCCGGTCCAGCCCCTTCATCTGCTGCTCGATGACCTGGGTAACCGAGTCTTCGACGGTCTTGGCCGATGCGCCAGTGTAGGTGGCGGAGATCTTTACCGTCGGTGGCGCGATATTGGGGTATTGCTCAAGCGGCAGCTGGCTGATGGACAACCCGCCGGCGAACATGATGCAAATGGCAATGACCCAGGCGAAGATGGGACGATCAATGAAGAAACGAGCCATGTTCAGCGCTCCTTCACGTCAGCGGCAGCGACAGTGCCGCTCGGCGATGGCGAGTTCGGGCTGTCGGCGTTCTGAACACTGACTTCGGTGCCCACCGGCGTTTTCTGCCCGCCCTCGACCACCACCTGCTCATTGGCCTTGAGCCCGCTGCTCACCCACCACTGGTTGCCCACTGTGCGGTCGACACTGATCACCCGCTGCTCGATCTTGCCGTCGACCACCAGTAACACGGTGGTCTGGCCGCTGGCACTGCGGCTGACGGCCTTTTGCGGAATCAGGATCGCGTTGTGATCCTGCGCCTGCTCCAGCACCGCTACCACGTACATGCCCGGCAGCAACAGCCGCTCGGGGTTGGCAAAGCTGGCACGCAGCGTCACGGTGCCGGTGCCTTCATTGACGCTGACGCCACTGAATTGCAGGCGGCCGTCGTGGTTATAGGTGCTGCCGTCATCCAGCTTGAGGGTGATTCGGGCTTGCCCATCGCCGTTGGTTTGCAGCTTTCCGCTGGCCAGGTCGCGCTTGAGACGCAGCAACTCGGTGGTGGACTGCGTGACATCGACGTAAATCGGGTCCAGTTGCTGAACCGTGGTCAGCGCGGTGTCCTGCTGGGCCACCACCAATGCACCGGGGGTGACGGTCGAGGTCTCGATACGGCCACTGATGGGCGCGGTAATACGTGTGTAAGCCAGGTTGATACGCGCGGTCTGCACATCGGCCTCCGCCACTTTTACCTCCGCCGCAGCGGTCAACAGACTGGCCTCGGCGTCTTCTTTATCCTGCTGGCTGATGGCATCTATCTTTGCCAGTCCAATATCTCGCCTGGCGGTCGCCTGCGACGATTTGAGCGTGGCACGGGACTTGGCGAGCGTGGCCTGTGACTCCGCCAGCGCAGCCTGGTAGGTCGCACTGTCGAGCTGATACAAAGGCTGGCCGGCCTTGACGTCTGCCCCCTCGACGAACAGCCGCTGCTGAACGATGCCACTGACCTGCGGCCGTATCTCGGCGACCATGAACGCTTGAGTGCGCCCCGCCAGTTCGGTGGTCAGCGCCTGGCTGCGCGGCTGGACAGTGATGACCGACACGCTTGGTTTTGGCGCAGCGGGCGGCGGATCATCCGCCGAACAACCGCTCAGAAGACTGATAAGGGCTGCGTAGATGACAAAGGTCACGGTTATCAGGTATTTGGCGAAAATCTTGCTCGACATGTTTGCCTCAGGACGTTGTGGCGAAAGCCTGATGTCAGAGTGCGAGGCAAATGTGCAGGAAAATTGAAGATTGCTGCGCCGACTTGAAACTTGCGGTCACGAAGGCCTAAATGGACGCCGTCTTCAGGGAAAACCCGAGCCTTCATGAAATCGAGCATCTCCACCAAATTATTTGTCGCGGTACTGGCCAGCGTGCTGTCAGTGATCCTGATCATGGGTCTGACTGCGAACTGGAGTTTTGCCCGTGGCTTTCTGGGTTATCTCAACGAGCAGGCCATGCAGCGTATGTCGCCGGTCCTGCCGCGGCTGGCCGTGGCCTATGCTCGCGAAGGCAGTTGGGAGTTCATGCGTGACAACAAGGATCGCTGGTTTGAGGTGATGCGCCCGGAGCCCGCACAGGACTTCGCCATTCCCGGGCTGGCAACACCACCCACTTCCGATCTGACTGGTGCAGTGTTTCGAATCGCCTTGCTGGATGCGCAGAAGAACTGGGCAGCCTGCGGCTGCAAATTGTGGGATTTTGAAATCGGTTATCATAGCCGAAATCGAGTCGATCCCTCCTCAGCACAGGCTTACACATGGCGTCAGAGACAAAAAAACGTAAACGGGCAAGCCGGGCAAAAGCCAAGGCAAAGCAGACCCGTCTCCAACGCGCCGGGCATACCACCTTCGTTCCCGATACCGAATTTTTCTTCGATGTCGATCCTTTGGGTGATGTCGATCTTTGTAGTTGCTGCCAGACAGCGTATCTGAACGACAGGTTTCCCGACGCTTCTTGCGTAAGCGTTTCGATGAGAGAAGGGCCAGGCGGATTCGCCATCACCGCCGTCATTCACCACGATGAGGAGCCATCCTGCTGACGTGGCCTCTGCACCGCCTGCTTACAAACCTCGACCGCTCAAAAACCTCTTCACGGCCAACGGCTGCTGGGCAGATTTGCTGGAAGCCGGCGGTCTGCGCCAAATCGAAGTGGAGTCGATCAGCAAAATGCTCGCCTGCGGCACCTCGATACTGGGCGTCAAACACTACACCTGTGGCAATGAGCATTGCCCACACGTCAAATACCTGTGCAACACCTGCCATTGCCGGGCCTGTCCTTCCTGCGGCAAAAAGGCCACCGACCAGTGGATCGCCGTGCAAAACAACCGTCTGCCCGACTGCCCCTGGCAGCATCTGGTGTTCACGCTGCCCGACACGCTGTGGTCCCTGTTCTTCTACAACCGCTGGCTGCTCGATGCGCTGTTTCGTCTGGCGGCCGATAACCTGATCTACACCGCCAAGCGGCGCGGTTTGCGCGTCGGGATTTTCGGTGCGCTGCACACCTATGGCCGGCGGCTCAACTGGCATCCCCACGTCCACCTGTCGGTGACCGCGGGCGGCCTGGATGAGCAGGGCGTCTGGAAAAATCTGTCGTTCCACAAAGAGGCCCTGCGGCGGCGCTGGATGTGGCTGGTGCGCGATTACCTGCTGGGACAGCCGCTTTCGCAATTGACGATGCCGCCGCAGCTGGCCCACATCCACTGTGAAAGCGACTGGCGCCGTCTGATACTGACCGCTGGTGGCCAGCACTGGCACATCCACTTGTCGAAGAAGACGAAAAACGGCCGAAAGACCGTCAATTACCTGGGCCGCTACCTGAAAAAACCGCCCATCTCGGGCAGCCGATTGGCCCATTACACCTGCGGGGCCACGTTGAGCTTTACCTACCTGGATCACCGCACGCAGACCTATCAGCAGGAAACGCTGAGCCAGGCCGACATGCTGCGCCGGGTGGTGCAGCACATCCCGGAAAAGCATTTCCGGATGATCCGGTATTTTGGTTTTCTGGCCAATCGGGTGTGTGGGAAATACCTGCCGAAGGTCTATGAAGCATTGAAGATGGCGACGCCAGGACCGACACCGAAGCTGTATTTTGTGCAGATGGCCAAAGCCTTTCTAAACGTCGATCCGTTCCGCTGCGTGCTGTGTGGCGCGCGGATGGTCTACACGGCGGCAATCAGCGGGCTGACGGTGCAGGGACTGGTCCTCAACGCTCAGGCAATCGCGCAGATGAGGTACGTGAAGCCCTGACAGGGGGAAGGTGCGTCCGCACCTAGGCTCAGCGGTAAAATAAACTGTGTTAATGCGGATTTATAGGGATTTTCACTGCATAAGTAACGCATCAGCGTCTTCCTACGCATCGCTATGAAGGCATGACGCCTCCTTCACAGCGTCAGGTTCATGCATAGGCATTTTGAAATTCCTATGCATGAACAGACCGCGTTTGATTTCCTGCCCGAAAAACAACGCCTCGCCGACGCTGAAGCTGCCCGGCAGCAAGCGCTCCTGATGAATGAAATGCACGCCCGCGGCTTCAATCTGGCGCGGAGTAAAGCTGTCGAACTGCTGGCCATGAATGCTCAAGCTGCCCGCATCGGCGCGATGGATACCGGCGAGGACCTTGATCAGGGTTGACTTGCCTGCGCCGTTTTCGCCAACCAGCCCATGAATCGTTCCGGCCTCGACCCGCAGGTTGACCCCATCCAGTGCCTGAGTGGCACCAAAGCGCTTACTGATGCCCTGCAAGTGCAAGGCCGCCGTTGCCCTCGTAACGTCTGCAATCGCTGCTCTCATGGTCGATCTCCTGCGTCAGTTATCACCCCTGAGTTCCTGCACTTGCGGCAGGTTGGCGGCCGTGGTCAGCAAGGTCGGCACCTGAGTATCTTTGGGCAGGTCGCGTTGCCCGGCCAGGTAGCGAGCGACGTTCTGCACCGCGGTCTTGCCGATCAGGGCCGGCTGCTGCGCAACCACCGCACCAATCGGCGAGTTCTCACGGCGCACCAGCTCAAGCACTTCCGGGGTGCCGTCGACGCCATAGGTCTTGATTTCAGCTCTTCCGGCGTCGATCAGTGCCTTGCTGGCACCCAGCTGGGGAATGTCCCAGGCCGCCCAGATCGCCGAAACACTGCCTTTGGGATACTTGTTAAGCAGTGCCGAGACTTGCGAGTAAGCGTCTTGAACCGTGTTGGGAATGACGTCACGCAACTCCGGCTCGATGATTTTCAGTTCCGGATGATCCTTGATCGCCAACTTGAGCTGGTCGTAACGAATGGCACACACCGGCACACCATAAAAGCCGTTGAATACCAGCACGTTGCCCTTGCCACCCGCGTCTTTGATCAGTTGCCCGGCCAGTGCCTTGCCGGTGGCAATATTGTCCGAGGTGGTGTTGTTGAGGCTGTATTGCGAAGGTGCATCGATGGTGAATAGTGGAATCCCCGCCTTGCTGATGCGCTTGAGCCAGGGGTCGATAACGCTGAGTGTGCCCAGGGTCTGAATCACCGCGTCGGGTTTTTGCGTAACCACGGTCTGCAGTTGATTGACCAGGTTCTTGTCGTTGCGACCTGCATCGAGCGTTATAGGCGTGCCGCCCAGGCGCTTGACCTCATCCACCTGCGCCTGAAACGTCTTGATATCGAAGTAGTGACTGGTACCGGTCATGCTGATCGCGATGCGCTTGCCCGCCAGCGAAGGTACATCGCTTTCATCGGCATATGCCGTCGCGACAAGGCTGGTGGCCAACACGGTCAGCGCCAGGGCGCGCCCTATTGCACGCAGGCGGGTTGGCTTATAAATCGGGACGGCATCAGGCATTCGGGTGGCTCCGCTGGCTCAGGAAAACAATCCTGATCAGCAGTGCACAGGTCATGCCCAAAGCCCTGCGGTTACGCTGGCAACGGCGCAGAGCCTGGCTTGCAGGCTATTGCGCCGAATTGCGTCTAGGCTGATAGCCGACGCTTCAGACCCAAGGCGGCGAACACATTGTCGATTCGCTGTTGTCCGGGCAACAGCAAGGTCATGCCTGACTGCTTAGCTAAGCTTGAACTGCCTAAGGGTAGTAGTCAGATCACTCGCCAGTTCGGCCAGAGACTGACTGGCACTGCCGGTCTGGCCGGTGCGCACTGCCGACTGCGCCGACAAGTCACGGATTCGTACCAGGTTGCGATCCACTTCGCGCGCGACCAGCGCCTGCTCCTCAGAAGCGCTGGCGATCACCGTATTTCGCTCATCGATGACCATGACCGAACTGGCGATACTGGCCAGCACGGCGTTGGCCGACTCGGCCTGCTGTTTGGTACGTTGGGCCTGCTCGGTACTGACTTCAAGCGCCACCAGCGTGCTCTTGGTGCCCTGCTGGATGTGCCCGATCATGGTCTCGATCTCACGGGTCGACTCGCTGGTGCGATGAGCCAGCGCGCGAACTTCGTCCGCAACTACGGCAAAACCCCGCCCGGCATCGCCAGCCCGTGCCGCCTCGATGGCGGCATTGAGGGCCAGCAGGTTGGTTTGCTCGGAGACTGCGCGAATAACATCCAGGACCTTGGTGATATCCAGCGTGCGGGTTGCCAGCGCCTGCGCCTCGACCGACGCGGTGCCGACATTGCGGGTCAGTTCAAGGATCGACTGAACGGTTTGATTGAGCTCTTCCTGACCTTCGCGGGCCGACACCGAAGAGGCTTTGGATTCTTCCGAGGTGGCCACCGCATTTCGCGCTACTTCGTCGACCGCCTGGCTCATCTCGGTAACGGCGGTGGCGGCCATTTCTATCTCGCTGTTCTGCACCACAAGATCAGCGTTGCTGTTGACCATCAGCACACTCATTTGCTCTGTGGCCGAGGCCAATTGGTGAGCGGCATCGCCGACCTGGGTCAGGGTCTGGCTCAGATTGCCGCGCATGCGCTCCATTGATTGCAGCAAAAGGGCCGCTTCATCAGTGCCCTCACGGTTGATTGCGCTGGGACGCAGGTCGCCCGCAGCAATGGTTTCCGAGCTGTGCAGCGCCTGACTGATCGGCACTGCCAGACTTTTGGTCAGGCGCCAGGCGAGCAATACGGTCAGCAACACCATCAGAAACATAACCCCCTGAGTGACTATCAGGGCGTTTTCATACACCGACGTCGCTGCAGCGCTGGATTCGGCTTCGGAGTCATCATTGATCTTTTCCAGCTTGCCAAGGGCGGCTTCGATACTTTCCGCCATGGCCTTCATCTCGCCCCAGACGAGCGACCTTCCGGCCTCTGCCTGATTCTCGTTGATCAGCGTATAGACCTTTTCGGCACGCTCGATGTAGCCCTGATAAGTGCTCTTCAGACCCTCTACGAGCGCGCGCTCTTCATCATCGGTGATCAGCGGGTCGTAGGCCTCTACGGCCTTTTGGAAACCGGCCTTCCTTTCAAGGAACTCGTTGTGAGCCTGAGCTACCTGCGCAAGATCATGCGTGGCAAGCATTTTGGCCACGGTGGTGCGGGTTTTCTCGACCGCCAGGGCAATATCGTCACCCAGCGCAATCCCTGGAAGCGCGTCGTTTTCGATTTCAAGCGATTGCTCACGAATACCGTGCAATTGCTGAATGCTAAAAATACCAAGCCCGAACACCAGCACCACCATCAACGCAAAGCAGGCGGAGGTCCGCGCGGCTATTTTCAGCTGTCTCAGCATGTTCAATCCCCTTCCCGTGGCTGACGAATAAATTAGCACCGTCATTTCTATCGGCTGATCGAGAAAAAGAATGAAGAACGTCGAATCAGAGCAGTGCCACTGCTATTCAGGGCCCACTTCAAGGAAACCTTATGGTAGGTTTCGCGACGCTCGATAACCACGAGATGACGGTCTTTTCAACCTTCAGACTGACTTACTGGAGTTGCCATGAAACATTATTACGCTGCCGCATTACTTGCCCTTGCACTGCCCGGTGCTGCTCACGCTGGCGACGCGCTGGTCAGCTACCCCGCTATCGTCCAGGCGTTGAACACCGGAGAGTCGGTCGCTGTGGCGATTGATCTTGGGCAATGCAAGTCTTCGGTCGCGGGTGCCGAGCCGTCCAAAACCAAAGGCGGCAAACGCATCGATGCCTACCGCATCACTCCCGACGGCACCCTCGCGTTCTCGGACAGCCACTTCACCCTCGATCGCGATAACAAGCCCATCGAGCAGTTCATTCGCTACCAGATACGCTCTAATGGCAGTGCAGTATTCAGCATGACGACGCTGAGTGTTCCCGGCTACCAGCAGGTCGGCAATCCGGTGAGTTATGAATGCGCGATCGGCAAAGGACTAAGCTTTTTTGCCAGCCAGTAACGGTCACGCCACAACCAAATGAACCAGACATATATCCGGCGTGGGCGACAGACCGTCCTCACGCCCTTGAAAGTAACGCTTGAATTGCTTATTGGTGGACAATTTCGAGCACGTCAAACCCGATTGATAAACTGAGAATGGTTGAACCCAGCCTGCACGCAAGCCGCCCTGTCAGACTGACCAGTCTCTGGTTATATACATAACCAGCAAAAATGATTTAAACGCCATCACGCCGACCCGCCAAGTGTCAGCGACAAGGTTTATACCTTGATAACACACTTGACACTTGCTTTCACACCCACGCGCTTCTTTGAAGGCTCTCTATATCTCGTTAACCTGATAAATACTGACACGCAGGCGGTCATCCCCGGCTTTTATATTTAATCTGCCGACGTACAGGTTTCTCAGCAGGTAATCATGAGCGCCGGAAGGAACGCTGAACTGTTTGCTGCACGTGCACCGACAGCGCGATTCGGAGAATGGCGCGCGGTCCGTTTCATCGAAGGCCACGAGCCCTTCTCCGACGACATCTATCTTTATTCCGTCGTCAGTCAGCAAGGTGTAGTACAGGCTGAATCGTGCAAGGCTGTCATCCTGGGGCACGAGAAAAGGCTACCTCCCGGAAGAACCTGCCCCTGCAATCGATCGCCGTTAAATTCTCCTCCCAGTATCTCACCGCTGCTGCGTTGCCCTCGTTGAGGGTTACAAAGCGCTTGCGGCTTATCGATACGCAGGTGAGCAGCCAGTATTTCATGCAGTTGCATCGTCTCCATCCCTCTACCCCTCATCTTGCATGCGGTGGCTCGCGCCTGCCCATAACTGTACCGAGGTGTTTCTTTTAGCCCGGACATCGCATGCTGTCAATTTAAATGTACCGACTGGTACGCTTATGAGGCTTAGGATAAGCGTCTGTAAAGCAGTATCGTTTTGCCACTTTCGATAAATCTCTGTGGCTCGTACCCAGCGCGGAAAAAAGCGGAAATTCTATTCCGCAAGTTCATTTAAAAATTGATTCACATGGCCTATTACTCAACTAACAGTACTGGCCAAATGAGCCCACTCGGCCAACTCATAGCTCACTACTTACTAAATGAAGTTTAATCCGCGCCTGCCAAAAACCTGTTTACATGAGGACTGTCAACTTTTCCGACAGTGTCTTACAAGGAGATACGAAATGACCTATACCGTGAAACAGTATGGATGGATTCGCGATCTGCCTGATCATCGAGATCATCTTTATGCGGCCCCCACAACGGCGCTGGCGGCGCTCCCACACATGGTTGATCTGCGTCCCCATTGCCCGCCCGTATACGACCAGGGCCAACTGGGCAGTTGTACCGCGAACGGTATTGCCGGAGCGATTCAGTTTGATCGCATGAAGCAAAAGCTGACGCCAGCATTCGAGCCCTCGCGGTTGTTTATCTACTACAACGAACGGGTCATTGAGCATACCGTCGATTCGGACAGCGGCGCGATGATCCGCCACGGAATCAAAAGTGTAGCGGAGCAAGGTGATTGCCCTGAAAAAGAGTGGCCTTATGACATTGAAAAGTTCGCTGTCAAACCTCCGGCTGCCTGCTACAAGGACGCTAGAAAATACAAAGCGGTGTCCTACCAGAAGGTTGCGCAAAACCTCAACCAGATGAAAGGCTGCCTGGCGGCAGGCTATCCGTTTGTCATTGGTTTTTCCGTCTACGAGAGCTTTGAAAGCAAGAAAGTCGCCCAGACCGGTCATGCCCCGATGCCGGGCCCTCACGAAAAAATGCTCGGAGGGCACTGCGTGTTGGCGGTGGGTTACAACGATGCCCATCAGCATTTCATCCTGCGCAACTCATGGGGCACTGGCTGGGGCATGGAAGGCTACTTCACCCTGCCGTACAGCTATCTGCTGGATGAAAATCTGTCCACCGACTTCTGGACGATAAGGGTCGTGGCTGCCTGACCTTCTCAGGCACCTGGGCATTGCACTGCCGCATTGACACCTTGCAGGTACTCTCGCGGCGTGCAACCAAATTCCCGGCGAAAGACCGTATGCAGGTATTGCGCCGACCGGAAACCACAATCGCGTGCGATGTCGGCAATTGCGCAGTCCGTATTTTGCAGCCCGTGTGCGGCAGCGGCCAGTTTGAAACGCAGGATCTCGTCATGCACGCTACAGCCCCGCACCCGGCGAAAATGCGCTTCCAGCGACGAGCGCGAAACGCCCACGTACGCGGCTACCTGAGCGGTCTTGATGCCTTGGCACGCGTACTGCCGGATAAACAGCAACGCCTGCATGACATACGGGTCCCCCAACGGTTGGTGCAGACTCGAAGCCTGTACGTTGACAGCGTCCGGCGGTATCAGAATGTGGGTGCCGGAAGACGGCATGCCATGCAACATCTGGTGCAGCAGGCGCGCGGCGGTTCGGCCCATTGTGTCGGTGCCTTGAACCACCGAGCTCAGCGGGACACGCGTGAGGGTTCTGGTCAACGGATCGTTGTCGATGCCGATCAGCGCCACTTGTTCAGGCACGGCAATTCCGGCAGTCAGGCAGGCCTGCAACAACTGACGGGCGCGGGCATCTGTCACGGCAATGATCCCGATAGGCTTGGGCAGGCTTTGCAGCCAGGCGATCTGCTGTTCCACAGCGCTGTCCCAGAGCGGTGCACTGGTGCCCAGGCCGCGATAAACCTCGGCGTGCAGGCCGTCGCGCTGCAGCAGTCGACGAAAGGCCTGCTCGCGCTCCTGCGCCCAGCGATTGGCCTGAGCCTCAGGCAGACTGAAGCAGGCAAAGCGGGTCAGCCCGGCCACTATCAAATGCTCGTAGGCGGCCTTGATCAAGGCGTGGTTGTCGGTCGCGACATAGGGAATGCCCTTCGGGTAGGCGCGCTGATCCTGATAGGAACCGCCTACCGCCACCACCGGCAGCCTGATGCCAGCCAATGCCTCGCCAATCAGCGGGTCGTCGAAGTCGGCAATGATCCCGTCACCCTGCCAACGCTCGATGCCTTTCAGGCGACAGAGAAAATCTTCCTCCAGAAACAGATCCCAGGACACCCGGGTACTGCTTAGGTAGTTGCCGATGCCGCTGATGATGCCGCGGTCATAGATTTTGCTGCCGTTGAACAACAGTGCAATACGGTGAACGGGGGGTACGGTTTTCATTATTTTTATGCCGGTTTTTTATATTGATTCGATAAGCACTACATCGCTCAACACAGACTAGGCCCGCAAAGGACCAATCTCAATACTCAAAATCGCACTGCGCGTTGACGATTTTCATAATCAGCAGGCCTGGGGCCGTTGCTAGTATCGAGGCATCGCCAAGAACAATAAGGAAAACGCAGATGCCGTACTTCCCCGCCGTCGACAAGGTTCGCTACGAAGGCCCTGACAGCGACTCGCCCCTTGCCTTTCGTCACTACGATGCCGACAAACTGATTCTCGGCAAACCCATGCGCGAGCATTTGCGCATGGCGGCCTGCTACTGGCACACGTTCGTCTGGCCGGGCGCCGACATGTTTGGTGTCGGCACTTTCAAGCGTCCATGGCAAGGTTCCGGGGACCCGCTGGAGCTGGCTATCGGCAAGGCTGAAGCAGCTTTCGAGTTTTTCTCCAAACTCGGCATCGACTACTACAGCTTCCATGACACCGACGTGGCACCGGAAGGCAGCTCGCTCAAGGAGTATCGCAACAACTTCGCGCAGATGATTGATCAGCTGGAGCGTCATCAGGAGCAAACCGGGATCAAGCTGCTGTGGGGCACCGCTAACTGTTTCAGCAACCCGCGTTTTGCCGCAGGGGCCGCCAGCAATCCGGACCCTGAAGTATTTGCCTACGCCGCGACTCAGGTGTTCAGTGCCATGAACGCCACCCAGCGACTCAAAGGGGCCAACTACGTCCTGTGGGGCGGTCGTGAAGGCTACGAAACCCTGCTCAATACGGACCTCAGGCAGGAGCGCGAACAGTTGGGCCGCTTCATGCGTATGGTGGTCGAGCACAAACACAAGATTGGCTTCAAAGGCGACTTGCTGATCGAGCCCAAGCCGCAGGAGCCCACCAAGCATCAGTACGATTACGACAGTGCTACGGTGTTCGGTTTTCTGCAGCAGTACGGTCTGGAAAAAGAGATCAAGGTCAACATCGAAGCCAACCACGCGACCCTGGCCGGACACAGCTTCCACCACGAAATTGCCACAGCAGTCTCGCTGGGGATCTTTGGCAGCATCGATGCCAACCGCGGCGACCCGCAGAACGGCTGGGACACTGACCAGTTCCCCAACAGCGTCGAGGAGATGACCCTCGCCACCTACGAGATTCTCAAGGCCGGTGGTTTCACCAATGGCGGCTACAATTTCGACTCCAAGGTCCGTCGTCAGAGCCTCGACGAAGTCGACCTGTTCCACGGCCACGTTGCCGCCATGGACGTGCTCGCCCTGGCGCTGGAGCGCGCTGCGGCGATGGTGCAGAACGATAAGCTTCAGCAGTTCAAGGACCAGCGCTACGCAGGCTGGCAGCAGCCGTTTGGCCAATCCGTACTGAGCGGAGGTTTCAGTCTCGCTTCGCTGGCCGAGCATGCGTTCGCCAACGACCTCAACCCACAAGCCGTCAGCGGTCGGCAGGAATTGCTTGAAGGAGTGGTCAACCGCTTTATCTACTCCTGAAGCAAGGCTGAACGGACGCCGCAGTGACATTCTCACGACAAATCTGTGCCCGCGGCGTCCGACAACGTTCTACAGTTGCACCGGCATTACGCTGCACATCATTAAGTGTCTTTCGAACAACAATAAAAGGACGCACCCTATGAACACCCTGAAACGCACGCTGCTTGCCAGCGCTCTGGCCTTGCTGTCCCTGCCGGTCATGGCCGACTCCGCCCACCCGAAAATCGGTTTTTCCATTGATGACCTGCGTCTGGAACGCTGGTCACGCGACCGTGATTACTTCGTTGCGGCAGCGGAGAAACTGGACGCCAAGGTCTACGTACAGTCGGCGGATGCCAACGAGCAGAAACAGATATCGCAGATCGAAAACCTCATCTCTCGCGGCGTCGATGTGCTTGTCATCGTGCCGTTCAACGCAACCGTGCTGACCAATGCCGTTGCCGAAGCCAAGAAGGCCGGGATCAAAGTGGTGTCTTATGACCGGCTGATCCTCAACGCCGAGATCGATGCTTACATCTCCTTCGATAACGAAAAGGTCGGCGAAATGCAGGCCGGCGGCGTGCTGAAAGCAGCCCCCAAGGGCAACTACTTTTTGCTGGGCGGCGCACCCACAGACAATAACGCCAAGATTCTGCGCGAAGGTCAGATGAAGGTGCTGCAGCCAGCCATCGACAAGGGCGATATCAAAATCGTCGGCCAACAGTGGGTGAAGGAATGGAACCCCACTGAAGCCCTGAGCATTGTTGAAAATGCCCTGACCCGAAATAACAACAAGATCGATGGCATCGTTGCTTCCAACGACGCCACCGCCGGGGGCGCGATTCAGGCGCTGGCCGCACAGAAACTGGCCGGCAAAGTGCCTATCTCGGGGCAGGATGCGGACCTGGCGGCGGTCAAGCGGGTCATTGATGGCACCCAGACCATGACCGTCTACAAGCCGCTGAAGCTGATTGCCAGCGAAGCCGCCAAACTGTCGGTGCAACTGGTGCGCAACGAGAAGCCTGCCTTTACCGCGCAGTACGACAATGGCAGCAAGAAAGTCGACACCATCCTGCTGACCCCGACACCGTTGACCAAGGACAGCATCGACCTGCTGGAGAAAGACGGGTTCTACACCAAGGCGCAGATGGGCGGCCAGTGAGCTATCGATAATCAGTCGATAGAAAGCCTGGGCCTGTGCAGCACGGCTGCGCAGGCTCAGGCACGCCCTTGGATCCCCGTGTGAGCCTGTGCCATGTCCGACTATCTGTTGCAAATGAACGGCATCGTCAAAACCTTTGACGGCGTCAAAGCCCTGAACGGCATTGACATAAAGGTCCGGCCCGGTGAATGCGTCGGCCTGTGCGGCGAAAACGGCGCGGGCAAGTCCACGCTGATGAAGGTGCTGTCAGCGGTTTACCCCTACGGCACCTGGGACGGCGAGATCCTCTGGGATGGTAACCCCCTCAAGGCGCAGTCAATCAGCGAAACGGAAGCAGCCGGTATCGTCATCATTCATCAGGAACTCACGCTGGTGCCTGACCTGTCGGTGGCCGAAAACATCTTCATGGGTCATGAACTGACGCTCCCGGGTGGGCGCATGAACTACCCGGCCATGATCCATCGCGCCGAAGTGTTGATGCGTGAGCTCAAAGTGCCAGACATGAACGTGGCTCTGCCGGTTTCCCAGTACGGCGGCGGTTATCAGCAACTGGTGGAAATCGCCAAGGCACTGAACAAGAAAGCTCGTCTGTTGATCCTCGACGAGCCGTCCTCGGCCCTGACCCGCTCGGAAATCGAGGTGCTGCTGGACATCATTCGTGATCTGAAAGCCAAGGGCGTGGCGTGCGTGTACATTTCGCACAAACTCGATGAAGTGGCGGCCGTGTGCGACACCATTTCGGTGATCCGCGATGGTAAGCACATCGCCACCACCGCAATGTCGGACATGGACATCCCGAAGATCATCACCCAGATGGTCGGTCGCGAAATGAGCAACCTTTACCCCACCGAACCCCATGAGATCGGCGAGGTGATTTTCGAGGCGCGAAACATTACCTGTTACGACGTCGATAACCCCGGACGCAAACGGGTCGACGACATTTCGTTTGCTCTCAAGCGCGGGGAAATTCTCGGCATTGCCGGGCTGGTAGGCGCGGGTCGCACCGAACTGGTGTCCGCTCTGTTCGGTGCCTACCCGGGCCGATATACCGGCGAAGTGTGGCTGGACGGCCAACCTGTCGACACGCGCACGCCGCTCAAATCAATCCGCGCCGGCCTGTGCATGGTCCCGGAAGACCGTAAGCGTCAGGGCATTATTCCGGACCTGGGCGTTGGTCAGAACATCACCCTCGCGGTTCTCGATACCTACTCGAAAATGACCCGCATCGATGCCGAAGCCGAGCTGGGCAGCATCGACCGGGAAATCTCGCGCATGCACCTCAAGACGGCCAGCCCGTTCCTGCCGATCACCAGCCTGTCCGGTGGCAACCAGCAGAAAGCCGTGCTGGCGAAGATGCTGCTGACCCGCCCGCGCGTTCTGATTCTCGACGAACCGACCCGTGGCGTCGATGTGGGTGCCAAGTACGAGATCTACAAGCTGATGGGCGCGCTGGCGGCCGAAGGTGTGTCAATCATCATGGTCTCTTCGGAGCTGGCCGAAGTACTGGGAGTCTCCGACCGTGTGCTGGTGATTGGCGAAGGCCAGTTGCGCGGCGACTTCATCAACCATGAACTCACTCAGGAACAGGTGCTCGCCGCTGCGCTCAGCCACCCCGATGCCCCTGACAATAATGCCCGGAAGACCGCATAGATGAACCAGGTCAAACAGTTCTTCACCCGCTACAAAATGCTTGCGCTGGTGATTGCCATCGCAGTGATCTGGCTGTTCTTCAGTTGGCAGACCGATGGAGGGTTTCTGACCCCGCGCAACCTTTCCAACCTGCTGCGGCAGATGTCCATCACCGGCATTCTGGCTTGCGGCATGGTATTGGTGATCATCAGTGGCGAGATCGACCTGTCGGTGGGTTCATTGCTGGGCCTGCTCGGGGGGCTGGCGGCGATTCTGGATGTGGTTTACCACGTGCCGCTGCTGGCCAATCTGAGTCTGGTGGCCCTGTGCGGCTTGATGATCGGTCTGGCAAACGGCTACATGACGGCCTACCTGCGTATTCCCTCCTTCATTGTCGGGCTGGGCGGTATGCTGGCCTTTCGCGGCATTCTTCTGGGGATTACCGGCGGCACGACCATCGCCCCGGTATCGCCTTCGCTGGTCTACGTCGGCCAGGGATATTTGCCGCACTCTGTCGGTACAGCGCTTGGCGTACTGTTGCTGGCCCTGACGCTGTTCCTGACCTGGAAACAACGGCGCAATAGAGCCCTGCACGGGCTGGCGGCACATTCGATGATCCGTGATGTGTTACGCGTGGTATTGATCGGCGCTGTGTTGGGCGGGTTTGTCTATGTGCTCAACAGCTACGACGGAATCCCCGTTCCGGTATTGCTGTTGCTGGTCCTGCTCGGTGTGTTCAGTTATGTCACCAGCCAGACGGTTTTCGGACGGCGCGTCTATGCGGTGGGCAGCAACATGGAAGCCACGCGGTTATCCGGCATCAACGTACAGGCCGTAAAACTGTGGATCTTCGGCATCATGGGCGTCATGTGTGCCTTCGCCGGGCTGGTCAATACCGCACGCCTGGCTGCAGGCTCTCCCTCGGCCGGCAACATGGGCGAACTGGACGCCATTGCCGCCTGTTTTATCGGCGGCACGTCCATGCGCGGCGGCTCGGGCACTGTCTACGGTGCCCTGCTTGGCGCGCTGGTCATCACCAGTCTCGATAACGGCATGTCCATGCTCGACGTCGACAGTTACTGGCAGATGATCGTCAAGGGCGGCATCCTCGTGCTGGCGGTGTGGGTGGACGTGAGCACACGGGCCGGACGGCGGTGATTCGCAGAAGTCAGAGGTTGTGCTGACCACTTTATTCTGGAGTTGCCGGTCTCGACAGTTCCCACAGGTTAATCGAGATACCGGGAACCACAGCGTGCGTTCCAGCCACTCACCGTCGATATGGTTTTCTACGGATACTGGCAATGAACTCATCCTCCACTCTACAAAAGCTGCTTGATAGGCGTGGTCAGGCGGCCAACGGAAATTCTGCGACACAGGCCGTACAGTGGCAGGAAGGAATGAACCTCACACTGCATGTGAACGGCGATAGCCTCACGATGTTGGCAGAGATCATCGATCTGCGTGCCGACCCTCAGGACGACATCCTCTTGCGCAAGCTGCTTGCCCATGCTTTTCCGGGCCTGCGGCTACGACGCGGCGCGTTGACCATCAACCCGGACGAGAACACGTTGGTGTATTCCTACGAGCATGACTTTCTCGCACTGGACAAGACCCGATTCGAAAATCTGCTGGCTAACTTTGCCGAAACAACGCAGGAGTTGCGTAACACCGCGCAGCGCCTGCGTTAGCGCTGAGGACAGAGCCCATGTTGAACAAGCCGACGTTGAACGGGATTGCCCCTACCGCACAAGCCGCTGCTTCCCATGCCGTCGAGGGCCCCACAAGCCCCACGCCAATGCGACTGGATGCAGCGCAAGGTCAGCGACCACTGCCACCGATGGACGCGCCATCGTCGTTACGCCTACGAGCGTCCGGCACATCGTCAGGTGGAGAACCGCAGGCGGCTCAGGAAAACTCAGGCAGCGCGGCTGCAGACAACAATGGAGCTGCACGCGCTCGGCGAGAGCCGGGGATTGATCCAGTCAGGCTTTTTGTGAAACTGATGGTAGGAACCCTTGCGCTCTCGACAGGATGTCGATTGACAAGGCATCCGGATGATTTTGCAAAAGATCCTGGAGGCAGTATATGGGCGGCCATGAGTTTAAAGCATCGCTCTTCTCAGAACGATCTGGATCAGGGAAACAGAACGGTTCTGGAGCGTTACGGCGCCTACATTCCCAAAGACAGTAACTGTTTCAAAGCAAAGGCAGACGTCACTCACGACATTCCCCCTGGCGTCGCAGGTCAGTGGAACGTTAAAACCCGTCAGGTGAAGCTGAACCCCAACATTGCGCTTGAAAGTCACCCGGCCGAGGTCGCAGGGCACGAGTTCATACACTGTTACACCCACCCGGAGTTCAGGGGTCGTCACATTGATCATCGGCACTGGAAAGCCTTGAACGAAGGCCTGACCACTCATCTGACGGAAAAACTACCCACGCCGAAACGCCTCTTGCCTATCCCTCTGGCCAAAGACCCTTATCACGGTTTCAAACTGGCCACAGGAGACTCATGGCCCGCTGCGGCGAAACGTATTGAAGGTGCTGTCGGCGAAGATACGCTGCTGAAAGCGTTCTTCGGCGGCGACGATGACGCCATCAGTGAAGTCGCCAAAGCCGCTGCCCAGATCTATCCCCGGCTTGCGTCAAGCCGCACCGAGCAGGAGTTGTACAGAGCCGGAATGATGCGCGGCTCGCAGCAATTGGCTGAGTGTTATGCCGGTGCCTTGCTCGCCAGCGGTCAGCCTTTGCCCGAGAGCTGGTCACGCAATATGCTCCCGGTGTTCAGTTTCTCGGACATGCAACCCGAGCAGGCGAAAAAGGCGCAATTGCAAGCAGAGCAGAGCCAGGAGCGAATGGGCATCATATTTGATGCGGCATTTTTCTCACCAGACCTGAAGACCCAACGACAGGCATTGGGCATGCTGCGCGAAGATCTACTGATGCACTGGGAAAACGTTGTGCCCGATAAAGGCTGACCCATCGAAGCCCTCGCTTTAAAGGCTACCGGGAAGGAAAGGTGCTCAAGCCTGCCTGGCCGCTACCGCTTCCACTTCGATCAGCGCACCGGGCAACGGCAGCGCCACCACCTGCAAAGCGGTGCGCGCAGGTTTCAAGGGTTGCTCGGGGGTGCCGAAAAACTGCGTGTAACCGGCCTGCAGGCCTGCAAAGTCAAGCTTGCCGCCGGTTTCCTCGGCCCCCACCAGAAACACCCGCAACTGCACGATATCGCCCAGATCAAGGTCCTGTTGCCGGAGGATATTGCGCAGTTTGTTGAACACCGAAACGCTCTGCACTTCAGTGTTGCCATAGGCGGCAGGCGTACCCGCCGGAGCGTGTGGGTCGGCAAGGTCGGGCAAAGTGCCGCTGATGAACACCAGAATGGCCGAGGCAGGCACAGTCACGGTTTGCGAGATTGGAAAATCGCCGACGCTGGTACGTTGAATGCTGTCGCTCATGGTGTCACTCCTCAATGGATGTTGATGCTGCAATAAAGGCTCAGGACGCCGTGAGGGCCGCCGTCTGTCGTTGCTGGATAACCCGCTCGGCCAGTTGCCCGACCACATGGCGCGCCGAATTGGCGGCTGATTCCTGCCAGATACCCACGCCGCTCTGCACCAGCCCGTCGCCAGCGAAGTAAACCCGGCCATGAGGTTCATCCAGCAAGGCGCTGGCGTCGGCCGGGAAATGTTCGCGTTGCAGCCACGGGCCTTCGCTGTAAGGAATCTGCTCCCAGGACACGGCCAACGGGTTACGCAGGTGATGCGAGTAACCGGGATGCAGCAGTTCGACCGCCTCTCTGGAGGCTGCGTATTGCGCCTCGAACGGTTTCGCGCCGAACACGTCGGCACCCTCCCCGGTCACGTAACCGGCGACGAGCAGGCCATCGCGGGTGTTCAAGTCATTGCTCGGGTACCACAGCAGGCGCGCCGGATGGTCGATCCAGGACAACCCGCCATAGGTGCGGTAATCGGTTTCCCAGAAGCGCGGGGATTGCCACGCCACCTTGGTCGCCTGATCGTTGCGGGTGCTCAGCAAAGCAGCCTTGACCGGCTTGCTGAAGTCGGTATCCAGCCTGGCCAGCAACGGCAACGGCAGGGTCGAGACCAGGTAATCGGCGCGTACTACCTGTTCGCGGCCGCTGTGTCTGTCGTGATAGGTGACCGCCACACCGTCTTCCAGTTGACGAATCTGGCGCACCTGCGCGCCCAGTTGCACCTGTTCAGTGAGGCGCTGGTAAAAGGCGTCGGTGATGCGGTCCATACCGCCGACCGGCTGAAACATGGTCGCCGAGAACTCGGGAAACTCAGTGTGCAGCAGCGCGCCCCACAGCTCGGGATGCAGCAGGCGCTCCAGCCCTACCGGCTGCGCACTGGTCGGCAATGCCCCCGGATGCGAGAGCGACTCCTGATGTCCGGAACGCAGGCTGCCCTCATAAGCCAGTTCCTGCGAGAGGTCGCCATACACCTGCAAAAACGCTAACAGGCGCTGACGCTCTTCGCCGCTCAACACATCGTCCAGAGCATCGCGCTGCACCGCCGTGGCCAGTAGACCCGAGAGGTGGCCGCGGGCGTCGTTGATAGCCTGGCCGACAGTGAACGCGGGCTGTTGCAGGTCCGGGCGGACCTGAGCGCCATGGCTGCTGTTGACCAGCACTTCAAGCGGCACCCCCAGCTCGCTGCAATAGTCGAGCAGCGTGCGGTGCTGGCTGGGAATCCGCGCTGGCCCGGCATTGAAATACAGCCCGGGATCAAAGCCCACGGTCTGCGTGCGACCGTCCTTGTAGTCCACCTGATCGCCGCTGCGCAACGTCCAGTTGCGGCCGCCCACTCGATCACGGGCCTCCAGCACTTGCACGGTAAACCCTGCCCGCGTCAATTCCAGCGCAGTCACCAGCCCGGCGATTCCGGCACCCAGCACCAGTACGCGAGTGCCCTGCCCCAGCCCGCTTCCGAGTTTAAGAGGTTTTGGCCGCCGGTGTGATGAAGGCCCCAGCCCCAGTACCGCAAGCGCGTCCTTGACGGCTTTTTCGCCACCTACCGCAGCAATGCTGGAAAGTGCTTCACGTCGTGTCAGTCCCATGTCATTTGCTCCCTTGAAGGCCTCAATCCGGTAAGCCGGGCGGGTTGATCAGCGACTTGTCGACGCGCTCCACATCCAGGCCCCAGCGCTGCAACACTTGCTCGTACTGCCCGCCGGCAATCGCGCCTTCAAGGGCGGTATGAATCGGTTTGACCAGACCGTTGTCCTTGCGCGTGGTCACGGCGATATCAGCCTGCAGTGGCCAGCCGCCGTTAACCGTGCCGACCCGCTTGATGCCTCCGGTGATGGCGGCCGAGTAGGCATACACCGAATTGGGCCCGAACAGCGCATCACTGCGCCCCGACTGAATGGCAAGCTGCGCAGCCGCCTGATCATCGAAATACTGCAACAGCGCAGGCTTGATACCAGCCTTTTCGTTAGCCTCGTTCCACACCAACAGGACCTTTTCCTGATTGGTGCCGGAGCCGACGATGATCTTCAGCCCCGCGATGTCCGACGCCTGTTTTATCTCGCTGATTTTGCTGTTGGTCTTGACATAGAAGCCCAGGACATCCTGGCGGTAGGTGGCGAAATCGAAGCGTTTCTTGCGCGCTTCGGTCACGGTGACGTTACTGATGACTGCGTCGTATTTGCCCGAACTGACGCCCAGTGGCCAGTCCTCCCAACTGGTCTGCACCACGTTCAATTGCAGGCCCAGGCTGTCCGCCACCAGTTGCGCGGTGTCGGCCTCGCTGCCGATGGTGGTCTTGTCATCATTGGCCAGCAGCGCCAGGGGCGGCCCCGCCACACCGGAGACGGCCACGGTGAACTTGCCTGGCTGGGCAAACTTGAAGCCCGCCGGGATCTGCGCAATGGCCGCTTCGTTGCGCGGTACATGAATGCGTTGCCGGTCAGGACTGAGGTCGACCGGTTGCGCGGTGGAAGCAAAAGCACTTTGCGCCACGCTGACGGCTATCGTCAGCAGGGCTACGCGGGCGGTATTCACTAGCATCAGCAATCACTCCTTGAAAGCGGGAAATTCACAGCACCTTGCCGAGAAAGGCAGCGGTGCGAGGGTGTCGGGGTTGGTGGAACACTTGTTCCGGGGGGCCTTGCTCAATCAACTGGCCATCGCAGAGAAACACCACGTGATCCGCCACTTCCCGGGCGAAGCCGATCTCGTGGGTGACGACCACCAGCGTGACACCCAGTTGCGTGAGCCCTTTGATGACATCCAGTACCTCGCCGACCAGCTCGGGGTCGAGGGCTGAGGTAGGTTCATCAAACAGCAGCACCTTGGGGTCCAGCGCCAACGCACGGGCAATGGCGACGCGCTGTTGCTGGCCTCCGGAAAGCTGGCGTGGGTAAGCGTCCACTTTGTCTGCCAGGCCAACCCTGGCCAGCAGTTCACCTGCTCTTGCCTGCGCCTCGGCCTTGCTCCAGCGTTTATGGGCCAACGGTGCTTCAGCAATGTTTTCCCAGGCAGTGAGGTGCGGGAACAGGTTGAAATTCTGGAATACGAAGCCGACCTCGATGCGCCGCTTGAGGATTTCGCGCTCCTTGAGCTCATAGAGCAGATCACCCTTGCGCCGATAACCAACGTAGTCGCCGTCGATGGTGATGTAACCGCTGTCGATCTTTTCCAGGTGGTTAATGGTGCGCAACAGCGTGGACTTGCCCGAGCCGGACGGCCCGAGAATCACCGTGACCTTGCCCGGCTCAATGCTCAGGTCAATATCCCTGAGCACCTGCTGGCTGCCAAAGCGTTTGCCCACGCCCTGGATCTGAATGCGCCCTGCGCGCACGGGTGCAGAGGCTTCACTCATGATGCTTCTCCTTCAACCAGCCGCGCACTCGCTGCAAGGGCGTGGGCGGCAAAACACGCGCCGTGCCACGAGCAAAGTGTCGCTCGACGTAGTACTGCGCGCTGGTCAACAGCGTGGTAATGATCAGATACCAGACAGTGGCAACAATCAGCAGCGGAATCACCGCTTGGGTACGGTTGTAGATGACCTGCACGGTGTAAAACAGCTCAGGCAAGGCCAGCACGTAAACAATGGAAGTGCCTTTGACCAGGCCGATGATTTCGTTGAAGCCCGAAGGCAGGATCGAGCGCAGTGCCTGGGGCAAAATGATGCGGAAAACCCGACGCGAAGCCGGCAAGCCCAGGGCTGCGGCGGCTTCATGCTGGCCAGCATCGACACCGATCAGCCCGCCACGAATGATTTCTGCGGTATACGCCGCCTGCATCAGGCTCAAGCCCAGGACCGCCACGGTGAATTGACTGAGCACGTCGACCGTTGACCATTCGGCGAAGACCAGATCGGTAAACGGCACACCCAGTACGATGTGGTCGTACAGGTAGGCGAAGTTGTAGAGAATGATCAACACCAGCAGCGCCGGCATCGAGCGGAAAAACCAGATGTAGCCCCAGGCCAGCGCCGCCAGCAGCGGTGAGCCCGACAGGCGTGCCAGCGCCAGCGCCGTGCCGAGAATGATGCTGAACACGGTGCTGAGCAGTGTCAGCAACAACGTCTGGGCCAGGCCGCGCAGCACTGACGGCGAGAAGAACCATTGCCCGAACACGCCCCACTCCCAGCGCGGATTGGTCGCCAGCGAATGCACGATGGCGACCAGCACCAGTGCAGCGAATATCGACCCCACCCAGCGACCGGGATGCCGGGCGGGTACTACTTGCAACGCCTTGATCGGTGGTTGTGCTACCCGGCTCTGGCGCAGCGGGTAACGGCTGGTCTCGTCGATGAAGTCATAGGGTTTGGCGACAGTGGGCATGCTTGTTCCTCGCACTCAATAGGGGTTTTCAGGTGCTGGCCTTAAAAGGCGTAAGTCAGCCGGGTGTAGTAGTAACCGCCGGTAAAACCGTAGGGCGAATAGGTGCCGTAACTGCTGACCATGGTGCTGCTGGGAACCCCCTGTTTCTTTGGATAGATGTCGAACAGGTTCTTTGCGCCGATGGCAACGTTGAGGTTTTTGCTGAGGTTGTAGCCGAGGTCCAGATCGGTGATCCACTTGGCGCTGTACACCCGATCCAGATCGCGATTGGTTGAGGAGTTGACCTCTTTGTAGGAACCGTAACGGGTCAGCGCCAGGTTCAGGTTGAAGCGCTCGATGCTCCAGTCGCCGCCCAGAATCAGTTTGGTACGCGGCTGCACGCCGGTAATCAGATTGCGCGCTTCGCGGTCCATCAGCTCATAGGAAGTACCGAGGATCGAGGTGGATTCCTTGTAGCTGAGGATCTTTGTCTGATTCCAGTTGAACGCCGCCGTCCACTTCACCGCCCCGAACTGCCCAAGGTCCTGGCTGTAGTTGCTGACCAGATCCAGACCCTTGGTGCGGGTGTCGGCACCGTTGATGAAATACTGGCCGCCCGACGTTGAATCGATGCCGTTGTTGAGCAGCACCTGAGTGACTTCATCACCCAGCAGAGTGCCGGTCAGGGTGATGCGGTCACGCAGATTGATCACGTAGGCGTCGGCGGTCAGGGTCAGCTGATCGGTAGGCGTCAGGGTGAAACCGAGGCTGAAGTTGGTGGAGCGCTCCGGCTTGAGGTCCTCGGCACCCAACGCTCTGGCGGCACCCGAGCCGGTCGGCAATACGCCGTAATTGATCGACTGATACACGCCGTCCACCACGCCGTAAGTGGTCGAACGTGCACTGAACAGGCTGTTGGCCAGGGATGGCGCACGAAAGCCATTGCTGACGGTAGCGCGAACGGCGAACTGCGGGGTGAAGTCGTAGCGTGTGGTCAGCTTGCCGCTGCGGGTCGCGCCCACACCTTGGTTGTAATGTTCATAGCGCAATGCGCTGCCGACATACCAGTCAGGCACAGGGTTGAAGCCTACGTCGACATAACTGGCGACACTGTTGCGCGAGGCGCTGCTTTCTTCATCCGGCGAAATGCCGTTAGTGACCTGCGCACCTGAAGATGCACAGTTGCCTGGCGCAACGCAGTAGCCGCCGTTGGCATAGGATTCATAGTCGCCCGCCTGCACCTCATAGGTGTCGCGCCGATGCTCAAAGCCGTAAGACACGTCGAGGGGCTTTTGCAGGCCGACGTCGAAGCCGCGTTTGAAGTCCAGATTGGTGGTCAGCTCGGTGGAGATCCACGTTCCTGAGGTGAAGCTGTTGGGCGTGGCCTCACCCAGCGACGGGTTCTGGTTATGCGTGGTGCCCTGCTCCGCCTCGTTGCGCCCGTAAGTGCTGGACAGATCCCAGTCCCATTCACCGAGCGTACCTTTACCGCCAAACGCAGCCTGAAAATCGTCTTCATCGATGTACCAGGTCGGCGTGTATCCCGCCGGATAACCATTGGGCCCGGTGGTGATCGTGTTGGTGATGGTCGGCAGGCGAAAATTCTGCCCCTGCTCGGCCTTGCGACGCGAATAGGTGGTGAAGGAATACAGACTGAAACTGCCATCGATCGGCAGCTCGGCGTTGTAACCCAGGGTCAGCAGATTGGTTTTCGGCGTGCCGTAACCGCCATACGTGGACTTGCCCGCCAGGTCGTAGGCTTGTTCGTAGCTGTAGCCATTGGCGCTGGCCTTGTTGTCGTCATTCTGGCTGCGGGCATCCAGCGCCAGTTGCACGATACCGCCGTCGCCAATCTCAAAGCCTTTGTTGAGGCTTTGCTGCACGGTCTGCTTCTTGCCGTCATAACCGAGCCCGGCGTTGGTCACCGAGGCGCCGCTGGTGTCGGCCTTGAGGATGACGTTAATCACCCCGGCAATGGCATCGGAGCCATATTGAGCCGCCGCGCCATCGCGTAACACTTCGACATGATCAATGGCGCTGATCGGGATCAGATCGAGGTCTGCCGGCGCAGCGCCGGTGTTGATGCCGTTGATATTAAGAGTCGCGCTGGTATGGCGGCGTTTGCCATTGACCAACACCAGCACCTCGGCGGCACTTAAACCACGCAAGTTGGGCGCACGGGCAATGCCGCTGGCGTCCCAACCGGTTTTTTCCGGCAGTGTCAGAGATGGGATGACCGCGCTCAATGCCTCCATCAGGCCGGGCTTGCCAGTACTCTGTAATTGTTTGGCACTGACCACATCGATCGGCACCGGGCTGCTGATCACGGTGCGCTGCTCGGCACCGCGATTACCGGTGACTACTACGGTGGACAAGGTGCGACGCTCATCCTCGGAGGTTTTTTCCTCGGCCTGAATCGCCCCTGACAGCAACACGCTCCCTATCGCCAACGCCAGCGGGCAGAAACCCGGCGCAACAGACAACGCTCGGGCACGGTGTAAGGCTTGCTTCATATCCACTCCAGACATGGCCGTCATTGAAGCCATGCATGCAAATCGCAAAGTCGGGCGCTCCTGCTGTCGTCGGGACAGCGCGGTACGCACGTTTCAGGCTGTGCAGGTAAAACCTGCGCGATGAGCTAGCGGTGGGGTGAGAAGCCGGTTGGCGGCAGAAGTGTCGCGCAGCGCCTGGTAACGACAGGGCGAGAGGAATAAAGCCAGTGGCAGGCTTGAACAGGCAACATACGTCGAACTCCCTTCCAACGATTCTGCTTGAGGGGAATGGTTTATCCCTCGGTCATGGCGCACTCGACGGCGGCCTGAAGCGCAGAATCCCGATAACGATTGGTACCATCCGAGGTAAGGGGTAGGCTGTTGAAACCAAACATAACGGAATCAATTTTGAAAATATAATTCTATTTGGTCATAAGCTAATATTATTATTTTTGATTTATATTTATTTTATTATTCATAAATAGCATTTTCAGTTCTCAGGTGTTCGACTGACAGGAAGACCCGGCTATGAGGCCGGGCTTCCCAAGGCTGCTCTACTTTGAGAGCAACAGCTCGACCAGCTCATCTGCGCCTCTGGAAATGCCGGCCTGCGCCGCCGACAAGCGCCCGAAGGTCGAGCTTATGTCATAAACCTTAGGGTATTGCCGAGTGACATAGGACTCCAGAAGCTGCGAAGTGGACGCATCGTAAATCTCGACCGCGTAGCTGACGGACCCGGTAAACGTACCTTCACGGTCTCTGGAGGCCTGAACGAGGTTATATGACCCCATGCCGATATCGAATCGCGAGAATGTAGACAGCCCGGTAACAGTGGTCTCGGCCCCGGTCAGGGTGAGGCGAATGCGCATTGTCCCGCGTGAAGGTGTGTCGGTGAACCGGAAATGCTTGCCCAGGGCTTCAGAGAACCTGACTGTCATGTCGTTGGCCAGGACGGTCTTTTCGTTGCGCTCCAGGTCTGAAAATTGCGCATCCGCTCCCGAGTTGTCAACGCCAACTAAAAAGTGACCCCCTTCCGTGCTAAATCGCCAACTTAGTTTTGACCCCCCTCGGGTTCATATTTTCGAGCCGGTTCGGCCCGAGACGATTTGATTCCTGCTTTGCGCTTGTCCTTGAGTCGATAGCTTTCACCTGTCATCTGCACGATATGGGCATGATGTAACAGCCTGTCCAGCATGGCCGCTGTCAGTGTTTGATCATCCGCAAAGGTTCCGGCCCACTGGGTAAACGGCAAGTTACTCGTGAGGATCAGGCTGCCTTGCTCGTAGCGCTTGGCGACAACATTGAAGAACAGGTTGGCTTCATCACGACCAAACGGCAGGTAACCGATTTCATCGATGACCAACAACCCGGGGGCCATCACCACACGACTGAAGTATTCCTTGAGCCGTTCCTGGCGGTGCGCAGCGGTCAGTTGCAGCATCAAGTCAGCCGCCGTGACGAAGCGGGTTTTGATACCGGCCATCACTGCCCGGTAGGCCAGGGCGATGGCCAGGTGGCTCTTGCCTACACCACTAGGCCCCAGGAACACGATGTTCTCGGTACGCCCAACAAAACTCAATGCTGCCAGCTCCTGGAGCTGTGCCCGGGGGACGCCGGTGGCAAACGCGAAGTCGTATTGCTCCAGCGTTTTCACGGCGGGCAGCGCGGCAGTTTTCAGCAGGGCCTGTCGAGAGCGTTCACTTCGGGCATCGGTCTCGGCAGCCAGCAGCTTTTCGAGGAAGTCGGCAAAGCTGTCTTCGCCGCTTGCTGCTTGTTGGGCAAGGTGCGGCCAGTCCACCCCGACGCGCTCAAGCTTTAGCCCCTTGCATAGTTCTGTCAGGCGAGCATGTTGAAGGTTCATGCTCTCACCTCCAGCAGTTGCTCATAAACCGACAGCGGATGCTGCAAGCTCTCGTACGGCAGGACCCGCCCCAGGCGTAGGCCTTGGGCGGGTTGTGGGCGCAGGCTCTGTGTTGGCAGTGGTAATAGTACCTGCTGCTCTTCGGCCAGACGTACCGCTGGTTGAACACCCGTCGTGCCGTGAATCCGCTGATGAGCGACTTCGTCGAGCCATTGGCCGATATGTGCGTTGGCCGTCACCACATCCAGCGTCAGACCCGCACTCTTGAGCGTAGCGGCCAACGGGGTAATGAAACTGCCCTTCAGATACCCGTTGAAGCGCTCAACCTTGCCCTTGGTCTGGGCACGGTAAGGGCGGCAGACCTTGGGAATAAAACCAAACTCATCGGCCAGCGCAGCCAATCGGGGATGCCAACGGTGCAGGCCCTCCCCAAAAGCGTCTCGCTCGGTGATGATGGTTCCGGCGTTATCAAACAATGCCTGCTCGGGCACGCCGCCAAAGTAAGCGAACGCCTCCCGAAGCCCTGTCAGCCAGGCTTCGCTGTCCTCTCGCTCGGAGAAACGGACAAAGCTTGCTCGACTAAAACCAAGTGTCGCCACGAACGCCTTAAGCGGCTGACGGCCTCGTCGAATGGTGGTGAAGTCCACCTGCATCTGCTTGCCGGGCAGAGTTTCGAAACGTACCACCGGCTCTTCTGCCTTACGTTTGAAGGGGCGAATATAAGCCTTCAGACGACTGACGCCGCCGCTGTACCCCAATGCCGTGATCTCACGCAGCAGGACGGTCGCCGGAATCCAGTGCGGGCGCGCTGCCTCAATACGCTCATGCAGGTAGTCCTTGAAGGGGTCGATTTTGCACGGACGTGCGGGTCTCACCTTGTCACTGGGTAGCGACCGGGCCTTTCGCAGGTACTTGCGCACGGTGTTACGCGAAATACCCAGCTCACGGGCGATGAATTTGATGCCATGGCCCTGACGGGCCAATACTTTAATTTCCACAGACTGCTCCTGGGTCAACATATTGGCAGCTCAAAGCCGCCAGTTTTACCCAGGGGGTCAATTCTAGGTTGGCGTTAGGGGGTCATTTTTACAGTGGCGGTGACACCGAGTAGATCACCACAGGTTCAAGCATTACTTTATCGTATTGGTTCCAGTTGACTGACGTCGAGTACTTGAAGGGAATACGACCCGAGCTGTCCTGTTTGTTGGGCCGCATTTCAAGTGATGACTCGATTCCTGAATAAGGCGACGGCTCGTGACTGGCACACCCCGTGACCAGAAAAACCAATAACAACAGCCCGGCCAACTTCATGTTTTTAACGTAGTGCATGCAGAACTCTCCAGCGTGATCAGGTTATTGAAATTCAAGCACTCACCGTCAATCCCAGAGCCCGACCACTATCAGGCACGCACCGTAACGGGCAGTACCTTTGAAGGGCACTGGTAATATCCCGGGACTGTTTATCCAGAAGCACGTTTTCCAGAGGCACTGTATCTCGGAGCACTCTCTTGCCTGATGCAGGGCCATCCATGATCGCGACTTACCGCGTTGCACGGCATTTAATCGATCATCATCAGACTGCTCTGCGAGGCGCTGCCGGACTGTTCTGGATGTGTGTCAGTCTGCAATGAACTGCGAGACCACCAAAACTGTACCGACGTGTATAGTTTTAAACCGTTGGCGATGGGTCGTCAACCTAAAATGTACACATCGGTATGCTTTTGAAGAGTTCACTATTCGCATGAACTGGGCAGCCTGCGGCTGCAAATTGTGGGATTTTGAAATCGGTTATCATAGCCAAAATTGAGTCGATCCCTCCTCAGCACAGGCTTACACATGGCGTCAGAGACAAAAAAACGTAAACGGGCAAGCCGGGCAAAAGCCAAGGCAAAGCAGACCCGTCTCCAACGCGCCGGGCATACCACCTTCGTTCCCGATACCGAATTTTTCTTCGATGTCGATCCTTTGGGTGATGTCGATCTTTGTAGTTGCTGCCAGACAGCGTATCTGAACGACAGGTTTCCCGACGCTTCTTGCGTAAGCGTTTCGATGAGAGAAGGGCCAGGCGGATTCGCCATCACCGCCGTCATTCACCACGATGAGGAGCCATCCTGCTGACGTGGCCTCTGCACCGCCTGCTTACAAACCTCGACCGCTCAAAAACCTCTTCACGGCCAACGGCTGCTGGGCAGATTTGCTGGAAGCCGGCGGTCTGCGCCAAATCGAAGTGGAGTCGATCAGCAAAATGCTCGCCTGCGGCACCTCGATACTGGGCGTCAAACACTACACCTGTGGCAATGAGCATTGCCCACACGTCAAATACCTGTGCAACACCTGCCATTGCCGGGCCTGTCCTTCCTGCGGCAAAAAGGCCACCGACCAGTGGATCGCCGTGCAAAACAACCGTCTGCCCGACTGCCCCTGGCAGCATCTGGTGTTCACGCTGCCCGACACGCTGTGGTCCCTGTTCTTCTACAACCGCTGGCTGCTCGATGCGCTGTTTCGTCTGGCGGCCGATAACCTGATCTACACCGCCAAGCGGCGCGGTTTGCGCGTCGGGATTTTCGGTGCGCTGCACACCTATGGCCGGCGGCTCAACTGGCATCCCCACGTCCACCTGTCGGTGACCGCGGGCGGCCTGGATGAGCAGGGCGTCTGGAAAAATCTGTCGTTCCACAAAGAGGCCCTGCGGCGGCGCTGGATGTGGCTGGTGCGCGATTACCTGCTGGGACAGCCGCTTTCGCAACTGACGATGCCGCCGCAGCTGGCCCACATCCACTGTGAAAGCGACTGGCGCCGTTTGATACTGACCGCTGGTGGCCAGCACTGGCACATCCACTTGTCGAAGAAGACGGAAAACGGCCGAAAGACCGTCAATTACCTGGGCCGCTACCTGAAAAAACCGCCGATCTCGGGCAGTCGTCTGGCGCATTACACCTGCGGGGCCACGTTGAGCTTTACCTACCTGGATCACCGCACGCAGACCTATCAGCAGGAAACGCTGAGCCAGGCCGACATGCTGCGCCGGGTGGTCCAGCACATCCCGGAAAAGCATTTCCGGATGATCCGGTATTTTGGTTTTCTGGCCAATCGGGTGTGTGGGAAATACCTGCCGAAGGTGTATGAAGCACTGAAGATGGCGACGCCAGGACCGGTACCAAAGCTGTATTTTGCGCCGATGGCCAAAGCCTTTCTAAACGTCGATCCGTTCCGCTGCGTGCTGTGTGGCGCGCGGATGGTATACACGGCAGCGATCAGCGGGCTGACGGTGCAGGGACTGGTCCTCAACGCTCAGGCGATCGCGCAGATGAGGTACGTGAAGCCCTGACAGGGGGAAGGTGCGTCCGCACCTAGGCTCAGCGGTAAAATAAACTGTGTTAATGCGGATTTATAGGGATTTTCACTGCATAAGTAACGCATCAGCGTCTTCCTACGCATCGCTATGAAGGCATGACGCCTCCTTCACAGCGTCAGGTTCATGCATAGGCATTTTGAAATTCCTATGCATGTACCCCAGCATATTCAATGCGCTGTGGCGCCCCTGCGCTTCGGCGTTGCGCCAGGTCTCCTGCCGCTGATATACCCCCTCCGGGTGCAGGCGATACTCACACACATCACCGGCGGCGAAGATGTCCGGGGCGCTGGTGCGCAGTCGATCGTCGACACGAATCCCTTGCCCCACGGCAAGGCCAGCCGCTACTGCAAGCTCGATGTTCGGCTGCATGCCAACGCCGACAACCACTGCGTCACAAAGCACACTCCGGCCGTCGACCAGCAGCACTGACTCGGCGCGCTCATTGCCTTGCACGCCTTCAAGCACGACATTGAGTTGTACATCGACGCCGTGCTGCCGATGCAAATCCAGCAATGCCCGGGACACTTCTTCAGGCAAGACGCGCCCGGCCAGACGAGGGCCTGCTTCGAGCAACGTCACCTGGCAGCCTAGAGCCCGCGCCGTCGCCGCAACTTCAAGGCCAATGAACCCGGCACCGATGATCACCAGGCGTGAACCGTGGATCAAGGCACCCCGCAACGCCAATGCTTCATCGTGGGTGCGCAGGTAGAAAACATTGCTCAGGTGCCTGGGGATCTGTGCCAGGCAACGCGCCCTGCCCCCGGTCGCCAACAGCATCGGCTGTAAGGCAACTCATCGCCGTCAGCCAACTGCAGGCGATGACCCTGCGGGTCGAGGCTCTTTACCGGGTTGTCGGTCAGATGCTCGATACCCAGCTCAGTGAGGCGCGTGTCCGCACACAGGCTGCAACCGGCCAGGTCCACGGAGCCTCGCAGCACGCCCTTGGACAAAGGTGGGCGCTCATACGGCACGTGCGGCTCGGCGCCGATCAGTATCAGTCGGCCAGCGTAACCCTGATCGCGCAAGGTCAGCGCTGCACGGCCACCTGCATGACCCGCGCCAACGATAATCAATGGAGCATTCATGGCATGCACTCCTGATTTTCAGTCACTGACCGCAAGCAAAACCCGCCCGGCTTCGACCCGTACGGCAAAGGTCTTGAGATTGACGCACACGGGTGCTCCCAGGGCTTTGCCATTGCGATAGTCGAAGCGGCCGTTATGTTTAGGGCATTCGATGACGTGATCTATTACCAGCCCGTCGGCGAGGTGAATCTTTTCGTGGGTGCACAGGCCCGCCGTGGCGAAAAATTCGTTGTCGGCGGAACGGTATACGGCATAGGTATGCGGGCCGTGATCGAAGCGCATGACGTCTTCTTCATCAATTTCGCCCACGGCGCATACATCAATCCATTGATTGTTCATGGTTTTTCTCTCTCGTTCGGGAACAACCGGAAAGTGTCAGCCGGAGGTCGCTTCAGGCTGGGGACGTGCGGCGGTGGCAGGCGCTGAAGCATGTGACACCTGGCGCTTGATGAAGTAGGTCGGGTCGCGGCGCTGCCTCAGGAGGGTTGGAATAATTTCCTTGAAGGCTTCGCCGAGGCTGGCATAAGGCGGCGGACAGTCGTGGCGGATCTCTTCATGAAGTTGCGCCAACGCGTGATACGGCACCATCGGGTACATATGGTGCTCAAGGTGATAGTTCATGTTCATGTACAGAAAGCGCAGCACGCGGTTCATGTAGATAGTGCGGCAGTTGCTGCGATGATCGAGCACGTCTTCAGCCAGCCCCACATGTTGAGTAAGGCCGAACAGGTAAGACAGCCAGCCGCCATAAAGCATGGGCAAACCGACGTACATGAGGGGTAACCAGCTTTGCAGATACAGTGCCGCAGCAACCACTCCGGCATAAATGGCGAACCAGATACGCGCGGCCAGAAACACTCTGGGCCATTCGGACACCGGGATGAAATCCTTCTCTTGCTCGCTCATGTGCGCAAAAGCATGTCGGCACACGCCGCCCATTGTTTTGATCAGCAAGGGAATCTGAAACAGGCTCAGGAACATCATCACAAGGCTCGGCGGCCGTGGCTCGACAATTTCCGGGTCGCGACCTACCACGATAGTGTCGGTATGATGCCGCGCATGGCTCCAGCGCCATACATGTGGCTCGAACATGCACATGAAACTGGCCACCTGGTACAACCCGTCATTCATCCACCGGGTCTTGAACGCGGTGCCGTGGCCAGTCTCGTGCCAGCGCGGGTTGGAGGCTGTGGCGTAAAGAACGCCATAAGCCAGGAAGAACGGCACACATGCCCAGGAACCCCAGAACCAGTAGCCGCCAAAACCGCTGACCAGCAGCGCCAGCAACCAAATCGCGGTGTCGAGCAAGGCCGGGCCGTCGCGGCGCTGCATCAATTGTTTCATGCGTTGACGGGATATGGGCGACTGGTACCACTCGGCAGATACCAGGCCTTTTTCCGCTGCACGGGCAGGTTCGGGGCCGGTCAGGCTATAGTCGCGCTGACAGGCTGCAGTGTCTTGAGGCATTGTTATTATTCTCCGCAAGTGTGAAGTTTCAGGAACTTTGCGTAAGAAAATATAGAGAGCACCCACCCCCCTCTCAAGGCCTTGAATACATTCACTATCAAGCTATCATCGAGCATCTGCGGTGCTTGATAGTTTTCTATCAAGCCGCTTCAAGGGCATGTCATGAATAACAATAAGCGCCCCACCATCGCGACTGTTGCCGCGCAGGCAGGCTTGAGTGTCGCGACTGTCGATCGCGTGCTCAACGCCCGCGCTCCGGTAAACCCCGCTACCGCCGAGCAGGTGCTGAAGGCCGCGGAAGCAGTGGGTTATTTCGCCGCACGGCTGATTGCGCAGCGCATTGTCGAGCAACGTCCCACTTACCGTTTCGGCATTCTGTTGCTGAACACCGCCCAGGCGTTCTATGCCAACCTCGCTCAGGCCATTGGCCAGGCCGCGCAACGTCGTATCGGGGCCAATCTGACCTGCCAGTTCGAATACGTGACTGATCGCAGCCCGGCCGCCATCGTTGCCCAACTCGAACAACTGGCAGTGCAATGTGACGGCCTGGCGGTGGTCAGCTTCGCCCACCCGCTGATCAACGCTGCTCTTGAACAGATTCGCCAGGCTGGCGTCCCGGTGATAGCGCTGCTTTCAGACATACATGAGAAGGCCGATGAGCCTTACGTCGGTCAGGACAATTATCAGGTCGGACGCACCATGGGCTGGCTGCTGGCACGTACCTGCGGTGCTCGCAAAGGCAGCATCGGCATTCTGCTCGGCGGCCATCGCTTTCTCGGTCATCAGGCGCGGGTTGAAGGGCTACACAGTTACCTGGCAGAGCATGCGCCGGGGTTATGTCCTCTGGTGCCGCTGATCAACCTCGACAACTGCGATATCACCGAAGAGGCGAGCCTGGAATTGCTGGGCAATCATGACGATCTGCGCGGGCTGTGCGTGGTGGGCGGTGGTGGCGACGGCATCATCAGTGCCCTCGCGCAACTGCCCAGACGTCCAGCGCTGTGCTGCATTTTGCAGGAGTCCACCGAACTGTCGCGCCTCGCACTCGCGAACGGGCTGGTTGACGTGGTGATCGACTCCCAGCCTCTTCAAATTGCCGAGGCACTGGTAAATCTGCTGATCGAGTTGCAGACCGTCAACAGCTTCGATCCGCTCAGGCACCGGGTGTATGTACCGCTACAGATCGTGACCTCGGAGAATACCGACGCCTGACCGGCGTCAGAGCCCTCGAAAATCGGCGGCGTTCAAGCCGAATCGACTCATTTTGTTGTACAGCCCGCCGCGGGAAACGTTCAGCTGTCGAGCAGCGAGGCGAATATTGCCTCGGGTGCTTTCGAGCGCCGCAATAATCGCGTGCATTTCGTGGGTGCCAAGGTCATGGGCCGCCAAAGGCACTGGCAGCCGGCCCGGCACTGCGGGGCCGCTCCGCTGCCTGATTTCAAGGGGCAGATCGGCGGGCTGGACGAGCTCACCCGTGGCCAGATTGGTCGCGCGCTCAATGCTGTTTTCCAGCTCTCGCACGTTGCCCGGCCAGCTATAAGCCACCAGCAATTCCAGGGCTTGCGCAGAAAGCCCCAGCACTGACTTGCGCAATGAACGGGCACAACGATCAAGAAAATGTTGCGCCAGCAAGGCAATGTCTTCCCGACGCATACGCAGCGGCGGTACGGTCAGGTTGAGCACGTTGAGTCGGTAATACAGATCTTCACGAAAGGCGCCTTCGGCCACTGCCTGACTCAAGTTACGGTGAGTGGCGGCAATGATGCGTACATCCACTGATCGCGAGCTTTTCGCCCCGACCCGGGTCACTTCGCCCTCTTGCAACACCCGTAAAAGGCTGACCTGCGCGTCGAAGGACATGTCGCCGATCTCATCAAGAAAGATCGTGCCGCCATCGGCCAGTTCGAACTTGCCCGCCGACCCGCCTTTAGCCGAACCCGTGAATGCGCCCTCGACATGGCCGAACAGCTCGCTTTGCACCAGGTCCCGGGGAATCGCGCCACAGTTGACCGCTACAAAAGGCCCGCTATTGCGGTCACTCGCATTATGGATCGCCTGGGCGAACAACTCCTTGCCGGTGCCGCTTTCGCCAAGAATCAAGGTGGTGGAATCGCTGCGACTGGCGATCCGCCCAAAATGCACGGCATCTGCAATCGCCCGTGAACGGCCCTGAATGGTCTCGAACGTGTAACGGGCCTGAGTGCCGATAATTCGCCGGGTGATCTCCCGAATGCGCCGATTTTCTCGCAGCGACACCACGCGCCCGCCCTGCTCCAGTGGGCATACCGAAACCAGACAGGACAACTGGCTGAAATCATGCAGTTCAAAGGTGCAGTCCAGGTCCCGCAGCCCTTCACCGATACGCGCCAGAATCTGTTCGTTCAAATCACTGCGCCCCAGACGCTGGAACGGGCTGCCCAGCAAATCCAGGCCGACCCGAAAAAGCTGCCGGGCATAGCGATTGAGTGCTTTTATACAGCCTCGTTCGTCCAGTACCACCAAACCTTCGTTGAGCACTTCGAGCACGGTTTGCTGTTCTTCCAGCAGCGCCTGCAAGGCCATTTGCCGCGAGACGGCCTCGGCTGCCGCCTGGACAGTGCCGAGCGTATGAAAATGGAACCAGCCAGGTTCTGCGGTCAGAGTCAGCATCGCCAGGGTCTTGCCTTGGGCATTGCGGATTGGCGCCGCAGCGCAATGCATCCGCCGCTGACGAAGGCCTGTACCGAAGTTTTCCTCTGCCAGTACATACACCAGGGAATCTTCAGCCAGGGCCAGCCCGGTGCAGTTGGTGCCCTGCACCGACTCCAGCAAGCGCGTACCTACCGGCGTCAGATCCAGCCCGCAAAAATACAGTGTGGTGCCATCAGCATCGGTGAGGTTGATATGGCCTCTCGGGTTATAGGCAAGCAAGCCGCGCATCACTTGAGCTGCTGCGGCAATCAAAACCCGATTGGCCGCCAGAGTAGCCGCAAGGTGTTGAGGGTCGACAAACCGGTAGTCGCTGTCTTCCGGGTTCACGCCGCCTGCGATGCTGCGTCCCCAGGAATCCCAAATAACCTTCCTGACCGTCGCCGGGCGCTCGTCAACGCCACTCAGGCGCGCCCGCCAGGCCTGCTCCAGTTCGGGTATGGGACCGCTGTTGAGTGCCACAGTCCCCAATGCTGTGAGGTATCCGAGGTCTTGCACGCTGAAGGTCGCAGACTGTGAGGACATTGATGTATCCATGTTCATATATTCAACATGTCAGTATAGACATGTCATTAAAATGAACACTTTTCGACTGGAAATTTTTAATAAACCTTTAAAATCAATAGGTTAAGTTATGGCATAGCCTTTGCTCTCCCCCTTTGCCCGGCGCGCTTACGGCCGGGAAATAATCGAACAACAATTAAAAAGGGTTATTTCATGAGCAAAAAAATTCTCCGCCTTGGTCTGATTGGCGCCGGTCGCATGGGCAGCTTCGACGGCCAGACCGCCGCCCACCATATTCCCGGTGCCTGCCTTGCCGCCATCGCCGACCCCACTCCGGGCCAGGCGTCGCGTCTGGCCGCAGAGTTAGGGGTAGATCGGGTTTACACCGACCCTCAGCAATTGCTGGACGACCCAGACCTGGATGGCGTGCTGATCGCTGCCCCCGCGCGCAGCCACGCAGAATTGGTCATCAGCGCGGCGCGGGCCGGCAAGGGCGTTTTTTGCGAGAAACCCATGGCGATCACTCTCGAGGAAGCCGACCGCGCTATCGCTGCGGCCGCCGATGCCGGCGTGCCCTTGCAAGTCGGTTTCAACCGTCGCTTCGCCAAAAGCTTTCGTACGGCTCATCTGAACGTGGTTGAGGGGCGTATAGGTACACCGCAACTGTTGCGCTCGTTAACCCGCGATCCTGCGCTGAACAATCCGGCAGCCTCGCCGCAATGGGTGATCTTTCTTGAAACGCTGATTCATGACTTCGATACCTTGCGCTACCTGAATCCCGGTGCCGAGGCAGTCAGCGTGTTCGTCATGGCTGATGCGCTGATTGCACCGGATTACAAGAACAATGGGTTTCTGGACACAGCGGTGGTGATGATCCGTTTCGACAACGGTGCCATTGCCACCGCTGAAGCCAGCTTTCAGGCGGTCTACGGTTACGACGTCCGGGGCGAGGTCTTCGGCAGTGCCGGCATGTTGACTATGGGCAACGTCAGTGAATCTGATCTGACCCGTTACCTGCCCAATGGCATACAGGCCGACTCCCAACGACTGGACACCGACCTGCTGCGTGACGCCTACATCGCCGAACTCAATCATTTTGCCGACTGCCTGCGTACCGGGGCCAAACCCCTGGCCAGTGGCGAAGATGCCCGAGCGGCGCTGGCCATTGCCCGCGCCTGCATCGAGTCGTTCCAGCAAGGCCGGCCGGTAGCAGTATCACGAGGAGTCGACGCATGAGCTCCATACCGTTCACATTAGCGGTCAGCGCCGAGATGGTGTTCCTGGATTTACCCTTCACCGAGCGTGTCAGGCGTATTCACGAGCTGGGCTTCAGCGCCGAAATATGGAGCTGGGCCAATAAGGACATCGCAGCGCTGGCTGCCATAGGGGCGAATTTCACCTCTATGACCGGCTACACCCACGGCAATCTGACCGATGCCGACGCAATCCAGCACCTGCTGGACAGCGCACGCGAATCCCTCGCGGTTGCCGCCCGGCTCAATTGCCCGAGCCTGAACCTGCATGGCACGGGCCTTGACGACAAAGGTCTGCCCGTCAATCCGGTGGCTCATGTCAATGGACGCATGTGGCTGAGTGCCTGCAAAACGCTGGAAAAACTCGCTCGCCTTGGCGAAGAGGCAGGCCGGGTATTCTTGCTGGAAAACCTGAATACCGAGGTCGACCACCCCGGCACCCCGTTCGCTCGCGCTGAAGACACATTGGCCCTGATCGAGGCCGTGGGCAGCCCGCACCTGAAAATGAACCTGGACCTTTATCACGCGCAAATCGGCGAAGGAAACCTGATCGAACTCATCCAGCGCTCAGGCAGCGCCATAGGAGAAATCCAGGTCGCCGACGTCCCAGGTCGCCAAGAGCCTGGTACGGGTGAAATTCATTATCCCGCCATCGCCAGAGCGTTGTTCGATATGGGCTACACGGGTGTCGTCGGGCTTGAAGGCTGGGCCAGTGGCAACAGCGAAGCAGCACTGGAACGCTTCAAAAAAGCCTTCACCCTGACTTGAGGAACACCTTGGCAAGCTCTCGTGAAAAGCGCTGGAAACGTTCATGACAGGTCTTGGTGAACGTCACACATAACAACAAAAGGAAACGTCTCATGCCCTTCTGCAAACTGTTTATCGCCGTGCTGTTACTGGTTTCCAGCCAATGGGCTGCTGCGAGCTACCGAATTGGCGTCACGATCGCCAGAGTCGACGATAACTTCATGACCTATGTGCGCAGCGGCCTGGAAGAAGCTGCCCGAAAAGAGAATGTGCAGCTCCAGTTCGAGGACGCTCAAGGCGATGTCGTTCGCCAGATCAATCAGGTTCAGGGCTTTCTCAGCCAGAAAGTGGATGCGGTTATCGTCTTGCCGGTGGACACCGCCGCCACGGCAAATATGACCCGCGCAGCGGTCGAGGCAAAGATGCCGCTTGTCTACGTCAACCGTCACCCGGATGAGCGCGTCTTGCCCAAGGGCGTTACCACCGTGGCGTCCAACGACATTGAGGCAGGACAATTGCAGATGCGCTATCTGGCAGAAAAGATGGGACGCAAAGGTACTATCGCGCTCATCATGGGTGACCTTGCGCAGAACTCGACACACGACCGCAGCGAAGGCGTCAAACAGGTGCTCAAGGACTATCCGGGCATAACGATCGTCGAGCAGCAAACAGCGGAATGGCAACGTAACAAAGGTATGGACCTGACCAGTAACTGGCTACTGGCGGGCAGAACCTTTGATGCCATCGTGGCCAATAACGACGAGATGGCCATCGGCGCCGCCATGGCGTTACAACAGGCTGGCAAAGCGAAGGGGGAAGTTGCAATTGTAGGCATTGACGGCTTGCCTGATGGCCTGGCGGCAATCAAACGTGGAATGCTGGCAGCCTCGGTGTTTCAAGACCCGAAGGCCCAAGCTACCACAGCTCTGCAATCGGCCATAAAAATGATCAAAGGCGAGCCGGTCGACGCCGAGGTCTGGGTGCCCTTTCAACTCATTACACCGGAGCAGGTAGCGGTGTTCGAGCAACATTATAAATAGTAGTCGGGAAGGCGAGTATCGAATGGAGGGATGAACGCCCTGCCCAGATGAGTTTCGAAGTTCAGGGGCAACGCATGGCATGGGCTGCCAAGCCGGGTATCGACACTGGCGTAGAAGGTGTGCGCTGGGTACAGTCTGCCAATAACGATGCCGCCTGGGTGAACTACTAAAGCACTGACTGCCGGGTTTCTTACCCGGCAGGATGGCTGCCCTGCCGGCGATTCAACCGACAGTGGCTTCCTTGCCGAAGTCTTCGTAGGTGCGCAGCGGGTGCCCGATAATGGCCTCCAGCCGGTCTACTGTTCCTTCGACTGCTTGAAGTGGCGACGGCAATATGGCTTCGGACGCCAAAACTGCTTCAGACAAGCAGAAGTACATCACAAGAAAGTAAACCCGGGATATTTACCGCAAAAACGAAAAAAGACGCCTAAGCGTCTTTTTTGTTAATCCCATATGCCTCTTGGGCATACATGGATTTAGATTTGGAGCGGGAAACGAGACTCGAACTCGCGACCCCGACCTTGGCAAGGTCGTGCTCTACCAACTGAGCTATTCCCGCATTGTCTTGATGACGGGCGCTATTCTAGCGTTTCAGAAAGCTGCGTCAAGCTCTTGATTCAAAAACTTATTTTTTTTCTGCCGTAGTCTTGAGGTGCGGCCAAGCGGCTCTGAGGTATTGCACCATCGACCACAGGGTCAACCCCGCTGCAACGAGCAGCAATGCGTAGCCGAGAATCACCCAGATCGTGATCGCAGGCGGGTTGCCCAGCAGAATAACCAGCGCGAGCATTTGCGCCGCCGTTTTCCATTTGCCCATATTGGAAACGGCAACCTGCGCACGCGCGCCGATTTCCGCCATCCACTCGCGGAGTGCAGAAATCACGATTTCGCGACCGATGATCACCGCTGCGGGCAGCGTCAGCCACAGATTGGCATGCGCCTGAACCAGCAGCACCAATGCCACGGCCACCATCAGTTTGTCTGCTACCGGGTCGAGAAAGGCGCCAAAAGGCGTACTTTGTTCAAGACGGCGGGCCAGATACCCGTCGAGCCAGTCGGTCGCCGCAGCGAACGCAAAGACTGCACTGGCGGCCATGTAGCTCCAGTGATAAGGCATGTAGAACAGCAAAATGAAGATCGGAATCAATAAAACGCGTAGTACGGTGATCAGATTAGGGATATTCATCGGCACAACTGGCTACGAGGTGAGCGGGCATTCTACTCGCTGTGCAGGTTTGCATAAATCGACTCTGCCAGCTTTTTACTGATTCCAGGTGCTTTTGCGATTTCATCGATGCTGGCACGGGACAATTCCTGTAATCCGCCGAAATGTTTGAGCAGGTCACGACGCCGGGTCGGCCCGACACCTGCAACGCCTTCAAGGGTCGAGGTGCGCCGGGTCTTGCCGCGCCGCGCGCGGTGACCGGTGATTGCGAAGCGGTGAGCCTCGTCGCGAATCTGCTGAATAAGGTGCAACGCCGGAGAATCGCCGGGCAGCGTGAATTCATGTGCTGCGTCGTTCAAGTAAAGGGTTTCAAAGCCCGCCTTACGCGTGGTGCCCTTGGCGACACCGAGCAGAATCAGATCAGGCACCTGCAATTCATTGAGCACATCACGGGCCATGGACATCTGGCCCTTGCCGCCGTCCACCAGCAGCACATCCGGCAACTTGCCCTCCCCGGCCTTGATGCGGCTGTAACGTCGGGTCAACGCCTGGTGCATGGCGGCATAGTCGTCGCCCGCCGTTACGCCTTCGATATTGAAACGCCGGTAATCGGACTTGATCGGGCCTTCAGGCCCAAACACCACACAGGACGCTACGGTCGCCTCACCACTGGAGTGGCTGATGTCGTAGCATTCGAGGCGCATTGGCGGATCTTCGAGACCGAGCACCTTGGCCAGCGCGTCGAAACGTGATGCGACATGCTGACGGTTGGCCAGACGCGCCGCCAGCGCCTGTTCGGCATTGGTGACTGCCATTTGCTGCCAGCGAGCCCGAGTGCCACGCACCCGATGGCTAATGACCATTTCACGACCGCGAAGCTCCTCGATGGCATCAATCAACGCCGGGAAGTCATCGTTGACGACGTTAACGATGACTTCGCTGGGCAACTCGCGATCAACGCCGCCGAGAAAATACTGAGCCAGGAAAGCCGACATCACTTCGCCGACCTCCTCTTCTATGCCGACCTGCGGGAAGAAGTTCTTGCTGCCCAGCACCCGCCCGCCCCGCACGCTGATCAGGTGCACGCAGGCACCGCCAGGGTTGACGAACGCGGCGACCACATCGACATCGCCGGTACCGCCGTCCATGCTTTGCTGATCCTGGACTCGGCGCAACAAGGCGACCTGATCGCGCAACTCGGCTGCGCGTTCGAAGTCGAGCGCCATCGCGGCTTTTTCCATGGAGGCGTTCAGTTCGTCACTCAGGGCATTGCTGCGTCCCTCGAGAAACATCACCGAGTGACGTACGTCCTCGGCATACACCTCAGGCTCGACCAGCCCGACACACGGCCCTTTGCAACGTTTGATCTGATATTGCAGGCAAGGACGCGTGCGGTTCTTGAAGTAGCTGTCCTCGCACTGCCGCACCTGAAAGGTCTTCTGCAGCAGGCTAAGGCTCTCGCGAATCGCGCCGGCACTCGGGTAAGGCCCGAAATAACGGCCCTTGGCCTTTTTGGCTCCCCGATGAATACTCAGTCGCGGGTAGTTACCATCGGACAGAAACACATAGGGATAGGACTTATCGTCACGCAGCAAAATGTTGTAGGGCGGCCGCCACTCCTTGATGAGGGTCTGCTCCAGCAACAACGCTTCGGTTTCGTTGCCCGTGATGGTCGTTTCAATCTGGGCGATGCGCGACACCAGCGCTCCGGTCTTGGGCGCGTGTCCGGTTTTGCGAAAATAGCTGGCAAGACGCTTCTTGAGGTTCTTGGCCTTGCCGACGTAAAGCAGTGTGGCTTCGGCGTCGAACATACGGTAGACGCCGGGACGACCGCTACAGGTCGCGAGAAATGCACTTGGATCGAAAGTCTGGGTCATGTTCAGGCGCTGGCATCAACCATGCCGTGACGTACAGCGAGCAAAGCCAGTTCAACATCACTGCTGATCGAGAGCTTTTCAAAGATACGGTATCGGTAGGTATTAACGGTTTTCGGTGACAGGCACAGCTTGTCCGAGATGGTCTGGACTTTCTGGCAGCCGACAATCATCAGGGCAATCTGAATTTCACGCTCGGAAAGCAGATCGAACGGCGAATTGTTGACCTGCGGCTGAAACGACTTCAAGGCCAGCTGCTGGGCAATCTGCGGGCTGATGTAACGCTGACCGGCAAACACCAAGCGAATGGCCTGGACCATTTCGGCAAGCCCCGCACCCTTGGTCATGTAGCCGGCAGCACCTGCCTGCAGCAAACGGGTCGGAAACGGGTCTTCTTCACAGACAGTGACTGCGACGACCTTGATATCAGGGTGGCTGCGCAGCATCTTGCGCGTCGCCTCCAGCCCACCGATGCCCGGCATCTTGACGTCCATGAGTACAACGTCAGGCTTGAGCTCGCGCGCCTTCTTTAGTGATTCCTCGCCGGAATCAGCCTGCCCGACAACCTGCAGACCGTCTATGTCGGCCAGCATGCGTGTGATGCCTGTCCGGACAAGATCATGGTCATCGACAACTAGCACCTTAATCAAGCAGACACCTCGCGCAACGGTCATAACGAATGCCAATCACCATAACAAAAACAATGAGTCAGACCTAGCACTGCGAACTCAGACTCTCGACAGCTTGACGGTGGGTGCTTCGAGAACGACGAAAAAAACCCGCAGGCCGCAGGAAAGCAGGCTGCATGTCCGCCTCGCAATGCTTACCCTTCAGGAGCGGAAAGCTCGGCAATGGTCGTCGTCAAACGCCTGATCGCATCCTGATCATCTTTGCCCAACACCCGGTAATTACCCAGAATCTTTTCTTCGATCACACTGAGGTTGTCAATCGGCACCGGCGTGCGCGCTCCCGTCAGCACATAGAGCACATCCACACCTTTGGCCGCCACCGCAGCCAGGTAATCGGCCTTGGGCGCGCGATCACCATTTTCATACTTTCCCTGGGCGTTAGCCTCAACTCCCCCTATTCACCGAAGGTACGCTGAGACATGCTCAGACGCTCTCGTTCTTTTCTCAGCCGACAACCGATTCCACTCATTTGAATCTATTATCCTGTTAAAGCCATTCTAACGAATGTTAGAATCCCGCAAAATTGAATAGATTTGAACGGTTTTGAACTATGCCCGGAATACGCACCGCCGCACAAGCCAAGGCCTGGCTCGAACAACAGGGAAAATCTGTTCAGGAATTCGCTCGGGAAAACAGCATTGATCCGGCGACAACTTACCAGGTGCTGGCGGGCCGCAAGAAAGGCAGGCGCGGTGAAGCGCATAAGGTAGCCGTATTGCTGGGCATGAAGATCGGGACCATCCCGAACATGCAAACCCCGCAGGAAGAAGTAATGGGTGAAGAGTAGCTGATCCTGCCGGAGACTGCAGGCGCAATATGTAGAAGCCTGGCCGCACCATAGCCTGCCGCCAGGTAACTGTCATCAGCCGTTGAGCGGTTTACCCCTCGCCCTCTGGACCACCACGTCAATGCTCGTAGCCATCGATAATCCTGGTGATTGAATTTTCCAATTGAATGCGCCGCCGCTCCTGAAGTAAGCTTCGGAGCAATCAACGGAGACCCAGCATGCTGCAATCCACTTCATCACTGCTTCAAGCGGCTACCGGCATTTTCTGCCGTGCATGCGCTGTGGCTGTGCGGGTTGCCTCGGTGAATGCTCCTGTTCAGCTCAACTCTTATTATGGGTATTGGTTTAGCCACTGGCGCGCCTGATACCTATCCGGCGCCCACTTCAAGGGGACGCCAACCAGAGAATTCTCTACCCCCGGTCGGCTTCCCGACCGGGGGTTTTGTTTTTTCAGGGCCAGGTATTTTCAACCCTTCATAAATATCACGCTGCACATTGAGGACTAAGACATGAACTACGCCACTTATTACCGCAACGACATCGACTTCGCCTGGCGATTTAGCCATCTCCGTTCGGGACAGCCTGCCGCCTCCGTTCGGTCACTGCCAGGTGGCAACCACAAACGCCCGGCCAATACGGCCCTTTGTCGAACACCCCAGTAGGTCTGCGCGGTACTGCACCGCCAGCCCAGGAAGCCAGAATATGAATTCGTCCGTTGCCGTAAAGCCGTCCGACCTGTCCAGCCATGCCGTTGCTCTGGCAGACAACAGCCCCGCCTCGAAACGCCTGCCCGGCACGCTTGAACTGAAAATGCGCCTGCCACTGAATGCAGCGCTGACCGAACAGGTTGCTGCCCATCGCCGCGCCGTACGCGCCATCCTTGAAGGTGAAGACTCGCGACTGCTCGTTATCGTGGGCCCCTGCTCGATCCATGACCCGCAATCTGCTCGTGAATATGCCGAGCGACTGGCCGGCCTTGCGGCGCAAGTCAGTGATCAGATGCTGCTGGTGATGCGCGCCTACGTCGAAAAACCGCGCACGACAGTGGGCTGGAAAGGCCTGGCGTACGATCCCCATCTGGACGGCAGTGACGATATGGCTGAAGGCCTGGCGCTGTCGCGACAATTGATGCGTGACATGCTGGAAATGGGCCTGCCGATTGCCACCGAGATACTGCAACCCATGGCCGCGGGCTATTTCGATGACCTGCTCAGTTGGGTCGCGATCGGCGCACGTACCACCGAGTCGCAAATCCATCGGGAAATGGCCAGCGGGCTGCCCATGGCAGTCGGCTTCAAGAATGGCACTGACGGTGGCGTCGCGGTGGCCAGCGATGCAATGCGTTCAGCGGCGCATCCGCATCGCCACTTCGGCATGGACGGTCACGGTCATCCGGCAATCATCCAGACGCAGGGCAATCCGGACACTCACATTGTGCTGCGCGGCGGCCACAGCGGCCCCAACTACGATGGCCAGAGTGTCGCTCGGGTGCAGGCCAGCCTGACCAAAAACAATATCCCATCGCGAATCATGGTCGATTGCAGCCACGCCAACAGTGGCAAGGACCCGTCACGCCAGCCCCACGTCTTTAACGATGTTCTTGAACAGCGCCTGGCCGGCAATACCTCACTGATCGGCATGATGATCGAGAGCCACTTGTTCGACGGCTGCCAGGCATTGGGCGGGACGCTGCAGTACGGCGTTTCGGTCACCGATGGCTGCCTTGGTTGGGAAGGCACCGAACAGCTATTGCGTCGCGCGGTTGACCGTCTGCGTTACAGATAAACAGAGCGAAGGAACTTTGTCGGGAAATACCGTACTGAATCCGGTAGGCTGTTTCTTTTTTTTCACAGGAGATTATTCCCCATGGCTAAAGCCACTGCCCGCCACATCCTTGTTTCGAGCGAAGAAAAATGCAACGAACTCAAGGCTCAGATCGAAGGCGGCGCTGATTTCGCTGAAATCGCCAAGGCCAATTCCAGCTGCCCATCCAGCCGTCAGGGCGGTGATCTGGGTTCGTTCGGTCCAGGCCAGATGGTCAAGGAATTCGACACCGTCGTGTTCAGTGCACCAGTGAACACCGTTCAGGGTCCGGTAAAGACCCAGTTCGGTTACCACCTGCTGGAAGTGACCAGCCGCCAGGACTGATCCTGCTGCGCTGAGTACCAGACGGCTCATCTTCGGATGGGCCGTTTTTGCAGGTGGCCGTTAATACCGTTGCCTGCTCGCAGCGGCTTGGCGAAGCGACCATTTGTCTGTAGAAGATACCGCGACGCAGATGCCTGAGCGCTGCCGGGATTTTCGTCATACCTTGACAGTCAGTTGCCTTTAACCCTGACATTCGCTTGCGAACGTCAGTCAGGATTCGAGTCATGCGTTTTGTTTTTTCATCGTTGCTCGCCTTCACGCTGACCTTCGTTTGCGTTGTTCAATCGCTGTCTGCAGCACCACAACACGCACTGACCGTTTACGGCGAGGCCCCGCGCTACCTTGCCGACTTCAAACATTTCGATTATGTGAACCCGGACGCCCCGAAAGGCGGCAGCATGCGCCGCTCGGCCATTGAAATAGGTCAGTTCGATCACTTGATGCCGTTTACCGACAAAGGTATGGGGGTTTCGCAGATCAATGGCCTGCTCTATGCCCCGCTGGCCATACGCTCTATGGATGAGCCTTATACGGTCTACGGACTTGTCGCCGAGAAAATGGAGCGTGGTGCAGACGGCCTTTCCTTGCGCTTTTACCTCAACCCGAAGGCGCGTTTCGCGGATGGCACCCCGATTACCGCCGACGACGTCAAGTACACCTACGAACTGCTGATGACCCAAGGCAACATGCAATACCGGACCCAGTTTGAGGCGGTCAAAGGCCTGGAAGTCGAATCCCCCTTGCAGATCCGTTTCGACTTCAAGCACAGCGACAGCCGCACCCTGCCCCTGGACCTCGCTTCACTGCCGGTATTCCCCGAACACTGGTGGAAATCCCGCGACTTCGCCAGTGGCGCGGGGTTTGAAGTTCCTCCGGGCAGCGGGCCTTACACCATCAGCCATGTCGACCCGGGGCGCACCATCACGTTTCAACGCGACCCAGGCTGGTGGGGCAAAGACCTGCCGGTCAGCAAAGGCCTGTACAACTTCGACACCTTCAGCATCGAGTATTTCGGCGACATTGACGTGGCACGCACGGTTCTCAAGGGCGGGGCCTACGACTACAACCGCGAGTTTTCAGCGACCGGCTATTCAATTCGCTATGACGGCCCGGCACTCAGTGACGGTCGCTTGCAGAAGGCCCAACTGGCCAAGGGCGCGGTGCAAAGCTCACAGGGCTTCGTATTCAACCTGAGCCGACCGATGTTTCAGGACCGCCGCGTGCGCCAGGCGCTGTCGTTGCTCTGGGACTTCGAATGGACCAACCGGCAGATGATGCGCAACATGTACATTCGCCAGGACAGCTTCTTCTCCAACTCGGAGCTGGCTGCCAGCGAATTGCCTACTACCGCCGAACTGAAAATCCTTGAGCCGCTGCGTGGCAGGGTCCCTGACCAGGTGTTCGACAGCGTGTTCAAGGCACCAAAAACCGATGGCACAGGCTTCATTCGCGACAAGCAACTGCAAGCACTGGCGCTGATGAAAGAGGCTGGCTGGACGCCGCAGGGCGACCAACTGGTTAACGCACAGGGCGAACCCTTCAGCTTTACGTTTCTCAACGCACAGAATGGTTTCGAGCGGATGCTGCTGCCGTATAAACGCACGCTGGCGCAGATCGGCATTCATTTTGATATTCGTCGCATCGATTCCGCGCAATACCTCAACCGGGTAATGGCCCGCGATTACGACATGATTGTCACCGGCTACCCGGTATCTACCTCGCCCGGGGCCGAGCTGTACAACAGCTTTGGTTCGAAAGTAGCGATGGACCCAGGCTCCAGCAATTACATGGCGCTTCAGGACCCCGCCGTCGACACCTTGATTGCAGGCCTGCTCAAGGCCGACAACAAGCAGGCCATGACCGACTATGCACATTGCCTGGACCGGGTACTACAGTGGAACTACTACTGGATTCCCAACTATTACCCGCCAGGCTCCTCCACCGTCTGGTGGAACCGTTTCGGCATTCCGAAAATCCAGGCCAGCAACAATGAAGCCATCGAAACATGGTGGGAAATCAGCCCGACGCCATTGACCAATGAGCAGTTCGCTGAAAAACGCGGTGCCTCAGCCATCGTTTCGGAGATGCACTGAATGCTCGGCTATATTTTGCGTCGCCTGCTGCTGATCATCCCTACTCTGCTGTGCATTTTGCTGGTCAACTTTTTCATCGTGCAGGCCGCGCCGGGCGGCCCTGTCGAACAGGCTATTGCGCGCTTGCAGGGAATTGGCGGTGCGACCGTGGGCGCCGGTGCGAGCGAATCGGCCGGTGCCGGACACTCCCGAGCGTCCCGAGGACTGGACCCGGTACTGATCAAACAGATCGAACATCAATACGGTTTCGACAAGCCCTTGCATGAGCGGCTCTGGCTGATGCTGAAGAGTTACGCCCGACTGGATTTCGGCAACAGCTTCTTTCGCGGTGCCACGGTCACCGACCTTATTCTGCAAAAAATGCCGGTCTCCATATCATTGGGCCTCTGGGCGACGTTGCTGACATACCTGGTATCCATCCCGCTGGGTATTCGCAAAGCGGTCAAACATGGCAGTCAGTTCGATATCTGGAGCAGCACCGCGATCATCATCGGTTACGCCACGCCAGCCTTCCTTTTCGCCATGCTGCTGGTGGTGGTGTTCTGCGGTGGCACGTCACTGAACTGGTTTCCGGTGCGCGGGCTGGTCTCGGACAACTTCGAGCAACTGACCACCGTCGGCAAGATCGCTGACTATTTCTGGCATTTGGTGCTGCCTGTTTCAGCGCTGGTGATCGGCGGTTTTGCCACACTGACCCTGCTGACCAAACATTCCTTTCTCAACGAAATAACCCGTCAGTATGTGACTACCGCCCGCGCCAAGGGTATGAGCGAGCGGCGCGTGCTCTATGGCCATGTGTTTCGCAATGCAATGCTGCTGGTTGTGTCGGGTATTCCGCAGGCGTTCATCAGCGTGTTCTTTGCCGGTTCGCTGCTGATCGAGGTGATCTTCTCGCTGGATGGCCTGGGCCGCATGAGCTATGAAGCGGCCGTTTCGCGGGATTATCCGGTGGTGTTCGGCTCGCTGTTCATCTTTACCGTCTTCGGCCTGCTGATAAAACTGATTGGCGATGTCTGCTACACGCTGGTTGACCCCCGAATCGACTTCAGCGCGAGGAATGCATGATGCGTAGCCTCTCGCCGCTGGCCCGTCGCCGTCTGGAGCGCTTTCGCAGCAATCGCCGGGGCTGGTGGTCGCTGTGGCTGTTCTGCGCACTGTTTGCACTGACTCTGGGCGGTGAGCTGATCGCCAATGACAAACCACTGATGGTCAGTTACCAGCACTCGCTCTACTTTCCGGTGTTCAAGCGCTACACCGAGCAACAATTTGGCGGCGAACTGCCCTTCCAGCCGGATTACCGCAGTGACTACGTGCGCCAGTTGATCACCAAGGGCGACGGCTGGATGCTGTTTCCGCCAGTCCCGTTCAGTGACGACACGCCCAACTATGAATTGACTACCCCGGCCCCCAGCCCGCCCTCAGCGAACAACTGGCTCGGCACCGATGATCAGGCGCGCGATGTACTGGCGCGGGTCATTTTCGGCGCTCGGGTGTCGATCCTGTTTGCGCTGGTCCTGACCTTCATCAGCGCGCTGATTGGCATCACCGCTGGCGCGCTGCAAGGCTATTACGGCGGCTGGGTAGACTTGCTCGGTCAACGTCTGCTGGAGGTCTGGTCCGGCTTGCCGGTGCTGTACCTGCTGATCATCCTGTCAGGCTTCGTCGAACCCGATTTCTGGTGGCTGCTGGGCATCATGGCGCTGTTTTCCTGGCTGACGCTGGTTGATGTCGTGCGCGCCGAGTTCCTCCGTGGGCGCAACCTGGAGTACGTCAAGGCAGCGCGTGCACTGGGCCTGGGGGACCGGAAGATAATCATGCGTCATATCCTACCCAACGCGATGACTGCGACGCTGAGCTATCTGCCGTTCATCCTCACCGGTGCCATTTCGACCCTGACCGCTCTGGATTTCCTGGGCTTCGGCATGCCAGCGGGCAGCGCTTCACTGGGCGAACTGATCGCCCAGGGCAAGCAGAACCTGCAAGCGCCCTGGCTGGGCCTGACAGCGTTCTTTGCCCTCGCGTTGATCTTGACGCTGCTGGTATTCATAGGCGAGGCGCTGCGTGATGCCTTTGACCCGAGGTCCTGATATGCCGGAAAACCTGATCGAAATTCGCGACCTGAGCGTTGCGTTCAGCGGGCAAAAGGTCGTCAGCAACCTGAGCCTGGACGTACGCCGCGGTGAATGCCTGGCGCTGGTGGGTGAATCCGGCTCCGGCAAGTCCGTCACTGCGCACTCGATCCTGCAACTGCTGCCGCACAACGGTACGCTGACCACTGGCAGCATCACCTACCGGGGTCAACAACTGGTGGGTGCCGACCAGCGCACCCTGCGCGAGCTGCGTGGCAACCGCATTGCCATGATTTTCCAGGAACCGATGACCTCGCTGAACCCGCTGCACAGCGTGGCCCGACAGATAGGCGAGACGCTTCTGCTGCATCGCGGCATCAGTGGCCGTGAAGCGCAGAAGCGCATTGTCGAACTGTTGGAAATGGTCGGCATTCAGCAGCCGGAAAAACGCCTGAAAGCCTACCCGCACGAACTGTCCGGAGGCCAACGCCAGCGGGTGATGATTGCCATGGCGCTGGCATGCGAGCCGGAACTGCTGGTTGCCGACGAACCGACCACTGCACTGGACGTCACCGTGCAACGCAAGATCCTCTTGCTGCTCAAGGAGCTGCAGCAGCGCCTGGACATGTCGCTGCTGTTGATCAGTCATGATCTCAATCTGGTTCATAGCGTGGCGCAGCGCGTCTGCGTCATGCGTGCCGGCGAGATTGTCGAGCAGTCCGATTGCAAGTCGTTGTTCAAATCGCCGCAGCATCCTTACAGCCGCCTGCTGCTGGATGCCGAACCTGCGGGCGAGCCGCTGCCACGCGACACGCGGGAAACGGTTCTGCAGGTCGATAACCTGAAAGTCTGGTTCTCCCTGACCGGCGGCATTCTGCGGCGGCACAAGGAGTACCTCAAGGCGGTGGATGACATCAGCCTGAGTATCGAGCGCGGCAAGACCCTCGGCATCGTCGGCGAATCGGGTTCCGGCAAGTCGACACTGGGCCAGGCGATCCTGCGCCTGCTGGAATCACGCGGCGGTATCCGCTTCCGCGGGCAGGCGCTGGACGGCTTGAGCCAGAAACAGATGCGCCCGTGGCGCAAAGAGATGCAAGTGGTCTTTCAAGACCCTTATGGCAGCCTCAGCCCGCGCATGTCAGTGGCGCAGATCATCAGTGAGGGCCTGGAGGTACACAGCCAGTACAACCCGACGAAATGCGATGCAGAGGTCATTCGGGCACTGGAAGAAGTCGGCATCGATCCGCAGAGCCGGCATCGCTACCCCCATGAGTTTTCCGGCGGTCAACGTCAGCGTATCGCCATTGCGCGGGCGCTGGTGCTGAAACCAGCGCTGATTCTGCTCGACGAGCCTACCTCGGCGCTGGACCGCACCGTGCAGAAACAAATCGTCGCACTGCTGCGCGAGCTTCAGGAAAAGCACGGCCTGACGTACCTGTTCATCAGTCATGACCTGGCGGTGGTCAAGGCGCTCGCCCATGATGTCATCGTGGTAAAGGACGGCAAGGTTGTCGAGCGCGGTGCCAGCCACGATGTGTTCGAATCACCGCAGCACCCCTATACACAGGAATTGCTGGCTGCTGCGCGCCCTGAATAATCTGGTCCACAACGAAGCTTCTGCCCGGAGGGCGCAGGAGCTTCACCGATTTACGCCTGCGGCCCCGGCGCGTCGTCATCGACCAGCCCCCACTCGGCGGTACTTGCCGTGCTGCTGCCGATCGGGGCCGGGGGCGGCGCCGTCAGGCTGGCGACTCCGCCTTCACTGTGCAGTTTGAGGCGCAGACGAACGTTGTTCTGCGAGTCGGCATTCTTCAGCGCTTCCTCCTCGCTGATCGCCCCCTCGACGGCCAGATTGAACAACGCCGTGTCGAAGGTCTGCATACCGAGGCTGCCGGATTTCTCCATGATGCCCTTGAGTTCGGTCAGTTCATTGCGCTGAATCAGGTCGCGAATGGTCGGCGTGCCCATCATCACCTCCACCGCTGCGCGACGTTTGCCGTCCGGGGTTCTAACCAGCCGCTGGGACACGAACGCCTTGAGGTTATTGCCCAGGTCATGCAGCAACTGCGCACGACGCTCTTCCGGGAAGAAGTTGATGATCCGGTCCAGCGCCTGATTGGCGTTGTTGGCATGCAGGGTCGAGATCGCCAGGTGGCCGGTGTCGGCAAACGCCAGCGCATGCTCCATGGTCTCGCGGTCACGAATTTCGCCGATCAGAATCACATCCGGAGCCTGACGCAACGTGTTCTTCAGCGCCGCGCGGAAACTGCGGGTATCGACCCCCACCTCGCGCTGGTTGACGATGGACTTCTTGTGCCGATGGATGAATTCGACCGGGTCTTCAATGGTGATGATATGGCCGCTGGCGTTGCGGTTGCGGTAATCGATCAGCGCTGCCAACGAGGTCGATTTGCCCGAGCCGGTGGCACCGACGAACAACACCAGGCCGTGCTTTTCCATGATCACATCGAGCAGTACAGGCGGCAGGAACAGGTCCTCGAAACGCGGAATATCCAGCTTGATATTCCGCGCGACGATGGACACCTCGTTACGCTGCATGAAGATATTGATCCGGAACCGGCCGATGCCCGCCAGCGAAACAGCAAGGTTCATCTCCAGTTCGCGCAGGAATTCGAGCTTCTGCTCCTCGTCCATCAGCCCCTGGGCAATCACCGCCACCTCGCCCGGTTTGAGGGTTTCACTGCCCAGCGGCTTGAGCACGCCGTTGAACTTGGCGCACGGAGGCGCTCCGGTGGAAAGATACAGGTCCGATCCGTCCTGACTGGCCAGAATCTTCAACAGCGCCGGAAAATCCATAATCAATACCGTACAAAATGAAGTAAAAAGACGACGACCGTCATGACGGCACGCGTGACGCGCGGGCGTCGCTCAGCAAGAGCAGGCATAATGGCAGCCTTTTGCAGCAGGTGATATTGCGACATGAAAGCCCAAGCCCGCCATATTCTGGTGAAAACCGCCGAAGAGGCCGAACAGCTCAAGCTGCGCATTGCCAAGGGTGAGGCGTTTGACGTGCTGGCTAAAAAGCATTCTAGCTGCCCATCCGGCAAACGTGGCGGTGATCTGGGCGAAGTCAGGCCTGGGCAAATGGTCGGTGCCATCGATCAGGTGATCTTCAAGAAGCCGCTACGCGTGGTGCACGGCCCGATCAAAAGCAAATTCGGTTATCACCTGGTGCAGGTCTTCTATCGCGACTGAGCCACAGGTCAAAAGCTGAAAAACCCCGAACCGGTTGAGGTTCGAGGTTTTTCGGGCCTTGACGAAAGCAGTGATTATTTCGGCGAAATCGCCCCGTCCACCAGCACTTGAGCTTCTGCCACCAGGCGCTTGAGGTGATCTTCGCTGACAAAACTCTCGGCGTAGATCTTGTAGATGTCCTCGGTGCCTGAAGGGCGTGCCGCAAACCAGCCGTTTTCAGTCATGACTTTCACGCCACCGAACGCCTGATCATTACCTGGCGCGTTGCTAAGCACCTTCTGAATCGGCTCCCCCGCCAGCTCGGTGGAAGTCACCTGCTCTGGCGACAGCTTGCTCAGCAGCGCCTTCTGTTGCGGGTTGGCCTTGGCGTCGACGCGGGTCGAGAACGGCTCGCCCAGCTCGTCGGTCATGGTCTTGTACGTTTCGCTTGGGTCACGACCGGTACGGGCAGTGATTTCCACAGCCAGCAAGGCAGGAATCAGACCGTCCTTGTCGGTGGTCCAGACAGTACCGTCGCGGCGCAGGAACGAGGCGCCGGCGCTTTCTTCACCGCCAAAGCCCAACGAACCCTCGAACAGGCCCTGCGCGAAATACTTGAAGCCGACCGGCACTTCGTACAGGCGTCGACCCAGGCGCGCAGCCACACGATCAATCATGCCGCTGCTGACCACAGTCTTGCCGACTGCCGCATCGGCGCGCCACTCAGGACGGTTCTGGAACAGGTAGTCGATGGATACCGCCAAGTAGCTGTTGGGCGTCATCAGGCCACCGCTCGGGGTCACGATGCCGTGGCGGTCGTGATCCGGGTCACAGGCAAATGCCACTTGATAACGGTCCTTGAGACCGATCAGGCTCTGCATGGCATGGCTGGAAGACGGGTCCATACGAATCTGGCCGTCCCAGTCAACGGTCATGAAACGGAACGTAGGATCGACAAACTTATTGACCACATCCAGGTTCAGGCCGTAATGCTCGCCAATCGCCGACCAGTAGTTCACCCCGGCCCCACCCAGCGGGTCGACACCGAGACGCAGACCCGAATCGCGAATAGCGTCCAGATCAATGACGTTCTTCAGGTCGGCTACGTAAGTGTTGACGTAGTCATGGCGGTGAGTGGTGTCGGCACGCAGTGCTTTTTCATGGCTGATGCGTGAAACGCCAGTGACTTTCTCGGCCAGCAGTTCGTTGGCCTTGTTCTCGATCCACTTGGTGATATCACTGTCAGCCGGGCCGCCATTGGGCGGGTTGTACTTGAAGCCACCGCTTTGCGGCGGGTTGTGCGACGGCGTGATGACGATGCCATCAGCCAGCCCCGAAGTACGGCCACGGTTGTAACAGATAATGGCGTGAGACACCGCAGGGGTTGGCGTGTATTCATCGCCTTGCGAGATCATCACCTCAACGCCGTTGGCGGCCAGCACTTCAAGAGCGGTGGCAGCGGCTGGCGTGGACAACGCATGAGTATCAGCCCCAAGGAACAAAGGGCCGTCGATACCATTTGCCTTTCGGTACAGGCAGATCGCCTGGCTGATAGCCAACACGTGCCATTCGTTGAAGCCCAGATCGAACGACGTGCCACGGTGTCCGGAAGTGCCGAACGCAACGCGTTGAGTAGGTACCGATGCATCAGGTTGACCGGTGTAGTAAGCCGTGACCAGTCTCGGAATATCGACCAGTAACTGCGCAGGTGCCAGCTTGCCGGCGAAAGGACTGAGACTCATACAACCTCCACTAAGAAATGAAATACAGAGAAAAAATAAAGACTTGCTGCAGGTAAAAACATAATCGATGCGGCAGTTTACTGGCAGTTCGACAGCACTGCTTGAGTATCGATCCCTAAGCCGTTGACGTTTCAGGCCGCCACCACGCCGGAAACAGCTGCCTGACCTTGTGCTCGGCAAAACGATCGTCGATCAGCATCACCACGCCACGATCACTCTGGCTGCGGATCACCCGTCCAGCGGCCTGCACCACCTTTTGCACGCCGGGGTAAAGATAGGTGTAGTCGTAGCCAGCACCGAACAATGCGGCCATGCGCTGCTTGAACTGCTCGTTGACCGGGTTGAGCTGCGGCAGCCCCAGCGTGGCGATGAACGCGCCGATCAACCGTGCGCCCGGCAAGTCGATGCCCTCACCAAAGGCACCGCCCAGTACGGCAAAACCGATGCCCTGACTGCTCAGGGTAAAGCGGTCGAGAAACGCGTGACGCTCACTCTCGCCCATGCCCCGCGCCTGCTGCCAGAGGGTGATGTGCGGATGAGTCTGCGCCATCAGTTCAGCCACTTGTTGCAGGTAATCAAAACTGCTGAAAAACGCCAGGTAGTTACCTGGCCGCGCTTCGAACTGCTCCGCCATCAGCTCGACAATCGGTGCCAGCGAGGCCTGACGATGAGTGAAACGGGTGGAAATGCGGCTGACAATCCGCACGTCGAGTTGGTCGTGATTAAACGGTGATTCCACATTGATCCACGCTGTGTTGACCGGCAGCCCGAGCAGGTCCGCATAGTAATGCCGCGGGTTGAGCGTTGCGGAAAACAGCACGGTGCTGCGCGCAGCGGTCAGGCGCGGACGGATGAAGCGTGCTGGAACCACGTTACGCAGGCTGAGGCGCGACAGGATGCGCTTGCCGCCCGCCTCGCGCCGGGTGATGTCGAATATGAAATGCTCGTCGAACAGCTCGGCGATGCGTGCAAAGCCGATGGCTTCCAGATAGAAACCCTGCAACGTGCCATCCACTGCCTGCGGGTGCTCGTTGAAATGATCACCGATGGTCGAGATGCACTGGTTCAGGCTGCCGATGAATTTTTCCGGTGCCGCCGAATACGCCTGATAGGCAGCGGGCTGCACTTTGTGCAGCGCATTCCATTGCCGGTCGAGACGCTGCAAGGCTTTTTTAACGGGTTCGGGCGACGTCTGGATCAGGGCTTTCAACTGGCTCTGATCAAGACTGGCGCTGTACATCTGCCGGGCCCGCTCGACCATGTTGTGCGCTTCGTCGACCAGCACCGCCACGCGCCACTGATTGAGCTGGCCGAGGCCGAACAGCAGCGCACTGAGGTCGAAGTAATAATTGTAATCAGCGATTACTACATCAGCCCAGTGTGCCAGTTCCTGGCTGAGGTAATACGGACAGACCTGATGCCGCAATGCGGCCTCGCGCACGCTGGCCTGATTCAGCCAGGGCGACTCAAGTGCAGCGGCGCGGGCCGCTGGCAGACGATCGTAAAAGCCATTGGCCAGTGGACAGGAATCTCCGTTACAAGCCTTGTCCAGATGCTCGCAGGCCTTGTCCCGCGCCACCAGTTCCAACACCCGCAGCTTTAGCTCCGGCGCACTGTGATTGATGACCTCAAGCGCATCCAGTGCCAGCCGACGCCCGGGAGTCTTGGCGGTGAGGAAGAAAATCTTGTCAAGCTGCTGACCGGGCGCCGCCTTGAGCAATGGAAACAGCGTGCCCACCGTCTTGCCGATGCCCGTGGGTGCCTGAGCCATCAGACAACAGCCGGTGCTCACCGCCTTGTACACCGACTCGGCCAGCACCCGTTGCCCGGTTCGAAAGGACGCGTGAGGGAACTTCAGGCTGCCCAGCGTCTTGTGCAGCGCCTGCGTATGCGCCATCTGTTGCTGCGCCCAGCCAAGGAATATCGTGCACTGTTGCTCGAAGAACTGTTGCAGCGTCGTTGCACTGAATGGCTCGCGAATCAGGGTTTCCTGCTCGCTGACAATGTTGAAATACACCAGTGCCAGCGTCACTTGTTCAAGTTGCAGACGCTGGCAAAGCAGCCAGCCGTAGACCTTCACCTGTGCCCAGTGCAATCGACGATGGTTGGCGGGCATCGCATCCAGCTCGCCGCGATAGGTCTTCACTTCTTCCAATTGATTGCGACCGGCGTCGTACCCGTCCACCCTGCCCCTTACCGTCAGCTCGCGATAGTCACCACTCAATGAGAGCTCGGCCTGGTAGTCAGCACCGCGACGCGACGCGACCGTGCGGTGTCCGGCAATCCCTTCCTGAGCCGTGGGTGATGGTGTGAAGCGCAGGTCAAGATCGCCGACCTTGGCGGTGAACTCGCACAGTGCGCGCACGGCCACGACATAACGTGCAGGCGAGTCACTGATGAGGGCTGGCTCGGAGTCGGGTTTTACAGGGGCGGTCGGGGTCACTGCGCTGGGAAGCCGTAGGTTGTGAATACTGGACAGGCGTCCAGTTAACAGCCTTGAATCACGTCTGGCAAACATAAATGGATCGACGGCTTGCGATGTCAGTGCCTAGTGCAGACGCGCCTGCGTTAACGCTTCTCCCAACGCGGCCAGGCGCGCGGCCGGATCCTGACTCCAGTCGATGGCGTAGCTGACCCATAAATGCTGCCCATAGCGGTTTTGCAAACTGAACAGTTCGCCGGGAGTAATGACGATGCGCTGGGCCAGCAGCCTGTCGAAGACCTGGCGCATGTCTACGGGATGCATGCTCTCGGCCCAGACGCCGCAGCCGCCCTCGAGTACCTGATAACGCAACGTTCCAACCGTCTGTTCATCCAGTTGCCTCGTCATCGACTGCATGCGTCTGGCCAGGGTTTCTCGCAACGCCATCAGTTGCCTGTCCAGACGACCACTGCTGCACAGCCTGGCAATGGCTCGCTGACGAATCGGCGGCAGTTCGAATGCTCGCAGCCAAAAATACTGCTGCCAGCGCACCTCAAGGGTTTTGCACAGCAGATAGCCGTAAGGGGCTTCAGGCCCAAGACTCTTGTCAAATGCGCCGATAATCACCAGACGCTGCGGGTCAACCCAGTGGCGCAGAGGGATCTGCTCGTAAGCAAATTGCACACCCGCATGGCTGTCATTTTCCAGCACCCAGACTTGATGGCGATTTAACGCTTGCGCAACGGCCTCGCTGTTACCCGGAGGGCGCATGCTGCCTCGCACCGGGTTCAGTAAAGAAGGCAACACGGCAAGCCCGATATCATTGTCGCGCAACAGGTTATCGAGTCGCGCAGGATCAAGGCTGCCGGTCTCGTGCAGTGGCAGCTCGATAACGCGAATGTCGAACGATTGCAGCAAGCGCAGCAACGCCCAGGCGCAGGGCGACTCCACCAACACCACAGTGCCACGCAGCCCCAACGTTTCGATAACGGCCTTGAACGCCCCATGCAGGTCTGGAGCGATATAGACATTGTCAGCGTGCCAGCAGTGTTCTGCATCACGGGTGTAGCGGGCTGCCAACGCGGTGCGCAGCTCTGGCTCGCCGAGCGGCTGAAAACCTGGCTCCCGCAGGCGCGGATAATGCCGAGTCAGTTCTCGCTCCATTGCCGGTAGCGGACTTTCCTGTGCATGCAGAAGGGTCGGTTCATCGCAACCCAGCAGCGACATGCCCGGACGACTGGCGTTATCGCACAGTACGTGTAACAGATCGCCATCGCTGTCAGAACATGCCCGCCCCGCCCTGTTCCCGCTGCACGGTGCCGAGTAATAGCCCGACTTGGGAAGCGAATAGACGCGCCCTTCCTTTTCCAGTAGCGAATAGGCGCTTTGCACCGTGGATATAGATACGCTCAGTCGCTGCGCCAGCTGTCGCAGTGATGGCATCTTCAGCGCCAGCTCGCCTTGTTGCTGGTCAACCAGCCGCACCAGATAGCGGTAAACCGCCTGGTAAGCGAAATCCATGTTGTTTTTCATCCAGGTATCCGCCGCTCAGCCAGACCAGGCTTTAGAAAGTCGCGACATGACTGATGCCGGTTGCCGACAGCAGCCATGATCCGAAACTGGTTCAGCGCCCGGAAAGCATCTCGACCACTGCCTGACCGGTCGCCGGGTCAACGGTCATGATTCGGCGTTTGTCAGGATCGGCAGCGCGAATTCTGGCGATGATCGAATGCGGGTCATCGAAGTTCACCCGTTGTTTGCCGTAAAGGTTTTGCAGCGATTGGAGGCTCAGACCGCTGATATCCACCAGCCACTGCATCACTTGATCCGGGGCCGTCGAGCCCGAGAGCACCTTGTGCAGATCCGGCAGTGCCACCAGCATGCCGGGATGGCAGCGGCGCAGAAATGATTCAAGGCCATCGCCCTGATTGACGAATGGCGAGAACAGCATGCAGACCAGTTGAGTCTCTTTCAGGCCAAACCCCTCCTGAGCGAAGCCTGAGGCCAGCTCGCGACGCGTCTCGATTCGCGCCCGCCCGGCATAAGCGCTGAGCGCCTGATCGATCAATCGTGGCGGCATCTGCTTTCTGCGCATCAGCGATGTTGCCAGCTCAAGGTATTCGGCTATCCCGTCGGCATAATTTCGCTCTTGCAGGTACTGCGCAGTCAGGCCCCGCATATGAGCCATCAGCAAAGGGTTGGCGCAATCGGACTCACTGAAGCTGAACGACAGATCATCGAAGCGGAAATCAAGGAATTCAGTCAGCAGGTTCCAGTGCTCGTCTGCCTTGCAACTGACCAGATCGGCGATGGTGATAAAGGCTGGCGCGTTGGCTTTTTCAGGGACCGCTATGGATCGGTTTGCCCGCGGGCTGTCTTCGCCGTCCCCGTACAGTTCGTGGTAATACGCTTGGCCGATCGTGTCGATGACCTTGAGTACGCCAGTCAGCGTCTGGTTGCCCCAACTGCCCGTGTATTGCCCGGTGCGCTGGGCCAGACGCATGATCCACGTCGCGTACTGCCGCTGCTCCATGCGTGAATCGCCGCTGACCACAGCATCGACACCGTTACCCCAGCTCAACGCGCGCCCCAGAAATTCCGCCAGCCCCAGATAGCAGGTATTGCAAAACGTGGTGCGCGCGTCACCTGCGGACAGATGTCCACCGAGCAGCATGTCCAGGCGATTCTGCTCGCGCCCTGCGCTGGAAAAAGGCAGATCCGGCTCGAAGGCCTGGGTGTACTGGTTGTCGATCACCAGCGTTTCGACGCGCGGGTCGTCATACAGAAACAATGCTGAATAGGTGCGGTTGATGTTATCCATCACCGCGGGTGTCATTCCCGCGTGGCGTCGATTGGCGACCCGCAAATTGAACGTACCGGGCGATCGACAGGCAATGCTCAACTGGGCGGCGCGCAAAAAGGCCAGCGTGTAGGCACTGTCCTTGCCACCGCCGAACGCCACCAGCACCTTGAAACCGGAAATTCGCTCGATCCCGCCAGCCGCGACAATCAATCGCTGAATCAACAACTGCAACGCCGTGCGTTCCGCACGGGTGAAATACCCCAGCAAACGTTGCAATACTTGCTGATAGACGTAATTCATTGCCTGTTCGTGGATAGAGCTCATTGTGTGTCACCTGCCTGTCGCTCAAAACGCGACACGGTGCAGGCAGAACATTGAACATCAAGCTGACAACCAAGTTTATAGTCGAGCATGACTCATTCCCTGAGTGGTAATTACCGACGCATTATCAATATCGCGAACACAATTACAAGACACAGTTTGTGCTTAAAAACAGTACAGCCTTCCGAACGTTCTCCCCGCCACTAAACTTACTGTTTAATACCTCGATTACTTGCATACTGCGCGACTGACTCACCACGGCGCAATGCCGCCAGCCATAAGGCTGGCCGCTCAAGGCGCTCCAGTGACCGGCAGGCTTTGCGCTCAATCATGTTTTCATCAAAGCTCGTAGGAAATAACATTTATGGATCACGCTAACTGACAGAGCCAATAAACCTGAATAAACAAATTGAGCCTGACGTAAACTTATCTGTTGTGGTTATCTTTTTTTAATTCTCACTCACCGTTAGCGCACCCACACAGGCTCGACGATGCGTTATTCAAATGACGTTTAATTAATGGCAGGGATTTCACAATAGAATGCAAAAAGCCTTCCATTCGGAAGGCTTTTTCGATAACACGCTTAAACTTGAAAGCTGCCGAGTCAGACCGACTCGACTTCCAGCACCGCACGCCCGCCAATCGGGCAGACATCCATGTAACGGTGCGCCTGCACCACCTGCTCGAACGGGAAGCTGCGTGTCTGCAACGGCGCAAGTACCTTGTCGGCGGTCATTTGATTGATCTGCTGCAAGGCGCGTTGCAGTGCAGCCTCATCCTGAGTAATACCCAGTTCAGGCTTGCCGGTGAAATTGCCCAGGCAGTGCACGTAGAACTGAATGTTCTTCTGGAACGCAGCGCAGGCCGGGAACGGCGTCTGATTACCGCCTTGCAGGCCATACAACACAAGGCTGCCGCGTGGCGCGAGCACATCACCCATGATCGACATCTGCGGGCCACCGAGGCCATCGAAAACAGCATCGACACCACGGTTTTCGGTGTACTTGTTGATTGCCATCAACAAGTCCTGCTCTTCGGTGACCACCACCTTGTCGGCACCCAGAGACTGTAAATACTCACGGGCATCTTCAGTCTTGGTCGCGGCGATCACCCGGGCACCCAACGCCTTGCCCAACTGCACGAAAGCAGGACCGGAACAGTGGCTGGCGTCGGTGACCAGCACGGTTTGCCCGGACTTGATACGCGCCAGGTCAACATAGGCAAAGTACGCCACCAGATAAGGTGTGTAATGCACGCTGGCCTCGACCGGCGAAAGCACATCCGGGTAGCGAGTCAATGCCCGACGCGGCAATACGATGGTTTCGCCATAGACCGGGTGCTGGTTGGCATCGGCTGCCGGAAAGCTGGCGACCTTGTCGCCGACTTGCAAATCGTCGACCCCGTCGCCCAGCGCAGTCACCACGCCAGCCATCTCATAACCCAGGCCAGCAGGCAGCCGGGCCTGGGTAGACGCGAGATTTTGTCGCCAGAGAACGTCGTACCAGCTGACACCGATGGCCTGGACGCGCACCTGCACCTCGCCGGTAACAGGCGACGCGACAGGATGCTCTTCGAGCTTGAGCACCTCGGCCGGGCCAAACTGGTGAAAACGGATCGTGCGGGACATTTAGAACCTCGCCTGGTAAACCTTGATGCCACAAACTTTATCCGGGCATTGCCGGGAACACTATCGGTGGCTATTGATAGTCGACATGCCTGTCATCGATTGTGTCCTGTGAGCTGCATGTCGCAGCCAGAAAGCGTCTGGAAGCCACGATGCGTAATGGCCGCCATTGTTCGCATGTCGACGAGACATTGCAAGCCATGTGGACATTCCGTGGCCTTGCCATTAATTTTCCCTGCGCCAAACCCGCATTTGCTCGTACTATCGCACCCTGCTCACGTCCCAACCGACAAATGGCCCGAGATATTCCGCATGAATCGTAACGACCTGCGTCGCGTCGACCTCAATCTGCTCATCGTTTTCGAAACCCTGATGCATGAGCGCAGCGTTACACGTGCGGCGGAAAAGCTGTTTCTGGGCCAGCCAGCCATCAGCGCAGCACTTTCTCGCCTGCGTGGCCTGTTCGACGACCCACTGTTCGTGCGTACCGGACGGAGCATGGAGCCCACCGCCCGCGCCACAGAAATATTCGGCCTGCTTTCCCCGGCACTCGACTCCATCTCGACAGCGGTCAGCCGTGCTTCAGAGTTCGACCCGGCCACCAGCACTTCAGTGTTCCGCATCGGTTTGTCGGACGACGTCGAGTTTGCCTTGCTGCCCACCCTGCTCAAACGCCTGCGCTCCGAAGCTCCGGGGATTGTGCTGGTGGTCAGACGCGTCAATTACATCCTCATGCCGCCATTGCTGGCCTCGGGTGAAATCTCGGTCGGCGTCAGCTACACTCAGGACCTGCCTGCCAACGCCAAGCGCAAGGTTCTGCGCAGGAGCAAGCCGCAATTACTGCGGGCCGACTCGATACCCGGCCCCTTGAGCCTCGACGATTTCTGCGCCCGCCCCCACGCACTGGTCTCCTTCGCCGGCGACCTGAGCGGGTTCATTGACGAGCACCTGGAAAAAATCGACCGCAAACGCCACGTCGTCCTCGCCGTGCCCCAGTTCAATGGCCTGGCGACACTGCTGACCGGCACCGACATCATCGCCACCGTGCCTGACTATGCTGCGCAGGTGCTAACAGCCGCTGGGGGCGTTCGGTCTGAAGACCTGCCGATCGAGACGCGTACGTTTGAGCTGCACATGGCCTGGAGGGGGGCGCAGGATAATGATCCGGGGGAGCGTTGGTTGAGGTCGCGGATTCAGATGTTTTTTGGCGATCCGGATAGTCTTTAGGCGTCGGCAGGCAGGCCGTTCAGCTGATCATGTCTGCCTTTCCACAAACCATGAAGCTAAATTCACTTCCAGTGGATTTCTACACTGGGGGGCACATCTGAGGACATGCTTTACCTCACTGCACACACGGGCGGCTGTAACTTGATCAAGCAATCAAGCCCTGCGGTGGAAGACCCACTCCTCAAGGCGTTCATGCTGGAACTGGATACAGCCCCCAAAACCGTTCTCACACAACAAACCGATTAACCAACTGATTCAGATTAACCGCCAGCTTTGACATTTCGCCGCACGCACTCGCGGTTTGCGCGGCTCCAGCAGCACTCTGTGTCGTAAGCTCACGAATGCTGACCAGATTTCGGTCCACCTCTCGAGCGACATGAGACTGTTCTTCAGAAGCGGTCGCGATCATGAGGTTGCGTTCATTGATTTGAATAATGGCCGTTGATATTTGATCCAGCGAGGTACTGGCCTCTTGGGCAACGCCAAGTGATTCGGTCGCAAGGTCTCTGCTCGTATTCATTGCCTTCACGGCCAGGTCAGAATCGCTCTGAATGGCAGCAATCATCTGCTCGATTTCTTGAGTAGACACCTGGGTGCGATGGGCTAAAGCCCTTACTTCGTCAGCCACCACCGCAAATCCACGGCCTTGCTCGCCCGCCCGTGCGGCTTCGATGGCGGCGTTCAACGCCAACAGGTTGGTTTGCTCTGCAATGGCCCTGATTACCTCGACAACCTTGGTGATGCTCTGAGCACGGTCTGACAACCCTTGAATCTGCTCGCTCGTGTTTTCAACGTTACCGTTCAGCTTTTGAATTGACTTTAACGTCTGAGCCACCCGCGCCAAACCTACCTCGGTATAGCCTTGGGTACGTTTGGACTCTTCGGAGGCTGACTCGGCATTACGAGCGACCTCATCAACGGCAGCGCTCATTTCTGTGACCGCTGTCGCTGTCTGATTGACTTCATCGTTCTGGGAAACAAGGCCGCGACTCGACTCCTCGGTAACCGCCGTCATCTCTTCAGACGCAGAAGCCAACTGAGTAGAGGAATCGGATATCTGCATGATGGTGGCGCGCAGGTTTGCCTGCATCTGCGCGAGCGCTTTCAACAGTCTCCCCGCTTCATCGGTCCCGCTTACCAAGACCTCTTTGGAGAGGTCACTGGCTGCGATGCGCTCAGCGACAGACAGCGCGTCGTTAATCGGGGAGGTAATACTTTTCGTCAGCAGTAATGCTAAACCGACCGTCAAGATAACGACACCCGCTATCAGGCCGACAACAAGCCACAGGCCGTTTTCATAGAGATCCGTCGCAGTTTGCCCGGCCCGTGCAGCGCCTTCGTTGTTAAAGTTGGTGAGGTCTTTGATCTGCACCTCCATCGTGTTCGTCAGAGGGCGGATGCTGGTACTCACCAGGCTGACCGCAGCCGCGATATCACCCTGTCTCATCAAAGGCTCAAGAATATCCAGTTGTTTGGCATAGGCATCAGCACTATTTTTTACCGGAATATAAAACGATCGCTCCTTTTCATCGGCGATGAGGGGCTCATAGTTCGCCACCGCTTCGGTGAATGCCTTACGGTAGCCAGCGAAGCTTTCAATAGTCTTTTGAATGGATTGAGGATCAGCAAGGCCTCGCTGCGTTTCGAGCCTCAGGCGAAGGATCGTGGTGTTCATCAACGCCGTTTGGCGGATGCTGGCCATCCAATTGAGTTCGACGTCTTTCTCGGCGTCTCTGAGCTTGCCCATTTGCAGGACTGCAAATACCCCCAGCACGAATACCAATACGATGATTGACGTGAAAAACAAGGCAGCTCGGGGAGCTAAATTGAGGTTTCGGAGGCGCATTCGAGATTCCTGCCTTTAAATTATTATTGACATATTAAAGAGGCTATCGACCCAAATCCGGAAACTTTAAGCTCGTCGTCGAAAGACCTTTTGGATGGTAAAAAGCGGTCATGACTTTACAAGACCTCAACTCAGCAGCGGCCTGAATCCAGAACGGGCTGGCCTATGAACTGCTTTCGTGTGGAATGGGCCATCGACCGCCCCTCGACGCAGTTGCGACCTCTGGTTTTGGCGCAGTAAAGAAGTCGATCTGCTTCCCTCAGGGCCGCTGTGTAACCCTCCGTCTCGAGTGCGTTGATCGCCACCACGCCCGAGCTGATTGTTACGTTGCCCAGCGGGCTGGCGGAGTGCTCTATTAATGCGTTTTCAATGGATAACCTGACCTCTTCGGCAACGCTTAAAGCACCTGTTAAATCTGTGCCAGGCAACAGAATCACAAACTCTTCTCCGCCATATCGTGCGGCCAGGTCGCCAGGCCGCTTGATACCGCTTCCGATAAGCCCCGCTACCTGGCTTAGGCAGTCGTCGCCCCGCAGATGGCCGTAGCAGTCGTTGTATTGTTTGAACCAGTCAATATCCAACAAAATAAGGGCGATGGATGAGTTATCTCTGGAAGCTCGTTCCCACTCCAGTTGAAAGGTAGCGTCGAAACAACGCCGATTGGCCAGATGCGTCAAACTGTCGGTCCTGGCGATGATCTCGAGGTCGGCTCTGGCGACACTCAACTCATTTTCCGCAGTGATCAGGTGTCGGATTTGCCTGTATAACAAGATGCCGAGTAAAACCAGGGTCAAACTGATCATGCCGACCAGCGCCATGGATCGATATGCATAAGCCCACCAAGGGGCGAATACATACTCGCAGGACACACCAGCGGCGGCGACGATGGGCAATCCGGACACCCGCCGATAGGCATAAATTCTTTCCACGCCATCCACTACAGACTTGAACACAGCGGTGCCGCTGTCGCTGTATGGCAGATAGCGAGTGAAAAGATCACCTTTGGCGATATTGGTGGTCATCAATGCTGCCAGCGTCGGTCGTCGAGCCAGCAGGTCGCCATTGTTCAGCGCGAGGAAAATAACGCCCTTGTCGTCCACATCCATGCGTTTGAAGAATGATTGAAAATAGGCCACAGGCACAGTCGCCAGAGCCACACCTGCAAATGTGCCATCCGCAGTATTGATACGTCGGCTGATCGGGATGACCCTGTCTCCCGTGCTGCGGCTCTCAATGATGGAGCCGATGTGGATGGACTCGTCGGCGTTGTCGCGGTGATAGACGAAGTACGCGCGGTCGCTGTTGTTTTTTAACTGTATACCTCGAGAAAAAGAGTTGGCGACCCAGTTGCCTTGGGCATCGTAGATAAAAAGCCCTTGAATGCCGTTGACGTTCAACACGTCCTGAGCCATTCGCTTCGCCAATCGAGCTTGCTGAGGCCCTTCTACACCATCGTGTTCCACGCGTTCCACGAGATCACGCAGCGTATTATCAGCCTGTCGTACCGTATCCTGAGCTTGCTGCTCGGCAGCAAGAACAATGTTTGAAACCGTAATTGTGGCGGTAGCGACACGCTCACGCCTGGACTGGTTCATCTGCCAGGCTGTAGCCAAAACCAGCGATACACACACCAGGGCAATAAAGCCAATCAGTGCTTTGGTGAGCATGGAAGGCGCGAGCCTGACCGAGGGACGATAAACATGCTTCATGGGTGCGTCATCAAATTGACTTTTGAACGCTCCATGCATCTTTCGTACCCTGATAGCGGGTCTGGCCAGTGCCTTCACTTCTTGCTTGTCTTCGGTCAAAGCCGAGGTGCTGACTGGACCTCCTGGCTAATGGTCCGTGACATCCTCGCGTTGCTCCACTAAATTACGCCCCCCGAAACGCCCTGAGCCTTTCGCGCCTCAAACCTGAAATAGTGAAATTCAATGCCTGATTCCCAGACCAACGAAGCCCTGACCTCCTCCAAGCTGGAATACGAAAGCGCAATTGGTCTTTCCCAGCACGTGCCGCAGGCCAAGACCATCAGCGAGATGGTGCTTGATGCGTTCCAGACCGCCAAGGAAAGCGAAGAAATCCGTGAGCTGCGTGCCGCCATTCGTCTGGCGCAGGATGAGCACGATGACGACAAAGCCTACGAACTGATGGGCCAACTGAAACTGCCGAAGCGGCAGACAGCGCAGCACTGGCCGATCTTGGCACGCAGTTCCCGATCAGCCGTATTCTGTCCAGCTACAAGAATGACCCGGCATTTCAGGAACTGGTCTACGGCCTGGCGCTCAAGGTGCTGAACCAGACGCATCAGGCGATCAGCAACCCCAATACCGCCAAGAGCAAAACGACGCGTGCCCGCAAGGAAGCCGAGGTCTACACCATCAGCAAGGATGGCCAGAGTGTCAGCCTGCCGTTACGCACCCCGCGTTCCAACCTTAATGTCGACCGCGAAGCCCTCGAGTTCCTTGGTTTCACCTTTGTCGTCGGCGAAGGCGACACCGCCGAACTGCAGGAAACAACCTTCGTCGACAATGAAGGCAGCGAACTGCCGGTGACCCGTAAAAACATCGTCACCGCCCTGCAACAGGGCAAGGCATTCAACGCTTACAGCATTGCGTAATGACGATCGGCCGGCGATGCGATAACGCCATGGCGCTCGCCTCGCCGACGACCATGTGTTGAGCGAAGAGCAAGTCCAGTGGTTGTCTCCAGCCACTGGCACCGATTTACTCCATCAGCCGATCGCCTCTCGCAAAACCATGAGCCCGCGCACGCAGCGCAATAACCAGGCTCAGCACTAATAATGCAAACAAGACCCACGTAAACGAGCTCACGCCCCACTGCCCAAGCAACACGCCGCCCAGTAGCCCACCGCCTGCAATAGCGCTGTTCCAGACAACGACATTCATCGAAAGCGCCACATCAGCGCCCTCACCTGCCGAGTCGGCGAGCGCGGTTTGCAGAAGCGTGGCGGCACCCCCAAAGGTCAGGCCCCAGATAAATACGCCTCCATAGATGGCCAGGGCCGAGCCAGAAAACAGGCCCAGGAACACCGAAACCGCCGCAAAGCTCGCGAGGCTGGCCAGCACGGTCTTGCGTAAATGACGATCAACCAGCCGTCCCGTTACCCAGATGCCTGCCAGCGCGGCGACACCAAATGTCAGCAATACCAAATCAACGTCACTCGCCAACCCGGCCTCGGAAACAAACGGCGCGACGTAGGTATAAAGAATGTTGTGAGCCAGCATCCAGGTGAAGACCACTCCCAGTACCGAGCGTACGCCAGGGGTGAAAAAGACCTGACGCAATGCCATGCGCTGTGAAGCGGACTGACCAGGGTAATCCGGCACTTTGATCAGCACCCAGATGATCAACAGCAGGGTCATTCCGGACATCAACCCGAATGCCATGCGCCAGCCCATCAACCCGCCCAGCCAGGTTCCGAGAGGCACGCCCAATGACAACGCGATGGGCGTTCCTACCATCGCGACCGCCAGCGCGCGGCCCTGCAATTGCGGGACGACCATACGTCGTGCGTAACCCGCGATAAGGCTCCAGGCCAGCCCCGCAGAGACACCAGCGAAAAACCTCGCGATCAGGGTCAGCCAGTAGCTGGAAGACAGCGCAGTGACGGAATTGAATATCAGGAAGCCGACAATCGTCAGCAACAAGACTGTTCGGCGGCGCCAGCTCTGCGTAGCGATGGTCAGCGGAATGGCTGCCAGCAGTGAGCCCAACGCATAAACAGTCACCATTTGCCCTGCAAACGATGCCGAGACTCCCAGGCCACTGCCGATTTCGGGCAGCAAACCCGCAGGCAACGTCTCGGTCACGATGCAAATGAACCCTGTCATCGCCAAAGCCAGCAATGCCCCGAGCGGAAGTTTTTCGCTCTGTTTCTCGTCTGCCGTCATTCGAATCTCTCCACTAATATACTGATCGATACAAATATAGGCAGGACATCCAAGGTAGTCAATGACTTATGTATCGACTAGTATTTAAATGATTCTGAAGGAGACCTGGCATGGCAAAGATGGGACGTCCGCGCACGTTTGACCGTGACGTGGCAATCAATCAGGCGCTGCATTTGTTCTGGGAGCATGGATACGATGCGACATCCTTGAGCCAATTGAAGGCGAACATAGGCGGAGGCATTACCGCGCCAAGCTTTTACGCCGCTTTTGGCTCGAAACAGGCGCTGTTCAATGAGGTGATGGAGCGCTACCTCGCCACCCACGGTCGGGTTACCGACAGCCTGTTTGACAACACTCTGCCGCCCAGGGAGGCGATTGAACTTACCCTTCGCCGGTCCGCAAAAATGCAGTGCGAGCCCGATCATCCCAAGGGATGCCTGGTGGCGTTAGGCCTGATGAGCGCTTGCACGGAAGAGAGCAAGGCTATTTCCGAACCGCTCGCAAAAGCCCGGAACCTGAATCGTGCGGGTATCGTTGCCTGCATCCACCGCGCCGTTGCCGCAGGGGAGCTGCCCGCGACGGTGATACCGGAGACCCTCGCTGCTGCGTTCGACAGTTTTCTTCTGGGCTTGTCTACACTGGCTCGCGACGGTGTTCCATATGCCACACTGGATGCTGCAGTCACTCAAATGATGGGACTGTGGGATAGCATGCGTAGTGTTGCCGACGACCAATGACCCGTGAGCTCAGAAACCTCTGCATTCCCTGGTAATGCCTCGACGCATTGTGCATAGGCGTCCAATGCCAGAATCTTCACTAAATCCTTTCGGAGACCACCATGCTTCGCGCGTTTGAAAAATGGCTCGACCCCTTCCCGCCCGACGAAGTGCCGCCGCCTCCTGACGGTCTGGTGCGGTTTCTCTGGGCCTGCACACGGGGGGCTCGTGGCTATATCCTGGCGCTTGCGCTATTGAGTGCCGGCGTATCGATTTACGAAGCGTGGCTGTTTTCTTTCCTCGGACAGGTCGTGGACCTGCTGTCGGCGTGGAAGGCCGGCGACGCGACGGCCATGCAGGAAAGTAGCGTGCTGTGGGGCATCGGTCTGGTATTGCTGACCAGCATCGGGCTGGTGGCGTTGCGTACGATGGTGCAGCACCAGGTATTGGCGATCAACCTGCCATTGCGGCTGCGCTGGGATTTCCATCGGTTGATGTTGCGCCAAAGCCTTTCTTTTTTCTCCGATGAATTCTCTGGCCGTGTCACCACCAAGGTGATGCAGACGGCCCTGTCGGTGCGTGAGGTGCTGTTCACCCTCATCGAAATCGCACCCGGAATCGGGGTGTACTTCATCGCGATCATTGCATTGGCCGGCGGCTTCGACCTGAAGCTGATGCTGCCTTTCATTGCCTGGATCGCCCTGTTCGGTCTGGCCATGCTGTATTTCGTGCCTCGCCTGGGCAAAGTCGGACAGGAGCAGGCTAACGCGCGCTCATCGATGACCGGGCGTATCTCGGATGCCTACACCAACATCACCACGGTGAAGCTGTTCTCCCACTCCAAACGTGAGGCGCACTTCGCACGCGCTGCGATGGAGGACTTCAAGCTCACCGGCTTTCGCCAGATGCGCCTGGTCAGCCAGTTCGAGATCGTCAATCAGGTATTGGTGGTCGCGTTGATCATGGGTGCAGGTGGTTATGCACTGTGGCTGTGGCACCAGGGTCAGGTTGGCACCGGTGCCGTAGCGGCGATTACCGCCATGGCGTTGCGCGTCAATGGCATGTCGCACTGGATCATGTGGCAAATGACCTCGCTGTTCGAGAACATTGGCACTGTACAGGACGGTATGGAAACCTTGACCCGCGGCCCCAAGGTTCAGGATGCGCCGGATGCAGCCGCCCTGGTCACTACGGGTGGTGCGGTAACCTTTGATAATGTGAGTTTCAATTACAACGGCGAACGCCAGGTGCTCGATGCGCTGAACCTGAGCATTCGTCCAGGTGAAAAAATCGGCCTGGTGGGTCGCTCCGGCGCCGGTAAGTCCACACTCATCAACCTGCTGTTGCGCTTCTATGACTTGGACAGCGATCAGCATCGACGGGCAAAATATTGCGCATGTCACCCAGGACAGCCTGCGTAGCGCCATCGGCATGGTCACTCAGGACACGTCCCTGCTGCACCGTTCCATTCGCGACAACATCGCCTATGGCCGTCCCGACGCGACTGATGCGCAAATCCACAGCGCGGCGGCCAGTGCCCAGGCCGATGGGTTCATCAGCCAACTGAGCGACAAGCAGGGCAATAGCGGCTACGACACCCTGGTGGGTGAGCGTGGCATCAAGCTGTCGGGCGGTCAGCGTCAACGTGTCGCGATTGCCCGGGTGATGCTCAAGAACGCGCCGATCCTGCTGCTGGACGAGGCCACCAGCGCGCTGGACTCGGAAGTCGAAGTGGCTATTCAGGAAAGCCTCGATGAAATGATGAAAGGCAAGACCGTGATCGCCATCGCCCATCGCCTGTCTACCATCGCAGCCATGGACCGGCTCATTGTCATGGACGACGGTCGCATCATCGAGCAAGGCACCCATGCCGAACTGCTCGGCAAGAACGGCACCTATGCGCGGCTGTGGCATCACCAGAGCGGCGGATTTCTCGGCGAAGATCATGGTTTGACCGAGGCCATGGAGTAGGTATAAGTGTGAGCGGTCCGCAATGGCTGTCGCCATTCGTGATCGCTCACATACGGGCGGGACAACCCGCCAATAACAAATTTAATAAATGCATTTTCAGTAAAAATACAATTATTATTTGATCATGATCAAAGAACTGAAAACATTTATTGCCGTGGCCAGAGAAGGGACTTTTGCGGCTGCCGGTAGCAAGATAGGACTCACCCAGGCCGCCGTCAGTGCGCAGATGCAACGTCTGGAGGCGGAACTCGGTGTCGAGCTGTTTGACCGAAAAGGACGCTCAGCCCAACTCAACCGAATGGGCCAACAGGTGCTGTTACAGGGGCAGGACCTGGTGCGCCAATTCAACGCCCTGGGCACTGCAACGGTGGGGTTGCCCGCTAACGTATTGGTGACTATCGGCGCGATTGCCTCTGTACAGCGCTCATTTCTGCCGCAGGCGCTTGCCGAGTTTCACCAACGATTCGCCGCGTGCAGGACGCGTGTCATCCCGGGGCTGTCCATGGATCTGGTCAATCAGGTGGACGCTGGCGAGATCGACATGGCCGCAATCATTCGCCCACCCTTCTCGCTGCACAGTGACTTGCGATGGACCACATTGGTGAGCGAACCCTATCGCCTTATCGTCCCTGCCGATACGCTTGGGGATGACTGGTCGGAGCTGGTTTCAGCTCACCCATTCATCCGCTATGACCGATCGTCGTTTGGCGGCCGTCAGGTTGACCGGTTCCTGCGACAAACCCATGTCTCCCTGCGTGAAGTATGCGAGCTCGATGAACTGGATGCGATCATCAAACTGGTGGCCAATGGCGTGGGTGTCGCACTGGTCCCAGAAACCGCGAGCAGTCAGGACTGGCCTGCTGGTGTGCGTTCCATCGATTTGCAACAACACACGTTTCATCGTGATATCGGGCTGGTACATCGCGCTCGTCGCAGCCTGAGCGAGCCTGTGCAAGCGCTGGTCGAACTGATTAACCAGCAGGCCCTGAACAAGCACTGACTCAGGACTTGCTGATCACTCAAGAGGCCTGGCGCAATGTTGCGCGCCAGGCCTTTTATCATTTTGCGAAGAGCTGGCTCATGTCCTTGAAGGCCTTGAACTCAAGGGCATTACCACAGGGATCGAACAGGAACATGGTCGCCTGTTCACCCACCTGCCCTTTGAATCGAATGTAGGGTTCGATGACGAACTCGGTGCCGAAGGATTTCAAGCGTTCCGCCAGGGCCTCCCACTGGCCCCATTCCAGAATGATGCCGAAGTGCGGAACAGGTACGTCGTGACCATCCACCGGGTTGCTGTGAACACTTTCTTGAGAAGCGGTTTTCGGGTGCTCGTGGATCACCAACTGGTGGCCGTAGAAGTCGAAATCGACCCACTGTGCGCTGGAGCGTCCTTCGGAAAGACCGAACACTTCGCCGTAAAAGGCACGTGTCGCGGCCAGGTCGTAAACAGGGATTGCAAGATGGAAAGGAGAAAGACTCATCAGGACTCCGATTACAGCTCTTATTGGCTTATGAGGTCGGACGATACGATCCCTGCCCGACGGCTTTTTCAAGGTAGCTTCATGCTAAAGCCACGCCAACCTAAAATAAATCAATATAAATTTTTCATAAGCACAAATTATTTTTGTCAATAACCTGCGCGGTAACCACCAGATCGCTCGTGACGAAGCCGTCGGCCTCGTAGAGGCATTCAGCACGGCCGGTGCCCCCGATTGCGCAGGATATGGATTACTGAGTGTCTCGCGACCACTGATCAAAAAAACGCGGTAACTGTCATTTCTGACAGTAGACGGATCGATGAGCGAGGTGGCTTGATGCAACTCGCCTGCAATGGTCAAAGAGAGATCTATTACTGGAATATGGACAGGGTTTTCCAGCCATGGGGTGATCGGTATTTCCAATACCTTGATCCACTCGCAGCTATTTCCTGTTTTCAAATCCGCCTTCGATGTTCCTCCCGATCAATGATGGGAATACAGTCAATGAGAATAGTTTCGTTACAGTATTTGCGTGGATTCGCCGCGCTACTTGTCGTTCTGCCCCATAACGTTTTTTTGTTGGGGGAGGGTTGGATAAAACATATACCTGGACTACTGGGCGTGGATATTTTCTTTATCATCAGTGGGTTTATTATGACTTTTATTACTTACCAGACCACTGAAAGACCGATATCATTTATCGTCAAACGCCTCTTTCGTATATGGCCGGTTTTCTTTATCGTCTGGCTGCTTTCCTATCTATTTGTTTATCCAGAAAAAGCACTTCACCAGATGGCATGCACCCTCTATTTTTGCCTGTTGGACTACAGTCTTCCGGCTCCCTCTTTTGGTTTCAGCGTATTGGGGCCACCCTGGACGCTGTCATACGAGATCATGTTCTACCTCATATTCACTATTTCCATGAGCATCAGCTATCGTTACCGCAGCTATATCTGCGCCCTTGTTTTTGTCATGTCTTCGGTAGGCTTTCAACTTTATTATAATGATCAGTTTGACTTCTCATCACAGTCAACGCCAGCGATTGTGGTCATACACTGGTGGCAGGCCTGGATTAAACTGATTAGCAACACCATTGCTTTTGAATTCATCTTCGGCATGATGCTGGCCGAATTAACTCTCGCGAACACACTGCCCCTGCTAACACCTTTCGGACGAAAATTCATGCGACTGGTGCTCTTGCTTGCAACAATAAGTGCCGGCTTTATCGGCCCGCAGGCCTATGGCATCAGCGGCGGATTCTGGCTAGCCGCGACTATTATGACGGCGGTGATCATGCTCAGTTATCGCTCTGAAGCAGGTAGCAATCGTACGTTGATTTTCCTCGGTGATATTTCCTACTCACTCTATCTTGTACATTTCTCTCTGATGGTTTTTTTGACTCAACTCATGTCCAAAAATGCATCACCCACTGAGAAATCAGGTGTGTTCATCCTGTCGATCACTGCCAGTATCGTTATGGCATCAGTCATGTTTAAGTGGATTGAAAAGCCATCAATCAAGGTCGGTAAAAAAGTCGCCAGTGCTTTATCTGCTCGGCTAAAACCGTATACCAACTGACGCTCTGCAATGGGTATACTTATTCAGGATGTCTCAGAGCACGAAATTTCAAGCCCGCCAAGCGTGCGCGAGGAAGATCTCATGTCAAAAGTTTTCGTCATCGGTGCCGCCGGAAAGATCGGCCGACGCCTTGTAAAAAACCTTGCCGACAACGGTCACGAAGTGCTCGCACTGCACCGCAAGGAAGAGCAGTCAGCGGCCATAAAAGAGACCGGCGCCCTGCCCTTGCTCGGCAACCTCAGCGAGCTGGATGCGTCTCGACTGGCGAGTTTGATGGCAGGCAGCGACGTGGTAGTTTTCACCGCCGGGGCCGGCGGCGCGGGCATCGAGCTGACCAATGCCATTGATGGCAAGGGCCTTGAGACCGCCGTGGCAGCCGCGGTGCTTGCCAAGGCAAATCGCTTCCTGCTGGTGTCGGCATTTCCTGAAGCTGCGCGCGGCACAGACACTTCAGCCGGTTTCGAGAATTACATGCGGGTTAAAAAACAGGCCGATGTGTATCTGGCATCTTCAGAACTGGACTGGGTGATTCTCAGACCGGGCACCCTGGTCGACAGCCAGGGCAGCGGTAAGGTCAGCGCAGGCCTGGCCATTGCTTATGGCGAAATACCACGCGACGACGTAGCCGCCGTCCTGGCTGCTCTGGTCGAACGACCCGGTATATCCCGGCAGATCATCGAACTGACCCAGGGCGCAACGCCTATCGACTTGGCATTAAGCACGCTGAGCAAGCGCTGATACTCATCAGAAGCAATCAGACCAGTTCGCTGTCCTTGATGTTGGCGATCGGTCCGAGGAGGGCAGGATCAAAGTCGCGGGCTGCTCGGCCTTCGAGCAGCAGCCGCGGCAGGTCCGGGTTTGCCAGGGCGCCCTTGCCCACGGCGATGATGTCAGCGCCCTCGCGCAGCACCTGCTCGGCTTTTTCCGGGTCGTGCAAGCCGCCATTGGCGATCAGCGCAACATCGGGCGCGTAGCGACGGGCCAGTTTGATCAGGCTGGCGTCACCCTGGGCAAAAGCAGGTTGCCATGCCTCGTGTTCCGTCACATGAATGTAATCGACTCCGGCATCTGCCAGCGCACCGAAAATGATCTCGGCATCGCGCTCGCCTCCCGCCCATTTATGTTGAAAATCGTTGACCTTGCCTTGTGAAAGGCGCACACCGACCGGGGCTTGCCCGGCCACTTTTTTCACCTCGGCAATCACATCGAGCGTCAGGCGCAGGCGCTGCTCAACATCACCTCCCCATTGATCGGTACGCTGATTGCTGTAATCGGTCAGAAACTGGTCCAGTAAATAACCGTTTGCGCCGTGAATCTCGACACCGTCAAAGCCCGCAGTGCCTAAGGCCAGCTGCGTGGCACGGGCGAACCCGTCGATGGCCTCGGCGATATCCTTGTCGCTCATGGCTCGCGGAATCCGATAGCTGCCCGCGCCGTAATAGAACGCCATCTGTTCGCCCTTGGGACGAATGGCCGAAGGGCCCGCCGACTCGCTGACGAAGCGATTGGCCTGGCTGAGTGCGCCTGCGTGCATGAGCTGCGCAATCATGACACTGCCATGCCGGTGCACAGCATTGGTCGTGGCACGCCATGCCTGAGCCTGCTCGTCATCGGTGAGCCCGGGCTGGAAGCGGTAGCCTTGGGAAGAACTGCGATCTGTATAGTTGCCCTCGGTGATGATCAGGCCAAAACCACCCTTGGCGAACCGCTCGTAATAGCGCGTCATGTTCTGCGTTGCACTGCCCTGCTCGTCCGCGCTCACGCGTGTCATGGGTGCCACCGCAAACCTGTTCTTAAGTTTGAGATGACCCATGTCGAACGGGGCTGTAACGTGTTTGTTTATCTCGCTCATACTTCAAACCCTCACTGTGCAGATCGCCTGCGAATTGCCCGCAGTCATGGACAGAACCTGCGGCAACGGTAAGGGCTGGCGAAGACCATTGGAACCCGGCCGTTCAGATAAGGCGCTTTAACGAAAATGGATAGAATCCGTGCAAATATCTGATATAGAGGTGTTCGCAGCCATTGCTTCCAGCAGAAGCCTGTCGGAAGCGGCGCGTCGACTCGGGTTGTCACCGATGGCAATCTCCAGACGTCTGGCTGCGCTGGAAAACGACCTGGGGGTCAGGCTGTTTCACCGTACAACCCGCTCGGTATCACTGACGCCAGAGGGCGAAGTGTTTCTGCCACACGCCAAAACCATGCTGCACGCCAGCGAAACTGCCCGCGCCACGCTGAAAGGCGATACCGGTACAGCCAGTGGCGTGTTGCGGGTCACCGCGCCCAGCGTGTTTGGTCAGACCGTGATCATGCCGCTACTGCCGGTATTGATGCAGGAGAATCCCGCCCTGAGTATCGACCTGACGTTGTCGGACAGCATCGTGGACATTGTCGGGATGGGCATTGATGTCGCCATTCGGATCGCCACGATACGTGACTCCGCTCTGGTGGCCAGATCGCTGGCACCCAACCCACGGGTGGTGTGTGCAAGCCCAGACTACCTGGCGAGGCACGGCAAACCAGCGCTACTGGAGGAACTCAGACACCACCCGTGCATTGCCTTGCACGCAATGCCCTGGTGGTCGTTCACAAAAAACGGCGAGCCCATCACCATTCGCGCTCAGGGCCCCTTCTCTGCCAACAGCGTCGAGGCCGTGCGCACGGCATGTAAACAAGGTATGGGACTGGCCATGCTGACCTATTGGGATGTCCGACAGGAAATCAACGAAGGCAGCCTTCAGCAGGTGGACTTCGAAGATGCCATGCCCGAACAGCTGTCTGTCACGGCAGTGCTGCCAACACGCCAGCGCGTTCCTCACAGGGTGCGCCTGTTCATTGACCGCCTTGAAGCAGCGCTCAAGAGCAAGGCAGGCGCGGCGGGAGCCACCTTGTAAACGAACGAACCGGCATCAAGCCGGTTCGCAAACCATCCACTGCAATCAGACCTGCATGGGCTGCGTGATCAGGATACTCAGCGACAATTCCGCTGCTGGATTCGCCTGCGCGCCCTGATGCTGCGGGCTGACTCACCCGCAAAATCAGCAATGTGTGGCGATCAGGAAAGAACAGGTTCCACCACGCTTCTCTCTGGAATCGCTGCGAACCTACACCGCAGACATTAACCAAGCGCCATAAAATACCTATAAAGCATAATAAACTATCAAATAAATCATAAAAACCTATATTAGCTTATAAGAAAAAATACTTTTACAGCCTCCTTACATAAGAATACGGTCTTAAAACCAGCCGGATCGCTGCGCTCGACTTGAAGAGGACTTTTCCATGCACCGCACTCAACCTTCGACTTTCGCCTACAGATTCGTATATCGGAGGACAGCGCGATGACCGTGCGCCCTCTTCTTGCACGCCTGTTATTCGCCGTCATTACTGCCCTCACCCTGCTCGGCTGCTCGCCCTCTGGGCAAGAAGGCCAGGCAAGCAAGACGCTTAAAGTAGCTTTCTTCAGAGACAACACCACGCTGGTCAGCCTTGATCCGTTCCAGGTGTATTGGCTGGAGCACCGCGTGGTGCTGCGTAATGTCGCCGAGTCGCTGACCGATCAGAACCCACAGACCGGCACTATCATTCCCTGGCTGGCAGAACGCTGGGACGTCAGTGAAAACGCGCTGGAGTACACCTTCCACTTGCGCAAGGATGTGACGTTCAGCAATGGCACGCGCTTCGACGCACAGGCCGTGAAGACCGCCTACGACAGCAATAAAGCGTTTGCCGTGCAATTGCCTGCAACCTTTGGCGCGACCTACCTGAAGGGTTACGACCACGCCGAAGTCGTCGACGATTTCACTGTCAAACTGGTGCTGGCCACGCCAAATGCGGGCTTTCTGCAAGCCACCTCAACCACCAACCTCGCCATTCTTGCCCCGGAGTCCTACACACTCAGCGTCAAGGAACGCTCGCTGGGTGCAATCATCGGCACCGGGCCATTCGTGCTGGAGCGCTACACCCCTGAAAGCGGTTTGCGCCTGATCAAACGCAAGGGCTATGCATGGCCATCGGCCAATGCGCAGAACAGGGGCGAGGCGCATCTGGATGCGGTCGAGGTCAGTTACGTTCCGGAAGAGAGCGTGCGCAACGGCCAGTTCGTTCAGGGCCAGGTGGACATCCTCTGGCCACGCAACCCGTTTTCCGAAGTGGACCTGAACCTGTTCAAATCCAGGGGCGCGACTATCCAGAGCCGCTCGCTGCCAGGGCCGGCCCTGAATATGTACCCCAACACGCGCGGCAATCGCATCCTCGCTGACCGCAATGTGCGTCTGGCGCTACAAAAAGCCATCGACCGCAAGACCTACGCCGCCACTGTCTACAACCCGCAATTTCCGGCGGTGTCGGGTATCTACGACGTCACCACGCCGTTTTACAAGAATCAGGCCGACAGACTGGCCTATGACCCTCAGGGTGCAGAGCGTTTGCTCGACGAAGCCGGCTGGCAGAAGAACGCCGACGGCTATCGGTACAAGGACGGCAAACGACTGAAGCTGGCCTACAACCTGTCCCCCGCTGAAACCGCTGGTGATGTGCTGATTCAGGATCAGCTGCGCAAAGTGGGTATCGAGCTCAAGCTCAACGTGGTGACCACCGCCGAATGGGCAGCTGCCAATGCGGCAGGCAATTATGACCTGACGTCCACCTACATGACCCGCGCCGACCCGATCATCCTGCAGACCATCATCGACCCGCGTAGCGCCAACAGTTCGACATTGGCGACCAACCTTTACGCACCGCAAACGCTGCCCAAAGCCCTGGAACTGTTTGACGCCGGGCTGACCGCCACGCGCAGCGAACAACGCGCAAAAGCCTATGGCGACCTGCAGGACCTGCTGATCGATGAAGGTTCGGCATTCCCGGTCTACGAGCGGGTCTGGCAAGCCGCCACGGCGAAAAACGTGCGTAACTTCCACTGGACGGCGGAAGGCTTTGCGCTGTTCAACGATATCGAGATCGCAGCGCCATGAGCCGTTATATCCTCAGCCGGATCGCCCAGGCGCTGCTGGTACTCTGGGGTGCCTACAGCATCACCTACTTCATTCTGTATCTGCTGCCCGGCGATACCTTGTCGATCATGCTCAGCGCCTCAGGTGTCGAAATCGACTCCCTGTCCGCGCAGGACCTGGCTCAAGCCAAGCTCTATTACGGGCTGGACCGAGGCGTCTTCGAGCAATATGTCGACCTGCTGTGGGGCGCTGTTCAGGGGGACTTCGGCAATTCGCTGACACTCAATCGTCCGGTTTCGGAACTGCTGGTCGAACGTTTGCCGCAAACCCTGAGCCTGGCGGGGCTGGCCATTGTTCTGTCGCTGATCGGTGGCGTCGGGCTGGCTTACCTCACCGCCTACGTGCGCTGGCAGCCGTTGAAGGTCGCCTTGTCCCGGCTGCCGTCGCTGGGCTTCTCAGTACCGGTATTCTGGATGGGCCTGTTGTTTATTCAGCTGTTCGCATTCAGCCTTGGCTGGTTTCCAGCGACCGGCAATCAGGGCTTTTCCAGCTTGATATTGCCCGCTGTCACACTGGCGATCCCCAGTGCTGCAGTGTACGCGCAGGTTTTACAACGCGGCTTTCAGGGCGTCTGGAAAGAGCCATACATCATTACCGCCTACGCCAAGGGCCTCACTCGCGCCCAGGTTCAGGCCCGCCATGCGTTCAAGAACGCTGCCTTGCCGCTGTTGACGCTGATCGGTCTGCAAGTGGGCAACACCGTGTCCGGTGCCGTGCTGGTGGAAACCATTTTCGCCCGCTCCGGGGTCGGTCGTCTTGCCCAGGAGGCCGTGCTGCGCCAGGACATTCCGGTGGTGCTGGCCATCGTTGCGGTCTCGGCAGCTGCTTTCGTCGTGATCAACCTGATCGTTGACCTGCTGTACCCCGCGCTGGATCCGCGCATCGCCCACACGCCAAAGGTCTCCTGACGCCATGACTATCTTCGACAACCGCCTTGCGCGCCTGACCCGCCTTGTTGATTCCAGTCAAAGCCTTTCCGGCAAAACCGCCCCCGCCGCGCAATGGCGGCGGCGTAGCAACCTGAGTCGCGCCGTAGAGGCCGCCAAGCCCCTGCTGCGTCGTCCGGGGTTTCTGCTCGCGGTGGCAATGGTCGCCTTTGCATTACTGGCCGCGCTGGCACCCAACCTGCTGAGCAGCTACGCGCCTTACGCCACCTCGCCCAGCGAAAAGCTCACCGCGCCAAATGCCGCGCACTGGTTCGGCACCGATGAACTGGGCCGTGATCTCTACACCCGCGTGGTACACGGATCGAGCCTGTCGGTACAAGCCGCATTGCTGGCGGTGGGCATCGCCATGGCCGGTGGCCTGAGCCTGGGGGTGATTTCCGGTTTTGCAGGCGGGCGCATCGATGCAGTGATCATGCGCCTGATCGATGTATTGCTGGCCCTGCCCGGCCTGTTACTGGCGCTGGCGATTGTCACCGCCATCGGTTTCGGCACCCTTCCGGTGGCCATTGCGGTCGGTGTGGGGATCATCCCCGGATTCGCGCGCACCACCCGCGCCGAAGTATTGCGCGTCAAGACCCTGCCTTACGTCGAGGCCGCGCGGCTGGGCGGTGCAAGCTGGACGCGAACCCTGCTGCGCCACATCCTGCCCAACGCCTGGGGCCCGGTGGCGGTGCTTGCCACACTGGATTTCGGTGCAGCGATTCTGGCGACTGCCGGGCTGAGTTTCCTCGGCTTTGGTGCCGAACCACCGGCTGCCGAATGGGGCACGCTGATCGCCAATGGTCGTCACTTCCTGATGACCGCGCCCTGGGTGTCGCTGCTGCCGGGCCTGTTCGTGGTTGGCGTAGTGTTCAGCTTCAACCACATCGCCCGCACTCTGGAAGAGACTCAACGATGACCGATACCGCCCAACTGATCGACATTCGTCATCTGAGTGTCGCCTACCGTTTCGACGGCCAGACCAACCAGGCCGTGCGCGGCGTCTCGTTTCAGGTGGCCAGGGGCGAAACCGTGGCAATTGTCGGTGAATCCGGGTCCGGCAAGTCGACCCTGGCCAACGCCATACTCGGCCTGTTACCAGACAACGCGACCATCACAGGCGGCGAGCTGCACGTCGATGGTCACGACCTGAGCCAAGCTTCCGAGCGAGAAAAACGTCGGGTTCGCGGCAGCGTGATCGGTCTGGTGCCGCAAGACCCGATGGTCGGCCTCAACCCTACCCTGCGCATCGGCCGGCAAATTGCCGAAGCACTGATTCAAGCCCACGGCCGGCGTTACCCGGCAGTGGATGCCGATGTGCTGGAATTACTGCAGCAGGTCGGTCTGGACAAGCCGGTATTGCGCGCCCGCCAGTATCCGCACGAACTGTCCGGTGGCATGCGCCAGCGCGTGCTGATCGCCATCGCGCTGGCGGGCAATCCGCGCCTGATCATCGCCGATGAGCCCACCAGCGCTCTGGACGTGACAGTGCAACGCAAGATCCTCGATCACCTGCAACGTCTGGTGGCCGAGCGTGGCATTTCCCTGCTGATCATTACCCACGATCTTGGCGTGGCTGCCGATCGTGCTGACCGTGTGCTGGTAATGAACAAGGGCGAGTTGGTCGAACAAGGCCCGCCGCAACAGATACTCATCACACCGCGCCATACCTATACCCGCGCACTGATCGCGGCAGCACCGGCTTTCGGCCAGCGCAAGAGCCCGGCAACAGTGCGCCCGGTCGCGAACAGCGACACACCTCTGCTGACCCTGAGCAACATCGGCAAGACCTATCGCCTGCCCTACGTGAAAGGTGAAGACACAGACTTCCAGGCTTTGCAGGACGTCAACTTTAAGGTTTATCCCGGCCAGACCCTGGCCATCGTCGGCGAGTCCGGTTCTGGCAAAAGTACTGCGCTGCGCATTGCTCTGGGCCTGGAAAAACCCACGCACGGGCGAGTTTTGCTGGACGGCCAGGATGTCACCGACCTGGGCTGGCGCGAGTTCAGACCGCTACGGCGGCGCATCCAGCTGGTCCAGCAAAACCCTTTCGCAGCCCTCGATCCACGCTTCACGCTATTCGAAAGCATCGTCGAGCCACTGGTCTCGTTCGGCCTGCTCAAAGGCCGCGAACTGGAGCAGGCCGCGCGACAGTTGATCGAGAGAGTGCACTTGCCCATAGCGTATCTGGACCGGCTGCCCCGTGAGCTTTCCGGTGGCCAGCGTCAGCGCGTAGCGATTGCCAGAGCGCTGGCCCTGCAACCGGATCTGCTGCTACTCGACGAGCCGGTTTCGGCGCTGGACGTATCGGTGCAGGCGCAGATTCTCGACTTGCTGGTCGAACTGCAATCCGAATCCGGCATCGCCTACGTGCTGGTGTCCCACGACCTTGCAGTAGTCGCCAGCGTTGCCCACCAGGTACTGGTGCTCAAGCATGGCAAGACCGTCGAGCAGGGTCTGGCCGAGGATGTTTTTGCCAGACCTGAAGCGGCTTACACCCAGGAGTTGATTGCTGCGATACCTGGCCGGCGTCTGGAGTTACAAACAGGGATGCACTGACAAATACCTGGGCTTACATCAATTGGTCGCACGACGTTTGGAGTCCATGGCGTCGGCGACTGCGCATATGCATATTCCTTATCGATATTTAAATTATCTTTTTAATAGCTATAGAGTTTCATCTTATGCACCAAACGTTGCCGAAGCAGGATGCAGGCAAGACCAGGCCAAGTTGCGCACCTGACTCGCATGTTCAGGCCGCATCAGCAAGAAGCCCCTATCCCCCTACTTCGAGCACCCGCAATGAAAGGCATCAACCCCCTGTCGTTCCCAGCCCTGATGGGTTCAGCGCTGTTGCTGAATGCCGTTATTTCGTTTCCCGCCCTGGCCGGACTGCTGGAAAAAGGCCGCACTGACGGCTTGACCGCTGGCATCGCCAACGAACAGCCCTATGCCTACATCGGCACCGATGGCAAAGCGACCGGGGCCAACGTAGAGATACTGCGTGCGATTCTCGAACCGCTGGGCATCAAGCAGATCGAGACGCCCATCACTGACTTCGGTTCGCTGGTGCCGGGTCTGGCAGCAGGTCGTTTCGACTTGATCGGTGCAGGCCTGTTCATCAATCCGAATCGCTGCAAGGTCATCGCGTTCTCCAACCCGGTGACGCGATCCGGCGGTGCGTTCATTGTCAAAACCGGCAACCCGCTGAACCTGCACAGCCTCAAGGACGTCGCCAGCAACGCCAAGGTGCGCCTGGCCACGCAACCTGGCAGCAATCAGGTTCAGGAAGCCAAAGACAGCGGTATCGCCAACGGCAACGTGGTGTTGTTCGACAAGGACACCGAGGCATTGGCCGCCTTGCAGGCGGGTCGCGTGGACGTGGTGTATTTCCCGGATGCCGAAGTCATCAGTCTGATCAAGAAAGCCAACAGTCCGGACATCGAGCGCGCCTTGCCTTTCGAGCAGATTCCGGACGCCAGTGGCAAACCGGGCTGGAATTACCACGCCTACGGCCTGCCAAAAAACGATCCGGCCTTCGAACAGGCTTTCAACGAACAACTGGCCAAACTCCGGGCGTCGGGCGAGCTGCTGAAAATCCTGCAGAAGTACGGCTACACCGAAAACGAACTGGCTGACCCGGCCATCACCGCAGCCCAACGCTGCAACCCATGATCTGCCCCGTCCCGCAAGGGCGCGCAGTAAACGGCCCTGACCCACACGAGTACGGCCATGCCTGTTGATGCTGCAACACTGGAAACCGCAGGTTTCATTGCCAGACAACTGGCCCACGGCGCCTGGATCACCCTGCAGATCACTGTGCTTGCTGAACTGCTGGTGCTGGTGCTGGTGCTCTCGTTTGTAATCGCCCTGATGCGCCTGTCGCCATTCAGGGCGTTACGCTGGTTCGCCACGGTATATGTCGAAGTGCTGCGTGGCATCTCGGCATTGGTGTTGCTGTTTTATCTGTTCTTCATCCTGCCGCTGTTCGGCATTCGCCTGTCACCCATGACCACGGGTGTGCTGGGGCTGGGGCTGACGTTTTCGGCGTATGGCGCGGAAATCATTCGCTCGGCACTGATCAACGTCAGCCAGCGTCAACGTGACGCTGTGCGTGCGCTGGATTTCGGGCCGATAAGCGCGTTTCGGCGAATCATTCTGCCGCAGGCCCTGCCGTTCATGATCCCGCCGACGGGCAACCAATTGGTCGAGCTGCTGAAAACCACCTCACTGGTTTCCCTCATTACCCTCACCGACCTGACCTTTACCGGCAGTCAATTGATAACCACGCTGGGCCAGCAAACGCTGATCTGGAGCATCGTGCTGGTCTGCTACTTCGTGATGACCTGGCCATTGAGCTGGCTGGTCAAGCGTTATGAGCAGCACGCCACCGCGTGGCGCACGGCAAGGGGATGAACGATGGAGTTTGATATCGCATTCGCCTGGTCGATTCTGCCGGAGCTGTTTCAGGGCTTGCTGGTGACCGTGCAGGTCGTGGTGCTTGGGTTCTTGCTCGCAGTGTTGCTCGGTCTGATCCTGGCCCTGACATTGCGCTCGCAGATAACCGTCGTGCATCGCCTGAGCAAAGGCTACCTGAGCTTTTTTCGTAATACGCCGCTGATGGTCCAGCTGTATGTGCTGTTCTTTGCGCTGCCGCTGGCGGGCATCACCTTCCCGGCGATCACCACTGGCGTGATCGGCCTTGGCTGCTATTACGCGGCTTACATTGCCGAAGCGTATCGCGGTGCCATCGATGACATCCCTGCCGGGCAATGGGAAGCCGCACGCGCGCTGGACTTCAGTCGTAGCGACACCTGGCGGCGCATTATCCTGCCGCAGGCGTTGAAACCCATGCTGCCGGTGCTCGGCAATTACCTGATCGGCATGTTCAAGGAAACGCCGCTGCTGGCGGTGATCACCATCCCCGAACTGTTTCAGGCTGCCAAGCAGATCGCTGGCATGACCTACCGTTACAACGAACCGTACACGGTAATGGCGCTGATGTTTCTAGCGATCAGTGTGCCGACCTCGTTGCTGTTCAAATACCTGGAAAGGCGCAGCCATGTCTGATCTTGCACACACCGCAATCCCGTCTGTCACTGCCGCGCAGATACAGTTGAAACAAGTGGTCAAGGACTTCGCCCGTAACCGGATCATCAATCACCTCGACCTGAGCATTCCTCAAGGCCAGAAAGTCGCATTGATCGGTCCCAGCGGCTCGGGAAAATCAACCGTACTGCGTCTCATCAAGGGCCTGGAAACCTACCAGCAAGGCAGTATTGAGGTCGCTGGCAAAACCGTGCCGGCGCGCAAGGTCCAATGGCAATGGCCTGGCTCACGCAGAGCCCCGGTAGAGCATCGGGTTGGCATGGTGTTCCAGCAGTTCAACCTGTTCCCTCACCTCACCGTGCAGGAAAATGTCACCGAAGCGCCGTTACGGGTACTCAGACTGCCTCGCGAAGAGGCCCTTGAACGCGCGCATCAATACCTGGGGCTGGTCGGGCTTGCACACAAGGCCGATGCCTATCCGAGCCAGCTTTCCGGTGGTCAGCAACAACGTGTAGCGATTGCCAGAGCTCTGGCCATGCGCCCGCAGGTCATGTTGTTCGATGAAGTTACCTCGGCGCTCGACCCGGAGCTGGTCGGCGAGGTGCTGTCGGTGATTCGCTCGATTGCCCACGAATTTCAGATGACCATGTTACTGGTTACCCACGAGATGAAATTCGCTCAGGACATCGCTGACCGAGTGCTGTTCATGGAGGGCGGCCGCATCGTGGCAGACGGCACCCCGGGCGAAATTCTGCTGAATCCGCAAAACGAGCGAACCCGAAGGTTTTTGCAGTTGGTGGAGCAGCGCTGATTGCCAGCGCTGCTCTTTTTGCAGGGTGAGACTTTTGGGCCTCGCGACTTTTTGAAAGTGGCTGCAATCAGATCCGGAAGCGCGCAACCATGCCTTGCAGGTTGCTGCCCAGGCGCGCCAGTTCCACGGTAGACGCCGCGCTCTGCTCAGTGGCCGTGGCCGACTGATCGGCGATGTCCCGCACGCTGATGAAACTGCGATTGATTTCGTCGGTGACGGCGCTCTGCTCTTCAGCGGCAGCAGAAATCTGTTGGCTCATCTGTTCGATGGTCCCAATCGAATGAGTGATTTCAAGCAGCGATTCTTCGGCCTGCCGCGCCAGCGCCACTGTGCCTTCGGTACGTTGACGGCTGGCATTCATCAGCTCCGATGCCGCGCCGGTGCCATCCTGCAAGGACTTTATCAGCGCCTCGATTTCAGTCGTGGATGACTGTGTACGCTGAGCCAGCGAGCGCACCTCATCGGCCACCACGGCAAAGCCACGCCCCTGCTCACCCGCACGTGCGGCTTCGATCGCCGCGTTGAGGGCCAACAGGTTGGTTTGTTCTGCGACCGCCTTGATCACATCGATTACACCGCCAATCTTGTCACTGTCCTGAATCAGGCGCTGCATGGCCTCGCCCAGTTGCCCCACTTCACCGGCAAGCTGGCTGATTTCACGCGTGGCGTGTTGCACCACGCTGCTGCCATGAGCAGCACGATCACTGGCCTGTCTGGCGGCCTGCGATGCATCTTCAGTGTTCTGCGCCACTTCCTGAACGGTAGACGCCATCTGATTCATGGCGGTCGCTACCTGATCGACTTCCAGTTTCTGCTGAGTGACGCCCGCGCTGGTCTGCTCGCTGACGGCTGAAAGCTCCTCGGCCGCCGTGGCGATCTGTGTCACACCATTACTGATACCGCCAATCAGGGTGCGCAACGATACGGTCATCTGGTGCATGGTGTTTTGCAGCAGGCCCAGCTCATCCTGGCGAGTGGTGCTGAGGTCATTGGTCAGATCGCCGTCGGCAATTCGACGCGCAGCGATCACCGTGGAATCGAGCGGACGAGTAATCTGACGGGTAATCAGGATCGCCGCGAAGATGCCCAGCAGCAATACGATCACCGCCACCATGAGCAACTGGGTGACCGCGCTGTCTTTTTCTTTATTGGCACTGACCACCTGGCCCGCCATCAGCTTTTCGGTACTGGTGACGATGTCCATTGACTGCTGGCGAAGGCTGTCGCGAATCTGATCGCTCTGTTGCATCAGTTGCGAGATGGAGACCATCAACGATTTGTACTGTTGCAGTGCCCTGAGCGCCTCATCCACTGCCGGGCCGGCCTTGTTCGGCAATTGGTTGCGCGCACTGCTCACCTGAGCGATCAGTGAGTCGGCAGCATCGAAGGTGATCTGCCTGTTTTCAGCGGTCGGGATACTGATATAACGGCGAAACACCAGGCGAAAACTGGTCATGCCATTGCGCAGGTCGCCGGCAATCTTTACCTGGTCGATACCGCTTTGATCCAGCGAGCGGGAAACGTCGTCGAAGGTCTTTTGCAGGAGTGTCTCGAAGCTTCCGCTCACCTGCTCGGAAATGGTGATCAACGGCTGCATGGCCTGATCAATTTGCCGATTATTATCGACCAACTGACTGAACGTTTGTCTCAAGCCACCCACCTGATCGCGAATACCTCTGAGAATATCGGCATTGGCCGGAACAGTCAGAAGCTTCAGGCCGTCCTCGATGGTCTTGCCCAGGTTGTCCAGAGCGACCGTGTAGCCCTGCGAATTGCTCGCGTCAGGCTTGGCAGTATAGGCCTGCGCAGCGATCCTGAGGCTTAGCGCATCGGCCTTTACTTCAGAAACTTTGGCTGCCTTGCCCAGCCGCTCGATCAGCAGGTTGGTGCTGAGGTAGCCGATCGCGGTGACCGTCAGCACGCCCAGTAGTATCAGACCGAAGCCTATACTCAGCTTTTTGCTGACCTTCAAATTGTCCAGCCATGTCGACTTCATCAAACTTTTCCTCGGGATTTATCGTAATACTCAAGGATCGACTGTTCGCTGGACAACTTGATAGCGGCGGCGATTGCAAAGATTGATCGAAGAGATAGCAATATGACATGAGCTTTTTGGCTCGCCATAAGCGGAGCATTCTCAGCCCCGAATGCCTGGCCACCATCCACCTTGCGGGTCACCCGGAGGCAGGTTTTCGAAGACCTATGGGTACTCATCATTGCCAGTGATAGTAACCTTCGGTTTATTCGATTCGTTAATAACACCCTGTGCGCAACAGAATCCGCCCATTCCTTACTATCGGCGGAACTTCCCATGCACCAGACACTCAGCCATCTGCGCTACCCCCTCACCGCCCTCGCCCTTATCGTTATCAGTGCTTGCGGCCGCGCGCCGGAAGCCACCAGTGCGCCTGGCGCAGCCAAGGTCAGCGTGGCCAAGGTGCTGGAGCAGCCGATCAACGAATGGGATGAATTCACGGGTCGTCTTGAAGCACCGGAAACCGTCGAGGTACGTCCAAGGGTGTCTGGTCAGATCGATCAGGTAGCGTTCACCGACGGTTCGCTGGTCAAAAAAGGCGATCTGCTGTTCCAGATTGACCCGCGTCCGTTCCAGTCCGAAGTTCGTCGTCTTGAGGCGCAACTGCAACAGGCCCGTGCCGTCGCACTGCGCAGTGACAATGAAGCCCAGCGCGGCGAGCGTCTGCGTACCAACAACGCGATTTCCGCCGAGCTGGCCGACTCGCGCACCACCTCGGCGCAGGAAGCCAAGGCCGGTGTCGCGGCCATTCAGGCGCAGCTGGATCTGGCTCGACTGAACCTCAGTTTTACCCGTGTTACTGCACCGATTACAGGTCGTGTCAGTCGCGCAGAGATCACCGCCGGCAACATTGTGACCGCAGATGTCACCGCGCTGACCAGCGTGGTCTCCACCGACAAGGTCTACGCCTACTTCGACGCAGACGAACGCGTGTTCCTCAAGTACACCGAACTGGCCCGTAAAGGCCAACGCGGCCAGACCACTCCGGTGTACCTGGGCCTGTCCAACGAAACCGGCAACCCGCACCTGGGCCAGATGAACTTTGTCGACAACCAGGTCAACCCCAGGACCGGCACCATTCGCGGTCGTGCGGTGTTCGATAACGCCGACGGTGATTTCACCCCCGGCCTGTATGCCCGTCTGAAACTGGTGGGCAGTGGCACTTACTCGGCGGTGCTGATCAATGACGAAGCAGTGGGCACCGACCTGGGCAAGAAGTTTGTGCTGGTGATGGACAAGGACAACAAACCTGCCTATCGGGCTGTCGAACTGGGCCCGAAAATCGAAGGTCTGCGCATTGTGCGTAACGGTCTGGGCAAGGACGACACCATCGTCGTCAAAGGCTTGCAACGCGTGCGTCCCGGCCAGCCTGTGGACCCTGAGGTGACACCGATGGCCAGCGCCGACACCCTCGCAGCATTGCTCAAACAACGCCAGGCCCTCGAAGCCAGCAACCTGCCACAAGTGGCGCCCAAAGCGGCCGTCAAAATCGCCAGCGCCACTGCGCCGCGCGGCTAAGGGACTTGTCCGATGAACTTCTCCAAATTCTTTATTTCCCGGCCGATCTTTGCCGCAGTGCTGTCGCTGCTGATCCTGATCGCCGGTGCTATCTCACTGTTCCAGCTGCCGATCAGTGAATACCCGGAAGTAGTGCCGCCCACAGTAGTCGTGCGCGCCAACTTTCCCGGCGCCAATCCCAAGGTGATCGGCGAAACCGTAGCCTCGCCACTGGAACAGGCCATCACCGGTGTGGAAGGCATGCTCTATATGTCGTCCCAGGCCACTGCCGACGGCAAGCTGACCCTGACCATCACCTTTGCGCTGGGCACTGAACTGGACAACGCGCAGGTGCAGGTGCAGAACCGTGTGACGCGTACCGAGCCCAAGCTGCCGGAAGAAGTGACGCGCATCGGCATTACCGTGGACAAGGCCTCCCCCGACCTGACCATGGTTGTGCACTTGACCTCGCCGGACCAGCGCTACGACATGCTGTACCTGTCCAACTACGCAGTGCTCAACATCAAGGATGAGCTCGCGCGACTGGGCGGTGTCGGTGACGTGCAACTGTTCGGTATGGGCGACTATTCGCTGCGGGTCTGGCTGGACCCGAACAAGACTGCCTCACGCAACCTGACCGCCACCGATGTGGTCAATGCAATTCGCGAGCAGAACCGTCAGGTTGCCGCAGGTCAGCTGGGCTCCCCGCCCTCGCCGAATGCCACCAGCTTTCAGATGTCGGTCAACACCCAGGGCCGTCTGGTCACCGAGGAGGAGTTCGAAAACGTTGTGGTTCGTGCAGGCGCTGACGGCGAAATCACTCGTCTGAAGGACGTTGCACGCATCGAGCTGGGCTCCAGCCAGTATGCGCTGCGCTCGCTGCTGAACAACCAGCCCGCCGTGGCCATCCCTATTTTCCAGCGGCCCGGCTCCAACGCCATCGACATCTCCAACGATGTACGGGCCAGAATGGCCGAGCTGAAAAAGAGCTTCCCGGAAGGCATGGACTACAGCATCGTCTATGACCCGACGATCTTCGTGCGCGGCTCCATCGAGGCGGTGATTCACACCCTGTTTGAAGCACTGATCCTGGTCGTGCTGGTGGTGATCCTGTTCCTGCAGACCTGGCGCGCTTCGATTATCCCGCTGGTGGCCGTACCGGTCTCGCTGATCGGCACCTTTGCTGTCATGCACATGTTCGGCTTCTCTCTGAACGCACTGTCATTGTTCGGGCTGGTGCTGGCAATCGGCATCGTGGTGGACGACGCCATCGTGGTGGTGGAGAACGTCGAACGAAACATCGAGCTGGGGCTTGAACCGGTCCAGGCCACGCACAAGGCCATGGCCGAAGTGACCGGGCCGATCATCGCCACTGCACTGGTGCTATGTGCGGTGTTCGTACCGGCAGCGTTCATTTCCGGCCTGACCGGGCAGTTCTACAAGCAGTTCGCACTGACCATCGCCATCTCGACAGTGATTTCGGCCTTCAACTCGCTGACCCTGTCGCCTGCGCTGGCCGCGGTACTGCTCAAAGGCCACGATGCGCCCAAGGATCGTTTCTCGCGTTTCCTCGACAGAATCCTTGGCGGCTGGCTGTTCCGCCCGTTCAACCGTTTCTTCGAAAAAGCCAGCCATGGCTACGTCGGCACCGTCGCCCGGGTTATTCGCAGCAGTGGTATCGCACTGTTGGTGTATGCAGGCCTGATGGTCCTGACCTGGCTGGGTTTCGCCAGCACGCCGACCGGTTTTGTACCCAGCCAGGACAAGCAGTACCTGGTGGCCTTTGCCCAGCTGCCGGACGCTGCCAGCCTCGACCGTACCGAAGACGTCATCAAGCGCATGTCCGAGCTGGCACTTAAACAGCCGGGCGTGGAAAACGCGATTGCCTTCCCCGGCCTGTCGATCAACGGCTTTACCAACAGCCCGAACAACGGTGTGGTATTCGTCGCCCTCAAACCGTTTGAGGAGCGCAAGGACCCCAGTCTGTCAGCCAACGCCATTGCCGGCGCCCTGAACGGCCAGTTCGCGTCGATCCAGGAAGCATACATGGCGATCTTCCCGCCACCTCCGGTACAGGGGCTGGGCACCATCGGCGGTTTCCGCCTGCAGATAGAGGACCGTGGCAACCTGGGTTACGACGAGTTGTACAAGGAAACCCAGAACATCATTGCCAAGAGCCGCAGCGTGCCGGAACTGGCCGGGTTGTTCACCAGCTATACCGTGAACGTGCCGCAGGTGGATGCCGCCATCGACCGCGAGAAGGCCAAGACGCATGGCGTTGCGGTCAGCGACATCTTTGACACCCTGCAGGTTTATCTGGGCTCGCTGTATGCCAACGACTTCAACCGTTTTGGCCGCACGTATCAGGTCAATGTCCAGGCAGAGCAGCAGTTCCGTCAGGATGCCGACCAGATCGGTCAGCTCAAGGTGCGCAACAATCTGGGAGAAATGATCCCACTGGCAACCTTCGTCAAAGTCAGTGACACCGCAGGTCCCGACCGCGTAATGCACTACAACGGCTTCATCACGGCAGAAATCAACGGTGCTGCCGGTCCTGGCTTCAGCTCTGGTCAGGCTCAAGCGGCGGTCGAGAAACTGCTGCGTGAAGAGCTGCCCAACGGCATGGTTTACGAGTGGACTGACCTTACGTACCAACAGATTCTTTCAGGCAACACGGCGCTGTTCGTCTTCCCGCTGTGTGTTCTGCTGGCATTTTTGGTACTGGCGGCTCAATACGAAAGCTGGAGCCTGCCGCTGGCGGTAATCCTGATCGTACCAATGACCCTGCTCTCGGCGATTGCCGGGGTGATGATTGCCGGTAGCGATAACAACATCTTCACCCAGATCGGGCTGATCGTACTGGTGGGCCTGGCGTGCAAGAACGCGATTCTGATCGTCGAGTTCGCCAAGGACAAACAGGCCGAGGGAATGAGCCCGCTGGATGCAGTGCTGGAGGCATGCCGACTGCGCCTGCGTCCGATTCTGATGACGTCCTTCGCGTTCATCATGGGCGTCGTACCACTGGTGCTTTCCAGCGGTGCAGGTGCGGAAATGCGCCATGCCATGGGGGTCGCCGTGTTCTCCGGGATGCTGGGGGTCACGTTCTTCGGCCTGCTGCTGACGCCGGTGTTCTACGTGCTTATCCGTAATTACGTCGAACGCCAGGACGCCCGCAAGGCCGCCAGGGCACAAAGACTGCAAAACCTGCCTGCGGAGATGCATTGATGAGCGCGTTCAAACTTTTCCTCCCGAGCCTGCTGGTCATGGCGCTGGCGGCCTGCGCCGTCGGCCCGGACTACAAGGCACCGGTTACGGCGCCAGCACAACTGGCGTCCGCAGCTCAGGGCAACTATGACCGCGGCAAAGTGGACACCGTCTGGTGGCAGCAGTTTGAGGACCCTACCCTCAATAAACTGGTAGCCAGGTCGCTGGACGGCAACCGCGATCTGCGTGTTGCCTTTGCCCGCCTGAAAGCCGCACGGGCGATTCGCGATGACGTTGCCAACGACGCCATGCCGGTGATCACCAGCCGGGCCAGCAGTGACCTGGGCAAGGGTCAGCAACCTGGTGTTACTGAGCGGCGCGTCAATAGCGAGCGGTATGACCTTGGCCTGGACATGGCCTGGGAGGTCGACCTGTTCGGACGTATTCAGCGCCAACTGGAAGCCAGCAATGCCGATCAGGAAGCCGCCGAAGCCAACCTGTATCAGCTTCAGGTGACTCTGATTGCCGAGGTGGTCGACGCCTACGGGCAGCTACGCGGCGCACAGCTGCGTGAAGCCATTGCCCGCGACAACCTGAAAAACCAGCAGAGCTCTCAGGACGTGACCACCCAGTTGCGTGATGCCGGCGTGGGCAATGAACTGGACGTGGTGCGTGCCGAGGCACGACTGGCAGCCGTTGAAGCGACCGTGCCGCAGTTGCAGGCCGAACAGGTTCGCCAACGCAATCGTATCGCCACGTTGCTGGGCGAGCGCCCGGAAAACCTCAGCGTCGACCTGAGCCCGAGCAAACTGCCTGCTATCGCCAAGGCTCTGCCGATTGGCGATCCGACACAGGTGCTGCGCAATCGGCCCGACATCCGCGCCGCTGAACGCCAACTGGCCGCCTCGACCGCACGCATCGGCGTGGCGACCGCCGATCTGTTTCCGCGGGTCAGTCTGAGCGGCTTCCTGGGCTTTACCGCTGGCCGCGGGTCGCAGATCGGTTCGTCATGGTCACTCGGCCCCAGCATCACCTGGGCGGCTTTCGATCTGGGCAGCGTCCGGGCGCAGATTCGCAGCGCCGATGCAGATGCCGAGGGCGCGCTGGCCAACTATGAGCAGCAGGTATTGCTCGCTCTGGAGGAGTCGGAGAACGCCTTCAGCGATTACGACAAACGCCAGCAACGGCTGGTTTCGCTGATGCGCCAAAGCGATGCGAGTCGTTCCGCAGCCAGGCTGGCGTCAGTGCAGTACCGCGAAGGCACAGCGGACTTCCTGGTCCTGCTGGATGCCGAGCGCGAGCGTCTGGCGGCCGAAGACTCTCAGGCACAGGCAGAAATCGAGCTGTACCGCGGCATCGTGGCCATTTACAAGGCACTGGGTGGCGGCTGGCAACCTCAGGCCTGATACGCCAACAGGCCGTAAACCCGCCCCGCGCCCCTTCAGGACGCGGGGCTTTTTTTGTCCGAACGCCGACGGCATCATGATTGTCGTTTGACAGCTGCCACCCACTCCCCGAAGCTGCAACCCGTCAAGCATTGGAAATCGATATGCCCAGACTTTCTACCAAGGGGTTATCGCCTCAACCCACTACTCGACATCGCTGGCTGATCGGCGCAGCGGCTGCGGCAATGCTGGCGCTATCACTGGCTTTCTGGTGGTGGCGCTTGCCTGTTCAGACAGCTCCCGCCAGGTTGAGCCACACCTACGCTCAGGCACTGGAACAGGCACACGACGGCAAGCCCGGCGCTGCACGCGTGCTGTACCAACAACTGGCACGAACCGACCTGTCTGACGAACAGCGCATCAACCTGCTCGCCGAATTGAGCGACTACCCCAGCCCTCAGGCCCTCAAATTGCTTGATGCCGCGCTGGGTGACAGATCCGCCAAGGTGCGCGAAGAGGCTATCGATGTCAGCGTCAGACTGGTCTCCAACAGCCAGCGCAGCCTGCTGCTGGGCCCATTACTGAACGACGACGAACAATCCGTCAGATTCCGCGCCACCAGTGCCCTGCTCGGCCTGTCACCTGATGAGCTGGGCCTGTACTTTGCCGTGCTGCAGCAAAGTGCCGAGGCGTTTCAGGAGTCGCTAAAGAGCCAGCCGCAAAACGCACAAAATCAGTTGCAACTGGCCAGACTGTACCTGCAGACCGGCGACCTGGAGCCGGCAGTCGCCGCGCTGCAGAGGGCCACAGCACTGGACCCGGGCAATATCGAAGCGGCGCTGGCGCACATCGAGCTGCTGGACCGCAAGGGCCAGGCCGAGCAGGCACGCAGCCTTTTTGCACAGTTGCTGGAACATAATCCTGGTTCATCCATGCTTCAGCACGCGCTGGGCATGTGGCTGCTTAACCACGGGCAGGCAGAGTTTGCTGTGCTCAGCCTGGCAAAGGCTACAGAGCTGGCGCCTGATAACACCGACTATCGCTATGACCTGGCGGTTGCCCTGCATTCGTTGCACGAGCTTGAGGCGGCGCAGAGGCAGTTGACGCAGATTGTTCAGAGCCAGCCTGCGAACCGAAAGGCCAGAGTGCTGCTGATTCAATACTGGAAAGAAAATGGTCAGTTGCAAAACGTGCAGATTCTGCTGGCAGAGCTCGAGCAGCAGAACCCCGACGACCCGGTGCTGCAACAGGGACTGTAGGGTCAGAAAGGCAAAAAAAGGCAGGCCAAGGGCCATCTTTTATGCCGCTACACGCCCTTTCATCCGCTGCCTTCAGACACTTCTGCTCTTTCCGCATCCGCCAGCCTTCATGTCTGTCAGATGTTTCTCCTTTTAAGCCGTCCAGTGTCGCATGGCTCGTTTTCCATCTGCGACTAATGTCGGAAATAACTTACACAACAGCTCGCCTGATAACGCCGGTTTCATCGCCTATATCCAACACCCTCCACCACGACTATTTAACGAATTTGAAAAAGGCTATTTTCTAACTGAAAAAAAAGGTGCATCATTTGCGGGCTACTGAGTTATAACTATCCTCTGTCTGCGCAATGACAAGCCGCAAAGGCCATGTTTCAGCATAGAAACCGCAGGTACAGGGCAGCATCGAGTGAGCGAATCGGCCAATCAGTTTTGTCTCATCGCTTTATAGGGCTGACAACAGCCATTACATTGTTGGAGTGTATTACTTGTCCAGACTTGCCGAGTTTCGAGCAGCAGAGAAAGCCCTTCAAGAACAGCTTGCACAGCTGGAATCCTTGAAGAATGACGCCGGGTTGAAGAAGGAAATCGAGTTCGAGCAAAAGCTCCAGGACCTGATGGGCACCTACGGCAAAAGCCTGCGTGACATCATCGCAATCCTTGATCCTTCAAGCGCCACGTCGCTGGTCGCACCCGCCGGACCAAAGCGTCGTCGTGCACGCGTGGTCAAGGTTTACCAGAACCCCCACACCGGTGAGCTGATTGAAACCAAGGGTGGTAACCACCGCGGTCTCAAAGCGTGGAAAGAGCAGTACGGTGTAGACACTGTTGATTCGTGGCTTCGCGCCTGATTAAAACTTTGTCAATTGAAGCCCTGCACTTGCAGGGCTTTTTTTATCTACCCGTACGTCAACTGAGCGCCTGCACACTGCATCTGCCTGATCAAACGCCCATACACAGTTGACTGTCTGCCCGCCGCTGACATTCATATACATGATTAAGTGAACTGCTCGGTACATGTACTTCCAGCGCGTCAGGTATTAATACCGTTGAAATAATGACGCCAATAAAAATTCATCGATTATTCGATTCAGCGCACAGTTACAAACCTGAACAGTTGCTGAAATGTGTAGAGTAATTGTTCAGTTTATTCGGTCTAATGAGCGATAAGAGAATTTGTTACTGCGTGCTTCGCCGGATCGAAAATCGGCGGATGGCCGACACCGCGCAGCTTCACACTTTTTTCACATGGATTCTCGGATGATGAAGACCGCTAAAGGAATAGCGCCCCATGCCCGCCTCGGCGGGCTTCTTTTTGTCTGCGAAAAAGCAGGTATCACTGCGCATCGTCCAGACGCAAACTCTCGCGGATACGCAACGCCTCTTCCTTGTTGGCCGTGTACCCATCTGCCGATCCCGCGTAGGAAAGCGACCAGGCCATCTCTTTACTGGCAGCCGCTACCAGTGTCTGGGTCAATACATGTACGCCGTTCTGGGTGATCGTGCAGGTGGTTTCCAGTGCAGGCACGACGCTGAGCCGGCTCTCACGCACATGCGTGCAGACGCTCTGCAGGCCGCTGCGGGCAAAATTGACCTGAACCGACTTGCGCATCTCCAGCAGTACACCCGGGACATTAACCTCATGCCCGGGCGTCAGGCGTGTCTGAGTCAGCTCCATGACCATCAGCGGGTTTCCACTTTGATCGTTTTTCACCGCGCGCTGTCTGACTTGCACGGACGGTTGCACGGGCTTGCCCGACTCGGTCGGCAGCGACTCTACCTCCCAGCCTGCGGGCCAGATGATCATTGCGTCGGCGGCGTGAGTCTGTGCGGCGCCCAGCAGCAGGAACAGGCACAGAACTGGCAAGGAGCATCGGTATTGCGAAAGGATCATGGTCAGGCCGCCAGAACAGTTGACCGGAAATTCTGAGCCTGTTGCCGGCATCGAGCAAGACCGAAGCGACGTTATCCGAACGAAGGTTTGGCACTGCCCGCCCTGCCCCGTATCATTTGGCATTATTTGTACATTCTGTTGGAGATACATTGATGAGCTTGCACGAACTCAACACACTACCGGGCGTTACGGCCGACCCTGAAGCGGCTACTCGGCAGTTTGTGTTCAACCACACCATGCTGCGCGTCAAGGACATCACCAAATCGCTGGATTTCTACACCCGCGTGCTCGGCTTCAGCCTGGTTGAAAAGCGTGATTTCCCGGAAGCCGAATTCAGCCTCTACTTCCTCGCACTGGTGGATAAGGCGCAGATCCCGGAAGACGACAAAGCCCGCAACGAGTGGATGAAATCGATCCCCGGCATTCTCGAGCTGACCCACAATCACGGTACCGAGAGCGATGCGACAGCTTCGTACCACAACGGCAACAGCGACCCGCGTGGCTTTGGTCACATTTGTGTCTCGGTACCAGACGTGAAGGTTGCCTGCGAGCGATTCGAGACTTTGGGCGTCGACTTTCAAAAGCGTCTGTCCGATGGCCGCATGAACAGCCTGGCATTCATCAAGGACCCGGATGGCTACTGGGTAGAGATTATCCAGCCAACCCCGCTCTGAGGCCTTGGTTGCCCTGAGTGATTGCTCCCGCTCGGGAACGATCACCCAGACAACAAAAAGCCCCGTGATCGTTCACGGGGCTTTTTGTTTAGCGCTGCCCGATCAGGCCGGTGCGGAGGTACGGATCAGGTGGTCAAAGGCACTCAGGGAGGCTTTGGCACCCTCGCCCAGGGCGATGATGATCTGCTTGTACGGAGTTACCGTCACGTCACCGGCAGCGAAGATGCCCGGCACCGAGGTTTCACCACGTGCATCGACCACGATCTCACCACGCGGCGACAGCTCGATGGAGCCTTTGAGCCATTCGCTGTTAGGCAGCAGGCCGATCTGCACGAAGGTACCTTCCAGCGGCACGGTGATTTCTTCGCCGGTGGTGCGGTTCTTGTAACGCAGGCCGTTGACCTTCTGCTCATCGCCGGTCACCTCAGTGGTTTGCGCACTGGTGATCACGGTAACGTTGGGCAGGCTGTGCAGTTTGCGCTGCAAGACGGCATCGGCACGCAGTTGCACATCGAATTCCAGCAGCGTCACGTGTGACACGATACCCGCCAGATCGATTGCCGCCTCGACACCCGAGTTACCGCCACCAATCACGGCAACGCGCTTGCCCTTGAACAATGGACCGTCGCAGTGCGGGCAATAAGCCACGCCCTTGTTACGGTACTGCTGTTCGCCCGGTACGTTCATCTCCCTCCAGCGTGCACCGGTGGCAAGAATGACGGTCTTGGCCTTGAGGCTGGCACCGCTGGCGAATTTAACTTCGTGCAGCTCACCGGCCGCGCCCGGAATCAGCTTGTCGGCGCGTTGCAGGTTCATGATGTCGACTTCGTACTGCTTGACGTGCTCTTCCAGCGCAACGGCCAGTTTTGGGCCCTCGGTGTGCTGTACCGAAATGAAGTTTTCGATGGCCATGGTGTCGAGCACCTGACCGCCGAAACGTTCGGCTGCAACGCCGGTACGAATGCCTTTGCGGGCTGCGTAGACCGCAGCCGCCGAACCAGCAGGGCCGCCGCCGACTACCAGCACATCAAAAGCCTGTTTGGCGTTGAGTTTTTCTGCCTGACGCGCACCGGCACCGGTGTCGATCTTGGCGAGAATTTCTTCCAGGCCCATGCGGCCCTGACCGAACAGCTCGCCATTCAGATAGATGCTGGGCACCGACATGATCTTGCGATCAGTCACTTCGTCCTGGAACAGTGCACCGTCGATAGCGACATGCTTGATGCCAGGGTTCAGTACTGCCATCAGGTTCAATGCCTGGACAACGTCCGGGCAGTTCTGGCAGGACTGCGAGAAATAGGTTTCGAAATGGAATTCGCCTTGAAGAGCGCGAACCTGTTCGATGGTTTCCGCACTGACCTTGGGTGGGTAACCGCCAACTTGCAGCAGCGCCAGGACCAGCGAGGTGAATTCGTGGCCCATGGGGATACCGGCGAAACCCAGGCTGATATCGTGGCCAGGGCTGCTCAGCGAGAACGACGGCGTACGTGCGTCGGTGCCGCTGTCATTCAGGGTGACATCTTTGGAGACACTGATCACATCATTGAGCAGTGCAAGCATTTCCTGAGACTTCGCGCCGTCATCAAGGGACGCGACGATCTCGATGGGGCGAGTAACCCGCTCCAGATAGGATTTCAACTGGGCTTTAAGATTGGCGTCCAACATGTGGCGGCTTCCTGTTTACAAAGGGTAGAAATAACAACGCCCAGGCGATTACCGCCCGGGCGTTTTTTGGGGCGATGCGGTTTACTTGCTCAAGAGCTCAACGCCCCCAGCCGATTCATGCGACTCAGATCTTGCCAACCAGGTCCAGGGACGGAGCCAGAGTAGCTTCGCCTTCTTTCCACTTGGCTGGGCAGACTTCGCCCGGGTGAGCAGCAACGTACTGAGCAGCCTTGATCTTGCGCAGCAGCTCGGAAGCGTCACGGCCAACACCACCGTCGTTCAGCTCGACGATTTTGATCTGACCTTCAGGGTTGATCACGAACGTACCGCGATCTGCCAAGCCGGCTTCTTCGATCAGCACGTCGAAGTTGCGCGAGATAGTCAGGGTCGGGTCACCGATCATGGTGTACTGGATCTTGCCGATTGCAGGCGAAGTGTTGTGCCATGCAGCGTGGGCAAAGTGGGTGTCGGTCGAAACGCTGTAGATCTCGACGCCCAGCTTCTTGAACTCTTCGTAGTTGTCAGCCAGGTCTTCCAGCTCGGTCGGGCAAACGAAGGTGAAGTCGGCCGGGTAGAAGAATACGACAGACCACTTGCCTTTGAAGTCGGCGTCCGAAACGTCAACGAAAGCGCCGTTCTTGAACGCGGTAGCCTTGAACGGTTTTACTTGGCTGTTGATGATAGGCATCGGTATATCTCCTGATGGGTTGGATGGGTTGTTAATTCGATGGAGTGAAGCTTACGCATGATCAGTGACAATCGCTCATTGGCAAACCTGATGTCACTGATTGCTTTTCACTATGAAGGCAGCTTATCGATAGAAGAAACCTTCGACCCGCTCCCTGTCTCCAGGTTGCCCGGGAACGGCGCGGCGTCAATGTAGCGCATCGCCGACTTGATGTCCCTCCAGCCTACATAAGACATCAGTGACTTGAGGTCCCAGCCGTTGCTGTGCGCCCAACTGGCGAAGCCGCGGCGTAGCGAGTGACTGGTGTAGTGCTCGGCGGCAATGCCTGCACGCTGGAGAGCCTGACGCAGCAACGGGATAACGCTGTTGGCGTGCAGCCCCTCCTCACCAAGATTACCCCATCGATCCACCGCCCGAAACACCGGACCGCGCACCAGCGCCGCGCAATTGATCCACTCTATATAAGCCTGCACCGGGCACAGCCGCTGCAAGGCAGGCGTCTGATACGTTCTGCCCAGGTTATCGCGATCACCCTTGCTGCGCGGCAGATAAAGGCTGATGCCCGAGCGGGCGATGGCCTTGACGTCCTGCACTTGCAGGCGACACAGCTCGTCGCTGCGAAAGCCGCGCCAGAACCCCAAGAGGATCAGCGCCGAGTCACGACGACAACGCAATAGCCGCGGCTGATCGTGTTGCGCCTCTGCATCACGTATCTCGATCTCCAGCCAGGCAATGACTTTCTCCAGGTCCTGCAACTGCAAAGGCTCGGCCTGCTTCTCTTGTGCCGGATGCAATGCACGAATGCCCTTGATGACCTTACGCACCATGGGCGCCTTGGTGGGATCGGCAAAACCCTGACTGGCATGCCATTGCGCCAGTGCTGACAGGCGCAGTTTCAAAGTGTTGACCGATAGCTTTCCGGCATGGCTGGCCAGGTAACGCGCCACGCTTTCGCTGGTCGCCGGCAGAAACCCGCCCCATGTCACTTCGAAATGCTCGATGGCCGCCCGATAACTGCGGCGTGTGTTGTCACGGGTTGCGGCATCGATATAGCGATCAACGTCATTCATGGTTCAAGCCTGCACGGTGTACCGGAGAAAGCGCCGAAAAATGAACTGACAACGCCTGACACGGGATAATACGCCAATATCCCGGGTTAATTAATTCAAAAAATAGCAAATTATTCCTAATAATATAGTATGTAATTACAGAGTACATACCACAGTACGAAATCGTAGGGGGACACATGGCTCGGGGCGGCGTAAACAAGGCGCTGGTGCAGAAAGCAAGGGTTTCCCTGCTGTCCAGAGGTGAAAACCCCAGCATTGATGCAGTACGTATCGAAATGGGTAATACAGGCTCGAAAACCACGATTCACCGCTACCTCAAAGAGCTGGACGCCACGCATACGCCAGCGCCGGACATCAACGAGGAGTTGAGCGGTCTGGTAGCTCATCTTGCCCAGCGTCTTCAGGAACAGGCTCAGGAACGCATTGATCAGGCCTGCGACACGTATCAGGCTGATCGCGCCACCCTGCAGCAACAATTGGCGACGACTCAACAACAGATCAGCGAACTGCAGGAACATGCGCAGCAACGTAACGAGACTCTGGAACAGCAGGCTGCCGCCCTGCTTCGCACGCAAAATGACCTGCAAACCGCACAGACCGAGCACGCCAGACTGTCTCAGGCCAACCGGGATCTGGAGTCGCGCCTGCACGACAAGGACGGCCAGATCCACTCGCTTGAGGAAAAACATCAGCACGCCCGTGAAGCGCTGGAACACTATCGCGACTCGATCAGAGAGCAGCGCGAGCAGGAACAGCAACGCCACGAAGGTCAGGTTCAGCAACTGCAAATGGAGCTTCGACAGGCACAGCAAGGCATCGCCATGCGCCAGGAAGACATCACACAGCTGAACCGTGACAACGAGAGATTACTGGCTGAAAACCGCAGCACACTGCGTGAGCGGCACGAACGAAAAGACCTGCTGAACCAGGCCACTACTCAGGCTGCCGCCCTGGCAGAACAACAGCATCACGCCCGCACCCAATGCGCTCTGCTGGAAGAACGGTTAGGCAGCCTGCAGGAAGAGAGCTCCACGCTCAAACAAGCCATGACAGAGGTTCGGCAGCAGAACCGGATGCTGGAAATGCTGCTGACCAAGAAGGAAGCAGCACTGGAAAACCTGCAGAACGGCCTCAGCCAGCCCGACAAACCCACGACCAATGGAAAAAAGCCAAAAGACAAGGCATGACAAGCAACGCTCAGACAGCCGTTACTGCGCAAGGCAAGAGCAGGTGGACATGAGTGCCCTGACCTTCATGGCTTTTTATCTGCACATGCCCGCCCGCCTGCTTGATGAAACCGTAGACCATGGACAAACCCAACCCCGTTCCCCGTCCTACGGGCTTGGTGGTGAAAAACGGGTCGAACGCCCGATCGATGACGTCTTGAGCCATTCCACAGCCGTTATCTTCTACGCTGAGCCTTACGTAATCGCCAGGTGCCAGCCCGTCTTTCTGAGCGGCAAGCGTTAACAGCTGGCTGCGCACCCGGAGCGCCCCTCCGACCGCAACAGCGTCACGCGCGTTGATCACCAGATTCAACAAGGCATTTTCCAGTTGATGCTCATCCGTATGCACGCAATTCAACCCCTCCTCCAGCTCGATGTGCAATTGTGCGCGAGCGCCGACCGTACCTCGCAGCAGCTCTTCCATAGACCGGACCATATGATTGATATCCACTGTCGTGACATTCAGCGACTGACGACGAGCAAATGTCAGCAGCCTCCGGGTCAACGCAGCCGCACGATTTGCGGAACTGGTCGCAGCATCCAGATAACGATCAACTTCCTCCACCCGGCCTGCCGCCACACGGAGCCTGATCATGTCCAGAGCACCCATCACGCCGGAAAGCACATTGTTGAAGTCGTGGACGATGCCGCCCGTCAACTGGCCAATTGCGTCCATTTTTTGCGCATGGCGCAAGACCTCTTCAGCCATTGCTCGCTCGACGATCTCGGCCTGCAACAATTCATTGGCAGTTGCCAGCTCGCGAGTGCGCTCGGCAACGCGCAACTCCAGACTTTCATTGAGTTCGCGCAGCGCCTCTTCAGCGCTGACCTGAGCCGTAATATCGGTATGAGTGCCCAGCCAGTGGGTGATGTGGCCCTGCGCGTCGCGCATGGGCAGTGCACGCGACAGAAACCAGTTGAAGGCACCGTCCTTGCCGCGCAGTGGAAAGGTATCTTCCCAGATCGAGCCCGTCGAAAAGCAGTACTGCAAACGCGCCAGCACACGCTCGCGATGCTCGGGATGCAGTAACGAACGCCAGCCCAGAGCCTTCATCGCCTCGAGCGACGTCCCGGTGTATGCGTACCAGCGCTCGTTATACCAATGGGCCTGCCCGCGAGGACTTGCAGTCCAGGCCAGCTGACTCATGTTGTCAGCCAGGGTTCTGAACTGATGCTCGCTTTCCCGCAATGCATCAATGTGCTGCGCGATTTCACAATCCTGCCCGGCCAGATGCAGGCGCATTCCGGCCGATGATTTTTCTCTGTTCACGTCGGGATCCGTCCTTTTCAAGCCTTGTCCCGGAGCTCTTCCTGACCTCCGGGTATTGCGCTGCCTGACGTTAGCGTTTGGCAGGCGTGCGCATGGTTACAAACTCTTCTGCAGCAGTCGGGTGTACGCCGATAGTGTCATCGAACACCTGCTTGGTCGCGCCAGCCTTGATGGCAATTGCCAGACTCTGGACGATTTCGCCCGCATCCGGCCCTACCATATGGCAGCCCAGTACGCGGTCGGTTTTCGCATCCACAACCAGTTTCATCAAGGTGCGTTCCTGATCGTCAGTCAGGGTCAGCTTCATAGGCCGAAAACGGCTTTCGAACACCTGCACATCGTGACCAGCCTTGATCGCGTCCTCTTCAGTCAGCCCGACTGTACCGATGTTCGGCAGACTGAAAACCGCCGTCGGAATGTGATTGTAGTCTACCGGGCGATACTGCTCCGGCTTGAACAGCCGACGTGCGACGGCCATGCCCTCAGCCAGCGCAACCGGAGTCAGTTGCACGCCACCGATGACATCGCCGATGGCCAGAATGGAAGGCTCGCTGCTCTGATAATGCTCATCGACCTTGATATAGCCATGCTCATCGAGCTTGATGTCGACACTGTCCAGCCCGAGGTTGTCGAGCATCGGCCGACGGCCAGTTGCGTAGAACACGCAATCGGTCTCGAGTGTGCCGCCGCCTTTCATGGACAGTAGCAGGCTGCCGTCGGCCTGCTTGTCGATACGCTCGATATCGCTATTGAAGCGAATCGTCATGTGACGCTTGAGCAGTTCCTCATGAAGATGAGTACGGACCCCGCCATCGAAACCGCGCAAAAACAGCTCGCGACGATAGACCAGCGTGGTATCTGCACCCAATCCATTGAAGATCGAGGCAAATTCCACGGCAATGTAACCACCCCCTACGACCACAACTCGCTTTGGCAACGTCTTGAGGTAAAACGCCTCATTGGAGGTAATGGCATGCTCGCGTCCTGGCACATCAGGCACCTGTGGCCAGCCGCCGGTTGCGATCAGAATGCGCTCGGCGCTGTAGGACTGGCCGTTGATCTCGACCCGCTGCGGGCCGACCAGCCTGGCGTGGCCTTCGAGCAGGGTAACGCCGCTGTCGACCAGCAGTTTGCGGTAGATGCCATTGAGGCGATTGATTTCGCGATCCTTGTTGGCGATCAGTGTGGACCAGTCAAAACTGACCTCACCCAGCGACCAGCCGAACCCTTTGGCATGATCGAAATCTTCGGAAAAATGCGCTCCGTAGACCAACAGCTTTTTGGGCACGCAACCCACGTTGACGCAGGTTCCACCCAGATAGCGGCTCTCGGCCACGGCAACCTTGGCACCGAAACCGGCAGCAAAACGTGCCGCCCTGACGCCGCCGGAGCCGGCGCCAATTACAAACAGATCAAAATCAAAGGCCATCGATATCTCCTTGGCAGAGGCACAGCATAACCGCTTGGCGGCCAGTCAGAAATGACAAAGCCACCCGAAGGTGGCCTTGTCCCGAGCGTCATCAATCGAAAATCAATGCGCTTTGCCGGTTTTGTAAAAGTGTTCGAAGCAGAAGTTGGTAGCCTGGATGTAGCCTTCAGCGCCACCGCAGTCAAAGCGCTCGCCCTTGAACTTGTAGGCCAGTACGTTGCCTTCTGCAGCCTGCTTCATCAGGGCGTCGGTGATCTGGATCTCCCCACCCTTGCCTGGCTCAGTCTGTTCGATCTTCTCGAAAATGTCCGGAGTCAGGATGTAGCGGCCGATGATCGCCAGGTTGGAAGGCGCATCTTCAGGCTTCGGTTTTTCAACCATGTTGGTCACGCGAAACAGGCCCGGCTTGATTTCTTCACCGGCGATCACGCCATACTTGTTGGTTTCCTGCGGATCGACTTCCTGAATGGCAATGATCGAGCAGCCATAATGCTTATGCAGTTTGACCATCTGCGCCAGCACGCCATCACCATCAGGATTTACGCACAGGTCATCCGCCAGAACCACGGCGAATGCTTCATTACCAATCAGCGGACGACCGCTGAGAATGGCATGACCCAGACCTTTCATTTCAGTCTGGCGAGTGTAGGAAAAGCTGCACTCGTCGATCAGTTTGCGAATACCAACCAGGTACTTTTCCTTGTCCGTGCCCTTGATCTGATGCTCAAGCTCGTAGCTGATATCAAAGTGATCTTCAAGAGCACGCTTGCCACGACCGGTCACGATGGAAATTTCGGTCAGGCCCGCCGCGAGGGCTTCCTCAACACCGTATTGGATCAGTGGCTTGTTGACCACCGGCAGCATTTCCTTGGGCATGGCCTTGGTCGCTGGCAGGAAGCGAGTGCCGTAACCGGCTGCTGGGAACAAGCATTTCTTGATCATAAAAGTCCTTGGTAAGGGCTGTTGGTGTTAACGGCGCAGTCTAATCAGGAGGCGGTCACCTTACAATGCCCCGCCTTTGGCCGTACGATGCCATGATAGAGGAATCCTCAGGCAGATAGTTCCGCACTTCCTGGATATTGCCTACAGCCAATTGCAGACTGGACCACGCTCAAGTCACCGCCAAAGCCCGGCGTAACAGCCTTGTGCACGCTCTTTCGACGACCGAAGCATTTATGCTCTGCTCCCAGAGAGCTGCAACAGTGGCCAGCAAACGACGAGCTATTTATCGAGCTATCTATGATGAAAAACATGGCGGAACGATGGCACTTGTTACCAGTCCAACGTCCGCATTTGTCAATTCTCTGACCTTATCTTGAAGCGAAAAACATGATCAGAATCCTTTCCCTACTGTCCATTATTGTTGCGCTGGGCCTGACCGGCTGCGCAACCGCCTCCAACACTTACCTGAAAAACGGCAGACAGGGCTTGAGCATCGACTGCTCCGGCGAGGCGATGTCCTGGGCCAGCTGCTACGAAAAAGCGGACGCTTCCTGCGCGGGTACAGGTTATGAAATTGTCGGTACGGACGGCACTCCGCAGCCTGCGGAAAGCGAGAAAACACTGGGTGTGGACGTAGGCAACTACAAGAGCCGCAGCGTGCTTGTAGTGTGCAAATAATCAAGCCTGCCGCCCTGTCCGAAGCGGACAGGGCCGGTTGAACCCGCCAGAGCGATCAGCCTGAAATGCACGCTTCGGCAGCGTTCTGAACATCCCTGAAGCGGATCGGAACGTTGGAAAGTCGTTCATAGACCTTGATCGTACTGCCACCCGAGCGGCTCTCGACATCGACGACCGCCGCAGGCGATTTGCTGAGCTTTTGCGCCACAATTACCCGCAGGCCATCATGACGAGGCTCGATAAGCGGCGGCTTGCGACTGCTGGCGATCTTGCCGACGAAGCAATCGGCATACTCCTTGGGGTTCTTGCCCGACATCACGTTCATGGTGGGGGGTGTATGTTCGATGTCATTTACTGTGGCACAGCCAGTCATTGCCAGAGCCAGGACTACTACAGCCAGTTTCATACAAAGCCTCCAAATAAAGGTGCTACGACAAGCTCGCGCGCAATTAAATCCCTACTGAGGCAATATTTGCCAGAAACACGGCAAATTAGTGTCCACCGACGTCAAATTGCGGGCATCACATGCTATCGTTTTGATTTTTCAGAAAAACCCTCATTCGGAGCCCGTCATGAAATTCGTACACCAGCGTGAGCATCTCAACGAGGACGACCTGGTCGTTATCGAGTGCTCGCAAACCTGCAATATTCGTCTGATGAACGATGCGAATTTTCGCAGCTTCAAAAATGGCGGTCGACACACCTATCATGGCGGTGCATTTGACACGTTTCCGGCCAAGATCGCCGCGCCGAGCACCGGTTTCTGGAACATCACCATCGATACTGCAGGCCGCAAGATAGATACCAATGCAGGCCGCAAACCGCCTTTCACCCACAAGATCAAGATCGTCCGGCGCTCTACCTCACGCCTGGGATGATGCAAGGAGTCACCGTGAACAATCCAGTCCCGCGCACCACTAAATTTGCTGTCAGCTACAAGCTCAACGGCGAACGCCGCTTCGAGTTCGCCCAACTGCAATCGGCCTCAACCGAAGAGGCCGAAGCCGCCTTGAAAAAAATGCACGGCCAGAGCGACGATCAAATCACTGACGTGAAGGTCAGCAAGGCGCTCTGATACCCGCAGGAGCTCGATCCGACCATGCAACGCAAAGGTGAAACTCCCGCCAATCTGGATCTGTTTGCCGACCAGACGACCCAGCCTGCAAGCAATGAGCTGATCGGGCCTGGGTCATGGCTGCTCAGAGGCTTTGCGCTGCCTGTCATGCCACAACTGCTGGACTCTCTTGAGGCGACACTGGCCCTTTCTCCATTCAGGCACATGCAGACCCCCAGTGGCTTGAGCATGTCTGCAGCGCTGAGCAGTTGCGGACAACTGGGCTGGATAACCGACCGTCATGGTTATCGATACACCGCAACCGACCCACAAACAGGCCTGGTATGGCCTGCGATGCCGGACGCCTTCATGCAACTGGCAAAGGATGCTGCGCACGCGGCGGGCTATGCCGACTTTATGCCTGACGCCTGCCTGATCAATCGATACATCCCTGGGGCGAAGATGTCTCTGCATCAGGACAAAAACGAGTACGACCATCGCTGGCCAGTGGTATCAGTGTCACTGGGTATTCCGGCCACCTTCCAGTTCGGCGGCCTGCTGCGCAGCGACAAGACCCAACGCATATCACTGTTTCATGGAGACGTGGTGGTCTGGGGCGGCGAGGACCGGTTGCGCTTTCACGGCATCCTGCCCGTCAAACAGGCCGAGCACCCTCTGCTCGGCGAACAGCGGATCAATCTGACGTTTCGCAAGGCTGGCCGCGACGACTGATCATGCGCCTTCAAGCTCGCTCGATGTGCGAGCCAGTGCGGGGCACACCGCTCGATGCAGATTCAATGCGGTGTTGATAATGCCGATGTGACTGAACGCCTGAGGGAAATTACCCAGCATGCGCCCTTCCTTCGGATCATATTGTTCCGCCAGCAGACCAACGTCATTGCACAGATCACACAGCCTCTCGAACAGCCGTGCAGCGTCATCAGCCCGACCCAGCAGCACGTACGCGTCAGCCAGCCAGAACGAACACACCAGAAACGTCCCTTCGCGGCCGGCGACACCATCAACACTGCGCTCGTTGTCGTAACGCAGCAACAGGCCATCCTGCATCAGCGTGCGCTCTATTTGCGCGACAGTGCCGGTGACACGAGGATCTTCCGGCGCAAGAAAACCGGTCAACACAATTTGCAGCAGACTGGCGTCGACCTCTTTGGAGCCATACGTCTGCACGAAACTGCCAAGATCAGCATCGAAACCGTTGCGACAGACATCAGCGTGGATTTCGTCTGCCACACGCCGGTAGTGGCTCGCCAATGCACGATCCTCATCGTTTTCGGCAGCCTTGGCGATCTGAGTGGCGTTTCGGTCGAAGGCCACCCAGGCCATGACTTTTGAATGGGTAAAGTGACGTGGTTCTGAACGAATCTCCCAGATGCCCGCATCCGGCAGGTGCCAGATCTTTTCCAGATAGGGCATGACCACCTTGGAGATCGCCACGCTGCGCGGATGCTGCGGCATGCCGCCTCTCAGCGCCTGGATTATGGCATCGGCAACCTCGCCATAAACGTCCAGTTGCACCTGAGTCGCTGCGCCGTTGCCGACACGCACCGGCAGCGAGTTCTCGTAGCCACTCAGCCACGGCAGCTCGTACTCCTGCAAACGTCGCTCACCGCCTACGCCGTACATGATCTGTATCTGTTCCGGGTTGCCGGCAACCGAGCGCAGCAGCCAGTCTCGCCAGGCGGTCGCCTCCTCGAAATAGCCCAGATTCATGAACGCCAGCAATGTCATGGTGGCATCGCGCAGCCAGCAATAGCGGTAGTCCCAATTGCGCTCGCCACCCAACTGCTCGGGCAATGAAGTGGTCACGGCGGCAACAATGCCACCGGTAGGAGCGTAGGTCATGGCTTTGAGAGTGATCAGCGAGCGCTTTACCTGAGCCGTCCACGGCCCGACGTCAGGGCAGCGATCAGAAAACTCACGCCAGTAGGCAGCGGTGCTCTCCAGTGCCTGGTCGGCATCGATCTGCTCGAGCAAGGGTGCAAAGGATGCCTGATAGGCCAGCGTGAAGACCTTGCGCTCGCCCTCATCGACATGAAAGCGGCTGGCGGTGTGATGATCCTGCGGGTGCAAGGCCACAGGGCTACGCAGCACCAGCATTTCCGGCCCGGCCACGGCAGTCAGCGTATGCTCATCCTTGCGCTCGACCCAAGGCACACTGCTGCCGTAATCGAAGCGAATGGCGAGGTCCACGCCGAACTCGACACGCCCGGACAGCCCGACCACGATGCGCACCACATGACCAGTCGTCTTCATGGGCATGAAATCGATCAGCATGGCGCGACCGTCACGGGTTTCGAAAACAGTTTCAAGAATCAGGGTGCCGTCGCGATAACGGCGCTCGACAGCAATAACCTCGGCAGTCGGCGCAATCTTCCAGCGGCCATGCTCATCGCTACCCAATAGAGCGGCGAAACAGGCCGTAGAGTCGAAGCGTGGGAAACACAACCAGTCCAGCGAACCATCACGGGCGACGAGCGCCGCTGTCTGACAGTTGCCCAGCAATGCATAGTCTTCGATCAGTGCAGCCATTCAGAAATGCCCGTCGTGATGATGATTCGTCCGCATGCGCAAACCGCTCGATCAAGCTGGAAGAATGTAACGCTCGATGGCGACAGCAACGCCGTCCTGCTCATTGCTATCTGTAACATGATCAGCCTGTCCCTTGACTGTCTGCTCGCCCTGCCCCATCGCAATCGACAAGCCAGCCTTGTGGAACATCGCCACGTCGTTACCACCGTCGCCAATGGCCGCCGTGCGAGAAAGATCGACTCCCAGATACTTCGCCAATGTAACCAGCGCGGAGCCCTTGTTGGCCTCCAGCGCAGTCACGTCGAGGTAGTATTTTTGCGAACGCGCAGCCAGGGCCAATCCTTCGATCTGCGGGTTGATGCGAGCTTCCAGAGTCTTCAGCAGCTCAAAATCAGCGCTGGCCGCAACGATCTTGTCGACGCGATCAAGGTATGGCTCGAAACTCTCGACCTGAACATAGCGGTACCCCAGCGCGTCGAGCTCATGATCGACGTAATCGGCGTGAGGATCGAGCAACAGCCATTGATCGTCGGCAAACACCCAGATCGCAACGTTCTGGCCGGTGAACAGCTCAAGACACATCCTGACCGCTTTGGGGTCAATGCGATGAGCCACCAGCAGGCTGCCATCGGGATGAGTGATGGTGCCGCCATTGAATGCCACGGTGGGCAAATCCACACCCAGCGCTTCGATCACCTGACGCATGGCCCTGGGCGGGCGACTGCTGGCCAGCGAGAAGTGAACGCCAGCATCACGCAGGCGCTTGATGGAGTCGATATTGGCCTGGCTAAGGCTGTGATCACGGCGCAGTAACGTGCCGTCGATGTCGGACAACAGGAACTGTACGGGCAGTTCAGACATTCAATTCTCTCCATTCGCGGCCATCACGGCTCAGCAGCTCCTCACCTGCTTGCGGGCCATCCTTGCCAGCTTCGTAAAGCTGCACTTGCGGCTGCGCGGCCCAGGCGTCGAGGAACGGCTGCACGGCACGCCAGCCGTTCTCGATGTTGTCGGCCCGCTGGAAGAGCGTCTGATCACCGGTCAGGCAGTCATAAATAAGGGTTTCGTAACCTGTGGAGGGCTGCATCTCGAAGAAATCCTTGTAGGCGAAGCCCAGCGCGATATCTTCCATTTTCAGTTCCGGGCCAGGACGCTTGGCAAACAGATCGAACCACATGCCTTCGTTGGGCTGGATCTGAATCCTCAGGTAGTTGGGCTTGAGGCGGTCGACTTCGGTGTCGCGAAATTGCGCATACGGCGCGGGCTTGAAGCAGATGGCGATTTCCGTGCTGCGAGCACTCATGCGCTTGCCGGTGCGCAGATAGAACGGCACCCCGACCCAACGCCAATTGTCGACCATGACCTTGAGCGCGACATAGGTTTCGGTCGTGCTGTCGGGCTCCACGCGATCCTCCTGACGATAACCGACAACCTCCTTGTCACCCATCGCGCCTTTCGCATACTGGCCACGCACCGAGTTTGCCAGAGCTTCCTCCTGACTCCAGGGCCGGATCGCTCCAACCACCTTGGCCTTCTCGCCGCGAACGGCATCGGCACCGAAAGCGGCCGGCGGCTCCATGGCAACCATAGCCAGCAACTGGAACAGGTGATTGGGCACCATGTCGCGCAATGCACCGGTGTGTTCGTAAAAGCTGCCACGGGTTTCGACGCCTACGGTCTCCGCCGCCGTGATCTGTACGTGGTCGATGTAGTGGTTGTTCCAGAACGATTCGAACAGGCCATTGGAGAAACGGCTGACCAGAATGTTCTGCACCGTTTCCTTGCCCAGGTAGTGGTCGATCCGGTAGATCTGCTTTTCGCTCATGACCTTGAGCAAACAGCCATTGAGCTCGACCGCACTGGCCAGATCGGAGCCGAAGGGCTTTTCGATCACGACACGACGGAAGCCATCTTCGGTTTCCTGCAACAAACCTGACGAACCCAGCCGCTGGGCGACCTCGCTGAAAAATCGCGGCGCAGTAGCCAGATAGAACACCGCGTTCGCGGTGCCGGTGCTCTCGATCTTGCTGGCGATGTCCTGATAGGTGGAGTCGTCAAGGAAATCACCTTGCACATAACTGATGCGCTCGGCCAGCTTGCTCCACAGCGTAGGATCGAGTGGGTCCTTGCCGCCACCGGCAACCTTGCCGGCGGCTTCATCGCGAATGAAGTTCTCGAGCTTTTTCGCAAAGTCGGCATCGCTGATCGCATTGTGATCGACGCCAACGATGTGCAGCCCTTCATCCACCAGACCGTCGCGCGACAGGTTATAGAGTGCCGGCATCAGCAGGCGCTTGACCAGATCTCCATGGGCACCAAACAGAAACAGGGTCGTGGGGGGCGCCACTTCGGCTTTTTGCTCGGCGCTGCCGCGCGACAGGCCCATTACTTGGGTTCCTTGTGGCCACCAAATCCGAAGCGCATGGCCGACAGCATCTTGTCCGCGTACGAACTTGTCTGGCGAGAACGGAAACGCGCAAACAGGGCGCTGGACAGTACAGGAACCGGAACCGCCTGCTCGATGGCGGCTTCGATGGTCCAGCGCCCTTCGCCACTGTCGGCAACCGAACCGGAGAAAGCATCCAGGTGCGGGTCGGTGGCCAGGGCATCAGCGGTAAGGTCCAGCAGCCAGGAAGACACCACACTGCCACGACGCCAGACCTCGGCGATATCGGCGGTGTTCAGGTCAAAACGCTGCTCCGCTGGCAGATGCTCGGAGTTTTTCTGCTTGAGAAGATCGAAGCCTTCGGCGAAGGCCTGCATCATTCCGTACTCGATACCGTTGTGGATCATCTTCACGAAATGGCCGGAACCGGCAGGGCCGGAGTGGATATAACCGCGCTCGGCGCGATCGTCGGTCGAGGTACGGCCTTTGGTGCGCTCGATCGAGCCAAGACCTGGTGCCAGCGTTGCAAACAGCGGATCCAGGCGCTCGACAACAGCAGCCTCGCCTCCAATCATCATGCAATAGCCGCGCTCAAGCCCCCAGACCCCGCCTGACGTGCCGACATCGACGTAGTGCAAGCCTTTTTCGGTGAGCTCCTGAGCTCGCCGAATGTCATCCTTGTAGAAGGTATTACCGCCGTCGATGATCACATCATCGGCGTCAAGCAACTGGCTGAGGGTCTGAATGGTCTCTTCGGTCGGCGCACCTGCCGGGAGCATTACCCAGATGGCGCGTGGCTTGTCGAGCGCATCGACCATTTCCTTCAGGCCTGCGACTGCAACCGAACCGTCATTGGCCAGGGCGTTGCGTGATGCCTCATCGCGGTCATACACAACAGTCGTGTGGCCGTTCAACATCAAGCGGCGTGCGATGTTGCCGCCCATGCGGCCCAGTCCAATAATCCCAAGTTGCATGAAGGTGCTCCTTAAATCGTAAAAAAGGTGCCGCACTTGCTGTCCAGCGCATCGACAGGTTGCGAGCATGCAGGTTAGTCAAGCGAGGCGGAACGTCGGTTCCCTTGCGAGAAGATGAAGGCGTCTACGCCCTCCTGTGGTGCATTTTGTCGCGATTAATAAACATTCGCGACAATTAAAAATAAAAAAGTTCCAAAATCATGCAAAAGAAATCAAAATCGGTGCCGATAGAGAGGGTAAGCAGCGGCGCTCATGGATTGAAAGTCATTGCCACGGACCTTTCTGAGGTTGAATCCGCCATTTGCGAGGTGAGCAATGGGCACTGTACTACCAGCACTTGCACCACAAACCCTGTATGTCACGATCCGCCGCGACGAATTGCGTGCATTGAAAGAAGAGCGCGAGCAGTTGCAGAAAAAGGTCGCTCATTTGAGCTCGATGCTGCAGCAACCCCACTTGTCTGCACCCGGCAAGATGCTTCAAGCCTGACTGCCATTGCATAACCCCTTAAAACGCTTCAGGGCAAGCCCGATATTCTGGCTTGCCCACCTGATCTGCTCTCACAGTCTGCGCCCCTTCCCTGTCCGATTCTGCTGAACATTTTTCCCTTATACCCGACACGGCTGCACACAAACCTGCTGCGTACTTTATAGCGCCTTCTGCCAGAACATGGCACGCCCCATTTCAGCGCTCAACTGGTAATTGTCGAAACCAAGCTTCCTGTAGGCACCTTGAGCTACCTCATTGCCCTCCAGAACCTCAAGTGTCAGTTTGCAGCAACCTCGCTGGCGTGCAATCTCTTCCACCTTGAGCAACATTTTCTGGCTGATGCCCATGCCGCGGTATTGAGCGACGACCGCAACGTCGTGAATATTGACCAGCGGACGACAGGCAAAGGTTGAAAAACCCTCAAAGCAATTGACCAGCCCTACCGGCTCTCCGGAAATGAACGCCAACACACTGAAAGCGTAGGGACGTTTGGCCAGCTCGATAGCCAACTGCTGACGCGCATCGCTCGACAGCGGCCGACCTGTGCCCATGACATCCATCGAATATTCGTTCTGAACCGCCCCGGGTTTCTCGGAGACCCTTTTGTTTGAGTCATGCCACCTGGGCAGACTCGGTGAGTTGCTGATAATAGATTGCTTCTGCTTCGACCGGTGGAATATGACCGATTGGCTCCAGCAGGCGGCGGTGATTGAACCAGTCCACCCATTTCAGGGTTTCCAGCTCCACCGCCCCCCGTGTGGGCCAAGAGCGTCGATGAATCACTTCAGCCTTGTAAAGACCATTGATGGTCTCAGCCAAAGCATTGTCGTAAGAGTCACCGACACTCCCGACCGATGGCTCAATACCGGCTTCGACAAGACGCTCGGTATAGCGAATGGACACGTACTGCACGCCACGGTCACTGTGGTGAATGAGTTCACCCTGCTTGACTGGGCGACGGGCGTAAAGGGCTTGCTCCAGTGCATCGAGTACAAAATCGGTACGCGCTGAACTGGACACCTTCCAACCGACGATGAATCGGGCAAAGACATCAATGATGAAGGCCACGTAAACAAAACCCTGCCAGGTACTGACGTAGGTAAAGTCCGATACCCATAGGGCGTTCGGGCACTCAGCCACAAACTGACGGTTGACATGATCCTGCGGGCACGGCCTGGCTTGGTCGCTGACCGTCGTCTTGACGGGCTTGCCGCGTACCACGCCTTGCAGGCCCAGCTCTCCCATCAGACGTTGCACCGTACAGCGGGCGACTTGCAGTCCGTCACGCAGCAATTGTCGCCAGACCTTGCGCACGCCATATACCTGGAAGTGCTCATCCCAGACTCGCTGGATGTGCTCACCCAGTTCCTGGTCACGCTGCGCACGCGCTGACTGCTGGCTGGGGTCAGCCTGCTGAGCAGCGTACCGGTAGTACGTCGACGGGGCGATTGGCAACACCTTGCAAATCGGCTCGACCCCGTAAGACTGGCGGTTTTCATCAATAAACGTCTTCATCGTTTGAATGGGCGGTCGAGCTCCGCCTGGGCAAAATAGGCTGAGGCCTTACGCAAGATCTCGTTAGCTTGACGCAACTGACGGTTCTCACGCTCCAAGAGCTTGACTCGCTCACGTTCGACTGTGCTCAGCCCATCACGCTGGCCGCTGTTGCGCTCAGATTGGCGAACCCACAGCCGTAATGTCTCGGGCGTGCAGCCGATCTTGGGGGCAATGGCACTGATGGTGGCCCACTGCGACTCGTACTCAGGAAGGTGTTCGAAAACCATCCTGATGGCCCGCTCACGGACCTCTGGGGAATACTTCGGTAGTTTTTTCATCGCTCCATCCTCTCAAAGGTTGGAGTCTCCGAGAAACCCGGGGCGGTTCAGTTCAGCACAAATCCAATTGCATCAGCGTGCACGGGATTCGTGTAACTCGCTTGCAGTACCAATACCTCGGGGGCTTCCATTTCCATCCTCGTCAATTCAATAAAAGTGATTCTGTAAAATCATCAAAGGGTAACTCTTTAAGGCCAGCACGTTATTTCAAGCCAGCTCTGTGACTAGAGCGTCTAGCCCGATTCTATCCTGCCTCGCTGCAAAATGTTCCAGCGCGGATGTAGGAATTTTCTCGCCACGCCCACAGATTGACCGCCAGACGCACCCAGAAAAGGCGCGACGCACCGATCGGGCTCATGAGCGGCTCCACTCACCCGTTTTTTTCGATAAAAAAGAAACGCATGACCTCGATTGTCGAACGATCCGACGACCGGTCATGCGCCCTCGGGACTCGAATTTAACCCATAAAAAAGCGCAACGACTGCCGGGCTGGCCCTTGCAGCGTGCCAACAAGCGCGGCTTCAAAGCCCTTGCCAGACATTCGCGCAGAAAAAAGTCGAAACTTCTCCAAAACGCCCCGGTCAGGTGAATGGAGCATCTATGCTATTGGCTGACATCCGGTAATGGCGACATCACGCGGCTTTGTCACTACGCATGGTCCAAACGGGTATTGATCTTGCGTAGTGCACGTATGTGTACCCGGCCATAGGAAATGGCCAATAAAAATCAAGTGATGCACCAAGACTGTTTTAAGGGGAAAAATCGATGATTAGCGCCGCTGTCAAAACCCAGAAGGGAGAGAGTTTTAACCAGCCTGTCGGCGAGCTGACTCATCTGCCAGTCTTCTCTACCAAGAGCGTTCCTTTGCTGCAATTACCAACCTCGACAAATCAGCCTACGCCGACCATGTCTCAGGTCAGCAGACGCAAAGTGTTGTTCGTGACCTCGGAATTGGCCGACCTGGTGAAAACCGGTGGGCTGGGCGACGTATCCGCCGCATTGCCACGAGCAATGCGCCACCTGCATGACGTGCGGGTTCTTATTCCAGGTTATCCGCAGGTCATCAACAGCGGAAACCCGATCCATATCATCAGCCAACTGGGCGGGCATGCTGCACTGCCACCTTGCAAGGTGGGTCGCATGGACATGAAAGATGGCCTTGTGATCTATGTGTTGATCTGCCCTGAGCTTTACGAGCGTGAAGGCACGCCTTACGCCGACAGTGATGGCCGCGACTGGTCCGATAACCATATTCGTTTTGCCCGTCTGGGGCTCGCGGCTGCCGAATTTGCGGCTGGCGAAGTGAAAAGCCAATGGTGCCCCGAGCTGGTCCATGCCCATGACTGGCCTGCCGGCCTGGCGCCTGCCTACATGCGCTGGCGCGGGCAGTCCACGCCAAGCATCTTTACTATCCACAATCTGGCCTATCAGGGGACCGTGAGTACCGCTTCGAGTCGTGAACTGGGCATTCCAGATGAAGCGATCACCCCGGAAGGCATGGAGTTCTACGGCAAGCTGTCCTTCATCAAGGCAGGCATGGCCTTCGCGAGCCACATTACGACCGTGAGTGCCACCTATGCTCGGGAAATCACCACGCCAGAGTTTGGTTGCGGCCTGGAAGGTTTTCTGCAGAGCAAGGCTAACAAGGGTCAGCTCAGCGGCATCCCTAACGGAATCGACGAAAGCTGGGATGCAGCGACCGACGAACACCTGATCTGCCACTTTGCGCCCAACGAATGGACGCGCAAGGAAATCAACGCCGACTATGTGCGTGAGCTGTTTGAGCTGGATGCCTCGACCGGGCCCTTGTATGCAGTGGTTTCGCGCCTTGTGTATCAAAAAGGCCTGGACCTGACCATCGGGGTTGCCGAGCACATCGTCAACAACGGCGGACAAATCGCAATTATCGGTCGCGGCGAGCCCGAGGAAGAAGATGCCATGCGCGAGCTGGCCGCACGCTTCCCGGGGCGCATTGGTGTGCGTATCGGCTTCAATGAAACCGACGCACGACGCATGTTCGCCGGCAGCGATTTTCTGTTGATGCCATCGCGCTATGAACCCTGCGGTCTGAGCCAGATGTATGCGCAACGCTTCGGCTCCCTGCCTGTTGCACGCAACACCGGCGGCCTGGCGGACACAATCGAGGACGGCGTGACTGGCTTCCTGTTCAAAGAATCAACCATCGAAAGTTACACCGAAGCCCTGAACCGCACGTTTCAGGTATTCGCCCACCGTGAGCTGCTCAACGCCATGCGCTGCCGTGCAATGGCTGCTCCCTTCAACTGGCATCAGGCAGTAGAGCCCTACGCAGATCTCTACCGTGACCTGTTGAAGAAAAACGTGAGCATTTCCAGCAACTACTAGTTTAAGGATCAATGGATGCCACTGCGTACAGACGATAACTGGCGCCACGGCGCCGTCTTGCTAGACCCCGAACACACCCGGTTTGCCCTCTGGGCACCGGATGCCAACTACGTAAATGTCGAACTCCAGGATGGCCAGGGTGTTCAGTCACTGGCCATGCTGCCCCAGCCGGAAGGCTGGTTCGTCCTTGAGGCCCGCTGCGAAGCGGGCACTCGATACCGCTTCAAAATCGACCATGAACTGGAAGTGCCTGACCCCGCCTCTCGCGCGCAGGTCGACGATGTCCATTCTCAAAGCTTCGTAGTGGACCCTCTGGCCTATTCATGGCAAAACACCTCATGGCAAGGTCGGCCGTGGCATGAGGCGGTGATCTATGAGCTGCACGTAGGTGCGATGGGCGGCTATGCTGCGGTGGAAAAACACCTGCCGCGCCTTGCGCAAATGGGCATTACCGCGATCGAGCTGATGCCGCTTGCGCAGTTTCCCGGTGATCGCAACTGGGGCTACGACGGCGTTCTGCACTACGCCCCGCAATCTTCCTATGGCACACCGGAAGAGCTCAAGCACCTGATCGATACAGCTCACGGTCTTGGCCTGATGGTAATACTGGACGTGGTGTACAACCACTTCGGCCCGGACGGCAACTACCTGGGAAGTTACGCCAAGGAGTTTTTCCGCAGCGATCTGCATACCCCGTGGGGCGATGCCATTGATTTTCGCCGCCCGCAGGTGCGCGACTTCTTCGTCGACAATGCGCTGATGTGGCTGCTGGAATACCGCATCGACGGCTTGCGCATGGACGCTGTGCATGCCATTCGCGATAAAACGTTCCTGCCAGAATTCGCAACTCGCGTACGCGGCCAGATCGAGCCGGACAGGCACGTGTGGCTGAACCTTGAGAACGAGTTCAACCAGGCCGGTCTTCTGGAGAAAGGCTTCGATGCACAATGGGACGACGACGGGCACAACACTTTGCACGTGCTGCTGACCGGTGAAACCGACGCCTATTATTCCGACTTCGCTCAGGAGCCTACGCAAAAGCTTGCGCGCCTGCTCAGCGAAGGGTTTGTCTATCAGGGCGAACAGACGCGGCATGGACACACGCGAGGAGAGCCCAGCGGCCACCTTGCGCCGACTGCCTTTGTATTGTTCCTGCAGAACCATGACCAGATCGGCAACCGCGCACTCGGTGAGCGTTTGCCGCAGCTGTGCACGCCTGCTGCGCTGAGGGCCGCAACCGCCCTGTTGCTGCTTTCGCCGATGATTCCGCTGATGTTCATGGGCGATGAGTGGGCGGCCAGCGAACCGTTTCTGTTCTTCACCAGCCACCATGGCGAACTGGCCGATGCGGTGCGCGAAGGACGTCGCAAGGAGTTCGCCGACTTTGCCGCATTCGCCGATCCGGAAAAGCGCGAGCACATTCCCGACCCGAACGACATCAAGACATTCGAGGCATCACGTCCGGCGTTTTCGGCAGTTGATCTGGAGACCGACAAAGGCCTGGATCACCGCAGCTGGGTCGACTTTTATACACAGTTGCTGGCTTTGCGGCACAAGGAAATCGTGCCACGCCTGCCCGGTGCACGCTTCCTGAAAACCGATATTCTCGGCGACAAGGCCGTCAGTGCACGCTGGGTGCTGGGCGATGGCAGCGAGCTGCGTATCGACCTGAACCTCAGCGAGCAGGCTGTCGATGCTCCGCCGCAGAAAAATGCCCGGCAGATATTCTCCAGCGCCGCAAAATCGTCCGAACTTTCCCCGCAGGCCATCCTCAATCCTTACACGGCCATTGTCAGCCTGACAGCAAGTGATGTTCTGGAGGAACAGGATGAACAATGAGCAATTGGAGAGGCTTGCGACCGAGGCAGGGCTATCGGTGCATTGGGTCGATGCCAACGCTCGGCCGCAGACTGTCAGCCCTGATGTACTGCGCAAGGTTCTGGAAGCGCTGGGCTATCCGGCCGAAAACGGCGAGGCTATCGATGCCAGCCTGTTAAGCCTGCAAAACGCCAGCCACGGCAAAAGCGCCCCGCCGCTGCTGACGGTCGACACGGACAGTAATCTGGATCTGTCCGAGTGGTTTGCGCCGCAAACGCCATTCACGCTGCACCTCGAAGACGGTTCATCGCTGGACGCCAGGCTAACCGCGTCCGGCGAACTTCCAGCGCTGGCACCGCCCGGCTATCAACAGTTGGAGATTGCCGGTCAACATCTGACCATCGCTGTCGCCCCTAAAATCTGTTTCAGCATGGCAATGGCCACCGATGCGCCGAAGCCACATGGCTGGGGTCTGACTGCTCAGCTTTACAGCCTGCGCCGCGAGGGCGATGGCGGTTTTGGCGATACGGAAGCACTGGAGAAGGTTGTTCGCGCTGCCGGAGAGCGCGGTGCCGATGCGCTGGGCATCAGCCCGATCCATGCAATGTTCGCCAATGATCCACACCGTTACAGCCCTTATTCGCCGTCCAGCCGACTGTTTCTAAATAGCCTGTATGCGTCGCCCGGTGCCATTCTGGGTGAACATGCATGGCGTCAGGCGATAGAAGACGCGCGCGTTGGCGACGAAATGAAGCAACTGGAAGCGCAGCAGTTGATTGACTGGCCTGCTGCTGCCCAAGCCAAGTGGAAAGCGCTGCACAAGCTGTACGAAGGGTTCAGTGCGGGTGATCACCCTTTGCACGAAGACTTCAACAGCTTCCGCCACAGCGGTGGCGAGGCCCTGGAGAACCACTGCCGCTTCGAAGCGCTGTGTGCCGAATCCGAAACGTTGAATATCGGCAGCAATTGGCATGAATGGCCGGAAGAGTTCAAAGACCCTCGTAGTGACGCCGTCGCAGCATTTGCCGAAGCGCACAGCGAGCACATCAGTTTTCATGCATTCGCTCAATGGCTCATCGCCCGCGGCCTGGAGCGTGCGCAGTCTGCCGCACGCAGCAGTGGCATGCGCATCGGCCTGATCGCCGACCTGGCAGTGGGTGCCGATGGTGCCGGAAGTCAGGCCTGGAGTCGTCAGGACGAGTTGCTGTCGGCTCTGACTGTTGGCGCACCACCTGACATTCTCAACCGTGCCGGCCAGAGCTGGGGGATTTCCGCGTTTTCACCGGACGGCCTCAAGCGTAATGGTTTTCGCGCGTTCATCGAGATGCTGCGGGCCAACTTCGCCCATGCCGGCGGGTTGCGTATCGACCATGTCATGGGCTTGCAGCGGCTATGGGTCATCCCTCAGGGGGCGCCTCCTAGTGAAGGCGCGTATCTGAATTTCCCGTTGGACGACATGCTTCGCCTGCTGAGTCTGGAATCCTGGCGGCACAAGGCGATCGTGCTCGGTGAAGACCTTGGAACTGTGCCTGAAGGTCTCAGCGACAAGCTCAGCGCTCGGGCGATTCTGGGCATGCGTGTGCTGCTCTTCGAACAGAACAACGGTCAGTTCAAGCCCATCCTTGACTGGTCGGACCAGGCACTGGCCACCACCAGTACCCACGATTTGCCGACACTGGCAGGCTGGCTCAGCGAGCTGGATATCGAGTGGAATGCCCAGCTGGGTCACATCGACGAGCAACATGAATCGCAATGGCGTGAAGAACGCGGGCGCGAATATGCAAGCCTGTGCCGAGCCTTGAGTCAGAACGTCGACAGCCTGCCGTCCGAAAGCGAAGACCCTGAGCAGATCATCGACGCGAGCATTCGCTATCTGGGTCACACGCGCGCTCCACTGGTGCTGCTACCGATGGAAGATGCGCTGGGTGTCAAGGAGCAGGCCAACCTGCCCGGCACCATTGACAGCCACCCGAACTGGCGCAGACGCCTCCCCGGCGATGCGGCCTCCTTGCTTGATAACCCGAATGCTGCTCGACGACTGGAATTGCTCTCCCAATCCCGGCTGCAAGCTGCGGAGCGTGACCAATGACCCGTCCATTACAGCCTTTGCGCGCTACCCAGCGTTTACAATTTCATAAAGATTTCACGCTCGACGATGCGGTGCCGCTGGTGCCCTACTTCGCCAGTCTGGGGATCAGCCATGTCTATGCCTCGCCGCTGCTCAAGGCGCGTGCTGGCTCAATGCATGGTTACGACGTCGTCGACCCGACCGTCATCAACCCGGAACTGGGTGGCGAGCCTGCCCTGCTGCGTCTGGTATCGGCCTTGCGCGAACACGGCATGGGGCTGATCCTCGACATCGTATCCAACCACATGGCCGTCGGTGGTGCAGACAATCCCTGGTGGCTGGACCTGCTCGAATGGGGTCGGCGCAGCCCGTATGCCGAGTTCTTCGACATTCAGTGGAATTCGCCGGATCCGTTGCTGGAAGGCCAGTTGCTGCTGCCGTTTCTGAGCAGCGATTACGGCACCGTCCTGCAGGCCGGAGAAATCCCGCTGCGCTTCAACGCCGAGCGCGGCATGTTTTATATCGAGCACTACCAGCATCATTTCCCGATCTGCCCGCTGACCTATGATTCATTGCTTCAGGCAGTCGAACACCCGCAATTGAAGGAAATGGGCCAGCGCTTCACTGCGCTTGCTCAATACCCGCAAGCCTACGAACGTGCACGTCAGGCCAGAACCGAGCTGGCCGAGCTGGCGAAAGATCCGCAGGTGCTCAAAGGCATCGAGCAGATCCTTGCGCACTTCGACTCCAGCAAGCCGGAAGGCTTTCAGCGTCTGCATCAGTTGCTGGAACGTCAGCACTATCGTCTGGCCAGCTGGCGTACTGCCGGTGATGACATCAATTGGCGGCGCTTCTTCGACATCAACGAGCTAGGTGGTTTGCGTGTCGAACGGCCGCAGGTATTTGAAGCCACCCACGGCAAGATATTCCAGCTGATTGCCGACGGCCTGGTTGACGGGTTGCGGATCGATCATATCGATGGGCTGGCCAACCCGCGCGGCTACGGCCGCAAGCTGCATCGCCGGGTAAAAAGCCTGCTCAAGCTGCGTCCTGCCGAGGCGCGCATTGATCATCTGCCTATTTTCGTCGAGAAAATACTGGGGCCGGATGAGCCGTTGCGTGAAGACTGGAGCGTGGACGGTACAACTGGCTACGAGTTCATGAATCAGGTCTCGCTGCTGCAACACGATCCCAAGGGCAAAGAGCCACTTGGAGAGCTGTGGAGTCGACTGACAGAACGTACCGCTGACTTCGATCAAGAAGTGCTGGTGGCCCGGGACCTGGTCCTGCACGGCACACTGGCGGGCGATTTCGAGAACGTCGCGCAGTCGTTGCTGCAAGTTGCACGCAGCGACCTGATGAGTCGTGACCTCACGCTGGGTGCAATTCGCCGTGCCCTGCTCGCGCTGATCGTCAATTTTCCGATTTATCGCACCTATATCTCGGTCTGCGGCCGCTCGGCGCAGGACGACAAGTATTTCCAGCAGGCAATGGAAGGCGCTCGCACCACTTTGAACGAAGGCGACTGGCCAGTGCTGGATTATCTGGCACGCTGGCTGGGTGGCGAAGCGTGGCGCAAACTGCCACGCGGACCGTTGCGCAAGCTGTACAAGAATGCGTGTGTACGGTTCCAGCAACTGACCTCCCCGGTTGCCGCCAAGTCGGTTGAGGACACCTCGTTCTATCGCTCTGCAGTGCTGTTGTCGCGCAACGATGTAGGCTTTCATCCGCAGCATTTCAGTGCGCCGGTGGAAGACTTCCATCAGGTCTGCCTGGAGCGTCTGGAAAAATTCCCCGACAACTTGCTGACCACTGCAACGCACGATCACAAGCGTGGCGAGGACACACGTACACGCCTTGCGGTCCTGAGTGAATGTGCGCCGTGGTACGCCGAACAGGTAGAACGCTGGAGACAGCTGGCAGTGCCCCTGAAAGGCGAAGAACCGGCCATCAGTGCGGGTGACGAGCTGATGCTTTATCAGGCCTTGCTGGGCAGCTGGCCGCTGAGCCTGGAGGGCGAAGAAGCTCACCAGGAATACGCGAAGCGCATGGTGCAGTGGCAAGAGAAAGCCCTGCGCGAAGCCAAGCTGCAAAGCAGCTGGAGCGTGCCGAATCAGCCTTACGAAACGGCTTGCCGCGAATTTCTTGAACGTTTGCTGTTGGCTCCTGAAGCGCTGGCGTTGCGCCAGTCACTGAGTGCAACGGCCAATCGTATCGCGACCGCCGGGGCACTCAACAGTCTGGCGCAAACCTTGCTACGCTTGACCGTACCCGGTGTTCCCGATTTGTATCAGGGCACCGAGTTCTGGGATTTCAGCCTGGTGGATCCGGACAACCGGCGACCGGTTGATTATGCAGCCCGACAGAAAGCGCTGGCAGAAGATGCAAGCGCTTCCGACCTGCTCGATAACTGGCAGGATGGCCGCATCAAACAGGCGCTGATTGCGAAGGTTTTGAACCTGCGTGCCGAGCACCCAACGCTGTTCAGCGAGGGGCGTTATCAGCCTCTGGAAATAAAGGGTAGCCACGCCGGGCACGTGATGGCTTTTGCCCGGGAGACACAAGGAGTGCGCGCTATCATCGTAGTCCCACGCACAAGCAGTGAACTATTGGGTACTGCGCAAACTCCATTGATTAATGCTGCCAATTGGGGCGACACACGGATTATGCTTCCGTTTGCCGACTCTGGATCTGACTGGAAAGGACTCTTTTCCGACGGTGTCGCAACACACGTTCGGGAGATACCGCTCAGTGCAGCGCTTGAAAGATTTTCCGTCAATTTGCTTATTCAAACTATGTAATAGCTGGGAGTCTCAAGATGAGTGCCGACGAAAAAAGAATTCGCGATTTTGCTTACCAAATCTGGGAGTCCGAGGGTAAGCCCTCCGGACACGACGAGCGTCACTGGGAGATGGCGCGCAAGCTTGCAGAAGCAGAAGCCCTGGCACCTGACAAGTCCAGCGTGCGCAAGTCGAGCAAGCCCAAGCTGCCTGAAGTAGACAGCGCCAAGGCGCCTGCCAAGGGCGCGGCCAAGCCTGTGGCGAAGTCAGCACCAGCAGCAAAGCCAGCGGCCAAGCCCGCAGCTGAAGCCAAGCCAAAGCCAGCGGCCAAGGCGGCTCCCAAGCCTGCTCCCAAAGCCAAGCCGGCTACCGCTGCGCCAACTGATGCCCCAGCCAAGCCTGCTGCCAAGAAGCCACGCAAACCGTCGAATTCTTGAAACTCTTCTGGCCGGGCGCCAGTCCATTGTTGCAGGTCGCACTCTGATCGGAGATGAGGCCTGCTACACCCCCATACTTTATCGTCAATATTGAAGCCTTCGTGGCTTCGATAGCGGCCTTGGCCGCTCAGAAAATCATTCGACGTCAGGAAGTCATCATGAATACGAAGTCCACTACAACGGCAGAAGATAATTCAGCCCCGCAAGACAATCCAGGCAGCACCCCGTCTCGCATTCGTGAAGGACTTCCCTTTCCTCTCGGCGCCAGCTGGGACGGCCTGGGTGTCAACTTTGCCCTGTTTTCGGCCAACGCCACCAAAGTAGAGTTGTGTCTGTTTGACTCGACCGGTGAAATCGAACTGGAACGCATCGAACTTCCGGAATACACCGATGAGACGTATCACGGCTACCTGCCCGATGCGCACCCGGGCCTGATCTATGGCTATCGCGTCTACGGCCCTTATGACCCTAAAAACGGTCATCGCTTCAACCACAACAAACTGTTGATCGACCCGTATGCCAAGCAACTGGTCGGCGAATTGAAGTGGTCTGAAGCATTGTTCGGTTACACCATTGGTCATCCTGACGGCGACCTGAGCTTCGATGAACGTGACAGCGCGCCCTTTGTACCGAAGAGCAAGGTGATCGACGAGGCTTACACCTGGGGCCGCGATCAGCGCATCGGTACGCCTTGGGACAAGACCATTTTCTATGAAACCCACGTGCGCGGCATCACCATGCGCCACCCGGAAGTTGCCGAAGAGCTGCGCGGCACGTTTGCCGGTCTGGGATCAGCCCCCGTTGTCGACCACATCCGCAAGCTGGGTGTGACCTCCGTCGAGCTGCTGCCGATACACGCCTTCGTCAACGATCAGCATCTGCTGCAAAAAGGAATGACCAACTACTGGGGCTACAACAGTATTGCGTTCTTTGCGCCAGACCCGCGTTATCTGGCGAGTGGCAAGATTGCCGAGTTCAAGGAAATGGTTGCGCACCTGCATCATGCCGAGCTGGAGGTCATTCTTGATGTGGTCTACAACCACACGGCCGAAGGCAACGAGCTTGGCCCTACCCTGTCCATGCGCGGTATCGACAACGCCTCCTATTACAGGCTGATGCCGGACGACAAGCGTTATTACATCAATGACTCAGGCACCGGCAACACCCTCGACCTGAGCCACCCGTGCGTACTGCAGATGGTCACTGACTCCCTGCGTTACTGGGCTTCGGAAATGCATGTCGACGGGTTCCGCTTCGACCTGGCAACCATTCTGGGTCGCTACCACGATGGTTTCGACGAACGTCACAGCTTCCTGGTCGCCTGCCGTCAGGACCCGGTGCTGCGTCAGGTCAAACTGGTCGCCGAGCCTTGGGACTGTGGCCCAGGTGGCTATCAGGTCGGCGGTTTCCCGCCAGGCTGGATGGAGTGGAACGACAAGTTTCGTGACACCGTACGTGCCTTCTGGAAAGGCGACGAAGGCCAATTGGCAGACTTCGCGGCACGCATGACCGCCTCCGGCAACATGTTCAACCAGCGCGGTCGGCGTCCACAGGCGTCGGTGAACTTCATCACCGCGCACGATGGTTTCACGCTGCACGACCTGGTGTCGTACAACGACAAGCACAACGAAGCCAACGACGAAAACAACCAGGACGGCAGCAACAACAACCTGTCCTGGAACCACGGCGTCGAAGGCCCGACCGAAGACGCGGAAATCAACACCCTGCGTCTGCGTCAAATGCGTAACTTCTTCGCTACTTTGCTGCTGGCGCAAGGTACGCCGATGATCGTCGCCGGTGACGAGTTCGCCCGTACCCAGCACGGCAATAACAATGCCTACTGTCAGGACAGCGAAATTGGCTGGATCAACTGGGATCTGGACGAGGACGGCGCAGCATTGCTCAAGTTCGTGACCCGCGTGATCAAGCTGCGTCAGACCTACCCGATTCTGCGCCGCAGTCGCTTCCTGGTGGGCGATTACAACGAAGAAATCGGCGTCAAGGACGTAACCTGGCTCGCTCCGGATGGCAACGAGATGAGTGTCGAGCAATGGCACGATGCCAATGGCCGTTGCCTGGGCATGTTGATGGATGGCCGTGCACAGGAAACCGGTATCCGTCGTCCAGGTGCCGACGCTACGCTGCTGCTGGTCGTCAACGCGCACCACGACGGGGTCAACTTCACCCTGCCGGAAGTGCCTGAAGGCACCCATTATGAGTGCCTGATCGACACCAATCAGGATGATGCACGCAGCAAGGAGCACTTTGCGTTCGGTTCGCAATATACCGTCACGCCGCGCTCGCTGCTGCTGTTCGAACTGAAGCGCGAAGACCAGCAATGATTGATGCCTTGAGTGAGTTTCTCGACTGGCGCAAGCACGGTTATGCCGATACGCGTGCGCTGGGCGAGTGCTTGCAGGCATTGGTCAACGAAGGTCTTGATCAGCTCCCCCTGCCTGCCAGCGGTCAGACACTTGAGCGCTGGCGGGCGCTGGCCTGCATTGCAGGCCATGACCTGGGGTTGTGCAAGTTGTACGAGGGGCATACCGACGCCTTGGCGATCATGGCGGAACTGGGTGCCCCGCCCCCCGAACAATTCAGCACCTGGGGCATGTGGGCGGCAGAGCCGCCGCAGGCACGGGTGAATATCAGCGGCACTGGCGATTCACTTCGTCTGAATGGCCGAAAAGCGTGGTGTTCCGGTGCTACTGCCTTGAGCCATGCATTGATCACCACATGGGATGAAGAACATCGCCAGCAACTGGTGGCGGTGCAACTCGACCAGCCCGGCGTGCATATGACCAGTGATGGCTGGCGCGCAGTTGGCATGGGCGCCACCGGCAGCGTCGAAGTCGTGTTCGAGCACGCTACCGGGCAAGCGATTGGAGCGCCGGGCGGCTACCTGGAACGGCCTGGCTTCTGGCAAGGCGGCATCGGCATCGCGGCGTGTTGGTATGGTGCCTCCCGGGCGATCGCCCAACGCTTGCTGGCACAGGTCGGCAAACACGAAGAGCCACACGCTCTTGCGCACCTGGGTGCTGTAGATGTCGCGTTGCACGCCGCAATCGATGTACTGCGTGCCGCCGCTGCGCATCTGGATCAGGCCCCGGCTGAAAATGCCGAGGTGCTCGCCAGACGCTGTCGTGCCTACGTGGAGCACGCTGCGGAACTGGTCATTCAGCACGTGGGCCGCGCGGTAGGTGCGGGTCCTTACTGCAAGGACCCGCACTTCGCTCGACTGATCACCGACCTGCCGGTTTTTCTGCGCCAGAGTCATGCCGAGCAAGACCTTGCTGCACTGGGTCAATTGACGGGTAAACGGCTGCCAGCTTTACGCACGTGGTCACTATGAGAGCGTATCTATCATGAGCAAAGGCTTTCTAGTCAGCGACGACGAGTCTGGCCAGGGCACGCCTCTGGCTGCCTGGAACGCCTCCGGCAAACTGCGCAGCGTACCTGCGATTACTGCAGACCTGCTGGTGCCGAACAATTGCAGGGCGGTCATCATCGCCCCGCATCCGGACGATGAAGTACTGGCATGCGGCGGTTTGATGAGCCAGTTGGCGCAGCTGGAACGCAATCTGTTGTTGATCTCGGTCACTGACGGCACTGCCAGCCATCCGGGCTCCACGCTCTGGCCTGTCGAGCGACTTTCTGCAATCCGGCCCCAGGAAAGCGCCGAAGCCTTGAATCGTCTCGATATTCCCCTCGAGCGTCTTGAGTGGCTGCGCTGCGGCTTGCAGGATGGGACTGTGGCCGAATCCGAAGATCAGCTGACAGAGTTTCTTGAACGTCATCTGGGCCCTGCCGACGTGGTGTTCGCCACCTGGGCAGAAGATGGTCATGGCGACCACGAAGCCGTTGGCCGCGCCAGTGCAAGAGCCTGTGCGTCTACCGGAGCGCAGCTTTGCGAAGTACCGATCTGGGCCTGGCACTGGGCTGACCCTGAAGATGAGCGTCTGCCATGGGACCGCGCACGCAAGTTGCTGCTGGACCCGGCGACCCTTGCTCGTAAACGTAATGCCGCTCAGGCGTTCGTCAGCCAATTGCAGGGTGACCCGGCCATCGGTCTTGCGCCCGTTCTGCCAGCCGTTGTTCTGGAAAGACTGCTGCAACCGTTTGAACTGGTGTTTGTATGAGCGTCGAAGACGGCTATTTCGATGAGCTGTTTCGCAACAACGATGACCCGTGGGCGTTCAAGCAACGCTGGTATGAGCGGCGCAAGCGTGCGCTGACACTGGCCGCGCTGCCCCGTGAACACTATCGCTCGGTATTCGAGCCTGGCTGTGCCAATGGCGAACTCAGTGCCGACCTTGCCGGGCGCTGTGACGCACTGGTGTGCTGCGACACGTCAAACCTGGCGGTAGAACTGGCACGCAAGCGTCTGGCAGGCCTGCCCCATGTGCGCGTGCTGCAGGCCCGTTTGCCACAGCAGTGGCCGCAGGGACAATTTGATCTGATCGTCTTCAGCGAGCTGGGTTACTACCTAGACGTCGATGACCTGCACCGCCTGATCGACTGCATTCTATCCTCGCTTTCACCCGATGGTCAGTTGCTCGCCTGTCACTGGCGCCCTGATATCGAGGGCTGCCCGCTGAACGCACAGGCTGTACACGACATCATTGCCGAACGCTTGGCCATGCACCGTCTTTTCAGTCATCACGAACAGGATTTCCTGCTGGACCTGTGGAGTCGTGATGGAACCTCCGTAGCAGAACAGGAATTCTCCGATGATCGGCATTCTGATCCCGGTGCACAATGAAGAGCAGCTACTCGATTTGTGCCTCGAAACGATAAAGCAAGCGGCTGAACACCCGGATCTCAAGGGTGAGCGAGTAGAGGTGCTGGTGGTTCTCGACAGTTGCACCGACAGCTCGGCAGACATCGCGCGAGCGCACGGGGTGATGGTCCTTGAGGTCTCGGCCCGCAACGTCGGACAGGCACGCGCCGAAGGAGCAGCTTTTCTCCTCGACCGAGGTGCGCGCTGGCTGGCCTGCACCGATGGCGACAGCACCGTGGCGAATGACTGGCTTGCCGAGCAACTGGCACTGGATGCCGATGCGGTATGCGGGACCGTCATGCCCGGCGATTGGAACAAGGATATCTCTGCGGCTGCGCAGGCGGCTTACCTCAAGCATTACCAGCACCGGGACGGCCATCGGCACATTCATGGTGCCAACCTGGGTGTCAGCTCAATTGCCTATATCAGTGCAGGCGGGTTTCCGGCACTGGCCTGCCACGAAGACGTGCATCTGGTTCGCCAGCTGGAGCTGATCGGCGCGCGGATCGCCTGGAGCTGCCGCCCGCGGGTCACGACCAGTACCCGCCTGGACTCAAAAGCCAGAGGCGGGTTTGGCGACTTTCTGAGTTCGCTGAACGCCTGAAAAGCGCTTATTCGTGATGCGCTGTCTGCATACCTGAATGGTCAGAGTCGGCAGAATTGAGCGCCGTGCTGAAGAAGCGCACAGCTTCTGCGCTCAGGTTGCGGTGAATGTCTTCGCGGTCCACTCCGTCAGGGTCGTTGCACAGTAACGGTGCGCTCGAACGCTGTTCGTCACTGCACGGTGCCATAAAGACAAAGTGCCCTGCCCCCGCCAACAACTTATAATCCGGTGCCTGCGGCAGTTTGCGCGCCAGCGCTTCGGCGTTGCGGTCGATGGCCAGCAACTGGTCGTCATCCCCGGCATACATCAGCACCGGTACATGCACATCGCCCAGCGTGTGACGGCCGAACATCAGGCTCAACGGGGCCATCAACATCAGCGCACCGACCCTGGGGTCAGCCTGGGCATGCAGGTCATCGCGGTCAGCGACCAGCTCCCCTTGAGTCTTGCAGGCGTCACGGTCTGTGGGGCGTTCGAGGCAATACTGGCGCAGGCGCTGTAGATCAGGCTGCGCGCCCGCAAGAATAAGCGCAGTTTCGCCACCCGCCGAATAGCCGATCACGCCCACCTGACGAGCATTGAGATAAGGGGCCAGCATAGGGTCGAGCAAGGCCGTGCTGATCGCTTCAGAGATCTGCAGCGGGCGACCATACAGGTTACTCAGGCTGCCCAACCGACTGTGATCACGATCATTGTCGCCAGGATGAACCACAGCAACCACCACAAACCCCTGGCGCGCCAATGATGTGGCCAGGTCATGCAACGCCAGCGGTGTACCGGTATTGCCATGAGACAGCAGCAGCAACGGGAACCGGCCCATTGCAATCGGCGCATTTTCGCCGGCCTCGACGCGATAGCCGTGCAGGGTGCTCCACTGCTCACTGGCGGTCGACGGGTAAAAAGCGATGGCCTGCACCGGCTGTGAATCCAGCGGGTCGGGGAAACTCAGCTCGTGATAGCCCGCGCTCCAGGCGTCATCGGCCTGAGCGTGAACCGCAATCAGGCTGTCGAGCAAGCAAACCAGCATCACTGCACAAAGACGTACCATCGAAAGGCCCAACCTTTGCAAATCCGGAGGCTCGCCCGGATAGTCCATTCAGCGCTTGTGTCGAGCATCGTGCTCCAGCGCGCCGCTCTCACCCAGATGAGAGTGTGTAAAACAGAAATAGTGCACAAGCCGGGCCATAAACCGCCCGCTCTTTTCAGCAATCGTGAAAAACACCACAAACCGCAAACACAGTGCCGCGAAGATGCAGTTTAGTCCTTGAATAGCCCGCTTACCTGTAAGGAAGCTGTCAAGGTTGAGTACGCTCAAAACTGCGTGCATTTATGCGGCGCACAAAAAAACTCCACAACCCGGCGCACGTTGCTCGCGCAAGTTGTGGAGTCTTGTTCAGACCATCACCGACTCAGGCGGCGAACAGCTCGCTCTCGATATGTTGCTGCGCGGCTGTCATGGCGTTGGCACGCGGCTCTTCACCATAGGCCAGGCCGTGCGCACGAACAAATTGCAGGTCGGTGATACCGATGAAGGCGAACAGCGCCTTGAGCAGTTCTTCGTGGCCAGCGCCGGTTGGCTGCCCGACGTGCAGGCCACCGGAAGTGGAAACGATAATAACCTTCTTGCCGCCACACAGGCCTTCAGGGCCGGTTTCGGAATAACGGAACGTGCGGCCGGCAACCATGATCCGGTCAAACCAGGCTTTTAACTGGGACGGGATAGTGAAGTTGTACATCGGCGCACCGATCACCAGCACGTCGGCGGCAAGAAACTGCTGCAAGGTGGCTTCATTAGTGTCGACTTCCTGTTGCTGGGACGCATCTCGGGCTTCTACAGGGGTACCCGCTGCGGCAAGACTGGCAGCAGAGAAATGCCCGAGGGCTTCGCTGGCGAGGTCGCGGTAGGTTACCTGGCTGTCGGCATGCGAGCGCTGATAGGCCTGAACGACCTCATGGGTCAACTGACGCGAAGCGGAATGATCGCCGAGGATGCTGGAATCGAGGTGCAATAAATTCATAACGTAGCTCCTTAAAGAAAATCGCCACTTAGCGATGAAGTGGCGAGCATCCTATCCTTGATCGCAATAGATGATTAGTGGTCTTGAATGCGACTGTTCGTTCTATGAAGAGAACAATAAAGCGAGTCGGGACTAAGGCTTAGCTCTTTGAACGAGGTTTCGAACACATCCAGCAGCCCTCTGACCGCGGGAAGCAGCCCACGGCGTGAAGCAAACACGGCGTGCACGATGCCGCACTTTGGCCGATGCTGACTGAACAGTTCCACCAGACGTCCGTCCTGCAAGGCTTCCCGGACAATCAGTTCCGGCAGTTGCGCCACCCCAACCCCTTGCAGGGCGGCCTGCAGCATCATGTCCAGATCCGAGCTGATCAGCCTCGGCGTGTGGCGAATTTCAGCATAGTGGCCGGAAGTAGTTTCCAGCAGCCAGCGATGCTCATGGCTTGCAGACGGCGTGTCGAGGCTGGGCAGTGATGATAGCGCCTCGAGTGTCGATGTTGCGGACAGCCTGGCAGCCAGATCCGGGCGTGCGACCAGACGTTGAGCGCTGTGCCCGAGCAGCTTGACCACCAGCCCGTCGTCTTCCAGCGGCGGGAAGCGCACACGCAACGCAATATCGATGTTCTCCGTCAGCGGGTCGACACGGCGGTTGGTACTTTCGACCTGCACCTGAACCTTCGGGTGATCGGCCGCGAACCGGGCAATGGTCTCGTTGAAGCCCATCGCCGCCAGTGCCGGAGGACAGCTGATCGCCACCCTGCCCTGCGGCTCGGATTTGGAACGCAGAATCGCCTCTTCGGCAGCCTCGGCTTCGACCAGCATTGCCACGCAGTGAGCGTAGTAATCGCGCCCGCTCTCGGTCACGGCGAAAGTGCGCGTCGAGCGGTGAATCAGCCTTACACCCAGGCGCTCTTCCAGCCCGGCAATACGACGGCTGAGCTTGGACTTGGGAATTCCCAGTTTACGGCTTGCGGGCGCAAAGCCGAGGCATTCGACCACCTGAACGAAATAAAACAGATCATTGAGATCAAACACCCGGCCACCTCGCTTTCAGAGCCGCGAGTATGCAGCGCCATGGCAAGCCTCTCAATACCGGGTTTCAGATCCCGCCAGCTCACTCGGCCGTCAGGAATGCCAGCACCGGCACCGTAAATGATTCCCCGGCCTCGACACTGGACAGATGAGCCGCGTGCAATTCGATCATCTGCGAACCTTTAATGCGCTCGACCATGAAGCGCCCGTCCGCCGGGGTGGTTACCGCATCTTCAGTGCCGCAGACGACCAATACCGGCAACTGAATGGAGGCAATCTGCTCACGGAAATCTGCATCACGCACGGCAGCGCAGTTAGCTGCGTATCCCTGTGGCGATGTGCGGGCCAGCATACCGACAACCGTGTCGACCACAGCAGGCTCGGCGTGCGCAAATGAAGGCGTGAACCAGCGCGCAACAGAAGCATCACGCAATGCAACCATGGCTGACTGCCCGTCACGCAGAACGGTTTCGATGCGGGGGTTCCAGATATCAGGGTTGCCGATTCTGGCTGCCGTATTGCACAGCACGACCTTGCGCAGGCGCTGCGGCGCATTGATGGCGAGCCACTGACCGATCAGGCCGCCCATGGACAAGCCACAGAAAAAAGCCGTGTCTATGTGCAGCGCATCCAGCAACGCCAATACGTCGCGACCATTCTGCTCGATGCTGTAACTGCCCTCGCTGACCAGCGATTTGCCATGCCCGCGCGTGTCGTAGCGCAACACCTGAAAATGACGAATGAACGCAGGAATGTGGTTGTCCCACATATGCAGATCAGTGCCCAGCGAGTTGGACAACACCAGCACCGGCGCACCGGCCGGGCCTTCGAGCAGGTAGTTCAGTTCACCATCGGCGAGTTGCACGGCAGACATTCAAGACTCCGGAGAAGGACAAACCTGCACACTAATGAGTGTCGCAGCAGCATACAATCCGCTGATCGAATATCCGTGCGGCTATCGAACAGCTTACCGCTCGACGCCCCATTGAAGGAGCATTCCATGAACAAGACCCGTCACAAAGAAGACATCGCCCGGTTCTGCCTGGACTTGCCAGGCGCCCGAGAGGATTACAAATGGGGCGGTGTGCGCGTATTTTCCGTTGCCGAAAAAAAGATGTTTGCGGTCATGGACCTGGTCGGCCAGGACCTTTCATTCAAGGTCCATCCGGAACTGTTTCTGGGTTACGTGGATCGGCCCGGCATACGGCCTGCGCCTTACCTGGCCCGCGCGCACTGGATCAGCGTGGCAGACCTGCACACACTGAGCGACGATGAAGTGCGTGATCTGCTGACCCGCTCCCACCAGCTTGTAGTCGGCAGGCTACCGAAACGACAGCAGATCGGCTTGAAACTATAAAGGCAACAGCTGTAAAAGCCGCTTGCCCAGAAACAGCCAGTCAAGCCACAGCACCTGATGCGCCAGCACGATCAGCCAGAACACGATCTGGAAAGATACCTTGCGGGTCTTGTGCCGAAACACCTGTTGCGCCAGCAATGCTCCGGGCCAGCCACCGAGCAGCTCGGTGGCATGCAGGACGTTCTCCGGCGTACGCTGACCGCCGTTTCCGGCCTGTCGCTTGTCATGCCTATAGAGCACAAACGCCAGCAGGCTCATGACTATCAAAGCCAGCGCCGGGATCAACGTGACCTGCCTGAACCCCAGCGACGCCGAGCCGTAGACCGGTAGCACACACAGCAGCAGGAACGCCGACACCTTCAGGCGCAATTGCCGGACCGGTGCCCTGCCCCGACCGGCTGGCCGCTGCGGCTCGCGAGCCCGCGTCATGCCTTGGCCGATGCCCAGTCGATCCAGCCAAACTGCCAGGTCGCCAGAATCAGCAGGCCGAAGGCGATGCGATACCAGGCGAACACTGCATAGCTATGAGTTGCGATGAACTTGAGTAGCGCGCGAACTGCGATCATCGCGAAGATGAACGAGGTAATGAAACCGATGGCAAACACCGCGAAGTCGTCCGGGCGAAACATGTCCCGGTATTTGTAGCCCGAATACACGGCTGCACCGACCATGGTCGGCATGGCCAGAAAGAACGAAAATTCGGTCGCTGCCTTGCGTGACAAGCCGAACAGCAGGCCGCCAATGATGGTCGAGCCCGAGCGCGAGGTGCCGGGGATCATCGCCAGGCACTGCACCAGCCCGACTTTCAGCGCATCGCTCCAGGTCATGTCATCGACGGTTTCGGTGCGCACAGTGTGCTCGCGGCGCTCGGCCCAGAGCATGATCACACCACCCAAGACCAGCGCCGTTGCCACGGTAATGGCATTGAACAGGTAATGGTGGATCATGTCGGCAAAGATCACCCCCAACACCACGGCCGGCATGAAGGCGATCAGCAGGTTGAGGGTGAAACGCTGCGCTTGCTGTTGCTTCGGCAAGCCTGTGACAACGTCGAGAATCTTGCGCCGAAACTCCCAGACCACCGCCAGAATCGCACCCAGCTGGATAATGATATTGAAGGCCATGGCGCGCTCGCCGCCAAAATCGATCAGGTCGGCGACGATGATCTGATGCCCTGTACTGGAGATCGGCAAGAACTCCGTCAGCCCTTCTACAACACCCAATATCAACGCCTGAGCAGCGGTCCAAAGATCCATCATTCCCCCATGAAGCGATGCCGCAGGCTCGCTGTTTAATGTTGTCGTATAAAAAATGCTTGCCACTATGCCGTCGCGTGCCTGAACGAAGCTTGAAGAAAGTCGCGCAAATGCAAGGCGCGGAATGCTAGCAGACCTCCGCGCACAAAGCCTGCTGACGTGCAGCCTGACGCAACACAAGCTCCACGCCGCGCGCAGAAGCGCATACAATCGCCGCCCCTGCCCCTCACAACCCTAACCAAGGAGCCGCCATGTCCGGGCTTGAACTCTTCGCTGCCGCCATTGGCGTTATCGCGGTCTGGCTGACAGTGAAGCAGAATCCCTGGTGCTGGCCAATCGGGCTGGTGATGGTGGTGATCTACATCTGGATATTCTTCGACGTGAAGCTGTATTCGGACATGCTGCTGCAGGTCATCTATGCAGGCTTGCAGATCTACGGCTGGCTGCAGTGGACTCGCCATGGCGACGGCCTGCCGGTCAAGGCTGTCACTGTGCTGCCGAGCCATTCAGTGCTTAAAGGGCTGGCTGTCGGCGCAGTCATCAGCCTCGCGCTGGGCGCTGGCATGGCGCATTTCACCGACGCCGCACAGCCATGGCTTGACGCAGCTCTCACGGGCTTAAGCCTGGTGGCACAAGTGTGGATGGCACACAAACGCGTTCAGTGCTGGCCGCTATGGATTGTGCTGGATGTGATTTTTGTCGGCCTGTTCATCTACAAAGAGCTGTACCTGACCGCTGCACTCTATGCGCTGTTTACCCTGCTGGCCGTACAGGGCTGGCGCGAGTGGCGTAACGATCTGGCGCTGGCGCGATGAAAGTCCTGGTCCTGACCGGGCCTGAGTCCAGCGGCAAGAGCTGGCTGTCGGCCGAAATACAGGATCGGTTCGGCGGCGTGCTGGTCGGCGAATACGTACGTCATTTCATCGATCAACAGGGGCGCGATACCCACTACGCCGACATCCCGGCCATTGCTCGCGGCCAGCTGGACTGGGAGGATACTGCCCGCGCCAGCGAGCCGCACTTGCTGATACTCGACACACACTTGCTGAGCAATGTGCTCTGGAGCCGAACCCTGTTCGGCGACTGTCCGGCGTGGATCGAACAGCAACTGCTGAGCCGCTCCTACGACCTGCACCTGCTGCTTTCACCTGAGGGCGTGGACTGGATCAGCGACGGGCAACGCTGCCAGCCGCAGTTATGCGAACGCCAGGCCTTCTTCGACAGCAGCCGGGAATGGCTGGACCACCATCGGCAGGCCTATAAAGTGCTGGGCGGTGACTGGCCGCAGCGCCGCGAGCAGGCGATGACGGCTGTCGCGCAGTTGCTGGGAGCTCAGCGAATCTGATGCTTGTGTAACAGCCGATAGAAGGTCGGTCGCGATATGCCCAGAACTCTGGCCGCCACACTCAGATTGTCACTGTGGCGGGTCAATACGTCGCACAATGCCTGACGCTCGGCACGCGATTTATATTCCTCCAGCGTGCCCATGCTGCCAGCACTGTCTTCTTCGCCCAGCAAGCCCAGGTTTGCCGCTTCTATCTGCCGGCCTTCGGCCAGCACCAGCCCGCGCCGTACCCGACCGGCCAGCTCTCGCACATTGCCCGGCCAGTCGTGCTTGCCCAACGCCACCAGCGCATCCTGACTGAAACTGCGTGCTCGCCTGCCGCTGTCCTGACTGTACAAATGGGCGAAATGGTTGGCCAGCAACGCCAGATCGCCATGACGCTCGCGCAACGGCGCCACCCCGACCTGCAGCACGTTGAGCTGGTAATACAGGTCTTCACGAAAGCGCTTTTTCCGCACAGCCGTTTCAAGATCCTCACGGGTCGCGGCCAGCACCCGCACATCCACTGCAATCGACTCACCGCCGCCCAGGCGCTCGATTTGCCGGTCTTCCAGAAAGCGCAACAGCGACGCCTGGGTTTCCAGCGGCAGATCACCGACCTCGTCAAGCAGCAGCGTGCCGCCGTCAGCAGCTTCAAGCAGCCCGATCCTGTGCGCCTGAGCACCATCAAACGCATCATCCTCATGACCGAACAGCTCGGCCTGGATCGAATGCCCGGTGAACGCACCGCAATCCACGACGACAAAGGGCTTGCCGCGTCGCTGAGACTGTACATGCAGGCTGCGTGCGATCAGCTCTTTGCCCGTACCTCGCTCGCCCCGAATCAATACCGGTGAATCGATAGGTGCCAGCCGGCTCAACAACTTGCGCAGCTCACGAATGGGCCGACTGTCGCCCAGCAGCTCGGGCTCGGCCTCGGAAAGCGCCAGCCCGCCTTGCGCTTCGGGGCGGCCAGCCGCGAACGCTTTGTCCAGCGTGCCATGCAACCGCGCTGCATCGAAAGGAAGGGCGTGAAAATCGAAAAACCACTGGCAAACGAAATCGCCTATTTTTTCGCGTTGCAGATCGTTGGCTGACAGCACTGCAACCCAGCGCATGTTGCTATGGGCGACAAGCTCTTGAAGCCTGGGCAATTGTTCGAAATGACCGGACGTCAGGCGAATCAGGCCCACGTCATGATCGGGATTGAAGGTAGAACCTGAGGTGCTTTCCTGCACCGTCCATCCGGCATCACTCAAAGCAGGGATCAGAGGATGACAGTCGTCACCGCCGTCGATGATTAGCAGACGTCGCGTTGGGGCCGATCCATGCATGAAGTTTCCTTGGTGCCCGACGTGGAGTGGGATTTTTAAAAGCTTTTCATAAACAGCATGTTGGCGAGCCCAACTATCACCCTAGCAACTTTTTGACGCAGCGTTGTACCGTTTGGGTCTAACGCTCATAACCCTCTGTCACTAACGCCGTCGCTGCTGAAGGATGTTTATTTGCAAGGTCACGCGGGCGACCCTTGAAAAAAATTCGCATATTTTTCGTTGAAGGGTGTGACTCATGCCCCCTTGTCGTTCATCAACACAAGTAACCAGCCGGACGGTCAGCCCGCCGCCGTGACTGAATTGATATGGGCACTTGAGGAAAAAACCATGAACGTCCCACTGCGCTTCAACGATGCACTTCTGATCGCTGGACACGCTTTTGAACCCTTCCAGTGTGTTGCCTGGGCACCACAGGATGGTAACGGCGAACTGAGCCTGACGGTGATCGACCGCACCAGCAACCGTATCGGTCGCAAGCAGATCCCGAGCAGCACCTATTCAGACAAGCGGCAACTGGCCAGCGCTCTGGAACAGGCGCGTGAAGAAATCAGCAACGAAGGCTACGACCTTGAGCCTTGGACCATGCCAGCCTGACGCAGGTTTGAGCGTTGCCCGTGCACTGCAACTGACTGTCGTGCCAATGCTTCAGCGCATTGGCACGCAGTTTCAGAACTGCCAGACCTGATAGCTCAAACCGGTTTCAGCTCATCAATGTGCTGATAATCAGCCCCCAGGCTGGACGCCAGTTCCCGCGCCCTGCCCAAGCGGATCGGGCCTTTCTCGATATCGATCAACACACTCGCGCAATTGAATGCAGGCAGGACGGGTAACTGCTTGATCCTGCCATCGGTCAGCACCAGAACCCGCTGCTGCTCGGCCGGATAGCGTTTTTGCCGCTTTGCCAGCCATTCACCGGCCTGCTGGAGCGCTGCAGACAGTGGCGTGCCGCCGCCCGCACCCAGTGCATCCAGCCATGGACTCAATGCCGAGGACGCTTTCAGGCCCTGATGTTGCCAGCGTGGCGTGTCACCGCTGGCGGTCAGCAAGGCAAGACGCGCGCGGCGTCGATACGCATCGTCGAACAATTGCGACAACAGCCCCTTCGCCTGGCTCAACGCCTGATGGCGTCGTGTAGAAGCTGAAGCATCGACAATCACCAGCAATAACTCACTGGGACGGCTGCTGCGCGGCTGGCGAATCAGGTCCTTGCGGCTTTTCGGCCGACCGCGCAACAGTGTGGACAACCATTGCACCGGGCCATCAGCACCGGCACGCATGGCCCCTTGTCTGCCAGTGGCCAGTCGACCAGGACGGGGAACGGCATCCGCCCCCTGCGCGATACGAGGGCGGATGCCTAAGGCTTTTTTGGCCAGCTCGGCACTTCGCGGCGTGCGCCGGTAGTGACGGCCTGGGCGGGCAGCTCGCCCCAGTTGCCCTGCCCGCTTTCAGGGTCGGCCTGCCTGCTGGACGATCCGGGCGGCGGCGCTTCCGGGTTTTGTGGTGGCGGGGCCGGCTCGCGCCGCCGATGACGCAAGGCAAACTCGGCGACCGCTTCGATGTCCTGTTCTTCAATTCGACCGGCACCACGCCATGCAGCATGGGCGCGCGCGGCGCGCAGCCAGACCAGATCGGCGCGCATACCGTCGACACCTGCAGCAAAGCATCGCTCGGTGATCATTGCCAATGAATGGTCATCCAGCTCGATACCTGCCAGCAGCTGACGCGCCTGCTCACAACGAAGCTTCAAGGCGTCCTGCTGCGCTTGCCATTGCTGGCAAAACATTACCGGATCGCTGTCGAAATCCAGACGGCGACGGATGATCTGACTGCGCTCGGCAGGCTGGGTCTGGCCACTCAATGCGACGTTCAAGCCAAAGCGATCCAGCAACTGCGGGCGCAATTCGCCTTCTTCCGGGTTCATGGTGCCTATCAGTACGAAGCGCGCTGCATGGCGATGGGAAATACCATCCCGCTCGACCATATTGACGCCGCTGGCAGCAACGTCCAGCAACAGGTCGACCAGATGGTCGGCGAGCAGATTGACCTCATCGACATACAGCACACCGCCGTCGGCCTTGGCGAGTACACCCGGGGAAAATTGTGCACGACCCTCGGCCAGCGCGGCGTCCAGATCCAGCGTGCCGACCAGACGCTCTTCAGTAGCACCCAGCGGCAAGGTGACGAACTGACCACTGGCCAGCACATCGGCCAACCCCCGCGCCAGCGTCGACTTGGCCATGCCCCGAGGCCCTTCGATCAATACGCCGCCGATGCGCGGGTCAATGGCGGTCAGGCACAACGCCAGCTTCAGGTCATCGGCACCGACCACAGCGGCCAGCGGAAAATGTGGAGTTTCGGTGATGTTCGGGTCAGGCAAGGTCATCAGTTCTCTTCTATGTCCAGGAGCAGGTCTTCCAGCGCCTGCTGATACTCGCCCGGCTCCTGCCAGAGGCCGCGCTGCTGGGCTTCGAGCATGCGCTCGGTCATGTCGCGCAAGGCATCGGGATTGTGCTCGGCGAGGAAATCGCGCGTGGCCGGGTCAAGCAGATAGGCGTCGGCCAGCAGCGCGTACTGGTGATCATCGATCAGCTCGGTCGTCGCATCGAAGGCGAACAGGAAATCCACCGTGGCGGCCATCTCGAACGCGCCTTTGTAGCCATGACGTCTGGCCCCGTCGATCCATTTCGGATTCGCTGCGCGCGAGCGTATCACCCGGTTCAGCTCTTCCTTCAGGGTGCGGATTTTCGGCAGGTCCGGCTGGCTGTGATCGCCATGGTAACTGGCGGTCTTCTGCCCGCTGAGGGTTTCCGAAGCCGCCAGCATGCCGCCTTGAAACTGGTAATAATCGTTTGAATCAAGCAGGTCGTGTTCGCGATTGTCCTGATTCTGCAGCACGGCCTGTACCTGAGACAGACGCTGGGCAAAGCGCTTACGCGCAGGCGTACCTTCATCGGCAGCGCCATAGGCGTAGCCGCCCCAGTTCAGGTAAACCTCGGCAAGGTCCTCACGGCTCTGCCACAGACGGCCGTCGATCGCGCCCTGCACGCCAGCGCCATAGGCACCGGGCTTGGCACCGAAGATCCGCCAGCCCGCCTGACGTGCCGCTTCGTCTTCGGTCAACCCTTCTGCGATAAAACCTTGGCGTTCTTCTCGCACCCTGGCCGCCAGCGGGTTCAGGTCGTCCGGCTCGTCCAGCGCGGCAACTGCCTGCACCGCAGCGTCGAACAGCTTGATAAGGTTGGCGAAGGCATCACGGAAAAAGCCGGACACCCGCAATGTCACGTCCACTCGCGGACGGTCCAGCAGGCTGACCGGCAGAATCTCGAAATCATCGACCCGCTGGCTGCCCGTCGCCCAGACCGGGCGTACGCCCATCAGCGCCATCGCCTGAGCGATATCGTCACCACCGGTGCGCATGGTCGCCGTGCCCCAGACTGACAGCCCCAACTGACGCAGGTGGTCGCCATGGTCCTGAAGATGCCTTTCCAGCAACAGGCTGGCGGACTGGAAACCGATACGCCACGCTGTGGTGGTCGGCAGATTGCGGACATCTACGGTAAAGAAGTTGCGCCCCGTGGGCAGCACATCCAGACGCCCCCGACTCGGCGCGCCGCTGGGGCTTGCCGGAACGAAGCGGCCGCTCAGTGCATCTAGCATGCCCTGCATTTCGCCGGGGCCGCAGGCGTCCAGACGCGGCGCGACCACTTCACGCAGGCTGTCGAGGATCAGTGCCAGATCATCGTCGACCGGCAGGTCATGAAGCGCTTCGCCTTGGGTCACGCGTTCGATGAGGGCAGCGGCGTAAAGCTCAAGCCGTTCACGCGCATCACCGGCAGTGCGCCACGGGTCACTGCTGACCGCCAGCAACGCAGCGGGACGCGCGCCGGTCCAGGGCTCGGCCAGTTCGCAATCCAGCGGGTCAAAATCCAGACCGAACGCTTTGCTCAACGCCCGTAACAGACTCGACTGCGCGCCGCGCCCGTCGCCGCGCGGGATGCGCAGCAGGGCCAGCAAGGTGTCGGTGCGCAGGCGGCCTTGCGGCGACTGACCGAAGATGTGCAGGCCATCGCGAATCTGCGACTCTTTCAGGTCACACAGGTAAGTGTCCAGACGCGGCAGCCACAGCGCCGCGGCGTCGCTGTCGAGGTTCTCGCCCAGAGCCAGCTCGCGATCTATATGGGTTTCACGGACCAGTTCGAGAATATCCCGTTGCAGCTCGCGCGCGCGGCGCGGATCCAGCAGTTGCGCCTCATAGAACTCGTCGGCGAGCAGTTCCAGATTGCGCAGCGGGCCATAGGTTTCCGCACGGGTCAGGGGCGGCATCAAGTGATCGATGATCACCGCCTGAGTGCGCCGTTTGGCCTGTGCGCCCTCGCCCGGATCATTGACGATAAATGGATAGATGTTCGGCATCGCGCCCAGTACGGCGTCCGGCCAGCAGGTTCGGGACAGGCCGACGCCCTTGCCCGGCAGCCACTCAAGGTTGCCGTGTTTGCCGACATGCACCACGGCATGAGCGCCGTACGCCTTGCGCAGCCAGAAGTAAAACGCCAGATAACCGTGGGGCGGAACCAGATCCGGGTCGTGGTACACCGAGCTGGGGTCGACCTGATAGCCACGCGCAGGCTGAATGCCAACGAAGGTCAGGCCAAAGCGCAGCCCGGCAATCATCATTCTGCCACTGCGAAACATCGGATCGCTGTCCGGCGCGCCCCAGCGGGCATTCACGGCATCACGGTTTTCCTGCGGCAGCTCGTTGAACGCCGCCAGGTATTCCTCCAGTGCCATGCTTTGCTGGCAGGGCCGCAGGTCAATGCTGTCCAGATCATTGGTCACGCCACCCAGCAATTGCTGGATAAGCTCGGTGCCGCTGTCCGGCAACTGTGCCAGCGGATAACCCTCGGCCTGCATGGCGCGCAGGATGTTCAGCGCCGCAGCAGGCGTGTCGAGCCCCACACCATTGCCGATGCGCCCGTCGCGGGTCGGATAGTTGGCCAGGATCAACGCCACACGCTTGTCGCCGTTGGGCAGCCGCGCCAGTTCGATCCAGCGCCGCGCCAGTTGCGCGACAAAATCCATCCTGTCCGGCTGGGCGCGGTAACACACCACGTCCGACTGGCTGCGCTCGCTACGCCAGGCCAGGTCCTTGAAACTGATCGGTCGACTGATGATCCGCCCGTCCAGCTCCGGCAAGGCAATGTGCATCGCCAGATCGCGCGCACCAAGGCCCTGTTCGCTGGCCTGCCAGGCAGGTTCGTTGTCCTGCGCGCAGATCGCCTGAATGACCGGCACGTTGCGCCGAAACGGGCGCAGATGCGGCGCTTCCGGGCTCGACTGGGCAAAGCCTGTGGTGTTGAGGATCAGCTCGGTTTCGGCCTCGTCCAGCCAGTTCTCCACCTGAGTGAAACAGCCGGGCTCCTTGAGGCTGGCCACGGCTATGGGTAGCGGGTTGATGCCGTGCGCCTGCAAGCGCGCACAGAACTCGTCGATAAAACCGGTATTGGCGGCCTGCAAGTGCGAGCGGTAGAACAGCAGCGCCACGACGGGCTGTCCTGCAACCCAGTCGGCTTGCCAATCGGTGAGCTGCGCACTTGCCAGTCGAGGGTGGTAAATGGCTGTGCGTGGCAACGGTTGGGGCTCGGTCCAGGAATAGTCCCGGTCCAGCCAGCGGCTGGCCATGCAACTATACATTTCCAGCGCATTCTGCAAGCCGCCCTGACGCAGAAACTGCCAGAGCCGGTCGCGTTCTGCGGCAGGCACCGTGCTCAGGTCGCTCAGCTCAGGATCGGGACGATCATCACCTGGCACCAGAATGACCTGAACCCCGCGTGCCGCCAGCTCCATCAGCCGCTCGACGCCGTAACGCCAGTAACCGATGCCACCGTGCAGGGAAATCAGAATGACCTTTGCGTGGCGCAGCACCTCATCGACGTACAAGTCGACAGAGGCGTGATTCTGTACCTGCATGGGGTTGGCCAGACGCAGGCTCGGGTAGTCGTCAGGAAGCTGGCGTGCAGCTTCGGCCAGCAGCGCCAGGCTGGAGTCTCCGCTACAGAGAATCACCAGCTCGGCCGGGGTCTGGCCCAGATCGGCAATGCTGTCGTCGGGTACGAAACCGCCGGGCTGGGTTCTCAGTAAATGCATGGGGTCAGCCGACAACTGCAGCGTTGAGCTGCGCTTGCAGGGCCACGGCATCCAGCTCCTGACCAATCAGCACCAGATGCGTGGCACGCTCTTCGTCGGCGCGCCAGGCGCGGTCGAAGTGCTTGGCGAAACGCGTACCCACACCCTGGATCAGCAGGCGCATCGGCTTGCCGGGAATGGCCGCGAAGCCCTTCACGCGCAGAATGCCGTGCTGCACGACCAGTTGATTCAGTGCGTCGAGCAACAACTTTTCATCGGCCTGAGGCAATTTCAGGGAAATCGAATCGAAAGCATCGTGATCGTGGTCATCATGATCGTCATTGTCGTGATGATCATGGTGGGTCTTGCGACCATCGATGTGCAGCTCGGACTCGGCGCCAACACCCAGCAGTACGCTGATCGGCAGACGACCGCTGCTGGCTTCAATCACCTTGACGGCTGGCGGCAGTTCTTCGGCAACTTCGGCACGCACCGCTGCCAGACCTTCGGCGTCGATCATGTCGGCCTTGTTGAGGATCACCAGATCGGCGCTGGCCAGTTGATCAGCGAACAGCTCGTGCAGAGGCGACTCATGGTCCAGATTCGGGTCGAGTTTGCGCTGCGCATCGACCTGATCGGGGAACGCAGCAAACGTACCGGCCAATACCGCAGGGCTGTCGACGACAGTGATCACCGCATCGACCGTGCAGGCGTTGCGAATTTCCGGCCACTGAAAAGCCTGAACCAGCGGCTTGGGCAATGCCAGCCCCGAGGTTTCGATCAGGATGTGGTCCAGATCGCCACGGCGAGCGACCAGCTCGCGCATGACCGGGAAGAACTCTTCCTGCACCGTGCAGCACAGGCAGCCGTTGGCCAGCTCATATACCCGGCCGTTGGCCTCTTCTTCGGTGCAACCGATGGTGCACTGCTTAAGGATTTCTCCGTCGATGCCCAGTTCACCGAATTCATTGACGATGACCGCGATGCGCCGCCCTTCGGCGTTATCGAGCATGTGCCGCAGCAGGGTGGTTTTGCCCGAGCCGAGGAAGCCGGTGACGATGGTGACGGGAAGCTTGGCCAGTGTTTTCATCAGGTGCCCTTTGGCAATGCGGCGGGCAAACAGGACGAGAACCGCATGCCTGGCACACGGATCGGATCGCCACCGGATCACCCCGCCCGGTTGTAGTGAGAATTCGCAGGCCTTTTGGTCAGCCCGGTTCGAGGCAGGTCTCCTGGCTCACGGCGGCATGTGGCAGGCAATCAAGACCGTGCCGACACGCATTCATCGCGCCTTCCCGCCGTAGCAGTGGCTGTGCAATGAACCTCACCGTTTACAGTTGCGGGGGCAGCTGCGGCGTGTACCGCATTCCCGTCTTAGCTCCATGTGTAACGCTTTACGCATGGAGAACCTCGAACCGGCAAGGCTACGCAGTGACCGCAGACAGGTCAATCGTTCAGATTGACGATTCCCCGCCGCCCATGCTCTCCTGTACGCCTTGTTTCGGGTGCCCCTCACGGGGTGAAACGGGAAACCGGTGCGCTCACGCTGTCGAGCAAGTCCGGTGCTGCCCCGCAACGGTAAGCGAGAGAAGGTCTTATCCACTGTGCCACGGCATGGGAAGGTGACCTTGCAGGCCTTGAACGCGCGACGTTTGAGCCCCTCGCGAGCCCGGAGACCGGCCCGACATCGTTGAATGACAAACCCGCGGTGGGCGGGCGCAGTTGAAACCTTCGGCGTCTGCCGGCAGGTTCCTTTGCGCGTGGCCCGCTTGCCAATCACCAAGAGGGATCGCCATGTCGACCATCAGCAGCAGCCACGCCGCCACTACCAGCTCCACACGCACTCAACGCCTGACAGCCGCCATCAGCGCTGCGCTGCTGGGTGCATGTCTGGTGTACTTCGCCGGTTTCTCGCACATCGCGGCCGTACACAACGCCGCACACGATACACGTCACAGCGCTGCCTTTCCTTGCCATTAAGGACTCCACAATGTTCAAGCGAATCGCACAAACTGCCGGGTTCACGGGCCTGCTTGCGGCCCTGCTGCTGACCGTGCTGCAAAGCTTCTGGGTGGTGCCACTGATCCAGCAGGCCGAAACTTACGAAAACGCATCTGCCGAACAGGTCCATGAGCATGCTGACGGCGCGACTGCCGAACACAGTCATGCGCATGAAGAAGCTGCCTGGGAACCTGAAAACGGCTGGCAGCGCGTGCTGTCCACCACGGGCGGCAACCTGGTGGTCGCAGTAGGCTTCGCCCTGATGCTTGCCGGGCTTTACACCCTGCGTGCGCCGGGCCGCACGGTGCAAGGCGTATGGTGGGGGCTGGCCGGTTTCGCGGTTTTTGTGCTGGCACCCACGCTTGGCCTGCCACCTGAATTGCCCGGCACAGCTGCCGCCGAACTGAGTCAGCGTCAGGCCTGGTGGATAGGTACGGCCGCATCGACTGCCGCCGGGCTGGCCTTGCTGGTATTTGGTCAGAACTGGCTGCTAAAAGTGCTGGGCGTGGCGATTCTGGTCGTTCCTCACGTGATCGGCGCACCACAGCCGCTGGTCCATCAGAGCATGGCACCCAAAGCTCTGGAATCGCAATTCATGATCGCCTCGCTATTGACCAACGCGTTGTTCTGGGTCGCGATGGGGCTGATCAGTGCCTGGCTGTTCCGCAGAAACGATGCCGACCTGCATCAGGCCTGATTCACCGACCGTTCAGCCCGGCGCGTCACTGGTGGCCGGGCTGGGTTGTCGGCGCGGTTGCTCCGCAGCGACGTTGCGCGAGCTGATCGAGAACAGCCTTCGCGTGATCGACCTGGAGATTGCCAGCGTCACTGCGCTGGCATGTATCGACCTGAAAGACCAGGAACCGGGCCTGCTTGAACTGGCCGCGCAACTGGCAGTGCCGCTGGTGTTCTTCAACGCAGCGCAATTGGTTGCGTGGGAGCTGCACCTCACCCATCGTTCTGCGCAGGTCTTCCAGACCACGGGCTGTCACGGTGTCGCCGAAGGTTCGGCACTGGCGCTGGCCGCGCAACTGGGAGACGGCACCGCCACCCTGCTGATCGAACGGCAAAAAAGCGCCAACGCCACATTTGCCTTGGCAATCAGCCCTGCACACAGCGGATAATCTCCCCGCGCTCATCCACTCCGGAGAATTCATTGACTGTCTATTTCATCGGTGCCGGCCCTGGCGATCCCGAGCTGATCACCGTCAAGGGGCAACGCCTGATTCGCACATGCCCAGTCATTATCTATGCAGGCTCACTGATGCCGCTCGCCGTGCTGGAGGGCCATCAGGCCGTGCAGGTGACCAACAGCGCCGAGCTGCATCTGGAGCAGATCATTGAGCTGATAAAGACCGCGCATGCGCAGGGCCAGGACGTTGCTCGTGTGCATTCCGGCGACCCGAGCCTGTATGGCGCCATCGGCGAGCAGATCCGCCATCTGCGGGAACTGGGTATTCCATTCGAAATCATTCCCGGCGTCACCGCGACCGCTGCCTGCGCTGCGCTGCTGGGCGTCGAGCTGACCCTGCCGGATGTGTCGCAAAGCGTGATTCTGACTCGCTATGCCGACAAGACCTCAATGCCCAGCGGCGAGGAGCTGGCCAGTCTGGCCAGTCACCGGGCAACCATGGCGATTCATCTGGGTGTAAACAACCTGCAGCGGATTGTCGACGAGCTTGTTCCACATTACGGAGCCGATTGCCCGATTGCCGTGGTGCACCGCGCCAGTTGGCCGGATCAGGACTGGGCAGTTGGCACACTGGCGGACATTCACGACAAAGTGCAGGCCAAAGGCTTTCGTCGCACTGCATTGATTCTGGTCGGACGTGTGCTTGCCGACGACACGTTCAGCGACTCCTCGCTGTACCGCGCCGGGCATGCACACCTGTTCAGACCGAGCTGATATTGGCGAAGGCGGTACTCCCGGCGCTGAACACAGCGGATCACCCCCGGTCGCTGCGACCAGTCGATGCGAAGCATCTCCCCGTCAGGCAGCCGCCTCGTACAACTTCGGTGCAACCACTTCGCCACTTTCCAGGCTCTTGCGCAGAATGTCGGCCTGCAATGCAGCCGCTTTCATGGCGCTCTCCTTGATATAGCCATAACCACGAATTCGCTCCGGCAGACGTGCCAGGTTCAAGGCGGTATGGCGATTCTGTGCTTGCAGGTGCTGAAGAATCAGTTCGATGTCACGCACGTAACCGTCAATCAGCTCCCTCTCCTGTTTGCGCTCAAGGCTGTGGCCGAAAGGATCAAGCGCTGTGCCACGGAGGAATTTGAATTTCGCCAATACATTGAAGGCGCGCAGCATCCAGGGGCCGAAACTGCGTTTGCGCGGCAGGCCGTTGTGCGGATCGCGTTTTGCCAACCATGACGGGGCCAAGTGGAATTCCAGCCGATAATCGCCTTCAAACTGCGCTTCCAGCTGGCGGGTAAACTCGCCGTTGCTGTACAGCCGTGCCACTTCGTATTCATCCTTATAGGCCAGCAATTTGAAATAGTTGAACGCAACCGCTTCAGAGAGCATCGGCTGCTGACCGGGAAACACGCGTGATTCGGTATCGCGCACACGTTGCAGCAACTCCACATAGCGCTTGGCATAGGCGCCGTTCTGATACGCCTTCAAGGTTTCGACATTGCTCTGAATACGCTGATCAAGGTCCATTGGCTGCTGCGGCTCGCTGACCTTCTGCTGCGGATTGACGAAGGCTTCGACCGCCGCAGGATCATGGGCGGTACGACGGCCCCAGAGAAACGCCTGCTGATTGAGATTGACCGCCACCCCGTTGAGTTCGATCGCCTTTTCGATGGCCGCCGAGGTCAGCGGAATCAGGCCCAGCTGAAACGCGTAACCGAGCATGAACAGGTTGCTGGCGATGCTGTCGCCCATCAGCCGGGTGGCCAGCGATGTGGCTTCGACGAAGTGGGTCTTCGCAGCGCCGACCGACTCGATGATAGTCTGCTTCATGGCCTCGGCCGGAAACACGGCATCCGGGTTGCGCGTAAACTCGGCAGTCGGCGTTTGCTGGCTGTTGACCACCGCGTGGGAAATCTTGCTGTCGAGCTTGGCAATCGCATCCGGCCCGGCCGCTACCAGCAGGTCACACCCCAGCAACAGATGCGCCTCCCCAGCCGCGATACGCACCGCGAACAAATCCTGCTGACGCGCTGCAATACGGATGTGGCTGACCACCGGGCCGAATTTCTGTGCCAACCCGGCCTGATCGAGCACGCTGCAACCCTTGCCTTCCAGATTCGCGGCATAACCCAGCATCGCACCGACGGTGGTTACGCCTGTTCCGCCAACCCCCGGCAACAAAATATTGAACGGTCGCTCCAGCGACGGCAGTACAGGTTCGGGCAAGCGAGCGAACGCCTCGACTTGCTTGGGCAATGCCGGCTTACGCAGCTTGCCGCCATGCACGGTGACGAAGCTTGGGCAGAAACCTTCTACGCAGCTGAAATCCTTGTTACAAGCGTTCTGATCGATTTCGCGCTTGCGGCCCTGAGCCGTTTCCTTGGGCAGCACAGACAGGCAACCGGATTTAACCCCACAGTCGCCGCAGCCTTCACATACAGCCGGATTGATCAACGCACGCTTTTCCAGATCCGGCATGGTGCCGCGTTTGCGACGGCGGCGCTTTTCAGTCGCGCAGGTCTGATCGTAGATGATCACCGATACGCCTTTGAACTCACGCAGCTCGCGCTGCACGCTGTCCAGATCACGCCGATGATGAAAGGTAGTAATCGGCGCGAAATTCTGTCGACTCGGGTACTTGTCCGGCTCGTCGGAGACCAGCGCAATACGCTGCACGCCCTCGTTGAACACCTGGCGGCTCAGTTGATCGACGCGCAGTATTCCGTCGATTGGCTGGCCACCGGTCATGGCAACAGCATCGTTGTAGAGGATCTTGTAGGTGATATTGACCTTGGAGGCCACGGCTGCACGCAGCGCCAGATGCCCGGAATGAAAGTACGTGCCGTCGCCCAGATTCTGGAAGACGTGAGGTGTTTCGGTGAACGGTGCCTGACCGATCCAGGTCACGCCCTCGCCGCCCATCTGGGTGAAGGTATCGGTTTCCCGATCCATCCAGATGGTCATGTAATGGCAACCGATCCCGGCCAGGGCGCGACTGCCTTCCGGCACACGCGTCGACGTGTTGTGCGGGCAGCCGGAACAGAAATGCGGAGTGCGCTGGGTGTTGAACAGCGGAGCCTGAAGCGCCTGCTCCTTGTCGCTGAGAAACTGTAGACGTGCCTCGATCTGCGGGCTGCTGTAGAACGGAGCAAGACGCTTGGCGATGACCCTGGCGATCATCGCCGGGGTCAGTTCGCTGAGGTTCGGCAGCAGTGAACGGCCCTGTTCATCGAACTCACCGACCACCACCGGGCGGCGGTCCACGGGCCAGTTGTAAAGCTGCCCGGTCAGTTGATCTTCGATGACACTGCGTTTTTCCTCGACCACCAGAATTTCGTCCAGCCCTTCGGCAAAGTCGTGCACCGAGACCGGTTCCAGCGGCCAGCTCATGCCGACCTTGAGCACGCGAATCCCGACCCGGTCGCACAGCTCCTGATCGATACCCAGCTCTTCAAGCGCCTGACGCACATCCAGATAGGACTTGCCGGTAGTAATGATGCCCAGCCTGGGCTGCGCAGAATCGATAACCACCTTGTTGAGCTGATTGGCACGCGCGAAGGCCCTGGCCGCGTAGATCTTGTAGGTGTTGAGCCGCGCTTCCTGGGCCAGCGGCGGATCCGGCCAGCGGATGTGCAAACCGCCTTCCGGCAGTGCGAAATCTTCCGGAATGCGCGTTTTGACCCGCAACGGGTCAACCTCGACCACGGCTGAAGAATCCACGTTCTCGGCAATGGTCTTCATCGCCACCCAGCAACCGCTGTAACGCGACAATTCCCAGCCGATGATGCCGTAGTCGAGAATTTCCTGAACATTGCTGGGGTTGAGTACCGGGATCATCGAAGCGATAAACGCATGTTCGCTCTGATGGGCAATGGTCGATGATTTGCAGCCGTGGTCATCGCCCGCAAGAATCAGCACACCGCCATTGGCTGCAACGCCTGCCGAGTTGCCGTGCTTGAAGACATCCCCGCAACGGTCCACGCCCGGGCCTTTGCCGTACCAGAGGGCAAACACGCCATCGTATTTGCCGTGGGGGAACAGGTTGACCTGCTGACTGCCCCAGACGGCCGTAGCCGCCAGTTCTTCGTTGATGCCCGGCTGAAAATGGATGGCGTTTTGTTGCAGGTAGTCTTTGGCGTCCCAAAGGCTTTTGTCCAGATTGCCCAACGGCGAGCCGCGATAGCCGGAAATAAAACCGGCGGTATTCAGGCCCTGCGCTTCATCACGTTGTTTTTGCAGCATCGGCAGGCGAGTCAGGGCCTGTGTGCCGGTCAGGTACAGATTACCGGTGGCAAGCCGGTATTTATCATCCAGACGAATATCAGCCAGAGACATGCGGATACCTCTCTTGTTCTTGTCTTGTTCTTATAGGTGTCAGGCTTTTGCGCAGGGACGGTCCAACCCGGCAGCCTTGCCATTAGACTGCCAGCAGCAAAGAGGCTTTTTCTTTCTAAATGCGTGCAAATCTGCTGATATTGAGCATGCTTTTTTCGACCAGAACAAAAAACAAGGTCAATTCATGCAGCCTAAATTGAGCCCCATCGATCGCAAGATTCTTCGTCTACTGCAACATGACGCCAGCCTGTCGGCGGCAGAAATCGCCGAACGGGTCGAGTTATCGCAATCGCCCTGCTGGCGGCGCATCCACCGGCTTCAGGAAGACGGAGTGATAGAACGCACTGTCGCCCTGCTCAGCACTCAGAAGCTCGGCCTGAGCATGACCGTGTTTGTCGAGGTCAAGCTGTCGGGCCATGGCCGGCGCTATCTGGCCGAATTCGAAGAAGCGATCATCGGCCACCCGGAGGTGCTGGAGTGCTACACCATGGCCGGGGGGATGGATTTCATGCTCAAGGTGGTTGCCCAGGACATCGCCAGCTATGAGCGCTTCCTGCGCGATCATTTGCTGCAGTTGCCGCACGTACATGAGGCCCATTCGAACATTGCCATGAGCACGGTGAAACGCACCACGGAGTTGCCGCTGGACTAGAGGGTGTAGGGTGGGACCGAAAAAGAAAAATCCGTCGAGCAGGCGCTGGCGGATTATCTGGGTCGATGAGGGCAATAAAAACATTTGACTTGCAAATGATAATGATTATTATTGCATCAGCGGGTCGCGAGATCCGCTGGATAACCTGGAAGTCTTAGGTCGGCTTCCTGATTATCTCCTCATCAGGCTAATCACGGTTTTTGACCCGGCTTTTTGCCGGGTCTTTTTTTGGTTCTTTCTTTTGGTTTCGCTGCTTCAGGCTAATGAAGTCTGGGTACTGCGCAGGTGTGTAGCAATGGCGCAGATCATAGCAAAGCAACCCTGATACGGGTCATGTTTTTGCAGCGAAAATGCCCGGATAAGGCATATAAAAAGTAAATGCTGCAACTTTTCACTTGAGAATGATTCTCGCATTCACTAGTCTACTCTTGTCACGGACGATGCCTGTCATTGCAAGGAACAATCCCCATGGAAGATCAGCGAGCGATACATCATGAGTAATCAGCTCCCTTCTTTGCTGCACCTCCCCGCCCGCCTGCCTGAGCCGCAACCCGCGCCGCAGGTCATCGAACTCGGCCACCGGCTTGGCAAGCTTTCGCGCCGTACCCGGCAGATATTTCTGCTCAGTCGGCTCGACGGTCTGGCGTATGCCGACATCGCCCGTTTCATGGATGTCGATATCGCCCGGGTAGAGCGCGCGATGCTTCGCGCACTGGGCAAGGCACATCTTCAGAGCACCGATGACAGCCGTGCCATTCAGGACCAGGCCAGCCGCTGGTATGCGCACTTGCAGAGCCCTGCTGCAACGGCCAGTGAACGCATCGAATTTCGCCACTGGCTGGACGCCGATGCTGCACACCTCTCAGCGTTCCAGAACAGCGAGCGCATGTGGCGCCAGTTGCAGGCACCCGCCCTGTTGCTCGGTGCGTCCGGCTGGCATCGGCGCAAGCGACGTGCCTATCTGGTGTGGTGCCTGCTGACGGCATTCATCTGCAGCCTGATGGTCACCGCCGAGGCTATTTCTTGACACAGGATGACCGCTGCGATGAAGTTTACGTCGCAAGGTGCCCGGTTGATCGGTGTACAGTAGCGGCCTGAAAAGGCATCTACGTAAGCAGGCACCTATCTTGACCCTCACGATCAGTTCAGATTTCGACAGTGGCAATATTCAGGTTCTCGACGCAAGCGACCCCGCGCATATAAGCCTGGCGATCCGGCCAGACACGCAAAGCGCGCATTTCCAGTGGTTTCATTTCAAGGCTGACGGCCTGAACGTCGGCCAAACCTATGGTTTCAGCCTGACCAATGCCAGCGAGTCCACCTTCAACAATGCCTGGACCGGCTACAACGCCGTAGCGTCCTACGACCAGCAGAGCTGGTTTCGGGTGCCGTCCGGTTTTGACGGCAAGGCACTGAACTTCAGCCTTGCGCCTGACCAACCGCAGGTCTGGTTTGCGTATTTCGAACCCTACAGCCGTGAGCGCCATGACCGGCTGATCGAACAGGCACAGGAAAAGGCCGGCGCACACTTGCTGGCTGTCGGCAAAAGTGTCGAGGGTCGTGATATTCAGCTGCTGCGCAAAGGTGACGGTGCCGAAGGCAAGCGCAAGATCTGGATGATTGCCCAGCAGCATCCCGGCGAGCACATGGCTGAATGGTTCATGGAAGGCGTGATCGAACGCCTTCAGCAAAAAGACGACGCAGTGCTGCAGCAATTACTCGCCAACGCGAACCTGTATCTGGTGCCTAACGTCAACCCGGACGGCGCCTTTCATGGCCACTTGCGTACCAATGCCAACGGCAAGGATCTCAACCGCGCGTGGCAGGACAGCACTGAAGAACAAAGCCCGGAAGTCTTTTTCATCAAGCAGCAGATGGAAAAATACGGCGTGGACATGTTCCTCGACGTGCACGGTGACGAGGAAATCCCCTACGTATTCACCGCCGCGTGTGAGGGCAACCCGGGGTACACCGCGCATCAACGCCAGCTTGAAGAGCGCTTTCGCAGCCGTCTGTGCGAGGTTAGCGACAGCTTCCAGACGGTCTACGGCTACCCGCGCAGCGCGCCCGGCCAGGCCAATGTGAACCTGGCGGCAAATGCCGTGGGCGAACGCTATAAATGCCTGGCGCTGACGCTGGAGATGCCGTTCAAGGACCACGATAACGCGCCGGACCCGGTAACAGGATGGTCAGGCGAACGCTCGGCGCAACTGGCCGGGGATGTATTGACCGTGCTGGCCGAGATGGTTAACGACCTGCGCTGAAGACTCCCGCCTGTCGGCAAGCCGAGATGCCCACTTAAACGTGGGCATTTTTGTTTTTGCTGGCTGTACGGCGTACGATCAAACTCGCCAATGCGATTAATGCCAGCGTGATCACCACTGCTCCGTAGACATTGCTGGTCATCACCAGCCCTGCCGAGTGGGCAAAGAATCCGGCAACCAGTGCCGGTATGCAGAAGGCCAGGTAGCTGAGTACCAGAAGGCTGACATCAGCCCTCCCCGCTCATGGGCATGCGCGGTTGGCATGAGCATCCGCAGTGCGCCCAGAAAACTTGATCCGAAACCGATGCCCGCCACCACGGCACCGACGAAGAACAGCCACAACATGCCAAGGTTGACCGCCAGTAGAATGACCGCCACACCGAGCGGCAAAAAGCTTGCGCCTACCCACAATCCCAGCACCGGCTCGCGCTGACGCAAGCTCAGAATCGCCAGCGCGCCACTGAGCGTCAGCGCCGCAACCGCCAGGCCACCGTTGAGTGGCGAGTTCAAGCCAGTCGCCGCTGCCAGCAAGGATGGGCTCAGCGACAGAAAAAAACCGCCCAGTGCCCAGGCTGCTATATCCACCGGCAGTACCAGCCATAACATGCGCCGCGACTGCTGCGGAACGTGCAGCGATGGCTTGAGGGATTGCCAGACGCCTGGCTGGCGGCTGACGGTTTCTTCCACTCGGCCAAGGTAAATCGCTTGCGCCACAAAGGCGGCCAACAGGAAGCAGTAACCCAGCACCAGTGGCAACGGCGCGAACTGCACCAGCAGTGCCGTGCCCAGTGCCCCCACCGCCATGCCGAGCATGGGCGAGATGCTGTTGATCAGCGGCCCTTTGACTGAATCGCTGTCCAGCAAGGCAGCCCCCAATGCACTGGCAGCAAGTCCTGTAGCAAACCCCTGCAACAGACGCGCGGCCATCAGCCAGCTAACATCGCTGGCAAAAATGAACAGCAACATCGAAACGATTTGCAGCAGCAAGGCACCGAAAATCACCGGACGCCGCCCCAGGTAATCAGACAACGAGCCACCGATCAGCAAGGCGGCCAGCAGGCTGAATGCATACACTGCAAAAATCAGGGTGAGCACGCCGGACGAGAAGCCCCATGCCTCCTGATACAGGTGATAAAGCGGCGTGGGTGTGCTGGACGCGGCAAAGAAGCACAGTGTAGTGAAGGCCAGAAACCCGAGATGGCTTCGCGCCCGGCCATCAGACTTGAGGTCTGATAGCGTCGAACCTTGTGAAGGAAGGGACATGAATACGCTCTCCGCCAATGCAACCTGTTAAAGCCATAAATTAGCTTTTGCGGAGTGTGCGACGCAGGAGCGCTTAAAGCAAATACTTTGTGTTAAGGTCCGCCGTATGGCTATCAAAGAAGCAGTACGCACCGGAGGCCGCAGCGCCCGAGTGCAGGAATCCATTCACCGCGCGGTCCGCGATTTGTTGCTGGAGCATGATCGTTCGGCGCTCAGCGTGCCAATGATCGCGCTCCGGGCGGGCGTTACGCCGTCGACCATTTATCGCCGCTGGGGTGACTTGACCACCTTGCTGGCAGACGCCGCCATTGAGCATCTGCGCCCTGATGCGCCAATAGATCAAGGCAGTCTGCACCAGGACCTGCTGACCTGGAGCGAAATGTATCTCGACGAAATGTCATCGACTCCAGGTCGAGCCCTGATGCGCGATGTGGTCGCCAGCACCTCTGGCTGTGTCGGCAGGTGCGCGGCAATGGTCCGTGAGCAATTGCAGGTGATGATTGATCGTGCGACGGCTCGCGGCGAAGCCTCGCCGACCGCCGATGACCTGATTGATGCCATCGTTGCGCCGATGATCTACCGGATTCTGTATTCCGAATCGGCCCCCACGCCCGAACGCGTGCGTCAATGGGTCGAGCGCTGCCTGAGCTGAGGCAACACTTGCTGCAGTCAGTGGCTGAAACTCCCGTTATGATGCGCGCCTTGTCCGATATCAATGACCGAGCCTATTCATGCACACCCTCGCAGATCTACGCGCCGGCAAGCTGGCAGGTATCAAACGGCTTGACCTTTCCTGCGGCCTGAGCGAATTCCCGGTCGAGATATTCGACCTGGCGGACACCCTGGAAGTATTGAACCTCAGCGGCAACTCGTTGACTTCGCTGCCTGACGACCTGTGCCGCCTTACCCGGCTGCGCGTGCTGTTCGCGTCAGACAACGCGTTCACGCACCTGCCGGAAAGCATCGGCCAATGCCAGCAGCTGCAGATTGTCGGCCTCAAGGCCAATCGCATTGAACAGGTCAGCGCCGCAGCACTGCCACCGCGCCTGCGCTGGCTGATACTGACCGATAACTGTATCGAGTACCTGCCTGATGAACTGGGCCGTCGCCCGGACCTGCAAAAGCTGATGCTCGCTGGCAATCGCTTGCGTACGCTGCCCACGACCCTCGCTGATTGCCACAAACTGGAGCTGATCCGCATTGCGGCCAATCGCCTGACCGAGCTGCCGGACTGGCTGCTGAGCCTGCCTGCCCTGGCATGGCTTGCCTATGCCGACAATCCACTGTGCGCCGAGCACCGTGCCGAGCCGATCCGTCAGATCCCGTGGCATCAGTTGAGCATCGGTCAGCGCTTGGGCGAAGGCGCTTCCGGGATCATTCAGCAGGCGCTCTGGCAGCACGCAAACAATGAGCGAATGACGGCGGTCAAGCTGTACAAAGGCAGTGTCACCAGCGATGGCTCACCGCTCAATGAAATGGCCGCCTGCATCGCCGCTGGCCGTCACGCCAACCTGATCGAGGTGCTCGGGCAAATCAGCGGGCATCCCGATCAACAGCGTGGTCTGGTCATGGAACTGATAGCGCCCGACTTCGGCAATCTTGCCGGGCCGCCGAGCCTGGAGTCCTGCACCCGCGATGTCTATGCCCGCGAAACACGCTTTTCGCTGCCGGTACTGTTACGTATCGCCGAAGGCATCGCGTCGGTCACTGCGCACCTGCATGCCAACGGCATCACGCATGGCGATCTTTATGGCCACAACATTCTTGTGCAGGAAGATGGCAACTGCCTGCTGAGCGACTTCGGCGCGGCGTCGTTTCACCCGTCAGCGGTACAGGGAAAGGCGCTGGAGCGCATCGAAACACGGGCATTCGGTATCTTGCTGGGAGAATTGCTGGAGCGTTGCGATGCAGATGAGCAGAACCAGAACGTCATCGAGGGGCTAAGGGCGCTTCAGGCGAGTTGCGTACAGACTGATTGCCAGCGACGACCGTCACTGGCGGAGATTCTTCTACAGATAAAAGCATGGGGCGCGTAAAGCGCTCCATTACACAGTGATCAGCCTGCAAGACCCACGTACACGTTCTGCACGTCGTCGTGATTGTCGATGGCTTCGAGAAACGCTTCGACTTCGGCCATCTGCTCCTCGGTCAGACCATCCACGGTGCTTTTCGGGCGATAACCCAATTGCGCCGACTGCACGGTGAAACCAAATTCAGGGAGCGCCTTGCAAACCGCATCCATGTCTGTGGATTCGGTCAGGAACAGCGTAGCGCCCTCCTCAGCCGACTCGAAATCCTGGGCATCGGCTTCGATTGCCGCCAGCTCCGGGTCGGCATCCGCTGCTGCAGGGACAGCCTCGATCATGCCCTGATACAAAAAGTCCCACGAAACCGAGCCCGCAGCACCCAACTGGCCCTTGCGGAACAGCACGCGAATTTCCGAGACCGTACGATTGATGTTGTCGGTCAGGCACTCGACGATCACCGGTACGCGATGCGGCGCAAATCCTTCGTAAGTCAGACGCTCGAAGTTGACGCTCTCGCCCAGCAGGCCTGCGCCTTTCTTGATGGCACGCTCCAGGGTTTCGCGCGGCATCGAGGCCTTTTTGGCCTGTTCCACTACCAGCCGCAGACGCGAGTTCATGTCCGGGTCTGCGCCAGCGCGTGCGGCGATCATGATCTCCTTGGACAGCTTGCCAAACGTGCGTCCCTTGGCATTGGCTGCCGCTTCTTTATGCTTGACCTTCCACTGTGCGCCCATGTCTGCTCTCTTGATTCGCTAGGCACCTCGCCGCCTGCGCCTGCACGACTGACAGAACGCGGCGCTGGCAAGGCGCTGAAAAAGGGTCACCGGCAAATATCCTGTCCGGCGCGGCGCATTTTATACGCGATCACGGCAGATGAAACCCCCGCCGCGCACATTGCTCGAACGAACTCGCCAAGATGGCTGCCAATCGGGCCGACGGCAATCATCCGCTTTCCATCACTGCTTGTAGTCTTTTTCCGAAAAACCTTGCAGCAATGCTTTTAGGCCAAGGTATTCCGTAACCTGCGCACCCTGATTTTGAAGGTAGAGAGCCCCGCAGATGCGCAAGGACCTGCAAATGCCAATCATACTGGCGATTACCGACTGCCAGACGGATCTGCATGTCATCAGCTTCACCGGCCGTGATGCTCTCAATGAAGCGTATCGCTTCGATATCTGGCTGATCGGCGCCCCTCTTCTGGATGTGCGCAGCCTGCTGCACCGAGAAGCGTTTTTGAGGTTCGGTGAGCGTCGCGGCGGCGTGCATGGCCAGATCTGCCATGCGGCCCGAATCCACAGCGGGGCTCGCGTGAGCCTTTATCACCTGATCCTGATGCCCAGCCTTGGCAAGCTTGCAGCCCATCGGCACCGGCGCATCTATCAGGATATTGCGCCTCCTCAGTTGATCGCTCAGTTGCTTGAGACACACGGTATTGGCGCAAACGCTTACCGCTTCGAGCACATGAACGGTCTTTACCCGGCCAGACCGCTGCATATCCAGTACGACGAAAGCGATCTGCACCTGCTGCAACGCCTGTGCGAGGAAGAAGGCATTCATTTCCGTTTCGAACATCGTCAGAGCGGCCATCGGCTGGTGTTCTCGGATGACTCTGCAAGCTTTCCGGCACAGCCAGTACCCTTACGGTTCAAGCGTCAGGAACAGTCAGGCGCATCGACCGGGACGCTCTTGCACATGGCAGAAGTGCTGACGCTTCCAGGCGTTTCGCGACAACCCGCTCCAGGCCTGAAACAGACGCAGCCCCCCTCGTCAAAGCACGACGAGAACGCCAGAACACCCGCAGCCAATCATGCATTTCAACCGTCAGGCGTTCTCGGCCCAATCAGCCAGGAAGAGGCGCTAGGTCGCCAGCGCGGCATGCGCGAGCTGGAGCGCTTGCGCTGCGAACGGCGCGAGGTCAGCGGGCACAGTAACCGGTCTGGCTTGCGCAGTGGCGAAGTCATACAGGTGCTTGATCACCCGGAGCCATTGCTTAACGACCAATGGTTGCTGACCGAAGTGCTGCACGCAGGTCGGCAATTACAGGTGCTCAGAGGGGCCACCGCCCATGATGCCCTGGCAATCCTGCGCATCCTCACCGACGAGCAGCGCTCATCACCCGCAGCCGCACAGCTATCAGGCAATGGCTATGGCAACCGTTTCAAGGCCATCCCCTGGGCGATGCCGTTTCGCCCTTCAGCCAGACATCCTCGACCGGCCGCCACAGGCGATCATATAGCCACGCTGCAAGACAGCGACACGTACGCAGAACAGCCCGGCTACCGACCGGTTCGTTTCGACTGGCAAGCGCAACACCCGGAAGACCGAACCACCCAGCGCTGGCCGATGGCGCTGGTGGCCTGCCGCGAGATTCATCAGTTGCTGCCTGGCTCACGCGTACTGGTCCGTTATCTGGACAGTCATCCCGAGCGCCCGGTTATCTGCGCAGCCCTGCCACCGGCTGAATATGCCTCGCAAGACAGTCTGTGGCACGGCGACCAGTCTGCAAAACCAGCCGATTGCATTCGACTTGCGAGCGGCCGGCACCTGCGCGTTACAACAGACAGCGAGTTGATTGTTCACGGGCAGGCGGCAGAGCTGCACATTGATGCGCAGCACATCCAGATTCTGGGTCGCGTAGATCAGCAGTCCTTGAAATCCGGCTGGCGCTTGTCGATAAACGCGTTCATGCCCTCCTTCTGATCGTGACTGGCGAAGGCTGCGTGAAACACCCGGCGCTCGAACCGGATGCCTTCGGCCAGACTGACCTCGAACGCGCGGTTGACGCTCTCCTTGACCATCATCGCCACCGGCAGGGACTTGCCGGCGATCACCGCCGCTACCGCGAGGGCTTCCGGCAGCAACTGCTCAAGTGGCACTACCCGCGCAACCAGCCCGGCACGTTCGGCTTCGTGAGCATCGATCAGGCGACCGGTCAGGCACATTTCCATGGCTTTGGCCTTGCCGACGGCGCGAGTCAGACGCTGCGTCCCGCCCATGCCCGGCAACACACCGAGATTGATCTCCGGCTGCCCGAACCTGGCGTTTTCAGCCGCCAGAATGAAATCGCACATCAACGCCAGTTCACAACCGCCACCCAACGCAAAACCGGCCACTGCCGCCACGATGGGTTTGCGCCGCGCGGCCACCCGATCACTTTCGCGAAACAGGTCGTCGAGGTAGATTTGTGGGTAGGACAGGTCGACCATTTCCTTGATATCGGCACCGGCCGCAAAGGCTTTTTCCGAACCGGTCAGCACGATGCAGCCGATGGCACTGTCTGCTTCGAACTGGTCGAGTGCGTGGTTCAACTCGTCAATCAATTGAGCATTCAATGCATTAAGTGCCTCGGGACGGTTCAGCGTAATCACGCCAACCTTACCTATAACCTCACCTAGAATTGTCTCGTAAGACATTGATAAATATCCTTTTAAATTAATAACCATGCACAGGCATAAAACCTAGAATCTACATTCGAAAAAAAACCGTAACTCTTTGAATAAATTATCTAATCGATGATTTCAATGGCGACGGCGGTGGCCTCTCCGCCACCGATGCAAATCGCCGCCACCCCGCGCTTGAGCTGCCTGCGCTGCAAAGCCGCCAACAGCGTCACAATGATCCGCGCGCCCGAAGCGCCTATCGGATGACCCAGCGCGCACGCCCCACCGTTGACATTGACCTTCTCGTGCGCAAGGCCCAGTTCACTCATCGCTACCAGCGGCACGACTGCAAACGCTTCGTTGATCTCGAACAGATCGACGTCATCCAGCGCCCAGCCTGTCTTGCTCAGCAGACGCTGAATGGCGCCTATCGGTGCGGTTGGAAACAGGCACGGCTGATCAGCAAATGCCGCATGTGCGTAAAACACCGCCAAGGGCCGCAACCCTCGCCGCTGCGCCTCGGACTGACGCATCAACAGCAGTGCTGCGGCGCCATCGGAGATTGAGCTGGAGTTGGCTGCCGTAACCGTGCCGCCCTCGCGAAAGGCGGGTTTGAGCGTCGGGATCTTGTCCGGACGCGCCTTGGGCGGTTGTTCATCGTGAATGATCTGCCTGGACTCTTTACCCACGGTGACCTGCACCGGCACGATTTCTGCGTCGAAATGACCGTCGGCGATGGCCTCCTGCGCGCGGGCCAGTGACGCCAGAGCGAACGCATCCTGCGCCTCGCGACTGAAACCGTTCGACCCGGCGCAGTCTTCGGCGAAGGCACCCATCAGCCGACCCGGCTCATAGGCATCCTCAAGGCCATCCAGAAACATATGGTCCAGCACCTTGCCGTGCCCCATGCGGTAGCCATTGCGAGCGCGATCCAGCAGGTAAGGTGCATTGGACATACTCTCCATGCCGCCAGCCACTACCACCGCCGTGCTGTCTGCCATCAACAGGTCATGGGCCATGATTGCGGTCTGCATACCGGAACCGCACATCTTGTTGACCGTGCTGCACAGCGTCGCATTGCCTAGCCCGGCCCCGAGCGCAGCTTGTCGGGCGGGCGCTTGACCGAGGCCCGCCGGCAGCACGCAACCAAACAGCACATGCTGCACGTCTGCACTTTCAATGCCTGCCCGCTCAACGGCCGCGCGGATGGCGATCGAACCCAGTTCTGTGGCACTCAGGCTCTGCAGATCACCCTGAAAACCGCCCATGGGCGTGCGCGCAGCGCTGACAATGACCACAGGGTCTTGATGAAGGGGTGTCCTTTCGATGGACATGATTATCTCCAGTCTTGTTTTTATAGGATCGGTCGAATCATCAACCTGCTGCCTTGCGGACGCAATGGTTGAAACAGGCAGATTAGCGGGTATCCCGGCATTGCGCCCGACAGGACGAATCTCTCATGGCAGACGAGGTCTGAAGATGACTGAACCCGACGCTGGAGCACACGAATGTCGCTACGCCCGATCCGCGCCCTGCTCTCAGGCCTGCTTATCCTTGGTTTGAGCGCGTGTGCACTCATCCCCCATCGAGACCCGCTGACGATCAACGTCGTCGGTATCGAACCCGTTCCCGGGCAGGGACTTGAACTGCGCATGGCGGTCACATTGCGGGTGCAGAACCCGAACGAAACCGAGATCAACTACACCGGCGTGGCGCTGGATCTGGACGTGAACGGTAAGCTGCTCGCCTCTGGCGTGAGCAACCAGAAAGGCACCGTAGGACGCTTCTCCGAGGCGGTGCTGGTGGTGCCGGTCAGCGTGTCGGCGTTCGCCGCCTTGCGCCAGGCACTGGGGCTTAGTCAGAGCCAGCGTTTGGACAATCTGCCCTATACGCTTCGCGGCAAACTGGCTGGCGGCCTGTTCGGCACGATGCGCTTCAGTGACAGCGGCACGCTGGATTTGCGCCAGGCCGAGGGAGATCCCTGGTAACCAGTCATTACGGGTAGTAATGCCTGTCAGGGTTTGGCAGCGTAAACGGGGCGATACAGGTGGCATGCTTTCTGCTGGCTGACTGCTGAGCATGCTCCATGCCTCCCCATCCTCAAGGAAGATTTGCCAATGACCCCGCAGAACCCGTCAGCACGTTTTTTCCCGACCTTTCTGTCTCTTGTGACGCTGATGCTCAGCCTGTGCATGGCACCGACATGGGCTGCAGAAAAAAGCGCCAAGCGCGGCATTGCCTACGACATCGCCCTGCCCGCCGACCTGAGTGCGTTATCTTCGGGCGTGAGCTGGTGGTACAACTGGAGCCCCAAGCCCCACGACCGCCTGGCGTCCTACGACTACGCCTCAATGTACGGTGTGGATTTCATCCCGATGGTATGGAACGGCAACGTTGACGACGGTCAATTGAAGCAATACCTGCTGGCCCATCCCGCCATCCGCTATTTGCTGGTGATCAATGAGCCGAATCTGCTCGACCAGGCCAACATGACGCCCGAAGCGGCGGCCAGTTTCTGGCCGAGGCTGGACGCTGCCCAGACCGGCGTAAAACTGGTTGGGCCAGCGATGAACTGGGGAACCATGCCGGGCTACGGCGACCCGGTGGTATGGCTTGATGCCTTCTACACAGCCTATCGATCGATGAATCAAAATCGCGACCCGCGCATCGATTACCTGGCTTTTCACTGGTACGACTATGGTTTGCCAGGAATGCTCGATCGGCTGTCGAAGTACGGAAAACCCTTCTGGGTCACCGAGTTCGCCAATTGGCACGCCCTGGATGACGGTGCGCAGATTGATACGGTCGAAAAGCAGAAGCAGCAGATGGCCGAGATGGTCGCCACGCTTGAGCAGCGCACGGACGTGTTCAGGTACGCCTGGTTCACTGGCCGGATGAACCCGGACCCGCACTTTTCCAGCCTGTTGAACAATGAGGGTAAGCTGACCGAACTGGGCCAATACTACCTCTCGTTGCCGTATAACGAGTGACACTGCGTTGAGTGACCACGGGGTCTTCACAGCTGGCAAGCGAGGCTGCGCCAATCTCGGTCAGGCCACTGATGATGTGCTGGGTATAAGGAAATGACTGATCGGGCTCCAGGACTCTTGCGGAGACCAGAAGCCCCTCCCTGACCAGCGTGTCGACCGCTCCCACACAAACGTGGATGGCCGGGGCACGAGCGTACGCGCGCACCAGCTCCCGGTAGATCTGACCAAACGTAAGCTTTTGGGGTTTGCTCAAGCACAATCGCTTGACGATGCTCAAGATCGCGAGGTCAACGCGTGGACATTCGTAACTCACCGCATTTGCCTTTAACTTAATGAAGCCTGACGCGCAAAACAGTGGACACCCGATACCGTTCTTCCCGACCTGCACAACACACGCTCAACCTTAAATAAAGCCGTGCACAAAGCGTCAATTTTTGCACACTTTTTAGAACACTCTATTTATTGAAGCGCATTCAAAAACAATCATTGAGCCCATCAATCTTTTATAGAACCGCCCTGAATAGACTATTAGTCGCTTGTGTTGAACGCACATAAAAGCGTCAGAATGAAAAGCTTACCAGATCACTAAACCTAGCGACAATTAGGTTTACTAAAAAGCAATTAAAACCTGAAAATTACAATTTTTTTAAAAATTAAAACCAATTTAATAGCAAAAATAGCTATTTAAACCCGTAAAAATCATCATCTCAATTTTTTTTCGTCAAGAAAAACCTGATGAAGACCAACTGACATCATTTAATAAAAATAAGGTTAGTAATACTTTATCTACCGGTGAACTTTTTACTGTCGCGTTGGACTTACTGTTCAGCGATGTGTCATTGCGACAGCCGTCTGTTTTTCTCCTGCAAACCATTAATCGAGATGCAATCGATGACTAGAACCATGCTGTCTGTTTTCAGTGCAGTACTTTTGTGCGCGCACAGTGTCTGCGCACTGTCAGCGGACTCAACTTCCAGCACAAATACCGCTGTGTCCGATCAACAGATCCGGACGCAGGTGGAAGCCAAGCGCGACCAGTTATCAGGCGCTGACAAGATCAACCCGGCTCAACAACAGAGTTCGTCGTCCCTGCTCGAAGCGCCAGTGGACACCGACGACGCCCCTGCCCAGGCACAACGACCATGAACAACCTCAATCAACCGATCACATCGACCGGAAGGACACTTGCCTTGTCAGCCTTCAAACAGACGCTGAGCCTGAGCCTGCTGACGTTCAGCGTCATGCAGGCCAACCTTGCGCTCGCCGCCGTGACCCCGGCGACCGGTAACGCAGTCGAAGCGCGCGTCAGCTCGATTCTCGACAACATGAACCAGTCGGAAAAGATCAACTTCACTCGCGTCGACGACGGCCACATGATCCCTTCCCTGCTCAAGTGGGGCATCAAGGGCACCGTGGCGTATGACTCGTCCATGGGCGTACACGTCAACAATGCCACGTTCGGTGCTCAGTACCCTTCGCAGTCGGCGCTGGCAGCGACCTGGAGCATCAACCGGGCCAAGGAATTCGGCCTGGCCATCGCTTATGAGACACGGATTTCCGGCGGCCAGCAGATGCTGTCGCCAGGCGTCAACCTGTACCGCACGCCCTACAACGGTCGTTCGGCAGAATATGTCAGCGGTGAGGACCCGTTCCTCGGCGCGGTACTGGCACCGGCAATTGTCAACGGCATTCAGGCCCAGGGCATCCAGGCCAGCGGCAAGCACTACCTGGCCAACGAGCAGGAAGCCAATCGTCAGGCAGTCGACATCAAGGTCGATGAGCGCACCCTGCGTGAACTGTACCTGCCGGGCTTCGAGTCGATGGTGAAGAACGCCAATGTCGCCTCGATCATGTGCGGTTTCAACAAGGTCAACGGCGACTATGCCTGTGAAAACCATCACCTGATCACTGAAGTGCTCAAGGGCGAATGGGGCTATCAGGGCATGGTCATCAGTGATTTCAACGCCATTCACGATGCGTTCAAGGGCGCATGGGCCGGTACTGACATCGACATGCCATCCGGCCTGCAGTTTACCGAAGCCAAACTGCTGCCTTACCTGTGGAGCGGGCAACTGACCCAGAACGTGATCGACGACAAGGTCAAACGTAACCTGCGCGCCATCGTCAGCTACGACCTCCAGGAAAACCTCAACACCGCCAAGACTCTGGAGCATCCCGAGTACGGCATGCGCGCTGCACTGAATACCGCGCGCGAATCCATCGTATTACTGCGCAACGAAAACACCGCTGCGGGCAAACCGTTGCTGCCGCTGGCGCGCTCGGCGAAAATCGCTGTGATTGGCAACTGGGCCCACGATGTCCCTGCATCTCCTTTTGGCACTGCGAACTCGCCGCCCAACAGCTATGTAACCGAGCTGAGCGGCCTGCAGCAACTGGCGTCCAGCAGCTCCGATGTCACCTACCTCTCGGAAATGAGCCTGAATCCGGCCAGTTCGGTGTGGTATCAGCCAGCAACCGGCGACAACGGAATCAGCAACGCCGGGGTAAAAGCCGAGTACTTCTCCAACACCACCTTTTCCGGCGACCCGGTGCTAACGCGCGTGGAACCAGGCTTGAACCTGAACTGGACCACCGGCAGCAACGTCACCAACGCAGGCAGTACTGCGGTGTCTGGCTTCAGCCCGTCACCCGGGGCATTCTCGGCGCGGTTTACCACCACCATCAAACCAACCGTCTCGGGCGCTCAGATGTTCAAGGTGCGAGCAGACGGCCCTTACAAACTGTGGGTCAACGATGAACTCGTTCTGCAGAGCGATGGCGTGCCTTACTCCGGTGACGTAGTGAACGCGCTGACAACGTCGGGGAAAACCGCAGCATTGTCGGCTGGCAAGACCTATAGCGTGAAGCTGGAATACCAGCGTGTACAAGGCAACTTTATCCCTGTGCTGGGTAGCCTGACGGGCGTGCAGATGAGCTGGGCGTCGTTGCGTCCGCCAAAAGACCTGTCGAAATACGATGCAGTCGTGGTTGCTACAGGGAATACGTCCGAGAACGAAGGCGAAGGCTCTGACCACGGTTTCGATCTGCCCGATCAACAGGCTGAGCTGATCAGCTTCGTTGCCAAGGCCAACCCCAACACCATCGTCGTCATGCACGGCGGCGGCGTGGCCAACATGCAGCCTTGGGCAAACAAGGTGGGCGCTACGCTGCAAGCCTGGTTCCCGGGCCAGCAAGGCGGTCAGGCGCTGGCTGAGATCCTCTATGGCAAGGTCAACCCGTCGGGCAAGTTGCCGGTCACGATCGACAAGAAAATCGAGGATAACCCAAGCTACGCCTCCTATCCGGACCCGGTTGCCTATCGCGGCAGCAATCCGCTGACCGAAATGACCTACAGCGAAGGCCTGTACATGGGTTATCGCGGCTATGACAAGAAACACGCCAAGCCGCTCTACCCGTTCGGTTACGGCCTGTCCTACACCACGTTCAGCTACAGCGACCTGAAACTGTCGACCAACGTGCTGACGCCGGGCTCGACAATCGACGTCAAATTCACCGTGACCAATACGGGTGACAAGGCAGGCTTCGAAGTGGCACAGCTATATGTGCAGCCGGTCAAACCTGCGGTGGACCGTCCGGAGAAAGAGCTCAAGGGCTTCACCAAGGTGTACCTGCAACCCGGCGAGAGCAAGACTGTCAGCGTACCGATAGACTCCCGCTCCCTGGCCTACTACGTCGACAAGACGGCAAGCTGGGACGTGGACGCCGGGAAGTTCAAGATTCTCGTGGGGGCAGACTCGGAGAACCTGACCCTCAACAGGACGCTGATCACCCTGTACCCGGAAAAACTGACCACTCGTGACAGCAACCCGCTGCCACTGCCACTGCGCAAGGCAGTACAGGTCAGCGCGGCACAGACTTACTGATGCACCCCGTCAAGGCTCAGGGATGAGCCTTGATATCCCTGCCCAGACGCTGCACGTAGATATCGAAAACCGCCATGACGTCGACGTCTTGCGGGCTTCTCAGCCACTGAATCTGCAAACCGTCCATGACCGAGAAGATTTCCTGGGCCAGGGCTTTGACATTGATGTCGGCACGCACTTCTCCCGCCTCTATCAACGCCTGCAAATGGCCGCGTGCATGCTCATGAGTCAGCTGGAATCGCTCGCGATGCCATGTCCACGCAGGGTGCGACTTCGACAGGCTCTCGGTATTCATCAGCAGTGCCGCCTGACACTCGTCGGCATTCTCGATACTGAAGCTCATGCTCAGCTTCAGAAATTTCAGAAACCCGTCAAGCGTCGGTTCGGTCACCAGATCCTGAAAGCGTGACGTAACCCGCTGATCCCTGCGCTCCAGCAACGCAGCGAGCAAGGCTTCCTTGTTGGGGAAATGGTGCAGCAAGCCGACGGTGGTGATGCCGGCAAGCAATGCAACCTCGCGCATTGATGCACTCGAATAGCCGTCCCTGGCGAAAACAACCGTGGCGGCATCCAGCAAGGCCTTTCTGCGCATGTCACCCTTGGGCGCACGACGGCGCTTGGGCGCAGCTGTTTCTTCGGATTCATTCCCTGATTCTTCGATAACCATAAAAACCTGATAACGCCTTGATTCAATGTACCCCGATGCTGGTAACCGGGGCCCTGCTGGTAAAAAACCGCTTCGCTGTCAGTGAAGCGGTGGTGATGGAGATCAGCGCAATGATCGCATTACCGGTAAACATGCCAGGCAATGCACCACTGCTGCCGAACCAGTGAATACCGGCGAATACGAAGGGCACTGTACCCGCTGTTGCCCTGAGCCAGGCAAACACCGCCACCCACCATGACTTGTTCATGGTTATGAATACGGCGATGGCGACGAAATCCAGACCAATCAAAACCCAGAGGCCGCCGCCCCACAAGCAAAAGGCCATGAACACAGCGCGGGCCTCGGCTCCTAGCTGGTAGAGATCGGCAATCATGCCGCTACACAGCACCAGCATCAACCAGACTGCAAGCCCGTAACAGACCACCAGCCGCCGGGTAAAGATGACCGCAGAACGTACGCGATCATCGCGGTTCGCACCAATATTCTGGCCAAGCACCGGGGCCAGCGCGCCGGGCAAAGCAAAAAAGGCGCAATACGAAAACTGCAGGACCCGATCCAGCACTGCCATGGCGGCCAGGGCGGAGGTGCCGAATGCCGAAAGTGAGGCGACAAGATAAGCCAAACCGATCGGTGTCGCCAGATTCGCCGCCATGGCAGGAAGCGCAAGCCTGAAGGTACGCACGGCATGCAGGCGCAGCAGTTTCAGATTGCGTGTGAAGACCATCCCCATGCGGCTGCGCACCCAATACAGGCCGATGGAAGCGGACACCGCTGCCGATATGGCAAAGGCGATGCCTGCGCCGTTCAGCCCCAGGTCCAGCACAAAGATGAACAGCGGGTCTGCGACCGCCAGCGTGGCGGCCGCTGAGAGCACCACTGCCAGCGCCCGACGGTTATCACCGGTGGTTCTGAGCATCTGCGCCGACATCTGCATCACGGCCTGTAGCACGGTAAAAGGCAGTGTCAGCCAGATGAAACTGCGCGCCGCCTCGTAAGTGGCCGCCTCGGCCCCCAGCCAGTGGGTAATCGGCACCACCAGCGCCAACTGCGTGACAGACGCCAGAGCGGCGACCGTGACTACCATCAGCATGAGGCTGCCGGTCAATCGAGGGATGGACTTCACCGCACGATGACCGATGCGCTCCGACAATACCGAAGTCGCAGCGATGATCACGCCGGTCACCAGCGCGCTGTTGAAAAAAATCAGCACCTTGGCGATGCCGACCGCAGCCAGAAGCACAGGGTCATGCAGCATCGAGACATAGACCAGCGTCAGTATGTCGACGAGAAAAACCGCAAACAGGCTCAAGGCACTGGTACTGGCGGTGACGACGATGTGGCGCGCTACGCTGCCCTGGGTGAATCTTGCGCTGGCTTGGGCCATCAATGTTCTCAAAAAGCCTGGTCAGCCCGGCATGCAAGTGCATGAGGAACGGAAGTTTGTAACCGTCATGCCAACACTGGCACGAGCAACGATCACCGCCAAATGCGAGGGTCGCTGTCGCGGGCTACTTGCTCGCCGCCACCAGACGATTCACTTCACTGCGAACCATGTTGGCGTATTCCGGCGGGCTCATCGTGTCCAGTTCGGAACGTACCCATTCGGACCACTTGCCCTTGCGCTTGGCGCGCTCGCCCATCAAGCGTGCAGCCTCACTCTTGGCCTTGCCCAGATTGCTCTGCCAGAGGTCGAACAAACGGGATTTCTCGTCTTCAAGAGCGGTACGTTCGGGGAGCGGCCGATTGGCCAGATTGAAACTCATCACAGTCACCTACGGCTAAAAACGGCTGCATCTTACACCCGTAAGGGGCGTTACCTGCAGAGTCTTGCGTCGGGTCATTCAAGCAATTGCAACTTTTCAGGATGCGCGAGACTCCATTGATCACTGTTGCCATCACTTGAAAGGAAGATACCCATGGCTCGTAAGACCCCTGCTCAACAAGCTGCCGATCAAATCAAGGATCAGGCATTCAGTGACCTGCAGGCACTGATCGAAGAATCCGACAAATTGCTCAAGGAAAGCGCTGCGCTGGTTGGCGAAGAAGCAGAAACGCTGCGTGCACAACTGAGCCTCAAGCTTAAGCAGGCACTGGACTCGATGGCCAGCGTGCGCGACCGCACCAAACCAGTCGTTGAAGCGACCGAAACCTACATCGGTGGTCACCCGTGGCAAACCGTGGCTATTTCTGCAGGCTTCGGCCTGGTAGTCGGCCTGTTGCTGGGTCGTCGTTGATCGACAGCCGCTGATGAGAAGCATCGCGGGCCTGGGTACGGGCCCGCAATGCTTGATGCTGTTGTAACGATGGTGTAGGTCTGATGAATTACCTTAAGCGGGCGTGCTGTACCACCGACGGCTCGGCAAACCGGTGGGATTTGCTCACTTTGGCCTGCAACAACACGCGCTGTTCCTCAGCCTGGGCCTGGCTTTCATAAGGTCCGATCAACAATTGCTGCTTACCGTCGATGTCCACGATGACTGGGGCATAACTGCGTTCCAGCAGCCAGGCACTGGTATCGCTCACCGCTTCGCGCGAATTCATCTGGATGAACCACTGTGGCGTGGAGACCGGAGCAGTAACCGCCGCATCCTGGGCTTTTTCCCTGGCGGGCGCACTCGAGTTGCCTGCATCGCATCCGGCCAGAGCCAGTACCACTATCATCATTACCGTCTTGCGCACGTAGGTCTGCTCCTCGTCTGAAGTGGCGCGAGTCTAACATTCTCGCAATGCCCGTTGATGGACTGTGTCGAGGTGTCGCATGCCCGGCCAAAGGGCTTTGGGCACTGGCCATGCGCTGTTCTCGCAACAATCAGTTATATTTTTTGCGATCACTGGTCATGTGATCAGATATTTCTTTGCATATAAACGCAACATGAAGTGTCAAACGCCTGCGACCATGTTGACCGATGGCTTGCCGCCGTTGGTGCATTAGAACAGGAGTTCATCATGTGCGACGACCGTAACCCCCTGCATTGCTTCATTCCGCCTTATATGCTCGAGCGTATGGCGCAGTCCCCAAAGACTCTGGTAAGCGCCCGGGCCATTGCCAACCTGACGAGCAGCTCGGCGTTCCTGGCATCACGACTTTCAGCCCGAACCATGCCCTCCATGCACGCGATCAAATCGCCTGACGGTCGAAAGCACTGCGTGATTCACGATGCCAAGGGAACCGACGATCTTCCCGGCGCTGTGGCTCGCAAGGAAGGCCAGGCCCCGACTGGTGACAAGGCAACCGATGAAGCATACGACGGTTCCGGCGATGTCTACGATTTCTACGCGGAACTGTTCGAGCGCAATTCGCTGGACGACAGTGGCATGTCGCTGGTGTCTACGGTGCACGTCGCCGAGGTGGACTTCAATGGCGACCACGTACCGCTGAGCAACGCCTACTGGAATGGCAGCCAGATGGCGTATGGCGACGGTGATGATCTGGTCTTCAAGCGCTTCACCGGCAGCCTGGAAGTAATCGCCCATGAACTGACCCACGGGGTGCAGAGTTTCACCTCGAACCTGGATTACCGCGGACAGTCCGGAGCCCTCAACGAGCATTTCGCCGATGTCTTCGGCATGCTGGTGCGTCAATGGAAACAGGGCACCAGCGCCGCCGAGTCGGACTGGGTAGTCGGCAAGGAATTGCTAGTGCCCGCTCCTACACGACGGGGTATTCGCGACATGGAAAAACCGGGCACCGCCTATTCCAACGATCCGGACCTGGGCGATGATCCGCAACCGACAACGATGGCCGATCTGTACACTGGTGCCAAGGACCGCGGCGGCGTTCACATCAATTCGGGCATCCCCAATCGGGCGTTCGTGCTGGTCGCCAAGGCGTTGGGCGGAAATGCCTGGGAAGTAGCGGGCAGAATCTGGTATGAAACGATGCTGGAGCTGGCCTCTGACAGTCAGTTTGTCGACTGCGCCAGAGCCAGCATAAAAATCGCCTCGGATTCACGCTTCGGCCCTAAAGCCAAAAAAGCCGTACAAGCGGCCTGGAAGGAAGTCGGGGTCAAGGTTTAGCCGAACACAAAGGTGCTTGAAATGAAAGTCTGTCTAGTGCAATCCGGCGGCTTTGCGGGCGCCGTCAAACGCTGTGAAGTCGATACGTCCACCCTTGAGCAGCCGGAAGCCGAGCAACTGCAGCGGCTGGTCAGTGACAGCGGCCTGAATCAGTCCAGCAGCGCGTTCAATGATCAGGCGCGGGATCTGAATCAGTACGAAATCACTATTGAGGATGAGGCCAGAGAAATCTGCCTCACGTTTGACGAACACAACGTGCCAGCGTCCGCCCGCCAGCTGCTAGGGTTCCTCAAGCAACGCGTAAAGCCCGGCAAGCTCTAGGACAGGCCTGTTTGAAAACAATACGGCGACCGATGCCTTGCAGATGAGTGTAAAAGGCATCGGTTGCCGACATATTCTCCACCCTTATTCCTGCATGTGCTCCCGCATGGAATAATGGCGCTATGACATGTGAACCACCCACCGCTATCGCGGTCAATGACGTGTACCAATACGTTGGCATGGACTGTACAAAAAAAAACGCTTCACACTGCCATTAACGAGGTATCTTTTCGTGCTTCGCGTTCTCACCCCTTACCTCTGCAGCAATGGCGTCGATGAGCACTGTGCATCCTACTGAACACTCTCCTGGCCTGATCATTTGCGAGCATTGCGACTCGCTGTACGAAGCGCAACCGCTGAAGCCCGGTGAAGCAGCGTTCTGCCTGCGTTGCGAGGCACTGCTCGGGCGCGGCCACCGAATGACCATTGAGCAGTTACTGGCACTGACCGTCGCTGCGGCCATGCTTTTTGTATTCGCCAACCTGTTTCCCGTGATCAGCATCAGCATGAAGGGCCTGACCAACGAGGTCACGCTCTGGCAATCGGTTGAAGCCCTTGCCCAAGGGCGAATCACGATCATTGCGCTGGTCGCCGGCCTTTCGATTATCTTTGCGCCGCTTTTGCAGATCGCCTTGCTGTTCTGGGTGTTAGTACATGCGCACAAAGGCATCATCGCGCCCGGCTTCAGGGCCTGCATGCGCGCCCTGGAACACCTGCGGCCGTGGAGCATGCTCGAAGTGTGCATGCTCGGTATTCTGGTGGCGATCATCAAGCTGTCAGGAATGCTCGACGTGCATCCCGGCGTCGGGCTGTGGGCCATGGCCATGCTGATGGTGCTGATTCTGCTGATCGCCAACAAGGACATCCGCAGGTTGTGGGATGAACTGGGAGTGCCGCCGCAATGAACGGCATTCCCTTCGCCCATGAACACAAGCTCTGCCTGTGCCATACCTGCGGTTACGCCTGCCAGGAGGGCGCTACGCGCTGCCCGCGCTGCGACTCACCGGTACACAGACGCAAGCCCAACAGTATCAGCCGCACCTGGGCTTATCTGATTGCCGCACTGATCTTCTATATCCCGGCCAATGTGCTGCCGGTGATGTACACCAACCTTCTGGGCAACCGCAGTGAAAGCACCATCATGAGCGGCGTACTGGAGTTTTTTGAAAGCGGCTCCTGGGACATTGCCATCCTGATCTTTGTCGCCAGTGTTCTGGTGCCCTGTATCAAATTTCTGGTGCTGGGCATGCAGCTGATCACGTGTCAGCGCCGCAGCACCTGGGCGATGCGCGAGCGCGCACGTCTTTACCGTTTCATCGAGCTGATCGGCTACTGGTCGATGCTCGATGTGCTGGTTGTGGCCCTTGTGGCGTCTCTGGTTCAGTTTCGCGAGCTCAGCACCATCGAGCCGCGGATCGGTATTCTGTTTTTTGGCTTGGTAGTGGTGATGACGATGTTCGCCGCCATGAGTTTCGATCCCCGGCTTATCTGGGACGCAGAGGTTGAAGATGTCTGACAATACCCTCCCCCCGTCTGCTTCAGTGCCACGCCCTGAAGTCAAACGTCGTCGCCTGCGCGTCTCGCTGATCTGGCTGGTGCCGATCGTTGCAGCGATCATTGGCGTATCCATGGCTTTGCATGACTGGATGAACATCGGCCCGAAAATAACCGTGAGCTTCCTGACCGCAGAAGGCCTTGAGGCCAACAAGACCCAGGTCAAATACAAAAACGTGATCATCGGCATGGTTACCGATATCACCCTTAGTGAAGACCGTACCCATGTACTGGCCAGCATCGACCTGAACACCAGCGCCGCGCCGTTCACGAGAATCGACAGCCAGTTCTGGGTGGTGCGACCGCGCATCGGCGCGCACGGCGTATCGGGCGTCGACACGTTGCTGTCAGGCGCCTTCATTGGCGCCGACGCGGGCAGCTCCGAAGAGACTAAAACCAGCTTTACCGGTCTGGAAACACCGCCACCGGTCACTTTTGGTGAAAAAGGCAAGCGCTTCAAACTGCATACCGACGACCTCGGCTCTCTGGACATTGGCTCACCGATCTACTATCGACGCATTCAGGTCGGTCAGGTGGTTGGCTACGAGTTGTCCAAGGATGGTCGCGGGGTCGATATTCAGATCTTCATCAACGCACCAAATGATCAGTACATCACCACCGACACCCGTTTCTGGAATGCCAGCGGGGTCGACATCACGGTTGGCGCGTCAGGGGTGAAGGTCAATACCCAGTCGCTGACCTCGATCATCTCCGGCGGCATTGCCTTCCGCGAGCCCAACTGGAGCCCGGACTCGAAACTCGCCGACGAGAACGCCGAATTCAAGATATTCGATGATCAGGCCACCGCGCTGGCTCCGCCCGACGGCGAACCGCGCTATATCCGCATGCGCTTCAATCAGTCGCTTCGCGGGTTGACGGTCAACGCAGCGGTAGACTTTCTGGGCGTCAATATCGGCAAGGTGGTGTCGGTCGATCTGGATTACGACCCGGCGACCAAGACCTTCCCAGGTATCGTGGGTGCAGTGATTTATCCCAAGCGCCTGGGTGCGGCCGAGTCGAAACTGCAGGAACTCGGCGGCAAGGGCGATGAAGAGGAACAATCCGCCAGAGTGCTGGGAGCGTTTGTCGCCAACGGCCTTCGCGCTCAAGTGCGCAACGGCAACCTGTTGACCGGCCAGTTGTACATCGCCATGGAATTCGATCCCAAGGCACCGAAAGTGGCATTCAATGCCAAGGCCCGTCCGCTGGAAATCCCGACCGTACCGGGCAGCTTCGACAAGTTGCAGGAGCAATTGCAGGCGTTCGTCGAGAAGCTCAGCAAACTGCCGATCGACGAGCTGGCGAAGAATCTGAATGGCAGCCTGAGCGAGCTGCAGAAAACCCTCAAACAGGTGAACAGCAGTGTGCTGCCGCAGATGCGTGGCACCTTGCAGCAGGCTGAAAAAACGCTGGGCACCGCCAACGATTCATTCGCTGAAGATTCGCCTGCGCGTCAACAATTGGGCCAGGCGCTGGATGAAGTGCAGCGCACCGCTCGTTCGGTACGGGTGCTGACTGACTTCCTCAGCCGCCATCCAGAATCGCTGATTCGCGGTCGCACGGGCGATGCAGCCCCACGCTCGTTCAACGCCCCGTCCTCATCCCGAGCCATTGATCTGGAGCCAAAACAATGACCTTGCGCCTGAAACTGGCGTTACTTGCCGCAGCCCTGGGCCTGGGTGCCTGCACATCGACGCAGACCCACTATTACACCCTGATTGCGCCCATGGGCGCGGCCAGCAGCGTAGCGGCCAGACCCATGCCGTTTCAGTTCGAGATGCTGCCGGTCTTGATGCCGGTTCAGGTTGACCAGCCGCCACTGGTGGTTCGCCAGGGCAACGGCAGCCTTGCGATTCTGGACACCGAACGCTGGGGCTCGCCACTGGGCGACGAGTTTCACGATGCGCTGACGCCGCAACTTGAACGTCATTTCGGCAGCCGCGACATGGCCGGTCTGCCGAAAAACAGCGATCAACCGGTGCTTTCGGTCCGTACAGATGTACGCCGCTTCGAGTCGATGCCTGGCAATTATGCGTTGATCGATGTGGTCTGGACGCTCGGGCTTCGCGATGCAGGCGCCACCGCCGGCAGCAAGCGGCAGAGTCTGACGTGCAGCAGCGTGATTCGCGAACAGGCCGGGGAAGGCATGGAAAATCTCATCATCGCCCATCAGAAGGCCGTGTCCCGGTTAGCTGACAAGATCGCCGCAACTGCCGCCAGCTGGACCGCACAACCCGCCTCTCACTGCCTGTAAGCCTATCGGGAGGTCCATTAAAGACCTCCCGGTTTCAGGCAACATGGCTGCAGAAAGCCTTGCAAAACCGCCGTTTAAAAGCGTTCAAGTCCGTACAAAAATGTATCACCCTGTTTAATTCCTACGTACACTCTACCGCCTGTCTGGCACGTTAGTACCTGATCGGCCCGAATGCTCAGTTTTCCGGGTCTGTTGGAGTGCCTTATCGATCAGTGCCAGTAACGCTTGTTAACCCTGATGTGTGGCAACAAGCCTTTGGCTTGCAGCGGACAGTCTATCGAGGACAAACGGATGACAGGGATCGGAGCACGGCTGAAAAAGGAACGTCTGCGCCTCAAACTTTCGCAAAGCGCACTGGGCGCGATAGGTGGCGTGGAAACCAACGCTCAGGGCAACTACGAAAACGGTGTTCGCTCGCCTCGGGCAGACTACCTTTCCAGCGTCTCGAATGCGGGCGTGGATGTGGCCTACGTGGTGACCGGTCTCAGCTCACCCGCCGTCACGATTTCGAATAGCCAGGCCTGCGCTCCTCTCAACCGCGTTGTTGCTCGCCTGCACGGCAACCTGCACGACGTGACTCAGAACCTGTACCACGTGACCCGCTTGATTGAATCAAATGCAGGCGAAAGCAACGTCGACAGCGACCAGCTGGAAAACATCAAGAACGACGCAGAAGCCATTACGGTTGCGACCGTTCGGCTGATCTACATGACCTCGAAGTTGAAGTGACGCAGAGCATGTAGTGTGCCGCCAAGGCGGCTCATTGCGCCGCAAACGCCTTGTCCCTGAGTTTTTCCATGACCAGCGCTATGAATGCCGACACCGCAGGCGGGAGATGTTGCCGACTGGGATAAAGCACATGCAGACCATGACTGGTGCGCTGGTACTGCGTCAGTACCGGCACCAGTCTGCCATCGCGCAAATCCGAGCGGATGAGCGTCGCGGGCAATAGCGCAATACCAAGCCCTGCCAGGGTCGCTTTACGCAATGCCTGCGCGGTGTTGGCATTGAATCGGCTGGCCATCTGCACCTCATGCATCTTCGCGTCCGGCCCGAGCAACCGCCAGACAGTGCTCCCGCCGGGATGGCCGTGCTGACGCAGTAATGCCCGTGCAGGCTCTGCAGCGAGTCCGGCAAGCCGTGAGCGGCGATATACGCCGGGCTGGCGACCATAGTGTCATGCCCCTCTTCGATCAATTGACGCCCTACGTAGCCCGAATCCTGCAAAGGGCCGCCGCGAAACGCGATGTCCAGCCGGTCAGCGATCAGGTCGGCGCGCTCATCGCTGAGCACGAACTCCAGCTGAACCAGAGGATATTCGGCAAGAAAATCAGCCACCCACTCCATCGAAAAGAAATCGAAGAAATCCGCCATTGCGGCGATGCGCAGCCGACCGCCAGGTTCTTCTCGATGTGAAACAAGTTGCTCTGCGGCATCCATCAAACCATCGACAGCGCCCACACAGCGTTCGTGGAAGTCTTCACCTGCCTGGGTGAGGACCAGCTTGCGTGTCGACCGATGCAACAATCGAGTGCCCAGCTGTATTTCCAATTGCTGAACCCTGCGGCTGACCGTATTGGAAGGCATGCCCAGATGCCTTGCCGCCTGCGCAAAGCTGCCGCTGCGCACGACCTGCACAAACAGGGCGACATCGTTGAGGTCAAGCGCCACGGGGTTTATTCCTTCCATTTATGGATGAGTCCAAACCAACTATACCGACTAATCAAGTAATCCACAGAGGCTTATTCTTTGTGCTCAGGCATCAAGGCCTAGAGGACAACGCTATGAACACTATCGTCAGCATTCAGCCACGCGCCATCACCCATCGCACCAGCGGCAAAAGCCGAGGGCCTATCACTCGCCTGATGAGCCCTGGCGATCTGGGTCAGTTATTGAAGCCTTTCGTATTTCTTGATCAATTCGGCTTCAAACCCGAGCCGGGAAAAAAAGGCTTCGGCATGCATCCACACTCAGGAATTGCAACGCTGACCTATATGATCGAAGGCGAAATGGCCTACGAAGACACCACCGGTAAATCAGGCATATTGCCCAACGGTGGTGTGGAATGGATGAGCGCGGGCAATGGCGTATGGCATGACGCCCAGCCGGTAAGCGATGCGCCGATTACAGGCTTTCAGCTATGGATAGCCCTGCCCGCAGCGCAAGAGAATGGCCCTGCACACAGCGTTTATCTGGCGGCGTCGCAGGTTGCGCGGCAAGGCCCGGCACAGGTGCTGCTGGGGCGTTACGGTGCAGCACAAAGCAGCATACCTGCACCACAGGGCATGAATTATCTGGCCGTAAAACTGAAAGACGGCGAGCACTGGCGCTACACGCCGCCCGCAGGTCATAGCGTCGCCTGGCTGGCGATCAACGCCGGACACCTCGACGCAGGCGGCCCGATCAGCGCTGGCGAACTGGCTATTTTCGAGGAATCGGATCGCCCTATCGACTTCGTCGCAAAAGGCGATACCCATTTCGTGCTGGGGTCGGCAGTCAAGCATCCGCATGATCTGGTCACCGGCTACTATTCGGTGCACACCAGTAAGGCCGCGCTTAATCAGGGCGAACTGGAAATAGAGCGAATCGGCGCAGTGCTGCGCGAGCAAGGCAGGCTCTGATTGAGCAGCCGCCTCCTGTTCAAAAACCGGCTACGTACTCATCTGGACAGCGGCGCACTGGAACCGATACTTGAGCCCAGGTGGCAGCGCCTCACCTGGCCGTATCTGTACTATCCAGAACGCCGCTACCTGCCCTCGCCGCTCAGGGCTTTTATCGACTAGCCCATAGCAGCAATCGGGCGCACGCCATGGCGCGCCGGTGCTGCCATGGCGAACAACTCATCAACGCGTCTGACCTCCTCCGCACTTGGCTTGATCGCAATGGCGCACGCGACAAAAATGCCCGCATTGAAGATCAGGCCGATGATGCCGCTGGTCAACGAACCCAGTGCCGGAATGTCGTCGGGGTAAATTGTGGTCAGCACAATCGCGATCACAATACCGACCAGCATGCCGGCAATCGCGCCTTGCTTGTTGCCACGACGGCTGAAGACGCCGAAGAACAGCGGCACGGCCAGCTGGATGATGCCCTGATAGGAAATCTGTGCCAGCAGTTGCAGGCGCGCGTAATCGAAGGTCAGGTACGCCAACAGCGACGCCGCCGCGATGAAAACCACCATGCCCACCTTGGCGAGAACAGTCTTCTCGCGATCACTGCGCGGCTTGCTCCAGGTCGCCAGATCGTTGGCAAACTGTGTACCGCACACCTGAACGCAGCCGTCGACATGGCCGATGCTGGCCGCCAGGACAATCATGATTGCCAGCCCCAGCAACCACGGCCCGCCGATATCGAACAGTGACAGGAACCAGCCATGCTGCGGATGCGCGGCCACGTTGGGGTCCTGACTGATTGCCGCGGCGAACAGCATCAGAATGCCGTAGAAGCCACCCACCAGCATGATGGTCAGGAGTGTGCCCTTCTTCACCGAACGCACACCGCTGGCGGTATAGATACGCTGAAAGCTCATGGGCCAGCACATTGAGCCGATCACCCCGGTAAAGATCAGGCTGAACATGTACATCGGGCCGTAAGTGCTGCCTGCGCCGCCGGGGATCACCAGCATGCTGGCGGGCAGTTGCGACAGGTTGGCGAACGACGCCTGAGCACCGAACAGCAGGAAAATGCACAGCGCGGCACACAGCACGTAGGCAATCAGCCCCTGATACATGTCGGTCATGATCAGGCCGCGCATGCCCATGCTCACCGTCCAGTACTGTCGGATCAGGATCACCACCACCCCGACCAGCAGGCAAGTCGTCACGCCCCAACGGCCGAAACTGGCGAACTGAAAAAGAGTCGCGAGGGCCTGAATTCCCATCACCACCCAGGGAAATACCGAGATGATGCCAATGATCGAGGCAATGCGTTTGACCACCGGGCTATTGAAGCGCATGCCCAGTAAATCCGGCTGGGTGGTCAGGTTGAAACGCTTGCCCCAGGTCCAGGCACGATTGGCCATCAGGTACATGGCGGTCACGCCGAGCGTGGCGTAGACCATGCCGTAAAAGCCCAGCGCGCCACCGACAGACAGTGCAAAGAACGCGGTAAAGGTTGCACCCGGCCACCACGAGTTGGTGTAGCACATGGCGATGAACCAGGGGCCGTAGGAACGACCGCCCACCGCGTAGTCGGAAAAGCTCTCGCTCTTGCGATTGGTCGCGTACAACACGGCAATCATGCCCGCCAGGAATACGCCGATCAGGCCGAAAGTGATGTAAAGGTCCGAAACCGTAGTCGTGCTGATCATTGTCCGTCCCCCTCTTGTGGAATTTCACCCAGCAGAGACTCGACCACGTACAGCATCCACAGGCCCAGCCCCATGAGCACGGCGATCAGAATCCAGTAGAAGATCGGCAGTGGTACACCGATCACCAGCGCGGTGCTTCCACTGACCTTGAGGTAGAACGGTGGAAACAGCGCCATCGTCAACAGCGCGAAGAAGTACAGGCCAAACACCAGATTTTTCAGGCGGCCGGGATTTTCAGAAGACGGAACGTTACTCATGGAGTGCTCCTTGAATTTCAGGATCTGGCTATGGATAAGTGATCGGATAAAACTCAAGCAGGAAAAGGAACACGCGGTCACCCGCTACTTTTTTATTATTGGAGTGCTTGTTACAGGTATGCCTGGAGAGGACGGGTCATGCTTGCCGCAACCAGGTTTCCCATTGCGAATCATTGATGATGCTGCGCGCGCGCATGTGCTTCCAGGTGCCGTACTTGTAGAAGTCGAAGTCCAGTTGCGACACGGCGTGCTGGACCATTGCCCAGGTTGACCATTTGATATCTGCCAACGCCTTGTTCAGCTTGATCCGCGCTACGGTTTGCGCGCTGACCTGACCGAAGTAGTCCTCGATCAGCGCCAGCTCCATCTCGTCACTGAAAAACATCTCGCCGAACCACAGCGCCAGTTCGTAATGGCGATCGTTATTGGAGGCGTACTCGAAATCCACCAGACGAATCTGACGCTCCGCGTTGAGCATGAAGTTGCCTGCCAGCGTGTCATTCATGCACGGTGCCAGATCAATTCCGGAAGCTTGCAGGGCAGCTTTTGCGCGCTGATATTGCAGGCACAACCAGTCGTCATCCTGAGGCTTGATGCCCTTGAGCTCGGCCACCTGGCTCTGGTGCTCGGCAATCATGTCGAACACGGTCTTGGTCTGTTTCAGCAACGGCTGATCGTTGAACGCCTTGAGCCCGTGCAGAGCGCCGTGGCGTATGTCGCGCTGCAGGAAGTCATGATTGGAGGATGCCCGCCAGCCCTCCATGAACTCGAACACTTCGACACCGAACGCTTCAAGAAACGCAAACACCGGCGCACCGTAGCCGGTTTGCGCCGCTTTCACACTGGCCTCGTGGGCCGTGTGGCGGTCAATGAACATTTCTGTGCCGGCGCCCGGCACCTTGAAGAAGTACGCCGTGTCGGCCCCCTCGACCTCGACCCGCCAATTAGTGTTGGAGATACCGCCGCTGACCGGCTCGTAGCCGACGCGCCGCCCCTGCCAACTGTCGATACTGCGCACCGCAGCTTCCAGTTGTCGTTCCTGGGTACTGACAGACTGCCCTAACGTTTTCATGCTCTACCCTCCTGAACCTGACGCATCCAGCCTTCCAGGCGCGGGTCCTGAACACACTGCCGGCAACGCAGCAGCGTCCATTGACCGACCTTGGAAAACTCCAGTGGCCGCACGGACGTCGTACCTGCCCAAAGCCCCCACAATGTCCAGTACCAGTCGTTGATCAGCGCATACAAGCGGCAGACGGCATAGTCGACTTCCAGACACTGCCCCGCCCATGCGCTGATCCCTTCGCGCCACTGGCTTTCAAACGAATAAAGCTCGTTGAGGGTAATCGCAACGTCGTACCAAGGGTCCATGCAGCCGCCGTAGTCGAAATCCACCAGGCGCAACCGGCCTTCGCTTGACACCATCACATTGCTGGCAACGCCGTCGCCGTGCAGCGGCACCGCCTGCACAGAGCGGGTCTGCAATGCCTGCCAGACCATGTCAACACAGCGGTCAATCCATTGGTGTTCTGCGGGCAGTGCAACGTTGTCACGTTCGCAGAGTGTGCGAAGGCGCTCGATATCCATCATCGGCGAGCGCACAACATCAGGCACAGGCCCGACATGCACCAGCCGCTTCAGCGCCCACAGCGCCTGAAGGTGGCCCGGCGCGAGCAGGTCATCGAGCCGGGCAGCACGCCAGTCCAGACCCAGATCCTCGAAAATCAGCACACCGCAGGCCGTGTCTGCGCCAAGCAAGCGCGGTGCCGCGCCGCTACGGCCTGCGCATTCACTGGCCTGCGCTGCCTTTTCGAAATCAATCAGTTGCGCCATATCGGTATGCAGCACCTTGGCGTAAACAGCGCCCTGTGCACCGGCCACTCGAAAACCCGTCCATTCGGTCGACAGCCTGGAGGGCGATGCCACGCCCTGCGTAACGACCTCGGTGTGCGCGTTCGCATCCAGCCCGCAGTTTGCCAATGCGCCGAGCAGGCGTGTGGTCAGGTCGTCAGCATATGACATGGTCAGTCCTCAACTAAACGAAGCGGATGAGGTGCAAGCCCGATACAACAGCCCGGTCAGCATGCGCAAACCGTTGCGCATGTCCTGATCGTTGGTGTATTCGGCCTCGTTATGGGAAACGCCATTGCTGCTGGGGATGAACAGCAGGCACACCGGGTAATGGCGGTTCATGCTGATCGCGTCATGACCGGCGACCGTCATGCTGTCGGCGGTCGACAGGCCCAGCTCGCCGCCTACTGCGTGCGCCAGTTCCGCAAACCCTTCATGCAGCCTGGCGGGCGGGCGCAGTACGCTGCTTTCCACCTCAAACCCGGTCATGGTCCTGTCGGCGATAGTGTGCAACGTTGCGTCCAGGCGTTCACCTGCCGCGCTCAGCAGACCGACATCGCGGGAGCGGTACTCGATCAGCAGGGAGACCCGGGAAGGCACGACATTGGGTGAATTGGGGTACACCTCGATACGTCCTACCGAGCTGTGCATCTGCAAGCCATGTTGCCCGGCTTCGTCGCGCACCGCCGTGATGGTGTGTGCGGCGGCCAGCAATGCGTCACGGCGGGCGGCCATGGGCGTAGGGCCGGTATGATTCTGCTCGCCATCGAAACGCACCCGCCGTTTCAACGCGGCCCAGGTTTCCCGGACCACGCCGATTGCCGTCTGGCTGCTTTCCAGGCCAGTGCCTTGTTCGACATGAATTTCGACGTATCCGGCAATGTTCAAATCAACCTGATCATTACCCAGATAACCTATGGCTTGCAGCGCATCCTTCAAACGGATGCCATCGCCATCGCGGCTTTCCCAGGCATTTTCCAGGGCCAGTGCCCCGGTAAATACACCGCTGCCGATCAGGCTCGGCTGAAAGCGGGCGCCCTCCTCGTTGGTCCAGTTGACGACGGCCAGATTGCAGGCAGGTATTTCACCGCGTTCACGCAGTTGCCGCGCCAGACTGGACACCGCGACGGCACCGGCAAGCACGCCGTACACACCGTCGAAACGACCCGCGCTCGGCTGGCTGTCCAGATGTGAACCGCACAGCAGATAAGGCGCCTGGGGATCAAACGTCATGAGGCCGAACAGGTTGCCGATCGCATCGACACGCACTTCAAAGCCGTGCTCTTTCAGCCAGTCCCGAAACAGGTCGCGCACCCGACCGTCTTCAGCAGATGCCGCCAGCCGGTGCAAGCCACCCGCCGGTGTTGCACCAATGGCCGAGCTTTGCTGAAACAGCGCTTCAAATGCCGCCAGATCAGCTGCACCTGGCTCGATCAATTCAGGGATAGAGGGTGTCGACATGATCTTTCTCCAGGCGTGTCACAAACTCGTCGGATAACGCGCGATTGGTGACCAGGGTGGTGATCGCGGCGAACGGAAGAGTATTGATAAAGGTGCGATGACCGAACTTGCCATCATCAGCCAGCACAACACTGCGCGCGCAGTGCCTGACCAGCGTCCTGCGCAACATGGCTTCCGGCTCCTGGTAATCCATCAGCCCCAGGTCCAGATCAATGCCGCCGATACCCATGAAGGCGATGTCGTAATGAAACTGCCGGGCGAACTCCAGCGTGTGCGGCCCGATCAAGGCGTTGTCGGTACGCCGCACATCGCCGGGCGCAACCAGCACCTGATTGTCGCTTTGGTGCGATATCAACTGGGCGATGTCCAGCGAATTGGTGATGATCTTCAACTGGCTGAACCGCGTCAGTTGCTGGGCCAGCGCCAGCGTCGAAGTACCGGTGTCGAGGAAGATCGCCATGCCTTCGCTGACCAGTTGCGCAGCGCGGGCAGCAATACCTGCCTTGGCGCGGGGCTTGAGCCTGCTGCGTTCCTGCAAAGGCAGTTCTTCGCTGGATCTGGGCAGAATCGCGCCACCGTGAATTCTCCTTAATCGGCCCTCTTCTTCCAGATACTTGAAGTCGCGGCGAATGGTCTCTTCGGACACGAACAGCAATTGTGCAAGGTCCGACGCCTTGACACGCTGCTGTTGGGCGAGCAGGCGCATGATTTCGTCCAGGCGCGGCTGATTGAGCATGGGGGTGGCATTCCGTTGCAAAGTAAGAACTCCAGTGTCCGGGCCCGTTGGCCGTTGATCCGCAAGCAAGAGGGACATGGCTACTGCCCCAAAATCGGTGGCAAGTGTTGATCCCATGGCGCGATGGCTTCCACAGCGGCACAGAACTGCAGCACCTGAGCGTCGGCAAAGCGTGGCCCGACCACTTGCAGACCAATGGGCAGCCCGCCGGAACTCCACCCGCAGGGCAGGTTGGCCGCCGGGTTGCCGGTCATGTTGAAAGGGTAAGTAAATGGCGTCCAGCGCGCCCACGGCAAAGCGCCGTCCTGCCCGGCATAACCGGCCGGTGCCACGTCGTCGGCAGCAAACGGCAGAATCGGCAACGTGGGCATGATCAGCAAATCGTAATCTTCAAACAGCGCATGGACCTGATTGGCAAACGCAGCGCGCTGCTGAAGTGCCTGCAAGTAATCGCTCAGGCTGTGCTGGGCAGAACGCCTGATCAGATCGGCAAAGCCAGGGTCAAGCTGGTCCAGTTGCTGCGCAAGCGCTTTGCCATAAGCAATACCGCGCCCGGCAACCCACAGCGTTTCGAACGTCGCCAGCGGGTCCTGCCAGTTCGGTTTGAGCGTGCTGACCGTGACGGGCAGCGACCTGGCGATGTTGCCTACGGCGGCTTCGACTGCTGAGGCGATTTGCGCGTCGACCGGTGTGTCAAACAGCGTCGGGCAGAAGCCGATACGCAACGGACTCAACGGTTGGTCACACCGTGCCAGAAATGACTCGTCAGGGGCTGGCAGCGCCTGGTGATCCAGCGGATCCGGCCCCGACAGGATATCGAACAGCAACGCGCTATCACGCACGGTTCGGGTAATCGGTCCGGCATGACTGAGCATCTCGGTGGCTGACCAGGGCCAGGTCGGAATGCGTCCCAGAGTGCCTTTGAGGGCGAACGCACCACAGAACGAGCCAGGTATGCGCACCGAGCCGCCACCATCGGAGCCCAGTGCGGCCGGCACCATGCGCGCCGCCACCGCAATCGCCGAGCCGGAACTGGAGCCACCACTGGTCAGTGCCGGGTCCCAGGGGTTACGCCCGTTGCCGAACACCCGTGACGTACTCGCGCCGGTCCAGCCGAATTCGGTCGTCGCTGTCTTGCCCAGAATGATCGCACCAGCATTCTTGAGGCGGCGAATGATCGGTGCATCCTGGACCGGCACCGAGTCCAGAGCAGTCAACGAGCCACGCGTGGTGCGCAGTCCCGCTGTCGAAAAGAGGTCCTTGATGCCAAAGGGTATGCCGTGCAGCGGACCTCTTACCTGACCACGCTGCAGTTCGGCAGTCATCGTCCAGGCCTGTTCGAGCGCGACATCGGCGTATACGTCACCAAACGCATTGAGTGTGGAATTGTGGGTTTCAATCGTTGCCAGACATAACTCAGTCAAGCGTATCGGCGTCATGCAGCCTTTGCGGACAAGCGCGGCAGCTTCAATCACGGTAGGCATGGACGATGGCTGTGGCTCAATCAATGTAGATACCTCTTTCATCAGTGAGATACTTCTGCGCAATGCCCAGTGCCGACGACTGTCGGCGCATTACATTCAGCAGGGGCTGGCGCGTCAAGTGGGTTTTGTTGGATATATTGAATTTGTGGTTTTAAATTTTGTAACAGCACCGTCACGGTGCCAAAAAAAGCTCAAAACCCTGCGTCGCCCAATTGCGGTGCGCAGTTAAAACGGCGGGAAGAGGCAGGAGAAAGAAAGAAGGAGGCGATGGGCAAGCAGATAGAACGGCGCCTGTCCGTGGCGCAGTCCTGTCATTGAAACCGGTATTTCAAGTCAGCGATCAAACCGCCAGATCGTGAGCATGGAACTCGGTTACACCGACCAGCTGGATTTCAAAGTCTGCATGCAAATCACCATTGACGTTGCCGGACAGCACGTGGTCGGCGAAACGCAGTTGGCCAGCGCCTGTGAACTCGCCGCTGCCAATGAAGCTGAAAGCATCAAGGGCTTTGGTGTCCACGTTGGCATCCATCTTCAGGAAGCTCAGCTTGTCGCCCTGCTGGCTGTTGAAGTCGGTAATCACGTCGCTGGCGTGGCCTTTGCCCATTTCTGCCAGGTCATTGAACACAAAACGGTCAGCGCCGCTGCCACCGGTCATGATGTCTGCGCCCAGACCGCCAACCAGCTTGTCATTGCCCGCGCCGCCGAACAGCACATTGTTCGCATCGTTACCGATCAGGGTATTGTTGCGATCATTGCCCAGCAAAGTGAACTCGCCCTCACCTTTGAGGTGGACGTTTTCAAAGTTGGCCAGCGGGCCGGCATTCAGGTCGATCACTGTGGCAACCGGCGATGTGTTGTCATAGGTGATCTTGAGTGTATCGATGCCCTCATTGGCCTTCTCTTGCACCAAAGCGAGCTCACCAGCCTGATCAATAACGTAGGTGTCGTTACCCAGACCGCCAATCATGGTGTCCAGACCGCCACGACCATCAAGCACGTTATCCAGGCTGTTGCCGATCAGCGTGTCATTGAAAGCAGAGCCAATGGCGTTTTCAATGTGCGCACCGTAGGCAATCGCCAGCCCTGAGTTCATCAGCGTCGGGGCATCAGGATTCTGGTTGTAATCGAGGAACGCCTTGCCGATGGTGCTGAACTCACCCTCGTTGAGGTTGATCTTCACAAACGAAGCCTGATTGCTGGCATCGATCGTATCCTTGCCACCAGCGTCCCAGATCGTCTCGAACACCGACTGATCGGGTGCCCATTTGTAGACGTCATTACCGGTGTGATAGCTGGTGTTGGCACCGTATATGAACTGCATGGCCGCCACATCGAGCAACATCGGCGTGGTGGGTTTGAAACTGTAGTTGTTGGTGTAGCTCATGATGGTGTAACGGGCATCTTCAAACTTGGCATCGAGCAGAACATCGTTGTATTGCGAGGCTTCAAACGAATGTTTCAAACCCAATGCATGACCCGTTTCATGCATGAACGTCAGGTAATCATCCGTGCCTTTGGCAGGATCAGCCGCGTTGACTTTCGGCCCGATCCAGACATCACCGGACCGGCCCAGTGTGCCTGGCGCGTAAGCCTGGCCGTACTCAGTACTTTGCAGACTCTTGAAGCCGCCAAAACGAATGTCTCCGACATTGTCCGGGGTGTCCTGAACCTCGGTGAACTTGATGTCTGCCACTGCACTCCATGCACCCAACGCACTTCTTGCCGCCGCTGCCTGGGCATCGGTCAGTGAATAGGCATCGCTGGGCTCCTGAGAGCGACTGTAGTCAGTGGCATAGACGGAGTTGGCAGTATGAAAGCTGTAAGTGAGGTGAGTACCGGTTGAATCGCCTAACCAGAACGGCCCCCACAACAGGCTGGTGACTCTGTCGTCGGGAGACCCTTCGGGCAAAAGTTCGGCAGGACTTGAATCATTTGGGCCGGGCATCAGCAATGCTCCTGAAGAATACACACGTTAGTGATTAACCAACGATCTTTGCCCACGCAAAAATCGCCAGGCAGTTTATTACATAACAGGCACACTATGGGCACAATAAGTTACAAGCAAACTACTTAGGGATGCCGGACGCGCATTGCCAACACCCGCAGACTTCTTATTACGAATGTACTTTTATAGCTATTATACGCCTCCTACTAATAACGCTACATGAAACCTTCTTTAAACCCACGATTCCAACTGACCGGGTTCATTGCCCAAGCCGCCAATGAGCATTCACGGCAAAACGCGAGAACCCGATCAAGACCGGCAACGAAGGCGGTACAGTTGAGCTATCGTGTAACGGCTGTCGACGCGCTGGACGGTTCAGCGTTCGCGACAGGCACAGAACTGAAGTCTGACGCGTCCGGCCGGATCGCGTGCATTTATACGCTGTGTACCTTGCTGCCCTGTATAAATCATAGGCATCATAAGACCTTATCTCATCTGATCGCGGTGCGCCCCATGACCCACCACCCTGCGCCACTTCCTGCCAACGAAGAAGAACGAGTCCTGTCTCTTGAGCATCTCAGGATACTGGACAGCGTTCCCGAGCAGGACTTCGACGACATTGTGCTGCTCGCTACCACGCTGTGCGACGCGCCCATCGCCCTGGTTTCGCTGGTTGACCGGGAACGCCAGTGGTTCAAGGCCTGCATCGGCCTGGACGTCAAGGAAACCCATCGCGATCTGGCCTTCTGCGCACACGCAATCCTGCAACCTTCCGATGTGCTGGTCGTAGAAGATGCAACCACCGACCCCCGCTTCAGAGAAAGCCCGCTGGTGCTGGGCCCTCCTTATATCCGGTTTTATGCAGGCGCACCGATTCGCACCGACACGGGCCATGCGCTGGGCACGGTGTGTATAATCGATATCTGGCCGCGTGTTCTGACCGAACAACAACGTCTGGCCCTGCTGGCACTGGCCCGCCAGACCGCAGCCTTGATGCAATATCGCCTGCTTACACAACAACGCGACCAACATGCCGCAGAACTGGCCCTGGGACTCGAAAGCGCACAGAGTCAAAGCCTGGCCGTTGAACGCAATCTGCGCGAGTCACAGCGGGTGTCGTCATTGGGAATGCTCACAGCGAGCATCGCCCACGACTTCAACAACCTGCTCCAGGCGCTGAGCGCCAGCCTGCAACTTGTCCGCATGCGCTCGCGTCGCCCAGCTGATGTCGAGACGCTCAGTGACACGGGCCTGCGAGCTGTGGATCACGGTCGACAATTGGTCACCCGTTTGCTCGATAGCGTTCGTCAGGACGGCCCCGAACTGATCTGCATCGATGTCAGCGAACGGTTCGATGCCGCCCGTGATCTGTTATTGCGCTCGGCAGGCGACAATCTGGAACTGTCGTTCGACCTTAGCGCACAGGGCTGGGGCGTCCTGTGCGCCGAAGCGCAGTTGCACGCCGCCGTATTGAACCTCTTGGCCAACGCCCGTGATGCAATGTCAGGGTCTGGCAAGGTACATATCGCCACTCGACTGGAGTCAGTCAAGGAAGACCCACGATTGCCGGAAGGCGACTACCTGGTACTCAGCGTGGCTGATAATGGCCCAGGCATGGCCGCCGATCTCAAGGAACAGATATTCGAACCCTTCTTCACCACCAGACGCTCCGAACCAGGTGCCGGCCTGGGCCTTGTTCAGGTGCAGGAGTTTGCGGTGAACGCAGGCGGAGGCGCACGCGTCGAAACAGCACCTGAAAACGGGACGACCGTGCATCTCTATCTGAGAATACTGGGTCCGATCAATTCAACGAATTAAGCGCCCCACTACTTCACAGACGTCTGACGCGGCCTTGTTATTCATTAGATGAATAACAAGGCCGCATCAGACGCATTCACCTCATGAATTACATTACCATCATGGCGACAATAGCAATGTACTTATTGCGCGTTAGATGCCTGTAAAAAATAAACAGCGTGGGTTCTCTTTTACAAAAAATACACTCACAACAATGGCGCTTTCCGATTCACGACTATATTCAATCAACAGCAAACATTCTGTTTGCGCTACTGCCTTGGCAACAGGATGTTTGCTGTGGGATACGCAGTTGCAATAACTGCACGTTGTACACACATTAATCAAGGAATAGATTATATGTTGAAGCCTCATGGTTTAACGCCGCTCGCATTGACGGGCGGCATTCTTGTATCGCTATTGTCTGTCAGCCTGTCTGCCCACGCCGATACCGCCACCGATATTGCCACTACCGGTTGGGCTACTCAAAACGGGGGCACCAAGGGTGGTTCGAGGGCAGCAGCGAATAACATTTATACGGTGAAAAACGCCGCCGAGCTGAAAGCCGCACTGGCTGCGTCGGCAGGCAGCAACGGCCGGATCATCAAGGTGACAGGGGTTATTGATGTCAGCGAGGGCAAACCGTACACCAAAACCTCTGATATGAAGCAGCGCGCCCGCCTGGACATCCCCGGCAAAACCACGATTGTCGGCACCTCCAGCAGTGCCGAGATAAGGGAAGGGTTTTTCTACGCGAAGGAAAACGACGTCATCATTCGCAACCTGACCATTGAAAACCCTTGGGACCCGGAAGATGGCAGCGCCGGCAACTGGAACTCGGAGTACGACGGGCTGACGGTCGAAGGTGCCAGCAATGTATGGATCGATCATGTGACGTTTACCGACGGCCGTCGTACCGATGATCAGAATGGCACGGCCAATGGCCGTCCAAAACGACACCATGATGGCGCACTGGACGTCAAGAACGGCGCCAACTACGTCACCATCTCGTATTCCGTGTTCCGGAATCATGAAAAGAATAACCTGATCGGTTCAAGTGACAGTAAAACAACCGATGACGGCAAACTGAAGGTGACCATTCATAACTCGTTGTTCGAGAATATTTCCTCTCGCGGGCCGCGCGTGCGGTTTGGTCAGGTTCATCTTTACAACAACTACCACACTGGAAGTACCAGCCATAAGGTCTACCCGTTTGTGTATGCCCAGGGCGTCGGGTGGCGCTGTTGATCATCGCCGTGGCAATGGCGGCGGCCGTGCGCTTGAGCGGGGTAATGACCTTCAACAACGGTGTGTTGCGCGACCGCGCCATTGCGCTGCTGGCGGCGCAGAACCAACTGGCCGAATTACGCATGATGACAAGGCTCAGGCCTGGTTTCACAGCCCGCAAGTGCGACCAGGGCAGGCGCTCGCTGACCTGTGAACAGACACTCAAAGCCAGTGCAGACGGAATGTTGATGCGGGTCAGTCTGCGAGTATTACAGCGGGACAATAAAGCGCCACCACTGGCCCGCCTCGATACCGTTATAGCGATCCGACGCCAGCCGAAAGAGTCTCCATGAGCGTTTCAACGACGCAGCAGGCTGGGCAACTCCGGCAGGCCTGCCAGGCTGGCGACCTTGAATCGTGTGCGCTCGGTACCCTGCTCGATCACTACTGCGTCACTCTCGATAGCCACCAGACGTACATCCTTGATGCATAGGAATTTCAAAATGCCTATGCATGAACCTGACGCTGTGAAGGAGGCGTCATGCCTTCATAGCGATGCGTAGGAAGACGCTGATGCGTTACTTATGCAGTGAAAATCCCTATAAATCCGCATTAACACAGTTTATTTTACCGCTGAGCCTAGGTGCGGACGCACCTTCCCCCTGTCAGGGCTTCACGTACCTCATCTGCGCGATCGCCTGAGCGTTGAGGACCAGTCCCTGCACCGTCAGCCCGCTGATCGCTGCCGTGTATACCATCCGCGCGCCACACAGCACGCAGCGGAACGGATCGACGTTTAGAAAGGCTTTGGCCATCGGCGCAAAATACAGCTTTGGTACCGGTCCTGGCGTCGCCATCTTCAGTGCTTCATACACCTTCGGCAGGTATTTCCCACACACCCGATTGGCCAGAAAACCAAAATACCGGATCATCCGGAAATGCTTTTCCGGGATGTGCTGGACCACCCGGCGCAGCATGTCGGCCTGGCTCAGCGTTTCCTGCTGATAGGTCTGCGTGCGGTGATCCAGGTAGGTAAAGCTCAACGTGGCCCCGCAGGTGTAATGCGCCAGACGACTGCCCGAGATCGGCGGTTTTTTCAGGTAGCGGCCCAGGTAATTGACGGTCTTTCGGCCGTTTTCCGTCTTCTTCGACAAGTGGATGTGCCAGTGCTGGCCACCAGCGGTCAGTATCAAACGGCGCCAGTCGCTTTCACAGTGGATGTGGGCCAGCTGCGGCGGCATCGTCAGTTGCGAAAGCGGCTGTCCCAGCAGGTAATCGCGCACCAGCCACATCCAGCGCCGCCGCAGGGCCTCTTTGTGGAACGACAGATTTTTCCAGACGCCCTGCTCATCCAGGCCGCCCGCGGTCACCGACAGGTGGACGTGGGGATGCCAGTTGAGCCGCCGGCCATAGGTGTGCAGCGCACCGAAAATCCCGACGCGCAAACCGCGCCGCTTGGCGGTGTAGATCAGGTTATCGGCCGCCAGACGAAACAGCGCATCGAGCAGCCAGCGGTTGTAGAAGAACAGGGACCACAGCGTGTCGGGCAGCGTGAACACCAGATGCTGCCAGGGGCAGTCGGGCAGACGGTTGTTTTGCACGGCGATCCACTGGTCGGTGGCCTTTTTGCCGCAGGAAGGACAGGCCCGGCAATGGCAGGTGTTGCACAGGTATTTGACGTGTGGGCAATGCTCATTGCCACAGGTGTAGTGTTTGACGCCCAGTATCGAGGTGCCGCAGGCGAGCATTTTGCTGATCGACTCCACTTCGATTTGGCGCAGACCGCCGGCTTCCAGCAAATCTGCCCAGCAGCCGTTGGCCGTGAAGAGGTTTTTGAGCGGTCGAGGTTTGTAAGCAGGCGGTGCAGAGGCCACGTCAGCAGGATGGCTCCTCATCGTGGTGAATGACGGCGGTGATGGCGAATCCGCCTGGCCCTTCTCTCATCGAAACGCTTACGCAAGAAGCGTCGGGAAACCTGTCGTTCAGATACGCTGTCTGGCAGCAACTACAAAGATCGACATCACCCAAAGGATCGACATCGAAGAAAAATTCGGTATCGGGAACGAAGGTGGTATGCCCGGCGCGTTGGAGACGGGTCTGCTTTGCCTTGGCTTTTGCCCGGCTTGCCCGTTTACGTTTTTTTGTCTCTGACGCCATGTGTAAGCCTGTGCTGAGGAGGGATCGACTCAATTTTGGCTATGATAACCGATTTCAAAATCCCACAATTTGCAGCCGCAGGCTGCCCAGTTCTTAAAAACAGAACATGAGGATGGTTCATGATGGGTAGTGAGCGTATGAATTCAGTGCGTGCAGCCTTCACAGTATTGCGCTGCATAGCCCGCCAGCACTGGTGCCAGTGAGTGTTCGGACCGAACTCAAGTCTGGTTGGTGGTCTCGACATTTCGCGGTCAATGGGGGCTGCTACTGGATAGCTGGGCTCTTGCCTGCCCCAAGCTGACCCCTTACTCTGCAATCCAAATGAATTTGATCTGGAAGGAACACCACCATGGCTCTGACGAAAGACCAATTGGTTGCCGGTATTGCAGAAGCTATCGATGCGCCAAAAACCACCGCGGGTAAGGCTCTTGAGCAATTGGGACAGATCGTTGCCGACCAACTGGAAAGCGGTGCAGAAATCACTCTACCGGGCATCGGCAAACTGAAAGTGGCTGAGCGTCCAGCACGTACTGGCCGCAACCCTTCGACTGGTGCCGCCATCGAAATCGCTGCCAAGAAAGTCGTCAAGTTCGTCCCTGCCAAGGTGCTGAACGACGCGATCAACCACGGTGCGTCTCAGAAAACGGAAAATAAAACACGTTAAGTTGGGGTTACGTACGACGAAATTTCCGTCACGTTTGGGAAACCAGTACTGGTGCGGGTTGACGCCAAACCTTTGATTTCCGATGCTGCCGCGCCAAGCGCGAAGATGGCACCTTTCAATGGGTAAAACGTGTACGTAAAACCATGTCGGGTAGACGAACCAGCCGGAAAGCGACCAGCTAAAGCAATCCCTGCTGCATCAGGCTTTCAGCGGCCAGCTTTGATGGCTCATGTTCACAGGTAGGCGCTGCCTATATACTCAAATCATGGAACGTATCCAATCGATCAATCTCGCGCGAATTGACTGGTGTTGTGCCGATCACGGTATGACGCGGGATGAACTCGCCCGTGAGATCGATATAGCGCCTGCCAGTTTTGCCAAGGTGATGGCCGGAGAGGCAGGGCTGACCTTCAATCAGTTGCGCAAGCTGGCGGCCTTTTTGGGGCGTGGCACTCTGTTTTTCATGGATCCAGGGCCGGTCAACGAGGCAAAGGTGCACTCGCCGCAGTTCCGCACCTTGAGCAATCAGAAGCCAGAGCTTTCGCACCGCTTGAAGCTGCTGATCGAGCGAGTAGAACGTCAGCGCGCAGTGTTCCTCGCACTGCGCGAGGAACTTGACCCGGCAGAGGTCGTGCGATTCTCGCCGCCCGATCTGGCGGGCCTGACTATCCCCGCTGCAGCCAGCTGTGTGCGGGAATGGCTGGGATTGTCGGATCGCAACTATTTCGACAGTTACAGGCAGGCCATCGAAGCTCGCGGCCTTCTCGTTTTCCGCAGCAATGGTTACAACGGCCAATGGCAGATTGCGAAGGAAAACCCGATCTTGGGCTTTTCGCTCTATGAGCCTGAGTGCCCCGTAATTGTGGTTAAGAAACAGGATGTAGATACGCGCCAGTGCTTCACTCTGATGCATGAGCTGGGGCACATACTCCTTCATCGTGCGAGTTCAATTGACGATGAGGGAGATCTGTATTCGGCGGACGGTGAAGAGCGGGAGGCGAATGCCTTTGCCGGACATTTGTTAGTCCCTGACCGCTTTCTGTTGAGCATTCGCGACAATGAACGCCCCGCTGATGTAGCTGAATTTGATGACTGGCTTCAGCCGCAACGCAGGACTTGGGGTGTGAGTGGTGAGATGATTCTGCGGCGTCTGATGGATGCCGGCCGCTTGCCAAATGCAGCCTATGCCGCCTATCGGCAGTGGAGTCAGCAACGGGTTATACCTGAAAAAGAGGGCGGCAGCCGCGAGCACCGCAACCGCGAACCTCGGCACATTTTTGGTGATGGTTACGTGCGCACGGTGCTCGAAGCTATGAATGCTCGTCGTATCACGCTCGCCAAAGCCAGCAGTTATCTTGATAACCTAAAGATCTCAGACCTGCATAAGCTGGAGCGCTTCTATGCAGGTGTTTGATGCGTCCTCCATGCTCTACGCATGGGATAACTACCCCGTCGCTCAGTTTCCAGGGCTCTGGAAGTGGATGTCAGATCGAGTAGCGCAAGGGGTGATACGGATGTCCGAGGTTGCCGTCGAGGAAGTTGGACATAAGGCACCGGAGTGCGTGACTTGGCTGAAGGACGCTGGTCTGCAAAAGATGCCCGTGACCGAGGCGATCCTGCTGGAGGCCTTACGCATAAAGGGCCTGCTTGAGATCGAAGAGGACAAGTACGGTGCCGGAGTCGATGAAAACGATCTGTACATCATCGCCACCGCAAAGCTGCATGCCTGTGAGTTGGTCACGGATGAGGCGTTTCAACCTTCTGCGAACAAGCAAAAACGCAACTGGAAGATTCCTGTTGTTTGCAATATGGCAAGCGTGCAAACACCCTGGATCGACTACCTCGACTACATAAAGCGTTCGCAAGCGGTTTTCGGCTGATGACGTCAACTCATATGAACGAAGCTGAAACAAGGCTCGAGTACATCGATCCAGCGCTGGCCGCTGCCGGTTGGGGTGTGGTGGAGGGTAGCCGCATCCGTCGCGAGTAGCCGCGCAGTTTGGGGTTGTAAGCCGGAACCGCCGAAAATTCCTTCGTCAGTCGCTCGGGTGTAAACTCACTCAGAGATAAATGGAGAAAATCCTTATGGTTGATCGTTCGCCTATCGTTTCGGAGTTTGAAACTGAAGAGCTAGAGGCCAATTACACCGCCTGGCTACGCGCGAAGGTGGAGGCAAGTCTGGCCGACTCGCGCCCTGCTATCCCGCATGATGAAGTCGAGCGAAGGATGGCAGAGCGGTTGGCACGATTGCGCCATCGCCGAGCGTCCTGATGCTACCCATTTTCTGGCTAGAATCAGCGGACAACGATTTGGCGGCAATAATCGAATACATAGGTTTATGTGATATAGCTGCTGCCGAAAGGTTGTGGCAGCGCTTGCGTAGCATCGTTCTGCCCCTTTCAGAACATCCTTATCTGTATGCGATAAGTGACCGCGTTCCAGGAATGCGCGAGATCGTGGCCCATCCTAACTACCTGGTGTTTTATCGCGTCACCTCAACGCGCATAGAAGTGGTGAACGTCGTCCACGCACGGCAAGAATATCCCCAAACTGGACTAGCGTAGTGCTCACTCCAGCGTTCCAGGGAAGTGCGGTGGGTCATCAGGTAGGAAATTTTGGTATTCATGCTTCGATGCTACTTAAGTTGGTTGGCTATTCCATTGCTCTTCGGCCCCTTTTTTTCCATGATCACAGGAGAGGACATTGCAGCTTTCTGATGACTTGAAATTGATAGCTTGGCCGACCAGAGTTCGATTCGATGAGGATGACAATACGCCAGAGCGGCTGGCCTTCGAATTGGAGGTCAATGGTGAGCGCATGGTTATGCTCAGTCTGGAGCAGATGTTAGACGCGCTATGGAGTTTAGAGGAAGCGAAACTGGTGGCACCGTTAGGTTCCACCTGGTGGAGCAAAGCCGAGCTTAACAAGCAATGGGGTAAACCCGTTGTGACGGTCTCTAGTGAGTCGAGGCTAGAGCGTTTGGATATGAAATTTGCCGCAGAACATGCCAAGAAAGCCACAAAGGCGACGACGTCACCGTCTTTCTTGGAAATGTCGGAAGACGAAACCGGTGCGCCCTATCTGCTACTGGAGCAAACGTTGCTGCAATGTGTGTACATCGCAGAACAATTGGGTGCCATTCCGCCTTTGGATGACAAATGGCTAGCGCGCGTCATTTCGCCTTCGCTACGTCAGTTGTCACAGCTTCAGAAATCCACGGGCCTTCATTAAATCTGCTCGAGCATCGCGTTGTTCACAGCAACTTGCCGGTTGCCATCGCCCCGATCAGAGGCCTTTCCGCGGCGTTCCATGTCGCTGGCCACCGGCCCCAGATGCATGGTCGCCTCGCGATCTAGGCCCTGCGCCTTGAGACTGCGTGAATCGATTCGGGCATCTGAACCAGCGTTCTCCAGGGCGCGGTTAGCCATCTGCTCCCACAACTGGCGGATGGCGACTACTTGGGGCGAATAGAGAAAACGGAAAAAATCGTACGCTAGCGTGAATTTTGTCAGGTTGAGGTCATAGAAGTTGACGGCGATCCGTCAGGAAATACAGAAAACCGTCCTAGTCTGACAGGGGGCTGGTGAGCGGCCTGACGCCGGGTTGAGGTGTACTTCAATCGGACACAGTCCAGGTTGCACGAGGGCATGCCTCCTGTCGGCAGTGCTTAACGTACGATTTTTTCCGAATTCTGCGGGCTCCCCTTAGGGCAATAGATACCTGGGGATTTTCGCTTTTTACCGCCTCGGCACCGAAATACTCAGCACTTATGGTGACCTCAGCCAGACCTTCGTAGGCAGCAGCCATTGCGTGAACTCCTTTAGTTAGCCGCCTTCAAACAGACGAAATTTTATCGACGCAAACGATACCAAACAAGCTATACCTGCCAACATAAAAGAGAGTCGATAACCAAAGCTGGAGATAATCAAACCAAAGAGCACCTGACCGAAGAAGAAAGAAAAATCGTACACTGAGCTGAAAATAGAAAGTTGAGTTGAGCTTGCTTCGGGATTTTGTTCCGCATTCAATCCTATTAATGAGGGGAAAACCAGCCCCCACCCGAGGCCCATGAAAGACGAAGCCGCAAGCATCATAGATTTCGAGTTGGATGCTGCGAGCACCGTGAGCGCCAGCGTGCATAACAGAGCGCCTGCCTGAGCGAGCCAAGTGAAACTTCGCCAACAGCTCAGTTTCGACATATTCACCCTGATAGCAAGTGTGGCACAAGCAAATATGAGGAAGAAGGCGCTCACAGACCCATAACCCTCCTGCCGCGAAAAAATCGGAACAAATGCTTCTGCCATACCTAGGGGGGCAGCGACCAGCATCAGTTGGATGCATGTCGAGCGCAGTGGCGGAGGTTTCTTGCTCTTCGTACTAATGGTCGGCCCTGATGGGGAATTCAAGAGAGGCTCGCGACCTGCGCAAATAAATGCCGCAGCCAAAAAACACATGGCAGAAGCCATCTCAAAAGTGCGTGCGTAACCTAAACGCTGAATAACAAATTCGCCTAATGCAGGGCCTAGCGCATAACCAAGAAAGCTAAATATACTGTTGATTGAAAACTGGCTGGCGCGCTCACGAGCCTGCGCAGAATTAACAGCAAAGGCCAGTATTCCAATAATTGAAATCGTGTAGCCTATACCCTGAACGAAGCGCACTGACACCAACTGAAAAATCCCTTCAACTTCATTTGTGATGAGATATGCAAACGCCGTCGTCACGAGCCCAAAAACAATCAGCATTTTCTTTTTTTTATATTCTAGCAGGCGGGAAATGTAAACTCTAAAAAGTATCGGAGCAAGCCAAAAAGCCCCGCTAACAATTCCAATCCTGGCTTGGGTCAAGCCTGTATCCTCCAAGGATCTTGATAACAAAGGGATGGTGCAGCCGATACTGCCCAAAAGCAGGAACGTTGCTATGTTCGGCAGCCACACCCTAACACCCGAATAATCCATTTTTCAGCCCTGTATTTGGCTTCGGCAACCGCAAAATATATTGAGTTCACCAAGAAATTGAGGCGACTTGCTTCCAAGAGTCGATATCAGCTCGAGTCGGCACCATCCACGGTTTTCGTTGTTGAAGCTTTCCGATTCCTGATTTTGGATAGCCAGTCAGAAGACTGTAGTCAACTTGAAGGATGCGGTCAGTCCGAACTTCTTCAGAAACAGCCATGCCTAAGAATTTTTGATAGAAGCCAGCATGATCAGCACGCACTTCCCCGGTGATAAAATCAATATCGTCAATGGCTTGTATGGCCATCGCTGCCTTAAGAAGTGCGCAGGCAGCAATTGGGAAATTTCCACCCTCCGTGATGGCGAATCTATTAAACTCCAGAATGTTTGGGCTGGAATTCGAGATGCATTGGTCTATATGATCTTTCCAGAGCTCATAGCTCAACAGCCTATCAATCGTGTCCCTGTTCGCTCGAATGATCCGCATCGTGCCAATCGGCTCATTCTTTTGGAATGCAATGAGCGAGTCCACCCAAGGATTTTCGTCCGTAGCATCGAACCCCATGCGCTTGCCATTGTTGCTCCACTCATATTTTGCGTATGCATTGATTCTCAACTCATGGACAGCTTGCTTGTCTTGATGTGATTCAGAGAGCCGTACGGTTATGCCAGAGAACATGTTTTTCATAAATTTCGATTGATCATTCGTTGTGGACGTTGTAAGCCGGGACCCCAGATATTTCCGTCGCCCCATCTTGAGGGATGGCAAGGGTTCGTTTAAAAAACAGCAAAACCAACTAGGGCTCGCGTTGCTGGAGTTGCGCGTGCTGGTTCAGACTCTGTGTCCACCAGAATAAGCGCCATGTGAACCTGCTCTGTTGATACCCACCAACGCATACTGAACTGCAGGACAACTGAGTGGCAACTGGGCAAGAAAAAGTTCCATTTTGATGGGGTAACAGTAGTGTCACCAGCCGCCACCTCGATTACAGCAATGCCAGCCTGGCGTTCATGCATAGGTGTAGCGGCTTGCAATCGAAAACAGCCGTGCTCGCAATCAGCGCAATTTTCGGCTCAGATTAACTGCGACTGACGGAGCCGTCTGGCTCAGATTAATTGCGAGCGAGCTTGCATTCAGCCGCATCGACTTGCATTCCATCGTTTCCGGCTCACATTAGCTGCAACTGAACCCGCGCCGGTTAGCACGTCTGTTGCCGCTGACCGAAAACTGACCCAGTAGGGGGTTGTAAGCCGGAACCCCAGAAAATTCCGTCACCCCAACTCCAGCCCTGCCAGTAGTGCGTCCAGGTCGATCATTTTGTCGCTTTGGAAGGTGTAGTGCCCATTCAGCAGAATGTGCCGCCAGGCCGCCGGTGAAATCTTGGTGATCAGCGCCACGGCCTTGGCATTGCCGCTCGCTTCGCACTTCGTCAGCAGGTGCGACAGGATGGCCGAGTTGTAGTAGATGATGGCGTTGGCGATCAGCCTAGCGCACTGGTTGCTGATCTCGATTCCAATGTCGGTGCGCCCGGTCAATTCCTTCTTTCCACCGACCTGTGCGATGGTCGAGCGTAGCTGGTGGTAGGACTCGACGCGGTTCTGCGAGCGATGTACGTTCCGTTCCAACTGCGGATCGCGCAGGTAACGTAACGTGTAGATGCTACGGATGAGCTTGTCGAACTCGAAGATCGCGCGCCGTGTCGGATTCGGCGCGGTGTAGGTGCAAAGCTTGCGGATCAGCGTGCCTTGCGTCATCTCTTTGAGGCCTAGCGTGGCAACGATCTGGTCGATGTTCGGTTTTTCACTGATGATGAGCTGCTGATCGATCTGGCCGACCGGCCGGATCAGGCACTTCTCGTAAAGCGCCGGATCATCGGCGCTGTACAATTCTTGGAGTTGGTCTTCGAGATTGGTGAAGCGCGGCTCAAAGCGTGGACCGAACCAGTGCAAGATGGCGAAGTTGGCCTTATTGACGCTGTGCATATCACCGGTAATCGCGGTCGGCACGACGTCCGACGTGTTGCGATACCAGATGTCGAACACGTGGTGCGCCTCGAAGTCGTGTGCGCCGATCAAATAGCCGTTGAGCGGCACGTGGTTACACAGCAACGTGTAGGCGACGACACCCTTGCCACGGCCAAAGTATTTGCGCGAGTGGCGCGCCTTCACGGTTGGGCGCTCGATGCTGAATTTCTGACCATCGACGGCACCGTACAACGCATCCAGGTCGAACGAGTAATGGGGGAAAATCGGCAACGCGGCGATGGCATTGCTGATCCGGTCGTTGGCGGCCTGGAGCGATGCTTGGCGCAGGTACTGTTGATAGGTCGTCTCTAGCACGTGGTAAGGAATGTCGCTGGTGCGTGCCATGACCTGATTGCCGTGGTTCATCGCCTGCGCGATGACGACCGCCATCAAACTATCGGCGTCGGCCACCTTCTTCGCATAGCGCGGCTGCAATGGCGTCAACGCGGACAAAAAATGGCATTGACCATTGACGAAGCGGAATACGTCGGCAACATCGCAGTACGGCAATTGCTCGTAGAACGACTGCTCGCGCACCTTCTGATTCTCGCCCTTGGGCTTGTGCCAGATCAGCGTCTTCGCGTCCTTATCGTAGGTGAGGTGCGTCAGCTTGCCCCGCTTCAGCTCGCGGTTGAATGCCAGCAACTGCGCGCGCAGCTCCCGCGTCAGCGCATCGAGCTGGGCGTCCACCGGCTGCCGTAGGAAGGGGATGTCCATTTGCGCAAGCGTGTCGGCCTTCTCGTTCATCGAGACCAGCTCGTCTGATAAGTGGCGGTGTTGCAGGCTGTCGTCGAGGTAGAGTTCCCCCGACTTGAAACGCTTCCTAATCTGCCGGTACAGCCAGAACTCGTAGCGGTCGGCGTGCAGACCGGTCGGTTTGCCGTCGGCATCGAAGGTCAGCAGGTACGGCCGCAGCCGTTTCGGCAACGTGGCCACCGGACATTCAGCTAGGGGCCGTTGGGACAGGCGCTGTTGCTTGGCGAACACACTCTTGGCCCAGGCCAGCGCCTTTAGCCAAGGGCTGTCGGGGACAGTGCCAGAAAAATCGAGTGCGACGTACAGTGGTCGCAAATGGCGGCGGTTGCGTTCGGCCAGGCCGTCTACTGCCTGCCAGTGCAGGGACAGCTTGCTCACCGGCTTCACGCTCATGCGCTGGCCGGTGAGTTGGAGCGTATCTTTCGGCATGATCTTGTACGCGCGCTGGCGCACGTCGCCGAACGGTGTGGCATCGGCCACCGTGTCATCGACGTAGATCAACAGCAGGCGCCCTACTTGCGGTGTGTCCTGCTGACGACGCACCTGCTCTGCGACGAAAGACTTCTGCGCACCCGCGCTACTCTCTTCCTCCAATTGCTTCATGTGGTAAGCCATTGCATCGACCAGATTGTCGGAGAGTTGCCGGTAGCGCAGCCAGGCGTAGCACAGTAGGTAAAGTTGGGTCTGATCCGCCTTGAGATTGCGCAGATCGTGGACGGTGTAGAAATTTGCCAGGCTCGCGAAGTACAGCAGGTTCTGCTGCGAAACGCCCAGCTTGGGCAGCAGCGCCTTGGCGATTCGGTGCAGCGGCTCCAGCAAGGCGCGCTTCTCGCGCTCGCGGATCATCTGGCGCCAACCGAAGTTTTTGGCATCCTGCTTGAGCGCCGCTAGTTGAGACAGGGTGTCATCACGTACCAGAAGCTGGGCCAGCGCGTTTTTGGCCGCGTCGTCCAGCACTTGCGCCAGCAGGCCACCCAAGCGCCGACGTTCAGCGGACAGTGTTTCGCTGACCAGCTCTTGCAGGGTGGTGTAGCCGGGCCGGATGATCTTGTGCTCGTTGAGCCAGACGATCAGCTCGGCGGCCACGAACCCTGGCGTCATGTCACGCCTTGCGGCTTGCGTGGCCTGCTGCCCAAGCTGCGGCAGGAAGTCGGCCGTCCAAAGCCGATAGCCGAACAGCTCGGAGACCCCTTCGCGCTGGGTGTAATGCTCATGTTTGGTGATCGGCTTGCGCTCGAACGTCTCGCCGTGGAAATAGCGGCTCAACACGAAAGTGCAATCGTCCTCGACCTCGTTCCAGTCGAAGCGGAAGAAGGCATGCTTGGCCTTGAAGTAACCGATCTGCAAAAAGCAGTAGACTTGGGCAGGTAGGCTGGGACGATTGCCGGCGAACGCCAGTTCGGTTTCCGATAACGATAGAAATTCAAGTCGCTGACCGTCGTCGAAATCCGGCAACCCGTATAGGGCTTCCTGTTCGGCGTCGGACAGGACACTGATCAGCTTGTTCTTATGGATCATCAGCAACTCTTCCGTAACCTTGCCTACCGACACGCGCCAGGGTTTCGATCAAGGTGGTGCGCTTAACACCGAAGTTACGGCACACGGCGGCCTTAGAGATGCCATCGTTCAGCGCAGCAACGATGGCATCCAGCTTCTCACCGGTGATCGCCTGCGGCCGTCCGCCAATGCGACCGCGCCGCCGGGCGGCGGCCAGACCCGCGACGACGCGCTCCTGGATCAGCGCGCGTTCGTATTGCGCGAGCGCACCGAACACATGAAAAAGCAGCTCGCCAGACGCCGTGGTGGTATCCATGCCCTCGGTCAGCGAGCGGAACGCCACCTGTTTGTCCCGGAGCGAGGTCACGATGCTGAGCAGATGCGACAGCGAGCGACCGAGCCGATCCAGCTTCCAGACCACAAGTACGTCGCCGGGGCGAACGAATTGGAGCGCTTGAGCCAAACCCGTGCGGTTATCCTTCGTGCCGGAGACGTAATCCTCAAACAGGTGTCGTGCATCGATGCCGGCACTGAGCAGCGCATCGCGTTGTAAGTCAGTGTTTTGCCTGTCTGAGTCCGACGACACGCGCATGTACCCAACCAACATAGACGAATAACCATCAAGAATAGGTTTCCGTATGGTAGCGGAATGCGACAGAGTTTTCCGCACATTTCTAGAGCGTCTGCACGATCATATTCGCCAGGTGCATCAGTGCTGTCGTAAAACACTTGTTTTACGACAGCCAGATGGTGGCCGGTGATACGATCGTTGGATTTACCGCTTCAGCGCGGTTCAATACAGGTTTATTCGCAGTTAATGCTGGTTGCCCCATCTGGTCAGTCGCAATTAATCCTGGTCAAAAACCGCGCTGATTGCAGGTTGGGGATTTTTCATTTTAAGGTTACACCTAGTGTTGGTTTAGTTAGCCAGTCACCAAATGTTTTATAAAGTGAGTCGAGTTGTCATCTAAAATAACAGCGCCCAGCAGAGTGTCAGAAGTTCTGTTTGCGCAGGTCTCGTCGAACTCTAGAGGAATCCCTTCATCTGCAAATAGCTGTTTCAATGCATCCGCCGTGCTAACTGAAAAATCACCCTCTCTATCCCCACCATGCATGGCGACACGCATTGTCAGACCCTGTGCTCTGGCATTTTGCAGATAATCGCGTATAGACGCTAAAACCTCTTCTGGCACAAGGTCTTCGTGACAAAAAGGGAGCAGATGGAATACGCGGACCTGCGCGCCCCGCATACGTTCACCCGTGTCAGCATCCACGTTTTCTGCAGCACAAGCAACAGCAATACAAGCAGTCATGTTATCTGTGACAACAGGCATGTTTATTTGACTCGTGCCAGCACTGTATAGATGCCGAGTCCCTTCGTCGTTGGGTGTAAGGCCGTTGAACCCCGCCACTTTGACAGTAGTGGTTCTGTCGATCTGAAAGCTGTAATCCAAACCTGTTTTAGAGTGATAGACACGGACCCACGGGAATGTAGATTCACTGCGATCCTTTATTGCATTGCCACCGTGCCGTCTTTCTGCTTGATAAGCGTCTAAAGAAACCATTTTAAGGGTATAATTTCCACCACGTCGTGCAAGTTGAAAATGAGAAAACTTTGCAGGACGTTCATTCATCTCGTCTGATGCTCTGTAGCTCGTAGACGCGGGTTGATGACCAAAAGTAGGCCTGGTGTTCGGAGAACTTGCAGAAGTTTCCAAGTTTTCACGATAGCTACTACTAGACGGTCTTGAAATACATAGTCCCATAACAATTATCTCTTTAGAATAGGGTTAAACTCTTAGATCATCTGTAGCTCATAGTGAATTTCGATGCAGAAATAGTTGCGCTGTCAAGTCTTCGCTCTCGCCTAAACCGCCGCCTAGATGCATTCGTGGCGGATCTGTGTACCCACCAAAATAAGCGCCAGATGACCCTGCTCTGCTGATACCCACCATATGCTGATTTTCTCCGCTTACGGGCTTGCAGGAAACTGAAACTGCAAAACAAAAATGGGTGGTAGCGGGCAAGAAAAAGTTCCATCTTGATGCATAGGCATTTTGAAATTCCTATGCATAAGGTCTGTCGCTTTCGTCGAGACCGCCGCCTGGATGTACTCGTGGTTGGACTTGGCACTGGGTGACGGAAATTTCTGGGATTCCGGCTTACAACCCCTGTTAAAGACGAGCATCAGCAGGCCACTCTTTGCCTTCATCGAACCCGCCAGGGATTCATCGAAGAACGCACCTCTACGTACAACCGACTGCGCGGATTACTTTCTGAATTCGGCGTGGTCCTGCCACAAAGCCCAGAGCGATTGAGAAAAGAGATTGGTCCCTGTCTGGACAGCTTGCCTGGCTGGGCAAGACGGTGCATGAGTGAACTGTTGGAGCACACCAGCCATATCGAGGATCGGCTGGTGGAACTTGATCGAGCCATCAATCAGATCGCTCGCGAAGACGACCGCAGCCGTAGGCTACTGCAATTGCGTGGGGTTGGCTCGACCACAGCAAGTGCTTTAGTGGCCAGTATTGGAGATGGGCACGACTTCAGAAACGGTCGCCAAGTGGCTGCCTGGCTCGGTCTGACGCCAAGCCAGTACAGTAGCGGCGGCAAGCAGCGCCTGGGAAGTATCACCAAAGCCGGGGATGCCTATTTACGCAGTCTACTGGTGCTTGGAGCTCGATCTGTCATGGCCAACCTGGGCAATAAGCAAGACCCTCTCAGTCGCTGGATCCGCAACCTCATGGAGCGACGGGGTTACTGGCGTGCGGCCGTGGCGATTGCCGCCAAGAATGCGAGGATGGCCTGGGCCGTCCTGCATTACGGCGACACGTTCAAGCCTGAACAGGCAGAACCAACGGGCGCGTAAACACCAGAGGTCATGACTGATCACCTTGTAAGGCGTTAGGGCGAGGATCATGAGCGGATAAAAGGATCAATGTGCACTGCCGTCGTTGATGTGAAGCGGGTTGGACCTGCGTGAGGGATACCTGAAAAATCGTATGGGAAATTCAGTCCCGATTAGCGAACGAGGCCCTCACGTGCGTCTTTCATCAGGGTCCGAGCGATCAGCTCAAGATGACCGTTTGTAGTACCGCAGTCCTTCACCTTCTTTCCGTCGATCCGGCACATGCAGCGGAGTCAAACAGAAACTATTGGGCTTGTGCTCAATGGGGAAGCCCTTGTAGTACGATTTTTTCCGTTTTCTCTATTCGCCCCTTATAGGCCGGATCAGATTGAGCATTATGTGTCGTCCACGAGCCGATGCCTAATGACACAACAATCAAAAAAATCGACGTCATTATCACGTTGGCATATGCAAGCCAAGACAATCTGTAGACTGCGTGCACCGGGGTGTCGCGGGTAGGGTGTTCATTGTCAACGCCAACTAAAAAGTGACCCCCTTCCGTGCTAAATCGCCAACTTAGTTTTGACCCCCCTCGGGTTCATATTTTCGAGCCGGTTCGGCCCGAGACGATTTGATTCCTGCTTTGCGCTTGTCCTTGAGTCGATAGCTTTCACCTGTCATCTGCACGATATGGGCATGATGTAACAGCCTGTCCAGCATGGCCGCTGTCAGTGTTTGATCATCCGCAAAGGTTCCGGCCCACTGGGTAAACGGCAAGTTACTCGTGAGGATCAGGCTGCCTTGCTCGTAGCGCTTGGCGACAACATTGAAGAACAGGTTGGCTTCATCACGACCAAACGGCAGGTAACCGATTTCATCGATGACCAACAACCCGGGGGCCATCACCACACGACTGAAGTATTCCTTGAGCCGTTCCTGGCGGTGCGCAGCGGTCAGTTGCAGCATCAAGTCAGCCGCCGTGACGAAGCGGGTTTTGATACCGGCCATCACTGCCCGGTAGGCCAGGGCGATGGCCAGGTGGCTCTTGCCTACACCACTAGGCCCCAGGAACACGATGTTCTCGGTACGCCCAACAAAACTCAATGCTGCCAGCTCCTGGAGCTGTGCCCGGGGGACGCCGGTGGCAAACGCGAAGTCGTATTGCTCCAGCGTTTTCACGGCGGGCAGCGCGGCAGTTTTCAGCAGGGCCTGTCGAGAGCGTTCACTTCGGGCATCGGTCTCGGCAGCCAGCAGCTTTTCGAGGAAGTCGGCAAAGCTGTCTTCGCCGCTTGCTGCTTGTTGGGCAAGGTGCGGCCAGTCCACCCCGACGCGCTCAAGCTTTAGCCCCTTGCATAGTTCTGTCAGGCGAGCATGTTGAAGGTTCATGCTCTCACCTCCAGCAGTTGCTCATAAACCGACAGCGGATGCTGCAAGCTCTCGTACGGCAGGACCCGCCCCAGGCGTAGGCCTTGGGCGGGTTGTGGGCGCAGGCTCTGTGTTGGCAGTGGTAATAGTACCTGCTGCTCTTCGGCCAGACGTACCGCTGGTTGAACACCCGTCGTGCCGTGAATCCGCTGATGAGCGACTTCGTCGAGCCATTGGCCGATATGTGCGTTGGCCGTCACCACATCCAGCGTCAGACCCGCACTCTTGAGCGTAGCGGCCAACGGGGTAATGAAACTGCCCTTCAGATACCCGTTGAAGCGCTCAACCTTGCCCTTGGTCTGGGCACGGTAAGGGCGGCAGACCTTGGGAATAAAACCAAACTCATCGGCCAGCGCAGCCAATCGGGGATGCCAACGGTGCAGGCCCTCCCCAAAAGCGTCTCGCTCGGTGATGATGGTTCCGGCGTTATCAAACAATGCCTGCTCGGGCACGCCGCCAAAGTAAGCGAACGCCTCCCGAAGCCCTGTCAGCCAGGCTTCGCTGTCCTCTCGCTCGGAGAAACGGACAAAGCTTGCTCGACTAAAACCAAGTGTCGCCACGAACGCCTTAAGCGGCTGACGGCCTCGTCGAATGGTGGTGAAGTCCACCTGCATCTGCTTGCCGGGCAGAGTTTCGAAACGTACCACCGGCTCTTCTGCCTTACGTTTGAAGGGGCGAATATAAGCCTTCAGACGACTGACGCCGCCGCTGTACCCCAATGCCGTGATCTCACGCAGCAGGACGGTCGCCGGAATCCAGTGCGGGCGCGCTGCCTCAATACGCTCATGCAGGTAGTCCTTGAAGGGGTCGATTTTGCACGGACGTGCGGGTCTCACCTTGTCACTGGGTAGCGACCGGGCCTTTCGCAGGTACTTGCGCACGGTGTTACGCGAAATACCCAGCTCACGGGCGATGAATTTGATGCCATGGCCCTGACGGGCCAATACTTTAATTTCCACAGACTGCTCCTGGGTCAACATATTGGCAGCTCAAAGCCGCCAGTTTTACCCAGGGGGTCAATTCTAGGTTGGCGTTAGGGGGTCATTTTTACAGTGGCGGTGACAGTTCATATCCATTCACGGTGCTAGCTCCTTGAAAGATGACTGATGGATGAGAGATAACATTTTCATACGACCGCTCCCTGTTTCATTCCTTGAAGGCTATCAAGCCACCTCGTTAGGGCTTCTGCTACGCATGGCGGAGCCATGTGGCCAGCAAACTCTCTCAGTAAATGCAGATATTTAGGGTCTGAAAGCTGGCTAAGGTGCAGGTTTCGAACTGTGTTATATTCTCGCTCGGACATTATCTTCTCTCCGGTTGGTTTTGTTCACGCTGGGGGATGGTTACAGCCATTCCCCAGCATCTTTTTAGCTGATTCGATTTTGCCCTCTTACAAATCCGCTCTGACATTTACTGCTACATTTGACGCAATGACGCAATGACTATTTGACGCTGAATGCTTTTCAGTGAAGCTATTGCGTAGCCCCGGCTCTATTCATAAATTCTTCCAGTGCCTGCATGGTGACCTTCTTCACGCTGACTCTGTGGTCCAAAGCAAATTGGTCGACACGCCTTTTAAATTCATCTGGTACGCGCAGATTCATAGGTACGTCTTTTTTGGCTTCTGGTTTTTCGGTGTTGTTGCCAACAACCGTTGACAGGTCATCGCTGCGGGGTGGGATGCCTTTGCCCTTTACTCGTGAAGGTGGCTTAGGAATATTAACCATTTGAACTCCTCATATTGCGTCAAAACGTCATAGCGTCAAATGACGCTTTAGTCATTTTGCGGCAGAGAGCTTATGCGGTCAACAATTGATTGGACCAAACGATCTGCCTGTTCTCGAAGCCCTTTGTGAGAAACTTCGGTTACGGAAAATCCAGAGTCATGAGCACGGCGATACAGCACTTTTTCATACAGCGTGCCAGCGAGTAAGTGATAAGGTGTTGCAGAGAGATACGAGCGAGCCTCCACAATTTCTTTGTCACTGTCGCCTCCACGAACCAAGGCTAAAGCGATCCGGTCTGGCGAAATTCCGTGTTTATCAACCAACCTGTTAGCCAGTCGAACGGTAGGGGTTAGGTCATCGAGGCTGAGACCGGTCGGAAGAATCATAAGATCAACTGATTTACCCATGTCGACCGTACCAGCAGTCGCTTGAGGACCACCATCAAATATAAGCAAATCTATGTCATCTGAGCTAGAAGCCTTGAGCGCCTGGCTAAAAGTGCCAAACGTCTCCACCCTTATTATGGGCTCAATCCCAGCTTTCATACGGCGCAGGTTCCAGTCATGACATGTGGATTGGTCAATATCCAAGTCACAGATTTTGACTGTCCAGCCAGCTGATGCATATGTCGTAGCAAGAGCGCGAGCAATGGCGCTTTTGTAAACGCCTCCTTTTTGAGATGCCGTACCGATACGAAGTGCCATACCGCCTCCAGTCAAGTTCAGTGCGTTATTGCGTTATTGCGTCAATTAACGCAAGCAATCGTAACCCTCATTTATTGAACAAGCAAGAGGATTATGACGAAATGACGCTTTGACGCTTTGACGCAAAAAAAAGGGAGAAGATAGCTTAGAGAGCAATATGGTTGAAAACCAATCATCATGGCGTAAAAGGTAGGCTCATTCTGACCTAGCGCTAAAGGGTCGCGTTTAGGCCGATTGAGCCATAGCTAATGAGCTGAGCTTCGTCGGGTATACCTAAATGGACCTTCCTAGCATTCTTGATTTATGGTATCAAAAGCATATAGTGATAGCACTGATGGCAAAAACTGGTAACTACCAAGTGGCAAACGTGAACGTAAGAAATCTACCCGATGAAGTGCATCGGGCCATCCGCATCCAAGCTGCCCTGCACGGGCGCAGCACCGAGGCCGAAATACGCGACATCTTGGAGCGGGCGGCGAGACCCGAGGGACGTGTGAAACTTGGCTCGTTCATGCATAGGAATTTCAATAATTCCTATACATGGTAATCCTCCTAAAAAGGCACCCTCTGCGTGATGCCAACGTGGCGTCGATGTCGGCAAAAATCTTTTTTCACCCATCACCCACGCCGAAAAATGGATTGAAAGCGACTTTTCTGTACCTTTTCCAGATTTTGGACGCACCTCTCCCGTATCAGGCCGGCACGTACCTCAATTGCGCGATGCTTTGGGCATTGTTGACCAGGCCCTGCACTGTCAGCCCGCTGATTGCCGCCGTGTATACCATCCGCGCGCCACACAGCACGCAGCGGAACGGATCGACGTTTAGAAAGGCTTTGGCCATCTGCGTAAAATACAGCTTTGGTGTCGGTCCTGGCGTCGCCATCTTCAATGCTTCATACACCTTCGGCAGGTATTTCCCACACACCCGATTGGCCAGAAAACCAAAATACCGGATCATCCGGAAATGCTTTTCCGGGATGTGCTGCACCACCCGGCGCAGCATGTCGGCCTGGCTCAGCGTTTCCTGCTGATAGGTCTGCGTGCGGTGATCCAGGTAGGTAAAGCTCAACGTGGCTCCGGAGGTGTAATGCGCCAGACGACTGCCCGAGATGGGCGGTTTTTTCAGGTAGCGGCCCAGGTAATTGACGGTCTTTCGGCCGTTTTCCGTCTTCTTCGACAAGTGGATGTGCCAGTGCTGGCCACCAGCGGTCAGTATCAAACGGCGCCAGTCGCTTTCACAGTGGATGTGGGCCAGCTGCGGCGGCATCGTCAGTTGCGAAAGCGGCTGTCCCAGCAGGTAATCGCGCACCAGCCACATCCAGCGCCGCCGCAGGGCCTCTTTGTGGAACGACAGATTTTTCCAGACGCCCTGCTCATCCAGGCCGCCCGCGGTCACCGACAGGTGGACGTGGGGATGCCAGTTGAGCCGCCGGCCATAGGTGTGCAGCGCACCGAAAATCCCGACGCGCAAACCGCGCCGCTTGGCGGTGTAGATCAGGTTATCGGCCGCCAGACGAAACAGCGCATCGAGCAGCCAGCGGTTGTAGAAGAACAGGGACCACAGCGTGTCGGGCAGCGTGAACACCAGATGCTGCCAGGGGCAGTCGGGCAGACGGTTGTTTTGCACGGCGATCCACTGGTCGGTGGCCTTTTTGCCGCAGGAAGGACAGGCCCGGCAATGGCAGGTGTTGCACAGGTATTTGACGTGCGGGCAATGCTCATTGGCACAGGTGTAGTGTTTGACGCCCAGTATCGAGGTGCCGCAGGCGAGCATTTTGCTGATCGACTCCACTTCGATGTGGCGCAGACCGCCGGCTTCCAGCAAACCTGCCCAGCAGCCGTTGACCGTGAAGAGATTTTTGAGCGGTCGAGGTTTGTAAGCAGGCGGTGCAGAGGCCACGTCAGCAGGATGGCTCCTCATCGTGGTGAATGACGGCGGTGATGGCGAATCCGCCTGGCCCTTCTCTCATCGAAACGCTTACGCAAGACGCGTCGGGAAACCTGTCGTTCAGATACGCTGTCTGGCAGCCACTACAAAGATCGACATCGAAGGAAAAGTCGGTATCGGGCACGAAGGTAGTATGCCCGGCGCGTTGGAGACGGGTCTGCTTTGCCTTGGCTTTTGCCCGGCTCGCCCGTTTACGTTTTTTGGTCTCTGACTGCGAATTCCACGTCATCCGGACACTCAGCCCACCAACATCCGGACACTCGTTCCACGCTTATCCGGACAGGCAGTCGGAGCGCAGCGACGCAGGTTTGCATTGTTAGTCTGAAGCCCCTGCCGCCGTCAATTTCGTTGCGCGCCTGCGCATCGATTCACCCTTCAGTTCAATTCGATAAGCGTTATGCACCAGCCGGTCGAGGATCGCATCGCCCAAGGTCGGATCGCCGATCAACGCATGCCATTTGTCCACTGGCATTTGGCTGGTCACCAGCGTCGAGCGGTTGCCGTAGCGGTCGTCCAGCAGCTCAAGCATGTCGCGCCGTTGCGCGGCGGTAAACGGTGCCAGGCCCCAGTCGTCCAGGATCAGCAGGTCAGTCTTGGCGTAGCCGGCCATCAATTTGGCGAAGCGGCCATCGCCGTGGGCCAGGCCTAGTTCTTCCATCAAGCGCGGCAGACGCAGATAGCGCACGCTGTAACCGTCGCGGCAGGCTTTGTGAGCCAGCGCGCAGGCAAGCCAGGTTTTACCTACGCCCGTCGGCCCGCCGATGATCAGGTTCAGGCCATCGCGCAGCCATTGGCCGCTGCCCAGTTGCAGGATCAAGGCCTTATCCAGGCCACGCGGGCTGCGGTAGTCGATGTCTTCCAGGCAGGCGTTGTGGCGCAACCGCGCGGCTTTGAGGCGGGTGGTCAGGCGGGCGTCTTCGCGCTCGGTCAGCTCGCGATCGACCATCAGACCGAAGCGTTCGTCGAAGCTCAGATCATTGATATCAGGCGTTGCGTGTTGTTCGCCCAGCGACTTGATCATGCCGTGCAGGCGCAAGGTTTGTAGCTTGTCGAGCGTTGGATTCGGTAGCATTTCGAAGCTCCTTTCTCAGGTCAGTGGTAGTAGCCCGGGCCACGCAGGTTGATGTGCTCGTCAGGCAGCAGCGGCAGGTTTTGCTGGGCCAGCGGCAGGCGCTCCAGCCCTTGGCGCAGGATCGACTCGAGGCTTTTGTAGCTGCATGCGCCCAGTGCCAGCGCCCGCTGGCACGCGGCTTCCAGCCGCGCTTCGCCGTGCTGTTTGCTCAGGCGCAGGATGCCCAGGCAGGCGCGGAAGCCGTGTTGCGGATGGATTCGGCGTTCGAGGATGTAGGTGATGACGCCGGCGGTGTTAGGCCCGGTCTGCTCTGCCCAGCGGATCAGCCGTTGCGGTGTCCATTCGGCGTGCTCGCGGTGGCTCTTGGGCATGTGCTCGGTTTGGGTGGTGTGGCGGCCTTTGTGCTGCGAGCGAAGGTGGCTGGCCACGCGCTGGTTGGCGTGGAAGCACTCGACGGTCTGGGCCGTGAGCCGCACTTCGACTTGGTGCTTCACCAGCTGGTACGGCACCGAGTAAAAGTGGCCATCGACCTCAACGTGATAGTCGATATGGACGCGTACCTTTTTCCATTCGGCATAGACGTACGGGTGTTCCGGCAGGCCTTCCAGGGCCGGTTGGTCGATGGCCTCGAAGGCTGACCGGCGTGAGCCGGGCAGCTTTTTGAAGGGCTTGTGGTTGAGGCGATCCAGCAGTAGCGCGATGGCTGTGTTGAGTTCGCCAAGCGAGAAGAACTGGCGGTTGCGCAGCACCGCCAGGATCCAGCGTTCGACCACTTGCACGCCGACTTCGACCTTGGCTTTGTCCTTGGGCTTGCGCGAGCGAGCAGGCAAGACGGCGACGCCGTAATGCTCGGCCAGATCGCGGTAGCTGGGGTTGATATCCGGCTCGTAACGGTGCGCTTTAGTCACGCCACTGCGCAGATTATCGGGCACCAGGATCTGCGTTGTGCCGCCGAAAAAAGCAAAGCATCGGACGTGCGAGCCCAGCCAGTCGGGCAGTTTCTGCGACCAGGTGGCCTCGGCAAAGGTGTAGCTGGACGCGCCGAGAACGGCGACGAAGATCTGAGCCTGACGGATCTCGCCGGTTTGTCGGTCGATGACCGGCGCTGTTTGCCCGGCGTAATCGACGAACAGCTTTTCGCCAGCACGATGCTCCTGGCGCATGACCACGTCGACCTTGGCGGTCCAAAGGCGGTAGTGCTCGCAGAACCAGCTGTATTGGAAGCCTTGCGGGTGAGCGAGTCGATATTCCTGCCAGAGCAAGGCCAAAGTGACGCCGGGGCGGCGCAACTCCGCGTGTACCCATGCCCAGTCAGGCATTGGGCGCTGGTCGGTCGGCACTGGCACTGCCGGTGGAAACAGCCGTCGATTCAACTCCGCGTCAGAAATATCGATGGGCCACTGAAGCCCACTGGCGGCGAACCGGCAAAGGTAATCCCCTGCACTCGAATGGCCGATGGATAAGCTGGCGGCGATCTTGCGCACGGACAGGCCAGCGTCGAACTTTAGGCGTAGTACCTCTCGGATTTTACGCATGGATAAACGCTCCACGACGACCTCTTCGCTTCGAAAAAAGAGGTCGATAGTAGTGAATAGTCCTGCGTTGCTGCCTGCCTGAAAGTGTCCGGATGGCCGTGGAATCGGTGTCCAGATGCTTGTGGAATGAGTGTCCGGATCAGCATGGAATCAGTGTCCGGATGTTGGTGGAATGGGTGTCCGGATAGTCGTGGAATCCGCACTCTGACGCCATGTGTAAGCCTGTGCTGAGGAGGTATCGACCCAATTTCGGCTATGATAACTGATTTCAAAATCCCACAATTTGTTTGGGTTGGCCAATCTGATGCTGGCCAAGCGGTATTTGCAACAGGCGGCAGGATAAATCCGTCTGAAAGGCGGGACTGGCCCGCCTTTCAGCAAAATGAGGGCAGAAATCTGCCCGAGAAACGTAAAATAAGGCCGGCAGGTTGAAAAAAACCGGCTTGAGAATGGGGACGGTGCGAACGGGTTAATTGTTCAGCGTCTCCCTAAAAATCCCGAGAGAAGACAAGTTGAAATTAGAAAAAATTAACTTTCTCCCCGAAAAAAGGCACGGAATGTTCTTATGAAGCTTTCAATTGCATGCATTGGAGCGCTCATTCTCGGAGAATTTCTGCAAGAAGTTGGCCTTCCCATTTCTGACTTTGAAAAAACATCGGCCCCAGTACTTTATGTCTGGAAAATACCACATAACATTAAATTAGATCTTGCCCAGTCATACCGTTTGTGGTTTGGGCAGTGATCATGGCGAACCATACTTTTCTAAAGGCGATAAAGATAAGATTTATCGCTCAAGCTAGTGGAGGTGGAGTTTTGGATCGTAATACTGGGCAAGGCTTATTCAAATGGCTGGCACTTACCGAAGCATTGAGTTTCGAAGATCTTGAGTTTCTCATTTTAAATAATATGCTGAGCCTGGCAGAGTTAGAATCAACTTCTGCTTCAATCTTATCGCCTCTGATTACAAGGCCTCATAGGTATATAATTCCAGGAACGAATAGAGGGTTGGTTTTGTATAAAGACGAATGTATTAGGCAGGCAGCCTTAATATCAAGCAGGAGCGATATAATCTGCTTGTATCTGTCTCCACATGCCAGCCGTGACCTGGTTTTTAGAGCAGCAAGACACTTTAATCGCTATGCCGACTTGAGTAATCGGACCTGTCTGCTTTATACTAGTAGTAATTGTTTTTCGGATTATCACATTCTAGATCAGTGCAAAGCGCAAGCGCAAGTTGAATGGAACGGTCCAGAAGAAAAGTCGAACTGTAAAAGTGGAATGCTCTTTTCTTCTGGTTGGAGGGAAGGAGTTTCCGAGCATGTTTCTTTACGGTTGGCACGGTTTGCGAGTGAATGTTGAATTTAGTTTGGCTAGAGTTTTAGATTGGGTATAATGTTGGGAGGGGGCAGCCAAGCTTGTGTTTCAAAAAACGGATAGTTTTTTTTGCAAACTCGCCTGATTAGGAGGTGCGGATGAAAATATATTTAATATGGGGTGCTACTTGTACCGGAAAGACCGAGCATTCTATTAAGTTATCAAAGAGTACTGGTTGGCCAGTCATAGTCTTGGATAGGGTTCAGTGCTGTTTCGATATTGCCACAGGTAGTGGGCGGCCGCATCCTGAAGAGCTACAATCAACGCGGCGTATATACTTAGATAATCGTCGCATTTCTGAAGGGGTTATAAGTGCAGAAGAAGCTAATGACAGGCTCAAGTTGGAAGTAAATAAACATATAGATAGTGGTGGGGTTATTCTTGAGGGGGGGTCGATTTCGTTGTTGAAGCTTATTTCTAAAGACCCATACTGGTGCGATAGATTTATATGGAGCCAGCATAGAATGAGATTGCAAGATACCGATGTATTCATGGATAAAGCCAAAGCACGCGTTAGGCGTATGCTTGTAGGCTCTACAGAAACCACGGGGTTGTTAGACGAGTTGGTTGCGGCTCAGTCAGACCTTAATGCTAAACTCGCTATACAAGATATTGACGGATATCGATATATTATGAACTATGCTCAGGCGCGTCGCCTCAGTATCACTCAACTTCTGAATGTGATGACTGGTGATATGAAAGAGGAACTCATTAATGGAATAGCATTAGAATACTATGAGCATGCTAAATGGCAAGAGCGCGATTTCCCTGCGGAGTGGCTCGCTGAACGTAGTACACGGTAAGGAGGATAAGACTGCAAAGGTTCATGCATAGGAATTTCAAAATGCCTATGCATGAAGCTGACGCTGTGAAGGAGGCGTCATGCTTTCAATCGGCATAGGGTGCAGCCATCTGGCTGCACCCCTGCCACACCACCCGGCGCAGCATGTCGGCCTGGCTGGGGAGCCTAGATGTAGCGGCTTGAAATCGAAAACAGCCGTGCTCGCAATCAGCGCAATTTTCGGCTCAGATTAACTGCGAGCGAGCTTGCATTCAGCCGCATCGACTTGCATTCCATCGTTTCCGGCTCACATTAGCTGCAACTGAACCAGCACCGGTTAGCACGTCCAACAAACGAGGGTTTTTTGGACAAAAACCGCGCTCTAGGCGCAGGCATGGTAGGGCTGGGGTGACCGAGTCCAGTAAATCTGTACATATTTCAACGTCCAGAAAATGTGTATTACCACGAATTTCTGCACTCACATTCAGTTGCAAAAAGCGTGAGCCGGGCAACCTGCAATTTGAGCTGGTCGCAAATATCGTGAGCTGGGATGCAGTTAATCTGAGCCAGCTGCACCGGATACACGCAAATAATCTGAGCCCAAAAAGGCGCTGATTGCGAGCACGCGTGTTTTCAAACGCGAGCCGCTACAAATAGGGTTGATTTTCATTTTTAATATAGTACTTTCACAAAATCTAGAGCCTAAAGAGACAAAAGCGCTATTGGGGTGGAGGACTGAATCTTGCTGCCGATGGCCTTGATCGGCATCGGCATCGGTCTGCCCTGGGGGCTGATGGATGGCATGGCGATCAGTGTGGTTGAAAAGGAACGCGCCGGTATGGCTACCGGCATCTTCAATGCCGTACGCGTGTCTGCCGACGGCATAGCCATTGCGATCGCAGGCGCACTGCTCGCCACGTTCATTCAGTGGGGTCTGTTCGATGCCCTGACGGGTGTCGCGCCTGATGTGGTGACAAACGCTGCCAACCGCGCCGCATTGGGCGACCTGCAGAATGCGATCGGTCTTCTGCCCGGCCAGGCAGAACTGCTGCACCAACAGTACGCCACCGCGTTCCGCAATCTGCTGTTCATTCTCAGCGCCGCCACCGTGCTGACGGCCGTGGCGGTCTTTGCGCTGCTTGGTCGCGTGCGCGCTCATGACGAACCGCCACTCGAGCCATCCGACACGCTTGACCTGGCGGGAGAAGCCAAGTGAGCCCACATGAGATGACCGGAACACAGCGGCATCCTGCCTTTGCAAAGGTGTTCGCACCGGGCCATCTCACCTTCGGCCTGATTGCGCCGCTGGAAGGCTATCCCGACGCTGCCGCGCCGACCATGAAAAATCACATTGCCCTCGCAAAACAGGCCGACAAAGCCGGTTTTGCAGCACTCTGGCTGAGGGATGTACCGCTTCTCGACCCAGGCTTTGGTGACGCTGGCCAGATATTCGACCCTTTCGTGTATGCAGCACTGCTTGCTGCGGTGACCACACAAATCTGCATCGGTACAGCCGGTATCGTACTGACGCTGCGCAACCCGCTGATGGTCGCCAAACAGGCCTGCAGCCTTGATGTATTGCTGGAGGGACGCTTCCTGCTGGGGTTGTCGACGGGTGATCGGCCCGGCGAATACCCTGCATTCGGCGAGAATTTCGACACACGCGCAGAGCGCTTCAGAGAGGGGGTCGAGATGCTGCACGCCGTAACCGAGCACTCTTTTCCGGCCTTCACGTCGCGCCACTACGGGAAACTCAATGGCACGCTGGACCTACTGCCAAAACCTTTTTTCGGGCGGTTGCCGATGCTCGCCATCGGTCGCTGTCAGCAGGACATCAAATGGCTGGCCAACCATATGGACGCCTGGATATGGCATCAGAGTGGCTTCAACACCCTGCCCGACGTGATCAATCACTGGCGCGATGCCAACGAGCAAAAACGATTCAAGCCCTACGGTTATGCGACGTTCTTTGATCTGGAGGACAACAAGGACGCGCCCATGAAAGTCGGCCGTGGCATCAGTACAGGGCGCAACGCCCTCATCGAGCTGTGGCAGCGTCAACGGGAACAGGGCGTTTCGCATGTTGCGCTGAACCTGAAACCACTGAGACGTCCGGCCACGGAAGTGTTACAGGAGCTGGAAGAGTATGTGCTGCCGTATTTCCCGACCCGACGCAGTGAGCATGCCTGAGCGAGTATTTCGCCTACACGGCCACTGTCGGCAAAGGATCTAGCAGGGAAGAACGACATAAAACCGACCTGGGAGGTCATCATGCGCACTGAAAAAGCTTATCCGATAAAACCTAACCCGATGCGCAGCAGCCGCAACAAGATACAGCTGGGTGTTTTCTCCACTAAGGAATCTCCGAACAAGTCCCGGTTATGCGAAAATCGCCTGACCACCTGATCCGAGCCTCCCATGAGCCAGATGAGCTTTTCCGATTTCGAATATGCCAGCAAGCGCAAGCAGACACGCCGCGAACGCTTCCTCGCCGAGATGGATCAGGTCGTCCCCTGGACAGGTCTGCTGGGCCTGATCGAACCGTTCTACCCCAAGGCCGGCGGTGGCAGAAAACCTTATCCGCTGGAAACCATGCTGCGCATTCACCTGCTGCAGAACTGGTTCTCCCTGAGTGATCCGGCCATGGAAGAAGCGCTCTACGAAATCACCCCCATGCGCCAGTTTGCACGCCTGACGTTGAGTGCGCCGATACCGGAAGACACCACGATCATGAACTTCCGGCACCTGCTGGAGAAACATCAACTGGCTCCTGCAATCCTCGCGGTCATCAACGGTTATTTGCAGGAAAAAGGCCTGTCGCTGCGCCAGGGCACCATCGTCGATGCCACCATTATTCATGCCCCAAGCTCGACCAAGAACAAAGACGGCGAGCGTGATCCCGAGATGCATCAGACAAAGAAGGGTAACCAGTATTTCTTCGGTATGAAGGCCCACATCGGCGCTGACGTTGAGTCTGGACTGGTTCATCACGTCCATGGCACTGCGGCCAATGTGGCCGATGTCACTCAAGTCGCCGAACTGCTCCACGGGGAAGAAAACGCGGTCTATGCGGACGCTGGCTACACCGGTGTCGAGAAGCGTGAAGAGCACGAAAATCGTAACGTGATCTGGCAAATCGCGGCGCGGCGCAGCACGTATTCCAAGCTGAACAAACGCAGCCTGTTGTACAAAGCCAAGCGCAAGATCGAGTACTGCAAAGCGCAGACACGCGCCAAGGTCGAGCATCCGTTTCGGGTCATCAAGCGCCAGTTTGGTTACGTGAAAGTACGCTTTCGTGGGCTGATGAAAAACACGGCCCAACTGACCACGCTGTTCGCCCTGTCGAACCTGTGGATGGCTCGAAAGCGACTAATGGGTTTGGGTGAGTTGCGCGCTTAACACGGAAAACCGAGCGAAAAACGCGCTCGACTCACACTGCATCAGACCGTTTTCAGAAAAATAGCGCTATGTGCCTGGCAAATTACGGCTTGCCACCGCTGCGCGGCAAGTTGATCGGAGCATCCCTAGCTCTACGTCAATCCGGCTGGCGGTGTGTGCAAATACGTAAGTGCGCAGGCCCGACAAGGCCGACTCAAAGAGCATGACCCCGGCAAGACCAATTGCAATGACATCAAGCGTTGTCAGGCCGTGATGAACCAACACTTTGTCCATCACTACTTGAAAGAACAGAGGGGTGATCAGCGAGAAAATCTGCAGAACGAAGGAGACCAGCATCACTTCGCCCAGCAACTTCCGGTATTTGACAATAGCGGGAATGAACCAGGTGAAATCGAAACTAGAGGACTCGCCAGGGGTGCCAGCTTCAGAACGAATGAGCAACAACTGGCCAGTCCAGCGCGCCTGTAACGCCTCGAAAGTCACCACTTCAGGGCGCTGAGCCAGTGGGTCGTGAATCAATGCCTTGCCTTGATCAAGGCGCGCAATGATAAAGAACCCACCGTTATTGTCCGCGGCGATGGCAGGAAGGGGTGTGCGGTCCAGACGCTCCGTGATGGTCTTCGCAGCCTTGGCTTTCAAGCCGAGCTTGCGGGCCGCAAGTAACAGGCTGTCTTGCGACAGGCACTGGTCGGGGCTGCCAAACTCATGGGCAAGTTGTTCTGGCGAAGCGGCCACCTGATGGAAGCGCGCAAGCATGACCAGCGAGGCCAGTCCGGTGTCGAGGCGAGGGGCATTGCCAGGCGTCCGAGCGCTCATTTCCGAATCATTCATAGTGCTTCCCTGCCGACCTGCCACTGGTAGGCAAATCTGATCAATTTACTGATTAAATTAATTGTAAAAGGCCACTTCAATGGATATGCCACTGGCATAACCGACGGATTCAGCCCTCGACTGCGTTAACTAAACGACATTACGAATATCAAACTCCTGGCGGCAGAAAATCGCGGGCAGGGTCGTAGTCTTGCTTCAGGTATAACGCAAGTGCTTTCAAGTCATCAGGATTGAGAGTGCCAGCAGCCTGTTTAAGCTTGAGGTTGTCGAGAATGTAGTCATACCGGGCATTGTTGTAATCACGAACTGCGGCATACAACTGACGCTGGGCATTGAGCACGTCGGCGATGTTGCGCGACCCCACATCAACGCCGACCTGATTGGCTTCCACGGATTTCTGACCGGAAACGATGCTTTGGCGTCGGGCTGCAATCTGCTCTATGCCCGTATTGATGCCGCGAAACGCATTACGCGTATTCAGCACCACTTCGCGGCGGCGGTCTTCCTGTTCGTCCTGGCTCTGATAAAGACGCTCGGTGGACTCCTTGATCTGGGAGTTGGTCATTCCGCCCGAGTAAAGAGGGATATTGAGTTCAATGCCGATGCTACTTTGGGCAACATTGTCGCGATAGCCGTTAGCACCGAAGTCAGTCGGGTTGCTGTAGCCAAAGCTGTCGTTATCACCTTTGCGATAAGAAGCAACAGCGTCAACCGTGGGGGCATGCCCGGCCTTACGCTGATTAAGCGTTTGCTCGGCAGCACTGACTGCACGCTCGCTGGCTTGCAGCTCAAGATTCTGTCGCACGGCAACGTCGACCCAGGCTCGGGGGTCATTGGGTACGGGAGCCTCAACCGGCATCTGATGCTTCATGCCTGCAATTGACGTGTAGCTGTGCTTGGTCAGGCGTTCCAGCGCTTCATAGGCATCATCTACTTTCCGCTGCACCAGTTGCCGGTTGGCGCGAGCATTGTCATAGGCGGCTTGAGCGTCATACACGTCAGTGATGCTTGAAGCACCATCCTCTAGACGCCCTTGAGCCTGGTCGCGCTGGCGCAACAGCGCAGCCTCTTCCGCCTGAGCGGCTGCGAAAGCGTCCAGTTGGCGCAGTGTTTCGAAGTAGGCCTGGGCAGCAGTCAGCAGCAGGTTTTGCTCTTTAGCGGACAGCTCAAGCTCGGCCTGATCCACGCTCGATTGCGCAGCCTTCAATTGAAACCAGCGATCAATGCGGAACAACGGCTGACTGAGATTCGCACGAAACGTTGTGCCACTTCGCTCACGGCTCAAGGAAGGCTCGTCCCGCTCCAGACGGGTGACTTCAGACGTTGCCCCGGCGGTCAGATTCGGCAGCAGGCCTGCCCGAGCCTGAGGCACTGCTTCGCGTTGCGCCTTGTACGCATGACGTGCGGCAGACAATTGCGCATCGTTGAAAAAGGCGGCTCTATAAACATCTAAAAGATCCGCATGCTGCTTAAGCAGACCCTGACGGTCATGAGCAAGGCACTGATCGTCTGGCACATTGACAGTGGCAGGCGCTGCAAACGAGGGAGCCAGCGCAACGGCGAGGAAGAACAGCAAGACCACTCTGAGGGCATGAAGATACACTGCGCATCCTTGCAGTAGCATATTGACATCAAAAAAGAGGGAGATACTAGAACGCCATCATGATCGCGTCAAATAATTGTATCGACCGTGTATCCGATTTGTTGAACTTATTTTAATAAGCCGACTTCGCGTCACCCGGAAGCCCCCTTCGGATTGATCAGGCTCCACTCTCCCCACCCTTGCGACCGCGCACGCAGGGCCTTGCCAGCACGCTTGCGCCGTATTCCATCCACCCTTCAGCAAGGGCCGTCATCGCGGGCCCAAGCCCACGTGCTTTTTCCGTTATCTGGTAATCAACGCGGGGTGGCACCTGGGCGAACACCGTCCGGGTGATCAGACCGTCCATTTCAAGTTCGCGCAACTGCGCCGTCAACATATGTTGAGTGACACCGGGAATGGCTTTTCGCAATTCACCGAAACGGTACACACGCTGATTGAGCAACCACATGATTTCAAGTTTCCACTTACCCGAAAGCAGTGCAAACGCGCGGCGCATTTCTTCATGCATATTAATAATGGCAGGTTCATTAGTCTGCTTTTCCATACTAAGTCCTATTCATTCACCCTACTTGCGGACGGCCATGTTGGACGACACTCTTGCACACCGTCGATAACAACTATTTGCCAGGAATACTTCATGAATGAATCCACACCTTACTGGATCAGTACGGCCCTGCTTTGCCTGCTGTATCTGGCCTCTGCAGGCCTTTACCTGTTTAAAAGCGAATGGACCCGCACCGCGCTTGCCGGTCTCGGTTATCCGGGCTATCTGGTCCCTGTGCTCGCTGCACTGAAACTTCTCGCGGTGGCGGCAATACTGTCGCGCATCAACGTGGGCCTGAGCGATCTTGCGTATGCAGGCGTGTTCTACCACTTGCTGTTATCCGCGCTGGCTTATATCGGCATGCGTCAACCGCAAGGCGCCCTGCCCGCTGCAGTAGGGCTGTTACTGTTGGCCTGCTCTTTCTTCACCCAGAATGCCGCGCGTGAGATACCTTCTGCCTATGGACAAATAACTGCGGTACAACCGCAGACTCGCGCGACACTGGGTTTGCCGCAGGTGCTGCCTGCCTGAGTGCCAGAACAGTCATCGGGTCAACAAGCATCCCGCAGCACAAGCGGGAGGCCTATCGAATCACTGTTGCCCGGACAACTTCATGATCATCCGTGACAGCAGATAGATCCGTGGCGCGACACTGCCCACCTCGGCGTACTCTTCAGGCGTATGAATGTTGCCACCGACGATGCCGAAACCATCCAGTGTTGGCGTTCCTACGCTGGCAGACAAACTTGAATCAGCCGCCCCGCCGCTGCCCTCGATGGTCAGGGTGCGCCCCAGTTCACCGTAGATGCCCTGTGCCATAGCGACCAAAGCATCGGACTGCGGGGTCTGCGGCATTGGCGGCAAGCCACGGACCAGACTGGTCTTGACCTCGGTGTCAGGCACCAGTTTGTTGGCCGACACCCTGGCCAGGTCCTGCTCGACGCGATCGAACTCCTCCGGCACTGCGGCACGCACGTCGGCCTTGGCGCTGGCCTGATCAGGAATCACGTTGGTGCGATCACCCGCCTTGAGCACGGTGAAGTTGACGGTGGTTTTCTTCTCCTCGTCGCCCAGTTTGCCGAGTTGCAGGATCTGATGCGCAACCTCGGTGGCAGCGTTACGCCCCAGTTCCGGCGCAACGCCCGCATGCGAGGCTTTGCCCTTGACTTCGACCAGTGCCGTCGCAGAACCCTTGCGCCACACCACCAGACCATCAGCAGGACGACCCGGCTCCAGATTGAGCGTGACATCGTGCTCTTTCGCTGTTTTCTTGATCAGCTCGGTAGCGACGCCTGAACCGGTTTCTTCGCTGGCGTCGAGCAACACTGTGATCTGTGCGTAGTCGGTGAATTTCAGGTTGTGCAGCACCTTCAGAGCATAGATAGCAGCAACGATGCCGCCCTTGTCATCCATCACACCAGGGCCATAGGCACGACCGTCCTTGATATGAAACGGACGCTCGGCCGCAGAGCCTTCCTTGAACACGGTATCCATGTGTGCCATCAGCAGAATCTTCGCCTTGCCGGTGCCTTTCAGGGTGGCGACTACATGATTGCTGGCCTCTGGTGTATTCGGAACGAGCTCGATGGTGGCACCGAGCTTTTTCAGTTCTTCAATCGCGATGTCACTGACTTTGATCAGGCCCGGTACATACCCGGAGCCTGAATCGATGTTCACCAGACGCTCCAGCAGCTTCAAGGCTTCGTCCTTGTATTGCTCGGCATCGGCCTGGATCGCCTTGTGCGGTTCGGCCATGGCCGCTGGTGCCAGAGCTGTCAGCGCAAGCGCCAAAGCGAGATGAGCTGCCAGTGGCGAGCGGGAGAATGAGCGCATGTTGTTCCGTCCTTGTGTTTGGTTCGTCGAGGTTTTCAGGACCATACCTTACACAAACACCGGCCGTAATGAGTCAACTCGCGGTACGCCAGCGCTCGAACGTGTCAAACAGCAGCCCATACAGAATCGGGATCAACCCCAGCGTCACCAGTGTGCCCAACGCCAGCCCGCCCATGATCGTGATCGCCATACCCTCCCAGAGCGGGCCGGCAAAAAGCATCAGTGGGACCAAGCCGATGATGCAGGTCAGTTTGGTCATCACGATCGGCCGCAACCGCTTGATCGCTGCGTTGACCACCGCCTCACGAACCGACAGCCCGTGCCCGCGCTCAACCTCGATGCGTTCAAGCAATAACACCGCATTGTTGACAATAATGCCGGCCAGCGACAGCAGTCCAAAGGTCGCCATGAAGCCGAAGGGATATCCGGTGAGCACCAGGGCCAACGCCACGCCGATGAGCACAAAAGGCACACTGGAGATGACGATCAGCAACTTGCGAAACGAATTGAACTGCCACACGAACAACAGCAGCATCGCCACCAGCGCGTGCGGCATGTATTGCAGAAGCGCCTGGTTGGCTTCGGCCGAATCCTCTATTTCGCCACCCAGTTCGATGCGATACCCCGCTGGCATGTTGAGCGTCGCAATCTGTGGTGCCAGATGCTCAATGATCGAGGTGGCGGTCAACGACGGGTTGTGTCCGACGACAGTAATCGCACGCTCCAGGTTGCGGCGCTGAATGGTCGATGCCTCGGCCTGGGGCTCGACCGTCGCGATGGCGGACAACATCAGCGGTGCCGCCCCGGAAGCCGGGTAAATCAGCGTGCTGTCCAGATCATTGGCAGGCGTAATCGGTGTGCCCTGCTCACGAGCCACAATCGCCACAGCCGTTTCGCCATCCTGCAGCGATGACACAGACAGCCCGTTGTTCCTCAGTTGCAGGGCCTGAGCGATGTCCTGAGTGGAAACACCGGCATGCAGCGCCTTGTACTGATCGACGACTACGTCGTAACGCAGAAGCCGGGTACGCCAGTCATCGCGTACGTCCAGGGTTCCGGGCAATGCCGACAAGGCTTGCTCGATCTTGCGGGCAATATTTCGCAGCACTTTTTCGTCAGGACCAATGACCCGGTAGACCGCAATCCCGGCTTCGGTGGTGCCCATGGAAAACCGCTTGGGCTGCGCTTCGACTTCGGGGTGCTGAGTCAGGATGAAATGCCGGGTTCGCTCAATGACTGCATCGAGGTTGGCACCGTCACGCACGCTGACCGTGAAGTAGGCAATATTCGGCGCAGGCAGAGGCGGATTGAGACCCAGAACAATTCTCGGTCCGCCATTGGCGACATAGCCGATGCTGTGTTTGACGTCCTGATCGCTGCTCAGCCACTGACTGATATCGCGCACGGCCTGAGACGTGGCACGCGAGCTGCTGCCGGGTTCCAGCACCAGCGGAATCTGGAACTGCATGCGGTCGGACTTGGGCAGAAAGTCATAAGGCACCTGGGTCAGCACGACGACCGCAACTGTCAGCAATCCCAGCATGCTGGCGATGAAGATCAAGGAGTTATTCAGCAGACTCTCGATGACTTTTCGATAGCCTCGATAGAACACCGATGCATACTCATCGGCGTTGTCAGCCGCACCCGAGACTGCCGGTGCCTTGGCGAAGTAAAAGCATAACAGGGGCGTCACGGTGATGCTGAGCAGCCACGAGCTGATCAGCGTGGTGGCGAGCACAATCGCCAGCGAACGCAGGTATTCGTTAGTGCTGGTCTGCCCCAGAAAGAACGGCGAAAACGCCAGCACAATGACCAGTGACGAGGTCAGCAAAGGGATCATCAACGTGCGCCCGGCTTCCTCGCATGCCCGCCGTCGGTCCTCCCCGGCGTGCAGACGCCGCTCGATGTCCTCGGCGATGACAATGCCATTGTCCACCAGCAAGCCGAGGGCCAGGATGATCGCGGCAATCGACACCGTCTGCAGCTCGATCCCCAGCGAGCGCATGACCAGCAATGTACTCAGGATGGTCAGGGGCACAATCACCCCGACCACCAGGCCGGTACGCCAGCCCAGAAACAGCATGACCACACACATCACGATGACGACCGTTTCGGCCATGACGTGATACATCTTGTTCATTTCGTGCTGAACCACGCTGGACTGAAAAGTCACGATGTGCAGGGTAAAACCCGCTGGAAGTTGTTGTTCCAGCTCACCGAGCTTTTTGCGCAGAGCGGCACCGAACGTCTGGACATTGAGCCCGGGCTGCATCGAAACGGCCAGCACCACAGCATCCTGCCCTTGATAGATCGCTTCGGTTTCCGGCTGGTCGACAGGGCTCACCGATATTCGGGTCAGGTCATGCAACGCTACCATCTGTCCGCCAGGCAACTGCACGGGAAACTGACGAAGCTGATCCAGCGACAGCACCTCGCCGCTGACCGAGAGCGTGGTGCTCTGTTGCCCGATGACCGGGTTGCCTCCCGGCGCGATCAGGTTGCGGTTTTGCAATTGCTGGAGCAACTGTTGCGGCGAAAGCCCGGCTGCCGCCAAGGTCTGGTGATCGAAGTCGAGGTAGATTCGCTCGTCCTGCAGGCCATACAGCTCGACCTGATCGACACCCTTGAGCTCATAAAGCTGATTGCGCAGGCGTTTTATCGGCGCGCGCATCTCGCTCATGGTAAAACCCGGCGCCGTCAACGCAACGGAAGCCACTGCCACGCGACCGAAATCATCGTCCACAAAGGGCCCTTGGGTACCGGCCGGGAAAACGCCGTTCGTTTCGCTGACCTTCGCCCGGAGTCGTTGCCACAGCAGCCCCAGATCCTTGACGGTGTCATACGCCGTGACTTGCACAATCACCCGGCCTGGCTGGACCGTGGTGACAATGTTCTTGATCTCGGCCAGTTCACGGATGCGTTCTTCGAGTGGCCTGGCAAGCAGCTCTTCCGTCCGCTCGGTGGAGAGTCCTGGCAGGGATACGCTGACCAGTGCGTCGCGAACCGTAACCGAAGGCTCTTCCTGCGACGGAAACCCCAAAAAGGTCGCGACACCGGCCAGCAAAATCAGGAAGGCCGCAAACAGGGTCAGGCGGCTCGCGCTCATTGCGCGGTAGGTAAGACTCATTGCGTGCCCCCGGTCAAGCGTGTGCCAGGCTGAAACAGGGTGACGGTCTCGCCGTCCTGCAGGAAAGCCGCGCCGGCAGTAACCACTCGCTCCCCGACAGCCAGGCCGCTGGCGATCAGCGCCCGGCCATCTTTAACCGTACCCAGCGAAACAGAGCGCAGGGCGACTGTTCCGCCTGGCTGGTAAACAAAGACCTCGGCGGAGTTGCTGCCGGTGCCCATCCATAACGCCTGGACCGGGACCGACAAGGGCTGTGTACCGGTATCGGGATGCATCTGCACCAGCAGCGTGATGCCACTGGGCAATCTACTGGCAGGTCGCAGCACACGAAACACAGCCGTTCTGACCAGCCCGTCATCGGCACGGGGTGAGATGCCTTCAAGTGCCAGATCAAACCCTGAAGTGCCATCTGCCGTGCTTGAGGCTCTGGCCAGGTCACCAGGTTTGAGGGTTTCGGCAAGTGCTAGCGGAACAGCAGCCACCACCTCCTGCCCGGCAGCGGATTCGATGTCCAGCACCACTTGCCCGGCGGGCAACACGGTGCGCGGCTGTGCATGCCGCGCTACTACTCGCCCGGCAAAGGGTGCGATCAAACGGGTACGGTCCAGCTCGCGATGGGCCAGAGCCTGTTCGGCCTGGGCCCGGACCTGCTCGGCTTTGGCCTGCTCGCTGGATGCCAGGGCCGACTCGACCACACTCTGGGCGACACTGCCTGCCGCAAGCAGACGCTTCTGACGCTGATAATTAAGCTCACGTTCAACCGCCTGCGCTCTGGCCAGACGCAGACTGGCCAGAGCTTCTTGCAGACGCAGCTGCGCAGGCTGTAGGTCAATGCTGGCGAGCACCTGATCCTTTTCAACGGTATCGCCAATGTCGACCCGCAGCTCTGTCAAAGTGCCTGCCGATTCAAACGCCAGACTGGCGCGCTCCTGCTGCCGAACGGTGCCGATAAAGCGCACCGTGGTTCCCTCTCCTGCCCGTGCAGCTTCAACCTTGACGGCACGGACGGCCGAGACGCTGGCCGTATGCTTATCGCTGCACCCACTGACCATCAGGGCAATCATTACGATACTGCAAGCGTGTAAAACACATCGCTGTAGATCAGGAAACCCATCGGGATGTAATCGCATGGCAGGCTTCACCCCTTTAGAAGGCGTAGTTCAAGGCAATCAAACCGCTGCCTTCAGCATCGGTCTCGACCAGCGGGCTGCCGCGGGTCTGATCGGTGTAGTGAGTCACCCCGACGCTTGCAACGGTTGACCAGTGGGCATCAAAGGTGTGCTGCCAGGCGAGCGCAGCCGAGTAAGCGTAAATCCCGCTGTCTGCCGTGAATCTGGAAAAGCCGGTGCGCTGACTCTGGATCGGGCTCACACCGAAGTAGGTCTGGTTGTAACGGCCGTCACCGGCATGCGCATCGATATCCAGCGTCACCGTATCGGTCTGGCTGTGGTAGGCGATGCCCTCAAAACCCAAGCGGTAACGGTTGCCACGCTTTTCACCGGCCACACGCAGTTCGGCCTCGGCACTGGCCGACAACCATGGCGTGAGCTGTTGAGAGATCATGAAGTCGCCAACCGTTGCACCCTTGACGGTGCCCATCCCTATGAGCTCATTGGAACCAGGGCGGTTTGTACTGTTTTTCTCGGTACGGCCGAAATCGTAGTTGAGCGCTGCGCTGGCCCCGAACCCGGAATCCGACTGCCACTGCAGCCCCACTCCCCGTGCGGTATCCGCAAAAAAGATACCGCGCTGGACAGTGAGCATCGGCAACACCTGACTGCGGTATTCATCGGCCCCCATGTAGCGTGGCAGCACGGCCATGCCGAGGCCGAAATTGACGTTGAACCTGTCGCCGAAAATGGACTGGCTTTGCGTGGACGCGCTGTCCTGAGCACAGGCCTGACCGACCAGTGTCATGGCCACTGAGGCGATCAACACGCCTAGCGCAGGCTTGAGCAGTGCAGGACGAACGTGAGGACGAGCGATTTCAGGACTCATGGTGATACTCCGGTTTCATTCAGGATTGAGGTGGGGTTGTCGGTTCTGCGCCGCGAAGCACTCGAAACAGGTCGATCCGGTTTTGTTGCAGCTCATCGAGTGACTTGCGACCGGCTGCATCGGCTTCGGCGATACGGATGGTGGAGCCCAGCAATGCCGTGCGTTCGGTAGCACCGGCATTGAGTTCGAAGGACAGGCGGCGCACTTTTTCCTGGACCAGCGCTACGCGCTCTATCTCGTTGCGGACATGGCCCAGGGCCTGCTGACGACGGGTCAGCACACCGGCCATTTCACGGAAGGCGTTCTGAATGGCTTTTTCATACTCGGCGACCGCGATCTGCTGGCGCACATGCGCCAGATCCAGGTTGGCCTGATTACGCCCTCCGTCGAACAACGGCAGGTTCAGTTGCGGGGAGAACAGCCAGGCCGGGGTCTCGACCAGCGCGGCGGTCAGCGCCGGCGTATCCGGCGTGGTGGCTGGCAACACTGCCGAGTAGCCGGTGAGCAGCAGCAAAGCCTGGGAAGCATTCGCGTGATCGCTTAGCGCATCCTGCACCTGTTGCTGTGCAGTCAAGGTATCAAGGCGCTGCGCCATCAGATCGTCGAGTGAAATGGCACCCTGGCGCTGCTGCTCTTCGGCCGCCTTTACCAGCATCAGCCGGGCATCATGAACGGTCTGCGCATCCTGCTGCACGGCGGCGGCCAGACGCTCGGCCAGCCAGGCGCGAGCCACTTCGGCAACCAGCGCACTGCGCGCCGCCTGCTGGCCATACGTGCTGGCCAGATAATCATGCCGCGCGGCCTCGGACAGGCTGCGCACGCGCCCAAAAAAATCCAGCTCAAAGTCCGAGACGCCCACCGATGCGATGGAAAGGTCCTGGCCGTAACGCTCATCGGCAGCCGCATTATCGAAGTGTTGACGGTTACGCTGGACGCCTGCTGCAATCGTCGGGAAACGATCGGCACGGGTTATGCCGCGCATCGCCCTGGCTTCATCCACTCTCAGCACCGCCACGCGAAAATCGCGATTGAACGTCAGGGCTGATTGCAGCAGAACCCGCAGTTCACCCTTTGGCGACAGCTCGGCAGCCAGCGCTTCTTCGTCAGCGGTCAGCGCGATGGCAATGGACGCATCACCGGCCGGGACGACAGCAGACAACTGGTCTGCAGGAACCGGCAAGGCCGGGCGCTGATACTCGGGAATCAATGAGCAACCCGAAAAAACCAGGCTCAGCAGCATAGCCAGGCAACAGCATCCGAGGTTGCGGATACGCTTGGACAGCGGTGTACTCATCAGCATAGGATCTGTCCGCGACAGTGGGCTCTGGACGCAATCCTGAACGTCGACTTTCAATAAACCGTTCGTGAATTATCAAGATTTGATCAAGAGGCATTCTTGTGTCAGGAAAACGCATTCTGATCGTCGAAGACGATGCCGACAGCGCCAGCATTCTCGAGGCTTATCTGCGTCGTGACGGGTTCAGCGTAGGGCTGGCCGAAAACGGGCAGCGCGGTATCGATATGCATCGCCAGTGGAAACCCGACCTGATTCTGCTGGACGTCATGCTGCCGCTGGTCAGTGGTACGGACGTGCTGTCGGCAGTGCGCCGTTGCAGCGACACACCGGTGATCATGGTCACGGCCATGGGCGACGAACCGGAAAAGCTCGGCGCATTGCGCTACGGGGCTGACGATTACGTGGTCAAACCCTACAACCCCAAGGAAGTGGTGGCCCGTGTGCACGCGGTGCTGCGCCGCTCCCAGCAGAACGCCAGTAACGACCGCCATTTGCGTTACCAGAACCTGCTGGTGGACCTGAATGCAGTCACCGCCATCATTGAAGGACACGACGGCACAGACACACTGCTCGACCTGACACCCACCGAGTTCAAGATCCTTTCGACCTTGCTGAAAACACCCTCCAAAGCCTTCACCCGCGAAGAATTGCTGGAAATCTGCCTGCCCGACAGCGAGGCGCTGGCCAGGGTTGTCGATGCGCACGTGCACAATCTGCGTCGCAAACTCGAAATTCACGGCGTGGATAATGTGCTGGTGACAGTCCGCTCTGTCGGCTATCGATTCAGGTGAGCCTCATGCGACGTTTTTTCAGACACCGGCAGAAACCTTTATGGCACTGGGTCGGCATGCGCATGAGCATGCTGGCGGTCGGTGCGGTCATCGTGATCGCGTTCTGCATGTGGCTGCACGTCACAGTGTCTGACTGGCTCACACTGCAGGCAATGCCAGCCGATGTGCGCACGGAGTTCATACGATTGCAGGCCGAACCTGCCATGGACATGGTCAAGCTTCGCGAGCTGTTCTTCGAGTATTACCCGATCGAAAACCTGCTGCCGGGCATCGCCAACAAGGAATGGTGGGTATTGGCAGCGCTGGTGATGATGGCCATCCCTATCATCATCTTTTTCGGCTTTTTGTTCTCCCGCCCGCTTTCCAGCCAGTTCTCTTCGATTGCCAGAGGCGCACGTCAGGTCGCCCAGGGCGACTTCAAGACGCGCCTGCCCATGAGCGACAAAGACCCGGACGAGCTACAGGCGCTGGTCAGCGACTTCAATACCATGACCACCCAGCTAGGCCGTTACGAACTGGAGGTCAGCGAGTCCAGCGCGATGATCGCCCATTAACTGCGCACGCCACTGAACGCGGCCATGGGGCGCATTCAGGGCATGATCGATGAAGTGTTCCCGCGCGATCTGGCACAACTGGAAATGGTCCACCGCCAGCTCAACCAGTTGAACAAACTGGTGAGCGATCTGCACCTTCTCTCGCTGGCCAGCGCTGGCCAGCTGACCCTGGACAAGACGGTATTTTCCCTTGAGAAACTGGTGGCCGAACGCCTGAGCTGGTTTGCCGCACAGCTCGATCAAGCGGGCGTTGTCGTGACGATCGACATCCCCCAACGACTGACCGTCAACGCCGACCGTGACCGGATCGGCCAAGTGGTCAATATTCTCGTCGATAATGCGCTGCGCTACTCGGCGATGGGCGGTGAACTGCTGATTGTCGGCAGGGCCCGCGCACGGAGCATGGAACTGACCGTCTCCGACCGCGGGCCCGGCTTCGGCTCGGAAAACCTTGAGCAGGTGTTCGACCGTTTCTGGCGCGCCGAACGTTCGCGGGCGCGCTATTCGGGAGGCAGCGGCCTTGGCCTGTCCATCGCCCGGGCTATTTGCCTCGAGCATGACGGCACTATCGGGGTGCGCAACAGGCCTGGCGGCGGGTCGGTGATCCGCCTGGAAATCCCGGCCTGATCCTGCTGACCCGAACCTGCGGATCAATGCCCCATCAACGAATCGATAGCGTCCGGTTTGTCGTGCACGCCAAACCGATCCACCAGCGTGGCCGTCGCCCGGTTCATACCTACAACGTCCACACTGATACCCGCCCTCCTCAGCTTGAGCACCACCTTGTCCAGCGCGGCAACCGCAGTGATGTCCCAGAAATGCGCCTCGCGCAGATCAATGGCGAGTGTTTCGACGTTTTCGCGCAGGTCGAAGGACGCCATGAAGCGCTCGGCAGAAGCAAAAAACACCTGACCGGTCACGTAATAAGTGCGGTGGCTGTGCTCGGGGTCGCGTTGCGAAGTGACGTCGAGATAACGGGCGATCTTGCTGGCAAAGAACATCGCGGCCAGCAGGGACCCCACCAGCACGCCATAGGCGAGGTTATGGGTGGCTACCACCATGATCACCGTCACGACCATCACGATATTGGTCGAGAGCGGGTACTGTTTAAGGTTGCGGATCGACTCCCAGCTGAACGTACTTATCGACACCATGATCATCACCGCCACCAGCGCCGCCATCGGAATACGCGCCAGCCAGTCGCCCAGAAACAGCATCATGATCAACAGCAGCAAGCCCGCGCTGAGGGTCGAGAGTCGTGTTCTGCCCCCCGACTTCACGTTGATCATTGATTGGCCGATCATCGCGCAACCGGCCATGCCACCGATCAGGCCACTGGCAATATTGGCAATGCCCTGCCCTCTGCACTCACGATTCCTGTCGCTGGTGGTATCGGTCAGATCGTCGACAATGGTTGCGGTCATCATCGACTCAAGCAGGCCCACCACCGCCAAAGCCGCGGAGTACGGCAGGATGATCAACAGCGTGTCGAGATTCAGCGCAACGTCCGGCCACATGAACACCGGCAGACTGTCAGGCATCGCGCCCATATCACCAACTGTTCGTACATCAAGGCCCATGTAAATGGACATTGCCGTGAGCAGCAGAATGCACACCAGCGGCGACGGCAGCAGCTTGCCCAGCAACTGCACGCACGGGAACAGATAGATAATTGCCAGGCCCGCCGCCGTCATGGCATAGACCGGCCAGGTCGCATGGGTCAGTTCCGGCAGTTGGGCCATGAAAATCAGAATCGCCAGCGCGTTCACAAAGCCGGTCACCACTGATCGTGAAACAAAGAGCATCAGCTCTCCGAGGCGCAAGTACCCGGCGATGATCTGCAACACGCCGCACAACAAAGTGGCCGCCAGCAAATACTGAAGACCGTGCTCTTTCACCAGGTTCACCATCAGCAGTGCCATCGCACCTGTGGCGGCGGAAATCATCGCCGGGCGGCCGCCCACGAAAGCAATGACCACACAGATACAGAACGAGGCGTAAAGCCCGACTTTCGGGTCTACCCCCGTGATGATGGAGAACGCGATAGCCTCTGGAATCAGGGCCAGTGCAACGACAAGCCCGGCCAGAACATCGGCCCGGACGTTGGAAAACCACGTAGCTTTGATTTTTTCGAGCATGGAAATACCTGTGTCGAGCACAGCAGGACGCGCAGCAGCGAATGCCGGACGTACGTGTGCATCGGTTTTCGAATGAGTAGTGATGGAGGTGGCGGCGACCGTAAAACGGACACAGCGACAGGCGACCGCAGTCAGTGGCAGTCAGGTGTGGCGAGGGGGCGAAGCGCTAAGGCGGCGTAGGCAGCCAGCTGGAACGGGACAAGAGTGATTCCTTCGATGGGTCGCACGACGCGATTATCATAGCCCCATCCGTTTAAGGGTTTCAAGACGCAGAGGCTAGCCCGACAGCGACACCGCGCAGCTCATATGCTTTTTCCAGGATAACTTGCTCCTGTTTGCAAGGGCTGTTTTCACTCATGATGCAGGCATTATTTGCCCCGATGCCTTCTATGAAACGCTACGAAAAATTCGCCGCCGACATTTCGGAAATGATTCGCAGCGGCGTGTTGCCAGCAGGCGAGAAAGTCCCCTCCGTCAGGGTTGCCAGTCGCACCTATTCGGTGAGCCCCGCCACCGTCTTCAAGGCGTATTACCTGCTGGAAGACAAAGGCCTGATTCAGGCTCGTGCACGCTCCGGGTATTACGTGCGCGAGCATGCTGCCAATGCGCTGACAGAGCCTGAACTGGTCAGGCACACCAGCGAAGGCACCGAGCTGGGCGTCAGCGACCTGATTTTTTCCGTGCTTGGCTCGCTCAAGAACCCGGACACCGTCCCTTTCGGCTCGGCATTTCCCAGCCCGAACCTTTACCCATTGCCGCGCCTGGCCAAGTCGATGTCTTCAGCGGTGCGGGCGATGACGCCAGCGGGCATTGTCAGCGACATGACCACCGGGAACTCTGAACTGCGCCGACAGATTGCTCTGCGCTACATGATCAGTGGCGTGCGCCTGCCCGCCGACGAACTGGTGATCACCAACGGCGCGATGGAAGGCCTGAATCTGTGCCTGCAATGCGTTACCGAGCCCGGCGACCTGGTCGCCATCGAAGCACCTGCGTTCTATGCCTGCCTTCAGGTGCTGGAGCGGCTCAAGCTAAAAGCCGTCGAAATCCCCGTGCATCCGCGTGACGGCGTGGATCTGGACTCTTTGCAGGACAGCCTGACACGCCTGCCGATCAAAGCCTGCTGGTTCATGAGCAGCTTCCAGAACCCGCTGGGCGCGAGCATGACCCAGGCGAAAAAAATCAGGCTCTACAACCTGCTGGAACGACAGCAGATCCCGCTGATCGAGGACGATGTGTACGCCGAGCTGTATTACGGCGCCAATGCACCCCATCCGGTCAAAAGCCTGGATCACAGCGGGCTGGTGATGCACTGCAGCTCGTTTTCCAAGACCCTGGCCCCCGGCTACCGTGTCGGCTGGGTGGCAGGCGGGCGTTATACCGAACAGATCAATCGGCTGAAACTGATGACCACCATTTCACCCTCTGTCCCCGCCCAGGCAGCGATTGCCGACTACCTCAAACATGGCGGCTACGACCGGCACCTGCGCAAATTGCGCGACACCCTCGAACTGCAACAGGGCGCGATGCTGGCCGCTGCCGCTCGTTATTTCCCGGCAGCGACACGCGTCACCCGCCCCGCTGGCGGGTACTTTCTGTGGTTCGAATTCCCCGAGCAAGTGGACTCGCTGCAGGTGTTCCAGATGGCCCTGGCCCAAGGCATCAGCCTGGCACCCGGCCCGATCTTCTCGGCCTCGCAGCGCTTCAAGAATTGCGCACGCCTGAACTACGGCACGCCCTGGGATGAACGCAGCGAGCAGGCCATGGCGATGCTTGGACGAATCATCGCGTCGTTCTGAAGTGTTTACGTTCGGCCCACGTACAACTGATCCGTATTTTTAAGCTATTTCTGAATCTGTACCAGAATCTGCCTGCGCAGGATAATGGCCACGCATTAAAACGCGCAGGACAACCGTCATAGACCGGAACCTGCGACTCGTTACAGACAGATCGATCAGCAGGAGACGCTCATGGGCAAGCTCGGACTTTCATTGATAGGTTTTTTGTTGCTGGCGATAGCGGTGGGTTTGCTGGGGACTATTTCGCCGTATTGAGCATTGATTATCGCCGTGATACTCATCGCTCACGGTTATACACACGTCCTGATGACTATCGCGCCCATGCTGCGCATTGGCGCGAAAATCTGCTCGAAACTCGTTCAGCAGCCGATTAATTAGTCTTCCTCATATACCCTTGCCGATTTACCCGTCTAGTCTTGTCACTGCCTCAACTGGTTTATGCACCCCGCGGTTTTATAAATAGTGCTGATCCGCTGCTTCTGGAAACCGAGCAAATCATTCGCCATGCCAGACCCGGGCTGACGGCTGAAGAGCTCGCCAAAATGTTGGATCTGAGCGAGCGGACAATGCATCGACAATTCAAGAAATTAACCAATGAGTCGCCTGAAGAGCTCATTACCCGAGTGAGGATAGAAACGGCTTGCGTCCTCCTCCAGACACCGGGAGCCAGCATTAAAAAAGTGGCACTCAAGTGCGGCTACAACGAGGATACCTCGTTCCGACGGGCTTTCATTCAACTTACCGGGATGACGCCTGCGGATTACAAGCGCAGGTCTAAAGCGCAGTCCTCCGATGCGAGCGGATCAACGACGCGTTCGGTGCAGACGTAAGATTCATTTCTGGTACTGGAGGCGATTTAAAAACTACTCAAGGTGTTTTCTTTGCCAAGTCCATGAATTGTCGCGTTGCCAGTGCTCGGCGCTAAAACTAAAAAACCCGCCAGAAGGCGGGTTTTCGGTGTTTCAAAGATTTTTAAAGTCTTCTCTGAAACCTTGTCTGGCTCCACGACCTGGACTCGAACCAGGGACCCAGTGATTAACAGTCACTTGCTCTACCAACTGAGCTATCGCGGAATGAGCGCTATGTTACTGATTAGGAAAAGGAAGTCAAGCGAGGGACTGAAAAATTTTCTGCGTTGCGGCTTGCGCGATATCGGTTGTTCCTGATGACCCACGGGAGAATACCTCTAGTGCCTTGCGCGACGCTGGACGCAGCCGATCGTACTGAAGTTGGCACTTTTGTCACATCAAGAAATATCTATCCCGGTCGACACCTGAGTCAGGTAATTCCTTTCCTACGGATCAGGTATAACAAAAAAATGGCCTCGCTCAAGACAGTACAAGCTCGCTACACCGCAACCTTCGTAGGATTCATGGCGCTGGTCGTTGTTCTGACGGTTTATGGCATCGGTCAGTTCGTGTCCCCCAGGCTTACGGCCAACGATGAAAACATGCTGACCGCCAAGGCGGCAGACATCAGCGATGAGATCAAGACCGAGTTGGCGCGCGTACAGGCGCAGGCGCGGGTGATCACCGAGCTGGTGCCGCAGCTGTCCAGTGACGATATCGACCGCTTGCTGCCGTTCATGGTCAACCAGTACGGCGAAGCCAAGGTATTCGGCGGCGGGATCTGGCCTTTGCCGAACGTGCGCACGCCCGGTCGTGCCAAGCACAGCACCTTCTACCATCGCGATGCGTCGGGAAAATTGATCGTCAACACCCATTGGAACTCGCCTGAGTCGCTCAACTATTTCGAACAGGGCTGGCACAAAGGCGGCTTGAACTCCCCTGCTGGCCAATGCGCCTTGGGCGCCCGCCTATCAGGATGCCGCCAGCCCGGAACCGCGCACCAACTGCGCCATGGCCATTACCAAGGACGGACAGCCTTGGGGCGTGTCTACCATCGACGTGACGCTGGGCTTCTTCAACAAGCTGGTTGAAGCCAAAGAGCAGGAAGTCCATGGCCGGATCATGATCATTGAGGCCGATGGCAAGATTCTGTCCAACGTGCCGGGCAGCAGCGACAAGATCGTGCTGCGCAACGTCTCCGAACTGGCGGCGCAATCGCCGTTCATCAATGGCATCAAGTCGGCACTCGCCGTCAAAGGTACTGGCACCTCGCGTCTGACTTACCAGAACAGCGATGGCGAGGAGTCAACCCTGTTTCTGATGCCGGTTGCTGGAACGCCCTGGTTGCTGGCCGTTTCGCAAAACACCGATCTGCTGAAAAGCCAGAGCGAAACCGTCCTCAAGACCCTGGCCTGGCTGCAGATCCCGATGGTTCTGGTGCTGCTGGTGCTGATGATCGTTGCGTTGCGCACGCTGATGAACCGTCTGGGCGTGCTCAAAACCAACATCGACACGCTGTCGGCCGGTGACGCCGATCTCACCCGGCGCATTGCCGTCAAAGGGCACGATGAAGTGGATCAGGTGGGTGAGTCGGTCAACAACTTCATTGCCTACCTGCAACGCATGATGCTCGACGTCAGCAGTTCCACCAGCGAGATTGCCAGCGGTATCGAACAACTGCGCAGTCAGGCGGGCGTTACCAGTGCCATTCTGATCCGCCACGCCAACGAAACCGATCAGGCCGTTACTGCGATCACCGAGATGTCCTCCACCGCGGACGAAGTGGCCCGCAGCGCGGCGCAGACCGCAAGCTTCACGCAGTCGGCCAACGAGAACGCTCAGGTATCGAAAACCGTTGTTGCGGACGCTTCTGACAGCGTGAATGCACTGATCAGCGAGGTCGATTCGGCCACCAGCAAAGTGCAGTCGATGGAGCAGGACGCCAAGCGCATCAACGCGGTGCTGGCGGTGATTGGCGAAATCGCCGGGCAGACCAACCTGCTCGCACTTAACGCCGCCATTGAAGCCGCGCGCGCCGGCGAACAGGGTCGTGGCTTTGCGGTCGTGGCCGATGAGGTGCGCGCCCTCGCCGCTCGCACCCAGGCCAGCACGTCGGAGATCAACGAAATGCTCGGCAGCCTGCAACAAGGCGTCAGCGCAGCAGTAGCCGCGATGGAAAAAACCCGCCAGAGTTGCCAGACCACGGCAGGCAAAACCACTGCCGTAACAAGCGGCCTGGACGACATGACTCGCTCGGTTCTGCAGATCAACGACCTGAGCACGCAAATCGCCACAGCGGCCGAGGAGCAAAGCGCGGTGTCAGAGGAAATCAGCCGTAACATCATTGCCGTTCGGCACATCGTCGAAGAGCTGGTCGAAGGCGGCTCCAGTAACGAACGCAGCACCGCTGCCCTTTCCGAGTCCAACACTCGCCTGATTGCGCTGGTACGGCGCTTCAAGGTCAGTTAAAACCTGTGCGGGCCTGCCGCAGCTTGCGTCAGGCCCGCTGTCTATTTGATCCGGTAGTGGAAAGTATTCTTCACCCCGGACACGGTCACTGCCCTGCCCTCGACAACCCGTGGCTGATAACGAAAGGTTTGCGCTGCGGCCAGTGACGGACGGATGAACAATGGATGGCACGCACCCTGCACTTGCGGGTTGACCACCGTGCCTTGCGGCGACACGTCGTAGACCACCGTGCAATCACCCTCGATGCCTTTGTCCAGAGCCCGTTCGGGATAGTCCGGAGCCTCCTTGCTGAGTGGCTGATACTGGCTGCTGTCAGCGGCGGCCTGCTGTTGTGCTGATTGCTGCGCCTGGCGGGCGCGCTCGGCAGACTGACGCGCCTGTTCGGCCTGACGTTGTTGCTCAACCTGCTGACGTTGCTGTTCGGCCAGCCGCTGCTGTTCCTGGCGCTTTTGCTGCTCGGCTTCGTGCAGGCGCTGAACGCTCTGTTGCTGTTCGCGCTCACGCTTTTGCTCATCAACGCGCTTGCGTGCCAACGCCGCCTGTTCGACCTGGCGCTGCGGCTCTGCCTGCGGTTTTGCAGCTTCTACCGGCTGGGTGATCGGCAGCGAGGCCGGTGCAGGTGGCGGCAGCTGAAAAGGCTCGACAACCGGCGCAGCGGCGACTGGAACCGGCTCAGGCGCTGGCGGCAAAATCACTAATTGCGTGGTCAGGGTTCTGCTCTGTGCGGGCGGTGCTTCGTGCGGGCTCCAGCCGAACATAAGACCGCCCAGCAGCACGCCATGCAATGCCAGCGCGATGGCAGCGGCCAGGCCATTGCTGCGCAGCCAGGGCCCATTCACCCATTCGCGGCGCGGCGGGTGGTAATCGAGGGCCAGGGTGTTCATTGCGGGGCCTCGGTCACCAAGCCCAATTGCGTTACGCCACTGCGTTGCAGCGCCGCCATGGCGGCGACTACCCGGCCATAATCAGCCTTGTCATCGGCACGGATGAACACTTGCGTGTCCTTGCGCTCGGCAACCAGTCGGGCAATGCGCTCCTGCATGTCTTCAAGGCTCGCAGCCTTATCGGTCTGCGCCTGAGTATCGACCGTGTCGCCCAGGTTCCAGTAGTAGCCGCCCTGCGCCTTGACGGACAGGGTCACGATGCGCTGCCGGGTATCGCTGGCGAGTGCTTCGCTGGCGACTTTGGGTAACTCGATTTTCACCCCTTGGGTCAGCATCGGTGCCGTGACCATGAAAATCACCAGCAGCACCAGCATCACGTCGATATAGGGCACGACATTCATTTCGGCTTTCGGGCCATGTTTGCGTTGCGGTTTGACCAGCATGACAAGTCCTCAGGCCGCAGCGGCCATGTTGCGGGTCAGGCCTTGCAGGGTGCGGTTCAGGCGCACCTGCAGTTCATTGCCGAAGCTGTAGTAACGGGCCGTGAGCGTCTGGCCACGCGCGGCAAAGCGGTTGTAGGCGATAACGGCAGGAATGGCGGCGAACAGGCCGATGGCCGTGGCAATCAAAGCTTCGGCAATACCCGGCGCGACCGTCGACAGTGTGGCCTGCTGCACTTGAGACAGGCCGATGAAGGAATTCATGATCCCCCAGACCGTGCCGAACAGGCCGATGTAGGGGCTGACCGAGCCAACCGTGGCGAGAAACTGCAGGCCTTTTTCCAGTTGCAGCTCCTGCTCGCTGATGGCGACCTGCAATGCGCGTTCGACGCCTGACAGCACCACGTCAGGCTCGATGCCGGGACGTGGCTTGAGTTGCACGTACTCGGCATAACCGGCGTTGAAGACGCGCTCGATACCGTCAGCGCCCTCTTGAGCCGAACGGCTTTCGGCGTACAGTGGTGCCAGCTCGGCTTCAGCGCGAAAGCGCTGCTGAAACGCATCCAGTGTCCGCTCGTAATGGCCCAGCGCAAGACTGCGCTGGATGATCAGGTACCAGCTGACCAGCGAAGCGAGTAACAGAATCAGCATCACGGCCTTGACCAGCAGGCTGGCATCGCTGATCAGGCCCCAGATAGTCATGTGTTCGAGGGTGGCGTGCATCGTGGTAGTCCTCTGTAATGGAACGAATGATTAGCACCGCTTGATGACAAACGACTTACGGCAGCTTCAAGGTTTTCACCACCTCGGCCCACGGTAAGAACTTGAAGTTCTGCGCCTGCTCGGGCATGCGTTTGCGCCCGTCCTGCACCACCAGCATGCCTTTGCTCCAAGGGCCGCCGAGGTTCATGGAGGTCACTTCGATGCCGTCGGTTTCCGAGGTACCGTCAATCCCCGCGTTCGCGTTGAGACCGACCCGAAAAGCGCCGCGCAGTGCGTAAGGCGGCTCGGCATCGACCACCACGTAGCTGTCGTTGCCCTGACTGGAGATCACCAGATAGTCGTGCTTGTCACTCTGATACAGCGCCAGCCCCTCGACATCGGCATGCACCGCCTCGCCCACCTTGATCACACTGGAAAGCGTCGCAGGCTGATCGGCGCGCGCATCGACTTCCCAGACGCCAACGTCCTCTTCACCGAGAAACAGGCGTTGACGCTGGTCATCGGCCACGCAGCCTTCCGGCTGGGTGTCGACCTTGAAGCGGCGTACCAGCTCGCCTTTTGCCTTACCGTCGGACGCGCTGAGCCGATACTGGAGAAAGCTGCCGTCTTTACCGTTGGCGAAGGCGTATAGCTCGCCACTGGCAGGTTTGAACAGGCAGACGCCATAGATTTCCGCCAATGGTGTGGGGATCTCTCCCGCTTCACGAATGACGCCGCTGGTCCGGTCGATGCTGAACAGGCTCAGGCTGTTGTGATCCCGGTTACTGGCTACCGCCAGATCGACATTCTTCTTGCCGAGCATGAAGCCTGGGCGTAGATCGACGTTGTTCAGGCGGCCTACCGGTAATTCCTGCAGCTGCTTGCCAGTCAGGTCATAAGCCAGCAGGCCCTGCTTTTTGTTGGTGCCCAACACGCGACTGAGCGCCGGATTTTTCGGGTGGACCCAAATGGCCGGGTCGTCGGCGGCGTCACCCTGACGCCCGACCGGCTGGCTCTGACTCGCCGCCATGACAGTCGGCAACGGCTTGGCGTTATTCACCGGTTTGGGCGACCAGCTCAGTTCCCCCTGATACAGGCGCTCGCCGTCATTGTCGTTAACCAACACCTGCAAGCTGTTCTTGCTCTCACGCACAGAAAGCCCTTCCGGCTTTTTCAGGCTCATCAGCGACAGATCGGCCACCGGCGTCCAGCTCTCCAGCGAATCCTGCTGCTGATAGAGATGCAACGCCTTGCCTTTCGGGTCCAGCGCCAGCAAACCGCCCGGAACAATGGCCATTGCCCCCGCCGCCTGTTTCAAATCGCCAAACGGTTCGCGCAGAGCCACAGGCTGACGCGCGACCTCAGCCTCGGGGTGCGCCGAATAAGCCCACCAACCGATGTTTTGTTCATTGACGAACAACCTGTGCGCAGCGTCATCGACCTGACAAAACTCGGCTTTGGGTGGTAGCGGCAGGTTGCGCACCAGGCGTGGCGCGTCGTTCAGTCGATTATCTGCGCCAATCAGCCATTGTTCGCCCTTGCCCTCCTCGCCCACCAGAAACACAAACAGGTTGCTGGCGTCATCGCGGTACAGGCACAGACCGGCCACTGAATAATCGCGTGCGGGCAGATATACCGGCTTTGACCAGTGTGCTCCGGTCGGATCGAGCTGGGTCAGCATGGCCTGCTGGCGGGCATTATCCAGCGTTGCAATGAGCACACTTGAGCCTGTAGTACGGCTGTCGAGCCCTTGGAACGACCCCGGCATTTTCGCCAGCTCGCGGCCCTGCTCATCCAGCAGCAACAGACCGGCCTTGACGCTCGCGGCCAGGCGGCGGGTGCCGTCACTGCCCGGCAGAAAGCTCGCCGATTGAGCCTTGAACGAAGCATTTTCAGCCCAGCGTGTCAGGTTCAGGTCCATCGGCGGCGAAGCGTGCGCAGCCCCGATCGCAAGACAAAGCAGTAGCGCCAGGCACGCTGGCTTGGGTGATAACGAAATGATCATGAACGGTTGAATCCTTTGAATGAGCGCGTCAGGTCGATCAGAAGTGAGTGAAGGTCAGGCCGACTTTGTAGGTCGGGCCGTATTCTTCGTACTGGCCGTTGTAGGCGCGATGACCGCTGTAGACGAAATACGGCTGATCGGTGAGGTTCTGCGCCTCGAAGCTGACCTTGAGGTTCTTGGTCAGTGAATAGCGGGCGCTGAAATCGACGAAAGTCTGCGCATCCACGTACTGGTCGTGGTCCTTGTCGCCGATCGACGCCAACTCGTAGAGATAGGCCGATTTGTAGTTGGCGGACAGACGCAGACTCAGCTTGTCGTTCTCCCAGCCGAGCATGACGTTACCGACGGTTTTCGACTGGCTGGGCAGGTCGATGTCGCGCTTGCGGTTGGTGCCGGTGCTCTGGTCGAAACCGTTGATGCTGGCGTCGGAACGGCTCAACGTGGCGTTGGCGCCCAGCAGCAGACCGTTCCATGGCGATGGCAGCCAGTCGAGCTTTTGCGAATAGGCCAGCTCCAGGCCATAGAGCTTGGCCTTGTCGCCGTTGGCGTAGGTGTTGGCTTCGGAGAAGTTCGCCCACTGCCCGGTGCCCGCCAGGTCGGTGTTGTAGACGAAATTCTGGATGTCCTTGTAGAACACGAACGCCGACACCGTCCCCGCTCGGCCCATGAAGTGTTCGATGCCCAGGTCAAGGTTGCTCGACTCCAGCGGCTTCAGATTCGGGTTACCGAAAGAGGCTTCGTCATCGTCGATCACAAAGCCCGGCGCCAGTTGCCCGAACGTCGGGCGCACCACGGTTTTGGTCCAGGCGGCGCGCAACTGGGTTCTCTTGTCGATCTGATAACGGGCATGCAGACCTGGTAACCAGTGGTGATAGCGGCGGTTGGTGGTACTGGACTCGAATGCCCCATCGCGCACGCCAGTTCCTTTGGCGTCCATCTCCGTGCCCTCGTAACGTAGACCGGCGATGAAGCGCCATTTATCGACATCCAGCGTATTCATGAAGTAACCGGCATTGATGTCTTCGTTGATCTTGAAGTCATTGGCCCGGCTTTCCGACGCGTCGTAGGCGTCGGCGGCGTTCAGGCCGCCGATCAGGCCCTTGACCGCAGTGGGACTGATACCGCTGCCGAAATTGCCCAGTCGATAGTCGATGGTGCCTTTCTGGAACTGTGTCAGGTTGAGTTGCTGATCGCTGAAACCCTGATCATCGAAATCGTCGTATTTCCAGACTTCCAGATCGTTGCTTTTGTCGCGTCGGCTGACCTTGCCGCCAAACTTGAACTGCGAGGCATAGCCCTTGAAGTCGTAATCGCGGGCCAGGTCGAGGCGCACGTTCTTCTCGGTGTCTTTGGTGTACTGCTTTTCCCGGTCGACCTTGTCCAGAGTAAAGTTCGAATTGTCGTAGAACGAGGGATCGACGATGGGCCTTGGCTTGTCGCGGTCGTAGAAACCGGTGTCGGCAAAATCATCGTTGCCCACGAATGTGGCCCCGGCAATATGGCTAGGGCTGTCTTCACTGGACTCGCTGTAACCGGCCTGGCCGCTGAGCGTCCACAGGCCGACCATACGTTCGCCACCGAACACGTAGGACTGGATTTCCTGAGTTTCGGTGCGCGCCTTGAGCTTGCGCGTGCCCTCGGCATCGCCGGTCTGCCCTGCGCTCTGGGCATTGGCAAATTCGAAACCGTTGGTGGTGCGCACCTCATCATCCTTGAAACGGCTGTACAGGGTGCGCAGGTAGTATTTGCTGAGGTCATCGGGTTTGTAATCGAAGTTAAGACCACCCCCGGTGCGCTCGCGGCTGATGTCGTAGTCGCGTTGTTCAAACGATTGCAGTCGCGAGCCGTCCCAGTCTCCGCCGGTCTCGACGTTGTCGGAGCCGAAATCACGCTTCTGCCAGCTCAGTGCTGCCGCCACACCGAAGTTGTCGATGCCGTCGCCAAGGCTGAAACGATTGCTCGCCGCGCCAGAAAACTTGGGGCTGGTCTGGTGGGTGTTCTTGTCGTAGCTGGCTTCGCTGCTGCCGGTTTAGAACAGCCCTTTGTGGTCGAAGGCAGAGAGGCTTTCGACATCGACTGTACCGCCCAGCGAGTTGGCGTCCATGTCCGGGGTCAGGGTTTTGATCACTGACAGTGACTGCACCAGTTCGGCAGGCAGCACATCCAGCGCTACGGCGCGTCGGCCACTTTCCGGGGCAGGCACCAGCGTGCCGTTGATGGTCACGCTGTTGAGGTCAGGCGCCAGTCCCCTGACGGTGACAAAGCGCCCCTCGCCCTGATCGCGCTCGACGCTGACGCCCGGCATGCGTTGCACTGCTTCGGCGACGTTCTGGTCCGGTAACTGCGCAACACCGTCGGCATGCACCACGCTCTTGATGTTGTCGGAGCTGCGTTGCTCCTTGAGCGCGTTGTCGATACTCGCCGCCTGCCCGACCACTTGCACGTGCTCGGTGGTATCGGCTTCGGCCGCCTGTAAACGTTCGCTGGCAATGGCAAATGCCAGCGCGCTGAGTGTGAAGCCGACCAGTTGAGCCCTGCTGCGACGCCTGTGCATGTTAAGTCCTCCCCCATAATCCCGACAGGCCAGGCAAATGACCCGGCAACTGGAGGCGCAAGCTAGAGCCGCGCAGTGACGGTTCTGTGACAGGTAACGGGCGCAGGGGCTGGAAACAGCGGGTTTGAGGGTGATTTGGCAGGCAAATGAGCTGATTTGACTTTCAGGCGGGGCTGGCCGGAATCAAAAGCCGATGTGCGTATGACTCTCTTTCCAACGCTCTGCGTTGGAATGGAGTTCGTGACGCTCCGCGTCGCCAGTGCCACCGTGATCGAGAAGCACGTATGGCGACCTCCTGCAGACGCATCATGACATTGTGCTGCTCCGGAGACTTGTGACGCAAAGCGTCACGAACCGCATGCGTTTGGCAGGCGAACCAGCCGGGTGGCAGTCAGGCGCGTAGAAAAAACCTGCAACACACGTGAGCTGATTCGACCTTTAGCGGTCCGCGTTACCCGTCACCGAAGTGTCATGTACATCTGTTCTGCTGGCCGATAACCAGCAGCTCGGGAGCCGTCTTTTCATGTTCAGGATCATCCAACCCCATCGCTGGAAACTCGCTGCGCTGATGGTCGCTTCCAACCTGGGCCTGCTGGCCTTTCTGGCATTTGGCAACGTCAAACAGGTCAGCGAATGGCAATGGCTGGACATCGTCGGCGAAGGCGGCTCCGCGCTGCTGTCGCTGGTCTGGCTGTTTCTGGTGTTCAAGAGCCGACCAGCCGGTCGGGTCACCAATTACCTGTCGACAGGCCTCAGCTGTGTGTTCTTTTCCTGGTGGATCGACGCGCTGGACGAGTTCATTCGCCTGCCCAGCCACATCCAGTGGGGTCACTGGCTGGAATCCGGACCGATGCCAATCGGCCTTATCCTGCTGACCCTCGGTATCTATCACTGGCATCGCGAGCAACTGGCGATCAGCGCTCAGATGGAAAAGCGCGAGCGTGGCTTTCGTGAGCATCGGCTTTACGACAAGCTCACACCGCTGGGCAGCGCCGACTATCTGAAACGCCAACTGGTCGTCAGCCTTGAAGAAAGCCTCTGCCAGCAGCAACCGTTGTCGCTGCTGGTACTGGATGTGGATGACTTCAGCGCGATCAATAACGCATTCGGTCATGCCGAGGGCGATGAGGTTCTATCGGCGCTCAGCCATCTGCTGGTACTCAATTTGCGCCGCCAGGACCTGCTCTGCCGTCTGGCGGGCGACCGGTTTGTGGTGTTGTTGCCCAATACCGGAGAGAGTCAGGCGAAACTGCTGGCGCTGGAGCTGCAACAGGCGGTTGCCAGCCTGGCGCACAAGACTCGGCAACAAGGTGAACGCATTCAACTGTCGGCCAGCGTGGCGGTGGTCATGGCCCTCAATGAAACGCCGGACAACCTGCTGCGCCGCCTCAACCTGTCGCTGGCCCGCGCCCGACGTCCCCTGACCCGTACTGCCTGAGCGACTGCCGTGACTCTCAAAAGTGACTGGTACGAAGCCGACAGCCGCTTCATCCCCGGCCATTACCAGCCGGCTACGCTGATTGATCTGGCCTTGTCGCGCGGGATCGACAGCCATCGCCTGCTCAAAGGCACAGGCCTGTTCTACGAAGACATCGTTGCGGGCAAGACGCGGCTCAGTGCGCAGCAATTCTTCGTTCTGATCGGTAACGCGCAACGCCAGATGGAAGCCGACGACACCAGTTTCCTGTTCGGCCAGCGACTGTTTCCCGGCCATTACGGCGCCGCAAGCCATGCGCTGCGTCATGCGCAAAACCTGCATCAGGCGCTGGAAATCCTGATCCACCAGCATGCGCTGCTCAGCCCGCTGCTGACGCCGCGTCTGGAGCTGGATGAGCATTTTGCCTACCTTTACTGGCTGGACAGTTGCGGCGCTGGCGAACAGCAACGCTTCCTGCTGGAGGCCGGTATGACTGCACTGGTCGCGATGAGTCAGTTGCTCAGCGGGGAACGGCTGCCGTGGGAATGCAGTTTCTGTCACGAGGAACCGCGCTACATCGAACAATACTGGGTGCATCTGGGCGAGAACACGGCATTTCGCCGCCCGCTGGACATGATGCGCCTGCCCCGGCATTACCTCACCCGCGCGTGGCCAGGCGCATCACCCATCGCCGTGCAGGTCGCACAACAGGAAGCCGCCGGGCAACTCGCTGCGCTGGGTATGCCATTCAGCCTGCTGGACCGGTTACACCAGCACCTGCGTGACAACGTGCGCCAGGCTACCAGCCTGGAACAGGTTGCAAATGCCTTCGCCATGAGCCCGGCTACGCTGAAGCGCAAGCTACACAAACACGGCACCAGCTTTCAGGCCCAGCACGACCTGGCGCGCAAGCATGTCGCGCTGTACCTGTATCAGATCAAGGGGCTGAGCAACGAGGCTGTGGCGGACTACCTGAACTTCAACGATCCGGCCAACTTCCGCCGCTCGTTCAAACGCTGGACCGGCAGTACACCGACCTTGATCCAGCGCCTGTTCAATTTCGACTGAGCAGGCTTCAGCGCTGTACACACAACTTGTAACCCAGGCCATGAGCGGTATGCAGCAACGGCGTCTCGTGGTCGCCGTCCAGCACCCGCCTAAGGATATGAATGTTGCTGCGCAGGCTACTGCTGTTCGGGGCATCACGCCCCCAAAGCACTTCTTCCAGCTCGGATCGCTTCACGATATGGGGACTTTTGCGCATCAACAATTCCAACAGCTTCATGTTGGTCGGGTTGAGCTTCAAAGGCACACCGTTGCGGGTTATCTCAAGGGTATCCAGATCGAAGTGCAGGTCAGCGACCACCATCACCCGGTTATCCTTGCGCTGGCGTCGGCCCACCACCGCTTCGACCCGGGCGAGCACCTCGGACATTGCAAACGGTTTGGTGATGTAATCATCGGCACCCACCTTGAAGCCGGTAAGACGGTCATCCAGCTCATCCCGCGCACTGAGCATCACAATGGCGACTTCGGACTTCGAATACTGGCGCAGACTGCGGCAAATCTGGTTGCCGTCAATGCCCGGCAACATGATGTCGAGGATGATCGCGTCGAAGCGCTTCGAGGCCGCCAGGTGCAGCCCGCTCAGGCCGTCCAGCGCACCTTCTACCGCGTGCCCCCTGAGTTCGAAGAATTCCAGCAGGTTATCGTGAATGTCACGGTGGTCTTCAATAACCAGAATGTTCATTGCAGCGCCTTCTTGTTTTCTACCCGGCCGAGCGGGACCCTGTTGCCATTGAATCGGCAGGTTGAGTAAAAAATTCATCACGCCGACCGGAAACCGCAGCGTTACGAATTGGCTGTTGCAACCTGGATCGTCCATAAAAGCATAGTGCGACCAGCAGCGTGCTCAGCCACACCACGATACCCGCCCAGAACGTGTGCGACATAAAGTGCCAGCCTTGCAGCACCCGCGTAGTGCCGTAGATCATGCCAAGCACGAGAATGCCCGCCAGCAGGATGTTGGAATGATGCCAGCAGTAGCGCCGAGCCACAAAGTACAAGGCCAGCAGACTGAATGCGCTTGACGCATGACCGCCCGGCCAGCAACGCCCGGCACCGGCTTCATGCAGAAAATTGAAGTTTCGGAACCACTCGATGTGCGCCTCGCTGCCACCGTACAAGGTGGTTTCAACGGGACAGTACACACTAGGGTCTGTTCCCGTTTCGACGTAACCCATTGATCTCTATGAGAACAGGCCCGTATTGTTGGAGTTCTCACACAACACCAATACGAGCCTGCAATGCCCCGATTAATGCTCAGTGATGAGCACTGGCCGAAGCTTCGAGAAATTTTGCTGCACGAATCGATCTACAACAAGCGAGATTTGCGCACCACGGTTGAAGGCATGCTGTACCGCATGCGTGTGGGTTGCCCTTGGCGAGACCTGCCGAAAGCGTTTGGAAACTGGAGCAAGGTCTACAAGCGGTTCAATGCCTGGTCTGCTTCAGGCAAGTGGGTCAAGGTGCTTGAGGTGCTGATGACCGATCCTGACATGGAGTGGGTTTTCATTGATGGCAGTTATGTAAAGGCTCATCAGCACAGTGCAGGTGCTGCCAGCACGCAGGACCAGGCCATCGGAAAAAGCCGAGCCGGTAACACCAGCAAGATTCACCTGGCTGTAGACGCTTGTGGGCTGCCCATTGCATTTGACGTGACCGGAGGCCAGACCAATGATTGTTCGCAGGCGGCCTCGTTGATTGCCAAGATGCCCAATGCAGAAGTGATCATTGCGGACAAGGGCTACGACACTGAAGCGATACGCGCTCAGGTCGAGCAGCAAGGCAGCAAAGTGGTGATTCCACGAAAGCGCAATTCTCTGAAAGGGAACGCAGATCTGGACAAAGGGTTATATCGCAATCGACATCTCGTAGAAAACGCCTTTGCCCGGTTGAAGCATTTCCGGGCGGCGGCTTCTCGGTTCGACAAACTCAAGAGAAACTATGAAAGCGTCATAGCAATGGCCTGCGCTTTTCTGTGGCTGCCAATGTGAAACGGGAACAGACCCTAGTGTGGCTTTTCAGGTAATGGATCATGCCGGTGCTTAGCGCAAAGGCAACGATCACGAAAAAGAAGTCCAGCCGATGCCTGCGCGTAAAGCGCAGAAGCGCCTCTGTCCGGGAACCCGACAGGCGCCTCATGAAGCGCGAACCGGCCTTTTTTTCCAGTAAAGGCCAGACGAACGACAGCATCGCACCGATGATCGCCAACTCTCCGGTCCAGTCCGGGATGATTCGCGCCCACTTGTGCGTGATGGTCTCGAACAGGTGCATCTGCCCGATGGGAAATACTCCGGCTGCCGAATCAAAAAACAGGTCACTCAACTGTCGGTCAATACTGGTCAGGTCGAATGTCACGAAGACCAGTAGAGCGAAAAAAACGGGTACACCCAGATTGACGGCGTAAAACCGCAGCCTGGGGCTGGAGGATGTCATCAATTGAATTGCTCGCTGCTGAGGTTGGCCCATTGCCCGGAGGTCAGGGAGCCGAGAATTTTAGGACGGTGGGTACCATCCATCTGCACGAAAAATGCCTGAGCGTATTCACTTGAACGCTCGCCACCGATCACGCCGACCTTGCGTTCGAACTGGTCGATACAGCCACTGTGCGTCACCAGCACCAGATTTTCGCCACTGACCTTGTGGTCTTCCACGACCTTCATGGAACCGCCGTCACAGTCGTTGATCCAGTCCTGAGCGGCCACGGAATGGCCTGCCAGAAGTTGTGCAGTCTGCTGAGTGCGGGTCTTGGGGCTGGCGATCATGCGCACATGGTCCATGCCCATTTTCTGCAGACCGGCGCCCACGGCCAGTGCCGCATCCCGCCCGTTGGAGGTAATGCCGTCAGCATCACCCATGCAAGGGTTGGTCGAGCGGTCGCAGCGTTCGGCGTGCCGAACCATCACCACCACATCACCTTGCCGCCAATGCTCGCGAAGACCGGAAACCTTCAGGTTGCTGCCAACGCCCAGATCCACTACATGCACGCTTGAGAACGCCGTATAAAACCAGGCGCAGATCGCCAGTAATACGACAGTCACCGTTATCGAGACGATGTGCTGATGCACTTTGTGGCGCTGCTGAATGCCCGAATCGGCAAGCACATTCTTGTTTATTGTCGTGTCAGCCAAGTGACCACTCCTGCCATGAACCTATGTGTGGTGTTGACTCGGGAGGTGCCCAATGTCTTCACCGCTCCCGTGCAGGCAAGATAGGTTCAGCATCGTGCTGACGCAGTGAAGAGGATGTGAAAAACATGTTGTGGCCCAGCGCCATGTTTTTTACGAAAGCCCTGAAAACGGGGCCTTGCGGCTTTTCTGACTTGAACATGAAGATAATTTAAGCGTTTTGCGGAAAATTCAGCGCGCCGCCCTGCCCTGCACGGGGCGTTCCTGGCGCGACGGCAGGTTGCGTGCAGCACTTAATGCTATTCAGAGACCAAAGGTATAACGACTTAAACGCTGTCATCCCGCTCAAACGCCCCACGCCACTCATCGCGATTCGCTCATAACCGCCTATAACGCCCATCAATACAGGAAATAGTCGTCATACGACTATTGACATCGTCCTACAAGACTGCAAATAATCACCCCAATGTTGTATGACGACATACCAATAACCTGATAACAACAATATCCATGAAGGTCCTCATGAAAATCACTTCGGTCAGTGTCGACGTTTTTTCCTTCCCTTCACGCCGCGCTGTGGACAGCGCAGGCCATGCCCATCCAGGCGAAGAAAAACCGGTCAAAATGGCCATGCTGCGTATCGCCTGTGACGAGGGCAGCGAAGGATTTTCCTTTGGCTCGCCCGAACTGATCCGCCCGCACATCATCGAGTCGTTCGTGAAAAAGGTGCTGATCGGCCAGAACCCGATGAATCGTGAAAAAATCTGGCAGGAACTGGCCCACTGGCAACGCGGCAGCGCCAGCCAGTTCACCGACCGTGCGCTGGCACTGGTAGAGCAGGCGCTGTGGGACCTTGCCGGACGCGCCTTGAAACTGCCCGTGCACAAACTGTTGGGCGGCTATCGCGACAAGGTACTGGCCTACGGCTCGACCATGTGCGGTGACGACTTGCCCGGCGGCCTGTCCACTCCGGACGAATACGGCCAGTTTGCCGAAAAGCTGGTAAAGCGCGGTTACAAAGGCATCAAACTGCACACCTGGATGCCGCCGATCTCGTTCGCGCCTGACCCGCGTATGGATGTACAAGCCTGCGCCGCGGTGCGGGAAGCGGTAGGCCCGGACGTTGCCCTGATGCTCGACGGGTATCACTGGTACAGCCGCACCGACGCGCTATACATCGGGCGTGAACTGCAAAAGCTCGACTTTGCCTGGTTCGAAGAGCCGATGATGGAAGACTCTGCCGAATCCTACGCCTGGCTGGCGGCCAACCTGGACATTCCGGTGCTTGGCCCGGAAAGCATTGCCGGCAAGTACCACAGCCGCGCCAGCTGGGTGACCAACAAGGCCTGCGACATCCTCCGCGCTGGCGTGGCTGGCGTCGGCGGCATCGGGCCGTGCCTGAAAGTCGCGCATCTGGCCGAGTCGTTCGGCATGGACTGCGAAGTCCACGGCAACGGCGCTGCCAACCTCGCCGTGGTCGGCGCGATCAGCAACTGCCGCTGGTACGAACGCGGCCTGCTGCACCCGTTTCTTGAATACGACGATGTACCGGCCTACCTCAATACGCTGGTCGACCCAATGGACAGCGACGGTTTCGTGCACCTTTCCGGGCAACCGGGACTGGGCGAAGACATCAACTTCAGCTATATCGAGACACACACCGAACAGCGTTACTGACTGGCAGCATCGCGAAGGGCACGCCGAGCGCCCTTCGCTCGACATCCCGACACAGCGTCTTATAAATATAAAAAAGGACTGCCCCCATGAAGCTCTGGCTCAAGCGCCTGCCCTGGCTGCTATGCCTCGCCCTGACGGCGACACTCGTGCACACCCCGCCCGCTCTGGCGCGCGGTGAAACACCGGTCGATCAACTGGTGGTCGGCATGAGCATGATCAACCTGCTGTCCCTGGACCCGGCAGGTGCCACCGGCCTTGAGGTGTCCGAGGTCAACGCCAATGTCTATGACATGCTGCTGGAACAGGACGCTGCCCGCCCCGACCAGCTGATTCCGGCACTGGCCGAGCGCTGGGAAATCAGCCCCGACCGCATGCGCCTTACCTTCCACCTACGCCCGGGCGTGACATTTCACTCCGGCAACCCGCTTACTGCCCAGGACGTTGCCTGGTCGCTGCAACGTGTGGTCACACTCAACAAGGCCCTGGCTTCCACCTGGAAAGCCTACGGTTACACCGCTGACAACGTCAGCAAACTGATGCGCGCCGAAGGACCATCGACCTTCGTGCTTGACCTGCCCAAAGCCACCGACCCCATGCTGGTGCTCAACACGCTGGCAACCTCGCCCAGCGCCTTCGTCATTGATCGGCTGACCGCGTTGCAACATGCCAAGGGTGATGATCTAGGCGCCGCCTGGCTGACCACCAACACAGCGGGCTCCGGCGCATTCAAGCTGGACATCTGGCGTGCCAACGACGTGATTCTGATGAGCCGCTTCGAGCAATACTGGCGCGGCCCGGCCAGACTGCGCCGGGTGATCATGCGCAACATGACCGAATCCCAGGCGCTGCGCCTGATGGTGGAGCGCGGAGACCTGGACGTGGCGCGCGGTATGGCGGCCACCGATATAAAGGCACTGACCCGCTCGAAAGACGTCAATGTGCAGACCATCCCGCGCGGCACTCTGTACTACATCGCACTGAGCATGGAGCAGCCACTGTTTCAGGATATCCGGGTGCGCCAGGCGATTCGTGCGCTGATCGACTATCAAGGCATCAACTCCGTGGTCATGCCGCATTACGGGCTGATCAACCAGCGCCCGCTGCAACTGGGGCTGGCGGCCAGACTGGATGATCCGGGCTATGCACTCAACGTCGCCGAGGCCAACCGCCTGCTCGCCGAAGCCGGGCACCCGAATGGCTTCAAGATCACCATTCGTTCGCTGACCGATTCGCCCTTCATCAACATCGCCACCAGCCTGCAATCGACCCTCGCCCAGGCAGGTATTCAGGCGTCGATCATTACCGGCACCGGTAACCAGATCTACGGCGCAATGCGCGACCGGCGCTTCGACATTCTGGTCGGGCGTGGCGGTGGCGGTGCCGAGCGCCATCCGCACTCCAGCCTGCGAGCGCTCATTTACAACCCGGACAACCGCGAAGAAGCCAGGTTGAGCAACTTTCAGGGCTGGCGTACCTCGTTCTACAACGCCGAGATCAACCAGTTGATCGAGCAGGCCGAACGCGAGCGTGACGCCAGCAAGCAACTGGCCGACTACCAACGCATCCAGACCCTGTATGACCAGAAAGCCGGGCCGATCATGCCGATTTCGCAGATGACCGATGAAGTGGTCATTCACGCTGACGTCCGGGATTACCTGGGTCACAGCGCCGCGACCACGCGCCTGCGTGACGTCTACAAGCAACGCTGAACCCATGCGTTCAATCGCTCAAGCCAAGGCAGGAATAACCATGTCGAGTGCATCGATTTCAATTTGGAGCAGTCGGGTTGCCCACGGCACCCGTCGCAGCGGATCAGTGGCGGCGACCCTGTTCGGCCTGTTGTTGCTCACTTTCTTCATTGGCCGGGTCATGCCGCTGGACCCGGTACTGGCCATCGTCGGCCCTGACGCAGATGCGACCACCTACGCTCAGGCGTATCAGGAACTGGGCCTGGACAAGCCGCTGACCACCCAGTTCGTCATGTACCTCAGTGACCTGCTGCACGGTGATCTGGGCAAAGCCCTGCTGACCGGCCACCCGGTGATAGACGACATCGCGCGGGTCTTCCCGGCCACGCTGGAGCTGGCCACCCTGGCAATCCTGTTCGGCGTGCTGCTGGGCTTGCCATTGGGGGTGTATGCCGCCACCCATCAGGGCCGCAGCGGCGACCATATTGCCCGGGTCATTACCCTGTTTGGCTATTCCACACCGATCTTCTGGCTGGGCATGATGGCTTTTCTGGTGTTCTACGCCTGGCTGGGCTGGGCCGGAGGGGTTGGACGCATCGGTCTGGCCTATGACGGCCTGATCGAAACCCGCACCTGCCTGTTGCTGATCGATACCGCGCTGTCCGGCGACTGGGAGGCCTCTCGCAGCGCACTGCGCCACATCCTCCTGCCTGCGGTAATCCTCAGTTTCAATTCGGTGGCGTATATCAGCCGCATGACCCGCAGCTTCATGCTCGAACAGCTTTCGCAGGAATACATCATCACCGCCCAGGTCAAGGGCCTGTCGCAGCGACGCATCGTCTGGGGCCACGCGTTCCGCAACATTCGCGTGCAACTGCTGACCATCGTCGCCCTCGCCTACGGCGGCCTGCTGGAGGGCGCGGTACTCATAGAAACCGTGTTCGCCTGGCCCGGCTTCGGCCAGTACCTGACCAGCAGCCTGCTGCTGGGCGACATGAATGCCGTGATGGCCTGCGTCCTGCTGATCGGGTTGATCTTCGTGATCCTCAATCAGATCAGTGACGCCCTTTATAAAGTCTTCGACCCGAGAACCCGCTGATGACGACTTCCATTGCAAGCAGCGCCACGCCCATGGTTCAGGCGCCAACCTCAAGCATCGCAGCATTGGCCGCCAGCAGTGCGCGCCTGATGCGTTTTCTGTTGCGCAACCCGATGACGCTGGCAGGGCTAATCGTCATCGGCACGCTGATGATCGTCGCACTGTTCGCGCCGTGGATCGCCACTCACGACCCGCTGGCTCAGGACCTGTCGGCCGCGCTGCGCATGCCCGGTGCACAGAACTGGTTCGGCACCGATGAGTACGGCCGCGACGTGTTCAGCCGACTCGTCTACGGCTCGCGCATCACGCTGTACATCGTGATGCTGGTGACGGTGATCGTCGGCCCGATCGGCCTGCTGATCGGCACTGTGTCCGGCTATTTCGGCGGCTGGGTCGACAGCCTGTTCATGCGTATCACCGACATCTTCATCTCGTTCCCCAGTCTGGTGCTGGCACTGGCCTTCATCGCCGCCCTGGGCCCTGGCCTGGAACACGCAGTCATCGCCATCGCCCTGACGGCCTGGCCACCGATCGCCCGTCTGGCGCGGGCCGAAACCCTGTCGCTGCGCAACGCCGATTTCGTTGTCGCAGTGAAGCTGCAAGGTGCCTCGGCAGTGCGGGTGATCGGCCGTCACATCATTCCGATGTGCCTGTCTTCGGTGATCATCCGCCTGACCATGAACATGGCCAGCATCATTCTCACCGCCGCCGCACTGGGCTTTCTCGGCCTCGGCGCACAGGCCCCGCTGCCGGAATGGGGCGCGATGATCTCCAGTGGCCGTCGTTACATGCTGGAAAGCTGGTGGCTGGTGGCCGCACCCGGCGCAACCATCATGCTGGTCAGTCTGGCGTTCAACCTGCTGGGCGACGGATTGCGCGATGTACTTGACCCACGCAGCGAATGACACGCATCGAACAATAATAAAAGGGGCTAACACCATGTCACACACAGCCATGCCACAGATAAAGCTTGCAGTAGAAGATTTACGCGTCGAGTTCAGTCATGCGGGCAAGGTCACGGCAGCCGTTCGCGACGTGTCATTCAGCCTTGGCCGGGAAAAGCTGGCGATTGTTGGCGAATCGGGATCGGGCAAATCCACGGTCGGTCGCAGCCTGCTGCGTCTGCATCCGGCAACGGCCAGGGTCACGGCGAAAACCCTGCGTTTCGGCGATATCGATTTACTTGAATGCAGCGAAAAACAGATGCAAAGCATTCGCGGGCGGCGCATGTCGATGATCATGCAGGACCCGAAATACTCGCTGAACCCGGTGATCAAGGTAGGCGAACAGATCGCTGAGGCCTATCTGGCGCATCACAGGGTTTCGAAAAAGGAAGCCCGCGAACGCACGCTGGACATGCTGGCCAAGGTGCACATCCGCGAACCGGCGCGAGTCTACGAACTGTATCCCCATGAAGTTTCGGGCGGTATGGGCCAGCGGATCATGATCGCGATGATGGTGATCACCGACCCGCAAGTGATCATCGCCGACGAGCCGACTTCTGCACTGGATGTGTCGGTGCGCCGTCAGGTGCTCAACGTGCTGGAAGAGCTGGTCAGCGAGCGCGATCTGGGCCTGATCTTCATCAGCCACGACCTGAATATGGTCCGTCACTTTTGCGACCGGGTGCTGGTGATGTACGCCGGGCGGGTCGTGGAATCGCTGAACGCCAGCGAGCTGGATCAGGCGCGTCATCCCTACACTCAAGGCCTGTTGGCCGCCCTGCCCAGCCTGGATCACCCGCGTGCCAGCCTGCCGGTTCTGCAACGCGATCCCCTTTGGCTCACTCACTGAGAATGCTCCCATGGCAATGATCACAGTCGATTCACTGAACCTGAGCTTCGGCACTGGCCCAGCGCTGAATCAGGTGCTGCGTGACGTCAACCTGCAGGTCGAGCAAGGCCAGTCGTTCGGCCTGGTCGGCGAGTCCGGCTCGGGCAAGACCACCGTGCTGCGCTGCCTGGCAGGACAATATCATCACTGGAGCGGCGCACTGAGCGTGGCCGGCCAGACCGTGCAGCGCAAGCTCGATGCCAGTCACTACCGCACCGTGCAGATGGTCTTTCAGGACCCCTATGCCTCGCTGCATCCGCGCCACACCATCGACGCGGCGCTCAAGGAGCCATTGAGCATCCACCGGATCGGTGACCGCGACCGTCGCGTGTGTGAAGTGCTGAACAAGGTCGGTCTCAACGAGAGCTTTCGTTTCCGTTACCCGCATCAGCTGTCCGGCGGCCAGCGCCAGCGGGTCGCTATTGCAAGGGCGCTGATTCTCGAACCACGTGTGCTGCTGCTCGACGAACCTACCTCGGCACTGGACGTTTCGGTGCAGGCCGAAATTCTCAATCTGCTGGCCGACTTGCGTCATCAGCAAGGCCTGACCTACCTCATGGTGACCCACGACCTCGGTGTAGTGGCGCACTTGTGTGACCGGGTTGCGGTCATGCAGCAAGGCCAGGTGCTGGAAACCCTCGATAGCAGCCAGTTGATCAACAACCAGGCTCGGCACGAGTATTCGCGACTGCTGATTCAGGCCAGCCGCGACATGGACCTGCGCCCGACGGGATGACCCGCCGCCGGGCTCACGAGCGCTGAACCCGTAAACCTGCCGACACTGTGATCCCCGGCCCTCTCGGCCAAGGGATCCGGCTGCCTGCGATTTACCTGAACACACCCAAAACAGCCATCAAACAAGAATAAAAAAATGAAAAAAACACTCGCACTGATCTCTCTGACTGCTCTGTTCCCCGGCGCCTGGGCGCATGCCGACAGCGCGTACATCAACTACCGTCACCAATATGCAGAAAGCACGCGCATGCATGCCGACCGGGTCAAATTCGGCAGCCGGCTGGACAGCGGCTGGGGCTTCGAAGGTGAACTCAAATACAAGACCGCAGGCGACCGCCAGGACGTAGCGTTCGACAACACCGTCGGCAACGGCCACGAATTGACGGTCAGCTATCAATACCGGCTTGACGAAAAATGGCTGCTGACGCCTTCGTTTGCACTGGAAAGCATCGAGAAATCGACGGCCTATAAAATGGGCCTCAAGCTGGGCTACAAAGTAAACGATCAGTTGAGCGTGTCAGGCCGCTATCGCTACGACTCGATCAAGCTGGACATCAAGCTGGACAGGGACAAGGTCAACCACGAAATGCCTGACAACCAGATGGACGATCAGTCGATCAATCGTTACGACGTCTGGGTCAACTACGCCAGCAAAGGCCCGTGGGCGTACGAGTATCAGTTCACCTACTTCGATGCCGACTACATTCGCTATGACAACGGCAAGACCGACTACGAACAGAATGCGGCCTTCAAATACAAATGGGACAAGCACTGGGTGCCGTTCTTTGAAGTCGGCGACATCAAGGTCGATTCCAAAGATGACAAGCGCCAGCTGAGATTGCGCGTAGGCGTGCAGTACAACTTCCTGTAGCGCATCCCACTGGAGCACACCATCGTGCGACGCTCCGCGTCGCATGCATTGTCTGGCTTCTGATTATCGTGCCGACGCTCCGCGTCGCATGCCGTTCTGGACGCTCAGCGTCCTCTTTCGAGCATGCGGTGCGGCGCAGATTTGTGACGCGGAGCGTCACCCAAGGCATTCCTACGCTGGTGAACTGCCCCCCAAAAGTTGGACGGTTTTAGCTTGCCGCCTGAGCCCTGTATTTTACGGGGCTTTGGCCGTTGAGCTTCAGCTTGATGCGGTCATGGTTGTAGTAGTGGATGTACTCATCCAGACCTGCTTTCAACTCATCGATGCTTTCAAACTGTTTCAGGTAGAAAAACTCGGATTTCAGTGTACCGAAAAAGCTTTCCATTGCCGCATTGTCCAGGCAGTTGCCCTTACGGGACATGCTTTGTTTGACGCCTCGTACCGATAGCTTATGGCGATACTGCGCGTGTTGATACTGCCAGCCCTGGTCCGAGTGCATCACAAGCTTCGGCTCGTCCTGCAACTGCTGAAGCGCCTTGTCCAGCATGCTGGTGACCAGCTCAAAGCTCGGCCTTGTCGACACTTCATACGCCACGATTTCACCGTTGTACAAGTCCATCACGGGTGAGAGATACAGCTTTCGATTGCCTACCTTGAACTCAGTCACATCGGTCACCCACTTCTGGTTCGGGCGTTGCGCGCTGAAATTGCGCTCCAGCAAATTCGGCGCAATGGTTCCGATTACGCCCTTATAGGAGCGGTATTTTTTGGGGCGCACCACTGATCGCAGGCCCAGTTCTGCCATCAGTCGTTCTACAACCTTCTTGTTGACCAAAATACCTGCAGTGCGAATGACCGCCGTGATACGCCGAGCGCCATAAAGGCCTTTCTCCTCGTGGTAAATGCTTTCGACTAACTGTTTCAAAGCAGCATAGGGATCGGGTCTGGATTGCACCTGAACCTGATAGTAAAACGTGCTGCGTGCCAAGCCCGCCAGCCTCAGCAGAGCGCAAAGCGGGAACCGGCCCCTCAGTTGCTTGATGCTCAGGGCTTTTTCGGTTGCCGTCGTTTCTGCTCCTTCAGCTCTTCCAACTTTTTTAGGTAAGCGTTCTCCATGCGCAGATATTCAAGCTCGCTCATCAACTGGTCGCGCGTCTTCTGCGTATCGTCGGCGGTTACTGGTTTGGCGGGATAAGGCTTCTTTGGCATGGCGACAGGCTTTCTTCTGGCAGGAACATACGGGGCTGTACCGCTACTGTAATGCCGCTTTTCCCAAATGACTATTTGGCCGGGATCCCCGATACCAAAATGCGCAGCGGCCTGACGGAGCGATAGCTTGTGTTCACGCCTGTGCTCAAGCACTGAGCGCTTGAAAGCTTCGCTGTATCGAAGACCAGGCTTGCGATGGCCGGTGTGACCATGACTCTTGTAGTTAGCGACCCAGCGTCGAAGCAGGCTGAAATCGATCGAGAACTGGCGGGCTACCATACGAAAGCCCATGTTGTCTTCAAGATACGCTTTGACGACAGTGAGCTTGAACTGCTCTGAATACTTACCCATTTGAACACCCCCGTGAGGTCGGATTGGTGTCCAACTTCTTGGGGGCAGTTCACTGGAGCGTGAGGAACGAGAGGTGTCTGGCAGAAACTCCGCAGATTATCGTGCCGACGCTCCGCGTCGACATGCAGCTCTGGACGCTCTGCGTCCTCTTTCGAGCATGCGGTGCGGCGCAGATTTGTGACGCGGAGCGTCACCCAAGGCATTCCTACGCTGGAGCGTAAGGAACGAGAGGTGTCTGGCAGAAACTCCGCAGATTATCGTGCCGACGCTCCGCGTCGACATGCAGCTCTGGACGCTCTGCGTCCTCTTTAGAGCATGCGGTGCGGCGCAGATTTGTGCCGTGGAGCGTCACTCAAGGCATCACCACACTGGAGCATGAGGAACGATAGGTGTCTGGCAGAAACTCCGCGTCCGGCCCTGAATCGCTCAGTCGCTGTACAGCGCCTGAGTGCGACGCAGGCGCATGCGGCTGCCGTTGAGGTGCAGGTACATCGCCGAGCGCGCTGCGTCGACGTTGCCTTCGGCGATGGCGTTGTAGATTTGCCGATGTTCGGTGTTGATTCCGGCCAGGTAGGCGTTGCGATCGCTCTGCCCTGTGTAGGCCGAGTTCATCCGCGTGCGGGGAATCAGCTTGGTGCCCAGATGTTTCATGATATCGATCAGGTACGCATTGCCAGACGCCTTGGCGATCTTGAGGTGAAATTGAAAATCGGCATTGATGGTGGTTCCGGATTTCTGCGGGCCTTCGAGCAGCGCATCGAACGCCCGCTTGAGCTCAAGCAACGCTTCAGGGCTGCGTCGCTGCGCAGCCAGCCCTGCTGCCTCGACTTCCAGGCTCAAGCGAAACTCCAGCAGGTTCAGCACATCGGACAAGGTGGCGATGGTCGCAGGCCCTACCGAAAAACCTTCAGGCGGTGGCATGTCTAGAACAAAGGTGCCGACACCATGCCGGGTTTCCACCAGCCCGGCGGCCTGCATCCGCGACAGCGCATCGCGCACCACCGTGCGGCTGACACCCTCGGCTTCCATGATGTGGATCTCGGAAGGCAATTTCTCGCCGCGCACCAGCACACCGTCACGCATGCGCTGGGCGAAGCGGTCGACAAGGGTTTCTGCCAGGCGTCGATGGTTCTTTTGCGAGGAAAGCGCGTTGTCCGACATTGCAGCCTCAGTTCTGTCCGATACGCGAGTATAGGCTGCGATCACCACACAAAACACGCCTTGAGTACGGTTATACTCAGCCACCCGACACGGACCCGATCACCCGCCATGGAACAACCTTCCACATCAAAAGGCCGTCGCTCCAGTCTGACTCAGCAACTGGTCGCCGAGTTTTCGCGCAGAATTCGCGAAGGCGAGATCCAGAGCGGTGAAAAGCTTCCTACCGAACAGGTGATCATCCGTGAAACCGGGGTCAGCCGCACCGTGGTTCGTGAAGCGATGTCGCGCCTGCAAGCCGAAGGTCTGGTCGAAACCCGGCATGGCATCGGCACCTTCGTAGTCGATGCCGCGCAGCCAGGGCATTTCCAGCAGATTGAATCGCCAATCGGTACATCCGGCGACGCGGTATCCATCATCGAGCTGCGCCTGAGCATCGAGCCGGAATCCGCCGCGCTCGCGGCTCAACGCCGCACGCCCGAACAACTGGATGCCATCCGTCAGGCACTCGATGAGCTGCATCGCTGTGCGCGCCTGGGGCACGACACCATGAAGGCCGATTTCGAGTTTCACCGGCAGATATCACTGTGCACAGCCAATAGCTTCTTTACCGACGTGATGAGCCAGCTCGGCAGCAGCATCCTGCCCCGCACCCGCAGCGGCTTCGGCAATATCACGTCGTTGCACGCAGAGGACGACCCAGGCATCCAGCAACGCGAACAGGAGACCATCTTCGACGCCATTGTCCATCAGGATCGGGATGCCGCCCGAGCCGCGATGCGTCTGCATCTGATCAACAGTCTGCTGCGCCTGCGCGCAAAGGATTAGCCACTAAAACGCTTATCGTTTACCATGCCGCCCGTCGGTTTCCGAGAGGAACTAACAGGGAATTCGCACGCTTTGTCTGCACAAGGCCAAAACGAAACTGCCCCCGCAACTGTAGGCATCGAGCCTGCTCCATGACTGCCACTGGATTCAGCTCCGGGAAGGCCGGAGCCTGGCGATGACATGCCAGTCAGGAGACCTGCCGACCTGCTTCAATCCACTAACCGGCGGGGTGTCCGGGAAGGACATCCGCACGCGGCAGCATTTCCCGTCGTGCCCGGTCATTTGCCGGGGATGTGTTTCCTGATGTGCATTGCGCCTTGGCACCTGCTCCAACGGAGACCGCATTTCATGTCGCTGCCCCGCCTTGCCGTACTTGCCGCCAGCCTGACGCTGTCCACCCTGACCCTCGCCGCGCCTACTCAGTATCCGCTGACCCTCGAAAACTGTGGTTCGACCCTGACGTTCGCACATGCGCCGACCAAGGCAGTGACCATTGGCCAGGCCGGTACTGAAATGCTCTACGAACTAGGCCTGGGCGACCGGCTGGTGGGCACTTCGCTGTGGTTCAACAACGTGTTACCACGCTTCAAGGCGCAGAACGACAAGGTAGAACGTCTGGCCGACAACGACCCAAGCTTTGAATCGGTGATTGGCAAACGTCCGGAACTGGTGGCGGTGCAGCTGGAGTGGATGGTCGGCAAACAGGGCGTGGTCGGCACACGCGAGCAGTTCCATGACCTGAAAATACCCACTTACATTCTGCCGTCCGATTGCGAAGGCAAAGACAATCTGGTCGGTGCCGACGGCACACGCCTGGAGCCGTTCCGCATCGAGACCATCTACAAGAGCATCGAGCAACTGGCGCAGATTTTCGACGTACAGGACCGCGGTGACACGCTGGTCGCCGACCTCAAGGCCCGCCTGAGCGCGGCGATTGCCAACGTCAAACAGAACAAGGCGAACGACGTCTCGGCGCTGTTCTGGTTTTCCAGTTCCGACCTCGCCAGCGACCCGTTCGTGGCAGGCCGCAAAGGCATCCCGGACTTCATGCTCAACAGCCTGGGCATGCGTAATATCGTCAAGTCCGACGAGGAATGGCCGACAGTGGGCTGGGAGACCATTGCCAAGGCCAACCCAAGCATTCTGGTGATTGCACGCATGGATCGCCGCCGCTTCCCGGCCGACGACTACCTGAAAAAGATCGAATTCCTCAAGAGCGACCCGGTGACGCGCAACATGGACGCAGTCAAGCATGACCGGATCGTGATCATCGACGCCGAAGGCATGCAGGCTGGCCTGCGCCTGTTTACCGGGTTCGAGGAACTTGCTGACGCCGCCAACCGTTTCAACGCTGCACAATGAGATTACAGGTAGCACTGGGCCATGTGCTCTGGGTCTCGGCAGTGCTGGTGCTGGCAATCATGGTCGGTGCAGCGATTGGCGAAACCTCGATCAGCCTGAAGGTGGTTTTTCAGGTGCTGGCCAACAAACTCTGGGCTGCCGGCTATGTGCTCGACCCTATCGACGAAGGCATCGTCTGGAACTACCGGCTGACCCGCGCCATTGTCGCGGCAGCCTGCGGGGCCGGGCTGGCGATCTGTGGCGTGGTGTTGCAATCCTTGTTGCGCAACCCGCTGGCAGACCCATATCTGCTGGGAATTTCCGCCGGAGCCTCGACCGGCGCGGTGCTGGTCGCCATTCTGGGCTTCGGCGCGGGGGCTATTTCGATGTCGGCAGGCGCTTTTGCCGGGGCCGTGGCGGCGTTTTCGCTGGTCGCCCTGCTGGCGCACTCGTCGCGAGGCACCACAGCAGCCGGGCAGATCATTCTGGCCGGAATCGCCGGTTCACAGCTGTTCAATGCCCTGACGTCGTTTCTGATCACCAAATCCGCCAGCTCCGAACAGGCACGCGGCATCATGTTCTGGCTGCTGGGCAACCTCAGCGGCGTACGCTGGCACTCGGTCTGGCTGGCAGTGCCGACGGTGCTGGTCGGTCTGCTGGTGTGCCTCTGGCACCGGCGAGCGCTGGACGCGTTCACTTTCGGCAGCGACTCGGCGGCGTCACTGGGGATTGCCGTGCGGCGCGTGCAGATCATCCTGATCGCGACCGCAGCCCTGGTCACCGCAGTGATGGTATCGATCGTCGGCTCCATCGGTTTTGTCGGGCTGGTGATCCCGCACGCGGTGCGTATGCTGATCGGTGTGCGCCACGCACGGCTGGTGCCGTTGAGTGCATTGAGCGGCGCGCTGTTTCTGATCGCTGCCGACATCCTCTCGCGCACGCTGATCAAGGGCCAGGCGCTGCCGATTGGCGTCATTACCGCACTGATCGGCGCACCGGTCTTCGCTTTGATTCTTATCCGGGGAAATAGCACGCGATGAACGCCTTTCCTCATCTGGTCAACGCACCGGTGCTGGGCTGCTCCGGGCTGGGTTATTCGGTTCGTGGCACTGCGTTGCTGCGCGACGTCGACTTGAGCATCGCAGCCGGCGAGACACTGGCCGTGGTCGGCCCTAACGGTTCGGGAAAATCCACCCTGCTGAAACTATTGGCCGGTATTCAGAAACCGGTCTGCGGCACGGTCAGACTGGGCGGGCAACCACTTGAGGCAATGAGCCGCAGAGACGTGGCGCGCTTGCTGGCGGTGGTCGAACAACAAGCGGAAACCAGCGATGCCGTGACGGTTCTGGATGCCGTCGAGCTAGGCCGCACGCCCTGGCTGTCGGCACTCGAGCCGTGGAGTGCTAACGATGACGCAATCGTTCGCCAGGCGTTGCAGAATGTGGACATGCTGCACATGCAGAAACGTGCCTGGCACACCTTGTCCGGTGGCGAGCGGCAGCGCGTGCACATCGCCAGGGCACTGGCGCAACGACCCAGGATCCTTCTGCTGGACGAACCGACCAATCACCTGGATATCCAGCACCAACTGACCATTCTCGGTCTGGTCAGGGCTTTGCCGGTAACCACTGTGATAGCCCTGCACGATCTGAATCAGGCGCTGGATTGCGACCGCGTGGCGGTCATGGAGAAAGGCCGGCTGGTCGCACTGGGGGCGCCGGTCGAGGTGCTGACCCCGGAACGCCTGCTGAGCACCTTCGGCGTCGTGGCGCACTGGCTGACCGACCCTTTCGACGGCGCGAAAATCCTGCGTTTGCGCTCACACTGAAGACGCGCCGATGGTCAGCCGGTCACCTGGCGCATGCTTCAACAGGTGCGCCGCGCGGCCTGTAGCACTACAATGCGCGCTTTGCACGCCGCAGGATCCCGTTGCCATGTCGTTACCCAAACACCACCTGGAATTGCTCAGCCCTGCACGGGATGTGACCATCGCCCGTGAAGCCATCCTGCATGGTGCCGATGCGGTGTATATCGGCGGGCCGAGCTTTGGTGCGCGGCACAACGCCTGCAACGAGGTCAGCGACATTGCCGAGCTGGTCAAATTCGCGCACCGCTACCACGCGCGGATCTTTACCACCATCAACACCATCCTCCATGACGACGAGCTGGAGCCCGCGCGCAAGCTGATTCACCAGCTTTACGACGCCGGCGTGGACGCGTTGATCGTGCAGGACCTCGGGGTGATGGAGATGGACATTCCGCCCATCGAGCTGCACGCCAGCACGCAAACCGATATTCGCACCCTGAGCCGGGCGAAGTTTCTCGATCAGGCCGGTTTCTCGCAGTTGGTGCTGGCCCGGGAACTGAATCTGCAGGAAATCCGCGCAATCGCCGATGAAACCGATGCGGCCATCGAATTCTTCATCCACGGCGCCCTGTGCGTGGCGTTCTCCGGGCAGTGCAATATTTCCCACGCGCAAAACGGCCGCAGTGCCAACCGCGGCGACTGCTCGCAGGCTTGCCGCCTGCCGTACACGCTCAAGGATGATCAGGGCCGCGTCGTTGCCTTCGAAAAGCATCTGTTGTCGATGAAAGACAACAACCAGAGCGCCAACCTGCGCGATCTGGTGGACGCAGGCGTGCGCTCGTTCAAGATTGAAGGTCGCTACAAGGACGCAGGCTACGTCAAAAATATCACCGCCTATTACCGCCAGCGTCTGGACGAGATTCTCGAAGACCGTCCGGACCTCGCCCGCGCTTCCAGCGGCCGTACCGCACACTTCTTCGTGCCTGACCCGGAAAAGACCTTTCATCGCGGCAGCACCGACTATTTCGTCAGTGACCGCAAGATCGACATCGGTGCTTTCGATACGCCGACGTTTACCGGTCTGGCAGTCGGCACCGTCGAAAAACTCGGCAAGCGTGACCTGATCGCTGTGACCCATGAGCCGCTGTCCAACGGTGACGGTCTTAACGTGCAGATCAAGCGTGAAGTGGTGGGCTTCCGTGCCAATAAGGCGAGTTCGAAGAAGACGGCCAGAAGCGCTGGCGCTACCGTGTAGAACCCAACGAGATGCCTGCGGCCCTTTCCCGTGTGCGCCCCAACCATCCGTTGAATCGCAACCTGGACCACAACTGGCAGCAGGCGCTGCTCAAGACCTCGGTCGAGCGCCGCATCGGCATTCAGTGGCAGGTTACCCTTCGTGAAGACCACCTGCGCCTGGAAGCCATCAGTGAAGAAGGTGTGAGCGTCGCGGTAAACCTTGACGGCCCGTTCGGCGCAGCCAACAAGCCCGAGCAGGCGCTGGATCAACTGCGTGACCTGCTCACTCAGCTGGGCACCACGATCTACCATGCTCAGGATGTCAGGCTCGACGCGCCACAGGCGTTCTTCGTGCCCAACTCGCAGCTCAAGACCCTGCGTCGCGATGCCATCGAGGCGCTGACCGAAGCGCGCATCGAGGCGCATCCACGCGGTGGCCGCAAGGCGGAGACGACCCCGCCACCGGTGTACCCGGAGTCGCATCTGTCTTTTCTGGCCAACGTCTACAACCAGAAGGCTCGCGACTTCTATCATCGCCACGGCGTACAGCTGATCGACGCGGCCTACGAGGCCCACGAAGAGACCGGCGAAGTGCCCGTGATGATCACCAAGCATTGCCTGCGCTTCTCGTTCAACCTGTGCCCGAAACAGGCCAAAGGTGTGACGGGCGTGCGCACCAAGGTCGCGCCGATGCAACTGGTGCACGGTGATGAAGTGTTGACCCTCAAGTTCGATTGCAAGCCTTGCGAAATGCACGTGATCGGCAAGATGAAAGGTCACATTCTCGACTTGCCGCTCCCCGGCAGCGCGGCGGCCAAATCGGTGGTCGGCCATATCACACCGGAAGACCTGCTCAAGACTGCGCGTCAGCGTTCCACTCGCTGATCGGTATGAGGGGGGGGTTGGCGCCCTGCCAGCCCCTTGCGTCTTCTGACAAAGCAATCTTAAAGAACGCGCTCCATATGGGTGGTATTCCACACCGGGTCGTTTTCCACATCGGTCACAGCAAAACCCTGTTTCTCCCAGAAACGGATCGCGCCGGGCAGAAACGGATGGGTATGCAGGTACAAAACCTCTATGCCACCTGCCTCGGCATGCGCCCAGAGCGCCTGACATAAACGGCTGGCCAGCCCGTCGCCGCGAAACTCCGGCGTGACGAACAGGCGCACGATCTCAACGGTTCTGCGCCCGCGATAATCGAGCTGCAGGAAACGATGATCGAACGGCAGGTAGCCCACAGCCGCGATGATCTGCCCTTCACTGCGGGCGATCAGAAACTTGCCGTCCTCCCCGCCCAGATACACCTGCTCGAAACCGGCCAGATCGGGCGGAACGGTGACGGTGTCGAGCAAGGGAAAGATCCCGGCACGTGCACGCATGACGAAATCGACGGTGTGCGGGATCTCGGAGGGGTGTACCTCAGTAATAGTGATGTTCATGAGCACGGACTTATTGGGGGAATTGCAGGGTGATACAAATGTTACGCCAGAGATGGGCCTTTGGACGCACGGCTTGACTATAGAGCAGGCGGCGCGGCGCAGAATTGTGACGCGGAGCGTCACGACAGGCATTCCCACGCGGAGCGTGAGGAACGATATGTGCCTGGAGCGACTGGGGCGCCCGGAGGTAAAAACGCCGATTATCGTGAGCGGGCAATGCGGCGCACAGCTTTACAGCGCAAACCCTTCGATGCGCACCAATGCAAGGCAGGAAAAATCATGCGCCGGACGCCGTTGTAAACGCTGCGCAGCCTTGCGGGCATTGCCAATTCGGGCCTGGAGCACTGCCGACGCAAGCTGGCACAGCCCCTGCATAATCTTGAACAACCCCACCATGAATGTGGTCGGGCCGCCCCGGTTGATCGACGTTGATCGCCAGTCTCGAAGAGACCAGAGGGCCACATGGGTGCATCCGGCAACGTGGCTTGATGGCATCCCCGAACACCCAATAAGAGAACAGGCAAAGGCGCCTGGAACCGAAAGGTTCCGGGCGCTTTTTTTTTGCTTCAAAAAACCTGATTGGCCTCGGCCGGGACTTGCTATGAACACCACAGTCTTCCCCATGAACGATGTAAAAACCCTGATCGTCGTCGGTAATGGCATGGTCGGACACCATTGCGTCGAGCAGTTGATCGCAGGCGGCGCACTGGAGCGTTATCGCATCCATGTATTTGGCGAAGAAGCACAGCGTGCCTACGACCGCGTGCATTTGTCCGAATACTTTACCGGCCGCGATGCCGAGTCGCTGGCCATGAGTGAAATGTCTGTCTACGAACAACCTGGCCTGACGCTGCACCTGGGCGTACCGGTGCTGGAGATTGATCGTGATCGTCATGAAATCATCACCGCCGAAGGCTGCTTCAGCTACGACAAGCTGATCCTGGCCACAGGCTCCTTCCCGTTCGTACCGCCGATCGAGGGCGCACAGGGCAACTCGCGGCTGGTCTATCGCACGCTTGAGGACCTGGACACCATTCGCTACGCCGCCTCGAAAGCTCGCCGTGGCGTGGTAGTCGGCGGTGGTCTGCTCGGGCTTGAAGCGGCCAATGCACTGAAATCGCTTGGCCTGGAAGCCCATGTTGTCGAGTTCGCCCCGCGCTTGATGCCGGTGCAACTGGACGAGCACGGCGGGGCCGCCTTGAAAGCGCGTATCGAAGCGCTGGGCGTCGGCGTACACCTGTCGCGCGCCACACAATCGATCAGCGACGGCAAGCAATACCGCTATCGCATGAACTTCGCCAACGACGAATTTCTGGAAACCGATCTGATCGTGTTCTCTGCCGGTATCCGCCCGCAGGACGCTCTGGCTCGCCAGTGTGAACTGGAACTCGGCCCGCGTGGCGGTATTGCAATCGACGAGCACTGTCGCACCAGTGACGCCGATATCTATGCAATCGGCGAGTGCGCGGCCTGGAACGGCAGCGTATTCGGCCTGGTAGCACCCGGTTATCAGATGGCCCGTGGCGTAGCTGCACAGTTGTGCGAAAAGGACACTGAGCCGTTCTTCGGTGCCGACATGTCCACCAAGCTCAAGCTGCTGGGCGTGGATGTCGGCTCCATTGGTGACGCGCACGGTGCGCTGGCCGGGGCTGTCAGTTATCGTTTCATTGACGAAGCCACCGCCAGCTACCGTCGCTTGGTGGTGTCGGCCGATGGCAAACAGGTACTCGGCGCTGTGCTGGTCGGCGACAACAGTTACTACGACACCCTGCTGCAATATGCGCAGAACGGCATCCCGCTGCCCGCCGATCCATTGAGCCTGATTCTGCCGCGTGGCGAAGGCGCGCCGACGCTGGGTGCCGATGCCCTGCCCGCCACCGCGACCATCTGTTCCTGCCATAACGTCAGCAAGGGCTCTATCTGTTCGGCAATCGACAATGGCTGCACCGACCTCGCCGGGATCAAGGCCTGCACCAAAGCGGCCACCGGCTGTGGCGGCTGCACCGCGCTGCTCAAGCAGGTGTTCGAGCATGAGTTGATGGCGCGCGGTGTGGCGGTCGACAAAAGCCTCTGCGAGCACTTCGCCTACACCCGCCAGGAGTTGTACTCGATGGTCCGCGTCGAAGGTATCGAGACCTTTGACGAGCTGCTGACTCGCCATGGCAAAGGCGCGCATGGCTGCGACATCTGCAAGCCTGCGGTCGGCTCGATTCTCGCTTCGTGCTGGAACCGCCCCATCACCGAACCTTCGCTGGTGCCACTGCAGGACACCAACGACACCTTCATGGCTAACATGCAGAAAAACGGCACCTACTCGGTCGTACCGCGTATTCCGGGCGGCGAAATCACCCCCGACGGGCTGATCGCGATTGGTGCCGTGGCCAAGAAGTACGACTTGTACACCAAGATCACCGGCGGCCAGCGCATCGACCTGTTCGGCGCGCAACTGCATGAACTGCCGGACATCTGGAGTGAGTTGATTGAGGCGGGTTTCGAGACCGGGCATGCCTACGGCAAATCGACCCGGACGGTTAAGTCCTGCGTCGGCAGTACCTGGTGCCGCTATGGCGTGCAGGACAGCGTCGCCATGGCACTGCGCATCGAGGACCGTTACAAGGGGCTGCGCTCACCGCACAAACTCAAGTTCGCCGTATCCGGCTGCACCCGCGAGTGCGCCGAAGCGCAGAGCAAGGATGTGGGTGTGATTGCCACCGAGAACGGCTGGAACCTGTACCTGTGCGGCAACGGCGGCATGCGTCCGCGCCACGCCGAGCTGTTCGCCACCGACCTGGATGACGAAACCCTGATTCGCTACATCGACCGTTTCCTGATGCTCTACATCCGCACTGCCGACAAGCTGCAACGCACCTCGGTCTGGCGTGAATCGCTGGAAGGCGGCCTCGACTATCTCAAGGCGGTGATTGTCGATGACAGCCTGGGGCTGGCCGCAGAGCTGGAGTCGCAGATGCAACTGGTGGTCGACCGCTATGAATGCGAATGGGCCAATGCCCTCAAGGACCCGGAGAAGCTCAAGCGCTTCCGCACCTTCGTCAACGACGGACGTGGCGACCCGGACGTGCATTTCGTCAAGGAGCGCGCCCAGCGTCGTCCGGCAAAACCCGAAGAGCTGGCCCTTATCCCGCTGTTCAAGGAGGTGGTGTAATGAATTCGTCCAACACCGTATTAGCGGGCGAAAACGCCCATTCTGCACTGCAACTGCACTGGCATGCCCTGTGCGGACGCAAGGATCTGGTCGCCAACTCCGGCGTGGTAGCGTGGCTGGACGGCGCGCAGGTAGCGCTGTTCTACCTGCCTGAAACCCCTGAGGGCGAACAGCTTTTTGCCATCGACAACCGCGACCCCAAGTCCGGTGCCAATGTGATCGGTCGCGGACTGATTGGCCATATCGCTGGCGAGCTGGTGATTGCCTCGCCGTTGTACAAGCAGCATTTTCGTCTGCACGACGGTAGTTGCATTGAGTACCCGGAACAACGTCTGGAGGTCTGGCCGGTACGGCTTAACGGAGATCAGGTAGAGATTGCCGTCTAGCTGATAACAATAGGGCCAGACAACCTGATCGCTGGCCGACCAGGCTGTTGCGTGGGATGAATGACCGACTATTGCAGCTCGGACAACAGCGCTTTGTTGAAGCCCTGCGGATCTTCCATCTGCGGGGCATGCCCCTTGCCCTTGAACTCCACCAGTCTGGCACCAGGGATCATCTGCGCCACCTGCTTGCCCAATACCTTGTAATTGCCGATCTTGGCCTTGACCTCGGGCGGTGCGATATCGCTGCCGATGGCAGTGGTATCGGCATCGCCGATCATCAACACGGTCGGCACCTGCAGCCTGGGAAACTCGTAGAACACTGGTTGGGTAAAAATCATGTCGTAGATCAGCGCCGAGTTCCAGGCAACGATCTTATGGCCCGGCCCCTTGTTCAGGCCCGCCAGCATGTCGACCCACTTGTCGTATTCAGGCTTCCAGCGCCCGTCGTAGTAGGTCTTCTGCTCGTAGGCGCGAATGCCTTCGGCGGTGGTTTTCAGTTCGCGCTCATACCACTGATCGACGCTGCGGTAAGGCACGCCAAGGGCCTTCCAGTCTTCCAGACCGATCGGGTTGACCATCACCAGTTTCTCGGTCTGTTTCGGGTACATCAGCGCGTAACGCGTGGCCAGCATGCCGCCGGTGGAATGGCCGACGACCGACGCCTTGTCGATACCCAGCTTTTCGAGCAACGCGTGGGTGTTCATCGACAACTGCTGGAAGCTGTATTGATAGTGCGCAGGTTTGGTCGAGGTGCAAAAACCGATCTGGTCAGGCGCAACAACGCGATAGCCCGCAGCACTCAGCCCCTCGATAGTGTCTTCCCAGGTCGCGGCGCAGAAATTCTTGCCATGCATCAGCACCGCGGTGCGGCCATTGGCCTTGCCGGTGGGTGCGACATCCATGTAACCCATTTCCAGCGTCTGGCCCTGGGACTGAAAACTGAATTTGTGCAGCGCGTGGGGGTAAGTGAAACCTTCCAGTTGCTGGCCATAACCGGGCGTTTCAGCCAGTGCTGCGCCTGACAGCGTCAACGACATCAACATGCCGGCAATCTTTGCAGCCCGCATAAGGGGCACCTCCTGTAGCCTGTGGATAGGGGTCGAAATCTGCAGCCGCTTCCACGTTAAACCGCAGACCAGCAAGTAGACCTTGTTTCCCACTACAGATTCGCCCCTTTCCTGCCTGTAGAACCGTAAGCAGACGTTTCATCATGCCAGCCCGACGGCGGCAAAACGCTGGACGCCCCCTGCCACGCTTGCCTAGACTGAGCCGTCGGTTACAGGCCGTCGTGGTCAGCCAGGTCTGATGCCAAGGAACAGCAATGAATCGAAATGAACTGCGCAAGGCCGACATCAACCTGATGGTGGTCTTCGAGACATTAATGCAGGAGCGTAACGTCACCCGGGCAGCCGAAAAGCTGTTTCTCGGCCAACCCACGATAAGCGCCGCACTGAATCGCCTGCGCAACCTGCTCAATGACCCGTTGTTCATCCGCGTCGGGCATCGTATGGAGCCGACCGCGCGCGCCCATGAGATTCTCAAGCACCTGACGCCAGCGCTGGATGCCATGTCTACCGCGCTGAGCCTGACCACCGATTTCGATCCCTCGGTCAGCAAGATGACTTTTCGCATCGGCCTGACCGACGACGTCGAATTCGGCCTGTTTCCCGCCATGCTCAAGGCCATCCGCGAGGAGGCGCCTGGCGTGGTGATCGTGGTCAAGCACGTCGACTATCTGAATATCTCCGAAGTGCTGATGTCCGGAGACATCACCGTCGGCGTCTGCCTGACCCGTGAGCTGCCGGCCAATGCCAAACGCAAGACGCTGCGCAACGTGCAGCCACGGCTGGTACGCGCCGACAAACCACGCGGCCCGATGAGCATCGACGAATATTGTTCACGACCTCATGTGGTGGTGTCGCACGTGGCCAGCATCAGCAGCTTTGCCGATGAGTGGCTGACCGCACTGGGTCGCAAGCGTCAGGTCGTGTTGTCAGTGCCGCAGTTCGCCACCCTGCCCGCACTGATGGCTGGCACCGACATGATTTCGGGCCTGTCCGACTACGCGGCCAAGGCCATGAGCGCCTTGGGTCTGCTGTATGACGAGCCGTTGCCCTTCCCCACGCCGGGGCTGGACCTGTCGATGACATGGCTGAGTGTGATGGACAGCGACCCTGCCGAGCGTTGGCTGCGCAGCAGGATCGAGGAGTTCATGGGCGAGCGCCAGGAAGCGCCCGCCCTGGCCGGTTGATCAGCCGAAACGACCGGTAATGTAGTCTTCGGTCTGGGTCTTGGAGGGCTTGGTGAAGATGGTGTCGGTGTCGCCGTGCTCGATCAGTTCACCCATGAACATGAAGGCGGTGTAGTCGGAGCAACGCGCCGCCTGCTGCATGTTGTGGGTCACGATGATCACGGTGAACTGCTCCTTGAGTTCAGTGATCAGCTGTTCGATACGCCCGGTCGAAATCGGGTCAAGTGCCGAAGTGGGCTCATCGAGCAGCAACACCTGAGGGCGCAGCGCGATGGTGCGGGCGATGCACAGACGTTGCTGCTGACCACCGGACAGACCGGTTGCGCTCTGCTTGAGCTTGTCCTTGACCTCATCCCACAACGCCGCACCACGCAGTGCCTGCTCGACGCGATCTTCCATTTCCCGACGCGACAGCTTTTCGTGGTGCTTGATGGCATAGGAAATGTTGTCGTAGATCGACATCGGAAACGGCACTGGCTTCTGGAACACCATGCCCACGTGACTGCGCAGGCGGTTCATCGAGTAGCCTGGCGCCAGGATGTTTTCGCCATTGAGCAGCACTTCGCCGCGCGCTTCCTGTTTCGGGTACATCGCGTAGATACGGTTGAAAACGCGCAGCAGGGTCGATTTACCGCAACCCGACGGGCCGATGATCGCAGTGATGCGCTTCTCGGGGATGGTCATGTCGATGGACTTCAACGACTTCTGGTTGTTGTAGAAAAACTCCAGACCGCGCACTTGGATCTTGGTCTTTTCGTTGGCCAGGGAAAGGTTGTTCATCAGGACGCCCTATTGCGCAGAAGAATTAAGCGAGACAGCAGACTCAGTATCAGTACGAACAACGTCATGACCAGCGCACCGGCCCATGCCAGGGAGTGCCAGTCATCGAACGGGCTCATGGCGTACTGGAAAACCACCACCGGAACACTGGCGATTGGTTTGAGCAGATCACTGCTCCAGAACTGGTTGCCGAAAGCGGTGAACAGCAGCGGCGCGGTCTCGCCGGTGATACGTGCCAATGCGAGCAATACGCCGGTAACCACACCCGCCTTGGCAGCGCGCAAGACGATTTGCAGAGTCAGCTTCCATTGCGGCACACCCAGCGCCAGTGCGGCTTCACGCATGGTCGAGGGTTGCAGTTGCATCATTTCGTCAGTGGTACGCACCACCACCGGGATCACCAGCAATGCCAGAGCCAGCGCGCCGGCAATCGCCGAAAAGCCCACTTGATGGCCTGTGACTGCGTTGAGCGGCAGTACCACAACGGTGTAAACGAACAGGCCGAGCACGATGGAAGGTGCCGACAGCAGGATGTCGTTAATAAAGCGTACTGCGTTACCCAGCTTGGTGTAGCGAGCAAACTCGGCCAGCCAGATACCGGCCATCAGGCCGATTGGTGTACCGATCAACAGGCCTATGCCCGACATCAGCACGCTGCCATAGAACGCGTTGGCCAGGCCACCCTCGGTGCCAGGCGGCGGGGTCATGCCGGTGAACAACTGCAGGTTTAGCGCGTCGATACCCTTGATGATAGTGGTCAGCAGAATCCACACCAGCCACAGCAGGCCGAAGGCAGTGGCACCACAGCTGAGCACCATCGCAATCTTGTTCTTGATGCTGCGAACCCGATACAGGCTCTCGCTGCCTGTCACATCCTTACTCATAACCCCTCCTTACGCGAAAGGCGCGACAGCATCAGACGTGCAAGGGCCAGCACGATGAAGGTGACCACAAACAACAGGAAGCCAAGGGCGATCAGTGCCGAACGGTGCAAGTCGGTATAGGCTTCGTTGAACTCGTTGGCGATCACCGAAGCAATGGAACTGCTCGGCATCATCAGCGATGCAGAGAACTGATGGGCGTTGCCCAGTACAAAGGTGACCGCCATTGTTTCACCCAGCGCGCGTCCCAAGCCGAGGAACACACCGCCGACCACTGCCGAACGGGTGTAAGGCAGCACGATGTCCCAGACCACTTCCCAGGTCGTGCCGCCCAGTGCGTAGGCCGACTCTTTGAGGGCCACGGGCACGGTACGGAAGACTTCCTGCATAACCGAGGTAATGAACGGCGTGATCATGATCGCCAGCACGATACCGGCGGTCAGCATGCCGATACCCAGCGGCGGGCCTTGAAACATCGGACCGATCAGCGGCAGTGCGCCGAGGTTTTCGGTGATCCAGGGTGACAGGTGTTCAGCCATGAACGGGCCAAAGACAAACAGCCCCCACATGCCGTAGATGATCGACGGGATACCTGCCAGCAGCTCGATGGCCGAGGCAATCGGCATGCGCAGCCAAGGCGGAGCTACTTCGGTCAGAAAGATTGCAATGCCGAAACTCACCGGGACGGCGATCAGCAAAGCCAGAAAAGAGGTAACCAGGGTGCCGTAGATCGGAACCAGCGCGCCGAACTTGCCGGCGTTCACGTCCCACTCGGTGCTGGTCAGAAAGCCAAACCCGAAAGTCTGGAATGCCAGACTGCCGCCCCACAGGGTCGACAAGGCAATACAACCCAGCAAAGCAAGCACCAGCATTGCTGCGGCCTGCAATGAACGCTTGAACCACAGGTCATGACGATGATCCCGTTTGGCGCGCTTCTCGCCCTCGGACTCACCAGCGGAGACGTTAGCGGACAGGTATTGGGGGTTTTCAGTCATGTTGAGGCCACTCGCAAGGAAAAGCCCCTGTCACCGAGCCTATATCGCGGCTGATGACAGGGGTGGTACGGGTTGAATCACTTACTTGGTGAATTCCGTTTTCCAGTAGCTTTCCACGCGTTCAACCAGCGATTTCGGCAATGCTACGTATTCCAGCTTCTCGGCCTGTTTCTGGCCGTTTTCCAGGGACCATTTGAAGAAGTCGAAAGCGGCTGCGCTTTTCTCTTCGTTCTTGGCTTTCTTGTACATGATGATCCAGGTGGTCGCGGTGATCGGCCATGCAGCCTCACCCGGCGCGTTGGTCATGATCAGGTTGAAGTCTTTGGCGCTCGCCCAGTCGGCAGTGTCAGCAGCGGCAGCAAAAGCCTTGGCGTCTGGCTTGATGAATTTGCCGGCAGCGTTTTTCAACTGGGTGTAAGACAACTTGTTGGTCGTCGCGTAGGAGTACTCAACGTAACCGATCGAACCCTTGATCTGTTTCACGTAGGCAGAAACACCTTCGTTACCCTTGCCACCCACACCGGCTGGCCACTGCACGGTCGAACCGAACTTCAGCTTCTCGTTCCACTCCGGGCTGACTTTGCTCAGGTAGTTGGTGAAGTTGTAAGTTGTACCCGAACCGTCCGAGCGGTGAACAACGGTGATCGCAGTATCAGGCAGCTTCACGCCCGAGTTCAGGGCAGTGATTGCCGGGTCGTTCCACTTCTTGATGTCGCCCATGAAGATCTTGGCGATAGTTGGGCCGTCCAGCTTCAGCTCGCCACTTTCAACGCCTTCGACGTTGACGATCGGCACGATACCGCCGATGACGCTTGGGAACTGACCCAGACCGCCAGCCTGCAGGTCCTCAGCGGACATAGGGGCGTCGGATGCACCGAAGTCAACAGTCGCTGCCTTGATCTGGGCAATACCGCCGCCCGAACCGATGGACTGATAGTTGATACGGTTATCCTTGGTTTTGCTGTAGTCCTGGGACCACGCTGAAATAACCGGGTAGACGAAACTCGAACCAGCACCTGTGACATCAGTCGCATGGGCCACACCGCTGAGGCACAGCGAAGCGATCAGAAGCGACAAGCGTTTTTTAGTCAGCAGTATCACGGTAATACCTCAGTCCAGGAGATTGTGTGGTGGCCCAGTTAAGGAGGCCCGAGGCGGATTTAAAACCTGAAATGTTGCTGTTTCATGACAATCCAACGAATCGTGTCGGTGAGGGAACTTTTTTGTAGGCGATTTCCTACGCTGCCGACGCTGAAAAACCCTGTAGAACCCAATGTTTACGGCGAAATCATGCCCCACAGCGCAAAATAGCTTTTTGCCACCCTTAGATAGATAGCCAAACGCCATCTGCGTTATAAAAATGTAAGAAAGTATGATTTTAAGAATCGTTGGGGATGACCAGACGGTCACGTTATAGCTAAATCAACTTAAAAATTTTCCATCAGCGCTCATCACATCTATGCAAATCAGCGAATGCAAAAGGTTTGAAACCGCCGACGCAAGGAGTCGGCATTGGTGGGAGCGTGTCGCACGAAGCTACCGTTCGTCGGGTTCAACGGCACCTATGGCCACTGGCCAATGACCAATGACCAATATACGTACGTTAAAGAACTACTTTAAAACAACGGAGTAAGCATCATGATCAAGACCAAACTGACTGCCCTCACCCTGGCAGGCCTGATGGCCGTCGCTTCGGGTGCAGCCTTTGCCGAATCGACGACCAGCTCTGAAACGCCAATCAACAAGAATGCGACCAAGCTGCCGGGCACTAACACCCAGCCGATGGACCGCACCTCTTCCGAAACTCCTGGCGCGCAAACAGACAGCAAAAAAGCGGCTGCCGAAAAGTCGATGAATCATGACAAGGGCGCACATGGCACGCACGACAAGAGCAACGTTACTGAAAAAACCAAGACTCAGTAATTATGCTTCTGACGCGGGCAGAACAACATGTTTTGCTCGCGGGTCAGTGGCAGATCCCGTAACACCGTTCTACCCCATTGCACTCACGGAGGTTGCAGCATGATCAGGAATAGATTGGGGGCATTAGGCCTTGCAGCACTGCTGGCGCTCTCGTGCGCAAGCGCATTCGCAGGCTCTACAGGCCCGACGAACCCGGTAGGCGACGGTCCGAAAGTACCCGGCACCGGAACGGAAAAGAACGTGGACGGAACCAGTCCCGGCGCGCCAGGCACAAGCCCCGGCACCAAAGGCATGGACCCGCTGCCCGGAAAGAACGGCAGTGCGGCTGACAAGCCTCATGACTCGAAACAACCGCATGACGCCAATCACCAAGACAGTCAGGATGAACACAAAGCGCCTTGATGGCAGGCCAGCTCTTCAATGACGTCGGCAGCATGTTCAGTTGCCCACTGCACATAACACACCTCCACCGGCATACCATGCTCGGCGCAGAAATCCAGCCAGCGCAGTTGGTTGTCCTGGAGACGATCCCCTGGTCCTTTGACCTCTATCATTCGATAACGCCGCTGCTCCGGGAAGAACTGGATCAAGTCCGGCATTCCGGTCCGGTTGGCTTTTACATCCTGCAACAGACGACGAAACCAGTGACGCAGGTGCTCAGCGGGCAGGCAATACAGTGCCTGCTCCAATAGCTGCGGCGTCAATGCAGCCCAGAATACGAAGGGTGATTGCAGGCCGAATTTGCTTTGAAAATGCTCGCGAATGGTCGTCAGATATTCACCTGACTCCAGTTGCATCAGGCAGGCATCGAACAATGCCACCCTGTTTTGATAGAAATCCGGGCTGTACAGGTCGCTGGGCGCACTGTGAAACGGGTGAAAGAATGCGCCAGGCAAGGGCGCGAAAATGGCCTTCCAGCACAGCAGACCAAACAGGGAATTGATCAGCGCATTCTCGACGTAATGCACTTCCCCACCCTGCTCTTGTTCAAGGTGCTGGCGTATCAGACGTTCGACACTCACCCCCGCCAATGGCGCAACCTGCACGTCCAGCCGCGAGACGATACGCGCCGCGCGCCTGCGCTCGACCGTCAGGCCGAGCTTGCGTTGCAGTCGTGGCAACACGCGCGACAAATGCTGAACCTCGGCATCACTTTCCGGGGCACTCCGCGCCTGCTGCACAAGCGTCATGGCGGCTGCGTATTCGGCGTTGCGTTCCAGCACCCGGATCTGCCGCGAACGCGCGCCGGGGTAGCTGGACTGACGGTACACCGCCATCGCCAGAGGCCAGTCCTGCAGGCGCTCGGCCTGTTGCCCGATGCGAAACAGCAGTTTGGCGCGGCGCATATGCAACCACGCATTGCCGCACTGGACCGCGATGACCTGTTCGGCCAGCGCATGCAGATCGATGCAGGCTTCCAGCGCTTCTCGACAGGCATGCAATTGCAGGCACACATCGATGTCGGCGCGCTGATTGATGACGCGCGACTGCACCGAAAATTCGACCTTTTCGTAGCGGTAGATACCCAGATCAGCCAGCACGAACTCTGACCACTCCTGATACAGATTGCCGAAGTACAACAATCGCAGGCGGTCACAGAGCGGCATGATGTTCAGGCCGAACACGGCGTCAGACAACGTCGGGTGCCATTGCTCAAGTGCCTGTGGCGCTTCATACAACGGCTGCAAGCGCTCCAGCCATGCCTGCTTGCGCTCTGGCCCCTTGACTGCATGGGCTTTGAAGCACTGGGTCAGCTCGTCGCGGCGCAGCAACTGGAACAGTTCGCTCAAACCCAGTGGCGGGCTGGTGACGACCCAGCCGCGATCCAGCAGCGGCTGCACTGCCTCACGAGGGTCGCCGATTTCGACGTAACTCAGTTTGCTGGCCCGAAACAATACGCCCTTGCGCATCACCATGCGTACCAGCAGACCCTGGGCACGCACGGGCGCCTCGGCAAACTCGCTGATGAAACGGCGCTCGGCTGCGTCGAGCAGGTCGTCGTAGCGCAGGGCAATCCAGGCAAGGACCTGCCGGAAGTTTTCCAGGTAATAGAACGGATTGTCGAGAGGAGCAGTATTCAAGGCCAGCGTTCACATGAAAATGATCAGACTGGACAAGAATACTGGTTATCCGTACAGATTCCAGCTCAAATACCTGCTGAGCGCCGGTCGGCCGATCAATGGCACGTATCGCGGCCAGACAGTCGGCCTTAGAATCAGTGGGATAACCTCTGTAGCCAAGAGTCGGATATGCAAACGCCACTGGTTTATCTCGCAGGCTTCGACGTGTTCCGGCCCGACGCCGTCGAGTACGGACGCTACCTCAAGGCGTTATGCTCGGCACACGGGCTTGAAGGTTTGTACCCCTTCGACAATGAAGTGACCCTCGGGCGCACGCCGCATGAAACTGCGCAGCAGATTTACTCGATGAATATCGCGATGATTCATCGCTGCTCTGCCGTACTGGTCAACCTGAATGTGTTTCGCGGTCTGGAGCCGGATTCGGGCAGCGCATTTGAAGTCGGTATGGCGGTGGCATTGAACAAGCCCGTTTGGGCGTACTTCGAGCCAGTGACCTCGTTGCGCGAACTGGTTTCTCATGATGAACACGGGTTTGATCGCGACGGCTTTATGGTTGAGGACTTCGACTTGCCCCGCAACCTGATGCTCGCCTGTAGCTGGGCGGGTACCAGCTCTACCGTGGAGCTGGGTGCCGAGGCACTGGCAAGGTACCTGAATGGCTTAAAGGTCATGCCCGGCGAGTAGCTGAACGCACGCGCTCACCCCCAACCCAGAAAGTCCCCGCCGTTGTCACGCAGCATCTGCAACATGCCCTCTGCCGCTGGCGACAGGTAGCCGCCCTTGCGCAGGGTCACGCCGATTGTGCGCTTGAGCGTGGTCTGTTCCAGTGGCACTTCACGCAGGTGTTGCATGGTCTTGCCAAACTCCAGCGACTCGCGGGCGATGAAGCTCAGCAGGTTGCTTTGAGCAATCAAGCCTGGCAACAGGGAGATCGAGTTCGCCTCGATCTGCACTGTCGGCAGCGGCAGGCCGTTGGCAGCAAAGGTCGCGTCCAGCCACTTGCGTGATGAAACGCTGACTGGCGGAAGTACCCAGCGATACGCGCAGAGGTCACTCATCTTCAATGAGGTCTTGATGCATAGGAATTTCAAAATGCCTATGCATGAACCTGACGCTGTGAAGGAGGCGTCATGCCTTCATAGCGATGCGTAGGAAGACGCTGATGCGTTACTTATGCAGTGAAAATCCCTATAAATCCGCATTAACACAGTTTATTTTACCGCTGAGCCTAGGTGCGGACGCACCTTCCCCCTGTCAGGGCTTCACGTACCTCATCTGCGCGATCGCCTGAGCGTTGAGGACCAGTCCCTGCACCGTCAGCCCGCTGATCGCTGCCGTGTATACCATCCGCGCGCCACACAGCACGCAGCGGAACGGATCGACGTTTAGAAAGGCTTTGGCCATCGGCGCAAAATACAGCTTTGGTACCGGTCCTGGCGTCGCCATCTTCAGTGCTTCATACACCTTCGGCAGGTATTTCCCACACACCCGATTGGCCAGAAAACCAAAATACCGGATCATCCGGAAATGCTTTTCCGGGATGTGCTGGACCACCCGGCGCAGCATGTCGGCCTGGCTCAGCGTTTCCTGCTGATAGGTCTGCGTGCGGTGATCCAGGTAGGTAAAGCTCAACGTGGCCCCGCAGGTGTAATGCGCCAGACGACTGCCCGAGATCGGCGGTTTTTTCAGGTAGCGGCCCAGGTAATTGACGGTCTTTCGGCCGTTTTCCGTCTTCTTCGACAAGTGGATGTGCCAGTGCTGGCCACCAGCGGTCAGTATCAAACGGCGCCAGTCGCTTTCACAGTGGATGTGGGCCAGCTGCGGCGGCATCGTCAGTTGCGAAAGCGGCTGTCCCAGCAGGTAATCGCGCACCAGCCACATCCAGCGCCGCCGCAGGGCCTCTTTGTGGAACGACAGATTTTTCCAGACGCCCTGCTCATCCAGGCCGCCCGCGGTCACCGACAGGTGGACGTGGGGATGCCAGTTGAGCCGCCGGCCATAGGTGTGCAGCGCACCGAAAATCCCGACGCGCAAACCGCGCCGCTTGAAGATCGGGTGGTGTTTGCTGGCGACCACCACGGCTTCGTCCCTGAGTATGGCGAAGCTGGTGACGTCTTCGCTATCGGGTGCCAGTGCGCAGATGATCATGTCCAGCTGGCCTGAACGCAGCGACTCACGCAACAGGTCATCCTGGCCTATCACCAGCTTGAAAGTGACATCCGGCGTACGCTGTAACAGGGCCGAGGTCAGTTTCGGCATCAGGTATTCCGCCATCGTCGCGGCGCAGCCGACGCGAATGTTGCCCACCATGCCACTGGCGAAATCCCTTACTTCCCGCTGGGTCTGGGCAATGCTCTGCTGCAGTTCCTTGCCGCGTGCCTGCAACAGCTCACCCACCGGGGTCAGTTTGATGCGTCGACCGTCACGCTGAAACAGCCGCGTTCCGAATGATTCCTCCAGCCGCTGAATGCTTTTTGTCAGCGCGGGCTGACTGCGATTGAGCTTTTCCGCGGCTCGCCCGAGGTGGCCCAGTTCGGCAATGGTTTCAAAATAAGTGAGATCGCGCAGGTCCATATCTATCAACCAAAGTTATCAATTCATGATTATTAGAAAATAGACTTGATCGGTTGCCAAGTCGATACTGTTTGCATGTGATCCACCCGATTCAAGGAGAACGTCCTTGTCACACGCTTCACGCTTCACGCTTTTCACTTTCCACCCTTGCCCCGTTGACTCAATGGACGGGCCTGATCCTGATGGCCGGTGCTGCCGGTCAACTGCTCAAACTGTTCAATATGCCTGCTGCGATGTTCCTCGGCCCCATGCTGGTTGCTATCGGCTTTGGCGTGTCGGGCGCCACCATCCGCATGCCCAAGCGGGCGTTTCAACTCGGCCAGGGCACCGTTGGTGTGCTGATTGCGCATGCCATGTCAGTCAGCATATTGCTCACGGCGCTACAGTCCTGGCACGTCATGCTGCTGGCCACGATCCTGACTGTGGTGCTGAGCGCGGCGGTGGGTCTGGTACTGGTGCGCTTTGGCGGAATCCCGAGTAACACTGCCGCCTGGGGCACGTCGCCCGGCGCAGCTTCGGCGATGGTCGCCATGTCCGAGGATTACGGCGCAGACTCGCGAGTCGTTGCCACCATGCAATATGTGCGCGTGGTCTGCGTGGTCACCATCGGCGCGCTGGTCAGCCATTTCATCGGCGCACCGGATTCCGGGGCTGACCTGCACAGCACCGCAGCCGCCTTACATAGCCTGAACCTGATCGACCTCGCCCTGAGTCTGGCAGTGATCGTAACGGGCGTAGCACTGGGCTCGCGCCTGCCAGCGGGTGCCTTACTGGTGCCGTTGATGCTGGGCGGCGCGCTGCAACTGAGCGGCGTCATGCAGATCAGCATTCCTGACTGGCTGCTGCCAATTGGCTATGGTGCTATCGGCTGTTATGTAGGGCTGCGTTTCGACCGGCCGACAGTGCAATACGTGTGGCGACGACTGCCGATGATGATTCTGGCCTCACTGCTGCTGATCGTTCTGTGCGCCCTGTCGGCCTGGCTGATTGCAGTGATGATGGGCAAGGATTACCTCTCGGTGTACCTGGCAACCAGCCCGGGCGGCCTGGACACCATGGCCATTATTGCCATCGATACTCATGCCGATGTCGGCTTCGTGCTGGCCATGCAGACCCTGCGCCTGTTCGGCGTGATCCTGACCGGCAGTTTCCTGGCCCGGCAGATTATCCGCCTGAGCGACAAACGCATCCCTGCGCTCTGATTGCCGATGCCAGGCTCAGCCGTTCACTCATGCCCCGCCAGAGCACTGGCCAGGCTGGGTGCCAGCGGCAACACCGGCAACAGCGTGGCCTGATAGGCGTGATAAAGGTCCGGCTTGCCCGGCCAGATATCAGCACTTGGTTCGTTGCGCTGGTTCAGCTCATGGCGCCAGCTGCCATGCTCATGATCGATGAACAGGGTCTCGTTGAATTCCCAGAAACGGCGATACCAATCTTCGTACTGTTGCTCGCCGGTACGTTGCAGCAACGCTGCAGCAGCAGCGGCCGCTTCGCAGTGGGTCCAGTGCAGGCGATGACGGACCACTGGCTGGTTCTGCCAGTCAAGGGTGTAGACGATACCCGGCGCACCGTCGACATCCCAGCCGTAGCGGCAGGCATTGGCAAACAGCTCCAGTAACCATTCCGGATTTGAACGCCCGGCGTGGCGACGCGCGGCCTCCAGATGCAGCACCAGCCGTGCCCACTCGAAGGCATGCCCCGGCGTGGTGCCGAACGGCCGGAAGCCATCAGCCGGGTTTTCGCGGTTGTAATCGGGCAGCGGTTGCCAGTTTTGTGTGAAGTGCTCGATGACCTGAAAATTGTTGGCCCCGGCATGTTGATGGATCACCCGCTCGACAATGCTCAACGCCCGGTCGAGCCATTGAGCATCGCCGGTCACGTCGGCCAGCGCGAGGAAGGCTTCGGTGCTGTGCATGTTGCTGTTGGCACCGCGATAGGCCTCTTCGTTGCTCCAGTCCTGCGCAAACGACTCACGCATGGCACCTTCCTGCTCGCTCCAGAAACGGGTCTGGATGATCTGGATGGCCTCGGACAGCAATGCTTGCGCGCCAGGCCGCCCCGCCACCACGGCAGAACTGGCCGCCAGTGCGACGAAAGCGTGCAGATACGCTTGTTTGTCGGTTTTGCCGCCGTCTTCGAGCGCGGCACTGAACCAGCCATCGTGTTCGGCATCGCGCAACGGGCCACGCAATGCGGCGATGCCATGATCGACCAGTGCGGCACAGCCGGGTATGCCTTGCGCATGGGCCATGGCAAAACAGTGGGTCATACGTGCGGTATTCATGGTTTCGGCCGTGGCGCCGACCATCAGACGGCCGTAGTCATCAAGACTGCCAAAACCGTTGTCGAGTCGGGAAGCCTTGGCGAAGGTCAACAGACGGTTGCCTTCCAGTGCCAGCCATTGATGATGGGCTGGCGAGCGCAGCCAACTGCTGAAGGTGTGATTATTATTATCCATGACGCGATGCCGCCCCCTTCGATAAGGTTGTGCCCAGACTGTACCGGAGGTCATTTCGACCGAGGGCATAATGCGCGCCCGGTCGATCGTCGGCAAGCGGACACAACCTGTATCAATGTAGGGTTTTACACCTTGAAGCGTGAGACCACCTGATTCAGGTCAGCAGCAAGACGCGACAATTCATGACTCGACGCACTGATCTGGTTGGCACCCTGAGTCGACTGCATGGACAGATCGCGAATGTTGACGATGTTGCGGTCGACTTCACGCGACACTTGCGCCTGTTCTTCCGCAGCGCTGGCAATCACCAGATTACGCTCGGAAATCTGATTGATCGACGATGTGATATCACTCAACGACTCGCCCGCGCCCTTGGCCAGCGCCAACGTCGAATCGGCCCGGTCGCGGCTGGTGTTCATCGAGTCGAGCGCCTGCGCAGAAACGCTGCGCATGGCATTGACCATCGAGTCGATTTCCAGCGTCGACTGCTGTGTTCGATGCGCCAACGCACGGACTTCATCCGCCACTACCGCGAAACCACGGCCCGACTCGCCCGCGCGCGCCGCCTCGATGGCCGCGTTGAGCGCCAGCAGGTTGGTCTGTTCGGCAATCGAGCGGATCACGTCCAGCACCTTGCCGATATCCTGAGACTGATTGGCAAGGTTCTGCACCAGTGTCGAGGTGGCCTGCACGTTGTCGGTCAGTGTCTGGATCGACTGCACCGTCTCGATCACCCGCGTCTGGCCTGCCAGTGCCGAGGTACTGGACTGGGTGGAGGCGTCCGACGTGGACACGGCGTTACGCGCGACTTCTTCTACCGCCGAGGTCATTTCGTTGATCGCCGTGGCGGCCTGATCGATCTCTGCATTCTGCTGGTTCAATCCGCGATAGCTGTCCTCGGTGACCGAGTTTAGCTCGGTGGCCGCCGACGCCAGCTGGGTAGCCGAGCTGCCGATGTGGCGCATGGCTTCACGCAAATTGACCTGCATCATTGCCAGCGCACGCAGCAGTCGGGTGACTTCGTCTTCGCCGTCGACCTCGATGGTATGGGTCAGGTCGCCGTTGGCAACCTGCTCGGCAGCAGTGACGGCACGTTGCAACGGCCCCACGATACTGCGGGTCAGCCAGAGCGCCAAACCGATGGTGCACAATGCGGCGATAACGACAAAGACAATGACGATGTCACGCGATTTGTCGTACTGGGCTTCGGCCGACTTGCCTTCGGCATCCACCTTGGTGACATAGAAATCAGCCAGATCATTGAGCTGTTTGCCGGAGCCATCGACGATCTGCTTCATATCGACCAGCAGCAGCTTGTTCAGACCGGTGCTGTCGCCCTGCCCGGCGAGAACAAAAGAGCGATCCAGCGCGCTGCGGTATTGACCCATGGTGACCATGAACTGGTCAGTCAGGGTCTTCTCTTCAGGGGTGTCGACGAACGTCTTGAGAATGCCCAGCTTCTTGTCCAGATCACCCAGACGTACGTCCAGTTGCCCGCGATAGGTCGGAATGCTCGCAGGGTCGGTGTCGAGCGCCATGCGCAAGGAGATGGTCCGGATACGCAGCATGATTTCCCGGATATCGTTGACCACTCGCATGCTGGGCAGCCAATTGGTCTCCACTGCCACTTCGCTCTGGCGAATGGTCGACATCTGTGCCAGCGCGAACCATCCAAGTAAAGCCACCAACAGGGAAATCAGGGTAAAACCCAGACCGGCACGACGAGCGATTGTGAGTGTGCGTAGATTCATGACCAGTGCTCTTTTGTATTTGGAGGGCAGTATCTGACGCCAAGTTGTCAGACAACCGAGAGCGTATCGTCCTTGTCCGACAATTCTTTAGGATTGCTGGTGATAATCAGGTTTTTTACTCAAAAGGCCGATCGGCCAACTGGACCGAGCCTGTGCAAGGCGCTGCCCGAAGGGCAGCCTTCAGCGTCCTGCCGCCATTTGCCAGAGCCGCGCCAGGTCACGCGCGCGGTCGTGCAGCAGGCGACTGGCATCGCGACAGGCCTGTTCAAGGCTCATCGGCCCGCTGGCCAGCGCGAAGGCCGCGCCAATGCCGTGCGGGTAAAGCTGCTCGTAGCCTTCGCCCAGCGTTCCAGCCAGCACGATCACTGGCACTTGCTGGCGCTTCGCGACGCGCGCGACGCCAAGCGGCGTCTTGCCGCGCAAGGTCTGCGCATCAAAACGGCCTTCGCCGGTGATGACCAGGTCGGCCCCGGTCAACGCCTGCTCCAGCCCGGTCAGCTCGGCAACCACCTCAACGCCTGCGCGAAACGAGGCATTCAGATACGCCTTGGCAGCAAAGCCCATTCCGCCTGCCGCGCCGCTGCCAGGGCTGTTGCGCTGGTCCAGACCGAGGATCCGCGCCGAATGGTCGGCGAAACACCCAAGTGCGGCATCCAGCGCCACAACCTGCTCGGGCGATGCGCCTTTTTGCGGGCCGAAGATATGCGAGGCGCCATTCGGTCCACACAGAGGATTATCGACGTCGGCGGCAATCTCGACGCACACGTCAGACAAGCGCGGATCAAAGCCGCTCAGGTCGATACGGGCCAGATCGGCAAGCGCGAGACCGCCCGGTGGCAAGGGCTGATCGTCGGCATCGAGAAAGCGTGCGCCCAATGCCGAGAGCATGCCGCTGCCGCCGTCGTTGGTTGCGCTGCCACCGATGGCCAGAATCACGCGACGGGCACCCGCATCCAGTGCCGCCGAGATCAACTGGCCCGTACCTGCTGTGCTGGTCACACAGGCATCGCGCTGTGCCAGCGTCAGTAATTGCAAGCCACTGGCCATGGCCATTTCGATGATTGCCGTTCTGCTCTCGGCCAGCCAGCCCCAATGAGCCTGGACCGGATCGCCCAGCGGTCCGCTGACCCGGGCGCTCATCAGTTCACCATTGCAGGCTGCCAGCAACGCTTCGATGGTGCCCTCCCCGCCATCTGCCATCGGGCATTTGATCAGTTGGGCATGCGGCCAGACCTCGGCCAGACCACTGGCGATGGCGTCGGCAACGGCCTGTGCACTGAGGCTGTCCTTGAACGAGTCGGGGGCGATGACTATTTTCATTGTTGTTCTCCATATCCGATGCTCGCATGCTCTCATCCGCCACCGGGTTTGCCGCCAGCCCTTCGCACAACGATCGGCAACCGTTATCGGGCATTTGAACAAAAACCGTGTTCAGTCGTGACGAGTGATCATCTGCGTGCCCAGATACAGACGCAGCAGGTCATTGGTCTTGTAAGGATCGCAGCCGGTCAGCTCGCCGATCTTCTCCAGCCGGTAACGCAGGCTGTTGCGATGGATGCCCAGGGCTTCGGCGCAGGCCTGGCTTTCGCCGCTGTACTCGAACCATTTGCACAGGGTGTCAAGCAGTTGTACGTGGTTATGCAAACGGCCAATCGGCTCGGCGACGTCTTCAGCCAGCCAGTCGTGGCGGTAGCGCCAGAACAGCACCGGCAAACGGTACGCCTCAAGACGCAGCAAGCGTTGCCCCGGCAGAGCCTGACTGGCGTAATCGAGCAGATCCCGCGCCGCCGCACAGGCATGACGCAAGGCAGGCAGGTCAGCAGACTGAGCCACGGTGGCCATGCGCAGCACCGGCCAGCGGTGCTCATCGAACTGCTTGAGCAGCAGCGCATCGTCACGTTCCTTGCCAGTGGCGCGGCACCAGTACAACAAGGTGGGCTCGCGCAGCACGCACCAGCTGTCGGCGTAACGCGTGCCAAGCCAGGTTGCCACCTGGCTGGCAACCTGCCCTTGCTGGTCAAACTGGATCAATACCACCTGACGCGCCACATGCGGCTGCAAACCAAGCTGGCGGGCTTCATCCACCAGGCTATCGGGGCAATCCGGCAGCAGCAGGCGCGCCAGCAGGTCTTCGCTGCGCTGTGCCCGCCATTGCAGGTCAGCCTGCTGACGACGGTGTTCCATAAGCATCTCGGCGGTCATCTTCACCAGCTCGCCGTACACCCGGACCTCGTCGGGCTCGCCGGTGATGCCGAGCACGCCGACCAATTGATGGTCAAGCATCAGCGGCAGATTGACCCCCGGCTTGACGCCACCGAGCTGCAACGCCGCCTGCGAATCAATTTCCACCACCTGCCGGTTGGCCAGCACCCGCTGCGCGCCCTCATGACGGGTACACAAGCGCTCGGGGTCGCCACTGCCGATGATGATACCCAGGTAGTCCATGACATTGACGTTGTAGGGCAGAATGGCCATGGCCCGGTCGACAATGTCCTGGGCCAGCGCCCGATCAAGGGCGAACATGAAAAGCTCCAGACGCGTGGCAAGGCTTGCAATGGTTAGGCATATGGATACATTTTGTTGAAGTTATAGAACGCCCGAGTGTGCCTGAAAGTGGTCACCGGCGCGACGTACATGGCAGAGTGCCCGCGTCGACCTTTTGAATTTCCACACACGTGCACAGGCCCCTTTTGATCAAATCCCGACTCGCCAGTCTGCTCTCGCTATTGACCCTGCAAGCCTGCACCTCAATGGCGGAAAGCGAAGCACCGACGCAGCGTTTTGAAGACTACCGTCAACAAACCATTGAACTGATCCGCAAGCAACGCAACTTCCAGACCGCCGACCATGAGGCCGAACTGGGCTGGAACGCGCCGCGCCAATGGACCCCGACTGGAACGCCTAAAGGCGGCGTTCTGCTGGTGCACGGGCTGGGTGACTCAGCGTGGTCATTCAATGACGTGGCACAGAAACTCGCCGATCAGGGCTATCTGGTCAGGACTGTGCTGCTGCCGGGGCATGGCACCAGGCCCGAAGACATGCTCGAAGTGCGCCTGGAGCAGTGGCAGCAGGTGGTGCGAGAGCAGACCCAACAGCTAAGCCGCGAGGTGCCGAAAGTCTATCTGGGGGGCTTTTCAACCGGGGCCAATCTGGTGCTCTATTACGCCTATGACCACGAAGAAATTGCCGGGCTGGTGTTGTTCTCGCCGGCATTTCGTTCCAACAGCGGCTATGCCTGGCTGACCCCGTGGATCGGCTGGGCCAGGCCGTGGCTTGCCGCCCCCAACGACGGCCTGCGCCCGATGCAGACGCCGGTTCGTTACATGAACATGCCCACCAACGGTTTCGCCCAGTTCTATCGCAGCAGCGCGCTGACTCAGGACCGCCTGCATCAACGTCGCTATGACAAGCCGGTGTTCATCGCCATCGCCGAGCACGACTCGGTACTCGACACTGATTACGTGCTGGACAATTTCAGCCAGCGCTTCAGTAACCCCGCCAGTCGCCTGATCTGGTACGGCGACCTGCCCGCCCGCGCTGCCAATACGCCGCGCGTCGAGGTGCGCAAGGACTACCTGCCGGAATACCGCATCAGCCGCTTTTCCCACATGGGCCTGCTTTTTTCAGCGGATAACCCGCTTTATGGCGTATCCGGTAGCCAGCGCATCTGCTGGAACGGCCAGAGCACACCGGACACCGCGAAATGCATGGCGGGCGAGCCGGTGTGGTATTCGGACTGGGGCTATACCGAACCGGGCAAGATCCACGCACGCCTGACCTTCAACCCGTATTTCGAGTGGCAAACCCAAGTGATGCTCGGCGTGCTGAATGCAACACAGTAAAACTCAAAGGCTCTTACTCCAGCGGCACCAGTCGCTCACGGCTGTTGCTCAGGTGCGTCCACATCGCCGCACGCGCTGCATCCGGGTCCTTGCGGCGAATAGCGCTGAGCAGTGCTTCGTGTTCAAGGTTGGCCAGATAGCCTTGATGCGCGAGGTTATTGCCCGCCCGCTCGCTTGACGCAATGCGGCTACGCGGAATGATCGCGCTGCCCAGGTGCTGCATGATTTCCATGAAGTACGGGTTGCCGGTGGCTTCGGCGATGAGCATGTGAAAGCGTTTGTCGGCCTCCACACAACTGTCGTCATTGGCCAGCAGATCCTGATAATCGTCCAGTGCCTGACGCATGGCCGCCAGTTGCTCATCGGTGCGGCGCACAGCCGCCAGCGCGACGGCCTGGGTTTCCAGGCCAATACGCAGTTCGATGATATCGCGCACCCGTGAAACGGTTTCAACCTTCAGACGCAGGCCGGTCTGGTCACTGCGCTCCAGCACAAACGTACCGATACCGTGGTGGGTCACCACCAGCCCTGACGCCTGCAACTTGGAAATGGCCTCGCGCACGACAGTGCGACTGACGCCGTGCTCACGAACGATCTGGTTTTCGGAAGGCAGCTTCTGACCGGGTGCGATTTTGCCCAGCAAAATACGCTGGCTCAGTTCGGTGACCAGATCGGTGGCCAGGCTGTGCTGACGACGTTTGGGCGCTGCGCTGACAGGCTCTTGCATGGCGAATGAATCCTGACTTGTCTGGTCGGGCTGCCGTATCACGTTCATGACAGCGCGAATGTGAGGTTGAGTGCGCAAAAAGGCCGGTGGCATCGGCCTGCGCAGTTGTCTTACTTGTATTACAAGCTATCTGTCACTGTCAAAGCTCTTGATTTACCTCGAAGCGTTTTTTTCAATAGCACAGCTTGAAAGAAACGGCCCGTGAATAGGTCGTACCCGGCTCATAAAAAAGGCTGATACCCAGCAATCAATGGGTAAAAATGTTAAATTAACATCGTCATACTGACGCACCCTGCGCATGTACCTGCATCCAGAAAAACTTTCCCAATCGTCCAAATCATCAGCATCAGGGGATTGCACAAGCCTTTTTTACTTGTATGATGACCGACAATGCGAGGGACACACTTCGCACATACCCGCATAAAAACAACGAGTGGGAGATTCAACTGTGAGCACATCCAATTCCAGGATGGCCGACGGCACTGATTCGGTTCTGAGTTCAGCCGTATCGAAGGTCAAACGTCACGTCCTGCCGCTTTTCGTCATCATGTTTATCGTCAACTACATCGACCGGGTGAACATCGGCTTTGTGCGTTCGCACATGGAGCATGACCTGGGTATCGGTGCTGCTGCCTATGGCCTGGGTGCCGGACTGTTCTTCATCGGTTATGCCCTCTTCGAAGTCCCTTCCAACATCCTGCTGCAGAAAGTCGGCGCACGTATCTGGTTGACGCGGATCATGCTCACCTGGGGCATCGTTGCTGCCTGCATGGCCTTCATCCAGAACGAAACCCACTTCTACATCCTGCGTTTTCTGCTGGGTGTGGCCGAGGCAGGCTTCTTTCCAGGCGTGATCTACTACTTCACCCGCTGGTTGCCCGGGGTTGAGCGCGGCAAGGCAATTGCCATTTTCCTCAGCGGCTCGGCCATCGCTTCGCTGATTTCGGGACCGTTATCAGGCCTGCTGTTGCAGATCACCGGTTTCGGAATGAAAGGCTGGCAGTGGATGTATTTCATCGAAGGCATGTTCTCGGTGGGCCTGTGCTTCTTCGTCTGGTTCTGGCTGGACTCCAAACCGCACGACGCCAAATGGCTGACCCGCGAAGAACAGGACGCGCTGGTCAGCGCCATCGATGCCGAACAGGCTGCCCGCGAAGCGGCGACGCCAGTCAAAGCCTCCATCGGCAAGTTGCTCAAGGACAGCCAGATCATTCTGTTCTGCCTGATCTACTTCTTCATTCAGTTGACCATCTACGCAGCGACCTTCTGGCTACCGAGCATCATCCGCAAAATGGGCAGCCTGACTGACTTTGAAGTCGGCATGTTCAACTCCATTCCATGGCTGCTGTCGATCATCGGCATGTACGCTTTCGCCACGCTGTCCGCCAAGTGGAAGCGCCAGCAGGCGTGGGTAGCGATTGCGCTGCTGATTGCCGCTGCCGGGATGTTCATGTCCACCACTGGCAGCCCGATCTTCGCCTTCGTTGCCATCTGCTTTGCAGCACTGGGTTTCAAGTCGGCTTCGTCGCTGTTCTGGCCCATCCCGCAAGCGTATCTGGATGCACGTATCGCTGCGGCGGTCATTGCGCTGATCAACTCGGTGGGCAACCTGGGTGGCTTCGTGGCACCGACCACTTTCGGCTTGCTGGAAGAGCACACCGGCTCGATCCAGGGCGGGCTGTATGGCCTGACGGTCACATCGATCATTGCCGCGATCATCGTCTTCGCTGCGCGCAATACGCCCAAGCCAGGCGCGACGCCGGTAGCCGCCATCCATACCCCGGCCACGCATTGATGCAGGTTCGAAGCGACGCCATTACAGGCCATATTTTTTTACGGGATCAGCTATGAACATTCAACAAGCCAACATCACCAGCAAGGCCCCTGTCATTACCGAGATGCAGGTAGTGCCAGTGGCTGGCCATGACGACATGCTGCTCAACCTCAGCGGCGCGCATGGCCCTTACTTCACCCGCAATATCGTGATACTCAAGGACAATGCCGGGCATGTCGGCGTCGGCGAAGTGCCGGGTGGCGAGTTGATCCGCCAGACGCTGGAAGACGCACGCTCGCTGGTGGTCGGCAGCAGCATCGGCACTTACCAGAAGATCCTCAATGAGGCACGCAAAGCCTTCGCCGATCGCGATTCGGGCGGCCGCGGCCTGCAGACCTTCGACCTGCGCATTGCCATTCACGCTGTCACCGCGCTGGAAGCCGCCCTGCTCGACCTGCTTGGTCAGCACCTGGACGTACCGGTTGCTGCATTGCTGGGCGAAGGTCAGCAACGTGATCAGGTCGAGATGCTCGGCTACCTGTTTTATGTCGGCGACCAGCGCAAAACCGACCTGGCCTACCGCAGCGAGCCCGACGCCGATAATGACTGGTTCCGCATTCGTCATGAAGAAGCGCTGACTCCGCAGGCGGTGGTCCGTCTGGCTGAAGCTGCGCACCAGCGTTACGGCTTTCAGGACTTCAAGCTCAAGGGCGGCGTACTGAGCGGTGACGCAGAGATCGAAGCCGTCACGGCGCTGGCTGAGCGTTTTCCCGATGCGCGAATTACGCTTGACCCCAACGGAGCCTGGTCGCTCAAGGAAGCCATCCGCCTGTGCCGCGATCAGCATCACGTGCTGGCGTATGCCGAAGACCCGTGCGGAGCGGAAAACGGTTTTTCCGGTCGTGAAGTGATGGCCGAGTTCCGCCGCGCCACCGGGCTGAAGACGGCCACCAACATGATCGCCACCGACTGGCGGGAAATGGGCCATGCCATTCAACTGCAATCGGTGGACATTCCACTGGCTGATCCGCACTTCTGGACCATGCAGGGCTCGGTACGTGTGGCGCAGATGTGCAACGAGTGGGGTCTGACCTGGGGCTCGCATTCCAACAACCATTTCGATATTTCTCTGGCGATGTTCACCCACGTTGCCGCTGCGGCGCCGGGCAACATCACGGCGATTGATACCCACTGGATCTGGCAGGACGGCCAGCGCCTGACCAAGGCCCCGTTGCAGATTATCGGCGGCAAGGTCGACGTGCCCAAGCAGGCGGGGCTGGGCGTCGAGCTGGACATGGACCAGCTGGCCAAGGCTCACGAACGCTACAAAGGCATGGGCCTGGGCGCACGCAATGACGCAGTGGCCATGCAGTTTCTGATCCCGGACTGGAAATTCAACAACAAGCAGCCTTGCCTGATGCGTTGAACCAGCTTAAAAAACCACTCGCCGCCTGCTGACAATCTGGCTGGCACACGGCGCGCAACCCCCTTGCGCGCCGTTTTTTTCAAATCCGGCTTGGCATGCAAAATGGGCATGCTACTGTCTCGTAATCTCCTGTAACGACTAGACCGCATGAGCCATCTTGCCCGCACCCGCCCTCGCCTGACGCTCGCAGCTTTGGTTGGCCTCACCGCCGGCATTGCCTGGGCCTGGCTGATCCCCCACGCAACACTCACGCAGAGCCTGCTGACCGGCTGGGACACAGGGGTATGGCTGTATCTGATCCTTATTTTCGTTCGCACACTGCGCAGCAATGCCGACGATGTCCGCCGAGTCGCGATGATGGAAGACGAAAACGCGGGCGTCATTCTGGTAACGGTCTGCGTGGCGGCACTGGCGAGTCTGGCGGCGATCATCTTCGAAGTCGCGAGCAGCAAGGGCCTGTCCAGCGACGCCAAAATGCTCCATCACGCCTTTACCGGTCTTACCGTCATCGGTTCCTGGCTGATGATCGGGGTGATCTTCAGCCTGCATTACGCACGCATGTTCTATACCTGGAAAGGCAAGGAGCCCGCGCTGGCGTTTGTCGGCGGAGAAAAGCACCCTGACTACTGGGACTTTCTGTACTTTTCGTTCACCCTCAGCGTTGCGGTACAGACCTCCGATGTCGGCGTCGCGACCCGCGAAATGCGCAAGGTTGTGCTTGGTCAGTCGTTGATCTGCTTTGTGTTCAACACCGCGATTCTGGGCTTTTCGATTAATATCGCTGCCAGCCTGTTCAATTAGTGCTCGGTTTCATACAAACCCGTCAAGAGGCCTTCAGACAATGACCCCGTTGAAAATCGCAGTGCTCGATGATTGGCAAAACATAGCCAGCGATGTGGTGGACTGGTCGGTGCTCGACTCCGCGGGCGACATCAGCTTTCTGCACGACTTCCCGGCCGACACCGTAACCATGGTGCAACGGCTGCAAGGCTTCGACATCATTTGCCTGATGCGCGAGCGAACCCTGTTCGATGAGGCACTGCTCAGCCAACTGCCTGCGCTCAAATTGCTGGTCACAGGCGGCATGCGCAATGCGGCGATTGATATCCCTGCGGCCAAGCGCCACGGCATTGTGGTGTGCGGAACAGAAAGCTATAAACAAGCGGCACCGGAACTGACCTGGGCGCTGATCATGGGCATCACCCGCAATCTGGTGGCCGAGGCCAACTCTTTGCGTGCAGGCAACTGGCAGGTCGGGCTGGGCAGCGACCTGCACGGCAAGACCCTGGGCATTCTCGGGCTGGGCAGTATCGGCAAATGGATTGCCCGCTACGGTCAGGCGTTCGGCATGCAGGTCATTGCCTGGAGCCAGAATCTAACACCCGAAGCCGCTGCCGAATCGGGCGTCACGTACGTCAGCAAACAGCAACTGTTCGAACAGGCGGTGCACCTGGTACTCAGCGACCGCAGCCGTGGCCTGGTGGACGCGGAGGCACTGGGCTGGATGAAACCGAGCGCCTACCTGATCAACTCGTCCCGCGGCCCAATCATCGATCAGGCTGCGCTCATCAAAGCCCTGCAACAACGCCACATCGCCGGCGCCGCGCTGGACGTGTTCGACATCGAACCGCTGCCCGCCGATCACCCGTTCCGCATGCTGGACAACGTGTTGGCAACACCGCATATCGGATACGTCACCGAAAACAACTACCGGACCTTTTATGGGCAGATGATCGAAGACATTCAGGCCTGGCATGCGGGGTCGCCGATTCGGGTGTTTGGGTGACGAGTCCTGCAACATAACGACACTGCGCCTGCGCCGAGGCTCTGGCCTGCTACAACTGAAAATGCCTCAACCTTTCGTTCAGGCCGTTGGCAAGCTCTGCGAGTAGCTGACTTGCGCTGGTGGTCTTGTCCGCGCGAGCTGCCGACTGGGCCGCCAGGTCCCGAATGCGCACCAGGTTGTTGTCGACCTCGCGGGCGACTTGCGTTTGCTCTTCGCAGGCGCTGGCGATTACCAGGTTGCGATCATCAATGATCATCACCGAGTTGGCGATAGAGGCCAACGCTGCGTTGGCCAGTTCTGCCTGCGCTTTGGTGCGATGCGCCTGCTCGCGGCTTAGCGACAATGCCGCTACGGTGCCCTGGGTGCCTTGTTGTACGTGCACCCTGCCCTTCTTGCGCAGCACGAGCAGACGCCTTTGACTCTTCTGAAGTGGAAACAGCATTACGCGTGACTTCCTGTACCGCCTGGCTCATCTCGGTCACCGCAGCGGCAGACATCTCTATTTCGCTATTCTGTACACGCAGGTCAGCGTTGTTATCGCGCATCAATATGTTCAGTTCTTCGGTCGCCGTGAACAATTGTCCCGCCGCCTGCCCGACATGGCTCAGCGTGTTTCTGAGGTCCAGGCCAGCAGACGACCTGCGTCCTCCTGGCCTACCGTGATCAGTGCGTGAACCTGTTCGGCATGGCACGCGTAGTCTTTAAACGTCTTGCCCACGCCCTCAATCAACTCCCGCTCGCCCGGTGAATCGATGAAAGGCTGGTACGCATCTATGGCTTTTGCGAACACTGATTCGCGCTGCATTAATTCATCGCGCGCCTGAACCAGTTGATCGGCACTGCGAGCGGATAACATTTTCATTACGTCGTAGCGTGTGTTTGAAAACGCTAGAGCAATGGCGTCGCCCAAGGCAATTCCGGGCAATGAGTCGTTTTCGATCTCAAGGCCTTTGGCACGAATACTGGACAACTGTGCCAGGCTGAAAATACCCAATCCCAAGACCAACAAAACCATGACAGCAAAGCATGCCAACGTTCGCGTGGCTATTTTAAAACGACGATCCAGATAGCAAACCCTTGTTGAGCGTCGATGACCGCCACCCTCTAAGAAAAAGCTAAAAAATCAGTCATCAGGCTTTTTGTTGCCCTACACGCTCTATGTAGGAAAACCTCCTCGCCGCCAGATACAATTCAGATACACTAAAGTACAATTTCGCCAAAAAACCATCTAAAAAAAACAAAAAAAGCGAAACACTAATAAAAGCGTCATCGAAACGTCACCAATCATCAAGATGAACACTGTCATTCAATACGTTATCGCTTCCCTGGCGACTCATTTTTCTGCTTCACCGAGCGCAACCACTTTTCGCAAAGAGCCCACAGAGACATTCGATGAACATCCATACCGCCAGGTCCTATGACCCCCTCACGGCCACCAGTGAAAAGCCTGCAACGGCATACAGAACCACGCGGGCCGTGGACGCTGGCGTTACTGAGGCGAACCCTGAAAAGCAGGCGAAACTCGACACCTATACGGCCTCCGACAGCCGCTCCGCCGAGACACCGGAAGCGTCCCCTGTTTATACAAGAATGATGCTCAGCCGAAATACCCGGTCACTGGAGAGCGAAGATTCCTCGTCAGACACGGCTCTGCTTGCCAGTCAAAAAGCGCTTGTCAGCCAGAACGACACAAAGGCTGTTGGCAGCGAAGTGGCCGCGGTGAAGGACAGCACGGCCCTTTCGGACGCAGAAAAAAAAGCCAAGGAAGCAGAAAAGGCCGCTTCTTCAGAGGCAGCCAAAGCTGCCCAGACCGTCGCGCGCGGGGGAGCCAACGCCAATCCTGATGACATCGCCACACCTGCTGCTGCCACGAAGATGATTCAGGACCTGAAAACGATTGGAGGCGGGACCTTACGCTTCCAGATGACGCATGATCAGATCAAGAACGCCAGGCAGATGGATAAGCTCAGGGCATTGCTTAGCGAAGGAGACAAACAGGGTGTGAAAGTTCAGTTCACCTTTCGCGACAATGCGAACCAGGGTGGCGGAAACGTGCTGACCGGAGAAAAGTTGAAGCAGGCCTCGGCCGACATCAGTAATGTGGTCAAAAAGTTTGGCAGTCGTACCAGTTTCGTACTGGACACTTTCAATCAGGGCGGCAAAAGCGCCAGTCAGGACTGGGCTGACATGCAGACCACATTAATTAAAGCCGCGCGCAATTCCGGCTATAAAGGAACTATTGTTGTCGAGGACAGCAACTGGGGAGGTGGCCTGACTGCTGGCCCGCAAAGCGGCCTGGTCAAGTTTGCCGATCAATTAAAGGCCGCCAATGGCGAAGGCAACCCTGCCCTGATTGGCAGTTTTCATGTGTACGCCAGGGAAAGCGAAGCCTCCTCCCGGCTCGGAAAACAGATCAAGGCACTGCGAGAGGCTGGTTATAAATTCCAGATTGGCGAAGTGGGTAACGCCAAATTTCTGGTAGGAAACACGTTCCAGCAAAAGGACGAAGCCACCAAAGCCTTGCAGGATAATATGACCGCTCTCAAAGCAGCCGGAGCGGACATTCTACCTGGCAAGGACCAGTTCCAGGATGGCAAACTTCGCCGCCGTGCCGGCTTTTCAAAGTCAGATCAGTTCTTATGATTCAATACGGCGCGTGATCAGGGTCCGGTATCCATCACACACGCTGCTGAACCTGACCCTCAAAGGGCCAGGCTTTGCATCTCAGGTACTTGCACCATCACAACGTATAAGCAATCCCCACCTGCACCGTCCGCGGCGCCCCCGGATACGCATAGACGTTGCCAAACGCACCTTCCTCATACTCGGTATCGAAGACGTTCTTCAGGTCCAGGTTGAGCTTCACGTGCTGGTTGACCTTGTAGTAGGCCAGCAGGTCGAACACGGTGTAGCTGTCCATCGAAAAGGCGACATTGGCGGTGCGCCCGGCGCGCTGGTCGACATAACGACCGCCGCCGCCCAGACCCAGGCCGCGCAAGGCACCCTCCTGAAACTCGTAGACGTTGAGCAGGCTGAAGGTCTGCTCAGGGATGTTCATCAACCGTGTGCCGGAGCGCAGGGTGTTGTCCTTGGTCACTTCGGCGTCGACGTAAGCGTAGCTGCCCATCATCCGCCATTCGGGCGTCAGGTTGCCGACCACGTTGAGATCCAGGCCACGGCTGCGCACTTCGCCTGCCGCTACACTGAATGTGGAATCAACCGGGTCGGTGGTCAGCACGTTACGCTTCTCGATCTGGTAGATCGCCGCATCAACACTCAACTGGCCTTCCAGCGCTTCCCACTTGGTGCCGATTTCGTAAGACTTGCCCTCTTCCGGCTTGAAGCCGCCACCCAGCCGGCTCGCGCCGCTGTTGGGTTTGAATGAACGTGCGGTATTGGCGTAGACAGCGATGGTGTCGGTCAGGTCGTAGCTCAGGCCAACACGCGGTGTGACGGCATTATCGCTGGCGGTCCAACTGCTGGTGCCAGGCAGGAAGGAATCGTAATCATGTTCAAAACGTTCCAGACGAACGCCGCCCAATAGCTTCAGACGCTCGGTCAACGCCACCTGGTCCTGCACGAAGGCAGCCCAGGTCTTGAGGTTTTCCTTGTCGTGGGTCGTGGTCCGGGTAAGTGCTGGCCGGGCCTGACCATAGACAGGGTTGAAGATGTCTATCGGGTAGGCACCGACGGCGCCGCTGGAACGCTGGATGATCGACTTGTAGTCATAATCCTCATACTCGACCCCGGTCAGCAGCGTGTGGTCGAAACCACCGACGGAAAAGTGCCCGGTCAGGTTCAACTGCACATCGCGATCTGTCCATTCCAGCTTGCGATAGTTGAAGTTGCGCCCGAGGGTGCGACCATCTGCCGCCAGGCCGTTGGCCTCGATGGCATTGCCTTGCAGGGAACCGTCGAGAAGCTGGACGCCGCCACCCAGCTTCCAGTCGGCATTGAGGTCATGGTCGAAGCGCAACTGAGCCATGTTGTTGTCGTTATGCAGCTTGCCCACGCTCTTCTCACCGAAGAACGTATCGCGCGAGGCGGTACTCGCCTGGTTGGCATAACGCGTCAGGCCACGATCCAGCGGTGCATTGTTGCGCATGAAGTCGCCTTCGAAGGTAATGCGCGTGACGTCGTTGACCTCCCAGCTCAAAACCGGAGCCACGCCATAGCGTTCGGTCTCGACGTGATCACGAAAGGTATCGCCGCCTTCGCCCACGACGTTGAGGCGATAGGCGAAACGCCCTTCGTCATCCAGCGGACCGGACGCGTCCAGCGTGCCGCGCTTCATGCCCTGATCATTGAGCTGGCTGCCCAGCGTGACCTTGCGCTCGGCCAGTGGCTGCTTGGAGACCACGTTGAAGGTGCCGCCCGGATCGCCCCGGCCGTACAGCGTGGTGGCCGGACCGCGCAACACTTCAAGGCGCTCGATGGTGTTGGCATCCGGCATGTTCGGATAGCCGCGATTGATCGGGAAGCCGTTGCGATAGAACTCGCCGGTGGTAAAACCGCGCACCGTGAATGTAGTCAGCCCTTGACCGCCGAAGTTGTTGGCCCGCCCGACGCCACCCGCGTAGTCCAGAGCGTCCTGCAATCGTGTGGAACCGATGTCTTCTACCGCGTCGCGGGTCACAACGCTGACGGACTGTGGCGTTTCATGCAGCGAGGTATCGGTGCGCGTGGCGCTGGCGGAGCGTGTGGCCCGATAGCCTTCGACCGGCCCTTGCGCCGTTTCGGCATTGGCAGCGCCCTGGATGTCGATATTCTGCAACTCTACGGAAGGTTGCCCGGCAGTAACCTGGTCAGCCCAGGCGGCTTGAGAGATCGCTTGAATGACGCAAAGTGAAACGAGAGTACGACGCATCGACGTGCAGCCCTTGGCAAGAAACCAGGCCTCTTGGGACCCGGCAGGATTTTTCGCGAATAGTACAGATTCGTATTAACACCTGATACAAATTCGCAAAAATATCTTTTGCCCATGCTGCGCATCACACTTCGCAACCGTGGGGACAAACAGGCAAACTGGCGCTCATCGCACCTGACAAGAGAACCGACAATGCCTCTTTCCAACAAGCCCGCCGACCCGCATTGTGCTTTGCTGGTGATCGACATGCAGTACGACTTCATGCCCGGCGGACAACTGGCGGTGGCTGACGGCGACGCGTTGCTGCCGTTGATCAATCGTCTGGGCGCGCGTTTTGCCCAAGTGATCATTACGCAGGACTGGCATCCTGCCGGGCATATTTCGTTTGCTTCAAGCCACGCTCAGCGCCTGCCGTTCGAGAGCATCACCCTGCCCTACGGCCCGCAAACCCTGTGGCCGGACCATTGCGTGCAAGGCAGCCACGGTGCGCAGTTGCACGCTGATCTTGACCTGCCTCACGCACAACTGATCCTGCGCAAGGGCTGCAATACGCATATCGACAGCTATTCGGCATTTCTGGAGGCAGACCGCACGACCAGCACAGGACTGGCCGGGTATCTGAAAGAGCGCGGCATCGACACGGTATTCGTGGTCGGTCTGGCGCTGGATTTCTGCGTCGCCTGGTCTGCTCAGGATGCACGCAGTGCCGGTTTCAATACGTATGTCATCGAAGATGGCTGTCGCGCCATCGACATGAACGGCTCGCTGGAGAATGCCTGGAAGACCCTCCTGAGCATGGGTGTAGAACGCGTGCAAAGCTCAGATCTGCTGGGCTAGACGGGCGCACCCTGCAACCGGCGCAAACAATCGTTGATACGTCCCGCTGTTAGCGAACGACCGCGCGCGGCGCCTGTCTGAACCATCGGACCGGCAATGCCCTTGCCGGTCCCTTTCATCACTGGCGCTGAGGATGTTGTATGGATCACGAAGTAGACGGCAAGACCCCCGGCCTGTCAGCCGAGGAAGAGCGCGAGATTGATGAGAACCAGCCGCCCCGCGCGGCGGTGCTGCACGAAACCATCCGTATTCAGGGCGATCACGAACTGGAGCGCAGTGTTGCCGCCCTGTGGTGGTCGGCGCTCGCGGCCGGGCTGACGATGGGCCTGTCGTTGATGGCGATGGGGCTGTTCAAGTCGCGGCTGGAAGGCATACCCGGCAGTCACGTAATCAGCAGCCTTGGCTATTCGGCCGGGTTTCTCGCGGTCATCCTGGCGCGCCAGCAATTGTTCACTGAAAACACTATTACCGCCGTGCTGCCGGTCATGAGCAAGTTGAACCTGGCCAACATCGGTCGATTGTTTCGGCTCTGGGGTGTGGTATTGGCGGGCAACCTCGCAGGAACGCTGCTGGTGGCGTATGTCATGCTCAATCTGCCGATTTTCGACACCAGTACAGACAAGGCATTTCTGGAGATTGGCCACAAGGTCATGGAAAACGACGTCAGTCAGATGTTTTCCAAGGGCATCGTGTCCGGCTGGATGATCGCGACCATGGTCTGGATGATTGCATCCATGGAAAATGCCAAGATCGCCATTATCATTCTGATCACTTACCTGATGGCGCTCGGGGACTTCACGCACATTGTCGTGGGCTCGGCCGAAGTGTCCTATCTGGTATTTGCCGGAGAGCTGGGCTGGAAGGATTTCTGGTTTACCTTTGCCGGTCCTACATTGGCAGGCAATATCATTGGTGGCAGCTTTATCTTTGCCTTGATCAGCCATGCACAGATCCGCAGCGAAAAAGACACGACCGCCAAACTGGAACGCGATCGTCAGGACAAGGCAGAAAAAAGCCGCCGGGAAAAGCAGCAGCAAACGCTCAAGGACGCGGATATCAGCATGCAGAATGACATATGATCCCTATCATTAAACTTTCTTTCAGGAAGCGCAGTGGCTTTTAAAGGCAGAATGAGTTTTTGAACGCACTTATTCAGGCAGGGACCATGACCCGAATTCTGGCAATCGAAGATGATGCCATCACAGCAAAGGAAATCGTGACCGAACTCAGCAACCACGGACTGGAAGTGGACTGGGTGGACAACGGCCGTGACGGTCTTGCACGTGCAGTGAGCGGCGATTATGACTTGATTACTCTGGACCGCATGCTTCCGGAGATGGATGGTCTGACCATCGTCACCCATCTGCGCGCCCAGGGTATCGCCACGCCAATCCTGATGATCAGCGCTCTTTCCGACGTGGACGAGCGGGTGCGCGGGCTGCGTGCAGGTGGGGATGATTATCTGCCCAAACCATTTGCTTCCGACGAAATGGCGGCGCGTGTCGAAGTGCTCCTGCGCCGCAGCAACCCGGTCAGCGCGGGCAAGACAGTGCTACAGGTCGCTGATCTGGAACTGAACCTGATCAGCCGCGAAGCCTGCCGTGGCGGTGAGCCGCTGACCCTGCTGCCCACCGAGTTCAAGCTGCTGGAGTTCCTGATGCGTAACAGCGGCCAGATCATCACCCGCATGATGATTTTCCAGGAAGTCTGGGGCTATCACTTTGATCCGGGCACCAACCTGATCGACGTGCACATTGGCCGTCTGCGCAAGAAGATAGACCAACCTGGCACCGCACAGCTGATCCAGACCGTGCGAGGTTCAGGTTATGTTATTGCCGAACCCGTCTAAGGGCTGGCGATCTTCAACAAGCCGATTACTGGCGCTATACAGCTCCCTGTTTGTCGCCTGGAGCGTGATGCTGCTGGGCGTCCTCTACTGGGAGGTCAACTCCTACCTGGACAACCTCGCCCGCCAGTCACTCACTCACCGCCAGCAGCTGTTTTCGCGCTTTGAAGGCCAGGCCCTGGTTGATGCTCTGGCCACCAGCATGACCTTCGATACGCGCGCAGTGGACGCCTATGGCCTGTTCGACCGAAACTTTCGTCCCGTGGCAGGCCCCATCACCCGTGTGCCGAAAAATCTGCCCATCGACGGCCAGATCCATGTACTGAGCGACTGCATCGAATCGGATGACCCGGGCCTGCCGCAAGGCAGCTGTGATGCGATAGTCAACCGAACGTCCGACGGGCGCTGGCTGGTACTGGTGCGCGAGAATGGCTCGTTGCTTGCCGTCAGCACTCTGATCCTGCATGCCTTGCTGTGGGGCATCTCTCTGACCATTATTCCCGGGGTCGCCGGCTGGCATTTGCTGCGCCGCCGCCCGTTGCGCCGCATACGCGCCATTCAGGCCAGCGCCGAATCAATCATCGCCGGCGACATGGCTGGCCGACTGCCGGTCTCGAACAGGCGTGATGAGCTGGACATGCTGGCGGTGATCGTCAACGCCATGCTCGACCGTATCGAAAAGCTCATGAACGAGGTCAAGGGCGTCTGCGACAATATCGCCCATGACCTGCGCACGCCACTGACCCGGCTGCGCGCCCAGCTTTATCGCATTCAGCAGCAATCAGCACACGATTCGCCCCATTCCACCCAGATTGCCCAGGTCATCAGTGAAGCAGACACGCTGATGGCGCGTTTCCGCGGGCTGCTGCGCATTTCGGAACTGGAAGACCGCCAGCGACGTTCGGCGTTCATTGAGCTGGAGCTGCAACCACTGTTGCAGGAACTGCATGATTTCTACCTGCCACTGGCCGAAGAAGACCAGATCACCCTGCTGCTGGACCTGCACGACACATTACCCACGCTGGTAGGCGACCGAGCGCTGCTATTTGAAGCGCTGACCAACCTGCTGGGAAATGCAATCAAGTTCACCCCTTCCGGCGGGATTGTAAAAATCAGCGCCTACCCCTCCAGCGACGGCATCACGCCGTGCATTGAAGTACAGGACTCAGGGCCCGGCATCCCCGTCGCCGAGCGCGCAGCCGTCTTCCAGCGCTTCTATCGCAGCGAAACCGGCACTGAACAGAGCGGCTTCGGGCTCGGTCTTTCCGTAGTCGCCGCTATCGTCAATCTGCATGGTTTTACGCTGCAAATAGGCATCAGCGAATACGGCGGCGCAAGCTTGTTGCTGGAATGTCGCACCGTAAACACTCTGGCCTGAGATTCAATCGCGATCCCCTGCGCAAAACACTACGTGCCTGCTTTTTGACGAGCTTGAAGCGTCTGGGTCAGTGGTTCCAGAACTTTCGATAGTTATCTGGCGCAGCCTGCCAAGCGCTAATTTGTAACAATATATTTCAAAAAACGCTGTAGCTTGACCGTTTCAGCGCTCACAAGTTCCACTCAATAAATGCGCTTTTCTGGCTTTATATGACGGTTTTCCCCGAATAAATCACCCCATCGAGCAGATGGCGGTTCTTCGCCTTCCAGGCAAAATGTGAACGAATAGACATTTTTATGACGTCAGCGTCTTGTCGCTTCGCTGGCGCTGCGCTATCTATAACCGGGCAAACAAGGTTCCTGCTGCACCGCTTGGCTGCACCCAAAATAATAACTCACCGGATTTCGCCACTAACAAGGCGAGGCTTTGACATGGCTGCCAAAGCAGAGAACGCTGTACTAATTAGTTGGATCAACATCGGCTGGGAGGCTGTTATGGGCGCACAATCAAAGATTTTAAGCGTAGGTCAGTACAAGGTTTACACCGAGACTTACTGGAAAGGCAGCGAGGCCAAGACCATCTTGCTGGTCAACGGTGCGTTATCGACCACCGGCTCTTTCGGGCAGACCGTCAAGTACCTGCAACCGCACTACAACCTCGTACTATTCGACCTGCCGTTTTCGGGGCAGTCCCGAGCCCACAACCCGGACGACATGATTGTCAGCAAGGAAGATGAAGTAAACATCCTGCTGCAGTTGATCGACCTTTATCAGGTGAACCACCTGCTGTCGGTATCCTGGGGCGGTGTATCGGCCCTGCTGGCCCTTTCCGAGTGCCCGCCATCCGTGGAAAAGGCGATCATCAGCTCGTTCTCGCCGGTCCTCAACGAGGCCATGCTCGATTACATCGATAACGCCCAGATCTATCTGGCCGCCCGCGAGAAGCGCAAGATCGGCTCACTGCTCAATGACACCGTGGGCAAGTACCTGCCGCGCCTGTTCAAACTTTATAACTACAAGCACCTGATCAGCCTTGCCGAACACGAATATCGCCAGATCGACTTTCACATCAGCCAGATTCGCAAACTAAGCGCCACTAACTACGTCGAGCGTTTTTCCTCGATCAAGATTCCGGTGCTGTTCATCAACGGTGAAAAAGATGAGTACACCACCGTTGAAGATGCGCGGATGTTTTCCAACTACATCGCCAAAAGCAGTTTCAACGTCGTTCCGGACACCGGGCACTTTCTGGATCTGGAGAGCAAGGCGGCGTGGCACCACTCGCAACGCACCGCACTGACGTTCCTGGGCACCGAAGCCACTCAACAGGTGTGGCCAAGCGTCACCGCGATGGCCTGAAACACGCTCGCCTGCGCCCGGGAAGCCGTTCAGCTTTTCCGGCGTGACGCAGTGGTTCACCGGTGTTGGTTTCTTTGATCGGGCAGTGCTATTCGTTGATGACTTTTCCCTTTGCAACGCGCTTGCGTTGGTACTGCCGTGCTACCGGAAATGTCCGGCCATCGCACCTCATACCTGTTCAGCCCAGCCTGGTGCTGGGGTTCATTTCACTGCTCTCGCTCAGCGCTTGTTCCGCAGGGAAACCTGCAGAAAAGGCGCTGGTGCGAGTCGAGGTGCAGCCAGTTGCCTTGGTGGACGTCTCAAGCAGTGTGGCGCTGACAGGCGATATTCAGGCGCGCAAAGTAACCGAGCAAGCGTTTCGCGTGTCGGGCAAGCTGATCAAACGCTACGTGGATGTCGGGAACCGCGTGCGTGCCGGGCAAGTGCTTGCCAGGCTGGACCCGCAAGAACAGAAGAACGAGCTGGCGTCGGCCAATGCCGAAGTGGCCATGCGACAGTCGCGCTTATACCTCGCCGAACAAAATTACCTGCGTCAGCAGTTACTGCTGCCCAAGGGCTATACCAATCTCAGTGAATACCAGAAGGCACGCTCCGGCCTTGAGAGTGCGCGAGCTGAATTGGCAGCGCTGCAAGCTCAACAGGCCAATGCACGTGATCAAGTCGGTTACACCGAACTGCTCGCAGTAGCAGATGGCGTCATCACTGCACGGCATGCCGAAGAAGGTCAGGTGGTCCAGGCCGCCGCACCGGTGTTCAGTGTCGCTCACGATGGCGAACGCGAAGCGGTATTTTCCGTGTATGAATCGCTGCTGCGCTCCGATCAGACAGGCGCTACGGTGATCATTAGCCCTATCGCTGAACAGGGCATTCAGTTGACCGGCATCATCAGGGAAATCACGCCCATCGTTTCCGCCGCTAACGGCACATTGCGAGTGCGCGTTGCGCTGCCGGACGTCGCCGTTGCACCTGCACTCGGCTCAGTGGTCAGCGCCCGCCTGCAGGTTCGGTCACAACGGGCGTACGCTCTGCCCTGGTCAGCGCTGAGCCGCGCCAAGGGCCAACCGGCAGTCTGGCAGGTGGACGCTCAGGCAAGGGTCAAGCTGACGCGGGTCAACGTGCTGCGCTATGAACAGGGCCAGGTGATCGTTTCCGAGGGGCTGTCCGAGGGCGATCGGGTGGTTTCCCGAGGGCTGCAGTTTCTCTACCCGGGGCAACGGGTCGAGGTCGCCGAGCGAGTGCCAGTCGAGGTGGCCGTCTCGTTGGCGTCATCGGCACCTGGGCAATGAGCAGCACACCTGCAGAACCACGACCGACACATGCTTGCTGGCTGCTCTGTTTGCTGATCATGACGCTTCCGGGCTGCCGCGACAAACCGCTTCGCGAAGCGGTCGAGCGGCCCGTGCTGTTCACCGAAATTGCCGATCAGCGCAGCGCCTCTTATGCACGCTTCGCCGGAGTCATCCAGCCGCAATACGAGGTGGCACTGGGTTTTCGTGTGGCCGGACGACTGGCAACCCGGCACGCAGAGGTCGGTGACCGAGTGCGCAAAGGCGATCTGCTCGCCACGCTGGAGCCAGGCGATCAGCAACATCGTTTGCGTGCCCGCCAGGCAGAACTCGGCAGAGCCCGGTCTGCCTGGCAGCAGGCGCGCGATGAGCAAACGCGTTACCAGCAACTCTACGAGCGCGGTATCGGCTCGCGGGCGCGTCTGGACCAGTTGAACAGTGAAGTGCGCACTCAGGACGCACTTCGCAGTCAGGCCAGCATTGCGCTGCAATAAGCTACTGACCATGTGTCCTACACGCGCCTGTCAGCCGAATTCGACGGCCTGATCACCGAATGGCAAGCCGAAGTCGGTCAGGTCATCGCGACCGGTCAGGCAGTGGTCAGCCTTGCGCGTCCGGAAAGCCGCGAAGCGGTGGTCGATTTGCCGCTGGGGGCACTGGATGACAATCAGCGCATCAGGGTGATTTTGCAACTCGATGAGCAAGTCTCAGTGGCCGCAAAAGTCCGCCAGCTTGCACCGCAAATCAACGCCGAAACCCGCACTCAACATGTCCGCCTGGCCTTGCAGCACATGCCCGACAGCTTTCGTCCGGGCTCGACGGTCACGGTCGAAATCAGCGGCGACGCACCGCCGTTTCACGAGCTGCCCGGCAGCGCCGTTGTGGAGTGCGACGGCCTGTCTCAGGTATGGGTCATCGACCCATCGACCTCGACACTCGTTGCGCGCACGGTGCAGGTACTGACGCGCACGGGCTCGAAGGTACGGATCAGCGGCGAGCTGCACGAGGGCGAAAAAGTGGTGACTGCCGGCGTTAACGGCATGCAGTCCGGACAGAAAATACGCATGCAGCGAGAGGTCAGTTTGTGAGGGAGCGTTTCAATCTGTCGGCCTGGGGGCTCAGGCATCGCTCGCTGGTCTGGTACATGATGTTCGTTTCACTGCTGATGGGCAGTTGGTCGTTTCTGAATCTGGGCCGCGAGGAAGACCCTTCCTTTGCCATCAAGACCATGGTCATTCAGGCGCGTTGGCCGGGTGCTACGTTGCCCGACACCTTGCAACAGGTCACCGACCGGCTGGAAAAGAAGCTCGAAGAAATCGACGCGCTGGATTACGTGAAAAGCTACACGCTGGCCGGCGAATCGACGCTTTTTGTCTTCCTCAAAAGCGAGACCCGTAGCGCCGACATCCCGGCAGCGTGGTATCAGGTACGCAAGAAGATCAGCGATGTACGCAGCGAATTGCCCAGCGGCATTCAGGGCCCTGCATTCAACGACGAGTTTGGTGATGTGTTCGGCAGTATCTATGCGTTCACCGCTGACGGCCTGTCGTTCCGCCAGTTGCGCGATTACGTCGAACAGGTGCGCGCCGATATCCGCAGCGTGCCCAACCTGGGCAAGATCGAGCTGCTCGGTGCCCAGCGCGAAGTCATTTATCTGAATTTTTCGATCCGCAAGCTCGCGGCGTTGGGCATCGATCAGCGCCAGGTGCTGCAAAGCCTGCAAGCGCAAAACTCGGTAACGCCCGCCGGGGTGATTGAGTCAGGCCCGGAACGCATTGCGGTACGCGCCAGCGGTCAATTCAGCAGTGAAGAGGACCTTGAGGCCGTCAATCTGCGCTTTGGTGAGCGGTTCTTTCGCCTCAGCGATCTGGCGACTATCGAACGCCGCTACGCTGACCCGCCCTCCTCGCTGTTCCGTTTCAATGGCCAACCGGCCATCGGGCTTGCGGTGGCCATGAAGCAAGGCGGCAACATTCAGGCATTCGGTACGCAGTTGCAGCAGCGCATCGACGAGCTGACCACCGAGCTACCGTTGGGCATCGACGTGCATCTGGTGTCCAGCCAGGCCGACGTGGTTGAAAAAGCCATCGGCGGCTTCACCCATGCACTCTTTGAAGCGATCCTGATTGTGTTGGTCGTGAGCTTCATCAGCCTCGGCATTCGCGCAGGTCTGGTGGTGGCCTGTTCGATTCCACTGGTGCTCGCGCTGGTCTTTGTGTTCATGGAGTACAGCGGCATCACCATGCAGCGCATCTCGCTGGGTGCGCTGATCATCGCCTTGGGGCTGTTGGTGGATGACGCCATGATTACCGTCGAAATGCCTGGAAAGCGGCGATTCGTTGCCACAGGCCGCGACCTTCGCCTATACCTCGACGGCCTTCCCGATGCTGACCGGCACGCTGGTGACGGTTGCCGGTTTCGTGCCCATCGGCCTGAATTCCAGTTCAGCGGGCGAATACGTGTTCACCATGTTCGCAGTCATCGCCGTGGCCCTGTTGCTGTCCTGGCTGGTGGCGGTGCTGTTTGCGCCACTGATTGGCGTGCATATCCTCAAGGCGTCGGCGCCGCATGCCGCGCCGGGGCGCTGGATGCGCGGCTTCAGCGGCCTGCTGATCAAGACCCTGGAGCGCCGCTGGTGGGTGATCGGCATCACGTTGCTGATGTTCATCGGCTCACTGTTTGCCACCAGAATGCTGCAGAACCAGTTCTTTCCGGACTCCGACCGCCCGGAAATTCTGGTGGATATCTATATGCCGCAAAACGGCTCCATCGAAGGCACACGCCAGACCATGGATCGCTTTGAGGCCACGCTCAAGAACGATCCCGATGTGCTGCGCTGGAGTTCCTATGTAGGCAAAGGTGCGGTGCGTTTCTACCTGCCACTGGACCAGCAACTGAGCAATCCCTTTTATGGGCAACTGGTGATCGTGAGCCAGGGCGGCGCAGCGCGTGATCGTCTGATCGAGCGTCTGCGCCAGCGCTTTCGTGACGATTATGTCGGGGTGGGCGGCTACGTCCAGCCATTGAACATGGGGCCGCCAGTGGGCTGGCCGGTGCAATACCGGGTCAGCGGCCCGGACATCGAACAGGTGCGCAGCCAGGCGATGGCACTGGCGGCCATCCTCGACGCCAACCCAAACATCGGCCAGGTCATCTATGACTGGAACGAGCCGGGCAAAGTGCTGAAGATTGATATCGCGCAGGACAAGGTGCGTCAATTCGGCCTGTCTTCGGAAGACGTGGCGCAAATCCTCAACAGTATGGTCAGCGGAACGACCATCACTCAGGTGCGCGACAGTACCTACCTGATCGACATGGTCGCGCGCGCAGAAAACGATGAGCGCAACTCGGTACAAAGCCTCGGCAACCTGCAGATCCCGACACCCAACGGTGCGAGCGTGCCGCTGCTGGCGTTCGCCACGCTCAGCTACGAGCAGGAACAGCCACTGGTCTGGCGTCGCGACCGGCTGGCGACCATCACCCTTAAAGCCAGCGTGCTCGGAAAACTGCAACCGGCCGCGCTGGTCAGGCAATTAAAACCGGAAGTCGACGCCTTCAGCGCCCGCCTGCCACTACGCTATTCGCTGGCTACTGGTGGTGCGGTCGAGGCCAGCGCCCGCTCGCAAGGGCCCATATTGAAGGTCGTGCCACTGATGTTGCTGCTGGTGGTGAGCTTTTTGATGATCCAGCTGCACAGTGTCAAAAAACTTCTGCTAGTGGTCAGCGTGGTGCCGCTCGGTCTGATTGGCGTTGTCGCAGCGTTATTGATATCCGGCTATCCGCTGGGCTTCGTCGCGATTCTTGGCGTTCTGGCGCTGATCGGCATCATTATTCGCAATTCGGTGATTCTGGTCACACAGATCGACGAGTTCATCGCTGCCGGTGAGAGCGCCTGGAAATCGGTGGTCAAGGCCACCGAACATCGCTGCCGGCCGATTCTGCTGACCGCAGCAGCCGCAAGCCTGGGCATGATCCCGATTGCCCGCGAGGTGTTCTGGGGCCCGATGGCGATCGCCATGATCGGCGGTATCGCCATTGCCACCTTGCTGACGTTGTTTTTTCTGCCTGCGCTGTATGTGGTGAGCTACAGGATCAGGCCGCCTGCGGCTTAGCGGGTCAGATTTCGATTGGCAGAAAATCGAACAGGGCCTGAGGAGCCTCGACCAGCAACATGTTTTTGAGCGGTTCCGGGCACTCAAGCGCCCGGAACTGCTCGACCACACTGGCGTAACTGACCTCTTGCTCATGCTGGGTGTGTGGCCAGTCGCTGCCCCATACCAACCGGCGCGGACCAAAGCTTTGCAGCAGCAGAGGCAATGCAGCGTGGGCAAACGCCGCATTTTGCTCGGCAGTGCCGCCCAGTCGATAAATTGCCGAGACTTTCATCCACAGCTGCCCGCTCAGGCCCAACTCCAGCAATGCCTGGAACGCCGGGTCATCAATACCAAGGCGCGCATCGGGCCGACCAAAATGGTCGATCACAATCTTGCAACCGAATGGCAGCAACTGCCGGATCAGCCCCGGCAAGTCCGCAACCTCACGGTGCAGTTCAACATGCCAACCAAGGGTCCAGACGTTCTTGAACAACGACTTCCATTCAGGTGCGGTGAAGTCAGGCAATGCCCTGCCGATGAGGTTCAGGCGAATACCGACAATGCCCAGCCCCGCCATACGCTGCAAGGCACCACGGCTGATATCGGTATCAACCACCGCCACACCGCGCAACCGATCAGGGGCCTGCGCCAGAGCGTCGAACAGAAATCGGTTATCGGTGCCCAGAAAACTGGGCTGCACCAGTACGCCATGACTCAAACCATGTTCGTGCAGGTGGGCCAGATACGCTTGCACAGTGGCATCGTAGTCCGGGCTGTAACGTCGTCCTGACGTCAGACTCAAATCCTTGCTGAAGACATGAGCATGGGCATCAATGCCCAGGATTGGCGTGGTACAGGGGTCGGTCATGAGTTCATCTGTAGTCAACGCAGTGCCGTAACACCGCGGGTGAAAGGATATTCAAGCCTGCTGCGCTGCGCCCTTATCCAGCGGCTCGGCAGCAATCAGCGTGGCATCAAGATTGCGTCCACGGGTTTCCGGCAGGCAGAAAGCAGCCACCATCGCCACGCCATAGGCAATACCGGCATCGATGCCGATGGCAGTGCCCAGCGACATCGATTCGCTCATATGGCCCACTAGAAACGGGAACACCGCCGACAATACGCGCCCGAAGTTGTAACAGAAGCCAACCCCTGCCCCACGTACGTCTGCCGGGTACAACTCGTTGAAAAACGAACCCAGGCTGGCCGGAATGCCAGCGGCGAAGAACCCCAGCGGAAAGCCAAGAAACAGCATTTGCGTATTGCTCAGCGGCAGCATCAGATAGCACTGCACCGTGACCACGCAGCACAGCGCGAACAGCATGATGTTCTTGCGTCGGCCAATGCGGTCGATCAACAGACCGCTGCATACGCAACCGCACCAGAATGCAACGATAATGACCGCCAGATAGCCGCCGGAGCTGAGCACTGACAGGTTGCGTTCGGTTTTCAGAAAGGTGGGCAGCCACGTCATGACCGCGTGATAACCGCCGTGCGCACCAAGGCCCAACAAGCCGCCGAGCAAGGTGACGCGCAATAATTCGGGGCGAAAGATTCCGGCCATCGACTTGAAGAAATTACCCTTCGGCGCAGCGTTTTTCTGCATGCGCTGGAAGCTGTCCGGCTCCTCGACGTTGCGGCGCACCCAGATAATCATCAGTGCTGGCAGCAGGCCAACGAAAAACATTACCCGCCAGGCAATATCCTCCGGCACAAACGAATAGATCAGGGTAAACAACACCACCGCCAGCCCCCAGCCGACAGCCCAGGCGCTTTGCACCGTTGCCATCACCTTGCCGCGGTAGCGCGACTGGATCGTCTCGGCCATCAACACCGCGCCCGCCGCCCACTCACCGCCGATGCAAAAGCCCTGCAGCGCTTTGATGATCAATAACTGATTGAAGCCGGTCACGAAGGCAGACAGGAAGGTGAAGAAGGAAAACCACAGGATCATCCATTGCAACGTGCGAACCCGGCCATAGCGATCCGACAACGTTCCGCCGACCCAGCCACCCAGTGCCGACGTCACCAACGTCACGGCGCTGATAAGCCCTGCGTCGCCTTTGGTCAGGGCAAAGGCGGCAATCAAGGCAGGGATGGCCAGACCGAACATCTGCACTTCCAGAGCGTCCAGCGACCAACCGCCGAAACAGGCCCAGAAGGTCTTGCGCTCCTTGGGAGTGACTTCGCGATACCAGTTGAACATGGCTTCCTATCCTTATGAGCGTCGAATGAGTCGGGGTGATTGCAGTGCGCTCAGCGAATTTCCACGCTGTAGCGGAAATGGCTGGCGTGCCCTCGTGAACGTCGCCACTCCAGAGGTTCACCGGCGTAATTACGCGCCAGTCGTTCAATGACCACTACCGGGCTGCCGGCCGAAACCTGCAGCAACCGGCCGTACACCTCGTTGACCGCTTCAGCCGTCAGGCTCTCTTGCGCATAAGCCACAACCTGACCGCAAGCCTCTTCATAGATCGGATAAAGCAACGGCCCCTGGGTATCGAGATCCAGATCCAGCAACGCCTGGAAGCGGATCCGAGGCAGCCAGATTTCTTCAGCCAGCACCGGCTGACCATCCAGCAAGCGCAGCCGGATCATCCGAATGACCGGCGCATTGGCCACCAGACCCAGCGCCTGACTGACCGCTGAAGGCGCAGCCACAGGCTCTATTGATAAAATCCGGCTTTCCGGTACACGGCGCTCGCCCGCTTCGGTCTGAAAACGGAAGAAAAGAAACAGCGACGACTGAAACCTGGCACGCCGAATAAACGTGCCACGCCCCTGCTGGCGCTCCAGAACGTTGTCGCTGACCAGCAGATCAATGGCCTTGCGCACGGTGCCGGTGGACAGGCAATACTCAGCGGACAGCGCCGCTTCAGTAGGAATGGCTTCACCCGGACGCCAACGATTATTGGCAATCTGTTCGGCCAGACTGTCGCGCAGGCGTTGATAAAGCGGAAGGCGTTCGTCGCTGGAGAGCTTGTTCATTGTTGTAGTTATCCAGTCATATATATGAATATTCGGACGCGAGTATTCATCCGTGGTTAGCGGACGTCAATAGGGGCAGACGCCCGTACAGGCTTATGTAACTTGTCATCATCATTCCTGGAAATATCCTGTATCAACTCGCCGCACCTACTTAATACCCGACAAAACCGTTAGCCTGCTTGCCATCAGTCAAAAACCCGCCTGACAGATGCGCCTCGCGTGCCTGTCAGGTATACGCTCAAGCGAGAATCTTCATGCCCCACTCGTCCCACGCGGCGCACAAAGCCGTGAGCATGACCCCGGCCATGGTCATGCTGTTTGCCTTCTGCTGCGGCGCGATTGTCGCCAACATCTACTATGCGCAGCCGATCATCGAGCTGATTGCCCCGGACATCGGGCTGTCGAGTACGGCGGCGAGTCTGATCGTTTCGTTAACGCAGATCGGTTATGCGCTGGGCTTGTTCTTTCTGGTGCCACTGGGGGATTTGCTGGAGAACCGCAGGCTGATGCTGATCACCACTGCGGTTGCGGTGCTGAGCCTGCTGGGCGCTGCGTTTGCCGAGCAGCCGAATCTGTTTCTGCTGGTGTCGCTGCTGGTGGGTTTCAGTTCGGTGTCGGTGCAGATGCTGATCCCGCTGGCGGCGCATCTGGCACCGGAAGAATCCCGCGGCAGAGTGGTGGGCGGAATCATGGGCGGGCTGTTGCTGGGGATTCTGCTGGCGCGGCCGATTGCCAGTCTGGTGGCCGACCATTTCGGCTGGCGCGCAGTGTTCGGGGCAGCGGCCGTGGTGATGATCGGTATCAGTGTGGTGCTGGCAACCACCATGCCCAAACGCGTTCCGGATCATCGTGCATCCTACGGCCAGTTGCTGTTCTCGCTCTGGACGCTTTTGCGCACCCAGCCGGTGCTGCGCCAGCGGGCTTTTTATCAGGCATGTATGTTCGCGACCTTCAGTCTGTTCTGGACCGCCGTACCCCTGGAGCTGTCACGCAATCACGGGCTGTCGCAAAGCCAGATCGCGATCTTTGCCCTGATCGGCGCAATCGGTGCCATTTGCGGCACCCATCAGCGGACGCCTGGCAGACGCCGGTTACACCCGCATCGCGTCTTTGGGCGCACTTCTGTTCGGTGCACTGAGCTTTCTTCCGGGCCTTATTCATCCTGCCTACAGCGTGATAGGCCTTGCGGTAACGGGCGTGGTGCTGGATTTCTGCGTGCAGACCAGCATGGTGTTGGGCCAGCGAACCGTCTATGCACTGGATGCCGCCAGCCGCAGCCGGCTCAACGCCCTGTACATGACCAGCATTTTCATCGGTGGCGCGATTGGCTCGGCGGTGGCTAGCCCGTTGTTTGATCATGGCGGCTGGACCTGGGTGCTGATCGCAGGCACGGTGCTGCCGTTGACTGCCTTGCTGGCGCTGCTCAGGGATCGATCCGGACAGAATGCGTAAACGCTGCACTTTGTAACTGATTTGCAGGATAATACCGCGGCGATGGCATGGCCCATCGCCCTTCTGGCTCTCTCTCGCACCTCAAGGCCCGCGTATCCGGCACCTCTGGATCTGCGCGATTGAACACGGATTGTACAGACGCCTCATCCCAAGGCCCCGAATCCGCCGATACTGCTTTTCAAGCGCATCGGTACGCACTTGCGCAACCCGAACAAGGCAAAACAGCAATGGACGCAGCACTACGAACAAGCAAAATTTCCGCGATTTTCGCCAGGATATCGATCGGCGTCAGCGGCATGATTGGAGTTATCTGGAGCATCTTCACCTACCTTTTCCCGGACCCGGCCGTTCTTGGCCTCAGTATTGACTTCATCAACTGGAAGACACTGGTCATTATCGTCGGCACAGGTATGGTGATAAGCGGGTTTTGTATCGCCTTCCTGGCCAGAAAGCTTCCCTCAATTCTCAAACTCAGTGTCTGGCTGGCGCTATCACTGTTTCTCTGCGCGGTGTTCTTCAAACTGGGCGGCGAATACGCTAAACCTTCGGTCGATTTCGCCCGCGGTCAAACACTGTTCACCGAGAATGAAAGCGCCAACCTGTTCGGCAAACGCTCCGAGACGGTCGACAACGTGAGTATGGAGTTGCTGGGTTGTGATCAGAATGGCCAGTCGCCTACCTGCATGTTGGAGCTGACCAACAAAAGTACAGACCGCGACTTCCGTTTTCTGAACCCGATCAGCCTGTTCGAAGAAACAGGCGGCGCTCTGGGCCTTTCGCAACTGCGTGTCGGCGATGCGAAATACGACCGCTGGGACAGCTTCCAGTTGATCCGTAACGTCCCTACCCGCGTGACGCTGATCTTTGAAGCGGCCAAGGGCCGGGTCAAGCAGTCACCTGCTTTGAAGCTGACCTTCCGTGATCGCGAGAACAAGGACAACGTGCTCAAGTTCAACGAGGTCAAGGTCAATTAAGTAGCAAACATAGAGGGTGCGTCGTCTTGAGTATGACGACGCACGTATTCGCTACCGGACTGACTGCTGCAGCCAGTTAGCCAGGTCAATGACTTCGGTTTCGTTGATGCTGTGCCCCAGCCCTTCATACCCATGAAATTGCGGTGACAGGCCAAGCGACTTCAGCGTGGCTTCGGCTTGCGGGCCGCTGGCGTAGGCCACCTGGCGATCCTGTACCCCGTGACCGATGAAGACGTTCAGGCGCTTGAGGTCATCAGAGGCTTTGAGCTCGGACTGCACCACCGGCAACAACCGCCCGCTCAACGCCGCAATCCCCCCTACCAGCTTGGGCTGACGCAGGGCGACTTCGTAGCTCATCATCGCGCCCTGGCTGAACCCGACCAGAAACACCTTGCCCGGCTGCGTGTGGAACTTGCCGGTGGCCTGGGTGATGAATGCACTCAACTGCTTGCCGCTGCTCTTGAGGTCTTCGGTCACGCCATCGTAGTCAGGCACGCCTGGTTTTTGGGTGAACCACTTGTAACTGTCAGCGCGCAACTCCACTGGAGCCTGCACCGACAGGTAGTTGTAATCGGCCGGAAGATGCTCCTTGAGCCCGAACAAGTCAGCCGCATTACTGCCGTAGCCATGAATGAAGATCACCAGCGGCCGGTTCGGGGTTTCGACGTTGACCTGTGCCAGGTAATCCAGCGGCAGATCAGTGTGCAGGGTGTCCTGCGCCTGCGCCATGCCGGCAACGGCAAACAGCAAGGCAGTGAAAAATTTCAGCATCGGTTCATGACCTCTGTTTGACGCTGCCAGCAAGCAGCGTCGTGAGTGGGCTCGGAAGCAGAAACTGACACAGCCTCAGTTCTGCATGCTGGTCCGCGAAACTTCCGGCTTGATCAACTGCATCTGCTGACGGTAGTCATCCGTCACCTGACGTGCCTGGCTACTGCTGGTGATGACTCGCGGCGTGATCAGCACGATCAGTTCGGTACGGCCCTTGGACTTACTGGTACTGCCGAACAGCCACCTCAAGCCCGGAATGCGTCCCAGATACGGCACAGCGTTGACCGTCTCGGCGTTATCCTGCTTGATCAAACCGCCCAGCAGCACTGTCTGGCCACTCTGCGCGGCCACCTGCGTAGCGACCGAGCGCGTGGAGATACGCGGATTGCCGTTGGCGTCGTTGTTAGTGGAATTGGTGTCGGCGCTACTGACCTGCTGCTGAATGTCCATGTACACCAGTCCGCCCGGATTGATGCGCGGCACGACGTCGAGAATCACACCGGTCTGCACATATTCGACGCTGCTCAATGTGGTGTTGGTGGAGGTGTTAGTGTTGATCGAAGTCTGGCTGATCGGGATGTTGTCACCAACCTGAATCTGCGCCTGCTGGTTGTTCATCACCACCAGCGATGGTGCCGACAGGACCTGGGTTCGACCATTGGTTTCCAGCGCACGTAAGGCGACCTGCAAGTTGTTGCTGACAAAGGAGTAGAAGAACGCGTCAGTAGAAGCAAGCGCAGCCCCGCCGGTACCAATCGCACCCTGACTGCCCGCAGTGTTGGTAACGTTGCCGGTTGTACCCGAGTTGCCCGCCAAGCGTCCCAGATACCACTGCACGCCCATGTCCAGCTCGCCAGTCAGCGAGACTTCCAGAATGCGCGTCTCGATTTGTACTTGTAGCGGCGGATTGTCGAGGCGCTTGATCGCCGACTCGATTTCCTTCCACTGCGCCGGACGGGTGCGTACCAGCAACTGGTTGCTGCTCTTCTGCGCAGTGATGCGCGTGCTGGCGTCCAGCGACTTGCTGTTGCCGTTCGCGCCTCCACCTTCCTGGCTGGCCGAATCCGATTCACCGCCGCTCTGATCGTCGCTCTCGGATTCACTGTCGCCACTGTTCTGGCTGTTGTTCATGCCCTGGCTGTTGCCAAAGCCGCCGCCATTACTCATGCCACCGCCGTTGCTGCCCAGCCCGTTGGAACTGCTCATGCCGCCAACACCGCTGCCGCCATTGGAGTTGAGCGATGACAAGGTGGTGGTGCGCAGCCCCGGCGCAACCTTGGCTGCCGAGTCTTCCTTGATGGCACCCGACCCGTAGATCTGCCGCAGGTATTTGGCCAGATCGGTAGCTTTCATGTTGCGCACGTCGTACACGTACATCTGCGGCTCGTTACCGCCGCCTTCATCGATGGTATGAATCCACTCGCCGACTTCGCGCAGGTATTCAGGCTGCGAGGAAATCGCCACCACCGAATTGGTCCGCTCGATCGGCAGGAAACGCACCATGCCCGCCAGCGGCATGCCGCTCTCCGGACCGAACATTTTCTGCAACTCAGGCATCAGTTCACCGACCGAGGCACGTTGCAGACCGAATACGCCGACCGACATGCCCTTGAGCCAGTCCACATCGAACGTGTCGATGGTGTCCTGATAGTTGGACAGCTCTTCGGGCGTACCCGCCAGGCTCAGTACATTGCGCGCCGGATCAACCAGCAGGAACGCGTTTTCCCGGGCGAACGGCTTGAGCAGCTTCTGCATTTCGGTCGCCGAGATATAACGCAACGGAAACAACCGCGCCGACATGCCCGCCGACGGTTGCGCCACCGGCATTTCCGGCACCAGCTTGCCGGCAACGGCCTGATTCGAGGGCAGGATCACATAGCGATTGCCCTGTTTGATCATGGCGTTGTCGGTCCAGGACAGCAACGTTTCAAGAATCGACAACGCTTGCTGCTTGTTGACCGGCTTGGAGGTCGAGAAGCTGACATCGCCCTTTACACCTTGGGCAATGCTGTAATTCTCGTGCAGCAGATCACCCATGATGCTGTTGATCACCGCCTGAATCGGCTGATTGGTGAAATTGAAGACGATGTCGCCGGTTTCGGCCGGACGCGCCGCCGGAGCAACAGCGGGCTGGCGGATGAAACGCTGGTTGCCCTTGATGATCTGGCGCTGCGGCGAGCTCGCCGGTTGCTGTGAAGGTGGCTCGACTGGCGGTCGTTCGCTGCGCGGGTCTACCGGCGGGCGTTGTGAACCGGTTCCCTGGAGCGCTTCCTGCAGCATGCCATTGTCGGGATCGAGAGTGTCGGGCTTTGACGCGCAGCCGCCTAGGGCGACGGCGGTAGCCAGGCAAAGCAAGGGTGTGCGCAAGGTAGCGATGGCAGAAACTCCAGAAAAGGTACCCATCACAGGGTGGAATCGTTGGTTAAGGTAATCGGCGGTGTACTCGACGGCGGCGGCAGACGCAACGCGGGCAGGCGTAGCATTTGCGTACGGCCATCGAGTTGAAAGGTGGCCTGGGTAGGCTCCAGACGGTCCAGCGTCCAGCCGTTGGGCAGGCGATCGCCCTGACGGATCTTCAACGCTGGACCGCTGGCTTGTTTGATCAGTGCAACACGCAGCGAGCCGTCCATGATCACCCCGGTCAGGGTCAGGCCGGCCAGGCTGGTGGCCTGCGCGTCGGCTTTGCGAACCGCCACGTCCGGGCTGCGGTCAGGACTGAACAGCGGGGTTTTCCAGGTATTGGCCAGGCTGTCCAGCGTCGCCGACGGCGCATTGTGGGTCTGCGCCTTCTGATCGATCGGGTTGCGCGGTGCCTGCTCCGGCAGCCAGTCGGGCGAGTGTGCAGCGCCACTGAAAATCAGGGCGATCAGCCCCGCCAGCAGCGCGGCCAGAGCCAGTAGCGACCACTCCAGCGGGCGTAAGGAACCGATCATTGCTCACCCTCCCCGGCGCTGGCCGGTTGCAGGTAGCCGCGCACCAGCAGGTGCACCACCAGTTTGCCGGCGGCACCGCTGGCCGGAGCATTGGCATCGCGACGCATACTCATCTCGTCAATGAACAGAAACGGGCGCTGGTACTCCAGCGCATGCAGAATGGCCGTCAGCGGTTCGATGGCGCAGTTCAGGGTCAGGCTGACCTTGACCTGCCGATACGGCTCGGCGCTGTCCTGCTCTGGCGTGATCGGCATACGCTGGGTCAACTCGCAGCCGCCGCCAGTGCTTGCCTGGCTGCTGATCAGGTCGGCAATGCGCTGCATCAGATCCGCCGCCACAGCACTCGGGTCTTCGCCGGGCAACAGACTGGTGCTGCTGGCCGGGTCACTACGGGCCTGTTCCAATTGCTCACGCAATGAGTCGCCCTGCTGCAGAAGGCCGGCGTAACGCTGCTGCTGTTCGCGCAACTGGTCGGTCTGCTCGCTGATGTCGCGCAAGGGTCCGGCGAACCAACTGTCGATCAACAGCCAATAAGCCAGGCACAGCACCAAGGCAAGAATCATCAGGGCCGCGCCCCGCCGCTCACGGCTTGTCAGTGGACGGCGCATCGGCGTTCTCCTGATGCTGGTTCTGGTGCAAATGCGCACGCAGTGAATACTGATCCTTGCCGGTCTTGGTGTCGGGCTGGATCACGCCCTGAAACTGCGCGTTGTCCAGACTGTGACAATCCTTGACGCGGCCGATCAGGGCACTGGCCTTGGCGCTTTGCCCGGAAAACGCAACTTCGGCGCTGTCACTGATCTCCAGATGCTCGATCCAGGTGTCCGAAGGCAGGCAAGCGGTCAATTCACTGAGCAGCGCCGACAGCGGCGGTTGCGCAGCCTTGCGGCGGATCAGGTAATTGGCTGCGCCCAGCGTGTTGGTCAACTGCTGACGCAGCTGTTGAATCTCACCCACCTGGGCCTTCTGCGCCTGGACACTGGCCTGCATGTCATCGAGCAGACTCTGCCGGTCATTCAGCCACAACAGCATGGCGCTCAGCAGCAAACCGGCACACAGCCAGAGCAGCCAGCGCTGCAAACGATGACCGGAGTGCGATTGCTGCGGGCGCAGTGGCATCGGCAACAGGTCGATGCCCATACGCTGCCCGCCAGTACCCATGTCGGCAGTCCCCATGTCAGTGACGACATCTACCGCATCGGGACGCAAACCGCGCTCGGCGCACTCACTGAGTATCGCGTCCAGCCGCTCGCGCAATATCGCCACCAGTGTGACCTGCACAAAGCTGGCGCTGCGACTGTCCTGACGGGCCACAAAATACAACTGGCCAGCGTCGAACGGGGTGAAGCGGTCCAGCTCGTAACCGACGACAGTCGACAGATTGCGCGCCGCGGCAGCTGGCAGTTGCAGGGGCTGCACCAGCACCGCCGACGCTGGCAGCAACAGCACACGTCGTGCCTGAGGCGATGCATCGGGCAGCGGCTCGACCAGCGGCCAGACGTGCGCCTGCTCCAGGGTCTCGCGGCCCAGCCAGCGACGCACACGCGGCGGCAGGCAGGCGCGAAGCTCCGCGACCCACCATTGCCAACCGTGTTGCGCCGGACTGCCACGCCACTGCCGGGCGACCTGTTCGCGTAACGCGTAGACAGGCGCCAGACGTGCAGAAACTGATGAATTCATTCTTGCCAACGCAACACCCTGTAGGGCTGTGCGCCTCCCTCCGATGGGCTCAATAAAACAGTGGTTTGTAACAGGGCAGTCACACCGCCCGGTCTTTCTGCGCGGCTGTCGATGGCCAGCACTTCACCTGGATCGGCCCCGACCGCGCTTTGGTTCGGCAGGTTCAAGGCCCGTCGCAGCAACGCCGAAGCGAATGCCGGGTCGGGCCGATCAAGGCCGCTCCATAATGTTATTTCCGGCAACAGCCGGGCATACAACGCCTGACTCATGCCCGGCAACTGGCGTACTTCCTCAACCACCCGCAACGGTGACTGACCGCCGTTGCGCTGCTCTTCCAGCACCTGGGCAATACCGCTGGCCTGATTCTTAGCCGCGCCGCAGGCCTGCAACAGCCGCGATACATCCGCCACCGGCGCGCTGTTGAGGTCCAGCTTGCCGCGCTCGCTCCTGATGCTGACGAGCAATTGCGTATCATCCATCCGCAACGACACCAGACGCCCATCGGCAATCCAGCGTTTGCGCTGCGCAGGATCAAGCAAACCCTGCACAGCCATATTCATGCCAGCTTCGGCGGCCATCAGCGCCTGAGTGTTCTGGCGCAACCAGAGTGCCTGTCGGCTTTCCAGTTGCACCCACCCGGCCAGCCCGCCAAGCAGCAGGCTCAACAGCGCGAGCACCCAAAGCACCACCAGCAGCGCAACACCACGCTGCTGTCGATTGGCTATATTCATTCGCCGCCCGCCCCACCGGACAGGTCCAGACGCAAAGCGACTACTTCGGGGACCCACTTCACCGCCCCGCTGGTCTTCAGGTCGATCCTTACAGCACCGGGCAAACGATTCGGCCAGGGCCATTCGGCCATCCAGCCTGTCGGCTTGCCCTTGGGGGTCAGCCCGCGATAACTGAACGTCAGTGACTCGACGTTTTGCAACAACACCTGAGGCTCACCCCAAGGTTTCAGGGCAATGCCGTTTGCACCAGACTGGACCTGAGCAAAAGACACTTGCAAAGACCGATGGCCTTGCGGCCCTCCAAGTTCCAGGCTGTGCACCTGTATGCCACCGCCCAGCTCACCGGGCAGCGTGGCGACAAAGCGCAACTGCTGCGCCGAGCCTTCAAAAAAACCGCTGTTGACGTCGTCTTCGGCAGACGTATCCAGCGGCAGGGCCTGACCAATCGAGCTACGCAGAAACGCCTGCGCGGCGCGGACTTCGTCCAGGTTCACGGTGTAACGTTCGGCCTTGAGCACCGCACGGTTGGCACCGAGCAGCGCCCCCGCAACCAACACCAGCAGCACGCCCAACAGACTGATCACCAACAGTACTTCCAGCAGCGTGAAGCCACGCTGGGTGCGGGTCATGATCCGGCCCCGCTGACAGCGCCGCGCAGTTTAAGCGTACTGAACTGCGCTTTGCGCTGGTGCTCGCTGAGCATCAGGTCGAGGCGAAACATCCGTGCCTCACCATTGGCACCCGACAGTTGACGGATATCCAGGGTCCAGTCGATGCCTGCGAGTGTTCCCTGACGCGTACCGTTTTCCAGCGGGCCGGCACTTTCCTGATCCATAATCGTGCGTGCTGCATGGCTGATCCGGTCACTGCGCGACACCTGTTGCAGAGAGCGAGCGCTCTGCCCGAATGCAACCAGCAGAACGCCGCTGCACACTGCCATAACGGTCAATGCAGCAAGCATCTCCAGCAGGGTGAACCCCGACTGCGATGTTTTCATTAAAGCGACCGTACCTGAACGCTACCGGTCAGCCAGCCAATATCAATACGCCAGCGCCGGTCGCCGTCGGCGACAACCACGTTGCCGCCACTGGAACCGCCATCCGGGTAGAACTCCACGGACGAGCCGAGATCCGACGCGGTCTGCATGGTCACATGCAGATTTTCAGGCCAGTGCACCTCACGCTTGCCGGGCGCCTTGAAAGTCGCCTTGCGCAGATTGAACTCAGTGCGTGCAGGCTGACCGGTGACAATCGCACGCACTCTGGTTGCCCTAAGCGCCTCGACCATGTCGCCGACCGCGCGTCGCTCACTGGCGGTACTCAAACCCTGTTGCAGACCGAACCCCACCAGACCGACGGCAATGCTCATCAACACCAGCACTACCAGCATTTCCATGAGGGTAAAACCCCGGCTTGCGACAGGCGTTCTCATGCTGAACGTTACTCCCAGTTGCCCAGGTCGGCGCTGTACCCTTCGCCGCCCGGCTGACCGTCCTGGCCGTAGAAAATCAGGTCGAAACTGCCGTGCTGGCCCGGGAAGCGGTAGCCGAACGCGTGGCCGAACGGGTCTTTAAGGTCCGAAGGCTTGGCGTAAGGGCCATTCCAGTTCGAGGCGTTGCCCGGTCTCTCGGTCAGTTGCTGCAAAGTCTTGGGTGGCGAACCGACGTCCAGCGCATAGCTTTCGATCTTCATGCCCAGGCTGGCCAACTGAGCCTTGCCTGCGCCGTATTTGCCCTTGTCGACGTTGCCACCTACCTGGCGCACGACGATGGTCGCAACAATGCCCAGCAATACGATAACCGCGAGCATTTCCAGCAAAGTGAAACCGCCCTGTCGGCGTGCGGGTTTGAAGCGTGTGCGGCTAAAAGTCATCGGAGTGGTTTCCTCTTTCATGGATTCAGATATTGCTGGTCAGGCTCATCAGCGGCAGCATGATCGCCAGCATGATCACCGCGACCATGCCCGCCATCACCACCGTCAGCGCCGGTACGAGCGCGGCGAGCATGCGGTCGATACCGCGCTTGGCCTCGACGTCGAACACATCGGCGACCTTCATCAGCATGGTGTCCAGTTCGCCCGCCTGTTCGCCGACCTCGATCATTTGCAGCGCCAGATCCGGCAGCAGCGGTTGCGCGCCGAACGCACTGGCCAGCGTGCCGCCGCCCTTCACCGACTCGGCAGCCTGCTCCACCTGCGCCTGCAAGGCGCGGTTGGTGCAGACCTGGCGAGCGATCACCAGCGCCTGCAACAACGCCACTCCATTGGTCAACAGCGTGCCAAGCGTTCGAGTCAGACGCGCTGCCTCGATGCGTTGCAGCAAGGGACCGATTACCCGAATGCCGAGTATGCGGCGGTCGCGGCGTTCACGGCGCTGTGGGTCGCGCATGCGAATGGCCATGCCCCAGATCAGCGCGATCAGGCTCGCCAGAACAGCCAGGCCGTAGTTGCTCAAAAATTGTCCGAGGTTGAGAATGACCTCGGTGATCAACGGAATCGGCACGCCGAGATCCTTGAAGATCGGTACGAATTGCGGCACTACATAGGCCAGCAACAGGGCCAGCGAGCCCAGTACGCCGACCACCAGAAAGGCCGGATAGATCAGCGCGTTGATGACCTCGCCACGCAGCAGCTGGCTACGTTCAAGGTAATCACTCAATTGACGCAGCGTGCTTTCCAGCGCGCCCCCGGCTTCACCGGCGCGGACCATGCTTATATAAAGTGGCGAAAACTGTGTGCCCTCTTCTTCCAGCGCAACGGACAACGGCTTGCCGGCCTTGACCTGTTCGCGGATGCGCTCGATCAATGCCTTGGTCTGCGGTTGTCCAGGCTGTTTGAGCAGAATTCCAAGAGATCGTTCCAACGGCTGTCCGGCACCGAGCAACGTTGCGAGCTGCTGCGTGAAACTGACCAGCGCTGCCCCATTGAGCAAGCCGCTGCCCAGTGCGCGGCGCAACCCGCCCATACCGGCCGCGTCAATCTGCAAGACCATCAGGCCACGTTTTTGCAGCGCGGCGATTGCAGCATCCTGGTCGCGGGCTTCCAGCGTGCCGTTCTGCGGCGCACCTTGAGCATCCAGTGCGCGGTACTTGAACAGGCTCATGTGCCTTCACCTCGGGTGACGCGCAGCACTTCCTCCAGCGAGGTCATCCCGGCAACGGCCTGGCGCAGGCCCTCTTCATGCAGCGTGCGCAACCCGCCGCGTCTGGCAGCTTCTTCCAGCGTCGAAGCGTCGGCGTGGCGCATCAACAGACTGCGCAGCTCTTCGTTCATGACCAGCAACTCGGTGATTGCACTGCGCCCCCGGTAACCGCCGCCAGGTGCATCGGCACGCGGGCGATACAGGCGAATCGGGCGCTCGTCAGTGAAGCGCTCCAGCCCGTGCTCGGCAATCAACTCCGGCGGCGCATCGAAGGCTTCACGCGTTGCCGGATCAAGACGGCGGACCAGACGCTGGGCCAGAATGCCGTTGACCGTCGAGGCGATCAGGTAGCTTTCGACGCCCATGTCCAGCAGACGGGTAATACTCGCCGCCGCGCTGTTGGTGTGCAGCGTCGAGAGCACCAGGTGACCGGTCAACGAGGACTGAATGGCGATACGGCAGGTTTCCAGGTCACGCATCTCACCGATCATGATGACATCCGGGTCCTGACGCACGATGGAGCGCAGTGCCCCGGCGAAGTCCAGGCCGATGGAAGGCTTGACCTGAATCTGATTGATGCCCTCGAGCTGATACTCGACCGGGTCTTCGACGGTGATGATCTTGCGCTCGGCGGTATTGAGCCGTGAGAGCGCAGTATAAAGAGTGGTGGTCTTGCCGGAGCCGGTCGGCCCGGTGACCAGCAGAATGCCGTGCGGACGCTCCAGCACGTCGAGAAATTCATCCAGCCGCTCGCCGTCGAAACCCAGGCTGGGGAAATCGAAATTGATGGTCTGCCGGTCCAGCAAACGCATGACCACCGATTCGCCGAAGCTGGTGGGCACCGTAGACACCCGCAGGTCCAGCTCCTTGCCCTGGATGCGCAGCATGATCCGGCCATCCTGCGGCAGACGACGCTCGGCGATGTCCAGCCGCGCCATGATCTTCACCCGGGAAATAACCGCCGCCGAAGAACTGGACGGTGGCGCTTCGGCCTCATGCAGCACGCCGTCGATGCGATAGCGCACTTTTAACTGGCTCTCGAACGGCTCGATATGAATGTCCGACGCACGCTGTTCGACCGCGCGTTGCAGAATCAGGTTGACCAGACGAATGACCGGCGCTTCGGAGGCCAGATCCTTGAGGTGCTCGATGTCTTCCAGCGAGCCGCCCTCCTCATCCAGGTTCTCGATCAGGGTGCCCATTGCCGAGCGGCCCTGTCCGTAATAACGCTCAATAAGGGTTTCGACTTCATTGCGCGGCCCGATGGACAGCCGCACCGGCACTTCGCAGGCATAAGCGATGGCCTGGAACGGGTACAACGTACCGGGGTTGGCGCTGAGCACTTGCAGCCCTTGATCGCTCCAGCCTACGGGCACGACTTGATAGTGGCGCATGAAGCGCTCGGTCAAAGGCGGCAAGGGGTCGAGCAGCGGCGGCACAGCGTCAGCAAGTAGCAGCGGTGCCTGCAACAGGGCTGCCCATGCGCGGGCCAGTTCAAATTCGGAAACCAGACCCAGACGAGTCAACAGCCCGAGCAGCTCGGTGCCTTCAGACTCTTGCTGCAAACGTTGCGCCCGCTCCAGATCGGCCATTTTCAGACCCGCGTGCTCGGTCAGCCAGGCGCAAACCTGCGCGGCATCCGGAATGAGGAGGCGGGAAACATCGACGGGAACTGGCGGCATGAATGAGGGCATTTTGCTACTTCGGAGGGACATGTTACAGCACTCTCCGACTGGAAAGTGCTGTGCTCAAAGGCTTCAAACGATCAATTTGACTGCTTTTGAGGAGTTGCGTTCTGTGGACGACCACCTTTTGTCGTCTCGGTCTTCTGCTTTTGCGCCTTCTGCGCTGCCTTGGCGTCCTGGGTCTGAGTCATGACCGTCGAATCGCTTGCACCGGATGTTGCATCGTCATCGGTCGCTTCAGCGGCAACTACTGCACCACTAAGGGCCAGACCCAGAACAACGCCCGCACTGATTACAGAGAATTTCATCGTAGTTAACTCCACAGAAAAAAGAAGTGAATTCTGCAAAAGGCAGAAATCGGATAAAGACCGGGCAAGAAATAGCGTACAGCACGCATCGCAACTTGCGAGCTGTCTTTCTTCGTCCTGGCCAGCCATTACGTCAGCGAATTGAGCGGTCTGCAACAAATCGCGCCCAACGCCAAAGTCGACTTCATCGAAGGCCTGTCGCTGGACCCAAGCACCAGTGCCTGGACCACCACCGACGCAACTGGCAATGAAGTCCAGGGCATGAAAGTCGAGTACTTCAGCAACACCAACTGGTCTGGTGATGCAGCGGTCACCCGTACCGAGAAGCATGTTGACCTGGACTGGGCCAACGACAAGAACCTGCCGTTCGAAAGCAACACTTCGACGTCCGATCCGTACACCAGCAAAGGTTCGACCGCTGGCGAACTGAATGGCGATACATCGTCGACTTCGATTCGCTACACCGGCAAGGTCACCCCGACCCAGAGCGGCGAGCAGGTGTTCAAGGTTCGTGCCGACGGCGCCGTGCGTCTGTGGGTCAACGGCAAGAAAATCATCGACAACGGTGACGGCAAGCCATTGCCGGGCAACAGCATCCCGCCGACCATTCCAGAGTTCGCCAAGATCAATCTGGAAGCTGGCCAGTCTTACGATGTGAAGCTCGAGTACTCGCGTCGCGCCGGTTACCTGTCGACCATGGGTGGCCTGGTAGGTGTGCAGCTGAGTTCGGCTTCGCTGAACGCTCCTCAGGACTTGTCCGGCTATGACGCCGTTGTGGTTGCCGTGGGTAACAGCAACGAATACGAAGGTGAAGGTTTCGACCACAGCTTCGATCTGCCTGAGTTCCAGAACGAGCTGATCCAGAACATCGCCAAGGTCAACCCGAACACCGTGGTGACCATGTATGGCGGTACGGGTCTGAAGATGAGCGACTGGATCGAACAGGTTCCGGTAGCGCTGCATGCCTTCTACCCGGGTCAGAACGGTGGTCAGGCTCTGGCCGAGATCCTGTTCGGCAAGGTCAACCCGTCGGGCAAGCTGCCGATCAGTATCGAACGCAACATCGAAGACAACCCGGCTTACGCTTCCTTCCCGAAATTCGACAATCAGAACACTCTGACCGACATGGATTACAAGGATGACCTGATGCTGGGTTATCGCGGTTACGAGAAGAAAGGCATCAAGCCGCTCTACCCGTTCGGTTACGGCCTGTCGTACACCACGTTCGGTTACAGCAACATCAAAGTGACGCCGGGCGTTGCGGTGGGCAATACGCCGATCAAGGTGTCCTTCGATCTGACCAACACCGGCAAGGTTGGCGGTTCTGAAGTCGCTCAGTTGTACGTGGGCCAGCAGAACCCGAAAGTCGAGCGTCCGATCAAGGAACTCAAAGGCTACAAGAAAGTGTTCCTCAAGCCGGGCGAAAGCAAGCGCGTGACCATTGAGCTCAATGACCGCTCGCTGGCCTACTTCGACGTTAAAACCAATCAGTGGGTGGTTGATGCCGACACCTTCAACTTGTCGCTCGGTGGTTCGTCGCAGGACATCCGCCTGAACGCCAAGCTGGTCAACTCGTTCCGTCAGGAACTGTCGACCACCACCAGCAAACCGCTGCCACGCTCCGCTCTGAACTCGGTTCTGGTCGAGAAACCACCGGTCAAGACCGGCGGTGTATTCAAGCAGACCGTCGAGTAAGCGTTAGCTGACTGAAGGGTAAACGGACAAATAAAGGCTCAGGGACGAGCCCTTACCGCTGCATCGACCTGCGCAATGTAGGTATCGAAACACTCGACCAGGTCCACCTGATCGGGAAAGCGTAACCACTGAATCTGCAAGCCATCCATCATCGCCAGAATCTGCCGGATGATCTTGTCCAGATCCACATCCGCACGCACCTCCCCGCGCTCCACCAAACCTGCAAACTGTCCCATCAAGTGCGCGTGAATACGCTCGTAGCGCGTCTGGAACCATTCAAAGGCTGGCTGGTTTTCCAGCAGACTTTCAGCATTGAGAATCGAAAAGGCACGCACCACGCCGGGCGCCGTGGCGTTTGAACGGTTGATTGCGCGCAGGCCGCCAAGCAGGCCGGTCAACGTGTTGTCGGTGCGCACCTCGGCAGCAATTCGGCTATTGACCTCATCGCGTCGGTCCAGCACGCCCATCAACAGCGAAATCTTGCTGGGAAAATGGTGCAGCAGCCCGGCGACGGAAATACCGACGATGGCCGCTACCTTAGCCACCGAAGCGCCGGTATAGCCCTCAAGGGAAAACACTTGCAAGGCCGCATCAAGCAGCTCTTTGCGGCGCTTTTCACCCTTTGGCGCGCGCCGCTGCCGGGTGACTGCCGTGCCCGTTTCCGTGGGGTCATGCAGAGTCATATCAGGCTCCTTCTTGAACAGCCGCGTACCCTAACCATTCAGGCGACTACTGGCAACGCTATTGAACCGGATTGTTGGACAATTTCATTTTGCGCGGCCATTTAGATTCAATGCAATTGCCACTGCAATCAACACCAGGCTGATCGCCAGCGACAACCACAGCAGACCGCTGCCGCCCTGCGCTTCACGCACCCACGCAAAAAACCACGGAGCGCCAGCTGACAGCAGAAAGGCAGGAGCCAGCAATCGGCCCTGCAGGTGTACGTAATGCGAATGTGCAAACAGCTCAAAGGGTAGATTCGCCCTCAGCAATGTGGCCAGCCCGTTCATCGCGCCATAACCGAACAGGAACATGCAGGCCAGCAGGGTATGGCCCTGACTGAGCAGCCCCAGGGTAAAACACAGCACCATTCCGGCAGCGACCCAGACATTCAGGCGCAGCGCTGGCATCGACTGCGCCAACAAAGCCTGCGCCAGACGCGCGCAGGTCTGACCGATGCCCCACAGCGCTGCCAGCACGACCGGCACGCCCAAACCAGCCAGCAACGCGGGTAAATGGGCAGACAAGCCGGCTGACAGGAACGCGATCAGGGACATGCTCAGGGCGTAGCCGAACTGAGGTATCCAGGCAGTGGTGTCAGCGGGCGCAGGCGCGGCTGGCCCGGCGTTCAAGACCGGCAACCGGGAGTCCGGCAGGCCGCTGACCAATAACCCGCTGAGCAATGCCAGGCAGCCGTAGACAGCAACCGCACTACGCCAGCCCAACGCATTCAACAAGCCGTGGCCCAGCGGCCAGAATACCGCCGAAGCCAGCCCGCCCAACAAGGTAATCTGCACCATCAGCGCCCGAGAGCGTGCACCGAACAGCGCTGCCAATGCAGCAAACAGCGCATCGTAAAGTGACAGACGCATGCCGACGCCCAGCACTGCCCAGCCAAAAACCACGACTGAGGTGTCTCGCACACAGCCAGCATGCAGCAGCCAAGCGCGTTGAGCCCGGCCCCGTATTGCAATACCTGCCGTGCACCGAGACGCTGGAGCAAACGCGCACTGAAGATCGAAACCAGGCCCATGACCAGCAGCGCAACTGACAGCCCGGAAAAAACCTGCTGGCCGCTCCAGCCCAGATCATCGGCAATCGCATTGCCGAAAGCCCCCGTTAGATAAAACGTCACCCCCCAACTGATCAGTTGCGCGAGCCCCAGTTTGACTACCGTCAGCCTGGACAGATCAGCGCGGTCCACGTCAGTCAGGCCCGTTCGGAAGGTGCACTGCCCGAGCCGTCGCCGAGCATGCGCTGCATCAGCACGGTGTCCACCCAGCGACCGTGCTTGAAGCCGACTGACTCGAATACCCCGACACGGCGAAAACCCAGGTGCTCGTGCAGACGCAGCGACGCGATATTCTCGCTATTGCCGATCACCGCGACCATCTGTCGCCAACCGCCCTGTTCGCAGCGCTGTACCAGCTCGCCAAGCAATGCCAGACCGATGCCCCGCCCGCCCATACCATCCCGTATATAGACCGAGTCTTCTACAGTAAAGCGGTAGGCAGGACGCGGACGATAGGGTGTGGCGTAGCCATAGCCAACCACCTCTCCGGCGAGCTCGGCCACCAGATATGGCAGACCGTTGACGAGCACCTGCGCACGGCGCTGCAGCAGCTCGGCGACACTCGGCGGATCGAGTTCGAAACTGGAAATGCCATGCAGCACATGATCGGCGTAGATCGCCTGTACGGCAGGTATGTCTTGATCACACGCATCACGCAGGATAAAGGTCGGGGTCATATCGGGCTCTGGGCAAATGTCGTTGGATGAGTGCAATCATGCCGCTCACCAAGCCGTTAAAAAAGCTATGATTTATCATTCACAGCATAAGAAATACTTTGCCATGCGCCGACTCAACCTGAATCACTTGCATACCTTCTCGCTGGTCATAGCGCACGGCAGCTTCTCCGCAGCGGCCGAGCGACTGCACCTGACCCAGCCAGCGGTAAGCCTGCAAATTCGGCAGTTGGAGGACCAGTTGAACCTGAAATTGATCGAGCGCGTAGGCAAGCGGCTCAAGCCCACCTCGGCGGGCACTACGTTGCTGGAGCATATTGCGCGCATTGAGGCGGTGGTCGAAGACGCCCTGCTGGAGTTGTCCAGTCACGCCAGCGGCGTTGCCGGAAAGGTTGCGATCGGTACCGGCGCAACCGCCTGCATTCATCTGCTGCCGCCCATGTTGCAGGCACTGCGCCGTCGCTTTGCACAACTGGATGTGCGGGTCAGCACCGGCAACACGGACGGCATTCTCAAGGCTGTGGAAGAAAACCGTCTGGATCTCGCACTGGTGACGCTGCCCGCCTCGGGTCGCAGTCTGCATATCACCCCGCTGCTTGAGGATGAGTTCTTGGCGATCTTCGCCAGCAGCCAGCAGCCGATTGCCGCTGAAATGACCCCGGAGCACCTCTGCGAACTACCGCTGGTGGTCTTCGAAGCAGGCAGCAGTACGCGGCTGCTGATCAATGAATGGTTCTTGCAGGCCGGGATCCGGGTAAAGCCGGTCATGGAACTGGGCAGCATCGAGGCCATCAAGGAAATGGTTGCTGCGGGCCTGGGCTACAGCATCGTGCCGCGCATGGCGGTTGCTGCAGTCCATCACCGCCGCGGTTTGCAGGTGCTGCAGCTGGTGCCGGGGTTGAGCCGCACGCTGGGAATTGCATTGCGCCAGGACAAACCGGTCAGCAAGGCGTTGCGCCAGGTGCTGGATGCATTGCACAACCTCAACGCTACACCACCTTAAAAGGTCACAAAAGCGCGCCACGATAGAAGCCTGATCGCGCCCATGCGCTATAAAGAGCAGCGGCGCTTGACTTGGCAAATCAGGCCGACAGTTGCATCAGCAGCGAATCAGGTTGTACGATGACTGCCCACTGGTTTTAGAAAAAATGATCGCTGGCCTGCTTTTACACGCCACATCACTGACAATCTGTAAAGCAACTCGGCAACCCATAAGGAGCGCCGGTCCGGATACCTTCCATACCGACCTCCAACCTCAAAACAACAGGAGATACCGATGCCTAACATTCTCGGCCAGAATTTCATCGCTGGCGGCCGCAGCGCTCTTGGCCAAAGCCTGCAAAAAAGTCTGGATGCCACAACAGGCGAAGAACTGCCTTACAGCTTCCATCAGGCTACCGACGGCGAAATCGACGCTGCCGCCCTCGCCGCCAAGGCTGCCTTTCCAGAATTCCGTCAACTGAGCCCGGCCCGTCGCGCCGACTTCCTCGACGCCATTGCCGATGAACTGGATCAGTTGGGTGATGATTTCGTCGCCATCGTCTGCCAGGAAACCGCTCTGCCCCAGGCACGTATTCAGGGTGAGCGCGGTCGTACCAGCGGCCAGATGCGCCTGTTTGGCAAGGTTCTGCGTCGCGGTGATTTCGTCGGTGCACGTATTGACCTGGCCCTGCCGGATCGCAAGCCGTTGCCACGCGTCGACCTGCGCCAGTACCGCATCGGTGTGGGCCCGGTTGCCGTGTTCGGCGCGAGCAACTTCCCGCTGGCGTTTTCCACTGCTGGCGGTGACACCGCTGCTGCACTGGCTGCCGGTTGCCCGGTGGTGTTCAAGGCGCACAGTGGCCACATGGCGACTGCCGATCTGGTGGCCAGCGCTATCATCCGCGCCGCAGAACGCACCCAAATGCCGAAAGGCGTATTCAACATGATCTTCGGTAACGGCGTGGGTGAAGGTCTGGTCAAACACCCGGCTATCCAGGCCGTCGGTTTCACCGGCTCGCTGAACGGCGGCAACGCTCTTTGCAAAATGGCCGCCGAGCGTCCACAGCCGATTCCGGTGTTTGCCGAGATGTCCAGCATCAACCCGGTAGTGTTGCTGCCAGGTGCACTGCAGGCACGCGGCGAAACTGTGGCCAAAGAGCTTGCCGGTTCGGTGGTGATGGGTGCCGGTCAGTTCTGCACCAACCCCGGTGTGGTCATGGGCCTGCGCTCCCCGGCGTTTTCGACGTTCGTCGAGCAACTGACCGAACAGATGGGCAGTCAGGCGCCGCAGACAATGCTCAACGCGGGTGGTCTGCGCAGCTACAGCAAAGGCGTCGAGCATTTGCTGTCGCATCCGGGCGTGACGCATCTGGCTGGCAAGCCGCAGGAAGGCAAACAGGCTCAGGCTCAGGCTCAGTTGTTCAAGGCTGACGTCAGTCTGCTGTTGAACGGCGACCAGTTGTTGCAGGAAGAAGTTTTCGGCCCGACCACGCTGATAATCGAGGTCGCTGACGATGCGCAGTTGAAAGACGCGCTGCAAGCCTTGCGTGGCCAGTTGACCGCGACTGTGATCGGCGAACCTGCAGACCTGAGCCAATACAATTGGCTGCAACCGATACTGGAAGAGAAAGTCGGCCGTATTCTGTTCAACGGCTACCCGACCGGTGTTGAGGTCTGTGAAGCCATGGTGCATGGCGGCCCGTACCCGGCAACCTCGGATGCACGTGGCACGTCGGTAGGCACTCTGGCCATCGACCGTTTCCTGCGCCCGGTCTGCTATCAGAACCTGGCCGACAGCCAGTTGCCGCCTGCGTTGCAGAATGCCAACCCTCTGGGCCTGCGTCGTCTGGTCAACGGTGAATGGAGCGATCAGCCTCTCGTGTAACAACCATCGCTTGACTCGTAAAAAAAGCAGCGCGACCTGATGAGGGTCGCGCTTTTTTTTGAAAAATATTTCTTTTTTGTGCTTTAAATCGCTTATGGCGGACCTGTCTTCCAGCCTGGTGGCAGCACCATGGAAGTGCAAAACATGAGCTGTTCATAAAATAACCACACAGCTGTAAGCCACGTGTAACAAGGGTTTCAAAAAGTTACCCACAGACATACCCACGATTTCCGTGGACAACTTTTCATCAATTTCGGACCTTAAAAACCCTGAGCAGCGCAAGCGTAAATTTTTACAGGTTCCCCACACCCTCATGTGTGATGGCACTGGTAATGGCCCTTGGGGCTCCGTGACATAACCTTATGCACGTTTGGCGGTTGATTCGGCAGGCCGTCCGGCGTGAAATAGGCGATTTATCAAGGCATTCCGATTATGCAGCAGCGTTGTGAAGTGGCCGTGCTCGGTCTGGGTGCCATGGGTGCAGCCACTGTCTATCAACTGGCGAAGGCCGGAGTCGATGTAATTGGCGTCGATCGCTATGCCCCTCCGCACACACAAGGCTCCAGCCACGGCGATACCCGCATCACACGACTGTCGGTTGGCGAGGGCCCGCAATACCTGCCGCTGGTACGCAGTTCGCACAGCATCTGGCGCGAACTTGAGGCGCTGAGCGGCGAGTCGCTGTTCGAGCAGTGCGGAGTGCTGGTGATGACCTCCAGCCCTGCGTACGATCCTGAAGACAGTAAAGACTTCACCCACCAGACCATCGCTTTGGCCCGCACCTATGGCGTGAAGCACGAAGTATTGTCGGCGGCGGCCATTCGCGAGCGCTTTCCCCAATTCACCCCTGTTCGGGATACCGCCATTGGCTACTTTGAACCCGAAGGCGGATTTGTCCGGCCAGAGCGCTGCATCGCGGTACAGCTGCGTCTGGCGAGGCAACACGGCGCAAGGTTGCTGACCCATGAGACGGTCACGCACTTACAGGCACAGGGTGATCAGGTGCGTATTACCACCGACAAGGGCACGATCATCGCTGACAAGGTCGTGGTCAGTGCGGGCATGTGGTCAGCCGAATTGCTCGGCGCGCCTTTTAGCGATCTGCTGCGGGTGTGCCGGCAAAAGCTGTTCTGGTTCGAATTGCAGGAGAATGCCGCTTTTGCACCACGTTCGCCGAGCTTCATTCTGACTCACGGGCCCGGGGAGGATGATGTCAACTATGGCTTCCCGCCCCTGCCCGGTGAAAACAGTATGAAGGTCGCCACCGAGCAATACATTGAAGCATCCGCTGCCGACCAGCTGGACCGCACTGTTACGGCAAGGGAGGAGCAGGAAATGTTCCAGACCCAGGTGCAGGGCAAGATTGCGGGACTGACGCCGAACGTGGTCAAGTCTTCGGTCTGCGCCTACACCGTCACGCCGGACTGCCACTTCATCATCGATGAACACCCCCATCTGAAGAACGTGACAGTGGTTTCGGCCTGCTCCGGTCACGGCTTCAAACACTCAGCCGGGCTCGGGCTGGCCCTTGCGCAACGCTGTATTCACGGCACCAGCGATGTAGACCTTTCAGCCTTCTCGCTGGCGCGTTTCACCGCGCAGAACTGACCAACGACACTCAGCGCGCCACAACGAAGGCCTCGTCAATACGCGCCAGATCGGTGTCGCGCAACGTACCGGCGTAGTAATGCAGTTTGATCCAGGCCATCAAGTAATCGTAACGGGCTTTCGCCAGATCACGCCGGGTGCTGTAAAGCTGCTGTTCGGCGTTGAGTGCGTCCAGGCTGATGCGCTCGCCGCCGAGAATGCTCTGACGTGTCGACTCGACCAGTGCCTGTGCAGAGACCAGTGCTTTCTGATAAGCGCGCAACTTGCTCACCCCTGACGCACAGGCGTTGAACTGGCGACGCAGCTCGATCAGGGTTTCGCGGGTCTTGCCCTCCAGCTCGTATTCCGCCTGCTCGCGCTTGCTGTTGGCCTGACGCACCGAGGCGCTGGTGCCGCCTCCGGCGTACAGCGGCAGACTGAGCTCGATACCTATCGTGTTGGTGTCGTAACGCTGATTGTAGGTGTTGCCGCTGTCCGATTCGTTCTGACGGATACTCGCGTAAGCATTCACCGTCGGCAGATGCCCGGCGCGGTTGCGCTCCACCTCGTATCGCGCCACTTCCAGCGACTGGCGTTGCGAGGCCAGGATCGGGCTGTTGGCCATGGCCAGCGCATGCCACTCGGTAAAGCTGGACGGTGCCAGCACCAGCGCCTGAAAACTGTCCCTCAACGGCTCCAACTGCGCAACATCGATACTCGGCTCGCCCAGCAACGCGGCCAGTTCGCGCAGGGCCGCGTCCTGCTCGTCGCTGGCTTCTATCTGCTCGGCAATCGCCAGCTCGTTGCGCGATTCCGCTTCAAGAATGTCGGTGCGGGTACCCTCGCCTTGCTGGAACATTTGCCGGTTCTGCGCAAACTGGCGGTCGAACGCCTGCTGTTTAGCGCGGGCTATATTGATCTGGTCCTGCGCGAACAGTGCCTGGGTATAAAGGGTCAGAACCCGCACCAGCAATTCCTGACTCTTGCTGCGAAAGGTCTCGTCGGCAAACAACGCCTGGGCCAGGCCTTTGCGGTAATTGGCATAGGCTTCGTAATCGATCAGCGGCTGCTGAACCGTCAGGCTTGAACCAAAGCTGTTGTAGTGGCGATGGTCAGTGGTGTCTTCACGGCCGCCTTTGAGGGTGGCCTTGGAGTCGTTGCGTCCTTTGTTGTAGCTGTATGAAACACGCGGCAACAAGCCTGCACGACCAATCACCCGGTTTTCCAGGCCCGCATCGCGCTCCTTGAGCGCGCCCAGGTAAGTCGGGTCGTTGCGAAGCGCCAGCTCATAGACCTGAAACGGGCCCATCGCATGACTCAATGAAGCAGTGCCCAGCAGGATGGCCGTCAGCAAAGCGGCTTTCAGGGGATGACGAGACATCCTATTCCTCCGTCAACGCGGAGCCGGCACGGTCCAGCAAAGGTTTGAACAGATAATTGAGCAGCGAGCGTTCACCCGTGCGCACAAACATTTCAGCGGGCATGCCCGGCTTGATCACCAACCCGTTGAGTTTTTCCAGTGCCGCATCGCCCACCGAAGTGCGCAGCACGTAATAGGGCTGGCCGGTTTTCTCATCCTGCATCTGATCGGCGGAAATCAGGTTTACCTCACCGGAAACCCGCGGCGTGCGACTTTGATTGAACGCAGTGAAGAGGATATCGACCGGCAAATGGCTGGCGACCTTGTCGATCAACTGCACCGGCAGACGCCCTTCGACTTCAAGCCGTGTGCCCTGCGGTACAATTTCCAGCAGGGTTTCACCGGCACGCACCACTGCGCCTTCGGTGTGCACGCCCAGGTTGACGGCGATGCCATCAGCAGGGGCAAGAATTGCACTGTGCTGCAGACTGAAACCTGCCGAAGCCAGTTGTTGCTCAAGGGTAAGCGCCTTGACCTGGGCATCGGCCCACTGGCTGCGCACTTCTTTCTGATATTCCTCGCGCTGCTGCTGAAGACGCAACCGCGACTCGACGATCCCCTGCTCTATCCGCCCGGTTTCGCCTGCGTTCTGCGCCAGGCTCTGCTGCACTTGAGAAAGCTGGCGTTGAAACTCCAGCAGACGGTTGCCTGGAATGAAACCGTTCTGCGCCAAGGGCTCCAGGTTACTCAGTTGCTTGCGTAGCGAGTCAGCCTGAGCCAGCAGGTCCGATCGAGCGCGGCGCATACCGGCGAGTTGCAGCCCGGCACCTTCGATACTCGCCTGCAAACCGGATTGCTCTCGAGCCAGCGCCTGTCGCCGACTGCTGAACAGTTGCCGCTGGCCCTCAAGCACGAGCGCCAGACGCGGGTCGGGGTTCTGCCCCTGCCCGGCGGCAATCAGTTCTGCGGGAAAGTGCACCTCATCCAGGTTGTCGCGCTCGCTCTGCCAGCGGGCCAGGCTGGCCCAGGCCATTCGATACTGGGCACGCAGCGATTGCACGTCGGCCTCGACCTGAGTCTGATCAAGGCGAAACAGCGGCTCGCCCTCCTTTACCGACTGGCCTTCGCTGACGAGAATTTTGCTTACAACGCCGCCATCCAGCGACTGCACGGCCTTGCGCTTGCCCGACACCACGACGGTGCCTTGCACGGAAATGCCCTGATCCAGCGGGGCGAGACTGGCCCACAGAAAGAAGCTGCCCGCCCCTGCCAGCATGAGAATCCAGCCTGCGCGAACGAAGAACTGCACGCCGCGCTCCTTGCCCGGCACGGCGTAATGAGTGTCGATGGGGCTGTTCATACGTCGGACTGCCTGTTCTGCGTGCCGTACTGACGGCTCATGGAAAGCCCGGCGGGTGCAGGGCGAGATTGCGATTGAGGGTGCGCTTGCGGTGCTTGCCCGGGCGATGCCTGTCCGGACAAGGCCTGCAACACCTGAGCCGTGGTGCCGAATGCCTGCATGCGACCTTCGCTCAGCACCAGCAGACGATCGGTCTGGTTCAGAGACTGTGTGCGGTGGGTGACGAGCACGACGGTACAACCGCGGGTCTTGAGCTCAGCGATCGCCTGAGTCAAAGCCGCTTCGCCCGCGGCGTCCAGATTGGAATTGGGCTCATCAAGTACCACCAGTCGCGGATCGCCATACAATGCTCGGGCCAACGCGACGCGCTGTTTCTGACCGCCTGACAAGCCAGCGCCATCGTCGCCCAGCCGCGTGTCGTAACCCTGCGGCAGGCGCAGAATCAATTCGTGTACGCCCGCCAGTTGCGCAGCAGCAACCACGGCGCTCGCGTCGCCCTCGCTAAAACGCGCGATGTTTTCTGCCACGGTGCCACCGAAAAGCTCGATGTCCTGCGGCAGATAACCGATATAGGGGCCCAGCGCCTCGCGGTCCCAGCGATGCATGTCGGCCCCGTCCAGACGTACCGTTCCACCCAGCACCGGCCAGACACCGACCAGCACGCGTGCCAGGGTCGATTTGCCGGAACCGGATGCTCCCAGTACACCGAGCACTTCACCAGCTTGCAGTTGAAAGCTCACTTGCTGAATCGTCGCCGATGTCTTGCCCGGAGGCGCAGCGCTGACCTGTTCCGCGCTGATCTGACCGCGCGGTGCTGGCAGTGGCATGCGCGGCGCGGGCTCGGCGTAGGTCTTGAGTAACTGGTCCAGACGTCCGTAAGCCAGGCGTGCAGAACTCCATTGTTTCCAGACTGCGATCAGTTGATCGATGGGGCTGAGGACCCTTCCCATGAGGATCGAACCGGCGATCATCATGCCTGCGGTCATGTCTCCGTTTATCACCAGCAGTGCGCCCAGGCCCAGCACCAGCGACTGCAGACAAAGGCGCAGGGCCTTGCTGATCGAACTGATCACCGCTCCAGTGTCACTGGCACGGTTTTGCAAGGCCAGAAAGCGCCCATGCACATGGAACCAGCGACGCCGCAACACTTCGAGCATGCCCATCGCCTGGATCGCCTCGGCCTGTTGCAGGTGCCGGGTCGCCAATTGCGCAGACTGCTGCGAGTACCCGCTGGCCTCGGCCAGCGGTTTGCGGGTCAGCCATTCGTTGAGGCAGGCCAGTCCGACCAGCAACACTGTCCCCACACTGGCCAGCACGCCAAGCCAAGGGTCGAAAAGGAAGATCACCGCCAGGTAGATGGGAAACCACGGGGCGTCGAAGAACGCGAACAACGCCGGTCCGGTGAGAAACTGACGGATAAAGGTCAGGTCACCCAGCGCCTGCCCAGCCTGACGCTGTCCGGCGTGCAGGTTGCTCTCGAACGCAGCCTGATAGACGCGCAGATTGAAACGCCTCTCCAGCTCGCTGCCGATGCGGATTACCACAAAGCTGCGGACCATCTCCAGCAGGCCGATAAACGCAAAGAACCCGACCACCATCAGCGTCAGCATGGCCAGGGTAGTCTGGTTCTGCGACGTCAGTACACGGTCATAGACTTGCAACATGTAAATCGATGGAGCGAGCATCAACACGTTGATCAGCGCGGTAAAACAACCGACACCAATCAACGCGCTCTTGTAGTCAGCCAGCGCTTTATAAAGCGGCGGCCGGGCGCTTTGGGGCAACGCACTCATGGTTGTTCCTTGATGGTCTTGCTGGTGACGGAGTGACATCCCTGGGTTTTAACAAACAACTCGCGCAGGTCCATGAAACGCTTAATCGGCGAGCCGTCCAAGAACCAGCACTTCACCGCCGGGCAGACGCGCCTGATAGATCTGCTCCCCCATGTTATTGAGGTGAATCAGGCGATTGCCTTCCTTGTCGGTAAATGCCAGGCCATCCGGAGTCGGAAACCAGCCCGTGGGGGCTTCGTGCAACCACTTTACTGCACAGGCGAGATCGCCCGTCAGTTTCGGTACATCAGTGTTGAGGTGCAGCTCACAAACTTCGTCCGTGTTTCCCTGAAGCGAAAGTCGCCACTTGCCACTTCGCTCAGCTGGGTCGGGCAGTTTCAAACTCATGGCCATGCTTGCTCCAGAAATACCCACCAGCAGCGCAAAAGCCACTGGCACGATTCGAACAACGTGATTGATCTTCATGATGGGGTACTTTCCAGATCATGGACGACAGCAGGGTCGTCCATGATTGTTACAGATTAAACCACGATATCAGTAGCCAACGCTTGACCAACAGTCCCTACGAGGAAGTCCCCCACACCCTGACCTGTGAAGTCGATCGCCAGGCTACCCAGATTGCTGCTCTGGTTGTACTGAGGATCGCTTCGCCGGCATGGCCGCTGAACGCGTTGCCGAACTGCAGCGCGCTCAGCGTGGAAATGGCCGATACATCGATTTTGTCCTGACCGCTGACAAAGTCACGAATCGTATCCTGCGCTGCACGGTTGGAATCGGAACTGGCACCAAACACAAAAATGTCTGCACCAGCACCACCGGTCAGGCTGTCGGCACCGCCACCACCGTAGATGATGTCGTTGCCGGCACCACCTTTAAGGTCGTTGGCAGCGGCATTGCCGATCAACAGGTCGTTGCCCGAACCGCCCACCGCGTTTTCAACCACCACGCCTTTGGCAATTGAAACGTTACCCACCATGCCACCCACGTCCGAGAACGAGGCCGCATTGAGGTTTATCTTCTGGTTCTGGGTGAAACCCGAGAAGTCGAGGGTATCCTTGCCCCCGCCGTCCCACACCGAGAACACCACCTTGGAAGAGGCAGAAGTGGCGCTGTAGAAATCACGCCCGGCGGTGGAGTTGAAACCGTAGACCGTATCACCGGCACGGGTGCTCATGTTCGCGCCATAGAGCTGCTGAACTGGGCAGCCTGCGGCTGCAAATTGTGGGATTTTGAAATCGGTTATCATAGCCAAAATTGAGTCGATCCCTCCTCAGCACAGGCTTACACATGGCGTCAGAGACAAAAAAACGTAAACGGGCAAGCCGGGCAAAAGCCAAGGCAAAGCAGACCCGTCTCCAACGCGCCGGGCATACCACCTTCGTTCCCGATACCGACTTTTCCTTCGATGTCGATCCTTTGGGTGATGTCGATCTTTGTAGTTGCTGCCAGACAGCGTATCTGAACGACAGGTTTCCCGACGCTTCTTGCGTAAGCGTTTCGATGAGAGAAGGGCCAGGCGGATTCGCCATCACCGCCGTCATTCACCACGATGAGGAGCCATCCTGCTGACGTGGCCTCTGCACCGCCTGCTTACAAACCTCGACCGCTCAAAAACCTCTTCACGGCCAACGGCTGCTGGGCAGATTTGCTGGAAGCCGGCGGTCTGCGCCAAATCGAAGTGGAGTCGATCAGCAAAATGCTCGCCTGCGGCACCTCGATACTGGGCGTCAAACACTACACCTGTGGCAATGAGCATTGCCCACACGTCAAATACCTGTGCAACACCTGCCATTGCCGGGCCTGTCCTTCCTGCGGCAAAAAGGCCACCGACCAGTGGATCGCCGTGCAAAACAACCGTCTGCCCGACTGCCCCTGGCAGCATCTGGTGTTCACGCTGCCCGACACGCTGTGGTCCCTGTTCTTCTACAACCGCTGGCTGCTCGATGCGCTGTTTCGTCTGGCGGCCGATAACCTGATCTACACCGCCAAGCGGCGCGGTTTGCGCGTCGGGATTTTCGGTGCGCTGCACACCTATGGCCGGCGGCTCAACTGGCATCCCCACGTCCACCTGTCGGTGACCGCGGGCGGCCTGGATGAGCAGGGCGTCTGGAAAAATCTGTCGTTCCACAAAGAGGCCCTGCGGCGGCGCTGGATGTGGCTGGTGCGCGATTACCTGCTGGGACAGCCGCTTTCGCAACTGACGATGCCGCCGCAGCTGGCCCACATCCACTGTGAAAGCGACTGGCGCCGTTTGATACTGACCGCTGGTGGCCAGCACTGGCACATCCACTTGTCGAAGAAGACGGAAAACGGCCGAAAGACCGTCAATTACCTGGGCCGCTACCTGAAAAAACCGCCGATCTCGGGCAGTCGTCTGGCGCATTACACCTGCGGGGCCACGTTGAGCTTTACCTACCTGGATCACCGCACGCAGACCTATCAGCAGGAAACGCTGAGCCAGGCCGACATGCTGCGCCGGGTGGTCCAGCACATCCCGGAAAAGCATTTCCGGATGATCCGGTATTTTGGTTTTCTGGCCAATCGGGTGTGTGGGAAATACCTGCCGAAGGTGTATGAAGCACTGAAGATGGCGACGCCAGGACCGGTACCAAAGCTGTATTTTGCGCCGATGGCCAAAGCCTTTCTAAACGTCGATCCGTTCCGCTGCGTGCTGTGTGGCGCGCGGATGGTATACACGGCAGCGATCAGCGGGCTGACGGTGCAGGGACTGGTCCTCAACGCTCAGGCGATCGCGCAGATGAGGTACGTGAAGCCCTGACAGGGGGAAGGTGCGTCCGCACCTAGGCTCAGCGGTAAAATAAACTGTGTTAATGCGGATTTATAGGGATTTTCACTGCATAAGTAACGCATCAGCGTCTTCCTACGCATCGCTATGAAGGCATGACGCCTCCTTCACAGCGTCAGGTTCATGCATAGGCATTTTGAAATTCCTATGCATGAACGGCAGTGATGTCATCCAGCAACGGTGCCGAAGAGTACGACGGAGCGCCGCCCTTGACGAAGTTCTGGTTGGTGTTGGACTCACTCCAGTAACTCATGACGCTGTAGCCACGCGTATCTTCTGCGTAGCTGGCATCCTTGTAGGTCGGGCTGCCTTCGCCAGCGTTTTAGTCGCCAGGGTGAGACAGGCCCAGGGTGTGGCCAATTTCATGGGTCAGGGTCTGACGGCCGTAGTTGCCATTGTCCGGGGTGGTGTTGACCTAGTAGCTGTTATCGACAAGGTACCAGGACTGGCCGTCAGTGCGGCTGTTGCCGCTGGGCAGGTAGGCAAAAGCCGCCCCGCCTGCGCTGCCGTTGCTGTAGTTACCGAAGGTCATATGCCCGTCGCCGCCGGAAGCGGCCTGGGTAAAGCTGACCTTGACAACGTCTGCCCAGGATTGCATCGACAATACGGCCTGTGCTTTCTGCTGTGCGTTGAACGCACTGAAAGTCCCCAGCGAATTGTCGAACCCGGCAGGTTTGGCGGTCAGAAAGGTGTATGTGAGGTTGATAGTGCCGTTGCCATCGCGATCAGTCCACGCAGCGTTGTCGCGAAGGATGTAATCGCCGGCCTGATCGACCGAGTACGAAGGCTTGCCATTGATCGTGAGGTTACCGCCACGGTCATACTGGTGAGCGAACGTATTGATCTGGTCGAAAGAGGTGCTGGTAGCAGCAGAGAGTTGAATTGCAGCATTTTCTTTGACTTTCGTCATGACACTTCCTTGTTTGCTGATTAACAGGTTAGGTACGGCAGGACTCCCCCTGTAGCGAGAGAGTCCAGTCACTCGCCTTGTGGTGCGTAATGCGTTGAAGCGTAACAAAGCTGACACATTTAGAAATCTTGTGTCCAGCTCTGTTCCATGATGTCAATTAGCCCAAAACGAGGAAGTGCCACAGGCCTTGGGGAATCGTCCGATATTATTTTTTGTGATGATCAAAAGCTGATAAGTGCTTGAGCAGACTAGGACAATCTTGATAAAGATGACTGATCGGTCAGGTTGCCTACCATGCATAATTTGACTGGACGGACAGTCTCTGACCAATCCGGCTTGCCCTTCCCAGGCTGCCGGAAAGGCATATCGCCATCACCTGAGATCCTGACACTTCTCAAATCCCGGAAATGCAAAAGCCCCGAAAGATCGGGGCTTTTGTTTAACGCATTTGAAGCGCAACGGCCTGAGTACTCAGGCCGAAGTCATCAGTCGTCGCGGCTCATGATGCCGAAAATCTGCAGCAGGCTGATAAACAGGTTGTAGATCGATACATACAGGCTGACCGTCGCCATGATGTAGTTGCGCTCACCACCCTGAATAATCGCGCTGGTCTGGAACAGAATGCAGACCGACGAGAACAGCACGAAGCCTGCGCTGATCGCCAGTTGCAAACCGCTGATCTGGAAGAACATGCTGGCCACTACCGCGCCAAGCAGAACGAAGAAGCCTGCGGTAATGAAGCCACCCAGGAAGCTCATGTCCTTGCGGGTGATCAACACGTAAGCCGACAGACCGCCGAAAACCAGTGCGGTCATCGCGAAAGCGGAGCTAACCACTTCGGCGCCACCGGCCATGCCCAGATAACGGTTAAGGATAGGGCCAAGCAGGAAACCCATGAAACCTGTCAGGGCGAAGGTCGAAACCAGGCCCCAGACCGAATCACGCAATTTATTGGTCAGGAAAAACAGACCATAGAAGCCGATCAGTACCACGAAAATGTTCGGATAGCCGACGCGCATCTGCTGAGCGACAAATGCCATGACACCACTAAAAGCCAGCGTCAGAGCGAGAAGACCGTAAGTGTTGCGCAGGACACGACTAACCTCTAGCTGGTCGGCCTGCATGCCGGTTTTAAGGCTGTAATCCTGTTCGCGCATGGCGAAACTCCTTCCTGTTGAAATGTTGAGTTGCAAAGATCATAACAGAGGCGCTGCAACTGGCTAGTCACAGAGTTTGACAGCTTGTTTCATTCCGGTATTATGGCGCCCGCAACGATAGTGGAGGTATGGCCGAGTGGTTTAAGGCAGCAGTCTTGAAAACTGCCGACTGTAACAGGTCCTAGAGTTCGAATCTCTATGCCTCCGCCATATTTGGTAGCGCAAAGCCCTGATTATTCAGGGCTTTGTCGTTTCTGGGGTTTGGCTAATGCAATCGCAAGCTCATCCGCCCACGCTTGGCCCGCGCTGACAAAATGTGGATACTGCCAGTTTGCCAGCCGATGAACCATGGAAGATCCCAATGGCACCCAGCCGAACGCTTGTCCATCCTGTTGGAGGCACGCAACCCCACGCGGGCGAGATTCGGCATGCTGCCGAGTCTGACAGTCACGGCTCAGTGTCAGACACCTTTGAAATACGCCTTATCGATGAAGAGCTCGAACGCCTCGCGATCGGTCGATATGCCCGCTTCAGTCGAGCGTCAGGCAATCTCGCGGGCGGCACTCAGCCTTATCCCGACCGTATCCATACAACGGCTTCCGATGAGGGCTTCTCCGACCTGGCCATAGGGCGCTATGCGCGCTTCAGCAGACCGTCTCCCAACCTTGTTGGCGGTACACAACCGCAGGCGGACATAGCGCCGGAACAGGCGCCCTCGGCCTTCGCTCCGCAAATGCGCCATACAGAGCGTGAGTCTGAGTTCTTTACCATCCGGCAGTACTCTCCCGGCACCAACTCTTTCAGCATTCCCAAGGCACCTGATCGTCCGGCGAAGGCCAGATGGCTGCGTCCAGGGGAGCCGTTCAACGTGGCCGATATCACCTTGCCCGGCGGCATGATCTACACAGGAACGCAAAACCCGGAATTCAGGCTATCCGAACCTTCTTTCATAGACGCTGCCTTGCCGGTGGCCGGTTCCGATGCGCCTCCCGCTGCACGGTCGGCATACTATTGGTCGACCTATAAAGACCTCGAACCTGCGGCACGCCGGGGCTATCTGCAGTGGCTGGCAGGGGGACGTTGCGATCCTGAAGCAAGCAGCGGTTACCTGTTCATGTTTTTCCACGGCCTTGAACGGCGTTTACTGATCGACAGCCTTTCTGATCCCGACGCACGAAAAGAAATTCCCGCTTTAAGAGAGGAAATCGAGCGTTTGCGGACTGTTTATCATCGGGATTTTTCGTTTTGCAACCAGGCTTCGCGGCTTCTCGAATACCTGAGCATGCCTGTCATTTCAGGGCAGATGTATTTGCGCGAGCCACCAATGGAGTCGGCCGACTACTATGAAATGCCCATCGTGCTGCGAGTGGCGCTAGGTCAGATGGCCATCGACAAACACCCGCTGAATGCATCCTGGGCCTTGTCTTGGGCGCTGACGGATCCGAATATCTCGCGTGGCAAACCTGTTGGCAGATGCACAGATCTGTTTCAGCGGCTGTTCAGGGCCGAATATGAAGAACAGTTTCCCGATGGCCTGAAGCTGCTGAGAAACAAGACCAGACTATGGGTCGCCTATCGCCCATCGTCCGCCTACCTCGATGTACCGGAAATACCGGTGGGCGACCTGCCAGACGTCAGCATTACGTCCGCCACTCGCAAGAAAATTCAACTCCTCGTGCAGAGCTGTGCTTCAGTACTTGCTCCATTCAGTCGGTACATGGGCCGCAATGCCGATGATCTCAATAAGCATGAGTCATTGGAGGCGCTGCTATTGCTGCCCGTGTCGCTATGGCCCGAATACGCCAGACATGAACTGCGACAGCTTCAATCGGAGGTCAGGACTGCTACGAAGCTGACGACGCTTGATCAACTGGCCATACGTTTCAAGTCTGACGGTGCCCAGGCACGCAACCAGATCGTCGCGCTGACAAAAGTGCTTGAAGGCATGCACATAGGTATGGAGCCGGATGTGCTGGCAGGCAATCGTGCGCCCAAACCTGAGGACAGCATCGTTCTGTTTGTGACCGAGCCCGATCCAGGCATGTCGAGGGTGACAGTGGATTACAATGCGGCTGTTGTCACGCTGGATCTCGCCAGCAGTGTTGCAACGGTTGATAGAGGCACAAGCCAGCGTGCAGTTGCACTGCTCGAACAGCATATCGACTCATGGGGTCATCTGCGTATCTCGCATCGAACACGTCTCAAGGCATATATGTTGATGCAACTGCAGCAGCCGCCCAACCTGGCAAGCCTGAAAAAGAAGCTGAGCTCGCTAAATCAGGACGAAAAGCAGACCATCGTCGGTTGCCTGACTCACCTGGCCCACGCTGACGGAGCGGTTACGCCTGAGAAAGTCAGACTGCTTGAGCGGATATACAGGGCACTTCGACTCGATCCTCACACCCTTTACAGCAACCTCCATGGTGCTGCGGCCGGTTCGCAGACAGGCCCGGTATCGACAGCGCTGTCAGCCACTACAGCAACAGGGCCCGACAAGAAGCCAGGCTCCGGAATCGTGCTGGACATGGGCAGGGTTGCCCAATTGCGACGTGAAACGGCAGAGGCGTCGGCGCTGCTGGCTGATGTTTTTCGCGACGATCAGGAGGACGAGCAGCAGGATGACAAGCAGATAGCCGAAGACGATGCATCACAAGACACCCCAGACACTGACGCCCATCTTCATGGGCTTGATGCGGGCCACTCTACGTTTCTGCGCCTGCTGGTTTCGCGCAACCAATGGAGTCGACGAGAGCTGGAAATCGCAACGGCGGAGATGGCGTTGATGCTCGACGGCGCGCTGGAGCAAATCAACGATATGGCATTCGAATTGTTCGACATGCCGGTTTCCGAGGGCGATGACCCTATCGAAATCAACCCGGATATTTTAAGCGAGCTTGCCCTATGAACAAGATACGAGCCAAGGATCGCGATGCGGTCATTCAATCACTGCGCGCGGGTGTCGTTCCTCGTGTCGGACAGCACTTGATCCAGGTCGGACGGGCGGGTGAGCTGTCAGCTCTTATCAAGGATGTAGACCGGCTGGCCGAAGGCGGTTCTGCCTTTCGCATCGTGGTCGGCGAGTATGGCGCGGGCAAGACTTTCTTCCTCAACCTGGTCAGAGGCATTGCGATGGAACGCAAGCTGGTGACGATGCACGCCGATCTGAACCCCGATCGACGCCTGCACGCCTCGGGCGGTCAGGCCCGCTCCCTGTACGCCGAGCTTGCGAAGAACATGTCTACACGCACCAAGCCGGACGGTGGCGCACTTCAGGGTATTGTCGAAAAGTTTATTTCCCAGGCCAGAACCCACGCGAGTAGCAAAGGCGTAGACAGCGAGACGGTCATACGCCAGAACCTCGCCGAGCTTACGGAAATGGTCAACGGCTATGACTTTGCCGAAGTCATAGCCGCTTACTGCCGAGGCTTTAACGAAGGGAACGAACAGCTGAAAGCCGATGCAATCCGCTGGCTTCGGGGAGAATTCACAACCAGGACAGACGCTCGCGCGGCCTTGGGAGTCAGAAGCATCGTTGACGACGCGTCCGTTTACGATCAGCTCAAACTGCTTTCCCGATTTGTGCGTCTGGCAGGCTTCGGCGGGCTTATGGTGTGCCTGGACGAATTGGTCAACCTCTACAAGCTTGCCAACACGCAGGCTCGCAATGCGAACTATGAACAGATCCTGCGCATCCTCAATGACTCCCTGCAAGGATCGACTGACGGGCTGGGCTTTGTTCTGGGCGGCACGCCGGAATTTCTGATGGACACTCGCCGCGGCCTCTACAGCTACCCGGCCCTGCAATCGCGCCTTGCAGAAAACACCTTTGCCAAGACAGGCTACGTTGATCTTTCCGGCCCTGTCATTCGGCTGACCAGCCTGACCCCGGAGGACTTCTATGTCCTGCTGCTGAACCTGCGTAACGTTTATGCATACGGCGACGCGGAACAATACCTGCTTCCGGAAGAGGCGATCCCGGCCTTTATCGAGCACTGCGGTCAGCGTCTGGGTGAGGCTTACTTTAGAACGCCACGCACCACCATTACCGCGTTTATCAACCTGTTGGCGGTTCTGGAGCAAAACCCTGAGGCCAACTGGAGAAACCTTGTGGGCGCCATTGACATTGCCAGGGATGACGGCGGCAAAAGTGATTTCACTGTAGAGGCCGATAATGAACTCACAAGCTTCAAGCTCTGACTCATCCGCATTCCAACGGCTTCACCCCAATGTACAGCAATGGGTGTGGTCGCAAGGCTGGACATCGCTAAGGGATGCTCAGGAATGGGCCATCCCTGCGCTGATCGACGCTGATCGCGACGTTATAATTGCGGCCTCCACCGCAGCGGGCAAGACCGAGGCGGCATTTCTGCCCATTCTGACCCATTTGCTCAACAATACCGATGCGCCGGGCGCTGTGCTCTATATCAGCCCGCTCAAAGCCTTGATCAATGATCAGTGGGACAGGTTGACACGTCTTTGCGAGCATCTGGAGATCCCGGTGGTCGGCTGGCACGGGGATGTTTCGGCAAGCAGAAAGCATCGTTTTCTGAAATCGCCCAGCGGTGTACTGCTCATAACCCCCGAGTCGCTGGAAGCCCTGTTCGTGAACCGGGGCTCGGCACTTGCTGGCCTCTTTCAGCCCCTTCGCTACATCGTCATCGACGAATTACATGCTTTCATCGGCAGCGAGCGCGGCAAACAATTGCAGTCCCTGATGCATCGCGTGGAAACGGTCGTCGGCAAAAAGCTGCCACGCGTAGGGCTGTCTGCAACCCTAGGTGAGATGGCGCTCGCCCGCGAGTTCCTGCGTCCGGGGCAAGGCCAGCGCATGGACGAAATCATTTCTCAAACGTCGGGCCAGGACCTTCAGGTTCAGGTACGTGGTTACACCATGCTGCCGATGAAGAAACTGGCGGCAAACCTGCAGATGGTCGTCACAAAAGACGACGACAACGATCAGGATGAAGAGCAGAAAGAGGATGTCTCCGGGACCAGACACGCTATAGCCGCGCATATGTACAAGGTATTACGTGGCAGTAACAATCTGATCTTTCCCAATAGCCGCGACAAAGTTGAATGGTACGCCGACCGGCTGCGGCATTTGTGCGAAAACGACGGTTTGCCGAACGAGTTCCTGCCTCACCACGGAAGCTTGTCCCGAGACTTGCGTGAAGATACGGAGCGAGCACTGAAGGCCGGCAGCCCGCCCGCCTCGGCCGTCTGCACAACGACCCTCGAACTTGGCATCGATATCGGTAACATCAAGGCGGTCGCGCAGATCGGACCTCCGCCATCAGTGGCGAGCCTGCGCCAGCGACTAGGCCGCTCCGGGCGTCGCGCAGGTGAGCCCGCCACACTTCGCGCCTACTGCCAGGAAGACACCCTGACACCTGATTCAGACCTCTCGGATCAGCTCCGGCAAAACCTGGTGCAGACAATCGCCATGATTCGATTGTTGATCGAAAAGTGGTTCGAACCTCCAAGAGCAAACGGCCTGCACGCCTCTACGCTGGTCCAGCAATGCCTGTCTACGATTGCGCAGCAAGGTGGTGCACATGCTTCACAGCTCTGGAATGAGCTGATCGCGAGCGGAACATTCGCGGCCGTTGATAAAAACGACTTCATGGCCCTTCTCAAGACTCTGGGTGAAAAGAAACTGATCGTCCAGGACAGCTCTGGCCTGCTATTGCCTGGCGAGATCGGTGAAAAGCTGGTCAACCACTACGAGTTCTACAGCGCGTTCAGCAGCGACGAAGAATTCAGGCTGCTTCTCGATGGCAAGCCGCTAGGTTCCATTCCTGTCAGCCGCCCGCTGACCCTCGGGCAACGCATCATCTTTGCAGGCAAACGCTGGCAGGTCATGGATGTGGACCTGGAAAAGAAAGTCATTACTGTCAAACGCGCCCGTGGCGGCGAACCTCCGGTATTCGACGGACTGGGCGCAAAGATCCATGACCGGGTGCGTAAAGAAATGCGCGCGGTACTGACGGAGGTCACCCCCTGCCCGTTCCTCGATGCCAATGCACAAGTCCTACTGGCGGAAGCGCGCCAGACATTTCACCGGCTGGGGCTAGCTGACCAGTGTCTGACGGGATCGACCTCAAACAGCTATCTGCTGACCTGGGCGGGCGACTACACCAATGATGCGCTGTGCTTGCTGCTTAACCAGGCTGGGGTCATGTGCACAGCTTCGGGACTAGTACTCGAAATCAGCGCCTCTCAGGAAAGCGTGCTGACAGCACTGGGCAGGATTGCGGAACTGGACGCAACCGACGTGGAACCACTGCTGAAAGATGTGAAGAATCTGATACGGGAGAAGTGGGACTGGGCCCTGCCAAATTCGTTGCTGATCAAATCATTTGCCTCCAGCCAGCTTGATATACCGAACGCGATTGCGCTTGCGAAGACCTTGACGGCCTGACTGCCCTGCCCGCGCAACCTGATATATTGATGTCCATACCGAATCAATAATCCTGGTCATGCAATGCCCATCTAATTTCGACCTAAACGACCTCCAGGCATTTCGTGCCGTGGTCGAGAATGGCAGCTTCCGCAAGGCCGCTGAAACCGTGCAGATCACCCAGCCTGCACTCAGCCGCCGTATAGAAAAGCTTGAGTCTGCGCTGAACGTGAAGCTGTTTGAACGGACCACCCGCAGGGTCAGCCTGACCACGGTGGGCCGTGCATTTCTGCCTCAGGTCGAGCGAATACTGGATGACCTCGACATCGCATTGATGACCATCGATGGCGTCGGTTCCACCCGGATGGGTAGCGTCACCATTGCTTGCGTGCCGTCAGCCGCCTACTACTTCATGCCGCAGGTCATCAGCGAGTTTCATAAGCTGTTTCCAAAAATCAGAATCCGGGTCATGGATGCCAGCGCCAACGAGGTCAACAGCGCGGTTGCCCTTGGCGAGGCAGATTTCGGGGTGAGTTTCAGCGGCAATCTAGCACCGGAGGTCGACTTCGAATTGCTTCTTCAGGAACGCTATGTGATGGCCTGCCGCCGGGATCACCCGCTTGCGACCTGCGCCAGCGTGAGCTGGGAGGAAATGTACCGCCACGACTACATCGCTCTGGACATAACGTCAGGTAACCGTCTGGTACTGGATCAGGCGCTGGCGCTCTCACGCCCGAACAAGGAGAGTATCTGCGAAACGCGGCATGTCACCACCATGATCGGCCTTGTGGAGGCCGGCCTCGGCGTGGCGGCGGTGCCCTCGATTGCCATGCCGATGACCGCTCACCCGTTTCTGGTGAGCGTGCCATTGGTTGCACCTGAAGTGGTTCGCAACGTAGGGCTGATCAAACGTCGCGGGAGGACATTGACGCCTGCAGCCCTTGAACTAGAACGACTGGTCAGGAAGATGCCGCTACGTTCAGCGGGGAACTGAATCCAGCCCGGTAGACTGCACCGTGGCCTGCGCTTTTGGGGACGCCAGGTAATCGAGCAATGCCTTCGCCTGCTTCGGGTGCTCGGCATTGACCGGAATGCCAGCGGCGTAGCGGGTAACCGACTGAACGTCTTCCGGAATCTTCGCCACGAATGTCACGCCGGGAACCGGCAACAGTTCGGCCACCTGTTGAAAGCCCACTTCGTAGTCGCCCTTGGCAACCACTGAAGCAACCGGGATGCGCTCGATCATCTTGCCCTTCGGCGCGAGTTCCTTCTCAATACCGAGCTTTTTGAAAAGCTCTTTTTCGATGTACACACCACTGGCGCTGTCGGAGTAAGCAACCGACTTCGCCTTGAGCAGCGTGTCTTTCAACTCGCTGTCGGTACCGATTGCAGGCTTGGCCGCCCCCTCCTTCACCACCATCCCGATCCGCGAATCGGCCAGCTCGACCCGCGATGCCGGGTCTACCTTGCCTTGCTTGATCAAATCATCCAGCGCATAGCCGACCATGATCACCACATCGGCATGCTCGCCACGAGCCAGGCGGTTTGGAATGGCCTCGGGGGCCTTGCCCATCGACGGGCCAAGGATGGTGTCCAGTGTATCCCCGGAAGACGTCGCGTATTGCGGCCCCAGCAGTTTATATGCAGCAGTAAAGCCGCCTGATGTCATGACCTTGAGCTCTTCAGCCTGAGCGGCAACGCTGACTGCCATACAGCCCAGAAAAAGCACCGCCAATTGATGTTTATGCAACAGTTTCATAGTTTTTTCCTTTATTAAACAGCCAGTTGCGGGCGAACCGAAAGGTGCCGGTAGAGCACCAGGGTCGCGCCAAGCGCGCAAGCTGCAGCGAACGTCATCCAGTAAGCAGGTGCAGCCTTGTCACCGGTCAGATGGATCAACCAGGTCGAGATTGCCGGGGTGAAACCGCCGAAAACTGCTGTCGCCAGGCTATAGGCCAGAGAAAAACCGGCCACCCGTACCTCTACCGGCATGATTTCAGTCAGCGCCGGAATCATCGCGCCGTTATACAAACCGTAGAGAAACGAGAACCACAACAGCACTTCCAGCATATGAGCAAAGCTTGGCGCCTGAGCGAGAAAGGACAGCGCCGGATAAGCGCTGATGATGGTCAGCAGGGTCATCGCTACCAGCAGCGGCTTGCGTCCGAAACGGTCGCTCAACATGCCGCCGACCGGCAGCCAGATAAAGTTGGAGACACCGACCAGCAACGTCACCAGCAGCGCATCGGAGGTATTCAGATTGAGTACGGTTTTGCCGAATGTCGGTGCATAAATGGTGATCAGGTAAAACGTGGTGGTAGTCATCGCCACCATCAGCATGCCGGCAATCACCACGCGCCAGTTTTGCAGCAGCGTCGCGAACACCTGTCGCATGGTCGGACGGTGAGCGCGCGTGGCGAACTCTTCGGTTTCCTGCAGGCTGCGGCGTAGCAGGAAAATGAACGGGATGATCAGGCAGCCGATGGCGAACGGAATTCTCCAGCCCCAGTCGGCGACAGCAGCAGGTGTCATCCATTGGTTCAAGCCGTAACCCAGCGCGGCGGCGACAACGATTGCCACCTGCTGGCTGCCTGACTGCCAACTGGTGTAGAAGCCCTTGCGGCCGGGTGTCGCCATCTCTGCCAGATACACCGACACGCCGCCCAATTCCGCGCCTGCGGAAAAGCCTTGCAGCAAGCGGCCGACCAGCACCAATGCCGGTGCCCACAAGCCGATGCTCGCGTAACCGGGCACCAGGACAATCAACAGCGTGCCACTGGCCATGATCGACAGAGTCACGATCAAGCCTTTGCGCCGGCCCACGTCATCGATGTAAGCGCCCAGAATAACGGCACCCAACGGGCGCATCAGGAAGCCCGCACCGAAGACCGCGAAGGTCATCATCAGCGAAGCAAACTCACTGCTGGCCGGGAAAAAGGCGGAGGCGATCTGGGTGGCGTAAAAGCCAAACAGGAAGAAGTCGAATTGCTCGAGGAAGTTGCCTGAAGTGACGCGAAATACTGCTCCGGCCTTCGACCGGGTGTTGCCTGTTCCTGATGGGGATGAGCTGTGCATCAGTGTTCTCCAGCGATCTTATTAGAGTGTTGTAAGCGCTTATGGGTAAGGAGTCTGCCGGACACACTTTGAAACGATAAGTGCTATGTTTTCATCGATTGATGCCCGATGAACATCAATCGACACTCAGACGGTTGCGCCCTGACCCAGCGCTTGCAGGTCGAACCGCGCCAAACTCACACGTCGGCCCTTGAATTCTTTATCATTGCGGATGTTTTGTTGGCAGAGCCGATCATGAAATTCGCCATCTCGCTTTTTTCCGCCGCCCATGCGCCCTCCTCGCGACGAGCCTTGCTGTTCGCCAAAGCCGTACTCGCAGGCGGACATGAGATCGTCCGGTTGTTTTTTTATCAAGACGGCGTACACAGCGCGTCGGCCAATGTCGTGACGCCTCAGGATGAGCAGGATATGGCCCTGCAATGGCGTGACTTCATCGCCGAACACCACCTGGATGGCGTGGTATGCATCGCCGCCGCGCTGCGTCGTGGCGTGCTTGATGCCCAAGAGGCCGAGCGTTATCAGCGGCCAGCGGCGAATCTGCGGGAGCCTTGGGAATTGTCCGGGCTGGGGCAGTTGCACGATGCCGTGCAATCGGCTGATCGTTTGATCTGCTTTGGAGGGCCGTGACATGCCCAGATCATTATTGGTAGTCAGCCGTCAATCGCCGTGGTCCGGTCCCGGTGCCCGTGAAGCGCTGGACATCGTGCTGGCGGGTGGTGCATTCGATCTGTCGGTCGGACTGCTGTTTCTGGATGACGGGGTTTTCCAGTTGTCGCCGCAGCAGTTGCCCGACGCCCTGCAACAGAAAGACCTGACCGCAAACCTCAAGGCCCTGTCGATGTTCGGCGTTGAAGACCTGTATGCCTGCGGGCAAAGCCTGACCGAGCGCGGCATCCCTGCCAGCGCATTGAGCGAAGAAATCAGTCAGTTGTACACACGCTCCGAACTGTCGGCACTTTTTGACCGCTACGACGAGGTGATTACGATCTGATGGCTACTTTGCACGTTCTCTCCCATTCGCCTTTTGCCGACACCCGACTGGAAAGCTGCCTGCGCCTGCTGGGCCGTGACGACGGTGTATTGCTCTGTGGCGACGCTACTTATGCACTGACGCCGTCATGCGCACCATTGAAATCCCTACAGCCCCTGGCCGATTCATTGCAGTTGTTTGTGCTTGATGAAGACTTCAAGGCACGCAATCTGCCACTGCCCGCCGGAGTAAACAGCATCGACTACCCTGCCTTCGTGGAACTGTCCTTACGCTTCGACAAGGTCAATACCTGGCTATGAAACAGTTGACGATTGACGGGCACAGCATCGAACTGGACAAGGATGGCTTTCTGCAGGACCTCAACGACTGGTCGCTGGACGTCGCCCACGCCCTGTCCGCTGAGGAAGGTATCGCCCTGAGTGCCGAGCACATTGAAATCCTCCAGTTGCTGCGGGATTTCTACGCCGAGTTTCAGCTTTCGCCAGCCACTCGGCCGCTGATCAAATACACCGCACTGAAGCTGAGTACGGAAAAAGGCAACAGCATGCACCTCAACCGCCTGTTCAACGGCACTCCCGCCAAACTCGCCGCCAAGCTGGCGGGCCTGCCTAAACCGACCAATTGCATATGAACGATTACGCCGCGCTTGTTACCGAAACACCTGAAGAGCATCCCTTTGCGACATTTGTGCGCATTCTGGGCAAAGGCAAACGCGGTGCGCGCAACCTGACGCGCGAAGAAGCGCGAGAGGCCATGGGCATGTTGCTCGATGAGAAAGTCGAGGACACTCAGCTCGGGGCATTCCTGATGCTGCTGCGCCATAAGGAAGAAAGCCCTGAGGAACTGGCGGGGTTTACCGAAGCCGTGCGCGAACGCCTGAATGCTCCGGCGATTCAGGTCGATATCGACTGGCCGACCTACGCAGGGAAAAAGCGTCATCTGCCGTGGTACTTGCTGGCGGCCAAGTGTCTGGCGCAAAACGGCGTGAAGATCCTCCTGCACGGCGGCGGTGCCCATACTGCTGGACGCCTGTACACCGAACAATTGCTCGGCCTGCTGAATATTCCCCTGTGCCGCAACTGGTCAGCAGTCGAAACCTCGCTTGAGCAAGGCAATATAGCGTTCATTCCGCTAGGGTCTGTTCCCGTTTCGACGTAACCCATTGATCTCTATGAGAACAGGCCCGTATTGTTGGAGTTCTCACACAACACCAATACGAGCCTGCAATGCCCCGATTAATGCTCAGTGATGAGCACTGGCCGAAGCTTCGAGAAATTTTGCTGCACGAATCGATCTACAACAAGCGAGATTTGCGCACCACGGTTGAAGGCATGCTGTACCGCATGCGTGTGGGTTGCCCTTGGCGAGACCTGCCGAAAGCGTTTGGAAACTGGAGCAAGGTCTACAAGCGGTTCAATGCCTGGTCTGCTTCAGGCAAGTGGGTCAAGGTGCTTGAGGTGCTGATGACCGATCCTGACATGGAGTGGGTTTTCATTGATGGCAGCTATGTAAAGGCTCATCAGCACAGTGCAGGTGCTGCCAGCACGCAGGACCAGGCCATCGGAAAAAGCCGAGCCGGTAACACCAGCAAGATTCACCTGGCTGTAGACGCTTGTGGGCTGCCCATTGCATTTGACGTGACCGGAGGCCAGACCAATGATTGTTCGCAGGCGGCCTCGTTGATTGCCAAGATGCCCAATGCAGAAGTGATCATTGCGGACAAGGGCTACGACACTGAAGCGATACGCGCTCAGGTCGAGCAGCAAGGCAGCAAAGTGGTGATTCCACGAAAGCGCAATTCTCTGAAAGGGAACGCAGATCTGGACAAAGGGTTATATCGCAATCGACATCTCGTAGAAAACGCCTTTGCCCGGTTGAAGCATTTCCGGGCGGCGGCTTCTCGGTTCGACAAACTCAAGAGAAACTATGAAAGCGTCATAGCAATGGCCTGCGCTTTTCTGTGGCTGCCAATGTGAAACGGGAACAGACCCTAGGGGACTGGGCACCGCAGCTGCAACGCATGATTGATCTGCGCAACACGCTGGGCCTGCGCTCCCCCATTCATTCTCTGGCACGCATTCTCAACCCGCTTCAGGCCCGTTGCGGCCTGCAAAGCATCTTTCATCCGGGCTATCAGAGCGTGCATCGCGATGCCAGCAGCCTGCTGGGCGACAACGCCATTGTGGTCAAGGGTGACGGTGGCGAAATCGAGATTAATCCGGACACCATCAGCCATTTGTACGGCACCACTGGCGGCCAGCCTTGGGACGAGGAGTGGCCAGCGCTTTCGCCGCGCCGTCACGTAAAACCGGCGACACTCGACCCGCAGCAACTGTTGGCCTTATGGCGCGGGGAAATCGAAGAAAGCTACCCGCAACTGGCGTTGATATCGACAATCGCGCTTGCCCTGCGCGGCCTGGGTGTCGCTCGCGACGACGCTTTCGAGCAAGCCCGAGTGTTCTGGGATCGCCGCGCCAAGAACCTTTGACCTATCGGCTGTGACGATCACCAGCCCCCATAATCTTGCGCGTTTTAGGTCGAACCGATGCGCCCTGGCTGACCTCCAAGCTCTACAACCTGGAAATGGGAGTCAGACATGGGTATTCTGGTCGAAGGACACTGGCAAGACCAGTGGTACGAAAGCAGCAAAGATGGCGCCTTTCAGCGCGAAAATGCGCAACGACGCAACTGGGTCACAGTCGACGGACAAGCGGGGCCATCCGGTGAGGGCGGTTTTGCTGCACAGGCCGGCCGCTACCACTTGTATGTCTCACTGGCATGCCCGTGGGCACACCGCACACTGATCGTACGCAAGCTCAAGGGACTGGAAAACCTGATCGGCGTTTCAGTGGTCAGTTGGTTGATGCTGGAAAATGGCTGGACTTTCGATAAGCAGAAAGGCTCCAGCGGCGATGCACTGGATGACTTCCAGTTCTTTCACCAACGCTATACGGCCGATGATCCCAGCTATACCGGACGCGTTACTGTCCCTGTGCTGTGGGACAAACAGCGGAAATGCATCGTCAGCAATGAGTCTGCGGAAATCATTCGCATGTTCAATGGCGCATTCGACGAATTGACCGGCAACACGCTGGACTTTTATCCGCAAGCCTTGCGGGCGAGCATCGACGAGCTCAACGAGCAGATTTATCCGAACGTCAACAACGGTGTCTACAGGGCCGGGTTCGCCACCTCGCAGGGGGCATACGAAGATGCATTCAATGATGTGTTTGCCGAACTGGACGTGCTGGAAAACCTGCTGGGCGAAAAGCGCTACCTGACGGGAAAACACCTGACCGAAGCCGACATACGCCTGTTCACCACCATCGTGCGCTTCGATGCGGTGTATTACAGCCACTTCAAGTGCAACCTGCGGCGCATCGCGGATTACCCGAACCTCAGCAATTGGCTACGTGAGTTGTACCAATGGCCAGGTATCGTGGAGACCGTGAACTTCGAGCACATCAAGGGCCACTACTACGCGAGCCATCGCACCATCAATCCGACCGGCATCATACCCAAGGGTCCAGCGCTTGATCTGCAGGCAGGTCACGACCGGGAGCGGCTGTCCGGTGAGGGTGTCTGGAGCAATTGACAGATTGGCAAAAAAGGATGGATAGCCCGAACGGGCTATCCGTAATCGGCTTCAGACAGTCGCCTGAGCCCCTTCGAACCATGCCAGTTTTTCACGCAACTTGACCACTTCGCCGATGATTACCAGCGTTGGCGCATGCACCTCATGCTCGGCAACCAGTTGCGGCAGATTGGCCAGAGTGCCGGTAAACACACGCTGATTGACCGTCGTGCCCTGCTGGACCAGCGCAGCAGGCGTGTCGGCAGAGCGACCATGCCTGATCAGCTCTTCACAGATGACCGGCAAACCGATCAGCCCCATGTAAAACACCAGCGTCTGAGCAGGCGCAACCAGGTCGGACCAGGGCAGGTCTGTGGTGCCGTTTTTCAAGTGACCGGTAATGAAACGCACAGACTGTGCGTGATCACGGTGCGTCAGCGGTATACCGGCATACGCCGCACAACCACTGGCGGCGGTAATACCCGGAACCACCTGAAACGGAATGCCATGCGCAGCCAGCTCTTCGATTTCCTCACCGCCACGGCCGAAGATAAATGGATCGCCGCCTTTGAGGCGCACCACTCGCTTGCCTTGCTTGGCCAGTGCAACCAGTTGCTGGTTGATCTGTTCCTGCGGAACAGCGTGCTCTGCACGGCGTTTACCGACATAGACACGCTCGGCATCGCGACGGCACAGGTCCAGAATCGTAGGCGCGACAAGGCGGTCATACAGCACCACATCCGCTTGCTGCATCAGGCGCAAGGCCCGGAAAGTCAGCAAGTCAGGATCACCGGGGCCAGCACCGACCAGATACACCTCGCCGGTCTCCGGCGGCGGCTCGCCAGCGATCTTGGCGATCAGCAGACGCTCGGCCTCGGCCCCCTGCCCGGCCAACTGGCGGTCGGCAATGGCACCCTGAAAAACATCTTCCCAGAACGCTCGGCGTTGCTGCACATTCGGAAACAGACCTTTGACCTGATTGCGAAAGCGCGCAGCCAGCCCGGCGAGCTGCCCATAGGTGGAGGGAATCCAGGTTTCCAGCTTGGCACGGATCAGACGTGCCAGCACTGGCGCATCGCCACCACTGGACACAGCGATCACCAATGGCGAGCGGTCGACAATCGCCGGAAAGATAACCGTACACAACGCCGGGGCATCCACCACATTGACCGGAACGCAGCGCAGCCGGGCGTCATGGGAAACCTGGGCATTGAGCGGCTCGTCATCCGTCGCGGCAATAATCAGCACACAACCATCAAGATCGCCTTCGCTGTAGCCACGCAGGATCATCTCACCGCCGCTCTGGACGACCAGCTCGCTCAGTTGGGCCTCGATTTCTGGCGCAACCACGCGCAGCACTGCGCCAGCGTCGGCAATCAGGCGTGATTTGCGCAGGGCAATTTCACCACCGCCGACCACCAGCACCCGGCTGCCACGCAGGTTATGGAACAGCGGCAGAAATTCCATTTAACCGATGACCTCAAGGCCGCCCATGTAAGGCTTGAGCACCTCGGGCACACGAATCGACCCATCCGCCTGCTGGTAGTTTTCCAGCACCGCGACCAGTGTACGACCCACCGCCAGCCCCGACCCATTGAGGGTGTGGACCAGTTCCGGCTTGCCGGTTTCCGGATTGCGCCAGCGGGCCTGCATGCGGCGCGCCTGGAAATCACCGCAGTTGGAGCACGAAGAGATTTCGCGGTACTTGTCCTGGCTTGGAATCCACACTTCCAGGTCGTACGTCTTCACGGCACTGAAACCCATGTCGCCGGTGCACAGCGCCAGCGTACGGTACGGCAGTTCCAGCAACTGCAGAACGCGCTCGGCGTTGCCGGTCAGCGATTCAAGCGCAGCCATGGAGTCTTCAGGCGCAACAATCTGAACCATCTCGACCTTGTCGAACTGGTGTTGGCGGATCATGCCACGCGTGTCACGACCCGACGCACCCGCTTCGCTACGGAAGCAAGGGGTGTGGGCAACAAACTTGAGAGGCAGCTGTTTGGCATCGAGAATTTCACCCGACACGATGTTGGTCAACGACACTTCCGCGGTCGGAATCAGGTACAGATCAGCTTCGCCTTCGCGGGTGATCTTGAACAGGTCTTCCTCGAACTTGGGCAACTGGCCTGTACCCTGCAACGCAGGTGCCTGCACCAGATAAGGCGTGTAGGTCTCTTCGTAGCCGTGTTCGTTGATATGCAGATTGATCATGAACTGCGCCAGCGCACGGTGCAGGCGCGCGATTGGGCCACGCAGCAACGCAAAACGCGCACCGGACAGCTTGGCAGCGGTCTCGAAGTCGAGCCAGCCGAACTTCTCGCCCAGAGCAACGTGATCCTTGACCTCGAAATCGAAGGCAGTCGGCGTACCCCAGCGACGCACTTCGACGTTGCCTTCTTCGTCAGCACCGACCGGCACCGATTCGTGAGGCAGGTTCGGAATGCTCAGCACCAGCGCATCCAGCTCGGCCTGAATGCCGTCCAGCTCGACCTTGCCTTCGCTCAGCTCGTTGCCCATGCGCTCGACGTCAGCCATCAACGGCGCAATGTCTTCGCCGCGCTGCTTGGCCTGACCGATGGATTTGGAACGTGCATTGCGCTCGGCCTGCAGCTGTTCGGTGCGGGTCTGCACCACCTTGCGCTGGGCTTCCAGCGATTCAATGCGCGCCACATCCAGTGTAAAGCCACGGGAAGCCAGGCGATCCGCTACGTCCTGAAGTTGAGTACGTAACAGTTTGGAATCGAGCATATCGTTCTCTCGTCTATCAAAGTCTGGTCAGGGACAGGCCAACCCAGGTTGCGAGCAGCCCGCCGAATACGCTGATACCGGCATAACCAAGGGCCAGCGGTACCTGCCCGCTTTCCAGCAGGCGCAGCGTATCCAGTGAAAAGGATGAAAAGGTCGTCAGACCGCCTACAAAGCCGACAATCAAGCCGGCACGAATTTCGATGGGCACTTCCGGGCGCAGCAGAAACAATCCATACAGTACGCCGATTATCAGGCACCCTACGATGTTGACCGCAAGCGTTGCTGCGTAAAAATGTCGTGGCCAGTTGGCGCTTACCCAGGTACCCGCTGCAAAACGCAATAATGTACCAGCGATCCCGGCAATCGACACCGCAAGAATGGTCTGGATCATCACTTTCTCCGCTGGCGGGGACTGGCATCGTCCAATGCGCTCAGATGCCTGAGCTTCTCACCGATCTTGAGTTCCAGACCGCGTGGCACAGGCTGGTAATACTGCCGTGGTTCCAGCTCGTCCGGAAAGTAGTCCTCACCTGCCGCATAGGCTTCAGGCTCGTCATGGGCGTATCGGTATTCTTCGCCATAACCGAGCTGCTTCATCAGCTTGGTCGGCGCATTGCGCAAATGCAGCGGAACCTCCAGCGAACCATGCTCGCCGGCTTCGCGCATTGCAGCCTTGAAGGCCATGTAAACCGCGTTGCTTTTTGGCGCACAGGCCAGATAGACGATGGCCTGCGCTACTGCCAGTTCGCCCTCGGGGCTGCCCAGACGCTCCTGCACGTCCCAGGCCGACATGCACAGCGGCAAGGCGCGCGGATCTGCATTGCCGATATCTTCACTGGCCATGCGCACCACGCGACGCGCCAGATACAGCGGATCGCAGCCGCCGTCGATCATCCGGGCAAACCAGTACAGGGCTGCGTCGGGATCAGAACCACGTATTGACTTGTGCAAAGCCGATATCTGGTCATAGAACGCCTCGCCGCCCTTGTCGAAGCGACGTCGGCTGTCACCCAGCAGGCTCTGCAGCAGCTCGACGTCGATCTCGCTGCCGTCTTCGGCAAGATCGGACGCGTTTTCCAGAAGATTGAGCATGCGCCGACCATCGCCATCAGCGGCGGCCATGAGAATCGTGAAGCCTTCATCGCTCAGGGTCAGTTGGCGCTTGCCCAACCCGCGCTCCTCGGTCAGAGCACGATGGACCAGCTTGCGCAGCGCCGCCTCGTCCAGGCTTTTGAGCACATAGACACGGGCACGGGACAACAAGGCATTATTGAGTTCGAACGAAGGATTTTCGGTAGTAGCGCCGATAAAAATCAGCGTGCCATCCTCGACATAAGGCAGGAACGCATCCTGTTGCGACTTGTTGAAGCGGTGCACTTCGTCGACGAACAGAATCGTGCGTTTGCCATATTGCCCGGCCTGCTGTTTGGCGACTTCCACTGCCTGACGAATTTCCTTGACCCCCGCCAGCACGGCGGAAACAGTCTCGAAATGCGCGTCCGACACCTTGGCCAGCAGCCTCGCCAGGGTAGTCTTGCCCACACCGGGCGGGCCCCAGAAAATCATCGAATGCAGCGCACCCTGCTCCAGTGCCTCACGCAGAGGCTTGCCGTGGGCAAGCACGTGCTCCTGACCGACGTACTCATCCAGATTGGTAGCACGCAAACGTGCAGCCAGAGGCTGAGCTATCGGTTCACGGCTGAACAGATCCATGATCAGGAATTAACCCTTTTACTCTTGAATGACATCAGCACCCTTGGGAATCTGGAACTGAAACTTGCTGGCCGCAACAGGCTCGTTGGCCTTGACGCCGGTGAACAGGATATTGGTGCGCTGGCCCACGCTGTCGATCAGTTGCATGTCGTTGATGATGCCGTTACGAAATGACAAACGCAGGCTGTCGAACAGGGTGTCCTTGGTCTTGGGCTTGAGCACGAAGTCGATCACACCACCCGCCTCTTTCGCCGTGATATCGAAGCTTTCGCTGATCTTCGACACGTCACCGGACAGCAGCAAGGCTGGGGTCTGGGTCAGGCGCTGATCGAGCTTCTTGATGGTGACCTGCTCCAGATCAGGGTCCCACAACGACACTTTCTTGCCGTCGGAAACCATCAACTGCTCCTGTGGCGCATCGGTGTGCCAGTTGAACAGGCCTGGACGCTGCAACGTCATTTCGCCGGTAGTCTCTTGCAATTGCGTGCCGCCACCGTCCAGCGTCAATTGCGAGAAGCGTGCGGTCAGGGTCTGGGATTTCTCCAGCAACTGGGTCAGGCGTGCCACGTCCTTGCTGTCGGCATGGGCGGACATCACGGAGAAGGTCAGTGCGGTGGCCAACAGCATGCGGATAAGACGCATGGGATTCCTCTTTGAAGTCGATGATGATGCGGCAGCGTGACTTGCACGCTGCCGCCGCAGTTCGGGGTGATAAAAATCAGTCGCGCACCGGTCCTGGAGCCAGAACTTCACGCGATCCGTTGGTATTCATGGAGGTCACGACGCCAGCCATTTCCATTGCTTCGATCATGCGCGCTGCGCGGTTGTAGCCGATCTTCAGCTTGCGCTGCACGGCAGAAATCGATGCGCGGCGGCTTTCGAGTACAAACTTGACCGCCTCATCGTAAAGCGCGTCGCTTTCGCTGTCTTCACTGCCTTCGCCGCCACCGCCATCAAAGCCGCTGCCGGGCTCTTCCACACCGGCGAGAATATCGTCGTTGTAGTCAGGCGAACCACGCAGTTTCCAGGCTTCTACCACGCGATGCACTTCCTCGTCGGAAACAAACGCGCCGTGCACGCGAATCGGCAGGCTGGTGCCCGGCGGCATGTATAGCATGTCGCCATGGCCCAACAGTTGTTCGGCACCGCCCTGATCGATGATGGTCCGGGAATCGATCTTGCTCGACACCTGAAACGCCATGCGCGTCGGGATGTTGGCCTTGATCAGACCGGTAATCACATCCACCGATGGACGCTGTGTCGCGAGGATCAGGTGGATACCTGCCGCACGAGCCTTCTGGGCGATACGGGCGATCAGCTCTTCAACCTTCTTGCCGACGATCATCATCATGTCGGCGAATTCATCCACCACTACCACGATGGTCGGCAGCTTGCTCAGCAACGGCGCTTCGTCATGAATGCTTTCCCGCTTGTACAGCGGATCGGCAAGTGGCTCCCCGGCATCCTGCGCATCCTTGACCTTCTGGTTGAAGCCCGAAAGGTTACGCACACCCATTTTCGCCATCAGCTTGTAACGGCGTTCCATCTCGGCAACGCTCCAGCGCAAGGCGTTGGCAGCGTCCTTCATGTCGGTAACGACCGGACACAAGAGGTGCGGAATGCCTTCGTAGATGGACAGCTCAAGCATCTTCGGATCGATCATGATCAGCTTGGCGTCTTCCGGGCCGGACTTGAACAGGATCGACAGGATCATGGCGTTCACACCAACCGACTTACCGGAACCGGTCGTACCGGCCACCAGCAAGTGGGGCATCTTGGCCAGGTCGGTAATCACCGGCTTGCCGCCGATGTCGTGGCCCAGCGCCAGGGTGACCGGCGACTTGGCATTATCGTATTCAGGGGTCGACAGCACCTCGGAGAAGCGCACGATCTGGCGGTCTTCGTTGGGGATCTCGATACCGACGGTGGTCTTGCCCGGGATCACCTCGACCACGCGCACGCTGGTGACCGCCAGTGAGCGGGCAAGGTCCTTGGCGAGGTTGGCAATGCGACTGACCTTGACGCCAGCGGCCGGCTGAATCTCGTAACGGGTAATGACCGGGCCGGGATGGATGGAGTCAACCGAGACCTCGACACCAAATTCCTTGAGCTTGATTTCCAGCAGATGACCGACCGCCGCCAGGGACTCTGGCGAGTAGTTGAGCTGCTTCTTTTCTGCCGGATCAAGGATGGAGATGGGCGGCAAGGTGCCTTCGACTGCGCTGTCAACGAACAGCGGGGCCTGTTTTTCCTTCATGACCCGCTTGCTCGGTTCTGCAGGCTTTGAAGGGGCTGGCGCAATAACCGCAGGCACGTGCTTTTCACGCTCGGTCATGTGTTTGCTCAGCGACACTTCGCGCTCCATCAGGCGCTCTTTGGCCTTGGCCTGCTCGCGACGGTCAGGTGCAACGGGCGCGACCACATCGTTGACGCGCATGTCGACTTCACGCAACTGCGCGACCATCTGCTTGCGCTCGGCACGGGCGGTCCACCAGCGGTTCGCCGCCCCCTGGAACAGTTCGAACAGGTCAAGGGTGATCTTGCCGGTGACGTCCATGACCTTGAACCATGACAGATCGGTAAATACTGTCAGACCGAATAGAAACAGGGCGATGAACAGCAAAGTGCTGCCCTGGATGTTCAGGGCTTTCTTGGCCAGATCGCCCAGCACTTCGCCCAGCACGCCGCCAGCAGAGCCCGGAAAGCCTGCCGAAAAGTGAAAATGAATGTGCGCCAGCGCCGCGCCCGCCAGTATCAGGAATACCAGCCCGATCAGACGCCAGGAGAAGAGCCAGCCGCTCCACTGCCAGGGTTCGTGACGATGACGAAACACCTGCCAGGCCTTGATTGCCAGCAGCAGTGGGAAGATATAGGCGAAATAGCCCAGGATCATGAACAGTATATCGGCACAGAAGGCACCTGCGCGCCCCGCAGCGTTCTGCACCTGCGCGGCGTTACTGCTGGTGTGGCTCCAGCCGGGATCACTCTGATCGTAGGTCAACAATGCCATTATCAGGTACAGGCACAGGGCGCCAAAGGCGATCAGGGCCCCTTCCTTGAGCCGGTAGTGCAATTGCTGCCGCCAAAGCGGAACAGCGCTGGGTGCTGGGGTGGATTTCTTCAAAACGCTTTAATTCCTGCGCTGTAGCGCGAACATCTCGTTGATTGACCAGAAACGGCTGTCGGACGGCGCTGAATGCTCCCGCATGAACAGGGATAGCAGACATCGGGAAGCCCGTTCGGCAGACGTTTGAATGATAACGCCCAAAGCGGGCATTGTACGGCTTTACAGGCGCTGGGGTCTGTACGAAAACGCGTCAGACCGACTTCAGACAGTTCCGCAATGCGGGACATGCTTTCATGTTCGCTGATGATGTTCAATTTGAGCATGCATTCCGTTTTGTGACAAAGGCTTATGACGTGTTTCTATCAACCGCCCACAACTTCAAGGGCTGCACCATCATCGCCGCGCTCTTGCCCTACCGTATGTGCCAGGTACGCGCCATAATGACAACCGCTTGTGACCACGCCTGCCGCACAGAGTTGCACTGACAGGCGGGTGCGCCCTCCCCTTCCGCAAAGTTGTGATGCCATGCTGACCTGGTTGAACCGCAATAGCCTGGATTTCCCGCCACTGGAGAAAGCCCTCCGCGAGCCCAACGGATTACTTGCCGCCGGTGGAGACCTGTCAGCCGATCGCCTGATCAATGCCTACCGGCACGGCTGCTTTCCGTGGTTTCAGGACGGCCAGCCGATTCTCTGGTGGTCTCCCGATCCGCGTACCGTACTGTTTCCCGAAGAACTGCATGTTTCGCGCAGCCTCGGCAAAATGTTGCGCCAGTCTCGCTACCACGTGACCTTCGACCGGGATTTTGCGAGCGTGATCAAGGCCTGCGCTGCGCCGAGAAGTTACGCCAATGAAACCTGGATCACCGGCTCGATGCAGGATGCCTATCTTGAGTTGCACCGACGCGGCCATGCGCACAGCGTCGAGGTCTGGGATCAGAATGAACTGGTCGGCGGGCTGTATGGCCTGGCAATGGGCCAGCTGTTCTTCGGTGAGTCCATGTTCAGCCGTGCAGACAACGCCTCCAAAGTCGGATTCGCCACGCTGGTGCAGCACCTGACCGACTGGGGTTTTGTATTGATCGATTGCCAGATGCCGACCCAACACCTTCACAGTTTCGGCGCACGCTCGATTCCTCGGCAGACTTTTGCCGACTATCTGTCCGGGCATCTTGATCAGCCAAGCGGTGCCGACTGGTCATCTAGGCGAGTTTGACAGGCTGGCATACACTCACAGGTAAGGATTTACCATTAGGCGACGACCATGACAGAGCTGGCGAGGCTGAAGTTTTATGCCACTCAACCGCACACCTGCAGTTACCTGCCTGAAGAGCAGGCGACTACCCTGTTTCTGGACCCCAGCCAGCCAATGGATGTGCAGGTCTACGCCGACCTCTCGGACATGGGCTTTCGCCGTAGCGGCGATCATCTTTACCGCCCCCACTGCCAGAACTGCAGCGCTTGCGTGCCCGCGCGCATCCCCGTGAACCTGTTTGTACCCGACAGACAGCAAAAAAGGATTTTGAAACGTAATGCCGATGTACAGGTGCAAAGCACCAGACCGGCCTTCACCGAGGAATATTTCGATCTTTATCAACGTTACATAGAGCAACGGCATGCTGACGGCGACATGTTTCCACCCAGCCGTGAACAGTTTTCGACATTTCTGGTTCGCGACCTGCCCTTTTCGCGTTTTTACGAATTTCGCGTCGACCAACGACTGCTGGCAGTTGCGGTCACCGACCTTTTGCCCAACGGCCTTTCCGCGGTCTACACGTTCTACGAACCTGATGAAGAGCGCCGCAGTCTGGGCCGTTACGCGATTTTGTGGCAGATCGCCGAAGCCGCCAGACTTCAACTGCAGGCGGTGTACCTGGGTTACTGGATCAAAAACTGCAAAAAGATGAATTACAAGACCCAATATCGGCCCATTGAGCTACTTACCAATCAAAGATGGGTCACTCTGTATTGAACCCCTTGGCTTAAACTGGTTTTTTCGGGCACAATGCACGCCGCTTTTGCCTGGCGCCACTTGCACCGGGCCACTCATTTGTATACCGAGGGCTTTACTGCATGTCGAAAGAAGACAGCTTCGAAATGGAAGGCACTGTCGTCGACACCCTGCCCAACACCATGTTCCGCGTGGAGTTGGAAAACGGGCACGTCGTAACCGCGCATATCTCCGGCAAGATGCGCAAGAATTACATCCGTATTCTGACCGGTGACAAAGTGCGTGTAGAACTGACGCCCTATGACCTGAGCAAAGGGCGCATCACCTACCGCGCTCGTTAAACAGGCATTGACGAAAACGCCCGGCATAAGCCGGGCGTTTTTGTTTGCCTGTTTCATACAACCAGAGACCCCGGCCTGCCCCGCATCCATTCACGATGCGGAGCGAGGCTTCGGCGTCAGGCCATTTCTGCTGTGGTTTCGAAGTCGAAGGTAATCTCGCCATCCTTGATATCGATGTGAACCACACCGCCGTGCTCTGACAATTCGCCGAACAGGATCTCTTCAGCCAGCGGCCGCTTGATCTTGTCCTGAATCAGGCGAGCCATCGGTCTGGCACCCATCGCCGCATCGTAACCACCCTGCGCCAGCCAGCTTCTCGCCGCCTCGGACACTTCGAGCAGTACGCGCTTGTCTTCCAGCTGGGCCTGAAGCTCGGTAAGGAACTTGTCGACCACGCTCTTGATGACTTCGTGGCTGAGACGGCCAAACTGAATGATGGTGTCCAGACGGTTGCGGAACTCCGGCGTGAAGCTCTTCTTGATCACTTCCATCGCATCAGACGAGTGGTCCTGATGCGTGAAACCGATCGAAGCACGCGCGGCGGACTCAGCCCCGGCATTGGTGGTCATGATCACGATCACGTTGCGGAAATCTGCCTTGCGCCCGTTGTTATCGGTCAGCGTACCGTGGTCCATCACCTGCAAAAGCAGGTTGAAGACTTCCGGGTGAGCCTTTTCGATTTCATCGAGCAGCAGCACGCAATGCGGTTGACGAGTGATGGCTTCGGTCAAAAGACCGCCCTGATCGAAACCGACGTAGCCCGGAGGCGCGCCGATCAGACGGGAAACGGTATGCCGCTCCATGTACTCGGACATGTCGAAACGAATCAGCTCGACACCCAACGCCTTGGCCAACTGGCGAGCGGCTTCGGTCTTGCCGACACCGGTAGGGCCTGCGAACAGGAACGAACCGACCGGCTTGTCAGGCGACTTGAGGCCTGCACGCGAAAGCTTGATCGCCGTCGACAACGAGTCAATAGCTGCATCCTGACCAAACACGGTGAGCTTCAGATCGCGCTCCAGGTTACGCAGCAGCTCCTTGTCCGAACTGTTGACGTGTTTTGGCGGAATACGCGCGATCTTGGCGACGATGTCTTCGACCTGAGGCACATCAATGCGCTTGACGCGCTGCTCGACAGGCTGCAGACGCTGGTAGGCACCGGCTTCATCAATAACATCGATCGCCTTGTCGGGCATATGACGGTCATTGATGTAACGCGACGCAAGCTCAGCTGCGGCGCGCAGCGCTTCGTCACTGTACTCGATGCTGTGATGCTGCTCGAAACGGCTTTTCAGGCCACGAAGGATGCCGATGGTGTCTTCGACCGAAGGCTCGGACACATCGACTTTCTGGAAGCGACGCGCCAAGGCGCGGTCTTTTTCGAAAATCCCGCGAAACTCCTGAAAGGTCGTGGAGCCGATGCAACGAATCTCGCCAGACGACAGCAACGGTTTGAGCAGGTTGGAGGCATCCATCACCCCGCCTGATGCCGCACCAGCACCAATGATAGTGTGGATCTCGTCAATGAACAGAATAGCCTGAGGACGCTTGCGCAGCTCATTGAGCAACGCTTTGAAACGCTTCTCGAAATCGCCGCGGTATTTGGTCCCGGCCAGCAGGGCACCCAGATCAAGCGAGTAGACAACGCTGCTGGCGAGCAAATCAGGGACCTGGTTGTCCACGATACGCTTGGCCAGGCCTTCGGCAATAGCCGTTTTACCGACCCCAGCCTCACCGACCAGCAACGGGTTGTTCTTGCGACGACGAGCCAGAATCTGAGCTACGCGCTCGACTTCGCTTTCGCGACCGACCAGCGGATCGATGCGCCCCTGGCGCGCCAATTCGTTCAGATTGCTGGCATAGGCATCCAGAGGATTGCCTGAGGAAGATGCTTCACCGCCCTCGTCGTCCTGCATATCCTGTTCACCTTCAGAAGAGTGTTCGCCATGCCCCGGAACCTTGGAGATACCGTGGGCGATATAGTTGACGACATCAATCCGGGCCACGCTCTGCTGCTTGAGCAGAAACACGGCCTGGCTTTCCTGCTCACTGAAAATTGCAACCAGCACGTTGGCGCCGGTTACTTCGCGCTTGCCGGAGCTCTGCACGTGGAAAACTGCCCGTTGCAGCACACGCTGGAACCCGAGCGTCGGTTGTGTCTCGCGATCCTCGTCATGAACGGGGATCAGCGGAGTGGTGGAGTCGATGAACTCCTGCAGATCATGCTTGAGTTTATCGAGGTTTGCACCGCAGGCACGCAGAACAGTGGCTGCAGCCTCATTATCCAATAGAGCCAGCAGGAGGTGCTCGACCGTCATGAACTCATGACGCTTCGAACGTGCCTCCTTGAAGGCAAGATTGAGGGTGACTTCGAGCTCACGGTTTAACATAGCTTCACCTCATACCCAAGTGGTCGGCGTTTAACCGTCCTTCTCGATCTCACAGAGTAGCGGATGCTGGCTCTCCCTGGCGTATTGATTGACCTGCATTGCCTTGGTCTCGGCGATGTCGCGGGTAAACAATCCGCAGACTGCCCGTCCCTCTGTATGGACGGCCAGCATGACTTTGGTGGCCAGCTCACGATTCAGGTTAAAAAACACCTCGAGCACTTCTACGACGAAATCCATCGGGGTGTAGTCATCGTTGAATAAAACCACCTTGTACATCGGTGGCGCCTGCAGGGTCGGCTTGGCGTCCTGCACCGCGATGCCTGCCGCGTCGTCCTCGTGCGACTGCGGACTGTCCTGATTGAATGTTAGTCGAATCTTGCTAAATGCATGCATGGAAAGAAATGTTCGTTTGAGGGCGGATTGAGCTGTCAGTCGCAGTTTGGACGCTTTTCAAACAGACCGCCACATGACCTTGACTATCAGCTAAACGGTGTTACAAACAATAGAGCCCACATTGGGTAAAAAGGGTCCGCGCAGTCAACCAAAATTTTTGGGGAGGCGGATTGAAGTGGATGATACTCCTGACGGAGTCCTTTGCAGAGGGATATGGCGATGCTTAACGGAAAAGTCAAGTGGTTCAACAATGCAAAAGGTTATGGATTCATAATCGAAGACGGCAAGCCGGATGACGACTTGTTCGCCCATTTTTCGACCATCCAGATGGAAGGTTACAAGACCCTCAAAGCCGGCCAGCCGGTCAGTTTTGAAATCATTCAGGGGCCAAAAGGGCTGCATGCCGTGAATATCGCGCCATTGCTGGCTAAAGCAGGTGAGCCTGTGAAGGAAACCCATGCTGCGTCTGAGCATGAACCTGAACATGCACACGCTTGAAATCCTCCATGGAAACAGCCTGACAGCAGATCAATGGTCTTTCGCGCCAGCTGACTGAGTAATCAGAAACACGCAATGAGCCTGTACCGGATCTTGAGAAACCGCAGCTTTGGTAGCTTGAACCGATGCGACTCCACAGGGTATCGAATTAGCGATTATTGCACCGCGGATGCCCCTACCGTGACAGAGCCACCAGCGCCCCACTCCTCCGCCAGATCCCGCCTCTTGAAGCCTGATTGATAACTCGTAGACATCCTGGTCGTTCGACCAACGGCGGATGTTCATTATTCGATAGCACGCATAGCATTAATGCCTCGCGCCAATGGTTTGATATACTCGCGCCGTGACCGAAGAGTCATAAAGGCTGACCCGTCTGAAATCAGACCCTCAACCTTCCTATGCGTCGGGTCGCTACCTGGCCTGACAGCTTGACGCTCGACTGATGCACCCAACATCACCGCGAATGAACCTCGACCTGGGCCCATGGCCGAACCGTGGGCAAGAGTGCATACCCTGCGCGTATCGAGATTTTGTGCATGCTCAGCAAATCAGCAAAACAGAGAGTTAATACGAATGTCCAACCGCTCGAAGATCATCTACACCTTCACCGACGAAGCTCCGGCCCTCGCCACCTATTCGCTGCTGCCTATTATCGAAGCTTTCACAGCCTCCTCCGATATCGACGTGGAAACGCGCGACATCTCCCTGGCGGGCCGTGTTCTTTCAAGCTTCCCGGAGTCGCTTGGCGCCGATCAACAAGTGCCGGATCATCTCGCCGAGCTGGGCAAACTGGCCACTACGCCAGAAGCCAACATCATCAAGCTGCCTAACATCAGTGCCTCGGTCCCTCAATTGAAGGCGACCATCAAGGAGCTTCAGGATCAGGGCTACAAGATTCCCGACTACCCTGAAAACCCTGTCACTGACGCGGAAAAAGAAACCCGCGCACGCTACGACAAGACCAAGGGCAGCGCCGTGAACCCGGTGCTGCGCGAAGGCAACTCCGATCGTCGCGCACCGTTGTCGGTCAAGAACTACGCTCGCAAGCACCCACACAAAATGGGCGCCTGGTCCGCCGACTCCAAGGCCCACGTTGCGCACATGAGCAACGGCGACTTCTACGGCAGCGAAAAAGCTGCCCAGATCGCAGCCGACAACACCGTTAAAATAGAACTGATCGCTCAGGACGGCACCACCACCGTTCTGAAGGAAAAAACCGCCGTCAAGGCTGGCGAAGTCGTTGACTGCTCGGTAATGAGCGCCAAAGCTCTGCGCAGCTTCATTGCCGCCGAGATCGAAGACGCCCGCAAGCAAGGCGTTCTGTTCTCGGTGCATCTGAAAGCCACCATGATGAAGATCTCCGACCCGATCATGTTCGGCCAGATCGTTGATGAGTTCTACAAGGATGCATTGACCAAGCACGCTGACACGCTGAAGCAGATCGGCTTCAGCCTGAACAACGGCATCGGTGACCTGTACGAGCGCATCACCAGCCTGCCTGCTGAAAAACAGGCCGAAATCAAGGCTGACATCGAAGCGGTCTACGCCACTCGCCCACAACTGGCGATGGTCAACTCCGACAAGGGCATCACCAACCTGCACGTGCCGAGCGACGTAATTGTCGACGCATCGATGCCAGCGATGATCCGTGACTCCGGCAAGATGTGGGGCACAGATGGTCAACTGCACGATGCCAAGGCAGTGATCCCGGATCGCTGCTACGCCACCATCTATCAAGCGGTCATCGAAGACTGCAAGAAAAATGGCGCATTCGACCCGACCACTATGGGCAGCGTACCGAACGTTGGCCTGATGGCTCAAAAAGCCGAAGAATATGGCTCCCACGACAAGACTTTCCACATCCAGACCAACGGCGTGGTTCGTGTAACCGACAGCCAGGGCAACCTGCTGATGGAACAGAACGTCGAAGCGGGCGATATCTGGCGCATGTGCCAGGCCAAGGACGCGCCGATCCAGGATTGGGTAAAACTGGCCGTCAACCGCGCTCGCGCCAGCAACACACCGGCTATCTTCTGGCTGGATTCGTCTCGCGCCCATGACAGCGTGATGATCGAGAAAGTCCGCAAGTACCTGGGCGACCACGACACGTCGGGCCTGGATATCCAGATCCTGTCACCTGTCGACGCGATGAAGCTGACCCTGGAACGCACTCGCGCCGGCAAGGACACGATCTCGGTAACGGGCAACGTGCTTCGCGATTACCTGACCGATCTGTTCCCGATCATGGAACTGGGCACAAGCGCGAAAATGCTGTCGATCGTTCCGCTGATGAACGGCGGCGGTCTGTTCGAAACCGGCGCTGGCGGCTCGGCTCCCAAGCATGTGCAGCAGTTTGTTGAAGAAAACTTCCTGCGCTGGGATTCGCTTGGCGAGTTTCTGGCTCTGGCGGCGTCCCTGGAACATCTGGGCAATGCCTACAACAACCCGAAAGCGCTGGTTCTGTCCAAGACCCTCGACCAGGCCACTGGCGAGTTCCTGGACCGCAACAAGTCGCCTTCGCGCAAGGTTGGCGGCATCGACAACCGCGGCAGTCACTTCTACCTGACCCTGTTCTGGGCTCAGGCACTGGCTGCTCAAAACGACGATGCAGACCTCAAGGCACAGTTCACGCCTTTGGCCAAAACCCTGACTGACAACGAAGAAAAAATCGTTGCCGAGCTGAACGCTGTTCAGGGCAAGCCGGTGGAAATTGGCGGCTACTACTTCCCTAACCCGGAAGTCACCAGCAAGGCCATGCGCCCAAGCGCCACTCTCAACGCAGCTATCGATGCGTTGAAAGCGTAAGCGGCATGAGACCGGTGCGACGCATTACTGCGTCGCCCAGCCAAAACTGCGTCGCCCAGCCAAAAGCCCCGGCCCGCGTGTCGGGGCTTTTGCATTAAAGCCAAAGACAGACCGGCAGCCCACATACTGAACATTCTTATCTGGCAGCAGAGGATCAATCCATGACCTGGCAAGCCCACGTTACCGTCGCCACCATCGTCGAAGATCAGGGACGCTTCCTGTTCGTCGAAGAAATGAAAGGCGGACGCGCCGTACTCAACCAACCCGCCGGGCACCTCGACCCGAACGAGAGCCTGCAACGTGCGGCAGTGCGGGAGACTCTTGAAGAAACCGGCTGGGATGTCGAACTGACCAGCGTGGTGGGCATTTACCTGTACACCGCGCCGAGCAACGGCGTGACCTACCAGCGGATATGTTTCGCCGCCAAGGCCATACGCCATAACCCTGAATATCAGCTGGACGAAGGCATCGTTGGCGCCGTCTGGCTGACTCGCGACGAACTGCTGGCCCAACAGGAACGCTGGCGCAGCGAGCTGGTACTGCGCTGCCTGGATGATTACCTCAATGCCGAACATTTCAGTCTCGACCTGCTGCGCGACAAGGCGTGAGACTCGACGCCCTCAGCCTGATAGAATCGCGTCCTTTTACAGGTCAGCCGTTGAATCCCCATGCGTGATCCAGCCCCCTCGAACTCAGAAATGAAGCGCGTCATAGTCGGCATGTCCGGCGGCGTGGACTCTTCCGTTTCCGCCGTACTGCTCATGGAGCAGGGTTATCAGGTGGAAGGCTTGTTCATGAAGAACTGGGAAGAAGACGACGGAACGGAATATTGCACCGCCCGCGAAGACCTGGCAGATGCCCAGGCCGTGTGTGACAAGATCGGCATCAAGCTGCACACGGCCAACTTCGCCGCCGAGTACTGGGACAATGTCTTCGAACATTTCCTTGAAGAGTACAAGGCCGGGCGCACCCCCAACCCGGACATCCTCTGCAACCGGGAAATCAAGTTCAAGGCGTTTCTTGACTATGCGCTGATGCTGGGTGCCGACCTGATTGCCACTGGCCACTACGTGCGCCGTCGCGATACCGATGGCCGCACCGAGCTGCTTAAGGGCCTGGACCCGAACAAGGATCAAAGCTACTTCCTGCATGCCGTCGGTGGCGAACAGATCGCCCGGACGCTGTTTCCGGTGGGCGAGCTGGAAAAACCGGAAGTACGTGCCATTGCTGAGAAACACGGCCTGGCGACGGCCAAAAAGAAGGACTCCACCGGAATCTGCTTCATTGGCGAACGCCGTTTCACCGACTTCCTGCGTCAGTACCTGCCCGCCCAGCCTGGAGAGATCAAAACCACCGAAGGTGAAGTCATCGGTCGTCACAGCGGCCTGATGTATCACACCATCGGCCAGCGCCAGGGCCTTGGGATTGGCGGCCTCAAGGACGCCAGCGATGATCCGTGGTACGTGCTGATCAAGGATCTGGACAACAACGAACTGATCGTTGGCCAGGGCAACGACCACCCGTGGCTGTTTTCCCGCGCACTGGTGTCTTCGGAAATCTACTGGGTCAACCCGATTGATCTGAGCAGCCCGCGCAAACTCACGGCCAAAGTCCGTTATCGTCAGGGCGACCAGCCATGCACACTGGAAAAGACCGCCGACGGCTACCGAGCCACATTCGATGATCCGCAGCGGGCCGTCACACCCGGACAGTCTGTGGTGTTCTACGATGGCGAAATATGTCTGGGCGGCGGTGTGATCGAAATTGCCGAACCCTGGACCAGCAAGGACAAGCGTTGATGACCCCGATTCAGGAACAACTGATCGCTCTGGGTGGCGTATTTCAGGCCGCCGTACTGGTCGACCGGATCGCCAAGACCGGACAGGTCAGCGAAGCCGCGCTGAGCTGCATGCTCGGCAGCCTGCTGGTGGTTGACCCGAAGGATACGCTGGACGTCTACGGCGGCGATGACCTCAACCTGCACGAAGGCTATCGCGCCATGGCCAGCGCTCTGGAACGCGACCCTGCAACACTGCAGCGCGAACCGCTGCGTTACGCCCTATCGATGCTCGGCCTGGAGCGACAGCTGGCCAAGCGCGACGACTTGCTCGAAATCATCGGCAGGCGCATCCCGGTGATTCAGTCTCAGGTCGAACATTTCGGTATCGCTCACGAAAACGTGATCGCTGCGACCGGCGCCCTTTATGAAGACACCCTGAGCACCCTGCGCCAACGCATTCAGGTCCAGGGCGACATGCGCAACCTGCAGCAACCGAACAACGCGTCGAAGATTCGCGCCATCCTGCTGGCAGGCATTCGCTCCGCACGCCTGTGGCGACAAGTTGGCGGTCATCGCTGGCAACTGGTGTTCAGCCGTCGCAAGCTATTGAAAGAACTCTACCCATTGCTGCACGGCTGATCCGCCACGCACCAATGACCTTCACCACCACAGGCACGGCGCTGTCTACGCTGGTCAGCGGGCTCCGGTCCGAGTGACTTTTCATGTATGATATTCGCCCTTTTCGTTGCCCGACTGCCCGAGAGCATCCCATGCAGCTTTCTTCGCTCACTGCGGTTTCCCCTGTTGATGGCCGCTACGCCGGCAAAACCCAGGCCTTGCGCCCTATTTTCAGCGAATACGGCCTGATCCGTTTCCGTGTGATGGTTGAAGTTCGCTGGCTCCAGCGTCTGGCGGCCCACCCGCAGATTACCGAAGTCCCGGCGTTCTCTGCGCAAGCCAACGCCATCCTCGACACCCTGGCTGAAGACTTCTCGGTTGAGCACGCCGAGCGCGTGAAAGAGATCGAGCGCACCACCAACCACGACGTCAAAGCCGTTGAGTATCTGCTCAAGGAGCAGGCTGCCAAACTGCCGGAGCTGGACAAGGTCAGCGAGTTCATCCACTTTGCCTGCACCAGCGAGGACATCAACAACCTGTCTCACGGCCTGATGCTGCGTGAAGGCCGTGACACTGTGATGCTGCCGCTGATGCGCCAGATTGCCGATGCTATCCGTGAACTGGCGATCCGCTTCGCCGACGTGCCGATGCTCTCGCGTACCCACGGTCAGCCAGCGTCCCCGACCACGCTGGGCAAGGAATTGGCCAACGTGGTTTACCGTCTGGAACGCCAGATCAACCAGATCGCCGCAGTGCCCTTGCTGGGCAAGATCAACGGTGCGGTCGGCAACTACAATGCCCACCTCTCCGCTTATGCCGATATCGACTGGGAAGCCAACGCACGCGCGTTCATCGAAGACGAGCTGGGGCTGGGCTTCAACCCGTACACCACGCAAATCGAACCGCATGACTACATCGCCGAGCTGTTTGATGCGATTGCGCGTTTCAACACTATCCTGATCGACTTCGACCGCGATATCTGGGGCTATATATCCCTGGGCTACTTCAAGCAGCGCACCATTGCTGGCGAAATCGGCTCGTCGACCATGCCACACAAGGTCAACCCGATCGACTTCGAAAACTCCGAAGGCAATCTGGGCATCGCCAACGCGCTGTTCCAGCATCTGGCGAGCAAACTGCCTGTCTCTCGCTGGCAGCGCGACCTGACTGACTCCACCGTACTGCGCAACCTGGGCGTCGGTTTTGCCCACAGCGTTATTGCTTATGAAGCCAGCCTCAAAGGCATCAGCAAGCTGGAACTGAACGAGCAACGCATTGCTGCCGATCTGGACGCGTGCTGGGAAGTTCTGGCAGAGCCGATTCAGACCGTCATGCGCCGTTACAACATCGAAAACCCATACGAAAAACTGAAAGAACTGACACGCGGCAAGGGCATCGGCCCGGAAGCGCTGCAGACTTTCATCGACGGTCTGGACATGCCTGCCGAAGCAAAGGTCGAGCTGAAGAAGCTCACGCCAGCCAACTACATCGGTAACGCAGCGGCTCAGGCCAAGCGCATCTGACACGCAAAAAAATTGCACACGCCCGGCTGTGCCGGGCGTTTTCATTTCAAGGGCTTACACATGAATCCTGATATTCCTCTGCAACTTCTGGGCGGCATCAGTGCACGCGTTTTTCTGCGTGACTACTGGCAGAAAAAACCACTGCTCATCCGCCAGGCTCTGCCGGACTTTCAAAGCCCGATCGATGCGGACGAGCTGGCTGGCCTTGCTCTAGAGGAAGAAGTCGAGTCCCGCCTGGTCCTCGAACACGGCGAGCGTCCCTGGGAGCTGCGTCGCGGTCCCTTTGCGGAGGATGAATTCAGCAAGCTGCCCGAACGCGACTGGACCCTGCTGGTGCAGGCGGTGGACCAGTTCGTTCCGGAAGTCAGCGAACTGCTGGAAAACTTCCGCTTCCTGCCAAGCTGGCGCATTGACGATGTAATGATCAGCTACGCCGCCCCAGGTGGCAGCGTCGGCCCGCATTTCGATAACTATGACGTGTTCCTGCTTCAGGGCCACGGCAAGCGTCACTGGCAGATCGGCCAAATGTGCGATGCAGAAAGCCCGCTGCTGCAGCATGCCGACCTGCGCATCCTTGCCGAATTCGAAAAAACCGAAGAGTGGACGCTGGAACCGGGCGACATGCTTTACCTGCCGCCACGTCTGGCTCACTGCGGCGTTGCCGTCGACGACTGCCTGACCTACTCGGTCGGTTTCCGCGCGCCAAGCGCTGCCGAGGTCCTGACTCATTTCACCGATTTCCTCAGCCAGTTCATCCCGGATGAAGAGCGCTATACCGACGCTGACGCGCAACCGGTCAGCGATCCGCATCAGATCCAGCACGATGCGCTGGATCGACTCAAAGCGCTGCTGACCGAACACATGAGTGACGAGCGCCTGCTGCTGACCTGGTTCGGCCAGTTCATGACCGAACCGCGCTACCCTGAACTGGTGACCGGCCCGGAACTGGAGGAAGACGACTTGCTCGATAGCCTCGAGCAGGGCGCGGTGCTGATTCGCAACCCGAGTGCAAGACTGGCCTGGTCTGAAGTCGACGACGATCTGCTACTGTTTGCCAGTGGTCAGAGCCGCCTGTTGCCGGGCAGTCTGCGCGAATTGCTTAAACTGATCTGTGCCGCCGACGCATTGCACAGTGAAAACCTCGGCCAATGGTTGGCCGATGACGATGGACGCAATCTGCTTTGCGAACTCGTAAAACAAGGAAGTCTGGGATTTGCCGATGAATAAAGTCACCGTAGCTGTCGCACAATGGCAGAAAAACAACGCCGACATCCGGCGCATACGCGATTCGGTATTCATCGCCGAGCAATCGGTGCCACCGGAGCTGGAGTGGGACGCTGAAGATGCAACTGCCGTGCATTTTCTCGCCTATGAAGGGGAATACGCAGTAGGCACCGCTCGCCTGCTGCCCGACGGTGAAATCGGTCGGCTGTCGGTTCTCAAGGACTGGCGCGGCATGAAAGTCGGTGAAGCGTTGCTCGGTGCGGTGATCCACGAGGCCGAACAACGTGGACTGGAGCCGCTGAAGCTCAGCGCTCAAGTGCAGGCCGTCGAGTTTTACCAGCGCTTCGGGTTTGCCGTGGTCAGTGACGAGTTTCTCGAAGCCGGTTTACCGCACGTCGAAATGCGCCGCGAAACACCTGAAACCTGATTATGTAGGCGTTTTTCAAGGCACTACATGATGATCGCCCTGCTCTTTTTCGCTAGGGTCTGTTCCCGTTTCGACGTAACCCATTGATCTCTATGAGAACAGGCCCGTATTGTTGGAGTTCTCACACAACACCAATACGAGCCTGCAATGCCCCGATTAATGCTCAGTGATGAGCACTGGCCGAAGCTTCGAGAAATTTTGCTGCACGAATCGATCTACAACAAGCGAGATTTGCGCACCACGGTTGAAGGCATGCTGTACCGCATGCGTGTGGGTTGCCCTTGGCGAGACCTGCCGAAAGCGTTTGGAAACTGGAGCAAGGTCTACAAGCGGTTCAATGCCTGGTCTGCTTCAGGCAAGTGGGTCAAGGTGCTTGAGGTGCTGATGACCGATCCTGACATGGAGTGGGTTTTCATTGATGGCAGTTATGTAAAGGCTCATCAGCACAGTGCAGGTGCTGCCAGCACGCAGGACCAGGCCATCGGAAAAAGCCGAGCCGGTAACACCAGCAAGATTCACCTGGCTGTAGACGCTTGTGGGCTGCCCATTGCATTTGACGTGACCGGAGGCCAGACCAATGATTGTTCGCAGGCGGCCTCGTTGATTGCCAAGATGCCCAATGCAGAAGTGATCATTGCGGACAAGGGCTACGACACTGAAGCGATACGCGCTCAGGTCGAGCAGCAAGGCAGCAAAGTGGTGATTCCACGAAAGCGCAATTCTCTGAAAGGGAACGCAGATCTGGACAAAGGGTTATATCGCAATCGACATCTCGTAGAAAACGCCTTTGCCCGGTTGAAGCATTTCCGGGCGGCGGCTTCTCGGTTCGACAAACTCAAGAGAAACTATGAAAGCGTCATAGCAATGGCCTGCGCTTTTCTGTGGCTGCCAATGTGAAACGGGAACAGACCCTAGACACTTTTCAGGTCGAGACGAAAAATGCCAGGGCGTTTTTGTGGCGGCCCATTCAGCTTACCCGACTATAGCCGATACACTGGCAAACTCATGCTTTACGCGCTTATCGCGGAGAATGATCATGCCAGTCCTTAACCTGCTTAACGTGGTAATCACCTCAGTGCTGATCGCATTCAGCACTCAGGCCCTTTCAGCGACCGAAGTCGTTCCTCTCAATTACCGCACCAGTGCCGATCTGCTACCCGTAGCTAAATCCTTTCTAGGCACCGAAGGCTCCGTCAGCGCTTATGGCAATCAACTGATTGTCAATGCAGAGTCGCGCAAGATAGAAGAACTTCGCACCCTTATCGCACAACTCGACACCGCACCGAAACGCCTGTTGATTAGCGTCGACACCAGCGACAACGCAACGCGCAACAGCAGTGGCTCACGCGTCATAGAATACGGCACCGCCAGCCGTGAGGGCAGCGTTCAGCAAGTGCAGACCAGCGAAGGTACGCCAGCACTTATCCAGATCGGCCAGAGCGTTCCGCTGACCTCCTCGTCCACGGATTCCTATGGCTACTCCCAAAGCAATACTGAATATCGCAATGTAACCCAGGGCTTTTACGTCACTGCCAGTGTGACCGGCGATACCGTTCACCTGAGCATCAGCACTAACCATGACCGCATGAGTCAGGAGCGCGCTGATGCCATAAAAGTGCAAAGTACCGATAGCCAGGTCAGCGGCCGACTCGGAGAATGGATCACGCTGGCGAGCAATAGCGATCAATCGGTTGCCGATCAGCGTGGCCTTGCACAACGCTATTCAACCCAGGGTCGCGACGACATGATTTTGCGCGTAAAGGTCGAAACCCTCGAGTAGCCTGCGCTGGCGCGAAACCCAGCACCTACGGGCCTTTTAGTGACTCACCAGTCTGATTACGCAATTATGTAGTGAGATCAAAAAAGCACTACAAATTGTTTGACGACCCCGATACCCCGAGGCATGATTGCCTCGCTCCCGCTGATCGGAGGCTGCGCAAAAAGCCTTTGACTGTCGCTCTCCGAGCAGCGAGCAGCCATCTACAGTGCCTTCGATAAACGAGGCGTTTTGGCGGAGCAGGACTTCTAATCAAGACCTACTTCTCGGGGTTTACAAAATGGCACTGACACGCGAACAACAAATAGCCACTCTCGAAAAAGACTGGGCCGAAAATCCGCGCTGGAAAAACGTGACCCGTACTTACTCCGCAGCCGATGTGGTCCGCTTGCGTGGCTCGGTTCAACCCGAACACACCTTTGCACGGCTGGGCGCTGACAAACTGTGGAACCTGGTGACCCAAGGCGCCTAGCCGTCTTTCCGGCCAGACAAGGACTTCGTCAACTGCATGGGCGCTCTGACCGGCGGTCAGGCCGTGCAGCAGGTCAAGGCCGGTATTCAGGCCATCTACCTATCCGGCTGGCAGGTTGCTGCCGATAACAACTCTGCCGAATCGATGTACCCGGATCAGTCGCTGTACCCGGTCGACTCGGTGCCAACCGTGGTCAAGCGCATCAATAATTCGTTCCGCCGCGCCGATCAAATCCAGTGGAAAGCTGGCAAGGCTCCGGGTGACGAAGGTTATATCGATTATTTCGCGCCAATAGTAGCCGACGCAGAGGCCGGATTCGGCGGCGTGCTCAATGCATACGAGCTGATGAAAAGCATGATCGAGGCGGGGGCCGCCGGTGTGCATTTTGAAGATCAGTTGGCATCGGTGAAGAAATGCGGCCACATGGGCGGCAAAGTGCTTGTCCCGACTCAGGAAGCGGTTCAAAAACTGGTTGCTGCGCGCCTGGCCGCCGACGTGGCCGGTGTGCCGACGATCATTCTGGCCCGCACCGACGCCAACGCTGCCGACTTGCTGACTTCCGATTGCGACCCCTATGACAAGCCGTTCGTGACAGGCGAACGGACTCATGAGGGCTTCTACAAAGTACGTGCCGGTCTGGATCAGGCAATCTCGCGCGGCCTCGCCTACGCGCCTTATGCCGACCTGATCTGGTGTGAAACCGCCAAGCCGGATCTGGACGAGGCACGCCGCTTCGCCGAAGCAATCAAGAAGGAGTACCCGGACCAATTGCTTTCCTAAAACTGCTCGCCGTCCTTCAACTGGAAGAAAAACCTCGACGACTCAACCATCGCCAAGTTTCAGCGCGAGCTTTCGGCCATGGGCTACAAGCACCAGTTCATCACCCTGGCGGGCATTCACAACATGTGGCACAGCATGTTCAACCTGGCGCACGACTACGCCCGCAACGACATGACTGCCTACGTGAAGCTACAGGAACAGGAATTCGCCGATGCTGCCAAGGGCTATACCTTCGTGGCCCACCAGCAGGAAGTGGGCACGGGGTATTTCGATGACATGACCACCGTGATTCAGGGCGGCGTATCGTCGGTAACCGCACTGACCGGCTCGACGGAAGAAGAGCAATTCCACTGAGACACCGCGCAACGCGTTGAAAACACAGACCGTCCGTAAGGGCGGTCTGTGTTTTGTGTCAGATAGCGCCTGTATTGATTTCGGACAATGTGCAGCTCACGAACAGATGCTACAAAAACCGCACTTTATAAGCGGTGCCCTGCATAACTATGCTCCGAGTATCCTTTGGCGAACTATGCAGATCCATTTAAATGATATTAATTATCATTCAAATTGTCTTTCATTCCTTTTCGTCACCAAAAAACATAATTAGCCAAAACCTTGCTGAAGCCCGGCTGGCATGCCTTACAGCCCTGATAAAGGACGGCGGGCGATTAATTTCGTAAATAAATTTCATGTAGAAAATTTACTTGCCAACTGTTTGCACATAAAATCAATCCGTTGACCGCACTGCGACATTTCGTCACTGCCTCGACTCTTTATCAAGCACAGAGACCTTTGCTCTCTAACAAGGACTGACAGCATGCCCGAATCGACAGGTCTGATTGCCCATAACTGGGGCTTCGCCATTTTCCTTTTGGGTGTTGTCGGCCTCTGCGCCTTCATGCTCGGCCTTTCCAGCCTGCTCGGAAGCAAGGCCTGGGGCCGCAGCAAGAACGAACCTTTCGAATCCGGCATGCTGCCTACCGGCAGTGCGCGTCTGCGGCTCTCCGCAAAATTCTATCTGGTCGCGATGCTCTTCGTGATCTTTGACATCGAAGCCCTCTTTCTCTTTGCCTGGTCTGTGTCCGTTCGCGAAAGCGGCTGGACCGGATTCGTCGAAGCTCTCGTTTTCATAGCAATTCTGTTGGCAGGTCTTGTCTACCTATGGCGGGTTGGCGCTCTTGACTGGGCTCCTGAAGGTCGCCGTAATCGGCAAGCGAAGCTGAAACAATGAGGCTTTGGCGATGCAATATAATCTCACCAGGATCGACCCGGACGCTCCTAACGAGCAGTACCCCATCGGCAAACGGGAAACCGTTTCCGATCCGTTAGAAGATCAAGTCCACAAAAACATCTACATGGGCAAGCTGGAAGACGTGCTGAATGGTGCGGTCAACTGGGGACGTAAAAACTCCCTGTGGCCCTACAATTTCGGCCTGTCGTGCTGCTATGTGGAAATGACCACCGCCTTCACGGCCCCTCACGATATCGCGCGTTTCGGTGCGGAAGTTATCCGGGCGTCGCCACGGCAGGCGGATTTCATGGTCATTGCCGGTACCTGCTTCATCAAGATGGCACCGATCATCCAGCGTCTCTACGAGCAAATGCTCGAACCCAAGTGGGTCATCTCCATGGGTTCATGTGCCAACTCCGGTGGCATGTACGACATCTACTCAGTGGTCCAGGGGGTGGACAAATTCCTTCCCGTGGATGTCTACGTGCCCGGCTGCCCGCCCCGCCCCGAAGCATTTCTGCAAGGCTTGATGCTGCTGCAGGAATCCATCGGCAAGGAGCGTCGCCCTCTTTCCTGGGTCGTTGGCGATCAAGGCGTATACCGCGCCGAGATGCCGTCGCAAAAGGAACAGCGCCGCGAACAGCGTATTCAGGTGACCAACCTGCGCAGCCCCGACGAAGTCTGATCCAGCCCGTTCTTCTTATAAAAAAGACAGGAACCGGGGTTGATTCTGTACGTTGACCGAAGTGATTGAGACCTATGACTGCAGACAACGCTCTGTACATCCCGCCTTACAAGGCTGACGACCAAGACGTCGTCGTTGAACTGAACAACCGTTTTGGCGCCGAGGCGTTCACTGCCCAGCCAACCCGCACCGGCATGCCGGTGCTGTGGGTCGAGCGCGCGCGGCTGTTTGAAATTCTGACGTTCCTGCGCAACGTTCCCAAACCCTACTCCATGCTCTATGACCTGCATGGCGTGGACGAGCGTCTGCGTACCAACCGTCGCGGCCTGCCCGGTGCAGATTTCACCGTGTTCTATCACCTGCTGTCGATCGAGCGAAACAGCGACGTGATGATCAAGGTAGCGCTGTCTGAAAGCGACCTGAGTGTGCCAACCATCACCAGTATCTGGCCAAATGCCAACTGGTATGAGCGCGAAGTCTGGGACATGTTCGGCATCGACTTTCCGGGACACCCGCATCTAAGCCGCATCATGATGCCGCCAACCTGGGAAGGTCACCCGCTGCGCAAGGACTTCCCTGCCCGCGCGACGGAGTTTGACCCCTACACCCTGACACTCGCCAAACAGCAACTGGAAGAGGAAGCCGCACGTTTCCGTCCGGAAGACTGGGGCATGAAACGTTCTGGCGCGAACGAGGACTACATGTTCCTCAACCTCGGGCCGAACCACCCTTCCGCTCACGGTGCGTTCCGTATCATTCTGCAGCTGGATGGCGAAGAAATCGTCGACTGCGTTCCGGACATCGGCTACCACCACCGTGGTGCAGAGAAGATGGCCGAGCGTCAGTCCTGGCACAGCTTCATCCCGTACACCGACCGCATCGATTATCTCGGCGGGGTGATGAACAACCTGCCTTACGTACTCTCGGTCGAAAAACTGGCAGGCATCAAGGTGCCGGAAAAGGTCGACGTCATCCGCATCATGATGGCCGAGTTTTTCCGTATCACCAGCCATCTGCTGTTCCTGGGTACCTACATCCAGGACGTGGGTGCCATGACGCCGGTGTTCTTTACGTTCACCGACCGCCAGAAAGCCTACACCGTGATCGAAGCCATTACCGGTTTCCGTCTGCATCCGGCCTGGTATCGCATCGGCGGGGTTGCCCACGACCTGCCTCGTGGCTGGGAAAAACTGGTCAAGGACTTCGTCGACTGGCTGCCCAAGCGCCTCGACGAATACACCAAGGCTGCCCTGCAGAACAGCATCCTCAAGGGTCGTACCGTGGGCGTTGCCGCGTACAACACCAAAGAGGCCCTGGAATGGGGCGTCACCGGTGCAGGCCTGCGCTCCACCGGCTGCGATTTCGACTTGCGCAAGGCACGCCCTTACTCCGGCTACGAGAACTTCGAGTTTGAAGTACCGCTGGCCGCGAACGGCGACGCTTACGACCGCTGCATGGTCCGCGTAGAAGAGATGCGCCAGAGCATCAAGATCATCGATCAGTGTATGCGCAACATGCCGGAAGGCCCGTACAAGGCGGATCATCCGCTGACCACGCCGCCACCGAAAGAGCGCACCCTGCAGCACATCGAAACCCTGATCACGCACTTCCTGCAGGTTTCGTGGGGCCCGGTCATGCCGGCCAACGAGTCCTTCCAGATGATCGAAGCGACCAAGGGTATCAACAGCTATTACCTGACGAGCGACGGCGGCACCATGAGCTACCGTACCCGGATCCGCACCCCGAGTTACCCGCACCTGCAGCAGATCCCTTCGGTGATCAAAGGCAGCATGGTCGCGGACTTGATCGCGTACCTGGGTAGTATCGATTTCGTTATGGCCGACGTGGACCGCTAAGCATGAATAGCCCGCTAATCCAGACTGACCGTTTCGCCCTGAGCGAAACCGAGCGCTCGGCCATCGAGCACGAGATGCATCACTACGAAGACCCACGTGCGGCGTCCATCGAGGCCCTGAAGATCGTTCAGAAAGAGCGTGGATGGGTGCCCGATGGTGCCATCTACGCAATCGGCGATTTGCTCGGCATCCCCGCCAGCGACGTCGAAGGTGTTGCAACCTTTTACAGCCAGATCTTCCGCCAGCCGGTCGGACGTCACATCATTCGCGTCTGCAACAGCATGGTGTGCTTCATCGGCGGCCACGAAAACGTGGTCGACGAGATCAAGAGCTCACTGGGCATCGGCCTGGGTCAGACCACCGCTGACGGTCGCTTCACCTTGCTGCCGGTCTGCTGCCTCGGCAACTGTGACAAGGCGCCGACCGTGATGGTCGACGACGACACTTTCGGCGATGTACAGCCTGCTGGCGTTGCCAAGATGCTGGAGGGTTACCTATGACCATCACTTCCTTCGGCCCTGCCAACCGCATTGCGCGCACGGCAGAAACCCATCCGCTGACCTGGCGTCTGCGTGACGACGGCGAGCCGGTCTGGCTCGACGAGTATCAGGCCAAAGACGGTTATGCAGCAGCGCGCAAGGCGCTGACGCAACAGTCGCCTGACGATATCGTCCAGTCGGTCAAGGACTCGGGCCTCAAAGGCCGCGGCGGTGCGGGCTTCCCTACCGGCGTCAAATGGGGCCTGATGCCCAAAGACGAATCCATGAACATCCGCTATCTGCTGTGCAATGCGGATGAGATGGAACCCAACACCTGGAAAGACCGCATGCTGATGGAGCAACTGCCCCATCTGCTGGTCGAGGGCATGCTGATCAGTGCCCGTGCGTTGAAAGCCTATCGTGGCTACATCTTCCTGCGTGGAGAATACGTAACGGCCGCCAAGCACTTGAACCGCGCCGTGGCCGAAGCGAAGGCTGCCGGCCTGCTGGGCAAGAACATCCTCGGCACCGGCTTCGACTTTGAACTGTTCGTACACACCGGTGCCGGTCGTTACATCTGCGGTGAAGAAACCGCGCTGATCAACTCGCTGGAAGGCCGCCGCGCCAACCCGCGCTCCAAGCCGCCCTTCCCTGCTGCCGTAGGCGTCTGGGGCAAACCGACCTGTGTAAACAACGTCGAAACCCTGTGCAACGTGCCCGCCATCGTCAACAACGGCAACGACTGGTACAAGTCGCTGGCCCGCGAAGGAAGTGAAGACCACGGCACCAAGCTGATGGGCTTCTCCGGCAAGGTTAAAAACCCGGGTTTGTGGGAGCTGCCATTTGGCGTACAGGCTCGCGAACTGTTCGAAGACTACGCCGGCGGCATGCGCGATGGGTTCAAGCTCAAGTGCTGGCAACCCGGCGGCGCCGGTACGGGTTTCCTGCTGCCAGAGCATCTGGACGCCCAGATGTACGCAGGCGGTATTGCCAAGGTCGGTACCCGGATGGGCACCGGTCTGGCGATGGCCGTCGACGATTCGGTCAACATGGTTTCACTGCTGCGCAACATGGAAGAGTTCTTCGCTCAGGAGTCCTGCGGCTTCTGCACCCCATGCCGCGACGGTTTGCCATGGAGCGTGAAAATGCTTCGTGCCATCGAGAAGGGTCAGGGGCAGCCGGGGGATATCGAAACCCTGCTGGGTCTGGTCAATTTCCTCGGCCCAGGCAAGACCTTCTGCGCTCATGCACCGGGCGCTGTTGAACCGCTGGGCAGCGTGATCAAGTATTTCCGTTCGGAGTTCGAAGCCGGTATTGCGCCAGCCAGCGCAACCACGCTCGTCCCGGGCAAAAGTCCGACCGTGGTCGGCGCATAACAAGACACAACGGCCGGCGGCTGTTCGGGCTGCCGTCCTCGTACCTGCTGACGCCCTCCGGGCTGAACGATACGGGTACTACCGAGATTCCATTAGCCACGCCCGCTGACAACGGGCCAACGAAGACCTTTGAACCATGGCTACTATTCACGTAGACGGCAAAGCGCTCGAAGTCGATGGTGCAGACAACCTGTTACAGGCATGTCTGTCGCTGGGCCTCGATATCCCTTATTTCTGCTGGCACCCTGCCCTTGGCAGCGTTGGCGCCTGTCGCCAGTGCGCGGTCAAGCAGTACACGGACGAGAACGACACACGCGGTCGTATCGTCATGTCCTGCATGACGCCAGCCACCGACAACACCTGGATCTCAATCGAAGATGAAGAGTCCAAGGCCTTCCGGGCCAGTGTTGTCGAATGGCTGATGACCAACCACCCGCACGACTGCCCGGTCTGTGAAGAAGGCGGTCACTGCCACCTGCAGGACATGACCGTGATGACCGGCCACAACGAGCGCCGTTATCGCTTCACTAAACGTACTCACCAGAATCAGGAGCTGGGGCCGTTCATCGCGCATGAGATGAACCGTTGCATCGCCTGTTATCGGTGCGTACGTTTCTATAAAGACTACGCAGGCGGCACTGACCTGGGCGTTTACGGCGCTCACGACAATGTTTACTTCGGTCGCGTTGAAGACGGCACGCTGGAAAGCGAGTTCTCCGGCAACCTCACCGAGGTCTGCCCGACCGGTGTGTTCACCGACAAGACCCACTCCGAGCGCTACAACCGCAAGTGGGACATGCAGTTCTCGCCAAGCATCTGCCACGGTTGCTCCAGCGGATGCAACATCAGCCCAGGTGAGCGTTACGGTGAATTGCGCCGTATCGAAAACCGCTACAACGGTTCGGTCAACCAGTACTTTCTCTGCGACCGAGGCCGTTTCGGCTATGGCTACGTCAACCGCACAGACCGTCCACGTCAGCCATTGCTGGCCGAAGGTCAGGTCAAACTGAGCCTTGACCAAGCACTGGACAAGGCGGCGGATCTGCTGCGCGGCCGTAACATCGTTGGTATCGGCTCACCTCGCGCCAGCCTTGAGAGTAACTACGCACTGCGTGAGCTGGTCGGAGCCGAGCATTTCTACAGCGGTATCGAAGCCGGTGAGCTGGAGCGTATCAGGCTGATCCTCAAGGTCCTGAACGACAGTCCGCTGCCGATCCCGACCCTGCGTGACATCGAAGATCACGATGCCATTTTCGTGCTCGGCGAAGACCTGACCCAGACCGCTGCACGTATGGCCCTGGGCCTGCGTCAGGCCGTCAAGGGCAAGGCTGAAGACATGGCTGCGGCGATGAAAGTCCAGCCGTGGCTCGACGCTGCCGTGAAGAACATTGGCCAGCACGAACTTAACCCGCTGTTCATTGCCAGCCTCGCCGAGACTCGTCTCGACGATATCGCAGAAGAATGCGTGCACGCTGCACCTGACGACCTGGCTCGCATCGGTTTCGCCGTTGCCCATGCACTGGACGCCAGCGCCCCGGCCGTAGAAGGTCTGGACAGCGAGGCGCTGGAACTGGCGCAACGTATTGCCGATGCCCTGCTCGCGGCCAAACGTCCGCTGATCATTTCCGGCAGCTCGCTGGGTTCGACAGCGCTGATCGAGGCGGCGGCAAACATTGCCAAGGCCTTGAAGCTGCGTGACAAGCAAGGCTCCATCAGCCTGATCGTGCCGGAAGCCAACAGCATGGGTCTGGCGATGTTTGGTGGCGATTCTGTCGATGCCGCCCTGCAAGCAGTGATTTCCGGTCAGGCCGACGCCATCGTGGTACTGGAAAACGATCTGTATCGCCGTGTAGACGCCAAAATCGTCGACGCTGCGCTGAGCGCTGCGAAAGTCGTGATCGTCGCCGACCACCAGAAAACCCCGACCAGTGATCGTGCGCATCTGGTCCTGCCAGCTGCCAGCTTCGCGGAAGGCGACGGCACGCTGGTCAGCCAGGAAGGCCGCGCCCAGCGCTTCTTCCAGGTGTTCGATCCGACCTACCTGGATGCCAGCATTCTGGTTCACGAAGGCTGGCGCTGGCTGCATGCCCTGCGCGCCACCTTGTTGAACAAGCCGGTCGACTGGACGCAACTCGATCACGTCACCGAAGCCTGCGCCAGCAGCACCCCGCAACTGGCGGGTATCGTCAACGCTGCGCCGTCTGCCTGGTTCCGGATCAAGGGCCTTAAACTGGCTCGTGAACCACTGCGCTACAGTGGTCGCACGGCGATGCGCGCCAACATCAGCGTGCATGAGCCGCGCACCTCGCAAGACATCGATACAGCGTTCTCCTTCTCCATGGAAGGTTATTCAGGTTCCGCCGAACCTCGTCAGCAAGTGCCGTTCGCCTGGTCTCCGGGTTGGAACTCGCCGCAGGCCTGGAACAAATTCCAGGACGAAGTCGGTGGCCACTTGCGCGCTGGCGACCCGGGCACACGCCTGATCGAAAGCCAGGGCGACGGTCTGTCATGGTTCTCCAGCGTTCCACGCGCGTTCTCTCCAGAGCGCGGCACCTGGAAAGTCGTGCCGTTCTTTCACCTGTTCGGCAGCGATGAAACATCGTCTCTGGCCGCTCCGGTTCAGGAACGTATCCCGCAGGCTTATGTAGCGCTGGCCAAATCCGAAGCCGATCGCCTGGGTGTCAACGATGGTGCCCTGCTCTCCTTGAGCGTTGGCGGTGAATTGCTGACCCTGCCGTTGCGCATCAACGAAGAACTGGGCGCGGGCCTTGTGGCATTGCCGTCCGGGCTGCCAGGCATTCCGCCAGCGATCTTCGGCAAGTCAGTTGACGGTCTGCAGGAGGCAGCGCAATGACCTGGTTTACCCCTGATGTGATCGACGCAATCATTGCGGCCGTCAAAGCCATTGTCGTGCTACTGGCCGTGGTGGTCTGCGGTGCGCTGCTGAGCTTTGTGGAACGTCGTTTGCTGGGTTGGTGGCAAGACCGTTATGGTCCGAACCGAGTAGGCCCGTTCGGCATGTTCCAGATTGCAGCCGACATGCTGAAAATGTTCTTCAAGGAAGACTGGAATCCGCCGTTCGCCGACAAGGTGATTTTCACCCTGGCCCCCGTTGTTGCAATGAGCGCCTTGTTGATTGCCTTCGCAGTCATCCCGATTACCCCGACATGGGGTGTGGCGGACCTGAACATCGGTCTGCTGTTCTTCTTCGCCATGGCGGGTCTGTCGGTGTATGCGGTGCTGTTCGCCGGCTGGTCGAGTAATAACAAGTTCGCCCTGCTGGGCAGCCTGCGTGCTTCGGCACAAACCGTATCCTACGAAGTGTTCATGGGCCTTGCGCTGATGGGCATCGTGGTTCAGGTCGGTTCGTTCAATATGCGTGACATCGTTGAATATCAGGCGCAGAACCTGTGGTTCATCATTCCGCAGTTCTTCGGCTTCTGTACGTTCTTCATCGCGGGTGTTGCGGTGACTCACCGCCACCCGTTCGACCAACCGGAAGCCGAGCAGGAACTGGCTGACGGCTACCATATTGAATATGCCGGCATGAAATGGGGCATGTTCTTCGTGGGCGAATACATCGGGATCATCTTGATCTCGGCGCTGCTGGTCACGCTGTTCTTCGGTGGCTGGCACGGCCCGTTCGACATTCTGCCATCGCTGGCATTCTTCTGGTTCGCCTTGAAAACCGCGTTCTTCATCATGCTGTTCATCTTGCTGCGTGCTTCCATCCCGCGCCCGCGTTATGACCAGGTCATGGATTTCAGCTGGAAGTTCTGTCTGCCGCTGACCCTGATCAATTTGCTGGTGACTGCTGCGATTGTGTTGTTGAACACACCGGCAGGCTCGGTTCAGTGAGGATTTGACCCATGTTCAAATATATTGGTGACATCGTTAAGGGTACAGGTACCCAATTGCGCAGCCTGGTCATGGTCTTCGGCCACGGCTTCCGCAAACGCGACACCCTGCAATACCCCGAAGAGCAGGTATATCTGCCGCCCCGCTACCGTGGTCGTATCGTTCTGACCCGCGACCCTGACGGAGAAGAGCGCTGCGTAGCCTGCAACCTGTGTGCAGTGGCATGCCCGGTCGGCTGTATTTCGCTGCAGAAGGCCGAGACAGAAGACGGACGCTGGTACCCGGACTTTTTCCGCATCAACTTCTCGCGCTGCATTTTCTGCGGCCTGTGTGAAGAAGCGTGTCCGACTACCGCAATTCAGCTTACGCCGGACTTCGAGATGGCCGACTTCAAGCGTCAGGATCTGGTGTACGAGAAGGAAGATCTGCTGATCTCCGGTCCCGGCAAGAACCCTGACTACAACTTCTATCGCGTTGCCGGTATGGCCATCGGCGGCAAGCCCAAGGGCTCCGCACAGAATGAAGCCGAGCCGATCAACGTCAAGAGCTTGCTGCCTTAAGGAAGTAAAGATGGAATTCGCTTTCTACTTCGCATCCGGTATCGCTGTTGTGTCCACCCTGCGGGTGATCACCAACACGAATCCGGTGCATGCCCTGCTCTACCTGATCATCTCGCTGATCGCTGTGGCCATGACTTTTTTCAGCCTCGGTGCGCCGTTTGCCGGTGTGCTGGAAGTCATTGCCTATGCGGGCGCGATCATGGTCCTGTTCGTGTTTGTGGTGATGATGCTGAACCTCGGCCCAGCCTCGGTTCAGCAGGAGCGTGCATGGCTCAAACCCGGCATCTGGATTGGTCCGGTGATTCTCGGCACGCTGTTGCTGGCCGAGTTGCTGTACGTACTGTTCGCCAATCAGACTGGCGCTGCAATCAGTCACACCACAGTCGACGCCAAGGCGGTCGGCATCAGCCTGTTCGGGCCTTATCTGCTGGTGGTGGAACTTGCCTCGATGCTGCTGCTTGCTGCAGCCGTCACGGCATTCCATCTGGGCCGCAACGAGGCCAAGGAGCCAAGCCAATGAATGCTATCCCTCTTGAGCACGGTCTGGCGGTCGCCGGGGTCCTGTTCTGCCTGGGTCTGGTCGGCCTGATGGTGCGCCGTAACATTCTCTTCGTGTTGATGAGCCTGGAAATCATGATGAACGCCTCTGCACTGGCGTTCGTAGTTGCCGGCAGTCGTTGGGCTCAACCGGATGGGCAGGTCATGTTCATCCTGGTGATCAGCCTTGCGGCAGCCGAGGCCAGTATCGGCCTGGCGATCCTGATGCAACTGTATCGCCGCTTCCACACTCTCGATATCGATGCTGCCAGCGAGATGCGCGGATGAATCTTCTCTTTCTGACTTTCATATTTCCCCTCATCGGTTTTCTGCTGCTGTCGTTCTCTCGTGGGCGCATATCGGAAAACCTTGCGGCGCTCATTGGCGTCGGCTCTATCGGCCTTTCAGCCATCGTCACGGCCTGGGTCATCTGGCAGTTCAACGTGGCACCGCCGGAAGGTGGTCACTACACCCAGGTGCTGTGGCGCTGGATGGACGTTGATGGCTTCCAGCCCAACTTCGCGCTGTATCTGGACGGTCTGTCCGTCACGATGCTGGGCGTAGTGGTTGGTGTCGGCTTCCTGATCCACCTGTTCGCATCCTGGTACATGCGCGGTGAGGCGGGCTACTCGCGCTTCTTCTCCTACACCAACCTGTTCATTGCCAGCATGCTGTTCCTGATCCTGGGCGACAACCTGTTGTTCATCTACTTCGGTTGGGAAGGCGTGGGCCTGTGCAGCTACCTGTTGATCGGTTTCTATTACAGCAACCGCAACAACGGAAATGCAGCGCTCAAAGCGTTCATCGTCACCCGTATCGGTGACGTATTCATGGCTATCGGGCTGTTCATCCTGTTCCAGCAATTGGGCACGCTCAATGTGCAGGAACTGCTGGTCCGGGCGCCGGAACACTTCAAGGTCGGCGATTTCTGGATTGTGCTGGCGACCTTGATGCTGCTGGGTGGTGCTGTCGGTAAATCGGCACAACTGCCACTGCAAACCTGGCTGGCAGATGCGATGGCCGGTCCTACACCGGTTTCGGCACTGATCCACGCAGCAACCATGGTTACCGCGGGCGTTTACCTGATCGCGCGGACTCACGGCCTGTTCGCACTGGCACCGGACATACTGCATCTGGTAGGCATTGTCGGCGGCGTCACGCTGGTTCTGGCGGGTTTCGCAGCGCTGGTACAGACCGACATCAAGCGTATCCTCGCCTACTCGACCATGAGCCAGATCGGCTACATGTTCCTGGCATTGGGCGTAGGCGCATGGGAAGGCGCGATTTTCCACCTGATGACACACGCCTTCTTCAAGGCGCTGCTGTTCCTTGCTTCCGGTGCGGTGATCGTTGCGTGCCATCACGAGCAGAACATCTTCAAGATGGGCGGCCTGTGGAAGAAACTGCCATTGGCCTACGCCAGCTTCATCGTCGGCGGTGCAGCACTGGCTGCCCTGCCGCTGTTGACGGCAGGCTTCTACTCGAAGGATGAAATTCTCTGGGAAGCATTCGCCAGCGGTAACAATGGCCTGTTGTATGCCGGTCTGGTGGGCGCGTTCATGACGTCGCTGTACACCTTCCGTCTGATCTTCATCGCGTTCCACGGTGAAGCCAAGACCGAAGCACACGCAGGTCACGGTATTGCTCACTGGTTGCCGCTGTCGGTACTGATCGTGCTGTCGACGTTCATTGGCGCGCTGATCACCCCGCCACTGGCAGGTGTTCTACCGCAGAGCGTCGGCCATGCCGGTGGCGAAGCCAAACACAGTCTGGAAATCGCCTCTGGCGCCATCGCCCTGGCCGGTATCCTGCTGGCAGCGCTGCTGTTTCTCGGCAAGCGCCGCCTGGCGACGGCTATCGCCAACAGCGCTCCGGGCCGTTTCCTCTCGGCCTGGTGGTTCGCGGCATGGGGCTTCGACTGGATCTACGACAAGCTGTTCGTCAAGCCGTATCTGGCAATCAGCCATGTACTGCGTAGTGATCCGTTCGACCGCACCATCGGCTTGATCCCACGTCTGGTCAAAGGCGGTCATGACATCATGAGCCGCACCGAGACCGGCCAGTTGCGTTGGTATGCTGCCTCGATCGCCGTGGGTGCCGTTCTGGTACTCGGTGCCGTCGTTCTGGTTGCGATCTGATATGAACCTTGCGAATTTGCGAAAGGAATTGAGCCCGTCATGATTCTGCCCTGGCTAATCCTGATCCCCTTCATAGGCGGCCTGCTGTGCTGGCTAGGTGAGCGCTTCGGCTCTACCCTGCCGCGCTGGATTGCGTTGCTGACAATGACCCTGGAACTGGTTCTCGGCCTCTGGCTGTGGGCTACCGGCAACTTCGGCTACGCGCCGGTGCCGGGTGCCGATCCGACCTGGACCCTGGAATTCCACCACCCGTGGATCACCCGCTTCGGCATCGACGTGCATCTGGCACTCGATGGCCTGTCTTTGCTGATGATCCTGCTGACCGGCCTGCTCGGCGTGTTGTCGGTACTGTGCTCGTGGAAGGAAATCCAGCGCAAGGTAGGCTTCTTCCACCTGAACCTGATGTGGATTCTGGGCGGTGTGGTCGGCGTGTTCCTGGCCATCGACCTGTTCATGTTCTTCTTCTTCTGGGAAATGATGCTGGTGCCGATGTATTTCCTCATCGCGCTCTGGGGTCACAGTTCTTCGGATGGGAAGAAAACCCGTATCTACGCAGCCACCAAGTTCTTCATCTTCACTCAGGCCAGCGGCCTGATCATGCTGGTGGCGATCCTGGGTCTGGTGCTGGTGCACTTCAATCAGACCGGCGTGATCACCTTTGCCTACGCCGACCTGCTGAAGACCAAACTGGCACCGGGTACCGAATATATCCTGATGCTGGGCTTCTTTATTGCCTTTGCCGTGAAGCTGCCGGTGGTGCCGTTGCACTCCTGGCTGCCGGATGCGCATGCCCAGGCACCGACTGCAGGCTCCGTCGACCTGGCGGGTATCCTGCTGAAGACGGCGGCTTACGGTCTGCTGCGCTTTGCCCTTCCGCTGTTCCCCAACGCATCGGCCGAGTTCGCACCGATTGCAATGACGCTGGGCCTGGTCGGTATCTTCTACGGCGCTTTCCTGGCGTTTGCCCAGACCGATATCAAGCGCCTGATCGCGTTCTCCAGCGTCTCGCACATGGGCTTTGTACTGATCGGCATCTACTCCGGCAGCCAGCAAGCGCTGCAAGGCGTACTGATCCAGATGATCGCCCACGGCCTGTCGGCTGCGGCACTGTTCATTCTCAGTGGTCAGCTGTACGAGCGCCTGCATACTCGTGACATGCGCGAGATGGGCGGCCTGTGGTCGCGTATCGCCTACATCCCGGCCATCAGCCTGTTCTTTGCCGCCGCCTCTCTGGGTCTGCCGGGCACTGGTAACTTCGTAGGTGAGTTCCTGATTCTGCTGGGCAGCTTCGCCAGCTCACCATGGATCACGGCGATCGCTACCTCCGGCCTGGTGTTCGGCTCTGTCTACTCGCTGATCATGATCCACCGCGCCTACTTCGGCCCGTCGAAGTCCGACGAGGTTCTGAAGGGCATGGACGGACGTGAAATGATCATGGTGCTGGGCCTTGCGGTGTTGCTGGTCGTGCTCGGGGTTTTCCCGCAGCCGTTCCTCGACACATCGGCAGCGACCATGCACGGCGTGCAGCAATGGCTAGGCACTGCCTTCACTCAACTCGCTTCGGCCCGGTAAGAGCGCTATGGACCTGACGATTCAACACTTTATTGCGCTTGCGCCACTGCTGATCACCAGCCTCACCGTTGTAGTGGTGATGCTGGCGATCGCATGGCGCCGCAATCACTCGCAAACGTTCCTGCTTTCAGTAGCAGGTCTCAACCTGGCCCTGCTGTCGATCTATCCGGCACTGAAAGTTGCCCCACTGGTCGTGACACCACTGCTGCACATCGATAACTTTGCCTGCCTTTACATGGCAATCATCCTTGCCTCTACCCTGGCCTGTGTGACCATGGCACACGCCTATCTGGGTGACGGCAAGGCAGGTTATCCAGGCAATCGTGAAGAGCTTTACCTGCTGATCCTGCTGGCAGCTGCCGGTGGTCTGGTGCTGGTCAGTGCTCAGCATCTGGCGGGCCTGTTCATCGGCCTGGAACTGCTGTCGGTGCCGGTCTACGGTCTGGTGGCGTATGCCTTCTTCAACAAGCGTTCGCTGGAAGGCGGCATCAAGTACATGGTGCTATCGGCTGCAGGTTCAGCGTTCCTGCTGTTCGGCATGGCGCTGCTGTACGCAGAAGCCGGCTCGCTGAGCTTCGAGGGCATTGGTAAAGCCATTGCCGCGACAGGGATGCCAAGCCCGATTGCCAGCCTGGGTCTGGGCATGATGGTTGTGGGCCTTGCATTCAAACTGTCGCTGGTGCCTTTCCACCTGTGGACACCGGACGTCTACGAAGGCGCTCCTGCGCCGGTAGCGGCCTTCCTGGCTACGGCCAGCAAGGTGGCAGTGTTTGCCGTGCTGGTGCGTCTGTTCCAGATTTCACCGGCAGCCAGCAGTGGCGTACTGCATGACGTGCTGGCAGTCATCGCCGTAGCGTCGATCCTGGTCGGCAACCTGTTGGCGCTGACTCAGACCAACCTCAAGCGTCTGCTGGGCTACTCCTCCATCGCCCACTTCGGTTACCTGATGATTGCGCTGGTGGCCAGCAAAGGCATGGCGGTCGAGGCGATTGGTGTCTATCTGGCAACTTACGTGCTGACCTCGCTAGGCAGCTTCGGTGTGATCACCATGATGTCTTCGCCTTACAGCGGACGTGATGCCGATGCGATGTTCGAATACCGCGGGCTGTTCTGGCGTCGTCCGTACCTGACGGCAGTCATGACCCTGATGATGCTGTCGCTGGCAGGTATCCCGCTTACCGCAGGCTTCATCGGCAAGTTCTACATCATTGCCACCGGTGTCGAGTCGCAACTGTGGTGGCTTATCGGAGCACTGGTGATCGGTAGCGCCATTGGCGTGTTCTATTACCTGAGAGTGATGGTCACCATGTATCTGGTCGACAACAAGCTTCCACGCCACGATGCAGCGATCAACTGGGCGCAGCGCACTGGCGGCGTTATGCTGCTGGCCGTCGCGATCCTGACATTCGTGCTGGGTGTGTACCCGCAACCGCTGCTCGATCTGGTGGTCAATGCCGGTCTGCATGTAGCAGGCTGATCATCCAGAAACAAAAAACCCTGCCATTCAGCAGGGTTTTTTTTGTCTCTGGAAAACTAGCCCGGCAGCTTCATCGGCTTCTTGGCACCGCTGAACAAACCCCAGCTGGAGATGAACAGCGCAGCCACCAGAGGCCCTATCACAAAGCCGTTCAGACCAAAGACCGACATACCACCCAGCGTTGAAATCAGGATCAGGTAGTCCGGCATTTTCGTGTCCTTGCCCACCAGGATCGGACGCAGCACGTTATCCACCAGACCGATCACGAAAACACCGAACAACCCCAGCACTACACCTTGCCAGATCATGCCACTGAGCAGGAAGTAGACAGCCACTGGCGCCCAGACAATCCCCGCCCCTACAGCGGGCAACAGCGACAGGAAGGCCATGATCACCGCCCACAGCAACGCACTCGGGATGTCCAGCGCCCAGAAGATAAAACCGCCCAGCGCACCTTGCGTTACCGCTACCACGACGTTGCCCTTGACCGTGGCACGTACCACTCGAGTGAACTTGAGTTGCAGACGACGCTTCTGCTGTTCGCCCAACGGAAAGGCCGTACGTATCTTGCGTACCAACTCCTGCCCATCTCGCAGGAAGAAGTACAGCAGGTACAACATGATGAACACACTCACCACGAAATCGAAGGTGCCCTGCCCGAAGCTGAACGCTTGAGTCGCCAGATACTGACTGCCCTGCATTGCCCCTTTGGTGATCTTGTCGCGCAATCCTTCAAGATCGCCCATGCCCAGTCGGTCGAGCAGTGCCTGGATCGAATGCGGCAGCAGGTCCTTGAACTCGGCGAGATAACCGGCGATATCCAGTTGCCCGCTCTCGACATTCTTGTACAGCGTGGTGCCCTCCTGAACCAGCAAGGCGCTGATGACGATCACTGGCAGAATCGCAATCACCAGACAGATTGTCAGGGTGCACAGGGAGGTAAGGTTGCGTGACCAGTTGAACTTGATCTGCAACCTGCGCTGCACAGGCGCAAAGATGATCCCGAGAATGACCGCCCAGAATACTGCGCCGTAAAACGGCAGCAGAATCCATATGAAGGCAATGGTGACCAGCACCAATAGCATAATGAGGGTTTTGTATTGCAACGTGGTTTCGTTCATGTCCTGTCCATGTCAGTAGACCGCGCCTCGCGCCCGGTCTACAGCTTAGTCAGCACTTGAACGTACGAGTGCCATCTTCTATGAAGGCAATATGACCGCGATGGCAGGCGCAGGCTGTTGCGGACATCAGCGCCCCTGCCACGCAAGCATCAGACACGGAATTGGCCGACCAGACTGTCAAGGCGCGAGCCCAGTTCGGCAAGGCTGCGTGAGGTCTGTGCACTTTGCCGGGTTTCGTCGGCGACGCTTTCGACTGCACCTGCGATCTGATGAACACTGCGATTGATTTCTTCGGCAACTGCCGTTTGCTCTTCGGCTGCGCTGGCAATTTGCGCGTTCATCGAATTGATCGTCGCGATCAACTCACCTATGGTCACCAGCGATGTTCCTGCTTCGTTGGCTTGCGCAGAGGTCCCGTCGCCAGCTTCGCTGGAACGGCGCATTGCCGTAACAGCCTCCTGAGTGCCCTGCTGCAGACGACCGATCATCCCTTGAATTTCCTGCGTGCTTTGCTGGGTGCGGCTGGCCAGCGCCCGAACCTCGTCGGCAACCACAGCAAAACCACGCCCTGCTTCCCCTGCCCTCGCGGCCTCGATGGCGGCATTGAGTGCGAGCAGGTTGGTTTGTTCGGCGATAGAGCGAATGACGCCCAGTATGCTGACGATCGAAGAAACGTCCTTTTGCAGAACATCCAGTGACGAGCCACTTTTGCGGATGTCGTCTACCAGCGCATGAATCTGTCTGATGCTGCCGTCCACAACGCGCTTGGCGGCGTGCCCTTGCTCGTCGGTCTGCTGAGCAGCCACGGAGGCACCCTGCGCGCTCTTGGCGACCTCTTGAGCCGCAGCCGACATCTGATTGATTGCGGTCGCCACCTGATCTGTTTCGTGGCGCTGACGGTCCATGGCGGTTTCCGAGCGCTGTGCCTGGGATGACACTTCTCCGACCAGTCCATTGAGTTGCCCGGTCATTTCACTGACCTGACGAACCATACCGTGGATCTTGTCGACAAACCGGTTGAACGAACCAGCCAGATCACCAAGCTCGTCATTACTGGTAATGGCCAGACGCCGAGTCAGATCGCCTTCACCCGCCGCGATGTCATCCAGATTGTTTTTCATCAAACCGAGCGGACGTAGCAGAGTGCCGGCCATCAATATCCCGATGACGCCAATGATGACCAGCACCAGGACGGTGATACCCAAAATGCTGTACAGCATTTCCTTCAGGCGCGCTTCGACATTCTGCCTGACTTCGGCAACTTTAGCGTCAATGCCGTCTATATTGACGGCAGAACCGATGATCAGATCCCACTTCGGCAGATAATCCGTGTAGCCAATCTTGGGCACAGGTTCAGTCTTGCCAGGCAGGGCCGAGGAGTACATCACATAGTGAGTGCCCGCCTTGCCGACCGCCACCAGTTCGCGGTTGATGTAGACCCCGTTCGCATCGCGGGCGTCATTGAAACTCTTGCCCACGCCATCAGGACTGTTGCTACGGAATATCCGGATTACCTGAGAGTCATAGCCAAAGATATAACCATCCTTGCCATAACTGATGGAGGAAAGCAGCTTGATCGCATTAGCGCGCGCAGTTTCATCACCCGGCGCTGCAGCCTCGTAAAGCGGCTTGATGGCCGTCATGGCGATCGCAACGTAGTTCTGCAACGTTGCCTTGGCTTCAGAGAGCAAACGCTCTCGCGTATCACTGACCTCGCGCTCTGCCTGCCGGTGCAGCATGAACACCGTGGTGGCACTGATCACCAGCGCAAATATCAGAACCGGCAGGACTGCCAGCGACAGAACCTTGGCTTTCAGACTGAGACGCATAGGAGTGGCCTTATGGTTATTTTTATGAGTCAGAGATACCTGTCAGGCTATCGGCGGCATCCGACGGACATTAAGACCTGGCGTATTTTTTTGTATGAAGACTCTGAAAGTTACAGGCTGGCAACTTATGGAGCGGTGCGCTCGGGAAGATCAATGCGTACGCGAAGGCCACCAGCGGGGCTCTCCTGCAATTGCAGTTGGCCGCCCCAGGCCTCGACGATATCGCGCACAATCCCCAGGCCAAGGCCATGACCGGTAATCTGCTCGTCAAGGCGAGCGCCACGGCTGAACACCTCTGCGCGCTGCGACTCCGGAATACCGGGCCCGTCATCGTCCACCAGCAGGCTGAAGCCCTGAGCCTGACTGAGAATGCTCAGACGCACTTCGCTGTCGGCCCACTTGCAGGCGTTGTCCAGAAGGTTGCCCAGCAGTTCGAGGATATCCTCCCGGTCCCACGGCAGATGCATGCCTGCTTCGACATCGTTGACCAAATGAAGGTGGGCACCATGAATCATGCCCAAAGTGGAAAACAGCCCGGGCAGTTCAGCATCACAGTCGAAACGGGCTCCGGGCAGCGCGTCCCCGGAAAGACGGGCCCGATTGAGTTCACGCTCCAGACGCAGACGGATATTTTCCAATTGCTCCTGCAACGTCTTGCGCAGTGCGGGGTTGCCGTCCAGCTGTCCACTGAGGGCCAGGCTGAGCAATACCGCAAGCGGTGTCTTCAAGGCATGCCCCAGATTGCCCAGTGCATTGCGTGAGCGTTTCAGGCTGTCTTCAGTATGCGCAAGCAGATGGTTGATCTGAGCCACAAGGGGCTCAAGCTCGAGGGGCACCTGATTGTCCAGTTGCGAACGCTGACCCTGTTGAAGCTGGAAGATCTGCTCGCGAACGGTTTCCAGAGGCCGAAGCGCCCTGCGTACAGTGATGCGCTGCAAAACCAGCACCAGGATCAGCGCTGCGAGCCCGAGCCCAACCCCGATCTGCTGCATGAGACGAAAGCTCGCCCTGACCGGCGTGTAATCCTGGGCGACGGTAATTGAAATCTGCTTGCCGAACTTTCGGTATTCGCTGGTCAGCATCAACAGCGACTGCCCGGTCTTGCCAAGTTCAAGGTTAGCGTGCAACCCCACCCCAGGCTGCGGCAGCTCAAAATCCCACAAAGAACGGGAGCGCCAGTGGCCCTGCGGCAAGTCCATGCGGAAATAGTGGCCGGACAGCGGGCGCTGATAAGCACCCGACAAGCGATGGTCATCCAGTTGCAGCCCGGCAGGACCTCGGACCAGCGCCACCAGCAGGTTCTCGCTCTCGTTGCGTAAGCCCGACTCCAGATAGCGCTGCAGGCCCACTTCAAACAGCCAGAGACTGGTCTGCGCCATCACCAGGCCAACAACGACCATAACGGCGATAAGACCCAGGCTCAGACGCCGTTGTATGGATTTCAACCTCCGGCTCCGCCGTACAGATAGCCTTGGCCACGGCGTGTCTCGACCACTGCGCGGCCTAGTTTGCGCCTCAGGTGATTGACATGGACCTCGATGACATTGGAGTCACGCTCGTTTTCGCCATCGTACAAGTGCTCAGAGAGATGGCTTTTGGAGAGAATCTGTCCAGGGTGGAGCATGAAATAGCGCAGCAGACGAAACTCTGCAGACGTGAGCTGGATATCAACGCCATCCCGGCTGACACTCTGGCGACCTTCATCCAGATTAAGGCCGGCAGACTCCAGGGTTGGCTGGTTGGCAAGCCCGTGCGAACGCCTCAACAGGGCCTGAATACGCAACTGTAGTTCTTCAGGATGAAAAGGTTTGGTCAGGTAATCGTCAGCCCCCGACTTCAAGCCTTCTATACGCTCTGACCACGAACCTCGTGCCGTCAGAATCAGTACGGGGGTAGCCAGGCCCTTGCCGCGCCATTGCTGGAGAACCTCAAGCCCGGGCATGCCGGGCAACCCCAGATCCAGAACAATGAGGTCGTAGGGCTCGGTTGCGCCTTGATAAACCGCGTCACGACCGTCAGCCAGCCAGTCGACTGCATAGCCTTGCCGTCCCAGCGCAGCGAGTAACTCATCCGCGAGAGGAACATGGTCTTCAACCAGTAGCAGGCGCATCAGTCATCATCCTCGTCTTTCAGCAATCGGCTATCGCGCGCATCGAACTTGAGCTCACGGACAACACCCTGCGGGGTCAGCAACTCGAATTCATACACGTACATGTTATTTTTTTCCTCAAGCTCAGCCTCCAGCAGGCGAGCGCCGGGATGAAGACCCAGCGCGCGCTCGATAAACTGTTCGAGAGGCAGTATCACCCCACGCTGCCGCAGACTGAGCGCTTCATCCTGATTCAGATCCCTGGCATAGACAAAAGAGCAGGTCAGACTCAAACCAAGGATGACACAGAGACGCTTGTCGACATTCATTAGTTATCCTGATGATTCCTGTAGACCTGACCCGTAGCGGCGTCTATTTCGAGAACCCACTCAATATCGTGCTTGTCACGCAGCTCGACATTGTAAACGTACCTGCCGTATATATTCTTGAACTGTGTATCAAGAATACTGGCACCAGGGTGCTTGCTGAGGGCGTTAGCATCGAGCTTTTCAGCAGACTGGAGAGTGCCCGCATTACTGAGGCGCAATACCTCATGCGGGTCGACACCACGCGCCTGGATGACACATGAAGTCAGAACACATGTCAGGGCCGCCAGCAGGGTTGTCAGCGTTTTCATTATTGGAGGAGTCCATAGCGGTCGATGCTTCTATGGCGTTTACCTTACCCCGTACAACTTAACTCAAACTGAATAGATCTGGCCGAGTGCCATCAATCGCATCTGAAGGAATCGTCACACACAAGCCCTGCATGGAGTTTCAGGCCATTGCTGTTAAACTGGCCGATTGCATTTATCGCGTCTGCGATCGCCATTTTTCCGGGGCCAATACACAGTGGAAATCTTCAAAGAGTTTACCTTCGAGTCAGCACACCGCCTCCCTCACGTACCAGAGGGTCACAAGTGTGGACGTCTGCACGGCCATTCGTTTCGTGTCGGCATTCATCTGGCTGGCAAGGTTGATCCTCACACAGGCTGGATCCGCGACTTTTCGGAAATCAAGGCTATTTTCAAACCGTTGTACGAACGCCTTGATCATAATTACCTGAATGACATCCCCGGCCTTGAGAATCCAACCAGCGAAAACCTGGCGAAATGGATCTGGGATGAGCTGAAGCCTCTGCTGCCGGAGCTGTCCGCCGTTCGTATTCATGAGACCTGCACCAGCGGGTGCGAATACCGCGGGGATTGATTCTCCCGGAAAATAAAAAACCACCTCGACCAGGTGGTTTTTTTGTATCTGCACGGTACGAAAAAGACTTTATCGTGCCTCAAAAACAAAAACCCTCAACGCGTAAGCGATGAGGGTTTCTGGAATTTAATCTTGACGATGACCTACTCTCACATGGGGAAACCCCACACTACCATCGGCGATACATCGTTTCACTGCTGAGTTCGGGATGGGATCAGGTGGTTCCAATGTTCTATGGTCGTCAAGAAATTCGGGTACCGAATCGTGCCATGCGGCGCGCTTCAGCAAATCGGGTATGTGATAGCTCGGTGCGTTTGTGACGCAAACTTTCGGTTCGTGTCGTCTTCACAGTCACCGCAATCTGATGCTCCTGTCAGGAAGTCCACTCAAATTGCTTGGGTGTTATATGGTCAAGCCTCACGGGCAATTAGTATTGGTTAGCTCAACGCCTCACAGCGCTTACACACCCAACCTATCAACGTCGTAGTCTTCGACGGCCCTTTAGGGAACTCAAGGTTCCAGTGAGATCTCATCTTGAGGCAAGTTTCCCGCTTAGATGCTTTCAGCGGTTATCTTTTCCGAACATAGCTACCCGGCAATGCCACTGGCGTGACAACCGGAACACCAGAGGTTCGTCCACTCCGGTCCTCTCGTACTAGGAGCAGCCCCTCTCAAATCTCAAACGTCCACGGCAGATAGGGACCGAACTGTCTCACGACGTTCTAAACCCAGCTCGCGTACCACTTTAAATGGCGAACAGCCATACCCTTGGGACCGGCTTCAGCCCCAGGATGTGATGAGCCGACATCGAGGTGCCAAACACCGCCGTCGATATGAACTCTTGGGCGGTATCAGCCTGTTATCCCCGGAGTACCTTTTATCCGTTGAGCGATGGCCCTTCCATACAGAACCACCGGATCACTAAGACCTACTTTCGTACCTGCTCGACGTGTCTGTCTCGCAGTCAAGCGCGCTTTTGCCTTTATACTCTACGACCGATTTCCGACCGGTCTGAGCGCACCTTCGTACTCCTCCGTTACTCTTTAGGAGGAGACCGCCCCAGTCAAACTACCCACCATACACTGTCCTCGATCCGGATAACGGACCTGAGTTAGAACCTCAAAGTTGCCAGGGTGGTATTTCAAGGTTGGCTCCACGCAGACTGGCGTCCACGCTTCAAAGCCTCCCACCTATCCTACACAAGCAAATTCAAAGTCCAGTGCAAAGCTATAGTAAAGGTTCACGGGGTCTTTCCGTCTAGCCGCGGATACACTGCATCTTCACAGCGATTTCAATTTCACTGAGTCTCGGGTGGAGACAGCGCCGCCATCGTTACGCCATTCGTGCAGGTCGGAACTTACCCGACAAGGAATTTCGCTACCTTAGGACCGTTATAGTTACGGCCGCCGTTTACCGGGGCTTCGATCAAGAGCTTCGCTTGCGCTAACCCCATCAATTAACCTTCCGGCACCGGGCAGGCGTCACACCCTATACGTCCACTTTCGTGTTTGCAGAGTGCTGTGTTTTTAATAAACAGTCGCAGCGGCCTGGTATCTTCGACCGGCGTGGGCTTACGCAGTAAATGCTTCACCCTCACCGGCGCACCTTCTCCCGAAGTTACGGTGCCATTTTGCCTAGTTCCTTCACCCGAGTTCTCTCAAGCGCCTTGGTATTCTCTACCCAACCACCTGTGTCGGTTTGGGGTACGGTTCCTGGTTACCTGAAGCTTAGAAGCTTTTCTTGGAAGCATGGCATCAACCACTTCGTGTTCTAAAGAACACTCGTCATCAGCTCTCGGCCTTGAGATCCCGGATTTACCTAAGATCTCAGCCTACCACCTTAAACCTGGACAACCAACGCCAGGCTGGCCTAGCCTTCTCCGTCCCTCCATCGCAATAACCAGAAGTACAGGAATATTAACCTGTTTTCCATCGACTACGCTTTTCAGCCTCGCCTTAGGGACCGACTAACCCTGCGTCGATTAACGTTGCGCAGGAAACCTTGGTCTTTCGGCGTGGGTGTTTTTCACACCCATTGTCGTTACTCATGTCAGCATTCGCACTTCTGATACCTCCAGCAAGCTTCTCAACTCACCTTCACAGGCTTACAGAACGCTCCTCTACCGCATCATCAAAAGATGATACCCGTAGCTTCGGTGCATGGTTTGAGCCCCGTTACATCTTCCGCGCAGGCCGACTCGACTAGTGAGCTATTACGCTTTCTTTAAAGGGTGGCTGCTTCTAAGCCAACCTCCTAGCTGTCTAAGCCTTCCCACATCGTTTCCCACTTAACCATGACTTTGGGACCTTAGCTGACGGTCTGGGTTGTTTCCCTTTTCACGACGGACGTTAGCACCCGCCGTGTGTCTCCCATGCTCGGCACTTGTAGGTATTCGGAGTTTGCATCGGTTTGGTAAGTCGGGATGACCCCCTAGCCGAAACAGTGCTCTACCCCCTACAGTGATACATGAGGCGCTACCTAAATAGCTTTCGAGGAGAACCAGCTATCTCCGAGCTTGATTAGCCTTTCACTCCGATCCACAGGTCATCCGCTAACTTTTCAACGGTAGTCGGTTCGGTCCTCCAGTTAGTGTTACCCAACCTTCAACCTGCCCATGGATAGATCGCCCGGTTTCGGGTCTATTCCCAGCGACTAGACGCCCTATTAAGACTCGCTTTCGCTACGCCTCCCCTATTCGGTTAAGCTCGCCACTGAAAATAAGTCGCTGACCCATTATACAAAAGGTACGCAGTCACCCAACAAAGTGGGCTCCCACTGCTTGTACGCATACGGTTTCAGGATCTATTTCACTCCGCTCTCCGCGGTTCTTTTCGCCTTTCCCTCACGGTACTGGTTCACTATCGGTCAGTCAGTAGTATTTAGCCTTGGAGGATGGTCCCCCCATATTCAGACAAGGTTTCTCGTGCCCCGTCCTACTCGATTTCATTGCAAAGGGATTTTCGCGTACAGGGCTATCACCCACTATGGCCGTCCTTTCCAGAACGTTCCGCTAATCTCAATACAACTTAAGGGCTGGTCCCCGTTCGCTCGCCACTACTAAGGGAATCTCGGTTGATTTCTTTTCCTCAGGGTACTTAGATGTTTCAGTTCCCCTGGTTCGCTTCTTGCACCTATGTATTCAGTACAAGATAACCATCTTATGATGGCTGGGTTCCCCCATTCAGACATCTCCGGATCACAGTCTGTTTGCCGACTCCCCGAAGCTTTTCGCAGGCTACCACGTCTTTCATCGCCTCTGACTGCCAAGGCATCCACCGTATGCGCTTCTTCACTTGACCATATAACCCCAA
>NZ_CM176702.1:3765000-5575000 GCF_058129885.1 Pseudomonas sp. Pmew2
TGATCTACAAGGCTTTTTCGTTTCCGTCTGCGCCGGAAGTGGGGCGAATTATAGACAGATCACAGAGGCCGTCAACCGTTAATTTCAAAATCACCGAAATTGCCCGTTTCGTGATTGCCTATGTAGAAGGAAAAGCAAAGATTGCGCAATATATTGCCCATGCATCGATTGTTGCGCATCATGTTCGATTATCAGCGCCCGGATCACACCCAGGATGTACAACCAAAATGTCTGAGAAACCCCACACTATAGCGTCCGCCTTTTTCCCCCTAGGGCTGCTGATGATCGCCATGATCTCCATTCAAAGCGGCGCGTCACTGGCAAAGAGTCTTTTCCCCGTAGTGGGCGCGCAAGGCACCACGACCTTGAGGCTGGTATTTGCGAGCCTTATCCTTATCGCCATCCTGCGCCCATGGCGAGCGAATCTGACCGCAAAATCGCTACGCACTGTGGTGATCTACGGCATTGCGCTGGGCAGCATGAACCTCCTTTTCTATATGTCGTTGCAGACTGCGCCTTTGGGAATCGCGGTCGCGCTGGAGTTCACCGGTCCACTGGCTGTAGCTCTGCTGTCTTCGCGCAAGCCCATCGATTTTCTATGGGTTTCGCTGGCAGTCATCGGCTTATTGCTATTGATCCCCCTCGGGACCTCGAACGAAGCGATTGATCTGCTCGGCGCTGCGTATGCCCTGGGGGCCGGAGTGTGCTGGGCCGCTTATATAGTGTTCGGGCATAAAGCAGGTGCAGACAACGGCGTACAGACCGCCGCGCTTGGCGTAATGATTGCCGCACTCTTCATCGGACCTGTCGGCGTGATACACGCAGGCTCTGCATTATCTGACATTTCATTGGTACCGGCAGCGCTGGGTGTCGCCATTCTGTCGACCGCCCTGCCCTACAGCCTGGAAATGATCGCGCTGACGCGAATGTCGGCACGCACATTCGGCACACTGGCAAGCCTGGAGCCTGTCTTCGCAGCGCTGTCAGGTCTGGTGTTTCTTCACGAGAGCCTTTCACTGACCCAATGGCTTGCAATTGGCGCAATCATCTTCGCGTCCATCGGCGCCACCCTTGGTTCTGCAAACACAAAACCTCAATTGGTCCCTGCCGACTGAACTGACCAAGCAGTCACAAGGTCAAGAAGCGACATGGCACTAGCATTTGTTGAGCGCATGCGCCATGTTTACGCCTGACCTACTCATGTTCGAGAGTTTTGCGTCACAGTTTTACCGACTCATGATCCAGTCAACCGGATGGATCGCGATCAGCAATGGCCCGCTAAGGAAAGGAATGAAATACATTTTTATCGTATTGGCCATGTTGGCTGTGGCAGGTTGTGCAGCTACATCCAAACCCGTCAAGCAAAGCAAGCGCGGCATTCACATCAACTGCTCCGGCCTGACGTCTTCCTGGGCCAAATGCTATGAGCTTGCGACCAACGCCTGTGCGTCAAGGACGTTCAAGGTCATCGCAAAATCGGGCGATGCCACAGAAGAGCCGGAAGACTATCCGTTCGGCCTCAACCCCGCTGGTTATACCAGCCGCAGCATGATCATTGTCTGTAGAAAAAGCACGCCACTGACGGATCCGTTACCGCAGGACTGAGCCTGCGGTAACGCGCTTCGAGATATCAGACAGCGACCGTGCGTGCCTGCAACCACAACAGCGCTGTACCCTGCAGTAGAGGGCTCAATCGCGCAAGAACGTGAGCGTGGTAATCGTTCAACCAGGTGCGCTCTTCCTCGTTCAACATCGAGACCTCGATGCAATGCGTATCGATCGGGCAAAGCGTCAGGGTTTCAAAACGCAGGAACTCGCCGAAATCGGTAGTGCCCGCTTCCTGATTAATCACCAGGTTTTCGATGCGCACACCCCAGCGCCCGGGCCGGTAAGTACCAGGTTCAATAGACGTGATCATGCCTGGGAGCATTGCTGTCTGCGGCGTTGCAGGTGCCTGATAGGCAATAACTTGTGGCCCTTCGTGGACGTTCAGAAAATACCCGACACCATGCCCGGTGCCATGACCGTAGTTTACGCCTTCACTCCAGATTGGCGCTCGGGCAATGGCATCCAGCAACGGCGAAAGAATGCCTTTGGGAAAATGCGTGCGCGATAACGCAATAACGCCTTTGAGAACCCGCGTACAGTCCTGCTTCTGCTCGGCACTCGGCGTTCCGATCGCAACCATGCGCGTGATATCGGTGGTGCCACCAAGGTATTGACCGCCCGAGTCGATCAACAGCAAGCCATCACCTTCTATCTGCGCGTGCTCAGCTTCAGTCGCTCGGTAATGCGGCATCGCGCCGTTGGCATTGAACCCTGCAATGGTTGCAAAGCTGGGTGAAACATATCCCGGACGTCGCTCCCGTGCCTGAGTAAGCTTTTCATCAATCGTCACTTCGCTGATGGGCTCACGTCCCAGCGCGCTGTCCAGCCAGGCGAAGAACTCACAGAGTGCCGCACCATCCTGCTCCATTGCCTGACGGATATGACCGGCATCGGTCTCGGTTTTTTGCGACTTCAGCAGCGTACTCGGATTAAGCCCTTCGACCAGCGTGACTTCACTGTCCAGATAATCGAGCAAGCCGCAGGTAACACGCGCCGGGTCAACCAGCAGTCGTGCGTCTTTCGGCAGCTCGCGCAAGGCTGCGCCAATCTGCGTGTACTCCATGAGATTGATACCGTCGCGCTCCAGACGCGAACGCACCGAGTCCGGCACTTTCCGTGAGTCCACGAATAGCGTGACGCTATACGGGCCTATCAGGGCGAAGGCTATGAAAACCGGATTGTAGGAGACGTCAGCGCCACGCAGATTGAACAGCCAGGCTATGTCATCCAGTGTTGCGATGAAGTGCCAGTCAGCGTTTCGCTCGGCAACGATCTGGCGAACACGAGCCAGTTTTTCACCACGGTCCAGAGATGCCTGAGGAGGCAAGTGTTCGTAGATTGGGTGAGACGGCAAGGCGGGACGGTCCTGCCACAGCTCGGTGAGCAGATCGATATCCGTACGCAGGCGGGCACCGCGCGCGTAAAGCCTGCTTGCAAGAGTGCGCGAAGAGGCAACGGCCAGGACCGCCCCGTCAACGGCAACCACACTTTCGGCTTTGGCTTCGTCTGCCAGCCATTCAAGCGGACCCTGCTGGCCGGGCAACAGTTTTACCAGTTCGATACCGCTACCTGCCAGTTCCTTGGTTGCCTGCTCCCAATAGCGACTGTCAGCCCATATGCCTGCAAAGTCCTGGGTAATGATCAGTGTACCGACCGAGCCGTGAAAACCCGACAGCCACTGGCGCCCCTGCCAATAGCCGGGCAGGTATTCGGAGAGGTGCGGATCCGCTGACGGCACCAGATAGGCATCGATGCGCTCCCTGCTCATCAAGGCGCGGGTTTGCGCCAAACGTTCTGCCACTTCTGAACTGGCATTGGATTGCGTGCTCATTGACTCTCCTGCTGACCCGGAAATTGACTGCTTTCACCGGTTCAGATAATGGAGCACTCATCGAGACTGAGCAACCGCCCAGAACGCTGGCTGAATCAGACAGGCATGAATCGACTCGACCGCACGCTCGATATCCTGATCACGAGTGAAGCGCCCCAGGCTCAGACGTATGGTCTGGCCGGCAGCCTGCGGACTCAGTCCCAGAGCCAGCAGGACGTGTGAAGGCAGGTTCTTCGCCGAGTTACAGGCCGAGGTGGAAGAGAAGGCAAGTCTGTCGCCCAGCGCTGCTATGTCGAGATCGTTGTGGGTAAACGTAAAACTGAGGGTGTGGGCAATCCGCTGGGTGGGACTGCCGTTGATACACACCCCCGGAATATCGGCCAGTCGCTCACAGAGAAGACTATTGAGCCGCTGTATTTCAACAACTTCTTCTTCAAGCACTTCGGCCGCCAGGGCAAAGGCCGCACCCATCCCGGCAATCTGATGCGTCGCCAGGGTGCCGGAGCGCAGACCACATTCATGCCCGCCTCCGTGAATCTGGGCGAGAACCCGTTGCTGCGCGCGCGGGCCGACATACAGCGCGCCAATCCCTTTGGGCCCGTAGATTTTGTGTGCAGAAAGCGACATCAGGTCTACCGCGAGCTGACTCAAGTCAATCGGCAACTTGCCAGCGCCCTGCGCAGCGTCGACATGCAGCAATGCGCCGTGAGCCCTTACCCGCCTGCCGATTTCCGCGATGTCGTTGACTGTACCCAGTTCGTTGTTGACCAGCATCAGCGAGACCAGAAACGTATCATCGCGCAAAGCGGCACTGACCGCGTCGGCGCTGATCAGGCCATCGCTGTCCGGTGCCAGCCAGGTAACCTCGACGCCCTCTTCCTCAAGTTGCCGCGCAGTATCAAGGGTTGCCTTGTGTTCGATCTGACTGGTGATGATATGACCGGATCTGCCTCCGGCGAATGCTGCCTGCCTCTTCGCGCGTTCTTGAGCCACGCCCTTGAGCGCCAGATTGCTGGATTCGGTGGCACCGGAGGTCCAGATGATCTGCGAGGCCTGAGCACCTACCAGACGGGCAACCTGCTCACGGGCAATTTCTACCGCAACGCGGGCCTTTTGTCCGAATGAATGAGCGCTGGATGCAGGGTTGCCAAAATTGCCTGACACACCCAGACAATCGACCATGACCCTGATAACACGCTCGTCCACAGGCGTAGTGGCGGCGTAATCAAAATACAGCACTGGCTCTTTCATGTTCGTTCTCCTGCCTGCAGTCCATGAACACGATCATGCACCAAACCGAATAGAACAAAAAATTATTAATTGATATTTAAATAGATCAATTGGAAATATAAAGAGGCGCAGATTGTAAAATCCAGCGACTTTATTGACGTCTTGCAAAGCACGTTCAGCGTGTCATTTAAATACACCTGCAAGATGATATTTTTTTGACACACTTATGAATCATATAGTTATAAAATCTGCTCTACCATTTATCAAAAATATAACAGAAATCTGACGAAATAATTTGACAGATACCCTGCCGCGACCGATATATAGGACCGTCAGGCGCATTCCGTTGTCACGCACATGCCGCAGAGCATGGCGTCGGGATAATCAAGCCGAAGTCGACCGCGGTTCCGTCCCACGCTGTCAGTTATTTCCACGGTGCTCATCAGGCGCCGGCGGATGTCTGTTGACTCCCCAATCTATTTTTAAAGTGCTGAACGCGTTCGGTGTGGCGGTAGCGTTGCCTGAAGCAATGCAGCGCCTGCACGCAAAAAAAGATGTCCGGTCACGCACTCGGCAACACCCCGATTCAGAGAAACATGGAGGCTTCGATGATTAATGTGACCAAGACGTATCTGGGTGATATCGACCAGTTCAAACGCTACGTCGAAGGTATCTACGCCCGTGGCTGGCTGACCAATCACGGCCCGCTGGCCAAGGAACTGACGGACCGGCTCAAGGACTATCTGGGCGTCAAACACATTATTCTGACCAACAATGGCACCCTGGCCCTGCAGGTTGCCTATCGGGCTCTGGGGTTGAGCGGCAGCGCTGTTACAACGCCATTCAGTTTCGTCGCCACCAGCAGCTCGCTGCAATGGGAAGGTATTCGCCCGGTCTTTGCCGATATCGATCCGGACACCTGGAATATCTCGCCGCAACACATCAAACGCAGCATCGTCGAAGACACCACAGCAATCGTGGGCACCCACGTGTTTGGCAATCCTTGCGACGTAGAAGCCATTCAGCAAATTGCCCGTGAACATAAGCTCAAGGTGATCTATGACGGCGCACATGCATTTGCCGTGCGCCATGCAGGCCAGTCGGTGCTCAACCATGGCGATATCAGCACCCTGAGCTTTCACGCCACCAAACTGTTTCACACGATCGAAGGCGGCGCGATCATCACCAACGACGACGAACTGGCCAGAAGCGCCCACCTGATGTGCAACTTTGGCATATCGGCAGTAGACCGAATCGACGGCATCGGCATCAATGCCAAGCTCAATGAATTCTCCGCAGCCATGGGGCTGTGCATTCTCGACAACATAGGCAACATCCTTGAAGAGCGCGCGCAAATCGCTCACCGCTATACGTCAGCGCTGGAAAGCTACCTGGATCTGCAAAACCCCCAGGCCGACAGCGAACTCAATAACAGCTATTACCCGGTGGCGCTGCGTAACGAGCAACAGCTGTTGACGGTGCGCACCGCGCTCAACCTGCGCAAGATCAACCCTCGCCGCTATTTTTACCCCTCACTGGACACCCTTGAATACCTGCAGCCACAGCCCGGCCAGCCTGTGTCCAGAGCATTGAGCGAACGAGTGCTGTGCCTGCCGATCTATCCCGGCCTGCTGAAAAGCGAGCAGGACCTGGTCATACGCACGCTGATCGAAACCTGTGCTGTGACAGATATGGACTACCCGGCTTGCTCCGCTGCCAGGGTCTGCTGACTATCATGCGTGACACAAGCCCGGTCATTCGCAGCCGTTCGATCATTCGCAACACCGTCCTGAACTACAGCGGACAGGCCTATGTAATGTTGGTCGGGATTCTGATCATGCCGTTTTATCTGGGCCATCTGGGTGCCGAGGCCTACGGCTTGATCGGTTTCTTCACCCTGCTGCAAGCCTGGCTGCAACTGCTGGACGCGGGACTGTCTCCCAGCCTGGTGCGCGCAGTGGCACATCAGCAAGGCACTCCCGTGAGCGAGAAAAGCCTGGGCCGTCTACTGCGCTCATTCGAACTGATATTTCTACCGATCACGATGCTCTGCGGCCTGCTTGTCCATGTCGCCAGTCCCTGGATCGCAGCACAATGGTTGAACGCCAATACGCTGCAACCCGACACTCTGGCGCATTGCATCACCTTGATGGGCATCGTCATCGCCTTGCGCCTGTATTCGACACTCTATAAAAGCGCCATTCAGGGCCTTGAGCAGCATGCCTGGCTGAACGCTGCCAATGTGTCGATTGCAACGCTGCGCTACTTCGGCGGCTTGCTGCTGGTCAGTCAGTTCTCCCGAGACCCACAAGACTTTTTTGTATTTCAGCTCGTGGTCGGGCTGCTCGAAGCCCTGCTTTTTGCCAGCAAAGCCCGCAGGCTGATGCCTGCGCCGCGTTGGCTGACCGGCCTGGACTGGCAACTGATCAAGCCGCTGCTGCCCTTCGCCGCCAGTCTGTCGTTAAGCGCAGTGCTGTGGATTGTGCTGACTCAGGTGGACAAGGTGCTGCTGTCGAATCTGCTGCCACTGGACCAGTACGGCTACTTCTCACTGGTTGCGTTGATCGCCACGGGCATCGTGATGCTGAGCAACCCGCTGGTTCAGACGCTCTTGCCGCGCCTGACTGTGTTGGTGGCCGAAGGTAGGCGCGACGACATGCACACGTTGTTTCTGGCAGCCAATCGCCTTGCCTGTACCTTTCTGTTCCCTCTGGCAGGCGTAATTGCCCTGTATGCCGAGCCGCTGATTATCGCCTGGACGGGTGATCACACAGCTGCGCGCTGGAGTGGACCGGTGCTGGGCTGGTACGCGCTGGGCAGCGGAATCATGGCTGCCAGTGCTTTCCAGTTCTACCTGCAATACGCCTATGGCCAAATGCACTTGCACCTGTGGTACAGCGTGATTTCGACACTGATCAGCGTGCCTGTAATGTTCGTGGCTATCCATTATCAAGGCGTTTACGGCGCAGCGCTGGCGTGGTTTTTTCTGCGTGCGACGTCCTTCGCCATATGGCCCGTCATCGTCCATCGGCACCTGGCACCGGGCCTTCATCGCCAATGGTTGAGCGACATTCTGCGGATCAGTGCGATGACCGCTGCGGGCCTGGCGATCAGCGCGCCTGTGTTCCATCTGATTGCCGATGAAAGCCGTGGCAGCCTGCTGCTGGCGCTCGCCGCCAGCGGCCTTGTCACTCTGGCACTGGTGGCGGCAAGCCATGGGCCGCTAGCGTCAAAAATCTATGTTTTGTTCAGCAAACCGAGTACCTGAGCCATGGACGACACTGCAAAAAATACCGACGAGGCCTGCATGGCACCGCCGTTGCTGAGCATCATATGCCCCGCCTACAACCAGGAGGCCTTCATTGCTCAGGCACTGGACGGGTTTCTGTCACAGCAGACCGATTTCAGGTTCGAAATCCTGATCAACGACGATGCATCCACGGACAGCACTGCACGCATCATTGCGCACTACGCCGAGCGGTATCCGACGATCATTCGGCCCTTCTATCAACAGGTCAACCAGTACAGTCAGGGCGCACCTTGCGTTCCGGGCCTGTTCGCCGAAGCCCGCGGCCGTTACATCGCCTACTGCGAAGCCGACGATTACTGGACTGATCCGCGAAAGCTACAGTTGCAAGTGGACTTTCTCGAGAGCCATGCCGATTACGTCATCACCTATCACGACGCGTTCGCCTTCGACGAATACGGCCAGTATGGCGTGCAACTGCAAGGCCTGCTGCGCAGCGACGCTACGGCGCTGGAGCTGCAACAGGCCAGACGCCTGTCGACCCTGACCGTCTGCTTTCGCAATGTGTTCAGCACAATACCGCCCGAATTGAGCATGTGCGGTGCACCGTTGAACGATATGTGCTGGTGGTCATTGCTGGGGGCCTACGGCAAAGGCAAGTTCATGGCGCAGATCAAGCCGGCTGCCTATCGGCTGCACCCCGGCGGCGTGTTTTCCATGCGCAGCGACAAACGCAAATTGCATATGAACCTGCAGACCTGTTCAAGCCTGGCCAACTATTACAATCGTCTGGGCAATCAGCCCCTGTACGAACACTTCCTGATGCAGACGGTGTGCCTCTCGCTGGCCGCGCTCGCCCCCCGCCACAAACTGCAGACGTTGTGGAAAGTGGCCGGCAATGTTGTCGTCAACCTGAGCAGACGCCTGTTCCAGACCAGTGGCAAAGCACATGTTCAGTAACGTACTGGTGTTGTGCGTCGGCAACATCTGCCGCAGCCCGATGGCCGTCGCGATACTGCATCAACGCCTGGAGGCCACGCAGGTGCGCGTTCAGTCAGCAGGCATCGCCGCGCTGTCAGGTTCGTCCATCGACCCGGCGGCTCGGCAGGTTCTGCAAACGCACCGGGTACAGCCGCAGCGCCATGCAGCTCGGCAGATGAGCCGTGATCTGCTACGCCAGGCCGACCTGATTCTGCTGATGGAGCAGGCACATTTTGCCGACGTCCTCAAACTCGCACCCGAAGTACGCGGCAAAGCCTTTCTGATCGGTAAATGGCAACACCCGCTCGACATCGCCGACCCTTACCGACGTCCCGCATCAGCCTTTGAACAGACCTACACGCAGCTCTCACGCTGCATTGACGACTGGCTTCCTCATTTTCAGTCAGGAGCAACAGGATAAATGACCGTCATGAACCGTCCTTCGCTGGATTTCCACCAGGACTCCCGGATTGATCTGGCAGCGGTCCTGCGCATGCTGTTCGATCACAAAGCGCTGATCCTGTGGACCGTCAGCCTGTTTTTTCTGATCGGTCTGGGCTATGCCATTCTGGCCACTCCGGTGTATCAGGCCACCGCCATGATCCAGATAGAGCCCCGAAAAATCGGCATCGAGGGCACCCCGGAGGTCAGCGCCAAGCCATTGTCAGTGTCGCAGGCGACCACCGAGATCGAGCTGATCAAGTCGCGCGCATTGTTGGGCAAGGTCGTCGACGATCTGAAGCTCAATACGCTGCAGACACCTGATTTCTTTCCGGTAATCGGCCCTTACCTATACCGTACCTTCAAGCCAGTGCGCGACGGTGAATTGGCTAAGCCGTTATTCGGCCTGACGCAATACGCGTGGGGTGGCGAGAAAATCGAGGTATTCCAACTGGAGGTGCCGGAGCACCTGCTTGGCGAAAAACTCACCCTCACCGCAGGTAAGCCTGGCCAGTTCTCGCTCTACGACAACGAGCACAATCTGCTGCTTGGCGGCACCATCAACCGCATTGTCGAAGGCAACGGGGTGAAGATTCAGGTCGCTGCGCTGCGGGCGCGTCCCGGTACCGATTTCAGTGTCTCCAGACAGCGCACGCTCAGCACCGCGCTGGTTTATCAGAACCGGTTGAAAATCGCCGAAGCAGGCCGGGACTCGGGCATCATCTACCTGTCCATTGAGGACCAGGACGCACAGCGGGCCAACCGGATTCTCGACGGAGTCAGCCATCTTTATGTACGCCAGAACGTGGAGCGCAGTTCGGCCGAGGCCGCGCAGCGGCTGCAGTTTCTACGCTCGCAGTTGCCTGCCGTGCGCAAACAGCTGGAGGACGCGGAGACTGCGCTGAACACCTTCCAGACCAGCGCCAGGTCGGTGGACCTGAGCATCGAAACCAAAGGCGTGCTTGATCAGGTGGTCAGCCTCGACTCGATGCTTTCCGAACTGAAACTCAGGCGTGTAGAGCTGGAACGGTTGTACACCCGTGAGCACCCGACCTATCGCAGCCTGATGAGCCAGATGAACCAGCTGGAACAACAGAAACAAGGCCTGTTGAAGAAGATCGATGCGCTGCCCATGACCCAGCAGGAGTTGCTGCGTCTGACCCGCGATATGCAGGTCATCAGCCAGACCTACACATTGATGCTCAACAAGAGTCAGGAGCAGGACATTCTGCGTGCTGGCAGCATTGGTAATGTGCGGGTCATCGACAACGCCGACACCAATGTCGAGAAACCCGTCAAACCGATGAAAACGCTGATTGTGCTGATCGCCACGCTGATCGGCGCACTGGTCGCGATGACCATCGTATTCGTGCGCCAGGCGTTCTATCGGGGCATCGAGAGCGCCGAAGTCATCGAAAGTCTGGGTATGCCGGTCTACGCATCACTGCCCCATTCGCGTCAGCAGGAACGCCTGGAAAAGCGCGATCAGGACAGCAAGGATTCAAGACTGCTGAGCATTGCCGCACCCGGCGAGCTGGCCATCGAATCGCTGCGCAGCCTGCGTACCAGCTTGCACTTCGCCATGCTGGAGGCGCGTAACAACGTACTGATGATATCCAGCCCGACACCAGGCGCCGGCAAATCGTTTGTATCGAGCAATCTGGCAACCATCATTGCCCAGACCGGCAGGCGGGTTCTGCTGATCGATGCCGATATGCGCAAAGGCTACCTGCATCGGCTCTTTGGCCTGCAGCCCAAACACGGTCTGTCCGACACGCTGGCCGCCCGCTTGCGGTGCACCGAAGTCATCCATCAGACGCGGGTCCGGCATCTGGATTTTATGTCCTGTGGTTTCGCGGCACCCAACCCCTCGGAACTGCTGATGCATGACAACTTCAACAGGATGCTGGCCGAATTGTCGCCGCTGTATGACCTGATCCTGATTGACACGCCACCCATCCTCGCTGTGACCGACGCGACGCTGGTGGGTCGCCAGGCAGGTACCTGTCTGCTGGTTGCTCGTTTCGGCATGACCACCGCCCAGGAAATCGAAGCCTGCAAGCGCCGCCTGGGCCAGAACGGAATTCTGATCAAGGGTGCCATTTTCAACGCGGTGGTGCGCAAGGCCACGACGTCCGATTACGACTACGCGGCCTATGGCTACAACTACCACCCTGCGCCCCGATAACCCGTATTGACGCCTGCCGTTCACTGAGCTGTTTCATTTAAAAGGAATTAATCATGGCCCTCTCCGCCCAGGAAGCTCGCTGGTATCTGATCCAGACCAAACCGCGTCAGGAAGCCCGCGCCGAAGAGCATTTGCGACGCCAGCATTTCCAGTGCTACCGACCGCTGCAGGTCGATGTGAAAAAAACCGCTGCCAGGGTTCAGGCCGACGAGCCTTTGTTTCCCGGTTACCTGTTCATTCAGATGGATCAGGTACAGGACAACTGGTACCCGATTCGCTCCACACGCGGCGTCTCGCGCATTGTGACGTTCGGCGGGCACCCGGTGCCGGTCCGCGATCATCTGATCGAGCAGATCCGCCAGCGACTCTCCACACCTGCGCCCAAAGCACGATTTATTCAAGGTGATCCGGTAATGATCACGACGGGCAGTTGGAGTGATGTGGAAGCCATCTTTCTGAGCGGAGACGGTACCGAGCGTGCGGTGATTCTGCTCAACATGCTGCAACGCCAGCAAAAAATGGTGTTGCCCATCAGCAGCCTGTCAAGGGTCGAAGCCCGCGCGTAAGGCCTGCCGCACCTGTAGGAAACTGCCCAAGGCGTGTGCCTGAAACATGCGTCTCAGCCTGCTTAACCAGCCCCGGAACCACACCATGCCCCACCAGATCACCCTGGTGACGCTCACCTATGGTGACCGTTTCAGCTATCTGCACATATTGATCAGCCGCTCACTGGAGAGCCCGCTAATTGGTCGTGTGATCATTGTCAGCAACGCTTCTATCGCACCATTGCAGGCGCTGTGCGATGAGTGGCCCGAGCGGGTTCAGGTGATCTGGCTGCCTGACAACACCGGCTCGGCCAACGGCTATTCGACAGGCATCAAGGCCGCGCTGGAAAACGGCGACGATTACATCTGGCTGATGGACGACGATAACGCGCCGACCACCCATGCCATTGAGGTGCTGCACCGGTCTTTGCAAGAACGGGAAACGGTCGACGGCCAGGACAATTGCGCAGCGCTCGGCTTTCGCCCCACGCATCAAGCGGACATCGCCGCGGGTGTACCGCTGCGTTACGCAATTCAGCGGCGCTCAAGCTTCTTCGGCTTTCACATCGCCCAGTTGCCATACAAGATCTGGCGACGCCTGCCCTTCGGAAAGCCCGGTGCCAGCGTGCCCATGCCGGAACGGGTGCAGCTCCCTTTCGCCACCTACGGGGGGTTACTGGCCCATCGCAGCCTGTACAAGAAGATCGGACTGCCACTGGACGCGCTCAAGCTGTACAGCGATGACACCGAATACACCTGGCGCATTACCGACGGTGGCGGGAAGGTATTTCTGGTCCCCGAAGCGCTGCTGGAGGATCTCGAGGACTCATGGAACATCAAGGCGCGCACCCGCAACGTCTATGAAAGCTACTTGTCGGGCGGATCGGACCTGCGCGCTTATTACGCCGCGCGTAACCAGGCGTGGTTCGACAGGCATATCTGGGCGTCCTCCCCACTGCTCTATCAAGTCAATCGCCAGGTATTTCTCTGCCTGTTGAGCCTATATGCCTGGCGCTATGACGCCGATGCGCGCCTGAACCTGCTCAACGACGCCATTCACGACGGGGAAGCCAGCGTGCTGGGCCTGAACAAGGCCTACCCGCTATGAAGATACTGTTTATCAGCAGTCTTTATGCGCCCGATATCGGCGGCGGCGCAGAGATCATTCTGCAACGTACTGTCGAGGGCTTGCAGCAACGTGGACACAGCGTCGCCGTGCTGGCCACCACTGATCGGCCCGGCCTGCAGCTGGCAGAGGTCAATCGGGTCAAGGTCTATCGCGCCGGCCTGCTCAACCGGTACTGGCACTTCATCGCCCAGCGTCCGGGCCGTCTGGCGCGGCTTGCCTGGCACTGGCGCGATCGCTACAACGCCGGCATGCGCGAGTACGTGAGGCGAGTGGTGGAACTGGAGCAGCCGGAGCTGGTGGTGTGCCATAACCTCACCGGCTGGTCGGTGTCGGCGTGGGACGAAATAACCGGGGCCAATCGCCCGATCGTGCAGGTCCTGCATGACTTTTACTTGCTCTGCCCGGCCAGCACCATGTTCAAGAAGGGTCATAGCTGTCAGCGCCAATGCACGATGTGCTCGCAGTTGCGCAGCAATCATGCACAGCTGTCAGAACAGGTCGACACGGTCGTGGGTGTCAGCCGCTTCATGCTCGACACCTTGCAGGCGCAGGGCTATTTCAAAGGCGCGCGGGGTTACGTAGTGCATAACGCCAGCCCGTTCACTCCACCGATTTCGGGGCAGCCCAAGGCACCCGCCGATGATGCACCGTTGCGCTTCGGTTACCTGGGCACGCTGTCCACAAACAAGGGGCTGGGATGGTTGATTGATCAATTTCAGCATCTGCCGTTCAAAGCCACCCTGCAGATTGCCGGGCGTGGGCAGGCATCTGATGAAAAGCACTTCAGGGCCATGGCCACATCACCGGACATCAGCTTTGTCGGCGTCCAGAAGCCCGAAGACTTCTACCGCCAGATCGACGTGGCAATCGTCCCCTCCCTGTGGAATGAGCCGTTCGGCATGGTGGCCGTCGAGGCCTGCGCACACGCCCTGCCCGTCATCGCCAGCCGCATGGGCGGGTTGACGGAAATCATCCAGGAACCTCTAAACGGTCTGCTGTGCAATCCCGATGACCCGGACTCGTTGGGGTTGGCAATGCTCAAGCTGCACCAGCAACCGGAACTGCTGGCACGCCTCGGCAGCCAGGCACGCAACAGTGTCGCGTCGTTAATGAGCCTGGACCTGATGCTGGACCAGTACGAAAGCATCTTTGCCCAGACCCTGCAGGACCGCCGTACATACGTCACACAGTAACGGGGCGCAATCTGCCCCATCAAGCCCGTTCAAGGACAGAACCTGGCACCAGCCAGATCACCCTCATCAGCAGGATGCTCGAGATGATTGTCATCAATTCACGGTTCCTCACCCAGGATGTCAGTGGTGTACAGCGTTACGCAGAGCAGATGTGCAGAGCCCTGAAGCGGCTGCGCGACGATCTGGTATTCGTCGCTCCGCGCACCATCAGGCTGCATGACTGTGCCAGCGCACTGGAGGCCCAGTGCATCGGTCATTCCACCGGGCATATGTGGGAGCAGATCGACCTGCCGCTTCACCTGAAACGTCAGGGCAGCCCGCTGCTGATTTCAGTCAGCAACACAGGGCCAATGTTCTATGGCAACCAGATAGCGACTCACCACGACATCACCTATGTGCGCTATCCGCAAAGCTACACCCGGCTATTCCGCCTGGCCTATCGGACCATCACCCCGATTCTGCTGTCACGCGCCAGAACGCTGATCACCGGCAGCAACTTCTCGCGAAGGGAAATAACCTCGTTCTATGGCTACGCCGAGGACAAGGTGCTGGTCGTACCCGCTGCGGTCAGTGCCGAATTCACGCCGGGGCCGACACCTGTCGATCAGCCGAAATACTTGCTTGCAGTTTCCTCACCCGCCGTACACAAGAATTTCAACCGGATGATTCAGGCATTTCTGAGTTTGCGTGGCCACACCGACCTGCAACTGCATATCGTCGGCGCAGCCAGCGCACTGTTCGCCGACCCTGATCTGCAACACCTCGCCTGCCGTGACCCGCGCATCCGTTTTCTGGGGCGACTCAGCGATGCCGAGCTGATCAGCCAATATCAGGGTGCCGTCGCGTTCGTATTTCCTTCGCTTTACGAGGGGTTCGGCATTCCGCCGCTTGAAGCCCAGGCCTGCGGTTGCCCGGTGCTGGCCGCCAATGCCGCTTCGATCCCGGAAGTCCTGCAAGGCAGCGCATTGTATTTCGACCCGCTTGACGTCAGCCACATGGCCGCAGCAATGCAGCGCGTGCTGGTGGATGCGCCGTTGCGCAATGCGCTGCGTGCTCAGGGGTTGCATAACGTGCAGCGTTTTTCCTGGGACCTTTCCGCGCAACGCCTTTCCCAGCGTATCGATGCGCTGCTGGAGTCTGCTCCTGCGTCGCAGAGCAAGCGCCATGTCGTACCCGAGTCGTCCGCAGGCAAACCCTGAACCCACAACAGTAACGCCAGCATGCGCCCTGTCGCATCCGCAGTAGCGCGGGCCATTACAGCAAGGAACGCCCATGAGAATTGCTATTGTCCACGACTGGCTGGTGAGTTACGCCGGTGCCGAGCGCGTGCTTGCTTCCCTGATAAACATCTGGCCCGATGCGGATCTGTTTGCAGTCATCGACTTTCTCAGCGATCAGGACCGCGCGCAGCTACGCGGCAAGGTAGCCAGAACAACGTTCATCCAGAAACTTCCCGGCGCGCGCAAACATTATTCACGCTACCTGCCGCTGATGCCGCTGGCCATCGAGCAACTGGACCTCTCCGGCTACGACCTGATCATCAGCAGCAGCCACGCAGTGGCCAAGGGCGTGCTTTGCGGCCCGGACCAACTGCACATCAGCTATGTGCATTCGCCAATTCGCTACGCCTGGGACTTGCAGCACCAATACTTGCAGGAATCAGGGCTGGGCAAGGGAATCAAGGGCAGTCTGGCGCGCCTGGTCCTGCATTACATGCGCCTGTGGGACCAACGTACGTCGACCGGTGTGGACGCATTCATTGCCAATTCGGGCTTTATCGGCGCACGCATCTCGAAGGCGTATCGACGTGACTCCACCGTCATCTATCCGCCAGTGGACACGCTCGGTTTCACCCCCCAAGGCGCGCGTGGGGACTTCTACCTGTGTGCCTCGCGGATGGTGCCCTACAAGCGCATGCCAATGATCGTCGAAGCCTTCGCCGCCATGCCGGACAAACGCCTGATCATGATCGGTGACGGACCGGACCTGGCCAAGGCGCAGGCCATTGCCAGGCAGGCGCCTAGGGTCTGTTCCCGTTTCACATTGGCAGCCACAGAAAAGCGCAGGCCATTGCTATGACGCTTTCATAGTTTCTCTTGAGTTTGTCGAACCGAGAAGCCGCCGCCCGGAAATGCTTCAACCGGGCAAAGGCGTTTTCTACGAGATGTCGATTGCGATATAACCCTTTGTCCAGATCTGCGTTCCCTTTCAGAGAATTGCGCTTTCGTGGAATCACCACTTTGCTGCCTTGCTGCTCGACCTGAGCGCGTATCGCTTCAGTGTCGTAGCCCTTGTCCGCAATGATCACTTCTGCATTGGGCATCTTGGCAATCAACGAGGCCGCCTGCGAACAATCATTGGTCTGGCCTCCGGTCACGTCAAATGCAATGGGCAGCCCACAAGCGTCTACAGCCAGGTGAATCTTGCTGGTGTTACCGGCTCGGCTTTTTCCGATGGCCTGGTCCTGCGTGCTGGCAGCACCTGCACTGTGCTGATGAGCCTTTACATAACTGCCATCAATGAAAACCCACTCCATGTCAGGATCGGTCATCAGCACCTCAAGCACCTTGACCCACTTGCCTGAAGCAGACCAGGCATTGAACCGCTTGTAGACCTTGCTCCAGTTTCCAAACGCTTTCGGCAGGTCTCGCCAAGGGCAACCCACACGCATGCGGTACAGCATGCCTTCAACCGTGGTGCGCAAATCTCGCTTGTTGTAGATCGATTCGTGCAGCAAAATTTCTCGAAGCTTCGGCCAGTGCTCATCACTGAGCATTAATCGGGGCATTGCAGGCTCGTATTGGTGTTGTGTGAGAACTCCAACAATACGGGCCTGTTCTCATAGAGATCAATGGGTTACGTCGAAACGGGAACAGACCCTAACGTAACGCTGCTGGGTTTCCAGCCTGGCGCGGTACTGCTGGAACATATGCGCAGCGCCAAGGCGTTCGTCTTCGCCGCCGAGGAGGATTTCGGCATCAGCCCGGTTGAAGCCCAAGCCTGCGGCACGCCGGTAATCGCGTTCGGCAAGGGCGGCATCATGGAGACCGTGCACGGCCTGGATCAACCGCAACCGACCGGCGTGCTCTACCGGCAGCAAACCGTGGCAGCGCTGAGCGCCGCCATCGGCGAGTTTGAAGCTGCGCAATCACGCATCTCGCCGCAGGCCTGCCGGGCCAACGCCGAACGGTTTTCGGTGGCGCGTTTCGAGCAGGAGATCAAAGCCTTCGTCGAGAACCGTCTGGCCACCTCGCATCTTGTGCATCTGGCTCGCCTGCCCCACCCGCACCGCGTCGCTCAACCAGCGCCGGTCCCGGGCAGCGAACTGCCAGGCCGTGTCGTCCCCATAAAAACCGTCTGAGCGAGCCCCTCCAATGCGCACTTCCGTCCGCGGCATTCTGCATGCCCATCAGTCAGCGCTGTCGCTCGCCCATCGTCTGCTGGACCTGATTATCATCGTGTTGATCGGTTACTGGCAAACCGGGCTGCAGGTCAGCGACAGCATCGAGGCCTGGTCGCACATCATTCTCGCGGTACTGGTATTTCACTGGGTCAGCGAATATCACCAGCTATATGGTTCATGGCGTGGCGAGCGCATCCTGCGCGAATTGACCAAGGTTTTCAGTTACTGGGCGATGACCTTCATCACCCTGCTGTCACTGAACAGCCTGCTGCTCAACCAGACGCAATTGCCCGATAACGGCCAGATGAGCTGGTTCGCCCTGGCGCTTGCGGTGCTGTGCGGCTATCGACTGCTGATCCGCCTGGCCCTGCACAGGCTGCGTCGGCACGGCTTCAATACGCGCAGGGTGGCAATTGTCGGGACCGGCCAGGTCGGTGAGCGACTGGCGCGTTCCATCTCCCTTGCGCCGTGGATGGGGCTGAACCTGCTGGGGTTCTACGACTCGCATCCGCAGCAGATGAATCTGCTGGCCGAAAAACGCCGTCTGCCAGTGCTGGGTGATCTGGACCAGTTGATCGAAGATGCCCGCGCAAGCCGGATAGACAAGGTGTACATCACCCTCGCGTTCAGCGCCGAGCCGCAATTGCGCGAGCTGATTACCGGCTTGAGCGACACCACCGCCTCGGTGTACCTGATTCCCGACGTGTTCATGTTCGACCTGCTGCATGCCCGCAGTGAAAGCATCAATGGCCTGGCCAGCATCAGCATTTTCGATTCGCCCATGGACGGTGCCTGGAGCCTGGTCAAGCGCGCCGAAGACATCGTCCTGTCCAGTCTGATTCTGCTGCTGATCGCCCTGCCGTTGCTGGCCATCGCTGCGGCCATCAAGCTCACCTCTGCGGGCCCGGTGCTGTTTCGCCAGCGCCGCTACGGACTGGACGGCCGTTCGATCATGGTCTGGAAATTTCGCAGCATGAACGTTCAGGAAAACGCCGATGTGGTGCTTCAGGCAACGCGCAATGACGCACGGGTAACGCCGCTGGGGGCATTTTTGCGGCGCACTTCGCTGGATGAACTGCCGCAGTTCTTCAATGTGCTGCACGGCGACATGTCCATCGTCGGCCCGCGCCCTCACGCCATCGCCCATAACGAGCAGTACCGCAAACAGGTCAGCGGCTACATGTTGCGCCACAAGGTCAAACCCGGCATCACCGGCTGGGCGCAGATCAATGGCTGGCGCGGTGAAACCGACACACTCGACAAGATGCGCATGCGCGTGGAATTCGACCTGGAATACATCGAGCACTGGTCGATCTGGCTCGACCTCAAAATCATTCTGCTGACGCTGTTCAAAGGCTTCGTCAACAAGAACGCATTCTGACGCTTCCCCTGAGTGAACGAACGCGCCGAAATTCGTCGGTACGCCGAAAGAAAGGAGCAATGCCATGAAAGGAAAAACCCAATGAATCCAAGGTTAGTTGCTTTACTGCTCACCAGCCTGGCGCTGCAAGGCTGCGCATTCGCCCCGGGGCAGCACATGACCCCGGACGACGTTACCACCGTTAAACCAGACGAACCCCGGGCGCAACTGGTCGAGGTCACACCGAAAAGTCTTCAGCAACAGCAACAACGCGCCACCGCAGATGCCAAGGCACTGCCGCAGGCGCTGCTTGACTACAAGACTCCGGAATACGTGATTGGCGCTGGCGATACCTTGCTGGTCACCGTGTTCGAACACCCGGAACTGACCGCGCCAGGCTCGCAAGACCAGCTGGATGCCAACACCCGGGAAGTGCTGAACGATGGCACGCTCTACTTCCCCTACGTCGGACGAATCCGCGCGAGCGGCAGAACGGTGAGCGAAGTGCGCGAGCAGTTGCGCATGGGGCTGGCGCCGCAATACACCGAGGTCAAGGTCGACGTCAAAGTGCTGCGCTACAACAGTCAGCGAATACTCCTGTCCGGTTCCTTCAAAGTGCCCGGCCCGCAACCCATTACCAACATTCCGTTGAGCCTGGTGCAGGCCGTGAGCGTCGCGGGCGTCGACCTGACCGATGCCAACCTCGCCGGTCTGACCCTGCGCCGCGATGGCCGCGATTACTTGATCGACATCGACTCGCTGAACCGCAAAGACTCGCAACTGAGCAGAATCTTCCTGAAGGATGGCGATTACCTCCACTTGAACAGCAATTCGCGAAACAAGATCTACGTGCTGGGCGAAGTACGTAACCCGCAAGTGATCTCCTTCGGCACCACCCGCCTGACGTTGCTGGAGGCGCTGGGCAACTCCGGCGGCCTCAGCCCGGACAGCGCAGATGGCGATGCGGTGTATGTGATACGCGGTGCGGAAAACTTTGCCGAAGCGACCTCCACCGTTTACCACCTCAATGCCAGGAAGCCCACCGCCTACCTGCTGGCGGGGCAGTTCGAGCTCAAGGCGCAGGATGTGGTATTTGTCGGCCCAGCCGATATCACCCGCTGGAGCCGATTCATCAGCCAGTTGCTCGGTTCGGCCAGTGTGGTGCAGACCGGAGCAGCGTTCCGCAACTGACTCTGACGTCGCTTTGAAAATCTTCCTGCAAGCAGTTTTGCGGGAATTTTTTTGGCCCGCCGAACAACGCGAAACTGTTGCCTGAGCAACAGTCGTTCAACAGTTGGCTGGCTTTTCGTCAGCATGGCAACGCCGCACCATCGGTATGAAAAGCGCGCAAGCCCAATGCCTGCGGGCCATCACCGGACCTTGCGAAGGCTGGCACACAAGCTGCTTTACAGACACACGCTTATCGCAAGGAAATCCCATATGCTCGTTGTTTCACTTTCCGGCAGCCCCTCCCCAAAATCCCGTTCCGGCGTAGTGCTGGCCCATGCCAGCCGCTGGTTGCAAAGCCACGGGGTGGAAGTCACCACGCTGCGCATACGCGACTTCAATGCCGAGGACCTGCTTTTCGCCCGCTTCGACAGCCCGCAAGTGCTGGAATTTATCGAAGCGGTTAGGCAAGCAGATGGCCTGCTGATTGGTACGCCGGTCTACAAGGCGTCATTTTCAGGCGCACTGAAAACCCTGCTCGATTTGCTCCCCGAGCGCGCACTGCATGGCAAAGTAGTCCTGCCGCTGGCCACCGGCGGCAGTATCGCGCACATGCTGGCCGTGGATTACGCCCTCAAACCGGTACTGTCGGCGCTCAAATCGCAGGAAGTGCTGCACGGCATCTTCGCCATCGATACCCAGATCAGCTACGACGACAACGAAGAAGGCGGCACCCTGGACGAAATCCTCACCGAGCGCCTGCATGAGGGGCTGGAGCATTTCCATCACGGCCTGCAACGTCGCTTGCAGGCACGTCACAAGCAGGCCGGCGGGCATTTGCAACTGGCTTTATAGCCCGGCATCAATGCTCGACAAACAGCGGATACAACGAGGCCACCAACAGCACGGCCATCACGCCGTTGAAGATGCGCAACCCCAGCGGGTCACGCAGAACATTGCGCAACAAACTGCCAAAGCCTGCCCAGATGCCGACACTGGGCAGGTTGATCAGCGCAAACACCGCCGAGATCACCACCACATTGTAGAAATAGCCCTGCATCGGCGTGTAGGTGCTAATGGCACCAATCGCCATGATCCAGGCCTTGGGGTTGACCCATTGAAACAGCGCTGCACTCATGAAACTCAGCGGCTTGCCCTGACTGTCGACGTTATCGGAGGCAGGACCTGACGTGGCGATTTTCCACGCCAGGTACAACAGATAAGCGGCGCCGACATAGCGCAGGATGGTGTAGAGAAGCGGCCATGCCTTGAACACGCTACCCAGCCCGAAACCGACGGCCAGCACCAGGACAAAAAAACCGATGCTGATACCCAGCATGTGCGGCAACGTACGGCTGAAACCGAAATTGACGCCCGAGGCCAGCAGCATCATGTTATTCGGGCCGGGGGTAATAGAGGTGACGAACGCGAAGAGTGTGAAGGCAAGAAGCAAATCGAAAGAGAGCACCATACAGCTTGTCCGGATCAGTGGGTCAGGCACTTACCCTATAGAAGGCGCTGCAAGAAACACACGGACAGTTGACCGGTAATTATTACCGTACAGTTTGATAAAAAACTCTTTTAAAGCGGACTGTTAACCTTGTGGCTGCTGGCCAGTCACATTCAGGTCAACGCTTGCTTCGCCTTTATCATCGAATTCGCGCGCCTGCTGTGCCTGCGGATCAGCCATCAATTGCGCCTTGCGTGCCTGGTATTCATCAAACGACAGGCCGCGCCGGTTAAGGTCTTCAAGCGCCAGTTGATGGCTTTCTTCGGCGCTGAAGGGACGCTGCTCGACAGCATGGTGGGTGGAGCAGCCGGAGAGCAATGCAACGGTGAATGTGAGGACAAGCGCAAGGGCAAGTATACGGTTCATCTGGGGCCTCCGGGGCAGGCTTCATTTCAGGAATGACGCAAGGTTACGCCCGCCCCCGACGCAGCAAAAATCATCCGCCGTGATAGTCGCTATCGACTGTTGCGAGCATCCTCGATCAATACCTCGCGCAACGCCTGAGCCGCAGCGGAAAGCTTGTGATCGGCCAGCATCATCAGGCCGATACGACGCTCGATACGCGGTCCTACCAGCGCGATGCAGCAAGCACCCAGTTCCTGCATCTGCCCGATGCACAGCGACGGCACCGCGCTGACACCCAAGCCATTGGCAACCATGCGCCCGATGGTGGACAGCTGATGGCTTTCAAACGCCACTGCCAGTTTGCCGTGCATCGGCTCGATGGCCTGCTCCAGTAGCAAACGCACAGCCGAAGGCCTTTGCAGGGCAATGAAGTCTTCGCCCAACAGCTCGGCCCAGGACACTTCGCCAAGCCCGGCCAGCGGCGAATCCTTCGAGACCACGGCTACGAAACGATCCCTGTAGAACGGAGTGAACGACAACGCGTTGTTCGACTCGGGCTCAAAGCCGATGCCCAGCTCGACACGGCGGTGACGCACCATCTCCAGCACCTGTTCATTGATCACGTCATGCACCGCGACATTGACCCGTGGGTAGCGCCCGCGAAACACCTTCAGCGCTGCCGGTAATCGATTGCCGGCAAACGACGGCATGGCGGCGACCGAAACCCGGCCCGTTTGCAAGGTAAACCTCTGTCGCAACAGCTCTTCGGTGTTGTCCCAGTCAGCCAGCAACTGGCGCGCCAGCGGCAACAGGGTTTCGCCCTCGGGTGTCAGGCCGACGTTACGTGTAGTGCGTGTCAGCAATTGCCCGCCAAGGTCCTCCTCAAGGCTCTTGACGGTCAGGCTCAACGCCGGTTGCGAGATGTTCAGTCGTTCCCCGGCCTGGGCGAAGCTCAGGTACTGCGCAACTGCCAGAAAAGCCCGAAGCTGCTTGACGTTCATATATTTGTTTTTCTTATCAATTGATCAGTAAAACAAAATTAACAAATCAGTCGACCCGAGAGAAGATGCAAGTCACCCGATCCTCCGACAGTGCGACTGTCGGTCAACAACTATAAAAGGCGGATCAACATGGCTGGACTCGATAAACGAGTAACGACCTACGAAGAAGCCCTTGCCGGGCTGACCGGCAACATGACGGTACTCTGCGGTGGTTTCGGTCTGTGCGGCATTCCGGAAAACCTCATCGCGCAGATCAAGCGTATGGGCATCAAGGGCCTTACCGTCGTTTCCAACAACTGTGGCGTTGACGGCTTCGGCCTGGGCATCCTGCTTGAGGACCGGCAGATCCGGAAAATGATTTCGTCCTACGTGGGCGAAAACGCCTTGTTCGAAAAGCAGTTGCTCAGCGGCGAGCTGGAAGTCGAACTCACCCCGCAAGGCACCCTGGCAGAAAAACTGCGCGCAGGCGGCGCGGGCATCCCTGCGTTCTACACCGCGACCGGTTATGGCACGCCAGTGGCTGAAGGCAAGGAAACCCGGCAGTTCAATGGCCGCAATGTGATCCTGGAAGAGGCCATCACCGGCGACTTCGCCTTGGTCAAGGGCTGGAAAGCCGACCACTTCGGTAACGTTATCTATCGTCACACCGCGCAGAACTTCAACCCGGTAGTAGCCACTGCTGGACGAGTCACGGTGGTCGAGGTCGAGGAAATCGTCGAGCCCGGCGTACTCTTGCCTACTCAGATCCACACGCCTGGCATTTACGTCGACCGGGTGATTCAGGGCACCTTCGAAAAGCGCATTGAACAGCGCACCGTCAGAAAATCCTGACAGAGCAGCTCGGCCATACAACAACAAAGAGATTTCAGACCATGGCACTTTCTCGCGAACAAATGGCTCAACGCGTCGCCCGTGAACTCAAGGACGGTTATTACGTAAACCTGGGCATTGGCATTCCGACCTTGGTGGCCAACTATGTACCGGACGACATCGACGTCATGTTGCAGTCGGAAAACGGTCTGCTGGGCATGGGCGCATTTCCGACCGAAGACACCATAGACGCTGACATGATCAATGCTGGCAAACAGACGGTTACGGCGCGTATCGGCGCGTCGATTTTCTCGTCGGCCGAATCCTTCGCCATGATCCGCGGCGGTCATGTAGACCTGACTGTGCTCGGCGCTTTCGAGGTGGATGTCGAGGGCAATATCGCGTCGTGGATGATCCCCGGCAAGCTGGTCAAAGGCATGGGCGGAGCGATGGACCTGGTGGCAGGTGCCGACAACATCATCGTGACCATGACCCATGCCTCGAAGGATGGCGAATCCAAACTGCTGCCCCGCTGCAGCCTGCCACTGACCGGCGCGGCCTGCATCCGCAAGGTTCTGACTGACCTGGCGTATCTGGAAATCGACAACGGTGCCTTCATCCTCCGCGAACGTGCGCCGGGGGTCAGCGTGGAAGAAATCGTGGCAAAAACCGCGGGCAGGCTGATTGTGCCGGATGATGTGATCGAGATGAGTTTCTGAACGCGGGCATCTTCGAGCAGGATGGATACATCTCTGTGGGAGATTCTATGATTTCGTTTTGCTGCCGGTTCCCGGCAGTTCGCGGACAAGTCCGCTCCCACAGATTCCGGACAGTTGTGGGAGTGAGCTTGCTCACGAAGACATTGGTTCAAACACTCGATATCCAGGGACTGTACTGGCCTCTGCGCTCTCACAGGATTTGTCGTTCTGGACGCTCTGCGTCCGCAATAGTCGGCTGTTCAAGTAACTCCCCGATAATAATTACAAAAAGAGGTGCCCCCGATGGCCGCCAACATAGAAGAAAGCCGCTCTGCCCGATTCGCCTTGCGCTGCGCCGCATGGGCTGAACGCTGGTTTCCCGATTCATGGGTATTTGCCGCGCTGGCGGTGGTCATCGTCACACTGGCAACACTGGCCATTGGCGCACGCCCGGCTGAGGCCGCCAAAGCGTTCGGTGACGGGTTCTGGAGTCTGATTCCGTTCACCATGCAAATGGCCTTCGTGGTCATCGGCGGTTACGTCGTGGCCAGTTCGCCGCCCGCGGTGCGCCTGATCGACCGCTTGGCCCTGGTGCCGCGTAACGGTCGTTCGGCAGTGGCATGGGTGGCGCTGATTTCCATGCTGGCTTCGCTGCTCAACTGGGGGCTGTCACTGGTGTTCGGCGGCCTGCTGGTGTGCGCCCTCGCCCGCCGTACCGACCTGCGCATGGATTATCGCGCAGCCGGTGCTGCCGCGTATCTGGGGCTGGACGCAGTCTGGGCGCTGGGGCTGTCGTCTTCGGCGGCACAGTTGCAGGCCAACCCGGCCAGTCTGCCGCCGTCGATCCTGGCGATAACCGGCGTGATCCCTTTCACTGAAACCATCTTTCTCTGGCAATCCGGGGTCATGCTCGCCGCGCTGGTAGTCATATCGCTGATCGTGGCCTATGCCACCGCCCCTGGCCCGAACAGCGCCCGTGACGCCAAAGCCTGCGGTGTCGACCCGGCATTCAGCCTGCCGCCACTGGCACCTCGCACACGGCCGGGCGAATGGCTGGAATACAGCCCGCTGTTGATCATCCTGATGGTGCTGCTGGGGGTCGGCTGGCTGTTCAGCGAGTTTTCGAGCAAACCGGCGATCACCGCAATTTCCGGGCTCAACACCTACAATTTTCTGTTCATCATGCTCGGAGCGTTGCTGCACTGGCGACCACGCAGCTTTCTGGATGCCGTAGCGCGGGCCGTGCCCACCACCACCGGCGTATTGATTCAATTCCCGCTTTACGGCTCGATCGCTGCGTTACTGACCACAGTCAAAGGCGCTGATGCGCAGACCCTGGCGCACTACATCTCGACATTCTTTACCAGCATTGCCTCCCACGACACCTACGCCATTCTAATGGGCGTCTATTCGGCCATTCTGGGCTTTTTCATTCCGTCGGGCGGCGGCAAGTGGATCATTGAAGCGCCTTACGTGATGCAAGTCGCCAACGACCTGCAGTATCACCTCGGTTGGGCGGTGCAGATCTACAATGCAGCCGAAGCGCTGCCCAACCTGATCAATCCGTTCTACATGCTGCCGCTGCTGGGCGTACTGGGCCTCAAGGCACGTGACCTGATCGGTTTCTCGTTCGTGCAGTTGCTGGTCCATACGCCGCTGGTGCTGTTTCTGCTCTGGGCATTGGGCACTACGCTGGTCTATACGCCACCGGTAATGCCCTGATCGTCAGCCATTGAACGAGTAGTCACGCTCGACCTTGCAGATTCGCGTGGTGAACGCCTGATACCAGCGCGCGCGTCCCTGTTCGCGGACCTGGGCGTGATCGGCCTGCTGTTTCCAGGCCAGAATCGCGGTTTCGTCGCTCCAGTAGGACACGGTGATGCCCAGTCCGTGTTCGCCGCGAGCCGATTCCACGCCCAGAAAGCCGGGCTGCTGCCTGGCCAGTTCTACCATCCGCTGCGCCGCGTCTGCGTACGCCTGACCCTCTTCAGACGTACGCAGTGAGGTGAACACCACCGCAAAGTAGGGTGTGGGAAAGCGCGCTGCCATCATGATCGATTCCTCTGCGCGGCCTGGCTGCACGCGCGGACGAACGCAGCAACCACAGGAGATACCTTGCCCTGCAACGCAGCCCGCTCCGGCTGGAACAGCGTGGCGACGAAGAACGGGTGGCCCTGCAATTCGATACTGCGCACTTCGCCTTCAGGGCCGCGGCCGCTGACTTTCAATGCATCGCCGAACAGCGCTGGCTCAAGCTCACGACGCAGACCGTAGCGGCAGTGATAACGCTCCTCGATATTCAGCGTGCCGTAGGCTTGGGCAATCAAAGTGTCGGGTTGCAGGTGAATCGCCGCCACGGATTCAACCAGCGAGCAGCTCAATGGTTCGATGATGAAGTTTGCCGCCTGCGGCGCAGTTTCGCCGTGCTCGGCGTCTGTCCAGCCCAGTTGATTGCGGGCGTACTCCACCAGTGCGTGCTGAAAGCCGCCGCACGTCCCCAGAAACGGTACGAGACGCTCGCGTGCGAAACGAATGGCCGTCAAAGCGCCCTGCATGTCCAGGTACGGGCTGGCCGGTACACACCACAGACCGTCGAATTCGCCAAGCCGTGCAACGCTGCCGATCTGTGGCGTCGGTAGCCATTCGAAGCTGACCGGCACGTGAACGGTCTCAGCCGCCATCTCCAACGCCAGGGGAATGGCCTGATGGGCTGGCACATCGGCGTTGAAATCGCCCACCAGCCCGATCTGCAAAGTGTTGCGTACGTTATTGACTGTGCCCATGCCCTGCCCCCTGTTCGATTTCGTATAACCCGGGCGGACTATAAACAGGCAGCAAAACCAGCAGAATGGGCATTGCAGCAATGCCTGGCGTGCAGCGCTGCACGTTTCTTCAGCCAGTTACCGGCGTCAGCACCGGCTGCCCGGAAAAGAACGCCAGCAGGTTATCGTTGACCATTTGCACACTGTCTCTGGAAGCCTCGGGCGACAGGCCTGCGACATGGGGCGTAAGCACAACATTGCCCAGCGTTTTGAGTACGTCCGGCACAGCGGGCTCATCGTCGAACACATCCAGCGCAGCCCCGGCAATCTGCTCGCTCTGAAGTGCACTGACCAGCGCATGGGTATCCACCACACTGGCACGCGCAATGTTGACCAGAAAGCCGTCAGGGCCCAGCGCTTCAAGCACACCGGCATCGATCAAGTGCTGCGTGCCACTGCCACCGGGTGTGGCAATGATCAGGAAATCCGACGCCGCAGCCAGCGCCTGTGCGGTGGCGTGCCAGGTGTAATCGCAGTCGGTGCGCGGTTTGCGATTGTGATAGCCGATGGCGATGTCGAACGCGGCTGCACGCCTGGCAATCGCCAGCCCAACCGCTCCCAGTCCGACGATTCCCAAGCGCTTGCCTGCCAGCGACGGTCGAACCACCTTGCGCCATTCGCTACGGCGTACCGACGCATCGGCCTGCGGGATGTCGCGTACCAGCGACAGCAACAGCGCCAGCGTATGGTCAGCCACTGTGGCGGCGTTGACGCCTGCACCATTGGTCACGGTGATGCCGCGTGCCTGCGCGGCGGGCAAATCAACCTTCTCGTAGCCGGCACCGCTCACGCAAATGATGCGCAGGTTCGGCAGTGCATCCATTTCCTCGGCGAAAAAACCCAGTGGCCCACGCGTCATCACGGCGCTGATGCTCTTCCCGTGTGCAGCAATTGCCTCGGCGCGCAGTTCGGCCGTCGGCGCACGAATCAACTGATAACCGCTGCTTTCCAGAATCGGCAAATACATGTCCAGATTTTCCACCAGCACCAATACCGTTGTCATGCGCACTCCCGTTCGGTCAGCAAAACGCTGACAGTAACGCGACTCGGTGCGCTTGTGCATAGCCAATGGCGCTCGTTGGAAAAAAACCTTTCGCGATAACGCCAGGCGTTCATAAAGTGGACGCATTTGCCGGACAGACTGAGGCACAAGCAACCTCGCCAACGCGATAGTGCGCTATCGTTGCGTGCAGCGCTGTGACCAGTAACGGTATTCGCTGGTGCAGTAGAACGCCTTCCATCCATAAGGAACCAACCGCCCATGCAAGGATTTTCCGCCACTCTGTCGACCACAACCCTGTTGAAAAAGACCCTCCTGGCCGCAGCGGTCATGTCGGGCCTGATGCTGTCATCCGGTATGGCAGCGGCGGCGGATGCACCGGGCAAGGTGCTGAGCGAAAAATACGGTCTGCCCTGGCCAGCCGTAATCGCCCATCGCGGAGCTTCGTTCGACGCTCCGGAAGAGACCATTCCGGCCTATACCCTGGCACGCGACCTGGGCGCGGACTATCTGGAGATGGACATCCAGCGCACTAAAGACGGCGTGCTGATAGCACTGCACGATGACGTACTGGAACGTACGACCAACATTGCCGAAGTGTTCCCGACACGGGTCAAGGACCCGGTCAGCACCTTCACCCTGGCGGAGCTCAAGCAACTGGACGCCGGCTCATGGTTCAACAAGGCTTACCCCGACCGGGCGCGCGCGAGCTACAGCGGATTGCAGATCCTGACGCTGGATGAGGTCATCGACATCGCCGAGGGCGGCGCGAACAAGCCTGGGCTGTACATAGAGACCAAGGTGCCGAACAAGTTTCCCGGTGTCGAAGCCGACCTTAAAAAGGTGCTGACCAAACGTGGCTGGCTGGCTCAGCGTCCGGCCGCGGCGGCTGGTCATGTGAACGTCGCACACATGCCAGGGCGTGTGGTATTGCAGACGTTCGAGAAGCAGAGCCTGGAGCTGCTGCAAAAAGAAATGCCGAAAGTGCCCAAGGTCATGCTGCTGTGGATTGGCGAAGGCTCGATAGAGCCTAAATCCGGCGTCGCGTTCAAAGACTCGGGGGCCAAGGACAAGGCCAGCTACTACGCAGCGCAGGAGGTCAAGTCTCCGGAGGAATTCCAGAAGTGGATTGACTGGGCCAAGGCTCATGGTGCGATCGGCACCGGCCCTTCTTCGCAACTGGCCAAGGGTGGCGATCAGAGCTACATGGACCTGGTCAAACCCTGGATGAACAACCTGACCCACGAGAAAGGCATGGTGATCCACCCTTACACGGTGGACGACGCAGAGGACTTCAAGCGGATCAGCAATGACGGGGTTGACGGTTTCTTCACCAACCGCACTGCCGAACTGTTGAAGTTCTACGGGCGGCCGGCGAAAGAGAGCATCGAGACGATTCTGAAGCGTAACGGCTACTGATCGACTGGCTGGCCGCATCCTGCGATGCGGCCAGCGCCGATTGATCAGAAATCGATGGTGCCGGACAGCTTCAAGGTGCGTGGCTCGCCTTGAGTCAGATAACCCCCATTGGCCGATGCCCAATAATCCTTGTTCATCAGGTTTTCGACGTTGGCACGCAGCGTGACGTCCTTTTGCGCAACGTTGAAGGTATAGCGCGCGCCCAGATCGAAGCGGTTCCAGGTCGGAATGCTCAGATTGTTGGCAGCGTCGACATATTGCCCGCCGGTGCGCAGCATGCGCGCATTGATGGCTGCGCCCGTGACGCCTGGCACATCCCAATCGGCACCCGCGTTGAACTGGAAGGTCGGCACACCAATGGCCCTGTTGCCATCGTTGCTGCCACCCGACGTGCCGCTCACCTCGGTGTCCATCAGAGTAAGACCGGCCAGCAGACGCAGGCCGCTGACGGGCTCGCCGAACACGTTCATTTCCACGCCACGGTTGCGCTGCTCGCCATCACGGACGTAGCGCGTTCCGCTGCCATCCTGAATCTGGTAGCCATCAGTCGGTTGTTCGATACGGTATACACCCAGGCTTGCGCCGAAAGTACCCATATCCAGCTTCACGCCCGCTTCAATCTGTTTTGAACGCGCCGGCGCGAACACCTCGCCAGGGTTGATCGTCACGGTGCTCGGCGCCGTCGGCCCCTGCGCAAGGCCTTCAATGCGGTTTGCATAGAACGACACATAGCGCCAAGGCTTGAACACCAGCCCGTAGACCGGCGTGGTGATTGCCTCGTCATACAGTGCGTTGCGCGGGCCGCTGCCATAGTCGTAGCCCTGGACGCGCAGTTGCTGGCGACGCAGGCCTGCGGTCAGCAGCAGGCGATCATCGAAAAAGCCCAGCGTGTCGGAGAACGCTACGCTGCGCATACGGCTCTTGCCGACGATACCGGGGTCACTGAGATCGCCACCCGAGAAGCTGTCCAGCGCAGGACGTGTTGTTTCCACTGGGTTGTACAGGTTGCTGCCAGCCGGACTGTCGAACAGGTAGGCACTGCGCTGCTCGGTCCAGATGCCGGACAGACCGAAGTTGACCTTGTGACTGACCGCGCCGGTCTGCAGCTTGCCGTTGATGCCGGCCATGGCTGTCTTGTTGTCTTCGTCATGCGGAATGGAAGACGGTGACGCCGTGATGTTGCCTGCGGCGTCATTGATAGTCGGCGAGCCATAGATACCGTTTTCACGGGTGTGCTTGGCACCGGCTGCGGCGTACAGCGTCCAGTCATCGTTGAGGTCGTATTCGGCCCGGCTCATGCCGAAGGTGTCTTCGGTTTCGGTCCAGGTCCAGTTCGGCGCGTAATTGGTGTCGGCATCCGGTGCATGCGGCACACGGGTCAGGCCACTGCCAACGAACACCATGTTGCGATTCTGATTGATGCGCTGCTTCTGGTAGGGTCTGTTCCCGTTTCACATTGGCAGCCACAGAAAAGCGCAGGCCATTGCTATGACGCTTTCATAGTTTCTCTTGAGTTTGTCGAACCGAGAAGCCGCCGCCCGGAAATGCTTCAACCGGGCAAAGGCGTTTTCTACGAGATGTCGATTGCGATATAACCCTTTGTCCAGATCTGCGTTCCCTTTCAGAGAATTGCGCTTTCGTGGAATCACCACTTTGCTGCCTTGCTGCTCGACCTGAGCGCGTATCGCTTCAGTGTCGTAGCCCTTGTCCGCAATGATCACTTCTGCATTGGGCATCTTGGCAATCAACGAGGCCGCCTGCGAACAATCATTGGTCTGGCCTCCGGTCACGTCAAATGCAATGGGCAGCCCACAAGCGTCTACAGCCAGGTGAATCTTGCTGGTGTTACCGGCTCGGCTTTTTCCGATGGCCTGGTCCTGCGTGCTGGCAGCACCTGCACTGTGCTGATGAGCCTTTACATAACTGCCATCAATGAAAACCCACTCCATGTCAGGATCGGTCATCAGCACCTCAAGCACCTTGACCCACTTGCCTGAAGCAGACCAGGCATTGAACCGCTTGTAGACCTTGCTCCAGTTTCCAAACGCTTTCGGCAGGTCTCGCCAAGGGCAACCCACACGCATGCGGTACAGCATGCCTTCAACCGTGGTGCGCAAATCTCGCTTGTTGTAGATCGATTCGTGCAGCAAAATTTCTCGAAGCTTCGGCCAGTGCTCATCACTGAGCATTAATCGGGGCATTGCAGGCTCGTATTGGTGTTGTGTGAGAACTCCAACAATACGGGCCTGTTCTCATAGAGATCAATGGGTTACGTCGAAACGGGAACAGACCCTAGGCAAAATCGCCGGAAAGACGGAAGTTGTCACCCTGATAATCAAGCCCCAGCGCGAACAGCTTGCTGCGATGCTCTTCGTCTTCAACGCCGGTCTCGCCTTCGCGCTGAGACAGGTTGAGGCGTGCGCCGAATCGATTGCCTTCGCCAAAGCGCTGGCCGAGGTCCAGGTGCTCGCCGACCCGGCCGTCGCTGCTGATGTCGGTGGTAAAACGCCGTGTCGGCGTGTCCTGAGCGCGCTTGGGTTGCAGGTTTACGCCGCCGCCAATACCGGAGCCGGTCGGTGTTACGCCGTTGATGAAGGCATTGGGGCCTTTGAAAACCTCAACCCGTTCCAGCGCATCGGTGGAGATGATCTGGCGTGGCAGCACGCCGTAAAGGCCGTTGTAGGAAATATCATCGGTAGTCAGTTTGAGGCCACGAATGACGAAGATCTTTGAGGCGTTGGCATAGCCGCTTGACTGGCGAACCGATGCATCATTGAGCAGCACATCGCCGATGTCTTCAGCCTGCTGGTCCTCGATCAATTGTTCGGTGTAGCTGGTCATGGTGAACGGCACGTCCATGACGTCGGCATTGCCCAGAACACCCAACTGCCCGCCGCGAGCCACTTGCCCTCCTGCGTACACGGGCGGTAGCGCGTGCGGGTCGGCCTTGTCGGCACTGATATCGGTCTCTCCGAGAACCATCGGGCCTTCCTGCTGACTGGCGGCAGCAGTAGCGGCCCAGGCCGGAGAACCAATGGAACAGCAAAATGCGAGCAACGTGAGGCGCATCGGGATCGATGGGATGTGCATGAAAAGGTCCTGCTGACGAGATGAGCGAGATCGGAAGAAACCTTCCTGGAGATGACCGACTCAGTGGATGCGAAATGCTACCATATGTTACTGGGAATGCTTATCATTAATTTGTGTGCAGGGCGTCACATAACCAACGCTCATCGCTACGTCTCACACAGCAATGCTTTGAAACAGGTAGGGGACAGCCACCTGAGTGCGACTCTCGTGTAAGCTCGTACGCTATTGGTTTTCCCATCGAGAGGCCTATGCAATCCACTTTCCGACGCTCGACACTGGCAGCACTTCGTGGTTTTGCCTTGCCAAGCGGTGCAATCTCCATTGTTCCTTCTGCCGCCGACTATCGGCGCTGTCTGCTGGAAAGGATCGCTTCGGCCACCCGGCGCATCTATATCATCGCGTTGTATCTGCAACAGGATGAAGCTGGTCAGGAGATCCTCGACGCACTGTACGCGGTCAAGGCTGCACGGCCCGAGCTGGATGTCGTGGTGCTGGTTGACTGGTTCCGCGCGCAGCGGGGTCTGATCGGTGCCGGGCGGCAACCGGGCAACTCGACCTGGTATCAGGCGCAGAACCTTGAATACGATGAAGAAGTGCCGATCTACGGCGTGCCGGTGCAAACCCGTGAGCTATTCGGCGTGCTGCACCTCAAGGGCAGCGTGATCGACGATTGTGTGATCTACAGTGGCGCAAGCATCAACAACGTCTACCTGCACAAGCTCGACAAATACCGTCTGGACCGTTACCACCTGATCGAAAGTGCGCCACTGGCCGACGCTTTCCAGAACCTGGTGCAGCGCGAAATACTCCCCTCACCGGCGGTGCACCGCCTCGACCTGCAATCGCCACCTGGCTCGCGCAGCATTCGCAGCGAGATTCGCGCTTTTCGTGCGGACCTGAAACGCGCTGCGTACGACACTTCAGCAGGCGAAAAGGAAAACGGCGAGCTGCGGGTGATTCCGCTGCTGGGCGTCGGGCCGCGTAACAATCTGAATCGTGCCATCTGCGACCTGATCGCCTCGAGCAAGATCCAGCTGACCATCTGCACGCCGTATTTCAACCTGCCGGTGGCGGTCACCCGCGAAATCAATCGGGCGCTCAAGCGCGGTGTGCAGGTCGATATCATCATTGGTGACAAAACCGCCAACGACTTCTTCATCGACCCGGACGAGCCGTTCAAGGTGATCTCGGCCCTGCCCTATCTGTATGAAATCAGCCTGCGACGCTTTGCCCACAAGCATCAGAAGGCAATCGCGCAGAACCGCCTCAACGTGCACCTGTGGAAACACGGCGATAATACGTTCCACCTCAAAGGCATCTGGGTCGATCAGCGCTATACGCTGCTGACAGGCAACAACCTGAACCCTCGCGCCTTCAATCTTGATTTGGAAAACGCCTTGCTGATCGATGATCCGCAGGGCCAGTGGAGCGAAACGCGCGAGGCGGAAATCGCCCATTTGATGCGCAACACCCAACGCGTCAACCAGTACGACGAACTCGACACACTGGCCAATTATCCCGAAGGGGTACGCAAATTCCTCAAGCGCGTCAGCCGTGTGCGGGTCGAGCGATTGCTGTACCGGATACTCTGACCCTCAAGCCTGAGGCCGACATGCCTGGCATGTCGGCCATACAACCAAAGAAACAGGGTGTGTCAGGGCCGTTTCGCCCCCAACTGCTTCCACATCTTTTGCGTGATTTTGCGGCGGTTGCTGTAGCCTGCCCACGGGTCGGCCTTGAGTTTCTTTAAACGCTGCGCAAGGTTGGTGATGTCCCACTGCGCCGAGGATTTCAGGCCTGCCAGTTCATCCACAGCAATCGGCACCGAGACCGGCAAACCTGGCCGGGCGCGCACCGAATATGCAGTCACGGTGCTTCCGCCACGGCTGTTGCGCAGGTAATCAATGAAAATTTTCCCTACCCGGTTTTTCGGCCCCATGGTCGCGGTGAAGCGTTCGGGCAACTGACGGCTGACGAATTCGGCGATAGCCTTGGAGAAGGCTTTAACCGTGTCCCAGTCAGCCTGCCGCGCCAATGGCACGATGATGTGCATGCCCTTGCCGCCGCTGGTCTTGAGAAAAGCTTCCAGCCCAAGTTCCTCCAGCACGGCGAGCACCATTTGCGTGGCTTCGATCATGCTGCGCCAGGGCAGCGCCGGGTCGGGATCAAGGTCCAGTACAAAATGATCCGGCGTTTCGATCCTGTCACGCGTAGCGCCCCAGGTGTGCAACTCGATGGCCCCCATTTGCGCGGCACCGACCAGCGCCTGCAATGAATCGATCTCCATCAGCGCGGCATGCCCGGGGTCCAGAGCACGATCCAGCTGTTTGATGTGTGGAATCGCAAGATGCTCGGCGTGCTTCTGGAAGAACTGCTCGCCGTCGATGCCTTCCGGGCAACGCAACAATGCCACAGGACGCTTGTTCAGATACGGCAGAATCCATTCGGCAATAGACGCGTAGAACTGCGCAAGTTCGACCTTGCTGGTGCCGGTCTTGCTGTCGATCACCCGATCCGGATGGCTGATGCCGGTGCCCGCAACGTCTACTTTGCCTTTGCCGGCAGCGGTTTTCTTGCCTGAACGCGGCGCTGCCGATGTCGATTGCGTCCGGGTCTGGCTGGCAACCCTGGCGGGCTGAGCGTCTTCGCGCACCACCTCACTGGCAGGCTTGTCACTGCGCAACCCGACAAATGCGGCTTGTCGCACAATGCCTTCGCGGGTCCACTGGGCGAACTCCGCCTCACAGACCAGTTGCGGCTCTACCCACTGCACGCCACGGGCCTGAGCCGAGGTCAGCTTTTTCGCCAGAGGTGAATCCTTGCGCTGCAGCGGTTTGAGTTGTTGATAAAGCTGTTCAAGCGTCACCTCACTGAAGCCGGTGCCCACCCGCCCGGCATAGACCAGTCCTTCATCGCCCTCATTGACCGCCAGCAACAAGGCTCCGAAGGCCGAGCGGCTGCCTTGCGGGGCGGTGTAGACGACGATCACCAGTTCCTGACGCAACCGGCATTTGAGTTTGATCCAGTCGGCGTTGCGCTTGCCGATATAAACACTGCCGGCCCGCTTGCCGATGACACCTTCCAGGCCCATTGCCGCAGCGCTTTCCACAATATCCTGATGCCCGGCCTGAAACGCATCCGAATAACGCAGCAAGCGACTGCGCTGGGCGTCGAGCACTTGCTTCAAGGCGTCGCGGCGCTGCTCAAGGGGTACTTCACGCAGATCCTCCGCACTCAGGAACGGCATATCGAACAGGTAATACAGGATGTTTTTGCTGTTCCCTGCGTCAAAGGCATTCTGCAACCCCTGAAAGTCGGGCAACCCTTGCTCGTCGAGAACCACTACTTCGCCGTCGAACCAACTGTTTTGCAATTTCAGGCCCTTGAGCGCCTTGACCAGCTCGGGCAGCCGTTCGGTCCAGTCGTGGCCGTTACGGGTGAACAGGCGCACTTCGTCGCCCTGAATGCGGGTCAGAATGCGATAGCCATCGAACTTGATCTCATACAGCCAGTCACCCGCTGGCGGTGCATCTACCAACGTGGCCAGTTGCGGCGAAAGGGTTTCCGGGAAAACCGTTTTCGACTTCTTTTGCGCGGGCTTGCGCGCAGGCTTCGCTGCACCGGCTTTGGCTTTTTCGTTTGCGGCGCTGGCTTTTGGCTTCGCTGGCGCTGCACGCCCTGCCCCTAGGTGCGCGCCGCTGATCACGCTCTGCGGCTGCTCCAGAGTGATGTCATATTCGGCGGCAGGTCGCGCAATGGCGTCCTTTTCTTTGATCAGCAGCCACTGCTCCTTGCTGCCGCTGCCCGTGAGCCGCGTGCGCACCAGCGCCCAGTCGCCGCTGAGCTTCTCGCCGACCAGGGTAAATTTGAGTTTGCCTTCCTCATAGGTTTTTTGCGGATCACCGTGCGGCTGCCAGACGCCACGGTCCCAGACAATCACATCACCGCCGCCGTACTGCCCTTTCGGGATGCTGCCCTCAAAATCGGCATAGTCCAGCGGGTGGTCTTCAACATGCACCGCCAGACGTTTTTGCTTGGGGTCCAGGCTCGGGCCTTTGGGCACCGCCCAGCTCTTGAGCGTGCCATCCAGCTCCAGTCGAAAGTCGTAGTGCAGGTTGCGTGCGTCATGCTTCTGAATCACGAAACCCAGCGCCTTGGCCTTGGACGAAGACTTGCCTTTGCGCGTGCTTTCGGCAGGCTCGGAGGTGATGGCGAAATTGCGCTTGCGCGTGTATTCACTGGCGGGCTTGGCCATGTCCGGTGTCTCCGTCTGGCTCAAGAGGCTTTGCTGGTTTTCTTGCGGGCTGCGGGCCGCTTGGGCTTGGCCGCGGCCTTGTCAGCAGGTTTTTCTTTTGCTGCGGGCTTGCTCGCTTTGCCTTTACTGGCGCCACCCTTGCCCGCCAGGCTGCGTCGCAGCAAGTCGGTGAGGTCAATGACATCGGCACTTTTGCGCTCTTCCTCGGCCGGATCCGTCTCGACATCCTCGATCTCGCCTTCGTCTGCCTTGGTTTTGACCAGGTGCATGATCTTGTCCTGAAAAGTGTCGCGGTACTGCTCAGGCTGCCAGTCGGCGCTCATGTCCTTGACCAGACGCCTGGCCATGTCGCGTTCACTTTTGTTCAACTGTACGTCCGTCACTGCGTCGCTCAGTTCCAGTGTGTCCAGCTCACGCACGTCGGCAGGCCAGCGCAGGATCACCATGACCAGCGCCGACTCCAGCGGCATGACCGCCGCCAGGTGTTCGCGGGTATGCAGCACGACATTGGCCAGCGCCACCTTTTTGGTGTCGACAAGGGTTTCGCGCAGCAGCGCGTAGACTTTTTCGCCGCGTTTATCCGGGGTCAGAAAAAAAGGCGTGTCGATGTTTTGCAAAGGAATCTGCTGGCTGTCGACAAAGGCGAATATGTCGATGGTCTGCGTCGATTTGGGGTGCGCGGAACGAATTTCCTCCTCGCTGAGCACCACATAGCGATCCTTCTCGTACGCCACGCCCTTGACGATGTTTTCGCTGGTGACTTCCTTGCCGGTGACCTTGTTGATCCGCTTGTAGCCGACCGGGTCCATGCTGCGTTTATCGAGCCAGTCGAAGTCGACACTGGTTGACGTTGTCGCCGACACCAATGCGACCGGTATATGCACCAGCCCGAAGCTGATTGCGCCCTTCCAGATTGCCCTTGCCATGGTCTGACTCCTGTTGATCCTGAAAAAGTGACTGGACCGGTCGAACAAAAGTTTCGACAGCCTGACGAGTGCCGGAAAATCCGCGCAGGCGCAGCCCGTTTTTCATCTTGGCAATCTGACTGTCAACGTTTTGGCTTTTGGTGCGAACTGTATTAACGGGATGCTTACAGCCGTCAAAGCCTTGTAGTAGAGGGGTTCGCGCAAAGAGAAGCAGGATTTTTCAAGTCACATATGCGTTTAAGATCTAAAAATATGGTTTAACGTTCTTTTGCGGAATAAATCAGACGTTCTATAAATGGCCCCACCCCGAACGCTGTTGGCGAACTGTCTGCGAATCAACAGTTGGTCCCGTCAGCTTTCACTTAGCTGATCACTCCCAAGGATTTGTCATGAACGTTTTCTGGTTTCTTCCGACTCACGGCGACGGCCATTATCTGGGCACGACAAAGGGCGCACGTCCCGTCACCCTCAATTACCTGAAACAGGTGGCGCAGGCCGCCGATGACCTGGGCTATTACGGGGTATTGATTCCGACCGGTCGCTCTTGCGAAGACTCGTGGGTCATCGCCTCGGCACTGGTGCCATTGACCGAGCGTCTGAAGTACCTGGTGGCGATCCGTCCGGGAATCATCTCCCCTACCGTCTCGGCACGCATGGCGGCCACGCTGGATCGTTTATCCGGCGGCCGACTGCTGATCAACGTGGTGACTGGTGGCGACCCGGACGAGAACCGTGGCGACGGCAGCTTCCTCGATCACAGCGAACGCTATGAAGTCACCGACGAATTCCTGAAGATCTGGCGTCGCGTATTACAGGGCGAAGCAGTCGACTTCGAAGGCAAGCACCTGCGCGTGCAGAATGCCAAAGCGCTGTATCCACCGATTCAAAAGCCCTATCCGCCGCTGTACTTTGGTGGCTCTTCCGATGCCGCGCATGACCTTGCGGCCGATCAGGTGGACGTTTACCTGACCTGGGGCGAACCTCCGGCAGCTGTGGCCCAAAAGCTGGCCGATGTGCGTGAACGGGCAGCCCGCAAAGGTCGTACCGTAAAGTTCGGCATTCGCTTGCACGTCATCGTGCGCGAAACCAGTGAAGAAGCCTGGAAAGCCGCCAGCACATTGATCGAACACATCAGCGACGAAACCATCGCTGCGGCCCAGAAATCTTTCTCGCGCTTTGATTCCGAAGGTCAACGCCGTATGGCTGCGCTGCATGACGGACGCCGCGACAACCTGGAAATCGCGCCTAACCTGTGGGCGGGCGTGGGTCTGGTTCGTGGCGGTGCTGGCACGGCACTGGTCGGCAACCCGCAGGAAGTCGCGGCACGCATCAAGGAATACGCAGACCTGGGCATCGAGAGCTTCATTTTCTCGGGCTACCCGCACCTGGAAGAAGCGTACCGCTTTGCCGAACTGGTCTTCCCGCTGCTGCCTGAGCCTTACGCCAGCCTCGCCGGGCGCGGCATCACCAATTTGACGGGCCCGTTCGGCGAAATGATCGCCAACGATCTGCCCCCGCAGGCCAAGTGATGTCAGGGCAACTGCTGACCTTACCGCACTCGCCTGCGCTGGCGACCTCGATCAGAGCCACTGCGCAGGTATTCGAGGACCCCAAATCCAAGGATCTGCTCGCTCACGTACGCCAGGTGGCGCCCAGCGATGCCAGCGTACTGATCATTGGTGAAACCGGCACTGGCAAGGAACTGGTGGCACGGCACGTCCACGAACTGAGTGCCCGTCGCGACAAACCGTTCGTGGCGGTCAACTGCGGAGCATTCTCCGAGAACCTGATCGAGGCCGAGTTGTTCGGCCACGAGAAAGGCGCCTTCACCGGCGCGATCAGCGCGAAGGCCGGCTGGTTCGAAGAGGCCAATGGCGGCACGCTGTTTCTCGATGAAATCGGCGACCTGCCCATGACTCTCCAGGTCAAGCTGCTGCGCGTACTTCAAGAACGTGAAGTGGTCCGCCTGGGCTCGCGCAAGAGCGTGCCGATTGACGTGCGGGTGCTCGCAGCCACCAACGTACAACTGGAAAAAGCCATCAATGCCGGGCATTTTCGCGAGGACCTTTACTACCGGCTGGACGTGGTCAATCTGGAATTGAGCCCGCTGCGCGACCGGCCCGGCGATATCCTGCCGCTGGCCCGGCATTTCATAGAGGTCTACAGCCAGCGTCTGCGCCATGGCCCGGTGCGCATTAGCGCCGAAGCCGAGCACAAGCTCAAGACCTACAGCTGGCCGGGCAATATTCGCGAGTTGGAAAACGTTATTCATCACACCTTGCTGGTCTGCCGCGACGGAGTTATTCAGCGTGACGACCTGCGCCTGTCGAACCTGAGGATCGAGCGTCAGGACGAACAGAATCCGGCTGACGAGTCAGCCGAACAGTTGCTCAATCGGGCGTTCCAAAAGCTGTTTGAAGAACAGGCAGGTGCCTTGCACGAGAAGGTCGAAGACACGTTGCTCAGGACCGCGTATCGCTACTGCCATCACAACCAGGTACACACCGCCAGCCTGCTGGGCCTGACCCGCAACGTGACGCGCACTCGTCTGATCAAGATCGGTGAGCTGGCGGTCAACAAACGCAGGCCGGGTGAAAATATACAGGGCGACCGGATGCTGCATTTGTCGGTGTGAAGATCCAGACCGATGACGCGGAGCGTCATGAACGGCATTCCCACGCTGGAGCGTGAGGAATGAGCGCTGTCCGCAGGAACGCTATCGTGCCCATGCTCCGCGTGGGTATGCCTTTCTGGACGCTCTGCGTCCTCTCCTGATCACGCGGCACTTCACGACAAACGCATCGCCAGAGCCTTGGCCTGAATCGCCACGTCGGTCACTGCGGTGCTTTCCCACCACATGCCGCGCAGTGGCGGGCCCATGGCGAACAGGCGTGACGAGCAGCGACCTTGCGCGTCCAGCACCGCGCCACCGGCGTCGGCAGCAATGCCCAGCGCCAGCGGTCCGGGCTGAATCAAACCTCGCAGCAGCAATTGCCGAGGCAACGGGCGATCCACGCGTCGCCAGTCGTACTCGATGCCGGTAGAGTTGATCAAGGCATCGCCAACGATCTGCGTCGGTTCGCTATCACCGCGCCGACGCACGCTGATCTGCACCTGGCCTGACGGCAGGCTCGCAACAGCCTGCAACGAAGCGGCGTCAATGCTCAGCCGACCTTGCCTGATCAGTTGCGCCAGCAGTGCGGCGCTGGGTGGCGGCGAGCGATGGTGATGACTCTCCCACCATGGCCGTACATGACGGACAAACTGGCGGCGCTGCCTGTCACTGGCCTGATTCCACAGCCTGCCAACGTTGGCGCGCACGGTGTCCAGCGGGGCCTGCCAGTCAATGCCGCTTTCGATGGCCAGCTCGCACTGCTCGCGCACCTTGCTTACCAGTTGGCGAGTGCTGCGGATACTCGGGTCCTGCGCCAGGAAATCAGACCATTCCGGTGGCTGGCGCCGCACATGGGGCAGCAGGCCATGCCGGGAATAGATCTGAATCGGCCCGCGGTGCCCGGCCTTTTCCAGTGAGACCAGCGCATCGACCATGGTCAGCCCCGAACCGATGATCAGCACCTTTGACTGCGGATCAAGCTTTTTCATCACCGCCACATCCCAAGGGTCCAGCGCTGCCGTGTTCAGCTCGTTCGAATCGCGTCGCGGGGTGCGTGAAGCCGCGTACATGCCGGTCGCCAGCACGGCACGGCTACCGCGCAACTTACGGCCGTCAGCCAGCGAGACACTGACCCCACCTTCATGGACCTGCAGGTCGACTGCCTCGCCAGGCACATGCACGGCGGTCGAGCCAAAGGCTTCAGCAGCGCTTAGGGCTTCACGCAGTCGCTGCTGAACATAAAGCCCGAACACACCGCGTGGCGGAAACAGTTCGGCGACCGGGACCCTCTGCTCATAAGCTTCAGGCCAGCCCCCGGCGGCCAGATAGTCAGTCAGCCACTGGGTGAGGTCATCCGGATTATCCGGATCGACGCTCATCCGCGCAGCGTTGCCATTGAGTGTATGGCCCGGCTCCGTCGCACTGTAGGCCTCGCCCCGGCCGAGTTCGCTGCGGGTTTCGATAATCAGGATTCGGCGCTGGCCCGGTCTGCGCAACAGTTGCGCCGCCAGCATGGTGCCGCTCAGACCGCCGCCGATGATCAGAATGTCAGCCGTCTGGTGGGAATCTTCGGTCATCGAACAGCGCCTCGGTCGAGTTGCGATAAAGAATCGGAAAGGTCAGAGCACGACATTACGCACGAAGCGCAGGGGCACATCGGCGTCATTGCAGTAGCGGTGCGGCTGGTTGCTGGGAAACATGAAGAACTCGCCCGCCCCGACCTGCTGCACGGCCGCAGGGTCGGCAAAGCGCAACGTCAGATGCCCTTCGACGACGTAGACCTGTTCACTCCAGCCATCGGGATCGGCCTCCGAGACATAGGCGTCCCCAGGCTGCAGGCAGAATTCCCACAACTCCACCTCGCGCCGGGCAACGGCCCTGGCCAGCAGCACCGCCTTGCTGCCGACGATCGTACCGGCCCATGCCAGCTCATTGATGCGGCTGTAATCACGATTTTCAGGTGCCTGGATCAGGTCGCTGAACGCCACTTCCAAGGCTTCGGCCACGCGGTCGAGTGTCGCCAGGCTGACGTTTTTTTCGCCGGCCTCGATAGCGACCAGCATGCGTCGGCTGACTCCGGACTTTTCCGCCAGAGCCGTCTGGCTGAGGTCCGCACTGTTACGCAGACGCCGGACGTTCTGGCTGACGTGCTGCAGCACCGGAGGGCGCTGGGAGTTTTCTTTGTGCATGCAGGTGCTCACATCAAACCGTTGCGCATTATACTGCCCAGCCCAGGGACACTGTCAGGTTGTTCCGCCTTTCACCGCGCGCATGGCAATTAACAGGAACCAGGAGCTGACATGAAGTCTATCAGCCGCATACCCCGCATCAGCAAGGCAGAAGCCGTACTGATTCTGATCACCATGCTCTGGGGAGGCACCTTTCTGCTGGTCCAGCATGCGATGACCGTCAGCGGGCCGATGTTCTTCGTCGGCCTGCGCTTTGCCGCCGCAGCGCTTATCGTAGCGCTGTTTTCAATAAAGGTGCTGCGCGGTCTTACCTTCCTCGAACTCAAGGCGGGCGTCTTCATCGGCACCGCGATCATGCTCGGTTACGGTTTGCAGACGATCGGACTGCAGACTATCCCCAGCAGCCAGTCCGCGTTCATCACGGCACTCTACGTGCCCTGCGTGCCTTTGTTGCAATGGCTGGTACTCGGTCGACGACCAGGATTGATGCCGACACTGGGCATCATCCTGGCTTTCACCGGGCTGATGCTGGTAGCGGGGCCGCAAGGCGCATCCCTGCAACTCAGTTCCGGCGAAATCGTGACGCTGATCAGCACGGTGGCCATTGCCGCCGAGATCATCATGATCAGCGCCTATGCCGGTGAGGTCGATGTGCGTCGAGTCACGGTGGTGCAACTGGCCACTGCTTCAGCGCTGGCATTTCTGATGATCGTTCCAACCGAGGAACACTTGCCGGACTTTTCCTGGTTGCTGGTGCTCAGTGCCGTGGGACTTGGGACCATGAGTGCGGCGATCCAGATTGCCATGAACTGGGCACAGAAAAGTGTTTCGCCTACACGCGCCACCGTGATTTATGCCGGTGAACCGGTCTGGGCCGGGATTGTCGGAAGACTTGCCGGGGAGCGCTTGCCGGGTATCGCCCTGCTGGGCGCAGCACTGATTGTGGCCGGGGTGATCGTCAGCGAAATGAAGCGGCGTTCTGCCCCCGGTGAACAGAGCCTTGCTGAAGAAGATGGCATGCGCAAAGCCGAGTGAACGGCGGCTATTGTGCGCCGTGAAACACATGTCCCGTGACAACTTTTTGCTGTCTTAAAAACAGCAGACACTTTTTGTAGGAAATTTCGGAAACAGTCCCTTTGGTGTCGGGGTGTCTGGCACGTATGATGCTTGACATTCCCCTGCAGATTAGAAGCCTATGTCCCTGATAGTTCTACTGCTTCTGCCTTTCATCGGCAGCTGTCTGGCGGCCTTTTTGCCGCACAACGCGCGTAACGCAGAATCGTTTTTGGCCGGTCTGGTCGCCCTCATCGGCGCTATCCAGATGGCATTGTGGTTCCCGCAGATCGCCGACGGCGGCGTTATTCGCGAAGAGTACTTCTGGCTGCCGAGCCTGGGGATGAACTTCGTTCTGCGTATCGACGGCTTCGCCTGGCTGTTTTCGATGCTGGTGCTGGGCATTGGTGCGCTGGTCTCGCTCTATGCCCGCTACTACATGTCGCCAGATGATCCGGTACCGCGTTTCTTCGCGTTTTTCCTGGCTTTCATGGGCGCCATGCTCGGCCTGGTGATGTCCGGCAATCTGATTCAGATCGTGTTTTTCTGGGAGCTGACCAGCCTGTTCTCGTTCCTGCTGATCGGCTACTGGCACCACCGCGCCGATGCACGGCGCGGCGCGTACATGGCGCTGATGGTCACCGGCGCGGGGGGGCTGGCGCTGCTGGCCGGCATGATGATCCTCGGCCATGTGGCCGGCAGTTACGACCTGGACCGTGTCCTGGCCTCCGGCGACGCGATTCGTGCGCATGCCCTGTACCCGGTGTTACTGACCCTGATTCTGATCGGCGCGCTGACCAAAAGCGCCCAGTTCCCGTTCCATTTGTGGCTGCCCCACGCAATGGCCGCCCCTACACCCGTGTCGGCGTATCTGCACTCGGCGACCATGGTCAAGGCCGGGGTGTTTCTCATGGCACGAATGTGGCCTGCGTTGTCCGGCACTGAACAATGGTTCTGGATCGTCAGCGGCGCAGGTGCCTGCACGCTGATTCTGGGTGCCTACGCGGCCATCTTCCAAAATGATCTGAAGGGCCTGCTGGCCTACTCGACCATCAGTCATCTGGGCCTGATCACGCTGTTGCTGGGCCTCAACAGCCCGCTGGCTGCGGTAGCTGCGGTCTTTCACATTCTCAACCACGCTACCTTCAAGGCCTCGCTGTTCATGGCCGCCGGGATTATCGACCACGAGAGCGGAACGCGAGATATCCGGCGTCTCAGTGGGCTGGTGAAGCTGCTCCCCTACACCGCAACACTGGCGATGGTCGCCAGTGCATCGATGGCAGGCGTGCCGCTGCTCAACGGGTTTCTGTCCAAGGAAATGTTCTTTGCCGAAACCGTGTTCATTTCCGCCACTGCCTGGGTCGAAATTACCTTGCCAGTGATCGCGACCATCGCCGGGATATTCAGTGTTGCCTATTCGCTGCGCTTCACGGTCGATGTGTTTTTCGGTCCGGCGGCCAAGGACCTGCCGCACTTGCCGCATGAGCCGCCGCGCTGGATGCGTGCGCCGGTAGAACTGCTGGTGCTGACGTGCCTGATCGTGGGGATTTTCCCGGCGCAATCGGTCGCTCCCCTGCTCGCCGCCGCTGCGCGTCCAGTAGTCGGCGGAACATTGCCCGAATACAGCCTGGCGATCTGGCACGGCTGGAACCTGCCGATGGTCATGAGCCTGGTGGCGATGGCTGGCGGTATCATCCTGTATCTATTGCTGCGCAAACCTCTCAAGCACGAGCGCATTACTGCCCCGCCGCTGGTGGGCAGACTCAACGGCAAGCGCTTTTTCGAACGCAGCCAGGTAGTGATGATGCACTGGGCGCGGCGTTTCGAGCGCAAGGTCAGCACTCGTCGCTTGCAGCCGCAACTGTTTCTGCTGGTACTGGCAGCCGTACTGGGCGGCTTCATCCCGATGTATTTCAGTGGCCTGACCTGGGGCGACCGCCCGAAGATTCCGGGCTCCGGGGTGTTTGTCACGCTTTGGCTTATCGCAATTGCCTGCGCAATAGGTGCAGCCTGGCAAGGCAAGTATCACCGTCTGGCGGCACTGGTCATGGTCAGCGTCTGCGGCCTGATGACCTGCATCACCTTCGTCTGGTTCTCGGCACCTGATCTGGCGCTGACTCAACTGGTCGTGGAGGTAGTGACGACGGTACTGATCCTGCTCGGTCTGCGCTGGCTGCCGCGACGCAATGAAGACGTCGCCCCATTGAGCGCGCGCCTGCGCGCTCGTACCCGGCGAATACGCGACTTCGGGCTGGCGGTTCTTGTCGGCCTGGGTATGGCGATATTGTCCTACGCCATGCTGACCCGTCAGACACCCAACGCTATTTCGTCCTTTTACCTGAGCCGCGCGCTGCCTCAGGGCGGTGGTACCAACGTGGTCAACGTGATGCTGGTGGATTTCCGCGGCTTCGATACGTTTGGCGAAATCACCGTGCTGGCGGCGGTAGCGCTGACAGTGTTTGCCCTGTTGCGACGCTTCCGCCCGCCGAAGGAAAGCATTCTGCTGCCCACACAGCAACGCCTGCTGGCCCGTGACGTGGTGACTGATCTGGTTAACCCGCGCAGTGCCAGCGATACCGCACTCGGTTTCATGATGGTTCCGGCAGCGCTGGTGCGATTACTGTTGCCGATTGCCTTCATCATCTCGATGTACCTGTTCGTTCGTGGTCATAACCAGCCAGGTGGCGGATTTGTGGCCGGTCTGGTGATGTCGGTGGCGTTCCTTCTGCAATACATGGTGGCAGGTACCCAATGGGTCGAGGCGCAAATGAGCCTGCGCCCGTTACGCTGGATGGGCACAGGCCTGTTGTGCGCGGTTCTGACCGGAGCCGGTTCCATGGTGCTGGGTTATCCGTTCATGACCACGCACACCGCGCACGTCGATTTGCCGGTTCTGGGCGATATTCACATTGCCAGTGCGCTGTTCTTTGATGTCGGCGTGTACGCCGTGGTCGTTGGCTCGACGCTGCTGATCCTTACCGCACTGGCTCACCAGTCGGTGCGCAGCCACCGTCCGACGCAACTGCCCAAGCCCGTTGCCAACCCGCAAGGAATCCTCTGATGGAAGAAGTCATTGCAATCGCCATCGGCGTGCTGGCCGCCTCGGGCGTCTGGCTGATCCTGCGCCCACGCACCTTTCAGGTGGTCATGGGGCTGTGCCTGCTGTCCTACGGGGTCAACCTGTTCATTTTCAGCATGGGCAGCCTGTTCATCGGCAGAGAACCGATCATCAAGGACGGCATTCCCCAAGACCTGCTCAATTACACTGATCCATTGCCGCAGGCGCTGGTACTGACCGCCATTGTCATCAGCTTCGCCATGACCGCGCTGTTTCTGGTGGTATTGCTCGCCTCCAGAGGCCTGACCGGCACCGACCATGTAGATGGCCGGGAGCCCAAGGCATGAGCTGGATGAATCAACTGATCATTGCGCCGATCCTGCTGCCTTTGCTGACCGCTGGGCTGATGCTCTGGCTGGGCGAAAAGCATCGGCCGCTCAAGGGACGTATCAATCTGTTTTCCAGCATCCTCGGGCTGGGCATTTCCGTGGTGCTGTTTCTCTGGGTGCAGCACAGCGGCAGCAGTGGTTCGATCGGTGTCTACCTGCCAGGCAACTGGGGTGTGCCGTTCGGTATCGTGCTGGTGGTAGATCACCTGTCGGCACTGATGCTGGTGCTGACCGGCATAATCGGTGTCTGCGCCCTGTTGTTCGCGCTGGCGCGCTGGGACCGGGCCGGTGCCAGTTTCCACGCACTGTTCCAGATCCAGCTTATGGGGCTATATGGCGCATTCCTGACCGCCGACCTGTTCAACCTGTTCGTATTCTTTGAAGTGCTGCTGGCAGCGTCATACGGCTTGATGCTGCATGGCTCCGGCCGGGCGCGGGTGTCGACCGGCCTGCATTACATTTCGATCAACCTGCTGGCTTCGTCGCTGTTCCTGATCGGCGCTGCGCTGATCTACGGCGTAACCGGCACGCTTAACTTCGCCGATCTGGCGATCAAGATCCCGCAAGTGGCAGAGTCCGATCTGGGCCTGCTGCATGCAGGCGCTGCCATTCTGGCCACGGCATTTCTGGCCAAGGCAGGTATGTGGCCGCTGAACTTCTGGCTGGTCCCGGCCTATTCGGCAGCCAGCGCGCCGGTAGCGGCCATGTTTGCGATCATGACCAAAGTGGGCGTTTACACCCTGCTACGCCTGTGGACACTACTGTTTTCCGGTCAGGCCGGGGCCTCGGCATTCTTCGGCGGCGACTGGTTGATCTACGGCGGCATGGCGACGATTTTCACCGCTGCTATTGCAATCATCGCTGCCCAGCGCCTGGAGCGCCTCGCCAGCCTGAGCATACTGGTATCAGCGGGCATTCTGCTGTCAGCGGTCGGTTTTGCCCAGCCGAGCCTGACTTCGGGTGCGCTGTTCTACATGGTCAGCTCGACGCTGGCGCTGAGCGCAATGTTCCTGCTGGGCGAATTGGTCGAGCGTTCCCGCTCGGCCAACGAGATCCCTCTGGAGTACGACGTGGATCAACTGCCCCGCATCCTTGAGTCGCTGCATCCGCCACCCGGCACCAACCTGGACGACGAGCAGAAAGTCGTAGTCGGTCAGGTCATACCCATGACCATGGCATTTCTGGGCCTGAGCTTTATCGCCTGCGCGTTGCTGATTATCGGCATGCCACCGCTATCGGGGTTCATCGGCAAACTCACGCTGCTCAGCGCGTTGATGAACCCGCTGGGGCTGGACGTCGCGCAGGACGAAGCGCTCTCGACCCCGGCATGGATGCTGATCGGCCTGCTGATCTTCTCCGGGCTGGCGTCGCTGATCGCTTTTTCCAGGCTTGGCACACAGCGCTTCTGGACACCACACGAGCGCCCTTCGCCGTTGCTGCGACGCAATGAATGCTTGCCGATCATTATCCTGCTGGGCCTCTGCGTTGCGCTGACGTTCAAGGCCGAGCCCTTGTTGCGCTATACCCAGGACACCGCCGCCGCGCTGCATGAGCCCAAGCAGTATGTGCAGTCGGTCCTTGCCACACGTCCGATACCCGGCCCTACCAGCCAGGAAATCAGTTCGGAGGGGCAGCCATGAAGCGCCTGTTTCCGGCTCCTCTGCTTTCTCTGGCACTGTGGCTGTTGTGGCTGGTGCTGAACCTGTCGATCAGCCCCGGCCACCTGCTACTGGGTGCGGTGCTGGGCTTGCTCGCGCCCTTGCTGATGGCACCACTGCGCCCGCTGCCGGTGCGCATCCGCAAACCTGGCACAATCCTGAAGTTTCTGTGCCTGGTCGGGTGGGATGTGGTGGTGTCCAATCTTCAGGTCGGTTTGAGCGTATGGCGGCTCGAAAGTCGTCCGCCACGCTCGGCTTTCGTGCGTATCCCGCTGGACCTGCACGATGCCCATGGCCTCGCCGCGCTGGCGATGGTCACCACGGTCGTACCCGGAACGGTATGGTCGGAACTGGGGCTGGATCGCAGTGTGCTGCTGATGCATGTTTTTGATCTGGAGGATGAAGCGCAATTCATCGAACACTTCAAGACCACCTATGAGCGACCGTTGATGGAGATCTTTCAATGAGTGCATTGCTCGACAACGCGATCCTGATCAGCCTGCTGATCTTCGCCCTGGCGATGGTGATCACCCTGCTGCGCCTGCTCAAGGGTCCCTCAGCCCAGGACCGGGTGCTGGCGCTGGACTACCTGTACATCATTGCCATGCTGATGATGCTGGTGCTCGGCATCCGTTACGCCAGTGACACGTACTTCGAAGCCGCCATGCTGATTGCCCTGTTCGGCTTTGTCGGCTCCTTCGCTCTGGCCAAATTCCTGCTGCGCGGAGAAGTGATCGAATGACCGGACTGCCGAACACCGTGCCCTTCTGGGCTGAGATACTGACCGCCGGGCTGCTGATCGCCAGCAGTCTGTTTGCCTTGACCGGTGCCCTCGGGCTGCTGCGCCTCAAGGACTTCTTCCAGCGCATGCACCCGCCAGCCCTCGCGTCGACGCTGGGCGCCTGGTGCGTTGCGCTGGCGTCGATCATCTATTTCTCTGCACTGAAGGCAGAGCCGGTGATTCACGCCTGGCTGATTCCGGTGCTGCTGGCAATCACCGTACCTGTGACCACGCTGCTGCTGGCACGTACGGCGCTGTTCCGCAAGCGCATGGCCGGTGACGATGTGCCCGCAGAAGTCAGTAGCGGCACTGGCAATGGAGAATCGGCAGGCGGCTGAATCTTCAGCCTGGCCAGCGTTACTCGCTGGCCTTGAAGGTCAGCTCGCCCTTGCGCCATTTGGCGGCCTTGCCGACTGCGCCTTTGAGAACCTTGCTCATACCGGTCTGCAGCTGCTCTTTTGCGGCAAACACCATGACCACAGCCTGACCTTCCTTGAACACAATTCCGTGGCCTTCAGGGATATCGACGAATGCATATTCGCCCAATCCATACACAGTCATTTTGATTTCACGGAATTTCAATTCGAGCTTGCCGCCTTCACGGCTTGGCAATACCGACGCGCGGAAATGATCGCCCACCTTGAGCTCCAGGCGCGGCTTGTCGTCGACGACCAGAGCGGTTTCGGTGTCGATTTCAGCGATATAAATACCTTCGGCTGACTGCTCGGTGATGTAGACAAAACGGGACTGAAACTGCTTGACCAACTGTGCGCGGAGATCGCCGAGCACGAACAAGGCATGGGTATCCAGATTACTTACAGCCAAAGTACAAACCCTCAAACATAAAAATGAGGCTGCCTGATGTCAGGGCAGTCAAGAAAGTGGTTAATCCATAGACCGCGTCAAGCGACCGGATTTTTTCCGGCACGCTGCACGCGGAAGCGCTGAAAGCGCCACCGCAAACCTTGTGCAGGCGGGTGGCGGATTCTACCGGCTCATGGCAGCTACGGGATATATACCTTTTGTACACTGCAGTGTCGCAAAAGCGCTGGAGCCCTGAAACCGGCGGCCAGCTTGACCACGACTTAAAGGCTGGACGGGTTCCAGCCAGGCGATCGATGTGCATTCGGCTATACTGGAAACATATCACTTGTAGGCAGAGCACAAAAGGCCATCTTCTCATAAGGCCAAATGCATCGAACTCTTGCGTGCGTCGGCCACTCCCATAAGAACTGATGAAGACGGGGATATCCCCCGGCGAGGAGATGACATGGAACAGACTACAACGACCATCAACGACCTGTTCGCCCAATTGGCACTGGATTCGGACGATGAGAGCATCGAAGCGTTCATCGCCAGCCACCCCCTGCCTGACGACGTAAAGCTGATTGATGCCGACTTCTGGACGCCGCGGCAGGCTGACTTTCTCAAGGAGCAGCTGCATGAGGATGCCGAATGGGCGATGGTGGTCGACGAACTGAATGTGCGCCTTCACAAAAAGCCCGAGTGAACCACTCGGGCGTTGATTCCTATTGCGGATAACCGGGCTGGCCGACATTGGGGTGCAATGTCCTGCCACCCGGTTGCGGGGCATGCACAAAAACAGCGTCACTAAAGGTGCCCATTCTGCCCACCACTGCGTTCCAGTGCGCAGACTGATGGATATAGCGCCAGCGCAATAGCTGCTCTTCATGACTGTCCAGTAAGTAAGGCCCGCCTCGCGCATAATCGATCAGGCGGGCTGAAATGCCTTCGAGCTCGGGAGGAAGCTGAAATTCAGGGCTGTTCGGCACCGGGTCGAAAGGTACCCCCTCATCACAGGCCAGTGCATGCATGACCTGTAACGACACCCTCGACAAGTGACCAAAGACCTGGCGGTTCATACCCACTGCAGCAACGATCGTTTTCATGCCACTCAGGTTTTTTCTGCACGGGTAACATTTGCTTTCGCAGGTCTGAACCCTCAGAAATGCCTGTCTGTCCAGCGGGTCGATCCAGTCATCCCGGCTCATGGTACTTAACAGGGCCTGGGCGTTCTTCCAGCAAGGCGCCGCCTCACACGGGCTGTCACGGTTGACCAGGCTGCTTTGCGGACGCGTGAGCAACACGCTTTCTTCCATCTGAGGAGGATAACCACCGCCGATATCGGAATGGGCACCGGGTAAAACGATTTCTTTCGGCCATTCCGGCAGGACGCTGTTAAGCGCGAAGTTGCGCCGTGATTCATCACGAGCAACCAGATGCAGCACCTGTTGGGCACAACCCGGCGGCAGGTGCAGATTGACCCTCCTGTTGCTCGCGTCCCGGGTATTGCCCATATCCCTGAAACTGCCGATGGCGGCGACCGTGTCGAACAGGCCGATAACCTTGAGCTGTACACTGCCGTTGCGCCAGCTGAAATGCTCACTCAGCCTGACTTTGCGGCTTTGAAGTATCGGCTCAAGCATTCCTGCCCGCTGTTTCAGGATTTCGTTGGCCAGGTGCCTGGCCGACGCAGCCCCTCGACTGAAGCCGAATATGTCCAGTTCAAGCGCTTCCAGTACACAATCCGGGTTGTCGTGTGGAAATGCCTTCAATACCGTTTCAAGCTTTCTGAATGCATTTTCCACTTTGCATATCACACCAGTGGTGCCACGGCCGAAACTCTGTCCCGGCCATACCGAATCACGCCCGCCGGAGGTAGTACCCGCCCCGCTTACATAGATCGGGTAGTACACATTCAAGCCTGCACTGTCATTTTCGGCGACACGTTGCAGCCGATAAAGATCAACCAGCCTGGCTATATTACTCAGATCATTACTATAACTACTGCCAGGATGAACATGACGACCCGCACACTCTTTAATGTGCTGACCACCATTCATTTCAATCAATGCCTGACAGTCAGCCCCGATCTGGCTGTTGACGCGATTATTTCCCGTGCCGTCGAAGAAAATTCCGATCCGTGCGGTAACACGCCGCGTTACCACATCCGAGATTGCTGCTGTTTGTTCGGCACTCCATTTATCGTTCATATCTTTTCCATCCTTAGAGGCAGGCCAAGAAAAGGCCGCACTTAAATCAAAACGTAAATAACGTTGATTTAAACAGCTTGCTTAAAGACGGTGATCAGTCAAGTCATGCAGCGTGTATTCAGAGTATTCCTACAACTTCTGTCGTCAGGTATTTATTATTTATAAACAAACACCTACACGTTTGTGCAAACGGGTTTCAGAACCCGCAATTTCACCAAACAGAAAAACCAACCGGGCAGGTTATTTAATACTTGATCTAACCTGAGCCGCCTGTTTTAAAGAATCAGCGGCTTTGCGGTTTGTACCCAAGGCGCAGACCACCCCAATGTCGCCCGTTGACCACAATAGGCACAGACAGGTCGTGCATCAGTTCGCCGGTGTCCCGGGTGTAGGTTTGCAGCAGAACAGGCTGTTGATGGCTGCCGCAGCGAATGCCGGTACGATCATCAAACTTGCGCTTGCTTCGATTACGCGCATTGTCCACCGTCGCATCGCCGGTCAAAGGCTGACTGAAAGCGTTGTTGTGCGTCGGCACATACCCTTGCTGCGTGCAGGCAATGGCGAATACCAGACCTTCATGGCGCGAAAGCAACGGTTCTTGCAATGCCGGCAATACTTGATCGGTGTAGCGATCAAAACGCGTGGTAAAGCGGGTGGGTGAGGTATTGGGGACGGGTTTGTAGTTGCGATCAAACAAGTCATCCAGGCTGACGCGCCCCTGCACAATGTCAGCCTCGAATTTTTCCGCGATCAGCCGCGCACCTTCGCGGGCCAGGTCGTAGATACGCTGGTGATAGTCATCCAGACCGACCTGAGCCAGCCGCTGGCTGATGGTCTCGGCCTGCCCCTCCATCTGTACTGCGGCTTTGGCCAGTTGCCGGGTTTGTTCATCACTGACGGCAAGATCACTGCGCATGTGCTCGACAGCATCGAACAGGCTGGCCAACTGGTCCTGGTTGCTCCTCGCGCCTTGAGCAATTTCGCTGACCTGGCTTTCCACCTCAATCGCAAGCCGGGCGATATTGCCCAGATGCTGTCCGGTCAGCTCGACCTGCTCGACCCCCGCATCGAGATCAGAAGACAGCTCGCGAATCTGCTCCACCACCTGTGCGGTGCGTTGCTGGATATCGGCCACCATCTGCCCGACTTCCCCGGTAGCACTGGCAGTACGGCCCGCAAGCCCGCGTACTTCGTCAGCGACCACCGCAAAACCGCGCCCGTGCTCACCTGCCCGGGCAGCTTCGATGGCCGCATTGAGCGCCAGCAGGTTGGTCTGGCTGGCGATGGATTGAATGACCAGCGTCACACGCTGGATTTCTTCACTGCGCTGGCTCAACGCCTCGATCAACTCACGACTGCCGACAGCACGCTTGCTCAAGAGGTGCATGCGCTCGATGGACTCATTCAGAACGCCGCTTCCCGATTCGCTGCGCTGGCGCGCCTCACTGGCTGCAACCAATGCCTGTTGACTCAACTGGGCAGTCTGCTGCTCGGTCGCAATCATCTGTTCAGCGCTGTTGACTATCTGTCCGGCAGCACCCAACTGCGACTGCACCTTGCCCGCCAGTTGCCCGACAGAAAATGCCACCTGAGCGGCCGACAGTGCGTTGTGGCTAGTGGTGCGCGACAGGTCGCGGGTCAGCAGCGCGATATCACTGTCACTTGCCTCGACTTGCAAGCCAGGCTGCCTTCTGCGCAACAAAAGCGGCAGCCAGGCGACCAGCAGCGCTGCGGGAATGACGATATAAAGAGACAAACCGATAACGCTCATGGCGGCGAAGAGCAGGCACAACACGACACTTTGCACCGCTGGCACCCACCACTTCGACGCAGCGCCGCGAGCATCGGCCAGTGGTAATCCGGCTGCCATGGATAGGTTCTCGGCCATGCTGCGTCACCCCGTCGGTATTTATCATTATTACGTTTATTAAACGCTAGATAACGGCCTTATGCCATGCCCCGTTGGTCGTAGCGAGCAATACGTTTTGGACAAATTCCGGGCACAACAAAACCGGGAGGCAATCGCTTGCCTCCCGGTTCGGTCACTCAGCTGCTGCCTGCGTATCAGGCCTGGCGCTGATGCTTGTCGATCTGCTCGTGGCGCTCTTGCGCCTCGATGCAATATTTGGTGGTCGGGCTGATCAGCAGACGCTTCAGGCCGATTGGCTCACCGCTGTCATCGCACCAGCCGAAGGTATCGTCGGCAATACGCGAGAGTGCCATTTCCAACTGGGGCAGCATGCGCTGGTCGCGGTCGATCACATTGACCAGCCAGTGACGCTCCTCTTCAACCGAAGCGGCGTCTGCAGGGTCGGCAGGCGTGTCCAGGCTCTCGATCGCAATACGGCTCTGCTCGATTCGCTCGTGGATCTCGACCTTCATGCCCTGCAACAGCTCGACGAAGAAAGCGTGCTGCTCGGCGTTCATGTAGTCATCGGCCGACATGGCCAGCAACTTTTCCTTTGTCATTTATTTCTCTATAAAAAAACGTGCATTGAGGAGCGGCTTGACGTTGCCGTGCAAACCAATAATCTCCAAGCGCCACCTGGCACTCAATTTACGAGGGGCGGCAGTCTAATGCCGGCTAGCGGGCTCGGCAACACAATTGAAGGATTTTTGTACAACAATTGCCGTAAAACCCTTGAAATGCGGGCGAAAGACCCGGCCAGCATGCTGCTTGATGAGGCTCTGACCTGCTGACAGCTAATCGGTTCCTGCAACATTCAACGCACAAAAGGGCCTGAAAAAGGCCCTTTGATGCAGATTATTGAATATCAGCGCTTGGTCTTGCGCTTGTTGCGATATTGATCGATTACCACCGCCACTACAATGATCAGGCCTTTGATAATGTCCTGAACATAAGCGTCTACGCCGACAAAGGTGAAACCACTGGCCATTACGCCGAGAATCAGCGCACCGATCACAGTGCCGGTGATTCGCCCTACTCCACCGGACAGGCTGGTGCCGCCGATGACTGCGGCAGCGATAGCGTCCAGTTCATAGGACATGCCCATTCCGGCCTGCCCGGTTGCGGCACGTGCCGAGGCAACCACCCCTGCCAGCCCGGCCAGCAGCCCGGCGATGCTATAGACGATAACCAGGTGGCGCTTGACGTTGATCCCGGAAGTACGCGCAGCCTGCATGTTGCCGCCGATGGCGTAGGTGTATTTGCCGTACTTGGTATAACGCAGGGCAATGTGGAAGATCACCGCCACCACCAGAAAGATGATCACCGGCATCGCGCCCTGTCCGATAGCCGTGTAGGAGTCAGAGAGCATGCTCACCGGCTGACCTTCGGTGTAGAAGCGCGCCAGGCCACGCGCGGAGACCATCATGCCCAGCGTGGCAATGAATGGCGGAATACCGGTTATGGCAATGATGCTGCCGTTGATGGCACCCGCCAGCAGCCCGACTCCGAGCCCGACCACGATCGGAATCCACACGGGCAGGTCGGTCAAGGAAGGAAATACCGCCCGGGAGAAGTCCGAGGTTTGCGCCAGGCTCGCGGCAATCATCGCTGACAGTGCCAGCACCGAACCGGACGACAGGTCGATGCCTGTGGTAATGATCACCTGAGTCACGCCGATGGCCAGCAAGCCGATGATCGACACCTGAAGGATCATCAGTACCAGACGCTGGGAGTTGAGCAGAAAGCTCTGATCACGGACGATCCAGCCAAACAGCTCAAAGATCAGACCGATACCGATCAGCACCAGAAAAATACTCAGCTCGGTTGGCAGCCGCCGTTTGTTCCTGGTCGGTGCCAAGGCTGGTTTGTTTTGCGAAATCGCGTTGCTCATGTTCGTTCCCCTTTTGTTCTTCTTCTACCGAGCCCTGTAGTGCGAACTCAATGAACCTTGTGGCCGGAGGCCAGATGCATGACTTTTTCCTGGGTCGCTTCGCCTCGATCGAGGATCCCCATCATTTCGCCTTCGTGCATGACCATCACCCGGTCGCTCATACCGAGGACTTCCGGCAGCTCTGAAGAGATCATAATGACGGCCATGCCTTCACTGGCCAGCAGGGAGATCAGGCGATAGATTTCCGCCTTGGCCCCCACGTCGATGCCGCGGGTGGGCTCATCCAGAATCAGTACTCTGGGGTTGGTCATCAGCCAGCGTGCCAGCAACGCTTTCTGCTGGTTACCGCCCGACAAGGTGTCGATGCACTGCTCCAGTGACGGGGTCTTGACCCGAAGTTTTTTGCACATGTCCTCGCACAGCGCACGCAGTGCCTTCTGTTGCACGAAACCATTACCGGCGTAGTTGGCGAGCACGGCCATTTCCATGTTTTCCATCACCGACAGGCATGGAAACAGCCCAGTCAACTTGCGGTCTTCCGTCAATAGTGCAAAACCCAGCTCAATGGCCTGATGCGGGTCGGCAATGTGTACCGAAGCGCCATCAAAGCGTACCTCGCCGCTGTCGCTGGGGGTTATGCCGAACAGGGTCTCGGCCACATTGGTCCGGCCCGACCCCATCAATCCGGCAATGCCAAGAATCTCTCCGGCACGCAAATCGAAACTCACGTCCTTGAAAATGCCGTTCAGGCACAGGTTGCTGACTGAAAGCAGCACTTCGCCTGGCGGCTTTTCCCGCTCGGGAAACAGTTGGGTCAACTCACGCCCCACCATCATGGTGATCAGGCTGTCGCCGTCCATACTTTCGGCGCGCTGCAGGCCGATATAGGCGCCGTCGCGAAAAACCGCTACTTCGTCGGCAATCTCGAAGACTTCGTTCATCTTGTGGGTGATGTAGATGATGCCTTTACCCTGAGCGCGGAGGTCGTTGATGATCGAAAACAGGTGAGCGACTTCGGTTTCGGTGATGGCCGAAGTCGGCTCATCCATGATCAGCACGTCCGAGTTATATGACACAGCTTTGGCGATCTCGACCATCTGCCGCTCGGCGATACTCAGGTTGCCCACCAGATCTTCGGGATCGAGCCTGATGCGCAGGCGCTCCAGCAGTTCGGCAGTGCAGCGGTGCATTTCCCGGTGATCGACCATGTGCAGACCGTTGAGCTGTTCGCGACCGATCCAGATGTTCTCGGCGATGCTCATGAACGGCATCAGGTTCAGCTCCTGATGGATCATCGCAATGCCGGCCTGCAGGGCCGAAAGTGGCGTCTCGAAGCGAATCGGCTTGCCACGCAAACGGATTTCGCCCGAGTCCGGCTGGTAGATGCCAGCGATGATTTTCATCAGCGTTGACTTTCCGGCACCGTTCTCGCCCATCAGCGCCAGCACGCTGCCAGGGCGCACACGCAGTTGGACGTCGTTGAGCGCGATGACACCGGGGAAGCCCTTGCTGATATGGCTGATTTCAAGCAGATAAGGCGGCTGGGCATCCGGCGTCGGGCTATCGCTGTCACTGGACGGCAGATCGCGTTGTGCGGGCGGGTTGGCAGTAGCTGAACCGAACATGATCACAACTCCTCAAGCGGCAGGCTGCGGGAGGAACGATCCTCCCTGGCCTGCCGATTGCTGTTATTTGAAGGTGGCGACGTTTTCAGGCGTAATCAGGCGATAAGGGATGATGATCGCCTGGGGCTCGACCTTTTCCTTTTTCGCCATTTTCACGGCGGCATCAATCGCCCCGTCGGCCTGGCCCTTGGCATCCTGAAAAACGGAGACTGCGAGGTCGCCCTTGGTAACGGCGCTGAGCCCGTCTGGCGTACCGTCGACACCGGCGACTAACACGCTGCCTTTATCCACATCCACGCCTGCCTGCTTCAGCGCCATCGCCGCGCCAATGGCCATTTCATCGTTGTTGGCCAGCACCGCGTTGAATTTACGGCCCTGGGTAAGCCAGTCGTTGGTCAGGTCCATGCCCTTCTGGCGTAGCCAGATGCCGGTCTGCTCCTGATCTATCTTGATGTCCGGGTACTTGGCCAACACCTCCTTGATGCCCTTGGTGCGGTTTTGCGTGGAGTTGTTGGCCAGGTCACCCAGAAGAATCATGACACTGCCCTTGCCTTTCAGTTTGTCGGCGATGTATTGCGCCTGTAGTCGACCTGCCTCCATGTCATCCGACGTAACGGTGGCGACGCCTGCTGGCAGTTTCGGATCGTCAGGGCGGCGGTTGACGTAGACCAGCGGGATGCCGGCGGCGACCGCGTCCTTGGTGATCCGTGCAGTGGCAGCGGTGTCGACAGGATTGACGATCAGGGCGTCGACTTTCTTGTTGATCAGGTCCTTGACCTGGTCGAGCTGTTTGTTGACGTCCGCGCGGGCATCGACGAACTGCAGGTCCACTTTCTCGGTCGTGGACATGGCTTTGGCCTTGGCATTCATGTCGTCACGCAGGTAGGTCAGCCAGGTGTCATCGAACTGCGACATGGCCACACCGATCTTGATATCGGCCAAAGCTGCACCGCTGCCCAACATCAGCGCCATGGCCAATGAGGTCAAAGCAATCTTGGTCTTCATGAGGATCTGTCTCCAAATTATTGTTGTTCGGATGCAGCGAATCAGCGTGACAGGCGGATCCCGGTCGCTCCAGGAATGCAGAACAGTTGCGCGTCCTTGTGTTGCACGCACATGCCACGGGCAACGATTGTGAGAAATCGCTCCATGGTCCGAATCCAGAATGAAGAGGTGGCAGAACGCTTGGCGGTGAGGCCAGAGGTAGGGGTTTTCATCGACAGTACCTATCTTTTGTTTTGTTTTTGTTGGTGTGCATCTCGTGACTTGAAATACCTTCAAAGCCCGAGTGATTCGATAGTCGGTAACCTGAAAAAGACTCTATTGGAAAATATTTTCCAATTCAACTGATTTTAGAATTTTATTCCATTTCATTTTTATTCGGCTGCACATACGACAAAGCCCGACGCTTGTCAGGCGTCGGGCTTTGTCCGATGGCAGGCTTGAATGTGCAGCGTGGCACGCGATGATTACAACACCACAACCCGCCCTTCACTGGCGCTCAAGCGAGCTGCATCCATGACCTGTGCCGATGCGATGGCATCATGAGGATCAACCGGATTACCGCCCTGCTCGTCAACGGCGCTCTGCAACAGGCGGTAGAACTCAAGCCAGCAACCGCGCTCCGAAGGCACACGCTCGCGATGGTCACCCTGCTCGAACCAGCCCCAGCGCCGATGCTCTTCGACACCCCAGCGCTCGCCCTCGGACCGTGGCGTGAGGCCGGCAAACGCAGCCTCCTCCTGACCGTCCAGCCCTTCGACGCTGTAACAGCCCTTTGATCCACTGACCCTGAAACGCGGCTTGGGGGTATTTTGCAGACAACTGCCTGACAGGTGCGAAGTCACACCGCTGGCGTGCCTCAAGGACACGAAGAACGTGTGGTCCAGTTCGTCTTGCGGCGTAGCGAACTGCAATTCTGCATACACCCGCTCGACCGGCCCGAACAGTACCAGTGCCTGATCCACCAGATGACTGCCCAGATCACGCAGCATGCCACCACCGCTGGCCTTGCCTACGGAGCGTGGCGAATAGCGCTCGATACTGGACTCGAACCGGCTGATCTGCCCCAGCGCCTTGTTGTCGATCAACTTGCGTACGGTGAGGAAGTCGGAATCCCAGCGCCGATTCTGATAAACGCTAAGCAGCACGCCCCGCCGTTCGGCCGCTTCCACCAGCTCGCGCGCCTGGGCGGCGTCGCTGGCAAAGGGCTTGTCGCTGACCACCCCGACGCCCAGCTCTATCGCTTCAAGGATCAACGCTCGGCGCGAAGCCAGGGGCGTGGAAATCACCACCACATCTACCCCGGCAGCGACCAGCTCGGCCAGCGTGTCGAAGGTTGCCACGCCGGGATGATCGTTGACCACTTCCTGTTTTCGCTCGGGTGAACGGGTGACAACGCCTGCAAATGTGGCACCGGGCAAACTCGAAATCAGCGTTGCATGAAAGTAACGCCCGCCTTTGCCGTAGCCCACCAGCCCTGCTCGCATGGATATCTCCTGTAGTCCATGAACCTCATGGCCGCAGCCATCGGTCGTGTATTGGATGCCACCGTTTCAACGAAGCAGCTCGCTTTTGACCCGCTCCAGCATGAATCGGCTCGATTCATCTGCACGCTCCTCCCAGGCAAATACGGCCACTGTGGCAATACCGTCGAAATCAATGTCCCGCAATGTCGAGAAGAACGCGTCCCAGTCCACCTCGCCCTGCCCGATGTCCAGATGCTGATGCACCGTTGCCGTGACGCCAGGCGGGTTGACGATGTAGCGCAGGTTGGACGAAGCCCGGTGATTATAGGTGTCGGCAATGATCAGGTGGGTGAGCTTGTCACCTGCGTACTGCAGCATGGAGGCAATGTCCCCCACGCCATCATCGTAGAAAAAGGTGTGTGGCGCGGCATACAGGTAATTGATCCAGTCCCGGTCCAGGCCGCGAATGATGTCGACTGACTCGTTGTTACGTTCGCAGAAGTCATAAGGATGCGCCTGGATATCGAGCCGGATGCCTTCTCGCTCGAAGTACGGCATCAGTTCATCCATGGATTTCATGAACTGGTTTTCGCACACCAGTGCATGATCGGATTGTCCGCTGAACTCGGTATTCATAAGGTCGCAGTCCATTTCCACGGCCACCTGAATGGCGCGCTTCCAGTTGCGCACCGCTGCAATACGCAAATCTTCATCCGGCGCAGCCCAATGGTACAGCGGCAACAGCGAGGAGAGTTTCACACCAGCATCGCTCAGGGCTTTGCGAAACTCCCTGATTCGCGCACGATCCACGCGCGGGTACTTGTAGAACGGCATGAAATCTTCGCGCGGTGAAAGCTCTATGTAGTCGTAGCCCAGTTCCGCCGTCTTATCGACCATCGCACCCAGCGACAGGTGGCGATACATATAAGGATCCAGTGCGATGCGCATGATGCCCTCCCTTTTACTGTTTGAAAGACAGCCCGATTCCAGACACCTCTGTCAGTCATAAAACGCGGGACGCATCTCCAGGGCAATCGGCACGACTGCTCCACTGTTCTGCGCTTGCACACAGGCATCGGCGGCCACCGCAGCGGCATAGCCATCCCAGGCAGAAGGTCCGTAAATCGTGCCGGCGTTAACGCCATCGATGAAGTCCTGCAACTCGACGTCATAGGCGGCAATGAACCGGTCTTTCCAGTCCATCAGGATCGCGTTGGACAATTTCGCTTCGCTACGCAACTGCACCTGGGAAGGCTCAGGCAGTTTGGCAATGCCGCTCTCGCCGACCACTTCACACTGGATGTCGTAGCCGTACTGGCAGTTGACGAACACTTCGACGTCGATGCGCGTGCCTCTGGCCGTTTCCAGCATCACGATCTGCGGATCTTTCATGTGCGCAAGGGCCTTGCTGGTCTTGCGCGGGAACACCACCTGTACCGACACATAGTCATCGTTGAGCAGCCAACGCAGCACATTGAGTTCATGAATCAGCGTGTCGGTGATCGCCATGTCGGTCTTGTAGTTCTCGCCGACCCGAGGGTTGCGGTGCGCACAGTGAAGCATCAGCGGTTCGCCGATACGGCCGCTGTCGATCACCGATTTCAGGGCGCGATAGCCCTGATCATAGGGGCGCATGAAGCCCACTTGAACCAGACGCCTGCCGCTGGCGATCTCGGCCTCGACAATGTGCCGGCAACCCTCGGCGGTAACGGCCAAAGGCTTTTCGCAGAACACCGGCTTGCCTGCGGCAATGGCCGCCAGCACGTACTCTTCATGGCTGGGGCCCCAGGAACAGACCAGCACCGCCTCGACGTCGGGCGCGGCAATCAGCGCGTGGCCATCGGCATACACTTCGGCGCCGATGTCCAGCTCGCGCACCACTTTGGCTGCCTGCTCCAGGTTGATGTCGGTGACCGCTACTACCTGACTGCCAACCAGCGTTTTGCTGCAACGCCGGATATGATCCTGACCGATTGCGCCTGTACCGATCACGCCGAGTTTCAATGCCATTTTCATGTTCCTTTTTTTATTGGATGTTGCCGTGAACGGGTCACGGGCGCTGAACGATAACCAGTGATCAGTACTGTCGAGCCTTGGCCAGTTCGCGGTTGAGTTTTTCGTAAACCTGGGCCGTGGTGCCGGTCGTTGATACTTCGGCAACGCCGACACGCCACCACGACAGGTATTTGTGGATCATGGTCTTGGGCAGGACCTTGATGTCGATCAGCGTCGAGACCGTCTGACGTTGCGCATCGACGAGCGCCTGACGCAGTTGTTCGGCGGTGCTGACCTTATAGGTCTTGCAGCCATAGGCGGCAGCGCTCATGGCGAAATCCACCGGTACAAAGTCGCCGTCGAGCTTGCCTGTGTCGGGATTGCGAAAGCGGAACTCGGTGCCGAAACTGTCCATGCCGTGCTCCATCTGCAGGTTGTTGATGCAGCCGAAGGTCATGTTGTCCAGCAACACCACGTTGATCTTGCGCCGCTCCTGAATCGAGGTCGCCAGCTCTGAATGAAGCATCATGTAAGAGCCATCACCGACCAGCGCGAAAACCTCGCGGTGCGGCGCAGCGAGCTTGACGCCCAGTGCGGCATTGACCTCATAGCCCATGCATGAATAGCCGTATTCGACGTGATAGGTGTCGACCCCGGTGCTGCGCCAGGCACGCTGCAGGTCGCCCGGCAAACTGCCCGCGGCCGCAACGATCACTGCGTCAGCAGGCAGGTTCTGGTTAAGGATGCCCAGTACGCCGCTCTGGGTCAGACACGAGCCGGTCAGCTCGATGAACTCGCGCAGCACGGCCGGATCCAGGTGATCGTTGATTTCCGGGACGAAATCCTCGCTCTGGTACTCGACCGCATACAGGCGATCAACCTCGGCATCCAGCTGCGCACGGGCTGTCTGCGGCGCATCGTCCCAGGCAGCACGGTAACCGCTGGCTTGCAGGCTTTCGGTCAGTGCCTGCAATGCCACCTGCGCATCGGCCAGGACCTGCACGCCATCCAGCTTCTGCACATCGAAGGCACCGACATTGAGGTTGAGAAACTGCACATCCGGGTTCTGGAACAGCCATTTCGACGCGGTGGTGAAATCGCTATAGCGGGTGCCGACGCCGATGATCAGGTCCGCCTCTTTCGCCAACCGATTGGCCGCCACCGTGCCGGTTTCGCCGATGCCGCCCATGTTCAGCGGGTGCGCCGAAACGATGGCACTCTTGCCTGCCTGGGTTTCGGCGAACGGGATATCGAAGCGCTCGGCAAAGGCTTGCAAGGCATCGGCTGCGCCGGAATAACGCACGCCACCACCGCAGATCAGCAGCGGTTTGCGCTTGCCGGCCAGCAGCTTCAACGCGTCGTCAAGCATGGCCTTGCTGGGCGGGCGGCGGTCGATACGGTGCACACGTTTTTGCAGGAAGCTGTCCGGATAATCGTAGGCCTCGGCCTGCACATCCTGAGGCAGCGCCAGCGTGACGGCACCGGTATCAGCCGGGTCGGTCAGTACGCGCATGGCATTGAGCGCCGCGCTCATCAACTGCTCGGGACGGTTGATACGGTCCCAGTATTTGCTCACCGCCTTGAATGCATCGTTGGTGCTGATGCTCAGGTCGTGAAACTGCTCGATCTGTTGCAGCACCGGGTCAGGCTGGCGGCTGGCGTAGACGTCCCCCGGCAACAGCAGCAACGGAATGCGGTTGGCCGAGGCGGTTGCGGCGGCGGTGATCATGTTCGCCGCGCCTGGCCCGACCGAAGAGCTGCACGCGTAGATCTTGCGCCGCAGGTGCTGCTTGGCAAAACCGATGGCGGCGTGGCACATGCCCTGCTCGTTACGGCCTTGATGAACCATCAGGTCGCCGCTGTCCTGTTCCAGCGCCTGCCCAAGACCCAGCACGTTGCCATGCCCGAAAATGGTGAAGATGCCAGCGACGAATTTGCTCTGCACGCCGTCGACTTCGACGTACTGATTATCGAGAAACTTCACCAGGGCCTGGGCCATGGTCAGTCGGGTTGTACTCATGTTCGCACCTTGTTGTTGTTTGAGGTGGCCAGGGTTTGAGGCGGCCTGACGGCTGACGTCAGTGACGCTGCGAAACGGCTCGTGACAAGTGCGTCATGCTCGCCGCTATCGCCTGAGGGATGTCGGCCAGCGCATGGACGCTTTCGGCGAATGGTTCGAACGACAGATGGCCCTCATAGCCGCTGTCCAGCAAACGCTCGATCTGCGATGCATTACCCAGAATGTCAGCTTCGCCGACCAGCACGCGATGGCCATCGCGAATGCTGTTGAGCGGTGCCTGCGCATCCTCGACACCGGAGATATGCACCAGCCCGGTCAACTCTGGAAACAGCTCGACCTCACCGGCCAGGTGGTGGTGAAAGGTGTCATGAACCAGCCGATAAACGTCCAGCCCACCCACCGCCCTGATTGCGTCCACCGCCTGACGTTTGAGGCGCAACGAGCACTCCTCGAAGCCCAGCGGTTCGACGAAGCCGAGAATGCCGTGCTCACGAAGAATAGGTGCCAACGCAGTCAACGCGGTGCGCAACCCCGAAGCGCGCTGCGCGCCGTTACGCGGATCTGCACGGTCATTGAGCGGACATAGCACCAGACCGCGCGCACCGCAGTCGCGAGCGTACTGCGCAAGCTTCGTCGCCTGGGCTGCGCGCTCTTCATTCCAGACATCGAATGGGTACAGGGCGTTGATGGACAGCACCTTTACCCCCCGGGCAGCGCAAAGGTCACGAACGACCTGGGGTGCAGTGCCGTCCTCGATCTCGATACCCTTGAGGTCGTTGCGAATCTCGATGGCATCGGCACCCAGCTTCACCGCCAGATCGACGAAACCTTCCAGAGACAGGCGCGGCGCGACCATTCGATTAAGGGCGAAACGCAGAGGTTGGTTCATTGTTCTTGTTCTCCGCAACATTCCATTGATGAAGGCTATTTGGCAGTCGGCATACTGAACTCGGGGCCTTTGGCGATGCTGTCCGGCCAGCGCTGCATGACACTCTTGTAGCGACTGTAAAAGCGCAGGCCTTCTTCGCCATACGCGTGGTGATCGCCAAACAGTGAACGTTTCCAGCCGCCAAACGAATGCCAGGCCATGGGCACCGGGATAGGCACGTTGATACCGACCATGCCGACCTTGATGGTCCGCGCAAACGCACGGGCCACACCACCATCGCTGGTAAAGCACGACACACCGTTGCCGAATTCGTGTGCGTTGATCAGCTCGACGGCACTGGCGAAATCCGCAACGTGGACGATGCCCAGCACCGGGCCGAAGATTTCTTCCTTGTAGATCTGCATCTGCGGCGTGACGTGGTCGAACAGCGTCGCCCCGACGAAAAAGCCCTGCTCGGCACCCGGCACCTTGAAGTGGCGACCATCGACAATCAGCTTCGCCCCCTCGTTGACGCCCTGATCGATGAAACCCTCTACCTTGGCCTTGTGCACGGCGGTGACCAACGGCCCCATGTCCGAATCGGCCTGCATGCCATTGCCGACCTTGAGCTGATCGATGCGCGGCAGCAGCTTGTCGATCAGTTGCTGGCCGACATCGCCTACCACCACTGCAATGGAAATCGCCATGCAGCGCTCACCCGCCGAACCATACGCCGCCCCGATCAAGGCATCGGCGGCTTGATCCAGGTCCGCATCGGGCATCACGATCATGTGATTCTTGGCCCCGCCCAGCGCCTGCACGCGCTTGCCGTGGGCCGTGCCCTGCTGGTGGATGTACTCGGCAATCGGCGTCGAACCGACGAACGAAATGGCCTCGATGTCAGGGTGCTGCAGCAAGGCATCGACCGCGACCTTGTCGCCCTGCACCACGTTGAATACACCATCAGGCAGACCGGCCTCCTTGAGCAGGCGCGCCATCAGCAGGCTGGCCGACGGATCGCGCTCGGAAGGTTTGAGGATGAAGCAGTTGCCGGTCACCAATGCCATAGGGATCATCCACAGTGGCACCATGACCGGAAAGTTGAACGGCGTGACCCCGGCGCAGACGCCCAGTGGCTGACGCAGGTTCCAGTTATCGATACCACCGCCAATGTTGTCGCTGAAATCACTTTTCAGCAGGCTGGGCGCACCGCAGGCAAATTCGACAATCTCGATACCGCGCACCACTTCACCACGCGCATCGGACAGCACCTTGCCGTGCTCGCGGCAAATGATCTGCGCCAGCTCGTCGTGGTGCCGGTCCAGCAAGTCCTTGAACTTGAACATGACCCGCGCCCGGCGCAGCGAGGACTGATCGGCCCAGCCGGGAAAAGCAGCCTTGGCCGAAGCGACCGCTTCATCCACGGTTTTCACGCTGGCCAGCGCAACGCGCGCTTGAACAGTGCCGATTGCCGGGTTGAAGACATCGCTGTAACGCTCACCATCGCCGTCATTCAGGTGTCCGTTGATGTAATGGCCGATTACCGGTGACTCGTTCATCTCATGCCTCCAGAGTAAAAAGGGGAAATCAAAGATCCAGCAGCCAGCTGTGCTGCGGGTCGTTGTGGAACTGCCAGGCGCGTGTCGGACCGGCCATCACGTTCAGGTAATACGATTCGTAACCGTAGGGCACAGACACCGGGTGATAACCTTTGGGCACTGTCACCAGATCATTGTTTTCCACGGCCATGGCCTGATCGATACTGCGGTCGTCGGTGTAAACCCGCTGGAAAACGAAACCCTGCGGCGGGTTGACCTGGTGGTAGTAGGTCTCTTCGAGAAAGCTCTCGTGGGGCAGATTGTCCCGGTCGTGCTTGTGCGGCGGGTAGCTGGACGAATGTCCCGAAGGAGTCCGTACCTCGACCACCAGCAGCGAATGCGCCGGTTCACTGTCCGGCAGAATGTCGCACACGTAACGGGTGTTGGCCCCTTTGCCGCGTACGCTGCGTTTCATGCTGCCCGGCATGATCAGCCGCGCCGCAAGCTGTTTGCCCGCATCGCCCGGCGCCGTGCATACGGCCAGATGCAGCGGACCACGCGCAACGAACTCTGCCTGACTATGCGGTGGCAGGTAGACCGCAAACGGCGATTTTTCCTCGAACACCGATTGCCGGTCGCCGATGTTTTCCCAACTGAAAGCGCCCTGCCCCGGTGCTTCGCCATTCACGCTGGCGTGCCCGGCCAGCAAGACCACGCACAGTTCGTTTTCTTCTGCAGCGAGAGGCAGGCGCTCTCCGCCCTCCAGTCGGTAGGCGGCAAAGTTCACGTACTCGAGCGAGCCGGGCGCCAGCGTCACGATGTCACGGCCCTGGGGTTTGCTCTTGGTCAGCAGATTCATGGTTCAATCCTCCTTATTGCGCATCGGCCAGCAGTTGGCGCAAGGTGTCATAGCCCTTTTTGGCATACACATAACTCGGCGCTACCGCTGGGTCCTGTTCGGCCTCGACCACCAGCCAGCCGCTGTAGCTGGCTTGCAACAACACCTTGAGCAGCGCAGAAAAGTCGATATCACCGTCGCCTGGCACCGTGAACGTGCCATTGATGATGCAGTCCGGAAAGCTCCAGAGATTGTTGCGTGCCAGTTGCACCACAGGTTTGCGCACATCCTTGAAATGCACATGGCAGACGCGCTCGATGTGCTTGCTCAGCACCTGCAAAGGCTCGCCGCCGCCCATGTAACAATGCCCCGAATCGAACAGCAGTCCGACTTCCTTGCCGGTCAGTGTCATCAGCCGATCAATATCCTGTGGCGACTCGACGTAAGCGCCCATGTGGTGGTGATACGCCAGGCGTACCCCTCGGGACAGGGTGAAACGCGCCGGTTCGGTGAGTTTTTCGGCATATTCAAGCCAGGCTGCATCGGTGTGAAAACGCGGTCGTTCAACCAACGGAATGCGCTGCCCCTGAATCGAGTCAGCCACTTCACCGTACACCAGTACCGAAGCGCCATTCTCGGCGAGCAATTGCACATGCGGGGTAATGGCTTCGATTTCTTCGGCCACCGAGCGCCGCGCCAAATGGCTTGAATACCAGCCGGAAACCAGCGCCAGATCATAGGGCCGCAGCACATCGCCGACCCCCTTGGCATCTTTCGGAAATTTGCCGTTGAGCTCAAAGCCCTCGTAACCAATGGCTTTGCCTTCGCTCAAGGCGGTGCTCAGTGGCGTCTCTCCGCCGAGGGCCGGCAAGTCATCGTTGCTCCAGGAGATCGGGTTGATGCCGATGCGGATCCTGGGTGTGGAAATGGAAACGGGCATGGCTGCACCTTTTTTGTTGTTATCGCGACGTCAGATCAAGAAAGAGTCAGGCGCGGCTTTCGCGCCAGGACTCGATCAACCAGTTGAAGGTGCTCTGCACCCGACTGACCAGCGCCGCATCGTCTATTTCCCCGGCCATCCAGGCCCGGCTTGGCTCGCGAAATATGGTCCGACCGACGGCAAAACCCTGGCAGACGCGGCTGTGTCGTGCTTCGGCAAAACCGGCAGCGAGGTCTTCGACAGGCGCATTGAGCCCGAGCAGTACCACGCCACGGCAATACGGATCGCGCTGCTGGATCAACTCGTCCAGCTGCTGCCAGACCTGCGCGCTCTGCGCCTCGATCTTCCACCACGCCGGGTAGATGCCCAGGTTGTACAAACGCTTCAGCGACCGGACCATCACGTCAGGATGAGACGAGGGGTGATCCTTGGGTGGAATGATTTCCAGCAGCAGTTCGTGACCACTGACTTTCGACGCGTCGTAGAGCGCCTTGATCTGCGCTTCCTGTTCCAGACGCAGCATGGGCTCGTCATCGGGGTGATATTGCACCAGGCACTTGATGATCTGCTCTTGCGGCCAGGCGAGCAGATTGCTGCCGATGGAGCGGCCATGCTCGAACGCCAGGGGTCTTGAACCCTGCACTTCCACCGGACGCGCCACCCACCAACCGCGACCGGTCGCAGCGTTAAGTGAATCCTGACCGAAGCGCTGATCGGCGAGCAGCCCGACATCGGCTTCGATGCCACGCTGGCGCAGGCCGGCTTCGACCCGCTCAACCGCCTGCACGAACAGTTGCTTGAGCTGGCTGATGCTGCTCAGGTCGCGCCCGGCCTGTTGGGCCAGCTCGACCAGTTGGCCGCGATGATCGAAGGCGAAGATGAACAACTGCCGCCACTGCTTGCGTGGCACACTGACCTGATGCAGCCGTTGCAGGACAACATCCTGATCAGGCCGGGTAATGGGGTGCGGGCTGCTGAACAGGTAATCCAGTTCGGCAGGCGTCGGCATCGCAGGCGCGCAGGCATGGCGCGATACCACCAGACCGCCACAGGCATTGGCCAGCTGGCAGCAGCGCTCGTCACTGGCATCCTTGAGCCAGCCGCTGAGAAAACCGGACATGAACGCATCGCCAGCGCCCAGCACGTTGAGCACTTCCACCCGCACGCCGGGGTAGATTGCGCCGTCTTCAAGCCGCTCAGGAATGGCACCGTGAATCACCGTGCAACCTTGCGGGCCGAGCTTGACCACAAGCGTTGCTGCCGTCAGTTCGCGCACGGTACGCAGGGCCGTGAGCAAATCGGTAGAGCCGCCGGCAATCTGAAATTCTTCTTCAGTACCGACAATCAGGTCAAAACGCGGCAGGATGCGCTGCACATGCTGGCTGACCTTCTGATCGGCGACAAAACGTGTCTCGCCATCAGCCTTGGCCGCCAGGCCCCAGAGCACTGGGCGATAATCAATATCCAGCACGCGTTTGACGTCGTGCTTTTCGGCGTAGTCGAGCGCCTGGCTGCTGGCCTTGAACACTTGATCGGTAGAAAAATGCGTGCCGGTGATCAGCAGCGCCTTGCTCGACGCGATCTGCTGTTCGTCGATGTCCTCGGCGCGCAAAGCCATGTCGGCGCAATTTTCGCGGTAGAACACCAAGGGGAACGTTTCGCGGTCTTTCAGCCCCAGCAGCACCATGGCGGTCAGGCGCTCGGGATCGCGCTTGATAGCGCTGACATCACAGCCTTCGCGGGCCAGCGACTCGACCAGGAAGCGACCCATATGGTCATCACCTACCCTGCTAAGCATGGCCGACCTGAGCCCCAGCCTGGCAGTACCGAATGCGATATTGGCCGATGAGCCGCCCAGGTATTTGGCGAAACTGGAAACGTCTTCCAGCCGCGCACCTACTTGTTGCGCATAAAGATCGACGCCCAGGCGTCCGAGGCAGATCAGATCCAACTGACGCCCAGTGGCAAAGCGTGTCTGGCCCATGGTGGCTCCTGTTATTTTTATCAGCCTGCAGCGCCTGCATCATGTGTACACGCTGCTTTGTGAATGCAGCGTAAAACGTCGAGCCTCATCAATCAATATTTATTCTATAATTATTTTTAGTGGAATATTTTTTCCATACCGCTATTCAAGTGCTGGCACAATGCACAGACGGGTAAGCTATAGTCGTCCCGGCCCAAGGCAGCCTCCATCGTCGGGCACACAACTGCGTTACCTTGAAAGATGTTGCCCTGTAAGAAATTGCCCTGAAAGAACAGGTAGAAAGGATTTGAATATGACCCGCGCCGATCAGCCCACTCTGCCCGAGACGAGCGTCGACATGCCGCCGACCAATGCCGAAGGCCTGCTAAGGCTGATCACTGATGAGTACGACGGTTTACCGCGTCAGCTCAAGCGCATCGCCAGCTATATGAGCCAGCAGAGCGACCGGATCATGGTTGACCGGATCAGTGACATTGCCCGCGAGTGCGAAGTCCACCCGTCGGCCATCGTGCGCTTTTCCCAGCGTTTCGGGTTTAGCGGCTTCAGTGAGATGCAGGCGTTGTTTCGCGAGGCTTACACGCACAAGACCACGCCGGTGCAGAACTACCAGCAACGCATCCGCAGCATGATCGCCAATAAGTCTCAGAAGGCCCACTCGGGTGATCTGGCACGCGAATGCGTGAGCGCAACACTCTCCGGGCTGGAGCGTTTGAGTGCAGAGCTGGACGACGATGAGTTCGAAAAGGCTGTAGACCTGGTGGTCAACGCCGACAATATCTACGTGGTGGGTGTGCGCCGCTCATTTGCTGTGGCGGATTATCTGGTCTACAACCTGCAACACACCAACAAGCGTATTCACTTGATATCGGGCCTGGGGGGCAGCTATCGAGAGCAGATGCGCAGCGTGCGTGCCAACGATCTGGTGATTGCCATCAGCTTCACGCCCTACGGCAAGGAAACCCAGCATTGCCTACGCATCGCCCAGCATCATCAGGCCAAGACGCTGATCATCACCGACAGCAATCTGTCGCCGCTGGCCAAGCGTGCTAACTCGGTGTTGCTGGTCAATGAAGGCAGCTCGTTCGCCTTCCGCTCGCTGAGCGCCACCCTGTGCCTGTGCCAAGCACTGTTCATTGCAGTGGCGTATCGGCTGGAGCTGAAAGTCGACGAGATCCACGAGCAGGTCGGGTTTGATGATTGAGGGCTGAGATTCCTGGCCCTCAGGTCTTAGCTTCCTGCCCCATTCGCTGCTGGTTCTTCTCACCCATTTTCTTCGCGCGTTTTTCCAGCACCAGATACACCACCAATGCAATCAACAGCGGCAGCAGGAAGTAAATGGCGCGGTAGCCGATCAGAGCTGCCAGCAGACTGCCCTTGGAGAACTGGTGAGCCAGCAAGGTAATGAATACAGTCTCAAGCACGCCCAGCCCGGCTGGAATGTGAGTAATGACACCCGCGATGCTGCTGATCAGCAACACACCGAGAATCGCCGGGTAAAACGCCTTGTCGGGCAGCAGCGTGTAAATCACCGCAGCCATCAGCGACCAGTTCAGAGCCCCCAGGCTGGCCTGCATCAAGGCCTGCTTCATCGACGGTAGATTGAATTCCTGATCACGAACGGTCCATGAGCGCTTTTTGGAAAACCGGCAGGCCAACAGGTAGGCAACACACACGGCCAACAGTCCGAAACCGATCAATTGCAGGGTCGTGGTGCCGATCGACCATTCCTCTGGCAACTCCAGAAAACGCATCGAAAACACGAAACCGGCCAGCAGCATGTAGCCCAGCCAGTTGGTAATCAGGCTGAGGCTCAGAATCCGGGTGATGGTCGACACGTCCAGCCCCAACCGGGAATACAACCGGTAACGCAAGGCGATGCCGCCAACCCATGAACTGAGATTGAGGTTGAATGCGTAGCAGACAAAGGTCACAGGCACGATCTGTTTGATCGACAATGTGTGGCGGGTGTAATACCGCGCCAGTACGTCAAAACCGCAATAGGTTGCATAACTGGCAAAGGCCACAACAGCGGCAATGGCCAGAGTGCTGGCCTTGTAGGACGACAGCGCCTGCTTGACCTCTTGCCAGTCAAGGTTCTTGACCAGCAGAAACAACAGGACCGGGACAGCAATGAAGAAAAACAGATTGAATATCCGCTTTGCCCATTTCCATTTGGCTCCCTGCGCACTTCGCGGCGCTGCATTTGCGGCCTGAGTCATGAAGTTTTCTCCTGGTCCATCTCGTGGTTGTTCTGTTGCTGTTCGATGACTTTCGCTTCCGGCACCACGTCACCGGCCCGTAACGGCTTGAGGCGCACACCGTGAACCGGGAACAGGCCGGCAATGGCCGGAAAACGCCGCAGGAAAAAGAAGCTTAAAACGATCATCGGCGCACGCCACCACTGGCCGCGCGCCGCGCCCTTGAGGCTCATCTGCTTGCTGTGGGCAGCGGCAAGCTCCATCAGATGGTTTTGCAGATGCTCATTGAGCCCGCGATCACGGATGAACAGATTGGCCTCCAGGTTCAGCGCCAAGCTCAGCGGGTCTAGATTGCTGGAGCCCACGGTGGACCAGTCCTGATCGATCAGCGCGACCTTGCCGTGCAATGCACGTTGCTTGTACTCGTGAATGACCACGCCGTCGCGCAGCAGGTAGGTGTAGGTCAGCCGCGAGCAGACCCGCACGAACGGCATGTCGGGCTGACCTTGCAAAATCAGGGTGACCTTGACGCCCCGCCGTGATGCATTGCGCAGCTCACGCAGAAAGCGGTAGCTGGGATAAAAATACGCGTTGGCCAGGGTGATCCGTTGCTTCGCAGCGCGAATCGCCTCAAGGTACTGCTCTTCGATATCGGTACTGTGCTCGTCATTGTCGCGCTCGGCGAGCAGCATGCTGGCGTCACCGGCGCGGTCCAGCTTCAGTGCAATGGGCGGCAATTTGTCACGAACGACCTTGCTGAGCATGTTCAACGCGCTGTGGTGAATATCGCCAACAATCGGGCCACGGACCAGAACGGCATAGTCCTGTTTGGCCGTCACCCCCGTGTCAGTCATGTGATCGACGCTGTAGTTGATGCCGCCGATAAAGCCCAGTTCGCCATCAATGACGACCACCTTGCGGTGCAGACGGCGGAATAGGTTGGTGCGCATACCCATGAATCGCGGACGCGGGTCGAACAGCTGAATCTGAATACCGGCATCGATCATGGTTTTGACAAACACCGAACTCAGGTCCGATGTCCCGTAGTCATCTACCGTGACAACCACTTTCGCGCCGTTGGCCGCAGCTTGGAGCAACGCCTGTTGCAAGCCCTCGCCAATCCGGTCTTCAAAGATGATGAAAGTCTCGATCAACACCTCTTTGCGCGCGGCCCGTATGCACTCGAACACCCGGGCGTAGAAGTCTTCACCGTTGATCAGCAGCTCTACCGAGTTGCCATCACACCACTGCCCTGTCGTATTACTCATAAGGTCAACTCCACCGCCAGCGGTGCATGATCGGAAAGATGAGACCACGGGCGGCTGGACAATACTTTCGGCCTGTGGGAAGTCGCGTTGCGGACATAGATCCGGTCCAGCCGGAGCAACGGCCAGCGGGCCGGAAAGCTTTTGGCCGGCGCGCCGAAGCGCTCGACAAAAACCTCGTGCAACCCGGTGCCCTCCAGCAAAGCATCGGCGCGCTGACGCCAGTCATTGAAATCACCGGCAACGATCACCGGCTCACCCTCGGGAAGACGCTCCATCAGTTCGGCGAGCAGGTTGAGCTGCTGACGCCGATGGCTTTCACGCAAGCCCAAGTGAACACACACCGCATGCACCCGACCGGCGTATGGCACCTCCAGGATGCAGTGCAGCAAACCGCGCTGCTCGGTGCCATGAATGGAAATGTCGAGGTTCTCGTGCTGGATGATCGGGTACTTGGACAGCAGCGCGTTACCGTGATCGCCATCCGGGTACACCGCATTACGACCATAGGCAAAGTCGTTCCACATGCTGTCGGCGAGGAACTCGTACTGGGAAATCGTCGGCCAGTCCTTGACGCTGCGCGCATGGCTCTGGTGCTCGCCGTGCACTTCCTGAAGAAACACGATATCGGCCGATACAGTACGCACAGCCTCACGCAACTCCGGCAAAATGAAGCGGCGATTGAAAATGCCAAAGCCCATGTGCATGTTCATGGTCAGTACATTCAATGAAACACTGGCGGACACTGGCGTTGCTGGGCCGACAGGCGGATTGGCACTGGTCAAGACTCGCTCCCGGGTGAATATTCACGTCATATGAAGCCACCCATCGGCACAGGTTCCGTCCCGTGTCGCCTGTGCTGCGTATTTGCCATATTCAGTCGGGCATATTCAATGGCACTGATCTGACGCTGAAAAAAACGCGTACAAATGAAACGCAGGATCCCGGCAACTGCCTAAACTGCTTACGGGACCTGTAAAAAAGCGACAAGGAATCCAACCGTGGATGCACCGACTTCTCAACGCTACACCGCACGAGCCAGATGGCTGCACTGGGTCATGGCCATACTGATTGTGCTGGCGTATACCCTGATTCTGAGCCGCAGTCAGTTTGGCAAGGGTTCTGAATACCGCACACTGGTCGTGCAGAGCCATTTCTGGGTGGGGATTGTGATTCTGGCCATGGCGTTTTTCCGCGTCGCCGAACGTCGACGGCATCGTCCGCCCGGCATAACGCCGCCGCTTGAAGGCGCGTTGCGCTTAGCCGCGACACTTACGCATTACGCGCTGTATGCGTTCCTGTTCGCTCAGCCTTTATTGGGTCTGCTGACGGTGATGGTGGAAAAAGGCGCGTTACCCATTCCCCTCACCGACCTGCAGATACCCTGGCCCCTGCCGACCTCGGATCGCAGGGCCGAAACGTTCGAAGATGTGCACAAGCTGCTGGGCTCGATCTTCTATTACGTCATCGCCCTGCACGTAGTCGCCGCGCTCTGGCATCACCTTCTGCGCAAGGACAATACCCTCAAGCGCATGCTGTAAGTCAGGAGGCTGACAGAACCCGGGCGAGCGTGGCTTTTACCTTGCCCATACCATCGCGCAGGGCCTGTTCGATTTCTGCCATGGTTATGACAGTGGTCGACTTGCCCGCTGCCGGATTGACCACCAGCGCCAGGCAGGCGTATTCCAGCTCCAGCTCACGGGCCAGAGCGGCCTCGGGCATACCAGTCATGCCGACGATGTCGCAGCCATCACGCTCAAGGCGGATGATTTCGGCGACCGTCTCCAGGCGCGGCCCCTGAGTACAGGCATAGACACCCCGATCAGAGAACTCGCACCCTTCAGCGGCCAGTGCTGCAACCAGCCGCGCCCGTAACGCTTCGCTGTAGGGATAGCTGAAGTCAATGTGCGTGACCTCTTCCAGATCATCGGCAAAGAACGTGTGCTGGCGACCGCTGGTGTAGTCGACCAGATCATGCGGCACGCAAAAGTGCCCGGTGCCCATCGCAGGATGTATGCCACCTACCGCATTGACCGCCAGAATCGCTTCGGCACCAGCCTGCTTCAAGGCCCAGATGTTGGCCCGGTAGTTGACCTGATGCGGTGGCAAACGGTGCGGATGACCATGCCGCGCCAAAAACATCACTTCGCGACCGGCATAATCGCCAATCTGGATTTCGCCGGAAGGTGCGCCATAAGGCGTGTTCATGGGCAAGGACTGCCGAATGTTCAGGCCTTCCAGCTGGGTCAGGCCAGTCCCACCAATAATCGCGTAAACAGTCATCGCAAATCCTTAATCGATCAGTTGAGCAGCGCGCAGGGCCTGAAGCGCGGCCTGCCAGCGCGGGTGTTGCCGATAATCAGTACTGGCTGATGCCTGGCCGCGCATACGCGCGATGCGCGGCGAAGGCCTGACTTTCAGGCGCTGGGCCGCACCGAGGGCCAGCTCTGCCGCAGCGCGGTCGTTGCATACCAGCCCCATGTCGCAACCCGCCGTCAGCGCAGCCTCGATACGGCTGGCGGCATCACCGACCACATGGGCACCGGCCATCGACAGATCATCGCTGAAAATAACACCGTCAAATTTCAGTTCATCGCGCAGGATGTCTTGCAGCCAGCGCTTGGAGAAACCGGCAGGCTGCGAATCGACTTTCGGGTAGATGACATGAGCAGGCATCACTGCAGCGAGCTGTCGGCTCAGGCGTGCGAACGGCACCAGATCGCTGGCGCGAATCTGTTCCAGACTGCGCTCGTCATTCGGGATAGCCACGTGAGAGTCGGCTTCGGCCCAGCCGTGGCCAGGGAAATGCTTGCCGGTCGCAGCCATGCCAGCCGCGTTCATGCCACGAATAAACGCCCCTGCCAGCAGCGCAGCACGCTCCGGGTCGCCCTCAAACGAACGCGTCCCGACGACCGCGCTGCGCTGGTAGTCCAGATCCAGCACCGGAGCAAAACTCAGGTCCAGGCCGACAGCCAATACTTCGGTGGCCATCAGCCAGCCGCAATGCTCGGCCAGCAGCACAGCATCTGGCTTGTCGGCAATGGCGCGCATCGGCGGTAGACGCACGAACCCCTGCCGCAGGCGCTGGACCCTGCCGCCCTCCTGATCAACTGCCAGCAGCAAGTCCGGGCGAACGGCGCGAATCGCCGCACTCAGTTCACGAACCTGACGGGGATGCTCGATGTTTCGGGCAAAGATAATCAAACCGCCCACTTCGGGCTGACGCAGAAACTGACGGTCTTCGCTGGTCAGCCAGGTGCCGGCGACATCGACCATCAGGGAGCCTTGCAGGCCAGAACTCATAGAAAAAACCCTTACACACCAGTGCCCATTTGCAATCCGGGCATGGTGCTTGATCCTGAAGCCTGACGCAATGCGATGCGCCGGTACATTAAGGCTTTGCGGGTCAGGCCTTGGCGACCGCAGGCGTGCCGGTGCTGCTCTTGCTGCGCGGCCTGAGTTGAGCGGCGATCATTGTCGGGTCACTGACGCTGGTGTCGGCACGCATACCTGCGGCGAGAAATGGCACCATCAGGCGCATGACCTGCTCGATGGAGGTATTGACGCCAAAATCGGTTTCGGCAATCGCGCGCAAGGCCTTGATGCCGGACATGCTGAATGCAGCGGCACCGAGCATGAAGTGCACGCGCCAGAACAGCTCGATAGGCGGAATACGGGGGGCGGCTTCGTTGACCAGCGTCATGTAACGACGGAACACCTTACCGTACATGTCTTCAAGATAACGGCGCAGGTGGCCCTGACTCTGACTGAAGGCAAGCCCTAAAAGACGCATGAAGATCGACAGGTCGTTACCGCTTCGCGGTTGCACGACAAGCGCCTGCTCGACGAGGATCTCCAGCAGTTCTTCCAGGCTCGGCTTGTGTTCGGGTTTTGCCTGGCGACGCTCCAGCTCGCGATCGAGACTGATGCAGAACGGGCCGAGAAAACGTGAGAACACCGCCTGAATCAGCGCCTTTTTCGAACCGAAGTGATAGTTCACCGCAGCCAGATTGACCGAAGCCTTGCTGGTGATGAGACGCAAGGAGGTTTCAGCAAACCCCTTTTCTGCGAATAACTGCTCGGCAGCATCAAGAATGCGTTCAACGGTTTCCGACTGGGCCATGGCTCTCTGCCTAACAAACGAACGTTTGAAACATACGTATCAGGCGCCCCGTTTGTCAAGCGGACCCGTTCATTTTGTGGCTGAACAGTCACGAAACTGGATGTTAAATGACAACAGACAGCTTATGCAGCGCTTTTTGACGCAAGGCTTCGCAACCACACATCGCACCGCCTGGCAGCGAAAGTAAAAAGGATGATTGCCAACGCGCGTTCACTGTATATAATCCCAGTCACTGTATAAAAAGCCAGAGCGCCCATCATGATCAAACTGACGCCACGCCAGGCTGAAATCCTGGGCTTCATCAAACGCTGCCTGGAAGACAACGGCTTTCCACCTACACGTGCGGAAATAGCCCAGGAGCTGGGTTTCAAATCGCCCAACGCAGCGGAAGAACACCTTAAGGCATTGGCTCGCAAAGGCGCCATCGAAATGACCCCTGGTGCCTCACGCGGCATCCGCATTCCCGGCTTTGAAGCACGGCCGGATGAAAGCAGCCTGCCGGTCATTGGTCGCGTAGCAGCTGGCGCGCCGATTCTGGCTCAGCAACATATCGAAGAGTCCTGCAACATCAACCCTTCCTTTTTCCACCCCAGCGCCAACTACCTGCTGCGCGTTCACGGTATGAGTATGAAGGACGTCGGGATTCTGGATGGCGACCTGTTGGCGGTGCACACCACTCGCGAAGCACGTAACGGCCAGATCGTAGTTGCCCGGATCGGCGACGAAGTCACCGTCAAGCGTTTCAAGCGTGAAGGCAGCAAAGTCTGGCTGCTGGCTGAAAACCCTGATTTCGCCCCTATCGAGGTCGATCTCAAGGATCAGGAGCTGGTGATCGAAGGTTTGAGCGTCGGCGTCATTCGCCGCTAAGGAGGCGTTATGCAGTTCCATCAAGCACCGCATTCACAATTGCCACTGTTCGAGGCGTTTCTGGCTCAGCCCATCGCCCCGCTGCTTGCCGATGCAGTCGAAACACCCTGGGGCAACGAGCCAGAACTCTTCAGTGAACTGTCTTTGCGCGGCGCCGCCGGGAACTGCCTGAACCTTCTGGCCCCTATCCTTCGGGAACTGAGCGAAGAAATCGACGCACGCTGGCTGACGCTGATTGCGCCACCCTCAAGCCTGACCCAGACCTGGTTGCGCGATGCAGGACTCAACAGGGAACGGATTCTGCTACTGGAGCCGCGCGGCACACAAAGTGTACTGGAGCTGACTCGCGAAGCACTCAGACTTGGCCGTAGCCATACGGTTGTGAGCTGGATCAATCCACTTGGCACCGCAGCGCGTCAGCAATTGATCAGTGCTGCAAAAATCGGGGAAGCACAGAGCCTGAACATCCGGCTGGGCTAAAAAGCCCGGTCGTCGATCAGTGCAGGACGTGGGGCACGTCATCCTTCTCGACTTCGCCCTCAGCCAGACGGCCAGCCATCTGTACGCCCACACTCAACATGGCCTTGGCGACTTCAACATGCTGACCTTGCATGAACGCTTTGGCATCCGCAGAGAAATCAAGCGTCACCAGAGAACCCTCGTCATCGGCACGACGCAGTTCAATACGTCCGTCAGGCAGTTCGACAATTTCCAGGAAAGAGGTAGGCATTACAGTTACTCCGCAAGAGGCGGGCATTGTAACAGCCTGCCAGCCTGCACTTCATTGGTTTTCAGCACTCGCTCAGGCCTTCACGAAAACGGATGGCCAACCCTTTGAGTTGCTGACGCCAGTTTTCGAGCTCTTCACGTGTCAGTTCAGACTCCGGCTCAGCGTCCAGGTTCACAGCCTGTATCATCGGCTGCGTGACGTCACCCTTGAGCTTTTTCGGTGCACGCGGCGGCTCATACAACGCGTTATAGGCCGTCAGCAACTGAGCCAGCCATGTCTGGCGGTTCTGGGCAAGCTCAACCAACTCGGCCATTTCGGGAATTGCTATGGCGTTCAGCACTTCCTGAGTCAACAAGTCCTCCGCACGACGCGAGCCGGCCTGCGGCAGTCGGTAGAACCCCGCGATCTCGTGGCACAAGCCGAGCAGCGCGCCATACAGATGAAACAAGGCGGACTCACGCTCGGCCTGCAACAATGCAGGCGCGTTCACCGCCTGCCCCTTCTCCGCCTTCCCCAACGCGTCGAGCGCAAGCCCTGCGAAATAGATCTTCTGGTTGGTACGGGTATAGAGCTCATGAGCCATGGCGAGACTCTCCATAACAATGGGATAGAGGACAGCATAGCCTGTGGCGCCGGATCAGTCTGGCACCGCAGGCCGTGCCTGTCGAAAACAGCGCCCGACACGTTTGCGTCGGGCGCTTGCGATCAACGCTTGTCTTCAACCTTCCAGGCGCTGCCGTCGTAGAACGCACGCCAGCCCGTAGGCTTGCCCTCTACTTCGGTCTGGACATACTGCTCTTTGGTCTTGCGACTGTAACGGATCACTGTTGGACGACCGTCCGGATCCTTCTTCGGCGCTTCGCAAAGGAAGTGGTACTTGGGATCGATTTCGTCCTTGTGCGGCGCGATCTCGATAACCAGCGGGGCACGGGTTTCACGGTTTTTCGGGAACTGGCTGGCAGCCAGGAACAGGCCCGAAGCGCCGTCACGCAGAATGTAGGTGTCGTCGACCTTGTCGCACTTGAGCTCCGGCATCTTCACCGGGTCCATCTTCGGTGGTGCTGCGTCGCCGCTTTTCAGCAGCTTGCGGGTGTTCTTGCACTCCGGATTGGTACAGCCGAAGAACTTGCCGAAACGACCGGTCTTGAGCTGCATTTCGCTGCCGCACTTGTCGCATTCCAGACTCGGGCCTTCGTAGCCTTTGATCCGGTAAGTGCCTTCCTCGATCTCGTAACCTGTGCAATCGGGGTTGTTGCCGCATATGTGCAGTTTGTGCTTTTCGTCGAGCAGATACGCGTCCATCGCCGTGCTACAGATCGGGCAGCGATGTTTCCCGCGCAGAACCCGCGACTCGGACTCGCCCTCGTCATCGTCGGCAATTTCGTCGCCGGGGGTCAGATTGACAGTCGCCTTGCAGCGTTCCTTGGGCGGCAGGCTGTAGCCGGAGCACCCCAGAAACACACCCGTCGAGGCGGTGCGAATCTGCATCGGGCGGCCGCATACCTTGCACGGGATATCGGTCATCACCGGCTGGTTGGCACGCATGCCGCCATCAGCGGCCTCGGCCACGTCGAGCTTTTTACGGAAATCACCGTAGAACTCGTCCAGGACGCTTTTCCAGTCGCGCTCACCCTGAGCCACGTCGTCGAGGTTTTCTTCCATCCCGGCGGTAAAGCCATAGTCCATCAGGTTGGAAAAGCTTTCGGACAGACGTCCGGTGACGATGTCACCCATTTTTTCCGAGTAAAAGCGGCGATTGTGCAGCGCCACGTAGCCACGGTCCTGAATGGTCGAAATGATCGCGGCGTAGGTCGACGGGCGACCGATACCGCGCTTTTCCATTTCCTTGACCAGACTGGCTTCGGAATAACGCGCTGGCGGCTTGGTGAAGTGCTGGCTGGGGTCGAGCTTGTTCAGCTTCAGCGCTTCGCCCTGCGCCATGTCCGGCAAAACGTCGTCATCGCCCGGCTTGGCCATCTGTGGCAACGCACGGGTATAGCCGTCGAACTTGAGGATGCGGCCCTTGGCGCGCAGCTCGAAGTCGCTTGCGGCGACCGTGACAGTGGTCGACAGGTATTGTGCAGGCAGCATCTGGCAAGCCACGAACTGACGCCAGATCAACTCGTAAAGGCGCTCGGCGTCACGCTCCATCCCGGCAAGCTTGCTCGGGTGGGTGTTGACGTCGGAAGGTCGAATCGCTTCGTGAGCCTCTTGCGCGCCTTCCTTGCTGCTGTAGACGTTAGGCGATTCCGGCAGGTACTTCTTGCCGAACTCGGTTTCGATGTAGTCACGCGCCATGCTTACCGCGTCGGCCGATAGATTGGTCGAGTCGGTACGCATATAAGTGATGTAGCCAGCCTCATACAAGCGCTGTGCCATCATCATGGTCTTCTTGACGCCGAAGCCCAGGCGATTGCTCGCCGCCTGCTGCAGGGTCGAGGTGATGAACGGCGCCGAGGGCTTGCTGCTGGTCGGCTTGTCTTCACGCTTGACGATGCTGTAGCTGGACGCCTTGAGCTTTTCAAGGGCTACCATGGCCTGGGTTTCGTTCAGCGGTTTGAACGCTTCGCCGTTTTCACGCGCCACTTCGAACCGCCCATTGGCGCCTTTGGCGGTGCCCAGATCGGCGTGGATTTCCCAGTATTCTTCAGGGTTGAACGCGCGAATTTCACGCTCACGCTCCACCACCAGCTTCACCGCAACCGACTGCACACGACCGGCAGACAAACCACGGGCCACTTTCTGCCAGAGCAGCGGCGAGACCATGTAGCCTACGACGCGGTCAAGGAAACGACGCGCCTGCTGAGCGTTGACCCGGGCAATGTCCAGCTCGCCTGGCTTGGAAAACGCTTCCTGAATGGCTTTCTTGGTGATCTCGTTGAACACCACGCGCTTGTAGCGGCTGTCATCCCCGCCGATGGCTTCGCGCAGGTGCCAGGCAATGGCTTCCCCTTCGCGGTCCAAGTCCGTCGCGAGATAGATGGTGTCGGCATCCTTGGCGAGCTTGCGCAGCTCTTCAATGACCTTTTCCTTGCCAGGAAGGATCTCGTACTTGGCCTTCCAGCCATGTTCCGGATCGACTCCCATGCGCGAGACCAGCTGGCGCTGCGCCTTTTCTTTAGGCGTCAGTACCGGGCCCTCGCCCGCAGCAGCCTTGCCACGCTTGGCGGCAGGGTCTTTGGCGGCACTAGCCGAACCGCTGGTGGGCAGGTCTCGGATATGGCCGATACTCGACTTCACCACGTACTGGTTGCCCAAATACTTGTTGATGGTCTTGGCCTTAGCCGGGGATTCCACGATGACCAGCGATTTGCCCATGGATCAGAAAATTCCTGAATAACTAGATGAAAGACAGTGAGGAGCTTGTAAAGGCCACGCTATATATAGTGGCTACAAGGTGAGGTCAAGCACAGCCTGTTGTGCAATTCCTTCTCACGTTGGTGAAACAGGCTGGGTTCAGCCTCAACCAGAGCAAAGCGCGGGACGTGCTCGCCGTCAACCTCGACCGACTCCAGAAACATGCTCAAGGGACGCACCCACATCCCGAAATCGCCGTACAGAGCCTGATAGAACACGACTTCCTCTTCGGTTTCGGAATGCCTGGCAACACTGAAAACCCGGTACTGCGGGCCTTTGTAATGGCGATAGAGCCCTGGTTGCAGTTGCATGCTGCGGTCCTCTTGTAAACACGTTCAAAAAATTTGGCTGAAGAAACCTTTTGAACCGCCCCGGGTTTCTCGGAGACTCCAACCTTTGAGAGGATGGAGCGATGAAAAAACTACCGAAGTATTCCCCAGAGGTCCGTGAGCGGGCCATCAGGATGGTTTTCGAACACCTTCCTGAGTACGAGTCGCAGTGGGCCACCATCAGTGCCATTGCCCCCAAGATCGGCTGCACGCCCGAGACATTACGGCTGTGGGTTCGCCAATCTGAGCGCAACAGCGGCCAGCGTGATGGGCTGAGCACAGTCGAACGTGAGCGAGTCAAGCTCTTGGAGCGTGAGAACCGTCAGTTGCGTCAAGCTAACGAGATCTTGCGTAAGGCCTCAGCCTATTTTGCCCAGGCGGAGCTCGACCGCCCATTCAAACGATGAAGACGTTTATTGATGAAAACCGCCAGTCTTACGGGGTCGAGCCGATTTGCAAGGTGTTGCCAATCGCCCCGTCGACGTACTACCGGTACGCTGCTCAGCAGGCTGACCCCAGCCAGCAGTCAGCGCGTGCGCAGCGTGACCAGGAACTGGGTGAGCACATCCAGCGAGTCTGGGATGAGCACTTCCAGGTATATGGCGTGCGCAAGGTCTGGCGACAATTGCTGCGTGACGGACTGCAAGTCGCCCGCTGTACGGTGCAACGTCTGATGGGAGAGCTGGGCCTGCAAGGCGTGGTACGCGGCAAGCCCGTCAAGACGACGGTCAGCGACCAAGCCAGGCCGTGCCCGCAGGATCATGTCAACCGTCAGTTTGTGGCTGAGTGCCCGAACGCCCTATGGGTATCGGACTTTACCTACGTCAGTACCTGGCAGGGTTTTGTTTACGTGGCCTTCATCATTGATGTCTTTGCCCGATTCATCGTCGGTTGGAAGGTGTCCAGTTCAGCGCGTACCGATTTTGTACTCGATGCACTGGAGCAAGCCCTTTACGCCCGTCGCCCAGTCAAGCAGGGTGGACTCATTCACCACAGTGACCGTGGCGTGCAGTACGTGTCCATTCGCTATACCGAGCGTCTTGTCGAAGCCGGTATTGAGCCATCGGTCGGGAGTGTCGGTGACTCTTACGACAATGCTTTGGCTGAGACCATCAATGGTCTTTACAAGGCTGAAGTGATTCATCGACGCTCTTGGCCCACACGGGGGGCGGTGGAGCTGGAAACCCTGAAATGGGTGGACTGGTTCAATCACCGCCGCCTGCTGGAGCCAATCGGTCATATTCCACCGGTCGAAGCAGAAGCAATCTATTATCAGCAACTCACCGAGTCTGCCCAGGTGGCATGACTCAAACAAAAGGGTCTCCGAGAAACCCGGGGCGGTTCATTTTTTTCAAAAAACAAAAGCCGGGGCACCAAGCCCCGGCTCGCATCACACACAGGAATCAGACGCGTTCGAAAACGGTCGCGATGCCCTGCCCCAGACCAATACACATGGTAGACACACCGAAGGTGCCGCGATTTTGCTTCATGACATTGAGCAAGGTGCCGGAGATGCGCGCGCCGGAACACCCAAACGGATGACCCAGAGCGATGGCGCCGCCGTGCAGGTTAACCTTCTCGTTCATCTTGTCGAGCACTTTCAAATCTTTCAACACCGGCAAGGCCTGTGCAGCGAAGGCTTCGTTGAGCTCGATGAAGTCGATATCGGCGATCGTCAGGCCTGCACGCTTGAGCGCTTTCTGAGTTGCCGGAACCGGACCATAGCCCATGATCGCTGGGTCGACACCGGCCACGGCCATCGAGCGAATCACCGCCAGAGGCTGGATACCGAGGTCCTGGGCGCGCTGCGCCGACATGACAATCATGCACGACGCACCGTCAGTGATCTGCGAGGACGTACCGGCAGTCACGGTGCCACCTTTTGGATTGAACGCCGGCTTGAGCGCGGCGAGACTTTCCAGGGTGGTGTCCGGACGAATGGTCTCATCGTAGTCAAAGACCTTGAGGAAGCCGTTCTCGTCATACCCCTGCATCGGGATGATCTCATCCTTGAACTTGCCTTCCAGCGTCGCCTTGTGGGCCAACTGGTGGGAACGCAGGCCGAAGGCATCCTGCTGCTCGCGGGTGATGCCATGCATTTTGCCGAGCATTTCAGCGGTCAGGCCCATCATTCCGGAGGCTTTGGCAGCGTGCAGGGACATGTGCGGGTTCGGGTCCACGCCATGCATCATGCTGACGTGGCCCATGTGCTCCACACCACCGATGACGAACACGTCACCGTTGTTGGTCATGATCGCCTGCGCAGCGGTGTGCAGCGCGCTCATGGACGAACCACACAGACGGCTTACTGTCTGCGCAGCCGAAGTGTGCGGGATCTGGGTCAGCAATGACGCCATGCGCGCGATGTTCCAACCCTGCTCCAGGGTCTGGTTGACACAGCCCCAGATCACGTCCTCGACTTCAGCCGGATCAACCTTGTTGTTGCGCTCGAGCAATTTGCTGATCAAATGCGCGGACATGTCTTCAGCACGGGTGTTACGGTGCATGCCGCCCTTGGAGCGACCCATCGGGGTACGACCGAAGTCGACAATCACGACGTCTCTTGGATTAAGGCTCATTCGTTCATTCCTCGGAAGACGCTTGACCGAAGAAGCTCTGGCCTTTACTGGCCATTTCACGCAGCTTCGCGGTCGGTTGATACAGGGCACCCAGCTCGGCGTATTGGTCAGCCAGGGCAACGAATTCGGCAACACCGATGGAGTCGATGTAGCGCAGCGCACCGCCACGGAATGGAGGGAAACCAATACCGTAGATCAGGCCCATGTCGGCTTCGGCAGCGGTTTCGACGATGCCGTCTTCCAGGCAGCGAACCGTTTCCAGGCACAACGGGATCATCATCCAGTTGATGATGTCTTCATCGCTCACTTCACGCTGTTCGTAGACGATCGGCTTGAGCACATCCAGCACAGCCGGGTCATTGACCTTCTTGGGCTTGCCCTTCTTGTCGGTCTCGTAGGCGTAGAAGCCCTTGCCGTTCTTCTGTCCCAGACGTTTGGCTTCATACAGCGCGTCAACCACAGAGCGGCGATCATCCTTCATCCGGTCAGGGAAACCTTCGGCCATGACATCACGGCCATGGTGGCCGGTGTCGATACCGACAACGTCCATCAGGTAGGCAGGCCCCATCGGCCAGCCGAATTTCTCCATGACCTTGTCGATGCGCACGAAATCCACGCCTGCGCTGACCAGCCTGGCAAAACCGCCGAAGTACGGAAACAGTACGCGGTTGACCAGAAAGCCCGGGCAGTCGTTGACCACAATCGGGTTCTTGCCCATTTTCCTGGCGTAGGCAACGGTCGTGGCGACCGCTTCTTCGCTGGACTTCTCGCCACGGATCACTTCCACCAGCGGCATCATGTGCACCGGGTTGAAGAAGTGCATGCCGACGAAGTTTTCCGGACGCTTGAGGGCCTTGGCCAGCAAGCTGATCGAGATGGTCGAAGTGTTGGACGCCAGAATGGTGTGCTCACCCACGTTGGCTTCGACTTCCGCCAGTACCGCCTGCTTGACCTTCGGGTTTTCGACAACCGCTTCGACCACCAGGTCGACGTTGCCGAAATCGCCGTAGGAAAGCGTAGGACGAATCGCGTTAAGCGCTTCGGCCATCTTCGCCGCAGTCAGACGGCCTTTTTCCAGACGGCCGCCAAGCAGTTTGGAGGCTTCGTTCAGACCCAGCTGAATGGCTTCTTCGCGGATGTCCTTCATCAGGATGGGCGTGCCCTTGACTGCCGACTGATAGGCAATGCCGCCGCCCATGATCCCGGCGCCCAGTACGGCGGCCTGTTTCACTTCCTTGGCGACTGCGTCGTAGCCCTTGGCTTTCTTTTTCAGTTCCTGATCGTTCAGAAACAGGCCGATAAGGCTCTGCGCAGCAGATGTCTTGGCCATTTTCACGAAACCGGCGGCTTCGATTTCCAGCGCCTTGTCACGACCGAAATTGGCGGCTTTCTGGATGGTCTTGATGGCCTCGACCGGTGCCGGATAGTTCGGTCCGGCCTGACCTGCGACAAAACCTTTGGCGGTTTCGAATGCCATCATTTGCTCGATGGCATTGAGCTTGAGCTTGTCCAGCTTGGGCTGGCGCTTGGCCTTGTAGTCGAGCTCGCCGGAAATGGCGCGCTGAATCAGGTCAAGGGCCGCGGCCTGAAGCTTCTCGGGTGCAACTACCGCATCAACGGCACCAACCTTCAGAGCATCCTCTGCGGAGCTTTCCTTGCCTGACGCGATCCATTCGATTGCGTTGTCAGCACCGATGATGCGCGGCAAACGCACAGTACCGCCGAAACCAGGGTATAGGCCCAGCTTGACTTCGGGCAGACCGATGCGAGCACTGCTGGAGATGACCCGATAGTCTGCGGCCAGGCACATTTCCAGACCGCCGCCCAGCGCAATGCCGTTGATAGCGACAACGGTGGGCACGCCCAGATCTTCGAAATCGCTGAAAATCCTGTTGGCTTGCAGATTGCCCGCAACCAGTTCGGCTTCCGGCAACTTGAAGTTGTCGACGAACTCGGTGATGTCGGCACCGACGATGAACACGTCCTTGCCACTGCTGACGATCACGCCCTTGACCGAGGCATCGGCCTTGATTGCATCGACTGCCTGACGCAATTCATTGAGGGTGAGGCGGTTGAACTTGTTGACGGACTCACCCTTGAGATCGAAATTCAATTCGACGATGCCACTTTCAAGAGCCTTAACCGTGATGGCTTTACCTTCGTAAATCATCAACTGATCTCCACAATATGGAAGCTGAACAATACCCGCCGGACATTAATGTCCGACGGGGCTACGACGTCGCCGTCGATGAACTCGCCAAATCACACGTTTACCCGCCGCGACGTGGTAGCCAGGATTCTGTCAGAGCCTTCTGACGACCAAACGATCATTTCATACGCCCGTTTGATTTGGGTACGCACACCATCAGGCATAACCGAGAGATTGTCAATTCGACTAAACACTCGAAAATATTCGTTTTCGCGGGAATATGCAGGCACTCCATAATGCCCACGCCTGTGTGCGATCCGCCATCATTCGCCAGCGTGATAGTAGCCGAACTCAGGTGCTGTAGCCTGATCTAGAGAGCGTGACACGAGACAGCTGTAGGCCAGGAAAATCAGGTGCGGACGCACCGCCTGAGGGCACATACAAAAAATATTTGCAGGAATCGCGACAAAATGGAGCAAAAGGGCTAGAGTCGCAACACTGCGCCACAAGAGGCTCGCAATGCAGCTGATTTGCGGGTGCGCAACAGCGAAGGCCGACATGGCGGTGAAAGCCTGTCGGCACGCGACGAATTATCGGCCTGCCTGGCCAACCCCGGCCCGATGTTGTTATCGGGCTTTTTAATGCCTGCGATTTAATGCCTGAGAGTCAGGCTCAGGCCAATTCCCTGAGCAGCTTATCAATACGCTGCAACACTTCTGCCTCGCCCCGCTCCGCCCAGTACACGGCAACCATCTGCCCGTCAGCTTCGACCTTGTAGGCATCTGCGGGCAACGTCTGCAGATGAGGCAGCAGCTTTGGATCTTCGCAGACCTCACGCCAGCGGTTGCGCCAGACGCCCGGCTCGCTCTGCCAGTAAACCCAGGCATCTGCATGCGAGCCCAGCCGCGGGCGATGGTACTGCGCGCAAGGGCTTGGCGGCTCTTTCGTCAGCCAGTGCGGCCACTCTTGCGGGGCAAGCTGCATACCCATTCCCAGACGGCGCGCCTCCATGCGCAATGCCATCCTGCCGCTCTGATGACGCGACGGGCGCAACCACACAAGCGGGCTCAGCATCACACCAATGATTGACAGGACTATCCAGACCGTCATATTTCTTGCCCCCAAGCCGATTTCGGACTTCTCACAACATTTTTGAAAACAATGGCTTGCACAAGGGTCTGCCCAGATGCGAACGAAAGAGCCATACTCCCACCATCGCAATGTTCCCGGAGGACACCCTCATGCCGTACGAACACATTCTGGTTGCCATCGACCTCACCGATGAGTGTGACCCGGTCATCCGTCGCGCCAGCTTGCTGGCCAAGGCCAGCGAAGCAAAACTGTCAGTGGTGCACATCGTCGAGCCAATCGCCATGGCATTTGGCGGTGATGTCCCGATGGACCTTTCGCAATTGCAACAACAACAGATCGATCAGGCCAGGGAAAAGCTCGGAAAGCTCAAACTCAAGTACCCGCAGCTGGAAAACAGTGAAAGCCATATGGTGTTTGGTCAGCCACGACAGGAAATCCACAAGCTGGCCAAGAGCGAAGCTTGCGACCTGATCGTTGTCGGCAGCCATGGCCGCCATGGCCTGGCCTTGTTGCTTGGCTCCACCGCCAACGACGTCCTGCACGGTGCTCCGTGCGATGTGCTGGCAGTGAGCCTTAAAAAGCCCGAGTAATCTGACCTGCTACATCGAAAAGCCCGGTTACCCGGGCTTTTTTGCATCACACGAACGCGTCAGCGATCACTCGTCCAGTTCGGCCCAGCGCTCCAGCAGCTTGTCCAGCTCGGCCTGCAGGTTTTCCAGCTGCGCCAGCACGGCAGCAGTCTGTTCCGCAGAACGCTGGTAAAAGCCCGGCTCGGCCATTTCTGCAGTCAGGACGGCCATCTTGCCTTCAACCTCATCGATCTGTGCAGGCAGCGCCTCCAGCTCGCGCTGAAGTTTGTAGCTAAGCTTCTTCTTGGCGACCGGCATGTCCTGCGCGGCAACCGGTGCGGCCTGCACCACAGCGCTGGCCAGTTCGGCCTTGCCCGACTTGGTGTCGGCAACACCCAGAAGACGCGGCGAACCGCCCTGACGCAGCCAGTCCTGATAACCACCGACGTATTCGCGAACCTTGCCTTCACCTTCGAACACCAGCGTGCTGGTGACGACGTTGTCCAGGAATGCCCGGTCGTGACTGACCATCAGCACGGTGCCCTTGAAGGTCAGCAAGACCTCTTCGAGCAGCTCCAGAGTTTCGACGTCCAGGTCGTTGGTCGGTTCGTCGAGCACCAGCAGGTTGGCAGGCTTGCTGAACAGCTTGGCCAGCAACAGACGGGCACGCTCGCCACCGGACAGCGCCTTGACTGGCGTGCGGGCACGTTGCGGGCTGAACAGGAAGTCACCCAGGTAACTCAGGACATGACGGCTCTGGCCATCGATGTCGATGAAGTCACGCCCCTCGGCAACGTTGTCGATCACGGTCTTTTCCAGGTCGAGCTGGTGACGCAACTGGTCGAAATAGGCCACATCGAGACGCGTACCGACTTCAACCTTGCCACCGGTCGGCTGCAGGTTGTCGAGCATCAGCTTGAGCAATGTGGTCTTGCCGGTGCCGTTCGCGCCGAGCAGACCGATACGGTCTTCGCGCTGCAGGACCATGGAGAAATCCTTGATCAACATCGGGCCACCCGGATGGGCAAAGCTGACGTTGTCGAGAACCATGACCTGCTTGCCGGACTTTTCGGCAGTATCGAGCTGGATATTGGCCTTGCCGGTACGCTCACGGCGCTCGCTACGCTCTACACGCAGCTCCTTCAGGGCACGCACGCGGCCTTCGTTACGGGTACGACGAGCCTTGATGCCCTGCCGGATCCAGACCTCTTCCTGAGCCAGACGCTTGTCGAACAGTGCGTTGGCAGTCTCTTCGGCTGCCAGTGCGGCTTCCTTGTGGACCAGAAAACTGGCGTAATCGCCGTCCCAGTCGATCAGGCCACCGCGGTCCAGCTCAAGAATACGGGTCGCAAGGTTTTGCAGGAATGCCCGGTCGTGCGTGATGAACAGCACCGCACCCTGGAAATCCTTGAGGGCTTCTTCAAGCCAGGCGATAGCGCCAATATCCAGGTGGTTGGTCGGCTCGTCGAGCAGCAGCAGATCCGGCTCGGAAACCAGCGCCTGAGCCAGCAGAACACGGCGACGCCAGCCACCTGACAACTCGGCCAGGGTCTTGTCGGCAGGCAACTGCAAGCGGCTGAGAGTGCTCTCGACCAGTTGCTGCAGGCGCCAGCCATCACGGGCTTCGAGGTCCTGCTGAACATGCATCAGCTTGTTCAGGTCTTCCTCGGTGACGCAGTTCTGCGCCAGATGGTGGTATTCGGCCAGCAACGCACCGACGCCATCCAGACCTTCGGCCACCACGTCGAAGACAGTCCGTCCGTCGGCTACCGGCAATTCCTGGGGCAATTCGCCGATCTTGAGGCCGGGCGCACGCCAGACAGCCCCGTCATCAGGCTTCTGAACGCCTTTTACCAGCTTCAACATGCTGGATTTGCCTGTGCCGTTACGGCCGATGATGCACACCCGCTCACCACGGGCGATCTGCCAGGACACCTTGTCCAATAACGGCATGGCGCCGAAAGCAAGGGACACATCGCTGAATTTGAGCAGGGTCATGAGCTTCTCCAAAAACCGGGCGCGCATTCTACCTGAGATAACCGGCGGATGTCGGGAATCGTGGCACCCGTGACAACTTCCACATACCCTTCATAACCGACAATTATTTCCATATGAGACAAGCTCGTCGGCAATGCTTTCACCATGAGCTGGCAAAAGGCTAAGCTAGCAATACTTTTCACGACTCATCTGCTCGGAAGTCTCATGCGCAGTCGTTTGTTCAGCTTTTTATCGTGCCTGCTCCTCTCCACCACCGCCATCCAGACTGCTCATGCGGTAGACCTCAACCAACAACGCAAGTATTACGACGAAGCCAAGCGTGCGCTGGCCAAGGGCGATTCAGGCCCGTATCAGATGTACAGCACGGCGCTGGCCGATTATCCGCTGGAGCCCTACCTCGAATACGACGAGCTGACGGCGCGCCTGAAGACTGCCAGCAACGCGGAAATCGAGAAGTTTCTTGCCGAGCATGGAGACCTGCCACAGGCCAACTGGATGAAGTTGCGCTGGTTGCGCTGGCTGGCGGAACGCGGTGACTGGCAACCGTTCGTCAAGTACTACGACCCGAAAATGAATTTCGTCGAACTGGATTGCCTGTACGGCCAATACCAGTTGAGCAACAACAAGCGTGCCGAAGGCTATGCCAGCGCAGAAAAACTGTGGATGACCGGCAAGACACTGCCAGCCGCCTGTGACGGCTTTTTCGCGCAATGGGCAGCCGCAGGCCAGTTGACAGAGCAGAAACGCTGGCAACGGGCCAAACTGGCCGCTCAGGCACGCAATTACAGCCTGGCCAACACACTGGTCAACAGTCTCAACTCGCTGGCCCCGCAAGGACGCCTGCTGCTGGCCGTCGCCCAGAAGCCGGAAATGGTCAACAACCCCGCGCAGTTTGCGCCGGTGGATGAAGCCATGTCCGATGTGGTCGGCCTTGGCCTGCGCAGACTGGCCAAGGAGGATCCGCAGAAAGCCCTGTCGATGCTCGATGGCTACGCGGCAACCATGCACTTCTCCCGTGAAGAGCAGGTGGAAATTGCCAAGGAAATCGGCCTGACCCTGGCACGTCGCTACGACGACCGCGCCCTGGAGGTCATGACCCGGTACGACCCGGAGCTGCGCGACAATACGGTTACCGAGTGGCGTATGCGTCTGCTGCTGCGGCTGGGTCGCTGGGAAGATGCCTACGAACTGGCACGTCGACTGCCCAAGGACCTTGCTGCAACCAATCGCTGGCGTTACTGGGAAGCCCGCTCTCTGGAACTGGCGCAGCCCAACAGCCCGCTGATTGCCGCTCTGTACAAGGACGTGGCCAAAGAACGCGACTTCTACGGTTTTCTGGCGGCCGATCGCACACAAAGCCCCTATCAGCTCAACAACAAGCCCCTGGTGCTCAGCCAGGCGCTGATCAACAAGGTACGCAATACCCCTGGAGTGCGTCGTGCGCTGGAGTTTCATGATCGCGGCGAAATCGTCGATGGACGACGCGAGTGGTATCACGTCAGCCGCCAGTTCAACCGTGACGAAATGGTTGCCCAGGCCAAACTGGCCTACGACCTGAAATGGTATTTCCCGGCCATTCGCACGATCAGCCAGGCGCAATACTGGGATGATCTGGACATCCGCTTCCCGATGGCCCATCGCGACACACTGGTACGCGAAGCCAAGGTGCGTGGGCTGCACTCAAGCTGGGTATTCGCCATTACGCGCCAGGAGAGCGCCTTCATGGATGACGCTCGCTCGGGCGTCGGTGCCAGCGGGCTGATGCAGTTGATGCCTGCCACCGCCAAGGAAACTGCCCGCAAGTTCAGCATCCCGCTGGCCTCGCCGCAGCAGGTGCTGGACCCGGACACCAACATTCAGCTGGGCGCCGCCTACCTGAGTTCGGTGCATGCCCAGTTCAACGGCAACCGCGTGCTTGCTTCAGCCGCCTACAACGCCGGGCCAGGCCGCGTACGCCAATGGCTGAAAGGTGCCAATCACCTGGCCTTCGATGTCTGGGTAGAGAGCATACCGTTCGATGAAACCCGCCAGTACGTGCAGAACGTGTTGTCCTATTCGGTGATCTATGGCCAGAAACTCAACTCGCCTCAGCCGCTGGTTGACTGGCACGAGCGGTTTTTCGACGATCAGTGACCGGTCGGCAGGAGTGCTTCTCAGAGCACTCCTGCCGCCACGCAACGCCTATTCCAGCACTTCGACCGGCATACCCACTTCAAGCTCGCCCAGCCCCTCGTTGACCACGTTCTGGCCAAACAGCACGTTACCCTCCACTTCCCGATAGGTCTTGAGCGTGGCGAAGGGTTCGCGATCCGGGCTGCGCTCGCCGGTAGCGGGATCGATAGTGGTGAGAATGCAGCGCGCGCAAGGCTTGAGTAGCTGGAATTCGATGTCGCCGATACGGATGCGCTTCCAGCCATCCTCGGCAAAGGCCTCGGCCCCTTCAACCACCAGATTGGGTCTGAAGCGCAGCATTTCCAATGGCCTGCCCAGGCGGGTCGACAGGTCATCGAGCGAGCCCTGACCAATCAGCAGCAACGGGAAGCCATCGGCAAAACTCACCCGATCGTTAATCGTCTGATAGCCCCCGGGCAGCCAGCGCGCACGCTCTGCCGGCAGATAAACCATGCGGGTGGGCTTGCCAATAAACCGGCTGACCCATTCGGCTGCCACATCGCCAGCGTCCGGCACCTGCAACGAATCACGCCAGACTGTCACACCGCGCAGGTTTGACTCGATATCCAGCGGAACCGCGACGTCCAGAGGCTCGAAACCGGGTGCCGAAAGGGTTACACCGCCGCGGGCATTCCACAACACCGTCAGTTGGGACATGTGCGACAGGGCGCGCTGAGTGAAGAACCGACCGTTGCTTTCGTCGACCAGCATCCAGCGTCGGTCCCCCGCCAACCCCAACTGGTCGAACGACGCGCGTTGCAGCGTCTCCGCCTTGCAGGATTTGAGAGGGAAACGATAGAGAGAGCTGAGACGCAACATGAGAGCCGGTTCCTTTGATGGCGGGATAAGCTTTGACGAAGACATCGAAGCTTATCCGAAGCCGGAGCGGCAGGCATCCGCGATCAACAATCGCGCGAGGTATCAGCCAATCATCAAAAGACGTTCGCGCACTACTTCGACCAGCTTGTCGGGCTGGAATTTGGAGAGGAAGTTGTCGCAACCGACCTTCTTGACCATCGATTCGTTGAAGCTGCCGGACAACGAGGTGTGCAGAACGATGTACAGACTGCGCAAACGCGGATCGTTGCGAATCTCGGTGGTCAGGCGATAACCGTCCATTTCCGGCATTTCGGCATCGGTGAATACCATCAGCAGCTTTTCATGGACGTTCTCGCCCGCGTCCGCCCAACCCTTGAGCATGTTCAACGCCTTGAGACCATCACTGGCCACGTGCAGCTTGAGGCCCAATTGAGACAGCGTGTCGCGCAACTGCGCCAGTGCCACCTTGGAGTCATCGACCAGCAACACCTCACGACCACGGGCATTTTCCAGTACCGGGTCTTCGAGCTTCTCGCGGGACACCTTGGCGTTGTACGGCACGATCTCGGCAAGTACTTTTTCGACGTCGATGATTTCTACCAGTTGGTCATCGACCTTGCTGATCGCCGTCAGGTAATGCTGACGACCGGCGCTGGCCGGCGGCGGCATGATCGCGTCCCAGTTCATGTTGACGATGCGATCCACACCACCGACCAGGAAGGCCTGAACCGAGCGATTGTACTCGGTGACGATGATCGTGCTGCCAGGCCCCGGCACCAGCGGCCGCATACCAATGGCCTGGGAAAGGTCGATCACCGGCAGGGTCTGGCCACGCAGGTTGACTACGCCACAGACGAACGAGTGGCGTTGCGGCATGAGGGTCAGCTTGGGTAGCTGCAATACTTCCTGGACCTTGAACACGTTGATCGCAAACAATTGCCGACCGGCAAGGCGAAACATGAGGATTTCCAGGCGATTCTCGCCCACCAGTTGTGTGCGCTGATCTACTGTGTCGAGAATGCCTGCCATTATTAGCTCCTGAAGCAATGGTCACGATGAGTCTGTTGAGCCTGTATCGGCTGAAACCAGCCGGACCTTAATGGCGATGAAAGGCCATTCTCAGTATTGATATCACTTTACCATCATGATTTACTGGTGTCGCTTTCCTGCCAGACAAATACGACGATGAGCGCGTCCTGGAAAAGCCTGAACATACCCAGTCGCTCAAGGTAAAAATCAAAGAAGCACAAAAAGTCAATCGGGGATAACCTGATATGATCGACATCTAATTGCCACTATTGTGACGCCATTCTCAATACAAGAATGGCGTCAGGTTCGTGTCCGCTTTTCAAACCTTGTAATCAAGCGGCGCTGGCAACATTCAGAAATGCCCTACATACTTTTGTTTGAAATCGACATTAACTGTCAGCCATTCGCCGCGGGCGGAAGTTCGCTATCCATGATCAGTGGAGACAAAGGATGCTGAGCAACAACGATTGGCAGCATAAGCACGACCAGTTCCTGAGCACCTCTCAGGCACTTCTGTACAAGTCGGAAGAATGTCTTTCGCACCTGGAGTTGATCCCCAACGACGAGGACGCCACCGGCTGCCTTCTGACCACCCTGCGCACGCTGGCCCAGGAGGCGGAAGCCGCGCCTGTGCCTTGTATTGCCGAGTTTTCACGTCAGCTGTGTCAATTATTGAAAAGCGGCGACCAGGCCAATGAACTCTCACAGGAAACCCTGCTGACCGTCAAAAACTGCCTGATGCTGATGTCCTGGCAGGTCGAGCTTCTCGATCCGCAAACGGGTGAGTTGACGATGGACAACAACGAACAGCTGGAGCTGTTGGAAAAGCTGGCCAGCGCTTCCTCGCAATCGGCAGCGGTGAAGGATGCAACCCAACGATAACGCTCGACTGTCGAGCATCACACACGCAATGTCATTGAAGTGATGTTGTCACGTCAGGGTTTTCCGTCCTATTGTCTTCACTGCTTTCAAATCGTCTTAAAGGTTGACCAGGGACTGAAAGCACGCCTCGGCGGTCCCATTTACACAAGAAGCCACAATGACCTGCAATCTGTTACTGGTCGACGACCACTCCCTGATCAGAGCCGGCGTGCGAGCGCTGGTTGCAGAAATGCCGGGCTACGCCATTATCGGTGAAACGGCGGACGGCGCGCAGTTGTCGAGCCTGGCGCAGCGACTCAAACCCGACATCATCCTGCTCGATATCTGGATGAAGAGCGTCGACGGCCTTGAGGCGCTTGAACAACTATTTAAAGTACAGCCACATTGCAAGGTCTTGATCCTGTCGATGCACACCGATCCGGACATGATCATGCGTGCGCTCGACATCGGGGCTCGCGGCTATCTGCTCAAGGACACCACCGCGACCGAACTGGAACAGGCACTGGAAGCGCTGCGCAACAACGAACGCTACCTGAGCCCGGCCATCGCTCATACCGTTATCGAGCGCGCCCTGCGCGGAACACGCTCGGACAGGGCCCAGGCGACCAAGGAGCGGTATCACCTGACCGCTCGCCAGCTGGAAATCCTGCGTCTGATCGTGCGCGGCAAGTCCACACGTGAGATTGCCGTCGGCCTGGGACTGAGCATCAAGACCATCGAGACCCACCGCTCCCAGGTCATGAAGCGGCTACAGATATTCGACGTCGCCGGGCTGGTACTATTTTGCGTTCGCGAGCGGATTATCAGTCTGGACGATTGAGCATCGGTGCACGGCTCAGCACCGGAGAATCCGCCGGCAAATGCACCTGAAGCGCGCCCGGCCGAGCTTCGAAGCGCAAGTCCTCGCCAGACAACGGCTCACCATCGAGGTTGATGTCCAGCCCCTGAGCCGACTTGAGTTCTACCCAAGGCAAACGCGCGCGAATGAACATGTTGTCGATGCCCAGCCCGCCTTCCAGCAGACTCCTCAGCGTGCCGACCACTTCCTGAGGCGCGGGCAGGATACTGATGTCGAGCAGACCGTCATCGGCCAGTGCGGTCGGGCACAGCTCGTGTCCACCGCCTGCCTGCCGGCCATTGCCGATACCCAGCGCCAGCAGGTCTCCACGCCAGTGGAAATCCGGCCCGGTGAGTTCGCCGTGGGCAGCATGCAATTCGCTGAACCTTGTCAGGCCGGTAAACAGATAGGCCGCGCCGCCCAATACCTTTTTCAGGTCTTCGGATGTGTTGGCCGTTACCTGACTGCCAAAGCCGCCGGTAGCCATGTTGAGGAACAGTTTGCCGCCGACTTCACCCAGATCGACGGCACGCGGTGCTACGTCCATCAGTTGCAGAGCCTTGGAGACCTCAAGAGGCACCCCGGCTGCGCGGGCAAAATCGTTGGCAGTGCCCAGCGGCAAAATAGTCAGGCTGGCTTGTGTTTCGGCCAGCGCCAGGGCCTCGGCGATATCTCGCAAGGTACCATCACCACCGCCCGCCACGATATGCCGATGCCCGGCGGCCAGCGCTTCGCCAACCAGGCGCTGGGCATCGCCAGCTTCCCAGGTGAGCCTCACGTCCAGCTCCCAGCCCTGCTTGCGCTTGTCTGCAACGGCATCACGTACGTCTTCGTTGAGCGCCTGTTTACCGTGAAGAATGAGCATTGCCCTGCGTTGTGTCATGACACCTCCTCTGACGAACCCTACGAATTGAAGCCTGCGAGCGACGCTCTTTCTGTAATCAGCGCCCGCATACATTTCGCACGACGCATGACTGTGACCCCGCACATGTCAAAAAGGCCCACCCGTCACAGAAATTTTTTTCACGTCATCAAGAACAGATCAACCCCCGCCAATACTGGGCAAAACCCGGAAGCAGAAGCTCTGGAGCAACGATTGCATCAGAGTTGGCACACCTTTGTACTGACGCTATTTGTTTCATGAGCTTTACTGACAGCAGGTCCCTCACTTGGGGGAAGTTTCATCTACAAATGGTTGAAAAGTCTTAAATAAAATTCGGAACAGGACGACATATATAAAGTGATATTCACAAAAGACAGTCCAGATTCGTCATGACCTCGACACGTAACTGGCTACGCTTGGACACTATCTGTGAACAGATGCCTATTTGAAGCTGCAAACGCGTCATTGCAAATCGCCTGGGATCAGCAGGATCCAGACGCATACAGGGAGTAAGGGAGTTCTATGAGGTTGCAGCCGGTCGACAGTCTTTCGCTCACCCGCACCAGTCTGGTCGAATACTTTCTTTTCGGTATTCGCCTGGCCCATGGCATTGCCTGCATTCTGCCCGGCCTTGCAATCATGCTGCTTATCAAGCATGACGGCCCGGAAACACAGCAGGGTTATCTGACCATGCTGCTGTTTTTCGGCTTTGTCGGCGTGTTGGTGTTTCAGGCCATGGGCGTCTATTCCGAAGCGTTGTTCAGCAACGATCTGCGCATGGGCGCGCTGGCAGTTGCCTGGACCGCAGCCTTCGGGCTATTGCTGTTCATGCAACAGGCAATGGGGCTGTTCGGCTATCTCTCTCCCGAAGAATCGCTGATCTGGTACCTGACCAGCCTGGCGCTGTTCGGCATCATTCGCCTGCTGCTGTTGATGCTGTTCAAGCGGCAGATGCGCAAGGGTGTATTCCTGCAACACGCTGTGATTCTGGGCGCGACAGAAAATGGCCTGCGCCTGGCCGAGTACCTGCTTGAGCATCAGGACATCCGTTCGGGTGTCACCGGCTTTATCGACGACCGGATCGGTCGCATGCCCAAGACCGTAGCCAACCTGCCTCTGCTGGGCAATACCAGCGACCTGGAACGGCTGATTCGCGAAGAGAAAGTGACCCAGGTGCTGGTCGCCCTGCCCTGGACGGCGGAAAACCGCATGGATTACATCATTCGCGAACTGCGCAGGCTACCGGTCAACGTGTTGCTGGTGCCGGACATGATTGCCTTCCGGCATACCCACAACCGCATTACCGAAGTGGCCCGGCTGCCGATGTTCAATGCGTCGGATCTGCCGCTCAGTGGCTGGTCTCCATTCATCAAGCGCGCCGAAGATATCGTTCTGTCGTCGCTCGCTTTGCTGGTGTTGTCACCGGTAATGCTGCTGGTTGCGCTGGCGATCAAGCTCGACTCCCCAGGCCCGGTGTTTTTCCGCCAGAAGCGCTACGGTTACAACAATCGCCTGATCGAAGTATTCAAGTTCCGCTCCATGCATCAGCACCAGGCCGATGCAACGGCCGAGCGCCAGACCACCCGTGGCGATGCCAGAATCACACGGGTCGGGCGCTTCATTCGCAAGACCAGCCTGGATGAACTGCCACAGCTGTTCAATGTAGCGGCAGGCAGCATGTCAATGGTCGGGCCACGCCCACATGCGACGGCCACCAAGGCTGCAGGGATTTTGTTCGAGCAGGCGGTGAAAGAATACACGTCGCGGCATCGCGTCAAACCGGGGATCACCGGGCTGGCGCAGATTAACGGCTATCGTGGTGAAACCGACACCGTGGAAAAAATCGAAAAACGCGTCGAGTTCGATCTCGAGTACATCGAAAACTGGTCTGTCTGGTTCGACCTGTACATCCTTATGCGCACTGTGCCTGCAGTGCTATTCACTCGCGAGGCTTACTGATGAGCACGCTTATTCCCTGCATCATCGCCGGTGGCTCCGGCACCCGTCTGTGGCCGGTCTCGCGAGAAGCCATGCCCAAGCCGTTCATGCGCCTTCCCGACGGCCAGAGCCTGCTGCAGAAGACCTTCCTGCGGGCGGTCGGTCTGCCCGGAGTTGACCGCCTGCTGACGGTTACCAACCGGGAAGTGTACTTCCGCACGGTGGACGACTATCGCCAGTTGAACAAAGGCAATGCGCGTCTGGATTTCATCCTCGAGCCCTTCGGGCGTAATACCGCAGCGGCGGTCGCTGCCGCTGCGCTGCATGTCAGCCAGCTGTATGGCGATGACGCGCAGTTGCTGGTTTTGCCTGCTGATCACCTGATTACCAATGTCGAGGAATTCTCCAGAGCAGTGACGGCCGCGCAGAAGCTGGCCACTGAGGGTTGGATGGTGACGTTCGGCATCGTGCCGACCGCAGCGGAAACCGGTTTTGGCTATATCGAAAAAGGCCCGGCACTTGACGCCGATGCCTGTCAGGTCGCCCGTTTTGTCGAAAAACCCGATGCAGTCACCGCCCAGGGCTATGTGGACGGTGGTCTGCATTTCTGGAATGCCGGGATGTTCTGCATGCGTGCCGATGCCGTGCTTCAAGAGCTGCGTACTCACGCGCCTGACGTGCTGAATGCGGTCAGCAGTTGCCTGGCATCGAGCCCGCGAAAGGAAGGCAATCGTGAACTGCAAGTCGAGCTGGACAGCGAATCGTTTGCCCTGACCCCGGACATTTCCATCGACTACGCGCTGATGGAGCGATCCGAAAAGGTCGCCGTAGTGCCCTGCCAACTCGGCTGGAGTGACATCGGTTCCTGGCAGGCCGTGCGTGAGCTGTCTCCCGTCGACGCTCAAGGCAATTACTGCAATGGCGAAGCCGTGCTGCATGACGTCAGCAATTGCTACATCGACTCACCCAAACGTCTGGTGGGCGCTATCGGCCTCGACAACCTGATCATCATCGACACCCCCGACGCCTTGCTGATCGCAGACGGACGCCGCAGTCAGGACGTCAAGGTCATCGCTCAGGAGCTCAAGAGCCAGGGCCATGATGCCTACCGTCTGCACCGCACCGTCACGCGTCCGTGGGGCACCTACACGGTGCTCGAAGAAGGCAAGCGTTTCAAGATCAAGCGCATTGTGGTTCGCCCGCAGGCATCACTCTCATTGCAGATGCACCATCACCGCAGCGAGCACTGGATCGTGGTCAGCGGCATGGCCACCGTCACCAACGGCGAGCGTGAATTCATGCTTGATACCAACGAGTCGACGTTCATCAAACCGGGGTTCACGCACCGGCTGGTCAATCCGGGCGTCATCGACCTGGTGATGATCGAGGTGCAGAGCGGTGAGTACCTGGGCGAAGACGATATCGTGCGTTTCACCGATATTTACGGACGTGTTCCCGACAAGACTGTGAAGAGCTGATCCACGAGCGGCAAACGCCGCTTGATTCACTCGGTTTTCAATTGATAGCAACCGGAACAGGCAGTACCCGCCAACATGAATTTATTACCCGCAAGGGAGCCGTATTTGTGCTCGACAGGAGTTCAGGACCAATGAAAAGCATGATGCTGATCGCAAGCTTATTGCTGTTGAGTGCATGTAACACCCCGTCCAGGGTGGGCTTACCGGATGACCGTGCGCAAATTGAAGCCGGTCAGGCAGCAGGTCGCGCACTGGCGGGCAAACCGCTGCCGCCGGAAAGAATCCGCCCTGGCGATACCCTGCGAATCGTGCGCAACAGCGGCGAGGCACCGTCGATTTCGGCGTTTACCGCCAACTCCATCTACGAGCTGACCCTGTTTCAGGTGCTCAACGACGGCACCTTTTCCTACCCTTACATCGGCACTATCAAGGCTGCGGGCCTGACACTCCAGCAGTTGAATGACCTGCTGGAAAGCAAGCTGCAGAATGTCTACCGCGAGACTGCACTGACCATCAACATTTCCCAGTCACCGGGCAATACCGTATTTGTCGGCGGTGCCGTGCGCAACTCGGTGACATTGCCGGTCAATGTCGCCACCAATCTCGATCAGGCGATTGTCGGCGCGGGCGGTGTAGCGCTGGATGCCGATGCCGGCCAGGTCGCGCTGCTGCGTCAGGAAGAAAACGGGCTCTACAAGACCTACTTCTTTGATTACAGCAAGTTTCTCTGGGCGGGTGGTGCGGGTGGCCCTACAGCGCCGGTACTGCTGAAACGTGGCGATATCGTGTTCGTTCCCAAATCATCGGTCGGCAACAAGGTTGACGGCGTATCCCTGTATTTCAACCAGCTGATCCCCTTCGCGAAGTCGATCGGACTGGGCATGAACTACGAGCTGCGCAACAACAATTAATTGTCAGGGAAACAGACATGATCAACATCCGCTCATTCCGCGACCTGCTGCGCCTGCTGTTCATTTTCAAGCGCGAAGTCAGGATCACCGTGGTGGCGACCTTCGTCATCATCCTTCTGGGCGCGTTTCTGCTCCCCAACCGCTACGAGTCCACGGCTTTGCTGTTAGTCAAGCCCGGCCGCGACAGCAGCACTGTGCCTATCGAGCTGTCAGACCGTCAGGCCATCGTGATACCGAGCGGCCTGCGTGATCCGCTGCTCGATGAAGAGCGCATGCTCAGCGGACGGCCGATCATGCGTGCAGTGTCCGAGAAATACCTCGCCGAGCTGTCTATGGTGCCGCCCGAAACCGGCATTCTGGCGTCGGTGAAGAACGGCCTCAAGGCAGTCGTCGGGGCAGTCGTCAACGGCGTGCGCAACGTTCTGCAATTTATCGGTCTGGTGGAGCACCGCTCGCAGGCCGAACGTCTGGCCGAGGATCTGGAGAAAAACTTCAAGGTCAGCCACGAACCGGGCTCGTCGGTGATGGAGCTGAGATTTACCTGGAACGACCCGGACATCGCCCAGACCGTGCTCAGGACCTGGATCACCGAGTATCAATTGCAACGTACCAAGACACTGGGCCGGGTCAGCCTGTACGCGTTCTATGAATCGGAAGTGAAAACGACTGGCGCGAACATCATCGAGTACAAGAAGCAAATCCAGAATTACCTGAACCAGTTGAGCGCAGTGAGTATTTCCCAGCGCCTGGCAGATACCTCGCAGGGGCTCAACGATCTGCGTACCGAGCGTAACAATACAACCCGTTCCATTGCGTCTACCAAGGCCGGCCTGGACCTGCTGAAAAAGCAGTTGGCAGAGCAGCCCAAGACAGTCTCGGCAGGTCGCGAACTGGCGTTGAACCCCAATCGCCAGGACTTGCAGAACCGCATCAACGGCAAGGAAGTGGAGCGTCAGGAAATGCTCCGCTCGTTCAAGGAAGAGGCGCCGCCAATCCGGGCGATCAATGAGGAGGTCAACAACCTCAAGAAGCTGCTCAAGGAACAGGAAGCCACCGTCCAGCGCTCTGAAAGCATCACTCCCAACCCCATCTACAACCGCATGCAGAACGTGTACGCCGATCAGCAGACCAGCTACGCGCGCCTGCAAACCCAGCTCGTTCAGCAAAATGCGCAGATCGCGCAGCTGGAAAGCGACCGCCAGCAGGCACTGAATCTGGAGCCGGAGCTTTCGCGCCTGCAGAACGAACTGGATGCGGCAGAGAAAAGCTATGCGCTGTACAAGGACAGCCTGGAAAAATCGCGTATTGACCGTGAGCTGGACAACAGCCAGATCAGCAATATCGCGACCATCGAAGACGCCACCTTCAACCCCAGCCGGGTGTTCCCGAAAAGCCTGCTGATGCTGTTTCTGGCATTCCCGCTGAGTATTGTGGTTGGTGCCGTGGCGCTGTACTTCTTCTACCTGCTGGACCAGCGCATCCACGACGGCGACAAGATCGAGAGCAGCTTCGGCGTCCCGGTCTGGACCAGCCTGCCCGACCTGGAACGCGCTCAGGAACGCAGTGCAGCCTTCACCTCCAATTTGCACCGGGTATACGGCATTCTGCCGCTCGATCAGGTAGACGAGCGCGGCCTGACCATCGGCTTCACCTCGGTCAAGTCCGGCGCTGGCGTGTCGTTCGTGATCGAGCGGCTCAGCACCTTGCTGATCGAACAGGGTCATCAGGTCCGCACCGAAGGCCGCGGGCCGGCCAGCCCTGGCGAAATCGTGTTGATCAACGCTTCGGCACTTTCCGCCAATCAGGATGCTTTTGTGCTGCTACGCAAGGCTGACCTGATCGTGTTGGTGGTGCGTGCCGAAGACACCACCGTGCCGATGCTGGAAGACACCTTGAATAACCTCAATACCGCATTCAAGAAAGTCGACGGCATCATTATCAACCGCCGTCGTTTCGAGGTACCGGAGCAGGTACTTAACTTCCTCAAGCGGATCGGGAGCCGAGGCTGATGCGCATTGCCCTGCTTGCGCCGCTGCCACCCGAGCAGACCGGCATCGCCGATTATGCCGGTCACCTGCGGCATGCGCTCGAAAGCCTCGGCCTGCAGGTCAGTACACCGCTGCTGGGTGTCGGCAACGATCCACGTGCCGCAGAACGGCGCGTGGCCGAAACGGACTGGAGCGAAATCGATCTGGTCCATGCCGAACTGGGTGGCGGACGGCTGGCAGAGTTTCAGGCCCTGCGTGCCTTGCGTCGACGCTTCCCGAAGCTGCCGCTGACCGCGACAGTGCACGATCCCGAGCGGCTGGTGTGGCGGCGCGAAAAACTGCCGTGGCCCTTATCGATCGCCAGCGGCATGCGCTCACCGCTGCCGGAAATGGCGACGGTGCTGGCCGACCCGCTGTGCCTGCGTGAAGAACGGCAATTGGCGCAGCACATGACCCGTCTGGTGACACTGACCCAGGCGGGCAGCCAGAGCCTGCGTCAGCGCATGGGGCTGAAAACCGCACAGATGGCGGTGATCAGTCACGGCAACGTCGCCATCGCTCCCGCCCCGCTACCACCTCTGAAGCCATTGCGCCTGCTGTATTTCGGCTTCATTTATCGCGGCAAGGGAATCGAAGACCTGCTTGATGCGCTGGCCAGCGTTTTCACCGCGCAGCCTGCGTTGAGGTCGACCGTACGCCTGACCCTGGCAGGCGGCAGCGAGCCGGAAATGGCCTTCGGCCCGTCCGGCAGCTACCTGGAGCAACTGCGCCTGCGTATCCGCCAACTGGGCCTTGTCGATCTGATCGACTGGCAACTGGACCTGCCTGCCGAGCAGATCCCGCAGGTAATCCAGGCCCATCACGTGATGGTCCTGCCTTATCGCGAATCGAGCAAACTGAAGCTTCTGGGCAAACTGCGCGGCACCAGCGGCGCGCTGTCATGGGCGGTGGCGTGTGGCAGGGGCGTGATTACTTCTAATGCACGCTCGTTTGCCGAAGAAGTCTCGCACGGCAACGGCATGATCTATCCGCAAGGCGATGTGGACGGACTGGCAAAGGCTCTGACGCAAGCTTGCGCGGATCCGGAGCTGGTCAAAAAATGGGCCGAAAACGCCTCGCACATGGGCAAGGCCAGAGTCTGGAGCCACACCGCAGAGCATTTTCGGGATGTATTCCGCCAGGCGTGCGAGGAGAAGTGACATGCAGCGTCCATCCAGATTCCGGCAAATCGTCGCGAGCGCACTGCTCAGCGCATCAATGACTGGCGCGGCCCAGGCAGCAACGGTCCTCAAGGCACCTCGCGAGGTGGTCTGGGCGGACTTTCTGGGCGTCAACGTGCAGTTTCAGTATTTTGCGCCTGATATCTATCAACAACAGATGAGCCGCCTGGACGAACTGGGCCTCAACTGGGTGCGCCTGACCATTCACTGGCCGGTGATAGAGCCGCAAAAGGATCACTACGCACTGACCGAGCTGGATGCCGCCATGGCCGCAATCAAGGCGCACAGCTACAACACGGTGGCTTATCTGGTGGGCTCGGCACCTTTCGCTAGCAGCGCACCGGCCGGTGCGAAAAGCCGCGATCAGTATCCGCCCACGGATTTCAACGTATTTGCCGCACGCATGACCGCCCTGGCCCAGCGCTATCCACAGGTGAACAACTGGCAGGTCTGGAACGAGCCGAACATTGTCTGGCTGCCCAAGGAGGACCCGACCGCCTATGGACGCCTGCTGACCACCACTGCCAGCGCGATTCGCGCCGCCCTGCCGGACAAGACCATCGTCACTGCGGGCATGGCTTATTACAGTCAGATGCACAGTACCTCTGGCTACATGCTGCAGGCCCTGCTCGATAATGGCCTGAGCCAGCAGAACATCGTGGCGGCATACCATCCGTATTCCGAGTACCCCGAAGGCGATTCGCTACCGGACCGCGATTTTCTGGTGCGCGCCAATGCCATGAACCAGTTGCTGCACAACAATGGCGTCAAGCAGGTGTGGGCCACTGAATGGGGCTGGTCAAGCTATGCAGGCCCAGTGGAGATGCAACATTTGATTGGCACTTCAGGTCAGGCCGACTACACCCTGCGCCGTCTGGCACTGATGAGTGCGATGGATTTCCAGCGCATCTTCCTGTTCAATCTCAGTGATCTGGATGAGCGCGCCTCGGCCCGCGATCAGGGTTACGGCCTGCTTGACCTGCAAGCCAGCCCCAAACCGGTCTACACCGCACTGCAGAATTTTCTCAAGATCACCGGCCCGCGCCTGCAACCCGCCGAGCCGCCCGCAGTGAGCCGTGTACCGGACGATCTTTACGCAGTGCCGTGGACCCGTGACGATGGCACTCATCTACTGATGTTCTGGAGTGCGACCGGCACCTCGCTGAATTTCCCGAACATCACCGACGCGGTCGTGCATGACCCGCTGAGCGGCAGCCGCACTCCATTGTCCGCAAGCCAGGGTGTCACTCTGCTGCTGAAGCCGACTCTGCAAATTCTGGAATGGAAGCCCTAAGTATGCGAATTCTATGGACGCTCCCTTACCTGCCCTGGCCTACCACAAGCGGCGGCAAAACCCGGGAATACCATTTGCTGCGCAATCTGGCAGCGCGCGGCCATCGCATCACCCTGCTGGTGCAGTCCAAGAACGCGCTGGACGATAGCGCTCGTTCGGCACTGGAACCCTGGCTGGAGCGCTTGATCGTGATCGATCGACGCCCGCTGTTAAGCCTGCGCACGTTGCTGGCCGTGGCGTTTGCACCTGCGCCGATGCTCGCCAGCGTCAACGGCTACGCCCCGAAACTGGAAAAAGTCTTCGAGCAATTGCTTGAAGAGGACTGGGACATCATCCAGTTGCAGCACACCTATTTCTTTCAGCCATTCGAACGCGTACTCAAGCGTTCAGGCAAACCGTTCGTGCTGACCGAACATAATGTTGAATCAGACCTTGGCGCCGCCAGTTACGACCGCCTGCCACGCTGGGCCAATGCCTTCGCCGTGTATGACCGCTGGCGCTACCGGCGTTGGGAAACCCGGGTATTTCGCCAGACCGGCGAGTTGATCGCGGTCACCGAAGACGACGCCAAGGTGCTGTCGCGCTTGAGCGGCAGGGCCACGTCTTATGTCGTCAACAGCGTCGACTGCGCTTACTACGCCAGCGTTCATGCGGACCGAAACAGCCATCGCCTGCTGTTCATCGGCAACTACGAATATGGCCCCAATATCGATGCCATCGAATGGGCGCTGGACGAAATCATGCCGCTGGTCTGGGCTCAGGCACCTGCTGTGCGCTTTGCCATCGGCGGCTTCGGGCTGCCTGAAGCCTGGCGTGAACGCTGGCCTGACCCGCGTATCGAATGGCTGGGTTTCGTACCTGACCTGCGCGTCTTGCAGGCCAGTGCCTCAATGTTCTTCGCGCCCCTGCGCCAGGGCGGCGGCTCCAAGCTCAAGACGCTGGAAGCCATGGCCGCCGGACTGCCGGTAGTCACCACCGCGCAAGGCGTTTCCGGGTTGTCGGTCACCAATGGCGAACATTACCTGGGCAGCGAAGACGCGTCCGGGCTGGCAACCCTGATCATTGAATACACCGATAAACCGTTACGGCTCGACCAGATTGGCGAAGCCGGCCGCGTTTATGTGCGTGCCCGGCACGACTGGTCCGTTTCGGCCGCCCAGCTGGAAGTGATCTACACCCGCTTTTCGCTCCCCAAGCAAGGATCGCGCTCATGCGTATAGGACTCGACTACCGCGCGGCAGCCGGTTACCCCATCAGCGGCATCGGTCGCCAGAATTTCGCGCTGGAACAGGCGTTTCGTGAACATCCGGACGTGCAATTGCAGCTGTTCGGCGTGGCACCCTACGATCACCCGGTACGCCGTTTGATGCACACTCCACGCTGGGCGGCACCACTGGACTCGGTGCATCGCCTGCCGGATCGCTTGCGCTTCGAAGGCATGTTCCTGCCGGGTGCCCTGCGTGATGCCGGGGTGCAGATCTACTTCGCCAACATCAACATGGGCCTGCCGCTGGGGCGCAAACCGGCTGACATGCGCTACGTATTACAGCTGCACGATCTGTTTCAGATCACTCAGCACAACAGTCACGGCTCACGACTGAAAGCCAGGATTTACCGGCTGACCGACTACCTTTCGATTGCCTGGTCGCTGAAAGTGGCCGACCAGATCTGGGTGCCGTCGCAATTCACTGCCAACGAAGTCGCGCGCCTGTTTCCCAAGGTCAAAGGCAAGCTGCGCGTGGTGCCGTTGCTGGTAGAAGGTTTCAAGGGTGAGCCGGCTGATATCAGCCAACTGCGAATGCCCCTGCGTTACTGGCTATGCGTGGGCACACGCGAACCGCGCAAGAACATCAAGTGGTTCGTGGATGCCTGGCAGACCGCACGCATGCAATTTGTCGACACCCCGGAACTGGTACTGGTCGGTGGCGACGATCCGCTGACCGAAGCCCAGCGCCAGTTACCGGGCCTGCACGTGCTCAGCGGCCTGAGCGATGCAGAACTGCACGCGGTCTACCAAAATGCCGAGCGACTCTGGCAGCCGTCCAGAAGCGAAGGCTTCGGGCTACCGGTGATCGAAGCACTGAACACAGGCACGCCGGTTGCCGTGGCCACAGGCTCTTCGCTGGATGAAATCGCTCCGCCCGACAGCCCGCGCTTTTCACCTGTCGACAGTGGCAACCTGATCAGACTGATGGGCACGTTGTCGCATGCGCCCGAAGAGGACCCCGCAGTTGCCAGGGAATGGACAGAACGCTACCAGTTGAAAGCCTTTTGCGAACGCGTGCACGCGACACTGGAGGAATTGCGCTGATGCCACTGGCCTTACCCCTGGGGCTGATGTTCAGCCTGATATTCGGTGTGATGATCTGCATGCTGCCTGCACCGTTCGTCGTGGCGGCAGCAATCGGTCTGGCAGCGGCGGCCACGATCATTCGCCGCCCGGTCCGTGGGCTCGTGCTGTTCTGCCTGATCGGGACCTTCCTGCCCTACTCTACAATTCAGATTGGCGTTCGTACCACGGTGTCCGAAGCGCTGATCATGCTGACCTGGGCCAGCTACCTGCTGCATGCAGTCTTTCAGGAACGCAACACTGTGCCCAAAATGCTGAGCACCGAAAAATTGCTGGTGGCATTGATGCTGTTCAGTGCGTTCCCGTTTCTGGTCGGCCAGTTGACCGTCGTCGCCGACGGCAACGGCCCGATCAACTGGGTTCGCTGGCTGTTCAACCTGTCTACCCTGTTTCTGGTACCGCGCTTGCTGACTGACCTCAAGACCCTGGAAAAGGCGGTCATGGCGCTGCTCGGCGGGACTTTGCTGCTTTTGGTGCTGTCGATCTCGGTGTATGTGACCAAAGGCTCGGCAACTGCCATCATTCCGATCCTCGGCAGCCTGGGCTACAGCGGTGCAGACATCTTGAGCGAGAGCCTGCTTTCGCTTGCCAGCCGCATGGGCTCACCGTGGATGCACCCCAACGTGGCAGGCGGTGCTCTGGCCATGTTGCTGCCGCTGGCATTCTGCTTCGGTATGACGCGCACCGGCTCGGCGCGCAGGCTGGGCCTGACGGTGGCGGCACTGGGTGCCATCGGTCTGTTGCTGACCGGCTCACGCGGCGCGCTGCTGAGCCTGATCGCCGTGATGCTGTTGATGGCCCGGCGACGCATTCCGCATCTGGGACGGCTGTTGATGGGCGGACTGGTCGCCGGTATTTTCCTGCTGGCGTTCTACCCGCCGCTGCAGGACCGACTGATGGGGTTGTTCACCTCCGACGACGCCAGTACCGCGATTCGCTTCCTGGAATACAGTCATTTTCCCGACGCAGTCGCCACCTTCCCGTTCGGCATCGGCTTCAAGGTCGACCCGCCGGTACTGGGCTATACAAAATTCGGTATTTCCAACCTGTGGCTGAACTTCATCTACAAGATCGGCCTGCCGGGCATGTTGCTGTTCATCGCCGTGACCATCAGTTGGTGGAAAGAAGTTCGCCCAGGCAGCGACCGGGTAGTGCTGACTCGGGAAAACGCCATTGCGCTGGGCTGCACCACGGGCGTGCTGTCTGCTTTGTTCAGCGGCCTGTTTGACCACTACTTCAGTTTCACCAGCGTGCTGGTTGCCTTGTTCTGGCTATTTGTCGGCATCAGCCTGCACGAAACCAGACGCCTTCGCGCCAAGGCCGAAACGACTCCTCAACACCCTGACGCCTCACACGAGCCGGGAGCCTCCTCATGAAACACCGCATGATGCATTCTCATAATCTCAGAGAGGCACTGCCCGACTACGCGCGCAAGATGGCGGTGCCGCTCGAAGAGCTGGAAGCCGCCTACCAGTGGATGCTGGACAACGAAGTGTGCTTTGAAACACGTATCAAGGATCGCACCCTGTCGTTCATCTGCTACCTGAATATCGAACCAAGAATCGAAAACCCGCTGGCGCGGCGCTTCTACAAGCTGCTGTCCAGCGAAACCCTGGGTGCGCTGATTCCTTTGTACGGAATCAACTGGCCGACCCTGCGTGACCGCATGTTGCGGACCTGGGAACAGGCTTACAACATCCTGATCTGCAAGATCCCCAGCCATACCCTGCGCCTGCTGTGGTTGCGCATCGGTGGAGCGAAAATCGGCAAGGGTTCGACTGTGTGGCGCAATACCGAGGTGCTGGGCGTCGACAGCCTGCGCATCGGCAACGACACCACCGTGGGCTGGCACTGCCAGCTTGACGCCCGTGGCGGGCTGGTGATTGGCGATCACGTCACCATCGCTTCACACGTGCTGATTATTGCGGGTGGACACGACCTCGCCGAGCCCGAATTCTGGGCGGTCGGCGGGCCGGTGTTCATCGGCGACTACGCATGGATCTGCAGCCGCGCGCTGCTCTCGTTCGGTGCAGACATCGGTGAAGGCGCGGTAGTGGGCGGCAACAGTGGGGTGTCCAAACCTGTCGCGCCGTATGCGATCGTCAGCGGGCCGAATGCCGAGGTCAAGGGTGAGCGCGCCCGCGGCCTCAACTACAAGGTGGGCGGCAAAGGCCTGTTCACCCTGTTTCACTGATCGGCAGGGCGCGCGATGCTGGGCTCGACACTTTGGCTGACACTGGCCACCCTCACCGGTCTGGCAGCCGGTTTTGCCCGTGAATGGCTGTTGGTAGCAGCCTGGGGTGCCGGCAGTCAGAGCGATGCCTTTCTGGTCTCAATGTTTTTGCCCGAAGCGCTGCGCATGTCACTGGCCGCAGGACTGCTCAGCGCTGCCGCCCTGCCCCTTTATCAGCAACGTCCGGCTGACCGGCAACAACGCTGGCTGGGCGGCATGGCACCGCGTTTGTTATTGACCGGGGTGGCATTGAGCGCAGTGCTGGCGATCGGTGCCGGGTTTCTGGTGCGTCTTATCGGTCCGGGGCTGGACGCCGACGGCTATGCACAGGCAGCCAGCGGCCTGCGCTGGCTGGCCTGGTGCGCACCCGGCTTCATGCTTCACGCGCTGTTCTGCGTACCTTTGCAGGCCCGTTCGCGCTTCGTACTGGCCGGGCTCGGCTCGCTGCTGTTCAACCTGCCACCCGTTATCTACCTCGCCACGTTCAGCCACGCCGCAACATCGACCGGGTTGGCCAGCGCGTGCGTACTGGGCAGCGTGCTTATGCCGGGCGTGTTGTTGCCTGCCCTGTATCGTTCGGGATGGCGACCCTGGCAGTGGCAATCAGAAGCCGGTGCCGTGCGCGAACTGCTGCAACGCATTGGTCCACTGCTGAGCAGCAACCTGGCCAGCCAGGGCCTTGCCTTGCTTGAGCGAATGGTCGCGTCGTTGCTCGGTGAAGGCGCGGTAACCTGGGTCAATCTGGCGCGCAAACTGATCAACCTGCCGCTCATTGCATTGATGAGCCTGAACCAGGTACTGCTCGGGTTGATGAGCGGCAGCGCGGGCGAGCAGCGTTTGTCGCTACTCAGACGCGGGCTGGGCAGCGCCACATTACTGACCCTGCCGGCCGTAGCCGGGCTGATCGGTGCGGCCGGTGCGCTGGTGACCCTGTTGCTGCCCAATCAGAGCCATGAGGGTCCGTTGCCTGAGCTGCTGGCCTGGTTTGCCGTGCCGCTGATGTTTGGTGCCTGGAACGCCTTGCTGGCGCGCTACGCCTACGCCGCCGGTGACACTCGCCTGCCGCTCAACTGCGAGTTGATCGGCAGTCTGTGTAACGCGCTGCTGCTGGCGACGCTGCCCTTTGCCTTCGGCCTGACCGGTATCGCCATCGCGGCGCTGGGCGGCGCGCTGGTCACAGGCGTGCTGCTGATGCGCCGTCAGGCGTTGCTCGGCGTTTTGCCGTGGCGCAGTCACTGGCTGCTGGCCAGCCTGCTGATGATCTTCGCCGCCCTGCTCCTGCACCCGCTTCACGACACCTGGCTGCAATTGGGCCTGAGCTGTGTTTACGGCGCTTTGCTGCTCGGGCTGACGTTGTGGCTCAAACCATGGCGCAACGTGCCTGCCTGATCGGCAGACTGCCGACAGGCCTCCCTGAACAGCTCCAGGCTCGGTGAGACGAACTTGTCGCGGTGAGTGATCATGAAGAACCGACGATTGAGCGGCGGCAGCGGGCTGGCGAGTGTGCGCAACTCCCCGCTCACCAGCAGATCGGCGACGATACGCCGGGACAGACAACTGATGCCAATGCCTTGAGCAAGGGTGCGCATTATCGCTTCAGAACTGCCTATCTGGCGCATGTCCTGCAGATCGTGCAAATGCCTGAGCAACAAGTGCTCGACCTCCTCCCGGGTCCCCGAACCCTGCTCACGCAACAGCCATTCAGCGTTTTGCAGCTCCCCCAGTGAAACCTGCTGTTGCCGCGCCAACGGATGAGCGCTGCCGGCAACAATGACCATTTCATCGACCAGCCATGGCTCAGCGATCAGCTCTGGCAGATGGCACGGTGCCTCGATGAGGCCCATATCGATTTCAAACTGCGCGACCTTGCGAGCAATCAGTGTGCTGTTGCCGATGTCCACATCGACTCGCAGCAGAGGCGTCGAACTGCGCAGTGCGCCGACTATCTGCGGCACGACGTAATTGCCAATGGTGCTGCTACTGCCGATTCGCAGGCGAGCATTCAAGGTCGCGCCCGGCAATAGAAAGCTGTCTTCGATCTGCTGGGCGTTTTCCAGCATCTTCATGGCACGTGGCAGCAGTGTCTGGCCGTTATCGTTGAGGACCAGCCGCTTGCCCACTCGATCGAACAGCCGGGTGCCCAGCGCACTTTCCAACTCGTTCAATGCCGCGCTGGTAGCCGACTGGGACAAAGACAAGGCATGACCCGCGCTGGTGGTACTGCCACAGCGGGTGATTGCGCAAAAAATCTGTAGTTGACGCAGGTTGAGTCTCAAGACTGAACTCCGTAGCCGGGTAAATCTACCTGAAAATCAGGTAACAAGAAGATAGATTACCCGTTTAGAAGATTGTCTGTGAATACGTAGACTGAAAACCTGTTTCCCATTCAGCAGCAGGATACGGTCATGAGCAGGTTCGCTATTATCAACAAGGTCAACGCGCCTCTTGCAGCGCTGACGAGCCCGCTGGAGGCCGTTCGACAATTCACCCCCAACTGGTTCGCAGTGACTATGGGCACCGGAATTTTGTCACTGGCGCTGGCGCAACTGCCGGGGGACATTGCTGCATTGCGCACGCTCGGTGAAGCGTTATGGCTCCTGAACATAGGCCTGTTCGCCCTCTTCAGCGTCATGTATGCCAGCCGCTGGCTGCTGTTTTTCGACGAGGCGCGTCAGGTGTTCGGGCACTCCACCGTATCGATGTTCTTCGGCACCATTCCCATGGGGCTGGCGACTGTCATCAGCGGCCTGCTGGTGTATGGTCCGGCGCGCTGGGGCACTGCCATCGTGCCGCTGGCCGAAGCATTGTGGTGGCTGGATGTAGCAATGGCCCTGGCGTGTGGCGTGCTGATTCCGTTCATGATGTTTACCCGTCAGGAACACAGTATCGAGAAGATGACCGCTGTCTGGCTGTTGCCAGTGGTGGCAGCAGAAGTTGCAGCAGCCTGCGGCGGACTGCTGACCCCGCACCTCGCAGCCGCTGATTCGCAGTTCACCGTGCTGATCACCAGCTACGTGTTGTGGGCCTACTCGGTACCGGTGGCATTGAGCATTCTGGTGATTCTGCTGTTGCGTCTGGCATTGCACAAACTGCCTCATGAAAGCATGGCGGCGTCGAGCTGGCTGGCACTTGGCCCTATCGGCACAGGCGCATTGGGCATGCTGGTGATGGGCAACGAGGCCCCGGTCATCTTTGCCGCCCACGGCCTGGCGTCGCTCGGCACGGTGGTGGCTGGCATCGGTGTGATGGTCGGTACGCTGTTCTGGGGGCTGGGGCTGTGGTGGTTGGCGCTGGCTGTATTGATCACGGCGCGTTACTTCAAGCAGGGTATCGAATTCAATCTGGGCTGGTGGGCATTTACCTTCCCGCTCGGCGTGTATGCGCTGGCAACGCTCAAACTCGGCGCTACCCTGCACCTGAGCTTTTTCGACGTGTTTGGTACCGGGCTCGTCGCGCTGCTGGCACTGATGTGGTCGGTGGTGTCGGCACGTACTCTGGCAGGCGCCTACCGGGGACATCTGTTCGTCTCGCCCTGCATCGCTTCGAGCCAATGTGTCCGCCGGTAATTTCCCTTGAACTTACCTCGCGGACGAAGCGCCTGAGAGAAACATCTTCAGGACAAAGAGCACTCATGCATATCTCAGAATTTTCCGGTAACTACGGCGCTCGCGATGAAAGCATCGTTATCAATTCGTATACCACGGTGTTGCGCAGGAACGGCGTTCCCCATGACTTGTTCGCCACCTACTGGCGCGATGTTCACGGCCCTCTGTGCGCGAGGCTTGAGGGCCTTGGCTGGTATGTGCAGCATCACTTGACGCGTGAAAAGGATGGTCATTTGTGGCCGCTGATCGAAGGCGTCACGCCACTGCCGGGCTACGTGCTGGATGGCGGTGTGGAGATCGGCTTTCTATCCGCCGAAAGTCAGCAACAATTCAAGGACGCCAGCGCTTTGCTGTTCTCCGACGAGCAGAACATGTTTGAGCAAACCATTGCTTACGACGTGCCGGATGGCTCCAGCACACTGGTGGACCGACTGCCCGATCCGATCCCCAACGAAACAGCCACGCTGGACAAAATGCACCTGCATTTCCATCTCGCCAGCGATGACCTGCCCGCCGCCCGCAAGGCCATTGAAAAGCTCGCAAGTGAAATGGCCGCTGCCGATGCCGTACTCAAACTGCGCCTGCACCTCGCGCAGCCCTACGACAACGCCCAGCCGGCACCGCCTGCGCCTGATGTTGATCACAAGGTCGAGGAATCACGCCTGAACATCATCATGATGGAACTGGTGTTCGAATCGGCCTGGGCCCGTCGAACCTATTACGCCAGCGAGCACTTCAAGGCCATCACTCAAGGTATCAGCGAGCACGTGCGTTACATCACGCCGTTTGGCGTCAGCGGTGTCTATACCTACGTGCGCGACGCGGTCATGACCACCGCAGGCATACGTGGCAGCAGGCAGGCCGAGCTGATCCGCCAGCTGGGTGCCATCAATCAGACCCGGCCCGAGATCGAGAGCCTGTTTGGCGCGGCGACCTGAAGGGCTTTTGAGCTGACAGTTATCTCATCCTGCACGCTTCGAAATCGTGCTTTACTCAAAAAAATGGAATTGGGTGACGCCTGTGAAAGCTCTGACGACTCGTGAGGTGTATCAGCAACTGCGGGACGCTGCGATGGGCACACGGTCGTTGAGGCTTATCGGCACAACCTCCGGCTCCGGGCTGCAAAAGGTCGATATCGACGGCTGGCTGCTGACGCTGGAAATAACCGATGGCAGCCCGACGCGCTGTCGGGCGTGCTGCTGTCCGCAAGGCCGGGAGGGCTCGTTCGAAAGCTGGCTGCGCACCGACCCGGTCAGTTTGCTCAGTGGCTGGGAGCATTCGCAGATCGAGCGGTTGTTGGGTGAGGCGGCCGATCAGGTCCGGGGGCAGTCACCTAAGCCTCAATGATCGTTCCTGCAACGCATCCGTTATTAATGGCTGAGTACCGCAGGTTCGAAAACGGGCGTCGGGCAATCCAGATTACGTGCCAATGCGCGCTTGGGTCACTACAAGTTTAGCAGAGGCACCTCTCGTTTCTCACGCTCCGCGTAGGAACGCATTTAGTGACGCTCTGCGTCACACGGCGGTTCTGTTATTTCAGGTGGATTGAGGTTCGGCTCAGGTCACCTTTGCGCCCTTACGGCGCCTTACTTTGAGGGACCAAAGTGAGCAAAGTCCCCGCTCCTGTTTCCGGCCCGACTTCGTCGGGTTCCTTCGCCCTGGCACTGATCCGGGGGTCGCCGCAACGGACCATCCATGGTCCGGTGCGGCTAGCCTGGCGTCCTGCCAGGCTACCCCCGGATCAGCGCCAGGACTCAGCCGTCACTAACGTCGCACTTTGCGTCGTCAGTGCCATCGCGGTAAAAAAACAATGCGCTGAGAGCGGCTGCTGTTTGACCATCGTTCCAACGCTCTGTGAACTGCCCCCCAAAAGTTGGACGGTTTTAGCTTGCCGCCTGAGCCCTGTATTTTACGGGGCTTTGGCCGTTGAGCTTCAGCTTGATGCGGTCATGGTTGTAGTAGTGGATGTACTCATCCAGACCTGCTTTCAACTCATCGATGCTTTCAAACTGTTTCAGGTAGAAAAACTCGGATTTCAGTGTACCGAAAAAGCTTTCCATTGCCGCATTGTCCAGGCAGTTGCCCTTACGGGACATGCTTTGTTTGACGCCTCGTACCGATAGCTTATGGCGATACTGCGCGTGTTGATACTGCCAGCCCTGGTCCGAGTGCATCACAAGCTTCGGCTCGTCCTGCAACTGCTGAAGCGCCTTGTCCAGCATGCTGGTGACCAGCTCAAAGCTCGGCCTTGTCGACACTTCATACGCCACGATTTCACCGTTGTACAAGTCCATCACGGGTGAGAGATACAGCTTTCGATTGCCTACCTTGAACTCAGTCACATCGGTCACCCACTTCTGGTTCGGGCGTTGCGCGCTGAAATTGCGCTCCAGCAAATTCGGCGCAATGGTTCCGATTACGCCCTTATAGGAGCGGTATTTTTTGGGGCGCACCACTGATCGCAGGCCCAGTTCTGCCATCAGTCGTTCTACAACCTTCTTGTTGACCAAAATACCTGCAGTGCGAATGACCGCCGTGATACGCCGAGCGCCATAAAGGCCTTTCTCCTCGTGGTAAATGCTTTCGACTAACTGTTTCAAAGCAGCATAGGGATCGGGTCTGGATTGCACCTGAACCTGATAGTAAAACGTGCTGCGTGCCAAGCCCGCCAGCCTCAGCAGAGCGCAAAGCGGGAACCGGCCCCTCAGTTGCTTGATGCTCAGGGCTTTTTCGGTTGCCGTCGTTTCTGCTCCTTCAGCTCTTCCAACTTTTTTAGGTAAGCGTTCTCCATGCGCAGATATTCAAGCTCGCTCATCAACTGGTCGCGCGTCTTCTGCGTATCGTCGGCGGTTACTGGTTTGGCGGGATAAGGCTTCTTTGGCATGGCGACAGGCTTTCTTCTGGCAGGAACATACGGGGCTGTACCGCTACTGTAATGCCGCTTTTCCCAAATGACTATTTGGCCGGGATCCCCGATACCAAAATGCGCAGCGGCCTGACGGAGCGATAGCTTGTGTTCACGCCTGTGCTCAAGCACTGAGCGCTTGAAAGCTTCGCTGTATCGAAGACCAGGCTTGCGATGGCCGGTGTGACCATGACTCTTGTAGTTAGCGACCCAGCGTCGAAGCAGGCTGAAATCGATCGAGAACTGGCGGGCTACCATACGAAAGCCCATGTTGTCTTCAAGATACGCTTTGACGACAGTGAGCTTGAACTGCTCTGAATACTTACCCATTTGAACACCCCCGTGAGGTCGGATTGGTGTCCAACTTCTTGGGGGCAGTTCACTGGAGCGTGAGGAACGAGAGGTGTCTGGACTTTACTCTCGCTCCACTCAATTAAGGCCAACCTTCAATGGTTATAAGCCCGCTCGTTATGCTCGGCCAGATCCAGCCCCATCTCTTCCACTGATTCATGCGCACGCAGGCCGATCAGTGCCTGCACGGCCTTGAGGATGATCCAGCTGACTGCGAAGCAATATACCGTGGTGAACAGCACGCCTTTGATCTGGGCAATCACTTGGGCTCCCATGGTCACGTCCGGCACCAGCCCGCCCATTGCCGGCACGCAGAACACGCCGGTGAGCACTGCACCGATCATGCCGCCGATGCCGTGCAGGCCGAAGACGTCGAGGCTGTCGTCGTAACCCAGGCGTTTCTTCAGGACGGTCACACTCAGGTAGCAGAACACCCCGCATAGCACGCCAATCGCCAGTGCTCCACCTACTCCGACGTAAGCACACGCCGGGGTGATGCCGACCAGACCCGCCAACGCACCGCTTGCCAGGCCCAGCGCGCTGGGTTTGCCGACCTTGAACCACTCGGTGAACATCCAGCCGAGTATTCCGGCGCAGGCACCCACTTGCGTGTTGAGCATGACGATGCCTGAGGTGCCGTTCAGGCCGCCACCGGAGCCGATATTGAAACCGAACCAGCCGACCCAAAGCATCGCCGCGCCAGCCATGGTCAGGCTTAGGTTGTGTGCAGGCATCGGGGTATTCTGATAACCCTTGCGTTTGCCCAGCACCAGACACGCCGCCAGTGCCGCGACACCGGCATTGATGTGCACGACGGTGCCACCGGCAAAGTCCAGCACGCCCCAGTTATGCATCAGCGCACCTGCCCCGCCCCAGACCATATGCGCGACCGGCGCATACACCAGGGTGAACCACAGCGCCATGAACAGCAGCGCGGCCGAGAACTTCATGCGTTCGGCAAAGGCTCCGGCAATCAGCGCAGGCGTGATAATGGCGAAGGTCATCTGGAAGGTCACAAACACGCCTTCCGGAATGTCACCGACCAGACTGTCGGGGGTCATGCCGGCCAGAAACGCGCGGCTCAGTCCGCCGACAAAGCTGTTGAAGCTCACCTGCCCTTCGACCATGTTGCTGGTATCCACTACCATGCTGTACCCGTAGATGACCCACAGCACGCCGACCACTCCGGCAATGCCGAAGCATTGGGTGAACAGCGACAACATGTTCTTGGCCCGCACCAGCCCGCCGTAAAATAGTGCCAGCCCCGGAAGGCACATGAACAGCACCAGCACGGCTGCGGTGATCATCCACGCCGTGCTGCCGGTGTTCAGAACGGGGGCGTCAGCTGCCTGCGCCAACGGGGCAAGAGCGCCGAGCGCGAGTAAAGCTGTAAGGGATTTGCCGTGTAGACGATTGACCATGTTCAAAGCTCCCGCAAATGAATGGAAAGTGTCTGGCAGCAAGAAAGGTCATCGAGACAGGCGAGGCTCTTCGGCCTCTTTGGGGGCAAGCGCTCGTGGCGCGAATGGCGTTATATATAAGTCCGATGAGCCCGAAAGCGGGGGCTTAAACCACCAAGGTTCTCGTTCCCACGCTCCGCGTGGTAATGCAGTTCGTGACGCTCCGCGTCACACAGTTCTGCGACTCAGTGAGATTCAGGCTCGACTTGAGTCACCTTTTCGCCCCTCGGCGACCTACTTTGATGGGGCCAAAGTAGGCAAATCCCTTCGCTCCTGTTTCCGGCCCGACTTCGTCGGGTTCCTTCGCCCTGTCACTGATCCGGGGGTCGCCGCAACGGACCATCCATGGTCCGGTGCGGCTAGCCTGGCGTCCTGCCAGGCTACCCCCGGATCAGCGCCAGGACTCAGCCGTCACTAACGTCGCACTCTGCGTCGTCTGTGCCATCGTGATCGAAAAGCACGTTATGGCGTCAGTCGGTGCCATCGCGGTCGAAAAGCACGTTATGGCGTCAGCCGGTGCCATCGCGGTCGATAAGCACGTTATCGAATCAGTAACCAGAACCCGGAATCCACGACGTCCCGGCCAAGGGCACTCGGGCCATCGCCGCAGACTCGACGGTCAGCGCCACCAGGTCTTCCGGGTCGAGGTTGTGCAGGTGCGACTTGCCGCAGGCGCGGGCCATGGTCTGAGCCTCCAGCACCAGCACGCGCAGGTAGTTGGCCAGACGCCGCCCGCCTTCGACCGGGTCGAGACGTTTGGACAGTTCCGGGTCCTGCGTGGTGATGCCCGCAGGGTCGCGGCCGTTCTGCCAGTCGTCGTAGTAACCCGCTGCCGAGCCGATCTTTCTCAGTTCTTCGTCGAGACGCGGATGGTTGTCGCCCAGCGCTATCAAAGCGGCTGTACCAATTGCCACTGCATCAGCGCCCAGAGCCATGGCCTTGGCCACATCGGCGCCGTTGCGAATCCCGCCGGAGACGATCAACTGCACCTTGCGATGCATGCCCATCTCCTGCAGCGCCTGCACGGCTTGCGGGATGGCAGGCAGAATCGGAATGCCGACGTGCTCGATGAACACTTCCTGAGTGGCCGCAGTACCGCCCTGCATGCCGTCGAGCACAATCACGTCAGCACCAGCCTTCACCGCCAGCTTGACGTCGTAGTACGGGCGGCTGGCACCTATCTTCACGTAGATCGGCTTTTCCCAGTCGGTGATCTCGCGAATCTCGGCAATCTTGATCGCCAGATCGTCCGGGCCTGTCCAGTCCGGGTGACGGCATGCCGAACGCTGATCGACGCCGACCGGCAAGGTACGCATGCCAGCCACACGTTCCGTCACTTTCATGCCCAGCAACATGCCACCGCCGCCCGGTTTGGCGCCCTGCCCCAGGACGATCTCGATGGCGTCGGCCTTGCGCAGATCGTCCGGGTTCATGCCATAACGCGATGGCAGGTACTGATAGACCAGATGCTGCGACTGGCCACGCTCTTCCGGGGTCATGCCTCCGTCGCCGGTGGTGGTGCTGGTTCCCGCGATAGTTGCGCCGCGGCCCAGCGCTTCCTTGGCGTTGGCCGACAATGCGCCGAAGCTCATGCCTGCGATAGTCACCGGAATTTTCAGGTACAGCGGCTTTTTGGCGAAACGATTACCCAGCACCACGTCGGTGCCGCACTTCTCGCGATAGCCTTCCAGCGGGTAGCGCGAGACGCTTGCGCCAAGCAGCAGCAGGTCGTCGAAGTGCGGCAGTTTGCGTTTTGTGCCGCCACCGCGAATGTCGTAGATGCCGGTTTCCGCAGCACGCTGGATTTCCTGAATGGTCAGGCGATCGAAGGTGGCCGACTCGCGCAGGACTGGAGCAGGTTTTTGGCTGATGGGGTCGCTCATGGTAATGCTCCTGAATCAGTACGCGGAGGCGTTATCGATTTTGAAGTTGTAAAGCTGACGGGCCGAGCCGTAGCGTTTGAAATCCGCTGCCTTCTCGTTAAAGCCAGCGCGATTGAGCAACTCCTGCAGCTCCTGCAGATGCTCTTCACGCATCTCCTTGGCGATGCAGTCAGAGCCCAGTGACTCGACCTTGCCTTTGACGTAGATCCGCGTTTCATACAACGAGTCGCCCAGCGCATCACCGGCGTCGCCACAGACCACCAGCCGACCGGCCTGGCCCATGAAGCAGCTCATGTGGCCGATGCTGCCGCCGACCACAATGTCGATGCCTTTCATGGAAATGCCACAGCGCGCTCCGGCATCGCCTTCAATCACCAGCAAACCGCCGTGCGCCGTGGCACCTGCGGCCTGCGAGGCGCTGCCCTTGACCCGGACTGCGCCGGACATCATGTTCTCGGCGCAACCAACACCGACATTGCCGTGCACGGTGATCGAAGCTTTCTGGTTCATACCCGCGCAGTAATAGCCGGCATGGCCCTGAATATCGATGGAGATGGCCTCGTTGACGCCGACCGCCAGGTTATGCGCGCCGTCAGGGTGGGTGACCAGCCATTCGCGCTCTTGCAATGCCTTGACCTGATCGTGCAGAGTCTGGTTGAGATCACGCACGGTGGCGCTGGAAAGATCGACGGTTTTCATGAGCGTGCTCCCTCGGCTGGCTCGCGTTCCCAGATGTACATAGTGGCCGGGACCGGTTCCCAGACCCTGGCGTTTTCGATACCCGGCAGGCTGGACAGCGCCTGGTATTCCGAGGCCATGGCGACGTAATCGTCGGTTTCGGCGAGAATGGCCGGTTTGCAGGCAATCGGATCGCGAATCACCGCAAAACCATTGCGCGTGCCGATGGCGAAGGTAAAAAAGCCATCGAGGTCCTCCAGCGATTTGTCGAGCGCCTGCTTGAGGCTGTCGCCCTGTTGCAGGCGCCAGGCCAGATAACCGGCGGCCACCTCGGTGTCGTTGTCGGTCTCGAAGTGAATGCCTTCACGACGCAGGTTCTGGCGCAGGCGAAAGTGATTGGACAGCGAGCCGTTGTGCACCAGACACAGGTCCGAACCCGTGGAAAACGGATGACTGCCTTCCATGGTCACCGCACTTTCAGTGGCCATGCGCGTATGGCCGATGATGTGGCTGCCCTTCATGGACGCCAGACCGAAGCGCTCGGAAATCTCCCTCGGCAACCCCATGCCCTTGAGGATCTCGATACTCTGTCCGGCGCTCATGATGCGCACGGTGGGCGCCAACTGCGCCAGTGCAGCACGCACCGGGGCTTCTTCTGCCTGAATCTTCAATACCACGGCGCTGGCGTTCTGAAACCAGTCCAGTGGTGCATCCAGTCTGCTTTGCAGCGCCGCGATCAGCGCCTTGAAATCATACTGTTCGGTGGTGGCCTGCAAGGTCAGCTTGACCCAGCCCTGCGCCACTTCATCGCCATAAATGGCAAACCCGGCGCTGTCCGGCCCGCGGTCCGTCATAGCCTCGAGCATCGGTTCGAACAACCTGCCGAGTTGTGATTCCAGCGCCGGGTTCTTCAGATACAAACCAACGATTCCGCACATAAGCCTCACCTTGTTCGGAAGCGGCAAGCTTTTAGCTACAAGCTGCAAGCCAACCGCATAGACAGAAAAATTCAATACGCCGCAATCCAGCTTCTTATTGCAGCCTGAAGCTTGAAACGTGCAGCTAGAAAAACTCGATATAACGCTTCACTTCCCAGTCACTCACGTGGCGGCTGTACTCCACCCATTCCATGCGTTTGAGGCGGATGAACTCACCAACGATCTCGTTGCCCAGCACCTCGGCGAACAAAGGGTCGGCTTCGAGTGCATCGCAGGCTTCCTTGAGCGACTGCGGCAGGGTCTTGATGCCCCGTGCGGCGATTTCTTCCAGGCTCAATGTGTAAAGGTTCTCGTTGCAGACATGATCGATCTCCAGCTGCCGGTCGATACCGTCCAGCCCTGCGGCGATGATCGCGGCGCTGACCAGATACGGGTTGCAACCGGCATCCGGCAGGCGAAACTCGAGGCGGCCATAGGGCACCCGCACCATCGCCGAACGGTTGTTGGCGCCGAAGGCGATGAACGCTGGAGCCCAGGTCGCCCCCGACAGCGAGTTGCCGACCACCAGGCGTTTGTAGGAGTTGACCGTGGGTGCCGCGAAGGCACACAGCGCGGGGCCGTGAGCCAGCAGGCCAGCCGCAAAGTGATAGGCCATCTTCGACAGGCCCATGCCGCTGGGGTCGCTGGCGTCGTGAAACAGGTTCTTGCTGCTGGCACTGGCGATCGACAGGTGGAAGTGCATGCCGTTGCCCGCACGCTTCGGATCGGGTTTGGGCATGAACGAGCAGATCATGCCCATGTCGTTGGCGATCTCCCCGGCCGCCATGCGGAAGAAAGTGAAGCGGTCCGCCGACTCCATGGCCTCGCTGTAGGTGTAATTGATCTCGAACTGGCCGTTGGCGTCTTCGTGATCGATCTGATAAATGTCGAAGCCCACCGGCTGTAGCGCCTCGGTCAAGCGCTCGAGAAACTCACGTGAACGCGACAGCCCCTTGTAGTCATAGCAAGGCTTGTCGAGGTTATCGCTGGCATCGACCATTTGCAGGCTGCCCGCAGCATCGCGCTTGAACAGGCTGAACTCGGGCTCCAGCCCGGTATTGAGGGTCCAGCCACGCTGGCTGAGGCGTTCGACCTGCTGCTGCAACACATAACGGCTGTCATAGGGCCACGGCTTGCCATCCACATGACCGATGCACACCACCCGCCCATACCCCGGCTGCCACGGCACCGGGGTCAGCGACGACAGGTCGCCCCTGGCCATGAAGTCCGGGCCGTGGGGTTCCATGCCCATGCCGCAGATAGCGAAACCGGCGAACCCGGCACCGTCCTCTGCAACCATTTCCAGGCCCGTCACAGGAACCGACTTGGTCTTGGCCGAACCATGAATATCCACGAACTGAGCCAGCACATACTTGATGCCGTGCTGTTCGATCAGGCGCTGTGTTTCGGGTGGCAACATGGGACGTGTCTCCTGGCATGGCAAAACGTTTCAGGGAAGGAGCGTTGTTTCACTACCCGCCGAGAATATATTCTGAGCAGGAAAGTTACTTTCCCTTTAGGAATGCAAAGCGCTTGCCAGTTTGGTATGCCAGCAAATCGAAGAGACGTGGAAGGGGCAATTCAGCTGTTTATATGGGAAACTCGTTTTCTCTCCGGGAATAATTTGCAACTGAAGTACGCGATGACAGCGGCGAAATGCACATTCCCAGTGCAAAATAAAAATTATTGAACGGAAACTGTGCGCAGCCGATGAATATGCCGACCGAACCGCATCCGAAATTGAAGCTTGAGCAATACCTGGGTATTCAGGTCAAACGCCAGCGCCAGGCTCAGGAGCTGAAGCTTGCCGACGTAGCGCGCATTGCCGGTATCAGCCAGGGCATGCTGAGCAAGATCGAGAACGCACAGGTGTCAACCAGTCTCGACAACCTCAGCCGTCTTTGCGACGTGCTGGGTATGCCCATGTCCAAGCTGTTCAGCCAGTACGATCAGCAAGGCAGCAGTGCACTGCTGGTGAAAGCCGATGAAGGGCTTGAGGTGGTAAGGCGCGGCACCGAGAAAGGCCACACCTATCACTTGCTCAACCATACCCGTGGGCCGAAGAAGAGTTTCGAGGCGTACATGGTGACGATGGACGATGCCAGCGAGGAGTTTCCGACCTTCTCACACCCTGGCACCGAGTTTCTCCACCTGCTCGAAGGCGAGCTGATCTACCGCCACGGCAATCAGCTGTATCCGATGCAGGCCGGTGACAGCCTGACCTTCGACGGCGACATTCCCCACGGTCCCGAGCAACTGGTGCAGGTGCCGATCAAGCTGCTGTCGATCATGAACTATGGTGCGCAGAGCGATTGAGGTCAGACCGGCAGCGGCGCGCCTGATGGCGCGCCGTGCCTACGGTGGTTACAGGTATTTCAACCAGCTGATATCGCGACGACGCGCCTTCAGCTCAGCGAACCAGCGCACGGCCGGAAACAGCAGCACCGCCAGTACCACCGAGGTCAGCCAGACACCCCATATGTGGTCGAAACCGAAGTATTTGCCCTGGTTGGTTCCCCAGATCGCTACGGCAATCAGGTACAGAATCTTCAGGACGTACAGGTGCAGCAGGTAGAAAAACATCGGTGCCGAGCCGAGCACCACCAAGGACCGCAACCAGCTTTTTTCCTGACTGCGTTCGAAGGCGATGAGAATCAGCAAACCGATCCCCAGCGTCAGGCTGATGAACAGCAACGACGGTGGGTATTTGGTGATGTTGAAGAAGCTCATGACCGTTTGCACACCGGTCTCGCCAACGCTCCACGGTTTTTCACCGTAGCCGTTGATCATGCGCAGGACCACAAAGCCCGACAGCGCTCCCCCACCCCACATCCACAGGTTTGCACGTCGTTTCGCCGCATCGTAACTACCGGCAAACCAAGGGCCTGCGGCGTAGCCCAGCGCGATAATGCCAATCCACGGCAATAACGGGTAAGAGGTACGGAAACGCAGGTTATCGGAGACCTCGATCCAGCCCCGATCATGCAGAATCGCCCACGGAATGTGCATGGCCGACTCGACACCAAAGTGCAGTGAGTCCAGCAGGTTATGCCCGGCAATGATCACCACGCCAATGACCACCAGCGCCCAGCGCGGCAGATACACCATCAGCGACAGCGCAACCATGCTCAGGCCGATGGCCCAGATCACTTGCAGGTAGATGATGGTCGGCGGGAACTGGAAGGTCCAGGCGAAGCTCACCAGGGTGAACTCCAAGGCAATCAGAAACAGCCCGCGCTTGAGCAGAAACGCCGACACGTCGGTCCTGCCCTGATATTTCTCGCCATACAGATACGCCGAAAGCCCGGTCAGCAGAACGAACAGCGGCGCACATAAATGCGCCAGTGTGCGACTGAAAAACAGGGCGGGTTCGGTGCTTGCGACCTCCATCGGGTCGAGGACCTGGCGGTGCAGGAAGAAGGTTTCCCGTACGTGGTCCAGCAGCATGAAGAGAATGATCAGCCCGCGCAGAGCATCGATAGAGCGCAGCCGTGATGCTGGCGCGCGGGTTGGTTGAACAACTGCTGTCATGAAAAATCCAGATCCGTAGCCGGAAGTGCAATGAGTCGATTGTGTTCTGTGTCAGAACTCGTTCTGAAGTGCCTTGTAGCCGCGCACCAGGTCAATGTTGGTGTGCGCCACGTCTTCGGAAAACTCCGAAGCCGAAATGCTCACCGGTGGGAATTGCGAAAGATCAGTATTAGGCCCGATCCGGGTGGTGGACGGCACGTAAAAATTCTCCGGCAAATCGCGACCGTCGACCACCAAGTTGTGTCTGACCACACTGCCTTTGCCGACCTGGCAGTTGAACAGCACGCTGTTGAAGCCGATGAACACCCGATCTCCGACTATGCAAGGTCCGTGCACGATGGAGCGGTGGGCAATCGAGGTGAACTCGCCGATGGTCACCGCAGCACCCGATTTGGAGTGAATCACCACGCCATCCTGAATATTGGAGTTGGCGCCGATGACAATCGGCTCCATGTCCCCTGTAGCGTCGACTTCGTCAGCGCGGATCACGGCATAGGGGCCGACAAACACGTTGTCCTTGATGATCACCTTGCCGCAGATGATCGCGGTTTTATCGATGTAAGCGGATTCGGCGATGACCGGCAGATGGCCGGAAGGATTTTTACGGATCACGGTATGAAGCCTCAGGACAGGTAGTTGGAAGTCTGGGCGGCCGCATCGTGCGGATGCAGGCTTTCGAAGTGACGCACACTGACGCTGGAGGCTGCATAGCGGCCTTCCAGCGCTTGCTGGACCTTGCGCGCGGCGTCTTCGACGTACATCAGATTCTGGCCGTTGAGCCGGGCGAATGCCTGCTCATCGGCACGCTTGACGGCGGTTTGTACCGGGGTGCCCAACGCCTGCTCGACCGCGTCGATCAGCGTCATCAGGCCCAGTTCGGTCGCCTGCTCTGCCACCCGCACCTGGACGGTAGCCACGCTGCGCTGGCTGTGCGGCGTGGCGAACGAGGCGTTCTCGCGCAGCCAGGTCGCAACCTGCATCGGGTCGACAAACGACTGCCTGCCAAAGCGTGCCGTAAAAGCCCCTTCCAGCAGTTGTCGAGACAGTGCAGCCGAGCACGGGCAGGTAGACGAATAAGTGATGTCGGCTGAAACGTCGAGGCACAAACGACCGGCGCGCCATGTGGCGTCAAGCTTCACCGGGTAGGATTTCCAGCCACTGAGCCCTTCGGTAATCAACGCCGGGCGACGGCACAGCAGATTGAAGCTCAGGGTGAGCCGGGCGCGGCTGGAATGGCAGTCCAGGTGACTTTCGACCATGGCTTCCATCAGCGCACCCAGCGTATCGGGGCTCAGTATCTGGTGCTCGGCATACCTGTCGAGGAGCCGGTAGAGCCGCGACATATGGATACCTTTGACACTCGGATCGGCCAGATCGACTTGCAGATCGACATGCGCATGGACCGGGTGCCGGACGCCCGCTTCGGCCAGCCTGACAGGCACTTCGACGACCTGCATGCCGACCCAGTCAAGTGAAACCAGGGCCGAGGAAACTTCCGTCAGGGCAACGTCTGGGAGGGGGTTGTTCATGTGCGTCAGTCGTCTCTTTGGCGAACCTCGCCGAGGGGCGAAGCCTGATGTTGGCGGTTCACGGCCGCACAGAGTGCAGCCGCAAATTCGTTACACTATAACATCATGCTTATGGACTTCATCAACCAAACGCTACCAGCCCGTTAAAGCGCACCACCGACGCCACCTGCGTGTCAGGTCTTTGCCAGCTCCTCGATCAGAAAATCCCGAAAGGCCGCAACCGCTGCGGGCAGGTTGCGTCCGGCCATGCTTTGCAGTTCGATACGACGCGCCTTCATGCCTTCGTCGCTGATCGGCAGCGACTTGAGCTGTTTTTCGTGTGCGCGCTTGTCCAGCGTCATCTCGCTGGACAGGCTGATACCGCCCTCCTCACGCACAAACCGCAGTAGCGCGCCAATGTAATTGCTGGTCAGCACCGGATCGAACAGCAGGCCCTGCACCCCGCAACAGATGTCGAACAACTGGCGCAAGGTCGTGTCGGGATTGGTCAGGGCGATGGCATAGGGTTGCAGCTCGGCCAGCGAGACTTCGGTGCGTGAGGCCAGCGGATGGTTATGACTGACCACCGCGCAGATCGCGCCGCTGTGAATGTGCTCGACCTTGATTTCGTTCTGCGGTGTCAGGCTGAAGGTCAGACACAGGTCCGCATCCCCGGAGCGCACCCGCTCGGTGGCCTGGGCCGGCGCGCAGACCTCCATCGAGAAATGAATGCCTTGATACAGCCGCCGGAATCGCGCAATGCACCGTGGCAGGAAATCCAGGGCAAAGCCTTCCGAGCAGGCAAGTCGTACATGACCACGCTGCAAGCCTTGCAGCTCGGTGATTTCCAGTACGACCTGCTCGGCTTCCAGCTGTGATTTGCGCGCATAGGCTGCCAGACGGATACCCGCCTCGCTAAGCATCATGCCGCGTGCCTGGCGCTCGAACAGCACGGCATCCAGCTCGCGCTCCAGCTTGCTGATCTGCCGACTGACTGCCGAGGACGCGACATTGAGCCGTATCGACGCCTCGCTGATCGACCCGCAACGCGCCACTTCAAGGAAGTAGCGCAACGCGGTGGACTGTACGCCGTAGAGTTGCATCGCGGCTCCTGCGTTGCCTTTTCGGCAATGAAAGGTTCGAAATATTGTGCTTGTGGCATTGATACGCTTTGCCTAGAGTCATGTCGAGGCGCAACATCAATACAACGCAATCAAAAGAACACTGCAGCCTCGTTTCTCCCCTCTTCTCGCATTTGCGACCCCACTGCCCTTTGATACATCCACTTTGCCTTTTGGAGACGACGGCATGGGAATCAAGGGTTTCGCTCGCAGCATCGCGCTATTGAGCCTGTTCAGCAGTTTTTCCGCCCTGGCTGGCAAGGCCGACGACACACTGGTCTACGCCTCCGACAGCGAACCGGAGAACATCAGCCCCTATCACAACGACCTGCGCGAGGGAGTGATTCTCGGTCGCCTGATCTGGGACAACCTGGTCTATCGCAACCCGGACAATGGCGAGTACCAACCCATGCTCGCCACCAGCTGGAAGCAGGTCGACGACACCACCATCGATTTCCAGCTGCGCGAGGGCGTGAAGTTTCACAACGGTGATCCGTTCACGGCAGATGACGTGGTATTTACCCTCAATTACGTGGTATCGCCCGAATCCAAGGTGGTCACGGTACAAAACGTCGACTGGATCAAGAGTGCCGAAAAACTGGGTGACTACAGCGTGCGCCTGCACCTGAAAAAGCCTTTCCCGCCTGCGCTGGAATACCTTTCCAACGCTGTGCCGATGTTCCCGAAAAAGTATTTCGAAGAAGTCGGGATGGCAGGCTTCAGCCGTAAACCGATTGGCACGGGGCCTTACAAGGTGACGGCCATTGCTACCGGTGAAGGCGTGAAGATGGACAAGAACCCGGATTACTTTCAGGGCAGCCCACAGGGCCAGCCGAAGATCGCTCACATCAATTTTCGCGTGATTGCCGATGCTGAAACACGTCTGGCCGAGCTGATGACCGGTGGCATCGACTGGACCTGGCGCGTAGCGCCGGATCAGGCCGAAAACCTCAAAGCCATGCCCAACCTGGTGGTCACCAGCGGCGCGACCATGCGTATCGGCTTTCTGATTCTGGATGCGCGCGGCACCTCCAGCGCCGACTCGCCGATGAAGCACCTGAAAGTACGCCAGGCAATCAACTATGCGATCAACCGTGACGGTCTGGCCTCGCAACTGGTCGGTGGTGAAAGCAAACCATTGCAGGTCGCCTGCTACCCCGGTCAGTTCGGTTGCGACACCACGGCAGCCACGGTCTACAACTATGACCCGGCCAAGGCCAAGGCGCTGCTCAACGAAGCGGGTTACCCGAACGGCTTTGAAACCGAAATATTCGCCTACCGCGACCGCGACTACGTTGAAGCAATCATCGGCAACCTGCGTGCAGTCGGCATCAACGCCAAGCTGCGCTACCTCAAGTACGCGGCCCTGCGTGATCAGCAACGTGGCGGCAAAGTGCCAATGTCGTTTCAGGCCTGGGGCTCGTTCTCGATCCTCGATACCTCAGCCTCGGCCGGCACCTGGTTCAAGGGCAACCCGGACGACAACATCAAGGACCCGCAAGTCCAGGGCTGGCTGCAGACCGCCGACAATGCACTGGACCCGCAGGTGCGCAAGGACAATTACCGCAAGGCCTTGCAGCGCATCAGCGAACAGGCCTACTGGGCGCCGTTGTTCAACTACTCGATGAACTACGCCTATGTCTCGGACCTGAACTTCAAGCCTTACCCGGACGAGTTGCCGCGCTTCGTGCTGTCGAGCTGGAAATAAGCGCCTGACCAAGACCGTCGGCAAGCCTGGCTGTGAGGCGCATGACGCGCCTTGCAGTTGGGTCAGCCACCCCGTCATTCCCTGAACACAAGGTCACTTGCCATGTTCGGATTTCTCTTGCGCCGCCTGGGCATTGCCCTGTGCGTAGCGATTACCGTGTCGGTGATCAGCTTTTCCCTGCTGCACCTGTCAGGCGATCTGGCCACTGCCATCGGCGGGCCGGAAGCCACCAGCGAGCAGATCGAACAGATCCGGGTGCAGTACGGCCTCAACAAGCCGTTGGTTACGCAGTATTTCGAATGGCTGGCCGACGTGGTGCGTCTTGATCTGGGCGACTCGTTCTTCTTCCAGGAGTCGGTCTACAACCTGATCGCCTCGCGCCTGTCGATCACCCTCGGGCTGGGCGCAATGGCCCTGAGTATTGCGCTGCTGATCGCCATTCCGCTGGGTGTGCTGGCCGCCGTGAAACGCGACACGTGGATCGATCGCCTGGCACTGAGCATCGCGGTACTGGGTCAGGCCATGCCGAGTTTCTGGTTCGCGCTGATGCTGATCGTGGTGTTCTCGGTCACCCTGAAATGGCTGCCGGTGTCGGGCAACTCGACCTGGGCGCACTTCGTCATGCCTGCCATCGCGCTGGGTTATTACGCCACACCGGCGATCATGCGCCTGACTCGCGCCGGCATGCTCGACGTGCTCAATTCCGATTACATCCGCACCGCGCGTGCCAAGGGCTTGCGCCCCGCCACCGTGCTGTTCAAGCATGCGTTGCGCAACGCGTTGATCCCGGTGGTGGCACTGGCCGCCGTGGAGTTCGGCTTCATGCTTGGCGGCTCGGTGGTCATCGAGACGGTTTTCTCGCTGCAGGGCATTGGCCAGTTGGCCTGGGACGCGATTGCCCGTGACGACTTCCCGGTGGTGCAGGCGGTCGTGCTGTTGATCGCGGTGATCTACATCGTCCTCACCCTGCTGGCCGACGTGCTCAACGCACTGCTCGACCCGCGCATCCGCGTGAAATAGGAGGCCCCATGAGCACAACCACTTCATCGCCGCTGCTGATCAACGATTACCAGCCTCCGGCGCGCAGCGTCTGGCGCACATTACGCAGCAGCTTCGCGCACCGCGGTTTTGCCATCGGCGCGGTGTTGTTGCTGATCATCCTGTTCGGCGCACTGTTCGCCCCCTGGCTGGCCCCCTACGACCCTTACACGCAGGATGTAATGCTGCGCATGAAACCACCGGTATGGATGGCCAACGGCACCTGGGACTATGTGCTGGGCACCGACAAACTGGGCCGCGATTACTTGTCACGCCTGCTGTACGGCGCACGCATCTCGCTATTCATCGGTTTCTCGGCGGCGCTCATCTCTGGCGTCATCGGCACCATCATGGGCCTGCTGGCCGGCTACTTCGGCGGCAAGACCGACGCTGTGATCAGCTACCTGATCACCACGCGCCTGGCAATGCCAGTGGTGATGATCGCACTGGCCTCCGCATCGCTGATCGGTGGTTCGCTGAAAGTGGTGATCGTGCTGCTTGGCTGCCTGCTCTGGGACCGCTTTGCCGTGGTGGTCCGCGCTGCTGTGCAGCAGATCCGCGACGCTGAATACGTTGCCTCGGCCCAGGCGCTGGGCTGCTCGACGCTACGCATTCTGGCCAGCGAAATCCTGCCCAATCTGGTCGGCGCGCTGATCGTTGTCGCTACCCTGGAAATGGCTCACGCGATCCTCCTCGAGTCGGCACTGTCGTTCCTCGGGGTCGGCGTACAGCCACCGATTCCGTCCTGGGGACTGATGATCGCCGAAGGCAAACCGTACATGTTCTTTTCCCCTTGGGTTATCGCGATTCCCGGCATCGCCCTGATGGTGCTGGTGCTGGGCATCAACCTGGTCGGCGACGGCCTGCGCGATCTGATCCTGCCCGACGGGCGCAACTAACAGAGGAGATACGCGCATGGCCCTGTTACAGGTTGAAAACCTGCGTGTCGAGATTCCTCTCGGCCAAGACACGCTCCACGCAGTGCGCGGCCTGGATTTTCAGGTCGAGCGCGGCGAAATGCTGTGCATCGTCGGCGAGTCCGGCTGCGGCAAATCCCTGACTTCGCTGGCACTCATGGACCTGCTGCCGCGCAAGGCCCGGCGTACCGCAACGACACTGAGCCTGGACGGCATCGACATGCTGACCCAGAGCGAGCGGCAGATGTGCGACCTGCGCGGCAACCGCCTGGCGATGATCTTTCAGGAGCCGATGACCTCGCTGAACCCAGCCTACAGCATCGGCGATCAGCTCAGCGAAGTGCTCACCCGACACCGCAAGGTGTCCCGCAAGGAGGCCCTGCAGCGCGCCGCGCAGATGCTCGAAAAAGTCGGGATCAGCAACGCCAGCGAACGCCTGCGTCAGTACCCGCATCAATTGTCGGGCGGCATGCGCCAGCGGGTGATCATCGCCATGGCACTGATGTGCGAACCGGACGTGATCATCGCCGACGAGCCGACCACCGCACTGGACGTGACCATTCAGGCACAGATCCTGCGCCTGATCCGCGACATTCAGAAGGAGCTGGGTCTGGCCGTGATCTTCATCACCCACAACCTGGGGCTGGTAGCACGTATCGCCGACCGGGTTGCGGTGATGTACGCCGGACAGATCGTCGAAACCGCCCCGGCCATCGAGTTGTTCGAGAACCCGCAACACCCCTATACCCGCGGCTTGCTGGCGAGCATACCGATCCCCGGGCGCACCCAGCCAGGCCAGCCGCTGGGTTCGATTCCGGGGCTGGTGCCCAGCCTGGTGGGCGAGCAACATGGCTGTGCATTTCGCAATCGCTGCTCGCTGGCAATCCCGGCCTGCGCCGAAGACGTGCCGCCAATCAATAGCCAGGACCACATGACCCGCTGCCTGTTTGCTTCAACGGGCGAAGAAACTGTATTGCACCGTGAGGGCATGACGTCATGAATAATCAGGCCCTTAACACGAGCGCCAAAAAAGACATTGCTCTGGAGCTGTGCGACATCCGTCGCGAATTCAGCATCAGCCGTGGCTTTTTCAAACCCAATGCGACTTTGAAAGCAGTCGACGGTGTGTCACTGCGCCTGATGCGCGGCGAAACCCTCGGGCTGGTCGGCGAATCGGGATGCGGCAAGAGCACCCTGGCCAAGATGCTGCTGGGCCTGCTCGCGCCCAGCAGCGGCGATGTGCTGGTCAACGGCAAACACCTCGCCGGAACCGACCGCAAGGAGATGGCACGGCGCATCCAGCCGATCTTTCAGGATCCTTACTCGTCGCTCAACCCGCGCAAGACCCTGCGCGAAATCGTCACTCTGCCGCTGATCGTGCATGACATCGGCACCCATACCGAACGTCGCCAGCGTGCCGAGGCGATGATGGACGTGGTCGGCTTGCCCAAGCGCGTGATCGACAGTTACCCGAGCCAGCTTTCCGGTGGCCAGCGCCAGCGGGTAGCGATTGCGAGGGCCCTGGTGATGCGCCCGGATGTGTTGATTTGCGACGAGCCGACCTCGGCGCTGGACGTTTCGGTGCAGGCGCAAATTCTTAATCTGCTACAGGACCTGAAACAGGAATTCGGCCTGACGTACCTGCTGATCAGCCACAACCTGGCCGTCATCGAACACCTCGCCGACCGCGTCGCGGTGATGTACCTGGGGCGGATTGTCGAAGAGCGCAGCCGCGAATCGCTGTTCGCCAGACCCGGTCATCCCTACACCCAGGCGTTGCTGGACTCGGTACTGACCCCTGACCCGCATCTGGGCATTCCCGATCTGGGTTTGCACGGGACCTTCCCCAACCCTATGTCGCCGCCATCCGGCTGTGCCTTTCACCCGCGCTGCCCGGCCTGCATGGCGGTGTGCAAGGAGAAGTCTCCGGTGATTGGCCGCATGGAAGGCGGAACCGTGCGCTGCCACTTGCGCGACACCTCGAAAACCCTGGAGCTGATGCCCTCATGAGTAGCCGTTCGCACGCCATCGAAAACGTCACTGAACAGTTCGACAACGGCGCATTTTTCGCCCTGCTTGGCGAAAGCGTCGCCTATCCGACCCAGAGCCAGGAGGCCGAGAGCCTGCCGGAGCTTTATCGCTATCTGCACGAATTCATTACACCGCATGTAGAGCGTTTAGGCTTCAGCGTGGCGGTGCATGACAACCCGGTCGCCGGGCGTGGCCCCCTTATGATCGCGACCCGTATCGAAGACCCGGCCCTGCCGACCCTGCTCAGTTATGGTCATGGCGATGTGGTTCGCGGTTATGACGCGCAGTGGCAACCGGGCTTGTCGCCGTGGCAGGTCATCGAACGTGGCGAACGCTGGTACGGACGTGGCACTGCGGACAACAAGGGCCAGCACCTGATCAACCTGACCGCTCTGGAGCAGACCCTCAAGGCACGCGACGGCAAGCTGGGTTTCAACGTCAAACTGCTGCTGGAAATGGGCGAAGAAGACGGCTCGCCGGGTCTTGGCGCGTTCTGCCGGGCCCACGCAGAAGAACTCGCCGCAGACATTTTCATCGCCTCCGACGGCCCACGCCTGGCAGCGGCGCGCCCTACCCTGTTTCTTGGCTCGCGCGGGGTGTTCAACTTCGAGCTGACGGTGAACCTGCGTGAAGGCGCGCACCATTCCGGCAACTGGGGCGGGCTGCTGGCCAACCCAGGCATCATTCTGGCCAACGCAATTGCCAGCATGGTCGATGCGCATGGCCGCGTGAAAGTCGCGGGCCTGATGCCGACAGCAATTCCCGATGCCGTGCGCACTGCGCTGGCGGATATCGAGGTCGGCGGCGGCCCCGGCGACCCGGACATCGACGCTGGCTGGGGCGACCCGGCACTGTCGCTCAGCGAAAAAGTCTTTGGCTGGAACACCCTCGACGTGCTCGCCTTCAAGACCGGCAACCCGGACGCCCCGGTACACGCCATTCCCGGCAAGGCTCACGCGTTGTGTCACATTCGCTTTGTGGTCGACAGTGATTACAACGCGTTCATCCCCGCGGTGCGCGCGCACCTGGATGCCCATGGCTTCGATCGTGTCGAGGTCAGACAAACGCGCATGGACGTGATGCACGCCACGCGCCTGTCACCGGACAGCCCGTGGGTCGGCTGGGCGCTGGATTCGCTGGCCGCCACCACGGGCAAGAAACCCGCGCTGCTGCCCAATCTGGGCGGTTCGCTGCCCAATGACGTATTCGCTGAAGTGCTGGGCCTGCCGACGGTCTGGGTGCCACACTCATACCCGGCGTGCTCGCAGCATGCACCTGACGAGCACTTGCTGGCTCCGGTGGTCAAGGAGAGCCTGCAAATCATGGCCGGACTGTTCTGGGACCTGGGCACGGACGGCGCACGACTGACCCGGGAGCAGCGGGCACAGGAGCTGAGTGAATGAATGAGGCACAACTGCACGCCACCGCGTGGCTGGCCGAGCAATATGAGGCGATGGAAGCGCTGCTGCAGCGCCTGGTCGATACCGACTCCAACAGTTACGACAAGGCCGGAGTGGATGCGGTCGGCGTACTGCTCGCCACGCAATTGCTGGCCGACGGGATCAGCGTCGAACGTATCCCGGTTGACGGTTTCGGCGATGTGCTGCTGGCTGAATTGCCAGGCGGCCCCGGCAAGCCGGTGCTGCTGCTCGGCCATCGCGACACGGTATTTCCCAAAGGCACCACGTCCACTCGCGGCTATACCAAAGATGCCGAACTGGCTTATGGCCCTGGCGTGGCGGATATGAAAGGCGGACTGGTGCTGAACTGCTTTGCGCTGAAAGCGTTGAAGCGCATCGGCCCGCTGCCATTTCCGGTACAGATCCTCTATACCGGAGACGAAGAAATCGGCTCCGCCAGCGCTCGTGTTCACATCGAAAAGTATGCCCGTCAGGCCCGCGCGGTGCTCAACCCGGAACCGGGACGCGCCAGCGGCAACGTGGTCAGTGCCCGCAAAGGCGGTGCCACGCTGATCATTGAAGTCAGCGGCCGTGCGGCGCATTCCGGGGTCAATCACGCCGACGGTGCCAGCGCGATTCAGGCGCTGGCGCACAAGGTGATCAAGCTGCATGCGTTGACCGACTATGCAGCGGGCATTACCACCAACGTCGGCTTGATCTCAGGCGGCACCTCCAGCAACACCGTTGCACCCAGCGCGACGGCGAAACTCGACGGGCGCTTTGTCGAACTGCGCCAATGGGATGAAATTCTCGCCGCCGTCCAGGCCATCGTCGCCGAAGAGGAACTGCCCGGCACATCGGCCAGACTGCTGGAAGCCACGACCTTCCTGCCCATGGAAGCCCGGCACAGCACTGAACTGTTGAGTATCTATCAGGGGCTTGCGCAGGAACTGGGTTTCAGCGTGGAAGGTGAGTTCACCGGGGGCTGCGCCGACTCTGGTTTCACCGCCAGCCTGGGCATCCCTACCCTGTGCGGTCTCGGCCCGGTCGGCGGCAAGGTACACACCGACCGTGAATATCTGGAGCTTGATACCCTGGTGCCCAGAGGCCAGGCGCTGGTGGCGACGATATTGGCGCTGGGGGATGTTTGAAGAGACTGCCCACGTGCTGTGCCCGACCTGGAAAAAGAGGCGCGACGCAGATGTGTGACGCAGAGCGTCACGAAATGCATTCCCACGCGGTGAACGATTACATTCGGGAGAACACTCCATGCAAAACCCATCCGGGCTGCTCGGCAAATCCGCCACCGAACTGCGTGCGCTGATCGGCAACAAACAGATCTCGCCAGTGGAATTGCTCGACGCCTGTATCGAGCGGATTGAAACCCTCAATCCGAAAATCAATGCGTTCGCCGCCACCTGTTTCAAGCGCGCCCGCGACGAGGCGCTGCTGGCCGAGCATGCAGTCCTGCAAGGCAAACCGCTGGGGCTGCTGCATGGCCTGCCAATCGGCATCAAGGATCTGGAAGAAACTGCCGGGGTACTCACCACTTACGGCTCACAATTGTTCCGCGACAACATCCCCGCGCAGGACAACCTGTTCGTCGCCCGCCTGCGTGCTGCCGGGGTAATCGTCGTCGGCAAGACCAATGTCCCGGAACTCGGCGCCGGAGCCAACACCCGCAACGTAGTGTGGGGCGCGACCGGCAACCCGTTCAATCCGGAACTCAACGCAGGCGGTTCCTCGGGTGGTTCAGCCGCCGCATTGGCTGTGGACATGGTGCCGTTGTGCAGCGGTTCAGATACCGGTGGCTCGTTGCGCATTCCCGCAGCACTGTGCGGCATCGTCGGCCTGCGACCTTCACCCGGCTTGGTACCGAGCGAACGCAAAAAACTCGGCTGGACGCCGATTTCCGTTGTTGGCCCGATGGGTCGCAATGTCGCCGACACGCTGCTGCAACTGCGCGCCAGCGCCGGGCTGGGGCAGTCCGATCCGTTGAGCTATGCCATTGCCGATGACGAATTTGCACCACGCACCGTCGACCTCAGCCAACTGCGGGTCGGCTATAGCGAAGACTTCGGCGCGTGCGCAGTCGATGACACAATCCGTGCCGTTTTCCGGGAAAAAATCAACGCACTGAAGCCGCTCTTCAAATCCTGCGAAGCCATCGACCTGAATCTGGGCAGCGCCCATCACACCTTCGACGTACTGCGTGCCGAAGCCTTCGTTGCCGGGTTGCAGGACGCCCACGACCGCGATCCTGATGCGTTGGGACCCAACACCCGCGCCAACTTTGAGATGGGCGCCGCCATGTCGCTGCAGGACTGCGTAAAGGCACATGGCGAGCAGAGCCGGATCTTCCGCGGTTTCCAGAAGCAATTCGAACACTACGACCTGATCCTCGCGCCGACCACACCAGTCTCGCCCTTCCCCTGGAGCGAACTGTACCTGCGCGAAGTCAACGGCGTGCCACTGGACAATTACTATCGCTGGCTGGCGCTGTGCTACACCATCACCCTGACCACCAACCCGGCACTGTCCCTGCCCTGCGGCACCGACCACAACGGCATGCCGTTCGGGCTTCAGGTGATCGGCGGGTTTCGCGGCGACGCAAAACTGCTCGCCTGCGCCGAAGCGCTCGAACAGGCGACGGAGAATGACCCACGTTTGTCCCGGCCACGCCCGGACCTGCAAAAACTGCTGGCCTCGGCAGTCGACCTGACGCACATCGTCACGCATCCACCGGTTTATGGCGGGTCGAGAACGGGCAAGCCGGAGATTGGTGCGATGTAGTTGGGGATGTGTGAAGGAGCAAGACCAATACCAGGCGTTCAACAAACGTGCCGCACTTCACTTTTTAGCGATCAACTTAGCGATCAACCAAAAAAACTTTCAAACCACAGCGGTGAGAAAAAGCGCCGGGAATTCAATGCGTCACCTAGCTATCACAGTCGTGAACATCCAACTGCTATCTCATTGACATCATTGCGATCGTCGCACAAATGAGAAAAATGGCAGTATCTGAGATCGAATTGGCATGCCAGACGGTCAGGCAAAGGTTACCTCTAGCGCAGGCTGTAGTCCGATGACTCAAGGATCGAGAATCGGAATTTACTCTTTTCAAGGACAGAGATGAATAAATGGATCTTTTAGCCAACGTCCCCAAATGGGAAGACATCGAGCGAACCCTCGATAACAAATTCAACCATCTGAATCAGTCTTTCGATCAAGGCTGGGAAAGCGCTTTCGATGGTTGGAACGGTTTCACTCGGCGAGTCAGTAACGAGGCCACACTGGCATTCGGCAGTATCGGCGGAAACCGCATTGAGTCGGTGAAGCTGGCGATGTCCAAGTCTTACCCAATCATCCAGCTGAATCTGATGCGCAAGTGGGCTTCCATAGACATTACGGAAATACTTCCTGTCTTGCTGCAACTGGTAAAAGAGGTCGCCATGATCATGGGCGGCAGCGTAGCCGTAGGAACTCTTGTTGGTGGTGCGGCTGGATCGCTAGCATTTGGGGCGGGCGCTGTACCAGGGGCCATAGCAGGCAGCGGCATAGGCTTACAGGTCGGCAACCTAATTCTGCTGGGCATGGGGCTTTCAGCCATTGCCGAGTACTTTTATCAAGGGCTCCCTGCCTGTCTTGCAACTCTCTATGAAGGCATTGTGACTGCCTGGAATGCAGAGGAAGGTGTCAAACCGCCGGGTCTTGATCCCACAGGAGCCTCCGCGTGGTTGATTGATGAGCGTATAGATGCTGCCGCGCGGCAACTCGCAAAAGGTCAGGAGCAATTGGTCATGCTCCTGCTGACTGCCATCGTCACCTACATCACGCGAGGTCAGGTCAAAGCAGGGATCGTAGGCAGTCTGGACGGCATCGCCGCAAGAAGCGCGAAGCTTCAAGCAGACATGACCAACAAGCAAATTGCGGGTTGGTTGGCTCGGAATGAGCAGAAGTTGCTGGCTCATCCTGAGTTGCGGAGGAGTGAGCCTTCACCGCTCCGGGGAGTAATGGACACCCAAGAGCCGCCAACTACACCCTCGCCATCTAATCGGCCAGGTGCAAAAAAAGAATCCAACGACGTGGCAAATACCTCATCAAAACCAGAGTGGCTGCAGCGACTCGATGCAGGTAACGAGTTTAATAGAGTTCAATCAAAAAATTACCCCTACAATGAGGTCTACATACAGAGGCCTGACGGCAATGGCTATTACCGACTAGATTCATACAACCCAACAACTGGGGAAATCATATCACGTAAATTAACTCAATTTTCAAAAATATCTGAACCCACCGCCAAAAGCTATATAAATGAAGCAATATCAAAGTACCCGAGCGGCTCTACTATAGCGAATGTTCCATCCAGTGGCTCTTTGGCAGGACAAAAATTACAGGGCGCTTTGATACTGGAAGTTCCACCTCAAACAGGTATAATACCCCAAACTATTTTAGACTCTGCAGACAAAGCAGGAGTTTTAATTAGAGATATCAACGGAAAGGTGTATTGATGAGTCCTTCTATTTTTTATTGCAAGTCCTGGTTCCGCCTTAAGCATCGTGCAATCGACCCTATGGACGAGGCTACCGCCAACGCTTTGCATTTGGCTAAAAAGCCTTATACAGCGTTGATAGGCTCAGACTCTAAACCAGCTTGTTTCGTAGAAATGATTTTAGACAAGAACATGGTGGGCGTTGGATTTCTGGATGACCATCAGCGCGAATACCTTACCTATCAGTTTCAATGCCTGGATTCAGAAACGCTTTTCCTCACGATGGCAACCCATCGTGAATTTGATGACGCTGGGAAAATCTCAGTTGGAACCAGCTACATCTTCAAAGAAAGCGGCGAGCTTTTGATTCGTCGGGAGCAGCTAAACCCACATAAGCTTGAGGAAGCCAAATCGCATTTCGAGCCTAAAGACAATTACGAAAAAATCCCCGAGTTCGGCGATTACTCAAACGTAACCAAAGTCAACAGATGAGCGTGGAAAGCCTCTAAAAAATACTGAACTATTTGAATTTTCAGGAGCAGATACAAGAGGTGGAACTAGATTTAACTGCGCGAATACTCACGAGTAATGAAATGACTAATTTGACAGCATTTGATCTTGGAAACCTTATAAAGACACATGAGGATGTAGCAGCATTTGGAACACCTGCCGACGCTGTGGCCGATGAGTTGATTATTAAGGCAGAACAGCGTTTAGGTCACCCACTGCCTGACTCCTACAAATGGTTTTTACGGAATTATGCGGGAGGAGAAGTAGGCACCGAGGAGATTTGCAGTATCTACGGCATGGACTTCGATGGCATACAGGGTGGAGATATTGTCTTCCAACATATTAACGAACTCAAAAACAAGTCGACCACCCCAGAAAAATTGGTCATCAGCAGAACGGACCTGGGCGAAGTTTTCTTCTTTGACTATAATACTTACAAAAACAATGAATGCCAGATCTTCTTGAAAATACCTTCAGGAGCAGCGATTTTTTATGAGTATCTTGTCAAAAGAATAATCGCCCACTCCTAAACGCAAAGCCAAACTGCAGCCTAATAACATATAACATCCCATCAACAATTCCGCCTCGCCCATTCATATCAAATAGATTCGCACCTTATATCATCAATTATCAAAAATTGAAGCCTGCCCCCATAACAAAAAGCCGGACATCCTCATGAAAACAGATCAATACGCCAACCTGAGCCGATTACTAGGCTGCTATTTTCATCAGGACTGGACGGAAGAGTTCTCGGACAGCAATCACGTGTTTGAAGAGATCGTAAAATGTGAACCCTTGAGCTGTTTGCGAGATAGCGTAAAAGAAATTGAGCATCTGTTAAGCCAGCCCATGACGGAAACAGACTACAGCGAAATAATGACAACCACATCGGGGTGCCATTTCGAGCCCAGCAGTGAACACACTCATTATTCGGATTGGCTATCCAAAATGGCCATTTACTTCACAAGCCAACAATAGCATCCATCTGTACGCAAGACATCCAGCATGTGACATGACAAATCGAGGGGCAAAATCTGCCCCTCAACGTTGAAGCACGTTACTTGGGTAACGCGTAGGCAATCACGTAATCGCCACGATCCGGCGATTGGCGGGCGCCGCCGGCGGTGAGCAGGATGTACTGCTTGCCGGTTTTGGGCGATACGTAGGTCATCGGGCCGGACTGGCTGCCGACTGGCAGACGGGCCTTCCAGATTTCGTTGCCGTTGCCGCTGTCGAAGGCGCGCAGGTAGAAGTCCTGAGTACCGGCGAAGAACAGCAGGCCCGACTGGGTGGACAACGAAGCGCCCAGCGTCGGCATGCCAATCGGAATCGGCAGGCCCATGCGGATGCCCATCGGGCCTGTGTCTTTCACGGTGCCGACCGGAACCTGCCACATCAGCTTTTTGGTTTTCAGGTCAATCGCCGACATGGTGCCGAACGGCGGTGCCTGGCACGGTATGCCGACGGCAGACAGGAAGCGCTGGCGCATGGCACCAAACGGCGTGCCGGTCTGCGGCACGACGCCCATCTCGATACCACTGGCACCGGCGGCGATCTTGTCGCGCGGGATCATGTAGTTGGCCAGGCCCAGGCGCATGTCATTGACGAACATATAGTTGTTGGTCGGGTCGACCGAGACGCTGCCCCAGTTCATGCCGCCCAGCGAGCCGGGGAACTGCAACGCAGGGTCCAGGCCTGGCGGTGTGTAAACGCCCTCGTGACGCATGCCTTTGAAAGCGATGCGGCACATCAGCTGGTCGAACGCCGCAGCACCCCACATGTCCGACTCTTTGAGGGTCTGGTTGCCAATCGACGGCATGTCTACCGAGAACGGCTGGGTCGGCGAATAGCGCTCGCCCGGCACATTACCCTGCGGCACAGGGCGTTCTTCGACACGCGAGATCGGCACGCCGGTTTCGCGGTTGAGCAGGAAAATCTCGCCCTGCTTGGTGACTTGCGCCAATGCCGGCTGCGTACCGCCCTTGCCGTCCGGAATGTCATACAGCAACGGCTGCGCCGGAATGTCGAAGTCCCACAGATCATGGTGGGTCATCTGGAAGTTCCAGCGCACCTGACCGGTTTTGGCGTCTACCGCAACCACTGACGAGGACCATTTGTCGTCCTGCTCGGTACGCGTCCCGCCGAAGAAGTCGGGTGTAGCGTTACCGGTCGGCAGGTAGATCAGGCCGAGCTTGTCATCGTAGGACATGGCCGACCAGACGTTAGGCGTGCCACGGGTATAGGTTTCGCCTGCGGGCGGACGTTTGGTGGTATTCGGGTTACCCGGATCCCATGCCCAGACCAGCTCGCCGCTGTGTACGTCGAAAGCACGCACCACGCCTGGAGGTTCGCCGGTGGAGAAGTTGTCGGCAACCCGACCGCCCACCACAACCACATTGCCCGCCACCAGCGGCGTCGAGGTCTGCTGGTAGTAGCCTTCCTTGACTTCGCCCATGTCGGTTTTCAGATCGACTACGCCTTGATTACCAAAGTCCTTGCAGGTCTCGCCGGTCCTGGCATCGAGTGCGATCAGGCGAGCGTCGCCAGTCGGCAGAAACACGCGTGTGGCGCACGCGGCGGCTGGCTGGGCAGGTGCGTCGGGTGCAGCTGCGGGTGCGGCGAAGTAGCCCAGGCCTCGGCAGCGCTGCCAGTTGGGCGCACTGCCCTGCGGATCGAACTTCCAGCGCTGAGTGCCGGTGTCAGCATCCAGTGCGAATACTTTGCCGTAGGCGGTGCAGGTGTACACCGTGTCGCCGATCTGCAGCGGGGTGTTCTGGTCTTCTGCACCGGCACCTGTGCTCTGCGGAATGTCGCCGGTGTGGAAGGTCCAGGCAACCTGCAGCTTGTCGACGTTGCTCTTGTTGATCTGATCCAGAGCAGCGAACCGGTTACCTGCCGGCGTATTGCCCCAGTGTGCCCAGTCCTTCTGCTCGGCACCCGGCGCCACCGGGACAATAGGCGGCACGCTGCTGGCGCTGACCACATGGCTCGGAACGAACATGTAGCCAATGGTCGCCACAACACCGATGGCCAGCATGCCGGTCAGGCCATATGCGCCACGACCCGCCTGAGCACCCGAAGCGCGCACCAGTGCCGGGTAGATCAGCGCAATCACCAGGCCGATCACGGCAAAGGTCAATAGGCGGGACACCAGCGGCCAATAGTGCAGGCCTGCATCCCAGATAGCCCAGATGGCGGTCAGTACCAGGGCGATGCCATACAACAAAGCACCTTTGGGTTTGCGCGCGGCGATCAGCGCACCACTGACCAGCATCGCCAGTCCCATCAGCAGGAAGAACCAGCTGCCGCCCAATGTCACCAGATAGCCGCCGCCACCTGCCAGACCGAGCCCGATCAGGGCGATCAGTACTCCCAGCCCGAGCAGCAGCAACCTGCCGCCAGTTCCTGTGTCTTGCTTGTTTGTCATTTTTCAAACCTGTCGGATTTTTACAGCCGAACAGAATGTACCAAACGGTTCATAATGACAAATTGTCGCAGGCTGCCAAGCTTCTGGAATAGGCTTTTGCGGGCGATCAGCGCACAATTTTTGCGTTTATGCGCACGCCTATGGCGCCATGCCGTCCCGACCGATCAATACATGGCCCGGCAGTCCTGGCGGCAGCCCCATCAACCACGCATCCAGCGTATGGCCGATGTGCGTCAATACCGCCTTGCCCGGTCGCAACTGGTCGATGGTTTGCAGCGCCAGGGTCAGGTCATTGTGATTGCGTGGCGGCTGAGGCTGTGGGGGCATGGAACAATCGAGAATCAACACATCCAGCGGTTGGCGTTGCAAAAACTCGCAGGTCGCGTCGGGCAAGCCGACTGTGTCGGTCAGGTAGGCAAAACGTTGCCCGTCGCCTTCAAACATGTACCCGAACGTGGGCTTGGAGTGCGTCAGCGGCAACGCCGTGACCTGCAGTGCGCCCAGTGCCCGGGTTTCGAAGGCTGCAAACGGCTGGCTGAAATCGAGAATGCCGGGGTGCTTGTAGAGGTCGGCCAGGCCTTCCGGGTGCGCCGGGCCGTGGACCGGAATCACCAGCCCCTGGCCCCAGCGCAGATGCAGCAGGCCCTGGGCATGGTCGGCATGGTAATGCGTCTGCAGGATGCCACTCAGGCTGCGCGGCGGGAAACGTTCGGTAAGGTCGGTCAGGCCGCTGTCGATCAACCAGCGCTGATCGGCGCATTCAATCAGCGCACTGCACGGCAAGCGTCGCAGGTCCTGATTCGCCCGCGCCGCCGAGCAGGCCGGGCACTGGCAACCGTAGACGGGCACCTGTCGTGCGTCACCGGTGCCCAGCAGGGTCAGGCGCATGCGTCACGCCGCTCCATCAGGCCGATAAGCGTGGCGACGGTCTGTTGCAGATCACCCGAATTATCCAGCGGGAAGACCTGTGGATTGTTCGCCAGTAAATCCCCGGCAAAGCGCGAGTTGCGCGCTAGGCGCTCCTCGATTTCCGCAAGGGTTTCCCTGTTGCGCGCCAACAGCCGTTGGCGCAGCACGTCCTGATTGACGGTCAGCAGCACCGCCAGCAGCGTCGGGTAACGCATTTGCGCTTTCTGCAGATGCGCCCGGGAGCCGTTGATCAACACGTCGTGGCCCTCCAGCAGCCACTGATCGATCTCGATGGGGATGCCGTAGTGCAAGCCATTCGCCTGCCAGCTCAAGGCAAACGCACCACGCTCGCGCATCTGCTCGAACTGTTCGACCGTCACCGCCTGTGCCGCCTCGCCCACCGCTTCGGCAGAACGGGTGATCACCCGCCGTACAACCCGGCAGTTGCGTTGCGCCAACGTTTCACGGGCCGCATCCAGCAAGCTGTCCTTGCCTGAACCGGACGGCCCGATGAGATAGATCAACCTGCCAACCATCAAAACACCCTCTTGCCTTGTCGCCAGACCTTGTCGATAACCGGCAGGCCTGCATGATTGCGCGCCTGAATCAGATCAGCGCGCAGACCGATGCGAATCTCGCCCCGATCCGCCAACCCTGCCGCAACGGCGGGCGTGCGGCTGACCATATTGATCGCGTGCGGCAGCTCGCAGTCGTTGTCCTGTTCGGCCAGCATGAACGCGGCCTGGAACAGGCTGGCCGGGTAGTAATCGCTGGACAGAATGTCCAGCAGCCCGTGTCGGGCCAGCGATGCTGCCGCCACGTTACCGGAGTGCGAGCCGCCGCGCACGATGTTCGGTGCGCCCATCAGCACACTCATGCCCAGTTGCCGACAGCCACGGGCCGCTTCGAGTGTGGTCGGGAATTCGGCGATGTTCATGCCGAAACCTGCCGATTCCTCGACATGCGCCATGGTTGCGTCGTCGTGGCTCGCAATCGACAGGCCGCGCGCCAGGCACAGTTCGACAATCGCGCGCCGGTAGCGGTCGGCATACTCGGTGGAATTGGCCACCTGTTCGACGATAAAGCGGTCCATTTCCTCATGACTCATGTGGTACTTGCCCATGTAGTACTCGCGGTACTTGGACTCCAGGGCAAATTGGCGCTGGCCGGGCGCGTGGTCCATCACCGAAACCAGTTGCACCAGTGGCTGGTCCACCAGGTCACGAAACACGCTCAGGGTATCCGGATGACTGACCTCACAACGCAGGTGCAACAGGTGCTCGGCGCGGGTCAGGCCCGCTGCGTTGGCGTCGGCAATCGCCTGAAGCATTGCGGGCAGTTGCTGCATGCGCTTGCCTTTGGGGTTGATGTCGCCAATCGACAGTGCATCGAATACCGTGGTAATCCCGGCCGCGACAATTTGCGCATCATGGCTGATCACCGCCGACATCGACGGCCAGTCGACACCCGGCCGCGGCGACAGGTGCTTCTCCAGATTGTCGGTGTGCAACTCCACCAGGCCCGGCAGCAGGTAATCGCCCTGCATGTCCTGAGCCTGGCTCAGTTGGCTGCGCCCGCTCTGAACCTCGGCAATCAGGCCGTCGCGGACCACGACTGTGCCGACGAACACCTGCTCGGCAGTCACCACACGGGCGTTACTAAAGATCTGTTCGTTCAGCATTGCAGCAACTCCTTGGCGGTGAGGTCCACCGGGCTCATGTCGAGTTGACGATTGGCGACTGCCTCGCGGGCGTCGCGGTCATGAAAAATACCGATCAGTGCGGCACCGGCCTGTTTAGCCTCGTCGACCAGCTCCAGCACCACCTGACGGTTGGCGTCGTCCAGCGAAGCCGTCGGTTCGTCGAGCAATAAAACCGGCCACGGCACCATGAATGCCCGGGCGATGTTGATACGCTGCTGTTCACCACCGGAAAACGTGCTGGGGGCCAGTGGCCAAAGGCGCTGGGGAATGTTCAGCCGGTTCAGCAGCAGTTGCGCGCGCTCCTGAGCCTGTTCGCGCGACCATCCGCGTGCGAGTGCCGGCTCCATCACTACATCCAGGCTGGAGACACGCGGAATGACGCGCAAGAACTGGCTGACATAGCCGAGCGTTTTGCGCCGCACCTCAAGCACCTGGCGCGGGGTTGCCCCGACCAGTTCGGTCCACTCGCCTTCGTGCTGTACGCGGATGCTGCCAGCGGCAGGCAGGTAGTTGCCGTACAAAGTGCGCAACAATGTGCTTTTGCCCGCGCCGGACTGCCCGCTGAGCACCAGGCATTCGCCAGCGCGCACCGAGAAACTGAGCCCGCGCAGCACATTGAGGACCACGCCGTTGTGCTGGTGCAGGGTGAAGGTTTTCGACAGGTCACGGACCTCGATCAAGGTTGTCATCGGGCTCACCTCTTCTTTACAGGCTGTTCGGACAGTGCGGCTCATGGCTGCAATACCGAGGACACCAGCAGTTGTGAATACGGATGCTGCGGGTCATCGAGAATCTGATCGGTCAGGCCGCTTTCGACCACTTCCGAGCGACGCATGACCATCAGCCGATCAGCCAGCAACCGCGCGACCGCCAGGTCGTGAGTGACGATGACCACGGCCAGGTCCAGCTCTCGAACCAGACCACGCAACAGGTCGAGCAACCGCGCCTGCACCGACACATCCAGCCCACCGGTGGGTTCGTCCATGAATACCAGTCTGGGACTGGACACCAGGTTGCGGGCGATCTGCAGGCGTTGCTGCATGCCGCCGGAAAACGTGCGCGGCAGATCATCAATGCGCAGCGGGTCGATCTCGACCTGGCTCAGCCAGTCCACCGCCGCACTGCGCAATTGCTGATAATTGCGCACGCCCTGAGCCATCAGGCGCTCGCCGATATTGGCTCCGGCAGACACGCCCATGCGCAGGCCATCGCGCGGGTTCTGTTCGACAAAACCCCACTCGGTGCGCAGCAAGGTGCGCCGCTGCGCCTCACTGGCGCTGTACAGGTCGAACCAGTCGCCCGCCTTGCTGCGATAGTCGATGCTGCCGCGGTCCGGCGGGCAGCGCCCGCTCAACAGCGACAGCAGCGTGGACTTCCCTGAGCCGGACTCGCCAACGATGCCCAGCACTTCGCCGGGGTACAGATCGAAACTGACGTCCTGACAGCCCTTCTGCACACCGTACAGGCGAGTCAGGCCGCGTACCTTGAGCAGCGGCTGCACAGCGTCAGGAAGGCGCCCGCCCGCCGCGTCCAACGAACGTGCACTGATCATCGGTCGTTCTCCTGCTGTTTGACGCGCTGGGCGCAGTAATCGGTGTCGGAGCAGACAAAGCTCTGCGTCCCGGCATCGTCGAGAATCAGCTCGTCGAGAAAGGACTCATGGCTGCCGCAGATTGCGCAGGACTGCTCCCAGCGCTGCACTTCAAACGGGTGATCTTCAAAGTCCAGACTTACCACCCGGGTAAACGGCGGTACGGCATACAGACGCTTTTCCCGTCCAGCACCAAACAGCATCAGCGCAGGGCTCATGTGCAGCTTGGGGTTGTCGAATTTAGGGATCGGCGACGGGTCCATCACGTAACGCTCATCGACCATGACCGGGTAGGCGTAACTGGTAGCGATGTGGCCGAAGGTAGCGATGTCTTCGTAGAGCTTGACGTGCATGACACCGTAATCATCCAGCGCGTGCATGGTGCGGGTCTCGGTTTCCGAAGGCTCGATGAAACGCAGCGGCTCGGGAATCGGCACCTGATAGACCATGATCTGATCGGCGTGCAACGGTGTTTCCGGAATGCGGTGACGGGTCTGGATGACAGTCGCCTCGGGGGTGCGCTCGGTGGTGGCGATACCGGCCGTACGGGCAAAGAAACGCCTGATCGAGACTGCGTTGGTGGTGTCGTCAGCGCCCTGGTCGATGACCTTGAGCACATCATCAGCGCCCAGGATCGCAGCGGTCAGCTGCATCCCGCCGGTGCCCCAACCATAAGGCAGCGGCATCTCGCGCCCGCCGAACGGTACCTGATAACCGGGAATCGCTACCGCCTTGAGCAAGGCACGGCGAATCATGCGTTTGGTCTGCTCGTCCAGATACGCGAAGTTGTAGGCGTCATCCCGTGCGGGCCTTTGCTCTGCGGTGTTCATCGGTGCATTAGTCATTGGTCGCTCTCCGGTTGCGGTGCGGACTTGCGCAGCTTGCGGATCAACTCCAGCTCGGACTGGAAGTCCACGTAATGCGGCAGCTTGAGGTGCGAGACAAAACCGGCCGCCTCGACGTTGTCGCAATGCGCCAGCACGAACTCTTCCTGCTGGGCCGGCGAGCGGACTTCTTCGTTGAATTCCCCGGCGCGCAATGATCGGTCCACCAGTGCCATGCCCATTGCCTTGCGCTCTGCGTTGCCGAATGCCAGGCCGTAGCCACGGGTGAACTGCGCAGGTTCGCTGGCCGAGCCGACGAACTGGTTGACCATCTCGCACTCGGTCACTTCGATGTCGCCGATCACAATCGGAAAACCCAGTTCTTCAGGCTCTATCCAGACCTCTACCTCGCCGATGCGGATTTCCCCGGCGAACGGATGGTTGCGGCCGTAACCACGTTGGGTCGAATAACCCAGCGCCAGCAGGAAACCCTCATCGCCACGGGCCAGCGCCTGCAAACGCTGGGCACGACTGGACGGATACTCCAGCGGTTCGCGGGTGATGTCCGCGACGCTCTCGCCATCGTCCACTTCAGGTTTGATCAACCCTTCTTTGGCCAGCAACCCCAGCACTCGCGGGCAGGGTTGCAGCGTTGCATCCGGCGCCACGTCCGGGCCAGGGTGCTCGCCTTCGGCCAGCAAGGTGAAATCCAGCAGGCGGTGGGTGTAGTCAAAGGTCGGGCCCAGCAATTGCCCGCCGGGGACGTCCTTGAACGTGGCAGACAAGCGCCGGTTGAGCTGCATGTTCGAGGTGTCGATGGGCACGCTGGCGCAAAAACGCGTCAGCGTCGTGCGGTAGGCGCGCAGCAGAAAGATCGCTTCGATCAAATCCCCCGCCGATTGCTTGATCGCCAGTGCGGCCAGCTGCGGGTCGTACAGCGAACCCTCGCTCATGACTCGCGCAACCGCCAGTGGCAACTGCTGGCGGATCTGCTCGACATCGAGCTCGGCAATGCTTGTATCGCCACGGCGCTTGTTGGCCAGCAGGCGGTGGGCGTTATCGATGGCCTGTTCGCCACCCTTCACGGCGACGTACATCAGGCACACTCCTGCACGCGGGTGCTGCGTGGCAAGCCGAGCATTTGATTGCCCGACACAAAGAACACGTCCAGCCCGCAGGGGAAGACATTCCGTGCTTCACGCTCGGTCCAGAACGCTTCGTCCAGCGGCAACGCCACAGAATTTTGCTGCTCGATGCCGGGACCGCTCCAGGCAAGGGTCTGTCCGCCTTGCAGGCCTGGCAACTGAATCAGCAAGGTGCAGGACTGATCAGGGTAACGGTCGTTGCCGGTATCGAAACCGTGCAGGTCCCCGACAGTCGACGCATCGAGCAACGCGAAACGGGCAGCACTCCGGTCAGTGACAATCGGGCTGCCGCAATGAAAGGCAATGTTCGCGCGAATCGCCGGGGTATCAAATGCAGGGGCGAGCCAGAGCGGAGTGTCCAGATCCAGCAGCGCCAGGCACAAGGCATGAGTTGCGCTGTCCAGGCCCTGCAAGGCAGGCGGCTGATGTCTGGTGGGCAGGGTCTGAATCACACCCGGACCGGACAAGGCCTTGAGCGCTACGCGAAAACTGCGCTGGGCATCCAGCACCGGATCGGTGAAGGCAGGTTGCAGAAGGACGGCATTCATCAGTCTTCTCCTCGGACCAGGGTAAAGAATTCCACTTTGGTTGCAGCGGCTTCTGCGTCCTTGCGTGCACGACGCTCGGCTTGCGCACGCGCCAGGGGCCCGATCAGTTCGGACAGCCACCAGGCCTGTTGCGCGCCTTGCAAATGGGCATCAGCCAGCGCCGCCAGTTCGGCATGGCGCTTGTCGCGTCCGGCCAGGTAGCTGTAACCCGTGCGGCCATCGGCCAGACGGACCACGCAGCGGGTAACGCTCATCTCGCCAAGATTGAACGCCGAACCGGTGCCGCCCATGCGACCACGCACCAGGGTCATGCCGATTTCCGGGGCGCGGATCATCTGGTAATCGGTGTCGCGCAACGCCGCCTCGTGACGCTGCAACTGTTCGCGGCTCGGCTCATCGACAAGGGCGCGCGCCAGTACGCCCATCCAGTGCTGCCGTGCGGCCGTTTCAGGGGTTGCTTGCATGGAACACCTCAATGTCAGTCAGTCGTTGGGGTGACGGCGATCTGGTTGAACGCCACCTGATACTGGAAGCGGTCGCAGCGGCTGGCCGAGCGGGAAAGCTCCACCGGCCGCCCCGATCGGTCACACGAAACCGTCAACACCGTCAGCGCCGGCATGTGCCGGGGCATCAGCAGCAGCCCGGCCTCTTCACGGGACGGCAGGCGGGCTCCGATCAGGCTCTGCGCACGGCTCAGCGGCAACTCGCGCTCAGCCAGGTACTGGCGAACCGAGCCACCCTGATAATCAGCCAGCACATCGCTGTAGCGGGCGCTGTAGCGATGGCAGATCAGGCTCACAGGCTGGCCATCCAGCTTGCGCAATGTCTGCATTTCGATCAGCGGCGCATGCTCGGCCAGCCCCAGATGCAGCGCATCTTCGTGACTGGCGAGGCATTCGCGGCGCAACAGCAGAATCGCTTCCACGCCGATGCCTTGTGCCGAGAGCGACTGGCTGTAGGCGCTGTCGGCCTGCATCGGGTAGATCAACGGACGTTCCAGCACTTGCGTGCCCTTGCCCTGGCGTCGCAGCACACTGCCCTCACGGACCAGTTCATCGACCGCTCGGCGGATCGTATGGCGGTTGACACAGAAGCGTTCGGCCAACTGAAACTCGGCAGGCAGATAATCGCCGGGCCGATACGAGACCAGCTCATCGCGCAGGGTTTCAGCCAGTTCGAGGTACATCGGCTCAGCTTGTCTAGACAACTGCATGATTAAAAAAAGTGTTCATTGAACACCCCTCTTCTGTCAGATGAATTGCTTGCGCAGGCGCTGCGACATGATGTCGATGACGCTTACCACAACGATGATCACCAGCAGCACGGCGCTGGTCTGGACGAACGCAAAGGCCCGGATATTCTCCCAGAGAATGACCCCGATGCCGCCTGCACCGACCATGCCCACCACGGTCGCCGAGCGCACATTGGATTCGAACCGGTATAAAGCATAGGAGATCCATAGCGGCATAACCTGAGGAATTACACCGTAGATGACTTCCTGTAAAGCACTGGCACCGGTCGCACGTACCCCTTCGACAGGACCAGGCTCTATGGCCTCGACGGCTTCGGCGAACAGCTTGGCGAGCACACCGGTGGTACTGATCCAGAGCGCCAGCACCCCGGCAAACGGCCCAAGCCCGACCGCGACCACAAACAACATCGCAAAAACCATCTCATTGATCGAGCGAAAGGCGTCCATGCAGCGCCGCAATGGCAGGTGAATCCACCACGGCGTGATGTTCTCGGCGCAAAGAACGCCCAGCGGTATCGAACAGACAATCGCCAGCGCCGTACCCCACAGGGCAATCTGGATGGTCACCAGCATTTCCTTGAGGTAGCTGCGCCACTCACGGAAGTCCGGCGGGAAGAAATCGGCGGCGAAGGTCGCCATGTTCGACGAGTCCCGAACCAGCGTCATCGGGTTCATTTCCGCGCCCTGCCAGGCCCAGGCCAGTGCCGCAAGCAACAGCCCCCAGCCCAGGTAACGAGACCAGTTGGGCTTGCCCGCAGCCTGGGCATAGGCAACTTGAGTGGTCATGGCGAACTCCTGATAGTGATCGATTGGCTCAACCTGCAGAGCTGTCTGCCGTTTTCTGGTTCAGCTCGGTGATGCGCTCCTGCAACTTGTTCAGGCTGGCGTCGATGTCCTTGAGGCGGGTCGCTTTCTCCTGAGCATCCAGCGTGGTGCTGGCGGCCACCTCAGTACGCTGCTTGAACAGCTCAAGCTGGCGAATGGGCAACAACTGGTCGTCGCTGGACTTGAGGAACTTGCCCATCTGCATGTTCTTCAGGACGGTTTTCTCTTCAGCGGTATCGCCATAATCGGCGAAGAAATCACGGATCTTCGCCTTGTTTTCGTCCGACAGAGCTTTGCTCCAGACAATCGGGTCGGCTGGAATCAGCGGCGACTTCCAGATCACCTTCAACTGCTCGACCTTGTCCGGTTGAGTCACGGCCAGGCGGTCCCAGCTTTCGGTATTGAAGGTCGCGACATCCAGCTGACCTTTGGCAACACTCAGGGCATTGACCTCATGGCTGGAGTTCAAGGTGCGCTTGAAGGCGGTGGAGGCATCCACGTGGTTTTTGGCAAATACGTAATAGCCAGGCACCAGATAACCCGACGTGGAGTTCGGGTCACCGTTGCCGAAGGTCAGACTCTTGGCGTTCTTGAGCATGTCTTCGACGGAGTTGATCGGGCTGTCCTTGCGCACGATCAACAGGCTCCAGTAGCCCGCATCGCCGTTGGCGGCAGACGTCTGGGCAAAGATCTCGCCATTGGAGCGGTCTACCGCTTCCATCGCGGCCTTGTTGCCCAGCCAGGCCACATCGACCTTGTTGAAGCGCATGCCCTGAATCAGACCGGCGTAGTCCGAGGCAAAGGTGGCATTGACCTTCAGACCGGTTTTGCGGCTCATGTCATCGAGAAACGGCTGCCAGATACTTTTCAGGTTCTGCGATGACTCGGTGGACATGATGCCGAAATTGATGGCTTTTTCTTCTGCAGCCTGGACCGTGCCCAACGCGCAGGCGGTCAGCAAGGCGGCAGAGGCGAGAAGACGACCGATACGCTCGAACATGCAGGCTCTCCTGATAAATAGGGTGATGTTGAAAAGCTTCAGACTTTGGCCAGTTCCAGACGCGGCTTCTGCCGAACGCGACGGCTTCGTTCGGTGATCATCAGGCTCGCGTCCGCGTCTGCACCGTAGAGGTCATTGAGGAACTGTTTGCTGAGATCCTGCGCCAGGCCATCAAAATGGATCCGCCCGCCCTTGAGGGCCACGGCACGCGGGCAATAGCGCACCGCGTAATCCACCTGATGCAGGGTGACGACGACGGTCTTGCCATCGCTGCGATTGATGTCGGCAAGAATTTCCATGACCCTGCGGGCCGATTCGGGGTCCAGCGAGGCAATCGGTTCGTCGGCCAGGATCACTTCGGCGCGCTGGGTCAAGGCACGAGCAATCGCAACTCGTTGCTGCTGGCCGCCAGACAGGGTCGAAGCCCGCTGGGCGGCAAGATCTGCCAGCCCTACCCTGTCCAGCGCGGCCATCGCACGCTGTTTTTCCTCGCGATTGAACAGCGCCAGACTGCCGCGCCAGCGCGGCATGCGTCCCAGACAACCGAGCAAAACGTTGTCCAGCACACTGAGGCGATTGACCAGATTGAATTGCTGGAAGATATAGCCGATATCGGCGCGCAGACGTCGCACCTGACTGTTGAGACGACCGGACGACTGAACCTCGCGCCCCAGCACCTGAACCTGACCGCCATTGCTGCGATCACAGCACGCCAGGCCGGCAAGATGGCGCAGCAAGGTTGACTTGCCAGAGCCGGAAGCGCCAATCAGCGCAACCATCTCACCAGGTTGTATAGACAATGCAAGGTCAACCAACGCACTTTTGTGCGAGAAGGTCTTGTTCAGGCCCTGTACATGAATGGCATCGTTCATGAGGCTTCTCGGTCTGCGCACGACCCGGGACAGGTCGTATTCGGTTGTCAACCAAACTGAACCTGTGTTGTTGCAGCCTCATGAACCGTGAGTGACTAGCTGATAACAGTTTGTCGCAGAAGGTGTTGCAGCGTCACGAAATGCATTACCACGCGGAGCGTGGTAACGATCGTCATCGTGGTTTGAGCCCTATTTACAGGCCCATCGGGACCTGTACATCACGATGAGCCCTCCGCTTGGTGCAGACAGCTGCCGGATCAGATCCGGAAGCTGCCGACCAGTTGCTGCAAGCGGGCAGCCTGCTCTTCCAGCGAGTTGCAGGCGTCCAGGGTCTGGCGCAGATTGTCGACGCCCAGCTGGTTGAGGGTGTTGATATGAGTGATGTCGACATTGATCGACTCCACCACCGAGGTCTGCTCCTCCGTTGCTGCGGCCACCGACTGGTTCATGCCGTTGATCTCTTCGATGCGTCGGGTCACGCTGCTCAGGCGTTCGCCGGCGAGGTTGGCGATGCCTACGCTGTCCTCACTCTGACGCTGGCTTTCAGTCATGTTGACCACTGCCTCACGAGCGCCGACCTGCAGCTCTTCAATCATTTTCTGCACTTGTTGCGCCGAATCCTGAGTGCGGTGCGCAAGGTTACGCACCTCGTCAGCCACCACGGCAAACCCGCGCCCGGCTTCACCGGCACGCGCCGCTTCGATGGCCGCGTTGAGCGCCAGCAGGTTGGTCTGCTGGGAAATGCTGGTGATTACCTCGAGAATCTGCCCGATGTTGGCGGTCTTGCCATTCAGGCTTTCGATGTTCACGCACGACTCGCTGATCTTGCCGGACAGCTCGTTCATGGCCTTGATGGTCTGCTGCACGACGTTCTGGCCGTCGCTGGCCAGGCCGCTCGCATCGCTCGACTGCTGCGAGGTACGCGCGGCGTTCTGGGCGATTTCCTGGGCGGCGGCACCCAATTCGTTGATCGCCGCTGCCACGCTTTCAGTGCGGTTGGCCTGCTGGTCGGAGTTGTCCATCGACGCGTTGGAGACCTTGACCACTTGTGTGGCCACCGCCCCCAGTTGCGCGGCAGTCGAGGCCACTTCGCGGATCGAGGTATGGATACGTTCGACAAAATGGTTGAACGACTGCGCCAGTGCACCGAATTCGTCCTGCGATGTGATGGCCAGACGCTTGGTCAAATCGCCCTCGCCGTCAGCGATATCTCGCATCGCGCGGCCCATCTGATGCAAGGGTTGCATCAACACCCGGATCAACAGGCCCAGCAGCAGGATGATCACCATCACCACAACCATCGCAGTGATGGCCGAGGTACGGAACTCGGTCAACATGGCGTAGGCGGAATCCTGCTCCAGTACCAGTGCCACGTACCAGTTGGCCGTCGAGACACCTTGAACGGGCGTGAAGGAAATGATCTCCGGCTTTTTACCGGAGTCGATTTCACTCACCCCGGCAGCAATTTTCGGAGTGTTGGTCGGGTAGGCTTCACTGATGTTCTTGAGCACCAGTTTGCTGTCCGGGTGCACCAGAATCTTGCCGTCGGCACTGACCAGAAACGCATAACCATGGCCATCAAAGTTCAGCGAGTTGATGATCTTGGTGACGTTGTCCAGAGCGATATCAGCACCGGCCACGCCCACGAACTGATTCTGAAACTTGACCGGTGTGGCCATGGTCATGACCAGCTTGCCGGAAGATGCCGCGATGTAGGGTTCGGTCACAATGGTGCCGGGCGCATTCTGTGCCGCCTTGTACCAGCCACGTGCACGCGGATCGTAGTCAGCGGGGCGATTGGCCGACGGCACCGAGAACATCACGCCATCGGTGCTGCCAAAGTAACTCAACTGAAAACTTTCGCTGTAGGCAGGCAGGCCAATCGCGCGCTGCAACTGTGGCAGCTCCTTGCCATCCGCGGCGACTTGCTGCGACATCGATTGCAGCAATTGCATGCGGCTTTCCAGCCAGGTCTGGATGTTCTGCGTGGTGAGCGTACCCAGTTGTTGCAACTCGGACCTGACGCTGGATTTGAGCGACTGACGTTGTCGATAGTCATTGATGACAATGAACACACTGAACGCGACAACCACAATCAATGCGGCGGCGAGAAGAATTTTCTTGCTGAAACCCAGACTTTTCATAGCGGTTACTTCCACGGCAAAAACCAATAAGGACGATCTCTGAATCGCCAATCAAACTTCCAACTGTGCCGTCCTTTTCACGTAACAACCTACAGGCCGTTCAGCAACCGGAGTCGATACACCAGCGCCTGCCATGTCGATCATCAGGCAGGTTCAGGTACCGAAACCTTACAGAGACGCTTGTATCGCCTTATCGGCCGCGATGGACGAGTCCTTGATTATTTTTTTCGAAGCGTGCTGAGACCTGTCTCCCACAATCGACGGTGAAACGTGCAGAGCCGGAAAAACTGGCTATGGTTGAATCATCCCCGCCGTGCAGAGGATGGTCTTGCCATGCTGAGTATCGAAAAACTTTTTGACGATTTGCACAGTCTCCCGAGCATCCCCAAAGTGGCTCAGGACCTGATGCTGCAATTTGACAACCCTTCCTCGAACCTGGAAAGCATTGCCCGAAACATCGAGAAAGACCCGGTGATTGCTGCCAAGGTGCTGCGCCTTGCCAACTCGGCGCGGTTTCGCGGCTCGCGAGAATCCTCCAGCATCGAAGACGCGGCCATGCGCCTGGGTTTCAACACCCTGCGCACCCTGGTAATGGCCTCGGCAGTGACCGGCGCGTTCAAAGCCGGGCCAAGTTTTGACCTCAAAGGGTTCTGGCTCAAAAGCTTTCAGGTGGCAGGGATCTGCCGGATGCTGGCGAAACAGACGGGTGTCGACCCAGAAATCGCCTTTACCTGCGGGGTCATGCATAACATCGGCGAACTGCTGATCCAGACCGGCGCGCCCGACGTTGCAGAGCGCTTGAACAACGCAGCCAAGGCCGGTACACCGGGGCGTGCAGCCAACGAAACCCTGCAACTGGGTTTCAGCTACCCGGAAGTAGGCGCAGAACTGGCCAGTCGCTGGCATCTGCCAGAGCTGATCAAACAGGCTATCGCCTATCAGGCAACACCGCTGAAGGCTCCGGCCGACGCACCGCTGCCAAAGATCGTTGCTCAGGCCATCACCATCTCCGATGCACTGGAAGCCCACGGCGGCGCAACTGTGCAAGCGCAGCAGGCCTGCGGCGGGCCATTGATGGAAGGAGTCGATCTGGACGCACTGTTTGCCGGGCTGCCAGCGGTGCTTGAAGCCGACAAGGCGTTCTCCGACCTGTTGAGCTAAGCCGGCCACTCTCCGCGGCTGCAAGAGCGGTCATGGCGTGAGTGCTTCACCCCATGGCCCTCCTTATTTATCTGTATATCCATACAGATAAAACTTGCCCGTAGCGTATTCAACGTTCATCCTTGCAGCCCTTGCACCGGTAATCGACGACGGTAGTCATGCGGCTGTTTCTTTGCGAAAAACCCTCCCAGGCCAAAGACATTGCGGCTGCGCTCGGCGCGACCAGGCGTGGCAACGGCTGCTGGGTGGGTGCCAATGCCACCGTAACCTGGTGCATCGGCCACTTGCTGGAAACCGCCCCGCCCGACGCCTACGATGCGCGTTACAAACGCTGGGTGCTGGAAGACCTGCCCATCATTCCGGAAAAGTGGAAGATGCTCGTCAAGCCGAGAACTGCCAGCCAGTTCAAGGCAGTCAAGCGATTGCTGGGCGAGGCTCAAGAGCTGGTGATTGCCACCGATGCCGACCGCGAAGGCGAGATGATCGCCCGCGAGCTTGTCGAACACTGCCGCTATCGCGGGCCGATTCAGCGTTTGTGGCTGTCGGCACTCGATGACGCTTCCATCCGCAAGGCGCTGGCAGCGCTCAAACCCGGTGCCGATACGTTCAGCCTGTATCACTCGGCGCTGGGTCGATCCCGTGCCGACTGGCTGATCGGCATGAACATGAGCCGCCTGTTCACCCTGCTGGGTCGCCAGTCGGGTTATCAGGGCGTATTGCCAGTCGGACGGGTACAAACCCCGACCCTGCGGCTGGTGGTGGACCGTGATCGCAGCATCGCCAACTTCGTACCGGCACCCTACTGGGCCATTGACGTCAGGCTGCTGCACGACAACCAGGCTTTTATCGCCCAATGGCGCGCACCGTCCGACGCCTGCGACGATCAGGACCGCTGCCTGAATCAACCGCTGGCGCAACAGGCTGCCCAAGCGATGCGCAATGCGGCCAGCGCACGGTTGGTCAAACTGCGCACCGAGCGGATTCGCGAAGTTGCCCCACTGCCTTTCGATCTGGGCACCCTGCAGGAAATCTGCTCGAAAAAGCTCGGGCTTGGGGCGCAGGAAACCCTTGATATAGCCCAGTCGCTGTATGAAACCCACAAGGTCATCACGTACCCGCGCAGCGATTGCGGTTACCTGCCGAACAGTCAGCATGGCGAAGCTGCGGGTATCATCGCAGCGCTGTGCAAGGCAGACCCGACGCTGGCCAGCCTGTCGCCACACCTTGACCCGCAACGCCGATCGCGGGCCTGGAATGACGGCAAAGTGACTGCCCACCACGGCATCATTCCCACTGCTGCCGTGCGCGGCGTCGAGCGTCTGACCGGCAAGCTGCGAGCGGTGTACACCCTGATCAGGGCGCGCTATCTGGCGCAGTTCCTGCCCAACCACGAATACGACCGTACCCAGGCCGACTTCGACTGCGCAGGCCATGCGCTGCGGGCGGTCGGCAAACAAATTGTCGAGCCAGGCTGGAAACGTGCCATGCCCGAGGCACTGGCACCGGCCAAGGGTCGCGAAGCGCCTGCGCCGCAGCCGTTGCCGGCATTGTTCCAGGGCTGCGAGTGCGCCGTCGCTGAGGTCATCCTCAAGGACCTCTGGACCCAGCCGCCCAAACCATTCACTGAAGGCGACCTGATCAAGGCCATGAAAAACGTCGCCAAACTGGTGGAAGACCCACTGCTCAAGCAAAAGCTCAAGGACACGACCGGCATCGGTACCGAAGCCACCCGCGCCGGCATCATTCAGGGCCTGCTGGACCGTGGCTATCTGACCAAACAGGGCAAGGCCCTGTGCGCAGCGCCCGCAGCATTCAGCCTGATCGACGCCGTCCCCCGCGCCATCGCCGACCCAGGCACTACAGCGATCTGGGAACAGGCACTCGACATGGTACAGAGCGGCGAAATGAGCCTTGAAGAGTTCGTCGCCAAACAGGCAGCGTGGATGAGCAAACAGGTCAGCCGCTGCGTCGGCATGCGCATGAGCATCAGCGGCCCGGCCAGCCCGGCAGGCGTTGCGCCGCCCTGGAAGAAAAAACGCAAAATCACCAAGCGCAGCACTGCTACGTCCTCTGCTGCAACGGGCACTGCGACGAAAAAACCGCGACGTACAGCCAAACCGGCGGCCAGATGACTGGCTCATATACAACCCGATCAGCCATCGCATAGTCGGGTGTTACACACTCAAGCGTTACAAACAGGTGTTACAACATGTCAGACCGAGAGATCATCGTTCCGCCCACCATGCAGCCGATCATAGACCGAGCAGGCTATGCACCCGCAGTCAGAGTCGGCGACACCCTTTACTGCGCCGGGCAGGTGGGACGCACACGGGAAATGGAAGTCATCCTCAACCCCGAAGCGCAGTTCATCGCCTGCTGGGAAAACCTGCGCACGGTACTGGCTGAGGGCGACTGCACGTTCGACGATATAGTCGACATGACGACTTATCACGTAGCCATGAGCGAGCACATGGCGGTGTTTCGTGACGTGAAAAACCGTATATTTCCGCGCGGCCAATGTGCATGGACCTGCATCGGCGTTGCCGAGCTGGCGCATCCCGGGCTGCTGCTGGAAATCAAGTGCATCGCGGTCAGGCGCGGCGCCTGACATCGCGATCAGTGGCTTGAGCGCAACGGGATCTCCTGGCGTGATGACTCTGCCTGAACGCTGCCCAGACCGACCATTTCGTCGTGAGCCACAGCCTGGGTCAGGAACAGCTTTACATCAGATACCGAAGAAAGCACCTTGCGCTCCTCTTCCACCGAGGCAACGTGCAAGGTTTTGCCAGTCGAGTCTTCAACCGGCACAGACTTGCCTTCCAGTTGCGCATGGAGCACATAGGAACCGCCCTCGATGGAGATCAGATCGAGTTCACGAACCTTTTTATCCTTCGCATGTTTTGTCAGATCTTGAATGTTCAAAGTCACACCTCCGGTGGCGTTCTGAAAATCAGCGCCTTGTAGAAGTGGAGCTTTTACCGGCGCGAACGTTCAGTCGTGTTGTATGCCTTATCGACGCAACAGTAGCGCTGCCTCACTTGCCTAGCAACAGCGCTGCGTCGAAGCCCATCCGCAAGTTGCCCCAATGACGCCCTTCAAAAAAGAACGGCACATCGATTTCGGTCATGATCTCGCCGGTATCACGCAGGTAGGTCTGCAATAGAAAACGCTGCTGGTTGCCCGCCGCACGCAAGCCTATCGGGTCGGAGAACATGCGTTTGTTGCGGCACACCGGCAAGTCGACGGCACGGTCGCCGGTCGGTTTCAGTGACACCCAGCTGTTGTTGACCGGGCAGTAACCTTTGTTATCCACGATAAAGGTGACCTTGCCGCCCCGGGTGCCCTTGGTGAGTTTGTCGCACTCTTCCTGACAGACTTGTGCGAAGCGCTCTGTGTAACCGGTCATGTACTGCTTGGGGTCGGTGCCGGGAATCAGCTTGTAGCTCTGATCGAACAGATTGACGCCTTGCTTGTGCAGCTCGGCCAGCCGCACCTGCAGGATGTCCCGGCACTGACTCGCGCGGGTAATGGCAGCGTCCAGTTCGCCATGCCCCAGCACGAAACGCCCCAGCAAGGCCTGAACCTGCTCGGCTACACCGGACAGGTCACGGGTGGCGGTGGCAGAGTGCTGCATACGCTGATCGATAGCCTGGCTGTCGGAGTAAATCCGGGTCACCCGTTCGTTGATGCCAGTGTTGGTGGTTGCGAACTGCTGGATGTGCGCAGCGATGTCGGCCAACTTGTCATTGGTGGACTCGAAATCACCGATCATGCTCTCGAAATGGCCGGATGCGCGCTCTACGACCTGCTGGGTTTCGCGGGCGCTGTGGCTGATCTGAATGGTCTGTTCGTGGGTGGAGCTGACCTCCTGAAGCATCGCGTCGATGTTCCGGGAGATATCGTCAGTGGCTTTACTGACGTTCTGCGCCAGGGTGCGCACCTCATCCGCCACCACAGCAAACCCTCGACCGCTTTCACCGGCCCGCGCCGCTTCGATGGCCGCATTGAGCGCGAGCAGGTTGGTCTGCGAGGATATCTGCTGGATGAGCCCGACAATCGACTTGATGCTTGAAGAACGCTCATTCAAGCCGGATACCAGCCCGCCGAATTCATTGAGACTGCTGGATATCTGGCTAATGTTTCCAGTCACCTCCAGCAATTCGGCATAAGAGTCACGCGCCATGCTCAGGTTCTGCGCAGTGGTAGTGGAAATGCCCTGCGTCTGCTGCGAGACGTCCTCAATGCTGCCCACCGCCATATTGCTCTGGTCCATCACCTCTCTGGCGAAACGCGCCTGATCGGTCGCGCTGTCGCTGGAATCACTGATGTTTTTCAGCGAGCGTGCCGATTCGACTGCGATCTGCACCGTCAGCGCCTGAATACTGCTGATAACCTCGCGCTGCTTGGCCAGAAAACGATTGCAGGTACTGGCCAGCACTCGAATTTCGTCATGGGTCAATAATGGCAAGTCACGGGACAGGTCGCCCTCGCCGTTGGCGATTTCTTCGAGTGCGTGAGTCATGAACATCACTGGACGCACAATCAAATGGCGGAAGTACCAGACCATGAAACTGACCATGACCAGCGTAAACAGGGTGCTCAGCAGGATTGCGTTGCTGAGGACATCCAGTTGGCCCTGAATTTTGCCCAGTTCGGCCGCATCCAGTTGCGTGCCGTGGAGTTGCAGCATGATGTCAGAGCGGATGTTCAGAGCCACCCAGTACAGCAGCGCGCTGACCAGGACCAGCAGAAAAAGGCTCGAGAGCTTTTTGGTCAGTGTGTCGAAAAACTGCTTTTCGACTGACTCGTATAAGGCCTTTAACGTCTGCATGTCGCTGCTCCTGGGGTGAAAAATGATTCATCCACGAAAATTAACGCTTGTCGGTGCCGAAGATTCAATGGCTGAACCGGCCAATACAGGCCTGTGATGACCCCTGCGCGACTCGACCGGGGGTCGAATGCGCCGGAGAGTACTGCAGGTCGGGGCTATTTGATATCAAAGACGGAAACGATCCACCGATTGCGAAAGCTGTCCGGCCATTGCCGAAAGTTCATCGGTAGTGCTGGCGGTCTGCCCGATGACCCGGCTATTGCCCTCGGACATACTGGCAATCATCTCCACTTGGTGAGCGATTTCGTTACTGGCCAGGCTCTGTTCACCAATGGTGCGAGTGATGTCGTTGACCAGTTGTGTGGTGCTCAACGTGGCCTCCAGTATCTCGCTGATCGAGCGTTGCACTTCAGCGGTGACGGCCATGCCCTTGTCGACCTGGGCAACGCCTGCTTCCATGCTGGTCACCGCCTCGCGGGTACTTTGCTGAATACGAGCGACCATCGCGGTGATTTCCTGGGTCGAGGTGCTGGTGCGCCCCGCCAGATTGCGAACTTCGTCGGCGACTACGGCAAAACCTCGACCCTGCTCGCCAGCGCGTGCAGCTTCAATGGCTGCGTTAAGCGCCAGCAGGTTGGTCTGATCGGCAATGCCCTTGATCACCTGAATAATATTGAAAATTCCTTCCGAGTCCTTGTCCAGCGTACGGATAACCTGCGCCGACAGCTGCGCCGAGCGGGCAATGCTGTCCATGTCACTGACCACCTGATGAATCACCCGGCCACCATTTTTTGCCAGTGTTTCAGCCTGATTTGCCATTTCCAGCGCGTGCCCGGCATGCCGGGTGATTTCTTCGATGCTCGCCGTCATCTCGCTGGTCGCTGCCGACATGGTGCCCGCTGCCGAGCTCTGCTGCCGACTGCTGTCGGCCACTTCATGGCAGCCACTGCTGAGCTGGCGGCTCATACCGCTGACGCCATGCGCGTTACTGCGCACCACTTCGATCATCCCCCGCAGGTCGCGCTGCATGACCGCCAGACTGCGAATCAGCATGCTGGCCTCGTCACGGCCACGAGGCTCGTTGATAGGTTCACTGAGATTGCCGTGAGCAATGCTATCGGCAATGCGGCTGGCAGAGGCAAGAGGAATCATGATGCTGCGGGTTACCCAACGGCCCTGAACCAGAAGCAGCAGGATACTGGCCACCAGCACCACAACCAGAGCGATGTTGGCGCTGCGGATTGCCTGACGGGCACCTTCGCCGCTTGCCTTGAAATTCCCCTCGATCAGGTCGCTGAGACTGGACATCTGCTCTTCCAGTTGCGTGAAGGCGCTGGTGAACGTGCCCAGTTCCTGTTGCGCTCGTTCCGGATTATCCAGAGCCAGACCGACAATACGCTCGCCACTGGCAATATAGGTATCGAGGCTGGGCTTGATCCTGTTCAGCTCCGCCTTGATCGCTTCGGTGATGGGAAGTTTGAGGTTATCGTTCAGCACAGCTCGAAAATGTGCAGCATGCTCATCAAGGGATTTCTGCACCTCTTCACGCGTGCTGTTGCTTTTGCCCAGGCCGACCAGCATCGCCGACAGCACATCGGCACGCAGCGCATCGTGCATCATGTCGGCTTCCAGATGATTGCTGAGCGCGGTCATGCTGACCTCGCTGTCGATCATCGCCGTCTCCGTGCGGGTATTGCCCACATAGTTGACCAGGCTGATGATCAGAGCCGTCAGCACGCTGGTGCCAATCAACAACAATAGACGTAGCTTTATCGACATCCTGATGTCCCCTGCGATCAGTGAAATAACATGAACTGCGGAGTGCTCTTATTCAGAGCTTATCGACGCCTGTTACCCGTAACTTGAACCCGTTTACAGTTTTTTACTGTATGAGTGCCCGCGAACGATCGATTACCCGGCCTGACGTCGACCTGTAACGCGGCTATGGTGAACTGTAATGAACTCACGCCCACCGCAGGAGCCAACCAAGTGTCTGACAAAAAGCCCGCTATCGATCTCACCTACCGACCACGCCTCGCCGACCTCAAGCCACTGCTCCCTTCGGCCGAATTGCTTGCACCGCAACCTCTTGCATCGCCACGCACCACACCGGCGAGCGAATTGCAGAAACGTAAGGGGTATGTCGAGAATTTTCTCGGTGACTTCGTCGTGCCATGGCCCTCGACCGACGCGGAGCTGGCACCGGATGTCTATCCGCTGGACAACGCCGGAAATCGCCTCGATTACACCCACTTTTCAATCACCATGTCGCGCAGTCGGCGTCTTGCTCTGTATGTCGGTGTCAATATCGACGGTGCCAGCAGCGTCGAGGTCAAGCGTGGCAAGGATTCGTGGTCTTTTGATGGCAGGCTGCCTGCCGAGGCGCAGATCGGCGAAAGCCTGTACGCCGACAATCTGCTGGATCGCGGTCATCTGGTCAGGCGTCAGGACCCTAATTGGGGCAAGGAAGCCGAAACGGCCAACAGCGATACCTTTCACTTCACCAACTGCTCACCGCAGATGGCCGCCTTCAATCAGAAGACATGGCTGGAACTTGAGGACTACATCCTTGAGAACACGCGACGCTGGAAATCCCGGGTAACCGTTTTCAGCGGGCCGGTGCTGCGCGAAGACGACCGCAACTACCGCAACCTCAAGATCCCTTCGGCATTCTGGAAGGTCGTGGCGTTTCTTGGCGACGACGGCAAACCTTCAGCCAGTGCCTACATGATCGACCAGAGCAGCGAGCTGGGTAAGCTGGAGATCGTATTCGGTCCACTCAGAACCTGGCAGCGCAGCGTCCTGCAGATCGAAAAACTCACTGGCATCAGCTTCGGCGACCTGGCCAGCTACGATGGTTTCTCCAACGAAGAGCGCCTGACCGGCACACGCATCGAAGCACAGATTCGCGGGCCGCAGGATATCCGGTTATAGCGCGTTATAGACAAGCCCTGAGATGCCGTAGAGTGGGCTTGTGCCCGGAAAGCATGGAGCTTCCGGGCTAATTGAAACAACGCTGAGCGCTCCGCGTGCGGTTCACTGGAAAGACAGTCAGCCCACACCGCGGCCCTATTCGAACTGCTGGCGATTCTCCGGGGTGATGAGTTTGAACGGTACCCAAATGACCGGAGATGCCAGTGTTTCGCCACGCGCCATGCTCAGCGCGGCATCTACTGCGCGGTTGGCCTGGCCGACCGCATCCTGAAACACGCTGACGGCCATCTTGCCCTCGGCCATCAGCTTCAAGCCGTCCGGGGTGCCGTCGATGCCGCCCACCAGATAATCCCTGGCATTCTTTCCGGCCTTCTCCAGCCCCATGATCGCACCGATCGCCATTTCGTCGTTGTTAGCCGCGACGATAGAGAAGTCCACACCCTGCTTGACCCAGTCAATCACGATTGTCGCGGCCTGGCTGCGCTCCCAGTTGCCGATTTTCTTCTGCACGACCTTCATGTTCGGGTACTTTGCGACCACCTTTTCCACGTCCTCGGTGCGCATGACCGACGACTTGTTACTCGGATCACCCACCAGAATCACCACGTTACCCTTGTAACCGGCACGACGGGCCAGCTCTTCCATTTGCAAAGTGCCGGACTCCAGTTCGTCAGAGCCGACAAATGCCGTCAGCGCAGGCCACTTGGCCGGTTCCGGATTGCGGTTGACGAATACCAGCGGAACCTTGGCCTCATTGGCCAGGCGCATCATTTCCGCTGCGCTTTTGCCGTTCACCATCGCGACAACGATGGCGTCGACTTTCGAATTGACCAGATTGCGGAATTGACGCATCTGCAGCTCGACGTCGTCCTGACCGTTCTCCATGAAGATGTCGGCATCCAGCAGCGCCACCTGCTTTTCCACCCCGTGGCGCAGAATGGTCTGAAAATTGTCGTTGTACTTGGCCATACCCACGCCGATCAATGGCGTGGCCGCCTGTGCCAGGCCCGCGACCAGCAGGCTTGCACTCAGGGAAATCGATAACCACTGTTTCATGTTCTGACTCCCGGGCATCAAACGCTGAAATGATGGAGCAGCTCGCGCTGATCCCTGGCCATTTTCGACAGGTCCTGACTGCTGCTCGCAGACTGTTCGGCACCGTCGGCGGCCTGCTGGGCAGAATCGTTGATGTGCGTGACCATGCGACTGGTTTCCTGCACCGTTGCGCTTTGCTGCTCGGTGGCAGCTGCGATCTGGATATTCATGTCGCGAATCGTGTCCACCGCCTCGCCCATTTCCACCAGCAACTGGTCGGCACCGGAAGCCAGCGTCACGCAGTGATTGGACTGGATCTGGCTTTCGTTCATCACCTGCACAGCAGAGTGGATCTTGCTCTGCATCTGGCCGATCATTTCCTGAATCTCGCTGGTAGAGGTCTGGGTGCGACTGGCCAGCGAGCGTACTTCATCGGCCACCACCGCAAAGCCCCTGCCCTGCTCGCCAGCGCGTGCCGCTTCGATGGCCGCGTTGAGCGCCAGCAGGTTGGTCTGCTCGGCAATGGTACGAATGGCATCGACAATACCGTCAATGTTTTGCCCGTACTTCTGCAGCTCGTCGGTGACCGCAGACGCCTTGTTGACCTGTTCAGCCTGCTGACGAATGTTGACGATGGTTTCAGCCACGCGCTTCTGCACCTTGTTGGTCAGTTCGCTGGTGCTGTCCACCGCGCCACGCGTATCCTGAGCACGACGGGCCACTTCTTCCACGGTGCTTTCCATTTCATTCATGGCCGACGCGGCAGAATTGAGACGGTCTTTCTGCTCGTCGACCACGCGGGTGGTCTGCTCACTGATCTGGGCGTTCTGACTGGCAGTCAACGCCAGGGTGTCGGCAGAGCCGATCAACTGCCGAAACGTCTGTTGCAACGACTGGGTGAACTCATTGAGGTAACCGCCCAGCTCGCCGAACTCGTCGCGACGGCTGACATCGAAACGCACCCGCATGTCGCCGCTGGTGAGGGTCTTGAGCACCTCGCGAAACGCCGCCAATGGACGCCGAAGGCTGAACGCGACCCAGGTACCGATGACTGCCGCTGCAACTACCGCCAGCAGGCAAGCGATCAGCAGCAGGCTGAGGCTGGTGGCGATGGTCGAATCCGCACCCGCCTTGGCCTCGTTGGCCACCGCCAGTGACTGATTACCGAACTCGCCGATCTTGTCCAGTGTTGCCTGAAGCCGGGTTTCCGCCGCCTGGCGCTGTTTACCAACCTGCTCGGCGAGCGCCGCCTCCTGCCTGTAGGCCTGATAAACGCCGTCACTGCCGGTGAGGTCGTTGAGCAGGCGGTTGACCATCACACCAGCGATACGACCGCCGCGTGGATCTACTGCCGTGAGTTCGCGCGCCCGAGTACTGATTACCTCATCCTGCAGGTTGAGCACACGCTGCAAGGTCTGGATATCCGGCGTCGCCGCGTGGGCAGCCAGCCCCTCGTAGGATTTGCCGACTTCCAGCAACAGCTTTTCACCTGCGGCCACGTTATCCGCAGCCCCTGCACTGCGCTCGCGGGCAATGTAATCACGAAGATAACCGGTCAGTTGGGCGCCCTGGCTGCTGCTGTAGCCCTGCAATACCCGGCTCTGGAGTGACTGCAAAACGTGCTGTCGGTGACTGGCAATCAGAGTCTGCGCCTGTTCGGCATAAGCAGCGCTCAACTGACGCTGCTGATTCAGGTTGTCGCGCAGTTCAGCGCGATCGCCGATGTAGGCAGGCGTGCTGTCCAGCAACTGATTGAACCGGGCCATGCTGTCGTTGAAGGGCTGCTTGCCATCGTCAATCTGCTTGGGGTCATTGCTGACCAGAATCCCGAGCAGTGCCTGATTGGCGCGCAACACATGTACATAAAGCTCGCTCGCCGCCCTGCTCAAGGGTGCCGACTGCCCGGTAATGATGCTGATCCGGTCGCTTATGGAATGGGTGCTTTGGTAGCTGATACCTGCCATGGCGAGCAGCAGCACAACCAGCACGGCAAACCCACCGATCACTCGCTGAAGAATGGTCATGGCTATCCTCTTTTATTTTTATTGCGCCGAATCTGATCCGGGCCTGCGTAGAGAACGTCAGTCCGGAAAATGATCGGAGCTCAAGAGGGAATGTCGGCCGGGCGGAAGGCGACTTGAGGCATGGTTCACATTATTTTTATCGAAAAAAGGGCCGCCTGACCTGAAGAGTCACGCAGCCCTCTTACTACCCGAATGGAGATCAGCGGAAATGACGCGCTACCGCCTCCGGTGCATCGGGCACATCCATGTTGATCCTGCGCCATGCGGCCTGGGCGAAGCTGTATACCGAAAACGCGATCAGACCCAGCGCCACGATCAGTAGCACCAGACCACCGGCCGGCAGATCCTGCAAACCGTTGAGCGCATCCTTCATGCCAGGCGGGTGCATGGCCTGATAGCTGGAACAGCTTACGGCCAGCAACACTGCAATTTCGATAAACGCCACGCCGCGGGCGATCAGCCCGAAGCGCGACACCGGACGCACATATTTCATGACGTCTTCATCAGCCTCGAAATACTTCTCGAAGGACGCCTTGTAGCCCTTGATGATATGCACAATGCCCAGCGCCAGTGGCACCAGTGCCACGACGTAGACCAGCAGGTTGGAGTGATCCCAGGACAGAAGGGTTGCCAGCAGATCCTTGGCCTGACCACCCGATGAGCCACCGGAGCTCTTGAGCCCACTGACCAGCAGGCCCAGCGCGAAAAACGCCAATGCCCCATAAGTAAAGCCGCCCACCAGAAGACCGCCACGAATCACCAGCCCCTTGAGTTCGCGGCCATGATGGTCCACATCACGCGTGGCCTGCAGCACACGCCATGCGGCGAACGCCAGTAGACCGACAATTACCACCCCGACCAGCACGCTGCCGAACGGCTGGCTCAACAAGGCTTCAAGACTGCTGTGGCTGTCGGCAGGCTGTGAAGATCCCTGCGCCGCCAGTACTGCGAACAAACCAATAATCAGATAAACAACACCACGGGCGGCATAACCGCCTCGTGCAAGTAGAACAAGGCCGCGTTGCGCCGACATAAATAACTATCCCTGAGAGTAATTACAGGAACAGACCCGGCATGTTCACAGGGGTTCGACCCGATTGACCCTTCAGGCAAACGTGGCGCCTCGCGTATTCATGAACACCGAGTAAAGTGAATGGCTGCTGGCCATGAACAGCCGATTGCCCTCTCGCCCGCCAAAGCAGACATTGGCGCAGCGCTCCGGCAAGCTGATATGGCCGATGGCATTGCCTTGAGGGTTGAACACTCGCACGCCGTCGAGTTTCTCCATATCGGCCTTGGGATCACCGTTACCGCCCCAGCCACACCACAGATTGCCGCTTTCGTCGCATTTGATGCCGTCGATGGCCGCGTAGTCCAGACCTTCGATGTGTTTACGCCGCTCGCCCAGCGTGCCATCTTCGTTGACCGCTATCGCCCAGATGAGGCCGTGGGGTTTGGCGCGCCCTTCGACCACATGCAAGGTTTTCTCGTCCGGCGAGAAGCACAAACCATTTGGATCTGCCAGATCATCGATAACCCTGGAGACCTTGCCGTTCGACGGGTCTATGCGATAGACGCCGAAGGGTTGCTCCTGCTTGACCTTTTGACCTTCATAGTTGCTTTCGGCCTGGAAGGTAGGATCGGTGAACCAGATAGACCCATCGCGTTTGCAGGCAATGTCGTTGGGCGAATTGAAAGGCTTGCCCTCGAAACTGTCGGCCAGCACGGTAATACGCCCGTTGTATTCGGTACGCGTCACCCGCCGTCCTTCGGTGGTGGTGCTCGACCCCTCACAGACCAGCAGCCTGCCCTGGCGATCGCGGCACATGCCATTGGAAAAGTTCGAATGCTCGCGGTACACCGACAGCTGACCCGTTACCTCGTCCCAGCGCATGATCCGATTGTTGGCGATATCGCTGACCAGCAAGTAGCGACCGTCTCCAATCCACACCGGCCCTTCGGCCCAACGCATGCCGCTGGCCAGCTTCTCGACGCTGGCATTGAATATTCGTATTTGGGTAAAGCTGTCATCCAGAACACTGACCAATGGGTCGGGGTAGCGCTGGAAAGACGCGGCAATGCGCCAATGGCGGCAACCGTGGCCGAAACAGCCAGTGATTGTTTCAGGAAGCCTCTACGGCTTTGGTCTGCGGTGGTGGTTAGGGGTGAGAAATCCATGGTGCGTCTCCTTGTTGTTATTTTTGGAACGGGGGAGTATCAGTTTTTTTGTGTTCGGGCTGGTTAGGGCCTGCCGTCAGGCAGGCCCTTGTTTTACCAGCTCGGTCTGGTAAATCGGTCCCCGTACAGGATCGCAAATTGATTCATTGCCACTTTCCAGTCGTGTGCCGCATGACCCCAGTTGGCGGTGATGTTGCGCAACCCAAGCCATATCAGTTTCGTCGCGGCCTCATCGGTCGGGAAGTGCCCTCGAGTCTTGATGATCTTGCGTAACTGGGCATTGATGCTCTCGATGGCATTGGTCGTGTAAACCACTTTGCGGATGCCCGCCGGGAAAACAAAAAACGGTATAACCCGATCCCAGGCGCGACGCCATGCAGCAACCACAGTCGGATACTGCTTGCCCCAGGGGCCCGCTTCAAAGGCGTTAAGCTCTTGCTCAGCCACATCTGCATTGATCGCCTGGTAGATCGGCTTGAGTGCTTTGGCCAGTGCCCGACGTTTATCCCAAGCGGCATAGTCCAAGCTGTTGCGGATCAGATGCACGATGCAGGTTTGCAGCGTCGTGGCAGGAAAAACCGCCCCCAACGCCTCCGGTATTCCTTTGAGGCCATCCGTGACGGCGATCAGAACATCTTCAACGCCACGAGTCTTGAGGTCGTTGAACACCTTCATCCAAAACTTGGCACCCTCGGTGCTCTCGATCCATATACCCAGAATGTCGCGCGTGCCATCAGGTAATACCCCCAGCGCCAGATAAATAGCCTTGTTGCACACTAACCCCTCGTCCCGGATTTTGACCCGTAACGCATCGAAGAAGATCACCGGATACATCGGTTCCAAGGGTCGTTGCTGCCAAGTGCCCACCTCTTCCATGACCGCATCGGTGACTGAGCTGATGAAGTCATGGGACACGTTAGTTCCATACTGCTCAGATAGAAAAGCGCGGATCTCACGCACCGTCATGCCCCGGGCGTACATGGCAATTATCTTGTCGTCGAAGCCTGTAAAACGTCGTTCGTGCTTGGGAATCAGGATCGGGGCGAAGCTACCATCGCGGTCTCTGGGGATATCCAGGCGAAGCGGCCCGTCGTCGGTCAGAACCGTCTTGCTGCTTTTGCCATTACGCTGATTGGTCGACTCCTCAGGGCGCTCCGCGCCCTGAGGGTAACCAAGGTGGTGACCCAGCTCGGCGCCTAGCGCACGCTCGATCAGAGCCTTCTTGAACGCCATGGACGCGTCTTGAATGGCTTCGGCGCTCATCGGGCCTTTAACAAACTGCTCGATCAGCTCTTGGGGAATCGAGGGCAACTCCCTCGCTGTTGCATTGGCGGACTTCTTTTTGGTCGGCATACATGCACCTCTAGCTACATGTTATGCCCGAACACAAAATTTCTGACAGTCTCTGGAACGGCGCCCGCCTTGCAGCCGCAAGGCATCCTACAAGATATCTTCAGTCACGACAGGGCTCTGGTAAACCTCCAATTCCCATGCCCTGCGTTTATCACCTTACTGATCTGAATCGACAAAGAGTTTTAGCCGCACCCCGTACAATAAATGTTGACGGCACCAACATCACCAATACCATTATGACAAGAAGCATGAACTCTCCATTTTCTCCGCCGATTATACCCAAAGCACTTGCAGCCGAAACATACATATCGAGGCCTGTTTCAGTTTGAAGCAGCCAGCCCATCAGGCCTAGCGCGACAAGCCATTTAGTGAGCAGCGCAGCCAACACTAAAATTAGCGTGCTCTTTGTGATGAGCTTCATTATTTTTTTCATTGAGATATCTCCACTATTCGCTAAAAGCAGACACATCTATTACGCCATAGTACTTCAGATTCGTCCCCGGAAGAATTTCGCCATGCTGACTGCGAAGAAAATTTTTAAGCTCATCGAATCCAATCTGAGAGTTAAGAGTGATACAGCCTTGGCTTATACCACGCGGCCCAACGGGATGAAGCCTAAACGCGCCTCGTCTTATGTTATCAATGGTTGTCTGATCATCAACCTCTCCATCATCTCTGTAAAGACCAAACCACTCCCCCCCTATCTGTACCAGCTAAAAAGTCCTGTATAGGCTCTTTAATCCAACCAAGACTACCCCCACTTTGCCGATCAACAATAAAATATCGAACAACTGGAATTGCACCCTTTCCCTCCACAGACTGATACTTCGGACTGTTGACAAAAGGGACGCCCATACCCGAGAAAGCTTCATAGGTAGCTTGCCCGCAACGCAAATTGCTTACAGGCTCACCATTTAAAGAAAAACTGCAGTACGCGATATTAGGATTATTGGTATTTCCAGACATGCGACGCCCGTCCCTTGCCAAAATCAAGCGTAAACCTTATTTTTTATACCATCCCATCCGCCAACAACTTGCCCGCCACCTTGACCGTCGGAGCGCTTTTGCTGAGTATAAAGCATTTTTATTCGCCCATAATTAAGGCGTATAGTTTCGGTTGGAAAACCATTCTCTACCGAACCATTACCATTGAGAGATACCGACGAAAGTATAACCTCTTCAAGTTTAATCTCTAGGTATTTTATTTTTTCCGACCCCGCACGATTTACAGCAATAGTAACCTCTTTAAAATGCTTTCCACTACAGCAGGCCTCATGAAGCTTAGGTGTAGACTTGTCCACAGCCTTACGAAAGAAAAAATCGCTCATACTGGCTCGACCACTGCTTGCACCGCCGGCACTTGTTGCAGTCGCTGACGCTGACTGGCTGGCACCAATATCGAAATCAGAAAGCTCGATCCAATCTTTAAATACCGCATCAAGAGATTCGCCTGGAATACCCTCAATCTGCATATAAGTGTCAAGCACCATAGTAAAAACCCTATTAAAACGAAGAAAACCCTTTACTAACTGAGTCTTGTGATTTTGAAAGCCACTTATTAACCGCGTCAGAATCGTAAGCATTCGTGCATCAAGTAAAAGACTACATGAGCATACTCGCCAAAACCATCATCTTTATCTGAAGATGATGAAGGAATGATCGTCAAAAAAAGTTTAAATACAAACATCGATTTTTTTGCGTGCCGCATTCGAACTGGTTAAGTTACCTGTCAGCACGGTATCCAAAAAAATCATGATTGCTCGGTACTGCGAAGCTGCCGACAATTCAGGTATCGTACGCAGCTATCCCTTTTACTGCCCGAGCACACCAGATGCCCTCAAGCAAACGCGAGCAGGCCCGCACTGAGCGCCAGCTTGTTACAGCGCTGACGCATGCCTGTGAAACGGCCAAAACGGAAATGCCCGGTTTCTGCTGGCTGACTCACGAAGTTGATTACGCAGCCTTCCCTGCCAGCTTGCAGGTGGTATGGGTGTTCGACACGCTGGCCGACAAGAACACTGCGCTGGCGCGCGGGCTGATGGAGCGGATGATCGGTCTCACGGTAGAGGCACTTGACGATGCACAGGTTAGCCTGTCGAATGCAGCGGCTCATGTGCATGTCGACTGCGAAGAGCAGTGCCTGCGCGAGAACGGTGGCGACTGGCAGCAGCGTATCAAGCGCAAATACGCCAGGCGGAGTTGATATGGCCAAGGACATCGAAAACCCGTGCATTTCCGTGTGCCAGCTCAGCGGCGATCTGTGCGTGAGCTGCGGGCGTACCAAGGACGATATCCGCAAGTGGAGACGCATGAAACGTCCGGAAAAGATGGCCGCCGTGCAACGTGCCACACAGCGCATGAAAAGCCTGCAGAAAAAGAACGTGTGAAACCGAAAATTTCATCTTCGGTGCGGAAACTTCTTTAAAACGGCCCCGGTCAGTATTACCCGAGACTCGGCTACCTGGAGTCTGACGAATTACGGGAATTCCGCTCTTGGCCAGTCATGCAGATCGCCGCAACACCCTTTCACTGGATAGCCTGAATTTCTTCCTCGCCGATGTGCGCGACGGCCTGGGGCCTTACCTGGCGATCTATCTACTGGCCGTGCATAAATGGGACCCGGCCAGCATAGGCGTGGTGATGACCATCGCAGGTATTGCCGGGCTGCTGACCCAAACCCCTGCTGGCGCGCTTATCGACCGTACGCCTTACAAGCGCGCCATGATTGGTGTGGCGGCGCTGCTGGTGACCCTGAGTTGCCTGATTCTGCCTTTCACTTCGTCCTTCTCGGTCGTCGCCCTGACCCAGGCGCTGAGCAGCATCGCGTCCTCGGTGTTCGCACCGGCCATCGCGGCCATCTCTCTGGGCATAACCGGGCCGAAAGCCTTTACGCGTCGTACCGGACGCAATGAAACATTCAACCATGCCGGTAATGCCTGCGCAGCCCTGTTAGCGGGCGGCTTTGCCTACCTCTTCGGGCCTATTGCGGTGTTCTATCTGATGGCAGCGATGGCCCTGGCGAGTGTTATCGCGATCAGCTTCGTTTCTGCGGATGCCATCGATCACAACGTCGCCCGGGGTTTTGATGCGAACCACAACGCTCATGGAGCTCAGCCTTCCGGACTTGCTACGTTACTGAGCAACAAGCCGCTGCTGCTTTTCGGTATCTGTTGCGCACTGTTCCATCTGGCCAACGCAGCCATGTTGCCACTGGTCAGTCAGAAGCTTTCGCAAATCAATATGCAGATGGCGACGCCGCTGACCTCGGCGTGCATCGTTGCAGCCCAACTGGTCATGGTACCTGCGGCGCTGCTGGTGGGTATGAAAGCGGATGACTGGGGTCGCAAGCCGCTGCTGCTGGCAGGCTTTCTGATTCTGCCGATTCGTGGTGTGCTTTATACCCTGTCAGACGACCCCTACTGGCTGGTGGCGGTGCAGATGCTCGACGGTATTGGGGCCGGCCTGTTCGGCGCGCTGTTTCCATTGATGGTCAAGGACCTCACTCAAGGCAGCGGACGTTTCAATGTAAGCCTCGGGGCGCTGTCCACTCTGTTCGGACTGGGCGCGGCGCTGAGCAACGGCCTGGCAGGTTTCGTGGTACATGCAGCGGGCTACAGCGCTGCGTTCCTGACCCTCGCGGGTGTTGCGGCGGCGGCGTTTTGTCTGTTGCTGGTGGCCGTACCGGAGACACTTTCACGTTCGAATAATGAACCTGACCTCAAACCAGACCACGCGGTGAGCACTTAAATCTGTTTACGCCACCCGAACCTGCCAGCCTTCGCGCTGGCAGGTCACGATGACCAGCCCGCTTCCTGCGCCCTGCATCCCGCCTATCCAGCGCCCTGCCCCGTCCCATAGACCGCTGCGGCCTGCCGACTCCCAGCCGCCAGTCGGTGCACCGTGATTGGCCACCAGCACCGGCAGGTTATGACGTCGGGCATGCCCCGCGAGCAGCTCTGCATCCTGTGCATAGCCACCCGGCGAAATCAGTACGCTCGCTGCATACACCCAAGCGCCACCTGCTGCCATACGCTGCACATGCTCAGGCTGCGTGAAGTCGGCACACACGCACAGGCCGATCCGATGCTGATCAATGGACAGATAGCAGTCTTTGTTTCCCTCACTGAACACCTTGTCCTCACCGGGATGCAGGTATTGCTTGGCATAGGTAGTGACGTCGCCGTCAGCGGTGAAGGTCAGCGCACCAATCAGGATGCTGTCATTTGCTCCTTTGAGCGGTACGCCAATGGTGGTAACCAGGCGCAGCTTCATGGCCAACGCCTTAATCGGCTCAAGACGGGCGTCGTCCGCATGCAACGCCAGCGCTCGGGCCAGATCGGGTTCGTAGCCTGTCAATGAGAGCTCGGGAAACAGCAGGTAACTGGCCCCAAGATCAGCGGCGCGCTGCATGAACGCGAGGTGTCCGGCGAGGTTCTGTTCGATATCTCCCCTTGCAGAGCAGAACTGAGCAACAGCGAGTATCGGAAACTTCATGGACTCTCCTGAGAACACAGTGGTGACAAGTCGGACATTATCTAACACGCGCTGCCCGGTTCACACCTGGTTACATTTTCAACCACGACCAATGTTGTACGACGTCCTATCTTAGCTGGCAGTGAATGACATCTCATTACAATAAAAACGGAGATTCAACGCATGCCTCATACCCCGTCTCTCAAAGAAACAGCTACACCCGCCAGCGAACCTCGTCTCAAAAAACTCGCCAAACTGCTGGGCCCCGGCATCATCGCGGTGCTGTCCTGGCTGGGCGCGGGTGATCTGATCACATCGTCGGTGGCAGGTGCCAGTTATGGCTACGCCATGATGTGGGTGCTGGCGATTTCGCTGTTGCTCAGGTTCCTGATCGTCAACATCATTGCCCGCTTCCAGCTCTGCAATAACCAGGGCATGACCATTCTGCAGGGCTATGCGCAACTGCATCCGCTGTTTGCCTGGTTCATGCTGGGCTACGCGTTGTTGATGGGCCATCTGATCAACGCCTACATGATCAAGGGTGCCGGTGAAGCGCTTGCCATGCTGCTGCACATCAATCAGCCGTTGCTCTGCTCGGTTGCGGTGGTGATCGCCGTATGGCTGCTGGTGGGACGCAATATCTACACGATGATCGAAGGCGTCATGAAGGTATTGCTGGCAATCATGACCCTGGCGTTTCTTACCCTGGCGATCATGTCCGGTCCGGATGTCAGCGGCATCATCAAGGGCACTATCGGTTTCAGCATTCCACCCGATGAAGGCGTGCATGGGGCGCTGCTGGTGGCGGTCTCGGTGATCGGTGCCGTAGCCGGCTCCATCGCCAACTTCGTCCACCCTTACGTGATGCGTGAAAAAGGCTGGACCGGCCCCGAGCACAAACGTATTCAGCGCAACGATCTGCTGTTCGCCGTGATCGTCGGCATTATCATCAACCTGGCCATCTGGGTGGTGGGCGTCGAAATTTTGCGACCCAACGGTATTCAGGTGAACACTCTGGCTGATCTGGGCAAGGCGCTGGAGATATTCTTCGGCCCGCTGGGCTGGTACATCTTCTTCATCGGTGTGTTCGCCACGCTGTTTGCCAGTATTTCCGGCAAAACCACCGCCTTCCCAATGCTGATCACCGATGCCTTCCAGCACATTCGCCCGAAGCGTCGCGAACGCTACGGCAAAGTGTTCCACAACGACCCGATGCACAAATGGTTCATGCTGTTCATTCTGGTCACCCCGCTGATCTGGTCGCTGCCCGGCATGCCGGACTTCGTGACCCTGACGCTGGGCGTCAACGCACTGAACATCGTGGGGCTACCGGTCATCTCGCTGGGGCTGCTGATCATGTCCAATCAGAAGTCGCTGCTAAGCAAGGAATACCGCAACAACTGGTTCGAGAACATTGCGCTGACCTTTGCGACCGGACTGGCCTTGTGGGTGGCGTTTCAACTGGGGACAGAGTTGCTCGCCTGAGCAGATAGAACGCTACATGTGCGCTGAATAAACCTTCCTCGAGTCCATTTCCGTCCATGGAAATGGACTCGGTTTCAATGACCGAATCTTCCCCATATCTCAAGCCCTACCTTCACGCGTCAGGCTCCTGCTGATGGGTACAACTGTCACATCCCGCCAAAAACAAACAGAAATAATTCTCAACGGAGATGTTATATTGTATCCATTATCATCAGGAAGTCTCACATGTCGTCTCGTAGAATCGCGTCTCTGGCAGGCTTGGCAATCGGGGTTTTTGGCAATACCGGCTATGCGGAGGAACATCCGCAAACCATTGAACTGGAAAGCGTCAACGTAACCTCCGACTATCAGTACGAGACAGCCACCAGCCCGGTTCAGGGCTATCGCGCTACCCGTTCGGCCACCGCCACCAAAACCGATACCGCCATCCAGGACATTCCGCAGTCGATCAGCGTAGTGCCCGCTTCGGTGCTCAAGGACCTGGGCAGTAACAGTGTCGAGCGCGCGCTTGAGTTTGCCGGGGGCGTGTCGAAGCAAAACAACTTCGGAGGCCTGACGCTCTACGAATACAGCATCCGCGGCTTCACCACCTCCGAATTCTACAAGGACGGCTTCAGCGCCAACCGCGGCTACCCTGCCACGCCGGATGCCGCCAACATCGAGCGTATCGAAGTGCTCAAAGGCCCCGCTGCCAGTCTGTATGGCCGTGGCGACCCTGGCGGGACGGTCAACATTGTCACTAAAAAACCCCAGCGTGAAGCATTCACCACCCTGCAAACTAGTGCGGGTAGCTGGGATCGCTATCGCACCGCACTGGATGTCAACACACCGCTGGATGAGGAAGGCAGGCTGCTGTCTCGCGTCAATCTGGCCGTCGAAGACAACAACAGCTTTCGTGACCATGTCGAAAGCAAGCGGGTCTTCGTCGCCCCCTCATTCAGTTGGCAGTTGAACCCCGACACCAGTCTGTTGGTGGAAACCGAATTCGTGCGGCAGACATCGACTTTCGACCGGGGTGTGGTCGCCCCCAACAATAAATGGAGTGGCGTGTCCCGCTCGACCTTCCTCGGCGAACCGGACGACGACATCGATAACGACAACAACATGGTTCAGTTTGCCCTCGACCATCAACTCAGTGATGTGTGGTCGCTGCGTCTGGCCAGCCACTACAAGCAAGGCGAAATGTCAGGTTTTGCCAGCGAGGCACGCTCCCTGAATGCCGACGGTCGTACCGTCAACCGTCGTTACCGCGAACGCGACAACAACTGGCACGACAGCATCACCCAACTGGAATTGCGCGGCCATTTCGACGCGGTCGGTCTGGAGCACGAAGTGCTGATCGGCACCGAATACGAGAATTACCGTAAGAACGAGCGGGTGACTACCATTGCAGGCAGCCCATACGCCATCGACATCTATAACCCGGTGTACGGCCAGCCGAAACCCAATGGCGCGCGTTCCGGCACTGATTTCTACGAGCACATTGAAAGCCGTGCGCTGAACCTGCAGGACCAGATTGTCTTTACCGACAAGCTGCGCGGGATGATCGGCGCGCGCTACGAGCACTTCGATCAGCAGGTCGATGACTTCACCACCAATGCCACCTCCGGTCAGCGTCACGACGCTTTCACCCAGCGCGCCGGGCTGCTTTATCAGCTCACACCGCAGGTTGGGCTGTTCGCCAACGCGTCCACCTCGTTCAAGCCGAACAATGGCCTGGACGCCGCCGGCAAAACCTTCGACCCGGAAGAAGGCATCGGTTATGAGGCCGGGATCAAGAGCGAACTGTTCGACAACCGCCTGAGTACCACCCTCGCCGCCTTCCACATAGAAAAGGAAAACGTTCTGGCCCTGGACCCGGGCACCGACACAAATCGCGCCGTGGGCAAGGCCCGCAGCCAGGGTTTCGACATGCAATTCACCGGACAAATCACTGACGCGGTGCGGATCATCGGAGCATTCGCCTACATTGATGCCGAAGTCACCAAGGGCGACCGGACCATCCCGGCAGGCAGTCGCATCCTCGGGGTCGCCAAACACAGTGGCAGCCTGTTGAGCGTCTATGAATTTCAGGAAGGCGTATTGCGCGGTTCGGACGTAGGCGCGGCATATACCTACGTCGGCGATCGTTCCGGCCAGTCCGGCACCGACTTCGAGCTGCCGGCCTACCAGACCGTCGACCTGCTGGCTCACTATAAAGCCAGCGAGAACGTGACAGTGGGCTTGAACCTCAACAACATTTTCGATGAAAAATACTACGAGCGCTCCTACAGCAATTACTGGGTCGCGCCCGGCGAACCGCGTAACTTTACGGTCAGCCTGACACTCGGCCTTTGACTCCTGTAACCCTCGCTTCACAACAATAAGGATGCACCATGCTGTCAACAAAACCTTTCGTGGCCCTGGGCCTGCTCGGCGCATTGTTCGCCAGTCAAGTGAACGCACACGGCCTGTGGACCGAACAGCGGCGCGGCAATATCGAGGTGGTCTACGGTCATGGCGCGGAAGACAACGCGTTCAAAGCGCAAAAAGTCAGCGGCGCATGGGCGTATGACCAGCAGGGCAAAATGATCCCGGTGACGGTACAACGCCTTGAGGATCACGCGCGACTGGTGCCGCTCAAGCCGCCCGCCGTGATGACGGTGGCGCTGGACAACGGCATGTGGACACGCAACGCCGAGAAAAAGTGGATCAACGAAGGCCGTAGCAAAGTGCCCAATGGCACCGACTCGATTCATACCTTCAAATACAGCGTGGCAATCTACGCAGAAGACGCGCACCTGCCCTCGTTCAGCAAACTGAATTTTGTGATCGTGCCACAGGCTGATCCATTGAAGGTCGGGGTTGGCAAACCCTTACCGGTACGCGTACTGATCGACGGTAAACCCGCTGCCGGTATCAAACTGATCGGCGATTACCGCAGCGCACCGGATGTCGTCAGCGCCGAAACCGACGCCCAGGGCCTGGCCAGCGTGATCGTGCGCAACGAAGGGCTGAATATCATCGCTGCCGAGGTCACGCAGCCGGTCAAGGATAATGTCGATATCGCCGAGCGTGGCTTGTTTACCTCATTAACGTTTGTCGGTGAGGCGCATCACGACTGACCCTTACTGCTTCCTGAAAACGCCTGCCTTGGGCGTTTTCTGCCTCAGGGTAACTGAAAAAAAGGCACCCGCTCCCCACCACGCCAGCCCCCATATTCCCTTTAGTAAACAAAGTTTCCAGAAACCCCTGGACGCTGCTCTTCCTTTCGCCTATAAAACAGCCTTCAAGAATATTAAATTCCTGTAGAGAATTTTATTCGCCACTCAAAAACCTCTGTATCTGACTTTTGCCCCCTTTGCCGAGCTGCCGCCCTATTCCAGAGGACAAGCCATGCAACACGAGAAGAACCATTTCATCCTGAAGATCAGCTGCCCGGCGACCTCCGGCATTGTCGCGGCAGTGGCTTCCTGCCTGGCTGGCAACGGCTGCTACATCGGTGAAATGGCCCAGTTCGACGACGAGTACAGCGGCACCTTTTTCATGCGCGCAGTGTTTCGCTTCAACGACGGTCACGACGGCGACATCCAGCAGTTGAAAACCGGTTTCGATGTGGTGGCCAAAGACTTCGCCATGCAGTGGGAACTGCATGACACGCGTCGTCCGATGCGCGTTTTGTTGATGGTCAGCAAGTTCGATCACTGCCTGACAGACCTGCTGTACCGCTACCACAAGGGGGAAATGGACATGACCATCACCGCCATTGTGTCCAACCACTTGGACTTACGACCGATGGCCGAGCGGGAAGGCATTCGTTTCATTTACCTGCCTGTGAGTAAAGAAACCAAGGCTGCGCAGGAAGCTGCGCTGATGAAGGTGGTCGACGAAACCGGTACCGAACTGGTGGTGCTGGCGCGCTACATGCAGATTCTCTCCGACGACCTGTGCAAGCAACTGGCGGGGCGGGCAATCAACATTCATCACTCGTTTCTGCCAGGTTTCAAGGGCGCCAAGCCGTATCACCAGGCTTATGAGCGCGGCGTGAAATTGATCGGTGCCACTGCGCATTACGTCACCAGCGACCTGGACGAAGGCCCGATCATCGAGCAGGAAGTGCGGCGTGTCGATCACTTCTACCTGCCTGAAGACCTGGTCGCAGCAGGCCGTAATAACGAAACCATCGCGCTGTCGCGGGCAGTCAAGTACCACCTTGAGCATCGGGTGTTTCTCAACACTGACCGAACGGTGATCTTCCGATGAGCGCGCGCATCATCGATGGCAAGGCAGCCGCCGCTCGTGTTCTGGAACAGGTCAGCACCGAAGTGAAAATCTTGAAGGCCGACGGCATCGAACCGGCACTGGCGGTCATTCTGGTCGGTAACGACCCGGCCAGTGAGGTGTATGTACGCAACAAGATCCTGCGCGCCGAGGAAGCAGGCATTCGTTCGCTGGAGCACCGCCTGCCTGCCAAGAGCAGCCAGGCACAGGTGCTGGCGCTGATTGCCGAACTGAACGCCGACGACTCGGTAAACGGCATCCTGCTGCAACTGCCACTGCCGTCGCACATGGAAGAAGCCCGCGCCTTGCAGGCCATTGATCCGGGCAAGGACGTCGATGGCTTTCACAGTGAAAACGTGGGCGGCCTCAGCCAGGGACGCAGCGTACTGACGCCCTGCACGCCCAGCGGCTGCATGCACTTGCTTGAAGAGACCTGCGGCGATCTGAGCGGCAAACATGCGGTGGTTATCGGTCGCTCCAATATCGTCGGCAAACCGATGGCCGCCCTGCTGTTGCAAGCGCATTGCTCGGTGACAGTGGTTCATTCGCGCAGTACCGACGCCAAGGCCTTGTGCCAGCTGGCAGACATCGTCGTCGTAGCAGTGGGTCGCCCGCGCATCATCGACGCCAGTTGGCTCAAGCCCGGCGCAGTGGTGATCGATGTCGGCATCAACTGCATCGAGGATCAAGGCCGCAGCCGCCTGGTGGGCGATGTCGATTTCGACAGCGCCCTGAGCGTGGCTTCTGCCATCACACCGGTACCCGGTGGCGTCGGGCCGATGACCATCGCCTTTCTGATGAAAAACACAGTGACTGCTGCCAGGCAGCAAGCCCTCGCACAGCGCAGCCAATCGGAGGCCGTATGCCTTTCAACCTATTGAAATACGGGCTCAGCCCGGAGTATCCGGTCGAGGTGGATCTGCCTGCGCCCAAGGAACTCAAGCCTTCCTACGACGTGGTGATCATCGGCGGCGGTGGTCATGGCGTGGCGACCGCGTACTACCTGTCGAAATACCACGGCATCACCAATATCGCCGTGCTGGAAAAAGGCTATCTGGGCGGCGGCAACACGGCGCGCAACACGGCGGTTATCCGCTCCAATTACCTGACCAGCGAAGGTGTGAAGTTCTATGCCGAGTCGGTGAAGATGTTTCAGGGCCTGTCCAACGAGTTCGACTTCAATATCATGTATTCGGAGCGCGGCCAGCTAACCCTCGCGCATACCGACGCCACCGTACGCTCGTTCCGTCAGCGCGCCGAGGTCAATAAGCATTTCGGCGGCCGCACCGAAATGATCGACCGCCAGCAGATCCACGAACTGGTGCCGAGCCTCAATCTGGACCCTGGCCATCTGCCGGTGCTCGCGGGCCTGTGGCATATCGACGGCGGCACCGCACGTCATGACGCGGTGGCCTGGGGCTATGCCAAACAGGCGGCCAAGCGCGGCGTCGAGATTCATCAACTGACCGAAGTGCAGGAACTGGTAATCGAGAATGGCGCCATCATTGCTGTGAAAACCAATCGCGGCACCATCCAGTGCGGTTGCGCCGTACAGGCGGTCGCGGGCATGAGTTCGCAGATGATGAAAAAGGCCGGAATTCGCTCACCGATCCAGACCTTCCCGCTGCAAGCGATGGTCACTCAACCCTTCAAGCCGTTCCTCGACCCGTTGGTGAGTTCGTCCGCCCTGCACTGCTATGTCCAGCAGACCAGCCGTGGCGAGGTGGTGTTTGGCGGCGGCTCGGACCCGTATCCACTGTTCAACACGCGCTCGACGCTGGACCTCAAGGAAAGCCTGCTGGCCCACGCCATCGAGATGTTTCCGTTTCTGGCCAACGCCAAATTGATGCGCCAGTGGGCCGGAATCACCGACATGACCCCCGACTACAGCCCGATCATGGGCCTCTCGCCGGTCAGGAATTATTACCTGGACGCAGGCTGGGGCACATGGGGCTTCAAGGCGACGCCGATCTGCGGCAAGACCATAGCCGAACTGGTGGCCAGTGGCGGCAAGGTGCCTGAGTTGATCAGGCCATTCGCGCTGGAACGCTTCTCGACCTTCCAGCAAGTCAACGAAATGGGCGCGACAGCGGCCAGCCACTGACGGAGAGCGACACATGAAAATCATGACCTGCCCGCTCAACGGGCCGCGCAACATCAGCGAATTCACCTACGGCGGCGAATTCAAGCACATGCCTGACCCGCAAACCTGCAGCGATGCGCAATGGGCCGATTACGTGTTCAACAGTGAGGACACCCTGGGCGTGGTGCGCGAGTGGTGGATGCATAACCCGTCCAGCTACTGGTTTCTGGCCGAACGTCATACCGGCAGCGACGAGATCATTCGCACCTTCGACCCGCGGGAAATATTTACCGCACGTATCGACTTCGCTCCCCTCCCATCCAAGGAGATCGCAGGATGACCACCCCAGCCCGCTTGCCCGAGCCCATGGGCCTGCTGATCGATCGCAACCAGCCGCTCACCTTCAGCTTCGATGGCAAAACGTATCAGGGCCTGCAAGGCGACAGCATTGCCAGCGCACTGCTGGCCAATGGTCGCTTTCTGCTCTCGCGCTCGTTCAAATACCATCGCCCGCGCGGACCGCTGAGCATGGCCGGACAGGACGCCAACAGCCTGATCCAGTTGCCACACGAGCCTAACGTGCTGGCCGACACTTTTGTCTTGCAGGATGGCTTGCAGGCAACCGGACAGAATTTCAGCGGCTCGCTGGACCACGACAGGGACGCCTGGCTGGGCAAGTTCTCGAAGTTCATGCCGGTGGGTTTCTACTACCGCTCGTTCTACAAGCCCAAAGGCATGTGGAAAGTCTGGGAGCCGATCATTCGCAGGAAAGCGGGCCTCGGCGTGCTGGATCTGGACTTTCAGCCTGAATACTACGACAAGGCGTACCTGTTCACAGATCTGGCGGTAATCGGTGCAGGACCTGCCGGGTTACAGGCGGCTCTGACCGCAGCCAACGCCGGAGCCAGGGTGCTGTTGATCGAACAGCAGCCGATACTCGGAGGTTCGCTGACTTACGCGCGCTTCGATATCGACGGTCAGCGTGCCGGGCAACTGCGGCGCGAACTGGTCGACGCCGTGCAGGCGCACGCCAATATTCAGGTCCTCACACAGGCCACTTGCAATGCCTGGTTTACCGACAACTATCTGCCAGTGATTCAGGGCAAGCGTCTGTACAAGGTGCGCGCTACGCAATGCCTGGTGTGCAGTGGCTCGTTCGACCAGCCGGTTATTTTTCGCAACAATGATTTGCCCGGTGTGATGCTGACCAGCGCCGTGCAGCGTCTGATCAGGCTGTACGCAGTCAAGCCCGGCAAGCGCGCGGTGGTGCTGACCGGCAATGATGACGGTTACCTCGCTGCACTGGATTTGCACGATCAGGGTGTCGAAGTGGTCGCGGTCGCCGACATGCGCGCCAATCCGTCGGATCGGGGATTGCAGGTTGCGCTGGAGCAACGCGGCATCGTCTGCCACATGAGCACCACCGTGTATGAAGCGCTGCACGAGAAAGGCATGCGTCACGTAAGCGGGGCCGAGCTGCGCAAGATCACCGGCCAGGGTCAGGTGGCCAACAAGGGTTTGAGTGTCGAGTGCGACCTGCTGTGCATGTCCGGCGGCTACATGCCGGCCTACCAGTTGCTGTGTCAGGCGGGCGGCAAGCTGGCCTATGACGATCGGCAGGCCGAGTTCGCGATCAGCAGCCTGCCGCAGAACCTGGGCATCGCTGGTTCGGTCAACGGTTATCACGCGCTGGATAACGTGCTGACCGATGCGGCGAATGCCGCCGCCGGGGTGCTCTCGGCGCTAGGCCTGGAATCGACCGACAAACCGGCCGCACTGCGCAGCGAAGCGCAGGTCAACTTTGCCTGGCCGATTTTTCCGCATCCCGAAGGCAAGGATTTTGTCGATTTCGACGAAGACTTGCAGGTGCGCGATATCGTCAATGCCACCCGCATTGGCTATCGCGACATTCAGTTGGTAAAGCGTTATTCCACTGTCGGGATGGGGCCGTCGCAGGGTCGTCACTCAGCGTTGCCAACCGCACGACTGGTGGCCGCGTTTACCCAGCGCAGCATCAGCGAAACCGGTGTGACCACTGCCCGGCCGCCCTTCGAGGCAGAGAAACTGGCGCACGTCGCGGGACGGGCCTTCGACCCCTACCGCCAGACGCCCATGCACCAACGGCATGTGCAGGCAGGCGCGAAGATGATGCCGGCCGGGATCTGGCAGCGTCCAGCGTTCTATGGCAAGCCATCGCAACGCGATACCTGCATGCAGCAAGAAGCACTGCATGTGCGCAACAAGGTCGGGATTATCGATGTGTCGACACTAGGTGGCCTGGACGTGCGCGGACCCGATGCCGCCGAGCTGCTCAACCGCATGTACACCTTTGCGTTCCTCAAGCAGCCGGTCGGGCGTTCACGCTATGCGCTGATGACCAACGAGCAAGGCGTGGTCATTGACGACGGCGTTTGTGCACGCTTTGCCGACCAGCACTTCTACGTCACCGCCACCACCAGCGGTGTGGATCGCATCTACCAACAGATGCTCAAGTGGAATGCCCAGTGGCGTCTGAATGTGGACATCACCAACGTCACAGCGGCCATTGCTGCGGTCAACGTGGCGGGCCCGGATTCACGCAAGGTACTGGAGCAAGTGTGTACCGACCTTGATCTGTCCGCCGCAGGTTTCCCCTATCTGGGCGTGCGCCTGGGCACTGTTGCCGGCATCAAGGCGCGGCTGTTGCGAGTCGGTTTCGTCGGCGAACTGGGCTACGAAATCCACGTTCCGGCCCGGCATGCCCTGACACTGTGGGACGCGCTGACCGAGGCTGGCAAGGCGTTTGATATGCGTCCGTTCGGCGTCGAAACTCAACGTCTGTTACGCCTGGAAAAAGGCCACGTCATCATCAGCCAGGACACCGATGGCATGACCCATCCAGCCGAAATCGACATGGGCTGGGCGGTCAGCCGGAGCAAGCCGTTCTTCGTCGGCCGCCGCTCAGTGGATATCCTCGAAGCCCAGCCACAGAAACGCAAGCTGGTGGGCTTCACCCTGTCCAAGGCCAGTCCGCTGCCGCTTGAAGGTCATCTGGTGCTCAAAGGTCCGGACATCAGTGGCAACGTGACCTCCTGCGAATACTCGTCAACCCTCGGCATGATTATCGGCATGGCTTATGCCGCGTTCGACCAAAGCACACCCGGCCAGCAGATCCCGATTCGCGTCGAAGACGGTGTGGTGGTTCAGGCGACCGTCGTGAAAATGCCCTTCTTCGATCCTGAAAACCAGCGCCAGGAGCTCTGAACCATGAATAGCCTTATCCAGGACCGCCCGGTCAGAGCTGGCGCGCCCTCACTGTGCACACTGCAAGACCTGACCGATCTGCCGCGCGTGGGGTTTCGCGGTACGCAAAGCGCCGAATACCTGACAGCACGTGGTTTCAGTCTGCCCGACACGCCGAACCGCGCGGTTACTCAGGCCGACGGCAGCCATGTTGCACGTCTTTCGCAGACCGAATACCTGCTGCTCGGCAGCCCGCTTGATAAAGGCCAGCGCATAGCCGATGAGGAAGCCCGTTGGGAACTGGACCATAACGCCAACTACCTGCTGCCTCGCGAAGACAGCCATGCGTGGCTGCAACTGAGCGGCCCGTGCATCCCCGAGGTGATGGCTAAATTGTGCGGCGTGGACCTGCGTCCGTCAGCATTCGCAGTCGGCTCGGTGGCGCAGACCTCGGCAGCGCGAATCAATGTGATCGTGATCAATGTTGGCGCGCAGAGCGAACCCTGTTTTCAGATTCTCTTTGATCGGGCTTCACTGGCTTACTTCAAGGAAGCGATGCTGGATGCCATGACCGAGTTTGGAGGGCGCCTCTCATGAACAACGGGTTACTGCTTCAGTGAATAAAGGCCGTTTCGTGCTCATGAACGACAACAAGTGTCTGTTACCGCCAAGCCGCCTAAAGAATGCTGGCAAAAAGTCGTTGACCTCTTGGTAGACCATAAGAGCGACCCTCAGCTCAATGCCTCGGGTCGCAGACTGCATCCATGCAGCACCCGACACTTGCGGCAGTAACACGCCCCCCGGAGCTCAAATGAATATCAAACAGAAATTGACGTGGGCGTTCGCAGTCATTGCGTGCTTGCCCATATTAGTCGTCGCCGCCATCGTGGTCGTGAACCTGCGCGACAAGGCGACCAGTGATTTCGTGGACAGCAGCGCACGCGAGATTCGCCAGGTCGACAATGCCATGCAACTGTTTTTCGACGGCATTACGCAGAACGTCAATTACATCGCGGCGCACCCGCTGATCGCCGGGGCGAGCGATGATTTCCGCAACTACATGGGCGCAACGCCTCCCCCGCAGTCCGAGAATGACAGGCAGGCGACCGAGCTGTTCGCCAATATCGCCAAGGCTCACCCGGCCTACTCCTACGTCTCTTACGGGTTGATCAACGGCAGCTACATCATGACGCCGGAAGACCCGAAAATGAGCAACTACGACCCACGTGTTCGCCCGTGGTACAAGACCGCAATGGCCAATGCTGGCAAAACCGTGCGCAGCGATGCCTATTACTGGGCCAACGATGACGCGGTGCTGGTCAGCACCATTCGGGCGATCCCCAATAAACTGGGCAACCCTGGTGGCGTGGTCAATATCGACGTATCGCTCAAGCAACTGACCAACATCGTCAAGCAGATCAAGCTCGGCGAAAGCGGCTACCTGATGCTGATGGAAAAGAACGGCACCGTGCTGGTCGATCCCAAACAGCCCGAGCATAACTTCAAGAAACTGGGTGAACTGGGCGACGGTTTCACCGAGCTGGCCAAAACCGGCAGCGGTCTGGTCGAGGTAACACTCAACGGCGAACGCTACATGGCCAACGTGTACCCGTCCGAGCAACTGGGCTGGAACTTCATCGGTCTGATCAAACAGGACGAAGTGATGGCCTCGGCCACCCGCCTGACCTGGCTGATCGGCGTTATCGCTGCGGTATTGGCGGTGGTCTTTGCGATTGTCGGTGCCAGCTTTGCCAGCGTCATCGTGCGTCCGATCCACAGCGTGTCGAGCGGCCTGGAAGGCATTGCTGGCGGCGAAGGCGACCTGACCCAGAACCTCGCCGTGCGCGGCAAGGATGAAACTGCGCAACTGGCAGGCTGGTTCAACAAGTTCCTTACCGCGATTCGCAACCTGATCCAGCACATCGGCCAGGCTGCCGGGAAGATTCTTGAAGCCTCACACAGCTCCACCCGTGTCTCCAACGACATGGCCGAAGCCGCTGGACGTCAGCGCGAGGCGGTGGACATGGTCTCCACGGCCTTCCATGAAATGGTCGCCACCTCCAACGAAGTCGCTCGTTCCTGCAGCCAGGCCGCCGATTCGGCCGACAGCGGTCAGCAGCAGGCGCGTGAAGGTCAGCGACAGATCGACGATGCGGTGCGCAGTGTCGACCAGCTCAGCGAGGAACTCACCCGCTCGGCCAAGGACATGACGCAACTGGAAAAGGACAGCGCAGGCATTCAGTCGATCCTCAACACCATCCGTTCGATTGCCGAGCAGACCAACCTGCTGGCCCTCAACGCGGCCATCGAAGCAGCTCGCGCAGGCGAGCAGGGTCGCGGCTTTGCCGTGGTAGCCGACGAAGTCCGCGCGCTGGCCAAACGTACCTCGGACTCGACCGCCGAAATCGACAACCTGCTGGGCAATCTGGCCAAACGCACCGCTTCGGTGGCGCAACAGATGCACGCCAGCCTCGACGTGTCGCAGCAATCGGTGACCAAGATCGGGCAGGCACGCAGCAGCTTCGGGCAGATCCGTGAGTCAGTTGATGTGATTCGCGACATGAACACCCAGATTGCAACCGCCGCCGAAGAGCAGCATCAGGTGGCCGAAGACATCAACCGTCACATCAGCCAGATCCATGGCGACGCCCAGTTGATCGCCGACCTCTCGGACTCCGCCCGTGCGGATTCCAGAAGTCTGGAACTACTGTCCAGCGAACTCGACGGCCTGGTGCGCAAGTTCAAGACCTGATACTGCACACTCGGAGCGTGAGAAACGATAGGTGTCTGTGTGTCCCCTATCGTGCCCATGCTCCGCGTGGGCATGCCGTTCTGGACGCTCTGCGTCCTTTGCGCAGCAGGTGATCCAACCTCAAGGCTCTGCGCCGCTCCTCTCAAACCATTCAGTCAGAAAATCCAGCATGGTGCGCAAGGTGGCCGACTGGTGATGCCGCGAGGTGTAGATCGCGTGGATGCCCAGCGCCCTTGGCTGGTGGTCGGGCAGCACCGCGATCAGCTTGCCACTTGCAATCAGCGGCGCTGCCGAATGCACCGGTTGCAAGGTGATCCCCGCGCCAGCCACTGCGGCCTCCAGCAACACCACTGAATCGTTGGCGCTGAGGTTGCCGCCCACCGGAACGCTGAGCGGCAACTGCTGCCGGGTGAACTCCCACAGGCTCTTGCCGAAGTACGAATAGGTCAGGCAGTTGTGTGCAGCCAGTTCTTGCGGACTGGAGGGAGTGCCGTGCATGGCGAGGTAGGCTGGAGAGGCACAGACAACCGAATCGCAATGCCCCAATGGACGGGCAATCACATTGGGGTCCAGCTGATTGGTGATGCGGATTGCCAGATCGATGCGCTCGCTGACCAGGTCCACGGCCTCGTTGCCAATCAGCAGATCCACCGAGGTGCCGGGGTAGCGTTGCAGGTAAGCCGTCACCGCTGGGGCCAGAACCGCCAGTGCCAGTGACTGCGAACAGGCAATACGCAGCATGCCACGCGGCTCATCGACTTGCGTATCGGCTGCCAGCGGCACTGCGTCAGCCAGCTCGACAAGCCGCTGGCAACGCAGCAACGTCACCTGTCCGGGCGCAGTGAGCCCCAGCTTGCGCGTGGTGCGGTGCAGCAAGCGCGCTCCCGCCCAGGTTTCCATCTGCGCCAGATAACGGGTCACCATCGCCCGTGACATGTCCAGCGCCTCAGCGGCAGCAATGAGGCTGCCGCGTTCGTTGATGGCCATGAACACCCGCGCCGCCATGATCCGATCCATGATTCATCCGATATAAGCAATCAATAGTTGCCAATATTGAGGCTTTTGTTTCATTTTAAGCAACATAAGATAACGACCTCAGTCTTGCTCTATAAAAAGGTCGTACCCCATGCTACGCAATTCCCTGCTTGCTCTATCGTTCGCGGTGCTATTCCCGCTTGCAGCCCAGGCCGCTGATCCACTGGCGATCGAGGTCTACAATCCGGCCGAAAAAGCCATCTTCCCGGTGTCATCCGAACTGATCACCGGCAAGCATGATGCGGTGCTGATCGATGCGCAGTTTCAGCGTAACGATGCTCAGGCGCTGGTAGAGAAGATCAAGGCCAGCGGCAAGAAACTCACTACCGTGTACATCAGCCACAGCGACCCGGATTACTACTTCGGGCTGGACGTCATCAAAGCTGCTTTCCCCGATGCGAAGATCGTTGCCAGCGCTCCTACCGTGAAAGCGATCAAGGCGTCGATGCAGGGCAAGCTTGCCTACTGGGGACCGATTCTCAAGGACAATGCTCCGGCCAGACTGGTCCTGCCAGAGGTGCTCAAGGGTGACCATCTTACCCTTGAGGGTCAGCCATTACAGATCAAAGGCCTGAACGGCCCGGCCCCCGAGCGCAGCTACGTATGGATTCCATCGCTCAAGGCGGTGGTCGGCGGCGTCGTGGTGTCCAGCGGCATTCATGTATGGATTGCTGATACCCAAAGCCCGAAATCGCGTCAGGACTGGCTCGCGACCCTCAAGGGCATTGAGGCGCTGAAACCGGTCACGGTAATTCCGGGCCATTATCTGGGCGAGGTTCCAGCGGGCACCAAGGCTGTGACGTTCACCGCCGACTACCTGAAGTCCTTTGAACAACAAGCGGCCAAAACCAAGGATTCCAAGGGCCTGATCGATGCCATGCAGAATGCCTGGCCACAACTGGCCGAACCGAGTTCGCTGGAACTGAGTGCCAAGGTCATCAAGGGCGAGATGAAGTGGCCGAACTGATCTGAAACCAGGGAACTGTTGCCGCATCGCCGCAGTTGCGCGCAGCAGTTCCGGGGTATGGTCAGACGCCCCCGTCAATCGCTATGCTGCACCCATGAATGCTCCCGTCAAAATCCGTAACCCCTGTCCGCCCGGCGCTTGCGACTGCGAGCGCGAACGGCTGGATGCGGAAGACGCCGACCTGCGCATCCTCAAGCTGACCCGTGATGCGGAAAACACGCTGCTTGAGCGCCTGAGCCGTGTCGAAAGCCTGAAGGATCTGGAGCACATGCAGCGCAGGATTTTCGAGCAACTGGGTGTGCGCGTCGAAATCGCACCGGGCTTCAACGAAGTACGCACCATGCGCGGCATCAGCATTGTCGTGCAGAAAAAGACCGGCCTGTGCCGCAAGACGCGCAAGTCGGTTGCAAGCGCAATCCGCAGTGCACTTGAGGCACGCCCGCAGATCGCCTATGAACTACTCAACGCCAACGACCTGCTACGCGACGCGTGAGTCAATACAGAGCCCGAACAGGCCTTTGAAACCATAACGCCCGATCTAAAACAGACCGGGCGTCATGTGCATTGTCCTGTTGACTGATCAACAGGCCCCCGGCGGAATACCACCCTTGTTGAAGTCCTTCAGGCGTTCCTTCTCTTCTGGCGTCGAGTGCGCAGGCACATCGTTTGCCGGTTCCGGCTTTTTCTCGTCTTTCTGGTCAGTCATGGTCATTCTCTCCGCTCGTGGACACTCAAAATAAGGCCACGCGCGAAGCATTCGGTTCCGATTGATTAGCGCGCTGCCACTCGTTCGGCGACATTGCACTCCAGTTGCCTGGCCAGCCCCTGCAAATCGAGCAGGGTTGCGCGCCAACTGCGTTCCTGACTGCCGACGCTGACCAGCGAGCGCACTCGGTCATTGACCGAGATCCCCTTGCCGGTATTGGCCTGCCAGCCCTGCTCGAGCATGGCCGGGTCGAACTGATTGAACGCGTCGATCGCATCGACCCGGCTCACGGCAAAACCGAAGCACAGGCGCTCGCCACGCACGATCAGGACACGGGACGCTTCACACGGGGTTTGCGCCCCCTCGCCCAGCAGGCTGCTCAGGCAGATCAGCGGCACTTGCTCGCCACGCAGATTGAATTGCCCTAGGGTCTGTTCCCGTTTCACATTGGCAGCCACAGAAAAGCGCAGGCCATTGCTATGACGCTTTCATAGTTTCTCTTGAGTTTGTCGAACCGAGAAGCCGCCGCCCGGAAATGCTTCAACCGGGCAAAGGCGTTTTCTACGAGATGTCGATTGCGATATAACCCTTTGTCCAGATCTGCGTTCCCTTTCAGAGAATTGCGCTTTCGTGGAATCACCACTTTGCTGCCTTGCTGCTCGACCTGAGCGCGTATCGCTTCAGTGTCGTAGCCCTTGTCCGCAATGATCACTTCTGCATTGGGCATCTTGGCAATCAACGAGGCCGCCTGCGAACAATCATTGGTCTGGCCTCCGGTCACGTCAAATGCAATGGGCAGCCCACAAGCGTCTACAGCCAGGTGAATCTTGCTGGTGTTACCGGCTCGGCTTTTTCCGATGGCCTGGTCCTGCGTGCTGGCAGCACCTGCACTGTGCTGATGAGCCTTTACATAACTGCCATCAATGAAAACCCACTCCATGTCAGGATCGGTCATCAGCACCTCAAGCACCTTGACCCACTTGCCTGAAGCAGACCAGGCATTGAACCGCTTGTAGACCTTGCTCCAGTTTCCAAACGCTTTCGGCAGGTCTCGCCAAGGGCAACCCACACGCATGCGGTACAGCATGCCTTCAACCGTGGTGCGCAAATCTCGCTTGTTGTAGATCGATTCGTGCAGCAAAATTTCTCGAAGCTTCGGCCAGTGCTCATCACTGAGCATTAATCGGGGCATTGCAGGCTCGTATTGGTGTTGTGTGAGAACTCCAACAATACGGGCCTGTTCTCATAGAGATCAATGGGTTACGTCGAAACGGGAACAGACCCTAGGGTGAAAGAAAGTATCGCGAGCTTTCAGCTTCATTTCGCGGATCGAAAGGAATCCTAAAGTGATCTCAGCTACGTTCCGGATCTGCTCAAGGTAATTGCGCAGATCTTCGTTTTCCTTCCTGACCCTGGCGAGCACTTCTTTTGCGCGCTCAACCTGTACCGCTAGGACCTCCAGCTCGCCGGCGGCATCCGCCACACTCTCATGTAGCTTGGCCAACTCTACCGTCTGTTCCCCCACCTCAAGTTCCAATGCTTTCTGCTGCTCGCGCATGTAGCCATGTCGACTGAGTAGTTGAACCTCTTCATCAGTTTCAATCCGCTCGCGGGTCAGCTTCTTGGCTTTATCCTTGGCCTGCTCAGCAGTCAACTTGCTGTCATCGTTTAGACGCTGAATGAGGTCATCACAGTCCTTGATATCGTCATCCAGTTTGATCAGGTCTTGCTCGTGCTGCCTCCTTGCTCTGGTCGGGTCGAAAGACATGAAACCAAATGAGGTCTCCTGGTGTTGCCGCTGACCGAAAACTGACCCAGTAGAGGCTGTTCTGCCGACTGAAAACTGACCCAGGTGTTCAACTGCTTCTGCTCACTTTTTGAGCAGGAGAACACAGGGTGATCAGCATGGAAATGTTGGGAAAAATCCGGCGGATGTACTTCCGCGACAAGCTCTCGCTGCATCAGATAGCCAAGCGTACCGGGCTGTCGAGAAACACCATCCGAAAATGGGTCAGAGCGCCCGAAGCCAATCAACCAGCGTACCAACGGTGCGCATCCTTCAATAAGCTCAACCCTTTTCACGAGACCTTAGAGCAGGCGCTCAAGGCTGATTCGTTCCGGCCAAAACACAACCGTAGGAGCGCCAAGGCACTTTTTGAGCAGATCAAGGCCGAGGGTTATGACGGCGGTTACAGCCAGCTCACGGCGTTTGTCCGCTCTTGGCGGTGCGAGCAAGGCAAGTCTGTACGCGCTTTTGTACCGCTGACTTTTGCCCTCGGTGAGGCCTTTCAGTTTGACTGGAGCGAAGAAGGCCTGCTGATCGGTGGCCTGTTTCGACGTATCCAGGTCTCCCATATGAAGCTGTGCGCAAGTCGCGCGTTCTGGTTGGTTGCGTACCCCAGTCAAGGCCACGAGATGCTGTTTGATGCCCATACACGTTCGTTTGGAGCGTTGGGTGGCGTGCCACGTCGCGGCATCTACGACAACATGAAAACGGCTGTCGACAAGGTTAACAAAGGCAAAGGCCGCACGGTCAATGCCCGGTTTTCCGTGATGTGCGCGCACTATCTGTTCGATCCGGACTTCTGCAACGTGGCCTCTGGCTGGGAGAAAGGCATCGTCGAAAAGAACGTGCAAGACAGCCGGAGGCGAATCTGGCTCGATGCTCAAAATTGCATGTTCCATACCTTCGAGGAGCTGAACGTCTGGCTCGGCCAACGCTGTCGTACGCTCTGGGCTGAACTTGTACATCCGCAGTACAACGGTTTGACGGTGGCAGAAGTCCTGGAGCTGGAGCAGGCTGAAATGATGCCAATGCCGACGGCCTTTGATGGCTACGTGGAACGCACCGTCCGTGTCTCTAGCACCTGCCTGATCAGCGTGGCGCGCAATCGTTATTCGGTGCCTTGCGAGCGTGTGGGTCAATGGGTCAGCAGCCGTTTGTACCCTTCGCGAATCGTGGTCATTGCCGACGAAACGGTGATCGCCAGTCACGAGCGCCTCTTTGATCGAGATCAGATCGGTTTTGACTGGCAGCACTACATCCCACTCATCGAACGCAAGCCTGGTGCACTGCGCAATGGCGCTCCATTTGCTGATCTGCCAAAACCGTTACAGCTTCTTAAACGCGGACTGAGGCGTCACACCAACGGTGATCGAATCATGATGCAGGTACTGGCTGCTGTGCCCATCGCCGGTCTCGAACCAGTGCTGGTGGCGGTGGAGCTGGTACTTGAATCGGGAAGTCTGAGCGCCGATCACATCCTCAATGTCGTTGCCCGCCTGACCTCCACCGCACCACCTCCCTGTGTAGAAACCAGCCTGCAACTCAAAGTGGCGCCGGTTGCCAATACAGCACGCTACGACCGGCTCCGTACGACCGATGAGGAGAATCGCAATGCGTGACCTAATGACTGAACTCAAAGAACTGCGCCTGCACGGCATGGCCAGTGCTTGGGAAGAACTGGTCTCTCAAGGAACAGCGTCGACGGCTTCATCGAAATGGCTGCTGGAACATCTGCTTCAGCAGGAACATGCGGATCGCGCGGTGCGCTCGGTGAATCATCAGATGAACATGGCAAAACTCCCCATGCACCGTGACTTAGCTGGCTTTGACTTCAGCGCTTCCAGCGCTGATGCCCGGCTGGTCAGCGATCTATCCAGCTTGGCGTTCACTGAAACCGCGCAGAATGTCGTGTTCATCGGCGGCCCTGGCACCGGGAAAACACACCTGGCCAGTGCCTTGGCTGTATCCGGAATCACGGCCTACAACAAACGCGTGCGCTTCTTTTCCACGGTGGATCTGGTGAATCTGCTGGAGCGTGAGAAGTACGATGGCAAGGCAGGGCGAATCGCCCAGGCACTGCTGCGCACAGACCTGGTGATACTGGATGAACTCGGATATTTGCCCTTCAGCCAAAGCGGTGGCGCCCTGTTATTTCACCTGCTGTCCAAACTGTACGAACACACCAGCGTGGTCATCACCACCAACCTGAGCTTCTCGGAATGGTCGAGTGTGTTTGGCGACGCCAAGATGACCACCGCGTTGCTGGATCGGCTGACACACCACTGCCACATCGTCGAAACGGGCAACGAGTCCTACCGCCTACAACACAGCACATTGGCTGCCCAGACAAAGATCAAAACACGCGAACGAAAGCGAAAGGACGGAAATGATATCGAGGACGATGAGCCATTTTGATCCGCACCATAAATGCCCTGCTGCATGCGGTGGGGCTTGATGCGTCTTCAATCGGAACACTGCTGCTAAGCTTATCCACAATTGCTGGGGCAAAAATCAGCAATCCGTCCTGGGTCAATTTTCAATCGGCAGGGTGGGTCAGTTTTCAATCAGCGCCAACACGTGTGCTGCTACATTGTGAATAACCCGATCAAGCGCAGGAAGCTCGTCATGGATGGAAAGCAGTTTTCACGCCGCGCGTTGTTGCTGTTAGCTGCCGCAGTGCTTACCGACACAGCGTCCGCTCGCGGTGGAGGCCGCGGTCGGCGTGGATGGGGAAGGAGTCGTGGCGGATCATCGGGCGGCCTTGGCCTGATCTTATTTATCGCTGGCAGCATTGGCTGTATCTGGCTATACGGTAAGTTCTTCGGGCGGTCCTCAGCCCGACATATAAAGCCCCTTTCCGGTCTACCGGCCAAGCCAGCGCATGGTCCCACCGCACACACGCACCCAATAGGATCAGTCAAGCCGCCTGCCGATCTGGAAAATTTGGGGCTGTGCCCCAGGTGTGGCAGCACTATGCGTCGTAGAACAGTGAAGAGAGGAAGGTATGCGGGACGCACATTTATGGGCTGCTCCACCTACCCTAATTGCGTCGGGACTCGTAAACCCCGTCTCCCTGGATAAATTCTTACTGACCATATTGCAGCAGTATGGGAAAAGGTCGATCCAAGCCCTTGCAGGTAAAGGCTCAAGCCAAGAAATTGTCTAATGCACATCGGCGTTTTTGGCTCGGTTTCGACCAATAAAACCGATTTATCATGCCCGAGTATTAGACAGAAACCCCCTCCCCCGGCGTCCTGCCGACGAACACCACTCCCCAAATCTGAAAGACCCAACTACTGTATGCCCATACAGCAATTGAGAATCACCCCCATGAACGAGAGCAACAGCTCAGAAGCCTTGGCCGAATGGCACAAAAGGCTCAACGACAGGAGGCAGTGGACGAACCCCGGGGTCACTTACCGGTTTCTGGCACGCATGGCCGAAGACATGCAGGCTGGCGGGCTGGTCGATCCATTGGAGCGCTTTGAGCTCTTCGAGCTGGCCAGCGCTGCTTTCTGCCACTTCACCGAGGAAGGCAACCACGAATGGCGGCATCAGGCGTCGGACTATCTGGCCTACAACAAGGGCGGTGTAATAGTCGGCAGCCTGCTCAACTCCCGATACGTGCTTCATGAGGCCGACCAGTCGCCCTACCATGCCGCCCACTTTGCATTTCTCGACGAGAAAAACGAACTCATCATGAGGGATTACAAGAAGTACGGCGTGCTCGAGGGTCGCTACATCTACACCGAAACCGGCCAGACGCTGACGCTGGTTGAGCAATCCAGGCAGATCAACGGTGTGAGCTATCAACGCCTGAGCGATGAAGATCAATATCGAGCGCTCGTCGACGCCTCAGCGGTAGCCCTCGAACAAGGCGACTTCAAGGCCTACGTTTCGCTGTGGGAGCGTCATAGCTACTCGATATTTATCAGATGCCTTCACTGCCTGGACGGATTCGCAGTGCGTGACGATTGCACGCACTGCGATGGACGAGGCTTTATCGAAGACCCGGAATGCCCGAACAAGCTGCCGCAGTCACTCAGCCGCCAACGAGGCGTTCCGACAGAGTAGCGGAGCGGCCCGCTCGCCCACCTATATCTTGGGTATCCCGAACTGCGCGGCCTTGACCGTCGAGTCCTGCGGCACGCCTGCTGCCAGGTACAGGCCCATGCGCGAGGTGATCACGGTTTCACTCAGGTCAATAGTGCCGCGCTGCGTTTCCAACGCCCCGGCAAAGCTGGCCAGCATGGTGAACGGCTCTTGGTACTTGCCCATCGACCGGCACTCGAACTTGGTCGGGTTCCCACTCCAAGGATGTGGTGGCGCAAGTTCAGAGTGCAGTGTTGCGGGACGCCAATCTGCGCCGACGAAAAGGGCGCTCACGAGTCGCAAAGGCAGACTTTATGCTATCGTGCTACGGCAATAAATTACATTAAGAGATGTTCCAAGGAGCCGGAATGAGTATAGATGCATATCTTTGGATTGATGGCATTAGTGGAGAGTCTACGGACTCTGACTGCAAAAACTGGGTTGAGATTACCACTTTTTGCTTGTCAGCCGCTCAGTCGGTGTCAAGAACCGCAAGCTCGGCTGGTGGGGCTACAGTTGGTCGAGTTTACTTAAGCGACTTCAGCATTGTAAAAGCTGTTGACATTGCGACCCCTAAGATTCTCGAGGCATGTTGCGCAGGGCAACATATTAAGCAAATGAAGCTGTACGTACGTCGTGCTGGCGGCGAAAAGCAAAAATATCTGGAATATGTGTTTGACGAAGTCATCATAAGCGGCGTTGCCTCCGGCAATCTATTTGAGCGATCGCCTTCAAGTTTTCCAGAGGAGGTGATAAGATTTAGTTACGCCAAAGTCAGCATGCAGTATTCACAGCAAAGCCGAACCACCGGCTTGATAATTGGACAGATCTCCGGTGGCTGGGATCAAATACGAAATAGCACTTACGCATAAGGATATTTTAAGTGGCGAGAATATATTGTTATGACGGTGACTGCGGACTAACTGCAAATGAACTACTTTATGTTATTGCCACAGAGGTGGCAATGGAGGAATTTGGACTGGACGATGTAGGGGCTGCATTAGGCATCGTCTTAGGCGCCAACATAATACCAACTAGAACAAAGCCTGGCGGAGCGATTAATAACACTTCCGTCATGTCTATAGTAATGCGGCGCACTCTAAACAACCGCAAGTTTCCTGGAGACTTCAGAGCACCATCTCTTACAGGATGGTTTCCGCCGCACCTCCGATGGACAAGAAGCATTGGTGGCTTCATCGCACGAGCAACACCCGTTATAGGATGGTCCTATACTGCATACGAGCTTGGCAAAATAGGTTACGTAACGGTGAATACCTACAATTCTATCGTAGATGAACAAGATCAGGTTTTTTAAAATGGATAGAAGCGATCTAAACTATGAAGTAGTTGATTATCTTGTAGAGAGAATCTACTTTTATGTAGGATTTAGCCGAAAGGCATTCGAGACTCTCAGCCTCGCTACTAGAGTCAGTTGGGAGCTAGGGCTTGATGGTGACGACGCCAGTGACTTTATGGAGAATTTTTTCGAACACTTTGGTGTTGAATCCGGCGACTACGACCACTACCGTTACTTCAAGCCAGAAGGGACTGACATTTTCGTATTCTTTAGATCTAAAGATCGGCGCGCAAAGACGGCAATGACGTTAGGCATGTTGTATAACGCAGCCCAAACCAAGGCATGGAACTGCGAAACTCTTGAAAAGACCAACTTTAGCACTTTGCCAATTTACAATCGAACCGAAGAAATCCCTATTGAGGGTTTTAGCATAAACACCAGGTAATATTTATATTAGAGGATAGCTTAGCAAAAACCCAAGTGACTGAGCTCGTTCAAAAGCGCACCTCATCCTCGGCATAAATATTTAAACCTTGCGAATCCCGAACTGCGCTGCCTTGACTGTTGAGTTCTGCGCCACACCTGCAGCCAAGTACAGGCCCATACGCGAGGTGATCACGGTTTCACTCAGGTCAATAGTGCCGCGCTGCGTTTCCAACGCCCCGGAAAAGCTGGCCGGCATGGTGAACGGCTCTTGGTACTTGTCCATCGACCGATAGTAAAACGTGGACGCAGCACCGCTGACCGTCTTGGTGATGGTTAACTCAGCCTCCCAAGCCAGAATGCCGCGCGACGAACCCATGATTTCCACCGCCGACACCATTTCGATAACGTCGCCGGCTGCCAGGTTGGTCTGTACCACGTTGGCCGTGGGCTGCATGTAGATGTAGCCGCCCGCCGCCGCCATGTTGCCACGCAGCTCGATGCACTGCGCCTCGCCATAGGCGGCAGGCTCCTTGAACCAGCGCGTGGTGATACCGGTCAGGCCAGAGCCAATGGCTTTGTAGCCGTCCGCAAGCACCGACCCGGCCAGAGCGTTCACGCCAGCAGGCAGAGAACCGCCGGTGCCCGCCAGCAGAGGGTTGGCATTGAGGCAGCCGAACGGGCGGATGGCCGAGTAAACGTCGCCAGCGTCAGTGGGCAGCGGGATGCCGGGGAATTCGAAGTTGGCGGTGATGATCGGCACCACCCGTGAACTGATGAACTCGGCGCCCAGGATGTTGGGATGCAGGCCCTCGACTGTCATCGCTTCGGTGAAGCCGTCCCAGATGTTCACGACCGGCACGAACTGGCTGACATAGTTCAACACCCAGTCCTTGTAAGCGATCGCATCGGCCAGCGCCTGCCCGGTCAACGCCCTGCTACCGAAGCGCGGCGTACCAGTGCCGACGATCAGGTGCTTGCCGGGCGTGTTCAGGAACGCGGTGACGATCTTCATCACGTTGGCTTTCGTGTCGGCCAGGCTCATACCTGCCGTGGTGCTGTCATTGGTGCGCGACAGCAGCAGCCACAGGTCGGCAGTGGACGATGCAATGCAGGCGGGAAGCCTGGCCAGAAACTGCCCGGTGTGGTCCCCGAGCTTGCCCTGGTTGTCGACGTAGCTCGGGAACAGGCCGGTACGCGCCGCGATCCAGCCCGCATAGCCATAGGCCTCGGTGCCAAACGCCGTCGCCGCGATGGTGTGGCAGTTGCCCGAGAAGCTATCGCCGAGCAGACCCAGGCCGCGCCGGATCGGTTGGCGACGTGGGATTGGGTTGACCAGAAGGCTCATGCGTAGACCTCAAATGAAGCGCCAGCAGCGGGCACGTAGCGGATCGTCGCGGGCGGAATGCTCAGCTGATAGCCACCGTCTTTCCAGAACGTGTCGGTGGTGATCCAGTTATCACCGGCCTGGATCTGGACCGTCACCGACCCGCCGTTCGCCTTCACTGCCAACGTCACTTTCATCGTGCGGTCGTAGGTTTCTTGCTTCGTTGCTGTCTGCACAGTGCTTCCCCGGCGGCCTACGGCCTGGCTGAATTGGTGGTACTGGATAGCTCATCGACAAAGCGGTTACACGCCTGCCCTGCTATTTGGGACTGGTCATAATCCTTAGCCAGCTCTCGCGCTCGCGCGTCAGCCCTGCCGAGCAAGTCGGAGAGCACCATTGCGGCGCGGGTGGCTGCCTTGCCTCGCTCGGAAGCTCCGGTATCGCTGGGCACGCAACTTGCCGTGGCTGCCATTTTTCCGGCTTCGATGCGCATGAGCTCACCAGAAGCATCATCGACAGAGCCATCAGTAATCGCAGCGGTCTGGTCTTGTCTTGCATCGTTTGCCACCTGGTTGGCCGCTTTCTGGCGGCGTTGCTCTTCGGTTCGGTAGTCGGTGGTCGTGGTGGCCACCGCTTCGGATTGGGTGCTGACTTCCTCGGCCCACTTCGCCTTCCAGGCCAGATCGGTGACGGTCACGCCGTGCAGGTATGCCCCGTACAACGCACCGGCCAGCGCCAGCAGGATCAGCAGCAGGCCGACCGCCTTCCACGGCAGGGCCTTCACGCCAGCACCTCAAGCGCCCGGGTGTGCAGCGCCTGCCGGTCGGCAAGGCCGTTCGTGCCGCCGTTGATGCGACGGGTGATGGTCAAGAAGTCGCCCTTGTCCGCCAGCGTGTTGAGCGCGGCCCGGTGCCAGAACCACCCCGCCGACATCGCGGCGTGCTGCGCCAGCTCGAGCAATTCGGGATGGTTGATCAGATCCAGGCCCAGCGCTTCGGCGCACTCGGCATAGTTCGCCCGACCAGTGATCTGGATCAGGCCGCGCCCACGGTATTTGGAGCCATCGCCCGGCACGGTATTGCCCAGATCTTTGCGCCCCTCGTACCCCAACTGCTGCGGAGTCGGCCCCCAAATCTCGCGGACGTAACGCAGCTGACCGGACTCATGACCAACCTGGGCGATGAATGCAGCAATGCGCAGCGGGGTCACGATCTGGTACTTGCTCATCGCTGTGTTGAGGACGGGTGCAAAAACGCTGGCTTTCTGGCCGGCGTTCGGGAGGATCTGCAGTAGTTGCTGCGCGGTGATCGGCATCGGTGTTTCTCCAGGCAAAAAAATACCCGCTCAATGGCGGGGTGCGGGTGCTGCTGTTCTGGTGTTATGCGGCGGCAGGTTCTGGGGCTGGTTGAATCGATGCCTTGAGCGCCGCCAGTTCGGCACGCAGCTCTACCGATTCTGAGTGCAGCTCTTTGACAGCGCCCATCAGATCGGTGATCAAGGCCATCGGGTCCAGCTGCTGAATGCGTGCGTTGCCATTTTCGTCGACGCCGTCCTTCTCGCCGGTCACGGCCAGTGGATTTACCGCCTGCGCCTCATGTGCAATCAGGCCTTGATAGGTGGTGCCATCGCCACGAAACACTGCGCCGAACACCTTGCGCTGGTAGGTGACGATTCTGTAAGCGTTGATGCGATCGCGGTACGAAGGCACTTTCGCATCGGCGATGTACTTCTTGAACCGGTAGTCAGACCCGAACAGGGTCATCGTCCCGACGTAGGTGTTGTCGATCCAAACATCAACGTTCGAGCCGGTCCAGTTGTAGTTGTAGACAGTTCCGCCACGACCGGCGCTCAGACCTGCCCTGCACCAGGTGCCTGCTGACTCAAGTCTCCCTGTGATCTGCATCGCACCCTGTAGTGTCAGCACGCCCCCTGCTTGGTTGATCAGCCTGACGTCATAGTCTGCTGTAGTGTTGTTATAATGAAAGTCGATATAGGGAGCGTTGTTGCTGAGTTCCAAGCCGGCAAACGTGGGAGCAGAGGCCGGGCCGATACCTAACGAATTACGCGCTGTAGTCTGGCTGTTGCCGCCGGTGCCGCCTGATGCAATGCTGATCGGGGCAGCAGTCACAGAAAGCGACGAAACCGTAAGCAACCCTTCGTAGCTGTACGTCATTGCTGGCCCGGTGGCTGTATTACCAGCATTCACTGACCGCCAGGTGAACCCGCCAGCACCGCCGCCACGGTTTACAACGAAGTGGCCTTCACCCTGAGAATTAGAGTTCCAGCCCATGTACATGCCTTGCACGTTGTAAAGCGCGCTGGCCTGCTGAACACCGACCTCAGAAAAAATAACCCGTCCGTCCGAGCGGCCAGTGCCGCCCTTGGCTACCGGAAGCGTGTCGTAGTTACCGGTGGTGCCGAGTGCGGCCAGCTGCGTACCGAACTTGTTCACCAGCGCGCGCAAAGCATCCGCTGATTCTTTGACGTAGCCCTGCAGAGGGGCAAGCGCATAGCCGCCCGCGCTGTTGCTTGCGCCTTGGTAGTTCGGCGCGATCGACATCGCCGTGTCGCTGGCGATGTTCGTTACCTCGTACCAGCCACCGTCAGGGCCGCGAAATCCATCGCCTACTCGGCTATTTGCAATGAAGGCCGTACCACTACCGATAACGGCGTTCGAATTTTGGGTAACGGAAACCGTCCCGGCTTTATACCAAGGCATGCGTGCAACTCCAAAAAAGGTGCTTAGTTATAATATCTAGAGACAGGGAACTTACAGACCGGAATAGCAAAGCTTGTCTCATTTACTCCTTGGTAATACCAGTATCCGCCGCCCGCGATTTGAGCGTTTATTTGCAAAACTGGCACGCCGTTAGCGAGCAGGGTAAGCCCCGCGAATTGGACACCATCTGCAAACCACATAACTCCCCGATCTATACTGGAAATGCAGACAAAGTCATCAGCATCGATAGTTAGATTGCTGTTATAAATATCGACCAAATCGCCTTTTTGTAATGTCCAGCCTTTGGCAAACTTACTATATCTGACAATTTTGTCAGAGGACGAAAATACTATGCGCCCACCTTCATCCCGAATATTCATTCCGTAGACCTGGGAGCTTGGCTGATCAGCGAACTTGCAAGAGACGAATTCCATAGAATAATTCTGAAGCGTCCCGCCAGGCCTAACTGCCGACGTCACCAAAAAACCAGTCCAGTTACCGGAACTTCCAGACATGGTGGTATAAACACCCAAGCTTGGATGACTACCACTTATATGCCTGACAAAAATCTGGGGCGGCTCTTGGGTCAGAATTGGCCGGGCGAACACTACAGATCCAAACCCTTCCCTATCGGTATATTGGGAAGTGATAGCGAACTGGCCTCGCTCGGAAAATACCAGCACCTTGTACTTGCTACCGATAATAACCGAGCTTGCCCCATTAACTGCAGAGAAACCATAGTCCACCATCACCCTACCCTCACAACTTCCACTACAGACTCAACAGCATGCTCTATCCATTCATCCCTGAAGCGCCCGCCCACACCGGTAGGGCGTTTTCTGTTGACGTAAGTGAATATTCCAATTCTCGTCCCTCCCAAATCTTTATACGTGGGAACATACCCCCACGCATCGGGGGTGCCAGGTTGACCATAGGAAGCGTATTGTCTAGGGGTAATTAATACGAAGCACTTCGCAGGATCATAGTTAGGAACATCCATTAGAATATAATCACTTCGAACGCCCTCACCGCTTGTGCGAGAGGCTGGAATAACAATCGAAGCCAGCTTTCTAATAGTAAAATCTTCCATCCCTAAAGTCTGAGCATTGCTAGCGTCTCGCACTCGCACTCCATAAGTATCCATCTTTTCTCCGAAATGGTTTATCAGTACGAGATTAAGACGCGGTCAGGCGGCCTACTGCCGTGCGTTCTACAAGGTTGGCGTCATACACATAGAGCCCGCGATTATTAAGCAGAGTCGAACCGTCAGCATCTTGGCTCCGGATATTCACTGCTCCAGTCACAAAGTTGAGATCTAACAAAGGTTCGCCACGCGAGTTCTTTGCCTGGGATGTGATCGACATTCCCGCAATGATTTCTTTGATGAAGGCCGTGTTGATGATCGCGGTGTTGATAAACACCTGCCCGCCTTGCACCACAAACGGCGCAATCATCGTTCCGCTGGCCTCGTCCAGAATTGCGAAGCGCTGCGCAAAAGCAAGTATCTGCGACTCCTGCTGCTGCCCCTCAACACCTATTGCCAGCCCTGCCATGACCGTACGGCCACCGACCGTGGTCGAAGTTTTTATGGTCGTGAGAGATGAAACCTTGCCTCCTAGCGCCGAAACGGTGTTAGTTGCCGTTTCAGCACTGGCGCTCGCCCCGTTGGCTGTCGATTGCGCAGTGGTTACCTGGCGGGACAACGCACCATCAGCGTCCGCTCTTGCTGTTGCCTCGCTCCGGATGGCGGCCTGACTCGCATCGACTGCCGCACTCAGCGTTGTGATCTGCTGAGCAGTGGCCTGCCTGTCAGTCGCAATCGTCGTTTCAACGACGCTGATTTTCGACTCATTGCCGCCGACCCGAGAATCAAGCAGTGTGGTGCGCTGGGCCTGTGCGAAGTCCTGTTCCGTCCTGACTTTCACTTCCTGTGCGTAGCTGGCCGTGCTGTCCCACCCCTTGAGCGCGTCTAGCAGATCGCCTTCCCCACTGTCGGCACGGTACTGAGCCTGCACCGCCTGAAGCTGGCTAGCGGTAACGCTGGTCTTGCCGTCCACCGTACTGATGTCAGCGGTGTTTTTCGTTACCTGAGCTGCCAGAGCGTTGGCGGTTCGGATTGACTGGCCGCTGTTAACCCAGTAGGTCGGGTTCGGCGGAGCATTCGATCCGTTGGCAGCCGCTGGCACCGCCGCGATAGCAGTCCAGAGGTTATCGCCCACGCGCACGGTGTTGTCCCGCACGTAGGCGTCGGTCGCCACGTAGGCCAGCGCGTCGGTGATTTCGCCGATCTCACTTTTCAGCTCGGCAATCCGTTGATTTACCGAGCCATCCCCATCCCCGGATATTTTGCCGAACTCGGAGAACAGCTGCTCACCCAGGGCGGACGCGTTGATCTTGCCGAGGAAATACTGCTCATAAGCGGGCTGGTCAACACTTACCTGTCCGAGCACACCTTTATCTGCTGGGAACCAAGGCCCGACGTTTCCAGACCGATCGACAATACGCGCCCAGAAGAACAGGTTTGTCCCCGGCGTGATGTTTTGCAGTTCGTGACTGGATTGTGGATAGGCAAAATCTGCAAGCTTTGTCGCTTTACTCCGATCATTGATCTTGCTGTTCCATATCTCGGTGCGCTGCGCATCTTCCGCGCCAGGCGGGAAGGTCCACTTCAGGCCTATCCCATAGATCAGCGGGGTGGCAGTCAGCGACGTGACGGCAGGCGGCAAACTGGTCTTGCCCTGCAAGTTCGTGAGCAGCGAGGTGGCCGGCAAGGATGAAACGTTCAAGGCGCTGACAGCGCGCACCCTGGCCATGTACTGACCGGAGTAGATACCCGGCACATCCACCGACTGCTCGCCAGTGCGCGGCACCTTGACCCACTCGCGCGAGCCCCAGCGCCATTCCACGTCGTACGCAACCGCGCCTGGCGCAGCGTCCCAGCTGATGGTCATGTTTGTAACCGCAATGCCCTGCTCGATCACGACGTGCTGGGTCACAAACACTGCGCCCGGCGCAGCCTGTACGCCCACTGGAATGCCGCTGATTGGGCGGATGTCCACGACGGCGCCGAAGTCGATGGCGTCAAACTTGCTCGGTTCGTGCTGGATGCACTCGAGCTGGTACTGGTGCCATTCCGGGCGCGTGATGTTGCGCACCAGAAACTGCATGGTTTTCAGGTCTTCGTATTCGAGTATCCAGCCGCATTCGGCTTCTGGCACTTCGCTGAAGCTGGCCGCCACAGTTACCCGCCGGCCGGCGAGCGAGGTGATAACGCGCGCCTCGGTCTTGCCGCTGGGCAAGTTCACCCGCAGCTTGGCACCGGTCGAAAGATCGATGTCGCGGTCAACGGTGATGACGCGCCCCGCCACCGCGCTGATCCGACCGCCGTTCGCACGACCGGCCAGCATGGGGTCAGCCACGGCAATGATCTGCCCTGTCTTCGGAATGCCGCCGTCCAGGCCAACGCGGAAGGTCGCGGGCCTTGTCTGCATCTGTTCGGTGATCAGAGCGTATTGGCCTGCGCGCTGCGCCTGCCCGAGTGAAGTGCAGCCGTAGGCGTCCACCGACAGCTCGTTGACCGATCCAGATTCGGCCATCGCCACATCATCAAAGACAGGCTCTTTGTCCGTCGCAAAACTCTGGTCAGGGTTGTCCCAGGTCACCATTGCCAGGTTGTGGCGGTCGCGCGCCCGGGTGCCCGAATACTGGATTTCACCGTTGTTCAGGATCTGCGACGGGTTGTAGGTGTAGACCGGGTCGCCTGGCATGTCGGCGTTGAACGTGATCTGGCTGCCATCCCAGGTGCTCATGCCGTGGAAGATGGCCGACAGGTCCTGCAGCACCGCGTAAGCATCCGCCTGCTTTTGCAGGTAGATATTGCAAGTCATCCGGGGGTGCGTGCCGCCCACGCCGTTCGGCACCATCTGGTCGCAATACTGCGCAATGCGGTACAGGTTCCAGCGGTCCACCATCGTGGCATCGATCCGGTGTCCGAGGCCGTAATACGGGTTCAGCGCAATGTCGTAGCACACCCAGGCCGGGTTATTCGTGTAGGCCTCTTTGAACGTACCGTCCCATATCCCGTTGCTGGTACCCGCGCCGGACGTTGCATAGGTCCGCGTCTCCGGGTCGTAGTTGTTCGGCACGCGCACGATGCGCCCGCGCATTAGCACTGCAATCTTGGCGATATCGCCGCCGAACTGCTGGGCGTCATATTCAACGCAGCCCACGGCGGTGAGCGGAAACTCCTGATCGCTGTCTACGACCTCGGCCACCGCCTCGATAAACATGCTGTCCTGAATCAGCGAGCTGTTGGCCTCCGGCGTGATCCGGCGCACGCGCATAGTCCAGCGGCTGCCCGCAGGCAGGTTGATGCGATGACTGCGCTCGTACTTGGTGACGTTCTTGCGGTCTACGGAGTCCGCCAGGACCTGAACAAACGGCCCGCCATCAGTGGCCAGGTCGATCGCGTAATCGATTCGCACGCCGTTTATATTGCCGCTCTGGTCCTGCGACTGGAGTTGTGGCCAGCTGAACCGGATGCGAAGCGCATCCAGCACCGGGTTATTCACGGTGCGCAGGTAAGGTGTAGTGCTGAGCAACTGCTGGTTTACGTCGACTTCGTTGCTGGACTCGGCAATGCCCTCAAGGCGCTGCTGGTTCAGCTCGCCATTGCGGAACTGCCACTTCACGCCCGGAAAATTATCTGTGCCGTCCTCGGCCTCCAAAGGAGTGCCGTCAAGCTTGATTGACCGACGACCGTTCACTGGGCCGACGATCGGCCCCCAGCTCCACAGGTAGACGATGCGCGCGGTGGCAATGGAAGCTGTGCTGTTTAACGCAATCGTCGGCTGCTTCTGTGTGGCCTCGCCGCCCTTGCTCCCGCGAATGCTTCGCGCTGCTACCGCACTTGCCATACCGCCCCCAGAAAAAAGAAAACCCGCCGAAGCGGGTCTGGTGTTACCTGATGATCAAATCTGATCTTGTGTGTAAATGCCGCCCGACTCGACGGCACCGCCGATCTCTCGTTCGCCGTAGAGCACGGGATAGGGGTTGCCCTGGGCAACAGTGGTCACTGCGCCGCCGAAACCGTAGCTGGGGTTGTTGCCGTCATCGTTGTTGTTGCCCACGCTGGCAGTCGTTGTGGGAGAAAGCATCTGCACCACACCACCGAGGCCGACCGCCGCACCCGCGCCAAGCAGACCCATGCCCAGCGCTGTAGTCGTACCGCCAGAGAACAGGCCGCCCACGACGAGCGCCACGCCCAGCACCACCTGGAACAACCCGGCCTGCTTGCTACCTTGGATCAGCGGCACGATGCGGATATCGGTGTTGTCGCTGCCCTGCATATCGAACTCGGCCTCGCCGGCGTTGCGCTTGCCGCAGAAGACGCTGAACACCAAGCCACGCTCTTCGCCGGTCCGCAGAAACTTCTCGAAGCCGGGCTTCATCGCGCAAAGGGCATTCACGGCATCGCGCACGCTGTGCACGTCGATACGGTACTCCCGGCCGAAATGCTTGCGCAGAACGCCGTAGAGCACGATGGTGCGCATGGTCATGGGGTGTATTCCTTGTGGCGCAGGATCAGTTTCACGCGGTTGGCCATCGACCAGCCGTAGACCTCACGGGCAGCCAGGCGACCGGGCATGTGGTGATAGATGAACGGACCAGACCCGCCCAGTGCCGGCGCGTCCTCGCTGTGCAGGCTGGCATCGGCCCCGAGGTAGATCGCGGCGTGGTTCGGGAAGTGACAAGGCCTGCCCACGGTAGGGACCTGGAACACCAGCAGGTCGCCGCGCTGGGGCTGTTCGACCCGGACGAAGCCGCAGGCCTCGTAGTTCTCTTCGTAATGGCTGGGGCTGTCCGGATCTTCCCACCACAGTTCCTTGCGTTCGAAGTTCGGCAGCGGGAGTGAGGCCTCGCGGGCGTACCAGTCGCGGCAGGCCGCCCAGCAATCGAGCAGGCCATGAGAGAAGTCCCGGCCCAGCAAGGGGGCCTGGAAACCGCTCGGCTTGAACCACTGAATGTCACCGACAGGCCAGCTCACAATCGCCCAAGGCAATTCATGCAGCTCACAGCTGACCAGATCGGTCATGCTCGGCGTTGCGGCTCGGTCAGGGTGGCTGTGCACGATGGCCAGCACCTCGCCCCTGTCTTCTGCCGCCGCAGCGTCGTGCTTGTCGATCAGGAAGTGCTGCAGCGGGTTGGTGGCCACATTGCCGCACGGCACGTATTCACGCCCGGCCTCGGTCTTGATCAGCAGCCCGCAGGCCTCGGCCGGGTGTGACTGCTCGGCGTGCGCCCTCATGTCGTCCTGAAGCTTTTGATTGATTCGCATGGTTATCCCTTGGCGATCAGGCTTGCGCCCATGGAGCCGCCGAACCGGCGGGTATTGCCGCGCAACTTGCAGCTGCTCCACCAGCCCCCGCAGCGGTCAAGCGCAGGGTTGTCGGTGGGTTCGTTCTTCTTGTCGAAATACGCGGTGCCTGTGTAGGCGCAAGCCTCCTGCCGGTACTGGCCACGCATCGCCCAGCGGCACAACTTGGTGATCTGCTGGGACGGCAGCTGCTGGCCTTCCATGTCGATGGGGCTGGAAAGCTCGAAGCCGACCGCCGAAAAGTTCTCTTCGGTCTTCTGCTCGATCCTCCAAAGGCTGGTGCGGCTTTGATCTGCGGCATCTGGGTTGCCCCCGTCGAAGTTCGCGGCATCCAGGAAGTGCTTGAAGGTTTCGATCACCTTGAAGTCCGCGCCAGCGAGGTCCTTGAACTGAAGGCAAAGCGCTGACACTGCTCGCGGAATACCCGACAGCTCGTTGGCCAGCCTGAGCTTGGGTGTGGCTGGGCGGCCATCACCACGGATATCTAAACCGGTGACCTCGATCTGGATAGGCGAATACAGCTGGCCCTGCCAGATGATGTCGCCCTCATGCTCATGCCCGTGGAAGCGCCAGAGCGTGGCTCCCAGCCTCGTCGCATCCAGTTCGTACAGGCGAATCTGGTTCCCGGGCTCCAACTTTTGGATGTCCGCGCTGTAAATCATGGTAATTACCTATAAAAAACCCCGTACTTGGCGGGTGATTAGGGTCAAAAATTCCCACACCCACTGTTTATACAACCAGGAATGGATGAAAATCCAGTGGCGACGGTAGGATGCATGCGGTAGCGTCAAAGTTTTAACGGACTATAGGAATCAAATGGCTCTCGTGACTGAAGAGACAGTAATGCATCTGTCCAAGGCCAGAGCGTCGCTTCTGGGCGATGTCGAATGGAACAGGCTTCATGTTCCTGGAGAAAGTGCTCTGGCATCGGGAATTTATCGTTGCGAAGGATGTGGGGATGAAACTATTTCATTAAAAGGCGCATGCCTTCCTTTGCATGATGAACACAAGCATAGAGACGCGCGTAAAGTTCAATGGCGCTTGATAGTTAAAGCACAAACAAAGTTCTAAATAGTTCCTAAAATCCGTCGCGCTTTGCAGCTGAAGACTGAAAAACGACGATATTTATGTAAATGATGACCTAGGGATGCTCCGATCAACTTGCCGCGCAGCGGTGGCAAGCCGTAATTTGCCAGGCACATAGCGCTATTTTTCTGAAAACGGTCTGATGCAGTGTGAGTCGAGCGCGTTTTTCGCTCGGTTTTCCGTGTTAAGCGCGCAACTCACCCAAACCCATTAGTCGCTTTCGAGCCATCCACAGGTTCGACAGGGCGAACAGCGTGGTCAGTTGGGCCGTGTTTTTCATCAGCCCACGAAAGCGTACTTTCACGTAACCAAACTGGCGCTTGATGACCCGAAACGGATGCTCGACCTTGGCGCGTGTCTGCGCTTTGCAGTACTCGATCTTGCGCTTGGCTTTGTACAACAGGCTGCGTTTGTTCAGCTTGGAATACGTGCTGCGCCGCGCCGCGATTTGCCAGATCACGTTACGATTTTCGTGCTCTTCACGCTTCTCGACACCGGTGTAGCCAGCGTCCGCATAGACCGCGTTTTCTTCCCCGTGGAGCAGTTCGGCGACTTGAGTGACATCGGCCACATTGGCCGCAGTGCCATGGACGTGATGAACCAGTCCAGACTCAACGTCAGCGCCGATGTGGGCCTTCATACCGAAGAAATACTGGTTACCCTTCTTTGTCTGATGCATCTCGGGATCACGCTCGCCGTCTTTGTTCTTGGTCGAGCTTGGGGCATGAATAATGGTGGCATCGACGATGGTGCCCTGGCGCAGCGACAGGCCTTTTTCCTGCAAATAACCGTTGATGACCGCGAGGATTGCAGGAGCCAGTTGATGTTTCTCCAGCAGGTGCCGGAAGTTCATGATCGTGGTGTCTTCCGGTATCGGCGCACTCAACGTCAGGCGTGCAAACTGGCGCATGGGGGTGATTTCGTAGAGCGCTTCTTCCATGGCCGGATCACTCAGGGAGAACCAGTTCTGCAGCAGGTGAATGCGCAGCATGGTTTCCAGCGGATAAGGTTTTCTGCCACCGCCGGCCTTGGGGTAGAACGGTTCGATCAGGCCCAGCAGACCTGTCCAGGGGACGACCTGATCCATCTCGGCGAGGAAGCGTTCGCGGCGTGTCTGCTTGCGCTTGCTGGCATATTCGAAATCGGAAAAGCTCATCTGGCTCATGGGAGGCTCGGATCAGGTGGTCAGGCGATTTTCGCATAACCGGGACTTGTTCGGAGATTCCTTAGAGACAGAAGTAATGGGAAACCAGCATACCTTGCGCAGTCAGAAAATCTTCAAGAGCGGACGCAGAGCGTCCAGAACGGCATGCGACGCGGAGCGTCGCACGATAGTTGAGATGATCGCTCCTCACGCTCTGCGTGGGAATCGCACAGAGCGGACGCAGAGCGCCCGGAACGGCATGCGACGCGGAGCGTCGCACGATAGTTGAGATGATCGTTCCTCACGCTCTGCGTGGGAATCGCACAGAGCGGACGCAGAGCGCCCGGAACGGCATGCGACGCGGAGCGTCGCACGATAGTTGAGATGATCGTTCCTCACGCTCCAGCGTGGGAATGCCGTGGGTGACGCTCTGCGTCACAAATCTGCGCCGCACCACACGCCCAAGAGCGGACGCAGAGCTTCAGGAACCGCATACCCATGCGGAGCACGGGTGCGAGGGTGGTCTGCTGGCGACAAAGCAAAGGGCTACGCATCGCGCTGCAGGTCGGGCGGGATCTTGATGTCACCCAGTGGGTCTGGGCGCTTGCCTTGACCGGCGCGGAATTGGCGGATCTGGTAGACATAGGCCAGCACCTGGGCCACGGCCAGATAGAGCCCGGCAGGGATTTCCTGGTCCAGCTCGGTGCTGTAGTAGATGGAGCGGGCCAACGCCGCAGATTCCAGAATCAGTATCTGGTTATGCGCGCCGATTTCGCGAATCTTCAGCGCCACCAGGTCCGTGCCCTTGGCCAGCAACATCGGCGCCCCGCCCTGCTCGGGATCGTATTTCAAGGCTACGGCAAAGTGCGTCGGGTTGGTAATAATGACATCCGCTTCCGGAATCGACGCCATCATCCGCCGCTGGGACATTTCGCGCTGCAACTGGCGAATACGCTGTTTAACCTCGGGGCTGCCCTCGCTGTTCTTATGCTCGTCGCGCACTTCCTGCTTGGTCATCAGCAACTTCTTGTGCGCCTCATACAGTACAAAGGGCACGTCGGCAGCAGCAATGAATATCAGACCACAGGCCATCCAGAAGCTGCTCCAGCCGACCACCAGCAGGCTGTGTATCATCGCCTGTTCCAATGGCTCATGAGCGATGGCCACCAGATCATTGCGCTCGTTGCTCAAGACCACCAGCGCAACGGCGAGGATGATCAAAAACTTGCCGAAGGATTTGAGCAGCTCGACCAGCGCATGCGGTGAAAACATGCGTTTGAGCCCTGCCGCCGGGTTCATCCGGCTGAATTTGGGCATCAGCGATTTGGTTGCGAACAACCAGCCGCCAAGCATGATCGGCCCCACCAGCGCCGCCACCAGCATGGCGATCAGAAACGGCAGCATCACGACCAGCGCGTGCAGGCCGGAGCTGAGCAACGCCTTGCCCATGTATGACTGATCCATGAGCGTTTCGCGGCTGATCGTAAAATTGTCGCGCATCAGCTCGGACATCATCTGCGCAATGCCTGAGCCGAACATCAGCAACCCGCCCGCCCCCATCAGCATGACCACCAGCGTGGTCAGCTCCTTGGAGCGCGCAATCTGCCCATCCGCTCTGGAGTCCTTGACCTTTTTTTCCGTGGGGTCTTCTGTCTTGTCCTGGCCATTCTCGTTTTCTGCCATCTCAACGAGCCCTCACCATGTCGCGCAACGATTGCAGTGCCTGACTGGCAATCGGCTGATACTGATTGAGAATATCGCCCATGCTCATCCACAGGATGACCATGCCCAGCACGAGAGTCAGCGGGAAACCGATCGAGAAGATGTTGAGTTGCGGCGCTGCACGGGTCATGACGCCAAAAGCGATGTTGATGATCAGCAACGCAGTAATAGCAGGTAACACCAGCCTGAGTCCGGAACTCAACGCCCAGCCTAGCCCGTTCGCCAGCTCCCAGAAATTATTGACCAGCAGACCACCACCCACCGGCATCGTGGTGAAGCTTTCGACAAGCACTTCCAACACCACCAGATGGCCGTTCATGGACAAGAACAATAGCGTGACCAGCATGGTAAAAAACTGGCCAATGACAGCCGAAGATACGCCGTTGGTAGGGTCGACCATCGAGGCAAAGCCCATGCCCATCTGCGTCGAGATGATCTGCCCGGCGATCACGAAGATATGGAAAAACATCTGCAGGGACAGCCCCATGCCGGCACCGATGATGATCTGCTCGCCGATCAGCAACAGCCCACTGAGGTCAAGCGCCTGAACCGGCGGCATGGCTGGCAGCGCTGGAGCGACCACCACAGTGATGGCAAATGCGAGGTAAAGACGCACGCGTCGGGGAACCAGCGTGGTGCCGATCACCGGCATGGTCATCAGCAACGCGACGATACGAAACATCGGCAGCATGAAGCTCGCTACCCAGGTACTGATCTGGATATCGGTCAGCGCAAGCATCGGCTGCATGCGGCGCTAGCCGATCAGCGTCGGAATACTGGTGTACAACGACAGCATGTATTCCATGAAAATTTTCAGCAGCCAGGGGCCGATGACAATCAGCGTCACGAGCATGACCAACAGGCGCGGCAGGAAGCTCAGGGTCTGTTCGTTGATCTGCGTGGCCGCCTGAAACATCGCCACCAGCAGACCGCACAACAGGCTCGGCACCACAAGAATCGCGACCAGCACGGTGGTCAGCCACAGCGCCTCGCGAAACAGATCGACAGCTACTTCCGGCGTCATCGGGCAGACTCCTCAGTGAAACGGCTCATACGCCACCAAAACTGCCAGCCAGGGTGCCGACGATCAGCGCCCAGCCATCCACCAGCACGAACAGCATGATCTTGAACGGCAGCGAAATGATCAGCGGCGACAGCATCATCATACCCATCGCCATCAGCACACTGGCCACCACCAGATCGATGATCAGAAACGGAATGAAGATCATGAAGCCGATCTGAAACGCCGTCTTGAGCTCCGAAATCACGAACGCTGGAACCAGAATGGTCAGCGGCGCGGCATCCGGGGTGGGGATGTCGGTACGCTTGGACAGGCGCATGAACAGCTCAAGGTCACTGGTACGGGTTTGCGCCAGCATGAAATCCTTGATCGGCACCTGCGCCTTGGCGACTGCATCCTGTGCAGTGAGCTTTTCAGCCAGGTAAGGCTGCAGCGCATCCTGATTCACACGGTCGAAAACCGGCGCCATGATGAACATGGTCAGAAACAGCGCCATGCCCGTCAGGATCTGGTTGGAAGGTGTCTGCTGCAAACCGAGGGCCTGACGCAGAATCGAGAAGACGATGATGATCCGGGTGAAACTGGTCATTAGCATGACAAACGCCGGAATGAAGCTCAGCGCAGTCATGATCAGCAGGATCTGCAGACTGACCGAATACTCCTGCTGACCATCCGCACCATTGGACAGCGTGATCGCCGGTATCGATAGCGGATCGGCTGCCAGTACAGCAGGCGTCACCATGACCAGCAACAGCAGTATCACGAAACGCAGCGCGCCCATCACTTCTTGTCCTTATCCTTGCCCATCAGCTCCATCAGGCGCTGAGCGAATTCAGGGGTCGCCTGCTCACGCACTGGCACCTGTACCGGTTCCTTGAGCACATGCAGGGGCGTGATCCGCCCTGGCGTGATACCCAGCAAGATCTGTTCACTGCCGATCTGCACCAGCACCAACCGATCACGCGGACCGAGCGCGCGCGAACTCACCAATTCGATGACCTGACCATTGTTCGGCCCCACGCGCTGCACGCGGCGCATCAGCCATGCGAGCACGAAAATCAGACCGATCACCAATATCAGACCGAACAGCAGCTGCACCAACTGCCCGCCCATACCGCCGGATACCGTATTGGCTACCTGCGCAGGTGCGGCCTGAGCAGCGGGCTCGGCAGCCCAGGCCAGCGACGGCAGGGTTAGCAGAACACTTAGCCAGCGCCTCATTTAGCGCAGCTTCTTGATGCGTTCGCTCGGGCTGATCACGTCGGTCAGACGGATGCCGAACTTCTCGTTGACCACCACCACCTCGCCATGCGCGATGAGCGTGCCGTTGACCAGCACATCCAGCGGTTCGCCAGCCAGGCGATCCAGCTCGATCACCGAGCCCTGGTTGAGCTGCAACAAGTTACGAATATTGATATCGGTGCTGCCCACTTCCATGGAGATCGACACCGGAATGTCGAGAATCACATCCAGGTTGGGACCGTCCAGAGAAACCGGACCCGTGCTTTTCGGCACGCTGCCGAACTCTTCCATGGTCATCCGGCTACCCGAATTCCCCGCATCCGCCGCCAGCAACGCATCGATATCAGCCTGACTGTCGCCAGCTTCGCCCAATGCAGCAGCCCACTCGTCGGCCAACGCCTGATCTTCAGCAGACGTCATATCGTTTTCATCAGCCATCAGTTGTCCTCTGCACGCAGTATTTCAGTTACGCAACAATTTCCGACGTTGACCAGACAGGTCAGCGTCGCGCTATGGGTTCGATTACTTGCAGGGCCATCTTGCCCTTGTGCGAGCCAAGCTTGACCTTGAATGACGGTACGCCATTGGCACGCATGACCAGCGACTCGCTCAGTTCCACCGGGATAACGTCACCAGGACGCATGTGCAGGATGTCCCGCAACGGCAACTGGCGCTGAGCGATGGTCGTGGTGAGCGGCACATTGACATCAAGAACGTCTTCCTTGAGCGCGTTGATCCAGCGCTCATCCTGATCGTCCAGATCCGACTGAAAACCGGCATCGAGCATTTCGCGGATCGGCTCGATCATCGAGTACGGCATGGTCACGTGCAGATCGCCGCCACCGCCATCCAGTTCGATATGGAAAGTGGAAATCACCACGGCCTCGCTCGGCCCGACGATGTTGGCCATGGCCGGGTTCACTTCCGAGTTGATGTACTCGAAGTTCACTTCCATGATGGCCTGCCAGGCTTCCTTGAGGTCGATGAACGCCTGATCCAGCACCATGCGCACGACGCGAAGTTCGGTCGGCGTGAACTCACGGCCTTCGATCTTGGCGTGACGGCCATCGCCACCGAAAAAGTTGTCCACCAGCTTGAACACCAGCTTGGCATCAAGGATGAACAGCGCAGTACCACGCAGCGGCTTGATCTTGGCCAGGTTGAGGCTGGTCGGCACGTACAGCGAATGCACGTACTCGCCGAACTTCATGACCTGAACGCCACCCACCGCCACGTCCGCCGAGCGGCGCAGCAGGTTGAACATGCTGATACGCGTGTAGCGGGCGAATCGCTCGTTGATCATTTCCAGCGTCGGCATGCGCCCGCGGACAATCCGGTCCTGACTGGTCAGGTCGTAGCTTTTGACGCTGCCAGGCTCGCTGACGGTGTCGGTCTGGACCATCCCGTCGTCGACGCCATGCAGCAGCGCGTCGATCTCATCCTGGGAGAGCAGGTCTTGCACGGCCATGTGAGAGTCCTACTGCAATACGAAGTTAGTGAAGAGCAGCTGTTCAATCACAGTCTTGCCGAGTTCTTTCTGTGCCACTTCCTGAATGCTCGCGGTCGCTTTCTGACGCAGCATTTCCTGGCCGATCGGCGAGGCCAGCGACTCAAAGGGTATAGCAGCAAACAGCATGACCAGGTTGTTGCGGATCAGCGGCATATGCGCCTTCAGCGCTTCCATATCGGCGGCATTGCGCGCCAGCATGGTGATACTGACCTGCATATAGCGCTGGCGACCATTGGAGTTGAAGTTGACCACGAAGGCCGGGGTCATGGGTTCGAACACCGCCACTGGCTTGACGTTAGCTGCGGCAGCGGCAGCAGCCGGGTCTGGTGTGCTTTCGCTCTTGTGCATGAGGAACCAGGTCGCGCCCACCGACAAACCTACCGCCAGCAGCAACGCCACAACGGCGAGGATGATGAGCTTGAGTTTGCCTTTGGTTGCCGGGTCTTTAACTTCTTCGCTCTTCGCCATGCCAATAATCCGTCACTATTCAATAGGTTCTTCAATACGTGACAGAGGCAGAGCAAGTGTTATGCCAGAGTTGTACGAGATGGAGATGTATTGGACACAACCGGTTACGCGGCTGGGCGCGGAGGGATGGTAATGCTTGTGTCAGTGCCGAATCAGCCCGACCCGGGAGCTGATGACTATCGTCCCCACGCTCCGCGTGGGAATGCCGTTCGTGACGCTCTGCGTCACACGGCAGTTCTGCGACTTCAGGTAGATTGGCGTTCGGCCCAGATTCTCGCTCCCACGCTCCGCGTGGTAATGCCTTTCGTGACGCTCTGCGTCACACAGCGGTCCTGCGAGATCAGGTGGATTGGCGTTCGGCCCAGATTCTCGTTCCCACGCTCCGCGTGGTAATGCCTTTCGTGACGCTCTGCGTCACACAGCGGTTCTGCTATGTCAGTTATGTTTGTGTCCGGCTCAGGTTACCTTTTCGTCCCTCGGCGACCTACTTTGATGAGGCCAAAGTAGGCAAATCCCCTCGCTCCTGTTTCCGGCCCGACTTCGTCGGGTTCCTTCGCCCTGTCACTGATCCGGGGGTCGCCGCAACGGGCCATCCATGGCCCGGTGCGGCTAGCCTGGCGTCCTGCCAGGCTACCCCCGGATCAGCGCCAGGACTCAGCCGTCACTAAGGTCGCAATTTGCGTCGTCTGTACCATCGGGATCGAAAATCATTTCTGCCTTAACAACTAGCAGACAAGGCATGACTTCGCGTCGCGGCTGCCATGTGAGGCAAGGAGCATCACGCGTAATAATCGATCTCGCTGCTGCCGATCACGCGTGCAGCCGGCTGGCTGACCGGAACAGCGGCATCGACGCCTGCAATCTCATCCGAAGTGTCGCCTGAGCTCACGCCATTGCCACGACCGTTGCGCTGGGCACGGCTGGCCTGCTCTTGAGCCTGTTGCTGGGCCTGCTGTTGCGACTGGTCGGAAACGTTGACGTCGACGTTGCCAAGCCCCTGCTGAACGAACGACTCACGCAACCTCGACATCTGGCTTTCCAGTGCGTCACGCACGCCCATATGGGCGCTCATGAACGTTACCTGGGTCTGCTGCTCAGGTGCCATGTTGATGCGAATGTCCAGACGTCCGAGTTCGGCGGGCTCCAGCTTGATATCGGCGGTTTTGAGGTTCTGGCTCGACAGGTACATGACGCGGTCGACAATGCCTTCGGTCCAGCCGCTTTGGTGCATGGCCAACGGCTGATTCATCAACGGCGCTGCGGCAGGTGCTGCCGCAACACGGGCCGGTTGCGCGGCCTGGCTCAGCGCAGCGAGGCGATCGGCAAAGTTGTCGACGCGCGTGTCGCCCGCGGCGCTTTTGACATCCTTCAGTCCTTCGCCGATCAAGCCGCTGAACGACTTGTCACTGCTTTCCGTGCTGCTCTCTTCCGAGGGAAGCTGCTCGCTCAGGGCCGACAGGTTATTGACGAGATTCTGGTTTGGATCGGCCTCTGCGTTGGTCGGCGTCGCTTTGTTGGCAGCATGGGTATTCTGCGCAGCCAGCTGCGTTTTGGCGTTGGCATTCTCCAGCGCCAATTGCACTGCATCCAGACCATCAAGCGGATCGGCGTCCGGATTGAATGCTTCTTCAGTCGCTGCGGGCGGAGCAGCCTGAGTGACCGTGAGCACGGTAGCTACGGGCGCAGCCGTGGCGTCAGGGCTTTGTGGTCTGGCGACCGGCAACGCAGGCGCTTGAGCAGCCATCGCCTGCAACGCCGGGTCAAGCACCGGATCGACAATCGCCAGCCCTTCAGTCAATGCAGAGTCGGCAGATGCCTGTGCGTCATCCTGCTTTGAACCGGCACTGGCAGCATCATCCTCAGCGGCAGTCGATCGGGTTGGCAAATCATTGCCGCTATCGGCAACACTCGACGTGTCAGCGGCATTGGCCTGATCACTGGCAGGCTTGTCCTTGCCGGCGGCAACCTTGTCCTTGTCAGGCGCAGCCTTGTCGCGAGCCGGCTTGACCGGCGCATCATCACGCGACGGAACGGCATCCTTCGCCTGTTTGGCATAGACATTGGAAAAGCTGGAGGCCCCGTCTTTGCTGCTGTCAGCAGACTTGACCGCATTATTGGCCGTACCGGACCTTGAGGTCGCAGTGCTTGTGGCCTGAAGAAGCGCATTGGTAGCGAGGGGCATTTCGGTCTCCGCATAAGCTGCTGGTTATCGCCTTACCAGAACACTTAGCAATATGCGGGCCAACCTTCCACACCCACTTCAAAGGTTGCCGAATAAAGGAAGATCGGGGATCTGGAAATCAGTGATCAGCTGACAAACAACTGCCGCTCTGCGTTAAACAAACCGCGAATAGTCATGTATTCGCTGTCGATTTTACCGATCAACTCTGGCAGACCTGTGAACAACTGCTGACGGGACTGCTCTTCCAACTGACGACACAACTCGGAAAGTTGCAAGGCACCCATATTGGCGCTGCTGCCCTTGAAACTGTGCGCGGTGAGGCTCAATTCCTGAAAGTCAGGATGGCTGACTTGAACAGCAAGACGCAGTTGCGCGATACGCTGCTCGGAATCCTTGAGGAACACATCCAGCAAGGTCGGATATTCGTCCTCCATGACTTCCTGCAAGGCATTCAGCACGCTGTAATCCAGATGAATCGACACTTGTTCACTCCTTGATCAAGACTCCAGGGGGGATTATGCCACTCCCTCCCAGGAAAATTCCACGCAGGCCGTCCTGCCATCCGCGGACCATCGAGCCTCACGACTCAATTCACACACCAGGCGGAGCCCGCGACCATACAGCTCATTGCCCGCAGGTATCTGCATCCGGACTTTTTCAATATCAAATCCCTGACCACTGTCCTCCACGCTGAGGGTCAGCCGACCACCCGCTGCGACCGGCTCGACCCGCACAGTCACGCGGATAAACCCGGTCTGAAGCATGCCAAGCCGCTCGGCGCGCTGCTGATAATACAGGGCGAAACCTGCTGCATCATGCTTTAGCGCCGAATCCAGCCCTAGTACACCATGTTCCAGTGCATTGCTATAAAGCTCGCCGAGCACCATGTGCAATGCAGCACCCTGATTGCGCAGGCCATGAACTTCAAGCAGCAACTGCAAGACGTACGGCAACGGGTTGAAGCGCCTCAGGGTCGAAGCGCGAAACTCGAAGCTGGCCGACCAGTCCAGTGGGCTGGAGGCACCGCTGTCCGAATAGGTCAGGGCAGGCAGACTCTGCAATGGCTCATCGACGGCGCTGATTTCCAGCAGACTGACATCGTCACGTGCCTTGCCACCAAAATCGTTGAGCGCTACGAGAATTTCCTCGATCAGCAAATGCGGCTCGCGGTTGGTAGAAAGCACCTGGCGCAAACGCTGCGCACCGAACAGTTCGTCATTGTTGTTGCTGGTGTCGAGCACCCCGTCGGACAGCAGGAAGATGCGATCGCCCGGCGCCAACGGATAGACCTCGGTGCGTGCATCGAAAGCATCGACACTCAGCACGCCCAATGGCAGGTGACTGGAAGCCAGCGGCACATGCTCACCCTGCGCGCCACGCAACAGGTAGCCGTCCGGCAAGCCCCCGCTCCAGACCTCGACCTGCCGTTGTGCAAGGTTGATACAAAGCAGCGTTGCACAACAGAACATGTCGACGGGGAGGATGCGTTTGAGCTTGGCGTTCATTTCACGAAGGATTTCAACCAGGCCGTAGCCCTTGGCGGTCATGCCGTAGAACACCTCGGCAAGCGGCATCGCCCCGACGGCAGCCGGCAAGCCGTGCCCGGTGAAATCCCCAAGCAGGACCTGCATGTGCCCGGCCGGCGTGTAGGCGGCCAGCATCAGGTCGCCGTTGAACAAGGCATAAGGAGACTGCAAATAGCGGATATTGCCGGCCCCAAGGCAACCGGCGTGGGCAATCTGATCGAACACCGCCTTGGCGACACGCTGCTCGTTGAGCAGGTACTCGTGGTGCTTGCTGATCTGGTCACGTTGTTGACGGACGGTTTCGTGCAACACCCGCAAGCGGTTCATGGCATTGAGTTTGGCGGCCAGCACCAGCGGGTTGTAAGGCTTGGACATGAAGTCGTCGCCACCGGCATCCAGACAGCGTGCAAGCGCTTCGCCTTCAGTCAGCGAGGTGAGGAAGATGATCGGCACCAGCGACTCACCACTCATCGCCTTGATCCGTCGCGCCGCTTCAAAACCATCCATGACCGGCATCATGGCGTCCAGCAGGATCAAATGCGGGCTTTCGGCCTTGAAGATGGCCACAGCCTCGACACCATTGCCAGCACTGAGAACCCTGTGGCCCTGCCGCGCAACGATGGTTGAAAGCAGCAACCGGTCACTGGCACTGTCATCGGCGATCAGAATGCACAGTTTTTTCGGGGATGACTGCACTGGGTATGCTCAGTTCGAACAACTTCGAGAAATTGGAAATAGCCAGAATCTTCAGTACATCAGGCGTGCAATTGACAAGGTGCACCACCGCTTTATCGCCACCGGCATGGTCGCGTAACAGCAACAGCATCCCCAACGCAGAACTGTCCAGGTAATGCGTGCCCCGCAGGTCGACCACATAGTTCAGCGTCTGCGGGTAATCCTCGTAGGCTGCGCGAAACGCCTGATGGGATTGAAAATCAAAGCGCCCCTCGATGTAAAGGGTCAGCGTCTGGCCATCGGCAGAGCGTTCGGAAGTGACTGTCATGAGGAACCTCGAGGTGTTTCATCACCGAGACATTGATAGCGTAGACCAGCCAGAGAAATCACCGCGGGTCTGATTGAGTCAAACGTCAGAATTGTTCGTGACGAGGCAGACGCTGCGACAACTCGTCGAGCAATTTCTGCTCCCGCTTGTCCTCCAGTCTGCGTGCTTCATCCATATAACGCTGCACCAGCTTGCGCAAGCCTTCAACCCGCGCATAACAATCCTGCCAGGCGCTACGCGCCCTATCGAGATTGGCCTTGTGCCACTCAAGACTTTTGTATTGCTGGGCAACGGCGACATCGAGCTGACTGAGAAAGCGCTGATAACCCAGCAACCACTGCCCGGAAACCCCAGCGCTGCCGCGTTGCAACCATTGCTGCTGATAATCCTGACGAAACTGGTCAAGTTCCTGCAGCTTGTTGTTGGCCAGATTGACCTGCCCCTGAAAATGCCCAAGCCGCTGAGCCGCCGTTCGCTCGGCGGCTTCCGCCATCTCGACCACTGGCGCCAGACGCGCCGCTCGACTCTGAGCCATAGGCTATCAGCCGCCAGGTGCCGGTGCGAATATAGACGCCAGCGCCTCGCCACTGCCTTGCATGCTTTCGTTGTCTCGCAGGCCCTGGCGCTGATAGCGCACCAACACCGGGTGCAACGCAATCGCCATGTCGGTCTCGCGATCGCCACCCGCGACATAGGCGCCCACGCTTATAAGGTCGCGAGTCTGCTGGTAACGCGACCACAACTGTTTGAAATGCTGCGCACGCGCCATGTGCTCGGGGCTGACCACCGCAGGCATGACCCGACTGATGGAAGCTTCGATATCGATGGCCGGGTAATGACCTTCTTCAGCCAAACGCCGGGACAGCACGATGTGACCGTCGAGCACACCCCGCGCGGAGTCGGCAATCGGGTCCTGCTGGTCATCGCCTTCCGACAGCACCGTGTAAAAGGCCGTGATGGAACCACCACCCGCCTCGGCATTGCCAGCGCGCTCCACCAGCTTGGGCAGCCGGGCGAACACAGAGGGCGGGTAGCCTTTGGTGGCTGGCGGCTCGCCGATGGCCAGGGCGATTTCCCGCTGAGCCTGAGCAAAACGGGTCAACGAGTCCATCAGCAGCAGGACATTCTTGCCCTTGTCACGAAAGTATTCGGCGATCCGCGTGCAATACATGGCAGCGCGCAGCCGCATCAGCGGCGCATCATCGGCTGGCGATGCAACCACCACCGAGCGCTTCAGACCCTCTTCGCCAAGAATATGCTCAATGAACTCCTTGACCTCACGACCCCGCTCACCGATCAGGCCGACGACGATGATGTCCGCCTCGGTGAAGCGCGTCATCATGCCCAGCAGCACACTCTTGCCCACACCAGTACCGGCAAACAACCCAAGACGCTGGCCGCGGCCAACCGTCAATAAACCGTTGATGCAGCGAATGCCGACATCCAGCGGCTGGCTGATGGGGTCACGCTTGAGCGGGTTGATGGTCGGGCCATCCATCGGCACCCAGTCTTCAGCCTTGATCGGCGAGCGGCCGTCCAGCGGCCGGCCCGCGCCGTCAAGCACGCGGCCCAGCATGCTCATGCCCATCGGCAGGCGACCGGTATCGGCCAGCGGCACCACCCGCGCGCCGGGCGCAATGCCCGCCACGCTGCCGACCGGCATCAGAAACACCTTGCTGCCAGAAAACCCCATCACTTCAGCCTCGACTTCGACCGGGTGATGACTGTCATCGTTGATGACCACGCAACGGCTACCCATCGCCGCACGCAGGCCCTCGGCCTCAAGCGTCAGGCCAACCATACGCAGCAGGCGACCCTCTACTACCGGCTGGGCAGGCAGACTGATCGACTCGGCGTAGGAGCCGAGGCGCTTGCCGAAACTGGTGCGATCAAGGCGCATCGAGCGTGTCCGCGTCAGATTCGGCTGCACTGGAAGCCTTGCCGGGCGCAGCCTCCAGCTCGACGCTGAGGTCCGCCGCAGCCGGATGCGTCACCTGCTCATGCAACTGGTCATGCATTTTGGAAATAGCCAGGGCGATTCGCGTTTCGACACTGGCATCAATACGACTGTGCTCAGTTTCGATACGGCAACCACCCGGCAGCAAGTCTTCGTCTTCGACTATTTTCCACGACTCTTCATGACGCTCGCGCATGGCCTTGACCAGCAGGAAGTCCTGAGGATTGATGAAAATTCGCAGGTTCTGCGCACCCATCGGCAATAGCTTGAGGGCATCGCGCAACACGCTGGCGATCTGCCCGGAATCAGTGACCAGTTCGCGCTGAATGACCTGCCGCGCGATGTGCTCGACCAGATGAATGACGGCCTTTTCGATCTGTGTGTCCTGCTCGGCGATAGGTGCCAACAGGTGGCCCATCAGTTGTTCCAGGCTGGCGACCTTGGCCGCAAGAACGACTTCCGCTTCCTGGCGCACTTTTAGCTGGGTGCTGTGAAAGCCTTCCTTTTCACCGGTGGCGAAGCCTTCGTTCCACGCCTCCTGGCGGATGCTTTCCAGCTCCTCCAGGGTCAACGGCTGAACTTCGTCCAGCGGTACTTCTTCCATCTCGGCCGGTTCGTCGACCGGTTCCGGTTCGGGCTCAGGCTCGGGTTCCACATGTGGATCGAAGCTGGGCAACGACCAGATATCGAGTAACCCGGCGTCCTTGGCGCGAATGAGGTCGCTGGCCGATTCTTTATTGGAACTGGACATGAGTCGGCTGAATCCTTAGATCATTTCCTCGCCACCCTTGCCACCGAGTACGATCTCGCCGGCCTCGGCCATACGACGCGCAATGGTGAGGATTTCTTTCTGGGCGGTTTCCACATCGCTGACACGCACCGGACCTTTTGCTTCCAGGTCGTCGCGCAACAGTTCGGCGGCACGCTTGGACATGTTCTTGAAGATTTTTTCCTTGATCGCCTCGTCCGAGCCCTTCAGCGCCAGTACCAGCACGTCCGAGGATACTTCGCGCAACAGCGCCTGAATACCGCGGTCGTCCACGTCGGAGAGGTTGTTGAAGACAAACATGAGGTCTTCGATCTGTACCGAAAGGTCTTCGTCGACCTCGCGGATCGAATCCATGAGTGCGCCTTCGATAGAGCTGTCGAGGAAGTTCATGATGTCGGCTGCACGCTTGATACCACCTAGGGTAGTACGCGACGTGTTGGCGTTACCGGAGAACTGCTTCTCGAGAATCTGGTTAAGCTCTTTGAGCGCTGCTGGCTGCACCGTATTGAGCGAAGAAACGCGCAGGATGATATCCAGACGGACCTTGTGGTCGAAATGCCCAAGCACCTCGCCCGCCTGGTCGGCGTCAAGATAAGCCACCACGATGGCCTGAATCTGCGGGTGCTCGAAACGGATCACGTCGGCTACGGCACGCGGCTCCATCCACTTAAGGCTGTCCAGACCGCTGGTGTTGCCACCCAGCAGGATCCGGTCGATCAGGCCGTTGGCCTTGTCTTCGCCGAGTGCCTGGGTCAGCATCTTGCGGATATAGCCATCGGAACCGACACCAAGGCTGGTCTGATCGCCGACGATGTCGACGAACTCGCTCATGACCTCTTCGACCTGCTCGCGATGCACGTTGCGCATCTGAGCCATCGCTACGCCCACTTTCTGGACTTCCTTGGGACCCATGTGCCGGAGCACCTGAGCCGCGTCGGTTTCGCCAAGGGAAAGCAGCAGCACTGCGGCTTTCTCGACTTTGGAGAGTTTGGCTACCATGGCTCGATCATTCATCAGTGTTAATCCACTCTTTCACGACCTGGGCCACACGACCCGGGTCTTCGGCCACCAAGCTCTTGATTGCGTTCAGCTGTGCGTCATAACCCTCGGTCGGGCTAGGCAGCAGAATACTTTGCGGGCCACCCAGGCTGACGCGGTCGTTGGACAACTCGCCATCCAGGCCGCCCATGCCACCCAGCTCGGCGTCGCCACCGAAACCGGCCAGTTCCTTGCTCTTGCCGGTGGTGATGTTGGTCAACACCGGACGCAACACGCCAAACACCAGGATGAGGATGAAGATCACACCCACCGCCTGTTTGACGATGTCCCAGAACCACGGTTGCGAGTAGAACGACGCCTCTGGCAACACTTCAGCGCGCTCGCTGGAGAATGGCACGTTGATCACGCTGACGCTGTCACCGCGGCTGGCGTCGAAACCGACGGCATCCTGCACCAGACGGGTAAAGCGAGCCAGGTCAGCAGCGCTCCACGGAGCACGAGTAACTTCGCCGTTGGCGGCGTTGGTCTTGACCATGTCATCGACTACCACCGCAACCGACAGACGAGTCAGACGGCCCTGCTGCTGCTTGGTATGGCTGATCGAACGGTCCAGCTCGAAATTCTTGGTCGACTGCACGCGCTTGTCGGCCGGGTACGGAGCCAAGGCTGGCTGACCGGTCGCCGGGTCCATGATCTGTTGACCATTGGCATCCAGCAGCGGCTGGCCTGGCGCGATAGGGCCGGCAGCACCGGCCGCACCGGCAGTGGCATTCTGCGGAGCCGTCGCAGGACCTGGCGGCTGGTTGCTCAACGCGCCCGGAACGCCGCCCGTGCTTGAACTGCTGGAGCGCTGTTCGTTGACCGACTGCTCGCTGCGCAAGGCAGGCTGGTCAGGGTTGAAGCTTTCGGCGGTCGATTCGACGGCGCTGAAATCGACCACTGCCGAGACTTCAGCCTTGTAGCGATCGTTGCCCAGAATCGGCTGCAGAATGTTCTGCACACGCTGGGTCAGCATGCCTTCCATGCGACGGCTGTAGTCGAACTGCTTGCCGGCCATGGTCAGTTCGGAGTTTTCCGCCTGATCGGACAGCAAAGCGCCCTTCTGGTCGACAACGGTGATCTGCGACTTGCTCAGCTCGGGAACACTGGTGGCCACCAGGTTGATAATGGCCATAACCTGGCTGGGCTCCAGCGAGCGGCCAGCATACAGCTCGACCAGTACCGAAGCGCTTGGCTTGCGGTCGTCACGGACAAACACCGAACTCTTCGGAATCGCCAGGTGCACTCGGGCACCCTTGACGTTGTTCAGGGCGGAGATGGTACGTGCCAGTTCGCCTTCCAGACCACGACGATAACGCGTGGCTTCCATGAACTGACTGGTCCCCAGGCCCTGATCCTTGTCGAGGATTTCGAAACCGATGTTGGCGTCGTTCTGTACCACGCCTGCCTGCGCCAGCTGGATACGCGCACGCTGCACATCATCGGACTTGACCAGCAGCGCGCCGGAATTGGGTTCGACGGTGTAGTTGATATTCGCCGCAGTCAGGGTGTCCATGATCTGCTTGCTGTCCATGCCCGCCAGGCTGCCATAAAGCGGACGATAGTCAGGCTGCTGGGACCAGAGCACCACGGCAAAGCCGATGGCCACGCTCGCGGCAAGACCGACCATGAGGCCGATCTGACGCAGCATGGTCATTTCGGAAAGGTTTTCCAGAAAAGACAAACCGAACAACGGTTTCTTATCGGAAGCGCCCGCTCTTGCTGGAACGGGATCGGCAGTTGCTTCGGCCATGACTCAGTACGTCCCTTAAACCGGCATCTGCATGATGTCTTGATAAGCTTGAACCAGCTTGTTACGCACCTGGGTCAACGCCTGAAAAGACACGCTGGCTTTCTGCGACGAAATCATGACGTCGGTCAGATCCACGCCGCTCTTGCCGATTTCAAATGCATTGGCCAACTGGCTGGAGGCCTGCTGGGTCTGCGCGACCTTGTTGACGGCCTGGCCAAGCATGTCGGCAAAGCTGCTGGCGCCGGCTTCCTGCGCGCCGGACACGGGCTTGGGTGCAGACATCGCATCCATCTGCATGGCCCGCATATCCAACATCAAGCGATTAAATTCAACACCTTGGCTCATGGACGTTTCTCTCGTAAGGCCCGCAAATTTTTGACACTGATTCAGCGGGTACAGAAGACATAGCAACAACGGTGCCAGCTAGATGGCGGCTATTTGCCACACCAAATGGGAATGCCATGTTGCCCGACATCAAATCACTCCAGACCTCCCGTATTCATGGGGGTATCCGGATATTTCCGGCTTGCGCCGTTTATACGATATTCACTGACCGGCGATCACAACCACCGATCAGCGCCACCGGTTCAGGTAGCGAACAGATAGGCTTCCACATCCATCCCGGCATCGCGCATCTGCGCCAGCTTGTAACGCAAGGTACGCGGGCTGATACCCAAGCGCTCGGCGGCCTCCTTGCGACGACCGCGCTCCGCACGCAGCGTGTCAATAATCATCTGAAACTCGCGACGCCTGAGGTCATCACCCAGTGCACCGACAGACTCCGCATTGCCACCTGCATTATCAGGCGAGGATGTGACAGGCAAAGACGGCACAGCCTCCACCACGGCAGCGGCTGGAAGACTTGTCACCGGCCCGGAGAGACAGAAATCCTGCGCCTGTATCACCCCGCCCTGCTGCAGAATCAAGGCTCGCTGCACGGCGTTATCCAGCTCACGCACATTGCCAGGCCAGGGGTAGTTGACCAGACACTGCTGCGCCTCGGCAGAAAGACGAACCGGCGCGTGCTTCATTTTATTGACGTGCTTGGCCAGAAGCCGCTCGGCCAGTGGCAGAATATCGGCAGTCCTTTGACGCAGCGCCTGCCAGGCCAGTGGAAATACCGACAGGCGATAAAACAGATCTTCGCGAAAGCGCCCCGCCGCCACTTCCCCTGCCAGATCGCGGTTGGTAGTAGCCACAACGCGAATATCCAGAATGATCGGCTTGCGCGCACCCACGCGCTCGACTTCCCGCTCCTGCAACACACGCAACAGTTTGGCCTGCAGCCCCAGTGGCATTTCGGAAATCTCGTCAAGCAGGATTGTCCCGCCGTCAGCCTGCTCGAACTTGCCGGCCTGCGCGGCAATGGCGCCGGTAAACGAGCCCTTTTCATGACCGAACAGCGTCGCTTCCAGCATATTGTCCGGAATCGCAGCGCAGTTGATCGCAATAAAAGGCTTATCGGCACGCGGAGAATTTTGATGAATGAAACGCGCCAGCACTTCCTTGCCTGTGCCGGACTCACCGGAGATGAGCACAGTGGAGTCGCTCTTCGCCACACGGCTGGCCAGGTTCAATAACTGGATACTGGCGGGTTCAACAGCAATCGGCCCGTCGCGCTCGGCAGGCTCCAGACGACCCAGTGCATGTCGTGCAACCAATGCAATCAGGGCCTTGGGCTCGAAAGGCTTGACCAGATAATCGGCCGCGCCCTGACGCATTGCATCGACCGCGCGATCAACGGCACCGTGAGCGGTCATCAGCAATACCGGCAGTTGCGGATGCCGACTGCGCAACAGGCTCAGCAACTGATGACCGTCCATGCCCGGCATGTTGACGTCGCTGATCACCAGACTGAACGGTTGCGCCTCGGCTGCGACCAACGCCTCTTCAGCAGAGCCGACCGCCTGGTATCCATAGCCAGCCAATTCCAGGGTTTCCCCAAGTGCCTCGCGCAGCGAACGGTCGTCCTCGACCAACAGCACGTTGATCGACATCAGTTGTTACCCATCGAGCCGGAAGCCGGAATCAATGGCAGGCTGACAATTGCACAGGTGCCACGACCGACCCGCGACAGATAATGCACACCGCCCTGATGCGCACGCGACACCGCCGTCACCACAGCCAGACCAAGCCCGGTGCCGGTGGTCTTGGTGGTGAAAAACGGCTCGCCGATACGCGCCAGCGCAGCCTTGTCCATACCACTGCCATTATCGCTGAAGCATATGCGCAACACATTGCCGCGGCTGTACACATGAACTTTCAGCAGTGTCCGGCCAGCACTGGCCTGGATGGCGTTTTCAATCAGGTTGAGCAACGAACCGACCAACGTGTCGCGATTGCACAGCAACTCGCCTTCAATACTGTCGCACTGCCAACGCACCGGTACGCCCTGCACATGGGTGACCGCAGCGTTTTGCAAAGCCTGAAACAAGGCAACGGGCGTCAGGCGATCCGTCAGCGGCAACTCGCCACGGGCAAACACCAGCATGTCGCGAACCTGATGCTCGAGCTCATGCAGACGATCCTTGAGCCGTGCGGCAAAGCGCTGCTGGGTTTCCACCGGCAATTCCTGCTCGGTCAGATGACTGGCGTAGATCATCGCGGCCGACAACGGTGTACGAATCTGATGCGCCAGAGAAGCGACCATCCGACCCAGCGATGACAGCCGCTCGTGACGCGCCAGCTGTTCCTGGAGACGGCGGGTTTCGGTCAGATCATTAAGCAGCACCAACTGCCCGGGTTCAGCGTCCAGCGAGCGGGTTGCAATGGAAAGCCTGCGGCCGTCCTTGAGCGAGACTTCGTGGCCATCGTCTTCACGCGGGGCAAAACACCGACTGATGACGTGACGCCAGAGCATGCCCAGCAAGGGCTGGCCCAGCAGATCGATTGCCGCAGGATTGGCTTCGCGCACCACGCCCATGCCATCAATAACGATTACGCCACCGGGAAGCAGATCAAGCAGGTTTTGCAGGCGGTTGGCCAGCCGCTCCTTTTCCGCCAGCTCTTGTAGACGCTGAGCACCGGCGTGGGCCAGTTCGCCCTTGAGTTCAGTGACACGCGCTTCGAGCAGACCATAGGAGTCGGTCAATTGCGCCGACATTTGATTGAACAGCGAGAACGCCTGCTCAAGCCCCTGACGACTTTCCAGCTCCGGGGAGTATTGAGCCTGAGCAGATAGGGCGGAAGTCAGTTGGGCGGCCTGGGACATAGTTCATCTCTCTCGTGGCGAACCGTCAGTAAACGGTGTGTTGAGAGGGACTTTGCAATCCTCGTGCCAAAAAAAAAACCCCTGAAAATTCAGGGGCTTGATTTTTGGCGCCACAGACAGGCGTCAATCATCTGCCTGTTCATCACCTTCACGACGGCTCATACCGTACTTGCGCATCTTCTCGACCAGCGTAGTGCGACGAATCCGCAAACGCTCTGCAGCGCGGGCAACAATGCCGTTGGCATCGTCGAGCGCCTGCTGAATCAGGCCCTGCTCCAGGCCACCCAGATAGTCCTTCAGATCCAGACCTTCAGGCGGCAGCATTGCGCCCGACGCGAAGTTCGGCGTGTTGCTGTTGATGGCAACGCGCTCTTCGATATCGCTGCGCATGCTGTCGACCATCTGCTCGTCTTCGTCGTCGACATAGCGGAATTTCTTCGGCAGCTCGGCCACGCCGATCACGCCGTACGGGTGCATGATCGCCATGCGCTCGACCAGGTTGGCCAGCTCGCGAACGTTGCCCGGCCAGGCATGACGACACAGCGACATGATGGCGGCGGAGTTGAAACGAATCGAGCCGCGCTTTTCGTGCTCCATGCGCGAAATCAGTTCGTTCATCAACAGCGGAATGTCTTCGACACGCTCGCGCAACGGTGCCATCTCGATGGGGAACACATTGAGACGGTAATAAAGGTCTTCGCGGAAGCTGCCAAGCTCGATCATGTTTTCGAGATTCTTGTGCGTCGCGGCAATAATGCGCACGTCGATGCTCTGCGTCTTGTTGCTGCCCACGCGCTCGAAAGTGCGCTCCTGCAACACGCGCAGCAACTTGACCTGCATGGGCAGCGGCATGTCACCAATTTCATCGAGGAACAGCGTACCGCCGTTGGCAAGCTCGAAACGGCCGGCACGACTGGTGATTGCCCCGGTAAACGCGCCTTTCTCATGCCCGAACAACTCGCTTTCGAGCAGCTCGGCCGGAATGGCACCGCAGTTGACCGGCACAAACGGCGCATCGCGGCGTTTGGAGTGATAGTGCAGGTTGCGCGCTACCACTTCCTTGCCGGTCCCCGACTCACCGAGAATCAACACGCTGGCATCAGTGTCGGCGACCTGCTGCATCATTTGCCGAACATGCTGAATCGCGCGACTGGTCCCCACCAGACTGCGGAACAGGTTCGGCTCACGATGACGTCCACGCTCGCGGGCCTGGTCGTACATCTCGCGATAGACCTGGGCACGATGCAGGGAGTCGAGCAGCTTGCTGTAGCTGGGCGGCATCTCAAGCGCGGAAAGAACCCGCCTGCGCAGATCCTCCGGCAACTCGACAGAAGAATTTTCACTCATAAGCAGCACAGGAAGGAACTCATCCCATGCTGCGATGGTCTTAAGAAGCCCTTGAAGGCTGCCCGGAGCACTTACGCTACCGACCAGCACGCAAAGGACTTCTCGCGGAGACGCCAGAGAGCCGACCACCTGCTGCCAGTCCTGGCTGGAACAGGAGAGATTTTCTTCGCCAAGAAAATTCAGGATAACCGCCAGATCCCGGCGGCGCTGGCTATCGTCATCGATTAGCAGAATCTTGATTTCACGCCACATGCAATAGCAACTTCCCTAGTCAACTCAATGCCCATGATTGGGGGGCAGCTTGGCATCTCAGCTGTACAAACCTTGAGACGCCAGAAAATAGTAAACATCACTAGTTAAGTCAAAAAAACGAACACAGTCAAATTTATGGCGAAATTCTTGTCGAACAATAAAAATGACAATTAAACATTAACCGAACAGATGGTATACCTTCGTCGCGTTCTTCGCATTCTGGATTTGAGTCATTTCATCGACGACTGCTTGACGCTCCCCGGTTGCAACATCAATCAGTTGCCTGTAGACCCCCAACAACTCCTCGAGATTGCTGCGCAGAGCCGGCTCGTCAGCAGGTGCTTCGCTGACCACCGCATCGACACATTCGCGACACGCCAGGTCAAGTTTGACGATAGCCTCCCAGTCGCGTTCGGCAAGCGCCCCCACCAGGGCTTCCCGGGTTTCCTCGATACGCTTGAGCGCAGCACTCATCTTGTTGTTCTCCTCAGGGCAGCAACTTATTGTTGTGCTTGTGCGGTACCGATAGCGTCCCAGCCTTCCTTGACGGTAATCAGCAGCCCGGCAACCTCGTCGAGCATCTTCTGATCGTTGCGTGCGTTGGCTTCGGCCAAACGCGTCATCATGTAGTGATAAAGGCTGTCCTGCCTGACCAGCGCTTCGCTGGGGGCGTTGTCCAGGTCAAGCCCTTCACGCAGACCACCTACAATACCGATAGCCTTGCTGATGAACACGCCTTTGCTGGCGACGTCCTTGCGTGCCATGGCACCCTTGGCTTGAGCGATACGGTCGAGGCCACCCTCCATCAACATTTGAACCAGACGGTGAGGACTGGCTTCCGAGGTCTGAGCCTGGGAGCCGATCTTCTGATACTGCCGCAACGCTAACATCGGATTCATAAAGGGGACCTCGTCGCAAATCCATAATACTGATACTCAAGCTATCGACGCATGGCGCAGAAACTTTAGCCCAAAAGCAGAAACCCGACACGGAGTCGGGTTCTGGGTACTTCTGTAAAACGAATTTAAGAAGCGTTTTTCTGCGCGTTCATCGCTTCGAAGATCGAAGTGATACTGGTAGCGGTCGCCTTGAGCTGCCCGACCACCAGGTCCATGGCGTTGTATTTACTGGTCAGACTGGTCGTCAAGCTGGCAATACGACGATCAAGAGCGTCCTGATCGCTGGCAATACGGGTCTGTATTTTATTGAGACTGCTCGTCTTGCTTGCCAGAACACCGTCAGACTTTGTGTAGGGCAGAAGCGCCTTGGTCATACGCGAAACCAGGCCGCCATCAACCGTACCGTCGGCATTTGTTGCACCCGTACCAGTGAACATCGTCTGAATCTGACTGCCCAGTTTTTTATCGTTCAGCGCTGCTGTGAATGTAGCAGTGTCCAGTGACAGCGTACCGTTGGACTGCTCGGTCTTGATGCCCAACTGCGAAAGAGCACTAAGGCCGGCACTTGAAGAGGCACTCGCCAGCTGATCACGGATAGTCGCCAACAGCGCGCGCGGCGTAGCATCACCAGTAAGGGCGGCCGCCGTGTAAACACCCTTGTCGCTGATCGAGCCCTTGGTCAGGGAAGTCACCAAAGTGGCCAGCGTGTTGTAGGAGTCCACAAAGGACTGCAGCGACGCCTTCAACCCATCGGTATTGGTCGCCACCGTGACGGTAGTGGTTGCTCCAGCAGCACTTGGCGCGACCAGATCGAACGTCAGCCCGGAAATCGCGGTACTGATTGTATTCGTCTTACTGGTCAGGCTCAGGCCGTCAACAGTGAAAGCAGCGTCCTTGGCGGTCGCAGTAATCGCGCCAGCACCGGGAATCGCCTTGCCGTTGGCATCGGTCCCCGTACTGGTATCGCTCATCAGCTTGGTGCCATCGATATTCAGCGCTTCCTGACCGGAAGCACCCACGACCGAAATGTCACTGCCCTTGCCGGTGGTGGTAGAACTGAAAACGAGACGGGCACCATTGTCATCGTTGATGATGTTGGCAGTAATGCCTTTACCCTGCAGCGACGAGTTGATCTTGTCGCGCACTTCCTGCAACGTCGAAGTACTGTCAATCTTGACATCGTAGTCAGTGCCATTCTGAGTGATTTTCAGGGTACCACTCGGAATAGCACTCGCCTGCGTGGAATTCAGCGCGGCTGTGGCCACCTTTGAAGGCGTTGCCAGCTGGGTGACACCGATCGCGTAAGTACCGTTGACGGCCGTATTGCCAGCAGTTGCCTTTACCACTGCTTCGTTGGCAGATGTCGCAGCAAAGCCCTGAAACGCAGGCGTCGTGGAACTGCCCAGAGTATCAAGAGTTTTCTGGAACGCAGCCAGTGCCGACGTCAGCTGACTCACACCCGACAGCGATGCGGTTGTCGCGGCGGTCTGCTTGTCGATCTGGTTTTGCTTGGGCGCTTTCTCTGCGCCCACCAGACCTTCGACAATGGACGTGATTGCCAGACCCGAACCCAGGCCTGTTGTAGATGTAATTGGACTAGCCATTTTGCTTCTCCCTTCAAGAATGTCACCGGTTTTACCGCCTTTTCACAGGTCTCGCAAAACGGCAACAAATACCGTACTGACAATCAGGCCTTGGCGCGGAACAACAAACTGTTCGCATCACTCAGGCTATCGGCCAGCTTCAGGATTTCTGCATTGGGAATTTGTCTTACCACTTCACCCGAGTCACTGGCAATGACCTTGACGATCACTTTGCCAGAAGCTTCATCGATCGAAAACTCGAGATTGCGCTTCACCGAATGAAAAAATTTCTGGATGTCTTCTGCCGCGGCTTTGACTTTCGCCTCGTCGTGGGAGTCATCCTTGTGCAGATCTGAGCCTTTACTTTCCGCTGTGGCGGCAACACGCTCGACTGACGGCGTATCGGCAGGCTTGTCAACAGACTTGTCCGGCACTGGAGCCTGACTCGCCGGTTGGGCGGCCGGATAAGAAACGTTCAGCTTTACACTCATATCCATAACCATCACCTCCGAAAGTAAAAAAGCGAGAGAGCGCTATTACGCACTCCCCCGCTAAAACTCATGTCGCTATTACTGAAGCAGTTTCAGTACAGCGGATGGCAGCTGGTTAGCCTGAGCCAGAACAGAGGTGGAAGCCTGTTGCAGGGTCTGTTGCTTGGTCAGCTGTGCAGTTTCAGCAGCGAAGTCGGTATCTTGTACGCGACCCAGTGCAGCACTGGCGTTTTCGTTGATGTTCTGCAGGTTGGAGATGGTGCTGGTCAGACGGTTTTGTGCAGCACCGAGGTCAGCACGGGTGGAGTTGATGGTCTGCAGAGCCGAGTCGATGGCGGCGATAGCGGCAGAGAAGTTGGTCTCTGCAGTGGTGCTATCGGAACCAGCGATGGTCACAGCAGAACCGACACCCAGGGTGTTGGCGTCGAAGCTTGCGCTCAGAGTCAGAGTGATCTGGTTCGAAGCGCCAGAGTTGGAGCCGACCTGGAAAGTCATGGTGCTGGCGGAACCGTCGAGCAGGTTCTTGCCGTTCAGGTTGGTACTTTGAGCGATACGGGTCAGCTCGGAACTCATCGCGGTGAATTCTTTGTTCAGCGCGTCACGGTCAGTCGAGCTGTTGCTGTCGTTTCGCGACTGAACAGCCAGTTCACGCATACGCTGCAGAATGTTGGTCGACTCTTGCAGTGCGCCTTCAGCGGTCTGCGCCAGAGACATACCGTCGTTGGCGTTTTTGATCGCCATTGTCTGACCACGGATCTGCGAAGTGATCTTGGTAGCGATTTGCAGGCCGGCAGCGTCATCTTTGGCGCTGTTGATTTTCAGACCGGAAGACAGACGAGTCATCGAGGTCGAAAGTGCGTCGGAAGCGCGACCCAGGTTCTTCTGGACGTTCAACGATGCTACGTTGGTGTTTACTGTTAAAGCCATGATGAATTCCTCGTTGGTTTGGTACTACGTGGCTTCCGGCCCCTGCAAGCGCCGGGTGTGCCTAGAGAACCTTCGTAATAGTTATCGTCGCGATGGCAGGTTGCTTGAGTGTTTTTTTTGAATATTTTGCCATCATGCCTGTACCCCTTATAAAACAAGGGTTTGAGACGAAACCAAACCAACATGACGCGAGAAAACCCGTTGTCTGAACTTCACGTTCCAGAAGGAGCAGGCCACTGTAGAAGTTCAAAAATGTGACCAGAATCGATTATTCAAAAAAAAGCGCCCGGTGAACTAGGGTCTGTTCCCGTTTCACATTGGCAGCCACAGAAAAGCGCAGGCCATTGCTATGACGCTTTCATAGTTTCTCTTGAGTTTGTCGAACCGAGAAGCCGCCGCCCGGAAATGCTTCAACCGGGCAAAGGCGTTTTCTACGAGATGTCGATTGCGATATAACCCTTTGTCCAGATCTGCGTTCCCTTTCAGAGAATTGCGCTTTCGTGGAATCACCACTTTGCTGCCTTGCTGCTCGACCTGAGCGCGTATCGCTTCAGTGTCGTAGCCCTTGTCCGCAATGATCACTTCTGCATTGGGCATCTTGGCAATCAACGAGGCCGCCTGCGAACAATCATTGGTCTGGCCTCCGGTCACGTCAAATGCAATGGGCAGCCCACAAGCGTCTACAGCCAGGTGAATCTTGCTGGTGTTACCGGCTCGGCTTTTTCCGATGGCCTGGTCCTGCGTGCTGGCAGCACCTGCACTGTGCTGATGAGCCTTTACATAACTGCCATCAATGAAAACCCACTCCATGTCAGGATCGGTCATCAGCACCTCAAGCACCTTGACCCACTTGCCTGAAGCAGACCAGGCATTGAACCGCTTGTAGACCTTGCTCCAGTTTCCAAACGCTTTCGGCAGGTCTCGCCAAGGGCAACCCACACGCATGCGGTACAGCATGCCTTCAACCGTGGTGCGCAAATCTCGCTTGTTGTAGATCGATTCGTGCAGCAAAATTTCTCGAAGCTTCGGCCAGTGCTCATCACTGAGCATTAATCGGGGCATTGCAGGCTCGTATTGGTGTTGTGTGAGAACTCCAACAATACGGGCCTGTTCTCATAGAGATCAATGGGTTACGTCGAAACGGGAACAGACCCTAGTCACGGGCGCTGTTTTTAGCCTGCGGCGATTCAGGCTTTATAGATAATCGCAGAACCCCAGGAAAGCCCCACGCCAAAACCGCTCAGTGCTACTCGATGCCACGAAGAGTTGAGTACGTGCTTTTCAATCAGCAATGGAATGCTCGACGACACGGTGTTACCCGTTTCAACCATGTCCTTGAGAAATTTCTCGGGTTTGTCTTCAAAGCGGCGTGCCACGGCATCGACAATAGCAGCGCTGCCCTGATGAATGCAGAATGCATCGATATCGTCAGGCGTCAGGTCTGACTCTCCCAACAGTTCGTGCAGGTGCGCCGGTACTTTCAGCAGCGCAAAATTGAACACCTGACGACCGTTCATGAAAAACACGCCGTTGCTGACCTTCAAGTGCGGCGCACCCGAACCATCGGTGCCGAATTTTGCCTTGCCCAGTTGCCAGGCAGCGTCCTCGCCCATCCAGGTTGCTGTGGCTGCATCGCCAAACAACATGGTGGTGTTGCGGTCCTGCGGGTCGACGATTTTCGAATACGGGTCAGCGGTTATAAGCAGGCCGTTTTTGAGCCCTGCTGCCTCCATGAACCCCTTGATCGCGTAGATGCCATAGACATAGCCGGAACAGCCCAGTGAAATGTCGAACGCAGCGACATTGGTCGACAGACCCAGCTTGTCCTGAACGATGGCTGCGGTATGCGGCAGCCCCTCTTCGTCACCGTTCTGGGTGACGACGATCAAAACGTCAATACTTTCGCGCTTGAGCTGCGGGTTGTTGGCAAACAGGGTATTGGCCGCTTCAACGCACAGGTCCGAGGTTTCCTGGCCAGCGTCTTTACGCGGCAGGAACGTGGAACCGATTTTCCCGAGGATGAAATCTTCATCCTTGCCGAAACTGGCACCTTGAGCGTAGTTATCCACGCCAGCAGTGGGCACGTAACTCGCTATGCTTTTAATGCCAATCATCATGGCTTCCCGATGAGTAAACAGGTCATTTTTCGTCCCGATAAGAATCAGGGCGCTACCGAATAAGGGTGATTGCAGACATTTTCAGGGCGCAAGGCGTGTGAAAGCAAGCCAGGCGCGTGTCGCTCCCTGTAACACAATACAGTGAAGATGCACGTTATGACCCGCAGGTCACGCCGGTTTGCACGCTTTGCGATTATTGGCGGAGGGAAAAAACAAAATGCTGCCGCAGCAGGAGGGCGACGATCCGGCCGTAAAACAGCCGGATCGCGTGATGCATGCAGCTTAAACCACCAGTGTGAACCCCTTGCCGTCGAGATCGAGATTGGCGTTATAGGCTTCGTCCTGGGCAAAATGCGCCGCCCACTTTCCGGCCAGCGCGCCAAGCGCTGGTTCGGGAGCATTTACCACGCCTGAATGCACCACCTGAACATGCGGGGTCCAGACCGTCAGATAGCCCGCCTGCGCCGCCTTCAGGCACAGGTCGACATCGCCCAGAGACTCGGCAAAAGCCTCTTCGTCCAGCCCGCCCAGTGAGTCGTACAACGCTTTGGCAATCATCAGGCAGGCCGATGACACCGCGGAGTAGTTCTGCTCGACCACCAGCCGCTGCATATAACCGCGCGACGTCTTTGGCTCGCCAACGAAACCGGAACCGACACCGCCATTAAGTCCCAGAACAAGACCTGCCTGAGTAATGGTTCCTTCACGATCAACCAGACGGACCCCGACCACGCCCACTTCCGGACGTTGTGCCTGGTTGAGCAGCGACTCGATCCAGCCGACATTGACGATCTGGCTTTCGGCATCCAGCAGAATCAGGTACTCGCCCCTGGCTTCCTGGCTGACCAGATTGCGCAAGGCGGCCGTGCTGACACGCTGCTCGGCGCGGAATACGCGTACCCGGCTGGACAGCTGTTGCTGCTGATCAAGCCACGTCGATAATTCGGCAGAGGTGCTGGCGTTATCACCGATCAACACTTCATAGCGCTGATAGCGGGTGCGTTGCAGGATACTGTGCAGGCAACGTTGCAGTTCCGGCAGATTGTCCTGACTGTGGAGCAGAATCGAGACCACCGGCCGATGGGCATGGCGATAATCGATCTTGTAGGTGCCGGGCAACGCCGAGCTGACCTCAGCCTGATAACCCCGCTGCCCTAGATGACGCGTCAGCGCCTTTTGTTCGTCCTGATTCTCTTCAAGCTCGGGGGCATCGCAGATCAGTACCGGCTCGCTCAAATGCGCCAGACCGCTCATGCCGCCTTGCTCGATCAGGCGCAGCAGCAGGTCGAATTCCAGCGCCTTGGGAAACTCTCGCGAATAGCCGCCCGCCTCGACCAGCAGTTCGCGGCGAATCAGCCAGTGCCGAGCGGCCAGCGTCGGCACACTTTGCAGCAGATCGAGGTTGAAGCCCGGACGGAACAACGGCGCCAGGGTGCCGTTGGCTTGACGGTGAATTTCATCCACAGCAACGGCTCGGCACTGCCCGGCGTCAATCAGCTCGGCGCTGGCCAGCAGCAGACCGCTGCGGGTGAACTCTTCACCCGCCTGCGCCAGCATCAGCCAGTCGCTGGAAGCCTGTTTGACGACCTGATTGATCTTGTCGACATAGTTGCTTTCGGTGACTTTGACGAAGTGCAGTGTGTCGTTCAGGCTGGTGGTTGTCGGCAGATCACCGGTGGTGAATACCACGACCTTGAACGCTCGATAATGGCTGTTGATAAGGCTGTCGAAGGTTGCCTGCAGCTTGAACACGTCGGCGTCCAGATCAAGCAGCAAAATACCGATTTGCGAACCTGCTGGCCGACGCGTCAGCTGCGTGGTGAGCTTTTTCAGTTGTGCCGGTGCCGGATCACGCGCATCGAGCCAGTCGAGCAACTTGCCGGAAGGCATGCCACGCAACAGCTGACTGTTATCGAAAGCGGAATCAGCCTGCAGACGCTGGCCCCAGGCAACGATGCGCTCGGCGCGCTCGATGTCGTCCTCGTCCTCGGACTTGCCCAACTCATCGGCCAGACGTTGCACGACGCTGTGACTGAAGGAGTAGTGTGCATAGGCTTGCCACAGACGGCTCAAAAGCGACTCGGCGTCCGGATTGCTCTGTACGCGCAACAGCTCGGCCTGCTTCACCAGCACGGACTCCAGCCCTTCCATCTGCACCTGCCCTGCCGGCAAGAGATGGATCAGAAACTCGATTTGCGCCAGTTCGTCGAACAACGGCTGGTTGTAGAACGGCAGTTCAACGAACTGGCGAGGCTCGAACTGCGCATCTGCCTGCGTCAGGGCAACGTTCCACGCTGAACTGATGATTTTTTCGCCGCCCTGATACGGCTGGGTTTCGAGGCATTCAGCCATGGCTGCCAGGCCGGCCAGTACAGCATGCTCGCCCTGCTCACCTTGCAGATCGCGGCTATTGCCGAGCGACGAAACAATCAGGCGCGCAAGCGTTTCGCGCTCGGCTTTGGCCTTGGGGTCGATATGCTTGACTGCGCATGCAATGGCAGCGCCATAGCGATGCTCTGCCTCCTTGCCGGCGTTGACGTGCAACGCATAGGGAATGGGCAGGATGCGCAAGGCAGCAGCCGCAACCAGAAAGGCCATATGGCCGATTTCCTGCCAGTGCAGCTCGGTGCCCTCAGGCACTGACGTGAACCACTGACGCGCCAGCCCGGTCCGGGTCACGGCGTTGAGCAGTGACACGCTCTGACCCATGAAACTCAGAAGCCGCTCGTCGGCCTGATCAGACGCGTAGTCCTCATGAACCTTGCGGTCGCGGCGGAAATAATCTACGTGATCGACGTAAGCCTGGTAACCCAGGCTATAGCCCTGGCAAGCACCGTAACGCTCGTTGCTTTCAAGGAAACTCACGGCCTCGGTCAGTGCGTCAGGCAGCAGGAAACTGTCGACCTGCGCGTACACCACAAAGGGCGTGGACACCTGCTTGAGGCCTTCTGCAATTCTGGCGCTGAGCCCGGTTTCACTGAGGGCGGCGTTGTGGATGTACTGCAGCCCGGCACGCTCCGCAAACTGCGCGTCGGGCGCAGGCGAGGCATCGACCACAATCACATTGCACGGATAACTGCCGTAGTACTTCAGCGCACGACGCAGGAAATCCGGCTGATTCTCGGCGAGCAACAGCAGGGTCAAACGCTGGCTCAACGGGGTGGTTTCATTTCCAGAATGGCTTTGCATGAGCTTTCCTTGATAGCGTGCCGATCGCGTCTCTAATCCTGGTGACCAGAAGAAACCCTGATAACCAAAAGACCCGGTCAACGCAAGAGCAAACAACACAGCTCCAGCCATCAGTGACTGGAGCGCATTAAACAGGTCGGGTCAGTCGGGCAACCAGCCGTTAGCCCAATATTGCAGGTTTTCTCCACGCAACATGAAATCGCGCAAGACGGTTTCGCGCAATTCGTCGCCCATACGATAGCTCGCATTGGGGTCTGACAGGTGCATGCGAATCGCCTGCAACCATTCTTCGGAGCTGTTGGTGTAGACCCGGGTAGCCGGCAAATGGCCCCGGTACGCCTCGGTGTCCGAACAGATGACCGGGTAGCCGCACGCACCGTACTCCAGCAGCCGCAGATTGCTCTTGCAGTCATTGAAGATATGAAATTCCAGCGGTGCCAGGGCCAGATCGAGGTTCAGGCTGGCCAGTTTGGCCGGGTAGGTTTGCAGGCTTACAGCTGTGTGATACTCATGAATGTAAGGCTTGAGCAAATCCGGGCACATGCCGAAGAACACCCACTCGACCTCATCGGCCAGTTCACGCACGACATCGACAATCAATTCCAGGTCGCCCCGATGACTGGTCCCGCCGCCCCAGCCGATGCGCGGCTTGCCGGAAGTGCGACGCTGGCTTTTGAGGCTGCTCCACAAGTGCGTCGCCAACATGTTCGGTACGACACGAATATCGCTGTGCATGCTCGACAGCACCTGAGCCAGTGGCTGGGTAGACACCACCACTCGGTCGCACAGGCCTATGCCCTTGCGCAGCATCTCGGCAATGTTGTCGGGCATGCTGCGCCGGTGCTCGTTGCGCTCGGGCACATCGATGATGTAGTCATCCAGTTCAAAAATGCGCATGGCACTGGAGTAGTTTTTGGCCAGAACGATGTCTTTGATCTTGGGTTCGGAATAACGCCCTTGAAAAACGATGACGTCCGGACGCTGGCGCTCGATCTCGACGGGCGTAGTCGACTCATAGGACATTCGGCCTACCACTCGCCCGGCTGTCATCAACTCAAGCAAGGGTTGGCTGACACGGTAGTGGCCTACCGCCGACGAGTTGACCAGCATGCCCAGAATCGAAGGCAGATGGCGGGTGCAGAACGGTTCCCAGCCCATTTGCAGACCTGGGTCAAGATCGAACGCCTGCACTTCACTGAGCTGAAGATTGGGGTTATAGGCCGGGTCCCGGGCCATTTTCGGCAGCCATTTTTCAAAGAACGATTGCTGCTCTTTATCCAGCGCCTGACGAGACGTTTCAGAGCGCTCGGCGGCGGCAGGCTCGGCCAATACCAGTGACGAATCGGGTGTGCCGACAATCAGGTAGCCGTCACGCCCGACCCGCATGCACAGGTCCAGATCCTGCAGCCCCTGAGTGAAGGTTGCTGCTTGCATGCCGCCTGCGTGGTCGAACACTTCCTTGCGGACCATCAGGCAATTGCCACTGACCGCGCTCCAGTTCTGTGTCAACTGCAAGCGCTGCATGTAGCTGCTTGAGCCTGTCGGATAATTGATGAAGGGCCGACCCGCCAGCCCGTCCATGCCCATCACCATCCCTGCATAGAGAATATTACCCTGAGGGGTAAGGATTCGTGGACCGACGATACCGACTTCGGGGCGCTGAGCATGATTGAGCAGGCCTTGCAGCCAGTCAGCCTGATGCAGCACGGCATGTGGGCTGAGCATGAGCAGATAATCGCCGTTGGCGTGCCGGGCGGCGAGGTTCTGGGCGCTGGCTTCGCTGCCGGGCTCGGTCAGCGCATAAATGCGCAGCTTGTCGCTGCCCAGCTCACTCATCGCGGCAAACCAGGCGCGGGTATCGGCGCCCTCGCTGGCGTTGTCGACGATCAGCACTTCAAAATAAGGGTAAGTCGTGTTGCTGAGCAGGCTTTCTACACAGCGCTCCAGGGCTGCCAGTTGATCCCGGGTGGTAATGATCACCGATACCAGCGGGCTTGTAGCATGCCGGTACTCGATCCGGTTCAGCAGTGGCAACTGATCATGGTGGATGACGTGCTCTCGGCCAATGCGCGAAAGATGGGCCGATACGACCGACTCGTTATGCTCGATCACCTGAGGCAGCGAAAGCCATTCAGCGTAGGTCAGGGTCGATTCAACCTGAACCTCGGCGATGTGTTCGACAGACTGAGGCCCGACGCCTTCCACCAGACGCCAGATGAAATCGTGCGGTGCCAGTTCGCCGTGCACAGGGTCGAAGCCGCCTGTGTCCAGCAGATTGCGGCGCTGGAACGCCAGCGTGCGGCCAACGTAAGGATAGGCCCGCATCAGGTCCAGGTTGAAATCAGGCTTGAAGATCGGCTCGCTGGATTTCCCATCGACCAGCGCGCCTTCGTCGCTGTAAATGCACAATAGGCCCTCGCTTTGCGCGACTCGCTCTGCCAGCACCAGCAGTGACGGCCGAGTCAGCCGGTCACCGGCACGCAGCAGATAAACCCAATCGGCGTTCTCCAGCAGCGGCAGCACTTCGTTCAGTTGGCGCGCCCAATCCGGCTGCAACGAGAAACGCAGCACCTGCGGATCGTCAACATCGGCATTGGTCAACACAACCACTGAATCAGCGGCGTAATCCTGCTCGGCAATGCTGCGCAGGGTGATATCCAGCCCTTCGGCATCGCCAAACGGGTCAACGACCACCGGAACGATGCGCGGCTGCCACGTCCAGTGTCCGATGCGTTTCTCGATCAGTTTTCTCTGCGGGGCGGTAAATTGCCGACACGACAGCCATTCAGTGTAGAGCTCGGCGTAGGTTTCGCTCTTGCTGCCCACCCTGCTGTGCATGACACCCTGACGACTGGCCATTATCCCGTAAATGCCGACCTCGTCCCACTCGCGGGGCTGCTCCAGCGCCTTGCGCAAGGGCAAAAAGCGCACCCAGCCCTGGGCCGGGGCCTGCTCACCGCTACGTGCCTTGAGCATTTCGCTCAGCCAGCCCCATTCAGTGGCGGCCTTTTGAATCACGTCGGGCTGGCCGCTGAAACGATCCGGGTGCCGGCGCTCGACGTTTTGAATAGTATGCAGCGCCACCAGGTTGCCACGGCGCAACAGGCATATGAACAGGGCAAAATCCAGCAGTGCGATAAACCCCTGTCCCGACTGGGCAATCGAAGGCAGGTACTCCATAACATCGGCCCGGCGTATCAGAGCAGCACTGAACCCACCCAGATAATTGCGTGGCGTACGCTCGAAAATCGCCAGCATGTCCTCGCCTTTGAACACGGCGTCGTAGGGCACAAGCCCGACGTTTTCCAGACGGGGTGGCAATACATAGTCATCGATGTCGACCAGATGTCGTCGGCCAACCACCAGACTCACGTCTTCATAGGCATCCAGAACGCCTGCCTGATTAGCGATGAAGTACGGAAAGAGGCGGTCGTCGTCACACAGAAACTTGATGTATTCGCCGCGCGACTCTTCAAGGCACTTCAGCAGATTGGCCTGGAACCCCAGCCGCTGCGGGTTGCGCACGTAACGCGCAAGGTTGCTGGATGCAGGCACCAGTTCGTCGAAAACGGCCTTGATTTCATCGGTGCGGCAATCGTCGCAGACAATGATTTCCAGGTTGTCGTAAACCTGATTCAAGGCACTTTGTAGCGCGGCGCGGAAGAACCGGGGATTGAGGGCGGGAATGACGATACTGACGAGGGGGACTGAATTCACTATTGCAGACTCGCGAGCGGCGGGAAGTTACCGGTCAAGTAACCTCCCTCACCGCTGAAATAAAGACGGCGGATGCTCAATGCCAAGGTTACAGCTGGCTGAACAGGTTCAGCTTGGACAACTGGACAAATACCTGCTGAGAGGCATCCAGCATAGTCTTCTGCAACGTCAATCGGGTGGTGGCCTCAACGATATCGGCGTTGACGTAGGTGCCTTGCTCAACTGTGTTGTTACCCTTGAGCAAATCGTTGGTCGTGCCCTGCGCCGTCGCCGCCAATTGCCGTGCGCCGCCGGCGGAGCGCGCTGTGGACGCCTGGTCGATGCTGCTGGCAATGTTGCCAAGCGCCGAGCCCAATGCGGCATCAAGCTTTTGCGAGGCAACCAGATTGCCGTCAGTCGGTGTCGACAACGCCTTGATCGCTGCGGTCAGCGTATTGAGGATGTTCTCGGTCTGGTGCGTGCCGGACTCCACGACAAACTGGTCACCGGCTGCTGGCGTACCGCTGACCGTAAAATTGACGCCCGACGCATTGGCCGTCGAACCGGTCAACGTGCCACTCGACACGGGTTTGCTGCTGCTGGTCACGGGCGACGCATACAGGTCGTAGGCAGTGGCACTGGTGAACTTGAGAATCGCACCATTGGGCGGAAAGGTGTTGTTGAACGCCGTGCGGTCAGCCGTTGTGTTGCCCACTGCCGAACTGCTGATAGTAGCGGCCGACGTGTTGCCCGGGCTGCGCGACGCCGAAACCGTGTCCGGCGTCGAGGCCAGTTCATAGCTGCGATTGGTCAGTGCAGTAGCGGCCGTTGCAGGCGTGGCAGATTCGGCAGCTGACAGGTTGATGTTCATGGTCAGCTCGACACCGCGGAAGGTGAAGGTCTGATCAGCGAACGAGCCATAGCTGAATTTACCGGCAGTTGACGCATCGGTCGTGACGTCGGTGCCGCTGGCATCGGTAATCTTGAACTGCGTACCGCTGAGGAACGTCATGGTGTACGGTTCGCCAGCCTGATAGCCCGAGTTGTAGGCGCTGGTGGACGTCACCTGACCGCCAGTCAGGCCAACCTTGCCGTCGTCGGTCGCAGGCGAAAGCAGGGTCGAGGACGTACGGGTAGTGTTGACGGCTTGCTCGAACGCTTCATAGCCTGTGGTGTTGCTCGGTAAAACCAGGCCATCACCAATCGCCAGATTGACGCTGGTCTGGTCCCCGCTATAGCTGTAAGTACCATCGGCATTCTGCGCGTACGGCGGAGCCGAAGACTTGGACCCGGCAAAAATATACTGGCCGTTGGAGTCCTGGCTGTTCATCAAGCCGAGAAGCTGGCTCTGATACTGCTTGAGTTCAGCAGCCTTGGCCAGGCGGTCGGAATCGGTGTAGGCACCGTTGCCTGCCGATACGATCACTTCACGGGCTGTCTGCATCGTATCAACGATGCTGGTCAGCGCGGTCTCGGAATTGACGATGTTGGTATTGATCGTGCCGATGTTCGACGCGTACTGGGTCAGCATTGAGTTCTGCTGAGCCAGTTGCAGGACACGTGCAGCGCCTACCGGATCATCGCTGGCGGTATTGAGTTTGATGCCGCTGGAGACCTCTTCACTGGTCTTGAGCACATTCGAATAAGTACGCTGATAGTTGGTGTTGGTGGATTCGTAGAACTGGGTAGTTGAGATCCGCATGGTTCACGACTCCTTAAAGGCTGTTGATCAGCGTGCTGAAAATGGTTTGGGCCGCCTTGATGATCTGCGAAGAGGCGGTGTAGTACTGCTGATACTTGATCAGGTTGGCCGCTTCTTCATCGAGCGACACGCCGGAGACCGAATCACGCGCCGATTTGGCCTGTGCAACGACGGCAGCGCTGGCGGTGACATCGCTCTTGCCCTGCCCTGCCAGCGTACCGACCACCGAGACCAGATCGGCGTATGCGCCGGACAGGCTGGTGCCCACGCCGCCGTTGGTGACGCCGACAGTCTTGGCCGTCTGCAACCCTACTACTGCCAGCGCGTTGCGGTTGTCCGAAGAGCCGGCACCCGTCAGGCCGATGCTGAACGTGTCATTGACCAACGGCGAACCGGAGAGGGTCATCTGCACTTCGAATGCCGTCTTGCCGGCTGGCGTGGTGGTGTTGTCGGTGTAACCGATGCTCAGCTTTACAGCGTTGCTCTGACCCTGAATGATCGTGCCACTTACCGCGCTGCCATTCTGGTCGAGCACGGGCGCACCACTGGCATTGATCAGCGTGTAGCTCTGCACACCGGTACTGCTGACCGCACCCATCACCAGCTTCATCGGCGCGGAGTCTTTGATCGCGTTACGCAGGTCAGACGTCTGAACGCTGTTATAGATGTCCGATTTGGTATTGAGCACTGGCTGCGTGAAGCCACCTGTACCCGAGTTGCTGGCCCCGGCAGTAGCGGTCAATGGCGCGGCGGCTGCAATGTCCTTGGGATCGGTCAACACCACCGAGATACCCGAGGCGCCGTTGCGTGTCGGAGTGACCTTGAAAACGTCGCCAGCAGCCAGCGCATTGCCATTGAGGCTGACACTGAAGCCATCGAACTGTTTGGGCGGGTTGTCAGTCAGCGCACCGGTGCCGACGCTTTCGCCGTTGGGCAGGCGACGAACCGTGAAGTTGGAGGCGTCGCTGAAGGTGACTTCATAATCGTCGGCGGTCAGTTTGCTGGTATCGCCAATGGTCACGTCCAGGTTGCCGGAACCGGCACTGTTGGTGGTCTTGCCGGTACTGCGCTGCGAAATGGCGTCGGCACTGTTGATGTTGGAATACAGGCTGGAACCGAAGTTGCCTTTGCTGTCGATGCCCTGGCTCATCTGGCTGTTGACCTGATCGGCCAGCACCATCGCGGCACGGCCAAGCTCATTGGTCGCAGGCACCAGCACATCGGAGCGATAGCGCAGCAGACCGCCAATCGAGCCACCGCTGATCACCGAGGTGACGTCAGTCTTGGTCTGGCCGTAAGCGATTTGTACGTTGTACTGCAGAGGATCGGCAGGGCTCGGGGTCGCCGACATGGTGTACGACGTGCCACCGCTGACCAGCGATTGGCCGGTGCCGGTGTAGATATCGTAGTTGCCGTTGTTCTCGATTACCTTGACACCCACCAGCCCGTTGAGCTGGCGCACAGTCTCATTGCGCGAATCGAGCAGCGAATTGGGCGTAGTGTTACCAGCCCCTGCCTGAGTGATCTGCTTGTTCAGGCTTGCCAGGGTCGTGGTCAGCTCGTTGACCTGTTTGGTGAAGGTGGTGAGCTGGGCATTGACGTTGTCATTCTGCGACGACAACTGTGAAGCGACCGAATTGAAGCGTGAGCTCAACGCAGAAGCCTGAGTCAGAAATGCCGAACGGTCCGACGACTGGGTAGCGTTGGTGGCAATGCCCTGCATCTTGGTGAAAAAGTCGGCCAGCTGCGTGGACACGCCAGTGGCGCTATCGGACAGCAGCGTATCGGTCTTGCTGGCCTGGCCGGAGTACGCAACCGCGTCGGCGCTCAGGGCAGTACTGGTTTGCAATTGGGCATCAAGGTAGCTGTTGTAGATACGACGCACGTCGGACAGCGTCGTACCGGTGCCTATATAACCGACACCCAGGCCGATATTGATCTGTGCCGAAGCCGTGGTCATTACCTGCTGACGCGAGTAACCGGCGGTATCCACGTTGGCCGTGTTGTTACCGATGGTGTTGATCGCGGCACTGCTGGCATTGATACCTGAGAGCCCAATTGAAATCAGCGACATGATTCAAAACCTTATAAAGTCGTGGAAGAGCCCGATGCAGCAGCGTAAGTCTGGTAACTCTTCATCTGCTTCGCGATCTGCGAAATCTTGCTGGCATAGTCCGGGTCAGTGGCGTAACCGGCCTTCTGCAATTCTTTTACAAACTGTTCCGGTTTATCGGCCGAATTGACCACTTCTTTATACCGATTGTTGTTCTGCAGCAGGCTGACCAGGTCATGGAAGCTGTCGGCGTAGGAGTCGTAGGAACGGAAATCCGTGGTCTCCTTGACCATCTTGCCGTCACGGAACTCGCTGGTAATGGCACGCGCTTCAGCGCCTTTCCAGCTACCCGCTGCCTTGATACCGAACAGGTTGTGACTGCTGCTGCCATCCTGCTGACGCATGATCGACTTGCCCCAGCCGGTTTCCAGCGCAGCCTGCGCCACCAGCATCACTGGATCGACGCCGATGCGTGCGGCTGCTTCCTTGGCCAGCGGCAGCATGGTCTCGACAAACTGATCGGCGTTGCTGAATGCGCGCTTGGCCGGTGCCAGCGGTGGCTGGGCCATGGAACGCACGTACTCAGGCGCGGGTGCCAGGTTGGGGTCGAGCGTCCAGTCGCCGTTGTTGCCATTGCTGCTGGCGGTTGCGCGAGCAGGTACCGGGCTGTTGCTGACGGCTGCGGTGGCGGAAGGCACGATGCCGGCCAGCAATCGGTCGGTGAGTTTGGTTGGCAACGACAGACGACGCGAGTTGAGCGCCGCCATGTCATTGCGCCCATCACCAGATGCCGAAACTGCCGCAGCCGCCTGATCTGCCGCCGCCGAGCGCGTGGCCCACAGCGGACGCTGATAGACACTGGTCGCCAGCCCGGTTTTGGCCGGGGTTGCATCGGTGGTCGTTACAGGCGTGGCCGTCGTATCGGTCGGTGCTGCGTGCTGAATACCCTTGTCCTTGGACAGTTGACGCATCAACACGTCCTGCAAACCGATGCCGTTGCCACGGGTGGACAGGGTGACCGCCAATTGCTGGTCATACATGTCCTGATACTGGCGCGTCGCCGGGGTGTTCATCGGGTTGTCCTTGGCCAGCACTTCGTTGGCCGAGCGCATGGCCTTGAGCATCTGGCTGACGAACAGCGACTCGAACTCGCGAGCCACCTTCTTCTGGTTTTCCACACTGTCCTTGTCGCCATGCTTCAGCGACGCCAGACGGTTGACGTCGGTGTAGGCACCGGAGTCGACCGCTGACGAAATTCCGCTCTTGGGCATATCCATGCTCGAGTCCTCAGATAACTATCAGATCGGCTTGCAACGCGCCGGCCTGCTTAAGGGCTTCGAGGATGGCCATCAGGTCGCCGGGCGCAGCGCCCACCTGATTGACCGCACGAACAATCTCATCCAGCGTGGTGCCTGGACCGAACTTGAACATCGGGTGTAGCTCCTGCTGGGCATTGACCCGCGAACGCGGCACGACCGCCGTCTGACCACCGGACAATGCGCCCGGCTGGCTGACAATCGGGTCTTCGGTAATGGTCACGGTCAGGCTGCCGTGCGTTACCGCAGCGGGCGAAACCTTGACGTTCTGACCGATCACGATAGTGCCGGTCCGCGAATTGATGATGACCTTGGCAGCGGTCTGGCCCGGGTCGACTTCCAGGTTCTCCAGAATCGACAGGTAGTCGACACGCTGGCCCGGATCAAGCGGCGCGGTCACACGTACCGAGCCACCGTCCAGCGCCTGAGCAACACCAGGACCAAGCAGCTCATTGATCTTGTCCACAATCCGCTTGGCAGTGGTGAAGTCGGACCGGTTCAGGTTAAGGGTCAGGGTATTACCCTGATTGAAGCCGCTCGGCACCGAGCGCTCGACCGACGCACCACCGGGAATACGGCCCGACGACGGAACGTTGACAGTGATTTTCGAACCGTCACGGCCTTCCGCGTCAAAACCGCCGACCACCAGGTTACCCTGTGCGATGGCGTAGACATTGCCGTCGACACCCTTCATCGGCGTCATCAACAGCGCACCACCGCGCAGGCTCTTGGAGTTACCGATCGAGGAAACGGTGATATCGACCGTCTGACCCGGCTTGGCGAACGCTGGCAGATCCGCGTACACAGCAACTGCTGCAACGTTTTTCAACTGCACAGTGCCGGAACCGGACGGCACCTTGATGCCGAACTGCGACAGCATGTTATTGAACGTCTGCAGGGTGAACGGGGTCTGGGTGGTCTGGTCGCCCGTACCATTGAGACCCACGACCAGACCGTAACCGATCAACTGGTTGGCCCGCACGCCGGAGATGCTTGCGATGTCCTTCAGACGCTCGGCGTGAACGCCGAACGCTGTGGACAACAACAAGGTCGCCACTATCAGTTGCTTGAGCTTGATCATGTTTATCCCGCTATCAGAAAGGGAACAACGGGCTGAGGAAGAACCGGTCGAACCAGCCTGGCTGGCTGGTATCGGCAAAGGCTCCAGTCCCCGAATAGGTAATACGTGCATCGGCAATACGGGTGGACGACACTGTGTTGTCGGTGGCGATGTCATCAGCCCGAACCAGACCGGCAATCCGCACCAGCTCGTCACCGGTATTGAGGGTCATCCACTTCTCGCCACGCACCGCCAGAATGCCGTTGGGCAACACATCCGCCACGGTCACAGTGACCGAACCGGTCAGGCTGTTGCTCTGTGCGGCCTTGCCATCACCCTTGGTGGTCCGCGCGCCGGTGTAACCGGCGTTCAGGCTCAGGTCGTTGCCACCAATCGGGTTGTTGGTGGTCAGCCCCGAACCGAACAGCGAGGTCAGACCAATACTGTTGGTGCTGTCCTTGGTCATGGCCGAAGTGGCCGCCTTGCTGGCTGCCATACGCTCGGAAAGCGTGATGGTGATGATGTCGCCGATACGGAAAGCCTTGCGGTCGCCATACAGGTTCTGCTCGAAACCGGCTTGATAGATGGCACCATTGTTGGCAGCGGCCGACATGGGTGTACGCGGCAACACCGGAGCGTAATAAGGGTCATTGGGCTTGGCCGTCGGCGCAACGCAGCCAGACAGCAGGGTGATCCCGCACAATGAAGCGATCAACACTGAAAAACGCGGAACACTAAGGCGGTTCATGACACTTGAAACCTCGCGGTGTAACAGGCGCTTATCAGGCGCCCCATCGGATTGAGCAGTTTTACGAGCGACAACATCAAACACTTACAGGTTCTGAGTCAGGTTCTGCAGCATCTGGTCGGCGGTCGAGATCACTTTGGAGTTCATCTCGTAAGCACGCTGGGTGGTGATCATGTTGACCAGTTCCTCAACGGTGCTGACGTTGGAGTTTTCCAGGGTGTTCTGCAGGGTCGGACCCAGGCCGTTGAGGCCAGGCGTGCCGATCTGCGGCGCGCCGCTTGAACCGGTTTCCAGATAAAGGTTGCCGCCGATGGCCTGCAGGCCGGCCGGGTTGATGAAGTCAGCGGTCTGGATGTTGCCGATGATCTGCGGTGTGGCGGTTGCACCGGCCAGCGTGACGGAAACAGTACCGTCCTGACCGACTGTGAAGGTCTGGGCGTTCTGTGGAACGACAATCGCAGGCTCAAGAGCGTAGCCGTTGGCAGTCACGATCTGGCCGTTGGCGTCCAGGTGAAAAGTACCGTCGCGGCTGTAGGCAACAGTGCCGTCCGGCTGGGTCACCTGAAAGAAACCACGACCGTTGACCGCCAGGTCCAGCGGGTTGTTGGTGGTCTGCAGGCTACCGGCTGTGAAGTTCTTCTGCGTACCGACAATGCGCACACCGGTACCCAATTGCAGACCGGATGGCAGCTCGCTGTCCTGAGTGGACTGGGCACCCGGCTGGCGTTTGATCTGGTAGAGCAGGTCCTGGAACTCGGCACGATCACTCTTGAAACCTGTGGTCGAAACGTTCGCCAGGTTGTTGGAGATAGTGGTCAGGTTGGTGTCCTGAGCGGCAAGGCCGGTTTTAGCGACGTATAGTGCAGGAAGCATGTGTGTTCTCCTCAAGCGCCGGTTTGTCGGCGCAAGCTGTCATTGATTAGCCAAGTTGCAAGACGCGAGCCATAGACTGATCGTCTTCTTCGGCGGTCTTCATCATCTTGACGTGCAATTCGAATTGACGGGACAAGGCCAGTACCGAGGTCATTTCCTCGACCGCATTGACGTTGCTCGCCTGCAGAAAGCCGGACTCGACCTGAACGGTGGCATCTGCGTCGGCAGGCCGACCGGTCTTGGTGTGGATCAGGCCATCGGGGCCTTTTTCCATGGTCTTGAGGTCAGGCTTGACCAGCTTGATACGGTCGACCTGCGCCATCACCTGTGGGCTTTCGCCGAGTGAGCGAATGCTGATTGTGCCGTCGGCACCGATCTCGATCTGCTGCTGAGGCGGCACGGCAATCGGACCGCCATTGCCCATTACCGGCAAACCGCTGCCGTCGCGCAACACACCCAGGGCATCGATGTTCATGCCGGAGCTGCGGGTGTAGGCTTCGCCACCATCGGGGGTCTGCACTGCAATCCAGCCATCACCTTTGACGGCGATGTCCAGTTCACGGCCGGTCTCAACCATGGCACCGGCGGAAAAGTCGGTCCCCGGACGTTCGCTCATCGCATAGGCACGCGACGGCATGACCTCGCCAAACACCGGCATCGAGCGGGCCTGTTCAAGGTCACGCATGAAACCGTTTGTTGATACGTTTGCCAGGTTGTTGGCGTGAGCCTTCTGCGCGATCGCGTTTTCGGATGCACCGCTCATTGCGACGTAAAGCAACTTGTCCACAGTCTTCCTCCTCCGACAGACGCTTGCCGCCTGTAGCTGTTCTGAAAGGGTTAAAGCAATTTTTGAACCAACTTGTCAGGCTCGATACAAATGCCTGATTAACCAGCAAAAACCGGCATTCGATGATGCCCTTCGGGCAAAGCGCCGCCCAATAGCGGCGGAGGACTGCCGCCTGCCGATCATCAAGCAGCGAGCACCGCCAAAAAAACTTCATTGGTATGGGCTGACAAGCGGATCGACAGTGATAATCTTGCCGACACCGCAGCCCTGAACGGGAACCCTCATGCTTTTTCGTGCATGCATTGCCGGCATCGCCAGCGCGAGCCTGATGACCCTCGCCCTCCTCGCCCAGGCCGCCCCCGCTCACTATTACAAATGGCAGGGCGACAGCCGGATTGTCTGCGCCCAGACCAGCCCCGGGCCTGGCTGGACACGGCTGAAAGGTCACTTCATCAAATCCGACTGCTCAATCTGATCAGGTCGACTGAATCAGCGTCTGCATCACGGTCGCCTCTGTCGATATGGCTTTGGAGTTGGCCTGATAAGCCGTCTGCGCCTGGATGAGAGCAATCAGCTCATCAGCCAGGACGACATTGGACCCCTCCAGCCCGTCGCCAATGAGGCTGCCCAGCGTGCCGACGCCCGGCACATCGTAATCGGCAACGCCAGAGTCGGCGGATTCGGTCCAGCGCGTATCACTGCGCGCCTGCAACCCCTGCGGATTGGAGAAGCTGGCGAGTATCACCTGACCGATATTCTTGTTCATGCCATTGGTAAACCCGGCACACAGGATGCCATCGCGCCCCACGCTCAAGCTGCTCAACTGCCCCGCCGCATGGCCATCAACATGCGTGGAAGAACGCGAACTGGCGGCGTTGTGCTGCAGCAGGTTGGTGAAGTCGATCGTAATGCCCTTCGCACTGCCAGCCGCACCGTTGGGTACCCATTTTTCTGGCCCTGTGACCCGCTCGGCAGGCATGGCCGGTGTCCAGCCGGTCAGTTGCAGACCGTTGCTATGGGTACTCGCAAAACCAGGGCCGCCGGTCAATGACTGTACCCAGCCGCCAGAATCAAACACGATGTTTGCAGTCAGCGGGTCGGTGGAATCAGGCATCTGCGGGTTGCGGCCATCAATCAGCGCATGAATGCGCCAGCTGTTGGTGCCGTCCTTCACGAAATACTGCTTCAGCTCGTGCTGATTGCCCTGGCTGTCGAAAATCGCATTGGCAAACATATCGCTGTACGTCTTCAGGTCCGATGGATCGAACGCCGGAACCGGGCGATCCATCAACGCATCACCAGGATCAAGCATGCTGATCGATCCATTATTCAACGGCAGCGACACTGTGCCGCCATTGGCAGCGCCGTTACTGACCCAGGCACCATTGACCTCTTCAGCCGGCCGCCAGCCTTGCAGGGCAAATTCGGTATCCGAGATTTTACGAAGGTGCTGGCTATTGCCGCTGTATGACAGCGATCCGTTCGGTCTTTGCTCAAGGGTTACTTGCAACGGTGCCACGCTGTTCGGGTCCACCGGATTACGCCCATCGATCAGCACATACATGGACCACTGACTGTCGCCGGTCTTGACGAAATACTGCTTCAGCTCATGATCCGCCGCAGGCACCGCAGTGGCTCCTGCTCCAGACCCCGCATCCTGAATGGTACGGCCAACGACCCGCGTGTAGGTCGCAGGATCGGCCGGGTCGAAGACCGGCAAGCGCGCGAGCGAAGGCAGCGAGGCGTCCAGGTTGATGTTCTCGGCAACCCGCGTGGTGGCTCTGGCCGATACATTCGATGTATCAATCTGCAAGTCGGTACGCAACCCGCGCTTGATCTCGCCCTGCTCGTTTGCCGCATAGCCTTGCAATCGTCCACCCTCGCTGTCCACAACGAAGTTCGCCGCGTCCTTGAGGAACGCTCCGGCACGGGTATAGGCAAGAGACCCACCGTCACTCACCACAAAAAAGCCGTTGCCCTGAATACGCATGTCGAGCGGATTACCCGACGTGGTCATGCTTTCGCCCTGATTGAAGTTTTGCTGCATTGAAGCAAGACGTACGCCATCACCTACAGCATTGCGACCACTGCCCAACTGGCTGGCTGAATACAGCGCCGAGAACTGCGCACGCGACGACTTGAACCCGATAGTGCCGGAGTTGGCAATATTGTTACCGGCCACCTCCAGCCTTTTATTCGCGGCATGAATGCCGCTGATCGCGGTATTGAACGACATGAAAACTCCTTTACCCCAAAGGGCAACTCATAGAGGAGTTTTGATTCTCACATCATCGCGCGTAGGAGATTTCCAAGTACATTGACTGAACTTTCTGCAAGTTTAATTAAACTCGAGCGTGCATCACCTTGTAAAAAACAACCAAAAAAAAGCCCCTTCGAAAAGGGGCTTTATTTAACGCTCTACACTATCAAGTCATCTGAATAGTGGTTTGCATGATGGTGCTTTGAGTGGAGATAGTTTTGGCGTTCGCCTGGTAGTTGCTCTGCGCCTTGATCAGGTTGACCAGCTCCATGGTCAGATCGACGTTGGACTCTTCCAGCGCCTGACCAGTGATGTAGCCGAGGGTGCCCGATTGCGGCGTGCCGCTGACCGGTACGCCCGAAGCGAAGGTTTCACGCCAGTTGGTGCCACCTGCCTGCGCCAGGCCTTGCACGTTGGCAAAGTTGGTCAGCGAGGTCTGCCCGATCACTTGGGATTTGCCGTTGGTGTAGGTCGCGAACAGGTTGCCGGTTGCATCAACGCTCATCGCACTGAGCTGGCCAGTGGCGTAACCGTCCTGGTCCTGAGTGATCAGGCCCGACACCGACGCGGTCTGGGTAATACCGGCCATGTTCAGTTTGATGGAGGCACCCGTAGCACCGTTCGCGCCCCAGCTGGCGGTCGTGCCGGTGCCGGATTGCACACCTGGTACCCAGTTGGCGACAGTAAAGGTGCCATCAGTGTTGAACTTGATGTTCGCACTGTCGGTCGGTACGGTGCCCGGCGCTGCGACGACCAGATTACCCGAGGAGTCGAATGTCAGGTCGTTCTTGTCGGCCGTAGTAGTGGTCGGGTCGGAAATGCTGCGACCGTCCATCAGCGAGTACATGGACCAGGTGTTGGTGCCGGTCTTGACGAAATACTGATCCAGCGTATGCGCGTTACCCTGAGTGTCATAGGTCGGCGTGCTGTACTTCATGTTGTACGACTTGGTGTCAGTCGCGTCGAACGTAGTGAGCGACGGCAAGGCAGTGGTCGAATTCAGGTTGGCAACGTTGGTAATGGCGGTGGTTGCCTTGGGCTGAAGGTTGGACGAATCCACCCGCAGGTCGCTCAATGCACCGGTTACCACACTGCCGTTGGCATCAACGTTGTAACCCTGCAACTTCATACCGCCGCTGTTGACGACGTAGCCTTCCTTGTCGGTGTGGAATGCACCGGCACGGGTGTACAGCTTCTCGCCGTTATTGCTGAGCATGAAGAAACCGTTGCCGTTGATGGCAAGGTCGAGGCTGTTGGCAGTACCGGTAGTCAGGTTGCCCTGCGAGAACTGCTGGGAAACCGCTGCGGTTGTTACGCCACTGCCCACATTGGTCTGGCCGGAAGTGCCGCGAATCGATTGAGCGTATTGATCGGCAAACTCCGCGCGCGACGATTTGAAGCCAGTGGTCGCAACGTTGGCAATGTTGTTGCCGGTAACGTCGAGACTTTTGTTTGCAGCATAGAGCCCACTAAGGCCGATATTGAAAGACATGTTTCACTCCTGCGCCTGGTAGGCTCTACAATCCGATGGTTTGAACTTTGGACAGGGCAACACTGCCGCTGGCCAGATTGAGCATTGTTTCTGCACCATTCACACCCAACGTGACGCTGTTGACCGTGGCAGGCAGGTAAGTCGAAAGCTGTGTGTTCTTGCCGTCAACCGAGCCTTCAGCCTTGAAGGTGTAGTTGCCCGACGCAAGCGCTGTACCGTCGCTGTCCGTACCGTCCCAGGAAAAGCTGGTGGTGCCGACTTTCTGCGCGCCCAGCTCGACGGTGTCGACCAGATTCGATTGCGAATCGTAAACCTTGATACTTGTCGCCGTAGTGGCGCTCGGAATAACGATCGAACCGGTCATACCCTTGGTGGTATCCACGGTGGTGGAGCTCGAATCGATGATCACCGAGCGACCTACCAGCGACGATGCCTGCAACGCCTGGGACGACTTGTAACTGGTTGCAATCGTGTCAACCGTCGACGTCAGGTTCTGCATGCTTTCAAGGCTGCTGAACTGTGCCAGCTGGGCCACGAACTGCGTGTTGTCCTGTGGGTCCAGCGGGTTCTGGTTCTTCATCTGCGTCACGAGCAGCTGCAGGAACGCGTCCTTGCCCAGCGTACCGGTGGAATTCGTCGCGGTCGGCGTCGGATTCTGCAGTGTGTTCAAGAACGTCGATGAGACGCTGCTTGCTGTGGTGTTATCGGCCATAACGTTCGCCTTCTATCACTGACCGAGGGTCAGAACCTTCTGCATCATGGATTTAGCGGTGTTCATGATTTCGGCGTTGGTCTGGAAAGACCGGCTGGCAGAAATCATGTCGGCCATTTCTTCCACGACATTGACGTTGGGGTAGTAGACATACCCGTCCTTGTCAGCGGAAGGATGATTGGGCTCGTAACGTGCTTCCAGGTTCGAGCTGTCTTCGATGATGCCGTTGACCTGAACGCCCTGCCCGGCTTCGCCCTGATCCTGGAACAGCGAACCGCCTGTGGACTGCTGACCCTGCATCACGGTGGCAAACACCGGGTGACGGGCGCGGTAGGTCTGGTCCATGCTCGAAGACACGGTCTCGGCGTTGGCGATGTTACTGGCCGTAGTGTTCAGACGCGTGGTCTGGGCACTCATGGCGCTACCGGCAATGTTGAACACATTGGCTAGTGACATGAATTATTCTCCGCGAAGGGCTGCAACCAGCCCCTTGAACTTGCTGTTGAGCAATGTGAAGCTGGCCTGAAAGCCCATGGCGTTCTCGGTGTAGCTGGCCTGCTCGACCTGGGAATCGACGGTGTTCTGGTCCAGCGAAGGCTGCGACGGGGTGCGATACAGCAGCGTCCCGTCATCATTGCCCATGCCTTCGGCTTCGATATGGCGGCTGTTGGTCTTGTTCAGCGCGAAATGACCGTTCTGCACCTTGTCGTTTTCGGCAGCCAGCACCGACGAGAAGTCCAGATCGCGAGCCTTGAAGTTCGGGGTATCGGCGTTGGAGATGTTGTTGGCCAACACCTCTGCACGCTGAGCCCGGAAGTTCAGAGCCTTTTCATGTATGCCTAGCGCTTTATCGAAGCTGATGCTCATTTCGGGAAACCTTTGCCGGTTGACCTGATTCTGTTGTTACTGACAAAGCAATCGGCGTGCCATGTTGCAAAAGCCAATGATTGCGGGGGCCGCAGGCGGCGGCGAGGCGGCAATGCCAGAAAAGCGGCAAGGCATTTCCGCTGTGGGAGGAGAAAGCGGCAAGCGGGGTGCCGTTTTTTTGCCAGTGTCGACTTGCCGCCTGACAATGGCGGCACTTCATCATTGCCTCATTCGGACGCCCAATAAAAAAGAGACCCGAAGGTCTCTTTGACGACTGAATCAGAGGCCAAGCTCACTTAACCCAGGGTGGTCATCAGGTCGCCGCCCCAATGGCCAATGGTATTTGCGCTCGGACTCGGCGATCGGCAAATCGTTGATGCAGGCAAAGCGCCGCTGCATGAGGCCGTTTGCAGCGAACTCCCAGTTTTCGTTGCCACACGAACGGAACCAGTTGCCAGAGTCGTCATGCCATTCATAGGCATAGCGCACGGCTATGCGGTTATCGGTAAATGCCCAGAGCTCCTTGATCAGCCGGTAGTCCAGTTCCTTGCGCCACTTGCGTTCCAGAAAGGCCTGAGCCTCTGCGCGGCCATTGATGAACTCACTGCGGTTACGCCAGTAGGTGTCTTCGGTGTAGGCCAGCGCAACTTTCGCCGCATCGCGAGAGTTCCAGCCATCCTCGGCGCCACGGACTTTCTGGACAGCCGTCTCCAGGGTAAAGGGTGGAAATGGCGGTCTTCCTTTATCACTCATCTCAGCGTCCTCAGAACGGTTTATAGGGCAGAAATTTTCCATCAAGGGTGATCACGGCTCGCTCGCCCCCTTCCGGATCTTCGACTTTCTTGATGTCGAGCTTGAAGTTGATTGCGCTGATGATGCCGTCGCCGAACTGCTCATGCACCAATGCCTTCAGCGTTGTGCCGTAGACCTGAACCATTTCGTGGAAGCGATAGATCGTCGGGTCACTGGAGACGTCTTCGACATTGCCGCGCAACGGGATGGTTTGCAGTTCGGCGACCGCGTCCCTGTCCAGCCCGAGACGCTCGGCGACTACCTCGGCCACCGCTTCCGGCAATGGGTGCTGACCGAGCAATGCAGCCGTGACATACACCACGCTCAACCCCGTACCTTCTGCAAGCCCTGCCCACGTCAGGTTCTTTGCGGTCTTGGCCTGCAGCACACGTTCAGTCAGATTCTGGCGCGGTGCTCTGGAAATGTTGCTGTGCGGCATAGGTAACCCTCCGGAATGAATTCATATCAATCACAGCATCGGCAACTATCACCATAAGATCCAAGACTGATTTATGATCATCGCCATAATCCTGCCTTATGGTGATGCCGTGCTGTTACGCCATATACGTTATTTGCTGGCAGTCTCCGACCATGGCAATTTCACCCGGGCGGCCGAGGCCCTGCATGTCTCGCAACCGGCGTTGTCGCAACAGATCAGGCAGCTGGAAAGCAGCCTGGGTGTGCAACTGTTCGACCGCACCCGCCGCAGCGTCGTGCCGACCGATGCCGGCCGCGTGTATCTGGACCACGCGCGTCGTTGCCTGCTTGAGCTGGAGGCCGGGAAGCGTGCGCTCAACGATGTCAGCGATCTGTCACGCGGACAATTGCGCCTAGGGATGCTCCGATCAACTTGCCGCGCAGCGGTGGCAAGCCGTAATTTGCCAGGCACATAGCGCTATTTTTCTGAAAACGGTCTGATGCAGTGTGAGTCGAGCGCGTTTTTCGCTCGGTTTTCCGTGTTAAGCGCGCAACTCACCCAAACCCATTAGTCGCTTTCGAGCCATCCACAGGTTCGACAGGGCGAACAGCGTGGTCAGTTGGGCCGTGTTTTTCATCAGCCCACGAAAGCGTACTTTCACGTAACCAAACTGGCGCTTGATGACCCGAAACGGATGCTCGACCTTGGCGCGTGTCTGCGCTTTGCAGTACTCGATCTTGCGCTTGGCTTTGTACAACAGGCTGCGTTTGTTCAGCTTGGAATACGTGCTGCGCCGCGCCGCGATTTGCCAGATCACGTTACGATTTTCGTGCTCTTCACGCTTCTCGACACCGGTGTAGCCAGCGTCCGCATAGACCGCGTTTTCTTCCCCGTGGAGCAGTTCGGCGACTTGAGTGACATCGGCCACATTGGCCGCAGTGCCATGGACGTGATGAACCAGTCCAGACTCAACGTCAGCGCCGATGTGGGCCTTCATACCGAAGAAATACTGGTTACCCTTCTTTGTCTGATGCATCTCGGGATCACGCTCGCCGTCTTTGTTCTTGGTCGAGCTTGGGGCATGAATAATGGTGGCATCGACGATGGTGCCCTGGCGCAGCGACAGGCCTTTTTCCTGCAAATAACCGTTGATGACCGCGAGGATTGCAGGAGCCAGTTGATGTTTCTCCAGCAGGTGCCGGAAGTTCATGATCGTGGTGTCTTCCGGTATCGGCGCACTCAACGTCAGGCGTGCAAACTGGCGCATGGGGGTGATTTCGTAGAGCGCTTCTTCCATGGCCGGATCACTCAGGGAGAACCAGTTCTGCAGCAGGTGAATGCGCAGCATGGTTTCCAGCGGATAAGGTTTTCTGCCACCGCCGGCCTTGGGGTAGAACGGTTCGATCAGGCCCAGCAGACCTGTCCAGGGGACGACCTGATCCATCTCGGCGAGGAAGCGTTCGCGGCGTGTCTGCTTGCGCTTGCTGGCATATTCGAAATCGGAAAAGCTCATCTGGCTCATGGGAGGCTCGGATCAGGTGGTCAGGCGATTTTCGCATAACCGGGACTTGTTCGGAGATTCCCTAGGTGTCACGCCAACCTTCAGTGAATACCTGATAGCGCCGCTGATCGACCGCTTCAGCGCGCTGTACCCCGGAGTGGCGATAATCCTCACAGAGCTGCCTCTGGAGCAGATTACCGAGGCATTGATCAATGACGCGCTCGATCTGGCCATTGGTTTTGCCGGCAGTCATGCTGTCGAGATAGACAGCCAGCCTCTGTTCGATGAACAACTGTGCCTGGTCATGGCAAAACCTGCCCCCGATAAGCAGACCGCGCTGACACTTGAGGACCTGCAAACGCTTCGCTTTGCCTTGCTCGCCCCCGGATTCGCCACTCGCCAGCTGCTGGATGCCTGGTGCCAGACGCAGAATTTCAAGCCTGCGGTCAACCTGGAGGCGAACTCGATCGCCATTTTGCTCAAGGTTGTTGCCCAGGGGCGTATGGCAACCATTCTTCCCGATGCCATCGTTCGCGAGCAGCCCGGGTTGCGCGAAGTTCAGACGACCCCTGCCCTTCCTGGGCGGACGGTTGCGCTGCTGCGGCGTAAAAACGGCTACCAGAGCGCCGCCGCCAACGCTTTTGCCAAACTGGTGAGTAACAGTACGCAAACATGAACCGATGGGCAGACGATCGAAGCTGTTTTCAGCCGCGCACAAAAAAAGAGACCCGAAGGTCTCTTTTTTCATCGCAGGCAACTGACAGACCGTCACTTGGCCTTATAGATGATCCCGGGGCTGCACTGAACCATCTGATAGTGATCCGGCAAACCATTGAGCGCTTCGGAAGCCCCCAGAAATAGGTAGCCGCCTGGCTTGAGCGTACCGTGGATGCGCAGCAGGATGTCCTTCTTCACTTCAGCGGAGAAGTAGATCAATACGTTGCGGCAGAACACGATGTCGAACTTGCCCAGCGAGGCGTAGCTGTCGAGCAGGTTGAACGAGCGGAACTCCACACGGCTCTTGATCGGCGTCTTGACGACCCAGCGACCTGGACTTTTTATATCAAAGAAACGCTGCAGACGATCCGGCGACAAGCCGCGGCCGATAGCCAGACTGTCGTACTCGCCGGTCTTGCAGTTGTTGAGCATTGCGCCAGACAGATCGGTGGCAACAATCTGCACGCCCGATTTGAGCTGGCCCTGATTGGCGCGCTCGAACTCATCAATCGACATCGACAGCGAGTACGGTTCCTGGCCCGATGAACAGGCCGCCGACCAGATGCGCAGTCGCTGACCAGGGCTGGCCTTGATCTGCTCGGGCAGCACTTTGTTCTTCAGCACTTCGAACGGATAGGTGTCGCGAAACCACAGGGTTTCGTTGGTGGTCATCGCATCGACAACCTGTTCGCGCAACCCGCTGCGCGGCTGGGTCTGGATGCGCTGAACCAACTCGCCAAGCGACTTGATGCTTTGCTGCTCCATCAGTTTGTTGAGGCGGCTGGACACCAGATACTGCTTGTTTTCCCCAAGCAAGATGCCACAGGCTTTTTCCAGAAATACCCGGAACTGATCAAAATCCAAATTACCCGTAGACAAGGTGCCGCCTCTCAAATCATGTGAATCACCGGGGACGGCGCCCCCGGCTGGTTATTCTGCTGCCTTGATCCGCGCAACAACCCTGGCCGCAAGATCATCAGGCCGGAATTTCGCGAGAAAATCATCAGCGCCGACTTTCTTGACCATCGCCTGGTTGAATACCCCGGACAGAGAGGTATGCAAGGTGATGTGCATCTTCTGCATACGCGGGTCATTACGTATCGCAGCTGTAAGGGTATAGCCATCCATCTCCGGCATTTCAATGTCGGAGATCATCATCAGGAACTCTTCTTCCGGTTTTTTACCCTCTTCGACCATTTTGCGCAGGTAATCCAGCGCTTGACGGCCATCGTTAAGGGCAACCACCTCCACACCGACGGTTTCCAGGCAGCGGCTGACCTGCTTGCGGGCCACCGACGAGTCATCGACCGTCAGCACACGCAGCGAAATCGCCTTGTGCTGAACCTCGGCATCGATCACACCGACCGACACTTCTTCGGAAATAGGTGCGACTTCGGCAAGAATCTTCTCGACGTCGATAATTTCCACCAACTGATTATCAACCCGGGTAACTGCGGTCAGGTAATGATCGCGCCCGGTACCTTTGGGTGGTGGATGAATCTCTTCCCAGTTCATGTTGACGATGCGTTCTACAGAATGCACCAGAAAACCCTGAACCTTGGTGTTGTACTCGGTAATGATGACGAAGGAGTTGACCAGCGAAATCATGCCTGTGGAACCCGTCGCCATCGCCAGATCCATGATCGGGATCGTGCCGCCACGAATATTGGCCACACCCCGGACGATCTTGCTCGACTTGGGCATGATGGTGAGTTTCGGGCATTGCAGTACTTCTTTTACCTTAAAGACGTTGATCCCGTAGAGCTGCTTGCCGTCGAGACGGAACAAGAGCAGCTCCAGGCGATTCTGACCCACCAGCTGAGTTCGCTGGTTTACCGAATCCATTACACCTGCCATGCCGAACCCCCTTACCAAAATGACCGCCGCCCAGACACCAGATCAACAAGCGGCACGGGCTTTGCTATTTATTACCTCATGAACGCAAAGACGACAATTTCTCGACACCTCGCATTAGAAACCCGCAGGCTTCTGTGCGCAATCGCTCTGCTGTGCCTTTGTGGCACGGTGAGCCTCGCTCGCGCAGAGAATTTCACACTGCCTGAACAGCTTATCGGCGTCACCCAAGGGTTTCTTGAGTTCACAGTAGAAGACTATTTGGCAACCAACCAGATTGACGGGCGTCATGACATACAGGTCAAGCAGCTCGACCCGCGTTTACGGATGGGTGCCTGTGACAAGGATTTGACAGCCACACTGGAAAGCCCGCGCCCGGTCGGCCGGGTTACGGTGCGGGTACGCTGCGAAGGCTCTTCGCCCTGGACAGTATTTGTGCCGGCCCAGGTGCTGCTGTATCGCAACGTCGTGACCGTGATGCGCCCGCTGAAACGCGACGCCATCGTTACTGAAGAAGACGTTGCGCTGCGTGAGCGCGACGTGAGCAGCCTGGGCCAGGGATTTCTGGCCTCTCTTGATCAGGCCGTCGGTCAAAAGGTTGTCCGACAAATGGTCATCGACCAGGTCGTTACCCCGGTGGCGCTGGAACAGCCACAAATGATTCACAAGGGCGACCAAGTGGTCATCATCGCCCGCAGCGGTTCGCTGGCGGTGCGCATGCCCGGCGAAGCGATGTCCGACGGCGGTTTCAACGAACAGATACGGGTGAAAAACCTTAATTCCCAGCGGGTGATCAAAGCGAATGTCACCGGCCCAGGGCAGGTGGAAGTGGCCATGTAATGCATTGATGCTGGCGCACAGGGTGTGTTTTTTTAGACTGCGGGGAATATCCGACGGTGAAAAGCGTCTATTGGGAAGCTTTCTCACAATCGGCCTAAAGTTTGATAGGGGTTGGCCGAAAACAAGGCAAGCGTCCAAACACCCAGAGGTTTTTTCAATCATGGTCATAGATTTCAGTCGCCTTAACAATTCACAGTCTGTTGCCGGTACAACACGTACCAGTGCCAGTAAAGACACCGTCAAAACCGATGCACCAGCCCCTGCAGCCACCGCAGGTGTCAAAAGCACCGGGGAAACTTTTTCTTTGAGCAGTGAGGCTCAACAGTTGCAGAAAATCACGGACAAGCTGACCGATCTGCCAACCGTCAATAGTGCTCGCGTTGCCGAGCTCAAACAGGCCATCGCCGACGGTAGTTACACAGTGGACAGCAACCGTGTCGCCAGCAAGCTGTTGAATTTCGAAACCCAACGCTAAGCCAAGGCTGGCGCTGGATATTCTGGACGCTTAAAAACCAGAGCATGCGATGCAAGACACTACTTTGTTGCAGATGATCACTGACGACATGGTTTCGGCCCGACAGCTTCTAGAGCTGCTGCAGGCCGAATCCCTGATTCTTCACGGCCGCGACATGGGCGAGATGGAGCAGGTACTGGCGCAGAAACAGGCGCTGGTCATTCTTCTCGATCAACATGGGCGCAAACGTAGCCAGGTGCTTGCGGGCATGGGGCTGCCAGCCAATCGCAGTGGTCTCCAGCAACTGGCCAGCCAGTCGGATGTCGGCGAGCAATTGCTGATGGCCGGTGACGAACTGAATGCGTTGATCAATGAATGCCAGACGCTGAACGAGCAGAATGGTAGTCTGATCCAGCTGCAACAGATCAGCACCGCTCATCAGCTTCGCATACTGAACGGCGGTGAGACGCCCACGCTCTATGACAGTCGCGGGTCAACTGCGCTTAGAGCAAAACCACGCCCTCTGAGTCAGGCGTAACTTCCTGTATCAAGGTTTCGTGCGTAGTGGCAGAATGCCTGTTGTTGCGTTGCCGTAGTATTTTGCCTGGAGATTCAAGAACGTGAATGGCTCAAGCGCGGACGATGCTCCGCAGCCCCCGAAGGTCCTCAACACACCTTTGGAAATTGCCGCTAACCTGCGGTTGCTACTCGAGAGTCATGATCCTCTGATCATTACCTTCCATGAGCGTGCCCAACGCTTTCAGAGCTACCTGCTTGAAGTCGACCGTGACAGCAACGTCATGGCGCTCGACGAAATGATCCCCCGCGATGGCGAACGCTTTTTAAGTAATGGCGAGTCTTTCCGCGTCGAAGGTTTTCACGACGGCGTGCGTATCGCCTGGGAAAGCTCATCGCAGATGGAGATTGTCGATACCAACGGGCAGCGCCTGTACCGCGGGCCGATGCCTGAAGAGGTGATTTACCACCAGCGGCGCAACGCATTTCGTGCAGCGCTGAAGCTGGCGCAGCTGGTCGACATCGAGATCGGTGGAGACCGTTTGAAATCCCCTCTGACCGGCAAACTGCTGGACATCTCTGCAACCGGTTGCAAACTGCGCTTTGAAGGCGATGTGTCCGAGCGCATGCAGTTGGGCCAGGTATACGAACGATTTATTGCGAAGTTGCCATTCGGAGCAATGACAGCTCCGGTCGAGCTGCGTTATTTGCACTTCGAGGAAAGATTTCACACCACCTTTGCCGGCGTGCGCTTCCACAACATGAGTGGGCTTGTGCAGCGTCAGGTTGAGCGTTTCGTCTACCAGTTGCAGCGTGAAGCTCGCCGCTTCGACAAAGACGACGACTTCTGATCCCCGCTTCTGCTTGCTGGTGATTGCGGCAACCTGCCGCAATCACACCGTAATCCCCTGCTCTGCCCCCGCTACACTCAAGCCTTCCAGGTCTCGCTTTCACGCTCGCGTTCGTGCTCTTCAGCTTCGGCTGTTTCCGTGCCCGCGACCGGCTCGGCCTGTGCCTCGGTTTCTGCGTCGGCGTCGGCCACCACTTCAGACTCAGGTTCGGACTCCGGCTCGACGGTGGTCTGCATCTGCTCCTGAACCACCTGCTCATCGACACGCGGGTCGAGTGCAACCACCAGGGGCGAACTGGACATGCTGTCCGGCATGGCGACGTGATGCAGCGGTGCGTTTTCGACCTGATGCAAATGGGTAACGGCCTTGGGTCTGATCAGCATCACCAGAATCACCCCGGCACCACAGACGAACGCATACAGCATGTGGCCGCCAAACAGCTTCATGACCACGCCGGCAGCCAACGGGCCGATACTCGCGCCGATGCCATAGGTCATCAGCAACATGGCCGTCAGCGACACCCGGCGCTCGGCCTCGACGTGGTCATTGGCAAACGCCACCGCCAGTGGATAGAGGCAGAACTGCATCAGCGAGGCGAGAAAGCCGACGCCGAACAGGACTTCGACCGGCACACTCGGAAACACCGCCAGCGGCAATGACGCCACCACCAGTGCAGCGGCAAAGATGCGCATCAGTACGGATCGGTCATAGCGGTCGGAAAGCAGACCCAATGGCCACTGCACCAGGAACCCGGCCAGAATGCAGCAGCCCATGAACAGACCGACCTGCTCGGTGGACAGCCCCTGTTCGGCGGCGTAAACCGGTGCCAGACCGTAGAACGAACCGATGATTAGCCCGGCACCCAACACCGCCGTCAGCGACTGCGGCACACGCTTCATGAAGAAGAGCGGCTCCAGCGGTGCCGGGTGCAACGGTGCGGGGTGAATCGCCCGGGTCATGGCGACCGGCACAAGACACAGCGCGAAGCACAACGCCACCAGCATCAGCAGCTCAGGGCCCAGTTGCGGGTGGACCACCAGTACCAGTTGCCCCAGCACCAGGCCCAGATAGGACGCAATCATGTAACCGCTGAACACCATGCCGCGCTGTTTGGCGGCGGCCTGCTCGTTCAGCCAGCTCTCGATGACCATGTATTGGCACATCATGCCCAGGCCGACAATCACCCGCAGCACCAGCCAGGCGGGCAGCCAGCTGATCAGGCCATGCCCGAGCACCGCAGCACCAACGATACCGGAGCAGGTGGCATAGGCCCGAATATGACCGACACGACCGATCAGACGGTGACCGATCTTGCCCCCCAGGACCAGACCGAAATAGTTGGCGGCCATCAGTGCACCGACCCACAGGCTGTCGACCTGATCGGCCGCCAGGCGCAGGGCCAGATAAGTGCTCAGCAGACCTGAGCCGATCAACATCATCAACGAGGCAAAATAAAGCGCTCGAAAGGACTTCCAGATTTGGCGCATCAACTTTCCAAAAATAGGGAGTCGCCCGACCGGGCGAGCCCAACACTGCGATTCTTAAACCTGAGCAGCCAGAACGCGCCGTTCCCAGGGGGTTATCTCGTCAAAAAAACTGGTCAGTTCCAGGGTCTTCGACGCGATGTAGCCTTCGATGAATTCATGACCAAACAGTTCCTTGGCCAACTGACTGCTTTTCAGACGCTCCAGAGCGGCGTGCAGGGTACACGGCAATGACAATTCTTCCGGCACCTCAATCGCGCCTTGCATGGGCGGGGTGGGTTCCAGCTTTTGCTCGATGCCATGCAGCCCGGCTGCCAGGCTTGCGGCAATGGCCAGATAAGGATTGGCGTCGGCGCCTGGCAAACGGTTCTCCACCCTTCGAGCCGCTGCTGCACTCGACGGGATGCGCAGGCCGGCTGCGCGATTGTCGTAGGACCAGCAGGCGTTATTGGGCGAAGCATAGGGTTGGCACAGGCGCTGATAGGAATTCACATTGGGCGCGAACAGCGCTGTGAAATCAGCCATGCAGGCTTGCTGACCCGCAATAAAGTGACGAAACGTGTCAGTCGGTTGGCCATCTGCACCACTGAAGACGTTTACCCCGGAGTCTGTTGCTACAACGCTCTGATGAAGATGCATCGAACTGCCCGCCGTGTGAGCGAGCGGCTTGGCCATGCAGACCACAATAAGCCCGTGCTTGAGCGCGACCTCCTTGAGCAGGTGCTTGAACAGAAAGGTCTGGTCGGCGAGCAGCAGCGGGTCGCCATGCAGCAGGTTGATCTCGAACTGGCTGACGCCCATCTCGTGCATCACCGTGTCACGCGGCAGACCCAACGCCGCCATGCAGGCGTATACCTCGGCGAAAAAAGGCCGCAAGCCATTGTTCGAGCTGACACTGAACGCTGAATGCCCCTGCTCGCGTCGTCCGTCAAGCCCTGTCGGCGGCACGAACGGATACAGCGGCTCGGGGTTGGGCGCAAAGATAAAGAACTCCAGTTCGGTGGCCACAACCGGTGCCAACCCCCGTGCGGCGTAGCGGGCGATGACGGCCTTTAGCTGGCTGCGCGTCGAGAGCATGCAACGCTCGCCGCTCAACTCCTCGGCATCGCAAATCGCCAGGGCGCGCGGTTGCTCGCTCCAGGGTAGACGATGGACCTGCTGCGGATCGCTGAGCAGCGCGAGGTCGCCATCATCGCTACCGTAAAACCGTGACGGCGGGTACCCGCCCATGATGCATTGCAGCAACACCCCCCGCGCAAGCTGCAATCGCCTGCCCTCCAGAAAACCGGCAGCGGTCATCACCTTGCCGCGAGGCACGCCGTTCAGGTCCGGGGTCACACACTCCACTTCATCAATGCCCATCAGCAGCTGTGCCAGCGGATGGGGGTCATTGCGTGTCATGGTTCAATCCTTTGTCATGGGCCAGGCCGCTTGGCGGCAACCCGTACAAAATACGCAGCGGGCGTTCGGGATATCAAGCACTGAAACGACTTAGTGAGAAGGATTACAACCCGGCCTCGACCTGATCCGACGAAAGCGGTCTTGGCCGGGTTCTTGCTGTGTACCCCGGTCACAACAGTTCGACTGTCATTTTTATGTCAATGGCAACGCCTTTGCCGGAAGCCCTTGAAGCAGATGCCCTTTCGAACAGCAATCGGATAAAACACGAGCAGAGAACCCTCCATGAGCGCACCGATTCCAGTAACTCGTCCTCTGTTACCGCCTCTGGAGGAGTTCATTCCCTACCTCGAACACATATGGGAAAGCCGCCAGCTCACCAATGGCGGTCCGTTTCACCAGCAGCTTGAAAAGGAGCTGGCCGAGTACCTGGGCGTGCAGCATCTCTCGCTGTTTTCCAATGGCACGCTGGCGCTGATGACTGCCATTCAGGCGCTGCGCATCAAGGGCGAAGTCATCACCACGCCCTACTCGTTCGTGGCAACCGCCCATTCGCTGCTCTGGAACAGCCTGACGCCGGTGTTTGTCGACATAGACCCGGGTACTTATAACCTGGACCCGGAGCGCATCGAAGAAGCCATCACTCCGGCTACCACGGCGATCATGCCCGTACACTGCTACGGCATCCCGTGTGACGTCGACCGCATTCAGCAGATTGCCGATCGCTATGGCCTGAAGGTCATCTACGATGCCGCCCATGCGTTCGGTGTCCAGCATCGCGGGCAAAGCCTGTTGAATCACGGGGATCTGTCGGTGCTGAGCTTTCACGCCACCAAGGTGTTCAACACCTTCGAAGGCGGGGCCATCATCAGTCCGGATGCCAAGACCAAGCAACGTATCGATTACCTGAAGAACTTCGGCTTTGCTGACGAAGTGACCGTGGTCGCGCCGGGAATCAACGGCAAGATGAGTGAAATCAACGCTGCGTTCGGTCTGCTTCAGTTGAAGTACATCGATGAAGCGCTCTTGAAACGGCAACGTATCGATGAACGCTATCGCGATGCGCTGGCAACGGTACCGGGGCTGAAAATTCTCTGGAAAAGCACCGAAAAACACAATTACTCGTACTTCCCGGTGCTGGTCACCGAAGACTTCGCGATTTCTCGCGATGACCTTTATCAGCGGTTCCGCGACCACAACATCCTGGCGCGCCGTTACTTTTACCCGCTCATTTCCACATTCCCGATGTACCGGGGCCTTGACTCGGCAAAACCTGATCGCCTGCGTGTCGCGACCGGTCTGTCCAGTCAGATCCTGTGCCTGCCGATCTACGACAGCCTGACGGATGAAGCCTTCGACAGCATCATTGATGTGATCGTCACAGCCAGTAAAGAGAACTGCTAATGCGAACGTGCCCGGTCTGCTCCTGTCGTTTTCCGAACTTCTATCCGCTGGGTAGAAGCCATCTGGAAATCCTCCACCGCCTGAACGTCCACTACTGCATCGAAGACTTCGAGACCCTTAACGTCGGGCAATACAGCTGCCCCGAATGCATGGCGTCGGACCGTGACCGGCTTTACGCGTTGTTTGCCATGAACATGCTCGACAACCCGCCGGGCAAACCGCTGCGCATTCTCGATATAGCACCGGCAGTGGTGCTCTCGAAGTTTCTGCGCAGCCTGCCCAACGCCCGATATCGCTCGGCCGACCTGTTCTCGCCGCTGGCTGATGACGTGGTCGACATCATGGACATGCACATGTATGCCGACGAGTCCTTCGATTTCATCGTGTGCTCGCACGTACTTGAGCACGTACCTGATGACCGCAAGGCCATGTCCGAGCTGTTTCGGGTACTGGCCAAAGGCGGCTCTGCCATCCTGATGGTGCCGATTCTGCTGACCGCCACCGAAACCGAAGAAGACCCGGACGAGGCCAGCGTCGATGAGCGCTGGGCGCGCTTCGGCCAGGACGATCATGTGCGGATGTACGCCAGACAAGACTTCCAGTCCCGTTTGACGCAGGCCGGTTTCGACGTGAAGGCCCTCGGCTCGCAGGCATTTGGTGAAGGCGTCTTCAAGCAGCACGGCATTACGGAGCAGTCGGTTTTGTATATAGGCCAAAAAAGCTGACGACAACTGCAGATCATGGACGCCGACTGCGTTGCCCGGTTGGTTTTTAAAACTTTTTCAAAAGTGGTATTGCGATGAGTTCTTCACGCCTGGTCAGTATTGTCATCCCCGCTTACAAACCGGCTTTCTTCGAAGCAGCGCTTGCCAGCGCGCTGCGCCAGAACCACGACGACATCGAGATCATCATCACCGACGACTGCCGTGACGATGGCATCAAGGCTATTGTCGAAAAGCTCAGCCCGAACAGCCGCTGGCCCATTCACTATTTCAAAAATGCAACGCCGCTGGGCGAACCTCACAACATCGCACACGCCATAGCGCGTGCGCAGGGTGAGTACATCAAGTTTCTCTACGACGATGACATCCTTCTCCCGGACTGCGTGCGCCTGATGTTCGATGTCATGCACGACAGCCCGGACATCAAAGTCGTGTCAGCGACCAGAAAGAGGATCGACGCCAACGGCGCTCTGCTGGCAGACAACCTCTACACGGCCTACCCATTCGGCAAAAACGTCGTTCTGAACGGTCCCGAGCTGGTGTCCTTTCTGGCCAGTCACCCGATCAACTTCGTCGGCGAGCCCAGTGCAGTCATGTGTCGTCGCGAAGACCTGCTGGTATTCGGGCAGGACATCATGTCTCTGCAACAGGTGCTGATCTGGGGGCTGGGTGATTTGGCCATGTACGTAAAGCTCTTGCGTCATGGCAACCTGGCGATGCTCGCCCGTCCCCTTTCCTATTTCCGGGTGTCGGATCAGCAGAGCAGCGAGGCATTCAGAAAAGACCCGACCCTGCCTCGCGAAGGTCACGCCAACTTCAGGCGCATTCCCACAGAGCTGGGCTGGGTAAGGCCTGACGAGTTCAATGGCAAGGTCAAGGTTGCTCCGCTGCCACAACGCGACAATATTCAGGAAATGGACCTGCTGGCCTACTTCGACAGAAGGCCCGAAGCCACTGTTCGGAATACCCGTGTCGCCGGCTGGCTGGCTCAGCGTCGACCTACGCCAGCCCAGCATGTGTTGCTTGAAGAGTACCTGCAACAACACAACGGCGGCCCTGCGGTTGCGATTGTCGTGTCGGACTTCAATCAGCAGCCCGAGAGCGTGCTGAGCACGCTGCAAAGCCTGGCGTCCGATGCGCCTCTGCTCGACAAGCTCAAGGTGTTTGTCCTTGCCGACTACGACCGGGAACAGCAGACGCCGCTGCAAGCGCAACTGCCCTGGCGGGATGCCAGCATGGAAAACCGCGCAACAGTCATCAACGCGTTGATGCAGGAAAACGACCAAGCGTGGTGGATCCTGGTTGACGCCGGCACGACGTTCACCTTGAGCGGCCTGCTGTGCGCCGTCATGAAAATGATCGAAACACCCGAAGCCTGTGCAGTGTTCGGCGACGAAGTGACCCTGCATGCGCAGGCAGGTGCTCATCTGGCCTTTCGCCCGGACTTCAGCCTGGATTACCTGCTGACCTGCCCGGCGGCAACCAGCCGCAATTGGCTGTTCAATCGTGAAAAAGCTCTGGAAGTGGGCGGCTTCGACCCAGTCCACGCGCAGGCCATTGAACTCGACCTGATCCTGCGCATGATTGAGGGTTCGGGCTATACCGAATTTGCGCACTCTTGCGAGCCGATGATCATCTCGCCCTTATGGCAGGCGCAGGAGAACTACGATCAGGCGCGCACCGTGCAACGGCATCTGCACGTGCGTGGCTACCCAGGCAGTAAGGTGCATGCGCTGGAATCGGGACTTTACCGGATCGATTACGGCCATGCCGAACAGCCTCTGGTCTCCATTCTCGTCACCTCGCAGGATCAGCTCGAAACGCTGCTGCCCTGCGTAGAGAGCATTCTGGAAAACACGACATATCCGCACTATGAAATTCTGATCTGCGACAACAACAGCCAGTCGGCACAGACCACGCAATGGCTGGCGACCATCGATTCGATGCAGTCGGAGCGGATTCGCATCGTTCGCCACGAACAGGCACTGAGCCCGTCGGCGCTGCTCAACTCCGCAGCCGAACACGCGCTGGGCGACTATCTTGTGATGCTCGACAGCCACGCCCTGATCATTCAGCAGGACTGGCTCAACCACCTGCTCAACCACGCACTGCGCCCTGAAGTAGGTGTTGTCGGCGCGAAACTCATTTCGACGGATGGCAATGTCGTGCAGGCCGGCATCATCATGGGCCTCAATGGCACCGCGGCCACCGTCACTGCCAGCGACATCGCAGGATCTGCGAGCGATGCGCAACGTCTGGAAACAGATCAGAACTACAGCGCTGTCAGCGGCTCCTGCCTGATGATTCGCAAGTCCGTGCATGAAGAGGTGCAAGGCCTGGACGAGCACTTGTTCCCCCTGCACTTCAATGACGTGGACCTGTGCTTAAAGACACGCAGCACCGGGCATCTGGTCGTCTGGACACCGCACGCCATCGTCGCGCTGCGCCCGGACGACGCACAGAGCGACGCTGAAGCACTGGACTTCGCGACGCGCGCGCTCTACCACCGCTGGCTGCACTACATGGCCTGGGACCCTGCATACAACAAGAATCTGACGCTGACTGACAGTTTCGTTGCCCAGAGCAACCCGCAACTGAGCTGGCGGCCATTGACCCACCGTCCACTGCCGGTGGTCCTTGCTCTGCCCTGCAATCATGCGGCTGCCGGCAATCGCATCAGCACCGCGCTGCAAAGCCTGAGCGCCGAGCGCGAGACAGACGGCATCATCAGCCATGCGCCGCTTCCATTCGTGGAAATTGCCAGACTCAGCCCGGATACGGTGGTTATCCAGGGGCCAGTAAACGAAAGCCTGATTGCCAGCATCAACGCGATCAAGGACCACACCAATGCCTGGGTGGCCTACGACCTGCCGCACTACCCGGCGTACGCTGAAATCGACAAGAGCGCTGTGCCACTCGCAACAGTGCAGGCCTCCCTGCGCCACGGGCTGGCGCGGGCAGATCTGATCACAGTCCCCACAACAGCGCTGGTGGAGCTGCTGGAGGGCTCACACCCCAACGTTCAGGTGATTGAAACCCGACTTGCGCCTGAGCCATGGCGCAATCTGCAAAGCCAGCGCCAGACTCGCCCCAGACCTCGTGTAGGTTGGGTAGGCACGGCGGCAGAAACGGGCGACCTGCTGATTCTGTCAGAAGTCATCAAGGCGCTGGCAGACCGTGTGGAGTGGGTCATCATGGGACCCTGCACGCGCTGGCTACGCCCTTATATTCATGAACTGCGTTCGCCCGTGGAGGGCACTTTGTTCCCCGGGACGCTGGCCAGTCTGAACCTGGATCTGGTGTTGGCGCCTGCAGAATCCAACCTGATCAATACGAGCAAAAGCCCGGTGGCCCTGCTGGAGTTCGGTGCCTGCGGTTTTCCAGTCATTTGCAGTGATGTGCTCAGCGTGCCTGAAGACCTGCCCGTCACTCGGGTGGAAAACGAGACGAATGCCTGGGTCAGTACCATCGAGCAACACATTGATCAGTTGGATGAGTGCGCACGCAAGGGCGATGCCTTGAGACAGGCTGTCGTTGATAACTGGATGCTTGAGGCCGATCACTTGCAAGCCTGGCGCGATGCCTGGCTGAAGGGCTGATCAGAAAGGATTAAAACCAACAACAAGCTCTGCGTCCGGGCGGTGACGCAGAGCGATGATGTTTACCAGTGTATGACGCACGCCCCCCACGAATAGCCCACCCCGAACCCGACCGCAGCAACCCGGTCGCCCGGTTTCAGCGTACCGCGGTTCAAGGATTCCTTCAGCGCAATGGGAATGGTGCACGACACCGTATTGCCACAGTGCTGGAAGGCAGAAACGAACTTCTCGACCGGCAACTTCAAACGCCGACGCAGGGCATCCAGCATGAAGTGGTTGGCCTGATGAAACACGAACAGATCGACATCGGCCACACCCAGTTCGTCATCGAACAACGACGCGAACAACTGCGGTACGCGGGTCATGGAAAACTCGAAAATCGCCGGGCCATTCATGTACAGGTGTGCATCGGTACGCACGCTGCCACCGTCATCCTGATACTCGGCAGGCTGAAGGTTTTCCGCCGAGGGCCTTCGCGCACCACCAATCGGGACCATCAGGTTTTCCGCCCCGGAGCCGTCACTGCCATAACGAAAACGTTCCAGGAAAGGCCCGCCCTCAGTCGCGCTGAGCAGGGTCACGGCCGCGGCATCACCGAACAGGGTACGAACACTTTTGTCCTGCGGATGAATGTAGCGGCTGTAGGTTTCCGCCGTCACCAGTAACACATTCCGGCATTGCCCTGACTCGATCAACCCTTTGGCGATGCCAAGTCCGTAAATGTAGCCTGAACAGCCCTGATTGAAATCGAAGGCGGCGCAGTGGGTGGGGAGCTGCAAGCGGTGCTGCAGAATGCAGGCGGTGGCGGGCAATACATAATCCGGGCTTTGCGTGCAGTAAATCAACGCGTCTACTTCGCTGCGCTGAATATCTCCGTTGAGAAACAACTTCTCGCAGGCGCGGTACGCAAGGTCGGACGCAGTTTCATCCTTGTCGATGATGCGCCGCTCGCCAATACCGGTCTTCGAGAAGATTTTCTCGACATCCCATTCGGGAAATTCGCGCGCCAGTGTTTCATTGTCCAGCGAATGAGCAGGCAGTTCATATTCTATGTTCACGATCCTGGCATGAGCGCCCATGAGCGTTACCCCGATATGCGTGTGGCAGGTACACCGAATACTGTAGTGCCAGCGGCGACATTGCGTATTGCAACGCTACCCGCTCCGACCACAGCCTGTTTGCCGATCCTTACCTTTGGCAGGACGCTGGCATGCGTCCCCATGAAAACACCCTCCTCCAGCACGACACCGCCAGTGATATCGCAATGCCCGCTCAAGGTGGAGAAGTCGCCGATGTCTGCGTCATGCCCCACCAGACAGCCAATATTGAGGGTTACAAATGCGCCGATGCGAAGATCGACCGTGAGCACCGTTGAAGGACAGATCACCGCACCCTGGCCAATGGAAACATTTTCGCCAATGATGACCGAGGGGTGAATGAGGGTGAAAAATTGCGCGCCCCTGGCAAGGAGTTTTTCCACGACCAGGCGCTTGCCGCTCGGGTCGCCGATCGCACAGACCAGATACTCTTCGGGCTTTGGCTGGTAGCCGTCCACCGTCGAAACGACAGGCGGATAATGGTCGAAGCGCTCGGTTGAGCCCGGGCCGTCATTGATGAATCCGGCGATGAGCCATCCCGGATTGTTCTCCACCCAATCCGTCAGCCAAGCATGCACTTCACGGCCGAAAGCGCCGGCACCTACGATGAGCAATCTATTGGCATTCATTGCGCCAGGTATCCTCCATCCACAACCATCGCTGTTCCGGTCACCCAGCGAGCCGCCGGAGACAACAGGTAATTGACCGCATAGGCTATGTCCAGCGGCTCACCAAACCCCAGCGGGTGCTTCTGCTCAACCACGGCCATGGAATCGATACCGACCAGATCTTCAAGCTTGCGGGTCATTTCGGTTCGCACTATGCCCGGCGCAATGGCATTGACCCTTATTCCGTCTCTGGCCAGTTCAAGTGCCGCAGCGCGGACCATCGATTCCACTGCGCCTTTACTGGCGCAGTAGGCCATCAGGGAAGGCTGGGCGGCCTGAGCCATCACCGATGAAAGCAGAACAATACTGGCCCCTTGAACGAAGACGCCTTTCTGCCTGAATGACTTTATCAGCGAAAAGCCAGAGGTCACGTTGGTGGCAAACACCATTTCCCATTGCTCGATTGCCAGGGCTCGAATCGGTAGCGGCATCTGTACACCGGCAGCATGCACCAGCCCGTCGAAAGGCCCGTAGGTGCTGGCCAGGGTTTTCATCCAGGCCGGGACTGCGTGCCCGTCAAGCAAGTCAAAAGGCTCGACCCCGTGACTCTCACCGTGAAGCTGGCGCCTTGTTGCTTCAAGCCGTTCGGTGTTCCTGGCAACCAGTACCACCCGGGCGCCCTGCTGGCTCAGCCATATCGCAACCTGGCTGCCGATGCCGGAAGAGGCACCTGTGACCATGATCAATTTGCCGCTTAATGAAAACGGATTACTCACCACCCAACGTTCCTCTTCAGGGCTGACCGGCACCGCCTGGAAAACCCCTGATCGCTTATGACTCTGTAACGAGACCGATGACGTCATCCACACTCTTACAAGCGTTGAGACGGTTGGCCGACAGGTTCTTATCCAGCCGTTCATTCGCAAGCGACATGAAGGTCAGGACCGCAATGGAGTCCCAATCCAGACTTTGTCCTTTGCTCAAGGTGCCTTCGCCTGCTTCCATCGCTTCTTCGATCAGCTTAAGTACTTTGTCTTCCATCTCGATGCTCCCGGACAGCCTGCTATTGGATTAAAACGCGCGCCGACCAAAGCCTGCGCCTGACAGGACGTTAGCAATAATCGAACCAAGCCATTGAGCACACGGGGAAGCCCCTGTTATCGGGCTGGACAGGGGCAAAAGGCAGGCATTGAGGACACGAAAGTCAAAAACATGACAGGCTTATCGACAACGGGATAACGCAAGTGCGCGGCACCGCGTCAATATAATGCTGGTGCGCGGCTGTCTCATATTTCGCAGCAATTGCAGTTCGGGTTTCAGGGCAGATAAATGCTGAACATTCCCCCGCCCAGCACGCCGCCGTTGGCGATTTCGATTCGCCCGCGCATGCCGTTGCGCACATGCAGCCGGGCAATGTGCGCAGCAAAGTACAAGCCCAGGCCGGTACTGCCACTGCCCTGATTGATGCCCTGCACGTATTCGGTTTGACGCTCGATCAGATACGCCGGGTAACCGGGGCCGTCGTCATTGAGGGTGATCTTCAACTGACCGCCTTCTTCACCGATGCTGATCACGATCTGCTCGCGGGCAAAACCGATTGCATTGACGATGATATTGCCGACCACCGAGCCCACCAGTTCACGGTCAAAAAAGCCCAAGGGGCTCATCTCATCGATTTCATAGCGCGCGGCGATACCGCGGCTGGCCAGCACGTCCTGATGGTGCGCCAACTGCGCTTCGATGAAGTCGTCCAGTTCATGGTAATCCGGACGCAACGGCAGCTGGTTGACCCCGAGTTTGTAAAGGCCAAGCAACTGCACAAGCATGCCGTTGAGGTTGGCGAACTCATAGTCGATGACGCCCTGTTCCGGCATGTCACGCTGATGACCGGAAAGCTTCGCCAGCCACTCGCTGTGCGCCTGTGTCAGGGTCGCCAGCGAGTTTTTCATGTCATGTACGGTGGAGGCGATCACCATCGAAAAGTCGAGGCCCTGCTCTGTCTCTTCACTCATGCGCCAAACGCCCTCTCCCTGAGTTTCTGGTAACGCTCATAACGCGGATCGCTTTCCGGAATCTTGCCCAGCACGGTCAGGCTGGCACGGCACTCGTCAATGCCGGCCTGCCCGAGGTTCTGCCCCGGATGAAGCAGCGACTGCACCATGTTCAGCACAATACTGATGTTCTTCGGCTGCAAGCCCAGGGCGCTGCGGAAAAACGCCTGTGCCTCGGTGAGGTTGCCGGCCTTGTAACTGCGCACGCCTTGCAGGTTGAAATCGACGGCAGCCTTGCTGGCGCCCAGAATCGCGGGATCGTCGGTCATGCTGGCGACGCTTTTCATCACCGCAGGATCATCGCCATAGGCTTCAGCACAGCTCTTCAAAACACTGGCACCCGCTTCTTCCTGGCCCAGTTTCTTGAGCTGCGCAGCCACCATCAGGGCGGCATCTGCGCTGAGCACCTGCTCCATGCCATCGAGCCTGGCCATGGCCTGCTCGGTGAGCTTGGCTGCGGTTTCCGGGTCCGAGTGCTGCAGGCTGGCAGCCTTCATCAGGCGGGTGCGCACTTGCAGACCTTCGTCGTCGGTGTGTTCCTTGGCAACGTCGACTAGGGCGTTGTTGATCTCGACACGCGTGCGCGCATCCAGCCCCTGCTCGCCGCCCTTGCTGATCAGAGCATGTGCCAGACCCAGGTTGGTTTCCGGGTCCTTGAAGCGCGAATGCTGGCCTTGGGAAACCGCCTGGCGATAGGCTTTGGAGGCACTTTCAAAATCCTCGTTGCCCAGCGCCAGCTTGCCCAGCAGCTTCTGTCGACGGACTGCCAGAGGGGACAGGCGCACAGCGCTTTCCAGGACCGTCTGCGCCCGCTTGGCATCGCCAAGCGCCACCAGCACATCAGCCAGGCCGTCGAACAGCGCCGGCATGGCCGGAAACGCCTTGATTGCCTGCTCATAGACGGCCTGCGCTTCGGCAGTCTTGCCGCGTTTCAGCAGCAGACTGCCCAACGCGCCGTAGGCCCACGGCGTGGCACGATCAGCCAGAATGGTCTTGAGAAAAGCTTCCAGTGGCTCGTTCTGCTTCAGGTCCCGCAAGGCATCCGCCTTGTAGCGCAAGCACAACGGCGCATAACGCGGGTCCTGCTCGATCAGCTTGTTGCACGCGGCCAGTACCTCGGCCGGTTTGCGCCGGTCGAGGGCCTGCAGAATCGGCTTGAGCAAGGTCTTGCGCTGCACCAGCTTTTCCAGGCGCTGGGCCAGCCCGGCACGGTTGAACGGCTTGGTCAGGTAACCGTCCGGCTCCCACTCAAGCGCACTCATGACCATCGCCTGACTGTTTTCGGCGGTGACCATAATGAACACGCTTTCGTAGCTCAGCAGCCGCTCGACCATCAAGTCTTCCAGCACCTGCTGGCCATTCTTGCGGCCATCACCCAGATTGAAGTCGTGCAATACGAAGTCATAACGCTTTTGCGAGCACATGCGCAGCGCCTGCTCGCCGGTGTCGGCGGTATCCACTTCCTTGACGCCCAGTTCACGCAGCATCGACCGCACTGAACTGCGAAAGTCAGAGAAGTCATCAACGATAAGAAAGCTTTTTTGGTTGTACGCCAGCATCCGGATTCCTGCACAGGAGAGGGTGAAAATATGAGACCCACGGCCTGAAAACCACTCAGACCCGACTCGGCAGCCCATTTTTCAGGACGCACATAATAACTGATGGCAACATGCCATAACACAGTTCGCCGTTGCCGCCCTCCCCGCAACAAGCCACGCGGTTCAGGGCAACACTCAGTTTTTCGACCATACGGGCAGAAACTGTAGAACGAACATCAACTTCGCGCATTGTCCGGGCGGCAGGCATGCAGACATTTTGCGAGCTGGATCGTAATTGCAGGAGCAGGAAGGGAGTTTTAGCGGAGGCTCATCACCTTTCGCTCATGCCAGCGCGCGGCGCTGGCATGAACAGGTGTTTCGGGCAGGTTTACACCCAGCCATCGTTCTTCTTGCGACCCTTGGTCAACGCCGGAAGGATCAGGCCCACCAGCAGGCCTGCACCGGCAATGCTGCCGCCATAGACCATGTAGCGCATCATCACCTGCTTGTTCTCGTCGCCGAGCCGCGCCTGAGTGGCACGCAATTCGGCCTGAGAATCAGCCAGTTGATCGTTAAGGGTCTTGGTGCGGGCTTCCAGTTCGTCGACCAGTTTCTTGCGCGCATCAAGAGTCTCTTGCATACCTTGCACACGGGTCTTCCAGGTATTGTCGATGCCTGCCAGTTGATCGGTCAGTTCGCTGACCTGCTGGGTCAGTTGCGGCACACGCTCGGCCTGACCAGGCACCTCCTGCAGGTCAGTGCTGGGGATCCACACCGTGGAACCGCCTTCGCCGCGCACCTGGCTGAACTTGCCCGAAGAGCTGAGCAGCTCGACCTTCTGCCCGGATTTCAGCGTCCCCACAATCCGATGATCATCGGTTGGTCCGCTGCGTACGTAGGTGGTGAGGCTGTCGCTGACCCAGCGATCGCTGCCTGCGGCCTGCGCGTTGCCAGGAACGACAACGGTCAATGCAGCGCCAAACAGGCCTGCGCCGAGCAAGCGACGCGAAACAGCGAACAGGCCAGGGGCTCGGGAAAGAAGTGCGGAGAAATGACGAGACATGGCGATAATTATCTTTATCTGAAATGAAAATAAAGCCTCGTTTAACGGGCCGGCTAAGGATGGGAGCGGCAGGAGATCAAAGGTTTTGCAACTCCTGCCCGGACGGAATGTCTGCCTATCAGGCGCGCTTAAAAAGCACCTGATGATCCGTTTCGTGCAGGCCGTCCAGAAAGTCCATCAGCTAACAGACTCCGTTAACGGGGTCAGGTTCACTATTGCCCGTTGTCCGCGTCAAAATTCAGCCGCACGGTCATCCCGGGCAAGTGCCTGCTTTCAAAAGAATTCGCTTGTCGATTCAATTCTGCGATGGCGCACAAAGGCTCAAACAGGGGACGTCTGCGGTCCGGCGTTTGCTTTCCCGGCCAAGTGCTGTAGAAAAGGCTCCACAGGGGTGAATGTTCTCAATGTTCACCATCCTGATGCTCGACTGCATCGCTCTAATGGAAAATAGAATGATCCCAAGACAAGTGATTAACGCCACCGTAAGCCCGAAAGGCAGCCTTGAAACCCTGTCCCAACGCGAAGTGCAGCAACTCAGCGCGGCCGGTTCAGGCAGCACCTATACCCTGTTTCGCCAGTGCGCCCTGGCCATTCTCAATACTGGCGCCCACGTTGATAACGCCAAGACCATTCTTGAGGCGTACGAAAGCTTTGAAGTGCGAATTCATCAGCAGGACCGCGGTGTGCGCCTGGAGCTGCTCAACGCTCCGGCCGATGCGTTTGTCGATGGTGAAATGATCGCCAGCACCCGCGAGATGCTGTTCAGCGCCCTGCGTGACATCGTTTACACCGAAAGCGAACTGGACAGCCAGCGCATCGACCTGAGCAATTCTCAGGGCATCACCGATTACGTGTTCCACCTGCTGCGCAATGCCCGCACGCTGCGCGCTGGCGTAGAGCCGAAGATGGTGGTGTGCTGGGGTGGTCACTCGATCAACACTGAAGAATACAAATACACCAAGAAAGTCGGCCATGAACTGGGCCTGCGCAGCCTGGATATCTGCACCGGCTGCGGCCCTGGCGTAATGAAAGGCCCGATGAAGGGCGCGACCATTGCCCACGCCAAGCAACGCATTGTCGGCGGGCGCTATCTGGGCCTGACCGAGCCGGGCATCATTGCGGCCGAAGCACCCAACCCGATCGTCAACGAGCTGGTGATCCTGCCGGACATCGAAAAACGTCTCGAAGCCTTCGTGCGCGTTGGCCACGGCATCATCATCTTCCCCGGTGGCGCAGGCACGGCTGAAGAATTCCTCTATCTGCTTGGCATTCTGATGCACCCGGACAACAAGGACGTACCGTTCCCGGTAATCCTGACCGGTCCGAAAAATACCGAGCCGTACCTGCAACAGTTGCACGCGTTCGTCGGTGCCACGCTGGGTGAAGAAGCGCAGCGTCATTACCAGATCATCATCGACAACCCGGCAGACGTCGCCCGGCAGATGACTCAGGGCCTGAAAGAAGTGAAGCAGTTCCGCCGCGAGCGGAATGACGCGTTTCACTTCAACTGGCTGCTGAAGATCGAGGAAAGCTTCCAGCACCCTTTCGATCCCACTCACGAGAATATGTCGAAACTGCAACTGAACCACGACGTGCCCACTCACGAGCTGGCCGCCAACCTGCGCCGGGCGTTTTCCGGGATTGTCGCGGGCAACGTCAAGGACAAGGGCATTCGCCTGATCGAGGAGCACGGTCCTTATCAGATTCAAGGCGATCCTTCGATCATGGGGCCGCTGGACAAGCTGCTGCAGGCGTTTGTCGATCAGCACCGGATGAAGTTGCCCGGTGGCGCGGCCTACGTGCCGTGTTATCAGGTCGTGGCCTGATCCCACGGCAATAACCGGCAGGCAAACGGGGCGCCCTTGAGCGCCCCGTTTCTATTTCTGCTGACGAAACGCTTTGGGCGACTGCCCGGTGGCGCGTTTGAAGAAGCGCGAAAAATAAGCGGGTTCGGAAAACCCGAGGCTGTCGGACACCTGATTGATGGTCATGGTGGTGTAGATCAGGTTGCGCCTGGCCTCCAGCAACAGCCGCTGGCTGATGATCTGCAAGGCCGACTGGTTGCACAGGCGCCGACACAGCGAATTCAAATGCGCGGCGCTGATGCCCATGGCCTGCGCATGCCGGTGAATGGACCAGTGCTCGCGAAAACTCGCCTCCAACTGATGCATGAACACCTGCAAATGCTCACGGCCGCGGTCCATGGCGTGAATTTCTTCGCCAGCATGCTCGCTGCTGCGCCGACTGAGCCAGACCACCAGCACGTTGATCAATGAATGCAGCATCAGATCGCGACCAGCCCTGGGCTGCCGGTACTCACGGGCGATGGCGCTGAACAGCGTATCAACGTAATGGCTGTCCGCCCCTAGCTCGTAACACCGTGTCGTGCGCATTGCCGAGCTGTCGAGTGCCGTCTCAAGCTGCTCCACCAAGGGTTTGGCCAGACTGAGAATGTGCCCCTGAATATCTTCGGCAAACCTGAAGGTGTGCACGCTTAACGCCGGAACCACCTGCAGCGAAGGTGTCTCGACCTCGGTGACCACATCCTCGACCTTGAGCATCGCCCTGCCGGACTGCACATACAGCAACTGCACCAGATCTCCATGGCGATGCGGCTTGATCTCCCATTCGTGCATCTTGCTGCGCTCGGGGATCGACTCGCAATGGATCAGGTCCGGGGTCGGCCAGGCCGCGGTTTCCCCGTAAAGCTTGAACACCGGTATCGTTGCAGTGGCAGGTCTGGCCATGTGTTCTTCTCCCGTCCGGACCCTCGAAAAGTCCAGATAATGCGTCGAATATTGCCTTCTTATCTCGATGGCATCCATTAAAAATGCAGGAGACAAAAACAATCATATCCCGCTGATGACACTTGGCAGGGATCAAAAACAGGACCATCGCCATGAAAACCCAGGTTGCCATTATCGGTTCAGGCCCTTCAGGGCTGCTGCTGGGCCAACTGCTGCAGCGTGCCGGCATCGACAACGTGATTGTCGAGCGCAAGGACCCCGATTACATCCTCTCGCGCATCCGCGCCGGCGTGCTTGAGCAAGGCATGACCGACCTGTTGCGTGAAGCAGGCGTCAGCGAACGAATGGACGCCGAAGGCTTGATTCATGACGGTTTCGAGCTGGCCTTCGACGGGCGCTGTGAGCGCATCGACCTGAAAACCCTGACCGGTGGCAGAACCGTGATGGTCTACGGCCAGACTGAAGTCACCCGCGACTTGATGGCCGCGCGCGCAGCAGCAGGTGCGATGACTGTCTATGACGCGTCTGACGTGAACATCCACGATCCAAAGACCGACAGTCCCTATGTGACGTTCGTGAAAGACGGCGAAACCGTGCGCCTGGACTGCGACTACATTGCCGGCTGCGACGGTTTCCATGGTGTATCGCGGCAATCGATCCCGTCTGAAACGCTGAAAATCTTCGAGCGCGTTTACCCGTTTGGCTGGCTCGGCGTGCTGGCCGACACGCCGCCGGTCAACGAAGAGCTGGTCTACGCCAATCACCCGCGTGGCTTTGCCCTGTGCAGCATGCGCTCGGCCATTCGCACCCGCTATTACGTGCAGGTCAGTGCCGAAGAGAAAATCGAAGACTGGTCGGACGAACGCTTCTGGACCGAGTTGAAAGCCCGTCTGCCCGAGCATCTGGCAGACCGCTTGGTGACCGGCCCGTCCATCGAGAAAAGCATCGCGCCGCTGCGCAGCTTCGTGGTTGAACCCATGCAGTACGGTCGCCTGTTCCTGCTCGGCGATGCTGCGCACATTGTCCCGCCTACCGGCGCCAAGGGACTGAACCTGGCGGCCAGTGACGTCAGCACGCTGTACCGGATTCTGCTCAAGGTTTACCGCGAGGGCCGCACCGACCTTCTGGAAAAGTATTCGCAAATCTGCCTGCGCCGCGTGTGGAAGGCCGAGCGTTTTTCCTGGTGGATGACCTCGGTGCTGCACAACTTCCCCGACACCGATGCGTTCAGCCAGCGCATCCAGCAAACCGAACTGGACTACTACGTCGGCTCGCAAGCCGGGCGCAGGACCATTGCGGAGAATTATGTGGGCTTGCCGTATGAGGCGATTGAGTAGCGTATTTCACCTATTGCGTATGAGGACGCAGAGCGTCCTGAAAAGCATGCCGACGCCGAGCGTCGCACGATAGCGGTAGTGAGCTCTGCGTCCGGTCTTGAGCAGCGTCGCCAAGAGGATGCGCAGCCATGCAATGCAATGCAATGCAATGCACGCCAGCGCAGAGCCCTGCGTTGTGCAATCACACAACGCACGCCCTCCACAGCCGTGCAAAACCCCAAAGCGTTTTCATGGGCACCACTCTATGATCGGCAGTGCACCTGACAGCTCCATAGCTGCATAAAAACAACAAGCACAGAGGAACACACGCCATGACCGCTACCTCGACCCAAGAGGCGGGCGACGCTGACGGCAATCATGTCTACCGTCGTATCACCCTGCGCCTTATTCCGTTTATCTTCATCTGCTACCTGTTCAATTACCTGGACCGCGTGAATGTCGGCTTCGCCAAGCTGCAGATGCTCGACGCCCTGAGTTTCAGCGAGACTGTCTATGGCCTCGGTGCCGGTATCTTCTTCATTGGCTACGTGCTGTGCGGCTTGCCCAGCAATCTGGCGCTGAACCGCTTCGGGCCGCGCCGCTGGATCGGCCTGATGATGATTACCTGGGGCATCTTCTCGACCTGCCTGCTGTTCGTCACCACGCCAGTCGAGTTCTACGTCCTGCGCTTTCTGACCGGCATGGCAGAGGCCGGCTTCTTCCCCGGCATCGTGTTGTACCTCTCGCGCTGGTATCCGAACCAGCGTCGCGGACGGATCATGGCACTGTTCATGTCGGCCATTCCGGTCTCCGGACTGCTGGGCGGTCCTTTTTCCGGATGGATTCTCAACCATTTCGCTGCGGGCCAGGGCGGAATGGCCGGCTGGCAATGGATGTTTCTGATTCAGGGGCTGCCTACCGTGGCGCTGGGTGTGCTGGCCTTCGTTCTGCTGTGCGACAGGGTCGAGGATGCCCGCTGGCTGACGCCCGCGCAGCGTCAGCGGGTCAAGACCGATATCACCAACGATGAACTGAGCCGTCCGGTGCAGGGTAAAAGCTCGGTGGCTTCGGTGCTGAGCATGCCGTTCATATGGATTCTGGGCTTTATCTATTTCTGCATTCAGAGCGGTGTCTACGCAATCAACTTCTGGCTACCGTCAATCATCAAGAACCTCGGTTTCAGCGATGCCCTGGTGATCGGCTGGATCAGCGCCGTGCCTTACCTGATGGCAGGCGTGTTCATGCTGCTGGTCGGCCGCTCCGCCGACCTGCGCAATGAGCGCCGTTGGCATTTGGTGGTGCCGATGCTGATGGGCGCCACGGGCCTGATCATCGCCGCCAACTTCGCGACAATGCCCATCATCGCCATTCTCGGCCTGACCATCGCGACCATGGGTGCCCTCACCAGCCTGCCAATGTTCTGGCCCTTGCCAACCGCACTGCTCAGCGCCAGCGTTGCAGCGGGCGGGCTGGCGCTGATCAACTCGATCGGCCAGATGGCAGGGTTCCTCAGCCCGTATCTGGTGGGCTGGATCAAGGACCAGACCGGCTCGACCACCCTTGCGCTGTACTCGCTGGCCGCGCTGACCATCGTCGGCAGCCTGGTGGCCTTGCGAGTCAGTCGTCAATCGAAAGGCAAGGTTGCGGCGACCGCCTGAACTTAACGACACAGTTCTCTTGAGCCAGGCCATGTGCCTGGCTTTTTGATTGAACCTGTCACTTTCAGGCAGAAACCCTACCGAAAAATGAAAAAAACGATCAAAACGCTTGCCAGAAATGATTGATTCAATCATTATCGTTTTACTAAAAATAAAACGAGAACCTGGCCATGCAATTTCGCGGCATCATCCCAGCTCTGGTCACACCCTTCACCGCTGATCAGCAACTCGACGAGCAAGCCCTGCGCAATCTGATCGAAAACCTCCTGAATGCAGGCGTTCACGGGCTTTTCGTACTGGGCACCAATGGCGAATTCTTCACCCTTTCCGAATCGGAAAAACTCAAAATTGCTCGAATCACTGTCGAAGCCGTGGCAGGACGTGTGCCGGTTGTGGTCGGTACCGGCGCGTTCGCCACGCACGAAGTGATTGAAATGAACAAAAAGATGATTGATGTGGGCGCAGATGCCCTGTCGATCATCACGCCGTACTTCAATGCCATCAGCCAGTCCGAACTGATCAAGCACTACACCGCCATCGCCGACGCTGCCGAGCTGCCGAGCTGCCGAGCTGCCGCTGATGATGTACAACATCCCGGCCAAGACCGGCATGTCGATCGGCATCGGTGCCGTGGCAACCCTCAGCCAGCATCCGCAGATCAAGGGCATCAAGGACAGCGCCGGCAATTTCGACGCACTGGTGCAGATGATGCAGTACCGCAGCGACGACTTTGCGGTGTTCGCCGGAACCGACTCGCTGATCTACTGGAACCTGCTGGCTGGCGGTGACGGCGCTATTGCCGCAACCGCCAACGCCGTGCCGGAGGTGGTCATGTCGATCTGGAACAACTTCCAGTCAGGCAACCACGAAGCGGCCCGTGCCGCGCAGGAAGCCCTGCGCCCGCTGCGCGATGCCTTCGCGCTGGGCACCATGCCGGTGGTGCTGAAAACCGCAACGCAACTGCTCAATGTCCCGGTCGGCCCGTGCCGTGCGCCCGTGCAGCCGCTCGATGCCGCCGCACTGGAAAAACTCCAGAAGCTGCTGGCCGTCTACCGCCAAGCCTGAGGTAATCGCGATGTCTGCTACTTACCACTTCCAGACTGTGAAACATGTGCTCCACGGCCCCGGCAGCCTCGACCTGCTGAGCGAAAAACTGCCGCTGCTCGATGTGCCGGTCAAAAGCGTAATTCTGGTTACTCAGAACGCCATGCATAACCTGGGGGTTACCCAGCGCGTCACCGAGCAACTCAGTGCGCAGAATATCCGTGTGCACATGCTTGATAACGTCGAAATCGAACCGACGCTGGAAAATATCGAGCGGGTATTCCGCGAAGATGTCGCGCCGCACGCCCCGGAAGCCCTGATCGCGATTGGCGGGGGCAGCGTGCTGGATGCCGCCAAGCTGTTCGCCGTCATGCTGACCAACGACACACCGCTCAGAGACCTGCTGGGCATCGACAAGGTGACTCACCCCGGCAAGCCTATGGTGCTGGTCCCGACCACGTCCGGTACGGGGTCGGAAGTGACGCCCAATGCCATCGTCACTCTGCCCGATGAAGAACTGAAGATAGGCGTCGTCAGCCGTCATCTGCTGCCGACGCTGGTCATTCTCGACCCGCTGCTGACCCTCAGCCTGCCGCGCCCGATCACCGCCGCGACCGGCATGGATGCCTTCACCCACTCGCTGGAGTCCTTCATCTCCACCAAGGCCAACCCGATCAGCGATGCGTTTGCGCTGGAATCGATGCGCCTGATCGCAGGCAGCATTGTCGAAGCCTGGCAACAACCGGAATCGGTTCGCGCACGTGGCGACATGCTGCTGGGCTCGATGTATGGGGGCCTGGCGCTGACCGCCGCCGGAACCGCAGCGGTGCATGCACTGGCTTACCCGCTGGGTGGCAAGTTTCACGTCACCCACGGCGTGGCCAACGCCATGCTGTTGCCTCACGTGATGGCTTTCAACCTGGACAGCTGCGCCGAACGCCTCAAGCGTGCGGCACTGGTCTGCGGCGTGGCACAGCAGGACGACAGTAACGAGACCGCTGCCCACAAGCTGATCGGACAGATTCGCCAATGGACCCAGGTGCTGAACATCCCACAGAACCTGCGTGAATTCGGGGTTGCCGAAGAGCATCTGGCGGACATGGCGGTAGCGGCTTCCAAGGTCACACGCCTGATGACCAACAACCCCAAAGTCCTCAGCCTGGATGATATCCAGCAACTGTATCGGTGCCTGCTGCCATGAGCCGCGCCGAATTTCCGGGCCTGCTGATCATTGCTGACGACCTGTCGGGGGCAGCCGATTGCGCAGCGGACTTTGCTTCACGGATCGACACTCATGTGGTCCTGACCGGCAATGCCAAAGACTTGTCGGGGGTGATCGCCATTGATGCCGACTCACGTCGCCTTGACCCGCAACAGGCCGCCGAACAGAACCGCGCAGCCCTGCAACAGCAATCCCGAATCGGTATGGCGCTGTACAAGAAAATCGACTCCACACTGCGCGGCAACGTCGCCAGTGAGGTCGATGCCTTGCAAGGCCTGCGCGGCATGGCGCTGGTCGCTCCGGCGTTCCCGGCCATGAAACGCACGACCGTTCAGGGCGTGCAATTGATTGACGGTGTGCCAGTCGATCAGAGCGATGTCTGGCGCAACGAGAACCTGCACGGCACCGGCAACCTGCTGGATCTGTTTGTCGCGCAGGGCCTGCGTACCCAGTGGCTCGGCCTGGACACCCTACGTGATTCTTCACGGCTCAAAACCACATTGCGCAACGCACTTGAACAGGGTGTGCAGGCGCTGGTCTGCGATGCACAACTGGACAGTGATCTGCTGCAACTGGCCCAGGCATCGGTGGCCTGGCATGAAGAACTGTTCTGGGTCGGCTCGGCCGGGCTGGCTCGCCATCTACCGCACGCCTTCGAGCTGGCCGAAGCCTTGCCGATCAAGGTCGAGCCGCGTTCTCCGGTGCTGACCGTGGTGGGCAGCATGTCCCGGCATTCCCAGGCCCAGGCCGACCGACTCGCACAGGCCAGCAAGCCACTGTGCCTGACACTGCAACCGGCAATGTTACTCAATGAAGATGCGCACGCCGAGCGCGCCGCAGCATACCTGCAACCCCAAGAGCATCTGGCTACCGGGCGAGATGTGCTGGTACGCCTCGATCAACAACAACGCGACCCGGCGCAGGCGGCCACATTGAGCAACGCGCTGGCGCAGTGGCTGGCCCCCGCCCTGCCCCATGCCGGTTCAGTGGTAGCCACCGGTGGCGAAACCGCCAGAGCCATTCTGATTGCAGCGGATATCAAACGCTTGACGCTGTTTGGCGAACTGGCCACCGGCGTGGTTCTGGCCGAGGCCCGACTGGGCAAGCACACGTTCAATGTCGTGACCAAAGCCGGGGGGTTCGGCAACCCCGACACCTTGCTCACCGCCTGGCAAATGCTCCACGCACCGGCTGCGACCGGCACCCCTTTCAACGAGGAAGCTTCCTATGTCTGAGCGTCTGTCTGAACGTCCCGTCATTGGTATCACCATGGGCGACGCCGCCGGGGTGGGACCGGAAATCATCATGAAAATGCTCACCCACGCCTCGGTGTACGCCACCTGCCGTCCGCTGGTGATCGGCGATGCCCAACGCCTGGAAGACGCCAACCGCATCGTCGGCAGCCAGTTGCGCGTCAACAGCATCGCCAGCCCTGCAGAAGCCCGTTTCACCCAGGGCACGGTGGACTGCATCGATCTGGGCCTGATACCCGCTGACCTGCCCTACGGCAAACTGTCAGCGGTGGCCGGCAATGCAGCCTTCCGCTACATCGAGCGCACCGTGCAACTGACTCAGGCCGGTGAGCTGGACGCCATATGCACTGCCCCGCTGAACAAGGAAGCGCTGCACGCAGGTGGGCATATTTTCCCCGGCCACACCGAAATGCTCGCGCACCTGCTGGGCATCGAAGAAGTCTCGATGATGTTGATGACCCCGACCTTGCGCGTCATTCACGTCACGACGCACATCGGCATCATCGACGCCATTGCGCGGATCGAGCCAGGGCTGGTCAAGCGCACCATAGAACGCGCCCGGGAAACCCTGATCCGCGCCGGTATCGAAAATCCGTTGATCGCGGTGTGCGGCATCAACCCGCATGCCGGGGAAAACGGCCTGTTCGGTTATGGCGAGGAAGCCACCAAGATTCAGCCCGCAATCGATGAACTGCACGCCCGCGGCTGGCGTGTGGAAGGCCCGCTGCCCGCCGACACGCTGTTTTTCCGCGCCGGACGTGGCGACTTCGATGCGGTGGTTGCGATGTACCACGATCAGGGTCACGGCCCGGTCAAGGTCATGGGCCTGGAAGCCGGCGTCAACGTAACCATCGGCCTGCCGGTCATTCGTACCTCGGTAGACCACGGCACCGCCTTCGACATTGCCGGCAAAGGCATTGCCGACGAACGCAGCCTTATCGAAGCCATGCGTCAGGCCGTGGAGCTGGCAACCCGTAAACGCGACACCCGCAATTCCATCGCCGTCTGAGGTCGTTACCGGTACTGACCCAACGATCCCCAGCGGCACCCCATAACGCGCCAGAACAACAACAATGGAGCGAGACTGATGGATACCTTCAACGCGCAAGACACCTCGATCATCATCGGCATGGTGGTCGTCTATATCGTCATAACCACCTGGATGAGCATGCGCCTGCGCAGCAAGACCAGCGAGCAATACATGGTCGCCTCGCGCACCATGCCCGCCTTCGTCGTCGGCGTGCTGATGATGTCCGAATTCATCGGCGCCAAGTCTACGGTCGGTACGGCACAAGCGGCCTTCGAAAGCGGTTTTGCCGCCTCCTGGTCAGTGATCGCCGCAGCCATCGGCTTCCCGCTATTCGGCCTGCTGATGGCGCGCAAGCTGTACAGCTCCGGCGAATTCACCATTTCCGGCTTCATCGCCAAAAAATACGGCACCTCCACCAAGCTCGCGGTCTCGATCATCATGATCTACGCGCTATTGCTGGTGAACGTCGGCAACTACGTCAGCGGCGCGGCAGCCATTGCCACGGTACTGAAAATCAACCTGACCACCGCGGCGTTCATCACGGCGATCATCAGCACGCTGTACTACGTGTTTGGCGGCCTGAAAAGCGTGGCCTACATGAGCATCCTGCACACCGGCGTGAAATACATCGGTGTGTTGATCGTGCTGGGCGTGGCGCTGAAAATGACCGGCGGCTTCAGCCCCGTGGTGCAGAACATGCCCGAGCATTACTTCACGTGGGACGGGGCCATCGGCGGCTCGAAAATCATGGCCTGGATCATCGGCACGGTCGGCGCGATTTTCTCCACGCAGTTCATCATTCAGGCCATCTCCTCGACCCAGAATCAGAACGCGGCACGCCGCTCGACCTTCTACGCCTCGCTGCTGTGCATCCCGATTGCCTTGGCGCTGGGCTTCATCGGTGTCGCCTCCAAATACCTGCACCCGGAAATGAGCAGCCTGTACGCCCTGCCGATCTTCCTGCAATCGATGAGCCCGGTATTGGCTGGCGTGGTGACCATCTCGCTGGTTGCCTCGATTTTCGTCAGCGTCAGCACCGTGGCACTGGCCATCGCCTCGCTGGTGGTCCGTGACTTCTACGTGCCGTGGCGCAAGCCGTCGGTGGATCAGGAGTTCAAAACCACCCGCCTGATTGCACTGGTGATCGGTTTCGTGCCGCTGTTCTTCGTATTCTTCGTGCCCGAGATCCTTAACCTGTCGTTCTTTACCCGTGCCCTGCGGCTGTCGATTGCCGTGGTCGCCATGATCGCGATCTACCTGCCGTTCTTCGGTTCGGGCCGAGGCGCTACCCTGGGGTTGATCGCTTCAGCCATCACCACCAGCGTCTGGTATCTGCTGAACAACCCCTACGGCATCGACAACATGTATATCGCGCTGGTGACACCGGCTATCGTCATTGCCATCGAGCGACTGCTGCCGCAGTCCGCGTCGTCCAAACCTGCTCAAACCGAGGTTCCTCATGCCAACCGCTGATACCCGCCAGGACGCATTCCTGCCAACGCCTTACGCGCAGAACCATGCCGCGAACCTGCACGAGCTGGCCGACGGCACGCTGCTGTGTACCTGGTTCGCCGGTACTCAGGAGGGCATGGCCGACATCTTCGTGCTGCTGTCGCGCCGCGACCCGGCCACCGGCGTCTGGAGCGAGCCGCAGAAGATGTCCGAAGATGCGTCCCGCTCGGAACAGAACCCGATTCTGTTCCAGGCACCCGGTGGCCCGTTGTGGCTGATCTGGACAGCACAGATTTCCGGCAATCAGGAGACCGCCATCATCCGCCGTCGTCTGTCACTGGATAACGGCCAAAGCTGGGGGCCGATTGATACCCTGTTCGACGAGCCCGGCACCTTTGTGCGCCAGCCGCCAGTGGTGCTGGATAACGGCGACTGGTTGCTGCCGGTCTGGTACTGCATCACCGGGCCCGGCGAAAAGTGGGTTGGCAACCATGATGTCAGCGCGGTGATGATCTCCACCGATCAGGGCCACAGCTGGTCTCGCCATGACGTGCCGGACAGCACCGGCAGCGTGCACATGAATGTTCATCAATTGCCGGATGGCAGCCTGCTCGGCCTGTTCCGCAGCCGCTGGGCAGACTTTATCTACAGAAGCCGCTCAACCGACCGTGGCCGCTCCTGGAGCGCCCCGACGCCGACCGAACTGCCCAATAACAATTCGTCGATCCAGTTCGTGAAGCTGGCGACCGACGAACTGGCTCTGGTCTATAATCCGGTCAGTGCCGAGGGCCACGCCCAGCGCCGGGCCTCGCTGTACGACGAAATCGAGGATGAGGGCGACGACCGCGTCACACCGGGCGCACGTCAGGACGGCAAGGCAGCGGTGTGGGGCATCCCCCGCGCACCGATGAGCCTGGCGATCTCCCGCGACGGCGGGCACAGCTGGCCGACCCGGCTGGACCTGGAGCTGGGGGACGGGTTCTGCCTGACCAACAACTCGCAGGAAAAGCTCAATCGCGAGTTCTCCTACCCCAGCATCATTCAGGCCGCCGATGGCAGCCTGCACGTCGCGTTCACCTACTTCCGGCAGAAGATCAAGCATGTTCACCTGCCGCTGAACGCGATCCGCTGACCCACCCGCGTCGATTGGCCTGTTGCCAATCGACACCTTTGCGGAACCCATGTCATGCCCGAACCGATTCAGTCCGTACTCGTCACCGGTGCCAGCTCCGGCATCGGCAAAGCCATTGTCACGCGCCTGCTGGAAAAGGGCCTGCAGGTCACCGGTCTGAGCCGGCGTGCGCCGGACCTGCAAAACCCGAACTTCACATGGCGCGAGTGCGACCTCAATGACTTCGCCGCGCTGGACAAGGCGCTGCAACAGACGCCACACATCGATGCGCTGATCCATGCGGCAGGCTTCATGCGCACCGCGCCGCTGGGCGATCTGAACGACGCCGATGGCCAGGCCATGTGGCATCTGCATGTCGCCGCTGCCAGTCACATGGTCAACGCGCTGTACCCACGGCTGCGCGCCGGTTCGCGGATTCTGATGATCGGCAGCCGGACCATGCAGGGTGCCGCCGGACGCAGTCAGTACGCTGCCACCAAAGCGGCGCTGCAAGGCATGGTTCGTTCCTGGGCCATCGAACTGGCACCACGCGGCATCACCGTCAACCTGATCGCCCCTGGTGCCACCGAAACGCCCATGTTGCTGGCCCCCGGACGCAGTGGCACGCCACCGCGAAAACCGCCCATCGGCCGTTTTGTGCAACCGGATGAAATCGCCGGTCTGGCGGCCTTTCTGCTTGGCCCCGACGCGGGTGCAATTACCGGGCAAAGCCTGGTGGTGTGCGGCGGTGCGTCGTTGTAAGGTTGCATCCCGTTTCCAGGCTTTAATGCAAGGGCTGTAATGAAAGTCGCCAACCGTCGTCAAGCGATACTCGAACTGGTTCTTTCCGGCAAATCCAATGTGGACGAGCTGTGCGCCCAACTGGGCGTCTCGGAAGCCACCGTACGCCGCGACCTCACAGCCCTGGCCGAAGATGGCTTGATCCTGCGCACCTATGGCGGTGCGGCGCATGTCGGCCAGCGCGAACCGGAAACCTCGCTGGAAGAGCGCAGCCGCCAGCACAGCCAGGAAAAAATGGACATCGCCCGTGCCGCGCTGGCGCATATCAACGATCACGACACGCTGTTTCTTGAAGGCGGCACCAGCACAAGCGCACTGGCGCACATTCTCAACCAGCGCCGCGGGTTGCATGTAATCACCAACAACCTGTTGGCACTCAGCGATCTGGCGCTGATACCCGATGGCCGTATTACCGTGCTGGGCGGCACACTGCGGGCATCGAGCATGTCGACTTATGGCGTGGCGGCGCAGGCAGCGCTGGAACACCTGAGCGCCGACAAACTGTTCATCAGTGCCGACGGCGTGGTGGCCGAACTGGGCCTGTGCGAGGCCAGCGCCGAGCAGGCGTACCTCAAGGAAAACATGCTGGCGCGTGCCGCACAGGTCTTCGTACTGGCCGACATCACCAAGCTGGGCCGCGCGCGTCAGCAGCACTGGACACCGTTACGCCAGCCCTGGACGTTGATCACCAACCCGGTGGATGACGAGTCACTGCTCGCCCCTTTCAAGGCGCGCAAAAGCATTCAGGTGGAAATTGCCCTGCCCGGCTGACTTCACGCTCATAGCATAAAACCGTGATGTGCAAATTCTTGCGCATCACATGACCGCTGAAACTGGTCACGCCCCATACACAAAGCCCTCCAGCACCTAAACGAGCTTGCGCATACATGCGCAAAAGCCTGCGCAATATTTCGCATTTTTTGTCTGGCCATTGAGCTTTTTTTAAACCTTTAAACGCTATCTATTTGTTTTAAATAGATAAAAAATTGTCGGCATGCATCTTGGAATGTACTTCTGCATACAGCGGGCGAAATTGCCCGTTTCTGCGCAGAGAGTTTCCCACATGACCGATAAGCACGGCACGCACCAGCAACGACGCGCCGCACTGTTCCCCAAGACTCCGGCGACGGCCACCAGCCTTTGTCCTTTCAGAGGACCGAACGTCGCCATCGTGCCGGTGCGCTACGCGCTGGATCGCTCCCGCTACGACGCCGCGCCGGAGCAACTGAAGCCGTTGCCGAAACAGGGCAAATGGGCGCTGATGCCGACACTGAAAACACGCAGCTACACCCTTCGCCAGCTGTACGATGGCTACGTCTATGTGTTCGACGAAACGGCCGGGACGCTGCATGAATATGTCGCCTCAGCAAACAACGGCCATCTGAGCCGCATTGTCTGGACGGACGCGCAGATCGGCAATGACCAGCGAAGTGGCGCCAGTGATGGCAAGCCCTTTCTGCTCTACCCGCGACGTAACACACTGCACATCGCCTTTTCCCCGCAGCAATGGACATGGCGAGTTTGCGAGCATATGCGCTCCAGCGCCCCAAGCCGTGCGCTGTGGATGAAAGCGCTGGATCTGGCCAGCTACTGCATCACCATGGCCGAGCCGGACACCCTGCCGTTGAACCGTATCGCCGAGGCCGTGGCGGACATCGACAAGGGCCATGTTGCCGACGACGGCCGTTTCGCTGACTCGGCGATCCCCACTGCTCGCCCGCTGTCGGAAGACGCCGAAACACATCTGTTATGGGCACCACTGGGTGCTGATGTTTTTTGGCAAGGCAGCGTCGACGATCAGGACAGTTCCCTGCTCATCGCCCTTGATGACCCGCTGGCCGTTTTCAATGATCTGGGCATGCAACTGGCCGCTGATCAGGCGGCTTTTCGCGACTGGCAAGCCGAGCACGAACACAAGATCCAGATCGCCCAGACTGTCTCCGGACTGTGCGGTGCCGAGAGCGACCCGCAAAAACTGCCAGCGTCGGTGCGCGGTAATGCGGCTCGCACGCACCAGTACCTGAGCGAGGTCGAAGCGTACTTCGAGCAATGCATCCTTGAAGAGGCACAGATCAGCAGCAGCAACGTTCCCGGAGATTTTCTGCTGCTGCCGGACATGTTCAAAAGCCTGGACATGCGCAAATCGATCGAAGCGCGTTACGGCAGCGTCCCTACCGAAGAGGCTGCGCAGGCCTGGAAAGATCGCCACAAATGGCGACGCGAGGTCGATCTGAGCGGCGCGCGTCAGTATCTTCAACAGCATCTGCCAAGCGGAGACGCACTGCTGCAACAGGTGCGTGACACTCAACGCGATTTTCAGCTCTGGGCAACACATATCGGCACAGACCCGCTCCAGCTGTTTATCGATACCACCCGTCCAACACAGCTGCTGTACCTGCAAACGATCATGCTCAACCTGCAGATCATTTACGCCCAGGACAGCGCAGCCACCACCTGGCTGGCCGAGCAGGAAGCCAACGCCAGCACGCTGTTTGGTACCTTGCGCTACGGCTTCTCACCCGCCCTCAAACAAGCACTGCACCAGGAGGCCGACGCGCTGCTGAACGGCCTTGGCGACGTAACCAACCTGGCTACACGTATTGGCGAACTCAATGGCGCCCTCAATCACCAGGGCTTTACCGACAAGCCGTGGATGAAGGCGCTGAAGCAGCCCGTTCAGGGCACCTTCAAAGCCCTCGGCGAACTGGCCAGTGGCGCAGGCAAGGCAACGCTCGAGAGTATCCTGCTGGCCTGGGTACCCATCGACAGCCGCATGGCCCTGGGCAAACAGCAGAACATCGTCGCGTTGCTTCGCACCCTGTTGATTGGCCAGATTTTGCTTGATTCGAAGGCGCGTATTGCAGTCGATCAACAGGTATTCACCAAGCTCAAACAGTGGATACGCGAGTGGCAGGTCCTCAACAAGCAGATCAGCGATACCCGTCGCCGGTGGCTATATCCGAATGCCTACAACACACGCCAAAGCACCGCTCGCAACCTGCACGCCCATAAACAGAAACTGCGCGTCCACGAACTGAGCATCCCCGCTCTGCTCGACTTCCAGAACAACGAATACGCCAAATTACTGCAGGACGAGATTCGCCAGTACTTCCAGTCCGGCAAAACCCTGGCCAAGGACTGGCTGGCCCAAGCCAAACGCTGGACCGACCGACTCGGCGGCACTGCGGGCTCGATCACCTGGGGTGTGATCATGCTCAACTTCATCAATACCGCGCTCACTTACCGGGACGTTACTCGTGATGGAGACTTCAGTGCCAAGGATATTGGCAAGGTCACGTATGGACTGGGTTACAGCTTCAATCTGTTGATGGCGGTGTTTGTTGAAGCGCCGTGGAGCGTAATAAGGGATGCGACGCCGGAGCTGATTGACGGCAAGAATGTGGCAATTCTGGACAGGTCCAGTGCGTATTGGAAAACCAAGGGAAATGCGACGTGGGGTAATGCAATACGTGGGTTCAGGGTTTCGATGGTGGCGATGGGTGGGTTTGGGGTAGCAGCAGTTACGCTTGAACTATTTGGTATCACAGATGATTTTCACGAAGCAAAAACATCAGGAGAAGAATACGGAATTGGCATTAAGGGATTTTCTGTATTGGTAATGGGATTGGGTTCTGCAGCCCAGTTATTGGCAGGCATTTTTCCCGCTGGTGTTTTTACGATTATCGCGATGAATCCTTGGTTCAGCGTAGCCTTGATGGCAACTGGTTTTATTTATCTCATCGCTACGATGGCCCTGAATTATTTCAAGCAAGACAGTGTTGGCTGGTGGCTACGCAAGTGCTGTTGGTCGAGAACCCTAGCCTATCGTTACGCTGAGACTGCCGAAGGTGAGCAGGAAGAAGTGCGCGCGCTGATGGAAATTCAATTATCTCCGCAGGTCCATGCAAAAAGCACCGTGCATTACGAAGACCGTTACCTTGGCAAAGGCGATTACTACAGCGTAGCCGTACAAAATGGCGCGGGGGTACAAGTGCGCTTACCCAATCTGTTACGCGGGCAATCTGTGCATTTCAACATCGTCAGCAGCAAACGACCATGGGGAGTGCTACCTGTAGAAAAAATAGACGACCCTCTGCATGAAGCGTTTCTGGACCGCGGACAATTCAGGAAGGCCGAACAGTTCGGGACGCTTACCAACAAGCAAGCTGGCAAGACGAGTGAAGATTTCACCTATCCTCTCATGCCACCTGAAAACGAAGACCTCATCTGGGAAACCTGGGTGCCGCTCGACAAGGACGCAACGTATCTTGAGCTGCAAATCTGGTATCCGAACAATCTGATCAATCCTGGTGAGGACGATAGAGGCTATCTGTTTCAGATGGAGCTTGGCACAAGGGGCGATACCGCTATTGATGGTTTGGCTGCTGTGGAGCTTGAAGTACAGGCATCAAGCAGAATTGGCACCCTGACTCTGGAAGTCGCAGAGAGTACTCCTTTATGACTCAACAGACGCCCTCCCCATGCCTGCTAAAAGGCCGAGACATTCTAAACTGGAAAATAAAAACGCTGGCTAAATCACCTAAAGAAATCATGATAGCGCAGTCCATATTTGCCGCAATTCATCTGACCGGGAGCTCAATTTTTATTTGGGGGGGCTGGAAAGTATTTTTAAAAAACCCGCCTCTACTAGCGGGCTTGATACTTGCCCTTGGAGGGGTTCTGGCTTACTTCATAGGCCTGCTCATCCGCCAAAAAACCATCTACAACTACACCATAAAAACCAACTGTGCCCACCTGGAGTACTACCTTCACTACCCCGACTTCGCCTCGTCCTTCTTCAAGGGCATTGCCATAGCCGTCATCCTGATATTCGTCTTCATCGCCGCTCTCACCGGCTCACTGCTTTTCCTGGTCGGGCCGGCAGCCATCGCCTGTATCGCAGCCCTCAAGCTACTCAGCTGGGAAAACCCCATTCACCATGAACAAAGCCTGCCTTGGGATGAGTACAACTTTGTGACCGTCGACCGTAAACGGCTGATGATCGTCACACACCGCACGGATGTCACACTAGGCTTTGAGGCCCGATTCCAGCATGAGGTGCTGTTTAACAAATACCTCGCGTTTCTCCACACCGTGCTCCCCCCAACAACTGAGTTCACGGAAAAAGCCTGGAAATGGTAGCCCCGTTGCCGACCTCAATAAGCACTCCCTTAAGGCCGAACCACGAGATCTCTGGTATTCACCCTATCTGGCTGCTCGGTTGCATAAACCAGTGGTTGCTTAATCGCACCCGATATTACTACAGCGTAGCGCTACAAAATGGCGCAGGAGTACAAGTGCGCTTGCCAAGTCTATTACCCGGGCAGTCCGTGCACTTCAACATAGTCAGCAGCAAGCGACAATGGGGAGTGCTACCTGTAGAAAAAATGGACGACCCACTGCATCAAGCTTTTCTGGACCGCGGGCAATTCAGGAAGGCCGAACAGTTCGGGACGCTTACCAACAAGCAAGCTGGCAAAGCGAGTGAAGACTTCACCTATCCTCTTATGCCACCAGAAAATGAAGACCTCATCTGGGAAACCTGGGTGCCACTGAACAAGGACGCGACATATCTTGAGCTGCAAATCTGGTATCCGGCCAGTCGTTTAAGCCCTGGCGAAGACGATAGAAGCTATCTGTTTCAGATAGAGCTTGGCCTAAGAGGTGATACCGCTATTGATGGATTGGCTGCTGTGGAACTTGAAGTGAAGGCATCAAACAGGGTCGGTACGCTGGCTCTAGAAGTCGCAGAGGGTACGCCATTATGACTCAACAAGAAAACAACCCAACCTTGCCACAGGGTAGAGATGCTCTGAACTGGAAGATCAAAACACTTGCGATAACAGGATGCACACTTTATATGTGGGGAGGCTGGATAATGTTTTCAGATAGCCTCTACTCATTAGTGGGAACTTTATTAGCATTGGCCGGTATTCTTGCCTATTTCGTAGGCCTGCTCATCCGCCAAAAAACCATCTACAACTACAGCCTAAAAACCGACGGTGCCACAGTCGAGTATTACCTCCACTACCCCGACTTCGCCTCCGCACTTTTCAAAGGCATCGCTATTTTCGTCATCCTGGCATTCGTCCTCGTCGCCCTTCTCACCGGATCATTGCTCTTCCTGATCGGCCCAGTGGCGATGGCCTTTATCACAGCCATCAAACTGCTGAACTGGGAAAACCCCGTCCACCATCGACAAACCGCCCCGTGGCATTTGCATGAATTTGTCACGGTTGATCACAGACGTCTGATGGTCATTATCCATTGCGAGGATATAACCAGCGGATTCGCCGCGCGTTTTCCCAGCAAGGCGCTTATGGACAAGTACCTCGCGTTTCTGCGCAAGGTACTTCCGGCGAACGCTGAATACATCGAAAAAGCCACTAACTGGCATCAGGGCTGACGCAACTCAGGCTTGAGCCGACACACACTGCAAGCCTGAGAAAGCGATCAAACTGCGATTGGCACCGTGAAGCGGAACTCGCTGCCCTCGCCCACCCGGCTTTGCGCAGCCAGTTCACCGCCGTGTGCCTTGATGATGCCTTGGGAGATGTATAAACCCAGACCGGTGCCGGTCGGGTTGCCTTCCTTGACGGTCCAGTAGCGTTCGAAGATGTGCGGCAATTGCTCGGGAGGGATGCCTTCGCCGGAATCACGCACGGTGAACACGATTTCAGTGCCGTTGGACATCGCCGCCACGCCGATCTTGCCCAGTTTCGGGGTGAACTTGATGGCGTTGCCGATCAGGTTAGACAGCACCTGAAACAGGCGCTCCGGGTCGGCCTGGACCTTGAGGTCGGGCTCGGCATTGAAGGAAATCTCGATGGATTTATCCAACGCCAGCGGAGCCAGCAAGGTGTAGGCCTCTTCGAAAATCTGGCTGACTTCCAGTGGCTGCGGTGTGATGGTGTAGCGGCCTGCTTCGATTTTCGACGTGTCGAGCAGGTCTTCGAGCAACACATTCATGCGGCTGGCTGCTTGCTGCATGGTGTCGATTGCCGTGGAAATACGCCGCGAGGTGTGTGGCCCATCGGAGCTGAACGACTTCTGCATCATTCCGCAGAGCATGGAAATGACCGTCATCGGGTTGCGCAGGTCATGGGAAACGACCGCTACCAGTTCGTCACGGGCACGAACGGCCTGTTGCTCCTTGCGCACCTGGCGGGCAAGGTCGTTTTCCAGCGCGGAGCGGCGCAGGTCGTTAGCTGCAAATACGTCGCCATGGCTCCACTTTGGCGCAATCCCGGTCATTTCGACCTTCCAGATTTCAAACGATGTGCGCGGCCGAAGGCGCATACCGCCTTCCGAGCTTTCCATGTTCAGCGGTTTGTTCGGATCACCGCTCCACTGGACGCTTTCCTTGACCTCGGAACGAAACCAGATCACGCCGTTATCCACAGGTTTGGGCAAGTTCATGGCCAATACACCACTGGCGACTGGCTGGTAAGCTTCCCCGGGCGCGTAGACGCTGGAAAGATGATGACTGGCATACACCGGCTCGCCGCCTGCAATCATCCATGTGTGCAGCGCACGTATATCCGAAACCTCCGGGCAGGCCCCGAAACAATGCGTTTGCCGGTCTTCGATGATGGCGACGCCGCTCGCGCCTACCAGATCCATCAATAACTGTGGTTGCTGCGCCAGACCGTCAAAGACGTTTTCTTCGGACTCGGCCATGGCCAGATTCAATTGCTCGAGCGCCCTGACTTTCGCCTCTCGCTGACGGCTTATTTCCAGCGCTTCCATCGCGCTGATCTGCAGCGACAACACCTGACCGATCGCCTGGCAGGCACTGCGCAGTTCGTGGGACACGTACAACGGGGTACGGTGCCCGCAACTGATCAGGCCCCACAACTTGCCGCCCTGAATCAGCGAAACACTCATGGACGACAGCACGCCCATGTTTTTCATGTACTGACAGTGGATCGGCGAAACACTTCGCAGCGTCGAAAAACTCAGATCGAGTTGCTGCTGAGTGTCGGGGCGCAATTGAGGCGCCAATGGCACCGGGGTGTAATCGGCATCAGGAATAATGCGCAGCCAGTTGCGGCGGTACAGTTCGCGCGCCTGCTCGGGAATGTCCGACGCCGGAAAGAACAGGCCGTTGAAGAGTTCCATGCTGGGTGCAGACGCTTCAGCGATCACCTGACCATGGCCTTCTTCTTCGAAACGATAGATCAGTACCCGGTCGTAACCGGTCATACGCTGGATCTCGCGGACACTGACTTCATACAGCGTTTGCAGATCACTCGCAGCGTGCAACTGACGCAACATACGGCCCATGTTGCCAGTGCGCTCGGTATAACTGACCGCTTGCGCGTCCTTGTCCTGAATCTCGAGTTCCAGAACCAGTACCCCCTGATTGCGGTGCATCAAGGCTTCGAACTCGATGCCATTGACCGTCATCAGCAAGCGTTGCGCATCAACGAACAAATCATGAGCGCTGGCGCTTCTGATCACCTCGGCCCAGCCGGCCCCCAGAACATGCTCGAGGCCTTTACCGAGAACCTGTTCGGGTGCATGGCCCAGCACGCTCTGCACGTTCGCACTGACCTGCAGGATCGTCAGGTTTGGCTCTTCCAGAGTGAACAACAGACCGTGAGGCTGAATGGCTCCGGGAAACTGAATAGGCTCATCCGCACAATTGGCCAGGAGGACTTCAAAAGCGTCCTTGTCGAGTTGGCTCATAGCAGTACCTCTTGACTATCGAGCCATTGCTCGAAACATGCAAATGTGGACTGCGCCGCAAACGCTGCGGCGTCAATAAAAACAACTTCTCGCGGCACTGCATCCAGGTGGTTCAAAAACGCCCTCCAGCGTGGCCCGGTATCGGCACCGTAAACATCGAGAAAGGCCGCTCCACTCTGCTCATCCAGACCCAGTCGCCTGTTTATTTCGCGCCGTAACACCTGCCCGCCCAACGTTGCACCTTCAAGGACGTACATGACTCCCAGGCATGAACCGGGCGTATCCACTGCTGGCAATTGCTCGCAGCGAGGCAGTTGCCTGATGTCGTCATCAGACAGACCCAGAGCACGCAGGTCCTCGACCAGCACAGCGGTTTTGACCCGATCTTGCGGGATAAGCTCCGCAGGCATCAAGGCACTGTCGTGCAATGCAGCTTCAAGCGGTGCATAAAAGCCGTAATAAGCCTTAAGCAAGCGAAGGTAAAGAGCATGATCCAGCGCGGGTGAAAAAAACGGCATGCGTTTTTCGAGCTTAACGTGAAGCTGACTCGTTTCAGCACGCAGTGCATCAAGCAGTTTCGGCGGGGTAACACATGAAAAACTTGCCGGCATCCAGGAAGGCTCTTGAGTGTGCAATAGACAAAAAACGCATCCGAGCGAAAACAGGCCGCCAAAATACAGATTCGAAGCAAAATCCGACAGTTTTTTCCGGTATTAGCGATGAAATACCATAATCCACCAGAAAAATAGCCAGTGTCTCGGTCAGCTATTTATACCGCCCGAAGAACTTGCTCTTGACTGGTGACGATAGTCGAAAACAGCGCCATGTACGTCTTTAATCCGTGCAGGGTTCACATTGGCAAGCACTTTAACATCATCAAATACAGATGCCATCATTACGCAAGCTTACGGCCTTGACCATAGGCTTGCGCAATATCCTGCGCCTGGCGCGGTTCGGGTGATCAACGCACGTTCTGATACAGCATCATTCGCGAGGTTTCATGCAGACCGCGAGTGAGGTCACGCAGCCGCTCGAACTCTTGCGGGTTCTGCTCGGCGACGTTATCCAGCGGCGTGGGGGAAGACAGATCGTGAAGCGTGGGCGAGCTGCCATCGTGCTCCATTTGCAGCAGGTAGTTACGGGTAACACCGCCAATCAGCGGGAACGTGCCTTCACGCAGTACCAACGGCACCACACGCTCGCCTTCGGGGGCGGGCTGCTGAATGTCACGGCCCATCGTGCCGCTGGTGAATGGCATACCGGTCATTCCCGCCAGTGTCGGCAGTAGATCCGCAAGGCCGACCGCGTCATCGACTACCCGGGTGCCCAGCAGGCCGGGCGCATGAATCAACAGCGGAACGTTATTGCTCTCCAGCCCCAGTTGTTCGAACGCCGGGGCCATGTGCGGGATCTGGCTAATGCGTGTGTTGTGATCACCAAACAGCACAAAGATGGTGTTTTCGTAATAACCGCCCGCCTTGGCCAGTTCCATCAACCGACCGATATTGAAGTCCAGCAGACGCACCGCATTGTATTGCTCCACGCTTCGCGAACCGGCAGCCTGGACCTGCTGCAGTGTCTTGTCGCTGACCTGAAAACCATCGTTGTCTTTGGGGATGGTAAATGGCCGGTGATTGCCAGCGGTCTGTACGTAGGCGAAGAACGGTTTGTCAGCTGGCAACGCGCGCAGAATCCGGTCGCTCTCCTTGAACAGATCCAGGTCGGAAATCCCCCACACATCCACCTGCGGCGACTTCCAGTCGCGCTCGTCGTAAAGACGCACGTCATCGATACTGCGGCGGATCAACGCGTTCATGTTGGCCCAACCGGAATTGCCACCAATCATGTACAGCTTCTCGTAGCCCTTGAAGTCATTGATGATGGTGTTTTGACGGGTCAGCAGCGGATGACGCGTGGCCGTTTCCTGCCGGGTCACATCAGGCACCCCGGTGATGCTTGCCCAGACCGTTTTTGCGGTGCCGGTCACCGGCACATAGAAGTGCTTGAAGAACCAGCTTTGAGTCGCCAGGTGGTCCAGATTCGGCGTCGGGTTCAGCGGATTGCCGTAGGCACCGACAGCACTGGTGCCCAGTGATTCAAGCATGACGAACATGACATTCGGCGGCCGCTCGCTGCGCACTCGGTAAGGCTGCACAGGCTGGTGACGCTTGAAGTTCAAGGCCTGCGCATCTGGCTGCTGGACACCCAGATAGCGCGCGACCGACTCATAGTGCTCGCGCACCTGGGCTTCATCGAAGTGGGACTGGGAGACCTTGAGCGTGTCGTACAGGAACAGCGCCGGGTTGAGCCCCAGTGCCGCGACCTGGCTGTTGCCGGAGAAGAATGCATCGCTCCAGCGCAACGGTACGGGATTTTCCAGATTGAGATTCTCGACCCGGCCCAGCAAACCGAGAAAGGTCGCACAGACCACCAGTGCCGAACCCCAGACCACGGACCAGCGATTGAGCGGCCGGGCCTGGCGGTCCAGAGTGACACGTTCAAGCCTGAGCAGCGCCAAGCCAAGCGCTGCAACGGTCAGCAACCAGCCGGCAGTGATCCACAGCACCGGATAGGTCTGCCAGAGCATGTCCCGGGAAATCTGCGCATCCTCCAGATAGCGCATCACGCTGGCGTTGAGCCTGACCCCGAGATAGGCGTAATGACCAAAGTCGACGATATGAATCATCGTCAGAACAGCCAGCGCAACAATCAGATAGCCTCGCGCCAGCCAGCGCAAGACCGGCTGGCTGACCATGTTCCAGCGCGGCAACCAGAGCAACACTGCGACCGGCAGCAGTATCAGCAGCGCCAGACGCAGGTCGAAACGCACGCCGATACCCAGCGTCTGCGCAACCTCGCCATGGGTAAACAGGGCGCCCGGCTCGACGCCAGAAAATCCGAAGAAAAACACCCCCCTCAGTAACGCCGACAGCAGGAATACCAATATGACCGCGCTCAGCCAATAGTGCAGGTGTCGCGATTGCAACCAACTCATCGTCATTCCTCTAGACATTGCCAGCAGACAGAGTGGCCGAACGGCGCGACTCCGTTGCCCGGCGATAAACAAAACGGATGCCCAGGCTCAGCAAAGCCCCGCAGCAGTACAGGGCGAGAAGCGGGTCAATCAGGTAATCCCAATAATTTTCCGACGGTTTGATACGAAATGTGAATGCCAGCGTCGCAGCAGCCAGCATCACCACAGCCAGCGCATTACGCATCAAGACCAGCCCCAACGCGATAACGGCGACAATAATGATCATCGGTCGCGGATTGTAACCCCAGCGGTAGGGGTCGAAGTAAGTCAGACCCAGCGTGGCCGGATACAACGTCAGCGCCAGCACAGCGAACACCAGCAGCATCACCCATCGCCGGGACACTGCCATCGGTCTGAGCACACCCAATCGCTGCAAGGTCAGCCAGCCCAGCACCACCAGACTGCTGATTGCCAGATCGTCGGTCAGGCTGCGAGCGTACGACGCCATCGACAAACCGTCGAATGAAATAACGCTCAACAGCGAGGTCGCTGCCAGCAGGCCACAGCGCCACCATAACGATGCGGTCAGCGGAGCCAATAGCACAAACAGGGTCCAGGCAAACGCCAGATGAGCCAATCCCAAAGCGATCATAAAAGTTGCTCCGCCAGCCAGGCCTCGTTGAAGCTGACGTGTTTGATGAAGGTGTTATTCCACGAGTAGACCAGGTGATACAGGCCGTCCGGGCTGCGGATGAAGTACGGGTATTCGTATTCGAAATCACACCCCTGCGCGGAACAGACACGCTGGTCCAGATTGCTCAGAAACTCGGCTTCCATCGGTTGGCGACGTGCGCCGCTGGAAGCGCGAAAGCCTTCGCCGATGGCAGCCTTGTAGGCTTCCAGGGCAAACGGTGTACCCAGCGGATCGGGTGACTTGTCCAGATCCGGCAGCGGCCGCCAGACCTTCATCTGCTCGTCGGTGCTGTACAGGCTGAGCTTGAAGCGACCTTCGCGCAGATCATTCAACGCCACCAGCAAGCCCTTACCCGGTACGCCGACGGCGGCCAGCGACGAGTTGGGGTTGCTGGGTGTCAGCGGTTGCGGCTCGCTCCAGGTCTGACCGCCGTCTTCGGTACGGCTGGCCAGTACCCGGTGAAACGTCTCGCCGGCATAACGCAGCAAGGCTACGGCGCGTTGGCCGTCCAACGGTACGACGGTGGGCTGCAGGGAATTTTTACCGCGGCTGATGCGAAACTTGTCGATGACTTCGCCATCTGCGCTCAGATACAGGTATTCGGCAAACTTGCCGAGAAACTCGTGGTAGACCGGCAGGCCGATCGAGCCGTCGGTATGAAACACCGGCGCGCCACGTACCAGCGTGCTGATGTTCAAAAACGGCGATGTCACCAGCTGCCACGGCGGCGACCAACTGGCCCCCATATCGCTGGACACCATGGCATTGACGGTACTGCCCGCCCAGCCGCCGACCGAGACTGACACGTAGAACAGCCACAGGCGATTGTCCGGAGCCAGCGCGATCACCGGGTTGCCCAGTTTGCGGATGTATTTGCCAGTACCTGACTGAGTGGACGCCCGGGTCGCCAGGACCTGCTCGCCGCCCCATTCACCGTTGGACGCATCGAACCGCGAGGTACGTATTTCAACGTCTCCCGCGCCTTCGCGAGAACCGGCGAACCATACCGACATGAGGTCGCCGCCAGGCAATGCCGTCACGGCTGACGAATGCACGAAATCGTCCAGATCAGAAGACGCGAAACGCGAAATGTAGGATGCCTTGGGTGCCACACTTTCAGCATCGACCGGTGCGGTGCTCACGACAAAGGCAGATATCCGGTGCTGTGGATGGCTTAGCCATGCACTGAGAAAAATCACTACAACAATCAGGCCTGCGCTCCATGCAGTCAGGTTTTGGGAAATAACACGCATCAGGAGGCATCACTGTGATGAAGGGCAAGGAGGTGGTTTCAGCGATGGCGATCTTCAGGTAACGGACGTCGTTTGCCTGTCAGCATCGACAAGGGCAGGTTGTCACGCACTTGAAAGCTTTCGAAGATGGCCGCGGCCATGTGCAGCACTACCAGGGCACACAATGTATTGGCGAGAATTTCATGAGCCTGCAAAGGCCAGTCAGCACCCCACAAGGCATCGACTTCCTCCATCAGGAAGCCGGTCAGGCCCATGCCGAAGATCAGCGCCATCATGAGTACCATGACCAGCGGACCGAGCGGAGAATGACCGAGCCTGTGTACCGGCTGCCGGTTGATCAGCGACCGGACATGCGCACGCAGGCGCGCCGGGCTCGGCCAGAAATCGCTCCAGCGCGCGCTGGCTGGTCCGATGAATCCCCACACCACTCGCACCGCCAGCCAGGCAACCGCGTAATAGCCCAGCCAGACGTGCCAGTCGTCACCCGCCTCATTGAAGAAGTAATTGGCAACGAAAACACCCGCGATCGAGATATGAAACAGTCTGACCAGCGGGTCCCACAGGCGCAGGGAAACCCGGTTCATTACTTGATCTCGGTCTTGACCGCTTTACCAGTGACCGGATCGTGATAGATCTCGACCTTGCGCTTGTCCTTGTCGAAGCCGTAAATCTCGTAGCAGTTGCCGTCAGTCACTTTGAACTTGCTGATCTCGTAACCCTGAGCCTTGAGCTGCTCCTGGAATTTGGCCTGATCCTGCCATTGGGACTTTTCAGCGGTGGTGCATTGCGGACCGGCAAGGGCCAGCGGGCTGGCCAGCAACAGGGAAACCAGCAGGACTTTACGCATGACAGATACTCACAGGCAGTTAAGGAGCCGCTACTGTGCGAAACCAGTCTTAGGAAAAGCTTAATACGCAACAGCTCGTAACATCTTCCCGGACACACGGCACTTCGCGACGCTGCCTGCTGACGGCATGATGGCGCCCTTCTCACCCTATTCATTGGTCACAACCCTATGCGCCTGCTTCTTGTCGAGGATGATCGTGCGATTGGCCAAGGCATCCGTGTGGCCCTGAACACCGAGGGCTACACGCTGGACTGGCTGGAAGACGGGCTGAGCGCGCTGCACGCCCTGCGCAGCGAACCCTTCGACCTGTTGCTGCTCGACCTCGGCCTGCCGCGCATGGATGGTTTCGATCTGCTGCGCCAGTTGCGCGCCGAAGAGCTTGCCCTGCCGGTGCTGATCCTGACCGCGCGCGACGGCACCGCCGACCGTATTGCCGGTCTGGACGCCGGTGCAGACGACTACCTGATCAAGCCGTTCGACGTCGATGAACTCAAAGCCCGGGTCCGGGCTTTGCTCAGGCGTAGCCAGGGACGTGCGCAGCCGTTGCTGGAACACGCCGGCATCAGCCTCGACCCGGCTTCGCAGCAGGTCAGTTTTCAGGGCAGCGAAGTGCCGATGACGCCAATGGAATATCAACTGCTGCACCAATTGATGATCCGCCCCGGCAAGGTGGTCACCCGCGAGCGCTTGTCCAATACCCTGTATGGCTGGCAGGACAAGGTCGAAAGCAACACTCTGGAAGTGTTGATTCACAACCTGCGCAAGAAACTGTCCACCGAACTGATCCGCACCGTGCGCGGCGTCGGCTACCTGCTGGAGCTCAAGGCATGACCTCGGTACGCGCGCGCATTCTGGTCCCGGTGCTGGTGCTGTTGCTGCTCGGCAACCTGGCGATAAGCCTGCTCGCGCTGCGCGACAGCCATCACGAAATCGAAGAAGTCTACGATGCGCAATTGGCCCAGAGCGCGCGCCTGTTGCAGGGTGTGCTGCGCCAGCGCGCTGCGGGTGAGCAGGATCTGGACAAGCTTTATCAGGCGTTCGATCAGGCCATGAGCCGGGTCGGCACCAGTGGCGTTGCCCATCCGTACGAAACCCGGCTGACGTTTCAGGTCTGGCGCACGTCGGGCGAGCTTTTGGTGCGTTCGGCCGAAGCGCCGCTGCTCAGTGCGCCTCCCGCAGAAGAAGGCTCGCATGATCTGGTCGAGAACGGGCATGAGTGGTGCGGCTTCCTCCTGGCCGACCCGCAGCAGGGTTTCCTGATCTGGGTCGGTGAGCGCGACGATGTGCGTCAGGACCTGATTCAGCGCATTGTCAGCCACACCTTGTGGCCGACGCTGATCGGCGTGCCGCTGCTGGTGGTCGCGATCTGGCTGGCGATCGGCTGGGGCCTGCGCCCGTTGCAGTCGATGGCCAGGGTCATTCGCCAACGCGATGCCGAAAGCCTTGAGCCGCTTGATATAACACCGCTGCCCAAAGAGCTCGAACCCATGCAACACGCGCTCAACCGTCTGCTGACCCAGATCGAAAGCGTGCTGGAGCGCGAGCGGCGGTTTATCGCCGACGCCGCCCACGAACTGCGTACACCGCTGACCATTCTGCGCATCCACGCACAGAACGCCCGCCAGGCTGAAACCCCGGAACAGCGTCTGGAGGCACTGGATTTTCTCGTGCACGGCGTCGACCGTGCTGCCCGTCTGGCCAGCCAGTTGCTGACGATGGCCCGACTTGAGCCGCGCCTTGAAGTCAGCCAGTTACAAACCTTTGAACTGAACACTTTGGTGCGCGAGGAAATGGCCGAGCTCACGCCGCTGGCACTGGAGAAGCGTGTCGATCTGGTGTTCGAGGCGGGCGATGACTGCGTGATCCACAGCGACCCATCAGCGATCACCATCGCACTGCAGAATCTGCTGACCAACGCGCTCAACTTCGCCCCGCCGGCCAGCGAGATTCGCGTGATGCTCAACCGCCAGGAAGACGGCAGCGCGTACTTGTCAGTCGAAGACGCAGGGCCGGGTATCGACGAGAAACAGAAAGCACGCCTTTTTGAACGCTTCTACAGTCAGGGCCACAGCAATGGCGCTGGGCTGGGGCTGGCGATCGTCGATATGATCGTGCGCAAACTGGAAAGCAGCCTGCACCTGCGTAATTCAGCGCAGGGCGGGCTGTGTGCGGAGCTGCGAATCAAAAGCAGAATGGCTTGAAAGCCAGTCGGCTCAGAGCACCACGCGTAAGCACTGGCCAGCGTGATACAGCGTGAAACCGGCGTCGTAAGCCAGCGTACGCAGGCCATTGGCCGAGACCTTTTTGCTGCTGGAAAAGCTCACCGGCAGCGCAGTTGCGTCGTTGCTCAGCAGGTAATCAGCAAAGCACTTGCCCACCAGCGTTCCGGTGGTTACGCCGCGGCCATTGAAACCGGTCGCGGCCAGCAAGCCGGGCGCAGGCTCGAACAGACGCAGCAAATGGTCGGGCGTGAAACCGATTCGGCCAGTCCAGGTGCTCTGCCACTCAACCCGACCCAACTGGGGAAAGTAGTGCTGCTGGATGCGATCAGCCCACTGACGAATAAACCACAGCGGATAATTGCCAGCGTTGCCAAGGCTGCCCAGCACCAGTCGCCCGTGGGCATCGCGACGAATACTGCTGAGCACCGTGCGCGTGTCCCAGGAACCCTGCCCGCCACGCAGAATGCCCGCCTGCTCGCTGCCGCTGAGCGGCTGTGAAGCGACCTGATAGTAGTAGCCTGCGAAGATGTGATCCTTGACGTCGGTCCACTCACCTTCGGTGTAGGCGTTGGAGGCAATGATGACCTTCTCGGCGCGCACACTGCCCGCGGCGGTGGACACTTTCCAGCCATCGGCAGTGCGTTGCAGCCCGTTGACGGGAGACTCGCCAAACAACTGACCGCCCAGCGCCACAACATTGAGCGCCATGCCTGACACATACGCCATCGGGTTCACCGTACCGGCACGGTGATCGAGCAATGCCCCGCTGACCTTGTCGGTGCCACAGGCATCTTCACAGGGTTTTCCGGTCAGCAGTTCGACCCTGGCACCGCGCCGCTGCCACTGCTCGGCACGGCTGCGCAGATCAGCCAGTCCTTTTGCATTGTGGGCCATGTGCAGGTTGCCGGTGCGGGTGTCCTGACACTCGATGCGGTACTTGTCGATAGTCGAAAACACCAGCGCCGGAGCCGCGCCCAATGCACTATTGAGGCGGCTGGCCTCGACACTGCCCAATACCTTGTCCAGTTCATCGGGTGCCACCCAGGTGCCTGCATTCACCAGACCGACGTTGCGCCCGGAGCCGCCATGACCAACCTGATGAGCTTCCACCACGCACACCGATTTGCCGCCTTCCAGCAACCGCAACGCCGCCGACAAACCGGTGAAACCTGCGCCGATGATGCACACGTCGGCGCTTCGGTCCCCAATCAAGGCCGGACTGACCGGACGTTGCGGAGTCAATTGTTCCCACAGACAGCCTTCAGCAAACTGCACCATCGAAAAGCTCCAGCAATGTCGGCAATAAGCGCCCGGTTCACATCAGTCGAAAACGATGCCCTGAGCCAGCGGCAACTCGCGGGAGTAGTTGACGGTATTAGTCTGCCGGCGCATGTAGGCGCGCCACGAATCGGAGCCGGACTCGCGCCCCCCACCGGTTTCCTTCTCGCCACCAAATGCCCCGCCGATTTCCGCACCGCTGGTGCCGATATTGACGTTGGCAATACCGCAATCGCTGCCCGCGGCACTCTGGAAAGCCTCGGCCTCACGCAGGTCGGTAGTGAAAATGCACGACGACAGGCCCTGCGGCACTTCGTTGTTCAGGCGCAAGGCCTCTTCGAAGTCGTCGTAAGCCAGCACGAAGAGAATCGGCGCGAAGGTTTCGTGACGCACGACTTCGCTCTGGCCAGGCATTTCGGCAATGGCCGGCGTGACGTAGTAGCCGTTCGGGTATTTGTCCTGCAACTGACGCTCGCCACCGAACACCTGACCGCCCTCGTCGCGCGCCTTGGTCAGCGCATTCTGCATGGCCGAAAATGCTTGCTGGTCAATCAGCGGACCGATCAGATTACCTTCACGAGGATCACCGACACGCACCTTGGCGTAGGCCGCTTTAACCCGGGAAACCACTTCGTCCTTGATCGACCGATGCACAATCAGACGACGCAGCGTGGTGCAGCGCTGACCGGCAGTGCCCACGGCGCTGAACAGAATGCCGCGCACGGCCAGGTCCAGATCGGCGCTCGGGGCCAGAATCATCGCGTTGTTGCCGCCCAGCTCCAGAATGCTGCGCCCGAAACGGGCAGCAACACGCGGACCGACTTCGCGGCCCATGCGGGTGCTGCCGGTGGCGCTGATCAGTGGCACGCGCGGGTCATCGACCAGCGCTTCACCGGCGTCACGATCACCGATCACCAACTGCGCCAGTGCTGCGGGCGCATCACCGAAAATCTTCAGCGCCTTGTCGAACAGCGCCTGACAGGCCAGTGCCGTCAGCGGAGTCTTTTCCGAAGGCTTCCAGATCACCGGGTTGCCGCAGACCAGCGCCAGCGTGGTGTTCCAGGCCCAGACCGCAACCGGAAAGTTGAACGCGCTGATCACGCCGACCACACCCAGCGGGTGCCAGGTTTCGCGCATGTGATGACCGGGACGCTCGGAGGCGATGGTCAGGCCGTACAACTGACGCGACAGACCGACGGCAAAGTCGCAGATGTCGATCATTTCCTGCACTTCACCCAGACCTTCCTGAGTGATCTTGCCGGCCTCGACCGATACCAGTTCGCCCAGATCAGCCTTGTGCTCACGCAGCACTTCACCAAAGATCCGCACCAGCTCGCCACGCCGTGGGGCCGGTACTGTGCGCCACTTTAGAAACGCATTGTGGGCGCTGTCGATGCGCGCCACGACCTGCTCCTTGCCTTCAAGCGTGACCGAGGCAATCTGGCTGCCATCAATCGGGGTGTAAACCGGATAGTCCCCTTGTGTGTGGGCACTGTTCGCCACGCCCAGACGTGCTAATAACTCGGCAACCATGTTGATTCTCCTGTCATGGAAACGGTGGAAATCACTGATGAACCCAGTATTGATCCACTCGGGGCTGGCCCACAAACGACGTTTTTGAAAAACATGATTCCTTTTAGGAATGAACTGCCTGCCATTAACAGCAACGAAAGCGGCTACATCGGGAATTATTGGAATGACCCGGTGATTTTATTTCGTTTGCGAGCGTTGCCCGATGTTTGTTTGGATAAGGCCATCATGATCCCCCGGAGTCAGGTCCAGGCCGATGAGCGAACACATCAGCGAATCCATTTCGTTTGTCCACAGCATAACGTTGTCCCACGGCCGCAATGCCGAAGTATGGGACACCACCGGCAAGCGCTATATCGACTTTGTCGGCGGCATCGGGGTGCTCAATCTGGGGCATTGCAACCCTCAGGTGGTCACGGCCATTCAGGATCAGGCGGCAAAGCTGACCCACTATTGCTTCAACGCTACGCCTCACGATCCGTATATCCGCTTCATGCGGCAACTGACGGAGTTCGTACCGGTGAGTTACCCGCTCAGCGGCATGCTCACCAACAGCGGTGCGGAAGCGGCGGAAAACGCCTTGAAGATCGTACGTGGCGCGACGGGCCGCACGGCTGTGATTGCCTTCGATGGCGGCTTTCACGGCCGAACACTGGCAACCCTGAACCTCAATGGCAAGGTGGCGCCCTATAAACAGAAAGTCGGCGTGCTGCCCGGCCCGGTGTTTCACATTCCGTTTCCCAGCAAGGACAACGGCGTGACCACCGAGCAGGCGCTAAAGGCACTGGAGCGACTGTTCAGCGTAGAGATCGATGTCAACGATGTCGCCTGCATCATCTTTGAACCGGTGCAGGGTGAAGGCGGCTTTCTGGCCATGGAGGCGGATTTTGCTCAGGCGCTGCGAGCGTTCTGCGATGAACATGGCATCGTGTTGATCGCCGACGAAATTCAATCCGGTTTCGGCCGTACCGGGCAGCGCTTTGCGTTCAGCCGCCTGGGCATCGAGCCGGACCTTATTCTGCTGGGCAAGAGCATCGCAGGCGGCATTCCGCTGGGCGCCGTGGTCGGTCGCAAGCATTTGCTCGACAACCTGCCCAAGGGCGGGCTCGGCGGCACCTATTCCGGCAACCCGATTGGCTGCGCTGCGGGCCTGGCCTCGCTGGCACAAATGACTGATGCCAATTTGTCCACCTGGGGTGAACAGCAGGAAAACGCCACTGTCTCGCGCTATAACGCTTGGCAGGCAGGCAAGCTGTCGCCGTACCTGGGCAGGCTGACCGGCGTAGGCTGCATGCGCGGTATCGAACTGATCACAGCGGATGGCGAGCCAGGGACCCGGCAGCTTGCCGACCTATTGGCCTCAGCGAGGGACGCTGGCCTGTTGTTGATGCCCAGCGGCAAGTCGCGGCACATCATCCGCCTGCTGATCCCGCTGACCATCGAGCCCGATGTTCTGCACGAAGGGCTGGATATTTTCGAGCGTTGCCTGTCAGCGCTGGCTTGAACACGTACGGAGAAACCATCCTGATGAGCACTGCACGCTTTGCCGACCCGGACCAGATCCGCGCGGGCTTTTCTCGCGCCATGTCGCAGATGTACCAGCACGAAGTGCCGCTGTACGGCACGCTGATGGGGCTGGTCAGCGAGGTCAATGCGCAGGCCATGAGCCGCGACAGCCAGGTGCTGAACAGCCTGCGCCAGACCGGCGAGATCCAGCGGCTGGACATGGAACGCCACGGCGCGATCCGCGTCGGTACGGCTGAGGAACTGGCCACCCTCGCCCGCCTGTTTGCGGTGATGGGCATGCAGCCGGTCGGTTATTACGACCTGACCGAAGCCGGTGTGCCGGTTCACTCCACAGCGTTTCGTGCCGTGCATGAACAGGCGTTGCAGGTCAGCCCGTTTCGGGTGTTTACCTCACTGCTGCGCCTGGAACTGATCGAGAGTGACAGCCTGCGCGAGTTTGCCAGTCAGGTGCTGGCCAAGCGCAGAATCTTCACGCCCGGTGCCCTGGCGTTGATCGACAAGCATGAGACAGACGGCGGGTTGAGCGAGCCCGACGCTGCCGAGTTCATTCAGCAGGCGCTGGAAACCTTTCGCTGGCATAACACGGCGACGGTCTCGCTTGACGAGTACCAGAAGCTCAACGTCCAGCATCGCCTGATCGCTGATGTGGTGGCGTTTCGTGGCACGCACATCAACCACCTCACCCCGCGCACGCTTGACATCGATGCGGTGCAAAGCGGCATGCCCGGCAAAGGCATCACGCCCAAGGCCGTGGTTGAAGGGCCACCGCGTCGCCAGTGTCCGATTCTGTTGCGCCAGACCAGCTTCAAGGCGCTTGAAGAACCCATTACGTTCATTGGTCAGTCGGGCAGCCACTCGGCACGCTTCGGCGAGATCGAACAGCGTGGCGCTGCACTGACCCCCAAAGGTCGCGAGCTGTATGACCGGCTGCTGAACAAGGCCCGCGACGCGCTGGGTGAGTTCCCCAATGAGGCGAATGCCCTGCGCTATGCCGAACTGCTGGAAAACACGTTCGAGGCGTTTCCGGACAGCCACGCTGAAATGCGCAGGCAGGGCCTGGCCTACTTCCGCTATTTCCCGACCGAATCAGGTATTGCCGAGCATGCATCCGGCAGTCTGGAACAGCTTGTCGACGCAGGTCACGTGCGCTTCGAGCCACTGGTGTACGAAGACTTTTTGCCGGTCAGTGCGGCGGGCATTTTCCAGTCCAACCTGGGCGATAACGCACAGGCGCACTACGCGACGAATTCGAATCAGCAGGATTTCGAGCAGGCACTGGGACGCGGGACGCTCAACGAACTGGACCTGTATGCCGACACCCAGCGGCGCTCACTGGAGGAATGCGCCAGGGCGCTGGAACTGAGCAGTCCCGCCTACTAATTAGTGAGAGCGACAGGGGCTGCACGATAGTTGAATTATCCGTACACACCGACGCGGGACGTCAGCACGAAGTTGAGATTATCGTTCCTCACGCTCCAGCGTGGGAATGCAGTTCACGACGCTCTGCGTCGCCAAGAGGACGCGGAACGTCCAGAACGGCATGACGACGCGGAGCGTCGCACGATAATCGGATTGTCCGTGCAGATCGACGCAGAGCTTCGGCACGGAGTTGAGACTATCGTTCCTCACGCTCCGCGTGGGAATGCAGGTCTCGACGCTCTGCGTCGCAAAGAGGACGCGGAGCGTCCGGAACGGCATGACGACGCGGAGCGTCGGCACGATAGCCAACATCGTCTTCGCGAACGAGTTCGCTCCTACGGCCTTCGGCCAGAATCAAAAGCGGACTTGTGCATAATGATGAGCGCTCTGCGTCACATTCCCTTAGCGTTCTGCGTTCTGTTTAAAGCAACGATAAATAAAATTCGCAATATTGGTGTGCAACCTCGCGCTATGCATACTGCGATTGCGTGTGGACAGCAAAGTGCCGTATTCAAAGGCTCATCCCTTCAAATAACGCACCCTGTAATCCCCTTGCAAAGGCTCGAAGCAGCCTGGGTCCGGATCACGTTCAGACCTCATAAAAATACTCGGCCGGATAACGGCCTCCATGACTTCATGGACTTTCCAACGCTGCCCTGGCGCCTCATCGCGCCGACCTGAAAAACAGAATAACGATTGATAAGGCCTGAAAAAGGCCATTCAGCAGGCAAGGGGATCATCATGCAAAACTCACACGCTGCAGTGTCGGGCGACAATCAGGCCGTTTCATCGACGGTGAAGCTGTATCTCTGGGCCGCCGTTATCCTGATCATTGCCGAGATGATCGGTGCCATCAGTATCCCGCTGGGCCCCGGCAAGGTGGTGCTGCTACCGATGGTGTGGGCGCTGCTGTTAGGCGCGATGGTCGGGATCGCCAGTCGCCGCCTGCCAGGCAGCATCGGTATCGATCACGGCATCCAGCTGCGCTCGGCCTCGATCCTGCAACCCGCCCTGCTGATTTTCATCGCCAAACTCGGTCTCGTCGTCGGCGGCTCGCTGCCGGTGGTGTTCGCCTCGGGATGGGCGCTGGTGTTTCAGGAGTTTGGCCACTTTGTCGGCACCGTGGTGCTCGGCCTGCCGGTCGCGCTGCTGCTGGGCATCAAGCGTGAGGCAATCGGCGCGACGTTCTCGGTTGGCCGCGAGCCCAGCCTGGCAATCATCGGCGAGCGCTACGGCATGGACTCCCCGGAAGGCCGCGGCGTACTGGCCGAGTACCTGACCGGCACCCTGTTCGGTGCGCTGTTCATTGCCATCGTTGCAGGCTTTATCGCCAGCCTGGGGATCTTCCATCCCAATTCGCTGGCGATGGGCTCGGGCATCGGCTCGGGCAGCATGATGGCTGCTGCAGCCGGAGCGATTGCCCCGCAGCAGACGCCGGAAGTTGCCAAGGAGGTCATGACGCTGGCGGCGGCATCAAACCTGATCACCACCACCATCGGCACTTACTTCACCCTGTTTATCTCCCTGCCACTGGCGGTGTGGGGCTATCGGGTGCTTGAGCCGCTGATCGGCCGCACCACCAAGGCGTCCATGACTGATGAAGGCCTGCGCCACAGCGATGTGTCACTGGAAGTTCCGGAACTGGGCTGGGCGGGCAAGATCAGTGCGTGGCTGGCAGCCGGTGCACTGGCGCTGATTGCCAACTATGTCGGCTACAAGACCCTGTCGGCCGATGCATTCACCGGCATGGGCATCATGATTTTCTGTGCCTTCGTCGGCGAAGCGCTGTGCAACCTGATCCGTCGCAAGATCCCGGCAGTGTGCATGGTGTCGCTGGTGGCGATGTTCCTGACTTCACCGGCCTGCCCCTGGGCGGCCGAGATTGCCCGGATGACCAGTTCGATCAACATGCTGGCGGTCATTACCCCGATGCTGACCTTTGCCGGCCTGTCGATTGCCAAGGACCTGCCAGCCTTCCGCCGTCTGGGCTGGCGAATTGTGCTGGTATCGTTCCTGGCCAACTTCGGCACCTTCATCGGCGCCGTGCTGATTGCCGAGATGTTTCATTGATTCTGGAGCGGGCTAGATCACCGCTTCGTTCACCAGCCAGTCATGCACGGCGCGGCGTGCCGGAGTAGAGAGCGCACCCTCACGATAGGCCAGGACGTATTTCTTCCTGGCCTTGATCGGATGCCCGAACGGCACGATCAGCAAGCCTTGCTCCAGCTCATCAGTAATCAGCGCTTTGCGGGCAATGGCCACGCCCATGCCCATGCGCGCGGCGTCGATGGTCAGGTGGTTGCGGTTGAAGGTGTGACCACGGCGCACGTCGATACCATCAGCGCCGATGGCGGTCAGATAAAACTCCCACTCAGCGTATTCGTAGCTGCCGCGCCAGGCAGTGATGTCATGCAGCAACGGAAAATGCACCAGCTGGCTGGGCGTATCGAGTGGCGGCTTGCCCACCAGCAGGCTTGGCGAACAGACCGCAAACAGCTCTTCTTCCAGCAACGGCGTGGTCGACAGCCCCGGATAGCTGCCGTCGTTCAGGTCGATGGCCAGATCGAAATCGTCATCGCGCAACGACCCGCTGCTGTCTTCGGCAATGATCCGCAACTGGATGTCCGGAAACGCTTCCTGCAAACGTGGCAGGCGTGGCATCAGCCATTTGCTGAGAAACGAAGGGATGCAGCGCAGCTTGAACACCCCGCCAATGCGTCCGGAATACAGCAGACGCAGCTCTTCGCTGATACGGCTCTGCACCTCGTTGGCGACCACCGCCAGACGCTGGCCTTCGGCGGTCAGCTCCAGCCCGCGCCCGACCCGGTGAAACAGCGCGAAGCCCAGGCGCTCTTCAAGCTGGCGCATCTGCTGGCTGATCGCGCCGGGAGTGACGTGCAGCTCTTCGGCGCACCGGGTGAAGGAAAGATGTCGGGCTGCGCAGGCGAACACCTGTAACCAGGCGTGCATCTGTGCGTTGAAGATTCTGCTCATTGAAGAGTTCCGCTAAAGCGTTGCATAGCAACAATCGTTTGTCGTTTCGACAGCCGAAGCCAAAGATGAGTAACAGAAAAAGGGGAATACCAAATTCCCGTGCATCATCTCACCTGAAGGACCTTCGTGATGGCTATCAGCGTCTTCGACATGTTCAAAATCGGCATCGGGCCGTCCAGTTCTCACACCGTCGGGCCAATGCGCGCCGGGGCACTGTTCGTGACCGAGCTGCGCAACCAGAACCGGTTGCACAGCGTAGAACGGATCGAGGTGCGATTGTACGGCTCTCTGTCAGCCACCGGCATCGGACACGGCAGCGATCGCGCAACAGTCATGGGCTTGATGGGCGAATGGCCGGACAAGATCGACCCTGGCCAGGTCAACCAGCGCATCGACGCGCTGCGTGCCGATAACCAGTTGATGCTGGCGGGCGAGCAGGCCATCACCTTCGTCTGGGAGCGGGACATGTGCCTGCTCAATGAAAACCTGCCCTATCACCCCAACGGCATGACGCTGTGCGCCTATGGGAAGACCGGTGAAGTTTACGAGCAAACCTACTATTCGGTGGGTGGCGGCTTTGTGATCGATGCCGAACAGGCAGCCAGCGGCGTGCTGGACAACGACACTACTGTTCTGCCTTACGACTTTTTCAGTGGCGCGCAGTTGCTGAAGCTGTGCAAGACCCACGGCATGAGTATTTCCGAACTGATGATGGCCAACGAGAAGGTCTGGCGCAGCGAGGAAGAAATTCGCGAGAAAATCATGGTCATCTGGGCCGCGATGCGCGCCTGCGTCGACAAGGGCCTGCTTGAAACCGGCATCCTGCCCGGCGGGTTGAACGTGCGCCGTCGCGCCTACCGCCTGCATCAGAGCCTGCAGAACCTCGATAACCCGAACGTGATCGGCTCGACTCTGAGCGCCATGGAGTGGGTCAACCTGTTCGCCCTGGCGGTCAACGAGGAAAACGCCGCGGGCGGGCGCATGGTGACTGCGCCCACCAACGGCGCGGCGGGTATCGTGCCTGCGGTGCTGCATTACTTCATGAAGTTCAAGCCTACGGCCAATGATGACGACGTGGTGCGTTTCTTCCTCAGCGCCGCTGCGGTCGGCATTCTGTGCAAGAAGAACGCGTCCATTTCCGGTGCCGAAGTGGGTTGTCAGGGCGAAGTAGGATCGGCCTGCGCAATGGCCGCCGCTGGCCTGGCGGAAATTCTCGGTGCCACGCCCGAACAGGTGGAAAACGCGGCGGAAATTGGTCTGGAACACAACCTGGGACTGACCTGCGATCCGGTCGGCGGGCTGGTGCAAATCCCTTGCATCGAGCGCAACGCAATTGCTGCCGTGAAAGCAATCAACGCTGCACAAATGGCCCTGCGCGGCGACGGCGAGCACTTCATCTCGCTGGACCACGCCATCCGCACCATGCGCGATACCGGCGCGGACATGCACGACAAATACAAGGAAACTTCACGCGGTGGGCTGGCAGTCAATCTGATCGAGTGCTGATCGGCGCAGGCGTTTACTGATTCAACAGTGCCGAGCCCGAATAGAATATCCCGCCCAGCGCGATCAGCAGCAAGGTCACGCTGGAGGCGACTTCGATCTTGCGCTTGTACTTCAAGGCCAGCTTCTGACGCATCAGGAAGATGTAGGCAAACAGGATCGACAGGTCAATGATGATCCACAGCAACGACAACAAGGCAATGCTGCCCTTGAACGATTCGGTGACGTGAATGAACTGCGGGAAAAACGAGACGAAGAAGATGATGTCCTTCGGATTGGAAATCCCCACCAGAAAACCGGTCACTAGCCCGCTGTGCCTGCTACGCGCAGGCAACGGCGCTGGCGCTGCTTCAGGCGGCGTCTGGGCGTAACGCAACGCCTGTTCCAGCGCCTGCATTGACAGATAGGCGATGAAGAAACAGCCCACCAGGCTGATCCAGTTGAGCATGCTTACGCTCACCGACAGCGTTCCCGTCAGAATCAATGCCGCGACCAACACCAACACCAGTGATGCCCAGTTGGTGCCCAGCGCCGTCAGCATCGCGCGTTTCGGCCCGCACGCCAGGCTGGTATTGACGACCAGTGCCACCACCGGACCAGGGGTGATGATCAGCATGAAGACGCTGAACATGTAGATCAGCAGCAACGATATATCCATGGGTACTCAACGCTCGTTCAAATGGTCAGTCTTGTCGACTTTGATATGCAGAGGACAACGGGACAGTGAAAGCCCGCCTTCTTCATACAGTTGGTATTGCTTCCATTCCAGGCTGCTACGGTCGCCGAAAAAACCCAGCGTGTCGGGTACCACGCCGTTGTTGTAATCGGCGATTCGCTGGCGAATCTTTTCCCTGACCTTGCGACCACTTTCCGTCTCGGCGCTTGCCACCTCGTCAAAGTTCTCCCGAGGGTTGACCACAAACACAATGTGCCCACCCAGCGAACGGCTTTTCATCGCGCTGTGACGGGGAAAGCTCATGTTGATGAACATCCGCAGTCCGGCGAAGTGATAGGTCCACTCGAACACTTCAGGGTCTGTGCAGGCTTTGGCCGGCCAGGGCGTTCGGTCACCGTCATGTAAATGCTGCAAGGTGGCCCACGCATAAGCCTGCTCTTCGGCCAAGGTGTTGAAATCGGTTTTCTCGAAAATGACAATCAACGGGTTGAACAGGCGATCTTCAAGTGGCGTGTCATTAACGAACTTTACGTACGCTTCCATGCCGTCACGTAGCGCTTGTTGCTCATTCTCACAGGGGATGAACAGCAGCAGACAGCTTCCGGACTTGTTGGCACGGCGGCCAAAAAGACAAGGAAAGCCCTTGTCACTCAGCACCTGCTCGAACTGCCTGTAAGCCTGAACCCTCCAGCCCATTTCCAGGGCGGTGTCACTTTCCAGCAAATGTCTTACAACAGATTGGCGTAACAGCTTTTCGGACTTGGGCAGCATATTCCCTCACGCACGCAGCAGATAAGAACACCGCCTTATTGTTTGATTTTTACGACAGTGGACGAACCGGCGATTCTGACCGGAGACGCGTGCGCGGAAAAATGGAAAAAGGTGTAACCTACTATGACAAATAATCATGATTAGTTATCACATGACTGAACGTATACCGCCGCTTTACGCGCTGAGAGCCTTTGAAGTCGCGGCTCGATCATGTTCATTTACGCGTGCTGCGCAGGAGCTCTCCCTTACCCAGAGTGCCATCAGTCGTCATATTCGTACCCTGGAAGAAACCCTTGGCTGTCGATTGTTCGAGCGCAATGGCCCGCGGCTTTCGCTCAGTGACGAGGGCCGGCGGCTGTCCAGTCAACTCAAGATCGGCTTCCGGATTATCGAGGACGCCTGCCAGCCATTCCGGGGTCAGGGCGCGAATCTGCGCCTCAAATCACCGTCCACCCTGACCATGCGCTGGCTGCTGCACGCGCTGGAGTCCTTCAAAAAGCCTGCGCCTGCCCTGCCGGTACAGCTCTCCAGCGTGTGGATGGACTTTGATAGCGTGGACTTCTATTCGGAGCCTTTCGACTGCGCGATTCTGCTGGGCAATGGCAACTTTGGTGCCGAGGTGGAAACCTGCAAGCTGTTCGATGAATGGCTGATTCCGATCTGCTCGGCAGACACGTTAGGCGACCAGCCGTGGGGAACAGAGAGGCTTCAGGCCGCTGAACTTATCCATCCAGCGACCGCCGCGACTGGCGGCGCTGGCTGAGCCGGATGGACCTCTCTGGTCAGGTGACGTTGAGCAAAGGCAAGGTGTTCGACACCCTTGATCAGGGCATTACCGCTGCAGTCAGAGGGCACGGTGTGTCGATTGGCGATCTGTTTCTGGTCGCTGATGACTTGAACGAAGGTCAGGTCTTTCTGCCGTTCAACTCGGCGGTTGGCACCGGGGATGCCTATTACCTGGTCTGGCTGCAGGACAGCTTCAAGCGCCAGCGAGTACTGGAACTGCGCGACCACCTGCTGACCTGCCTGCCGGACATATCCGGTATTGCAGTGGAGTTGCTCGCGGCACCTTGAAGGAGTCCGTTCCCGGTGGGAGTGAGCTTGGTCACGAAGAAGCCGGACAACCCCATAAAAAGGGCGTCTGGACCATTGCCTTCGTGAGCAAGCTCACTCCTACGGCATAGGATGCAAGCCATTCAACTCAGCGGCAGACACTGCTCCACCAGCGATGTCCAGACCGCCACACCCGGTTCGATCACCTGGTCGTTGAAGTCGTAATACGGGTTATGCAACGCCGCCGACGGTTTCTCGCCATCGACGCCCATCCAGATGTACGCACCCGGGCAGGCATGCAGCATGAAGGCGAAGTCTTCGGAGGCCATCGACGGGTTGCAGCCCCACTGCACGTTGTTCTCCCCCACCGCGGCGACCGCTGCGCGGCGGATCGTAGCAGCAGCATCGACGTGGTTTTCAGTCACCGGATACCCCACGTTGTAGACCAGTTCGCCACGCACCCCGAAGGCCGTCGGCAAACGCTCGACGAACTCGCCGATCAGTTGCTGAACCTTCTCGCGCACCGGCGTTTGCAAACAACGCACCGTGCCGCGCAAAACTGCGGTTTCCGGGATGACGTTGATTGCTTCACCGGCGTGGAACTGGGTGATGCTGACCACCGCAGAATCCAGTGGCGACAGACGACGGGAAACGATGGTCTGCAGCCCGAGCACCAGTTCGGCAGCAGCCACAATCGGGTCATTGCCCTTGTCCGGCATGGCCGCATGGCTGCCCTTGCCAGTCAGGGTGATTTCGAAGGTGTCCAGCGATGCCATCATCGGCCCTGGATTGATCACCACCTTGCCAGCAGGCACGCCCGGCCAGTTGTGCAAACCGTAGATCGCTTCCATCGGAAAGCGCTCGAACAGACCGTCTTCGATCATCCGTTGCGCGCCGCCGAGGTTTTCCTCGGCAGGCTGAAAGACAAAATGCACTGTGCCAGCAAACCGGCGGGTTTCCGACAGGCGCCGGGCGGTGGCCAGCAGAATTGCCGTATGGCCATCGTGTCCGCAGGCATGCATGCAGCCCTTATGGGCCGACTTGTGCACGCTGTCGCCCAGCTCCTGAATAGGCAGAGCGTCCATGTCGGCACGAATGCCGATGGTCGGGCCGTCGCCATTGCGCAGGGTGCCGACCACGCCAGTACCGCCCAGACCGCGGTGCACCTGAATGCCGAAGCTACTCAGCAGATCAGCCACCTTGTCCGAGGTTTTCAGCTCCTGAAACCCCAGCTCCGGCGCAGCGTGGATCGTGCGGCGCCAGACAGTTGCTTCGTCGATCAGTGTCTTTGAAATAGGCATGTACTTACTCCAGACTCGCGCCGTAGCCAAAACTGGCGGCAGGCTTGGCGGCGGTTTCGACCCAGACGCTTTTCACTTCGCTGTACTCGCGCAGCGCATCCAGACCCGAAGAACGGCCATAACCACTTTCACCATAGCCGCCAAACGGCGAGCTGACGTGGATAGTCTTGTAGCCGTTGACCCAGAACGTCCCGGCACGCACCTGTCTGGCAACGCGATGGGCGCGCCCGACATCACGGGTCCAGACGCCACCGGCCAGGCCAAAACGGCTGTCGTTGGCGATGCGGATCGCGTCTTCTTCATCCTTGAACGGAATCGCTACCACCACCGGGCCGAAGATTTCTTCCTGCGCACAATGCAGCTCGTTGGTGCCCGCCAACACCGTCGGGTTGACGTAATAACCCGGCTTGTTCGGGATCGGATCAGCCTGCTCGCCAATCAGTCTTGCGCCGTCTTTCAATGCGCGCTCGACCATGCTCTTCACGTGGTTGTACTGCTTGGCATTGTTGATCGGGCCGATCTGGGTGTCCGGGTCGCCGGGGTCGCCGACCTTGAACTGAGTCGCCGCCACCGCCAGCGCTTTGGTGAACTTCTCGAAAATCGATTCCTGCACCAGCAGCCGTGAGCCGGAGACACAACTTTGCCCGGCACCGGAGAAAATCGCCGTCTGAGCGCCACGCAAGGCCACTTCCAGATCCGCATCGTCGAATACGATGTTGGCTGACTTGCCACCCAGCTCCAGCACCGCGGGAATACAGCGCTGCGCCGCAGCCACGGCGATATGCCGACCGGTCGCTGGCGAGCCGACGAACACCACTTTGCGGAGGTCAGCCTTGGCAATGAACGCCTGGCCGATGGAATGGCCGAAACCGGCAATCACGTTGACCAGCCCTTTCGGTACTCCCGCGCGCTCAATCAGCACACCGACCATTAAAGAGCTCAGCGGCGTCAGTTCCGACGGTTTGAGGATGACTGCGTTACCCGCCGCAATCGCCGGGGCGATCTGCCAGCCGCAGGTGAAGATCGGCGCGTTCCACGGGGTGATCTGCAACACCGTGCCCAGCGGTTCGTAGGTCACGTAGTTGAGGTGGGTGGTCGGCACCGGGATGATTTCGCCATGCAGCTTGTCTGCCCAGCCGGCGTAATACTCGAACATCTCGGCTACCTTGAGCACTTCAACGCGGGCATCGCGGATCGGCTTGTTGGCGGTCAGGGATTCGATCTGCGCAAGATGTTCCAGTTCTTCACGAATCAGATTGCCTACCTGGTACATGGCGCGACCCCGCGCCTGAGCGGTCAGCGCCCACCATTGCTGCTGCGCAGCCTTGGCCGCCTTGTCGGCGATGTCGACCAACGACTCGTCAGCGTCCGGAAAGCTCAGCAACAGGCTGTCGTCATGGGCATTGCGCACTTCAACCGGCGCGCCGTGGCCTTCGATGAACTGGCCGCCGACGTAGCTGGCGATGACACTGCGATCGCCCCAGTAAGGACGCATCAGTTCGAGGATTTTTGCAGTGCTCATCGCTTATTCTCCATGACCGTAAAGTTTGCCATCGGTGCGTTGCACGATGGCGCAGAAGTCTTCGTTGTCCGCAAGGGTTTCGCTGCTGGCCTGCCACAATTGCGCGACGACCCGCGACAGCGGCAGGTCCATGCCCAGGCTGTCCGCCAGATCGCTGGCCAGGCCGACGTCCTTGCGCATCAGGCCCATGGTGAAACCCGAGTCATAGGCCTTGTTGAGTACCCAGGTCGGGAACATCACTTGCGTGGCACCGCTGCGTCCGGAACCGGCATTCAGGCCCTGCAGAAGTTTTTCCGGATCGACACCTGCACGCGCGGCCATCGCCACGGCTTCGGCAGTGCTGATCAGGTGGCAGGCGGCCAGCATGTTGTTGGCGATCTTGGCCACATTGCCTGCGCCGCACTGGCCGACGTGCACGCGTGTGCCGCTCATTCCTTCCAAAATCGGCATGGCGCGCGCAAGATCGGCATCTTCAGCGCCGATGACCATCGACATGGTGCCGGTGGCTGCGCCTTTCGGGCCGCCCGAGACAGGTGCATCGATAAAGGCAATGCCGGTTTTGGCCAGTTCAGCGGCGACCTTACGGCTCATTTCCGGTGTTGATGTGGTGGTATCGACCACGATCAAGCCGTTGCGACCGAACTCGCTGATACCGCCCGCACCGAGACACACCGACTCCACATGCTCGGCCTTGGGCAGCGACAGGATCAGAATATCCACGCCTTGAATCAGTTGTTTGCGGTCGGCAACCGGCTTGACGCCTTTGCTTTCAGCCTGGGCCAGCGCAGCCTGCGACAGGTCGAAGCCGCTGACATCAAAGCCCTTGCCCGCCAGCGTGGCAGCCATGCCGCCGCCCATGTTGCCCAATCCGATCACACCTGCTTTCAAAGTCATGTCTGCATCCCGGTCAAAGGTTTTGTACGAATTCGAGAACGACGCTGCGAGCCTTTTCGGCGAGCAATGTGCTGATGATCCGAGTATGGACAGCGTTCTCACCTCTCAGCAATAATCCTCAAATCGAATTTATGTTGCCTTTAGCGCAACACAGAGCCTCTACAGGAGCCTTATGAGCCTGGTGCAAGATCGACGCATCCTGTATTTCTTCGAAGCCGTGCGGCTGGGCAGCGTCAGGGCTGCCGCCGACTTCCTCAACGTCGCGCCCTCGGCGGTCAGCCGCCAGATCGCGCAACTGGAACAGGAGCTCGGCTCGCCATTGCTCGAGCGCCATCGCCGAGGGGTCAAACCCACTGAAGCAGGCGACAAGGTGCTGGCCTACTACCGCCAGCGACTGACGCAGCAGGAGGTCCTGCTGGATTCGATTCAGGCGCTGAAAGGCCTGCACAGCGGCTCGGTGACATTGGTGTCCGGAGAAGGTTTTCTTGAAAGCCTCGCGCAGCCGCTGGCCCGGTTTTCCGAGCTGTACCCGCGCATCGAACTGCTCGTGAACGTTTGTGGTAGCAACGAGGTGATTCGCCAGGTGGTGGAGGACGAAGCGCATATCGGCCTGGTCTTCAACCCCGCTGCCGACCCGAAAATCCGCTCTCACGCCCATCAGCGCAAGCCAGTGTGCGTGATCACCGCACCCGATCATCCGCTGACGCAAGAGCAGGCTCCGATAGAGCTGCGGGCACTGGAACACTACCGTGTCGCGCTGCCTGCTGTGTCTTACGGCATTCGCCAGATTCTTCTGCAGGCCGAACATCAACTGGGTATTACAGTGCAGCCGACACTGACCTGCAGCACCTTCGCCATGCTCAAGCATTTCGCCATGCAGGGTGGCGTCACGCTGTTGCCGACCTTTGTTGTGGAGGAGGAGATAAAGGCCGGAAAACTGCGCGCCCTGCCCTTGCAGCATGAGGTGTTCAGCAGCCCGCAGACGCATTTGATCAGCCGTCTGGGTCGGCAGCTCAGCGTCGGTGCCAACCGCCTGATGGGCATGCTGTTGCAGGACATGACGGCGTTTCGCAATTGACCTACCGTTAGTCCCGCTTCGACCAATCGCGCTGAACCAACAAAATCCTCATGGTTCATCTTCAGTACGGATCAGAACTTCTGCCGCCATCGAGGATTAATCATGAGAGCTTTGACTTACCACGGCGCGAACAGTGTGAAGGTCGACACAGTGCCAGACCCGGAAATACAAGAAGCTGACGACATCATTTTGAAAGCCACCGCGACCGCAATCTGCGGCTCTGATCTGCACTTGTATCGCGGCAAGATACCCACGGTGGAACACGGCGACATATTCGGCCATGAGTTCATGGGCATTGTGGAAGAGACTGGCCCGGCGGTCACCGCTGTGCAGAAAGGTGATCGCGTAGTGATCCCTTTTGTGATTGCTTGCGGCAGCTGCTTTTTCTGCAACATCGACCTGTTCGCAGCCTGTGAAACCACCAACACCGGGCGCGGCGCGATCATCAACAAAAAGTCCATTCCGCCAGGGGCAGCACTGTTCGGTTTCAGTCATCTGTATGGCGGCATTCCCGGCGGTCAGGCTGAGTACGTGCGCGTGCCAAAGGCCAATGTCGGCCCGTTCAAAGTGCCGGGCACACTGGCTGACGAGAAGGTTCTGTTCCTTTCCGACATCTTGCCCACTGCCTGGCAGGCGGTAACCAATGCGGGCATCGGCCAGGGTTCGAGCGTTGCCATCTATGGCGCTGGTCCGGTGGGTCTGATGAGCGCCGCATGCGCGAGAATGCTCGGCGCCGAGAAGATATTCATGGTCGATCACCACCCGTATCGCCTGGCCTACGCGCAGAAAACCTATGGTGTGATCCCGATCAATTTCGATGACGACGATGACCCGGCCGATACCATCATTCGTCAGACAGCTGGCATGCGCGGCGTGGACGGTGTGGTCGATGCAGTCGGTTTCGAAGCCAAGGGCAGCACCACCGAAACCATTCTGGCCACGCTGAAACTGGAAGGCAGCAGTGGCAAGGCATTGCGTCAGTGCATCGCAGCGGTAAGGCGTGGCGGCGTAGTGAGCGTACCGGGCGTTTACGCAGGGTTTATCCACGGTTTCATGTTCGGCGATGCGTTCGACAAGGGCCTGACGTTCAAGATGGGCCAGACCCATGTCCATCGCTTCATGCCTGAACTGCTCGAGCACATCGAAGCGGGACGACTCGAACCGGAAGCCATCATCACCCACCGCATGTCGCTGGAAGATGCTGCGAAAGGTTACAAGCTGTTCGACAAGAAGGAAGAGGATTGCCGCAAGGTGATTCTGACTCCGGGCAACAACACCATTGTGGTGCCAGACGCCACGACAGAAGCGCTGGTTGCGGGTGGCGTGCCGGCCATGTAAGGCGCACCCTTGGTGCTCAAGATCGGACGCAGAGCGTCCAGAAGTGCGCTAACACGCGGCGCGTGGGAGCGATCGCCACACGCTCCGTCGATAGAGAATGCGGAGCGTCCAGAAGATAGTGGTCGTTGAGACTATCGTTCCCTACGCTCCAGCGTGGGGCGCCGTTCTGGACGCTCTGCGTCCGATCTTTGTGCCGCGGAGCATCACCCAAAGCGTGTGTCAGTGCATTTGCGGACGCACATTTTATCGGCTCAGGTAGGCAAATCGCCCTTTGAACGGTTTGCCGATGGGGTCGGCCAGGTCGCCGTGTTTGCTGGTACTCAGCCCAAGGTCCACCAGCGACTCTGCCAGTTTCACCGCCGCCGCCACGCCGTCGATCACCGGCAGACCAATCGCTTCACTCAATTGCCGACCCAGATCGGCCATCCCGCCGCAGCCCAGCACAATGGCACCTGCCCCCTCTTCATCACGTGCCCGGCGAGCCTGTTCGGCCATGCACTCGATCAGCTCAGGCCCGCTCTCTTCCAGCGCCAGCACCGGTAGATCGATACAACGTACCGAGGTGCACAGTTCGCTGAAGCCATAGCGCTGCAACAGGTGCTCGGCGATGATCCGCGTTCGGGTCAGCGTGGTGACCACTGCGAAGCGGGTGGAAATCAGACTGGCCATATGGAAAGCCGCTTCGGCAATGCCGATAACAGGTGCGCTGGCGTACTCGCGGGCTGCCAGCAGGCCAGGATCGCCGAAACAGGCGATGATGTGCGCGTCGACCTGTTGCTCACGGCCTTTGCGTATCTCTTCCAGCACGCCAAGGGTCGCTATCGCTTCGTCAAAATGGCCTTCGATAGACACCGGGCCATCATCGGGACTGCACGCAAGAATCTGCGTACCGGGGCGTGCAATGGCTTGCGCCGCGAGGCCAATCTTGTGGGTCATGGCTTCGCTGGTGTTGGGGTTGATCACTTGAATACGCACCGGAACTCCTTCAGCGCCGTTTGAAAATGCTATGAAAATCTACTGTCTCGCTCACCGGTGCATCTACATTCAGGCTGGCGCGGATACGGCGCAGATGCTCGGCCATCCACTCGCGGGCCTGTTCGCCCTGCCCGGCTTCGAGCAAGGTCAGCAAGTCAACGTGCTGACCACAATCACAGCTGACGCTGCGCCGCGAACCGTACACCGCCACGATCAGCGAAGAACGCGTAGCGAGCTGCGCGACTTGCTCGGTCAATACCTGATTGCCCGCCAACGCGCTCAATTGCACATGAAATCTGGCCGACAACTGAATAGCTTCGCTGTGACGCCCGGCGTGTTGCGCCTCATGTTCCTGTTCACAGAGCGCACGCAGTGATTCCAGACGCTGACCGCCTGCCCGTGCGGCGATATCGGCCATCAGCGCGGGTTCGATCAACTGCCTGGCACCCAGCACATCCTGCGCTTCCTGCGCCGACGGTTGCGCGACCTCTGCGCCGCGCTTGGGACGCAAGGTCACCAGCCGTTCCAGGGCCAGGCGCTGCAAGACCTTGCGAATGCCGGTCCGGCTGATCTCGAACACTTCAGCCAATGCGTCCTCGGGCAAACGCGTGCCTGGCGCAAGCCGGTGCTCGACGATTGCTTCCAGTACGTGCTGATAAATTTGCTCGTCGCGGCCTTTTTCATCGGCAGCGGGCGTCAGGAACAAGGGAGCGCTGGCAGGTCGAGTCATGGTTTCAGATCACTTTTTCGGTACAGATCGTATACAGGAATAGTGCCCGATGTACCACTTGATGAATAGCGCTATCTAAGCCGCCAAGCAACGCCTATGGGCTGGGCAGCCTGCAAAATCGCACCGAAAATGGGCCATTGCGCTCCGTTAGTGTGCGCTTTAAGCGCTATGACGGACGTGCCCACTGTGCTGACTTTTCTGGACTGGAACGCCAGCTGGCATAGCGCGCATTGACTTTTTGCCTATGAAAAAACGTATGGCACATCTTTTGCGTACAGGATCGTATACAAAAATATCATCGATCGTACCCCGATCCCGCCACGATCCATCGAGGGAGTAACGCTATGACAGACCAACGCCCGGCCGGATACAGCCCGCGCCTGCACAACCATGATCTGGGGCCGGTGCAGCAGAAGTGGACCTGGTACAACATTCTGGCGTTCTGGATGAGCGACGTGCACAGCGTCGGCGGTTACGTTTTCGCCGCCAGCCTCTTCGCGCTCGGCCTGGCCAGCTGGCAAGTGTTGATTGCGCTGCTGGTGGGCATCTGCATCATTCAGGTGATTGCCAATCTGGTCGCCAAACCCAGCCAGCAAGCCGCCGTGCCCTACCCGGTCATCTGCCGCCTGGCCTTCGGGGTATTCGGTGCCAACATTCCTGCAATCATCCGCGGGCTGATTGCAGTGGCGTGGTACGGCATTCAAACCTATCTGGCGTCCAGCGCACTGGTGATCGTGGTTTTGCGTTTCTTCCCGGAACTGGCTGCGTATCAGAACCCGACCTTTCTCGGGTTGTCGTGGCTTGGCTGGTTCGGTTTTCTGGCGTTGTGGGTGGTCCAGGCTGCTGTATTCTGGACCGGCATGGAATCGATCAAGCGCTTCATCGACTGGGCCGGTCCTGCCGTTTACGCGGTGATGTTCGCGCTGGCAGGCTGGATTGTCTGGCGCGCCGGTTGGGATAACATCAGTTTCACCCTGGCTGAAAAAGAGTTATCCGGCTGGGCGGCGTTCGGGCAGGTGGTCATGGCCATCGCGCTGGTGGTCTCATACTTCTCCGGCCCGACGCTGAACTTCGGTGATTTCAGCCGCTATTGCCGCAGCATGGCCGACGTGCGCCGCGGCAATTTCTGGGGCTTGCCGGTGAACTTTCTGGCGTTCTCGCTGGTGACGGTGGTGATTGTCTCGGGCACGCTGCCGATTTTCGGTGAAATGATCCACGACCCTATTGCCACCGTAGCGCGTATCGATAACACCACCGCCGTGCTGCTCGGCGCATTTACTTTCGTGACCGCCACTGTCGGCATCAACATCGTCGCCAACTTCGTTTCCCCGGCCTTCGACTTTGCCAACGTGGCCCCCAGCCGCATCAGCTGGCGTGCAGGCGGCATGATTGCTGCCGTAGCTTCGATCTTTATCACGCCCTGGAACCTGTTCAACAACCCTGAAGTGATCCATTACACCCTGGACGTGCTCGCGGCCTGCATCGGCCCACTGTTCGGCATCCTGCTGGTGGATTACTACCTGATCAAGAAGCAGCAGATTGATGTCGACGCCCTGTTCAATGACACGCCAAGCGGTCGTTACTGGTACACCAATGGCGTGAACTGGATTGCGGTCAAAGCGCTAGTGCTGACGGCGCTGGTGGGCCTGTGCTTTACCTTTGTCGAGTGGTTCAAGCCCATTGCCAACTTTGCGTGGTTCACCGGGTGCATCCTGGGTGGCGCGCTGTTTTATGTGATGACCCGCTGGTCGCCCGTGCAGACTGCCAACCTGCCTGCGCCTGTCGGCCAGAACTAAGAGCTACTGCAGAGGCGCTGGCACCTGACCGGGACCAGCGCCTGCACGTTACACAAACACCGGTCGCCTCGCGAAATCAGCGCTTTCAGCTGGCTCGGCAAGCCCGATATGACCTGAAAGCACTGCCCAGACTGCCTCCGTAGAAAATACTGCACTTATCAGATGATATTAATTTAATATCACTCTCAGACCAAACCCATGGAATGATGGAGTGTCACTGATCGCCTGTAAGGCCTGGGGCACAAAATAGAATAAAATTTGTACAACTTTCAGGCCGCTGCGCTGCCCTATGACTGAGTCTTTGTGAACCAGGCGTTCAAGTGGGTCGATAGTGATGAGCAATGATGTTTCCGGCGGCATGCCATTCGCCCCCCAGCCACTCCCGCCTTCAGAGCAGGAAGCGGTCGAGCAGCTACAACTCGCCCTTGATTCAGGGGCAGTTGTCGGCACTTGGGTGTGGGACATCATTGCCGATCAGTTGACCGGCGATGAGCGTTTTGCCCGGACCTTCGGCTTGTGCCCGAAGCTGTGCGCCAAAGGCTTGCCACTGGAGCTGGTGATAGCTTCCATTCATCCCGACGATTCGGCCAGAGTCGACAAGTCAATCGAGGACGCGCTTCAGAACAGCGAAACCTACCGATGCGAATACCGGGTTCTGCATGAAGACGGCCTTTATCGCTGGGTTGAAGCCAGCGGAAAAATCGAGCGTGATAGTCGCGGCAAGCCTGTTCGCAGTCCGGGCGTATTGCTTGATATAGACAGCCGTCGCATGGCTGAAGACGAGCGCGACCGGCTCAACGAGTTGCTGAGGATATTCACGGCTGCCGTTCCGGGCGTTGTCTACGCCAAGGATCTCGAAGGTCGCATGCTGGTCGCCAATCGTGGCACCGCTGAACTGATCGGCAAGCCGCCCGAGTTTTTCATCGGCAAGACGGACCTGGAGTTTCTGGATGATCAGCAACAGGCACGGGTGCTCATGGAAACCGACCGGCGGATCATGCAGAACAATGTCAGCGAACAGATCGAAGAACAGGTCAACCTGCCTGACGGCTCTGCAGCGACGTGGCTCTCGACCAAAGCGCCCTTGCTCGATGAAAACGGCGAGGTGATCGGTCTGATCGGCTCATCTGTTGATGTCACCGCCAGAAAAAAAGCCGAAGAAGCGGTCAGAGAACTCAATCAGACACTCGAACAGCGCATCGAACAAGCCGTTTTCGAACGTGAGCAGATCGAAGACGCCCTGCGCCATTCCCAGAAGATGGACGCCGTCGGACAACTGACAGGCGGCATCGCACATGACTTCAACAACCTGCTGGCCGGCATTTCCGGCAGCCTTGAACTGATCACCAAACGACTGGCTCAAGGCCGTGTCGGTGATGTAGACCGGTACGTGTCGGTCGCTCAGGGCGCAGTACGGCGCGCGGCTTCGCTGACTCACCGGCTGCTGGCGTTTTCGCGGCGTCAGAACCTGTCCCCGAGAGTCACCAACGTCAACGTGTTGATTCAGGACATGGAAGAACTTATTGCACGCACGGTCGGCCCGGAGATAGATATAAAAGTCGTCGCCCACGATGACTTGTGGCCTGCACTGATCGATCATGCCCAGTTGGAAAGTTCGCTGCTGAACCTGTGCCTGAACGCCCGTGACGCAATGCCCAGTGGCGGGCGCATCGTCATCGAAACAGCCAATGCGTCCATTGAAGAATGTACCGACCCTGACCACGGCATTCCTGCCGGCGAGCACTTGAGCATCCGCGTCACAGATACTGGCATGGGGATGAGCCCGGACACCGTCGCCAAGGCGTTTGAACCGTTCTTCACCACCAAACCCATTGGCGCCGGGACCGGCCTGGGCCTGTCGATGGTCTACGGTTTTGTGCGCCAGTCCGGCGGTCAGATCCGCGTCGAGTCGGTTGAAGGTCATGGCACCAGCGTAGTCATGCACCTGCCACGGCATATTGCTGAAAATGCTCCACGCGCTGCCGAGCCCGAAATAACCGAAGAGCCAGCGCAGCACACCGGCGAAACCGTTCTGATCGTTGATGACGAGCCGTCGGTCAGAATGCTTGTCGCCGAGGTGATCACCGGCCTGGGCTACAACTGCCTGGAAGCAGGCGACGCTCAGTCAGGTTTGCAGATCCTGCAGTCAGATACCCGCATCGACCTGCTCATCAGTGACATCGGTTTGCCGGGCGGCATGAACGGCCGGGAAATGGCTGACGCTGCGGGCGACTGCCGACCGGGGCTGCCGACCCTGTTCATCACTGGCTACGCCAAGACTTCAGTGCTGGACGACTGCCACCTGCGGCCCTGCACACAAGTTTTGACCAAACCGTTCGGGCTGGATGCTCTCGCCGGGCGAGTGACAGGCCTGATCGGCGCGGATGCAGCCACTCGCTGCTATTGATAGCGTGCACCCTACGACACCCGATGGCCGGTATTTTGTGGTCAAGGGACAACTCTGGCGATGTTCCAATCCGTCCCTGAGCGAAGAGGTTCGTCAGCGACTAGTGAATGAGTTGATGGCTGCCCGGCGCGAAGTCAAGGCAGCCAAGGCAAGCGCGGATTCAGATGCACTGAAAGCCGCCCGGACCGGGGTTCACCAGGCCAAGGTTGCACTTGGGGAGCGCGGCGACGTCTGGTGGACTGACGGGGCGAGGGATTTCAATCGGTGCAATGTGGAAAACACGCCATATGCGCAGTGGTATGAAGTGTCAGAAGCACAACGATCGACTAAGTAAACGCCTTCGATACAGCGGCAAACCTCATTCATTACTATTCACCGCCCCGCTTGATCATCGGATTAGGCCTCGCCTTGCCCCTGAGGCGCTGTGATAGACGCTCCGCGAAGCATTTATATGATAACCAGCATTTATTAATCGGCGCGCCCGCCGATAAACCGCTATTGCTTTTGCTGTACTTCACATCTCGGCACTCCCCCTCTAAAGGCCCTTATCGGCATGACAAAATCGCTAAAATTCAGCCATAAAATCCTGTTGGCGGCGTCTCTCGTAGTGATCGCCGCATTCACCCTGTTCACGTTTTACAACGACTATCTGCAACGCAACGCCCTGCGCCTGCAATTGAAGGAGAACCTGAATCAGACGGGTGACAGCACCGCAGGCAACATCCGCAACTGGCTTTCAGGGCGAATTCTTCTGGTAGAGAACCTGGCGGAAAATGCGTCTTCGCCGCAATCAACCGACGCGCAGAATCTTGCCCTCGGCCAACCCACGCTTATCGCCACCTTCATGAGTATTTACCAGGGTAAGAGCGATGGTTCTTTCGTCACTCAGCCGCCTGATGACATGCCGGCCGACTATGACCCCAGGACCCGGCCGTGGTATGTCGATGCCGTGCGCGCAGGCAAGACGATCCTCACCGAACCGTATCTGGATGCTGTGACCAAAGGGTTGATCGTGACTCTTGCCACACCGGTCAAAAGTGCATCGGGTGTATCCGGGGTCATTGGCGGTGATCTGAGCCTGGAAATACTGGTGAAAATGATCAGCTCGCTGCGCCTTCATGGCGACGGCTACGCGTTTCTGGTCGATGCGAATGGCCGCATTCTGGTCCACCCGGACACTTCGCTGGTAATGAAAACGCTGGCAGAAGTCTACCCGGCGAATACGCCGAAATTGTCCCAGAACCTGAGCGAAAGCGAGCATGCCGGAAAAGCTCAGATTCTTACGTTTGCCCATGTAGACGGGCTGCCTTCCGTCAACTGGTATGTGGGCGTGGCGATGGACAAAGAGATCGCCTATGCAGCACTGGGCGAGTTCAGAAACTCGGCCATCGTGGCGACTGTCATTGCGGTGGTGCTGATAATCCTTCTGCTGGGAATGCTTCTGAGCGTACTGATGCGGCCGCTCAACCTGATGGGCCGCGCCATGCACGATATCGCTGCCGGCGAAGGTGATCTGACCAAACGCTTGACGATTCAGAGCGAAGACGAGTTCGGGTATCTGGGCAACGGCTTCAACCTCTTTGTAGAACGAATCCACGACTCGATGCGTGAAGTAGCCTCCTCCACGGTACAGCTCAATGAAGTTGCCCAGCGGGTAGTGAATGCCTCCAACTCGTCGATGCTCAATTCCGATCAGCAGTCCAACCGTACCAACAGCGTGGCCGCAGCCATCAATGAGCTGGGCGCTGCAACCCAGGAGATTGCCCAGAACGCCGCGCGCGCCTCTGGCCATTCAAGCGATGCACGCACGCTGGCCTCGGACGGTCAGGACGTGGTCGGGCAGAACATCGCGGCCATGAGCCGCCTGTCAAAGCGCATCAGCAACGCAAGTGAACAGATTGAAACGCTCAATACAAAAACCGCCAACATCGGCCAGATACTGGAAGTGATTACCGGCATCTCTCAACAGACCAACCTGCTGGCCCTTAACGCAGCCATCGAGGCGGCACGCGCGGGTGAAGCCGGCCGAGGTTTTGCCGTGGTGGCCGACGAAGTACGCAGCCTGGCCCACCGAACGCAAGAATCGGCGAGCCTGATCGAGCAGCTGCAATCGGGCGCTCGCGAGGCTGTTGCGCTCATGAACGAAAGCCAGCGTGAAAGTGTTGAAACGGTCGGCATTGCCAACAAGGCCGTTGCAAGCCTTGAACACGTTACCGAACGCATTGGCGAAATCGACGGCATGAACCATTCGGTTGCCACGGCGACCGAAGAACAAACTGCCGTTGTGGAAGCGATCAATGTGGATATCACAGAGATCAATACCCTGAACCAGCAAGGCGTGGAGAACTTGAACGCTACCCTGCGCGCCTGCACTGACCTTGAACAGCAATCCACCCGCTTGACTCAGCTGGTGGGTAGCTTCCGTATATAACGCTCAAGCCGCTGCCAGAGAATTTCTGGCAGCGGCTCTACATCCCGACTGCCAGGAAGCACGCGCAACTAAGGCAACTGCTGTTCAATCACCACCAGCCACCCCATGCCGGGATAAGTCTCAAAGCCCGGGGTCATTGAATACCCTTGAATGCTGTTGTTGGGCAGTGTGCTGTAACCGGTGGCCTGCCCCGCCCTGGTCTGCAAGTCGATACTGTGGCCCAACGGGCTTTGGGGGTCGGAACTGGCAATTATCCTGTGGCTGGCATCGACCATCATCACTCGGGTGCGGATGCGCTCTTCATCACTCAGACGCACGCCATTGATCACCGAGTCCGACTGATTCTTCCAGTCAAAGAAAATCCCGATGACGCCGATCACAGGTGAGTGTTTGCCGGCGTTACTGCGCACGGCTGCACTGAACGCACAGGTTTGCGAGCCGTTGAGCAAGGGCTCCACAGCGACTTCACCGGCAAAGTATTGATCGCCAGACGAGTGCCGCACCGCCTGCTTGAACCAAGTCGCCTCATTTACATTCGCACCGATAACCTTGTCGAAGGTATCGGGCCGACCGGACGCAATCACGCAGCCGGTTGTATTAGCAACCCAGATGTCCAGGTACACCGTATAACTGTCCAGAATGACGCCGAGGCGCTCACTGGAGTGTGCGCGACTCTGCGCAGTTGGGGTCATCAGTACATCAACCAGCGATGCATCGGTCGCCCACCAGCGAACATCGCACGTGCGCTCGTACAAATTGCGATCAATGATTTCGATCAGGTTCAGTGCGAGGTCTGCCAGCCGTTGTCCTCGCACATCAAAACACATGCCCTTACCAAGTTCGGTCAGTTCATTGACCGACGCTTGCAGGTCTTGAGTCAGACCGCTGGCAATCTTTGAAATCTGCTCGGAGATATTCTTCACCTCCTCGGCCACCACCGCAAAACCCCGACCGGCTTTACCTGCATGCGCCGCTTCGATCAGCGCGTTTATTGCCAGCAATCGAGTCTGGCGGGTGATCAGTTGTATATCGCTGACGCCACGAGTTGCCAGAGATTCCACTTCACGGGACAGGGTCACAATTCGTTCGGGTTCGATCATTTTCTTTCTGCTTCAATGAGTTACCGTAGGCGGCAGCCATCGCACAATCGTCGTGCAAAAAACAGAGGGAAAGAAGTTGTCATTCTCAAGGGCGCGGAAGTCTGGGCTTCCTGTTTTTATCGACTGATGTCGTAATGCCCTCAACCCCGCTAATGTAGTTTTGAAGGTCGACAATCTGCAAGCATTGCGCACGGAACGTTTGCACGACGGGTTTAAGAAGCATGTATGCGGAAGGGCTTCGGGCTGAGGGCATGCACTCAACTGTTGACGCTTTCGATCTCAGACTTTGTTGCTTGCACTACAGCCTCGCCCACCTCGGTAAGACCGAAAATAATATGCTGCACATAGGGAAACGAAGCGTCACAGGGCAATACGGCACCTGAAATCAACAGGCCTTCTTTCACAAGAGTATCGATCATCTCCATGAATTCCCCTATTGCCGGAACCGCTGGCTGGAGACGAATCAAACTCAGGTACAGCTGACCAGACGTCATCTTTCCAGGGCGGAAAAAATGGGCGCTGTCAACGATCTCCAGCACGGCCAGCTCATCGGAAAAATGATGATTGCTCACAGTGACCTCCAGCTTCAGGAACCACGACCCGCGTCTCCAGCCAGGTCATGGTTCAATCGGCGTTGGCAAGTGGCTATCCGGCTTCAGAAACTCCATCACTTCAGCAGTAACGGAGGGGTGATCAATCAGCCGGTTATGGCCCAGCCCTTCCGTGGTAAAAAGACGTGCTCCGGGCCATAGCTTTGCGAACCGAGCCCCCTTTTCCCACGGGGTTTCGCGATCTCGGCGGTCATGAATAATAAGCGCTGGACGATCAAGCAACTGCAGTCGCGCAGAAGCGTCGTAATCCGCGAAGCGGCGGCCGCTCAGCGCATGCAAGTATCCTTCAAAAGGTGCGAAAACCTTGTGCGCGATACCAAAAGTTTCAAACTGATGAAGCGCGTTGTCAGCCGGGGCCAGGAACGGCGCAATCAACACAAACCGGTCGGGACGCCACTGCTCTTCCTGAGCGAAAATGATTGACGAAGCGCCCAACGAATGAGCGATCACGGCCGCAGGCTTTCCGAAATGGCGTCCTACCTGCTGAAGCACTTCCACAAACTGCGGCATGTGGCTGATATCGCCAGAGCTTAATCCATGGGCAGGCTGATCAAAACCAACCACCGCATAGCCCATCGATCGTAACAACGGCACCCAGCCGACAAAACGCATCGCGTAGCTTGACCACCCATGGGAGAACAACACATAAGGTTGACTGGAAGGATCTCCCCACACGTAGGTGCAGATCTTGAACCCGTTCAGTTCCAGAGTACCCGTTTGCACATCCGCCGATGCGCTCAGCGCAGCCGCAGCCTCGGCACGTCCTGCGGCCTGGGGTGTCACGAAACGTCGGGCAAGGTATCTTCCGGTGGGGCCAGGTAGAATACGGCTGGCAAGCATGAAGGTGCCCCGCAGCGTCAATAATCGAAGCCTGTTGGTAAGTTTGCTCATCGGTATTCTCCGCACCAGCCATAATACCTGGAGCAATTAGAGCAGCCTATCTTGTCACTGACAAGATAGGCTGTACGATGGCTGTATAACTTTTATTTCATGACAGGGAGCTTCGTATGTCGACCTCAGATACCCCGCGTACTTACCACCATGGCAACTTGCCGACCGTCTTGCGGCAGGCGGCCTGGGACATCGTGGGGGAAGCAGGCATGCGAGGACTCTCACTGCGTGAATGCGCAAGACGGGCGAACGTTTCACACGCCGCACCTGCGCACCATTTCGGCTCTCTGGAAAACCTGATGGCAGAGGTGGTGGCCGATGGTTATGAACGGATGGTCGACGCTATCCGTGCCGCGCAGCGGGACCTTGGCGACTGTGTACTGGGCTGTGGGATAGGCTATGTCAATTTCGCTAAAAACTACCCACAGCACTTCCGGTTGATGTTCGGAATGGGCGGGGTCAACCGCACATTACCCAGGTTGCTCACTTCAGGCGAAGCCACGCTGCAACTGCTTCGTCAGTCGATACGTACAGCATGGGTCGCAAAAAACGGTGCCGAACCAGACTCGACAGTGCTTGAGCAACGCACCTTCCTCGCCTGGAGCACTGCGCATGGGTATGCCTCATTGGCGATCGACAGAAAGCCGGACGAACTCTCTGTGGCCTCGGCCGAATCGATACTCAAACCGATGGCGTCTTTTTTGCTTACACCATAGCGCTCCGCGCCCCGCAAAAGCGCCCGTGCCTATATGCCCACTTCGCCCTCTGAAACGCCCTCTGCGCCGCATCTCCCGAGCGGCCAAAGCGCCTGCGCGCGAGATTTCTCTTCGCCCCTCTCGCCTATGAATGCAGGCGCACACGACCTCGCCATATTTTGATGTCGACCAACATCAATAAGTTGACATTTTAGATTTTGATCGTAATCATAACGCCAAGGATCAATTGGCAGGGCCCTTCTGCGTCAGCGTCGAAGGCCCTGCCGGGTGACCGACAATCGCAGGCGCAAACGCCTGGCTGCCCTTATTGCATTACTTGTCAGGACATCACCAATGACTACTCTCTCCACTGTTCTCATCACTGGCGCTTCCAGCGGTATTGGTGCCATTTATGCTGAGCGATTTACCCGTCGTGGCCACAACCTGGTGCTTGTCGCACGTGACAAGCTACGCCTCGATGCTCTGGCAGCAAGGCTGAGTGAAGAAAACGACGTATCTGTCGAAGTGCTTCAGGCCGACCTGACCAACTCTGACGACCTCACAGCGCTTGAAACTCGCCTGCGCGACGATGCCCGGATCGGCGTCCTTATCAATAACGCAGGTATTGCTCAGTCCGGCGGATTCATTGAGCAGAGCGCTGAGGCTATTGAAAAGCTTGTCGCCCTCAACATTGTTGCGCTGACGCGACTCGCTGCCGCAGTGGCCCCTCGCTTCGCGCAGTCCGGTACCGGTTCAATCGTCAACCTCGGGTCGGTGGTGGGCTTGGCGCCAGAGCTCGGTATGACCGTTTACGGTGCCACCAAGGCTTATGTGCTGTTCCTGTCTCAAGGCTTGAACCTGGAACTGGCACCCAAGGGCGTGTACATCCAGGCGGTCCTGCCGGCAGCTACCCGCACCGAAATCTGGGAGCGCGCCGGGATCGACCTCAACACCCTCCCCGAGGTGATGGACGTCGAAGAACTGGTCGATGCAGCGCTGGTGGGCTTCGATCGTCGCGAACTGGTGACCATTCCGCCACTGCACGTTGCAGGTCGATGGGACGCGCTTGATGGCGCGCGGCAAGGGTTGCTGTCGGACATTCGACAGGCGAACGCCGCAGAGCGCTATCTGACCAAAGCCTGAAACCAGGGTACCCATCATGAGTAGCTCAAATCTGCAGACTCATTCGGCGCAGTCGTTTGTCCAGGCGCCTAATAAAATCGCAACAGTCGCAGGCATTGCCTTCGCCTATCGCGAGTCAGGTTTGCGTGGTGGCGTGCCGCTTTTGTTGCTCAACTACTGGGGCGCGGTACTGGACGATTTCGACCCGCGCATTGTTGATGGTCTTGCTACCAGGCATCACATTATCGCCATCGACTATCGCGGGGCTGGTTTATCGACCGGCACCGCGCCGCTGACGATAGGCGAGATGGCTCGCGACACCCTCGAGCTGGTGCGGGCAATGGGCTACAGACAAGTGGATCTGATTGGCTTTTCAATGGGCGGTTTCGTGGCCCAGGACCTGGCATTGAAAGCACCCGATCTGGTACGCAAAGTTATTCTGGCAGGCACCGGACCGGCAGGCGGACACGGTATCGAGCGCATAGGTGCGCTGTCCTGGCCACTTATTCTCAAAGGCTTGCTGAGGCTGCGAGACCCCAAGGTCTATATGTTTTTCACCTCCACACTAAATGGCCGACGCGCTGCCAGAAGCTATCTGAGCAGGGTGAAGGAACGTACGGTCGACCGCGACAAGCCGCCAACGCCTCGCTTGCTGCTTCGCCAACTCAAAGCAATCAAAGCCTGGGGCAAACAACCCGCGCAGGATCTTGCACGCCTGCGGGTGCCTGTACTTATCGTCGTCGGGGACAGCGACGTCATGGTCGCAAGCGAGTTGAGTCGCGATATGAGCCAACGTCTCCCGCAGGCGCAACTGGTGGTTTATCAAGACGCAGGCCACGGTTGCGTCTTTCAGTATCACGCCGACTTCGTCTCAACGGCTCTGGAGTTCCTTGCATAAAGCGTTCGAACTTCAACTGCACATCGTTTTTAAAAACAACCCATCACTGTCAGACGACCCTGGAAACCTAGCGTCATGAAAGCACTTACCTTCGAAAGCTATGGCAAGTCGCCTGAAATTGCGATAACGCATGTACCTCTGCCGACCATCAAGCCTGATGAACTGTTAGTGGAAGTTCACGCGGCCGGGTTGAACCCGATCGACAACATGATTACCACGGGCACGTTCAAGGCCGTCCTCAAGTACGAATTACCCGCCATTATGGGCAGCGATCTTTCCGGCGTGGTCATCGCGGTAGACAAAGCCGTCACCCGCTTCAAGGCGGGTGACGCCATTTTCGCCAGCCTCTTTGACCTCGGCAAAGGTAGCATCGCCGAATTTGCAGCCGTGCCTGAGCACGCTGCTGCACTTAAACCGGCGAATCTGGATTTCGTACAAGCGGCCTCTATTCCGATGGTCGGGCTTACATCCTGGCAAGCCTTGAAAGAACGCGCCAATCTTCAATCCGGCCAGAAGGTATTCATACCTGCCGGGGCTGGAGGCATCGGCACCTTCGCTATTCAACTGGCTAAACACCTGGGGGCCAACGTCGCCACGACCACCAGTACCGGCAATGTAGAGCTGGTGCGCAGCCTGGGTGCAGATGAAGTGGTGGACTATAAAAAGCAGGCATTCGAGCAAGTATTGCGCGACTACGACCTGGTTCTGGGTACAACGCGAGGAGATACGATTAAAAAAGCCGTCGGCATCCTCAAGTCAGGAGGTTTGATCGTATCCCTCGTCGGGCCACTGGATAAGGCGTTCGCCAAGGCACGCCGGATGAATGCCTTCTTCACTTTCCTCTTCGGGCTGATGAGCCACTCAATCAGGCGCCGTGCGAAAAAACACCACGTGACCTACTCGTTCCTGTTCGTACGCCCGCAGGGGGCTCAACTCGAGAAGATTGCCGTGTTACTTGAAAGCGGGCAAATCAAACCCGTCATTGACAGGGTCTTTGCGCTTGAGCAGGCCAAAGAAGGACTTGAGTACCTGGCCCGGGGGCGTGCCAAAGGCAAAGTAGTTGTGAAGATCAGGTAAGTGTCGGTGACCCGCGTTTTCAATTCCCCACATAAGCAACTTGTCGGCCCCCAGCCTTTTGAACACTGGAGCATTACATGAGCACATCTTCCGGAAAAACGGCCATTGTCACCGGTGCATCATCCGGTATCGGCCGCGCAACGGCCGAGGCGCTGGTGCGCTCGGGCTATACCGTATTCGGCACCAGCCGCAAGATTGGCGAAAGTGCAACGCAGGTATCCATGCGTACTTGTGACGTAACTGACGATGACTCGGTCAGCGCGCTCGTTTCCAGCGTACTTGCGCAGACCGGGCGGATCGACCTGCTGGTCAACAATGCAGGTATTGGCCTGATAGGCGGCTCCGAGGAATTCTCGATACCCCAGGTGCAGGCGTTGTTCGACGTCAATCTGTTCGGCGTCATCCGCATGACCAATGCAGTATTACCGTCGATGCGCGAACATGGCCAGGGGCGCATTATCAATATCGGTTCGATTCTTGGCCTGATACCCGCGCCCTACTCTTCGCATTATTCGGCGGTCAAGCATGCGCTGGAAGGTTACTCGGAATCTCTGGATCACGAAGTGCGCGCCTTCAATATTCGCGTCTCGGTCATTGAGCCGGCTTTTGTACGAACCGTCTTCGATCAAAACGGCCTTGAGCCGGACCGGTTATTGAAGGAATACGATCAGGCCCGAGCAGGATTCAAGGCGTTGCTTGTCAACGCCAACTAAAAAGTGACCCCCTTCCGTGCTAAATCGCCAACTTAGTTTTGACCCCCCTCGGGTTCATATTTTCGAGCCGGTTCGGCCCGAGAAGATTTGGTTCCTGCTTTGCGCTTGTCCTTGAGTCGATAGCTTTCACCTGTCATCTGCACGATATGGGCATGATGTAACAGCCTGTCCAGCATGGCCGCTGTCAGTGTTTGATCATCCGCAAAGGTTCCGGCCCACTGGGTAAACGGCAAGTTACTCGTGAGGATCAGGCTGCCTTGCTCGTAGCGCTTGGCGACAACATTGAAGAACAGGTTGGCTTCATCACGACCAAACGGCAGGTAGCCGATTTCATCGATGACCAACAACCCAGGGGCCATCACCACACGACTGAAGTATTCCTTGAGCCGTTCCTGGCGGTGCGCAGCGGTCAGTTGCAGCATCAAGTCAGCCGCCGTGACGAAGCGGGTTTTGATACCGGCCATCACTGCCCGGTAGGCCAGGGCGATAGCCAGGTGGCTCTTGCCTACACCACTAGGCCCCAGGAACACGATGTTCTCGGCACGTCCAACAAAACTCAGTGCTGCCAGCTCCTGGAGCTGTGCCCGGGGGACGCCGGTGGCAAACGCGAAGTCGTATTGCTCCAGCGTTTTCACAGCGGGCAGCGCGGCAGTTTTCAGCAGGGCCTGTCGAGAGCGTTCACTTCGGGCATCGGTCTCGGCAGCCAGCAGCTTTTCGAGGAAGTCGGCAAAGCTGTCTTCGCCGCTTGCTGCTTGTTGGGCCAGGTGCGGCCAGTCCACCCCGACGCGCTCAAGCTTTAGCCCCTTGCATAGTTCTGTCAGGCGAGCATGTTGAAGGTTCATGCTCTCACCTCCAGCAGTTGCTCATAAACCGACAGCGGATGCTGCAAGCTCTCGTACGGCAGGACCCGTCCCAGGCGTAGGCCTTGGGCGGGTTGTGGGCGCAGGCTCTGTGTTGGCAGTGGTAATAGTACCTGCTGCTCTTGGGCCAGACGTACCGCCGGTTGAACACCCGTCGTGCCGTGAATCCGCTGATGAGCGACTTCGTCGAGCCATTGGCCGATATGTGCGTTGGCCGTCACCACATCCAGCGTCAGACCCGCACTCTTGAGCGTAGCGGCCAACGGGGTAATGAAACTGCCCTTCAGATACCCGTTGAAGCGCTCAACCTTGCCCTTGGTCTGGGCACGGTAAGGGCGGCAGACCTTGGGAATAAAACCAAACTCATCGGCCAGCGCAGCCAATCGGGGATGCCAACGGTGCTGGCCCTCCCCAAAAGCATCTCGCTCGGTGATGATGGTTCCGGCGTTATCAAACAATGCCTGCTCGGGCACGCCGCCAAAGTAAGCGAACGCCTCCCGAAGCCCTGTCAGCCAGGCTTCGCTGTCCTCTCGCTCGGAGAAACGGACAAAGCTTGCTCGACTAAAACCAAGTGTCGCCACGAACGCCTTAAGCGGCTGACGGCCTCGTCGAATGGTGGTGAAGTCCACCTGTATCTGCTTGCCGGGCAGTGTCTCGAAACGTACCACCGGCTCTTCTGCCTTACGTTTGAAGGGGCGAATATAAGCCTTCAGACGACTGACGCCGCCGCTGTACCCCAATGCCGTGATCTCACGCAGCAGGACGGTCGCCGGAATCCAGTGTGGGCGCGCCGCCTCAATACGCTCGTGCAGGTAGTCCTTGAAGGGGTCGATTTTGCACGGACGTGCGGGTCTCACCTTGTCACTGGGTAGCGACCGGGCCTTTCGCAGGTACTTGCGCACGGTGTTACGCGAAATACCCAGCTCACGGGCGATGAATTTGATGCCATGGCCCTGACGGGCCAACACTTTAATTTCCACAGACTGCTCCTGGGTCAACATATTGGCAGCTCAAAGCCGCCAGTTTTACCCAGGGGGGTCAATTCTAGGTTGGCGTTAGGGGGTCATTTTTACAGTGGCGGTGACAGTTGCTCGCCGATGTAGTGCCGAAAGCCGATTTGCCGGAAGTGGTGGCGGCTGTAGTGCTTAAAGCGGCGAGCGATGTACTCCCCAAGCGGCGCTACACTGCCGGCAAGACAGCCCGACAAATCAGCATGCTGCGTCGCTTTGCACCTGCCGGGGTGTTTGACAAGAACCTGCGCAAGGAGCTTCGTTTGCCGGTTTGAAATGCAGGTGAGGCTGTCACTTCAGGGGCGGTGCTTGAGCTGGACAGCCGGGGAATGCAGGGGCGTACGATGACAATTCAGACACCAGACCACACCGCTGACCAGCAAGGCAATGGCCGCCAGCTCATAGCCGTCGGGTAGCCGGCGCTCCCATAAAAAACCGAAGACAAGCGCCGCCAGCGTTTCAATCACGAGCACTTGCCCGCTGAGTGCCAAGGGCAGAAGTCGGCTCGCCTGATTCCAGCAGGCACCACCCACCACCGAAGACAAAAGCGCAACGCCACCGGCCACCACGAGAAAATGCAGCCATTCGGAAATACCATAGGTGCCCACTTGAGAACCCAGGACCGGCGTTGCCAAAAGCAGTGATTGAGCGCCCGTCATGACCCCCATAAGCAACGCCCAGTCATGCGCGGAGACGTTGGTGACCTGCACCAGCCGCCGGGCATTGCTCACCGCAAACCAGCTCCACGTCAGCAACGCACCTGAGGCGCATAAAATCCCGACAATATTTGCCGCTGTATCGGGCCTTTGGTCATTGATCAGCGCGTGCCAACTGATAAGCACAACGCCCCCCACTGCGCAGCACAGTGAGGGGAAGAGCTTGCGCAGAGAAACGGCATTTGCGTCATGACGACCTGCCAGGGTTACGAGCACCGGAATAAGTCCGACAATCAACGACGTTGTGGCGATGCCGACCAACTGCACGCCTGTGCCCACTAGCGAGTAGTAGATGAGGTTGCCGATCAGGCTAAGCCAGAAGAGTGACTTCCAGTCGGCCATGGTGAGACTGGCGCAAACACGCCGCCAACGCAGCATCAGCAGGGCCGCAGAAATTGCGCCGTAGCAGAGAAATCTTATGACCGCGAACTGCACACCGCTCAAGCCTGGAGTCAGCTGCGGGCCCAGGAAAATCACGCCCCAGCACAGACCGGCGCAAACGCCATAAACAATGCCCTTGGGCAATGATCGATCAGCAAACATTTCACCTGCGCTCCAACGCCTAAAGCATGAAGTCTGGAGCGTCGGGCCTGGAGGGTCTTGTCAGTAACTGCGGATTTTTTTACCCGGACTGTTTTTGCACTTTACGATAAACCGCCGGGGTCGTAGCGCTCAAACGCTGCATGGTGCGCGTCAGCGATGCCTGATCGGAAAAGCCCGCACGCAAGGCAATCTCGGCTATCGGCAGCGAGGTGCCACGCAACCACCGTTCAGCCTCCTGTATGCGTAGTTCAGTCAGCCAGGCTTGAGGACTCATCGCGAATAATTGCCGGAATCGCTGGTGCAACTGGCTCATGCTCATGTTTGCGGCTTGGGCCATGGCCTGATTGCTCCAGTGTGCCCCAGGATTTGCTCGCAGACGGGCTATCAACTGCTCTATCGGGGACGAAAAACAGCAGGTGTCCGAGCCAAGGGACGACAGAAGCAGAGGGCCCAGCTGTGAGGCAGCGATGGCCAGTTGCTGGTTACCGATCAGCTCGGCGAATTCGATAAGGCGACGGGTCGCGGGCGAAACAGGCACATATATTTTCTCGGCCAGACGCCCCATCTGGATTGTCTCCAGCGTTGTCGGTGCGCAGTCCAGCACCAGAAAACGGCTGTCGACGTGAGTGTCCTGCGAGTGCCGCGAACCAGGCTTTACCAGCGCGGCCAGTGACTGATCGATAAAGCCACCGCGACCGTCCACGTCAATTTCCATTCGGCCACGAATCGGCAGTACCAGTTGAGTATGGTCGTGACAGTGCTGAGGGCTTTGCGTCTTGTAGCTGCGAACTTCAAGGCTTAGAAACATTAGTGCACCCCTTGCCGTCGGGTGATTCGAGGTCTGGCGTTCCATAGTGCCTGCGCGCTTACAGGTTCAGCGGCGTCAGCAACAGGTCAACTGGCTGGCAATCCTGATCCCGCTTGATCAGCATCTACTTAAGCCGGCAGCGGCCCGCAGGCACGATAGGTGTCGATCAGCGTATCAAAAAGGGCAATGTCTGACCGGCTTCTCGCAATGAGTTGAGCGCCCGCCACAGCCGAAAAAATCGCCTGCGCCCGCACCTCGCTGGCCGCTGGCAAACACACATTCGCCGCCACCAGAAGCTTGCTCAGCCAGGCAATATTGACCTGGGCAAAAAACTGAATTTCCTGAGTCATCTCTGGCGGCAATTTATCGGTTTCAGCGCCGATAAAACTGCCCAGACAAAGGCGGTTTTCAGCCTCTAGCGAACGGCGGAAAATTTCCGGGAAACGGTGCAGCGCTTCGACAGGGTCTGGTGTTTCTTCAGAAATAGCCTCAAGAGCAGCAGCACCGTCCTGCCAGTAGCGCCTGGCAACCGCCACACCCAGGTCAGCCTTGCTTGGAAAGTGGTAGTAAATACTGGCTGGTTTGATTCCAACCTGAGCCGCCAGATCGCGAAAGTTCAGGCCGTTATAACCCTGAGACTGAGCGATGTTTCTCGCGGCAAGCAGAATGGCCTCTCGTGCGTTGATGGTCATCGTGGTGCCTTGTGCTTCGGACAGGTTTCTGCAAACGGGCGCATGCTAATTCAAAAACCTGACTGTTGTCAGGTAGAACGGTTGTGCGAGGCACGGGGAAGTCGAGAACGCCATGCAATGACGGTCCCGACGATAATGTGCGCGCGCAACAGGTCGGTCACTCGGCCGGCGAGTCCAGTTCGGGTATACCGCTGCTGCGATCAGCATAGGCGGCCTGGAAACCCGGGCGTTTCTGCCAGCGCTTCCAGTACAAGTCCAGGAACTCGAAACGCTCATCCAGCGGCGTGGCGTTGACCGGAAACTTGGAGAAGGCAATGGCGGTTGCAAGGGTGATATCCGCGAAAGTCGGCGCCTCGCCGCCCAACAGCCACTCGCGGCCATCGGAAAGATGACGGTTGACCAATGCGGCGTGTGTCAGCGCCTCTTTGCGGCAGTGCTCGCCCCATGCTTCGTTCTTCGTCAGTTCAAGTTTGAAGCCGAGCCCGGTGTGCAATACATGAAACGCGGTAACGATCCGGTAGAGAATATGCACCCAGATCCGGTTATCCCACATGTTATCAAGGCCTTGTTCCAGAGCGCCCTCCCCCATGATCTTGCGGCCCGGATAAGACTGATCCAGATAGCGAGCGATAGCGGCGGTCTCGGAAATGAAGCTGCCGTCTGCCAGTTCAAGGGTGGGCGTTTCTCCCCAAGGGTTCATATTGAGATGACGCCAGCCACGCTGCTCTCCGCCGGGGGTCATGTCGTAAATAGTCTCATCGAACTGATCGGCAATGCCTTTTTCGTGGATGAACAGGCGCAGGCGCTGGGGGTTCGGAAAAGCCGAAGGAGATGTGAAAAGTCGCAATCTGGAAGTCATGGTCGGGCCTGTGAAATGGAGTGGGCATCCACCTAACAACTGTTAGGTGGATAGACCGTAGCACACTCCTGAGCCCAGTCAATAACCTACCTAACATTTGTTAGGTTAATGACCGTAGCGCCCTATTTTCGCTGGCCCGTGTTTTCAGCGCTCAAACGCGAAGTCCTTGATATTCTATTGGCTGCGCTCCAGAGACTCGTGAGTGCAGCTCAAGACAGACAAGGCCCGTGCCTGAAATACACAGGTTTGCCAGGCCGCACAGTGCAAAGAAGGGAAAAGAATGCAGCACGCTTCGCTGAACCGTTTTCATACTGGGCTGCTCGCCTTGCTTTTGCTGTGCGTGACCTTGCCAGCCCTGGCCCAGAATAGCCCGGCGCCTCAAACCGATAGCACCAGTAGCGCATCTCCCGCAGTGGATGCACCGAGCCTGGATGACTTGAGCGAACAACTGGATCAGATCCGTCAAAAAGTGACGGGCAGCGCCAACGATGACCTGCTTTCAAGCCTGCGGCAGGCCGCTTTGCAGGTCCAGAAACAAGCCGACAATCTGACTGCCCGACAAGCTGTCGACATCGAACACCTGAATGATCAGCTCAACATTCTCGGGCCGGCGCAACCGGACGAGGCGCCAAGTCTGACCAGTCAGCGCAAGACATTGACCGCTCAGAAAAACGCGCTGGTCGATGATGAACGCCAAACCAACACGTTAAGCCAGTCAGCCCGTGATCTGGCTACGCAGATATTCAATCTGCGCCGCAGCCTATTCGATTCGCAGATCAGCACGCGGACAGCGAGCCCGCTCAGCTCGGCGTTCTGGTCCACGCTGATTCGTCCTACCGATGACGACCTGGGACGCTTGAACAGACTTCTGGTGGATGTCCGCCAAGTGCTCAGCAGCACGCTGGCACCGGAAAACCGTTTGCAATTCATCAGCATCGTAGTCGCCGCGCTGTTCGTATGGGTCGTTATTCGCCGCCTGCTGGAGCGCTTGCTGATCTGGTCGATGATTCGCTGGCTACCCGAAGGCCGCCTGCGCCGCAGCGCCCTGGCACTGGCTGTAGGGCTATCGACCATTCTCACCATTACCGTTGCCACTTCCTTGTTGCGCTGGGGGATCGTGCGCAATGCGGTGCTCAGCAACGACGTGGTCAACCTGCTCGATCAGGTGCAGACGCTGATCACTTTCTGCGCTTTCATCGTCGGTCTGGGCCGCGCGTTGTTGATGCGGGCACACGCCTCGTGGCGTCTGCCGCAAATCCCTGACCAGATCGCCACGGCACTGGGCCGCTTCCCGCCTGCCCTGGCGCTGGCACTCATGATCATCGGCACGCAGGAGCGCATCAACAGTGTCATAGCCAGCAGCCTGGCCCTGACGGTAGCGGTCAATGGCCTGACAGCGCTGGCGGTTTCGCTGGTGTTTTTCTACGCCTTGGTGCGCTACCGCCGAACCCGCCGACGCTTTGAGCTGGAGCGGCCAGCAGGTTTCGTCGGACTGCTTCCCTTTATCGTTGCGGTATGGGTCGGCCTGAGCTTGCTGGCGTTGCTCAGCGGCTACCTGACGCTGGCTTACTTTCTGGCGGTAAAACTGCTTTGGGTGAGCGTGGTGGCGTCCACTGCGTATCTATTGATCGCCTGCTTCGGTGACATCTGCGAGACCCTTCTGTCGCCTAAACAACCTGGCGGCATGGCGTTGGGTTCGGCGCTGGGCTTGTCCGCCCGCCACCAGGCCCAGGCAAGCACCGTACTGGCAGGCATAGGCCGTACCCTGCTGTTGCTTACCGCATTGCTGCTGGCTTTCCTGCCTTCGGGTTCCAGCCCGGGCGACCTGCTCGCAAGTTTCACTCAAATGGACGTCACGTCCAAATCCCTGGGCAACCTGAACATCGTCCCCAGCGATATTCTGATGGCACTGATTTGCCTGGTCGTCGGCCTGCTGGGCGTGCGGGTACTCAAGGAGTGGTTCGGAGAACGCCTTCTGCCCGAGACCAACATGGACGCGGGCATGCAGGCCTCGCTGGTGACCTTGATCGGCTACATCGGCTTTGTGCTGGTGGTGGCCGTGGTGATGTCCACACTCAAGATCAGCCTGACCAATTTGACCTGGGTGGTCAGTGCGCTATCGGTGGGGATCGGTTTCGGTCTGCAGGCCATTGTGCAGAACTTTATCTCGGGCCTGATTCTGCTGACCGAGCGTCCGGTCAAAGTCGGCGACTGGGTAAGCCTGGCAGGGGTCGAAGGCGATATTCGCCGGATCAACGTCCGCGCGACCGAAATCCAGATGGGCGACCGCTCGACAGTGATCGTGCCAAACTCGCAGTTCATCACGCAAAACGTGCGCAACGTCACCATGGGCAACGCGCTGGGCGTAGTCGGAATCACCCTCACCCTGCCCCTGGAAACAGATGTTCTGCAAATACGCGAGCTGCTGTTGCAGGCCTTTACCGAGCACGAAGCGATACTCGACACGCCTGCACCTTCAGTCACCTTCAAGGACCTGACCAATACCGGTTTGATCATCAGCGCCAGTGGCTACGTGAACAGCCCACGCTCGGTGGGAGGTGCGCGGAGTGATCTGTTGTTTACGGTTCTGGGGCGTCTGAGGGAGCTGGGTGTAGCGCTGTCTGCGCCGCAGAGCATGGTATTGATCAATGAGGGGGCTGGGAAGGAGACGCCAGAAGAGAACCCGTGATACTTCAGGGCTGGAGCGGAGCGGATGAAGCGGCCAGCAGGACTCACCTCCGTTCAGGCGGCTGCCACATACTTCTGCAAACCGGCGCTGTGCACGTCATTGCAGCGCTGGAGCAGGATCTGGTCGCTGAAGTGAACCGTATGACTGATGGCAAAGGCGCGCGCATGGCCTTCGACCAGGTTGGCGGTCCTGAGGTTGCAAACATCCTTCGCGCACTGTCGTATCTGGGCATTTTCTTCCAGTATGGAGCACTTGAGACCGCAGACCTGAGTATTCCTGTCATGGAGTTATTGTCCAAGGTCATCGAGCATTCGTAGTGCAGGGGGCGTGTAGTACATCATACGAACCGAAGGCAGAGGATAATCTAGCGGGCCAGATGCCTTTACTAGACGCTTACGCAGCGGCAAACGGGCGGCAGCAATCATGAGTTTGATCCAGTCTGCACGAATGAACGGACATGATCCGTTTGCGTATCTCAAGGATTTACTGCCGCGGTTGCCGACGCAGAAGGCCAGTGAAATCGACCAACTGTTGCCGCATCACTGGATGCCTAGCTGATCTGCGCAAGGCGTACTCCCCGTACGCTTAGACCTGCTGACCGAAGCAGTCGGGCCTTTCGAGCTTGATGAGCAAGCAGTTGCGAACGTCAGCAATTGCATCTGGTGACAACCCGCCAGAGCTTAAAGCGGACACATCACTTAGCGTCCAATCCAGGGAACCATTGTGAGATTAGATTGGGTAGTTAGTCTAGGGTCTGTTCCCGTTTCGACGTAACCCATTGATCTCTATGAGAACAGGCCCGTATTGTTGGAGTTCTCACACAACACCAATACGAGCCTGCAATGCCCCGATTAATGCTCAGTGATGAGCACTGGCCGAAGCTTCGAGAAATTTTGCTGCACGAATCGATCTACAACAAGCGAGATTTGCGCACCACGGTTGAAGGCATGCTGTACCGCATGCGTGTGGGTTGCCCTTGGCGAGACCTGCCGAAAGCGTTTGGAAACTGGAGCAAGGTCTACAAGCGGTTCAATGCCTGGTCTGCTTCAGGCAAGTGGGTCAAGGTGCTTGAGGTGCTGATGACCGATCCTGACATGGAGTGGGTTTTCATTGATGGCAGCTATGTAAAGGCTCATCAGCACAGTGCAGGTGCTGCCAGCACGCAGGACCAGGCCATCGGAAAAAGCCGAGCCGGTAACACCAGCAAGATTCACCTGGCTGTAGACGCTTGTGGGCTGCCCATTGCATTTGACGTGACCGGAGGCCAGACCAATGATTGTTCGCAGGCGGCCTCGTTGATTGCCAAGATGCCCAATGCAGAAGTGATCATTGCGGACAAGGGCTACGACACTGAAGCGATACGCGCTCAGGTCGAGCAGCAAGGCAGCAAAGTGGTGATTCCACGAAAGCGCAATTCTCTGAAAGGGAACGCAGATCTGGACAAAGGGTTATATCGCAATCGACATCTCGTAGAAAACGCCTTTGCCCGGTTGAAGCATTTCCGGGCGGCGGCTTCTCGGTTCGACAAACTCAAGAGAAACTATGAAAGCGTCATAGCAATGGCCTGCGCTTTTCTGTGGCTGCCAATGTGAAACGGGAACAGACCCTAGCGAAGTTATAGAAGACTTCGCTGGCATAATGCCTTCGGGCCATGAATGAAACCCTTGAAACCACACGGCGTACATTCCCGCTGCTTTTGCACCTTGGTAGTCATTTATGGGATGGTCGCCTACAAACCAACACTGTTCGGGAGGAAAACCCAGCTGTGCGGCCCCTGCTCGGAAAATATCGGACGCTGGCTTAGCCATCCCAAACGCTTCCGAGCTAATTACCGTGCTAACCGATTCGGCGAAGGGCAATGCGGCTATGGTTTGCCTGCGCGACCTTTCAGCACCGTTAGAAATAACACCAACCTTAATATCCTTGCTTTCTAGCTCTAGAATCAAACCTAGGGAATCTCCGAACAAGTCCCGGTTATGCGAAAATCGCCTGACCACCTGATCCGAGCCTCCCATGAGCCAGATGAGCTTTTCCGATTTCGAATATGCCAGCAAGCGCAAGCAGACACGCCGCGAACGCTTCCTCGCCGAGATGGATCAGGTCGTCCCCTGGACAGGTCTGCTGGGCCTGATCGAACCGTTCTACCCCAAGGCCGGCGGTGGCAGAAAACCTTATCCGCTGGAAACCATGCTGCGCATTCACCTGCTGCAGAACTGGTTCTCCCTGAGTGATCCGGCCATGGAAGAAGCGCTCTACGAAATCACCCCCATGCGCCAGTTTGCACGCCTGACGTTGAGTGCGCCGATACCGGAAGACACCACGATCATGAACTTCCGGCACCTGCTGGAGAAACATCAACTGGCTCCTGCAATCCTCGCGGTCATCAACGGTTATTTGCAGGAAAAAGGCCTGTCGCTGCGCCAGGGCACCATCGTCGATGCCACCATTATTCATGCCCCAAGCTCGACCAAGAACAAAGACGGCGAGCGTGATCCCGAGATGCATCAGACAAAGAAGGGTAACCAGTATTTCTTCGGTATGAAGGCCCACATCGGCGCTGACGTTGAGTCTGGACTGGTTCATCACGTCCATGGCACTGCGGCCAATGTGGCCGATGTCACTCAAGTCGCCGAACTGCTCCACGGGGAAGAAAACGCGGTCTATGCGGACGCTGGCTACACCGGTGTCGAGAAGCGTGAAGAGCACGAAAATCGTAACGTGATCTGGCAAATCGCGGCGCGGCGCAGCACGTATTCCAAGCTGAACAAACGCAGCCTGTTGTACAAAGCCAAGCGCAAGATCGAGTACTGCAAAGCGCAGACACGCGCCAAGGTCGAGCATCCGTTTCGGGTCATCAAGCGCCAGTTTGGTTACGTGAAAGTACGCTTTCGTGGGCTGATGAAAAACACGGCCCAACTGACCACGCTGTTCGCCCTGTCGAACCTGTGGATGGCTCGAAAGCGACTAATGGGTTTGGGTGAGTTGCGCGCTTAACACGGAAAACCGAGCGAAAAACGCGCTCGACTCACACTGCATCAGACCGTTTTCAGAAAAATAGCGCTATGTGCCTGGCAAATTACGGCTTGCCACCGCTGCGCGGCAAGTTGATCGGAGCATCCCTAGAGCGCCAGGCATCTGTACTGTGGCGGTTGGAAAATTATTCATCCAGTGATCGATTAAGACCTGTGGCACCTTTGGTGCTAACCATGGCAGGTCGTGGGCAAGCGTCTGGCCTACCGCTTCACGGATAGAGGTAAATTTAGATTCAGGAGAAAGGTAGCCGCCGTTGTCTTCTCGAAGAATAAGCTTTCCGATGTCATCCAACGTCACCAGCTTCATTTCATGGCTGAAATCGGTCAGAAACACTTTGGCGTACCGCAGAATACTCAAGTCACGGTTTGTCAGGGTGTTATCTAAATCGAACAGGATAGCTCGTGGGTGCACAAATTTTCCTTCAGACTCCAAATGAGTAGCCGCAGCTCAACCCTATCGTCCGGAACGCGCGTATTCAAAGAGCAGCTACCGCATATGTGGCATCGCCATCTTGCTATGCAATGTGTATTCGCCGGACGCTTACGCTTCTCCTTGAGCACTTCCTTGCCATAAGCCTTCCCGAGCTCCAGCAATACCCCTAGGCCTGCAACACCTGCCTTTTCTGCACCGGCCTTGGTGCGCCGCCACACCTCGCCATCGCGAATAGTGTCGAGGAACTCATGCCCCTTGTAAGTCAGCCGCTGAGGTTGCCACCGGAATCGGTCCATTCCGCCAGTATTTAGAGCCGCCAGCAGACCTGCTTCATCCAAGAGCCGAACATGATAGGAGACCTCTTCGGAAGGTCGATCGTCGATTTCCAGCACGATGAGCCCTTCTGGCTCAGCGTAGGCTTCGATAGCCAGCAGGATTTCTCGCACTAGGTCTTTGTCGAGCTTCATCAGCGGTGTATTTCCATAATAGGGGTTGTAAGCCGGAATCCCAGAAATTTCCGTCATGGGCGGGAAGCCAGTACTGGTGTGGATTGACGCCAAACAGTTGTTTTCCGGCAGAGACGCCGCCAAGCCGAAAATGGCTTGATTGAGCGGCCAAATATGTACGGAAAACCGTATCGGATAGCAAAAGCAGCCGGTAACCACTCTGGTGATGTTTTCCGACAGAGTTTTCGGGGATTCCGGGGTACAGCCCCTACTTGATGCTTTTGTTGATGCAAGTCAATGACAGGCGCTCTTGGCTTTGTGCTTGTGGAACCTAATTGCTATGAACGCCAACTAAAGGCTGCGTTACCTAACTCACGAGAAAAGACAATTCAAAATTAGCAGAACTTAACTTTCTCTCTGCAAAAAGGCATGGAATTTCTTATGAAGCTTTCAATTGCATGCATTGGAGTGCTCATTTTTGGAGAGTTTCTACTTGAAATTGGCCTTCCCACTACTGACCTTGCGCTTATTAAAGCGGGGCTTTTGGCGCTTAGCGCGTCAATTTCACTCTTCCTGGCAGAATTGGGCTTGGCGACCATGAAGGTTCTTCGTGACCAAGCATGTCCAGCCGCTACACCGCTGGGCCGAATCAGTAGAGGCTCGTCCATGTCCGCCTCTAGGCAATCAATAAGAAAGGAAAGCTATATGCTTGTTCTGACTCGCCGTGAAGGTGAAAATATTCTGATTGAGGATGGGATTCAGATCCAAGTCCTCGCTATTTCAGAGTTCGATCAGATTGTGCGTATCGGGATTGAAGCACCGAAAGTCGCCATTGTTCAATGCAGAGACATTGACAGAAAGGTAACTGAACACAAGCCCAGGCCTGTCATCATTCATAAGTGTCGGTGGCGCTCATTGGTCAAAAAATAGGTAGGAAAGCTTTCATGAACATGCAATCTTTCATCGCGGCGGGGCAAAAATACGGTGCCTGCACGTTTCGGCACGTAATCTGGATAGCCACTTCCGTGGGTATTTCGCTTACTGTCACTTTACCCACGCGGGCGGCCAGCGACGCTGCAGTAGTCACTTCCTGGGGCAGGGTAAGCGAGCCATCCAGTCCGCCAGTTTGCAAGCAGATCCAGGCCACGCTAACACCCAGGAATGGCTCACTGGACAGTGTCGACAGTGCGGCGCTCGACTCCCGACCTGACCAGGACAGAATCCAGAGTGCAATCGACGGTTGTGCCGCCGGACAGGCCGTCCAGCTTGTCAAAGGCACAGGTGACAACTCAGCGTTCCTCAGCGGTCCTCTGCAACTGAAGTCTGGCGTTACGCTGTGGGTCGACGAGGGCGTTACGCTTTTCGCGTCACGCAACCCCAAAGACTACGACAACGGCAAGGGCACCTGCGGAGTGACCACGGTCGCCAATCAGGACGCCTGCAGCGCACTGATTTCTGCAAAAAACACGCGCGCCAGCGGCGTGATCGGAAAAGGCGTGATCGACGGTCGCGGCGGCAGTCTACTCACCTCCGGTGCAAACGCCAATCTGCGTAGCTGGTGGGACCTTGTTTACCAGAAGACCTTGTCCAATGCTTACCAGCAAAAACCGCGCCTTATTCAGGTCAGTGGGGGGACAGACTTCGTCATCCACGGGCTAACGCTGCAAAACGCGCCGGACTTCAACATTGTCACTGACGGTGTGACAGGAGTGACTGTCTGGGGGATCAAGATTTTGACTCCCAGCCGGGTCTATACGGTTGAGGGCTACCGCTGCCCGATCGGCTCGACGCCTGACCAGAAGACCCCGGGCACCTGCTTTACCCCGGAAACCGTGAAGAACACCGATGGCTTCGACCCCGGCCAATCAAGCAAGGTGCTGCTGGCCTACTCCTATATCAGTACGGGTGATGACAACGTAGCGATAAAGTCCAGCCGCACCTCCGGCAGCCGGGACCTGATGTTCGCGCACAATCACTTTTACTATGGGCACGGCTTGTCCATCGGCAGTGAAACCAGCGGCGGCGTACACAATGTCAGCGTTGTGGATCTGGCATCAGATGGCGCAGACAGCCAGGACGGCATTGGATTGAGAATAAAGTCAGGAGCCAAGAGCGGAGGGACCGTCGACAGCGTCAGCTACGCGAACATATGCATGCGCAACGTCAAATTCCCGCTAGTGTTCGACACCAACTACGGCAGCGCCGGCGGAACCTCGTACCCTGATTTCAGTGGTATCACCGTGAAAGGCTTCCACTACCTGGGCAGCCAACGCTTCGGTGGCGGTAAGGCGACTTTTGTCGGATACAATGACAACGGCCAAAAACGACCGATTTCCATCACGCTGGATAACGTTGTCTTTGACGGAACCCAACCCAGCTTCACCGGACTCACCTCGACCCACTTCATATTGGGGCCAGGGCCGGTCAGTTTCGCCAACAAACTGGTGCCTTCGATAAAGGATGACGTCACGGTGTCCGGAAGTCCTGGTAACGGAACACCGGTCGATTGCACGGCAGCGTTTGTACCGATGAAATCCGTGGTGCCTGAGGCTCCGTTCTAGGGGGCCGGGGAGCAATGGAACAGCCAACCGACTTAAGGAGCCGCAGGACTCTCCTGCGCTCACGGTATTTAATTGCACTTTCTGTTCCATTGCACCCCTGACGTATGCGTCCAGCCAAGTCATCTACCCAGCCCCGCAAAGCTAAGACATGGTGTGCACTTAAATTTAAGTGGGCACCAGTTCTAGCCTTTTAAGCGGGTATTTCATGCAGCCAACACGCCGTTCCTATTCCAAGTCCTTCAAGGCCCAAGTCATTCAAGAGTGTGCACAGCCCGGCGCTTCGATTGCCAGCGTCGCGCTTGGCCATAGCCTCAACGCAAACCTCGTCCACAAATGGATTCGGCTGAAAGAGCAGAAAAGCCCTGCGCTCCCACCTACATTTATTCCGTTACCCATGCCGCTGGCCGGGGCAAACTCCCATCCAGCATCATCGAATATCTGCGTTGAAATACAGCACCTGCGCGGCACCATCAAAGTGAACTGGCCGGCTGAAAGTGCTGCCGCCTGTGCGACTTTTCTTCGAGACCTTTTGCGATGATCCGCATTGACTCCATCTGGCTCGCCACCGAACCGATGGACATGCGCGCAGGCACCGAAACAAGGTGATCCCCGTGTTCGGTGCGGCGCAGCCGCACTGTGCTTATCTGTTCGCCAACCGCCGCGCCAATCGCATGAAAGTGCTGGTGCATGACGGCTTTGGAATATGGCTGGCGGCGCGCCGGTTGAACCAAGGCAAGTTCCATTGGCCTGGCATTCGCCATGGTTCTGAGATGGAACTGGATACCGAGCAACTTCAGGCATTGGTGCTGGGTCTGCCATGGCAACGCGCAGGCTCTGGAGGCTCGATCACACTGCTTTAACGGCTGCCATTAGTCTATCGCTCTATCGCTCTATCGCCGCGAAGCGCCTGCTCTGGCAAAATCTGGCGCATGACTTCTTCTTCCAATCTCGACCAAATGTCCCCCGACCAACTACGTACTTTGGCAGCGCAGTTGCTGTCGCAAGTCGACAAGATGGGCAAGAAAATCAGCCGCGACCAAACGCTAATCGAGAAACTCACCCACGAGATAGCGCAGCTCAAGCGTTTGAAGTTTGCCAAGCGCAGCGAGCAGATGAATCCTGAGCAGGCCAGTTTGCTCGATGACCTGATCGATACCGATATCGCAGCGATTGAAGTAGAGCTTCAGGCCTTGCATACAGTGCCAGCGGCGACCGAGAAAAAGCAGAAACCCAAGCGCACTGCATTACCGGCTGAGTTTCCACGCACACTGATCCATCACGAACCGGACAACACTCACTGCCCATGCGGCTGCGCCCTCAAGCGCATCGGTGAGGACGTTAGCGAGAAGCTGGACTACACGCCCGGCGTGTTCACCGTCGAACGCCATGTCCGTGGCAAGTGGGTCTGCTATGACTGCGAAACGCTGATCCAGGCACCGGTTCCGGCGCAGGTTATTGATAAAGGCATCCCGACTACGGGCCTACTTGCACACGTCATGATTGCCAAGTTTGCTGACCATCTGCCGCTTTACCGTCAGGAATCGATCTTCGGTCGAGCAGGCTTGGCGATTCCACGTTCGACATTGGCTCAGTGGATTGGCGTGACGGGCGTGCAGTTGCAGCCTCTGGTCGACGCGCTGCGCGAAGTAGTGCTTGGGCAACAAGTCATCCACGCAGATGAAACACCGGTGCATATGCTCATGCCGGGAACAAAGAAAACTCACCGTTCCTATGTGTGGGCCTACGCCACCAGCCAGTTCTCGGACTTGGCAGCGGTGGTTTATGACTTCAGTCCCAGCCGTGCCGGTGAGCATGCTCGCAACTTCCTGCAAGACTGGAGGGGCAAGCTGGTCTGCGACGATTTTGGCGGCTACAAGGCCAGCTTTGAACTCGGTGTGACCGAGATTGGGTGCATGGCCCATGCACGGCGCAAGTTCTTCGACCTTCATGTGGCGAACAAAAGCCAGTTGGCAGAGCAAGCGCTGCACTCCATTGGCGGCTTGTACGAAGTCGAACGGCAGGCCAAGGACATGAGCGATGAAGATCGCTGGCGATTACGCCAGGAAATGGCGGTGCCCATCGCGGAAAAGTTGCATGAGTGGATGCTGGCTCAACGCGCGCTTGTGCCCGAAGGCTCGGCCACGGCCAAGGCACTGGATTACAGCTTGAAACGCTGGGTAGCGCTGACGCACTACCTTGATGACGGGGCCGTACCCATAGATAACAACTGGTGTGAGAACCAGATCCGCCCGTGGGCTCTTGGACGTAAAAACTGGCTCTTCGCAGGGTCGCTACGCAGCGGAAAACGGGCAGCTGCGATCATGAGTCTGATCCAGTCGGCGAGACTGAATGGTCATGATCCGTATGCCTATCTGAAAGATGTACTCACGCGCCTGCCGACGCAGCGCGCAAGTGAGATTAGCGAGCTGCTGCCGCACAGGTGGGCCCCCGTTTAATCGCGCAAGGTGTTTTGGGCTGATGCCTTCCTTGGCATCTACATTTTGCGCCACAACAAAGCAGGAATTGCCCGGATGTAGATTAGCTCGCTGACCAATTCAATCAGCGTTTGAGTAATAACTGCTGCCGCCGCGAGCCCTCTGATTTCATCAGGCAAGGCCAGTGCCAGAGGCAGAACTACCAGTGAATTTCGTGTCGAGCTGCTGAAAGCGACTGATCTTGCCGTGCTGGCCGGCAATTTAAAGCCGCCGGCCACCAGCGCGCCCACCAACGGTGCCAAGAGCATGAAACCAATGTAGACGGGAATAACGGGCAGCAGCTTGTCCATGTCTCTGACCACCGCTGAAATCTGAGAACCGATCACAACGACCAACACAGCCGCCATAGCCGGTACAGGCATCCAAGTCCATGCATCATTCCAGCCCTCAACAATGCTGGATCTCTTTGCCCCGGCAGCCGTTGCTACCGCCAAGACCAGAGGCAAAGCGATCAGCACTACAAAAGCCTCAATAAATGGGCCGATAGATATGGCTACCGCTGAGTTGTTACCCAGCATGAAGGCCAAGTAAAGCGGCAACAACACAAGCTGTAGCAAAAGTAGCAATGGCGTCGCCGCCAGAGTGAGTTTGGAGTCACCCTTACCGATATGGGTAAACACCACCACATAGTCGATACAAGGCGTCAGCAAAACCAACAGGGCACCCACCAAAATCGCAGGGTGATCGGTTAGCCCCATCGTCAATGCCCAGACCAGCAAGGGGATGGCCACGAAGTTGGCAGTCAGCAACGCCGCCATGAAACGCTTATTCGCAAGCCCATTACGGAGATCCAGGAACGGAATCTGTAGAAACATGGCGTACATCAGCACTGCGATGGCGGGTGTCACCATCGCCCCTAGAGCTTGAGACGCATTGGGTGCGAGCAGGCCTCCGATGGCCGCGACAATGACCGCGACGAAATAAACGGGAATCTGGTTCTTCTCTAGCTGTTCTCTGTCCACGAAATGCCCTTCAAACGCGTGAAATTATTTTCTGAAGACAGGTTAATATCTGTAGCTACTACAGGTTCAAGAAAATGCTTGGGGAGTTTGCATGTCAGGAATCGGGGCGCTGTCGAAATCAACGGGTTGCCACATTGAAACGATTCGCTACTACGAGAAAATAGGCCTTCTACCTCCAGCTCTGCTGGTCGACAGGGCGGCATCGAATCTATACCGAAAAGCATCGTTCAAGACTCGTCTTCATCCGGCAGAATCGTGAATTGGGCTTTCCACTCGACGATATCCGAGAACTCATTGCACTCGCAGCAAATGCTGATCGTCCGTGTGCTGATGCGCTGTCGGTGGTCAAGAAGCACTTGGCAGAAGTAGAGTCGAAGGTCGCCAAGCTCCAGCAGATCCGTATTAGAGCTGCTATCAATGGCAAGCACGTGTGAGTCAACATGCCTAGGTTCGAAAACTCCAGACTGTACGATTGTTGAGTCACTGTTCGAACCTGCTGCTGGGGCTCGCTCTGGTTGCTGCTCCTAAGCAAATCAAAATGCTGGGCGCCCATTGAGTTGCGCAAGGTGTGTTGAGCGGACGCTTACCCCCTGCCCCCAAAAATGGGGTTTGGGGATCAGTGCATTCGAGCTGTCATGTCCAAGGCTCTCATTACCGTCAACATGGTTTTTAAGGTTGGATTGCCCTTGCTACTGAACGACCGGTAAAGCTGCTCTCGAGACAGACCTGTCTCACGCGCAAGCTCGGTCATCCATTTGGCTCTTGCGACAACTGAATCGCCCCTGGTTTCGTAGACACCTCCAAGCCTCATAATGAGGCCCAAATAGGAGGTGCCATGAGTCGTCAGCGTTACCCCGAAGAATTCAAGATCGAAGCGGTCAAGCAAGTGACCGAAAAAGGCAAACCTGTGGCCGATGTCGCCCAGCGCCTGGGCATGTCCGTGCACAGCCTCTACGCCTGGATCAAGGTCTACAGCAAGCCCCAAGAGCAGCGTCAGCAAGATGACACTTATTCCTGCTGCGTGCGGGCACTAGGGCGACGGCGCAAATTCTGGCCGAGACTGCTGTTTAAAGCCTGTCGAGCAGTGCTGATCGCTTGCTCCGCACCCTGCAACGCATGCTGACTATGGCGATTGGCACTCGCCTGCATAACCGGCGCAAGGTTGCCGCGCATGAATGTCTCCAGGCTCGTTGGCTTAGGGTTACCTTCGCGGAAGTTATTCTTTGCGTTGATTGCCGCAAACTGCGTCTGAGCACCGATGAATGAGGCCGCAAGGCTGTAGGCACCGAGAAATCCGACAACCGCATTGGGGATATGACCTGCGCCGCCGCAGATCGCTGCAGCGAGTTTATTGACGATCGAGGGTGTGAACTGGCCGGCCAGGCCGAACATGGATACGTCCGTGGAGACCTTCTGCGTCCACTGGGCCTTGAGTTCGCCCTGCTTTGCGTACTTCACCTTGGTCATGTTTTCCAATACGTGCATGCCGCCGCTATTTACGCAGTCGTCGAAAGCCTTCTTTACTTCTCCGTCCGGCAAATCGGTCAAGAAGTTCGGATTCCCTTCGCGGATGGCTTGAGTCACCGCAGACATGTCGGCCGACAGCGCCTTATAGCGTTCGACTTTTGCGCGGATCTCGGGAGGAGTGATGCTCGAAGTGTTTTCAGGCAAGGCATTGAGCGCATGCCCCGCCTCGCTGATTTCGACGCCAAGCACTTTTTGTCGCTGTTTCAGGTTCTCTTGGGTCGACTTGACCATGTACTCCGACACCGAAGTGAAGACCCCGCGCAGCTTCGCTTGGTCGACGTCGCGGTCCGGGTCCATTTCCTCACCGGCCAAATAGCGCTGCTTACCTTCGGGCGTGAAGGCGTCGTAGAACACGATAGCTGCCTTGACATTGAATTTCTGCTTGTTCCGCTCGTCCAGGCCAGCCATAGGCGACTGTAATAGCGAGATCGCTGCCGCATAGGAGGTACCGACAGCCGGACTTGCGAGCGCGTTGAGCCCCTCAAAATGGCTTTTCCGGTCAAGAGCAGGATTCATGCGTGTCGGTATCTCGTCTCTCTTCAGACCTGACAGTCCGGAGGTCAACGTACCGCCCGACGCGCGGAGACTGCGCGGGATGCGCTGCCAATCATTTCCTTCCTTCTGGCGAAGGTTTGAAAACTCGGCTTTCAGCGTAGTCTCGCGTTGCTCAAGCATGTTCGGGCGGCTTGCCTCTTCCAAGGCTCTAAGTGATTCCCGAGTCTGCGGAGCGGTGTTCTGCAGCGCATTATTGACGCCCTCTAGGGCCTCGCGCAGACAATTGAAGTGGGTATCGCTCAAATGATCGAAAAACAATTCAAGTCCTTCGTCCGTTTCGAGAAACTTCGGATCCCTTATCCCCACCGACGTAATCGCGGCCTGCACAGCATCATCGAAAGAAGTCAGAGCACGACGCGTGTCCTCGTTCAGGCCCTCCAGAGTCTGGGCTGCGGCATCCAACCAGATCTCGTCATTGACTTCGCCTTTGGCCAGCACGGTTGGCGCATTACGTCCGCGGATGTTGTCGCACAACGAAACAATGGCAGGCTGAATGCCGCCGGCCATGAACGGCTTGGCGGCCGCGAACGCAAGCGCGCTGCCGAAACCAGACCACGGTCCGTGGACGGCGCCGATGAAGCTTGACGCACCGAACGTAAGCATACTGGGTAACGCGCTGCTGATAGGGTTTGGCAGGCCAGAGTTGAAGCTGAACTTTAGGAAATTGTTCACATCACCGCCATGCATGCCCCTAGAGGCATATGCCATTACACGGATCGCATCGTCGTCTATCCGAGCAGTCATGGTCTTCGCGCAGATGTTCTCATGGCCTTCGCTGGCGTGGCGCTCGTCGTGTACCCGAAAAGTTTCGCAGAGCTTAAGGTAGAGGTCAGGGTGCGTGGGCGCATTTTTGGCGGCCAGATAGGCAGTCTGCAATTGGCTGAGGTCTTCCGGCTTGCGCGACATCACAGTCGTCCCGTCCGGTATGACCTTGGCCGCCGCCGTGATGTCTCTAACGCGCGCCGTGGTAAGTTGCTCTGCGGTCTGCGTCGTTGCAGCGGTGGCCTGCATTCCCTCTGTTTGCGTGATGCCACTTATTTCATGAGAGCATGACGCTTCTTGCCCAAGATTGGTTAGAGGATTGTAGTGTTGTGTTGCACTAACTGATTGAACGGGCTTCATCGCTGCCTCGACATTGTTGTTTATTTGACCAGCCGGCAAGAGCCGACACCCCGCCAATGAGTGTTCGAAATCACAGGAGGGTTCCAAAGACAGCTTCGAAACAGAGTCTGATAATAGACTTGGCAGGATTGCTGGGCCGCTGCACAGCCAAAGCGCTGAGGGACATTTTATGAACGAGATTCCTACCCCTGTCACGGGGTTCATAACGTGTCGTGTACTGAGCCGCTTCAGGCCAAAGACAATGTATGACTATCCCATTCTGGTTTGGATCGAATTCGAGCGACAGTGAGATGATTCAGTCCAATTGATTTCCCGGGGAGGGCACACAGGAACCCTGATCACAAATGCTAGAAGGGTGAAAACATCTTACGCAACGAATGGGACATGCGGTCGGTGAACTCATCACCCGACTAAGCCGTCATGCCTTGATGGCTGGTGGGCGGATCCACAGAGACGATCCGTATGCCTCGGTTATCGATTGCCTTCTTGGGGAGCCTAGAGAATTCGGAAAAAATCGTACTACAAGGGCTTCCCCATTGAGCACAAGCCCAATAGTTTCTGTTTGACTCCGCTGCATGTGCCGGATCGACGGAAAGAAGGTGAAGGACTGCGGTACTACAAACGGTCATCTTGAGCTGATCGCTCGGACCCTGATGAAAGACGCACGTGAGGGCCTCGTTCGCTAATCGGGACTGAATTTCCCATACGATTTTTCAGGTATCCCTCACGCAGGTCCAACCCGCTTCACATCAACGACGGCAGTGCACATTGATCCTTTTATCCGCTCATGATCCTCGCCCTAACGCCTTACAAGGTGATCAGTCATGACCTCTGGTGTTTACGCGCCCGTTGGTTCTGCCTGTTCAGGCTTGAACGTGTCGCCGTAATGCAGGACGGCCCAGGCCATCCTCGCATTCTTGGCGGCAATCGCCACGGCCGCACGCCAGTAACCCCGTCGCTCCATGAGGTTGCGGATCCAGCGACTGAGAGGGTCTTGCTTATTGCCCAGGTTGGCCATGACAGATCGAGCTCCAAGCACCAGTAGACTGCGTAAATAGGCATCCCCGGCTTTGGTGATACTTCCCAGGCGCTGCTTGCCGCCGCTACTGTACTGGCTTGGCGTCAGACCGTGCCAGGCAGCCACTTGGCGACCGTTTCTGAAGTCGTGCCCATCTCCAATACTGGCCACTAAAGCACTTGCTGTGGTCGAGCCAACCCCACGCAATTGCAGCAGCCTACGGCTGCGGTCGTCTTCGCGAGCGATCTGATTGATGGCTCGATCAAGTTCCACCAGCCGATCCTCGATATGGCTGGTGTGCTCCAACAGTTCACTCATGCACCGTCTTGCCCAGCCAGGCAAGGTGTCCAGACAGGGACCAATCTCTTTTCTCAATCGCTCTGGGCTTTGTGGCAGGACCACGCCGAATTCAGAAAGTAATCCGCGCAGTCGGTTGTACGTAGAGGTGCGTTCTTCGATGAATCCCTGGCGGGTTCGATGAAGGCAAAGAGTGGCCTGCTGATGCTCGTCTTTAACAGGGACAAACCGCATGCTGGGTCGGGTCACTGCCTCACAGATCGCGGCCGCATCTGCGGCATCGTTCTTGCCGCGCTTACCCGACCTTCTATAAGGCGAAACGAGTTTAGGAGCCATCAACTTGACCGTATGGCCGTGCTCGGCGAACACCCTCGCCCAATGATGAGCGCCTGAGCAAGCCTCCATACCAATCAAGCAAGGGGGCAGCAGGGCGATCAATGGCACCAGTTGATCCCGCGCAACCTTGGGCTTCACCAAGGTTGCATTACCAGCCTCATCAACGCCGTGAACGGCGAATACGGCCTTGGCTAGATCGATTCCCACGGTAATAATTGGCATGGACTTCCCCTCCTGTGGTTTTGATGCAGGTTTGACACTTCATCATGGCACTTCGATGCCGATTCGCGACTTTCGCCGCGCCCTTGGGACGGGGAAGTCCCTTTCATTCGCTAAGCATTCTACCTGTCAGTTGAAACCATAAAGATAGACGCCTCGGCGTCAGAAAATGCAGAAAACGGCCCTAGTCTGACGCGGTGCCAGTGAGTATCCTGACGCCGGATTGAGGTGTACTTCAATTAGACACCGCCCAGGCGTGACATGGCCCTATCTCCTGTCGGCAGAGCTTACCGTACGATTTTTTCCGGATTCTGCGTGCTCCCCTACTTTAAATTCCGTTTTCTGAAGTACCCCTGTTAGTCAGTCAGCGTTGTTGAGAGGGGGTGTTCGGGTCAGCGAGCCATTCTGACCATGAGCGGGGCGCTCCTTTGGGGTTTGCTTGGCGTATTCGTAAAACAGCGAAATGAATTCCAAGCGGTCATTGCGCAGGTTGGCGCGGCCTTCGTGGGTGACATCCTTGTTGAAATCCAGCGCGCGACCTGGATTGAACGCGAGTTGGCGTTCTATCAGGTCATGAAACGATACGCGGTGAGCGTTCTTGAGCATGTCGTGCATGGCGATGAAGATGCCTGTGCGGCCTTGCCCGACACCGCAATGGATATGTACCCGACCGTGCTCGGGTAACGCGCGCTCCATGGCTAGGAATAGGTCAATGTCTTCCGAACGTGGGCCCATGTGGTCGGTCACCATCAAACGCAGGTACCCTGCACCAGTGGACTTCACCAAGTCTTCTTCACTGGAGATATCCGGGTTCTTCAACACTACCTTACGAGGATTCTCCAGCCCGTGTTTGGCATCCTTGCGATGAATGATCTCGACTGCTGGCTGCTGCTTGAGCGCAGCGATGCGAGATTGCTCATCGGCGATGACGGCATTGCGACTTTTACCCACGTTCGCCCAATTGTTGCCCAGTCGCCAAGTACATGGATAGCCCCCAACGATCGCGTGAGATTCTTCTCGTACATCCAATACCACGACGGGGCTTTCGGGGGTGGGATGTAAGCGTTGCACTTGCTCCAAACTGGCGATACTGGCACTGCCGGAAATGTGCAGCGTGTCCCAGCCTTTTTGATTGAGGTGATGAGGAAGAATAAAACTGTCCGAAGAACGGAAATTTTCCAGTTCGCCTGGTGTGCGGTCATAGAGGAACACGGGTTCACCGGTCGGCCGCTCCGGTGTAGTCAGCGCTTGTTTGAATTTCGTAACCGCGTGTCGATAGGCTTCGGGAGTCAACTGCGCATAGGCAGGCTCGAGATCGCTGGCTGAACCCCCTCTCGACAAAGGTATGACGCCTCGGGAAGTAATGACATGATTCTGCATGAATTGGATCCTATGAACAAATGCACCTCTTTCGTGGGCGCATAGGCTCCAACGGTTCCAACTGGCAGTGAGACCCCGTGACGGAAATTTCGGCATTTTGTGCCGGTCTGATCAGCCAACCAGCTTGAAACGTGCGACGACATTGCGCATGTCGTTGGCAATCCGAGCCAGCGGCTACTGATAGTCGCAATTAATGCGAGCCCGCGGGTTTTCGATTGCAAGCCGCTACATCTAACCACTTCTTAAGTGCGTTTACGGTTCCGTTGCTCCCCAAACCCCGATTTCGCCAAGTCTTTAAAGCTGATTTGGCGTAAACAAGTCCGCTTCTACATCTGTGTCACCAAGCTTGCGACGCTGCGCGGCAACGTCGTAAACAATCAACAGCTCATCACCGGCCTGTTCTCCGGTGCCAAAGATGCACATGCCCTCGGCATGATCGACGCCTTGCCCGAAAGGCACCTCCATCACGATCTCCAATTGGTCCGAGAAAATCACGCTTTCTTCTTCGGCAAAGTCACCGTGCCAGCGAAAGACTTTTACCGGACCGTCCAGCTCCATTGTCGGCCCCGCCAGAATCAGCAGGTCGTCACCAGAGATGCACAGGTCACGCACACCCAGGCCATTCAGCTCGAAGAAGTGTTTACGGTATCTGCGCCCATCTGGACCAATCTTCTTGAGCACCAGCGTATCAGTCGAGTCCTTGCTCAGTTCGGGCTCGATCTCAAACACGATGGCCCAACCGCGGAGTACCGGACCACGCAACCCTAACAACAGGCGCGAGCCGATGACTACCAGCCCTTCGATGTCAAAACCATTGTCCTTACTCGGGATCAGCAGAAAGTCTTTCAGTTGATCGTCTTTTGCAATTTCCTTGATCAAGTCATTGCCGAATTCGTTACCGTTTAGCTGTGCTGCTGTTCTAGCATCGGTATCCACCTTTTTGGTAAGTACATGGCTGTCGCCCTCCTGAACCACCGGGATGCGGGCCAACAAATAACGATTGCCATCCGCCTCTACCGTCGATAGCTGCTTGATGTTCTTCTGCGAGGAATCGTCGGCTTTGGCCTTCTTGCGTTTCAGGCTATGTGAGCCGGCCAGCCAGAGGTAACCCGTGCCGTGATCATAGGCCAGCCCCTCGATATCGATCTCCGCATCCGACTTTGGTAGAGGTAACTTTAAATACTTGATTAGTGAAAATGATCGGTGCTCATCACATATCACCTCGCCTCGCGCAGCATTTCTAACGGTCAGCCGTTCAAGGCTCGTGGTTTCATCGTTGGCGATCCAGAGCGTGGTACCAATCCGTTGAACTGCCGAAATGCCATCGCGCAATGAGGCAAGCGCTGGATCAAAACGCAGTAGCGCAGTACGTTTACGCATGAGTATGCTCCTTTCAGATAAAGTTGACAGGGTGACAAGCCGACATGCTGCGCTGCGGGGGCGTAGACCCCGGCCAGCCGCGCTGTCTCCGTAATGCTACACCCACCGCTTCAGAGGGCAATGCCCCGGTCCATGCATAGGAAAATTGCGATGACTGCAAAAAGTGCCGAGCGCGATGTGGCTATCTCAGAGCTTGCCAACCATTTGGAGCGTGATCTAATGCCTTGTCCAGCAGGGCGTACCGCACTGCTGACGTGGATAGAAAAAAAGCTGGCTAACATAGCGCTCAATCCTGTACCCACAGCCGCTGATGCTACGTGGTTGATCGAAAGCGCTTATATCCAATGAGCCGCTGCACAGCCAAAGGGCTAAGGGACATTCTATGAACGCGATTGCTATCCCTGTCATGGGGTTCATAACGTGTACTGAGCCGCTTCAGGCCAAAGGCAATGGGTATGACTATCCCATTCTGGTTCGGATCGAATTCGAGCGACAGTCAGATGATTCAGTCCAATTGATTTCTCGGGGAGGGCACACAGGAACACTGATCACAAATGCTAGAAGGGTGAATATCTCAAGCCACGACTGGGACAACCGCCCGTATGACCCGCTTGATAGCCTCGTCCTGAACCGGTGGGCTTTTTCAAAAGCGGGCTGGGTGCTTCGTAACGTTGCGCGAGCTCGTCGCGGAGCTTCATGACGGTCGTAGTTGAACACGCAGCGTGCCTCGATGTATAGGAATTTCAATAATTCCTATACAGGGTAATCCTCCTAAAAAGGCACCCTCTGCGTGATGCCAACGTGGCGTCGATGTCGGCAAAAAGCTTTTTTCACCCATCACCCACGCCGAAAAATGGATTGAAAGCGACTTTTCTGTACCTTTTCCAGATTTTGGACGCACCTCTCCCGTATCAGGCCGGCACGTACCTCAATTGCGTGATGCTTTGAGCGTTGTTGATCAAGCCCTGCACCGTCAGGCCGGCGATGGCTGCGGTGTACACCATCCGCGCTCCGCACAGCACGCAGCTGAACGGATCCCGATGCAAGAACGCTTTGCTCATCTGCGCAAAATACAGTTTTGGCGCTTTGCCACGCCTTTCCATGCGTAGCGCCTCATACACCCGGGGTAGCTGTCGGCCACAGACGCGGTTGGCCAGAAATCCAAAATACCGGATCATCCGAAAGTGCTTTTCGGGGATGTGCTGCACCACCCGGCGCAGCATGTCGGTCTGGCTCAGTGTTTCCTGCTGATAGGTCTTGGTGCGGTGATCCAGGCAGGTGAAGCTCAACGTGGCACCGGAGGTGTAGTGCGCCAGACGACTGCCCGAGATGGGCGGTTTTTTCAGGTAGTGGCCCAGGTAATTGATTGTCTTTCGGCCGTTTTTCGTCTTCTTCGACAAGTGGATGTGCCAGTGCTGACCACCGGCGTTGAGCACAAGGTGACGCCAGTCATTTTCGCTCTGCAGATGAGCGTTTTCAGGTGGGACGGTGGTGTGCTCCCACTGACTGAGCAGGTACTGGCGTACATTCCACATCCAGCGCCGACGCAAGGCTGATGGATGAAACGACAGATCTTTCCAGACACCTGCGTCATCGATCCCACCCAAGGTGACCGAGACATGGATGTGTGGGTGCCAGTTAAGTCGCCGGCCGTAGGTGTGGATGGCGCAGAAAACACCCACCTCCACGCCCCGGCGTCGGCCCGCATAGAGCAGGTTGTCGACGGCCAGGCGACACAAGGCATCGAGCCAGTGACGGTTATGAAAGAACAGCGGCCACAGGGTGTCAGGCAATGTGAACACCAGGTGTTGCCAGGTACACTCGGGTAAGCTGCGGATTCCACGACTATCCGGACACCCATTCCACCAACATCCGGACACTGATTCCATGCTGATCCGGACACTCATTCCACAAGCATCTGGACACCGATTCCACGGCCATCCGGACACTTTCAGGCAGGCAGCAACGCAGGACTATTCACTACTATCGACCTCTTTTTTCGAAGCGAAGAGGTCGTCGTGGAGCGTTTATCCATGCGTAAAATCCGAGAGGTACTACGCCTAAAGTTCGACGCTGGCCTGTCCGTGCGCAAGATCGCCGCCAGCTTATCCATCGGCCATTCGAGTGCAGGGGATTACCTTTGCCGGTTCGCCGCCAGTGGGCTTCAGTGGCCCATCGATATTTCTGACGCGGAGTTGAATCGACGGCTGTTTCCACCGGCAGTGCCAGTGCCGACCGACCAGCGCCCAATGCCTGACTGGGCATGGGTACACGCGGAGTTGCGCCGCCCCGGCGTCACTTTGGCCTTGCTCTGGCAGGAATATCGACTCGCTCACCCGCAAGGCTTCCAATACAGCTGGTTCTGCGAGCACTACCGCCTTTGGACCGCCAAGGTCGACGTGGTCATGCGCCAGGAGCATCGTGCTGGCGAAAAGCTGTTCGTCGATTACGCCGGGCAAACAGCGCCGGTCATCGACCGACAAACCGGCGAGATCCGTCAGGCTCAGATCTTCGTCGCCGTTCTCGGCGCGTCCAGCTACACCTTTGCCGAGGCCACCTGGTCGCAGAAACTGCCCGACTGGCTGGGCTCGCACGTCCGATGCTTTGCTTTTTTCGGCGGCACAACGCAGATCCTGGTGCCCGATAATCTGCGCAGTGGCGTGACTAAAGCGCACCGTTACGAGCCGGATATCAACCCCAGCTACCGCGATCTGGCCGAGCATTACGGCGTCGCCGTCTTGCCTGCTCGCTCGCGCAAGCCCAAGGACAAAGCCAAGGTCGAAGTCGGCGTGCAAGTGGTCGAACGCTGGATCCTGGCGGTGCTGCGCAACCGCCAGTTCTTCTCGCTTGGCGAACTCAACACAGCCATCGCGCTACTGCTGGATCGCCTCAACCACAAGCCCTTCAAAAAGCTGCCCGGCTCACGCCGGTCAGCCTTCGAGGCCATCGACCAACCGGCCCTGGAAGGCCTGCCGGAACACCCGTACGTCTATGCCGAATGGAAAAAGGTACGCGTCCATATCGACTATCACGTTGAGGTCGATGGCCACTTTTACTCGGTGCCGTACCAGCTGGTGAAGCACCAAGTCGAAGTGCGGCTCACGGCCCAGACCGTCGAGTGCTTCCACGCCAACCAGCGCGTGGCCAGCCACCTTCGCTCGCAGCACAAAGGCCGCCACACCACCCAAACCGAGCACATGCCCAAGAGCCACCGCGAGCACGCCGAATGGACACCGCAACGGCTGATCCGCTGGGCAGAGCAGACCGGGCCTAACACCGCCGGCGTCATCACCTACATCCTCGAACGCCGAATCCATCCGCAACACGGCTTCCGCGCCTGCCTGGGCATCCTGCGCCTGAGCAAACAGCACGGCGAAGCGCGGCTGGAAGCCGCGTGCCAGCGGGCGCTGGCACTGGGCGCATGCAGCTACAAAAGCCTCGAGTCGATCCTGCGCCAAGGGCTGGAGCGCCTGCCGCTGGCCCAGCAAAACCTGCCGCTGCTGCCTGACGAGCACATCAACCTGCGTGGCCCGGGCTACTACCACTGACCTGAGAAAGGAGCTTCGAAATGCTACCGAATCCAACGCTCGACAAGCTACAAACCTTGCGCCTGCACGGCATGATCAAGTCGCTGGGCGAACAACACGCAACGCCTGATATCAATGATCTGAGCTTCGACGAACGCTTCGGTCTGATGGTCGATCGCGAGCTGACCGAGCGCGAAGACGCCCGCCTGACCACCCGCCTCAAAGCCGCGCGGTTGCGCCACAACGCCTGCCTGGAAGACATCGACTACCGCAGCCCGCGTGGCCTGGATAAGGCCTTGATCCTGCAACTGGGCAGCGGCCAATGGCTGCGCGATGGCCTGAACCTGATCATCGGCGGGCCGACGGGCGTAGGTAAAACCTGGCTTGCCTGCGCGCTGGCTCACAAAGCCTGCCGCGACGGTTACAGCGTGCGCTATCTGCGTCTGCCGCGCTTGATGGAAGAACTAGGCCTGGCCCACGGCGATGGCCGCTTCGCCAAATTGATGGCCGGCTACGCCAAGACTGACCTGCTGATCCTGGACGACTGGGGCCTGGCACCGTTTACCGCCGCGCAACGGCGCGACATGCTTGAGCTGCTGGACGACCGCTACGGCAACCGCTCGACGCTGGTGACCAGCCAAATGCCAGTGGACAAATGGCATGCGTTGATCGGCGATCCGACCTTGGGCGATGCGATCCTCGACCGGCTGGTGCATAACGCTTATCGAATTGAACTGAAGGGTGAATCGATGCGCAGGCGCGCAACGAAATTGACGGCGGCAGGGGCTTCAGACTAACAATGCAAACCTGCGTCGCTGCGCTCCGACTGCCTGTCCGGATAAGCGTGGAACGAGTGTCCGGATGTTGGTGGGCTGAGTGTCCGGATGACGTGGAATTCGCAGGTAAGCGGTGCTGTTGATTGGCGATCCACTGATCGGTAGCTTTTTTGCCGCAGGATGGACAGGCGCGGCAGCTGCAGGTGTTGCACAGGTATTTGGCGTGCGGGCAGCTGTGGTTGCCGCAGGTGTAGTGTTTGACGCCCAGGATCGAGGTGCCGCAGGCCAGCATTTTGGTGACGGACTCGACTTCGATGTTGCGCAAGCCGCCCTCCTCGAGGAGGTGTGCCCAGCATTGATTGGCGGTGAAGAGGTTTTTGAGCGGTCGAGGTGTGTAGGCTGGACTCATCTGAAGCAGCAGCGGTGGGTAAGCAGGCTTCATGATGATCAATAATGGGCCTCATGACAAAGCTCAAATCCATGTTTCTGCTGCTACGCGATCGCAAGAACGGGCGATTTGCAGCCGCAGGCTGCCCTGTTCGTGCAAGTCGTTAAAGTTAGGTGTAGCGGCTTGCAATCGAAAACGGCCGCGCTTGCAATCAGTGCAAGTTTAGGAGCAGATAACTGCAACTTTCTTTGACCTATATTAATAGTTGGTTGATCCTGGCTAGCGGACATTAACCATCCAGAGCGATGGCAACATAATCAATCTGGATGCACTCTGGACTGGAGCTGGAGGGGGAAGGAAAATTCATTGTGGAACTCTACGCTTGGCGACGACCACGTATAGCTTTGTAAAACGAGCTAATGACCAGAAGCACATAGGATACCTAGATTATGCAAATAAAGAACAGTCATCTCTCTTCAGCGTCAAGAATGGTGCAGACTACTTTTAATGCATCGCCTAAGATAGAAGCAACTAATACAATAGCGAAAAATAATGAACCCGCTGCGCTGAGCGCTACGCAAACCGCAAAGACACACGAAGGCGATTCAAAAGGCCAATCCAGCAATAACTCTAAATTGCCGTTCCGCGCCATGAGGTACGCTGCATACCTTGCAGGCAGCGCCTACCTCTACGATAAAACTGCCAATAATTTTTTTCTTTCTACCACTTCTCTGCATGATGGCAAATGTGGTTTTACCAGCGATGCCAGGCTTAACGATGCACAAGACAAAGCGCGAAAGCGCTACCAAAACAACCATAGCAGCACTCTTGAAAATAATAACTCGCTTTTAAGCCCGCTTAGGCTTTGCGGAGAGAATCAATTTTTAACGATGATTGATTATCGTGCGGCAACTAAAGAGTACCTCTCCGACCTAGTTGACACCGAACAAGCGCACTCATCAATTCTGAAGAATATTATGTGCCTGAAAGGTGAGCTTACCAATGAAGAAGCAATAAAAAAACTCAATCCGAAAAAAATACCAAAAGACTTCGACCTTACAAATAGCGAGGCCTATATAAGCAAGAACAAATATTCTTTGACTGGAGTTAGAAATGAGGAAACGGGATCTACTGGTTATACATCTCGCTCTATCACAAAGCCATTTGTGGAAAAAGGCCTGAAACACTTCATAGAAAAGACTCATAGCGAAAAAGCTCTCACGCCCAAGCAGTGTATGGAAACTCTTGATAACTTACTTCGAAAGAATATCACGCTCAACAGTGATTCCCAATTCGCAGCAGGCCAAGCACTTTTGGTTTTCAGACAGGTCTATGCGGGTGAAGACACTTGGGGTGATGCGGAACGGATCATATTGAAAAGTCATTATAATCGAGGCACTGTACTCCAAGACGAAGCTGATAAAATAGAACTAAGTAGGCCGTTCTCAGAGCAAGATTTAGCAAAGAGTGTGTTTAAGAGGAATACCAGCATTGCAGGACCGGTGCTCTACCATGCATATATTTATATACAAGAAAAAATCTTCAAGCTACCCCTCGATAAAATAGAGGATTTGGAACATAAATCAATGTCAGACTTGAAAAACCTACCTTTAACTCATGTAAAACTTATTGATTCAGGTGTAGGATTTGAAGACGCCTCTGGATTAGGAGACTCGTTTACAGCTCTCAACGCGACGTCCTGTGTTAATCACGCAAGAATAATGAGTGGTGAGGCCCCCTTGTCAAAAGATGATGTTGTGATTCTGATAGGTTGCCTCAATGCCGTATACGACAATTCGAGCGGAATCAGGCATTCTCTCCGCGAAATTGCGCGAGGGTGCTTTGTGGGTGCTGGTTTTACTGTCCAGGACGGTGACGATTTCTACAAACAGATATGCAAAAACGCCTCTAAGCAGTTTTACAACGGCTAAAGTGTGGGGACGGTCGACAGAAAGAATGCCGATAGTCCCTCCGGTCTCAGGATGGTTGTCGCCTCTCTGGTTGGGGAGCCCGCAGAATTCGGAAAAAATCGTACTACAAGGGCTTCCCCATTGAGCACAAGCCCAATAGTTTCTGTTGGGGTCCGGGGAGCAATGGAACAGCCAACCGACTTCAGGAGCCGCAGGACTCTCCTGAGCTCACGGTAATCTGCTCAATACGCTGTCCGAAAGAGGATCCTCTATCGTACAGGTGTGCGGATAAAATCATTTAATCTCTGCGGGTCGAATTCCCCGTCGCTTGCGACGCATAAATTAAAGCAGACTGATGTGAATCGGCTACTCATGCGAATACCCCGCTACTTGCGTCGGTAATACTTATTGAAAATTTAAACATTTCGGTAGGTTGTAGCAGTTATTTTAGGCTGAACTTAAAGATGTAGTAATTTTTCTTATAAGAAATGAAATATTTATAGCGTGCAGGAATAAATATCTGCTTTTTGTATGTGGATCATGCAGTTATAAATTTAGCTATTTATTGCTTTGACAATCGCGGCCTGGCTGTTTAGATTGATGTGGCCGGTAAAAAAACGAAGTTAGCAACTCAAGTCGAAGCGAGTTTGATATTTTTCCAGCCCAACTGAAAAGAGGAACTTTAACATGAAAGAAGTAAAAGTAGCCCTGCTGCAAAGCGCGACCTGCAACTTGCTGAATGTAAAACTTCCATCCAAGCCAAAGCCAGTAAAAGTGGCTAAATAGAAGGCAGGATACCTGGAGGGAATACCCTCCAGGTATCTAAAGGAGGATGCTATGTACTACATAAATCCAGCAGCACTAGTGTTCGGCAACGGTAAGGAAGAGTGTTGGATTGAGTATTCCTCCTGCTGTAGCGGAGTCAGGATCTCCAAAAGTCTGGGTAAGTTCATCGCAGACAACTGCGGCCAGGCGGTCAGCGCGGATCAGTTGAAAGACGTTATTGCGCTAGATAAAACGCTCAGTGAGGCCGATACCAATATCTTGCTGAGCATTGTATGTACGCAAACGCTCAGCGAGCCCAAGTCGGGTTACCACATAGCAACACAGAATCATCCGTTTCTCGATATGTCCCAAGGTCTCTCGGCATTGGAGGCAGATGCTCGGATCATGGCGGCTTACGTCAAGGAGCATGACTATCCAGCCGTTGAGTTGAGCATTGAGTCGCTCAAGAATGTGGCTATCGTTGATGCCATCAATCTGGACATCGATGAGTTGCGAAACTCTGTTTTCTATCAGTTCAGCATGATTCTCTCGGGGACCTTCGGTGTACGCTTGCACCAACCTGCTTATTACGATGGCGAGCGTGACTATCACCAGGTTGAGCTGCTCAAAAAGTCTATCCCTTCAGGCGGCGCCAGACACCCTACGGAGTGTTTTGTCGAGATTCATCGTTCGCCGATGCTGGAGACAGGTGTCTACTATTTCGCCCCGACTAACAGTGAATTGCAACTGGTCAGTAGAACATTGCCGACGTCACCTGCTGCCGGGCGCATAGCCACCTCGGATGCCGATTGGGTGGCAAGGCTGGTGCTTTGTGCTGCTGTGAGACGATCAATGTTTCGTTATAGGGATCCCCGCAGCTTTCGCGCCCTTTTAGTTGATGTAGGGCATGCAGAAGCTCAGATGTCAGCATTAGCTAGTTATTGCAACTGGCACTACACATCGCGGTTTATCGTGGACTTCGAATACGCGAAAAACTTTACGGATGAGTCATCGGATGACGGCCTTCCTGCGTTTTCAATTGGATTGCTGGAGGGGTGGAGTTAATGATGTATGCGAGTCGATGTGGCAATGATCTTGCGATTCCTGAAACCTGGGAGAAACATAATTGGGAGCGACCCTATGTTTTTCTGAAAACGCTGGAGACTGATCACTCACAGGGTCGCCACGATTTTCAAAGCCATCGCTACCTGTTGGATAAACTGGTGTCCGGCTACGACGTCAAGCGCGCTATTTCACGGCGTAGCTTTACTTCTGTTGCCGAACGAGAGTTGCCATCCTCGGTGCTTGAGGCGACGCTCAGATGTCTATACCAGGCCTTGACTCAGGAAACGCATTTGTTCGCTGGAGTTGTCACCCGCGGCGTACAAGGTTGGGCCGATGCAGCGTGGCTGCTGGATCACACGCCCAGAGCGCTCAAGCGCTCGGACCGCGCGAGTGACTCTGAAGTGGTCGCGAAGATCATTCAGGGTCAGGGTTGGGCTGGCGGTAAAGGCATCACAGTGCTTTTGGGAATCAATTGGCAGTTTGCTGTCGAAGCCTTCAGCGACCCTGATATCGCTTATGCCAGAGCATTGTTGGATGTTGGGCGTGTGGGGCATGCCTTATTGTTGGAGGGCCAACATCAAGGGTTGGCAGCCAGAATGACCCCGGCAGTACATGAAGAAACGGCTTCAAAAATGCTGCGTCTGAGTGAAGAAAGGGATGTTTTGTACGCGATTCGGCTAGTTTTCCCGGGCTGATTTACGTCGCAAGGAGTTGCAACATGAGCAGACTTTCGCTACTGAAGGATGCGTACGAGCGAGAGGGTTACGTCATTGTTCGGGAGTTGCTGGACAATACGACGTTAAAGTTGCTGGCTGCGAAAGTGTTGCAGCAACTGAGCAGCAACCGAGTAACTAATGGTTTTACCTGTGGCGGCCAGCCACGCTTCAAAGAACCCTTGCAGCCTGATGCCGATCTTTTGAAGTTCGCCGATGCCATGCGTTGTGAGTTGACCGAAGAGCTCTTTCAGAACCCTCGGGTGATGGAAGTGATGAGGGGGCTACTCGATACCGAAGACGTATTTGTCCATCCAGTCAAATGGATACGGGGCCTTGCCCCAGTGGACTCATCTTTGCACTGTTCACCCGGCGTTCACCAGGACTTTCCTGAGCTTCAAGGCAGTGGTAGGCAGATTACTTTGTGGGCACCCTTTTTTCACGTGGATGAAGGTTCGGGCTCGCTGCCTGTTTACAACAAAAAACCGGGTGAAACACTGTTGCCGCTTGAGCTGGCGCTCAATCCATCCGGGTGGCAAGTGTGCCCCGAAGTATTGGGCCACAAGAACGTCTTCGAACTAAACCCAGGCGATGTGCTGCTGTTCAACACGTTTACCCCTCACGGCGGCGCGACAAATACCGGCGAGGGTTGGCGTTGCAGCATAGAGGCGCGTTTTCAGCCACTGGCTGATCCGCTGGCAATCAGCAACTTTGCCAAGCCGCTGTTGACCCAGGATTGGCAAACGTTCTACGAGGGCTGGGACACCTGGGGATTTTACTGGAAGGACCGGCATCCCCCGCTCGTCGAATTTGATCCTTCCTGGGAGCGGTGGAGAGACCTGACGGCCATCGGTGAAGCGGTTAAAGGTAACAAGAACGCGGTGATGGCACTCGAAATTGCTGCACAGTTCGGGATGTCCGAACCCATCAGGTCCTGTGCTCAGCGGCTGCTTGAGTCTTTCGAACGTGTTTACAACCAGTAAGGTGCCTTGAGTGTGAAGAAGCGGTTTGCAGATTTTTTTATCAGCAGAAATTTTTCACTTTTATGGTTGGGGCAAGCGCTCTCGTCTTTTGGCGAGTTCGTTTTCGAGGCCACAGTCATCGTCTGGCTGGTGACTGACTTGTTTCGCGAGAGTGCCTTCTTGCCGACGGCCGTGGGCCTGGGGGTGGCGGCTTCGGCCATTCCTCGCGTGTTAGTAGCGCCACTGGCTGGAGCTTGGGTCGATCGCATGACCCCGCTCTACGTGATGATCGGCGCTGACGCCATCAGGGTGCTCAACTTCCTGGTCTTTATTGTGATTTATTCGTTGTCCGGACTCGATCAGATGCAGGTGCTCACGGGGGTACTGCTCTTGTTGTTGATAAACAGTGTGGCGGCACAATTTTTCAACCCGTCTCGCCAGGCGATCATGCAAGTCGTCATCCCGTCAGAACGTCGGGTGGAGGCGTCCGCCAAGGCGATGTTTTCCCTGACAGGCATTTCAGTGCTCTCGGCATCCCTGGGACCAGCTTTATTTGTGTGGGTCGGGCCTGTCTGGGCACTGTTGATCAATGTGCTGGCCTTTACCTGTTCGGCGCTGTGTATTGCTTCCACCCGAAGCCTTCGCACGACTCTGCTGGCGGAGCAGGAACGGCCACCATTCTGGGGTGGGTTCCTCGCCGGCCTGCGGTTTTCCTGGGGACACTCTTCGATTCGAACCCTGCTGATCGGCGTTGCGCTGTATGGTTTTTCACTGGGGGTCAACAATGTCGCGCTGTCTTTGTACGCCTTCAAAACCCTGGGGTTAAGTCCCTATGAGTACGGTCTGATCCTCGCCGCATTCCCTGTCGGCGGGTTGATTGCAGCCTTGCTGGTGCGACCGTTATTGAAATCGTTGAGCATTCGCCAGGCCTTTACGGTTTCGCTGCTCTGCATGGGGTTGAGCTACCTGGGCTACTCGCTTCATCCACCGTTCTCTCTGGCGTGGGCGATGATGTTCTGCTGTGGATTGTTCTTCTCGGTGTTTGCCATTGTTCAAGGGCCGATGCTTCAGGAGGCGGTGCCTGCAGGCTATATGGGGCGTGTGTCCGCAACCATTACGCCAGTGCTGGCCATTGCGTCGCTGACAGGGACGCTGGTGTGTTCCCAGACGCTCAACATGGCGCAAGGCTTGATGGCGTACTTTGACGTGCCTCTGGACGTGTATGGGATTTACATCTTCTTCGCCGCAGGTTTGTTGTTATTGGGTGGGGGGCTGATGTTGATCGGCCAACGTACCAGCAAAGATCAACTCGCCGCGACGCCTTGAGGCCGCGTCGCATCGATCTGATTTTGTTTATGCGTCACAAGCGACGGGGAATTCGACCAACGGAGATTAAGCTCATCCACCGAGAAATCCTTGGTAGCTGAGTTTTCGTTACGTAATTATCGATGGCTATCATTACAGTTCACAAGACACCAAGTTTATGAATCTCCTTATTGAAGTCCTCGGCTCGACCCGGTGGTAGTTGACCCGCCAGATAGGCGCGGACCTCCGCTCGTCGTGCGCCAAGATGGCCACAAAGGGCATTAATGCCATAGCCATTACGGGCCAGCCTAGCTTCAAGACCTTCCAGGTCTGGCGATAGCACCGTTTTCACCAGGTCAACGTCAACGGGATTGGCCCCCACCAGCACGCCTTTGGCGAGGGCTCGGCTCAGGTAGTAGGAAATCTATCAAGCGTTCGGCCAGGAACTCGACAGCAGCCTCTGTGAAGATCGCGGGTGGTTGCGCTCCAGCTTTGCAGCAATTGGCCAGCACCCATTCAATGAACTCACGCCGTTGTGGCCCTAGGCCTTCGAGCTGAAAGACTTTGGTACGCGCACCCACTTCCTCCAGGCTGGCTCGATTGAGGTCAATGCTCAGTTTTGGATGACCCGCCGCCAAGATGGTGATGGTGCCACCGGCGCCTTGCACGGTTTCGACTAATTGCTTCAAGCCGATCAGGGTTCGGCCGTCCAAGTCATGCGCATCATCGATCGTCAGTACGATTGGCTTTTTGAGCTTACGAATCAGCCCTTGCAGCGCCCGCTCGCGCTTCTCGGTCCCCAAGTTAGGTTTAAAGTCCTTGCCGGTCGGCAGGTCTGCAAACAGTGCGGTATAGAGGGTTGCAATGTTGACCGCTTGCTTGTCTGTCGCCAGGGACTTGGCCAGCAGTACCAAGCCATCCTCCTTCAGCGACTGGTGAATCTGGCGCAGCGCCGTGGTTTTACCGCTGCCCACAATTCCCGTCAGCGCCACGATCCCGCCAGAACGTACAGCAGCCTTCAGATTCAGCAGCGTCTGGCGGAATGCATCGGTTTCAAAGAAGTCGGCCTTGTCAAAGTCCTTAGACAGGCCGTAGAAATCCATCATTTCTCCGTACATGAGTCATCTCCTGCACCACTGGCCTTTTGAGAGTTTGGGGTGGCGAACGCCATGCGCATCCGCGTTAAGACGGTTTTCTTGTCTAGGGTTTCAGCGAGCAGTCGATCAATTTCCACCATTTGTGCCGACGTCAACCGGCTCAATGGATAACCGAGCTGAGTGGCGATGGCCAACTTAGCCTCCAACGGGTTGGAAAATCGTAGCGCATCCAACGACGAGGCTGGCAACTCGAACGGAATGGATGATGGCAACTCACTGGCAATAGCTTCAGCGTTGTCCAAAAGCTGACGCGTTGACAACGAAGTAATACCGGACAGCGCTGAACGAGGAACGCTGATGTGCTTGGCCAGGTCGCTGATCCGATCGGCCCGTTTCTGCACAGCGCTCTTTTTCAGTTTCCGGTAGGTGTCCAACGGTACCGGCCCTGCAGCGGGATAATAAGGCCCGCTTTTCACCCCTTGAAATTCGACGTGTAATTCCTGGTCGAGCAGTCCCCAGAGCAGTGTCACCTCCAGGCAGGCCATTTCAGGGGATAATTGATACCGCACCCCCTCGCTAGTAACGCAGGCGTCACCGCCGACCTTACGGGTTTCAGGTTCACGGACGAAGGAGCAAAAACGATCCCAGTCACACATGGCTCGTAAACCCTGTGTCGGCGCCTGGCGTAACCAATCCTCCAGTCGCGAGTGCCGTTCATGGCGATGTGTCATTGCGTTGTAACGCCGTAGGTACTGGCGAAGCCACTCATTAGCCTCCTCTAGAGATTCTGGCTCATGAAAATGGTACAGCGTTTCCAGTGACTCTTTGACCGTCCTGAAAGACCGTTCTACCTTGCCTTTGCTACGGGCGGTCGTACGTCGGCCATCGCTGCCTGCTGGCATGTGCGTACGGACTTCAATCCCCAGGTGAGTCATGACTCGCCGGAACAGCTTGCTCTTCGCTACCGGGCCGTTGTCCAACAGTAATATCTTGGGGATGCAGCCAAACGGAATGTCACTCTGTGGCTTCGGTGCCATGGCGTTGTAGAGAAAGCGTAGCGCTGTCATGGCATCTTCCCCCAGGACGTAGTGGTATTCCTGGTAGCACACACCGCTACGGTCATCCACCACGCTGGCCAACATCAGGGTGCGATCATCACCCCGGCGTCCGCTTTGGCTGTTCAGCTTCTTGAGGTCAGAGGGTGAAAAGTCAAACTGCCAACAGTCATTGCTGTGAACCGCCTGAAATGGGACCCAAGGCGGTTCCAGCGTGAGCATCCTCCGATCATAGCCCCAACGTTTGAGGTAGCGATTCACCGTGCTGCGTTTCAGAATGTCCGCAGGAGCTATCACCGTGCCCTGCGGGGTGTTCACACCGCCTTCCAATAGACGAATACATTCCTTGGTAGAGAGATGGCGTCGTTTTTTGTTCTCTGTCCGTTGCTGCAGTGCGGCGACGAGTTCGCAGTAAAGCTCCATTTCGCTGGTCGGCAGAATGCGTGGCAGGTTGAAGTCGGTACGGTGCACCGTCTGGAGTGCGTGTTGCTGGCTGAGCGCTCGTCGGACCGTAGACAGCGAGACACCATGCAAATGGGCCACTTCCTGCACCAGAAGCCGGCGCTCGGCACTGCGAACCGGTAAGGCATCCAGGTTGTTGCGCAGCATGATTAATGCCTCCACCGGTATCTGCTTGGCCATTATCGACGCCCAGGCTCTTGCGACCGTGCTAAGCCGCGCGTCTTCAACCAGTTGTGCAGGTTCGCTGGGGTGGTTTGGTAACGCTCGGCGATAAAGGTCTTGGTCGTGCCGTTATTGAGCAGGGTTTCGATATCGGCCCGGAAGGGGTCGAGCTTGCTCTTTCCCACTCCACGCGGTCGCCCCAGGACCTGGCCCGCAGCCTTTCTAGCCCGTAAAGCCTCCTTCGTCCGGCGAGAAATGAGGTCGCGCTCAATCTCCTCCGCCATGGAAAAAGCCATGGTGATGATCTTGCCCTGGATACCTGGATCTAGTTGCCACAGGCTTTTGACTGCAAAAACGCAGACACCTTTTTGTGCGGCTATCGACAGTATCTCCATACATTCTAACAGGCTGCCACCCAGGCGGGAGAGTTCGCTGACAATAAGGCTGTCACCGGTACCGAGCGCCTCAAGCACGTCAGCGATCTTGCGCTGACGCCAGGACTCCTTGCTCGAGATCCTCTCCTCAACAAACTCTACCTGGGCGAAGGCCTTCTCATCAGCCAACTGGCGGATTGAGGACTTGTTTTTCTCCACGTCTTGGTCGCCAGTGGATATCCGCAGATAGGCGACACATTTGGGGGACGATATGGGCAGCATGAGTGCGCTCCCTCGCGTGGCGTCGAAACGACCAAGCAATATTGCTTGGTGTTTTCACATGGTAAAAACGTGCGTTTTCAATAGCCACCGTACAAAGATGAACGGTATCGGGCGTAGGTAGTAGGCAGGGCTTGGATAGATGCAAATAATGTGGGTTGGGAACGCGGATAAAGTCAGTTAATGTGGGCAACTGCCCGGATAGAATCAAATAATGTGGGCAGCCTCGGCCGGATAGCGTCATTTAATCTGGGTCCAAAAAGACGGATAAACACGAGCCCGATGATTTATAAACGCAAGCCGTAGCACGTATTGGTGATATCTACACCGAACTCTTCACGTACACCTCGGGCGACAAAAACGGCCAACCAGGTGTAAGCCTCAAAGGTCGGCTCTTGTTCATCAGTTTCATCAAGATTGATGGAGTAGAGGTGTACAAAGCGCAGCCGCGCGAAACTCAATCCACCGCCGAAACCGTAAACATTCCGGATGAAGCGGAACAGCTTGCTGCCGACGATACTGAAGTCGGTCCCGAAGAACGCTCTATCGAGCAGGATCTGCAAGCTTTGGGCTACTAACTTACCTCATCCACGAGGTCTAGCACTTCTCAATATCAGCCTGTCAGGACTAGTCCAGGCAGGTTGTTTTTGTGCGCCGCACCTATGGCGTTGTTTTATCCGGAAAACTGTTGATGACGGCCACCGGAATGTAGCCAAGGTCCTCGAGGCTACGTCGCTTCGGCGATGATCGTAAAAGTGTGCCAAGCATTCGGAAGCGCGCACGTTCACGAAAGTGATGAATGCCTACTAAACCCAGCAACCCATATGGGGGAAAAATTTCCCCCATCCAGGGAGAAGTTTTTCTTCCAAGGCAGGAGCAATCAATGTCTCGGAACAAATACACCGCTGAGCAAAAAGCATTACTGGCGTTACCTGTAATTCTGACCCCGGCTGCATGGGATCAGGCTGTACACGTCGATAATCCTAAGAGCTTTAGTGAGCTGGCCCAGCGTCTAGCTTATACAGTCAAGGCGGCCTATCACGGGCTGCTCACAGAAAGTCAGGACAGGCCGGCAATGTTTGGCTTCTACCGTCATCTCCCCTCTGGAGAGGATCGTAGTCATCGGCACTATCTGGCTCTCAACATCCAGGTTGTGCGTAAGCCAACAGAACCCGCATATCTGCTGATTTCCCTACCAATACCTCTTTGGAGAGGTCACTGGCTGCGATACGCTCCGCAACAGATAGGGCATCATTAATCGGAGAGGTAATACTTTTCGTCAGTAATAGTGCCAAAACAATCGTCAAGATGACCACGCCAGTTATAAGGCCGATCACTAGCCAAAGGCCATTATCATAGAGGTCGGTCGCGGTTTGCCCGGCATTCGCAGCGCCCTCATTGTTGAAGTTGGTCAGGTCTTTGACCTGCTCTTCCATCGTGTTAGTCAACGGACGGATGCCAGTGCTCACTAGGTTGACCGCTGTGGCTATGTCGCCTTGCCTCATAAACGGCTCGAGAAGATTCAGCTGCTTGGCGTATGCGTCGGCGCTGTTTTTTACCGATGTGTAGAGCGAGCGCTCTTTATCACTTGCTATGAGGGGCTCATAATTCGCCACCGCATCGGTGAATGCCTTGCGATAGCCCGCGAAGCTTTCAATGTTCTTTTGAATAGATTGAGGGTCAGCGAGGAATCGCTGGGTTTCTAGCCTCAGGCGAAGGGTGGTGGTATTCATCAACGCCGTTTGGCGGATGCTCGCCATCCAATTCAGTTCAACGTCCTTTTCGGCATCCCTCAGCTTGCCCATTTGCATTACTGCGAATATGCCCAGCACAAAAACCAGAACGATTATTAAAGCGAAAAACAGGGCGGCTCTTGGAGCTAAATTGAGATTTCTGAGGCGCATACGAGATTCCTGTTTTCCAATGATGGTTGACATCTTCAACAGGATATCGACCCAAAGTCGGAAACTTTAAGCACTTCGTCGAAACGCCCTATGGCTTGTAGTAGAAGGCTGTCACAAGCTGATAGGCACCCTGCGCCACCATGAAGCATGGTTGGCAGCGCCAAGGCCGATGCTCTTGCATCTGACCTGGATGGCAATAGGTTGCACACAGAGATGGCAGCGGATCGGCCTCGATCAGCAGTAGCCTGTATCTTGAACGATCTGGGATATGAACTGTTTTCTTGTGGTATCGGCCATTGAGCGACTCTCGACGCAGTTGCGACCTCTGGTCTTAGCACAATAAAGAAGTCGATCTGCTTCCTTCAGCACAGCTGTATAGCCCTCCTTCTCGGTTGCATTGATCGCCACCACGCCGGAACTGATTGTTACGTTCCCCACTGGACTGCCGGAGTGCTCTATAAGTGCGTTTTCAATGCGTAACCTGACTTTTTCTGCAACGCTCAAAGCACCCGCTAAATCTGTTTCAGCTAGGGTCTGTTCCCGTTTCGACGTAACCCATTGATCTCTATGAGAACAGGCCCGTATTGTTGGAGTTCTCACACAACACCAATACGAGCCTGCAATGCCCCGATTAATGCTCAGTGATGAGCACTGGCCGAAGCTTCGAGAAATTTTGCTGCACGAATCGATCTACAACAAGCGAGATTTGCGCACCACGGTTGAAGGCATGCTGTACCGCATGCGTGTGGGTTGCCCTTGGCGAGACCTGCCGAAAGCGTTTGGAAACTGGAGCAAGGTCTACAAGCGGTTCAATGCCTGGTCTGCTTCAGGCAAGTGGGTCAAGGTGCTTGAGGTGCTGATGACCGATCCTGACATGGAGTGGGTTTTCATTGATGGCAGTTATGTAAAGGCTCATCAGCACAGTGCAGGTGCTGCCAGCACGCAGGACCAGGCCATCGGAAAAAGCCGAGCCGGTAACACCAGCAAGATTCACCTGGCTGTAGACGCTTGTGGGCTGCCCATTGCATTTGACGTGACCGGAGGCCAGACCAATGATTGTTCGCAGGCGGCCTCGTTGATTGCCAAGATGCCCAATGCAGAAGTGATCATTGCGGACAAGGGCTACGACACTGAAGCGATACGCGCTCAGGTCGAGCAGCAAGGCAGCAAAGTGGTGATTCCACGAAAGCGCAATTCTCTGAAAGGGAACGCAGATCTGGACAAAGGGTTATATCGCAATCGACATCTCGTAGAAAACGCCTTTGCCCGGTTGAAGCATTTCCGGGCGGCGGCTTCTCGGTTCGACAAACTCAAGAGAAACTATGAAAGCGTCATAGCAATGGCCTGCGCTTTTCTGTGGCTGCCAATGTGAAACGGGAACAGACCCTAGCGCATGGGGTAAAAACCTCACCAATAGTCTGGTTTATCGATTGGTTTTTTGCGGGTGGGTATTCGGAGCGGAAATTGGTGCTCGGCCAGCTCTACGTTTGTCACCACGTGCCGCATCCAGTGCGCATGCAGCTTTAAAGAGCCCGGAACCGTTCGTTTAGCACCCTCACGGTGTGGCAAGATCACGCCGATACGCAGGCCTGTAAAGTCTTCCCTGATTGCTCTCAGCGACGGAGTCATGTCGGTATCTGCCGACACCAAGACGATCTGCTTGATACGATCTTCAGGCGATAACGCCATTTGACGAGCGGCAAGGCGGTACATGCTGATCGCGATGTGAACGTCCGTCTCCTTTTCCTCCAGCTTCCAGATCCCAACTTGGTCAGATCGGGAGGCAGGTGTGTTTTTGTCAACAAAGCGTGGTGCATTGCGCGGTTCGAGCTGGTGACGCCCATACAACACCTCAACCCCACGTAATTTCAAGGCGCGCACATACGTGTCTTGGGCTTCTTTTGACACCGTTCCACGGGTGGCTAGCGTCGGCATTACACCGGTCGTGAAAAAACTGACGGCATCAAGCGTGCTGTTGGGGTTCTCGACACGAATGATGTGAGCCAGAAGCGAAGGGAGATCGAGCCACTTGTAGGGCGTACCTGCCAACAGGCCGTAAAACAGGTTGTAGCCGTCGACAAAGCAAGCTGTACGCAAAATTTTCAGTCCTTAGAAACGAAAAAACCGGCTCGGGGCCGGTTTCTTCACCCCAACGGCCAGCGAACTGAATCACTGCGTACGGGGCTGAGTAGTGGATAAATTGTGCAAGGAAAGACAATGCAATACAAGTGTTATTGATCATTTCTGATCACCGTGGCTCACGCAGAATCACCCCAGATCACCCCTCAACCTTTCTGGCTGCGCCTTCCTTGGCGCGATGAAAGCAGTAGATCTGTCCTCGACAGCTCTGCGTTTCGTCTTACAAACCGCCATTTCTTTAATTAGGCATGCGTTTTGACCTTCCAGCGGCATCCCCTTTGAAAGTGGTGCGAGCCTTTTTATTATCCGCTAGAGTACTGTTCATATAACCAGTATTCAGGAGCGAAAATGGCAAAAAAGGCCGCAGCGCCTCGGCTTCCGGATTCTTATGAGCTCTTAGGTATGCGCCTTCAGCGCACGATCAACAATCCGGCTGCACAGCGCGCAAAATCAGCGCTCTTGGAGCGGTTGCCTGATGATCGAGCGGACGACTGGGACCGGATCATGGAAGAACTCGGCGATACGGATAACGTCACGCTTGCCTACCGCGACGATGGCCACGTCCAGGTGTTCTGGACAGTGCCTAAAGACGATTAAGCACACTCATTCGCTCGCTTGCCGGGCTTAACACACACAGAAGGAGACAGACATGTCGTTCACAATCATCGGCCCCTTGCTCGCGCAAGGGGTGCCACTGCCGTTTTACTCTCACCGGGTGGCTGCTGGTTTCCCTTCCCCAGCAGCTGACCACCTGGAAAAACACATTTCCCTGGATGAGCTGTTCAACATCCGGGCCCCGCATGTGTATTTGTTGAAGATTGAAGGCGAAAGCATGATCGGCGCCGGCATCCATTCGGGCGACCTGGTGATTGTCGACCGCAGCCGGGAGGCCCAACATGGCGATATCGTCATTGCGGCGCTCAACAGCGAGCCGGTGTGCAAGCGCTTGAACAAGACGCGCAACGCAATCTTGCTGACGTCCGAAAACATAGGCTTCCCGCCGCGTCACATTCTTGAAGGGGACGAGCTGGGGATATGGGGAGTAGTTCGCTACAGCGTGCGCGATCATGCCTACCCATGAGCCAGTCTTTGCGCTGATCGACTGCAACTCGTTCTATGCCTCTTGTGAGCGTGTGTTTCGCCCGGATTTGGCCAAGACGCCTATCGTCGTCTTGAGTAACAACGATGGCTGCGTGATTGCCCGCAGCTACGACGCCAAGCCCTTCGTGAAAATGGGCGCCCCGTATTTCCAGATCAAGGACACGCTGCGCCAGAACGGCATCGTGGCGTTCAGCAGCAATTACGTGTAACGACCTGCAATCGAAATTGTCACCGCCACTGTAAAAATGACCCCCTAACGCCAACCTAGAATTGACCCCCTGGGTAAAACTGGCGGCTTTGAGCTGCCAATATGTTGACCCAGGAGCAGTCTGTGGAAATTAAAGTATTGGCCCGTCAGGGCCATGGCATCAAATTCATCGCCCGTGAGCTGGGTATTTCGCGTAACACCGTGCGCAAGTACCTGCGAAAAGCCCGGTCGCTACCCAGTGACAAGGTGAGACCCGCACGTCCGTGCAAAATCGACCCCTTCAAGGACTACCTGCATGAGCGTATTGAGGCAGCGCGCCCGCACTGGATTCCGGCGACCGTCCTGCTGCGTGAGATCACGGCATTGGGGTACAGCGGCGGCGTCAGTCGTCTGAAGGCTTATATTCGCCCCTTCAAACGTAAGGCAGAAGAGCCGGTGGTACGTTTCGAAACTCTGCCCGGCAAGCAGATGCAGGTGGACTTCACCACCATTCGACGAGGCCGTCAGCCGCTTAAGGCGTTCGTGGCGACACTTGGTTTTAGTCGAGCAAGCTTTGTCCGTTTCTCCGAGCGAGAGGACAGCGAAGCCTGGCTGACAGGGCTTCGGGAGGCGTTCGCTTACTTTGGCGGCGTGCCCGAGCAGGCATTGTTTGATAACGCCGGAACCATCATCACCGAGCGAGACGCTTTTGGGGAGGGCCTGCACCGTTGGCATCCCCGATTGGCTGCGCTGGCCGATGAGTTTGGTTTTATTCCCAAGGTCTGCCGCCCTTACCGTGCCCAGACCAAGGGCAAGGTTGAGCGCTTCAACGGGTATCTGAAGGGCAGTTTCATTACCCCGTTGGCCGCTACGCTCAAGAGTGCGGGTCTGACGCTGGATGTGGTGACGGCCAACGCACATATCGGCCAATGGCTCGACGAAGTCGCTCATCAGCGGATTCACGGCACGACGGGTGTTCAACCAGCGGTACGTCTGGCCGAAGAGCAGCAGGTACTATTACCACTGCCAACACAGAGCCTGCGCCCACAACCCGCCCAAGGCCTACGCCTGGGGCGGGTCCTGCCGTACGAGAGCTTGCAGCATCCGCTGTCGGTTTATGAGCAACTGCTGGAGGTGAGAGCATGAACCTTCAACATGCTCGCCTGACAGAACTATGCAAGGGGCTAAAGCTTGAGCGCGTCGGGGTGGACTGGCCGCACCTTGCCCAACAAGCAGCAAGCGGCGAAGACAGCTTTGCCGACTTCCTCGAAAAGCTGCTGGCTGCCGAGACCGATGCCCGAAGTGAACGCTCTCGACAGGCCCTGCTGAAAACTGCCGCGCTGCCCGCCGTGAAAACGCTGGAGCAATACGACTTCGCGTTTGCCACCGGCGTCCCCCGGGCACAGCTCCAGGAGCTGGCAGCATTGAGTTTTGTTGGGCGTACCGAGAACATCGTGTTCCTGGGGCCTAGTGGTGTAGGCAAGAGCCACCTGGCCATCGCCCTGGCCTACCGGGCAGTGATGGCCGGTATCAAAACCCGCTTCGTCACTGCGGCTGACTTGATGCTGCAACTGACCGCTGCGCACCGCCAGGAACGGCTCAAGGAATACTTCAGTCGTGTGGTGATGGCCCCCGGGTTGTTGGTCATCGATGAAATCGGTTACCTGCCGTTTGGTCGTGATGAAGCCAACCTGTTCTTCAATGTTGTCGCCAAGCGCTACGAGCAAGGCAGCCTGATCCTCACGAGTAACTTGCCGTTTACCCAGTGGGCCGGAACCTTTGCGGATGATCAAACACTGACAGCGGCCATGCTGGACAGGCTGTTACATCATGCCCATATCGTGCAGATGACAGGTGAAAGCTATCGACTCAAGGACAAGCGCAAAGCAGGAATCAAATCGTCTCGGGCCGAACCGGCTCGAAAATATGAACCCGAGGGGGGTCAAAACTAAGTTGGCGATTTAGCACGGAAGGGGGTCACTTTTTAGTTGGCGTTGACACGAAATGGCCTCGACCTGCAATCATCGCGTTTTTCGACCAGGATTGATTGCGTCTATTCGAGCCAGCAAACCGGGATTATTTGCGAATGAACCTGCATTCATCTGGTTAGACCTGCAATCGACCGTCATGAACCGGAATTATTTGAGAGTGACCACTCGCCGTTTCTGTCTCATTTGATGAAGAAAACGAGATCCATGAGCAGCGTCTCTCAGGATTGCTCGCGGGGCTACATGCTAAAAGTGGGCAGACTGTTGAAGAATTCCGACTTTGGATGTTCCGTGCGGACTGGGTTGATGTGCCAGCGCTACAGGTCGTCGAGAGTTGAGGGGAAGAAGCATGGACACAGTATTTTTAGTGATGGCAACAGCCAGCGGCTTTCGAGCATCCGAGAGGCAACCTCTGCCTCTGCGAGTCTTTGTAGACCGGTCGGAAGCAGACGGTTGGTTGGATAAATTGATCGACTATCACGTGAGTCCGCCTGAGCAGCCTCACGGGTCCGATAATTGTAGCAACCTGCAATGGAAAAGGCCTCGACCTGCAATCAACGCCTTTTCCGACCCGAATTAATTGCGGTTATTCAGCACCGCAAACCGAGATTCAGTGCCAATGAACCTGCATCCATCCGCTTCGACCTGCAATCGAGCACAGCCGACCAGGACTAATTGCGACTGAAGGGTGTCGACTGTGGCAACTATCGAGCTTAAATTCCTATCTTTTCGACACTATCTGACAAATCTATAGAATTAATCCTCAGGAAAAAGAACTTCGTCTGGTTTTATACGTAAGTGACCAGTGAACTCGAACTGGGTCGTGTCTTTTTGTAGAAAGTGACTAAGCGTTCTAACAGAACATCCTTTCGCATCCACTTTTAATGCCCCACTCAAAGGAGTTCCCACGTTTTGGGCGGCTGCCTGATAAGCAGCAAGTACAAGATGAGAACAGAACGCGCCGTCTTCCCCCCACTTTGGATTGGATTCGAACGCGTCTTGGCTATATTTTTTTGCAGAGGCTATGGCTAATGGACCAAAGTTTGAAAAGCGAGTGACAGACTTAGCGGACTTAATTGCATTGTAAGGTATTTTTCGTTCGCTTGCCCATGACATGGCTGACTGCGCTGCCCAGTCACCTATATTTTTGTCTTTAGGCCGGTAAACCTGATAAAGGCCCTTGCGCAAGGCGGTGTCCATTATACCGCCGCCGCGCATTTCAACAACTTCACTCTCCCCCTTCCCACCACGCTCGGTTGAAACTGGATTTTGGGGATTTCGAGTCCACAATATTGCGTGAACCGCACTGGCTTTACCCATATTGTTCCTCAGCATAGACAGACCTTCAAGTTTTTGGCCAGCAATAATAATTTTATGCAGTTTCTCGGTATCATGTGGCTCATCGATCAGAAGCAAAATATCGCCTGGAATAAGATCTGCTTTCTTTAAATTGGACCTTTGTGGGTTCAGCACGGCGCTCATAACTCGTGCGTTTTCAGTGGGTTCCGTTGACACTGATGTTGGGGAGCCGACAGGCGAGCTGATTGAATCCCTTTCCTCGCCGAAAGAAGCCCTCCCTTGCTCTTGAGCTTGGTTATGCTCAAATGTTGTGTTCTGTTGAATGCTAAAAGACGTACCACCTTGTATTCTCATCATCATTACTGCCTGTGTAAGTATTAATTTAATAGCTATTTATTGAATGTCTTGCAAAATATCAAATTAGACGGCTATAGAGCTACAGACTTGTTATGGCATAATCTGCTTTAGTACACTCTCCATCTTGAATTTTTATTTATGTGGTCAGAACCCCTCAATCGGTTCCACATAAAGCAGTCTATTAAATAAAATATATTTTACTGGCTATGGTCTGAACCCTAACTGCGAACTTTTATTTTTAGACGGCGGTTGCAGGGGCAGAATGCAGCACAGTAACTGAATTAAAGTTTACGTAGCATATTGCACACTAACTTACTTGGTCATCACTTCAATCGGACATTTAAAATCGAAGTGCTCACGGCCTCACATTAATTGCGAATGAAACCGCATTCCGTCGCTTCCGACTCATATTAGCTGCGAATTAAAGTAAACGATTTCAAATCGGCAGTCCCGCCGCCAGCATCCTGTCGCGCAGTTCTGTGGTGCGAGCCGGATCGAGTGCGTTACTGAACAGCGCTTTGATCTCGGTGGGTCTGGCGTCGAACTGCTCGACCAGATCCTTGATGCGGTAGCCATGGCGCGTCAGGGTTGGTTCCAGATCATCCAGTTGCCGCGACAGCACGGATTCCACCAACTCCGCTGAGACAGGTTTCTCGCCTGTCAGGTAACCGGCCTCCAGTGCCAGGCTGATGTGCAGTTGGATTTGCAGCGGTGTGCGCAACTTGGTGGCGAGCAGGTCGATGGCGTCTTCGGTCAGAATCGATTTAGCGTCAACCCTGCCCTCCGTGCAGGTCTCCAGCAGCCAGTGGATGTACTCACGCTGACTGCCAGCGATGCCGTCGAGTGAGAAGATGTCGGTGCGGTAGCCAATTTCCTCCATCGTCGGCCGACGCAGATCGTTGCGCAGTTTGGGATGCCCGGCCAGCACCACCGACAACCGACCGTCACCGTCCTCGACCAGCTCCATCAAGCGCTTAAGTCCGGTCAGCGTATGGCCATTGAGGTCATGGGCCTCATCTACGAACAGCGCCACTGGGCGTTTGTTCTTCTTCACCAGCTCGCGCAAATCGCGCTCACGCTTTTCCCCTTGGGTCGGGATGCGTACCTGTTTTTCGGTGGACAGGTCGTAGTAGAGCGCGGCGATGAAGGTGGCCAGTTTGATGCTGTGCTTCTCAATGGCGAGGGACTTGGACACGGTGATCTTCTTCTCTGCCTCCATCACCTGTTGAAGCCGTCGCAGCATCACGGTTTTGCCACTGCCGATGACGCCACAGAGCGCAATCAGGCGGCCTTCGAAGATCGCGCCCTTGATGTCTTTGATCAGTTGCTGATGGTGGGCAGTCTCAAAATAACCGGCCTGGTTCAGCGGCAACGTCAGCCCGTAGTGATGCATCACTTCAACCCGCATGTTCGTCTCCTGTTTTCTTGTTGCGGAAGTAGCTTCTGACGCGTTCAAGGACAACCCGTCGAATCAAGGTCTCGCTCACCACCTGGTGGATAAACGCTAGATCCTCTTTCGAAAGCTTGGCCAATGGCTGCGCCAGTTCGTTGGCGACGGCCAGCTTGGCGGCGATAACACTGGGAAATTGGTACTCATGCGCTTCGGCATCGAAGGGCAGACGTGGCAACTCCACGGGAACGGCGGACGGTGTCAGCCTCACGTCGTTCCCGGCCAGCGCGGCGATGGGCAGGCCTAACTGATCGGCCAGTGAACGGATGCGTTCGGATCGTTCATCGGCTTTGCCACGCCTGAACGCTCTGTATCGATGCAACGGTATGGGGCCGGACACCGGGTAGAAAGGGCCGAAGCGCTCGCCATTGAACTCAGCATACAGCTCGTTATCAAACAGTCCCCAGAGCAACACCACGGATTCTCCCGCCATGTCAGGCTCGACCTCAAAGGTTGTGCCCTCAATGGTGACGCGTGCATCAATGCCAACCTTGCGTCTCTCTGGCTCGCGAGCGAAGCGGCAGAACTGCTCCCAGGTACACATCTCGCGCAGGCCTTCGGCGGGCAGGTTGGCTAGCCAGTCCTCAATACGCGAATGCGGTTCGCAACGATGGCCTTGCACGTTGTAGGTGCGCACCAGGTAACGCATCAGCCATTCGTTGGCCTGCACCTCGGTTTCCGGCTTGTGGAAGTGGTACAGCGTCTCGTGAGCTTCCTTCACGGTACGAAAGGGCCGCTCAACCTTGCCCTTTGAGCGAGCCGTGGTGCGTGTGCCATCCTTGCCAGCCGGTATGTGCGTCTGCCACTCGATGCCGAGCGCCTGCATGACGTTCTGGAAAACGCGACGTTTGGCCACGGGGCCGTTGTCCAGATAGATCATCTTGGGACGGCCTTGGAACGGAAAGGTCGGGTCAGCCTTCGGTACCATGGCGTTGAACAGAAAGCGCAGCGCCGTTTCCGCGTCTTCACCGTAAACGCAGTGGTATTCCTGGTAAGCCACACCGCTGCGGTCATCTACCACGCTGAACAGCATCAGCGTCGGTTCACCCTTGCTCGGGTCAATCCATTCAGGCTTGTCGATGTGCTTGAGGTCGGAAGGTGACAGGTCGAATTGCCAGCAGTCATTGCTGTGCTCAGCCTGAAACCGAACGGCGGGCGGTTGCCGCAGTAATCGCGACTGATTCAGGAGCCAGCGACCGAGGTATTCGTTCACCGTGCTACGGGTCAGAATACCCTTGGGTGCTCTGACCAAGCCTTGCTCAGTTTCCACCCCGTAATCCTCCAACAGCTCGATAGCGCGGCGAGTGGAAAGGTGCCGCCCTTGCTTGTTCGTGGTACGTAGTTTGAGCGCAGCGATCAGATCGCAGTAGCGTTCCAGCTGGGCCCGCTGCAATACACGCGTCTTACCGCGATCGGCACGGTGGACCGTATGGGGTTTATGGATGAGGTTCAGCGCCCGGTACACGGTGCTGGGGGACACGCCGTACAACTCAGCTATCGCGGCCACTTGTGTAGCCCGCTCAGGGCTTTTCTTCGGCAAGCGGTCGAGCCGTTGCCGCAATTGCAGCAACGAGTCAACAGGAATGGAACTACGCTTGGCGTCCATTTTGAGCTAGGGCTCGATACACTGAAGCGCGACCAACGCCAAGCTTTCGAGCAATTTCTGTGGCACCTAGATTTTCTTCGGTCCATAAGCGCTGAACTTCCAGCGGGTCAATCGACGGTTTGCGACCCCGGTAAACACCACGAGCTTTAGCGTCAGCAATTCCTTCAAGCTGCCGTTCGCGTCGCAGGTTGGTTTCAAACTCAGCGAACACGCCCAGCATGTCCAAGAATGCTTTTCCGGCTGCGCTCTGCGTATCGATTGGTTGCTCCGTCGCCTTGAGACTAACCCCACGTTCTTTGAGCGTATAAACGATGTCTTGAAGATCCTTGATGCTTCGTGCGAGACGATCAACACGCGTCACCACTAATGTATCGCCAGGGCGTAGAAAATCGAGCAGTGTTTTCAACTCCGTCCGACCAACCCGGCTAGGGTCTGTTCCCGTTTCGACGTAACCCATTGATCTCTATGAGAACAGGCCCGTATTGTTGGAGTTCTCACACAACACCAATACGAGCCTGCAATGCCCCGATTAATGCTCAGTGATGAGCACTGGCCGAAGCTTCGAGAAATTTTGCTGCACGAATCGATCTACAACAAGCGAGATTTGCGCACCACGGTTGAAGGCATGCTGTACCGCATGCGTGTGGGTTGCCCTTGGCGAGACCTGCCGAAAGCGTTTGGAAACTGGAGCAAGGTCTACAAGCGGTTCAATGCCTGGTCTGCTTCAGGCAAGTGGGTCAAGGTGCTTGAGGTGCTGATGACCGATCCTGACATGGAGTGGGTTTTCATTGATGGCAGCTATGTAAAGGCTCATCAGCACAGTGCAGGTGCTGCCAGCACGCAGGACCAGGCCATCGGAAAAAGCCGAGCCGGTAACACCAGCAAGATTCACCTGGCTGTAGACGCTTGTGGGCTGCCCATTGCATTTGACGTGACCGGAGGCCAGACCAATGATTGTTCGCAGGCGGCCTCGTTGATTGCCAAGATGCCCAATGCAGAAGTGATCATTGCGGACAAGGGCTACGACACTGAAGCGATACGCGCTCAGGTCGAGCAGCAAGGCAGCAAAGTGGTGATTCCACGAAAGCGCAATTCTCTGAAAGGGAACGCAGATCTGGACAAAGGGTTATATCGCAATCGACATCTCGTAGAAAACGCCTTTGCCCGGTTGAAGCATTTCCGGGCGGCGGCTTCTCGGTTCGACAAACTCAAGAGAAACTATGAAAGCGTCATAGCAATGGCCTGCGCTTTTCTGTGGCTGCCAATGTGAAACGGGAACAGACCCTAGCCCCGCTTTTTTTCTCGGCACGCACGACATCACAACCCGCTTCACGCAAAGTTTTTTCTTGCAGAACGAAATCTTGATCGCTTGTGGAAACACGAGCGTATCCGTAAAGGGCCATCCTCAAGTATGTCTCTTTAGGCTCTAGAAGCTGAGAACTTACCATATCAAAAATGAAAAGCCACCCTATTGAGACGCAAAAAGCGCCTCAGCCACGCGTCTCACAAGGGTGTACTTCTTTCGGATACAGCCCAAGCGGCACGAGGGCCTGCACGCCCCAGCCGGAAACGACCCCTTCTCAGGCTCACGTTCTGCGTGGCATTGCCGATAGGTCTATATTCAGCTTATGGCCGTCATTGAACTTCTCAATGATGAGTTGCCATTAGTGATGCCATAGAGCCATCTATTCATGTAGATGAGCTGTTTTGGCATCGCAAAACTGACCTGCACCTGCAAAGAAGGGTGTTTCTTGAGCCTGATCAGGCACCTTCAATTAAAACGAGAAAAGACATGAACATTCTTTCGCCTGGTATCAGCCTTACCAACCGCCTGCGCTTCCCTGCCAAATTTGCCGTTTTAGCCGTAATTATCGTTATTCCACTGGTCATTCTCGGTATGAGGGTGTTCAGCAACCTGAATTCAAGAATCGATAGCGTCGAGCAAGAGCGTGTCGGTCGCGAATACCTGCTTACCGTCACGCCTATTCTGCGGCTTTCCATGCTCCAGCGCGCGCACACCAACCGTCTGTTGTCAGGTGATGCGTCTGCTGCTCAAGACCTTGCCAATAACCGCAACCAGCTTGAAACGGCCTTCAATAATCTTTCCGATATGGATGCTCGCAAGGGCCCTGAGCTGGAAACAGAGAATCGCGTGCAGCGCCTTCGCGAAAGTGCGCGCTCACTGATGGAAGGTGTCAAACCGGGCCTGTCGCCGGACGATTTGTTTGCTCAGTGGAACGAGCAACTGGCGCAGACGCTCAACTTTATCTACTACGTATCGGCCACCTCTGGTCTGGTGCTGGACGATGATCCTGCGACGCTGTTTCTGATCGACCTGAGTACCATTCGTATGCCCAGGGAAATCAACGTGGCCGGTCAGGTCCGAGGTATCACTGCGGGCATTAGCACAGGACAGGGCCTGACCGCCTCGATGCGCGGTTCGCTCGACAGCCTGTTGAGGCTCGAGTTGCTGTTCCGTGGCGAGCTTGAGCAGAGCGTTCGTTTGCTCAAACGACGCTCTCCAGAACTGGCCAACCGCATCAATGATCCGATCGCCACGGCCACCACGGCAATGGACAGTTTCCGCAATGAGTTGCAAGCCTATGTCAAAGGCACGGACTACTCGGCACCAAGAGGTCAGGCGCTCGGTGCTCAGGGTAACGTTGCGGTCGCTGCCCTTTATAAGGCACAAGACGAAATCCAGGTTGCACTGCAGGACCAATTGGATTCCCGCTACACCTCGTTGCTCCAGCTACGCCAGATGATGATCGCCATGTGCGTGATTGTAGGTTTGTTGCTGCTCTATGCGTTCAGCAGCATCTATCGCGCCTTGCGCATCGCCATCGACAGCCTGTTGGGTGTCACCCGTCGACTGGCCGACGGTGATCTGAGTGCGCGAGTGCAAGTGGTCAGCAAGGATGAAGTGGCCGATATCGGTAATGGTCTGAACCTGATGGCAGAAGCGTTTTCAAGCTCCATCTCGCACATGGATCGTACATCGTATGAACTGTCTGACGTGGCGGCGCGACTGGGCACTTCCATTGGTCTGGCCAAGCAATCGATGAACGCGCAGCAGGCCGAAACCGAACAGGTGGCCACCGCTATCAACGAGATGACTGCGAGCGTCGCCGATGTGGCGCAGAACACCGAAGGCGCAGCATCGGCTGCTGACGAGGCCAATACCGCTTCGCGTAATGGGCTGCGCATCATGCATCAGGCCCACACAACGATTCAGGCCCTGGCCGATGAAGTGGAAGTCAGTGCCCAGAAGGTTCAGGCGCTAGCCTTGCACAGCCAGTCGATTGGCGGCGTCATTCAGGTGATCAGCACTATTGCCGATCAGACCAATCTGCTGGCGCTCAACGCGGCCATCGAGGCGGCACGTGCCGGCGAGCAGGGTCGTGGTTTTGCGGTCGTGGCTGACGAAGTCCGCACGCTGGCATCGCGTACTCAGGCGTCTACTGAAGAGATCCGCAGCATCATTCAACAGCTGCAAAGCGCGACCGACGCTGCCGTGCAGCAAATGCAGGCAGGGCAGCACAAGGCTCAAGCGTGCATCAGTGCGGCCAGCGAAGCATCCGGCAGCCTGTCGAGCATCAGCGAGGGTGTCGAGCGTATCGTCGAAATGAACACCCAGATCGCCAGCGCTGCCGTACAGCAGCATGCGGTTTCCGAAGACATCAACCGTAACGTCATGGAAATTCGCAACAGCTCCGGGACCTTGATGCTGGGTATCGACAACAACGCAGTGACCGCCGACGAACTGGCACGGGTTGCGAGCGACATGCGCAATGTCGTCGCACGTTTCAAGCTGGTTGTCTGATCAGACCGGCACAAACTGCCGAAATGTCTGTCACGGGGTGTGGGGAGTAACGGAACAGAAAATGCACTTAAGAAGGGGAGCCCGCAGAATTAGGACAAAATCGTACATTAGCTATCGTTTGCGGTCAGTTTTGTAGCAATATAACAATACGTTTTCAACGTCTTACTGTTTTAGGGGTCCGGGGAGCAATGGAACAGCGAACCGACTTAAGGATAGTAGCTATTGGCCTTCTTTCTCCATGAGCCGAACCTAAGCGTCTGTCCGAAAGAGGATCGTCCTACGGACGCTCAGCAAGCAGCCGCTTAATACCCGCAAATACGCCACCAATCAGGGAGAGGGGTATTCCTGCCTAGCGTGGGTTACGTTCACGACCTCGATGCGCTTGAGGGTGACACGATAGACCAGGACGTAGTTTGGATGAGCCACCAGCTCGCGAGTGCCTGGCGCTCGCCCAGAACGATATAAATAGGGGTGTTCGGCTACCGGCTCGATAGCCTCCTGCAGGAGGCTTTTCAACCGGCGCGCTGCGCTCGGGTTTTCCCATGCGATGTAGGTTGCGATTTCGCGCAGATCATCCAGTGCGGGACTGAGCCAGACCACCGGCAGCATCAGCGTTTCTCACGTTGGGTTTCAACCTGATCGATCAGCGCTTCTATTTCCGCCATGACCTCATCGTGAGGGATGGCCGGACGCGGATCGGCCAGACTGGCGGCGACCTTGGCGCGAAACCAGCGGTCGTAGCTTGCGGCCTGTTCATCGGTTTCGAATTCTGAAACGATGGGTGAGAGGTTGGCCATGTGGCTTTCTCCAGCTGGGAGGGTTTTACATCACTGTTACATAGCGTTCACGCCATGTGTACGTCATTTTCGCATCATATGTACGCCAAATCTGAGCCATCCATCGTTGCACTGCAAATCAAGTGACTGAAAATACTTCAGCAAGGTCACAGACAGGCTCTGGACCAAGGCAGCGCTCAGACATCTGCCTTAGCCGCCAGGTACTGCGACCAAACACGTTTTACCTGGCTGACACTGACACCCGCCAGCCGCGCAGTCTCTGCAATGCTACACCCGCCGCTTTTAAAGGCAATGATCTGTTCATGCACTTTAGCATTCGGCTTGCGTCCTCTATATAGACCAGCGCTCTTGGCCAAGTCGATGCCCTGCCGCTGTCGCTCTCGCCGGTCCTCGAAGTCGTCACGTGCTATTTGCAGTGCCACACGCAACAGCATGTCTTGTACGCCTTGCAACACCACCTTGGCGACGCCACTGGATGCCTCGGCCAATTCCGATAGATCGACGATGCCGGGAACCGCCAAGCGTGCGCCCTTAGCCTTGATCGCGTCCACAAGCTTTTCTGCTTCGACCAAGGGAAGACGGCTGATTCGATCTCATGCGCAACAGCTCGGGACGGTCGGATCGAGCGCCCGATGCTTTTTCGCGATAGACCGCAGCCACGTAGTAGTCCGATGCTCGCGCATTGCCAATGATCGCTTCTTGGCGCTGCAAGTCCTGGTCTTCGGTACTGACACGCAGGTACACCCGCGCAACGTTGAGAGTCGTCATACTTTAATCCTTTAGATACGTTCCTGATTCAACACTACGTTTACGCTTCCCAGGGGTTAATGACGTTCAACCCGGCAGCCTCAAAAGGGCCAGTGTCACGGGTGGCGACGGTGAAGCCGTTGGCGATGGCGATGGCTGCAATGAAGGCATCTGCCGTTTCGACCGCCAACCCGGCTGCGCGGGACTTGGCCAGCAGCTCGGCATAAGCCTTCGTACAAGTCATATCGAACGACAGCACCCTATTGGCGAACATCGGCAGCAGGTGCTTTTCCAGGTTTTCACGCAAGCTATCCTGGCGTTTTCCGACAGGCATCAGCGCGATACCTGCACGCAACTCGGCTACCGTGATGGTGGACACATAAAGCGTTTCCAGCGCTTGTGCGTCTATCCAGTCAAGGACGTGGGCATTGGGCTCTCGGCGCTGCGGTTCTGAAATTACGTTCGTATCGAGCAGGATCATTCAAAGCTCACCGCACGGGCCGGAGACGTGATGCGCGTGTTCTCAAACAAGGTGTGTTCTTTATCGGTCAGACCACCAACCTCACGGGCAATAGAAGCTAGGAACGAGCCAAGTTTCACACGTCCCTCGGGTCTCGCCGCCCGCTCCAAGATGTCGCGTATTTCGGCCTCGGTGCTGCGCCCGTGCAGGGCAGCTTGGATGCGGATTGCTCGATGCACTTCATCGGGTAGATTTCTTACGTTCACGTTTGCCACTTGGTAGTTACCAGTTTTTGCCATCAGTGCTATCACTATATGCTTTTGATACCATAAATCAAGAATGCTAGGCTGGTCTATTTAGGTATACCCGACGAAGCTCTGCTCATTAGCTATGGATCAATCGGCCTAAACGCGACCCTTTAGAGCTAGGTCACAATGAGCCTACCTTTTACGCCATGATGATTGGTTTCCTTCCATATTACGCTCTGAGCTATCTCCCTACCTAATTTTGCGTCAAAGCGTCAAAGCGTTATAATTCTCTTGCTTGTGCAATGAATGAGGATTACGATTTGCGTTAATTGACGCAATAACGCAATAACGCACTGAGCTTGACTGGAGGCGGTATGGCACTTCGTATCGGTACGGCATCTCAAAAAGGGGGCGTTTACAAGAGCGCCATTGCTCGCGCTGTTGCCGCTGACCGAAAACTGACCCAGTAGAGGCTGTTCTGCCGACTGAAAACTGACCCAGGTGTTCAACTGCTTCTGCTCACTTTTTGAGCAGGAGAACACAGGGTGATCAGCATGGAAATGTTGGGAAAAATCCGGCGGATGTACTTCCGCGACAAGCTCTCGCTGCATCAGATAGCCAAGCGTACCGGGCTGTCGAGAAACACCATCCGAAAATGGGTCAGAGCGCCCGAAGCCAATCAACCAGCGTACCAACGGTGCGCATCCTTCAATAAGTTCAACCCTTTTCACGAGACCTTAGAGCAGGCGCTCAAGGCTGATTCGTTCCGGCCAAAACACAACCGTAGGAGCGCCAAGGCACTTTTTGAGCAGATCAAGGCCGAGGGTTATGACGGCGGTTACAGCCAGCTCACGGCGTTTGTCCGCTCTTGGCGGTGCGAGCAAGGCAAGTCTGTACGCGCTTTTGTACCGCTGACTTTTGCCCTCGGTGAGGCCTTTCAGTTTGACTGGAGCGAAGAAGGCCTGCTGATCGGTGGCCTGTTTCGACGTATCCAGGTCTCCCATATGAAGCTGTGCGCAAGTCGCGCGTTCTGGTTGGTTGCGTACCCCAGTCAAGGCCACGAGATGCTGTTTGATGCCCATACACGTTCGTTTGGAGCGTTGGGTGGCGTGCCACGTCGCGGCATCTACGACAACATGAAAACGGCTGTCGACAAGGTTAACAAAGGCAAAGGCCGCACGGTCAATGCCCGGTTTTCCGTGATGTGCGCGCACTATCTGTTCGATCCGGACTTCTGCAACGTGGCCTCTGGCTGGGAGAAAGGCATCGTCGAAAAGAACGTGCAAGACAGCCGGAGGCGAATCTGGCTCGATGCTCAAAATTGCATGTTCCATACCTTCGAGGAGCTGAACGTCTGGCTCGGCCAACGCTGTCGTACGCTCTGGGCTGAACTTGTACATCCGCAGTACAACGGTTTGACGGTGGCAGAAGTCCTGGAGCTGGAGCAGGCTGAAATGATGCCGATGCCGACGGCCTTTGATGGCTACGTGGAACGCACCGTCCGTGTCTCTAGCACCTGCCTGATCAGCGTGGCGCGCAATCGTTATTCGGTGCCTTGCGAGCGTGTGGGTCAATGGGTCAGCAGCCGTTTGTACCCTTCGCGAATCGTGGTCATTGCCGACGAAACGGTGATCGCCAGTCACGAGCGCCTCTTTGATCGAGATCAGATCGGTTTTGACTGGCAGCACTACATCCCACTCATCGAACGCAAGCCTGGTGCACTGCGCAATGGCGCTCCATTTGCTGATCTGCCAAAACCGTTACAGCTTCTTAAACGCGGACTGAGGCGTCACACCAACGGTGATCGAATCATGATGCAGGTACTGGCTGCTGTGCCCATCGCCGGTCTCGAACCAGTGCTGGTGGCGGTGGAGCTGGTACTTGAATCGGGAAGTCTGAGCGCCGATCACATCCTCAATGTCGTTGCCCGCCTGACCTCCACCGCACCACCTCCCTGTGTAGAAACCAGCCTGCAACTCAAAGTGGCGCCGGTTGCCAATACAGCACGCTACGACCGGCTCCGTACGACCGATGAGGAGAATCGCAATGCGTGACCTAATGACTGAACTCAAAGAACTGCGCCTGCACGGCATGGCCAGTGCTTGGGAAGAACTGGTCTCTCAAGGAACAGCGTCGACGGCTTCATCGAAATGGCTGCTGGAACATCTGCTTCAGCAGGAACATGCGGATCGCGCGGTGCGCTCGGTGAATCATCAGATGAACATGGCAAAACTCCCCATGCACCGTGACTTAGCTGGCTTTGACTTCAGCGCTTCCAGCGCTGATGCCCGGCTGGTCAGCGATCTATCCAGCTTGGCGTTCACTGAAACCGCGCAGAATGTCGTGTTCATCGGCGGCCCTGGCACCGGGAAAACACACCTGGCCAGTGCCTTGGCTGTATCCGGAATCACGGCCTACAACAAACGCGTGCGCTTCTTTTCCACGGTGGATCTGGTGAATCTGCTGGAGCGTGAGAAGTACGATGGCAAGGCAGGGCGAATCGCCCAGGCACTGCTGCGCACAGACCTGGTGATACTGGATGAACTCGGATATTTGCCCTTCAGCCAAAGCGGTGGCGCCCTGTTATTTCACCTGCTGTCCAAACTGTACGAACACACCAGCGTGGTCATCACCACCAACCTGAGCTTCTCGGAATGGTCGAGTGTGTTTGGCGACGCCAAGATGACCACCGCGTTGCTGGATCGGCTGACACACCACTGCCACATCGTCGAAACGGGCAACGAGTCCTACCGCCTACAACACAGCACATTGGCTGCCCAGACAAAGATCAAAACACGCGAACGAAAGCGAAAGGACGGAAATGATATCGAGGACGATGAGCCATTTTGATCCGCACCATAAATGCCCTGCTGCATGCGGTGGGGCTTGATGCGTCTTCAATCGGAACACTGCTGCTAAGCTTATCCACAATTGCTGGGGCAAAAATCAGCAATCCGTCCTGGGTCAATTTTCAATCGGCAGGGTGGGTCAGTTTTCAATCAGCGCCAACAGGCATAGAGGCTATGCGTCGACACGCCAAGACGCGCCGCCACATCAGCGACAGGCAGCTTCTTTTCGGTCACTTGATTGACCGCTTGGATTTTGAATTCTTCGGGATAACGTGGGTTGCTCATGGCACCTCCTGATTGGCCTCAGTTTAAGGCATGGAGGTGTCTACAAAACCCGGGGCGACTCACCCCCAACGCCATACAACACTGCTCCGCTCTTGCGCCCGCGGTTGGGGTGACCAGCGACCACATAGCCATGGGTAGGAATGACGTAACCCCGCGTATTCCTATTGACGTAATATACAGGGACTTTGGACAACGTCTCAGCTCCCCTGAATTTCAGTTCTTGAAGTACAGTATTGAAGGCTTCCCGCTCATGCCCTTCGGGCAACAAGGGAAATCTGCCGGGATGTCGTGCGTCTACAACCTGCCCATCACTTTCGCATTGGAAGTCGATCAAGGCCGTTTTCCCCTTGATGACACGCGTTACCCTCGTCCACCCGTTACCTAGATCGAGCGTTGTTGCGTCCGTATTCCCCTTCCCATCGGCCATGAATGCGACGAACACCTGGACACGAGACTGCGCATCTCGCATCCCCAACAGGGATTCAATCTTGTGACCGATTTTCCCGGCGACCCCGGTTGCTTGGGTCCAATTTGTCCTCTTTTTCTCTGCATAAAGACCAGCCGCTTTTCGCGAACCGCCAGCCACTCGCTCGGGCGCGCGTGATCCAGAATCGCCGGAAGCTGCATGTGTCGGAGCGTGGCGCAAAGCTTCAAGATGAACACGCCGTGCGTCGAGCGGCCCATCACCGCCCGCCTTGAGCAACACCTGGCCCAGCGTCAACTTTGGCTCGACGGCCTCGCAACTGCGCACCAACGTTTCGTACGACTCGCTCGATACCTCTGATCGGGGCAAGAGACCTTTGCTACGCAAATTCTGCAGCAAGCCCCCAGCCTCTTCCGCCAAGGCGAGTAGATCATCCTGCGTAGGTGTATCTGGGCAATTCTCCGTTAATGCAGCCAAAGCCTCAGGCAGCTTCTCAAGACCCAAAAGCGTATCGGCATGAGGATGGAGCTAAAGGGCGACTTCTCCAGAATTACTATTGAGGCTTTCACTTAGCTCCGCTACGCGAGCTCTGGCCAGGCAAATGAAACTGCCGAACTTCACATGGGACGACATACTGACTGGCATATCGGCCAAAACCTTGGGATCAATATGGATCAAGGCCAAAAGATCCGGAACGCCTCGAACCGTCGCGTGTGACTCATTGACCATATCGCTTATTGACTGATGCAGCCGCACCGTTTTCAGACTTTCGCACACTTGGGTCAGTGCATCATGAGAAGGATGGGACACCGGTGTGTGTGCCTGCTGGCTCGTGCAGCGGTCAATTACCTCTTTCAGCGCCTGCTGCTCATCATGCGCCGACCAATGCTTGCCCATTGCAGCCTCGGCAAGCTGATTGGCGAGTTCGGCAACAGCAGGAAACGATGTGATCGCCCTCTCCAGTTCACGCTGAACAGCACCCAACAGTCTTGTGAAGTCTTGCGTCGGCGCAGTTGAAGTGCGCCCGAATGCAGCGTTCAATTCACCAGAGGCGACGAATGCACGAGTACGAGCTTGCTGAGGCGATTGCGCATGGCTGCTCTCGGCTTCGGAGGACGCAGTGGAAATACTCGCCAGGAATAATTGAGACGGACGCGTGATCTGAGCTGGATTCATTGATTTACTCCTTCTTTCAACGGCATAGCGACGCAATGAAAGGAATGAGTGGTGTCCCGCCCAGAACGGTTCCCTGCGTCGGGGGTGAAACCGCATGAACCCGAGGAATTAGCAGGGCTGGGATAAAATTGTACGGTAAGCACCACCTAGACGGAATATGCCCTCTTGATACCCGCGTTTAGTGAGGCAGGAGTCGCCGCCAAACGCACGCACCGGCGCCCTGCACTCAAGAAGGAACAGGCGCTGCCATTGGCGAACAAACCCAAACAGCGACCAGAATCTGGAGGAGCGCTTGCAGTTGCTGGAGCTGCGCTGGCGACTGTCGCCAAGCTGGCCAAGGACAGTGAACTCCCTGACGCTATCCTCACCCAGTCCGGACTGATGATCCCGCCCCGGGATGCATCAGCACTCGACACCGCCCCTGGCAATGATCGAGACGGCACTACCTTGCCCTGCGATGGCTAGCGCTTCCTTGCAGGCGGTCGAGGCCACAGCATGGGGCACGTCAACCCGAAGCACGGCAACGAACCGTGGGTGGCTGTTCCATACCCGCCTCTCTGACCAACTCGCACCATTCAGTGCCCGCATGTTTAAAGTCGGTGTGCGGGACGCGACCTACGCGCTCGATGGTTTGCTGTATCACGAGTCAGATCTTCTGACCGAGTAACACTACACAGGCACGGCGAGGTTCACTGACCTTGTCTTCGTCATAAAGCACCTGCTGGCTTTCGTTTTGCGCCGCGCATCCGCGACGACTTGACCGAAACTAAGCTGTATATGCCGCAGAATATCCAAGACTACACCACACTGCGACCCATGATGGGCGGCACGCTGAACATCGAGCACGTCCGTACCCACAGGAACGAGATCTTGCGTGCTTTGCCATGCACTCGCAGGGGGGCGTCACCAGGCATCTCCTGCAGATCGCTGGCTCACGGTTGAACCGCCCACTAGCCGCAAGCAGTGGTAAAGCGGGCTGGCCAAGCAGGGCGGTAGCCGCTTGGCCTCGGTTTTCTCATTTTCTGTGAACAATGATGCACTCGAGGCTGTAATCTATCCGAGAAATCGAACGGATCTGCGCTATGAAATTTCGTGACGAATTGTATCTTAGGATAACAAAGGACGTGCGCACCTTGGACCGCTACCGACTTGACTTGGAAGAAGGTGTAACGGCTGAAGTCTTTGGCGACCCTGAGAATGCCAGCTACGAATGGCGGCTTGTGCATGCCAACGGACTTGTAGAACAGCACTCCGATTGCGGGTATGGAATACCTGGAGTCGCGATGCGTGACGCGCTAGTAATCTTTTATGGGTCTCCCAAATTTGGTGGAGGCCTTGTGGATCTCAGGTCTGCTGCGCATGAACCCCGGAATTGGGACGAGTTCACAGACAAAGCAGTCTCCATTACGGTTGACCTAATCGAGGCGGCAGATAACGAGCTGGACACGCTACGGCGAGACGCCAATCGCTATCGAATGTTACGAGAACACTGGCTCCGAATCGGGGAGCGATCGACTACCTACCGTGCCGATGGATTGGATTTGTGGTGCGACGAACACCTACCAGACTCAGATCAGTGACAAACACCTGACTGAAAATCCATATCTTCCATCAGCCCGCTAAGTCGCGGCCTTAGCAGTAGTCGGACACGCGCTGCTTGTCAGTGAAGATTGTAAGCGTGCACAGAAGACACCCCGCTGAGCACCACACCTAAGGATAGCGTCTAGGGTCTGTTCCCGTTTCACATTGGCAGCCACAGAAAAGCGCAGGCCATTGCTATGATGAACCGCCCCGGGTTTCTCGGAGACCCTTTTGTTTGAGTCATGCCACCTGGGCAGACTCGGTGAGTTGCTGATAATAGATTGCTTCTGCTTCGACCGGTGGAATATGACCGATTGGCTCCAGCAGGCGGCGGTGATTGAACCAGTCCACCCATTTCAGGGTTTCCAGCTCCACCGCCCCCCGTGTGGGCCAAGAGCGTCGATGAATCACTTCAGCCTTGTAAAGACCATTGATGGTCTCAGCCAAAGCATTGTCGTAAGAGTCACCGACACTCCCGACCGATGGCTCAATACCGGCTTCGACAAGACGCTCGGTATAGCGAATGGACACGTACTGCACGCCACGGTCACTGTGGTGAATGAGTCCACCCTGCTTGACTGGGCGACGGGCGTAAAGGGCTTGCTCCAGTGCATCGAGTACAAAATCGGTACGCGCTGAACTGGACACCTTCCAACCGACGATGAATCGGGCAAAGACATCAATGATGAAGGCCACGTAAACAAAACCCTGCCAGGTACTGACGTAGGTAAAGTCCGATACCCATAGGGCGTTCGGGCACTCAGCCACAAACTGACGGTTGACATGATCCTGCGGGCACGGCCTGGCTTGGTCGCTGACCGTCGTCTTGACGGGCTTGCCGCGTACCACGCCTTGCAGGCCCAGCTCTCCCATCAGACGTTGCACCGTACAGCGGGCGACTTGCAGTCCGTCACGCAGCAATTGTCGCCAGACCTTGCGCACGCCATATACCTGGAAGTGCTCATCCCAGACTCGCTGGATGTGCTCACCCAGTTCCTGGTCACGCTGCGCACGCGCTGACTGCTGGCTGGGGTCAGCCTGCTGAGCAGCGTACCGGTAGTACGTCGACGGGGCGATTGGCAACACCTTGCAAATCGGCTCGACCCCGTAAGACTGGCGGTTTTCATCAATAAACGTCTTCATCGTTTGAATGGGCGGTCGAGCTCCGCCTGGGCAAAATAGGCTGAGGCCTTACGCAAGATCTCGTTAGCTTGACGCAACTGACGGTTCTCACGCTCCAAGAGCTTGACTCGCTCACGTTCGACTGTGCTCAGCCCATCACGCTGGCCGCTGTTGCGCTCAGATTGGCGAACCCACAGCCGTAATGTCTCGGGCGTGCAGCCGATCTTGGGGGCAATGGCACTGATGGTGGCCCACTGCGACTCGTACTCAGGAAGGTGTTCGAAAACCATCCTGATGGCCCGCTCACGGACCTCTGGGGAATACTTCGGTAGTTTTTTCATCGCTCCATCCTCTCAAAGGTTGGAGTCTCCGAGAAACCCGGGGCGGTTCAATGACGCTTTCATAGTTTCTCTTGAGTTTGTCGAACCGAGAAGCCGCCGCCCGGAAATGCTTCAACCGGGCAAAGGCGTTTTCTACGAGATGTCGATTGCGATATAATCCTTTGTCCAGATCTGCGTTCCCTTTCAGAGAATTGCGCTTTCGTGGAATCACCACTTTGCTGCCTTGCTGCTCGACCTGAGCGCGTATCGCTTCAGTGTCGTAGCCCTTGTCCGCAATGATCACTTCTGCATTGGGCATCTTGGCAATCAACGAGGCCGCCTGCGAACAATCATTGGTCTGGCCTCCGGTCACGTCAAATGCAATGGGCAGCCCACAAGCGTCTACAGCCAGGTGAATCTTGCTGGTGTTACCGGCTCGGCTTTTTCCGATGGCCTGGTCCTGCGTGCTGGCAGCACCTGCACTGTGCTGATGAGCCTTTACATAACTGCCATCAATGAAAACCCACTCCATGTCAGGATCGGTCATCAGCACCTCAAGCACCTTGACCCACTTGCCTGAAGCAGACCAGGCATTGAACCGCTTGTAGACCTTGCTCCAGTTTCCAAACGCTTTCGGCAGGTCTCGCCAAGGGCAACCCACACGCATGCGGTACAGCATGCCTTCAACCGTGGTGCGCAAATCTCGCTTGTTGTAGATCGATTCGTGCAGCAAAATTTCTCGAAGCTTCGGCCAGTGCTCATCACTGAGCATTAATCGGGGCATTGCAGGCTCGTATTGGTGTTGTGTGAGAACTCCAACAATACGGGCCTGTTCTCATAGAGATCAATGGGTTACGTCGAAACGGGAACAGACCCTAGTGAAAGAACGTAGTTTATCTGCACTGTTTTTCGAGCTTACCCTGAAAGATGCTCGGATCGTGATTGATAGGATCTCTGATTCCTCAAACGAACAGGTTCTAGAAACACAAGCTGCATATGCAGCTGGGTATCTACATTGTGCGCAAGATCAGATGCTAATCACAGTTGATCAATGGATGGCCTTGCTCGACGAAATTGAGACTAAGAAGCATTTTTGGAAACGTCGTCGAGCCTGCCAAGAACAGTAAAAGCATTCCATGCCCATGAAACTGCGGCCCCAATAACTGAGCGGCTTTCTCTGGCTGGCCCCGTCGCCCTAATGCATATGGTGACGGCTGTGCGAGCGTGGTATAAATCAATAGCATTTTTGGCAAGGCAAGTTCGCAGAGCGCTTATCGGCTGCTCAAAAGCCGTTGAAGCAACACCACCAACCGCGACCCTGTCGGTACTTCTGCGGCGAGAAACGTTGAGATATTTTGGCCACGTCCAGTGAGCCCATGATACCGTATACGGAACGATTCAAAAGAAAGCTTTATCTGATAGGACGCACATGAGATTTTCCAATACCAACCCAGATAAACCTGTGATCACCGCGGCCGAATTCTCCGCTATCGCTGAAATTGAAGCGACTACTAGCACATTGCAATTGGTCAGCCGCCTTACTCAGATGAGATTCGTGTCCATTGCCAAGTTTACAGAAAGCGACTGGATTGCGTGTGCAGTTCATGATGCCGTGCATTTTGGCATCGCACCAGGTGATGCTTTTGCTTTGGAGGAGAGCCTTTGCAATGCAATGCGTTTTGATCACAAGACTCTAGTGATTCCGAGGTTGAGCCAAGATCCGAAATACCGCGATCATCCGAACGTGAGCCTTTTTGGCTTCGAAAGCTACGTAGCAATACCTATATTTTTTTCTAATGGAACGCTTTTTGGGAGCCTGTGTGCCATAGATTCACAGCCAGCGCTGCTTGATGACCCAGATGTAATTAGCACTTTGGAAATAATTGCCAAGCTGATCGGCGTGATTTTTTCTATGCGTATAAACCAACAAGAACATGCGTCGTAGCCATGGCGAAAAAGTTCATCTTTACAGCACGCTGAGACTGATTTTTCTCCTCGCAGTACATAGCCCCGGAATAACAGTTAGCAGCTTAAGAAGGCGGCCAGACAGCAATACTGGAGGATCAGCTCTCGTTCTGTTCGTCCGAAACGGAGACTTATAAATGCTGAGCAACCCAGTTCTTCATGTACTCCAGCACTCGAGTCGCACCTTCATCAGATTCAGCGAGTTCAATTGGTCGCTTATCGTCTAAATAGGGTTGGGCTTTTCCAACCATTTGAAAGCTGCAACCTTACTCCCGCGCACAGGATTCGCCAATTTCAGGATTTCCTGCAGCAGTTCAGGTTGCCCGTACCAAGATTCTGGCTTGGTTGTCGGCTTACTGTTTTGAACGACGCGAGGCAACTGGCAAGCAGCGAGTTCGCTTGCGTTGACTTACTCTCGCTTCCAATGTGCGAGCTTCACGAGATCAGTATTCGGTGGCCGAGTCTGATCAGTAGTTGGCACGACCACGCCAATCAGCACGTTGGTATGGGCTCTGATCATTTCTAGGGCCGCTGCCCTCCAGGCCGGGCGCGAGCTAAACCAACTGGCTCTAAGTTACACATTTGGCGATCGCAGCGACCAACGTCGGCATATCGAAGGGTTTGACCAGCACCAGCGTGTCTGGCGGGAGACGTTTCTCCAAGTCGTCTCCGGCATAACCGGTGACAAGCAATACGGGCATATCGTCGTACAGCACTCGGCATTGATAGGCCAACTCGCAGCCATCCATTGGGCCGGTCAAGCCGATATCGCTGATCATCAAATCGAAGGATTCAGCAGCTTCGCGCATGCGCTCTAGTGCACCGGAAGCGTCGCTGGCGACGATAACCTCATGACCCAACTGCTTTAGCCAGGTCGCCATCGTTTCACGCACTTCAAACTCATCATCTACCAACAGAATGCGGCCTGTTGGCTTATCTATAACTGATGACTGCTCAAGGCTAGGTGACAGCGTTTCGACGACCGCGTCTGTTGATGAGTCAGAACTTTCAAAGGGTAACCACATTCGAACCCGAGTCCCGACTCCGAGCACACTATCCAAGTCGACTTTGCCCCCCGACTGGTTAGCAAAACCGTAAACCTGGGACAAGCCCAGTCCCGTCCCGGCTCCAATCGGTTTGGTGGTAAAGAATGGCTCAAATACCTGGTCGAGTTGCTCCAGCGGGATGCCACTACCTTGGTCCATGACCTCGATGAGTGCAAAGCTCTGATACGTTTTATCGTCATCCAGAGCAAGCGTCATATCCTGGGCTTGTTGCGCCGTCACTTCGATATTCCCACCTCGTGGGCTCGCATCTCGCGCATTGACCAAAAGATTGAGGATTGCCGCCTCAAATTGGGCACTATCAACGTGAATAGCTGGAAGATTCGGAGATACCCACACCGTCACGTTGACGTGGTGTTCCGCAGTAGGACGTAGGAGGCTTACGATATCAGGCAGACGGCTCGCAAGGTCGAGTGCACATGGGGCAAGTGGCGAGCGCCGAGAGAAAGCTAGTAGTCGGTGTGTGATCATTGCAGCCCGCTGAACCAGCTCTTGTCCGCGCCTAGCTCGCTCAGGAACTGCCGAGAAGCGTCCAGATCTGGCGAGGTTAGAAATAAGTTCGAAAGAGACGCCGAGACCTTGGAGGATATTATTGAAGTCATGGGCGATGCCTGCAGTAAGCTCGCCGATCGCAGCCATTTTGCTTCTTTGCAACGATTCGGCTTCCATTTGCTTGCGGACTGTAATATCCGCGACCACGCCAGATACACGTAGAGGAATGCCGCCTTCAGAAAACTCGGTCCGCCCGAGCGGTGAAACCCAATGAATGGAACCGTCCGGCCAGCGCACACGAAATTCGCAACTCAGTGAGCCGACCGTTCTTGCACGCTCGAAAGCATCCGTGAGGATATGGCGATCCTCCTCAACGATATGCGTCAGAGCAATCTCCAGTCCCCATTGGGGCTGGAGGGTTTCGTAGCCAAAAATCTGATCGTGGCGAAGAGATCTCAGGACTTCTTGGTCGCGCTCCAGATCGAGCATCCAGACCCCCAGGTCGGCACTCTGTAGCGCGAGCTGAAGCAGGTGGGTGGGTAACGCATCCATGATGATGTCTCATCGGAAAGTAACAACTAAAAATCCTTGGCAGGACTGGAAAACCCAATTCAAAGATGAACGAGTGGATGCTGATAGCTCAGCGCGTAGCTTCCGCTTGAAAAATGCCCCATGTCTACGATGCGAGTCCAGTCTATTTGATCGTGAGTCAGTATGGCCCCGCCGAACGTGCTTAGTTCCCGGGTTATGGTGACGCTGGCGCAGGGTTGACTCCGTTACCGAAATTTTGCTGCCCCTGGCTTCTACCTTGCGCATCATATCAATGCTGAATATTTACCGATTGATGCTGGATTAGCATGTCATCACCCAACGGGTTAATTCGCAATCAGCGCCAACAGACAATGCTTTGTCGCCCATAGCCAGCACCTTGGCGGCGACACTGCATGCAGAAGCCAACCAGATGCACAGACAGGTCAACACCGTGTTGAAAATACCTCCAATCGACTCACGCCGTTGACGCGACAGGCATTGGTCAAAAAAAGACCAATGCTTCACAGCCCAGCAGCACGGCGGGTAAGCCCAACTTGCGCTGAGGTTATCCACAGGGTCATCCACCGAATCTGTGAGTAGATGAGGTCGACGGCAGATTCAACAGGATGGCTGTAGATCACTTGTAATGGGGGTGTTGCGATGTCCCTGGCAGACCCTAATTTCGAAACCGTAATCTCAGGCCATTCTAACCTCACGGGACCAATATAGGGTTTACTAAGGCGCATCACCTCTTTAGCAATCAATGTGTCTCCTTTGTGCGAATTCCACGTCATCCGGACACTCAGCCCACCAACATCCGGACACTCGTTCCACGCTTATCCGGACAGGCAGTCGGAGCGCAGCGACGCAGGTTTGCATTGTTAGTCTGAAGCCCCTGCCGCCGTCAATTTCGTTGCGCGCCTGCGCATCGATTCACCCTTCAGTTCAATTCGATAAGCGTTATGCACCAGCCGGTCGAGGATCGCATCGCCCAAGGTCGGATCGCCGATCAACGCATGCCATTTGTCCACTGGCATTTGGCTGGTCACCAGCGTCGAGCGGTTGCCGTAGCGGTCGTCCAGCAGCTCAAGCATGTCGCGCCGTTGCGCGGCGGTAAACGGTGCCAGGCCCCAGTCGTCCAGGATCAGCAGGTCAGTCTTGGCGTAGCCGGCCATCAATTTGGCGAAGCGGCCATCGCCGTGGGCCAGGCCTAGTTCTTCCATCAAGCGCGGCAGACGCAGATAGCGCACGCTGTAACCGTCGCGGCAGGCTTTGTGAGCCAGCGCGCAGGCAAGCCAGGTTTTACCTACGCCCGTCGGCCCGCCGATGATCAGGTTCAGGCCATCGCGCAGCCATTGGCCGCTGCCCAGTTGCAGGATCAAGGCCTTATCCAGGCCACGCGGGCTGCGGTAGTCGATGTCTTCCAGGCAGGCGTTGTGGCGCAACCGCGCGGCTTTGAGGCGGGTGGTCAGGCGGGCGTCTTCGCGCTCGGTCAGCTCGCGATCGACCATCAGACCGAAGCGTTCGTCGAAGCTCAGATCATTGATATCAGGCGTTGCGTGTTGTTCGCCCAGCGACTTGATCATGCCGTGCAGGCGCAAGGTTTGTAGCTTGTCGAGCGTTGGATTCGGTAGCATTTCGAAGCTCCTTTCTCAGGTCAGTGGTAGTAGCCCGGGCCACGCAGGTTGATGTGCTCGTCAGGCAGCAGCGGCAGGTTTTGCTGGGCCAGCGGCAGGCGCTCCAGCCCTTGGCGCAGGATCGACTCGAGGCTTTTGTAGCTGCATGCGCCCAGTGCCAGCGCCCGCTGGCACGCGGCTTCCAGCCGCGCTTCGCCGTGCTGTTTGCTCAGGCGCAGGATGCCCAGGCAGGCGCGGAAGCCGTGTTGCGGATGGATTCGGCGTTCGAGGATGTAGGTGATGACGCCGGCGGTGTTAGGCCCGGTCTGCTCTGCCCAGCGGATCAGCCGTTGCGGTGTCCATTCGGCGTGCTCGCGGTGGCTCTTGGGCATGTGCTCGGTTTGGGTGGTGTGGCGGCCTTTGTGCTGCGAGCGAAGGTGGCTGGCCACGCGCTGGTTGGCGTGGAAGCACTCGACGGTCTGGGCCGTGAGCCGCACTTCGACTTGGTGCTTCACCAGCTGGTACGGCACCGAGTAAAAGTGGCCATCGACCTCAACGTGATAGTCGATATGGACGCGTACCTTTTTCCATTCGGCATAGACGTACGGGTGTTCCGGCAGGCCTTCCAGGGCCGGTTGGTCGATGGCCTCGAAGGCTGACCGGCGTGAGCCGGGCAGCTTTTTGAAGGGCTTGTGGTTGAGGCGATCCAGCAGTAGCGCGATGGCTGTGTTGAGTTCGCCAAGCGAGAAGAACTGGCGGTTGCGCAGCACCGCCAGGATCCAGCGTTCGACCACTTGCACGCCGACTTCGACCTTGGCTTTGTCCTTGGGCTTGCGCGAGCGAGCAGGCAAGACGGCGACGCCGTAATGCTCGGCCAGATCGCGGTAGCTGGGGTTGATATCCGGCTCGTAACGGTGCGCTTTAGTCACGCCACTGCGCAGATTATCGGGCACCAGGATCTGCGTTGTGCCGCCGAAAAAAGCAAAGCATCGGACGTGCGAGCCCAGCCAGTCGGGCAGTTTCTGCGACCAGGTGGCCTCGGCAAAGGTGTAGCTGGACGCGCCGAGAACGGCGACGAAGATCTGAGCCTGACGGATCTCGCCGGTTTGTCGGTCGATGACCGGCGCTGTTTGCCCGGCGTAATCGACGAACAGCTTTTCGCCAGCACGATGCTCCTGGCGCATGACCACGTCGACCTTGGCGGTCCAAAGGCGGTAGTGCTCGCAGAACCAGCTGTATTGGAAGCCTTGCGGGTGAGCGAGTCGATATTCCTGCCAGAGCAAGGCCAAAGTGACGCCGGGGCGGCGCAACTCCGCGTGTACCCATGCCCAGTCAGGCATTGGGCGCTGGTCGGTCGGCACTGGCACTGCCGGTGGAAACAGCCGTCGATTCAACTCCGCGTCAGAAATATCGATGGGCCACTGAAGCCCACTGGCGGCGAACCGGCAAAGGTAATCCCCTGCACTCGAATGGCCGATGGATAAGCTGGCGGCGATCTTGCGCACGGACAGGCCAGCGTCGAACTTTAGGCGTAGTACCTCTCGGATTTTATGCATGGATAAACGCTCCACGACGACCTCTTCGCTTCGAAAAAAGAGGTCGATAGTAGTGAATAGTCCTGCGTTGCTGCCTGCCTGAAAGTGTCCGGATGGCCGTGGAATCGGTGTCCAGATGCTTGTGGAATGAGTGTCCGGATCAGCATGGAATCAGTGTCCGGATGTTGGTGGAATGGGTGTCCGGATAGTCGTGGAATCCGCAATCTTGCTGTTCTAAAAACCGTTTACGCTCAGTAGAGTTTAGCTGGTCTACAGACGTAATACGATTTCCGCCGCTGCTGGCTAGGTTTCCGTGCGACGCGACATGCTGAGGTGAACAGGTACTAGATACTGTTGGACTATATTGGTTGCGACTGGATGATGCACATATGCCCATGGAAGATTCCTCACTTAAGATTGAAGTGGTTTTTTATTGCGCTACTGCTATCGATAAAGTGCTCAAAACTTGCGACCCCCTGTGCGCCTTCGATGTCCGCTGGCAACAGCCGAGCATGCAAAATCAGATTATATTGATTATCAAGACCTAATATCAGGCAGGTTTTTTTTAGGCTAAAGTCATTAGCTTGAAGTAGCTCACGACTAAATCCTTCGTACTTATCTTGATACGCACCAAGAGTGCTATGTAAATAAATACAACCGTCACGTTCTCCATAAATCTTAACGGGAATATCGTCGTTGACCATAAAGCGATAAACCTCATCCTCGAACTGCTTTCCGGGTGGCGTAGGTAGCTTGTAACGCGCTATCAGAGCATCCACCCATCGATCAAAATTTGTTTTCATATGTTTTTCCCATTCGTAGATGACACATATGATATGTGTGGTCGATATTATGGGTTTAGTTCCATAGCGGCATACCAAGATTCCGGGCGGCCCGTATTTTTCGGCTGGATTTAGTGTGGCATTGTAGTGGTCAACTGATCCCGGACACGACGTTAAGTTTTTTCTTGGCCTGAGCCGGTGGCAGTCCACCATTAAATTGGTGCGGTCGAATCCAGTTGTACCGGTGCATCAAAAAATGGCTGATATCCCGCTGAGCTTGTTGGACCGTCGTGTAGCCCATGGTCGGTATCCACTCGGTTTTAAGGCTCCTGAACACCCGCTCCATCGGCGCATTATCCCAACAATTTCCTCGCCGGCTCATGCTCTGACGCATGCGATATCGCCAAAGGCGCTGGCGAAAACTCCGGCTTCCATATTGCGAGCCTTGGTCGGAGTGGAACAGCAAACCTTGAGGCTTCCCTCGCTGCTCGTAAGCCATGTCCAAGGCCTTGATGACCAAGTCGGCATCCGGCTTTCCCGACAACGCCCAGCCCACAACACGGCAGGCAAAAAGATCTAGCACAACCGCCAGATACTGCCATTTCCCTTGAGCCCAGGTGTAAGTGATATCGCCACACCAGACGTGGTCAGGAGCGGACACATCAAACTCCCGGTTCAAAATATTAGGAATGTCGGGCCGCTCGACCGTCGCCTTTTTGTAAGCATGCGATCCCGGTTGTTTGCTGACCAACTCCAGCTCGCGCATCAGGCTGCGCACCTTGAATCGCCCGATTCGCTCGCCGTCGTCCTGCATCATGGCCGTGATGCTACGGCTACCGGGAGCACTGCGGCCTTGGGTGAACAACTCGTTCACCCGACTGCGCAATCGAAGGCGTTCTACATCCGGTGTGCGGCGCCTGAGACGCCGAGCGTAGTAGCACGAGCGGGTCACTTCAAACACCTTGCACAGCCAATCAACCGGCTCGTGGATGCTCAACTGGTCAATCAGCGCGAACCCTCGAGATCTTCCGATATCAAGAGCGCGGTAGCCTAATGAGATGGTCACCCCCACACCCTGCGAGGGCTAAGCTTTAGCAGGGTGCTTTATTTTCGGAGGGCATCATCATGAGCGAGTCAGCGCTGATAGGTATTGATCTCGGTAAACATACGTTCCATCTGCACGGCCAGGATAAGTCAGGCCGGGAGGTGTTTCGCAAAAAATGTTCACGGGCGCACATGATGCAATTTTTTGCCAGCTCGCAGAGCTGTGTCGTGGCAATGGAGGCCTGTGCGGGGTCGCACTGTGTTGCTCGTCAGTTGGCGGCAATTGGACACACGCCCAAGCTGATTTCCCCGCAGTTCGTCAAGCCCTTCGTCAAGGGCAACAAAAACGACTTTGTCGACGCTGAGGCGATTTGCGAAGCCGCTTCTCGTCCTTCGATGCGTTTCGTTACGCCCAAGACTGAATCCCAGCAAACCCTTTCTGTACTCCATCGGATGCGCGAATCGTTGGTGCGTGATCGCACCAGAACCGCTAATCAGATGCACGGTTTTCTATTGGAATTTGGCGTCAGCCTGCCCAGAGGTTTGGCCATCATGAAGCGTCTGGCGGTTGTTTTGGCTGAGCATGAACTTCCCGTTCGTCTGACGGTGCTGCTGCAGCGTTTGCACAATCACCTCATCTATCTGGATGAGCAAATCAAGGCAATGGATAAAGAGCTGGCATGCCAAGTGGCCGATGATGATCTGGGTAGCCGTTTGCTGAGCATTCCATGTGTAGGCCCGATCACCGCCAGCCTGCTAGCTGTGGAGATGGGCGATGGTGAGCAGTATCGATGCAGCCAGGACTTTGCCGCATCAGTGGGATTGGTACCCAAGCAATACAGCACCGGCGGCAAGGCCAACTTACTGGGGATCAGTAAACGCGGCGACAAGCACCTTCGACAGTTGCTCGTGCAATGTTCCAGGGTCTACATGCAGAGACTCGATCACCAGAAAGGAGCCTTGGCCGACTGGGTTCGTTCATTGCTGAGTCGACGCCACTCCAATGTTGTGGCCTGTGCCTTGGCTAACAAGCTGGCGCGAATCGCTTGGGCGATAGCCGCGCACCATACGCAGTACGAAGCAGGGCCAGGCGCCTGAGCGCCTGATTCGGCAGTTGTTGCTGTACCACGATTTACCTTTCAGGTTTTGCGATAGCTGAATAGTGGATGACGTAAACGGCCTATCAGCCTGACGAAGAACCTGTTTTAAAAATTGGCTCAGCAAGAAGCCGTTAGCCTTTTTCCCGCTCAAGGCGAGCAATTCGGGCTTCCAGCTCTTGGATTTTCTGCTGCTCCGGGGTCAGCGCCTTGCTCTGCGGGGTGACGCCCGTGCGTTCTTGCTGCACCTGGTCGACCCATCGGCGCAAAGCAGACTCTCCGACACCAAGCGAGCGAGAGGCCTCAATGTGGCTATAGTCTTGATCGAGCACGAGGCCTACGGCCTCACGTTTGAATTCAGCGGAAAAGGTACGGCGTTGTTTGGTCATCAGACACCTCTGTCTGGCGAGCATTCTCGCCTAAGGATGCTCCGATCAACTTGCCGCGCAGCGGTGGCAAGCCGTAATTTGCCAGGCACATAGCGCTATTTTTCTGAAAACGGTCTGATGCAGTGTGAGTCGAGCGCGTTTTTCGCTCGGTTTTCCGTGTTAAGCGCGCAACTCACCCAAACCCATTAGTCGCTTTCGAGCCATCCACAGGTTCGACAGGGCGAACAGCGTGGTCAGTTGGGCCGTGTTTTTCATCAGCCCACGAAAGCGTACTTTCACGTAACCAAACTGGCGCTTGATGACCCGAAACGGATGCTCGACCTTGGCGCGTGTCTGCGCTTTGCAGTACTCGATCTTGCGCTTGGCTTTGTACAACAGGCTGCGTTTGTTCAGCTTGGAATACGTGCTGCGCCGCGCCGCGATTTGCCAGATCACGTTACGATTTTCGTGCTCTTCACGCTTCTCGACACCGGTGTAGCCAGCGTCCGCATAGACCGCGTTTTCTTCCCCGTGGAGCAGTTCGGCGACTTGAGTGACATCGGCCACATTGGCCGCAGTGCCATGGACGTGATGAACCAGTCCAGACTCAACGTCAGCGCCGATGTGGGCCTTCATACCGAAGAAATACTGGTTACCCTTCTTTGTCTGATGCATCTCGGGATCACGCTCGCCGTCTTTGTTCTTGGTCGAGCTTGGGGCATGAATAATGGTGGCATCGACGATGGTGCCCTGGCGCAGCGACAGGCCTTTTTCCTGCAAATAACCGTTGATGACCGCGAGGATTGCAGGAGCCAGTTGATGTTTCTCCAGCAGGTGCCGGAAGTTCATGATCGTGGTGTCTTCCGGTATCGGCGCACTCAACGTCAGGCGTGCAAACTGGCGCATGGGGGTGATTTCGTAGAGCGCTTCTTCCATGGCCGGATCACTCAGGGAGAACCAGTTCTGCAGCAGGTGAATGCGCAGCATGGTTTCCAGCGGATAAGGTTTTCTGCCACCGCCGGCCTTGGGGTAGAACGGTTCGATCAGGCCCAGCAGACCTGTCCAGGGGACGACCTGATCCATCTCGGCGAGGAAGCGTTCGCGGCGTGTCTGCTTGCGCTTGCTGGCATATTCGAAATCGGAAAAGCTCATCTGGCTCATGGGAGGCTCGGATCAGGTGGTCAGGCGATTTTCGCATAACCGGGACTTGTTCGGAGATTCCCTAAATGGGTGTCCGGTTTCATTAGACCACTACACATAGCTTATGGAGTGGTTAATCCCATGGCGCCGCCCTTCATTGCGATAATGTTTAAGGATAGGGATGCGGCCGTAAAAATATTTGAGCGGTGGCGAGAGCGATTCGGGACAGTAGACAAGGAGGAGGAAATCCACGTAGGCATTGTTCGCCGGTTTTCCATCGAGCATCCGACGCATTACGGAATGGTCATCACCTCAAAGATCCCGAGGGATCAAGGGGATCTACAAGTTGCGATGCTGGCGTCGCGCTCCCTGACCATGGAACCTGCTGATGACGTCAACCTCACAAGGTTTTTGGACGACTACAAGAAGGCTGGTGCTTATCTCTTAATGCCAGTTGTAATGGTGCCTGGGCAACCACCGCAATTCATCGACGGAATCTATCTGCTTAAGAGATCGTTGCAGGTGAAGGACGCTTCCGATGTTGGCCCAAATGACCTAGAAAACATGTTTCTTCAGCCTCGGGGATTTGGGCACAAGCACACATGACCTGTAAGGGTTTATCTCTGTCAGCCGCCCCTACATGGGCGGCTCAAACGTGCCGACCAATTCCGACGTATCGAGATCAACTGCAGCGCAAATGACTTTTCAATTGGAATGGAATTCAAAGAAAGTGAGAACGAGCTAGCACCAGTTTCGGAAATCGACCAAAACAACCATGGTTCCTTGGTGGATCTCTCGATAATGAACGTGCAGAGAAGTGGGGACCAAAGTGGGGACTAGCGACAAGGATAATCGAAAAAGCTAACACCAAGTCTCGCTAACCACTTGATAATTATGGTGTCCCAGGGCAGGTTCGAACTGCCAACCTTCCCCTTAGGAGGGGGATGCTCTATCCAATTGAGCTACTGAGACACTGCGTGCCAGCACACCGATCGGTGCCAGCGAGGACGGCGTGCATCTTAGCGGCATGTGCCGCTTTTGTCATGTCGTCATTGCCCTTCAAAGCTGTAGCCGATGTCGCCCCGAAACGCGGCTGAATAAACCGATCATGCAATTTGCAATCCCCCAAAAAGCCATCATTGCAAAACGCACTGCACCCGACTTTTTTCAATTAATATGTCATTGATTTAAAAGGAATTTTTATCATTTTCTGATTGGCATGCAGACTGCATTATCAGTATCAGTGAACACATCTCCTCCCAAACGGTCGGGCACAGGTACTGGAAAATGAACAAGACTCTCTCAGTGTTGAATGCGGCAGCTCTGGTGGCTCTGGTGGCATTTCATTTTCATGACTCCGGCGCCAGTGACACGCAGGTCACCGCACCTGCTCCTGTTCATCACCAGATCAGCCATGCGCCTCAGTTGGCTATCATGACTGACCGCATTGCTAGCGCAGCGGTATTGGCCAATGACGATGATGATTCACTCCAGATGCCACGCGCCGAGCAGCGCTGGATTTTCTGAGAACGCTTGAACCAGCCATTTATAGAGAGAGTAGCCATGTCAAAATCCGCGTTGTCATTTCTGGTCCTGGCGATTATGGCTGTGATCGTTGACCTGTTGCTTCCTGTCCAAGCGCACACCCTGAGCATCGCTGCCAACATCGCTGCAGGCGTGTTCGCCAGTCTTTTCGTAGTAGCGCTTTTTCTCGGCCGTCGTATCAAATTCGACCCGGTGCTTCGCTAATCTAAAAGGCATAGCACCAAAAGCTCACAACCCTCTCGCTCGACCCGCTCATCGCGCCGAGCACTGCGCTCATATCCTCCAAATCCTGCTTTCGCCCCGCCCTCGCAACCCTTGGTCGGGTAGCTTCGTTTGCGCTGAATTCCGACCTACTCTCAGAGTCAGATGGCCATGATGGCAAAAAGAAGCTCAGTGACGTGCCCGGTTATTCAGGGGCAAATGCGAGGACTTTGCAAATTTGCTCGCATTTCTGATAATTGGTGCTGGCCAAAAGCCGCCACCTGAGTCAATATTTGTCACAGAATTGACGCCAAGGATTCGACGTATTACGGCATGATGTCGGCCCCTTGGAACCCCGGTTGAACATTTGGCCAAAATGACTGTCTCACGATCTTGCGGCCACTTGCTAGAACCGCTTCCCCTGAACTAACCGGTTAAATATATGAGCCCTATGAAACAGGCTACTTATTCCAGCCGCACGGCTGACAAGTTCGTCGTTCGCCTACCAGACGGCATGCGTAATCGCGTGCAAGAGGTAGCCAAGAATCATCACCGCAGCATGAACTCGGAAATCATTGCTCGTCTCGAACAAAGCCTGATTCAGGAAGGCGCACTTGGTGATGAACCAAGCCTGCGTCTTGACAGTCCTGAGCTGTCCTTGCACGAACGCGAGCTGCTGCAACGTTTTCGTCAGCTTTCACATCGTCAACAGAATGCACTTGTTTCGCTGATTGCTCATGACACGGAACTCGCTTCCGAAGAGTCCTGAGACTTGGTGTAACAGACAAAGGCCAGCGAAAGCTGGCCTTTTTCGTTGTAGCCTTTTTCGTTAGTAGTCGTAGGCCTAGCGGCAGTACATGGCAAGCCGAAGACTTCGTCAGGGCATAAAAAACCGCCTGATCATGGCGGTTTTTTTATTTTAAGAGCCTATCTTGAAACAGAAAGCTTAGAGCAGAAAGATCGTCGCCAACCCCAGGAAGATGAAGAAACCGCCGCTGTCGGTCATCGCCGTAATCATGACGCTTGCTCCCATGGCAGGGTCTCGCCCCAGGCGCGCCAGCGCCATAGGGATGGAAACGCCCATCAGCGCCGCCAGCAGCAGATTGAGCGTCATGGCTGCGGTCATGACCACGCCTAGCGACCAACTGCCATACAGCATGTAGGCAACCACGCCGATCACCCCGCCCCAGAGCAAACCGTTGATCAAGCCGACAGCCAGTTCCTTGCGCAGCAAGCGGGCGGTATTACCGGTATTGACCTGATCCAGCGCCATCGCGCGAACGATCATGGTGATGGTCTGATTACCGGAGTTGCCACCAATCCCGGCCACGATAGGCATCAGCGCAGCGAGCGCCACCAGCTTCTCGATGGAGCCTTCGAACAGGCCGATCACGCGCGAAGCCAGGAAGGCCGTCACCAGATTGACTGCCAGCCAGGCCCAACGGTTGCGCAGGGAACGCCATACCGAAGCGAAAATATCTTCTTCTTCGCGCAGACCCGCCATGTTGAGAACTTCGCTTTCGCTCTCTTCACGAATCAGGTCGACCATTTCATCGATGGTCAGACGGCCGATCAGCTTGCCGTTCTTGTCCACCACCGGCGTAGAGATAAGGTCGTAACGCTCGAAGGCCTGTGCCGCATCGTAGGCATCGTCTTCCGGGTGAAAGCTGACCGGATCGTTGGCCATGACTTCGCCAACCTGCTTCTCCGGATCATTGACCAGCAGGCGCTTGATCGGCAGCACACCCTTGAGCACGCCTTCGGAGTCGACCACAAACAGTTTGTCGGTGTGGCCCGGCAGCTCTTTCAACCTGCGCAGGTAGCGCAGCACCACTTCAAGGCTGACATCCTCACGGATCGTCACCATCTCGAAGTCCATCAGCGCACCGACCTGATCCTCGTCATAGGACAAAGCCGAACGGACGCGCTCACGCTGTTGTGAATCCAGTGCCTCCATAAGCTCGTGAACGACATCACGGGGCAACTCGGGAGCAAGGTCAGCCAGTTCGTCGGCGTCCATGTCCCGTGCCGCCGCGAGCAACTCGTGATCATCCATGTCAGCGATCAGGGTTTCACGAACGGAATCGGATACTTCAAGAAGAATGTCGCCGTCACGCTCAGCCTTGACCAGCTGCCATACGGTCAGACGATCTTCCAGAGGCAGGGCTTCGAGGATATAAGCGACGTCGGCAGAGTGAAGGTCTTCGAGCTTGCGTTGCAACTCGACGAGGTTCTGCCGGTGAACCAGGTTTTCTACACGGTCCTGATGCTGACCTTCCTGACGATGGGTCAGGTCTTCAACAATACGCTGGCGCTGCAGCAGATCGACAACCTGAGCCAGGCGATCCTGCAAGCTTTCCTGCGTTTTTTTTACTTCTCTTTCGGTCATAGGCGAACTCCACTCCCAGCAGCGGAGCACGCCGGGAGATCAATCAGTTAATTCATGATTGTTGAAAAACATTATTGAGTAACGACTGGGTAAGTCCATGGAGGTGTTCCACAAGCCCCGGCGGAGCTGACGGGCGCAATGATACACCGCTTTTAGAGAAGCGCATGCGAGAAATTCGGCCTATAACAACCGTTTGCAGCACAAACCTGTAAAACTCTGTGAGCTGGCCCGGCCTCAACGTCACATTCAGCCAAGAAAACCTGCTCGCCGCCTCCAGAGGCTGCGGCTAGGCTTGCACGACACCCTGTCATGGAGGACTTGAGCATGCGCACAGCCGTTCATCTATCCCTGTGGAGCGCTCTACTCTGCGCTCCTGCACCCGCGACCGCCAGCACTGTTCATCGCTGCGAAGACGCTTCCGGAAAAATCATGTTCACCACTCTCGGCTGCCCTGAAGGCCACAGCACCAGCATGCAAAGGGCCTTCAATGCGCCACCGGGAACCAACATCGGGTTACTCCCGCCCGCAAACCTTTCAGCGCCAACACGCAGGAAGCCCGCGAGCCAGGAACTGGTAGTGGTCGGCACGCGCGATGATGGTTGCGGCAACCGCCTTAGCGCCGAACAGCGTCGGGCAGCTATCATCAACCAGCGCACACCTCCCGGCATGACTATGCGTGATGTCGAGAGCCTGCTGGGGCGTCCGGACAAAATCACCAACCGTAATGGCGAATTGCATTACGTGTACAACCAGAAAAAGGGCCGCAGCAACAATGTGACATTCGACGGGAACGGATGCGTTAAAGGAAAACGCTAGAAAGCAAAAAGCCCACATCTTTCGATGTGGGCTTTTCGTTGTATGGTGCACTCGACAGGATTCGAACCTGTGACCGCTCGGTTCGTAGCCGAGTACTCTATCCAGCTGAGCTACGAGTGCATTGGTGTTTTTAGACCAGATCACCTCTGGTTGAAGCCAGTTATCGGAAACCTTGTAATTGCTTACAACACTTCAAACAACTTTAAATGGTGCACTCGACAGGATTCGAACCTGTGACCGCTCGGTTCGTAGCCGAGTACTCTATCCAGCTGAGCTACGAGTGCATGTGTTGGTGCCGCGCATTATAGGTCGTAATATTGTTTAGTCAAGCACTTTTTCTAGTAAATTCAACAACTTACCGATCAAGCCCAATCTTACGCACTACATAAATAATGGCGGAGAACGGGGGATTCGAACCCCCGACACCCTTTTGAGGTGTACTCCCTTAGCAGGGGAGCGCCTTCGGCCACTCGGCCAGCTCTCCGCAACACGGGGCGTATAATAACCACCCTTTTCCCCGTTTGCAAACCAAAAATTCAATAAAAATTAATGGCTTGGTTCTTCGTCCTTCTCTTTCTTGATGCGAAGGTAAATCTCTTCACGGTGGACAGCGACTTCCTTGGGCGCATTGACACCAATACGCACCTGATTACCCTTCACTCCGAGCACGGTCACGGTAATCTCACCGTCACCAATGATCAGGCTTTCCGCGCACCGACGAGTCAGAATCAGCATACTTTTCTCCTTACGCCTTTATTCAGGGACAACAGTCTGCAAACCAGTAGGCATCGACCTGTAGCACAAGGCCACAACCCTTACCTGTGTATCGACTAACGCAAAGAAAACCACAGCCTTTCTGCGCAGCACCCGAAAGACGCGGTCGGACCGCGTCCTTCGACGACAGGATCACTCACCCTGCCGCGGAGCATCCAGCTCAAAAGCCGTGTGCAACGCGCGCACAGCCAACTCCAGATACTTCTCTTCGATGACCACGGAAACCTTGATTTCCGACGTGGAGATCATCTGTATATTGATACTTTCCTTGGCCAATGCTTCAAACATACGGCTGGCAACGCCTGCATGCGAGCGCATGCCGACACCGACAATGGACACCTTGGCGATCTTGGTATCGCCGGACACTTCACGAGCGCTGATCTCACGCGCGGTGGACTCAAGCACCTGCAAGGCCGCCTGATAGTCGTTGCGATGGATCGTGAAGGTGAAATCGGTGGTGTTATCGTGCGAAACATTCTGCACGATCATGTCGACTTCGATATTGGCCGCGCTGATCGGGCCGAGAATCTTGAACGCTACGCCGGGGGTGTCTGGCACACCACGGATGGTCAGCTTGGCTTCATCGCGGTTGAAGGCGATGCCGGAAATGATCGGCTGTTCCATGGATTCCTCTTCATCGATTGTAATGAGGGTGCCCGGCCCCTCTTTGAAGCTGTGCAAAACGCGCAGCGGGACGTTGTATTTGCCGGCGAACTCGACCGCTCGGATCTGCAGCACCTTGGACCCGAGGCTGGCCATTTCCAGCATCTCTTCGAAGGTGATCTTGTCGAGGCGCTGAGCCTGCGACACGACACGCGGGTCGGTGGTGTACACACCATCGACGTCAGTGTAGATCTGGCACTCGTCAGCTTTCAGCGCTGCGGCCAGCGCAACACCGGTAGTGTCCGAGCCACCACGGCCGAGGGTGGTGATGTTGCCGTGCTCATCGACGCCCTGGAAGCCGGCGACCACCACCACACGACCGGCTTTCAGGTCGGAGCGGATCTTCTGGTCGTCGATCTGCAGGATGCGCGCCTTGTTGTGCGCGCTGTCGGTAAGGATACGGACCTGATTGCCGGTGTAGGACACCGCAGGCACGCCACGTTTCATCAGCGCCATCGCCAGCAGCGCGATGGTGACCTGCTCGCCAGTGGAAACGATCACGTCCAGCTCACGGGGAACCGGCTGATCACTGATCTGCCTGGCCAGCTCGATCAAACGGTTGGTTTCGCCGCTCATGGCCGACAGCACGACCACAAGGTCGTCTCCAGCCTCACGGAATTTCTTGACCTTGTCGGCCACCTGCTCGATGCGCTCTACAGAGCCCACCGAGGTGCCGCCAAATTTCTGTACGATTAAAGCCATCTCAAAGCCGCCTCAGAACCCGTTAAGAGCACCTATTAACCCATTCAAATCCTTGCAAGGCCTGCCGGCAATCGACAGGCCTGCAGACTCGACTCAGATACCCTGCTCTACAAAAGGAACGGCCAGTGCCAGCGCTGAATCCAACGCACCTGCATCGACACCACCGCCTTGAGCCATATCAGGACGCCCACCGCCTTTACCACCGACAGCGGCAGCCGCCTGCTTCATCAAATCACCGGCTTTGAGTTGGCCAGTCAGGTCCTTGGTCACGCCTGCGACCAAGACAACCTTGTCCTCATGAACACTGCCGAGCAGGATCACTGCGCGGCCGAGCTTGTTCTTCAACTGGTCGACAAGCGCCAGCAGCGCCTTGCCGTCCTGGCCATCCAGGCGCGTAGCCAGAACCTTGACCCCTTTGACATCCAGCGCGGCAGACGACATGTCGTCGCCGGCGGCACTGGCTGCCTTGGCTTGCAGTTGTTCCAGTTGTTTTTCCAGCAGACGGTTGCGCTCAAGCACAGCCGTCAGCTTGTCCAGCAGGTTGTCGCGATTGCCTTTGACCAGCGTCGCAGCTTCCTTGAGTTGATCTTCGGCCGCATTCAGCCAGGCCAGCGCAGCAGCACCGGTAACCGCCTCGATACGCCGCACACCTGCAGCGACACCGCCTTCACTGACGATCTTGAACAGCGCGATGTCACCGGTGCGGCTGGCGTGAATGCCACCACACAGCTCGACGGAAAACTCGCCGCCCATGCTCAGTACGCGAACACTGTCGCCGTACTTTTCGCCGAACAGCGCCATGGCGCCCTTCTTCTTCGCCGTGTCGATATCGGTTTCTTCGGTCATTACCTCGGTGTTCTTGCGAATCTCGGCGTTGACTATATCTTCCAGCGCACGCAGTTGATCGGGCTTGATCGCCTCGAAATGGCTGAAGTCAAAGCGCAGACGCTGACTGTCGACCAGCGAGCCTTTCTGTTGAACATGCTCACCCAGCACCTGACGCAATGCGGCGTGCAGCAAGTGAGTGGCCGAATGATTCAATTTGGTTGCATCGCGAACTTCATCGGCCACCTGTGTTTCAACCTGTGCGCCAACGCTCAGGCTGCCGGACGCCACAACACCGTGGTGCAGGAACGCACCGCCAGTCTTGGTGGTGTCACTGACATCAAAACGCACATCACCGGCATGCAGGAAACCACTGTCGCCGATCTGACCGCCTGATTCGGCATAGAACGGGGTGGTGTCGAGAATCACCACGCCCTCTTCGCCTTCATTCAGGTGAGTGACCGACTGACCTTCTTTATACAGCGACACAACGCTGGCGCTGCCAGTCGTTGCAGAGTAACCGGTGAACTGCGTGGCGACGTCGACCTTGACCAGGCTGTTGTAGTCCATGCCAAACGAGCTGGCCGAACGGGCGCGCACGCGCTGGGCGTCCATTTCACGCTCGAAGCCGGCTTCGTCCAGGGTCAGATTGCGCTCGCGGGCGATGTCACCCGTCAGGTCCATCGGGAAACCGTAGGTGTCGTACAGCTTGAACACGACTTCACCCGGCACCACGGTGCCTTTGAGGTCAGCCAGATCCTGTTCAAGAATTTTCAGACCCTGTTCAAGGGTCTTGGCGAACTGTTCCTCTTCACCTTTCAGCACGCGCTCGATATGCGACTGCTGTTGCACCAGCTCAGGGAACGCAGAGCCCATTTCGGCCACCAGCGCCGCAACGATCTGGTAGAAGAAGCTGCCCTTGGCACCCAGCTTGTTGCCGTGACGGCAGGCGCGACGAATGATGCGGCGCAGGACATAGCCACGACCTTCGTTGGAAGGCAGCACGCCGTCTGCGATCAGGAAACCGCAAGAACGGATGTGGTCCGCCACGACCTTCAGCGAAGCCTGGTTGTCATTGCTGCAACCAATGGCCTTGGCCGACGCAGCCAGCAGGCTCTGGAACAGGTCGATTTCATAGTTGGAATGTACGTGTTGCAGAACGGCACTGACACGCTCCAGGCCCATACCGGTATCGACCGAGGGCGCCGGCAGTGGGTGCAACACGCCATCAGCCGTACGGTTGAACTGCATGAATACGTTGTTCCAGATTTCGATGTAACGGTCACCGTCTTCTTCCGGCGAGCCTGGCGGGCCACCCCAGATTTCCGGGCCGTGATCGAAGAAAATCTCGCTGCAAGGACCGCATGGCCCGGTATCGCCCATCGTCCAGAAGTTATCGGAGGCGTAAGGCGCGCCTTTGTTGTCGCCGATACGAACCATGCGCTCGGCAGGCACGCCGATCTCTTTGGTCCAGATGTCGTAGGCTTCGTCGTCGGTCGCGTAGACCGTGACCCAAAGCTTTTCCTTGGGCAGGTTCAGCCATTTCTCGGAGGTCAGGAAAGTCCAGGCGTAGGTGATGGCATCACGCTTGAAATAGTCACCGAAGCTGAAGTTGCCCAGCATTTCGAAAAAAGTGTGGTGACGAGCGGTATAGCCGACGTTTTCCAGGTCATTGTGCTTGCCACCGGCACGCACGCATTTCTGACTGGTAACGGCGCGGGTGTAGGCGCGTTTTTCCTGGCCCAGGAAGCAATCCTTGAACTGGTTCATGCCTGCGTTAGTGAACAGCAGGGTTGGGTCATTGCCCGGAATCAAGGAGCTTGAAGCAACACGGGTGTGGCCTTGCTCTTCGAAGAAGCCAAGGAAGGCTTCACGGATTTCTGCGCTTTTCATAGGTTCTTCCACGGAGACTGCGGCCAGAGGCAAGTGCAAAACGTCAAATGACGTAGCGACGGCAAAGGGCCGCATTATATAGGCGTTGCGCCCTCGGTACAGTGTGTTTGTGCGATAGAAACAACTAACTGGATTATCGTCATCTCATGAGTGTTCAAAGGCTGCAAATGCAGCGATGACCTGTTCAACCTGCGCACGCGACACATTCAGATGGGTCACCATGCGCAGTCGCGACGCGGCTGTGAGCACGATGCCACGCTCGGCGCAGAACGCCTTGAGTGCTGCAGCGCGCTCACCAATCTGCACGTAGACCATATTGGTCTGCACCGGCTCGACAGCGTAGCCGAGCCCGCTCAGGCCTTCGGCCAGAAACGCAGCATTGGCATGGTCATCCGCCAGCCGCTCGACCTGATTATCCAGCGCGTAGAGCCCTGCGGCAGCCAGCACTCCGGCCTGACGCATGCCGCCACCGAGCATTTTGCGCAAGCGGCGCGCTCTGGCGATCAACGGCTGCGATCCGCACAGCACCGAGCCGATCGGTGCGCCCAGACCCTTGGAAAGGCACACCGATACCGAATCGAAGTGCCGGGTAATCTCGCGGACATCGACTCCCAGCCTGACCGATGAGTTGTACAGCCGTGCGCCGTCCAGATGAAGGGCGAGGCCTTTTTCCAGCGTCAGTGTGCGTGCGGCGGCCAGGTATTCCAACGGTAGCACCTTGCCCTGCATGGTGTTTTCCAGGGCCAGCAGGCGTGTGCGGGCGAAGTGAAAGTCATCGGGTTTGATGGCGTCGAGCACCTGCTGCAAGTCCAGCGAGCCATCGGCCTGCACGTCCAGTGGCTGTGGCTGAATAGAGCCCAGCACCGCTGCACCGCCGCCTTCGTACTTATACGTGTGGGCCTGCTGACCAACGATGTATTCATCGCCACGCTCACAGTGCGCCATCAGTGCCAGCAGATTGCTCATGGTGCCTGACGGCACGAACAGCGCAGCATCAAACCCGAGGCGCTCGTCGAGCGTCGCTTCGAGCAGGTTGACGGTTGGGTCCTCACCGTAGACGTCATCGCCAACGGGCGCACGTGCCATGGCATCGCGCATAACGGCCGTAGGCAGAGTCACTGTGTCGCTGCGCAGATCGATGACAGTCACGAAAAAGCTCCCTGAAGTTGAAGATCGATAATGCATGCAACCTTTGGCTTGCAACAAGGCATTACTGAAGACGCGGTACATGATAATCAAGCACCGCCGCTCTCGATACTCCGTGCCCTTATAAGAAAAAGGTAGGTGCACCGTACGAAAGTGTCCATGCATGATCCAGCGAACTGTGATAAAAATCCCGCGCCGGCCACGTAAAGTGCCGGCAACGTTCTCAGGGCGGGGTGCAATTCCCCACCGGCGGTAATGGCGCGCAATGCGTCTAGCCCGCGAGCGCTTGGGGGTCGCAGCTTTGGCTGGCGATCGGCAAGGTCAGCAGACCCGGTGTGATTCCGGGGCCGACGGTCATAGTCCGGATGAAGAGAGAGCGGGATTGGTGTCTGCAAGAACGTCTGCAAAACCTCATCATGAACGACATCGTTCAGGAGGCTTTCCTACGCGACTTGAATCCCTTTCGATCCAAACGCCCTGTTTTTTCCATAAAAACAGGAGTCAGAACACGTGCAACCTACTGCAATCGACAGCAAAAGCAAAAACCACCCGAACGAACGCGTCGCCTTCATCCAGGCCTGCTGGCACAAGGATATCGTCGATCAAAGCCGTAAAGGTTTTATCGCCGAGATGGCCAATCATGGCTATGCGGAAAGTGACATCGACATCTTTGAAGTGGGCGGTGCCTTCGAAATTCCGCTGCATGCAAAACTGCTGGCCAATACCGGCCGCTACGCTGGCATCGTCGGCGCTGCACTGGTAGTGGACGGCGGCATCTATCGCCATGAATTCGTTGCGCAGTCAGTGGTCAGCGCGCTGATGCAGGTCCAGCTGGAAACCGAAGTACCGGTGTTTTCCGTGGTCCTGACACCGCACCACTTCCATGCGGGCGAAGAACATCAGAAGTTCTTCTTCGATCACTTCTCGCACAAAGGCGAAGAAGCGGCCAAGACCTGCGCTGACACCTTGAACAAGGTACGCAGCCTGCGTCGCCTGGACGCTCAGCAAAAAGCGGCCTGCTGAAACGCGTAGCAGCGGCACGAGAGGCGTTCTTCAGGACGGTCGCAAAGAGGACGCAGAGCGTCCAGAACGGCATGCCGACGCGGAGCGTCGCACGATAGTCGAGATTATCGCTCCTCACGCTGCAGCGTCGCACGATAGTTGAGATTATCGTTCCTCACGCTCCAGCGTGGGAATGCCGTTCTGGACGCTCTGCGTCCGATCTTGTGGGTGCCCAGCGATCAGCCAAGGCTACCCGCATCAGTCGGCACAATCAGAATCCCCGCCCGCAGGCCGTTTTTGACCTTCGGGTTGGGGAAGATGATTCTCGCGCCATCCTCCTCTACCACCCAGCGTGAACCACCCGCGTCTTCGGCCAGCACGTAGCCCTTTTCCAGCGGTGAGAAGTTTTCTACAGCATCGGCGAGGTTGAACGTGAATGCATCGGTGCGCTTGATGACTTCGCGTGCCACGCTGAACAGCTGCAACCCCTCAAGATTTTCATCCAGCTCGGGCTCGCGGCCTTCGATGATCTGCTCCAGACGCAGACGCAGCGGCGCAAGGTTGACCTGTTGGTTCTGGCCGAACGGCCGGGCCTTGCCCAGTTCCAGAGTAAAGGCCTCGGCACCCAGCTGATCGTAGGTATAGGCACTGAACACAATGGACGGTTTGTTCTGCAGCAACACCGCACTCATCCCCGCAGCACGCAGCCGGGCCAGTTCGAGACGCGAGTGCTGACGACCTTCTTTCCACGGGTACAGCGCGAACTGCTCGATCTTCGAACCGCGAATGGCAGTGTGCAGGTCGTAATGCAGGCGGTAGCGATCCGGCAGGCTGAAAAAGCTGGCGGCCAAGTGCTCCAGCTCGCAGGCACGCAGGGCTTCTGCACCGCCACTTTGCTCGTGACGACCGTTGAACAGCCGATTGACGTCCTGCTCGACAAACCGGGTACCGCGCCGCATGGCGTCGGGATTGCCAAACAGGAACAGAATACGTGCGCGCGGTTTAAGGTCGCCGCGCGCGATGCTGCGGATCAGTTCATCCAGCAGCTCGATGGGTGCAGTCTCGTTGCCATGAATACCGGCAGAGAGCAGCAGGTCCGTGCCATTGTCACGGACCTCCGGCGGGCGGACCTCCAGAGCCCCCTCGCCCATCCATCGCATTCGCACGCCTTCGACGGTCAGTTGAGTCTTTTCCGCTGGCTCACGTCCAGCCAGGGTCAGTTCAAGCAATTTGCCAAGGGCGAGCATAGGGCAACTTCCTTAGTGGTTGCAGTCAGGACCGTGAACGTGACCGTCTTCGTCGGCACCTGCGTCGGCTGGCTCCATTTCCAGTTGCAGGCTGACCAGGTTGGTTGCCAACGGGCGCAGCAGCAGGTTGGCGTACTCGGCATCGTCTTCTTCGACATCAACACCGATCAGCAATTGGCCACGGCCATCCTGCTGAATCCACAGCTCCTTGCCCTGCCAGATAATGGCAACGCGGGTGCAAGAGGTTTCCAGCTGGGCGCCATCGGTGTCTTCAAGGATCAGTTGCAGGGCGTCGCTCATAGTCGGAATGCTCTAGATAAAGAAATCATGCGCCAGACATTTGCCCGGCGCGCAGGGTGTTTCAATTCAGTTGAAACGGATAGACGGCACCCAGTTTAAGGATTTGCGTAAGTTCATCCAATGCCGTACGGCATTCGCTCAGCAATCGGGGATCGGCCAGATCGTTTTCACTCATGCGATCACGGTAGTGCCTGTCGACCCATTGCGTCAGCGTGTCGTACAGCGGCGCGGTCATGATCACGCCAGGGTTCACCGCAGCCAGCTCGGTTTCCTTGAGCGCCACACGCAGTCGCAGGCATGCAGGGCCGCCGCCGTTCTGCATGCTTTGCTTGAGGTCGAACACTTTGACCTGGGCAACCGGGCCGTCATCGGCAATCAATCGCTGCAGATAAGCCCAGACGCTCGCATTGGCCTGACACTCCTGCGGCACGATCAGCAGCATCGAGCCGTCCGGGCGTGACAACAACTGGCTATTGAACAGGTAAGAGCGCACCGCATCCTGCACCGAGACTTCGGCACGCGGCACACAAATCGCCCGCAACTGCCCACCGACACGGCCGAGTTTGTCGCGCAGCTCATTGAGCATCAGCTCGGTGTTGAGGAATGCATCCTCGTGATAGAACAGCACCTCACCGTTGCCGACCGCGATCACATCGTTATGAAATACACCCTGATCAATGACCGCCGGGTTCTGCTGAGCATAAACCACGCCGCCCTCGCTCAAGCCATGCAAACGCGCAACAGCTCGTGACGCTTCCAGGGTCTGGCGGGCCGGATACTTTTGCGGTGCCGGGTAGCGGGTATCGAACGCACTGCGGCCAAAAACGAAAAACTCCACACCGGGCTGGCCGTAGTCCTGACAGAAACGGGTGTGGTTGGCCGCGCCTTCGTCACCGAACTGCGCGACTGGTGGCAACGCAGGATGATGGGCAAAGTGCTTTGCATCGGCAAACATCGCCCCCAGCACGCGGCTGGTGGTCGGGTGCTCGATGCTGCGATGGTATTTGCAGTTGAGGTTGGCCGCCGTGAAATGCACGCGCCCATCTACCGTGTCTGCACTGGGGCTGACCGTCGCGGCGTTGGCCACCCACATGCTCGATGCCGAGCAACTGGCAACCAGCAACGGCATGTCCTGACGGGCAGCTTTTTCAATCACCTGTTCATCGCTGCCGGTGAAACCCAACTGCCGCAAACCGGCCACATCAGGGCGTTCCTGCGGTGCCAGCACGCCCTGGGTAAAACCCAGGTCCATCAGCGCTTTCATTTTCGCCAGGCCTTGCAGCGCCGCTTCACGCGGGTTCGCGCATTGCTGGCTGTTACTCTGGGAGGCGACATTACCGTAGGACAACCCGCCGTAGTTGTGGGTTGGCCCGACCAGACCGTCAAAATTCACTTCACAGGACTTCATCGGCAAGGCTCCGTGGATCTGTTTTTATAAGCAATCGTGCGCACCCTGTCAGCTCAGCCTGATGCCGGGAGTCAGTGTCGTCGGCAGGGTCAGGCTGCCCGCCTCCAGCGAAGCCACCGGATAGGCGCAATAGTCGGCTGCGTAATAAGCGCTGGCGCGGTGGTTGCCCGAGGCGCCGACCCCGCCGAACGGTGCGCTGCTGGCGGCGCCGGTCAGCTGTTTGTTCCAGTTGACGATCCCGGCGCGGCTGTGCAGCCAGAACTGCTGATAGCGTGCTTCGGAGTCCGAGAGCAAGCCTGCCGCCAGGCCATAGCGAGTGGCGTTGGCTTCGGCGATGGCGGCGTCGAAACCGGCGTAGCGGATAACCTGCAACAGCGGGCCGAACAGCTCTTCGTCAGGCCGCTCGGCGACCGCGCTGACATCGATAATGCCCGGCGTCAGCAGCGCTGCTCCGGCCTGCGGCTGACGCATTTCCAGCAAGGTCACTGCGCCGTTGGCGAGCAGGTTGCGCTGCGCGTCGAGCAAGGCGTGTGCGGCCTCCAGTGAAATGACCGAGCCCATGAACGGAGACGGCTGCTGATCGAACACCCCCACCTCGATAGTCGCGCTGACGGCAACCAGCCGCGCCAGCAAGGCATCGCCCCAGTCGCCCTCGGGCACCAACAGGCGACGCGCGCAGGTGCAGCGCTGGCCTGCAGAAATGAACGTCGACTGAATGATGGTGTAAACCGCTGCGTCGATGTCCTGAACCTGATCAACGATCAGTGGATTGTTACCGCCCATTTCCAACGCGAGAATTTTGTCGGGACGCCCGGCGAACTGTTGGTGCAGCGCATCACCGGTGCGGCTTGAGCCGGTGAAGAACAGCCCGTCGATGCCTGGGTTGGCAGCCAGTGCGATACCGGTTTCGCGCCCGCCTTGCAGCAGGTTGAGAACACCGGCAGGCAACCCGGCTTCGATCCAGCACTTGATGGTCAGTTCGGCGACTTTCGGCGTCAGTTCGCTGGGCTTGAACACTACCGTATTGCCCGCCAGCAAGGCCGGAACGATGTGCCCGTTAGGCAGATGACCAGGAAAGTTGTACGGCCCGAACACCGCGACCACGCCATGTGGCTTATGACGCAATACTGCCGTGGCGTCGCCCAGCGGCCCGCTCTTTTCGCCGGTTCGTTCGCGATAGCTCTGCACCGAGATGGCAATCTTGTTGACCATGCTGGTTACTTCGGTCGCTGACTCCCACAAAGGCTTGCCGGTTTCTTCACCGATGCAATGCGCCAGTTCATCGGCGCGGCCCTTGAGGCTGGCAGCAAAGGCCTCCAGCACAGCAATGCGCTGATCCAGAGAGCGCTGCGCCCAGCCGGGAAATGCCTGACGCGCAGCCTGCACTGCGTAATCGACTTGTTCTGGCGTAGCAGCCTGCCCAGACCAGAGCGTTTGCTGGCTCACCGGGTTCAACGAATGGAACAGCTCGCCCTGCCCGGCCTGCCATGCACCTGCAATGTAGAGGGTACTCATCAAACGCCCTCCCGCGCCGCAGACAAAGGCACGGCGCGCACGTTGTCGCCTGCACTCATGCGCAGCCGCTTGGCGGTTTGTGGCGCAACCACCAGCGTGCCAGCGGCGAAACGCGCAGCGCCTACCGTAATGCGGCAGTCTTCACGCTTGCGGTTGTAAATCAGAAACTGCGGCGCATCGTCACCTGGCGTACCGATGGCCAGTACCAGCGTCTGGCTGTCCTTGATTGCGCGAATCTTGCCGGTCTCGCACTCGATGGCAGGCCCAGCATCGAAGATGTCGACGTAACCCTGATACGAGAAACCCTCGCCCTTGAGCATGGTCAGCGCAGGCTCGGTGTCGGCATGCACGCGGCCGATCACATTGCGTGCATCTTCGGAAAGAAAGCAGCTGTACAGCGGAAACTTGGGCATCAACTCGGCAATGAATGCCTTGTTGCCAACACCGGTCAGGTAATCGGCCTGGCTGAATTCCATCTTGAAGAAATGCCGACCCAGACTTTCCCAGAACGGCGACCGGCCATTCTCGTCGGACATGCCACGCATCTCGGCAATGATCTTGTTACCGAACAGCTTCGGAAATTCGGCGATGAACAGCATGCGCGCCTTGGACAGCAGGCGGCCATTGAGGCCATTGCGTGAATCGCTGTGCAGGAACAGCGAGCACAGCTCGGAATTGCCGGTCAGGTCGTTGGCCAGGAACAGGGTCGGGATTTCCCGGTAGATGTTCAGTTCCTGCGACGCACTGACCGTGAGGCCGACCCGATAGTTGTACCAGGGCTCGCGCAGGCCGACCGCCCCGGCGATGGCAGAGATACCGACCACCCGACCATCGTCATCTTCAAGCACGAACAGATAGTCGGCATCGCCGCGCTCGGCTTCTCCGCGAAAGGTCTTTTCAGCCCAGCCTACCCGGTGCGCGAGACGCTGGTCATTGGCGGGCAGTGTCGTCAGACCGGCACCGGTGCTGCGCGCCAGCTCGATCAGCGCAGGCAGGTCACTGCTGCGTACAGGACGAACGATCATGTTATCTCCTCAGCGGCTCATCGAGAGCCTTGAAACTCGCTAATCGGCTATCGAACGTCTGGCTCAGACCGCGACGATCCGCACACTGGCACCTTCACCAACGCCCAGTGCTTCGGCGGCCTGCAGGCTCAGCACCACCGGTCTGCCAGGTGCCCAGTCCAGTTCCAGGAGCACCGCGCGGTAATCCTGCAACAGGCCGTTGGCAACCAGATAAAGACGCCCGCCTGTGCCGACATCGCTGCTTTGCGCGGTTTCGACCTTGACCGGCACCAGACGGCTCTGCGCGATGGACCGGATTCCGGATACCTTGGCATGCAGGGTCGGGCCACCGTCGAAGATGTCGATGTAATGGTCGGTTTCAAAGCCTTCGCGCATCAGGATGTCGAAGGTGATCTGCGCACGCGGATGCACCTGACCCATGGCCTCCTGCGCAGCGTCAGGCAGCAATGGCACGTAGATCGGGTAATGCGGCATCAGCTCGGCGAGGAAGGTCCGGCTTTTCAGCCCGCACAGGCGCTCGGCAGCGGCGTAGTTGAGATCGAAGAAGTTGCGCCCGATGGCATCCCAGAATGGCGAATCTCCCTGTTCGTCGCTGTAACCGACGATCTCGGTGACCACCGAATCGGCGAAACGCTCGGGGTGACTGGCAACAAACAGCAGGCGGCCGCGAGAGTTGAGCTCCGACCAAGCAGTGCCAACCAGCTCCGGGACCACGTAGAAACTGGTCAGCAGGCTGTTACCGGTCAGGTCGTGACACTGGGACAGAACATGGATCTTGTTATGGATCTTCAGTTCGCGGGAAGCATGCACGAAGGTTTCGTTGCGAAAACTGTAAAACGGCTCGGAGTAGCCCGCCGAAGCAACAATGCCCGAGCAGCCCACCAGCTTGCCGCTTTCGCTGTCTTCGAGCACGAAAAAGTAGGTTTCTTCGCCGTTGAAGCTGACCTCGGCGGCGAATGATGCCTCCGACGAGCCGATCTTGTCGGTCAGGCGGCCAGCATCGTCGGGCAAGGACGTGACACCGATAGGGCTGTCGGCAGCGAGGCGTTGAACCTCGGCCAGATCAGCCATTTGCGCAGGGCGCATCACCAGCATGGTGCCACTCCTTGTAGATCGACCGGCATTTACGCCGGCACTGGTAAAAGCACCACACGGCATCATGCCGCACAGCACAGGAAAATGTCCGGTGTTTGCCGATCAGGCAGACACCGGGATAAAGCGGATGAATCAGGACGTCAGCTTGGCGATGGCACGCTCGAAGCGGTTCAGGCCTTCTTCGATGTCTGCGTCTTCAATCACCAGGCTCGGCGCGAAACGGATCACGTCGGGACCGGCCTGCAGAATCATCAGATCCTGGGCTTCAGCGGCGTTGAAAATGTCCTTGGCCTTGCCTTTCCAGGCGTCGGACAGCACGCAGCCGATCAACAGGCCCAGGCCGCGCACTTCGGTGAACACGCCATATTGCTGGCCGATGCTCTCCAGGCGGGTCTTGAATTGCTGATGCTTGCGCTGCACGCCAGCCAGCACTTCAGGCGTATTGACGACATCAATCACCGCTTCACCGACCGCGCAGGCCAGCGGGTTGCCGCCATACGTGGTGCCGTGAACGCCGACCGCAAAGTGTTTGGCAAGTTTTTCAGTGGTCAGCATGGCCGCCAGGGGGAAGCCGCCACCGATGCTTTTAGCGCTGGAAAGTATGTCCGGGGTCACGCCGTAATGCATGTAGGCGAACAGATGACCGCTACGGCCCATGCCGCTCTGCACTTCATCGAATACCAGCAAAGCGTTGTGCTCGTCACACAGCTTGCGCGCGCTTTGCAGGTATTCCAGCTGGCCCGGCAACACGCCGCCCTCGCCTTGAATCGGCTCCAGCACCACGGCGCAGGTCTTGTCGGTAACAGCCGCTTTCAACGCTTCAAGGTCGTTGTACGGCACGTGGCTGATGCCGGTGATTTTCGGCCCGAAACCATCGGAGTATTTCGGCTGGCCACCGACGCTGACAGTGAACAGGGTACGGCCATGAAAACTGTTCAGCGCCGCGATGATTTCGTATTTTTCCGGGCCGTACTGGTCATGCGCCACACGACGCGCCAGCTTGAAGGCGGCTTCGTTGGCTTCAGCACCCGAGTTACAGAAGAACACGCGCTCGGCGAAGGTCGAATCCACCAGCTTTTTCGCCAGACGCAGGGTCGGCTCGTTGGTGAAAACGTTGGACACATGCCAGAGGTTGTTGGCCTGCTCGGTCAAGGCACCGACCAGCGCCGGATGGCAGTGGCCCAATACGTTGACGGCGATCCCGCCCGAGAAATCCACCAGTTCGCGCCCCGCCTGATCCCAGACCCGGGAGCCCGCACCGCGCACGGGGATGAACCCGGCCGGGGCGTAATTGGGGACCATTACCTGGTCGAAATCGGCGCGTTGCACCGCAGCATGCTCAACGGACATCGGAGTCTCCTGATGAGGAACGCCTGCCTGAAACTGGCGAGCGATGGGAAGATTGTAAGGACTGAATTGTGTTCGGCCTTGCCGCCAGGCGACAACTTGTTACAGCGCAAAACCGGGTTTTTTCAAGGTTTTCGGCAATGCGACATATTGCGTCACAAAGGCGCAGTTTAAACGGATTGAGGCCGGCCTGTCTGGACCAGAGCTGTCGCGGCAGCACTTCTATCGTGACAAGACAATCAACCGCGTTCGGCAGGCACCGGCGAAAGTTCGAACGGGCTGCTGCTGCGTCGCTGGTTGCGGTCTTCACGCGGCGTGGCACCGAAGAAGTTGCGGTAGGCGCTGGAGAAGTGCGGCCCCGAGGAAAAACCGCACGAAAGACCGATCTGAATGATCGACTTGCTGGTCTGCATCAACATCTGACGCGCCTTGTTCAGGCGCAGCTCCAGGTAATACTGACTGGGTACACGGTTGAGGTACTGCTTGAAGATTCGCTCTAGCTGACGGCGCGACACACACACGTGCTGGGCGATTTCGTCAGTGGTCAACGGCTCTTCGATGTTGGCTTCCATCAACAGTACAGCCTGGGTCAGCTTTGGATGGCTGGAGCCCAGACGGTTCTGCAACGGAATGCGCTGACGCTCGCCGCCTTCGCGAATGCGTTCGACCACCAGTTCTTCGGAAACCGCCCCGGCCAGTTCCGCGCCATGATCGCGAGACAGCACCGCCAGCAGCAGGTCGAGCACCGACATGCCACCGCAGGCGGTCAGACGATCCCGGTCCCAGTCGAACAAATGGCTGGTGGCGATGACCTTGGGGAAGCGCTCGGCGAAGTCGTCCTGCCAGCGCCAGTGCACGGCAGCGCGATAGCCATCCAGCAGGCCCAGTTGCGCGAGCGGGTAAACGCCCGCCGACAGCCCGCCAATCGAACAGCCGGCACGCACCAGTTGCTTGAGCGCGCTGCCCAGCGCCGGAGCCACGCCTGCCGGAGGCTCATCAGCGAGCAGAAACAGCTTCTGAAAACCGTCCAGTCGCCCGGTCCAGGGCTCGCCCGGCAATTGCCAGGCTCCGGCAACCGCTGTCGGCTCCCCTGCCTCGGCCTGTAGAAACGACAATTCGTAGACCACTTCAGGATGAACGCGCTGAGCGACACGCAAGGCTTCCTCGGCAAGTGCCAGAGTCAGGGCTTTGGTGCCAGGCCAGACGAGAAAACCTATTCGATGGGCAGTCATTGGGACATCCGATACGTATTGCCGCAAAAGCCGAGCCTCAGAAGATGGCTCGATCTGGAACATCCAGGTCATGTCGCGCGTCGCGCAGCATGCCCTGTTCTGCCGTAAAAAGGCATCGCCATGCGATGCCGATCGTCACTTGAGGCTGCCGGACAGGAACTGCTGCAGACGCTCGGTCTGCGGGTTGGCCAGTACCTCGCGCGGGTCACCACGCTCCAGAACCACACCCTGGTGCAGGAAAACCAGCTGGTTGGAGACTTCCCGGGCAAAGCCCATTTCGTGAGTCACCACCACCATGGTCCGGCCTTCCTGAGCCAGCCCCTGCATGACCTTGAGCACATCACCAACCAGTTCAGGGTCGAGCGCCGAGGTAGGCTCGTCGAACAGCATCACTTCAGGTTCCATCGCCAGCGCGCGGGCAATGGCCACACGCTGCTGCTCGCCACCGGACATGTGTCCTGGATAAGCGTCCTTACGATGGGACACGCCGACCTTGGCCAGGTAGTGCTCGGCTTTTTCCAGCGCTTCCTTTTTCGACACGCCCAGAACATGAACCGGCGCTTCGATGATGTTCTGCAGCGCCGTCATGTGCGACCACAGGTTGAAGTGCTGGAACACCATCGACAGCGTGAGCGCATGCGCTGCAACTGTCTGGCGTCGGCAGCTTTCAGACCGCCGTCCTTGTTCGGCACCAGCTTCAACTCTTCGTTGTTGAGCAGGATCTTGCCGGCATGGGGCTGTTCGAGCAGGTTGATGCAGCGCAGAAAGGTGCTTTTGCCCGAGCCGCTGGAGCCGATGATGCTGATGACATCGCCAGCTTTGGCGGTCAGGGACACGCCCTTGATCACTTCGTGACTGCCATAGCGCTTGTGCAGGTCCTGCACTTCCAGTTTGTTCATGCTTTGGGCTCCCACAGAACGGTCAATCACTGAGCAGACGTCCATGACGCAGCGCGGTGCGCCCCGCCACTTTGGCCAGCCAGAAACCTGGTTGAGCGTAACGAAGCCGCTCGATGGCAAACAGCACCCCGGCAGTATTCGCACAAATGGTACTGACCTGAACGGACAGCGGGTCGATGACTTCGAACAGCGCATCGCCGATTTCGACTTTATCGCCTGCGGCACGCAGGAATGTCACCACGCCAGGATGCGGCGCATAGAGCAATTCGGTACCTTCGAATGGCAGACCTTCACAGGCTTGATGTGCGGGCTGCGGCCAGTCACCGCTGATAAAACCCTGTTCGGCCAGAAACGCCAGAATGCCTTCGGCGTGCGCTTGCGCCTGAGGCTTGCCGGTGTCGGCCTGACCACCCAGCTCGATAGTGGTCGCCAGACACGCCAGCGGGATCTGCGCCTGCGGGAAGGTCCGTGACAGACGCAACCACGGCAGCGAACAGGCTTCATCGAAGGAACTGCCACCGGAATCCTCGGCCAGCAGTGCCACCTGAATATTCAGGTGCGCCGACAGCGAGCGCCATTGCGGCCAGTGCTGTGGCAAGGCATACATGTGCAGCGCGGCATCGGCATCGCAATGCAGATCCAGCACCACATCAGCGATGCTGGCATGCTTGAGCAGGATGCGCTGCATGCCTTGCAACTCCGATTGCGCGGCAGGCAAGCCTTCAAGTGCAGTCATCATCGCCTGACGAATCAATTGGGTATTGGCGCGCGGGTCATCGCCCAACTGGCCTTCCAGCAACTCGGCGACCGGCTCGCTCAGCTCGGTGAAGTCACGGTTGAAATTCTTGCCGCTGCCGAACTCGAAACGCCCCTGATGCGCACCTTGCAGCAACTGCCCCAGCCCCAGCGGGTTGGCCACCGGCACCAGCTCGACGACGCCCTTGAGCGCGCCTTGCTGTTCCAGCTCGGTCAGGCGTCTCTTCAACTCCCAGGCGGTGCGCATGCCGGGCAGTTCGTCTGCGTGCAGACTGGCCTGAATGTAGGCTTTTCGCTCGCCAGTGCCGAAGCGAAAGACACTCAGCGTGCGTTCGGTGCCGAGGGTGCTCCACGGCAATACATGATCGATTCTTTGCATTTCAGACCTTCCGTGGGGCCAGATAGCCCAGCCAGCGGCGTTCGGCAATTTTGAACAGCCGCACCAGAATGAATGTCAGGCACAGATAGAAAACGCCTGCGGTAACGTAAGCCTCGAACGGCAGGTAGAACTGCGCGTTGACCGTGCGGGCAGCGCCGGTGATGTCGATCAGGGTCACGATGGAGGCCAGACTGGTCGTCTGCAGCATCATGATGACCTCGTTGCTGTACTGCGGCAGCGCCCGGCGCAAGGCCGACGGCAGCAGAATGCGCCGATACATTTTGGCCTTCGACATGCCCATGGCCCGCGCAGCCTCGATTTCACCGGCCGGCGTGGCCTTGAGGCTGCCGGCAATGATCTCGGCCGTATAGGCGCTGGTATTGATAGTGAACGCCAGACAGGCACAGAACGTAGCACTGGACAGCCAAGGCCATAAAAAGCTTTCGCGCACCGCGTCGAACTGAGCCAGCCCGTAATAGATCAGGAACAGCTGGACCAGCATCGGCGTGCCGCGGATCACATAGGTGTACAGCCAGGCCGGCATATTGACCCAAGGGTTTTTCGAGACCCGCATCAGGCCCAGCGGCAACGCCGCGAGCAACCCGAATGCGAGCGAAATCGCCAGCAGTTTCAGGGTGGTCAGCAAGCCGCCGAAGTACAGCGGCAGGCTGTCCCAGATCACGTTGTAGTCAAAGATCATAGGTCAGCCGCCCTGACGCCTACCGAGTAGCGTTTTTCGAGGTAACGCAGAGCGAGCAGCGAAACACTGGTAATCACCAGGTACATCGCTGCAACCGCCAGAAAAAAGGTGAAAGGCTCGCGGGTGGCATCGGCCGCCTGCTTGGCCTTGAACATCATGTCCTGCAGGCCGACCACGGAAATCAGTGCAGTGGCCTTGGTCAAGACCAGCCAGTTATTGGTGAAACCGGGGATGGCCAGACGAATCATCTGCGGCACCAGAATGCGGAAGAACACCTTGCCGCTGCTCAGGCCATACGCCATGCCTGCTTCGGCCTGCCCCTTGGGGATGGCCATGAACTGGGCAGCCTGCGGCTGCAAATTGTGGGATTTTGAAATCGGTTATCATAGCCGAAATCGAGTCGATCCCTCCTCAGCACAGGCTTACACATGGCGTCAGAGACCAAAAAACGTAAACGGGCGAGCCGGGCAAAAGCCAAGGCAAAGCAGACCCGTCTCCAACGCGCCGGGCATACTACCTTCGTGCCCGATACCGACTTTTCCTTCGATATCGATCCTTTCGGTGATGTCGATCTTTGTAGTTGCTGCCAGACAACGTATCTGAACGACATGTTTCCCGACGCTTCTTGCGTAAGCGTTTAGATGAGAGAAGGGCCAGGCGGATTCGCCATCACCGCCGTCATTCACCACGATGAGGAGCCGCCCTGCTGACGTGGCCTCTGCACCGCCTGCTTACAAACCTCGACCGCTCAAAAACCTCTTCACGGCCAACGGCTGCTGGGCAGATTTGCTGGAAGCCGGCGGTCTGCGCCAAATCGAAGTGGAGTCGATCAGCAAAATGCTCGCCTGCGGCACCTCGATACTGGGCGTCAAACACTACACCTGTGCCAATGAGCATTGCCCGCACGTCAAATACCTGTGCAACACCTGCCATTGCCGGGCCTGTCCTTCCTGCGGCAAAAAGGCCACCGACCAGTGGATCGCCGTGCAAAACAACCGTCTGCCCGACTGCCCCTGGCAGCATCTGGTGTTCACGCTGCCCGACACGCTGTGGTCCCTGTTCTTCTACAACCGCTGGCTGCTCGATGCGCTGTTTCGTCTGGCGGCCGATAACCTGATCTACACCGCCAAGCGGCGCGGTTTGCGCGTCGGGATTTTCGGTGCGCTGCACACCTATGGCCGGCGGCTCAACTGGCATCCCCACGTCCACCTGTCGGTGACCGCGGGCGGCCTGGATGAGCAGGGCGTCTGGAAAAATCTGTCGTTCCACAAAGAGGCCCTGCGGCGGCGCTGGATGTGGCTGGTGCGCGATTACCTGCTGGGACAGCCGCTTTCGCAATTGACGATGCCGCCGCAGCTGGCCCACATCCACTGTGAAAGCGACTGGCGCCGTCTGATACTGACCGCTGGTGGCCAGCACTGGCACATCCACTTGTCGAAGAAGACGAAAAACGGCCGAAAGACCGTCAATTACCTGGGCCGCTACCTGAAAAAACCGCCCATCTCGGGCAGCCGATTGGCCCATTACACCTGCGGGGCCACGTTGAGCTTTACCTACCTGGATCACCGCACGCAGACCTATCAGCAGGAAACGCTGAGCCAGGCCGACATGCTGCGCCGGGTGGTGCAGCACATCCCGGAAAAGCATTTCCGGATGATCCGGTATTTTGGTTTTCTGGCCAATCGGGTGTGTGGGAAATACCTGCCGAAGGTCTATGAAGCATTGAAGATGGCGACGCCAGGACCGACACCGAAGCTGTATTTTGTGCAGATGGCCAAAGCCTTTCTAAACGTCGATCCGTTCCGCTGCGTGCTGTGTGGCGCGCGGATGGTCTACACGGCGGCAATCAGCGGGCTGACGGTGCAGGGACTGGTCCTCAACGCTCAGGCAATCGCGCAGATGAGGTACGTGAAGCCCTGACAGGGGGAAGGTGCGTCCGCACCTAGGCTCAGCGGTAAAATAACCTGCACAAATTCGGATTGATAGGGATTTTCACTGCATAAGTAACGCATCAGCGTCTTCCTACGCATCGCTATGAAGGCATGACGCCTCCTTCACAGCGTCAGGTTCATGCATAGGCATTTTGAAATTCCTATGCATGAAAGGTTTCCGAGAGATAGGCACCAAAAATGAAGCCCAGAGTGCAGATCCCGGCCAGCAAGGGGTCAAGATCGATGTAGTCATCAAAACCCAGCAGCGGCGCAACGCGGTTGAGCAGGTCCTGACCGCCGTAGAAAATCAGCAATATCAGGACCAGATCGGGAATGCCGCGAATGACCGTGCTGTACAGATCGCCCAGCCAGGCAATCCAGCGTACCGGCGACAGACGAAGCGCCACGCCGATCAGACCGAGAACGATCGCCAGAGCCATCGACGACAGGGCCAGCTGCAACGTCAGCCAGGCACCTTCGAGGATGACAGCTCCGTAACCTTTCAACATGATGTGCGGTCCTCAAGCGTGGAATAAAAATGGCGCAAGCCAGGCAATTCTGTTTGCGCCATTGATCAGGATCGGTATGACGACTTACTTGCCGTAGATATCGAAGTCGAAATATTTGTCCTGGATAGCCTTGTACTTGCCGTTGGCACGGATGGCTGCAATGGCGGCATTCAGGCGCTCAAGGTTGGCCTTGTCACCCTTGCGCACGGCGATGCCGATGCCGTCACCGAAGTATTTCGGGTCGGTGAACGATGGACCTGTGAACGCATAGCCCTTGCCTGCGTCGGTCTTCAGGAAACCGTCCTGCAGCAGGGTGGCGTCGGCAATCGTGCCATCCAGACGACCCGCACCGATGTCCAGGTAGATTTCGTTCTGCGAACCGTACGGCGTCACTTCCACACCTTTGGGGGCAAGAACTTCACGGGCGAAACGCTCATGGATCGAACCGCGCTGCACGCCGATTTTCTTGCCCTTGAGTTCCGCCAGGCTGTCGCTGATCACGGTGCCGTCTTTCATGACCAGACGGGCCGGGGAATTGTAGTACTTACCGGTAAAATCCACAGACTTCTTGCGGTCGTCGGTGATCGACATGGAAGAAAGGATCGCGTCGATCTTGCGCACTTTCAGCGCCGGGATAAGGCCGTCGAATTCCTGCTCGACCCAGGTGCACTTGACCTTCATTTCTTCACACAGCGCATTGCCGATGTCGTAGTCAAAACCGACGATGCTGCCATCCGGAGCCTTGGAAGCGAACGGAGGGTAAGCCGCTTCGATGCCGATTTTCAGCGGTTTTTCATCAGCAAAGATCGGCTGGGCGAGCACGGACAACGCCATCGCGCCAATAAGCATGAGCTTCTTCATTTCCAGGACTCCATCGGTAAAGCACGACAAGTGGCAAAGTGAGCAAGCGCCCAATGTGCGAAAGGACAATCTCGGGGGAGAGCGACGCCGGGGGCGTGACACCGCATTGGTGGCTCACGGACCTTCGGCGAATGACGGGCATTTTAACGACAGGCTCGAAGTCGATATTTCTTCAATGCGACAACTAGTTACAGATGCACCGAAAAACCCACTACCAGCTATTGACGAAGCATATTTCTGCTGATCCAGCAGAGCCAGCCAAACCTGTCATAACAGCAAAAAGCGCGCCCATTATTGGCAAACCCTTCTAATCCGGCAAGCCCAGCGTTCCATATGGCGGATGAAACGCCCTGATGCGTCGCAGCTTCCTACAAGAAAGCCAGAGAACGTCCCACAATGAAGCACCGTCCGACAACGCCGTGTAAACCCGTAACAAACCGATATATATATCTCGTTTCCGATACCGGGCCGCACAAACAAAAGCGCCCCGCCCGGCATTAACCGGACGAGGCGCGCTCAGTCAATGAGCGGTCAGGCAGCGTTCATGGTCTTGTGCGTGTCAATCAGGTGCTGCACCACACCCGGATCGGCCAGCGTCGAGATGTCACCCAGCGCATCGTACTCAGCGGTGGCAATCTTGCGCAGGATACGGCGCATGATCTTCCCCGAACGGGTCTTCGGCAATCCAGGTGCCCACTGGATGAAATCAGGCGAAGCAATCGGGCCGATCTCCTTGCGCACCCAGTTGCGCAACTCAGTGCGCAGCGCGTCGCTCGGTTCTTCGCCACCGTTGAGGGTGACGTAGACGTAGATGCCCTGCCCTTTCAAGTCATGTGGCACACCGACCACTGCGGCTTCGGCGACTTTCGGGTGCGCAACCATCGCGCTTTCAATCTCTGCGGTGCCCATGCGATGGCCGGAAACGTTGAGCACATCATCTACGCGCCCGGTGATCCAGTAGTAGCCGTCCTCATCGCGACGGGCACCGTCACCGGTGAAGTACATGCCACGGAAGGTCTTGAAGTAGGTGTCGACGAAACGGTCGTGGTCGCCATACAGCGAGCGTGACTGACCCGGCCAGGAATCGAGAATCACCAGATTGCCTTCGGCCGCGCCCTCGATGAGGTTGCCCAGGTTGTCCACCAGCGCCGGAATCACGCCGAAGAACGGACGTGTTGCCGAGCCCGGTTTCAGCGCTGTTGCGCCTGGCAGCGGGCTGATCAGAATGCCACCGGTTTCGGTCTGCCACCAGGTATCGACAATAGGGCAGTTCTGTTTGCCAACGGTGTTGTAGTACCAGCCCCAGGCTTCCGGGTTGATCGGCTCGCCCACCGAACCCAACAGACGCAGACTGGACCCGTCGGCACCTTCAACGGACTTGGTGCCCTCGGCCATCATGGCGCGGATCGCGGTAGGCGCGGTGTAGAGGATATTGACCTTGTGCTTGTCGATGATTTTCGACACACGCGTGATGTCCGGGTAGTTCGGCACACCTTCAAACAGCAGCGTGGTTGCACCATTGGCCAAGGGGCCATAGACAATGTAGCTGTGCCCGGTGACCCAGCCGACGTCCGCGGTGCACCAGTAGATTTCGCCCGGCTTGTAGTCGAACACACGCTCATGGGTCAGCGCCGCGTAAAGCAGATAACCCGCAGTGGTGTGCAACACACCCTTGGGTTTGCCGGTCGAGCCCGAGGTGTAGAGGATGAACAGCGACTCTTCGGCCCCCATCTCTTTTGGCGCGCAGGTGCTGGAGGCCACTTCCAGAAGCGAGTGGTACCAGATGTCACGATGACGGTTCCACTCGATTTCGCCACCGGTACGTTTGCAGACGATGACCTTCTGCACGCTGCTGGTTTCCGGATTGGTCAGTGCACGGTCGACATTCGCCTTGAGCGCAGTCTTCTTGCCACCGCGCAGGCCTTCATCCGCAGTAATGACCACCTTGGAACTGCAATCGATGATCCGGCCAGCCAGTGCTTCCGGCGAGAAACCGCCGAATACCACCGAGTGAATCGCACCGATCCGGGCGCACGCCAGCATGGCGACCACAGCCTCGGGGATCATCGGCATGTAGATAGTGACGACGTCACCACGGTGCACGTCCTGCCCGCGCAGTGCGTTGGCAAACTTGCAGACTTCGGCGTGTAGCTCGCGGTAGGTGATTTCACGGTGCTCGGAAGGGTCATCGCCTTCCCAGATGATCGCAATCGTGTCGCCGCGCTCTGCCAGATGGCGATCCAGGCAGTTATAGGCAACGTTCAGCGTACCGTCGGCGAACCATTTGATATCGACCCGATGGTCGTCGAACGAGGTTTGCTTGACCACACTGAAAGGTTTGATCCAGTCGAGGCGCTGAGCCTGTTCACGCCAGAAACCATCAGGGTTGACCACCGACTGCTGGTACATGGCCTTGTAGGTCGCTTCATCCGTCAGCGTAGTCGCTGCGACTTCTGGGCGGACGGGGTACAGGGAAGCTGCACTCATCTTGGTTACCTCGGTGGATAGTTGTTGTTTTATGCACCCGTTGTATCCCGCCCCACCCGGTGGGGCCATTCGACGTTGGTATTACCGGCGGGACCGGAGCGTCAAGCGCCCCCCCCCCGGATTATTACCGTTTTGATGAAAGCGCTTATCCAAAGTCTTTATATATGTCGCCATGCAACAGGCCTAGAATTCATCTCGCCAATACGGCAACTATCAGCTGCCCCCACGCAGCCCGCTTCTTGATATCAAACAGAGTTCGTACATGACGCTAAAAACGTGATGCGGACGCGCTCACTTTCAAAAAGGTAAAACACAATGAAAGCTTTATTAGTGACATTGGCACTGTGCGGTGTCAGCAGCTTCGCCATGGCCGAAGAATCGCAGACCAAAGTTGCTGCCCAGCAAGCCCGTGTCGAGCAATACACGTATGGCACTCATCTGGATATCGCCCGGGTTATTTCCATCAGCCAGATCCCCAATGTCTGCGAAGTGGTCCCGGCGCGCATGGTCTATGAAGACTCGCAAGGCGCAAGGCACACCATGAGCTACCAGGTGATGGGCAACGGCTGCAGTAACGGTTGATGCTTTTCGCTGTTGCGACCCGTGCTCGACGCCTCGCAGATATTGATTGCGGGGCGTATACACGAGCGTTGATTGCCGGGCGGTCAATCAGCGGATTGTTGATCGGCTGCGTGCCGGCCTGACTCACGCCCCAACTCAACTCATAGCCACGCAACTTGTTGGCAATGGTTGTATGTGACACCCCCAGGCGTTTGCCCAATTGGCGACTGCTGGGATATTGCGCATATAAATGTTCCAGCACCGATTTTTCGAAACGCCCGATAATAGCGTCCAGCCCCCCTTCCAGAGACACGTCGCTCAGCCCTGGCCGCACACCGTAATCCGGCAAACGAATATGCTCGGCCTGCACCTTGCTGCCGTCACACAGCGATACAGCCTGAAACAATACATTTTCCAATTGCCTTACATTTCCGGGCCAGTGGTACTGACTCAGGCGCTTGATGGCAGCCGGCGCAATGCCTGGTAACGGGCAGCCGATCTGGCGGCTGGCGTGATCCAGAAAGTGCTCCACCAGCGGCTCAAGACCGTCCAGACAATCGCGCAACGGCGGTATGTGCAGCGACAGCACATTGAGGCGATGATAAAGGTCCTGCCTGAAGACCCCTTGGGCGCATAGCTCCGACAGGTCGACCTGGGTCGAACACATCACACGCACATCGAGAAACATGTCCTCGTCGCTGCCGACCCGGCGAAAGCTGCCGTCCTGAATGAAACGCAGCAGCTTGGCCTGCATTCGCGCACTCAGCTCACCCACACCATCAAGGAACAGCGTGCCGCCTGCTGTCAGCTCCAGCAACCCGAGCCGGCCTTCCGCTCGCGCGCCCTCGAACGCACCGGGGTCGTAGCCGAACAGCTCAATCTCGGCCATGGACTCCGACAGCCCGGCACAGTTGAGCGCCATCAGCGGTGACTGGCCACGCGGGCTGGCAAGGTGGCAGGCACGGGCCAGCAATTCCTTGCCGGTGCCGGTTTCGCCCTCGATCAGCAGCGGCGCATCGAGTGGTGCCATGCGCCGCGCCTCGCGGACCACCGCAGCCATGACCTTCGAACTCTGAAAGATGCTGTCAAAGCCGCGTAACTCCTGTTTGCGCACATGGTAGATGCGCTCACCAACCCGATCAGCGCGGTGCAGGGTCAATACAGCCCCGGCCATGGCTTCGCTGTCATCGTGCTCCGATTGCAACGGGGCGATGTCGGCGAGAAACACATCGCCGCGCACCTTGACCCGCAGACCATTGATCCGCGACTGGCTGGCCCGCACCAGCTCAGACAGGTCGAAATCCTCGGCATAGCGCGACAACGGCATCCCCGGCACTTCATCCACCCGCACGCCCAACAACTGCGCGGCGGCACGATTGGCTGCGACGATTGCACCGGCCATGTCGATGGACAGCACAGGGAACTCCAGCGCGCCGAGCAAGGCGTTAAGCTCCATGTGCCGACGCTCGCTGGGCATCAGCCCAACGCGCTTGACGCCGAATACACCGGTGATCGCCTCAAACTTCGGGCGCAGGGCCTGAAACTGCAGATTGATCAGGTTCGGGCAATGCAGATAGATAGCGTCGCCATGCTCGCCCCCCACTTCACCACGCGCCACGTTGACGCCGTAGGCCACCAACAGATCGAGAATGTCGCGAAGAATGCCGATCCGGTTCTGGCAATGCACCTTGATGCGCATGATTCGGTCGCCCCTGTGAACGTGGGTTTTTAGAGAGTGGCAAAGTTTTCCGTCAACAATACGTTACAGAGGCACGCTTCGCGAGAGAGAAATCTGCTGAATTCATGGTCCACGGGAACCATAAGTAAAGTTTTCGTTACGAATTTGGGCGACAAGATGGGAGCGCGACGGCTTTCGCAGGCAGACCCATCGTCGAAAGCGGGTTATTCCTGCAGGCAGGCTTTTACAAAAATACGTTTACAAGAGCAGCCTTTCGAGGACATCAGCATGGCCCAGACGCTTTACGTGGCACGCGAGCCGGACGCTTCGGGCTTCATTGATTACACAGCAGCCGAACATTCGGTATGGAACACTCTGATTACCCGGCAGATGACGATCATTCAAGGTCGGGCCTGCCAGGAGTATCTGGACGGTATCGAGCAACTGGGCCTGCCCCATGAGCGCATTCCGCAGCTGGGTGAAATAAATAAGGTGCTGGGTGCAACCACCGGCTGGCAGGTTGAGCGAGTGCCAGCGCTGATCCCGTTCCAGACGTTCTTTGAACTGCTGGCCAGCAAGCGCTTCCCGGTGGCGACCTTTATTCGCACCGAGGAAGAACTGGATTATCTTCAGGAGCCGGATATCTTTCATGAAATCTTTGGTCACTGCCCAGTGCTGACCAATCCGTGGTTTGCCGAATTTACCCATACCTACGGCAAACTCGGCCTGAGCGCGAGCAAGGAACAACGCGTGTACCTGGCCCGGCTGTACTGGATGACCATCGAATTTGGTCTGGTCGATACACCACAGGGGCGCAAAATCTACGGCGGCGGTATTCTTTCTTCGCCCAAGGAAGCGGTGTACAGCCTGTCGCCGGCTCCCGAACACCAGCTATTCGACCCGCTTGAAGCGATGCGCACGCCGTACCGCATCGACATTCTGCAACCGCTGTATTTTGTTCTGCCAAGCCTCAAGCGCCTGTTCGACCTGGCGCAGGAAGACATCATGGCGCTGGTAGAACAGGGCATGCAGTTGGGCTTGCACGCCCCGAAATTCCCACCTAAAACCAAAAGCCACGCGGCCTGAAACGCGGCCAGGTATCTGAAAAGGAAACCCTGTTTATGAGTACCTTGAATCAAGCCCATTGCGAAGCCTGCCGAGCAGACGCCCCACAAGTCAGCGAAGCCGAGCTGCCGGAACTGCTCAAACAGATCCCCGACTGGAACATTGAAGTGCGCGACGGCGTCATGCAGCTGGAAAAAGTGTTCCTGTTCAGGAACTTCAAATTCGCTTTGGCGTTCACTAACGCGGTCGGCGAGATTGCCGAGGCTGAAGGCCACCATCCAGGCCTGCTGACCGAATGGGGCAAAGTGACGGTGACCTGGTGGAGCCACTCGATCAAAGGCCTGCACCGCAACGACTTCATCATGGCCGCACGCACCGATGAAGTGGCCCGTGGCGCCGAGGGCCGCAAATAATTTTTGCGAGAAGGTCTACGAGGGTTATTGCGCCCTGATGCAGCCATAACGCAGTAAAACCAAAGCGTGCAGCGACTCGCAAGGCATAGGCCCGGACAGTGAAAATGCGATTTTGTTTCGCTGACAAGCCAATGAGGATAAAAAAATATCCTGATTGTCATTTTCAGTGGGGTATCCTGCGCAGGCTTTTTTAAAGCACGGTTCTATCTGCAACCCCTTGCGAGGAGCGACGACGATGCATGAAATCCCTAACTTCCCACCAGGCCAACAGGAACCACAACAGTCGACCCTGGCTCAACAGGAGCTTGGTCAACCTGTCGCAATGAAAGCAGCACCCTCGGCTCAAGACAGCCAGAAAGCCGGAAGCAAAGACTGAAGGCGATTGTTTTCAGGCGTATCGAAAAACGGTTCTGCCGATTTTCAATACGCCTGGAAAACCAGTAACAAGCAAACAGCAGATTTTTATGAGCGACTTCACTGAAACGCAAGCCAATGCCCTGATTGGCACCGCCGAGAAAATGATCGAAATCTGGTCACGCCTCAGCCCGGAAAAACAGAGCGCCCTGCTCGCCCGTTTCGGTACTCAGGAAAACGCCTTGGCCGCCCTCGTGACCACACAGCTTGTAGCCCCGGCAAACAAATAATCCTCCATTCGCCGTTTATTTCACTTCGTTGCACCTGCATGACGCGATGCGTCGGTATGATAAGCACTTCGAGAGCTTGCTAAGGGTTTTTCCCTGCCCGCTCGAACGCCATACCCGCACAGAATGAAAGCCTGCCCCATGCCCGAGACACAGCAAACCACGCCGCAAACCTCTATGGCTGTTACCCAGACCGTCATTTCCATTGTGATGTTCACGTTTATCGGCTACCTGAATATCGGTATTCCGCTTGCCGTACTGCCAGGCTACGTCCACAGCGATTTAGGCTTCGGCGCGGTTATCGCAGGCCTGGTGATCAGCGTGCAGTACCTGGCGACATTGATCAGTCGACCATGGGCGAGCCGTATCATCGACAATCTGGGCAGCAAGAAAGCCGTGCAGATCGGCCTGACCGGCTGCGGACTGAGCGGTGTGTTCATGCTGGTGCCGGTCTGGCTGGACAGCTGGCCGATGGCGAGCCTGGTGATTCTGCTGATTGGCCGGGTGATTCTCGGCAGCGCGGAAAGTCTGGTAGGTTCGGGCTCGATTGGCTGGGGCATCGGCCGGGTCGGCGCGCAGAACACTGCCAAAGTGATCTCCTGGAACGGTATCGCCAGCTACGGCGCTCTGGCCATCGGCGCACCGCTGGGTGTCTGGATGGTTGACTCACTCGGGTTGTGGACAGTAGGTGTCAGCATCATGCTGCTCTGCGCACTGGGCCTGTACCTGACCTGGCACAAGCAGGCCGCACCGATTGTGCCAGGTGAACGGCTGCCCTTCATGCACGTACTGGGGCGAGTGTTTCCACACGGCATGGGCCTGGCGCTGGGCGGCATCGGCTTCGGCACCATCGCCACCTTTATCACCCTGTATTACGCGAGCAACCACTGGCCGAATGCGGCGCTGTGTCTGACCCTGTTCGGTGGCAGCTTCATCGCGGCGCGCCTGCTGTTCGGCAACCTGATCAATCGTCTGGGCGGCTTTCGGGTAGCGATTGTCTGCCTGTCAGTGGAAAGCCTGGGGTTGTTGCTGCTGTGGATGGCCCCCACTCCGGAGCTGGCACTGGCTGGCGCGGCGTTGACCGGTTTCGGGTTCTCGCTGGTGTTTCCCGCACTGGGCGTGGAAGCCGTCAATCTCGTCCCTGCCTCCAGCCGGGGCGCTGCGGTCGGCGCTTATTCGCTGTTCATCGACCTGTCCCTGGGCATCACCGGCCCACTGGCAGGCGCGATTGCCGCAGGCTTCGGCTTTGTCTCGATCTTCCTGTTCGCGGCGCTGGCGTCACTTACCGGGCTGGCGTTGAGCGTCTATCTGTACAAGCAGACGCAGGTGGTACGCCAGTGATGATCTGTTCCGGTCATCGCTCCCGCGCTCCAGAACGGCATGCGACGCGGAGCGACGCACGATATTCGGGCTGATCGTTCCCACGCTCCCGCGTGGTAACGCCGTTCTGGACGCTCTGCGTCCGATCTTGAAGGGCCAGCCGTACTCAGAAATCCACTTTCCCGCGTCCGGCCTTGATCGAGCCGCGTTTGCTCTTGGACTCCAGGCGGCGGGTCTTGGAACCCAGGGTCGGCCGTGTCGGGCGGCGTTTCTTTTCGACTTTGGCGGCGTTGACGATCAACTCGCTCAAGCGCAATAACGCGTCGGCGCGGTTCTGTTCCTGAGTGCGGTATTGCTGGGCCTTGAGCACGATCACGCCATCTCTGGTGATGCGGCTGTCACTCAACGCCAGCAGCCGCTCCTTGTAGAACGGCGGCAGCGACGAGGCGTTGATGTCGAAACGCAAATGCACGGCGCTGGAGACCTTGTTGACGTTCTGACCGCCCGCGCCCTGGGCGCAAATGGCCGTCAACTCGATCTCGGCGTCCGGCAGATGGACATTGTTGGAAATCACCAGCATCGGGGCATCTTCTTTTCTGCTCCAGGCACGGTTATTTACCAGTCTCGGCATTCATGACAACGCTACGCCTGTTCTTGGCTCGATAACACACCCACATGACCGCCAGCCAGACCGGTATCGCGTAAACCGATATCTGGATGCCGGGAATCATCAGCATGATGCCGAGGATAAACAGCACAAACGCCAGACACACGTAGTTACCGTAGGGATACCACAGCGCCTTGAACAGCGGCACTTGGCCGGTACGGTTCATGTGCTGGCGGAATTTCAGATGCGAATAGCTGATCATCGCCCAGTTGATGACCAGGGTGGCCACTACCAGCGACATCAACAGCTCCAGCGCCTGCTGCGGCACGAAGTAATTGAGCAGAACCGCCACCACGGTCACCGCGGCAGACGCAAAGATAGCCTTGACCGGCACCCCGCGCCTGTCGACCTGCGCCAGCGCCCTGGGCGCATCGCCCTGCTCGGCCATGCCTACCAACATGCGGCTGTTGCAATAAGTGCCGCTGTTATAGACCGACAGCGCTGCAGTCAGTACCACGAAGTTCAGGATATGCGCCGCCGCATCGCTACCCAGCATCGAGAACACCTGCACGAACGGGCTGCCGCTATAGGAGTCACCCGAGGCATTGAGGCTGGCCAGCAGGCTGTCCCAGGGTGTCAGCGACAACAGCACCACCAGTGCGCCGATGTAGAAAATCAGAATGCGGTAGATGACCTGATTGATCGCCTTGGGGATCACGGTCTTCGGCTGTTCGGCCTCGGCAGCGGTGAAGCCGAGCATTTCCAGGCCGCCAAACGAGAACATGATGATTGCCAGCGCCATGACCAGCCCGCCGACACCATTGGGAAAGAATCCGCCGTGTTCCCAGAGGTTGCTGACCGACGCCTGCGGGCCGCAACTGCCACTGACCAGCATGTAACTGCCCAGCGCGATCATGCCGATAATCGCCACCACCTTGATGATCGCGAACCAGAACTCGGTCTCGCCGAACACCTTGACGTTGGTCAGGTTGATGGCATTGATGAGAATGAAGAACGCAGCCGCTGAAACCCAGCTCGGGATGTCCGGCAGCCAGTAATGAATGTACTTGCCGACAGCAGTCAGCTCCGACATACCGACCAGGATGTACAGCAGCCAGCAATTCCAGCCGGACAGGAACCCGGCGAAACCGCCCCAATAATTGTGGGCAAAATGGCTGAACGACCCGGCGACGGGTTCTTCGACGATCATCTCGCCAAGCTGGCGCATGATCATGAAGGCGATGAAGCCGCAGATGGCATAACCGAGAATCATCGACGGCCCGGCTGATTTCAGCACGCCCGCCGAGCCGAGAAACAAGCCAGTGCCGATAGCGCCGCCCAGAGCAATCAGCTGAATGTGCCGATTCTTCAGACCGCGCTTCAATTCACCCGAGGATGCAGTTGTTTCACTCATTCGATAGCTACCTGATTGTTCTTGTTCTGTGACCGAAAAGGAACTGCCGCGCTTGTGACGCAACAGAATTGCAGCACCCCGGACGGGTGATCCGAAGTATTGAGCAGCAATGATTCACAGAAAAAAGCGCGGCATTGTACACCTGCATCCAGGTTGAGGTTTGAAACAGGGAAATGAATGCAGCGGGGCTGTATGACAAGGTTTTTCACATCGCCAAAAACGACAACGCCAGCCCTTGGGGCTGGCGATGCCATTCATTCACACCACAGGATCACTCAGGCTTGCGACGACCGAAGCCTGGACGCTGACCTGAACCTGCCGGTGGACCGCGACGCTTGCCTGACGGCGCATCGTCGTTGACCAGCTTGATGCCGACACGCTTTGGCCCAGGCTTGGCCGGGCGCTTATTCATCTCGCTCGGACGCTCGGCGACCGGTGTGCCACGGCTGTTGTCTGCCGGACGCGGTGCACGAGAACCGGGCTTGCCCGAGTCCTTGCGCGGCGAAGGACGCTGCGTGGAGTCGCCGCCACGCGGACGATCACGTTCGCTGCCGGTAATTTGCGGCTGACGCGGTGCGCGGTCGCCAGTCGCCGGAGCGCCAGCAGCCGGACGCAAGGTGCGAACGCGCTCGCCTTTGCCCAGAGGGCGCGACGATTGACGCTGCAGACGTTCCATCTTGTCTTTGGTCTTGGCATTCATCTGCGGCTGGGCCACAGGTTGCAGACCGACTTCGGCAGCCAGAATGTCGACTTCGTACTGGCTCATTTCGCGCCAGCGGCCCATCGGCAGGTCGGAGTTGAGGAACACCGGCCCGTAACGCACGCGCTTCAGACGGCTGACCACCAGCCCCTGGGATTCCCAGAGACGGCGCACTTCACGGTTACGACCTTCCATTACCACGCAGTGATACCAGTGGTTGAAACCTTCGCCGCCTGGTGCCTGCTGGATGTCGGTGAAACGTGCCGGACCGTCTTTAAGAATCACACCATTCTTGAGGCGCAGCAGCATGTCGTCATCGACTTCGCCACGCACACGAACCGCGTATTCGCGGTCCATTTCAAACGACGGGTGCATCAGACGGTTGGCGAGTTCACCGTCAGTGGTGAACATCAGCAGACCGGTGGTGTTGATGTCGAGACGGCCGATGTTGATCCAGCGACCCTCTTTCGGGCGCGGCAGACGATCGAACACGGTCGGACGACCTTCAGGGTCGTCACGGGTGCAGATTTCGCCATCGGGCTTGTTGTACATGATCACGCGGCGAACCGTTTCGGCTGCTTCTTCGCGCTTGATGACGCGACCATCGACACTGATGGCGTCATGCAGGTCGACGCGTTGACCGAGGGTCGCGTCCTTGCCATTGACCTTGATGCGGCCTTGGGTAATCCAGGCTTCTACGTCACGGCGTGAACCCACGCCAATGCGCGCCAGAACCTTCTGCAGCTTTTCGCCTGCGGGTCCGATTTCCTGGCTGTCCTGCTTGTCTTTTTCACTCATCTGGGCACCTCCCGGTGTGTCGAATCAGGGCTGGCCGAGAACCGGCAAGACCTGTGCCCGGCACGCTGTGGATAGCGGCAGGGCGAAATACTTGAAAGCCCGGGCGACACTTGATCGCCGAGGGTCGGCCATCATACGCCCCTGCGTCGGTTTACGCATCCAGCGTCAGTGGCAAATGCCCGAATCACTTCTTCTTTTTACGACCGGCGGTCTTGAGCTTCGCCAGCCGCTTGGCAGACTCCTCGAGTACCGTGCGCTTGTCATCCTTGTCGAGTTTCTTCCAGGCCTTGATTTCCCGCTTGCTGCGGCCACAGCCCAGGCAGATATCATCATCGAACTTGCACAGGCTGATGCAGGGGTTCTTGGTCGAACTCATGGGCAGCGGGTCTCATGGCGAGGGATATAGTTTGTGACTCTGGTCAGGCGTATGAATTCGACCGAAGTGCGCTGCACGCTCCAGGACGAGGTATCAAGAGGACGCAGAACGCTCATGGCTACATACAGGTCTTGTGGGAGCGAGCTTGCTCGCGAAAGGGCCCTTACAGAATCCGAAAATAGCGAGCCTGCACCATCGCCTTCGCGAGCAAGCTCGCTCCCACGAGACTTGTGTATCACGCTGAACGCTTCAGCGTGGGAGCGATAGTCAATCAGACCTCATCGTCGCCTTTGTCGTCTTCAGGATCTGGATCTGGCTCTGGCTCTGGCTCCGCCCGCAGCAGGTCGTCGAAGTCGGTCTTGAGGCCTTGCTCCATCGAATCCAGTTCCACCAGCAGGCTGCGGAAGCTGGTTTCGTCGCGAGGTGCTTCGGGTTCCGCTTCCGGATCGAGGCTGGCGTCGGCCAGGGCCTGCAGGTGCGCGGGTACGGGGGCGTCTTCGAAATCCAGGACCGGCTCGGTTTCCATCTCGCGCAGGTCGGCCAGCGGCGGCAGCTCGTCCAGGCTTTTGAGGTTGAAGTGATCCAGAAAACCCTTGGTGGTGGCAAACATCGCCGGCTTACCGGGCACGTCACGATAGCCCACCACCCGAATCCACTCGCGTTCCAGCAGGGTCTTGACGATGTGGCTGTTCACCGCAACACCGCGCACGTCTTCAATTTCGCCCCGCGTGATCGGCTGGCGATAAGCGATCAAAGCCAGGGTTTCCAGCATGGCGCGGGAGTAACGCTGCGGCCGTTCTTCCCACAACCGTCCGACCCAAGGGGAGAACCGGTCACGAATCTGCAGGCGATACCCCGAAGCGACTTCCTTGAGTTCGAAAGCACGCCCCTCGCAGGACTTACGCAGCACCTCCAACGCTTTTTTGAAAATCGGCGGTTCGGGACGCTCGCCCTCTTCGAACAGCTCATACAGCCGCTCCAGTGTCTGCGGCTTTCCGGAGGCCAGCAGAAAGGCTTCAAGCAACGGGGCCAGTTCACGCGGTTCGTTGAGGTTCATGGGTGTGTTCTTGCTCTACTCGGCTCGCGCCCGGACATGGATCACCGCAAAGGGCTCGTTTTGGACCAGCTCGACAAGGGATTCCTTGACCAGCTCCAGCACCGCCATAAATGTCACGACCACACCCAAACGCCCTTCTTCTGCGGTAAACAGCTCGGCGAACGGTACAAAACCGCTGCCCTTGAGACGTTCCAGCACGTCGCTCATGCGCTCACGCGTCGACAGCGCCTCGCGGCTGACCTGATGGCTTTCGAACATGTCGCCGCGGTGCAGCACTTCGGCCATCGACATCAGCACTTCTTCAAGACTGACATCCGGCAGCAACTTGCGCGCACGGGCTTCGGGGGCGTCCAGTTTCGGTACGATGACATCGCGGCCGACCCGGCTCAGGCCGTCAATACCTTCAGCAGCGGCCTTGAAGCGCTCGTATTCCTGCAGGCGGCGAATCAGCTCGGCGCGCGGGTCGCCCTCTTCCTCTTCGACTTCCGCCGAGCGCGGCAGCAGCATGCGCGACTTGATCTCAGCCAGCATGGCGGCCATGACCAGGTATTCGGCCGCCAGCTCCAGGCGCACGGTTTTCATCAACTCGACGTACCCCATGTACTGCTTGGTGATCTCGGCCACGGGAATATCGAGGATATCGATGTTCTGTTTGCGGATCAGGTACAGCAGCAGGTCGAGCGGCCCCTCGAACGCTTCAAGAAAGACCTCCAGCGCATCGGGCGGAATGTACAGGTCCAGCGGCATCTGCGTGACCGCACGCCCGTAGACCAGCGCGAACGGCAGCTCCTGCTGGGCGTCTGCCTGGCTGTCGACGGACTCGACGACGGTCATTAAGCGCGTTCACCGAACGGCGTTGGATCACCGCAGCCAACCCGAACCACTTCTGGCTCTCCGCCAGCCAGGTTGATGACTGTGGACGCCGAAATACCGCCGATCCCGCCATCAATGATCAGGTCCACCTGATGCTCGAGAATCTGGCGCATCTCGTAGGGATCGCTGAGCGGCACAGTGTCACCCGGCATGATCAGGCTGACGCTCATCAGCGGCTCGCCCAATTGCTCGAGCAAGGCCTGGGCAATGGGATGGCTCGGCACGCGCAGGCCAATAGTGCGGCGCTTGGGGTGCAGCACCAGGCGCGGCACCTCGCGGGTGGCGTTGAGAATAAAGGTGTAAGGCCCTGGGGTGTGAGCCTTGAGGGCACGGAAAGCGCCAGTGTCGACCTTGGCAAAAAGCCCCAGTTGCGACAGGTCGCAGCACATCAGGGTGAAGTTGTGCTTGTCGTCCAGCTGACGCAGGCGGCGGATACGCTCGATGGCGCTCTTGTCACCGATCTGGCAACCCAGCGCATAGGACGAATCTGTCGGGTACACCACCAGCCCGCCGGCTTTTATGATTTCCGCGGCCTGTTTGATCAGGCGCGGCTGCGGGTTTTCCGGATGGACCTGGAAAAATTGACTCACGGTAACTTCCTGTTCAGACGGCGGCAGTAGGCTGTTCATGTTTGAATCTGCACCACAAAGGCGGTAGATCTTCAGGCACGGGACGATAAGTGCCGATCTCGCCCCAGTTGCCAGGACCGTGGAAGTCGCTGCCGGCAGAAACCAGCAGACCGAACTCGCGTGCAAGGATGGCCAGGGTCCCCACCTGATCGGCAGGCTGCATGCCATTGACCACTTCTATGGCGTGCCCACCGGCCTGGACGAAATCGCCGACCAGTTTACGCCGTTTACTGCGAGTAAAGTCATAATGTGAAGGATGCGCGAGGCTGACCCATGCACCCGATGCCCGCAAGGTGGCGACGGTTTCTTCCAGCGTTGGCCAGTGCTGCTTCACATCGCCCAGTTTGCCAGCACCCAGCCATTTGCGAAACGCCTCGGCGCGGTCCTTGACGAAACCTGCGCGCACCATGAAGTCAGCAAAATGCGGGCGAGCAGGCGCATTACCGCTGTCACCCAGCTCCTGCTGGATCGCGCGAGCGCCTTCCAGCGCGCCAGGCATACCTTTGATCGCCAATTTGCGGCTGATTTCTTCAGCACGCAGCCAGCGTCCCTCATGCAAACGGCTGATAGCTTCAGTCAGCGCCGGGGCCTGGGTATCGAATCCATAGCCCAGAATATGGATGGTCGCACCGCCCCAGGTGCAGGACAGCTCCACCCCGTTGACCAGCTGCATGCCCAATGAATGCGCTGCCGCGCGGGCTTCTTCAAGCCCTTCGAGGGTGTCGTGGTCGGTCAGCGAAAGGACGCGCACGCCGTTTTCATGAGCACGGGCAACCAGTGCCGTGGGCGAGAGCGCCCCGTCGGAAGCGGTGCTGTGGCAGTGCAGGTCAACATTCATAGTGGTGCTTTCGTGTTCATTGATGTTTGTTATTATGCCGCCACATCCTGCTTCTGGCTGCCATTGTGAAACAATTCATCGACTTCATCCCGCTGCTCCTGTTTTTCATCGTTTACAAAACCGAGCCGCGTGCCGTGGATATCCTCGGCAATACCTATATGGTAGGCGGCATTTTCAGCGCAACGGCGATGCTGATCATCAGTTCGGTGGTGGTCTACGGCATTCTTTACCTCAAACAGCGCAAGCTGGAAAAAAGCCAGTGGCTCACACTGGTCGCCTGTCTGGTGTTTGGCAGTCTGACACTGGCCTTCCACAGCGAAACCTTCCTGAAATGGAAAGCCCCGGTGGTCAACTGGCTATTTGCCGTGGCTTTCGCCGGCAGTCATTTCATCGGTGACCGCCCGCTTATCCAGCGCATCATGGGCCACGCATTGACACTGCCAGCGGCGATCTGGACCCGGCTCAACATCGCCTGGATCGTATTCTTCCTGTTCTGCGGCGCGGCCAACCTGTACGTGGCCTTCACCTATCAGGAATTCTGGGTCGACTTCAAAGTATTCGGCAGCCTGGGCATGACCCTGATCTTCCTGGTCGGCCAGGGGATCTACCTGTCACGCCATCTGCACGACACCGCACCCAATACGACCAAATCCGAGGACTGACATGCTCTACGCAATCATCGCCACCGACGTCGAAAACTCGCTGGAAAAACGCCTCAGCGTGCGCCCGGCACACCTTGAGCGCCTAAACGCGCTCAAGGATGAAGGCCGTCTGGTGCTGGCCGGCCCACACCCGGCAGTCGACAGCAACGACCCGGGTGCTGCCGGTTTCAGCGGCAGCCTGATCGTGGCCGAGTTTGAATCGCAAAGCGCCGCCAAGGCGTGGGCCGAAGCCGATCCATATGTTGCGGCAGGCGTTTATGCCAATGTCGTGGTCAAGCCATTCAAGCTCGTCCTGCCCTGATCACCTCCTCGGACACCCTTAAGCGCTCTGCCTCAACCGAGGCAGAGCCGTATTGAACCCCGCCTCTTGCTCATCCTTCCTGACACCCTGCCGATACCCTGCTCAATGTGCGAATTTATACGGCTCGGTAAAAGGGAGTTCAGATGCGTTCAGGTACGTGGTGTCTGTTGGCAGTTTTGATGGCGACGGGGTTTCAGGTGAACGCCGAGACGGTCAATGAGAGCGGCGCAGTGCAGCCTTTGCACCTGCCCAGCCCCGCCAATCAGATTGCCGACCTTCAGTTGCGGCTCAAGGACAGCGAGCGTCAGCGCGACGAGCTGACACGGCAGTTGCAAAACGTCGATCCGGAACGCGACAACGCCTTGTTGACACGTTTGCGCCAGGAGAACCAAAAGCTCAAGTTGCAGCTCAAAGAAGCACTGTCCGCAGTGCCCCCGCGCCTGCTGACAGAGCAGCAACAATGGTTCATCGCAGGCGGTGGCGTTGCGATGTTCGCCCTTCTGTGCGGTATATTGGTCAGCGGTTGGCGTAGGCAACGTCGGCAGTGGCTAAATTGAGTGAGTCATGAGCGAGCTGTTACTAATTGATGATGATCAGGAGCTGTGCGAACTGCTGAGCAGTTGGCTGAGCCAGGAAGGCTTTCAGGTGCGCGCCTGTCACGACGGGGCCAGTGCGCGTCAGGCTCTGGCCGATGCAGCTCCGGCGGCCGTGGTGCTGGACGTGATGCTGCCTGATGGCAGCGGCCTGGAACTGCTCAAGCAATTGCGCAATGACCACCCGGACCTGCCGGTGGTCATGCTCTCGGCACGTGGCGAACCGCTGGACCGCATTCTGGGCCTTGAACTGGGCGCTGATGACTACCTGGCAAAACCCTGCGACCCGCGTGAGCTCACCGCCCGCCTGCGCGCCGTGCTGCGTCGCAGTCACCCGGTGGCGTCGTCTACGCAACTGGAACTGGGTGACCTGACCTTCAGCCCGATGCGCGGCGTGGTCAGTGTCGACGAAAAGGAACTGACCCTCACCGTCTCCGAAAGCCGTCTGCTTGAAGCACTGATGCGCCAGCCCGGCGAACCACTGGACAAGCAGGAGCTGGCGCAACTGGCGCTGGGCCGCAAACTGACGCTCTACGACCGCAGCCTGGACATGCACGTCAGCAACCTGCGCAAGAAAATCGGCCCTCACGCTGACGGTCGTCCACGCATCGTCGCCCTGCGCAGCCGCGGCTATTATTATGCTTTGTAAGCAACTGCCCCCTTACACAAGCTTTACCAAGCGCTGACTGCGCTTGACCTTGATCTCCCTAAACTGGGCTCATCGGCATCGAGCCGCACTAGAGACAAGGAGATACACCATGCGCAAGACCCTGATCGCTTTGATGTTCGCCACTGCCCTGCCGACCATTGCCATGGCCGCACCACCAGCGCCACCTGCCGGTGGCCCGGATGCTGACGCACCTGCCATGCACATGGATCGCGATGACCGCGGCCCTGGCCCTGGCCCACGTATGGATCGCGGCCCTGGCCCGATGGGACCGATGGCCAAGCTGGACCTGACACGTGAACAGCGTCAGCAGATCGAACGCTTGATGCGCGAGCAACGGCACGAGCGCCGCGAAATCACTCAGAGCTACCTGGAAAAAATGCCTGCTGCCGACCAGAAAGCAATGCACGACGAAATCGAAGCCAAACGCTCCAAGACCGACAGCGAAGTTCGTGCACTGCTGAGGCCTGACCAGCAGAAGCTGTTTGACGAAATCAAGAAGAAAGAAGATGAGCGTCGCGCCGAATGGGCCGAGTTCAAGGCCTGGAAAGCAGCAAAAGCGGCAAAAACGCTGTAATCATCAGGCCTCGCGGCCCGATAAGCTGAACACAACCCGGCATGCACGCGCATGCCGGGCTTTTTTACTGAGACCGAGGAAATCCTGTGCGTTCATTGTTCTGGCGAATCCTGGCCAGCTTCTGGCTGGCCATTGCTCTGGTGGGAGGCCTGTCGGTGCTCGTCGGGCACATGCTCAATCAGGACGCATGGATTCTCAATCGTCATCCGGTGCTCAACTCACTGCCGGAACAATGGACACAGCGCTTCGAGGAAAAGGGCGCGGATAACGCTCAGGATTTCCTTCAGGACATCAAACGACGCAATCGTATCGACGTTCAGGTGCTCAGCGACAGCGGCGAGCCTATGGTGCGTGGCACTTTCCCGCCGCGCGCCGCCGCGCTGGAAGCCCGACAGCAGGCCGACGAGGATCAGGGCCGCAAACTGCCATGGCGCCGCCTGGCCACTGAATACAGCAGCCCGAAAACCGGTGAAACGTACCTGTTCATCTACCGCGTTCCACACCCGGAGCTCGACGAGTGGCATCGCCAGAGCCTGATGTGGCCGCTGAGTGCGCTGGGCATTGCACTGGTGGTGCTGACCCTTTTCAGCCTGTTCGTGACACTCTCGATCACCCGACCGCTGAGCCGTCTGCGCGGCGCCGTGCATGATCTGGGGCAGACCAGCTATCAACAGCACAGCCTCGGCCAACTGGCCAATCGGCGTGACGAATTCGGCGTACTGGCCACTGACTTCAACCGTATGGGCGCACGCCTGCAAAGCCTTATCGGCAGCCAGCGGCAGCTATTGCGTGATGTGTCACATGAACTTCGTTCGCCACTGGCCCGGCTGCGTATCGCCCTGGCGCTGGCTGAACGTGCGGAGCCCGCCGAGCGGGAAAAGCTCTGGCCACGGCTGGGTCGTGAATGCGACCGGCTGGAGGCGCTGATCAGCGAGATCCTGGCCCTGGCGCGCCTCGACGCCGAGCTTCGCGGCCCTGAGCCTGTCGACCTCGAAGCGCTGCTGCAGCGCCTGAAGAACGACACCCAACTGGACGGTATCGACCAGAACATTCGCGTCGAGGTGCAGGACAACCTGCAGCTCAAAGGCTGGCCGGACATGATCGAACGTGCGCTGGACAACCTGCTGCGCAACGCGCTGCGCTTCAACTCCACCGGTCAGCGCATCGATCTGCAGGCAACTCAGGTCGGCGATTACGTCCGTCTGAGCGTCCGCGATCATGGCCCGGGGGTTGCGGACGAACATCTGGCACAACTGGGCGAGCCGTTTTACCGCGCCCCCGGCCAGACGACGCCGGGACACGGCCTGGGGCTGGCGATCGCCAAACGCGCAGCGGAACGGCATGGCGGCAGCCTGATACTGGGCAATCACCCGGACGGCGGCTTCATTGCCACGCTGGATCTGCCCAGAGAACCGCTCAGCTCATCATCTGTTTAGCCTTGCCACTCGCTGACAAACCCGCCAACGTCGACTTTCGGGGCTTCGCGCGGCGGGTTCTGCGGGGTGCCGAGGTATAGAAAGCCAATCACCTCTTCGTCGGCCTCAAGCCCGAACCCTTTGGCGACGTGTGGCGTATAGCACAGCTCACCCGTCCTCCAGACCGCGCCGACACCCAGTGCATATGCCGCCAGCAACACGCCGTGGGCGGCGCACCCGGCGGTGATCAGTTGTTCCGAACGCGGAACCTTGAAATGGTCTTGCAAGCGAGCGATCACCACCACGACCAAGGGTGCGCGCAACGGTCCCAGACGGGCCTTTTCCAGCGCCTGCGGGGTAATCTCACCGCTACTTTGCTGCAGCGCTTCCACCAGCAGCTCGCCCATGCGCTCACGGGCCGGGCCTTCGACGGTCAGGAAACGATAAGGCTTGAGCTGTCCATGATCCGGTGAGCGCAGCGCCGCACCGAACATGATTTCCCGCTGCGCAGCGTCCGGGGCCGGGTCGACCAGTCGTGGAACCGATACACGATTGAGCAAAACGTCGAGCGCCTGCATGGACTGTCTCCTTGAAAAGTGATCGAGCATTCTAGAGCCTGTTTACCGTCAATAACGAGCGCGACGGACAATTCCTTACCCACTCTGTCGAACCCTGCCCCTGGCTGCACTGGTTTACATGCCTTCAAGCGCGGGTAGAATGGCGCCTTCCCTCACACCCGCCCGAGCCATTCATGTCGTTGCCGACCTTTCGCATCATCGGTTTCATTATCGGCATCTTCCTGATCACCCTGGCTGTCGCCATGATCGTGCCTATGGCTACGCTGGTCATCTACGACCGTTTCGAGGACCTGCGCGAGTTTCTGTGGGCCAGCGCCATCAACTTTATCGCCGGCCTGGCGCTGGTGGTGCCCGGACGCCCCGACAACGTCCAGTTGCGCCCGCGGGACATGTACATGCTGACCGTCTCCAGCTGGATCGTGGTGTGCATCTTCGCCGCCCTGCCCTTTCTGCTGACCCAGCACATCAGTTACACCGATTCGTTCTTTGAAAGCATGTCAGGCATCACCGCCACCGGTTCCACCGTGCTCAGCCATCTGGACAGCATGTCACCGGGCATTCTGATCTGGCGTTCGATGCTGCACTGGCTTGGCGGTATCGGCTTCATCGGTATGGCCGTGGCGATTCTGCCGTTGCTGCGCATTGGTGGCATGCGCCTGTTCCAGACCGAATCGTCGGACCGCTCGGAAAAGGTCATGCCCCGCTCGCACATGGTGGCCAAGTTCATTGTGCTGGCCTATGTCGGCTTTACCGCGCTGGGCAGCCTGGCCTTCTGGGCGGCGGGCATGAGCCTGTTCGATGCGATCAACCATGCGATGTCGGCCATTTCCACGGGCGGGTTCTCTACCTCCGACCTGTCGCTGGCCAAGTGGCCGCAGCCTGCGGTGCATTGGGTCGCGATTGTGGTGATGATCCTCGGCAGCCTGCCCTTTACCCTGTATGTCGCGACCCTGCGCGGTAATCGCAAGGCGTTGATCAAGGATGAGCAGGTGCAGGGGCTGATCGGGCTGCTGTTGGTCACCTGGCTGGTAATGACCGTCTGGTACGCCAACACCACCGACCTGCCGTGGACCGAGGCGCTGCGTCACGTGGCCCTGAACGTGACGTCGGTGGTGACGACTACCGGTTTTGCACTCGGTGACTACAGCCTGTGGGGCAACTTCTCGCTGATGCTGTTCTTCTATCTGGGTTTCATCGGCGGCTGTTCGGGCTCGACGGCGGGCGGGGTGAAGATCTTCCGCTTTCAGGTCGCCTATATCCTGCTCAAGACCAACCTTAATCAACTGATTCACCCACGCGCGGTGATGAAGCAGAAATACAACGGCCATAGACTGGACGACGAAATCGTTCGCTCGATTCTGACCTTTTCGTTTTTCTTCACCATCACCATCTGCCTGATCGCATTGATGTTGTCGCTGCTCGGGCTGGACTGGATGACCGCACTGACCGGGGCTGCCAGCACTGTGTCCGGCGTAGGGCCGGGGCTGGGCGAGGTGATTGGGCCTGCGGGCAACTTCTCTACCCTACCCGATGCTGCCAAATGGATTCTGTCCGGCGGCATGCTGCTCGGCCGCCTGGAGATCATTACCGTGCTGGTGCTGTGTGTGCCGGCGTTCTGGCGGCATTGAGGTCTGGCTGGGCGCGGGAGCAGACCGGGCGACGCTTCGCTTATTCGCGAAGACGGCATTTGATTTATCGTTCCCAAGCTCCGGGTGGTAATGCAGTCGCACTCTGCGTCGTCAGTGCCATCGCGGTTTAAAAGCGCCCTGGGGCGGTTTGGCCAAGGCTCGGTTCAGCCAGGCGCATAGCAACTAGTGCCCGCCACCCGCCGCTGGCCCCGCCTTGGCGCCAAACGGCGGTTTGGCCAGCCAGACCAGCAGTATCAGCCCCGCGAATACCCAGCCCAGCAGGTAGAAATAATCCACCGTGGACATCATGTAGGCCTGCGCGTTGAGGGTGCGTTCCAGCTGTGCGTAGGCCTGCGGGCTCGCGCCGCCCAGGCTGTCGAGGGCATGCCGGGTTGTCGGGTCGAAAGTGCTGATGTTTTCACTCAGATAGGCATGATGCTGGTTGGCGCGACGGATCCAGATCCAGGTGGTCAGCGACGCCGCAAAGCTGCCGCCCAGGGTGCGCAGGAAGGTCGCCAGCCCCGAGCCGTCGGCGATCTGATTGGGTGGCAGGTCGGACAACAGAATGCTCAGGGTCGGCATAAAGAACAGCGCCACACCGATGCCCATGAACAACTGCACCAGCGCCACGTGCTCGAAATCCACGTCAGTATTGAAGCCGGCACGCATGAAACAGCTCAGCCCCATCGCCAGAAACGCCAGCCCTGCCAGCAGACGCAAGTCGAACTTGTGCGCGTACTTGCCGACAAAGGGCGACATCAGCACCGGCAGGATGCCAATCGGCGCGACGGCCAGCCCCGCCCAGGTCGCGGTGTAGCCCATCTGGGTCTGCAACCACTGCGGCAGAATCAGGTTGATACCGAAGAAGCCTGAATAGCCGCCGATCATGACCAGCGTACCGATACGGAAATTGCGGTAGGCAAACAGCCGCAGGTTAACGATCGGGTGCTTGTCGGTCATTTCCCAGATCACGAAGACGACCAGCGCAACCAGCGAAATCAGCGAACCGAAGATGATGAAGTTCGACTCGAACCAGTCCAGATCATTGCCCTTGTCGAGCACTATCTGCAGCGCGCCGACACCGACAATCAAGGCCAGCAAGCCGATGTAATCCAGCGGTTGATGAGCAGTGCTGACCGGCCTTTTAGCCATCTGCGAACGCACCACCAGTACCGCAAACAGGCCGATGGGGATGTTGATAAAGAAAATCCACGGCCAACTGTAACTGTCAGTGATCCAGCCACCGAGGATCGGCCCGGCGATAGGCGCAACCACCGTCACCATCGCCAGCAATGCCAGCGCCATGCCCCTTTTCGCCGGAGGATAAACCGCGATCAGCAATGTCTGGCTCATCGGATACAGAGGACCGGCCACCATGCCCTGCAACGCCCGGAACCCCACCAGTTCCGGCATGGACTGGGAAATGCCACACAAAAACGACGCCATCACGAACAGAATGGTTGCCCACAGAAACAGCTTCACCTCACCAAAGCGGCGACTGAGCCAGCCGGTCAGCGGCAAGGCAATCGCGTTGCTGACTGCGAACGAGGTAATCACCCAGGTGCTCTGCTCGGAGCTGACCCCCAGGTTGCCGGCGATGGTCGGCAACGCCACGTTGGCAATCGTGGTATCGAGCACCTGCATGAAGGTCGCCAGCGACAGACCGATGGTGCACAGCAACAGGCTTGGCGGGGTAAAAGAAGCGGGGGCGTTGTTGCTCATCGCAAATCCCTGAAGACGAGTGCGACACCCCGGCCAAGTGGTCGGGGTTCACGGATTGGCGGTTCAGCGCTGAACGGCAGTCTTGCCACTGGAAGCACTGTTCTCGTGAATCAGACGGGCGATCAACGCATCAGCGTCGGCAAGCTGCGTGGCGTAAACCTGAGTGCTGAAAGCGGCCTGCTTGCGCGGCTGTTGCGCCAGCACCGGACCGCTCTGGTCATGCAGATTGACCTCGACGGTGGTCGACAGACCGATGCGCAACGGATGCTTCGCCAGCTCTTCAGGGTTGATATGTACACGGACCGGCACACGCTGGACGATCTTGATCCAGTTACCCGTCGCGTTCTGTGCCGGCAACAGCGCAAAGGCACTGCCGGTGCCTGCGCCCAGGCTGTCGATGGTGCCGCTGTACTTCACATCGCTGCCATACAGGTCGGAGCTGATCTCCACCGGTTGACCGATGCGCATCTTGCCCAGTTGGGTTTCCTTGAAGTTGGCATCGATCCACAACTGATCCAGCGGGATCACAGCCATGGTCGCGGTGCCCGGCTGGATGCGCTGGCCCAGTTGCACGCTGCGCTTGGCCACATAACCGGTGACCGGCGCTACCAGCGTACTGCGTGCATTGGCCAGAAAGGCCTGACGCAACTGGGAGGCAGCAGCCTTGACGTCGGGATGTGAAGAAACAACCGTGTCATCGACCAGCGCCACGCTGGTGCTCAACTGCTGCTGAATGTTGTTCAACTCACTTTGCGCGCTGGTCAGGCTGTCTCTGGAATGCGACAGCTCTTCCTGGGAAATCGCCCCGCCCGCAGCCAGACTGCGCCGACGGTTGTAGTTCTCCTGAGCGGTCTGCACGGCGGTGCGCTGCGCAGCCAGTTGTGCCTTCATGCCATCGACATTGCTGTACAAACCACGCACCTGACGCACAACCTTACCCAGATTGGCCTCGGCGCTTTGCAGCGAAACTTCGGCATCGCTCGGGTCGAATTTGAGCAGCACCTGCCCTTCGTGCACCAGATCCCCGTCGTCGGCACCAATGCTGATAACGGTTCCGGTAACCAACGGGGTGATTTCGACGACATTGCCATTCACGTAGGCGTCGTCGGTCTCTTCGCTCCATTGGCCGTAAAACTCGTACCAGGCCCAGATGGCCAAACCAAGAATCACGACGATGACGGCGAGCCCGATCAGCAGGAACTTGCGCTTGCCGGGCTTCGGCGTTTGCTGTGAGGACGGGGCAGATGTGTTTTCAGTGGCGGCAGTGGCCATGGCAGTTACCTTTTTATCAGCGAAGCGGCGAGACAGGAACGAGCGGCAGGCGCACGCCTGCCGACAGGTCTGCCGCTCAGCTTTTAGCTTTGGGGTTGAAGCTCAGACGAGTCAGGGTGATGTGGTCATCGGCGGCCACCAGTACCTTGGTGAGAATCCTTGTCAGGGTCTCGACCTCACCACTGTCGAGCGCGGCAAAGGTGTCATTCATGGCGTCCGCACCAATCTGCGGCAGCAGGTCCGAGAGCGCCTGCCCCTGCTCCGTCAGCGCCAGGCGCACCTGGCGACGATCAGTCGCTGACCGCTGGCGCACAACCAGCCCTTTCTGCTCCAGACGATCGAGCATGCGGGTCATCGAACCGCTGTCCAGCGACAGGTGACGACACAATTCCACAGGGGTGTCAGTCGAGAACTGGGCAATGATGATCAGCACCTTGAACTGCGCGAACGTCACGTCATAAGGCAGCAGGTACTTGTCGAGCATGCGGTCTTTGAGCGCATTGGTACGACCGACCAGCAGCCCGATCAGGCTGGAATCGAAATTGTCGGGGCTGAAATGTTTCAAAAAATCATCCAGATAGCTGCCTAGGCAGTGATTGCAAAATATTACTGCCTAGGCAGCCGTTGTCAAAGCATTTATTAGCTTGCTTACTAAATACCCATAAAAAAACGACCGCTGGCAAGGCGGTCGTTTTTGAAGGTGCGCGCGGGGAATCAGGCGGCGAAGGGCACACCACTGTGAAAGCGAAACTCTTCGTCAGGGCTTTCGATCAGCTCACGCTCGGCCAGACGGATTTCCTCGATCTTGGCATCGACATCAGCCTTGTCGCCGTAGCTGTAAGCCAGCTTGAGATAATCCTGAAAATGCCGCGCTTCGGATTTCAGCAGGCCGCCGTAGAATTTGGCCAGCTCTTCGTCCAGGTGAGGCACCAGCGCAGCGAAGCGCTCACAGGAACGGGCCTCGACAATGGCACCGACGATCAGCGCGTCGGTCAGTCGGTAAGGATTGTGATTGCGCACAAGTTTGCGCAGCGCTCCGGCATAACGCGCCGAGCTGATGTTGGCCATAGGGATCTGGCGCTTTCTGATGATGCTGATCACTTGCTCGAAATGGCGCAGCTCTTCCCGAGCCAGACGCGACATCTTGCTCAACAGGTCGAACTTGTCGTTGTACTGAAACATGAACTGAAACGCAGCCCCGGCCGCCTTCTTCTCATTGTTCGCATGGTCGATCAGCAAGATATCCAGGTTGCGCAACGCGGCCTGAACCCAGCTGTCGGGGGTGCGGCAAAGCAGGAAGGCTTCGATTTCGGGGATCGGGTACATAAGCTCACAGAATGACAGAGAGACAAAGCCCGGCATTATACGAGGAGCGACGATGCCTCGCGATACAAATGCATGCAATGAAGGACGGCTGCCTGATCAGGCCCCGAACGCATCGCGCAGAAAGCCCGGTGCGATGTAACGCTGATAATGCGCCTCGGACAGCAGGAAAAACTCGCGATCGATCGCATCGCGCAATTCCGGCAGCGTCCAGTCACGAAACTCCGGCAGCAGCACAAAGCCGTAGGCCTCAACCTGACTAATGACCCGTGCGCCGCGCGCGATCAACTGGTAGGCCCAGCAATACTCGGACTGATGCGGCACGAAACGGATCTTGCGCTGGGTGAGCTGCGCGCGCAGCTTGTCGGCATCGAAGACTTCAAGCTTGGCAGTCATCACCTGGACCAGCAATTGTTCCAGACGCAGCCATACCGCTCTTTTTTCATCCTCGTTATAGCCGTTCCAGTGGATGACCTCGTGGTGGAACCGCTTGCAGCCACGGCACACCAGGTCCCCATAAACAGTGGAGCAAAGGCCGACGCAGGGGGTTTTGATAATGTAATCGGGCATGTCAGGCAGGACTGGGGAAGGCGAAACAGGGGCTAATGTTAGCCCTTTGTCTAAGCAAGTTCACCCCCGAAGATGTAGGGGCTAACTTACCTTTAGCGAAGTTTTGGCGTAGAATCAGCGAGCCTTTTAAGGCGCCAATGTCCGTTGGAAGCTGTTTTCAAAGCGTCACGAGCACAGTCAGGTTAACCCCGCATTGCGGCGTCGACAGGCCATTCCCTCATCAAGAATGGCCGTGTCGACCGTCACTCCCCCCGTTCTGCAGGCGTAAAACTTTGAAAACAGCTTCTGTTAGGAATCGCCGACACCCTGCCAACAAGGCTCAATAAGCCTTGCGTGGGTACGGACGATTTCTGGATGAGCGTCCCGGACACCCATTTGGGACCACTGATGAGGGTTAATACTGTGCTTGAAGCCTACCGTAAACACATCGAAGAGCGTGCCGCCCAGGGCATCGTGCCCCAGCCGCTTAACGCCGAACAAACTGCAGGCCTGGTCGAGCTGCTGAAGAATCCCCCGGCTGGCGAAGAAGCTTTCCTTGTCGATCTGATCACCAACCGCGTTCCGCCAGGCGTTGACGAAGCCGCTTACGTAAAGGCCGGTTTCCTGTCTGCCCTGGCCAAGGGCGAAGCCACTTCTCCCCTGATCGACAAAAAACGTGCAACCGAACTGTTGGGCACCATGCAGGGCGGCTACAACATCGTCACCCTGGTTGAACTGCTCGACGACGCCACCCTCGCGCCGGTCGCCGCCGAACAGCTCAAGCACACCCTGCTGATGTTCGATGCCTTCCACGACGTGGCCGAAAAAGCCAAAAACGGCAACGCTCACGCCAAGGCTGTCCTGCAGTCCTGGGCTGACGGCGAGTGGTTCAAGAAGCGTCCGACGCTGGCCGACAAGATCAGCCTGCGCGTCTTCAAGGTCACCGGCGAAACCAACACCGATGACCTGTCCCCGGCACCTGATGCCTGGTCCCGTCCGGATATCCCGCTGCACGCCCTTGCCATGCTGAAAATGGCCCGTGACGGCATCGTTCCAGACGTTCAGGGCTCTATCGGCCCGATGAAACAGATCGAAGAAATGCGCGGTCAGGGTTTCCCTATTGCCTACGTCGGCGACGTGGTCGGTACCGGTTCCTCGCGTAAATCGGCAACCAACTCGGTACTGTGGTTCTTCGGCGACGACGTTCCTTACGTGCCGAACAAGCGTGCCGGTGGTTTCTGCTTCGGCAGCAAGATTGCCCCGATCTTCTACAACACCATGGAAGATGCTGGCGCCCTGCCGATCGAATTCGATGTCTCGAACATCAACATGGGTGACGTGATCGACGTCTACCCGTACGCCGGCAAGGTGTGCAAGCACGACAGCGACGAAGTCATCACCACCTTCGAAATGAAGACCCCGGTGCTGCTCGACGAAGTTCGCGCAGGCGGTCGTATTCCGCTGATCATCGGTCGCGGCCTGACCAGCAAGGCGCGCGCCGAACTGGGCCTGCCTGAGTTCGACCTGTTCAAGACCCCTGACCAGCCAGCCGAAAGCACCAAGGGTTACACCCTGGCGCAGAAGATGGTCGGCAAGGCGTGCGGCGTTGCAGGCGTTCGTCCTGGCACCTACTGCGAGCCGAAGATGACCACCGTCGGTTCCCAGGACACCACTGGCCCGATGACCCGCGACGAGTTGAAAGACCTGGCATGCCTGGGCTTCTCGACCGACCTGGTCATGCAGTCGTTCTGCCACACTGCAGCCTATCCAAAGCCTATCGACGTCAAGACGCACCACACGCTGCCTGACTTCATCATGACCCGCGGCGGCGTTTCCCTGCGTCCAGGCGACGGCATCATCCACAGCTGGCTGAACCGCATGCTGCTGCCGGACACCGTCGGCACCGGTGGCGACTCGCACACCCGCTTCCCGATCGGTATCTCCTTCCCGGCCGGTTCCGGTCTGGTGGCGTTTGCCGCTGCTACCGGCGTCATGCCGCTGGACATGCCTGAGTCGATCCTGGTTCGCTTCAAGGGCAAGATGCAACCCGGCATCACCCTGCGCGACCTGGTTCACGCCATTCCTTACTACGCCATTCAGGCTAGCCTGCTGACCGTAGAGAAGAAAGGCAAGAAGAACGCATTCTCCGGCCGCATCCTGGAAATCGAAGGCCTCGACAACCTGAGCATCGAGCAGGCTTTCGAGCTGTCTGACGCCTCTGCCGAGCGTTCGGCTGCCGGTTGCACCATCAAGCTGGCCAAAGAGCCGATCATTGAATACCTGAATTCGAACATCACCCTGCTGCGCTGGATGATCGAACAGGGTTACGGTGATCCGCGCACCCTGGAGCGTCGTGCTCAGGCGATGGAAGCCTGGGTTGCCAACCCGGAGCTGCTGGAAGCCGACAAGGACGCCGAGTACGCCGAAATCATCGAAATCGATCTGGCCGACGTCAAAGAGCCTGTGCTCTGCGCGCCGAACGACCCGGACGATGCCCGCCTGCTGTCTTCGGTACAGGGCGAGAAGATCGACGAAGTGTTCATCGGCTCCTGCATGACCAACATCGGCCACTTCCGCGCTGCGGGCAAGTTGCTGGATCAGGTCAAGGGCCAGCTGCCGACGCGTCTGTGGCTGTCGCCGCCGACCAAGATGGACGCTCACCAACTGACCGAAGAAGGCTACTACGGCATCTACGGTAAGGCTGGCGCGCGTATGGAAATGCCGGGCTGCTCGCTGTGCATGGGTAACCAGGCACGCGTGGAACCGAACTCGACCGTAGTGTCGACGTCGACCCGTAACTTCCCGAACCGTCTGGGTGACGGCGCGAACGTCTACCTGGCCTCCGCCGAGCTGGCGTCCGTTGCTTCGATTCTGGGTCGCCTGCCGACCGTCGAAGAGTACATGGGCTACGCCAACCAGATCGACACCATGGCAGCGGACGTGTACCGCTACCTGAGCTTCGATCAGATCGCCGAGTTCCGTGAAGCCGCTGCGAACGCCAACATCCCGGCCGTTCAAGTGTAAGCACGAAAGCAGGCGTTAAAAGAACCCCATCCTCGTGATGGGGTTTTTTTTGTTTGAATCACCCTCGTACATATATTTTTCACATTCGGATGGCTATAGTAGCGACCCTTGTTGGGGAGTAGCCTGCTCTTGACTCCGGTCACTGAGCGTTCGCATCAACATTCTCGGCTGCATGCCGTGGTGCGGACACCTTCTGGTTGGCGAGACCAACGATGCATCCATGCCTAAAGTCGGGCGTGTGGTTGCGTCGTTGACTCATAGCCCGACTGGATATAACCGTGAACCCGATTTCCCTCCTCTTTCTCGCGCTTGCCATGTCCACGGACGCCTTTGCTGCGGCCCTTGGTAAAGGAGCAAGCCTGCATAAACCGCGCTTTATCGAAGCGTTGCGTACCGGTTTGATATTCGGCGCTATCGAGACCATCACCCCGGTGATCGGTTGGGGCATCGGTCAGGTCGCCGCCCGCTTCGCTGAAAGCTGGGACCACTGGATTGCCTTCACCTTGTTGCTGGTACTGGGCCTGCACATGATCTACAACGGCATCAAACACGATGACGATGAAGAACAGGAAAAACCCGGCCAGCACTCGTTCTGGATTCTCGCCGTCACCGCATTCGCCACCAGCATCGATGCACTGGCGGTCGGCGTAGGTCTGACATTTGTCGACGTCAATATCGTGATTGCCGCCCTGGCGATTGGCTTGGCAACCACGGTAATGGTCACCATCGGGGTGATGTTGGGCCGAGTGCTCGGCACCATGGTCGGCAAGCGCGCTGAAATCGTCGGCGGCATCGTATTGATCATCGTCGGCGCGACGATTCTGTACGAGCACCTGTCAGCGGCTTGATCGACAGCCTGAAGCCTGTAACCACGCACAAAAAAACCGCATCTTTCGATGCGGTTTTTTTGCTTACGGCCTTGCTACGACAGCGGTCAGACCGTCAGGGCCTGCCCACTCATGGCCAGGTCCAGCAGCTCACGGTTGGCAACGGCGTACATGGCGTAATCCGTGCCGCTTGCCGCACGAAGCTCGACCAGCATGGCACGCCAGCGCTCGACCATCAGCGAGTGCTGCTCCAGCCACAGGGCCAGACGCGCATCGATCTCCGAAGGACCGTCAGCCATTTGCAGGACCGACACGGTGATCGCCCGCTGTTGCCAGTCGACATCGTCACGGAACGCTTCACGCGCCAGGGCCTGCCAGTTGTTTTCCACCGGCAGGCTGCTGATCTGTTGCAAGTACCAGGTGATGTCCAGCGCGCTGCCCACGGCAAAGTACGCCTTGGCCACGTCGGCAGCGTTCTGCCCGGTCACGTCGGAGGCTTCGATGATCGGCAGCAGCGTGTACAGGTGCGTCGTACCCGCCACCATACGCGCCAGCAGTTCCGGCACACCGGCTTCGACATAAGCCTGATAACGCGTCTGCCATATCTCGCGGGTAGGCCCGTCTTCCAGCAACTCGTCAAGCTTGAGGCCCAGTGCGGCGAGGTGCGGACCGAAGTGCGCCACGTCACGACCGGCATCCAGCTCGTTGCGACGACTGCGCAGGAACCAGCGCGTTGCACGACGCCCAAGACGCATCAGTTCATCCATCAGCGCCAGCTGGATCTCGGCGGAAACCTTGTAGTCCAGCGCTTCGATCTGACGGAACCAGTGCGGCAGGTGGAAGATGTCGCGCACAATCACGTAAGCACCAGCCACAGCCGCAGCACTCATGCCGGTCGACTCCTTGAGCCGCTGCACGAAGGTGATGCCCATGTGGTTGACCAGATCGTTGGCGATCTGGGTGCTGACGATCTCGCGTTTCAGACGATGACTGCGCATGGCCGTTGAAAATCTGGCCCCCAGCGATGGCGGGAATGCAGTTTCCATATCGCGCGCCAGATAATCGTCATCCGGCACACGGGATTCCAGCAACGCTTCCTTGAGGTCGATCTTGCTGTATGAGATCAATACCGACAGTTCGGCACGGCTCAAGCCCTGTTTGGCCGCCACCCGCTCGGCGATCTGCTCTTCAGCAGGCAGGAACTCAATGGCGCGGTCGAGCTTGCCACGGGCCTCCAGGTCATTCATCAGACGCTTGTATTCAGCAATCCGCTCGTAAGCACGGCGTGCTGCCAACGACAGTGCCTGAGTCTGCTTGTAGTTGTTACCCAGCACCAGGTGGCCCACTTCGTCGGTCATGCTTTCGAGCAGCTGGTTGCGCTGCTTCCCGGTCATGTCACCGGCCTGCACCACCTCGTTGAGCAGGATCTTGATGTTCACTTCGTGGTCGGAGCAGTCCACACCACCGGCGTTGTCGATGAAGTCGGTGTTGGTCGCGCCGCCATTGAGGCCGAACTCGACACGGCCCAGCTGGGTCATGCCCAGGTTGCCACCCTCGCCCACCACCTTGCAGCGCAGCTCGTTGCCATCGACGCGCAGCGCATCGTTGGCCTTGTCGCCCACATCGGCATGCGATTCTTCGCTGGACTTCACGTACGTGCCGATACCGCCGTTCCACAACAGATCGACCGGCGCCTTGAGCAGCGCATGCAGCAGTTCGGTCGGGGTCAGCTTGTCGGCCTTGATATCGAAGCGCGCCTTCATCTGTTCGGTGATGGCGATACTCTTCAGGCTGCGCGGGAAGATCCCGCCGCCAGCGGACATGATGCTGGTGTCGTAGTCGGTCCAGGACGAGCGCGGCAGATTGAACAGGCGCTGACGCTCGACAAAGCTGCTGGCCGGGTCCGGATTCGGATCGATGAAAATGTGCAGGTGGTTGAATGCGGCAACCAGTTGCAGCTTGTCGGACATCAGCAAGCCGTTGCCGAACACGTCACCGGCCATGTCGCCGATGCCGATCACACTGATGCTGTCCTGCTGGACATTGATGTCGCGCTCACGGAAGTGACGCTGCACGCCTACCCACGCGCCCTTGGCGGTGATGCCCATCTTCTTGTGGTCATAACCGGCCGAACCACCGGACGCGAACGCGTCACCCAGCCAGAAGCCGTAGTCGATGGCGATGCCGTTGGCGATGTCGGAAAAGGTAGCGGTGCCCTTGTCGGCTGCGACTACCAGATACGGGTCATCATCGTCATGACGCACCACATTGACCGGCGGTACCAGCACGCCTTCCTTGAGGTTGTCGGTGATGTCCAGCAGCCCCGAGATGAAGATGCGGTAGCAGGCAATCGCTTCAGCCTGCACCTCATCACGGTTGCCAGTGGTCGGCAGACGGCGCGGCACAAAACCGCCCTTCGCGCCGACCGGCACGATGACCGAGTTCTTCACCTGCTGGGCTTTTACCAGGCCCAGCACTTCGGTACGGAAGTCTTCTTCGCGATCAGACCAGCGCAGGCCGCCACGCGCCACGTTGCCGAAGCGCAGGTGCACGCCTTCGACGCGCGGCGAGTAGACGAAGATTTCAAACTTGGGCACCGGCTTTGGCAATTCGGGGATCAGGCGCGGGTTGAACTTGAAGCTGAAATAGCCCTTGCTCTGCCCGTTGGCATCAGCCTGATAGAAGTTGGTCCGCAGGGTCGCCTTGATCAGGTCCAGATAACGACGCAGGATGCGGTCTTCGTTGAGCACCTGAACGTCGTCCAGGGCAGTCAGAATCGCCTGTTCCAGACGCAGCTGCTTGTCATCCAGATCGTCGGAACCCAGCTTGCGCGCCAGGTAGAAACGGGTCTTGAACAGACGCGTCAGCTCGCGGGCAATGTCGGTGTGGTTGTTCAGCGTGCTGGCGATGTAGCCCAGATCGAAGCCCAGACGAATCTGCTTCAGATAGCGCGCATAGGCACGCAGCAGCGCCACGTCGCGCCAAGGCAGACCGGCAGTCAGCACCAGACGGTTGAACGCATCGTTTTCGGCGTCGCCGCGCACGATATGCACGAACGCATCCTGCAAGGTGTCATTGAGCTGTTGAATATCGAGGTTCAGACCTTCGCCATAGGTAAAGGCGAAGTCATGAATCCAGAATTCGCGACCATTGGCGTGGTGCAGGCGATACGGGAACTCGCCCAGTACACGCAGACCGAGGTTTTCAAGAATCGGCAACACATCGGACAGTGCCAGCGGTGTGTCGGCGTGATACAGCTTGCAATGCAATTGCTGGCGGCCACCAGCCAGTGGCTGATAGAAGCTCATCACCAGCGGATTGGTTTCGCTCAGGCTCAGCACGTGCTGCATGTCGACCACCGCCGAATGCGCAGCAAAGCGCTCGCGGTAGCCGGCCGGGAAACCTTTCGGGAAATCGGCCAGCACGTTGGTGCCGTGGGCCTCGCCAAAGCTCTCGACCACAAGACTGGCGTAGTCGTCTTTCCACGAGCGACAGGCCTGAATGACTTCGTTTTCCAGCTGGGCAACGTCGATGTCCAGATTGACCTTCGGATCGACCCGCAGGATCAACTGCACACGCGCCAGCACGGATTCAGAGAAGAACGTCCAGAACTCGCAATCGCTGGCTTTCAGGCGATCCATCAATACCTGCTGGATCTTCTGGCGCACTTCGGTTGAATACACGTCGCGCGGCACATAAGCCAGGCAGTAGCAGAAACGGCCGTATGGGTCCTTGCGCAGGAACACGCGAATCTTGTTGCGCTCCTGAATCTGCACGATGGACATGACCGTAGTGAACAACTCGTCCACCGGCGTCTGGAACAAGTCGTCACGGGGCAGCACTTCGACGACCTGCGCCAACTCCTTGCCCAGGTGCGCCTTGGCGTCGAAACCGGAACGGCGCTCGACTTCTGCGACCTTGCGACGGATGTACGGGATCTGCCGTACGCTCTCGCCATACACCGACGAGGTGTACAGGCCCATGAAGCGACATTCCTTGATGACCTTGCCCGAGGCATCGATCTGCCGGATCGACACGTAATCCGGATAGGCAGGACGGTGTACGCGGCTTGGATGCGCCGCCTTGGCAAACGACAGCAGCACCGGCTCTTGCAGGTATTTCACTGCGTAGTCTTCGATGTGCAGCTCTTCGCGGGTCAGACCGGGGCGTAACAGTCGGGTCAGCCCCAGGAAAGACGACTCGTCATACACCAACTGGCCGCCTTCGGCGTCGTTGCGTACTTCAAACTCTTCATAACCCAGAAAGGTGAAGTGGTTATCCACCAGCCATTGCAGGAAGACCTTGATCTCGGCCTTCTCTTCGACGTCGGTATTGGATTCGTTGGCATCGATACTGGCCAGCAGCTCATGCAGACGCGCTTTCATCGGCCCGAAGTCTTCGACGGCAGCACGTACCTCGCCCAGCACCTGCCCCAGCTCGCGAGCCAGCACATTCAACTCGCTGACGTTGGCGCAGCGGTCGATCTCCAGGTACATCAGCGATTCCTGCAGCACGTCCTCGCCGGTGGTGCCCTTGGGCAGCAGCTCCAACAGTTCGCCAGCAGCGCCGCGACGCACGCTCAGTACGGTGGTCTGCAGGGTGTGGATGCTGTAACCGCGACGGTTCAGCTCGGTACGCACGGAGTCGACCAGAAACGGCAGGTCGTGATGCAGCACTTCAACGGCAGTATGAGTCGACTGCCAGCCGTGGCGCTCGTAATCAGGGTTGTAGACCCGGACCTGCGGGTGAGCGTGCTCGAAACGCTCCAGCAGGCGCCATGCGGACAAGGTGCAGCCTGCCAGGTCGGACAGACGCCGCTGGGTGAGTTCGTCGAGGGAAATGATGCCGAAGAATTGCTCGGCAAACAGCGCCACTTGTGGCAGTGCCTGTTCGCTGATGTGCTGAGCCAGTGCCGCTTGCAGTTGATGCTGGAAGTCGGCCTTGCTGGCTGCGGTGAAGAACGCCATCTGTGGTACTCCGCTTTGGCTTTTATTGGGGAGGCTTGAAGAAGGTGTTGCGACCGGTGTGCCCTTACATTCACTTGCGTGGGCATAACCTGATCGAGTGTAAAGCTAAAGTACTAACGCGCGCTGTGTCAGGGTAGTCACATTTGAATGCGGGAATAAAAAACTGCGCGCATCCGACACCGTACACCACTCGTCTGCCATGCAGCTTAACGAGAGCTGACGGCGTGCTGCTTACGAGGCTGCGACATATTCGGTCATCAGGTCGCGTTAAAATCCGCACGATGGTGCCAAACATCCCCGACAAAATTTACTCGGGACTGGCAAAATCCCCCTGACGCCTCAGTTGCCAAGACCCGGAGCCCCATCATGCAAATCAAGACCGCCAGCCTCATCGCCAACCCGTGCGACGACGAATACGACGACATGGCGCTGCTTTGCTGCCACGCAGAGAACGGCGTGCTGTTTTCCCTGACCCGCTTCCCGGACGAGAACGAAGTGGAAATCACTGTCAGCGATGAAAAGTCACTGAATGTGTCCAGCCTGAAAGTCAGCTTCAGTGCCGAGCGCCTGTTGGTGGAAATCACCCCGGAGGACGCGAAGCAGCTCGATGGCCACCACCAGTATGAAATTCTGCACGGCACCGACGCAGCCGAGCTGCAGGATGTTCACCACACGCTACAGATCATTCTTGAAAACGTGGGCGAGTACACCAGCACGATCAGTTAACGGGCAAAACCGCTAGAGTGAGTACTTCGCCGTACAGGAGCCCGTCATGAACCGCATTTTCGACGCCCACTGCCATATCATCGACCCGCACTTCCCGCTGATCGCCAATAACGGCTACCTGCCGGACCCGTTCGGCGTCGGAGACTACCTTGCGACGGTCCAGCCGCTGGGCGTTCAGGGCGGCGCGGTGGTGTCCGGGTCCTTTCAGGGCTTTGATCAGGGTTATTTACTTCAGGCGCTGCGCTTGCTGGGGCCGGGCTTCGTCGGTGTCACTCAACTGCCCGCCAGTGTCACCGATACTGAACTGGACACCCTCAATGCCGCAGGCGTGCGCGCCCTGCGTTTCAATCTCAAGCGCGGCGGCTCGGAGCAGCTCGACCAGCTGGAAGCGCTGGCCGTGCGAGTGCATGAACGCGCAGGCTGGCATTCGGAGCTGTACATCGACTCCCGAGAACTGGCGGAAATAGAAACCCGTCTGCTGAAATTGCCAGCGATCAGCATCGATCACCTGGGATTGAGCGCCGAAGGATTGCCCGTGGTGCTGCGTCTTGCCGAGCGCGGTGTGCGGGTCAAGGCCTGTGGTTTTGGACGCGTTGACTTCCCGGTGCGCGAAGCACTCAGGGATATCCATGCCGCCAATCCGAATGCGTTGATGTTCGGCACTGACCTGCCCTCCACGCGAGCGCCCCGCCCTTTCCAGCCTGACGATATCGAATTGCTGATCGACGCACTGGGTGAAGGCGGCGCCCGTCAGGCGTTGTGGGATAACGCAGCTGAATTCTATCGGCTCTAACCCTGCCGCATTCGACGGCCTGACCCTGTCGTCCTACACGCCCATACACAGAACATGTAGGGCAATTCCCAGTTAAATGACGTATGCGTCTCTAAATGCAATAAAAAACGCGGTAGTCGTTAGTCGATACCTGCCTGGATGGATTAAAGTATCGCCCCCAGCTCAGCAGTCACCAGACACAGCTGATCACCCTGCCAGGAACCGTCACCGATGGAACATCGTGAAGCGCTGATTGCGCTGCGAACCTTTCTTTCAACGCAGATCCTTGGCCAGGAAAAGCTGATCGAACGCCTGCTCATCGCCCTGCTTGCCGACGGTCACATGCTGGTCGAAGGCGCACCCGGCCTGGCCAAGACCAAGGCCATCAAGGAACTGGCAGAAGGCATCGAAGCACAGTTCCACCGCATTCAGTTCACCCCCGACCTGCTGCCTGCCGACATCACCGGTACGGAAATCTATCGCCCGGAAACCGGCAGTTTCGTATTCCAGCAAGGGCCGATCTTCCACAATCTGGTACTGGCCGACGAAATCAACCGTGCGCCGGCCAAGGTTCAGTCAGCGCTGCTCGAAGCCATGGCCGAACGCCAGGTGAGCGTGGGCCGCAGCACCTACGACCTGTCACCGCTGTTTCTGGTCATGGCCACCCAGAACCCCATTGAGCAGGAAGGCACCTACCCGTTGCCAGAAGCTCAGCTCGATCGCTTTCTGATGCACGTCAAGATCGGTTTCCCGGATGCCGCCGTCGAACGCAAGATCCTGCAACAGGCGCGTGGCGAAGCCCTGAATGGCGAAACCAAGCCGGAACGCCGTGTCAGCCAGCAGGCGATCTTTGCCGCACGCAAGGAAATTCTCGGCCTGTACATGGCCGATGCGGTCGAGGAGTACCTGGTGCAACTGGTCATGGCCACCCGGACCCCGGCCAAATTCGACCCGGAACTGGCCGAGTGGATTGCCTACGGTGCCAGCCCGCGTGGTTCCATTTCGCTGGACCGCTGCGCCCGCGCACATGCCTGGCTGGCCGGACGTGACTTCGTCAGCCCCGAAGACATTCAGGCAGTGCTGTTCGATGTATTGCGCCACCGGATCATCCTGTCGTTCGAAGCCGAAGCTGCCGGTATCGATCAGGATCGCGTGATTCAGCGCATCCTCGACGTCGTGGCCGTCGCCTGAGCCCATGCAACCCTACCTGATCCCCCAGCCGGGCATCCGCGTCAGCCTCAGCGAGCTGATCGAAATGCGTCATCGGGTGCGGGAAGTGCAGCTGTTCTCTACGCCCAGCCAACGCAGCCCGTTGATCGGCCTGCACCATTCCAAACTGCGCGGGCGCGGCGTGGATTTCGATCAGGTGCGGGTCTATCAGGCTGGCGACGACGTGCGCAGCATCGACTGGCGAGTGACCGCACGCACTCAGGAGCCGCACACCAAGCTGTTCCACGAAGAACGCGAGCGGCCGATTTTCATTCTGGTGGAGCAAAGCCGTCGACTGTTCTTCGGCTCCGGCCTGATGTTCAAGTCGGTACTCGCGGCCCAGGCTGCCGCGCTGATCGGCTGGGCCGCGCTGGAACACAACGACCGGGTCGGCGGGCTGGTGTTCGGCGATAACGAGCACTACGAGATCAAGCCCCGACGCAGCAAACAAAGCCTGTTGCAGTTGCTCAACCGACTGGTGCGGGTCAATCAGTCACTGCACACCGAGATCCCGGCAGACCGCGATGCCTTCGGCACTGCGCTGCGTCGCGCTAGGGAAGTGCTGCGCCCTGGCAGCCTGGTCATCGTGTTGTGCGACGAACGCGCCCTTTCCGATGCTGCCGAACAACAGTTGAGCCTGCTGTCACGCCACAGCGACCTGCTGTTGCTGCCATTGTCCGACCCACTGGACCGTGCGCTGCCCGCTGCGGGCCTGCTGCGCTTTGCCGAACGCGGCGCGCAGCTGGAACTCGATACCCTCAACCCCGAACTGCGCCGCGCCTACCGGCAACAGGGCGAAGACCGCTCTGCGCGCTGGGAATTGCTGGCGCAGAAACTGCGGGTATTGCTAATGCCCTTGAGCACCCAGGCGGAACTCGTTGAACAATTGCGCGAATACCTCAACGCAAAGCGTCCGGTGAAGCGCAAATGAATCCGCTTGATCAGCTCGAGCCGCTGATTGCTCCCGAAGCCGTCGGCTTTTGGCCGCTTGCCCCGGGGTGGTGGCTGCTGCTGTTGCTGATCCCGGCAGTGGGCTGGGGCCTGTGGCGTTTGCGTGTACTGCTGCCGGTCAAGGCGCGCAAGGTTCGCAGCGAACAACCGCTGGACCCGGTTCGCCTCGCCGCCCTGGCGGAACTCGCCAGCTTGCCCAAGCCCTACGATGGCGCCCCGGCAGGTGCCTGGCTGCAGCAGATCAACGGCCTGCTCAAACGCCTGTGCCGCAACCATTATCCGCACAGCCAGAGCCACACGCTGAACGGCCGAAAATGGCTGGCGTTCCTCGACAACCGCTGCCCGGCGGCAGGCCTGACGCGCTGGATGATTCTGGTCGAAGGTGCCTACAAACCCGAGTGCAAGCTGGACGACAAGGCCATCACCGGGCTGACCCAGGCGGTTGATACCTGGATCCGCAAACATGTTTGAGTTCGTCTGGCCCTGGGTTTTCGCCCTGCTGCCGCTGCCGTGGCTGATGCGCGCCCTGCTGCCCATGGCCGACAGCGGCGAGCCGGCGCTAAAGGTCAGTTTTCTCAGTGAACTCGAAGGGCTGAGTGGACGCCGCGCCAAGGCCAATCTGCCGGTCTGGAGACAGCGTGCGCCCTTTCTGCTCATCTGGCTGTTGCTGTTGATAGCCACCGCGCGACCGCAATGGCTGGGCGAGCCACTGCCAGTGGCTGCCAGCGGGCGCGACCTGCTGGTGGCTGTCGACGTGTCCGGTTCCATGGACTACCCCGACATGCAGTGGAAAAGCGATGAAGTCAGCCGACTGGTGCTGGTGCAACAGTTGCTCGGTGACTTTCTCGAGGGCCGCAAGGGCGACCGGGTCGGTTTGATCCTGTTTGGCACTCAGGCTTTTGTCCAGGCACCGCTCACCTATGACCGGCGCACTGTAAGGGTCTGGCTTGACGAGGCAAAAATCGGTATTGCAGGCAAGAACACTGCGCTTGGCGATGCTATCGGTCTGGGCCTGAAACGCCTGCGCTTGCGCCCGGCCACCAGCCGCGTGCTGATGCTGGTCACCGACGGTGCCAATAACGCCGGTCAGATCGATCCGATCACTGCCGCGCGGCTGGCTGCCGAAGAAGGCGTAAAAATCTACCCCATCGGTATTGGCTCGGACCCCGACAAGGACGCGCTGCAAAGCGTCCTCGGCCTCAATCCGAGCCTTGATCTGGACGAGCCGACGCTCAAGGAAATCGCCAGCCTCAGTGGCGGCCAGTATTTCCGTGCTCGCGACGGCGACCAACTGGAAAAGATTCGCGCCACCCTGGACAGCCTGGAACCGGTTGCCCAGCAGCCCACCCAGGCACGTCCGGCGCAGACGCTTTATCAATGGCCGCTGGCGACAGCCCTGCTGTTGAGCGTACTGCTGGTACTGCGTGAACTGTGGCCAAACAATGCGCTGCAACGCCTGCTGACCGTCGTGCGTTCCGTCAACTGGCGTGAGCGCGTCAAAAGCCTCTGGAGGTCGCGATGATCGCCTCTCTGTGGCCGCACTGGTTTCGCCCCGAATGGCTGCTGATCCTGCCGTTGCTGGCGCTGTTGATCTGGCGGCTCTGGCATCGGCAGAAACGCGCCGGGCGCTGGCAAATGCTTCTGCCGACCCACTTTCATGCCGTACTGCTCAACGGTGGGCGCGGCAGCAACAGTAAACTGCCGTGGGTCGCACTCGGGCTGGCATGGCTGCTGGCGCTTTTCGCGTTGCTGGGCCCCAGCTGGCAGCGTGTCGAACAGATCAGCCAGAAACCGGTCGATCCGCTGGTGGTGATACTTGAACTCACCCCGCAGATGCTCGCCACCGACAATGCGCCCACCCGCCTGGAACAGGCGAAACGCAAACTGCTGGACCTGTTGCAAAAGCGCAGCGATGCGCAGACCGCCATCGTCGTCTATGCGGGCAGCGCGCACACGCTGGTGCCGCTGTCCGATGACCTGGTCACCAGCCATAACCTGCTGGAAGCCATCAGGCCGTCGATCATGCCCATGACCGGCCAGCGTGCCGATCTGGCGGTCCAGAAAGCCCTGCACCTGCTGAAACAGGGCGCACTGGGCCAAGGGCGAATTCTGCTGATCACCTCGTCACTGAGCGAACAGGAACGTCAGGGCATCCGTACGGCGTTGCGCGGGCAATCGCCGCCGTTGCTGATCCTTGGCATCGGTACGGCTGACGGCGCGCCGGTCATGCAGGAAAACGGCAGCCTGCTCAAGGACGACCAGGGCGCCATTCTGGTGTCGCGCCTGGACAGCAACAGCCTCAACGAATTCGCCGATCAGGTCGGCGGCAGCTATCGTCAGGCACGAGGCGATGAAGAAGATTTGCACAGCCTTGGCCTGCTGGCCAGCCCCCAGCACATGAGCAGCGACGGGCAGGTCGTGCAACTCGATACCTGGGCCGATCAGGGCCACTGGTTCCTGCTCCCGCTATTGTTGATCGCAGCCCTGGCTGGTCGGCGCGGCTGGCTGTTCTGTCTGCCGCTACTGTTCATGTTTCCGCAAAACAGCCAGGCGTTCGAGTTTCAGGACCTGTGGCTGCGTCCCGATCAACAGGGCCAGCGGCTACTGGAGCAGCATCGGCCAGCCGAGGCCGCACAACGCTTCGAAGACCCGCGCTGGAAAGGCGTGGCCTTTTACCAGGCCGAAGACTACGTCAGCGCCGCCCAGCAGTTTGCCGAAGGCAACAGCGCCGCCGACCATTACAATCGCGGCAATGCCCTGGCGCGCAGCGGCGAGCTGGCGGCAGCACTGGATGCCTACGAACAGGCCCTGGACCGCCAGCCCGAGTTTCCCGCGGCACAAACCAACCGGGCGCTGGTACAAAGCCTGCTGGACAAGGCCGATGTCCAGAAGCCTGCCGAGGATGAACAGAACAAGGCCGATCAGGGCGAAGAAGGCCAGCAAGCGTCACAGGACCCCAACAGCAGTGCATCGCCAGCCGATCAGAACCCGTCCCGCTCGGATCAGCCCGGTGCCAGCGAGAGCCTGCCGCCAGACGTCAGCGGTCAGGCCACCTCAGGCGAATCGGCGGACGACGAGCAAACTACCCGCCCACCGCTCCAGGCCGCAGACACCCCTATTACCGGCGAGCGGCGTCAGGAACTGGAACAGTGGCTGAGGCAGATTCCGGATGATCCGGGCGAGCTGCTGCGGCGCAAATTTCGCTACGAACAGCAACATCAGGAAAAGACCCGATGAGTCGCGTGTACACCTTATTGATCGGCCTGCTGCTGAGCCTGATCAGCTTGTCATTGCAGGCTGCGCAACTGACCGCCAGCGTCGACCGCACGCGCCTGAACGCCGGGGAAACTGTCGAGTTGACGCTGGAAACCGATGATGTGACGCAGTTCGGCAAGCCGGACATGAGCGCCTTGGAAAGCAGTTTCGAGGTGCGCGACACGCGCCAGCTCAACAGCCTGAAAACCCTGGACGGCAGCAGTCAGGCCACCACTCGCTGGATCGTCACCCTGCTGCCTCGCGAGACCGGCAGCGTGTTGATCCCGTTGTTGCAACTGGGTGAGCTGAAAAGCCAGCCACTGACGCTACAGGTTCTGCAAAGCGAGCCCCAGGACCCAGGCAGCCATCTGGCGTCGATCTTCATCGAAGCGAGCCTCGATCAGGACAGCGTCTATGTTCAGGCCCAGACCGTGCTGACCCTGCGCGTCTACCACTCGGTGTCGCTGTTCGACGACAGCAGCCTGAGCCCTTTGCAAGTACCGGACGCACGGGTCGAAAAACTGGGTGATTCGCGCACCTACGAAAAGCTGATCAATGGTGTGCGTCATGGCGTGATCGAAACACGCTACGCGATCTATCCGCAGCAAAGCGGCGTGCTGAAGATACCGGCACAAGTGTTCAGCGCTACGCTGGTGCAGACACCTGCCGAAGGCTCGCAAGGCCAGGATGCCAACCCGTTCGGCCCGCAACCAGGTCGATCGGTGCGGGTCAAATCCGCCGAAGTGCCGTTGACCGTCAAACCCAAGCCCGCCGACTACCCGGCTGATGTCGCCTGGTTGCCGGCGCGCAGTATCAGCCTTGAAGAGAGCTGGAGCCCCGAGCCCGGCACCACTCAGGTCGGCGATTCACTGACCCGCACCCTCATACTCAAGGCCGAAGGCCTGGCCGGTGCGCAACTGCCACCCTTGCCGCCCACCGAAGTGCCCGGCCTGCGGCGTTATCCGGATCAGCCACAGCTGCGCAACCTGCCCAGCGAACGCGGCCTGATCGGTACCCGCGAAGAACGCGAGGCACTGGTGCCAACCCGCGCCGGGGCAATTGACCTGCCTGCGGTTGAAGTGACCTGGTGGAATACCCGTGAAGATCACCTGGAACACACCAGCCTGGCCGCACGTACCCTGCAGATCAGCAGCAACCCCGGCCTGGCAGTGGACACGCCGGTGAACAACGACATGAGCGGCGTGACGGTGATCGGCCCGCCGGTCTGGCCGTGGCAACTGAGCACGCTATTGCTGGCCTGCACCACCTTTTACGGTTTCGCCCTGTGGTGGCGGGCCCGCGGGCAGCCGGCAATCGCCCGGGCCGTGCAGACCGGGCCCAGCCCGCGTACCGTACTGGATGACCTCAAACGCGCCTGCCTGGCCAACGACCCTCAAGGCACCCGTCAGGCACTCGACGCGTGGGCACGCCAGCAGCCGGAAACCCTGGCCGAAATGGCCGCGCGTTTCGTGCCGCTGTCCGATGCACTGGACGGTCTGAACGGCGCGCTTTATAGCGAGACCGGCAAGCTGTGGCTGGGTGAAGACCTCTGGCGCGCCGTGCGCAAGCTGCCCGCCGCCGAACATATCAAGGACCCGGCAGGCGATGCCGGGTTGCCACCGCTGTATCCCAAGTGAGGATGCAGCTCAGGCAACACCTCTCACGACAAGGTAAACCAATGCGTCTGTTTCACACCTCTGACTGGCATCTGGGTCAGAACCTGCACGGTCAGGAGCGGGATTTCGAACACGCCTGCTTTCTGACCTGGCTGCTGGCCCGTCTGGCCGAACGAAAACCTGATGTACTGTTGATCGCGGGCGACATCTTCGACACCGTCAACCCGCCGGTCAAAGCGCAGGAACGCCTGTACGACTTCATCGTCAACGCCCATGAACGGCAGCCGCTGCTGACCATCGTGATGATCGCAGGCAACCACGACTCCGGCTCGCGTATCGAACTCCCTGCACCCCTGATGCGCCGTTTGCGCACACACGCACTGGGCAGGGTGATGTGGCTGGACGACGGTGTGCTGGACGCCGAACGCCTGCTGCTACCGTTGCCGGACGCCGAAGGCAACGTCAAAGCCTGGTGCCTGGCGCTACCCTTCCTGCGTCCTGCCGAGGTCACCGGCCCGACGCTGGGTGACGACTACCTGCGCGGTATCGGTCGGGTTCATGAGTTGCTGATCGAAGCAGCCAACCTCAAGCGCCAGCCAGGTCAGGCACTGATCGCCATCAGCCACGCGCACATGGCGGGCGGTTCGGTCTCGGAAGACTCCGAGCGCAGCCTAATCATCGGCAACGCCGAAGCCCTGCCGGCCAGCCTGTTCGGGCCGAGCATCACCTATGTCGCGCTTGGCCATTTGCACAAGCCGCAACGAGTCAATGGTGAAGAGCGCATTCGCTACAGCGGCTCGCCGATCCCGCTGTCCTTTTCGGAAATCAGCTATCAGCACCAGATTCTCGAGATCAATTGCGACGGTGAGACGCTGACCAGTGTCGAGCCGTTGCTCATCCCTCGCGCCGTCAACCTGCAACGCCTGGGGCCTGCGCCCTTGGCCGATTTGCTGGTACAGCTCAAGGCGCTGCCGGACATCGACCTGCTTGCCGACCCGGACCGCCAGCCGTGGCTGGAAGTGCGCGTGCGTCTTGATGAACCGCAACCGGACCTGCGCAACCAGATCGAAACCGCGCTGCAAGGCAAAGCCGTGCGGTTGGTGCGCATCGGTGCTGAATACGCCGGTAAAAGCAGTGCCGACGGCAACGAGGGTGAAGCCGCCCTGATCGAGCTGGACCAGCTAACGCCTCAGGAATTGTTCAGCCGTGCCTGGCAGGACAACTTCGGCAGCGAGGTCGACGAACAGACCCTGACCGATTTCGCCACGCTGCTGCGTGAAGTCCAGCAGGAGAGCGAACAGCCATGAAAATCCTTGCCATTCGCCTGAAAAACCTTGCCTCGCTGGCCGGGCCGTTTGAAATCGATTTCACTGCCGAGCCGCTGGCCAGCGCCGGTCTGTTCGCCATTACCGGCCCGACCGGCGCAGGTAAAAGCACCCTGCTCGACGCCTTGTGCCTGGCGCTGTTCGGAGCGATTCCGCGGCTGAGTAATATCGGCCAGTCCAAGGTCCCGGACATCGACGGCGACATCACCACCAGCGACCCGCGCACCCTGCTGCGGCGTGGCACGGGCAGCGGTTACGCAGAAGTGGACTTTATCGGCATCGATCAGCGCCGTTATCGCGCCCGCTGGGAAACCAACCGCGCACGCGACAACGCGACCAAAAAGCTGCAGGCCAGCCGCCAGACCCTGACCGACCTGGACAGCGAACAGGTGCTCAGCAACCAGAGCAAGCGTGAATTCGAGCAACTGATCGAGCAGCGTCTGGGGCTCAACTTCGAGCAGTTCACCCGTGCCGTGATGCTTGCCCAGAGCGAGTTCAGCGCCTTCCTCAAGGCCGACGACAAGGAACGCAGCGAACTGCTGGAGAAGCTGACCAATACCGCCATCTACAGCCAGCTCGGGCGGCGCGCTTACAGCAAGAGCAAAGAGGCCGAGGAAGCGCTTAAAACCCTCACTGCTCAAGCCAGCAACATCGTCCCGCTGGCTCCGGAGCTGCTGGCCGAACTGGAGCAACGCCTCAACGATGCGCAGCAGCAGCTCAAGGCGCACCAGGCACAGCAACGGCAACTGGAAATCAAACAGCAGTGGCTGATCGAGCTGCACCGCCTGCGCGACGAACATCTTGCCGCTCAGGAAGCGATCACCCGTACTCAACAGGCCTGGGACGACCAGAGCGGAGCACGTCAGACCCTCGGCCAACTGGAACGCCTGGGCCCGCAGCGCCACCGTTTCACGCGTCGGGTCACGCTGAACGCCCAGCTCAACCCGCTGGCGGAACAAATTCGTCAGCATCAGCAACAGCAGGCTTCGCTGCAAGATCAGCAGCAACAACTGGAGACCCGCCGCACCCAGGCGCACGCCAGTCTGCTGGCGGCCCAGCAAACCCACAGCAACGCCAAACCGCTGTTGCAGCAGGCTTTTGACACACAGAACACGCTGAACCACCTGGCCCAGGAACTGGCCAAGGTGTCTGACCTGCATCAGCAAACCGGACAGCTTTGTACTGAGGGTCAGGCCAGCCTGCACATTCTGCTCGACCAGCAGCAACAGGTTTCGCAGCGCCTTGAACGTATTGCCGAGCAACTGGAGCACAGCAGCGAACTGGCCCCGCTGGCTCAGGCCTGGAGCGCCTGGCGCGACCGCCTGAAATCCCTCACGCTGATCGCCAACCGCCTCAAGCACGGGCAGAGTGAACTGCCTGCACTGCAGCAACGTGCCAGCACGGCCGATCAACAGTTGACCGAGCAACGCAGCGCGCTGGAATTGCTGTACCGCGAAGCCGATTGCGAAGTGGATGCGGTGACTGAACAGGTACAGATTCTCGGCAGCCTGCTGCAGGACAATCGCAAGCAGCAACGCGCATTCGAAGACCTGGCCCGTCTGTGGGCCAGCCAGCAGGACGTAGACCGACAACTGGCCGATCTGGCGCAGCAACAGCAAAGCGCTCAGCAGCAACGCGAACAGCTCAACAGCGAAGGCATTCGCGTTCGTGATGAACTGACCGTCGCCGAACAGACCCTGACCGTTACCCGGCAACTGCTGGAACGTCAACGCCTGGCCCGCAGCGCCAGCGTTGAAGAATTGCGCGTCCAGTTGCAGGACGACCAGCCCTGCCCGGTCTGTGGCAGCATCGAACACCCTTGGCATCAGCCGGAAGCTTTGCTGGAAAGCCTCACGCAACATGATGACAACGAGCAGGCCAGCGCGCAGAAGGCGGTGGACCAACTGACCGAACAGCGCAACCAATTGCGCGAGCAGGTTGGCGGCGTGATCGCTCGCCAGAAAGAGCTGCTGCGTCAGCACGAACAGCTCACCCTGCGCCATCAAACCCTTGCACCGGACCTGGAATCTCATCCCCTCGCGGCTCAATTGCTCGACCACGACGCAGGCAAGCGTGACAGCTGGTTGAGCCAGCAATTGAATAACCTGAGCGAAGTCATCACCCGTGACGAGCAACGCCAGGAAGCGTTGCTGACCCTGCAGAAAGACGCCGCCCGCTTGCAGCAGCAACTTCAGGCAGCCACAGAAGCCAGTCAGACCGCGGCGAGCCATGTTGCCGAGCAGCTCAAGCAGCTGGACGTCGACAGGCAGCGGCTGGAAGAAGAACTGAGCGCATTCACGCCGCTGGTCTCGCCACACGTGCTTGAGGGGCTGCGCAGCGATGCATCGGCAACGGTGATGCAGCTTGAGCAGCAGGTGACTCAGCGTCTGGATCAACTTGAGCAGCAACACGAAGAGCAGCAGGAGCAGAGCGAGCGCCAGCAGAAGATCGAAAAGCATCAAATCGAGCAGCAGACTCGCCTGCACCGCCAGACCGAACTGGCGCAGGAAGTCGCCCGGCTAGGCGAGCAGCAACAGGCCAGCCAGCAGGCACTGACCGGCTTGCTGGGCGAGCATGCGACTGCCGAGCACTGGCAACAGGCGCTGGAAAACGCCATCGAGCAAGCCAGGCAAACCGAAAGCTCGGCCGCCGAGGCTCTGCAGCAGATTCAAAGCCAGTTGATCCAGCTGGCTGCCGAACTCAAGTCCGCCCAGCAACAACAGCAATCCTTGCAGCAGGAACTGGCTGAACTTGATGTGCAGATCAGCGAGTGGCGCGGCCAGCATCCCGAGCTGGACGATACCGCGCTCGACACGCTGCTGACTTACGATGACGCGCATGTCGAGCAACTGCGTCTGCAACTGAACGCTACCGACAAAGCGCTGGAGCAGGCAAAAGTATTGCTGCAGGAGCGCGATCAGCGCCTGCAACAGCATCAGGCGCAACACAGCGACCTTAGCGACAGCACGCAACTGGCGGCAGCGCTGCAACAGGCCCATGAACAGTCCGCGCTCGGCGAGCAGCAATGCGCCGACCTGCGCGCCGAACTCAGCGAAGATCAGCGCCGTCGCAACGCCAACAGCGAGTTGCAGGCGCGCATCAACGATGCCAATGACGAATACCTGCGCTGGGCACGCCTGGCATCGCTGATCGGCTCGGCCGAAGGCGACAAATTCCGCAAGATCGCCCAAGCCTACAACCTTGACCTGCTGGTCCACCATGCCAATGCGCAGCTCCGGCAACTGGTGCGCCGCTACCGCCTGAAACGCGGCGGCAGCATGCTCGGCCTGCTGGTCATGGACACCGAAATGGGCGACGAACTACGCTCGGTTCACTCGCTGTCGGGTGGCGAAACCTTCCTGGTCTCGCTGGCGTTGGCGCTGGGACTGGCGTCGATGGCCTCCAGCACGCTGCGTATCGAATCGCTGTTCATCGACGAGGGCTTCGGCAGCCTCGACCCGGAATCGCTGCAACTGGCGATGGACGCACTGGACGGCTTGCAGGCACAGGGTCGCAAGGTCGGCGTGATCTCCCACGTACAGGAAATGCATGAACGGATTCCGGTGCAGATCAAAGTGCGTCGCCAGGGGAATGGGTTGAGCACAATCGAGTTGGGTAACTGAAAGAGCTGTGACGCGGAGCGTCACGAACGGCATTCCCACGCTGGAGCGTGCGGAACGATAATCTCAACTATCGTGTTCTGGACGCTTTCAACTATCGTGCGGCGCTCCGCGTCGCATGCCGTTATGGACGCTCTGCGTCCGGTCTTGAATACGCCATCGCCGTCAATGCTTTCGCGAACAGGCTCGCCTGACATTCCGTGCATGGTCTGCCGCGCAGTGGGCAGTAAGTCGCAGGGACCTGTGTTGGCGAACATGCTCGCGAAAGCGTGACGGCTGATGAATCATTGAGCGGATTTGTGATCCAGCGCTGCGTAGAAATTAGCGCTCTGTTGCAGGTATTTCGAGGTGTAGGTCTGAGCAGCGTGGGCTTTTTTGTCAGTTACATCGACACTGGCACTGGCTGGAAGCGCAACGCTTGCGGAAACAGCCGATGCAGCAATGATGGAGAAAAGATTGAAATTCATGTCGGTCACCCCTCGTTATCCGGTTAGCGTTTGCTTGAAGTGTTAGCCGTCTTGGCCGTGACTCAAACTTACGCCCGAGGGTGGTTCAGCAGAAATCTTTTGTAGCACTAACCCATATCATCAAGAATGATAACGGCTCCAGCCCTTGTATCTAGAGGGCTGGAGCTGGAAAGGCTTACTTGTCAGTCAGAAAACGCAGATAAGAAGGTGAATCTGCATTAAATTTCTGCACAGTTTCACCGATCTTCCCGCTCTGCGGATCACGGCGCACGGTTACGATCTGGTTGCTCTTCTGATTGGCGAACAGCATGTACTTGCCAGTCGGGTCAAAGGCGAACTCGCGTGGCTCCTTGCCTTCCAGGGAACGGCGCTGAATTTCTTCCAGCTTGCCGCTGGCCTGATCGATACGGAATACCACGACCTGATTCGCGTCACCACGATTGGTCACATAGAGAAACTTGCCGTCCGGTGAGGTGTGCAAGGCACCGCCACCGTTTTTCTCCTGCACGCCTTTGTTCTTCATATCAACCAGTTGGGTCTGCTTGAAGACGCCGTCATGGTAGTCAAACACCGCGACCTGCGCCGTCATTTCCAGCACCAGCCAGGCATGCTTGCCATCAGCACTGAACAGGGTGTGACGTGGTCCGGAGCCACCCGGCAATTGCACGGTCGGCTCCTTGGCTGGCTGCAGTGGCTTGGCCTGGCTCGCGTCGTAGCGATACACAAACAGCTTGTCAGCGCCCAAGTCAGCGCTCACTACGTACTTGTCATCCGGGGTCGGCACGGCCAGGTGCACATGTGACGACATCTGCCGCTCACTGTTGACCTTGCTTCCGGGCCCCAGCGGCAAGACCTGAACGGCCTCGCTCAACGTACCGTCCTTGCCCACTGGCACCACTGTCAGCGCGCCGCCCGGTTCAGGGTTTACTGCGTAGTTGGCAACGAACAGGTAGCGGCCGTCATAACTCAGGCTGGAGTGCGTCGGTTCTTCACCGCGGCTTTGAACCTGATTGATCGGCGTGATCTGACGGGTTTTCGGGTCGATTGCAAAGCTGCTGACCTTACCGACCACATCTTTTTGCCCTGGGCCGTTTTCATTGACCGCGAACAGATAACGCTGGTCTCTGGACACTGTCAGCCACGAGGGGTTTTCGGTTTTGACCACTTGCAGCGGCTTGGCATCGATCATCCCGGTTTCGCTGTTGAAGGCAAAACGATAGATCCCTTCACTCTTGCCTTGTGTGTAGGAACCTATCAGCAATTCAGTATCGGGCATGGCTTGGGCCTGCAGGGTAAACGCGCTCATGGCACTGGCAATCGCCAGCCACGGCAGAAATTTATGAGGCATGGGGGCATCCCTTTTTGTCGAAATTATTGATGCCTGTTACGGCACTGTCGGGGTCTATGACAGCGCCAGCCCGCATTTACTCAATCCTGCGCAGAATCATCTTCATCGGAGGGTGTAAAGGCATCCAGGCAGATGATCCGGTGATCGGCGTTGCCGTCATTGATCACCCAGCTTTGCAGGGATTCATCGAAGGTCGCAGCATCGACTTGCGCCTTGGTGAAGCGCCAGACCTTGCGCTCACGGCCGTCCATGCATTCGACGTTCAGTTCATCGCCCAGAGAGAAATCCCAAGCGTGCAGACCGTCGATTTCCAGCATGGTGGTGGCTTCGAGTGCGGCGAGCAGTGTGGTGGGTGTGGTAGTCATGAAATTCATCCGGCCAGCAAAAGCGCGAATGATAGGGCAAAAGGCAGGCGTAGATACAGTCGGAGCGTAAGTAGAGCCGTACCAGCGCCGAGCGCTGGCACGGTGAGCAATCAAACAGGGACTGCGCTTACAGCTTGCCGATGCCGCCCGGCTGAAACACCGGCTCGCTCGGTGCCAAACCGTTGACCAGCGGCTTGCCGAACTCGGCCTGACTGATCTCGAAACGATCGCCCGGCTGGGTGCGCACGCCATCGGCAAACGACAGTGTCGCGGTGCCGAAGAAATGCACATGCACGTCACCGGGCCTGAGGAACTGTGCGTACTTGAAGTGATGGTATTCAAGGTTTTCCAGGCTGTGGCACATGTTCGCTTCGCCACTGAGGAACTCTTTTTCCCACAGCACCTTGCCGTCGCGCCAGACCCGACTGGTGCCCGACAGGCTTTGCGGCAAGTCGCCCACGCGCAACTCCGGCCCGAACGAACAAGCGCGCAGTTTCGAATGCGCCAGATACAGGTAGTTGCGACGTTCCATGACGTGGTCGGAGTATTCATTACCAATGGCGAAGCCCAGACGATAAGGCTTGCGGTCATGACCGATCACATACAGGCCACTCAGCTCGGGCTCTTCCCCGCCATCTTCGGCAAAGGGCGGCAGCGAAAACGAATGGCCGGGGCGCACGACAATGCTGCCATCACCCTTGTAGAACCACTCTGGCTGAACACCGGCCTGCCCCGCAGCCGGCTTGCCGCCTTCGACGCCCCATTTGAAAATACGCATGGTGTCGGTCATCGAAGCTTCGTCGCCGGACTGCTGGTGCATCTTGTCGCGTGCCGACGCACTGCCCAGATGGGTCAGCCCGGTGCCGCTGACCAGCAGGTGCGCCGGATCAGGATGGTCGAGCGGCGGCAGGATCAGCAACGCCTCAAGCAACTGCGAATAGTCGTGCGTCTCGCCAACGCCACGCTGCTCGACCTGGTGCGCCAGAGCCGAACCCGCCTCGATTGCCGCCAGCGCCAGCTCGCGAACACTTTCGACACCCTGGACCTCACGTACCTGATCACCGTCGACCAGACCGACCCGGCGCTGACCGTCGCTCAATTCAAACTGTACTAACCGCATGAAATTCTCCTTCCAGATAATGGGCCGCTGAAAACCTATCTCGCCTTGGCACTCGCCGCGAAGTCGGACACTGGCAGCACATGCTTGCGCTCCAGCACGTGATAGACGATGCCGGTCAGCAGCAGCCCGAAGACCATGACGCCCGACAGAAAATAGAGGCCCGATGCCAGGCTGCCGGTGATTTCCTTCAACGCACCGATCACGAACGGCCCGATGTAGCCGCCCAGGTTGCCGACCGAATTGATCAGCGCGATACCGGCTGCGGCACTGGCACCGGCAAAGAACCGCCCTGGCAATGTCCAGAACACCGCCGTGCAGGAGAACAGCGCAAACGCCACGACACACAATGCAGCCAGCTGCGCCACCGGCAGGGTCAGCCAGGCGCTGCAGAACAGGCCGATGGCACCCAGCACATACAGCACGGCCAGATGCCCGTAACGGTCGTTGAGGCGGTCGGAACTGCGCGGCACGATCAGCAGGCCAATGATGCCGAAAATGTACGGCACCGAAGACACAAAGCCGGTGGTCAGGTCACTGCCACCGAACTGTTTGATCAGCGTCGGCAGCCACAGGCCCAGACCGTAGATACTCAACGTCACCGGCAGGTAGAACAGCGCCAGCAGCAGCACGCGCTTGTCTTTCAAGGCATGCAAGGGATTGCCGTGGCGAGTCTGGCCGTATTCTTCCAGGTCCTTTTTCAGCTCACCGGTCAGCCAGTCTTTCTCGGTCTGGTCCATCCATTTGACCTGTTGCGGACCGTCCGGCAACCAGCGCAGCACCGGCCAGGTCAACAGAATCGCTGGCGTGCCGATGACGATGAACAGCCATTGCCAGCCATGCAGGCCGAGTATGCCGTCCATGCCCAGCAAACCACCGGACACCGGCCCGGTGATCATCATGGCGATGGGTTGCGAGAGGATGAAAAGGCCAAGGATCTTGCCGCGATGGCGCACCGGAAACCACTGGGTGATGTAGTACAGCACACCGGGAAAGAAGCCCGCCTCGGCAGCACCGAGCAGAAAACGCATCACATAGAAGCTGTGCGGCCCTTGGACGAAGGCCATGCCGATGGTGATCGCGCCCCAGGTGATCATGATTCGTGCGAACCAGCGGCGTGCGCCAAAACGCTCGAGCATCAGGTTGCTGGGGATTTCAAACAGGAAGTAGCCGATGAAAAACAGTCCGGCACCCAGCCCGTAGGCCGCGTCGCCGATACCGATGTCGGCGCCCATGTGCAGCTTGGCAAAGCCCACGGCAGAGCGGTCCACATAAGCGATCAGGTAAAGCAGGATAAGAAATGGAATCAGTTTGAACGTAATGCGGCGTATAAGCCGCAATTCCTGGCTCATGTAGGCGGTCTCCCATTGTTTTTGTTATGGAACCTGCGGGGATCACCTCTGTGACTGGGTGCCGAATGAAGCTGCACATATGCCAGGATGATCCCTCGTCTACGACTGACTATATAGTAATACTATTTGAACTGACAACTCTTCCAATACGCGTTTTTTAGGCTTACCTTAGCCAGCAGCATCGCCATTAAGTCTTACAATAAGAGAGCCGATCATGTCTGACTCCGATAAAAAACCGACCCTCCGTTCTGCCCAGTGGTTTGGCACCGCTGACAAGAATGGCTTCATGTACCGTAGCTGGATGAAGAATCAGGGTATTGCCGACCATCAGTTCCAGGGCAAACCGATCATCGGCATTTGCAATACCTGGTCGGAGTTGACCCCCTGCAACGCGCATTTCCGGCAGATCGCCGAACACGTCAAACGTGGCGTGATCGAAGCAGGCGGCTGGCCGGTCGAGTTTCCGGTGTTTTCCAACGGCGAATCCAACCTGCGCCCTACCGCAATGTTCACTCGCAACCTGGCGAGCATGGACGTTGAAGAAGCGATTCGCGGCAACCCCATCGATGGCGTCGTGCTGCTGACTGGCTGTGACAAAACCACGCCTGCCCTGCTGATGGGTGCCGCCAGTTGCGACATCCCTGCCATCGTCGTGACTGGCGGACCGATGCTCAACGGCAAGCATCAGGGCAAGGACATCGGCGCCGGCACCATCGTCTGGCAGATGCATGAGTCCTACAAGGCCGGCACCATCAGCCTGGATGAATTCCTGTCCGCCGAAGCCGGCATGTCTCGCTCGGCAGGCACCTGCAACACAATGGGCACGGCCTCGACCATGGCCTGCATGGCCGAAGCGCTGGGCACTTCATTGCCACACAACGCCGCCATTCCTGCGGTGGATTCGCGACGTTACGTGCTGGCCCACATGTCCGGCATGCGTGCGGTGGACATGGTTCGTGAAGACCTGCGCCTGTCAAAGATTCTCACCAAGGCCGCATTCGAAAACGCCATCCGGGTCAATGCGGCCATTGGCGGTTCGACCAACGCCGTTATTCACCTGAAGGCGATTGCCGGGCGCATCGGCGTCGACCTGGACCTGGACGACTGGTCGCGCATGGGCCGCGGTATGCCGACCATCGTCGACCTGCAACCCTCAGGGCGCTTCCTGATGGAAGAGTTTTACTACGCCGGTGGCCTGCCTGCCGTGCTGCGGCGCATGAACGAAGCCAATTTGCTGCCCAATCCGGACGCACTTACGGTCAATGGTAAAAGCATTGGCGAAAACACCTGCAATTCACCGATCTATGGCGAGGACCAGGTAATCCGTGCGCTGGACAATCCGATTCGCGCCGATGGCGGTATCTGCGTATTGCGCGGCAACCTCGCCCCCCTCGGCGCAGTGCTCAAACCGTCTGCCGCCACGCCAGCACTGATGCAGCATCGGGGCCGGGCGGTGGTGTTCGAGAACTTTGAAATGTACAAGGCGCGGATCAACGATCCGGATCTGGACATCGACGCCACGTCGGTCATGGTCCTCAAGAACTGTGGCCCCAAGGGTTATCCCGGCATGGCCGAGGTCGGCAACATGGGCTTGCCAGCCAAGCTGCTGGCGCAGGGCGTGACTGACATGGTGCGTATTTCCGATGCACGTATGAGCGGCACGGCCTACGGCACAGTGGTTTTGCATGTGGCACCGGAAGCCGCAGCCGGCGGGCCATTGGCCGTGGTCAAGGAAGGTGACTGGATCGAGCTGGACTGCGCTGGCGGACGTCTGCATCTGGACATCCCGGAAGCCGAACTGGCGGCACGCCTCGCCGATTGGCAGGCACCGCAGCAGCTGTTACTCGGTGGCTATCGCCAACTGTACGTGGACCGTGTGATGCAGGCGGATCAAGGCTGCGACTTCGACTTTCTGGTCGGTTGCAGAGGTTCAGAAGTGCCTCGCCACTCGCACTAAAAGAAGCGGCGGTCCCTTGTTCTGGCGACCGCCGTCACTGTTGTGCGATGGTATGATGCCCAGCAATCACTGCCAGGACCCAATTGCGCTCTCATGGATTATCGAAAGCCTTCCGACCGAAAAAGCATGCACGCGCGCATTGTCCAGGAACTGGGCATGCAAATCGTATCCGGCCGTTTCAAGCCTGACGAAAAGCTGCCTGCCGAAGCGCTGCTCTGTGAAGAGTACGCCGTCAGCCGCCCGGTACTGCGCGAAGCCACACGGGTTCTGGTCGCCAAGGGGCTGGTCTACTCGCGGCCGCGTGTCGGCACGGTGGTCAAGGCCCGACGCGAATGGCACCTGCTGGACCCGGATGTGCTGCACTGGGTGATGCAAAGTTCGCCGCAGAATGAATTCTTCAACCTGCTGACCAGTGTTCGCGCAGTCATCGAACCGGCTGTTGCAGCACTGGCTGCGCAACATGCCACGGACGCAGAAATCGAGTCGATTCACGAAGCCTACCTGCGTATGGAGGCCGCACCGACCCCGGAAGACCTGCTGCAACCCGATCTCGACTTCCACAGCCGCATCGCCGATGCCACCCATAACGACCTGCTGGCGCACTTGTGCAACATGCTGTCGCTGGCGTTGCGTGAAGCGCTCAAATACTCCAACAAACGCCCCAACCTGCACGAACTGGCCATGCCTCGTCACAAGGCAATCCTCACCGCCATCCAGAACCGCGACGCGCTGGGCGCACGCCATGCTTCGCTGGTGCAACTGGACGATGCGCGCAATGCGCTGAGTGTGGTGCTGGGTGGCGGTTGATTGGCTCGACTGAGTCGATAACTCGTTGAGCCTGTGTATTCGCCGTGTTTATTAGAGACGCAAGTCATATTGAAGCGTAAGTCATCATTCCAACGTGCCGCGTGGGAATGCCGTTCTGGAAGCTCTGCATCCTGTCCCAAGTAAGCGGCGCGATACGAATTAATGACGCAGAGCGTCACGAACTGCATGCCAACGCCGGAGCATTGGCACGATAGTTAAAAGGACCCGGAGTTACAGGCCGCCACGGCCTTAATGCGAAAACAACGAATTGCCCACCTTCCCCGCCATCTTCTCCGGCTTGATCAGAAACCGTGCCAGCGCGGGCAGCAGCCACAGTGCGCCGAACATGTTCCACAGCAGCATGAAGGTCAGCATCAGGCCCATGTCGGCCTGAAACTTGATTGCCGAGAAGATCCAGGTGCACACACCAATGGCCAGGCAAAGGCCAGTAAACAGCACGGCCTTGCCGGTGGACTTCAGGGTTTCGTAATAGGCTTGCTGCAGCGGCAGACCGGCGCGCAGGAAGCTTTCCAGGCGGCTGTAGATGTAGATGCCGTAATCGACACCAATCCCCACTCCCAACGCCACAACCGGCAGGGTCGCGACCTTGACGCCGATGCCCATGAACGCCATCAGCGCGTTACCCAGCACCGAGGTCAGCACCAGCGGCAGGACGATGCACAGGGTCGCGGCCCATGAGCGGAAAGTGATCATGCACATGGCTGCCACGCAGAGGTAGACCAGCACCAGAATGACCAGCTCGGACTGCCTGATGACCTCGTTGGTCGCGGCCTCGATCCCGGCATTGCCTGCGGCCAGCAGGAACTGCAGGTCCGGCGTGTCGTTCTCTTTGGCGAAGTCCTGGACGGCATGTACGGCACGGTCCAGGGTTTCGGCTTTATGGTCGTTGAGGAATACCAGCAGCGGGGCCAGGGAACAGTCGGTGTTGTACAAACCATCAGCGCGGGCGATGGAGTTGTTCAGCACGTCTTTGTTGCGCGACAGGCTTTCCCACTTCAGGTTGCCCTCGTTCATGCCCTTGATGACCTGCTTGGAAACGGTCACCAGCGAAATGGCTGACTGCACGCCTTGGGTGTTTTCCATCTTCCAGGCCAGTTCGTTGATCGCTGACATAGTCGAATACGCCGAGCAGCCCTCGGGGGCTGTCTTGACCATGACCACCAGCACATCGGAACTGGTCGAGTAGTGATTAATGATGAACGCGTTGTCCTTGTTATAGCGCGAGTCAGGGCGCAGCTCAGGGGCGCCCTGGTCCAGATCACCGATCTTCAGGTTCTGGCTGTACCAGAGCCCGCAACCGAAGGCCAGCAACGCCAACACAATCGACACCGGCGCGACTTTGGCACTGGCAAAGTTCGACAGCAGTCGCCAGAAAGGATGCTCGCAGACCGCATCCTGCTTGCTACGGCTCACCGCCCGTTTGCTGATACCCACGTAGGAAATGGCCACGGGCAACAGAATCAGGTTGGTGAACACGATCACCGCAACGCCTATGGACGCGCCGATGGCCAGTTCGCGGATCACGCCGATGTCGATGATCAGCAACGTGATGAACCCGACGGCATCAGCCAGAATGGCGATCATGCCCGGCAGAAACAGCTGACGAAACGTGCGACGCGCAGCAGTCAGAGCGTTTTCGGCCTCGCTGGATTGCAGGGCGATACCGTTGATTTTCTGCACGCCGTGAGAGATGCCGATAGCAAAAATCAGAAACGGCACCAGCATCGAATACGGGTCAATACCGAAGCCGACGACGTGCATCAGCCCCAGTTGCCAGATCACCGCAATGAGCGTGGTGCTCAGAACCGCCACGGTACTGCGGATACAACGGGTGAACCAGATCAGCAATACCAGAGTGATCAGAAACGCGATGCCAAAGAACATCACCACCATGAACAGACCGTCAATCAAGTCGCCGACTTTCTTGGCGAAACCGACGATATGAATCTTGATATGGGGGTTTTGTACCTGGTATTTGTCGCGGATCTTCTCTTCAAGCTGATGAGAGAATTGCTGGTAGTCCAGCGCCAGCAACTTGCCCTGATCGGCCGGGTCCGGGTAAGACTCCTGCAGCGGAACCTCAATGATGCTCGACCTGAAATCGTTGGCGACCAGTCGCCCGACCTGCCCGGACTTGAGCACGTTGTTGCGTAACTGATCCAGACTGGCGTCCGAGCCGTTGTAACTCTGCGGTATGACTTCGCCCCCCGCAAATCCCTCTTCCGTCACTTCGGTCCAGCGCACGCTGGGGCTCCAGAGGGATTTGAGACCGGAGCGGTCCACCCCGGGAATGTAAAACACCTCGTCACTGATCTGGCGCAGGGTCTCCATGTACTCTTTGGAGAAAATATCGCCATCCACCGCCTCGACAGAGATGCGCACGGTATTGCCCAGGTTCGCCAGATCGTTGCGGTGCTTCATCATGTTCTGAATGAACGGATGAGACAGGGGGATCATTTTTTCGAAACTGGTGGAAGGCCGAACCTGCGTGGCCTGCCAGAACAGAAAAATACTCGCCAGCAGACAAAGGATAATCACCGCAGGGCGATGATTGAAAATCAGGCGTTCAAGGAAGGTTGCCTTTTCGTCCGAGTGTTGCGTGTGTTGAACAGTGCTCATGCCGGAATGTCCCCGCCCTGAAAGGTCTTATTGTTGGGTCGTATCGGCGCCCGTCGGCGAGGTGACGCGCACGCCGCCTTGTCCTACCAGAATCAGATTGCCTTGAAGGTTGCCGGTGACCCCGGCCAGCGAGATGCGATCGGGCCGATTGAACACCTTGAACGTTTCGCCATCATCATTGCTGCGCATGACGCTACCGCCGTTACCGACCAGCACCAGCGAACCATCGGCCAGCAATGTGGCGCTGGCCAGACCGAACTCGACCGGGCCGCGTGCGCCCTTCAGTTCTATAGGCTGCCAGCTGTCACCAAAATCGCTGGAACGAAACAGATTGCCGCGCAAACCATAAGCCAGCAGCGTAGAAGGCTGAGCCGTGCCGATCACGCCGAATAGCGAGCCTTGATAGGGGCCTTCGAGTTTCTCCCAGGTCTGCCCCTGGTCACTTGAGCGAAACATGCTGCCCGCCTCGCCGACAATGAACAGGCCTGCGTCTTTGACCTGAGCAATGCTGTTCAGGTGATACTGGTCTTCGTTGTCCAGCCGCTCGCTGACATCTTCCCAATGCTGACCGCCATCAACGGTGCTCAACAGCGCACCGTAAGCGCCCACGGCAAAACCGGTGTCGAGGTCCTTGAACCAGACGTCCAGCAGTGGCGCCTCGCGCTTCAAGTCCTCGAACTGCTTGCCCCAGCTCTTGCCACCATCGTTACTGGCCAGTATCTGTGCGTCATGACCCACCGCCCAGCCATGCTGTTCATCCACGAAAAACACAGCCGTCAACAGCTGGCGGGTCGGCACGCGAGCCTGGCTCCAGGTCTTGCCTTGATCGTCGGAGAACAGAATATGCCCATGATCACCCACCACGACCAGCCGTGCGCCGGCATGGGCGACGTCCAGCAACAAACCGCGTGAGGCTCTGGCCGATTCGACAGCATAAACAGCCTTGTCTGCAGCAGCGGCTGATGTCGATGCAGAGTCGGACCCGGCCGTTGCAGGGACGGCAAAAGAACATGAAGTAAAAATCGCCAGGGGCAGGCCCGCGTATAACCGGATGCGTCGATGGAAAGGGGCACGCATGAACTTCTCCGCTCTTATTATTATCAGGTGGCTGCTATCGACTGCGGGTATCAACCGACTCGTATTGCCCCGGACGTCCACAGCCGTCCGGCTTTACCTGTGTGGAAGACCGTTCATCCTAGGCAGCTTTGCAAATGCCTGACAATCGACATGTCGTTATCTTTTGTTAAGCGCACGAATGTGATTGATGGATCATCACGATGGTTAATCGCGCAGCTTCCCCAGACGCCTGTCAGTGAATACCCCGGCGACGCAATGCGGCGGGTTTGAAGGCATTTACGCTGGGCACAGGCTGGGAGAAATCACTGGTGCCGGGCTCCTGATTGTCCAGGCTCTGTACGTGGTAACGGCGTGCCTGCAAGTCATGGAAAACGTCCAGTGCAGACCAGGTGGTCGGTAGCTCGTAATAGTTTTTCAGGTACGCCATGGAGACCCGCCACAATTGCCCTCTGCCGTCATATTGATCGACAACTGCGGCCTGCCAGCTGTCTTCATCCAGGTACAGCGTGCGCCGGGAGTAGACGTGCCGCGCGGTAGGTTTGAGCCTGCCCTCCACCACCCATACACGATGCAACTCATGGCGTGTATAAGCCGGGTTGAGGTGGCCGACCTGCAATAACTGTCGGTAGGTAATATCAGGGCTGGATATCCGGTAATTGTTGTAAGGAATATAAATTTCGCGTTTGCCCAGCAACGTCCACTCGTAACGGTCCGGCGAACCATTGAACATGTCGGTATCATCTGCGGTACGCAACCCCTCGGAGGCCGGGATCGGCATATCGTAAGCCAGACTCGGCGCCCGTCTCACCCGACGTTGCGCAGCACTGTAAGCCCACGCTTGCCGAGGCTCCTGCACCTGATCAAGTGTTTCATGGACCAGCACGGCGGAACCGGCCATGCGGGTCGGGCACTGGATAAACGACAGGTAATAAAACAGCACATTATCCAGACTGGCAAAACTGCCCGCGGGGTCATAAAAGCGGAACAGCACTTTCTGACGCGAGGTGTTTAATTTGAAACTGCCGTCACGCTGTATGGCGACCTCCGAAGTCCCTCGCACCACGTAATGACCGCGATAGCGGGCAATATGATTCCACACAGCCTGAATACCCTTTTCCGGAACAGGAAATGGAATGCCGCCATAGGCATCGATAAAACCGTTACCGCCACCGATCAACCGGGCGTTTTGTGCATTATGCCGTGTATTATCGTACACCCATTGCGGTGCCGACCCGGAACGTCGGGTGGTGTATATCGGCATCTGATAACTATCAGGCCAGGTTTCGAACATCGCCACCTGCCCAGGTGTCAGGTAGCTGCGATAGTGCTGCATATTGGCGTGCGTAATAGTGAACAAGGGCTTGTCTGCGGCATACGGGTCGACATGCCGCGTACCTGAGCCCTTGTATCCAGGCGGAGGCCGAGTGATTCCGCCGCGCCATGGCGGGATGGTCCCTGCTGCGTTACCCGCCACCTCGCCTCCCAGCGGTGTCAGGCGGTTTCCGAGCAGCGTAGCCTCAGCTGCCAGACTGGTGTTGAGCGCGAGCAGCATCGCCAGCGCGAACCCCGGCAGTTGTTTCATGAGCATGTGGGCTCTCCTTGCGTGGCCTGTCCGGGACAAGTGTCCGAACTCAGGCCGATAGTATTTGCGATGTAAACGAGGTGTCGTGAGAGACGAATAAACTTACCGTCCGTTCATAAAGACTTATTAAACGGATGAACCCGTCAATGTAATTATTGATCCCGCGAACACTGTGGAGGTCAGGCAAGAGTCTGTAGGAAACTTCCTAAACTTACGATACTTTACAAGATGACCGACACAGCAGGCACCCAGAGTTGTCCGCAGTAATGCAACGCGAATGCCAATAAGCGTCAACATACAGATCAACATAGAGAGCCGGTACAGATCAATTCATTAACGGACCTTCTGTATCGCCAGAATTAAAAACACGAGTACAGCCTGTTTGATTGTCAGACATAGCATCAAAATATAACCGGTTGATACCGGTCATTGCGGACTCGATAAACGTTCGGTAACAGCGAGGGTGTTACGTGTATTGGACAAGTAACACTTATTGAGAATAAGCAGCGTTCAGTCGATGACCACGTGGGGCAGGAACCGGCTGGTGTCCTTGGTGATCAGACTGTCGTCTTCGCGAATGCCGATTCCGGAGGCAAGGTCGCCGATGACCCAGGAGCCGATCAGCGTGTAGCTGTCACCGAATCGCGGCAGCGGCGAGTACGCCTGCAAAATATAAGGCGCATCAGTGTAAGGCCCATCGACTGAAATCACCTGATCGCCAGGCGTGCGCATTTCAATGTTGGCACCTTCACGAGAAAAGTAGGGTTTGCGTACCCAGCCCTTGGGAACCGGTCTGCTCGGGTCCTGATCGACGCGCGAAGGCAGCAGGTTCGGATGGCCCTCATTGAACTGCCACAACAACGGCAGAATTCCCTTGTTGCTGAGAATCGACTTCCAGGCAGGTTCAACGAACTGAGTGCCACTGGCTGGAACGTGCTGGCCAAACTCCTCGTGAAAGATATGTTCCCAGGCGTGAAGCTTGAACAGCCGCTCGATCCAGCGTCCGTCCAGGTCGACAAAACGCCCCTCGGCACTGAGCCCGATGTCCTCGATATCGATATGCCGGGCATCAATGCCCACGTGCGCAGCCATGCGCCGCAGAAAGTCGGTAGTACCACGGTCCTCGACAGAGCCGGACATCGCCGAAAAGTAGAACGGGCTCGCCCCCGGAAACTCGGCAAACGCCCGAACAAGATCCTCGGCAATCGAATTGAACTGGCTGGCATGCGCGGGCAGAACACCGCGCGCCATCTGCTCGTCCAGCCAGAGCAACTGGAACGCACCTGCCTCCATCAGACTGGTGGGCGTATCAGCATTGATTTCGTACATCTTTGCCGGGCCCGTGCCGTCGTAGGCAAAGTCGAAGCGCCCGTAAAGGTGTGGATGCCCCTGTTTCCATGACGCGCGGATCACATCAAAGAACGCTTCCGGAATCGCCAGGCGGTGCAACAACTCTTCGCTGTCCACCACCCGCGCGACTGCGTCCAGACACATCTGGTGAAGTTCCTGGGTAGGCACTTCAAGGTCGCGGGTAATCTGCTGCTCGGTGAATAGATAATACCCGCGCTCATCCCAATAGCGCTCGCCATCGATGGTATGAAAGTTGAACCCTTCACGTTCCGCCGTTGCGCGCCAGTCCGGGCGTTCCTCGATACTGATCTTTTTCATGGCCCGGACCGTCAGCCTCCGAAACTGCTGCTGCCACCGCTGCTCTTGCCGCCCCAGCCACTGCGTGCCGAGGCCTGGCTGCCGAAGCCGCCGCGCGAGATAGTCGACGACACCGAGGACGAGCCAGAGCCCGAACTGCCCAGGTTTCGCCCCAGTGTGCTCTTGCCATAGCTGCGATCCGGACTGGATTGCGCCTGGGTCGAACGGCCAAAGGTTTTGCCGCGATCAATCTGACTTGGCAAGGACGAGCTGTAGTAACCGCCGCGGTCATCGCGCGTCTGGTAGATAGGTTGCGAGTAATAGCGATTGTTGCCGAAGCCATTGCTGAGCAGATTACCGATCAGCAGACCGGCCATCAGCCCGGTGGTGCCGCTCATGCCTGCGGGAGCGGACTGGGCGACTTCCTGATTGGCCCGGTCCAGCGCCTCTTTGGGCACACGCCCGGAAAAACCCAGCTCAAAGCCGCCGAGTTTCGGCATGTACTTGCCATCCGAAGTGACCTGGCAATAATCCGGTACAAAGTCCGCGTCGCAAGACGCCTTGTCATCATAGGTCGGCGCGATGCGGCGATGGTCGGACAGCGCCTGCATGTAGGCATCCGAACAGACATTTACCGGCACCTTGGCATCAACGCACTCCTGCACCGAACTGAAGTTGGCCTGCGCGTTGAAAGTATCCTTGTCTTGCGACGGGCCACACCCGGCAAGGGCCAGCGGAAGCGTGCTGGCAAGTACCAGCTTTACTGAACTGCGTCTCATCGTGAGTCTCCTTGTTCAAGGCTGCCGTCAGACCGAAGGGGTCATGCAGGCTGCGTTGAGAAGACCGACGCTGATTGCGACGCTGGCCGAGTAAATGGCGGCAGCCATTTCGCCCTTGGCAATACGTGTCGACAGGCCCTTGAGCACCAGGCTGGTAACACCGAACGCCAGCAGTTGCACAACGGCTGCAATCACCACCCAGACGATCACATCCAGAATGCTGATGCTGTAACTGATGATGTTGCTGGCTGGCAGCGCGAAACCGATCAGCGAACCGCCCAACGCCAACGCGGCAGCACTGTTGTTCTCGCGAATCAGCGCAAATTCCTTGTGCGGCGTGATCCTGCTGTAGATGAACTGGAACAGGGCGAACAGAATGGCCGCAACCAGAATGTACATGACGAAGCCAATCACGGCAGGGGCATTGAGCGACATACGCAGCGCGTCGATCATGAAGATTTCCTTGTCAAAGAACGTTGATATCAGTGGATTGCAGCGTTATGCCAACGGCCGTGGTGAGGGTAATGCTGCCCTCTTCGTCTTCCTCGACGGAAAACAGCAGAAACTCGCGGCGGTTGATCAGCCCCGTTTCGCGGGCATACAGCATGCTCAGGTGTTTGACGCGATACGCAGCATCAGGGCTGACAATGTCCTCATCCAGTGGCGTCAGCTCGGTCTGGCCGGGCGACGTGCCCCATTGCCGTTCGAATACCTCGCCATCGTGTTCGTAGGTGGGCAGGCCGATCTTCGACGACGGACCGGTCAGGCGCAGCAACTCATCCTTGCTGGTGATCGGCTCGGCGCTGTAGTAACCGAACAGAATAATGTCCTGCACGTCTTCCGGATTGGGGCCGTTGCTGACCACCTGCAGGAAGTAGTCCTCATTATCCAGGTAGAAGCGATGCAACGCCATCGACTGGCCCAGATCTACGCGCCCCACGGCCCAGACCTTTTCATCGTCTGGGACAACCACTTGCGAATGCCCGTCGAGCAACAGCTTCAACGAGCTGTCCAGACATAACATGCGACCGGACGCCAACCCTAACGGGCTGACCGTGCTGACGGATTGCACGCCATCACGACCTGATGCCTTGGGTGCTTCCAGCCCCATGGCACGTTTGAACCAACTCATAGTGCAGTTCCCTTGAAGTCGACTGGAGCCGGTATGGACATGTCTTTAACCGGAATAAACACACTGTTCAAAAGACTGGCTCACTTCTGCGCCAGCAATGCCTTGGAATGCATCAGCCACGCTACACAAATACCCGCCAGTGCGCCGGCAATATGTGATTCAAACGATATGCCAGCTACCGGGACAAAGCCGAAAACCAGTCCGCTGTAGCCCGCCAGTACCAACAGCGCGACCAGCACGCTGGCGATACTGCGCTGATACCATGCCCGCGCGAGCAGGTAAGCCCACAAACCAAAAATCAGACCGCTCGCACCGACATGGATATTGCTGCGACCGAAGCTCCACACCAGCAACCCGCCCAGCAGACAGACCAGCCCGGCGACCCATGCATAACGCCTGACACCCTCAGTGGCGACCAGCCAGCTCAGCACAATGAACGGCAGCAGGTTGCTGAGCAAGTGCTGAATCGAACCGTGCAGAAAAGGCGCAAACACAATGCCGCGCAACCCGGTCGCATTGCGCGGAATGATACCGAAATGAATCAGGCCGTTGCCGGTGATCGAGTTCAGCACTTGCACCGCAATCATAACTGCTGCCAGGGCGAGGATGACCTTGAGTCGTTTGGAAAACTCCATTCACCACCCTCGCCTGCCCTGTGGCTTCGCTTACTGAGCCGGCGTCTGGTTTTTGGCTTTCAGACGTGCCAGCACATCTTGCGCACCGCCACTTTTGGCACCAATACCGGCATCCTGCAGACGACGCTCCAGATCGCTGCCGCTGGACTGGCTGGCCAGTTCTTCGGCCGCTTCGAGCTTGGCGTCCTGTTCATCCTGACGTTGCTTGAGACGCGCCAGCGAGCCTACTGCGGTTTCGACTGCGCCGCTGGCACCACCGGTTGCAGTGGCCGTTGCAACGCGAGCTTTTTGCACGGTTTCACGGGCCTTGGCCATCTCGACCTGCTGCTTGAGGCTCTTGATTCGCGATTCGGCCTTGACCACCTGTTCTTGCAGCAGGCTGACCTGCTTGTTGAACTGATCGGCCAGTTCCTGCTCCTGATCACGCAGGGCCTCGATCTCGGCGATCTTGTTCGCGCACTCCACAGCCAGCGCTTCTTCACCCTTGTTCAGAGCCTGCATGGCGCGGCCTTCCCAGTTGGCGATGCTGGTGGCGTGTTCTTCAAGACGCTGTGCCGAAAGCTTGTGCTTGGCCTTGATGGTAATCAGCCCGTCGCGGGCCTTGACCAGCGCATTGTCGGCGTCACGAATTTCCTGATCCAGAATGCGGATGGCATTGGCATCGGCAATCGACTCGCCCACTTCGGAAGCGCCACCACGAACGGCGGTCACCAGTTTTTTCCAGATACTCGTAGTCATGAATGTTCTCCGCCTGACAGCGCTGTTCAGTAGATGAAATGATCTTCAAAAGCATCGGCCGCACGGATCACGTTGTCCGCGAGGGTAAGGATTTCCTGCACGACTACTGTGAGCGACGATGCTGCGCTCAACGCGCCAAACAGGCAGTAGACTTCCTGACCGTCACCCAGCTTTTCGATACCGACCGATGACAGCGGAAACAGATCGCGGCTGCGCAGGACGACATCGTTGAACGCCTGCACGTTCTTGATCTTGTTCACCTCGATCAAGGTCGCGTCAGCCAGAATCTGCTCGCCTTCCACCGCGATATAAATCGGCAGATCGCCATACTCGGCCATGGTCAGCCTGATGCCCGAGGCATCACCCTCGGTTACATCGAGCTCGATCTTTCCATTCGTCACCAGCTCCAGTTCGCAAAGTGCCTTCTGCAGAGAGCTGATGGTCCAGTGGGTATTCTCGGTCATGAAATCCTCCAGTTTTATTCTGTCGCCCAAAAAGGGCTGTCTTAAGGCTTTTTCAATGCCACGCAGGGCATCGACGTTCTCGGGCCGGATCCAGAATTCCCGCTTGACCAGCCCCGCCTCTTTGAGTCGCAGACGCATTTCACGCATGTAATCGGTGGAGCTCTTCGGAGCCTTGGCCGGGACCGCTGCGTTATCGCCCTGGGTTTTACGAGGCATTGGCGCTTCCCCCTTGCTGCTGGCCGTGGATCAGGTGAGCAACGTATCAGATGTTTTTGAAGATAGATACGCATCACATGTGAGATTTTTATGGACGCCAAAATTCTCGTTCCCACGCCCCGCGTTGGCACGATAGTCAAAACACCGCACGGCGACGCACACTCCAAAAAAAAGCGCTGTCCGCATCAGCGGACAGCGCCTTTCTCACAAGTGCCTGTCAGGCACTGGGCAACCCTTATTCAGCCAGGCTTTTACTCACCACTTCATACACGTCCGCCGACAGTTTGCCGGAGGCGAGGATACGCTCCAGCTCGGCCTTCATCAGCGCCTGACGGGCGCTGTCGTATTTGCGCCAGCGGGTCAGTGGTGCCAATTGGCGGGAGGCGATCTGCGGGTTCAGGGCGTTCAGCTCGATCACAAGGTCCGCGAGGAAGCGATAGCCGGAGCCGTCCGCTGCGTGGAAATTGATCAGGTTCTGCCCGGCAAATGCACCGATCAGGGCGCGGACCTTGTTCGGGTTCTTGATGCTGAATGCAGGATGCTTCATCAGTTCCTGCACGCGTTGCAGGCCGCCCGGCTGAGTGCTGGCCGCCTGTACGCTGAACCATTGATCCATGACCAGCGCGTTGCTCTTGAAGTTCTCGGCGAACACGGCGAGCGCTTTGTCGCGTTCGGCCGTAAACGGCGAATTGACCAGCACCGCCAGCGCAGTCAGGCGCTCGGTCATGTTGTCACTGGTATCGAACTGGTCGATGGTCGCCGCCAGTACTTCAGGTTTGCCGCTAAGCATCAGGTACGACAGCGCAATGTTCTGCAGCGCGCGACGGGCGAAATGCGTGGACTCGGCGACGTATGGCGTGGCCCTGGATACCTCGCGGTTGGCCTTGTAGCGTGTCAGCAGACTGTCAAACAGGCCATCGGCCAGTTGTTGGCGAGCAAATTCGCGAGCGGCGTGAATGGCATCGACATCCGCCACCTCGCTGATCTCGGCGAGATAAGCCTCACCCGGCAACGAGAGCATTTCTGCGACCATCGCCTGATCCAGACGCTCATCCGCCAGCACGGTGCCCAGCGCAGTGATCAAACGCTGGTCCATGACCAGTGCCTGACCTTGCTGGTGCTGACCGATCAGCTCCTGCAATACCTGAACCGACAGTTGCTGACCGGCATCCCAACGGTTGAAACCGTCGCTGTCGTGTTGCATCAGGAACATCAGTTGATCACGGTCATACGGGAAGCTCAGCTTGACCGGCGCAGAGAAACCGCGCAGCAGTGACGGCAGTGGCTTTTCGGCAACGTCAACGAAGGTGAAGGTCTGCTCGGACCCGGTAACCGAGAGCACTCGCGTGGTGCTGGAAGCTGCGGTTTCGTCCGCCAGACGCAGAGCAATCTCGCCGCCTTTGCTGTCCAGCAGCCCCAGTTCGACCGGAATCACAAACGGCTGTTTCTGATCGCCAGGCTGGCCTGGTGTGCTTGGGCAGCTCTGCCGGAAAGTCAGGCTGTAGGTTTTCGCAGCAGCGTCATACGACTCGCTGACCGCCAGACGCGGCGTACCCGCCTGGCTGTACCAGCGCTTGAACTGGGTCAGGTCGACGCCGTTGGCGTCTTCCATGGCCTTGATGAAGTCGTCGCAGGTCACGGCCTGGCCGTCATGGCGTTCAAAATACAGATCACTGCCCTTGCGGAAGCCTTCGGCGCCCAGCAGGGTGTGGAGCATGCCAACCACTTCCGAACCCTTTTCGTAAACGGTCAGGGTGTAGAAGTTGGAGATTTCGATGAAGCTGTCCGGACGCACTGCGTGGGCCATCGGGCCTGCGTCTTCGGCAAACTGGTGAGTTCGCAGGTAAGCAACGTCCTGAATACGCTTGACCGTGGCCGAGTTCATGTCCGCCGAGAAACCGGCGTCGCGGTACACCGTGAAGCCTTCCTTGAGCGACAGCTGGAACCAGTCACGGCAGGTCACGCGGTTGCCCGACCAGTTGTGGAAGTATTCGTGGGCAACGATCGCTTCGACCCGCTGATGCGCGGCATCGGTCGCAGTCTCGGCACGCGCCAGTACGGCACTGGAGTTGAAGATATTGAGGCCCTTGTTCTCCATCGCGCCCATGTTGAAGTCGTTGACCGCGACAATCATGAAGATGTCCAGGTCATACTCACGACCGTAGGTTTCTTCATCCCAGCGCATGGATTTCTTCAGGCTGGTCATGGCGTGCTGGCACTTGTCGACGTTTTCTGGCTCGACATAGATGCGCAGGGTGACTTCCCGCTGGCCCATGGTGGTAAAGGTGTCTTCGATGCACCACAGATCACCGGCCACCAGCGCGAACAGGTAAGCCGGCTTCATGAATGGGTCTTCCCACGTCGCCCAGTGCCGTCCACCCTCTTCTTCACCACTGGCAATCGGATTGCCGTTGGAGAGCAGAATAGGGAAATTCTGCTTGTCGGCGCTGAGCGTGGTAGTGAACTTGCTCATCACGTCGGGGCGGTCGAGGTAGTAGGTAATCTTGCGAAAGCCTTCGGCCTCGCACTGGGTGCAGAACATGCCGCTGGATTTGTACAGGCCTTCCAGCGCGGTATTGGTTTCAGGATGAATGCGCACGGTGCTGTCGACCGTGAAGCTTTCGGCTTGCGGATGCAGCGTCAGGTGATCTTCTGTCAGTTGATAATCCGCAGCGCTCAGCTCCACATCGTTCAGTTTGACCGAGACCAGTTCCAGATGCTGACCGTCCAGCACCAGCGGCGGCAGGCCTGCGCCACGCTCGGGGTTGCGGCGCATGACCAGTTGGGCGTGGACCAGCGAGTGGTCGTCGAACAGTTCGAAGGTCAGGTTCGTCTCATCGATGAGGTACTCGGGAGCCTGGTAGTCCTTCAGGTAAATCATTTTCGGTTGCTCGGTGCGCATGCTGGAATCCTTCTACTGATGCACGGCCAGCTGATAGGCCGTGTACTTGCGAATATTGATCACGCCGGTATCGAAAATCAGGTATTGGCCCTTGATCCCCAGCAGCGTGCCTTCGGCAATCGGGTTCTTGTCCAGGTTGAAGCTGACAATCTTGGTCGGATACGCCTCGACCGGGTAACGAAACTCGACAGGCTCGGCGTCATGTAGCAATTGGATGGCTTGCAGACCGAATCGTTCTTGCAATCCCAGCAGGCCCGCGCCGCAACTGTCGAACAATTCCTGGCGAATGGCCTTGAGATCGACCGGCTGGGCATCACCTTTGAGCAGCGCACGCCAGTTGGTACGGTCGGCCACCTGACTGCGCAGCAGGTCTTCGACAAAGCCGGACTGCTGACGGGTGGCCACACGCAGAATCGGCAACGCCTGACTTGCGCCCTGATCCAGCCAGCGGGTCGGCAACTGCGTGGACCGGGTAATACCGACCTTCACGCCTGACGAATTGGCCAGGTAGACGATGTGATCGGTCATGCAGAACTGTTCGCCCCATGCCGGATCGCGACAGGTGCCCTGATCGTGATGGCATTTTTCCGGGCTCATGATGCACATGTCGCATTGCGCCAGCTTGAGCATGCACGGGTAGCAGTAGCCCTGGCTGTAACTGGACTTGGTCTTGCGCCCGCAATGACTGCAATGAATGGCACCAAGAAACTCCAGGCGCAGCGTCTTGCCGATCAGCGGGTTGACCGCAATCTCGGTCTCGCCCAGACGAAAAGCGTATTGCACACATGACGCATCATCCTGACGCGCCGACATTTTGTTGACTGCTCCGCGACCAATTTCGATCAATGAATAGCATCCGATTTGAACAGGATATTGGGCACTGGCGCTGATTTGGAGGCGCATTCCTGCGGCCCCATGTAGCCCGTGCGCTGGTCTTCCGGCAGGTTCTGCACTTCCCAGGCGATCAGCGCCTGCAACGACAGCTCACGCTGTTCCTGAGTAAGCTTGCGGCCATCGGACCATTTGCCGATTTCCACGGCCAGCTTCAGGCTTTCGTAGATATCCGGGGTGATGTTTTCGATCATTTCTATAAAAGACGACATGGCGCACTCCAGAAAATAGCGGGTAATTTTACGACTTGCGGCGCGCAATCGCACCGCCGACCAGGCCGGTAGCACAACCGATGATCAGACCGCCGACATGCGCGCCGTTGGCGATCTCGCCGAAACCGAGCATGCTCACCAGGCCGGACAGGCATAGCGCCAGCCAGATGAGCATCATGATCAATACCCCGCGCGGCAGGCGATAGACCGGGTTGGGCGCCAGCATCTGGAAAATCCAGCAATGCCCGAGCAGGCCGTACAGCACGCCGGACAGTCCGCCAAACAGGCTTGGGCCGCTGAACAGGTACTGCACGTAATTTGAAACAGCTGAAAACAGCAGCGTGAGCAGCAATAAAGACAGACCGCCCTGACGAATTTCGATGCGCCTGCCCAGTTCCCAGAACCACATGCCGTTCATGGCCAGGTGCAGGATGCCGAAGTGAATCAGCATCGGTGAGACGATCCGCCACCATTGCCCGGCGGCCAGGCTGTCGGACAACGGCAGAAACGTCGCGTACTCGCCACTGATCCGGAAACCCTGAAAGGTCAGCCAGCGGATGACTTCGAGGTTGTCGCCCAGCAGCGTCATGCCCGCCACCAGCAGGGTGACCAGCAACACCAGGGCCGTTACCGGGCTGTTGCGTAGCTGCTCGATCAGGCCCGGCGACTTGTACGTCACGTTTGGGGCGTCTTGCGCCAGTTGAAAATGCTCGTCCCCTTCAGGGAAGCGCGTGTACAACTCGCGCACTTCATCGGCCAGTTGCGGCGCATCCGGCACCCAAAGCACCTGCTCGCCAGCCTCTTCGCTGACCCTGTGGGGAATCCGCAAGCGCTGCAACAGGCTGACAAAGCCGCTCAGGTTGGTGGTCAACGGCAACCGCAGTACTGCAACAGCACTCATTGTGAAACCTCGGGACGCTGCACGTCGACCCAGACGAACTTGTCCGGGTCGATCTGTGTTTCCTGATCCAGCCGATAGGCGACCAGCTTGCCATAGAGCACGGCGCTGTAATCCAGACAGGCCAGATTAGGCCGGATAGGCGCGGGGACGCCGCTGCGCCAGTAATGACCGACAAACAGCAGCGGCTCATTGATACCGTAACGCAGCAATGCGTTTTTTTCCGACGTGGACAGCGGGGTCTTGGCTACGCCTTCAGGCAGCGCGTCGGGCTGAAATACCACGTCGCCATAGGTCTGCGGGTCATCTTCCCAGAACTTGGTACGAAAGAACTCGCGGGTCAGCCCGTCGCCGCCGGTCAGGGTAAGACCGTGCGGCAAACGCATGTCGGTGCCGCGCAGCAGACGGTTGAAGACATTGCTGGCGAAGCTGCCGGGCACTGCCGAGGCCTGGACAAAATGCTTGTCGATACAGCCGGTGCCATGCAGGCCGCGCAACGGATCGATCAGAGTCGCATCCCAGCAGGCATGCACCACCCTGAAGCGACCGGCGTCCATGTACAGCGGCAGCTCATAGAACCAGTTGACGAACTCGCTCCATTCATCCGGGTAGCGCTCGAACTGCGCCAGGGTTTCGCCGATCAGCCGGGCATGGCGCGGGGTGTGCTCACGCACGAACTCATGACCGCTTTCCGGCAAGGCTGGCGTCATCCAGCCCAGCGCGTTGAACTCATGGTTGCCCATGATGCACAGGGCATGACCGGCCTGAACCATATCGCGGACGATATGCAGCGACTCGCGAATACGCGGGCCACGGTCAATGATGTCGCCGAGGAAAATTGCAACGCGCTCAGGGTGACGCCAGACGCCAGCCTGCAGACGGTAGCCGAGAAGCTCCAGCAAGTGCTCCAGGGTATGGGCGCACCCGTGCACGTCACCGATCAGATCGTAGCCACGCGCCGGATCGAGCATTAATCGCCCCCGCCGCCGAGCTTGCTGCCCCAGCCAAGCTTGGTGCGGCAGACTTCGTAATAATTGTGATCCAGCGGGTGAATCAGACGCAGCTTCTGCGGTTTCTTGCTGACCGTGATGGTGTCACCCGGTGCGCAGGTAAAGTGATTCTGGCCATCGCAGGACACTTGCGGATAAATGGTCATGTCCTTGGACACCACGATTTTCAGCTCGCTATTGCCGTCGACCACGATGGGCCGCCCGGACAAGGTGTGCGGGTACATCGGCACGATGACGATGGCGTCGAGCTTGGGATGCATGATCGGCCCGCCCGCCGACAGCGCATAGGCTGTCGATCCGGTCGGCGTGGCGACGATAAGGCCATCGGCCTTCTGACTGCACACAAACTGACCATCTATATAGATCTCGAACTCGATCATGCGCGTGGATTTGCCGGGGTGCAGCACAACGTCGTTGAGCGCATCGCCCTGACCGATGGCCTCGCCGTGGCGGCGCACTTCGGCCTGAAGCAGGAAGCGGTTTTCGACCAGATAGTGCCCGTCGAGCACTTCAGCGCATTTGACCTCCAGTTCGTCAGGACGAATGTCGGTCAAAAAGCCCAGGCTGCCGCGGTTGATACCCAGCACCGGAACGTTGTGCCTGGCCAGTGCCCGTGCTGCCCCTAACAGGCTGCCATCGCCACCGACCACGATGACCATGTCACAGACTTCACCGAGCATCTTGCGCGACGAGGTTTGCAGGCCATGACCGGGCAGGACTTCGGCAATCGTCTCTTCAAGAATGACGTGCAGGTGGCGGTCCAGCAGGAATCTCTTGAGTCGGCGAACGGTATCGAGCACCTGAACACTGCCCAGGCGACCGATGATGCCGATATTGCGAAATTGCTCCATGAGGCTCCTGCTGCGGTTTCGAGACGACTTAAAACAGCGATTATGGGCGAAACGGCCCGGTAGCAGCAAACCGGCACGTAAAGATCAAGCGAAACGCCTCATCACGAAGCGCTTCAATCAGCAGATTGGCTCTGAACGAATGAGCGAATTCCCGCAAAAAAACCGGATTTTCCTTACATACCCCACACAAGGTATTCATTAGCTTCGTCCGTTTTCAATACACCTAAGGACGACACATGATTCCCTCAGGCCGCCAGGGCGACATGCACCTCTGCCCGTTGCCGGGCCACGGTTGCACCCCGATTGTCACAGCCTCCTCCGACACCCTGATCAACGGCATATCCGCCGCCAGAGTAGGCGATATGTGCGGCTGCGGCGCGGTGATCGTTACCGGCTTTCCCTCGATCCTCATCAACGGTCGCCCGATGGCCCACCTGGGCAGCCCGACCAGCCACGGCGGAACGATCATTTCCGGCAGCCCCGATGTGGGTGGCGGCTCCGACTTCGGCGATGCCGCTGGCCCAGCCATCGATTTCTCCAGGCTCGGCATCCTTCGCAAGGACGGCACACTGGACGAACCGAAGCTGAATCAGCTTGTGAACGACCCTGGGTTGCAGGAGAAAGCCAAAGCGGCTGAAGCACTGTTCTCATCTGCAACTTCCAACACGGCCATAGCGCCAGCCTGCAACCACCCGGATCAAATGGAAGAACTGACCCGCTACATCGCTGACGAGATGAACCACAGATACCCAAGAGCAGTTGGGGTAAAGGAGTAAGAGTGCACTCATGCTTCAACGCGACTGAAAGCGAGGGCACTGCATGAAACGAAAAATCCTGATACACGCCATAGCCCGCTGGCCGAAGTTAACGGCGACCTTTCTCATCCTCGCACTATGGGATTTCGCTACGCCCTACGTAAGCGTCTATTACTCAGACAAGGCAGACGGAGAGCTTAGCTATACATGGATTACCGATCACCGCATAAGCAGAGGTGGCATAAGGCCTGGCGGAGCAACTGGGGACAGCGGCCATATATTTCAAAAAAAAGATTTCTTCATGTATTTCCAATGGTGGGACAACGCAGGAATCAGCGGTTGCGTAAACATAGATCCGCAATGGCCAGAGACTACAATCTTCATAGATGCCAACGGCCGCATCGACCTGAACGTCAAGGGGGCAACCGACGTCAAGCGATTCTCGCCCTGCCCCGGTGGTGAAGACCCTGATTTTCTCGGACTGGCCAGGCCCGTTGAATAGCACCGCATCTTTTCGCCTTCACAATCAGCTCACCTGAACCTCAACTCACGCTATCCTCGGCACATGACTCTATTCCCCAGCCTGATCGACCTCCCCCGCCAACTACGGCACTCCGAAGTACGCGACCTTGCCTGGGTGATCCTCGCGCCGCCCATGCTGGAAGTCGCGCCGTGGCCACAGCGTCATCCGCTGGCCGGCAGTGACTGGGTACAGGACCCGCAGCGACTGGCGGACTTTCTCTGGCAACTCGACCGTGACAGTCGCCCGCTGGAAGACTGGCTGGCGCTGGCAACCACACGCCGGCTGGGCCGCTATTACGAACGGCTCTGGCAGTTCGCGGTGCAGCACGCGCCGGGGGTGGAAATCATTGCCGCCAACCTGCCGATCCGGCTCGGCAGCCAGACGCTGGGCGAACTGGACATGCTGCTGCGTGATCGTGAAGGCGTGCATCACGTCGAACTGGCAATCAAGCTCTACCTAGGGCCGCAGGACGGAGACGGCCGCGACCCGGCCAGCTGGCTGGGGCCTGGCTGCCAGGATCGGCTGGACCGCAAGCTTGCCCACCTGAGCCAGCATCAGTTGCCGATGTCTGCACGTCCGGAAAGCCGAGCGGCCCTGGCAGCGCTGGGTGTCGAGGCCTTCAGCGCGCAGTTGTGGCTGGGCGGTTATCTGCTGTATCCGTGGCCAGGCTCATGCGAATCGCCCGCAGGTGTTCACCCGCAGCATCTCAAGGGCCGCTGGTTGCATCAACGTGACTGGAAGCCGTTTGTGGCGCAAAGCAGCCCCGGACGCTGGCAACCCCTGCCGCGTCATGCCTGGCTGGCACCGGCGCTGTACGACGAAGCGTGGAGCGATCAGCAGCTACGCGACTGGCTGGCCGAACTCGACCCGCTGGCCCCGGCGCAATTGCTGGTGCGCCTGAAAGAGAATACCGAGGGCAACTGGGAAGAAGCCGAGCGCCTGTTTCTGGTGTCGGACATGTGGCCGAATCTGGCCGACACCAGCCACCCGCTCAACTCAATCGCAGTGCCAGCGCAGCCAGTGTAATCAGCAACACCGGCACGGTCAGTACGATGCCGACCTTGAAGTAATAGCCCCAACTGATGGTGATCCCCTTGCGCTCCAGCACATGCAGCCAGAGCAGCGTCGCCAGACTGCCGATCGGGGTGATTTTTGGCCCCAGGTCGCTGCCGATCACGTTGGCGTAGATCATCGCTTCCTGAATGGCACCGCTGGCATGGCTTGCATCGATGGACAGCAGCCCGATGAGCACGGTGGGCATGTTGTTCATGATCGAAGACAGAAACGCGGTCATGACGCCGGTGCCCATCGCTGCGCCCCAGATGCCATAGCCGGCAAACCAGTCCAGCAGACTGGCCAGATAACCGGTGAGTCCGGCGTTGCGCAGACCATAAACCACCAGGTACATGCCCAGCGAAAACACCACGATGTGCCACGGCGCTTCTTTCATCACCTTGCGCGTCTTGATCGTATGCCCTTTGGCGGCAATGGCGAGCAGCAGCAACGCGCAGACCGACGAAATCGCACTGATCGGGATGCCCAGCGGCTCAAGAGCGAAACAGCCCACCAGCAAAATCAGCAGCACGGCCCAACCGGCCAGAAACGTAGCGCGGTCATGGATAGCCGTTTCGGGCTTGTCCAGATGTTCGGGCTCGAACTCGCTGGGAATATCCCGACGGAAATACCACATCAGCACGGCCAGAGTGGCGGCGACGCTGGCCAGGTTCACCGGCACCATGACGGCTGCGTAACGGTTGAAACCGATCTTGAAGTAATCCGCCGAAACGATGTTCACCAGATTCGATACCACCAGCGGCAGGCTGGCCGTATCGGCAATGAAGCCGGCCGCCATGACGAACGCCAGGGTCGACGCAGCGGAGAAGCGCAACGCCAGCATCATGGCAATGACGATAGGCGTGAGAATCAGCACGGCACCGTCGTTGGCGAACAAGGCTGATACCAGCGCACCGAACAGCACGAACAGGGCGAACAGACGACGTCCCTTACCCTTGCCCCAGCGCGCCACATGCAGCGCGGCCCAGGCAAAGAAACCCGCCTCATCCAGTAACAGCGTGATAATGATCAGCGAAATGAACGTCGCCGTGGCATTCCAGATGATGCCCCACACCACAGCGATGTCGCTGAGGTGCACAACCCCTGTCAGCAACGCCAGAACCGCCCCGAGTACCGCACTCCAGCCTACGCTCAGGCCTTTGGGCTGCCAGATGACCAGCGTAATGGTGAACAGGAAGATCAGCGTTGCTATCAGCATTATTTGGTCCGGGGTAGAAGAATAGCGAGGATGCCAAGCAGCGGCAGGTATGAGCACAACGTGTAGACGAACAGAATGCCGTGGCTGTCAGCCAGATAGCCGAGCAAGGCTGCGCCAATGCCGCCGAAGCCGAACATCAGGCCAAAGAAAAGCCCGGCAATCATGCCCACGTTGCCAGGTACAAGCTCCTGGGCGTAGACGACGATGGCGGAAAAAGCCGACGCCAGTACAAAGCCAATGATCACGCTAAGAACGCTGGTCCAGAACAGGTCTGCATAAGGCAGGGCCAGGGTGAACGGTGCAGCGCCAAGGATCGAAAACCAGATCACCGCCTTGCGGCCAATGCGGTCGCCGATCGGACCGCCGAAAAAGGTCCCGGCCGCCACTGCGCCCAGAAACAGGAACAAGTGCAACTGCGAACTGGCGACTGAAAGGTCAAACTTCTCGATCAGGTAGAAGGTGAAATAGCTGGTCAGGCTGGTCATGTAGAAGAACTTGGAAAACACCAGAAATGCCAGCACTGCCAGTGAGGCAATCACGCGTTTTCTGGACAGTCCATGAGTGGCCGCCTGACCTGCCTTGAGCTTGAACAGGTTGAGGTGCGCGCGATACCAGCGGCTTATCGCATACAGCAAACCCAGCGAGAACAATGCGAACAAGCCGATCCAGGCCACGTTGCCCTGGCCGAACGGGATGATGATCGCCGCCGCCAGCAATGGCCCGAACGCGGAGCCGGTGTTGCCGCCCACCTGAAAGGTCGACTGCGCGAGCCCGTAACGGCCACCGGAAGCCAGTCGCGCGATACGCGAGGCTTCCGGGTGGAATGTCGAAGAACCGATGCCGATCAAGGCGGCAGCCAGCAGAATCAATGGAAAACTGCCCACCATCGACATCATCACAATGCCGACCAGCGTACAGATCGACCCTACAGGCAGTACCAGCGGGTTAGGATGGCGGTCAGTGTAATAACCGACCCACGGCTGCAGCAGCGATGCGGTGATCTGAAACGTCAGGGTAATGAGGCCGATCTGGGTGAAGCTCAAGTCGTAGCTGGCCTTGAGCATCGGGTAGATCGACGGAAGAATGGCCTGAATCAGGTCGTTGATCAGGTGAGCAAGGGCAACGGCACCAATAATGCGCATCACCAGCGGGCTGGCTTGAGGGGGGGTCGAGGCCTTCGCCGTCACGGGCTGAGCGCTGGTCGCCATGGGTATTCATCCGTAAAAAGGTTTTCGGGTTCCCCGGACGGATGATTACAAGATGTGTCACGCGTACCAAGGCGCGCCAATGTGCCATTTTTCAGGGCAACTGTGCCATGTTTTGTTGCGTTTTTGCTGACGGGTCGAGAACTGCTCCGCGCTGCACAGCGGTTCTGTGATGTCAGGTGGATTGAGGTTCGGCTCAGATTCTCGTTCCCACGCTCAGCGTGGTAATGCCTTATGCCAACGCGGAGCATTGGCACGATAGTCGTAAACATCAGCAAGCTAGTCACGTCCATCGTGCCCACGCTCCACATCGGCACGACAGTCGGCTAAATTTGTGTATAACAAGAAGAACCAACACGAGGGTGCGCGCCGTGGATACCATCAAGCGTTTCTCAAGCTTTGCCGAGTTCTATCCTTTCTACCTCGCCGAGCACAGCAGCAGTACCAGTCGGCGCCTGCACTTTGTGGGCACCTCATTGGTGATCTTCCTGCTGGCGTTCGGTGTGGGCAGCGGTCGCTGGGGGTTGTTGTGGTTGTTACCCGTCGCGGGTTACGGTTTTGCCTGGGCCGGGCATTTCTTCTTCGAGAAAAACCGGCCGGCCACGTTCAAGCATCCGTTCTACAGCCTGCTCGGCGATTTCGTCATGTACCGCGATATGCTGTTGGGCAAGGTATCGTTCTAGGGTCTGTTCCCGTTTCGACGTAACCCATTGATCTCTATGAGAACAGGCCCGTATTGTTGGAGTTCTCACACAACACCAATACGAGCCTGCAATGCCCCGATTAATGCTCAGTGATGAGCACTGGCCGAAGCTTCGAGAAATTTTGCTGCACGAATCGATCTACAACAAGCGAGATTTGCGCACCACGGTTGAAGGCATGCTGTACCGCATGCGTGTGGGTTGCCCTTGGCGAGACCTGCCGAAAGCGTTTGGAAACTGGAGCAAGGTCTACAAGCGGTTCAATGCCTGGTCTGCTTCAGGCAAGTGGGTCAAGGTGCTTGAGGTGCTGATGACCGATCCTGACATGGAGTGGGTTTTCATTGATGGCAGCTATGTAAAGGCTCATCAGCACAGTGCAGGTGCTGCCAGCACGCAGGACCAGGCCATCGGAAAAAGCCGAGCCGGTAACACCAGCAAGATTCACCTGGCTGTAGACGCTTGTGGGCTGCCCATTGCATTTGACGTGACCGGAGGCCAGACCAATGATTGTTCGCAGGCGGCCTCGTTGATTGCCAAGATGCCCAATGCAGAAGTGATCATTGCGGACAAGGGCTACGACACTGAAGCGATACGCGCTCAGGTCGAGCAGCAAGGCAGCAAAGTGGTGATTCCACGAAAGCGCAATTCTCTGAAAGGGAACGCAGATCTGGACAAAGGGTTATATCGCAATCGACATCTCGTAGAAAACGCCTTTGCCCGGTTGAAGCATTTCCGGGCGGCGGCTTCTCGGTTCGACAAACTCAAGAGAAACTATGAAAGCGTCATAGCAATGGCCTGCGCTTTTCTGTGGCTGCCAATGTGAAACGGGAACAGACCCTAGCCGGTTGAATCAGGCAACCGTTTCGCTGACCGGCTCCTGAACCACCGGCTGGCTTGCTTTCAAGTGCGCGTCGGCCAGACGAAACAGTTCGATAGTGCCGTCCAGGTGTTCGATCAGGGCGGTACAGGATTCAACCCAGTCGCCGCAATTGAGGTATTCCACGCCGCCCACCTGGCGGATTTCCGCATGGTGGATGTGCCCGCAGACCACGCCATCCAGTCCGCGCTTCACACATTCGTGGGCGATGGCTTCCTCGAAATCGCTGATGAAATTCACCGCACTCTTGACCTTGTGCTTCAGGTAAGCCGACAGCGACCAGTAGCCATAGCCGTACTTGGCGCGCCAATGGTTCAGCCAGCGGTTGAGGGTCAGGGTGAATTCGTAGGCCGAATCGCCGAGAAAGGCCAGCCAGCGGTGATAACGGGTGATCACGTCGAACTGATCGCCGTGGATGACCAGAAGACGACGACCATCGGCCGTCACGTGCTCGGCTTCGTCCACCAGCTGGATGTTGCCCAGAACCAATTTGGAGTAACGACGCAGGAATTCGTCGTGGTTGCCCGTGACATAAATGACTTCGGTGCCGCGCTTGCTCATGGTCAGCAGCCGACGGATCACGTTGGTATGCGCCTGCGGCCAGTACATGCCGCCACGCAGCTTCCAGCCGTCGATGATATCGCCCACCAGATACACCTTGTCAGCCTGATAGCGCTTGAGAAACGCGGACAAGTGCTCGGCCTGGCAATCGCGCGTGCCCAGATGAACGTCGGAAATCCACAAGGTGCGCACGCGTTGTTTGCGGCTGGGTGTGGCGAGCTGAGCACTGGTCATGGGATGACCTCCGGCAGGGTTTCCAAGAGAGTGGAGCATGCCGGTTAACCGAATGTGACACGTGCGTGGCGATGTCGTGACAATGGCCTGTATTACTGAGGACTGGCGGGAGTATGACGGTCGTTGTGGCCCAGATCACGGGCCGGGTCGATCTGGTCGCGGAGCCGCTGCTTGAGCACCTTGGCCTCGGGAAAGCCGCCGTCGGCCTTGCGTTCCCAGAGTTGCACGCCATCGCAGGTAATGCGAAACACACCACCGGTGCCCGGCTGCAACGAGACCTTGCCCAGGTCGTCACTGAACGTGCTCAACAGCTCCTGGGCGAGCCAGGCGGCGCGCAATAGCCACTGGCATTGAATGCAATAGGTGATGATGACTTCGGGCTTTTCGGCAGACATGGACGTCCCCTCCAGAAATTCAGACGCCCATGATACGCACCCTGCGCAGGATCAACGAGCATTGGCGAAACGACGCAGTGCGCTGAGCGTCACGTCGCGGGCTGGCTCCTGCGTTGCAGTATCGGCAGCCTGCGTCTTCACGCCCAGCAAACCCAGCAAGCGGCTACGAATTGCCTGAAACCCGGCCTGCCCGCTGTCACGTTGGCGTGGCAGGTCAACGCGGATGTCATCGGCAAGTTTACCGTCGGCCAGCACGATGACCCGGTCAGCGAGCAGGATCGCCTCATCGACATCGTGCGTTACCAGCAGCACCGCCGGGGTGTGCTTGCGCCACAGGTCGATGATCAACTGGTGCATGCGAATGCGGGTCAAAGCATCGAGGGCGGCGAAAGGCTCGTCGAGCAACAGCAGTTTCGGCTCACGGACCAGGCCGCGCGCCAACGCTACACGTTGCGCCTCGCCACCGGATAATGTGGCCGGAAAGGCATTCAGCCGATGGGCCAGACCGACTTCGGTCAATGCTGCTTCGGCCCGAGCCTTGGCATCGTTGATGCGCAGGCCGAGAACCACGTTTTTCCAGGCGCTTTTCCACGGCATCAGCCGCGGTTCCTGATACACCGCGGCACGTGCCACCGGCACACGCAGCTCGCCACTGTCGATGTCGTCCAGCCCGGCCAGAGTGCGCAGCAAGGTGGTCTTGCCGGAGCCACTGGCACCCAGCAAAGCGACAAACTCGCCCGCGGCAATGTCCAGGTCCAGCCCGTCAATCACCCGTTGTGGGCCAAACTGGCGAACCACGTTACGCAACTGAACCGGGGGCGTGACTGATGAAGTGTTACGCAACTCAAGGGTCGCCATGCTCAATTCCTCACGAAGGTCGGTCGCCAGGCCAGCGCATAGCGCTCCAGCGTGCGAATGATGCCGTCGATCACCAGGCCCAGGACGCTGTAGATCAACAGACAGATAACGATTACATCAGTGCGCATGAAGTCGCGGGCATCGCTGGCCAGAAAGCCGATTCCTGCGGTGGTGTTGATTTGTTCGACAAACACCAGCGCCAGCCAGGAGATACCCAGCGAATAGCGCAGTCCGACAAAAAAAGAAGGCAGCGAACCGGGCAGAATCACGTGCCAGATCAGCTCGCGACGGCTCAGCCCCAAGGTGTTGGCGGCCTCGATCAGTTTCGGGTCGATGTTGCGGATGCCGGAAAACAGGTTCAGGTACACCGGAAAGGTGGTGCCCATCACGATCAGCGCCACTTTGGTGAATTCACCAATGCCGAACCAGAGGATGAACAGCGGCACCAGTGCCAGCGACGGAATGGTGCGCAGCATTTGCATCGGCGAGTCGAGGGCGATTTCGCCGCGCCGGGAAAGCCCGGTTATCAATGCAGCGACCACACCAATACTGACGCCGATGCTCAAGCCCAGCAATGCGCGCTGCAGCGATACCCACAGGTGCACGGCCAGTTCGCCTGAAACAATCATCGACCATAGCGTACCGCCGATCTGCGACGGTGCGGCGATCACTCGGCTGGGCAGCAGACCGGTTTGTGAGGCCAGCTCCCAGAGCAGCAACAGTGCCAGCGGGCTGAGCAGACGCAAAACAGAGCCCGGCACTTGCCGACGCTGACGATGCTGTTCAGAGGCGCGACGCTGTTCAGGCTTGTTGACCACAAGAAAACCGGGGTCGGCGGGGTTGAGCGTTGTGTCGGACATGGGCGCATCCTTTCTGGGCAAATCGGGCGTGACGCACCCGACGCAGTATGAACACCATGCTATGTGCATAAGAAAGCCGAGTGAAATTCTATTTGGCTCTAAGCTAATAGTTAAAATATTTGATTACCGACATAACTTATAATGCATATTTTTTATAATTAACTTAGACCAAAATCGAATTTCACAGCCCCGTCTGCTTGCCTTTATGGTGCTTCTCGACAAGGTCGAACGGACCTCAACCATTGGCAGGAGTTTTCATGAGCATCGAATTCATTGGCTATATCGCCACGCAACCCGGTTCTGAAATCCACCCGCGCAGCGGCGCGACCATCCAGCCCGACTACGTGAAGACAGTGGCCAAGGCTCATGAAGACGCAGGTTTTGATCGTGCGTTGATCGCGTACCACTCCAACAGTCCGGACAGCACACTGGTGGCTGCGCATGCCGCCAGCGTGACCAGCACATTGAAGTTTCTTGTCGCACATCGTCCCGGTTTCATCTCCCCCACCGTGGCAGCCCGGCAATTTGCGACGCTGGACGTGTTCAATGGCGGGCGCACTGCGGTGCATATCATTACCGGCGGCGACGACAAGGAACTGCGTGCCGACGGCAGCCACATCGGCAAGGACGAGCGCTACGCACGCAGCGATGAATACCTCAGTGTGGTGCGTCAGGAATGGACCAGCGACAAGCCGTTCGATCATCAGGGCACCTACTACCAGTTCGAGGGCGCGCACTCGCTGGTCAAGTCCCCACAGCAGCCACACATCCCGCTGTACTTTGGCGGTTCCTCGGCAGCGGCGATTGCGGTGGCCGGCAAACACGCCGACGTCTACGCCTTGTGGGGCGAGACGTACGAGCAGGTGCGCGATGTGGTGAAACAGGTGCGCGCCGAAGCCGCCAAACATGGCCGGACCATTCGTTTCAGCCTGTCGTTGCGCCCGATTCTGGCCGACACCGAAGAACAAGCCTGGGCACGCGCCGACAGCATTCTGGAAAAAGCCAAGGCATTGGCAGACCGCAACGGCTTTGTCCGTCGCGAACCACCCAACGAAGGGTCGCGTCGCCTGCTGGCCGCAGCGGCACAAGGTTCACGTCTGGACAAGCGCCTGTGGACCGGCATCGCTGGCCTGCTCGGCGCGCAGGGCAATTCCACGTCGCTGGTCGGCACCCCGGAACAGGTCGCCGAAGCGCTGCTGGACTATTACGACCTGGGGATTACCACCTTCCTGATTCGCGGCTTCGACCCGCTGGAAGATGCTATCGATTATGGCAAGAAGCTGATCCCGCTGACCCGCGCACTGGTGGCTCAGCGTGAACGGCAGGCTCGCGAACAAGTGGCCTGATTCAACGCCATGCGGGCGGGCGAGGCTTCTGACTGAAGACTGCCCGCCCGCAATGACGTTTTCAGGCGGCTGCTGAAACCGGCTTGAGGGAGCGCGCCACCAGCGCGCCAAAAGCCTCGACCGGTGCTTGCAGATTGCCCAGAAAACGTGGGTAGAACAGCCACAGGTCCATCACCGGTTTGAAGTCCTTGAGCGGTAGCACCGCCAGTTGCTCGCGGTGAGCGCTGCGCTCCAGCAACGGCCTTGGCACCAGACCCAACCCCATGCCATCGGCTACCAGCCCCAGTTGCAGCTCGGTGCCGAAGGTTTCCAGATTGACCTTCATGCTCAGCCCCTGATCGGTCAGCGTACGCTGCAAACCTGCGCGAAAACCGCAGCCGTCGGGGTTGAGTACCCAGCCCTGCTCGTAGCAATCCGCCAGCTTGCCGGGCTTTTTCGACACCAGTCCCTTGGCGCAGACCACCACCAGTTCCATCTTACCGATGGACTGACCGACGATGTTGTCCGGAAATATCTTGCCAGCAGGGAACAGCGCTGCCGCAGCATCCAGCTCACCGTTTTCGATCTTGCCGATCAGGTGACTGCCCCAGCCGGTGCTGACCTGGGCGCGCAAATCCGGGAATTCTCCGCGTAGCTGCTTGAGCGCATCGAGCAGCACCACGTCACCGATGGTTTGCGGCACACCCAGACGCAATAGGCCGCTGGGCGGCGTGTCGCTGGCCACCAGCTCGCGCAACGCATCCATCTCGCGCAGGATTGCCAGGCACTTCTGGTACACCTGGATGCCCATCGGCGTTGGCTTGAGCGGCTTGGTATTACGATCGAACAGCTCGACCCCAAGGGCCTGCTCGAAATTCTGCACCCGGCGAGTAATCGCCGGCTGGGTCAGATCCAGCGATTCAGCGGCATGGCTGATCGACTGACAGCGGATGACTGCAACGAACGCATCGATATCATCAATTTTCATTCGGACCGCACATAAAGAAGAGAAGAAACACAGGCAAAAAGAATAGTCCCGGCAGACGTCCATTCATAGCCCGTCCAACAGACCGACGCTAGATTTCACGCATTGCAGCACGGAAGTAAAAGACGTTTTCGTTATAACCTAATCATTAAAAAATAGCATATTAAATATCCATATTATGCTTATATCAAACCATTCCCTGACCCTGACCTGGAAATGGACATGACTCAGAACCGACACCCGGAACGACTCGGGGCCTTTATCGACGCGCTGGGCGAGCTGATTGGCAGCGAGCCGCACGAAGGCGATCTGTTGCGTCGCGGCGGCAAGCTGCTGGCGCAACTGGTCAGCCACGATGACTGGCTGGCAGAAGAATTTGCCGTACCCGACCCCGACCGCTATCAGCAATTTCTGCTGCATGCCGACCCGCAGCAGCGCTTTTCAGTGGTCAGTTTTGTCTGGGGACCGGGGCAACGCACGCCGATTCATGACCATCGAGTCTGGGGCCTGATCGGCATGCTGCGCGGTGCCGAGCATTCACAGGGCTATACCCGCAACGCGCAAGGACGCCTGGAAACCAGCGGCCCGGCAATTCGCCTGCAACCCGGCCAGGTCGAAGCGCTGTCACCGAAAAGCAACGATGTGCATCAGGTCAGCAATGCTTTCAACGATCAAGTGTCGATCAGCATCCACGTTTACGGCGCCGATATTGGCACCGTGAAACGTGCGGTCTACGACCTGGACGGCACAGAAAAACTGTTCATCTCCGGCTATTCGAATGCCGCAGCCATCACCCACGCTACTCAGGATCAGCCAACAGGGAGCCCCGCCCGATGACCACACCCGCCACCCGATCATTTGCCGACGTTCGTCAGGCCTTGCTGGACCGCCAGGAACTGGCCTTGGTAGACGTCCGCGAAGAGGCACCCTTTGCCCAGGCCCATCCTCTGTTTGCGGTGAACATCCCGTTGTCGAAGCTGGAGCTGGAGGTGTTCCCGCGCATCCCGCGACGCGACACAGCCATAACCCTGTACGACGATGGCGAGGGCCTGGCGCAGGTTGCGCTGCAACGTTTACAGGCGCTGGGCTACAGCGATGTGAGACTGCTCGACGGCGGCCTGCAAGGCTGGCGTGAGGCTGGCGGCGAGTTGTTCATCGATGTGAATGTGCCGAGCAAGGCGTTTGGCGAACTGGTGGAACACCATCGTGCTACCCCGTCTCTGGCGGCTGAAGAGGTCAAGGCCCTGCTCGACAACAACGCCGATGTAGTGGTGCTCGATGCCCGGCGCTACGACGAATACCAGACCATGAGCATCCCCGGTGGCATCAGCGTACCGGGCGCGGAACTGGTGCTGCGGGCACGGGAGCTGGCACCGGACCCGAACACGCGAATCATCGTCAATTGCGCCGGTCGCACGCGCAGCATCATCGGCACTCAGTCACTGGTCAATGCGGGCCTGCCCAATCAGATCAATGCGCTGCGCAATGGCACGATTGGCTGGTTACTGGCCGGTCAGACGCTGGATCATGGTCAAGACCGGCGTTTTGCAGCAGTCAGTGAGGAAACCCGCGAAACCGCCAGTGCCGATGCGCGCAAGGTGGCTGATCGCGCCAAGGTCAAACGCGCCAGCCGCGCTGACCTGCAACGCTGGCAAGCCGAGACTTCGCGCACCCCGTACCTGTTCGATGTGCGCACACCGGAAGAGTTTGCCAAAGGCCATCTGCCCGGTGCGCGCTCCACACCGGGCGGGCAACTGGTGCAGGAAACCGATCACTTCGCCAGCGTACGCGGCGCACGAATAGCCTTGGTGGACGACGACGGCGTGCGCGCCAACATGTCGGCCTCCTGGCTGGCGCAACTGGGCTGGGACGTGTGGGTGCTCGATGATCTGCATGCAGCAGACTTCAGCGAAACGGGTGACTGGGATGCGCCGTTCCCTGCGCCACCGCAAGTGGAGGCGATCAGCGTCGAGACGCTTGTTCAATGGCAGACACAGGTCAAGGTGGCGGTGCTGGATTTCACCGCCAGCGCCAATTACGTCAACCAGCACATTCCCGGTGCCTGGTGGACCTTGCGCGCCGACCTCAAACAGGCGCTGGAAAAAATACCTGCCGCCGACCGCTACGTATTGACCTGTGGCAGCAGCCGTCTGGCGCGCTTTGCCGTGGCCGACGTCGAAGCGCTGACCGACAAGCCGGTGTTTTTGCTCGATGGCGGCACCGCCAGCTGGATCAAGGCTGGCCTGCCGTTGGAGCATGTCGAAAGCCGACTGGCCTCGCCACGCATCGATCGCTATCGCCGCCCGTACGAAGGCACCGATGCGCCGCGCGAAGCCATGCAGGCCTACCTGGACTGGGAGTTTGGCCTGGTGGAGCAATTGGGCCGGGACGGGACGCACGGGTTTTACGTGATTTGAGCGTGAGGAACGATAAGTGTCTGGCCGACCGATCAACTCAATGGAGAAACACCTCAATGCTGCCTTTTTTCAAATCACCTCTACCGCTCAAAAGCCTGCTGCTGGGCGCGTTGCTCAGTGTGCTGGCAGGCCAGCAGGTGGTGGCTGCCGAGCAGGCTCCGCTGTTGGTCGCCAATCAGAAGTCGCTGCTGAAAATACTGTTGCAGGTCTCCGGCGAACTCAAGGACGTGCCTTACCAGATCCAGTTTTCCGAGTTCCCCTCGGCGGCCCCTCTGGGAGAGGCATTGAACGCTGGCGCTGTGGATATCGGTGCGCTGGGTGATGCGCCATATGTGTTCGCGCTGGGCGCGGGTGCGCCCTTGAAAGTGGTCAGCATTACCCATGCCCAGGGCCGTTTCACCACGGCGGTGCTGGTCTCGAAGGACTCGCCGATCAAGACCGTTGCCGACCTCAAGGGCAAGCGCATCGTCACCGGGCGCGGCTCCATCGGCCACTACCTGGCGATCCGCGCCCTGCATGAAGCCGGGCTGAAAACCAGTGACGTCACCTTCATCAACCTGCTGCCCAGCGAATCGCGTCTGTTGCTGGACAGCGGCGACGCCGATGCCTGGGCGACCTGGGACCCTTACACGACGATTTCCATCGCGCAAAGCGACGCTCGTGTGCTGGTCAGTGGCAGCGAGTTGCTGAGCAATCACCTCTACCTCGCCGCCACCAGCAAGGCCATTGAAGGCAAACGTGCCCAACTGGATGATTTTGTAGCCCGCGTGGAGCGCGCCTTCAACTGGTCCAATGCTCATCCCGAAGAGTACGCGGCCGCTCAGGCGAAAGTCACCGGCCTGCCGCTGGCGGTGCATCTGGCGGTGGCCAAGGCGACGAAAATGCAACGTACGCCGATTGATGATCAGATCGTTCAGGGACTGCAGAACACTGCGGACACCTATCTGGCTGAAGGCATCCTGACTAAAAAAATCGACGTTTCAACCGGCTTCGACAAGAGCTTCAACGCCTCGCGCGCGCAGATCGCTCAGGCCGCCACGCAATGACCGCTGCATAACCGCTGCGAAAAGGACCCCGCATGACACTCTCGACCCCGCGCCAGCATTATCCGGCAGCCGAGTCGGCTGAAGACTTCAGCGAACGACTGGCTACGCTGACCGCCACATTGGCTGAAACTGCCGAGCAGTACGACATCAGCGCCCAGTTCCCGCATGCCAACTTTCAGTTACTGCACACCCACGGCCTGCTCGGCCTGACCGTACCGGCTGAACTGGGCGGCGGCGGTGCCGATCTGCCGCGCGCGCAGCAAGTAGTCAGCGCAGTGGCCAAGGGCGAACCGTCGACGGCGCTGATTCTGGTCATGCAATACCTGCAGCATTCAAGGCTGCAAGAGAACCGTAACTGGCCGAGCCATCTACGTGTACAAGTTGCCGAAGAGGCGGTACGCGAAGGTGCGCTGATCAACGCCCTGCGCGTCGAGCCTGACCTGGGCACCCCTGCGCGTGGCGGCCTGCCGGGCACCGTCGCCCGCCGCAGCGCCGACGGCTGGCGCATCAGCGGCAGCAAGATCTACTCCACCGGCAGTCATGGCCTGACCTGGTTCGCCGTATGGGCGCGCAGCGACGACGATGACCCGCTGGTGGGCAGTTGGCTGGTCCACAAGGACACGCCGGGCATCAGGATCATCGAGGACTGGGACCACTTGGGCATGCGCGCCACCAGCAGCCACGAAGTCCGCTTCGACGACGTGCTGGTGCCGCTCGATCATGCCGTCAGCGTCAGCCCGTGGAGCGCCCCGCAATCCGAACTTGATGGGTCGGGCATGCTGTGGATGTCGGTGCTGCTGTCGTCAGTCTACGACGGCATCGCCCACTCCGCCCGCGACTGGCTGGTGCACTGGCTGGAACAGCGCAAGCCGTCCAACCTCGGGGCCGCGCTGTCGACCCTGCCGCGCTTTCAGGAAACCGTCGGGCAGATCGACACCTTGCTGTTCGCCAACCAGAGCCTGCTGCAATCCGCGGCCCAGGGCCACACGCCCGCACAGCATGCTGCGCAGATCAAATACCTGGTGACCGGCAACGCTATCCGTGCGGTGGAACTGGCCATCGAGGCCTCAGGGAATCCAGGACTGTCACGCAGCAACCCGCTGCAGCGCCATTACCGCAACGTGCTGTGCGGCCGGGTGCACACGCCGCAGAACGATGCGGTATTGGCGGGTGTGGGCAAGGCGGTTTTTGCGGCGCGTAATAAAGAGCAGTAAAACGCGCTCAGAGCAGTGACGGCGGCTCGAACGCCGTCACGGGCGGCAGTGCCTGATCCCATTTGACGATATCCACCGACGCGGTCTGCGCCGCACACCCTTGCGACAGGCTGGAAGCACCGATGTCCTGGGTGATCACATTAGGGTTGCCGTGCTTTTCCAGACTGCCCGGCTCGCCATGCACCAATGGATCGAACCAGGCACCGGTGGCAATCTGCACAACGCCGGGCCGAATACTGTCCGATACGATTACTCCAGCCAGAAACGCCCCCCGCTCATTGAAGACCTTGGCCACATCACCATCGACCAACCCGCGCATTTGCGCATCCAGCGGGTTCAGGGTCAGCGGCTCGCGTACCTGAATTTTCGAGGAACGGCTGTAGCTGCCGTGGTCGTACTGACTGTGCAGGCGGGTTTTGGGTTGATTGGACAGCAGGTGCAGCGCGTGGGTAGGCGCAGGTTTATCCAGCCATACCGGATGGCCAGGACAGTCCGCATAAGCGAAGCCTGCGATGCGCTCGGAGAAAATTTCGATACGCCCGGACGGCGTCGGCAGTGGATGCGCGTCAGGGTCATCGCGAAAGGACTTGAGCAGTACGTTATCGGTCTGGGGATAGTCTATTTCCAGTAATCCGTCACGCCAGAACTGGTCGAAATCCGGTAGGGTAATACCAAAGGTTTCAGCGCGCTGCCGAGACTCATCGTAAATAAAATGCAGCCAGGCCTGGACATCACGTCCTTCGGTAAACGCCTGCGCCACACCCAGCCGCTCGGCCAGCCCGGCCAGAATCGAATAGTCATCACGAGACTCGCCCACCGGTGCGATGGCCTGCTGCATCGCAATCATGAAACGATCAGACGCCGAGCTGCCGATGTCATTGCGTTCCAGCGCCGTGGTGGCTGGCAGCACGATGTCGGCATAGCGTGCCTGAGCGGTCCAGAACTGCTCGTGAACGATGATGGTTTGCGGCCGCTGCCACGCTTCCAGCAGCCGATTGAGGTCTTGATGGTGGTGAAAGATATTGCCACCCGCCCAGTACACCAGGCGAATATCCGGGTAAGTCTGCTGCTGCCCGTTGTAATCGAAGGGTGTGCCGGGGTTGAGCAACATATCTGTCACCCGCGCAACCGGAATGAAGTCCTTGACCGGATTACTGCCTTGGGAAAAGCGCGGCCCGGAGAACGCCTTGCGGCCGCTGCCGGTGTTGTTCATGCAGCCATAACCCAGGCCAAAGCCGCCACCGGGCAAACCGATCTGCCCCAACAACGCCGCCAGGGTGACGGTCATCCAGAACGGTTGCTCGCCATGTATAGAACGCTGCAATGAATAAGCGACGTTGATCATGGTGCGTTTGCTGGCCATGCGCCGCGCCAGGTCGACAATCTGCTGCGCAGCGATATCAGTCAATGCAGCGGCCCACTGCGGGCCCTTAGGCTGGCCGTCGACGTGACCCAGCAGATAATCGCGAAAACGCTCATAGCCCACGGTGTAGCGCTGAACGAAATCTTCGTTGTGCAGCCCTTCGCTGATCAATACCCAGGCAAGCGCCATCATCAACGCCGTGTCGCTGCCGGGGCGTACCGCCAGCCACTGGTTGGGCGCCGGGCCAGCCAGGTCATCACGCAGCGGGCTGACGTTGACGAACTCCACGCCCGCGTCGGACATGCGTTGCAAAGCGTCGGCGAGCAGATGGTCACTGGCACCGCCGGGGCTGGTTTGCGCATTCTTGGCGGGCAACCCCCCGAAGGCGACGAACAGCTCGCAGTGCTCGGCGAGGTTCTTCCAGGACGTATGCGCCGCCAGCAGCCAGTCCATGTTGCCGACAATGTGCGGCATCAGCACCCGCCCGGCCCCCAGGCTGTAGCTGTCGGTACTGAATACATAACCGCCGATGCAGTTGAGGAAGCGATGCAGCTGGCTTTGTGCGTGATGAAAACGCCCCGCGCTGCCCCAGCCGTAGCTGCCGCCAAAAATTGCCTGATTGCCATACTCGCCTTTGACGCGCTGCAACTCACTGGCGACCAGATCCAGCGCCACCTCCCAGGAGACCTCGACGAACGGCTCCTGCCCACGCAGATCGGGTCGCCCGCCGGCTTGCTGAAGAAAACTGCGACGTATCGCCGGGCGCATGACGCGTGTGGGCGAGGTAATGGCATCGGCAACCGAATCGCCAATCGGTGAAGGGTCCTTGTCCCACTCCGCAGGCAGCAGGGCTTTCAACTTGCCTTCCTCGACCTGCGGGCGATAAACACCCCAATGCAATGACGTAAAACTCATGATGAAGGCTCCAGGACAAGGCAGTCGTTCAGCGGGCAACCTGCGTCTGGCTGTCCAGCGCCGCATTGAACGACTCGTCAAACACGCTGGCAGCAGGATAGCGTTTGGTCAGCCCGGCGTGGTTGAAAAAATCGATAGTCTGCTGTGCGCCTGCCACCACTTGCGGGGTGATCGGCACCACCACGACCTGAGCGCGGGAAAACCAGCGGCGCGCTACTTGAGCATCGGCTTTGGTCAGCGCAGCCCAGGCGTTGGCGTAGATTTCATTGTGCTGCGGGTCGCTGACCGACCAGGCGCGCGCAGCTTGCAGGCGCTGCAGGAAATCGCTGATCTGCGCGCGCTTGTCCTTGATGGCCTGATCGTTGGCGACAATAAAGCTTTGCGCAGGGATCAAGCCGTCGGCAGTTGCAATGATTCGTGCGCCCTGACGCTCCTGTTGAGTGACATAAGGGCTCCCAGGTCGCAATCGCGTCCACCGAGCCGCCATCCAGCGCGTGAGAGGAATCCAGTGCACTAAGGTAGCGATAGTCCACGGCATCGCGGGCGACACCCGCCCTGTCCAGCGCGGTGAGCATCAATTGCTGGCTGAACGAGCCCTTCCAGATGGCGACTTTCTTGCCGGCCAGATCCGCGACGGTTTTGATCGGCGAATCCTTGCGCACTACGATCGCAACGCCGTCGAGGTTCTGCCGCGATACGCCGATGACCTTGATCGGCGCACCCAGCGCGCCCATGAACAGCGCAGGCGAATCGCCCAGCAAACCGATGTCCAGGCTACCGACGTTCAACGCTTCGGCGACCGGGGAGCCTGCGGTGAACTGCTTCCATTCAAGCTCGTAGGGCAGATCCTTGAGTACACCGGCCGCTTCCATCACGGTCCGGGCGCTGTAACTCTGATCACCGACAATCAGGTCGGCAGCCTGGGTGTTCAGCGTGGCCACAAGGCCCAGCGCCAGGCCCGTCAGCAGGCGTTGGCTCCAGCAGATGATAGTTGTCGGCACAGGCAGGGTCTCCAGAAGCATCGGGCAGATCGAATTGATCGGCAACGACCCTAACACCCGAACAAAAATTAGCTAAATTCATTTTTGTTCTATCCTAAGATGCAAAAAAATTATCTAAACCTGTCCGACGAAGCGCTCACCCAGGCGGTTCATTGAGCTCGATAGCTGATTCCAGACGCTCGCGCAGGAATTCGATGAATGCCTGCACTGGACGTGAGGCCTGACGGTGCTGGGGATAAACCGCTGACAGCGTCAAGGGCTCGGGCCGCAAGTCATCTAGCACCCGCACCAGGCTGCCGTCACGCAGCGCCGCGCCAACAATGAACGTCGGCAGGTAGGTGATGCCCAGCCCGGCCACAGCCGTGTCTCTCAGCAGCTCGCCATTATTGGCGCGCATCCGCCCGCTGATGTTCAATATCAAAGGCTTGCCCTGCACCTGAAAACGCCATTGCGCCTGACGGCTGTGGCCATAGGGCAGGCAATCATGAGCGTGCAGATCTTCGGGTTTTTGCGGCGTACCGCGCTCGGCCAGGTAGGCAGGGCTGGCGCAGTAGACCCGATCAATCGAGGCAATGCGCCGGGCGATCAGGCTGGAGTCTTCCAGCACCCCGATACGCAGCACCAGGTCATAGCCTTCGCTGATCAAGTCCACCGCACGGTCGCTCAGGTCCACCTCCACCGCCACGTCGCGGTAGCGCTGCAAAAACAGCGGCAGCAGACAGCCCAGATGCGCAACGGCAAACGACAGCGGCGCACTCAGGCGCAGGGTGCCGCGTGGCTCGTTGTTCTGCCCGGTAATCCCCTGCTCGACCTGTTCGACCTCGGCCAGCAGGCGCAGGGCAGACTCGTAGTAACTCTGCCCCAGCGGCGTGACATCCAGACGTCGCGTCGAGCGGTTGAGCAAACGTACGCCCAGCCGTTCCTCCAGTTGCATCAGGCGCCGACTGACAAATTGCTTGGACAGGCCCAGCTTGTCGGACGCCGCCGTGAAGCTGCCGGACTCCATGACCTGGCAGAAAATCCGCATGTCTTCAAAAGGGTTCATGTGTCGTGGCCTGAGTGAACGCTGGGTGCTGTTCGACAGAGCGTAACGTGCCACCCGGCACTGTCAACCACAGCGAGACAGTCATTCATGTTCCAGCTACTTATTGCGACAGTCGATAAGCCGTAACCTTTGTCTCACTTGATCGATTGCTGAATGTGCAGCGTCGATAGACGGATGGAGAAAGAATCATGCTGACTCTTCGTAAAGCTTCCGACCGCGGCGCTGCCAACCATGGCTGGTTGAAATCCTTTCATACCTTTTCCTTTGCCGGTTATCGCAACCCCCAGGAGCAGGGCTTTTCCGATCTGCTGGTGATCAATGACGACCGCGTGATTGCGGGCAAAGGTTTCGGCCAGCACCCACACCGTGACATGGAAATCTTTTCCTACGTTCTGGAAGGTGCGTTGGAACACAAGGATACGCTGGGCACCGGGTCGGTGATTCGCCCTGGCGACGTGCAATTGATGAGTGCCGGCAGCGGCGTGGCGCACAGCGAGTTCAATCATTCGCACACCGAGGGCGTGCATTTTCTGCAGATATGGATCGTGCCGAATGTTGCAGGCGCAACCCCGAACTACCAGCAGGAGCATTTCAGCGCTGAACAGAAACGCGGTCATTTGCAGCTGATCATTTCGCCAGAAGGCGAGAACGGTGCGCTCAAGGTCCGTCAGGACGCTCGTGTGTATGCCGGTCTGTTCAATGGCAATGAAACTGCGACCCTGGAACTGGCTGCCAACCGATATGCCTACGTGCATGTGGCCCGTGGCAGTGTGGTGCTCAATGGGCAGCCGCTTGACGAAGGTGACGGGGTGCGTTTGCGCAACGAACAGGTCATTAGCCTGAGCGAAGGCGTTGACGCAGAAGTGTTGGTCTTTGACATGCGGCCCAATGAACTGCCGCAAATGCCCTGATGTATCGGGCCCGTTACCGGGATCGACATGGCGTTTCTTTCACTTGATCGACGCCTGCGCCTGAGCCACGCTTCGCCCTACAAGGCATAGTATTCACTCCCCCCTGCCCTTGCCGTGCAGCGGGCCGGGTGGGTCAGCGCTATCGAGCATCAGGCGAGGAGAAAACCGTGGCCAGTGATCAACTTGATTGTATCCTTTTGAAACCCGCCAAACCCTCTCAAGGCAAGCAGGGTATGGATTATCAGGTCGGCATCTCCGCACAAAGTGCAGGTGCCCGACATATCCATATGCAGCTGATGACAATTGCCCCTGGAGGCAGGGGCAAGGCTCACAAACATCAGGAGCATGAAACCGCCATCTATGCCCTGAGTGAAGCCACCGGCTGCTGGTACGGCGAGTCGCTGGAAAAGCATGCCATCGTGGAACAAGGCGACTTCTTTTATATCCCGGCGGGAATGCCGCATGTGCCCTATAACCGCAGCAACGAGCGCGAAGCAACGGTTCTGGTCGCGCGTACTGATCCCAATGAGCAGGAGAGCGTGACCCTGATGCCGGAGCTCGACGAGTTACTGGCATCCAGACAGGACTGAGCGTGACATGCGAGAAAGATGATCTTTTATAAAGATGCTCAAAACACACAAACAAAAACGCCGCTCTGATGAGCGGCGTTTTTGTGAGTTTGGAGCGGGAAACGAGACTCGAACTCGCGACCCCGACCTTGGCAAGGTCGTGCTCTACCAACTGAGCTATTCCCGCAATATGGCGTCCCCTAGGGGACTCGAACCCCTGTTACCGCCGTGAAAGGGCGGTGTCCTAGGCCACTAGACGAAGGGGACACTGCCTGAAACACAATGGTGTGTGTTTCAGTTCCAGACATCATCCGAAGATGTATTCTGGTTTCACTCAACCCTGCCCTGAGGCAAAGCTGCTTAAAATTGGAGCGGGAAACGAGACTCGAACTCGCGACCCCGACCTTGGCAAGGTCGTGCTCTACCAACTGAGCTATTCCCGCAATGGCGTCCCCTAGGGGACTCGAACCCCTGTTACCGCCGTGAAAGGGCGGTGTCCTAGGCCACTAGACGAAGGGGACACACGTACAACATTCACTACTTATTTGCGCTACGCTGTGTGCTTTACGCTGTAAGTGGCGCGCATTCTATGGATGGATTGAGGGGTCGTCAACCCCCATGTGAAAATTTATTGAAATCAATAACTTCGATGCCGTTCGGACGCTGACCGACTGTCGCCAATCGTTCAGCTGCCTAATCTATATAGAAGAGATGCCGACAAACTCCAGGAGGGACATCTATGCGCAGTAGTGCTTAGCCACTACACTCGCACTAAAACTAATTGAACAAATGAGGTTTGCACAGTGACTCCACTCATGATCACGCTGATGATATTAGCAGGTATCGCTCTGCTCATCGCGATCGGCTACCTGAATCACGTCGCTGAAAACGGCAAACTGGAAAAGGCCCGCACCAAGGTCGAACTCAGTGATCGCTTGCGTCGCTGCAGCGAAATCACCGAAGTATTCCCCGGCCAGTTGATGTCACCAGCCTTGAAGCTGCTGCTTACGCGTCTGGAACTGAACGTCGTGCAGCGCATGCTCAGCCTGGACAAGGGTAACGCTCAACTCAAGCACCGCATCGGCGAGCTGGAAGAGCAGATCGGCAAAGGCGAACGCATCGACATCCCCAACCAGGTCACGCCGATCCAGACCGAAGCCAAGGCCAAGGACGTGCGTTTCCTTCTGGAAGCCCTGCATGGTCAGGTGACCCGAGCTGCACATGACGGCTTTCTGCAAACCAGCGAAGCCAAACACTGGATCCGCGAAATCCGCACGATTCTGGTCACGCTGCACATCGAGTTCTTCAACAACCTCGGTCAGATGGCCCTCAGCCAGGACCAGCCGGGCCAGGCTCGTCTGGCGTTCGAACGCGGCGTGCAGTATCTGCGCAACCAGCCGGACCCGGTGACGTACCAACAGCAGTTGCTGGCGATGGAAAAACAACTGGCCCGCGCCAACTCAATGGTACTGACCAATACCGCGCCATCCGAAGACGACGACAACGCGCTGACCGAAGGCTTGAAGGCAGACGAAACCGAATCCGAATGGAAGAAGAAAGTCATCTACGATTGATGACTGCCCCGCCGCTGCCGGACCTGTGCTCCGGACAGCGGCAGGTCGAGCGACTCAACAGTCGGTCGATGCCAGAAAGATAGCCGCCAGACGTTCGATCCCCGCCTGATCCACCTCGTTGAAACGCCCCACACTCGGACTGTCCAGGTCCAGCACACCGATCAGACGCCCATCCTTGACCAACGGCACCACCAGCTCGCTGTTCGATGCGCTGTCGCAGGCGATGTGTCCGGGAAACTCGTGAACGTCCTGAACACGCTGGGTTTGCCGACTCTGCGCTGCTGCACCGCAAACGCCGCGACCAAATGGAATGCGCACGCACGCAATCTGCCCCTGAAACGGACCCAGCACCAGCTCTTCATTGCGATTGAGGTAAAAACCCGCCCAGTTCAGATCGTCGATCTGCGTATAGAGGAATGCCGAGAACTGCGCCGCATTGGCGATGAAGTCGCGCTCGTCGGCCAGCAATGCCTCAAGCTGGGCCGCCAGCAGACCGTAGCCATTGAGGCCGGCACCGGTGTTTTGCAAATCGATCATGTGTGTTGCTCCAACAATTCAAGTCCTACCCAGTAACGTGCAAATTGATACGCGCAGCGGCCATTGCGATTGCCACGCGCGGTCGCCCAGCGAATCGCAGCCTTTTCCAGGCTTTCGTCGCGCTGCCATTGCAAGCCGGCCTTGTCTGCCAGCTGCGTGATCCAGTGCTCGACCACGTTCAGGTAATGTTCCTGGGTAAACGGATAAAACGACAGCCACAGGCCGAAGCGGTCAGACAATGCGATCTTGTCTTCCACGGCTTCGCTGGGGTGCAGCTCGCCGTCGACGTGCTTCCAGTCAACGTTGTCGCTTTCCTTTTCGGGCACCAGATGGCGGCGATTGGAGGTGGCATACAGCAATACGTTATCCGGTGCCTGCTCCAGCGAGCCGTCAAGCACGCTTTTCAGTACGCGATAATCACCCTCGCCCGACTCGAACGACAGGTCATCGCAGAACAGTACAAAGCGCTGCGGCAGTTTGTGCAGTTGTTCGACCACACGCGGCAAGTCGCCCAGATGATCACGCTCGATCTCGATCAGGCGCAGACCGGCCGAGGCGTGCTCGGCCAGCAGAGCGCGGATCAGGGACGACTTGCCGGTGCCGCGCGAGCCCCAGAGCAAGGCATGGTTGGCAGGCAGGCCATCGATAAACTGACGTGTATTGCGCCCCAACTGATCGCGCTGCAGGTCGACGCCGATCAGATCGGTCAGGCGCGTATCCAGGCTCACCTGCAACGGCATCAGGTAGCCGCTACGGCCCTCTTGAACCCAGCGCGCCGCAAGCGTCTGTGACCAGTCGACCGGCTCGCGCACGGCTGGCAACAGCGGTTCCAGCCGGGCCAGCACGGCATCGGCGCGTTGCAGAAAAGCATCCAACCGAGAATCCACGGGATCCCCTTATATTTAACTGATTGGTCAGCAGTGCCTATCAGCTATGCTTGGCCAACCAGAAGTGGCAGTAAGTACTCATGGATATATCGCTCAAAAACAGGCTTTCGTTCAAGCAGGCGCGCCTGGCTGTATTGATCGGCTTCGCGCTGGGGACCTTGCTGAGCCTGTTCCAGATTGCAATCGATTATGCCAGCGAAGACGCGTCCATCAATCGTGAAATCAAATCACTGCTGGAAATCATCCAGAACCCGGCATCGCGCATTGCCTACAACATCGACTCGGAGCTGGCTCAGGAGCTGACACTCGGGCTGCTGCGCTCGCCTGCCGTGGTCAGCGCCAGACTGACCGATAACAATGACGCCGTGCTTGCAAGCGTTGAACGCCCCATGGCGACAGGGCGCTATCGAGTGTTCAGCGATTGGCTGTTCGGTGAAAGCCGTCAGTTTCAGGAAAAACTGCACCTTAACCATTTGCCCGATGAAACCATCGGCACACTGTACCTGACCGTGGACACCTTCGCTTTCGGCAGCCACTTTCTGCAGCGCGCCGAGATCACTCTACTCAACGGCTTCGTGCGCAGCCTGGCGCTGGCCGGCATTCTGACCATTCTGTTCTACGCCACCCTGACCAAGCCGCTGGTAAGGGTGATCCGCGAACTGAGCAGTCGCGACCCGCGCAACCCCGACCAAGGGAAAATAACCTGCCCGCCTCACCATGAGCAGGATGAAATCGGCGTACTGGTCGCGACCTTCAACCGTCAATTCGAAACCATGGGCAGCGAGTTCTCCAGACGACGCGCGGCCGAAGATCGGCTGACCGAACATCTCAACGAACTGGAAAACATTGTTTCGGCACGCACCAATGAGCTCAAGGCCAGCAACATACGCCTGCGCGAATCCAACGAGGAACTACAGATAGCGCGCAGTACGGCGCTGGATATGGCCCATGCGCGCTCGGCGTTTCTGGCGCACATGAGCCACGAAATCCGCACCCCGCTCAACGGCCTGCTTGGTATGCTGGCGCTGTCACTGGACAGCCCGCTCAGCGCCGAGCAGCGCCAGCAACTGATGATCGCCCACGACTCCGGCAAGGTGCTGGTCGAACTGCTTAACGATATTCTCGACATGTCCAAGTTCGACGCAGGTCATCTGGAGATCGAGCGCATTCCCTTCGACCTTGGGGTGTTGATCGAGGACACCGCCAACCTGCTGTCACAGAATGCGGCCCCCAGCGTGGAGCTGACCTGCCTGATTGCGCCGGACTTTCCGGCCATGGTTACCGGCGACCCTACCCGGGTGCGGCAGATCGTCAGCAACCTGCTGTCCAACGCACTCAAGTTCACCCGTTTTGGGCGCGTGGATGTGCGTCTGACTAACCATAAAGATGTCAGCGGAGAAAACCGGGTACGCATCGAAGTCCGTGACACCGGCATCGGGATTGCGCAGGACGCCCAGGCGAAAATATTCCAGCCGTTCACTCAGGCAGAAACCGCCATCACTCGGCAGTATGGCGGCACCGGGCTGGGTCTGGCGCTGACCAACAATCTCTGCGAGGCCATGAATGGCACGCTGAGTATCCAGTCACAGTCCGGCTTCGGCAGTCAGTTCTGCGCCGAGCTGCCGCTGCCGGTGCATGTGTCCGCTGTCACTCAGACCGCGCTCAGGGGCCGGGTCACTGTGGTCAGCTCGGCCGGCAGCGGCCTGGTGGAGCTGCTTGGCAACCTGCTGCCAACCTGGGGGGTCGATCTCAAGCGACGCAGCATTGATGATCGCCCGGAAGACGTGGACCTCGACAGCAGCCCGGACCTGGTCATTACCGACTGCCCCGAATGCCTGTTTGCGATTCGCCCCACTACACCCGTGCCGATCCTGCTGGTCACTGCCTATGGCAATTTCATGCCCGGCGAACAGGTTACAGCCCTTGCCCCGCTGCAACAGCAGGCTCGACCACTGGCGCGCAACGCGCTTTACCACACGCTGCGGCGTGTACTGGGTCAGGAAGAGACAGGCGTCAGGGACACAAAAGCGCCAGAGCAAACGGCTCAGCGCATGGCCAGAGTACTGTTGGTGGAAGACAACCCGGTCAATCAGCTGGTGGCCAAGGGCATACTTGGCAAGCTGGGGTGCGAAGTGATCATCAGCAGTCACGGCGGCGAGGCCTTGGAACAATTGGAGCAAGGCCACTTTGATCTGGTGTTGATGGACTGCAACATGCCCGTTATGGACGGCTATGAAGCCAGCCGCCAGATCCGCAGCAGCGGCCGCTGGCCAAACCTGCCGATCGTGGCGCTTACCGCCAACGCCATGCCCGATGAACGTGAGCGCTGCAAGGCGGCAGGCATGAACGACTACCTGGCCAAGCCATTCCGGCGCGCCGAACTGGCGGGCATTCTGGACCAGTGGATTCCCATCGCTGATATCCGCTGAAACGGCTTAGCGCAGCAGCGCTTCGATTTCACCGGTCAGTTCCTCGGGCTTGGTCAACGGGGCGAAACGCTTGACCAGCGCGCCATTCCTGCCAATCAGGAACTTGGTGAAATTCCACTTGATTCGCTCGGTCCCCAGCAACCCCGGTGCCTGCTGCTTGAGCTGAACGAACAAGGGATGGGCCTGAGCGCCGTTCACGTCGATCTTCTTGAACAGCGGGAAGCTGACCCCGTAGTTCAGTTCGCAAAACCCGGAAATCGCGCCCTCGTCACCCGGCTCCTGCTTGCCGAACTGATTGCAAGGGAAGCCCAGCACTACCAGCCCTTTATCCTTGTAGTCCAGCCAGAGTTTTTCCAGGCCTTTATATTGCGGGGTAAAGCCGCATTTGCTGGCTGTATTGACCACCAGCACCGCCTTGCCAGCGTAGTCGGCGAGGGTTTTCTGTTCTCCCTTGATCGTAGTGACCGGGATACTCAGCAGGTTTTCGCTCATCAAAAGAGGCCTCAAGACCAGGCGGTGGCTGGATCGGAATGTGAGCACTGACGTTAGCCTGCAACGGCGTGCGGCGCACGCCAATTTTCGGTATTGATACAGGTCGATAAGCCCGGAGCCGCTGCGCGCAGCGGCACAGCAATCGCCCGGCTACTGGCGCGGGACCAGGTCCAGGCACACCGAGTTGATGCAGTAACGCAACCCGGTCGGTGGCGGACCATCGGGAAACACATGACCCAGGTGAGCGTCGCATTTGGCACAGACCACTTCGGTACGAATCATGCCGTGGCTGACATCGCGCACTTCGACCACCGCGCTACCTTCCAGCGGCGCGTAAAAGCTGGGCCAGCCGCAGCCCGAATCGAACTTGGTAGTGGAATCGAACAGCGGCTCATTGCAGCAGATGCAGTGGTAGACGCCTTCTGTCTTTGTCTCGTTGTACTTACCGGAAAACGGCCGCTCGGTGCCTTTCAGGCGGCAAACCTGATACTGCGCCGGGTCGAGCATCTCTTTCCACTCTTCAAGCGTTTTCTGCAACTTGTCCACAGGTACACCTCCAAATTCGAAAAACCCCGATCTGTACCTTTTCCACAGATCAGGTGGCACGTATGATTGCGCCAGGTCAGACGTCAGTCTGGCACCCGCGTTTGTCGCATACAAACCCATTTTCATGGCGAACGTGCTGCGACCTTCATTGCAAGCCGGCAACAGCTCGTCCATTTTCGGGATCATCACCATGCAGTTCAACAAATCGAACAAGCTCGCAAACGTCTGCTACGACATTCGCGGGCCGGTGCTCAAGCACGCCAAACGCCTGGAAGAGGAAGGCCATCGCATCCTCAAGCTGAACATCGGCAACCCGGCACCGTTTGGTTTCGAGGCGCCGGACGAAATCCTGCAGGACGTGATCCGCAACCTGCCGACTGCCCAGGGCTACAGCGACTCCAAGGGCCTGTTCAGCGCCCGCAAGGCCGTCATGCAGTACTACCAGCAGAAGCAGGTCGAAGGCGTCGGCATCGAAGACATCTATCTGGGCAACGGTGTGTCCGAGCTGATCGTGATGTCGATGCAAGCATTGCTCAATAACGGCGACGAAGTGCTGGTTCCGGCACCCGATTACCCATTGTGGACTGCGGCAGTGGCGCTGTCCGGCGGCAGCCCGGTGCATTATCTGTGCGACGAGCAGGCCAACTGGTGGCCGGACCTTGAAGACATCAAGGCCAAAATCACGCCGAACACCAAGGCCATGGTGATCATCAACCCCAACAACCCGACCGGCGCAGTATATTCCCGCGAGGTATTGCTGGGCATGCTGGAGCTGGCTCGCCAGCATAATCTGGTGGTGTTCTCCGACGAAATCTACGACAAGATCCTCTACGACGACGCCGTGCACATCTGCACTGCCTCGCTGGCACCGGACCTGCTGTGCCTGACCTTCAACGGTCTGTCCAAGTCGTATCGGGTCGCAGGCTTCCGCTCCGGCTGGATTGCCATTTCCGGACCGAAACACAACGCACAGAGCTACATCGAAGGCATCGACATCCTGGCCAACATGCGCCTGTGTGCCAACGTGCCGAGCCAGCACGCCATCCAGACTGCGCTGGGCGGCTATCAGAGCATCAACGACCTGATCCTGCCGCCAGGCCGTCTGTTGGAGCAACGCAACCGCACCTGGGAGCTGCTCAACGATATTCCCGGCGTCAGCTGCGTCAAGCCGATGGGCGCGCTGTATGCATTCCCGCGCATCGACCCGAAGGTGTGCCCGATCTTCAACGACGAAAAATTCGTCCTCGACCTGCTGCTCTCGGAAAAACTGCTGGTAGTTCAGGGCACCGCGTTCAACTGGCCATACCCTGATCACTTCCGCGTCGTGACCTTGCCGCGCGTTGATGAGCTGGAGCAGGCCATTGGCCGCATCGGTAACTTTCTGAAGGGTTATCGTCAGTAAACAGACACCGCCCCTCTCGCGCCGCATCCCTGCCCCGACCTGTTCGGGGCAGTTTATTTGTGCCCTGCCAAAACAGCATGAGCGCCCCGCCCTCAACCCTTCAGGCATCGACCACTCTGGCTCAGGCCCCGTTCAGCTTTGCAGGATTACCATCGATTGCGTGAAGAGGACACAGTTTGAAATAGTCCCTCTGTTGAATAGCAGCGGGCATCACCTTATATACCCGGCATCGAGTTACATATTTACCTGAGGAGAACGTTTCGACCATGATGCGCATTTTGCTGTTTTTGGCCACTAACCTTGCGGTCGTGCTGATTGCCAGCATCACCCTGAGCCTTTTTGGCTTCAATGGGTTCATGGCGGCCAACGGGGTTGATCTGAACCTCAATCAGCTGCTGGTTTTCTGCGCTGTGTTCGGTTTCGCGGGCTCGTTGTTCTCGCTGTTCATCTCCAAGTGGATGGCGAAAATGAGTACCGGCACTCAGATCATCAGTCAGCCTCGCACCCGCCATGAGCAATGGTTGCTGCAGACCGTTGAACAACTGTCCCGCGATGCGGGCATCAAGATGCCGGAAGTCGGTATTTTTCCGGCGTATGAAGCCAACGCATTCGCCACGGGCTGGAACAAGAACGATGCACTGGTTGCGGTAAGCCAGGGCCTGCTCGAGCGGTTCTCGCCGGATGAGGTGAAAGCCGTACTGGCGCACGAAATCGGCCACGTTGCCAACGGCGACATGGTCACACTGGCGCTGGTGCAGGGTGTGGTGAACACGTTCGTGATGTTCTTTGCCCGCATCATCGGTAACTTCGTCGACAAGGTGATCTTCAAGAGCGAGAACGGTCAGGGTATTGCCTACTACATCACGACGATTTTCGCCGAGCTGGTATTGGGCTTTCTGGCCAGCGCCATCGTCATGTGGTTCTCGCGCAAACGCGAATTCCGCGCTGACGACGCAGGGGCTCGACTGGCCGGTACGGACGCGATGATCGGTGCGCTGCAACGCCTGCGTTCCGAGCAGGGCGTACCGGTGAACATGCCTGACAGCCTGACGGCGTTCGGCATCAACGCCGGCCTGAAGAAAGGCCTGGCAGGGCTGTTCATGAGCCACCCGCCGCTGGAGCAACGTATCGAGGCGCTGCGCCGCCGCGGTTGATTCAGGTTTCGAGATGACTATCGTGTCGGCGCTCTGCGTCGGCACGCCGTTATGGACGCTCTGCGTCCGGTCCTGAGTGAATGGCACGGCAGGAAAGGCGGCACGGTCGTAAAAGGCTGCGAAATGACCAATATCGTGCTGTCGCAGGTCCCGATTGACCTGCGCCTGATGAAAGCCAATCTACCCTGCCTTCCAACGCTGCAGCCAAAACTCCGCCTGCATGAAACCTCCTGAAAATTAGATCAAAAAGCGCCAGAACTTATATTAGATTTAGATCATGAGAATGACCGACTATGGGGCATTCTCATATTCTGGAGCTGTAAATGTTCCCAAGCCTGTTTATTTCCCATGGCTCTCCCATGCTCGCGCTGGAGCCCGGCGAGAGTGGCCCCGCCCTGACGCGATTGGCCGCCAGCCTGCCCAGGCCTCGCGCCATCATAGTGGTGTCTGCACACTGGGAAAGCCACGAACTTACCGTTAACGCCAACCCTGAGCCCGAGACCTGGCATGATTTCGGTGGCTTTGCGGCTGAACTGTTTGCGGTGCAGTACCCGGCACCAGGTCTGCCTGAGCTGAGCCGCACGATAGTCGAGTTGCTGGCCGCCAGCGATCTGCCCGCACGCATCGACAGCAGACGACCGTTCGACCATGGTGTCTGGGTGCCCTTGTCGTTGATGTACCCGAATGCCGATATTCCGGTGGTTCAGGTCTCACTGCCCAGCCGCCAGGGCCCCGAGCTACAGACACGGGTGGGCCGCGCGCTGGCCAGCCTGCGCGCACAGGGTGTATTGATTATCGGCTCCGGTAGCATCACGCATAACCTGCGCGATCTGGACTGGAACGCCGGCCCTGGAAGCACAGAGCCATGGGCTGCAACGTTTCGTGACTGGATGATCGACAAGCTGCAAAACGACGATGACGCCGCACTGCACCACTACCGCAGTCTTGCTCCTCATGCGGTGCGAGCACACCCGAGTGACGAGCATTTGCTGCCGCTGTATTTCGCACGGGGCGCAGGCGGAGCATTCAGTGTTGCCCATCAAGGCTTCACCATGGGTGCGCTCGGAATGGACATCTACCGGTTCGGCTGATACCGAAAACGCCTTCCCGCCTGAATCCTGAATTCAGCGCAAAAAAATCCCCGAACCAGTCGGGGATTTTTTTATTGACCTATCAGCTCAGAAGCCGATCAGTCTTCGCGATAGCGACGCAGCTTGAGCTGCTTGCCAGCAACACGGGTGTCCTTGAGCTTGGTCAGCAGACGCTCAAGACCATCTTCCGGCAGCTCGACCAGGCTGAAGCTGTCACGCACCTGGATGCGGCCGATAGCTTCGCGGGCCAGGCCGCCTTCGTTGAGAATGGCACCCAGCAGGTTCTTGGCAGCGATACCATCACGCGCACCCAGCGCGGTACGGCAACGAGCACGACCTTCGGCCAGCGGGACCGGCGCACGACGCTCACGCTCAGGACGATCACCGCGATCGCTGCTGCCGCTACGCTCTGGACGATCACCGCGAGGGGCGTTGTTCGGAACCAGCGGGCGCTCGCGCTCGATGGCTGCCAGGGTCAGAGCCTGACCGTTGGTAGCCTTGCGCAGCAGTGCAGCAGCAAGGGCACGCGGGCTGCAACCGATGTCGGCAGTCAGACGATCCAGGAGATCGCCATGAGTCGATTCGGCATCGGCAACCAGTGGCGACAGGCTGTTGGTCAGTTTCTTGATGCGGGCATCCAGAACGGCCTGGGCATCCGGCAGGCGGACTTCAGCAACCTTCTGACCGGTTACACGCTCGATCACCTGCAGCATACGGCGCTCGCGAGGAGTTACCAGCAGCAGTGCACGACCTTCGCGACCGGCACGACCGGTACGGCCGATACGGTGAACGTAGGACTCTGGATCGTAAGGCATGTCCACGTTGAATACGTGGGTGATACGCGGAACGTCAAGACCACGGGCAGCAACGTCGGTCGCTACAACGATGTCCAGACGGCCATCCTTGAGGGAATCGATAACGCGCTCGCGCTGGTTCTGAGCGATGTCACCGTTCAGTGCAGCAGCCTTGTAGCCTTTGGCTTCAAGGGCGCTTGCCAGGTCCAGGGTCGCCTGCTTGGTGCGGACGAACATGATCAGGGCGTCGAAGTCTTCGACTTCCAGCAGGCTCAGTACAGCGGAGGTCTTCTGGTCAGCGTGAACCAGCAGGTGAGCCTGCTCGATCGCGGTAACGGTCTGGGTCTTGGTCTGGATCTTGACGTGCTTCGGATCGCGCAGATGGCGCTCGGCGATGGCACGGATCGACTGTGGCAGCGTTGCCGAGAACAGTACGGTCTGGCGGGTTTCAGGCATGGCCTTGAAGATGACTTCGAGGTCGTCCATGAAGCCCAGCTTGAGCATTTCGTCCGCTTCATCGAGAACCAGATGGTTCACGGTTGCCAGGACTTTCTCGTCACGACGCAGGTGGTCGCAGAGACGGCCCGGGGTGGCGACAACGATTTGTGCGCCGTTGCGGATGGCCTTGAGCTGCGGGCCCATTGGCGCGCCGCCGTAGACCGCTACAACGGTCACGCCCGGCATTTGTTTGGCGTAGGTCTCGAACGCGGTGGCAACCTGAAGTGCCAGTTCGCGGGTCGGGGCCAGGATCAGTGCTTGCGGCTCGCGCTTGCTCGGGTCGATGCGATGCAGGATAGGCAGTGCGAACGCGGCAGTTTTACCCGTACCGGTTTGCGCCTGACCAATCATGTCGTGACCGGCGAGAATAATCGGGATCGATTGCTGCTGAATGGCCGAAGGCTCTTCGTAGCCAGTGGCGACGACTGCTGCAACGATATTTGGATGAAGTTCGAGAGCGGCGAAGCCGCCGATTTCCTGGGTCATGGGTCTGCCTCTAGTGCATCCGCAAAGACCCATGCTTCAAAGCTGCGCGTGCCGTGTACGACCTTGAGGTCACCCTGGCTGCTTTGTCGGCGGGGATTTGCGAAAACGTTTGATGAATGGATCGTCCAGGCTAGTCCGTTGTGCGAACAAGCAACCGAAGCTGGCTTCGGGGTACTGCAATACCTTGACGAGGGCCCTGTTAAGGCCGACGCGCACTATACCGGAAATATGCACCTTAGTGAGTCTTTTTTTGCGAAACATTGCGCCATCCTTGAGCAACCCAAGCCCCTTGGTCCGGGCAGAGGGCTGGCCGACAAGGGCGCGGGCCCGAGATTGCGGGCGTTGCCGCTTAAACGTTTAATCTGCTCTTGCGGATGGCCGGTATCCCGACCTGCGGGGTGTGGCGAATTGTCTCACCCCTGATTTCAGACCAGCCAGCACATGCCTCGCCCGCTCAAGTCGCGGAACGGACCGCCCTGATCAACGACTCCAGCGAGTACCCCAGATGCGGCGCAAGTGCCTCGGCACGCGAACTCAATGCCTCGATATCCAGCGTCTGATCGAGGTCGGCAGGCACAATCAGAATGACGTTGCCCTCCTTTACCGGCAGCTCCCAGTAATGACGGTGGTACAAACCCCGCAGCAAGGCCGCGCCCAGCGGTTTACCGTCGTCGGTGGCCCACTGGTTGATGATCAGCCAGCCACCGGGATTGAGGCGTTGCTGGCAGCCCTGCAAAAAATTCCAGGCCAAATGCCCGACGCCCGGCCCGACATCGGTGTAAAGGTCGACAAAGATCAGGTCGGCAGGCTCTGCGCTGTCCAGCAACTCCAGCGCATCGCCGATGCGGATATACAGACGCGGATCGTCATCGAGCCCCATGAACTCCATGGCCAGACGCGGCACGTCCGGACGCAGCTCGATGACTTCAACGTCTTCAAGCGGCAGGAACTTCATGCAGGCCTGGGTCAGCGTGCCGGCACCCAGCCCCAGAAACAGCGCGCTGTCCGGCGCGTCGTGACACAGTGCGCCGATCAGCATCGCGCGGGTGTAGTCGTATTCCAGCCAGCTCGGGTCAGCCGTAAACGTGCAGCTCTGCTCGATAGCCTCGCCAAACTCCAGAAAGCGGTAATCCTCCACTTCCAGCACGCGGATCATGCCGAAGTCGTCGTGGACCTCGGCCAGAATTCGTTCTACGCGCTCACGCTCTTCCGTCATTACCGTTCCTGGTCATCGCTGCGCCGAGCGCAAAACGCGAATTGTCCGGCAAGCGCGCGGCTTTGTCACACATTGCCGGGCGCTATGCCATCCCGGTGGTCTGCCCTACGCTGGCAGAGCAACGGCGAACTGCTAACATGCTGGCCCGATTGCACAACCCTAGAGCCAATAATGAGCCAACCCTGGAGCCCCGACAGCTGGCGGGCACTGCCGATTCAGCAGCAACCTCACTACCCTGACGCCGCGCACCTGCTGAAGGTCGAACAGACCCTGGCCAGCTATCCGCCGCTGGTGTTTGCCGGCGAAGCCCGAGAGTTGCGCCGCCAGTTTGCCGAAGTGACCCAGGGTCGCGCGTTCCTGCTACAGGGCGGCGACTGCGCGGAAAGCTTCATGGAGTTTTCCGCCGCCAAGATTCGCGACACGTTCAAGGTGCTGCTGCAGATGGCCATCGTCATGACCTTCGCCGCCGGCTGCCCGGTGGTGAAGGTCGGACGCATGGCCGGACAATTTGCCAAGCCTCGCTCGGCAAACGACGAAATCATCGACGGCGTAACGCTCCCGGCGTATCGCGGTGACATCGTCAACGGTATCGGTTTCGATGAAAAAAGCCGTGTGCCGGACCCGGAGCGCCTGCTGCAAGCCTATAACCAGTCCACCGCCACCCTAAACCTGCTGCGTGCCTTCGCGCAGGGCGGGTTTGCCGACCTGCATCAGGTGCACAAGTGGAATCTGGACTTCATCGCCAACTCGGCGCTGGCCGAAAAATACAGCCAGCTGGCCGGACGCATCGATGAAACGCTCGCGTTCATGCGCGCCTGCGGCATGGACAGCTCGCCGCAACTGCGTGAAACCAGTTTTTTCACCGCCCACGAGGCATTGCTGCTCAATTACGAAGAAGCCTTCGTGCGGCGCGACAGCCTGACCAATGATTACTACGATTGCTCGGCACACATGCTGTGGATCGGCGACCGTACCCGGCAACTGGACGGCGCGCATGTCGAATTCCTGCGCGGGGTGAACAACCCGATCGGCGTCAAGGTCGGCCCGAGCATGAACACCGACGACCTGATTCGTCTGATCGACATCCTCAACCCTGACAACGATCCGGGCCGTCTCAACCTGATCGCGCGGATGGGTGCAAACAAGGTCGGCGATCACCTGCCACAGCTGATTCGTGCGGTCGAGCGCGAAGGCCGCAAAGTGCTGTGGAGCTCCGACCCGATGCACGGCAACACCATCAAGGCCAGCAGCGGCTACAAAACCCGCAACTTTGCGCAGATCCTCGGCGAAGTGAAGCAGTTTTTTCAAGTGCATCAGGCTGAAGGCACTTATGCCGGAGGCATCCATATCGAAATGACCGGGCAAAACGTCACCGAATGCATCGGCGGCGCCCGCCCCATCACCGAAGATGGTCTTTCGGATCGCTACCACACCCACTGCGACCCGCGCATGAACGCCGATCAGTCACTGGAGCTGGCGTTCCTGATTGCCGAAACCCTGAAGCAGGTCAGGCGCTAAGCAGAGCAAGCCGCCCGCTCAGCGCTTGAGCGGGTCATCCCAGAACGAACGCTCGACTTCCTGCTGAATGTCGGCTCGACTCAGCCCCAGATCCTTCAGCGTGCCATCACTCATCTGCGCCAGATAGCGGCGCTGACGGTGCAGCTCCAGCCAGCGCTGCAAGTGATGCTTCAACCACACCAACGCCTTGCCAGGCTGAGCATGCCCGGCAGGCCTTTCGATCAATACACACTCTTTTTGACCATTCATCATCTTGCCCTCCGTGTGAGATGACTAAAGTCTCGCGCCTGACCCAAGATCAATCCAACGAATGTTTCTTATGCAATGCATCTTTAAAATTGATGTATTGATCGACCAAAATGTGCTGCCGCTCACACCGGCAGTCGATAATTATTTAAGTGCCCACTTGCCCCGACAGACATATAACTACTATATAAAAACCCAAGCCAGACATACAGCGACCTTACAGCAAGCCAAGCGCTTTCGTTATTACAGAATAGACTAGCGTTTCGATTGACAGGCCCCGTGAACGTTCTAGAATTCTGAAAACAGCTTCTTGGGTAACTACTATAACAACCATTATACCAATGCCCATTATAAAAACGGCTGACACCCGTCCATTGAAGATAATAGCTAACCGCTGAGGGTGCCAAGAGGCGCCCCCTAAACGAGAAGACGTGCATCGGTAATATGTAGCGTTCTGGAGAAACACATGGGCATGGAAGCCAATCGCATTTTATTCAACGCCGAACCATTTGGATTCGGTCCCTCTGCGGCAATTGCCGCCATTGCACCTTACTTTATAGGCAGCGGCTGCCATGCCTACGCGGGTGAAGGGCACTCACTGGATCTGCAAAAGCACCTTCCCTATCGAAAAATCCATGACATGACCGGAAGCAGCCCGAGAGACTGGGATAAAATAATCTCTGATGTCGATATCGTTGTAACAGCCATGGATCTCGACATAGCAATTCGATCACTGTCCTTAGGTAAACGCGTTGTTTTTTATGATGCCTTGACCTGGTGCTGGCAAGCAGAAACACGCTGGCCCCGCATCGAAGAACTTATTCACCGCCCTCGCTTGCTTTATATTGCCCAGAACTTTATAGGCGTAGTTGAACGCCTAGCGGGCATAAAATCAAAAAATCACTTTGTTGTCCCGCCCATTACATCCCGAACCAGGTACGCACCTCGAAATAGTGAGTCCAACGTTGTCCTGCTTAATCTGGGCGGACTTAAGAACCCTTATACCGATGAGGCGATGCTTATCGACTTTGCCCGCGCGATTACGCTCGCCTTGCGTGCAGCACTCGATCAGGGGGTAAAGCTTCACATCGCCACCAGCCAAACAATCGCAGAAGCACTGGAATCAGACGATGCCACCACTTACCCCCTTACGGAGGTCGCCCGGATGATGCATGACTGCCAATTTGCAGTTTGTACACCTGGCTTGGGCAACATCTACGAATCGGCTGTTATGCAAACACCGGTCATATGGCTGCCGCCGGTCAACAATACGCAAGGCCTTCAGCTGGCTCATCTGCGCAACGCCGGTATGGTTGACGCGGAGCTAGGCTGGGAAACGCTGGGCGTCAACATTGATTACACAACGTCCACACAAACCTGTCTGGCTAGCATCGACGAGGCGATTTCAACACTGGGAGACATTGAGCGAAGTGCCGTTCTCAATGAAAAAATGGCAGTTGCAGTTGCCCGCATGCGCCAGTGCACAGGCGGCAAGACTTCTCGGCTGATCGAACGCTTCGGCAGCGGAGGTGACGCAGTGGCCGCTCAAAAAATCAGGGAATGGATAAACGTACCCGAAAACGGAGATCGCTTATGAAAATTGCCCAGGTTGCCCCTTTGTTCGAGGCGGTCCCGCCTCAACGCTACGGAGGTACGGAGCGAGTGGTGTCCTACCCCACTGAGGCACTTGTTGAACTAGGCCACCAAGTGACGTTGTTCGCCAGCGGCGACTCATTGACGTCTGCAGAGCTTGATGCAGTCTGGCCCGCCGCTCTGAGGCTCGATTACGGAAGCTTCGACGTCATCAGCCCGCACCTGGTCATGATGGAACGCGTGAGGCGTCGTGCGCAGGAGTTCGACATTATTCACTTCCACCTGGACTTCTACCCCTTCTCCCTGTTCAGCCGCCAGCCCACACCGTTTGTTACCACCTTGCATGGTCGAGTCGATCTGCCCGCACTCAAACCGGTGTTCAATACCTTTGCAGACATGCCGCTTATTTCGATTTCCAACGCTCAACGCAATGATCTGCCAGCCGCCAACTGGGTGGGCACGGTGTATCACGGCTTGCCGCTACAACTCCATACACCCCGGCAAGTGGAAAGGACATACCTTGCTTTTCTGGGACGAATCACGCCTGTGAAGCAAGTCGATGCGGCCATTCGCATCGCCCAACAATGCGATATCCCCATCAAGATTGCTGCCAAGATAGACGCCGTTGACAGCGCTTACTTTGAACGAGACATACGTCCGCTATTGGATTCCCCGCTGGTCGAATACATAGGTGAGATCAATGAGCAGGAAAAAACCACTTTCCTGTCAGGCGCCTTGGCACTTTTGTTTCCTATTGATTGGCCAGAGCCTTTCGGTCTGGTCATGATCGAGGCAATGGCGTGCGGTACTCCAGTGATCGCATTTCCCTCCGGCTCAGTCCCGGAAGTCATAGAAGACGGAGTCACAGGCTTCGTTGTCCGCAACGAAGCAGAAGCGGTAGCCGCCGTCCATAAGGTGGACCAGCTATCTGCCATGCGAATACGCGAGCAGTTTCAAAAGCGTTTTTCAGCGCGTCAAATGGCCGAAAACTATGTCCATGCCTATCAGTCACTCATTGACCGGTCCTCATCTAAAAGTCGTCATCGCAAAAAACAGAGCTGACGCATAAGATCAGCTTGAAGAATGTTTCTTATTCAGTCCATCTGGGAGATTGATGGTTTGGCCAACTATCCAGGCATCGATACAGAGCTGCTGCGCACCTTTGTGGCAATTGCCGACCACGGCGGTTTCACCCGCGCAGGTGAAGCCGTGAACCGCACTCAATCGGCGGTCAGCATGCAAATGAAGCGTCTGGAGGAGGATGTCGTACAGCGTCAACTGTTCCAGCGTGAAGGCCGGACCCTGAACCTGACGGCAGAGGGGCAAGTGTTACTTGGCTATGCGCGGCGCATCCTCAAGCTGCACAGTGAGGTGTTCAATACGCTGCGCGAGCCACACATGATCGGGGTGGTAAAAATCGGCTCGCCCGACGACTACGTGATGCGCTTTTTGCCCGGCATTCTTTCGCAGTTCGCGCAGGCCTACCCGCTGGTTCAGGTAGAGGTGCATTGCGAACCGTCCGACCTGCTGCTGCAACGCAATGACCTGGACCTGACCATCGTTACGCGCAAGCCCGGCACCGAGATCGGTACGCTGTTGCGTCATGAGCGTCTGGTCTGGATGGAAGCCAGCGGTTTTGCTCCGCATGAGCAAAACCCCATTCCGCTGGCGATGTTCAATACGCACTGCTTCTGTCGCGACTGGGCATGCAACGCACTGGACAGCGTGGAGCGTGATTACCGCATCGCCTACAGCAGCTCCAGCATGGCAGCAATCACAGCAGTGGTCAGCGCGGGCCTGGCAGTCACTGCACAGTTTCAAAGCCTGATCACTGCAGATTTGCGCATCATCGGCGCGGCCGAACAATTGCCCGAGCTGCCAACGGCAAGCATCGTACTGCTGCGTAATCCGAAAAACCCCTCGCCCATCACCGAATGCATGGCCGACTACATCATCGACGGCTTCAAACCTTGAGCGCGAGAATGACTGCGCAGAGCACCAGAAACACGCAGAACATCAGGCGCAGCGTTCGCTCCGGCAGCGAATGCGCCAGTTTGACACCCCAACTGATGCTCGCCAGACCACCAATGGCCAATGGAACGCCCATCGACCAGTTGACGTGATCGTGCAGCGCGTAGGTAACCAGCGTGATTCCGGTGCTCGGGGCTGCGAGGGACAGCGCCAACCCTTGCGCCACAACCTGTGTCGTGCCAAACACGCTGGTAAGAATCGGCGTGGCCACCACTCCCCCGCCAACGCCAAACAGACCTCCGGTCATACCGGACCCGACGCCCAGCAGCCATAGCCATTTTTCATGGCGCAACCCGCTACCGGCCTGATGGCCGCGCCAATACATCTGCGCCACGTTGAACACGGTCAGAACCACCAGAAAGCCGACAAAGCCCAGGCGCATGCTTTGCGGATCCACGCGCACCGCCAGCAGCGACGTCAGCCAGGCAAAAATAAAACTGGGAACAATCAACATCAACGCATTACGAAGCAAAATCCGGTTGCGCTGGTTATAGCGCCACAAGGCGAGCAACACGTTAGGCAGCACCATCAACAACGCTGTCCCTTGCGCCAGCTGCTGATCCAGACCGAACAGCACACCCAGCGCGGGAATCGCCACAAGACCACCACCGATTCCGAACAGCCCCCCCAGGGTGCCCATCGCTGCACCCAGTAACACAAACATCACAATTTCAATCACACTACGTCCCCGCCCAGTCAATGGCCAAATGCTACGCAGTCCTGCGCGCAACCAACACCCGGTGTTACCTGTTTTTTTTTGCGCGCGGCGCAAGCTGTCAGCGCTTTGAGCCTGCACGCTCGAAATTATCTGGCACATTAAAGAATGCAACACTAAGTTAAACTCATTCGACTGAGTTTGAGGACCTGATATGAGTGCCGAAGAAAACCCTGCCCACGCTGCACCTGCCGATTGCGATTCGCTGCTGCTGGATAACCAATTGTGCTTCGCCCTGTATTCCACCTCATTGATGATGACCAAGGTTTACAAACCGCTGCTGCAGGCGCTTGGACTGACCTATCCGCAGTACTTGGCAATGATGGTGCTGTGGGAAAAAGACGGCCTTACCGTAGGTGATGTCAGCACGCGCCTGCTCACCGATCCGGGCTCTCTGACACCTTTGCTCAAGCGTCTTGAGGGCGAGGGCTTTATCAGCCGCACCCGCAGCAAGGAAGACGAACGCGTGGTATTGCTGCACCTGACTGAACAAGGTCGTGCACTGCAACACCAGGCACTGAGCATACCCGGCTGTATTCTGTCGGCGAGCGGCCTGAACATGGAAAGGCTTCGTGACCTGCAGACACAGTTGCTGGACTTGCGTGACCATCTGCACCAGAGCCTTTAAGACAAAGGGTCACGCCCCCCGGACTGACCTGTTGCTCGTCTCGCCAAAGCCCCGCACATCAAGGGGCTGGCAAGATTTCCAACTGCCCGCCCTGGTAGCTTTCCTCCTCCGGAAAAGACCTCTTTCGACTTTTCGCAAAATTTAGCTTGCGCGCTAACTATCCTTGCACTACCTTTGCCCTGCACTTAGTTAGCGCGCAAGTATTTTGCACAATTAACCCTACCGAACGAGGAAAAATCATGGACACTCTTTACACCGCAGTTGCAACCGCCACAGGCGGCCGTGATGGTCGTGCCGTATCCAACGACAAGATTCTCGACGTCAAACTCGCCACTCCGAAAGAGCTTGGCGGTGCTGGCGGCGCAGCCACCAACCCGGAGCAACTGTTCGCTGCCGGTTATTCGGCCTGCTTCATCGGTGCCCTCAAATTTGTCGCCGGTCAGAGCAAACGCAGCATCCCGGCAGACGCCTCGATCACCGCCCACGTAGGGATTGGCCAGATTCCCGGTGGTTTCGGTCTGGACATCGACCTGCATGTAAGCCTGCCCGGCCTTGAACAAGCCGACGCTCAGCAACTGGTCGATGCCGCTCATGTGGTCTGCCCTTATTTCAACGCCACACGCGGCAACGTCGATGTGCGCCTGCATGTAACCGTCTAACCCACCGGCCATAGATACGAACATGAGCAAGGGAACGAACATGAAGACCTTCAGCAAAGTCATGACGGGTACGCTTCTCGCACTGTCCATCGGCAGCGCGTTTGCCGCAGGCGATCCTGCCATCGAGCACAACACTCAGGCTTTTCTCGATGCCTTGAATTCGGGCACTGGCAAGCCCATTGAGCAGTTGTCGCCGAAAGATGCCAGGGCCGTGCTGGTAGGAGCACAGGCAGGGGTCAAACTGACGCTGCCCAAAGCCGATGTCAGCGAAAAGACCATCAACGTCGATGGCCAGCCGATCAGCCTGAATATCGTGCGCCCTGCTGGCGTAAAAGGGACCTTGCCGGTTTTCATGTTCTTCCACGGCGGCGGCTGGGTACTGGGTGATTTCCAGACCCACGAGCGACTGGTCCGCGATCTGGTCGTGGGCTCGGGCGTGGTAGCGGTGTTCGTCAATTACACGCCTTCACCCGAAGCGCATTATCCGACGGCGATCAACCAGGCTTACGCAGCAACCAGATGGGTAGCTGAGCACGGCAAGGAAATCAACGTCGACGGTAAGCGCCTGGCTGTGGCGGGTAACAGCGTAGGCGGCAACATGGCAGCGGTCGTTGCACTGATGGCCAAAGAAAAAGGCACTCCGGCGCTCAGGTATCAGGTGCTTCTGTGGCCGGTGACTGACGCCAACTTTGATAACGATTCATAAAACCAATACGCCGAAGGCCACTTCCTGACCCGTAACATGATGAAGTGGTTCTGGGACAACTACACCACCGATGCCGCGCAACGCAACGAGATCTACGCCTCGCCGCTGCGCGCCACCACCGAGCAACTGAAAGGTCTGCCACCGGCGCTGATTCAGACCGCCAGTGCCGACGTGCTGCGTGATGAAGGCGAAGCCTATGCGCGCAAGCTGGACCAGGCGGGCGGGCCGGTCACGGCGGTACGTTACAACGGCATGATCCATGACTACGGTCTGCTCAACGTGGTCAGCCAGGTCCCGGCTGTTCGCTCAGCCATCCTGCAGGCGTCTCAGGAGTTGAAAGAACACCTGAAATAAAGGCAGACGCTCAAACTTCAGCCGTAAAAAAACCCGCAGCAATGCGGGTTTTTTGCGTAACGGGGTTACAAAACCATGCTTACTTCGCACGGCCTTTGTAGGAACCGCCTTCACGGGTATCGATCTCGATCATGTCGCCGATTTCGATGAAGTCAGCAACGCTCAGCTCGGTACCGTTTTTCAGTTTGGCAGGCTTCATGACCTTGCCCGACGTGTCGCCACGAGCGGAGCCTTCGGTGTAGTCGACCTGACGCACGATAGTGGTCGGCAATTCTACGGAAACCAGACGGTCTTCGAAGAATACGGCTTCACAAACGTCAGTCATGCCTTCTTCGACGAAAGGCAGAACGCTTTCGATGTCTTCGGCGTTCAGCTCGTACATGGTGTAGTCAGTGGTGTCCATGAACGTGTAGGTGTCACCGCTGATGAAAGACAGGGTGGCTTCCTTGCGATCGAGGATCACATCGTCCAGCTTGTCGTCGGCGCTGTAAACGATCTCGGTCTTGTAACCGGTCAGCAGGTTTTTCAGCTTGGTCTTCATGATCGCGCTGTTACGACCGGATTTGGTGAATTCAGCTTTCTGAACCAGCCAAGGATCGTTTTCGAGACGGATCACGGTACCGGGTTTCAGCTCTTTACCAGTTTTCATTGCATATATCCGAATTTGGATGGAATTAACCAAAGGCTCTGTACGAGAAACAGCCTGCGCAGGCCTTTTTCGTACAGAGCCTTGTATCAAGGCCGCGTATCATAGCGAATTTCCATAAAACTGCACCAGCGCCGTGGCAAGATCAGTCTGTGCGGCTTGTTGCAGACACCAGTGCCCGGCGTGCTTTTCAATTTCAGCCCAGTGTTCGGTGAGTGCCAGCCAGCTTTCGTCCAGGTCGCTGCCGATATTCCAGTTCTGCCAGAACTGATTCACAGCATGCGCTGCCTCAGGCGCAAGATCCGCCAGGTAGAGCGCTAAAAACGCATCAAGCTTGGGCAGGTGCGCGTCGTCTTCCTGCTGATAGATGTGCCAGAGCATCGGCCGCCCCGCCCATTGCGCACGGACGAATGAATCTTCGCCGCGCACGACGTTGAAATCGCAGCTCCACAGCAGTTGGTCGTAGCGTTCCTGGCGGATGAACGGTAACACCTGAACCGTCAGCCCTCCCCTTACCTGCATGAAACCTGCGTGTAACTCATCGTCGACACCCAGCCAGCGCCGCAGATCGGCGAGAATGCGCCCCTCCGGCACCAGCAGGTGATTCGGCCGACTGTCGCTGGCCAGCGCGTCAAGCCAGCTGCCCAGCCCGGGATTTTCATAGGCAAATACCGAGATCAAGCGGGCATCAGGCAACGGTTCGACGCCCAACCCCTGCAAGAAACCTTGCCTCGCGGCCTTGTCTTGCTGAAATCTCTGGCGCTGTTCGATCAGGTTTCTTTCGCGCAGCAAGCCGCCCGTGGCGTCGGAAAATCCGGGAAAGAAAAAGAACTTCTTCAAACCGTTCAACTGTGGCGAAGGCAAACCGTGGCAACCCGAGACCCAGTCTTCGGCGCTGAGGTACTCAAGGTTCAACCACAGCGGCCTTGGCGAACGCTGCAGCATCGATTCGGTATAGGGCGTCGGCAGGCGGCAGGCAAAGGCCTCGATGACCACGTCAGGAATATCGCTGTTTACCCATTCAGCGGGCCACTGGCACACCCTCACGCCCTCTTGCCATTGCTGCTGAGCCTTAAGATCAGCGTCGGGACACAAGCGAACGAAAGCCGACAGGTCATCGATCCATAAACGCACATGCAGACCCTGCTCGGCAACCAGCTGGCGTGCCAGACGCCAGGTCACGCCGGCATCACCGTAGTTGTCGACTACGCTGCAAAAAATGTCCCACGAGACTTTCATCGTGGCTCCCTGAGGCTGGATGGCAAAAAACGTTGATTGTCGTTCAGAACGCCCCGTTGCCACCAGCCTGATGCCACTGGACAGCACAGTTTTCATGCCCGGCCATCAGGCATGGCACAATCGCATCTGTTGCCCTGCAAGGAGTTCAGCCATGTCATCCACTACCCGCCGTCGCGACCTGTATGTGTCGTTGAAATTGATTGTCTGCATTGCGCTGGGTATCTGGCTGGGCGTAATGGCGGTGTTTCTGACCGCACTGCTGTATTACAAAAGCCTGCCCCCGGCGCAAACCCAGGCGTTGGAAAACGCCGCCGCCCAGCTCACCGCCCCGCCTGCGCAAAAAACTGCCGCGCCGTCTGGCCCGGAGACTGAAATGTTCCGCAAATACGAGCAAAGCCTGCGTGAAAGCGAGGCCCGTCAGGCCCGTGAACAGGCTCAGGAACAACAACAGCGCACCTTCAACCGTTCCAAGTGTGATTTCTGGATACAGCAGGACCGCACTGCGCCGAGCGAAAAAAGTCGCGCCAGCATCAATCAGTACTGCGGATAAACCATGAACAAGCAGGACGTGCTGCAATCGATCATCGACAAGCTGGAAATCGATCTGGACATCGCGCAACGGGCGGCACAGACCGCCTACGAAACGGCAACCCACGAAGAGAATATTGCCGAGAACAAATACGACACGCTGGGGCTGGAAGCATCGTATCTGGCAGCAGGCCAGGCACGACGTGTCGAGGAGATTCGCCAGTCGCTGGCGGCGTATCGGAAATGGTCGCTCAAGCCATTCGATGAATCACGCGGCATTCAGACCGGTGATCTTGTCGCTGTCGAAGCCTTGAGCGGTCAGACGCAATACCTGTTTCTCGGCCCTGATGCTGCTGGCCTGAAGGTCAGCGCAGGTGAACAACTGGTCACGGTCATCACTGCCAAGGCACCGCTGGGGCAGAGCTTGCTGGGAAAATTCGAAGACGATGCCGTACAGATTGTCATCAACGGCAGCGGACAATCCTACGAGATCACACAAACGATGTGACACACCCGGCATCTACAGGGTTGATCGCACCAAGTTTTTGTGGGTAAGGTGAAGCGTCGCCATCATCACCGCAACCGGGGCAACATCAAAGCAAACAAGGACTAAAACCCAAGGAGATTTTTCATGACGAACGTCATCGCTTTCCCTGACGCCCATGAACGTGATCGCCTGAAGTCCAGTCAAGATCCGGCGTTGAGATACCTGAACAAGAAAGAGCGACAGCTGATCGACCAATTGCGTTCCACCAGCCATGCGGGACGCCAGTACGTCTATGACTATGCCAGCATCATGCATTTGTCCAGGCCGTTGTATCCCGAACCTGTGGATTGACCCTGATTGCAGAGCCTGGCCAAAGGCTGCGCCGGTATATCGGCGCAGCTTCCAGGATCATGTCTGCCGGGTTCAGCGTGTCAGCGAAAAAATCAGTGCAGAGATCGCCACCACACCGGCGGCCACCACAAAGTAGTTCGACCATGCACCTGCATATTTGCGCATGGCGGGTACTTTGTAGACGGCATACATCGGCATCAGGAACAGCAGCGCCGAAATCACCGGCCCGCCCAGGGTCTCGATCATGCCCAGAATGCTCGGGTTCAGCGTTGCGACCATCCAGCACACCACCAGCATGAAGACTGCTGTCAGACGATCCAGCGCCTTTGGTGCAGGACGACGCCCGGTTTTCAGAACCAGCCCTTTCAGGCCCTCGCTTGCACCGATGTAGTGGCCGAGAAACGACTTGGAAATAGCCACGAACGCAATCAGCGGCGCCACGAAGGCGATGGTCGGGTTGTTGAAGTGGTTGGCCAGGTAGGAAAGGATCGAAATGTTCTGTGCCTTGGCCTCGGCCAATTGGGCTGGCGAGAGCGTTAATACGCAACTGAACACGAAGAACAGCACCATCACCACCATCAAACCGTGGGCGCGGGCCAGTATCTGCGAACTGCGTACCTCGGCGTTTTCGCCGTACTGACGTTTCTGATCAACGGCAAACGCCGAGATGATCGGCGTGTGGTTGAACGAAAATACCATTACCGGAATGGCCAGCCACAGGGTAGGCAGGAACGCTGAAGGCTCGGGAAAGGTGGTCGCGGTACTCAGGATGCCACCGGTCCAGTGCGGAATCAGGAATACCGCCAGAAACAGCAGTGCGACGATGAAAGGGTAAACCATAAGGCTCATCGCCTTGACGATGATCCGCTCGCCACAACGCACCACGGCCAGCAGGCCCATGATCAGCACGAACGCCAGCGCTGCGCGTGGCGGCGGCGCTATGTGCAACTGATGCTCAAGAAAACTGCCCACGGTATTGGTGAGGGCCACGCTGTAGATCAGCAGAATCGGAAAGATCGCAAAAAAATACAGCAAGGTGATCATCGCGCCGGCGCTTTTGCCGAAATGCTGCTCGACCACTTCAGTGATATCGGCCCCTTCACGCCCGGACAGTACGAAACGGGTCAGCCCGCGGTGGGCATAGAACGTCATGGGAAACGCCAGCAACGCCAGCACCATCAGTGGCCAGAAACCACCGATGCCTGCATTGATGGGCAGGAACAGCGTACCTGCGCCAATGGCAGTACCGAACAATCCGAGCATCCAGGTGGTGTCATTACGGTTCCAAGAGGCGATGCTCTCGGGAGCTACATCCAGGCGTTCTACGACGCCGTTAGCCTGATCATTCATCCGGTCGACTCTCCGTGGCCGGTTTATCAAAAAGGGCAGCGCGTCGAAAAAGCCGGCAGTTCAGCGCTCCCCTCGAAAACAGCGGGCGAGATTCTCCGGGATTGACGCCAGAAGTCAAAGGCTTGTAGGACAACAATTTCCGGACTGTAGGCAGGCAATCCCGTGCACGCCTTCTGCACAAAGGGCTGGAGAATGATCGACCTCTTGTCGACGACGTCGTGGTTTTACAGGGCAGCGCGCTCAGTGAGCACCCGTGCCTGCATTCTGCGCGGGAACAGTTTGCGTTTTTCAGCCAGCCTCACTCATTAGCTGGATAAGCAGACAGGCGTTCTTTCACTTGATTCCGGTACAAGTTCTCATCACGATTGAAAGCCTGCTGCATCGATTCATCTATCCATGTATAAATGCTGTTACACATTGGCCCATCTCTGGAGACTCAGCGCATGCGTTACGCGCTCGATCATAAGGCCCAAACCCATCAACGTATCGTCAAGGAAGCGTCCATGCGCTTTCGTCGCGATGGCATTGGTGCTACGGGCCTACAACCTTTGATGAAGGCACTGGGCTTGACCCATGGCGGTTTCTACGCGCATTTCAAATCCAAGGATGATCTTGTTGAACAGGCATTGAGTCACGCCCTCGACAATGTAAAAGGAATCACCAGCGACGTTTTCGCCAGACAGGACTCGCTCAGTGAATTCATTGATCTCTACCTCTCTATAGACAGTCGCGATTCGCCAGACGGCGGTTGTCCACTACCGACCATGTGCCTGGAACTGGGTCAGCGCGACCAGCCCAGCGCAACAACGGATAAAATCATTCTTCACTTGCTGGAACTGTTCGATCAGTCTCTGGCGCAGAAGGGTGCTGAATCCAAGAGCCTGCCGGTGCTGTCTACCTTGGTAGGCGGCCTGGTACTCGCCCGCAGTGCTTTTAACGAAGAATTGTCGCAGCGCATTCTGGACACGACCCGGGACTATCTCAAACAGGAGATAAAGAAGAGCGCCAACTGACTTATCGAAAACAGAACGTTATCAAGATCCGTTCTCGATAAAGCGTGCATAAACAGACAGGCCGATCATTGATCGGCCTGTTTTTTTAATGGATAGAGCGAGGCTTAATCAATTGCCAGCTTCTCGCGATTCCTCTCCAGAATAGCCTTGCCAATGCCCTTTACTTCGATCAATTCATCGACGGAGGTAAACTCGCCATTGGCGTCCCGGTAAGCAACGATGGCATCGGCCTTGTTTTTTCCTATACCCGCCAGTTCTTTCTGAAGCATTTGCGCATCAGCGGTATTGAGATTGACCTTATCGTTACGTTGCTCGTGAACGGCGGCGGGCGCTGCGTTTTCCATGGTGGCGGGCGACACGGCGGAGGAAGACGGTGCCGCAGTGGCGTTGACCGCAACCGAGGCACTGGTAAGCAAGGCAAAGATCAAAGCACTGAAGATACGGGTTCGCATAGATAAGGCTCCATAACAGTTAAAGGCAGCATTTCACATGCTGTGCCTGAAACTTAGAGCACTGCTGCCGCCTGGAAAAGAAGTCGAGCGTTGCTGTCTATGTCCAGATCAATCAACGTATGTCTGCCGTTGCCGGGCACTCGGTAATCGTTGATCAAATCACGGTTCGCCGCTGCGTTCCTGATACATCCAGTCAACGATTTCACCTTCCGGTGCATACCCGTTTACGGTTTCTCGCAGCAATTGACGCACGCTGTTGTAATCGTCGCGATCCACCGCATCCAGCAGTTTTACAAGACGGCCCTTCAAGACATCCCACTGCAGGAAATCTTCATTCGCACTCATGATCATCGGGTGCTCGGTGGCAACGACGTTGTCCCCGATCAACAGCTCTTCATAGAGCTTTTCACCAGGACGCAGCCCGGTGAATTCGATGGAGATATCTCCCTGCGGGTTTTTTTCGGAGCGAATGGACAGACCGGACAGGTGGATCATTTTCTCGGCCAGTTCGACAATCTTGACCGGCTCGCCCATGTCCAGAACGAACACATCCCCACCATGCCCCATGGAACCCGCCTGAATGACCAGCTGCGCGGCCTCGGGGATGGTCATGAAGTAACGGGTGATCTTGGGATGCGTCACCGTCAACGGTCCGCCTGACTGGATCTGCTTGTGAAACAGCGGAATAACCGAACCGGACGACCCGAGCACATTGCCGAAACGAACCATTGTGAAGCGCGTCTTGTTGACCTGATAAACGTTGGCCTTGTCACCGAATATCACCGGCGCGGTCTCGCGACTCAGCGCCTGCAGTATCAGTTCGGCAAGGCGCTTGGTGCTGCCCATCACGTTGGTCGGGCGCACTGCCTTGTCGGTGGAAATCAGAACGAAGTTGGAAACACCCGCCTGCAACGCCGCCTGTGCGGTATTGAGCGTACCGACGACGTTATTGATGACTCCCTCGGCAATATTGTGCTCGACCATAGGGACATGCTTGTAGGCTGCAGCGTGATAGACCGTGTCGACCTTCCAGGTTTTCATGATCGACAGCAGCTTGGGGTGATTGCGTACCGACCCGAGTATGGGCAGCAACTTGACCGAGAGAGACTCGCGAGCCGCTCGCTGCTCAAGCTCGGTAAGAATGCTGTAGAGGTTGAACTCGCTGTGGTCGAGCAACAGCAACTGGGTGGGCTGCAACAGTAATATCTGTCGGCACAACTCTGAGCCGATCGAGCCGCCTGCGCCGGTTACCAGCACCGTTTTGCCCTTTATGCAGTGCTCAAGCAGGTTGTCTCGGGCCGGAACTGCATCGCGTCCCAGAAGGTCCGCGATATCGACTTCCTGAAGATCGTCTACCTTGACCCTGCCAGCGGCAAGGTCCATGAAGCCGGGAACGCTTCGTACGTGGAGCGGAAAGCCTTCCAGAAAGCCCAGAATTTCCCGGCGACGCCCGCGCGATGAAGACGGGATCGCCAACAGGATTTCCTGAGCACCAGTGGAATCTATCATTCGCTGGATATTTCGGGGCTTGTAGACCTGAAGGCCGGAAATCACCCGATTGGAAATCGATTCGTCATCGTCAATGAACGCCACCGGATGCATAAGGCGTCCCATGCGCAAGGCAGCAACCAATTGGTTTCCTGCCGCGCCAGCGCCGTAAATGGCGACCTTCTGCAGACCGTTGTCACTCTTGGCAAAGGGTACGTGTTGCGCTGCGGCGAACCAGTCGCCGAGAAAATACTGCCGCATGGCCAGGCGCAGGCCGCCGATCATCACCATGCTCAGCCACCAGTAGTTGAAGATGACCGAGCGCGGCACCAATTGCTGGTGATTGCTGTAAACGTAGACCATGCAACCGAGGATCAGAGAGGACATCGTGACGGCCTTGATGATCGCAATCAGGGCGTCGTTGCCGAAATAGCGCATCACCGCGCGGTACATGCCAAAACGAATGAACAATGGGATAGCAGCCAGCGGCGCACTGATGAAAAGCCAGGTATGTTTTTCCAGAGGATTGATCAACTCATCAATTCCCAAGCGCACGACAAACGACATCCACAGCGCGAGCCAGACAAGAAGAACGTCAGCAGCGACCTGAATTATTCGCTTTTTGCGGCGTGGTAGAGCCAGCAAACTGGCCCGCAACCTGCTCATCAATTGTTTAATGCTCCGTTATGATACCGGCTGAACCATCACCTCATACCAGTATCTGTGAAACAGCTACGAGCCTGAGACAACCAGAAAACCGCTTCGTTACCTGATTTCCGCCTCACCGGCGCGGAACCTTAGCGCCAGAAAAACAAGGGGGATGTACGCAATTACCGTCCATATCAGCCCTTCGCCATCGCCCAGTGCCACCCACATCGCAATAGGTAACAACCAGACCAGATTGATCAGCCCCACAGCCAGCGTGACCGGCGAATGCCTGCCGTAATGACGTGACGCGAACTGATAAGCATGGCTGCGATGGGCCTCATAGAGCTTTTCCTTGCGCAACAGACGCCGGACAAGCGTTACCGTGGCGTCGACAATAAACACACCCAGCAGAATCAGCCAGGACCAGAGTAACTGAGGCGAGGCCCAGGAACCCTGAATGGATAGCACACCGAGCACTATTCCGAGAAATCCGCTGCCTGCATCGCCCATGAATATCTTCGCCGGCGGAAAATTCCAATAAAGGAAACCGGCAACGGCGGCAGCCAGCAAAAGCACCTCCCACGACAGCCCGACATAGTCACCGAGCGCATAAATGATGCTCATGCCCAGGCACACCGTAACTGCCTCGATACCAGCGATCCCGTCAATACCGTCCATGAAGTTATAAAGATTCAACATCCATACCAGGTAGAACGCCGCGAGTACCTGGCCGACTGCACCAGGGGTGAATGTCCACCCCATGATGTCAACCGGAGCGAGCCCGTCCAGCCAGAACAACGCCCAGGCAGCGGCAAAAAAATGCCCCAGCAGGCGCCATCGTGCGGCGATGTGCCCATGATCGTCCATGAAACCGATCACGGCGACCAGCCCTCCCGAGCCGACGATTGCAGCAAGAGCCGATGCAGATAGCCCCCCCGCCCAAGCCAGAACTGCCATCGCCATGACAAAGGTAACGACGATAGAAACGCCACCGCCCCTGGGTGTAGGTGTGGAATGTGAGCTGCGGGCATTTGGAACGTCGATCAAACTTCTGGCGAGGGCATACTTGCGCAGCAACGCCGTCAGAAGCAGAGACACAAAGGCAATAGCAATGACTGACAGCCACTCAATCATGTTTGTCGTGTTCCAGATAATATCGAGCAGTATCCTGCATAGCGTGTTCAATACTCACAGGTGGATGCCAGTCCAGCATCGTACAGGTTTTACTGATATCGACCTGCAGCGAGCTGCATAACCGTTGTGAAAAGGCTTTCTTGCCAAGCAATGCAGCAGCGCTTTTCAACAGCCCTGCAGGCACCGGCAGCAAGCGTGCCGGTTTTCCGAGGGCCTTGCCCATTTCACGCAGAAGTCGGGTAGTGGACAGATCGTCCCCGTCACTGACCAGAAATGTCTGGTCACCTGCAGCAGGATGATCGACGCAGACCATGGCCAGATCAGCCAGATTATCCACCGCCACCAAGCTTCGACGATTGTTGATGGACCCGAGCGGAAGCGGCAGCCCCTTGTCGAGCCAGCGCATCATGCTCTTGAAGTTGGCCTTGACCCCCGGGCCATAGACCAGAACCGGACGAATAATCACAACCTGCATACCGGATCGGGCAGAAAGCTCGCGTAGCCCCTCCTCGGCCTTCTGCTTGGAAACACCATAAGCGTCCAGTGGATTACAGGGATCGTCGGCTCTGAACGGCGCACCGAGATGGGTGAACTCGCCGTTGGCCTTGATGGAGCTGAGGAAGATAAAGCGCCTGACCCCCGCTGCTGCAGCTTGCTCGGCAAGATTCAGCGTCGCAGTGACATTGGCGCGAAAGTATTCCTGATCCGGCTCGTCAGCAGTCTCATTGAGTACATGGACCCGGGCAGCACAATGAATAACTACATGCGCCCCGGCCACAAGATCAGACCATTGGTTATCCGGGGCCAGAGACTCTGCGCTGACAACATTGATGCGTTCTGAAGAGCAGCTATAGGCCCCTCGCACCGCGACCCGAACAGAATGACCGGTATGCTCAATCAATCGGCGCACCACAGCACTGCCCACGAAACCTGTCGCACCTGTTATTGCAACCAATGCAACATCACCGCTCATGCAAGAACGCCCTTCCAAATTAGCCAAATATTCCGTATATGACGCTTTTTGACAACTGAAATATCTTCAATTCATTTTATAACTTTCCAGCTGGCGTAAGAACCCTTTTCGGCAACGCACCTGAATCAACTGTATAAATCCCTGCATCAGTGCCCTCCGGCCTTCAGTGTGGGCCAGAGGTGATTTACACTAAACCGGGTCAGGTGCACACCTTGAAAATTCAATTACCCCCCAACCATAACTAGCACGCTCGCCCCTCAAGGAATAAGCAGTTCCACGGTTCTTTTTTCAAGCGAGTATTTACGACCCAGAATATTCCCCAGCATCTTTTTCGCAGTTGCCTCGCCATGCACCAGTCGAATCTGCGCAGGCCACTCTTTCATGCCGGTCACGAAACTGACAAGTCCTGCCTGATCCGCATGGGCGGAGTAACCTTTGGCAGTATGAACCTCTGCGTGGATATCAAAGCGTTCACGATCCAGTTCGACATAGCCACCCAAAGGACCATGCATCTGGATGGCTGCACCGGGTGTGCCCTTGCCCTGATAGCCGACAAACACCACGTTATGCCTGGCATCGCCCAACATGGCTTTCAGGTAATTGACAATTCTGCCGCCGACGCACATGCCGTTGCCGGCAATCACGATGGCCGGACGCGCAGTGCTGGTCAGGTAGTTGACGGTACGCAGGTGCTCCTCATGCGTATCGACGGTGATCAGCTGCTCGAAACCCAGCGGCTTTCTGCCAGCGTCAAGCCTTAGCCGGGCATCCTCATCACAATAGTCTTCGAATGCCTGATAAACCTTCGTGAACCGGCTCGCCAGAGGTGAGTCAAGAATGATCGGCAATCTCGACCAATCGGCAGGCGGTACTTCACCTCCAGCCGGGAGCGCACTGTTTTCGACAGAGTGATTCAACGGCATTTTGCGCCGCAGAATGTCCTCCAGCTCGTAGAGCAATTCCTGAGTACGGCCGATGCTGAACGCAGGTATCAGAACGGTGCCGTTATCTTCGAGTGCCTTGTCAATGATCTGCTCAAGTGCTTGCTGGCGAATGCTGCGATCCTCGTGAAGGCGATCACCGTAAGTGCTTTCCAGAATCAGAACATCCGCGCGTTCCGGGGGCTTGGGGGCTGGCAGAAACGGTGTGTGACTTGCGCCGAGATCACCGGAGAACACTACACGCAGGGAACGCCCTTGCGCAGGGTAATGCAGATCGCACTCGATATAGGCAGAACCGAGTATATGTCCGGCACGCTGCAGACGAACCCGGCAGTGCAATTTTTCGTGTTCGACCAGACTGAACCAGTTATCGAATGGCAGCGCGATGATTCTCTTGTTGATGAGCTCCAGGTAACGCTGTATTTGTTCGGGGTCATGCGCAAACTCGATCTTCAGAATATCTTCCATGACCAGTGGCAGCAGATGGGCGCTGGGCTCGCTGCACAGTATGGGTCCCTTGTAGCCAGAGGCCAGCAACTCGGGGATACGCCCGACATGGTCATTGTGCACATGGGTGACCAGCAGCGCTCTGATGGTCTCGGGATCGAACCCGAACGAGGCGGCACGCTCACCGCGCTCCTGCACCGAGCCGCAGTCGATCAACAGGTTGCTCGAGACGTCCATACACAATTGATGACAGGAACCGGTTACCGTATCGACAGCACCGTGATGAATGATTTCCGGATAAGACATGCAGTTACCTTTTCTTGCCAGCCTGTACTTGATGTTTGCAACATCCGGCATCGGATCTGAACAGTAAGTTTCGGCGCATTCTGCACGTGAAAGGCTTATTTTCAAGACTTGACACAAAGCTGTCAGGACAGCAGCAATCGGCGCTGCTAAAGAAGATAACCGGCTACCCCTTTAGAATGGGCACCTGAATTAAAAAAGAGATTAATCCTACACACTGAAGTAACTACTCTTCGTACAACAGAAGAATAAACTGACAGAATTATAAGTCCGATTTTTGAAGAATACCGACGATAAGCGTGAAGCACATGCCAGCCTCGAAACGCCGCATGCCATTCGATGGGGTGCAAGGGCGTGGAGAATACGCATATTACGTCGCCAGAAATGCCTTCGGCGACGCCTGATCAGCGCTGCTCAAACGGAGCGAGGGGAAGGCGTACGTTTTTTGCGAAGACTGGATATCCATGTCAGCACCGGACCGATAACCATGCCCAGCAGCAGAGCCAGGACAACTGGCAATGCCAACGGAAGCTGAGGCGCTGACCAGCCGAAAAAAGTTACCGCGACAGATTGCCGGTTTTCAAGCACGAACACGGTTGTTGCCAAAACAGCAAGCAACACGGCGACGATCAAAATGACTCGTTTGAAGATACGCATCTGGTGATCCTGTGGTAAATGGCTTCAAAAGCCCTCTTCTTCATCCTCATTGACCCGATCCCGCAACTCTTTGCCCGGTTTGAAATGCGGGACAAACTTGCCGTCGAGACTAACCGACTGGCCGGTCTTCGGGTTGCGCCCTACTCGCGGTGCACGGTAATGCAGTGAAAAGCTGCCAAAACCCCGAATTTCGATTCGGTCACCGGTCGCCAGGCACTGGGACATTTGTTCAAGCATGGTCTTGATGGCCAGCTCGACATCCTTGGATGAGAGCAGCCCTTGATGGGTGACAATTCGTTCGATCAACTCCGACTTCGTCATATTTTTCCCTTCTTTTTCAAGCAGCTAGATCAGCGCTTGGAAGGTTTTAGCATGACCGGATGAATTTGAACAGCCCATCTATTGACTTATGTTCAATACTGTCTACCAGGCATGAAAAGATTACACCCACATTACAGGCGAGACGTATCGGAAGGGAGCTGGAGCATTCGAAGAATAGAGACGGCCTGAGAGGCCACTGAGGACATTTGGCAGCCTGGGCAGTGCCTGTGCAGACATTCCTGAAACAAGAACCTGTAAGGCCTTAGCAGCAGAAATAAAAAAGGACGACCGAAGTCGTCCTTTTTGTGGTCAAGCAGAACTTAGTTCTGTTTTTCCATTTGCGCGCGCAGCAGGTCACCAATGGTGGTAGGACCAGTGCTTTCAGCGACTTCAGGCTTGCTACGCAGGCTCTGAATGGCTTCTTTCTCGTCTTCAACGTCTTTCGACTTGATGGACAAGCTGATTACGCGGCTCTTGCGGTCAACGCTGATGATCTTGGCTTCGATCTCTTCGCCTTCTTTCAGAACGTTACGCGCGTCTTCAACGCGGTCACGGCTGATTTCAGAGGCTTTGAGGGTCGCTTCGATGTCGTCGGCCAGGGTGATGATGGCGCCTTTGGCGTCAACTTCTTTAACGATACCGCGAACGATAGCGCCCTTGTCATTGACAGTGACGTACTCGGAGAACGGATCGCTTTCCAGCTGCTTGATACCCAGCGAGATGCGCTCACGCTCAGGATCAACAGACAGGATCACGGTGTCGAGCTCGTCGCCCTTCTTGAAGCGACGTACGGCTTCTTCGCCCACTTCGTTCCAGGAGATATCGGACAGGTGAACCAGGCCGTCGATGCCGCCGTCCAGACCAATGAAGATACCGAAATCGGTGATCGACTTGATGGTGCCGGAGATTTTATCGCCCTTGTTGAACTGGCCAGAGAAATCTTCCCATGGGTTGGATTTGCACTGTTTGATGCCGAGGGAGATACGACGACGCTCTTCGTCGATGTCCAGAACCATGACTTCCACTTCGTCGCCAACCTGAACGACTTTCGAAGGGTGGATGTTCTTGTTGGTCCAGTCCATTTCGGAAACGTGTACCAGGCCTTCCACGCCTTCTTCCAGCTCTGCGAAGCAGCCGTAGTCGGTCAGGTTGGTAACACGCGCGGTAACGCGGGTGCTTTCCGGGTAGCGAGCCTTGATAGCAACCCATGGATCTTCACCCAGTTGCTTCAGACCCAGGGAAACACGATTGCGCTCGCGATCGTACTTCAGGACCTTTACATCGATCTCATCGCCAACGTTGACGATTTCCGATGGATGTTTGATGCGCTTCCAGGCCATGTCGGTGATGTGCAGCAGGCCATCGACGCCACCCAGATCGACGAATGCGCCGTAATCGGTGAGGTTCTTGACGATACCCTTGACCTGTTGGCCTTCCTGCAGGGACTCGAGAAGAGCTTCGCGCTCGGCACTGTTCTCGGCTTCCAGGACACTGCGACGGGAAACGACAACGTTGTTGCGCTTCTGGTCCAGCTTGATGACCTTGAACTCGAGCTCTTTGCCTTCCAGGTGAGTCGTGTCACGCACAGGGCGGACGTCAACCAGAGAACCAGGCAGGAACGCACGGATGCCGTTAACGTCGACAGTGAAGCCGCCTTTAACCTTACCGTTGATAACGCCCTTGACCACTTCTTCAGCTGCGAAAGCCGCTTCCAGAACGATCCAGCACTCGGCACGCTTGGCTTTTTCGCGGGACAGCTTGGTTTCGCCAAAGCCATCTTCGACCGCGTCCAGCGCAACGTGAACTTCATCGCCGATCTTGATGGTCAGCTCGCCAGCGTCGTTGTGGAACTGTTCCAGCGGGATGAGGCCTTCAGATTTCAGACCGGCGTGAACCGTAACCCAACCTGCCTGGTAGTCGATATCCACGATGATAGCGGTGATGATCGAACCAGCCTGAAGGTTGAGGGTCTTTAGGCTTTCTTCAAAAAGTTCTGCAAAGCTTTCGCTCATTTTAATTCCTGTTGATCAAGGGCGAAGAATACGCCCATCTGCCACGTTCCAGACAACGTGGGTTTCGTTCAAGTAAAAGAAAGCCTGCGGGACTATGACTGGTCTCCCACACGCTTCTTCGTCATCCGGCGATACCGCGAAGCGCGATTTCGCTCAGAATGCGTTCCAGCACCTGCTCGATGGACAATTCAGTGGAATCCAGCTGTATGGCGTCGTGCGCCGGCTTCAGCGGGGCTACCGCTCGCTGGGTGTCACGCTCGTCGCGTGCACATATCTCATCTAGCAGACTCGACAGACTAACATCATCGCCCTTGGCCTTCAACTGCAAGTAACGCCTGCGCGCACGCTCCTCGGCACTGGCAGTGAGGAATATCTTCAGTGGTGCATCCGGGAACACCACGGTGCCCATGTCTCGACCATCTGCAACAAGGCCCGGCTCCTCCTGAAAAGCGCGCTGGCGCAACAGCAAGGCGTCGCGCACCGCCGGCAGCGAAGCCACCTGCGACGCGCCGCTGCCTACCTGCTCGTTGCGAATGGCATGGGTGACATCCTCGCCTTCCAGAATGATGCGCTGCCCCTGCCCTGCCGCAGTCGCTTCGAACTGCACATCCAAATGAGCGGCCAGAAGCTTGAGCGCCTCTTCATTGGTCAGGTCGACGCCATGATTACGCGCGGCAAAAGCCAGAAGACGATACAGCGCACCGGAATCAAGCAGGCACCAGCCGAGTTTTCTGGCCAGCAACCCGGCTACAGTGCCCTTTCCGGAACCGCTGGGTCCGTCGATGGTGATAACGGGAGCTTTGATTTTCACTTTTTGTCCTCTTGCGCTACACGCATGCCAACCTGAGCGCACAGCGCCAGAAAATGGGGAAACGATGCGGCGGCATCCGCGCACGCTTGAATACGGATGGGCGCCGAAGCCCTCAACGATGCAACGCGAAACGCCATGACGATACGCTGATCGCTGCGAGCATCAACCTCGCCGCCACCTGGCACACCGCCTTCGATAATAATGCCATCCAGCACAGGCTCGGCCTCGATACCCAGAGCCAGCAGACCATCGGCCATCAGCCTGACGCACTCTGACTCGTCGGCTTGCAGCGCCTGTGCGCCGCGCAGAATGGTACGCCCTTCTGCACACGCTGCGGCAACAAGCAGCACCGGAAATGTATTGATCGCCAATGGCACCAGCGCTTCAGGAATATCAGCCCCTTTCAGCCGGGCGGAGCGGACATGCAGGCCTGCGAGCGTCCCGCTCGCCAGTTTGCGGATATTTTGCAGCACGATGTCGCCGCCCATCAGGCGCAGGATATCGATCGCCCCCTCACCAAGGGAACTGACCGGAACGTCCTCGAGCAGCAAGTCGCACCCTTCGCTGATCGACGTTGCCACCATGAACAGCACCGCAGACATGACATCCACCGGCCCTTTGATGTGGTGGCTCACGCCATCCGTAGGCCCGCCGCGAACCTCACGATGGTCGCCAGACGCTGTATCGACCCGGGCACGACTGGCCAGAATTCTGCCGAAGTGCTCCCTGGCTGCGCGAGCGCGGGTGAACACATCCTTCAGTTGTGCGCCATCGCCAGCGTCTACCGCATCGCGCAAGGCATCGAGATCCGTACGAAAGCTGTCCAGCGTGCGCAGTACTGCTTGCCGATTGGCCATGAAGATGTCGTGCCACATGGTCGGATCGCTGCCTGCAATACGCGTGAAATCACGGAAACCGCCAGCGGCATACCTGAATATGTCCAGGTTTTCATTACGCTTGGCCAGTGAGTCGACCAGACCGAATGCCAGCAAATGCGGCAGATGGCTGGTTGCAGCCAACACCTCATCGTGACGCTCGACCTGCATGTGCTCGACATCGGCGCCCAAGACAGACCACAACCGGTCGACAATCGCCACCGCTTGAGGATCGGTCTCAGCCAGCGGGGTCAGAATGACTTTATGACGCCTGAACAGCGCCGCGTTGGATGCTTCAACGCCGCTCTGCTCGGACCCGGCAATCGGATGCCCGGGCACAAAACGTGTCGGCATATGGCCGAATGCCTGGCGCGCAGCGCTGACCACGTTGCCTTTGGCACTGCCGACATCGGTGAGAATTGCGTTACCCAGATCCAGCGGCGCAAGCAGCGCGAGGAGCTTTTCCATAGCCAGAATCGGCACCGCCAACTGAATCACGTCGGCACCATGACAGGCCACGGCAAGATCGGCCTCACAGCGATCCACTACCCCCAGTTCGACAGCCAGCTTTCGCGACTGCGGATCAAGATCGACGCCGACGACTTCGCGACACAGGCCGCTTTCGCGCACGCCCTTGGCAAAGGAGCCGCCGATCAGCCCAAGCCCCACGACCACCAGACGACCGATCAACGGCCGGGCCGGTTGTTCAGAAATTACATCAACCACGCGAACACACCTGACAGCCCGACAAGACAACAAACAAACGGATCATGCACAACGCCCTCAAAGAACCGCTTTCGGGTAGGAACCCAGCACCTTCAAGGCAACGGCTTCACTGCTGATTTTTTCCAGCACGGCCTTGACCAGCGGGTCCTGGTGATGGCCGACAAAGTCGATGAAAAACACGTAAGTCCACTTGCCACTGCGCGACGGGCGGGTTTCGATGCGTGTCAGGTCCAGACCGCTCTCGTGAAACGGCACCAGCAGCTCGTGCAGCGCACCCGGCTTATTGCTCATCGACACAATGATCGAGGTCTTGTCATCGCCGGTCGGCGGGACTTCCTGGTTGCCGATGATGAGGAAGCGCGTGGAGTTGTCCGGGCGATCTTCGATCTTTTCCGCAAGACGCGTCAGACCATACAGGCCTGCCGCCATATCGCCAGCGATAGCCGCCGAATTCCACTCGCCCTTGACCCGCTTGGCGGCTTCGGCGTTGCTGGCAACGGCCACACGTTCGACATTCGGGTAATGAGCATCGAGCCATTTGCGGCACTGGGCCAGCGACTGAGCGTGGGAATAGATGCGCGTGATGCTTTGCGTCTTGGTGCTTTCGCCCACCAGCAAATGGTGGTGGATACGCAGCTCGACTTCGCCACAGATGACCATGTCGTGTTCAAGAAAGCTGTCGAGCGTGTGGTTGACCGCGCCTTCGGTGGAGTTTTCCACCGGGACCACGCCAAAATTCACGGCACCGGCAACCACTTCACGAAACACTTCGTCAATCGCAGCCATCGGCAGACTGATGACTGCATGCCCGAAATGCTTCATCGCGGCGGCCTGGGTAAACGTACCCTCAGGGCCGAGATAGGCGACCTTGAGCGGCTGTTCAAGCGCGAGGCAGGAAGACATGATTTCGCGGAACAGCCGCGCCATCTCTTCGTTGCTCAACGGACCACGATTGCGTTCCATGACTCGCCGAAGCACTGCAGCTTCGCGCTCCGGGCGATAGAACACAGGCACTTCACCTTCGGCCAGCGAGGACATCTTGACCCTGGCCACTTCCTGGGCACAGCGGGCACGCTCGCTGATCAGCTCCAGAACTTTCTCATCGAGGCTGTCGATACGGACGCGAAGCGCCTTGAGTTCTTGCTCGGACATCAGCCGTGCTCCTTCTCGAAGTCTTTCATGTAGGCCACCAACGCGTTGATAGCGTTGATATCGATTGCGTTGTAGATGGATGCACGCATGCCGCCCACCGAGCGATGGCCCTTGAGGTTGAGCAGACCGTTTGCATCGGCACCGGCCAGGAACGGCTTGTCGAGACGATCGTCAGCCAGACGGAACGGCACGTTCATCCACGAACGATCGGGCTTGTTGATCGGGTTGCTGTACAGCTCGCTGGCGTCGATAAAGTCATACAGCGTGCGCTGTTTGATTTCGTTGCGCTTGCCGATTGCCTCTACACCGCCCTGCTCTTTGAGCCATTCGAAGACCAGCCCCGACAGGTACCAGGCCAGGGTCGGCGGCGTGTTGTACATCGAGCCATTGTCGGCAGCGACTTTGTAGTCGAGCATGGTCGGGCACAGCGAACGTGCGCGGCCCAGCAGGTCTTCACGAATGATCACCACCACGATGCCGCTGGGGCCGATGTTCTTCTGGGCGCCAGCGTAGATCATGCCGAAACGCGAGATGTCCACCGGGCGCGAGAGGATGTCCGAAGACATGTCGGCAACCAGCGGCACGTCGCCGGTTTCGGGAATCCAGTTGAATTCCAGACCACCAATGGTTTCGTTTGGCGCGTAGTGAACGTAGGCAGCATCCTTGGACAGCTTCCACTCGTTCTGACCGGGAATGGCAAAGTAGTCGTAAGGCTTGGCGCTGGCGGCGACGTTGACCGTGCCGTAGCGCGATGCCTCGTCGATAGCCTTCTGCGACCAGATGCCGGTATCGATGTAGTCGGCCTTGCCGTTTTCCGGCAGCAGGTTCAGCGCAATCTGCGCGAACTGCTGGCTCGCGCCGCCTTGCAGGAACAGCACTTTGTAATTGGAGGGGATGGACAGCAGATCGCGCAGATCCTGCTCGGCCTTGGTGGCAATGGAGACGAACTCGTCACTGCGGTGGCTCATTTCCATGACGGAAAGGCCTTTGCCGTGCCAGTCGAGGAGTTCCGCCTGGGCACGCAGCAGAACAGCTTCAGGAAGCGCAGCAGGACCTGCGCAGAAGTTAAAGGCTCGCTTGCTCATATCCACTCTCGTCAAATACGTTGGGTCTGTACGCGCTTGTTTCTGGTTGCTTGCCACGAGCAGACAGACGCCGCAGCGACTGGCAGCTCCTTGCTGAAATTCTGATCCGGCTGCAGGGCTGGCCGAATGCCGCAAGGGCTGGACTTGCCTGGAATGCACATGCACTCACAGACGAGCCAGCCCTTACCTGATTTACGTTACAGCTTAGTTCTGCGGTTCGTCTTCATCTGGCGCAGCGTCCGCTTGCAGGTCTTCACCGGCATCGTCCACTTCCACTTCAGCGGCATCGACGATCACGCCGTCAATAACCTCTTCACCTTCAAGCTCTTCGCCTTCGACTTCCGACGGCTCCTGAACACGCTCCAGACCGACCAGTTTCTCGTCGCTGGCCAGCTTGATCAGGGTCACGCCCTGAGTGTTACGGCCCAGACTGGACACTTCGCCCACCCGGGTACGCACCAGCGTGCCCTGATCGGAAATCAGCATGATTTCTTCGCCATCAAGCACCTGAACTGCGCCAACCAGACGGCCGTTACGCTCATTGCTGACCATGGCGATGACACCCTGACCACCACGCTTGTACTCGGGGAACTCGGAAATGGCCGTACGCTTGCCGTAGCCGCGCTCGGAAGCGGTGAGGATCTGGCTGCCTTCTTCCGGGATCAGCATCGAAATGAGCTTTTGCCCTTCTGGCAGACGCATGCCACGCACGCCACGAGCGGTACGCCCCATGGCGCGCACATCGGATTCCTTGAAGCGGGTCACTTTGCCGCCATCGGAGAACAGCATGATTTCCTGTTCGCCATCGGTAATGGCAGCGGAGATCAGGATGTCGCCCTCGTCCAGCTCAAGGGCAATGAGGCCCGAGCTGCGTTGACGGCTGAATGCAACCAGCGGGGTCTTCTTGACTGTACCGTTGGCGGTGGACATGAAGATGAACGGAGCCTTCTTCTTGTCGGCGGCCTTGATACGGACCTTGCGCTCTTCTTCGGTCTCGCTGCTGTTTTCCGCGTCGTCCAGCTCGCCCTCAAGGGCTTCGCCTTCTTCGTCGGCACGCTTGCGCATGGCTTCGAGGTCAACCGGCAGCATGGTGGTGATGTATTCGCCGTCGCTCAGCGGCAACAGGTTGACCAACGGACGACCACGGGCAGCGCGGGACGCTTCCGGGATCTCATAGGTCTTGAGCCAGTACACCTTGCCCTTGCTGGAGAACATCAGCAGCGTGGTGTGGCTGTTGGCGACCAGCAGGTGAGCAATGTAATCCTCATCCTTGATGCCGGTGGCCGACTTGCCCTTGCCGCCACGACGCTGAGCCTGATAGACCGCCAATGGCTGGGTCTTGGCATAGCCGCCATGGGAGATGGTGACCACACGCTCTTCTTCGGTGATCAGGTCACCCAGGGTCAGGTCCAGACGTGCATCGAGAATCTCGGTACGACGGGCATCGCCGTACTCGGAGCGGATCACTTCCAGCTCTTCGCGGATCACTTCCATCAGGCGCGTTGCGCTGTTGAGGATGCGGATCAGCTCGCCGATCTGGTTAAGGATTTCCTGGTACTCGCCCAGCAGCTTCTCGTGTTCCAGACCGGTCAGGCGATGCAGACGCAGTTCCAGAATGGCCTGAGCCTGTTCCGGTGACAGGAAATACTTGCCTTCACGCAGACCGTATTGCGGGTCCAGGTTCTCAGGGCGGCACGAATCGGCACCTGCACGCTCGACCATTTCGACCACTGCGCTTGATTCCCAAGGCGTCTTGATCAACGCTTCCTTGGCTTCTGCAGGTGTCGGAGAGGCCTTGATGAGGGCGATGACCGGGTCGATGTTGGACAACGCAACAGCCTGACCTTCAAGGATATGGCCACGCTCACGCGCCTTGCGCAGCTCGAATACGGTACGGCGGGTAACCACTTCGCGACGGTGACGAACAAAGGCTTCCAGCAGGTCCTTGAGGTTCAGGATGCGTGGACGGCCGTCAATCAGGGCAACGATGTTGATACCGAAAACGCTTTGCAGCTGGGTTTGGGCATAAAGGTTGTTGAGAACAACCTCTGGCACTTCGCCACGACGCAGCTCGATGACCACGCGCATACCGTCCTTGTCGGACTCGTCGCGCAGCTCGGTAATGCCTTCGAGTTTCTTTTCCTTGACCAGCTCGGCGATCTTCTCGATCAGACGTGCCTTGTTCAGCTGGTAAGGCAGCTCGGTGATGACGATCTGCTGACGTCCGCCGACCTTGTCGATGTCTTCGACGATGGAGCGGGCACGCATGTAAATGCGTCCACGACCCGTGCGATAGGCTTCGATGATACCCGCACGGCCGTTGATGATCGCCGCTGTCGGGAAATCCGGGCCGGGGATGTACTGCATCAGTTCGTCGACCGTCAACTCTGGGTTGTCGATCAGTGCCAGGCAACCATCGATGACTTCACCGAGGTTGTGCGGCGGAATGTTGGTCGCCATGCCCACGGCGATACCGCTGGAACCGTTGACCAGCAGGTTGGGAATACGGGTCGGCATGACCGCGGGGATCATTTCGGTGCCGTCGTAGTTCGGCACCCAGTCCACGGTTTCCTTGTGCAGGTCGGCCAGCAGCTCGTGCGCCAGCTTGGTCATGCGCACTTCGGTGTATCGCATGGCCGCAGCGTTGTCGCCATCGACCGAACCGAAGTTGCCCTGACCGTCTACCAGCAGGTAGCGCAGCGAGAATGGCTGAGCCATACGAACGATGGTGTCGTACACGGCCGTATCGCCGTGCGGGTGATACTTACCGATCACGTCACCAACCACACGGGCGGATTTCTTGTACGGCTTGTTCCAGTCGTTACCCAGCTCGCTCATTGCGAACAACACGCGCCGGTGCACGGGCTTCAAGCCGTCGCGCGCATCGGGCAGTGCTCGACCGACGATTACGCTCATCGCGTAGTCGAGGTAGGACTGCTTCAGCTCGTCTTCGATATTGACCGGGAGGATTTCTTTGGCCAGTTCGCCCATGAGAAGCCTGATTCCTTTTTCTGGTGAAACCTCGCAAACCCATTCGGGGTATACGAAGCTCGCCGCTGCCAGCATGTGCAGGGCAGCGACTTACGACAAATCAACGAGTTATGCCATGAATCTACGCAGCGTGGGCGACTACAATCAGTGTCCCCGATAACCTCCGGATATTACCACAATCGCCGAGGCGCTCACATCCTTTGCAGGCGCTGAAAACGAGCCACCGGCGTGCAAGACGCCTGAGAAACGCTTACAGGCCCGCCCAGCCGCATTGCACAGCGGCAACGGCTCGAGCCCGACCGCATCAGTGAAGGTGTTTACGGCTCATCAATTGCGCCATCCGGGCTGTATCGGGACGCTCGACAATGCCCTTCTCGGTCACAATCGCATCGATCAGGTCTGCCGGTGTCACATCGAACACCGGATTGAAGGCCTCGACCTGTGCACCGACCCGCTGACCGCCCACTTCAAGCAGCTCACGGCCGTCGCGCTCTTCAATGATGATGTCGTCGCCGCTGGCCATCTCCATATCGATGGTCGAACTCGGTGCCACCACCATGAAGCGCACCCCGTGGTGCATCGCGGCTACGGCAAGCTGATAGGTGCCGATCTTGTTCGCAACATCGCCATTGGCGGTGATGCGATCAGCCCCGACGATGACCCAGGTAATGCCCTTGGTACGCATCAGGTGCGCAGCGGCGGAGTCTGCATTCAGGGTGACCGGGATGCCTTCATTGGCCAGCTCCCAGGCGGTAAGCCGCGACCCCTGCAGCCAGGGCCGGGTTTCATCGGCATAGACCCGCTCGATCATGCCTTCCAGATGCGCTGCGCGGATCACGCCCAGCGCAGTCCCGAACCCACCGGTGGCCAGCGCTCCGGTATTGCAGTGGGTGAGCACCGTCTGCAAGTTGCCTTGATGCCTGCGGATCAGGTCGGCGCCCAGTTGCGCCATGGTCAGATTGGCCTCGCGATCACTCAAGTGAATCGCCACGGCTTCTGCCTCAAGGGCCACGAGCGGATCGTCACCGTCCTTCACACGCATCAGACGATCACGCATCCGGTTCAGCGCCCAGAACAGGTTCACGGCGGTCGGGCGTGAGTCGGCCAGCAACTGCATGTCTTCTTCCAGCGCCGGATACCAGTCTTCGCCTTGGGCAATGCGCGCACGTGCGCCCAGCACCGCACCGTAGGCGGCACTGATACCGATGGCCGGTGCCCCGCGCACGACCATCGTGCGAATCGCCTCGGCGACTCCCTCGGCGGTGGTATAGCGGTGCCAGACTTCCTCGAACGGCAGTACCCGCTGGTCCAGCAGGTACAGAGCGTCGTCTCGCCAATCGATGGCCTTAACTTTCTCTGCAGCCAACAGTCGATCGCGCATCGCCAACTCCATCTTGAACATCCGAAACCCAGCATCAAAAGCCGCTGATTATAGCGAGCCGCCTGCGAAGACGCTCGGGTATACTTCGCCATCAACGTAATAAACGATGGAAACCTTCTCATGCCGAACGCTACAGCACCGCTCGACCTTTTGCTCCTGCCCGCCTGGCTGGTGCCGGTCGAGCCCGCAGGCGTGGTGCTCAAGGACCACGGTATCGGCGTGCGCGACGGCTGTATCGTCTATATAGGGCCGCGGACCGAGGCATTGAGGCAAAACGCAGTGCAGGTGCAGGAGCTTCCCGGCATGCTGCTCAGCCCAGGCCTGATCAACGCCCACGGTCATGCAGCCATGACACTGTTTCGCGGGCTGGCCGATGACCTGCCACTGATGACCTGGCTGCAGGACCATATCTGGCCCGCCGAAGGCAAATGGGTCAACGAAGACTTCGTTCGCGATGGCACCGACCTGGCCATCGCCGAGCAGCTCAAGGGCGGCATCACCTGCTTCTCGGACATGTATTTCTACCCCAAGGTGGCTGCCGAGCGCGTCCACGCCAGCGGCATGCGCGCGCAGATCACCGTTCCGGTACTGGATTTCCCGATTCCGGGGGCTCACACAACGGATGAAGCACTGCACAACGGTATCGAGCTATTCAACGACCTCGCCCATCATCCACGCATCAAGATCGCCTTTGGCCCGCATGCGCCCTACACCGTGGGCGACGAGAATCTGGAGAAGGTCCGGGTTATCGCCGATGAACTGGACGCCATGATTCAGATGCATGTCCATGAGACCGCATTCGAAGTCGAACAGGCTGTCGAACAGCGCCAGGAGCGCCCTCTCGCCCGCTTGAATCGGCTGGGCATGCTCGGCCCGCGCTTCCAGGCCGTGCACATGACACAGATCAACGACGACGATCTGGCCCTGCTGGTGGAAAGCAATACCAGCGTGATTCATTGCCCAGAATCCAATCTCAAGCTGGCCAGCGGTTTCTGCCCGGTCGAACGGCTGTGGCAGGCCGGAGTGAATGTTGCGGTGGGCACCGACGGTGCCGCCAGCAACAATGACCTGGACCTGCTCGGCGAAACCCGCACCGCCGCCTTGCTGGCCAAGGCTGTTGCCGGTTCGGCCACAGCACTGGATGCACACCGTGCGCTGCGCATGGCGACGCTGAATGGCGCTCGCGCCCTGGGTATTCAGGCAGAGACCGGCTCGCTGGAGATCGGCAAGGCGGCAGACATGGTCGCTTTCGACCTGTCGGGCCTGGCCCAGCAACCGATCTACGACCCGGTGTCGCAGCTTATATATGCCACTGGCCGCGATTGCGTAAGCCATGTCTGGGTGGCCGGCAAGCAATTGCTCGACGCTCGCCGGCTGACTCGCATGGATGAACCCGCACTGCGCGACACCGCGATTGCGTGGGGCCAGCGTATTTCCGGTAAAGCCGAATAATTCGATTCGGACCGAACACATGCCAGTCAGGCTTATCTATAAGCCTGACTGATGAAAAAGAATTTTGAGTTCAAGAGGGACACCCATGAGCAACGTCGACCGCGCAGAAATCGCTAAATTCGAGGCCTTGGCCCATCGCTGGTGGGACCGCGAAAGCGAATTCAAGCCGCTGCATGACATCAATCCGCTGCGCGTCAACTGGATCGACGAGCGTGTCGGCCTGGCAGGCAAGAAGGTGCTCGACGTCGGCTGCGGCGGCGGCATTCTCAGCGAGGCGATGGCCCTGCGCGGCGCAACGGTCACCGGCATCGACATGGGCGAAGCGCCGCTGGCCGTCGCACAACTGCATCAGCTTGAATCAGGCGTCAGCGTCGAGTATCGGCAGATCACCGCCGAGGACATGGCCGAAGAGATGCCCGAGCAGTTCGATGTGGTGACGTGCCTGGAAATGCTTGAGCACGTACCGGACCCATCGTCGGTGATCCGCGCCTGCTATCGCATGGTCAAGCCGGGCGGTCAGGTGTTTTTCTCGACCATCAACCGCAACCCGAAAGCTTATCTGTTCGCCGTGGTCGGTGCCGAATACATCCTCAACCTGCTGCCACGCGGGACCCACGACTTCAAAAAATTCATCCGCCCTTCCGAACTGGGTGCCTGGAGCCGCGATGCAGGCTTGCAGGTCAAGGACATCATCGGTCTGACCTACAATCCGCTGACCAAGCATTACAAGCTGGCCTCCGACGTCGACGTCAACTACATGATCCAGACTCTGCGGGAGGCGTGAGACATGCGTTTGAGAGCGGTTTTATTCGACATGGACGGCACCCTGCTCGACACCGCACCGGACTTCATCGCCATTGCTCAGGCGATGCTGGCCGACCGCGGCCTTCCCCCCGTACCGGACAAACTGATCCGCGATGAAGTTTCAGGTGGCGCCAGGGCCATGGTGGCAGCGACCTTCGCGATGTCGCCGCAAGCGCCGCAATTCGAAGCATTGCGCCTCGAGTTCCTGGAGCGCTATCAGCGTGACTGCGCCGTCCACAGCAGACTGTTCGATGGCATGGGCGAGTTGCTGGTCGACATCGAGAAGGCCGGCCTGATCTGGGGCGTGGTGACAAACAAGCCGGTGCGCTTCGCTCAGCCGATAATGGAACAGCTCGGCCTGGCCGAACGCTCCGCCGTACTGATCTGCCCGGACCACGTCACGCACAGCAAGCCACACCCCGAGCCGATGATTCTGGCCTGCAAGATGCTCGACCTCGACCCGGCCAGCGTCCTGTTCGTAGGCGACGATCTGCGCGACATTGAGTCCGGTCGCGACGCAGGCACCAAGACTGCTGCCGTGCGCTACGGCTACATCCACCCCGACGACAATCCTGACCACTGGGGTGCCGACGTGGTGGTCGATCATCCGCTGGAACTGCGCAAGGTGCTGGATAACGCACTGTGCAGATGCTGAACGAGGTTTTACATGTTTGACTACTCCGCGCACCCGGAACTGCTCAAGGGCCGGATCATTCTGGTCACCGGTGCCGCTCGCGGCATCGGTGCTGCAGCCGCAAAAACCTACGCAGCGCATGGCGCGACTGTTCTGCTGCTGGGCAGAACTGAAGCCAGCCTGGCTCAGGTCCATGACGAGATACAGGCAGCAGGTCATCTGCTGCCGTTGGTCATACCCTTCAACCTGGAAAGCACCGACCCCGCGCAGTATCACGACCTGGCGACCATGATCGAGCGCAAAGTCGGCCGTCTTGACGGGCTGCTGCACAACGCCTCGATCATCGGACCGCGCACTTCAGTGGAACACCTGCCAGGCGAAGACTTCATGCAGGTCATGCACGTCAACGTCAATGCCACCTTCATGCTCACCCAGGCATTGCTGCCACTGCTTCGGCGCTCGACTGATGCATCGGTGGCCTTCACTTCCAGCAGCGTTGGTCGCAAAGGCCGCGCGCAATGGGGCGCGTACGGGGTATCGAAATTTGCTACCGAAGGCCTGATGCAAACTCTCGCCGACGAGCTTGAAGGCGTCACCAGTGTGCGGGCCAACAGCATCAACCCGGGCGCTACCCGCACCGGTATGCGTGCGCAGGCCTACCCTGACGAAAACCCGCAGAACAATCCCGCGCCCGAAGACATCATGCCGGTCTACCTGTACTTGATGGGACCGGACAGTAAGGGCATAAACGGGCAGGCGCTGAATGCTCAGTGAGCAAAAATAACCAGACATTGCCGTGACGGAAAACTGTCACGGCAGGCGTTTTTAGCGGCATTTTAAGTCAAGGAATTGCCGACTCGCCCTCACTGTCAGAGAGATGGCGTCAGCTAAACCACTGATTTTAATAAGTCCGGGCAAAAATGAACCGAATGGCACGACATCCCCTCTAACCCAGCCAAGCCAGCAATATGTGCTGAGGAGCGAAGAGATGAATTTTCCTACCCAGACCCATGCAATCGATTTCGATACGGCTGAACTGCAACGCCTGGGTTTTCGAAATCGACCCGACGCCATACTTCCACCCCCGTCACTGCCCGAGCTGGTTTATCAGCTTGGGCGACAATTGCAGACCAGCCTGGAAGCCGAGCGGATACTGACCCTGTTTTTTCAGGGTGTGCAACGGTTCCTGCCATTGAGTGGTCTGGCCTATCGACATATCGAAAGCGACCTGAATCTGCGTCTGGGCGAGATGTCATCCGACAGCGCCACCTTTCACCTGCGTCACGAGGGCAAGTGCATCGGTGAGCTGGAGTTTCAAGGCGCCAAGCCATTTGATACCCGGCAGCTGAGCGACCTTGAATCGCTGCTGGTCTGTCTGGTGTACCCGCTGCTGAACGCCCTGCTGTATCGCATTGCGACACAGACGGCGTTGCGCGACCCTTTGACCAGTACCGGTAACCGTATCGCAATGGATCAGGGCCTGGCTCGCGAGATAGAGATATCGCGTCGTCACAAGCAACCGCTTTCATTGCTGATGCTGGATATCGATCATTTCAAGAAAGTGAACGATGAGTACGGCCATCATACTGGCGATGATGTACTGAAAACCGTTGCGCAAAGCCTGAAAGCGCAACTGCGCAATATCGATCGTGTGTTCCGCTATGGCGGTGAAGAGTTCGTGGTGATTCTTTCCAACACCGGAGCCAGTTCGGCTGAACTGATCGGCGAACGCCTGCGTCAGGCCGTGCGGAACCTCGAGTTTCGCGAGCTTGACCCAGCCCTGACCATGACCGTCAGCCTGGGATGCTCAACACTGCTGCCGGCAGAAACCGCCGACAGCCTGCTGCGCAGGGCCGACAACGCCCTGTATGTTGCTAAACGCGAAGGTCGCAACCGTCTTGCCATGGCCAGCTAGCACTCTTTCCTGCCTTTCTCGCCCAGCCTCTAAACTTCCAGCGCGGCAACACGCCCACGCGCAGGCTTGACCTTGTCCAGCTGCATGCAGCGCTCCAGGAACAAATGCATGTAATCGTAACTCTTGATAACGGCCTGACGCAGCTCAGCTTGCAGCTGCAGGCTCGGTTTATTACCCACCAACGTGCAAATGATCTCGAGCGCCTCCCAAGGGTGCGCGTCGTCGTACTGTGCATGCATCTTGAGCCATTTCATGGCTTTCTTGCGGGTTTCTTCAGGGAATGCTTCGGCGTACGCACCATTGGAACAGACCACTGCCGACCACTCGCCCGTCGCTCCTTCAATGGCATAGTTGGTGGCCGCCATCGCAACAGCCAGTGAGTCCGAAGAGCTGGTCTGCCAGCACCAGTGGCTCAGTGCGTGCAGCTCAGGCGCAACCCGTTGATCGTGGAGGTCTTCAAGCGTCACATCGTGCGCTGCACACCAGTTCACCCAGTAGTCAGCATGATTGAGTTCGACGCGAATATTGCGCATCAGCCAGCGGCGCGCCATGTCTTCGCCAGGATGACGACCAAAGCGGGTCTTGGTGAGGTTCTTGGCCATGTACACCGCGAACTGCTCGACAACCGGCCAACCGCCAATCAGGTAATGGCGCATGATCTGCGGACTCAGCTTCGCGTCGCGCATCTGCTGGTACAACTCGTGCTCGACCACCCGTGCCTTTGCAGCGCTGCAATCCTTGATCAACTGCTGCGCCCAGGCCGGATAACTGCTGGCTTCCATGAGCGGACCGGTTCTCTCGAAAGTGTCGATCAATGGGTATCTCCTTATAGGATTTCAACTGATTAACGTAGCGTTCCTGGCGCGCCGAACATCAGGGGGTCAGGCCGTACGGGCTGAATGTACAGACTCTCGCAAGTGAACAATTCAGGGCGTGATATCAGATACCCTTGTGCAAAATCCACGCCCATTTCCTGCAACGCAAACTCTATCTGCGGCGTTTCTACGTACTCGGCAATGGTGCGTTTGCCCATCACATGACCAATATTGTTGATGACCTCGACCATAGCCTTGTTGATCGGATTGTCGAGCATGTCCTTTACAAAACTGCCATCGATTTTCAGAAAATCCACAGGCAAGTGTTTGAGATAGGCAAAGGACGACATGCCCGAACAGAAATCATCAAGGGAAAACTGACAGCCCAGCCCCTTCAACTCGTTGATAAAGCGAATCGCGCTGTCCAGGTCTGCAATGGCACTGGTTTCAGTGATCTCGAAACAGATCATTCCGGGCGATACGGCAAATGCCTTGAACTGCTGTTTCAGGTATTCGAGGAACGTATCATCGCCGATACTTGAACCTGACAAATTTATAGCACATAGCGCCTGCGGTGCCTGATGCCGATCATCACTCTGGCATTGGGCGATCACTTTGAAGACATTGTGCACCACCCAACGATCCAGCGTCGTCATAAGACCGTAGCGCTCCGCAGCCGGGATAAAGTTGTCCGGAACCACCATTCGTCCGGACTCATCACGCAGGCGCAGGAGGATTTCTATGTGCCGTACCTCACCGCCTTCACCTTTGATCGAAGCGATTTCCTGCGCATAAAGGCAAAAGCGATTTTCATCCATTGCCATGTGCAGACGTTGTATCCAGGCCATCTCGCCGAACCGCATCGACAGGGTCAGGTCGTCAACACTGTAGACCTGAACCCGGTTGCGGCCTCTCTCCTTGGCCATATAACAGGCCATGTCGGCAGCAGACAACGACCCTTCAAGCGTGGCGGGTGTATCGCCGAGCTGCACCAGACCGATACTTACGGTAGTCATGAATGGCCGACCTTTCCACATGAAATGCAGGGTCTGCACGATCTCGCGCAACCCCTCGGCTATATCGAGGGCCGTGTCGGCAGGGCAATCGACCAGCAACACGCCGAACTCGTCACCTCCCAACCGGGCCAGTGTGTCACCGTCGCGCAAGCCCTGCGGCAATGCCCGGCAAAGCTGGCGCAGCAGCTCATCGCCCGCCGCATGACCACCGGTGTCATTGACCAGTTTGAACTGATCCAGATCAAGAAACATCAGACAGTGGCTGCTCGCCTGATCGTCAATACCATCCAGTACCCGCTGCAGGCGATGCTCGAATTCACTGCGATTGACCAGCCCGGTCAGCGGATCATGGGCGGCCTGCCATGACAGATCGGCGATGTACTGACGCTCCTGTGTCATGTCATGCAGCACCAGCACCGCCCCGCTGACCACGCCCTCGTTGTAGATCGGCGTACCGACCAGTGCTACCGAGACCGTACTGCCATCCAGCCGCTGGATAAGCTTGCTGTTGGCGCTGCCGCCCTTGAGCTTGCCGGTGACGATCTGCTCGACCAGCGTCGAGGTGTCCTTCTGATCGTTTTCATCCAGCAGATTGAACAGCGCTGTCAGCGGAAGCCCGCTGGCCTGGGTGCTTTTCCAGTGCGTCAGGCCCTCGGCTGCGGGGTTCATGTAGACAATGGCCCCGGCCACGTCGATGGTGATCACTCCGTCGCCGATGGACTCCAGGGTAATCTGGGCGCGCTCTTTCTCAAGTTGCAGAGCATCAGCAAACACGCGCCGCTGGACAATCAGACGACGCACACGCAGCAGCGCCAGAAGAATCAGTAAAACGGCAGTGACCAGATTGACCGCAATCAGCAGGTTGAGGATGAACCGGGACCCCTCGCCCAGCGCATCACTGAACGCCCGCGCTGCGGGCGTTACCCCTTCATTGATGACATTGATCTGCACTCGCCACTGATTGACCTCGGCGGCAGTCACCTCACCCTCACCGACCCGGTCGTGAATATTCCGCGCAAGTTCATTGAGCTGCATGAGGTAGCCATCACCCACCTCCCAAAAGTGAATGGCCTGCTTCATGAAGCTGAAGTTATGGAAGTTCAGGTACATCCAGATGATGCCGTTCGCGTCATCGGGGTGATTGCCGCCCTGAATGATCCCGGCCCTGGCATCCGCCATGGACGGAATAGGCTGATCGAGCGCCTTGCGCAAGGCGTGGCCGCCCTGAGGGACGGAAAAGGCGTTTTGATACTTCAGATAGTCACGCTCATCATGCGTGATGGCGTATAGGCTCAGGTAATGGATGGCGTCTTTCTGGCCCTTGGACCAGAGACTCTCGCCCGCCACATAGCTGCGCACCGCAGACATGGTGTAGAGACTGACACACCCCAGCAACGCCTGAAACAGCGCGACGGCAATGAATGGCCATACGATGCCCAACAGACGGGGCTTGGAGAAGGTCCATGGTTGATTCATGGGTTTCACCTCACCACATGCCTGAATAAACGTCTAGCGCAGAGACTAGGGTCTGTTCCCGTTTCACATTGGCAGCCACAGAAAAGCGCAGGCCATTGCTATGACGCTTTCATAGTTTCTCTTGAGTTTGTCGAACCGAGAAGCCGCCGCCCGGAAATGCTTCAACCGGGCAAAGGCGTTTTCTACGAGATGTCGATTGCGATATAACCCTTTGTCCAGATCTGCGTTCCCTTTCAGAGAATTGCGCTTTCGTGGAATCACCACTTTGCTGCCTTGCTGCTCGACCTGAGCGCGTATCGCTTCAGTGTCGTAGCCCTTGTCCGCAATGATCACTTCTGCATTGGGCATCTTGGCAATCAACGAGGCCGCCTGCGAACAATCATTGGTCTGGCCTCCGGTCACGTCAAATGCAATGGGCAGCCCACAAGCGTCTACAGCCAGGTGAATCTTGCTGGTGTTACCGGCTCGGCTTTTTCCGATGGCCTGGTCCTGCGTGCTGGCAGCACCTGCACTGTGCTGATGAGCCTTTACATAACTGCCATCAATGAAAACCCACTCCATGTCAGGATCGGTCATCAGCACCTCAAGCACCTTGACCCACTTGCCTGAAGCAGACCAGGCATTGAACCGCTTGTAGACCTTGCTCCAGTTTCCAAACGCTTTCGGCAGGTCTCGCCAAGGGCAACCCACACGCATGCGGTACAGCATGCCTTCAACCGTGGTGCGCAAATCTCGCTTGTTGTAGATCGATTCGTGCAGCAAAATTTCTCGAAGCTTCGGCCAGTGCTCATCACTGAGCATTAATCGGGGCATTGCAGGCTCGTATTGGTGTTGTGTGAGAACTCCAACAATACGGGCCTGTTCTCATAGAGATCAATGGGTTACGTCGAAACGGGAACAGACCCTAGGCTAAATTCGTAAATGATGGCAGGTGATTCTCCCGCAATCGAGCCAACCTGTGCGCTGATCGAGGCATCGCACATCAGATTTGTTGCAAGTGTCCGTACAGCTTTGCGTAAAGACCTCCATCGGCAATCAACTGTTGGTGTCCGCCGTCTTCGACAATCCGCCCGCCATCAAACACCAGCACCCGGTCAGCCTGCTTCACGGCCGACAGGCGGTGCGCGATGATCAGCGTTGTGCGACTGCGCAGAAAACGTGCGAGGGCCTGATGCAGGTTGTACTCGGTAGCCGCGTCCAGTGCAGAGGTAGCTTCATCGAGGATAACCACTTTAGGGTCGGACAATACCATGCGTGCGATGGCCATGCGCTGACGCTGGCCACCCGACATTCTGACCCCGGAGCGCCCTACCACGCTGTCCAGACCTTGTGGCAGATCGAGGATCGCAGAATCGAGTTGCGCAACTTCCAGCGCACGCCAGCAGGCTTCGTCGCTGCAGTCACGACCGATGGTCAGGTTGGCGCGCACCGTGTCATTGAACAGGGCGGGATGCTGCAGTACCACGGCAACGTTCTCGCGCACAGTGTCAAGACCGATATCCTGCTGACTGACGCCGCCAAAACGGATCACTCCGGTGCGGGCCGTGTACAAGCCCAGCAGCAACTGCACCAAGGTGCTCTTGCCGCCACCACTGGCACCGACGATGGCGACCTTTTCACCCGGCGCGATGCTCAGGTTCAACTGATCCAGCACCAGGTCTTCGCCATAACCGAAACTCAGGCCACGCACCTCGACCCCCACGGTCTCGCGCCCTGCGAAAGGGTCAGTGCCGCCGACATATTGCGGCTCATCGGCACGCGCCAGCAGCTCGTTGATACGCGTCAGAGCACCACCCGCCGCGTAATAGGCGTATTGCAGATTCAACAGTTGCTCAACCGGCGTCATCATGAACCAAAGGTAGCTGAACACCGCGAGCATCTGCCCGATCGACAGGTCCGAGAACAACACCGTGAGCATTGCGGCGGCACGAAAGATATCGATACCGAACTGGAACAGCAGCCCGCTGGCACGCCCCGAGGCGTCGCTTTTCCATTGCGAATTGATGGCGTAATCACGCACTTCCTGCGCCCGCATGCCCAGCCGACCAAGGAAGAAACCCTGTCGATTACCCGCCCTGACTTCCTGAATCGCATCCAGTGTTTCACTCAGCGCCTGGGTAAAACGCGACGTGCTGTCGTTTTCCAGCTTCTTGAGATGCTTGACCCGCTTGCCCAGCTTCACCGTGAGCAGAATCACCAGCGGGTTGAACAGCATGATCAGCAGCGCCAGCTTCCAGTGCATCCACATCAGAATGCCCGCCGTGCCTGCCAGGGTCAGCGTGGCTACCGGCAGTCGGCTGAGGGTTTCGCCGACAAACTTGTCCAGCGTGTCCAGGTCGGTCACCAGATGCGTAGTCACCGTGCCGCTGCCCAGGCTTTCGTACTCACGCAGGGAAATGCGCTTGAGCCGTTCGATCAAACGTAGCCGGATACGGTAGACGATATCCTTGGCCAGCCCGGCAAACAGCCGCGCCTGCAGAACGTTGAACACCAGCGCTCCGACACGCAGCACCAGAGTCAGCAAGAGCATCAGGCCGATGTAGCCCGCCGCCTTTTGCAGGCCGTCAGGCAGCAAGTGATTCATGACTTTCAGTGCCGCATCGCCGCGCCCCAACAGCACTTCGTCAACCAGCAACGGCAACAACAACGGGATCGGCACGCTGCACAGTGTCGCCAGAACCGCGACACCATTGGCCAGCCACAGGGCTTTTTTATGACGCAACGCAAGACGCCGGATCTCGGCCCAACTCAACGCATCGCCATGCTTGGCTTGCGACCGCCGGGCGGCATCGGGCGATTCATCACGCACTGGCTGCACGCTCCAGCCATCGACCCAGCAAGGGCGAAAGGCTGCTCAACGGCTGATAACCGTTGGTCAACAGCGCCAACTGGCCGTTACGCTCGGCAAGCAGGGTCGGAAAACCGGCGATGCCCAGATCCTGCGCCCAGGCGAAATCAGCTGCCGTGGCAGCTTGCCGCTCCTTACTCTCGAATTCATCGGCAAATGCCTGACGCGACAGCCCCGCCTGCTCGGCCAGTTCGGCCAGCAATGAAGGGCGTGTTACGTCACGACCTTCGCTATAGAAAGCCCGCTGAATCAGCCCGACCAGTTCCCAGGCGCGGTCCGGGTCCAACTGCCGTGCCGCAGTGACGGCCAGACAGGCAGGCGTGGTGTCGTAGACAAACCCTTCCGGCAGCGCACCCTCGCGAAGAAACGGCTGGCCGGTGGCATCTTCGACCGCCTGCCAGTGCTCGATAATGTAACGACGCTTGGCCGGCTCCAGCGCTGCACCCTCAGAGCGCAGACCGCCCATGACCAGATGCAGCGGCACGCCCGCTGCCCGAGCCTGTTGCACCAACGCGTCGGCAACTGGAGCGAAGCCCCAGCACCAGGAGCACATAGGGTCCATGACATAGATCAGGCGGGCAGACATGGCTCAGGCCTCGGAGGGCAAACGATAGTTGCGACCAATCGGATGGGGCTGGTTACGTGCCTTGGCCAGTTCGATCTGTTTTTGCCGGTCGATGGCGCTGCGACGAGTCTTCTCGCTCAGCGAATCCCAACAATGCGGGCAGCTGACACCCGGTGAGTAATGCTCGCTGGCGCGATCCTCGGCACTGATCGGCGTGCGGCAGGCATGGCATTGATCATAATCGCCTTCGGTCAGGTCGTGGCGCACCGTAACCCGGTTGTCGAACACGAAACACTCGCCGCGCCACTGACTTTCCTGCTCAGGGACTTCTTCCAGATATTTGAGAATCCCGCCCTTGAGGTGATAGACCTCTTCAAAACCCTCGCCCAGCATGTAACTGGAGGCTTTTTCGCAGCGAATGCCACCGGTACAGAACATGGCGACCTTCTTGTGCACCGCCGGGTCGAAATGCGCCTTGATGTATTCCGGAAACTCGCGAAAAGACGTCGTCTTCGGATCGATGGCGCCCTCGAAGGTGCCAATCGAGACTTCGTAGTCGTTGCGGGTATCGATCAACAGCACTTCAGGGTCAGTGGTCAGGGCGTTCCAATCCTTGGGCTCGACGTACGTGCCGACGCTCTTGTTGGGGTCGACACCCTCTACGCCCAGGGTCACGATCTCTTTCTTGAGCTTGACCTTGGTGCGATAGAACGGCTGCTCGTCGCAGTAGGATTCCTTGTGATCGATGTCGATCAGGCGCGGATCGCTCTTCAACCAGGCCATCAGGCCGTCGATGCCTTCGCGGCTGCCGGACACCGTGCCGTTGATGCCTTCATCGGCGATCAACAGTGTGCCCTTGATGCCGTTGTCGACCATCGCCTGCAACAGGGGCTCGCGCAGTTCCACGTAATCGCTGAGGGTGACGAACTTGTACAGCGCGGCCACGACGATCGGCTGAGTCATCGGCTCTTGAGTCATGTATCTCTCCAGTGGCGACCCTCGCAAAGGGCCTACCGGGTAAAAATGTGCGGACAAAAAAAAGCACCGGCCAGTCGGCGCGGTGCGGATTCTAGCAAAAACCGGAGTGCAGCAGGCAGGTCAGCGGATCAATAGCCCCGGTAAAAGGGCGCAAATCAGCCAAAAACCCTGATCAGTGACCGCCAGCACAGGTCGGTGAAGCAGGCGCTGCACCGACCTTCGACCATTCTTCAGGCGTGTAAGTGTGCAACGCCAGCGCATGAAACTCGCCCATCAGGGCACCCAGCGTGGCGTAAACCTTCTGGTGCCGCTTGACCGAATTCAGGCCCTGAAACTGATCACTGACCAGAACAGCCTTGTAATGGGTCTGCTGACCACGACTGTGCATGTGGCTCTCGTCGAGCACTTGCAGATGGTGCGGTTGCAGCAGCGCAAGCGCCGACTCGATTCGTTGTTGCATGGTCATGGCAGCAATCGCCTGTCAGGGCTTTTTGGCAGGAGCTGGAGCGGCTGCCTTGGCAGGTTCCAGTTCGGCAGTCATGTCAGCCAGAAGCTTGTTGACGACCGGCACTGCGCTTTCCAGCTTGCTTTGGGTCAGTTGGGCCGATTGCTGAGCCAGCTCAGGCATTTTGGTCATCACTTTCTTGCCCAGCGGAGACTGGTAGAACGCAACCAGGTCCTTCAGCTCGCTTTCGGTGAAGTTGGCGGTGTACAGCTTGACCATCTCAGGCTTGAGCTTGTTCCAGCCAATGGCTTGGTCCAGAGCGGTGTTGGCCTTGGCCTGATAGGTTTCAAGCAGGGCTTTTTTCGATGCAGGTGCCTTGGTTTCAGCAAAACGCTGAGCGAACATCTGCTGAACCTGCGCATAGACCGGAGCGCCCAGGCGATCGGCGTTGGCAAGTTTCAGGAACGTTTCGGCGCTCGCGTTGTGACTGGCGGTGTCGGCGAAGACCTGGCCGCTGGCACAGACCAGGGCTACCGCGGTACAAATGGCACGAAGACGGGTCATCGAGTTTCCTTATCTAGCAAACGAGGCATTACCCCAGGGCCGACCATTCTGCGCTTATCTGGGCTTTTGGCTCAACCCCCGGTTCACCCAGCGGTTAAAAAGCACTGCGCGGGAACCCTGTAGGCATATGGACACCTAACCCTGCAACGCACTTAAAGGAGTAAGAACAGTGAGCCGCACCGAAACCGACAGCATTGGCCCGATCGAAGTCCCCGAAGATGCCTACTGGGGCGCGCAGACCCAACGCTCACTGATCAATTTTGCGATTGGCGATCAGCGTATGCCACTGCCCGTTCTGCACGCGCTGACCCTGATCAAGAAAGCCGCGGCACGCGTCAACGACCGTAACGGCGATCTGCCCGCCGACATTGCCCGCCTGATCGAACAGGCCGCCGATGAGGTGCTCGACGGTCAGCACGACGCGCAATTCCCGCTGGTGGTCTGGCAGACCGGCAGCGGCACGCAAAGCAACATGAACGTCAACGAAGTGATCGCAGGCCGAGCTAACGAACTGGCAGGTCAGGGCCGTGGCGGTAAATCACCAGTTCACCCCAACGATCACGTCAACCGCTCGCAAAGCTCCAACGATTGCTTCCCGACAGCCATGCACATCGCCACTGCCCAAGCGGTCAAGGAACAGCTGCTGCCCGCCATCGCCGAGCTTTCCAGCGGGCTTGCCGAACAGGCTGCGCGGCACATGAAACTGGTCAAGACCGGGCGCACGCACATGATGGACGCGACGCCTATCACCTTTGGCCAGGAGCTGTCGGGGTTTGTCGCGCAACTGGTGGATTACGCAGAAAAGGCCATTCGCGCTGCGCTTCCCGCCGTCTATGAGCTGGCTCAGGGCGGTACTGCGGTCGGTACCGGGCTCAACTCGCCGAAAGGCTTCGCCGAGGCCATCGCAGCAGAGCTGGCTGCACTGTCCGGGCTGCCGTTCGTCACTGCGCCCAACAAGTTCGCCGCACTGGCCGGTCACGAGCCGCTTGCAGCACTTTCCGGCGCACTGAAGACCCTGGCCGGAACCCTGATGAAAATCGCCAACGACCTGCGCCTGCTGGGTTCCGGCCCGCGTGCCGGGCTGGCCGAAGTCAGGCTGCCAGCCAACGAGCCCGGCAGTTCGATCATGCCCGGCAAGGTCAACCCGACCCAGTGCGAGGCCTTGTCGATGCTCGCCTGCCAGGTCATGGGCAACGACGTGACCATCGGCTTCGCCGCCAGCCAGGGCCACCTGCAACTGAACGTCTACAAGCCGGTGATCATTCACAATGTGCTGCAATCGATCCGCTTGCTGGCCGATGGCTGCAGCAATTTCAATGAACACTGCATTGCAGGCATGCAGCCGGATGCTGAAAAAATGGCTGAGCACCTGGAGCGCGGACTGATGCTGGTTACTGCACTCAATCCGCATATCGGTTATGACAAATCGGCGCAGATTGCCAAGAAGGCTTACACCGAAGGCCTGACCCTGCGTGAAGCCGCATTGGCGCTGGGTTATCTGACCGATGAGGAGTTCGACGCCTGGGTGCGTCCGGACAAAATGCTCGAGGCAGGCAGTAATGGCTGATGCCAGAAGCGGCGCAACGCCACTGGAAGGTAACGGCAAACGGATTCTGATGGTTTACGGTACGCCGAAAGCCATCAGCCTCTGCCATGCCCTTGGCGAAGCCTATGCACAGGCTGCGCGCAGTGAAGGGCATGTGGTGCGGGAACTCAAGCTGGGCGAGCTGGATTTCGACCCCATTCTGCACAATGGCTACGATCAGACCCAGACACTTGAACCGGACCTGCTTGACGCCCAGCGCCAGATTCACTGGGCCGAGCATCTGGTATTCGTCTATCCCGTCTGGTGGGGCGGCTTGCCGGCACTACTGACAGGCTTTTTCGACCGGGTACTGACGCCCGGTTTTGCGTTCAAGACCCACGGCCGCAAGCATTCCTCCAATGAGCTGCTCCGAGGCCGCACTGCGGAGCTGCTGGTCGCCATGGACACGCCGCCACGCTATTTTCAATGGATTTACGGCGCGCCGGCTCACCGGCAGATGGTGCGGACGATATTGGGCTTTTGCGGGATAAAAACCAAACGCCTTAGCGAATTTGCCCCGGTGCACAGTGCCAGCGAACAGCAACGCCAGGAATGGATTCTCCAGGCGCAGGCACTGGGCAAGCGCTGATCTGTCCGAGCGGTGAATTCAGGCCTGTGCGAGCCTTGCCTTGCGCGCTCTGAGGCCAGCGACCAGTGAAGGACCAAGCGCGGTCAGCGCCGACCCCGTCACCACCAGCAGCGCGCCGCCGTAACCCATCACGTTCAATTCCTCTGCCTGCACATAATCAGGCCATAGCCACGCTGCGGCAGCCACGGCGGTCAGCGTAACCAGCGGCGTCATCGCAAGCGTCGCGCTGACCCGTGATGCCTCCCAATGCGCCAGCGCCTCAGCGAAAGCACCATAGGCCACCAGTGTATTCAGACAGCAGGCGAGTAGCAGCCAGCCCTGCAACGGGCTCAACAATAACGCCTCGGCGGGGTGCGCCCAAGGCGTTAGCAACAGCGCACAGAACAGGTAAATCACCATCATCACCTGCAGCGAATTCCACACGGTCAGGAGCTGCTTCTGGCTCAATCCATAGAACGTCCAGATGGTCGAGGCCAGGAGCACCACCAGCACACCAAGGGTGTAATCGCCCAACGAGGTGAACAGCTCCACCAGACGCTGATTGAAAAAGAAGCCGAAACCGATCAGCAAGACGGCCAGACCAATGCCCTGCCCCAGACTGAAACGTTCCTTGAACAAAAAGATACTGCTGATCAACAGGAAGATCGGGCCGACCTGAACCAGTAATTGCGTGGTACCGGGGCTCAGCAGCCGCAAGCCGATGAGGTACAGCACGTAGTTGCCGACCAGGCCGAATACCGCCAGCCCCACCAGTACCTGACCCTTGCGTCCCAGCACCTTGAAGCTGGGCAGGCGCTTGACCGACGCCAGCCAGATGAACAACAGCGCGCCGGAAACAGCCAGGCGAAACCAGGTCACAGTGACAGGGTCCATCACCTGCAGGACCTGCTTGAGCTTGATTGGCAGAATGCCCCAGAGCAACGCAGTCAACAGCGACAGACAAAGGCCATAGACCCAGCGACCAGACGAGATGTGCATTGAACCTTCCGCAAGAGATAGAACCAGTTGCTCATTCTAGGCGCTGATCTGCAAAGCAACAGTTACAGCTGGGCGCAGTTAACGCCGCCAATTGTGTTCTTTACCCCTGACCGCCGTGATTGCGCTGATACGTCTCGCTGCCCATTGCCTGAATCTGACCTTCGATCAAGGCGTCGAAAGGCTTCAGCAGCGCCTCGAAAGAGCGTGGCGCTTCCAGCGTCTGCAACGTATGAACGATAGCCTCAAGCGTCGATAAGGCATCCGGACCCGGCGCTTTGCGCAAGCGATAACGCGAAACTGGCACAATGCCTGGTGTGACCCTTGGCAGGCCCGCCAACAAGGGGTTGAGGTGCAGCAGTTTGCGCGCCTTGCGCCAGGTGCCATCCGGCACGACCAGCAACATGGGCAGCGAGTTCTGCACATAGGGCAGCAACGTCTCGGCAGCGTCACCCGGAAACAGCAACCGCGCCTGATAGCCGGGCGGGTTCAAAAGCGTTTGCAGATCATCGAACACTTCCCCCACCCGCAACTGCGCATTGACCAGACCCAGTGCGGCCAGTCGCGCCGTATTCAACGCATGGCCGGCTTCATCGGGATGCTGCAGGATCAACACTCGCGTGCGGCTGTCCAATTGCGGAATCAAGGCGCAGAGACAGTGCGGGACGGGACGCAGGCAACGTTTACAGCGGGCGCGGGGCATCGGTTCTTACTCGGACAATCCAAAAAGGTTAAAACATGCCGCGCTGCGCCATGACCTTGAGCTCATCACAACCGCCTGTCGAACTGCGGCGCAGTTTAACCGGATAGCCCCCATTGCACGGGGGTGAACCGTAGCTGCAACAGCGATTTGAGCTAGCCTTGAGGTCTGGGCTGGTGAAATGAAGTACGCCTGCTGAATCTGACAAGATCAACCTCAGGGGCTTTCATGAATCGCGAAGAAATCAAACAGAAGGTGTTTGACGCGCTAGGCATCATTCTAGTGGATAAAAGCATGATTCACGAAGGTGCCACCTTCATCGACCTGGCTTTTGAGGACGATGACATAGAGTGTCTGTTCGCGGCGCTGGGGGACATCTTCAACTTCGCGTTTCCTGACCAGATCAAGGAACAGGCCATCACAAAGCCCGAGGACTTTTCCCTGCACATGATCATCGAGCTAATTCTGTTGATGGGAAACGAAGGCAACAAAACCAGGATAAAACCCGGACATCGGCATTGAATGCCAGCCCTTGTATCGGGACACTCCTGTGCGTCCCGACCAGATTCAATATGCGCTCTGCCCAGCGAAGAGGGTCAGGCGAGAGGTTTACCGGCGTTGGCGACGACGATCATCATCGGCACGAACCGGAATGGGCTGCAGTTTTGGTCGTTCTATAAGACCCAATGCAACGCCTGCGTCATGGAGCCATTCTTGCAGTTTGCTATTCATAGAGCCCCCTTGAGGGAAATACCCGGCAGTCAATCTGTACACATCACTCACTAGAGATCATAGAAGCAAATGAACCGTTAGCCGAGTGCTACGGAAAACAATTTTCCGATAGAGCCAATGTGACATTTGTACAGGCTCGCTTCTAGTCTTTGCGACGGACGGCCTGTTACTGAACGTTGCGCCGACGAGCCAAACTGATCATTCAGGCGGACTGATCAGGCCGTCATTGTCAGTCATAGCCCGTTCGAGCAAGTCCGCGGGCAGACTCTTGCTGGCACGCGCACCCAGCAGCTTGAGTTGCTCGCTACGGCTTATCAGGTTGCCGCGCCCCTCCGTCAGCTTGTTGCGCGCCGCCGAGTAGGCCTTGTCCAGTTGCTGCAGACGGTTGCCTACCTCGTCCAGATCCTGAATGAACAACACAAACTTGTCGTACAGCCAACCTGCCCGCTCGGCAATCTCGCGCGCGTTCTGGCTCTGACGTTCCTGCTTCCACAGGCTGTCGATGACCCGCAAGGTGGCCAGCAGTGTGGTGGGGCTGACAATCACGATGTTGCGATCAAAAGCTTCCTGAAACAGATTCGGCTCCGCCTGCAAGGCTGCAGAAAAAGCCGCTTCGATAGGCACGAAGAGTAGAACGAAATCCAGACTGTGAAGCCCCTCAAGACGCTTGTAATCCTTGCCCGAGAGGCCTTTGACGTGATTGCGCAGCGACAGCACATGTTGCTTGAGCGCAGCCTGACCGATAACGTCGTCATCAGCCGATACGTACTGCTGATAAGCCGTCAGGCTGACCTTGGCATCGACCACCACTTGTTTGTCACCGGGCAGCATGATCAGCACATCAGGCTGAAAGCGCTCGCCATCCGGCCCCTTGAGGCTTATTTGCGTCTGGTATTCACGGCCCTTTTCAAGCCCGGCATGCTCCAGCACCCGCTCAAGAATCAGTTCACCCCAGTTACCCTGGGTCTTCTGCCCTTTCAAGGCGCGCGTCAGGTTGGTGGCTTCATCGCTCAAACGTTGATTCAACTGCTGCAGACGCTCCAGCTCCTTCGCCAGCGAAAAACGTTCGCGGGCTTCGTTCTGATAACTTTCCTCGACGCGCTTTTCGAACGACTGGATGCGCTCCTTGAGCGGTGTGAGCAATTGCCCCAGTTGCTGCTGGCTGGTTTCGGCAAAACGCTGCTCACGCTCATCAAAGATCTTGCCTGCCAACTCGGCGAACTGCGCGCGCAGCTCATCCCGGGAACCCTGCAGATCATTCAGGCGCTGCTGATGGCTGTCCTGCTGTTCACGCAACTCGGCATTCAATGCCGCGCACTGCGCATCCAGACGACGCAACTCGGCTTCTCTGCCGGCACGTTCATGATTCCAGGCATGCGCCGTTTCGCGAGCGCTATCGCCTTCCTGACGCAGCAACTCGACCTCGCGCCGCAGCGCTGCAAGGTCGGCCTGTTTGGCCGCATTGGCCTGGCTGAGGTCACTCACCTCGTCGCGGCAGGCATCCAGTTGCGCATTGAGGCCTTCCTGCGCCATCTGCGCCATGCTCAGGCGCTCGTCCAGCAGCGCGCTCTCGGCCTGACGAAGTGCCAGACGACGCTGCAACTGCCAGAGCAATGCCAACAAGGGCACAGCAGCTGCAGCAAGCCCCAGTAACAGGCTGTTCAGGTCCAGTGCCATAAAGACTCCATGCAGGCTGAATCATCGCCAGCGGCAGTGTGGGTAAGCGCGTGATAGTGCAGCAGAAACGTCGTCTAGGGCGAGGCAAGATCAACAGGCGGGGGCAAATCGGGGGAAAGGATTATACGCGCTTTCAGCAACGCGCACAGCCCCCATTTCGGGGACATTTCAGCCGGGACAATCCACAGAAGCTGTGGATAACTCAGTGGACAACCCCCCTTTAACTTCCGCAAACGCAAGCAGGATGCGGCCTGCGCTCAAACTGACGATTTTTTCACCAACTAAAAAAACGATGTTTTTCATTGACTTAATAATTCACCATCATAAATCAAACTCTTAGCAACGCTTGTGACAGTGATATGGCAGCTTGTTCAGCTAATGTGCACAACTCCCTGCCGGGGCTCTTTTCAGCCATTTCGGGCATCATATGATTGTTGCTCGATTGCATCTTATTCTCAATGAATACGTGGCTTTCAGCAGCCTTTCAACCACTGGGATCGACCTGTCGCCGACGCAGTCCACACCTCACCAGACGTCTTGAAAACAATGCAGGCGACAAATCATGCATCTCGCTGTCCAAGCACTGCCAAAAAAGACCAAATATCAGCCACCAAGGATTCAGTGAAGGCCCCATGAAGGAGATAGTGAAGTTCTTCCTGCTGCTGATGGCCGTCTGCATCGTCGCCCTGGCCACCAGTATTGTCCTGCCACCGCCGGACGGCGGCGTCTTCGCCTACAGCGTGCTGTTGTCTGCAATTGCCCTGCTGCTGATCATCTGCAGCGACCTGAGCAATGGACGTATCAACAAGACAGGCGACATCATGCGCGCCATCGAAGGCCGCAAGTCCCTGCGGCTGACCATCGCTGCCTACCTGCTCGGGTGCTCAATGGTCGCATCCGTGACCGTGCTGATCTACCGTATGGTCGGGCACTGGTGAATTTTATTTACCGACGCTTGCAATACTTCGAAATGGCGGGTAGCATGACGACCGTTAGTACCAAGCTGAAAATCAATTCCGGTCGACAAGTCCCCCGACAGACACTCCTCCATGCGACGAGAATGTTGGCAACAAGGGATCGACCACCTCGATGGTTTCCAGACATGAACCTTTCGCGCTGATGCACCATTTGGGGTGACAGTGCAGTCATGGCTCTCATGGTCTGCTTCAACCAGCCTGCAATTGATCAGGATCTTCACCCGGAGCGTAGAACCTTTGCTCCTGTTGTGTTGCCTGCCCTCCTAAGTACCTACCGGTCAGCCAGAGCGCCATACGATAAAGCGCGCTTCAACTGCCTGTCTTTGTTCCAGTCAGGTTCTCCGCCCAGCCAGGCTTTTGTATCAAATGTCGGCCCGCGTTTACTGGAATCTTTATTTATGCACGGTATTGTTCCGTGTTGTTTCAGGAAACACCTTGAATATGAATACTCAAACCCAACACGCAATTCACACATTGACCAATGCTTTTGCCCCGATGAACTGCCTGATCATGGCCGCTCGCAAAGGCTGTTTCAGTTTTACAATCGTCAACGAACACGGCATCGCCCGTCACAGCGAACGCCTGTACCCCGATCAGTACGCAAGCGCCGAACCGCTGCAAGCCGTGATCGAGCGTACTCGTCAAGCACTCATCGCCTGACGCAAACGATTCACCGCTCGCCAAAAGCCCCGCCCTGCAAAGCGGGGCTTTTTTATGCCCGCTCTATATTGAATTGACGACATTGACCAATGTGCAGCACTGAGACTTCGTCTAAATTGCAATTCCCACGGCTTTATCAAGATTGTCCTACAAGAATAGCTCTAAATCGGGCTCCTCAGCCTATAGCGCGCCATCGAAAATGTTGGTAATTTTCGACCGGTGAACAACAAGGAGTTCTAATAATGAAAATAATGACAAAAACACTGAACCGGACAACACTTGGACTCGCCCTGGGTCTGGCTTCTTCTCAACTGCTTGCAGCCGGTTTTGCCCTAAACGAACAAAGCATCAGCGGCATGGGCACAGGCTTTGCAGGTCGCTCCTCGTCAGCCGATGATGCAAGCACCGTATTCGGCAACCCTGCCGGCATGTCCCGAATCAAACGCGAACAAATCAGCGTCGGCGCCGCAGCCGTGATTGCCAAGACCGACATCGACAACGGTCGCGGCACATTCGGCGGCAGCAACGACGGTGACATGGTTCCGGTGGTCGGCGTGCCAATGGGCTATTACGTCAAACCTATCGATGATCACTGGGCATTTGGTCTGGGCGTGTACGTCCCGTTCGGCCTGGTCACTGATTACGAAAAAGGCTTCGCCGGCCGCTACTGGGGCGACAAGAGTCACGTCCAGATCGTGACCTTCCAGCCAACTGTCAGCTATGCATTCAATGACAAGGTTTCCATCGGTTTCGGCCCGACCATCAACCGCATCGACGGTGAACTGACCTCGGCAACATTGAACGCCGCAACACCGGGCCGTAATGACGGCAAGGTGAAGATCGAAGGCGATGACACCGCAATCGGCTTCAATGCCGGCATCCTGGTGCAGGCTACCGACACCACTCGTCTGGGCCTGACTTACCACTCCAAGGTCGATTACAAGCTCAAGGGCAAGACCAAGATCGAAGGCTCGGGCTTCGGCCCGTTCGGCGGCCAGAAGTACGATGCTTCGCTGGACATCTCCACGCCTGAGTCGGTGGACTTCTCTATCACCCAGCAACTCGACGAGAACTGGACTGTTTACGCAGGCAGTACCTGGACTCGCTGGAGCCGCCTGCAGGACATCACCGTCAACAACGATGGCGTCCCTGCTCTGCTGGGCGGTTCTGCCGGCCCAATCGGCACCATCACCGAAGAACAGAACTGGCACGACACCTGGGCGCACGCCATCGGTGCCTCGTACAAGGTCAATAAAGAGTGGACCCTGCGCACAGGTTTCTCCGTTGATCAGTCGCCGACCAACAACGTCAACCGCTCCCCACGCATCCCGACTGGCGATCGCAAGATCATCAGTTTCGGCGCAGGCTGGAGCCCGACCGACGACCTGACCATCGACGTGGCGTACTCGTACCTGCGTGAAGACGAAACCAAGATCCGCGACTCCAGCGCGACCAAAGGTTCGTACAGCGCTGACTACCGCAACACCGCTCACGGCCTGGGCACTTCGGTTACCTATCGCTTCTGATAGCAACTGCCAGGCTGAAAAAAGCCCGCAACCAGTAATGGTTACGGGCTTTTTATTGCGTGCCTGGTGCGCTCAGACCCGCATTGATTGACTGCCGTACAGATACTCCGCGTCATTGACTGGCTACCGTACAGATGCTCTGCCTCATGACTGACTATCGTGCCGACGCTCCGCGTCGGCATGCAGTTCTGGACGCTCTGCGTCCTCTTTGTGGCGCTCAGCGTCACACAAGGCTTCTACGATGTCAGGCAGATTCAGACAACACTCAAGCCCGCCCTAAGGCTTCGACGCAATCGCCTTTTCAATGGCTGCGATCAGCTCAGGATCATCCGGCTTGGTCATGCTGGAGAAGTTGGCAATGACCTTACCCTGGCGATCAACCACGTACTTGTAAAAATTCCAGCGCGGCGCACTGCTTTGCTCGGCCAGCACCTTGAACAAATGGGTCGCATCATCGCCGCGCACGGCCTGCGGCTCGGTCATGGTGAAAGTCACGCCGTAATTGACGTAGCAGACCTTGGCGGTCTCCTCACCATCCTTGGCTTCCTGTTTGAAGTCATTGGACGGCACGCCCAACACCTCAAGCCCCTGCCCCTTGTAGCGCTGACTCAGCTCTTCAAGCCCTTTGAACTGGGGCAAAGCCACAGAAACTGGCGGTGTTGACCACCACCAGCGGCTTGCCGGCAAAGCGTTTGCACAGGTCGATGTTTTCCTTGGCGCGCAGCTTGGGCAACTCGCCCTGCAGCAGCGGCGGACAGTCGGCAGCCATTGCAGCGCCACTCATGGCCAGCAGCAGAAGAGGTATCGAAACAAAGCGAATGTTCATCATGGCGGCCCTGGATAATGTTGTCGTTTGTCGACACGCTACCCCATGCCAGGCTGTCTGCCTAGCAAGCGCCCATTCCCAGTTGCAACGCAGCCAGCCCAACGTGCTGCCAGGCCCACCAGACCACACCGCGCCTGCGAGCACCGCCGCCAGTAGGGGCCAGCGACGGCTCATGCCAGGCTACCCTGCGCCTGCAACCTGGCCACCGGGCGCTCACGCACCGGCCAGTTCAACGCGGCGGCCAGCAGACTCAGCAGTATCGAGACTTGCCAGACGAGGTCGTAGTTGCCGGTGCGGTCATACACCAGCCCGCCGAGCCAGCCGCCAAGGAATGCACCTAACTGGTGAAACAGAAAGACGATACCGCCCAGCATCGACAGGTTACGCACACCAAACAGTGTCGCGACCGTGCCGTTGGTCAGCGGCACAGTCGACAGCCACAGCAGGCCCATTGCTACGCCGAACAGATAGGCAGTGGTCTGGCTCAGCGGAATCCAGAGAAACAACACGATCACCACAGCGCGCAACAGATAAAGCGCGGTCAACAGTCGAGGTTTGGACATGCGCCCGCCCAACCAGCCAGCGGTGTAGGTGCCAAAGATATTGAACAACCCGATCAAGGCCAGCACCGTTGTACCGACCTTGGCGGGCAAGTGTTGATCCACCAGATAGGCTGGCAGGTGCACGCCGATGAACACCACTTGAAAGCCACAGACGAAGAAACCCAGTGCCAGCAGCCAGAACCCCGAATGCGAGCAGGCTTCACGCAGCGCCTCGCCCAGCGTCAGCTCGATACCGGTAGACACGCTCGGCGTATCCTTGAGCATGCCTACCAAGGGCAGGATCAGCGCCACCATTACGCCCAGCACCAGCAAGGCACCGGACCAGCCCAACCAGCTGATCAAACCCAGTGTGCCGGGCAACATGGCGAACTGGCCGAATGAACCCGCCGCGCTGGCGATCCCCATGCCCATGCTGCGTTTTTCCGCAGGCAGCGCGCGCCCGACGACACCCAGAATGACCGAAAAAGACGTGCCGGACAGACCAATACCGATCAGCAAACCAGCACTAAGGGAAAGACTCAGAGACGAATCAGCCATACTCATGCACAACAGCCCTGCCGCATACAGCACACCGCCAACGAAGACGACTTTGGCCGCTCCAAATCGATCTGCCAGCGCCCCGGCGAACGGCTGCGCCAGACCCCACATAAGGTTCTGCAAGGCGATGGCAAAGGCAAAGACCTCACGCCCCCAGCCAAAATCCGCGCTCATGGGCGCCAGAAACAGGCCGAAACCGTGCCGCGTGCCCAGCGAAAGCGCAAGGATCAACGCACTGCCCAGCAGAACCCAGCCGCTGGTACGCCAGATCGATGTCATGGTTAAGCTCCCTGCACTTTGTTACATGGTTTTACCTGCGAATCGCGAAGCTACGCGCTGCCGGTAAAAGCTGTCAACAAAGCGTTGTGCAGGGTCTCAAAGCAGCGCCAGCGTCAGCAGCACCGCCAATTCCAGCAGCTCGAGCAATGCCCCGGCCGTATCGCCGGTGCAGCCGCCCAGACGGCGCATCATCAACTGCCGCAGCCAGAAGAAACAAACGGCGCAGACCAGCAATACAGCTACCCCTGACCAGCCGGCGAGCAGCACGCACGCAATGGCAGTGGCGGCCAAAACCTTGCGTCCAGGGCCACGCGGCAGGTGATCGGCGAGCGCCTGCCCCAATCCCCCGGAACGCACATACGGCGTTCCCAGAAAAAGCCCAAGCATGGCAGCGCGTCCGATCAGCGGCGCCAACAGCAGCCCGATACTGCTGTGACTTTCGATCAGCGCCAGAATCGCTGCAAATTTGAGCAGCAGCACCAGCACCAGCGTGACCACGGCAATCGGCCCGCTACGCGGGTCCTTCATGATCTGCAAGGTACGTTCGCGATCACCAAAACCGCCCAGCCAGGCGTCGGCACTGTCGGCCAGACCGTCCAGATGCAAGCCGCCACTGAGCAGCACCCAGGCGCTGAGTACCAGCGCGGCATGCAGCATGAGCGGCGTACCACTGAGTTGCGCGCTGAAACCCAGCAGCAGCATGCCGAACACCACGCCTACCAGCGGGTAGAACAACAACGAACGCCCAAGCTCTTCCGGGGGCGGCATGCCGGGCAGACGAATCGGCAGGCTGCCGAGAAATTGCAGGGCGATCCAGAACGGCAGCATCTCAGACCTCCGTGATTACGCCATCAGCAGCGACCTGAATCGACAGCAGTGCGCCATGGCCGACCACTACCTGCAACAGTTGCTCGCGCGGCAGCCCACGCGCCTGCGCCAGCAGCAGACGCATCACACCACCGTGACTGACCAGCAACACGCGTTCATCGGCATACGCCTTATGCAGACGCGCCACCGCATTCAGCACCCGTGTCGAAAAATCGATCACTGGCTCGCCATTGGGCGGCGTGAAGGCGTAGGGATCGGCCCAGAACAGGCCCAAGCCTTCGGCATCGGTTTCCATAAGCTGCGCAGGGCTGTGGCCTTCCCAGTCGCCGAAATGCAGCTCCTGTAAACCCGGCTCCAGTTGCATGGGCAGCGACAGGCGCTGCGCCAGCTCTTCGGAAAAACGTGCACAGCGCTGCAAAGGCGAGCTGACAATCCGTTCCCAGGGACCGCCATTGGCCACTGCCGCACGCATCTGCTGCCAGCCGAGTTCGGTCAGAGCATCGTCGAGGCTGCCGCGCAGACCACCGCCCAGCTCTGTTTCGCCATGACGCAGCAAGTCCAGACGCAAGGTCATGCGGGGCGATCCGCCACTGCCGCTTCGGCAAACGTTGCCATGCCGTTGTGCAGCTCGCAGGCCAGACGCACCAACGGCACCGCCAACGCTGCGCCACTGCCCTCGCCCAGACGCAAGCCGAGGTCCAGCAGCGGTTCGGCCTGTAGCGTTTCCAGCAAGTGCCGGTGGCCCGGTTCGGCGCCACGGTGGCCGAACAACAGCCAGTTGCGGCAAGACGGATTCAGGCGCACCGCCACCAGGGCGGCCACGCTGCAAATGAAACCGTCGACCAGCGCCACGATGCCTTCCTGCGCACAGGCCAGATAAGCGCCGGTCAGCGCGGCAATCTCGAAACCACCCAGGCAGAACAGGCTGTGTAGCGGGTCGCCGGCCTGCTCGGCATGCAGCGCCAGTGCGCGTTCGATGACACGGGTCTTGTGCTCGATGCCCTCGGCGTTCAGCCCGGTGCCGGGACCGACCAGCAACGGCGCGGCACATTCCAGCACCGAGCAGGCGACGGCGCTGGCCGCCGTGGTATTGCCGATGCCCATCTCGCCACCGATAAACAGCTCGGTGCCGACCGCCTTGGCGCGCAACACGCTGTCGCGCCCGGCCTGTAGAGCAGCAAGCCCCTGTTCGGCGCTCATGGCTGGCCCGTGGGCGAAATTGGCGGTGCCCGCGCCGATGCGCAAATGACGCACGCCCGGCAAATCCAGAGGCGCCACGGTACCCAGATCCACCACGTCCAGCTGCGCCGAGAGCTGGCGCGCCAGCACGCTGATCGCTGCGCCACCGTTGACGAAGTTATGCAGCATCTGGCCGGTGACTTCCTGTGGATAGGCCGATACACCTTCGGCCACCACACCATGATCGCCGGCAAAGATCGCGATCCACAATTTGTCGGCAGCCGGACGCTCGCGCCCTTGCAGGCTGGCAAGCTGTACCGCCAGACGCTCCAGTTGTGCCAGCGAACCCGCCGGCTTGGTCAACTGTTGCTGACGGGCCAGTGCCGCCTCGCGCATCGGTACATCAATGGCCTGTGCAGGCTTGAGCCACCAGGAATTACTCATAGCGCGGTTCCTTTCAACGTCAGGGGCAAGCCGGCAACGGTCAACACGACACGCTGGCAACGCTCGGCCAGCGCCTGATGCAACAGGCCGGCTTCATCGACATAGCGACGGGTCAGTTCGCCGAGCGGCACGACGCCAAGCCCGGTTTCGTTGCTGACAAAAATGATTTCACCCAGCAGCCCGGCAAGGCTGTCGAGCAGGGATTCACGTTCTTGAAGCAGGCGCTCGGGGTTGTCGAGCATCAGCAGATTGGTCAGCCAGAGGGTCAGGCAATCGACTAGCAGGCAGCAATCGGGCGCCGCATTTTCGCGCAGCACCCGCGCCAGCTCGATCGGCTCTTCGACCAACCCCCAGTGCTCGGGACGGCGTGCGCGATGGCTCGCAACACGCTGATTCATTTCGCCATCGAGAGGCTGACTGGTGGCGATGTAGGTCACCTTCAGCGTGCTGTCGGCGGCCAGTTTTTCCGCCAGGCGACTCTTGCCGGAACGCGCGCCGCCGAGGATCAATTGCAGCATTCAGTTCGCCTCCAGGCCACACAGTTCGCGAAGCAATGGGCCGTCCAGGTGTTTTTCCACCAGGTCCGCCAGACGTTCTATGTCGCGCTCGCGCAGGGCGTGATAGTCGACGGACTGCACGTTCGCCAACCCCGCCCAGCGCAGTAACGCGCTACAGGCCGCAGGTGATTCGAACAGGCCGTGCAGGTAAGTCCCGAGCACCTGCCCGTCGACACTCTGCGCGCCATCGCAACGCCCGTCGTCCAGTTGCACGGCAGCCTGCTCCAGCGCCGGCCCTGTCGTTACCCCGGCATGAATTTCGTAGCCGCTGACCTCGGCGTCTTCCAGGGTCAGACGACCGCGCACATTGCGCAGTTGCTTTTCCGCTTCCAGCACCGTGCTCATTGCCATTAGGCCAAACCCGGCGCTGGACCCGGCTGCGCCTTCCAGCCCGAGAGGATCGTGCACCTGCTCACCGAGCATTTGCAGGCCGCCGCAGATCCCCATCAGCTTGCCGCCATAACGCAAATGCCGCTCGATGGCGGTGTCCCAGCCATGGCTGCGCAGGTAGTTCAGATCGCTGCGCACGCTTTTCGAGCCGGGCAGAATGATCAGGTCAGCAGGAGGAATCGCCTGGCCGGGACCGATGAACTGCAGATTGACCTGAGGGTGCAGGCGCAGCGGGTCGAAATCGGTGTGGTTACTGATGCGCGGTAGCACTGGCACCACCACGTTCAGCACATGCTCGACCTTGTCGGTCTGACGCTGGTCCAGGCCGTCTTCGGCTTCCAGGTGCAGGTCCATCACGTAGGGCAGCACGCCAACCACCGGCTTGCCGGTGCGTGCTTCCAGCCAGTCCAGGCCCGGTTGCAGCAAGGCGATGTCGCCGCGAAAACGGTTGATGATGAACCCCTTGACCCGCGCCTGTTCGCTGGGCGACAGCAACTCCAGCGTGCCGACCAGATGGGCAAACACCCCGCCGCGATTGATGTCGGCAATCAATAGCACCGGGCAGTCGACCGCCTCGGCAAAGCCCATGTTGGCGATATCGTTGGCGCGCAGGTTGATCTCGGCCGGAGAGCCCGCGCCCTCGACCACGATCACCGGGTATCTTTCACCCAGGCGCCGATGGGATTCCAGCACCTCCTGCATGGCGATCTCTTTGTAGCCGTGATAAGCCACCGCGTTCATGGTGGTGACCGCACGGCCGTGAATGATCACCTGCGCACCCGTATCACTGTTGGGCTTGAGCAGCACCGGGTTCATGTCAGTGTGCGGCTCCAGAAAGCACGCCTGCGCCTGCACCGCCTGGGCGCGGCCGATCTCGCCGCCGTCCGCCGTTACAGCGCTGTTGAGCGCCATGTTCTGCGGTTTGAATGGCACGACCTTGACGCCCTGTCGGGTCAGCCAGCGGCACAGTGCCGTCACCAGTGTGCTTTTGCCGGCGTCGGAGGTGGTGCCTTGTACCATCAGCGTGGTCATGGGTATTCCTTGCGGTATTCAAGCAGAACAGTGTGCAAACGCAGCCAGTCGGCCTCGTCGCGGGGCAGACCGAAGCGCAGGCTGGACGACTCGGGGGTGTCACCTTTGAACAGGCGCAACAGCACGCCACGCTGCGCACAAAACTCATAGAGCGTTTGCGCTTCAGGGGTCATGCGCCACTGAAACAGCGCACAGCCGCCCTGCGGGCTCAGACCGTACTGGTCAAGCAAGGCCACCAGACGCTCGCGAGCCTGCTCGCTGCGTTCACGCTGACGGGCCTGCCCTTCCTGATCATTGAGGCACACCTGACCGATGATCCGGGTTGGCCCACTGACCGACCATGGGCCGATTTCCTGCGCCAGCATCCTCAGCAATACCCGCTCGGCCATGACAAAACCGAGCCTGACACCGGCCAGGCCAAAAAACTTGCCGAACGAGCGCAGCACAATCAGCCCGGTGCGCCACGTTTCGGCAGCCAGGCTAAGGCCCGGCGTGTTATCCATAAACGCTTCATCGACGACCAGCCAGCCACCGCGCTCGGCCAGTCGTGCATGCCATTCCAGCAGGCGCTCGGCGCTCAGGTGCAGGCCGGTCGGATTGTTCGGGTTGACCACCACCAGCACATCAAGAGAGTCGAGAAAGTATTCGACCTCCTGCTCGCCTACCTCGCGGACCACGAAGCCGTTCTTGCGCCATGCATGTGCATGCTCGGCGTAGCAGGGCGACAGCACGCCAACCCGACCTCCGCTGCGTACCCGCGGTAACGCTTGAATCGCAGCCTGTGAGCCGGACACCGGCAATAAGCGAGGTACGCCGTAATAGCGGCAGGCCGCCGATTCCAGGCCATCGTCGGTCTCGGGCAACCGCGCCCAGGCACGCGTCGGAATCTCCGGGATGGGCCACGACCAGGGCGCGATGCCCGTGGACAGGTCCAGCCAGTCAGCCAGTTCGATACCGTAATGCTGCGCTGCGGCGCGCAACCGACCGCCGTGCTCAAGCATAGAATTCAGCTACCACGCATATGACCAGCAACCACAACCAGACGCCGCGCTGCACCAGTTGCCAGCCGCGATCAATGGAGTCTGCATCGGCAGGTGCACCTTCACCCAATTGCGGACGCTGATGCAGCTCGCCGTGATAGATCGCCGCCCCACCCAGTTCGACACCCAGCGCACCCGCGCCAGCGGCCATCACCGGACCTGCATTCGGACTGTCCCAGGCCGGGGCCTGCTTACGCCAGCAGCGCAGCGCCAGCCGGGTCTTGCCCAGCAAGGCGTAAGTCAATGCCACAAGGCGTGCAGGAAGGTAGTTGAGCAGATCGTCGATCTTCGCCGCAGCCCAGCCGAAACGCTCGAAGCGCTCGTTGCGGTAGCCCCACATGGCGTCCAGCGTGTTGCTCAGCCGGTACAGCACCACGCCGGGCGCACCGGCCACGACAAACCAGAACAGCGCGGCGAACACCGCATCACTGCCGTTCTCCAGCACTGATTCGGTAGCCGCGCGAGCCACTTCGGTGGCATCCAGTTCGCTGGTCTGGCGACTGACCAGATAACCGACCCGCTGGCGTGCCTCGACCAGATCGTCACTGCGCAACGCTTGCGCCACCGGCTGAACATGTTCGCCCAGGCTGCGCATGCCCAGCGCGCCATACAGCGCCAGAATCTCGACCAGCCAGCCAATACCGGGCAACCAGCTCAGTAGCGTGGCCAGCAGCGTCAACGGCACTACGGTGATAACCCAGGCGGTAACGCCATGACTGCGCCAGCCACGGCCACCGCTGTTGAAACGCTGCTCGACACGGCTGGCAAAACGCCCGAACGCCACCAGCGGATGCCATCGTTTTGGTTCACCGAGCAACGCGTCCAGCGCCACACCGGCGACGCTCAACAGCGCCACACTCATTGACTCACTCCCCATTGATTCTCGTACAGCAGCTCGTGCAGCGGACGCGCCTGCGCCCAGCCTTCCATCACCAGCATTGGCGCAGGATAGAACTCCTTGACCGGCCCCAGGCAAATGATCGCCAGCGGCTTCGCGCCGTCAGGCATGCCCAGCAGTTCGGCCAATGCCTCGGGGTCGAACAGCGACACCCAGCCCATGCCCAGGCCTTCTGCACGCGATGCCAGCCACAGGTTCTGGATCGCGCAGGACAGCGATGCCATGTCCATTTCGGGCAAGGTGCGACGCCCGAAAATGTGTTGCTCACGCCCTTCCATCAGCGCGGCGACCAGCACTTCTGCGCAGTCGTTGATGCCTTCGACCTTGAGCTTCATGAACTCGTCGGTGCGCTCGCCCAACGCCTGGGCAGTGCGGATACGTTCTTCTTCTACATGCGCCTGCATTTTTCCGCGCAACGCCGGATCGCTGATGCGAATGAAGCGCCACGGCTGCATCAGCCCGACACTGGGTGCCTGGTGTGCGGCTTCCAGCAAGCGCGCCAGCAACTCGGGCGCCACCGTGCCGCCGACGAAGTGGCGCATGTCGCGACGCTCGGCGATGGCCCGGTACACCGCAGCCCGCTCTTCAGGGCTGAACGCTTGTTCGGTCATGGTTTGAACAGCGCCGCAATCGCCTGAGGGCAGGAAGGGAAATAGAAATGCACGTAGGACGCGGTCAGACGACCCAGGCGGTAGACTGCCTCTGCGCCACGCCCGCCGTTGGGGCTGACGCCACGGGCAATCGGCTGCAACTCGGTGCTGGTCAGCGAATGGTGATACGTGTGACCGTGCAGCGTGCCCTCGGGCAATTCAACCGCTTGCAAGGCCAGCGCCGCCAGACGCTTCTGCATGACCGCCTCACCGGACAGCAAGCCGACCAGTTCGGCGCGCACGCCCTCCACATCGCTCAGGGCTTCGAGTAAATAAAGCATGCCGCCGCACTCGGCCAGAATCGGCTTGCCAGCGATATGGTGCGCCCTGATCGATGCCTGCATCGTCAGGTTTTCCGCCAAAGCAACGTGGTGCAACTCCGGGTAGCCACCCGGCAGGTACAGGCTGTCGGCGTCGGGCAGCTCGCGGTCATGGATCGGCGAGAAGAAACTCAGCTCTGCGCCCATGTTTCGCAGCAGGTCCAGGCTTGCGCCGTACAGAAAGGCAAAGGCCTCGTCGCGGGCAATGGCGATGCGCACACCGCTGAGCAACGGCTCGACCTGAACCGGGTCGGGCGCGGTAAAGGTTACGGCTGGCGGCAAGGCCACTTCGCAGGTGCTGGCCAGCGCGGCGGCAGCCATGTCCAGCCGCACATCCAGATCATTGAGTTCGCTGGCCTGGACCAGCCCCAGATGGCGGCTGGGCAATTCGAAACCGACTTCCCGGGACAGTGCGCCATACCAGCGCAGGCCTTCGGTCAGACTGTTTTCCAGCAACTGCGCGTGGCGTACCGTGCCAACCCGATTGGCCAGCACGCCGGCAAACGGCAGATCCGGCTGATAACGCGCCAGCCCGAGCGCCAGCGCGCCAAACGTCTGCGCCATAGCCGTGCCGTCGATCACCCCCAACACCGGTACGCCAAAGTGGCGGGCCAGATCAGCGCTGGACGGTGTGCCGTCGAACAACCCCATGACGCCTTCGATCAGGATCAGGTCTGCCTCATCTGCGGCTTCCCACAACAGGCGACGGCTTTCGTCGGCACCGACCATCCACATGTCCAGCTGGTAGACCGGTGCGCCGCTGGCCCGCTCAAGAATCATCGGGTCGAGAAAATCCGGCCCGCACTTGAACACCCGGACCTTGCGGCCCTGGTTGCGGTGCAAACGTGCCAGTGCCGCGGTGACGGTAGTCTTACCTTGCCCGGAGGCAGGCGCGGCGATCAAAACCGCCGGGCAATCGCGCGGAGCTCTCATTGCAGTGCTCTCATTGCAGTGCGCCCAATAAAGGATTATTCACAGCTCGATACCTTTCTGCGCCCGGATACCGGCCTGAAACGCGTGCTTGACCACGCCGATATCGGAAACCGTATCAGCCAGGTCGATCAATTCGGGTTTGGCACCGCGGCCGGTCACCAGCACATGCTGCATAGGTGGGCGGGCCTGCAGGTCACTCAGCACTTGTTCAAGGTCGAGGTAACCATGCTTGAGGGCAATGTTCAGTTCGTCGAGCACCACCAGACCAATGGCCGGGTCGCGAAGCATTTCCCGAGACACGGCCCAGGCGGCTTCGGCAGCGGCAATGTCACGCTGGCGATCCTGGGTTTCCCAGGTGAAGCCCTCGCCCATCACGTGATAGCGCACCTGCTCGGGGAAACGGCGGAAAAACATTTCTTCGCCAGTGCTGTTGCGGCCCTTGATGAACTGCACCACGCCGCACTGCATGTCGTGGCCCATGGCCCTGGCAAGCATGCCGAATGCCGAGCTGCTCTTGCCTTTGCCGTTGCCGGTCAAGACCAGCAGCAGGCCGCACTCGTTGGGTGAGCTGGCAATGCGCTCGTCCATCACGGCTTTCTTGCGCAGCATGCGCGCCAGATGGCGTTCGTCGCGTTCGGGGGATTCGTTCATCCGGGTTCTCCGCTCGTGGCAGTCGACAACAGACGGAAGGACAGCACTGGACAGCACGGCAACGGCCTGCACAGAGCATCACCCTCCGTGATGCCATTGAGTGGTTCAGGCCGGTCTCCGGGCTCATGAGCGGGTTACCCCGGCTGCGCGCCTTCCCATGTCGAAACACAGTGGCGTCAGGCACAGCCTTGACTCATTTACCGTTGCGGGGGCAGCGCCGGGATCGGATCGATTGATCCACACCGGCTTCCCTGTTTCACCCTGCCAATCAAGGATTGCAGAGCACCTGAAACAAACCGCGAAGGGTAGAGGGTTGGGCTGGGAGCGTCAATCGACACCGACGCTGTGAAACGTGATTGAACCCAGACGGTTCGCAGTGCCTCTATCAATTATCGGACCACGCCCTTGTTTATGGAGATTCACCATGTTCAGACTCAGACTCCACTACGCAGTGTTGCTTCTGGTTGCCGGTGGCCTCGCTGCCTGCGGCGAGTCTTCGACCCTGCAAGTCTCGGATGGAACAGGCCCATCGCCCAAACTGCCGGAGCCTAACAAGACGCTGATCCCGACCGTCAACATCGCCCCTGCCGTAGGCTGGGAAAAAGGCGCAAAACCGGTCGCCGCGCCGGGCACACAGGTGGCAGCGTTCGCCGAAAACCTGGACCACCCGCGCTGGCTGTATGTATTGCCCAATGGCGACGTGCTGGTGGCGGAAACCAATTCCCCGGCCAAACCGGATGATTCCAAAGGTATTCGCGGCTGGGTAATGGAAAAAGTCATGGGCCGCGCCGGTGCGGGCGTGCCAAGCGCCAACCGCATTACTCTGCTGCGCGACGTGGACAAGGACGGCGTCGCAGAGACCCGCACCGTGTTCCTGCAAAACCTCAATTCGCCGTTTGGCATGACGCTAGTGGGCAACAAGCTCTATGTCGCCGACACCGACCGCCTGATCAGCTTCCCGTATGAAGCGGGCCAGACCTCGATCAGCGCGCAGCCGACCAAAGTGGTCGATCTGCCGGGCGGCACGCTCAACCACCACTGGACCAAAAACGTCATTGCCAGCAAGGATGGCAGCAAGCTGTACGTCACAGTGGGCTCCAACAGCAACGTGGCCGAGAACGGCATGGACAAGGAAGAAGGTCGTGCAGCCATCTGGGAAGTGGACGCTGCCACCGGCAACCACCGCATTTTCGCCTCGGGCCTTCGCAACCCCAACGGCATGGACTGGGAACCCAAAACCGGCAAGCTGTGGACGGCGGTCAACGAGCGTGACGAAATCGGCAGCGACCTGGTGCCAGACTACGTGACCTCGGTGCAGGATGGCGCTTTCTACGGCTGGCCCTACAGCTACTACGGCCAGCATGTCGACGAGCGCGTCAAACCGCAGAACCCGGCACTGGTCGCCAAGGCCATCGCACCGGATTACGCAGTCGGCCCGCATACGGCCTCGTTAGGGTTGGTATTCGCCGATGGCAAGACGCTGGCGGCGCCGTTCAACGAAGGCCTGTTCATTGGCCAGCACGGCTCATGGAACCGCAAACCGCACAGCGGCTATAAAGTGGTGTTCGTGCCCTTCAGCGGCGGCAAGCCCAACGGCGCTCCAGTCGATGTGCTGACCGGTTTCCTCAACAAAGACGAAAAAGCCATGGGCCGCCCGGTTGGCGTGGTCAATGATCAGCGCGGCGGCTTGCTGGTGGCAGACGATGTCGGCAACAAAATCTGGCGCGTGACCTCGGCCAAGGCAGCTCAATAACGCCGAGCGTAGAGGGTTGACGCAGAGCGTCGTACGTTAGTTGAGTTATCGTTCCGCACGCTCCAGCGTGGTAATGCAGTTCTCGACGCTCTGCGTCGCACGATAGTTGCGATGATCGTTCCGCACGCCTGGAAAGGCATGTCGACGCAGAGCGCAGTACGGTAGTCGAGTTATCGTTCCGCACGCTCCAGCGTGGGAATGCAGGTCTCGACGCTCTGCGTCGCAAGAGAACGCAGAGCGTCCGGAAAGGCATGCGACGCGGAGCGTCGCACGATAATTTCTGGTCAGACCGCGAGCAGGCGACGCGCTATGGCCAAATCTGCGCCAGACTGGACGGCTGAATGACGCGCTTGGCGTTGAGGTAGGCTTTCTGCCAGTAAGGCTTGTCGAGGCTGTCGAGCTTGACCGTGCCGCCGCTGGCCGGGGCATGTACGAAGCGGCCTTCGCCGACGTAGATGCCCGCGTGGGACACCTGCGAGCCGCCCGAGGTGGCGAAGAACACCAGATCTCCTGACTGCAATTGCTCGCGACGGATATTCGGCGCACCCATCACGATCATCTCGCGCGTGGAACGCGGCAGGGAAATGCCCGCGGCATCACGATAGACATAACCTATAAGACCGCTGCAATCAAAACCGGAGTCAGGCGTGTTGCCACCCCAGCGATAAGGCGTGCCAACCAGTCCCAACGCACGAAACAGCACGTCTTCGGCAGCCGGAGAAAGAATCTGAGGGGGAGCAGTGACCACCGGACGCTGAACGACCCGGGGAGCTTTGGGCGGTGGCGGCGCACTGGCGCAGGCACCCAGTAACGCAGCAACAGAGATGACTATCAGGCGCAACGCAATCGACATAACCACAACAACCTATCCGGATGCGGCTTACGCTGCCGAGAAGCTCAAAAACGCAGAAAGACCCGAAGGTCTTGTTCTGCGCGTTCTATTTTATTTACGCCGCTTTGGCGCGGTCTTGACTGTAGTCGAAGTCATCGCCGTTGTCTGCGTGGCATCAGGCGTCGACTTCACAGCGACTGTACCTGGCGCCATTGCCAGAGGCCGCTTGGCCTCGATAAAGGTCTTGCTCCAGTAGGCGTCATCGAGGCTGTCGATGCGTACACCGCCACTGCGACGGCTGCTGGAGTGAATGAACTGCTGGTTACCGGCGTAGATCGCTGCATGGCTTACGCGACCACGGCCACGGGTACTGAAGAACAGCACATCGCCAGGCTGAAGGTTTTTACGCGATACCAGCGGTGCGTCAACGTTGATCATTTCACGCGTGGAGCGCGGCAGGCTCATGCCAGCCTCTTCGCGAAACAGGTAACCAATGAAGCCGCTGCAATCGAAACCCGAGGAAGTCGATGTGCCGCCGAACTTGTAACGAGTGCCGATCAGGGACTTGCCACGTTCCAGGATGCTGTCGGCCAGAACCGGCAGCTGGTAGGACTTGTTGTCGGCGAAGTGAGCAAGCTCGTCTTCGGTGGCAATCTCGTCCTGCAAGGCTGCGGCGTCGGCGCGACGTGCTGCGGACTGAGCGTTTGCCGCGCTCTGATAACGAGCAACGGGCTGAGCCTGTTCTTGCTGTGCGACCGGCATATTGGCCGAGCAACCGAAGAGGAATGTAACGAGTGCGAGAGGCACGAGGGGTGCGAAGCGAACAACCTGCATGGGCACAACCGTGGCTGACTAGTTAAGATGGCGAGACTATGCCTTTTATGAAGGTGATTTGCAAATTCAATCGAACTAGATGTGACTTATGAGTTCCGCCATGACATGTGCTGCCCGGCACTGCAAAAAGACGTCCATCTGCGCGCTGTGATCGGTCGGCTGCGGATTGATTTCCGCCGTAAAACCCCCGGAAACTCTGGTGCGAATGACCGGTTCATGAATGTAGGGGAAGCTTGCCGTGGTACCGATACTCAGGACTGCGTCATAGCCTTTAGCCAGTTGTTCATACAGTGTTTCCAGTGCTCTTTCAGGGAGCATTTCCTGAAAAAGAACGACGGGCGGTCGCATAACGCCACTACATGCCGAGCATAAAGGGGGCAAAGGACGCTGCAAGTGCTCACTCAATTGCGGATCTTCAGCGCCGCAGGATTGGCAAAACAGTGGCGAGAGCTGCCCGTGAATTTCTATCAGGCGCTCTGGCGGGCTGCCCGCCGCACGGTGATAACCGTCGACATTCTGGGTCAGCACCCAGCACTCGGGCTTGATGCGTTGCAACTGGGCGATGGCGTAATGCGCGATATTCGGCTCGCCACCCAGGCACGCCCTGCCCAGTTCAGCGATGTACTTCCAGCACAGCTCGGGGTCACGGCGCAGCATTGGCCCGGACAGGGCCATTTCTATAGGCAGGCCGTCGTCGGTCTTGCCGTTGTACAGCCCGCCGACGCCGCGATAGGTCGGCAAGCCCGAATCAGCCGACAGGCCTGCCCCGGTGATCACCAGAATCCGTTGTGCATGGCGCAAGGCTGCAGCCGTTTGCATCAACAGCGCCTGATCTACCACCCCAGCGTCTCTTTAAGAAAGGGAATGGTCAGCTTGCGCTTTTCCTGGAGTGACGCCTGATCAAGGCGCTCAAGCAATTCGAACAGCGCGCTCATGCTGCGTGTACCACGCGTCAGAATGAAATGGCCTACCTCATCGGTCAGGTGCAGGCCGCGCCGTGATGCACGCAGTTGCAGCGCACGCAGCTTGTCTTCGTCGGACAGGCCGCGCATCTGGAATACCAGGGCCATGGTCAGACGGGATTTCAGATCGGGGAGTTTGACCGGCAGTTCGCGGGGCGATTTGGACGCTGCAATGAGCAGACGACGCCCGCTGTCACGCAAACGGTTGAACAGGTGAAACAGGGCTTCTTCCCACTCCGGCTTGCCGACAATGGCTTGCAGGTCATCCAGGCACACCAGTTCGTACTGTTCAAGATGGTCGAACAGCTCGATACCTTCATCGATAACTTCGGCAAGCGGCAGATACACCGCAGGTTCGCCCAGCTGCTCGAAACGCAGGCACGCAGCCTGAAGCAGGTGCGTGCGCCCTACTCCATCCTTGCCCCACAGATAGATGAGGCTTTCCGTCCACCCAGCGTCGGCTTCGCACAGCCGCTCGACATAGCCGAGTGCAGCGGCATTGGCGCCTGGATAGTAATTGACGAAAGTGGCGTCATCACGCAGACGCACACTCAGGGGCAGCTGAATCGGTTTCATGCTGACTAACGGCTCATGCAAACCGTCAAGGGCCTCTGTGTAAAGAGCGCAAAGTTTATACCCGTGAAGCGGGTCGCACAATGCGACAGACCTCAAGCAAAATCAAAGGTTTGCGTCAGGGTGCGTAAAGCGCGGGTCGAGAAAGGGCGTTTTGAGGTGATGCATGCATTGCCTGCACAAGCCTCTTCACCGGGCAGTGAAGAGGCGTGCGATGCCCTTACAGCTCGGGATCTTCCGCACCTGCATAGATTTCCGAGTCTTTATAAACGTCGTGCATGTGGCGCACCAGCACCATGATCACTGCAGCGACCGGCAACGCCAGCAGAATGCCGGTGAAACCGAACAGCTCGCCACCCGCCAGAATCGCGAAGATCACCGCCACCGGGTGCAGACCGATGCGATCCCCTACCAGTAATGGCGTCAGCACCATACCTTCGAGGGCCTGACCGATCATGAACACCGCAACAATCCCCATCATCGGGTACAGGTCGCCGCCAAACTGGAACAACCCGGCGACCAGCGCTGAACCAATGCCGATCACAAAGCCCATATAAGGCACGATGGCAGCCAGACCGGCGATCACCCCGATCAACAGGCCCAGTTCCAGCCCGACCAGCATCAGACCGGCCGCGTAGATCACTCCGAGACCGACCATGACCAGCAACTGCCCACGTATGAACGCGCCCAGCACCTCGTGGCACTCGCCCGCCAGCTTGACGATTTGACCTTCACGCTGACGCGGCAGCAGACCGCGGATCTTGCCGGTCATGATGTCCCAGTCACGCAACAGGTAGAAACACACCACCGGGATCAGCACCAGATTGGTCAGCCAGCCGATCAGCGCCAGGCTCGACGCCGTAGCCTGAGACAGCACCACAGAGACGATATCCCCAGCCTGCCCCATGTGCTCGGAGATGGCTGCCTTGATCTTGTCGAACTTCCAGAACCCGTCTGCCAGACCGAACTTGGCCTGCACCCACGGCAACGCCGAGTGTTGCAGCCAGTCGAGGATCTGCGGGGCCAGCTCATAGAGACGAAACAACTGCTTGGCCAGCATCGGCACCAGCACCAGCAGCAAGGCCATCAGCACCAGCGTGAACAGACCGAACACCGCCACCACGCTCAAGGTTCTGGACAGCCCGGCGCGCTCCAGACGATCCACCAGTGGATCGCCCATGTAGGCCAGCAGCAGCGCCACCAGAAAAGGGGTGAGGATCGTGTGCAACAGCACCACGAATGCGACCAGCAAGGCCAGGCCGCCGATCCAGAACCAACGCCGTGTATCAGTCATCAACATCCCTCAATCCAATGGAAAAGCGCTTTGCCGGTTTACCAGCGGAAATAAAGCTGTGGTGCAGACGCCGGAACAATCATCGCTGCGGGCGCAGGTGCCGGAACAGCAGCAGCTCCATTGGCTGGCGCAACCGGCGCAGTCGCATCGACAGGCGCAGCAGGCGGCGTTGCGGCAGCGGCTGCCTCGGCTGCGGGCACTTCCTGCAATTTGGCCAGCGACAACTGCGAGCGTAGCTGATCGGTGCTGCCACTGACCTCAAACACCACTTTATCGCCGTCAACAGAACTCAGACGCACGCCGAACGGATCAAGTAACTGAAGCAGTTGTGCATAGCGCTCCAGTGTCATGCCCTGAACCTGCACCAACAGGCCCGTCGAGGCACCGGGCTTGGCGACGAAACGTGGGGCCAGACGCTGGCTGACCGACAGCAGCACAGCGTCTGCCAAGGCTTCGGAAGTAGCCCCGGTCGCGGTGCCCTGCTCACGCTGATCACCCAGCCACAAGCGCCATTTGCCCTGCCACTGGCCTGCATCTTCCTTGGCGTGCACCGCCAGTATCGCGTCAGCACCGTAACGCTCGGAGGCTTCCTTGAGCGGTGCGGCATCAGTGCCTTCCAGTGTCTTGGCGTTACCGACGCCCTGCTCGCTCAAATCAGCCAGCGGCAGACGCAGCGGCAAACCGCGGTGTTGCGCAGCGCGGCGCAGCGGTTCGGCGGCAGCCTGACCGTCACCGACCAGATTCGAGCCTTCGACCGAGTCGTTCAGCCACCAGCCGAGGATCGACGGGCGATTGCTGCCCCAGATCGACAGGCCGGCATCACGCAACGCACGGTCGGTGGTCGCTGGATCGAAGTCCACCAGCAGGGTTTCAGGCGGACCGGCCTCATAGCCGTACTGGCTGATGATTTGCTGCGGATCTTTGCGCAGCGCGGCGATGGCCGAACCCTGCGCGGCCTTGGCGTCACCGGTCAGGCGCAGCACCAGCGTTTCGACCGCGGCCTGGGTGGCCCGTGTGCGCTCATCGGGCGACTGACCAGTCACCGGCTCGCGGACCTGATAAAGGTTGCTGACCGTTTCGGCAAGGCTGGGGAGGCTGATCAGGGACAGACAGCCGACTAGAAGAACTCTGGAAAAACGCATGGACAGTTCCCGAACGGAAAAAAGTAAAAAGAAGCTGTTTCAGGAGGTGTACAAGTCTGGGACAGCCTTGAACCACCAATCATTCAATTTGCGCATAAAGTACACCTTAAACGGCGGCACTCGCACTGACCGGAGCTGCCGGATCAGGTTTATTTGGCGCAACACCGCCCTGTTGTCGGCGCAAGGATGGCCCCTGGGGAGCAAGCCTGATAAAATCGCGCGCCTTCGCAGACCGGCAATCGCCACGGCCCAACATTACCACCGCATGACAGCGCGGTGCTGAACGGGTCCCAACGCAGCGGTCGATACCTCCGAATCCCCCCTAAAGGCCTGGATTTTCTATGAGCAAGCAACCCTCCCTGAGCTATAAAGACGCCGGTGTAGACATCGACGCCGGTGAAGCATTGGTCGAACGCATCAAGAGCGTCGCCAAGCGCACCAAGCGTCCGGAAGTCATGGGCGGCCTGGGAGGCTTCGGCGCCCTCTGCGAAATCCCGGCCGGCTACAAGCAACCGGTCCTGGTTTCCGGCACTGACGGCGTGGGCACCAAGCTGCGTCTGGCCCTGAACCTGAACAAGCACGACACCATCGGCATCGATCTGGTCGCCATGTGCGTCAATGACCTGGTGGTCTGCGGTGCAGAGCCGCTGTTCTTCCTCGATTACTACGCCACCGGCAAGCTGAACGTCGACACCGCTGCCCAGGTCGTCACCGGCATCGGCGCTGGCTGCGAACTGGCTGGCTGCTCGCTGGTCGGCGGCGAAACCGCTGAAATGCCGGGCATGTACGAAGGCGAAGACTACGACCTGGCTGGCTTCTGCGTCGGCGTCGTGGAAAAGGCCGAGATCATCGACGGTTCGAAAGTCGCTGCCGGTGATGCCCTGCTCGCTCTGCCATCGTCCGGCCCGCACTCCAACGGTTATTCGCTGATCCGCAAGATCATCGAAGTGGCCGGTGCCGATATCGAAAGCATCCAGCTGGACGGCAAGCCATTGACCGAGCTGCTGATGGCACCCACCCGCATCTACGTCAAGCCGCTGCTCAAGCTGATCAAGGAAACCGGCGCGGTCAAGGCCATGGCCCACATCACCGGTGGCGGCCTGCTCGACAACATCCCGCGTGTTCTGCCGCAGGGCGCTCAGGCCGTTGTCGACGTCGCCAGCTGGCAGCGTCCGGCCGTTTTCGACTGGCTGCAGCAGCAAGGCAACGTCGCTGAAAACGAAATGCACCGCGTGCTGAACTGCGGCGTGGGCATGGTTATCTGCGTTGCTCAGGAACACGTTGAAGCCGCGCTGAAGGTTCTGCGCGAAGCTGGCGAGCAGCCATGGGTGATCGGTCAGATCGCCACTGCTGCCGAAGGTGCAGCACAAGTCGAGCTGAAAAACCTCAAGGCGCATTGATGCCAGCCATCTGCGATGTCGTGGTGCTGCTGTCCGGCACCGGCGGCAACCTGCAAGCGATGATCGACAGTTTCAAGGACGGGTCCAGCCCGGTCCGTATCCGCGCGGTGATTTCCAACCGCGCCGATGCGTTCGGCCTGCAACGCGCCAGGGACGCAGGCATCGAAGCCTGCGTGCTGGATCACACTGCCTACGAAGGCCGTGAAGCCTTCGATGCAGCGCTGATCGAACTGATCGACACTTTCCAGCCACAGTTGGTGGTACTGGCCGGATTCATGCGCATTCTCAGCGCAGGCTTCGTGCGCCACTTCCATGGCCGCCTTCTGAATATTCACCCTTCCCTGCTGCCGCGTTATAAAGGCTTGCACACGCACAAGCGTGCGCTGGAAGCTGGTGACACCGAGCATGGCTGCAGCGTGCATTTCGTCACCGAGGAACTCGATGGCGGCCCACTGGTCGTACAGGCAGTTATTTCGGTACAGTTGCACGACACGCCCACAACGCTCGCGCAACGGGTTCATGTTCAAGAGCACCGTATTTACCCACTGGCCATTCGCTGGTTTGCCGAGGGCCGACTGAGCCTTGGTGAACAAGGTGCGTTACTGGATAGCCAGTTACTCCCGGCCAGCGGCCATCTGATTCGACATTAGGAGATATTATGCGTCGCGCTCTGCTCTTCGCTTTCGCTCTGCTCGCATTGCCTGCCGTACAGGCCGCAGAACTTCAACCCTTCTCCGCCAGCTACACCGCCGACTGGAAACAGCTGCCCATGAGCGGCACGGCTGAACGCAGCCTGGAAGCAGGAGCCAATGGCACCTGGACCCTGAGCTTCAAGGCCTCGATGATGATTGCCAGCCTGACGGAAGTCAGCACACTGAAGGTCGACAAGGAAACCTTGCTGCCACAGACCTACAGCTTCGAGCGCAGCGGCCTGGGCAAATCCAAGAAGGTTGATCTGGCGTTCGACTGGAACACCAAGTTCGTCACCGGCACCGACCGTGGCGATGCGATCAAGCTGCCGCTCAACCGTGGCATCCTCGACAAGTCCACGTATCAGCTGGCGTTGCAACACGACATCGCTGATGGCAAGAAGAGCATGAGCTACCAGGTGGTCGACGGTGATGAAGTAGACACCTACGACTTCCGCGTACTGGGCTCGGAAAAGGTTACCACCAAGACTGGCCAGGTCGATGCGATCAAGGTCGAGCGCGTGCGTGACCCGACGCAAAGCAAGCGCACCACCGTGCTGTGGTTCGCCAAGGACTGGGATTACCTGCTAGTGCGCCTGCAACAGGTCGAAACCGACGGTAAGGAATACAACATCGTGCTGCTCGACGGCACCGTGAACGGCAAGGCCGTCAAAGGCAGCTGATTGCCCTGACCGCTTGCCATACAGAGCCCCGCTTATTAGCGGGGCTTTTTATTGGCTGCAAACAAGAGGACGCAGAGCGTCCAGAACGGCATGCCGACGCAGAGCATCGCACGATAGTGGCGGTGCTCTCCCGGACCCCTGGCGCGCCCTACGGAGTGCCGACGCCGAACCTCGCGCTATACGGACACCTATCGTTCCCTACGCTCCGCGTGGGAATGCCGTTCTTGACGCTCCGCGTCATCTTTTTGCACCGCTAAAGGCACATGAAAAATCCTTCACTTTGCCGCAACCAAGCTGCAAGCCTCGCCATGCAAGGGCTGTAGGCAAACGACCATTTTTTGCTCACTCGGGAACCTGAACAGGCTATTTACTTAGGCAGCTAACAAATTCTATAAAAGAGTCCTGCGACACATCGCCGCAGTATCCAGAGGCCTAACCATTCAGGCCATCAAAGTCAGGAGCTTACTACTATGACTGTCAGAGTTACTGAACGCGACGACGCCCACCTCTCTCACGAAGCCGTTGCCGACGGCATCCAGATCTGGGACGTGCATCAACAGGACCAACTTGTCGGTATGTTCCACGTAGAGTCCGATGCTCTACGCTACAAGGAAGAGCTGGAAGCACTGGAAAGCCAGGGCAACCACTAAGCGACTTCCCTGAACCGCAACCACCCAGAACAATAAACGACAAAACCCGCTGAATGCGGGTTTTGTTTTGACCGGTCAGCGCGTTACCACATCAGGTCGTCAGGCACCTGATACGCAGCGTACGGATCGTCGGCATCTGGCGCTTCGGTCGGGGTGCTGAGCAACACGATACGGCGCGGGTCGCGCTCCTGGATCTTCAGCGCAGCCTCACGCGGAATGATCTCGTAACCGCCACCGTGGTGAACGATGGCCAGCGAACCGCTGCTGAGCTTGTTGCGCACCAACGCGTTGACCGAGATCCGCTTGACCTTCTTGTCGTCAACGAAGTTGTAGTAATCCTCGGTAATCAGCTTGGGCAGACGCGACACCTCGATCAGTTGTTTGACCTGAGCAGCACGGGCCTTCTGCTCGACCTTCTCCTGCTGCTGACGGTTCAGCTCCTGGTCACGCTTGGCCTTCTCGGCCATGGCTTCCTGAGCCGCGCGCTTTTGCGAGTCGTCGGCCTGGGCCTGACCCTTGTGCACCAGACGCTGCTCTTTCTGCTTTTCTTTGCCGACCTGCTTGGCCTGCTTTTGGTTGACCAGACCTGCCTTGAGCAACTGATCGCGAAGGGAAAGGCTCATTGTCTACTCACTTATACCGTTACCGCACACTCAGCCGCAGCCGGGTGTGCTCTTTTCCTGACGTTTGGCTTCACCCCACAATGCGTCCATTTCTTCGAGCGAGCACGCTTCGATAGGACGCTGGATGTGGCGCAAGGCCTGTTCAATGAATCGGAAGCGTCTGTCGAACTTGCTATTGGCCGAGCGTAGCGCAGTTTCCGGGTCAACTTTAAGGTGCCGGGCCAGGTTCACGACGCTGAACAGCAGATCGCCGACTTCCTCGGCAATGCCTTCGGCGTCATTGTCGACCATGGCTTCGAGAATTTCATCGAGTTCTTCACGTACCTTGTCGACCACCGGCAACGCTGCAGGCCAGTCGAAGCCGACCTGCGAAGCGCGCTTCTGCAGTTTGGCGGCACGACTCAACGCAGGCAAGGCCACCGGCACGTCATCGAGCAGCGACAACTGCTCAGGGGCGCCAGACTTTTCGGCACGTTCCTCGGCCTTGATCTCGTCCCAGCGCTGGTTGACCTGCTCGTCGGTCAGGCACGGCGTTTCTGCCGGCGCGTACAACTCGCCGGTCGGAAACACGTGCGGATGGCGACGCAGCAACTTGCGGGTAATACCGTCGATGACGTCGTCGAATTCAAACCGGCCTTCTTCCTTGGCCAACTGAGCATAGAAGACCACCTGAAACAGCAGGTCTCCCAGTTCGCCCTTCAGATGGTCGAGGTCGCCCTGCTCGATGGCATCGGCCACTTCGTAGGCTTCTTCCAGCGTATGCGGCACGATGCTGGCGTAGGTCTGCTTCAGGTCCCACGGGCAGCCAGACTGCGGATCACGCAGCCGGGCCATGAGGTTCAGCAGGTCTTGAACTGTATACATGGGGCTCCCTGTGAGCGCAGGCAACGCTTATGGCGTCCTGTTCCTGCGAGTTTCAATGATGTTCGGCAACTGGGAAATACGCCCCAGCAACCGTCCCAGCGCGTCCAGACCCGGAATCTCGATGGTCAGCGACATGAGCGCTGTGTTGTCTTCCTTGTTCGAACGGGTGTTGACCGCCAGTACGTTGATACGCTCGTTGAGCAGCACTTGGGTGACGTCACGCAGCAGGCCGGAACGGTCGTAGGCGCGAATGATGATGTCCACCGGATACGTGAGTACCGGCACCGGCCCCCAGCTGACCTGAATGATCCGCTCGGGCTCGCGACCACCCAGTTGCAGCACCGAAGCGCAATCCTGACGGTGAATGCTGACGCCACGGCCCTGGGTGATGTAACCGACAATCGCATCGCCCGGCAGCGGCTGGCAGCAACCGGCCATCTGTGTCATCAGGTTGCCAACGCCCTGAATCTGAATATCGCCACGCTTGCCAGGCTTGTAGCCCGTAGCCTTGCGCGGGATCAGTTCCAGCTGTTCATTGACGCGATCAGGTTCAACCTCCTGCTGAGCCAGATTGACCAGTTGCGCCAGACGCAGATCACCCGCGCCCAAGGCGGCAAACATGTCGTCGGCGGTCTTGTGGTTGGCCTTGTCCGCCAGCTTGTCGAAGTCGACCTGCGGCAATGCAAGGCGCGCCAGTTCGCGTTCGATAAGGGTTTTACCGGCCGCAACGTTCTGGTCGCGGGCCTGCAATTTGAACCAGTGAACAATCTTGGCGCGCGCCCGCGAGGTCGTGATGTAACCGAGGTTGGAGTTCAGCCAGTCACGGCTCGGCGTGCCGTGCTTGCTGGTGATGATCTCGACCTGCTCGCCGGTCTGCAGGCTGTAGTTGAGCGGTACGATGCGGCCGTTGATCTTCGCACCACGGCAGTTATGGCCGATTTCGGTGTGCACCCGATAGGCAAAGTCCAGCGGTGTCGCACCCTTGGGCAGGTCGATGGCGTGGCCGTCAGGGGTGAAGACGTAGACCCGGTCAGGCTCGATATCAACCCGCAGCTGATCTGCCAGGCCACCAATGTCACCCAGCTCTTCATGCCACTCAAGTACCTGACGCAGCCAGGAAATTTTCTCTTCGTAATGATTGGAGCCAGATTTGACGTCAGTGCCTTTATAACGCCAGTGCGCGCAAACGCCCAGTTCGGCCTCTTCGTGCATGGCGTGGGTGCGTATCTGCACTTCCAGTACCTTGCCTTCCGGCCCGATGACCGCTGTGTGCAGCGAGCGATAGCCATTTTCCTTGGGGTTGGCGATGTAATCGTCGAACTCTTTGGGAATATGCCGCCACAAGGTGTGCACAATGCCCAGCGCGGTATAGCAATCGCGCATTTCCGGGACCAGTACACGCAACGCGCGCACGTCATAGATCTGGCTGAATGCCAGGCCTTTGCGCTGCATTTTGCGCCAGATGGAATAGATATGTTTGGCTCGGCCACTGATGTCAGCCGTCACGCCGGTGGCTTGCAGTTCGTTGTCGAGCTGGGACATGACATCGCTGATGAAGCGCTCGCGGTCCAGCCGGCGCTCATGCAGCAGCTTGGCGATCTGCTTGTACTGATCAGGCTCCAGGTAGCGGAAAGAAAGGTCTTCCAGCTCCCACTTGATATGCCCGATACCCAGACGATGGGCCAGCGGCGCGTAGATGTCGAAGACTTCCCGGGCCACACGGTTGCGTTTCTCGTCGTCGGCGTTCTTTACCGCACGAATCGCGCAAGTGCGCTCGGCCAGCTTGATCAGCGCAACGCGAACGTCGTCGACCATCGCCACGAGCATCTTGCGCAGGTTTTCGACCTGCGCCTGACTGCCTAGCACCAGAGATTGACGAGGGCTGAGACTGGCGCTGATCGCGGCCATGCGCAGCACGCCGTCGATCAGTTTGGCGACCGTCGCGCCGAAACGCTGCTCGACTTCCGGCAAAGGGATGACACCTTCACGCACGCCGCGGTAAATGACCGCCGCAACCAGCGAGTCCTGATCCAGCTTGAGGTCAGCGAGGATCTCCGCGATTTCCAGACCGGTCTGGAAACTGGAGGTGCCCTCTGCCCAGTGATTCTTGTGGGCCTTGTCGTTCTGCTCGGCTTGCCGGGCAAACTCACAGGCCTGTTTCATGACTTCCCGGTCCAGGACCAGGTCGACGCTGACAATATGATCGAGCCACGCGTCGAGATTGATACTGCCGTCTGTGTTTATCGGCTGGTTCGCTCTCACCTGTACCATGCTGCTTACCTTCCCTACGGCGCGATGAATAGCGCCATCAGTCGCCAGCCTTCTGAGCGAATGCCACTTGCCGGGCAAGCAAGGACCGGCATTCGCGGGCCAGTCGGATTAAATGAGGTTCCCTGTCAGCAGCGACCTCGATCCAGTGAACGCTGCTCACTTACTCATTTCAAATAAAGCCATCGCCTCGACATGCGCCGTCTGTGGAAACATATCGAGGATTCCGGCACGTTTTAATCGGTAGCCCTGACTGATCAGTTCGACCGTGTCACGAGCCAAAGTTGCCGGGTTGCATGAAACATAAAGCAGTCGCCGGGCACCCGTTTTTCTGATCTGGCGAACCACTTCAAAGGCCCCGTCACGCGGTGGGTCCAAGAGTACCGCAGAAAACCCTTCCGCCGCCCAGTCGGCGTGTGTCAGCGGCTGGGAAAGATCCGCCTGAAAAAACTGCACATTGTGCAGATCATTACTCATTGCGTTCACGGCTGCACGCTCGACCATGGTCGCAACGCCTTCGACCGCCACCACTTCCTTCGCCAGACCCGCCAGTGGCAAGGCAAAATTGCCCAGACCGCAAAACAGGTCCATTACCCGTTCATCTTTGGCAGGCGCCAGCCATTGCAGAGCCTGCTCGATCATCGCGGTGTTAACCGCCGCGTTGACCTGAATGAAATCTCCCGGTCGCCAGGCCAGTTGCAGGTTCCACGGCTCCAGCCGGTAGCCCAGCGTATCGCCGGGGCTGGCCGGTTGGGGCTCGCCGTCGCCCTGCAGCCACAGCTGCGCGCCGTGCTTGGAGCAAAACGCCTGCAACAGCGCCAGGTCGGCCTCGGCAAGCGGCGCGGTGTGGCGCAACAACACGGCAGTCGCAACCCCACTGAACAGCTCGACGTGACCCAGCGCCTGCGGTTTGCTGAAGTTTTTCAGCATGCCAGGCAACTCATTCATGATGGGTTGCAAGGCCTGTACCAGCACCGGACAGTGTTCGATGCTGACGATGTCCTGACTGGCGGCTGCGCGGAACCCCACGTCCAGCCTTTTGGCCTTGGCATCCCAGCGAACCGCGACCCGCGCGCGTCGGCGATAGGCCAGCTCGGCACCGCTCAAAGGTGCCGCCCATTCATCCGGCACAGCATTCGCCACGCGCAACAATTGCTCGGCGAGCATGCGCTGTTTCAGGGCAAGCTGTTCTTCGTGGGGCACATGCTGAACACTGCAGCCGCCGCAGCGACCGAAATACTCACAGGCCGGAGCGCGACGCATGGTGCTGGCGTTGAAGACCCGCTCGGTGCGCGCCTCGACGACCTTGCCGCGCGCATTTAGCACCCGCGCCTCGACCTCCTCGCCCGCCAGACTGCCAGCGACAAACCAGGTCTTGCCGTCAAGAAAAGCGATACCGCGACCGTCATCGGACAGGCGCTCGATAGTCAGCCGCTGTTTTTTACCGGCAGGAATCTGCACGGTCTTGACGCCGCCCGTGGGCTGAAAGCGCAGACCTCGTTCATGTTTGGCCATCAGTTGGGCGAATCGTAGATGCCGGTCGACAGGTAGCGGTCGCCTCGGTCACAGATGATCGCCACAATCACGGCATTTTCTACTTCACGGGAAATGCGCAGTGCCCCAGCGACCGAGCCGCCGGACGACACACCACAGAAGATGCCTTCTTCGCGCGCCAGTCGGCGCATGGTGTCTTCGGCCTCGGTCTGGCCCATGTCGATGATGCGGTCGACACGGTCCGACTGATAGATTTTCGGCAGGTATTCATGCGGCCAGCGGCGAATACCGGGGATCGAAGCGCCCTCCATCGGTTGCAGACCGACGATCTGCACCTCGGGATTTTGCTCCTTGAGGTAGCGTGAGGTGCCCATGATGGTGCCGGTGGTGCCCATCGAGCTGACGAAATGGGTCACGGTACCGCCCGTCTGCCGCCAGATTTCCGGACCGGTGGACGTGTAATGCGCCTCGGGATTGTCGCCATTGGCGAATTGATCGAGCACCTTGCCGCGGCCTTCGGCCTGCATGCGCTCGGCCAGATCACGGGCACCTTCCATGCCCTCGTCCTTACTGACCGAAATCAGCTCGGCACCGTAGGCGGTCATCGCGGCCTTGCGTTCGGCACTGGAGTTGTCCGGCATGATCAGAATCATCCGGTAACCCTTTATCGCTGCGGCCATGGCCAGTGCGATCCCGGTATTGCCGGAAGTGGCTTCGATCAGCGTGTCACCCGGATGGATCTGGCCGCGCAACTCGGCACGGGTGATCATCGACAGGGCCGGACGGTCTTTTACCGAGCCAGCGGGGTTATTACCTTCAAGCTTCAACAGGAGGGTATTGCTGGTATTACCCGCCATGCGTTGCAGACGCACCAGCGGAGTGTTGCCGACGCAATCGGCAATGGTTTGATACTGCAGGGTCATGGCGTCTTCGCAATCCAGACTGCGGGGGGTGCCTATCATAACGGCAAACGGCCAAAGCCCATATCACGCAAAGTGCGCTGCTTATTCCCAAAAAGAATAAACACTGTTTTTTCCACTGCGGCCTAGCCCTGCACAGAGAGTTAGGTGGCCCATGCTGGCGGTAAATGGCTAAACTCAACCCCTTGTGCCGATACAGCCAGGCAGCCGATGCCTGATATCGACGGACTGATACGTGTTGCCGGAGAACGAGCGTGCTGACCAAGCTGGGTATAAAAGGCCGTGTGCTGCTACTGACTATTTTGCCTGCCAGCCTGATGGCCGCAATGCTTGGTGGTTATTTCACCTGGATGCAGTTGAGCGAACTGCAAAGCCAGTTGCTGCAACGCGGCGAAATGATCGCCCAGGATCTGGCACCATTGGCCGCCAACGCATTGGGGCGCAAGGACAAGGTCCTGCTAAGCCGCATCGCGACCCAGACCCTGGAGCAGACCGACGTGCGCGCCGTGTCGTTTCTCGACGTCGATCGCACGCCACTGGCCCACGCCGGACCGACCATGATCAGCCCTTCGCCGATTGGCAGCGGCTCGCAGTTGCTCAATTCGACCGGCACCGACGCCACGCGTTATTTGCTCCCGGTATTCGGCAATCAACGCCACCTGACCAGCCCGATCATTCCGGCCGAAGCCGACACCCTGCTGGGCTGGGTCGAACTTGAAATATCCCATAACGGCACGCTGTTGCGCGGCTATCGAAGCCTGTTTGCCAGCCTGCTGCTGATCCTGACCGGGCTGGCCTGCACCGCGACTCTTGCAGTACGCATGAGCCGCACCATCAACGGGCCGATGAGCCAGATCAAACAGGCAGTGTCGCAGCTCAAGGACGGCAATCTCGAAACCCGCCTGCCGCCGCTGGGCAGTCGGGAGCTGGACGAACTGGCGTCAGGCATCAATCGCATGGCGGCGACCTTGCAGAACGCGCAGGAAGAGCTGCAACTGAGCATCGATCAGGCGACCGAGGATGTACGCCAGAATCTGGAAACCATCGAAATCCAGAACATCGAGCTGGACCTGGCGCGCAAGGAAGCCCTTGAAGCAAGCCGGATCAAGTCCGAATTCCTGGCCAACATGAGCCACGAAATCCGCACGCCGCTCAATGGCATTCTGGGTTTCACCCATTTGCTGCAAAAAAGCGAGCTGACGCCGCGTCAGTTCGACTACCTGGGCACCATCGAGAAGTCGGCCGACAACCTGTTGAGCATCATCAACGAGATTCTCGACTTTTCGAAGATCGAGGCTGGCAAGCTGGTGCTCGACAACATCCCGTTCAACCTGCGTGATCTGCTGCAGGACACCTTGACCATCCTCGCCCCGGCGGCGCATGCCAAACAGCTGGAACTGGTCAGTCTGGTGTACCGCGATACACCACTGGCGCTGTCCGGCGACCCGTTGCGCCTGCGGCAGATTCTGACCAACCTGGTCAGCAACGCGATCAAATTCACCCGCGAAGGCACCATCGTCGCCCGTGCCATGCTTGAAGACGAAACCGAAGAGCACGCGCAATTGCGCATCAGCGTGCAGGACACCGGCATCGGCCTGTCCAGTCAGGATGTGCGGGCGCTGTTCCAGGCGTTCAGCCAGGCCGACAACTCGCTCTCCCGCCAGCCGGGCGGCACGGGTCTGGGTCTGGTGATTTCCAAGCGCCTGATCGAACAGATGGGCGGCGAAATCGGTGTCGACAGCACGCCGGGCGAAGGTTCGGAATTCTGGATCAGCCTGAAACTGCCCAAGGCCCGCGAAGACAAGGAAGAATCGTTCAATATCCCGCTGGGAGGGCTACGCGCAGCAGTGCTTGAACACCATGACCTGGCGCGGCAGGCGCTGGAGCATCAGTTGGAAGACTGCGGCCTACAAACCATCGTGTTCAACAACCTGGAAAATCTGCTCAACGGGGTGACGGCGGCGCACGAGACCCCGTTGGCTATCGATCTGGCGGTGCTCGGCGTGACGGCGCTGGAAATTTCCCCGGAACGGCTGCGCCAGCACATCTGGGACCTGGAAAACCTCAACTGCAAAGTCATGGTGCTGTGCCCGACCACCGAGCACGCGCTGTTCCAGTTGGCGGTCCACGATGTCTACACGCAATTGCAGGCCAAGCCCGCCTGTACCCGCAAACTGCAAAAAGCGCTGTCCGAACTGATCGCGCCGCGGGCGATCCGCGCCGACATTGGTCCGCCGTTGTCGAGCCGCGCGCCGCGGGTGCTGTGCGTAGATGACAACCCGGCCAACCTGCTGCTGGTGCAGACCCTGCTCGAAGACATGGGCGCAGAAGTCGTGGCCGTCGAGGGCGGCTATGCAGCGGTCAATGCGGTGCAGCAGGAAGCGTTCGATCTGGTGTTGATGGACGTGCAGATGCCCGGTATGGACGGGCGTCAGGCCACCGAGGCGATTCGTGCCTGGGAAGCTGAACGCAACCAGAGCTCACTGCCGATCGTGGCACTTACCGCCCACGCGATGGCCAATGAAAAACGCTCGCTGCTGCAAAGTGGCATGGATGACTACCTGACCAAACCGATCAGCGAGCGACAGCTGGCGCAGGTGGTCCTCAAGTGGACGGGGCTGGCACTGCGCAACCCGGCGCCGGAACGCCAGAACGAAGCACCTGACGTGCACGTCGGGCCGCTGGTGCTCGATCATGAGGAAGGGCTGCGCTTGGCTGCGGGCAAGGCGGATCTAGCCGCCGACATGCTGGCCATGCTGCTGGCCTCGCTGGCCGCCGACCGCGAGGCCATCCGTGTGGCGCGGGCCAACCAGGATGTACAGGCGTTGATCGAGCGCATTCACCGTCTGCACGGCGCAACGCGCTACTGCGGCGTCCCGCAACTGCGCACCGCCTGTCAACGCGCCGAGACCCTGCTCAAGCAGAACGCCGCGCACACCGAAGCGGCTCTGGACGATCTGGACAAAGCCATCATTCGTCTGGAAGCCGAGGCACGGGTGACCGCGTGATGGCACCGTTCGCTCCTCACACTCCAGCGCAGCAATGCTGGTGCGGGTGCCCGGCGTCCGATCCTGAAGGCGTGGAGCATGATAGGATGCGCGCAATTTTGGAGGACCCATGGTCGAACACGATTTTCGCTACAGCATGCTCAACCCGCAGCACACATTGACCGAATGCCGCACTTTGGCACCCGGTCGCTATCAAGTCACCGGTAACGGCGGCTCGATTCATGACAACGACCAGTTGCTGGTGACGATCAAAGGCAGCAAAAGCCTGCACATGCGCCTGACCGTCGAGAAAGTCCGGCACCTGATCAACCCGCCGGGCCAATGGATTGCAGTGGCCAAAGGTCCGGTGTTCGATGAGTTGGCGATTCATCAGTGGAAAGTGAATTGCGACAGCTGCGCCGCCGAACTGAACTTCGAGTTCATGGTAGAGAGCAAGCTGGGCGTCAAGGCGCAGAAACCTGCCGCCATCGCGCGCATCGCGGAGCTGGGCTGGAAAACCGAAGGCGAGAAGCACCTCTGCAAGAAGTGCCAGGAGAAAGCGGCATGAAACAGTTTGCGCTCCTGAGCCTGATCGGCGGCGCGCTGCTGGCCGGTTGTACCGCTGACCCGCTGCCGATCCAGCAGGATCACAGTTATGTAACGGAGTGGATAGGCGAACGTCCGCTGATCGATAACAGTCGCTTGACCATGACGCTGGGTGCCGATGGCCGTGCGTATGGCAATGCGGGCTGCAACCACTGGTTTGCGCCCTATACGCTGAACGATCACAGCATCAGTTTCGGTCCGGTGGGCAAAACCCGCAAGATGTGCGCCCCCGCGCTGATGGAGCAGGAACAACGCTTCATCAAAGCCATCAGCAGCGTGCAACGCTGGGACATCTCGCCCATCGAGCAACTGCGCCTGTGGCCAGCCCAAGGCAAGCCGCTGCGCTTCTGGCTGGAAGATAGCTGATCCGAAGCTCCGCGTAACTTGCGACGCAGAGCGTCTAGAACTGCATTCCCACGCTGGAGCGTAGGGAACGATCACTATCCTGCGACGCCCCGCGCAACGCCTGGATAACAGCCGACTGCTCGCGCATTGCACTATCGTGCGGCGCTCCGCGTCGCATGCCGTTCTGGACGCTCCGCGTCCTCTTGCGACGCAGAGCATCGCGACCTGCATTCCCACGCTGGAGCGTAGGGAACGATAATCCCGATATCGTGCGATGTTCTGCGCAACGCCTGAATCACAGCCGACTGCTCGCGCATTGCACTATCGTGCGGCGCTCCGCGTCGCATGCCGTTCTGGACGCTCCGCGTCCTCGTTACGGCGCAGAGCGTCGAAAATCGATCCGATCACCCCTCCCCGCGCAATGCCTTGAGCTTCTGGATCACGGTGGCGGCTGACTGCTCACCGAGCAGTTGCTCGCGCATCTTGCCCTTGTCGTCGATGATGTAGGTCACCGGCAGCGCTTCGGAGGGCGGCAGGCTGTACTGCTCGGCAGGGTCCTGAGCCAGCACGGTGAATTTGATACCCAGTGCGTTGGCAGCGCTTTTCAACTCATCGCCCTGCAGGTTGTCAAAGTTGACACCCAGCACCGTGACCTTCTTGTCCTTGAGCTGTTCGGACAATGCGTTGAATTCCGGCACCTCGGTACGGCACGGGCCACACCATTCGGCCCAGTAGTTCACCACCAGCCAATGCCCCTTGATTCGCTCGCTGGCCACCTTCTGGCCGTTCTGGTCAGTGCCCAGGTCCACGCCACATCCGCTGAGCAGCAAGCTGCCGAAAAGTATCACTGCTGCTGTTAATCGCCTTGCCATTTGTTTCCTTCCTCGCCCCGTTCAACCTGCAATCACTTATATCCAGGCTACGACTATTGACCATTCGATATGTCGGACAGTGCCATCGCTGGTTAGAATACGCCACCCCACACAAGATGCGACGTGCAAATGACCGATCTGACGCTGTATCACAACCCGCGCTGCAGCAAATCCCGCGGCGCGCTGGAACTGCTTCAGGCCCGCGGCCTGACGCCCGATATCGTACTGTACCTGGAAACCCCGCCCGACGCAGAGCGTTTGCGTGACCTGCTCGGCAAGCTGGGCATCACTGCCCGGCAACTGTTGCGTACCGGCGAAGACGATTACAAGCAACTCAACCTGGCCGACCCGAGCCTGAGCGACGAGCAACTGATCGCCGCCATGGCCGCGCACCCCAAACTGATCGAGCGGCCGATTCTGGTCGCTGGCGACAAGGCTGTGATTGGCCGCCCACCCGAGAACATCCTGGAGCTGCTGCCGTGAGCACACCTTACATTCTGGTCCTCTATTACAGCCGCAACGGTTCCACCAGCGAAATGGCCCGGCAGATTGCCCGCGGTATCGAGCTGGGCGGCATGGAAGCTCGGCTGCGCACCGTTCCTGCCGTTTCCGCCGACTGCGAAGCGACCGCCCCTGAGATCCCGGAAAACGGCGCGCTGTACGCGACCCTCGACGACCTGAAAAACTGCTCAGGCCTGGCGCTGGGCAGCCCGACGCGCTTCGGCAACATGGCCGCCCCGCTGAAATACTTTCTCGACGGTACCAGCAACCTTTGGCTGACCGGCGCACTGGTCGGCAAACCCGCAGGCGTCTTCACCTCCACTGCCAGTCTGCACGGCGGCCAGGAAACCACGCTGATGTCGATGCTGCTGCCGTTGCTGCACCACGGCATGCTGATCATGGGTCTGCCCTACAGCGAATCGGCGCTGCTGGAAACCGCAGGGGGTGGCACGCCTTATGGTGCCAGTCATCACGCCGGTGCCGATGGCAAGCGCGCGCTGGACCGCCATGAGACTGACCTGTGCCGTGCACTGGGCCAGCGCCTGGCCAAAACCGCCTTGCAGCTGGACACAACACGCAGCTGAATCGGCAGGGCGTGGTCTGACGCTTTCAGTTAAATCGCAAACTTGCAGCGCAAGGGTCGGTCTGAACCCTTGACCTGCCTGTTGAATTTCTTTGGAGAACCGATGCAAGACTACAAATGGCTGAACGAGTATTGCCTGAATCGATTCGGCTCCGCCAAAGCACTGGAAGCCCACCTGCCCACCCCGAAGACACCGAAACAACTGCAAGCCATCAGCGCCGACCGCTATCTGTCGACCATGGCCCTGCGCGTGTTTCGTGCAGGCCTGAAACACAGTCTGGTGGACTCTAAATGGCCGGCGTTCGAGGAGGTCTTCTTCCGCTTCGACCCGGAAAAAGTCGTGCTGATGGGGGCTGATCACCTGGAGCGGCTGATGCAGGATGCGCGCATCATCCGCCACCTGGGCAAACTCAAGAGCGTGCCGCGCAATGCACAGCTGGTTCTGGACATCGAACAGGAGCACGGCAGTTTCGGCAAATTCATCGCCGAGTGGCCGGTCGATAACATCACCGGCTTTTGGCAGTACATTGCCAAACACGGCAACCAGATGGGCGGACTGTCAGCGCCACGCTTTCTGCGCATGATCGGCAAGGACACCTTCATTCCGACCTGGGACGTGGTGGCCGCGCTGAACGCGCAGGATATCGTCGACCGCGTGCCTACCAGCAAACGCGATCAGGCGATTGTGCAGGACGTCTTCAACCAATGGCACGCAGAAAGCGGTCGGCCGATGTGCCAGCTGTCAGCCATGCTGGCGTTCACCGTCAACCACTGAGCACCGTCAGATATTCACCACATTGACGAACCGCGACGCAGCGGTTTCGTCGATGCGCAGGTTGCTGAAGTCGAACAGGTTGCGATCAGCCAGTTGCGAGGGCTGTACGTTCTGCAGGGCGCGGAAGATGCTTTCCGTGCGACCCGGTGTCTTGCGCTCCCAGTCGATCAACATGTCCTTGACCACCTGACGTTGCAGGTTCTCCTGAGAGCCGCAGAGGTTGCACGGGATGATCGGAAACTGTTTAAGGTCTGAATAGGCCTGAATGTCCTTTTCATGGCAATACGCCAATGGACGAATCACCACGTTACGGCCATCGTCGGCACGCAGCTTGGGTGGCATGGCCTTGAGCGAGCCGTTGAAAAACATGTTGAGGAAGAACGTCTCGACGATATCGTCTCGATGATGCCCCAGTGCCATCTTGGTAGCACCTATTTCATCAGCGAAGGTATACAGCGTGCCACGACGCAGCCGTGAACACAGCGAACAGGTCGTCTTGCCTTCAGGAATCAATTCCTTGACCACTGAATACGTGTCTTTCTCGACGATGTGGTACTCGATACCCAGCTCTTTCAGATACGCAGGCAGCACGTGCTCGGGGAAGCCAGGCTGCTTCTGGTCCATGTTGACGGCCACGATGTCGAATTTGATCGGCGCGACTTTCTGCAAGTGCATCAGCACATCGAGCATGGTGTAACTGTCCTTGCCGCCGGACAGGCAGACCATGACCTTGTCACCCTCTTCGATCATGTTGAAGTCGGCAACCGCCTCGCCGGCCAGCCGACGCAGACGTTTCTGCAGTTTGTTCTGATTGACTGAAAGGGTGCCCATGTATGGAAATATCCGCTGACGGTAGCTTGAGAAAAGCCGGGCATTTTACCTATAACCGACCTTTGGTTAAATATGCCGCGCGCGTGCTGTTCAGACTGGCAATCGCCCTTGATCAAAAACGACCACCGGGCGGCCAGCATTTTCAGAGCGTAGTCACATTGCGGCATACTTGGCGCACTGGAGAATCCTAAAGCATGCCCGACCAACTCAATTCACGCGTTGAAACCTGTTACCAACAAGCCGAAACCTTCTTCAAGCGCACCTTCAAACGCCCAGTGGTCAGTTTCCAGTTGCGCGGCCAGAAGGCTGGTGTCGCTCACCTGCACGAAAACCTGCTGCGCTTCAATCCGCAGCTCTACAAGGAAAACGCCGAAGACTTCCTGCGCCAGACCGTGCCGCACGAAGTCGCGCACCTGATTGCCCACCAGCTGTTTGGCGGCAGCATCCAGCCACATGGCGAAGAATGGCAACTGATCATGCGCGGCGTCTATGAACTGCCACCCAACCGCTGCCACACCTACGCCGTCAAGCGACGCAGCGTGATCCGTTACATCTACCGCTGCCCTTGCCCGGACAGCGACTTTCCGTTCACTGCCCAGCGTCACAGCATGGTTCGCAAGGGCCGGCGCTACCTTTGCCGCCGCTGCCGCGAGCCATTGGTGTTCAGCGGCGAGACGCGCACGGAATAACTCCCCAGACAAACGACAGGCATAAAAAAACCCATCCGAAGATGGGTTTTTTATGGCCTGACGGTTAATCAGACGGTTTTGGTGGTATTCACCGCACCGGCTGGAGTCGGGCCTTCGGCAACGCCGAGGTCGTCTTCAGGACGGGTTTCCAAAATGGCAGAGCCACCGGAAGTCAGCTCGGACTGCAGCTTGTCGGTGTCCAGCTCGCCGACCCACTTGGCAACCACAACAGTGGCAACAGCGTTACCGACCAGGTTGGTCAGGGCGCGGGCTTCGGACATGAAGCGGTCGATACCCAGAATCAGCGCCAGACCGGCAACCGGCAGGTGGCCGACAGCCGACAGGGTTGCAGCCAGAACTATGAAGCCGCTACCGGTTACGCCAGCAGCACCCTTGGAGGACAGCAGCAACACCAGCAACAAAGTGATCTGGTGGGTGATGTCCATGTGCGTGTTGGTCGCCTGAGCGATGAACACGGCAGCCATGGTCAGGTAGATCGACGTACCGTCGAGGTTGAACGAGTAACCCGTCGGGATAACCAGACCCACGACAGATTTTTTGGCGCCCAGACGCTCCATCTTGATCAGCATGCGTGGCAGGGCCGATTCCGACGAGGAAGTACCCAGTACGATCAACAGCTCTTCACGGATGTAACGAATCAGCTTGAAGACGCTGAAACCGTGAGCGCGGCAGATGGCACCCAGCACCAGCACCACGAACAGCGCGCAAGTAATGTAGAAGCAGATCATCAACTGACCCAGCTGCACCAGCGAGCTTACGCCGTAGGCACCGATGGTGAAGGCCATGGCACCGAACGCACCGATGGGCGCCAGCTTCATGATCATGTTGATGATGTTGAACATCACGTGGGCGAAGCGATCGATGAAGTCCAGAACCGGCTTGCCGTACGAACCCAGACGATGCAGGGCGAAGCCGAAGATCACCGAGAACATCAGGACTTGCAGGATATCGCCGTTGGCAAACGCGCCGACGATGGTGTTCGGAATCACGTTGAGGATGAAGCCGACGATGCTCTGATCCTGGCCGGCAGTGACGTAAGCCGCGATCTTGGATGCGTCGAGCGTGCTGACGTCGATGTTCATGCCGGCACCCGGCTGAACCACGTTGACCACGATCAGACCGATCAGCAGAGCGATGGTCGAAACGATCTCGAAGTACAGCAGCGCATAACCGCCGGTCTTGCCGACCGACTTCATGTTCTGCATGCCGGCGATGCCGCTGACGACGGTACAGAAGATGATCGGCGCGATAACCATCTTGATCAGTTTGATAAACCCGTCACCCAGCGGCTTTAGAGCCTTGCCGGTGTCCGGGTAGAAGTGACCGATCAGGATACCGATGACAATCGCAACGATTACCTGAAAATAGAGGGATTTGTAGATGGGCTGACGAGTCGTCATTGCAGTTTTCCTCAAGGGCGTCGTCGGCATCTTCACCTGATGCACGCGAGCCTATAAAGCGCTAACCCTCCTGCACTGGAGGGATTTGTTTTGTCGAGCTGCGCAAGGCAGGCCTCTGCCATGTAGATAGCAATAGGCGTGCCATAGAATCAAATAGCCATCAAAACCCCGCATTACAAGGCGCAGACGGGTAACGGTAGACGCAATCCGAAAAAGACGTGGCGGTTTTCCGCCGTATGGTGGGAAAAATGGGCACACAGTGGCGGGTATCCGCCGTCTTTCTGTGGTGACTGGAGTACCTGGTGACGCGCAGAGGTGTGACGCAGAGCGTCACGCACGGCATTCCCACGCTGGAGCGTGAGGAACGACAGGTGTGATAACACTATCGTGCCAATGCTCCGCGTTGGCATGCTGTTCTGGACGCTCTGCGTCCGCTCTTGACACTGGACGAACACACCCTCACTGCGCCAGGAAATGAATCCTGAACGCCGCGCCGCCCAGCGGGGAATCGCCCAGGGTCAGTTGTGCGCCGTAGCTTTCGATGATGTCCTTGACCACCGCCAGACCAATGCCTTGCCCAGGGTTCTGGCGGTCCAGGCGTTCGCCACGTTCAAGAATGCGCGCACGCTGGCTTTGCGGGACGCCGGGGCCGTCGTCTTCGATGCACAGTTCATCGCCGTCCGCTGAGCGGGTAAAGCTCACGCGTACTTCGCTCAGGCATAGCCGATAGGCGTTTTCCAGCAGGTTGCCGAGCATTTCCAGCAACGCGCCCTCTTCCATGTGCACCTGACAATGCTCCGGCAGGTCCAGCGTGGCCTTGACCTGTTTGTCGCGATACACCTTGTCGAGTGTGTTGCACAGGCTTTCGACCACAGGCCGCAGCATGACATGGTGCCGCACCAGACCGCTCTTGCGCAGGCTAGCCCGTTGCAGTTGATAGCCAATCTGTTGGCTCATGCGCTCGATCTGCGATTGCAGCACCCACGCCTGCTCGACATCTTCGGGGCGCTTGGCGATGTTTTCGCTGACCCCTTGCAAGACCGCCAGCGGTGTTTTCAGGCTGTGGGCCAGGTCATCCAGCGAATCACGGTAACGAATCCGCTGTTCACGTTCGCTGCGCAGCAGGCGGTTGAGCGAGTCGGTCAGACGCAGCAGTTCGCTGGGATGCTCCTCGCTCAGGCTGTCGCGCACGCCGGCTTCCACCTGATCCAGTTCCTGGCTCAAGCCGCGCAAGGCACGCAACCCCCAGGTCAGGCCCATCCACAGCAACCCGAGCAGCACCGCCAGTGCTGCGCCAAAGCCCAGATAGAGCTTGCGGCGCAAACCGTCGATGGTTTCCTGATAGCCGCGCAAGGGCTGCACGGCGACGATACTGAACGCGGCATTGCGCCCGCCGAGCAGCCGGATCTCGACGTCATAGACGAAATACTCATCGCCATTGATTCCCTTGATCTTGGTGAACTCGCTGCCCTGCCCGTCATACTGCGGGCGGTAGTCGATGTTCTCGCCTTCGGTGGACAGTGAGCGCCAGACCATCTGCCCCTGGCGGTTATAGATGTAGCCCAGCAGACGACTGCCCGGCAGGTTGAACTGTTCGCCCGGCAGCACAGACGGCATCAATAGATGGCCGTCTTCGACGCGCGCCGCAGAAATCATGGTGGTCACGTCGGAAGCCAGGCGTTGCTCTATCGCCCCGCGCAGCGCCAGGCTGAACGCCCCCTGCAAAGCAGGCAGCATCAGCAGCATGAAGATCACCGCCAGAGTGGCGGCACCCAGCATCAGGCGCAGGCGAAGCGAACGAATCACGTACAGCGCTCATTGAACAGGTAGCCCATGCCGCGCACGGTTTCGATAGGTTTGAACGCCACGTTGCTGTCCAGCTTGCGACGCAGGCGGCCGACCAGCACTTCGATCACGTTTGGGTCGCGCTCGTCGTCATCAGGATACAGTTGCTCCATCAGGCGCTCTTTGGGCACTACCTGCTGGTGATGGAGCATCAGGTATTCGAGGATGCGGTATTCGTAGGCGGTCAGCGCCAGCGGTTGTTCAGCCAGCGCGGCGTGCTTGCGATTGAGGTCCAGCAGCAGCGGGCCAGCCGTGATGGTGGACTGAATGAAGCCGCTGGAACGCCGCAACAAGGCGTTGAGCCGCGCTTCCAGTTCTTCGAACTGGAAGGGTTTGACCACGTAGTCGTCAGCGCCGGCCGCCAGCCCTTCGACCTTGTCCTGCCAATTGCCGCGCGCGGTCAGGATCAGAATCGGAAACGCCTTGCCCACTGTGCGCAACTGCCGAATCAGGTCCAGCCCACCGATGCCCGGCAAGCCCAGATCGATCACGGCCAGGTCGTGATTGAATTGCGTGACCTGATACAACGCTTCCTCAGCGTTGGCCACCGCTTCCACCACATGTCCCGCTTCGGTCAGACGGGTTCGCAGGTGGTGGCGCAGCAGCGCTTCATCCTCAACTACCAACAACTTCATGCAGCTCTCCCAGGCACAATCGCAGCCTCAAGACAAAGAATGAAACGACATCGTCGCATCAGTACTCAACAGGCGGGCGCTGACGGGCACGTGTTGTGTCACATCATAGCTGCCCAGCAGGATTTCGCGGCTGACAGGCACGCCATTGTGAGTCCCTGTCAGGGTGCCGTAAACCGGCGGTGAATAAAGTGTGCCCACAGAAACATTGGTATGTGCCTGTTCCCCGAGCGCATGCCCCCAGCTGTTGGCGTCATCAAGCCTTTCGCTGGTCTTGCCGAACTCGATACGAGCCACGTCAAGCCGACCATCGCCCGCCTGCGCTGCGGCGCTGCCACCCAGAAAAGCCAAGGCCAGGAAAAACTTGTTGAGATTCAACATATCGACTCCTTTTGCGCTCGGGGACGCTGTCAAGGTACGGCCCAACAGTAATCGCGCCGGGCTGAACCCCGACTGAACACGCCATGAACCGGCGCTGAACAGTCATCTACACCGGATGCAGCGGAATCGGCTATGGTTGTTTGCGACCTCAAACTATCAAAAGGAGCTGACCATGCGTGTGTGGATTGCAATGATCATGATGGGCCTGACCGGACTCGCTCAGGCAGCTATCAAGACCGAGCAGATCGATTACAAGAGTGCCGACGGAACCAAACTGGTGGGTTACTACGCTTACGACGACGCGGTAAAAGGTCCACGCCCAGGTATTCTGGTGGTTCACGAGTGGTGGGGCCTGAACGACTACGCCAAGCGCCGCGCCCGCGACCTGGCTGCACTGGGCTATAGCGCCATGGCCATCGACATGTACGGCGAAGGCAAGAACACCGAGCACCCGAAGGACGCGATGGCATTCATGCAGGCTGCGCTGAAGGACAGCGATGCGGCTGACAAGCGCTTTGCTGCCGGGCTGGAGCAATTGAAGAAGCAACCTCAGACCGACCCGAAAAAAATTGCAGCGATCGGTTACTGCTTCGGCGGCAAGATCGTGCTGGACGCGGCGCGGCGCGGCGAACCGTTGCTGGGCGTAGTGAGCTTCCACGGCGCACTGGTCACCAATACCCCGGCCAAACCGGGCATCAAAGTGCCGATGCTGGTCGAGCACGGCGCCAAGGACAGCATGGTCACCGCTGAAAACGTTGCGGCGTTCAAAAAGGAAATGGACGACGCCAAGGCAGACTACAAATTCGTCAGCATCGACGGTGCCAAACACGGCTTCACCAACCCCGACGCCGACCGCCTGAGCCACGGCGACCACGGCGGCCCGGACATCGGCTACGACAAGGCTGCCGACCAGAGCTCCTGGTCAGACATGCAGGTGTTCTTCAAGAAGATATTTGGTTGAGTAACAGATGCTCCTTCTGCACGGAGCGTCGCACGATAGCTGGATTCTCGTTCCGCACGCTCCAGCGTGGTAATGCAGGTCGCGACGCTCTGCGTCGTCAAGAGGACGCGGAGCGTCCGGAACGGCATGCGACGCGGAGCGACGCACGATAGTTGAGATGATCGTTCCGCACGCTCCAGCGTTGGAATGCAGGTCGCGACGCTATGCGTCGCCAAGAGGACGCGAAGCGTCCGGAACAGCATGCGACGCGGAGCGTCGCACGATAGTTGGATTCTCGTTCCCACGCTCCAGCGTGGTAATGCACGTCGCGACGCTCTGCGTCGCCAAGAGGACGCGGAGCGTCCGGAACGGCATGCGACGCAGAGCGACGCACGATAGTTACGATCATTCCGCACGCTCCAGCATGGGAATGCAGTTCTCGACGCTCTGCGTCGTCAAGAGGACGCGGATGTTACCAGTGCCCTTCCCTCAAACCCGTTCCCCCGGCAAAATGCCGCCCATGACTCAATTACCCGACCTCCCCGTCTGCTGCCCCGAACTCGTTCAGCACTGGCCGTTGCCGCATGCGCTGCCGGGCGCGGTGCTGGTCAGTGGGCGGTTCGATCCGCTCAAGCTGGTCGACGGCGACTTTCAGCGTTGTGAGCTGCAAATGCCGGCGAGCATTCAGCGTTCGGTGGCCAAACGTCAGACTGAATTCCTCGCCGGTCGTCTCTGTGCCCGCGAAGCCATGCGCCAACTGGATGGCCGTCTGCATGTTCCTGCTGTGGGTGAAGACCGTGCGCCAGCCTGGCCCGCTGATGTCTGTGGCTCGATCACCCACAGCACCGGCTGGGCCGCCGCTGTGGTGGCGCACAAGCGGCAATGGCGCGGACTGGGGCTGGACACGGAAAACCTGCTGAGCCATGAGCGTGCCTCGCGACTGGCCGGGGAAATTCTGACGGCTGCCGAGCTGGCCGACATGGCAGCAGGCGCGCAGGATCAAGTCGCGCTGCGCGTGACCCTGACCTTTTCGATCAAGGAAGCGTTGTTCAAGGCGCTCTATCCCATCGTGCAAAAGCGCTTCTATTTTGAAGACGCGCAACTGCTTGAATGGTCCGCCGACGGCAGCGCGCGCTTGCGCCTGCTCATCGATCTGTCCACTGAATGGCACGCAGGCAAGGAACTCGACGGCCAGTTCAGTGTGCTGGGTGATCATCTGTTGAGTCTGGTCGCAGTCGAAGGCTGATCAGCCGGGCAGCGGACAATGCTCGCAACGCCCGACCCACTCCACCCGATGACTCAGGCAGCACACACGACGTTGCCTGCGCGGCTCATCACCCTGCGCCTGCACAACATAACGCACCGCCTGAAACAGAGGATTGGCCCGCCCATCCGGCCTTTTCCTCTCGCTCAACAGCGCCAGCCCTGGCGCCAATGACACAGTGCTGCACGTGGCCAGTTGCACAAGACAGCCTTCCAGATAATCCCCCGCGCTGCTCCACAACACCGCGCAGGGCAGCCCGCCATAGGCGCTCAATGCGGCAATAAAGGGCTGCAGATTGTCATCAAGCAATCCGGCAAACTGTTGAAACGGATCAGCCGGAATGCCCCGCCAGGCCTCTCCCTCACCCGCCAAACGAACGCCATTCGGCAGGCCACGTTCATCCACTGCCAGTGCGACCTGCTCCAACGCCAACGGCCAATGCCAGCCATGCACCAGACTGGCAACCAGCACCGGCGGAATAACCTGCATGAAGTAAAACTTGGCCCATTGCGACACCAGCACCGGCAATTGGCTGGGCATCAACTGCGGCCCGTAAATGCTCAGCAGTAACTGATCAAGCCGCTCGGCTTGCAGCAGATCAGACAACGCCACTACAGGGCGCGAATCAGGGCGCGAATCATCTGCCGCCAGCAACGTCTGCCCGAAGCGCTCAAGCGGACCACTGAACAGCTGAGCACTCAACGCGGCACCTGCGTACGCGGCCAGGACAGGCTGAAACACGCGCCACCCAGGCTGGCGCTGCGCCCGATCAGCATCAGCGCGCGACCTTCGTGCCAATGGATGATCCGCCGCACAATCGACAGGCCCAGCCCATGCCCGCCTGACGCTCGGGTGCGGCTGTCATCGATACGCATGAACGGCGTGAAAATCTGCTCCCATGCCTCTTCCGGAACGCCGGGACCGTCATCGTCCACATCGATACGGCACTGCTGCGCCTCCAGTCGATAACTGATACACACCTCGTTTTCCGCATGGCGCATCGCATTGCTCACCAGGTTCTGTACCGCACGATGCAGATAACGCGGTTCTGCCTCGACCCAGGCGGCTTCGCCCTCTTCAGAGGTCAAACATTCGCCCCGTGAAACCCGCACATCGGCGCGCAAGGGTGCCAGTTCGGCGATCACCTGATCGATCAGCGCATCCAGATCGACACGCTGGAAGTTCAGGGTCGGCGCGCCTTGCTCAAGGCGCGCGTAAGTGAGCATTTCATCGACCAGTTTGTCGAGGTCCTGAATATCGCTGTCCATGCCGCGCATGTATTTGCGCCGCGCCTCGGGAGTGGTGGCGTCGCTGACCATCTCCAGACCGAAACGCAAGCGTGCAACCGGCGTGCGTAGCTCGTGAGACACCGCGCGCACCAACTCGCGCTGGATCATCAGCGAGCGTTGCAGGTGCTCGGCCATGCTGTTGAACGCCGCCGCCACCCGCCCCACCGAGTCGGAACCCTCGGTCGGCACGCGGGTTTGCAGGCTGCCTTGGGCGATCTGCGTCGCTGCAGCTTCCAGCTCCAACACGCGCCGCTCCAGACGCCGCACCAGCAAGTACAACACCAGACCGATAAAACACAGGCCCATCAAGGCGATCACCAGCAGCCAGTGCAGCGGATAGGGGTTCATCTGATACAGCGGGCCGATTTCCAGCACCCAGTTGGTGTCGACGATTCCGGCCAGCACGCGGATCGAGTCGCCGCCCTTGCCCAGCGCCATCACCGTGTCGCCTTCATAGATGCGGCGGCGCTGGTCATCGTCCAGGTCAGCCTGGTCCAGCGCCAGTAGATGCAAGTCGAAACCAAAGCCCTTGTCGATGCGCAGGGCTTGCAGGCGTGCCGGTTGCTCATCGACCGGAAAGCGCACCAGCTCGTCGATCAGCAGGTAAATAGTGGCTCGCGCCAGTTGCTCGGTGATCTGCTGCACCTCGCCGCTCAGCAGCAGCGGTTCCTTGTCGCTCAACTGACGATAGACCCTGGCGGCGTGCGGGCCGATCTGCTCGACCACCACCTGCCCACGCGCCAGACGACCGCGCGCGCCGCTGTCCAGTCCAGCCTGCTCGATGCTTTGCAGGCTGAGGGGAATGCCCAGCAAGCGCTCCCAGATCGCCAGGGCGCGGCGCCGTTCGATGCCATCGAGCGGCACCAGATTGTCGGCCATCACCGTAAAGGTGCCGTGGGCCAGACGTTCGCGGTATTGCTCGCCGCGCGACTGATTAAGCACGTGCAGGGCGAACACGCCAAGCAGCGCGACCAGCACCAGTACGCCGAGCATGCCGCCGTAGATCCGCAGAAAGATCGAGTTCATAAGGTCAGCCGCTGAACACGTGGCCGCTCATGTCCTGCGCCGCTTCGGGCACAAACAGATAGCCCTTGCTGCGCACGGTCTTGATCAGACGCGGGTGGATGGGGTCGTCGCCGATTTTCGGGCGGATGCGTGAGATACGCACATCGATAGAACGATCCTGCCCGTCATAACCCACACCGCGCAGCGCAGTGAAGATTTCCTCGCGGGACAGCGTGCGCCCGGCATTGGCCACCAGCAGCCACAGCAGGTCGAACTCGGCGCCGGTCAGCTCGATGCTCTGCTCGCGCAGCCAGGCCTCGCGCAGGGCGTTGTCCACCACCAGCGGGCCGAACACCAGCCGCCGCAGCTCTGCAGCAGGCACCTGTGGCGCTTCACTGCGGCGCAGCAAGGCATGAATACGCGCCAGCAGCACGCGCGGATGCACCGGTTTGCAGACGAAATCGTCAGCCCCGGTATCGAGCCCCTGAATATGATCGGTGTCATCAGTGCGCGCGGTGAGCATCAGAATCGGCCCGTCGTAACGGTCACGTACCGAGCGACAGATACTGAAACCGTCCTCGCCGGGCAGCATCAGGTCAAGAATCACCAGATCCGGCTGTTCGGCAATGATTCGCGCTGCCGCCAGCGCGCCATTGCCCTCAATACTTACGCGCAGGCCGTTGTTGTGCAGGTAATCGCTGGTCAGCTCGGCCAGTCGCTGGTCATCTTCGACAATCAGTACATGCCAGGTGTGTGGCTCCAAAGCAACCTCCCCTTGTTGTGATTGACCCATTGTTGTTATTCAAAACAAGGGTTGCGGCACCGCGTCGCAGGCGAGTGTAGCAACCGCCGCCCGCCTCGCACGACACCCGACGCGGCTTAGCACATCACATGCCAGACAGGTCTTGCAGCAGCGTTTTTTTGTGATAGGGTTCGCGCCCTCAAAAATCAGCAACCTGTCGCCAGTACCTACAGAAATCGGTGACAAACGGTCACGATCCAGTAGTTATGCGGCCTACACGCATGGTGTGCGATTCATACACAAACTACACACACTTTATCCACAGGCGGTGCGTTGCAATTCATGTCCAAAACGCATTATCTTGTAGCCCGGCGACGAGACACACCCTACATGTGGGGTTTTTCGCAAAAACACCAGCACAACTCAAATGGGAAATTCAAGCATTTTTGTTGCGTCTGAGGGGTTGAACTTCAAGCCGGTTTAGGCACCCAAACCGCTCGCGCTTGAGCCAGAGCCATCCCGTATACGTTTTGCAACATCGAACACGCATTCTTCATCAGATTTTCAAAGGATCGGGCACAGCCCGGTCCTTTTTGGCTTCAAAACCTGGAAGCGGCTGTACCTCCCGCTTCCACCTTCGTTTTGGAGCCCCTGAGTCGCCTTTTGCGACTTACTGCTCGAAACGAAACGGTGGGCAGCAATGCCCGAACAAACTTAAAGGAACGTGGAGTCACACATGCAAACAGACACAACTCGCGAGAACTCGCCGACCGGCGCGCCGCAGGCCAGCCAGACCCCACAGGACCTGTCTGCCACTGCTCCCGGTCAACTGCGCGTGATCAAGCGTAACGGCACTGTCGTTCCTTACACGGATGACAAGATCACCGTTGCCATCACCAAGGCGTTTCTTGCAGTTGAGGGCGGCAACGCTGCCGCCTCGTCGCGCATCCACGACACCGTTGCACGCCTGACCGAACAGGTCAGCGCCACGTTCAAACGGCGCATGCCTTCGGGCGGCACCATCCACATCGAAGAAATCCAGGATCAGGTCGAACTGGCGCTGATGCGTGCCGGCGAGCAGAAAGTGGCTCGCGACTACGTCATCTACCGCGATTCGCGCGCCAAGGAGCGTGCCGTTCGTGCCCCTGAAGATCAGGTCCAGGCTCACCCGTCGATCCGCATCACCCTCGCCGACGGCAGCTTTGCGCCGCTGGACATGGGTCGCCTGAACACCATCGTTACCGAAGCGTGTGAAGGCCTGGCTGAAGTCGACGCCAACCTGATCCAGACCGAAACCCTGAAAAACCTGTATGACGGCGTGGCGCTGAAAGACGTCAACACCGCACTGGTCATGACCGCACGTACCCTGGTCGAGCGTGAGCCGAACTACTCGTTCGTCACCGCCCGCCTGCTGATGGACACCCTGCGCGCCGAAGGTCTGGGTTTCCTCGGTGTCGCCGACAGCGCCACCCACCACGAAATGGCCGACCTGTACGCCAAGGCGCTGCCTGCCTACGTCGCCACCGGTATCAAGTTCGAACTGCTCAACCCTGTGCTGGCCGAATTCGACCTCGAAAAACTCGGCAAGGCCATCAACCACGAGCGCGATCAGCAGTTCACCTACCTGGGCCTGCAAACCCTGTACGACCGTTACTTCATCCATAAGGATGGCGTGCGTTTCGAACTGCCGCAGATCTTCTTCATGCGCGTGGCCATGGGCCTGGCAATCGAAGAGAAAGCCCGTGAAGACCGCGCCATCGAGTTCTACAACCTGCTGTCGTCGTTCGACTACATGTCCTCGACCCCGACGCTGTTCAACGCCGGTACCCTGCGTCCACAGCTGTCCAGCTGCTACCTGACCACCGTGCCGGATGACCTGTCGGGCATCTACCACGCGATCCACGACAACGCCATGCTGTCCAAATTCGCAGGCGGCCTGGGCAACGACTGGACGCCGGTTCGTGCGCTGGGCTCGTACATCAAGGGCACCAACGGCAAGTCGCAAGGCGTCGTACCGTTCCTGAAAGTGGTCAACGACACCGCCGTTGCGGTCAACCAGGGCGGCAAGCGCAAGGGCGCTGTCTGTGCCTACCTGGAAACCTGGCACATGGACATCGAAGAGTTCATCGAGCTGCGCAAGAACACCGGTGATGATCGTCGTCGTACCCACGACATGAACACCGCCAACTGGATCCCTGACCTGTTCATGAAGCGCGTCTTCGACGACGGCCCGTGGACCCTGTTCTCGCCATCCGAAGTACCGGACCTGCACGACCTGACCGGCAAGGCCTTCCAGGAGCGTTACGAGTACTACGAAGCGCTGACCGAATACCCAGGCAAGATCAAACTGTTCAAGACCATCCAGGCCAAGGATCTGTGGCGCAAGATGCTCTCGATGCTGTTCGAAACCGGCCACCCATGGCTGACCTTCAAGGACCCGTGCAACCTGCGCAGCCCGCAGCAGCACGTGGGCGTGGTTCACAGCTCGAACCTGTGCACCGAGATCACCCTGAACACCAACAAGGACGAGATCGCGGTCTGCAACCTGGGCTCGATCAACCTGCCGAACCACATCGTCAACGGCAAGCTTGATACCGACAAGCTCAAGCGCACCGTCGATGTAGCAGTGCGCATGCTCGATAACGTTATCGACATCAACTACTACTCCGTGCCGCAGGCCAAGAACTCCAACCTGCGCCACCGTCCGGTCGGCCTGGGCATCATGGGCTTCCAGGATGCGCTGTACCTGCAACACATCCCGTACGGTTCCGATGCTGCGGTGCAGTTCGCCGACACGTCCATGGAAGCCGTCAGCTACTACGCCATCCAGGCGTCCTGCGACCTGGCCGACGAGCGCGGTGCCTACGAGACGTTCCAGGGTTCGCTGTGGTCCAAAGGCATCCTGCCGCTGGATTCGCAACAGATCCTGATCGAGCAGCGTGGCGAGAAGTATATCGATGTCGACCTGAAGGAAACCCTGGACTGGGCGCCGGTTCGTGCCCGTGTGCAGAAAGGTATCCGTAACTCGAACATCATGGCCATCGCACCGACCGCCACCATCGCCAACATCACTGGCGTGTCGCAGTCGATCGAACCGACCTATCAGAACCTCTACGTGAAATCGAACCTGTCCGGCGAATTCACCGTGATCAACCCGTACCTGGTTCGCGACCTCAAGGCTCGCGACCTGTGGGACTCGGTCATGATCAACGACCTGAAGTACTACGACGGTTCGGTACAACAGATCGAGCGCATCCCGCAGGAGCTCAAGGAGCTTTACGCGACTGCTTTCGAAGTGGACACCAAGTGGATCGTCGACGCGGCAAGCCGTCGTCAGAAGTGGATCGACCAGGCTCAGTCGCTGAACCTGTACATCGCTGGCGCTTCGGGCAAGAAGCTGGACGTGACCTACCGCATGGCCTGGTACCGTGGTCTGAAAACCACCTACTACCTCCGTGCCCTGGCCGCGACCAGCACCGAGAAGTCCACCGTCAACACCGGCAAGCTCAACGCAGTATCGAGCGGCGGCCACGGCCCGGACGACTCGGCGATCACCGCCCCACGCCCAACCGAAGCAGCACCGGCCGGCCCGGCCCCAGTGCCAAAGGCTTGCGCAATCGACGAGCCGGATTGTGAGGCTTGCCAGTAAGAAAGTAACTGCGGTGCCCCTGAGAACGGGGCACTTGCTTAGAGCTCTTCTCAAGTCCGAAAAATTCATCACACAGCAGAGTGGATAGAACCCGAAAGACAATCACGAAATGAAACGATTGAAAGATGGACAGTGAAAGCCATGGCCTAGCCTAGATGGTTATACCTAGAAATCTCTCAATATGAGTTAGGCACGCTGAAAAATGGTGCTTTTCTGAAGAGTCCGAAGCTGGACAAGGTGATGGAGAAGCTAGCGAGCGATTGCGCAAAAGTTGTGGAGACCCAACGCAATCACCCGCTCCGTCCAGAGCCATGCAATACGAATGCCCCCAAAGGACGTGCATTGAGCCAAATACAGACCTTCGCGTCAATGGCTCCCTGCTCGGCGGTCTCCTTTGGGTGTGAAATTTTATTTAATCCAAAGGAGCTCCCTTATGGGAACCAACACCAAAGTGACATCCGTATCTTTAGCACACCTAGCCTCTGAGACCCTCCGGTCATCTAGTACCTCGGCCATAGCCAAGAGTTTGGCAGCATCGGCTCTAGCTCAAGCGAGCTCAGGCAAGCAGACGGGCGAGAGAATGGAGCATATCGCAGGAAATGTGCTGCAAAGCGATAAATACAGCCAAACGAGCAAAGCCCTCGCGGCATCGCTTGTTTCACAATCCCCAAAACGCTGAGGACGCCATAATGAAAATCAACATGGCACACGTCAAAGAGCGTTCTACTACTGGTACATGGATTAATTTTGCGGTGTTCGACGCGAAAGCCATCAATGGGGACAACGATAGTCTGCTGGCACAGCTTACAGCCGCCGCTCGCAACGCTGGACTACGTGTTGATCAGTCCGCCCTTGCGTACAAAGTAGGTGCTGGCATCCGATTTTTTGGATCGCCCCACCTTGTGAACTATCTATCCGCATCTGGGCTTCCACGCTGGACACACAAGCTCGACGCTTGAATTTATCCTCCCCGACATACATTGCCGGGGAGGACTTTCCGCCCAGCTGAAGGCCAGAGCTGATTCCTCTTACGACATCAGCAATCAGCCCCCCTCCAACACTCTTCATTTTTTAGCTACACTGACACCTTAACGAAATCAGAGTCTCAACCATGCCGACGCTCTCAATTCAAGCCAAAAAAGCTCACTTTGCCAAGGTGCGGCGATCCAATTATGCAGCCAGCTTGCGCTTGGAAGGTTATGACTGCACGCCGCTCGATGCCGAGCGTCCTCTTCCGACTCGCGAAGAGCTGTTGAAAACTTACCGTAACAAACAGGCCTGATGCTCGATAAATATGGGGCTAACCAGGATCCATACTGCTATCCCGGCACGTCTATTTTGAAAAACCGCTTGAACTTGACTAGCGATGATCTACTGTCAGATGCGGAGCGCGCACTGTCTGAAGTCGCTTTGAGTCTAATCGAGTTTGCACCGCCTCCATACGATCTCTCGTACCTGAAATACCTTCATCGCCTTCTGTTCGCAGATCTTTACGACTGGGCGGGAGAGCTACGTACTGTAGACATATCCAAAGGGAATACCCGTTTCTGCACGACAACCCGCATCGAGCCTGAGGCGAAAAAAATATTTGCTCCTCTCGCTAACGTAAACTGGCTTCAAGAGCTGGAACGAGAACAGCTTGTAAACGCCAGCGCCGAAGCTTTCGGTGATCTGAATGTCATTCATCCCTTCAGAGAGGGCAATGGCAGGGCCCAGCGAGTATTGTTCGAACATCTCATCATGAACGCAGGATACGAAATCAGCTGGTGGGCAGTAGAAGCAGAGGAATGGATGCAAGCGAATATCTATGCGGTGGATTGCGAATATGGTCCGCTTATAAACGTGTTTGAGCGCTGTATCGGAAAGCCTATCTTGCCAGAAACCTGAACCATTCATCGATTCACGTGTTAAATGTGCAGCCAAATTTAGCGCTGAAGCCGACCATCAACCCTCCCTTCAATGGCCTGATCACGCCAAGAAGCCCAGTGGCCTTAGCGCCCAAAAAACCTGCCGATTACGAGTCGGTGAAAACACAGTCTACGTGCGACAAAGTACCCTGTTGCCCAAAATCAGCAGACACTATATCCTGCGTTTCGAAATGTAAAAAACACTAGATAAGGGATTCGCCTGAATTTTCCCTGTGTTTTAGCCTGATCCGATCCGATGTTGAAACGGGTAAGAAAAAGCGTGAAGCTCTCGCCGAAAATTACTCATGGATAACCAAGTGCCGGGCAAAATCTGTATAATCCCGCGCTCGCTTCAGGGTACTCAAATGACCATTTGCATACGCAAAGCTGGCTCACCTCAAAGCAATCCAGATCATTCGCTTTGCTCGCCTGTCGGGCGTTGCCACGGCAGCAAATCGAGCGAACGACCGACCACCAAATAGCCGGTCAATCGCAGCATCAGTAATCAGGTAATTCCCATACTCCAGTGCCTTCGTCTTCCACCTGACGTCGGCGCACCACATCTTGAAATCTAATCACGGGCGCCAAGGCGACCCCTAAGCAGGAGCCTCATCACCATGCTGAGCTGGGACGAATTCGATAAGGAAGACGGCGAAGTAGTCGCCAAAGCGACCAACGCCGGTCACGCCAACGAAGCCAACATGGACCGCCTCGACAGCGCCGGTGGCCTGGCTGCACAAGAAGCCCGCGCCGTTACAGCCGCCGACTCCGCTGCCCTGATCCGCGCCAAGAAAGCGCTGGACGCACTGGACGTCGCTGAAGGCCTGGCCGAGCTCGAAGGCGCCAGCGCCCGCGTCGCCGTTGACGAAAAAATGATGATCAACTGCCGCGCCGACCTCAATCAGCTCGTACCTTTCAAGTACGACTGGGCCTGGCAGAAGTACCTGGACGGTTGCGCAAACCACTGGATGCCGCAAGAAGTCAACATGACCGCCGACATCGCCCTCTGGAAAAACCCGGAAGGCCTGACCGACGACGAGCGCCGCATCGTCATGCGCAACCTGGGCTTCTTCTCCACTGCCGACTCGCTGGTTGCCAACAACCTGGTGCTGGCCGTGTACCGCCTGATCACCAACCCGGAGTGCCGCCAGTACATCCTGCGCCAGGCCTTCGAAGAAGCGATCCACACCCACGCCTACCAGTACTGCATCGAATCGCTGGCCATGGATGAAGGCGAGATCTTCAACATGTACCACGAGATCCCATCGGTCGCTAAAAAAGCGGCCTGGGGCCTGAAGTACACCCGTTCGATCTCCGATCCGAAGTTCGAAACCGGCACCGTCGAAACCGACAAAGAGTTGCTGCGCAACCTGATCGCTTACTACTGCGTACTGGAAGGCATCTTCTTCTATTGCGGCTTCACCCAGATCCTCTCCATGGGCCGCCGCAACAAGATGACCGGCGTCGCCGAGCAGTTCCAGTACATCCTGCGCGACGAGTCCATGCACCTGAACTTCGGCATCGACGTGATCAACCAGATCAAAATCGAAAACCCACACCTGTGGGATGCCGAGATGAAAGAAGAAGCCACGCAGATGATCCTGCAAGGCACCCAGCTGGAAATCGAATACGCCCGCGACACCATGCCTCGCGGCGTGCTGGGCATGAACGCGGCGATGATGGAAGACTATCTGAAATTCATCGCTAACCGCCGCTTGAGCCAGATTGGACTGAAGGAAGAATATCCGGGGACGACGAATCCGTTCCCTTGGATGAGTGAAATTATGGACTTGAAGAAAGAGAAGAACTTCTTTGAGACGCGGGTTATTGAGTATCAGACTGGTGGGGCGTTGAGCTGGGATTGATGGGATAGAAGAGTTATAAGCGTTAAAAAAAGCCAGGTGCGAAAGCTACCTGGCTTTTTTGTGAGTCGGAGCACTAGCAAAATTTAACGCCATAAGCGATTATCGTAGCGCAATCTTGTTAACAACACGACAGGGAAGAAAAATGAAAATTGCCTCACATTTATACGATGCAAGAATCGAAGCATCAAATGTACTTGTAGAAGTTTCGATCTCAGAATATGAAGCTCTCATTAAAAATGTGCTTAAAAACAACATATTTCAACGTAAACGCGTCAGATCCTCTAAAACCGTGTATGCGCTATTAAAGCATGATCTTATGCGCGAGTGCGTTATACCGCCGGTAGTTCTCGCACTTACATCAGGCGCAGAAAAATATGACGAAAAAGCCGAGGAAAAGCTTATATCGCAAATTCAAGAAAACTCTGACAACTTAGTAATTTTAGATGGCTTACAGAGAACTCATACCATACTTGACTTACTCGATGATCTACGCTCCAACAAAGATGAGGCCGGAATCAAGAAGTTAGAGAATGCCAGATTAAGAGTGGAAATCTATATTGGCCTTAACCGCTTAGGCATTTTGTATCGAATGTTAACACTTAACACCGGACAAACTCCGATGTCTCTGCGCCAACAGATTGAAATACTGTATCTAGATTATCTTGGAACCTCTATACAAGGTGTAGAATTAGTTAGAGAAGCGGACGGCAAGGCAGCAAACAAGCACAACCAATATAACTTTAAAGATGTTATTGAAGGCTTTAACGCCTACTTAGATCGAGACGAACTACCTATAGATAAAGCAGATGTTTTAGAAAACATTAATAGCTTAGAAAAACTTTCTAAAGAGGACCAATCATCTAAGCTATTTGAAAAATATCTAAATGCGCTTTATTTGTTCACATCGAAAGCAATAGAGCTATGCGACGGAGCTGAGGTTACAGATATATACCTAGAGAAGAATAAATCTCCTTTCGGCAAGAGCGCTGTTCAGATATTCAAAAAACCTCAGGCAATGTCCGGCTTTGGTGCTGCAATCGGAAAGCTGATTGACTTTGAAGTAATATCAGATATAGAAGAAATTATTAGTACAACCTCTAAGCTTGAGGTAGACGACCCAGAAGAGTTTCTTGAGGAAATAAACAATTCTTTAGACTGGCTTAAAAACAACACCAGCAAAATTGGTAACGCACAACGGACTTTTTTTAGCTTTTACTTCAGAGATATCTTCAACAAAGATACAGACAGCTATAAAGATCTTACTGAAGCAGCCAAAAGTGCTTTAAGAAAATATCAATCGCAGAACATGTAACGGACTGCCAAATCATGACGATAAAGGCTATTATATCCGGCGAGGAACTAGAGCTTCAGTTGGTTAGCTATAGTGACGAGGGATTTAAGTTATCCGATAGCAAAGGACTTTACGAAGACATTCTCCTGTCAACCCCACTGACACTAAACTGCGAATTCTCCAACAAAGAATTTGAAGTTTTTTTTCTCGCAAAAAAGGACATTTTAGAGAATCACATCTACCAAATTTATGATGACTCAAGAAAAGCGCGTATAGGTTGGTGTATACCTGTAAATGCTCTTGATTCTGCAGATCATGATTTTGCTGATAATGTTCACTTTCAAAAATATGCTTTTGCCGCTATAAAAAACTCTATATCGAGCATAAATGATTCAATCTTTATCAAAAAGCCGGATTTGAGTTCCAGCTTGCAGCTTAGATTTTCCGACTTATTTCACCCTAGCACTGCAATACTTATAATAAGTAAGGAAACATTACTAGCAAATCAGATATTTGAAATTGAAAGAGTAACTCCTAGTCTAATCAGGCACGGATATGTGAGACTCACTAACACATCACCTGACGACATCACGCTCAAAGGCACTGACCCGGAAGGCGATAAAATATATCTAAAAGTCACCTCATCTGACCTTGGCAATCATCAGGTGATTGACTCGTTGTTGCATTCCGCATTTGCCTACGAAACAAAACCGCTACTTTGTTTTTTCTACATCTATCAGATTTTTGAACTCCTACTTGAGGAAATATACCAAACGGAACAGTCAAGAATAGTAGACGATCTTATTATTGCAGCAGGTGATTCATCTAAAGCAAAAGAAGCTTTGGAAAAAGCACAACGTATAAGTTCAGAAAAAAAACGTATTGGACTTTTGGCCACTGAGTATTCGAAGCAGCACGGAACACTCGCCAATCTAAAAACGTCCTGTAACATTTTACTAAAGCTGATGGGGCGTAGTGAAGGCACTACTTTTGAAGAATACTTCTACTCCATAAGAAATTTCCTATTTCATCAATATAGAGACTTTCCCAGCAGCCAGGAGCAGTTATTAAAAGACGTAATATATGATGTCAGAGAGTGCTTACCTGGAATTCTTTGCGATTTCAAAAAGCCTATTAAATTACCCGTTTAAAACAACCCACCTAATGATCATTTGAGAACCCAGTTTTCAAATGATCATAACAAAATAATATATGGAACCCACTCAAAAAATATTTCGGCAACCCCATATCTAAATCAAACGGCACCCCCCACAACCTCAACCCCTCCGAAAACTCAAAAACCGGCAACGTCTCCTGAAACGCCCCACGCTTCGGATAAATCAGCACCAAATCCCCCTGCCCGCCTAAATACTTCTGCCCATACGCAAACAGTTGATAAAAATCAGCCTGGCTCAGGCCATAATTTTTGCTGCCAAGCTCGCTGTCCAGCCGCTTCCATTTGGTGTCCAAAACCCAGCTCTTCTCTCCCTGAGTGATCATCAGATCGGGCCGTAACTGAAAAACTTTTTTACCCTGATGAGTACACAGATACTCACTACTGCGCTGGGTATACAGCGTCGCATCTGGCGACAGTGAATCCTTCAGGCAAGCAGCCACGTAGCGCTCGAACAGTTTCTCCATCGGGAACAGCAGACTTATGCCCTGCCATTCGCCCGCAATCGCCAGTGGCGTTTGCTGTTGGATGATGAGCTCGCACCACGGCTTCACAGGCTGGTAATGAGCCATGAGCCGGTCGTGACGCCACTGTTTGAAATCTTGAGTGGTGTCTCGGCTGTTTGGGATTTCTAGCAACAACGAGCGCAGTTCGTGGGAGAGACGCCAATTACTGGGGTCTTGAGTAGTTTTACAAACGATGTCTAACGCTGTTTTGAGAAGGCGGTTCTCGGCCCGGTCGGGTAGGAATATGTCGTGGCGGACTTGAAAGTGGTGTTGTCGGCCAGGTGGTTGGCGCATTTGGCGGGCGGTGTTGAGTTGGCCGCGCAAATATCGCTGCTCCTCTTCGACTCGTTGGTAGTCGAAGCGAAGGCCGCGTTTGATGAGGTGGTCGAGCGCTTCTAGAAAGCTGCTCATCACCCATTCGGTCAACGGCGCATCGAAGCGCTGTAACGCGGTTGCGCCGACCTTACGGGTTGGTAGGTCCAAAGACTTCTGAATCATACGCCGGAGCAAAGCACGGCTTTGCTGGATGCAGTCACCTTGTTCGAAGTGCTTGGGTAAGATTTCGATCCGCGTGCCGCAGGGTGTTTCCAGCGCGCCAACGTAGTTGTCGAGTTTAAGCCAGCGGCGGCCTTCGACTTGAACCAGCGCTGCGCCAGCCTTGCTAAAGCGGGAACTGGTTTCGCACAGCCAGTCGAAAGCAGTGGTAGACACTTGGGCTACATCAAGCGTCGGGTTGGGAATATTGCTGGTAGTCAGCCGAGCATATTCTCGGACCGTGACAGTGGTCTTCACCCCTGCTGCTCGCTGAGAAACTTGATGATCTTGCGTCCGAGGCTTCGCGTATTCAGCGCGGTACCCAACGCGGACGTAATGGAGATGCCGTGCTTGCTCGCAAGCTCGCGCAACAGTGGCTTTGCAGGCTTAATGTGCTGACCTCCGCGATACACATCGATGCGACCATCGGCAGACTGCCTTATATCTACCCCATCCGTTCTAACGTTTTTTGCTTCCAGCGGCGCACCGACTTTCAGGTTGTGATCAATCACACCCAGGTACGATTCAATCTTCTGGAACGCTGGCAGATTCAACTCCCAACGCTCATTGCTCTGGCCAACCGTGACCGTATCCCCAAACAACGCAATGAGGTCTTGGCTCGGCTGAATCAGAAAACTATTTTCCGGGGCCTTGCGCTGATCGTTGAGAACCCACTGAATGCGCTGCCAATCTTCGAAGAAATACTCCTGAAGCAGCGGCAGGATTTGCTCGCGGAAGATGCCTTCCAACCGCTCCAACGTAGGCTCATCCTTGAGCGGCATAAAGTAAGCGTGGCCAAGGCAGTGGTCTCGATCAAGCAGGGCCGCTATGCGTTGATTCATCACGCTGAGCAATTCGTCGATGGCGATGCCATCAACCTCTACTTCATCAAGCAATTCTGGATTTGGCGGGACTTCGATGAAGGTGAAGCGACGACGCAGGGCAATGTCTAACGCGGCCAATGATCGGTCAGCGGTGTTCATGGTGCCGATCAGATGGATGTTGCCGGGGATGCTGAAACGCTCTTTCGAGTAAGGCAGCATGACTTCCAGAGCCTCATCGGCGCCCGCTCGCTTGGAAGGCTCGATGAGCGTAATCAGCTCACCGAAGATGCGCGAGACGTTGCCTCGGTTGATCTCATCAATGATCAGCACTTTGGCGTCGCTATGCTGAATAGGGGCAGGCTCAAATAAGCCCTCCTCGTTTTTGCCCAGCATGTGCTCGACCATTGATGGCAAGAAGTTCTTGTAGCCGTTCACCAAAAACGGATCGAGGACGGAGCCCGGCACTTTCTTGTCCCAGCGGCCATTGCCCAGTTCTTCGATTGTGAAGGTGCCAGCGTCTACATAAGAAGCGAGTGTATTCAGCAGACTCATGCCGATGGGAAGGTGTTTACCTTGGGGCTTCTCTATCTCAACGACGTCAGGCGTGGCGCGGGTCACTTTGTAGCCTGTGCCGTAGCGATCACCGACCTTGAATGCTCGGTATTTTCCGCTCAGTTCACTCGCAATTGACTCACAGAGGCTCTTGAAGACGCCAGATACCACTTCGTAACGGATCTGACCTTGCTCGTCAGTCGTAGCGCGAAGCCCTTCAACAAAGTCTTCGTAGCTGAAGCTCTGATGAAAGGTCACAAAGCGCACGTCGCCTGCTGCGAGCAGCTCGTCAAACCGAGCTTTTAATGCTGATCGGCTACCAGCATTCTTAGCAAGAAAAGGCTGATCAAGGATCTGCAACGTCGCTTCGACTGTGGCGTAGGTTTTCCCCGTACCGGGCGGACCGAAGAAAATCTGATTGAGCGAAGGCATTGCCGAACGTCCTTGTAGGAAAAGTCCGACAACAGTATCTAGATTGCCGGCATGGGTAAAGCGAAGCCTCGGTGGTGTCGTATTTATGTAGCAGCCCTGAGAATGCGACGCAGAGCGTCGCGAACTGCATTCCTACGCGGAGCGTTGGAACGATATGAGTTGCTGAGCCCCATACCTCGCCTGAAGATCGGAATTCCCTGACACCCCCTCCCTCCCCAGTCCGATATCGACACGTTGCCAGCGTCGGTATGGTATGCGCCGGTGCCTAAGAAACACCCAACGTAGATGTAGTGAGTTCACGCATAGCTTCAGATTCCAATCGTTCTAATTGAACGGGGAATCTCGGCTTTGCTGATCCGCTCAGTTGGGTTTTCTTACGCCCGCTCTACGTTGGTCTTTAACGTCATTTCAGTTCATACGTAGAGGTCAGCATGTTAAGCAATCTATTTCAGGCCAGTGCTCGTCAGCGGCGCGAGGTGTGTGCCGGTTTCACCCCAACCCCCTTCCACCGCCACAACCGCCAACTCCTCGCCCTCCTCCTAGAAAACCAACCCTGGTTCAGTGCCCGAGATCTCGGTCGCATGATCGGCTGGCCGTTGAACGAGCGGACGCTGCGCAAGCTGGATGCTGACCAGCACCGGATGATCACGCTCGACCTGCACGGCGAAGCACAGCCAGAGCTGATGGTCAGTGAGTCGGGGGCGTACGCGATGATGGTGCATCACTATCACGCGGAGAATCGTGGGTTGCGGCAGTGGATTACCAATGAGGTGGTGCCTGCGTTGCGGGATGGGCAGTTGCCGTTTGATGACTGCACGCCGCACCTGAGCATGCTGCAGTGGCCGGGTTTGTCGGTGAGTATGTTGCACTGGCACGGCGAGCCGTGGATACGGTTGCGGGACATGCCTATGGTGTTGGCGCATCCGCAGATGCAGGTCGATGCACGGCCGCACCGCTTGGCAAAGTCGTGGTGGCGGGCTGTGTTGCCTGTCTCTCGGTTGGGTTGAATGTGGCTTGATGGTCGCGACGCTGGGTGACGACCATCGTGTTTTTACAGAATCAGTCTTTCAGACGGCGTCGGTAGTCGCTGATCATTTCTTTGGTGACGTCATCCTTGTAGCAGATGGGTGCGTAGCCGCCTTTGCGGCTGTAAGCGCTGCGTTTGCCACATTGGCTGCCATTACGGGCAGAGTTGTAGAGGCACGGGCAGTTGCCGGGGTAGCTGTCGATGGATTCCTGGATGATGGCTTTGACGATTGAGGCGTCTGTGACTTGGGTTTCTCGGGCGTTTGCGGAGAAGGCACAGAGTAATGCGAGTATGGCGACGAAGCCTGTCCCTGTCTTTTTCATGGCTATTCCTTAGCGAGTGCAAACGAGTGTCTGTTGCAAGGTTTTACCATGATACCGATAGGCCACCAATTCTTTAGCAGAGTCCTTGCCTGGGTGTTCTCACATCGTGGGAGGGCATTTTGAGATGTGTGAAGTTTTTGTCATAGCGAGGGTCGCCATATGGGTAGCACGTGGATGCGCTTGTCGCTATACAAAAATTCGAGTGGGTCTGGAAAAGGGGCCAAAAAAGACATAGCAGAATAGATTTAACCGCAGTGGGGGTGACCTAAACCTTCTGCCAGAATCGAAAACAGACTTATGTATAACAACGAGCGCTCTGAGTGGTTGAACCGCCCCGGGTTTCTCGGAGACCCTTTTGTTTGAGTCATGCCACCTGGGCAGACTCGGTGAGTTGCTGATAATAGATTGCTTCTGCTTCGACCGGTGGAATATGACCGATTGGCTCCAGCAGGCGGCGGTGATTGAACCAGTCCACCCATTTCAGGGTTTCCAGCTCCACCGCCCCCCGTGTGGGCCAAGAGCGTCGATGAATCACTTCAGCCTTGTAAAGACCATTGATGGTCTCAGCCAAAGCATTGTCGTAAGAGTCACCGACACTCCCGACCGATGGCTCAATACCGGCTTCGACAAGACGCTCGGTATAGCGAATGGACACGTACTGCACGCCACGGTCACTGTGGTGAATGAGTCCACCCTGCTTGACTGGGCGACGGGCGTAAAGGGCTTGCTCCAGTGCATCGAGTACAAAATCGGTACGCGCTGAACTGGACACCTTCCAACCGACGATGAATCGGGCAAAGACATCAATGATGAAGGCCACGTAAACAAAACCCTGCCAGGTACTGACGTAGGTAAAGTCCGATACCCATAGGGCGTTCGGGCACTCAGCCACAAACTGACGGTTGACATGATCCTGCGGGCACGGCCTGGCTTGGTCGCTGACCGTCGTCTTGACGGGCTTGCCGCGTACCACGCCTTGCAGGCCCAGCTCTCCCATCAGACGTTGCACCGTACAGCGGGCGACTTGCAGTCCGTCACGCAGCAATTGTCGCCAGACCTTGCGCACGCCATATACCTGGAAGTGCTCATCCCAGACTCGCTGGATGTGCTCACCCAGTTCCTGGTCACGCTGCGCACGCGCTGACTGCTGGCTGGGGTCAGCCTGCTGAGCAGCGTACCGGTAGTACGTCGACGGGGCGATTGGCAACACCTTGCAAATCGGCTCGACCCCGTAAGACTGGCGGTTTTCATCAATAAACGTCTTCATCGTTTGAATGGGCGGTCGAGCTCCGCCTGGGCAAAATAGGCTGAGGCCTTACGCAAGATCTCGTTAGCTTGACGCAACTGACGGTTCTCACGCTCCAAGAGCTTGACTCGCTCACGTTCGACTGTGCTCAGCCCATCACGCTGGCCGCTGTTGCGCTCAGATTGGCGAACCCACAGCCGTAATGTCTCGGGCGTGCAGCCGATCTTGGGGGCAATGGCACTGATGGTGGCCCACTGCGACTCGTACTCAGGAAGGTGTTCGAAAACCATCCTGATGGCCCGCTCACGGACCTCTGGGGAATACTTCGGTAGTTTTTTCATCGCTCCATCCTCTCAAAGGTTGGAGTCTCCGAGAAACCCGGGGCGGTTCAGGTGGTGATGCTGGGAGGTTCTGTGTCCAATTCAGAGTGTGCAGTGCAATGAAGACAGGTGATACAAACTATCATGAGACTGTCAGAAATTTTGTGTTCGGGCATAACATGTAGCTAGAGGTGCATGTATGCCGACCAAAAAGAAGTCCGCCAATGCAACAGCGAGGGAGTTGCCCTCGATTCCCCAAGAGCTGATCGAGCAGTTTGTTAAAGGCCCGATGAGCGCCGAAGCCATTCAAGACGCGTCCATGGCGTTCAAGAAGGCTCTGATCGAGCGTGCGCTAGGCGCCGAGCTGGGTCACCACCTTGGTTACCCTCAGGGCGCGGAGCGCCCTGAGGAGTCGACCAATCAGCGTAATGGCAAAAGCAGCAAGACGGTTCTGACCGACGACGGGCCGCTTCGCCTGGATATCCCCAGAGACCGCGATGGTAGCTTCGCCCCGATCCTGATTCCCAAGCACGAACGACGTTTTACAGGCTTCGACGACAAGATAATTGCCATGTACGCCCGGGGCATGACGGTGCGTGAGATCCGCGCTTTTCTATCTGAGCAGTATGGAACTAACGTGTCCCATGACTTCATCAGCTCAGTCACCGATGCGGTCATGGAAGAGGTGGGCACTTGGCAGCAACGACCCTTGGAACCGATGTATCCGGTGATCTTCTTCGATGCGTTACGGGTCAAAATCCGGGACGAGGGGTTAGTGTGCAACAAGGCTATTTATCTGGCGCTGGGGGTATTACCTGATGGCACGCGCGACATTCTGGGTATATGGATCGAGAGCACCGAGGGTGCCAAGTTTTGGATGAAGGTGTTCAACGACCTCAAGACTCGTGGCGTTGAAGATGTTCTGATCGCCGTCACGGATGGCCTCAAAGGAATACCGGAGGCGTTGGGGGCGGTTTTTCCTGCCACGACGCTGCAAACCTGCATCGTGCATCTGATCCGCAACAGCTTGGACTATGCCGCTTGGGATAAACGTCGGGCACTGGCCAAAGCACTCAAGCCGATCTACCAGGCGATCAATGCAGATGTGGCTGAGCAAGAGCTTAACGCCTTTGAAGCGGGCCCCTGGGGCAAGCAGTATCCGACTGTGGTTGCTGCATGGCGTCGCGCCTGGGATCGGGTTATACCGTTTTTTGTTTTCCCGGCGGGCATCCGCAAAGTGGTTTACACGACCAATGCCATCGAGAGCATCAATGCCCAGTTACGCAAGATCATCAAGACTCGAGGGCACTTCCCGACCGATGAGGCCGCGACGAAACTGATATGGCTTGGGTTGCGCAACATCACCGCCAACTGGGGTCATGCGGCACACGACTGGAAAGTGGCAATGAATCAATTTGCGATCCTGTACGGAGACCGATTTACCAGACCGAGCTGGTAAAACAAGGGCCTGCCTGACGGCAGGCCCTAACCAGCCCGAACACAAAAAAACTGATACTCCCTATCATCTTGGCAATGCCACTTTTAAAAGTCAGGAAATCACATCAAGACGCTCACAGGAAAAACTTATCATATCTCCGACGTCGATATCTCCGGGTAGAACATCATCCAACTCAATAGTGAGTTGACCTACAATCACCAGCGATTTTTCAAAACTAACCACCTCAGCCAGAATTTCATGAACGAATCCATCGTCAATACGTAGTACGTATGGCTGAGAGCCTGCCGCCATCTTGCATATATTTTTTATTGATATCGCAAGGACAGGCTCTAGCAGCATGTCCCCGACATTCATATGATATGGATGACAAAAAGCTACGCACTGAGTTTCAGCATCACCGATTGTCAGCATTGTTTCCAGAGCATCTTTTGAGATCCATTCACACTGTTTAACAAACATTTAAAATCCTGAGCCTTGGCTTTTGCCGAGCCATCGATTTCACCATTGCAAAACTTCAGTGAGACACATACCCCTTTACAACTAAAAGCTTTTCATTTCCTCGGGAATAAATATTTCCGCCCCTGAAAAAACCGCTTCATTTTGGCATGCCTTATAAATTTCCGCCAAGAAACTTTCGAACGCTTGAAAATAGATACTCTCAACCTCATTATTGCCATCAAGAAAAATCGACATATTTATCTGACTATTTGTATATTTCTTGATGCCTGCGTATTCCTCTTCAAACTTAAGACCCAAATACCTAACCAAATACTCTCCGATACTTTCAGGAAGCCTTTCAAGACTATTAAACTCCCATCCATAATCGCCTATGACCTTAGATGCGCCTGTAGGAGCTATGAAAACTGCCTGACAACTCCTCTTCATACGACCACTCAAGTTCCTACGAACGCCTCGTAAATTTCAATTGGTTTTTTTATCCAATGGCTGCCAAAGAATCCTTTTAATATAATCCTTAGCTTCCTGCTCAGTTTCAAAATCCAAGACCTCGTACTCATCATTTACTAACATGTCTCGCCAAGAAACATTTTGATCATGAAGACACTCAGCTAACTCATACCTCATCTCATCTGTTTTTCCACTAGAATTAAGACTATTAACATATATACCTATAGCAACGTCTTCTGCCAGATTAAAATCCGAACAAAAAACAGTCTTTAGCATGTGTCGAACATTTTCATATTTCATAAATGCCTTACCTTTTTAGGGAGCAGGTGCTGGAAAGATAGTAATTGTCTCCCAGTTTTTCTTGCTGGGATTATACTGATACAAACCTTCTATACTTCGCAAATTTTCAAACTTTTCTGGAGCGCCATTTGTCTCAAGGTTTTTAAGGATGTTGCCAGTGGGCAATACCCTCTTGAAACCTCTTCCAAGATCAACGCCGATATCGCCTGCGTCTTGAGCCGTAACCCTTATGACATCCTGGCCTGGCTGGCGCGCTATAGCCCTTTCCAAAGCTCCACCATTCCTAATGGTTTGGTCAGCAAAAATCAATAATTCATCGCTGTGGAAAGCCGATGATAAAGGCGGTACTGACGGGCCGACGTCTCCGTTCGGCTTAATGGCTGATTTTGCCCGGAGCATTAGGTCTCCATCAGAGACTTTACCACCGTGAACACTTAGGGAGTGTGCGTTGGGGTGGCCCGTCACAAGATCTAATTGTTTTGCATCTATCTTGCTTGAAACAGTTTTTTGATCAATTGCGTCTGGTTTAGCTGCGTCTGCGGTCTTTGAGCGATTTGTTGACAAAGCCTCTTGAGGTTCCAGCGCCCCCCTACGCGGCTCCGGCCCCTGCAAATCAGGTCGCTTCTTCAGCTCATCCTCATGCTCAAGCATCCACTGGCCCAGTCGCTCGCCTTTGGCGCTGGCCCGCATTTCATTTGCCAAGGCACGAGCGTTACCGCGGCCGCGTGTGATGTACTGAACCATCGCGCCCAATAGCAGAATCACAACCTCAACGTGCCCTTGTGCGATTTCCTGAACCGCGCTGTTCTGTGCGACCGGATCGTCTCCCATGAAGGAGCTCCACCCTTGTTCGCGGGGGCCTTGCCATGCTGTGCTGATACCACGAGTGTAGTAATGAATGATGCGCGGAAAGCCATCGATGACGGATTCAGCGATGGACTCCAGACCAAGAATCCCCAGTATGAAAGTGCTGGCCTGCGCCCCTAATGTAGCGCCCATTAAACCACCGGGAGCAGCACCTACCCCGAAAAAAAGCGCGCCCGCGCTTGCACCGGCTACTCCTCCGACAAAAGCACTGCCCACGACGATCATGGCCATCTGGGCGACTACATCGATCAAGTCCTTGATGATGCTGGAGATGTCGAGGTCAACGAAACGTTGTCCCAGTATGCGACAAGCCTCCGATTCGGCGCGGTCGAACGCGGACCTGACACAATTGAAGCGGCGAATGATCAGCGCGGGCGACGGGACGGGTTCATTTCGATGCGTGCGAAAATGGCCCCCTCTGTAGGGCGCGATATCACGATCAAGCTTTCGCCGTATGTCATCCCATGAGGGCAGCATGTGAAAAAAGAACATTCAGTGTCTCCCTGACAACTCTTGATACAGCTCTGCCTGAGCAACTTAACAGAAGAAGTGTAAAAAAATCCGAGGGGTACATGAAGCCCGCAAAAATTCGGAAAATTCGTACAACCGCTTTGGCGGCTCAAAAGCAGCCGTTGACTGACTCCGGTTTCCCGCGTGTGGTGCAGGTGTGAAGCTGAACTTGGCCAGAATCTCCGCGCAGTCTGGATACGAGCCTTGGCAAGCCCGGAGAGCAGGCTTCTACCCCTCAAAATAGGGAGTTTTAGGAAGAAGTTACGACGGTTGCGAAGCGGCCCTGAAAAGGTCACCTCGGTTGTGCCTGATGTACCGCATGCACAGGTTTTGCTGCCGGTTCCCGGCATATCGCGAGCAATGCGGATCGCCGCCCCGGTTGCTCCTACGCCCTGCGGGCAGAAGCTTGGACTTATGAGTGATCCAGCATTCGCGTGATGGCTTGGATGTGACGCGGGAGCGTCACGAAATGCGTGCCAACGCGGAGCAGTGGCACGATAGGTATTGCCTGCGGGGCTACTGCACCCCGCAGGCATCCCACATCAGAACTGCCAATCCAGCGACAAGCCCACGCCGTGGGTTTTATCCCGTGCACCGAGCAAGCCGTTGTAGTCCAGGTTGATGCGTGCATCCTTGCCCAACGCCAGGCTGGCGCGGGCACCGACTACGGCGGCGTCGCGGTCCATGGAGACGCTTTGTACGTTGAAGCTGTTGCCGGCGCTGGCGAAGGCCAGGTGTTGTTCGGACGAGGTGTCGCTCAGGTTGTGATGCCAGCCGAGGCTGCCCGACAGGTCGATTTTCTGTCGGTCGCTGATCGCGATGGTTTTCAGCGCCCGTACACCGAGAGTGCTCAGCACCGCATCGCGGTTATCGCTACCGGCAGACAGCGCCGCCGCGTCACCCTTCTCGGAGAAGCTGTCGGTGTTGAGGTGGACGTAGGCCAGATTGGCGAACGGCTCGAGGGTCGCGGGTTGCAAGTGGATGCGATACGCCGCCTCGGTAAACACTTGCGTGCTCTGGGCATCGTGTTTGGTTTTCTCTTTGCCAGCAGCACCGCCGACCTGTACGTCGCGTTGTGCGTCGATACGATGCCAACTGTGCGCGCCGCCCAGGGTCAGGCGCAGTGCGCCGATTTCATGGCCGAGGTAAGCGCCCAGGTGGTAGCTGTCCACCGAAGCCCGGGAATGCATCGGAGCCCATGTTCAATGAGCTGTCGCTGTAGCCCGCGACCACGCCCAGACGTGTGTCATCGGCAAGGTTGCCATCGACACCGGCCAGCAGGCCGCCAATCGAGGTGGTGTAACCGGCGGTATCGTCACGCGAGTCGGTCTTGCCCCAGGCACCCAGGGCTTTGATCCAGACATTGTCTTGCGCGGCCGTATTGCCATCAGTGCCGAATACGCTGGTCCCGAGACGCTCACCCACTGCATCGCGGATCTGCCGGCTGTCGTTGATCAGCACGCTGCCAATGGCCGGGTAGATCTCGCCGGACAGTTGCTGAAAGCTGTCTCGGGCAGCAGCTGCGCTTTGAGTCAGCAACAGGTTTTCGTACACCGCGTTGCCTGCGCCAAGCTGTTCGGCAGCGGTTGCTACGGCAGATTGATTCGGGGTTTGGGCAACGCTGCTGAATGCGCTGGTTTGCTCGACGTTCAGCGCGACGCCGTTGGCTGCGTAGTCGAGTCGGCCACCCAAAAACGCGTAGTTCGAAGTCACTGAGCCGAACTGGCCGTTCACGCCATTGGCGGCTTGCAGCACGTTGTACTGGCGACCTACGACGCTTTGGATCGGTGCAGAACTCAAGGCCACCGGCGTCGCGTTCTCCAGCGCCAGCGTCATGTTCGCGCCTGACACGGTGGCGCTTCCGGTGGCGACGATGCGGTCACTGGCGGTGGGCGAAAGCTCAACGGCGTAGGTCGAACCCGGTTGCAGGGTGACATCACCGTTGACCTGCAACGTACCGATGGAATTACCCGGCGCAACGATACCGCCACTGCGCGCTGTCAGCCCACCGATCTGGCCGTTACCGCCCAGCGTGCCGCCCGCATTGACCTGCACAGCGGAAACCAGCGAGCCGTTGACCGACAGCAAGCCGCCATTGACCAGGGTATCGCCTCGGTAGGTGTTGGCGCCTTGCAGAATCAGTCGACCGGCACCGGATTTGACCAGGCTACCTTGGTACTGACGCTGAGCGGCTGCGGCGGCACGCGCGGTGCCGGTGGCGTAATCGGCCTGATCCTGCTGGCTGGCGGTACTGGCAACGCCGTTTTGCCAGCCTTTGCTGATCAGGGTTTGCTGCCAGGTGGCCTGCTCGGCAGTGTCTTCGGCCTGACGCTGAAGCAGCGCCTGATCGGAAATATCGTTGCTCCATACATCACTCACACCGGCACCCAGGTTGGCGTCGAAGGTGCCGAGCAATTGACCGGGACCGCGCATCGCCCGCTCAAGATCGGCCACGCCCCAGCCCACGCTGTTGGTCGGTGCCTGAGTGACCGAGCCATCGAGCTGGGTGGCGGTGGTCAGCAACACTTGCAGCGCCTGCTCGTTATTCAGGTACGGGAAGCGTTCCATCACCAGTGCCAGCGCCCCGGTGGCGTGCGGTGCAGACATCGAGGTGCCGGACTTGATCCCGTAACCGCCGCCGGGCACGGTGCCGTTGATCAGTCGCCCGGGCGTGGTGATGCACCAGTATTTGGACAGGCCACACTGGTTGTAGCGCTGACCGTTGCTGCTGTCGAGGCCAGACACAGCCAGCCAGTGGCCTTCGAGGTCTGGCTCGAAATACGGCAACGACGCCCGCACGCTGGCATTGGCGTAACCGCTGTTGCCTGCACTGAACACGTTTATCACGCCCTTGCGCGAGACGTTCGCCGCTTCGTCCAGCCAGGTTCCACGGTTGTAGTGCTGAGCGTAGGCCGCACGCACACCTGCCTCGGTGGCGTAGGTCACGTCGGATGGCTGGCTGCCCCAGCTGTTGTTGATGGCGCGTACTCCGGCATCCGCCAGCGCCCCATACACCGCCTTGAAATACTGCGGGTCCGGGCTCGGGCCGAACAGGAAGCTGTCGTTCTGATTGGTGTTGCCGACGTAGATCTGTGCGTTGTACGCCACGCCATGCACGCCGACGCCATCGCGCGCCGCGCCCATGGTGCCGGTGACGTGCGTGCCGTGGGTGTCGTTGTTCGGGTTGATGGCGCCGGTGATGCTGAACGGCGAGCCGTCAACGTAAGTGCCGGTAGCGGTGACTGCGTGGTAGCGGGATGGCGTGGCTTCCGGGTGGGACGGGTCGAAACCTGAGTCCAGCGCACCGATCTTGACGCCTGCGCCAGTGATGCCAGCGGCGTAGGCCTGATCAGCCTGAATACGCCCCAGGCCCCAGTCGCTCTGGAATTCTGCCGAACGCCAACTGGCAGCGTCACCCGGTTTGCCCTGCTCGACATAATCCGCGTAGGCAGAGCAGCCAAACGTAAAAGACAACGCACAAAGAGCACCGCTTGCTACAGGCTTAAACGAATAACGGACAGCACCCAAACGCTTGGACTTTCGCATCCCTGCACACCTGATAATGGTCGGCTCTTCATTGAGCGATTCCAGAACATAGTCTGCAGTTATGCACTTGGCAACAGATTTATTTCAATTCTGATACAAGTTTCAGGACATAAGGATAATGCATTACTGGATATATAGTTAAGTGATATCCGTTTGAATGTATTGAGTTTGTCTGTTTTTTTGATATGGAGGTAATTAAATTGAGTAGTGGCAATTTAATTGCACGCCCTCCACTTTTTCTAGTTTTCCAGCCAATATCTTCAACAACTTCAGTTAAGCGCCTTATTTATTCGGATATACCAATAATTGTCCGACAACAATTGATAATCACCCAAATGGAGTCTGCGTTACGGCAAACAGATGACGCGGAGCGTCATGAACTGCATACCCACGCGGAGCGATGGGCACGATAGGTGGTGGGGTTGGGTTTTGTGTAAACGCACGCAGCCGCAATACCCCAACTCTCGTTACCACGCTCCGCGTGGTAATGCCGTTCCGGACGCTCTGCGTCCTCTTCGGGCTACGCCTTCTGAGGTCAGGCTGAGGTCCGTGGGGTTGTAGTGTGAACGCACCCAGGCGCAATCCCCCCAATTCTCGTTACCACGCTACGCGTGGTAATGCCGTTCCGGACGCTCTGCGTCCTCTGCGCATGCTTAGCGACTGAACCGCTCGGCCAGGCTGTGCAGGTACTGCGCCATTTCTTCCAGTTCGCTGCTGATCTGCGAGCCTTGCTGCGCCTGGCTGGCACTCTCGTCGCAGAGTTGCGCGATACGGGTAATCTGCTGGCTGATGTTTTCCGCAACGTGGCTCTGTTCTTCGGATGCCGAGGCCATTTGCTGGCTCATGCCGGTGATGCGGGTCACCGACTGGCTGATGCCGTCCAGGGCCTTCTGCACGGCTTCGACGCTGGCGACGCTTTCCTGGGAGATCTGCTCGCCTTTGTTGGCGGTCTGCACCGCACGGTCGGCACCATCACGCAGCGAGGTGATGATTTGCTGAATCTGCTCGGTCGAGGACTGCGTACGGGAAGCCAGCGAGCGAACCTCATCGGCCACCACCGCAAAGCCACGCCCCTGCTCACCGGCACGGGCCGCTTCGATGGCCGCATTGAGCGCCAGCAGGTTGGTTTGTTGAGCGATGGAGGTGATCACGTCAACCACGCTGCCGATTGACTGCGTCGCGCTGGCCAGTTCACCCACTGCGTTGCCGATGTCGGAGACCGAGTTGGCCATGTGCCGAATCGCCAGCAGGCTTTCATCGGCCAGACCACGCCCCTGTTGCGCCAGCTTGTCGGCTTCCTCGGCGGCGTGGGCGGTGTTCTGTACGTTGTGGGTCACTTCCTGAATGGTCGCCGCCATCTGATTGATGGCCGTAGCCGATTGATCCGCCTCACTGCGCTGCTGGTCCAGCGACTCGGCCTGACGCAACGACAGTTGCGCAGAACGCCCGGCGTGCTGGCGTACGCTCTCGCCGGTATCGGCCAGGCGCGTCAAAGCGGTTTGCAGGCGGGCTTCTTCGCTGAGCATGGCCAGATCGAGTTGCGCCTGCGGGCCACGGTTGTCGCTGTAGGTCAGCGCAACCAAAGAACTGGTGAACGCTTTGGGGTGTTCTTCGAGGGTGCTGCGAATGCTGCGGCGCTGACGCATTTCCAGAAAACCGCCCAACACCACCATCACGATCGGAATCATGATGATCGAAGGCAGATCGTCCAGCAGGTAGACGCCGACAGCGAGTGCCAGGGCGCAGAGGATCATCGGTAGCTGGCGAACCAAGTGATAGGCCGCCGAGCTGGTTGCCGACACCGCCGACTTACCAGCACGCAGCCGTGCATACAATGCTTCTGCCCGACGAACCTGGTCGCGGGTCGGCAACGAGCGTACGGACTCATAGCCGACGATTCGACCGTTTTCATACACCGCCGTCACGTAGGCGCTGACCCAGTAATAATCACCTTGCTTGGAGCGATTCTTGACCACGCCCATCCACGGCTTGCCCTGCTTGATGGTTTCCCACATATGGGCGAACACCGAAGCTGGCATATCCGGATGGCGCACAAGGTTATGCGGCTGGCCGACCAGTTCTTCGCGGGTAAAACCGCTCAACGCGACGAAGGCATCGTTGCAGTAGGTAATGTGGCTATTGAGGTCGGTGGTGGAGATGAGGCGTTCAGATGCCGGGAAAGTCCGTTCAGTCTGCGTGATAGGCATGTTGACGCGCATTAATAATTCACTCCGTGATAATGCTTGATATGCCGGGCGTGTGCTGAAGGTGTAGCACAACCTTTCAGGGTGGCAACCGGCAGTCCTCGTGCACTGTTATCGCCCACAAAACTCAGGGCTTTAGCCACAGGCGGCAATTAGGTGGGGCGGGGAACAGCAGACGGGCATGATCGCCAAGTAGGAGTTTGCGTCCTGACGAGGATGCCTGCACCATGCCGCCCCTGAACGCGACGCGACTCAAGGCACCTTTATGGCACGCAACACGACATCTGCTCTGGCGGCATTGATCCGCATATTTCGCAGGCTACTGAGCAGGGTTGCCGGCCAGACAGCGGATCAGCAACAGCATGCGCAGCCCACCAAACCCGCAGTGCATTCACCGCAACCGCAAAAGCCTGTCAAAACCAGCCGCGCCAAACGCCCGGAAAAGCGTCATGAACCGGCCACGCCAAAGCTGCCGGCAGAGCCCGCAGCGCCCGCAGCGCCCGCGTGTCCGCACTGTAAAAAAACCATGGTGATCAAGGTGGCCCGCACCGGCAAGAATGCCGGTGAGTTCTGGGGCTGCGTGGCGTATCCGAAATGCCGGGGCATTCGGCCGATCTTTCGTTAAACGCCAGACCGGTCACGCCTGCTCAAGAAAACAACGGGTTCAGCTGATGCCCGCCAACAGTTCCCGCGCCATGCGCCGATGCTCCTCGTCGGACTCGGCAATGACCTGTTGCAGAATTTCACGAGCCGACTCGAGATCGCCCTCCTCGATCAGCACCTGCGCCTGATTGATCTGGCTGAGTGGTGGCTCTTCAAGGTCCAGCAGGTCGAACTCTGCGTCGTCGCTCATGAAACTGTCGAGAAAGTCATCGCTCAGGTCGTCAGCGGCGGCAGGTGCCACCACTTCGATGGGCTCGATGACATCGGGCTCGGAGAAATCACTGAGGAACTGCTCATCCGAGAGCTCAAAGACTTCCGGCAGTTGAGTCAGGTCCGAAGAAAAACCAGGGTCGACGTCAGCGGGCGCTGGCGCAGCAGTCGCCGCTGCTGGCTTGATGCGCGGCGGCGGGCTGTCGAACGGATCGACCAGATCCCAGTCGGCATCCATCGACAGGTCATCGAGGTTCAACTGAAACTCGTCCTGCGGATTCAGCGCCGCTGCGGCGGTTTCGTCCAGCTGCGCCGCGGGTTCAGGCTCCAGGTCGGGCTGCAGATAGGCGGCAGACTCTGGCTCGGGCTCGGACTTTTCGAAAGACAGCGTGGTAGCCGCGACCGCAGCGGCAGGGACGACCGCCGCCACAGGCGCAACTTCGGCGGCCTTGATTTGTGGAAAGCGGTCGCGGATGTCTTGAATGGTCTGCGGATCAACACCGTGCTCCAGCGCTGATTGCTCTTCCCGAACAAAACCGCTGCCGTCGCCCTGCTCCGCCAGCAATTCCAGCAAGCGGATGCGAATGTCATCACGCTCCGGCTGCTTTTCCAGGGCGCTGCGCAGAATGCCCATCGCCTCGGTAAAGCGCCCGTAGGCGATGTAAATGCTGACGCCGTCCAGCGCATCCGGCGTAGAGCCAGCCGAACGTTGCGCTGCCGGTGGTTTGGTCGCTGCCGGGGTCGGTGGTGGCTGCACCACGGGCTGTGGCGCAACGGCGGGCACTTCGAACACCGGAAGCATGGTCGCCTGAGCAGGTTTGATCAGTTGCTCATCCGGCGCAACAGCAGGTGCTGCGGACTGTTTGCGCTGCTGGCGTCGTCTCGAATAAGCAAACGCTACAAGCAGAAGCACAATCAACACGGCAGCAAGCAGTATCGGCAGGCTCAGGAATGAATCGGTGCCTGGCGTCGGGGCAGCGGCCGCTTGAGCAGGAGTAGCCGGAGTTATTGCAGGTGCGGCAGGCGTGGCAGGTCGGGCAGCGGATTGCGCAACGGCAAGATCACTGCGCAGCGCGGTGATTTGCTTGTCCTTGCCACTCATCTGCTCTTGCAGTTCTTGAGTCTGGGCTTTGAGCGCCTCCAGCGATTGAGCCAGTTGCTGGTTTTCAATGGCGGCCGCCGACAGTTGCTCGGCGGTGCGCTGCAACTCGGCAGGCTTGGGTGACGACGCCTCCGGGCTGGCGGCAGGCGCAGCGGCACTTGGCAATATCGCGGAATCGGGCAGCAACAAATCCTGGCCAACTTTAAGCGCGGAACCGGCGCCCGCCGCGAATGCCTGCGGATTGAGCAAACGAATGCCGTCTGCCAGCTGGCTTGCCGAAACCTTGTTGCCCGGCCCTTGTAAGCGGCTGGCAATGCCATTCAGGGTATCGCCATTGGCAACCGTGTAATGCTTGCCCTGCACGGCGGCCGGTGGCGCGACCGGCATGCGGCTTTCCTGCGCCGAGGCCGTCGAACGTTGCGTGTTGCGGCTGCGCGTGGCGGCCAGACCTTGCGGTGAGGTGGCAGGATCAAGCAACACCGTATATTCGTGCAGCAAATCGCCATTCGGCCGCGCCAACTGGACGAGAAAACTCAGGTAGGGTTCGGTGACCGGTTTAGTGGATACCACCCGGATCACGCCGCGATCGCCGCGCAGCACAGGGGTGAAGCGCAGGTCGTTGAGAAAGAACACCCGCTCTATGCCCGCCTTGGCAAAAGCCTCGGGCGACGCGAGCCTGGCGACAACATCTTCGTTGCTCAGACCACCAGTCTCCAGCAGCTGGATCTCGGCATTCAGCGGCTGGTTGAGCGCCGAGTGCAGGGTGATTTCACCCAGCCCCAACGCAGACGCCAGCGTAGAGCAGGCCAGCAATGACGCCGCTATGACGCTCTTGCAAAACACCCCGCGCGCCCTGCGACCTGCACCTTCGACAGCAGCCAGTGAACTCTTCAGCATGCGAACCCTTATAGAAACCACAGCAGGCTTCTCACGTAATCAGTTGGACTTCAGTATCCGTTGCACGATTATGGTTGAGAACGCCCGGCTTCGTCTCAGGATCTTTCCAGATTGGCCAGAATCTGCGAGTGCACCCGCATGCTGACGCGCAAATCTTCCTCGCTCACGCCCTCGAACAGCTCGATACGCAGCACATTGGCGATGGTTTCAATCTTTTCAATCAGTGGCAAGGCAGTATCACTGAGCAGGATCTTTTTCGCGCGTCGATCCTCGACCACCGCCTGGCGCTGAACCAGGCCCTGCTTTTCAAGACTGTCGAGCAAACGCGCCAGGGTCGGCCCTTCGACGCCCACGCTTTGCGCAAGCTCGCGCTGGGTGGGCGGCTCGGTGAACCGGGCGAGGTGCAGCAGGACCAGCCAACGCGCCTGAGACAGGCCAAGATCGGCAAGCCGACGATCCAGTTCGGCGCGCCAGCCCCGGGTGAGATGTCCGAGTTGCATCCCGAAACGGTGTTCATCAGTCAATGGCATAAGGAAACTCATGATTCAAACTAATTATTAGCGAGCTAAGCATGGTCCTTATGTTCAGGCAAGCGCGGGACGGTGACGTTTCGTCGCACGCTGTTATACCTCAAATTCCGATTGCAACGCCGCTCGCACGCAATACAAAACGCCCTCCGGCACCCGCCCGGCAAACTGCTCGGCAATCGCCGACACCGGTGGTAGTTCTCCTTCGCCATCGAGAAAGGCATCCTGAACCTCGCCCAACAGGTCTTCCGGTAAGTCCAGTGCCTGCTCGATGGACAGCTGCTGCTTGCCGATGGCCTCGGCCAACAGGGTGTAGACATTCTTTTCCGAGCACTGCAACTGACCGGCAATCTGCGTGGGGGTCATACCGGCACGCGCCAGGCTGATCAGCTCGTGGCGTACATCGGCCACCACCCGTGGTGCCTCGGCCTTGCCACTGAGCACTTCAAGAAAGGCCTCGCCGTAACGCTCCAGCTTGCGCGCGCCCACGCCGCCCACTCGGGCCATCTCGGCCATTGATCCGGGTTTGCTGCGCAGCATTTCCAGCAGGGTCGAGTCCGGGAAAATGACGTAAGGCGGCACGGCATGTTCCTCGGCCAGCTTGCGCCGCAAGGCACGCAAGGCCTCCCACTGCTCGCGCTCTTCGCCGCGCACCAGTTGGCTCGCCGGGCTGCCGGAACTGCTCTTTGAAGTGGTTTGTGGCTTGAGGTCGCGGCGCAGTTCCAGAGTAACTTCGCCACGCAGCAAAGGCCGGCACGTGTCGCTCAAGCGCAGGCCGCCATAGCCTTCAAGGTCGATGTCTGCCAGCCCGCGCGCCACCAGTTGGCGGAACAGCGAGCGCCACTCGGCCTCGGTGCGTGCCTTGCCGACCCCGAACACCGACAGATGCTGATGGCCGAAGCTTTCTACCTTGTCGTTGGATTTGCCCAGCAGCACATCGACCAGATGACCGACGCCATAACGCTGGCCGGTACGGTAGATGGCCGACAGCGCCTGACGCGCAGGCTCGGTGGCATCCCAGGTCTGCACGCCATCGACGCAATTGTCGCAATGCCCGCATGGCTTGGGCATGTCTTCGTCGAAATAGGCCAGCAGGGTCTGTCGGCGGCAACGGGTTTCTTCGCACAGGGCGAGCATGGCGTCGAGCTTGTGCTGCTCCAGACGCTTATGGCGCTCGTCACCTTCGGAGTTCTGCAACATCTGCTTGAGCATCAGCACGTCTTGCAGACCGTAAGCCATCCAGGCATCGGCAGGCAGGCCATCACGCCCGGCCCGGCCGGTTTCCTGATAGTAGGCCTCAAGCGATTTGGGCAGGTCCATGTGCGCAACAAAACGCACGTTGGGTTTGTCGATGCCCATGCCGAACGCGATGGTCGCCACCATGATCAGCCCTTCCTCATTAAGGAAGCGTTTCTGGTTGGCAGCACGTGTTTCCGAGGGCAGCCCGGCGTGATACGGCAGCGCGGGATAGCCGTTTTCGCTCAGAAATACGGCCACTTCATCGACTTTCTTGCGCGACAGGCAGTAGACAATGCCAGCATCGCTGCGCCGTTCGGAGAGGAACGCCAGCAGCTGTTTGCGCGGCTGTTCCTTGGGCACGATGCGATAGAAGATGTTTGGCCGGTCGAAGCTGGACAGAAAGCGCTCGGCGTTCTGCAGGTGCAGGCGCGTGACGATTTCTTCACGGGTACGCTTGTCGGCGGTGGCAGTCAGCGCAATGCGCGGCACATCCGGAAACAGCTCGGCCAGTTGCCCCAGTTGCAGGTACTCAGGGCGGAAATCATGACCCCATTGCGATACGCAGTGCGCTTCATCAATGGCAAACAGGGCAATTTGAAGGTTTTGCAGGAACGACAGCATGCGCGGCTGCACCAAGCGCTCCGGGGCGAGGTAGAGCATTTTCACTTCGCCCAGGCGAATGCGGTTAGCCAGTTCGCGCTGTTGCTCGGCACTGAGGGTGGAGTTGAGCGCAGCAGCGGACACACCGAGTTCATCCAGCGTGGCGACCTGATCGTCCATCAGCGCAATGAGCGGCGAGACGACCACACAGAGCCCCTCACGCAACAGCCCCGGCACCTGAAAACACAGGGACTTGCCACCACCGGTCGGCATCAGCACCAGTGCATCGCCACCGTTGGCTACACGCTCGATAATGGCACCCTGGCGACCACGAAAGCTGTCGTAACCGAAGATGTCTTTAAGTACGCGTTGTGCCTGCTCAAGCATAAAAACCCCGGAATATCCTGCTGCACTGCAAAACGGGGGAGTATACCCGAGCGCTCGGGAGCAATGGATGGCTCGGACATGAGCGGTCGAAATTAACCGCAATTGGCCTGCGCGCTGGCGCCAAGGACGCTCAGGGCCTAGAATCCAGCATCGTTTATTTTCAAGGTAGCGCTTCCATGTCCTTCGCTGAGCAATTAACCCGCCTGCAAGTCTTCCTCGATGCAGATGAACTGCACGAAGAAGCACTGGACTACGTGGCCGCTCATGGCTACCTGACCGCCCTGTCCATCTGTGCCGAAGACGTGCCGGAGCGCGAGTGGATCGACGCGCTGTTCTCCGAGCCGCCGCAGTACAGCAGCGAGGCGCAACAGACAGAGGTCGAAGCCACGCTGATCGCACTCAAGGCACACATTGCCCGCCAGCTGGCGTCGGACGAAGAGTTCGAACTGCCGTGTGATCTCGACCTGGGCGACGATCCGGATGATTCGGACCTGCGTGGCTGGTGCATCGGCTTCATGGAAGGCGTGTTCCTGCGTGAAAACGCCTGGTTCGAAAGTGCCGAGGAAGAAGTCAGCGAAATGCTCCTGCCGATCATGGTCGGTTCGGGTCTGTTCGACGAGCAGCCGGAGTTCGCCGACATCGCCCAGGACGCCAACCTGATGGACGACATGATCGTGCAGATCCCCGAAGCACTGACCGCCCTGTACCTGCTCTGCCAGGCTCCGGACGAAAAGCCGGCGATCCTCAAGCCCCGCCACCACTGAGTCTGCGCCTATGGCGCAAGACCCACCGCGCACCAGCCGTCACCGCTCGGTGCGCTATCTGCTGATAGCGGTTGGCTGGTTGAGCGTGGTATCGGGCGTCATCGGGATATTCCTGCCGGTGCTGCCCACCACGCCCTTTCTGCTGCTGGCAGCTGCATGCTTCGCGCGCAGCTCTCCACGTTTCTACCACTGGCTGGTCGACCACCCGCGGCTTGGCCCATGGATTCGAGACTACCTTGAAGGCAACGGCATCCCGCTCAAGGGCAAGGTGTACGCAATCGGCCTGATGTGGCTGAGATCAGCCTGTCGTGCTACCTGATCGCACAGCCTTGGGCACGAACTTTCATGCTGACCAGCGCGGTGCTGGTGACCATTTACATCATCAGGCAGAAAACGCGCCCGCCTCGCAAATGATGCCCCGCTGCGCCCGCCAGTGCCGATGCAGACAGGCACGCGGTTCAGACGATCACTTCTTCTTGTCTTTACTAAACGCCTTTTCCAGCGCCTCGTTGATCGTGCGTAACACCTTGACCCTCGCCCAGCGCTTGTCGTTGGCCTCGATCAGTGTCCACGGCGCAATTTCGGTGCTGGTGCGATCCACCATGTCGCCCACTGCCTGGCGGTAATCCGGCCATTTCTTGCGGTTGCGCCAGTCGTCTTCGGTGATCTTGTAACGCTTGAACGGGATCTTTTCGCGCTCTTGAAAACGTTCCAGCTGGGTCTGCTGATCGATGGCCAGCCAGAATTTGACCACCACAATGCCTGCGTCCGTGAGCTGCTCTTCGAAGTCATTGATTTCGGCGTAAGCGCGCTTCCAGTCGGACTCGCTGCAAAAGCCCTCGACCCGCTCGACCAACACCCGGCCGTACCACGAGCGGTCAAAAATAGTGAATTTGCCGCGCGCCGGTATCTGCCGCCAGAAACGCCACAAATACGGCTGAGCACGTTCATCCTGAGTCGGTGCAGCAATCGGTACGATAGCGTACTGACGCGGGTCGAGCGCCGCTGCAACACGACGTATCGCGCCGCCCTTGCCTGCCGCGTCGTTGCCTTCGAACACGGCCACCAGTGCATGGCTTTTCATGCGTTTGTCGCGCATGTTGCCGGACAGGCGAGCCTGCTCGGTGATGAGCTGCTGTTGGTAGTCGTCCTTGCTCAGGTGCAGGCTCAGGTCGAGGCTGTCCAGCAGGGTCAACTCATTGTCATGGATCGCCAACGGGCCAACGGTGAGCGCAGCGGGCTCGGGCTCGACTTTGTTCAGCGCGGCCTGCATGCCTTCCAGCAGCAGACGGCCGACCGTCAGGCTGCGGTAATTGGCGTCCACGCCTTCGATCACATGCCAAGGCGCATATTCGCGGCTGGTACGACGCAGCACCCGCTCACCGAAGCGCACGAACTTGTCGTAAGTCTTGGACTGTTGCCAGTCCAGCGGGCTGATGCGCCAGCTGTGCAGCGGATCATCCTTGAGGGTCTTGAGGCGCAGCTTCATCTGTTTTTTTGACAGGTGAAACCAGAACTTGAAGATCAGCGCGCCTTCATCGCAGAGCATCTTTTCCAATCGCTCGGCACCGCTGATGGCCTGATCGAGCACCGCGTCCTTGAAACGCCCGTGGACCCTGCCCTGCAACATCTGGCTATACCAGTTACCAAAGAAGATTCCCATGCGCCCCTTGGCAGGCAGTTGTCGCCAGTAACGCCAGGCGGGTGGATGGGCCAGCTCTTCGTCGGTCTGCTGATCGAAGGTGCGTACCTCGATCAGGCGCGGGTCCATCCATTCGCTGAGCAGTTTGACGGTCTCGCCCTTGCCTGCGCCCTCTATGCCGTTGATCAATACGATGATCTGCCGACCGGCCTGCTCGTGCAGGTCTATCTGCGCTTCCAGCAAGGCTTCGCGCAACTCGGGCAAAGCAGCTTCGTAGGTCTCGTCGTCAATGGCATGACCGATTTCAGCGGATTCAAACATGCACAACTCCTGATTGGGGATGGCTCAGAGAACGCCCGGTGGACAACCCTCAGTGAGCATTCTGACCACCGATTGCGGGCATCGGTCAATCGGCGCAGCAGTGATCGCACTTTTATCCTCGCACACGGCTAAAATGCGCCCACTGCCACCGCTGAGCCTGACATGACCATTACCCGCCACGCCCGGATAGACTGGGACGAACAAGGCAACCCGCGTTCCCGCGATTTCTCCGATGTCTACTTTTCCACCGAGTCCGGTCTGGACGAGACGCGCCATGTGTTTCTGGTCCAGAACGACCTGCGTCGGCGTTTCAGCGAGCTGCCGGAGGACGGCAGGCTGATCATTGGTGAAACCGGATTCGGCACCGGGCTGAATTTCCTCTGTGCCTGGCAGTTGTTCGACGAGTGCGCGCCCGCCAATGCGCGCCTGCAGTTCGTCAGCGTCGAGAAATACCCGCTGAGCCGCGCCGACCTGCAGCGTGCCCTGGCGTTGTGGCCAGAGCTGTGGCCGTTCGCGGGTCAATTGCTCGATCAATATGTGGCTGTGCATGAAGGCTTTCAGCGTCTGGTATTCGATGACGGCCGCGTGACCCTGACCCTGCTGATTGGTGACGCGCTGCAGATGCTGCCGCAGCTGGACGGGCAGATTGATGCGTGGTTTCTCGACGGGTTTGCGCCAGCGAAAAACCCGGAAATGTGGACACCCGAACTGTTTGCCGAACTGGCGCGCCTGTCTGCACCGAGCGCCACGATAGGCACGTTTACCAGCACCGGCTGGGTGCGGCGCTCGCTGAACGCAGCAGGCTTCAAAATGAAGCGGGTGCCGGGCATCGGTCATAAATGGGAAGTGCTGCGCGGCGCGTTTATCGCCTGGCCTGAAGATGCTGCACCCTCTCCTGCCGCCAAACCCTGGTTCGCCCGCCCCGCTCCGATTAGCGGCGAGCGCAAGGCGCTGGTGATCGGCGCAGGGCTGGCAGGCTGCGCCACGGCGCAGAGCCTGGCGCAGCGGGGTTGGCAGGTCAGCCTGCTGGAGCGCCACGCCGCACCGGCGCAGGAAGCATCCGGCAACCCGCAGGGCGCGCTGTACCTGAAGTTATCGGCGCATGGCACAGCGCTTTCACAGTTGATCCTCAGTGGTTTTGGCCACACGCGAAGGCTGCTTGAACGCTTGCAGCGCGGTGTCGACTGGGACGCTTGCGGCGTGCTGCAACTGACCTTCGACGACACGGAGGCACAACGCCAGAAACAACTGGTCGATGCTTTCCCCGAATCCCTCCTGCGCTTGCTCGACCAACCGGCAGCCGAGGCGCAAAGCGGCGTTGCGCTGAACAGTGGCGGGCTGTTTTACCCCGAAGGCGGCTGGGTGCACCCGCCTGCCTTGTGCAATGCGCAGGTCGAGCACCCGAATATTCGTCTGATGACTCATCATCAGGCGTTGCAACTGCGACGTGTGGAAGGTCAATGGCAGGCCTGGAACGCAGAGCAACTGATCGCCAGCGCGCCAGTCGTCGTGCTGGCCGGGGCGGCGGATATCAAGCAGTTTTCGCAGAGCGCCGATTTACCGCTCAAACGCATCCGCGGGCAGATCACCCGTTTGCCGCAGACTCAGGCCAGCGCGGCATTGCGCAGTGTGGTGTGCGCCGAGGGTTATGTGGCTCCGGCGCGTCTGGGCGAACATACACTGGGTGCCAGTTTCGATTTCAGCAGTACTGATCTGACCCTCAACCTGGCCGATCATCTGGACAATCTGGGGCTGTTGCGGGAGATTTCAGAAGACCTCACTTCACGCCTCGAGACCGCCGATTTGTCGCCCGAGCAATTGCAGGGTCGCGCAGCCTTTCGCTGTACAAGCCCGGACTACCTGCCCATCGTCGGGCCGCTGGCCGATCGCGAAGCATTCCTTCAGGCCTATGCTGCCCTGGGCAAGGACGCGCGCCAGGTGCCCAACATCGCCTGCCCGTGGCTGGACGGCCTGTACGTCAACAGCGGCCACGGTTCGCGCGGGCTGATCACCGCGCCGCTGTGTGGCGAACTGATCGCCGCCTGGCTCGATAACGAACCTCTGCCCTTGCCGCGTAGCGTTGCCGAAGCCTGTCACCCTAACCGGTTTGCCCTGCGCGGGCTGATTCGCGGCGGCGGGAAGTAGCTTTATGATTGTCGTTCGGGAATGCAGGTCGCGACGCTCTGCGTAGCAAAGAGGACGCAGAGCGTCCTGAACGGCATGACGACGCGGAGCGTCGCACGATAGCTGATATCTGGTCGCGACGCGCTTGCGCTCAGGCGCTACTCTTTTAACTCAGTCAGAACCATTGAGCCGCTCATGCTGCAAGTGCGAAACGTATTCAAGCGCTACACCACGGCACAGGGGCCGCTGAATGTATTAAAGGGCGTGGACCTGCACCTGACACAGGGCGAAAGCCTGGCGTTGATGGGCGAATCCGGCAGTGGCAAAAGCACCTTGCTGCATCTGGTCGCGGGCCTTGATCAGGTCGATGACGGCAGCATCGAGGTTGCAGGCCAGCGTCTGGACCTGATGAACGAAAGCCAGCTGGCGAACTGGCGGCGGACTGAAATCGGTCTGGTGTTTCAGCAGTTCAACCTGATTGGCAGCCTGAAAATCGCTGACAATCTGGCGTTCCAGGCACGGCTGGCCGGGCGATTCGATGCGCTCTGGCAGGCGCGCCTGATCGAGCGTCTGGGTCTGGGCACGCTGCTGAATCGCTATCCCGAGCAACTGTCCGGCGGACAACAGCAGCGGGTAGCGATAGGTCGCGCCCTCGCTTCACGGCCCAGCCTGCTGCTGGCTGACGAGCCCACCGGCAATCTCGACGAGACCACCAGCGACGAAGTGCTGCAACTGCTGCTGGATGTGCTCGCCGACAGCCCCACTAGCCTGTTGATGGTCACCCACAGCCCGCGGGTCGCTGACCGACTGGCGCGCAAAGTGGTGCTGCATCTCGGTCGTCTGGCTGTCGAAGGCGAGCGCTGATGCGGGTTTTCTACTGGACGCTGCGCGCATTGCTGAGCCACTGGCGACGTCACCCCGTGCAGTTTTTCAGCGTGCTGACCGGCCTGTGGCTGGCCACCGCACTGCTGACCGGCGTGCAGGCGCTCAATAGTCAGGCACGGGAAAGCTACCAGCGCGCCAGCCAGCTGATTGGCGGCGAGCCGCAGACCCGTATCGCCGCCAGCAGCGGCGGGCTGTTCCCGCAGGCATTGTTTATCGGGTTGCGCCGCGAAGGCTGGCCCGTATCGCCCATGCTGCAAGGCCGTATCGTGCTTCAAGGGCGCGAAGACCGTCGCCTGCAACTGATGGGTATCGAGCCGGTGACTTTGCCGACCGGCTCGACACTGGCCGGGCAGACGCTGAACGCCGAACAGGTCGTGGACTTCCTCACGCCGCCGGGCATGACCTGGATTGCGCCGCAGACCCTGCAAGCGCTGGGGCTCGAAGAAGGCCAGCAACCGTTGACCGAAACCGGCGTTCCGCTGCCCCCCTTGCACGCTAAACTCGACATGGCGCCCGGCGTTTTGCTGACTGACATAGGCTTTGCGCAACCGTTATTGGGCCAGCCGGGGCAATTGTCCGGAATGCTGCTGGCCAAGGATTTTGCCCGGCAAAACCCTGCGCTACCGGCAGCCCTGAATGACCTGCTGGTGATCAAGAAAAGCGGCGAAGAAAACAATCTGGAGCGTCTCACCGAAAGCTTCCACCTCAATCTGAATGCGCTCGGGGTGCTGTCCTTCATCGTCGGCCTGTTCATTGTCCACGCGGCCATTGGCCTGGCCCTCGAACAGCGCCGTGGGCTGTTGCGTAACTTGCGTGCCTGTGGCGTCAGCGCACGCCTGTTGATAGCTGCGCTGGGCGTAGAGTTGGGCGCACTGGCTCTGTTGGGCGGTATTTTCGGCGTGGTCAGCGGCTATCTGTTGGCCAGCCTGTTATTGCCGGATGTCGCGGCCAGTCTGCGCGGCTTGTACGGCGCGGAAGTCGCCGGCCAGTTGAACCTCAGTCTGTGGTGGTGGCTGAGCGGTATCGGCCTGAGTCTGCTTGGCGCGTTGCTGGCCGGTGCCAATAGCCTGTTGCGGGCTGCGCGCCTGCCGTTGCTGGCACTGGCCGATGCCCAGGCATGGCAGCAAGCGCATGCGCGATGGTTGCAGCGCCAGGCGTGGGTGGCGGTGCTGGGCGCGTTGGTGGGCGTGAGCGCGCTGTTATTCGGCACCAGTCTGATGCTGGGGTTTGTGATGATGTCCGCCCTGCTGCTCAGTGCCGCGCTGGCCCTGCCGGTTTTGCTGGACACCATGCTTGGCGGTCTGTTGACGCGCAGCCGCTCGGTGCTCGGGCAGTGGTTTCTGGCGGATTGCCGTCAACAGTTGCCCGCCCTGAGTCTGGCGCTGATGGCCCTGCTGCTGGCGATGGCCGCGAACATCGGCGCAGGCAGCATGACGTCGGGTTTTCGTCAGACGTTCAACAGTTGGCTGGAGCAACGCCTGACCGCCGAACTGTATGTCAGCCCGCAGAATCCGGAGCAGGCCGAGCCGCTGAACACCTGGCTGAGCCAGCAACAGGATATCGGCGCCGTGCTGCCCAACTGGCAAGTGCCGGTGCAAGTTCAGGGCTGGCCTGCGGACCTGTTTGGCGTTATCGATCACGACACCTATCGCCAGCATTGGGCGTTGCTGGAATCCGTCGCCGGTGATCCGTGGAATCTGTTGCGCGATGAAGACACAGTCATGCTCAGCGAACAATTGGCCCGCCGCCTTCAACTGGGGCTGGAAGATACGCTGAGTATCCCGGTGCCCACTGGCAAGTGGACCCCACGCATCGTCGGGATCTATGCCGACTATGGCAACCCCAAGGGCCATCTGCTGGTCAACTCCCGGCACCTGCTCGCCCACTGGCCGCAATCGATGCCGGTGCGTTTCAACCTGAGGGTCGATCAGGCGACAATCCCGTCGCTGGTCACCCGGCTGCAAGCGCGTTTCAAGCTGGACGATAATCACATCATCGATCAGAGCCAGCTCGAGGGGTGGTCGAGCCAGGTCTTTGAACGTACGTTTGCCGCCACTGCCGCACTCAACAGCCTGACACTGGGCGTGGCTGGCGTGGCGCTGTTCATCAGCCTGCTGACCCAGAGCCAGAGCCGCCTCGGGCAGCTCGCCCCATTGTGGGCGCTGGGTGTCACGCGACGGCAACTGATGCTGCTCAACCTGGGACAGACCTGGCTGCTGGCGGTCCTGACACTGGTGCTCGCGCTACCACTGGGGCTGTTACTGGCCTGGTGCCTGGATGCGGTGATCAACGTTCGCGCCTTTGGCTGGCGCCTGCCGCTTCAGGTGTTCCCGCTGCAACTTATGCACTTGATGGCACTGGCGATGCTGGCGACTTTGCTGGCCTCGGCCTGGCCGCTGCTGAAGTTGTATCGCAGCCGTCCAGCGGATCTAATCAGGACATTCGCCAATGAACAGTAAATGGCTGATGCCGCTGGTCGTCGCAGCGCTGCTCACCGCCTGCGACGACAAACCGCAGCCTGAAAGCGGTTTCGCCGGTCTGGGCAATACGGCCGACAGCTATGCGCAGGTGACACCCGGCAAGGTCTTTTCATTCCCGCAGGACCACGGCCAGCACCCCGGCTTTCGTATCGAGTGGTGGTACATCACCGCCACCCTCAAGGACGACGCGGGCCAGCAGCTCGGCGTGCAGTGGACCTTGTTCCGCAATGCCCTGCGACCCGGCCAACAGACCGGCAGTGGCTGGAACGAAGGCACGATCTGGCTGGGCCATGCAGCAGCCACATCAAGCAGCGGCCATTACGTGGCAGAGCGTTATGCACGGGGTGGAGTCGGCCAGGCAAACGTGACGTCGGCGCCCTTCTCGGCGTGGATCGACGATTGGGCATTCACAAGCACTGCTCAAACCGGAGACCCGCTCGCATCGATGCAACTCAAGGCAAGCGGCAAGGATTTCCGCTACGACCTGCACCTGACCTCCAGTAAGCCGCTGGTGTTGCAGGGCGAACAAGGCTACAGCCAGAAATCGGAAGCGGGCCAGGCGTCGTACTACTACAGCCAGCCTTTCTTCGACGCCAAAGGCAGTGTGCTAATTGAAGGAAAAACCTATCAAGTCACCGGTAACGCCTGGCTGGACCGGGAGTGGAGCAGCCAGCCACTGACCGCCAACCAGAGCGGCTGGGACTGGTTCTCGCTGCAACTGGCAGGCGGCGACCGCTTGATGCTTTACCGCATCCGCCACAAGGACGGCACACCCTACCTGACCGGCAACTGGATCAGCGCCGATGGCACGACAAGTTTGCTGCACGCCAATGAAATCGGCCTTGAACCACTCACGGAGACCTCAATAGGCGAGCATCAGGTACCGACCCGTTGGGCAATCAAAATTCCCGGCAGGAACCTGAACATCACCACCGAAGCGCTGAATTCCAAGGCCTGGATGGGCACCAGTATTCCCTACTGGGAAGGCCCGGTGAGGTTCAGCGGTAGCCAGGAGGGAGTCGGGTATCTGGAGATGACGGGCTATTGATACCCGTCTCTTCTCCTTGCGGACATCAACTAATCAATCAAGAAGTTGACGGTTACAGAGCGCCCTCGTTCATCACCCTGCGGCAGGCGTACTACCAGCCTGACCAGTGGCGTGCCCCGCTCATCTGCCTTGATGACAAATGCCAAGTTTTCCAGGGTCTGCGTGGGGTCGGCGCAGGTCAATTTAACCTGCGCGTCCTGCTGTTCTGCAATATAAACGCACGGTTGTTCCGGATAGAAGCCATGGCCGGCTTCCTGCGCCCATCTGCGCGTTAACTCCGCATCGAAACAACTTACCATTACGGCCTCGCCATCGTACACGATGTGTTCATCAGCCATGCCGGCTTCGAATACGGTAGCTGTTGGCAGGAGCGCCCCGTCCAAGAGATCTTCTGAAGGACTGACGCTATAGCAGTAAGAGCCGTTCTCACCTTTTTGATGGTGGATACAAAGCGAAAAAACAGGCAGTGTCACCGTATAGGGGGAGCCGTTGATATTGATGTCAGACCAGGCACCGCTGCGGCTTTTCACCTCGATAGTCACGGTAGGGCGAGAGCGGAAATATGCCAGCGTATAGACGAAGCCATCATGGTAAACGGCCTGAATATTGTCAGCCGTCAGCGAGCCCTGCTCAAGTGTATGCTCTTGATTGTCGATCGTCAGGTACCTCACCGGACCACGTGCAATGCACTGATTGACACAGGTAACCACCGGAAACATGACAGAGCGAGTATCAATTCCGGTCCCCATGCAAGTCACACGATCATCGGTCGCCATGACCGTCTTATAGGCATGAGTCACGTTTTTTCTGGACAACTCCATGGACAGAAGGGTTCTCTTTCCATCACTCACGCCTCCTGCAAAGTCGTGAGATCCCCACATGTTTACCCCCCAGGCAGTATTGGGCCATTTGAAATTCGGAACTTGTTCGACGGTCGTACCCGGTAGACGTTGCCAGTCCCAGACCGGCTGGATGCCCTCATACTCTTTGCCATGATGAGTCAGAAAGCAGGTGCCCGCGCCCATGTAATAACCTTTCGGGTTCTCGCCGTTGCCACTTTCTCCACCCACTGTACGAGTGGAAATCGCCTTGGCCCACACACAGTAGTGAGAGCCGATATGGGCCAGATAGTCATTGACCCAAAAAAGACGTCCACCGCTGTAGTATTGGTTGTTTGATTCATCGCCAATTGTGCGTCGAATCAATTCATTGAGTGCTTCTTTGTTGGCAGTATCTGCAAAGGGCAACAGTACTTCAGCCCATTTCGCAATGTGAGCATTGGAAGGAACACCGCGACTGATCGCCCTTCCATTGACGTGGAAATCCATACGGCTGGCGTAGCCCATCCATCCCATACCCTCCACCACAACATTGACCAGTTCAGACATTGCAGTCGCTGTGAGTGAAAACTCGCTGACCAGCACCACTGCACCTTCAACAATTCTGTTCAACAACTCAGCGCCATAGGATCCTGAGTAAAGCTGCATGCAGTACTGACTGCCGTTGAGGGCATTGTGTTGATTGATAGCGTAATCCACGCTTACCCCTTCTCCATGCTCCTTGCCCTCGCGTTCGACTGGCTGGCACAGCCCGGACAGCACATCTGCCGCAGCGCGCAGATACAGTAAATAGCTGCCCTGCCCAGAGTTCTTCCATGCGCTGACACTCCACAGAATCTGAACGGACGCAAAGTCAGCCAGATTGGCGCCAGTCTGGGTGTAGGCATAGGTGTTTGTGGTCTTCATGGCGTAGGGAATGAACTGCTTGATCAGCTCTGAGCCGGTCAAATGTTTGGCGAGCAGCACAGCCGTGCGGCCAGCCTTTTTGGCAAGACCAATCTGTCGATTCCACCAGCTGATTTTGTAGTCCTGTCTGGCGTAAAAGTTCAGGGCTTCCAGCGCATGAGACAGATAATGCGCAGGCGATGCAGTTGCCTGACTGAAGAGATAGCAGGCGATTCTGAAGGCCCTGTCCAGATGCAGATTGAGCCCACTGATATCCTCGACTGTCGAACCTTGCGCGGGGTAGGTGATGTCTCGAAACTTACCGTCAGAAAAACCGCTCAACCAGACGTCTATATCCTGCGCAGACGGAATAGACTTGGGTATCTGATCACAAAGACGCGTAAACACCTGCGCGGCACTTGCCAATGCGGCTGGCGAAAAGCCGACATCGAATTCGAGCGTCAGCGGTAATCCGGCCGGAGCCCAAACGTGGTTACGAAAACTGCTGCCAATAGGAACAAACTTTTTCTGGGCGTCATCCTTTTCTCCAGCGCGTAGCAGCTCTCCTCTGTTGTTAATCGTCTCGCTCAAATAAGCAGGCCACCAATATCTGCCCAAACGCTCAGTCGGGACATGACATTGAACGGTCTGGTAGAGGTCGCCTGTCGACTTGTTGAGAAGATTACACGTGATAGTTGTACCTTCAGGCAACGCGCCTACCGCGTTGACTGTATATAGATCCGACCACTGATTGAAACGGCATGCGGTGGTGAGCGCAACACGATCAGGCGCTGAATCTGTCCATATTTTATTCAAGTAACTGCTGTGCTCGGTCTTGAATGTCCCATCGGTCTGCCGGACGCCTGCACGTAGGTGCACGGCCGTAGCGTTGATGTGATCTGCGAAAGCTTTCGTCCACTCGTACTGCCCCACTGCAGGCGTCGGAGAGAACCGAACGGTTTCTACCGGTTCTCCCCTTGCGGTATTGATAAGAGTGATCTGTAGATTCTCCCCCGCGATCAGATCCCGCTCAGAGTTTATTTCCCTCATCGAAACCCAAGTGTTTGCGTCCATTGCACTATCCCGTCCTGGTAGCAGCAGGTGCTATTTGGCTGAATCATGCGCTGCCTGGGCATTGAACCATCACTAGCAATCTTGATAGGTCCAGTCGCACCCGCCGGGCTGCAGCAAGGGATATATCTCAAACGCTTATAACTTTTTGATCTAAAACTACCATGCCCGCACTGGGTCAGTTTCTGGGTGACTGCACTTTCTCAGTCACCTCCCCAACGGAAACCCGGTAAGGACTTATGTGCGGATTAGCAGGTGTATGACATATGCGGTAATTAGGGGGTCTTAGCGCTGCTGGATGGCACTAAAACCCCCTATAGGGAACATTGATTGGTACGAAAAGTGGTACAGGTTTACGCACACCATTCCCTCCCCGGCGTCCTGCCGACGAACACCACTCCCCAAATCTGAAAGACTCAACTACTGTATGCCCATACAGCAATTGAGAATCCCCCCATGAACGAGAGCAACAGCTCAGAAGCCTTGGCCGAATGGCACAAAAGGCTCAACGACAGGAGGCAGTGGACAAACCCCGCGGTCACTTACCGGTTTCTGGCACGCATGGCCGAAGACATGCAGGCTGGCGGGTTGGTCGATCCGTTGGAGCGCTTTGAGCTCTTCGAGCTGGCCAGCGCCGCTTTTTGCCACTTCACCGAGGAAGGCAACCACGAATGGCGGCATCAGGCATCGGACTATCTGGCCTACAACAAGGGCGGCTTAATAGTCGGCAGCCTGCTCAACTCCCGATACGTGCTTCATGAGGCCGACCAGTCGCCCTACCATGCCGCCCACTTTGCATTTCTCGACGAGAAAAACGAACTCATCATGAGGGATTACAAGAAGTACGGCGTGCTCGAGGGTCGCTACATCTACACCGAAACCGGCCAGACGCTGACGCTGGTTGAGCAATCCAGGCAGATCAACGGTGTGAGCTATCAACGCCTGAGCGATGAAGATCAATATCGAGCGCTCGTCGACGCCTCAGCGGTAGCCCTCGAACAAGGCGACTTCAAGGCCTACGTATCGCTGTGGGAGCGTCATAGCTACTCGATATTTATCAGATGCCTTCACTGCCTGGACGGATTCGCAGTGCGTGACGATTGCACGCACTGCGATGGACGAGGCTTTATCGAAGACCCGGAATGCCCGAACAAGCTGCCGCAGTCACTCAGCCGCCAACGAGGCGTTCCGACAGAGTAGCGGAGCGGCCCGCTCGCCCACCTATATCTTGGGTATCCCGAACTGCGCGGCCTTGACCGTCGAGTCCTGCGGCACGGCTGCTGCCAGGTACAGGCCCATGCGCGAGGTGATCACGGTTTCACTCAGGTCAATAGTACCGCGCTGCGTTTCCAACGCCCCGGCAAAGCTGGCCGGCATGGTGAACGGCTCTTGGTACTTGTCCATCGACCGGCACTCGAACTTGGTCGGGTTCCCACTCCAAGGATGTGGTGGCGCAAGTTCAGAGTGCAGTGTTGCGGGACGCCAATCTGCGCCGACGAAAAGGGCGCTCACGAGTCGCAAAGGCAGACTTTATGCTATCGTGCTACGGCAATAAATTACATTAAGAGATGTTCCAAGGAGCCGGAATGAGTATAGATGCATATCTTTGGATTGATGGCATTAGTGGAGAGTCTACGGACTCTGACTGCAAAAACTGGGTTGAGATTACCACTTTTTGCTTGTCAGCCGCTCAGTCGGTGTCAAGAACCGCAAGCTCGGCTGGTGGGGCAACAGTTGGTCGAGTTTACTTAAGCGACTTCAGCATTGTAAAAGCTGTTGACATTGCGACCCCTAAGATTCTCGAGGCATGTTGCGCAGGGCAACATATTAAGCAAATGAAGCTGTACGTACGTCGTGCTGGCGGCGAAAAGCAAAAATATCTGGAATATGTGTTTGACGAAGTCATCATAAGCGGCGTTGCCTCCGGCAATCTATTTGAGCGATCGCCTTCAAGTTTTCCAGAGGAGGTGATAAGATTTAGTTACGCCAAAGTCAGCATGCAGTATTCACAGCAAAGCCGAACCACCGGCTTGATAATTGGACATATCTCCGGTGGCTGGGATCAAATACGAAATAGCACTTACGCATAAGGATATTTTAAGTGGCGAGAATATATTGTTATGACGGTGACTGCGGACTAACTGCAAATGAACTACTTTATGTTATTGCCACAGAGGTGGCAATGGAGGAATTTGGACTGGACGATGTAGGGGCTGCATTAGGCATCGTCTTAGGCGCCAACATAATACCAACTAGAACAAAGCCTGGCGGAGCGATTAATAACACTTCCGTCATGTCTATAGTAATGCGGCGCACTCTAAACAACCGCAAGTTTCCTGGAGACTTCAGAGCACCATCTCTTACAGGATGGTTTCCGCCGCACCTCCGATGGACAAGAAGCATTGGTGGCTTCATCGCACGAGCAACACCCGTTATAGGATGGTCCTATACTGCATACGAGCTTGGCAAAATAGGTTACGTAACGGTGAATACCTACAATTCTATCGTAGATGAACAAGATCAGGTTTTTTAAAATGGATAGAAGCGATCTAAACTATGAAGTAGTTGATTATCTTGTAGAGAGAATCTACTTTTATGTAGGATTTAGCCGAAAGGCATTCGAGACTCTCAGCCTCGCTACTAGAGTCAGTTGGGAGCTAGGGCTTGATGGTGACGACGCCAGTGACTTTATGGAGAATTTTTTCGAACACTTTGGTGTTGAATCCGGCGACTACGACCACTACCGTTACTTCAAGCCAGAAGGGACTGACATTTTCGTATTCTTTAGATCTAAAGATCGGCGCGCAAAGACGGCAATGACGTTAGGCATGTTGTATAACGCAGCCCAAACCAAGGCATGGAACTGCGAAACTCTTGAAAAGACCAACTTTAGCACTTTGCCAATTTACAATCGAACCGAAGAAATCCCTATTGAGGGTTTTAGCATAAACACCAGGTAATATTTATATTAGAGGATAGCTTAGCAAAAACCCAAGTGACTGAGCTCATTCAAAAGCGCACCTCATCCTCGGCATAAATATTTAAACCTTGCGAATCCCGAACTGCGCTGCCTTGACTGTTGAGTTCTGCACCACACCTGCAGCCAAGTACAGGCCCATACGCGAGGTGATCACGGTTTCACTCAGGTCAATAGTGCCGCGCTGCGTTTCCAACGCCCCGGCAAAGCTAGCCGGCATGGTGAACGGCTCTTGGTACTTGTCCATCGACCGATAGTAAAACGTGGACGCAGCACCGCTGACCGTCTTGGTGATGGTTAACTCAGCCTCCCAAGCCAGAATGCCGCGCGACGAACCCATGATTTCCACCGCCGACACCATTTCGATAACGTCGCCGGCTGCCAGGTTGGTCTGTACCACGTTGGCCGTGGGCTGCATGTAGATGTAGCCGCCCGCCGCCGCCATGTTGCCACGCAGCTCGATGCACTGCGCCTCGCCATAGGTGGCAGGCTCCTTGTACCACCGCGTGGTGATACCGGTCAGGCCAGAGCCAACGGCTTTGTAGCCGTCCGCCAGCACTGACCCGGCCACAGCGTTCACGCCCGCCGGTAGCGCGCCGCCAGTGCCCGCCAGTAGAGGGTTGGCATTGAGGCAGCCGAACGGGCGGATGGCCGAGTAAATGTCGCCAGCGTCAGTGGGCAGCGGGATGCCGGGGAATTCGAAGTTGGCGGTGATGATCGGCACCACCCGCGAACTGATGAACTCGGCGCCCAGGATGTTGGGATGCAGGCCCTCGACTGTCATCGCTTCGGTGAAGCCGTCCCAGATGTTCACGACCGGCACGAACTGGCTGAGGTAGTTCAACACCCAGTCCTTGTAAGCGATCGCATCGGCCAGCGCCTGCCCGGTCAACGCCCTGCTACCGAAGCGCGGCGTACCAGTGCCGACGATCAGGTGCTTGCCGGGCGTGTTCAGGAACGCGGTGACGATCTTCATCACGTTGGCTTTCGTGTCGGCCAGGCTCATACCTGCCGTGGTGCTGTCATTGGTGCGCGACAGCAGCAGCCACAGGTCGGCAGTGGACGACGCAATGCAGGCCGGCAGCCTGGCCAGAAACTGCCCGGAGTGGTCGCCGAGCTTGCCCTGGTTGTCGACGTAGCTCGGGAACAGGCCGGTATGCGCCGCGATCCAGCCCGCATAGCCATAGGCCTCGGTACCGAACGCCGTCGCCGCGATGGTGTGGCAGTTGCCAGAGAAGCTATCGCCGAGCAGGCCTAGGCCACGCCTTATAGGTTGGCGGCGTGGAATCGGGTTGACCAGAAGGCTCATGCGTACACCTCAAACGCAGCGCCAGCAGCGGGCACGATGCGGATGGTCGCCGGCGGAAAGCTCAACTGATAGCCACCGTCTTTCCAGAACGTGTCGGTGGTGATCCAGTTATCACCGGCCTGGATCTGGACCGTCACGGACCCACCGTTCGCCTTCACTGCCAACGTCACTTTCATCGTGCGGTCGTAGGTTTCTTGCTTCGTTGCTGTCTGCACAGTGCTTCCCCGGCGGCCTACGGCCTGGCTGAATTGGTGGTGTTGGATAGCTCTTCGACAAAGCGGTTACACGCCAGCCCGGCTATTCGGGATTGGTCATAAGCCTTTGCCAGCTCTCCCGCTCGCGCGTCAGCCCGGCCGAGCAGTTCGGAGAGCACCATGGCGGCGCGGCTGGCTGCCTTGCCTCGTTCGGCAGCGCCGGTATCGCCGGGGGCGCAACTTGCGGTAGCTGCCAGCTTTCCGGCTTCGACGCGCAGCCGGTCGCCAGCAGCGTCAGCGACAGCAGCATCAGTAAGCGCAGCGGTCTGTTCTTGTCTTGCATCGTTCACCACCTGGTTGGCCGCCTTCTGGCGGCGTTGCTCTTCGGTTCGGTATTCGGTCGTGGTGCTGGCCACGGCCTGCGATTGGGCTTTCAATTCCCTGTCCCACTTCTGCTGCCAGTCCGCCTCGACCTTGTTGGAGCCGTGGTTGAATCCCCACACCCAGCAACTGATGAGCGCGGCGACTATTGCCAGCACCTTCCAGCCGTATGCAAAGGGGCCGATCATGCCAACACCTCAAGCGCTCGGGCGTACAGAACCTGACGGTCAGCCAGGCCATTGGTGCCGCCGTTGATACGACGGGTGATGGTCAAGAAGTCGCCCTTGTCGGCGAGCGAGTTCAGCGCGGCCCGGTGCCAGAACCACGCCGCCGACATCGCGGCGTGCTGCGGTAGCTCGAGCAATTCGGGGTGGTCGATCAGGTCCAGGCCCAGCGCTTCGCCGCTCTCTTCGTAATTGGCCCTGCCCGTCACCTGGATCAGGCCACGGCCACGGTATTTCGAGCCGTCACCCGCAACGGTGTTGCCAAGGTCCTTGCGGCCCTCGTACCCCCGCTGCTGCGTAGTCGGCCCCCATATCTCGCGCACGTAACGCAGCTGACCGGACTCATGGCCGACCTGGGCAATGAATGCCGCGATGCGCAGCGGCGTCACGATCTGGTACTTGCTCATGGCCGTATTGAGGACGGGTGCAAAAACGCCGGCTTTCTGGCCGGCGTTCGGGAGGATCTGCAGAAGTTGCTGCGCGGTGATCGGCATTTCGGTTTCTCCAGGCAAAAAAATACCCGCTCAGTGGCGGGGTGCGGGTGTTGCTGTGCAGGTATTACGCGGCGGCAGGTTCTGGGGCCGGCTGAGCTGCGGCCTTGAGTGCAAGCACCTCGGCGCGCAGCTCTTTGACAGCACCCATCAGATCGGTAATCAAGGCCATCGGGTCGAGCTGCTGGATGCGTGGATTTCCATTTTCGTCGGCGCCGTCCTTCTCGCCGGATACGGCCAGCGGGTTGACCGCTTGCGCTTCATGCGCAATCAGACCCTGAAACACCGTATCGCCACCCTTGAACACATCACCGAAGTTCTTGCGTTGATAAGTAACGATACGATAGGCATCAATCCGGTCAAGAAACGATGTTGGCGCGAAGTCCTTGATATACTTCTTGATTCGATAATCGGAAGTAAACAAGGTGAGCGTGCCCACATATGTATTATCGATGTAGGCATCAATATTCGAACTGGTCCAGTTAAAGTTATAAACGGTCCCGCCTCTCGATCCGCTCAATCCCGTCCTGCACCAGGTACCGGCCGACTCCAGCCTTCCCGTGATCTGCATCGCACCCTGCAGCGTCAAGATGCCGTTCTGCTGGTTGATTAGCCTGACGTCATAATCTGCCGCAGTGTTGTTGTAATGAAAATCGATGTAGGGGCTGGTGTTGCTGAGCTCAATACCTCCGAAGGTGGGAGCCTGTGCAGGACCAACGCCAAGAGCGTTACGAGCCGTTGTCTGGGAGTTACCACCAGTACCGCCAGATGCGATGCCGATAGGTGCCGCAGTAACAGATAACGACGAAACGGTCAGTAGTCCGTCGTAGCTGTAGGTCATAGTGGGGCCGGTGGCACTATTAGCAGCGTTAACGGATCGCCAGCTAAAACCGCCAGCGCCGCCGCCTTTGTTCACAACGAAGTGGCCTTCACCTTGGGAGCCAGAGTTCCAGCCCATGTACATACCCTGAGTGCCAAAGAGTGCAGCGGCCTGCTGCACTCCAACTTCAGATAGCAACACTCTGCCGTCCGCGCGGCCGGTACCGCCTTTTGTGACAGGCACAGTGCTTTCAACAGAAACCGATCCCAGCCCCATGTTAGTGCGGGCGTCGGCCGCCGAAGTAGCACCTGTTCCACCCTTAGTTACCGGAAGCACATCGTAGTTGCCGGTGGTGCCGAGTGCGGCCATCTTGTCGCCGAACTGTACCCGCAGCTGGTTGAAAGCGTCGCGCAGCATTTTATCGTAGCCTTGCACAGGCATGATCGCGTATGCGGCACCGCTGACTGTCGCGCCCTTATAGGGTGGCAGAATCGAGATAACCGTGGGGCTGGCCACGTTGGTGATCTCGTAATTAAGTCCGTCCGGACCTACGAATGCATCACCCACTCGCGAGTTAGCGTCAAACGCTACGTTCACGCCAGTTACAGCTGTTGATCCGTTTGTCACGGACACAGTACCGTTTCTAAGCCAAGGCATATTTGTTACTCACTAAATGGATTTCAGACATTCATCTTTGCGAAGACTGCCGGGAGAAAGAACGCGGTCGGGTTGGCAGGTGCTGTAGTGATCGCGTAGAGCTTGCTGTTCGGGAAATCCCACCAGCAATACAGCCCCCTCGATATCCCGCTGCCGGAGTTCAGGCCCATGCCGAACGAGTTAATCAAGAGATATTCATTCTCGGGGAAGTTGAACGGAACCGAGTAATAACAGCGCACGAAGTTCTGCGATGAGTAATCAAACCGTTCATAGGTCCAATTTTGAAACGCCCGAGTAAAGTTTGCGCTCGGGGTCCCGGAATCGAAAAGCAAATTGGTCGCGCCATCCCAAAGCCGCATCCCGAAGTCAGCCACCGGCTGAGCGGCAAATTGAGCAACGAAATAGCGGCCGTTGGGTTGAGCGGTGTTCACGTCATACGCCCGGACATAGAACCCCGTCCAGTTACCGGCCGATCCCACAAGACGCATCATGCAAAGGCCTGCAACCGCGTTCACAGTGTCGGGCCGCACGAACACTAGGGGCGGCTCTTGTGATGTGACAGGCCGAGGAAAGTAGGTGGTTGAGCCAAGCCCGCTTTCCTCGGTGGGCTGATAGCGCCCTGAAGCAATCACCATTAGGCGCGCGTATTGCGAATCGAGAACTACCACATTGCTGTTGTTGGAAAACTCTAGGCCGTATGCTTCCGCCATTATGAAAACCTCATGACAAGCAGCCGCATGGTGCCGGTTGAAATCGTGCTTGAGCCGTAAGTTCTGGTGTGGTTGTAAACCCTGGCGATACCGTCAACGAGTTCCGTTTCGTGCTGCCTCTGATTGCTGTCGTAAGCGCCAGCCGGTATGACGATTGCAACACCGTTACCCGGCCCGACACCCGGCACAGCAAAGTCCTGGCTGGTCTTCGTGGTGCCGGAGAAGGTAACGAGCGTCGACAACACAACCCGAATCGTAAATGACGTTTCATCTAACTGGAGCGCACCATCTGCGCCCCATACCATCATGCCGTTGCTCATTCGCTGAGGTCCCCCAACTGCACGCGCTTGACGTTGTTGGCGTCGTACACGCGTACCGATCGGTTGGTTACCACCAGCCTGCCGCCTGCAGCGCCTGATCCGTTGATCTCGAGCGTCCCGTCCTTGCGCAAGATCCATCCACGCTGCCCGGCTACGTAGTCGGTGGAGCTGATGAAGCTGCCGATTTTCGCGTTGGTGATCGTGCCGTCCATGATGAAGGTAGGCCCGAGGAACAACTGCCCGTTCTGGGCAACGAACGGTGTCGATATAGCTCCGCCCGCCAGCGTGTTTACCAGTGCGAACCGGTCGGCAGACATGAGGATCTGGCTTTGCAGAACCCCGCCAACATTCTCAATCCCTGCGCCTATCCCGGCCATGACGTACTGGCCGTTGGAGTTGACTTGCAATTTGACGGTATACATCGCCGTCAGCTTGCCGTCCGTGGTCGCCTGAGCCGAGCTAACTGTCTGAACCGCGGCGCTCGCGTTGTTGGCTGTTGCTTGGACGGTGTCCACGCGCTTGCTTATCGCAGCGTCACCGTCCACGCGCGCAGTGGCTTCGGTCTGAATGGCAGATTGGTTGGTGCCAACTGCAGCGTTCAGCGTAGAAATCTGCTGTGCCGTGGCCTGCCTGTCCGTATTGGCAGTGGACTCAATGGTCGTGATCTTCGATTCGCTGCTACCGACACGGGAGTCAATAGCTGTAAAGCGCTGCGAATTCGCCTCGCGGTCAGTGGCAGTCGTAGTTTCGACTGTTGTAATCCGCGCCTCGTTGGTGCCGACACGCGCCTGAAGAGTCGTAGTGCGCTGCGCCTGGGCAAAGTCTTCTTCTGCCCTGATCTTCACCTCTTGTGCCGCGCTGGCCGTGCTGTCCCAGCCCTTGAGCGCGTCCAGCAGATCGCCCTCCCCACTGTCGGAACGGTACTGAGCCTGAACTGCCTGGAGCTGGCTGGCGGTTGCGCTGGTCTTTCCGTTCACCGTCTCGATATCGGCGGTGTTCTTCGTGATCTGCGCCACCGCTGCGTTGGCAGCCCGGATGGATTGCCCTGAGTTCACCCAGTAAGTCGGGTTCGGCGGACCGTTCGATCCGTTGGCGGCCGCTGGCACCGCCGCAATGGCCGTCCAGAGGTTTTCACCCACGCGCACGGTGTTATCCCGCACGTAGGCATCGGTGGGCACGTAGACCAGCGCGTCGGTGATTTCTCCGATGTTGGCCTTCAGCTCTTCCAGGCGCTCATTGACTGAGCCAGCTCCGTCTCCATCGATGAGGTCGATCCGGTCCAGCAGGTGCTTGACCAGCTCCGTCTCCGAAATCTGGTCGGCAATCATTTCAAGGATTGCTCCAGCATCACTGCTGGTCTGCCCCATGACGCCCACGCCTGTCGGATACCACGGACCCACGTTGCCTGTCCGATCCACAAGCCGCGCCCAAAAGAAGAACGTCACACCTGCGAGCAGCCCCTGCATGACGTGTTCGGACTGCGGGTAGGCCAGGTCGCTGAGCTTCGTGGCCTTGGCCAGGTCTGTCGTCGGCCCGTACCAGATTTCCGTGCGCTGCGTGTCCTCCGCACCAGGTGGGAAAGTCCATTTCAGCTTGATGCCGAAGATCAGCGACGCGGCAGTCAGTGACGTGACGGCAGGTGGCAAGCTGGTCTTGCCCTGCAAGTTCGTTAGCAGCGACGTGGCCGGCAAAGACGAAACGTTCAAGGCGCTGACAGCGCGCACCCTGGCCATGTATTGACCGGAGTAGATACCCGGTACATCCACCGACTGCTCGCCAGTGCGCGGCACCTTGACCCACTCGCGCGAGCCCCAGCGCCATTCCACGTCGTACGCAACCGCGCCTGGCGCAGCGTCCCAACTGATGGTCATGTTGGTGACGGCGATACCCTGCTCGATAACAACGTGTTGGGTCACGAACACGGCATCCGGCGCTGCCTGCACGCCCACTGGAATGCCGCTGATTGGGCGGATATCCACCACAGCGCCGAAGTCGATGGCGTCAAACTTGCTCGGTTCGTGCTGGATGCACTCGAGTTGGTACTGGTGCCATTCCGGGCGCGTGATGTTTCGCACCAGAAACTGCATGGTTTTCAGGTCTTCGTATTCAAGTATCCAGCCACATTCGGCTTCTGGCACTTCGCTGAAGCTGGCCGCCACAGTTACCCGCCGGCCGGTGAGCGAGGTGATAACGCGCGCCTCGGTCTTGCCGCTGGGCAGGTTCACCCGCAGCTTGGCACCGGTCGAAAGATCGATGTCGCGGTCAACGGTGATGACGCGCCCCGCCACCGCGCTGATCCGACCGCCGTTCGCACGACCGGCCAGCATGGGGTCAGCCACGGCAATGATCTGCCCTGTCTTCGGAATGCCGCCGTCCAGGCCAACGCGGAAGGTCGCGGGCCTTGTCTGCGTCTGTTCGGTGATCAGCGCGTACTGGCCAGCGCGCTGCGCCTGCCCGAGTGAAGTGCAGCCGTAGGCGTCCACCGACAGTTCGTTGACCGATCCAGATTCGGCCATCGCCACGTCATCAAAGACAGGCTCTTTGTCCGTCGCAAAACTCTGGTCCGGGTTGTCCCAAGTCACCATTGCCAGGTTGTGGCGGTCGCGCGCCCGGGTGCCCGAATACTGGATTTCACCGTTGTTCAGGATCTGCGACGGGTTGTAGGTGTAGACCGGGTCGCCTGGCATGTCGGCGTTGAAAGTGATCTGACTGCCATCCCAGGTGCTCATGCCGTGGAAGATGGCCGACAGGTCCTGCAGCACTGCGTATGCATCTGCCTGCTTTTGCAGGTAGATATTGCAAGTCATCCGGGGGTGCATGCCACCCATACCGTTTGGCACCATCTGGTCGCAGTACTGCGCGATGCGGTACAGGTTCCAGCGGTCCACCATCGTGGCGTCAATACGATGCCCGAGGCCGTAATACGGGTTCAGGGCCAGGTCGTAGCACACCCAGGCCGGGTTGTTGGTGTACGCCTCTTTGAATGTGCCGTCCCAGATCCCATTGCTGGTGCCTGCGCCGCCCGTGGCATAGGTCCGCGTATCCGGGTCGTAGTTGGTTGGCACGCGTACGATGCGCCCGCGCATCAGTACAGCAATCTTGGCGATATCGCCGCCAAACTGCTCAGCGTCATATTCGACACAGCCCACGGCGGTGAGCGGGAACTCCTGATCGCTGTCCACAACCTCGGCCACAGCCTCGACAAACATGCTGTCCTGAATCAACGAGCTGTTGGCTTCCGGTGTGATCCGGCGCACGCGCAGGGTCCAACGGCTGCCCGCTGGCAGGTTGAGGCGGTGACTACGTTCGTACTTGGTAACGTTCTTGCGGTCGACGTAGTCCGCCAGCACCTGAACAAAAGGCCCGCCATCGGTGGCCAGGTCAATCGCGTAATCAATTCGCACGCCGTTGACGTTGCCGCTCTGGTCTTGCGACTGGAGCTGCGGCCAACTGAACCGAATGCGCAGCGCATCCAGCACCGGGTTGTTGACGGTGCGCAGGTATGGCGTGGTGCTGAGCAGCTGCTGGTTTACGTCGACTTCGTTACTGGACTCGGCAATGCCTTCAAGGCGCTGCTGGTTCAGCTCGCCATTGCGGAACTGCCACTTCACGCCCGGAAAGTTGACAGTGCCGTCCTCGGCCACCAGCGGCGTACCGTCGAGCTTAACCGAGCGCAAGCCGTCCACCGGCCCAACGATGGGGCCCCAGCTCCACAGATAGACAATGCGGGCAGTGGCAATCGAAGCCGTGCTGTTTAGCGCAATCGTCGGCTGCTTCTGTGTTGCCTCGCCGCCCTTGCTTCCGCGAATGCTCCGCGCTGCCGCTGCCGTTCCCATGCCGCCCCCAGAAAAAGAAAAACCCGCCGAAGCGGGTCTGGTGTTACCTGATGATCAAATCTGATCTTGTGTGTAGATGCCGCCTGACTCGACGGCACCGCCGATCTCTCGTTCGCCGTAGAGCACGGGATAAGGGTTGCCTTGGGCAACGGTGGTCACCGCGCCCCCGAAACCATAACTGGGGTTGTTTCCATCGTCGTTGTTGCTGCCGACGCTGGCAGTGGTGGTGGGTGAAAGCATCTGCACGACACCACCCAGGCCGACGGCCGCACCGCCAGCGAGAAGCGCCATACCAACACCGGCGCTGAGCCCGCCCGAAAAAGCGCCAGCAACCACCAAGGCCACACCCAGCACAACCTGAAACAGACCGGCCTGCTTGCTGCCTTGAATCAGCGGCACGATGCGGATGTCGCTGTTGTCGCTACCCTGCATGTCGAACTCACCCTCCCCCGCGTTGCGCTTGCCGCAGAACACGCTGAACACAAGGCCGCGCTCTTCGCCGGTCCGCAGAAACTTCTCGAAGCCGGGCTTCATCGCGCACAGCGCGTTCACGGCATCACGCACGCTATGCACGTCGATGCGGTACTGGCGCCCGAAGTGCTTGCGCAGCACGCCGTAGAGCTTGATGGTGCGCATGGTCATGGGGTGTATTCCTTGTGGCGCAGGATCAGTTTCACGCGGTTGGCCATCGACCAGCCGTAAACCTCACGGGCAGCCAGGCGACCGGGCATGTGGTGGTAGATGAACGGACCAACGCCGCCCAGCGCCGGAGCGGCCTCGCTGTGAAGGCTGGCATCGGCCCCGAGGTAGATCGCGGCATGATTCGGGAAGTGGCAGGGACGACCTACAGTTGGTATCTGAAAAATTAGCATGTCGCCTCGCTGGGGCTGCTCAACCCGGACGAAGCCACATGCTTCATAGTTGTCTTCGTAATGGCTCGGGCTGTCAGGATCTTCCCACCACAGCTCTTTGCGTTCGAAGTTCGGCAGCGGCAGCGCGGCCTCGCGTGCGTACCAGTCGCGGCAGGCCGACCAGCAATCGAGCAGGCCATGCGAGAAGTCCCGGCCAAGCAGCGGAGCCTGGAACCCGGTCGGCTTGAACCAATGAATATCGCCGCCGGGCCAGCCTACAATCGCCCAGGGCAGTTCGTGCAGCTCGCAGCTGACCAGATCGGTCATGCTCGGCGTGGCGGCGCGGTCCGGGTGGCTGTGAATGATTGCCAGTACCTCGCCCCGGTCCTCCGCCGCCGCCGCGTCGTGTTTGTCGATCAGGAAGTGCTGCAGCGGGTCGGTGGCCACGTTGCCGCACGGCACATACTCGCGGCCTGCATCCGTCTTGATCAGCAGCCCGCAGGCCTCGGCCGGGTGTGACTGCTCGGCGTGCGCCCGCATGGCGTCCTGAAGCTTTTGATTGATTCGCATGGTTACCCCTTGGCGATCAGGCTCGCGCCCATTGATCCGCCGAACCGGCGGGTATTGCCGCGCAACTTGCAGCTGCTCCACCAGCCGCCGCAGCGGTCAAGCGCAGGGTTGTCGGTGGGCTCGTTCTTCTTGTCGAAGTAAGCGGTACCGGTGTAAGCGCAGGCCTCCTGCCGGTACTGACCGCGCATGGCCCAGCGGCACAGCTTGGTGATCTGCTGGGCAGGCAGCTGCTGGCCTTCCATGTCGATGGGGCTGGAAAGCTCAAAGCCGACCGCCGAAAAGTTCTCTTCGGTCTTCTGTTCGATTTTCCACAGACTGATACGGCACTGGTCTGCTGCATCTGGGTTGCCTCCTTCGAAGTTCGCGGCATCGAGGAAGTGCTTGAAAGTTTCGATCACCTTGAAGTCCGCGCCGGCCAGGTCTTTGAACTGAAGGCAAATGGCTGAAACTGCTCGCGGAATTCCCGACAGCTCGTTCGCCAGCTTGAGCTTCGGGGTTCCTGGCCGGCCATCACCTCGGATATCCAAGCCGGTGACCTCAATCTGGATCGGGGAATACAGCTGGCCCTGCCAGATAATGTCACCCTCGTGTTCGTGCCCGTGGAAGCGCCAGAGAGTGGCGCCAAGCCGCGTGGCATCCAGTTCGTACAGACGAATCTGGTTGCCGGGCTCCAGTTTCTGGATGTCCGCGCTGTAAATCATGGTGGTTACCTACGAAAAACCCCGCACTTGGCGGGGTTTAGGATTGAATAGTGGTCTGATTTCTGAGAGCAAAGTGCAGCGGCGGAATCACAGGGAAGCTTGCGATTGCAGAGAAAACCCTCGTGGTGCCGGGCTTAAAACTATTTAGCGTAAATCCACTTGTCAGTTGGAAGACGGACCGAGTAAGCAGCGATCTCCTCCAAAAACATCTCGCCAACGGCCTTCATACCTTCGATGTCCTTCAGCAAGGAATGACCCAAGGGTGAAAGGATGTCTAAAAGCATGAAGGGAATCATGTGCTTTGGATATGTAGGATCGGGGATGCCCCCGTAGATCAGAATCTTGTCAGAGGTATAATCGGCCTGCGGGCCATTGCGGTCCCAAACTGCCTGCCAATTGCTTACAACCGAATCTTCTTCCATATGAACGTGACGAACGCCATTCTTGACGATAATCTCAGGGAATAAGCAATCTTTATCACGCCCGAACGTAATTCCTGCTTGGCCAGCAGGATCGAGCTTGTATGCCTGAAAATCGCATGCTAATTCGAGCGAATTAGAGTCACCTAGCGTAGCCGTGAGCGGCCTACTGACAATTACTCTCACTCACCACGCTGCTTACGCGCGCGCGCGATAAGACGAGCGTCGCCCTCAGAGGCTGCTCGGTCAAGCACCTCAGCACTGAGGTATGACGGCCGCTTCCCTGCAGGACGGCGCTCGGTGCGGCGGGCATTAACTTCGGTATGGGTGGCAATCATAGTGATAACCCCTCGTTGCTTTCCCCAAGTAAAAGCTACTAAAAACAGCCAGCGCCTACTTTGGGTTGACGTGTGTGTCAACCAATTATAACCGTTGCTCATATTTGAGCAATCAAAATACATGTCATTTTTCTACGGGTTAAAAACCTGCTGGAAGCTAGCGGAAAGCGCATGCGCTCCCCCACCCAGAGCAGAAAGCTTGTAGCCGTTGGACCGGTATCGCCCAAGAGCACTACCCGGCGGCGTCCAGAGGAATGATTTGAAACCCTCGTGCCGGTCCAGAAAATCCTGAACCTGCTGGAGTTTCTGGCCAGCACCGTAACGCCCGGTCACGGTCACGTCCCATGCTTGCGACTTGGTGTTGATGCCGACACCGCCAGCCTGGGTGTAGCCATCGCCGAAGTCGTTCGACCAGGTGCGCTGCTTCACGTCCCCGGACGCTCCGACCTGTACATCAAAATCGAATGTCTCAGCCATTACGCGCGCCTCCAAAGACGTCCGCCTTGGCGCATCTCTCTGTCCAGAAACTGCCCGAGCTGAGCCTCAAGTGCAGACGATATCGCCGAACCCTGTTTGGCCGCGTCCGCGTTGGTCATGCCTGGCTGAGCCTGGACATTCACTGGCGCGTTGATGGTGAAAGACGGCGCACCGCCAGTACCACTCCCGGCCTTATCAGCCAGGTACTTCGTCAGGTCGCGGTTTTGGTTCGGGTTGAGCACGCGCTCACCGCCATCGAGCAGCCAGGTGCCTTCCTTCGGGATGTTGTCCATACCGTTGTGAGCCATACCGGCGAGTGCGGATGCGGATACGGCGGCGACCATTGGCGCAGTTGCAGCAGCAGCGGCGAGTGCGGCGGCCGGCGCAGCAGCTGGACCGATCAGCGGAATACCGGCGGTCGATGCGTAGGCGTTCAGCGCTGCCTGCGCAGACGCTGCCTGCGCGTTGGCGATCAAGCCGGTGGCCGCCGCCGATTGCCCGCTTTTGCCAACGAGCAGTTGAATGCCCTGATAGATCAGCCACTGCGCCGCCATGTCGCTCAAAGCGTTGACAACCGACTTGGACATGTTCCCAGCGAAGTCAGCGATAGCGTCTCCAGCGTCCTCTGCACCGGTGACCACGTCCGAGAACACGTTGCCCAGGCCGCCGGTCAAATCATTCAGGCTGCCAGACACGAAATCGGCCGCGATCGCCGAGTAGTCTTCGGCCGCATCAACGTAGTTCTGCCAAGCATCACTCACGCCCGCCATCCAGTTGGACTGGGCCTCATCAATCCGATTGTAATAATCCTGCTGGATGACCATTCGTTCGGCCAGCGCCTCGGAGAGCATGCCAGTCTCTTTAGCGTACAGCTCGGCGCTGATATCGCCGGAGTTGCGCTGCGCCTGGAGGTCCGCAGCCTTGCGCGCGTAATCCTCCTGAATGGCCATGTCCTGCTTCAGGCGGTCACGGGTCTTGTCGCCCATACCTGCGCCAGCGAGCTCCATATCGAAGCCGCCGCTAGTGGCAGCATTCTCATCCTTCAATGTGGCAAGGAAGCTGACCGCCTTGGCCTCTTCCTCGTTCGCCACCTTGAGTTTTTGGAGAGCATCCAGCTCCGATGCCAGGCCCTCGAGGCGCTTCTGCTGGACAGCGTTGATCCCAACGAGCTTGCCCGATGCAACTTCGAAGCGGATCTTGTCCACTTCCGTGGCGTTTTTCTGCGCATCCGCGCTGGTATTGATCAGGGCGATCTGTCGCTGCAGATCGGTCTCGGAGCCTTTGAAAGTATCGCTCAGTTTCTTCGCCGCCGACGCAGCGTCTTTTGCAGCCTGCTTGGCTGCTTCCAACGCTTTGGGGTCGACTCCGCTACCTGTTCCGCCCTGATCACTGAAGCCAACGCCGCCAAACAGTCGCTGGTACTCGCCCGCCGCAGCACGCGCATCGGTGATGTATTTCTGAATCGTATCGCCCGCGAGTGGAGTTTCGAGACTTGCTTTAATCCCTGCTGCTGCCTCAGCGGCAGCGCCAAAGTTCACTTTAGCCTCATCGCGCAGGCGGGCGCTGTCGGCTATGAACTGTTTGGACACATCACCTATGGTGAACTTTGCCAAACCCGCCGCGACATCCGCCATCATCGAAGATGTATAACCGACTGCTGTCGCGTACATGCCTACTAGGGTATCCGAAACGATCTTGAATACTCTTGTAACTCCATCACCAGCACTGACGATAAAGGCAGTTGCGGTAACGAGCTTATCGCTCATTTCCCCCACAACCTTTGTTACACCGCCACCTGCTTTCACGGTGTCATTAAGATCTTTGGTCAGTTGCTGAACCACGGGCATGAAGTCTTCGGCGATCTTGTTTTTCGCACCCTGCAAGTTCTGCATGAGCCCAACAAGTTCACTTGAAAACTGTTTCGATACGGCTATTGTTTCGACGCTGAGAATAGCGCCGGCTGACTCTGCAGCCTCGCCCAGCGCTTTGAACTCCTTCCCCCCGGCGCGCAGCAACGGTACCAATGCGCTCGCTTCATCAGCAATGCCTTCCATGTAGAACGTCATTTCAGCCTGAGAGACATTTGCTTTCTCAAGGGTCGAAACATACAACTGAAGTGCTTCTGCGCTATTGAGCTTTTTGAAACTCTCCGCTGTCACGCCGACCTTTGGCGCAATGACTTCAAAAAAATCCTTCAGCTCACCGCCGCCGGTATTGAAGAAGTCGCCCAGCTTATCGTTGGTATCCTTGAAGATGTCTGCGAGCTTGTCCTGCTCAACGCCAACGGTTTTCGCGCCCGCCGCGTACTTCTGGAACTCGGTTGTTCCAAGACCAGCCAGCGCTGCAAGGTTGGAGATTTCCTTGGCGCTGCCTGCCGTATAGGTGACCAGCCCTGTCAGAGCGGCAGGGACGGCTGCGATGGCAACGCCCACACCCTTGGCCAGGTTTTCAAAAGACTTGGCGATTTCCGCGTTGCGTTTCTTTGCCTCCTGGCTTGCCCTATCAAGAGGGCCAGTAAACGAACCAATCCTGGCCACCAAATCCAGCGTGAGCGTGCCCAGTGACTTGCTCATTCATGTTTCTCCTGGCGAAAAAAAACCCGCCTAGGCGGGTCAGTGTGAGGTTAGCTTATCTGTCTGGATATCCTGACAGGTCAAAATCAAATGTCTGTTTTCCAGCGTGATAGAAGTCGATCCCAACCCTTAGGGAGCCGCCGCTTTTTACAATCCTTTCAAACGCTTTGGCATCCCGAATAAACATCAGATCAGCGTTTCCTGTAGAGCTGGTTAGCCCTGTCCATGTCTGAGGCTTCCCGCCGTTGACCCTTATTACAAAACCGCAGTCGGAGTAGTGACAAAGCATTTGCCCTTTATCAACCTTGAAATAAGCATCAAAGGTTTCGCCACCTTTACGGATATACAGAGTGAGGTGAGAGCCACCAGGATAGTTATACGGAAAAGCAAAGTTCACGGATGTAGTCGATTTCAGTCCATTTACTTTAACGTGCGCATCAGTCAAATCATCGGTATATGAAGACTCGGTCCAGTTGCTGCTAACCTCTGGTGGACGAGCTTGTTCGGGCAAATCCGGAAGCGCTGGCGTCGCCCCCACTTGCGCCGAAGCAGGGGAGCTGCTCGTTACCGCCGTAGAAGGTGAAGCAGATTTGTAAACAATGACAACGACAATTAACAACATCAACCACGTAAACAGACTGGTTTTCTTCTTGGCTTTCGCGCCGCACGTAGGACACGCCTGAGCCTGAGTAGATATCAACGTACTGCATTCCCTGCACTTTATCAGAGCCACTTCGGATTCCCCCAGAAAGACGAGGACTGTATCAGCCTCGACGACCAGTCACCAGCTCACGCCCAACTCTCCATCGCCTGCTCGAGACTGATGGGTTGCTCAGCCTCATGCGGCATGAAGTCGAACATCTTGTACGGACCGTCCTTGTAATTCACGTTGGCGTACATCATTGCGAGCAATGCCGATCCGCGTTCCACACGCATGCCGATGTTCAGAGAGCCACGTAGCGCCCGGTACCTCAGCCAAGACCTGAACTCGATCAGGCTGAGGTTTTCCTTGGCTTCCGCGATCGTACGCCCGCCGATGCCGGCGAGGACGAGCTCGTGCCAGAACTCTTCGTCGTCGGAGAGGGCTTCGTCTTTCCCAGGTTGTTGACCTCGGCAATGGCTTTCATCAGTGCCATTGTCAGGTTGCCGTCCAGCGCGCCGCGCTCGGGATCAGCGTCACCGGTGATGTCATCTACGGTGAAGACAGGCTTGCCCTCTTCGTTGCAGATGCTGGCGGCGATCCGGCCGGCATGAACCTCAAGCCTGCCGGCTGCGGAAAGCACATCGTTGATCGCCGTTTGAAACCCCAGCGGCCTGACGTACACCGTGGCGAAGATATCTTCACCGCCCTGCTGCCATTTGATTTCTTTCTCGACTGGGCGGCCGGTAAATGCGCCGACGCCCCTCAAGCTTTCAAGGCTGAGTTTCATGGAAATCCCTTATGCGCTGGCTGTCTTGCGGACCCAGGCGGAGCCGCCCGAACGCTGGATGGTGGCGGCCGTAGTCACCACCGTGTTGGCTGCGAAGTCGAACGGGAAGTCAGAAACGTAGCCATCGAAGATGAACCATGTCCGACTGGTCGGCAGCTCAAAGTCGTCACCGGCAGCGTTCAGTGTCGGAGCAGCCATCCCGTCAGCCCAACCAACAGCCCATGCCACGCTCTCGATGGTGTCGTCTTCGGAAATCTGATGAAGACGAACGTGCGATGAGCTGCGAGGATCAGCGTTCAGGGTCAGGGAAGCTTGACCCGGAGTACGAAGGCCGCGCATGTAGCGGCGCACTTTATCGCTCAGGCATGTGACTTCGATCTGATCGGCTGGGTTACCGCCCGGGCTGAATGCGGTGGCGCATTCGATCTCAAGGATTTCGAGAACCGCCGGATTGGTAGCGGAAGGCACCAGTGCGAAAACCTGAGTGCCTTGGGTAAGAATCGACATGGCTTTCTCCAAATGTCGGACATAAAAAAGCCCGCTCATGGCAGGCCGGATGAATTGGTTTCGGCTATCTGGGCACAAGCCAGTCGATATCGAAGCTCGACCGGTACAGCTTTGTTTCGGTGTCTTTGCTCTCGCCGCCCCAGCGGACCACATACGCTTTGAGTTCAATGGCGTGACTGATCGCGTCGGTCACTGCCCTTGCCTGCGCGCCTGTGGCGGCATAGACATCAACCTGCAACGTGAACCCATCGACATCTGGGCGGCCTGCGAGGTAGTTTTCTGGGCTGCCAGTGATGACCTGCCAGACTGCATACGGCTTCGCCACGCCTTCGGGCGCATCATCGAACGGATAAAGCCTGGTGGGGCTGACGCCCAGTAGTGCAGTTACCCCGGCGTCAGCAGCGCATACGGCGAATATGGGTGCATATGACATCACGCCCCCCCTGAAGCCTTGGCCGCTCGTTTAATCGCGCGGTCAATGGCCTTCTCGTATTCAGTGATGAATGTATTGGTTGCCTCGGCTATGTTGTCGGCCAAGGCTTTTCGCGCGAATGGATCCGCCCGCATTTTGGAAGTACCGAATTCGATGAGGCGCCAATGAGGCGTCGCAGCGTTCGCAGATTTGTCGCCGCCCTTCTTGAGGACAGCGCCTTGCAGAACACCAACCCGGAAACCCAGGTCCCCGCTCGACTTGAACAATTTCCCGTTCCAGCGAAGCGCGACGTTGTCCGCGATAGATCGGCCTGTTTCAGGGTCGTCTATCCGCTGCGCGCCTTCTTTCATCTTGTTGGCCACCAGCTGGGCAGCCTTACGCAGCGCCGACCGACCGCCTTTACGCTTCATGTCCTGAGTGATCGATTCGAGTTTCCCAACGAGAGAGTCAATACCCTCCAGTTGGAAATCCACTGAGTCAGCCATCGTTGACCCCCTTGGCAACCAAGATGGTGAGATAGTCCAGCCCCGAATCGGGATCGGGCAAAGGCGGACCTTTGATGTCGTAGGTGTCCCCTCGGTAAAGAATCCGCATCGTCGGCAGCACGCCGGCTCGGTAGCGAATCACCATACGCGCGGTCGCCTCCGACTGGCTGGCCTGCGCAGCAATAAAATCCTTGGCGCTCAGCGGCTCGACCGCTGCGGGCACCTTGTCCCAAACCGTTTGCCAGCTCTCCAGCTCTTCACCGGTTTTAGGGTCCTGCAGTCTGCCCAACGCCTGGAACGTGATGCGATGACGAAGTCGACCGGCACGCATTACACGCCCATCCCGATGCGGTATGGCATAAGCAGCGACTTGGAGGCCAGCGGCAGCTCCGCGGCAATCGTGCCGATCACCACTTCCTCGCGGTTGGCGAAGAGGTTGCCCAGCTTGAGCAGGCATGCTGCCTGTATGGCCTTGTTGATCACGATGCCGAAGTCGTCCATGTCTATCTGCTCAAAGCTTTCAGACAATGACTGGCGAGCGCGCTCTCGAAGACGGCAGCGAATATCCGAATTTTCTGGGTTGTCGGCCAACTCCAGCGCAGCCCGGTATGCAGCTCTAGCGGCTTGAGTTCGCTGAACGGTGTCAGCCTTCGCCTTATCCACATCAGCCTGATCGGCATAGAACCGGCGCTGCAAAAACTGCATAACAGCTTCCTCCGCGGCGCCCAGAAATTCCTCCACGAGCGGCTGATCCTCGGATTCTGCATGCAGGTGATGCATGGCCGTTTCTATGCTGATGACGGGCATGTATCACTCCTGAGGCGGTTGGTTCTGCTCGGTTTGTGGAGGCGAATTCTCGTCCTGAACCGGCGGTCCTTCGCTAGGAACATCAGGTTCAGGATTGCCAGCGGGATCCGGTGTGGTGGAGGTCAAAAGTTTGGCCAACTCGCTTTCGGCTTCTTCTTTCTTGCCGATAAAGTCACCGACCTGAGCGCCCTCAGCGTCGACGATAATCCAGCGCTGCCCCTTCTTGGCAATCGTCAGCGCCGAGCGGTCACTGGAATTGTTGGTCAGCGCTGCGCCAGCCTCGCCTACGATCTTGCAAAGCTTGAGTTGCTCCAGCTCCTTGGCCAGCCATACAGGCGCGGCATAAGGCTCGTTGTCGGTGTCACCGATGGTGCCGCGGTCCTCGTAAGCCCGCAGCGGCTTGATCAATACATCTGACATGTCTCACCTCGGTGGGCCGGGGGTGCCGGCCACTTTAGGGGTTGGTGCAGCTTAAGCCGCAGCGGCCGCAGCCGTGAGCTTGCCAGTGACGAAGGCTTCGGTACGGTAGATGGCAAACGCCAAGCGCTCTTCAGCGCGAAGCGTGACCATGTTGTTCTCGAAGTCCTTGTCGTTCTCGGTGGAAATCAATACTTCAACTTCCATCCGGTCGAAGATCTGCGCGCCGAGTTTGAAGGCCCCCACCAGGAAGTCGTTTTGCTTCATCGCTTGGGTTGCTACTACCGGGCGATTCCACAGACGAGCCGCAGTGCCTTCCTGCGGTTGACCGATCAGATAGCGACCCTGGCTGTCTTTGATCAACTCGATCAGAGCCCAGTCAGTCGGGTTGAGCACGATGCCATCCGAAGGGAACTCTGCCAGCTCGGCTTGCAGAAGGGCCAGGCGAAGGCGGTCGATGCGCTGCTCGCCGGTTACGGTCCAGCCAGCTGGAGACGCGTATTCGTTTGCAACCGGAACAAGCCCTTGCAGATTTGCACCCGCACCGCTGCCGTACAGCAACTGCGCCTCTTCAGTCAGCAGCAAGCCATAGCGAGCGCGCGCATCGATGTAGCTCTGCAAAGCCTTCGCGTCATCCAGAATCTGACGCGACGCTTTGAACAGGTGGGCGATAGTACGAACCGACGCCGTTACCAAGGCAGTCGTGATTTCGGAATACGGCTTTGCAGAGCCCTCCGCTACGGTCGCGGCATTGTTTGTAAAGCCTGTCTCGCGGACGTACTCAAGCGAGCCAGCTTCGGTCTGGCCGGGGGCAACCAGATCGCGAATGGTGGCTCGACGCATGCCCGGCAGCGCGACAGTGTCCAGGCGCTCCGTGGCCGCCAAGCCACCGGCGGATGTGGTGGTGATAGCGGCGCGAGGCACGGAAACACGACGGGAGCCACGGAAAGACGAATTGACGCCTTCCATGTGTTCACTGGTAACAACCAACTCGCCAGCGGACTTCGGGGACTCGTTACGCTGTGTGTCGCGATTGGCATTGACAAGCTTTTGCTCGGCTTCCAGCACGCGAGCCTGCAGTTCGCCCTGCTTCATCAGCAACTCGTCAACCTTGGCCGACGTTTCTTTGCTCAGGCCCTCATGGCGATCGACATTCTTCTGCGCCTGCTCGGCATGTGCCTTGAGCTGATCACCGATGTCCTTGAGGTTGGCTTGGGTCTGCTTGTACTGGGTTTCGATGTCATCCTCACCGATTTTACCCATCTGAGCATTCCAGCCGCGATACTGAGAGGTTCCACGTTTTACGAGCGCTGTGGAAATACCCACCAGCAAAAGCGAACCCATAACTGCTTCGGCCGTGGCACCGAAGGTCAGCGGGATCAAGGCAGCGATGGACAACACAGCCATCAAGAATGCCGGGGACAGACGAAATTTCATCATTGTGTGAAGCCTCATACGGGAAAGGAAAAGTTGAGTTTCGGCAGGGGTGACAGGTCCAGCTCGACAGCGCGGGGCTTATCGGACGAGGCAGCGTATTGCGTACCCCCGCCAGCAGCGCGAGGCGTGCTGGACTTGAAATTGGCGAAGAGTTCGCGGCGTTCGCTGCGGGCCATTCCGGCCTTTGCCAGAGCGATGTCCATGGCTTTAAGGGCATTACTCTGCTGGGCCTGCTCGTCTTCACGCTCGGTGATTTCGTCAGAAGAGAGAACGGCCGTTGCAAACCCGAGCTCAACTGCTCGTCGCCCGCGTATGAACGTCTCGTCATCCATCATCTCGGCAATGTCAGCAACTGCCTGGCCGCTGCCTTCCGCGTAAAGGTCGGCCATCGCTGCGTCGAACTCTTCCATCGTGTTCGCTACATCGCGCAAGTCATGGCGGTTGCCGACTGCCAGCGTCCAGCAGTTGTGGATCATGAGAAACCCACTGCTGGCCACTTCGCGCTTTGCGCCGGCCATGTAAATCACCGACGCAGCCGAGGCAGCCAAGCCCAGGACCTTGGTTGTGATCGGCTGGCTGTGCTCGCGGAGCCGGTTGTAGATGGCCAGGCCCTCGAACATGTCGCCACCTGGCGAATTGATGTACACGGTGGCTGGCTTGTCGCCGATTGAGCGAAGGGCCGCGTCAATACGCGAGACGGTAACGCCTTCCCCGTACCAGTCCTGGCCAATAACGCCGTAGATGGTGATGGTATCGCTGGTGGACTCCACGGCCGCTTTGATGGCCGGATTCCATCTGTCGAGCGCGCGCGGGCTCAGCTCGCAGTTAAAACTGCCAGCCTTGGATTTTGGTTGCATGATTTATTCCTTCGAGTTTGCCGGCTGATCCAGCCAGTTCTGTAGAGCTGCCCTTGCGGCTTGCCCGTCATCGCCCTGACCCAGTTTGTCGATCGGCGAAAGGTTGGTTTGCACAGTTAGCACACCGGCATTTCCGCCCATTTTGGGCAGGTTCTCTTTCATGCGGCATTCGTCGCGGGTGTAGATGCCGTTTTGCACCATCCCCGAATACAGCGTCGCGCGGGCGGCGCTGTCAGCACGCAGCAGGCCTTCGATAGAGAACTCCGAGTAGATCTGGCGGCGCTGGGCTGGCGTGAGCAGGTTACGGTTGATGCCCTCCTCGATCCGGCGCATGTAGCTGCGCAGTGTGAAAGTCAGGAAGCGCAGCAGCTTCTGCTCCAGGCCCGTGCCCCAGTTCGACGCCTTGTCGCTGTAGCCCACCATGGTCGGATCGACCATGTAGAAGCGGCAGATCTCCTCGGCGCTGTACTCGCGAGACTCCAGCAGCTGGGCGTCGACCGGGTTGATGCCGATGACCTTGGCGCTGACGCCCTCCTCCAGCACCGGCGACTTGCCGGCGTTCATGGCGCCGCTGATGCGCTGGACGTAGTCCCGGAAATCATCACGCTGCTTCGGCGAGAGGGTCTTGTTCACCTCGAAGGCGACCGTCTGGTGCATGCCGTTCTTGAAGGTGGAGCCGGCCACGTCTTCTGCCGACATCGCCGCACCGAAGACATCGGCGCCGTAGGCGATAGGCGACAGGCCGATCTGACCGTCCAGCGAGAACGCCGGGATGTGCATCATGTCGCTGCCCGCGATGTCGCGCAGCTGACCGTTCTTCTCGCGGTACCGGTAGAGGATTTCGCCATTGTCGGCGACGTCCAGGTCCATGCGGTTGGGCAGCAGGAACTCCAGTGCCACAATCCGGCCGCCGATGCGGACGATCTCGACGAAGGCATTGCCTCGCAGCAGCATCGAGGCGACCACCGCCTCCCAGAACTGCACGGCGGTCATTCGGCTGTTGGGGTTGGTGTTGATGATCCAGTGCAAATCGTTGTCGCTGTCCACCTTGCGGCCGCCGTCGGCCTGGCGCATGTAAAGGCCCAAGGGCAGCGTGGCGATCGTCTCCGAGATCAGCCGGACGCAGGACCAGCAGGCCGCCAAGCGCATCGCCTTGTTGACGGTGATGGTCTTGCCGGTAGTGGACGTGCTGCCGACCGTTTGGGCCCAGATCCCGTCGGCGCCACCGGATAACGACCGACCGACCCAGTCAATGATCGACGTCTGCGGCGCAGACACCGCGCTGCTCAGTACGGACAGGAGGGACTTAGCCACTGGTCAGCCCTCTTCGGATGAATGCTGCCGCGACGAAGCATGACGAAGCGGCGGCAAGAAGCGCCCAACCCACGCCAAGCAGTACGTAAACGCCTGCCACTGCAAGGGCAAAGCCCAGCACTGCAGTCAGCAGGTAAATGATTGATGATGTATTCATTCGAATATTGGGTCCCGGATTGAATCCATGAATCGGTCCACGCCGCCATCGCCGGCAACGACTTGCAGCATCGCCCGCCCGACCGACATGATCAGTGCAACAGCGCCATCGATCTTGTTGTCATCGCCCTGTTTGATGGGCCGTACTACGTCGTCGTTACCGGGCATGTTTTTGCCGATCACGTTGCCGATACACCAGGTCATGATCGGATTGCCGTCATGGTGGAACCTTCCAGCGGTGATAGCCGCTTCCAGCTCTTTCATGGCGTCGGACATGTTGGTGTAGTTCTGGGTGATGGTGACCGGGTTGAAACCCTCGTCGTCGAGGTCATGGCTCAACCCAGTAGCACCGTGTGGGTCAATCGGCGACTCGCGCAGCGGTGCGTGTTTGTTTGCCTCTTTGGTGTCTTCGAGGATTTCGCGGTAATCGATCTCGGCTCCATCGGTGACCTCAAGGTGTTTCGAGTTCAGCCAGGCCTGGAAGCGCTCGGACATGCGCTTGTTGTCGCTGTCATAAGCGGTGTCGTATGGCACCCAAAACTTGGGGGCCACGCTGTAGTAGTGAGTCTTTCCGTCGATCACCTTCCAGAACAGGCGCGCCCTCGAGTTCATGTCCAGCTTTCGCGCAAGGTCGAAACCGGCGATCCACTCTTGCCCCTCGAATTGATCGAGCGTAAGGGAGGTGTCCTCGCAGGACTTCCAGTCCTGCATGTTGAAGAAGCCAGACTTGGCGCTCACCCATAGGTTGAGGTGCTTCGTTTTGAAGGTGTTGGTGAACCGAGCCGAGCGGATCGCCCGCGCCTGCTGGCTTTCCAGGTATTCCTGGAACACTGACACGCCGTGGTTGGGGTTGGCCTTGGCCAACATCTTGGGATCGGTCCAGTCGTCGCCCTCATCAAGCGTCCAGATCCAGCCGAACAGCTCGTCGTCGGGTACCGTGCCGGCAAGCATTTCGATCACTTGGCGGCGCTTGTCGTAACAAGGCCCCTCGATGTCAGCGCCGGCCGTGGTGATGATGAACATCAGCGGCTGACGCCTTGCCCCCATGCCGGTGAGCATCGTGTCGTACTGAGCGGAGGTTGGGTGTTCGTGGTATTCATCGACAATGGCGCAGCTGGGTGACGCACCGTCGCCAGGATTGCCGATAAGCGGTTCGAACCTGCTGAAGTCGGACGGGATGTTCATGTTCGAGGCATTGACCTCGATACCCGCCGCCTTAATCAGATTGGGCGACTTCGTCACCATAAGCTTCGCGGGCCTGAACACTTCCCACGCCTGTTTCTCGGTAGTCGCTCCGGAGTAGACTTCCGCGCCGTACTCATCATCAGCCACGAACATGCCGATGCCTACGCCACCGGCTACGACCGACTTGCCATTCTTGCGCGGCACTTCCCAGTAGCTTTCACGGAACCTGCGGTGACCGCCCTTCTTCTTGACCCAGCCAAACGTGACGGCCAGGCCGAAGAGCTGCCACCCCTCGAGCGTGATACGTTGACGCTTGAAAGCCCACTCGCCCTTGGTATGTGGCAGCAGCTGGATCAGCTTGAGCTTTTTCTCAGCCTTCGCCGGATCGAACTTGAATCTGAACCCGCGCTTGCGGCTGGCAGCCATGTCATCGAAATGGCGCTGCACTGCCTGATGGATGTAGCGACAAGCTGGCACCTTCCCACGTAGCAGAGACCTACCCCACACCATCGCTTTATCAACGTTGGGGTGGGCAGACTTGGCCATTCAGGATCTCAATAGGTCGGCGAATTCGTTGGTCTCTTTTTCCTTGTTTCCTCCGATCAGACGTGTGCGGTTGGCCGGGTCAAGGCCGAGCATCGCCCCGAACGTCACCATTTGCCGCATCGTTTCGTTCGCGGCGGTCAGTGCCGGGTTTTTCATCGGTCCGCCGGTGGCACCAGTAACCACGATCCCGTGAGCCTGGACTGACTCCTGCGCCATTCGCCAGTTGTCGTATGCAACGCAGAACGCTTCGACGTTGTGTAAATCAGTTATCGCGACCACGTTTTCACGCAGAAGCTCGGGAACAATCATCTTCCACATCTGCGAAGCGCGGTCACTTAGCCATTCAGGCGGATCAACATTTGTGATCTTCGAAAAAGCCGGCTCGGCCTTATTCAGCGCGCGTTTGCCGGGATTTCCGGCTAGTGCTTTCTTGGCGGTCGGCTTGGGTTTGCGACCACGGCCGGCGACCGTGGCGGTACCTCCCATCGCGCAACTCCAGAATTTTTAATTTCGCGGGTGTAAAAAAACGACTGAGGGCGCGGTCTAGAAGCGAAAGGCCCCAGACTTTTGACCCACCCCCACCGCACCAGAACAGGGCTCGCACCGTATCGGTGCATTTTCGTGAAAAATGGAGAGAATCGTTCTCGTTTCTGTCATCGAGGCCGGGCAGCCTGGGTGTTGCCCCACCCGCCGTCCTCTGCCGCCGTCTTCGTGCTGTGGCATGGATGACACATGGCCTGCCAGTTGGATCGATCCCAGAACAGGTCCATGTCACCCTTGTGAGGAACGATGTGATCAACGTCTGTCGACGCTGTGACACGTCCAGCGCGCTCGCACTCTACGCAGAGCGGATGCTTAGCCAAGAAGCCCTTGCGCGCCTGTTGCCACTTGTAGCTGTAGCCGCGCTGGCTGCTGGTCTCGCGTTGCTTCTCCCGCTGCTTCACTTCGAACTGCTTGCCTACATCCTTGTGGGCGTCACAGTACCGAGGGTTGCGGGTCAATGCGTTGCAGCCCTGGGCATTGCATGGCTTCTGCGGCCTTAACGGCATGGTGTGCCGTCCAGGTAGGTGAGTGGTTGAGCGTCAGGATCTTCGGGCTCTTCTTCACTCAGTGCGTCGATCAGCAGCGCCTGTTGCTCTGCCATCCGCTGTAGCAGCTGGGTCTGCTTCATCTGCTCGGCCAGGATCTGGCTTAGCAAGGAGTTGCTGTGCTCGTTCATATGCCACCTTGCTCCACTTCTTGATCCAATCACGCCGTGCGGCGCATCCACTACATGCCATCACTCACCATCCATGCGCACATGCGTGCCATCGCAGACGAACTGAACGACCAAGCGGGTTGCTTCGCCAGGATTCTGGATGAGCTTGACGCTGCTCTGCCCACCCAGCACTTCGCCACTGAAAGCGTCATGCAGGCACACATGCTGGCCGCTGCGCTTCACGACCAGTGGGCGGGACGACAGCAGGTAGCTGAGATTGCTTTGGGCGGAACTCTTCATATCTACTCACTCTACGGTTGCGGTCGGCCAGATCACCCGGGCGCATGCCAGTGCCTCGGCATGAGTGAGTGCTGAACCCATCGGGATCATTGGGAAAGGTGGGTAGCCAGGTGCATGGACGAGCCAAGACTTCTTCAACTGAACGGGTCGGCAGGCTTGGCGATGGATCGCACGAACCACATGAAGCCCTGTTGCAGGTTGGTCTTGGCCAAAGCTAGCAATCGAGGATCAACGCCTTCAATCTTGCCGATCTGCTTGAACAGCTCACCGGTATCGGCCTCCAAGGCCTTGATCGAGTTCATGCCATCGATCTCGGACTGGCTCAGGTCGCGGTAGCCGGTGATTTTCTTGTGCTGGTTCTCCATGATCTTTCCTCTGTGGTTCGCGCCACGAAATGGCAGTGTTTGAATTTGTGGCGCGCCTACTTCCCGCTCCAGCCAAGCTGCTTGAGCTGCGCGTTTATGGAGTTGACCTTCTGCCGGTAGTAGTCGCGCAAAGGACGCTGCACTTGCGCCACTAGCTCCGCATCCTGCCAAGTGCCGCGTATCGAGACGGCCAGTTCTTTACCTGACACGACGGCATCGAGCAGCGCCTGGATCTTGTCGCGTTCGTAGAACATCTGTTGCGCCAAGCTGATCTGGTTACGATCCATCTCCTGCCTCGCTGATTACTTGTTCTGGCTGCGTTTGATCTGTGCGTCGACCTGATCGGCGCACGTATCCAGCAGGTTGACTGCTCGGTCCTTCAAGGCCCAGAGGTCACCGTTCAGTGCCAGGTCTTCGTCGCTATCGCTGACCCGTTCGCACGGCACCATTACCGGTGCTTCCAGGCTTACCGCTGATGTCTTTACCACCACTGGTCGCGGGCTTGCCGCGCAGGCCGTCAGGCAAAGGCTGATCAGCCCACTTACGAACAGCCGGGCTCTTACGCTTGAGGTCTTCAAAGTCTTTCCTCGCTTGTCGGGCCTTGTCTTCGCTGGCCTTGAGGCGCTGCTGTAGATCGGCCATGTAGTTGGCATTGCGCTTGGCCTCAGCCTGTAGCGTGGTGATTGTCTTCTGGCTTTCGGTGTTGGCGTCGGTGGCATCCTTGGCAGTCTTCATCTGCAGCGTCACCTGCCCTTCCAGCGCGAGGACGCGGTACTGCTGGATACCAACGAGCAGCAGGGCAACAAGGCCGATGATGATTGCAGCGGCGATAGCCTTCATGTGATGTCCACCTTGCGGCCAATGAACCGGGTAACCAGTTCGCGTATGGCGGTAACGCCGAGGAAGCCGATGGTTCCACCGGCAGCAACTGAAAGGCTCGGGGGCCAGGCCATCCACTCGATCAGGCTTGACGCCACCAGGCTCAGTGCACCGCAGATCAACGCTTCGAAGAATATCCGGCGTTTGCTGGTTTCTTTGGCGTCGTAGAGGATGCGCAGTAGAGAGACGATGATGGCCATGATCGCGCCCTGCCATAGGGGATTCGAGAGGGCTATCCAGAGCTTGGCCCAGGTGTCTGGTTTGTCGGGCATTTGAGGCTTCCGAATGTCCTCCCGTTCGGGAGTGATGGATTTGATTAACGAACGGTAGGATTCAGTGCAGCCAATAGCAGCGCGTGACCCTTGAACAGATCGACATGCGCCAGACTGGTCAGCTTCCTGTCGGCGAAAGAATGCCCGACCAACATCTTGTCAAGTTCGTTCAGAGCATCCTTAACTTGCACAGCCTTCTTCAGGACTATCTCGTCAAACTCGGCACGAGCCTTGAGGGCAATGCGCTTGACCTCTTCGTACGCGATGCCTACCCCGGAAGGGCCAGCCTTGCGAGCGAGGAAGGCACTTGAGGTATAAACCGCACCAAAAACCTTGCCTTCAGCGTGATAAAAATCACTGATATAACCGATGCCAATGGCGAGACACGACACGTATTCGGGTTGACTGGGATCGATAAGCTGCCCAGTCACGCGGATAAACACGTCAGGCAAGGTCGTGGACAGCCGTTGCAGCGCGTGATCCAGAAGCTGCGCATCACCCAGCACGATGGCGTCAATCACTGGCTGGGCTTCATTCTTCGCTTTATCGGTCATTGCCTTACTCCAGAAAGGAAAAAGGCCCGCCGATATGGCGAGCCTTCAAATGAGTGCAGATGGCAGTCCTTTCAGGCTGCGGTAGCGACGTTTCCCTCCAGTCCTCGCTCTGACTGTTTCCCCTGCGCCATGAGGCCGGGCTTTGTTCATCGGCATAAAGCAAAAAACCCAGCACTTGGCTGGGCTTAATCGTCAGGGGTGCCGCGCTGGAACAGCTGAACACCGTGCCATGAAAACAGAGCTATTCCATATGGACAACTCTTTTTTACGCTGCCGCCCGAACTCCCTCCAGATAGCAATCCACCCAGGCAGCACCAGCCTTGATCAGTTCGCGCGCCTTACCCTCGCTCATCGCGAAGTGACGACCGACCCGGATCGCTGGCCACTTCGCACCGTAATAGAACCAGACCATATCGCCCATCTGCTGATGACGAGCGCACAGACCAGCAACAGCGGCGTCCACAAGGCCGGCCAGCTCGTCGGTGATCACATACGACTTACCGGGCATCGGCATGGCATCCCGCATCAGGGCGAGCGTGGGCGAGGCGTAGCTGGGCACGCCCATACCATCCATCCGCCAATACCCCCACTGCTCGAGCATGTTTTCAGTTTCACCCAGCGGGCGGTGCAGCGTGTTGCGAGTCATCATGGTCAATCCCCTGTGTAATTCGACCCACCGGCACCGCGGCGGTTGTTCTGTTGGTAAATGGCGGCAGGTCCAGTCATCTGGGCCGGGCGCTTCAATTGTTCGATATGCCGGTCAGCGGCCTGCAGGCGCATGCTCAACTGCGTCACCAGCACGTCCAGCGGCAACGCTTCACCCGTCTCGGCGGCGACCCAGCCCGAGGCGTTGCACTGCACGCAGGCCAGATCGTGGAAAACACCCTTGATTACTGCGCGACCTCGGCAGGCCAGGCACTGGGCCAGTTCCAGTCGGGCGGCACGGAACGCTGGGCCGTGACTCTTCTTCATGCTGCCTCCGCAGGCTTCCAGTCCAGCAGGACCGTCGCCGATCTGAACTGATTTACATCGCCGTACGCAGACCAGTAATCAAGAGAAATCACCGCCTGCACCGCGAACTGGTCCGCACCAATCATCACGATGTCGCCCAGAGTCGGCTCGATCTCTCGCTGCTCAACAAGCGTGAATCCGCCAGGAGCGACGAACATCACCATGACAAATGCCATTTTTAAACCTCGCCTTTTATGGATTCGTGATCGCGCTGGAAGCCGCGCCGGTATTGGCCTCGACGGCATTCTGCGAATTTTCGTTTCTAGTCGGGGTCGAACGGTGAATGCGGCTAAAGCCTTTCCCGTCTAACCATTCGTGCCACTTGTTCAGAGCGTCACGCTTGAGCAGTTCAGCCGAGGTGTGGATATAGGTCTGCACGTTGCGGGTCAGCGTGTGGTTCACCAGCATCTCGCCGATCAGGAAATCGACGCCCAGATCAGTCCAGCCGGTCCGGGCCACTTTGCGCAGGTCGTGGCTCGTCCACTCACCCTTGCCCAGGCGCGCGAATACGGCACATGCCTGGCTGTCGCTGATCGGCCCACGGTTGCGAGCCGGGAACATGTAGGCACCCTTGTAGCCCTTCGACGACTGCCAATCCCGATACCTCTCCAGCAGCGCGCAGGCTTGATGGGTCAGCGGTAGTCGATGCTCACAGCGCGTTTTGGTGTTCTCGGCAGGAATGAACCACTCGCCCTGCTCACCCAGCGTCAGATGCGACCAGCGGGCCTGCCTTGTCTCGCCAGCACGCGTGCCGTGGCACAGCATCATCAGCGTCAGCATGCAGTCCTGCGGGTGCTGGTCGAACCCTGCAGCAAGGTCACCAAGCACCTCTTCCAGCTGAACAGCACGCAGCCGCGATGGTTTCGGCAGGATGCGAGCCTTGGTGAAGTCGGTGAACTTGAAACCGGCGACCGGGTTCTGGGCGATCAGACGCAGCTTTTCGGCCTGGCGGAACGCAACCACCAGCACGCCCCACATCAGCCTGACGTAGGACAGTGACATCTCGGCCTGCATGGGCCACATGACTAGCTTGTCCAATGTGGACCGGTCCACGTCGGCAATGAGTAGTTCGGATAGGCGCGGCTTGAGGTGGCAGGTGATGATCGAGGTGTTCGTGGCACGGCGCTTTGCCGAAAGACTGCGCTCGGTGGACTGACGAACCATGAACCACTCCAGCAGCTGGCCAACGGTCTGCAGTGTGCCGGCTGCGGCTGAAGCCTTCGGGTCAGTCGCAAGCCGCTCCCGGATCTTCGGCAGAGCGTTGATCAGCCCTTTCACCGGCAGCTCTGGGAAACCGGCGATCTTCTCCCACTTCTTGCCCACGACCAGGTGCCATGTGCCGCGCTCGCGATTCTGGTGAAAGCGAAAGTACACTCCTGGGTAACGAGCATCGCGCAGGTCGCGCACGTCTGAATTCGCTGCCTGCCGGCGGATTTCCGCATCCGAGAACGAAGTAAGCAGGGTCTGGCTCATGCGGCCACCACAGTCTGAGGAAGTCGGAGGTATGCGCGGATTTGCTCCATCGCGTCGAAGTGACCACGGCAGATGATCGCCAGATAGCCTTGCAGGTTGAGCTGACGTATCCACTCGTACTGGCTGCCCGAGACAGCGGCATCGTTCGGCGGCGTGGCCTTGAATTCGATGTACAGGCCGAAGTACCCACCGCGGGCCATCGGAAGCACAAGATCGGGCACACCGGCGCGCGCACCCTGCTCTTTCAGCTTGATCGCCACCAGCTTGTGCCGGTGGCCACCGTTGGGAACGTGGTAGATCAGAGCCGCCACCAAGGGCATACGCAGCTTGATCTCGCGCAGCAATGCGGCCTGCTCCAGGCCCTCACGGTCGACCGACTTGGCGCGGGTACGCTTCGGTTTGAACAATGTCATTTCGGCGGGCTTCATGGTTTTACCATCCCTTCACGAATCAGCGCGTCCTGGGTGCGCATGACTCCCTCGGCGTGGAACAGGCGGACTTCGTTACGGCTCAGCACCGCCGGAGCGCGCAGGCGGCCATCGGCGATATCGTGGCAGTAAGCACACGCCCAAGCGGCCTGCAGGTCGTTTGGCTTGATGCCCATGCCGCAAGTACCGGCCAACCGGTAATGCGCCAGCACCGTGGTCGAGGATTCGCTCGAGCATCCTGGATACCGGATCTGGCATTCGCGGTCGCATGCAGCCTTGGTGAGTTTGCTCATTGCGTGTCTCCGCTGCGCTTGGCACGGAGTGCGGCCAACGCCTTGTTGCCCACTTCGGGAGTGATTGATTTGCCCGGTGCTGCGAGCTGCGCTACCGGCACGGGCGGCAACTCTTCGCCGCGCCAGATCTTGCGGCACTGCTCGAGGTATTTCTGCTCAAAGCGGGTCATACCCAGGTCGCGGGGAAGCGTTTGCAGGCTGAGAAAGCCGGAGGCCGCAGTGGCGTGGTAGATCGCCGGGTGAAACCACTTACCGCGCCCTTCCATGCCTGGGTGGGAGTTGCGCAAGGCCTGCGAGTAAGCAACCTCAACGCTTGGCAAACCGAGCCCTTCGGGGGCAAAACACCAGCTCACGAACAACCCCGGCGCAGGCACGAAAGCCAACTTGCTCGCGCTGACCACGCGCATACCGTGGCGCAGTTGGTCCATCGAAGTAATCCCGGACCGCATGAACTCGGCCAGCCACTCGAGCTTTGAAGCGTCCATGATTCTCTGGTTCGGCCAGGACTGACGCCACGCGCCGCAGGCCCCTTGCAGCCGAAGGAATAGCTCGTCGATCACCTGCTCGGTTGCAGGGTCAACCTCGACGGTCACGGCTGGTGCTGGGCGATAGGCTGGATCGGTTGTCCGGTTTTGGACCAGATAACCAGCTCGAATAGGTCCACTCACAGGATCACCCCCTTGGACGCCCAGCTGCCGGTTGCCTCGGCACCTTCCTCTGACTCTGGCAAATTGCCCTTGGCCCGCTCTTTCACGTACCAGCCCACCAAGCGGTTACACCAACCGGCGGATGTGTCTACGTTGTTCTGCTTGGCCACAAACCAGCCGATGAAGCTGCGAATCAGCGCGTCAGAGATATCGGTCGTCTTCACGCCAGCGATCTGAGCCTGGGCGATCAGGTAGCGGCTATCCGGTGTCCAGTCGGCGAACATGGCGAAGCGCTGGCGATCATCGGTCGGCTCAAGGGCCTGCTTGTCCTGTTCGTCGATCACGTCCGAAATTTCGCGCGGCTGCTGCTGTTCGGTTAATTGATGGTTAAGTGACGTATTGGGTGCAGATTTCGCACCCCGTTCGGTCGAATTCTGCACCCCGTTCTGCTGTGATTTGCACCCCGTGCCGTCATCTGCACCCCGTTCAGTTCGGGGTGCAGTATTTGCACCCCGCTTTATCGGCAAGTCATAGACGACTGGGCGTCGGTCATGACGTTCGATGTACACGGCGGCAAGCGCCTGATTGCCTGGGACGATCAGTTCAGATGCCCTCAACAGCTCCAGCTTGGAACGAACTGTGCGCTCGGAAAGGCCAGTGTCTTCGCTCAGGGTGGTGGCCGAAGGGAACGCTCCGCGTCCGTCAGTACCGGCATAGTTGGCCAGGCACAGCAGGACGTGCCGGGCGCTGGAATCGGAAAGGGTCACGCGCGGGATCTGTAGCGCCCACGACATTGCTTGAACGCTCACAGGGCTACTCCAATCGATCTGCCTGTGTTGCCTTGCTCAGGTCTGATGTGCATAATCTGTCTCGCAAGTTGTGAAGAAGCCGGTCTAGCCACCGGCTTTTTTTTGCCTGAAATTTGGTACTGGATGAATCAACAGCCCATCTGCTGTACTACCTGCCCTACCCGCCTGAGCGGATAATTCAACTCATGCTGCTGGAATGTGCAGCTGACATATGAGAGGGAAATGGGCGCTGTTCCTGTGCTCGGAAGCTGCCGTCAGGCAGCTCAAGAACGCGGATGTCGCGCTTCGCAGTCAAAGCTTTGTGAATGGCAGGTGCAGTAACCCGAAGAAGCCTGGCGGCTTCGGACTGCCCTTTGTCAGCCACGAACTTGTCGAGGGAAGTCTCAATCATGGGTCGCGCCTCTGTTATAGATGAGGCCGATGTTAACCATCTGTTAATTTTTAATCAATACCGATGGTTTCTTCTTATTTTTAACCGTTGGTATACATTCGCGCGATGACGAAGAAACGCATCCTCCCGCCCGAGCTGCTCGCCGAGTGCGCAGAAGCACACGACTTGTTCCTCTCGAAAAAAAACGAGCTGAAGCTGAGTCAGAAAAAAATCGCTGATGAGGCTGGCATGACTCCGGCTGCCGTGAACCTTTACTTCAAGGGCATCAATCCCCTGAATACGAGATTCGCAGCTGTGCTTTCGCGGATGCTCCAAGAGCCCGTAGAGCGTTTCAGTCCGCGCTTGGCAAAAGAAATCGCCGCGCTGACCAGCGCTGCGAAGCCGGCTGTCTCCCAGTCATCGGTCGATATCGTCCAGCAGATGATTGCCAAGCACGGCAAAAATCTGCCCGCTGACGCACGCCAGAAGATTGCCGATGCGGTAGAGGAAGTAGCCGCCAACGTCCCAATTGCAGAGGTCGCCTCCCGGCCTGGCGCGGTCGGTGATGAGGTGTCGATTGCTCACTACGATGTTCGTGCAGCTATGGGTGGTGGGCAGATACCCCATGATTACCCTGAAATGCTCCAAGACGTCCGTGTCAGTCCTCGGCATCTGCGCGAGATGGGGGTCGAGTTCGCGGAGCACTTTCACCTGAAGATGGTGACGGGCTGGGGGCAGTCGATGGCTCCAACGATCAAGCACCGTGATCCGTTATTGGTGGACATCAGTATCCGCGAATTTGCGGGGGACGGAATCTACATGTTTTCGTGGGATGGGCACCTGTACATCAAACGCTTGCAATGGATGGGCGATGGCCAGATCAAGATGATTTCTGATAACACCAGGCATCCGCCGGAGACTATCCGGGTGGACGAGACCTATATTCAGGCGCGGGTATTGCTAGTCTGGAATGCCCAACTTTTATAGTTATAATTAGTATCTCAAGGTGATTTTTTGTGGAAAGGGAATTCTCCTTATACGATTTCTCAGGCTCTAACACCATCACCCACGAAGGCATAGCTAAGCATTTTAGAAATGTTAAGCCATGGCAAGCCATAGCCGAATTAATTTGGAATGGGTTTGATGCGGGAGCCTCTGATATTCGCGTATCAATTTCAGAAACAGCTGTTGATGGCACATCACATTTGACGGTACTCGATAATGGCTCTGGTATAGAATTTAGGGAATCGTCGAACAACTTCAAAAGATTTAACGACTCGTTAAAAGTAGCATCTTATGATACTCATGGTTCTCATGGGAGGGGTCGCCTTGCTTTCAGCCAAATCTGCAACCATGCGGACTGGTACACTAGGCACCTGGGGGAGGATGCGTTAATAACCGTCACCAGCTCAAACCTGAGCAAAGTTTCGGGAAGCAGCATAGAATCTGGATCCTCGCATCCTCTTTTAACTGCTTACGCCAGTGGAACATGCGTAGAGCTAAAAAACTTCAAGCACAACCTCCCTCCGAACGAATCTCTTGCCAGTGATTTTAGCAAGGAATTTGGCGGACACTTCATATTGAAGCCGCACAGATCTCTCTGGTTAAATGATTTCAAAATAACACCGCAAGAGCATGTTGAATTCAGGAAAACAGCCGTACTTGAATTACACAAGTTTGAGATCCGCTTGATTCGCTGGAAAGAAAAACCAGGAAATGATAAATCATACACATATTTTGTAAATAGCGATGGGAAGGTACTTCACAGAATGCATAGCTCAGGCAACAAAAAACCTGAGTACTATATTAGCATCTATGTCAACTCACCTTATTTTGAGCGGTACAACCCTAACCCGGAAAGTTTATCTGAGCCCATCGAATCATTCCTGCACAGCAAGATTGGCCGCAGCTTAGATAGACAGATAAAATTATTCATAGCTGAAAACTACGCATCATTTCTGATAAGTCAAGCTGAGGATCAGGTAGCTAGGTATGAATCTGAGGGCGACTTCCCAGCGCACTCTGACCTCGGAGCAGCAGAGAGATCATGGCGCCTAAGCTATGTTAAAGAAATAGTAAAAAGCGTCATACTTAAAGAACCTACTTTATTTATCGGAAGTAATAAAAAACAACGCCGCGTAATCATTCGGTTATTGGACAGGCTTGCAGTTTCAAACGAAAATAGTGGAATATTTGACATCATCGAGAGCATTCTCGACCTGGATGCAGACACTATGAAAACCTTCGCTAGCCAACTTACCAAAACAAAGCTTGAGCATATCGTCAACACCATTGAAGTACTTCAAAAACGCGAACATGCGATTCAGCAAATAAAAGAAATCATGGACGTGCACTACAAAGAAGTTAGAGAAACCCCTCACTTACAGAGCGTAATTGAGAACAACACCTGGTTGTTTGGCGCTTCTTATGAAACGTTGGCCGCAGAAGAGGACAGTTTTACGAAGGCAGCCGAAAATCTCAGAAAACAAATTAAAGACATAGAAGATATAGATGTTGGAGATTTAGCTGCTGGAGTCACTGTAGATGGAGCACAAAAGCAAGTTGACCTCCTCCTTGTAAGAAGGCAACCTCAATATGATTCCAATGGGGAGCAATATTACCGGTGTGTAATTGTTGAAATCAAACGCCCAGGTGTCGCGCTAAACGACAAGCACCTTCATCAGTTAGATACATACGCTTCCATTATAAGTAAATATCCCGCGTTCCAGAGCGACCTCACCAAGTTCGAGCTAATCCTCATTGGGAGAACCATATCATCTGAAGCATTCAATATAGATCAGCGTCTAGAATCTAACAAGATCCATGGTGAGCCTGGAATAGTCACAAAGACCAACAAGTTAAAAGCTTACATAAAGCATTGGCCTAGGATTTTTGATGAATTCAGCCTGACAAATGACTTCATGCTAGAAAAACTTAAAACCCAGAGAGCGGATTTGTCAAAAATGACAAAGGACGGCCTTCTGGCAGAACTCACGACCAAGGCTTGACGAGTGCACCCGGACGAAGAGGCCCGCTTGTTAAGCGGGCTTTTATTGTCTATCAAAAAGGGGCTGCCTCCTCTTTCGACTCCGCCGACAGATCCTCAAGCGGGATTGGCTCCCACCTTACTGTCACCGCGCCGTCATCCTCGAAAGTCAAATCCAGCTCGTCCGTAGCGCATAAAACGCCCATCACCTCCTCCCACTCCCTGTCTCCATCCGTATCCAGGCGATGAATCGTCACCCAGCGCTGAATCTGCGCGACTGGATGATTGATCATTTCCGAAACTCGCAACCCTAAACGCTCTACCCCGGACATCTCGATTCGCTTTGCTGCTTTAGCGGTACCCATTTTTCCCCCAATAAAAACTGTATGTATATCCAGTACAGACAGAATCATAGCGCACGGGTCAAAAAAATAAGTTAACCATCGGTATTGACCAATAAATATACCGATGGTTAACTAGATCTATCGAAACGCGACAGACCCTAGTAGGCCTTCTCGGATCGACCACAAGACTGGTGAAGCCGCCAGATAGCACGGGACCAGCGAAGTGGTCTCCCAGCCCCGGATAACGGGACCGACTGGACGAAGCTCTTTACAGAGAACGGAATCACCCGCTGTACCGCATCACCAAAGCAATAACTGAATTAGCGCCCCGAGCCTCGGCTATGAGGGGTGCCGGACCTCATGCACCCTGCCCACCTAACCGGGCAAACGAGCTGCAGCGTGCATGTTGTAGGGACCTGTGATCCACGGCGAACAGATACAGATGCTGATTGACGCCCTGGGGAGGAAGCTCACCGCCAACCTATGAAAACGACCGGTCAGCCCTGCAATCAACAGCGGGCAACTGACCAACATCGCTAACGCAGCAAGCCGCGACCGACGCCAGTAGCGGGTCGCGGCGCACATCATCACCAAAGCACTTGGCTTGCCGGGTGCTTTGGGATGACAACCACCGAGTAAAACGTAATGGACACCACCATCGTATGTGGGGCATGGAGAGGCCACCTCGGCCGTGGTCTTGCGCCGCGAGAGTTGCAGTTTTTGTTGTCAGCCGCCCAGGGCTGCACAGCCAAGGAAATCGCCCGCACGTTCGGCATTGCGCCGGGCACGGTCGTCAAGCGCCTGTCGGTCGCCATGTTCAAGCTCGGTGTGAATCGCCAGACAGCGATGATCGCCGAGGCCATGCGCCGACAGATCATTTCCCCGCTCTGCCTGTTGTTCATGTCGGTGATCATTCTGCACGCAGTGCTGGGCGATGAATCGATGAGGCGCGAGCGCAGAGCCCCCGAGTCCCGTCGGGGCGGGTACGAACAGAAGATCAGCCGTAAGGGCTCGGACAAGCTCAGGCCAGTGGCGGCGATCTGCTGAGCAGCAATTTAAAGGGCTGGCCTTGGCGACAAAACAACCGGAGGAACCGCAATGACAGAGGCCCAATTAGCCGCGTTCAACGAACTGGCGGCAGCAGCGAAACAAGAAGACGAGGCACAGCGAGCATACGAGGAAGCAAGCACCGCTCTTGAGCTGGCGCTTACTGCCCTTGGCGGGGCGCGAGTAGAGAGGTCCAGAGCTCAAGAAAAGCTTCTGCAATTGGCCCGCTCCACGGATGAAAAGCCGGCTCCGCATTAAAGCCGATTACGAACAGAAGATCAGCCGTAAGGGATCGGACAAGCTCCGGCCAGTGGCGGCGATCTGCTGAGCAACGACTTCACTGGCTGGCCTTGGCGACAGGGCCAGACGGGAAATCAACCGGAGGGCACGAACGTGCAAACAAGACGGTATTTACTGACTCACGATTGTCCGCATTGCGGTGCGAAAGATGCGCCAGACGAATGGGGTGGCGCACGCATGAGTAGTTCGGCGTGGGGCCACAGCTTCAGTTGCTGCAGTGACGAATGCGGATTTGCATTGGCGAAGACGGTCATTCCAGACCAGGAAACAAAGGCCGGACGGAAAAGACTCAAAGCGCTTTGGGAAAAGCTGGCCGGCCAAGCTGAACATCGGCTATCTGGCGAGCCATACCAGGGCTACCCGTGGCGGTGACCACAAGAACAACCAGCGCCAGCGTCAGCCTGACGAAAACTGCCCGAACCCTGTCATAGCGCCAGGCTGCATCGGAGTGTGATCTGTTTGCCCTGCAATGGACGGCCCCGTAATGGGAACCGGAGCGGCGGAATGTGGGAGGCGAAAGCCAGTAAGCCGGGCAGCCCAGACCGGACGACAGATCACACCCCGATGCGGATGAATACACACCGCGAAAGCGGCCCCCTGCATCAACGTAAGAACCGCTTATGCGTTAAGGAGCGGCGACAGCCGGAGAGTACGGCCCGATCACCTCGAAAGAGGCTGCATCGGAATGTCGGCGGGACATGAAAAAAGCGTCTCCAGAGCAATCAGGTTGTGGCGAAGCCCGGACGTCGATTGCAAGAAATGGTGCGGCCCGACATTCCAATGCAGCTTCAAGCCTGCAGTACCCCTCCCCTAAATCAAACGACCGCATCGGCAGGTGCCAGGCCAGTACCACGGCAGGGTTTAGTCACCCGTGCCTGGCATCTGGCCAATGCGGTCAAGGAGCCTCATATGCATCAGATAATCAGCCAACGTCGTGCAATCCTCGAAGGCCTGCGCCAGCGCTGCAACCTTTCCACTGCCGAGTTTTACGACAAGGTCGGCCGCAAGAATCCGGCAGCTCTGCCGCGCTTCACGGTCGTGCCGAACGGCAATAACGAGTTCGGCATCGTCGAGCGCTCGACCGGCACTGTGCGCGGCGTACATCGCGGCCACAGCGCGGCTTGCAAGGCCGCTGATCAACTGGAAGCCCAGCCTGTACGTCAGCGGTCGTTCGCCACTCACATGCTGCGCTGGACTGCTGCCATCGCCACCGGCATAGCGCTGTTCGCGCTGTACGGTGCCAGCTGATGATCAGTCCGGAGCTGAGCACGATTCAGCGCAACAAAGAGCGGTCCGCCATCCTCGAGGCTGAGGTGGCTGCTTTCCTAAAGCGCGGCGGCGTGATCGAAACCAAAAGCGGCTTCCCGTTGAAGCCCAAGCCAAAGGAATACGGCCGGATGAGTGCACCGGTCGCGCGCCAGCCTTTACCGCGTCGGCGGACTAAAGAAGCAATGCGGGCCGCAGCGCCGCAAGACGTGATCCAAGACCGCTGCAACGCCCGAGCCGAGCAGGTAGAGGTCATCCGCAAGCTTGCCGAGACGATGACGATCACCGATGTCATGCGCAAAGCTGACGTGAGCATCTACAGGCTTCGGAAGATGGCCCGCGTGCATGGCTTCGAATACAAGGCGTTCAGCCCGGCGTCGAACCTAATCCCCTATCAGACCGATCCGGTAGCTGACGCATTGAACGTAGTGCGGATCAAAGCCGCCCGCGACCGAGGCATATCGCAGAAGGCCGCCGTCGTCGAACTCGGACTGAGTAATACGATGATCAATCGGCTGATTCGTGAATTCAACATCGACTACCCGCTGCAAGGGCCAAGCCCGAAATGAGGCGTTTGCAGTCCCGCGCCAACCATCGCCGCCGCCCTCTTCAACTCAACATCCCACCCAGTGGAATCAAGCCCCCGGAGAAAACCCCATGTCCACCCCTACCGATACAACCGAATTTCTGAACGAGCTGAATGGCGGCGCTTTCGCCAGCCAGATCGGTTACGCAATTTCCGAAGTCGCCTCGGGCGTTGTCGAGCATGGCAAGGCCGGGAAGCTGGTCATCACCCTGGATATGAGCCAGATCGGCGATTCCCACATGGTGAAAATCAAACACAAGCTCGACTACAAGGTGCCGACCAAGCGCGGTACCCGGAGCGAGAACACCGCACTTGATACACCGATGAACGTCGGCACCGGCGGCCAAGTAACGCTGTTCGCTGAAGCTCCGCACCCTGGCCCGCTGTTCGAACGCGACCAAGCACCGGTCAAGCCTCGCACCTGATCAATCGCAACAACCCTTCATCCTCAAAGAGAGCTGACAAATGTCCCTCACGAAAGAAGCAATTCAACTGATCACCGACACCGCGCTGATCGCGGACGGCAAAGTCCTGGACACCGTCACGCCCACCATCGTGCTGCCCGAAGGCGCGAAGATCGTGAACCTTGAGCAATTCGGCGCAGGCCGCAGCCGCTTCCGCGGCACGTTCTCCACCAACTCCCTGGCGGACTTCGCCAAATACGTATCCGACCGTGCAGTCTCCGAAGCAAAAGGCTTCATCAATCAGGACGAAATGACCTGTTCGGTGCTGTTCAACCTGGGCAACGACGAAGTGCCAGGCCATGCAGATGATCGCGCCGTGCTGAAGCTCAAGCCTACCGCTGCCTATCAGGCCGTGCAGGCGATCAGTGGCCGGGCCATGTCGCAGAAGGATATGAGCGACTGGATTGAAGACTGGCACAGCACGCTGTCGGCGGTCGGTGATGAACTGCAGAACATCCCTCTAGCCAAGGCCATCGCCGCCGTGCGAACCATCACGGTTAAGGCATCTTCGGAAAGCGATCACACCGTCAGCGAGACACGCGCCAGCCGCAGCGCAATGGATGCCATCGAGGCAACCAGCAAGGAAACATTGCCCACTTCGCTGATCTTCTCGGCCGTGCCGTTTGAAGGCCTTCAGATGCGCGAGATCATCCTACGAATCTCGGTTATCACCAGCGGCGCACAGCCGGTGCTGAAACTGCGCTGGGTCGGCGAGGACGTGCAGCGCGAAGAGATCGCGCAAGAGTTCAAATCGGTTCTAGATGCTAAAGTCGGCGAAGCAGCCAAGCTGGCATTAGGCACGTTCAGTCCTAATTGATCGCTTAGCCGCACCACGTAGGGGTATCGAACAAAATACCAGCTTATCCGGGGTAAATATCCGCTCGAAAACCCCATTTCTCCCATTGATGAATTGAGATAAATCCATTATCAGCCGGTGGAGTCTCGCGCGCCTTTAAGATTTTCATTATTGCCGCGAGCTTCTCCGGCGTCACCTCTCCATCGACTTCAACCAGCAGTTGTTCTCGGCGCTCAGTAGTACCCGAAGAGTCAGAACTAACCAACGCTCCCAAGGTACGAACAGCCCATATCTCTAGCGGCCCATGAAATTTATTGGCTTCGTCGATCACGAGAATCTGACGAACATTATCTAAGTTAACGCTTTTGATTTGGTCGAACTTAACAACGGTCATCTATCGCCCCTTTATCCGGCTCCATGCCGGTGATCATCTATAGCTCACCCCCAACCAATTTGCCACCACCGGACACGGAGGGTGGCGCATGCATGGAGAAACACCATGAGTCAATACATTGTGCTCAGCCTCAAGCACACAAAGCGCCGCGTTAAAGCGATCACTCTTTGGAAGGGTCACGACAAAGGCTATTGCTGGAAGCTGGAGCCTGCAGGTGTGTACACCGAAACTGAGGTTCTGGACCGACTGGGCTACTACAACAGCGGATGCTCGAACATCGCCGTACCGGCAGAACTGGTTATCGAGCTCTGTGAAAACGTCGAATACGACACCAAAGAGCACGGGCTCTGCCTTCCGAACAGGGCTGGAGTCTGGTCGAAGCTGCTGGCCGCCGTGATCAGGCCAACTCAATACGAGCCGAAGCCCGAGTATCGTGGCGCCAGGTACACCGAGAAAAGCCTGTGGAATAAGCGCCAACGCTGCGAGCAGGTCAATCAGGTGATCGAGATCATCGGCGACCACGGGCGCAGGTTCTTTTTCAACGAAGCCAACCAGCGATACGCCAGCCTGGAGGTCGATCAACGCGGCAAGGTTTGGCTGATTGACGATTACACCGGCAAGCGCATCTTCACCCACCCTACCCAGTGGGGCGGACGCTGGAGAGGCTTTAGCCACGGCGGCACCCTGAAAGCTCTGGTCGAGCGCTTCCGCGATTACATCTGCGAGGGTAAGCAAATGCCGCTCGGCTGGTTAGGGCCTGAGCGCTTCGGCGACTCCAACATCTGGGGCTATGACGAAGCAGGTATGCGCGCGGTGCGTGAGCTGGCAGCAGTGATACCCGTTTTTCTCCCGTCTGATCGAAAACCTGACGCCGCCTAACCCACCCCCACCTATTGCGCTGAACGCCTCGGCGGGCAGAGGCTGCCCGGAGTAACCATGGAATATGAACTACATCTCGGCGACTGCCTGGAGGTGCTTCGCGGCTTGCCTGCGAACTCCATCGACAGCGTTGTAACTGACCCGCCCTACGGCATTCGCTTCATGAGCAAAAGCTGGGCGGTCAGAACGTCGAAGACTGCGCCGCGTACCGGGCAAGCACGCCATCCCATACCGAGCCGCGCGAGCCAAAACGCGGACTTCAGTTTTCTAAGCCTTGTGCGCTTTATTCCGGCGCTCGGGTGCAAGGCTACGAAGGCGCATATCTTCTTTTAGCTCCGTGACCAAAGATGCAATCGCGCGGCTCGAGCCAAGACCTGACGGGTCAATTCCCGTAACCGTCAACTCCTCCTTACCTGTGCTTTGGTCGAAGATCTGAATGAACATTGAACCGTCCGGCTCAATCTTACAGACGCACTTCATGGGCAGAAAAGCCGATTCAATGATATGCCGTAATTCCAGACTAGAAATCATACCGCCACCTCCTTTTCGGGTATTAAGGGACTGTAAAGTTTAGGTCAGATCGATTTTTACTAGTTCCCAAAATTTGATCTCTGCACCGCAGCAAGCTTCTTGTGTTCCACATCGATCCGGGGAGCACGTTGAAAAAGACATAAGTTGCGATACCTGCAGCGGGAAATTCAGCCCCGCACGAGAGTGCACCGTGACGCCCTCAACGACGGTAATCGGCGAGCAAGTCACGGTGTGATGTCTGCAGTTCCTTTTACCCTTTGCTGTGCTGATCCGAGGATGGCCCGGTGCCCGGCTTTATGCCGCGCGGCCCTACTACACCCCAGACGATCAGACCCAGGACCGGAAACAGCATGATCCCTATGCTCCAAGCCGCTTTCTCTCCCGGGCTCCGTTGGCTCCTACAGATGCCGATGATCACGACAATGTTCGCGAACAGGATGAGCAGCGAGAACGGCAACCAGAGCAGGCTGATTATGGCTTCCATGACATGTACTCCAAACGTTGATGTTCAGAGTTGGCAACCGCTGGTTGTGAGGGTTCATTTGAACTGACAGGGTGCTGAGGGTCCGGTATCTGCGCAGCGCTATCACATCCAACTGGACTCTTCTCCACCTTCACTGATCGGGCAGAACGCCTTCAGCTTTGCCCAGCGCTTCGCGGTAGCGCGCCATTGCGATTATTTGCCGAATACCAGTGAGCAGCTCCGACTTTTGATGACCTTCCAGCAGATCCAGTCGGATTAATAGGTCCTCAGCCACTTCCATGATTGCCTGAAGCGCTTCTATATCCTTTTTCAAAGTCATATCGACGCCCTGCCAACTTGGTCAGAAAAGTCTTTCTTACCCCACTTAAACGACTCACGCCACCCCGGCGAGGATGAACTATGTCCGCTCACCAGCAATACCCGCCCCTTCAGTACGGAAGCGTGTGCAGCGGCATTGAGGCCGCGACCGCAGCCTGGCACCCGCTGGGCATGGAACCGGTGTGGTTCGCCGAGGTTGAACCCTTCCCCAGCGCCGTACTGGCTCACCACTACCCTCGCACCCCGAACCTTGGCGACATGACAAAGCTCGGGGCCCTGGTCTTGGCTGGCAAGATCAAAGCGCCGGACGTGCTTGTAGGCGGGACGCCGTGCCAGGCATTCAGTGTCGCCGGCATGAGACAGGGCATGCTCGACCCGCGCGGCGCCCTAACCATCAAATATGTGGAGCTTGCAGATGCAGTTGACCTTGTTCGAACCAGTCGAAACCAACCCGAAAGCATCATCGTGTGGGAGAACGTCCCCGGTGTCCTTTCCGACAAAGGCAACGCCTTCGGATGCTTTCTTGGCGCGCTTGCTGGGGAAGACTGCGAACTGCAGCCTCCAGGGAAGCGGTGGCAGGACGCTGGTTGTGTGTATGGACCCAAAAGAACAATCGCGTGGCGGATCCTGGACGCCCAATATTTCGGCCTGGCCCAACGACGCCGCCGTGTGTTCCTTGTCGCAAGTGCTCGAGCAGACTTCGATCCCACCGCGGTACTTTTTGAGCGCGAAGGCGTGCGCCGGGATACTGCGCCGCGCCGAGGCGAGGGGCAAGACGTTACCGGAACAGCTCCTTTCGGCCCTGCGCTCCAGTGCGGATGCGGAAATGTGTTCAGCGAAGAGTTAGGCCATTACGGCTGCCCGAACTGCGAAGGCGATGAGGGGCCAGCGGTGAGCATGTTCGGCGGCATCCCAGCATTCGGCGGGCACAGCTTGTCCGGATCAGTTGAGCGAGCGGCAACGCTTACAGCCAAGGACACACGCATGGACATGGAAAGCGAGACGTTTTTCGTTCAGCCGTCTCATGACGTTACCGGCACGCTCAGTTCCAGATCTACCGGCGGCGGCGGACTGGGCACAGACTTCGATCTTGCGGGAGGCCTTCAAGTTGTTGGAGCTCTTACCAGTCATGCGTTCAGTGGCGGTGCTGGTGGCAGGCCAGATGGCGCAGCGTGCGGCCACTTCCTTGCAGTCGCTGGGACGCTTCAAGCCAACGGGAAAGCTGCTGGCAGTGCCACGCAGCAGGACGCGGAGTCAGGCCTGCTGGTCGTTCATGGCACTCAAGACCCCAGTTTCAGCGATTCATTGGCTTTTGCTCTCGGCCGGAACAGCGGACAAGAAAACGTCCTCGCGTTCAGTTGCAAGGACCACGGTGCTGACGCCGGTCAACTGGCCCCCACGCTGCGAGCAATGAACCATCAGGGCAGTCACGCAAACGCCGGCGACCAGGTCGCAGTCGCGATCACTCAATTTGGCGAGCACGCAGGCACACTCACTGCGCGCCATGATTCAAGCCCATGCGCTGATCGCGGCATGAATGTGGTGTCGGTTGCTTTGCGCGGCAGGGATGGTGGTGCGACCGCCGAGATTGGCGATGACATCGGTAACGCTCTGCGTGCATCAGGTGGCGGCGGCGACAAGGCGCACGCGCTGGTCAACTCGTCAGTGCGCAGGCTTACACCGCGGGAATGTGAGCGCCTGCAGGGCTTTCCTGACGATTACACCCGCATTCCTTGGCGCGGCAGGGTCTTGGGCTTATGCCCGGACGGTCCGCGCTACAAAGCGATCGGTAACAGCAAGGCCGTGCCAGTGGTGCGCTGGATCGGAATGCGAATACAGCAGCAGCTCTAACCCCAAGGAATCCCCATGATCAATATCTTCTGGCGACTGCTCGCCAAGCTACTCGCGCGCCCGGCAATCGCTGCCTGGCTCATCACCCGCGCCCAGCGCACCCCATACCTGCACATACAGTCAGCTGATGGCCAAGAGGTGTACATGGGCCGCTGGTGGCTGTTCAACGCCTACGACCGGGAAACCCACCTCGGCCGCATACGCTGGTGCCCTTGGTCGATCCGCGTGCACCACATCATGCGCCCCGACGCCGACCGGGACTTGCACGACCATCCGTGGAATGCACGCACGGTGGTCCTGCGTGGTTGGTACACGGAACAGAGACTGCTCGATGTAGGACTTCCACCAGGCACAGCCTCGGAACTCACCGGGTACACCGACCGGATTCCAGGCGACACCGCACGGCTCAACCACGGCGAATACCACCGCATCGACGAAGTGTCGCCCGGCGGCGTGTACACGCTCTTCATCACCAGCCGCTGGAAAGGCGACTGGGGCTTTCTGGTCAACGGCGTGAAGGTCGCTTGGCGTGAATACACAGGGGAAGGATCATGACCAACACGCCAATCTGCTGGCGTGCAGCGGCTCAGGAAGTGCCGAAACAACCGAGTATCACCGCCCAAAGGCCGATACTTGAACTCATAAAGCGCTTCTCCAAGGGTTTGACAGGGCCTCACTTTTGCCCGGTGCGCCCGAACACTCCGCAGTAACAACCCCCTCTCAATCAATTCAATGTCAGCCGCATGTGCGGTATGGCGGAGCTATGCCAATGGAACTTGAAGCCATAACCAGTGAGGCCCAGTTGTGCGCGGTCTTCATGATGGAGTTCAACAGCCTGCCGGGCTGGACCTGCCATCCCGAGGCCGCAGGGTTTGATGTGCTTGTCGTCCATGAGGACGGGCGCCAAATCGGCGTCGAAGCGAAGCTGGCTCTGAACGCCAAAGTAGCCGACCAGATTCTGCCATCGCTTGGGGACGAGTTCTACGGACGTCCCGGTCCCGACCACCGCCTCGTCATTGTCAGCAAGATCACCGACTCCAGCGCAGGAATCAAGAAAATGCTTGAACACCTGGGCATCCGTGTGCTGGTCGCAAGCAAGTACTCCAGGGTGAAAGGTTGCTCCCATGGCTTCAGCATTGACTCGGAGCTGTTCTGGCCGGAGAAGAAACTCCCGCGCTTTGGGTACTCCAACCGGATGTTCGACTGGTGGCCTGAGCAGCGCTGCAAGGTGCCCTCAGTTGTGGAAACCCTGCCTGCCGGTGTGCCGTCACCGATCCGACTCACTCCGTGGAAAGAATCGGCCCTGCGGGTAATTGCGCAGATGCGGCTTCAAGGCTTCATCACTGCAAAGCAAATTTCATCCTTCGGAATTGGCGTGACGGTATGGACTCAGGCACCCGGAAGTAAACCGGCATGGCTGGCCAGGGGCACCTCACGCGGGCAGTGGCTGGAAACAGAGCATATGCCGGCTTTCGACAAACAGCACCCCGACGCCTACGCGCTGGCAGTGTTTGAAATCACGGCGAAAGCTGACGCCCCACTGGAGTTATTGTCATGACCAACCAAACCAAAGAACGCCCCATCCTGTTCTCGGCTCCGATGGTGCGCACCATTCTGTCGGGCCAGAAGACGGTCACGCGGCGGGTAGTGAAAGTTCAGCCATTCGACCTTAGCTGGTCGCGGCGTGATCACCGGTTCGAGTACCTGGCCGGCCGCGCCGTGAATGGCGACGAGATAGACGGTTTCTATGCCTACTCCACCCGCAGCGGCGGGGAATGGAGCGCAAAGTCCCCGTACGGCCAGCCTGGCGACCGGTTATGGGTGCGAGAGGCTTGGCGGGCTGACGCCCAGTTGAATGCGATCGCGCCGCGCGAGCTGAGCCACGGCGAGCCGATCCAATACCCGGCAGATGGTTCCTCAAGGCAAACCGGATGCTCGATGATCACGCTGGGGAAAACTCGGCCATCCATCCACATGCCGCGCTGGGTCAGCCGCATCCTGCTGGAGATTACCGACGTAAGGGTCGAGCGGTTGCAGGACATAAGCGAAGAGCAGGCGGAAGCCGAGGGGCCGAATTGGCCAGTCGCAGAACACCTCGAAATGGCGTGGCGCGTCCAATTCAGGACTCTCTGGGAATCCATCAACAGCGCTGAGAACTGGAACGCCAACCCGTGGGTCTGGGTTGTCGAATTTAAGCGCGTGATGCCGTAATCCAATCAGTACATACCCCCTTCCCTACAGAGCCTGCCGGTGATCGGCGAGCGAGGTATTTTTATGGCTAACCCAAAGCACCATCTGCGTGAAGCAATCATCGCCGCACTGCCGGACATTGCTCAGCAACTCCCGCTCGACTGCGAGCTTTTCGTGATCGTTACTCGCCCGGGCAGTGACGACTTCGACCTGGTCCTGCCATCGCCCGAAGCGAACCTAAACACCGCTCTGGATGCGCTCCGCCGAAACGGCCTGAGCATTGACGGAGACAACGCATACAAACGTGATCTTCTGGATGTGGCAGTCGGCGCGATGGGGTTTGGCTTTCAAGGCACGAATCCACCGCCTCCCGGCCACTGGGGCCAGCGCTTCTATGATCTTGGCCGCGCCGAAGCCGAATTGCGGAAAGAGCTAGTAGCAGCGCTCAAAGTCATGCGCGAAAACCTCCGATCATGCCAGGCGACGATCCGCGGGCGCGGTGGCTTCGATCCCGGCTATATCAGCGATGCACATGCAGCCATAAAAATGGCTGACGCGGTGCTGAGCAAGACCCCTCAATAACCCCTTCCGCCGCCCAGCGCGGCCCGGAGCATAAGCCTATGGCCACCGCTGCCAAGCTGCCGGAAGATCCGGCGCACGACAAAGTTACCGAAAAACGCATGGCCGAACTGATCGGTACCACCGCAAAAGCGCTTCAGCGAAAGCGCGAGCGCAACATAATCCCCGCCGGCGTCTGGATGAAGATCGACGGACGAATCATGTACAGCAAATGGAGATATGACGAATGGCTAGAGAACCTCTGGAACTCCCGACCGGTGTCGAGCTTATTGGGCAATCCATCAGAATCCGGTTCTCAAGGGGCAAGCGCCGCTGCTGCGAGACGCTCCCCTACCCCCAGACGCCGAAAGGCATCGCCGCAGCAGCAGGCCTACGTTCTCAGGTAAAGCAGCTGGAAAAGCTCGGCGCGCTGACCCCAGAGAAGTACGCCGAGCTGTTCCCAAACTCCCGAAGCGCCAGCACCCACAAGATCCCGATCTTCTTCGACTATGCTCAAGATTGGCTGGACAGCCTGCAGATCGTGGACAGCACCCGGAAAAACTATCGCTCTGCACTGCAAACCTACTGGATCCCCTACCTGGCCAGCCTGCGCCTTGATGAAATAACGCCGATGAAAATGCGCAAGCTGGCCACCGATATTCAGTGGCCGTCCCCCAGCCGCAGGAAAGGTGCCGTGCGGATCGTCACGAGCATCTTCGCCCAGGCTGTCAGTGATGAATTGATAGTGCGCAACCCGGCCGCATCAATACCCGCAACCCGAGGTGTGAAGCGCGAAATTGATCCGCTGACGCGCGAAGAGGCAGATGCTTTGATCGAGCAGCTCTACAAATCGACAAGCGGTTTGCAGGCCATCTACGCAGCATTTTTCGAGTTTTCCTTCTACACGGGGATGCGCCCGGGCGAGGCGATGGCTCTGCGCTGGAGCGAGGTTGATACCCGCAAAAGGTCAGCACGGGTATGCCGGATCCGCATATACGGAAAGATTCAGGAAAGGACCAAAACGAAGGTGGTGAGGGAAGTTTTATTGAACGATCGGGCCTTACATGCACTCGATAAGGCTAGGCCGCTGACGGAGCTGCGCTCTGATTACGTGTTTGCACCCGAAGGTAATGGGGACCGAACAGAGCTTTTTATCCGCTCCGAGACGGGGCCAAAACGTTACTGGCTGAGCGCCATGCGGAAGGTGGGAATTAGAAGGCGCAGGATGTACGACACGCGCCACACCTACGCAACCATGTGCCTGATGTCCGGCATGAATCCGGCATTCATTGCCGCGCAACTTGGGCACAGCGTGCAGGTGTTGTTGTCGACCTATGCGAAGTGGATCAGCTCGCCGAGCGACTGGGCAGAGCTTGAAAAGCTCAATATGAGTGAAAGTGGTACGAAATTGGTACGCACCGAAAGCCAGTAACGCCAAACACGCCGAAACACATAAGGTTTAGGACAAATGTGCGGATTAGCAGGTGAATTACGTTTCGACCATCAACCAGCGGACCTGGCCGCTGTTGAGCGCATTACCCATGAGCTGGCGCCTCGCGGCCCGGATGCGTGGGGGTTTCACAGCCAGGGGCCGGTTGCCCTTGGTCATCGCCGTCTGAAAATCATGGACCTGTCGGATGGCTCGGCGCAGCCGATGATCGACAGTCACCTGGGCCTGTCCATGGCCTTCAACGGTGCGATTTATAACTTCCCGGAATTGCGTGCCGAGTTGGAAAGCCTTGGCTATCAGTTCCATTCCGGTGGCGACACCGAGGTGTTGCTCAAGGGCTATCACGCTTGGGGCGCAGACATGCTGCCCAAGCTCAATGGTATGTTCGCCTTCGCCATCTGGGAGCGTGACAGCAAGCAGCTGTTCATCGCCCGTGACCGCCTCGGCGTAAAGCCGTTGTACCTGTCGAAAACCGACAAGCGCCTGCGCTTCGCGTCTTCGCTGCCTGCCCTGCTCAAGGGTGGTGATATCAGCGGAATGCTTGATCCGGTGGCGCTCAACCATTACCTCAACTTCCACGCTGTGGTGCCTGCCCCGCGCACGCTGCTGGCGGGCGTCGAGAAGTTGCCGCCAGCCAGCTGGATGCGCATCGACGCCAGCGGCAAGGTCGAGCAGAAAGTCTGGTGGACCCTGCCTTACGGTCCTCATGAAGACGAGAAAAACCTCACGCTCGAAGACTGGCGCGACCGCGTATTGGACAGCACCCGTGAAGCAGTGGCGATTCGTCAGCGTGCCGCGGTAGACGTCGGCGTGCTGCTTTCCGGCGGTGTCGACTCCAGCATGCTGGTCGGCCTGTTGCGTGAAGTGGGGGTAGAAGACCTGTCGACCTTCTCTATCGGCTTTCAGGATGCCGGTGGCGAGCGTGGCGACGAATTTCAGTATTCCGACTTGATCGCCAAGCATTACGGCACACGCCACCACCAGTTGCGTATTCAGGAAAGCGAGATCATCGAACAGCTGCCTGCGGCGTTCCGCGCCATGAGCGAGCCGATGGTCAGCCACGATTGCATCGCCTTCTACCTGCTGTCGCGTGAAGTGTCCAAGCATTGCAAGGTGGTACAGAGCGGCCAGGGCGCTGACGAACTGTTTGCCGGTTACCACTGGTACCCACAAGTAGACGGCGCGAGCGACCCGGTTGCGGCCTACCGCGATGCGTTTGTCGACCGCAGCTATGCGGAATATGCCGAGACGGTGCAGCCGAAGTGGCGCACAGCCAACGACGCAGCCGGTGATTTCGTTCGCGATCATTTCGCCCAGCACGGCGCCAGCGCCGCGGTCGACAAGGCGTTGCGCCTAGACAGTACGGTGATGCTGGTCGATGACCCGGTCAAACGAGTCGACAACATGACCATGGCCTGGGGCCTGGAAGCGCGTACACCGTTCCTTGACTACCGTCTGGTTGAGCTGTCTGCGCGTATTCCGGGCAAGTTCAAATTGCCTGATGGCGGCAAGCAAGTGTTGAAAGAAGCGGCGCGTCTGGTCATTCCTTCGGAAGTGATCGACCGCAAGAAGGGCTACTTCCCGGTTCCCGGCCTCAAGCACTTGCAGGGCGACACCCTCAACTGGGTGCGTGAACTGTTGACCGACTCCAGTCAGGACCGCGGCCTGTTCAATCCGGCCATGGTCGATAAGTTGCTGACCAACCCAGAGGGCCAGCTCACGCCATTGCGCGGCTCCAAGCTGTGGCAACTGGCAGCGCTGAACCTGTGGCTCAGCGAACAAGGACTGTGATTGATGAAACAGAACGCGACGACTTATAGCCAGCGCTTGTTGCGTGGCCAGTCGCCCTCGTACGAACGTCTGCAAGCGCGTCTTGCCGAAGATGGCAGCCAGATAGACGCAGAGCCTTTGGCGCTGCATTGTGGCTGGGGTCGCTTGCTGATCGGTCACACTTACCCTGATCCGGCAGCACTGGCCCAGGACCTGCTCAACGAAAAGCCCGGCGAGCGTGACATTGCCTTGTATGTGGCGGCGCCGCAGCAGGTATTGGCGCAATCGCCGCAGCAGTTGTTTCTCGACCCGTCGGACACGCTTCGTCTGTGGTTCAGCGACTACCGACCGGCGCACCGGGTGTTTCGCGGGTATCGCATCCGCCGGGCGCATAACGAAGCGGACTGGCAAGCCATCAATAACCTGTATCTGGCACGCGGCATGTTGCCCATCGACCCGGCCCTGCTCACGCCGCGTCATGAAGGTGGCCCGGTATATTGGGTGGCCGAAGATGAGGGCAGCAACACGATCATCGGCAGCGTCATGGGCCTTGATCATCAGAAAGCCTTCAATGATCCGGAAAAAGGCAGCAGCCTCTGGTGCCTGGCGGTTGACCCGCAATGCACACGTCCCGGCGTGGGTGAAGTGCTGGTGCGGCATTTGATCGAGCACTTCATGAGCCGCGGTCTGAGCTACCTTGATCTGTCGGTGTTGCATGACAACGATCAGGCCAAGGCGCTGTACGCCAAGCTGAATTTCCGTAACCTGCCGACCTTCGCCATCAAGCGCAAGAACGGCATCAACGAGTCGTTGTTCCTCGGCCCAGGTCCGCAGGCGGATTTCAATCCATATGCGCGAATCATCGTCGAGGAAGCCCATCGTCGTGGCATTGACGTACAGGTGGATGACGCGGATGCCGGCCTGTTTACCCTCAGCTATGGTGGTCGGCGGATCCGCTGCCGCGAGTCGTTGAGCGATCTGACCAGCGCGGTGAGCATGACCCTGTGTCAGGACAAAAGCCTGACCCATCGAGCGTTGAAGGCTGCAGGCCTGCGCTTGCCCGCACAGCAGCGGGCAGGCAGTGCAGACGACAACCTTGCGTTTCTTGAAGAGCACGGGCAAATCGTGGTCAAGCCGCTGGATGGCGAGCAAGGCCAGGGTGTCGCCGTCGATCTGCGGACCATCGAAGACGTTCAGAGCGCTATCGAACAGGCCCGTCGGTTCGACACTCGCGTCATTCTGGAAAGCTTTCATGAAGGCCTCGACCTGCGCATCGTGGTGATCGGCTTTCAGGTGGTGGCTGCAGCGATCCGTCGTCCGGCTGAGGTCATTGGTGATGGACGCCATACCATCAAACAGTTGATCGAGGCCCAGAGCCGTCGCCGTGCCGCCGCGACTGATGGCGAAAGCCGTATTCCGATGGACCAGGAGACCGAGCGCACAGTGCGCGAGGCCGGTTTTGAGTATGCCGATATCCTGCCGATGGATCAGCGTCTGGCCGTGCGCCGCGCTGCAAACTTGCACACCGGTGGCTGCCTTGAAGATGTCACGGCCATTCTGCACCCGGTGCTCAGCGATGCAGCAGTACGTGCAGCCCGGGCTCTGGACATCCCGGTCGTCGGCCTGGACCTGATGGTGCCGGCCGCCGATCAGCCCGAGTACGTGTTCATCGAAGCCAATGAACGCGTGGGCCTTGCCAACCATGAACCACAACCCACCGCCGAACGTTTCGTCGATCTGTTGTTTCCGCACAGCCTGCCTGTGCATATCTGATCGCAGTTGCGGACACAGGCTGCAAAAGGGCTATCAGCCCTTGCGGCCTTGTGGCTTGCAACTGTTCCATAAGGAGCATCCATGACCCCTGCAAATATCCCCGATCCGGATCTGAAATACCTGCAGAAAGTTTTGTTGGAAATGCTCGCGATTCCAAGCCCGACCGGTTTTACCGACACTATCGTGCGTTACGTGGCCGAGCGTCTTGAAGAACTGGGCATCCCGTTCGAACTGACCCGCCGCGGCACGATCCGCGCCACCCTCAAGGGCAAGCAGAATAGCCCTGACCGTGCGGTATCGGCGCACCTGGACACCATCGGTGCCAGCGTTCGGGAAGTCAAAGACAACGGCCGCCTGGCACTGGCGGCAGTCGGTTGCTGGTCAAGCCGGTTTGCCGAGGGCAGCCGTGTCAGTGTATTCACCGACACGGGCGTGATTCGTGGCAGCGTTCTGCCGTTGATGGCGTCCGGTCATGCGTTCAATACCGCCGTCGACGAGATGCCGATCAGTTGGGACCACGTCGAGCTGCGTCTGGATGCCTATTGCACCACACGTGCCGACTGCGAATCGCTGGGCATCGGTATCGGCGACTTTGTGGCGTTCGACCCGCTGCCGGAGTTCACCGAGAGCGGTCACATCAGTGCACGCCATCTGGATGACAAGGCCGGTGTCGCGGCGCTGCTTGCGGCGCTGAAATCCATTGTCGACAGCGGTGCAGAGCCGTTGATCGATTGCCACCCGCTGTTCACCATCACCGAAGAAACCGGTACGGGCGCAGCGGGCGTACTGCCTTGGGACGTGAGCGAGTTCGTCGGTATCGACATCGCGCCGGTTGCACCGGGCCAGCACTCCAGCGAGCACGCGGTGAGCGTGGCGATGCAGGACTCGGGCGGTCCGTACGACTACCATCTGTCCCGCCACTTGCTGCGTCTGGGCGTAGAGAACGAACTGCCGGTACGCCGTGACCTGTTTCGCTATTACTACAGCGATGCGCATTCGGCAGTGACGTCAGGGCACGACATACGCACGGCCCTGCTGGCCTTCGGCTGCGACGCGACTCACGGTTATGAGCGCACGCACATCGATAGCCTGGCAGCGCTGAGCAAACTGCTGGGTGCTTACATATTGAGCCCACCTGTGTTCGCCAGCGATGCCAAACCGGCCCAGAGTTCACTGGAGCGGTTCAGCCATCAGATCGAACATGATGCGCAGATGGAATCCGACACCCGTGTGCCACCGGTCGACAGCCTGATCGGGCAGAATCGCGAGGAAAGTTGAGGGCCTGTGAATTGCGGTGCCTGGCACCGCAGTTCTATCATCGCTGCTCATCGACACGAGAACCGCCATGCTGATCCCCTACGACCAACTGGAACCCGACACCCTCACCCGCCTGATCGAGGATTTCGTCACCCGTGAGGGCACCGATAATGGCGACGAAACACCTCTGCAAACCCGCGTGCTGCGTGTGCGACATGCGCTGACCAAAGGCCAGGCGGTGATCTTTTTCGATCTTGAGAGTCAGCAATGTCAGTTGATGCTCAAGCACGATGTGCCCAAGGAGTTTTTTCAATAACCTTGGGCGGGCCTGAATCGGTTTTTCAATGAGGCGAACAACGTCGCCTATTGAAGCGGCGTTGTCGCTTGTTGCGAAAGTTTGTTGGCGATGCGCTTGTAGACCTCGGCTCGGTGAACCTTGATGTCTTTCGGGGCATTGATCCCGAGCCTCACCTGATTGCCGTTGATACCCAGAATCTGCACGGTGATGTCATCACCGATTGAAAACGTTTCACCAATTTCCCGCGTCAGTACCAGCATTTTTCCCACCCTTCTCGTTGCGCAAAAAGGCAGGGTGCATCGCGAAACCGAGCGCTTCAATGCGCTGATGGCAAATCAGTAACGCCCTTCAAACGCATCGGAAAAGACTGAAGGAAGGGTCTTACTTTCTAGGGTCTGTTCCCGTTTCGACGTAACCCATTGATCTCTATGAGAACAGGCCCGTATTGTTGGAGTTCTCACACAACACCAATACGAGCCTGCAATGCCCCGATTAATGCTCAGTGATGAGCACTGGCCGAAGCTTCGAGAAATTTTGCTGCACGAATCGATCTACAACAAGCGAGATTTGCGCACCACGGTTGAAGGCATGCTGTACCGCATGCGTGTGGGTTGCCCTTGGCGAGACCTGCCGAAAGCGTTTGGAAACTGGAGCAAGGTCTACAAGCGGTTCAATGCCTGGTCTGCTTCAGGCAAGTGGGTCAAGGTGCTTGAGGTGCTGATGACCGATCCTGACATGGAGTGGGTTTTCATTGATGGCAGTTATGTAAAGGCTCATCAGCACAGTGCAGGTGCTGCCAGCACGCAGGACCAGGCCATCGGAAAAAGCCGAGCCGGTAACACCAGCAAGATTCACCTGGCTGTAGACGCTTGTGGGCTGCCCATTGCATTTGACGTGACCGGAGGCCAGACCAATGATTGTTCGCAGGCGGCCTCGTTGATTGCCAAGATGCTCAATGCAGAAGTGATCATTGCGGACAAGGGCTACGACACTGAAGCGATACGCGCTCAGGTCGAGCAGCAAGGCAGCAAAGTGGTGATTCCACGAAAGCGCAATTCTCTGAAAGGGAACGCAGATCTGGACAAAGGGTTATATCGCAATCGACATCTCGTAGAAAACGCCTTTGCCCGGTTGAAGCATTTCCGGGCGGCGGCTTCTCGGTTCGACAAACTCAAGAGAAACTATGAAAGCGTCATAGCAATGGCCTGCGCTTTTCTGTGGCTGCCAATGTGAAACGGGAACAGACCCTAGCTAAATCTGTAGGAAATATCGCTGGCAGCCGCAGTTTTCATGCAGCAGACCAGCGCGGCCCCAGCAGGATGATGGTGGCGCCGATCACGCAGAAAGCCAGCCCCAGCCAGTCCGTACCCAGCGGCCTGACCCGCTCGACCAGCCCCAGCCGGCAATCGACGCGACGATGTAAATCCCGCCATACGCCGCATAGGCTCGCCCTGCATAGGCCGCTTCCACACGTGTCAGCAACAGCGCGAACAGTGTCAGGCTGATGAGTGCCGGAATGACCCACAGCGCGCTTTTGCCTTGGCGCAGCCATAGCCAGAAGGCATAGCAGCCGAATATCTCGAACAGGGCTGCGAGAAAGAACCACAGGTAATTGAGCACGATGGACTCGCTGAAAGGGGCTTAAAAGAGGGGCGTAACCCTATCAGAAAACAGCGCGGTCATGACCCTGATGACCTTGAACACGTCGCTCAAGAGGACGCAGAGCGTCCAGAACGGCATGCGACGCGGAGCGTCGCACGATAGTCATAAACGTCGCACGATAGTTGAGATTATCGTTCCGCACGCTCCAGCGTGGGAATGCAGGTCGCGACGCTCTGCGTCGCAAGAGGACGCAGAGCATCCGGAACGGCATGCGACGCGGAGCGTCGCACGATAGTCAACGTACGCAACGGCATTCCGGCCCGAAACGTCGCACGATAGTGAGATGCTCGCGTCCGCTTTTGAGCTGTGTCAGGCATGCCCTTTCTGCGCCTTGGCGCGCATCTTTGCGCACATGATGGTCATTTCGTCATACATCGCCTGTGGCTGGTTGCGCTTCAGGTCCCAGGCCATTCGGCCTTCCTCGTGGGGCAGGATCATGAACTCGCCTGCGGCTACTTGCCTGAAGATGTAGTCGGCAATATCTGCGGCAGTGATCGGTGACTTCTCCAGCAGTCTGCCGATCTGCGCTTTCATGGCAGGCGTCGGGCCTCGAAACGAATCCAGCAAGTTGGTCTGAAAGAACGACGGACAAACCACATGCACGGCGACGCCCTGATCATGCACTTCAACCAGCAGGCTTTCGGAAAGTGCCACAACCCCTGCCTTGGCGACGTTGTAATTGCTCATCGCCGGGGCCTGCATCAACGCGGCCATCGACGCAATGTTGATGATTTTGCCTTTGCTGGCCTGCAACATAGGCAAAAACGCCTTGCAGCCTTTGACGACCCCCATCAGGTTGATCGCGATCTGCCAGTCCCAGTCTTCCAGCGACAGCTCGTTGAAGAAGCCACCCGATGCCACGCCCGCGTTGTTGACGATGATGTCGATGCCGCCCAGTCGCTCTTCACATGCCTGAGCAAACGCCGTGAGCTGACTGTAATCGCGAACATCGCAACGCTGAACGAACCCGTCACCACCCGCCTCGCGCACCAGCGTCAGGGTCTCCTGCAGACCGGCATCGTTGATGTCCGACAGCGCCAGCCGCCAGCCTTCGCGCGCCCAGCGCAGTGCAATTTCACGACCCAGACCTGAGCCGGCGCCAGTAATCATGATGCGGTTTTGCATAGCCGAGTGCCTTGTGATGTGCAGGAGTTGCCTGAGTGTAATCACAGCCGGGGCCCTACAATCCCACCATCAAGGCGCTGAATGCCTGGAGCAAACCCGAAGCTCATGAATGCCGCACGCGTGATACGAAACGCATCAATAACAGGCCGTACACCGACACATTGACCAACAGCACAATGCCCCCCAGCCACAGCTGTATGCCCGGCGTAAGCCCGACAGGGTAGATCAGCGGAATCAGATAATGCTCGACGAAGCCGCCGTCATATCCTTGCTCACCGGCTGTGCGGCGCAGTGTGTTTTCCAGCGGTGTCAGTGGGCAGTACAGATGCAGAAACTCAACCGCAGCCCCCCACGCAACTGCCGGAACGTGTAGTAATGCCAGCCACGGCCTGCTCACTACCAGCAGACCGCCGAACAGCACGAATACGATGAACAGTAGATGAAACGCGACCACGGCATCTGCCGCCACTCGATAAAACATCTGCGCGCCCCCTGCTGGATTTCAATCAGGTCATCTGTGCAAATCAGCGGAGAATTTTCACGTCATTTAGTTCAATGATTTTTAAGATCATTTCAGGCACTTTCCATCAACTAGACCCGAATTATTGTCGGACAAAAACACATCAAGTCCATGATTTTAATGATTTTTTAGATATGTAAGAAATTATTAAAAATAGATGAAACCTTTCCCGAGTGGCCGTAGTCCGATGAGTCAAGCAGGCAAATTCAGTGCCGTTGGGTATGAAATTCTGTACTGCATCTGTTAACTAACTTAAATGAAAGAGGGAACTCATCATGGGCATCGGCACTATTCTTATCATCGTTCTGATTCTGTTGCTGGTTGGCGGTCTGCCGGTATTCCCGCACTCGCGCAGCTGGGGCTACGGTCCGTCGGGCATCATCGGTACTATCCTGGTGATCCTGCTGATTCTGGTATTGCTCGGCAAGATATAACCTGTTGCTTCAAGCAACAGGCAAAAGCCCCGCCTCTCCAGGCGGGGCTTTTTTATGGCCCATGAAAAAGCAGCCCGAAGGCTGCTTCATTTACTGCTTCAGCACTTAGTGCGAAACCGCACCGCTGGCACCCAGGCCTGTTTGTGACCGGACGAATTGCGGGTAGAACAAGGCGCGCTCGCCCTCTGCCGCTTTCGACTTGTCGGTGATGGAGAAGAACCAGATACCTACGAAGGCGATGGCGATAGAAAACAGCGCCGGGTATTCGTAAGGGAAAATGGCTTTCTCGTGATGCAGTATCTGCACCCAGATGGTTGGCCCCAGGATCATCAGCACCACGGCGCTGATCAGGCCCATCCAGCCACCAATCATGGCGCCACGGGTGGTCAGGTTTTTCCAGTACATGGAAAGCAGCAGGATCGGGAAGTTGCAGCTTGCAGCGACCGAGAACGCCAGACCCACCATGAACGCGATGTTCTGACTTTCGAAGGCAATACCCAGAAGGATCGCCACGACTGCCAGCGCAATGGTGGTGATTTTCGAGATACGGATCTCGTCTTTCTCGTTGGCCTTGCCCGCTTTGATCACGCTGGCATACAGGTCATGGGAGACCGCCGAAGCACCTGCCAGGGTCAGACCGGCAACCACTGCCAGAATGGTGGCGAAGGCGACTGCCGAGATGAAGCCCAGGAACAGGCTGCCACCGACAGCATCGGCCAGGTGAACCGCTGCCATGTTGTTACCGCCCAGCAAAACACCCGCTGCATCCTTGAACGCCGGGTTGGTGCTGACCAGCAGGATCGCGCCAAAACCGATGATAAAGGTCAGGATGTAGAAGTAGCCGATGAAGCCGGTTGCGTACAGCACGGACTTGCGGGCTTCCTTGGCATCGCTCACGGTGAAGAAGCGCATCAGAATGTGCGGTAGGCCAGCAGTACCGAACATCAGCGCCAGACCCAGCGAGAACGCTGAAATCGGGTCTTTCACCAGACCGCCAGGGCTCATGATCGCTTCACCTTTAGGGTGAACCTTGATCGCCTCGGAGAACAGCATGTTGAAGTCGAAGTTAACGTGTTTCATAACCATCAGGGCCATGAACGACGCACCGGACAGCAACATGACCGCCTTGATGATCTGCACCCAGGTAGTGGCCAGCATGCCGCCGAACAATACGTAAAGGCACATCAGGATGCCGACCAGTACCACCGCAACCATGTAGTCCAGACCGAACAGCAGCTGGATCAGCTTGCCGGCACCGACCATTTGCGCAATCAGGTAGAACGCCACTACCACCAGCGAGCCGCAGGCGGACAAGGTGCGAATTTCCTTTTGCTTGAGGCGATACGACGCAACGTCGGCAAATGTGTATTTACCCAGGTTACGCAAGCGTTCGGCGATCAGGAACAGAATGATCGGCCAGCCCACCAGAAAGCCGATCGAGTAGATCAGGCCGTCGTAGCCGGAGGTGTAGACCAGTGCGGAAATACCCAGAAAGGACGCTGCCGACATGTAATCACCGGCAATTGCCAGACCGTTCTGGAAACCGGTGATCTTGCCGCCTGCCGAGTAGTAGTCCGACGCGGTCTTGTTCTTTTTCGACGCCCAGTAGGTGATGTACAGCGTGAAGGCGACGAATACCACGAACATGACAATCGCGGCGATGTTAAGGGGTTGCTTCTGCACGGCGCCCGTCAATGCGTCTGCCGCCCAGAGAGTCGGCGCGAATGTGGCCAGGCCAAGTGCTGCTGATAGGCGCCGGATCATTGCTGAGCCTCCTTCAGGATGGCGTTGTTCAAATCATCGAATTCACCATTGGCACGGCGAACATAGATGGCGGTCAGCACAAACGCGGAGAGGATCAGCCCTACGCCTATCGGCATTCCCCAGGTAATGGTTGAAGTCGGGCTCAACTTGGCCCCCAGAATATGGGGTCCGTACGCAATCAAAAGAATAAAGGCCGCATACAGGCCAAGCATGATCGCCGAGAGAATCCAGGCGAACCGCTCTCTTTTGGATACCAGCTCCTTGAAACGCGGGCTGTTTTGAATCGAGAGGTAAATGCTGTCGTTCATTGTTTTTGTCCTCGCAGCACAGATGAGATGTCACGTAACGCACTTTAGTCGGGTCCGGCGCGCACTCCAGACGACCTTAGTATTAGAACGACACTAGCCGCAGATGAACCTCTTTGCACGGCACAGGTCCGCCACAAGTCAGCCTGTGCAGAAAATACCGTAATCCAGAAAAGGCAAAGGCCGTCTGGCGATGGCACCAGACGGCCTTGAAACGGCTTTTGCAGAGGACTGCAGAACTATTTAGCGGTCCATGCGGCGACCCGATCCGGGTGCTTGGCTACCCAGTCCTTGGCAGCGGCTTCAGGTTTGGCACCGTCCTGAATCGCCAGCATCACTTCACCGATTTCATCCTTGGATGCCCACTGGAATTTTTTCAGAAAGGCCACGACCTCGGGGGCTTTTTTCTCCAGGCCAAGGCTGGCGACGTTGTCGACGGTTTCAGCTGCACCGTAAACGCCTTTAGGGTCTTCCAGGAAACGCAGTTTCCACTTGGCGAACATCCAGTGCGGCACCCAGCCGGTGACGACGATGGCTTTCTGCGCTTTCTCCGCACGAGTCAGTTCGGCAATCATGCCTGCGCCGGAACTCGCCTGCAGTTTGTAACCGTCCAGACCGTAATCCTTGATGGCCTGATCTGTCTTGAGCATAACCCCTGAACCGGCATCGATCCCCGTGATCTTCTTGTTGAAGGAAGCATCGGTCTTGAGGTCTTCGATGGTTTTGGCTTTCACGTATTCAGGCACGATCAGGCCGATCTTGGCGTCCTTGAAGTTGGGCCCGTAGTTGACGACCTGATCCTTGTACTTGGTGTAGTACTCGCCGTGAGTGCCCGGAAGCCAGGCAGACAACATCAGGTCGAGCTTGTCGGTGGCCACGGCCTGCCACATGATCCCGGCCGCGACCGATTGCAGTTTGACGTCGTAGCCAAGCTTCTGCTTGATCACTTCGGAAGCCACGAAGGTGGTGGCGACGCTGTCGGACCAGCCTTCCACATAGCCGATGGTCAGGGTCTTGGTTTCAGCAATCGCCAGCGTGGAGCTGACAGCAAGCACCAGAGCGGCACCCGCCCCCAGTATTTTTCGCATCATCATTGTCGCTTCCCCGGAAGTCTGCACCGACGGTTGTCGGGCTTCGTCAACGTTGTTTTCAAGCGCACACCCACGCTTGGCTCTCATCGTCATACACACGTTGCTTGTGATGCTGGCTGAAGGCCGTGGGAGCGAACTTGTTCGCGAAGGCTGTATCTCAGACGATGCATATTCAGAGATTGTACCGGCCCTTTCGCGAACAAGTTCGCTCCCACGCCCTGCGAGCAGAAGCTTGAAAGCATCACTTCCCGGGCTCTCCGGGGCTGATGTATAACGCTGAGCGTCCAGTTTCGGGGCACGCTGCGCTCTGATCGCCGCCACGCGCAGTGACACGCAGCAAATTGCCACCGTCATCATCAACCTGCCGGGCAAGCAGACATGCTCTGGCTACGACACTCGGGCAACGGGAAACGACAACATGCAGTCATCAGCGACAAGCGCTGCTGAAAAACGTCTCAGCCTGCTCGTTTTATAAAACGAAACAGGATGTGTTACCGCCGACTCACATCCACCGGCCCGAACGGGTAACACGGGAACAGTTTTTCCAGCGCAGCCCACTCACCTCTTCCCGCAGAACAGCTAGATCTTTGTTTTAAAAGCACTTTGAAAAGTTGGCACAGCTTCTGCTATCTCTCTTGTACAACAAAAACAAGAAACGAAGCGGCAAACCAATAAAAACAAGACGTAACGGCTCTGACATAACAAGAACAAAACGGACAGAGGCGCAGCTAACAGATTTTTTTGGAGTGGATCAGCTTTACAGGGACCTTTCGGTGAAAGGCCTCGCGACCGGACAGAGAACAATAAAACTACCTTCAGGTAGCTCCCGAACCGGTGGGATCACGATGTTGTGCAGACAGGTGATTAAAGCGAGTCAGCGCTCAAAAAAATACGTTTGCTCTTGACCCCGAATGGGGGTCGCCCAACAACGCTGTAAAGGGACTGGCCGCCAACAACAATAACAGGCCGCCCTACAACAATAAAAAGAGCAGGTAAAACACATTGGAGGAGAGCTACGGCTCTCCTTTGTGTTTTTCGTCCCCAGGAAGCTGCAGCGTAGCGGCATGTAGCGGCAGTCAGTCCCCCGCCTGTATGGTCAAACCGAGCCAATCTACGTCGCCTGCGAAAAATAAACCGCATAACTGCATTGCAAAATCCAAAGAACGTGTATTGTTCCGTCATAATTTACACGGTTAACCGGTGGATGCGGCACTTTGGCACTACACCTTGGTCATAGCCTGCGTATCTCATCAGCACTTCTTTCCCAAGGGATTTAGTCATGCTCCGTTTTCTGCGCTTCGCTACCGTTATAGGTGGCTTGTGTTTAAGTGCGTCCGCTCTGGCAACCACCGTCGACTCTGCCATCTATGGCTACCCGCTGACTAATCCGTTTGAAGCGACCATTGCGACCACACCGCCTGATCTGCGCCCCGATCTGCCTGACGATGAAGACATCGATCAGGACGTCTACACCCTGAACCTGCATCCCGAGCGCGAGTTCACCCTGCCGGACAACTTCTGGGCGGTAAAAAAGCTGCACTATCGCCTGGCGAAGCAGGACCATGCCGCCCCGCTGATCTTCCTGATTGCCGGCACAGGCGCGCCGTATAACAGCACCATCAATGAATTCCTGAAAAAACTCTATTACGGCGCGGGCTACCACGTGGTGCAGCTGTCTTCGCCCACCAGCTATGACTTCATGAGCTCGGCCTCGCGCTTCGCCACTCCTGGCGTCTCCACCGACGACGCAGAAGACATTTATCGCGTCATGCAGGCCATTCGTGCCCAGCAGGCGCAACTGCCGGTGACCGACTATTACCTGACCGGTTACAGCCTCGGCGCACTGAATGCCGCCTTCGTCAGCAAACTGGATGAAACCCGCCGCAGCTTCAACTTCAAGAAAGTGCTGCTGCTCAACCCGCCGGTCAACCTTTACACCTCGATCAGCAACCTCGACAAACTGGTGCAGACCAACGTCAAGGGCATCAACAACACCACCACGTTCTACGAGCTGGTGCTGGCCAAGCTGACCCGTTACTTCCGGCAAAAGGGTTACATCGACCTCAACGATGCACTGCTGTTCGACTTTCAGCAGTCCAAGCAGCACCTGACCAATGAGCAGATGGCGATGCTGATCGGTACCTCGTTCCGCTTCTCGTCGGCCGACATCGCGTTCACCTCGGACCTGATCAACCGCCGCGGCCTGATCACGCCACCAAAATTCCCTATCTCTGAAGGCACCAGCCTGACGCCGTTCCTCAAGCGTGCCCTGCAATGCGACTTCGATTGCTACCTGACCGAACAGGTCATTCCGATGTGGCGCGCCCGCACTGACGGCGGTAGCCTGCTGCAACTGGTCGACCAGGTCAGTCTTTACGCACTCAAGGATTACCTGCACAGCAACACCAAGATTGCCGTCATGCACAACGCTGACGATGTGATTCTGGGCTCGGGTGATCTGGGCTTCCTGCGCAAGACCTTCGGGGATCGTCTGACCGTTTATCCGTACGGCGGGCATTGCGGCAACCTTAATTACCGCGTCAACACCGACGCCATGCTGGAGTTTTTCCGTGGCTAAACGTCTTTTACTTCTTGCCGCTCTGCTCTGTGCCGGCACAGTCCAGGCCGCTGACGCGGATACCAGCAACAAGGCTCAACACCCGGCTACTGTGGCCCGTCAGACCGATGCTGACGGTTTCACCCAGCCGCTGAAGTCGCTGCAATTCAACCCGGGGCTGGATCAGCGTGAATTCGAGCGCGCCTCCATTAACGCGCTGGAAGTCTACGACCCGCTGGAATCCTGGAACCGTCGGGTGTACCACTTCAACTACCGCTTTGATGAATGGGTGTTCCTGCCGGTCGTGGACGGCTATCGCTACATCACACCCGGCTTCGTGCGCAGCGGCGTGAGCAACTTTTTCAGCAACCTGGGCGACGTCTCCAACCTGCTGAACAGCCTGCTGCAGTTCAAGGGTGAGCGTTCGCTGGACACAACCGGTCGTCTGCTGCTCAACACCACCATCGGCATCGCCGGTCTTTGGGACCCGGCGACCATGATGGGCCTGCCGCGCCAGAGCGAAGACTTCGGCCAGACGCTGGGCTTTTATGGTGTTCCTGCCGGCCCTTATCTGGTGTTGCCATTGTTCGGTCCATCGAACCTGCGTGACACGGGCGGTATGCTGTTTGACTACACGGCTGAAAACCAGATCAACTTCCTGAACGTTGCCGAAGTCAGCGACGACCATCCGGAAATCACCGTGCTGCGTGCGATTGATCGCCGGTATGTCACCAGCTTCCGTTATGGCCAGCTGAACTCGCCATTCGAGTACGATAAAGTGCGTTACGTCTATACCGAGTCGCGCAAACTGCAGATCGCCGAGTAAGCGAAACGCAATAAAGGACGGCCAGCCGGAGTGATCCTGCTGGCCGTTTTTTTATGGGCACTTTTACCTGCCGGGCCACTCACATTCCTCGGGCACACAGGCCTCGATACATCTCCATTTAACAGACAAAAAAGGAATTTCCATGCGGTCTTTCGGTTTCAAGGCAATCGTTGTGTGTGTCGCACTGGCAGCCTGCCAGAGCATGGTCAGCGTTCAGGCCGCGACCAAGCCCCAGGCCGCCGCGCCTGCTGCCGCTGCGGTACAAAAGGCTTCGCTGCTGGGTGGCAAACTGGCGTTTACCATTCCTGCGGGCTACGTGCAGGGCGAGATGCCCGAGATTGACGCGAAGGCCAAGGCTCAGGGGGTGACGGGTGCGCTCTACACCAATGCCGCTGAAAAGCGCGTGCTAATCGTTACCGAGACGCCTATGCCAATGGGCGTGCAGGCCAGCGACAACGACGGCGTAGTGCTTGATGGCCTGGTCACCGGGATACTTGCCCAGCAGAGTACCGGCTACAAAGACTTCAAAAAGCTGGGTGACAAGAAGATCGTCAAGAAGAACGGTCTGGGTGTACGGCAGCTGGATACCTCCGCGACCATGAGCGACGCCCAGGTTCTGAGCACATCGATCATTGCCGCTTCGGGTGCCCGCGCAGCCGTGCTCAACGTGGTCTCCAACGCGAAAAACCCGAAGGAACACGCAGCGCTGGTGAAGGCCGTCATAGGCGAATGATTCGAGCATCGGGTGGCTCTGACCAGTATGGCTTAATCCACCCGCAACGCCTCTGACAGTCGCTCGACCAGCGCCTGCACCTTGGGCAATGACTCGCGGTTGCGCGGCCAGGCCAGATGCAGCGCCAAACCGTCAGTGGCCAGTTGTGGAAGGATCTCCACCAACTCGCCACGCTGCAACTGCTCCCTGATCAGCCAGGTCGCCAGCTGCGCAATGCCCCACGCCGAAGTCACCGCAGCCACCTGGGCTTCGCCGTTGCCGATAACCAGCCGCGCTTCGACAGCGCGAGCCTCACGCTGCCCTTGGTCGTCAACAAACAACCAAGGGCTGGTGCTGCCATCGCCACGACCAAACAGAATACATGCGTGACTGGCAAGGTCCTCGAACGTCGTCGGTACGCCGTGGCGCTCCAGATAAGCCGGTGCAGCACAAAAGATCACCCGCTCGGTGCCCAGGTAACGGTGCGCCACGCCCGCTGGCCAGACAGCAGGACCGCCGATGCGCACGGCCAGGTCGATACCTTCCTCAAGAATGTCAACGAAACGATCAGTGAAGGTTATCCGCGGACGCAGCTTGTGATGCTGCCCGGTGAAGGCGAGGATCAGCGGCAGCGCGTGCAAACGACCAAAGGTCGCAGGCAGATCGATACGCAGTTGTCCGGCGGGCTCTGTAAGCTGCGCCGCCAGCGCGGTTTCGGCAGCCTCCAGGTCGCGTGCATACCGCATGATAGGCCGCACCCTCCTCGGTCAGCGCCAGACTTCGGGTAGTGCGCTCGAACAGACGCATGCCCAGGCGGCTTTCCAGGCGTGCAACGCTTTTGCTGACTGCGGAATTAGTCAGACTCAAGCGGTCAGCGGCTGCCGTAAAGCTCCCAGCATTGGCAACGGCGACAAACGTTTCGATGCCCTTGAGGCGGTCAGTGGACAGCACATGGAAGACCAATTAGTGAATTTAAGTCCACAATGTACGGAATATTTGCCAAAGATAGGAATCATTTTCTGCAATAAGCTGGCGAACTTATTTTTTATGGGTTCGTATCATGCCGTCTCTGGAAACTGCCGCCTCCGGCACCAAGAGCGAAAGCTCGACCGGTGCTGGCTTGTCCATCGCGATCCTGGCGCTGGCTGGCTTCGTAATCGTTACCACTGAATTTCTCATCATAGGACTGCTGCCTTCACTGGCCCGCGATCTGGGAATTTCCATTTCTACTGCCGGTTTGCTGGTCACGCTATTCGCCTTCACGGTGATGCTGTTTGGCCCGCCGCTGACAGCCATGCTTTCGCACCTGGACCGCAAGCGTACGTTCATCGTCATCCTGCTGATTTTCGCGGCCTCCAACGCTCTGGCTGCGGTGTCGAGCAACATCTGGGTACTGGCACTGGCGCGATTCATTCCAGCATTGGCGTTGCCGGTGTTCTGGGGCACCGCCAGTGAAACCGCAAGCCTGCTGGCCGGACCGAAGCGCGCTGGCAAGGCTGTGGCGCAGGTCTACCTCGGTATCTCTGCAGCCATGCTGTTCGGCATCCCGCTGGGCACAGTATTTGCCGATGCAGTGGGCTGGCGCGGCGCGTTCTGGGCGCTGACGCTGCTGTCTGCATTAATGGCAGTGCTGCTGGCGTTGTCGATGCCACGTATTGAACCTACCGCAAAGGTAGGCCTCGCCGAGCAGGCAAAAATCCTGCGAGATCCGCTGTTCCTCGCCAACCTGCTACTGTCCATTTTACTGTTCACTGCCATGTTTGGCGCCTACACCTACCTGGCAGATACGCTGGAACGCATCGCAGGTATCGAGTCGGCTCAAGTAGGTTGGTGGTTAATGGGCTTTGGTGCAGTCGGCCTGATCGGCAATGCGTTGGGTGGCCGGTATGTGGACCGCAGCCCGCTGGGCTCAACCATGGTGTTTGCGCTGCTGCTGGCGCTGGGCATGACCGCAAGCGTACCTGCCGCAGGCTCGATGCCGTTACTGGCCGTGGTGCTGGTGATTTGGGGTATTGCCCACACAGCGTTGTTCCCTATCTGTCAGATCAGGGTGATGAAAGCGGCACCGCAGGCTCAGGCACTGGCAGGAACCTTGAACGTCTCGGCCGCCAACGCAGGTATAGGTCTGGGATCGATCATTGGCGGTCTGACCATTGAGCATCTGGGCCTGAATGCAGTTGGATATGTCGCAGCCGTCGTTGCATTGCTGGCCATTGCTGTCGCCTGGATGACCGGGATTCAGAAAAACAAGGCAGCCGCATAACCTGGCCCGGCTCGATTAGCCGGATGTCACCGGGCAGTACTTTTGCAAAGACGCAACTACACTGCCCGGTTATTCCAGTGTGCCGCTGCTTGTGTGTTTCGTCATATTTTTGAACCTGTTTCCTGGCTGTTTTTGTCAGTTAATTGACTCCGAAACATGCAAGCCTTCCCAATGTGCAGCTAATTGACACAGCACTGCAAAATGCTCTTCCCATGACACTGTCGAACGCTCAAACTCCAGCCTTTCGGTCAAGGAGTCATGGTTTCTGACCGATTCAAGACGTTATGTCCGGTAAGGAACTATGAGCTCATATCACCGCAAGGGACTGGCATTCGCCAAGCGGATCTACGCGCCGAGATCTCTCGGTGTCAGCGTTGGCTTTATTACTGTCGCTGTGTCTTTGTATTACGTGAATGCCGCACACTGGCTTTGGACGCTGGCACTGCTCAATGCCTTGGTCTGGCCACATGTTGCTTACCAGATTGCGAAAAAGTCGCGCGAACCCTATCAGGCTGAATGGCGCAATCTGCTCTTCGATTCGCTGATGGGCGGGTTCTGGATTGGCGCGATGGGCTTCAGTGCCGTTCCCGGCGTTACGGTCATCGCGATGATGGCCATGCATAACATGGCTGCTGCCGGGCCACGCCTGATGCTGCAAGGCTTGTGCGCACAGGCACTGGGTGTACTGATCTCGCTGGCCTTGCTCAACCCTGCTGTCAATCTGCATGGCAACATGGCACAGATCTACGCCTGCCTTCCCGTACTGGTGATTTACCCTATTTTCATCGGCTGGATGAGCCATCAGGTCACCCTGAAGCTCTGGGAGCATCGCAACATCCTGCGCAAAATAAGCCGCACCAACAGCCTCACTGGACTGCTCAATCATGGCGCATGGAAAGACCTGCTTGATCTGGAGTACGTAAAAAGCCAGAACCAGCATCAGCAGTGCGTCATCGCACTGATCGACATTGACCATTTCAAAGTCATCAACGATACCTATGGCCACCTCATGGGCGATACAGTGCTGCAGAACATCAGTGAAGCACTGATGGAAAACCTGCGTGACTCGGATCTGATCGGACGTTGTGGCGGGGATGAGTTCTGCGTCATTCTGCCGGACACCCACTTGTTTCAAGCGCGGGAAATCCTGGAGCGCACGCGTCTGGCGATAGATGAAATGACCTACTCTCTGCAGCGCGATCTCAAGGTCAGCCTCAGTATCGGCATAGCCGCCTACTCTCCTGAACTGCCGGATGCCTCATCCTGGTTGCACGAAGCAGACAAGGCGCTGTACCTCGCCAAAAGCACCGGTCGCAACTGCGTGGCCAGCGCTCAGGATATGCCGTCAGAGCTCCAGCCACTGAGTGCCGATGCCTGACCGGTCAACGCCGGTTCTTGAACAGAACGTCAAACAGGGATGAGAAGTTCTTGATGCCCATCGCCTTCATGAACGAGTTGCGCATGTCTTCTCGCAGGCTTTCCAGGGTGATTTCCTTGGGTTTTGTGGTTTTTTGAGCGGGTATGCCGGTTTCCCGAATGTCACCCTCGCCAGGGGCGTACTTTTCCTTTGACAGAGTTCTAATGTAGTCGTTTTTCTGGCTTTTATAGGTAGCATAGTCAGGTCCAAGTTGCTGGTCCCTTTCCCCCGACGTCGAAAAACGATTGATGACTTTTTCCATGAACTCAAAGTGGTTGTGACCAAGGGCACCGTAGTCTTTGTCCGTGATAAAACGAATAAAACCCTGATCCAGCCGTGTCGTTGTTAAAGCGCTTCCCTCAATAATACGCTTGGCCGTCGCCGCATTTGTATCTGTAAAACTGTAAAAGACCTTGTGCCCTTCCATGTCATAGGTCTTGCCTTGGTTATGACGAGACCAGATCCTTCCATCGTCTTTCTCCCTGTAGGATGCCAGCCCAAACGCCAAGTCATCGACGTAGAAAAGATCAGCCCCCTGATCTCTGGCCCACTCATAAACCTCGCCAAGAAGCCTCCGGTCATCCCGTGTTAAAAAAGAGGTTTCAGGCATGGACGTGCCGCACTCTGCCTTACCCAGCATGGGTGCTGGAAATTTAGGGTCTGTCAGTCCGAAAATTCTCTGCTTGAGAATCGCCCCGCCACTGATTGTCACGGAGGGGTCCAAAAAGTTTGTATGACTGGATGAGTTAGCAAGAACGGGTATTTTTTTAGAGGCTATTTTTTCATCGAGTTGCCTTGCTGTTACCAGCGCTTCTATTCCAGAGCTGATCACCCGCATAATGTGGACTCCTGGCCTATAGAACCCCTGACGCTTATCGTCAGGGGTCGACAATCAATACGTTAAATGAAAGGTGACTGTTTCCGCCCCCAACGGCTTACTTTGCCAATTTTCTACTTACAGAGTTTCAACACCACCGCTGAAAAAATCGTGAACCGCCGAATGACTTTATATATCCATGTAAAATACTTCTCAGAGAAAGTATTAATCCATGGGTACCCAGAGCAGGTTCTCAATCAATCGAAAACTCAAAAGAGGAAAGATTTTCCAACAGCCATGCAGGGGTATGTACTTCAAGCAGTGCGCTAATGGGCTGCTCCATGATCAACTTGCCGTAGAGGGTCTCTTCCTGCTCCAGATGGGCAAGCTGGGTGGTGCGATAATTGAGCGGGTAGATGCTCTTTTCGATCGGCAGTAATCGGTCGAAGTGTTCGAGCAGGCCGTGGAAGACGATTCGTCGCTCGACTGTGTTCCGTGTGGTGGCAATGAGTTTGACGAAGTACTCACTGTCCTGGTGCCGCAGTGCTTCACCGGCAGTGTAACGCTCGACCAGCGTGTGCAGCGATGCGTCATCGAACACGATGCAACACAGGTCTTCGCGCAACAGGCCTTTGAACGGGTTGTCGACCGCTGGCCGGCGGCCGTGCAAGCCCAGGATGAACTGTACAGCCTGCTCGGCCAGCCACTTGCGCTTGCGCCCCTCAAGCCGCTCGACCTCTTCGATCAACGGGGCCTGGCGTCCATGCGAGCGAACCTGTCGGCAGAGTTTGGCAAACAGGCCAACGGGGCCGGACAGTTTTTGCTGTTGCTCGGCAAGTTGCGTCACCGAAAGTGCCGACTGACGGGTTGCCAGGCGATGGAAGTCTGTTGTGAGATTCAAACCGGGCCGATGCGGATCCAACCGCAATGACTGATCGGACTCAGACCGGCCCCGAACAAAACAAACAGTCATGATTGCTCCTTTTTATTCTTTACGGTTTGCCGTAAGGACGAACTTCAGAAATCCCCTGTTCCGGGCAGCCAGATAGCCGAACACCGAAAAGCAACCGTAGTGCAACATTGAGATTATTGACCTTGGGGCGCTATCCCGATAACGCTGATCGCCCTGACAAGATATATTCTGTGACAAGACACATTATGTATGTGCTGACTCGTTACGCAATCCGACAGATGTAGGGGGTCGGTTACTTTTTCCCGGAAGCAAGATAGAAACACAACGCGCCATAAGCTCGACACGGGTCTTTACACGGCTCTTTCTTAGTAGCGAAGACACGTGATCGCGAACCGTATAGTCACTGATACGGAGCTGCCTGGCGATTTCCTTGTTCGTACAGCCCTGCAACAGCAGGCCAAGAACCTCTTGCTCTCTCATTGTCACCTCCATACTACTTCCCCTTGCCATCATTTTGCCCTAGAGCAAATTTGTAGGATGTTTCTTACACTCGTCTTCCATGACCTAAAAAGTAAATCGGCACAGAAATCATTTTATTTAGTATTGTTTTTCATTAAACCCGAATAAAAACCAAAACCTTGCCAAAAACAAAGACCTGTAAGAATAATCGTTAATTAATAAACGACTGAAGAAATCTCCTACAGAAAATACAGAAAAATTACGACTATCAATTTAATGAAATCATAAATAACCCGCCAGCCGAGCCACGTTGGAATCGTGGCAGGCAAGAGCACACCAGCTCAATAAATAAAAATAATATAGAGGGGCGCAAGATAGACTTGAGCAAACAGAATTACAATCACTTGTTACAATTGACAGCGCCTGACTTGAGGAACTTTCTTGATATGTTTCATTTGCGAAAACCGCCCACAGAGATGAGCGGCTGAGTGCGAGAAAGAGGCGCGCCAGCAGGAACAGGCTTGGCGCTATCCGCTTCTGCCGGTTGCAAGGTCATCTACCACTACACCCCGGCGCAGGCCGAATACCGCTGCGGTCGTCAGACCCACAATCCCCATGACCAGGCTGTAAAGCACGCAAACCCAGATATTCCAGGGCATCAGCGCGATGAGCAGCAATGGCGTGGTACTCGCCCAAAAAGCGTAGGCAATGTTGTAAGTGAACGAGATGCCTGACACACGAATGTTCGCAGGGAACAGTCCGACCATCACCGAAGGCACCACGCCGACAACCCCGCAGGCCAGCCCTGCAATGGCGTAGGCGATACCCAGCGGCATCCATTGCTGGATGAGGCTGGCGTAAAGCACGCCTATACCCAGCGGCAGCAGCAGGCTGTAGATGATGACCCCGCGCCACGCACCGATGCGGTCAACCAGCATGCCTGCCAGCACGCAGCCGATATTGAGGAAGACGATGCCCACTGCGCTCAGGGCGAAGGTATTGCTGGCGCTGATCCCGAAGCGCTGCTGCATGACCGTCGGGGTAATCACCACCAGCACGACCACCGCGGACGTCAGCACAAACGTCAACAGCGCGGCAGGCAGCAAGGATTGGCGATGATCGCGCAGGACCTGGCCAAGCGGCAGTGCAGGCAGGTTTTCACGCTGGGCGTGCATTGCGATGAACACTGGCGTTTCGTTCAGCCAGCGACGCAGCCAGACGCCCACTACACCGAAAACGCCGCCAAGCAGAAACGGAATGCGCCACGCCCAGTCAAGGATCTCACCCGGGCTGAAGACCCTTGCCAGCCATGTTGCGGTCAGCGCACCGAGCAGGTATCCAAACGTCAGACCGGCTTGCAAAACCCCGAGTGCGTAGCCGCGATGCCCCTGGGGTGCGTGCTCTGCCACGAAGACCCAGGCACTGGGTACCTCGCCGCCGACCGCTGCGCCCTGCAGAATGCGTAACGCCAGCAGCACCAGCGGCGCCCAGTAACCAATCTGTGCGTAGGTGGGCATGATGCCGATCAGCAGACAAGGCAGGGCCATCATCAGAATACTCAGGCTGAACACCCGCTTGCGTCCCAGCCGGTCGGCAAAATGCGCCATCAGAATGCCGCCCAGCGGGCGTGCGAGATAGCCTGTCACGAAGATCCCGAAGCTTTGCAGCAGACGCAGCCACTCGGGCATGTCGGGCGGAAAAAACAGCTGGCTGAGGGTCAGCGCAAAGAATACGAAGATAATGAAGTCGTAGATTTCCAGCGCGCCACCCAGCGCCGCAAGACCCAGGGTCTTGTAGTCGGCTCTGCTGAAGGGCTGGGGAGTGGATTGAACGATGGCCGTCATGAAGCCCCCGAAACATGGCTGAAAAAAGCGCCTGGCGCTCACAGGGCGCGAAGAATAGCAAAGCTTGCGGGCGCACTGATACGGAGCTGAGGCCTGTAGCGGGAACGATGATCGCAACTATCGTGCGGCGCTCCGCGTCGCATGTCGTTTCTGGACGCTCCGCGTCCTCTTGACGACGCAGAGCGTCATGAACTTCACTCCCACGCTGGAGCGTGAGGAACGATCACTTCAACTATCGTGCGGCGCTCCGCGTCGCATGCCATTTCTGGACGCTCCGCGTCCTCTTGACGACGCAGAGCGTCGTGAACTGCATTCCCACGCTGGAGCGTGAGGAACGATCACTTCAACTATCGTGCGGCGCTCCGCGTCGCATGCCGTTTCTGGACGCTCCGCGTCCTCTTGACGACGCAGAGCGTCGTGAACTGCACTCCCACGCTGGAGCGTGAGGAACGATCACTTCAACTATCGTGCGGCGCTCCGCGTCGCATGCCGTTTCTGGACGCTCCGCGTCCTCTTGACGACGCAGAGCGTCGTGAACTGCACTCCCCCCACGCTGGAGCGTGTGGAACGATCACTTCAACTATCGTGCGGCACTCCGCGTCGCATGCCGTTTCTGGACGCTCCGCGTCCTCTTGACGACGCAGAGCGTCGTGAACTGCACTCCCACGCTGGTGAACTGCCCCCCAAAAGTTGGACGGTTTTAGCTTGCCGCCTGAGCCCTGTATTTTACGGGGCTTTGGCCGTTGAGCTTCAGCTTGATGCGGTCATGGTTGTAGTAGTGGATGTACTCATCCAGACCTGCTTTCAACTCATCGATGCTTTCAAACTGTTTCAGGTAGAAAAACTCGGATTTCAGTGTACCGAAAAAGCTTTCCATTGCCGCATTGTCCAGGCAGTTGCCCTTACGGGACATGCTTTGTTTGACGCCTCGTACCGATAGCTTATGGCGATACTGCGCGTGTTGATACTGCCAGCCCTGGTCCGAGTGCATCACAAGCTTCGGCTCGTCCTGCAACTGCTGAAGCGCCTTGTCCAGCATGCTGGTGACCAGCTCAAAGCTCGGCCTTGTCGACACTTCATACGCCACGATTTCACCGTTGTACAAGTCCATCACGGGTGAGAGATACAGCTTTCGATTGCCTACCTTGAACTCAGTCACATCGGTCACCCACTTCTGGTTCGGGCGTTGCGCGCTGAAATTGCGCTCCAGCAAATTCGGCGCAATGGTTCCGATTACGCCCTTATAGGAGCGGTATTTTTTGGGGCGCACCACTGATCGCAGGCCCAGTTCTGCCATCAGTCGTTCTACAACCTTCTTGTTGACCAAAATACCTGCAGTGCGAATGACCGCCGTGATACGCCGAGCGCCATAAAGGCCTTTCTCCTCGTGGTAAATGCTTTCGACTAACTGTTTCAAAGCAGCATAGGGATCGGGTCTGGATTGCACCTGAACCTGATAGTAAAACGTGCTGCGTGCCAAGCCCGCCAGCCTCAGCAGAGCGCAAAGCGGGAACCGGCCCCTCAGTTGCTTGATGCTCAGGGCTTTTTCGGTTGCCGTCGTTTCTGCTCCTTCAGCTCTTCCAACTTTTTTAGGTAAGCGTTCTCCATGCGCAGATATTCAAGCTCGCTCATCAACTGGTCGCGCGTCTTCTGCGTATCGTCGGCGGTTACTGGTTTGGCGGGATAAGGCTTCTTTGGCATGGCGACAGGCTTTCTTCTGGCAGGAACATACGGGGCTGTACCGCTACTGTAATGCCGCTTTTCCCAAATGACTATTTGGCCGGGATCCCCGATACCAAAATGCGCAGCGGCCTGACGGAGCGATAGCTTGTGTTCACGCCTGTGCTCAAGCACTGAGCGCTTGAAAGCTTCGCTGTATCGAAGACCAGGCTTGCGATGGCCGGTGTGACCATGACTCTTGTAGTTAGCGACCCAGCGTCGAAGCAGGCTGAAATCGATCGAGAACTGGCGGGCTACCATACGAAAGCCCATGTTGTCTTCAAGATACGCTTTGACGACAGTGAGCTTGAACTGCTCTGAATACTTACCCATTTGAACACCCCCGTGAGGTCGGATTGGTGTCCAACTTCTTGGGGGCAGTTCACTGGAGCGTGAGGAACGATCACTTCAACTATCGTGCGGCGCTCCGCGTCGCATGCCATTTCTGGACGCTCCGCGTCCTCTTGACGACGCAGAGCGTCGTGAACTGCACTCCCACGCTGGAGCGTGTGGAACGAGAATCCCGACGATCGTGCCAACGCTCCGTGCAGTAGAGCCCGCCCACTAAAAGTTGACGGTGGCCGACAATCTTGCCGTTCTGGGTGCGCCCATGAATAGGTAGTCGTCACCCAGATACTCCCCGGCATCACGCCAGTAGCGTTTGTCGAAGAGGTTGTCGACGGTCAGGCGCACGACAGTGTCGTAGCCGCTGATTCGGGTGCTGTAACGGCTGCCGATATTGAACAGTGTGTAGTCATTGACCTGCACGGAGCCTTCACGGTCAGCGTACTTGCTGGCGCTGTACTGCATCCCGCCGAGTAAGGCGAGCCCGGGCACCGGCAGGCTATAGTCCGCTTGCAGGGTGCCACGGTATTTGGGCACATTGAGGGCCTGATGATCGTCATAGGCCTCGGTGCCGCTGCCCTCGACTCGCGCCCGGATGGCCGCCGCACTGGCGGATATCTGCAGGCGGTCGGTCACCCAGCCACTCGCGCCCAGTTCAAGCCCGGTGTTTTTCTGCTCGCCTTGCTGCACATAGGTAAACGTGCCGTCATCGTTGGGCCTGGAATACTGGTAAGCCTGACGGGCTTGAAACACTGCGGCCGTCAGGCTCATACGCTGCCAGTCATACTTGATACCCGCTTCCAGTTGTCGAGACACGGTGGGCGCAAGAATTTCACTGGCGTTGGTAGTGAACCAGGCAGCTGTCCCGCCCAGCGAGAGGCCTTTGCTGTAGCTGGTGTAGAGCGAAACGTTGTCCACCGGTTTGTAGATCAATGCCGCCTGCGGCAGGAACACGTAACGCTCGGTGTGTCTTGCGTCGCTGCCGTCTTCGGTAAACGCCTGCTCGTCGAGCCGCACTTGTCGCCCGCCCAGCACGGTCTGCCAGTGCTCGTTGAAACTGATCCGGTCGGTGATAAACAGCCCGTACTGGCGGCTGTCCAGACGGCGCTCGGTATGTGGCAGTGTCAAAGGCGACGGTGCCACCGATTCAGGCGACTCGTTGATCGTGCCCGAGCCGACGAATTCATTGAAGGTCCCGCGCGTGTCCACGGTGCGGCGGTAGGCGCTGGTGCCGAAGGTCAGCTCGTGCCCCAGTGATCCGGTATTGAACGTACCGGACATTGCCGCTTCGACCTCGTCGTTACGGCGCGTGTCGTCCGGGCTGCGGAAGTCGTAGATGTCGTAGCCACCCTCAGCGCTGAAGTGGTTGGGTACCGCTTCGGCTGCGCAGCTGGCCGAGCCGTAACAGCCCCACGCAAAGGCGCTGTAGTCATCAATGACCACGCGACTGCGCGACGCACTCAGGCTGCCCTTCCAGCTGTCGTTGAACCGGTATTCGAAACGCCCGCTCATGTTCAGCGAGTCGATGCCCACCGGATTGGACCAGTTTTGATAGCCCAGCAGCTTGCGTGGCGAGGCGTCGTGAGGCAGCACCGTGCCGCCGAGCAATTGATAACCGGGCACAGAGCGCTGCTCTTTGCTCTGATACTCGATGTCGAGTTGCAGCAAGGCGCGCTCGCTGATGTTCCAGTCGAAGGCCAGCGAGGCGAAATCACGCTGGCCGTCGGCGTGCTCGACGTACGAGCGAATGTCTTCATGGGCCAGGTTGGCGCGCAGCCCGAACTGCTGTTCGCTGCCGAACCAGCCGCCGACATCGGTCGCGAGGTAGCGCTCGCCGTGTTCGTTGGTAGAGACCGTTACCGACCGGACATCCTGCGCGCGCTTGGTCTGATAGTTAATGACACCACCGGGCTCTGAAACGCCGCTCTGCAAGCCGGACAGCCCCTTGAGCAACTCGACCTGCTGCTTGCGCCACGTTCTGCTCGCCGGCAATGCTGCGGCCGTTGATGCGATAACTGTTGGCCGCGTTCAATGAGAAGCCGCGCACCACAAAGTTTTCGTAATAGCCTACCGGCGCATAGCCGTCGCCGACCGAGGCATCGTTGCGCAGCACGTCACTCAGCAGTTTTGCCTGACGGTCCTTGATCAGCGCTTCGCTGAACACTGAAACCGAGGCAGGCGTATCCAGCAGCGAAGCCTGATCAAACCCGTAAATCGACGCCCGACCAGCTTTATAGTCGCTGGCACCTTCCTGTTCGCTGAACCCGGTCACGTTGACCGCGTCCAGAGTGAGCGGATCCGCAGCCATTAGCTGCGAGGCAACAGCCATGCCCAACGGTAACAATCGCCAGGCATGACGCATGGCAGGTCGGTAGGGCGTACTCATCGATCAGACTCCGCAAGGACAGGTGCCTGGACAGACGCGATGCACCTTCCGGCAGGGGGCCAACCTTTTACGTTCACTGCCGGTTTTTTTCAACCTTTGCGTGACGGTCTGCCGGTAAACGAATGACGCGGAAAAACTCTACTTACGTATCAGGGAAAGAAGCCACCGCAAAAAACGTTGCGCACCGGAATAATTAAGCATGAATTAAGTAAGTGTGGCTAATCTGAATTCAACAAAACCGCTGAACCAATCAGCGTGTCACGAATCCATTGAAACAGATCAATCAGAAAGGAATACCCTATGAAACTTATGCCTGCCGTCTTCGCCGCTGTTGCCCTCACTGCTGTTGCAGATGCCGCCCAGGCCGACGTTGGTCCCGATGAAGTGATCCGCCTTTACAAGTCTCAGGCATTGGGTGACTTTGAACAGTTCAACAAGCAGGCCGTTGCCAAGCACACAGGCTTCACGGTCCACGATACCGAGCTGGAAAAAGAACGCGACGGCCGCCTGGTCTATAAGATCGAACTGAAAGACGCCAAGGGTGTGGAATGGAACTACGACGTCGATGCCAAGACGGGCGAAGTGGTACGTGACGCAAAGGATAACTGATCCGACTGCCCCAACAGTTATCGCACCGAGAAACCATAAGAAAACTCCCACTACATTGTGGGAATTTTCTTTTTCAAAGGTTTAACAGGTTATTACTGAGCCAACCCGACTTTCAGTAACTTCCCCTTGTCTTCATCCGTCAACAAATACAAGTAACCGTCCGGCCCCTGACGCACATCGCGTATCCGCTGTTTCATGCCTTTCAACAGCCGTTCTTCATGAACGATCTTGTCGCCATCAAATTGCAGCCTGATCAATTCCTCAGTGGCCAGCGCGCCGATGAACAGATTGTGATCCCACGCCTTGAACAGGCTGTGGTCATAGAACGCCATACCGCTGATGCCCGGTGACACTTCCCAGACCTGAAACGGTACTTTTGTGCCTTCGACAAACTTGCCTTTGGCTTCCGGAATCGGCTCGCCCGAATAATTGATACCGTGGGTCGCAATCGGCCAGCCGTAATTCTGGCCACGTTCGATGATGTTCAATTCATCGCCGCCCTTGGGCCCATGCTCGTTGGTCCACAACGTACCGGTCCACGGGTTGAGCGCTGCGCCCTGCTGGTTGCGATGGCCGTAGGACCAGATCTCGGGCCGGACGTTTTTCTGCCCGACAAAAGGGTTGTCTTTCGGCACACTACCATCCGGATAGATACGTACGATCTTGCCTTGCAGCTTGTCCAGGTCTTGCGCAGTGGGACGATCGTTGTTCTCGCCCAGCGCGATAAACAGATAACCGTCGCGATCGAATACCATCCGCGCGCCGAAGTGGTTGCCCACCGAGAGTTTTGGTTGCTGACGGAAGATAACCTCGAAGTCTTCCAGACGGGTCATGTCTTTGGACAGACGACCACGCCCTGCCGCAGTACCCGCAGTATCTCCCTCGGCAGCGGTTTTGCCACTGCCTTCGGAGTAGGTCAGGTAGACCATGCGGTCCTTGGCGAAGTCCGGGGAAAGCACGACGTCGAGCAGCCCACCCTGTTTTCTTGCCCAGACTTGCGGCACACCGGAAAGCGGCTCGGATAATTTGCCGTCCGCCGACACGATACGCAGGTTGCCGGAGCGCTCCGTCACCAGAATGCCCTGCTTGTCAGGCAGAAATGCCAGTGCCCATGGGTGATCCAGACCTTCGGCAACCGGGGTGACCGTGACGGTGCCTTGTTCGCTTTTGTAGGTTTCCGGGGCGGCGCTTGCCGTCAGCGGCAGGCTCAGAATGGCAGCAGCACACCAAGTGGCGATCAGGGTTTTTCTAAGCATGAGCGTTTCCTTATGCATTGAGTCGACGTCCCGCGGTGAAACGGGCTCGCTTGGTTGAAGATTCAGTTGGCGCGGCTGGGGTCGGTTGTCGGCGTAGAGGGACGCGGAGCATTCTGGCGCGTGGGGTAGCCGTTGCCGATACCGCCGTTCTCCAGCGTAGGCCTGCGCACAGGAGGCGCAATATTGGAGCCGGGCGCGCGGGGCGTGATTGACTCGGTGCCCTGACGGCTGTTGGGGTTGGAGCGCTTGATCGGGCTGTTATAGGGGTTGCTGCTGGCGCCGTTGTTGAGTGTGCTGTTTGGCAGTGTCTGCGCCTGAACAGCACCGATGCCACATGACGCAACCAGCACGCCCCCTACAAGATTGCGCAAAAAACTGTTCATCACTACCTCTTGGCAAAGGTGAAACTGCGGGGTAACCGTGAAGACTCAGGCCTTTGACGGCAGCCCAGGCCTCAGGTTCGGCCCGACAGTGTCGATGAGCAAGCATAGCGGTGTGAGAGTTTGTAACAAGGATGGTCAAAGCGCATACCTTCAGCCATGCGCGACGCCACGCAGGCTTGGCCCTGGCGCAGGGCAAGGAGCGCCACGCACAGGTCACACATCGTGGTTTGCGGGCGTATCTACGCCGACTTCAAAGGCATCCTGAACGTGAAGACAGTACCCTGCTCTTGTGTCGAGCACACTTCAAGCGTACCGCCATGCGCCAGGGCTATTTCGCTGGCGATATAGAGCCCCAGGCCTAGCCCGGCTTGCGGCTCGTCAGTGATTGGCCGTGAGTAAGGGAGGAACAACTGCGAACGAACGGACTCGGGTATCGGCTCGCCCTGATTGGTAACGCTGAGTAGAAACAGATCACCGCGCACTCCCGCTGTCACCTCGACCGGGCTTTGGGGATCACCGTGACTGATCGCGTTGGACACCAGATTGGACAGCAATTGTGCGATCCGCTCGTGGTCGCAGCGAATACGCTCCAGCATCTTTATATCCGACTTGATCAGCCGGGACGGGTGAACGCGGCGTATCTCTGACACAACATGCTCAAGCGTTTCATCCAGCCCGTGTGCATCATGCATGCTCAGCGGAATACCATGCCCCATCCGGCCGCGGGCAAAGTCGAGCACGTCGTCGACCAGTTGTGAGGCGCGTTTGCCAGACGTCAGGATGTGTTGCACGACTTGCAGGGCCTTTTCATCCAGTGGCCGACGCAGCAGCAATTCGGCACTGGCATTGATGGCAAACAAAGGGTTGCGCAGGTCGTGCCCCAGAACGGCGATGAACTGCTCGCGCAGCTCTGCCACCTCACGCTCGGCCAGAAGGTCTTCACGCACTTGCTGCAGGTTTTCCTCGGCCTCGATCTGCAGTGCCAGAAGACGCGCAAAAGACGCCATCATCGACTCGATGGGGGTACCCGTCAGCTTGGCGGGTTTGGGGTCCAGCGCACAGATAGTGCCGAAAAAGGTGCCATTGGAGAGGAAGATCGGTACCGATATGTAACTCTGGAAGTTGTATAACCGCGGCGTATGGTGCTCACAAAACAGCGGATCCTCAGCGACATGATCAATCACCACAGCCTTGTGGGAGCTGCGAATCTCGTGGCAGATTGTGCTGCTGAGTTCCAGCTCGCCGCCGGGTTTCAAACCAAAATCCAGCTTGTCCAGAACCGCGCAAGCCATCCAGGTACTTTCGGTGACACGCGCCACGGCGGCAAAGCCCAGGCCGGTTGATTCGGTGATGACTTGCAGGATGGCCGGAACCGCGCTGATCCGGCTTATCTTGGCTACATCATTTGAAATGGATTGCCGCATGGAGAACCTGTATCAGCCTTGAGGTAATGGCGCAGCGTTTAGTTTAGGTCTGTAACGATCATTGTGCACCCGTGAATACGCCACGTTGACCGAAAAAAACCTGGCCGTACGTTCACTCATGCAGGAGGGCGCGGGAAGGCCACTGTGAACGTTGTACCCTCCTCAACCGACGAGCGAACCGTCACCTCACCCAGATGGGCTCGAACAATCTCACGAACAATGAACAGGCCAAGCCCGACTGTGCGGGTTTCGTCACTGTCGCTGACCACCCGTACGACCGGTTCGTACAGGTCGTCCACCTTCTCCATCGGTATGGGTTCGCCGACGTTGTGCACCGACAGCTTGATCAGCCAGGTATCGAAGGACGACGTGATCAAAACCTCGCTGCCGTCCGTGCCATAGTTGATGGCGTTGCTCACCAGATTGCCGAGCATTTGCAGGAGACGATCCGGATCCGCCGAGCACGCACCCTGTCCTTCGCTGCGATGCGTCAGCACCCTGTGCGGGAAAACCTGGCGCAGCTCTTCGACGCCTCGAGCAACAACCGCGTGCAGATCGATAGCCTGAGGGACCACGGCAATACCGCTGCCGACGCGGGCATGAGTAAAATCCAGCAGATCCACAATCATGCGGTCGGCCCGGTCAGTGGAGTGGTGGATGTGCCCGAGGATTCGTTCTTGTCGCGACTCGAGTTGCGTGCGCTCCAGCAGCCCGGCCGCCATCTTGATTGCCGCCAGCGGGTTACGCAGGTCGTGGCTGACGATGCCAATCATCTGCTCGGCAAAAATGGCCCGTATTTCCGCCTCGGCGTGAGCCAGACGCAGGCGATTGCGTGCCGAGGTAAGTTCTGTCTGAACAGTCATCTGTTGCTGCAACAGCTCTTCGGCGATCTTGCGCGCAACAAGCAGTTCACGTTCGTACTTGTTGCGCTCCTCGGCCATGAACACCGCCACTTCATGTAAAACCCCGGTCGGATGCTCGCGGCGTACGGCATTGAGCATCATGGGAATGGCGCGGCCACCGGCATGGATCAATTCAACCTTGACCTCGGCAATCGACCCCTGGGTCTGTAACAGCGGCGCCCAGTGGGTTTGCAGGAAGACTTTGCCTGCCAGACTCAGCAGGTCTTGAAAGCGGCGACCCAGAACAGTTTCACGTTCAAGGCCCAGCCAACGGCAGAACGTCAGATTGGCACGCTCAATGGTGCCATTGGGCAAGGTAACCAACAGACCGCAGGCCGCATGTTCGTACAGGTCTTCTGTCACTGGCAGACTCACCTGTTCAACCGTCATGTGCAGCGCTCTCGTAAGACGCCAGAAACTGATTCATGGCGGTTATGCATTGCTGCGGCGCGCTCATGTGCGGGTAATGCCCAACATTGTCGATCATGTGCAAGGTGCTATCGGCAATGACACGGTGCAGGTACTCGCCAACCTGCACCGGCACCACCAGATCATCGCTGCTTTGCATGATCAGCGTCTTGCTTTTGAGTTTCGCGACATCGGCACGATGGTCGGAAAGAAAGGTTACGCGGGCAAACTGCCTGGCAATCTCGGCATTGGTACGACAGAAGCTGCTGGCAAGCTCTTCACCCAGTTCAGGCCGGTCAGAGGCGCCCATGAGTGTCGGCGCCATGGTGCTGGACCAGCCCAGGTAATTGCTTTCCAGCGTCTCAAGCAACGAATCGATATCAGCGCGAGTGAAGCCGCCGACGTAATCACCGTCGTTGAGGTAATGGGGCGATGGACCCACCATGATATGGCCGTCGAACCGGCCGGGCGACTGCAGTTCAGCAAGCACCGCAATCATGCAACTGACCGAATGACCGACATGCACAACCGGGCCGTTTCCGGCGAACTCGTCGACCAGTTCCAGCAAGTCGCTTGCATAGCCCTTGAGCGACGCATATTTGTGCGGGTACCAGGCCGACACGTCGGAATCTCCGCTGCCTACCAGGTCGAACAGAATAACCTTGAAGCGTTCGGCGAAGTGCGGAGCCATGAAGCGCCACATGTGCTGATCACAGCCGAATCCATGAGCAAAAATCAGAGTGGCCGGTCCGTCGCCCACGATATTGACGTTATTGCGCTGTTGGACCGACATATCGGGCTCCGAAAATAAACAGGCAACCGGCCTGTTGTGCATACCGTAATGATGATGAGAGGAGATTATCACCGTTAAAGGCACACTAGTGGCACAAACAGCACTTTAAGTCCGGAGCGGAAGAAGATTATTGATCGATGATCAGGGTCGGGGCATTGAGGCCTGAGCGTCGGTTATGCACGCTGCCTCGCCAGGCTGAGGATGTGTGACGCAGAATCTCACCAAAGGCATGCCAACGCAGAGCATTGGCACGGCAGGCAAGTATCGCGATGACTATTGTGGCAATTGCGCTGGTCCGAGCCCGTTCTCGGACTCATGACCTGGAGGTTTCACCCCCCTTACTCGCCGATATCTTCGTTCCACAACTCAGGCTTGCTGGCGATGAAGCCCTGCATCATGTGCTTGCACTCCTGGTTATCAAGCACCTCGATCTGCACGCCACGCGAGCGTAGGAGTTCTTCCTCGCCCATGAACGACTGGTTCTCGCCGACGATCACCTTGCGAATGCCGTAGAGCAGGATCGCCCCGCTGCACATCGCACAAGGAGACAGCGTGGTATAGAGCACCGCGTCACGGTACACGCGGGCCGGTTGGCGACCGGCGTTTTCGAGGGCATCCATTTCGCCGTGCCTGGTTGCACTGCCCTCTTGCACACGGCGGTTATGCCCCCGACCAATGATCTTGCCCTCGTGAACAATGACCGAACCGATGGGGATTCCACCTTCCTTCAGCCCTAGTTGTGCCTCATCGATTGCAGCCTGCATGAATGCGTCCATGGTTTTGCCTCATATCATCGAATGGATGTCAGCGTTGCAGTGCTGCCTGAGCGTTGCCCAGCGCACGACTTACGAATTGTCCCAGCAGCTCCGAGGACCGGGCTTTCATGTCGGCACTGACCTGGGTGTTTCTGGCTCTGAATCTGCTCACCATGGAAGGCGAGTCCTCGCCCTGATTGAGCGAACGCAATTCCTCGGCCGTAAATGAATGGGCATAGGCCGCTGCCAGATTGCGGTCCCATTGCGATTGATACTCAGGTTGCAGGCGCTGCAACTCTTTTTGCACCAGTTCCTGAGCTTCGGTCTTGCCAATTGCTTGCACGATACCGGCAAACGTCGCTGTGCGCGAGGCGACCTGATAACCCAGCCACGCCAGACCTTCGCCCAGATTTCGCTGTTCCACCAACGCCAGCGCCATGTCATCCGCTTCTTCAGCATTGACCGGGTGCAGCGCGTCCAGGCATAGGCAGGCCATGAGTGCCAGACAGGTCTGCCACGCACCTCGCGAGCCCTGGATGTAATCAGCCATGGCTCCTCCTGAGCATGAATTGACTGAGCCCTGAACTTAACAGCTCGGCAGAGCTTTACCACCCGACACGTCGTATACCGGCCATTGATGACGTTATCAGCTATGCCCCTTCCATGATCCTTGCAGCGCAACGGTCAAAGGCTGTGACTGACTTTGGCGGCAACATCGGCCGGCAACCAGGCTTTCCAGACCTCGGGGTGCTGCTTGAGGAACCTGGCGGCGGCCACGCCGGGGTCCTCATGTTTGTCACTCATTTCACCCAATGTCCGGTTGAGCAGATCAATCGGAAAATCGACGTTTTTGAAGACACTCACCAACTCAGGGTATTGCTTGCTGAATTCTGCCGACACACCAATAGACAGCGTCGCCGCCAGCGAAGAGGTGCCACGCGGGTTGGGATTACTGGCGTCGGTCAGGGTTTTCCAGGCTTCTGCATCGAAAGCGGGCTCTTCCAGCTTGATCAGCTTGTACTTGCCCAGCAGGGGTGTGGGTGACCAGTAATAGAACAGCACTGGTTTGCCACGGCGGATGGCCGATGCGACTTCGGCGTCCAGCGCCGCGCCCGAGCCGGTGCGAAAGTTGACGAAGCTGTCTGTCAAGCCATAAGCCTTGAGCTTCTGGGTGTTGACGATCTCCGAAGTCCAACCGCTCGGGCTGTTCAGAAAACGGCCCTTGTCGGGCGATTCAGGGTCTTTGAAAACGTCCTTGTAGCGCGCCAGGTCAGCGACAGACTTCAGATCGGGCGCTACAGGTTTGATACCTTTGGCGGCATCGCCCTTGATCACGTACTCAGGCACCCACCAGCCTTCGGTCGCGCCTTTGACGATGTTGCCCAGGCCGAGCACCTTGCCGTCAGCTTCAGCCTTGACCCACACAGGGCTGCGTCCGGTCCACTCTTCAGCGATCACCTGAATGTCGTTTTTCGCCAGCGCAGTTTCCAGGCTGACGGTGCTGCCGGGCAAGGTATCAGTACGGTAGCCATAGCCTTTCTCGACAAGGGTACGCAGCACCTCGGTGATCAGGCTGCCACTTTCCCAAGTGAGCGCACCGAACTGGATAGGCGCGTTTTTTTCAGCCGCCCCTGCTGTCTGCCCAAGCAGCCCCAGCGCCAGAAGTGAACAGCCCAACAGTCGTGTTATCGATTTCATGCTCACCTCAAATGGCGCGAAAAAAAACGGGTCTGAAACTATCGACAGCAGCCCTTGGCGATTAGTTGTCACGGCTTTAGCCTCTGTATGATGCGCAGCCCACGTACCGAGCCCGTCCGCGATGTCTGAAATCCGCTTTTACCCGTTACCCGATGCGTGCCGCCCGCTGTTGGGCAAGTTTTACCGCGAGCATCAGTCATCGATGCGTGCGGCCAGCAAGGGGCAGGCGTGGGTGGCGAAGCAGGCAGAAATCATCGGTGCCTTGTGCCTGACGCCCGTCGCTGAGGGACATTGGCTGACCGGGCTGTTCGTAGCGCCCCCCATGCGCGGGAAGACAGTGGCGCGAAGCTTGATCGATGCCGCGCTGCAACCGCTGGCCGGGCCGGTGTGGCTGTTCTGCCATCCTGATTTGCTGGGTTTTTACCAGCTTGCCGGGTTTGAAACAGCACAACGTCTGCCACACACCCTCGGCGAGAAATTCATGCGCTACAGCCGCAGCAAACCGCTGATTGCGCTCTGTCGGGAAGCCTGACGGTTTTGCAGAGCCGCCGGAAGATCACTCATCGGCATTGGGGTCCATGTCCGGGAACATTACGTCCATGAAGCCGAACTTGCTGAAATCGGTAATGCGCGACGGGTAGAGACGACCAATCAGGTGGTCGCATTCATGCTGCACGACCCGCGCATGAAATCCATGGGCAACACGCTCGATCCGCTGGCCGTCAGGGTCGAAACCTTCGTAGCGAATGCTCTGGTAACGGTTCACCATACCCCGTAACCCCGGCACCGACAGACACCCTTCCCAACCTTCTTCCAGGCTCGGGTTCAATGGGGTAATCAGCGGGTTGAGCAGGATGGTCTGAGGGACCGCCTCGGCCTGGGGATAGCGCTCACTGCGCTCGAAACCGAAAATGACCAGTTGCAGATCAATGCCGATCTGCGGTGCGGCAAGGCCCACACCGCCCACGCTGTGCATGGTCTCGAACATATCGGCAATCAGCGTGTTGAGTTCGCTGCTGCCGAACATGTCTGCGGGCACCGGAGGGGCGATGCGCAACAGGCGCTCATCGCCCATTTTCAGGATGCTACGGATCATGGCTGCGTGTTCCTTGCCTAAAAAGCAATCTTGCCACAGAACGCGATCAGGTTTCGTCAGCCTTCTGCAGTGGCACCGAGTGATCGCGGCCCAGGCCGGAAACGTGCTGTTTGCCTGTTTCGCTGCTTTCCTCGCCCAGCCCGTCACCGGCTTCCTTCTCGCCTGCGTCCTTGCCTTCGGCGGACATATGTTCGATCACCGCATTCATTTCAGCCCCCAACAACAGCACGGCAGCCGAAATGTAGAAGTACAGCAGCAGGACAATGATCGCGCCGATACTGCCGTACATGGCGTTGTAATCGGCAAAGGTCTTGACGTAAAAACCAAACGCCAGTGAAGCAACGATCCATACCACCACCGCCAGCACCGAGCCTGGGGTAATAAAGCGAAACTCCTGTTTGACGTCAGGCATCACGTAATAGATCAGCGCCACCGCAACCATCAGCAGAATGATGATCGCCGGCCAGCGCAGGATGGTCCACAGCGTCACGATGAAGTCTTCCATGCCGATCTGGGCTGCAATCCAGTTCATCACTTGCGGCCCCAGCACCATGAAAGCTGCGGCCGCGAGCAACATGCCGGCAATGCCTACGGTATACAGGATCGACAGCGGGAGGCGCTTCCAGATAGGCCGCCCTTCGACCACGTCGTAGGCAGCGTTCATGGCACTCATCATCAGGCGCACACCTGCTGAAGCAGTCCACAGCGCGATCACGATACCGATGGACAGCAGGCCACCCTTGGACTGTTGCAACTGGTCGATGACCGGGTTGACCTGCTCGAGCGCCTGGGGCGGCAAGAGGAATTCCGATTGCAGCCGCAACCAGGAAAAAAAGTCCGGCAGGTGCAGAAAGCCGATCAATGCGATCAGAAACAGCAGAAACGGAAACAGAGAGAACAGCATCTGATAAGCCAGTGCCGAGGCGTAGGTGGACATCTCGTCGTCGAGGAACTCGTTGACGGTTCTCACCAGCACCTTGCTGACTTTCAATTTACGCAAATGGGGGAAAATCATGGCGCTTCCTCTCGCTCCCTTACTGGAAAACCTCACATCCTGAAAACCGGTACTTCATGCATGCAGTGTCCCGTATGTGGCGCAGAGATGCGAATACCGATGGCACATTGACTGGACAGGTCGTGAAAGGTTTCAGTCCCGCAGAGCAGAAAGCATAACGGCCATCCGCGGATGGCCGTTATCGGTCTTGCCTGATCCCGGAATGAAAGCCCCGGGACCCATCGACTCAAGCCTTGTCCACGCCCTTCTTGATCGCGTCCTTGGCTTTGCCTTTGGCTTGCTGGCCTTCGCCTTTCAGCTCTTGCGCCTTGCCTTCAGCCCGCAGTTTGGTGTTGTCGGTAGCCTTGCCAACAGCCTGCTTGACGTTACCAACGGCTTCGTTGGCCATACCTTTGGCTTTATCGCTGGTGCTGCTCATCGTGAATCTCCTGGGTCTGAAGACCGCGCTGGAATCGGATGTCGTACTCGACAAAATGGTTGACCTGCGGCTGTCGCGAAGAGTTTCAACTATTTTCTGGCCGGCTGATGCCACTCGTCTGCCATTTGCAATGGCGCGTTTTTAGCGCCGCCGACGGCGAGTTTGCATCGAAGTTTGTGCGAGAATGCGCGCCACTGTTGTCCGGCAGGGCCGACACGCTGAACAAACCGATGCACAGGAACGTTATGAAACTCGATAAAAAGCTGGCCATTGCACGCAGAAACCAGGACTTGGGCGGCGCGGTGCTCGGCGTCAATAACACGCACTTCGCCGTGCTGGACCCAAAAAGAAACATCTGGTGGTTCGACCTGCCTGTGCCGCGCCTGCAAGTGGGTCAGTACGAATGGCTGCACTTGCTGCTGCACACACCTGAAACCGACCAGTTGCTGCACCTGAAAGTGACCACGGTGTTCATGCGCGATCACATGGAAGGCCTTGAAGTGCGCAATGCGGACAAACGCAAGCCGACCGTCAGCCTGGAGCTGAGCGCCGACAAGGATTCATTCCTCAAGGACATGCGCCCCAAGGGCAGCAACCTGGGTTTTGCCGCCTTCTTGCAAAAATAGCTCCACCAGCAGTCGTCACGTTCCCGCACGGCTCGGGATGAAAGTTGCCAATCGGCAACCTCATCCCGGCCTGCCGCTTCACGTAAACCGACGCACCGCCAGATACCCCGCCGTCCCGGCCAATGCCGACACCACCGTACCCCACGCAAGGTCTATCAGCGCCAGTTGCGCAGGCCAGCCCTGCAAGGTGGCCCAGTTGGTCAGGTCATAAGTACCGTAGGCAACCAGCCCCAGCAGCCCGCTGAACAAGGTCGCACGGCTCAGTCGCTGCTCTCTGACCGCGGGCATTACGCCGAAAACCACGACGCCTGCCCCGTAGAGCAGATAGAACGCTATTGCAGGCCCAGCCACGGGCGTGGCAAGCATCAGCGGTCCGAGCCATTCACGGTAGGTCGGCCCCATGAGGACGCCCAGCCACAACCCGTCGAGGATCAGAAACGCCAGTAACGTGCCGAGGTAAGCCGTGAGTATTCTTTTCATGGGACGTCCTTGATGAAATTCCGGGCCCGGGCGATATATCAGACCAGGTCGATACGGTCAGCGTGAATCACGATCTGCCCCTGTTTGTACAACGCACCGATAGCTTTCTTGAAGTTACCTTTGCTGACCCCAAACAGGCCGCTGATGACCTGCGGATCGCTTTTGTCGCTGACTGGCAATGTACCGTTGTTCTCACGCAGCTTTGAGAGAATTTTCGAATTCAGGCTGCTCGCTGCTTCTGCGCCCACCGGCTGCAGGCTCAGGCTGATATTGCCGTCGGCACGGATTTCCTTGATGTAGCCCTTTTCCTGCTTGCCGGCGCGCATGAACTTGAACACTTCGTTCTTGTGAATCAAGCCCCAATGCTTGTTGTTGATAATTGCCTTGAAACCCATATCGGTCGCTTCGGCGACCAGCAGGTCAACCTCCTGGCCGACGCTGTAACTGGCCGGGGTTTTGTCCAGGTAGCGATCCAGGCGCGCGGTGGCGGTGATGCGCCGCGTGTGCTTATCGAGGTAAACATGAACCACGCAGTATTCACCGGCCTGCAAGGTACGCTTCTCTTCGGAGTACGGCAGCAACAGGTCCTTGGGCAGGCCCCAGTCGAGGAACACGCCGATGCTGTTGACTTCAACCACCTTGAGGCTGGCAAACTCACCGACCTGCACTTTGGGTTTTTCAGTGGTGGCGATCAGCTTGTCTTCGCTGTCCAGATAGATGAACACATTGAGCCAGTCTTCATCTTCAGTAGGAATATCCTTGGGGATGTACCGATTGGGCAGAAGGATTTCACCATCCTGCGCACCGTCCAGATACAGACCGAAGTTCGTGTGCTTGACGATTTGCAAGCTGTTGTAGCGCCCGATTAAAGCCATTTCCAGATACCCTCATTGCGTGGGCGGCATTCTACCCGACTTTACCGCCGGGTTCGCGCCGCGTGGCAGAAGGTGCCGACATAGCCTCCACTCGTCAGCTTCCCCGATCGAAACGGATTGACGCGCTCGGGCAGCACAAAGGCTACCAGTCATAAACTTGTCTTTTAAAACAGAGTGTTAGATTTAAATCGCGCAGAGCCCAGGCAGCTCCGCCAAACGGCCGACCTCGGGCGACTGCCATATTTGCCAAGCAATAATCAAGCGTTTCCTGTACTCTGGCTGGCCGTATTACGTTTATGAAGGTAAATGGCAGCCATGCGTATCAAAGCATCCCACTCGAAAGCCAAACCCGCCCCAGCCGTTGAAACGAGCGATTCGATCAACGCGCAGATTGCAGCTTTCCTGAAGTCCGGCGGTGAAATCCAGCAAATTGCCAAAGGCGTGAGTGGCCAGACCTTCGCACCTTCCAAGCAGATCAATCTCGGTAAAAAGTAAAACCGCGCCCTGCCTGTCGATCTCTATGCGCCTTGACGCTCAAGGCGCTAGATTGACGATCCTTCGCTGGATATTCTTCCGGTCACGCTGCTACTCTCTCCTCTGATATCACTATGACCACGAGCTGGTTCACGCTCTGGACGTTATCTCCTTTGTGGAATGCTCGAATGAAGAACTGGATGCTTTTCGGCGCACTTGTCTACCTTGGCGGCTGCGCATCGCACCACTGCGAAAACGGTCCCAATGACAGCCAGCTCACCGACAGCCCATGCCGGGCGGGGCATCTGCTTTATCAGAACGACATGCTCCAGGCCAAGTTGCTGATCAGCGAAGACGACCGCGAAAACTACGAGCTGGCCGAAGCCATGCTGCGCCGTGCCGCACTCGACGACGCATCGGGCGAAGCCGAGTTCTACCAGGCCGTACTGTTGATCCGCCAGCAGGCCGATCAAAAACAGATTATCGAACTGCTGCAGACTGCGGCAAAGCACAAGCATCCACTGGCCATCGCCCTGCTCTCGCAACAGCTGAGCGTCAGCGACCCGAAGCTTGCTGAACGTTACCAGGCCGAGTACTCCCAACTGGACGTTGCCAAGAGCGGCTACCCGTCATTTCAACAGGCGCTGGTAGTGATTCGCGGCCTGGTCATCCCCTCGGCGCGCACCACTGCGGCTAACTGACACACAACGGATCGACGAACGGTGCGCCCTCGGCCAATTTCAACGGTATCCTTGCGAGGCTCTAGCTCGCGGCTTGTGTCGGCTCCTGAGCCATTTTCGATACGCCATCCCTGACCACACTCCTCGCAGATCAAGGAGTGAGCCATGCTCAGCCATCGCTTACATGTGCTGTCTTTCAGCGCCATGCTTGTCTGTCAGTCCGTCTCTGCCCAGGTTCTGGAGCGGGATTTGGGCGACTTCGACCTGAAACTGGCAACTACGCCCACGCGCAGCATGGCGCAAGGCCTTGTGACGCCCAGCGGCGGCTCGGGCTCTTTTCATGGCGGACTGGACCTGACCCACGAGAGCGGCTTCTACTTCGGCCAATGGGCACCAAACATGGGTTTTGCTTCCGATTCAGGGATGGAACTTGACTCCTACATGGGCTTCAAGAAACCCTTCGATAATACCTTGGGCTATGAACTGGGGATGATTCGTTACAGCTACCCCGATACCAGCCAGATCGACAGTCACGAGTTCTACGCCGGACTGCGCATGCGAAACAGCCGCATCGGCGCAGCATTCAGTAACGATGTTGGCACACGCGACAGCACGGTATTTGTCGACCTGGGGGCTATAGAGCAACTGGGGGTGGGCGTGCGCATGCAATACGCCAATCATCAGTTTGATACCCCGCAGTCTTCCGCCGACGGCGGGTTGATCAACGGTTTCAACGACTGGTCGCTGAACCTGTCACGCCCCTGGCTGGGCATTGACATGAACCTCATCTACAGCGGCTCAAGCCTGAGCGGCGGCGATTGCAGTGTCTACAGCGGCCACAACGCGCGCAGTGAAGGGACGTTTACGCTCAAAGCGGTGCGCTCGTTCTTTTAAAGGCTCAAACCGGTTGAACTGCCAGACGCTACACTCCTCTACTGCACGTCAGTACGCCAAGGAGTTGTCATGCAGTCTTTATTCAAAGCCCTCATCACCCTGTTGATGACCGTTGCGCTGCTTGCAGGATGCAATCAGGTTGGACTGGCGTATCGCAATCTCGACGTCATCATCCCGTGGACGCTCAGCGACTACCTGGACATGAATTCGGAACAGAAAAGCTGGCTGGATGTGCGCCTCAAGCAACACTTGAGCTGGCATTGCAGTACCCAGTTACCGGAGTATCTGACCTGGCTGGACAAGCTTGAGGATATGGTCAAAACCGACCAGGTGACGTACGAGGGGCTGGAGGCCCGCACTCGCGAAGCCAAAGAGGCGATAGCGAAAATATCGAAGGAAATTACCCCGTCTGCTGTGGAATTGCTCTCGCGCTTTGATGACAAGCAAGTGCAAGAGATGCAGGAGTCGTTTGCCAAGGATCAGCGTAAACGTGAAAACAAATACCTTGAGCAACCACTGGAACGCCAGGTTGCCGAGCGCGCCGACCGCATGCAAAAACGCCTGACGCCATGGATAGGCAAGCTGAATCAGGCGCAGAAAGACCGGATTCAGGCTTGGTCCGCCTCGCTTGGCGAGCAAAACAAGGCGTGGATTGAAAACCGTACTCGCTGGCAGAACCTGTTTCTGGCTACGGTGCAACAACGTCAGGCAAGCGATTTTCCGCAGCGCATCGCCGCACTGTTGCAAGACCGTGAGACCTTCTGGACGCCCGAGTACCGCAAGGCCTATGACCAGACCGAGAAGGCAGCGATATCGTTGATTGTCGACGTTACCGCCATGAGCACACCGGAACAGCGTGCAAAACTGCTGAGCCGCATTGCCGACATGCGCAAGGACTTCACTGACCTGGATTGCCTCAAGTCACAGCAGTGATCCGATAGCACTCCCACCATCGCGCCCTCCCGCTGTCGTGCCACCTGCGCCCAGACATGCGCGTGCGGTGCGGAGCAAAATCGTGACGCGGAGCGTCACCCAAGGCATTCCCACGCGGGAGCGTGAGGAACGATCGGCAGCTAACGCGCCCATGCTCTACGCCCAGACATGCGTGTGCGGTGCGGAGCAAAATCGTGACGCGGAGCGTCACCCAAGGCATTCCCACGCGGGAGCGTGAGGAACGATCGGCAGCTAACGCGCCCATGCTCTACGCCCAGACATGCGTGTGTGGTGCGGCGCAAAATAGTGACGCGGAGCGTCACCCAAGGCATTCTCACGCGGGAGCGTGAGGAACGATCGGCAGCTAACGCGCCCATGCTCTACGCCCAGACATGCGTGTGCAGTGCGGCGCAGAATTGTGACGCAGAGCTTCACCCTCGGCACTCCCAAGCGGGAGCGTGCGGAACGATAGCCATCTCACCACAACTATCGTGCGCCGCTCCGCGTCGCATGCCGCTCTGGACGCTCTGCGTCCGGTCTTGAACCGGCACGCAGAGCATCTCGGGTATCAGGCAATCTGTGGCTTTTTAGCGATGGTGTCGAAGAGTGCGGGGTCAAGCGGGTCGCCTGCCTGCTCATTCAGTACCTGACGAGGGTGATCATTTCCCGGAATGCTGCTGTCGATCAAAGAAAGCAGGCTTGCGCCGCGCTTTGTCAGCATGTAGCTCGAGCCATCACCGCCCTCCTCGCCAGGACGAGGTTCGATGTAACCGCGATTAAGCAGTGTCTCAAACTCAGTGGCTGTCGATTTGGTGCCGTCGTTCTGCACTTCGTGCAACAAACGCTCGATAAGGTCCCAGTTGTAAGTCATTTTTCTAAACCTCCGTCCAGCATGGATTGATCGCCCATGACATCCAGCCACAGGCATACGACTCAGAAAATGTGACCTGCGGGGTTTGTCGCGGTTCAGAGAAGCTGCTGGAAGGTATAACGGGGGGTTGTTCTGCACAGGTGACAGACAGAGGAGAAGCTGATCGCTCCCGCCTGCGCGGGAGCGATCATGGCAATCACTCGGCAGCCGGGGCCGGGGTGCTGCGTTTTTTCAGCGGCGCCATGCCGTCCTGGCTGACCAGATCGGACTTGGGACGGTTGACCGTCTTGCGCTTGGTCGGCCCCTTGGCCGCTGTCTTTTTCTTGTCGCCCTTGGCGTCAGTCTTTTTCTTCTTCACGCCTACAGCCTTGCCCGATGCCTTGACCTTCTTCGGCCCGCCGTAGGTGCCTTTGACTTCCTTGATGACACGACGCTCAAAGCTCTGCTTGAGGTAGCGCTCGACGCTCGACATCAGATTCCAGTCGCCATGACAGATCAGCGAGATCGCCAGACCGTCGCTACCCGCACGGCCGGTACGACCGACGCGGTGGACGTAATCGTCACCGCTGCGCGGCATGTCGAAGTTGATCACCATGTCCAGACCTTCAACATCAAGACCGCGAGCCGCCACATCGGTCGCGACCATGATCTTGGCACCGCCCTGCTTCAGACGGTCGATGGCCGCCTTGCGGTCCTTCTGGTCCTTGTCGCCGTGCAGCACGAACGCCTTGTATTCCAGTGCAACCAGACGGCCGTACAAACGGTCGGCCATCGCCTTGGTGTTGGTGAAAATAATGGCTTTCTGGTAGGTCTCGTTGGCCAGCAGCCAGTTCAGCACCTGCTCTTTATGCACGTTGTGATCGGCGGTGATGATCTGGTGGCGTGTGCCGGAAGCCAGCTCACTGACGCTGTTCACTTGCAGATGCTGCGGATCCTTGAGCACCTTGCCGATCATTTCACGCAGGCCGGCACCACCGGTGGTTGCGGAGAACAGCATGGTCTGCTCGCGACCGGCACATTCGCCTGCCAGACGCTCGACGTCTTCAGAGAAGCCCATGTCCAGCATGCGGTCGGCTTCGTCCAGTACCAGTACTTCAACGTGCTTGAGGTCCAGATTGCCTGCGTTCAACTGCTCCAGCAGACGACCCGGCGTGCCGATCAGAATGTCCGGCACCTTGCGCAGCATCGCGGCCTGAACCTTGAAGTCCTCGCCACCGGTGATCAGGCCGGCCTTGACGAAGGTGAACTGCGAGAAGCGCTCGACTTCCTTGAGCGTCTGCTGAGCCAGCTCACGGGTCGGCAGCAGGATCACCGCACGGATGTCGACACGAACCTTGGCCGGGCCGATCAGACGGTTGAGGATCGGCAGCACAAATGCGGCGGTCTTGCCGCTACCGGTTTGCGCAGTCACCCGCAGGTCGCGCCCTTGCAGTGCGAGCGGAATGGCGGCCGCCTGCACGGGCGTAGGCTCGACAAATTTAAGCTCGGCCACAGCTTTAAGCAGGCGTTCGTGCAGGGCGAATTCGGAAAACACGGGTGCTACCTCGACGAAAAACAAAAATACAGCTGCATAGCGTAACGGTTTCGAGCGCCGGGGCCGAGTTTCTTTACCACCAAAGGTCGATTTTGTTTATGAATTGCCCGGTGAAGCACCGCCGCAAGCAGCACAATCGAACCGCTGAAGGTGATCAACCAGCACGCCTCAGCACACCGGCAGCACAATATCCACAACCAAGCCACCGCCCGGCCGATTGCGCGCAGCAATCTGGCCACCGTGCATTTCAACGGCACGCAGCGCGATGGCCAGGCCCAGACCGAAGCCTTGCGCAGTATTGTCCGGGCCACGCTCGAAGGGCTGAAAAATACGTTGCAGGCAATCGTCGTCCACGCCCGGCCCCTGATCAATGACATTGACCGTCAAGCACGGCGGCTGCGCCTGAACATTGGCAACCACCACCACATCAGTGCCCACCGCCGTATGACGAACCGCGTTGCGAATCACGTTTTCGAATGCCCGGTAAAGCAATTCGCTGTCGACCTGTGCCACAAAAGGTTCGGGGGCCTGCAGCCTGACCCGACACTGTTTCAGGCCAGCCTCGAACGCGGCATCCTCGACGATGGCGGCCAGCAGGCTGATGACATGGACCGTCTCTCGCTCCAGGCTTTCGGCATCGCTCTGCATGCGCGCCAGGGTCAGCAGCTCCTCGATGAGTGCGTCCATCCGTTCCGACTCGCGCTCGATCCGCTCGAGCATGTCCAGTTGCGTCGGCGCCTGGCGCAAAAGGCCAATGGCGGCGCTCATGCGGGTCAGCGGTGAACGCAGCTCATGGGAAATGTCATGCAGCAGTTGCTGCTGAGAGTCGGCCATGACCTTGAGCTGATTGGCCATACGGTCGCAGTCCTCGGCCAGATCGACGATTTCATCGCGCCGGCGGCCCATGTCGGGTTTCACCCTGGTGTCGAAACGACCTCTGGCGACCTTGCCCATCGCCTCACGCAACTTAATCAGCGGTGCCACCAGATAGGCGCTGAGGAACCAGCTGAACAGCGCACTCATGAAGGTGCCGGTGATCAGTGGGTTAAGGTGGGAAGGCCGATCTTCGTGTTTGGGCCGTTGGGTGGCCCTGATGTTTACGACTGTGCCTTCCCTTGTGTGCACGGCCATTTCGAAACGCGGATTATCTACCGGCTTGCCCGCAAGCAACCGGCCCTTTTCATCGTACAGCCCGACCCGGTCCTGCCCGTCAGGCTGCCAGGCATCGAGCAACGCCTGCCCTGCGGGAATGCCCGACTGTTGAAGCATGCGTACTTCGTTGTCGAACACGGTGCTGAACGAGGGGTCGCCCGGTCCTGACCGGGACAGCATGAACAAGCCCGCACCGACCATGAAGGTCAGGCTGGTCGCCAGCCAGAACGCCAGAAACAGCTTCCAGAATAACCTGCTCGGCCTCATGGCGTAATCAACAGGTAGCCCAGATTGCGTACGCTCTGTATCCAGCTCTGGTTATCGTTGCGCGGCCCGAGTTTGTGGCGAATGCTGCTGATGTGCACATCGATGCTGCGGTCATAGCGGGCCAGCGGCCGCCCCAGTGCGTTCATCGACAGATTCTGCTTGCTGACCAGTTGCCCGGCATGACGCGCCAGCTCCTCCAGCAGGCAGAATTCGTTGCCGGTCAGCTCCAGCGTGACGCCCTGCCAGCGTGCTTCACGTTTGCCCGGCCAGAGCGTCAAGTCACCGGCCTGAATCACCTCCCTGACCGTCTCGACCACCGGCACCGCCCTCACCCGGCGCATGATCGCCCGCAGACGCGCTACCAGTTCGCCCGGTGAACTGGGCTTGGGCACGTAATCGTCAGCGCCCAGCTCCAGCCCGGAAATACGGTCGATATTGTCGCCACGGGCCGTCAGCAGAATCACCGGCACCTGGCTTTGCGCGCGGATGCGCCGAAGCACTTCGATTCCGGACATGCGTGGCATCATTATGTCGAGCACAACAATGTCGTGACGACCGGACAGCGCCTCGATTTCCCCTTCTTCCGCACTGTTGGTGCAGGTCACAGTGAAGCTTTCACGGGTCAGGTACTGGCTGAGCATTTCGGTCAGTTCCCGATCATCGTCGACAAGCAATACGCGAGTCATGGCAGGCCCTTGATTGGTGGTTGCCGATTATCCCGGCACCGCTGCAGCGTGTCAGCCAGGCCTGATGATCTTTACCTAACCTTACACCCCGTTAACCGTCCCCAACATGCCCTCCCCCTATGCTGCGCAGCCAACAGCGCCTGCCGGACCGGCCCTTTCTGGCGTGTCATCGGCAGCGCTCAAATGCCTTTGTCGCCGCTTTCTGGAAAGGGTTTGATGATTTCTTCGCGTCTGTTTCTATCGTTCTGCCTGTTATTCAGCGTCCCGCTGGCACACGCCGACACTTTTTCCATCTCGGACATCCGCGTCAACGGCCTGCAACGCGTGTCTGCCGGCAGCGTATTCGCTGCGCTGCCGCTCAATGTCGGCGATCAGGCCGATGAACAGCGTCTGGCCGACGCGTCGCGCTCACTGTTCAAGACCGGTTTCTTTCAAGACATCAACGTTGCCCGCGACGGCAACGTGCTGGTGATCAATGTCGTCGAACGCCCGTCCATCGCGAGCATCGAGATTATCGGCAACAAGGCAATCAGCACGGAAGACCTGATGAAGGGGCTGAAGCAGTCGGGGCTCAGTGAAGGTGAAATCTTCCAGCGCGCCACTCTGGAAGGTGTGCGCAATGAACTGCAACGTCAGTACGTTGCTCAAGGCCGCTACAGTGCCTCGGTCGATACCGAAGCGTTACCTGCACCGCGTAACCGCATCGCGCTGAAAATCACCATCGATGAAGGCACCGTGGCGTCCATCCAGCACATCAATGTGGTCGGCAACACGGTGTTTTCAGATGAGGAGCTGGCCGACCAGTTTCAGCTCAAGACCAGTAACTGGCTGTCGTTTTTCAAGAACGATGACAAGTACGCCCGCGAAAAACTCTCCGGTGACCTGGAACGCTTGCGTTCGTGGTACCTGGACCGCGGCTACATCAACATGGATATCAACTCGACGCAGGTATCGCTGACGCCTGACAAGAAAGGCGTGTTCATTACCGTCAATATCACCGAAGGCGAACGGTACACCGTGGGCAGCGTCAAGCTGGGCGGTGACCTGAAAGTGCCGCAGGCTCAGCTTGAACAACTGATTCTGGTCAAACCGGGCCAGGTGTTTTCACGCAAGGTCATGACCGATACCACCAATCTGATCACCCGCCGCCTGGGCAACGATGGCTATACCTTCGCCAACGTCAACGGTGTGCCGAAAGCCAACGATGCCGACCATACCGTAGACATCAGCTTTATGGTCGACCCCGGCAAGCGGGCCTACGCAAACCGCATCAACTTTCGCGGCAACACCAAGACTGCCGATGAAGTGCTGCGCCGCGAGATGCGCCAGATGGAAGGAGGCTGGGCGTCGACCTACCTGATCGACCAGTCGAAGGTGCGTCTGGAGCGTCTGGGTTTCTTCAAGGAAGTAAACGTCGAAACGCCTGCTGTCCCCGGTACCGACGACCAAGTGGACATCAACTACGCCGTGGAAGAACAGGCCTCGGGCAATATCACCGCCAGCGTAGGCTTTGCCCAAAGCGCCGGGCTGATACTCGGGGGCTCGATCTCGCAGAACAACATCCTCGGCACCGGTAACTTCGCCAGCCTCGGCATGACGCGCTCCGAGTACCAGACCAAGTACAACTTTGCATTCACCAACCCATACTTCACGCCTGACGGGGTGAGCCTGGGCTACAACGTTTTCTACAACGCCACTGATTACAGCAAGTATTACGACGATGATGACGAGGTGTCCTACTACTCGCTCAACAGCGTCGGTGCGGGGGTCAACCTCGGCTATCCGATCAGCGAAACCTCGCGCCTGACCTACGGTTTGTCGATCCAGCACGACACCCTCGACCCCGGCAGCTACAGCGCCGACGAGATCTATGACTTCATCGAGCGTGAGGGCTCGTCATTCACCAACCTCAAGGCTAGCATCGGCTGGTCGGAATCGACCCTCAACAAAGGCGTGCTGGCCACTCGCGGTCATTCACAAAGCCTGACCCTGACCAGCACCGTGCCGGGCAGTGACCTGCAGTTCTACAAACTCGACTACAACGGCCAGACCTTCCTGCCGCTCAGCGACACCACCTCGCTGCGCCTGCACACCAAACTGGGCTACGGCAACGGTTACGGCGAAACCGACGGCCTGCCGTTCTACGAAAACTATACGGCGGGCGGCCAGGCCACTGTGCGCGGCTTCAAGGACGGTACGCTGGGACCACGCAATACCCCGGCCACCGGCACCTACGCCAGTCAGGGGCAAATCTACTACTCGGACCGCGACACAGAAGCGCTGGGCGGCAACATCCTGATCACCGGTGGCATGGAATACCTGTTCCCGATGCCTTTCGTCAAAGACCAGAAATCCCTGCGCACCTCGCTGTTCTGGGACTTCGGCACGGTCTACGCCGACAAGTGCTACCTGAGCACCACGCAGAACTGCGGCAACATCAATATCGACCAGATGGCCAGTTCGGTCGGCGTCGGCGTGACCTGGTACTCGCCGCTCGGCCCGTTGAGCTTCGATCTCGCCGTGCCGATCAAAAAGCCCGAAGACGCCGAGACCCAGGTGTTCCAGTTCTCGCTGGGCCAGACCTTTTGAAACACTGACCTTTAAGCATGAATCAGGAGGTCTTTACCCAGCATTACCTGGCCCGGACCGCACTTAACATCCAGCCATTGAATACTGCCTGGTACTACGAATCAGTTCAGGAGCTGTTACATGAGCCGCGAAGTCAGGCAGATCACCCCCGATGTGCAGGAAATCATCCAGCACGCCCTGCGCTCACTGCTGGGCAAAGGCTTCGTCATCGCGCTGTTCGGCAGCGAGGATGCAACCGGGGCCATGCACTACCACCTGCGTATCGACCACGACGCCACGGGGCTTGGCATCGAGCATCACGACAACGTCGAAGACGGTTTCATCGACGATATCTTCATGCTCGCCACCCGCATGAAAGCCATGCTCAAACAACGTGAAACCCTGTCTCGCATGCACGGCGGCAGCCAGGCGACGGGGCAGGTCCGGCTGCTGACCTGGATCACCGAGGACAACAGCCAGACAGTGCTGCAAACCGCCGAGGCTGCGGGGCGCGAGTGTTTGAGTGCGTTACGCGAACGCAGGCTGCGGGCTTGAATCATGAGCGCCGCACGGCTCAATCAATGGCCAAAGCCATCAGTTCTCGCAGCCACATATGAGCCGGATCACGGTGCAAACGCTCAGGCCACAGCATGAGCATTTCAAACCCGGAAATCGAAAGCGGCGGTTCCTGAACCACAAGCGTCGGCTGGGCGCGCACCAGCCGTTCGGGTACTACAGCAACCAGGTCGCTGCAGACCAGTGCAGATACCAGCGAGCCGAAATGCGGCGCCGACAACACGACCCGTCTGCTTAACCCCTGCGCCGCCAGGGCCTGATCGGTGCTTCCAGCGAACCCGCCGCCGTTGAGAGACATGACCGCATGCTCCAGCTCACAGAAACGTGTCAGCGATACGGGCTGCACAAAATCCGGATGATCATGCCGGGCAGCAAGCACATAACGTTCATGGATCAACGACCGCTGACGCAGCTTGGGCGGCGCCTCATCGCGGGTGTGCAACGCCAGATCCAGTCGACCGCTTTCGAGATCCGCGGCAAGGCTGACCGGGTGCTTGTTCAACAGGGCCAGGCGCGTGCCCGGTGCACTGCTGCGCAACCTGCCGAGCGACGGCCATATCAACGCGATGGTCGCGTAGTCGCTGGCGGCCACGCGCCAGGTGTGATCGGCCTTTGCCGGATCGAAATCCCGGCCGGGCAGCAAAGCGGACTCCAGCGCTGCAAGCGCCTGCCTGAGCGGTTCGCGCAGTTGTTCAGCCCGCGCAGTCGGGGTCATGCCCCGCGGTCCCGGCAACAGCAATGGATCATCCAGTACCTGCCTCAGCCTGCCCAATTGCAGGCTGACCGTCGGCTGAGTCAGGTTCAGCCGATGCGCCGCGCGGGTCACGTTCTGCTCCGAGAGCAATGCATCCAGCGTGATCAGCAAATTGAGGTCGATACGCCGCAAGGTATTGTTCATGCAAATACCCAGTGTTTGGGAGATTGATTTCCAGCATACCCGATCGAGTCTGTAGCGTTGCCTCATGACAGACAAACCGGAGCCCCTCATGAACGTACTTATTGTCTACGCCCACCCCGAACCGCGCTCGCTGAATGGGTCGTTGAAAGACTTCGCAGTCGATCATCTGCAGAGCAAAGGCCATCAGGTGCAGGTGTCCGACCTTTACCAGATGGGCTGGAAGGCGACAATCGACGCCAACGATGCACCTGGCCTTGAGAGCAGCAGCCGCTTTGACCCTGCCCTTGAGTCGCAACGCGTATTTGCCGCCGGTATTCAACCGCCGGACATCGAGGCCGAACAGGCCAGATTGCTCTGGGCAGACGCCGTCATATTTCAGTTTCCGCTTTGGTGGTTTTCGATGCCGGCGATCATGAAAGGCTGGATAGAGCGGGTGTACGCCTGTGGCTTCGCCTACGGCGTGGGCGAGCACAGCGACCATCACTGGGGTGATCGATACGGTGAGGGAACGCTGGCAGGCAAGCGCGCCATGCTGACGGTGACCATGGGCGGCTGGGAGTCCCACTACAGCGAGCGTGGCGTAAACGGAGCGCTGAACGACGTGCTCTTTCCTATCCAGCACGGCATCCTGTTCTATCCAGGCTTCGAGGTGCTCGCGCCCTTCCCCGTGTACCGGGCAGGCAAAGTGGACAGCGCAACATTTGCCCGCATTTGCGCCGATTACGGCAACCGCCTGGATACCCTGTTCACCCTTGAGCCCTTGCCGTTTCGCAGGCAGAACGACGGTGACTACGAGATCCCGGCGCTGACATTGCGTCCTCATCTTGCAGCGGGTCGGCAGGGGCTGGACATTCACCTTCGCGATGAGGATGAGCCTGCGGATCTTTAGGCAGATTTGAAACCACCAGTGACCGATAACAAAAAAGCCCTGCTTGTGCAGGGCCTTTTCATGCGTAGCGCTTTCAGCGCGGATTACTTCAGGTTGTTCTTGAAAAACTCGCCCAGCTTGTCGAACGGGATGAGATCGACCCGATCGTAAAGATCCACATGCCCGGCCTCTGGCACGATGATCAATTGCTTGGGCTGGCCGGCCAGTTTGTACGCTTCCTCGCTGAACTCCAGAGAGTGCGCCTTTGAACCGGCGATGAACAGCATCGGGCGTGGCGATATCGTCTCGATGTCGTTGAACGGATAGAAGTTCATGAACTTGACGTTGCTGGTCAGCGTCGGGTGAGTGGTCAGTTCGGGGGACTGGCCTTCAGGCGTGAACTCGCCCCGTGGCGTGCGATAGAAATCATAGAACTCGCGTTCGATCGGGCCGGATTTGTCAGTCAGTTTGTGTACAGTGCCGCTGGTGTAGGCCGTATCGCCACCGCTGTATTCCACGTCGCGTTGCAGTGCCGCCTGCTCGATGATCTTCTTGCGCTGCGCCAGCGTCTGCGAGTGTTTCAGGCCGTTGCGGTTGGCGGCGCCCATGTCATACATGCTCACCGTGGCGATGGCTTTCATGCGCGGGTCGATCTTCGCGGCACTGATGACAAAGCTGCCGCTGCCGCAAATTCCCAGAACGCCGATTCGTTTTTTGTCCACGAAGGTCTGCGTGCTCAGGAAATCCACTGCGGCGCTGAAGTCTTCGGCGTACATATCCGGTGAAACGGCGTTACGCGGCAGGCCTTCGCTCTCGCCCCAGAACGACAGGTCCAGCGACAAGGTGACAAACCCCTGCTCGGCCAGTTTCTGCGCGTAGAGATTGGCGCTTTGCTCCTTCACCGCCCCCATCGGATGGCCGACGATGATTGCCGGAGCTTTAACGTTCGGGTTCGAGCCTTTGGGTATAAACAGGTTGCCCGCAACTTTCATCTTGTACTGGTTGTTGAACAGCACTTTTTGCGCAACGACCTTGTCGCTTGTGTAGAAATTATCGGCACCGTGAGACATGTCTGCTCCTGTCGCAGCATATGAGCTGATTAAAAACCCAAGCATCAAAAGAATCTTTTTCATGGCGTGTTACCTCGTTGAGAAATTGACCCGCGTTTATCTGCCCGGCCCTGACCGGTGTTGCTTTCCTGCAGAGACGCGTTGTCTCGCGCCGTCCAGGCCAGCGCGGCCGAACACGCCAGTAACACGCCACCGAATGCGAACGGGCTCCACCAACCGAGGCTGTCGAACAGCGCGCCACCGATGCCGGCACCGGCGGTGATCGCCAATTGAATGGTCGCCACCATCAGGCCGCCGCCTGCCTCGGCATCGTCGGGCAGCGTGCGGCTCAACCAGAGGCCCCAGGCGACCGGCGCAGGTGTGGCAATCAACCCCCAGACGGCAAGCACAATGGCGACGGACTGAGGTGAATGGCCCAGGCCGGTCAGCGCCACAGCCAGCACCGCCATCAGCAACGGAATGGCGATCAGGCAGGCATACAGGCCTGTGTGCAGCAGCCTGCCGATCAGGTAGGTGCCGACCAGCCCGCTGGCTCCCAACACCAAAAGCATCAGGGACAACGCGTTGACGCTGACCCCGGTGATCTCTTCCAGAAACGGGCGCAGGTAGGTGAAGACGGCGAACTGGCCCATGAACAGCAACAGGATCGCGCTCATGCCGACGGCCACTTGCGGGTTACGCAGCAGGCGGAACGGATTGCGTGCCCGGTTGTTCGGCTGACTGCGCATGGCCGGCAGGCTCAGCCACTGCCAGGCAAACGCCAGCGCCGCGAGCGGGATAACCAGGAAAAACGCCCCGCGCCAACCGATGTACTGGCCCATGAAGCTGCCCAATGGCGCGGCGACCGTCGCCGCCAGCGCATTGCCGCCGTTGATCAGTGCCAGGCCCTTGGCGACCGATTGCTTCGGCACCAGCTTCATCACGGTAGCGGTCGACATCGACCAGAAACCGCCAATGGCAATCCCGAGCAATGCACGTCCCGTCATGAATAACCAGCCGTTGGAGGCCAGCGTGACGATCACCCCGGACACCAGCAACAGCAGGCTGAAGCCCAGCAGGACCGGTTTGCGGTCAAGATGCCTGGTCAGCGGTGTGTTCAGCAGGCTGGTCAATACTGCAAAGAAACCCGAGATCGATATTGCCTGCCCTGCCTGGCCCTGGTTGATGCCGAGATCCTGCGCGATCGGCGTCAGCAGGCTGACTGGCATGAACTCCGAAGCAATCAGCACCACCACACACAGCGCCATCGAAAACACGGCGCCCCAGGCTGGCGGATGAGTGGTTATTTCGGACTGCTTCAGGGTTGAATCAAATGCTTGCATGCGTCCTGACCTGGCGACGTTAAAAATGAGTCGGCACAGGTTAGGGCAAAGGTATTAGGATTATTAGACGGCGTAATTTCCACGCGCTTGTGAGAGATACTCAGCAATGAGCACACCGAAACTCAATGACCTGCAAGCCTTCCTGCAGGTGGCACGCGATCAGAGCTTTACCAAGGCCGCGACCAGACTGGGCGTTACGCCTTCAGCCCTGAGCCACACCATGAGGGGCCTTGAAGAGCGCATGGGCCTGCGCCTACTGGCGAGAACCACCCGCAACGTGGCCCCGACCGAAGCAGGCGAAAGGCTGATGCGCTCGATCGGGCCGCTGCTGGATCAAATTGCCGCAGAAGTTGAAGTGCTGGGCGAACTGCGCGACAAGCCCGCCGGCACCATTCGCATTACCTGCTCCGATGACGCCGCCGAAGGCATTATCCGGCCCATGCTTGCAGGGTTTCTCGCGCAATACCCGGATATTCAGATCGAGATCTGCATCGACTACGGCTTCACCAATATTGTCAGCGAACGTTTCGATGCAGGCATCCGTCTGGGTGAATCCATCAGCAAGGACATGATCGCCGTGCGCCTGGGGCCTGACTGGCGCTTGTCAGTGGTCGGCTCGCCGGCCTACTTCGAGCGACATCCCGTCCCGCTGCAGCCTCAGGACCTGACTCAACACACCTGCATCAACATCCGCCACTCGCCAAACGGCAGTTGCTACGCCTGGGAGTTCGAGAAGGACAGCCGCAAGCTCAACATACGGGTCAGCGGGCAATTCACGTCGAACAGCATGATCCACGTCCTCAACGCCGCACTGGACGGCGTGGGCCTGGCCTACGTGCCGGACTCCATGGCCGAGCCGCACATCGCCAGCGGCCGTTTGAAAGAAGTGCTGGTCGACTGGAGCCCGTATTTCGAAGGCTTTCACTTGTACTACCCGAACCGGCGACAAGCGTCGCCGGCGTTCAGCGCGTTTGTTGAGGCGGTGAGGTATCGGGGCTAGCACCCCGCCGCCTGATTACTGCACGGCTTTCAACGCATCCGCGACCTTGTTCAGCGAACCTTGAGCAGGCTCGGCAAGCAGTTTCAGGTCGGTGGTCTTGCCACGCACCACCACTTGCATGGCGGTGGGCGCACCCTTTGCGTCACCCACGATCCGGTAAGCGGTGTCGCCGCGCACGAAGCTCAATACGTGACTGGCAGCGTCGTACTTCAGTTGCTCACCTTCAGCCTGGGGAAACAGCAGCCCGACCTGATTCTTGCTGTCCAAGGCTGCGTAGAAGACCGGGCTTGCGTCCCCTGAACGGAACAACACAATGCGCTTGCCGGACGGCGCGAGCCTGAACGGCAGAAGAATCTCACGCTGCTGGTCTTCCTCCCAGACGATGCTGGTGGTGTGCGTCATCTTGCCATTCTGGTTGCGACTGACTGTTTCAGTCGGCAGCCCCGAACCGCCGGTGTGTTCAATGACTGTTTGCGTCTCCAGAACCAGCTCACCGTTATGGATGCCGTAAGTGGACATCTGGTGCCAGCAGCAACCACTTTTGGTCATGGTCTCGATCTTGTGGGCTTTCTCATCCACGCTGAACAGGCCGCAGTTGTTTTGCGCCAGTTCGGTGAACGAATCGCTGTGCCGGAAACCATCGGCAGTGCCAAGAAAGACCTGATACGAGGGGCCGTGATAGCAGCTGTTCTGCCCGTCCATCAAGGCCAGGTCCTTGATGCCATCGAAGTTGAAATCCTTATAGATCAGCACGCTCTGTTCGCCATAGGGCAACTCGTGCACGTTGGTTTTGACCTTGCCGGTTTTCGGGTCAGTGCCAAGTACCAGCTCATCGGACTGCACGCGGATCAAGGCCGCACCGCTGGCCTTGTCGTACACGTTGATGACGCCGGGACGAAACACATCGTCCTTGGCGGAAATATCCAGCGTCGCACGGTATTTATCGGAAAAGTCCTGCAGGGCGTAGTTCTCCCGGGGCGAGCCCGCGAACCCTGCAGCGTCCATTTCACCGTAGGTCGGTAACGCGTCGGCGGCACTGACCAGTGTCGACGAGGCCAGACCGACCAGTACCAACAAGGCCTGCAACCCAAGACGTGACGCACAGCGTTGAACGATGGATAGGTGCAAGACGCAACTCCTTTGATAATGAGCGATGAGTCTACTTCAGCAATCAATACAATTTGAATTCATTGCCCAACGTGCACTTTGTGCTGACGGGCCGCCCCGTCCGACCCGGTAAATGTTTTAATCACGCCCCCTCTTCGCGCAACGGGCCCGATGCTTTTATGGATATTCACTCGCTTTGGCTCAAGACCCAGGAACTCTGGGACATGCTCGACCAGCACCCGTGGGTACGCACCGGGCTGGCACTGGTCCTGTTGCTGACCGCCGCGCTGGTACTTGGTCGTGTCGCGCGCTTTGTGGTCCTGTACGCGGTGAAGATGCTCGGCCGTCAGCCGTCCCTGCACTGGGTCAACGACTTCCGCCACAACAAGGTCTTTCACCGACTGGCGCAGATGGTGCCGTCGCTGGTCATTCAGTTCGGCCTCACGCTGGTCCCGGGCCTGAGCACTGCGGGCCGCAACGTGATCGGCAACATCGCCATGGCGTTCACCATCCTGTTCATGACATTAGCCATCGGCACCCTGCTCAACGCCCTGCTGGACATCTACGCGCGCACTGAACACGCCCGCACGCGCTCCATCAAGGGTTACGTGCAACTGTCGAAGATGATCCTGTACGTCTTCGCCGGGATCATCATCGTCGCCACACTGATCGACCGTTCGCCCCTGCTACTGCTGTCCGGCCTGGGCGCCATGTCGGCGGTCATCCTGCTGGTCTACAAGGACACCCTGCTCTCCTTCGTCGCCAGTGTGCAGTTGACCAGCAACGACATGCTGCGCGTCGGCGACTGGATCGAAATGCCGCAGGTCGGCGCGGACGGCGATGTGGTGGACATCACCCTGCACACCGTCAAAGTGCAGAACTTCGACAAAACCATCGTCTCCATCCCCACCTGGCGCTTGATGTCCGAGTCGTTCCGCAACTGGCGCGGCATGCAGCAATCAGGCGGGCGACGCATCAAGCGCAGCCTGTTCATCGACGCCAGCGGCGTGCGCTTCGTGCGTGACGATGAAGAACAACAACTGATGCAAATCCACCTGCTCACCGGAGACTGTCAGAAATTTTGTGTTCGGGCATAACATGTAGCTAGAGGTGCATGTATGCCGACCAAAAAGAAGTCCGCCAATGCAACAGCGAGGGAGTTGCCCTCGATTCCCCAAGAGCTGATCGAGCAGTTTGTTAAAGGCCCGATGAGCGCCGAAGCCATTCAAGACGCGTCCATGGCGTTCAAGAAGGCTCTGATCGAGCGTGCGCTAGGCGCCGAGCTGGGTCACCACCTTGGTTACCCTCAGGGCGCGGAGCGCCCTGAGGAGTCGACCAATCAGCGTAATGGCAAAAGCAGCAAGACGGTTCTGACCGACGACGGGCCGCTTCGCCTGGATATCCCCAGAGACCGCGATGGTAGCTTCGCCCCGATCCTGATTCCCAAGCACGAACGACGTTTTACAGGCTTCGACGACAAGATAATTGCCATGTACGCCCGGGGCATGACGGTGCGTGAGATCCGCGCTTTTCTATCTGAGCAGTATGGAACTAACGTGTCCCATGACTTCATCAGCTCAGTCACCGATGCGGTCATGGAAGAGGTGGGCACTTGGCAGCAACGACCCTTGGAACCGATGTATCCGGTGATCTTCTTCGATGCGTTACGGGTCAAAATCCGGGACGAGGGGTTAGTGTGCAACAAGGCTATTTATCTGGCGCTGGGGGTATTACCTGATGGCACGCGCGACATTCTGGGTATATGGATCGAGAGCACCGAGGGTGCCAAGTTTTGGATGAAGGTGTTCAACGACCTCAAGACTCGTGGCGTTGAAGATGTTCTGATCGCCGTCACGGATGGCCTCAAAGGAATACCGGAGGCGTTGGGGGCGGTTTTTCCTGCCACGACGCTGCAAACCTGCATCGTGCATCTGATCCGCAACAGCTTGGACTATGCCGCTTGGGATAAACGTCGGGCACTGGCCAAAGCACTCAAGCCGATCTACCAGGCGATCAATGCAGATGTGGCTGAGCAAGAGCTTAACGCCTTTGAAGCGGGCCCCTGGGGCAAGCAGTATCCGACTGTGGTTGCTGCATGGCGTCGCGCCTGGGATCGGGTTATACCGTTTTTTGTTTTCCCGGCGGGCATCCGCAAAGTGGTTTACACGACCAATGCCATCGAGAGCATCAATGCCCAGTTACGCAAGATCATCAAGACTCGAGGGCACTTCCCGACCGATGAGGCCGCGACGAAACTGATATGGCTTGGGTTGCGCAACATCACCGCCAACTGGGGTCATGCGGCACACGACTGGAAAGTGGCAATGAATCAATTTGCGATCCTGTACGGAGACCGATTTACCAGACCGAGCTGGTAAAACAAGGGCCTGCCTGACGGCAGGCCCTAACCAGCCCGAACACAAAAAAACTGATACTCCCGTGTTTGCAGAACTTCTGCCCAATCAAAACTACCCCTCAACGCCATACCCCAGTAGTCAGCAATCAACGAATTCAGAACTCGCCTTTCAAGAATCAAACCTCAGGCATCACCCTTACAAGCAACTAATTACGCAGTCGAGTCAGGGATTTCGGCATTCGCCAACGCTGCGGCCATATCCGCAGCGAAGGGCGCTAAATGGCGGCTAAGCATCTGGTGCAACTGCCGTACTGCCGGCGAGTATTGCTTGCGGTGCGGACAGACCAGATTTAACGGACTCAATTCCCCAAGATGCTGTGCAAGCAAAATTTCCAGACGACCGCTAAGCACATCCTCGCGGACATCAAGCCAGGACTTGTACGCGATCCCTTCGCCTGCAATCGCCCAAAGTCTAACGACATCTGCATCGTCACTCAGCAATAGGCCTTTGACAGGAATCTTCTGCTGCCCAAACTTCCAATTGTCATAGACGTGCTCATTGAGCATGTACAGAAGGCAGGAATGATGACTCAGATCTTCCAGCATGGCCGGCCTACCATGACGGGAAAGGTAAGCCGGTGATGCAACCAGCACCCGTCGATTCCAGGCGGCCAAAGGCCGTTCTACGTAGCTCGCATCTTCCGCGCAGCCATAACGGATGGCGATGTCGACTGGGTCACGGAAAACATTGGCCAGCCGATCAGAAATCAGCAGGCGCAAAGTAAGCTGTGGGTGTTCTTTGCGAAATTGGCTGAAGCAGGATAACAACACGTTTCTGCCTAGATCAGATGGCGCGGCGACCTGCAATATCCCCTGCAATTGGTTGCCTTCACCGTGCAATCTCTCCTGCCCCTGAGCCAGGGCTTCCAATGCGGTAATCGCGCTGGGGAGGTACGTTTCCCCCTCTCCAGTCAGACGCAAACTACGGGTGGAGCGGGCGAACAAGCGGATACCCAATTCGCGCTCCAGACGCTTTATGGCAGCGCTGACTTGTCCCGGCAAAAGGTCGGCCTCGCGTGCCGCGTTGGAGAAGCTTCCAAGCTTTACAGTGCGCACAAACAGCTTCAAGTCGCCCAGTCGCATCATTTTCTCTTTTCGAGTGAAAGTGCTGGTGAATTTACCGGCTTTTTACGTCGCAATATACCCGTCAGTATGCCCGCCTGGCCACGAGACGAGGCCAGTCTCACTATTCGATATTGGCCCGCCTGAAGTAGGCCAAGGAGATCTGTTTTGGCTTTTAAAAAATCAATTTTGTGGACGTCCGTGGCCTTGATGGTCGCTTTCAGTAGTCAGTCTACCCAGGCTGCTGTGCTCAGCAATCTCCCAAAAGACCAGCCTCAGGGAAAGATTGAACAGGTTTTCGCATTTCACGACGCTATGCCAACGGGCGTCAGCATCAGTGAAAAGGGACGCATTTTTGTCAACTTCCCCCGTTGGGGCGACAAAGTGCCGTTCACTGTCGGGGAATTACGCGACGGCAAGGTGGTGCCTTATCCCGATGTTGCGCTGAACCAGGCTGACCTGCAGCATCCGGAAAAGGGTTTCATCAGCGTCCAGAGTATTGTTGCTGATGGCTTAGGGCACCTGTGGATCCTTGATACCGCTGCACCCGAATTCTCCAAGCCGCTCGCGGGTGGCGCCAAGTTGGTGGCCGTTGATCTTCACACCAACAAGGTCGTCAAGACGTTGGTCTTTCCTGAAAATGTCGTGTTGCCCAGCACCTACGTCAACGACATGCGTTTTGACTTCAGTGCCGGTAAGGAAGGCGTCATTTACATCACCGACTCCTCTCTTAGTGGGCCGGGCGCAATCATTGTCATGGACATTGCCACGGGTAAAGCAGTACGGCGTTTGAGTGGCGCGGCATCGACATCAGCTGATCCAGACTTTGTGCCAAGGGTTGAAGGTCAACTGCTGAGAGTTCGCAATGCCGATGGAAGCAGCAAGCCATTTGCCGTTGCTTCTGACGGTATTGCTCTGTCGGCGGATCGCCAGACTCTGTATTTCTGCCCACTGTCCAGCCGCCACCTGTATTCGGTATCTACAAAGCTCTTGCGCGACCCGAACGTCACCGAGCAACAGCTCACCGATGCAGTTAAGGATCTGGGCGAAAAAGGGCCATCGGACGGGCTGGAGGCTGACAGCGAAGGTGCTGTCTACGCTGGCGACTATGAAGACAACAGTATTCGCAAGCGCCTGCCCGATGGCAGTTGGCAGACGGTCGTTCACGATCCACGCATACTGTGGCCGGACACACTCTCTGTGGGAACTGACGGTTACCTTTACTTCACTGCCAACCAACTCCATCGCCAGGCGGGATTTCATGGTGGCAAGGATTTACGAGAAAAACCCTATAGTTTGATGCGAGTGAAGATCAACGCAACACCGGTGCAGACACGCTGAGCGGGGCCAGCCCATGGATATTCAAGCGTTGAACCTGTTTGTCAGATCCATGGAAATGGGAAACATCACCGCTGCTGGGGCGGAGTTAGGGCTGGTGCCTTCGGTAGCGAGTCAAAAACTCGCCAAGCTCGAGAAGTCATTGGGCATGCGGTTGCTGCATCGCACGACAAGGCAGGTGACCCTTACAGAGGACGGTGCGCTTTTCCTGCCTCATGCTTCTCGTATCATAGCCGCTGTGGACGAAGCTTATTTTACGACTGTGAAGAGCCAGGAGACGCCTAAACGCGTATTGCGTATCTCCGCCCCCGGCTCTTTCGCCAGGGTCTGTTTGATGCCTGCGGTGACTCGCTTTCTAAGAAGCCATCCAAATCTGAAAATAGACCTGGTGCTTTCGGATGAAGTGCAAAACTTAACGGAGATCGGCATTGATGTGGCCATTCGCATCGCCGCACTGAAGGACTCAACACATGTGGCGCGCAAGCTTGGAAACGACACCCGTATCCTTTGCGCGTCCCCGGCCTACCTTGAGCAAAAAGGTGAGCCGGGAGAGCCCGAAGATTTGAGCCGCCACGATTGCATTACATTAGGAGAAGAGAATCGCTGGCACTTCGCCGGTAACGCACGCAATCCATTTTCTATTATTAACGGCTCTTTTAGAGTCAACTGCGGGGAAGCTGCTCGAATAGCGGCTGTAGAAGGGCTGGGGATCGCTTCCATATCGCTATGGAATGCCCGAGCGTCCTTGAATAAAGGGGATCTGGTCGAAGTCCTTTCCTCTTTTGCTCTCGAACAAAGCCGCGCTGTCTGGGCTATTTATCCGAGCTCCCGGCAAATCTCCTCCAAAGCACGCGCGTTTGTCGATTTCCTCATTCAGGAATTTGTTGACGGATTCTGAGCGGATCATGACCACCGAGCAGCTATACCCCAGAATTGACTACTGCTCAAGGTGCGTCATTTAAGTCCCCACTTATGCGGCAGCAAGTGATCGATCTCACTCGCCCGCTGCGTCGGTAGGCGCCTGAGGACGTCCTTCAAATAAACATACGGATCATGCCCATTGAGTCGCGCCGATTGGATCAAACTCATTATCGCCGCTGCCCGTTTGCCGCTGCGCAGTGAACCTGCAAATAGCCAGTTCTTGCGACCCAACGCCCATGGTCGGATCTGGTTCTCGCACCAATTATTGTCAATGGGTACAGCCCCGTCATCGAGATAGCGCGACAGCGCCGTCCAGCGTTTCAGGCTGTAATCCAAAGCTTTGGCGATAGCCGAGCCATCGGGCACAAGTTGGCGTTGGGCGATCATCCAGGCATGCAAGGCATCCATCACCGGCACGGCCCTTTCTTGGCGTATTCGGCGGCGTAAATCAGGTTGCAAGTGGCGGACTTCACTCTCGATTTCGTAAAGCAACTGGATGTAGCGCAAGGCCTGTTCGGCGAGCTGGCTCTTGTTCGTGGCGTGCAGCTCGAAGAACTTGCGCCGTGCATGGGCCATGCAGCCAATCTCGGTGACGCCGGGTTCGAAGCTGGCCTTGTAGCCGCCAAAATCATCACAGACCAGCTTGCCTTTCCAGCCTTGCAGGAAGTTGCGTGCATTTTCTCCGGAGCGGCTCTGGCTGAAGTCGTAAACGACCGCTGCCAAGTCCGAGAACTGGCAGGTGGCGTAGGCCCAGATATACGCGCGATGGGTTTTCTTTGCGCCCGGCGTAAGCATCTGCACCGGCGTTTCATCGGCGTGGATTACGCCATGTTCAAGAACAGCATCGTGCAAGGCATCGGCCAGCGGCTGCAACTGCACGCCACAGCTGCCGACCCATTGCGCCAAGGTCGAGCGGGCAATGGCCAGACCGGCCCGACCAAAAATCGACTCCTGACGATAGAGCGGTAAATGGTCGGCGAACTTTGCGATCATCACGTGGGCTAGCAAGCCGGCGGTCGGGATGCCCTTGTCGATGACCTGCGCCGGAACCGGTGCCTGGATCAGGGTTTCGCACTGATCGCATACCCACTTGCCACAGATGTGACGCTCCACGGTGAACACGCCCGGCGTGTAGTCGAGCTTCTCGCTGACATCCTCGCCAATGCGCTTGAGGACGCAGCCGCACTGGCAGTGGCTGTTACAGGGTTCGTGGTGGATCAGGGTGCGCGGAAACTGCGGCGGCAAGGCGGTACGTTTAGGTTTTCTAGGTTTTCGCCGAGCCTCGCTCGAAACAGGCGCGGGTCGCAGCGCTTCAAGCTCGGTTTCGATGGCCGCGATATCGGTGTCGGTCAGGTCATCAAGCAGGCTGGCCTGATCCGGGCTTAGTTGCTCGCTGCGCTTGGCAAACTTGAAGCGCTTGAGCTGCGCGATCTCGTGGGCCAGTTTCTCGTTGACCGTTTTGTGATGGTGGATTTGCTTACCCATTGTCTCGACTTTCTGATCGAGGTTCTCGACACGCTGCATCAACTCCGCCGCCAGAGCACGCAGTTGTTCAGGGCTTAAGTGGTCGAGATTAGGAAGCGAAGTCATGCTGCCGATTTTGCCAGAACAGCCTAAAAGCGACGATAGGCTCATTGGACAATTGCACGGCCTAGCTGGTCGTGGCAGGCGTTATATGATGGAAATTACGCTACCTTGCCCGACTCTTTGCCAAGGCAAACCCAGCACCAAGGCATGCAGTTGTTCTCCACCTAATTCCATCTGAGAGCCGCGTCGAGAACCCGGCCAGAAGAACTTGCCATGATGCAGGCGGCGCGCCGCCAGCCAGATACCCAACCCATCGTTCACCAGCACTTTCATTCGATTTGCGCGGCGGTTGGCAAACAGATAAGCACAGTGCGGCTGCGCCGCACCGAACACCGCGACCACCCGCGCCAGAGCAGTGTCGGTACCAGCGCGCATGTCCATGGGCTCGGTGGCGAGCCAGATGGCGTCGATGCGGATCATCGCAACAGGTCTCGCAGAAAGGTGGCGCAGGCGTCAGCGCTTTCGGTCGGCCAGTTCACTTTGACGGTGCCGCGCGGATGTGGGATTTCGAGACAGATAGTCGATAACGCAACCTGCGAATTTGCTCCGGCTAGCTGCAAGGGTAACGGAATGAACGCAGGTTGCAGCGCCATGGCTTTCTGCGTTTGCACTCGAATCAATTTATGGACGAGGTTCGCGTTAAGGCTGTGGCTCAGCGCGACATTGGCAATCGAGGCCCCGGGCTGGGCGCACTCTTGAATGACATGGGCCTTGAAGGATTTGGAGTAGGAACGGCGTTGTGGCTGCATGAAAGACCCGCTTAAAAGGCTAGAAATGGTGTCCACTAAAATTTAAGTGCACACCATGTCTTGGCTTTGAAGGGCTGGGTAGATGACTTCGCCGGACGGATACCCTTTTTTGTTGAATCTGTCCGGTTTTCTGCAGATAAAAAAAGGGGCGGTATGACCCGCCCACATTTTATCCCTGATCCCTGTATTCCGTTGTCATCATCCTGATGAATCGCATCCTGCGATGTCCTTGACCGTCATCCTTGATGGCCTGCGCCTGTCCGTTGGCACAGCTTCGATATTAGAGATTTAAACCCGCAGAGCAACACCTCAAACGCTCCAGGATATTTCCATGTCAATCACCTTAAAAATATAATCTCTATTTAAAACAACGTGTTAAATCCGTAAACACAGCTGTTTGGCGACAAGCCTCACTGTTGTTACCTGAATGACTTACAACAACCGTACGCAATGACTTACAGGCTTTGAAAGCTGAAAGGCCGAGCAGGCGCATTGACCTACGACATTCAAATAACGAAAGACATATAAAAAGGCCGATATACACACTCTGTGTTATATCGGCCCTGGATTGACATTACGAGGGGTTGGTTACTGGAAGAGAGACTCGCTGGACAAGCCGTTTTTTTCAAGGATCTCACGCAGGCGCTTGAGCCCTTCAACCTGAATCTGCCTGACCCGCTCACGCGTCAGACCGATCTCAAGCCCTACATCTTCAAGTGTGCTGCTTTCATGTCCGCGCAAGCCAAAGCGACGGATGACAACCTCCCGTTGCTTCTCGGTCAACTCAGACAACCATTGATCGATGCTATGGGACAGATCATCGTCCTGCAGCAGCTCACAGGGGTCGGTCGGACGATCGTCGGTCAAGGTGTCGAGCAGCGTCTTGTCCGAATCAGGCCCCAGCGAGACGTCCACCGACGAGACACGCTCGTTGAGACCGAGCATGCGCTTGACCTCACCTACCGGTTTTTCCAGCAGATTGGCGATTTCTTCGGGAGAAGGTTCATGATCCAGCTTCTGGGTCAGCTCTCGGGCCGCGCGCAGATAAACATTCAGCTCCTTGACGACGTGAATCGGCAGCCGGATGGTCCGGGTCTGATTCATGATCGCGCGTTCGATGGTCTGGCGAATCCACCAGGTGGCGTAGGTGGAAAAACGAAAGCCGCGTTCAGGGTCGAATTTTTCAACCGCCCGAATCAACCCCAGGTTGCCCTCCTCGATCAGGTCAAGCAATGACAGCCCACGATTGACATAACGTCTGGCAATTTTAACTACCAGACGCAGATTGCTTTCAATCATGCGTTTGCGCCCGGCCGGGTCTCCACTTTGCGACAGACGCGCAAAATGAACTTCTTCTTCCGGGGATAGTAGAGGAGAAAAACCGATTTCATTGAGGTACAGCTGGGTAGCATCAAGCGCCCGCGTGTAGTCAATGTACTTGTGTTGTTTGAGCGATGTTGAATGCTTGACCTTGGCGCGTCCGGAGGCAGCGGGTGGCTGCTTCTCGTTTGACGCTTCCTTCAGGACAATGCCGGCTTCCATAAGGAGCACTTCATCATCGATGTCAAACTCCGGCGCTTCGTTGCCAAGAGCCATTGTTTTAGTCCTTTGGTGAGTTCGACCTCAAGCTCCAGTATCGCCTGATTCCATGGCAACACTTGAGCCTGTTCCTAATACGCCCGGAACAGGCTGGCAACTATCAACGACGTGGCAAAAATCCCAATGGATCTACAGGTTTCCCTTGGCGGCGAATCTCAAAATGCAGTTTCACCCGGTCAGTTCCTGTTGACCCCATCTCGGCAATCGTTTGCCCTGCCTTGACCTGTTGACCTTCCCGTACCAAAAGCCTGCGATTATGACCGTAGGCACTGACGTAGGTATCGCTGTGTTTGATGATGATCAATTCGCCGTAGCCCCGTAATCCACTTCCGGCGTAAACAACTGAACCATCAGACGCTGCCAAAACAGGCTGTCCCAAATCACCAGCGATATCAATTCCTTTATTCAAACTGCCGTTTGAGGAAAATTTTCCTATCAAAATGCCACTTGAAGGCCAGGTCCAACCCGTCGGAGACTTGCCGGCCGGGCCTGTCCCGGTGGTCGCAGAAGGAGGTATTACCACAGGTACAACCGCAACAGGCTTGGAAATAACCGTAGTTTTGACGGATCCGGAACTGCTGGTGCTGGTTGATGTAGAGGTCACCGGACGTCCTGCGCCAGAAGTCGACGCTACGTCCTGCGTTGAAGAGGAGCGCCCGTCAAAGCGAATTGTCTGACCTGGCTTGATGGTAAACGGCTCGGGGATCTGATTACGGGCAGCCAGCGCTTTCCAGTCCCAGCCGTAACGGAATGCAATAGAAAAAAGCGTGTCACCGCGCCTGACCACGTATTGGCCGGTGGTTACCGTCGGGCGCTGGGCAACGGCATTACCGTTACGATCAACGACACGAACACCGCCTGAAGGCGTGCTGGAGCAGCCGACCAAAAGGACACTGAGAGCAATGCCAATCACCAGACGCTGATAACTTCTTGAAGACCTGAGCTGCTGAATGACTGTGAGACTCACCCGCCACTCCCTTTACTGGTGACTGAATTCAAAAAAGATGCCTATTGTGCCGTAATAGCGACGGGCAGCCAGTGATTAACCGTTGAAAAAACGTTGTTATGTATCAATCAGCTACATGGAATGATGCCATCAGGCCATTCAACATTCCGGGCCGCGCGCTGTAGACCAATGACTGAAGCCAGAATTCACTGTTTACCGCAGACAATCTTCACGCGATTGGCCCGTTGAGCAGTGGCACGAAGCGCACAGCCCCCAGTACGTGCCGGGAAAAACCGTTTTCTTCACGGATGATCAGCATCAATTGCTGAACCTCTCCCGAACCCACCGGTATGACCAGCCGACCTCCAGGTGCCAGTTGATCAAGCAGCGCCTGCGGTACGTCGGTTGCCACTGCCGTGACGATAATGCCGTTATAAGGTGCCAGAGCAGGCCAGCCTTCCCAGCCGTCGCCCCAGCGGAAAACCACATTACGCAGATTGAGCTCGACCAGACGCTCCTTGGCGCGGTCCTGAAGGACTTTGATACGCTCGACCGAAAATACACGCTCCACCAGCTGCGCCAGCACCGCGGTTTGGTAGCCCGACCCTGTACCGATCTCCATGACCTTGTCCAGCGGACCTGCTGCCAATAGCAGCTCGCTCATCCGCGCGACCATGTAAGGCTGGGAAATCGTCTGGTTGTGGCCGATGGGCAGCGCTGTGTCTTCATAAGCGCGATGCGCCAGCGCTTCATCGACAAACAGATGCCGGGGCGTCTTGCGAATGACGTCCAGCACCCGCTGGTTGGAAATACCCTCTTCGCAGAGGCGCTGGATCAGACGTTCACGGGTGCGCTGCGAGGTCATCCCGATCCCGCGACGCAATAGATCATCCTGCTCGCGCGACATCAACGAAGACCCTCCAGCCAGGTATTCAGGCTGCTGAATCCGTCCTGATAAGTTCGATCCAGCTGCAACGGTGTAATCGATACGTAACCCTGTATCACCGCATGGAAGTCGGTGCCAGCACCGCCGTCCTCTACATCGCCGGCAGCGGCAATCCAGTAGCCGGCACGACCACGCGGGTCGACAACCTTTACCGGCGCCGCAGCACGGGCACGGTGCCCCAGTCGGGTCAGTTGAATGCCGCGGATATGCTCAAGCGGCAGGTTCGGAATATTCACGTTCAGTACCGTGCGGGGTGGCAGGTCGAGTTGCTCATGGGCCTCGACCAGCAAACGCGCATAATGCGCCGCCGTCGCCAGATTATCCGGCTGACGTGACAAAAACGAAAAGGCAAACGACGGACGCTGCAGAAAACGCCCTTCAAGCGCTGCAGCGACCGTTCCGGAATACAGTACATCGTCGCCCAGATTGGCACCCAGGTTGATACCTGAAACCACCATGTCCGGTTGATGCTCCAATAACCCATGAATCCCCAGATGCACGCAGTCGGCCGGCGTACCATTGAGACTGATGAAGCCATTGGCCAGTGTATGTGGGTGCAAGGGCCGGTCGAGTGTCAGGGAACTGCTGGCACCGCTTTTGTCCTGATCAGGGGCGATCACCACGCACTCGGCATAGTCCGCCAGCGCCGCATGGAGCGCGACAAGACCGGGCGCGTTCACCCCGTCATCATTTGATATCAGAATACGCATGGGCTGTCCGTCTGCCCAACCGGCACCAGATCAATGAGTTCGCGCACTAAAACGGTGGCGAAGCATCCGGGCGGAAGGACGAATTCCAGTTGCAGAATGTCAGATTCGGGATAATGCCACGTCAGCCGCCCAATGGGCAGTCGCAGGATGCGTCGTTCGTGCGCCATGCCCGCTCTGACCAGCCAGTCACGCAACGCAGACTCATCATTGGCGATGGCATTTTCCAGTTCTGCCGTCGCGCCACCGGCTGGCGAAGGGCCTTCACCCCACTGCGGCCCGGTAGGGTGCAGATCGAGAATCGCCAGCCGAGGATCGCTGCACTCATCAACACCCGCCGGAAAAAAGCTGCGGCTGTCGGTGAAAGCGAGCAGATCCCCTACCTGAGCCTTTTCCCAGCTGCCATCGGCAACGCGGGCTGCCAGAACCCGATTGAACAGGTAGCTGCGCGCTGTGGATAACAATCGCGAACGCACCGCACGTTGCTCAGGCAGCGCTTTGCGGGCAGCGTAATCGCGTGCCTCGCCAAGATTTCCGCCCTGATAACCGAAACGCTGCGTACCAAAGTAGTTGGGGATGCCCTGCCGGGCAATTATTTCAAGGCGCTGGTTCAAAGCGTCCGTATCAGCATCCAGTTGCGTAAGCCGCAACGTAAAGCCATTCGCAGCGTGAGCACCGCGTTGCAGCTTGCGCTTGTGTCGAGTGCTTTTGAGAATCTGCAGCGTATCGTCCTGCGCGGCCGACAGATCAGGATCGGCCTTGCCCGGCAGTTGAATGCTGAACCACTGGCGGGTCAGTGCCTGGCGGTCCTTGAGACCGGCATAGCTGACCGTACGCAACTGCACCCCCGCGGCCCGGGCCAGCCGACGTGCCGCCTCTTCGGTATTCAGGCCGCGTTTTTCGACCCACAGCCATAAATGCTCGCCATCGCCTGAAAGCGGAATGTCCAGCACTTCGTCGACCTGAAAGTCTTCGGCAGTCGCCTTGAGGGCTGCACGACCCAGTGCATCGCCGTAGGCCCTGGGGCCAAGCAGTTCAAGTTCATTCATGCGCGCAGCAACAACGCAACGGCATGCACCGCGATGCCTTCTTCACGTCCGGTAAAGCCGAGTTTTTCTGTCGTTGTCGCTTTCACGTTCACCTGGTCCAGCTCAACCTGTAGATCTTCAGCGATCAAGGCACGCATGGCATCGATATGCGGTGCCATTTTCGGTGCCTGGGCAACGATGGTGGCGTCGACATTACCGACTTTCCAGCCTTTGCCGTGGATCTGCTTGAGGACATGACGCAGCAGCACGCGGCTGTCGGCACCTTTGAACTGCGGATCGGTGTCAGGAAAGTGCTTGCCGATATCGCCCAGTGCCGCGGCACCCAAAAGCGCATCGCTCAGGGCATGCAGCAGGACATCGCCATCGGAATGGGCCAGCAGGCCGAACCCGTGTGCAATCCGCACGCCGCCCAAGGTAATGAAGTCGCCTTCAGCGAAACGGTGCACATCATAGCCATGGCCAATACGCATAAAAAAACGCCCTGAAAAAAGTCAGGGCGTGATTCTACCTGCTTTGGCGCTCGTTAGCTGTTCAAGGCTTCAGCGTGATGCCTTAGATGGTCTTCGATGAAGCTGGCGATGAAGAAATAGCTGTGGTCATAACCTGGCTGCATCCGCAAGGTCAGCGGATAGTTCGCAGCCTTGGCGGCCTGAACCAGAACTTCAGGCTTGAGCTGATTGACCAGAAAGTCATCACGATCACCCTGATCCACCAGCGTCGGCAGTTTTTCCGACGCTTGCCCAATCAACACACTGGCATCCCACTCGCGCCAACGCGAACGGTCTTCACCCAGATAACGGGAGAACGCCTTTTGCCCCCACGGGCAGTCAATCGGATTGCTGATCGGCGAGAACGCCGATACCGACCTGTAGCGACCGGGATTGCGCAGTGCGCAGACCAGCGCCCCATGCCCGCCCATCGAGTGCCCGCTGATACTGCGCGCCTCTGACGCCGGGAAGTGCTCTTCGATAAGGGCTGGCAGCTCCCTGACGACGTAATCATGCATCTGGTAATGCCGCGCATATGGCTGTTCGGTGGCATTGAGATAGAAGCCTGCCCCTTGACCGAAGTCCCAGGCACCCTCAGGGTCGTCTGCTACGTCGGCACCGCGCGGGCTGGTGTCGGATGCCACGATAATAATGCCCAGCTCGGCAGCGAGCCGGTGAGCGGCGGCTTTCTGCATGAAGTTCTCGTCGGTGCAGGTCAGACCGGACAACCAGTACAGCACCGGGAGCTTGCTGCCCTGCTCTGCCTGGGGCGGCAGATAGACCGCAAACACCATGTCACAACCCAGTACTTGAGAGTGGTGTTTGTAACGCTTGTGCCAGCCGCCGAAGCTTTTCTGGCAGGAAATATTTTCCAAAGGCATGTCGCTTCCTCCAGTTGCAAGCGGCAAGCTACAAGCATGTAACAAATCTTCGTGCTTGCCGCTTGCCGCTGCTCCTCAAAAATGAATGACGGTGCGGATGCTTTTGCCTTCATGCATCAGGTCGAACGCCTTGTTGATGTCTTCCAGGCCCATGGTATGGGTGATGAACGTGTCCAGCGGGATTTCACCGGTCTGCGCCATGTCGACATAGCTTGGCAGTTCGGTGCGGCCACGCACGCCACCAAATGCCGAACCGCGCCAGACGCGTCCTGTCACCAGCTGGAACGGACGGGTAGAGATTTCCTGACCGGCACCGGCCACGCCGATAATGACCGACTCGCCCCAGCCCTTGTGGCAGGATTCCAGCGCTGCACGCATCAGTTGCACATTACCGATGCACTCAAACGAGAAGTCGACGCCGCCATCGGTCATGTCAACAATGACTTCCTGAATAGGACGGTCGAAATCTTTCGGATTGACGCAGTCAGTCGCGCCCAACTGTTTGGCGATCTCGAACTTGGCCGGGTTGATATCAATGGCGATGATTCGAGACGCTTTGGCTTTGACCGCGCCGATCAACGCTGAGAGGCCGATACCGCCCAGACCGAAGATCGCTACGGTATCGCCAGGCTTGACCTTGGCAGTGTTGAGCACCGCACCGATACCGGTGGTGACACCACAACCCAGCAGGCAGACTTTTTCCAGCGGTGCCTGTTTGTCGATTTTGGCCACCGAGATTTCCGGCAGTACGGTGTATTCGGAGAAGGTCGAAGTGCCCATGTAGTGGAAAATCGGCTCGCCCTTGTAGGAAAAACGCGTGGTGCCATCCGGCATCAGGCCTTTACCCTGCGTGGCACGAATCGCCTGACACAGGTTGGTCTTGCCCGAACGGCAGAATTTGCACTGGCGGCATTCCGGGGTGTACAGCGGAATAACGTGATCACCGACCGCGACAGAGGTGACACCTTCGCCAATGGCTTCGACAATCGCACCGCCTTCGTGGCCGAGGATCGATGGGAAAATCCCTTCGGGATCGGCACCGGAAAGTGTGTAGGCATCGGTATGGCAGACGCCGGAAGCCACTACTTTGAGCAGCACTTCTCCGGCCTTGGGCATGGCGACATCGACTTCAACGATCTCCAATGGCTTTTTGGCTTCAAAAGCGACAGCAGCGCGCGACTTGATCATCAAACTTCTCCGACGGGTAAAAACAAGGTTTGCAGTGTAGTACAGTGCCAATTGGCGAGTAATACGGCTAAAAGCAAAACATTAATGCTGTACAGGGATAATCCATGCACATCAATCGCTGGGAAGGTCTGGACGAATTCGTTGCGGTCGCTGAATGTGGCCAGTTCACAGCGGCAGCACAAAGGCTTGGGGTTTCCTCGTCACACATCAGCCGCCAGATCGTGCGCCTTGAAGAACGACTGCAAACCCGTTTGCTTTATCGCAGCACGCGCAAGGTCGCGCTGACCGAGGCTGGTCAAACTTTTTTGCATCACTGCCAACGTTTGCAGGACGGCCGCGAAGAAGCACTGCGCGCTGTAGGCGATCTGGCCAGCGAGCCAAAAGGGTTGCTGCGCATGACCTGCGCTGTGGCTTATGGCGAGCGCTTCATCACGCCCCTGGTGACACGCTTCATGGACCTGTATCCGCACTTGCGGGTCGACATTGAGCTGAGCAACGAAACGCTTGATCTGGTGCATGAAGGGATGGATCTGGCGATTCGCCTTGGCCGGCTACAGGATTCGCGCATGGTTGCAACCCGCCTCGCGCCACGGCAAATGTATCTGTGTGCTGCGCCTTCCTACATTGAACGCTACGGGCGACCTCACAGCCTGTCGGAACTGAATCGCCACAACTGTCTGGTCGGGGGCAGCGATACCTGGCAACTTCAGCAGAATGGCCGCGAGTTTTCTCAGAGAGTACAGGGCAACTGGCGCTGCAACAGCGGTCAGGCGGTGCTGGATGCCGCGCTACATGGGGTTGGCCTGTGTCAGTTGCCGGACTATTACGTGCAGAAACACCTCAATGACGGAACGCTGGTTTCATTGCTGGAAGCCCATCAACCGCCCAATACTGCCGTTTGGGCGCTCTATCCGCAGCAAAGGCACCTGTCGCCCAAGGTACGCAAGCTGGTGGACTATCTTAAAGAAGGATTGGCGATGCGCGATGAGTATCGCCAGTAGCTAATGGCCGAACTCAGTGCGGCGTTGACGCAACCATTCAAGATCCTCGGGGCGAGTGACCTTGATGTTATCGGACCGCCCTTCGATCAGGCGTGGCGACTGCCCCGCCCACTCGATGGCCGATGCCTCATCGGTGATGTTCACGTTCGACACCAGACTGTCCGCCAGGGCGCGATGCAGGGCCCCAAGGCGAAACATCTGCGGCGTGAATGCTTGCCAGATCAGGCTCCGGTCGACAGTTTCAAGCACGCGACCACTGCTGTCGGCACGCTTGAGGGTATCGCGAGCCGGTACGGCCAGCAGGCCGCCAACCGGGTCGTCAGCCAGCTCACCGAGCAGATTATCCAGATCACTGCGCGCCAGATTAGGACGCGCAGCGTCATGCACCAGCACCCAGTCATTGTCACTCGCGCCCTGCGCAGGCAGGTGCAGAAGCGCATTGAGCACCGAGCCTGAACGCTCGCTGCCGCCATCCACTCGTTGAATGCGGGCATCTTTAGCGCAGGGCAATGCAGCCCAGTAAGGGTCGTCCACAGCCAGACTGATCACCAGGCCCTTGAGCCGAGGGTGATCGAGAAAGCAAAGCAGGCTGTGTTCAAGAATTGTCAGGCCGCCCAGTTGCAAATATTGCTTGGGACGGTCAGCTGCCATGCGAGCACCAATGCCCGCAGCAGGTATCACTGCCCAGAAGGCAGGAAGAAAGTCTTTCATGGCACCAACTTGATTATTGCGCGAGCTGGTAAAGGGTTTCGCCGTCCTTGACCATGCCGAGCTCATGTCGGGCACGTTCTTCGACGGTTTCCAGACCCTTTTTCAACTCCATGACCTCGGCATCAAGCACGCGGTTGCGCTCCAGCAGCACCTCATTCTCAGCGTGCTGGTCGGCAATCTGCTGAGTCAGGCTGGCCACTTGCGCAAGGCTTCCGTTACCGACCCAAAGGCGGTACTGCAAGCCAGCCAGCAACAGGAGCAGGACGAGGAACAACCAGTTAGGACTGCGCATTGAAATATCAGGTACCCAGTAAAAAAGACAGCAGAGCCAACGTGAACAACAAACGACTGAGGGCATTGAGCCTGACATAAGCCAGGCTCAATCACTCCAGATTACCGCGGAGCGTCAGCATCGGAGCTGCGCAGGCAAGTCAGGTGACTCGAGTCTGTGCAGCACTCTGCGTCTTTTTACCATCTATGGCTCAACCGCGAAACTCGGCACGACCACGATACGCGGCCTTGGAGCCCAATTGCTCCTCGATGCGCAGCAGTTGGTTGTACTTGGAGACGCGGTCGGAGCGGCACAGCGAACCGGTTTTGATCTGACCGGCAGACGTGCCCACAGCCAGGTCGGCAATGGTCGAGTCTTCGGTTTCGCCGGAACGGTGAGAGATGATCGCAGTGTAACCGGCAGCTTTGGCCATCTGAATGGCTTCCAGCGTTTCGGTCAGGGAGCCGATCTGGTTGAACTTGATCAGAATCGAGTTGGCGATCTTCTTGTCGATGCCTTCTTTCAGGATCTTGGTGTTGGTTACGAACAGGTCGTCACCGACCAGTTGGACTTTCTCGCCGATCTTGTCGGTGAGAACTTTCCAGCCATCCCAATCGGACTCGTCCAGACCGTCTTCAATGGAAATGATCGGGTGCTTGCGCGTCAGCTCGGCAAGGTATTCGGCAAACTCGGCGGAGCTGTACTCGCCCTCTTCGCTGAGTTTGTACTTGCCGTTCTTGTAGAACTCGCTCGCCGCGCAGTCCAGCGCCAGGGTCACGTCGGTGCCCAGCGTGTAACCCGCATTGGCGACGGCTTCGGCAATAGCGTCGAGCGCTTCCTTGTTGGACGCCAGGTTAGGCGAGAAACCGCCTTCGTCGCCAACAGCGGTGTTCAGGCCACGCGCCTTGAGCACTGCCTTGAGGTGATGGAAAATCTCGGTGCCCCAGCGCAGGCCTTCAGCGAAGGTTTTGGCGCCGACAGGCTGGATCATGAATTCCTGGATGTCGATGTTGTTATCAGCATGCTCGCCACCGTTGATGATGTTCATCATCGGCACCGGCATGGAGTACACGCCCGGTGTGCCATTGAGGTTGGCGATGTGCGCGTACAACGGCAGATCCTGATCCTGAGCCGCCGCCTTGGCAGCTGCCAGGGAGACCGCAAGAATTGCGTTTGCACCCAGGCTTGCCTTGTTCTCGGTGCCGTCCAGCTTGATCATCGCGTGATCCAGAGCCTTCTGGTCAACCGGGTCCTTGCCCAGAAGCAGGTCACGGATAGGGCCGTTGATGTTGGCTACAGCCTTCAGAACGCCCTTGCCCATGTAACGACTCTTGTCGCCATCACGCAGCTCCAGCGCTTCGCGCGAGCCGGTTGAAGCACCAGACGGCGCGCAGGCGCTGCCAACGATGCCGTTATCGAGGACCACATCTGCTTCTACAGTGGGATTGCCACGGGAGTCGAGAACTTCACGACCTTTGATGTCGACGATTTTTGCCATTGTTGTAAACACTCCAAGATTGACGAAAACGACGCAGCTGGGAAAACAATGCTCGCAGTCAGACGCAAAAAAAGGCAGGTCTGAATGCGACAACCCCGTCACGAATGACGGGGAACGGCACTTTACCGGAGAACCCTGTTCAAGCGGTCTCTACGATCGGAAAACTTTTGACAAGTTCATCCAGTGACTTGAGCTGGGCCAGGAACGGCTCCAGCTTGTCCAGACGCAGGGCACACGGGCCGTCGCATTTGGCGTTGTCAGGGTCCGGATGCGCTTCAAGGAACAGGCCGGCCAGATTCTGGCTGATGCCGGCCTTGGCCAGATCCAGGACCTGAGCGCGGCGGCCACCGGCAGAATCGGAGCGACCACCCGGCATTTGCAGGGCGTGTGTCACATCGAACAGGATCGGGTATTCGAACTGCTTCATGACGCCGAAGCCGAGCATGTCCACCACCAGATTGTTGTAACCGAAGCTGGAACCCCGCTCGCAGAGAATCAACTGATCATTACCCGCCTCTTCGCACTTGGTCAGGATGTGTTTCATTTCCTGAGGTGCGAGAAACTGGGCTTTCTTGATGTTGATGACTGCTCCGGTCTTCGCCATCGCAACGACCAGATCGGTCTGACGCGACAGGAAGGCCGGCAACTGGATGATGTCGCACACTTCAGCAACCACGGCCGCCTGATGAGGCTCGTGCACGTCGGTGATCAGCGGCACGTTGAAGGTGCGCTTGATCTCTTCGAAAATACGCATGCCCTCTTCAAGGCCCGGCCCGCGGTAGGAATTCACCGAAGAGCGGTTGGCCTTGTCGAAGCTGGCTTTGAACACATAAGGGATACCGAGCTTTTCGGTCACCCTTACGTACTCTTCACAGACCTGCATGGCCATATCCCGGGACTCGAGTACGTTCATGCCGCCGAACAGCACCATTGGCTTGTCGTTGGCGATCTCGATCGAACCTACGCGAATTGTTTTCTGAGCCATGTGTGAAGTCCCTGTCAGGAGTTTTTCTGATGTTGAGCCAGTGCAGCCTTGACGAAACCGCTGAACAGCGGATGACCGTCACGGGGCGTGGAAGTGAATTCCGGGTGGAACTGGCAAGCGACGAACCATGGATGATCCGGTGCTTCGACCACTTCAACCAGCGCACCGTCGCCGGAGCGACCGGAAATCTTCAGTCCAGCCTCGATCAGTTGTGGCAGCAGATTGTTGTTCACTTCGTAGCGATGACGATGACGCTCGACAATCACGTCCTTGCGGTAGCAGTCGTGTACCAGCGAACCAGCTTCAAGCTGGCAATCCTGCGCCCCAAGACGCATGGTGCCGCCCAGATCGGAACTTTCGGTACGGGTTTCGACTGCACCAGTGGCATCTTCCCACTCGGTGATGAGACCCACCACGGCGTGCGCGCTGGTACGGTTGAACTCGGTGGAGTTGGCGTCTTTCCAGCCCAGCACGTTACGTGCGAACTCGATGACCGCCACTTGCATGCCCAGGCAGATGCCCAGATACGGAACCTTGTTTTCCCGTGCAAACTGGACGGCAGTGATCTTGCCCTCGACCCCACGCAGGCCAAAGCCGCCTGGAACCAGAATCGCATCCACGCCTTCAAGCAGGCCGGTGCCCTGGTTTTCGATGTCTTCGGAATCGATATAACGCAGGTTCACCTTGGTACGGTTGGTGATGCCGGCGTGGCTCATGGCTTCGATCAACGACTTGTAGGCGTCGAGCAGTTCCATGTATTTGCCGACCATCGCGATGGTGACTTCGTGCTCGGGGTTGAGCTTGGCGTCGACGACCTTGTCCCACTCGGACAGATCGGCACCCTCACATTGCAGGCCAAAGCGCTCGACCACAAAATCGTCCAGGCCTTGCGAATGCAGGATGCCCGGGATCTTGTAGATGGTGTCCGCGTCTTCAAGGGCGATAACCGCACGCTCTTCAACGTTGGTGAACTGAGCGATCTTGCGACGCGACGACACGTCGATCGGGTGGTCGGAGCGGCAGACCAGCACATCAGGCTGCAGACCGATGGAGCGTAATTCCTTCACCGAATGCTGAGTCGGCTTGGTCTTGGTCTCGCCGGCAGTAGCGATGTACGGCACCAGCGTCAGGTGCATCAGCATCGCGCGGCGTGCGCCGACTTCGAAACGCAACTGGCGGATGGCCTCGAGGAACGGCTGCGACTCGATGTCACCCACCGTGCCGCCGATTTCGACCAGCGCCACATCGGCATCGCCTGCACCCTTGATGATGCGGCGCTTGATTTCGTCGGTGATATGCGGAATGACCTGAATGGTCGCCCCCAGATAATCACCACGGCGCTCTTTGCGCAGGACGTGTTCGTACACACGGCCGGTGGTGAAGTTGTTGTTCTGGGTCATGGTGGTGCGGATGAACCGCTCGTAGTGACCAAGGTCCAGGTCGGTCTCGGCGCCGTCGTGAGTGACGAACACCTCACCGTGCTGGAACGGGCTCATGGTGCCTGGGTCCACGTTGATGTAGGGATCCAGTTTGAGCATGGTGACCTTGAGTCCCCGCGCCTCCAGGATGGCCGCCAATGAAGCCGAGGCAATGCCTTTCCCCAATGAAGAAACAACACCGCCCGTGACGAAGATGTAGCGCGTCATGAAAAACCCTAGAAGTCTGCGTTAAAGCGGTCAGAGCCGCCGGGGATAGCGAAGGAAGGCCGAAGCCCCCGATTACCGACAAAATTCACGGTGCACTCCCAAACTGCTGCGTTGAAACCGACCGGCCGAAGCCAGTGTGGTGTGCGCTACATTTTAAGAATTACCCAGCAAACACTGGTTGGTAACCGGCAACTTGCGTTGTTTCAAAAGAACCAACAGAAGTTGTATCAAGAAGGGAGCGTAGTCTACCTGAAAGGGCCTTTCAGCTCAAACTTTGGTCGCTGGTCGGTACAACCCAGTGCAAACGCCAGCTTTCATTGGGCGAACCGTCCAGTCCAGGCAGGTTGGCGACGGCCAGCAGGTCATTATCACAGTAGAGCAGCGGCAATCTGCCGCGCAGAAAAACCGGTACAGCCTGCTCATTTAGCAGCCGTTTTAGATCACGACTGCCGCGTCCGCCGAGGTGCATCACCTCTCCTCCCTGCCGGTAGCGGATTTGCAGAGCGCCACACGGCGCATCACCTTCAATGCTTACCCAGCCATTGCCCGGCAAGTGCAACGGTGTGCGGCAGTCGGGCCAGTCTGTTACCGGGTGACGGACATGCTCCCAGTCAGCGGGCACCCACCAGATGCAGCCCTGCGCCCTGTGCAGCTCGCCATCGGCAAGCCGCCACAGCGGACGGGCATCCTGCGCTGCGTCGCGCAATGCCTCCCAGCCAGCCCAGTGATCGGTATCCGGCAGACGCGTCAGCGGCGCAAGCCAGTGGCGCAATGCATTGCGCTGCCTTGCTGCGGACAGCACGGCAAGCGGGCCAATGCTCAGCACCGGCAAACCAAGCCAGGCAAATGGTGTCGTGGCCTGGGCACCGGCCAGATCCTGCACCGCAAGCTCGTCCAGCAATTGCTGTGCTTCGCCGAGGTGGCACGCCGTGCGCGCCAAACTGATCGATGCCTGAGGCCATCTTGAGGTCAGCAATGGCAGCACGTCACTGCGCAAGAAGTTGCGCGAGAACCGAGAGTCGTCGTTGCTCGGGTCTTCGACCCAATGCAGACCGTGCTGATGTGCGTAGCCTTCAAGTTCGACACGAGACACTGCCAACAGCGGTCGCACCAAATGCCCACGCCCCAGAATTCGCTGACCGGGCATGGCAGCCAGACCGCGTACACCAGCGCCGCGCAGCAGACGGAACAGCAGGGTCTCGGCCTGATCGTCACGGTGCTGGCCGGTGAGCAACACATCCCCCTCAGCCAGCCTGTCAGTGAACGCGGTGTAACGCGCCTGCCGGGCAGCCTGCTCGATGCTCGCACCAGGATCGACGTGTACCCGAACCAGCTCAAATGCCACACCCAGCGCCTGACAAACCCGCCGACAATGTTCAGGCCACGCATTGGCAGCGGCCTGCAGGCCGTGATGAACATGAATGGCGTGTAAGACAGGCAGGCTTTCGCACTTGGCGAGCTTAGCCAGAAGATGCAACAGCACCGTGGAATCGAGGCCACCGGAAAAGCCGATATGCCAGGTTGGCGCGTTGCGCCAGGGAACCAAAGCCTGAAGGAGCCTGGCAGGAAGGTCATGACCGCTGTGTGTGGAGGTGGTCATTGGTGTTTCTCACCGAACTTCGCTTATTCACGCACTGAACGGTTCAATGCTCAAGCCAGCCCTTTCGCGAACAAACGAAGTGTCGCGCGGTTCGCTCCCACGCCTTTCGGGCAGAAGCCCGCAAGACGTGGGAACGATCGTGGCGACGCAGCTTACAGACCGTAGCTCATCAAGCGGTCATAACGGCGGGCCAGCAGCTCATCGTTATCGAACTCCTTGAGCATCGCCAGCTGACTGCTCAACTCTTCGCGAATCAAGGCAGCGGCGGCGACCGGATCACGATGCGCGCCACCCAGTGGTTCGGCGATGACCTTGTCGACGATACCCAATCCTTTCAGGCGGTCAGCGGTGATACCCATGGCTTCGGCAGCATCCGGTGCCTTCTCGGCGGTTTTCCACAGAATCGACGCGCAGCCTTCCGGAGAGATTACCGCGTAGGTCGAATACTGCAGCATGTTCAACTGATCACAGACGCCAATGGCCAGCGCACCACCGGAACCGCCTTCGCCGATAACGGTAGCGATGATCGGCGTCTTGAGACGGGCCATCACGCGCAGGTTCCAGGCAATCGCTTCGCTCTGGTTGCGCTCTTCCGCGTCGATACCAGGGTAGGCACCCGGTGTGTCAATGAAGGTCAGAATCGGCATCTTGAAGCGTTCGGCCATCTCCATCAGACGGCAAGCCTTGCGATAGCCCTCGGGACGCGGCATGCCGAAGTTGCGACGAACCTTCTCGCGCACTTCACGACCTTTCTGGTGGCCGATAACCATGACCGGCTGGCCGTCGAGACGGGCAATACCGCCGACGATTGCTGCGTCATCGGAGAAATGACGATCACCGTGCAGCTCATCGAACTCGGTAAAGATGTTTTCGATGTAGTCCAGCGTGTAGGGACGACGCGGATGGCGTGCCATGCGCGCGATCTGCCAGCTGGTCAGGTTGCCGAAGATGCTTTCGGTAAGCGTCTTGCTCTTGTCTTGCAGCCGGGAGATCTCGTCGCCGATGTTCAGCGAGTTGTCGTTACCCACCAAGCGCAGTTCTTCGATTTTGGCCTGCAAGTCAGCGATAGGCTGTTCGAAATCAAGAAAATTCGGGTTCATAGGCATCCGTCTTGGGTCGACGGCCAAGAGGCCGGCCGGTTGATCCGTCTGCGCCGTTCCTGTTCGGAACCGGCGCGTTCAGGTCGAAATTAAAATTCAGGGTTGAGCGCAAGTCGAGCCTGCGACGTTCAACGATACTGGAGAAAGACGTTCTCACGTCCGAACTGGTCACGCAGAGCTTGAATCAAGCTGTCAGCGGGATCAATCCGCCATGCTTCTCCCAATTGCAGCAATGCACGGGCGTCCTGCCCCGTGTAGTCCACTGTGATCGGACAGGCACCGCGATGGCGCTTGCACAGATCACCCAACCAGCGCAGCCGGTCGCCCTTGAGTGCTTCGGCGCGTACCGTCACTCGCAGGCTCTCGGCCAGATTGGTGCGCGCATCTTCGATACTCATGACCCGCTTGGCGCGCAACCGCAGCCCCCCGGAGAAGTCATCATTACTGACTTCGCCTTCGACCACCACCATAGCATCGGTCTGCAGCAGTGATTGAGCCGAATGAAACGCTTCGGCAAACAGTGATGCTTCAATGCGTGCAGAGCGATCGTCCAGGGTAATGAACCCCATCTTGTCGCCCTTCTTGTTCTTCATTACGCGCAAGGCAATGATCAGGCCGGCCACCGTCTGGGTGTCTCTGGCGGGCTTGAGGTCGATGATGCGCTGACGAGCGAAGCGGCGAATCTCGCCTTCATATTCATCGATCGGGTGACCGGTCAGGTACAGGCCCAGGGTTTCCTTTTCACCGCGCAGACGGTCCTTGAGGCTCAGCTCGCGGGTCTTACGATGATTGGCGTAAACATCGGCATCCGCTTCAACGAACAGGCCGCCAAACAGGTCTGCGTGACCACTGTCGTGGCTGCGCGCGGTCTGCTCTGCCGCCTGAATGGCTTCTTCCAGCGCGGCAAGCAGCACCGAGCGGTTACGATCAATGTTGGCCTGATAGGCCTTGGGTTCCAGTTCGAAGTACGGCCCGAGACGATCCAGCGCACCGCTGCGAATCAGACCATCCAGCGTTCGCTTGTTGACCCGCTTGAGATCGACGCGGGCGCAGAAATCGAACAGGTCCTTGAACGGCCCGTTCTGACGCGCATCGGTAATCGCTTCGACCGGGCCCTCGCCCACCCCTTTGATGGCGCCAAGCCCGTAAAGAATGCGGCCATCGTCGCTTACCGTGAACTTGAACTCCGAGGTGTTCACGTCCGGCGCGTCGAGGCGCAGCTTCATCGTGCGCACTTCTTCGATCAAGGTCACGACCTTGTCGGTGTTGTGCATATCCGCCGACAACACGGCAGCCATGAACGGCGCCGGGTAGTGGGTCTTCAGCCAGGCGGTCTGGTACGACACAAGTCCGTAGGCAGCCGAGTGGGATTTGTTGAAGCCGTAACCGGCGAATTTTTCCACCAGGTCGAAGATGTTACCGGCAAGGTCCGGGTCGATGTTATTGGTCTTGCAACCCTCGATGAAACCACCGCGCTGCTTGGCCATTTCCTCGGGCTTTTTCTTGCCCATTGCGCGACGCAGCATGTCCGCACCGCCGAGGGTGTAACCGGCCATGACCTGGGCGATCTGCATCACCTGTTCCTGATACAGAATGATGCCATAGGTCGGTGCCAGTACCGGCTTCAGGCCTTCGTACTGATAATCGACGTGCGGGTAGGACAGCTCTGCACGACCGTGTTTGCGGTTGATGAAGTCGTCCACCATGCCCGATTGCAGCGGGCCGGGACGGAACAGTGCTACCAGTGCGATAAGGTCTTCCAGGCAGTCGGGCTTGAGCTTTTTGATCAGCTCTTTCATGCCGCGCGACTCGAGCTGGAACACCGCAGTGGTTTCGGCACGCTGCAACAACTGATAGGTCGGCATGTCATCGAGCGGGATGAACGCGATGTCCAGCGGCTCTTCGTTGACCTTGGCGCGGTCGCGGTTGATGGTCTTGAGCGCCCAGTCGATGATGGTCAGGGTACGCAGACCGAGGAAGTCGAACTTCACCAGCCCCGCCGCCTCGACATCGTCCTTGTCGAACTGGGTTACCAGACCGTCACCGGCCTCGTCGCAATAGATCGGCGAAAAGTCGGTCAGCTTGGTCGGGGCAATAACCACACCACCGGCGTGCTTACCGACGTTACGCACAATGCCTTCAAGCTTGAGCGCCATCTCCCAGATTTCTGCAGCCTCCTCATCAACCTTGAGGAAGTCGCGAAGAATTTCTTCCTGCTCGTAGGCCTTTTCGAGGGTCATGCCGACTTCGAACGGGATCATCTTCGACAGACGATCAGCCAGCCCGTAAGACTTGCCCTGCACCCGCGCCACGTCACGCACCACTGCCTTGGCGGCCATGGAACCGAAGGTGATGATCTGGCTGACCGCATTGCGACCGTATTTCTCGGCCACGTATTCGATCACCCGATCACGGCCGTCCATGCAGAAGTCGACGTCGAAGTCGGGCATTGAAACCCGCTCCGGGTTCAGGAAGCGTTCGAACAGCAGGTCGTATTCCAGCGGGTCGAGGTCGGTGATCTTCTGCACATAGGCAACCAGCGATCCGGCACCCGAACCACGACCCGGCCCCACCGGTACGCCGTTGCTCTTGGCCCACTGGATGAAGTCCATCACGATAAGGAAGTAGCCGGGAAAGCCCATCTGGATGATGATATCCAGCTCGAAATTCAGCCGGTCGACATACACCTGACGCTTGGCTTCGTAATCTTCGGTGGTGTCCTTGGGCAACAGGACGGCAAGACGCTCTTCGAGACCATCGAACGAGACCTTGCGGAAATACTCATCGATGGTCATGCCATCAGGAATCGGGAAGTTGGGCAAAAAGTGAGTGCCCAGCTTAACGTCGATGTTACAGCGCTTGGCGATCTCGACGGTGTTTTCCAGCGCCTCGGGCAGGTCGCTGAACAGCTCGGCCATTTCTTCCGGGCTTTTCAGGTATTGCTGATCGCTGTAGTTATGCGAACGACGCGGATCGTCCAGCGCCCGGCCTTCGCCAATACAAACGCGAGTCTCGTGGGCTTCGAAGTCAGTCTGCTTGATGAAACGCACATCGTTGGTCGCAACCAGCGGCGCACCGTGGCGTTCGGCCAAGGCAACAGCGGCATGCAAATGCTCTTCGTCATTGTTGCGATTGGTGCGCTGCACTTCGATATAGAAACGATCGGGAAATACCGCCATCCATTCGCGCAGCAGTTCGTCCGCCTCGCCGGGGTTGCCGCCGAGCAGCGCCATGCCGATCTCGCCTTCCTTTGCAGCGGAAAGCGCAATCACGCCTTCACTGGCCTGCGCGACCCATTGGCGCTGGATGACGATCTGGCCGTTGCGCTGGCCTTCGATAAAACCACGGGAAATCAGTTCGGTCAGGTTCCGATAGCCCTGGGCATTCATGGCCAGCAGGCTGATGCGACTGAGCGCAGCGTCTTCATCCCTGCCCGCCAGCCACAAGTCGACACCACAGATTGGCTTGATACCCGAGCCTTGCGCGGCCTTGTAGAACTTGACCAGCGAACACATGTTGTTCTGGTCGGTCACCGCCACGGCAGGCATGTTCATGCCAGTCAGCGCCTTGATCAACGGTTTGACCCGGACCAGACCGTCAACCAGCGAGTATTCGGTGTGCAGGCGTAGATGAACGAAAGAAGCCGGCATGGTGATCCTATAAAACGCGAAAATACAAAAAACGAAGGGCAGGATTGTAACGGGCCCGGGATGAAACGTCAGTCCTGCAATAAACCGACTGGCAGCGGGATCGACCCGCCGATCATTATGGATGCTCGCGCTTCATGGGCTGCACGCACAGGTGCAAAGGAGCGTCGGTGAATGGGCGTAGGTCCGAGCCGGGCCAATGCCTCCAGGTGCACCGGCGTAGGATAACCCTTGTGCCCACCGATGCCATAACCCGGATAGATGAGTTCGAACGCTGCCATTTCCCGATCCCGGCTGACCTTGGCGAGAATCGACGCGGCCGCGATGGCAGGCACCCTGGAGTCGCCCTTTACAACCGGCGCAGAAGGCACTGACAACTGCGGGCAACGGTTACCGTCGATGAGCGCCAGCTTCGGCGTGATACTCAGCCCCTCGACGGCACGTTTCATGGCCAGCATCGTGGCGTGCAAAATATTCAATTGGTCGATTTCTTCAACTTCAGCCCGGGCAATGAACCAGCACAGGGCCTTCTCCTGAATTTCGACGTAGAGTTTTTCGCGCCGGGCTTCAGTCAGCTTCTTTGAGTCGTTGAGCCCGAGAATAGGTCGGGCAGGGTCGAGAATGACTGCCGCCGTTACAACCGCGCCGCACAGCGGGCCACGGCCTACTTCATCAACACCTGCTACCAGATCCTCGACGAGTGTGAAATCCAGACCTGTTTGCATGATGGGCGACCTCACTGTGAAGACGACTGGCCGAGCAGGCTCAACACCGCGTCGGCGGCCTGATTGGACGCATCTCGGCGCAGAATACGGTGAATGGCATCAAAGCCTGCGGTTTGCGCCTGACCGTCGTCGATCAGCGGCAGCAGCGTCCGCGCCAACACTTCGGGGGTGGCGTCATCCTGCAGCAGTTCTGGCACCAGCAGGCGCTGGGCAAGCAGGTTAGGCAGCGACACGTAAGGGCTTTTGACCATCCGCTTGAGTATCCAGAAGGTCAGCGGTGCCAGACGGTAGGCCACCACCATAGGCCGCTTGTAAAGCAGGGCTTCCAGAGTCGCGGTGCCGGAGGCGATCAGTACCGCATCGCATGCTGCCAGCGCCACATGCGACCGCCCGTCGAGCAGCGTGACTGGCAGATTGCGGCCTTGTAACAGCTGCTCTACCTGAGCCCGTCGCTGAGGACTGGCGCAGGGCAGTACGAAGCGCAAGCCAGGGCGCTGGGCGAGAAGAAGCTCGGCAGCATCGAAAAACAAACCGCCCAGACGACCTACTTCGCCGCCCCGGCTGCCCGGCATTAACGCAACAACGGGCGCTTCCTGAGCAAGGCCAAGCCCTGCGCGGGCTGCGGCGCGATCTGACTCCAGAGGGATGGTGTCTGCCAGCGGGTGACCGACAAAGCGTACCGGTACGCCCTTCTCTTCATAGAAACGGGCTTCGAATGGCAACAATGTCAGCATCAGATCACAGCCTTCACGAATCTTCAGCACACGCTTCTGACGCCAGGCCCAGACTGACGGGCTGACATAGTGCACGGTCTTGATGCCCGCGCGGCGTAGCTGAAGTTCGATATTGAGTGTGAAGTCGGGGGCATCGATGCCGATGAAGACGTCCGGCTTTTCATTGATGAGGGTCTGTACCAGCAGCTTGCGACGGGCCAGCAGCTCACGCAGCCTGCCAAGCACCTCGACCAGCCCCATCACCGACAGGCGCTCCATCGGGAAGTAGGACTGCATGCCCTCAGCCTCCATCAACGGGCCACCCACGCCGATGAAACGGATATCGGGATGGCGCACCTTGAGGGGGCGCATCAGGCCGGACCCGAGGATATCGCCGGATGCTTCACCAGCGACCAGAGCGATACATAATGGCTTGGTCATGATTAGCGAATGATACCGCGGGTCGACGTCTGGATAGACTGAAGGAATACGGCCACTTCAGGGAACTGCGCCGCCGGCTCGGCAAGGTCGGCCGCCGCCTGAGCGATGGTCAGCCCCTGACGATAGACTGTCTTGTAGGCTCTGCGCAGCGCATGAATGGCTTCTTCGGAAAAACCACGACGGCGCATGCCCTCGAAATTCATGCTGCGCGCTTCGGCCGGGTTGCCAAACACCGTCACGAACGCCGGAACGTCCTTGCCGATGGCCGTACCCATGCCGGAAAAGCTGTGAGCACCGATATGGCAGAACTGATGCACAAGAGTAAAACCGGACAGGATGGCCCAGTCATCGACATGAACGTGGCCTGCCAGCGCGGTGTTGTTGACCAGTATCACGTGGTTGCCGATCACACTGTCATGGCCGATGTGTGCATAAGCCATGATCAGGTTGTGATCGCCCAGCGTGGTTTCGGCACGGTCCTGAACAGTCCCGCGGTGGATGGTCACACCTTCACGGATCACATTGTGATCACCGATGACAAGACGGGTTTCCTCGCCCTTGTATTTCAGATCAGGCGTGTCTTCGCCCACCGATGAGAACTGGTAGATGCGATTGTGCTTGCCGATCCTGGTGGGTCCCTTAAGGACAACATGAGGACCGACGACTGTACCCTCGCCAATTTCCACACCGGCTCCGATGATCGACCAGGGGCCAACCTCAACGTTGTCGGCCAGAATGGCCGTCGGATCGATGATTGCGCGAGGGTCAATCAAACTCATAGTTTACGTTCCGCACAGATGATTTCGGCAGAGCATACCGCCTTGCCGTCAACTGTAGCCTTGCACTCGAACTTCCAGATCTGACGCTTGCTGCTCAGGAACTTCGCTTCAAGAACCAGCTGGTCGCCCGGCAGAACCGGTTGACGGAAACGCAGTTTGTCAGAACCGACGAAATAATAGAGCGTACCGTCTGACGGCTTGGAGTCGAGCATCTTGAACGCAAGAATACCGGCAGCCTGCGCCATAGCTTCGATGATCAGCACACCCGGCATGATGGGATGCTCGGGGAAGTGGCCGTTGAAAAAAGGCTCGTTGACGCTGACATTCTTGTAGGCGCGAATGTTCTTGTTCTCGATATCCAGCTCGGTCACACGGTCCACCAGCAGGAACGGGTAACGATGAGGCAGGTATTCGCGAATTTCTTTGATGTCCATCATTTCGAGGGGAAGCCTGTAGTAAAGATTAGGGGTGCGTCGCGACTGCGCAGCACCCCTCTACATCAAGGAGGCAGTTTATCGACTGTGCACGCTTGATATTAAAAAGGTATCAGCCATCAGATGATCGATTATCGGCGCAGGTCACCGTCTCTACAGCCTTTTCAAGCTTTTGCAGACGTCGCGCCATATCATCGATCTTGCGCAGACGAGCTGCACTCTTGCGCCACTCGGCGGCCGGCTGCATGGCAGTACCGGACGAGTACGAACCCGGCTCGGTAATGGAATGCGTCACCATCGTCATGCCGGTGATGAAAACACCATCACAGATTTCGATATGCCCTACCAGGCCGACACCGCCGGCCAGCATGCAGTGCTTGCCGATTATGGTGCTTCCGGAGATGCCAACACACGCAGCCATCGCTGTGTGATCGCCAACCTGTACGTTGTGGGCAATCTGAATCTGGTTGTCCAGTTTCACGCCGTTGCCAATTCGCGTATCGGCCAGAGCACCGCGATCGATCGCCGTATTAACGCCGATCTCGACGTCATCACCCAAAGTGACGCCACCGATTTGTGCAATTTTCTGCCAGACACCCTTCTCATTGGCAAAGCCGAAACCTTCACCGCCCAGCACCGCGCCCGACTGAATGACCACACGTTTGCCGATGCGCACATCGTGATAAAGCGTTACCCGCGGGGCCAGCCAGCCACCTTCACCGATTTCGCAACGCGCACCGATGAAGCTGTGCGCACCAATGGTGACATCGGCTGCAATACGGGCACCGCTCTCGATAACGACGAAAGCGCCAATACTGGCGGCAGGATCAACCTCAGCATCGTCGGCAATCACTGCCGTCGGATGAACGCCAGCCACGCTTTTGGGCTTGGGGTCAAAAAAGTGCGAAATGCGCGCATAGGCCAGGTAAGGATCCGGGACCAATAGCGCATCTCCGGTGTAGCTGTCGGCATCTGCGGGCTTTAGCAGCACGGCAGCAGCCTGGGCATCGACCAGAAATTTACGGTATTGAGATTTTGCCAGGAAACTGATTTGACCAGGGCCGGCTTCTTGTAAAGCAGCCAGCCCGGTGATGTCCTTGTACTTGTCGCCACGTAGCGTAGCGCCAAGGAACTCGGCCAATTGGCCGAGCTTGATGGTTATGCTCATGGTTACTTCAGCTGGTTCATGCGCTCGATGACCTGGCGAGTAACGTCGTATTGAGGCTTGACGTCAATCACTGCACCGCGCTCGAAGACCAGGTCGAAACCACCTTTCTTGATGACTTCTTCAACAGCCTGATCCAGTTTTGGCTTCAACTGCTTGAGCATTTCACGGTCAGCAACAGCCTTGGCTTCGTTCAGTTCCTTGGACTGGAACTGGAAGTCACGAGCCTTTTGCTTGAATTCAAGCTCCAGACGCTCGCGCTCAGGCTGAGCCATCTTGTCGCCGCCGCTGACCAGACGGTCCTGGATACCCTTGGCGCTGCTTTCCAGGCTCTTCAGCTTGGTCAGTTGCGGACCGAATTTTTTCTCGGCATCAACAGCGTATTTCTTGGCAGCATCAGATTCCAGCAAGGCCATCTGATAGTTCAGTACGGCAATTTTCATGTCGGCAAATGCAGGGCTTGCGACCAGAACGGTTGCCAGCAGTACCAATTGAGTCAACTTACGCACAATACAACTCCTACAAAATTCGTTGCGTTATCAAAGATCAGACGCTTAGAAAGTCTGACCCAGGGAGAATTGGAAGACCTGAGTTTCTGCTTCGTCGTCCGGCTTCTTGATCGGCATCGCCAAGGCGAAGCTCAGAGGGCCGAGCGCAGTGATCCAGGTGACACCGATACCCACAGAGCTGGCCATGCCGGAAAGGTCGATGTTGTTGCATTCGACGTTTTTGCCACTGGCTGTCTTCCTGCTGGAATCGCAGTTTGTATCAAATACGTTGCCGACATCCCAGAACACGGAGGTGCGCAGGGAACGCTGGTCCTTGACGAATGGCAGCGGGAACATGACTTCTACGCCACCCTGCACCAGGGCATTACCACCGAACGGCAGTGGATCCTGGTCCGGATCGGCCAACGTACCGGGTTTGGAACCGTTACTAGGCGTGCTGCGCGGACCAAGCGTGCTGTCCTTGAAGCCACGAACCGAGTTGAAACCACCGGCATAGTAGTTCTCGTAGAACGGCAGACCCGAGGTCGAACCGTAGCCGTCGCCATAACCTAGCTCTGTGTGCAGACGCAGAGTGTAGTTATCGGTGATCGGGTGGAAGTACTGCGCACGGTAATCCAGCTTGAAGAACGACAGGTCGCTGCCCGGTAAGGTAGATTCGAACACCAGGCTTTGCGAATGACCACGGGTCGCCAGTACGCCTTTGTTCAGAGTCGATTCAGACCAGCCGACCGAGCCCTTGAAGTTCAGGTACTTGTCGCCTTCTTTTTCAACAAAGTCGAAGATCTCGTCAACGGTGTACTTGCCGGTCTTGATCTCATCCTGCTGCACGGTCAGGCCGTAGGTCAGGCGCGAGGTTTCGCTGATCGGGTAGCCAAGGTTGATACCGGCACCCAGGCTGTCTACCGCGTAGCTTGCAACATCAACGTCGAGGTCATCGTAGTTGGTGGTGCGGTAGAACGCGCTGTAACCCAGGCTGACACCGTCCGGCGTGTAGTACGGATCGACGTAACTGAAGTTGTAACGGCTCTGGTATTCGCTGCGGGTCAGGCCAATGCTGACCTTGTTACCGGTACCGAGGAAGTTGTTCTGGCTGATCGAACCACCGAGGATCAGACCGGCGCTTTGCGCGAAGCCGACGCTGGCGGTGATCGAACCGGACGCCTGCTCTTCAACGGCGTAGTTCACATCGACCTGATCGTCGGTGCCTGGAACAGGTGGAGTCTCGACGTTGACTTCCTTGAAGAAGCCCAGACGATCCAGACGGGTTTTCGACTGGTCGATCAGGTAGGTCGAGGCCCAGCCGCCTTCCATCTGACGCATTTCGCGACGCAGCACTTCATCTTCCGACTTGGTGTTACCGCGGTAGTTGATGCGGTTGACGTAGGCACGCTTGCCAGGATCGACCACGAAGGTGATGTCGACCGTGTGGTCTTCGTTGTTCGGGGTCGGCACGCCGTTGACGTTGGCGAAGGTGTAGCCTTCGTTACCCAGACGACGGGTGATCAATTCGGACGTGGTAGTCATGACCTTACGCGAGAACACCTGACCCGGCTGTACCAGCAGCAGAGACTTGACCTGGTCTTCAGGAACCTTCAGGTCACCGCTGAGTTTGACCGACTTGACGCTGTATTTTTCGCCTTCGTTGATGTTGACCGTGATGTACACGTTCTTCTTGTCCGGCGTGATCGAGACCTGGGTCGAGGCGATATCCATGTTGATATAGCCGCGATCGAGGTAGTACGAACGCAGACGCTCAAGGTCACCCGACAGCTTTTCACGGGCGTACTTGTCATCATTCTTGAAGAACGACAGCCAGTTGCTGGTCTTGAGCTCGAACAGGTCGGTCAGGTCTTCGTCGGAAAAGACCGTGTTGCCCACCACGTTGATATGCTGAATGGAGGCGACGGTGCCTTCATTGATGTTGATTTTCAGGCCTACGCGGTTGCGCGGCTGTGGAACGACCTCGGCGTCAACCTCAGCAGAGTAACGGCCCTGGGCAACGTATTGGCGTTGCAGCTCGTTACGCACACCTTCAAGGGTTGCACGCTGGAAAATTTCACCCTCGGCCAGACCGGACTGTTTCAGCCCCTTCATCAGGTCTTCGGTGGAGATGGCCTTGTTGCCTTCGATTTCGATACTTGCAACCGAAGGACGCTCGACGACGTTGATGACGAGTACGTTGCCATCGCGACCCAGCTGGATATCTTGAAAGAAACCGGTTTTGAACAGCGAACGGGTAGCATCGACCAAACGACCATCGTCCGCCTGCTCGCCTACGTTCAGCGGCAACGCACCAAAAACACTGCCGGCGGATACCCGCTGGAGGCCATTGACACGAATATCGGAGATGGTGAAGGACTCGGCGTGAACTTCAGCGATCATCAGTGCGGAAAGAACCGCAGTTAGCAGCAGACGTTTCATGAAGTCCTTTCTTATTCCAACTGGCAATAAACAAACTGCCGCAAAATGCGGCAGATTCGCAACTCGGCAAAGCGTTACAGTCGGCCCAGATCGTTGACCAGCGCGAGCAACATTACGCCCACTACCAGACTGATACCGATCTGTGCCCCCCAACCTTGAACCTTTTCCGAAAGGGGACGACCACGCGCCCACTCGATCAGATAAAACAGCAAATGCCCCCCGTCCAAGACGGGAATGGGCAGCAGATTCAGAACACCCAGGCTAATACTCAGATAAGCGAGGAAGTTCAGAAAATCTCCGATGCCCGACTGGGCCGAAGCGCCCGCCACTTTAGCAATGGTTATCGGTCCACTCAAGTTTTTTACCGAGAGCTCGCCGAACAACATTTTCTTCAGTGAGTCCAGGGTCAGCACGCTCATGTTCCACGTGCGCTTTATCCCCTCACCCATCGCGGCGAAAGGACCGTAGCTGACCTCGCGCAGCATTTCCGGTGGCCAATCGACAGCTTTAACGCCAGCCCCCAGATAACCTGCGGCCGCCTTGCCTTCGCCTTTCGCGGAGAGGGTTACAGGGACGTCCATTTGTACACCGTCACGCTCGATGCGCAGCGATACTTTTGCTTCAGGGCGCTCGCGTACCCGGTCAACAACCTGCTGCCACTCATTGAGCGGCTGACCGTCCATCGAAATCAGGCGATCTCCGGTTTTAAGCCCGGCACTCTGCGCCGGACCTTTCGGGTCGATCTCTGCCAGCACCGGCAACAAGGCCGGGCGCCACGGACGAATACCCAGCGACTTGATCGGATCAGGCTCTTCAGCCCCCCGGAGCCAGTCATTGAGCACCAGCTCACGAGACGTGTCGACCGTCGAACCCTGATCCCTGAGCTTCAAAGCGATGGTGCCGCTTTCACCCAGACGGCGGACCAGTTGCAGATTGACCCCCGCCCAGCCCGACGTCGGCTCCCCGTCGACTGCGACGATTTCCTGCCCGGCAGTCAGACCCGCCTGCTGAGCGATGCTTCCGGACTCCACGGCACCGATAACCGGACGAACCTGCTCGCTGCCCATCATCGCCAGCACCCAGAAAAACGCGATGGCCAACAGGAAATTGGCTGTCGGGCCTGCGATCACGATTGCGATACGCTGCCCGACGGTCTTGCGGTTGAACGACTGATCGGCAAGCTCGGGCGGGACATTGCCTTCGCGCTCGTCGAGCATTTTGACATAGCCACCCAGCGGAATTGCAGCGACCACGTACTCGGTACCCTGACGATCACTCCAACGCAGAAGAGGCGTGCCGAAGCCCACCGAAAAACGCAGCACCTTGACGCCGCAACGCCTGGCCACCCAGAAGTGGCCGAATTCGTGGAAGGTCACCAGCACGCCCAACGCTATCAGGGTGCCGAGAATCATGTATAAAGCGCTCATCAGCCTTCTCCGGGTACCGACTGGTCGGCCAGTGTGTTAATTATCGCAGACTTCAAAGCCTGCCGTTGACGCACCACATCGACCCTTTCATTCAAATCCTGACGGGTCATCAGATCGCTATCGCGCGTTTCTTTCAAGCCATTGGCCCGCGAGCAAACGCGCTTTTGCATCCGCGGCAAACACCGCGTCGAGCCCTTCGACCGCAGTCACAGGCTCATGATTCAGAACCTCCTCGATAATACCGGCGATTTCCAGGTAACGGATACGCCCATCGAGGAATGCAGCGACAGCCACTTCATTGGCTGCGTTAAGCATGGCAGGCGCACTGCCTCCAGCCTCTGCCGCATGACGCGCCAGCCGCAGGCAGGGGAAACGCTCCTCGTCCGGCTTTTGAAAATCAAGCTGGCCGATACGGAACAGATCCAGAGGCGCAACGCCAGAGTCTACACGTTCAGGCCAGGCCAATGCATTGGCGATGGGCGTGCGCATGTCGGGATTGCCCAATTGAGCGAGTACAGAGCCATCAACATAATCGACCAGCGAGTGGATCACGCTCTGTGGATGGATGACCACCTCGACCTGATCCGGACGTGCATCGAACAACCAGCAGGCTTCGATCAGCTCGAGCCCCTTGTTCATCATGGTCGCCGAATCAACGGAAATCTTGCGCCCCATCGACCAGACAGGATGCGCGCAGGCCTGTTCGGGCGTTACATTCTGCAACTGTTCGAGCGGGGTTTCGCGGAAAGGCCCGCCCGAGGCCGTCAACATGATCCGCCTGACACCCACAGCACCAAGCCCGCGAGCAAAATCGCCCGGCAGGCACTGGAAAATCGCATTGTGCTCACTGTCGATGGGCAGCAGCACTGCGCCGCTCTGCCGAACAGCCTGCATAAACAGGTCGCCGGACATGACCAGCGCTTCCTTGTTGGCCAGCAAGACCTTCTTGCCCGCCTCGACCGCAGCCAGTGTTGGGCGCAGACCGGCAGCGCCGACAATGGCGGCCATGACAGCGTCCACGCGCGGGTGCGCAGCCACTTCACACAGACCGCCCTCGCCCACCAGAACCCGGGTGTCGAGCCCGGCCACAGCAAGGTAGTCCTGCAATTTACGGGCGACGAACTGATCGGGAACCACGGCGTATTGCGGGGTATGTCGGACGCACAGGGCCAGCAACTCATCCAGACGACTGAAGCCCGTAAGCGCGAACACCTGATAAAGCGAAGGATGACGTGCGACGACATCCAGAGTGCTCAGACCGATAGAGCCTGTTGCACCCAGAATGGTGATGTGTTGCGGCCCACTCACATGACACCCCAGTCGGCGGCCCAGAGCAGAACCGCAAATACCGGAATGGCCGCAGTAAGGCTGTCGATACGGTCCAGCACACCGCCGTGTCCAGGCAGCAGGTTGCTGCTGTCCTTGACCCCTGACTGGCGCTTGAACATGCTTTCAGTCAGGTCGCCAATTACGGAGATGAACACAATCACAGCAGCGCCAAGAAGCCCGGCGATGAACTGAGCAACCGTCCAGTCACGAGAAACGCCCACAGCGGCCGTGATGCCCAGACTGACCGCAAGACCGCCGTATACGCCTTCCCAGCTCTTGCCCGGACTTACCTTGGGGGCCAGTTTGCGCTTGCCGAAAGCCTTGCCGGAGAAATAGGCGCCGATGTCGGCAGCCCAGACCAGCACCATCACTGACAGAATCAGCCAGTTACCCAGCGGCCACTGCTTGATCAGCACCAACCCCTGCCAGGCAGGCAGCAAAATCAAAAGACCGATCACCAGCTTGCAGGCCGCGCTTGCCCAGTGGCTACTGGAGTCTGGATAGGTAAGAACCAGAAAGGTCGCCACGCCCCACCAGATGACTGCAGCGACGAGCACCCAGGGCTCCAACCCTGGCAGCAGGTACATGAGGAATAGCAGAATTGCGACCACAGCCGCATAACCGATGCGCATCGACTGCGCAGCAAAACCTGCGAGCCGCGCCCATTCCCAGGCACCCAGCACGACAACAACCCCGATGAACAGGGCGAAATACATGCCGGTCAGCAGGAAAAAACCACACAAGGCGATCGGCAACAGAATGAGTGCCGTGATGATCCGTTGTTTCAGCATTAAGCCCGGGCTCCAGCTTCTACCTGTTCGCTGGTTTTACCGAAGCGACGTTGGCGAGAAGCGAAATCTGCCAGCGCGGCGCGCATGGCATCGTGTTTGAAGTCCGGCCAGAACAGGTCGGAGAAGTACAGCTCGGCGTAGGCCAGCTGCCAAAGCAGGAAGTTACTGATGCGGTGCTCGCCACCGGTGCGAATGCACAGGTCCGGCAACGGCAGATCGCCCGTTGCCAGACAGGTCTGCAGCAGCTCGGGGGTTATATCCTCCGGTTGCAGATGCCCGGCCTGAACCTCGCGCGCCAGCCGCTGGGCAGCCTGTGCGATGTCCCATTGCCCACCGTAGTTGGCAGCGATCTGCAGCACGAAACGGCTATTGCCGGACGTACGCACTTCCGCCTCGCGCATTGCAGCCTGCAGCTCGGGATGAAAGCGCGAGCGGTCGCCAATGATCCGCAGGCTGATGTCGTTCTCGTTCAGGCGCTTGGTTTCACGGCGTAGCGCCGTGAAAAAAAGCTCCATCAGCGCACCAACCTCTTCGGCCGGGCGCTGCCAGTTTTCACTGGAGAACGCGAACAGTGTCAGCACCTCGACCTTGGCTTCGGCACACACCTCGATAACGGCCCGCACAGCGTCGACGCCCGCCTTATGGCCAGCAACGCCTGGCAGCAGGCGCTTCTTGGCCCAGCGATTATTACCGTCCATGATAATCGCGACATGGCGCGGTACCGAAGACGGCACGGCCGGTTTTATCTTTTCCATGAAAGCGTCCGAAACCTTAAACAGCCATCAGATCAGCTTCTTTCTGCTTGACAGCAACTTCGATTTCAGCAACGAATTTGTCAGTCAGCTTTTGCACGTCGTCCGCCGCGCGACGCTCTTCGTCTTCGCTGATTTCCTTCTCCTTGACCAGATCTTTCAACTGGCTCAGGGCGTCACGACGAATGTTGCGTACAGCAACACGAGCGTCTTCAGCGGCGTCGCGTGCCTGCTTGGTGAAGCCCTTGCGGGTTTCCTCGGTCAGAGCAGGCATGGAGATCAGCAGCAGCTCACCCAGGTTGGTCGGATTGAAGCCCAGACCTGAGCTCTGGATAGCCTTGTCGACAGCAGCAAGCATATTACGCTCGAACGCCACGACCTGAAGAGTGCGCGAGTCCTTGACGGTCACGTTGGCAACCTGACTCAGCGGCGTATCGGCACCATAATAAGGGACCATGACACCACCCAGAATGCTCGGGTGCGCCTTGCCGGTGCGGATTCGGGTGAACGCGTGGTTCAGCGACTCCAGACTCTTCTGCATGCGGGTCTGAGCGTCTTTCTTGATTTCGTTGATCATTGTTGGGCTTCCTCGATCAGGGTCCCTTCAGCGCCACCATGGACGATATTCAGAAGGGCACCCGGCTTGTTCATGTTGAAGACGCGCAATGGCATCTTGTGATCGCGACACAGGCAGATTGCGGTCAGATCCATCACGCCCAACTTGCGATCCAGCACTTCATCGTAAGTCAGATGATCGAACTTCTCGGCATTCGGGTCCTTGAACGGATCTGCGGTATACACGCCATCCACCTTGGTGGCCTTGAGCACTACATCGGCGTCGATCTCGATCGCGCGCAGGCAGGCAGCCGAATCGGTCGTAAAGAACGGATTACCCGTACCCGCAGCAAAAATCACCACTTCCTTGGCGCTGAGATGGCGCATGGCCTTGCGGCGATCATAATGATCGGTCACACCCAGCATGGAAATGGCCGACATCACGATGGCCGTGATATTAGCGCGCTCCAGCGCATCGCGCATTGCCAGGGCGTTCATCACAGTGGCCAGCATGCCCATGTGGTCGCCTGTTACCCGATCCATACCCGCAGCACTCAAGGCTGCGCCACGGAAAAGGTTACCGCCGCCGATCACCAGACCGACCTGAACACCGATACCGACCAGCTGGCCGACTTCCAGCGCCATACGGTCCAGCACCTTGGGGTCAATGCCGAACTCTTCCGAGCCCATGAGGGCCTCACCGCTGAGCTTGAGTAGAATGCGTTTATAGCGAGCCTGATAACCACTGCCCTGCTGAGCCATTGCGAATCTCTCCTGCGGCGTTTTCTGAAAAAAATCTGTGCTGGCTATTTCAAGCCTGCGCTTACTTTAGCTTGACGCTCTGCGAGCGTCGGGAGAATGCAGCCTTGTGAGCACAATCTCCAAGGAAAATTTCCTTTTCTCTTTCGACAAAGAGGCCGCACGCGTGAGCGGGCAGCCTCTTTGGGGCGACAGTTGAAAAACCGTCTTACTGCTTGGCAGCAGCCAGCTGTGCAGCCACTTCGTCAGCGAAGTTATCAACTGGCTTCTCGATGCCGTCGCCTACTTTGAAGTAGGTGAAGGAAACGATTTCAGCACCGGCTTTCTTGGCCAGATCACCGACCTTGACTTCCGGGTTCTTGACGAACGCCTGCTCGACAAGGCTGGCTTCAGCCAGGAACTTGGTGATACGGCCGCCAACCATTTTTTCAACGATTTCAGCTGGCTTGCCTTTGATCTTGTCTTCGTTCAGTTGCAGGAAGACGTTTTTCTCGCGCTCGATCGCTTCGGCAGACACTTCCGAAGGGAACAGGAACTCGGGGTTGCTTGCCGCTACGTGCATGGCGATATCTTTAGCCAGCTCGACGTTGCCACCTTTGAGGGTAACTACCACACCGATCTTGTTGCCGTGCAGGTAAGTACCTACAACGTCGCCCTCGATACGCTTCAGGCGGCGGATGTTGACGTTTTCGCCAACCTTGCCGACCAGCACCAGACGTGCAGCTTCCTGAGCTTCGATCAGCGGAGCGACATCAGTCAGCTTGTCAGCAAAGGCTTTTTCGACGCTTGCAGCAACGAAAGCCTTGAAGTCGTCCTGCAGAGCCAGGAAGTCGGTCTGCGAGTTGACTTCGATGATGACAGCAGCCTTGCCGTCATCCTTGATGGCGATCGCGCCTTCAGCAGCAACGTTGCCTGCTTTCTTGGCGGCCTTGATCGCGCCGGAAGCACGCATATCGTCGATTGCTTTTTCGATGTCGCCGCCAGCCTTGGTCAAGGCCTTTTTGCAGTCCATCATGCCTTCGCCGGTACGCTCGCGCAGTTCTTTGACCAACGCTGCAGTAATCTCTGCCATTTCAAAATCCTCTTGGATAGGTCTTCAACCATTCCACCCGGCTCGCCGGGCGTGCAATTCTTGAAAAATCAGGGTGGCAGCAACACATGACAGCAAGGTCATGGCTACAGACCGACAAATCATTTCCTAGGTGGCAAAAAGGGGGCTAAGCCCCCTTTTCGCGTACTGAGTAAACGCCAGGCGTTTGTACTCAGCCTTCTACAGCAGCTGCAGCTGGAGCTTCTTCGACGAATACGTCGGTGCCGCCAGCAACATTGTTACGACCACGGATAACAGCGTCAGCCATCGAACCCATGTACAGCTGGATGGCGCGAATGGCGTCATCGTTGCCCGGGATGATGTAGTCAACGCCTTCCGGGCTGCTGTTGGTATCGACAACGCCGATAACCGGGATGCCCAGCTTGTTGGCTTCGGTGATCGCGATGCGCTCGTGATCAACGTCGATAACGAACAGTGCGTCTGGCAGACCGCCCATATCCTTGATACCACCCAGGCTGCGATCCAGTTTTTCCAGATCACGGGTGCGCATCAGGGCTTCTTTCTTGGTCAGCTTGGCGAAAGTACCGTCTTCGGACTGTACTTCCAGCTCGCGCAGACGTTTGATCGACTGACGGATGGTCTTGAAGTTGGTCAGCATGCCACCCAACCAGCGATGGTCGACGTACGGCGAACCGCAACGTGCTGCTTCTTCAGCAACGATTTTGCCAGCGGAACGCTTGGTGCCGACGAACAGAATCTTGTTTTTGCCCGAAGCCAGGCGCTCAACGAAAGTCAGAGCTTCGTTGAACATAGGCAGGGTTTTTTCAAGGTTGATGATGTGAATCTTGTTACGCGCGCCGAAAATGTACTTACCCATTTTCGGGTTCCAGTAACGGGTTTGGTGACCGAAGTGCACACCGGCCTTCAGCATATCGCGCATATTGACTTGGGACATGATAGTTCCTTGATAAGTCGGGTTAGGCCTCCACGTATCCCAATGACCAACCAATGGCATCTGCCAAGGGCACCCAGGTCATCGTGTCGACACGTGTGTGGGTTTGTGCTTCAAGGACGGACCTTGGAAAGCGGCGCATTTTATATCACAAAAGGGAAGAGAACGGAACTCCCATCAAGTTCTTGTTTTGCGGTGCTTTTAAAGCCGCATCCGCTGCCTATATGAAGGAAGCGATGATTACCCGGCACCGGCGGTCTGATAGAATTACGCCTTTGCGCACCAACCGCGTGCCAGCCACGCCGAGAGATTCTGTATGACCATCACCCTCAAAACCCCGGAAGACATCGAAAAGATGCGCATCGCCGGTCGCCTGGCCGCCGATGTTCTGGAAATGATAGCGCCTCACGTAAAGCCCGGTGTAACCACCGAAGAGCTGGACCGCCTCTGCCACGATTACATCGTCAACGAGCAACAGGCCATCCCTGCCCCGCTGAACTACAAAGGCTTCCCCAAGTCGATCTGCACCTCGATCAATCAGGTAGTCTGCCACGGCATCCCGAGCGACAAGAAGCTGAAGAACGGCGACTCGCTCAACATTGACGTTACCGTCATAAAGGACGGGTACCACGGGGACACCAGCAGGATGTTCCATGTCGGCACCGTTCCGGTATGGGCCGAGCGTCTGTCGAAAGTAACTCAAGAGTGTCTGTATAAGGCTATCGAAATCGTCAAACCCGGCACTCGCCTGGGCGACATCGGCGCCGTTATTCAGAAACACGCTGAAAAGAATGGTTTCTCTGTGGTTCGGGAGTTCTGTGGTCACGGCATCGGCAAGGTGTTTCATGAAGAGCCGCAGGTCATGCACTTCGGCGAGGCTGGAACCGGTATCGAACTGCAGGAAGGCATGACCTTCACCATCGAGCCGATGATCAACCAGGGACGCCCTGAAACCAAGATCCTTGGCGATGGCTGGACGGCGATCACCAAGGACCGCAAGCTCTCGGCGCAATGGGAGCACACGCTGCTGGTAACCGCTGACGGTTACGAAATCTTCACTTTACGCAGTGACGACACTATTGCACAAAAAGCCCCCTGACCGGAGGCTGCACGACTGAACACCCGACCCGACATGAGGAATACTGCTCCATGCCGCAAGTAGATCCAGACTTGTTCGATCGTGGCCAGTTCCAGGCCGAACTGGCCTTGAAAGCCAGCCCCATCGCTGCGTTCAAGAAGGCTATCCGCAGGGCGAAAGACGTCCTTGATGATCGCTTCAGGTCAGGGCGAGACATTCGGCGACTGATAGAAGACCGGGCATGGTTTGTAGATAACATCCTGCAGAAGGCCTGGGATCAGTTCGAATGGAGCGAAGATGCCGATATCGCCCTGCTTGCAGTGGGCGGCTACGGGCGCGGCGAACTGCATCCGTACTCGGACATTGACCTGCTGATCCTGCTGGACAGTGATGACCACGAAATTTTTCGCGAACCTATCGAGCGGTTTCTGACACTGCTCTGGGACATCGGTCTGGAGGTCGGGCAAAGCGTGCGCTCTGTCAATGAATGTGCACAGGAAGGCCTGGCCGACCTGACTGTCATCACCAACCTGATGGAAAGCCGCACCATTGCAGGTCCCGAGCATCTGCGCCAACGCATGCTGGAAGTCACCAGTACGCAGCATATGTGGCCGAGCAAGGAGTTCTTTCTTGCCAAGCACGCCGAACAGAAAAAGCGTCATCACAAGTACAACGATACCGAATACAACCTGGAACCCAACGTCAAGGGCTCGCCCGGCGGCCTGCGCGACATTCAGACCATTCTGTGGGTTGCGCGACGCCAGTACGGCACGTTGAATCTGCATGCACTGGCAGGCGAAGGCTTCCTGCTGGGCAGTGAAAACGCCCTGCTGGCCTCCTCCCAGGAGTTTCTCTGGAAAGTGCGCTATGCGCTGCACATGCTGGCCGGACGATCAGAAGATCGGCTTCTGTTCGATTATCAGGTCCGCATCGCAGGCTTGCTGGGCTATGAAGACAGTGACGCCAAGCTCGCCATCGAGCGTTTCATGCAGAAGTATTACCGTGTGGTCATGAGCATCGCCGAACTCAGCGATCTGATTATCCAGCATTTCGAAGAAGTGATTCTTTCCGACGACAGCGGCACAGCGCAGCCGATCAATTCGCGCTTCCAGCTGCACGACGGCTATATAGAAGCCACCAACCCGAACGTTTTCAAGCGCACCCCGTTTGCCATGATCGAGATTTTCGTGCTCATGGCCCAACATCCCGAGATAAAGGGCGTGCGCGCCGACACCATTCGTTTGCTGCGTGAACACCGGCACCTGATCAACGATGATTTCCGTAACGATATCCGTAACACCAGCCTGTTCATCGAGCTGTTCAAGTGCGAGACAGGCATTCATCGCAACCTGCGCCGGATGAACCGCTACGGCATTCTAGGGCTGTATCTGCCGGAATTCGGCCATATCGTCGGGCAGATGCAGCATGACCTGTTCCACATCTATACCGTCGATGCGCACACGCTGAATCTGATCAAGCACCTGCGCAAGCTGCAATACACAGAAGTGTCCGAAAAATTTCCGCTGGCAAGCAAAATAATGGCTCGACTGCCAAAGCCGGAACTGATCTACCTGGCCGGGCTGTACCACGACATTGGCAAGGGCCGTGGCGGCGATCACTCGGAGCTGGGCGCAATAGATGCACAGGCGTTCGGTACGCGCCATCATCTGCCTGACTGGGACACCCGTCTTATTGTCTGGCTGGTGAGCAACCATCTGGTCATGTCGACCACCGCACAGCGCAAGGACCTTTCAGATCCCCAGGTCATCCACGATTTCGCCCAGTTCGTCGGCGACGAAGTGCACCTGGACTATCTGTATGTGCTGACCGTTGCCGACATCAACGCGACCAACCCGACCCTCTGGAATTCGTGGCGCGCCAGCCTGCTGCGCCAGTTGTACACCGAAACCAAGCGCGCCTTGCGCCGCGGCCTGGAAAACCCGGTTGATCGCGAGGAGCAGATTCGTCGCACCCAGACCGCAGCGCTGGACATCCTGGTACGCAACGGCACTGACCCTGACGATGTCGAGCAACTCTGGTCAGCGCTGGGAGACGATTATTTCCTGCGTCACACCGCTGGCGATGTTGCCTGGCACAGCGATGCCATCCTGCAGCAGCCAGCCGACGGCGGCCCGCTGGTGCTGATCAAGGAAACCACTCAGCGGGAATTCGAAGGCGGGACGCAAATATTCATTTACGCCCCTGACCAGCATGATTTCTTCGCTGTGACCGTGGCGGCGATGGACCAGTTGAACCTGAACATTCATGACGCGCGCATTATCACGTCCAGCAGCAAATTCACACTCGACACCTATATCGTCCTCGATAACGAAGGCGGTTCGATCGGCGACAACCCGGAACGCGTTCAGGAAATCCGCAACGGCCTGACCGAAGCGCTGCGCAACCCGGATGATTACCCGACGATCATCAAGCGCCGCGTGCCTCGTCAGCTCAAGCACTTTGCGTTCGCACCGCAAGTCACCATTCACAACGACGCCCAGCGTCCTGTGACGGTACTTGAACTGCTGGCACCTGACCGCCCCGGCCTGCTGGCGCGCATTGGCAAGATCTTCCTGGAGTTCGATCTGTCATTGCAGAATGCCAAGATTGCGACCCTGGGCGAACGCGTGGAAGACGTGTTTTTCATCACCGACGCGAATAATCATCCGCTGTCCGACCCACAGCTGTGCAGCCAGTTGCAGGACGCAATCGTCAAGCAACTGAGCGTCAACTCAGAGCCCGGCCATGATTTGCGAATCAGCATATGAGCACTCGGCCAAACGAATCGACTCAACGCAGTCCATTGAGGAACACTCCCCATGAATAACGCCATGCAACTGCTTCAGCCTTACCCTTTCGAGAAGCTGCGCGCCTTGCTGGCCGGCGTAACGCCCAACCCGGAAAAGCGCCCTGTTGCATTGTCGATTGGTGAGCCGAAGCACCGCTCACCCGATTTTGTGGCCAAGACACTCGCAGACAACCTCGATCAGATGGCGGTTTACCCGACCACGCTGGGTATCCCGGCGCTGCGCGAAGCCATTGCCGGCTGGTGCAACCGTCGATTCGGCGTACCACAGGGCTGGATCGATCCGGCGCGCAATGTATTGCCGGTCAATGGCACACGCGAAGCGCTGTTCGCCTTCACCCAGACAGTAGTCAATCGTAGCGATGACGGCCTGGTGATCAGCCCGAACCCGTTTTATCAGATCTATGAAGGTGCCGCCTTTCTGGCCGGAGCCCAGCCTCACTACCTGCCATGCCTGAGCGACAACGGTTTCAATCCCGATTTCGACGCAGTCAGCGCGGAAACCTGGAAGCGCTGCCAGATCCTGTTCCTGTGCTCGCCGGGTAACCCGACCGGAGCACTTATTCCTGTTGAAACCCTGAAAAAACTCATCGCCCTGGCCGACAAACATGACTTTGTCATTGCTGCGGACGAATGCTACAGCGAGCTGTACTTCGATGAGCAGGCTCCACCACCTGGCTTGCTCAGCGCCTGCGTCGAGCTGGGTCGCCAGGATTTCAAGCGTTGCGTGGTGTTCCACAGCCTGTCCAAGCGCTCCAACCTGCCGGGTCTGCGTTCAGGTTTTGTGGCAGGTGATGCCGACATTCTCAAGGCCTTCCTGCTGTATCGCACGTATCACGGCTGCGCCATGCCGGTACAGACTCAGCTGGCGAGCATTGCTGCCTGGAATGACGAGGAGCACGTACGCGCGAACCGTGACTTGTACCGTGAAAAATTCGATGCTGTGCTCGACATCCTCGCGCCAGTGCTCGACGTCCAGCGCCCGGACGGGGGGTTTTACCTGTGGCCGAATGTAGGCACCGATGATGCTGCATTTTGCCGAGACCTGTTCATCGATCAGCATGTGACTGCAGTACCGGGTTCGTACCTTTCCCGCGAGGTGGATGGCGTCAACCCGGGTGCCGGCCGGGTTCGCCTGGCGCTCGTTGCACCTCTGGCCGAGTGCGTCGAAGCCGCCGAACGTATCCGCGCATTCCTGAGCAAATAAACAGCGAAACCTCAGGAAGACAGCCCCGCCGCCTTTGATGTGTGGCGGGGGTAATTAGTTACCACCTGCTACACCTTGCACAAACGTACCTTCAACCTTCATTTTCCAGCCTTCCTGAAAGGAAGCGAACTACGATGAAGGTCGATCACATGTCCGCACCCACCACACAGAGCCTGAAGCTGCCTGCATCCTGCGCCATGCGCAGCGCAACGAATCATCAGGCCTCGTACGAAACCGCCATTCGCGAAAACCCCGCCAACGCAGCAATCACTCCTGCCTACGAATCAGGAGCACGCCATGGCTGCGAAGAGTCAACGCACATGGCGCGTCTTCTGGTTTCGTTCAGCAAATACTGGGCACGTGGGCGGACCCTGAAAATGCTTTTTCAGAAAGACCCTCCTGCCATTCTGACAACCCCCGTTGTCGAAGCTGCAAAGAAATGGCTGCCTCACATAAATCTGAAATTCGAGTTCGTGACAGGCGGGGCCAGCGATATCCGAATCGGTTTCAACGAGCATCTGAACTGGAGCGCCATAGGGACTGATGCCCTGTTGGCCGAGCAGAATGAAGCCACCATGGAATTCAACGTCAAGGAGCTGTTCACGGCAGACCTGAAACCCATGCCGGACTTGACGCGCATCGTGCTCCATGAATTCGGGCACGCCTTGGGAGCAGTTCACGAGCACCAGCATCCTCAGGCAAACATTCCCTGGAACGAACCGCTTCTACGCCCCCTGCTTTTACAATCCGGATTGACTGACGAAGAAATCAATACCAATTTTTTCGACAAGTACGAAGCTGCTGATTTCTACCATTCGGCTTACGACCGTGATTCCGTCATGCATTACGACATTCCCAACGGCCTGACCCTTGGCGACTTCGAAATCATCAACACTGGCAAAACGCTCAGCCCTAACGACATCAAAGTGATGGGTTCCATATACGGGGACCGGAAAAACTCAAAGTTCGAGGCGAACTGACAAGGCATCGTAAAGAAAATACTGATCGTCAGGCAGTAATGCGCAAGCAGTGCCTGCAATGCGCTGGCCGCTACCCTGCCGAATTAGCCAGCAACCGCATTTGAGACATCGCGCCACGTACTTCACCCCGTGTGGCGCGAGGGCTTTAGAGCGCTACCGGTCACTGTCGTGTTCGCAGTTTTTCCGCAACCCACCCGACCGCCCAGCTTACCGGGTCATGGGACTGCATGGGCAGCAACGGTTTTCCTTCACGTGCGGCCAGCCTGCCTTGCGTCTCAGCCTCACCATGAATCCAGATCGTACTTTGCTTGAATCCCTCGGCACGTTGACGTTCCCTGTAATAACGTTGCCGGACAAGCGCTTCTTGACGCTTCTTCTCTTGTTCAGACATAACGCACCCAGCCTTTAAATGGAAAGCAATAATTGCCCGCCCGGGCGTGCCACTCAAGCGTGGAAGGGTGAAGTTTTCTTAATGACAGTTAGGGTTATTATCTAGTTTTTGTTCAGTCTCTGTACCAGCGCTGTCATAACACGAAGCGGTCTGACGTGGCATAATACCCGGCTAAATTGCGAGGAGAGAAAGTGGGGAGTATCGAGCAAGATCAGCCACCCCACCCCAAAACGATGACTTACACTCTATTTGGCATCAAAGCCTGCGACACCATGAAGAAGGCCCGCACCTGGCTCGACGATAATTCCGTGAGCTACGATTTTCATGACTACAAGACACAGGGCATCGACCGGGAACACCTCGCGCAGTGGTGCAATGAACACGGCTGGCAGGTCGTGCTGAACCGCGCAGGCACTACCTTTCGCAAGCTCGATGACGGACAAAAGGCCGATCTCGATCAAGCGAAAGCCATAGAACTGATGCTCGCGCAGCCGTCCATGATCAAGCGTCCGGTGCTTGATCTGGGCAATAAAACCCTGATCGGCTTCAAGCCCGACCTGTATGCAGCGGCTTTACAGTAAGCCAGAGCGCTACTGAAAGCCCCTTGATAAAGCCAAGAGGTATTTACATGTCCACTACCCTGTTCAGCCTGGCCTTCGGCGTCGGCACTCAAAATCGTCAAGGCTCATGGCTCGAAGTATTTTACGCTCAGCCGCTGATCAATCCTTCCGTAGAACTGGTCGCGGCCATCGCGCCTGTTCTGGGTTACACCAACGGCAATCAGGCAATCACCTTCAATGTAGACCTGGCATACAAGCTGGCCGAGGCGGTCAAATCCGTGGACGCGACCCAGGCCGCGCTGCTGACTCGTCTGGCGGAAAGCCAGAAGCCGCTGGTTGCCACCCTGCTGGCTGAAGACGCAACCCTGACGTCGACTCCAGAGGCTTACCTCAAGCTGCACCTGCTGTCGCATCGCCTGGTCAAGCCACACGGCCTGAACCTGGCAGGTATCTTCCCGTTGCTGCCAAACGTAGCCTGGACCAGCCAGGGCGCGGTCGATCTCGCCGAATTGGCCGAACGTCAGCTTGAAGCACGCCTTAAAGGCGAACTGCTGGAAGTGTTCTCGGTCGACAAATTCCCGAAAATGACCGACTACGTCGTACCGAGCGGCGTTCGTATCGCTGACAGTGCTCGCGTACGTCTGGGCGCTTACATCGGCGAAGGCACCACCGTCATGCACGAAGGCTTCGTCAACTTCAATGGCGGCACCGAAGGCCCGGGCATGATCGAAGGCCGCGTTTCTGCAGGCGTATTCGTCGGCAAGGGCTCGGATCTGGGTGGCGGCTGCTCGACCATGGGTACGCTGTCGGGTGGCGGCAACATCATCATCAAGGTTGGCGAAGGCTGCCTGATCGGTGCCAACGCCGGCATCGGTATTCCGCTGGGCGATCGCAATACCGTGGAATCGGGTCTGTATGTGACCGCCGGCACCAAGGTCGCGCTGCTCGATGAAAACAACGAACTGGTCAAGATCGTCAAGGCACGCGAGCTGGCAGGCCAGAACGACCTGTTGTTCCGTCGCAACTCGCAGACCGGCGCAGTGGAATGCAAAACCCACAAGTCGGCCATCGAGCTGAACGAAGCACTGCACGCTCATAACTGATGCTGTGTGTGGGTTCAAGGCTGCGGCCTTGAACCCGCCTCCACACGCTGGACGAACAATGCCCCTCATTTCTCCCTGGCGTGGCGACTTCCCCGCTATCGCCGCCCTGCAACGGCAAGGCCAGACCTATCTGGACAACGCCGCCACCACGCAAAAACCCCAGGCGCTGATCGATGCCCTGACTCATTACTACGTCAACGGTGCCGCCAACGTGCATCGTGCCCAGCATCTGCCGGGCGCACACGCCACCCAGGCGTTTGAAGCCAGCCGTGGCAAGGCCGCGCACTGGCTGAATGCCGGCGAGAGCGGACAAATCATCTTTACCCACGGGGCCACTTCTGCGCTCAACCTGCTGGCCTATGGGTTGGAGCATAGTTTCACTGCGGGCGACGAGATCGCCATTAGCCCACTGGAACATCACGCCAACCTGCTGCCGTGGCAGCAACTGGCTCAGCGCCGCGGCCTGAAACTGGTGATACTGCCGCTCGATCCCGATGGTGTAATCGACTGCCATGCTGCGGCCAGTCTGATCGGCCCTCGCACGCGTCTGCTCGCAGTCAGTCAGCTGTCCAACGTGCTCGGCACTTGGCAGCCGCTCGCCCGCCTTATCGCACTGGCGAAAGCGCAAGGTGCGCTCACGGTCGTGGACGGATCACAAGGTGTGGTGCATGGACGCCACGATGTACAGGCACTGGGCTGCGACTTTTATGTGTTTTCCAGCCACAAGCTTTATGGTCCGGAAGGGCTAGGTGTGCTGTACGGACGCAGCGACGCGCTACCGAACCTGACGCACTGGCAGTTCGGCGGCGAGATGGTGCTGACCGCCGATTATCAACACGCGAAATTTCGCCCGGCCCCGCTGGGCTTTGAAGCGGGCACCCCGCCCATCGCCAGCGTGATCGGTCTGGGCGCTACGCTGGCTTACCTGGAAAGCCTTGATCATCAGGCGGTCGCGGAACACGAAGCAAATCTGCACCGTCGCCTGCTTGAAGGCCTGCAAAGGCGTGAAGGTATTCAGGTATTGGGCTCACCGGACCTGGCACTGGCCAGTTTCGTCGTGGACGGCATACACAACGCCGATCTGGCTCATTTGCTGACCGAACAGGGTATTGCCGTGCGCGCTGGTCGTCACTGCGCGATGCCACTGTTCGATACACTCGGTCTGCCCAGCGCAATTCGTGTTTCACTTGCGCTCTACAATGATTCAGATGACTTGCTGCGGTTTTTCAGCGCACTGGATCAGGCACTGGAGCTGCTTCGATGACTCTCCCCGCATTGGCGCAGACCGCGCTCGACAGCTTTTCCCAGCCACAGAGCTGGGAACAGCGCGCACGCTTGCTCATGCAATGGGGGGATCGCCTCCCCTCGTTGAGCGACGAAGAAAAGACGGACGACAATCTGGTACACGGCTGTGAAAGCAAGGTCTGGCTGACGGGCGAAGTCAGCGCAGGAGCCTGGCTGTTCCGGGCCAGCAGCGACGCCCGGCTGATTCGAGGTCTGGTGGCGCTACTGCTGGCCCGCGTTAACGGTCTGTCGGCCCCGGAGCTGGAAGCCGTGGACTTGTCTGACTGGTTCGATCAGTTGGGCCTTGGTCGCCAGCTCTCACCGTCACGCAGCAACGGCCTGAATGCCGTGCTACAGAAGATGCGTCAGCTGACTCAAGCCTGATCGGGCGTTGCAACCGCTGGCTTGACCCGCTCCGAAGGCCGTCGCGCACCTGCAACCAGCTTGTCCACTGCACGCGTGGCGGCGACCATGCCGAACGTGGCAGTGACCATCATCACCGCGCCGAAGCCGCCTGCACAGTCGAGCTTTACACCCTCACCGACGAACCTCTTTTCCAGGCAAATACTGCCATCAGGCTTGGGATAGCGCAGCTGTTCGCTGGAGAACACACAAGGCACGCTGTAGTGGCGGTTAGGCGTGCGCGAAAAGCCATAGTCGCTACGCAGGGTGGAACGTACCTTGGAGGCCAGCGGGTCGTTGAACGTGCGGTTCAAGTCGGCGATCTGAATCAGGGTTGGATCAATCTGCCCACCGGCACCACCGGTGGTGACCATCTGGATCTTGCGCCGCTTACACCACGAAATCAGTGCTGCCTTGGCGTTGACGCTGTCGATACAGTCGATCACGAAATCCATGTCCGGGGTGATGCACTCAGCCATCGTGTCGCGGGTCACGAAATCAGAAACCGCATGCACGATGCAATCAGGATTGATCGCGCGAATCCGCTCGGCCATCACTTCAACCTTCGGCCGACCGACTGTGCTGTCCAGTGCATGCAATTGGCGGTTGCTGTTGCTGACACAGACGTCGTCCATGTCAAACAGCGAAATCTCGCCCACACCACTGCGTGCCATGGCTTCCGCCGCCCACGAGCCCACGCCGCCGATACCGACCACTGCCACATGAGCCGCGCGCAGGCGCGCCAGGCCTTCAATGCCGTACAAACGGGCGATGCCAGCGAAACGTGGATCTTCTGCGCTCATGATCAATACCTCAAAAACCGGCGCGCATTATAGGGGTTTGTAGGGGGTTAAGGCACCCGGCTTGTCGCCCCGTCGAAATCAGGGCTGACGGGGCAAAAACTATCTCGGGCCTCTCATATAACCCCTTTCGCTCCGCGCAAAGCCTCTACAAACATATTTGTCCGACCCGCGAGCAAATAAGAGACGAGACTTCCGGTCCGGGCCCGAGATTCTGGATAGCCATGCTGTTCGCACAATCCCTCCCTTATCTGGCAGCCATCATTATGGCCGTCCTGTCTGCTCACGCGACCCACCCTGCGCTGTCGACTGCTTGACATATCCACAGCACACAATAAACGACGGCCCCAGGTCGTCGTTTTGCTTTAAGATATCCGCCTTTTCGCGCCCAAAGTCTTGCTACCGGAGTTCTGTACATGACTGCCCCTACCGACCTGTCGCCCACCCTTCAACTTGCCTGCGATCTGATCCGCCGCCCGTCAGTGACGCCGGTCGATGCCGACTGTCAGGCAGTGATGATGCAACGCCTGGGCAATGCCGGCTTCAAGCTGGAGCCCATGCGTATCGAAGACGTCGATAACTTCTGGGCCACACACGGCACTACCGACGGCCCGGTACTGTGTTTCGCAGGTCATACGGACGTGGTCCCTACCGGCCCGGTGGAGAACTGGCAGAACGACCCGTTCGATGCGTTGATCGACGAGCACGGCATGCTCTGCGGACGCGGTGCAGCGGACATGAAAGGCAGCCTGGCAGCCATGCTCGTGGCCGCCGAGCGCTTTGTAGCCGATCACCCGAATCACAAGGGTTCGGTGGCATTCCTGATCACCAGTGACGAAGAAGGCCCGGCGCACCACGGCACCAAGGCTGTCGTCGAACGTCTGGCAGCGCGCAAGGAGCGTCTGGACTGGTGCATCGTCGGCGAACCTTCGAGCACCACGCTGGTGGGCGATGTGGTCAAGAACGGGCGTCGTGGCTCGCTGGGCGCCACCCTCACCGTGCGCGGCAAACAGGGCCATGTGGCTTACCCGCATCTGGCGAAGAACCCTATTCACCTTGCAGTTCCGGCACTTGCCGAACTGGCTGCAGAGCACTGGGACCATGGCAACGATTTCTTCCCGCCAACCAGCTTCCAGATCTCCAACCTGAACGCCGGCACGGGTGCAACCAATGTCATCCCGGGTGATCTGGTGGCAGTATTCAACTTCCGTTTTTCGACCGAGTCGACCGTCGAAGGCTTGCAGCAGCGTGTCGCCGCCATCCTCGACAAGCATGAGCTGGACTGGCATGTGAACTGGGCGTTGTCCGGCCTGCCGTTCCTGACCGAGCCGGGCGCATTGCTGGACGCCGTGTCGTCCAGCATCAAAAGCGTCACGGGCCGTGACACCAAAGCCTCGACCAGCGGCGGAACCTCCGACGGCCGTTTCATCGCGACCCTGGGTACGCAAGTGGTTGAACTGGGGCCGGTCAACGCGACGATTCACCAGGTCAACGAGCGGATTCTGGCCAGCGATCTCGACGTGCTGACCGAGATCTACTACCAGACCCTGGTCAAGTTGCTCGCCTGATGCTGACCTGCCCGATCTGCTCTGCGCCGCTCAGTACCGCCGACAACGGCGTGGTATGCCCGGCCAACCACCGCTTCGACCGTGCACGTCAGGGGTATCTGAACCTGTTGCCGGTGCAGCACAAGAACAGCCGCGACCCCGGCGACAATCAGGCCATGGTTGAAGCACGGCGGGACTTCCTCAACGCCGGGCATTACGCCCCGGTAGCCCGGCGGCTGGCTGAACTGGCCGCCGAGCGCTCCCCCGCGCACTGGCTGGACATCGGCTGCGGCGAAGGTTATTACACCGCGCAAATAGCCGAGGCCCTGCCCCATGCCAACGGCTATGCGCTGGACATCTCCCGCGAAGCCGTGAAACGCGCCTGCCGTCGTGACCCCAGGCTGACCTGGATGGTTGCCAGCATGGCCCGTGTTCCCTTGCCGGATGCCAGCTGTCAGTTTCTGGCCAGTGTGTTCAGCCCGCTGGACTGGCTTGAAGCCAAGCGCTTGCTGACGCCTGGCGGCGGACTGATGCGGGTCGGCCCGACCAGCGAACATCTCATGGAACTGCGTCAGCAGCTTTATGATGAGGTCCGCGATTATGCCGACGACAAGCACCTGTCTCTGGTGCCACCCGGCATGCAGTTGCAACACAGCGAAACCCTGCGCTATACGCTGAAGCTGATCGACGGCCAGTCCCGTGCCGATCTGCTGGCCATGACGCCTCACGGGTGGCGCGCCAGCGCCGAGCGCCGGACTGCCGTCATTGAGCAATCAGGACCTTTCAAGGTCACCGTTTCCATGCGCTACGATTATTTCGTGCTGCAATAAGCATTCAACAGAGGCACCCATGCGCCAACCCGATATCGAGATTTACCTGAAAGACGAAGACGTCGACCACAAGGCCATCGCCCAATGGTTGAGCGTCGCCCTGGGCCCGTGCAGTGACTGGAACCAGAAAGGCCAGACCTGGAAGTGCAAGGCCGGCAATGTGACCGTAACCTGGCTGCCCAAAGCAGTCGGTAAATGGAACAGTCTGCATCTGGACAGCGATCAGACCCCGTGGGAAGACGACATCGCCTGCGCCCGTGCGGCATTCAAAGTCTTGAACGTCGAAGTGCGCTGCGCACCCGGCACCTGGGTTGAAGAAGAAAGCGATGAAACCGCCGACCGCTGGATACGCGTCAGCGCCGATGGCGAGGAAGAAATCACCTGGCGCACCTCGTAAGCCTTTTGCAGCGACGGCATCAGGATGTGCCGTCGTGGCTCTCGAAGGTGGCCGCTCAGTCTTTACTCTTCTACAAACACCAGGCTTTTTGCCGATCGCTTCGGGATACGTCACACTGACGCCCATCTCGGGCAGTCGCCCGTCCCTTACTCAGCAGAAGCCGTATGACCCGTTCTCCGTTCCGTCGTCTTGTGTTCGGCACCCTGCGCCGATTGTTGTATCTCTGGGTGCGCTCGGAAACCATCAATCAGTCGTCTTTTACGCTCAACCTGGACCGTAGCCGTCCGGTGTTCTATGCCCTGCAGTCGCCGTCGATCAGCGATCTGGCGGTGATCGACACCGAATGTCGCAAGGCTGGCCTGCCTCGCCCCGTATTGTCGATAGCGGTCGGCAACCTGATAGAGCCAGCTGCATTCTTTTACCTGACTCCGGCGCCTGACTGGCTTGGCCGCCAGGACAAGCGCGGCGCACCGCCGACACTGGAGCGTCTGGTCGCAGCCGTGAGCCAGAATCCCGGCGAAGATGCGCAGATCATCCCGGTCAGTGTGTTCTGGGGGCAGTCACCTGACCGCGAGTCCAGCGCCTGGAAACTGCTGTTCGCCGACAGCTGGGCAGTGACCGGTCGCTTGCGTCGTCTGGTCAGCATTCTGATTCTGGGTCGCAAGACCCGTGTACAGTTTTCCGCGCCCATTCACATGCGCGAGCTGGTGGGTGAAAACAAAGGTTACGAACTGACCCTGCGCATGACCCAGCGTCTTCTGCGCGTGCACTTTCGCAACCTGAAAAGCGCGGTCATCGGCCCGGACGTTTCGCACCGGCGCACCGTGGTCAAAGGGCTGCTGGACGAGCCGCTGGTCAAGCAGGCGATCATCGAAGAAGCCGAACGGGAGAACATTACGCAGGACAAGGCACGGGACCGGGCGCTGAGCTACGGCAACGAGATCGCCTCGGACTACACCTATTCCGTCATCCGTTTCATGGAAGTCGTCCTCAGCTGGTTCTGGAACAAGATTTACGACGGCATCAAAGTCAGCCACATCGAAGGCGTGCAGGAAGTGGCGCCAGGGCATGAAGTCATTTACGTCCCTTGCCACCGCAGCCATATCGATTACCTGCTGCTGTCCTATCTGTTGTTTCGCAACGGGCTCACGCCGCCGCACATCGCTGCCGGCATCAACCTGAACATGCCGGTCGTCGGCAGCCTGCTGCGCCGTGGCGGGGCGTTTTTCATGCGCCGCACATTCAAGGGCAACCCGCTGTATACAGCGGTTTTCACCGAGTACCTGCACACACTGTTCATCAAGGGTTTCCCGGTCGAATACTTTGTCGAAGGCGGTCGCTCGCGGACCGGGCGCATGTTGCAACCGAAAACCGGCATGCTCGCCATCACCCTGCGCAGCTTCCTGCGCAACTCGCGGATGCCGATTGTGTTCGTTCCGGTGTACATCGGCTATGAGCGCGTGCTGGAAGGCCGTACCTATCTGGGCGAATTGCGCGGAGCGACCAAGAAGAAAGAGTCGATCTTCGACATATTCAAAGTCATCGGTGCGCTGAAGCAGCGTTTCGGCCAGGTATCGGTGAACTTCGGTGCCCCCATCAAGCTGGCCGAATTTCTTGACGGCGAACAACCGGACTGGCGCGAGCAGGCGCTGGCACCGCAATTTCGCCCGGAATGGCTGAGCGAAACCACTCATAGGCTGGGTGAACGTGTGGCCCAGCACCTGAATGAAGCCGCCGCCGTCAACCCGATGAACCTGGTTGCTGTGGCCTTGCTGTCAACGCAAAGGCTCGCGCTGGACGATCAGGCCATGGAGCGTGTTCTCGACCTTTACCTGACGCTGCTGCGCGCCGTACCTTACTCGCCGCACACCACGTTGCCGGAAGGCGACGGGCGCTCGCTGATCGAGCACGTCAAAGGCATGGACCTGCTCGCCGAACAAAAAGATGCATTGGGCAAAATTCTGTACCTCAACGAACAGAATGCAGTCCTGATGACGTACTACCGCAACAACGTCTTGCACATCTTTGCCCTGCCCTCATTGCTGGCCAGCTTTTTCCAGAGCTCGTCGCGCATGAGCCGCGAACAGATCCTGCGCTACACGCGTGCGCTGTACCCGTTCCTGCAATCTGAATTGTTCATTCGCTGGCCGCTGAGCGAGCTGGATGAGGTGGTCGATCAATGGCTGGCTGCGTTCGTCGAGCAAGGCTTGCTGCGCTTCAAAAAGGACGTCTATGTGCGTCCGGAGCCCAGCTCCCGCGAGTTCGTGCTGCTGACCCTGTTGTCACGGGCCATCGCGCAGACCCTGCAGCGCTTCTACATGGCAATCGCCTTGTTGCTCAACAGTGGACAGAACACGTTGAGCGCCGAGCAGCTGGAAGACCTGTGTACGGTCATGGCCCAGCGCCTGTCTATTCTGCATGGCCTTAATGCACCAGAGTTCTTCGACAAGAGTCTATTCAGGCACTTCATCCAGACCTTGCTGGACCTGGGCGTGCTGCGCAAGGACAGCGCCGGCAAGCTGAGCTATCACCCGATGCTGGGCGAACTGGCAGAAGGTGCGGCCAAGCGGGTGTTACCGGCCGAAATCCGTCTGTCGATACGGCAAGTGGCGTTACACAGCAATGAAGAAGAGCAGGATGCGGGAAATGGTGAAGGGGTAGCGTAGGGCTTTTCCGCAATTAGCCGGGGATCTTTAGACACGTGTTTTATGCTCCCCGGCCGCTGCTAAGGTGTGGTTTGTACCCATGACTGGTACTCATCACACTCAATAAGGAAATTGAAATGTCCAGCGAACCCCTGGTACGTCTTCAGGGTGAAGTTTATTACCTGCCACGCCGCTCTCTGCCAACTGGCTGCAAGTTGATTGTCACCCTGAGTGACATCAACCTGGCTGACGCGCCAGCCACTGTCATTGACGCCAGCGAAACACAGATTACCCAGCAAGTGCCATTGCCGTTTGAACTGGGCTATACCGCAGGATCAGAGCGGTCTGAAGATCAAGGTCATTCAAGTGAACGGTTGATTGTTCTTCGCTGCAAAGGCTTTCATCAACGGCGCGTTTTCAACGCGCCGTTGATGTTTTTGTTGTTGCACACCGCATCATTTCCATCGGCACTAAACAGCACTGTTTCTTTCAGGCTTCGGGTGGATACCGCAAGTTCCTGATACGCTTGATCCCGTACCCACTTCTCACAAGGACGCTCTCATGCCTCGCTTTTCGTTCACCTTCGCTGGTCTATGCGCCGGGCTGCTGCTGTCGGCCAACGTCTTCGCCCTGTCGCTGAACGACCTCTCGCAATCGGATGCGACCGGTGGTCTCAAAGACGCGCTGACCCAAGGCGCACAGGTCGCGGTCAAACAGCTCGGTGTTCCCGGCGGTTTCAGCAAGAATGAAGCGGTGCGTATCGAGCTGCCAGGCAAACTCGGTCAGGTCGCGAAAAAAATGAAAATGCTTGGCATGGGTGCTCAGGTCGATCAGCTGGAAACCAGCATGAACCAGGCCGCCGAAGCTGCAGTGCCTCAGGCTCAGGCGTTGTTGGTAGACGCCGTGAAAAAGATGAGCGTGACCGACGCCAAGGCCATTTTAAGCGGCGGGAAGGACTCGGCCACCCCGTACCTCAACAGCACCAGCCGCGAACAGATCCGCGCCAAATTCCTGCCTATCGTCAAGAAATCTACCGATCAAGTCGGTCTGGCACAGAAGTACAACGCATTCGCCGGCAAGGCGGCGGCATTTGGCGCGCTGGACAGCAAAAATGCCAACCTTGAAAGCTACGTGACCGAACAAGCGCTGAACGGGCTGTTCGAGATGATTGCAAAACAGGAAGAAAGTATTCGCGCCAACCCGGCGGCGGCCGCTACAGGCCTGGCGAAGAAGGTATTTGGCGCACTTTGAGTGCAGGGTTAGCGCCTGTATTCACGGGCGCATCTGCGTTTGATTCGGGCTCAGGCCATCGACGCTACAGGCGCTATGCACCGCTATCGTCTTTGACTGCCTTAGGCTTCAAGGCCTTCTTCGGGTAGATGTCGTAGCGGCTGGATTTTCCATCCAGCGCATAACCTGGCTTTGGCCCGTCAATGCAGGGGGCCTTGCGCGGGCGTTTGACCACAACACGGTGGGTGGCAAGCGCAAGAGCCGCTTCCAGCAATGCAGGCGCATCCATGTCATCGCCGACCAGAGGCCGGAACAGGCGCATTTCCTTTTTGACCAGAGCGGTTTTCTCCCGATGCGGGAACATCGGGTCGAGGTAAATGACCTGCGGCGGCTCCGCTGTCCAGCCACGAATGATTTCAATGGAGTTGCCGGTCAACAAATGCATCCGGGCAACGATCGCACCCACATCACGATCATCGCGTCCGCGCGCCAGACCGTCTTCCAGCAGTGCAGCAATAATCGGCTGACGCTCGATCAGGCTCAGCTCGCAACCAAGACTTGCCAGCACGAACGCATCCTTGCCCAAACCTGCCGTGGCATCCAGCACGCTGGGACGAACGCCTGGCTGAATACCGACGGCCTTGGCAATCATTTGCCCGGTGCCACCGCCAAACAGACGACGATGTGCCACTGCACCCTCGACAAAATCAACTCGCACAGCGCCAGGCGCATCGTCGCCCAACTGCTGCAATTGCAGGCCATCGTCGGTCGATTGCAACGCAAAATCAGCTTCCGCGCCGTTCAACGGCAAGCCTAGACGCTGCGCCCAATGCTCCGCCTGCTCCTGCCCTGCGACCGCGAGCGCTTCGACCCGGATACGACTGCCTGTTTGCTGCTCAATCATTACGCCCACACACTCAAAAATTGTTAATGATCGGCAAAGTCTGCCGATAACCAAGTATCCGGCATTTTGCCAGACCCAAGGCCAGTACTGATCGCTATGTCAGAGATTGTTCAATCATCCATCGGCTATTTGTCGCACTCAGGCGACTTTAGCGTTCGCAACAGCCGCACACTGGGTGGTGTGACGCAGCTGTGGTCGGATGCATTTGCCCGAGCGATGGCGGATCAGGTCAGTGAAAGCACTCCCGTGCCGGTGCACCCGACGGCCGTTGAAGTGGATGTTGAAACAGGCGAACCGGTCGCTGGCGCAAAAACCCTGAGCAAGATTGTCGAGCAACGTGCCTGCCCGGTCACCGACACCGAGGTCAAACCACCTGAGCCGCTGTTCCTGCCGATTGCCGAGTTCGACCTTGACTTGCTGCCGCCGCCTGCCGAGCCCTTCAGCATGGCTGAGCTGATCGAACAACAACGTCATCTGGAATTCGAGAGCCACTGGGTACGCCCTACCGTTCTGAACCCGTACAGCGACAGCGTCAACCCGGGCCCCGGCCCTCAACCGCGCCCATTGCACCTGCCAATCGCCGAATTCGAATGGGAACTGGCCGACAAGCCTGCCCTGCCTCTGGATGAGCAGACCATTGCTGCCCAACAACGCCAGTTCGACTACGAGAACGGCTGGGCTCGCCCGCTGATCCTGCAGCGGCATAAGCCCCAATGCTCTTGCCGGCAGCTTACAGGCCCGCTACCTACACACCGACCAGCGCCCCATGTCGACGTGAAAATGATCGCGATGCGCCGCGTTGTACTCAGGCCCGAGCACCGTACTGAAATTTTTGCAGGCACCGTCACGTAACAGCCTCAGAAAACGCCCCTTGTCCCCTTCGTCGTTCCAGTCCTTGAGAACACCGATGCGCTGACCGTCTGCGAGGCGAAGACCTGCCATATCCAGTGCATTGGCGGTCGCGTGCTGACTGAGCCGGCCGTTGGCGCGATTGTAGATATTGCGGCAGGCAAAGCTGCCCAAGTGATCGATCCGCGCTACCCGCTGACCGAAAACCGCTTGGGCAGCGGGCTGCAAGGTGTGGATATCGAACAGCGCATAGGCCACCGCCAATGGGCAACTGGCCAGGAAACTGCTGCTCAGCGCCACGTCGCCGCCCTGAATGCGCAGGGTATTTTCCAGAGGGCAGCGAGCAGAAGGTTCACTGTCGGCCTGACGACTGAAACGCAGCCCGGACGTACTCAGCACCTGGTCGCACAGCGCAGGGTCGTTGTGCAGTCGTGACAGCTTGTAAGACGTCAGAAAATTGGGCTCGGCCCGCACATCCAAAGGCGCCCAGGGGTTCCAGCGCGCAGGCACATCGACCCAGCCTCGCCAGACTGCGAACGCCCCCATTGCACAGCTCAGCAGGAATACCAGAAGCACACGCATGCTCAGCCCATGCCCCAGACAACAGGGGTGAATTTGAAGAAGGGTTTGTAAATGGCAAGCAAACAGCGCAGTTGCGAATCCATTAGCGGGCTCTCCACAAGGTCGGGCTCTGTCAGCCCACACCTGGAAGACCTCAGAGCAAGCCCAACTGTTCCACCTGAGGCCCGCGATCCAGCTCGAACAATGCCGGCAAGCCAGGCAATCGCGCCATCAGTTGCTGGTGAAAACGCATGGCCTGCTCGGCAGCCTTGATGTTGTCAGGGGTGTGCAGGAAGACATAAGGCGTGCGCCCCTCTTCGATCCACACGGCGACCTTTTCCACCCACTGCACCAAAAACTGATCATTGGCCTCCAGGTCAGGACCGCCGATGAAACGGACCTGGGGAAACAGCGTCAGCGCAGCCGGACGAGGCGGCACCTTGGGCTTTTTCGATTGCGCGTGCAGGACTGCGGGATCGCTCGAGACACAGCTGAACAATGCCCGGGAGTCGAGACAGATGCGCTCGACGCCTCGATCCAGCAGCAGGCGATTGAGCATGCGCTCTTCATCACCCTTCATGAAAAACGCCATGTTGCGCACTTCTACGGCGAGCGGCACATTGAGTTCATCAAGAAAACCGGCCAGCTCGGCCAGACGCTGCGGTGTAAAGCTAGCGGGCAACTGCAGCCAGAACGGTGCGATCCGCCCGCCCAGAGGCGCAAGCAGACGGATGAATTCCTCAGCGGCGCCCACCTGCTCACGAAGGTCGCCGTTATGACTGATGTCTTTATGGAATTTGGCGGTGAAACGAAAATCGTCGGGCATCGTTTCTGCCCAGCGTTGCACCGTTGTGGCAGCGGGACGGGCATAGAATGTGGTGTTGCCTTCGACAGCGTTGAATACCTGAGTGTAGAGATTCAGGAAATCATTGGGGCGGGCGTCTTCCGGGTACAACGAGTCTCGCCAGGCGTTTTCACTCCATGACGGACAACCGAGGTAGTAAGGCAGGCGAGACACAGTCAAACGTGAAGATCGAGCCCCGATACTTCAAGGTCCCAATCGACAAAGCTGGCGGTGGTCAGGTAGCTGGCCAGTGCGTGAGCGACACGAGAGCTCATGGAGCGCGGGAAAATGATGTCTTGCGGACGCGCAGGCACATTGGCAGTGCTGCCTATCGGTGAGTCACCCGCATCGCGACGAGCCTGCGCAGGAGGCGGCGGCAACTCGGCATCAACTACGACTTCCTCGAAAGAGCCTTCAACGGTCGAAGGCGTTTTCTGCGGCTTGCGCTTGATGGGGTAAGAGCGTGATGAGGTTCCGTCTATGCGCATCGATTATATACTCGGCGTCGATAGTGGCAATTTAGCGTTACTGCCTTGTAGTTCGCAAATTGCTTAACGATAACTAGACCACACATATTGCAAATTGTTTTCGCCAAATGAGATTAAAGACCATTCAGACGATAAACGGTAGCTGGTGAATTGATATTTTTCCAGCTATAGACGGAATAGCATGACTTGGACGGGCATGACAGCAGAACACTATGGCGTGCCTTGACGCCAATCACATCAACGCGCTTTGGGCGTTGCAACCTTGTCCCGCAGGTAGACAGGTTGGGCGTCGTCGGCTGGCAGCGCTTCACCACGCGTCCAGGCGAAGGACGCCAGCGTCAACAAGTCCTGCGCATGGGGCAGCATGCCTGCGTCATGCCCGGCAAGACTCACCGGAATGCGCTCGGCATAGCCCCAGCCGGTACCGGCACCAAACCATTGTCCACTGGCGTGCGCAGGTAGCGTTGCCAATTCGGGTGCCATGACCGCCTCGTTGCCGAGCAGACGCATCTCCCCGGCTGTCTCGTGATAGCAACCCCAGTACACCTCATCCATGCGCGCATCAATGGCCGATGCCACCTGAGACACGCCATGCTCACGAAAGGCACGCTGGGCCAGCACGGCAAGATTGGAAACAGGCAATACCGGGCGCTCCAGCGCAAATGCCAGACCTTGCACGACGCCAATGGCAATGCGCACGCCGGTGAAAGCGCCAGGGCCGCGCCCGAACGCGATGGCATCCAGCGCCGACATCGCGATACCCGCCTCGGCCAGCAGGTCCTTGATCATCGGCAGCAGCCGCTGGGCATGCAGGCGCGGGATCACCTCGTAGTGGCTCAGCACTTTGCCGTCGTGCAGCAAAGCGACCGAGCAGGCTTCAGTGGCGGTGTCCAGGGCCAGCAAGGTGGTCATCGGTGTTTCCGTCATGGTCAGGGTGAAAAAGTGCAGCAGTATAAATGACAAATGGCCCGCAAGCGGGCCATTTATTGTTCAGACTGAAAGTCTTACTTCAGGGCTTCCAGTACTTTTGCAGTGATCTCTTCAACCGAGCCGACGCCAGGAATATGGCTGCACTTGGGCTTGCCATCCTTCGCTTCCAGCTTGCTGTAGAACTCGACCAGCGGCTTGGTCTGGGCATGGTAGACCGACAGGCGATGGCGCACGGTCTCTTCGACGTCGTCCTTGCGCTGCAGCAGCGGTTCGCCAGTCACATCATCGATACCCTCGACTTTCGGCGGGTTGAAGATGGTGTGATAGATGCGACCAGAGCCTTCGTGAACCCGGCGGCCCGACATGCGCTTGACGATTTCTTCGTCATCAACGGCGATTTCCAGCACGTGGTCGATTTCCAGACCTGCTTTCAACAGGGCTTCGGCCTGAGGAATGGTGCGCGGGAAGCCGTCGAACAGAACGCCGTTCGCACAATCCGGCTGGGCCAGACGATCCTTGATCAGACCAATGATCAGGTCATCGGAAACCAGACCACCCGAGTCCATGACGCTCTTGGCCTTCAGGCCAAGCTCGGTTTCAGCCTTGACTGCAGCGCGCAGCATGTCGCCTGTCGAAACCTGCGGGATGCCGAACTTTTCAGTGATGAATTTTGCCTGAGTACCTTTACCGGCCCCGGGAGCTCCTAGCAGAATCACGCGCATCGTCATGCTCCTCAAAATTTTTATAGTGAAATCAACGGATTCGCCTCGGGGGCCAATCTAAAAATAATCAGGCCAACAGGCCGAAAGGCTGATCAAGATACACAGCCGACCGAGGCCGCACAAGCCGCCAAAAGTCGCATTAACCGCGTGCGCACCGGCTTGCGCGCCCCGATTGTCGAGCGGCGTGATCTGTATCAACGTTTCCGGCAGGCCAACCTGCAAACCCGGTCTTGCCAATGCCGGGCCAAAACGGCCCGGCAATTAAAGTAACGCGCGTGCTCAACCAGTGTTACGCAGACCAGCAGCGATCCCGGCTACAGACACCAGCAGCGCCAGTTCCAGAGGGCTGTCCAGACTGGCTTCGCGACTGCGGGAGCGGGACAGCAGCTCGGCCTGGAGCAAATGCAACGGGTCGAGATAGGTGTTGCGCAGACTGATGAATTCCAGCGTTTCAGGGCTGTGTGCCAGGAGTTGCTTCTGCCCGGTCAGCCCCAGAACCACATTGCACGCCTGCGACAATAGGTCGCGTAAATGTGCGCCCAAATGTTGCAGCTCAGCACTGACCAGACGTTCGTCATAGAGTCGGGCAATGTCCGAATCAGCTTTGGCAAGGACCATTTCCAGCATGTCGATGCGGGTTCTGAAAAACGGCCACTGTTCGCGCATTTGCGCCAGCACCGTACCCTCACCACGCTCCAGAGCCTTGCTCAGCGCGGCTTCCCAACCCAACCAGGCGGGCAGCATCAAACGCGTCTGCGTCCAGGCGAAGATCCACGGAATGGCGCGCAGGCTTTCCACGCCACCTTCGCGGCGCTTGGCCGGGCGACTGCCGAGTGGCAGGCGCCCCAGTTCCTGCTCGGGCGTTGCCTGACGGAAATACTCGACGAACTCAGGGTTCTCGCGCACTACCGCGCGATAGGCGCTGACCCCGTCAGCGGCCATTTGGTCCATCATCGTCCGCCAAGACGGTTGCGGAGGTGGTGGCGGCAGCAGGGTCGCTTCCAGCACCGCTGCCAGATAGAGATTGAGGTTCTGTTCGGCGATGTCCGGCAGGCCGAATTTGAAACGAATCATTTCCCCTTGCTCGGTGGTCCGGAAGCGCCCGGCTACCGAACCTGGCGGCTGCGACAGAATCGCCGCATGCGCGGGGCCGCCACCACGACCAACCGTACCGCCGCGACCATGAAACAGCAGCAGTTCGACCTGCTGTTCGCGACAGATCTCCACCAGCTTTTCCTGCGCGCGGTACTGGGCCCAGGCCGCCGCCGTAGTGCCCGCGTCCTTGGCCGAGTCGGAATAACCGATCATGACTTCCTGCGGGCCGTGCAGACGCGAACGATAGCCAGGCAAGCCGAGCAGCGTCTCGATCACCGGCCCGGCGTTGTCGAGGTCAGCTAGGGTCTCGAACAACGGCACCACACGCATCGGCCGTTGCAGCCCGGATTCCTTGAGCAGCAACTGCACGGCCAGCACGTCGGATGCCGAACCTGCCATCGAAATGACGTAAGAGCCCAGCGACGCTGCCGGAGCTGCTGCCACTACCCTGCAGGTTGCCAGCACTTCTGCGGTGTCGGCTGCCGGTTTGAAGTAGCTTGGCAGCAACGGCCTGCGGTTGTTCAGTTCGCGCAACAGAAAGTCGATGCGGGTCTGCTCGTCCCACTCTTCGTAGCGACCCAACCCCAGATAATCGGTAATTTCAGTCATCGCCGCACAGTGGCGACTGGAGTCCTGGCGGACATCCAGACGCACCAGAAACAGGCCGAACGTGACGGCACGGCGCAGGCAATCCAGAAGCGGCCCGTCGGCAATCACGCCCATGCCGCACTCATGCAGCGACTGGAAGCACAGCAGCAGCGGGTCCAGCAGCTCGCGGTTGTCTCGCAGCACCGCTTCAGGCGCAGGCAAGGTCTCGCTCAATGAGGCGTTGGCCCAATTGCGCGTCGCGCGCAGGCGCTCACGCAGACGCTTGAGTTCTGCCCGATAAGGCTCGGCACTGTCACCGACGCTGGCCCGCAAGGCGTCGCTGGCCTGTTGCATCGACAGCTCTGCGGCCAGGTTATCCACATCACGCAGATACAGGTCAGCCGCCATCCAGCGCGCCAGCAACAACACTTCACGGGTAACTTTGGCCGTGACGTTCGGGTTGCCGTCACGGTCTCCGCCCATCCACGAGGCAAAGCGGATCGGCGCGGCTTCCAGCGGCAAATGCAAGCCGGTCGCTGCGTGCAGTGCATGGTCAGCCTTGCGCAGGTAGTTCGGAATTGCGTGCCAGAGGGAGTGCTCGATAACCGCAAAACCCCATTTGGCCTCATCAACCGGCGTGGGACGGATACGCCGTATCTCTTCGGTATGCCAGGCCTCGGCGATCAGACGCTGCAAACGCGAGGTAATCTGTGCGCGCTCGGTGCTGTTGAGGTCGCGATGATCGAGCGCGGCCAACTGCGCAGCGATGGCGTCGTATTTCTGAATGAGCGTACGGCGCGCAACTTCGGTGGGGTGAGCCGTCAACACCAGCTCGATTTCCAGCTTGCTCAGTTGGCGCGCCAAGGCATCAGGCGTGTGACCTTCCGTTTTCAGGCGGTCAAGCAGCTCGGGCAACACCCGCGACTCAAAGGGCAGAGGCTGGGTATAGTCACGGCGATGCATGAGCTGATACTGCTCGGCAATATTGGCCAGGTTGAGAAACTGGTTGAACGCACGGGCCACAGGCAGGAGTTCGTCATCACCCAACCCGTCGACACTGGCGCTGAGTTGCTCGGCACCTTCTGCAGAACCGCGCCTGCCCGCCTTGGCGCCTTTGCGAATACGTTCGATCTTGTCGAGGAATTCAGCGCCTCGCTGCTCACGAATCGTGTTACCCAACAGCTCACCCAGCAGGTGAACGTCTTCGCGCAGACGCGCATCGATATCGGCCATCGTTCCTCTCCCGTTTTTTGTCTGGGCTCAGTTGCGTACCCGCAAAACAGCGCGGGCGTACGTGAATTCGAATCCGCATTGCCAACAGTGCACCAAAAGCCTGCAATTGGACAAATGGTTCAACAAAAAGCCGCGCCTCAACGCCTGATTAATCCTGCAGCGACGTCCGCTCACATGCCGATCGACATGCTGACCGCTTCCTGAAGCCCCCTGAAAATTCCTGACCACACAGTAGATATTTATCTGAACTATTCAAAAACAGCGCAGGTCGGAGCCTTTAACCATTACAGGAAAGCCCGAAAGGCAGCAGGCGGTTGTACGACCTCATGCCCGGACTTGATGCAACAACTGTCATGGATAACCACGTTCGGAGTCAGACAATGGAGTTGATCACCATGAACACCTTAACTGCCAAAACCAAGTTCAAAGGCCTGCGCGGTCTCAAGCTGGCTGCGCTGGCGCTCGGTAGCACCTTTATCCTCGCCGGTTGCGCAGGTAACCCGCCATCCGAGCAATATGCAGTTTCGCAATCGGCCGTCAACAGCGCTGTCAGCGCCGGCGGTACCGAATTCGCAGCGGTGGAAATGAAGTCGGCTCAGGACAAGCTCAAAGAAGCTGATCTGGCCATGCAGGATCACAAGTACGACGAAGCTCGCCGCCTGGCTGAACAAGCCGAGTGGGACGCTCGTGTAGCAGAACGCAAATCTCAGGCCGCCAAAGCTGCCAAGGCTGTGCAGGATGCTCGTCAGGGCGTCAACGAACTCCGTGAAGAAGGCCTGCGTCAGGTGCAGTGATTGCCCTGAACCCTTTCTGTTTTCATGAATTCGTAACTGATTAAAGGACGACCCTATTATGCGTAAACAATTGATGATCCCTGCTCTGCTGGCCATGAGTGTTGCCCTGGCAGCCTGTGCAACCAAGCCTAACCCTAATCTGGAACAGGCCCGCAGCAACTTCACCGCGCTGCAGACCAACCCGGAAGCTACCAAAGTCGCGGCGCTTGAAACCAAAGACGCCAGCGAATGGCTGGCCAAGGCAGAACAGGCTTTCCGTAACGATGATGACGTCAAGAAAGTTGACCAACTGTCTTATCTGACCAACCAGCGCGTAGAGCTGGCCAAGCAGACCATCGCCCTGCGCACCTCCGAAGCTGCTCTGCAGAATGCTTCTGCCGACCGCGCCAAGGCACGCCTGGAAGCTCGTGATGCTCAGATCGCTGCGCTGAAGAACAGCCTGAACGCCAAGCAGACCGAACGCGGTACGCTGGTGACTTTCGGTGACGTGCTGTTCGACTACAACAAGGCCGATCTGAAGCCGACCGCTCAAGGCGACATCGGCAAGCTGGCTGCTTTCCTTCAGGAAAACCCTGATCGCAAAGTGATCGTTGAAGGCTACACCGACAGCACAGGTTCTGCTTCCTACAACCAGTCGCTTTCCGAGCGCCGCGCCAATTCGGTTCGCATGGCACTGGTACGTATGGGTGTAGATCCAGCACGCGTTGTGACCATGGGTTACGGCAAGGAATATCCGGTTGCTGACAACACCAGCAACTCGGGCCGTGCCATGAACCGTCGTGTGGAAGTCACCATCTCCAACGACAACCAGCCTGTTGCACCGCGCTCGTCGATGAAATAAGCGACTGAGCCGCTGCACTGAAGCCCCGCCTGCGCATACAGGCGGGGCTTTTTAATGCCGAAAATTTATCGCCTTGTTTATTGCTGTGGCGTCTGCTGGCCGATGCACCGCACCGCTTGCCTGTGGTCATCGATCAACACGCCCGACAAGCCCTTTCGCGATGTGTCGAACAGCACCAGCACGCCATCAACGCATTGCGCCACCTCGACAGCTGGCGTCGCGGCGATCTTGTAGTCCTCGCCTGGCACGGTCTTGAGCAGAGTGAATTCGCCGAGCAGCAATGCATCCTCAGGCTTTGCGAAGTGCAGGTAGCCGTAAAACCACAGACAGCCGACGGTGCCGATGACTGCACCGACAGCGCTGAGAATCATGCCGTTGACGTTACGGTCGCGGCTCATGGCGCTGGCGGTGTAGCAGGGGTCGGGTAGTCGGGCACTTGCGCAAGGCGACGCAAGCCATTGAAATGCATCGGGTCGTCCAGATAGCGCAGCATCACCTGACGCCAGAGAGGGTCTGCGAACGTCTGTACGTGCTCACCACGGGTCAATTGCAATACGCGCGGTGGAGGCGCGGCCTTGTACAGCTCGATACCGTTGGCGAGCGGCACCAGTGTGTCGTCCATGCTGTGAAAGATCAGCATCGGTGTGCCGGCCAATCGTGGCAGGCCGTTGACGGCACTGTCAGCCTCCGGGATCAGCCAGGACAAGGGCGTCTTCAACGGCCAGGTCAGCCACGACTTGCTCAGCGAGTTTCGCGCGACGCTGCGATAGCTGGCCGGCACGCTGTCCAACACCAACGCCTTGAGCCGCGAGCGCTCCTGCGGGTGTTCTGACAAGTAGTGCACCGCCAGCGCTCCACCAATGCTTTGCCCCAGAACCATAAGGGGTTTGCCTTGCACTTGCGGTGCAGTGTTCAACCAGTCGAAAGCGGCCTGAACATCCTGATAGACCGCCGGCAGGCTCGGTTCGCCCTGCGACTCGCCATAACCGCGGTAATCCACCATCAGCACCTGATAACCCTGCTCGGGCAACCACCAGACGCCGCCAAGGTGCCAGGACAGATTGCCGCCGTTGCCATGCAGATGCAGCACCGTACCCTTGACCGGCACACTCTCTTTCGCGGGCAGCCACCAGCCATGCAGGCGCGTACCATCGGCGGCGGTGAGGTTCACGTCCTGATACTGTAAACGAGCCTTGTCTGGTGTGAACGGAACACCTTGCTCGGGGTAGAACAGCATCGAACTGCAACCGGTGAGTGCGAGGAACAGGGTGAAGATTCCGAGCAGTTTCAAATGGGGTTTCCTTGCTGTTTTCATCGCCACATCACCGCCGTGCTGGCGCAGAGCAATGGCACGATAGTTACAAGATTATCGTTCCTCACGCTCCAGCGTGGGAATGCCGTTCTGGACGCTCTGCGTCCGATCCTGACTGTGCAGCGCGGCGCATTGGCACGATAGTCAGTTCGGCCTACAAAATATTCGAGTAGTCCGCTTCGATACGGTCCAGGCTCAGGTGGTTGAGGAAGTTGGAGAAGCACATCCAGGCCGATAGCGCGTTCATGTCACGGAACTGCTCAGGCAGGTATTTGGGTGCCACCACCAGCCCTTCATCTACCAGTTGGCGCAAGGTACGCATGTCTTCCAGCGTGGTCTTGCCGCAGAACAGCAGCGGCACCTGTTCAAGCTTGCCCTTGCGCACGGCCAGCTGAATGTAGTTGTAGACCATGATGAAGCCTTTCAGATAGGACAGGTCTTTAGTGAACGGCAAGCCGTTGGGCACCGAGCCACGGAATACGCGACTGGCGTTGCCGTAGCTCTCCGACATGCCGAAGCCCTGCTCGCGGTAGAACTCGAACACCTGCAGAAAATCAGCGCCCTGCTCGGCCATGTGAATGGCACGAGTACGATTGGTCAGCTTGCGCAAACGGCTGGGGTAGGAGGCGAAGGCGATGACTTCCATGAGAATCGCCAGGCCTTCCTGAGTCACCGTCGATGAAGGCGGACCTTTGGACAGGAACGTACAGATCGGCTGGTTTTGCCCGTTCAACGTGGTGCCGACGTGTACCAGCCCTTCGTGAACCTCCAGCGCCCGTACATCACGCTCATTGAACATCGCGTCGGTGCGGATTTTGATGTAGTCGGCACCCGCGGCCGCGTCAGCGACGATACCGTCGGACTCGAAAACCCGGATGGTCTCCTCGGCCTCACCGAACACACGGTTCAAACGCGATTGCAGCAGCGAGACAGCGTCCTTGGCCGTGAGCGTTTTCGGCTCGTCCTTCAGGTCGCCGCGTCCGGCAATGTTGTTCAGGTAATCCGAGAGCATCAGGCCCAGATCGGCCAGCGTCGGGTCACCGGCGTGAAAGGCATCGGACGCAGCGCCATACAGCTCCTGCGAAATCAGGCCGAAGTCGGACGTACCGCGGGCCTCGAGCATACGCACCACCATGCGGTACTCACGGCACATGCGGCGCATGATCTGCCCGACCGGGTTGAACTGCCCGAGTTGACGCGTTACATCCCGCTCGATGTTCTGAAACTCTTGCTTCAAGGCGACCGAATCAAAGCCCAGCGGACGGTTTTCGTAATAGGCACGGTCCACGGCAGGAAGCGCCTTGCCCTTGGCGGCCAGAAAGTCCTTGCGAACTGTCTCATCCCATTTAACTGCATCCAGAATGCGGATCGGCGTCTGTGCAACGACGATCCGATCCGATAACGCACGAATAGTCTGTTGATACTCGTCCACCGGTACTCCTTGGCTGGCTGTTTCGCTACTGCTCGGCGGCATGAGAACACGCCACCGCTGGAAAATATCGAAATTGGCAGGGTCGTCAAGCCGTCTGAACCGCCGACCCAGAGCACGTCGAACGAAGTATAGTCACCCTCGAACCGGCTGCGGCGTTCCCAAAACCAGACGCATCTGCCGGGTCAGAATACAGAGCATTTCTTCGTCCGCCTGACGCTGTGGGCCATGCAGCAGGCCTTGATACTCAATGCGCCGGATTAGCCCCGTCAATACCTGAGCGTCCTGATACGGCTGCAACGAACCAATCACCTGAAAGAACTGACAACTGCCCTGCAGCAGAATTTCCTGATGGGCCATCACCAGCGGGGTCAGACGCGGGTTGATCAGCGCTTCGTGGTAGAACGCCTGTTCGGCAATCAGGTAGTCGCGCCGGGTCAGCAATTGATGCCGGATATGCTCCATCACCATACGCGCAATATCGTCAGCCAGCCGAAAACGGTCGGTCGGGCTGCCCGAACTGCGGCTCATCATCTCACGCAGAATACCTTCAGTGTTCTGCCAAAGCCGCGCCAGGTAATCGGCACTGCGCTGTACATACTGGGCAAAGGCATCGGTGAGCAGGTCATTGATGTCCTTGAAGTAATAGGTGGTTGCCGACAGCGGTACGCTGGCCTCAGCGGCCACTGCGCGATGACGTACAGCGCGCACGCCGTCGCGCACCACGATGCGCATGGCCGCATCGAGAATGACCTGTCTGCGTTGTTCACTGCCTTCGCGGGCCGCCTTGCGGCCTTGAAACTTGACACTTTTGGCCACCGCGCTCGCTACTCCGGCGGCCCCTTCTCTGGCAATCGTCACGACAGCTTCCTTTTTGAATCGTCCTGAAAAACACCTAAAAAAAGCCGCCCATTGAAGGCGGCTGTTTTTTCATTGATTACGCTTGCGGGCGCATGTGCGGGAACAGAATGACGTCGCGGATCGATGGCGAGTCGGTGAGCAGCATCACCAACCGGTCGATACCGATCCCCTCGCCTGCCGTCGGCGGCATGCCGTACTCCAGCGCGCGGACGAAGTCGGCGTCGTAGTGCATGGCTTCGTCGTCACCGGCATCCTTGTCGGCTACCTGAGCCTGGAAACGTTCGGCCTGATCTTCGGCGTCGTTGAGCTCGGAATAGGCGTTGGCGATTTCACGGCCGCCGATGAACAACTCGAAACGGTCGGTTACGCTCGGGTTTTCGTCATTGCGACGCGCCAGCGGAGACACTTCGAACGGGTACTGAGTAATGAAGTGCGGCTGTTCCAGCTTGTGCTCGACCAGCTCTTCGAAAATCATCACCTGCAATTTGCCCAGGCCTTCGAAGCCGAACACCTTGGCACCGGCCTTTTTGGCAATGGCACGAGCCTTGTCGACGTCCTGCAGATCGGCAGCGGTCAGATCCGGGTTGTACTTGAGGATCGAGTCGAACACCGACAGGCGCACGAACGGTTCGCCGAAGTGGAACACCTTGTCGCCGTAAGGCACGTCGGTGGTGCCCAGAACCAGTTGAGCCAGTTCGCGGAACAGCTCCTCGGTCAGGTCCATGTTGTCTTCGTAATCGGCGTAGGCCTGGTAGAACTCGAGCATGGTGAACTCGGGGTTGTGCCGGGTCGAAACGCCCTCGTTACGGAAGTTGCGGTTGATCTCGAAGACTTTCTCGAAACCACCGACCACCAGACGCTTGAGGTACAACTCCGGCGCAATGCGCAGGAACATTTCCATGTCCAGCGCGTTGTGATGGGTTTCGAACGGCTTGGCTGCCGCACCGCCGGGAATGGTCTGCAGCATCGGCGTTTCGACTTCAAGGAAGTCGCGCTTCATCAGGAAGCTGCGAATGTGAGCGATAACCTGCGAGCGCACACGGAAGGTTTCGCGCACGTCTTCGTTGACGATCAGGTCGACGTAACGCTGGCGATAGCGCTGCTCGGTGTCGGTCAGGCCATTGTGCTTGTCGGGCAGCGGACGCAGCGACTTGGTCAGCAGGCGAACGGTGGTCATCTCGACGTACAGGTCGCCCTTGCCGGAGCGTGCCAGGGTGCCTTCGGCAGCAATGATGTCGCCCAGGTCCCAGGTTTTCACCTCGGCCAGGGTTTCTTCAGGCAGGGTCTTGCGGTTGACATAGACCTGGATACGCCCGGTCATGTCCTGGATCACCATGAAAGAGCCACGGTTGAGCATGATGCGACCGGCGACCTTGACCGGAATCGCTGCCTCTGCCAGTTCTTCCTTGGTCTTGTCGACGTACTGTTTCTGCAAGTCGTTGCAGTAGCTGTCGCGGCGGAAGTCGTTGGGGAAGGCCTGACCCTTGGCACGGCCTGCAGCAAGCTTTTCCTTGCGCAGGGCGATCAGGGTGTTTTCTTCCTGTTGCAGGGCTTGCGGGTCGAGTTGTTGGTCGCTCATGTCTTTAAATATTCCATCACAGGTTCGCCCTCGTCTTGCGACGAGGGACTTGAGGTGTCGGCTGACGGTTTACAGCCCTTGCTTGAGGCTCGCGATCAGGTATTCGTCGATATCGCCATCAAGCACCTTGTCGCAGTCGCTGCGTTCGATGTTGGTCCGCAGGTCCTTGATACGCGAGGCGTCCAGCACATAGGAACGAATCTGATGACCCCAACCGATATCGGACTTGGTGTCTTCGAGCGCCTGGGACGCTGCATTGCGCTTCTGCACTTCCTGCTCATACAAACGGGCCCGCAGCATTTTCATGGCGGTGTCCTTGTTCGCATGCTGGGAACGTTCGTTCTGGCAACTGACCACGGTGTTGGTCGGAACGTGGGTGATACGAACCGCCGAGTCTGTGGTGTTTACGTGCTGACCACCGGCCCCGGAGGAGCGGTAGGTATCGATGCGCAGGTCCGACGGGTTGATGTCGATTTCGATGTTGTCATCGATTTCCGGCGAAACGAACACGGCCGAGAACGAGGTGTGGCGACGGTTGCCGGAGTCGAACGGGCTCTTGCGCACCAGACGGTGAACGCCGATCTCGGTACGCAGCCAGCCAAAGGCGTATTCACCCTTGATGTGCACGGTAGCGCCCTTGATACCAGCGACTTCACCGGCAGACAGCTCCATGATGGTGGCGTCGAAACCGCGCTTGTCAGCCCAACGCAGGTACATGCGCAGCAGAATGTTGGCCCAGTCCTGCGCTTCGGTGCCGCCGGAACCGGCCTGGATATCCAGGTAGGCGTTGTTGGGGTCCATCTCGCCACTGAACATGCGACGGAATTCGAGCTTTTCCAGCGATTCGCGCAGGCGCTCGACTTCGGCGGCGACGTCATCGACGGCGGCCTGGTCTTCTTCTTCGGCAGACATCAGCAACAGGTCTTTGGCATCGGCCAGACCCGAGGACATTTCGTCCAGGGTTTCTACGATCTGCGCCAGCAGGGAGCGCTCACGCCCCAGTTCCTGGGCGTAGGTCGGGTTGTTCCAGACGTTTGGATCTTCGAGCTCGCGGTTGACTTCGGTCAGACGATCATGTTTGTGATCGTAGTCAAAGATACCCCCGAATGGTTTCGGAGCGCTCGGACAAATCCTTGATGCTGTTTAGGATCGGGTTGATTTCCATGGTAGGCAGCACTCGCAGGCGAAATTTTCAAAGCCGACGAGTATACCCCAGGCAAGACCACGAAAGCAGCCCGTCGAGCAGGCGTTGTGAGGCCTATTTTACCGGCCACTGGCGGCGTCAGCCTGCCGCAACCTGATTGCGTCCGTTGTTCTTGGCCAGATAAAGCCCCTTGTCGGCATCCAGAATCAGCTGACGGCTGTGCATCCCGACCTGCGGCGTCACGGTAGCGACGCCAATACTTACGGTAAGGCTGGAACCCGGCGTTGGAGCGATATGCGGGATATTCATGCCTGACACGCTCTGGCGCAGTTTTTCAGCCAGCAGACGCGCCCCGCCCGGAGAGGTATTGGGCAGGACCATGGCAAACTCCTCGCCGCCGTAGCGCGCGGGCAAGTCGGACGGGCGACTGCAACTGTTGCGGATGGCTTTCGCCACCTGACGCAGGGCCTCGTCGCCCTCCAGGTGCCCGAAGTTGTCGTTGTAAGCCTTGAAGTAGTCGACATCGATCATCAGCAGCGACAACTGCGCCTGATCGCGAATGGCACGCCGCCACTCCAGCTCGAGGTACTCATCGAAATGGCGGCGATTGGACAGCCCCGTCAGGCCATCGGAGTTCATAAGGCGTTGCAGCACCAGGTTGGTGTCAAGCAACTGTTGCTGGCTGACCCGCAGGGCACGATAGGCTTCGTCACGCTGCAACAGTGTCATATAGGAGCGCGAGTGGTAGCGAATGCGCGCCACCAGTTCGATGTTGTCCGGCAGTTTGACCAGATAATCGTTGGCCCCGGCCGAGAACGCGGCGCTCTTGATCAGCGGGTCTTCCTTGGTGGACAACACGATGATCGGGATATCGCGGGTCAACGGGTTGCTGCGGTACTCGCGAACCAGCGTCAGACCGTCGAGGCCCGGCATGACCAGATCCTGAAGAATCACGGTCGGTTTAATCTGCACGGCCTGGGCAATTGCCTGATGCGGGTCGGCGCAAAAGTGGAAGTCGATCGATTCGTGGCCAGCCAGCCCACGCCGGACAGCCTCGCCAATCATGGCCTGATCATCAACCAGAAGCACCATGGCGGTGTTCTCATCCGGGGTCTTGATCTCATCCGTCTGCAGGTCATGCATAGTGTTTCTCCTGATCGCCGACCACAGGTGAATGCACCTGAGCAGTCATTGAGTAAATACCTCGACCAAGCGAGGGGCAATGGCGGGCAGCGGACGTATCTCAACAGCAGCATCAATGGCTGCAGCCGCTTTGGGCATGCCATACACAGCAGAACTTGCCTGATCCTGGGCGATGGTCAGAAAACCTCGCTCCCGCATTGCCTTGAGTCCCTGCGCACCATCGCGCCCCATGCCGGTCAGTAGAACGCCGACTGCCTCACCACTCCAATAACGGGTTACGCTCTCGAAAAACACATCGATCGAGGGCCTGTAGACTTCATTCACTGGCTCTGCGGTATACGCCAGCGTACCGTCCTTGAGCAAACGAATATGATGATTGGTTCCGGCCAGCAGCACCACCCCTGGCTGCGGCGTTTCGCCTTCCTTTGCCAACCGCACGGGCAGGCCGGAAGCGGAACTCAACCACTCCGCCATACCGGCCGCGAACACCTGATCAACATGCTGCACAAGGACGATCGCTGCCGGAAAGCTCACCGGAAGCCCCTTCAGGAGGATCTCCAGCGCCGCGGGGCCGCCCGCCGAGGAGCCGATGGCAACGAGCCTGTCGCGCCTCGCCGGCTCCGATCTCGGCGCAGCCACCACATGCTCGCGGCCGACACGCTGACCGATCAGCCAGTCGATATTGAGTATCTTGCGCAGCAGGGGTGCTGCCGCCTCTTTGGGGTTAGGACCGCCGATGGCAGGCGTATCCACCACATCCAGCGCACCATGCCCCATCGCTTCGAATACGCGACGCATGTTCTGCTCGCGGTCGACGGTCACGATGACAATAGCGCAGGGTGTTTCGGCCATGATCCGACGGGTGGCCTCTACGCCATCCATCACCGGCATGATCAGGTCCATCAGGATCAGGTCCGGGGTCTGCTCGACGCAGCGCTGCACGGCATCGGCACCATTGGACGCCACCCATATGATCTGGTGCGCGGGCTCGAAGGCCAGCGCGCGACGCAGGGCTTCGATGGCCATGGGCATGTCGTTGACGATGGCAATCTTCATCCTTGCGCGTCTCCTATCAATTCGACAACAGCGTCGAGCAAGGCATCATCGTGGAAACTGGCTTTGGCCAGGTAGTAATCCGCTCCGGCGTCCAGGCCGCGGCGTCGGTCTTCTTCACGATCCTTGTAGGAAACAACCATGACCGGCAATGACTGCAAACGGGTATCACGGCGCAGCAACGTCACCAGTTCTATACCGTCCATGCGCGGCATGTCGATGTCGGTGATGAGCAGATCGAAGTCCCCGGCACGCAGGGCATTCCAGCCGTCCATCCCGTCCACGGCAACCGATACTTCGTAACCGCGACCGACCAGCAGCTTGCGTTCCAGCTCGCGAACAGTCAAAGAGTCATCGACCACGAGAACCCGTTTACGCGATACATGGTCGACCTGACGGTTGCGCCGGTCAATACGCTCCAGGCGTCCGGTATTCAGGAGTTTTTCCACCGAGCGCAGCATGTCTTCTACATCAACGATCAACACCACCGAACCGTCATCGAGCAAGGCCCCCGCCGAAACGTCCTGAACCTTGCCCAGCCGCGCATCGAGCGGCATCACCACCAGCGTACGCTCACCGATGAAGCGTTCGACGGCTACGCCATAAACTGCATCACGCTCGCGAATAACCACAACCTTGAGCGCTTCGCCGGCATTCTGGGCGGGCGGCCGATTCAATAACTGACTGGCCGAGACCAGACCGACATGGCGCTCTTCATCCCAGAAGTGCTGACGCCCTTCCAGTTGCAAAATATCATCCGGCTGCAAGTCGCGCATGCGCTCGATATGGGCCAGAGGGAAGGCATAGGCTTCTCCGCCCACTTCCACCACCAGGCTACGCACTACTGAAAGCGTCAGCGGCATTTCAATCCTGAAACGACTGCCCTCGCCCGTCCACTGCTGCAGCTCGACACTGCCGTGCATCTGGCGAACCATATGCTGCACAGCATCAAGCCCGACACCACGACCGGAAATTTGCGTGACCTTGTCGCGCATGCTGAAACCCGGCAGAAACAGAAAACTCAGCAGTTCCTCCTCGCTCAACTGCGCGGCGGTTTCTGCTGGCGAAAGCTTGCGTTCAACAATGCTCTGGCGCAAACGCTCCAGGTCTACGCCGCCACCGTCGTCACTCAACTCAACGACCAGCAAACCAGCCTGATGCGATGCCTGCAGACGAATCAGACCTTCAGGGTCCTTGCCCGACGCCGCGCGTTTTTCGGGCGACTCGATGCCGTGGTCCACCGCGTTGCGCAACAGATGGGTCAGCGGCGCATCAAGCTTTTCCAGTACATCGCGGTCGACCTGGGTCTTCTCCCCTTCAATCTGCAGACGTACCTGTTTACCCAACTCACGCCCCAAATCGCGGACCATGCGCGCCTGACCGTTCAGCACATCGGCGAAGGGCCGCATGCGGCAGGCCAGTGCGGTGTCATACAGCAGCTGCGCGCGCTGCGCCGACTGCCAGCCAAACTCATCCAGCTCTGCGGTTTGCTGGACCAGCACCTGTTGCGCCTGGGACAGCAGGTTACGTGCATCTTCCAGGGCTTTTTGCACATCAGCCGGGGGGCCTTCTTCGCCAAAGCTCGCACCCAGCACTTCAAGCGCGCGGTCGCTGCTGCTTTGCAAGCGTTTGAGGCGCTGCATACCGGCCAACAGCGGCTTGAGTCGCTGGGTCTCGACCAGCGATTTGCTGGACATGTCCAATAGCCCGTTCAAACGCTCGGCAGTGACCCGCAAAACACGCTCGCCGCCCTCGGCCACTCGACGTTCCAAGGGGGTAAAAGGTGCTTCCGGTTCCGGAGCCGGAGCCGGAGCCGGCTTGGCGGCGGACCTGGATGGCGGACGCGGCTCTGCTGTCAGTGGATCAGGGACAGGGTTGATTACTGGCTCAGCCCCTTGGGCTGAAGACTCAAGCTGCTGCATCGCGCTGGCCAGCAATGCGTCCGAGGCCGGGTCAGGCAGCGGCGTATTGACCGTGCGCGCTGCGCCAGCACCGGAGGCCAGCAGCGCGTTGAGCCTTTCAACATAACTGTCGATATCGGGCTGACCGACGCTATTACCGCCTGGCGTAGCGATACGCATCAACAGGTCAGTGCCGGACAGCAGCGCATCAATGTGCTCGGCCTGCAGCAATAGACGGCCTTCTTGCGCGCTGACCAGACAGTCTTCCATCACATGCGCAACGCTCACACCGAAATCGACGCCGACAATGCGCGCCGCGCCCTTGAGCGAATGTGCCGCCCGCATGCAGGCTTCCAGCTGATCCGCCTGGGTCGGGTTACGCTCAAGCGCCAGCAGGCCCGCACTCAATACCTGGGTCTGCGCATCGGCTTCCAGCGTGAACAGTTCAAACAGTGAGGCGTCACGCATTTGATCTGGCGTCATGTAAGGCTCCGGTGCACCGCCGACAACAACTCTTCTTCGTCCAGCCAACGCAGGCTTCGGCCTTTCCATTGCAGAACGCCGCGAGTAAAACGGGCGTTGGCATGAGTACCGGACGCAGAAGCGGCTTCCAGCTCACGCTCGTCAATGGCGTGAATGCCGTCTACCTCGTCCACCGGTACCACGACCGGGCCGCCTTCAGCAGCAACGATCAACATGCGCGGAACCACCCGCGCCGACTGGTCACTCGCTGCATTGCTGTCCAGCCCTAGCAGCTCGACCAGCGATATGCACGCTACCAGAGCACCTCGTACGTTGGCGACACCCAGCATCGCACGCGAGCGCTGGTGCGGCAGCGAATGGATGGTCTGGCTGGGGGCGACCTCCGAGAGGCAGCGGGAAGCCAGCCCCAGCCACTCTTCGCCAAGACGAAATACCAGGATGGAGCGGGTCTGTATGTCGCGTAGCAATACAGAGCCCTGAAACTGCTCATGCGATTCCTGGGCCAGTGCGTAGCGGTCCAGCAGACGAGTGGCCGCCGCAGAATAAACCGCGCAGTTGCGACAGTGTATGTGCTCTTCAAGCAACGGGCAGGAACGATCACCGTGAATACCGATACGGTTCCAGCAGTCATCGATATCCAGGGCTTGGTCATGGGTAAGACTGGAAAAACCGGACACACCCGTCATCAATGGTTTCCTTGTTTATTCGCGCCACGTGCAGCACGGTCCTGCAAGCGCCGGGCCCCGGCACTGTCGCCCTGGGCGGCCAGCAACGCAGCCAGTTGGGCCAGCGATTCGGAGTGCTGCGGTTGCAGGTACAACGCCTTGCGATAGAAACCCTGAGCCTGCGCCACGCTGCCTTCTACTTCGCTGAGCAGGCCCAGCCAGTAAAACACCTGTGCAACCGGCTCATGCTGTTGCAGATAGCGCTCGCAGGCAGCCTGCGCCTCGGCACTTTTGCCTTCGTTGGCCAGGCCGGCAATCCTGTCGAGCAGCGCCGAAACCTCGCTATTGCCAGTGACAGCAACCGGCTTGACGATGGGCGCAAACGCTGCGGACGTTCGTGCGACAGGTCGTGGCGCAGGCGCTCTGGCAGGTGCATCGGGGGCCGGGCGCGGTGCAACCGGGGCGGTTACCGGAGCCGGGCTCCAAGCCGGAGCCGGAGCTGTCGGTTCGATTGGCGCATGCCGGAAGGCAAATGATTGCGCAATACCGATCGAGCGCATGCCAATACCTGCCAGCAGGTTGCCCTCCGCCGGCCCGATGAACAGCAGGCCGTCTTCCCGGGTCAGTTGCTTGAGGACCTTGAACACATGTTGCTGGGTCTGCCGATCAAAATAGATCACCAGATTGCGGCAGAAAACGATGTCATAGGCGACCTGCGAAGCCAGTTTCGGATCGAGCAGGTTGCCAGCCTGAAAACTCACACAGGCGCGCACACTGTCGGCGATTTCAAACCCGTCAGCGACCGGGTTGAAATACCGCTCGCGAAAACCGGTGTCGCTGCCCCGGAACGAGTTCTTGCCATAGATGCCGTGCTCGGCCTTGGCAATCGAAAAAGGGCTGATATCAATGGCATCGACCTTGAACTGCCTGGCATCGACTCCCGCATCGAATAACGCCATGGCAATCGAATAGGGTTCCTCGCCGGTCGAGCACGGCAGGCTGAGAATACGCAACGGGCGCACACCGGCAAGGCTCGCTATACGTTCACGGGCCAGCATGCCCAGTGTGACGAACGATTCCGGGTAGCGAAAAAACCAGGTTTCAGGAACGATCACCGCCTCGATCAGCGCCTGCTGTTCTTGAGGCGACGACACCAGAAGGTGCCAGTACGCATCACTGTCGGGGCAATGGGCGGCCGTCGCACGCTGACGCAAGGCACGCTCGATGATCGCCTCGCCGACCGAGGTCACATCCAGCCCGATACGCTCCTTGAGGAAGCTGAAGAAGCGTGAATCGTCGACCTTCATGGCGCGTCCTCAAGCAGTTCGAGGTCGATTGGCGGCACCGGGTACAACAACTCGCGAACCGGCTCGCTCAACAGTTCCTGAACGTGAATCCATTGCAGCAGCCCCTGCTCATCCTCCCGAACCGGCCCCAGGTAAGGTGACAGGCGATTGTCCAGCCCGTACGCCTTGAACTGTGACACCGGGCAACGCAGCGTTTCGGTGGCCTGCTCCAGAATCAGCCCGAGTAATTGCGCCGGGTGCGCGTCGTCGTGCCGATAATGCACCAGAACCATGCGGGTGCTGGTGCGCAAGCGCGCTGGCTGACCGGAGTTCAGTGCACTGATGTCAATCACCGGCACGATCTCGCCGCGATGGGCAAAGATCCCCGCCACCCAGTGCGGAGCCTGGGCAATTGCCTTGAGTTTCACGCGAGGCAGGATCTCGGCAATCTCTGTCGCGTCCAGTGCATAGCGGTCTTCGCCGATGCAAAACAGCAGAAAGAGTTTGCTGGTGGTCAGTGGCGTGCCGTTGCGCCTCGGCGATTGATCCGTCATTGGAGTGTTCAGACCTTGAATCGCGAAACGCCACCGCGCAGCCCGACCGCGACCTGACTCAACTCGTCGATGGCGAAACTGGCTTGACGCAGAGATTCGACAGTCTGGCTGCTGGCATCCGCCAGTTGCACCAGCGCCTGATTGATCTGTTCGGCACCGGTAGCCTGAGCCTGCATACCTTCATTGACCATCAGCACACGGGGCGCCAACGCCTGTACCTGCTGAATGATCTGCGACAACTGCTCGCCGACCTGAGTGACCTCGAACATGCCACGGCGCACTTCTTCGGAAAACTTGTCCATGCCCATAACGCCTGCGGAAACCGCCGACTGGATTTCCTGCACCATTTGTTCAATGTCATAGGTGGCGACAGCGGTCTGGTCGGCGAGGCGCCGCACTTCGGTGGCGACCACCGCGAAACCACGGCCGTACTCACCCGCCTTCTCGGCCTCGATGGCCGCGTTAAGCGACAGCAGGTTGGTCTGGTCGGCCACCTTGACGATGGTAACGACGACCTGATTGATGTTGCCGGCCTTCTCGTTGAGGATCGCCAGTTTGGCGTTGACCAGATTGGCAGCGCCCATCACCTGATGCATGGTGTCTTCCATGCGTGCCAGCCCCTGCTGGCCGGAACCGGCGAGAATCGACGCCTGGTCTGCTGCGGAGGTGACTTCGGTCATGGTTCGCACCAGGTCGCGCGAGGTGGCAGCAATTTCCCGCGAGGTCGCGCCGATCTCGGTGGTGGTTGCCGCGGTCTCGGTAACGGTGGCCTGCTGCTGGCGGGAAGTCGCAGCGATTTCAGTGACAGAAGTCGTTACCTGCACCGAAGAACGCTGGGCCTGCGCAACCAGCGCAGTCAGCTCGGTCATCATGTCGTTGAAGCCGGTTTCGACCGCATTGAACTCGTCCTTGCGGGACAGGTTCAGGCGGGTGCTCAGATCTCCGGTACGCATGATGTCCAGAATCCGCACGATCAGTTGCATCGGTGCCATGATCGAACGCATCAGCAGCAGCCCGCAGGCCGCAGCCGCCAGCACTGCCACCAGCAGCGACAGGATCATGCTGATCTTGGCAGCCAGCACGGCGTTGACAATGTTGGCGGTGGCCTGATCAGCCAGCTGTTTATTGGCCACGATGAGATCATTGAGCTGCTTGCGGCCCGTGAGCCAGACCGGGTTCACTTCGCCATAGAATTCGGCGCGCGCGCCTGCGTAGTCGCCGCTATCGTACTTGCCGTGAACATCGGCGAGCATGCGCGAATAGGTTTCGCGGCGCTTTTCGAAAAGCGCGAAGCTGTCTCTGTCTGCATCATCGAAGATGGACTTCTTGTAGCCGTTCATCTGTGCCTGCAGGTTTTCGTCAAACCCCTGAAACTGGTCCTTTTCCTGCTTGGTCAGCGCACGCCCCTGCCCTTCGGCAATCAGCTCCAGGGTGCGGATGTAACTTTCGCCCCATGCGCTGCGCACCAGCGTGCTGTAGTAGACACCGGGTAACGCATCAAGACGGACATCTTCCTCGCTGGACTCGATGGACAACAGTCGTGAATAAGATACAACGACCATCAACAGCATGATTGCGATGATGACGGCGAAACTCGCCAGAATCCGTTGGCGCAAGGTCCAGTTCTTCACAGTCAGCCCTCAAGAGTTCAACGACGGCATCGGGCCGTGTTCAAGAAGCGGACCGACGAGCGGTCCAAGCGGCGTGAGTATAGCCCAGCCGTCAACCGGTACACGGGGAATGAAAAACCAAATCATGGCACCTGCTCATTAACCCGCTTTCCTGCCTTCTTGTCGGCACTTGCCACCACTACTTGAACACAACACGTCAGGAACCTGTGCAGCCGATAAATAGTTAGCACTTGCCGGCCTGACCTCAAACGTAAGCTTTGTCGCCTGCTCACTCACGACAAGGCACTTCAATGCTGGACCAAACTTCGCCGGGCAAGGCACCTGCCGCCCCGCATGTGCAACTTATAAAAGATAAATCACCCCGATGGCTGCTTGACGCAGAACCGTCAACCCATGCAACTCTGCGCAAAACCTCCGGACGCCCCTTGCAATGGCTGACGAGCGCGCGCACGTCCAGCCCGGAGCAAGTCGATAAACTTCAGCAGCTCTATGCCGAGCATCGCCAGAATGAACAAAAGGTTCGTCCGACGCTTGATCGCCTCTCGACACTGGAAGACTTCGCGACCCCTCTTCTGACGGCGGCGATCAAGGACCGCTTCGGTCTGGACGTCGACGTCGCCCGGACCTGGCTGTTTCACGCCAGCCGGGCCAGGGTCGACCAGTCGTTCCAGGCGGCATCCCGAGACCCCATCACTCAAGCCAACATTGCCTTGAGGGCCGCCTGTCAGAGCCTGCTCAAGGCTGCGCTGCAGAATTTCGAAAAGTGGGAAACCGCGCCTGGCGCGATGGATTCGGACTCGGGCATAGAGGCTCAGGTGTTTTCCGCCTTTGAAATCATCGGTCAACAGATCGCCGGCCAGTCCTTGCCGATATCTGCGACCGGGTTCGCAGCGATGTGCCGCGAGCTGGACCTGGGCGGTAAATACCAGACCCACCTGGAGTCCGTCTTCAATGCACCTTCGACACCCGAAGAAACGGCGGACGCTGCGGCATCCAGGCTGCGCAAGGACTTCCTGAAACTTCAGTCATCGTCCATCCGGCTTCAACTGCAGATTGCCTCCCTGCAGGAACTTGTCAGCCCGCCATTGCAGGGCGCGTTACTGGATATTCTCGACAGCAAGCAAAACGTCCGACTTGATAACAGGCCGGTCAACTGCAGCGTGCTGTGCCTGGGGGATGTCGAACTTGACGGCCCGTTCGTTATTGGCAAAGACCGCGACATGGCAACTCAGGCAGAAAAAATTGTCGTCTACATTCCAGACGATCCGGTTGCGCCATTGAAGGAATACGACTCGGTCGAGGCGTTTATAAACTCGTTGCGCGACCGGATGTTCATCGATGGATATCTGAATTTTTTCATGCGTTTCATACCGGCGCGCCATCGAAGTGCCTTGTTTGAAAAGCTGTCCGAGCGTCTGCACCCCAAAGTCAAGAAAGGGGGGTTCTTCGAGCGCCAGTGGCTGGAACGTGAAGCGGACCGAAACGCCCGGCTGGACCTGAGAGAGACTCCTCTGCAAGGCCCCTTGCCGGAGGCCCTGTACGATCGCAAACGTGCAGCGTTGAAGGAAAATGCGCTGTTTCATGGCGTGCCAACGGCGGCGCAGGACCAGAAAACTGTCGACGAGCGTGTGCAGTACTTTAAGGACAAAGCCTTCGACGTCTTGAACATCGCCGCTTTTGTCGTTCCGGTACTGGGCGAAGTGATGATGGCCGTCACAGCCATTCAGTTGGCCCATGAAGTCTATGAGGGCATAGAAAGCTGGGCCAAGGACGAAAAACAGCAGGCGCTCACCTACCTGTTCGACGTGGTGGAGAATATTGCCCTGATGTCGGCCCTTGGCGCTGCGGCGACGGGCTCAGCAGGCATACCTGCGATACAGGTGCCCGAGTTCGTAAACGGCCTCAAACCCGTGGAATTACCGAGTGGAATGACTCGTCTCTGGAAACCGGACCTGACACCCTTTAGCCATGACATCGTGCTGCCAAAGGGTCTGCTGCCCAACGCCACAGGCCTGTATACATGGCAAGGCAAGCAGTGGCTGCCACTTGAAGGACGCACCTATTCGGTGAGCCCTGCCCCGACCGGCGATGGTTATCTGATAGAGCACCCAGCCAACCCGCACGGCTATCAACCCGCCCTGCGCCACAACGGCGCGGGAGCATGGCTGCATGAACTTGATCGCCCGCTGGAGATGGAAGGCCTGTCGCTGTTCCGACGGTTGGGGTATTCCAGCGAAGCGTTTTCCGACAGCGCAGCCAGACGCATCCTGAAGGTCAGCAATACGCCTGAATCCGTGATGCGCCAGGCACTGGCTGATCAGCTCCGCCCACCGGCCTTGCTCGAAGACACAGCGCGCCGTTTCAGGCTGGATCAGGAAATTGATCGTTTCATAGAGCAGATGGAAGCCAACGATGCAGACGCAGCAGCGCCCCTCCAACTTGAACTGCTGAGCCATGACCCTGGCTGGCCGAACAATCGCGCTCTGGTGCTGGTGGATGCCCAAGGCAACACGCTCCATCGGTTCGTTGCGGCGCAGCAGTCTGGCGCTGCTGCCCCCCTCGACATGCATATTCGTGCCGATCAGCCAGATGCCCTGCGCCAGGTCCTGGAAAAACTGAACAACATCGAAATCCGGACTCTGCTCAACGAAGAGTTCGGTGCGGGTCAGCCGGGCATCGCACCGCGGCTGATCGCTTTACGCGCACAATTGGTGGCGCGTGCCCGGACAACCAGAGCCTGGTTGTTCGAATCACGTTACCGCGCCCTGAAAGTCGCTGATACGGACGGCGCGCAAACCCTCCAGCAGGCGTTTGCCGGCCTGCCGCCGCTGGTTGTCGAGGAATTGGCCAGCCACGCCTCGCCAGCCGAGCGGCTACAACTCACTACAGAGCGCCGCGTACCCTTACGCATGGCCGAAGAAGCCAGTGCCTATTTGCAGCAAGTACGGCTGGCACGAGCCTATGAGGGCCTTTACCTGACCTCGGTATCCAGCGCAGATACCGATTGCCTTGCCCTGCACAGCCTTGAAGCCCTTGCGCAATGGCCTTCTCAGGTCAGGTTGGAGGTGCACAATCGCTTCTTTGGCGGCCAACTGCTCTACAGTATCGGGGCTCAGGAGGCTCCCGTTCGCAAGGTGCTGTTCAAAGATGGCAATCGTTATGAGACCCGTGACGCTGACGATCAGCACCTGCACGGGCTGGACGATCTGTATTCATCCGTACTTCACGCCCTGCCCGATGCCGAGCGCAGCCAATTGGGTTTTGCCCATACCGGCCAGGGGCAGGCGCTGGAGGCTCTGATTCAGAAAAACCCTCTGCCTCGCCAGACTCTCGCGCCACTGCTGAACATGCAGGCGCTCAAACCCGGCTCCAAGTCCCCCATGCGTCTGGCCGATGGCCGCCTTGGTTATCCCTTGAGCGGTAATGGCAGAACCGACTGGCATATGACCGATGAAAGTCTGCTGGACAAGATCCGTTTGCTGGAACTGGAAGACGCGTTCCCCGAAGACATTCTCAGCCGCCTGCGCCACACAGGCAGGGATAATCGGGCTATCGATGAACGACTCAACAGCCTGCTGGGCGAGCAAATCATGCTGCGGGAAAGTCTTGACGCCTGGACCTTTGAAGTCGTGGCAATGCCCCCCATGAGTCAGGCGCATATCGATAGCCGGGCGCGTATCAGCGAGGCGATCTGGAACCACTGGCGCATCAATAACCTGCCTGAAATCGGACGAACGCTTGAGCCACTGTATCTGCAGCAGGTATCCCTGACTGACTTCCCACGACACCTACCAGATTTTGTATACGCGCGGGTGAGCGGACTCTATCTGGAGAATATCTCGATCGAACCCCGAGTTCGCCCGGGCGCAGAGCTTTCAACACCGGTAGCCACGGATCTACCCAGACAGTTGACCAACAGCTTCGAACTTGGACACTTTCTGCAACGCTTCCCCCACACGCGCTCACTCATTCTGGTCGGCGAACCCGGCGCCGGTGCGGATCCGCAGCTATCGGCCTTCCTCAACCTGCCCCAGCAAGTGTCCAGTGTGCTGCCGCAACTTACTGAACTGGGACTGATAAACCAGAGCATTTTTCTGGATCAGGCGCAGATGGACCACTTGCGCGATATGCCTGATCTCAGGTCGCTGAACCTCAGCGGCAACCGGCTGGTCAGCTTGCTGCCGATGGACCTTGGCTGGCTGCATCTTGACCGGTTGATACTGGAGCGAGTCGGCATGCACCGCTGGCCTTCCTGGCTGACGGACATAATCCCGAACAATATTCGTGAGCTGTCGGTGGCTCATAACAACCTGACCGAACTGCCGGACTGGATCCTCGACAATCCCCTCAACCCCGAGCATCAGACCCTGATCGATTTGCGCGGCAACAGCCTGTCCAGGCATACGGTGATGCACGCACGCATCAACGAGGCTGTACCCGACTGTTCGTTTCGCTTCCTGATGGACACGCCGCTGGCTGTGCAAGCCGCTATAAACATGCAATTGCGCGAAGGTGCCAAATTATCTGCCGCGCTTGATCAGTGGACACACGCCTCAAATTCGCTGGCCATTACGAGTGAACGGACCATCGAAGCCCGCCGCGAGATCGGCAGGATACTGACTGATCACTGGCGAGCGTTCAGCCTGGGGCAAATCCACCGTCCACTGCGCCTGGAAAACCTTTCGCTGGCCGACTTTCCCCGCCAGCTGCCGGAGTTCTTCTATCGTCAGATACGCTATCTGCGCCTGAGCAGAGTCACGGCTACGGGATCTGATCTGGACCAGTTGCTGCGCCGTATGACTGATCTGAACTCACTGGAAATGAACGGGCATGTCGCACCGCTGCTGCAACTGCCTCCGGCGCTGCTTGAACTTCGATCACTTCGTTCGCTATTGCTGATTGACCAGGGAATGGTGATCGAGCAAAAGCACATCGATTTCTTCAGCCGCATTCCGACGCTTGCAAGGCTGGAACTGGATGGCAACCGGATGGGTGCGATCAGCGATCTGTCTGCCCTTAGCAATACCGCGCTCAACTGGCTATCACTCAATAACGTCGGATTAACCGAATGGCCGACCTGGGTGAATGACATGATTCCAGCACATCTGGGGACGCTCCTGCTGGAGGGCAATCTGATTACTGACTTGCCGGAGCATATTCTGGCCAATCCCGGCAGCGAATCTGCGCACACGGAAATAAGCTTGCTGAACAACCCGCTTTCCGAAGACAGCATGCGTCGAGCACACTTTTCAGAAAGCTATGGACGCTCTTTCACCTTTGACATGGACCTGCCACCCGAACTCGCAGCGATGGACTGGACGGAGCAGCATGATTCGGACTCATCGATATCAGACTACGAGTCAGAAGACAGTCGGGCATCGACTCCAGAGCCAGTGACTGCCGAACCCTGGCTGGACGACAGCAGCCCGCTCATCGCCGCGCGGCGTGCGCTCTGGGAGCAACTGGAGATCAGCGACCACAACCGAAGGCTATTGGACCTGATCGGTTCGCTGCGCCACAGTGCCGACTATCGCAATACGGCCAACCGGGCAGCACTGCAGGAGCGCGTCTGGCGAGTACTCGGCGCGGTGAGTCAGGACCCTCAACTGGGAATGACCCTGAGTGCTATCGCCGAAGAACCACTCAGGCTGTTCCGTGACAACAACACCTGCCCGGACGGCATCCTGCTGGAGTTCAACCAGATGGAGGTGATGGTGTTCATTCGTCAGTCACTGCACGATGTTGTGCCGGAGCAGCGAGGTGCACTGCTGTACAGGCTGACAACCCGCCTTTATCGCCTGTCCGAACTGGATGCTGCTGCCCGAGAGCAGACCGGGAGCCGCGATGAAGCTGAAGTCCGTCTGGCGTATCGCATACACTGGGCAAGCGCGCTGGACCTGCCCGTACCACCGGAAGGCATGTTGTATCAGGCCCACGCCGCCATCAGGCCGGGTGAGTTCGATACAGCCCTGCTTCGCGTGCAGTCCGGAGAACAAGGCGAACCATTCCTGCGCTTCGCCGAGCAGCAGGATTACTGGATCAACTATCTGCGCGAAACCTATGCTGGACGGTTCGATGCACTCGAACGTATTTACAGGACTGACCTGACCCGACTCACCGACGAATTCGAACAGCGCAACATCAGCCTGGACAATCCGGAATACGAAAAACGCATTCGCGAATTCGAAGCCAGCTTCAAGGCACAGCAAACAATGCTGATAAGGGAGCTGACCAACGCCGAGGGGCTGGAGCATCATTGATGGCATGGGCCGCCTGACGCACAGTGCGCCAGGCGGCCCGGCAGCGGACGTGGCTGCTTACTCGGCGCCCCGCACCTGTGCTTCCAGTTCGGACTTGAGACCGGGCTCCAGTTTCAACTGGCGCGCCAGCTCATCGAGATAGGCGCGCTCCATGAAATGCTCTTCATCCACCAGCATGACACTGGCAATATACATTTCCGCCGCCATTTCAGGCGTGGTCGCGGCGCGAGCCACTTCTGCCGGGTAGCGGTTTGTTCAGCTCGGCCTGAAGCCATTGCTGAAGCGCCTGATCGCTGTTCAATTTGCTGAACTCGCCCTCGATCAGTTCTCGCTCACGCTCATCCACATGACCATCGGCTTTTGCAGCGGCGACCAGGGCACGCAGGATGGCCTGGCTGTGCTGCTCGGCTTCAGCCTCGGGCAAGCGATCAATGGTTTGCGGCTCACGCTGACCAACGAGGCCCTGACTGGACTGCCAGTTGTTATAGGCCTTATAGGCCAGTACGCCCAATGCCGCCAAGCCTCCGTAAGTCAGCACCTTACCGCCCATACTGCGCGACCGTTTGCCGCGCAGAAGGCTCATGGCACCTGCAGCCAGCGCACCGCCACCGGCGCCGGACAGCAGACCGCCAAGACCGCTCTGGGAGGTCCCTTGGCCTTTACCGCCGCCGAGCAGGCTGCCCAGACCATTGATCAATGAATCGCTGCCCGAAGACTGCTTGCCGGATTTGCCGTTAGCCTTGTCCTGCAACATGCTTTGTCCGGATTTGAGCAACTGATCGAGTAAGCCACGCGTATTCACAGAAAGCCTCCTACAAGGTTTGTCACATGAGTGATTGACCAATAAGTTGACAGGAAGTCACTGACTCAAGATTCCCGGTGTGCTTCCGGATGTTACGATTCCCGACCAGCCCCATTCATCCAATCATTCCCGATATCAGCGAAACACGTGCAACGCGCGGCTCTGATAAGGGGTCAATAGTGGAGCAGTCGGTACGAAAAGCAGTTAAAAAGACTGCTCGTCCAGATCGATCAACCTTAAGTACACCCATATGAACGCAAGACGCATACCGTCAGGAGCTTGCCTGAAGTGATATCGCCCACTGGTTTCCCGACAGCTAACGGCACGGCTGCCGGGATTATCCGATCAAAGGACTGGAGCCAGACACCACTCGGACCCATCGAGCATTGGCCGGTATCGCTGAAAAACACCCTGAATCTGATTCTGAATTCGCCGGAATCGATGTATCTGCTCTGGGGACCGGAGCTGGTGTTTTTCCATAATGATGCTTATACCCCCATCCTCGGCCCGCGTAAGGATAACGCCATTGGCGCGCTTATTCCGGACCTCTGGGCTGATGTGTGGGATCAGGTCGCGCCACTGGTCATCGATGCATACGCCGGCAAGCCGTGCCATTACAAGGACATGCCGCTGAGCATGGCGCGCTATGGTGAGGTCGAGCAGACATGGTGGTCATTCTCCTTCTCGCCGGTGATCGACGAGCAAGGGATGATCGTTGGCATGTTTTGCATCACCAACGAAACCACCGAGCATGTCCTCAGTCAGCAAGCGTTGCAGGACAGTGAGCGCGAACGCCTGAAACTGATCGAGGATCTGGTAAATCTGGAACGGCGGCAGACCGCCAGGCTGGCACAGCGGACCCTGGAGCTGGATACATTCTGGGAGATTTCCCCGGATCCGCTGGCGATACTCGATTTCAACGGCATTTTCCTGCGGGTGAACCCAGCCTGGACAGTACTGCTGGGCCACACTGAACAAGAGCTGCTGGGCAGCTCGATCATGAGCCTGCTGCATCCCGATGATGTGCGTAATACCGAGGATGCCCTGAAACACACCATCAATCATGTTTTGCCGCTGTTCGAGAATCGCTACCGGCATGTGGACGGGACCTATCACTGGTTCGGCTGGACCGCTGCGCCAGGCAATGGAATCATTTTTGCGCTGGGCAAGCATCTGACCCACGAGAAAGATCGCATCGAAGCATTGCGTATTGCCGAAGAAGCACTGATTCAAGCGCAGAAAATGGAAGCGGTCGGGCAGTTGACCGGCGGTTTGGCACATGACTTCAACAATCTGCTGATGGGCGTGACCGGCAACATGGAGTTGCTCCTGTCGAGGATCAGACAGGAGCGCTTCACGGAGCTGGATCGCTATATCAATGCAGCACTGGAGGGCTCAAGACGTGCAGCCTCCCTGACGCACCGCCTGCTGGCATTCTCGCGCCGTCAGACACTGGCCCCCAAGGCGACGGATATCGACCTTCTGGTGGGGGGCATGGATGAACTGATCCGGCGTACCGTGGGCCCTGCCATCGATATGCAGGTCATTGCTTCACGAGGGCTGTGGTCGACCCTGGTGGACCCGCATCAGTTGGAAAACTCGCTGCTCAATTTATGTATCAACGCCAAGGACGCCATGCCCGACGGCGGGCAGCTGCTGATTCAGACCGGCAACCGTCATCTGAATGCAGCCGCAGCGGCGAGGTATCAGTTGCCCGCAGGTCGTTACGTGGAGTTATGCGTCAGCGATACAGGCACGGGCATGGACAAAGATGTCATGGCACGGGCCTTCGATCCGTTCTTCACCACCAAACCGTTAGGCATGGGGACGGGCCTGGGGCTGTCGATGATTTACGGCTTTGCACGGCAGTCCGGAGGCGGCGTCAACATCACCTCAAACGTTGGAGAGGGCTCGAAAGTCTGCATCCTGCTGCCGATGCATGAAGGTGAGCCTGAAGCGGTGGCACTTGAGGACAGCCCTTTACAAGTACCCGCACCTGGCATCAGCGATGAAACCATTCTGGTCGTTGATGACGAGCCCGCTGTGCGCCTGCTGATTGCCGAGTTGCTTGAAGACCTTGGCTATACCATTTTGCAGGCCGAGCGAGGTGCCGATGCTCTGACCATTCTGCAGTCCAAAGCGGCTATCGACCTGTTGATTACCGACGTCGGTCTGCCAGGCGGCATGAACGGTCGTCAGGTCGCAGACGCCGCCCGGGATGTTCGGCCCGACCTGAAAATACTGTTTGTGACCGGCTATGCTGAAAACGCGGCGCTGGCCCACGATACGCTTGAACCTGGCATGCATGTACTGCCCAAGCCTTTTGCCATTGCCGAACTGATCGGACGCGTCACCGAACTGCTGGAAGGCGAATAAAAATGAGCGCCCTGCGGCGCTCACTTATTGGCTGCTTCCTTTCGTAAACCGAACGGGCATCAATCCCGCAGATCAGACTCATGAATCGGCTGATCCCGATGTGTGGCGCGTTGGTACTGTGCGGGCCAGGTCGCCAGACGCCCGCCCAGGTCTTCATCGGCACGCAGCGGCCAGTACGGATCACGCAGCAACTCACGCGCAAGCAGGATGATATCGGCCTGCCCGGTACGCAGAATATGCTCTGCCTGGGCCGGATCAGTAATCATGCCTACCGTCCCTGTAGCGATTTCGGACTCTTTGCGAACCCGTTCGGCAAAACGCGTCTGGTAGCCGGGGCCAACCGGAATTTCTGCGTTGGCTGACGTGCCGCCCGACGACACATCGATCAGGTCGGTACCCAGCGCCTTCAGACGGCGCGCCAACTCTACCGTTTCATCGGCGTTCCAGCCGTCTTCCACCCAGTCGGTGGCGGACACGCGAACGAACAACGGCAGCTCTTCAGGCCACACTGCGCGCACCGCTTGGGTGACTTGCAGCGTCAGGCGAATGCGGTTCTCGAATGAACCACCGTATTGGTCAGTGCGCTGGTTGCTCAATGGCGACAGGAACTGGTGCAGCAGATAACCGTGGGCCGCGTGAATTTCTACCACCTTGAAGCCTGCGGTCAGGGCGCGCCGTGCGGAATCGACAAACGCCTTGATCAGTTCCTGAATCTGCGTTTCGCTCAGTTGCACAGGCGCCGTGTGCTGCGGATCAAAAGCAATTGCCGAAGGCCCGACCGGAGTCCAGCCGCCTTCATTGAGGGAAATGCTGCCGTGCTTGCCAAGCCACGGGCGCCAGGTGCTGGCCTTGCGACCGGCGTGCGCCAGCTGGATGCCAGCCACCGCACCCTGAGCATTGATAAAGCGGGTAATGCGTTGCAGCGGCTCGATCTGTTCATCATTCCAAAGCCCCAGGTCTTCGGGGGTTATGCGGCCGTCCGGCGTCACAGCCATCGCTTCAGTGATGACCAGGCCGGCGCCGCCAACTGCTCGGCTTCCCAGATGAACCAGATGCCAGTCGTTGGCCAGGCCGTCGACACTGGAATACTGGCACATCGGCGAGACTGCGATACGGTTGCGAAGGGTCAATTGGCGCAGGGTGTAGGGTTCAAGCAGCAGGCTCATGGCAACCTCTCGTAATGAAAAATCAGGTGTCCAGGCCCCGTTCATTCAATGAACAGGTTTTGCAGACAGTCTGTTGTCGACAACCCGGTAGCGAGAGGGGTTCCTGCTGATTGTCAGCGTGGCGCGATGTGCACCACCATCAACTGCACGGTTTCGTTGCCACGAAACTCGTTGAGGTCCAGTTTGTAGGCCAGTTCGACCCAGCGAATGTTGGGGTTGGGCCAGATGTCGCGGTCGACGCCGAACGCAATGCCATCGAGCTTGACGCTGCCGCACTCGGTCTTGAGCACCATCTTCAAGTGACGCTCGCCCACCACCCGCTGTTCGACAAGCTGGAATATGCCGTGGAACAAGGGCTCGGGGAAGTGCTGTCCCCAGGGACCGGCGTTGCGCAGTGCGCGGGCCAGTTCCAGATGGAATTCCTCGACGGCCAGCGAACCGTCAGACAGCAGACGTCCGGTCAAGTCCTGCTCGTCGAGCTGACGACGCACTTCCAGGTCGAACGCTTCGGCAAACGCCGGGAAATTCTCTTCAGGCAGCGAGAGACCTGCCGCCATGGCGTGGCCGCCGAACTTGCTGATCAGATGCGGATGACTGGCCGCCACAGCGTCCAGCGCATCGCGAATGTGAAACCCCGGCACCGAGCGAGCCGAGCCTTTGAGCACGCCCTCCGCGGCACTGGCGAACGCGATGGTAGGTCGGTGGTAGCGCTCCTTGAGGCGCGAGGCCAGGATACCGATGACACCCTGATGCCATTCGGCATCGAACAGGCACAGGCCGAACGGCATGGACTCCAGCGGCAGGTCCTTGAGCTGCGCGAGCGCTTCACGCTGCATGCCCTGCTCAATGGATTTGCGATCCTGGTTCAATTCGTCCAGTTGCACGGCCATTTCTCGCGCCAGTGTCGGGTCGTCGCAGAGCAGGCATTCAATGCCCAGGCTCATATCGTCCAGGCGCCCCGCCGCGTTCAGGCGTGGCCCGATAATAAACCCCAGATCAGTAGAGGTGATGCGCGAAGACTCACGCCGTGCAACCTCAAGAATCGCGCGCAGCCCGGGCCGGGCACGGCCAGCACGAATACGCATCAGGCCTTGGTGCACCAGAATGCGGTTGTTGGCGTCGAGCGGCACGACATCGGCCACGCTGCCCAGCGCGACCAGGTCCAGAAGCTCACCCAGGTTGGGCTGGGCACGCTGGTTGCTCTCGAACCAGCCGGTGTCCCGCAAACGCGCACGCAAGGCCATCAACACATAGAAAATAACCCCGACACCGGCCAGCGATTTGCTGGGAAAGGTACAGCCTGGCTGGTTGGGGTTGACGATGGCGTCTGCCGCCGGAAGCTCGTGACCCGGCAAATGGTGGTCGGTGACCAGTACCTGCAAGCCTGCCGCCTTGGCAGCGGCCACACCCTCGACGCTCGAAATGCCGTTATCCACGGTGATCAATAGCTGAGGCTCGCGCTGCAACGCCACTTCGACGATTTCCGGCGTCAGGCCATAACCGTACTCAAAACGGTTAGGCACCAGATAATCGACGTGCGCCGCGCCCAGCAGGCGCAGCCCCAGAACACCCACGGTGCTGGCAGTCGCACCGTCGGCATCGAAATCACCGACAATCAGCATACGCTGACCCTCCTGCAGCGCCGTTACCAGCAGATCTACCGCAGCATCGATTCCCTTGAGTTGCTGATAAGGGATCAACCGCGTCAGGCTTTTGTCCAGCTCGGCCTCGCAGGCCACGCCCCTTGCAGCATAAAGACGAGTGAGCAAGGGCGGCAGGTCGCCGAGAAACGGCAAGGTATCAGGCAATAGACGGGGTTCGATGCGCATGCGGGTCAGCTGATTCTCTTTGCAGTGTCGATGAATGTTTTTTCGATCGGAACCGGCGGCTGTCAGCCGCGTTCGCCCGCAAGCCATTGCAACTGGACTTCATGCTGGCCACGGTCGTCGGTGACGAACACCGTTCCTTCACTGATCATCACATCCCACTTGATGACCCGCGGCATATCCTTGGCCAGCACTTCCAGCACGTCCTGTGGGACGGCGGCAATATTGACGTTTTTCAGGTTCTTGATCGCCGGGATGACCTTGCCTTCCCAAACGCGCAAGCTGCCGTAGGCAAGCAGGCTGGTGCGTTCGGTGCGACGCGAGCACCAGGTCAGGCGGTCGGCATCCGGCTGTCCGACTTCAATCCAGTGCAGAACCCGATCATCCAGGCTTTTTTCCCACAGTGCGGGTTCGTCCACATCAGACAGGCCGCGACCGAACGACAATTGTTCGTTGTACCAGAAGGCATAGGCCAGCAGGCGCACGGTCATGCGTTCTTCAGTTTCCGAAGGATGGCGGGCAATGGTCTGTTTGACGCTCTCATACACTCCGCGATCGAGGTCGGTGAGGTTGAGTTCGAATTTGTAGGTCGTGGACGGCTGGGCCATGAACGGGCTTCTAGAGTCTGGAGGTAAGACGGCAAGTCTAACCGATGCCGGGCCTGTGAACGAACTTGCTCGCGCAGGGGATGCAATTGCTACTGCTTGCGGGCTATACAAAAATCGATAGCCTGAAACAAAATTCTGATACAGATTGGCTTTATAGACGATCTGCTCCGAGTACCTGGATCCCGGCAAGGGACTGCCGAAGCACTTGAATGTGACGCCACAGGCGCAGCGCCACTCAAAGAGCTGCCACTCTACTCCAGTTTGCTGAATCTTTTTCGAGGATGAAACCAGCGAATGTCCCTTCCTGCCTCGTACTGCACAGCGGCTCGATTGATGCTCGCCCTGTCGCTGGCTGCCCTGTCATGCGCCAGCCAGGCAAGGGAGACATTGACCTGGCTGATGCGCGACATACCACCTTCGACGATTTTTTCCGGAGTCATGCGCGGGCAAGGTGCTATTGATCAGCTCATGCCTTTGTTAACTGCGCGAATGCCCGAATACGATCACGTGCTAATGCGCGTCAATCGTGCCAGGGGCCTGCAGATGCTTAACGACGCCACGTATCTGAGTTGTGATCCCACGATGCTGTGGACTGAGGAGCGAGCCAGAACCCTGCTCTTCTCCATACCGATCGGCGCCATATTCAGCAGCGGCCTGATTGTACGCAAGGAAGACATGTCGACGTTCGAGCCGTATGTCGAGGACGGAAAAATCGACTTCGCGGCGCTTATGGCCACCCGGGCGATCAAATTGGGCATAGTCGCCGAACGCAGCTATGGCGAACTGATCGACCATACGCTGCAAGGTGTCAACGAAGATGCGCTGGTGCTCCATTACGGTAACGATGCCACCGGCAGCCTTCTGCAAATGGAACGCCTGGGGCGCCTGCAAGCCTTTATCAGTTTCTGGCCGGAAGCACGCTATCAGGCCATGCAACAAGGTATCAGGCCGGATGAACTGGCCTTCTTGCCGATCATGGGCAACCCCGCCTACCAATTCGTCTATATCAGTTGCAGCAACTCACCTGAAGGCAAAAAAGCCCTCGCACAGATCAACCGCGAGATGCGTACGTTGCGCGAAAGCAGCCTGATGGGCTTTTACGCGCGGTGGCTGGACCCCGAGCAACGGGCAAGCTACCTGGAAGACGTCAAAGCGCTGTTCGAGAAGAACTGACCACCTAAAAGAAACCCCGGGCAGAGGGGGACCTGCCCGGGGTAAACATGACCATGATGGTCAGTACGCCAACCTTCGATCACCGGAGCACAATGATCAAACCTGACGTAATGGATAGGAGTGCGACGAGCGCGTCAGGTTCCGACATCGTTGACGCGAGTCAGATAACTGTTAAGCAACTGTTAAGCAAAAGACGGAGTGCCGACAAACGTTCGGCTGATTGCAGCATTGCGCATCGCGGCAATGACGCAGGGTTCGATTCGACCTTCGGCGACCATCAAATCCCGGCGCAGGCCGTCTACCACGTCGGTGAGCTGACGCTTGTCGCTCAGTTGATCAGCGCCGAATGTACGCTCGATCACACAGACGCCCGCTTTATCCTTAAGAGTAACCAGACGTTCGCCCCGAGTACCCGCCGGGCCAATAGTGGCCTGATAAGGAGCCAGCGCTTCGCTTAGCAGTAAGCTGATATTTTCCATCCGGATCACCACTCAACAGTTTGAATGCAAAGGTGCTAACCAATGACCGTCGGCGACAGCAGAAAGTTCTTTCTATCGCCTGATCACAGCACCGGTCTGTCATTTCGAGCATGCCTGTTGAATGTGACAAGGAAAAAACCGGAGGCCAATGGCGACAGGAAGTGGGCTTGTAGGAAAACTCAACATAATTACGCTACGCCTCCTACAAGGTGCCTATGCTATTGATCACTGCGTTAAACAACGCTGTCGTCTGTAATACCAGTCAGCCTTTTTGATGGAGCCACACCTTGAGCGATTCCACTGATCGCCCGTTGCGCGTCATCGTGGCTGATGACCACCCTATTTTTCTCATCGGCCTGCGTGTCGTACTGGAACAGGACGATCTGGCTACCGTTGTCGCCGAAGCCTGTAATCCGGATGAACTGCTACAGGTACTCGCGCGCCATCCCTGCGATGTGCTGGTGACTGATTTCATGATGCCGGTCGAACTGCAGAACGATGGCTTGCGTCTTTTGCAGCGCATACACCGGGATTTTCCGGCATTGCCGGTGATCGTTGTAACAACACTGAGCAATGCCGGACTTTTTCAGTCCATGCTGGACCTTAACGTGCGGGGCCTGTTGAGCAAGGCCAGCCTTGCCGGAGAATTGCCAGCTGCCATCAGGGGCGTGCAGCGCGGTGAGTTTTTTGTCGCCGATTCCGTGCGCAGGGTGCTGATAGAAGCGCGTCAGTACGGCCCTGACGCGCTGTTGCCGGCAGAAAAATTGTCGCCCAGGGAGCTGGAGGTGTTACGCCTGCTCTCGGCCGGTCATACCGTCGGCCAGATCGCTGCGCAGCTCAATCGCAGCAAACAGACTGTCAGCGCACAGAAAGTCGCGGCCATGCGCAAGCTCGGTCTGGCCAACGACGCGGCACTGTTCATTTATTTGCAGGAAAGCGGCATGTCCTGAGGCCGGCCGTCTGTCAGCATGGCCTGCAGATGAGACTCGCGCTCGGCGGCCCAGCGCACCAACTCTGATGAAGGCATCGGACGCGCAATGAAATAACCCTGAATGGCCGGGTTGCCCAATGCCAGCAGGCTGTGAAAGTCGTCAATCGTTTCGACCCCCTCCACCACTACCGACATGGACAGCCGCTGTGCCATGAGCATGGCTCCAGCCACCACTGCAGACTTGCGCGCATCGTCGGCCATGCCACGTACAAACTCGGTCGGTATCTTCAACTCGCTGAAGGGCAACTGCAGGAGCCTGTCGATGTTCGAAGCGCCCATGCCAAAGTCATCGATAGACAATTTGCAGCCCTGCATGCATAACCTCAACAGGCCCTCCATCTGCCAGGTTTCCGGGCGGGCGGCATCCTGTTCGAGAATCTCCAGGGTCAGCGCAGTTGCCGGCACGCTGTGACGGGTGAGCGCCTGCATGATCTGCCCGGCGAAATCCGCCTGTTGCAGCACTTGCGGGTCGATATTGACCGCAACCGAGAGTACTTCGCCCTGCTCGCGCATGAACTGTGCAGAGAACTGCAGGGCCTGATCCAGCATACGCCAGGTCAACGCAACGGTCAGTTCCTCAGCTTCGATGGCGTCCATGAATCGTCCGGGAGCCAGCAAGCCATGTGTGGGGTGCTGCCAGCGGACCAGCGCCTCGACACCCAGCAACTTGCCCTGCAGATTCACCTTGGGTTGAAAATAGGCAATCCACTGTTCGGCAACAGACGCAACGTCTATGGGCATATTGTCTTTCGGATCAAACAACTCCACGGCAGACAGTGCCCCGAACGCACGCTTTACCGGTGACTGTGGTGCACTCCCGGCACGGCCTGGCCCGTACGCCTCAAGCAGGTCATGGAGTACAGCAGCCGAAGCAGGTTTTTGCACATACCCCAACACTTCCAAGCCTTGGCTGAGCGCCAGCTGCGCAACACCTTCCAGCACGCAGGCAGCTGAACTGCTGACAATGATCAGAGCCCTCGCCAACCCGTTTTCGGCCATAAAGCGGATCAGCTCAAGGCCGTCGGGGCCGTCCATCTGCAAGTCACAGATAGCAATGTCGACAGGACCACGGCTTTGCAGGGAAAGCCTGGCAACCTCAACGCTCTCGGCAGCCAGCACATCGAACACCTGATTGGCGTTGAGCATCTGGTGCAGAGCCATCAGCTGGAAAGGATGGTCTTCGAGAATCAGAACCTTGAGTGAGTGCACGGTCACGCCTACGGGAGTCAGAGCCAGCGGCTCAGGGGAACACTTACTGTAGCTCCTCCCGCACGCATGCCCCATAGGACATGTCCTAAACCCGGTAGCGATTAACGTTTTTTTCAGCAAGCATCAATCGCAAGCCGGTGCAATGTCGGGCACTGCCACCAATTGCAACTCGATATCAGCGCGCAGGCCGGTCATCGCAGCCTCCAGCGCCAACCAGCGCTCAGGCACACTGGCCACACACTCAAGCCGCACACTTTCATCGAGCGCCGCGCACGCCTTGGCCAACGGCACTGCGTCAACCAGACTCGCCGCGCCCTTGAGCCGATGCAGGCAAGCGCTCAAGGTGTTCCAGTCATTTGCCAGCACCGCAGGCTCCAGCAAGGCGTGTTCATGCCTGAGATTCTTCCACAACTCGCCCAACAACCGTTGCATCTGTTCCGGGTTGGCCCGGGTCATGTTTTGCAGCGTGCTGATGTCGAACGTCGGCTCACGTACCCGATCCGCCAGCTCCTGGGCCAGACGCGCCAGGGAAAGCGGTTTGATCAGCAGACCGTCCATCCCCGCCTGCTCACACCGTGCAGCCTCGTCGCTCATTGCGTTAGCGGTACAGCCAATGACCGGGCAGCGCCGGCGCTGCTCTTTCTCTTCGATCTGTCGAATGGCTTCGGTCAATGCATAACCGCTGATACCCGGCATGTTGCAGTCGGTGATGACCGCATCGAACGGCTCTTCGCACCACCTCGACAGCGCAGCCTTGCCATCTTCGACAGCCACCACCTGATGACCAAGAAACTCCAGCTGGCGGGTCAACACCAGCCGATTGGCCGACATGTCATCGACCACCAACAAGCGAAGGCTGCGCGTATCCACAGGTGCATCCGGGACATCGCAGGAGGGCAAAACCGGCTCGCTCACCCTGACCAGCGGCAAATCGATGTTGACCAGCGTACCCTCGCCCGGCGAGCTGTGCAGGCTGATATCGCCCTTCATCAACTGCACCAACTGCCGAGTGATGCTCAGTCCCAGCCCACTCCCACCGTAATGTGCGGCAGTGTCATCGCTGGCCTGAGTAAAGGGCTGGAATATCTGCTGTTGACGCTCTGGCTCGATACCTTCGCCACTGTCCTGGATACCGATGCGTACACGCGATGAGTCATCCAGCGCCGCCACCCTCAAGACGACCGACCCTTGCCGGGTGAATTTCAAGGCGTTGCCCAAGACGTTATGCAGCACCTGACGCAGCCTCAGCGGGTCAAGCCAGTAATCGCCCTGAGCCTGTTCGGAGAATTCCAGCCGCAGTTCCAGGTCCTTTTCCCGGGCCTGCGCTGAAAAAAGCTCGATTACGCCCTCGAAAAGAGCCTGCAAGGATGTGACTGTCAATGACAACTGCATGCCGCCCGCTTCGATTCTGGCCAAATCAAGACTTTCGCCAATCAGTGCCACCAGCTCCGTAGCCGAGCGATGGGCGACCTGCAAGCCTTGCGACGGTGTATGCCCCTTGCGTAAAGCGTGTGCGCATTCCAGCTCCAGCAAACCGATGATTGCACCCATTGGGGTACGAATTTCATGACTCATGCTGGCCAGAAAGACACTCTTCGCCTCGTTGGCCTGAGCGGCCAGACGCATTGCTTCCTGGAGCTGCTGCTCAAGCCGCTTGCGCTCGGTGATATCGACCCAGCCGCCCAGCAACCCCTGCAGCTGTCCGTCGGCAGCGAAGAAAGGGACCGTCCATTGCCAGACGTCCATGCGTTTTCCGGACAGTTCGATGGTGCGGTCGGAAAAGACTGGCTGGTGATTTTCCAGCAAGTTGAGGTAGTCGGTATGCATCTGCTCAGCCAATGCACGCGGTATCAGATTGACATCCGTAAGGCGTCGACCATTCATCTGCTCGAAACTGATGCCAAGGCTCTGCTCGTAGCTACGGTTGCAGGAAATCAGTCGTCCCTTGAGATCGCGAACATAAATCGGATTGGGGATACCATCGAACAAGGCGTGTTTGAAGGCCAGCTGGTCATTGAGCTGCCTTTCAGCCTTGAGGCGCTGGCGAATCTGTACCTTGAGGCGACTGCTCCAGACCAGTGACACCAGCCCGGTCAGTAAGGCCAGGGCCAGTACCCAGAATACCCACTGCGGTATCCGCCCCCAGAGCGAAGGCTGAGGCAGTGCCGAGCCCAGCCACTTCAAGCGGATCGAGCGCAACTCGGCCACCGGGAACTCTTCCAGCGCCTTATTCAGAATGCCCAGCAGTTCGGGCTGGGTCTTGATCACCGAAAACCTGTCGGTGACCATTGGCCATCGACACTGCGGGCGACCTTCAGTTGCCCGGCCGGGAACAGGTAGGCACCTACTTCATTCTGAATGGTCGCGTCGGCAACACCGCTTTCCACCAGGGCGCGGGCCTGGTCGTAGGTGTCCAACAGACGCAGCTGGATCAAGGGGTGCTCGCGCCTGATCAGGTCCTCGAGCGCATGCCGGGCAGGCAGTGCCAGCACTTTACCGGCCAGACTGTCGAGCGATACTCGGGATGAGCGCTCGGAGCGCACCACGAACATCCAGCTGTTGCCTCCGAAGGAATAGGTAAAGTCCAGAAACCGCCGACGCTCGGCATTTTCTGCAAGCGAGGTGTTCATCTCGGCAAGACCGGCACGCAGCATTTCAATGCTCTGCTGCGTGGAAGGCACTTCCTGATGGACAAACTGCAACCCGGTCATGCGTGAGATACGGGACAGCACATCTGCGTTCAGCCCCACCCATTGGCCATTCTTGTCTTTGTAGATGTACGGCGGATGCTGTGTGGTGGCGATGGTCACGCTCGGATGCTTGAGCAGCCAGCGCCGCTCGGCACCGGTAAGGCGAATGCGTTGTCCCTCCACGTCAGCGCCCAGCCCCATCGTCCAGCGGCCGAGCACTTCACGACCGATCGACGGTTCAATACTGTCCAGCGCACGATTGATGAAGGTCAGCAAGCGCTGCTCATCGTCACGCACTGCAAAAGAAAACCCTACCGGAGGCAACCGGCTTTCGAACTTGATCTGCAATCCGAGATAAGGACGCAGGGCGGTGTAGGCCCGGACAATGACTTCGTTGCCGATAAAAGCGTCGACCTCGCCTTGGCTCAGGGCCTCCAGAGCACTGTAGAGGTTAGGCGCGATAATCAGCTCGCTGTCAGGATAAACGCGGTGAGCGACGTCCGAGTCGGCATAGCCATCAAGCAGCACAACCTTCTTGCCGGCCAGGCTTGGCGGCGGGCTCAGATCGTTGCCACGACCAACGACAACAGATCGGTCAGGCATGTATTCGGTTGAGAACGACAGCCCTTTCACGCCCCGCTCAAAGCCATTGGCGCTGGTCAGCAGGTCTATCTTGCCGTCGTGCAATGCCTCGATGGCCTCGTCACGCCTGGCAAACCCGGTCACCTGCACCGGAATGTTCAACTGGTCGCTGACCAACCCCAGATAGTCGGCACTGATGCCCTGATAACGGTTGCGGTCACTGGTGATATCAATCGGCTCGTAGTCGGCAATCGCAATGCCGACCCGAAGTACCTTGCGTTGATCGAGCCAGGCACGATCCTGATCTGCCAGGGCCAGATCCGCTGAAGCCACGAAAGGGGCTGTCAGGGTAAACGGCAAGCTTTGCGCCGCATCGGCTGGCCCGACAAAAACCAGCGCCAACAACATGCATGCCATGCGCCACGCGCGGCCTCTCAATGTGCTGTCTGCCTCCCTGACTACGCTTTGCATGCTTGCCTGCTTCACTACAAATGACCCAACTCTATGGTTCGAAAACCAGCGAAGTTTGGCACGTAGAAACAGAAAGGCCCGCCAAGTGGCGGGCCTTAAGTTGTTACACGACGCTTCTGTCAGAGCGGTTTGCCGCGATTGCCATGCTGGCTGACAAATGCCTGTATGGCTTTCAGGTCATTTGGCAGCACAGTGCAGCGCTCGTCACGCTCGAACAAATCAGACAAATGTGCAGGTAGCTCAAGCGCTTTTCCTACACCGGCCTTCTCCACTGCCTCCGGAAACTTGACCGGATGCGCCGTACCCAGAATCACCATCGGCGTGTCCAGGCTGCGACGGCATTCGCGAGCAGCCTTCACCCCGATAGCGGTATGCGGATCAAGCAGTTCGCCGGTGCTGGCAAACACTTCAGCAATGGTCGTGCAGGTGTCCTCGTCGCTGACTGCCAGCGAATCGAACAGTTTGCGGGTTTCGGTCCAGCGCTCTTCTTCGACACTGAAACCGCCGCCCTGCCTGAACGTGCTCATCAACTCGGCAATGGCAGAACCGTTGCGACCGTGCATATCGAACAACAGGCGTTCGAAGTTCGACGACACCATGATGTCCATGGAAGGCGACAACGTAGCGTGCAGGGTTTCCTTGACGTACTGATTGCCGCTCATGAAACGGTGCAGAATGTCGTTGCGGTTGGTGGCGACGATCAGTTGATTGACCGGCAGCCCCATGTTGCGTGCCAGGTAACCGGCAAAGATATCGCCGAAGTTGCCGGTCGGAACCGAGAACGATACCGAGCGCGCGGGACCGCCCAACTGCAGCGATGCATGGAAGTAGTAGACGATCTGGGCCATGATTCGCGCCCAGTTGATCGAGTTGACGGCGACCAGACGCGTGCCCTTCAGGAAGCCCTGATCGGCGAAGCTGGCCTTGACCATTTCCTGGCAGTCGTCGAAGTTGCCTTCTACTGCAATATTGTGGATGTTGTCGCCAAAGATGGTGGTCATCTGCCGGCGCTGGACATCCGATACCCGATTGTTCGGGTGCAGAATGAAGATGTCGACGTTGTCACAGCGACGGCAGCCTTCGATGGCTGCAGAGCCGGTGTCACCCGAGGTAGCGCCGATGATCACCACACGCTCGCCACGCTTGGCCAGCACGTAGTCCAGCAAGCGACCGAGCAATTGCAGCGCGAAGTCCTTGAACGCCAGGGTAGGACCGTGGAACAGCTCAAGTACCCACTCGTTGCCATTCAACTGACGCAACGGTGCCACAGCACTGTGGGCGAAGACACCGTAGGTCTCTTCAAGAATCTTCTTGAAATCGGCATCCGGGATGCTGCCAGCCACAAATGGGCGCATCACCCGAAAGGCAAGTTCGTGATACGGCAGACCGGCCCAGGAGGCGATCTCTTCCTGAGTGAAGCGTGGCAGGTTTTCCGGCACATACAGACCGCCGTCGCTGGCCAGACCAGTCAACAGCACATCTTCGAAGTTCAGGGCCGGCGCCTGGCCGCGAGTACTGATATAGCGCATGGGATCAAACCTTTGGTTTGAGCTGAAAGCCTCAAGCTTCAAGCGTCAAGCTCAAAACGACTGGCGTCTGACTTGTAGCTTGAAGCTGACGGCTCGCAGCTGGTGTTAATTAAGATGTTCTACGCGAATACGAACCACCGGGCCAACCACGTCCTGAAGAGCTTCCAGGGCCTGAATGGCGTCATTGATGCGCTGCTCCACAACACGGTGCGTCAACAGGATCATCGGCACCAAACCATCGTGCTCCTCGACTTCCTTTTGCATGATCGACTCTATGTTGATGCCGCGCTCGGACAGGATACTCGCCACCTGGGCCAGCACGCCCGGGTGATCCTTGGCCTGGATGCGCAGGTAGTAGGCACTTTCACAGGCTTCGATCGGCAGAATCGGGTGCGCGGACAGCGAATCGGGCTGGAAGGCCAGATGCGGCACACGGTTTTCCGGATCGGATGTCATCGCCCGCACCACGTCCACCAGATCGGCCACTACCGAGGAAGCCGTAGGCTCCATACCGGCACCGGCACCGTAGAACAGCGTCGAGCCGGACGCATCGCCATTGACCATCACCGCGTTCATCACGCCGTTGACGTTGGCAATAAGACGATCGGCCGGGATCAGCGTCGGGTGTACGCGCAGCTCGATACCCTGGGCCGTGCTGCGTGCAACGCCCAGGTGCTTGATGCGATAGCCCAGCGCTTCAGCGTAGTTCACGTCGGCGGTGGTCAGTTTGGTGATGCCTTCGGTGTAGGCCTTGTCGAACTGCAATGGGATGCCGAAGGCAATGGAGGCCAGAATGGTCAGCTTGTGCGCTGCATCGATACCCTCAACGTCGAAGGTCGGATCGGCCTCGGCATAACCCAGCGCCTGGGCTTCGGCCAGAACATCCGGGAAGGTACGGCCCTTCTCGCGCATTTCGGTGAGGATGAAGTTGCCAGTGCCGTTGATAATGCCTGCAACCCAATTGATACGGTTTGCCGACAGCCCTTCGCGAATGGCTTTGATGACCGGGATGCCGCCAGCGACAGCTGCTTCAAAAGCAACGATTACGCCCTTTTCACGCGCTTTGGCGAAAATTTCGTTGCCGTGAACCGCGATCAGCGCCTTGTTGGCGGTCACTACGTGCTTGCCATGCTCGATGGCCTTGAGCACCAGATCACGGGCGATGGTGTAGCCACCGATCAATTCAACGACGATGTCGATTTCAGGGTTGGTCGCAACGGCAAACACATCACTGGTAGTAGGCGTACCGGCAATCTGGCAGTTGGGGTTTGGTGTACGAACCGCAATTTGCGCAACTTCGATTCCTCGCCCGGCACGGCGGGCGATCTCCTCGGCGTTACGCTGAAGTACATTGAAAGTACCGCCACCGACAGTACCCAGCCCACATATGCCTACTTTGACCGGTTTCACTGATGAACTCCCCGAAAAACAGCTGATGCTTGATCAGCCGTGAAATCCGCCGCACGTTGCCATGCGGCTACAAATGTGAAGAGGCGCCAAAAACACGGCCTCGTGTAGCGCATGCTCATATGAAGCATGCTGATGTGACAAAGCGTTATTTGGCGCCCATTGCCAGTTTGGCAACCTGAGCAGCAGGCTGATAGCCCGGAATCACCTGACCGTCGGCGAGGACAATCGCCGGGGTGCCGTTGACGCCGATCGACTGACCCAGCTCATATTGCTTGCTCACCGGATTGTCGCACTTGGCGGCCTTGATGTCCTTGCCGTCTACCATGCGGTCCATGGCGCTTTTGCGGTCCTTGGAACACCACACGGCCTGCAACTGCTCGTCACCCGGAGAACCCAGGCCTTGGCGCGGGAATGCCATGTAACGGACTTCAACGCCCATTTTGTTCAACTGCCCGACTTCTTCGTGCAGTTTGTGGCAATACGGGCAGGTAGTGTCGGTGAATACCGTGATGTGCGATTTGGTCTCGCCCACCGCCGGGTAGATCACCATTTCAGAAAGCGGAATGGCGTTGATGGTCTTGGCAATGGCCAGACGTTCGGTCTTCTCGGTCAGGTTGACCGGCTTGCCGTTCTGCACCTGAAACAGGTAGCCCTGAACCACGAACTGGCCGTCGGCACTGGCATACAGCACACGACCGCCCTTGAGCTTCACTTCATAAAGACCGTTGAGCGGGCTCGGCGAAATACTCTCGACCGGCAACTGCAATTCCAGCGAATCGAGGGTCTTGCGGATGGCTTGGTCGGGGGCTGCATCAGCCAGGGCAGACATACTGAATGTGCCGGCCAGCAGTAAAGCGGCGGCAGCGAAAATCTGGGGCAAACGCATGAAAACTCCTATAACGACGGGCAGACTGGCGGCAGTCGAAAAAAGGCGCGCCAGCCTTGATATGCGAAACCGGCAAAGCCTACCACATAAGGCTCGCGGGGCCGACAGGCCGTCGTCACTCGGGATGTTTCCAGGATGGATTAGAGATTTTTCCTGCGCAGATCGGAATGGGGACCTTTGTAGCCCCCATTGTCAGCGAACGCTTCACTCACGCTCTATGTTCTGACTGAACCATCGGCGTTATAGCGTTCAATGATCGTCAGTTTCAGCACCGCATCTGTGCCATCGCAATCAGTCATCCATGCGAACCATGCGCCATTTGGAAAGTCTTCACGTTTGTAAGTCTGCATGAAGTTCTTGCTTCGCCACGACTTCAAATAAACGTCTTGAGCGTCTGTGCGGTCAATCGAGAACTTACTGCCTCCACAATCTGATATTCCGGCCAGGTAAGCACTTCCAGATTCTTTTGTTTTATGGACCCAGCCGCTGGCGCCAACGGCTAAATAGATGGGCGACTCTTGCTCTGGAGGTTGAGAGGCCGTTGTTTGGTTTTCAGGCAGCAGCGTTTTGTCATCTGAAACAGACACTGAAGCATGGTCTGTATTTGAGGCAACATCAGACGGAGAGGCAGATTTAAACACCTTTTCTTCTTGCATATAGACCGGATCCGCATCGGTCAGGTACGCAACGGTCTTTATTGGATCTTCAGGCGTTAACGAAACTTTATCCGGCGCCGCGAACCCTTTGAAAAACATGACGTAGTAGCCCTCATCATTGGGTTCAAAGCGAATCTTGATCGATTGTGTGAGCAATGAATTGGCACAGAGTTCCTCGACCCCTTCCGCTTCGTATCCTCTCGCATTAAGTTTGGAAAACCCCAGCTTGGTACCGTCCTTGAGGTCTAGCGTCGCCAGAAATGAACGTCCTTTTTTTTCGTCAGTCATATCAATCATCCTTGATAGTGAGTTTCAGATAACCCCATCCTGATAGTAGCTGCCCGAAGAAACTTTATCCGCACGCCTCAAGAACGATTGGAGATAACCCCTCTTAAAAATAGTCGCACTCGTCCGTGCCAGTGATATCAGAACATCAACCTCGAGGATGACGCGTCACATGCATACCGTGCAACCGCTCGGGTGATGATACTGATGATACCGAGGGCTGTACCATCCAAAGCAGACATACTGACGGTGCCGACCGGCATGAAGCGGCGGCGGAGAAATCTGGAGCAGAAGCCTGAAAACTTCTATGACGACGGGCAGAATGGCGGCGGTCGAAAAAAGGAGCGCCAGCCTTGATATGCGAAACCGGCAAAGCCTACCACATAAGGCTCGCGGGGCCGACAGGCCGTCGTCACTCGGGATGTTTCCAGGATGGATTAGAGATTTTTCCTGCGCAGATCGGAATGGGGGCCTTTGCAGCCCCCGTTGTCAGCGAACGCTTCAGCAAAACCGACATTCAGTTTGCTTAGGCTCCAATACCACCAGCCCACTAACCCCGCGGATGATGCTTCGCATGCATCTCCTGCAACCGCGCCCGTGCCACATGGGTATAAATCTGGGTCGTCGAAAGATCGCTGTGCCCCAGCAACATCTGCACTACACGCAAGTCAGCTCCGTGATTAAGCAGATGGGTGGCGAAGGCGTGGCGCAGGGTATGCGGTGACAGGGATTTTCCGATGCCCGCAACCGTTGCCTGATGCTTTATGCGGTGCCAGAAGGTCTGACGGGTCATCTGGTCGCCGCGAGTGCTGGGGAACAGTACGTCGCTGGGTTTCCCGCCCAGTAGCTCGTCGCGGGCACCGCGCAGGTAGCGCTCGACCCAGACGATGGCCTCTTCGCCCATGGGCACCAGCCGTTCCTTGCTGCCTTTGCCCATCACCCGCAGTACGCCCTGGCGCAGGTTGACCTGTTCCAGTGTCAGGCTGATCAGTTCGGTCACGCGCAGACCGCAGGCATACAGCACTTCAAGCATGGCACGGTCACGCTCGCCGATGGGCTCACTCAGGTCGGGTGCTGCCAGCAGCGCTTCGACGTCGGCTTCGGAGAGTGACTTGGGCAATGGCTTGCCCAACTGAGGCATGTCGATCTGCAGGGTGGGATCGACGGAAATCAGCTTTTCGCGCAGCAGGTAGCGGTAGAAGCCACGTGCGCCGGACAGGAAACGCGCCGTGGAGCGCGGTTTGTAGGCATTTTCAACGCGCCACGCAAGATGATCGAGGATGACCTCGCGTCCGGCACTGGGCAGATCGACGTTGCGCTCCTGCAGCCAGCCGTTGAACAGCGCCAGGTCGCTGCGGTAGGAATCGCGGGTGTTATCGGACAGCCCCTTTTCAAGCCAGAGCGCATCCAGAAACCGGTCAATCAGCGGGTGGTCGATGGCAGCCATTTCAACTCAGTATGTGCGTGATACGCCGAAGACGAATTTTCAAACATCAGATAGCAAAAAGGCAGCCCGAAGGCTGCCTTTTTTATGCATCGAAAAACTGTATCAGGACAGTTTTTCCTTGATGCGCGCTGCTTTACCGGACAGGTCACGCAGGTAGTACAGTTTGGCCTTGCGAACGTCACCGCGACGTTTCACAGCCATGCTGTCGATTTGCGGGCTATAAGTCTGGAAAGTACGCTCAACGCCAACACCGTTGGAGATTTTACGAACAGTGAAAGCGCTGTTCACGCCACGGTTACGCTTGGCAATTACAACGCCTTCGAATGCTTGCAGACGAGCGCGGTCGCCTTCCTTCACTTTAACCTGAACGACGATGGTGTCGCCTGGTGCAAAGGTAGGGATCTCTTTGGTCATCTGCTCTGCTTCGAGGGCAAGAATGATTTTGTTAGTCATGCTGGTGCTCCTAAGGTAATCCGTATGGATCGACCATCGATACGTTAACTATCGTCCCGCTCGCGGATGTATTCCGCCAGCAGCTTCTTCTCTTCTCCAGAAAGCGAGCGGCTTTCCAGAAGATCAGCGCGTCGTTCATAGGTCCGCCCAAGGGACTGCTGTAAACGCCAACGCCGGATGTGCGCGTGATTGCCACTTAGCAACACGTCGGGAACACGCTGATCCGCATACACCTCAGGTCGGGTGTAGTGCGGGCAATCCAGCAGACCGTCCGTGAAGGAATCTTCCTCCGCGGAGTCCACATGCCCTAAAGCTCCAGGCAGCAGCCGCGTAACCGCGTCAATCAGGACCATAGCCGGCAGCTCGCCACCGGAAAGAACATAGTCACCAATCGACCACTCTTCATCGACATGAGCATCAATAAAACGCTCGTCAATGCCTTCATAACGACCGGCGATGAGGATAATCGCTTCCTCCTGCGCCAGTTCGCGTACCGCAGACTGATTCAGCTGACGGCCTTGTGGCGACAGGTAAATAACCTTCGCCGCATCCCCTGCCGCTTGCCTGGCCTGAACCAGAGCATCTTCGAGGGGCTTGATCTTCATCACCATGCCAGGACCACCGCCAAATGGGCGATCATCCACAGTGTGATGGCGATCAGTGGTGTAATCCCGCGGATTCCAACAAGTCAGCTGCAACAGCCCTTGTTTCACCGCACGGCTGGTAATGCCGTATTCGCTGATGGCGGAAAACATCTCGGGAAACAGACTGATGACTTCTATGCGCAGGCTGGCCATGGCATTCAGAAGTCCGCGTCCCAATCCACCTTCATCTCGCCAGCAGCCATATCGATTGCCAACACACATTGCTCCGTATAGGGCAACAGGCGTTCACGATCATCCAGGCTACCCGCGCAGGGCTTTACAACCATTACATCGTTCGAACCGGTTTCGAGCAGGTGATCGATTTTCCCGAGCAGTTGCCCGAGTTGGTCGATGACCTTGAGGCCTTCAAGCTGGTACCAGTAGTACTCGCCATCGTCCAGATCAGGGAACAGGTTACGCGGCACGCAGATTTCGTAACCGGAGAGAAGACGAGCTTCTTCACGATCATCGAGACCTTTGAGCTTTGCGACCAGAAACTTGCTTTGCAAGCGTCCGCTGACCAGCTCCACCTGTTTCTCAACGCTGCCTTCGCGCCGAAGCGTCCAGGTTTTGTAGTCCAACAGGTTTCCAATCGGATCAGTAAAGGAAAAGACCTTCACTTCGCCGCGAACGCCATGAACCGAGTAAATCTTGCCAATGACGATCAGATCGTCGGCAGATGCAGGCGTCGCGTTCATAAGACTCAGGCCGCGGCCTTGGTCTTGTTGTGCTCTTTGAGCAGCTGGGCAACGCGCTCGGAAGTTTGTGCACCAACGCTCAACCAGTAGTTGACGCGTTCTTCGTTAACGGACAGACGGATTTCCTGACCACGGGCAACCGGGTTGAAGAAACCAACCTGTTCCTTGTGGGAACCGTCACGAGCGTTGCGGCTGTCGGTTACGGTCAAGTGGTAAAACGGGCGCTTTTTGGAGCCGCCAAGGGCAAGACGGATGGTTAGCATTGAACATCGTTCCTGTAGTCGGTGCTGCAAATCTAAGATGCACAGCGGGCATAGGTGCCCGAAAGGCCGCATATTCTAAGGAATATCCCGACTTTTGCAAATGTCTTTTTCCGGCGCCTATCGGCATGCCTTCCAGATTTGCGAGGGCGCTGTCGGTATGACAGCAGGTAAAAGCCCGCATAACGCGGGCTGACCGGGGGTCGCCCCCCGTGTGGGACGCGTGCAAAGAAGCTTGCACGCGACGCAATTACATTTTTGGCATGCCGCCGCCGGGGAGCATTCCGCCCATGCCGCGCATCATTTTTGCCATTCCGCCCTTGGCGGAGAACTTCTTCATCATCTTCTGCATCTGTTTATGCTGCTTGATCAGACGCCCGATGTCCTGCACCTGGGTACCCGAGCCCATTGCAATACGGCGCTTGCGCGAGCCGCTGATCAGGTCCGGGTCACGGCGTTCGCCAGGCGTCATCGAGTTGATGATGGCTTCCATCTGCTTGAACTGCTTCTCGGCCGCGCCCTGGGCATTGCCCATCTGCGCCAGATTGACGCCGCCGATGCTTGGCAGCTTGTCCATGAGGCCGCCAAGGCCGCCCATGTTTTTCATCTGCTGCAGCTGATCGCGGAAGTCTTCGAGATCGAAGCCTTTGCCTTTCTTGAGCTTTTTCGCCAGTTTGTCGGCTTTATCCTTGTCGAGAGTCTGTTCAGCCTGCTCGATAAGGCTGAGCACATCGCCCATGCCAAGGATTCGCGAAGCGATACGATCTGGGTGGAACGGCTCCAGCGCCTCGCTCTTCTCGCCCATACCGATGAACTTGATCGGCTTGCCGGTAATTGCACGCACCGACAGGGCCGCACCACCGCGAGCATCACCGTCGACCTTGGTGAGGATCACACCGGTCAGCGGCAGTGCATCACCGAAGGCCTTGGCGGTGTTGGCCGCATCCTGACCGGTCATGGCATCGACCACGAACAGCGTTTCAGCTGGCTTGGTCGCAGCATGCAGCGCCTGAATCTCGCCCATCATCTCGACATCGACGTGCAGACGACCGGCGGTATCGACGATGACCACGTCAATGAACTTGAGCTTGGCTTCTTTAATGGCCGCCAGGGCGATGTCGACCGGCTTCTGGCTGATATCGGAGGCGAAGAACGTCACACCGATGTCGTTGGCCAGGGTTTCGAGCTGCTTGATGGCGGCAGGACGGTAGACGTCGACCGACACCACCATCACGGTTTTCTTCTTGCGCTCTTTAAGGAAGCGCGCCAGCTTGCCAGCGGTGGTGGTTTTACCCGCACCCTGCAGGCCCGCCATGAGGATGACGGCAGGCGGCGTGACATTGAGCACCAGATCTTCGTTGGCAGCGCCCATCAGGCTTTCGAGTTCGGCCTGGACGATCTTCACGAACGCCTGGCCTGGCGTCAGGCTGCGCGACACCTCGGTGCCGACGGCGCGCTCCTTGACGTTGTTGACGAAGTCTTTGACCACCGGCAAGGCGACGTCGGCTTCAAGCAACGCCATACGCACTTCGCGCAAGGTATCTTTGATGTTGTCCTCGTTCAGCTTGGCCTTGCCAGTAACATGGCGCAGCGTCTGCGAGAGGCGGTCAGTCAGGTTTTCAAACATGCGCGATCCTTTCAGGCTCTCGTCGAACCCCGGTTGATGCGGCCCGGCCCGTAATGCAGAAATGGCGCTCGGCGAGCCTGCGGCTTGAGCAGGTCGCGGATTATAGCGAAGACTCCGCCGCACGGACACCACGCAGTCTGCTTCTGTGGTCTTTCGTGATTTGCCGGTTATATGCCAAACTCAACGTCTTTTCAGGCCCGTCCATCAGGATCTATGTCCCCTTTGCCACCCAGCCTGCTTCCCAGCCTCGCCGCCGCCGTTCTGTACGCCGCTGCGACCGTCTATCAGAGCCTGCGCCTGAGCCAGGCCGTCAAGCCCGACAAGCGGCTGCTTTGCTTGCTCGGTACGCTGGCGGTGATCGCACACGCCATCGGTCTGTTTTCCCAACTGACGCATTCCGTCGGCCTGGGTCTGGACTTTTTCAACTCGGCCAGCCTGATCGCCGCGTCAGTGATCGTTGTGACTCTGATCGCCACGTCACGTATTCCGGTGGAAAACCTGCTGGTGCTGCTGTTCCCATTGGGAATGGTGACCGTGCTGCTGGCTCAGTTCGCCCCCAGCGGCACCGTACAGCCGATCATGGAAGAACCCGGCATCCTGAGCCATATACTGCTGTCGCTGCTGGCTTACGGAATGTTCACCATTGCCGTATTCCAGGCGTTGCTGTTGCTGTTGCAGGACTACCGACTCAAGCACAAGCACCCTTCCGGACTGATCAAGAACTTCCCGCCGCTGCAAACCATGGAAAGCCTTTTGTTCGGCTTCCTCTGGGCTGGCTGGACGCTGCTTTCGCTGTCGCTGATTTCCGGCTGGCTGTTCGTTGAAAACCTGTTTGCCCAGCATCTGGTGCACAAGACCCTGCTGGCTTGCCTGGCCTGGGTCGTATTCAGCGTACTGCTGTGGGGGCGCAACCGCCTTGGATGGCGAGGTCACAAAGCCATTCGCTGGACCCTGGGCGGCTTCTGCCTGCTGATGCTCGCCTACTTCGGCAGCAAGCTGGTACGCGAATTCATCCTGCACATCTGACGGGCCCTGATCATGGATAATCTGCCCCTTGGCCCACTGCTTGGCGTTCTCGCCCTCCTTATGCTCTGGGCTGGTCTGCTGACGTCAGTCGAAGCCGCGCACCACCAACTCAAGGCAATGCGCGCCGCCAGCCGTTCGGACAAGGCCGCGCCGCTTCCCGAGCTGGCGTTCAACCTGAACAGCCTGATCCTGGGCAATACGCTGATAAGAGTGCTGATTACCGTAATCGCAACACTGATTGCTGCCAATTACTGGTTCTACAACGGCCCGACCGTGGCATGGCTGGGTACCGTGAGCGTCATGCTGGTGTTCGCCGAATACATACCGCGCCGCCTGGCGAACCGTCACCCTGTCTCGACACTGCTACTGGGCAATGGCGTACTGCGCATTCCAATGAAGATCGTCTGGCCGCTGGCCTACGTGTTCAACGTGCTCGCCAAGACGCTGCTGCGCCCGTTTCTGTCACGCCAAGTGCAGCAACAGGAGCAGAACTTTGAAGACGATGTGCAGAAAACCAACCGCCACGACATTGTTCACGAGCATTATCCGCGCGCCAGCGTGCTGTCGGGCATCCGCGCACTGGACAGCATAACGGTCAATGACATCCTGATACCGCGCAACGAGGTGGATGGCGTCAACCTTGATGATCCGATGGAGCTGATCATCGAGCGCCTGATCATTTCACGTCACACGCGCCTGCCGGTCTATCACAACGACATAAATCAGGTTCAAGGCGTCATCAATACACGCGACATCAGCCACCTGCTGCCCAAAGGCACACTGACCAAAGAGCAGTTGCTGGCAGTCTGCTACGAGCCTTATTTCGTTCCGGAAAGCACTCCGTTGCAGTTGCAGTTGCTGAATTTCCACAAACAGCAGCGCCGCCTCGGCGTGGTGGTTGATGAGTACGGGGAAGTGCTGGGTATCGTCACCCTTGAAGACATTCTTGAAGAAATCGTCGGCGAATTCGAAAGCGAGCAGCGGCTGGACAATCCCCACGTCAAGCAACAGGAAGACGGACGCCTTGAGGTAGAGGGTGCTGCATCCATTCGCGAACTCAATAAAAGCCTTGGCTGGCACCTGCCTTCGGATGGTCCGAAAACCGTTAACGGGTTGGTTACCGAAGCACTGGAAACCATTCCAGAGGCTCCGGTCTGCCTGAAAATAGGGCCTTACCGGCTGGAAATTCTCGAGACCGAAGACAATCGCGTCAAGCGCGTGGCTATGTGGCAGAACACCCTCGTTCGCACCTTCAAATAGATTTCTGCCTTCAAATAGATCCCGGCGATACCCTTGTCTCTCGACCCATTCGGGTTACTCTGCTCGACGCTTTACCCACAATCACAATAATGAATGCTAGCCGGAGCACGGTCCTTGCCGCCCGGCGAGTCGACAGCCAGGGAATCCGCATGACCAGCACCCCGCTCTCTCGCGAAAATAATACCGAGTCCGTAAATCCGGTGAATTCGGCAACCCGCGTCGCCACAGCCAGCTTCATCGGCACAGCTATCGAGTTCTACGACTTTTACGTTTACGCCACTGCCGCCGCGCTGGTGATAGGTCCGGTGTTTTTCCCGCAGACCTCAGGTACGGCACAGATGCTGTCGTCATTTCTGACCTTCGGTATCGCCTTTCTCGCACGCCCGCTCGGGTCGGCGCTGTTCGGTCATTTTGGCGACCGGATCGGGCGTAAATCGACCCTGGTGGCGTCTCTGCTGCTGATGGGTATCTGCACCACGCTGATCGGCGTATTGCCCGGTTACGCGACTATCGGCGCGTGGGCACCGATTCTGCTATGTGTACTGCGCTTCGGTCAGGGGCTTGGCCTGGGCGGGGAATGGGGTGGCGCTGCGCTTCTGGCGACCGAGAACGCCCCGAAAGGCAAACGCGCCTGGTTCGGCATGTTTCCACAGTTGGGACCTTCAATCGGTTTTCTGGCCGCCAATGGCCTGTTTCTGGCACTGGCCATGACCCTGAGCGACGAGCAGTTTCGCGCGTGGGGCTGGCGAATCCCGTTTCTGCTCAGCGCCGTGCTGGTCATGGTCGGGCTGTATGTGCGCCTGAAGCTGGAAGAAACTCCGATCTTCGCCAAGGCCATGGCCCATCACCAACGCGTCAGCCTGCCGATCGTGGAAACCTTCAGCCAGCACTGGAGGCCCATGCTGCTTGGTGCAGCGTCGATGGTCGTCTGTTATGCGCTGTTTTATATCTCGACGGTGTTTTCATTGAGTTACGGTGTGGCCACGCTGGGCTATACCCGTGAAACGTTTCTGGGGCTGCTGTGCTTTGCGGTGCTGTTCATGGCGGCTGCCACCCCATTGGCGGCACTGGCAAGCGACCGCTTCGGGCGCAAGCCGGTACTGATTGTTGGCGGTGTGCTGGCGATTCTGTCAGGTTTCACCATGGAACCACTGTTAACCCACGGCAGCACCTGGGCTGTGGCGTTGTTTCTGTGCATCGAGCTGTTTCTGATGGGCATTACGTTTGCCCCCATGGGCGCACTGCTGCCAGAGCTGTTCCCGACACAGGTTCGCTACACAGGCGCATCGGCGGCGTACAACCTGGGCGGAATCGTCGGCGCGTCGGTTGCCCCCTTCTTCGCTCAGAAACTGGTGGCGATGGGCGGCTTGAGCTGGGTGGGCGGGTATGTATCTGCAGCTGCGCTGATAAGCGTGCTGGCGGTGTTGAGCCTGAAGGAAACTCGGGATAGGGAGCTATAAGCCTCAAGCTGCAAGCAAGAGTACCACACTCCTGCTTGTAGCTTGCAGCTGCACCCTTACAACTTTACGTCTACCGCTTGCGATGCTCGGGTCGCTTTGGCCCGCGCGGCTTCGATGGACTCATCGCGAGCCAGGGCAACGCCCATGCGGCGTTGACCGTTGACTTCCGGTTTGCCGAACAGGCGCAACGCGGTGTCAGGCTCGGCCAGCGCCGCGCCGAGGTTAGCGAAAGCGGTCTGAGTGGACTGGCCTTCGACCAGAATCACTGCGGAAGCAGATGGCCCGAACTGGCGGATCAACGGGATCGGCAGGCCGAGAATCGCGCGAGCGTGCAGGGCAAACTGCGACAGGTCCTGAGAAATCAGGGTGACCAGACCGGTGTCGTGCGGGCGCGGCGAGACTTCGCTGAACCACACTTGATCGCCCTTGATGAACAGCTCGACGCCAAACATGCCACGACCACCCAATGCCTCGGTCACTGCCCTTGCAACACGCTCGGACTCCGCCAACGCTACCGGGCTCATGGCCTGCGGCTGCCAGGATTCCTGATAGTCGCCCTTCTCCTGGCGATGGCCAACCGGCGCGCAGAACGTGGTGCCACCGATGTGACGCACGGTCAGCAGGGTGATTTCGTAATCGAAGTCGATGAAACCTTCGACAATGACGCGGCCCTTGCCAGCGCGACCGCCTTCCTGCGCGTAATCCCAGGCTTTCTGCACGTCATCAGCGCTCTTGAGCAGGCTCTGCCCTTTGCCCGACGAACTCATGACGGCTTGACCACGCAAGGGAAACCGAGGTCTTCGACCGCCTTGCTGTACGCCTCGAAGGTGTCGGCAAAGTGGTAAGGCGAAGTTGGCAGCTTCAGCTCTTCGGCCGCCAGACGACGAATGCCTTCACGGTTCATGGTCAGTTGCGCGGCGCGCGCGGTCGGGATCACGGTGAAGCCTTCGGCCTCAAGCTCAACCAGGGTTGCGGTGGCGATGGCTTCGATTTCCGGAACGATGAAATCCGGCTTCTCGGCCTCGATGACTGCACGCAACGCAGCACCGTCGAGCATGTTGATCACATGGCTGCGATGAGCAACCTGCATCGCGGGCGCGTTCTCATAACGGTCAACAGCGATCACTTCAACGCCAAGGCGCTGCAGCTCGATCACGACTTCCTTGCCCAGTTCGCCGCTGCCGCAGAACAGTACGCGAGTCGCGGTGGGCGACAGTGGAGTTCCGATTTGAGTCATCTCAGGTCCTCGTGAAGCAGATATCGAGGGCTGCCTGCCTTATGCAAGCAACCGCTGTGGAGAAAGGCGCGCAATTTACCACGAAGCCCCGGTAAATGGGCGCTCAGCCCGGACAAGCATTGTTGCGCGCTCGCCAGGCCATGATCATCCAGACCAGGGTCACGCCGGCGAACTTCGATGCCAGTGCAGTGAGCACAACTGGTGCAGTCAGGGCGTCGATCATGCCGAAGAAGATAAAGGTATCCAGCGGAATACTGAGTGCCGAGCTGATCCATAACCGGTCACGCAACGGGCGCCTGGTAATACTGAACACCAGCCAGTCAATGCACTCGGAGACCGCGAACGCAATGGCGCTGGCCAGGGCAATGGTCGGATCGCTGGTGACATACGAAAGTACCAGCGCCACCAGCATGGCGATGATCGCGCCATGACCAAAGCGAATCTGCACCATATCGCGCAGCACAAACACCAGCCCGCCCCAGGCAGACCAGATGATGTCCAGATGCGGCGCACTGGAGAAGGCGAAGTTGATCAGCACGACACTGCCGATGTAAGCGATCAGGAAAAGCATGGAGGGTTTGGGCCTGTGCAAGCGAGCGGCAATGATAGCAAACGCGGGCAAGGACCGTGCCCAGGCGTAGGCGAAAGCGCTATTTCTGACGAAGATAATGCATCGACTGCACCGGCCTCTTCGCGAACAAGTTCGCTCCCACAACGACCACGGATAACCTGTGGGAGCGAACTTGTTCGCGAAGGCTATATTCCAAACGCAGCAAATTCTTCTACTGTACCGGCCTCTTGACGAGCAAGTTCGCTCCCACAACGCCCACGGATAACCTGTGGGAGCGAACTTGTTCGCGAAGGCTATATTCCAAACGCAGCAAATTTTTCTACTGCACCGGCCTCTTGACGAGCAAGTTCGCTCCCGCAAAGCCCACGGATAACCTGTGGGAGCGAACTTGTTCGCGAAGGCTATATTCCAAACGCAGCAAATTTTTCTACTGCACCGGCCTCTTGACGAGCAAGTTCGCTCCCGCAAAGCCCACGGATAACCTGTGGGAGCGAACTTGTTCGCGAAGGCTATATTCCAAACGCAGCAAATTCTTCTACTGTACCGGCCTCTTGACGAGCAAGTTCGCTCCCACAAAGCCCACGGATAACCTGTGGGAGCGAACTTGTTCGCGAAGGCTATATTCCAAACGCAGCAAATTCTTCTACTGCACCGGCCTCTTTACGAGCAAGTTCGCTCCCGCAAAGCCCACGGATAACCTGTGGGAGCGAGCTTGTTCGCGAAGGCTATATTCCAAACGCAGCAAATTTTTCTACTGCACCGGCCTCTTTACGAGCAAGTTCGCTCCTGTAAGGCCATGGGAACGTCAGCGTGCCCCGCCCACCGTCCACATCAACCCGCTGGCCCTGGCGCGCTCGTCGCACAGCCCGAGCACAACACGGCGCTCGTCGTTGCTCATCCGGCTCCACCGGGTGATCTCGCTCACGGTTCGCTGGCAACCAGTGCATATATCCTGCTCATCGAGCGCACAAATGCTCACGCAGGGAGAACGGACCGGCTTTTCAATCGGGGTATCAGTGCTCATCACTCTTCCTGCACAACCAGGTCACGGGCGTAACGCTGGGCATTGTGTACGTAATGGGCGGCGCTGGCTTCCAGCATTTTCTTCTGCACGTCGGTGAGTTCGCGCACCACTTTACCCGGCGACCCCATGACCAGCGACCCGTCGGGAATGACCTTGTTTTCTCCGATCAACGAATTGGCGCCGATGATGCAGTATTTACCAATTTTCGCCCCGTTGAGGATGACCGCGTTGATGCCGATCAGGCTGTAATCGTCAACGCTGCAGCCATGCAACATCGCGTTATGCCCAATGGTCACGCTCTTGCCGATGCTCAGGGGCGAGCCCATGTCGGTGTGCATTACTGTGCCATCCTGCACGTTACTGTTTTCACCGATATGGATCAGCTCGTTGTCGCCACGCAACACCGCGTTGAACCACACACTTGCCCCGGCTTCCAGCCTGACATTGCCGATCAGGACTGCATTGGGAGCAACCCAGCTCTGCGGGTCGGTCTGGACACGGGATTCCCCCAGGCGATATTTCATGCAGCCTCCTCAGGCGGGTCGTACTCATGGGTACGGATTGTTATGAAAAGCACTTTCTGTGGACAGCACTTCTGCTGCAGGCCACTCAGGTTCAGGTGGTCGAGCGTTCAGGCGGATGATGCAGACTGATTTTGCTGTCGTACAGCACATTGACCAGCTCGACGATCATGATCGCGGTAAGCCCCCAGATCTTGTACCCGCCGTAACGGTAACTGGGCACGTACCAACTGCGGCCTTCGTAATCGATGCGGTGCGTGTGTTCACGGGTGTCCTGACGGAAGAACTCCAGCGGTACGCTGAACACCGCCGCGATCTCGCCGTCATTGGGCTGGTATTCGACAAAGTCAGGTATGACACCGACATACGGCGTGACTTTGATGCCATGTTTGGAGATGAGCGGGCTTAACGGGCCGACTACTTCGACCAGCCCGGGAGGCAGTCCGATTTCTTCCTCGGCCTCGCGCAGGGCAGTAAAAATCAGGTCCGGGTCGCCTGGATCGCGTCGCCCCCCCGGAAAAGCCACTTCGCCACCATGTGTCGACAGACCACTGGCACGCAAGGTCAAAATCAGCTCGGGTTGCTCACTGCGGGTGACAGGCACCAAAACAGCCGCCTCGGGGAATCGTCGATCCGAGTCGAGGGTTTCGGGCGTATGACTGACTACACGGCGAAGTAGCTCATCCAGCATGGGAAATCTCGATCTGTTGCCTGTCTGGCATCATGCACCAAAGCGAGGTTGCGCCCAACCCCTCGCAAGGCAACTCCTGTCACACAGAGGGTTGCCGAGCCGCAGCACGACAGGCCAAGATAGCGACTGCGTTCACTATCGACTGACCCCATGAAATTTTGCAGCCAGTGTGGCAACCCCGTTATCCAGCGTATTCCCGAAGGCGACAGCCGATTGCGGTATGTCTGCGAGCATTGTCACACCATTCATTACCAGAATCCGAACATCGTGGCGGGCTGTCTGGTGACGCTGGGCGACAAGGTCCTGCTGTGCCGCAGGGCCATAGAACCGCGCCTGGGCTTCTGGACACTGCCGGCAGGTTTTATGGAAAACGGCGAAACCATCGAACAGGCCGCCCGGCGCGAAACCATCGAGGAAGCATGCGCCACTCTGACCGAGCTGCATCTGTACACGTTGATCGACGTTCCGCATATCAATCAGGTGCATGTGTTCTATCGGGCAGAAATGGCGACTGAGGCGTTTGCGGCAGGAATCGAGAGTCTTGAAGTGCAGTTATTCGACGAAGCCGACATTCCGTGGTCGGACCTGGCTTTCATGACAGTCGGGCGTACCCTAGAATACTTCTTCGCGGATCGGCGTCGGCAGGTTTACCCGGTTCATACCAGCGCCCTTCCCCCGTCACGTCCGTTGCTGGACACCTGAAAGTCAGGGTCGCACACAATATCGGCGCTTTTTATAGAAAGAAGCATCTTCAGGGAAATCGTAATGCGCTGGTTGTTCGCCTTCTTTTGTATGTCATTCGTACCGCTTTCGCAGGCTGCGTTTACCCAGACCATCGTGCCCAAGGGCAGCGAACAGAAAATCATCAACAATAAAGTCATCAATACCGAGAGTATTGCCAGCAAACCGATCGACAAGGTGCTGGTGCTTAAATCGGTTCGCCAGTTGCAACTGATCAGCGGTGGCGAGGCGCTGAAGACCTATCGAATTTCTCTGGGCAAGAACCCCAAGGGCACCAAATTGCAGGAAGGCGACCAACGCACGCCAGAAGGTTTCTACTGGCTCGACTGGCGCAAGCCCAGCAATAACTACAACCTGTCGATGCACATTTCCTACCCGAACATTTCGGACTCGGCACGGGCACGTCGCGAAGGCGTGAAACCGGGCAGCATGATCATGATTCACGGCACGCCGGTGGATGAAGAGTACCCGGAATGGTACTTCCACACGCTGGACTGGACCAACGGATGCATCGCGCTGAAGAACAACGACATGCGGGAGATATGGGATCTGGTGAGAGACGGGACGATGATCGAGATTCGGCCTTGATCATTGCAGCGAGCAGTCAGGATTGGACGTAGAGCGTCCAGAGCGGCATGCCGACGCGGAGCGTCGCACGATAGCTGTCAATCGTTATACATCGTGGGAGCGGCCAGGCGACGCTTAGCTTGCTCGCGAAGAGGCCAGTGCAGCGCCTCAGAACTCTGCCAGCCGCCATACCTCGTAAGCGGGATGGCTCTGCTTGAGAGCCAACACTGCTTGCCGAATCAGATCATCAGCCACGACCAGCTCGACCTTCCATTCCTCCACTGATTCGACCACTCCACTCTGCCCGACAAATGGCTGACTGCCATCCAGCGGGCGGAACTGGCCCTGGCCGAGCACTTGCCATGAACAGTGATCGTAAGCGCCGATTCGCCCTGCACCAGCAGCGAATACAGCGCTCTTGACCTCGTCCACATGGCTCGGCGGAACAAAGAAGGCGAGCTTGTACACGCGCCTTAGTTAACCCAGGCCCGCGCGTTGCGGAACATGCGCATCCAGGCAGCGTCCTCGTTCCAGTCCTCGGGACGCCACGAGTTCTGCACCGCGCGGAACACGCGTTCCGGGTGCGGCATCATGATCGTCACGCGACCGTCCAGGGTGGTCATGCCGCCGATACCGCGCGGCGAGCCGTTCGGGTTGGCCGGGTAGGTTTCAGTGACCTTGCCGTGGTTATCGACGAAGCGCAGTGCCACAGTACCGGACACGTCCGCCTCAAGCAGCGCGTCGTCATTGCGGAACTCTGCGTGACCTTCACCGTGAGCGATAGCGATTGGCATGCGCGAACCGGCCATGCCTTGCAGGAAGATCGACGCCGACTCCTGAACCTGAACCATTGCCACGCGCGCTTCGAACTGCTCGGAGCGGTTACGCACGAAATGGGGCCAGAACTCGCTGCCCGGAATCAGCTCGTGCAGGTTGGACAGCATCTGGCAACCGTTGCACACACCCAGCGTGAAGCTGTCGGCACGCTCGAAGAAGCCCTGGAACGCATCGCGGGCGCAGCTATTGAACAGTGCCGACTTGGCCCAGCCTTCACCGGCACCCAGCACGTCGCCATAGGAGAAGCCGCCACAGGCAACCATGCCCTTGAAGTCGTTCAAGTCGACACGACCGGCAAGGATGTCGCTCATGTGCACGTCAATCGCATTGAAGCCTGCGCGATCAAAGGCTGCCGCCATCTCGACCTGACCGTTGACACCCTGCTCGCGCAGCACGGCAACCTGAGGGCGGACGCCCGTCTTGATGTACGGCGCAGCGATGTCTTCGTTAACGTCGAAGCCCAGTTTGACGGTCAGGCCCGGATTGTCTTCTTCCAGCAGCGCATCGAATTCCTGATCAGCGCATTCAGCGTTATCGCGAAGGCGCTGGATCTGGTAGCTGGTCTCGGCCCACTGACGTTGCAGCAGGCGGCGCTGGCCGCTGAAGACCGGCTCGCCGTGGAAACTGATCGAGACTTCGTCGTTGTTGATCGGCTGACCGATCACCGCAACGCAATCTTCCAGACCGGCAGCGCTGAATTGCGCCAGCACCAGCGGAGTCGCGTCCTGACGCACCTGGATGACCGCGCCGAGCTCTTCGTTGAAGAGGATCGCGCTTAGCTCGGAAACGTTGTCGGCCACACCGTCGAGGTGCAGGTTCAGGCCGCAGTGACCGGCAAAGGCCATTTCCAGCGTGCTGACCAGCAGACCACCGTCGGAACGGTCATGATAGGAGAGGATATGACCGTCTGAATTGAGGCCCTGAATCACGGCGAAGAAGGCTTTGAGGTCTTCAGCGTCATCGACGTCTGGTGCCACACGACCCAGTTTGCCGTGGGTCTGTGCGAGAATAGAAGCGCCCATGCGGTTCTGACCACGGCCCAGATCGATCAGGATCAGGTCAGTGATGCCTTTGTCCATGCGCAGCTCGGGCGTCAGGGTCTGACGAATGTCGACCACTGGTGCAAAGCCGGTCACGATCAGCGACAGCGGCGAAGTCACGCTCTTCTCAGTGCCTTCATCGCTCCAGCGGGTTTTCATGGACATCGAGTCCTTGCCCACCGGGATGGTAATACCCAGCTCCGGACACAGCTCCATGCCCACCGCTTTCACGGTGTCATAAAGACGCGCGTCTTCTCCGGGATGACCGGCAGCCGACATCCAGTTGGCCGACAGTTTGATGTCAGACAGCTTTTCAATACGTGAGGCCGCAATGTTGGTCAGCGTTTCGCCGATCGCCATACGGCCCGAAGCCGGAGCATCCAGAAGAGCCAGCGGCGTGCGCTCGCCCATTGCCATGGCTTCGCCGGTGTTGACGTCGAAGCTGGTAGCGGTCACTGCGCAGTCAGCCACAGGCACCTGCCACGGGCCGACCATCTGATCGCGAGCAACCAGACCGGTAATGCTGCGGTCACCAATGGTGATCAGGAAGCTTTTGCTGGCAACTGCCGGGTGACGCAGTACGCGTTGCACGCTTTCTTCGATATCCAGCGTGCTCGGGTCGAAGTCATCGCCGATCTCGGCTTCGCGCTCGACCGAACGGTGCATGCGCGGCGCCTTGCCCAGCAACACTTCCAGCGGCATGTCCACCGGGCTGTTGCCAAAATGGCTGTCAGTCACGGTCAATTGCGGCTCGGCGGTGGCCTCGCCGACAACCGCAAACGGGCAGCGCTCGCGCTCGCAGATGGCCTTGAAACGGTCGAAATCTTCGACGCCGACGGCCAGCACGTAACGCTCCTGGGATTCGTTGCTCCAGATTTCCAGCGGGGCCATGCCCGGCTCGTCGTTGGGCACGTTACGCAGTTCGAAACGCCCACCACGATCGCCATCGTTGACCAGTTCGGGGAAGGCGTTGGACAGACCACCGGCACCGACGTCATGGATGAAGCTGATCGGGTTACGGTCGCCCAGCTGCCAGCAGCGGTCGATCACTTCCTGGCAGCGACGCTCCATCTCAGGGTTTTCACGCTGAACCGAAGCGAAATCCAGGTCGGCAGAACTTGTACCGGTCGCCATCGAAGACGCCGCGCCGCCGCCCAGGCCGATCAGCATTGCCGGGCCACCCAGCACGATCAGTTTGGAACCCACAGTGATCTCGCCCTTCTGGACGTGATCTTCGCGGATGTTGCCCATACCGCCAGCCAGCATGATCGGCTTGTGATAACCACGAACCTCATCGCCGTGCGGCGTGGTAATGGACTGCTCAAAGGTACGGAAGTAGCCGGTCAGCGCCGGACGGCCGAACTCGTTGTTGAACGCCGCGCCGCCCAGCGGGCCTTCGATCATGATGTCCAGCGCAGTGACGATGCGCTCGGGCTTGCCGTACGGCACTTCCCAAGGTTGCACGAAACCGGGAATCTGCAGGTTGGACACGGTGAAACCGGTCAGACCTGCCTTGGGCTTGGCACCGCGACCGGTTGCACCTTCGTCGCGAATCTCGCCGCCGGAACCGGTCGCTGCGCCAGGAAACGGCGCAATGGCAGTCGGGTGATTGTGAGTTTCGACCTTCATCAGAATATGCACCGGCTCCTGCACCGCGCCGTACTGGCGGGTTTCCGGGTCCGGGAAGAAGCGGCCGGCAACGTTGCCGACGATCACCGAAGCGTTGTCCTTGTAGGCGGACAGCACGCCTTCGCTGTGCATCTGATAGGTGTTCTTGATCATGCCGAACAGGCTTTTTTCCTGGCTCTGGCCGTCGATATCCCAACTGGCGTTGAAAATCTTGTGACGGCAGTGCTCGGAGTTTGCCTGGGCAAACATCATCAGCTCGATGTCGTGCGGGTTGCGCCCGAGACCGTTGAAGCTGGTGATCAGGTAATCGATTTCATCTTCAGCGAGGGCCAGGCCCAGTTCGACGTTGGCTTTTTCCAGCGCCGCGCGACCGCCACCCAGAATGTCCACCGCGGTCAGCGGTTTGGGCTGGGCGTGGCTGAACAGGCTAGCGGCCTGCTCGTGATCGCCCAACACCAGTTGCGTCATGCGGTCGTGCAGGCTGTCGGCGATTGCCTGAGCCTGGGCCTCACTGAACTGACCTTCTACATAGAAGGCAATCCCGCGCTCGATGCGCTGGATTTTCGTCAGGCCGCAATTTCGGGCGATGTCGCTGGCCTTGCTCGACCAAGGTGAAATGGTGCCAAAACGCGGCAACACCAGAAACAGACGGCCGCTCGGCTCTTGAACCGGCACGCTGGGGCCGTATTTCAGGAGACGGTCGAGAACCTGCTGTTCTTCGCTGGTAAGAACGTCGTTGACGTCCGCGAAGTGGGCGAATTCGGCGTACAAGCCACTGACAGCTGAAACTTTTTGTTTCAGTTGTTCTAGTAATTTGCTGTGGCGGAAGGCAGAAAGGGCAGGAGCACCGCGCAGGATCAACATCTTCGGGACAGCCTCGAGAAGGGGGTGTGCTTTGAGGCCGCACATTCTAGCCTAAAGCGGGCCTTTGATCACCCAAAACGGCGGCATCGGGTGCGCCCGAATGTCGCTCCACGCAAAAAAAGTCTGAAAATGCCTGTAAAACCCCCTCGCCTATCAGACGCAGGCTTCACTGTCGAGATATGGCGCCCGGTGCGCTTTGCGTATACTGCACCGATGTTCTTCAGACCAGATTTCCGCCCACGTTGCGCCAAGTGGCTCATCGCAACCGGACTCTTCCTGATGCTCGGCGCCTGTGTGGAGAAACCCACCACACTGGAGCGAGTCAAGGAGGACGGCGTGCTGCGGGTGATCACCCGTAACAGCCCGGCGACTTATTTTCAGGATCGCAACGGCGAAACCGGCTTCGAATACGAGCTGGTCAAGCGTTTCGCCGACGATCTGGGCGTCGAACTGAAGATCGAAACGGCCGACAATCTGGACGATCTGTTCGACCAGATGAACAAACCGGGCGGTCCGGTCCTGGGTGCTGCGGGCCTGATCGAGACGCCAAAGCGCAAGCAACAGGCGCGTTTCTCGCACTCTTATCTGGAAGTGACCCCTCAGGTTGTCTACCGCAACGGCCAGTCGCGTCCCACCGACCCGGGCGACCTGGTGGGTAAACGTATCGTGGTCCTGAAAGGTAGCGCGCATGCCGAGCAGCTTGCGGCACTCAAGGCGCAGAATCCCGGCCTTGAATATGAAGAGTCGGACGCGGTCGAGGTCGTCGATCTCCTGCGTATGGTCGATGAAGGCCAGATTGACCTGACGCTGGTCGACTCCAACGAGCTGGCGATGAACCAGGTGTACTTTCCCAACGTGCGTGTAGCCTTCGACCTGGGCGAAGCCCGCGAACAACGCTGGGTGGTTGCACCGGGCGAAGACAACAGCCTGCTCAACGAAATCAACGCTTACCTCGACAAGGTCGAGAAGAATGGCACGCTGCAACGTCTGAAAGACCGTTACTACGGCCACGTCGATGTACTTGGCTACGTTGGCGCCTATACCTTTGCCCAGCATTTGCAGGAACGCCTGCCCAAATACGAGAAACACTTTCAGACATCGGCCAAGAAAGAACAGGTCGACTGGAGATTGCTGGCCGCCATCGGCTATCAGGAATCAATGTGGCAACCGGCCGTTACCTCGAAAACCGGTGTGCGCGGCCTGATGATGCTGACCCAGAACACCGCTCAGGCGATGGGCGTGACCAACAGGCTCGACGCGAGACAGAGCATTCAGGGCGGGGCAAAGTATTTTGCCTATGTAAAGGATCAGCTGGACGACTCGATTAAAGAGCCAGATCGCACTTGGCTAGCTCTCGCGTCCTACAACATTGGCAGCGGTCACCTCGAAGATGCGCGCAAATTGGCCCAGAACGAGGGGCTGAATCCTGATAAATGGCTGGACGTGAAAAAAATGCTGCCGCGTCTGGCGCAGAAGAAGTGGTACAGCAAGACACGTTACGGCTACGCCCGAGGCGGCGAGCCGGTACATTTCGTTGCCAACATTCGTCGCTATTACGACATTCTGACCTGGGTCACGCAGCCTCAGCTTGAGGGCAGCCAGGTCGCCGATGGCAACCTGCATGTTCCCGGCGTCGACAAGACCCAACCGCCTGCGCCGCCTGCACCTGCTTCAGGCAGCAGCCCGGACAAGCCTGCGCTCTAAACGCCGCCCTGGTTTTTGTCTGCATCCTTGGCCGCCCGGCGCATTCTGAAAAACTCGCTCAGCATTGCCCCGCATTCCTCGCCCAATACCCCGCCCTCAAACAGCACGCGGTGATTGAGAAAGCCCTGACTGAAAAACTGCCCCTGGCTTTGAACGATGCCTGCCTTGGGCTCAAGCGCGCCGTAAACCACGCGCGCCACCCGCGAATGCACGATCAACCCGGCGCACATGCTGCATGGTTCCAGCGTCACGTAAAGCGTACTGCCTGACAGCCGATAATTGTCCAGCGCCCTGGCGGCATCACGAATAGCGACCATTTCGGCATGCGCACTGGGGTCGCTTGCGCTGATCGGGCAATTGTAACCACGACCAATGATCTCGCCGTTCTGCACCACGACTGCACCGACTGGCACTTCGCCCAGCAATGCGCCTTGCGCGGCGAGCGCCAGTGCCTCGCGCATGAAGTCCTGATCCTTGCTGCGGTCGATGATTTGCGGCTGACGCATCACGACACCTCGATGGCGGCCATGAGACCAGTTTCCATGTGATCGATCACATGGCAGTGGAACATCCACACACCGGGGTTATCCGCCACCAGCGCGACCCGCGCCCGCTCGTTGCGGCCCAGCAAGAACGTGTCGGTAAAGTACGGGATGATCTTGCGCCGATTGGACGCGATCACCTTGAAACTCATGCCGTGCAAGTGAATCGGGTGTTGATACTGAGTCATGTTCTTCAATTCAAAGATGTAGCTCTTGCCCAACTTCAATTTGGCGATAGGCCGGTCGGCGCAAGTCTTGTCGGTAATGTCCCACGCTTCGCCGTTGATCTGCCACAAGCTGGGCGGCTTGCCGTTGTCGATGTTGACCGACATTGAGCCCACCCATTCGAAGTTGAAATTGATCTTCTCGGCGTTATCCATATCCGGCTCGGCCACCGGATTGGCCGGCAGCTCAGGTGGCCATTGACCGGGCGCTTCGTTATTGGCGACTGACCGAAATGTCCCCAAACGCACCGGGCCGTTACGCAATGAAATTTCCTCACCCACAGGCGGTGCCTTGATTGCCAGACAGATGCGCATGCCCGGCCCCAGCCAGTACTCGTCGCCAAACAGCCGCGGCGTGACCGGGTTGCCATCCAGCGCATAAATCTGCGCCTCGGCGTCCGGCAGGTTGAGGCGGTAGGTCACGGTATTGTCGAGGTTGAGCAAGCGCACACGGGTAATCTGCCCAGCAGGCAATTCAATGACCGCCTGCGGAACACCATTCAATGTCGAAAGCCGCCCCGCCGTACCTTCACGTGCCGCCTCACGCAGCACGCTGAACTCGGTAAACGCGCCAACTTCATCCACATGCCAGCTTTTCAGGCTGACCGTGCGCTCATGGGCGAAACCGGTGGGCTCGCGCTCTTCAACGATCAGCGGCCCGACCAACCCGCGGCCCAGCTCTTCACTGCTGCTGACGTGCGGGTGATACCAATAGCTACCGGCATCCGGCACACGGAATTTGTAATCGAAATATTCGCCCGGCTTCACTGGCAACTGAGAAACGTATGGCACGCCGTCCATCTCCAGCGGCAAGCGGATGCCATGCCAGTGAATGGTCGTCTCGACCGGCAGCTGGTTGATGAAGCGCAAGCGCAACCACTCGCCCTGCCGCACCCGCAATTCGGTGCCCGGCGCAGAACCGCCAAACGCCCAGGCAGGTGTCTTGTGGCCAGAGACCAGTTCTATATCCAGCGGTGCAGCGATCAGCACGAAGTCCGAACCCGCTTGCGACTCACGACGCCCCATCCAGTAACGCGAAGCACCACCCGCGCCAAGGCCGACTACAGCAAGACCGGCGATGCCTGTGAGGATCTGACGACGGGTAAAGGACATGAACGGCGGGACCTCGAAAACGACGACTGAGCGCATCTGCGAGCAAATGCGAGGGGCGAATACGATACACCTGCATTTGCGTAAAGATAAGGGTGGATACCACGAACTGAAGTTGAGGCGTAAAAAAGCCGGGCAAGGCAGTGACGCCCACTCCGGCTTTTTGCATCAATTAACCCCGCTACGACTGACTAACCCGCTCCAGCCATTCGATATATGCCGGCTCTGCATCAGGCGGTACATTGGCGCGGTGACCCTGCAACTCTGCCTGCATGCCAAACCCTTTCCATATCAGCGGTGCGAGGCGCGATGCCGGGCTGTTCGCCCGTTCCAGTTCGCTCAGCACTTGCAGGCTTCGTTGCTTGTGCTCGGCCACTGTTTCCGACTTGTAATCGAAAGCCTTTCCCAACCCGGAGAGGTACATCAGTTTTGCGGTTTCTATCTCAGGCCACTGGAGCGCCATATTCAGGGGCCATTCGAGCATCGCGCGTTCGCCCCACATCGACGACTTGGGTAAATGGTCGTTCGCAAGCAACGTCAGCATGAATGATTGGCCCAACTGGGTCAGATACACCGGCAAGACCTCAGCGGTGGGCTGCCGGTAAAACACATCCAGTGGTTGCTCACGCGTGAGCCCGATACCGCCCAGCAAGCGCTGTTGAAGATCAAGTACCAGCCCGCCAAGTTCCGCTTTGCCTGCACTACCGTTTTCAACGGTTTGCCGGGCGCGGCTCGTGCAGTTCCACAGGCTCAGTGAAATCCGCCACTGGGCCTGATCGCCCTCACCCGAACAACCCACCTCGCCCGTGACGAAATACTTCGTCGTTGGCGGGACGATATCGAACAATGTGTTGCCGTCGACTTCAACCCCCGATACAACCGGCCCCGCACCCTCCGCGACCTGGACATAACAATTGGCTGCATAGTCATTCCAGTAGTGAACCGACTCAGCCATGTAAAGAGGGATGGCACGCGTATAGCGCCCGATATCATCCTCGCGCTGCGATTCGGCAGGTTCTGCTTTCTCCATGATTTTGGACAAGGCGAAGAAACCAATTTCTGGCGCACCTTCCGGTTTTTGCGCGAAGAGCCAGTCAGCATTGCGCAAACCGTAGTGCCAGACCGGCTTGGTAAGCGCCACGGTATTGATCGTCACGCTGGCAGGATCAATCGGAACGCCTTTGTCTTCCTGCCTGCGCACGTCCTCGAAAGCGTGCGCAAACTGGTCAAGGTGACTTTTGATTGGTGCAAAGCCGAGTGCATACAAGCGAGTAAGCAACGCCTCGCCTTCATCCACCCTGCCCAGCTCCTGATAGGCACGCAGCAAGTTGAGACCTGCCGTCGAATCATGTTTGTGCTCATCATAAGCAGGCCCGACAAGCTCGACGATCAGCGGGATGTGGCCATTGTTGCCCAGATCCCCCGAGATCATCTGCAGCGCGCTTCGGTCGAACTGGCCACCTGCCAACACTTCTTCATACAGCACGCGCGCCTGCTCGACGTTCTGCTGTTGCAGGTAATGCCGCGCCATCCACAGCTGCGCACGCCAACTGCCCGGCAACGCCGCTACTGTGTGAAGAGCAGCGAGATAGGCCGCCTCGCCGCCCCGCTCCTGCTGGATGCTCAGCCACCACATCACACCATTCTCTTGATTCGGGTCGGCTTCAACCGCCTGCCATAGCGTTGCCTCTGCAACTGATTGCTCACCACGCACGGCAAACACCTTGGCCAGATTGGTCAGAATGATTCCCGACACGCCGACTTTCGCCATCCCGGCCCGCAGGGTGGCTGCAGCAGCATCAAGCTGAGCGTTGTGCATCAGCACGATTGCGTGAACAACATAACTGCGCTCAGGGTTATCGTCGATTTCTACCAAGCGCTTGGCCGCAGGAAGCAGATCAGCCGCAAACCCGTCGCTCAAACCCGAGACAATCAGGCTGTAGAGTTCATCCGCACTGCCCCACTGCTGTTGCAGGTTGGGCAGAAACACCTTGTCGCGCCACTCGTTGCGCGTGATCTTTATCTCGCGTCCGTGGCTGTCATAAACGGTGATCAACTCGCCCTCATTTAACTCCGGCGCTGCTGCATCAGAGTGCCTAACGCGAGTCTCCGCAGGCGCTGGAGACTTTTTGCCACTGAGAGCGGACAGAATGCGTTTGAACATAGATAGAGTCGCCACGGTTTCGGGTGAGTGGGCAGAACACGATGAGTTGCGGAAATCTTCAAGCAAGGATTGTTGGCATCCGTGCTTTTTGCTCCAGGCACTCAATCGTCAGTAAATAAAGCCGAGCGTTGCTGAGTGCTCCTGTCAGGCAGACTTCGCCTGCTCTTGCTGGAACATGATGACCAGAAATTCAGCAGGTCTGACGGTCGCCACAAGAACGGAAACGCGCAAGTAGCCATTGAGCACATCATCGGCCGTCATGGTACTGCCCAGCCCGACGTTGACCTGAAAGGCATCCGCAGGCGACGAGCCCTGCAAACCACCTGACCTCCAGACCCCCATCAGGAAACTGGTGATCATGCTTTTAACCGCCAACCAGGTGTCGGACGTATTCGGGCTAAAGATGTATTGGCGTGCGGCCAGCTTGACCGACTGTTCAAGGAAGGTCATGGTCCTGCGCACGGATACGTAACGCCAGTCCTGGCTGTTGCCATCCAACGTGCGAGCCCCCCAGATCAAAATGCCCTGGCCGTTGAAAAAACGAATGGCGTTAACCGATTTTCCGGAAACGGCATCGATGTTGAGCGGCTCCTGTTGCGAGTCCGACAAGCAAATAGGCAGGCTGGCGACCCCGACGATGCTGACGTTTGCAGGTGCACCCCACACCCCGTTGTTATTGTCGTTGACGGTATAGACTCCCGCGATGGCGCCGCTTGGAGGCAACGTGTTGGCGCTCGACAACACGTGCGTGACAATCTGCGGACTGGCGACAAGCAGCGCGGCCTGCAACTGACTGTTTGTCATCGGGTCGGCTGGTGGCTTCTGGATCATCTCAAGCAGGGCGGCGACCGCAGCATTGGGTGCCGATGGCGGATTCAGCAAAGGAGCCAGTTGAGTCGTATCGCCGCCAAACAGATTGGTGAAGTCGATGTCCGGCTGCTGCATGATCGTGGTGCCGATAAACGGGTAGTAGCTGGCGCCGTACTCGAGCCCGGTGTTGCCTGTGCTGTCGCGGAAGGTCTGGATGTCCTGGGTATAAAGGATAGGGTCGGGGTTGGCACCGCCAATGACGTCGAATATGCACATCGCAGTGCCCATTTCCTGTGCCTGCAACAACATACCCTGCATCAATGTGCCATTGTCGGCCACAGACAACAGCGTTGCCTCGGGGCAGATATACATTGTCGGCTCCAGCTCATTCTTGAGCAGGGCCAGCCCGCGCTGCAGATCAGCCAGCTGGACGTTGGGATTGATTACCGGAGCAGCCGGGTCGGTCGCAGGTTTTTTGCTGGGCGGGCCATAGGGACCGACCGCCACGATGTAAGCATCACCACCGCCATTCTGATAGAAGAGGCGCACGCTGTTGTAGAGGTAGTAGATCGTACTCGGGTCTGGAAGGATGGAATAATACTGATTGTTCAGCGTCAGGTATTCGCCGGATGTCGGCAGCTCCTTCTGTTGAACCAGGTAATACTCCGGACTGTACTGCCTGGCAGGATCAGCAGGCGGCGGCAGGTTGTCCAGCATGAAAAAGGCCTGGAACTCCATGAACGAAGAGATCTTCTGAGGCTTGTTGTAATACGACTCGCCCTGGTAATCCGCTCTCGGTGTGTAGCCGATAAAAGCAGGCACTGCAGTGGCTATTGGCACCACCGAGTTGGCAAAGCCGTTAACTTCATTGATGTATACACCTGGCGTAGGATAGTTGGAAGCCATTGCTCGTCCTTGATGGAGTTTAGAGTTAACGGCCTCGGTGTCGGCAGGCCTTTTACTGAAATACGCTCAGCAGGTTGTCCTGCTGAGAGATCCCGCAACCGTACGCCAGAACCCTGAAGTGAAGTTTGCCTGTTTTTACGAGTTCGCGTGTGCCTGGATGTTATCGTTTTGCCCGCAAAATACGGACAAAGCAACACCTGAATGTGATTTTGAAAGGCTCGTGGCGAGCTTTATCGTTCGCGCGCCCTCAGCAGCCGCAATGCTGGTCTCGATCGCAGCACCTGCACCGGCTTTCACCGCACCCGCCAATACGACTTTCGACTTATCTACTGCGACCAGCACATTACTGATGCCAGGCAAATGCCAGAGTTTTTTACCCAACTCCCCTGCAAACGCCTGAACATTATTCTTGTTTGAACCATCGCTCGAACATGTGAATCACTGGTCTTATCCAGACGATGATCGCCCTTCAAGGCTGAGTAGCCCTTCTCGACAAAGTCTTTCCAGTTACCCGCCTCTGTACCATGCCCGGCGTCACCGTCGTGAGTAATGCCTGCCCTGTGAGCCCGACCGTCTGCGGACGAGCTCATAAGCACTGACAAACTCCGCAGAGGTTAGTCTGCGGAATTACTGTTATAGCTCGCCTGTTAGAAATTGAGCGCGCCCCAGACCGAAACTCCAGTCTTCGTCACTGTTTATGACTATCGAAACCATGACGTCCTCTGCTTCGATGCCGCAGTTGCGCTCTAACCCTTCTGCTATAAGGGCATAAAACCGCTTTTTCATTTCTGCTGCACGCGGTCTGCTAATGACGGTGATGACAACCATTTTGTCAGACCGGGTAAACCCAAGACCAGTATCCTGAATGATCAGTCGATTCGCTTTGTGTTCATTCAACACTTGGTAACGGTCACGCTCAGGGACTTGGAATGCGTTCACCATGGCTTCATGGATAGTGTCCAGCAGCATCTCGATTTCTTGGTCCGAGCGGCCTTCTATATACATCAATTTTCAGCAATGGCATTGATTGTCTCTCTACAGGATGAGTGTGGATGTAGACGCTCAACGCATCTCTTCCACCAGGGTTTTGATCAATTCTGCTGCAGGTAGCGCGCGTGCAAGCGGCGCCCCTTGCCCGGCCCATTGAGCGGCAAAATCATGACAGCCTTTGAGAACAGCGGCGGCATGCAGTGCTTTGGCCACGTCATAAGCCAACGGATATTCGGCTGGGACAGGGATTTTTTGTTCGCTGCTTTCCAGGTACAGACGATTCGCCAAGCCACGGGCAGGACGGCCGGATACATAGCTGGTTACTCGAGTTTCATGGGCTCTTGCGCAGACAAGCGCTGCGCGATGCTCGGGCGAAGCTGAGGACTCGGGGCACAGGATAAAGGCGGTTCCCATTTGTACACCTATGGCCCCCAGTGCCAATGCCGCTTTAATGCCTGCGCCGTCCATGATCCCACCGGCTGCGATCACCGGTAAGCCTATGTGTGTTGTCAGCATGCGAGTCAATGGGAACAACCCAAGCTCGTGGTCCTGATCAGGCGCATCGTCGAATACGCCACGGTGCCCTCCTGCCTCATAGCCTTGCGCGACAATGGCGTCTACACCTGTCTTCTGAAGCATTTGTGCTTCCTTGAGCGTGGTGGCACAACCCAGTGTAACGATGCCCGTCTCTCGCAGCTCAGCTACCCATGCTGATTCGGGTGTGCCGAAGTGAAAGCTGACTACAGCGGGCCGCTCGGCTAATAGCACTTCAAGCATCGCCCGGTCACTCAGGAAGCTTGTATAAATCTCGCGTATTTCCTGAGGAGGCGCTGCATCGAACTCGGCGAACCATTTTGCACTATAGGCCAGCCAGGCATCGTTCTGCGCTTGGTTAAAACGAGCGGGGCTGTGGCAGAACATGTTCACGTTGAACGGTTGGTCAGTTAGCTCGCGCGTCCGTCTTATAAGGGCTCGTGCCTGGTCCGGGGTGCTAGCGCCAAGGCCGATTGATCCAAGGGCTCCTGCGTTACTAACTTCGGCGGCAAGAGTTGGAGTTGAAACGCCAACCATCGGCGCCTGAATAATGGGTAGCCGGACCCCTATGTTGGTCCAGAAATCAGTATTGTTCATGTAACTACCTATCTGTCTGGAGCGGTGAAGGAAATCGAACGGTCAGCAGTGTTGAGAGCACCAGGCCAACGCCCGCAGCGATCAGCGAAGTGTTGAACGAGCCGCTGTATGCGAACAGGTAGCTCGCTAATAAGGGGCCAATGATTTGACCTATGCCGTAGGCTGCAGTCATGACAGCGATAAGATTGTGCTTAATCGTGTGTGACACTCGTTTTGCGGCGGGCATCGCTATGGTTACGGTACCCATGAATGTTCCGCCGACAATTAACGCACTGCCCACGTATCCCGCCACGCTAGGTGATATGACAGGCAGAATGACACCGAACGCTTGAAGCAGGAGGTTTGCACGGAGCGCAACGTGAGTGCCAAATCTCAAGTGAAGTTTGTGCCAGAGGTAACAGGAAGGTGCGGCTCCAAGACCGAAAACAGCCCAGATGTGAACAGGGTTCATATCTTCAAAGGCACTTTTTACCAGCATGGGAAGGTACGTCGCCGTGATAATGTAGCCAAAACCCGCCAAACCATAGACCGCAATCAAAGGCCATGCTCCTAATGGCATATGACGCCCAGAAGCATCACTCACTGAAGGGGCCATCAAATGGGTGGGGCTTTTATCCAGCTTCTTTATGGCAATGCCGCTTAGTACGGCGCTGCTCACGCCCAGCGTAAGCCACAGGTTGAAACTGTTGAATCCGACGCCTTGAGCAATAGCCAGTATTTCTGCTGAAAGGAAGATTCCTATGCCCACTCCTGAAAAGAGTATGGGGGCCCCCTCATGATGCCCCTTGTGCTGCAATAACCACTGCGATACAGCGATCATGGACAGCGCACTGAACAGCCCTGCCACGCCTCGAATGCTGATAATCAACCAAGGCTGTGCGATATAGGCCAGCGCAATCAGACCTACCACGCTGGCGAGGATAGACACGATTACCCACTTGCGTGAATGACCGCTTGATAAGCGCGCAGCCAGTAAAGCGCCTAAGGATGCTCCGATCAACTTGCCGCGCAGCGGTGGCAAGCCGTAATTTGCCAGGCACATAGCGCTATTTTTCTGAAAACGGTCTGATGCAGTGTGAGTCGAGCGCGTTTTTCGCTCGGTTTTCCGTGTTAAGCGCGCAACTCACCCAAACCCATTAGTCGCTTTCGAGCCATCCACAGGTTCGACAGGGCGAACAGCGTGGTCAGTTGGGCCGTGTTTTTCATCAGCCCACGAAAGCGTACTTTCACGTAACCAAACTGGCGCTTGATGACCCGAAACGGATGCTCGACCTTGGCGCGTGTCTGCGCTTTGCAGTACTCGATCTTGCGCTTGGCTTTGTACAACAGGCTGCGTTTGTTCAGCTTGGAATACGTGCTGCGCCGCGCCGCGATTTGCCAGATCACGTTACGATTTTCGTGCTCTTCACGCTTCTCGACACCGGTGTAGCCAGCGTCCGCATAGACCGCGTTTTCTTCCCCGTGGAGCAGTTCGGCGACTTGAGTGACATCGGCCACATTGGCCGCAGTGCCATGGACGTGATGAACCAGTCCAGACTCAACGTCAGCGCCGATGTGGGCCTTCATACCGAAGAAATACTGGTTACCCTTCTTTGTCTGATGCATCTCGGGATCACGCTCGCCGTCTTTGTTCTTGGTCGAGCTTGGGGCATGAATAATGGTGGCATCGACGATGGTGCCCTGGCGCAGCGACAGGCCTTTTTCCTGCAAATAACCGTTGATGACCGCGAGGATTGCAGGAGCCAGTTGATGTTTCTCCAGCAGGTGCCGGAAGTTCATGATCGTGGTGTCTTCCGGTATCGGCGCACTCAACGTCAGGCGTGCAAACTGGCGCATGGGGGTGATTTCGTAGAGCGCTTCTTCCATGGCCGGATCACTCAGGGAGAACCAGTTCTGCAGCAGGTGAATGCGCAGCATGGTTTCCAGCGGATAAGGTTTTCTGCCACCGCCGGCCTTGGGGTAGAACGGTTCGATCAGGCCCAGCAGACCTGTCCAGGGGACGACCTGATCCATCTCGGCGAGGAAGCGTTCGCGGCGTGTCTGCTTGCGCTTGCTGGCATATTCGAAATCGGAAAAGCTCATCTGGCTCATGGGAGGCTCGGATCAGGTGGTCAGGCGATTTTCGCATAACCGGGACTTGTTCGGAGATTCCCTAACAGGTATCCGGCATAATTGGCTGATGCAGCCAATGTCCCGTCATGCAGGCTCACTATGCCCTCGTGAACCATCGCAGGGTAGACACCGGTATAGGCAAAACGTCCAAAGCCCATGCCAATGGCCATCACCATGGCCGCAGCGATAGCAGACCATAGCAAGCTTTGACCTTGATTATTTTGTGCCGGTAACGGCTGGTTGTGCATCACTTTGATCTCAACTATTGCTTTCCAGCCAAATCGGCTAAAACAAATACGGATGTTTTAGCCGCTGATCTGGAGGTATGTGCGATTGCACTTGGCTTGAAGCACCGTGCGTCAACAGCTCTGTTGCCTGGTCAGATGTTTGCCTTTCAACTTCACGCCAAGGCTTGCGCCGGGCCGAAAAACTCATACCGGGCCTGATTCTCTGGCACTCCCAGATCCTTCAAGGCCCGTTTCATGAATGCCATGAAGGGTGTGGGGCCCAGAAAATAAGCGTCGACATCGCGGTCGGCAGGCAGCCATTTTTCAAGGTGAGTGATTGAGGGAAAGCCAATGGCGTCCGGCGTGTAGACCTCATGATCGGCCCGCTCCGCGTAAACGACATGCGCCTTGAACAGCGGATAGCGTTGTTGCCAGTCTCGCAAGAGGACTGAGAACGCATGCGCCTGACCATTACGCGCATAGTGAATGAAGGTGACTGGTCGTTCGCCGGACTCCAGCGCTTGCTCGGCCATTGCCAGCGTTGGCGTGATACCGACGCCGCCGCTGATAAGTAGTAGTGGCCTGGTATGGTCGCTAAGTGTGAAATTCCCGGAAGGAGGGAACACATCGAGCGTGCTTCCCTCTTCCACATGATCGTGCAGATAAGTAGACGCGAGCCCGCCCTGCTCACGCTTGACGCTGATTCGGTATAAAACACCGTCAGCCTGCTCACTCAACGAGTAGTTACGTCGCACCTCTTGGCCATCGATCATGAGCCGCACGCCGATGTACTGTCCGGCCTTGTGCTTGATAACGGGCTGATGATCAGTAGGCGCAAGATAAAACGACGTAATTTCAGCGCTTTCGGCCACCTTTCTCTGGACGGTGAACGGACGCGCACCCCGCCAGCCGCCCGGTGCAGCAGCGATGGCGTCGTAGGCACTCCGCTCACCGGCAATGAGGATGTCTGCGAGCTGTTGATAGGCTGCGGCCCACGCTGCGATGACTTCATCTGTTGCGGTTTCTGCGCCCAGTACCTCGCGGATAGCCTGCAAAAGGCAGGCGCCGACTATAGGGTAATGCTGGGGAAGTATCTGCAGTGCCACATGCTTGTTGATTATCTGGCTCGCCGGCCCGCCCAGGTTTTCGAGCCTGTCGATGTTCCTCGCGTACATCAGCACGCCATTGGCAAGCGCACGGGGCTGCGACCCGTTAGCTTGATTCGCCTGATTAAACAACGGACGCACTTCAGGGTGCATGTCGAGCATGAGTTTATAAAAATACGTGATCAGCGCTTCCCCTCCGGTTTCTAGCAGAGGCACAGTTGCTTTGATGATGTCGCGCTGGGCTGAGGTCAGCATGGTGGGCTCCAGAAGGTAAGCATCTATCCCCTTGGCTAGAGCAACCGCCGTGCCAGGCATAAAAGCCTTGTAAAACAGCAATTCGAAGGCATATAGAGTCTTTATGACTGTGTTATTAAGACCTGATCCGTGAAAAAAGATGTCATTTCGACTCATCAGTTGAAGGCGTTGCACGCCCTCCTTCCTCTCTTGGGTGATTTAGCCGTAGAGCTGTCTGCCGAACACCGTTATTACCGCGTGCTGGATGCGTTGCGAGAGCTTGTCCCCTCGGATGCTCTGGCATTATTGCGCCTGGAGCGGGGCGAACTTATTCCTGTCGCAGCGCACGGCTTGGCCAGTGACGCAATGGCCCGACGCTACCGTGTCGCCAACCATCCTCGACTGAACGCGATCATTGAAGCCAAGGGGGCCGTGCTGTTCCCCTCAAACTGTGATCTCCCGGACCCCTATGACGGACTGATCGGTTCAAGCGCCTTGCCCGTGCACGACTGCATGGGTTGCTCATTGCGGATCAATGACAAAACCTGGGGGGTTCTGACCCTGGACGCCCTGACCGTTGGGCAGTTCACTGAGCAGGATCTGCAAACCGTCGAGACCTTTGCCGTGTTCGCGGCGGCGACCGTCGTGGCGGCCTCCCAATTCGATGATCTGTTGCGCACCGTTGCCGGAGAACGGAAACGGGCAGAAGCCTACCGACTCTCTGCACGCAGGCCCAAGCCTGAAATGATCGGCAACAGCGACAGTTTCAGGCAACTCATCTCTGAAATCGATCTGGTCGCTTCAAGCGACCTCACGGTGTTGATTACCGGCGAAACCGGAGTAGGTAAAGAACTGGTTGCCCAGCGGCTACACGATCTCTCGGCGCGAGCGGACAAACCGTTCATCACGGTCAATTGCGCCGCGCTTCCTGAGCACCTGGTCGAAAGCGAGCTTTTCGGGCACGTCAAAGGCGCCTTTTCGGGGGCCATCGAAAATCGGCTGGGTAAATTTGAAGTGGCCAGCACCGGCACGCTGTTCCTGGATGAGATCGGCGAGCTTCCGTTGGCCGTGCAAGCCACCCTGCTTCGCGTACTTCAGGGCGGCCAGCTGTTGCCGCTGACCGAAAACTGACCCAGTAGAGGCTGTTCTGCCGACTGAAAACTGACCCAGGTGTTCAACTGCTTCTGCTCACTTTTTGAGCAGGAGAACACAGGGTGATCAGCATGGAAATGTTGGGAAAAATCCGGCGGATGTACTTCCGCGACAAGCTCTCGCTGCATCAGATAGCCAAGCGTACCGGGCTGTCGAGAAACACCATCCGAAAATGGGTCAGAGCGCCCGAAGCCAATCAACCAGCGTACCAACGGTGCGCATCCTTCAATAAGCTCAACCCTTTTCACGAGACCTTAGAGCAGGCGCTCAAGGCTGATTCGTTCCGGCCAAAACACAACCGTAGGAGCGCCAAGGCACTTTTTGAGCAGATCAAGGCCGAGGGTTATGACGGCGGTTACAGCCAGCTCACGGCGTTTGTCCGCTCTTGGCGGTGCGAGCAAGGCAAGTCTGTACGCGCTTTTGTACCGCTGACTTTTGCCCTCGGTGAGGCCTTTCAGTTTGACTGGAGCGAAGAAGGCCTGCTGATCGGTGGCCTGTTTCGACGTATCCAGGTCTCCCATATGAAGCTGTGCGCAAGTCGCGCGTTCTGGTTGGTTGCGTACCCCAGTCAAGGCCACGAGATGCTGTTTGATGCCCATACACGTTCGTTTGGAGCGTTGGGTGGCGTGCCACGTCGCGGCATCTACGACAACATGAAAACGGCTGTCGACAAGGTTAACAAAGGCAAAGGCCGCACGGTCAATGCCCGGTTTTCCGTGATGTGCGCGCACTATCTGTTCGATCCGGACTTCTGCAACGTGGCCTCTGGCTGGGAGAAAGGCATCGTCGAAAAGAACGTGCAAGACAGCCGGAGGCGAATCTGGCTCGATGCTCAAAATTGCATGTTCCATACCTTCGAGGAGCTGAACGTCTGGCTCGGCCAACGCTGTCGTACGCTCTGGGCTGAACTTGTACATCCGCAGTACAACGGTTTGACGGTGGCAGAAGTCCTGGAGCTGGAGCAGGCTGAAATGATGCCAATGCCGACGGCCTTTGATGGCTACGTGGAACGCACCGTCCGTGTCTCTAGCACCTGCCTGATCAGCGTGGCGCGCAATCGTTATTCGGTGCCTTGCGAGCGTGTGGGTCAATGGGTCAGCAGCCGTTTGTACCCTTCGCGAATCGTGGTCATTGCCGACGAAACGGTGATCGCCAGTCACGAGCGCCTCTTTGATCGAGATCAGATCGGTTTTGACTGGCAGCACTACATCCCACTCATCGAACGCAAGCCTGGTGCACTGCGCAATGGCGCTCCATTTGCTGATCTGCCAAAACCGTTACAGCTTCTTAAACGCGGACTGAGGCGTCACACCAACGGTGATCGAATCATGATGCAGGTACTGGCTGCTGTGCCCATCGCCGGTCTCGAACCAGTGCTGGTGGCGGTGGAGCTGGTACTTGAATCGGGAAGTCTGAGCGCCGATCACATCCTCAATGTCGTTGCCCGCCTGACCTCCACCGCACCACCTCCCTGTGTAGAAACCAGCCTGCAACTCAAAGTGGCGCCGGTTGCCAATACAGCACGCTACGACCGGCTCCGTACGACCGATGAGGAGAATCGCAATGCGTGACCTAATGACTGAACTCAAAGAACTGCGCCTGCACGGCATGGCCAGTGCTTGGGAAGAACTGGTCTCTCAAGGAACAGCGTCGACGGCTTCATCGAAATGGCTGCTGGAACATCTGCTTCAGCAGGAACATGCGGATCGCGCGGTGCGCTCGGTGAATCATCAGATGAACATGGCAAAACTCCCCATGCACCGTGACTTAGCTGGCTTTGACTTCAGCGCTTCCAGCGCTGATGCCCGGCTGGTCAGCGATCTATCCAGCTTGGCGTTCACTGAAACCGCGCAGAATGTCGTGTTCATCGGCGGCCCTGGCACCGGGAAAACACACCTGGCCAGTGCCTTGGCTGTATCCGGAATCACGGCCTACAACAAACGCGTGCGCTTCTTTTCCACGGTGGATCTGGTGAATCTGCTGGAGCGTGAGAAGTACGATGGCAAGGCAGGGCGAATCGCCCAGGCACTGCTGCGCACAGACCTGGTGATACTGGATGAACTCGGATATTTGCCCTTCAGCCAAAGCGGTGGCGCCCTGTTATTTCACCTGCTGTCCAAACTGTACGAACACACCAGCGTGGTCATCACCACCAACCTGAGCTTCTCGGAATGGTCGAGTGTGTTTGGCGACGCCAAGATGACCACCGCGTTGCTGGATCGGCTGACACACCACTGCCACATCGTCGAAACGGGCAACGAGTCCTACCGCCTACAACACAGCACATTGGCTGCCCAGACAAAGATCAAAACACGCGAACGAAAGCGAAAGGACGGAAATGATATCGAGGACGATGAGCCATTTTGATCCGCACCATAAATGCCCTGCTGCATGCGGTGGGGCTTGATGCGTCTTCAATCGGAACACTGCTGCTAAGCTTATCCACAATTGCTGGGGCAAAAATCAGCAATCCGTCCTGGGTCAATTTTCAATCGGCAGGGTGGGTCAGTTTTCAATCAGCGCCAACAGTGTCGATCTCACCCAGCCAGCGCCTGCAAGTCATTGATTTCTATGCGGATAGATACTTATCCGCATGTTCCAAACTACACCATATCAGCCAATAATCAGACCTCGAACCATGACAAAACGAGGTGTTCGGCATGAATACGGAATTACTGAAATCGCCGATTTTATCGGCTCGAAAATCGAGAATACGTACTGCCCTTGTTTTAGCTATGAAAAGCACAAGCCTTAGTGTGGGTCTCTACCTGGCACCACCCCCCGCATATGCCATCTACTGCTCAAACTGCTCGACGTTCTATCAACAGATGTTTGAGTACGCCGAGGCAGTCAACACGGCGCTGAACACTGCAGAGCAGCTTCAGACGCAGATTCAGCAGTATCAGAATATGGTCACCCAAGGCACGGGCTTGCCAAGCACCATGTTTGGCAGCATCGCGGTCGATCTTAAAAACGTGGCCAACCTTTACACCCGTTCGCAGTCCCTAGGCCGCCAGATCCAGAATATGGACTCTCAGTTCAACACCGCTTTCCCCGGCTTTCAGTCCTACCTAAATCAAGCCGCGAACTCAGCAGAAGTACCAGCTCATGAGCGCTATCAGAAGTGGTCGGAACAAGGCAGCAACAACGTAAAGACGGCACTCGAGGCGGCAAACCTCAATACCAGCAAGTTCGAGTCTGAAGACATCCAGCTTGATCGCATGGTGGCCCGTTCGCAGTCAGCCGCAGGTCGCATGCAAGCTATACAGGCGGGCAACGAAATCGCCTCCCAGAACGTGCAGCAACTGCAAAAACTGCGCGATCTGATGGCCACCCAAATCAACATGCAGGGCAACTACATGGCCCAGCAAGGCGACCGGAAGGCCGCTAGCGAAGCGGCTGAACAGCAGTTTGAAGCGCGGAAAAACACACGCGGCGGCGTGAAGGAGTACTGAGAATGACTATTTCGAAATGGCTCACCGCGTTGATGTGCGCCGGGTCTGCACTAGCTGGTTCCATGGTCACCGTGGTGGTTCAAAGCAACAGCGAATGTACTGCCGAGGCTGAGCAACAACGTCAACAGCGTGGCGCTGATGCTTCATTTGAGGCGCGCCCGAACACTCGCGGCGGCGTGAAGGAGTACTAGCTATGGATCGTCGTCTATTGTTGTTCCTCGCCTTGGCTGGTGCGTTCGTGGGCAAAGATGCTGTGGCCGCGACCGACCTTTCCCATGCCGATACATCAATTCAGGGCCTACTCGACCTCGTTTTGCAACAGTCGCACCAGTGGTCAGGGAAGCTGTATGACTATGCCATCAGACTGTTCTGGCTGCTGGCCTCGATCCAGTTCATCTGGACGTTCATGCCTCTGGTCATGAAACAAGCCGATTTCGGCGAGATTGTCGGCGAGCTGCTGCGCTTCGTGCTGGTGATCGGTTTCTTCCTTGCAGTCATGAAGTACTCGGTGGAATGGTCGACGGCCATTGTCGATAGCTTCCGTGATGCGGCGGCATCGGCGAGCGGCCTCGGGCGCGCGTTAGAGCCCGGCGATATGCTGGCAGTTGCGCTGGATTTTGGCCGCACCATGGTGGAAGGCATTTCAGTGTTTTCTCCAGCCAAGGGACTTCTCATCGCTGTGTGCGCAATCCTTGTGTTGGCATGTTTCGCCTTCATCGCTGCATTCATGTTTGTCACGCTGGTAGAGTCTTACGTCATCATCAATGCTTCCGTGTTGTTCTTCGGCTTTGGCGGTTCGCAATGGACGCGGGACTTTGCAATTGCGCCGATGCGCTTCACCGTTGCGATTGGCGCCAAGCTATTTGTACTGACCCTGATTGTCAGCCTGATCGTACAGTCGGCAAAACAATGGTTGGCCGCCTATACCAATGATGAAGCATCATTGATGACGATGGTTGGTTTGGCCTTGGTGTGCTGTTACCTCACGAAGACAATTCCTGACCTGATCGGTGGCATGATTAGCGGGACGTCAATGGGCGGCGGCTCGGCCATTGGTGGGATGGCTGTGGCCGGTGCTGCCGGGGCGGCGGCTCCTGCTGCTGCCCTCGGTGCTGCCGGCACTGGTAGCGCAGCCGGCGCCGGGGCGGCGGGTGTCGGTGGACTCGGCGGCGGCGGTCTGGCGGGGGCGATTAACTCCAGCTTTGCCGGTGCCAGCTCCGCAGGTGGTGCCGCGTCGTCTATGGGCTCAGCGGCGTCCTCCGGCGTGGGTGCCAGCACCGGCGGCGCAGCGGCCAAGGGTGCCAGTTCCGCAGGCGCGAAGGTCGGCGGCAGCTCCACCAATTCTCCCGGGCAGGCGTCGGCCGCGCCGTCCTCTCCAAGCAGCGGCGTACAGCAGGCCGGAAAGACCGCGCAGGGCAACGACGACAAAGACCAGCAGACAACACCCAAAGGGGGAGTTGTCAGCTCCGGCAGCGCGCTTTCCCAAGCGGCCGACGGTGGCGCAAAAATGCTCGGCGTGATGGCCTCGATAGCAGTGCCAGGTATGGAAAATGCGCACGCCTTGTCTCTTGGTGCAGGATCTCCGCAACCCTTTCCCGACGATACCTACTCGACCACTCCAGCCAATGAAGCAGAATCGGCCGCAGAAGCTTCACAAGCAGAGCCTAACGTCATCCGTCCGGCCTCGGAAACTAACTCTACTCCTGGACGCCTCGCCTCACTCAAGGTGCCGGGCGCGACCTCGAACAACGATCAATCGGAGAAATAACCATGATGGACGTTCTGATATTCGCTGGATTCGTAGTATTAGCTTCGACGTTCGCAGTCGGCATGTGGGCGCTCGGCAGGTGGCTGCGTAGCAAGGGCTATGGGCCGCAGCTCGATAGGCTGGATCATCAATATACGGCCTTGCAGCTTCGAGTAAGCCCGCTTGCCTTGTCGGCTTCCTACCGTATGTTTGCGGGGATGCAGACCATGAATCGTTTGCCTCTGCTGGGCAGTAAGAGTAGCGCCGTTCTGAACCGGCAAGTGTTGATGGCCATCCAAGCGGCTCAGGAAGCGCAGAAACGAGAGCGTCGCGGCAGTCGCTGATTGCCGATTGCTGAGCTATCAATAACAACCCCGCCCGAGCGCGGGGTTTTGTTTTCCGAAGTTACGCTCTTATCTTATGCCCATTTCTGAACGGATCGTTTACCACCTTCAACCATCAATGCGGACGAAGAGCAGTAATGGCGCGGAGGGATCCGCCATCAGTAATACGCACGGACCTGTCTCAGTCACGCAACCAGCAGAAATCGACCCTCTGCATAACCTCACAGCGTTTGGCTAAAGGTACGCGAAAGCCAGTCCCAATATTCGAAGCAAACGACCTACCCGTATAGCTACGTTTTTTCAGGAGCAAGATTGTAGATATTGTTCTCAACAATCCAATTCACATGAGCTGAAAGCCCATCAAGATCCGGATATATCGAAGAAATATTAATCCCATAAAAATTCAGGTCTTCAAGGAGCATTTTTCTGTACTCCTTTGATATGGTGATTATTTCAAGCTCTTCATTTTCGCGCATTAGTTCATCAATGGCTTTTTTAGGGTCTGGACTCACTGTAAAAACTCCGCCCTGCCTAATTATTCGAGGAACAACCCCAGTTGGCTTGAATTTCCCCGCACTTTTAACATCGAATGGGCTTTTGGTTTTTTTGCTATCAAACTCCCATAGACACTTATAGCAGAATATTTTTGCATCTCGATCCGGAGCTCCTTCTGATACCGCAAAAAATGCAGCTACCAAAGGATTATAGCTCCAGTCCAACAGCCTAGTCGCTAGACCATGGTGCTGAGCAATTGCAAGCCATTCCCACTCGCTCTCAGGTCTCTCTTTTATGAATTCATTTGCGCGACGTACCCAAGCCTTGAAGATATTTTGTTCATTTGATTTTGAATATGGTAAACGCCCAGACTTAGGTTTTAGCTCCCACGAAGGATCAGCGTGCCCCCTGAATATCCAAGCGCTATTATTCTTGTATTTTTCAAAAGCTTTATGAAGCTCTATAAAGTTATTAATAATCATAATGGCTCGACAATAAACTTTGATTGGGTGACAAGCCACGTCGAGTAGCTTGTCATTCGGGTAAAAAGCTTCTGAGCTTCCTGTAGGTCCCTACCTAGCTAGAATAGCTAGCGCGACATCACCAAGTGAAGAGTACGACAAAGGTGACGCTGGTCCCTACGGACTTCTAGATTTCAAAAGCAGCAGTGCTGACGCTACCCACATCGTCCGTGTCTTGACGGAAAGAGAGGCAGATGCCAATTTAACATCAAAGCGAAAGGTCAAGGAGTGACATGTGAAGATCACCATCAACGTGTTCATGCTCAAAGACGGGCTAACCGCCCAAAACGCTCTTTCCGATGAGGTCAACTTGCGACCTATCGCTTTTTCGTTGGGCGATGCTGATTGCCTCTTTTACTACCAGAAAAATCCTTCCCATCCTAAATGGACGCAGCTATTCAGTGCCATCCCAGAAGTGGCTGGTCTCGATCTTACCGACAGATCACTTAAAGCCCTCCTCGTCCTGGCAGTCCATGGCAGGGTCTTTTGCTTCACTTTTGGCCACGCCAGACACATGATCAATCAGCTAGCCATTGAGCGTTATTTCGGGCTGCGCACGGCGCTCAGTTTGACTGATCCACTACTGATCAAATCCGTGGAAAAGTCTAATATCGATCGCACGCCCCTGCGCTCAAAGGCTCAGTCATCGAGGCTGCTATCGATTTCGGAGTTCGATTTCAAGTTCGACTCGGAGATCTTGAAATCGCTAACCGGCATCGTGCAGAGCGATCAGGATGAGGATGAGTACGTTAGCGGTTCGGACTCATTGGCGTTGCATTCCGATGTAAGCCTCGAAGACCTCCCGGAAATCGCGCTTCGACTATTGACGGCGTACGAAGACGAGCATTGCAAGGAAAAATACCCTTGGATGGACTTCATCGTCCCAGTACGCGACTCCGCACTCATGGGCCAACTGGATGGGCTTTTAGTGGTTGCGATAAATCAAGAGCAGTTCGACCGCGTCCGTGCGGCGCCACCCGAGCTACTTGGCAATGACATAAGCGGCTTCGGCTATGTGAAACACAGCGCTCGATCTCGCAACGGCCCGACGATCGCATTCGACCTAGATCTGCGGCAGGCGCTGCTCGCCAAGCACCTTCTGCGGGGTATCTCCCGCCAGGCACTGGCATCCGAATGTATCTACCTTTACGGGGCAGATGAGCACCGTATTGCCACGTGGCCTCTGTATACGTGCCTTGAGGCGGAGATCGAGCACGAGGGAAAAATCTATTTGCTCAGCGAGGGTGATTGGTACCAGATAGACCGCGATTACACTGAGCAAGTGAATCGCTTCTTTGACGCTGCAGTTCCATGCAACCTGGTGTTTCCTCCGTATGGCACCGACCACGAGGGCGCTTACCTAAGACGCATCGCAGATAACATAAACTTCTATCTGCTGGACCAGAAATTAGTGAGGTTGATGGGCGCTGGCGGCCCATTCGAATTTTGTGACCTGCTGACGCCGGATCACCACATCATCCACGTCAAGAAGTACTCATCGTCGAGCGTTTTTCCCAGGCCTATGTGTCCGCTGAAGCCCTTATCAATGCCCCAGACGTTGTTACTCAGGTGAACGGCTATCTGGCGGAATTGGGTAGTTTCCAGTTTTCCTTCAATCCTGTCACACAACCGCGCAACAGAATCGTTTTCGCTATCATGCAACCCAACGAGACCTTGCACGTACCATTTTTCTCAAAGGTTAACTTCCGGCAGTTCGCCCAAAGGCTCGGTGCAATGGGCTACCAGGTTGAGGTTTGTAGAATCAGTAATTGACCCATTCTGCCTCGATCAACTCCGTTCAGCTTGCCGGTCAATTCGATGCAGGCGTTAAAACAGTGGCAATGCGTACTGATGCTCAGGTGCAGACCAATGACCAGACGCCCTCTAACTCAGCGAAAACAAGCGACCATCCAAATGCCCGGAGGCTTCGCCATTAGTAATACGGACGGACTTGGTACACTGATTTTATGGGGTGTTTATGTACCTCGACACAGCCATAACTGATACGCCCATTTGCTTGGCGATTGCTCGCACGCTCAAACCTTCAGCTCTGAGGGCTTGCGCCTTTACCAACTTGGCGTTAGCCGCTTCGAGGTAGGTTTCTCGGTCTCTGACTCCGGCGGCGCGCCTACGGATCTCGTGGCGCTTCCTATCACGCTCTCGGGCCATCTCCGAACTGATGATCGTCTTGAGCTGCCGTTGCTCATCCGTAGTGATTCCAAACAGGTTTATGAGGGTATCGTTCTTGGGCGTGTATAGCGATGGATAGTCCCTGCCTCCGAAGTTGACCCGCTCGCCGGATTCGTAAGCTTTGGCCTTGCTGAACAAGGTCATCAGCTCTTTGGAGCGGCTATTCCATTGCGGATCTAGCTCACGGGCCAGCGCTGAGGCTTCGTGATACATCTGTTTGCTGTTGGTTGCACCGGACAACAACAGGAAGTTCAAGCGCCAAAACAGGTGTTTCATCCGGCTGCCTTCGCTGACACCACCGCGCAGCTCAGCGAGCTTGCGCAGGTCTTCGAGGCGGTCCCACGCGAGCTTGCGGCCTGAGAATCCGTGTAGATTGTCAGTCTTGCCTGCGGATTCCACGACTATCCGGACACCCATTCCACCAACATCCGGACACTGATTCCATGCTGATCCGGACACTCATTCCACAAGCATCTGGACACCGATTCCACGGCCATCCGGACACTTTCAGGCAGGCAGCAACGCAGGACTATTCACTACTATCGACCTCTTTTTTCGAAGCGAAGAGGTCGTCGTGGAGCGTTTATCCATGCGTAAAATCCGAGAGGTACTACGCCTAAAGTTCGACGCTGGCCTGTCCGTGCGCAAGATCGCCGCCAGCTTATCCATCGGCCATTCGAGTGCAGGGGATTACCTTTGCCGGTTCGCCGCCAGTGGGCTTCAGTGGCCCATCGATATTTCTGACGCGGAGTTGAATCGACGGCTGTTTCCACCGGCAGTGCCAGTGCCGACCGACCAGCGCCCAATGCCTGACTGGGCATGGGTACACGCGGAGTTGCGCCGCCCCGGCGTCACTTTGGCCTTGCTCTGGCAGGAATATCGACTCGCTCACCCGCAAGGCTTCCAATACAGCTGGTTCTGCGAGCACTACCGCCTTTGGACCGCCAAGGTCGACGTGGTCATGCGCCAGGAGCATCGTGCTGGCGAAAAGCTGTTCGTCGATTACGCCGGGCAAACAGCGCCGGTCATCGACCGACAAACCGGCGAGATCCGTCAGGCTCAGATCTTCGTCGCCGTTCTCGGCGCGTCCAGCTACACCTTTGCCGAGGCCACCTGGTCGCAGAAACTGCCCGACTGGCTGGGCTCGCACGTCCGATGCTTTGCTTTTTTCGGCGGCACAACGCAGATCCTGGTGCCCGATAATCTGCGCAGTGGCGTGACTAAAGCGCACCGTTACGAGCCGGATATCAACCCCAGCTACCGCGATCTGGCCGAGCATTACGGCGTCGCCGTCTTGCCTGCTCGCTCGCGCAAGCCCAAGGACAAAGCCAAGGTCGAAGTCGGCGTGCAAGTGGTCGAACGCTGGATCCTGGCGGTGCTGCGCAACCGCCAGTTCTTCTCGCTTGGCGAACTCAACACAGCCATCGCGCTACTGCTGGATCGCCTCAACCACAAGCCCTTCAAAAAGCTGCCCGGCTCACGCCGGTCAGCCTTCGAGGCCATCGACCAACCGGCCCTGGAAGGCCTGCCGGAACACCCGTACGTCTATGCCGAATGGAAAAAGGTACGCGTCCATATCGACTATCACGTTGAGGTCGATGGCCACTTTTACTCGGTGCCGTACCAGCTGGTGAAGCACCAAGTCGAAGTGCGGCTCACGGCCCAGACCGTCGAGTGCTTCCACGCCAACCAGCGCGTGGCCAGCCACCTTCGCTCGCAGCACAAAGGCCGCCACACCACCCAAACCGAGCACATGCCCAAGAGCCACCGCGAGCACGCCGAATGGACACCGCAACGGCTGATCCGCTGGGCAGAGCAGACCGGGCCTAACACCGCCGGCGTCATCACCTACATCCTCGAACGCCGAATCCATCCGCAACACGGCTTCCGCGCCTGCCTGGGCATCCTGCGCCTGAGCAAACAGCACGGCGAAGCGCGGCTGGAAGCCGCGTGCCAGCGGGCGCTGGCACTGGGCGCATGCAGCTACAAAAGCCTCGAGTCGATCCTGCGCCAAGGGCTGGAGCGCCTGCCGCTGGCCCAGCAAAACCTGCCGCTGCTGCCTGACGAGCACATCAACCTGCGTGGCCCGGGCTACTACCACTGACCTGAGAAAGGAGCTTCGAAATGCTACCGAATCCAACGCTCGACAAGCTACAAACCTTGCGCCTGCACGGCATGATCAAGTCGCTGGGCGAACAACACGCAACGCCTGATATCAATGATCTGAGCTTCGACGAACGCTTCGGTCTGATGGTCGATCGCGAGCTGACCGAGCGCGAAGACGCCCGCCTGACCACCCGCCTCAAAGCCGCGCGGTTGCGCCACAACGCCTGCCTGGAAGACATCGACTACCGCAGCCCGCGTGGCCTGGATAAGGCCTTGATCCTGCAACTGGGCAGCGGCCAATGGCTGCGCGATGGCCTGAACCTGATCATCGGCGGGCCGACGGGCGTAGGTAAAACCTGGCTTGCCTGCGCGCTGGCTCACAAAGCCTGCCGCGACGGTTACAGCGTGCGCTATCTGCGTCTGCCGCGCTTGATGGAAGAACTAGGCCTGGCCCACGGCGATGGCCGCTTCGCCAAATTGATGGCCGGCTACGCCAAGACTGACCTGCTGATCCTGGACGACTGGGGCCTGGCACCGTTTACCGCCGCGCAACGGCGCGACATGCTTGAGCTGCTGGACGACCGCTACGGCAACCGCTCGACGCTGGTGACCAGCCAAATGCCAGTGGACAAATGGCATGCGTTGATCGGCGATCCGACCTTGGGCGATGCGATCCTCGACCGGCTGGTGCATAACGCTTATCGAATTGAACTGAAGGGTGAATCGATGCGCAGGCGCGCAACGAAATTGACGGCGGCAGGGGCTTCAGACTAACAATGCAAACCTGCGTCGCTGCGCTCCGACTGCCTGTCCGGATAAGCGTGGAACGAGTGTCCGGATGTTGGTGGGCTGAGTGTCCGGATGACGTGGAATTCGCAGTCTTGCCACCGGGCACCAAAAGGAAACGCCTGGATTTGCGCTTGGCCCGCTCTGTCTGCTCCTGCCGTTGCTGCTCGATTGTCCAGCGAGCGGTTGGTAGCAGGACATCAGCTAGATACTCGAAGTTATAGCGGACGGGCTGCCCGTCGGTGTCGTTCGTGACGTGAACAACGCGGCAGACTTCACCGCTCTTGCTGTTGACTGTCTCGATGGTCCGTAGAACGCGGCTTGCATCTTTGGCCATCGGATCGGCACCGACATGTGCGAGGCGATCCACTAGGTAGCGCTGGCACGCATTCCAGCGTGGCAAAGCGTGACGCGGGATAGTGCCATCGAGTAGCCATTTCGCTTGGATGCCCCGGCCGCTGTAGATCAGCACAGACGGTGCAGGTAGACCATCTTCCGCGCAGAAATAGAGCACCGATGCCGCCAGTTGGTCAGGCGTGCGGCCTGCCAGCGCGGGTATGCGGTAGGTATCAAGATCGGTGAACAACAACCCCAGGCGAGCGAGGTTCACTACCCGGCGATTGGGGCGGATGAATTCGGCCTGAGACATCCAAGTATCGCGAGTGTTGTCCACCAGATTGAGTATGGTGGGCATATCCGCGAGCCGGTGGGACGATTGACGCTTTTCGCCACGAACGTCAACCAGTAGCGAGAAGAACCCGCTCCTGTTGCTGTCATGGTACATCTGCGCCTCGTCCTGAGAGCTGAACAGCGCAAGCTGTGAACGTTGAAGTTGAGCGCGGGAAGTTCGCACATGCGGCTGCGGCATGGGCCCTGAGTCGGGCCCGACCCACACTATTCAGGCTCCAATTCCGGGTCTGGGAGCTGGGCCAGAAGCCTTGCACGCATCAATCCATTCTTCGACTTCAGCCAAATCCCAAGCGACATTTCGACTGGTTAACGCAATACGGCGCGGGAATTCGCCCCGCTGCTCCATGTTGTAGATCGTGCGCTCTGCTAGCGGGATCATCGCATGCAATTTCTTACGGTTGATGAGTGTCTTGCTCTTTGGTTTGGTCTCCATGGGGTCGCTTTCCTTCGAAGTTGTCAGATGCTTGACAATGCCTTCGAGCGCCAGAACCAGGGCGCAAAAAAGTTAGAATTTGGTTGTCAATCAGAGCTATCATCGGAGGATGGGAAAACACTTAAAAACGTCGAGCACCTACGACCCGCTTTTGCAAATGCTGGTTAGAGAGAGCGACACATCGTCGGATCGCATCCGGGCCAAGTTGAGTAACCGATACGAGTGGTGCTTCTGCGAGCTATGTTGGCGCTCCACCGAATATGTGATCAGCATCGCGGCGCCGAAAGTCTTCAAGCGCCTAAAGCGCGGGAATATCAAAGCAGTTCCATTAACGGAGTCTGTTCGCACCGAAGCTCAGAAAAAAGCCGATGCCTTGGTGGATCGATACGAACGGGCATTGAATGGGGAGTTCGGCAGGTATGAGCCCCCTCGAATGTTGTCGAAGTACTGTGACATTCAGGAATTACGCGGGGACTTTTCGATAACAGCATTTCGTGAGCACGTGGAGCGCCGAATGCTCGTTTCTACTTGGGCGCAACACGGTGAATTACTAAGGCCTGCGGCCCTACCCGGCCAACCAGAGGGGTCAGCTAAACCGAGCAAACTCTATTGTGAGGCCCACAATCCGCGACGTAGCGATGAGGCACGCCGCGCTTACCAACGCGATAGGAGGTTCGTGCTGGATTATGAGGATTTGATTGCAAAAATCTGGTCTCAAGAAGCTGCTTTCCTTCCAAGCTGGGATATCGAGACCCATGCCGAGGTCAGAAAAGAGGCATACCGCCTTCTCCAAGCACTGAAGTCACCAACTAGCACGATAGATGATCTGTTGATGCAAGGAATTACAAGTCAGGCTGAAATCGCCCGGCAGCTTGGCGTATCACGCCAAGCTGTTTCTGCGGCCATCAAGCGACGGTCTGGAAAGCAGGCATCATCATAAAAGCTCAAAGCTCTAGTTTCATTTTTTTCCGCCATTGCTTGGACGTGGTCGTTTGAGCGTCCACTCGTCAATCATATCCGCCCAATCCTGCAACATCGCCCGACGCTGATCGCGGTATTCAGCCTTGTTGTAAACGGCCCGTACGCCCTTCTGCTCGTGCGCAAGGCACTTCTCAATCCAATCTGAGTTGTAACCCGCCTCATGCAGCAGCGTGCTCGCTGTGCGCCTCAAATCATGCGGTCCGAACTTGCTCAACGGCTGCCCTTCTTTCTGCGCAAGCCGGTAGGTCAGCGTCAGCACCTGATTGATCGTCGCGGTACTCATCGGCAAATCAGAATCGTACCGAGAGGGAAAGACATAATCCGAACCACCGGCAAACGTCTTCAGAGCAATGAAGAAATCCAGCGCCTGCTGAGATAAGAACACCAAATGGGGATTGCGCCGCTTCATCCGCTCTTTCGGAATAGTCCACAGGGCTTCGCTGAAATTGATTTCGTTCCAGGTAGCGTTGGTCAATTCACTTTTGCGAACCATGGTCAGTAACAGCAGCTTAGCGGCGACTCTCACGGATGAGGCAGTGCCGATGCGGTCCAGGTACTGATACATCAACGCGATTTCGTCAGGCCCTAGAGCGCGATCGCGTGGCTCGAATTTAGCGATGCTTGCAGGACGCACCAGATCGGCCGGATTCTCAACCTTCTGGCCACGCTCTATCGCCCATCGGAACACCTGCATCACAATCTCGCGGGAGTGCACGGCCGTGGCTGGAGCTCCACGCTCCACAATTGCATCTGTCAGGGTACGCAGATCCTCATGATTGATTTCCACCAGTTTCTGATTACCGAAGTGCGGCTTTAGCTCGCGCTCGTAAACCGATCGGCGCATGTCACGCGTCGAGTCAGCCATCTGATACCCACGCAGCCATTTCTCCGCCCACGCATCAAACGTCTCTGCCCCTTTGATGCGTGCCTTGGCACGGGCTTTCTCTTTGGCAGGTGACTTACCCGCCGAAACCATTTTTTTAGCCTCGCCCAAGCGCTCTCTGGCTTCCGCAAGTGTGATGCCACCCACGCCATAACGACCGAACGTGATGGTCTCCTGACGGCCATTGATTGAGTAGTTGTAACGAAAGGAGATGGAACCGGCAGCAGTGACGGCCACGTACAGCCCGTCACGGTCGTTCACCTTGTAGAGTTTTTCTTGCGGTTTGAGGTTACGCAGCTTGGTATCGGTCAGCATGGCAGTTACGGATTCCATTGAAAAAATACCATGCTCAGAAAAGCACTCATGCACCACGATAAAACCCAATGAAACCGGGCTGATGATGAGATTTGATACCATGCCCTGCCCTACTAGGGCGACATGGTATCGAGCACCGAACATGGCATTTGGTTCAGTCAATGCCCCGTACCATGCCATACAAACACGGTGCTTGGCGATGCACAAAGCTGCCAGAACTTGCCAGACCCAAAAAGCCAAAAGCCCGCAATTACGCGGGCTCCAGAGCATTTCTTGCTAGTTGGTGCCGGACAATGCCGGACGTCCAATCATTCCCACTCAATAGTAGCCGGCGGCTTGCTCGACACGTCATAAGTCACCCGCGAGATCCCTTCGATCTCATTGATGATCCGGCCACTCACCGTCTCCAGCAGCTCATAAGGCAGGTGCGCCCAACGAGCGGTCATGAAGTCGATGGTTTCGACAGCGCGCAGCGCGACGACCCAGGCGTAGCGGCGGCCGTCGCCGACCACGCCAACCGATTTAACCGGCTGGAACACCACGAACGCCTGGCTGACTTTGTGATACCAGTCGGCCTTGCGCAGTTCTTCGATGAAGATGTGGTCGGCACGACGCAGGAGGTCGGCGTATTCCTTCTTCACTTCGCCGAGGATGCGCACGCCCAGGCCTGGGCCTGGGAATGGGTGGCGGTAGACCATGTCGTACGGCAGGCCGAGTTCGAGGCCCAGGCGGCGGACTTCGTCCTTGAACAGCTCGCGCAGTGGCTCGACCAGCTTGAGGTTCATTTCTTCCGGCAGGCCGCCCACGTTGTGGTGCGACTTGATGACGTGGGCCTTGCCGCTTTTCGCGCCAGCCGACTCGATCACGTCCGGGTAGATGGTGCCTTGCGCCAGGTACTTGATGTTGTCCAGCTTGCAGGACTCGGCATCGAACACGTCGATGAAGGTGCGGCCGATGATCTTGCGCTTCTTCTCTGGATCGCTCTCGCCTTCCAGGTTGTTCAGGAACCGCTCTTCGGCGTTGGCGCGGATCACCTTGACGCCCATGTTCTCGGCGAACATGGCCATCACTTGCTCGCCTTCATGCAGACGCAGCAGGCCGTTGTCGACGAATACGCAGGTCAGTTGATCGCCGATGGCCTTGTGCAGCAACGCGGCAACGACAGACGAGTCAACGCCGCCGGACAGGCCCAGCAGGACGTTGTCGGTGCCTACCTGGGCGCGAACCTGAGCGATAGCGTCTTCAGCAATCTTCGACGGGGTCCACAGCGCTTCACAGCCGCAGATGTCGAGGATGAAGCGCGACAGGATGCGACCGCCCTGCTTGGTGTGGGTCACTTCCGGGTGGAACTGCACGCCGTAGTAACCGCGAGCGTCGTCAGCCATACCGGCAATCGGGCAGCTCGGGGTACTGGCCAGAATGTGGAAGTCTTCCGGCAGTTTGGTGACCTTGTCACCGTGACTCATCCATACGTCGAGGCCAAACAGGCCGTCGGCGTCGATATGGTCTTCGATACCATCGAGCAGACGGCTTTTGCCGACTACGTCAACGCGAGCGTAGCCGAACTCGCGCAGCTCGGAACCGGCAACCTTGCCGCCCAACTGCTCGGCCATGGTCTGCATGCCGTAGCAGATACCGAACACCGGCACACCCAGGTCAAATACTGCTTGCGGGCAGCGTGGGCTGTTGGCTTCGTGTACGGACTCGGGGCCGCCGGCGAGGATCACGCCTTTTGGAGCGAATTCGCGAATCGCTTCGTCGTCCATGTCAAACGGATGCAGCTCGCAATACACGCCGATTTCACGCACGCGGCGGGCGATCAGCTGGGTGTACTGGGAACCGAAGTCGAGGATCAGGATACGGTGGGCGTGAATGTCGAGGGCCATGACTCATTCTCGTCAAAAAACAGAAACGACACGGGGCTGCGTCAACAGCCCCGGCTATAAAAAGTGTTGGCCTGCATCGCGGCGCACACCACGATGCAGTCCGGATCAACCAACGCGATAGTTCGGCGCTTCCTTGGTGATCTGCACATCATGGACGTGGGATTCAGCCATGCCTGCGCCGGTAATGCGAACGAACTCGGGCTTGGTGCGCATCTGCTCGATGTCGGCACTGCCGGTGTAACCCATGGAGGAACGCAGACCGCCCATCAACTGATGGATGATGGCCGACAACGGACCTTTGTAGGCCACACGGCCTTCGATACCTTCCGGCACCAGTTTCTCGGCACCTGCGGACGAGTCCTGGAAATAGCGATCGGACGAGCCTTGCGCCTGGGACATCGCACCCAGCGAACCCATGCCGCGATAGGCCTTGTAGGAACGGCCCTGGAACAGTTCGATCTCGCCTGGTGCTTCTTCAGTACCGGCGAACATCGAACCCATCATCACGCAGGAGGCACCGGCCACGATGGCCTTGGACAGGTCACCGGAGAAGCGGATGCCGCCATCGGCGATCATCGGCACGCCTGTGCCTTCAAGGGCTGCGGAAACATTGGCGATGGCGCTGATCTGCGGCACGCCGACACCGGCAACGATGCGCGTGGTGCAGATGGAGCCTGGGCCGATACCGACCTTGACTGCATCGGCGCCTGCAGCAACCAGAGCCTTCGCAGCTTCGCCAGTGGCGATGTTGCCGCCGATGACCTGCACCTGAGGGAAGTTTTCCTTGACCCAGCGAACGCGGTCGATCACGCCTTTGGAATGGCCGTGAGCGGTGTCGACCACAACAACGTCAACGCCGGCAGCGACCAGCGCAGTGACGCGCTCGCCGGTGTCCTTGCCGGTACCGACAGCAGCGCCGACGCGCAGGCGAGCCTGATCGTCCTTGCTGGCCAGCGGATAAGCCTTGGCTTTTTCGATGTCCTTGACGGTCATCATGCCCTTGAGCGCGAAGTGGGCATCCACGATCAGGACTTTTTCCAGACGGTGTTTGTGCAGCAGCTCACGCACTTCGTTCTTGTCGGCACCTTCACGCACGGTGACCAGACGCTCTTTAGGCGTCATCACTTCGCGGACAGGGACATCAAGACGGTTTTCGAAGCGTACGTCGCGGGACGTCACGATGCCGACCAGGTCGCCATTGTGCAGCACCGGTACGCCGGAAATGTTGTGCATGCGGGTAAGTTCGAACAGATCACGAACAGTGGCATCGGCTTCGATCGTGATCGGGTCCTTGACGACACCAGCCTCGAACTTCTTGACCTTGCGCACTTCGGCTGCTTGCTGCTCGATGGTCATGTTCTTGTGGATGATACCGATACCGCCTTCCTGGGCCATGGCAATTGCCAGACGGGCCTCGGTGACTGTATCCATTGCAGCAGAGACCAAAGGTATATTCAGCTCGATGCCACGGGTCAAACGGGTTTTCAGACTGACTTCGTTGGGAAGTACCTCGGAATAACCGGGCACAAGGAGAATGTCGTCGAATGTAAGGGCTTCTTGACTGATACGCAGCATCGCGGGGGCTCCCGGGCGGGAAATTGGAAGCGCGCCATTATACCCACAGACCCCGCCCGGCTCAATGTAAACCTCAGCCTATTATCAAAGCTGTTTATAGACGCACATTAACGCAGGAGACCGGGCGATCCAGACGTTCGGCGAAGTCATCCAGAAAGGTCTGCGTGAACGACGCATCCAGCCAGTTATTGAAGATGAAACCGAGGTTGGAAAACCCGCAGGCGTCGAGAAAAAGAAAGCCGTTGATGTCATCTTCGTGGCGGCATTCGGGGCAGGTAAAATTATCGGTGTGACCGGGCATCCAGTCTTCCAGGCTGTCGAACAGCGCCTCCCCCACTTCGCGACGACACTTCGGGCAACCGGCCTCTTCGGCAAAGTCGTTCAGCGGGGTATAGATGCAGCGCTTGGTGACGATTTCCAGACCATTGACTGTTTGCCCGAAAGGCAAGGCATCGGAGTGCTTTACTACCCTTCTCGCTCCGGGTGCCACGGCGTAGGCCATCTTGTTATAGGTGCGCCCGCATGTCGTCAGCTCCGGCTCGACTACATCGAGCTTGACCAGCCAGCGCAGAATCAGCCGCGCCCTGGCCTCGTGCCCGGGAAAAGTGGAAATTTGCGGGACGATAATGCTTTGGGTGTTCATAACGGAGCGTCGCTTAAAGCTGTTCGAGGCCGCAGCTTAATAGGCTGATGATTCTGGTCAAGGTGAAATCATGATCGAAGTGGCGCTACGGACCCGTGCGCCAGACCGGCATTGCCATTATGATGCCCGACATGATCAAAGACCCTTTCGCAAGACTCGGCCTCGACCGGGAAGTCCTTACTGTCAGCCAGCTCAACGGCCGTGCGCGGGTGTTGCTGGAGGACGTGTTCAGCAGTATCTGGGTCGAAGGCGAGATATCCAACCTCTCTCGCCCGGCGTCTGGCCATGTGTACTTCACGCTGAAGGACTCTGGCGCGCAAGTGCGTTGCGCACTGTTCCGGCAGAGCGCGGCGCGTGTGCGTCAGGCGCTCAAGGACGGCTTGCAGGTCAAGGTGCGCGGCAAGGTGTCGCTGTTTGAAGGCCGTGGCGACTACCAGCTGATTCTCGACACGGTGGAACCTGCCGGTGATGGTGCGTTGCGCCTGGCATTCGATGCGTTGAAAGCCAAGCTCAGCGACGAAGGCCTGTTCAGCGCCGAGCGCAAGGTTGCCTTGCCGTTGCATCCGCAACGTATCGGCATCATCAGCTCACCGACCGGCGCGGTAATCCGCGACATCATTAGTGTGTTCCGCCGCCGCGCACCGAGGGTCGAACTGACATTGATCCCCACCGCCGTTCAGGGGCGTGAGGCGATCAACCAGATTGTCCGCGCACTGAAACTGGCCGACAGCAGAGGCTTCGATGCACTGATACTCGCCCGTGGTGGTGGATCGCTGGAGGACCTGTGGTGCTTCAACGAAGAAGCTGTCGCCCGCGCCATCGACGCGTGCGTGACGCCGATTGTCAGTGCTGTTGGACATGAAACCGATGTTTCCATCAGCGATTTCGTGGCCGACGTACGAGCGCCGACGCCCTCCGCTGCCGCCGAACTGCTCGCTCCGGACTCCAGTGACCTGCATCGACGCGTCGACAGCCTGCACCGCCGACTGGTGAGCCGTATGCAGGATCGACTGATGCGCGAGCGCTTGCGTCTTGAGGGCATTTCGCGGCGTCTGCGTCATCCTGGCGAGCGCTTGCGTCAGCAGTCGCAACGGCTGGACGACCTGGACATGCGCCTGCGCCGCGCTTTCGAACAGAACATGCACCAACGTCAGGTGCGTCTCGCCCATATGCAGAGCCGTCTAGCTGCACAGCATCCGGGCCGAACCCTGGGTTTTCTGCGTCAGCGTCTGGATGCCTTGGCCGAGCGTCTGCCGCGAGCCATTCGTGAACAGATCAAGGCACGCAAGCTGCAACTGCAAAGTCAGGTGCAGACCCTCAACGTGGTCAGCCCGCTCGCCACACTGGGACGCGGTTACAGCATCCTGCTCGACGAGCGCGGCCACGCGATCCGCAGCGCGGCACAGACGCAAACGGGCCAACGGCTTACCGCCAGGCTCGGCGAAGGCGAACTGCAAGTGCGCGTTGAAGACAATCACCTCACACCCGTGACCCTCTCCCTTCTGGACTGACTGCCTGATGCTACGTTTTATTGCCCCGCTGTTCGCCCTGCTGCTCTGTCTTCCCGCTCACGCTGACAGCTTTATTACCCGCGCACTCGACAAACCGGTGCCAGGCGGCGTGGCGGTTGTCGATCTGGGCACTGGCGCTCAGGCTCCGACCGCCACCTATCAAGGCAAACCGGTGCTGGTGGTCAAGGCACAGGGCACGCGATGGCTGGCCATCGTCGGCATCCCGTTAACGGTCAAACCCGGCACTCAACAAGTGACCTCGGGCGGGCGCACGCTGAACTTCACTGTCGGCAGCAAGAAATACCCGGAACAGCACATCACGCTCAAAAACAAACGTCAGGTGAACCCAAACCCTGAAGACAACAAGCGTATCGAGGGCGAACTGGCTGAACAGCTACGCGCCTACCGCAGCTTCAGCCCCGGAACGCCGAGCAACCTGATTCTGGACAAGCCAGTCAACGGACCGCTATCGAGCAGGTTCGGCGTACGTAGATTCTTCAACGGCGAGGAGCGCAACCCGCACTCAGGACTGGATTTCGCTGTACCGGCAGGCACGCCGATCAAATCTCCGGCTGCGGGCAAGGTCATCCTGACCGGTAATTACTTTTTCAATGGCAACACTGTATTCGTTGACCACGGCCAAGGCTTCATCAGCATGTTTTGCCACATGTCGAAAATCGATGTGAAAGTCGGTGATCTGGTCCCTCGTGGCGGCGTGGTCGGCAAGGTCGGTGCTACAGGTCGCGCAACCGGCCCGCACATGCACTGGAACGTCAGCCTCAACGATGCGCGCGTGGACCCGGCAATCTTCATCGGCGCGTTTCAGCCGTAACACTTTTCGTCAGCAAGCGCTAAGGCGCTTGCCAACGACAGTCGTTCTTTGCGCACATCGCTTTCGACCAACAATAACCAGCAAATAAAAGCTCATAACCCGCTATAAAAAATCGATAACGGCGTATTTTCGAGAATTTATCCTAATCTTTTTCAAGTGCTTGCCATCATTCATTCCAATGGTTACGGTTGGGCTCATGAAAACCTCTCAAACCCTTATTCTGTTGCGCCAACATCGGTGCCTCAGCCTGGTCAGCGCCCGACTGCCAGGCTAGATTGCTGTGCCTCGCCCCTGTGTTCGCAACCCCTGTGCTTTTTAGAACGGAAGGCCGACCCTAACCCGGCCCCGTGAATACAAAAGGATTTCCTGATGACCATGCTCAAAGACCCATCGAAGAAGTACCGCGCATTCCCGACCATCGATCTGCCTGACCGCACCTGGCCTTCGAAGACCATCGATGCAGCGCCGATCTGGTGCAGCTCCGACCTGCGCGACGGCAACCAGTCGTTGATCGAACCAATGGACGCGGCCAAGAAACTGCGCTTCTGGAAAATCCTGGTCAGCGTTGGCGTCAAGGAAATCGAGGCATCCTTTCCATCAGCTTCGCAGACTGACTTCGATTTCGTGCGTACCCTGATCGAAGACGGCCATATCCCGGATGACACCACCATTCAGGTGCTGACCCAGGCTCGCGAAGACCTGATCGCTCGCACGTTCGAATCGCTGCGTGGCGCGAAGAAAGCCATCGTCCACCTGTATAACGCGACCAGCCCGTCGTTCCGCCGCATCGTCTTCAATCAGGACAAGGCCGGGGTGAAAGAGATCGCGGTCAACGCGGCCAAGCTTTTCGTCAAATATGCAGCACAACAGCCTGAAACCCAGTGGACCTTCGAGTACTCGCCGGAAACCTTCAGTGCGACCGAGCTGGAATTCGCCAAGGAAGTCTGCGATGCGGTGATCGAGGTGTGGAACCCGACGCCCGAGAACAAGGTGATCCTCAACCTCCCGGCCACCGTGGAAGTGGCGACACCCAACATTTACGCTGACCAGATCGAATGGTTCGGCCGCAACATCACCCGCCGCGACAGCGTGCTGATCAGCCTGCACACCCATAACGACCGTGGTACAGGCGTCGCTGCTACCGAGCTGGGCCTGATGGCCGGTGCGGATCGCGTCGAAGGCTGCCTGTTCGGTAACGGCGAGCGGACCGGCAACGTCGATCTGGTCACCGTTGCATTGAACCTCTACACCCAGGGCATCGACCCGGAGCTGGACTTCTCGGATATCGACGGTGTGCGTAAGGTCGTCGAAGAGTGCAACCAGATTCCGGTTCATCCACGTCACCCGTACGTTGGCGACCTGGTACACACCGCGTTCTCCGGTTCGCACCAGGACGCCATCCGCAAGGGCTTCACCCAGCAGAAGGACGGCGAGCTGTGGGAAGTGCCTTACCTGCCGATTGACCCCGCCGACATTGGCCGTAGCTACGAGGCGGTGATTCGCGTCAACAGCCAGTCAGGCAAAGGTGGCATCACTTACCTGCTGGAGCAGGAATATGGCATTTCCCTGCCGCGCCGTATGCAGATCGAGTTCAGCCAGGTAGTTCAGGGTGAAACCGATCGTCTGGGCCTGGAGATGTCCGCTCAGCAGATTCATTCGCTGTTGCGCCGTGAATACCTGCAAGCCAACACACCTTACGCGCTGATCAGCCACAAGTTGCAGGAGGAGAACGGCAACAGTGCGGTCGATGCCGAAGTGCATGTGGACGGTGAAACCCAGCATTGGCGCGGCAAGGGCAAAGGCGCTCTGGAAGCGCTGGTCGCCGGTCTGCCAGTTGCCGTGGAGATCATGGACTACAACGAGCACGCCATTGGCTCGGGCACCACGGCCAAAGCCGCTGCCTACATCGAACTGCGCGTGAATGGCGAGCGTGCCGTGCATGGCGTGGGTATTGATGAAAACATTACCACCGCCAGCTTCCGGGCACTGTTCAGCGCACTGAACCGCTCGTTGAGCCAGACACAAGCCAAGGCCGCCTGAGTCTACAGGCAGGATGGCGGACGCCAGTTCGCCATCCTCACCCAAACCGAGCGCGCGACTCCCCTCCTCGCCAGCCTCTTGCATTCCACGCATGACCCTGCCTGTTTCGGCATAATCTTTTTCATTTATGCTGTGGTAGCATGCTGCCTTTATTCCAGGACGGGCCAACATCCAACAGCAATTCATATGCTGACGATGCCCATCCGGACTTACCTGCCAGCTACATCTTTCCTATAAAACCAAGACGACTATTGCATTGATTTCCGGACGAAAAGAATGCTCGGGCAGACCCACCGTGCATTGAAATTACTATCGGCCTCGGTACGCTGAGCTGATCCAATCACATTTGGAGCGATTATGCCCAAGGCTTCCCATCAAGATTTGCGCCGCAGTTTCCGTGCGCTTACCTCGTCGAACTCGTGCTTTCACACCGCCTCGGTATTCGACCCCATGTCAGCGCGAATCGCAGCGGATCTGGGCTTTGAAGTAGGCATCCTCGGCGGTTCTGTCGCATCGCTGCAAGTACTGGCAGCACCTGACTTCGCACTGATCACCCTGAGCGAGTTCGTTGAACAGGCCACGCGCATCGGCCGCGTTGCGCAACTGCCGGTTATCGCGGACGCAGACCATGGTTATGGCAATGCCCTTAACGTCATGCGTACCGTTGTTGAACTGGAACGCGCCGGCATCTCGGCGTTGACGATTGAAGATACCCTGCTGCCTGCGCAGTTCGGACGCAAATCCACTGACCTGATTTCCACGGCTGAAGGTGTTGGCAAGATCCGCGCAGCACTGGAGGCACGTGTCGACCCGGAGATGTCGATTTTCGCTCGAACCAACGCGGCGATCATCCCGGTTCAGGAAGCCATCAGTCGGGTTCAGCAGTATCAGGCTGCCGGGGCTGACGGCATTACCATCGTCGGCATTCGTGACTTTGATCACCTGGCACAGATATCCGAAGGCGTGACCGTACCGCTGATGCTGGTGACCTACGGCAACCCTGAGCTGCACGACAATGCGCGTCTTGCCGAGATGGGCGTGCGAGTCTGCGTGCATGGCCACGCTGCGTACTTTGCCGCAATCAAAGCCACCTACGACTGCTTGCGCGAGCAACGCCAGATTCTGGGCAGCGAGTCGAACATGAGCGCTACCGAATTGACCCACACCTATACGCAGCCTGAAGACTACGTAGAGTGGGCACGCAAGTTCATGAATGTGAACGAGTAAGGGCTCTGGGTGCTGTGACGCTTTGCGTCACAGATCTGCGCCAAGCCGCACACTCAAGATCCGACGCAGAGCGTCGCACGATAGTCAGGTTATCGTTCCGCACGCTCCAGCGTGGGAACGCCTGTCGTGACGCTCTGCGTCACAGATCTGCGCGCACCACATAGCCGGGAGCAGACCCGTAACGTAAGCACCGCATGCCGACGCGGCGCGTCGGCACGACCATCATCCGTGCCAGGACATCAGGCAGTGGTATTCACGCCACCTTCAGTCTCCAGCTGCAACAACGATGCCTGCAAGGTCTGCAGGTTAGCGCTGGTGGACGCAATCTGACCCTGAATCGCCATGGCTTTCTGGGCCTTTTCTTCCGCAGTGCCATTACCGCTTTGAGCGGCAGCCAATTGCGCCTGCTGTTGAGCCAGTTGCTTCTGGGCGTCCTTGATCTGCTGCTTTATCTGTTCGATCGTCTGATTAAGAGCCGATTTGCTGGAGCCGCCAACGCTGCCCCCACCACCGGCCGCTCCGGCCTTACCGCCTTCGGTCGAGGCCTGATCAGAGGTCTTCTCTGTTTCAGTCGTGGTAGTTGCAGACTTGATTGCCTCTGCGTCGGTAGATTTAACCGCTAGGGTCAACGGGCTTGAATAGCTGTTCAATGTGGACGTATTGATGGTAATCATGGCGGTCTCCAGGTTGCCTGCACACGCTATCGGCCGACTCGTAACATTCTGAAGTAATTTTTATTGAATATTAAAAGAGTCAGCGTCCAGACCGGCTGGAAAGCGTGTGCGATAGGCTTGTAAGTCTGCCGCGCTTAACGTCGCCCTGAACACTCCATCCGCTTCGCCTGCCCCCAACAGGCTCTCGCCTTGAAAATCCAGAACCTGACTGTCACCGGTGTACGCAAAGCCCTTCCCGTCCGACCCTACCCGATTGACCGCGGCAACGTAGCACAGGTTTTCGATGGCCCTGGCGGGCAGCAGGCGGTTCCAGTGCAGACGTCGCGCGCCTGGCCAGTTGGCGGTGTACAGCAACAGGTCGGTACTTTCGGCGTCACGGCTCCAGACCGGAAAGCGCAGGTCGTAGCAGATCAGCGGGCGAATACGCCACCCATTAAGCTCAAACATCACCTGACGCTCGCCCGGCGTGTAGTGTTCGTGTTCACCCGCCATACGAAACAAGTGACGCTTGTCATAATGCAGCAACTCACCCTCCGGTCGCGCCCACAGCAGACGGTTGCGATAAGTGCCATCGGCAGCGCGAATGATGACGCTGCCGGTCACCACCGCATTGATCCGCTTAGCCTGCGCCAACAGCCAGGTCGATGTAGGACCTGCCTCAGGCTCAGCCAGCGCCTCGGACTCCATCGAGAACCCGGTGGTGAACATTTCAGGCAGGATCACCAGATCAGCGCCATGCGCCTGGCCCAGCAAGTGCTCGAAATGCTCCAGATTGGCCTCCCGATCATGCCATGCCAGAATCGTCTGAATCAGCGCAAGGTTCAGGTTTGGCAGTTCGCTTATATCGCGCATAGTTTCTCCGCCGCCTGACGCAACGTGTCCTCTTGCTTGGCGAAGCACAGGCGAATCAGACGCTGGCCTGCTGGAGGGCTCTGGTAGAACACAGAAATCGGAATGCTCGCCACACCGTGTTCACGGGTCATCCACAGCGCCATGTCCACGTCATTCAGGTCAGGCCGTATCTGCGAATAATCGACCAACTGGAAATAAGTACCGCCAACAGGCCGGAAGCTGAAACGCGACTCAGCCAGATGACCACAGAAAAAGTCGCGCTTGGCCTGATAGAAGCCTGGCAGCTCATCGACATGCTCAGGGTGCTCGGCCATGAAATCGGCCAGCGCATACTGCAATGGCGTGACACCACAGAAACTGACGTACTGATGCACCTTGCGCAGTTCGGAAGTCAGCGCGGGCGGCGCGACCACGTAACCGGTTTTCCAGCCTGTGACGTGATATGTCTTGCCGAACGAGCTGACGACGAAGGCGCGCTGATACAGTGCCTCGTGATCAAGCACGCTGACATGGCGCGCGCCATCGAAGACCAGGTGTTCATAAACTTCATCGCTAAGCAGGTAGATATCACGATCGGCGATCAGCGCAGCCAGTCGATCAAGCTCTGCACGACTGATCAGGGCACCGCTCGGGTTGTGCGGGCTATTGATGACAATCATGCGTGTACGCGGGCTTAACGCATCGCTGAGCTTTTGCCAGTCGATGGAGAAGTCATCCAGCCCCAGTTGCACATGGACGCAGCGCCCACCGGCCAGCTCGACAGCGGGCTCGTAGCTGTCATAGCAAGGGTCAAAAATGATCACTTCGTCGCCAGCGCGAATAACGCTATGGATCGCGCAGAAAATCGCCTGGGTGGCACCCGGTGTAATAGTGATTTCAGTGTCCGCATTGACCGTACGCCCATAGCTGCGGGCGATCTTTGCCGCAACTTGCTGACGAAGCGCAGGCAGCCCGGTCATCGGTGAGTATTGGTTATGGCCTTGAGTGATATGTCGGCAAACCGCATCACGCAGCGCCTGCGGCCCGTCAAAATCAGGAAACCCCTGGGACAGGTTGATAGCTCCGGTTTCGGCGGCCAGCTGTGACATGACGGTGAAGATAGTGGTGCCCACGTTGGGCAACTTGCTGTCGATCATGGAACCCTTTCCCTGCAATCTCCCGGCACCGGGCGGCACGGGGTCAGGCAGGATAGCCCATTAAACGGACACAAAAAAAGGCGCCGAAGCGCCTTTTTCCAGATGCTGACTCAGCGCTTGTCGCGGCGCTTCTTGTCGGCCTTCTTGTGGTGCGACATCATCCGACGCTTCTTGTTGACCTGACGGTCGGTGAGCGTGTTCTTGTTGCCTTCATACGGGTTCTCGCCGCCCTTGAACTCGATACGGATCGGCGTACCGACCAGTTTGAGCACACGCCGGTAAGTGTTTTCCAGGTAACGAACGTAGGACTTGGGTACTTTCTCGACCTGGTTACCGTGGATCACGATCAGCGGCGGGTTGGCGCCGCCCAGGTGAGCGTAGCGCAGCTTGATGCGGCGGCTGCCGACCATCGGTGGCGCATGCTCGCTGACCGCATCTTCGAGAATCTGGGTCAGGCGGCTGGTTGGCCAGCGGGTTACCGCAGACTTGAACGAGTTCTGTACCGACTGATACAGGTTGCCCACGCCCGTGCCGTGCAGTGCGGAGATGAAGTGGATGTCGGCGAAGTCGACGAAGAACAACCGGCGCTCCAGCTCGATCTTCACGAAATCGCGTTCGCCCGGCGTCATGCCGTCCCACTTGTTCAGCGCGATGACCAGCGCACGACCCGCTTCAAGGGCGAAGCCCAGCAGGTTCAGGTCGTGGTCGACCACACCTTCGCGGGCGTCCATCACAAAGATCACCACGTTGGCGTCCTTGATGGCCTGCAGCGTCTTGACCACCGAGAACTTTTCAACTTCCTCGTGGATCTTGCCGCGCTTGCGCACACCGGCAGTGTCGATCAGCGTGTACTTCTCTTCATTACGCTCGAAGGGAATGTAGATACTGTCGCGCGTGGTGCCTGGCTCGTCATAGACGATAACCCGGTCTTCACCCAGCATTCGGTTGACCAGCGTCGATTTGCCGACGTTGGGACGCCCGATGATTGCGATCTTGATGCCGTCTTTTTCGCTTGGACCAGGAATGCGCTTGGCTTCCTGACCTTCGGCAACTTCCTCGACCTCCTCGCCCTCTTCCAGCTCGTCTTCGTCCTTGGGAAACTCCCGCAGGGCGATTTCGAGCATCTGCGAGATGCCACGACCATGGGCACCAGCCACCGGAATGGCGTCGCCCAGACCCATCGGGCTGAACTCGGCACGTGCCAGGTTTTCGTCGATGTTGTCGATCTTGTTGGCAACCACGTAGGAACGCTTGTTGCGCTTGCGCAGGTGCTCACCAATCATCTGATCAGCAGCGGTGTAGCCCGCACGGGCGTCCACCAGAAACAGCACCACATCGGCTTCTTCAATGGCCAGCAGCGACTGCTCGGCCATCTTTTCGTCCATGCCATGCTCGTCACCGGAAATACCGCCGGTGTCGATCAGAATATAGGAGCGCCCTTGCCACTTCGCCTCTCCGTATTGGCGATCACGGGTAAGACCGGACAGATCACCGACAATGGCGTCGCGAGTCCTGGTCAGGCGGTTGAACATGGTGGACTTGCCGACGTTCGGTCGACCCACCAGGGCGATTACGGGAACCATGCGGCTCTCCACTTCGTTATTTCAGAAAATACAAAAGCCGCTGCAGGGCAGCGGCCGGAGTTCGGGGCGATGCCATAAAGGCACCGCAGCCTTGCCGAAGCAAAGGCACCCGGGGCCATCGGCCCCGGGCATGGACACTTATTGCTTGATGGTCAGGGCTTCCAGTTTGCCGCTGTTGCCATACACGTAAATCATGTCCCCAACCACCAGCGGACGAGCACGCAGGCCGTCGCTGTCGATACGTTCGCGACCGACAAAACGACCGTCCACCTGGCTCAACAGGTGCAGGTAGCCTTCCATGTCACCGACCGCTACATAGCTGGAATACACTTCCGGCGCGCCGAGCTGGCGGCGAGCCAGTGATTCGTTGCTCCACAGTGCAGAGGACGAACGCTCGTCGATACCTTCAACAGTGCCGGAGGCCAGGGTTGCGTAAACGCTGCCAAAGCCCTGGGCAACGCCCGAGTAGCTAGAGGCATCACGCTGCCAGAGCACACGACCGCTTTCCAGGTCCAGACCGGCGACGCGACCCTGATAGGTAGCGACGTACAGTGTACCGCCGGACAGCAACAGGCCGCCGTCGATATCCACGACACGATCCAGTTCCGAGCGACCTTGCGGGATAGCAACACGCTGCTCCCAGACAGGCACGCCGTTGGTAATGTCCAGCGCGACGACCTTACCGGTCGACAGACCCGCCACGGCGAGACGATTGGTTGCAAGTGGAGCACCGGTACCACGCAGGGTCAGCACCGCTGGGGTGCTTTCGTAAATCCAGAGCTGGGAACCTGTGGAGGCATCGAAACCGACAATACGGTCATCCTGAGTCTGAACCACTACCACAGAACCGTTGGTGGCAGGCGGAGCCAGCACTTCGCTGGTCACGCGAGCGCGCCACTTTTCCTCACCGGAGGTGGCGTCCATGGCAATGACTTCACCCTTGAGGGTACCGATCATCACCAGGCCATAGCCCACGCCGACTGCACCGGAAACCGGCAGATCGAGATCTTTCTTCCAGATCACATCACCGGTCAGACGATCCAGCGATACGACTTCGCCAGTGACGTCAGCCGCGTAGATGCGATCGCCATCGATGGCTGGCACGAGCATGTTGTACGTCTTGCCCTGACCGTCGCCGACGGAACGGCTCCATTGCTTGTGCAGAACCACTTCTTCTTTGAAGTCGGTCAGCTCGGCCGGAGGCAATTCCTTTTTGCTGTTGCTGCTGCAACCCGCGGCCAGAATGGCCAGAGCCAGCAATGCTGCATGTTTCCAACGAATCACGTCACGCATCCCCTTTCGCCAAATCGTCGAGCTTCATTTGCAGGCCACCCACTGCTGCGTCTTCGGACAGAGCGGATTTGGCCTTTTGGTATGCAGCATATGCCTCGTCGGTACGACCCAGCTGTACCAGCAGGTCACCCTTGAGTTCTTCACGACTGGCGAGGAAGGCCTTGTCGGCATCGCCGTCGAGCAGCTTCAGCGCGTCATCGGTCTTGTTCTGCGCAGCCAGCACGCGAGCCAGACGCTGACGGGCAATCTCGCCCAGCGTGTCATTGGCAGGCTTGTCGGCCACGGTTTTCAGCTCGGCTGCAGCATCGTCCAGCTTACCGGCATCGACCGCCACCTTGGCGACGAACAGGCTACCGAACTGTGCATAGGTAGTGCCACCGAATTCGCTTTTCAGTTTGCCGGATATCTCGGCGACACGTGCGGTGTCTGCCTGGCCACTGGGCGTCAGTGCGGTTTCCAGCAATTGCTGATAAAGCATCGAGGCGCCTTGCGACTGGCTGGCCTGATACCTGTGCCAGAACTGCCAACCCAAGACCACGACCAACGCAAGCAGACCACCGGTCAACAGGGGTTTGCCGTTACGCTGCCACCAGTCCTTCATTACCGCCAGCTCTTCATCTTCGGTACCCGACACCCCAATACTCCTATTCGCTAAACGGCTGTTAAATCAGCTTCAACCCTGCACAACGCAGGAGGCCAGGTGCTCTGACAGAGCGTCCCAGGCAATATTTTGTTGTTCACCCTGACCGCGCAGGGGTTTGACGCCAATGACCTTTGCCGCCAGTTCTTCTTCACCGAGAATCAGCGCATACAGCGCACCGCTCTTGTCGGCTTTCTTGAACTGGCTTTTGAAGCTGCCGGCACCGGCGTTGACCTGCAAACGCAGGCTCGGCAACTGATCGCGCACCTTTTCGGTGAGAGCCAGCGCAGCCAGCTCAGCTGCTTCGCCAAAGGCGCACAGGTAAACATCGACCTGACGGGCAATTTCTTCCGGGACCTGCCCGAGGGTTTCAAGCAACAGAACCAGACGCTCGATACCCATCGCGAAACCAACGCCGGTCGTCGGCTTGCCGCCCATCTGCTCGACCAGACCGTCATAACGACCGCCTGCACAGACCGTACCCTGAGCACCCAATTGGTCGGTAACCCACTCGAAAACGGTCTTGCTGTAATAATCCAGCCCGCGAACCAGCTTCGGGTTGATGACATAAGGAATGCCGGCTGCGTCCAGACGGGCCTTCAGGCCTTCGAAGTGAACGCGGGATTCGTCATCCAGATAATCTGCCAGCTTTGGAGCATCGACCAGCACAGCCTGGGTTTCAGGGTGTTTGGTGTCCAGCACGCGCAGCGGATTGGTTTTCAGACGACGCTGGCTGTCTTCGTCGAGTTGATCAAGACGTGCCGACAGAAACTCGACCAGCGCATCACGATAACGCGCACGCGCTTCGCTGGTGCCCAGGCTGTTGAGTTCAAGCTTGACCGCATTGCGAATGCCCAGCATGCCCCACAGGCGCCAGGTCATGACGATCAGTTCGGCATCGATGTCCGGACCGTCAAGATTGAAGACCTCGACACCAATCTGGTGAAACTGGCGATAACGGCCTTTCTGTGGACGCTCGTGACGAAACATCGGCCCGATGTACCACAGTTTCTGAACCTGACCGCCACCGGTGATGCCGTGCTCCAGGACCGCACGCACACAGGCAGCAGTACCTTCCGGACGCAGGGTCAGGGAGTCGCCGTTGCGATCGGCGAAGGTGTACATTTCCTTCTCGACGATATCGGTCACTTCACCGATGGAGCGCTTGAACAGCTCGGTGAATTCGACGATAGGCATACGAATCTGCCGGTAACCGTAGTTATCCAGCAGACGTGAAACGGTGCCTTCGAAGTGGCGCCACAGCGGCGTCTGCTCGGGCAGGATGTCGTTCATGCCACGAATGGCTTGTAGAGACTTACTCACAGAAAATCCTTAGCAATCCTGGTTAGCCGCGCACGATGACAGATGCGTCAGCTTCGGCCTTTTCAGCCGCTTTCTCGCGAATCAAGCGTTCAAGCTCGTCCACGAGATTGTCGTTGGTCAGTTTCTGCGCAGGCTTGCCGTCGATGTAAATCAGGTTCGGCGTACCACCAGTCAGGCCGATATGCGCTTCCTTGGCCTCGCCCGGACCGTTGACTACACAACCGATCACTGCGACATCAAGCGGCACCAGCAAATCTTCAAGGCGACCTTCAAGCTCGTTCATGGTCTTGACCACATCGAAGTTCTGCCGCGAGCAGCTCGGGCAGGCGATGAAGTTGATACCACGGGAACGAAGGCGCAACGATTTGAGGATGTCGTACCCGACTTTCACTTCCTCGACCGGATCAGCAGCCAGCGAGATGCGGATAGTATCGCCAATTCCTTCGGCAAGCAGCATTCCAAGACCGACAGCCGATTTCACCGTGCCTGAACGCAAGCCGCCAGCTTCGGTGATACCCAGATGCAGAGGCTGGACGATCTGTTTGGCCAGCAGGCGGTAGGCTGCGACGGCCATGAACACATCGGACGCCTTGACGCTGACCTTGAAGTCCTGAAAGTTCAGGCGCTCCAGGTGCTCGACGTGGCGCAACGCAGACTCCACCAACGCCTCTGGCGTCGGCTCGCCGTACTTCTTCTGCAGGTCTTTTTCCAGCGACCCGGCGTTGACGCCGATGCGGATCGGAATACCGCGATCACGCGCAGCATCGACCACGGCCCGCACCCGGTCTTCACGACCGATATTGCCCGGGTTGATACGCAGACAGTCGACGTCCAGCTCCGCCACACGCAGGGCGATGCGATAGTCGAAGTGGATGTCGGCGACCAATGGCACTTTGACCAGTTGCTTGATGCGACCAAAGGCTTCGGCAGCGTCCATGTCCGGTACAGAAACACGCACGATGTCGACACCGGCAGCTTCCAGACGGTTGATCTGGGCGACGGTGGCCGCAACATCGTTGGTATCGCTGTTGGTCATGCTCTGCACGGCAATCGGCGCATCACCGCCGACCGGTACGGAACCGACCCATATTTTTCGGGATTCGCGACGCTTGATTGGAGATTCGCCGTGCATGACTTATTGCCCTAGCTTCAGGCGAGCAGTTTCGCCGCTGGTAAAAGGTGCCACGTCTACAGGCTGACCGTTGTAGCTGACCTGCGCGCCGCGTGCGTAGCCCAGGCGCAGCGTCAATGGCGGCTTGCCGCTGACATCCAGGCTGTCGCCCTTGCGCTTAAGGCCGCTGACCAGCACCTTGCCGTTTCCGTCAGTGACCTGGGTCCAGCAATCGGCGACGAACTGCACAGTAATCTGACCGGCCCCGGCCATGACTGGCGCTGGCTGCTCGGCTGGTGCGGTCGGCATCGACGGTACGGTCGGCGCAGCAACAGGCGCTTGTGGAGCATTTGCAGGCGGCGTAGTGGCGGCCGGTGTCTGTGTCTGCGCAGGCGCATGACTCGTAACACCTGCAGTAGGAGCAGCAGGCGTCGCGCTCGGAGATTCACTGGCAGGCGCACCGGTGTTCAACGGCAGCGAAGTCTGTCCGGCATTAGGCGTTTCGGCCACTGCGGGCTCTTCCGGCTCGTCCAGCGGGTGAATCTGAGTGGTGCCGTCGGCGCTTTCGACCTCGACGTGCTCCATGTTCAGCCCGGACTGGTCCCTGCCACGCAGAGAAGCCTGATCCTGCCACCAGAAGAAACCGCCACCGACCAGAAGCACCAGCAACAACAGGCTGACGATACGCAGGATGTTGTGTGACAGCCTGACCGGCTCTTCGATACGGCCCAATGCGTGGACCGAACTGCCCTTGCCATCGGTGCCGGTGAACTGGTCGAACTGTTCGACCAGCGCCGCCTGATCGAGGTCAAGCAGCTTGGCGTAGGCGCGTACATACCCCCGGGCAAACGTATGCCCAGGCAGCTTTTCAAAATGTCCGTTCTCCAGATTGCTCAGGGAGGTCACGGTGAGGTTCAGTCTCAAAGCCACATCTGGCAGCGACCAGCTCCTGCTCTCGCGGACCTGGCGCAGGGTTTCTCCAGGGTTCACGCGGGTGGTTGCTACAACTTCGGGATGCGCCGCTTTCATCATTGCTCCGACAGGTATTGCTGATATTCCGGCGTACCGGGATAGAGTCTTTTCAACAGCAGACCAAAACTGGCCGCCTTGTTACGATCATCATAGATCTTCGCCAGGCGTGTACCGAGCAATAGACTACGTGCATTTTGCTCGCTGAGTTGGCTAAAACGGTCGTAATAATCACGCGCCGGCACATATTGCTTGTCTTCGTAGGATATCTGCGCCATTTCCAGCAAGGACCTTGGCAACTGGCGGTCCAGGCGCAACGCCTTGGTAAAATGCTCACGGGCCTGCTCGCGATTACCCAGCTTCAGCGAAGTCATGCCCAGGCTCTCAAAGACTCGCGACCGCTCAGGATACAGGTTGTCGGCAGCGGCCTGTTCAAAACGCTCGTAGGCTTCCTTGTAACGCTTTTGTTCGAACAGAAAACTGCCGTAATTATTGACGATGCGTGTTTCGTTGTTACTGGAAGCCAGCGCCTTGCGAAAGTACTGCTCTGCAAGCTCCGGCTCCATCTCGGTCTGGAACACCAGCGCCAGTGCGGCATTGGCCTGCGCGTCGGAACTGTCGAGCTCGAGCGCCTTTTTCAGCGGAACCTTGGCGCGCTCGGTCTGCCCCTGCTGAAAGTAACCCAGCCCAAGCTGCACGTACGCTCTGCGCGCTTCCTCGCGCCCCTGCGCCGTTGTCATCGGGTTGACGTTGCCGGTGGATACGCACGCCGTCAGCAACATGACAACACATAGCAACAGCGAGGCACGCACAGACATGGAGTCTCTCTCGATCAGGTTGGCAGTCAGGTTCGAGTCGCCGCAACCGGGGCCGTCTCGGCCTCGGCGCTCAACTCACGCACAGCAATGTAGCGTTCACTACGGCGTGTACGGTCCATCACCTGCCCGACCAGCTGGCCGCATGCTGCATCAATGTCTTCACCGCGCGTGGTGCGCACAGTGACGTTATAACCAGCCTGATGCAACAGGTCCTGAAAACGACGGATCGCGTTATTGCTGGGACGCTCGTAACCGGAGTGCGGAAACGGGTTGAACGGGATCAGGTTGATCTTGCAAGGCGTGTCCTTGAGCAGCTCGATCATCTCGACGGCGTGTTCAACCTTGTCGTTGATGTCCTTGAGCATGGTGTATTCAATGGTGAGCACACGCTTTTCGCCCAGACTGGACATGTAACGGCGGCAGGAATCAAGGAGCATTTGCAGCGGGTATTTCTTGTTGATCGGCACCAACTGGTTACGCAGCGCATCGTTCGGCGCGTGCAGCGACAAGGCCAGGGAAACGTCGATATGCTTGGAAAGCTCATCGATCATCGGTACCACGCCGGAGGTGGACAAGGTCACCCGGCGCTTGGAAATGCCATACCCCAGGTCATCCATCATCAGATGCATGGCAGCAATGACATTGTCGAAGTTCAGCAGCGGCTCACCCATGCCCATCATCACCACGTTGGTGATGGCACGGTCGACGGTCGCCGGTACGCTGCCAAAGGATTTGTTGGCAATCCACACCTGACCGATGACTTCGGCGGCGGTGAGGTTGCTGTTGAAGCCTTGCTTGCCGGTGGAGCAGAAACTGCAATCCAGGGCACAGCCCGCCTGGGACGAAACACACAAGGTGCCACGCTTGCCCTGCGGGATATAGACGGTCTCGACACAGCTGCCGGACTCTACGCGCACCACCCATTTACGGGTGCCGTCGCTGGAGATGTCCTCGCTGACCACTTCGGGACCGCGAACTTCGGCACAGGCCTTGAGCTTTTCGCGCAGGGCCTTGCTGACGTTCGTCATCGCGTCGAAATCGTCGACGCCGAAGTGGTGAATCCACTTCATGACCTGACCGGCACGGAAGCGCTTCTCCCCGATAGAGTCGAAGAATTTCTCCATTTCCTGTTGAGTCAGCCCCAGCAGGTTGGTTTTACCAGTCGATGCAATCATGAATTCACCCTTCACTCGTCAGTCAAAAATGACTTAGCGAGCGGTTACTTCGGTAGCTGCGAAGAAGTACGAGATTTCGCGAGCGGCGGCTGCTTCCGAATCGGAGCCATGAACAGCGTTGGCGTCGATGGAGTCAGCGAAATCAGCGCGGATGGTGCCGGCAGCAGCTTCTTTAGGGTTGGTAGCGCCCATCAGCTCACGGTTCAGAGCGATAGCGTTTTCACCTTCCAGAACCTGAACGACAACCGGGCCGGAGATCATGAAGGCAACCAGGTCGCCGAAGAAACCGCGAGCGCTGTGCTCAGCGTAGAAACCTTCAGCTTCGGCCTTGGACAGTTGCTTCAGCTTGGAAGCGACAACGCGCAGACCGGCTTTTTCGAAACGAGTGGTGATCTCGCCGATTACGTTCTTGGCAACGGCGTCAGGCTTGATGATGGAGAAAGTACGTTGAACAGCCATGGTGAAACTCCAGAAGCAGTGATTGAAGCGAAAAATTAAACCCGCGAATTATACGCGGGTTCTGGTGTATTGCCTAACTGCGTACGTTACTGAACGTCAATCGGCCTCTTCGATCCATAACCCCTGGATCGCCTCGAGAACCTTTTCCCCACTACGGTCCGGGTGGTCATCGAACTCGGGCAAGGCCATGACCAGATTACGCAGCCTGGGAAAACTCACAGTCAGCGGATCGACATCCGGGTGGCTTTCAGCCAGCTGGATGGCGATTTCCTGCACATCAACCCATTTGAGACTCATGAGCAATCCTTGAATCAGTGTGGCGCTTCAGCGGCGTGGTTGAGCGAATACTTGGGTATTTCGACCGTGAGGTCTTCGTTGCCGACAATGGCCTGACAGGACAGACGCGATTGCGCTTCCAGGCCCCAGGCTTTGTCGAGCATGTCTTCTTCCAGCTCGTCCGCTTCATTGAGCGAATTGAAGCCTTCGCGAATGACGCAGTGACAGGTGGTACAGGCACACACGCCACCACAGGCGCTTTCAATCTCGATGTGGTGCTCGTGGGCAATCTCGAGAATAGACGTGCCCGGCTCCACTTCTACAACCAGCCCGTCCGGACAATGCTCGGCGTGGGGCAGAAAAATCACCTGCGGCATCAGTTATTCCTCAATCTCATTCAAGTTGCGCCCGGCCAGTGCGGCTTTTACCGTCGAATCGAGGCGTCGGGCAGCAAATGCATCGGTCACCTGCGACAGACGCTTGGTCTGCTGCTCGATGGCATAACCATCGGTGCCTTGCATCAATTCACGTAATTCGTTCATCTGCAGGTTGATGACCAGGCGCTCTTCTTCGTCGAGAAGACGCTCACCATCAGCCTCAAGGGCACCTTGAACCGCTTCGAGCAAGCGCTCGGCGTCAACCTGGTGCTCGCGCAGCACACGAGCGACCTTATCGTCGCCGGCATACTCGAAGGAGTCCTTGAGCATGCGGGTGACTTCGTCATCGGTCAGCCCGTAGGAAGGCTTGACCTGAATGCTCGACTCGATACCCGAGCCCATTTCACGCGCCGAAACGCTGAGCAGACCGTCAGCATCAACCTGGAAGGTGACACGAATCTTTGCCGCACCCGCGACCATCGGCGGAATGCCGCGCAATTCGAAACGTGCAAGGGAACGGCAGTCACTGATCAACTCGCGCTCGCCCTGCAGAACATGAATCTTCATGGCCGTCTGGCCGTCCTTGTACGTGGTGAATTCCTGACCACGCGCGACAGGGATGGTGGTGTTGCGCGGAATGACCTTCTCCATCAGCCCGCCCATGGTTTCCAGCCCCAGCGAGAGCGGAATCACATCGAGCAATAGCAGTTCGCCACCGTCACGCTTGTTGCCTGCCAGCGTATCGGCCTGGATCGCAGCCCCGATGGCCACCACTTGATCCGGGTCAATCTGGGTCAATGGCTGACGACCGAACAGCTCGGCCACCGCTTCGCGTACGCGTGGAACTTGGGTCGAACCGCCGACCATGACCACCGCCTCGACTTCTTCAAGCTCGATACCGGTATCACGCACCGCACGACGACAGGCCTTGAGACTGCGCGCGACCATAGGCTCGATCAGCGCATTGAGCGCCTCGCGGGTCAGCGTGCCACGCCAGTCACCGTAGGCGACCTCGACAGACTCGGCGTCAGTCAGCGCTTCCTTGGCCGAGCAGGCAGCCTGCAGCAGGCTGCGTTGCGCGGAAGGGTCGATATCCGCAGACAGACCGGCATCAGTGACAATCCAGTTGGCTATCGCATGATCGAAGTCATCGCCACCCAGAGCGGTATCCCCGCCAGTGGCCAGTACTTCAAACACACCGCCGGTCAGGCGCAGGATCGAGATGTCGAAGGTTCCGCCGCCCAGATCATAGATGGCAACCACGCCTTCGGCTTTCTGATCCAGACCATAGGCAACGGCAGCAGCCGTTGGCTCATTAAGCAGGCGCAACACATTGAGGCCGGCAAGTCTGGCGGCATCCTTGGTCGCCTGGCGCTGAGAGTCGTCGAAATAAGCAGGCACGGTAATCACCGCCCCCACCAGTTCGCCACCCAGCGTGGACTCGGCGCGTTCGCGCAGGACCTTGAGAATGTCGGCAGACACTTCAACAGGACTTTTCGGCCCCTGCACGGTGTCGATGAACGGCATGTGCGACTCACCGCCAACAAACCGGTACGGCAGTTGCTCGCCCAATTGCTTGACGTCAGTCAGCCCGCGCCCCATGAGGCGCTTGACTGACAGAACGGTATTGAACGGATCCTGGGAGGCGGCGATCTTCGCTGACTGCCCTACTTCGACACGATCAGCGTGATAGCGCACGGCAGACGGCAGAATGACCTGCCCCTCTGCATCGGCCAGCGGTTCGGACAGGCCGCTGCGTACTGCAGCAACCAGAGAATTGGTGGTGCCCAGGTCGATACCCACAGCCAGACGACGCTGGTGCGGTTGAGGACTCAGGCCGGGTTCGGCGATCTGCAGTAAAGCCATGCTGTTCAGAATAATCACTGGCGCGCGGCCGAAGCCGCGCGGGGTTAATCGTCGAGGCGCTCTTCTAACTGGCGCACTTCGTGAGAGAGCTTGTCGAGAAACTGCATACGCCGCATCAGCTTTTCAGCGTGCTCGCGTTGTGCAGCATCATTCCAACAGGCCGCGAAGCTCTGGTTCAGCTCGTCCTGAGCGACCTTGAGCTGACGCTTGAAGGTCGCAACGCCGGCGAGATCAGCCTCTTCCTGCAAGTCCTCGAGGTCTTCGCGCAATTGCATCTGCTGCAGAAGAAACTCGGGATCATGCACCGTGACTTCGAGCGGCACTTCGTTGCCGTTCATTGCCAGCAGGTAGCGCGCCCTTTTCGGCGGGCTTTTCAGGGTCTGATAGGCCTCGTTGAGACTGGCCGAGCGCTCCAGCGCCACACGCTGCTCACGCTCGGGGGCATCCGCAAAGCGATCCGGATGCACGTTACGCGCAAGCTCACGGTAGCGCGTGGCCAGCTGGTCAAGATCAAGCTGAAACTCGGGCTTGAGATCGAACAGGGCGAAGTGACAGGGAGTACCCACAATAAAAGCCTCAGACGTTGAAGCTTTCGCCACAGCCGCACTCACCGCGCGAGTTGGGGTTGTTGAACTTGAAGCCTTCATTCAACCCTTCACGCACGAAGTCGAGCTCGGTGCCATCCAGATAGACCAGACTTTTCGGGTCAATGATCACCTTGACGCCGTGCATTTCAAACACAGTGTCTTCGCCAGCCGCCTCATCGACGAACTCAAGCACATAGGCAAGACCTGAACAGCCTGTGGTGCGAACACCCAGACGAACGCCATCACCCTTGCCGCGTCCCTCAAGGGAACGTCGTACGTGGTTAGCGGCAGCTTCTGTCATGCTGATAGCCATCGGAACTCCTTAGCCTGTTGCATTAGCCTGTTGCAGTTGACTCTGTTGCAAGCTTCTCTTGAAAAGCCTGCCTGCTTACAGCAGACCTTTCTTCTGCTTGTAATCGCGAACGGCGGCCTTGATGGCGTCTTCAGCGAGTACCGAGCAGTGAATCTTGACCGGCGGCAGCGCCAGCTCTTCAGCCAGCTGAGTGTTCTTGATGGTCTCTGCTTCATCCAGAGTCTTGCCTTTCATCCACTCGGTCGCCAGCGAGCTGGAAGCAATGGCCGAACCGCAGCCGTAGGTCTTGAACTTGGCGTCTTCGATAACGCCCTGCTCGTTGACCTTGATCTGCAAACGCATTACGTCGCCGCACGCTGGAGCGCCGACCATGCCGGTGCCGACATCAGGATCTTCCGCGTTCATCTTGCCGACGTTACGTGGGTTCTCGTAGTGGTCGATGACCTTTTCGCTGTAAGCCATGATTCTATTCCTCTCACATCAGGGAGCCGCTCTGCAGGTCACGCGCAATTGCACATGACCTGTGTTGGAGGCGACTTTAAATTAGTGCGCCGCCCACTCGATCTTGGAGATGTCGACGCCGTCTTTGAACATGTCCCACAGCGGCGAAAGTGTGCGCAGCCGGGTGACAGCCTCGCAAACCTTCTGCGCGGCGTAATCGATTTCTTCTTCAGTGCTGAAACGGCCGAAGGTGAAACGAATCGAGCTGTGCGCCAGCTCATCGTTGCGACCCAGGGCACGCAGCACATACGAAGGCTCAAGCGAGGCCGAGGTACAGGCCGAACCGGACGATACCGCCAGATCCTTGAGCGCCATGATCAGCGACTCGCCTTCGACGTAGTTGAAGCTCAGGTTCAGGTTGTGCGGTACGCGTGCAGTCAGGCTGCCGTTGACGTACAGCTCTTCCAGATTTTCGACCTGCTTGAAGAAACGATCGCTGAGTGCCTTGATGCGCACGTTTTCAGCAGCCATTTCTTCCTTGGCAATGCGGAATGCTTCGCCCATACCGACGATCTGGTGGGTCGCCAGGGTGCCGGAACGCATGCCACGCTCGTGACCACCGCCGTGCATGGTCGCTTCAAGGCGAACACGCGGCTTGCGGCTGACGTAGAGCGCGCCGATACCTTTAGGACCATAGGTCTTGTGCGCCGAGAACGACATGAGGTCAACCTTGAGGCTGGTCAGATCGATTTCAACCTTGCCGGTCGACTGCGCGCCGTCAACGTGGAACAGCACGCCACGCGAACGGGTCAGTTCACCGATCGCAGCGATATCGTTGATGGTGCCGATCTCGTTGTTCACATGCATGATCGAAACCAGGATGGTGTCGTCGCGCAGTGCCGCTTCAATCATGGCAGGCGTGATCAGACCGTCTTCACCTGGCTCGATGTAGGTAACTTCGAAACCTTCGCGTTCCAGCTGGCGAGTGGTGTCGAGGACAGCCTTGTGTTCGACCTTCGACGTGATCAGGTGCTTGCCTTTGCTGGCGTAGAAATGCGCAACACCTTTAATAGCCAGGTTGTTGGATTCAGTGGCACCCGAGGTCCAGACGATTTCGCGCGGATCGGCGTTGACCAGATCAGCGACCTGACGACGAGCGTTCTCGACCGCTTCTTCGGCTTTCCAGCCAAAGACGTGGGAGCGCGAGGCCGGGTTGCCGAAGTTTCCTTCGACGGTCAGGCAATCGATCATTTTCTGCGCGACACGCGGATCGACCGGGGTCGTCGCGGAGTAGTCGAGGTAAATTGGCAATTTCATTGAAGCTCTCCTATCAGGCAGGCGCACCGCTCATTCATCTGCGTTCATTCGACGGCGGACGTTTCGATCTTACCCAGTTGCGACATGTGGTTATGACCACGGCGCATATCCTGGCGCTGAGCGACTTCTTGTACCTCACGGCGAGTGACAAGATCCGCCAAGCTGATACCGCTTAGAAATTCGTGAATCTGCTGGCTCAGGTCACACCACAAGTGGTGGGTCAGGCAGGTATCGCCAGCGTGGCAATCGCCCAGACCCTGACACCGCGTGGCGTCGACCGATTCATTGACTGCATCGACGACTTGAGCAACCTGGATGCCTTTCATGTCGCGCGACAGCTGGTAACCACCACCTGGACCACGAACACTGGAAACCAGATTGCCGCGACGCAGCTTGGCGAACAGCTGCTCGAGGTAGGACAGGGAAATACCCTGCCGCTCGGAGATGTCGGCCAGAGACACTGGCCCGTTCTGCGCGTGCAACGCCAGGTCAAGCATGGCTGTTACAGCGTATCGGCCTTTAGTAGTCAGTCGCATGGCGTATACCGCAGAGGTTCGGAATGACAGCGAGTATGCTATTCCCGAGTAAAAGAGTCAACTATTAGACCAAGTAAAACAGTCGGGATTAGCGAAAAGCGCGGGCTGCATCATAGCAAAGGTGCGGCGTAATGGCACGCGTCACGCCGCCGTGTCGCCTAGCCAACCTTGTCTTCGTGGCGATCCTTGACGCAGTCAAATACTTCATCACGCAGCTCGGGAAGGTCTTTGGCGCAATAATCACTGCCCAGCCTGCCGAGCGCATCGCACATGCCCTCAAGACGGCCGTCGACAGCCTGCAAATGGTCGAGCAACTGGCCAATGGCGCGAGCGATAGGGTCCGGCATGTCGGCGCTGACGCCGTACGCGTCGAAACCGAGCTTTTCAGCCATGACCTTGCGCCGGGCTTCGGTTTCATCGTCGGACTTGACGATGATGCGCCCCGGAATACCCACGGCAGTTGCCCCCGCAGGCACCGCCTTGGTCACCACTGCGTTGGAACCAATCTTGGCACCGGCACCCACTGTGAACGGCCCGAGCACCTTGGCACCCGCCCCGACCACTACGCCATCTTCCAGCGTCGGGTGACGCTTGCCGACATTCCAGCTGGTACCGCCCAGGGTCACGCCCTGGTAAAGCGTTACGTCATTGCCGATCTCGGCGGTTTCGCCGATCACGATGCCCATGCCGTGGTCGATGAAAAAACGGCGACCAATGCGCGCCCCCGGGTGGATCTCGATACCGGTCATCCAGCGACCGAAATTGGAGACCAGCCGCGCGAGCCACTTCCAGCCGTTGCGCCACAGAATGTGCGCAAAGCGGTGCAGCCAGATGGCATGCATGCCCGGATAGCAGGTCAGCACCTCAAAGGCGTTGCGCGCAGCAGGGTCACGATGGAATACGCTTTGAATGTCTTCTCGCAGACGCTTGAACATTACTGATCCTTCCGCTTGTAGGGCTCACCGCGTGCGGCTTTCTGGGTTTCGGTGAGCACACCGCGCAGGATACTCAGTTCGGATCGCTCGACCTCGCTACGCCCGTATAGCCTGCGCAGTCGCGCCATCAGATGACGTGGTTTTTCCGGATCAAGGAAACCGATGGCCACAAGCGTGGCTTCAAGATGCGTGTAAAAGCCTTCCATCTCATCCATCGTCGCCAGCTCGGCGTTATGCGCCGAGACTGCCTTGGGCGTTTCGCCCTGCTCTGAGTGTGCCGAAGCCGCCAGCCAGGCCATGCGCACTTCGTAGCTGAGCACCTGCACAGCCGCGGCGAGGTTCAGCGAGCTGAACCCGGGGTCCGACGGGATGTGCACATGGAAGTGGCAACGCTGCAGTTCTTCATTGGTCAGGCCGGCGTGCTCGCGACCGAAAACCAGCGCCACTTCCGCGCCCTCTCCGGCCTGCTCGATGACTTTTTCACCGGAAGCGCGCGGATCGAGCAACGGCCACGGCAAACTGCGATCACGCGCACTGGTACCGAGCACCAGACGACAGCCGACCAACGCGTCTTCAAGAGTCGCAACAACCTTTGCACTTTCAAGAATATCGGTGGCGCCTGACGCACGCGCATCGGCATCAGGCGAAGGAAAGATGCGCGGATCGACAAGCACCAGACGCGAAAGCCCCATGTTTTTCATGGCGCGAGCGGCCCCGCCGATATTTCCGGGATGGGTAGTGCCGACCAGGACAACACGAATGTTCTGCAACAAAGCGAACGCTCACTGACGCGAATTAGGGGGGCAAATCTTACAGAAACGGTTCGACTAACGCTATGAAGCTGTGCGGGCCGGAAGATCGGAACTGACCGCTTGCGACATGAAAAAATCCACACGAACCCGACAACCGTAACCACGCAAGGCTGGAAATAATTCGAATCAGCCCATAGAATGCCCGGCTCTCTTTAACAACCTTAGGTGAATTATCCATGCAGCCCATGCTGAATATCGCGCTGCGCGCCGCCCGCAGCGCCAGCGAATTGATTTTCCGCTCCATCGAGCGCCTGGATACCATCAAGGTTGACGAAAAAGAAGCCAAAGACTACGTCACAGAGATCGACCGAGCTGCCGAGCAAAGCATCATCACCGCTCTGCGCAAGGCCTACCCGACTCACGGCATTCTCGGCGAAGAAAGCGGCCTGCACGAAGGCAGCGGCGAAGGCACCGACTACCTGTGGATCATCGACCCACTGGACGGCACCACCAACTTCGTTCGTGGCATTCCGCACTTTGCCGTCAGCATCGCCTGCAAATACCGCGGCCGCCTTGAGCACGCCGTGGTTCTCGACCCGGTCCGCCAGGAAGAATTCACCGCCAGCCGTGGTCGTGGCGCAGCCCTGAACGGTCGCCGTCTGCGCGTCAGCCAGCGCAAGAGCCTGGAAGGCGCACTGCTGGGCACCGGCTTCCCGTTCCGTGACAACCAGATGGACAACATCGAAAACTACCTGGGCATGTTCCGCAGCCTGGTAGGCCAGACCGCCGGCATCCGTCGCGCAGGCGCTGCAAGCCTCGATCTGGCTTACGTAGCTGCCGGTCGTTTCGATGCGTTCTGGGAGTCGGGCCTGTCCGAATGGGACATGGCAGCAGGCGCTCTGCTGATTCAGGAAGCAGGCGGTCTGGTCAGCGATTTCACCGGCGGTCACGACTTCCTCGAGAAAGGCCATATCGTTGCCGGCAACACCAAATGCTTCAAGGCCGTACTGACCGCAATCGCACCGCACCTGCCGCCTTCGCTCAAACGCTAAGCTGCAGACGTAAAAAAACCGGCGAAAGCCGGTTTTTTTATGTCTTCTAAAGCGCAGCGGCTGGCGTTACTGCGCCTGACCCAATATCAGCTGACCATTCTTGTCGACCGGAATCTGGCTGCCCGGATCACGTTCCATACGAACCTGACCCACTTTCTCGTTCAACTTGTATTTGACGTTGTAGCCCACAACCTTGTCGCTCACATCGTTGACCGTCGTGCAGCGGTTCTGCGTAGTGGTGTAGGTATCACGCTCCTGCATGCCTTCCTGAACCTTGTTGCCCGCATAACCACCACCTACCGCACCCGCGACTGTAGCGATCTTCTTGCCGTTACCGCCACCGATCTGGTTACCCAGCAAACCACCGGCAACCGCGCCAATAACGCTACCTACGATCTGATGCTGGTCCTTGACCGGCGCCTGACGAGTAACGGTTACGTCCTTGCAAACTTCACGGGGGGTTTTGATCTGCTGGTTGATCGGCTCTACTGCCAATACATCCGCATACTCAGGACCACCCTTGACCAAGCTATAGGTGGCAACGGCGCCGCCAGCAGTCACGACAGCAGCACCTAACACAGCACCAACAAGCATAGACTTGTTCACTTGAACCTCCTGACCAATCGAAACGCAGCATGGCTGCGCAATGCCTAGCCTTGGAGCATAAAAAAAGGCGCGAGTTCAGCACTCGCGCCTTTTTTATGATGGCCGGACCTACGGGAGGTCGTCAGCCTTCTCGACGACCACTGGAGGAATCAGGTCCTCAGTGGTCAGGTTCAGCCAGATCAGCACCACGTTAGCGATGTAGATGGACGAGTAAGTACCCGCCAGAACACCGATGAACAATGCGATGGAGAAGCCTTCCAGGCTGTCGCCGCCAAACGCCCACAGTGCAACAATCGCCAACAGGGTCGAAACCGAGGTGGCAATGGTGCGCAGCAGTGTCTGCGTGGTGGAGATGTTGATGTTCTCGATCAACGAAGCCTTGCGCAGCAGGCGGAAGTTTTCGCGTACCCGGTCGAAGACCACAATGGTGTCGTTCAGCGAGTAGCCGATGATCGCCAGCACCGCCGCCAGCACCGTCAGGTCGAAGGTGATCTGGAAGAACGACAGGATCCCCATCGTCACCACCACGTCGTGAATCAGCGAGACGATCGCCCCGACTGCGAATTTCCACTGGAAGCGGAATGCCAGGTAGATCAGAACACCGCCCAGCGCCATCAGCATGCCGAGGCCGCCCTGATCGCGCAGCTCTTCACCGACCTGCGGGCCGACGAACTCGACACGCTTGACCACTGCCGGGTTATCGGCACCGGCCTTGCGCAGCGCTTCGGCCACCTGAGTGCCCAGTTGCGGGTCTTCACCCGGCATGCGCACCAGTAAGTCAGTGGTGGCACCAAAGCTCTGAACAACGGCTTCGTGATAGCCCGCCGAAACCAGCTCCTGGCGCACCTTGCCCAGATCGGCTGGACGCTCGTAGGTCAGCTCGATGAGCGTACCGCCAGTGAAGTCCAGACCAAAGTTGAGCCCTTTATGGAACCAGCTGAACAGCGCCAGTGCGGTAAGGAGCATCGTGATGGCGAACGCAACATTGCGAACGCCCATGAAGTTGATGGTACGTAACATGGCAGCCCCTTAAATCCACAACTTCTTGAAGTCACGACCGCCGTAGATCAGGTTGACCATAGCGCGGGTCACCATGATGGCCGTGAACATCGAGGTAAAGATCCCGAGCGACATGGTCACCGCAAACCCTTTGACCGGGCCGGTGCCCATCGCAAAGAGAATGCCGCCGACCAGCAGCGTCGTCAGGTTGGCGTCGAGGATCGCCGTGTAGGCACGATCGAAACCTTCGTTGATAGCGCGCTGGACCGTCATGCCATTGGCGATCTCTTCACGAATACGCGAGAAGATCAGCACGTTGGCATCCACCGCCATACCCATGGTCAACACGATACCGGCGATACCTGGCAGGGTCAGTGTTGCACCCAGCAAGGACATCAGTGCCAGCAGCATGACCATGTTCAAGGCCAGTGCGACGGTCGCGATCAGACCGAAGAAGCGGTAGATCGCCATGATGAACAGCGAGACGAACAGCATGCCCCACAGGGAAGCGTCGATACCCTTGGTGATGTTGTCGGCACCCAGGCTAGGACCGATGGTGCGCTCTTCAGCGAAGTACATCGGCGCCGCCAGACCACCGGCACGCAACAGCAGCGCCAGCTCGGAAGACTCACCCTGACCGTTCAGACCGGTAATCCGGAACTGACTGCCCAGCGGCGACTGAATGGTCGCCAGACTAATGATTTTCTTTTCTTCCTTGAAGGTCTGCACCGGCACGTCTTTTTCGACGCCGTTGACCATCTGTTTGGTGTAGGTGGTGGTCGGACGCTGCTCGATGAAGATCACCGCCATGCTGCGACCCACATTGCTGCGGGTTGCGCGGCTCATCAGCTCGCCACCGTGGCCATCAAGATTGATGTTCACCTGTGGACGGCCATGTTCGTCGAAGCTGGCCTTGGCGTCAGTCACCTGATCGCCGGTGATGATCAGACCACGCTCCACCGCCGCTGCCGGACGACCGCCTTCGCGGAATTCGAACATTTCGGTGGTGCCTTTCGAATCATCCGGGCCTGCCCCCAGACGGAATTCGAGGTTGGCGGTCTTGCCCAGAATACGCTTGGCTTCGGCCGTGTCCTGCACACCCGGCAGCTCGACCACGATGCGATTGGCACCCTGGCGCTGAACCAGCGGCTCGGCAACACCCAGCTCGTTGACCCGGTTACGCACGGTAGTCAGGTTCTGCTTGATCGAGTATTCGCGAATCTCGGCCAGTTTGGCCGGGGTCAGCGCCATGCGCAGCACGGGAATACCGTTCAGCTCGGCAGGCGTGATTTCGAAATCGGTGAAGGTCTTGCGCACCAGTGCACGAGCCTGTTCGCGCTCTGCGTCATCGCTAAAGCCCAGCTGAATCACATTGCCCAGCTGCGGCAGGCTGCGATAACGCACCTTTTCCTTGCGCAACAGGGATTTGACTTCGCCTTCGTAGACTTTCAGACGTGCATCGATCGCCTTGTCCATGTCGACTTCCAGCAGGAAGTGCACACCACCGGAAAGGTCGAGACCGAGCTTCATCGGGCTTGCACCCAGGTTACGCAACCAGGTCGGCGTGGTACGCGCCAGGTTCAGCGCAACGACATAGTCGTCACCCAGCGCCTTGCGCACGACATCCTTGGCTGGCAACTGGTCTTCCTGCTTGCTCAGACGCAACAAACCGCCCTTGCCATTCTCGGCCAGAGAAGAAGCCTTGACCGAGATGCCTGCATCGGCAAGCGCCTTGGCTGCACGATCCACGTCTGCCTGATTGACTTGCAGTGCAGTGCTTGCACCGCTGATCTGGATGGCAGAATCATCAGGGTAGAGATTGGGTGCGGAATAAATAAAACCGACCACCAGCACCGCCAGGATCAGTATGTATTTCCACAGAGGGTATTTGTTCAGCATCACGCCGCCCGCTTAAAACGCGGGGCGCCTTGCGCGCCCCGTCGATGGGTAAAAAGTTACTGCTCAGATCGCTTTCAGGGTGCCTTTTGGCAGAGTGGCCGCGATGGCGCCCTTCTGGATTTTCAGCTCAACGGTGTCAGACACTTCGATGACCACGAAGTCGTCGGTCACTTTGTTGATCTTGCCCGCGATGCCGCCGCTGGTCACAACTTCATCGCCTTTCTGCAGGTTGCCCAGCAGGTTTTTCTGCTCTTTGGCGCGCTTGGCCTGTGGACGCCAGATCATCAGGTAGAAGATGACCAGGAAGCCGACCAGGAAAATCCACTCGAAACCACTGCCCGCAGGACCGGCAGCCGGTGCAGCAGCATCCGCAAAAGCGGGAGAGATGAAAAAGCTCATTTGTCGCTCCAGTTACATAATTAGTATAAAAAGCAGGAAAAACTCGTTCTGTTTCAACCCAGAGGCGGCGTTGGAAGACCGCGTTTGGCATAGAAGGCATCGACGAAGGCGGCCAATGTACCCTGTTGAATAGCCTCGCGCAAACCAGCCATAAGCAGCTGGTAGTGCCGCAAATTATGGATTGTATTGAGCATGCTCCCCAGCATTTCCCCGCACTTGTCCAGGTGATGCAGATAAGCGCGCGAGAAGTTCTTGCAGGTGTAGCAATCGCAGGTCGGGTCCATCGGCGAATTGTCGTGGCGATGGAACGCGTTACGGATTTTCAATACACCGGTATCAGTGAACAGATGGCCGTTGCGGGCGTTGCGGGTGGGCATCACGCAGTCGAACATGTCGACGCCACGGCGCACACCTTCGACCAGATCTTCCGGCTTGCCTACACCCATCAGGTAACGAGGTTTGTCTGCCGGCATGAGGCCTGGCAGGTAGTCCAGCACCTTGATCATCTCGTGCTTGGGTTCGCCCACCGACAGACCGCCGATCGCCAGACCGTCAAAGCCGATCTCGTCCAGGCCTTCCAGCGAGCGCTTGCGCAGGTTCTCGTGCATCCCGCCCTGAACGATGCCGAACAACGCAGCAGTGTTTTCGCCATGCGCGATCTTGGAGCGCTTGGCCCAACGCAACGACAGCTCCATGGAGACACGCGCCACATCTTCGTCGGCCGGGTACGGCGTGCATTCGTCGAAGATCATCACGACGTCCGAGCCCAGATCACGCTGAACCTGCATCGACTCTTCAGGGCCCATGAACACCTTGGCACCATCGACCGGCGAGGCGAAGGTCACGCCCTCCTCCTTGATCTTGCGCATGGCGCCCAGGCTGAACACCTGAAAGCCGCCGGAGTCGGTCAGAATCGGCCCCTTCCACTGCATGAAATCGTGCAGGTCGCCGTGGCCCTTGATGACTTCGGTACCCGGACGCAGCCACAGATGAAACGTGTTGCCCAGAATCATCTGCGCGCCGGTCGCCTCGATATCACGGGGCAGCATGCCCTTGACCGTGCCATAGGTGCCCACCGGCATGAACGCCGGGGTCTCCACCACACCACGCGGAAAGGTCAGCCGGCCGCGACGGGCCTTGCCGTCGGTGGCCAGCAATTCGAAAGACATACGACAGGTGCGACTCATGCGTGATCCTCTGGTGCCGATTCCTGTGGGGCCGTCGGCGCGGGATTGCGGGTGATGAACATCGCATCACCGTAACTGAAGAAGCGGTAGCCGTGCTCGATGGCCGCAGCATAAGCCGCCATCGTCTCGGGATAACCGGCGAACGCCGAAACCAGCATCAACAGCGTGGATTCAGGCAAATGGAAATTGGTCACCAGGGCATCGACCACGTGAAACGGCCGGCCTGGATAGATGAAGATGTCGGTATCGCCGCTGAACGGCTTCAGTTCGCCGTCACGCGCCGCACTCTCCAGCGAGCGCACGCTGGTGGTCCCGACGGCAACCACTCGCCCGCCCCGTGCACGGCACGCGGCCACAGCGTCGACCACGTCCTGGCCAACTTCCAGCCATTCGCTGTGCATGTGGTGATCTTCGATCTGCTCGACGCGCACCGGCTGGAATGTACCCGCGCCGACGTGCAGCGTGACGAACGCAGTCTCGACGCCCTTGGCGGCGATCGCCTCCAGCAGCGGCTGATCGAAATGCAGGCCGGCAGTTGGTGCAGCCACAGCGCCTGCACGCTGCGCGTAAACAGTCTGATAGCGCTCGCGGTCCGCGCCCTCATCCGGTCGGTCTATATAAGGAGGCAACGGCATATGGCCGACACGCTCCAGCAACGGCAGAACCTCTTCGGCAAAGCGCAGCTCGAACAGCGCGTCATGCCGCGCAACCATCTCGGCCTCGCCACCGCCATCGATCAGAATCGACGAGCCAGGCTTGGGCGACTTGCTGGAACGCACATGCGCCAGCACACGATGGCTGTCCAGCACGCGCTCGACCAGAATCTCCAGCTTGCCGCCGGACGCCTTCTGCCCGAACAGCCGCGCGGGAATCACACGGGTATTGTTGAACACCATCAAATCGCCCGGGCGCAAATGCTCAAGCAAATCAGTGAATTGACGATGTGCCAGCGCGCCAGTCGGCCCGTCGAGGGTCAACAGACGACTACTGCGACGCTCGGCCAGTGGATGGCGAGCAATCAGGGAATCGGGGAGTTCGAAGGTAAAGTCAGCGACGCGCATGATCGGGTTCGTTTAGCAGGGCCGGGAAGTTTATCCGGTTTGGCGGCATTAGTAAAAAACCTGCGTAAATCCCTGTTGACCAACGGAAAACTCATCCTTATACTTCGCCGCCATTGAGCCCTGATGGCGGAATTGGTAGACGCGGCGGATTCAAAATCCGTTTTCGAAAGAAGTGGGAGTTCGATTCTCCCTCGGGGCACCATTTGCTGTATCCAGGTTGATTCCGCTTCAACCTGAACCCCAATAAACCCGGCCCTTGCGCCGGGTTTGTTATTTCTGCTTAACCCACCTTAATTCCTATTGAACCTTGATGGCGTGTATGGCTGCGTGTATGTTCAGCCGCACCACGGATCTTGGCCATACACGAATTGAAGCGATCAGACATAAAGCGCCGCCCTCTCGCCGACACCGTCTTGGCATCACTTGAACCCGAGCAAAAGGAATACCGCGAAGCCTACGGGGTCGACCGGCTCTACTTTGTCGTGTCCGCGAAGGGCAACAAGCGGTGGGAGTTCCGGTACAAACGCGCCGACGGCAAATGGTCATGGGTCGGTCTCGGCACCTATCCGGACGTCTCGGCCAAGCGCGCCAGAGAGAAAGCCGCCGACAACATCAAGCTGGTCGACAGCGGCATAGATCCTGTTCAACACAAGCAGTCGGCGAAGAAAGTCGAAGAGACGAATGCAGCAAACACTTTCCGTGCTGCCGCCGAGACCTGGTATGCCCGAAAGGCTGACTCAGGCAGGGCCGACTCGACGCTTGATAAAATGCGCGGGTATCTGGACAACGACATTCTGCCGTTCCTGGGCGATCTGCAATTAGAGGATATCCACCGCAAGGACTGCGCCGCCCTGCTGGCAACCATCGAGGGCAGGAAGGCGTTCAACGTGGCGAAGAAAGTCCGCGGGTGGCTGCAGCAGATATTCAGCCAGGCCATTGCACGCGGCTTGTGCGAAAACAATCCGGCGTCCGAACTTCTGGCCATCGCTGCGCCAGCCCCCAAGACAGAGCAGTACCCTCACCTGCTCGAGCCAGAGCTGCCTGACTTCCTCAAGGCCATGCGGAACAGCAAAAGCCGGATCATTGCGCGCACCGCAGCGTGGCTCACGATCTGGACAGCCAGCCGACCGGGCATGGTGCGTTACGCTGAATGGCGGGATATCGATCTTGAAACAGGTACATGGACGATATCGGCAGAGAAGATGAAGATGCGCCGGGACCACGTTGTGCCGCTGCCCACCCAGGCTGTCACCGCGCTGCGCGAACTGCACGAATTCACCGGCCGCCACAAGCTGGTGTTTCCTGGCATCGGTGAGGTGAACGCGGTGATCAGCGAAAACACGATCAATTCAGTGTTCAACCGCATCGGTTACAAGGATCGCATTGTTGGGCACGGCACTCGCCACACAGCAAGCACGCTGTTGCGGGAACATGGATGGGACAAGGATCACGTAGAGGCGCAGCTCGCGCACAAAGAAGAAGGTGTGAGCGGGGTTTACAACAAGGCGGCGTATCTATTGCAGCGCAGGATGATGATGCAATGGTATGCCGACTACTTAGAGGCGCTGGAGCTGGGTACGACCCCGCCCGAACGCCCTAAGCAATAGAGCAAGATGCCTTAGATTGCCTTCACGTCGTACAGGCATCGAACTTCAAGGTGCTGGACTTTGATGTTCTGGGCTCCTGTAACCGGGTCAAAGCGCAGATACCCTGCAAACCCTTTGTCGCTCTTCATTTCAAACGTCAGGTCATTGGTGCCCAAACCGACTGGCTTAACCAGCGAGTTGATTTCAGAAAGCGTTTCCCCAACTGGCGTGTAGAACAACTGCGCCAGGTCTGCCCTCTCAACATCAAGACGAACCCTGACCTGTAACAGTTGGCAAGCGGGCAACGTGGCCAGCATGGCTGGGTTCAGGATAATCATGGGGTCAGCCCCAGTCGTCATCCGGTTGTCAGCGTCGAGAACGGTAAGGTTTGCAACGTCGAATTTGTCCGACCCAATGTTGTAGAGCGCACCAGTGGTGCCAAATGCGGCAGGCGACGTGGTAGCCAGCCCAGCAAAGGACGCCCCCATAGATCGGGCGTAACGCAGGATGGGGCTCATATCAATCCCAGGGTGAAGGCCTGGGCACTGGAAGTGACCGCCACGCTGATTCCCTTGATTTAGGCAGGCAAGATTTTCAACGCGTATATCGTAGGTTTGTTTGTAGTACGCGCCGTGCTCTGTGATTTTTGTACCGCCGACGAGCGCGACAGATGCGAAACACATAACCACGACTAGAGATACAGGGAACACCTTGTTGGCTTTTGACATTGCAGCAAACACGGCAGCTATCACCAGTGGCCACGCAGCGCATACCCAGAAAAAATGGAACCTCACAAAGCTGAATGTGAACAACTTCATTCCAGAATCGATGCTCGCAGGATGAAGATTAGTTCGCCCTGCTGCGACCAATCCGAGGTAAACCAATATTGCGGCGATCACTGGGAAAGCGACAAATGAAACTCGACCGAGAACGCTATAGTTTCCGTACCGTCGAGCCACCATCAATGACAGCAGAGATATCAGCAACAGCACGGCAAGCCCACAACTTGCTATACCCAGCGAGAGAAACGGGAACAAATCGGACAGATACAGAGAGCGTGCGATTTTGGACAGAATGAATATCCAGAACTCAGCATCCCACGGATAAGACATTGCGGTATCAGCGCGGTGAACACCGTGCTGTATTCCTACAATCACCCAACCTTGCAAAAGGCTTGTGAGTACAGACGGGATCAGCATAAATATCGACATGCTGATTATCTGCTGCGACTTCTTAACCACGAACAGTTCACGGATAAGCATTGCCAAGGAAAACGCGAGAAAGGCAAAGGCACCGCTGATATAGACCAGCCCGGATGCCGTCGCCAGAAGAACGCCGAATGTACATTTAAGCTTTGTGCCCAGCGAACTTACGCTGACAAGTGAGGCCATCAGGATGAAGAGCAAAGGCAATACCTGATGGTATGCCATATTTTGAAGGCCCCAGTATGAATCAGGCTGCAACATCAATAGAAGACTTGAAAACGCAGCCGCCGATAGCAACTTGTCGTCTAAGCAATACTCAAGCAGTTTCCACTGAATCAGCAATATACCGCCAAGCACCGTCATCATGCTGATGGCCTGATATGCAACGCTGTTACCGCTCAACCATCTGAACGCAAGCGAATCCAGCGCCATTCCGAACGGATAAAGGGTGTCGTTCGAAGATGTAAAAAGATCAGTCAACCTAAGAGAGCCAGCGGTTTCGTTGTAGTACGGCCTGATATCGTCCAAATAAGGTAGATCTACACCGAACCGAAGCCATGAAACCAGATTGAAAGCAGCGGAAAATATGGGAAGCCCAACTAGCACAACGATCAGAACACGCTTACAAAACGTTTCGATTCTAATTTTCTGCGCAGCCAAGTCTGACTGTACAAGGGTTGTCATTGATGCATTCCTTCGCTTTAGGTACGAAAATTTGGCCGGACTGTACCATAGATATTACAAATATCATGCTGTCATGCGGTGATGAAAAAACAAACTCAGGGCCGAAGCCCCAAGCCGCTACATCTGGTCACACGTCAGATTGCTTTTCCAGCAGCTCCAAGCGTGCATTGAGCTGGTTAACGCCGTTGATCAGGACCGCAATGAATTGCTCATAGCGAAGGCCTTGGCGCGACTCTGGATCATTCTTGTCTGACAAAACCCAGCCCGCGAAGTCGTCGATGCCGACGGCCGTCATAGCTTCCTTGACCTGCTGGGCACCTAGCCCGAAGTGCAAGCGGCAGCCCTTATCTTTTTTGATGTCGTCTTCGTAAACTTCCACGTCTACCGTTTTCATTCGTCCAACTTGAATTGACGACTCTTGAAGCTCCTCGCGAAACTGTATTTTCGTATCCCCAGTTTCTGGGTCTACATAAGTCCCGTCAGGAATTTTCACCATAACCATTACACGCTTCCCGTCTGCGTCGAACTCTGGATAGGTGTCCATTATCTGACGCATTTTTTTGACGGTTGAAAAAGTTCTGATAGCTTTGCCATCTTCTATTGAAAGTTCAACAACCTGCTCTTCGTATTCCTCCTCGTCAGGCACCTCGATCTGATCGACGCGGACGATAACCTTTGAAACCTCACCCGTGCCGCTCTCGCGACAAGTGTATTGAATTGGTTTGATCGCCCCGAGGAAGTCCAGACCAAACGACAGCGGAATAATGTCGTCCTTCTCACGGATATCTGACGTCACGACAGGCGCTGTCGCCAGAGTGATTTGGCTTATGCGGAAAGACGCGTTGGCGTATTGCGTAAAGTTATCAATTTGCGGCCGTACAAGGGCTGAGTTCGTGATTATCCCGGCAGCGGCTACAAGAGACATTGTCCCTTCGCCAGTTCCTGAGGTGCCACCACCGCCAACGATTGCCGCGTCATAGGTCGTATTTAGCCCGCTGGACCTTAATTGCAGGCGCGGTGTGTTCGAGGTGCCTGAGCCTATGCTGACCTGTGAGCCGGGCGCACTCATGTCTAAAACGCCGCGTCTCAGGTTGATGCCGTCAGCCGCGATTATGCTATTCACCGTAACGCCAACAGTGTCGATCACTTTGTCGATAGACGCTGAACCCGATGCAGACGGGAAAATCTTGATGACCGTACTGTCTGCCTCAAAGGCAGGTGCGCCGTTTGCACCATGCCCGCAGAGGCCATACAACCATCCGCGAGGGCTGCCGCCGAGGTTGCCTATTGATACGGCTGCATCGATACCGTAACCACGCTCGCCGATCTTCGAGGCAATTTGAATGCCTGTATGAATCGCGACACGGTTGCCACTGCCCGCAGTGATTTCAGTATTGAATTCAAAGCCAGTTGCGTTGGCAATTCGATTGCCACCTAGAATCGCCGCATAAGAAGACCCACCGAAATAAGCGCCGCGCACGTCGGCAGCAGATGTTCCGCCGTCACCGCAATCAGTCAGTACCTGGCTTTGCAAGCCTACGTAGTTGCGATCTTGATTCGTTGCAGACGTGACGCCACCGCCCCCAAACCCTTGGATCAGCACGAAGTCGCCCGCGTGCCGGCCGCCTTTTGCAAGGGGGCCGCCGAAGTTGTGGAACATGTGGATGCCGTTGACTTTGCTGCCGGTCGCACCGTTCTGCCCGGCAACCTGAGAGACGCTATCGTTGGCCACTTCAAGCTTGAAGAAGTTGTACTTGTTGCCGTTTCCCTGAGCGTTACTGCCGGTTGATCTGTACCCCCAAACCACACCGTTATCATTGAGCGCGGCTAGCCCCTGCTGACCCAGGCTCATCGCACCAGGCCCGCTGAAATACCAGCGACTGCCATCGTTACCAACGACTATGCCTTTGGATAGATCTTCTGCGCTGGTCGTGTCTGAGGTGTTCAGCCACCACATTGCGCCGAAACGGTCGCCCACAGCAGAGTTGTCACGCACGAAAGCCCGCTGGTTGCGGGTGCCATCCAGCGAGCGAAGAGCAGCAATGTTATCGACGTTCCGGGCAACACCTGTTTTCAGGAATTGATAGAGGCTGACCCCGTCGTAGTAGATGTTGAAGATGCTGAGCAGCGGCGAGTTCACGCTATCGATCAATGACTGCAACCAGCTTTTCGTCACGGCATCCTGCGGGGCTACCGGATCGCCAAGGCCTGAGATTCGATTTCCCTTAGCCTGGTAGCTGCCCGACCCGTCGATATCGGCAAACCCAAGTGTCAGAGCCCGGCCTGCGTATCGCAGCAACTGTTTCAGTGCCTGCCAGACACGATCAAAATCCTTGTTGACTGTGTTGGACCGGAATTCGCCGTTCTCTTGGTAGTCGGTGAGTCGCTGAAACGGAATGTTCAAGACCAGGTAGAGGTCCCCGAGCGGCGCAGCGGTGAACGTGATGCTGCTGGCCGGGCTGCCAACTCCAGCCAGCGTGAAGCCTGCTGTGATAGCCACGCCGTTGAGCTGCACTTGCAGGTCTCCGGCGTCCAGTAGCAAGAAAGGGATGGGGTAAGTGGTAGTGATTCCGTTAGCGGCATAGCGCTTGTCGGTTGGTCCTGCTTGAACTGCCATGCTGAGCCCCTTGATGAAGGCGGGCTAGTAATCAACTTGCACTTCGTGCACGCCCGCGTCTGGGCGCCAATCGTCACGCCGGGTCTCGGTCGGTTTCCCGACTATTCGCCCAATGCGCACGGGGGTTTGCAGGATCGCGCCAGCGCACGAATCGATATAGTCATCATCCTGATTGTTGACTGCCGGATTAAAGTCCCGCATCTGATCCCACACCGGACCGCGCAGCACGTCGACGTGCGCCCACAGGAAGCGGGCCGACAATGGCGACTCAAAGGCATCGAGAATGCGTTTCTGTTTGTTGGTGGTTGAATGCTCTTCCCCTACCCCGCATCCCGTACCCTTGAGGGCCTGCTTGAGGATGTTCGGCACGAAGCCGCCCGGCCCGTTGGTTTCAACGATGACGCGGGGGATCTGGTACTTGATGACGAATTCACGAACGGCATGCACCTGGCCACCAATGATCCGGCCCTGCGCGTCAAATTCGGCCAACTCGCCCGTGAGCCCTTCGGCAAGGTGCCAATACAGCTGACCGCGTGCGTCTGTGAGCAGCAGCGACAGGGCCGAGGCGTCCGACTTGATCTTGCCCAGTGACACGTCCCAGTATGCGATTGCGCCCACGATTTGTGTGGTGCCCAGGTACATGCCTACGCTGCCGTTGGCCTCGCGCATGGTCGGCTGCACGTCATAAGGGATGATGCGCTCTGGATTCAATCGAACCTCCGTGACGGGCTTCGAGTGCAGCTGATACTGCGAATCCCATTCGTTGATGGTCCGGGTCGCCTTTCTGCGGACGCCCAACTCTTTCATGTCAAAACGTTCTGGCCACGCACTGCCGGCATAGCAATCGACCAACGTGCCGGGTGGTGTAAAAAAGGCAATACCGGTTTTCGTGATCAGGTAATCCGTGCCGGCCACCAGCACCCGGGCGTGCTTACCAATGCCAGAGAACACGACCTCAGGCACAAACGGAACGTCATAGGCGTTTTGCTTGGCGTCCTCAATGCGGTGTTCTTGGTCAAACATTCGGATGGTCAGGCAGTCCGCACCCATGCTTTCCAGCTCGTCGTACAGGCTGTCATGGGTATGCGGCGTGCCGATGTACAGCTTGCTGCCACCTGGCACCAGAATGTGCGTCTGTTCACCCAGGCGGTACCGAAGCTTCTCGCGGGCCTCGGGCGTCTGGATGTTTCGCGGCACCTCCACGTCATCGTTCTGGCACTCGTCGGCACGGGCTGACGTCACGTTCGACAGGATGCCCTTGGCGAACATGCTGGCGTTCCGGAAGTCGGCAGCACCTTCAACCCACCATTGTTCAACCGTGCCCTGATTGGGCGGCAGCAGATGGCGCGTCAGCGGGTGATTGCGAATGACGTTCTGTGTGTCGCGACTGGTCTTGTAGGCGGTCGGGTCTGACTCCGACTGGTGGAGAATCCGAAAGGTAGGGTCTTTGTAATAAAGCCAGGCGTTGTAAATCGCCAGGATCGTCGATTTGCCAAAGCCCCGGAAGCAACGCAAAACGGCCAGAGACCCTTTAGCCTCCAGCCATATCAATGCTCGAACGTGGATGACCGGCACATCCCACCTCATGCGCCGGGCCCACAGCATAAAGAAAACCAGCAGGCTGACTTTCTTATCAGGGTCAGTGGACATGGCCACCTTTCTGCATGCGCTCGATCATGGCCTGGGCTTCGCGTTCGGCGGCTGCCAGCTCGCCATCCAGCTCGTCTATCTGGTGACCAGCATCGGGCGCAGGCTTCTGCCTGTTCATCATCCCGGCGATGTTCACGACCTTGAGCAGCAACGTCATGGTGGCGGCGGCGTTCTTCTTGCACCAGTAGCGGTCGCCACGTTCCTGCTGGGTCAGATCGGTAGGGAGCTTCTCAGCACCGGGCCAGTTGTTCGGATCGACTTCGGAAATAACTACCTCGCCCAGGCGTTCGCTAAGGGCTTGCAATCGGGTGATCTGGTCATCACGCATGTCAGTTATTCCCCACGGCTGCGCCAAGGTTCGGGGCGCGAGACGGTGCTGTTTCGCCCGGTTCCCACCAGAAACGTTGATTGAAGTCTTTCTTGGCTCGCTTCTTCATCCGGCTCAGGTAGCCCGGCGATAGCATTTCCTGCATGTCATGCATAACGGCATGCTCGAACGCGGCCTTGGTGTACCAGCTGCGGATGAAGGGCGTGTTCTGGTACCCGATTCTGAGCAGGTTTGCGCCCACGTCGGCGGGCTCTGTCTTCTCTTTGAACACGCTGCCCAACGTCAGACCGACGTCGGCGGCAGTTCCGTACACCGGGCCCAGCAGGCCGGTCAGGTTCGACTGGCCGCCACGGTTATCACCGCCCAACCCGGTGTTGAGAATGTCGCCGAAGATGCCGACACCGCCGCCGCGCAACATGGCCTGCAACCAGAACTTGCCGTCCTTCATGTCGCGTGGGTCGCGCCCGTTCATGATATCCATCAGCTGATTGGTCATCGCGCCAGCCATCAGCAGGCCAGTGAACACAGACGCCGAATAGGCCAGCTTGCCCCCGGTCGATTCGATCTGTGACACCCGCTTCCAGTGACGTTCGAACATCGCCAGCCCAAAGGACTTGAACAACGTCAGGTGTCGCAGGGCTTCGCCGCCGACGCTGCCCGCCTGGGTGCCTTGGCGCAGGGTGGCCCGCGTCATGATGCCCGGCAGGATCGAGGTGAATTCTGACTCTTCCTGGATGTAGCCCAGCAATTTGCCGATGGCATCGTTCTTCTGTTTGGTGCTGAACCCCTTCATGGATGCGACCGACTCTGGCGTCAGCATCTGGTGCCCGCGCCAGTCCTCAGGGGTTGCAGCCTGCCAGACGGCCCAGTCGTCCTGGGTGATGCCGTGGCGCTCAAGGCGGGATTGCAACACCGGGTCGTCCCCCCACGCCTTGCGGGTATCACCGGCCATGCGCGACATAATCTCGACGGAGAAGCCCCGGCGCATTGCGTTGGTCCATCCCTCGAGCAGTGTCACTTTCATGGTTGCGTTGGCAAGTTTCGAGGTCCAGCCCGCCGACAGGTTGTCGGTGTGAAAGCTGACCATGTCCGAGGTGATGCTATCCATGCCGATGGACATACGCCCGGCCTCGGTGCGGTAGTCCTTCGAAACGCTCTTGAGCGCGCTTACCAGCGTCTTTCCGATGGGCAGGCCGTGGTAGGCGCTGGTGATGGCGAGCGACTGAACATCGCCGATCACAGAAGCGATCAGCGTTGCCTGGAGCTTTGCCGCCACCATGAAGTTGCGGATACCTTGATTGAACTCGGCAAACCGCGCATTCACCGGAACACCCAGGCTGCCGTTGAGAACGTTCCAGACCATGTCAGGCGTGGCACCGAACTCGGTACCGGCAAACGCGCCGCTTCCGCCCGCGTCCTTCTGCTTGGCGGTGTCGTGCAACAGTCGGTAGGTCTGCGCCGCGTTCGGCCCGAGCTGCTCAGTCAAGACGGTGTCTTTGATCTGGGCATGCACAGAGCCGTTCATTGCCTCGAAAACAGACGTCGGCCCGAAGTCGCGCATGTACTCCAGATAGGAATCGCCATCCTTGAAGTGGATCTGCCGGTGGGCGTTGTCGTGCTTGGCGGCGCGGCTGGAGCCGTTCCCGGTACCGGGCGTCATCTTGTTCAGGCCATCGGTTCGCAGCGTCTCGTGGGCGGCCAGCAGGAAGTCAGTCACCTGCCCGTCGTTCATCTGCGTGCCGTCTTCGTTCAGGTACCGGCGTCGATCCAAGCGACCCAGGACAAACGATGCCCACTCTTGCGGAGCTGCGCGGCGAACCTTGACCAAGCTGTGTGGCTGAGGAAGCCAGCCATAATCCAGCCGGCCGATATCGGCACCCGCTGCGTTCTGCCGTTCACGAATGGAATCCATCTGGTCGCGCCAGACCTTGGCGGCGTTCTTGGCAATGGCGTTGCCGCTGTCCTGGCCGAACACCTCGTGTACAAAATCCCGTTCGACGGCCTTGTTGGTGATGAGTCCCATAAACTTAGGCTCGGCAGCCATGATGGTGTCCATGATCGAGGTGAACGCCCGGTTGCGCTCGCCCTTGATGCGGGTATCAACCTGGCGCAAACGCTCAAATAGCGCCGACGTGAAAGGCTGTTTCCCGCCGAGAACCGCCGCCCTTGCCGTTTGGTTGTCCAGCTCGCGTGTTTGAGCCAACAGGTTCAGGCCTTTGCGCTGGGCCTTCTTGGCGACGTCGGCCATGTGATCGGCCATTGCAGCCTGGGCCCCAGCGAGTTGGCGCTGCTGCTCAGTCATGGCGTTGAATTTGGTGGGATCGGTGCGGGCAAGGTCGCGTATGTGAAAGCTGATCTTGTCGTTTATCGCATCCGCTTCGGACTTTTTGAGAGGTCGGCCAATGGCCTGTTCAACTTCTCGTTTGCAATTTGCACTCATAGCCATGGGCTTGCCTCCTGATTAGAGCGCAAGCCTATGGCGGCAGACCAGACGGTTTCCCGACTATTTAGAGCCTGAGCAAGCAACCTATCGCAGCGTTGTAGGCGTGTGCGTCTTGCACGCCTGCCCGGTACTCTGCCTCGATCTCTTCAAGCGCATCAGCAGCACGAACGCTGTTGGGTGTACCGTCCTCGGCAAAGCCGGTTCTAACCATGGCATCAGGGTTACGCGCCACCGCACCGCGCAGCATTTGCAGCTCTGGTGGTTCGGCACCTGCCGCTGACTTACCACTCTCGCTTACCGGCTCAGCCCCCGTTTTATCAGGGGTGGTAACTTTGGCGGCATCAGGCTTACCACCTGCCGGAGAAACTGCCGGGCCCGGTGTTTCCGGTTTTGGCACGTCAGATGAGGTGACGGTATCGACAGGCTCACGCGGCAAAGTCGCTTCATGCTCGCGCACGAGGGTGTCCAGTTCGTCGCGTGCTGAGCGTTCGTTGATCTGGCGCGGCGTCAACCTGGCTTCGGCGACACCATCGGCCAGCGGCTTGCGTTGGAAGCCCTGAATGATTTCATCTGCTCGAGCGTTTACGCGCTCTTCAAAGCGCGCTGGGGCCTCGCCTCGGTCAAGGGCGTTCAGATCCGCTCGAGCAAACTCGGCAGATCGGTTGCCGTCAAGACTCTCGTTCAGTTCGGTCTGACGGTCAGTCAACTGCGTGCGCTCGTCGGCAATGGACTGACGCGCAGCGGATTCAGCCTGCTTGCGGCTCTGCCCCTGCTGCTGGAACTCTTTTGCTCGAGCGCGGAATGATTCGTCCAGACCATCAAGCGACTTGCTCAAGTTCGCAAGTTCGGTCCTGACGTCCTTCACGTTGGGAATCGCAGCTGTTGCATCCTGTTGCAGTTCGTTGCGCAACACCGGGGCCAGCTCTTCACGAGCAGCTATCAGCGCTTCGGCACGCGACGGTGCAATAGGCGCAACATCGTCAGGCGTGCGCAGAAAGGTCGCCGACTGGATGTTGTCAGGCAGTACCACCGCTTCGCCGCGGTTGATCTGTTCGATTGCAGCACGCAGAGCGTCCTGATGCGCAATGGCGGAACGAGGATCTACCGGCAAACCCGGCGCGGTGTCGATATCGGCGTGCTGCGCGTTGCGTTCTGTCAGCGCGGCGTCGACCTGATCCGTGGTCGGGCGGCGCATCGAGGAGCGGCCAATGCCGAAGAAGGCAGCACCCAGAATGGCATCGGTGGCAATTGCTGTTCCGTCCATAGCGCGATACTGAGCAGCCTGGGCGGCATAGCCGTTCGAATCCAGCAGCGCAGCGGCGGTACCGCGATGGGCCATGCCCAGCCCCACGTTGGCACCAATGGCGATGGCTGCATCACCCAGCACTGGCTTGACGAACTGGGCGGCGGGCAGGATCGCACCGGCACCGGTTACTACGCCTTCGCTCAGGCCCAGCAGCGTGGCGGTGTTCTCGTCGATACCCTCGGCCATAGAGACGGCGCGGCGGGAGTAGCCAGCGGGCGCACCGGCAGCAATCGCAGCACCGGCAGGACCAGCAGCCACGGCACCGATCACGGCACGCGGCAGGATCGCAGCAGCCTCACCAATGATCTGACCGGCAATGCCGACCTCTGCGGGATCTGGGCGCAGGTCCATGACGGCACTGGCGGTTTCCTCGCGCAGCGTGTTCAGGTCATCCCCGATTTTCTGCTGCGACTCCCGGCTGAGCGTCGTGGACTGGGTGTAATCGAAGATGTTCTGTTCTGGCCCGCCACTGAGAATGGCATTCCAGTACGTTGACTCTGCCGCCGCCCCGCCCTCGATAGCGCCACGCACCAGACCTTTGCCCAGCGAGTCATAGCCACCTTCGAAAAACGTCGGAGCCAAGCGCTCAGACGTCCGTTCAAGCCGCTGATCCTGGCTCGCGGCCTCGCTGTCATCAAGCATTCCGTCTAACCAGCTCATTTGACTTTCACCACGACAGGTTGATTGGTTTTCGGATCAAGCTGAATGCGGCCAGCGTTGAGCAGGTAATACGCCCCCTCAGTGCCCGGTACCGCCGACAGCGGCATGTCGTTCAGTTGTTCGACCGATAGGCCCGCGCTTGCAGCAACAGCACCCAACTGGCCGGTAACGGCCTTGTCGAATGCATCATCGTCCATGCCGTATGGCTTGATGACCTTGTAGCTCGACCCGCTAAACCACCCACCACCACGGGTTGTTACGCCGCCTGTGATCATGTCTGCGGCCTTTTTGGCCAGAGCACCATCGACGTCTTTTACAGCCGGGTCGTATCGCTTCCCTGATGCTTCTGCGAGGCCTGCGTATATAGCCTTGAAGCCCGTGTAAGCATGCTCGCGCTGCTGCGTGCCACCGGGCATGGCGTTGCCTACGATGCTTTCAAACGATGCTTGCATCACCGAATCTTCTGGCGTGGCAACGGACTTGTCTTTCAGGATCTTGCTGCCCACCATCAGGGTTTTGGCAACGTCGGTGCCGTCTGCAGCCTTGAGGCCTCGATACTGGGCCATGCCCGCCAGCAGCGTGATAGGTTGCTCTGGTGCAATCGCTTTGATCGCAGCGGCAGCGTCTGGGCCGGTAGGCGCTGCGCCACCAACGGCGGCCAATATGCCGATCTTGGTCTTGTCGTCGGCAGCCTCGTACCCTGCCTTGATCGCTTCCAGCTCTTGTGCCTTGAACGGAACGCGGGAAACCTCGGGGCCGTACTTCTTGCGCACCGCATTGGTCACGTCAAAACGGGATGCGATCTGCTCGCCCAAAGCCTGCTGGCCCTCAGTGGTACCGATTTGCGACAGGTCCAGCGGCTCAACGTCACTGCCGGTGCGCAGCGCCGAGAACGACAGCGGGTCGGTTTTCATCAGTTTGACGTTGGTATCGATTGCCGATTGCAGCCGGTTGAGGTTGGCCTGTTCGGCAACGCCCCCGCCATTTGCGGCCATCTGCTGACGCTTCTGGTCGACGTACTGCTGCTGGGCCTCAATTGGCTGGCGCAACAAGCCCTGAACCTCTGCCATCTGGTTGATGCGTTCCTTGAACTCGCCCGCTGCGGACGTACCCGAAACCAGCGATTGCCAACGCTGCTGATCGGCGGGCGTTGGCGGAATACCAGTGGCGGCTTGGCGGTCCATCTGAGTTAAGGCGCGTTCGGCCTTGTTTTCACGGATTTCAGCTTGGCGTTCGTTGTGCTCTTTGATCTGGTAGATGCGGCCGGTGATGGTGTTCAGCAGCTGGGTGCGCTTCTCCGGATCAAGCTTGCCAGCGTAGAACCCTTCGCCAGACGTCAGGTCGTTCTGGATCTTCTGCATGGTGCCCAGGTTGTCACGGGCTTCGACAACGCGCTGCGTGGCATGCGTGGTCCAGTTGTTGTCCTTGAACTGCTGCTTGCGGTTCTGCCACTGCTCGCCATAGGCCAGGTGCCCGGCAATGTCGATATCCTCGGCATCCATGCGGGCGTTGATCTGATCGATGTTTGCGCCAGGCATAGCAGCGTCTTTGCCAAGCAGGTCCATGCGTGACGTCAGATCGGCAGCGGCAGAGTCTTTCCGGGCGGCAACCTTGAGTGTCTGAACGCCTTCCAGCCCTTTGATTTGCATCCGTTTGGCAGAGCGCTCCAGCTCGCCAGCCGTGGTAGGGTCAAGGCCAGACGCCTGCAAGGGCTCAAGCTTTGACACCGCCGAACCATAGGTTTCCTCGAGTTGGTCATAGCTAAGCTTGCCGGTGGCCACCTGCTCGCTCAGGTCGCGATTGATTGCGCTGATGGCCGTCTCACGGTCCAACAGCGAGTTGCTGGCCTTCACCTTGGCAAGTGCGCTGTCTTCGCGCTGCTGCTGCTCAAGGTATCCCAGCGCACCCGTCGTCACTGCGTTGGCGATTTGCTGAGCGCCACGCGCCTCGCCGCTTGTATCGCGGGTGATGACTCGGTTTTGCTGGACCTCTGGCATGACCTGAGGAACGCCCGGACCGATAGGAATTCTTGCCATCAGTCTGCCCCCCCAACTTTTGCCGTTGTCCCGTTACGGGTTGCCGACGCCTTCCATGCCATCCCCGTCTGAGCAGCACCAGCCAGCACGGTGCCAGCTGCTTGGGAATTGGCAGACGATTGTGCTTGCCGACCACCTGCCGCGATGTTGCTGGCATCCACGTACCCGCGCTTCTTCTGGTTTTCACCATTGAATATCGTGAGAGCCGCATCCTCTTCGGCGTTACCAATGATCTCTTCGTTGATGTTGATCGCGGTACCGGCCCCCACTTCCACGCCAGACGCGGCCAGCGCAGCGTTTGCTGAGCCAGCCTGCGTTCGTGCCAACCGTCGTATGCGGTCAGCCTGGACGACTGCTGCACTGGCCGCACCGTCTGCATCGATCTGAGCCTGATCCGACTGGGCCTCGGCGTTGAGGCTCGCCTGCTTGCCTGACTGCACCGTCGAATAAGCCGAAAATGCGGTTGCGGCAATGGATGCCGCGATAATTGCCGTTTCAACACCCATGGTCAAAGCTCCTTACTGAAAAATAACCCGGCATCAGCAAAGCCCAGGCTGCGATAAAGATCAGACGTTCCGGACACATGGATGCCGGTTGTGATTCCGATATGAATGCGTTTCGCCCCCTTGATGCGAGCCCACTCAATGAACGTGATCAGCAGCCTTGTGGCCGTGATACCGCTGCGGGTCTTGGGATCAAGGAAGAACGAGTAGTCATAGGCCAGCAGATCGTCAGAGAACCACTGTTCAGTCACGGCACCGGCAAAGCCGCCCACAACCTCGCCGCCGACCTCGGCAACGAAGATCACGCCAACGCCATCGATCAATGCGTGCAGAAAGCTGGCGGCCTTCTCGGGTATGAAGGCCATCGCGGCATAGGTGCTGGTCTGGTGAAGAGCTGTGCCCAGTTCAATCAGGCGTGGGACGTCGTCGTGGGTGGCTGGCCTAATCATTGAATGTGACCTTCTTGATGACGTTGAGCAGATGGAATGGCAGCGGCTGATCCTGCTCGATGGTCAACACGGCTTCGCCGCGCTCCCATCCAAGGTTCTCCATGCGATGCACGCCGGTGAATAACGCGGGGGATTTATCCAGCACCTGATTGCCCATGTTGCGGAAAGCAACAACCTGGCCGTTGATGCTGCACCCGATGGTTTCAAGGAAGCGCAGCGTTATTTCAGCAATCCGCATGCTGTTGCCCTGGGCACTGCCGGTGCCGCCCTGAACTTCTGGCGTCAAAGTAGTGATGCTGGTTTTGAAGTGCAGGCCGATCTGAACCGAGAAGGCGTTACGAGGCAGCGTGATCTGGCCGCCCGTTACGACCTGAGGTTGCAGCACAACACCGTCGGCGACGACATCCACGGTCTTGCCCTCCAGATGAGCGAGCCCGCCCCAAACGCTCGCACCCGCTGCGCTAAAGGCGTTGATACCGCAATCGACCTGCGTGCCAGGAACAAACCTTTCGAGGTAGCGCACGTTCTGACCATTCACAGTCCGGCGAACGACAGCCCACACCTGATCACCTTCGGCCGAAGGGATGACGGCTACTGACTCGTATGCGCCATCAGTGACCTGCCTTGCCCAGCCCACCACATCCTGATCACGGTCAACAGTCATCGTGGCCATGACGCCATCCGAGCGAACCATGAAAAGAATCGATTCCGGCTCTTGTTGGAAAGCCATGTCCACGACCCCGGACTTGGTCGCATGCTCGGAAAGCACAGACATATCCGGCGAGCCGTAGCTGTCCGAATCGTATTTGTAGGCCATTGCGCGCAGTTTCCGGCCGGCACGCTGAACAAAATACAGCTCGTTGCCGATTCGTATCGGGCGCACGCCATTGCACCCGTACACCGACTGGTTCTTGATCTGGATGTTGGTCGGGGTGATTGGCTTCTCAACACCGCCTGTGACCGTGAATTCACCGCCATAAGTCAGTGTCACAAGCGCTTTGACCTGGCCAACGTGCATGATTGGGTTGATCTGGTCAGAGGACACGTTGAACGACATGGCGTCGTCGTCTTTGGTGCCAAGCTCGAAGTTCAAATACTCCCCTGTCCGCGACTCCCAAATTGTCTGCGGGTAGTTCGGTGATCCCGCCGCAACGAGGCGCTGCTCGTAAAGCGTGCCGGTGCTAGGGTACCCGTCGAAATCGTTCCAGACGCTTGCCTCAAGGCTCCAGGCACCAGCGGGCGCAGCCACGACGGACGTAGCGATAGATCGAATCACGGCGTTCACAACCGTTGAACTGGTGAAGCCAGATATCTGGAACAGCCCACCGTTCAGCTTGACGAACTTGCCCACGTCCTCGGGACGCCAGCCAGCAGCGCCCAGCGTCAGCGTCACCGTTGCGCCGACCGGCGAGAATGCACTGGCTGTGCAAGTCGTTTGGGGCGAACCCTTGAGCGACCATGTAGGGTAAAGGGTCTGCGAGAAAGCATTGATCACCAGCACCGATACGGAGCCTGAAGAACCAAACGCCGTGATGCGTGCAATGCCGCTCCCCGCCCAGATTTCCCGGCCTACGTCTGAGATAAAGAACGCAGGCGCGCCCGGCGTCACTGTGCTGGCGGCACCGGCAGCGGGGTTGGTGATAGCCATTGCAAAGGCAAAGTCCATACCGCGCTCTTCAAATGGCGTCGTTACAAACGGCGCGGGGGCCAAGCTCCATTCGGTGTTACTGATGCGTTTGAGCCGATAGATCGGAACTCGACCATGAAACAGGAACATGGTGTCAGCGCCTTGCACGTACTCCAGCGCCGCCAGCATCGTCTGACCATAGGGGCTTGCCAACTCAACACCTGTCCACCCCCCATTGGGGTAATAGATCCTGATGTAGAAGTCTCCGAACTCGATCATGTATGCCTGTTCAGTGTTGAACACGTAAGGCACAAGGCGTGCGCGCCGGTCTGGAAACTTGGCTGCAGCACAGAAGAGAGTGCCGTTGCGCCGTGTGACGCCACCATGCACAAGAGGCCAGGCATTCTCTATGACCTTGGCCCCGTTCTGGTAACGAGCGATATCGACACGACCAAGCATGCGAGGGGAAAGCTCGCCGGCCGTAAAGTTGGTCTGGATGAGGGTCAGTTTCGCCATGATTGGCCACCCTGGAACCTAGCCGCGTAAAGACGTTCGTCACCGAGCGTTTGCGGTGGGTCTTCCTGACCGTCAATGGCGCGTGCTCTGCGCTTGGCCATTTCAAGGTCTTGCTTTACAGACTGCTGTACGGCGGATGACTGCGTGATGGCGTAAGCCATTTTTGCCGCCATGGACAGCGTCATCAGCTCAACAAGAGCCGCGTCCCAAGTGTTTTCCACTTCGTTGCGAAACACGTACTTGAGTTCCAGCACTGTCGTGTTTGCCTGGATACGCTTGCCCTCAACCACGTAATCGATCTGAGCATCGGCTGATCCGACCTCAAGCACGCGCAGGCAGTCAGATGGCAACTCGAATTGCTGGTCATAACCAAACGCTGGGGGCTCCGCGTCAGGCGCAAGCACAGCGCGCCGGATGCAGCAGTTCCACGGATGGTTGCGCAGCAGGTCATCCCTTGTAGATGGATAAAGATTTGCAGCGATCTTGGCCCGGTCCACGGCCTCTTGAAAGTCGTTGATCGGCTGCGCACCAAGCATCAGCAGCGCGTTGGAACAGATCGACACAGCGGTCGCCATTGTCATCCTCACAACCTCCAGATAAAAGAACCGGGGCACTCGGCCCCGGTTGAATAATTGCCTTCCGTGGCTGCGCCCGAATCAGTTCTGACCGGCGTACTGCGCCACCAGCGTGATCACCTGACCTGCCTGCAACGCAGCGCCCAACACCTGCGAGCGAAGTTCGCTCATGTCGGTAGCGTCATTGGGCTTGACCACGCCCACTTCGAACAGCGCACCACCGGCGTACTGGTTTTCAGCAGCCGCACTGCCTGCGGCTGCAAGGCTGGCAGTGGTCATGTAGCGGTTGGCCAGAACAGCGTCGCCCAGGTTGATGCCAGACGATGCAGCGCCAGCGCCGAAATAGAACTTGGTGCCAGGCATCAGGCGCGCACCGAGAGGCAAGAAGCCCCACGAAATGACGTCGCCAATAGCCTGGCCACCGGCTGGAACGGTGTAGGTGCTAACCAGCACTTGAATGTCCGCACCTTGAAGGTTCGGTTTCACCAGCGTTTGCGGGTAAGCCACTCGGGCTGCCGCGAGAGATGCGAGAACGGTTGCCATTGTTGAAGCTCCTGAATCATGGGGTTGAGGGTGAAACGCCTGGCTTACGACTCCAGACAGGCGATCTCAACAACTTTCTCTTCCTCGACGCGGACCGCACCGATGGACATTTTTGCGTAGATACGGACGTTGAAGCCCTTGCCCGGATCTTCGCCGACCTTGGTAGTGATCTCCGCGCCCTTGCCCAGAACGACGCCTGATTTGGCGTAGGCGTTCAGGTAGCGGGTGGTACCGGACTTGCCCATGCGCTCGGACGGAATCCAGTTGAAGCCCATCCACTTACCGCGAACGCTGCCCTGTTGCAGGAACTGGCCAGCCAGGTAGTCAGCGCTGGTCAGGGTTGGGTCGGCGAGAATGTCAGCGGCAGCCTGTGCGCTGTACACCATGTACAGCTCTTCGCCCGCTTCCTCGTCGGCTTCGTTCAGGCGGAAGATTTTCTTGGCCTGGATGATCTTTGCCTTGGTGAGGCCAGTGCCGCCCACGGCAATTTTCTGGCTGGTTGGCAGGATGATCTGGCCGGACGTGGCGCGGGAGAAGCCGCCGAGCGCACCGATGATTACGTCATCCTTGGCGCGGTTCAGAGAGTTGACCATTGCTTTGACGTAGTCCGACGTCGGGTCAACCAGCATGCGGATCTTGTCCTGATCATCGACCATGTCGCCGTCTTCCCAGTCGTAGAGGTCTACGTACCGGGTGCTGTGCGGTTGATCATTGATCGGGGTATCGCCGTGGCGCTGGGTGCGGCGGGTCGCGGTACGTTGACCCAGACGGTTAACCGACTTGGACATACCGACGATGTTCGGCTCGATGGTGACAGTCGATTCCAGTCGGCTTTGCGACTGCTGAGCGACGTGCATGAAGTTGTCAGCGAACTGCTGGACAAAAGCTTCGGTGATCTGTTGTGACATGTAATGCACTCCAATGCAGATAGTTGATTGCCTTCCGGGTGTCCACTTGCGTGGGCCGGGTTCCTGGCGTGCATCGGCTGTGCTGCGCCTCGGGGCTTTCCGGGTATCTGCATGCCATCGCAGGCCGGTCCATTACTGGAATGCCTGCGATGTTGTGCGGGGGAGTCGGTCGGTTTCCCGACTATTTGGTGACGAGGCGTGAGGCGGGCTTGTTGTAGCGGGAGTTGTACATATCGTTCAGTTGCTGGCGCAGGCCCGGCAGCTTGGGGTCGTGGGCTGGCAGGGCTTGAATCTGGCCGCGCAGCTCGGACGTCTTGACGTCGAAGTCACCGTCATTGACCACGTTGCCGCCGTTGATCTGGCTGTCTTCCCTGATTTCCTTGCCGATATTCGCGGTGAACGCGATGAAGTCCGGGTCGTTGCCGTACTTGCTCATCAGCGCTTCGAAGCTGCCAGGCTTGCCCGCCTCGCCCGCAAACGCCTGGGCTGCGCGGTAGGACGATTGCAGGTTGCCCGTCATTGCTTGATCGTCTGGCCACAGTGTCTTGAGTGTGGCGGTGCAATCCTGGCTGGTGAGCTGCGCTGCGCCGCCGACCAGTTCAGGCGCTACACGCATGTATTCGCCGATCACGAACGAAACCTGATCATTCGTCAGGCCCTTGGCATGCGCGCCTTTCAGGAACGACTGGGTGCTCTCGTCCGCCTTGAACTCTTCCCAGTTGAAACCCTCGATCTCGACCTTGGGGGCATACTCTTCGGCGGTCTTGGGCGGCGCATCACCGGAACCAAGGCGCGTTTCGAGGTGTTTGTACGCTTCGGACATCTTGCGCGACGATGCTTCCAGATCAAGGGTGCCGTCCTCTTTGTTGGTCCGATACTTCTCCGGGATGTAGTCCGAGCCTGCGACGTTGGCCAGCACTGAGCCGGGTGCAGGTGCTGGCGCTGGCGCTGCTGGAGCGGGTGCCGGGGCAGGTGCTGGACCACCGCCCGGCGAACCCTCAGTCCCCGCCTCGGCCATCAGGAACACATCCATGAACTGGGAAAAACTATTCTTCAAACGCATTGGTATCTACTCCGTCCGCTCTGTTGATTTGGGAAACGATGAACTCCAGCACACGGCGCTGGCCGTCACGCTGGTAGGTTTCGAGGACTGCATCAATCCCGCCCTTGACCACTGCTGGCCTGGCGAACTGCTGCGTGAGCGCGTCGAGGATCAACCGGCCTTCGTGGTGATCCTCGAACACGCGCTTGTACATGGCTGCATCGACTTCAATTGCCATCAGGCTGCTGCTCCCGGTTGCTGTTTCATTGCCGTCTGAGCAGCCATTTGCTGCATGGCTGCCTGCTGTTCTTGCTCCTGCGCGGCCTTCTGCTGCGCTGCACGATCCTCGCGGAGCTTGTCGCGGTCGGCTTTGCTCCGGATGACCGACGACGGCACGCCCAGAGCCTCGCCCTTGAAGCGCTGGGCCTCGTCCATGTCGATGTTGTCCATGACGCTTGGATCTGCCTGAGCAACGATCAGAGCGCCCTGCACGAACTGGTCAATGGCGCTGACCTCCTCGAGCTTCTGAGAGCGTGCCAGCGGCGACAGGTAGCGAACGGTGAAGTCACGACCGGCCAATGACTCTGGGGCCTGACCAAGCACACCAGCGCGATACGCAATGCCGAAGCACCGCTCAATCATCGGTTGCAGGTACTCGGTTTGCAGGCGGCCATAGACTGGGCCCAGCAACTGACGGATCAGGTTCACACGCACATGCACTTCGGTTGCCGTCATCGCCGGGCCGTCCTGTGCCTGAAGCTGATCGGCCATCAGGATCTTGCGGATAGAGCCTTGCAGGCGGGCAATCTTGGTCTCCGCGTACTGGAAGTTGGAGCCGCTTTGCAGGGGCTTCATGCTGTCCACAGAGTTCGCAACGATGATCTTGCGCGGGCCGACCTTGACCGTGCGCGGGTTCAGCACGCCGTCGTCCTCGGCAATCCACATACCAGCGATGGCCAGGTCACCGGCAGCCAGGTCCATGCGGCACAGCTCGTTGAGGGTGCGCGAGTCAGGCAGTGCGTCGAACACCGGGCCAACCGCGTACACGCTGTCCGGGATCATCATCCAGCGCGGCACAACGACTGGCATTTCGTGATAGCCCGACTCGCTAACCAGCGTCTTGGCGGCGACTTCGACCTTGCACGAAGCAACCGGCATGTTCTTGGCCAGCCGAGCGCCGACCATGTGTGTGGTGCGTGGGTAGATCGCGTGAATGAACTCGACCAGCTCCTGCGGCTTTTCCTTGGCCAGCTTGCGCGTGGTCTCGCTCAGGTTGTCCTCGCCGAACTCGTTCACCGCCTGCTCTGCCGTGAGCTTGTACGTGCGATACACGGTGTCGATCTTGCCGCCAGCCTTCGACGCCGAGCAGTACACGCTCGCGATAGGCCACAGATCGAACGTGAAGCCGCCCTTCTCCATGTCCTGATCGATGTACAGGGCAAACCACCCAGCACACACAACGTCGATAAGCCCCTCAAAGGCGGCTGCGTCGAAGTTGGATGCGTGGATGTTCTGCCAGAGTATGTCGGCTGATCCGTCCAGCCAGCGGCGTTCCTCGTCGCTCTCCTGCCCCACGTCCATGCCGAACCACAGTGAGTTGGCCGGGGTCAGGCCCGACATGATGCCGGACGAAAGAATCCGTGCAGCGTCCGTGGTGGTGCCGTCGATCATCCTGGCCTTGCGCATCTGCGCCTCCATGGCCGTGATCTGTTCGATGCAGAAGCCACTCCCCCGGATGGGGTAGCTATGGTCAAAGCAATCGCGCCAGACCGACTCGTGCGGCGAGCGTAACGACTTGAGCGTGCTCAACGTTTTGCAGATCTGGGCGGCTGTCATCATGATCCGAGAGTGCTCTTACCTTGGCTGAGTACGGTGCCTTGCGCGCCAGCACTCGAAAGCAGGCTGCTCTCGGACTTGCGTTTCTTGCGCACGGCGGTTTCTTCGTTGGCAGCTTTGGCGGCGGCATCCGCTGCCTTCTGGGCTGTGACGGCCGGGTCTTCCGTCTCAACGACTTTCGGTTTGCTTGGCTTGCTGCCCATGGGCCTTACTCCTTTGCCGCTGCGGGCTCAGGGCACAGCCAGCCATCGGCGGTCATCACTGCGGCTTTGAGCTTGGTGGGGTCGACCGCGTCAGGCTTGGTCGTGGCCAGTGATTGGCTCTGGGCCTGACTGGCTGACTCGTCGGGCTTGACGTAGGGCGCGCCACCGTCGATCAGGCGCAGCGCCTCGGCTTCGGCTTCGGGCTTGTCATTGGTCATGAACTCGCTGAACCGCTCGCCCTGTGCATCAACGATGATCCAGCGGCCGCCACCGTTGTGCTTGGCGACGTACAGCGGGGCCTGCGCATTGGCGGTCAGGCTCTCGTTAGCGTTGGGGTTGCCCGTGTTGGCGTCACTGATCGCGCCTGCAAGCGGCGTGATGGTGGCCAGCGGTTGGCCTGGGGTTTGGGTGGTGAGGTCGTCTGGTGCTGGCATGGTTGTGTCTCCGGTGCTGCTGCGGGTGAATGGCGGGGATCAGGCGAATGGGTTGTCCGAACGGGCAACACCCTTGGTCAACCACATGCAGGCCTGCTGCAAATTGGTGACGGCAAGGGCAATGGCGCGCTGATCAACATCGGGGATCGCTTTCAACTGCTTGACCAGCGCAGCGGCATCAGCCTCAAGAGCCTTGATGGAGTTGATACCGTCGATCTCAGATTGCGTGAGGTCGCGATAGCCGGTGATTTTCTTGTGCTGGTTGTCCATGGGTGCTGCCCTCGTGATGGATGTGATCAACGAGGGCCAGCATCGGTGTGGCGGGTGGTCGGTTTCCCGACTATTTGCGAGGGATGCAAGCGGTGGTGATGTAGTCCTGCAGGCCGTTCAAGGCGCGGATGGCGTCGTCTCCGTCGTTGGCGATGGTGACAATTCGTTCAGCAGACGCTGGGTCAATGTCGGCTCGCGCTTGATCATCATCCATGCCGGTGGGGCTGGCGGTGCCTCGCACAGTGGGACAGGTGGCTTTGACTGACAGCCTGCGCTTGCCAGTAGCGACAGCAGCACGCAACTGAGCATTGGTGTTCTGGGCATTGGTGAGGTCCTGTGTGTGCTTGGTGTCGAGGTCGAGCAGCAGTCGTTGGGTGTTGCGGCGAGATTCGGCGGCGGCCTCGAGCGTGGCAATGGTGCTGGTTGCGCTGGTCAGGCTGGTGCTGACGTGATCGATGCGCCAGAGGGCGAGCAACAAGCCCACCAGCAGCACAGCGCAGATGCCTGCAAGGATCTTCATTGCGCTGCCCTGCACTGTGCGTTGCGCTCAACCTGACGCGTCCACACGCCCAGACAGCGCTTGTTGCCCGGTGTCGAGCAGTCATAGCCAGCGGCATAGCGCCACTTGAGCAGGGATTCGCAGGCCTGCGCGTATCGCCCTGCCAGCAGGTTGGAGCGAATCGACGACTGACGCCAGTTGCCCAGTCCGTATTGGCCGACGAAGTCCATGTACAGATCGAACTCGGCTTGGTGCAGGCGCACGCCAGGCAGTGACGCGGCAAACTTCTTCTCGTCCTGACTGATCAGGTTTCGGGCCAGCACGTCAGCACGCTGCGGTGTGATGCGGTCGCCCAGCTTGACGGGGCTGCCGTCTTCGTACCGGGTCGAGCCGTGGCCGATGGTGGCTACGTCGCCCACGGTGGGGATGATGGCGTGATCGGTGAACCCTTCGTTGGCCTTCCAGGCACCAAGCCCAGCGAGGCTCATCGTCAGCACTGCGACCGCGATGCGGTTACGGGCGCTCATCGGCGGAACTGCTCGCGCAATGCTTCGATGCGGGCGGCGCTCTCGGCGTCCTCACGTCGATCTTTGCGCACTTGGAAGTACAGGTTGATCAGCAGACCGAGGACGGCAATCACAACGCCTGATATCCCGATCCAGTTCACTTGCGACAGCCAGCCGACAAGGCCAGCGGCCCCGCCGACCATCATGCCTTTGCTGGCAACTGACGCTCCGACAACCTCAACGATGCTTTCCGGTGCCGGACTAGCCATGTGTCTCTCCTGCTGGGGCTTCATGGGTGTTGCCTCCAGGTCAAAAAAAAGCCCAGCGCGGTGGCTGGGCATCGATGACAGCAGGATCGTTCTGCGGATCGGTCGGTTTCCCGACTATTTCATTTGGCCATCAGGTCAGGGCCGCACCACCAGCAGCCTGCCAGCACTCGTACAGCTCCTGGGTTTGCTTGCTGATGTACTTGCCTTCGTGGCGCTCGATGTTGTGATTGCGCATGGCTGCGAACTCCTCAAAGCTTGGCGCTGAGCCTTCCAGCAACGCACTGGCAGAATCCTCCAGCTTCTTCGACAGTTCGTGATTGCCCGCCAGTGACGCCCGTGCAGCCGCGTCCGACAGGTTGATTGCGCGTTGTTCGACTTCGGGTGAAATTTTCATCGGTGTTACCTCATGCTTTGGAGTGATAAGCCCACCAGTCGCCGATTGCGACCATGGGAAGTGCGGCGCGGTCACCACCTGTGACCTGCACCCAGAACGAGATAAGGCGCTCTCCCTCGCTGTAACGCGGTTCAGCGCCTTGCTTCCAGCCAATCAGCGTGGACTTGGGTACGGCTATGTGTGACGCGACAGACGACAGCGAGTAGCCCCGGCGCAAAAGCACCGTGATGACCTGAAACCAATCGATCTGTAGGGGCGTCAAGGTCAGGCCCCAAACGCGTGCGCACGCGAGGCAGGCAGTGATTGAGCGCACTGCGCCCCACTTACCCCCCACATAATCGCGTTAGTCATTTCAGCGATAACCAGCGTGAAAGCTATAACCGGTTCGTTCATCTGGTCGAAGTGGAACGGGTGTACAGCGCGCCTCATACCGAGCATTGCCTCGGGCTCTCCTGGCTGTTCGAGGTCGGCGTCGACACACAGCAGCACCCAGCCATCGGCGAGCTTGTGCGTGGTCCAGATCAATTTGGGATTGGTCATGATGGCAATGCCTCGAGGGGAACAACACGCACGTACACACCGGGCGTGGAGCTGAAACGCTTGCTCAGGGAGACGTTCACAACCTGCACGTCGTCCTTGAACACGATGCCGTTGATGCCGTCGCAGATGGCTTTCAGGACGTTGTCGGCGTCTGGTTTCTTGGTGGGCATGACCTGACCTGCAAGTGCCTGGGCGGTTTTCTTCTTCGACCATGACGCGGCGATGGGCACCATGATTCGCAGTTCCATCAGGACCGGGCAGCCGATCAGCTCGCGACCGGCCATCACGACGCCTGCGTGCAGGGCAATCAGTTCTTCGTAGGCTCTGGTCTCAGCTGGCGTATACAGCATGGGCATGGGCTTCCCCCCAGGCTTCGCGGCGAGCATGCGCACGCGTGGCCTGCCCTTGCCTACTGGCTCACCGGGTACCAGAAACGTGACGGGCTTGTGATCAGACATGGTCGTTTCTCCGGATGCCAAGCATCGTCAGCAGCTGGTAACGCGCCGCCTGTGCGTTGTTTGGTATGCCCTGCGCAGCGACAAGGGCCTCAGCTTCCTTGCGGGAATGCTCGAGCTGGACCTGTCGTGGGTCGCGCATGCTGTCGTGGCCGACGCCGTGAGCAATGCGCCCTTCCAGATTTTGGCCGGTCTGTGCACGGCGCATGACGATGGCGTAGTTGCGTTCGAAGCGTTGGCGCAGGGCCTTGTCGTTGCTGTCAGAACCGTGCAGGTCGAACGTGCTGGTGGCTTCTGCGGCAATGCGCACGGCTTCGTGGGTGTACTTGCCTGACCTGGCTTCGTCCCATGCTTGCGCCTCAGTCGGCAAGCCCTTGACCTGCAAGCACAGCGACAGGAACACATTCGCAGGTGGTGGCCAGTCGAATTCATCGCCGCGTTCGATCAGCGCGTGCAAGCCGTTGGCGATCTGGATGCCGGTGACGCCTGCCAGGACCTTGGCCCATGTGTGTTCAGGATCAGCGATCACGCCAAAGCTCGACGTCCAGCGGTGTCCGTAGAACTCAGCCATCTTGATCCACAGCTTGTCGAGAAGCGTCCTCGAGAGCATCGCGCTCTGCGATTGCGGCTCGGACACGGTCTGGAGCAGAGAGGGGGCCCTGTCGAGCAGGTCGTGAGTAGCGATCTTGGGGACCACGGCCCTGATTGTTTTGGGAATTTCCCGATAGTTCGGCGTTTTGGTTTCCATCGGTACTTCTCCCGTTGGCCTGCTGGTGGCGAAGGTCACGTTTCAAATGCTGGGCAAGTGCGTGTTCCCACTTGGCCTGGGTGCGGTGTTCGTCAGGGGATGCGATCCAGAAAGACTTGAATTCGAGCAGTTGCGATTCGTCGAACTGCTGGTTGGCCATGGCGTTCATGGTCAGCACGGCGGCGAATGTCTTTTCGCAGGGAAGCCAATCGGGATTCATGCTGAATTTGGCCCGATTGTCGAAAACGTCCTGCGCGTAGAGTGGTGGTGTATCTCTTATCTCGTCTCTTCTCTTCTCTTCTTTATTCGTTGGGTTTTCGTTCAACGAGATTTCAACGGGCGTTGAACGGGCGTTCGCAGCCTTTGGTTTACGGGCCTTTGCGGCCTGCTTGCGAGCCTCGGCAGAAGCCTTTCCGGCTGCAATTCGTTGAGTTTGTGTTGCATGAACCGCTTCTAAATCCCGCTCAATTCGGTCATGAACCCATTCGTTATCACGCTCGTTGAAGAACTCGTTCAACGACCGTTCAACGTCCGTCCAACGCTCGTTGGAAAGTCGTGCGATACGAGCAAGTCGAGACACTGGTATGGGCTTGCCGGTCTGCCAGTAGTTGAAGATCAGCAACAGGTACGCGCCATGCTCTTCGGTGTTCAGATGCATGGTGTCGGCGAGGTAGTCAGCGACGTAGAGCTGCATGTACGGGAGGGCGGCCATGATCAGTCCCACCCGAGCGGGCCCGGCCGCTTCTTCTCAGCCTTCAACCCGATCTCTGCCAGGGTTTCCAGCGAGTGCAGGTAGGCAGGCGTGACGAGCATCGCGGACTGAGGAACGACGCGCAGGCCGAGGAACGACAGCACCTTGGCCCATCTTGCGTACTCGCCCTCGTTCCACCTCGAAACCGTGGACTCACTCAACCCGGTTTCACGGGCTATCTCTTTCTGACCCACGGACAAAACCCGCTGCAAGATCAGGGTTTCCGTCTCCCGTGCGGTTTCATCGGTTTCTTGGCTTACTGAGGTCGTTGACATGGTCAGGCCGCCGACTGCGACGCGCTGTCCGCGCCTGCTTTCAGCTTCCCGTTGGTGAGTTTTTCCAGCTGGTACTGACGTAACTCAGGGACCTCCTCCCCCCACTGCCGCACAGCCTCATAAGTGATCTTGAGGGCCTTGGCGAGGGCGGGGATGGAGCCATAAAAATCGATAGCTTGTTGACGTTTCATAGGCACCTCCAATGCTCGTTCGTCAAATTCAAGCATGCTTGTACTTAATAAGCAAGCATGCTTGACAAGCTAACTTGTAGATTGGGCAAATGAACATCACTGATCGAATGACAAAGCTTGTGCTGGTCCGAAAGCCTGAAACCGGCGTGCGGGGCGTGAAACGGCTGATATCCAACACATGTGGAGTCAGCTACGAGGCAGTGCGCCAGTGGTTTGCGGGAGACACAGGAAACATCAAGAACGAGCATCTGTTGTCCCTCGCTCGATCCCTTGATACGACTGTCGATTGGCTGCTGGACGGCGCTGGCGAACCACCACAGCGACGTGCTGCGGGTAACGTCGCGCAGGGTGACTTCACGCGGCATCAAAGAGACGACGAGATTGATATCCCTCAGTACGACGTCGTTGGGTCAATGGGCCCAGGCCAGGTGCTGCCCAAGGAATACATTGAGACGGTACGCAACATCACGGTGCGCACTGAATACCTACGTGAGCAGGGCATCACCTACACCCATGACAAGAACCTATCGGTGATCACCGGGTTTGGCGAAAGCATGGGGGCAACCTTTGCCAGCGGCGATCCGCTGATTGTCGACCAAGGCATCAACGAGGTTGTGGTTGATGGCGTGTACGTCTTCACGCTCGACGGGATGCTCTACATCAAGCGGTTGCAGCGCCTTCCGAAGATGTTGCGCATGTTGTCTGACAATGAAACGTTCCCGCCGTATGACATCAAGGGCGACGAGCTGAACAGTATCGTCATACATGCCCGGGTGCTGCTGGCCTGGAATGCGAAGAAGCTATGAAGATCGAGCGCATTCTTGTTCTTGGGTTCACTGCCACGATCATCACGATGGCGGCCTGCACATACGTCATCCGCAAGGAAATACGTTACGCCTCTTACTCGGCCTCTCCTGACGCGGTTGTCAGGCAGTTGGAGGAGGAAGGATCGAAAACCCGAGACCTGATCAGGTCAACCCGGTCCAGATAGAACCAATCTGAAACAAGAGTCACCGAAGCCCGCCATTGAGCGGGCTTTTTTTCGTCCCAAGGAAATAAACACAAGGGAACTTGCACATAAACCACAAGCATGCTTTTATATATGCAAGTCCGCTTGCATGTGCGGGCCTTGGCGAAAGTCAGCGCTCTTTAAAAACCAAACGATTCACCGCTGATGGCTTGGAAAGGCTTTGACGCGCTGGGCGGGGGCGATTCCCTCACTGGCTGCGCCGTATAGACCTCGGGGCCGTTGGCAAACGGAAAATTTCACTGATGTACCTGGGCAACCGGGTGCATTGGGAAATCAACCGGAGAAACACCATGGAACAAGCGACCGAAACAACCGTGAAATGCACCCGCTGCCGCAAGCCTGCTGACCCTGTGATCTATCGAAACATCATTGATCAGGCAATCCACCCGATCACCAACAAGAAGTACGTCCGCACCCAAAGCTTGCCGTTCTGCAGCGAAGAGCACGCCAGTCACGAGCAGATGAGCCGGGAAGGCTGACCGCATCACCTCTGTCCATTCCAACGAGTGGGCAGACGGATGTAACCAGCGCCACCTTGGAGGGCGAACACATGATCCACGAAGTGATTGTTGAGGGGTTTGTCCTTCAAGTGGACGTAACCCATTGCGAGAACAGCCCGCCCCAGCCGAACAACCGCGACAGCGATTGGGATTGCATGGGCACCCGCGAACTTGAATACAAACTGCTGTCGGGCATCACCTACGACAGCGACGGTATTCGCATGGACTGCACCGGTTGGGACTTGCGAGAAGCCTCACGGCTGCATGACGCGCAGATCCGCACCGCGCTCTGGCACGAGATTGACGTCGGCGTGTTCCGGCAGCGGTGGGCAGCATGAGCCGCCAAGCCAACGCTGTAGCCATGATCGAGCGTCAGATAACGCAGATCGGCACGTCGCAGTACCCGGACGTCGAGTTCTGCAAGGGCATGATCCAAGCGAACTACGCGCACGGGCTCATCGATGAGCAGCAGATGGAAGAGTTCGAAAGCCGTGCAAGTGAGGCGGCGTCGACACGTCGCCTGGCGCTGCGCCGCGAAAGCATGGGGCGCCGGCTGGGTGCCCTCAACTTGTTACACGGGGGTGCGCAGTGACGATCATTGCCAGAGACATGAACGGAATCATCAAAGCCCTGCATCGTCGGGGCATTTTTTTGGTTGCTGATCTGCCTGGGCCCATGCGGCTCAAGCTGAGCAAGCGCGGGATGCTGATTGCGAGGTGCGCATGAAAAATCGCCGCTTCGACGCCACGGACACACTTTGCATACGTGCTGCCAAGGCAAAGCGCAACAACCGGATTGAGCGTAACTACCGCAATGAAGCCGCGCAGGGTCGTGAGCCAGATGGCTTGCATCGAAATGGCGGCGTTTGGGTGGCTGAGTGTCGTTCCTGCGGAAATGACTACGAGGCAGCCTGCGATGCCAGCGAATTCGATCCTGATTACAGCTACTGCGGGCGTAGCGATCGATGTATCCCATGACCCGCCACCAGCGCGTAAAGCGCCGCCGCATCTGGTGGGTGTCGGCCATCACCGGCGCCCTGTTCTGCGCAATCACCCTCATCGGCCCCGCAATCGGCGGCCTGATCACTCAATAGGTATCCATCATGTCCGTCACAACCGTGCGGGCCTCGTCGTGGGGCTCGCTGTTTGACTGCGCCTACAAATGGGAAGGCGTTCACCTGCTGGGCATCAAAAGCCCGAGCAGCCCACGCGCCCACCTGGGAACGTCAATACATGCCAGCACCGCGGCGTTCGACGTTTCCCGCATGAACGGCAGCAACCTGAGCGCTTACGACACGGCCGAGCTGCTCATCCACACGTTGCGCAACCCTGACCGTGAGGTCGATTGGAAGGCCGACAAGCTGACCCTCCAAGAGGCAGAACGCATAGCCCTGCCCCTGCACACGAAGTATTGCAACGAGGTCAGCCCGCGTTATGACTACCTCGCTGTCGAGCGCACAGCCACGCCGCTGGAGATTGATTGCGGCGGTGGCGTGATCATCCGCCTGACCGGCCAGCTCGACCGGGCGCGGATCTGCAAGACCGGCGACGGCAAGGGTATCGCTGACGTGAAAACGGGCGGCGCTGCCGTCAGTGAAGGCGTGGCGAAGACGAAAGGCCACGCCGCACAGATCGGCACCTACGAAATCCTTGAAGAACACACGACCGGCGAGCCCTGCACCGCACCGGCCCACATCATCGGGCTGAAAACGAAGGGCAAACCGGAAGTCGGCATCGGCGAGATTCGTAGCGCCAAGCAAATGATGGTGGGTACCGAAGACTTTCCCGGCCTGATCCAGATCGGTGCCGAGATGTTCCGCACCGGCCTGTTTCCACCCAACCCACAGAGTTTCCTATGCAGCGCGAAGTATTGCCCGCGCTGGTCAACCTGCCCTTACCACGAGTAAACGACCATGACCCAGCAAACCACCTCACTGGCGGCAATGCAGACCAGCGCTGTCGCCCCGCCGAAGAACGATGCCCCTATGTCGCTGCTGACCGGCTCCGGCTTCGAACAACTGCAGCGTGTTGCCAAAGCGCTCGCCGGTTCCACGTTGGTGCCAGTCCAGTACCGCGCCTTTGCCGAAACAAAGGAATACGGCCGCGTCACCGGCCATGTGCCAAACCCTGCTGGCCTGCCCAATTGCGTGGTAGCGCTGAACATGGCGTTGCGCATGGGCGCTGACCCGCTGATGGTGATGCAGAACCTGTACGTGATCGAGGGTCGGCCGTCTTGGTCAAGCCAGTTCATTATCGCGATGCTCAACAGCTGCGGTCGTTTCAGCCCGCTGCGCTTTGACCTGAGCGAGCCAGGAAAGGCCGAGGAGCTGACCTACAGCGCCACGTTCTGGAAAGACGGCAAGAAGGTCACAGAGCAGCGCAAGGCGAAGATCAAGCACCAGACCTGCACAGCCTGGGTGATCGAGAAAGAAACCGGCGACCGGCTCAACGGCCCGACCATTTCCATGCAGATGGCCATTGATGAAGGCTGGCTGACCAAGAACGGCAGCAAGTGGCTGACTATGCCGGAAGTGATGTTGCGCTACCGGGCAGCCAGCATGCTGGGCCGTCTCTACGCGCCCGAGCTGCTGATGGGCTTGCAGTCACGCGAAGAGGTCGAGGACTTCATCGACGCCACCGCCGACGGCGCTGGCACCTACTCGGTGGACATGAACGACCTGCGCAACAAAGAGCCCGAAGCGCCTTCGATCATTGAAGAGGACGGCCAGTCGATTGATACAGAAGCCGGAGAAATCGTTACAGATGCGGCGGAAAACGCGACAGAAACCGCTGATCCTGCAACAGAAACCACCGAAAACGTTACATCAGAGCCCGCCGACACTGACGGCCTGGCTTTCGAGTAACCCGCCATGGCCGCCCTATCCGTCGAAGAGCAATACGACCGGGTAGAGGAATTCGCCGTGCTGTTGGCCGCCGCCGAGTTGCTGGCGGCCAACAACTGGGAAGTGACCTTTACCGACGACATTCGGGCCAATTTCAAGCGCCACGGCCCGCGCACCCATCTGAGCCACGCACAGCGCGAGACGCTGGAGCGCATCGCCAATAACTGAGGAACACCCATGAAGATAGAACACATTGAAGCAATCGAGCGCGCCCGCCTGCATGGCGTCCACCCTATGGTGCTTGCTCATCAGTTGATGGTGCACGATATCGTCGATGCTGCGCTGTTCGAGCTGCGCAACATCAAAGCACCGTTTCCCCGCCTGAGCGAAGAAGATCAGCAGGAAGTGATCGACCGTCTCACGGCGCTGACAGAAGACGCTGTGACCGCTGCTATCAGCATCATCAGCTCGCGCAGCGTCGATACCATCCCGGTGACAGTGGTTGACGCCAAGTTCAAGGCCAAGGCCATCACAGTAACCGCCGCGATTGATGCTCAAGACCCTAACCGGCATGGGCTGATCGACGTGGCGGGCAAGCTTTGTTTGCTGGTGCTGGCCCCGAACGACTACGCCGAGGGCATAGACGGCATCCGAGCCGAGCGTGATCAGCGCGAATTGCCGCTGAGCGCCGGAGCCATTGCCGAGGCTATGCACCGGGGCCGTTTCAAGTCTGAGGAAAATGACCGGGACTTCGACGAGGTAGAGCAACGGGATCTTGAGCAGGCACCGCAACAGCACAAGCAGGCGATGGAAGAACACCAGCAACTGCACGGCAAAGAGTTCGGCGAATACACCTACGAAGACGCCAGCCAACTGGTTGTGCTGCACGCCACCACCGTGGACGTGGCATGGCTGCAGCGTCGTCTCGCCATTGACAGCGATCAAGCCACCACCCTGCTGCTGCGCCTCGTTGACAACCAGGTCATCGAACTGGAAACCGAAGCCGAGCAGTCCATCGATAACACCTACAAGGTCATTGCCGAACTCGGCAGCCTTTGCGTGGAGTAACGCAAGCATGAAAATCGAATCGATCTACATCGAGAACTTCCAAGGTCTGAGCAACGCCAATCTGGAGCTGACCGCGCCCATCACCATGGTGTGCGGTCACAACGGTGCCGGTAAATCCAGCCTGAAAGAGGCCATCGGCCTGGCACTGGGCGAAGCCGCCCGCGTTGCCAAGAAGGGCGATTACAAAATGCTCATCACCGAGGGCCAGAAGAAAGGCCAGATCATCATCGGGCACGACGGCGCGGCCAGCACCATCACCCTGCCCACCGGCAAGGGCGAGCGCACCGACGTGGATGGCCAGGAATACCTGCCGTTCGTGCTGAACCCGGACGCCTTCGCCAAGCTGGACGACAAGGCCAAGCGTTCGCTGTTGTTCGCGCTGACCAAATCCAGCGCCAAGCCTTCGGTAGTGGCCGAGAAGCTGATGGCCAAGGGTGCCGATCCGAAGAAGGTCGAGGCCATCAAGCCGTTGCTGTTGAGCGGCTTTGCTGCTGCTCAGGAACAGGCCAAATCGAACACCAGCGAAAGCCGGGGCGCGTGGAAAGCCATCACCGGCGAGGCTTACGGCACTGAAAAGGCTGAATGCTGGGCTGTCTTCATCGACGAAATGCCAGAGGGCGTGCCTGAGGTGACTCAAGCGGACCTTGAGGCGGCACAGGCAGAACAGGGCAAGGCCGCGATAGAGATCGACAAAGGCAACCAGTACCTGGGCGAACTCAAAGGCAATCTGAACGCCAGCGCCAAGTGGTCTGCACGCAAAACAGACCTTGAAGAGAAGGCGAAACTGCTGGATCGGGAGTGTGCAAAGCTGATCGCAACCGAGGAATCGTTGGCCGAGTGGCAACCGAAGCTCAAGCAGTGGCAGGACGCTGTACAGGCGTACAACGGCGAATCACCGTGTGAGTGCCCGAGCTGCCACGTCAAGTTGAAGGTTGTAGGCCAGCAGGTTGAGGTGTTCAAGGGCAAAACTGCTGACGCCAAGAAACTGACCGAGGCTCAGGCGGAAGTGAAGAAGGCCGCCGAAGCCGTGAAGCTTCTGGAAAGCACGCGCAACAATGACCGCCTGCGCGTCGATGCAGCACTTGCCGCCCAGCGTGACCTGGCTGCCCACATCGAAAGCACGCCGCAAAGCTCCAGCGAAGCCGATATCACTCGTTGCGAAAGTGCCATTCAGGTGCAGCGTGATATCCGAACCCGCGCCGAAGCCAAAGCCACTATGGTCCGGGATCGTCTGAACACCATCGCCAACGCAGGCAAGATTGCTGCCGACGCCGCCAAACACCACAAAGACGTGCTGGACTGGATTCTGATCGAGAAGGCCCTTGCGCCTGACGGCATCCCCGGTGAAATCCTTGCCGGTGCGCTGCAACCGATCAACAACAGCCTGAAACGCCTGTCCACGCTCGCTGGCTGGCCGGTCACTGCCATCGGCGGCGACATGGCAATCACTGCCGGTGGCCGCGCCTACGTGCTGCTGTCCGAGTCTGAGCGGTGGCGCTGTGATGCACTGATCGGCACGGCCATCACCATTGCATGCGGCCTGAAACTGATCGTGCTGGACCGCTTCGACGTGCTGCTGCCAACCGTTCGCGGCCAGTTGTTCGGCATGCTCATGTCCCTGGCCAAGTCCGGCGATATCGAAACCGCCATCGTGTGCGGCTCGCTCAAGGAGAAACCCGCCAAGCTGCCCGCCGAAATCAACGCGGTGTGGATCGAAGGCGGCGTTGCCGGTGGCGACGTCCAGTTGCAGCAAGCCAGCTAACCCAACCCACGCAACACCACAGAGCGCCTACGGGCGCTTTCTTTTCGCCTGGAGAAAACCAAATGTCCCAACTGATCGCTTTTTACGACACCGAAACCACCGGCCTGCCGCGCTTCAAAGACCCAAGCGATGATCCGCGCCAGCCGCATCTGGTCGATATCTGCATCCTGCTGTACACACCGCAAGGCGAGCTGGTCGATTCGTTCGAAGCGATGATCAAGCCCGAGGGCTGGACGATCCCCGACGAAGTGGCCGCTATCCACGGCATCACCACCGAAATGGCGCTCGAGCAAGGCATCCCGGAACTGGAAGCGCTGGGCGGTTTCCTGCGCGTCTACGAACAGGCCGGGCTGCGGGTCGCGCACAACGTCAGCTTCGACGACCGAATCATGCGTATCGCCATCAAGCGGTTTATCGGCGAGCAGGCGGCGAACGAGTTCAAGGCCATGCCGAACTACTGCACATGCCAGTCGAGCAAGAACATCGTCAAGTGCCCGCCCACCGCGAAGATGATCGCCGCAGGTTTCGGTCGTCCTGGCATGTACAAGGTCCCGACCGTGGCCGAAGCCCTGCGCCACTTCACCGGCGAGGAGTTGGTCGGTGGCCACCGCGCGCGCCCGGACACCGAGGCCTGCGCCCGCATCTACTTCGCCATGAACCCGCCTGCTCAGGTGGCTTAGAAATGAGCCCTTACCGACTGCGCGGAACAACTGTCGTCAGTTTTTCGGGCGGTCGGACCAGTGCCTACATGCTGCGCCAGGTGCTGGACGCCAACGATGATCTGGACGATTTGATTGTCACATTTGCAAACACCGGGAAGGAGCACCCAGCCACACTCGATTTTGTGAACGAATGCTCACGGCGCTGGCAAGTGCCCATAGTGTGGCTGGAGTACCGCGACGATGATCGCGGCTTCGCCATTGTCACTTACGAAACCGCCAGTCGGGATGGCGAACCGTTTGAAGCGCTGATCCGCAAGCGCAGCTACCTGCCAAACCCGGTAACAAGGTTCTGCACCATCGATCTCAAAATCAGAGTGATCCACAAATATCTGCGGATGGTTGGATGCTCCACCGAAGAAACCCCGGTCGACATGATGACCGGCATCCGGGCAGACGAGCCTCGGCGCGTAGCGAAGATCCGGACCCGCAAGACCACGTCTGAGAGCAAACACGCCACGATGGTGATGCCGCTTGCAGATGCGGGCGTTAGCGTGCAGCAGATCGGTGAATTCTGGAAAGAACAACCATTCGACCTGGCACTATCGACGATCAACGGGCGCACCTTGGAAGGTAACTGCGACCTGTGCTTCCTCAAGGGTGCGAAGCAGGTCTATTCAATAATTGCCAGCGACCGAAACAAGGCGGAATGGTGGGCCCGGATGGAGCGCAGCGCCACCCAGAGCAGCGCCGCCACAACCAACGGCGCGCTGTTCCGCTTCGACCGGCCGAGCTATCAGCAGATGCTCGACTACTCCGACACTCAATTCGATATGTTCGCCGACCACGACGAGGCTATTGCCTGTTTCTGCGGCGATTGACCCAAGGCAACCCCATGAACCCCATCGCACGACAGGCCCTATCCATGGCCCTGCAACACCTTGCGCCTGCGAGTAAGCCAGCCCCCAAGCCCGCGCCAGTGAAAGCGGTACGCGCAGAAAAGCCCACGCTTGCAGTACCGGGCCGCCCTGCCGTCACCCAGCCCCCAGACCGCTACGGCTTTGTCGAGGGCAGGCAGTACGCCATCGAAACAATCAACTCAATGCCCGCCATGGCTCGATCAGTGCGCGGGCGCAACGACCTTATCCAGACGCTCAAGCGCTCGGCGGCCGGCAAGCCGGTCAGTCAGGCGCTGGGCATCTGGTCAGTTATCGACGTGATAGAGGAAGCGCAGCAATGAATGACCAATCTAAACCGATGTATTGCAGGCGCTGTCAGTCACACGGGCCGCAAGACCCCAAGGACTTTAACTTTGACTGGATTACATGCTTCAAATGCGCCGCAGCCCCTCAACCGCCTGCGCTCGGCGGGGAGCCGGAAGCATTTGGGTATTGGCTACACCCCGAAGGCAAAGTCGATGTTGGTATTTTTGATAGAGGTATTGATCAGTGGACCCGCGAAAACTGCGCTGTGATTGAGCTGATCGACCGCGCCCACCTTGCCCCGCTACAGGCCGAAAATGCCCAGCTCCGCATACTGTCAGCTGATCAGGCCTTGAATTTGAAGCGCGTGAAACGGGATTACGTCGAGTTGAAGGCAGAGCTCGGCCAGCTCAAGGCGCGGTGTGATGAGCTGGAGGCTCTGTTACCGAAGTATCAGCGGGGGTCGACGGGCTTAAGCGGTGAAGTCGAGCGCCTCACTTTGGTTGCTCGTGAGGCAGCTATCAGCAGCGCCCATCGTTACAGCTATATGCCAGCCTTGCCGGAGGACGCACAGAACTGGACTCCGCATGAATGGGTGTTGGAAGCCATGCGCAGGGTAGAACTAGAAGCCCTGTCCAAGCCAGCCGGGAGCGAGCCAGACCTCGACAGCCCCATCGAGCCACCCGAGGCCACGCAGGATTGCCATGACGATGATCTGGGTGATGGCGAGGCTGAGCGGATGCAGCGTAAGGCCACGAACGAAAACACCGCATATGACGGCTTTGATAACGGAGTTGACTGATCATGACCAGCACTGAACCAAGCGGCCGCGTGCTGCTCTCCCTGACCGAGGTCCTGAAAAAGCTGAGCATCAGCCGCACATCGCTCCAGCGCCTGCGCGACAAGGACAGCACCTTCCCCAAGCCGATCAAGGACGGCACCGCCCGCACGGCGCGTGCCTACTTCGTCCAGCATGAAGTTGAAGAGTGGATACAACGCAAGATGGACAGCCGCCACGCGGCCTGATCAAATCACCTCTCGCCCCGCCATCTGCGCGGGGCAATATCCTCATGAAATCGCATCAGCCCACCCCGCCCTGTATGGCCACCTGTATGGCTACCCTCGCAAGACACCCACAAACCCTGCATTACCTGAAAGATTAGGTTCCCCCTCGGGGCACCACCTTTGAAAAAAGACCTTGAAATTCAAGGTTTTTTGTTCGTCTGGTGGAAAGTGGTTTGTTGTCGTTTACCGCATGCATCTCCTGAAAAGATCTGTTTGGCTCAATCTCTAAAAACGCCGTTCTCTGTCAGGGCAGGCTGTCTGGAACCATGAAACAGATTCTCGGCAAGCCTGTGTTCAAGCAAAGGAAGGATACGCCTGAGAATAGCCCCCTCAGTTCCGTTTTCCTGCGCCCGCGCCTTTGGGATGTTCAGCAATTCATACTCATTCCAACCTGAACGCAGGGTTGTCGGGATTGTATCCGGCGCTCTTGAAAGCATTACGCAGCTTCTTCTCCAGTGACAACATGCTGGTATCTGCCAATGCAGACTCGATTATGCTGGCGCGCGACATTCCGTGGCTTGTCCTGTCCTGCGGTGTACGGGCGTAACACAGTCCCTTGCCCATGGATTGCATTCCCGCTGGCGTATGATTGATAAACGCATCTTCAGGGAGCAGTGCCTGAAGCTCTTTTGCAAGTGTCTGCGCAGAGGAAAAATCTCCGCCGACATAGAAAACCGCAGCATCTGTAAGCGTGCCAATCTGAACCGCCCCGGGTTTCTCGGAGACTCCAACCTTTGAGAGGATGGAGCGATGAAAAAACTACCGAAGTATTCCCCAGAGGTCCGTGAGCGGGCCATCAGGATGGTTTTCGAACACCTTCCTGAGTACGAGTCGCAGTGGGCCACCATCAGTGCCATTGCCCCCAAGATCGGCTGCACGCCCGAGACATTACGGCTGTGGGTTCGCCAATCTGAGCGCAACAGCGGCCAGCGTGATGGGCTGAGCACAGTCGAACGTGAGCGAGTCAAGCTCTTGGAGCGTGAGAACCGTCAGTTGCGTCAAGCTAACGAGATCTTGCGTAAGGCCTCAGCCTATTTTGCCCAGGCGGAGCTCGACCGCCCATTCAAACGATGAAGACGTTTATTGATGAAAACCGCCAGTCTTACGGGGTCGAGCCGATTTGCAAGGTGTTGCCAATCGCCCCGTCGACGTACTACCGGTACGCTGCTCAGCAGGCTGACCCCAGCCAGCAGTCAGCGCGTGCGCAGCGTGACCAGGAACTGGGTGAGCACATCCAGCGAGTCTGGGATGAGCACTTCCAGGTATATGGCGTGCGCAAGGTCTGGCGACAATTGCTGCGTGACGGACTGCAAGTCGCCCGCTGTACGGTGCAACGTCTGATGGGAGAGCTGGGCCTGCAAGGCGTGGTACGCGGCAAGCCCGTCAAGACGACGGTCAGCGACCAAGCCAGGCCGTGCCCGCAGGATCATGTCAACCGTCAGTTTGTGGCTGAGTGCCCGAACGCCCTATGGGTATCGGACTTTACCTACGTCAGTACCTGGCAGGGTTTTGTTTACGTGGCCTTCATCATTGATGTCTTTGCCCGATTCATCGTCGGTTGGAAGGTGTCCAGTTCAGCGCGTACCGATTTTGTACTCGATGCACTGGAGCAAGCCCTTTACGCCCGTCGCCCAGTCAAGCAGGGTGGACTCATTCACCACAGTGACCGTGGCGTGCAGTACGTGTCCATTCGCTATACCGAGCGTCTTGTCGAAGCCGGTATTGAGCCATCGGTCGGGAGTGTCGGTGACTCTTACGACAATGCTTTGGCTGAGACCATCAATGGTCTTTACAAGGCTGAAGTGATTCATCGACGCTCTTGGCCCACACGGGGGGCGGTGGAGCTGGAAACCCTGAAATGGGTGGACTGGTTCAATCACCGCCGCCTGCTGGAGCCAATCGGTCATATTCCACCGGTCGAAGCAGAAGCAATCTATTATCAGCAACTCACCGAGTCTGCCCAGGTGGCATGACTCAAACAAAAGGGTCTCCGAGAAACCCGGGGCGGTTCAATCTTTGCAGGACCTGCCACTTTGGCAGTAATGATATCGTGACGCTCAGCAGTCAACCTGACCGCTGCGTCGACCATGGCCTTCTGGAATTGAGGTTTGACATTTATCGTCAGGCGAGCCTTGACAGCCTCATCAGGAAATTGCGCGCCCGAACGTTCAATCTTGTAGAACTCGTCCGCTGCTTTGGGGTTGTTCATCATGAACTCTTTTGTGTCATGTTTTAGCTGCACCCCACGCACTCCATCCAGAAACTGCGGCCAAATACTGATACCGTCCTTAGCGTTCTGCTTATACATATGAGCCAAACACGCCCTGTGCTCAGCGCGTGGCAGCAGTTCTACACGCGGGAGTTCTTTTGCGTAGATCTGATAAAGAGCACCGGAACTTGTATTGCCATTGGCTTTCGCCTTTTCGGCCCATTGCAAAATACTGCTGTTTACCAGGCGGCCATTGGGCAGCCCGCTTTTCTGGACGGACGTGGTGGCCGAACTGCCTTGCCCCTCTTCGATGTTCAATGGCATACGACCCAGATGGGTCTGCCCCTGGCGTATAAGACGGGGACCGGCGGGGGCCGCGCTTTTCATTGAGTACCTGGGCAATTTGATCGGACTGACTGCCGGAACTCCCACTTAACCCTGCTTTTTTGAAAAACTTGCTCATCGTCATCTGTTTGTCAGAACGCTGGACAGTCAGGTCGTTATTGGCAGCAGCGCGAATGTCGTAGCATTTGCCACCCACTTCTATTTGACCGTGTGCTTTGAGTTCCTGTACATCCACCTCTGAATGTCTAAGCGCTTCGACGTTAGAGAAACGTGTTTGTATCGGGTTCATGACTCATCCTCTTTCAATGCGCGTCGCGCCACGTTTTTATCCACTCTACAAGTTCAGCGATCGCCTGCTTCAGCGTCACCACACTCACCTTCTCTCTGGGAATTGCCTTAAAGCCGATATACAGCTCGCTGCCTGCATGCCACCCCAGCCCGGGTCCATCATTGAACAGAGGGTTAAGTGCGCCACTCAACAAACGCTTCAAGGGAAGATCAGGGGAAATGTCCATCAGCCCGATCAGCAGCAGGCGCTGGAATACGTGGTCCACGACCACTTTCAGCGCAATCTCTTCATCGACCACCAGATCACAAGCGCCTGTGTCGTCGAATACCAAGGGTTGCATCGTCAATGACGTTGATAAGTCGGCAAGAACAGTTTTGTATAATCGGTCAGTCATTAATACACCTCGGCGTGCTGAAAAATGTACGAATTGACGAGGTCGATAAATCAATTCCCCAGGCAGGGTATTAATCATCGAAGCCTGCAAAACAATGCATTCACGGACCAGGACGGAAGATAAGGCCGCCGCCCTGCTCCATTGCATCAATGCGCCCGGTCAATCCCGAACTGATCCAGCACCGGGTCAACGTTATGATCGAACGCCTTCTGCGCCTTGTGCTTCTTGACCGCATCAATGATCGCCGAGATACCAAAGCCCAAGGCCATGGCACCGTCGATGGCCCAGCCGATAACCGGGATTGCAGCACCCAGTGCCGCGCCTGCGGCAAGCCCTGTGGCTTCGCCGGCGACCAGGCCGACAGCGCGGCCGATCATCTGCCCGCCCAGACGCCCGAGACCGGCGGAGGCCTCGCGGCCCATCATCTTCGCCCCGGCGTCGACCCCTCCCTTGATCGCCTCGGCGCCCAGCTTCGTGCTGTCGTAAATGGCCTGCGTCGCGCCAAGCTTGTCGCCGTTGGCGAGCATGGTGGATACCGATGCAAAGCCCATGACTGAGTTCAGCACCTTGCCGCCCGCCCCGGCATCAGCAAGCTGAGCCAACAGCGAGGGGCCGCCCTCTTCATCACTTTTGCCTTCCAGCAACTTGCGGCCTTTTTTGGAGTTCTGCAGCTCATTCAATGTGCTGGTCGTGTAGTTTTCATGCTCGCCTTCAACGAAATCAGCGGGCAGCACACTTTCATAGGCCGCTTTCTGGTTGTCTGCGGTTTGCAGGGCTTCGCTGGCATCGGCCTTTTTCTGGCCAAGCAATTGCTTCAGTGCGCCACCTTCGCTGAAGTTGCGAACGTAGGAATCGGCAATCTTCGTTTGCACTTCATCAGGCTGGTTGTTGAATACTTGCTGGGCAGTGGGCACTTGGGCATCGGGAAACAGGTCTTTTTGCAGTTGCAGTTGAGCCGACAGGCCGGTGATGGCGCCGCTGTAATCGGGGTCGGGGTTGTGTTTGCCGACGGCCTTGTCTGCGGTTGCCAGGTCGGTTTGCAAGGCCTTTCCGCTGTTGACGTTTTGAACCTGCTCAGTCACGGCCTTTTGCAGCGCCGAATCGCTGCTGACCAGGCTGCGCTCCTGTTCGGGAATGCTTTTGTTGAGGTACTCCTGAACATCGGGATCGGCTTGCAACTGAGCGATTCGCTCATTAAGGCCCGCCTCGGTCTTCTCGGTATTGCGCAAATCCCGCCCGGCTATCACGCTCTGCTGAGTCTGCTGCAACTTGATCATCACAGCGGCCTTCTGCGCGCCGGTGTAAGCCTTGGGCTTCTCGAAAACCTGAGCGTTGAGTTTGCTGATATCGATACCGGCTACCGAATTCAACGTCGCGGCGTCGCTGAGCATGCTGGCGAACTGGCCACCATTTTTGGGGGCGCTCTTCCTGATCCACTCGCTCATATTGGACGCATCGAACACCTGGTCGGGGCTATGCGCAGCCTTCTTGCGCCCGGTCAGACCGGCTTCATCCACCTGGCTGAGGAAGCCCGCCTGCGACCACATGTTGGACGACTGTTTGAGCGTACCTGACAACCCGGGGTTACTTTTAATCAGCGCTTTCAGACCCTCGGCGCTGACATTACCATCGACATCGGTTTTGTCAGGCGCCCCAACGGCATGATGAGGGTCGGCTGCCGTCGCCAACGGCATATTGGCGCGCATCACCGCTGCGCTGCGCACCATTTCAAGGGATTGAGGATCAGCGCCGGGGTTATCTTCCATGTACTTGGCCAAGTCCTTGTCGGCATTGTCGGCCGCCTTCTCCATATTTTTGGCGAACGCCTTGAGGTCTTTGTTGGTGATTTTCCCATCCGCATTACCGCCATCCTTGCCGACGTCCACAGCCGTCTTCAACGCAGGGTTGGCGTTGATGAACGCCATCGCCTTGTCAGCATTGGGGCCGTGCTCTCTGGCCATCCAGGCGGCCGCAATCGGCCGGTTGAGTTCTTTTGCCGCCTGCTCGCGTTCTTCGGGCGGCAGATGGGCGACCATCGGATCCCAGCGCTTGAGGGCCTCGGGCGAAGAGTATTCGGAGTTATCGAGAAACGCGGCATCGGTAGCGCTGGGAGCATTTGCCGGGTCGGAGGCAGCCGCCGCAGGTGACGCGCTGGCTGTTGAGACCGATGTCATTGGGGACACCTGATCACTGTCCTGATCAACGCTGGAGGTGCTCTCGCTACTACTGCTGCGAGTCAGCAGACTCATCAGCGATGAGCCGCTTTGCTCGGCATCAGAAAAGAAAGATGTATTGTCGTTGGCCTGGCCGAACTGCACAAAGGCCTGATCACCACCTGCGCTGCTCTGCGTGAGCGAGGCTTTGGCTAATGGCGTCTCAGCAGCCAGTTCGCCAGAGGTGGGTTGATTCACGATGCTGCCGAGGGCAGGACTGGGAGAACTGGATATACGCATGGTTGCCATCCAAGTGGTGAAGGATGGCAACTGTGTGGTTTTGCGTGCGAGTTGGTTCCAGACAGATATCCACTCAGGCGAACGGGTCAATCTGCTGCTTCAATTGCACCCGTGCCCGGGACAGTCGCGAGCGCACAGTGCCAATCGGAACGCCGAGCGTGTTCGCCGTATCCTGATAATTGCCATCCATCTCCAGCGACACTTCCAGGACCTTTTGCATGTTCGACGGCAAGCAATCAATGGCTGCGATGACGCGTGCCAATTGCCTGTGCCCGTCTACCTGATGAGTGATATCGCCATTCCATTCCAGCCCTGAATGAACGTCGTCTTCCCAGCTTTCCTGATAGGGCTGGCGATACATTTTGCGGAAGTGATTACGGATCAGGTTCAACGCAATACCACACAACCAGGTCTGCGGCTTGCTGGCATGTTGAAACTTGTGCTCGTTGCGCAGGGCCTCCAGAAATACGCATTGCAAGATGTCATCGACATCATCCGGGTTCATTACGCGCTTCTGAATGAACGCTCTGAGCATCTGTATCTGATCAGCCGTCAGTTGACGGATACCGGCAGACGAAGAGTCCTGGCGTGGCTGGGTTGCATCAAGGATCACTAGGTTCGGAAACATGGGCTTACCTTAATTTAATGGTGTGCAAGCCCTATAGCGATAACCGTGCCAGCCAAAATAATTATTTAAGTTACTGATTTATATAATTATTTTAAAATTTGTAATTCTTTGTAATACATTTTTTTGCGCAACGCCGTTTTTATCACTACAGCTTTTGGCACAAACGCGTCAGCCCCTTTTACAAGGGAACCGAATCCTGGCCAGGCCCCACTCAGCGGTCATGACCAGGCTCAGAACCGTCCTATGAAAATCGTCGCCCCGCCTATATTGCCAACCCACACGGTCACGCCGATTCGCGCCGTCACGCCCGCTGCGCGAGCGATTCCCGGGACCCTGTCGTCGGAAAAAGGCACGTCATCGCAACAGGTCTCGCGCTTCGCCGCAGCACTGGTGCAAAACAGCCGGATACTGCGCCAGCGCGAACTGATCGCAAGCAGAAATGCACTGCAATCACGGGCCGTCAAACTGGGTGAGCTCTATCAGTTGTTGATGAGCGCCAACGATACCGGTCTGGATAACGCCGCGAGGCTGCTGCGCAAAAAACTGCTGCAAGAGAACGACACAGAACTGGAACAGGTTCTGGAATTTGCCGATGGCGATGCGGCCAAGGCCCACGTGGTGCTGCAAGCGGCACGCAAACAGGCTGAGGAAGATGGCGCTGAAGGCGAGTACGTGGCGCTCACCCAAACGCTGAAACAGTTGCGACGCAAGTTCGGACCACACGCCCGGGCAGGCATTAATACTGCCAGGGCGTTCGGGCGGCAGAACGTCGACAACAAACGCCGTGCCGCGTTGCGCAACCTTTATGGCGTAGCGGTTTCCGGACAGCCAAACGTGACCGGCCTGATCGAAGCCTTGATCAACGAGCAGGAAGAGACCGGAGACTTCGACCTCAATCTGCGCGACATGCGCAGAGCCATTGCCGACGATCTCTCGGCGATTACCCCTTCGGCATCTCATGAACAGCTGCGCACATTGATGCACGGGCTGACCACGGCACGCCACGTGACGACGTTGTTGCGCGGTTGTGAACACCTGCTTGGGCGCATGCGCAACAAGAACCCTGACCTGAAGGTGGATCCGCCAGCCTTTCTCAAACACTTGCTGACCCTGACGGCCAATGGAATGAACGTGAACCAGACCCTGCAACTGACTCAACACATCGGCGGTGCCAGGCTCAAGAACCAGCTGGCATTTCTCAATGGCTTGCGGCCGATGCTGATGCAATTGCCCATCCTGCTCTGGAAGGACATGAAAAGCCGCCAGGCTGCGCTGAATAACCTGCTCACCCTGATGGCAGAACTGACTCAACAGGAACAGAAGCAGCTTTTTGAGGGGCTTGCCGGATGAATCAAGTCATCAACTTTCTGAACATGATTGCCCTGTCGGCCATGCGCCGGTCAGAGCTGGTCGGCGCATTCTTCGTCATCGCCATTGTCTTCATGATGATCACCCCCCTGCCCACGGGGCTGGTTGATGTGTTGATCGCGGTGAACATCTGTATCTCGTGCCTGCTGATCATGCTGGCGATGCATTTGCCAAGACCGCTGGCATTCTCGACCTTTCCGGCCGTGCTGTTGCTGACCACCATGTTTCGTCTGGCGCTGTCGATTTCCACAACACGATTGATCCTGCTCAATCAGGACGCCGGGCACATTGTCGAAGCCTTCGGCCAATTCGTGGTGGGTGGCAACCTGGCGGTGGGCCTGGTGATCTTTCTGATCCTGACAGTGGTCAACTTTCTGGTTATCACCAAAGGTTCGGAACGGGTCGCCGAGGTCGGCGCGCGGTTTACGCTGGACGCTATGCCCGGCAAGCAGATGTCCATCGACAGTGACCTGCGTGCCAACCTGATAACCGTTCAGGAGGCGCGCAATCGCCGCGCTGAGCTGAACAAGGAAAGTCAGTTGTTCGGTGCTATGGACGGCGCGATGAAGTTCGTCAACGGTGATGCCATTGCCAGCCTGATCATCGTTGCCATCAACATGATCGGCGGTATTTCCATCGGCGTGTTGCAGCACAATATGAGCGCGGGCGATGCGTTGCAGCTGTACACCGTGCTGACCATCGGTGACGGCCTGATTGCACAGATCCCGGCGCTACTGATCTCCGTAACCTGCGGCATGATCATCACCCGCGTACCCAATACCGAGGCTGGCGCGGAGGCCAACATTGGCCGTGAAATCGCCGAACAGATTACCAGCCAGCCCAAGGCATGGATCATCGCCGCAGTGGCCATGCTCGGCTTCGCGGCTCTGCCGGGTATGCCCACGGGAGTATTCATCACCATCGCGATCATCTGCGGTGCCGGGGGCATGCTGCAGTTGCAACGGGCAAAACCCAAGCCCAACGAACAACGCGCCACTGCCGTCGCCCCGGAAATGAACGGCAAGGAAGACCTGCGTACCTTCTCACCGAGTCGGCAGTTCGTCCTGCAGTTTCACCCTGGCCAGGACAGCGCACAGATAGAGGCACTGATCAGCGAAATACGTCGGCGACGCAATAGACTGGTGGTGCAATACGGTCTGACCCTGCCATCGTTCATCATTGAACATGCCGATCATCTTCCTCCGGACGAGTTTCGCTTCACCGTCTACGACGTACCCATGCTCAAGGCGACATTTACCCAGTCCCATGTCGCCGTGGACGCCCGCCAACTGGGTGGTGAAAACCTCCCGGCGGCGATTCCGGGCAATACCGACCGCCAGGAAGATCAATGGGTGTGGTTGCCCGCCGAGCAGTGCGGTGAGCTGAACCCGGTCAGCGCCATGACCCTGATCGTCGAACGCATGGAACGCGCATTGCAGTCCTGCGCGCCTCAGTTCATCGGCTTGCAGGAGACCAAAGCCATCCTCAGCTGGCTGGAATCCGAGCAGCCGGAGCTTTCACAAGAGATACAGCGAGTGCTCACGCTGACGCGCTTCTCGGCGGTTCTGCAACGTCTCGCGTCGGAGCGCGTACCGCTCAGAGCCATACGGCTGATCGCCGAGACCCTGATCGAGCATTGCCAGCATGAACGCGATACCAACGTGCTGACCGACTACGTGCGCATCGCGCTCAAATCGCAGATCTACCACCAGTATTGCGGTGCCGAAGGCCTGCAGGTGTGGCTGCTCACGCCGGAAAGCGAGGGCTTGCTGCGCGACGGTCTGCGCCAGACACAGACCGAAACGTTCTTCGCACTGAGTAACGAGATCAGCCAGATGCTCGTGCAACAAATGAATATCGCATTTCCGGTGCGCGCGCCCGAACAGGCGGTACTGCTGGTCGCGCAGGACCTGCGCAGCCCACTGCGGACCTTGTTGAGGGAGGAGTTCTATCACGTTCCCGTACTGTCTTTCGCAGAAATCAGCAACGCGGCCAAGGTCAAGGTAATGGGTCGCTTCGACCTTGAAGACGATCTTGAGCCAATGGACAACGAGCACGCAGCTTGAGCCTTTCAGGCTTGAGCAAAGGGAGACTTTCAGATGTTTGAATTACGCGTACTGAACGGTCAGCACCAAGGCGCAGCCTTGCCACTGGTGGGCGAGCAATGGTCGATTGGCTCTGCCGCGCAACACGATCTGGCACTGGACGACGCAGGAGTGGAAAGCCTGCATTGCCGCCTGCAACGCCTGGACGACAGCTGGACACTGAACGCTGAAGAAGGCGCGGTGTGCGACGAAGAGGGTAACGCCCGGCCCGGTATTGATCTGACACTCAACACTGCATTCTTGTTGGGCTCAGTGTGGCTGTGCGTTTCGCCCGCAGGCGATGAGTGGCCTTCAGTGCCAGCGGTCATCCCGAAACAGCCACAGGCCGACCCCGAGCCTGTGCGCAATGATGTGCCGCTGAAAAAGGTCAAGTCGCGCTCGCAATCGCTCATCCGTACCACAGGGATCATCGCCGGCTTGCTGGTGGGCGTCATCGGCAGCGCCTGGAGCCTGACCCGCCCGCCCGCCATTGCAATGGACCAAAGCCCCGGCCACATGGCCTCGGTCACAGCAGAGGCACCGGTAGAGACATCTCCTACACCGGCAAAGATCATCAAACCCGCGGCCGATAAACGCATACGCCTGACCAGCGCGGATGCGGTACGCCATCAGTTGGGCACTATGCTCAGCGACCGGCTGCTGACCGATGTCAGCGTGGAAGAAACAGCCGAGGGGCTGGTGCTCAACGGCGATCTCAAAGAGGAATCCCTGCTGGTCTATCAACGCATGCTGCAGCGTTTCAAGGACCGCTATGAGTCGCCGGTGACGGTGTTCGACAACGTCGCCAGCACACGCAGCGCCCTGCCCTTCGTGGTGGTTCAAATCATGACCGGCCCGCATGCGCATCTGGTGACTGCAGACGGCCGCCGTATTTATGTGGGTGACGAGGTGGATGGCTTGCGCCTGACGCGAATCGACAATCAGCGCCTGCAATTCGACGGCAATCGGCACATTGAGGTGAACTGGTGAATGCTGCACTGAGCCAGTGGAAAGACGCCCACGCAGCACGCTTGCGTGACTACAGCGCCGTGCGCGTCAGTGGCCGGGTCAGTGCAGTGCGCGGGATTCTGCTGGAATGCAAGATTCCTGCGGCCAAGGTGGGCGATCTTTGCGAGGTGAGCAAAGCCGACGGCAGTTTTCTGCTGGCTGAAATCGTCGGTTTCACTCAGGAATGTACGCTGCTCAGCGCCTTGGGCGCACCCGACGGAATCCAGGTCGGTGCTCCGATCCGCCCGCTGGGCATCGCCCACAGGATTGGCGTTGACGACAGTTTGCTGGGCTGCGTCCTGGATGGCTTCGGACGTCCACTGCTCGGTGATTGCCTCGGTGCTTTTGCCGGGTCGGATGATCGTCGCGAAACACTGCCGGTGATCGCCGACGCCTTGCCGCCCACCCAGCGCCCGCGCATTACCAACGCCCTGCCCACCGGGGTACGCGCCATCGACAGCGCCATTCTTCTGGGCGAGGGTCAACGTGTGGGGCTGTTCGCCGGTGCTGGCTGTGGCAAGACCACACTGATGGCCGAACTGGCCCGCAACATGGGCTGCGATGTCATCGTCTTCGGGCTGATCGGCGAACGGGGCCGCGAGCTGCGCGAGTTTCTCGACCATGAACTGGACGAAACCCTACGCGCCCGCTCGGTGCTGGTCTGTGCCACCTCTGATCGCTCAAGCATGGAGCGCGCACGCGCAGCGTTCACCGCGACCGCTATCGCCGAAGCATTCCGCGCACGAGGCCAGAAAGTGCTGTTGCTGCTCGACTCCCTGACCCGGTTTGCCCGTGCGCAGCGGGAGATAGGGATTGCCTCGGGCGAACCGTTGGGGCGTGGCGGCCTGCCACCCTCGGTTTACACCTTGCTGCCACGCCTGGTCGAGCGCGCCGGCATGAGCGAGAACGGCTCGATCACCGCACTCTACACCGTGCTGATCGAGCAGGACTCGATGAACGATCCGGTGGCGGATGAAGTGCGTTCACTGCTCGACGGGCACATCGTGCTGTCCCGCAAGCTGGCCGAGCGCGGGCATTACCCCGCCATTGACGTATCCGCCAGCATCAGCCGGATCCTCAGCAATGTCACCGGCCGCGAACACCAGCGAGCGAACAATCGTCTGCGCCAGCTACTGGCTGCCTACAAACAAGTGGAAATGCTCCTGCGGCTGGGCGAATACCAGGCCGGTGCAGACCCGGTGACCGATTGCGCGGTGCAACTGAATGACGACATCAACGAATTTCTGCGCCAGGACCTGCGTGAGCCGGTGCCCTTGCAGGAAACCCTGGACGGGTTGCTGCGGCTCACTTCCAGACTGCCGGAGTAACGATGGAAGACACACTGGAAGACGATCCGCAGCGAGCAGCACTGGAACAGGTGATCAGCTTGCTGACCCCGCTGCGCCAGCATCGTCAGGCGAGCGCTGAACGGGCTCATCGCCACGCGCAGGTGGAACTGAAATCGATGCTCGACCACTTATCAAAAACACGGGCATCGCTGGATCAGGAACGTGACAACCACAAGCGGCGTCGCGAGGGCCTGTCTCAGGAACACCTGGAAAAGACCATCAGCCCGAACGATATCGACCGATGGCATGAGAAAGAAAAACACATGCTCGACCGCCTGGCCTGTATTCGGCAGGACGTGCAGCAACAGCAATTGCGGGTAGCCGAACAGCAGGCGTTGCTTGAGCAGAAGCGCCTGCAAGCCAAAGCGTCTCAGCGGGCGGTCGAGAAACTCGCCTGCATGGAGGAGACGCTCAACGAAGAAGGTTAAGTGACGATGACCGCACCGATCAAACACCCGGCCAAAGCGCCAACGGCACCACCCGTAGTGCATGCCACACCGCCTTCTGCGCCCACGCAGCGCGCACCGGACAAGGCTGATGACAAGCCACCGGCTTTTGGCAGCACAACGCGTACCGACATGCCGAAGGTCCGCTTCGCACAAAACCGTTCGGCGACAGAGACACCGGAGAGCGCCGACGGCCTGTTCTTTTCCCAACTGCTGATACCTCAGGTCGGTGAAGAGCCTGATCAGCAAGGTTTCGGCGGCAGCAGCATCGCCCTCCCCGCACACGCCGAAAATGTACCGACCCAATTGATCGACGAGCTGGCGCAGCGCTTGCCCGAACAGCCCGCCGGCCCGCTGGCGTTTACCCTGCTGATGCCCAGCCTGGGGACAGTACGCGTCAATGCCGAAAAAACCGAACACCGTTGGAGCATCCAGCTGGGCTTCGCCCGTCGCGACGTTCTGAAACGTTTGCAGGGTCATACCGGCGCATGCCGTGACTCACTGTCGCGGGCACTCGGCCATGACGTTGAGCTGGACCTGCATGAAGATCTTGCAGCATGAGCGCGCTGCGTCTGCGCAAGGTCGATGCCCTGCTGGCTCAGGCCACGCGTGAGCTGGGTGCCGGTCAGAGCCTGGGCTTCAGCGCCGCAGGTCAGGACGCCGAACTGACCCTGTTGCCACTGCTTGCCGACACAGGCGAACCGGCAGGTGCTGTCTGGCTGAGCACAGCCATCGGGCCCCTGTTGCTGAGCGACGCCGAAGCGCTGCTCAGCCTGCTGGGCGATATCCCCTTTACGCTCGGGGGCGAGCAACAAGCCTGGTACTGGCAGCTGTTCAATCAACGTCTGAGCCCGACCATTGCCCGACTGCTGGCACCGGTCGAACCCCTGCACAACAAACCGCAAGCACCCACCCTGGGCTGCCGGGTTCAGATACGGCGTGGTGGTGAGCAGCTTCACGCGCACTTGCATGCAACGCCCGACACACTGCTCAGGCTGCTGCGATCAGCGTCCTGGCAAGCCCGCACGCGCACTGTGGACGAGTCCTGGTCAGTGGCCAGCCCCCTGATCATCGGTGAAATGTCGCTGACCCGGGAACAAATCGCCTCGCTGCGCCCCGGTGACGTGGTACTGCCCGCCCACTGCCAGTTCGACAGCGCCGGTCAAGGGTTCCTGAGCCTGGCAGGACGGCAATGGGCGGCGCAGACCGACCAGCACGCGCAGCGTCTTTTTTTGCGGCTCAGTCATGAGGAGCACCGCCACCATGAGTACTGAAGATCTGTATCAGGAAGATGTCGAGATGCTCGACGACTATGAAGACCCATCGACTGAACAGCACTGGTCCGAAGAAGAAGACGGCGAGCCATCCGGGTATGCGACGGCCGAACCGGACGATCACGCAGCGCAGGAAGAACAGGACGAGCCCCCGGCACTCGATTCGCTGGCACTGGACCTGACCCTGCGTTGCGGCGAGCTCAGGCTGACGCTCGCCGAACTGCGCCGGCTGGATGCCGGGACTATCCTTGAAGTCACCGGCATTTCGCCGGGGCACGCGACGTTGTGCCATGGCGAACAGGTGGTGGCCGAGGGTGAGCTGGTGGATGTCGAGGGTCGCCTGGGTCTGCAGATTACCCGCCTGGTGACCCGATCATGATCATGGAGGGCGTAAACCCGATCATGCTGGCGCTGTTTCTCGGCTCGCTGTCACTGATCCCCTTTCTGTTGATTGTCTGCACCGCCTTTCTGAAAATCGCCATGACCCTGCTGATCACCCGCAACGCAATTGGCGTTCAGCAGGTGCCGCCGAACATGGCCCTGTACGGCATCGCCCTGGCCGCAACCATGTTCGTCATGGCCCCGGTGGCGCATGAGATCCAGCAGCGGGTCCATGAACACCCGCTGGAACTGGGCAGCGCCGACAAGCTGCAGAGCAGTCTGAAAACAGTGATCGAGCCACTGCAACGCTTCATGACGCGCAATACCGACCCGGATGTGGTCGCCCATCTGCTGGAAAATACCCAGCGTATGTGGCCCAAGGAAATGGCCGATCAGGCCAACAAAAACGACCTGTTGCTGGCGATTCCGGCCTTTGTGCTGTCGGAACTGCAGGCCGGTTTCGAGATCGGTTTTCTGATCTATATCCCTTTCATCGTCATCGACCTGATTGTCTCCAACCTGCTACTGGCCCTGGGCATGCAGATGGTCTCGCCGATGACCCTGTCGTTGCCGCTCAAGCTGCTGCTGTTCGTGCTGGTGTCGGGTTGGTCCCGCCTGCTCGACAGCCTCTTCTATTCGTATATGTGAGGCGGCCATGGAAGCGTTGGCGTTGTTCAAGCAAGGCATGTTTCTGGTCGTCATCCTGACCGCTCCGCCGCTGGGTGTCGCTGTGCTGGTCGGGGTGCTCACCTCGCTGCTGCAGGCACTCATGCAGATTCAGGATCAGACGCTGCCCTTCGGCATCAAGCTCGGGGCGGTCGGGCTGACCCTGGCCATGACCGGCCGCTGGATCGGCGTCGAGCTGATTCAGTTCATCAATATGGCTTTCGACCTGATTGCACGGTCCGGGGTCAATCACTAAATGCCCTTCGACGCCCACGAAGCGTTTCAATTCATGCTGGGCATGGGTCTGGCGATGGCGCGCCTGCTGCCGTGCATGCTTCTGGTGCCAGCCTTCTGTTTCAAATACCTGAAAGGCCCGCTGCGCTATGCGGTAGTGGCCGTGCTGGCGATGGTCCCGGCCCCCGCAATCAGCCGCGCGCTGGGTTCTCTTGACGATAACTGGTTTGCCATCGGCGGCCTGATGATCAAAGAGGCGGTACTGGGCACGCTATTGGGGCTGTTGCTGTATGCGCCGTTCTGGATGTTTGCCTCGGTCGGCGCCCTGCTCGACAGTCAGCGCGGGGCGCTCAGCGGTGGCCAGTTGAACCCGGCCCTCGGTCCGGACGCCACACCGCTGGGCGATTTGTTTCAGGAAACCCTGATCATGCTGGTGATTCTCACTGGCGGTCTTTCACTCATCACTCAGGTCATCTGGGACAGCTACAGCGTCTGGCCACCGACTGCCTGGCTGCCGGGCATGACCGCAGGCGGTCTGGACGTCTTTCTGGAACAGCTCAACCAGACCATGCAACACATGCTGTTGTATGCCGCGCCCTTCATTGCCCTGCTACTGTTGATCGAAGCCGCGTTTGCGATCATCGGCCTGTATGCACAGCAACTGAACGTATCGATTCTGGCCATGCCAGCCAAAAGCATGGCCGGCCTGGCCTTTCTGTTGATCTACCTGCCAACGCTGCTGGAGCTGGGCACCGGTCAACTGTTGAAGCTGGTTGATCTGAAGTCGCTGCTGGCGCTTCTGGTGCAAGTGCCGTGAGTGAAAAAACCGAAAAGGCTACCCCCAAACAGATACGTGACGCTCGCGAAAAAGGTCAGGTGGGGCAGAGTCAGGACCTTGGCAAACTGCTGGTACTGATGGTCGTCAGTGAAATCACCCTGGGCCTGGCCGATGACAGCGTCGACCGGTTGCAGGCCTTGCTCGCACTGTCTTTCAAAGGTATTGACCGGAGCTTCGCTGCATCCGTCGAGCTGATCGCCAGCGAAGGCCTTTCCGTGTTGCTCAGCTTCACGTTATGCAGCGTCGGCATGGCCATGTTGATGCGCCTGGTCAGCAGCTGGATGCAGATCGGCTTTCTGTTCGCGCCCAAGGCCTTGAAGCTGGACATCAACAAGATCAACCCCTTCTCGCATGCCAAGCAGATGTTTTCCGGGCAGAACATCCTCAACCTGCTGCTCAGTATCCTCAAAGCTGTTGCCATTGGCGCGACCTTGTACATGCAGGTCAAGCCCGCGCTGGGCGCTCTTATCCTGCTGGCCAACAGCGATCTGACGACGTACTGGCACGCATTGGTCGAACTCTTTCGTCATATTTTGCGCGTGATTCTGGGGTTGCTGCTGGTCGTCGCCATGGTCGACTTCGCCATGCAGAAATACTTTCACGCCAAGAAGCTGCGCATGAGCCACGAGGACATCAAAAAAGAATACAAACAGTCCGAAGGCGATCCTCATGTCAAAGGCCATCGTCGACAACTGTCCCATGAAATCCTCAACCAGGAGCCCAGCGCCGCCCCCAATCCGGTGGAGGAAGCAGACATGCTGCTGGTCAACCCGACGCACTACGCGGTGGCGCTGTATTACCGGCCAGGCGAGACGCCTCTGCCGCTGATTCATTGCAAGGGTGAGGACGAGGAAGCGCTGGCGCTGATTGCTCGGGCCAAAAAGGCCGGTATCCCGGTGGTGCAGAGCATCTGGCTGACAAGAACGCTGTACCGCGCCAAGGTGGGCAAATACATCCCTCGCCCCACGCTGCAAGCTGTCGGGCACATCTACAAAGTGGTTCGCCAGCTGGATGAAATCACCGATGAAGTGATTCAGGTTGAGGTGGAGCTTTAAGCTGGGAGCTGCAAGCCGGAGCCTCCATCGCCAGCGCTGCACTCAACGTAGCTCAATCGGCATGATCCGTACACTTATCTGAAGGATGTCCTCACATACCTACCGACGCCGCAGCCGAGTGAAGTTGATCAACTGCTGCCGCATAAGCGGATGCCGTTTCAGTCATGCAAGACGGAGTTGCTGAACGCTTGCGGTTCAGGGAATGGCGTGAGGCGAAGAACGAGCGACGGCTCCCATTATCGGCTTCACCCTGGGCAGCTCAACTGTTCAGGGTGAAGTTCAATGGAAAAGAGCGTGCTGTCCCTGGCCAGGTAGCTATGCTCCTGGTGAAACTTGAACCTGCGCATCATAGCCAGCAACTGCGGTTCCTTGCAGGCCAGTTGGTCCAGACCAAGACGTATTCTCGCCTCCATGCTGGCCTTGCGTTCCTCGGAGAGGCTGCTAGCTGGCAAGTCGATCCTGTAGCGGTAGAAGATCGTGTCACCGTACCTCAAACCCACGTACTCAAGGGTGGTAATTGCATCCAGTTGCTTTGGCAGGGTCGCGTCCAACTGGGCGAGGCGCTCGACAAGCAGAGCCTGTTGGGCCACCTTCTCCTGCTCTGCCTTGAGCGAGAAATAGCGCCCAATCCCGGCAACCAGGAGCACCGCAGCGATACCTAGGTAGAAATTACGCGGGTTGCGCCGCTTCTTCGGCGCCAGCTTCATCAACATCTTGAATGACTCGTCCTGAGCATGAAAAAGCCCCTAACGAAACCAGGAGCTACGGGTAAAAACGACATAGTTTGACACAGTACCTCAGGGGGAGCACTCGGCTAATCCCCGGGCGGGGGGGTTATCAGGCGAGCACTGCGTGAGCTATCTGCCCAAGCCTGAACTGACTTTGACGCGCTGCGGCTCCGAATCGAGAAACCAGGAAAAACCTCTAAGTGCCAACCGGTTTCATCACGCAAGGTGTGATGCCCGGACGCTTAACGCTTACCTTGTAGCTTGCCTCTTTCAGTTGCCCCAAAAAAAAACCGCCTCCTCTGCAGGGGCGGTCTTCTTTCATGCTGGCAGAATTGCCTAAGCCAGGTGTTCCAGGCCTGCCAGCATCAACTCATGTCGCCGTATGTCATCCAGGTTGGTGACGGCATCCGGCGCGTCGCTTACGGCATGCCACACTACAAAATCACGCTGTACATCCAGAAACAGAAAGTAGTTACGGAACCGCTCGGCCTCTGAGAACCTCATTTGCAGCGCCTCTCTCAGTTGCTCGGGACGCAGCGCACGCCCTTCGATGTGCAGCGCGATGCCCCAGTCATGATGCTCGCGCCGACTGACGAAGGACACTCCGTTTGCCACCGGCCAGACAGCAGGACTCTGGGCAGCGACGTTGTAGTAGAACGCCGCTTTTTCCTTTACCTCAATCATTTCTAATCCTTTAACTTCACGACTGTGTAATCCCGCTCGTGGTCCTGGTCGTCCAGACCGTCGCGCATGTCCGGCGGCCACCAGATGACCAGTTCGCGGTTTGTGGAGTCCGGACGTTTGCAGGCAACTCCCGTACATCCATGGGTGGCACACCCCGACAGGGTAGCGAACAGCACCAGCACAACTGCAATGCTACTGATCTTCATGGTTTCGCTCCCTTGAGCAGTGATGGCCGACTCTCTTTCGCCATTTTCGATATCTGTGGCTGGCGCACAGCGATATACACCTCGCTCTCTTCACCCGGTTGCAGCCAGGCGTGAGGCCAGGCGGCAACACCGATGACCCAGCGACCGCCGCAGCGGCTCTCGTCGATACGTACCGGTTTGTCGGTATTGTTGTGCGCCACGACAACCGCAACACCCCAATCCTTTCTGGCGTACCACTGCGAACGTTGAGCGTCGAGCGTCAGCCCCGCGCCCGGATCACAAAGGCTATCAGTTTCAAATGGCAGTGTTTCGCCGGTGCGCATACCCACGGGGGCAGTTCCATCGACCATCTGCGTGAAGACCTTCTGGACATCGCCGCGGGTCGGCAACTCTCCACCGTCGCGTCGCTCCTTGATCCTTTTCATCTGATCATCGACGTCATGCGGGTTACCGTTTTGCACATAGCGAGCCGGGTTGACCTGATCACCAATCAGCCGCGGCGTCAGAATGAACAGACGTTCGCGCTGGCTCAGTTCACGGCTGCGGGACTGGAACAACAGCTTGCCGATGTAGGGAATGTCGCCCAGCAAGGGAATCTTGTGGACCTTGTCATTGGCTTCCAGCCCGTGGAAACCGCCGATCACCAGCGAACCATGTTCGGCGATGACGGCCTGGGTGCTGACGTTGCCTTTGCGCACACTGGGTTGCGTATCGTTGATATCGGAGATATCGATCTGGCCGTCTTCAATGTCGACAATCAGTTGCACCTGAGGCTTGCCATCGTGGTCCAGTGAACGCGGGATCACCTGCAGACTGGTCCCGGCGGTGATGGGCTCGATATTGGCGACGCGTTCTGACGTCGCCGTGATGTATTCAGTCCGGCTGAAGTCAATGACAGCCGGCTGATTTTCCAGGGTAAGAATGGATGGGTTGCCGATCACGGACGCTGAACCGTTGCCTTCCAGCGCATGCAACTCTGCAGAAAACTTGCCCGCGTTCTGAATGAACATCGTCGAACTGGTGCCCGCGTCGAACAGGTTGACGCCTCCGCCGACGCTGCCTGCGTTGAAATTCCAGCGACTGGAGAGCTCCGCCAGCTCGTTGCGATCAATGTCGAGGATCACCGCATCGATTTCGATCAGGTTGCGTGAGACGTCCAGTTCCTTGATGAGTTTCTCGTACATCGGCTTGCGCGACGGCAAGTCATAAATCAGTACCGCGTTGTTGCGCACATCGGCTGTTACACGAATGTTCGCGCGGCCACCGGAACGGCTTTTCCCGGATTTCTTGCTGCCGCTGCCATAGCTCAACACCCGATCAAGGCCCTGTTGCAAGGCGCCGGTATCGATGCCGCTGGAATCCAGAGGCAGGCTTTGAGTGTCCGCGTCGCCACCCGCGAGTCCGGCATTTGCGCCACCGTGCCCCAACAGGTTGATGCCATTGATGGCTTCGCCGCGAGAACGCGTGTCGAGCAAATCCTGAAGAATGCTGGCGACACCCGCTACCGTCAGTTGTTGATCACGATAACGAATGGTCCGGTCCGACGCGTTGGCGTATTTGAGCGGAAACACAACAATGTCTTGCTTGTCGCCCTTTTCCGGCGTCTCGACTTTTTTGCTGTAGTCACGAACCAGTTCCACGTATTTTGCCGGGCCGCGAACCAGCACCACACCCTCGTTAGGCAGGACGCCCCAGCCAAAGCGTTTATCCAGCAGGCCTACATCAGTCAACGCCGTCTGCAAGTCATCTACCGCATCGGATGAGACTTCTACGCGCGCCGAGGTGTGTTCGCTGGACGGGCTGACGTAGAGCGTGTCGTTATAGACAAACCACTGGAAGTGGTATTCCTGACCAAGCCGGTCGAGAAACTCTTCCGGGCTCTGGGCACGAATCCGGCCATCGAGCGTTCCTGGAATGGACGGCATGTCCAGCGCCATGCCGAACTCTTTGGCAAAGTCAGCCAGCGCCGTGGTCAGTTCAGTCTGCCGGGCGTCGTAGGCGTAAGCCGTGTGTTTCCAGGCTTCGGGGGTGACCGCCCATGTAACAGGGGTCAACCCGATCAACAATAAAGGCAACCACATCAAGGCCTTGCGCATTTCAAACTCCCGGTTGCCGGTGATTGAGGGTCGTGCGCCCGGATATCGCGGGCGTCATGTCGCCAATGGTGGTCTGCATCAGGCTGAGCAAGGCCGCACGCTGATTGGCCAGGCTTTCAAGGCGATCGAGTAGATCGGCGAGGTTGCAGGGGTTGGGTATCCAGGTGACCAGGACTATGCAGCGGGTCTGCGGATCAATGGCGAAGGCGCCATCACAGGCACACGCAAGGCTGGCACCCCCGTGGCTGAGCAACGCCTCGATGCGTTGGGAGTCATTGGCATCGTAGGGATCGAGCAGCTCAATGCTGCAACGTATTCCATGACCAACCACTTCCAGGCGGACGTTGGCGTCGTCGACCCAGCAGTCCAGCGCAGTCGCTGGACGCTGATCACACCACTGGCCGACGACCTCAGCGAACTCACTGAAATCCATCGATGACATTTTTGGTCATTTTGTAGCCGGCTTGCTGGCACTGGTCAGCGATGTTGGAACTGACAGCGGCTTGCTGACTTGCCTCACCGAAGGCATCAATGTCATCGGCAGTGAAATGTCCGTTGCCACCCTCAAGCACGTCATCCACGTCGGACAAGGCGCGATTCAGCGTGCTGTCGAGGTTATTTTGCAGAGATTTGAAACTTATCATGTCCTTTTACTCCAGCAGGAAGGTTCAAACCTTGAGTGGAGCAAACGGCTGGAGCGGTTCCATTTTCGGCGCAAGAGCCTGTTTCAGGCAGACGAGTCACGGCCTGCCAGCCCGTTGCGCAGCGTCGCCCAATCGATGTCGAACGCGCCATTGGCATCGCTCAGACGCAGGCGTTCGGTGGTCAGCGATGCGTCGCGCTTAAGCTGCCAGTATTGGGCAAACCGGCTGTCAGCCAGCCACTCGGCGACCGGCTCGGCCATGTCGGGATGAACGCTGAGGGTCGCCACCGCTTCGTTGAGCTGACTGGCCGCGAGATTTTTCACCAGTGCCCTGGCGCGCTCGGCCAGCGTCGTGTCGTCAAGCAGGTGCCGAAGCGACTCGCTGAGCAATTCCTCTACGGCAGCCATTGCTTGCTGCTGTAACACTTCACGCTGCACCTGCAGTTCAGCGAGGAACGCATTGGCGTTTTCCCAGAAGCTGGCCAGCGCCTGCTGATGCACAAGGTCGGCCTTCTGTTGTTCGAGAACCAGCATTTGCTCTGCCTGGCGCTGCGCGTCGGCTAGAACATCACGAGCCAGCAGGCTGTTGGCAATGTCTTCACGACGCAGCACAGGTTCAGGCAGAAGCGCAGTGGCAGTCAGCGTAATACTGCGTTTGGCGAGCATGGGGAATTCCTGATACAGAGCGAACCGGATCGAATTCAAACCGCCGTGACACGCCATAAAATGGCCTGCCACATCGTCTGAAGTTTATTCTCGGGTGCCTCGCACGGGGTGTCGGGAAGCTCATCTGGCGCCCAGGCCAGACGCAATCGCGACCAATACTCAGGCCCCAGCCAGGCCCCCAACAGCAAGCGAGGGTCTTCGTTGGCAAGTTCCAGCCAGACGCCGGGACGCAGCGCTTTGGTCAGCGCCCAGCACCATTGCCCGTCAGCGCCATCGCTTTCATTTCGGCAAAAGCAGATGCGCCGGGCAAGATCCAGCGCCTGCTCACGCTGTAAAGGTGTCAGCGCCAGCCAGCGCAACACCGGCTCAGCAGGCATCGGCGGTTGATCGGGTTCAATGCCGACACTCTGCAAAAATACGCTGTGACGACTGGCTATCAGCCCATCACAGTCACTGAGTGTCAGGCCGCAGTTCAAGGCAAAACGGCTTTGCCAGTCCGGATGCGCAAACTGCCAGGGGTTGCACCACCATTGAACCCAGTGGTCCTCGGCAATCAGCTCCATCAGGCACGCGCCGGTACGGTTGAGCGACTCCGCGCGCCGAACCCGATCCGACGAAGCAGCGCGGCACGCCAGTCACTGCGCAGCAGCAGCGCAATAATCAGCAGCAATACGACAACACCGGCCGGTACCAGCCAAAGCATCAGGTGCCAGAACGGCAACTCTTCGCTGTCGAGCTCGAACGGTCCGAAGCTGGCCCATTGCGTCGTTTCCTGAAACTCGGTGGCCGGTACAAAAACGATGGAAAATTTCTTCGATTCTGCCGATTGCGCAGACATGCCGGGGATGCTGCTGGCGACCATCTGCTGAATACGCCCACGCACACTGTCCGGGTCCAGCGCAGCCGAGTGCTTGATGAATACGGCCGCGGAAGCAGGTTGCACCGGCTCGCCCGGAGCGATGCGCTCCGGCAGCACCACATGCACTCTGGCCACGATGACACCGTCTATCTGCGACAACGTGGCTTCAAGCTCCTGAGACAGGGCATAGATGTAGCGGGCACGCTCTTCGAGAGGAGTCGAGATGACCCCTTCTTTCTTGAAGATGTCGCCCAGACTGGCGCGCGACTGGCGTGGCAGGCCGGCAGCGTTAAGCACACGTACGGCGCGGTTCATGTCGCTGGTTGCGACCGTAATCACGACACCGGTCTTTTCAAGGCGCTTGCGCGCATCGATGTGCTGATCCGCAAGGCGTGCAACCACCTCGTTGGAGTCCTGCTCGGACAAGCCAGTGAAAAGATCGGTTTCATCACTGCACCCGCCAAGCAACAACATGCAAAACAACAGCAGCCCTGCGCTCAGAAATTTCACGAGAACCTCTACTGCAGGTTGGTCAGCTTGTCGATTGCCTGCGCAGTCTTGCTGACGACTTTGGTCGTGAGCGCTGTCTGCAGCGAGCATTGCGACAATGTGCGAGTCATCGCCGCGATATCCAGTGCCTCTCCGCTGCCCGAGGCCTTTTTCATGGAGCGCATGGCTTGCTGGGACATTTTTTCGGTTTCGCCCAGACCGCCGGAAATCGCGCTGGCGATATGCTCGGAAAGCGGTGCACCGCTTGAAACATTATCCGGGCGCGTTGCGGCGGTGAAGATATCGACATCCGCCTGGGGAGGTTCTGAAACGAGCCCTTGTGGCACATCCTGCCCAAGTTCCGGCGAGATGTTTTTAACATTACCAAGGTGGGAAACGGTCACTTGAGTTCTCCGTCAGGCGGGTATCAGTCAGGCAGCAGCCTGGTTTTTAGTGCTTTGCAGCAGCATGTTGACCAGCAGCAAGGCAACTTGAGCAGCGCTGGACTGCACGCCGGTCCCGGTCTGGCCAGCATCCTGAAGCGTCGCTTCCAGACCTTTCTGCAACAAGCCACCGAGTAACTGACCCAGGTCCTGATTCGGCTGTTCGCCGCCAGGCACAAGGGCAGTATTGGCGGTGCTCACAGGTGTTCCCAAGCCGCCACCGGCCAATACCGATTGCAGTCCCCGGTCTATCAGCTCACCGATCAACTGGCCCACATCACCATTGGAATTGCTGTTGCTGGCGGGGCCGGTGTTAGCGTCGATAAGCGGATCACCCAGTGAACCAGGCGAATTTTCCGTATTGCTCACAGGGCTGCCCAGGCCACCACCGCTGCTACCGCCATCGCCCGCCAGACCGCCGGCTGCATTCTGTTGACTGCCCAATTGCTGGCCGATGATGTCGAGTGCCGAGCGGAACTGCGCTGTTTCGTCGCCGTCGAGGAAGTTATCTTCCTTGAGTTCGTTCACCCACGAACCCGAGTCCGGTTTGGGAAACTGTGCGGGGTTGTCGTCCATGAACTCCGCGATCTTTTTCAGCATCGGCATGTCGTCCTCGGAAAAACGAGTTCCGTCATCCTGCTTGGTCAGAAGATCATTCAGCATCGACTTGGCCAGGCCATTGAGCACCTGTGTCATCAAGTCGGGTTGTCCGGTATCCGAGGCGTTGTCGGCAGAAGCGCCAAAATTGTCGCCCAGCTTTTCGTGGATAAGCGCGTCCAGCGCAGCCTTGATGTCCTCGAGGCCGCCGCCAGCCTTGCCACTTGCGGCCATCGCTTTGCCGAGCAACTTGCCCAATGGCGAACTCTCGTCCAGTTGACCATTGTGAGTCAGCTCCTGGGCAAGCTGCGCAATCACTTCCTGAAGCGCCCGGCTGGATGTACTCGGCCCGGTTGTCTCGGTTTCAGGACGGATCACAACGAGCGCCATCGCCGGGCTTTGCAGCGTGCTGCTGTTAAGACTGAGACTCTGCATCACAACCTCCTCAAAGTAGCAGCCCCCTCTGTGTGAAGGGGGCATTCAAGAAATCAGAACTGGACGACCGAGTTCCGGATCTTGCTCGCAACGATTTGGTTGGAAAGGGCTTCTTTCTTGTCTTCGAAGCCCGCCAGCATGCTCGTCTCACGCAGCAGGCCGTTCTCTTCGTTCGCAGTGCCGTCAAGCTCGGAGCTTTTTGCATCACCTTTACTGATGCTCGAGCGGGTAGCGTCGATACTGTCAGTGCTGCCCGTGTTTTTGGTCAGTGCAATGTTGCGGTCGGCGCTGCTCTTGACGCTGTTGATACCCTGCGCAGCGCCACCCACTGTGTTAACGACACCGCGACCCGCGTTAGTCAGAGAACTTATGATGCTCATAACGTGATACCCCTTGGTCTGTACCAGCGTAATTGCTTGGTACATATAGGTGGTAACGACCCTTAAATCGGTTCCAGCGCTCTGCAAAAAATCAGATCTGCAACTCCTTGATACGTCGATAGAGCGTGCGGCGTGGCATGTCCAGCTCCAGGCTTGCCGCATCAATGCAGTTACGGTGGCGCTTGAGTGACTGTTGAATCAGGGCCTTTTCAATCGCCCTCAGCTGGGATTTGAGCCCACAGGCCAAGTGTTCTTCACTCTGCGGGTCGACACCCAACACCGGGAAACCCAATACATGGCGCTTTGCAGCAGCCTTGAGCTCACGGATATTGCCGGGCCACTCATGCCCCAACAGCACCTGCTGAAGCAGCGGACAGACATCGGCAGAGGCGACGTCCAGTTCTTTGGCAGCCGCGGCCATAAAGCGCTTGAACAAGGGCAGAATGCGCTCAGGCTGTGTGCGCAAGGGTGGCAGCTGGAGTGTCAACACGTTAAGGCGAAAGTACAGATCCCGACGAAATTTCCCCTGCTCGACGGCATCATCCAGAGACGACTGGGCCGAAGCGATCACGCAGACATCCAGCTTGATCGTCGATGTCGAACCCAGTCGTTCCAGTGCTCGGGTTTCCAGCACCCTCAGCAGCTTGGCCTGCAGGCTGAGCGGCATGCTGTCGATCTCATCCAGATACAGCGTTCCGCCTTGTGCCGCTTCGATGTAGCCGACTCTGGAGCGGTCAGCACCGGTGTACGCACCGCTGACCACTCCAAACAGCTCACTCTCTGCCAGCGACTCCGGAATCGCAGCGCAATTCATCGCAACCAGGCGACCTTTACGGCCAGACATTGTGTGAATGCGCTGGGCAATAGTGTCTTTGCCAGTCCCGGTCTCGCCTGACAGCAACACATCGATACCGAGTTGCGAAATGCTTTCAGCGACGATCCCCAGATTTGGAACACGCTCCTCGTCCAGGTCGTCATCAAACCCCTCATCAAGATCCATCACATGACCCCCGAGACATCAGCTTTTTGGACTCCAGCCGTTGCTGCGATCTATGCAGCAACTCCCAACTCCTTCATGCGGTGGTAAAGCGTACGTCTCGGCAGTTCGAGCTCCTGAAGCACGGCGTCGACATTGTGTCGATGCCGTTTCAACGCATCCTGAATAAGCATCTTTTCGATCACGCGCATCTGCATGCGCAGACCTGTCACCGGATCGCGCGCATCCATTGGCTCGGCCCCCAGCAGCGGGAACCCCAATACAAACCGCTTGGCTGCGGATTTCAGTTCGCGCACGTTGCCCGGCCAGTCATGGCTGAGCAGGATCTGCACACGACCGTTGTCCAGTACAGGAACGGGACGTTGGAACTCAGCGGCAATCTCCTGGGTGAACTGGTCGAACAATGGCAGGATCTGTTCGCGACGTTTGCGCAAGGCTGGCAAGTGAAGCGTCAGCACGTTGAGCCGAAAAAACAGGTCGCGACGAAAAAGTCCTTGTTCCACCAGTTCATCCAGAGGGCGCTGGGCGGAAGCAATCACGCGCAGATCCAGTGGAATGAATTCGGTTGAGCCCAGCCGCTCGACCCCCCGGCTCTCCAGAACGCGAAGTAACTTGGCCTGGAGGCTAGGCGGCATACTGTCGATTTCATCGAGGTAAAGCGTACCGCCGCTGGACGCTTCGATGTAGCCCTCGCGAGCGCGGCAGACACCGGTAAATGCGCCATTGACGACACCGAATAACTGGCTTTCTGCCAACGATTCGGGGATGGCGGCGCAGTTCATGCCGACAAAGGGCCCGGACCTGCTGGACAGCTCATGAATGCGATTGGCCAGGGTGTCTTTACCCGTCCCGGTTTCCCCGCACAGCAGTAAGTCCATATCAAGAAACGCGCTGTTCATTACAATTTGATGACCAGCGGATAATGCAGTTACGTCCCAATACTCTCGGACGCCCTTATCAATGTCTGTGCTCATCGATCACTCTCACTGTGGGTGGCAAGCGGACTATTAATACCACGTCTTACAAGGCACACATATAGTAATTTAGTTCCCCATGAAATGAGAAAAAGCTCACAAAGTTGAGAATTATTATCATAGTAATATCGTCATATGACGAGCAACACCCGCATAGAGCCAGACTGTTGGGATGATTAGTTTAATCTATCGATACTCTATTCCGATCAAGCGCTTACCGCTCAAAAAACGCTAAAACCCCCGGCTTCCGGGGAGTTAACCGCACTGCCCCGTCCTGGACCCTGGCAAAAAACTATATAACCACACGGTTTATTATTAAAAAAACTTCACAGAAAAGTCACTCGACTTATAAAAATAAATTTAACGTTATAGGCCGTTTTACAAGGGCTCACTTAATAACGGGCTGAAAGAAATTAAAACGGGAAACCCATACTCAAGCAGTCCCCTTTCAAGGAAAATAAACTTAACAAACTACCTGACCAAAACGAAAAGTTCGACATTGAAACTTAACTTACTGATGGGGAACGGAAGACGTTACACGTAACGCTCGACAGGGTGACTCATGGGTTTTTATACATTCGGTTTTCCGAACGCCGCTCACCCTTGGCATGGAGGGTTACAAAATCCTCCCGGTTTTTGGGCTCGAAACTAGATAGCTTTTTGCCACCCACCCATTCGGCTATCCGAACGGGTGGGTTTCATGGCATGCGGTCTCAAAATTTGATCGAAGAGATAGTTAACTGAAAGGATTCAGTGTAGGACAATCCGTCAATCGCAAGCTGTCACCACGCCAAAGGCGGTGACCATAACGAACGGTGATACCTCGTCATCACGGAAGAATGTTTCTAAATGTGTGTAAGCACTAGCTTACAAAACTTTAAAAAAGTTCAGCAAAAATAGTCTGCGAGCGTAAAAAGTTCATGGCTACCTGCCACGAACGAGAACAAAAACAAGGACGTATCAGCGTTGAAATATAGCGTCTTAACGGCGAGTCACACCGAAACGCCAACAAGAAAAAGCACCAAAAAAGGGCATTTTTCAGGTGATTTTGTTATACATCCGGCTTTAAAACCGCAGGTTATTAGCGTGACCCGCTGGCATAGACCACGATACGCGGGCCGCTTGGCAGCTCGCGCGGGCCCGTACGATCCTCGATATCATCACGCCTGCGAGGCGACGAGCGGTCATCCACGTAGCGCCCGACTTGTACCACGCTAGGCACCGATAATGCCTCCCTTGCCGGTGTCCGCGGGGTCATCGGCGGCTCTTTATGCTCGACAGCCGGTACCAAGGGTGGTGTTTGCGGCGCAGAAGACTGCTCTGCTACCCGCATGGGTTCCACTGGGTTGGGCACAGGTGCCCGTTCAGCTACCTCAACCGGCTGCGCTGGCCTGGGCACCGGCGTTCGCTCGACCACCCTCACCGGCTGTGCCGTCTGGGGTAATGCCAAGTGTTCGACCACAGGCTTATCAATGCGCTGAGGGGTGCCCGTAGTCACAGGAGATTCCCCGGTTATTCGCGCGATACCGGCTGTCAGCACTTGCTTCTGAGTCTTGGGCAACAGCAACCGCCCTGGTCCATCTGGCGTTTTTTTGCGCAGAAACGCCGAGTTGAGTCTCAGCAACTGGCCCTCATCCACACCCGCAGTGGCCGCAAGCTGGGTCAGGTCTACCGCATGGTTGAGTTCGACCACGTCAAAATATGGCGTATTGGCGACCGGGGTGAGTTTTACACCATAGGTAGCGGCGTTGCGCACGATCAGCGAGAGCGCCAGCAGCCTGGGCACGTAATCCAGGGTTTCCCTGGGCAAATTCAGGTGCCAGTAATCAACAGGTAGTCCGCGCCGCCGATTGGCCTCAATCGCCCGGCCGACTGTGCCTTCGCCCGAGTTGTAGGCCGCCAGTGCCAGCAGCCAGTCATTATTGAACTGATCATGCAGGCGGGTCAGGTAATCCATCGCTGCCTTGCTTGAGGCCACCACGTCACGGCGAGCGTCGTACGTAGCGCTTTGATAAAGATTGAAGCTGCGCCCGGTAGAAGGCATGAATTGCCACAGGCCAGCCGCCGCAGCCGGTGAATTGGCCATCGGGTTGTAGGAGCTTTCGATCATTGGCAACAGCGCCAGCTCCAACGGCATGTTGCGCTCGTCCAGGCGCTCGACAATAAAATGCAGATAGGGGCTGGCCCGGACACTTGCCCCACTGATAAACCCACGATTGCTCAGCAGCCAATCGCGCTGGCGAGCGATACGCTCATTCATACCCTGGCCATCGGCCAGCCTGCTGCGTTGCGCAACTCGCTGCCACACGTCCTCGCCGTTATAGACGGGCAAATCGGAAATTTTCTCTGCCGCCCGCGCACCTTCCTGATCATCTCCTCCCCAGTAGACCAGGCCCGTAACCAGCCGCGGATTGCGTTCCTGCCGGGGTGCTGAGTAGTCCACAGACTGACAACCCACACACAGCGAGCCCAGGGCGAGGACAGCGATTTGAATAGCGCGAGCCAGCAAGCGGGGGCTCGATACGATGGAGGCAACGGCGGGCATGGGAGGAATGTCCTGAACGTGTCCATCCTACGTGGCACGTTCACTGTTACGGTTCCCTTTGAAACCGATATCAGCCGCGCCAGGCATCTTGCTGAATCATTTCAGCCATAAGTATTTGCGATGGAACCCTCCATTATCAGGTGCCACTCAGCCAATGAATGAATTTCCAAGCTTTGCATCAGGCTGTCATCAGTGGCACATGGAGAGGGAGATTCACCGTGCATTCATCATCGATCCACCGCAACACCGGGAGCATCATTCAGCCGCCAGTCCCGGCAAACACGAACGCTGCAACGGATCTACAGCAAAAAATCGAACAACCCAAACAACGCTCCTCGCACTCACTGAGCAGTGTCGGCAAGCGAGCGCTGAAGAACGTCAGCAAACTGTTCCAGAAATCCAAGGCACCGCAGCAGAAAGCGGCCACGCCTCCCACCGTAAAAAACGTCAAGCCTTCACAGCCCACTTCAAATTCGAAGACAGCCAAAGACAAAGCGCCTGTATCTCAGTTATCGAGCAATAGTCTTGATGACCTGGAGGATACGCGCCAGCCAGTGACGCGTGCGGGGCATAGCGGCGCCAGCACTTCCGGCACCAAAGCCCAAGACCCGGACGAGCCGGCGACGCTCCAGAGTTCTCGGCAATCGATGATGACGCGCAGCAACGGAGGCCGTTTCGAGCTGAAAGACGAAAAACTGGTTCGCAACTCAGAGCCACAAGGCAGCATTCAACTGGACGCCAAGGGAAAGCCTGACTTCTCCACGTTCAATACTCCCGGCCTGGCCCCATTGCTGGATTCCATTCTCGCCACCCCCATGCAAACCTACCTGGCCCATCAAAGCAAAGACGGCGTGCACGGCCATCAGTTGCTACAGGCCAACGGGCACCTGCTGCACCTGGCGCAGGACGACAGTTCGCTAGCCTTGATCCGCAGCAGCAAAGAAGCACTGCATATAGAAGGAAAGAAACCGCCAGCGGTGAAACTGGAGCGTGAAGACGGCAACATTCACATCGACACCGCCAGCGGACGCAAGACTCAAGAGTTGCCCGGCAAGGCGCACATCGCTCACATCACCGGCGGGCTTCTCAGGCACGACGGCGAGCGTATGCGTGTGCATGAAGACCGGCTCTATCAGTTCGACCCGCTCAGTGCTCGCTGGAAAGCGCCTGAAGGCACGGAGGACATTGCTTTCAATAGTCTGGCCACAGGCGGCAACGGCTCGGTCTATGCGAAAAGCGACGATGTGGTAGTCGACCTCACGAGCCCTTTCATGCCGCACATCGAAGTCAAGGATCTGCAGTCATTTTCGGTGGCACCGGACAACAGAGCGGCATTGCTCAGCGGCAAGGAGACTCAGGCGATCCTGCTCACAGACATGAGCCCGGTGATTGGCGATCTGACCGAGAAGAAAACAAAAGCGCTCGAACTCGACGGCGGCAAGGCGCAAGCGGCTGCGGTCGGCCTGAGCGACAACAAGCTGTTCATAGCAGACACCCAAGGCAGACTTTACAGCGCGGACCGTAGTGCATTTGAAAGCAATGACCCGCAATTGAAGCTGACGCCCGATCAGGCAAACTTTCAACTGGCAGGCCTGCCGCTGGGTGGCCACGACAGCGTCACCGGATTCATCAACGGGGATGACGGCCGTGTGCATGCATTGATCAAAAACCGCCAGGGCGAGATTCACTCCCACGCACTCAATGAGCAGGATTCAAAACTGGAAAGCGGCTGGAACCTGACCAATGCTCTGGTACTGAGCAACAATCGCGGGCTGACCATGCCCCCGGCGCCCACCGCCGCTGACCGGCTCAACCTTGATCGTGCGGGTCTGGTTGGCCTGAGCGAAGGACGCATTCAGCGCTGGGATGCGACGCCCGAATGCTGGAAAGACGCCGGTATAAAAGATATTGACCGCCTGCAACGCGGTGCCGACAGTAACGCCTATGTGCTCAAGGGCGGCAAACTGCACGCGCTCAAGGTGACTCCTGAACACCCCAACATGGCCTTTGACCACAACACAGCGCTGGCCCAGACCGCGCGCTCGACAACAGTCGAGATGGGCAAGGAAATCGAAGGCCTCGACGACCGGGTGATCACAGCCTTTGCAATGGTCAGCAACAAAAGCTTCGTCGCCCTTGATGACCAGAACAAGCTGACCGCCCACAGCAAGGATCACAAACCCGTCACTCTCGATATCCCCGGCCTGGAAGGCGATATCAAGAGCCTTGCTCTGGATGAAAAACAGAACCTTCATGCGCTCACCAGTACCGGCGGGCTTTATTGCCTGCCCAAGGAAGCTTGGCAATCGACAAAGCTGGGGGATCAGATGCGCGCCCGCTGGACGCCGGTTGCCCTACCTGGGGGTCAGCCGGTCAAGGCACTTTTCGCCAATGACGACAACGTGCTCAGCGCCCAGGTCGAAGACGCCGAGGGCCAGGGTCTGATGCGGCTCAGTGCAGGCAAATGGCAAGCTTTCGAGCAGCGCCCGGTAGAAGAAAACGGTTTGAATGATGTGCACTCGCGAATCACGGGATCGAACAAGACCTGGCGAATTCCAAAAACCGGGCTGACGCTCAGAATGGACATCAATGCATTCGGGCGCAGCGGTGTGGAGAAATCCAAAAAAGCCAGCACCCGCGAATTCATGCGCGCCAACGTCTACAAAAACACCGCAGAAGTGCCCCGCTGGATGAAGAACGTTGGCAACAGTATTCAACATCGCCACCACGGTCGTCTGGGTCTGAATGAGGTTTATGAAACCGAGTCCATGCTGTTCAAGCAGTTGGAGCTGATCAATGAGTCCGGCGGCAGGCCGCCAGCCCCGGGCAAGGATTTGAAAGCGCGCATTGCCGCACTGGAATCAAAACTGGGGCCTCAAGGCGCTACGTTGGTCAAGGAACTGGAAACCCTGCGCGAAGAGCTGGAAAATCACAGCTATACGGCGCTGATGTCTATCGGCCAAAGCTATGGCAAGGTGAAAAACCTCAGGCAACAAGATGGCATTCTTAACCAGCACGGTGAGTTGGCCAAGCCGTCGGTGCGCACCCAGTTCGGCAAGAAACTTGCTGAGCTGGGCACAAAGCTCAACTTCAAAAGCTCTGGACATGACCTGGTCAAGGAGCTTCAGGACGCCTTGACTCAAGTTGCTCCGTCTGCTGAAAACCCCACCAAAAAGTTACTCGGCACGCTGAAGTATCAAGGGCTGAAACTCAGCCACCAGAAAGCCGATGTACCCTTGGGGCAGCGCCGCGATGCCAGTGAGGAGCATGGCCTGAGTAAAGCGCGTCTGGCGCTGGATCTGGTCACGCTGAAAAGCCTCGGCGCGCTGCTCGACGAGGTCGAACAGCTACCGCCGCAAGCCGACATAGATCCGTTACAAAACAAACTGGCGACGCTGCGTGATGTGACTTACGGCGAAAACCCGGTCAAGGTGGTTACAGACATGGGCTTTACCGATAACAAAGCGCTGGAAAGCGGTTATGAAGCGGTCAAGACATTCCTCAAGTCATTCAAAAAAGCTGATCATGCGGTGAGCGTCAACATGCGCGCAGCCACAGGCAGCAAGGACCAGGCGGAACTGGCCGGGAAATTCAAAAGCATGCTCAAGCAACTGGAGCATGGCGACGATGAAATCGGGCTGCAACGCAGTTACGGACTGAACCTTACCACCCCGTTCATCATTCTTGCCGACAAGGCCACAGGAATATGGCCAACGGCAGGTACCACCGGCAACCGTAACTACATACTCAATGCCGAGCGTTGCGAGGGCGGCGTTACCCTGTACCTGATCAGCGAAGGTGCGGGAAACGTAAGCGGTGGCTTCGGTGCCGGCAAAGACTACTGGCCGGGCTTTTTTGACGAAAACCATCCTGCTCGTAGTGTCGACGTCGGTAACAACCGCACATTGACCCCCAACTTTCGCCTGGGCGTGGACGTGACAGCCACCGTCGCTGCCAGCCAACGTGCCGGCGTGGTCTTCAATGTTCCGGATGAAGACATCGACGCATTCGTCGACGACCTGTTTGAAGGCAAGCTGAATCCATTGCAGGTGCTTAAAAAAGCAGTAGACCATGAGACCTACCAGGCTCGGCGATTCAACTTCGACCTTACGGCGGGCGGAACTGCCGATCTACGCTCTGGGATAAACCTGACCGAAGACAGAGACCCGGATGCCGATCCCAATAGCAATTCGTTCTCTGCGGTGGTACGCGGCGGATTCGCGGCGAACATCACCGTTAACCTGATGACCTACACCGATTACTCGTTGACCCAGAAAAACGACAAGACCGAGTTGCGCGAAGGCGGCAAGAACCGCCCGCGTTTTCTCAACAACGCAACGCTTGGCGGGCAGCTTCGCGGGCAGCTTCGCGGGCAGATCGGCGGCACCCACACGGCCCCCACAGGCACACCGGCCTCCGCCCCGGGACCGACGCCCGCGTCACAGTCAGCCGCCAACAATCTGGGAGTAGCGGTCAATTTCAGCGTAGAGAACAGGACTGTCAAACGGGTCAAGTTTCGCTATAACGTCGCCAAGCCGATAACCACCGAAGGTTTGGGCAAGCTGTCTAAAAGCCTCGGCGAGGCATTCAAGGACAGCACGACCAAAGCAAAACTGGCCGAACTGGCCGACCCGCTGAATGCGCGTTACGCAGGCAAGAAACCGGATGAGGTTATTCAGGCGCACCTCGACGGCCTTGAAGAACTGTTTGCCGACACTCAATGGCAGAACGACAAGCAGTACAAAGCGCTTCGTGGTCTGAAACGCGGGGCGGTCGAGCATCGGGCATCAGTCAATAAGCACAGCGTGATGGATAACGCACGTTTTGAGACCAGCAAAACCAACCTCTCCGGCCTGAGCAGTGAAAGCATACTCACCAAAATCATGGGCTCAGTGCGTGAAGCGAGCGCCCCCGGCAATGCGGCCAGGGTTGCCGAGTTCATGCGCCAGGACCCGAAACTCCGCGCCATGCTCAAGGACATGGAGGGCAGCATAGGGACACTGGCGCGCGTACGGCTGGAACCGAAGGACTCGCTGGTCGATAAAATCGACGAAGGTAGCCTGGACGGCACCATGACCCAAAGCGACTTCTCCGCCCTTCTGGGAGACCGCAACCAGATGCGCATCAAGCGCCTGGTGGTATTCCACACCGCGACTCAGGCTGAAAACTTCACCTCACCCACCCCCTTGGTCAGCTATAACAGCGGAGCGAATATGAGCGTCACTAAAACGCTGGGGCGCATCAACTTCATTTATGGCGCAGACCAGGACAAACCGATTGGTTACACCTTTGACGGCGAGTTGTCGCGGCCATCGGCGTCGCTCAAGGAAGCGGCGAGCAAGTTGAAGCAAGAAGGGTTTGAACTGAAAAGCTGAAAACGCAAACAGTGAAAAAAGCGCCGCTTTTACGCGGCGCTTTTTTATTCAAGCCTGTAGAAATGCGCGAGCCTCACGAGCCTGGGAAATGAAGCCGCGAGTCACGTCGCAGAACGCCGGCTCATCGAGCGATGCCAGTTCACGCTGGGCGCATAGACGTACATCGCCCTGATCGACAGCAAACCAGCAACCGTGCAAACGGGCGACGTCGAAGTTCAGGCTCAACAGGCGCTGTAGATCAGTGGAACGCTCCGGACAACGGCCTACTCGGCAATGAAAGACGACCATTTCGCTGTGCTCGGGCAATTCGATGACCGCCGCTTCGTTGTTCTGGCCGTCGTAAAGGGCGCATACGCCATTCTGCAAGGCCAGTGATGTACCGAGTTGGACGCCCAGAGCGTTGATGAAGCGGGCAAAATCGGGTGTCGGGTTTCTCATCGTTATAGTCCTTTAAAGTTAAAGCAGTCTGAATCAGCCGGACAGCAGACAGGTACGGACTGTGCCCGGCGTTGGAATCAACGCGGAGCGAGCAAGCCTTCTTCGAGCGCCCGCAACTGCTCGTCGTCAAACGGAACGGAGGGTGCCGGCCGCTGCACTGTGGGGCTGGATGGCGGCGTTGGGGCCGTGTTCCGGAGCTCGTCGACGGACCCGCGAGCTTCAGGCGGTTTTGCTGGCGTAAGCGCAGCGCGTGCTGACGACACGCCGTTCAGCGCACCGTCTGCCAACACTCGAACCGTGTCCACGGCGATCTGGGTTGGCAGCTGCAACGCGCCTCGGCCCATGTGATAAGCGCTTTCCATAGCCCTTGGAATACCGCTCAACGTGCTCGGCTGGAAGGTATGTGGCAGCGATGCCCTGTTCGGGTGGCGGATGTTGTTCAAGGCTGTTTCGGTACGATCCAGCATCGGCGTTGCGCCTCCCATCCCCGCATCCTTCAACGCCTTGGCTTCGGCGGTGACAGACTGGTTGGCGTAACGCGTGGACAGATAGGAAATCGAGCCCTTTGCGGCCAGAGCCATATTGCGCAGGATATTCCCCGCACTGAGCGTACCCCGCGCGCCTTCCGGCTGGGCTGTCACGGGCGGCAGTGCCGAGGTCAGCGCCGAGCTCTGAATACCCGATATTGCCTTGCTGTAGAACGTGGTACGTACCGAGGCTTCGCGCAGGTCCATACCTTTGGCCAGGTCCTTTTTCAGCTCTGTCTCGGCTCGGTCTGGCGTGACTACCGGAATTTTGCGCTCTGCGGGATCGACATACGTCGACTTCAACTGCAAAAGCGTTTGCGAACTGGCAGACACCGCCCCGCCAAAGCCGGATGCCAAGGCTCTTGCACTCAGCGTCTGACCATTGATCTGGTGTAAATCGTTGAGCATCTGGCGCACGGCCTGTGAACCACCAAAGGCACTGTAAGCCATCAGTTCACCCACCGGATGGGTGGACGAACCCTGGACCTTCTTCTGGTTCAGCACCGCGCGTTCGCCCTTGACGAAAGCCTTGTCCTGAGCGATTTCCTCGGGCGTTTTTCTGATCAGCTCACCGTGCTCGCTTTTCAGTTCGAAGGGGTCAGGAATCACCGAATTGGTATCGATAGCCTTGAGTGGCACCATGTTCAAGCGCTCGTTCAGGCCAGTCTTCTGCAAGGCAGCCTGAAACACCGGTTTCACTACGCTGTTGACTGTCTCGTGGGCAATGCCCGCGACCATTCCGGTTATCGCCGCCTTGAGCATGCTGGCGTCGCTGCTGGTCTCAGGCACCTCCTCTCGCAGCTTGTCACTGGTAGACAAACGCACATAACCCAGGTGCGTCATTGACGACATGAACTGCGGAACCGCAGCCGCAACAACCGGCCCGGCACCTTTCCAGCCGCCAACCGAGTTGCGGGCAGTGACAAGATCACTGACGACGGTGTCCAGTTGTGTATGTGCGGCGACCGAAGCAAGGCGTTTGGCCTCTGGCGACTTGACGAAATCGGCGTGCAGGCCGACCAGAGTGGTTTTCGCATCAACCAGCGCCTGTCTGTTAGCGTGCAAAGCGTCCTTGGCGCCCTCTTCGGCACTTTGCAGGCTCACATCCAGTGCAGCGATGTGATCATCCAGCGACACGATGCCTTTGCCCAGCCCTTCGCCGATTGCCTTGCTCGCACGACCGGCGTACTCGCCAACGGCTGTCTGACTGACGGCAAGAGTCGCCCGATCCTCGTTGGCATGCGGGCCTGTCTTGGTGGGCGTAGCGTCATGCATCAACTGAAAGTGCTCCAGTTGATCGGCGACCGATTGCGCGAAGCCCTTGATCAGTTGACCGACTTCGGCTTTGTCGGGGGCCTGACCCGGCTGGGTAAACTTGTCCAGCAGTTGTTGCAAGTCCGAACCATGAAACTGCTTCAGTTGATAGCGCTCAGGGGAGAGACGCTCGGCCATGACTTCAAAAGGCAGCTTTTCAGCTTGCAGCAAGCTGCCAATCAATAACGCGGCACGCGAGCTGATCATCGGCGCGCCGCTGACCGGAGCCGTCGCAGGCTCAGCCTTGAAGGCCTGCAAAAGCTGCGTGTGTCGCGCCGCAACATTCAGCCGCGCGGCACCGGTAGCCGAGCTTTCTGCTGCGTGCGGCCTTGCCTGATGGGAGTCAGCGGCGGATTCATGCCTGGCGTCACTGCATTCGGGTGAGCGGTCTGGGCGGAAATAGCATCGTGCTGCTGGTTTATCCGGGCCAGCTCGATGCCGCCCGATCCACCGATTCGCGGAGTGTTCATTGAAACCTCCCTGAGGCCGACAGGCTCTCGCGTTTGGCTGCCGTGGCAACAGGCTGCTCAACCGGGGCACCTGCTGTTTTGACCCGCCCGATGAACCCATGCTCGCGCCACTCGTTCGCCAAATCAGCGAACGACTTCATCAACAGCAGCACGCCTTCGGCAGAGGCTCGCTCCAGGCTCACGGAACCCATAAGCAATACCCGACTGGTCTGAGCATTCCAGGAGAAAACCGGGCTATGGGCACCCGAGAACATATGAAAATTAATGTCCATCAACGCCAGCAATGCAGCGTCACGATTGCGTGTCGGCAACGCTCCCATGTCGCCGTAAATCAAAACAGCACGGCCCTCATCGCGATCCTGATACTGAAGTGTGAAGTCCACTTCGCTGATTTTGAAATTGGCAGACTCGTAAAAACGTTCAGGCGTGGAAATAAGGCTGAGCGCGCAGATTTCATTTATCAGGGTGTGGTACGAGTCATTATTGTTCATTTCACGGCCTCTGAGTGCGATATGAGACCACACCGTTTTTCTGTCGGTGTGTTCCGCACTGAGTCGAATGTAAAGGCGTTTTGGTTCCGTGTGCTCGTCAAGCGCACCAGGGATGGCGTATTGAAAACATCGCCATCAATAGCGGCGAAACGGGAACCGCTCACCTCGCTTTGCCACTCACTTCGAGCGACATCTGGCGAATTCCTCGTCGACCTATAGAACTGACAGGGACACGGCGACCGACGCTGGTAAATCCGGAAGACGACGCTGGTTCATATGTCCACCCCATCGAGGTAAAACATCATGAGCATCGGTATCACCCCCACACCCTACCAACCCACGTCAGCCGCGCTGGACTTCTCGGCGCTGAGTGAAAAAAGCCCGCAGACAAACACCTTCCACGATGAGAACGCCCCACAGGCCGTAGACGCTGGTGCCATGCTGTTCAACAGCGCCGCACCGAAAAACGTCAGTTTCGGGCAACCTGACAACAGCGTGCAGAGCCCGCAGGATGCCAACAACACAGCAAACCCCGAGTCCAACCTCATCAAGCTGTTCAGTGCATTGATTGTTTCACTGCTGCAGATGCTCATGAACCTTAATAAAAAACAGGACACAGATCAGGACTCGAGCGAGTGGCAGGACCCTTTTCAGAACAATGGCGGGCTCGGTACGCCTTCAACCGATAGCGGGGACAGCGGTGACGGCAGTACGCTAGCCGCAACGGGCGATGGCGGTGGCGATACGCCGACTGCAACAGGCGGTGACGGCGGCGATAGCCCTGCACCCACTGCAACAGGTGGCAACACGCCTTCTGTCGAAGGCAGCAGCGAGAACGATGGTGGCGTAACACCGCAAATCACACCGCAACTGGCCAACCCCAACCATACCTCAGGCACGGGTCCGGTTTCGGATACAGCGGGCGCCAACGACCAGGCAGGCAAGGTCATTGTGGTGAAAGACACCATCAAAGTCGCTGCCAACACAGTCTATGACGCACACGGCGCAACCTTCACCGCCGACAAGTCGATGGGTAACGGAGACCAGAGCGAAAACCAGAAGCCTTTGTTCGAACTGGCAGAAGGCGCCACCTTGAAAAACGCTAACCTGGGTGAGAACGAAGTGGATGGCATACACGTGAAAGCCAAGGACGCCCAGCAAGTCACCATCGATAACGTGCACGCCGAAAACGTCGGGGAGGACATGATCACCGTCAAGGGCGAGGGAGGCGCAAAGGTGACCAATCTGCAAATCAAAAACAGCAGTGCTGAAAACGCAGACGATAAGGTTGTCCAACTTAACGCGAACACTCATTTGAACATCACTGGTTTCGAAGCCAACAATTTCGGAACGCTGGTTCGCACCAATGGTGAAAAGCAGTTTGATGACATGAATATCAAGCTGGACGGTGTAGACGCTAATCACGGCAAGTTCGCACTGGTAAAAAGCGACAGCGAAGACCTGCAGCTGGAGACCAGCAACATCGCCATGACCGATGTCAAACATGCCTATGATAAAACCAAGGCCTCGACCCAACACACAGAGCTTTGAATCCCAACCGGACAGCTGGAAAAAAGGGGTGGCCTCACTCGTTGAGCCCACCCCTTTTTACCGTCTAATTGCAACTTACAGTTTGCTTACGACCGCCCAGGCTGAAACGGTGTTTCACTTGGAGAAGCCGCAATACCACCCTCTTCGATATCCGCTTCACGAGCGGGACGATGACGCAGGTTATTGACCGTGTTGCGCAAGCTGGCACCGGTATTGACGAGCGCTTCCCCGCCTTTGTCTTTGACGGTTTTCGCCAGTTTTACGGTCTGGTCGGCGACATAACCTGTCGTACTGGACGCAGTCGACTTCACCGTGTCCTGTATGAACGACTCGGCTTTTTTAACCGCAGGGTCAGTCGCCAGTGCAGCGGTGGTCCAGCCTGCGAAAACGCCTGCCGAACCCGCCAGGTTGGTCAACTGACTGACCGCAGCACTGGTCGCCGGATGGGTAATGTTTTTCGTCGCCATCTCCTGCAACTTGCCTCCCCCTGCGAAACCGCCCGCCAAGGCAACACCGTTTTGTACCAGACCGGTTGCCGAGACCAGACTTCTCACCGCCTTGAGCCCGTCAGTCGCGATGTCCAGTGGCAGGCCGGCCATCCGCTTGCCAGCGTTAAGCGCCGCACCTGAGTAGCTGGCCGACTTGATCGCGTTGTAAGCATCGAGCCAGTCGGTTTCTTCATTCAGGTCAGCCTTGGGCTCTTTATCCTTCAGGCCGAGCACGAATGCACCACCACGCAGGTGATCGCGCGACTGCACACTGAGCATGCGGTTGCCAAAGCCTGCGTTGGCAGCCAGACCACCCGCCGCCGACACGCTGATGTCAACAGCACTCTGGACTGCTGGTCTGGACGCCAGTGCCGGCGCCAATACCGTGCGTACTGCGTTGCGCGCCGAGTACGTTTGCACCGCAATCCCCATGTCCACAACCTGCCTGCCAAGCCCTGGCGAGTGGCGTTTCACGGAAGTAGCCATCGCATCATGGATGCCTGTCCGGCGAGGTGCTCAGATAATGCAGATCACCCGTCGCGCGATCCATCATCTTGGTGCCCACCTGGTCCATCGCTCCCGACAGCGCCCCGGAAATAAACGGGGTTAGCGGCTTGAGTGGAGCAGGTAGCCAATCGCCCTTGTTAATCGCCGGTTGCATGTACTGAAGCACCGAAGCCGCGGCAAATGGCGTGGCCCGTAACGCGCTTGATGCCGTAGTCGCCAATCGGTCGAACTTTTCCGCCTTGGCAAATGTTTCTCCGATGCTTGCACGGGTTTCGCCCTGCTCGCTCAAACGCCTGGCGCGCGCATCGATCAGCGCATCGATCTGCTCGTTATGAGCATGAATGGCAGCGTGGTCCTCCAATGAGTCGGTCAACGGCAATTTGTGTGCAGCGAACACATGATCCTTCAGGTAATCAGTAATCGCATGCAGATTGTCCTGCGCACCGGGAGCTGACGGACCGCACAGAACTGGAAGCAAGAGGCGCGTCAGACGCGATTCGAAAGCTCTCCATCTCGATACCGGGCGGTTGTGGGGCGGATCGGTTGATGTGCATGGAAATTCCCTCTCGGTCTACGGAGTTTGAACAGCAAAACGCTGAGGCGGGCTTGTCCGGAACGAGTAGTTGCGCGAAAGCAATGCAGCGAAGTGTCGATCAAACAACGCCAGAAACAGCGAAACGTCCGGCTACCCGCCAATTGAACAGGATCGACAAAGGCTGTGTGGTCCCGGATCCGTTGACGGTTCCAGTGCATGACCTGTGCATGCCGAACTCAAAGGCTCCAGCCGAAACAGCACAGCAAACCGTGTTGAAGATTACGCACCTGGAAATTAAGCGGGCTTTAAGGCAAGCGGCGTAAGTTCGCGGCATAGCGTGTTCAATGAACATGCACAGCCTTTTTCCAACCCAGCAAGGGAGTGCCGTAATGACGGGTCTTTTCGAAAAAAAATGGCGGTGCATCAGCAGAACAGTGACCTATGTTGGCTGGTCGCTGTTCTGGCTTCTGCTCTGGGACCTGGCTGTGACGATGGATGTCATGCTGATCGAAGGCAAGGGCATCGATTTCCCGCTGATGCCTCTCACGCTGCTTTGCTCGGCATTGATCGTGCTGATCAGCTTTCGCAACACAAGTGCCTACAACCGCTGGTGGGAAGCGCGTACGTTGTGGGGCGCGATGGTCAATAGCTCACGCAGCTTTGGCCGCCAGGTGATTACACTGATTGAAGGTAATACCGATGATCGCAACAACTCGGTGAAAGAAGTGCTGTTTCATCGCCACGTGGCCTACCTGCGGGCACTGCGGGCCCATCTCAAAGGCGATGTCGGCACCGCAAAACTCGACGGACTGTTGTCGGACGCCGAAATTCGTCGGGCCTCTGATAGCAATAACTTTCCCAATGACATTCTGAACGGCTCGGCAGCCATCATCTCCGAAGAGTTTGCAGCGGGACGCATCGACAGCATTCGTCTGGCACGACTGGAGTCGACCATGGTCGAACTGTCCAACTGCCAGGGCGGCATGGAACGCATCGCCAACACACCTCTGCCCTACCCGTACGTCTATTTTCCGAAGCTGTTCAGCACCTTGTTCTGCGTCATCATGCCACTGAGCATGGTAACCACCCTGGGCTGGTTCACCCCGGCGATATCCACAGTAGTCGGCAGCCTCCTACTGGCAATGGACCGTATCGGCACCGACCTGCAAGCGCCCTTCGGCAGCAGTCAGCACCAGATTCGCATGGAAGACTTGTGCAACACCATCGAAAAAAACCTGCGTTCGATGTTTAGTGCGCCGGAAAAGCAGCTGCTGTGGACAGGCTCGCAAAGCGAGGACGGTGATGCTTGGAAAGCGCATCGGCTGGCCGTTTGAGGGGCGGATATAAGCGCTAGCGGCCAACCCTGCAAATTTTCACAGCCCAAGGAGGTTTAGAGGCGTAGCGTCGATGATCATCCCGTCGGCAGGTGCGAGGCCGTAGCCTGGGATGAGCGGCACATCATTGACTGCCAAAGCCGAGCTGACAGGAACGACGGCCTTCACCCCGTACTCTGGCGAAGGTCAGGGTGCCAAGCCATAAGCTTCTGACGCGGGGCCGCCGCCCTTGCCGTGAAGCGGGGCAAGGCATGCTGCAAGTTCGCTTTTGCGAAACGGCTTTGTGAGCCGCGGAAGATCCGGATCAAGGCCCTCACGTTCGGCATACCCGGAGACCAGAAGGACCGCGGTTCCAGGCCTTGAGGAGCGGACCACCCGGGCCAGATCGGTCCCGTTGATACCCGGCATGAGGTGGTCAGTGATCAGCAGATCAAATGCCTGCCCGTTGGCTATCAGTTGCATGGCCTCTTCACCTGACCCGGCCTCGATCACGCGGTAACCCAGCTCGGCCAGCATGTAACAGGTGCTTGCCCGTACCAGTTCCTCATCGTCGACCAGCAGCGCGATCCCGCGCGTCAATTGCGGCTCTGACGCCTCGACAATGTGCAAAGCCGCTGCTGGCACGGTCATGCTGCGCGGCAACCACAGCTCCACTTTCGTCCCGAAACCTGGCGAACTCTGAATCGTGAGAGCACCGTTCAATTGTGATGCCAGCCCATGCACCATCGAAAGACCCAGACCAGTCCCTTTGCCGACACCCTTTGTGGAGAAGAATGGCTCCACCGCTCGGCCAAGCGTGGCAGCGTCCATGCCAGTGCCCGTATCTGCGACGGTTAAACAGAGGTATTCGCCTTTCGGCAGCTTCGAACGATGCCCATCGCCTACCAGCACCGTACCGGCAGATATGCACAGGGTGCCGCCCCCGATCATCGCGTCACGCGCGTTCACAGAAAGGTTGAGAACAGCCATCTCCAGCTGGTTTTGATCGGCAATGGCAGCGGGCAGATTCTCTGGAGCGTCGACGACCACTTTGATTTTCGGCCCGGCCGTTCTGGCCACCAGATCGCCCATATCGCTCAGCAATTTGGCCACATCGACCGGAACCGTCTGCAACGGCTGACGGCGCGCGAAGGCTAGCAGTCTCTGTACCAGCGTCTTGGCACGCTCCGCCGATTGCATTGCGCCCGAGATGAGACGTTGCTCTCGATCGCCACCCACGCCACGTCGCAGAAGCAGATCGAGCGTGCCCACAATGGGCGTGAGCAGGTTATTGAAGTCATGCGCAACGCCGCCGGTAAGCTGCCCCATTGCTTCCATCTTCTGGCTCTGGCGCAGCGTCTGCTGGACCTCCTCGCGCTCGGCGATGGCCTGGACAATTCGCCTTTCAAGGGTGTCGTTAAGCTCCCTCAACTCCTCCTCGGCAGCCTTGCGAGCAGTGATTTCGATTGCGGTGCCGGTGACGCGCAAACAGACACCGGCTGCATTGAACACCCCGCGCCCCTTTGCCGCGATCCAGCGAACGATGCCGTCCTCTCGGCCAACCGTGCGGTAGTCGACCTCGTAGAGCGCGCGACGCTCTGGATCTGCGGCCGCCAGGAAGGCGTCGATCGTCGCATCACGATCCTCGGGGTGCAAACCATCATAGAAATCTTGCAACGTGACCTTCACGTTAGCCGAGATGCCGAACATCGCCTTGGTTTGTGAAGGCCAAACCAGCGTGTCATGAACCAGATCCACGTCCCAGAAACCCACATCGGCGTGGTCGACGGCAAGACGCAATCTCGACTCGCTGATACGGATCGCGGAATCCGTTCGTGCACGGTGAACAATCAGTCCGACCGTATGAGCCACGAAGTTGATGATCTCAATATCCGCTGGCAATGGCTCACGCAGCTCACGGTGGTACAGGACGAACGCACCGAGCAGTGCGCCCTGCGCCGAACGGATAGGAACCGACCAGCAGACGAGCAGCCCATGTCCGACGGCCAGATCGCGGAACTCGCTCCAGCGTGGGTCGATCATGATGTCGGCCACTGCCATTAATGCGCTCTGGTAGCCCTGGAACGGGGCGACAGCAATGGCATTGAGAGCGTCAGTGTAAGCGTCAGGCAGACTCGGGCCGGCACAATGCTCCACGTGATACATGTCTTCATCCAGGAGCACGATGCTCCCCACGAATCCCGACGTTGACAGCGCTTCCACTTCGCGGACGATTGCATCCAGGGTAACGTTCAGGGTTGTTACTTCTACAGCCAGCTCCAGGATTCGATTCTGAGTGGTCCTTAGTGCCGCCCCGCGATTGCGTGCCTGGGTCAGGCGCGCATTCTCGATTGCGATGGTTGCCAGTCGCGCCAGACTTTCCAACAGTTTGATCGTATCGGGATCATGATCGCGAACATCGGACCAGTAAGCGCCAAGCGCCGAGAACGGAACAGGTCTACCGATGGGCACCATCACGAGGCTTCGGACAAAGGTCGGCGCGTAAGCGTCCTGCGGGATGCGTGGATCGAGCCAAACGTCACGGATCGCAACCGTCTCACCATGGCGCATCGTCCAACCAGATACACAATGGTCAATCAGGAAGCTCTGTCCTTGCCAAAGGGGAGAGACCGCATCTTCGGCTACATAAGAACAGCGGCCTTCATTTTCTATGACGACCGCAATGCCCTCCGCGCCTACCGCAGCGCGCGCCGTGTCCCTCAACACAGCGACGACCTCCTCCACCGAGGCCGCACAGGTCAGTCTCTCGCTGGCACTCAGCACATGAGACAGGCGGTCATCACCGATCAGATCCTTGGGGACATTAAGCAAACGGATCTCCCAACGGCCGCAGAATCCTGTTCCGCGGCGTGGTTCAAATTGAAGGAGGAAAAGAGTTACTGAAGCGCGACTCTCTTTTCGTATTTGTCGAATTTCAGTCTCTCAGAAAAACGATTATCAAGCATCACCGCTGCGGTATTTTGCGACCGGTAGCACTTAGCCATGATTTTTTTCCCCGCGAAGGGCAGCTTTGGGCCGGCTGTGTTGAAAAAACTGGTTTTCTCAAACGGGCTGATCATTGGTAGACGACTTATTCAACAGAATCGGTAAAAAACTGTCTTTCGCAGGCGCGATCTTAATGTCCCTAGTTTAGCTGTCGTTCAGGACTGCCGGAGTAGCAGCCGTCCCAGCCAACAGACCACCCTCAATGTTGAACTCACTGCCCGTGATGTAGGTGGCGTCATCCGACGCGAGCAGCAAGGCCAGAGCGGCCACTTCTTCAGGCATTCCGAATCGCCTGAGCGGAGTGTCTTGAACCAGCGCAGCCATTCGTTCCTCACGACCGGCATCGCTACCTAACATGGGTTCCCACATGGGGGTGAGGATGGCCGCTGGATGAATCGAGTTGCCTGCAACCGCATTACCAAGGTCGTCGTTAATATCAGTGACGTAAACGAAGCAGCCTTGTTGCACAAAGAGTTTTGCAATGGCGGCACCGATGCCTTGAGCCGCGCCGGTAACGACTGCGGTCCTGGAAACCAGTTTATTTTCCATAAATGATGACATCTCCATGGTGAGGCTTATTCAGACCGCATGAGAATGAAGCCATGCCCTATGCCATGCTCACGCTTGGCAAAGAGGCTAAAACATAAGCGGGGCGGCTCAAAACACAAACCCCTGCCCTAACTCATGCTCCATCCATTCAAGAAATCTTCTGACTCTGGGGAAGCCGGAATGGGCCCTGGGAAAGACCAGATGATGCGCTGCAACCGGTGCAGTCAATTCTTGAGGCGCAACTTCGATCAGTTCGCCAGTGCCCAGATACTTTTGCGCCAGCAAGGTGCTTTCCAGCGCAAAACCCAAGCCGTGACTGGCGGCTTCCAGCGTCATGTACGAACGGTCGAAACTCAGCGCATAAGGCTTTTCCGGGCGAGCCAGTCCATGCCGGGCAAACCATTCGGGCCATTTGAGCAACGTGGCTTCGGAGAGAATCAATTCGCGGTCGAGCAAGTCCGCTGCGCTGTGCACCGGGCGACGCGCCAGCAGTTGCGGAGACGCCAGCACAGCGAATTTCTCGTCACGCAGGGTGCGCACTTCGTAGCTCGGCCAGTTTGGTCTGCCATGACGGATATCGACATCGATCTTGTCCCGGCTGAAATGCAGCGACTCATAAGAGCACGACAGGTTGATCTGGATATCCGGGTGGCTTACCCGAAACGCCTCCAGCCTCGGCATTAGCCAGAGCAGCCCGAAACTGGGCGCGGAATGCAGGCGCAAGCAATCGAGACTGACATCGCTTGCCGCACGTTCGGTCGCGACGGCAAGGCTGTGCAACACCCCCGAGACATCTTTCAGATACTGCTCGCCGACCGGCGTGAGCGTGACACCACGCGCGGCCCGGACGAACAATTGCCGTCCGATCAAAGCCTCCAGTCTGGCCAGTTGGTGACTGACTGCCGAGGGTGTCAGGTCCAGGACCTCGGCTGCTCTGGCCAGATTGCCGAAGCGGGCAGTCTGTTCGAAGGCCTGAAGCGCTTTCAGCGGTGGCAGGCTCAGAGGTGCATCGTCATCAGGCTGCATGAACACTCCGATGTGTCCGATTATTCGAGTTTCATGCATTCAACCACTGGTATTGCGGATTGACGAGAGGTGAATTTTTTTCAGCACCCAGTGATTTTTGCGGCATTGCTCAGAACCGGCACCGGGAACACTCTGAAGTCATCGATCACCCGAATCGAACCCAACAACAATAATCAGAGGTATCCCTCATGCTTCTTCAAGGCAAAATCGCAGTCATCACCGGCGCGGCGTCGGAGCGCGGTATCGGTCGCGCAACCGCGGTCACGTTCGCCCGCCATGGCGCACGCGTGGTCATTATCGATCTGGACGAATCCGCTGCACACGATGCCGCTGCCGCGTTGGGTGAAGGCCACTTGGGCGTGGCAGCCAACGTCGCCGATGAAAAACAGGTTCACGAAGCCGTCAGCAAAATCATCGCGCACTACGGTCGTATTGACATTCTGGTGAATAACGCGGGTATCACACAGCCCATCAAGACTCTGGACATCCGCCCTGGCGATTACGACAAGGTGCTCGACGTCAGCCTGCGCGGCACTCTGCTCATGTCGCAAGCGGTGATCCCGACCATGCGCGCCCAATCCTCGGGCAGCATCGTCTGCATGTCTTCGGTTTCCGCCCAGCGTGGCGGAGGCATTTTCGGTGGCCCTCACTACAGTGCAGCGAAAGCCGGCGTGCTGGGGCTGGGCAAGGCGATGGCACGTGAATTCGGGCCTGATCAGGTGCGTGTCAATTCCATCGCCCCCGGCCTGATTCATACCGATATCACCGGCGGTCTGATGCAGGATGAGCGACGCCACGCGATCATCGACGGCATTCCGCTGGGCCGCCTGGGCGCAGCGCAGGACGTGGCCAATGCCGCGCTGTTTCTGGCCAGCGACCTGTCGTCCTATCTCACCGGTATCACGCTGGATGTGAACGGCGGCATGCTGATTCACTGACCGCGTGTGGACGGGCTGGCAAACAGCCCGTGTTTGTTCTGGATCGACGATACGCCGGGCGAATGCCTGGCGGTCTATAAAAACAAGAGATCAGACCATCATGATAACCACCATGACCCTCGACGCGGTGTCGACCACGCGCGCCAATGCCTACCGCAAGACCGCCTGGCGACTGATGCCGTTCCTGATGCTGTGCTACCTGTGCGCGTACCTGGACCGTGTCAATGTCGGCTTCGCCAAGCTGCAGATGATGAACGACCTGTCGTTCAGCGAGACCGTCTACGGCCTCGGTGCCGGCATGTTCTTCATCGGCTATTTCCTCTGCGAAGTGCCCAGCAACCTGATCCTTCATCGCGTCGGGGCAAGACGCTGGATCGCCCGCATCATGATCTCCTGGGGCATCATTTCCGCCCTCTTCGCCTTTGTCGAAACCGCCTGGCAGTTCTATGCCCTGCGCTTTCTGCTCGGCGTGGCGGAAGCCGGTCTGGCACCGGGCCTGCTGCTGTACCTGACGTACTGGTTCCCCTCTTATCGCCGCGCGCGCATGACCGTGCTCTGGTTCATCGCCATCCCGCTGTCCGGCATGATCGGCGGTCCGCTGTCGGGCTACATCATGACCCGCTTCGCAGGCGTTCATGGCTGGGCCGGCTGGCAATGGATGTTCGTCCTTGAAGCGATCCCGACGGTGATCGTCGGCTTGTTGGTACTGAGCTATCTGAAGGATGGCGTGCATCAGGCGACATGGCTGTCTGCTGAAGAAAAGGAATTGGTCAACAAGGAACTGCAAGAGGACAACAGCCAGAAAGTGGTACACGCGTCGGTAGGCGCCTTCATTCGCGACAAGCGTCTGTGGCTGCTGGCATGCATCTACTTCTGCGTGGTGATGGGCCAGTACGCGATCACCTTCTGGTTGCCGACGCTGATTCGCAATGCAGGCGTTTCCGACCCGCTGCATATCGGCCTGATGACCAGCCTTCCCTACCTGTGCGCAATCGTCGTGATGCTGTTGATGGGGCGCAGCGGCGACAAGCATCGAGAACGCCGCTGGCACCTGGTCGGGCCGATGATCGCAGGCGCGCTCGGGCTGAGCCTGGCAGCGCTGTTCGGCGGCAATCTGCTGCTGTCGGTGCTCAGCCTGTGCCTCGCCGCAGCAGGCATTCTCTCGGCATCGTCGCTGTTCTGGATGCTGCCTACCACCCTGCTGGGCGGGGTATCGGCGGCCGCCGGGATCGCCGGAATCAACAGTTTCGCCAATCTCGCGGGCTTCTGTTCGCCCTACCTGATCGGCTGGATCACCACCACGACCGGCTCAAGCGCCATTGGCATGTACCTGATTACTGGCGTGCTGTTCATCGGCGCCTATCTGGTGCTGCGCATCCCTGCCGCCTCGGTCAATCGTTGAGTCAACGGAGTAATCACCATGACAGCCACTACTTTATCTGCGCCTTCAACCTCGCTGGCGCAGCGTGCCCATAACATTCGCCGGCACGCATTACGCATGGGCCAGGTTCAGGGCCAGGGTTATGTCGGACAGGCACTGGGCGCTGCGGACCTGCTCGCCGTGTCCTATTTTCACGCGCTGAACTATCGGCCTGAAGACCCTGAATGGGAGCAGCGCGACCGCTTTTATCTGTCGATCGGCCACTATACCATTGCGCTGTACGCGGCATTGATAGAGGCGGAAATCGTCCCGCTCGATGAACTGGAAACCTACGGCTCGGATGACAGCCGTTTGCCCATGTCCGGGATGGCGACTTACACCCCCGGAATGGAAATAACCGGCGGTTCGCTAGGGTCTGTTCCCGTTTCACATTGGCAGCCACAGAAAAGCGCAGGCCATTGCTATGACGCTTTCATAGTTTCTCTTGAGTTTGTCGAACCGAGAAGCCGCCGCCCGGAAATGCTTCAACCGGGCAAAGGCGTTTTCTACGAGATGTCGATTGCGATATAACCCTTTGTCCAGATCTGCGTTCCCTTTCAGAGAATTGCGCTTTCGTGGAATCACCACTTTGCTGCCTTGCTGCTCGACCTGAGCGCGTATCGCTTCAGTGTCGTAGCCCTTGTCCGCAATGATCACTTCTGCATTGGGCATCTTGGCAATCAACGAGGCCGCCTGCGAACAATCATTGGTCTGGCCTCCGGTCACGTCAAATGCAATGGGCAGCCCACAAGCGTCTACAGCCAGGTGAATCTTGCTGGTGTTACCGGCTCGGCTTTTTCCGATGGCCTGGTCCTGCGTGCTGGCAGCACCTGCACTGTGCTGATGAGCCTTTACATAACTGCCATCAATGAAAACCCACTCCATGTCAGGATCGGTCATCAGCACCTCAAGCACCTTGACCCACTTGCCTGAAGCAGACCAGGCATTGAACCGCTTGTAGACCTTGCTCCAGTTTCCAAACGCTTTCGGCAGGTCTCGCCAAGGGCAACCCACACGCATGCGGTACAGCATGCCTTCAACCGTGGTGCGCAAATCTCGCTTGTTGTAGATCGATTCGTGCAGCAAAATTTCTCGAAGCTTCGGCCAGTGCTCATCACTGAGCATTAATCGGGGCATTGCAGGCTCGTATTGGTGTTGTGTGAGAACTCCAACAATACGGGCCTGTTCTCATAGAGATCAATGGGTTACGTCGAAACGGGAACAGACCCTAGGTCATGGTCTGGGCATTGCGGTAGGTGCCTGCCTGGGGCTGAAGCGCAAGGCCTCAAGATCTTTCGTTTACAACCTGCTGTCGGACGGCGAGCTGAACGAAGGCTCGACCTGGGAAGCGGCCATGTCCGCCTCGCACTGGAAACTCGACAACCTGATCGCGATCGTCGATGTGAATAACCAGCAGGCCGATGGCCACTCCAGTGAAGTGCTGGCTTTCGAACCTATCGTGGATCGCTGGCAGGCGTTTGGCTGGTTTACCCAGCGCGTCGACGGCAACGACTTGAACGCACTGGTCGCAGCCTTCGACGCGGCCCGCCAACACGTCGGCGCTCAGCCCAGGGTCATCATCTGCGACACGAAAATGGGCAAGGGCGTGGCGTTTCTGGAAACCCGTGAAAAGACCCACTTCATCCGCGTGGATGAGCACGAATGGGACGTCGCACTGAACAACCTCGACGAGGGGAAAACCGTATGAGCTCTGCCAATAACACCTCGGCTCCGTCCGTTGCCCCGAAGAAAAAACTCACTACCTCGGCGATGATCGCGTCCATCGCCTCCGAGGGTCAGGCCACCCGCCCGGCTCCGTTCGGTCATGCATTGGCGGCGCTCGCGGAGCAACGTCAGGATATCGTCGGGCTGTCGGCTGACCTGTCGAAATACACCGACCTGCATATCTTCGCCAAAGCGCACCCTGAACGTTTCTACCAAATGGGCATGGCCGAACAGTTGCTGATGAGCGCGGCTGCGGGCATGGCTCGGGAAGGCTTCGTACCGTTTGCGACCACTTATGCGGTGTTCGCCTCGCGTCGCGCCTACGACTTCATCTGCATGGCGATTGCCGAGGACAACCTCAACGTCAAAATCGTCTGCGGCCTGCCGGGCCTGACCACCGGCTACGGCCCCAGCCATCAGGCCACCGATGACCTGGCGATCTTTCGCGCCATGCCCAACCTGATGATCGTCGACCCCTGTGATGCACTGGAAATAGAACAGGCGGTCCCTGCGATCGCAGCGCATCAGGGCCCGGTGTACATGCGCCTGCTGCGCGGTAACGTGCCCTTGGTGCTGGACGAATACGGTTACACATTCGAGATCGGCAAAGCCAAGACCCTGCGCACCGGCAACGACGTGCTGATCATCTCCACCGGCCTGATGACCATGCGTGCCCTGGAAGCGGCCAAGGCACTCCAGGCCGACGGTGTCGATGTTGCGGTGCTGCACGTGCCGACCATCAAGCCGCTGGACGAGCAGACCATTCTGGCGGAAGCCAGAAAACCAGGCCGTCTGGTGGTGACCGCCGAAAACCACTCGATTATCGGCGGGCTGGGCGAAGCAGTGGCGACGGTGTTGCTGCGCAATGGCGTTACACCGACCTTCAGGCAGATCGCCCTGCCGGACGCTTTTCTCGACGCTGGAGCGCTGCCTACACTGCATGATCGTTATGGCATTTCCACGCCGGCAGTCTGCACGCAGATCAAAGCCTGGCTCTAGGCACTGAAGGTGCACAGGGCACTTTCCTGTGCACCTCCTGCGCATCGGGGACAACCGTTGAACGCAAATGAATTGCTGGACCCGGCCTATCACTCGTTCATGGATGAGCCTGCGGGTAGCTGGACACATCAGACCCTGCCCGGGATCAGGGCTCGCGTCGGTGCCGCCTGGACGGCAGCCACTGCGGCCCGTAGCGAGCAGCACTGGACCACAGGCGTTTCGGACGTCGGCATCAGGTTATGCCTTTACCGGCCCGGCCCGCCGCTTGAACACCCCACCCCCCCCCCGTCATCCTGTATATCCACGGTGGCGGCTTTGTTCTGGGCAGCCCGGAGATGGCCGATGATTACCTCGCAGAGCTAGCCGTCGAGCTCAAGGCAATCATCGTCGCTGTCGATTATCGGCTCGCCCCCGAGCATCCATTCCCGATCCCGCTGGAAGACTGTTACGCAGCGCTGGAGTGGATATTCAGCCACGGGCCGACGCTGGGCATGAACACCGGTAACCTGGTGATCATGGGCCACAGCGCCGGCGGCGGGCTTGCTGCCGCGCTCGCTCTGCTGGCAAGAAACAAAGGGCTGCGGACACTCGCCGGTCTGGTGCTGATCTACCCCATGCTCGATCACCGCACTGGCGCGCCTGACGCTCCGCCAGCCAACCCGACTACCGGCACTTTCAGCTGGTCGCGCCAGGCCAATCATTTTTGCTGGGAAAGCCTGCGCGGTGCCTACGCACTGGACGATGATCGCAAGACCCTGTTCTCCCCCGCACTGGCCACCGACCTGAGCGATCTGCCGCCCACTTTCATCTGCGTTGGCGCACTCGATCTGTTTCTTGAAGAGGACCTGGCATTCGCACTGACCCTGTCGCGTTCGGGAGTGCCTGTTGAAATGCACGTCTATCCAGGCGTGCCGCATATGTTCGATCAGTTGCCAGGCGAGCAGACCGGACAGGCGACGCAAGATATTGCCCGCGCCGTTCGCAGGATGATCGCCGCAGGGTTATGCGACTAGAATGACGCGCATGTTGCGGTGACGATCGCGAGTGCCATTTCAATGATGCGCTGAATGTGCTTGGCTGAGAGGCTCCCGCAGGGTCACGGCCTCGCCTCTGCTCAGGAATGCACACCTTAAGACTGGAAAAGGGACACGCCTTGATGCTCGCCACGAAACTTCACCTGCTGTGCGGCAAGATCGCATCCGGTAAATCGACACTGGCAAAATCAATCGCGACCGAGCATTCAGCGATCCTGCTCAGTGAAGATCAATGGCTCTCTCGGCTCTACCCTGACGAGATCAAATCAGTGGCGGACTACGTGCGTCTGGCCCATCGGATTCGCGACATCATCGGCCCTCTGGTCATCGACATGCTGAAGTCCGGCATGTGCGTGGTTCTGGATTTCCCAGCCAATACGCTTGCAGACCGCCAATGGCTTCGCAGCCTGGCTGAAGACGCTCAGGTTAAGCATCGACTGCACTATCTCGATGTGGAAGATGATATTTGCCTTGCCAGACTGCATGCTCGTAACGAAACAGCAGAGCATGACTTTGCGGCTACAGATGCGGAGTTCAGGCTGATCACGCGCTACTTCCAGACTCCACACACTGGCGAGGGGCTGGATATTCTGGTTCACCGCCTGTAATTCATCAGAGGGCGCGTGGCGATGTCCTTCTAAGAGTCTGATTTCTGATGCTCCCGCAACAGGCACCCTGCGTAGCCGGTCGGCAAAGATCGGGACAAACGGATGCCTTAACGCCACTCAACAACGAAGCCTGCCATATGAACCTTCGGCCGATATGACGCTCACTTTATAGGTTGCCTTGTCTCATTGCCGAAAGGAACTCGCATGCTTTCAACCTCGCCATCGATCCCTCTTGCCAGTCCTGTCGAGCGTGAACTTAGTCTGCGCGCGGTCATTACCGGGGTCGTGCTCGGTATCCTGTTGACACCTTCCAATGTGTACTCCGGGTTGAAGATTGGCTGGTCGTTCAATATGTCGATCATCGCCTTGTTGATCGGTTATGCGATATGGCAAGGCCTGTCAAAGCGTTCGTCCGCGCACCTACCGTGGACGCTGCATGAGAGCAACATCAATCAGACCGTGGCGTCGGCGGCTGCGTCGATCATTTCCGGTGGGCTGGTCGCGCCGATTCCGGCTTATACCTTGCTGACCGGTCAGCAACTGGATGCCGTCCCGATGATCGCCTGGGTCTTTTCGGTAAGTTTTCTGGGGATCTGGATTGCCTGGTACTTGCGCCCATCACTGCTCAACGACAAGTCGCTGAAGTTTCCCGAAGGCATGGCCACTCTGGAAACCCTGCTACACATCTACAACCATGGGCGCGAAGCCGCAATACGCTTGAAGGTGCTGCTCAGCACCGCGTTGCTGTCTGCGCTGGCCAAGTGGGTCGACACGTTCATATGGGCCTTCCCGCGCTGGTCGCCGAGCGCTCACCTGGAGCGTCTGACCTTTACCGCCGACCCTTCGCTGCTGCTGGTGGGGTTTGGCGCAATTATCGGCATTCGCGTCGGCATGACCCTGCTGCTCGGTGCTCTGCTGGCCTGGGGCGGCGTGGGGCCGTGGCTGCTGGAACAGGGGCTGGTGATATTACCGGCCGACAGCAGCGGCCCGCAGTTCGCAGCACTGGTGGAATGGTTGCTGTGGCCGGGTGTAAGCCTGATGGTCTGCTCGACCCTGGCCTCATTGGTGATTCGTTTGTGGGCACTGCACAAATCCACCAGAGCCAGTGGCGGGACGACGTGGTCAATGCCAAAGGCAGGGCCTGCCGCCGGTTTCGTACTGGCGATCATATTGGTCGTTAGCCTGCAGGCGCTGTTGTTCGGCATTAACCTGTGGATGGCGTTGCTGACCATTCCCCTGGCAATCTGCCTGGCGGCCGTGGCGGCTCGAGTGGTCGGTGCCACCGGCATTCCTCCCATTGGGGCAATCGGGCAGTTATCCCAACTGAGCTTCGGCATCGTCGCGCCCGGGCAGGTGCCGATCAACCTGATGAGCGCCAACACGGCCGGAGGTTCTGCCGGGCAATGCACGGACCTGATGAACGACTTCAAGGTCGGCCGGGCGATTGGCGCCACACCGCGTAAACAGTTGATCGCCCAGACACTGGGGATTTTCGTCGGCAGCATCGTCGGCGTCCTGGCTTACATGGCGCTGATCCCGGACCCGCAATCGATGCTGCTTACCGAAGAATGGCCCGCCCCGGCGGTAGCCACCTGGAAAGCCGTCGCGCAAACGCTGACCCACGGCCTGGATTCATTGTCAGCGAGTATCCGCTGGGCAATTTTCATCGGCGGGCTGGCGGGGTTGTTGCTGGGCATCCTCGACAGCACGTTACCCGCCCATCGCACCCGGTACATGCCGAGCGCCGCCGCCCTGGGCCTGGCTTTTGTCCTGCCAGCCTCAGTATCTCTGATGATGGCCCTTGGCGCGGTGCTCACCTGGCTGGTGAACTGTCGCTGGCCGTCCCTTACAGAACGCTTCGCCATTACCGCAGCGGCAGGCCTGATTGCCGGAGAGAGCATCACCGGTGTCGGGGCGTCGCTGTGGCAGATGGTTGGAAACGTAGGGTAATCGACGCGTGTATGAGCAGATATTCCAGCTGGTATCATCCACGCATCTGCAAGCGAGTTGAAGAGCATGAATCGTCGTAAAAAAATACAGCAGCTACTGAAAGCCCACGCAAAAAAGGCCAGCGCAAAACTGGCCCCGCAGAGCAAGGCCAAATACATCAGCAAGGCCGACCGCTTGAAGCTGGCGGCCGAAGCGGATCAGGACTCGATAAGCCTGTCCGAAGGCTGACCGGCAACGTACGCGCCTTGGCGACGCAGAGCGTGCGGAACGATCATCGCAACTATCGTGCGGCGCTCCGCGTCGCATGCCGTTCCGGGCTGCGTTACCACGCTGGAGCATGGGAACGAGAGGTGTCCGGGAGAACACTTCTCGTGACTATGCGCGGCGCAAACGCCTCTGGCATGGCGGTTACTTGGCGAAAGAATATTCCCCACCCTGCTCCAAAGCCTTGCGGTACGCAGGCCTGCTCTGCAGTCTTTCAACCCACGCCGTCACATTCGGGTACGGCTGCAGCATTCCCTGAGCCTTGGCGAACTCGCCAATGAAGCTCATCTGAATATCCGCGCCACTCAGATCTTCTCCCAACAGATAAGGCGTCAACCCCAGAGAGTCGTTCAGGTAACCCAGATAATTGGCCAGCTCTGACTGGATTCGCGGATGCAGCGGTGCGCCAGCGTCACCCAGACGTCCTACGTACAGGTTGAGCATCAGCGGGAGAATGGCCGAGCCTTCCGCGAAATGCAGCCATTGCACGTACTCATCGTAGGTAGCGCTGGCCGGGTCCGGCTGCAGACGACCGTCGCCATGACGGCGAATCAGGTAGTCGACAATGGCACCGGACTCGATGACGACATGCGGGCCATCTTCGATGACAGGTGATTTGCCCAGCGGATGCACGGTCTTGAGCTCGGGTGGCGCAAGGTTGGTTTTCGGGTCGCGCTGATAACGCTTGATCTCGTAGGGCAGGTCGAGCTCTTCGAGCAGCCACAAAATGCGCTGCGAACGTGAGTTGTTCAGGTGGTGGACAGTGATCATGTCGGGCTCCGCGGGGTGAAAGTGTCTAGAAAAGACTGCGCTGCCACCGGGGAGTGCCCTGAAATGCTGTTACTTCCACGAGCGTGCCGGAAAGACTGCGCTGATGAGCTAGGCACCGATGAAAATTTCAGGCGCCTCTGTCACTGGAGACGGCCGCTGGCCCGCCACGAAGTTCTCGCTCCACTGCGGCTTTATCAATGACCGACCAGACGCTGACAATCTTGCCGTCGCTGAATGTGTAGAACACGTTTTCAGAAAAGGTAATACGCTGGCCATGCGCATCCAGCCCCAGAAATCGCCCCTGCGGCGAGCAGTTGAATATCAGGCGGGCAGCAACCTGTGACGCCTCAACCACCAGCAAGTCAATGTTGAAACGCAGGTCAGGGATAATCCTGACGTCGTTTTCCAGCATCGCCCGGTAGCCGGCCACGCTGATCCGCTCGCCGTTGTATTGCACATCGTCGTCGACGAAATCGCCGAGATCCTGCCAGCGGCGTTCGTTAAGACAGGCGATGTAAGCTCGATATTGCTCGGCCAGATTCATGGTGCGCCCTCCTGTTCAAAAAATACTTGAAGCAGCCTTTTTAAGGGGATGCTTCAAAAGATATGCGCTTCTGCGCATCTGAATGCGCTCAGGCCAACGCCTCGGCCGGACCAAAAAACTCATAATGGCTCTGCCGGTCCGGAACACCCAGCTCGTGCAGCGCGCGCTTGATGAACACCATGAACGGCTTCGGACCAAGAAAGTATGCCTCGACATCCGTGTCCTCCGGCAACCATTGCTGCAGATGCTCCGTCGAAGCAAGCCCCGTCACGGTATTTGCCGGTACATCACCGGCCGTAGCTTCGCTGTAAACCACGTGCGCCGCAAACTGCGCATATCGCTCGCGCCAATCATCAATGACCGCCTGGAACGCCTGCACGCTGGCATTACGCGCGTAGTGGATAAACACGACGTGTCGGCCACCTGCCTGCAACGCCGCTTCCGCCATGGCCAGCGTCGGGGTGATGCCGACACCGCCGCTGATCAGTACCAGCGGTTTGCTGCCTTCGACAAGCACGAACTCGCCAGAGGGCGGGAACAATTCTACGGTGTCGTCCACTGCGACCTGATCGTGCAGGTAACCGGACGCAACGCCCCCCTGCTCTCGCTTGACGCTGATGCGATAGCTCACACCGTTGGCAGGCGCAGAGAGCGAGTAATTTCTACGAATTTCTCCGCCTTCGGTGTTCAACCGGATACCGATGTACTGACCGGGCTTGTGCGCGATGACCGGTTTACCATCAACAGGCTGCAGGTAGAACGACATGATCTCGCTGCTTTCCGGCACCTTGCGAACAACCTTGAACAGCCGTCCGCCACGCCAGCCACCCGGTGCTGCGGCGATGCTTTCATACACATCGCGCTCGGCATTGATCAGCATGTCAGCCAGTTGCTGATACGCCGCAGCCCATGCATCGATCACTGCATCCGTTGCGATCTCTGCGCCCAGCACTTCGCGAATGGCGCGCAGCAGGCAGGCACCGACAACCGGATAATGCTCCGGCAGTATCTGCAGCGCGACATGTTTGTTGACGATCTGCGCCGCCAGCGGCCCGAGGTTTTCGAGGCGATCAATATTGCGCGCGTACATCAACACCGCATTGGCCAGCGCCCGTGGCTGTGCGCCACTAGCCTGGTTGGCCTGATTGAACAGCGGACGAACCTGAGGATATTCATCGAGCATGATGCGATAGAAATGAGTGGTCAGTGCCTCGCCGCCTGTTTCAAGGATCGGTACGGTGGCTTTGATGATGTCGCGATGGGCAGTGCTGAGCATGATCCACTCCAGAGTGTGCAGTTTCGTTCATGGAGTCAGAGCAACGCGCGTGCCAGATAAAAACCTCTTTAAAATCAATTAATAGCAGACTTACCAGTCAAAAAGACTGAGTCTTATTGACCAAAAAAATGGAAAAATATGGTCATTATGACCAGACGCAGTTAATCGTTTCAGCCATCCTCGCACGCAGAGCGCCTTCAAGAATTCAATCCCGACCGGGTTTGTAGGGAACTAGCGCGCAACACATCGCCCTAAGCCTGACATCTACGTACTGGCGCGACGCTGGTTTCAAACGAAGGACTTCAGATTCATGTCTTCAAGTAGCACCTCAGCAGCGGCCGATCCGCAAGGTCGGCAAAGCGCTTCACCGAATCGACTCATTTTTATATCCGTGCTCGTGGCCACCATGGGTGCGCTGGCGTTCGGCTATGACACCGGCATCATCGCCGGTGCATTGCCTTTCATGACGCTCCCCACCGATCAGGGCGGGCTGGGCCTGGATGCCTACAGCGAAGGAATGATCACCGCCTCACTGATCGTCGGCGCTGCGTTTGGCTCGCTTGCCAGCGGCTACATCTCCGACCGTTTCGGACGCCGTCTGACCTTGCGCCTGTTGTCGGTGCTGTTCATTGCTGGCGCACTGGGCACGGCCATCGCGCCTTCCATTCCGTTCATGGTTGCTGCGCGCTTCCTGCTGGGTATCGCAGTGGGTGGCGGCTCGGCTACGGTGCCGGTGTTCATTGCCGAAATCGCCGGGCCGTCGCGTCGTGCGCGACTGGTCAGCCGTAACGAACTGATGATCGTCAGCGGCCAGTTGCTCGCCTACGTTCTAAGCGCGGTCATGGCCGCTCTGCTGCACACACCTGGCATCTGGCGCTACATGCTGGCCATCGCCATGGTCCCGGGAGTGTTGCTGCTGGTCGGTACATTCTTCGTACCGCCGTCGCCGCGCTGGCTGGCGTCCAAAGGCCGCTTCGATGAAGCGCAGGATGTGCTGGAGCAACTGCGCACCAACAAGCAGGATGCGCAGCGCGAAGTGGACGAGATGAAAGCGCAGGACGAGGAGGCTCGTCACCGCCCGAAAGCCAGGGAGTTGCTGCGTCAGGGCTGGGTGATCAAGTTGTTGCTGATCGGCATCGGTCTAGGCTTTACCGCGCAGCTCACAGGCGTTAACGCCTTTATGTACTACACCCCGATCATTCTCAAGAATACCGGCATGGGCACCAACGCCGCGCTGACCGCCACCATCGGCAACGGCGTGGTATCGGTTATCGCGACCCTGCTCGGCATTTGGGCGATTGGCCGTTATGGCCGTCGGCACTTGCTGATGACCGGGCTGGTGATGGTCATCCTGATGCAGGCAGCGCTGGGTTGCGTGTTGCAATTCATGCCGCAGAACCTGACCCAGAGCTACACCGCCCTCGCCTGCATTCTGGTGTTCCTGCTGTTCATGCAGATGTGCATCTCGCCGGTCTACTGGCTGCTGATTGTCACCGCCACTGTAAAAATGACCCCCTAACGCCAACCTAGAATTGACCCCCCTGGGTAAAACTGGCGGCTTTGAGCTGCCAATATGTTGACCCAGGAGCAGTCTGTGGAAATTAAAGTGTTGGCCCGTCAGGGCCATGGCATCAAATTCATCGCCCGTGAGCTGGGTATTTCGCGTAACACCGTGCGCAAGTACCTGCGAAAGGCCCGGTCGCTACCCAGTGACAAGGTGAGACCCGCACGTCCGTGCAAAATCGACCCCTTCAAGGACTACCTGCACGAGCGTATTGAGGCGGCGCGCCCACACTGGATTCCGGCGACCGTCCTGCTGCGTGAGATCACGGCATTGGGGTACAGCGGCGGCGTCAGTCGTCTGAAGGCTTATATTCGCCCCTTCAAACGTAAGGCAGAAGAGCCGGTGGTACGTTTCGAGACACTGCCCGGCAAGCAGATACAGGTGGACTTCACCACCATTCGACGAGGCCGTCAGCCGCTTAAGGCGTTCGTGGCGACACTTGGTTTTAGTCGAGCAAGCTTTGTCCGTTTCTCCGAGCGAGAGGACAGCGAAGCCTGGCTGACAGGGCTTCGGGAGGCGTTCGCTTACTTTGGCGGCGTGCCCGAGCAGGCATTGTTTGATAACGCCGGAACCATCATCACCGAGCGAGATGCTTTTGGGGAGGGCCAGCACCGTTGGCATCCCCGATTGGCTGCGCTGGCCGATGAGTTTGGTTTTATTCCCAAGGTCTGCCGCCCTTACCGTGCCCAGACCAAGGGCAAGGTTGAGCGCTTCAACGGGTATCTGAAGGGCAGTTTCATTACCCCGTTGGCCGCTACGCTCAAGAGTGCGGGTCTGACGCTGGATGTGGTGACGGCCAACGCACATATCGGCCAATGGCTCGACGAAGTCGCTCATCAGCGGATTCACGGCACGACGGGTGTTCAACCGGCGGTACGTCTGGCCCAAGAGCAGCAGGTACTATTACCACTGCCAACACAGAGCCTGCGCCCACAACCCGCCCAAGGCCTACGCCTGGGACGGGTCCTGCCGTACGAGAGCTTGCAGCATCCGCTGTCGGTTTATGAGCAACTGCTGGAGGTGAGAGCATGAACCTTCAACATGCTCGCCTGACAGAACTATGCAAGGGGCTAAAGCTTGAGCGCGTCGGGGTGGACTGGCCGCACCTTGCCCAACAAGCAGCAAGCGGCGAAGACAGCTTTGCCGACTTCCTCGAAAAGCTGCTGGCTGCCGAGACCGATGCCCGAAGTGAACGCTCTCGACAGGCCCTGCTGAAAACTGCCGCGCTGCCCGCCGTGAAAACGCTGGAGCAATACGACTTCGCGTTTGCCACCGGCGTCCCCCGGGCACAGCTCCAGGAGCTGGCAGCATTGAGTTTTGTTGGGCGTACCGAGAACATCGTGTTCCTGGGGCCTAGTGGTGTAGGCAAGAGCCACCTGGCCATCGCCCTGGCCTACCGGGCAGTGATGGCCGGTATCAAAACCCGCTTCGTCACTGCGGCTGACTTGATGCTGCAACTGACCGCTGCGCACCGCCAGGAACGGCTCAAGGAATACTTCAGTCGTGTGGTGATGGCCCCCGGGTTGTTGGTCATCGATGAAATCGGTTACCTGCCGTTTGGTCGTGATGAAGCCAACCTGTTCTTCAATGTTGTCGCCAAGCGCTACGAGCAAGGCAGCCTGATCCTCACGAGTAACTTGCCGTTTACCCAGTGGGCCGGAACCTTTGCGGATGATCAAACACTGACAGCGGCCATGCTGGACAGGCTGTTACATCATGCCCATATCGTGCAGATGACAGGTGAAAGCTATCGACTCAAGGACAAGCGCAAAGCAGGAACCAAATCTTCTCGGGCCGAACCGGCTCGAAAATATGAACCCGAGGGGGGTCAAAACTAAGTTGGCGATTTAGCACGGAAGGGGGTCACTTTTTAGTTGGCGTTGACAACTGATGTCGGAATTGTTCCCGATGCAGGTGCGCGGATTGCTGACCGGCACAGCGGTATCGATGCAATGGCTGTTCAACGCATCGGTGGCATTCACCTTCCCGATTGCAGTCGATACCATCGGCAACCCGACGTTCTTCATCTTTGCGGCCATCAACGTCGGCTCGTTGATATTTGTCTTCCTGTGCCTTCCGGAAACCAAAGGCAAATCGCTTGAGCAGATCGAGAAGCATCTGAAAAAGGAGCTGTAACGGCTGACCGGATGAGGCCATCAACGGCCTCATCTACCCTCCAGGCAGATCAGCGCACCAGCATCGACGCTGCCGCCGCTACCATGATTGCTGCCGCACCGCGAAACAGTTTCCTTTGAGCACGCTCACTCGACAATAAATGTCGAATGCGCAATGCGGCAAATATGAACACTGCCCCTACCCCCAGCAGTACCAGTACAGTCAGCGGCACCAGAACCAACCCCCACGTCTGCAAAGAAACCGTTTCGAGATTGATGACCAACGGTAAAAGCGCCAGATAAAAGGCAATGGTCTTGGGGTTGCCCAAGGTGATGGTCAATCCTGAAGCGACCGCAGACAGCAACTCTTTTTTCTTTGCTGATTTTCCGATTTCTATGGCTTGATGGTCTGCGAACCAGAACTGCCAGGCCAGGTAGCACAAATAAATCGCGGCCCCCCAACGCACGACCTGAAACAACGCATTGAAGTGTTCGGCAATCATTGCAAGGCCGAATACCGCAAATGACAGATAGGTCAGATCCCCCAGGATGAGACCGGCCAGCAGGCAGAAGCCTGACAGCGCACCGCCACTGACACTGCGCGCAACCAGCGCAGCCATGCCAGGGCCGGGAATGGCTGCGGCAATGCCCAGCGCTGCCGAGTACGTAAGAACCTGAGTCAGATCCAGCATGTAGCACTCCTTGAAATGTAACAGCCAGCTTGAATACAGAGCCTGCTCAAGCTCCATGTTCAAAAATACTACGCGCTTGAAGCCGGAAAAAATCACCTGTTCTTACTGGCTGAGCGGCTGAAATCGGTATAAGTTTCCCCATCCAGGCGGAGTAACGGTATTTATGACCTCACCGACGTTAAGCTCAATTGATATGAGGATCCTCACGGCCCTGCAACAGGACGGCCGGATCACCAATCAGACCCTGGCCGATCAGATCGGCATGTCTGCCTCGCCCTGCTGGCGACGGGTCAAACAACTTGAAGAGCATCGCTATGTGCTGGGTTACAGAGCGGTGCTGGACCGTCGCAAGATCGGGCTGGGTGTCATGGTGTTCATTCGGGTCAGCATCGACTCTCACAGTGAAGCCGAGGCAAGAAAATTCGAGCAGGAAGTCATGCAACTGGAGAACGTCGTGGCGTGCTACAGCATCGGCGGAGATGCCGACTTTCTGCTTCAGGTGGTGGCACGCGACCTGGATTCTTTTGCCGACTTCGCCATGACGGTGGTCAGAAGGCTCCCCGGGATTAAAGAGATGCAGAGCATGTTCGTCTTGAAGGAGATAAAGCCTTTCGTCTCATTTCCGGTCAAACCTGCGGCCTGACCGCATCAGGCTTAGGCCCTGGATGGCAAGTTCGGGTCAGCAAACATGCATCGCCTGCAAACATCAAACAATCGATCGTTTTCAATAAAGGAATAGTCATGTCCACGACCGAGCAAGCCACTGTGACTTTCGACAGTGCCATCCCGATCCTGCGGATGTTCGACGAACGCAAAGCGCGTGAGTTCTACCTCGACTTTCTCGGTTTCAGCGTCGAATTCGAGCATCGTTTCGAGGCCGATCTGCCGTTGTATCTGGGGATCAGCCGCAATGGCCTGCATTTGCACCTTTCCGAACATCACGGCGACGCCTGTCCGGGGGCTGCGGTGTTTATTCCCACTCAAAACATCGAGCAATTGCGCGATGAGCTGCTTGGCAAGCAGTACGGTTATGCACGACCCGACATTGTTCAGCAGGGCTGGGGCCAGGTACTTGAAGTCTGCGATCCGTTCGGCAACCGCATCAGGTTCTGCCAGAGTTGAGGCAAACGCATTAACGTCAGCGGAGACCGATAAACCGGTTGTCCGGCTGACGCCACCACTGCCTGCACAATGGATATGCCGTGATCCATCGTTGTGCACATTGCCGCGTTCAAGCGCAAAGATGACGCATGACTGCGTCAAAAAACTTCGCTAACAGCCTTTAATCCCCTGCCAATCCGCCTTCGGTCAACCTTGGCCCATAACGTGCAAACGTGCCAGCTCATCTTGTATACATGAATGAACACCACTATGACCGCACTCGATATTTCCCAACTTCAGTCGGCGTTACATTCAGGTCAAACAACCCTGACGGCACTTGTGCAAACCCTGACGGCGCACATCGATGCGGATGACCGGGCGGAAGTCTGGATTCATCGCGTGCCCGTGACGCAGCTTCTTGAAAGGGCGAAGACACTGGAAAGCATTGCCGCAGAAGCGGGCGATTCGGTCTATGAGCAACTGCCGCTGTTCGGCGTGCCGTTTGCGGTCAAGGACAATTTTGACGTGGCCGGAATGCCGACCACGGCTGCGTGCCCGGCTTTCGCCTACACGCCCAAGGAAAATGCTCACGTCGTCCAGCTACTGCTCGACAGTGGCGCGATACTGATGGGCAAGACCAATCTCGATCAATTCGCCACCGGTCTGGTGGGTGTCCGCTCGCCCTACGGGGCCGTGCGCAATGCCCACGACCCGGCCTACGTCAGCGGCGGTTCAAGCTCCGGCTCGGCGGTTGCCGTCGCGCGTGGCTACGTGAGTTTTGCACTGGGCACGGACACGGCAGGATCAGGCAGAGTACCCGCCGGTTTCAACGGTATCGTGGGGCTCAAGCCCAGCCTTGGCCTGTTCAGCAGCCGAGGCGTCGTGCCTGCCTGCCGCACGCTGGACTGCCCGTCGATATTTGCCGGGGATGTGCTACAAGCCTGGCAAGTGGCGCAGGTCATCGCGGCTTACGATCCGCTCGACCCGGCCAGTGTGGCCGTGCAGGCATTGGCGGTGCAGCGCAGGGCTCGGCGTGTCGCGGTGCCAAGGCACTGCGAGTTCTTCGGTGATGCTCAGGCGCAAACGGCTTACATCAAACCCTGCAAAGCGACCCGCTGGTGACTATCGAACCCATCGACTTCGATGTCTTCGCCGAGGCCGCGGCCCTGCTGTACCAAGGCCCATGGGTGGCCGAGCGGCGGGCAGCAGTAGGCAGATTCTTTACCACCCATGCTGACGATATTCATCAAGTGGTGCGCGGCATCCTGCAGAGCGCCGCTTCGTTTGATGCCGTGGACACATTCAATGCCCGCTATCGACTGGCGGAACTGACGCGAACAGCCCAGCAATTGCTGGCCGGGGTCGATGTGCTGGTGGTCCCGACGGCGCCCTGCATGCCGACCATTGATGCAGTGCTCGCCAACCCGGTCGAGCTCAATTCACAGCTCGGCTATTACACCAACTTCGTTAACCTGATGAATATGTGCGCCCTCGCCGTCCCGACAGAGCGCCGTGCCGACGGTTTGCCTGCAGGCATCACGCTGATCGGCCCCGCTGGTGCCGACCAACGCCTGGCAGAAATAGCCGCAGCCTGGCAGCCACTCTTCGGCAAGGCAGACCAGAGCGAAGCCGTCGCGATGGCACCCCTGCCCCGCAACAGCCCTGTCGTGCAGGTCGCGGTTGTCGGCGCGCACCTCGTCGGCCAGCCGCTCAACTGGCAATTGCTCGAAGGCAGTGCCCGTCTGCTGCGTACCACAACCACCAGCGCAGATTACCGGTTGTATGCACTGGCCGGGACTTCGCCACCGAAGCCGGGCTTGGTGCGTGTGCCTGAACAGGGCGAGCGCATCGAAGTCGAGGTCTGGGAAATGCCGCTGAACCTGTTCGGGGCCTTCGTCGCCGCGATTCCCGCGCCATTGGGCATCGGTTCTCTGCAATTGGCCGACGGCCAGTGGGTCAAGGGTTTCATCTGTGAGCCAGCCGGCCTTGAGGGCGCGCTGGACATCACTGATTTCAAAGGCTGGCGCGCCTACCGCGCCGCGCACACATCTTCCATCGCTCATTGATCAGGGGTAGCACGCATGTCGAACGTTGATCGTCGCAGTTTCATCAAGTTGGCAGGCATTATCGGCCTGAGCGCAGCACTGCCGTTTGGTCGTGCCTACTCAGCCGACGCGCCGCTGGTGGTGGGTTTCATCTACGTCGGCGCTCGCGACGACTTTGGCTACAACCAGGCCCACGCCCAAGCAGCAGCCATCATCAAGACGCTGCCCAACGTCAAAGTGATCGAAGAGGAAAACGTCCCGGAAACCGTGGCCGTGCAGAAGACCATGGAAGCCATGATCCGTCAGGACGGTGCGACACTGATTTTCCCGACCTCATTCGGCTACTTCGAGCCGCATGTGGTCAAGGTCGCGAAAAAGTACCCGGACGTGCGCTTCGCGCATTGCGGCGGCCTCTGGCAGAAAGGTAAGGACCCGATCAACGCGGGCAGCTTTTTCGGTTACATCGACGAAGCGCAATACCTGAACGGCGTGATAGCCGGGCACATGAGCAAGAGCAAAAAACTCGGTTTCGTGGCCGCCAAGCCTGTGCCTCAGGTACTGCGCAACCTGAACGCGTTCGCCATGGGTGCCCGCTCGGTCGACCCGAGCATCGTGACCACGGTGATCTTCACCGGTGACTGGTCGCTGCCGGTCAAGGAAGCAGAAGCTGCCAACGGCCTGATCGACCAGGGCTGTGACGTACTTACCTGTCATGTCGACGGCCCCAAGGTGATCGTCGAGACGGCTGAAAAGCGCGGTGTGATGACCTGTGGCTACCACGCCAGCCAGGCCGCGCTGGCACCAAAAGGTTACCTGACCGGTGCCGAATGGAATTGGGAAACACCTTATCGCGCCCATGTCGCGGCAGCCCAGAGCGGCGCGCCGATGATCAACTTCCTGCGTGGCGGGCTCAAGGAAGGCTTCGTCAAGACTTCCGCCTATGGGCCTGCGGTAACAGACGACGCCAAACAGAAAGCGGATGCCATCAAGGCGCAAATGATGGCCGGGCAGTTCGTGATCTTCAAAGGCCCGCTCAAGGACAACAAAGGCGCAGTGGTGATTGCCGATGGTGTGTCACAAGGCCAGACCGACATCGCCCTGGAGAGCATGAATTACCTGGTCGAAGGTGTACTTGGCCAGCTCTGAGGAATGTTCATGAGCCTATCCATTAGTCTGCGTCGCCTCGCCAGCGCGCTGTTGCCGGGGCTGCCTACGGTGTTGGCGGTGTTTTCCTCGTGCGTGCTGTTCGGGCTGTTTCTGGCGGTTCAGGGCAAACCTGCCTGGCAAGCCCTGCAACTGGTCGGCGAAGGCGCGTTTGGTTCATGGTTCGCCCTGGAAAATACCTTGCAGCGTGCAGCGCCATTGATGTTGACCGCACTCTGTGTGGCCCTGCCCGCCCGGGCCGGGCTGATCATTATTGGCGGCGAAGGCGCGCTGGTACTGGGCGGTCTGGCAGCGGCAGTGACACCCTTGTGGCTCGGCCCTTTGTCACCCGGGGTGATGCTCGTCTGCATGGCCCTGGCCGCAATGAGCGTCGGCGCGCTGTGGATCGGTCTGAGTGGCTGGATGCGCCAGCGTCGCGGAGTCAACGAAACGATCAGCAGTCTGCTGCTTTCCTACATCGCTCTGGCGCTGTTCCGGCAGTTGGTGGAAGGGCCGTTACGCGATCCGGCAAGCCTGAACAAGCCTTCGACTCCACCGCTGGACGATGCCTATAGGCTCGGCACGATCAGCGACGGTTTCGAGGTGCATTGGGGACTGGTGGCGGGCGTGGTCGCGTGTCTGCTGGCCTATGTGCTGGTGCGCCACAGCATCAAGGGTTTTGCCCTCGCCGTGGTCGGCGGCAACGTACGCACGGCGTTGATGATCGGTCTTCCGGTAGACCGCTTGATCCTGCTTAGTTGCCTGCTGGGCGGCGCGGCAGCGGGTCTGGCCGGAATGTTCGAGGTCACTGCTGTGCAGGGCAGCGCCAACGCCGCGCTGATTGCCGGCTACGGCACCAGCGGCATCCTGGTCGCCTTTGCCGCACGCCATCATCCGCTGGCCATTATCGTTTGTGCCATTTTGCTGGGTGGTCTGGAAGCCAGTGGTGGGCTGCTGCAACGACGGCTTGGCCTGCCAGACGCCACCACGCTGATTCTTGAAGGTCTGCTGTTCACCAATCTGCTGCTCTGGGAAGCCCTGGGTGGGCGTATCGCCGCCTGGAAGATCAGGCTGACGGCGTCGCCCGCGTCACTCGACAAGGGAGCACTGCAACATGGCTGATATCGACCTGACTACCTTTCTCCTCGCCCTGCTAGCCGGAGCTATCCGCGTCGGCACACCTTTTTTGTTCGTCAGCCTGGGCGAATGCCTGACCGAGAAAAGTGGCCGGATCAATCTGGGGCTGGAAGGCATTCTGGTTGCCGGCGCGATGTCCGGATACGCCGTGGCGTGCCTGAGCGGCTCGGCGTGGCTGGGCCTTGGCGCTGCCGCCGGGGTCGGCATTTTATTGGGGCTGCTGCACGGCTTGGCGTGCTCGTTACCTCGGGTCAACGACATCGCGTTCGGCATCGCGCTGATTCTGCTCGGCACCGGGCTGGCGTTTTTTCTAGGCAAGGCGTTTATCCAGCCGCAAGCGCCCATGCTGCCTTCATTGGCGCTGGGTGCCTGGAGCGACGAAGAACGGGTGCGTTCGGCGCTGAAAATCAATGTGCTGTTCTTCGTCGGCGCAGCGCTGGCATTCGTACTGCACTGGGGGCTGCGCACCACACGCTGGGGGCTGATGCTGCGCCTGGTCGGAGACCACGCCGAAACCGCTCAGGCGCTGGGCTATCGACCGCTCAAGGTGCGCATTCTGGCGACAGCGGTCGGCGGCGGATTGGCCGGAATAGGCGGCGCTTACCTGTCGCTTTACTACCCCGGCAGCTGGAATGAAGGGCTGTCCAGCGGGCAAGGATTGATGGCCGTCGCGCTGGTGATCTTTGCCCGCTGGCGTCCACTGGCGTGCCTGTGGGCGTCGTTGCTGTTCGGCGCTGCCGGAGCCATCGGCCCGGCCCTGCAAGCGGTCGGTATCAGCACCGGCTACTACCTGTTTGCCGCAGCACCTTATGCGCTGACGCTGGTGGTGATGTATGCCACTTGCCGCCGTGGTCGCACCCTGAACGGCGCACCTGGCGAGCTCAGCCTGACGCGATGAACTGATCTTTTCGAGGAGGCATGCACATGGCCAGTGGTCTTGGTGGTTTGAACAAGTCGCCCAATGGTGTGGTGATCGGCCTGGCGCAACTGGCGCTGCCTGATCCGCACACCCGTGAGGCGTTGTGGGCACAAACGCAGAAAGTGGTCAGCATGGTGGCCAAGGCGCGACGCAGCAATCCGGGCATGGACCTGATCGTGTTTCCCGAGTACTCCTTGCATGGCCTGTCGATGAGCACCGCGCCAGAGATCATGTGCAGCCTCGACGGGCCGGAAGTAATGGCGCTGCGCGAGGCGTGCCGGGAGCAGCACATATGGGGTTGTTTCTCGATCATGGAGGCCAACCCGCACGGCAATCCATTCAACAGCGGCCTGATCGTCGACGATCTCGGCGAGATTCGCCTGTATTACCGCAAGCTCCATCCGTGGGTGCCGGTCGAGCCCTGGGAACCTGGCGATCTGGGTATTCCGGTCTGCGATGGGCCGCGTGGCAGCAAGCTGGCGCTGATCATCTGTCACGACGGCATGTTTCCGGAAATGGCCCGCGAGTGCGCCTACAAGGGTGCCGACATCATGCTGCGCACCGCGGGTTACACCGCACCGATCCGTCACTCGTGGAAGATCACCAACCAGAGCAATGCCTTCACCAACCTGATGCAGACCGCAAGCGTCTGTATGTGTGGCTCCGACGGCACGTTCGATTCCATGGGCGAGGCCATGTTCGTCGATTTCGACGGCACGATCATGGCTGAAGGCGGCGGTCGGGCCGACGAAATCGTCTGCTGCGAACTACGCCCCGATCTGGTCCGTGAGGCCCGTGTGCACTGGGGCGTGGAGAACAATATCTATCAATTCGGCCATCGCGGCTATGTGGCGGTCAAGGGTGGCGCGCGCGACTGTCCTTACACCTATATGCATGATCTGACCGCAGGCCAGTACCGTCTGCCGTGGGAAGGCGATGTCGTACATACCGATGGCGGCTCGTGCGGTTTTGCGGCTCCCCAGCGTGACTTCAAACCCACCCCCAGCAGCTGGAAGGAATAACACCGTGAGCGAACGTCATATTGCATCGGCGCCCTACCCCTGGCCCTGGAACGGGCAATTGCATGCGCACAACACCGCGCTGATCGTCATCGACATGCAGACCGATTTTTGTGGCGTCGGCGGCTACGTCGACAGCATGGGTTACGACCTGTCGCTGACCCGTGCGCCCATCGAGCCGATCAAGGCACTGTTGGCGGTGATGCGCCCGCTCGGCTTCACCATTATTCATACCCGAGAAGGCCACCGCCCGGACCTCAGTGACTTGCCAGCCAACAAACGCTGGCGCTCGCAACGCATCGGTGCCGGCATTGGCGACCCTGGCCCGTGCGGCAAGATTCTGGTGCGTGGCGAACCGGGCTGGGAAATCATCGAAGAACTGGCACCATTGCCTGGCGAAATCATTATCGACAAACCCGGCAAAGGCTCCTTCTGCGCCACCGATCTGGAACTGATCCTGCGCACACGCGGCATCGACAACCTGATCCTGACCGGCATCACCACCGACGTCTGCGTGCACACCACCATGCGCGAAGCCAATGACCGCGGCTTCGAGTGCCTGCTGCTGGAAGACTGCTGCGGCGCGACCGATCCCGCCAACCATGCGGCGGCACTGAGCATGGTCAAAATGCAGGGCGGTGTGTTCGGCGCAGTGGGACATTCCTCAATGTTTCGCGACCTGTTTGGAGCATGAACATGCACGCCCCAAGCCTTGAGACGATTGGTGCCAGCAAGCATTTCGGTACGTTTCGCGCACTCGACGAGGTGTCGTTCAAGGTCCGCGCCGGCACCGTCCACGCCCTGCTCGGCGAGAACGGCGCCGGCAAAAGCACGCTGGTCAAAGGCATCATCGGCTACAGCCCGCTGCAATCGGGCAGTATTCTGGTCAACAACCGCGAGCATTCGATCAGCACCCCGCGCGATTCTCATCAGTTGCATATCGGCATGGTGTATCAGCACTTCACCGTCGCGCCGGGCCTGAGCGTGGCTGAAAACCTGGTGCTCTCACGCGGTGATCTGCCGTGGCGTATCAACTGGACCCGCGAGCACGAGCGTCTCGAAGCCTTCATGGCAAAGATGCCTTTTCGTCTGGATATCCATCGGCCGGTCAGCAGCCTGGCCGCCGGTGAAAAACAGAAACTGGAAATCCTCAAGCAGTTGTATCTGCAGCGTCGGCTGATCATTCTCGATGAACCGACCTCGGTACTCACGCCGCAAGAGGCCGATGAAGTGCTGGGGCTGATGCAGGCGATGGCGCATCGCGGTGAACTCACCGTGCTGATGATCACCCACAAGTTTCGCGAGGTTAGCACCTATGCCGATGACGTTACTGTGCTGCGCAAAGGTCGCTGGGTGGGCAGCGCAGCAGTGGCTGACACCACCACACAACAGATGGCAGCGTGGATGATGGGCGACGCACAGGTGCGCGGGGTTAGCACCGAGCGCCCGGTGATGGCGGCTCGTCCGCCGCAGTTGCAGGTGGCAGGTCTGGATGTTCCTGGCGACAAAGGCACGCTGGCGGTGAAAAACCTTTCTCTGGCGGTGCAGCCGGGAGAGATCGTCGGGGTTGCGGGTATTTCCGGTAACGGCCAGCGCGAACTCACCGAAGCCCTGCTCGGCCAGCGACCATTCAGTGCCGGACAGATATCGGTCGATGGCCAGCCCTACCATGTGCAGCGTGAACAAATGCAGCGCCTGCGCGTATTCAGCCTGCCCGAGGAGCCCTTGCGCAACGCCTGTATCGGCAATTTCAGCGTGGCCGACAATCTGGCCCTGCGCAACTTCGACCAGGCGCCACTGTGCCGTCAGGGCTGGCGTCTTGATCGTCGTGCAATAGGCGCACAGGCACGCACATTGATCGAACAGTTCAAGGTCTCGCCCAACGACCCGAACCGCCCTATCGGCACCTTGTCGGGAGGCAATGTGCAGCGTGCCGTACTGGCGCGAGAACTGCCCCCTGACGTCGCGGTGCTGATCGTCGCCAATCCGGTATTCGGCCTGGACTTTGCCAGCGTCGCGCTTATCCACCAGCGCCTGATTGACGCACGTAACAGCGGCACAGCGGTCCTGCTGCTCAGTGAAGACCTCGACGAGCTGCTGAGCCTGGCAGACCGCATCGTGGTCATTCATGACGGCGAACTGGTTTTTGAAACCAGCGCAGCGGCCGCTGATCGAACCGAGTTGGGTCGACACATGGCCGGTGCCGAGCAGTTGGCCGGAGAACCGGCATGATCAGCGTCAATGCGCGTCCGGACTGTTTCACGTTCGCCCCCTCCTGTGCCGCTGTGGTGATCATCGACATGCAGCGCGACTTCCTCGAACCCGGCGGCTTTGGTGCCGCGCTGGGCAACGATGTCGCACCGTTGCAGGCCATCGTGCCATCGGTGCAACAACTGCTGGCGCTGGCCCGTGATCAGGGCATAGTGGTCATACATACTCGTGAATCACACAGCGCGGACCTTGCCGACTGCCCGCCCGCCAAGCTGGCCCACGGCTCACCAGGCCTGCGCATCGGCGACTCTGGCCCGATGGGCCGCATCCTGATTCGCGGCGAACCCGGCAATCAGATTATCGACAGCCTGACGCCGCTCGCCTGCGAGTGGGTCATCGACAAACCCGGCAAGGGCATGTTCTTCGCCACCGACCTGCATCAGCGGCTGACCGACGCTGGCATCACGCATTTGATCTTCGCAGGCGTTACCACCGAAGTTTGCGTGCAGACCAGCATGCGCGAAGCCAGTGATCGGGGTTATCGCTGCCTGCTGATCGAGGATGCGACCGAAAGCTATTTCCCAACCTTCAAACAAGCCACGCTGGACATGATCACCGCACAAAACGCGATTGTCGGGCGTGCAGCGTCGCTGGCCGATCTGCAACAGGCCCTGCAAACAAGGAGTACACCCTGATGGACATCAATCTTGCGCACATCGTCGCCGAAGTGACCCACGCTTTCACTGATTACGAGCGCGCCCTGCTGGCCAACGAGCTGACCACACTGGATGCGTATTTCTGGAATTCCGAACAGACCGTTCGCTATGGCGTCGCGGAAAACCTGCACGGTGCCGAAGCCATCGCGCGCTATCGACGCCACTGTCAGCCAGTCGGGCCCGGTCGCACGTTATTGCGCACCGTGGTGAGCACCTTCGGTGAAGACTTCGCCACCGTCAGCACCGAGTTTCACGATGGCGTTACTGAGCGTCTGGGACGGCAGATGCAAACCTGGGCACGCCTGGACGGCGGCTGGAAAGTCGTTGCGGCACATGTCAGCATTGACCTGAGCAGCCTGGAGCCACGCCCTTGAATTCCCCCAACACCACCAACGCGCTGGCAGAAGACGTCTATCGTCGGCTCAAGCAGGAGATCTTCGACTTCTATCTACTGCCCTACGACCGCTTCACTGAAACCCAGCTGGCTGATCGTTATCAGGTCTCACGCACGCCGGTGCGTGACGCGTTGTACCGGCTGCAGCGAGAGGGTTATCTGGACGTCGAGTTTCGACGGGGCTGGTCAGTCAAGCCGCTGGATTTCGACCAGATCGACCAGCTGTACGATCTGCGCATCGTGCTTGAATGTGCTGCGGTCGAACGTATCTGTGCATCCCACGAAGTGCATCCGGAACTCAATGTGCTGCGTCAGCACTGGCTGATTGATCGCAGCCAGTGGCAGATAGACATGCAAGTGGTCGCCGACCTCGATGAGCAGTTTCACACCCAACTGGTGGCCGCCTCGGGCAATCTGGAAATGGCTCGTGTTCATCAGGAAGTGACCGAGCGCATTCGCATCGTGCGCAGGCTGGACTTCTTCAAAAGCGCCCGTATCGAACATACCTATCTGGAGCACGCCGCGATCCTCAATGCATTGCAGGCACGCAAACGGGACGAAGCGCTGCTGCTACTGCGCTCTCATGTGGAAATCAGCAAACTCGAAGTGCGCAAGCTGACGATATCGATGCTCAGTGATGCGCGGCGGCGGCATGAGGCATGAAGCGTTGACGGTTATCAGCTGCTTCTGCCGAGTTTGCCGGTGAACGGTGCGGATATCTCGCACCTCAGCCCGACCGGTTCGTAGAAGAACGTTGCCGAACCATCAAACGCATTACTCAGGCTGCCCTTGATCATCGCCGTGCCATAACCCTTGCGGCTCGGCTGATCGACTTGCGGGCCGCCGCTCTCCGCCCAGACCAGCCTGAAAACAGGCTCGAGGTCATCACTGCCCTGCGCAACAATCCCCCACTGCACATTCAGTTCTCCCGCTTCCCGAGACAGCGAGCCGTACTTGGTGGCGTTGGTACACAGCTCATGTATCACCAGTGCCAGCGCCGATGCGGCCTCCTGGGTCAGCAAAACATCAGGGCCGGAAAAACTGATAGCACAGTCTTTTTGATAAGGCGCGAGCATTTCCTGCAGTAAGGCAGCCATTTCGATTTCGCACGTGCTCAGTGCCAGCGAGTGCGCGCGATGCATCATTATCAGCCGCTCGCTAAACACCGCCCGAAACTGCCTTACGTCGGGGTGTCGTTTCAAGGTCAGATTGGCGACACCGCCAATCGTCAGAAACAGATTTCGAATACGGTGCTCAAGCTCGCCCAGAATAAGCGCGTTGGATTCCTGCGACCTGCTATACGCACAGATACGCGCACATAACGATGATGCCAATTGCAGAAACTCGCGCTGTTCAACAGTCAGCGACATGCCCAGCGGATGGATGATTGCGATACTTCCCTGGGCGTTGTTATCAGCGCTCAGTGCCGGAATCGAAATCATCGCGTGCAGATCATGTCGGGCGAAGAGCGCTTTCCACTCTTGCGAAAAGCGCGGGTCGTTTGCCACGTCCGGAACGTCGATGGTTTTCCCGGTCAATATGCCTAGTCCACATGAGCCGCGCTTGCCGGTGATGATGTTACCCACCAGAGCTTGAGAAAAATCGGACGGCAGGTTCGGGAAAATAGATTGACGAAATGTTCTGCCGGCCTTATCCAGCACGTTGATGCCGACGACGGCACCCGGCAATCTGACTTGCAGCGCAATGGCAAAATCTTCAAGAAGCGGTTGGGCGGGCAAAGCGGATGACATGACGTCCAGTGCGCGATTACGAAAAACCTCTAGAAACTCACGCATGGCAGCCGCATCCTCAGGTGCGAAAAAGTCAGACATGGTACACCGGTGGCAGGCTTGCGATACGTGAGTTGGACAAAACGCCTTTCAGAGGAAAACAGCGTGCTCGTCGTTGTTCAGCTATTAACGCTATCCTCGGCACTTTCCGGAAATGGAAGCCCACAATGACACGAGCCGTACTGTTGGTGCTGTTGATCCTCTCGGTTGCATGGCTGGCGCAAAGTGGTGATGGCGACGAAATGCAATGCCCTGACAAAGATGCGAATTTTTTTGCTGAATCCATCAACGCGTATTTTGACAAACATCCACCAAAAGCCGGTAAAGCCGTGACCATTCCTGACGGCGCCCGTTACGACAATCGTACCCACTGGTGGATAGTTCCGGTCGACGTCGGCCAGGAAAGATTACAGGCGCTGTTGAGTTGCGACGGCCATCTAGAACTGTCCGGGCGTAAAACATGAACAACATTGCGCTGGATATCACCTGCCTGACGCCACTGCCTCACCATCGATAGGTCGTTGATTATCTGAAAACCAGCGAACCTGCAGTGCGGAGCTGGGCCTAGTCGCTCGGTGTCAGGCAGGAATGTGCCGAGGACGTGAAGGTCGGAAGCTCTGGAGGAGGTCATGAGGTCTGTTGCGGTCTGCAGTGTCTGTCAGCTGTGAGTGACAAGCTGGTCAAGTGCATCAATTGCCGAGCTGCACCATTCGGTCACATCATCGAATTTGTACTCCACTGCCAAGGCGTCGGTGATTTCAACTTCAAGTTCTGCCTCCGCCCCGGAGTTGTCAAACAAGTACGCTCGACTTGACGCTTGAATGGCCTCAGGAAGCAGTGCCAGACACCTATGATAACGAGCACGTATCGTTTCTGGCTTAACGTCGTGCCCTCCTTCGCCAACACGAATGGCAACCCGGTTGATATTGATTTCCGGGGCCTCGGTTGAAACGAAATACAAGTATGTGCGGTATCCCAACGACCTGGCTTTCTTGATGAAATCAACCTTGGAGCGGTCTGACATAACCGTTTCAAAAGTGAAGCTGGCGGCTTGTTCAAGCAATTGATGCCGGATGAAATCAGCGACGACCGATGAGTGGTACGAATTTATCTGGATCGCGTCGATCATCAGGGATTGACCGACAACAGTGAAATGCTCAGCCTGAGCCCCCAGCTGTTCTCTGACGATCAACGGATGAGAAGTAAAAAAGTCTTGAAACGCTTGCTGATCGAGGCTCACGGAGAAAGGCGAGAGGTCTATGAAACCGTTCTCTCCCGCCTCACGTTCCAGGTCGTCAGCATTAACGTATATATAGATTAAATCAGGATCAAGAAGACGCTTAATGGTGCTTTTGCCAGAGCCGTTTGGCCCTGCAAATACACGGAGTCTAGGAACCGGCACTGGCGGACGCCCCAGAGCCGATTTTGAAGCAAACTCCAGCCTTCACGCTGCGACGGGGTTTGGAAGCACAAACAATTTGCTCGGTACCGTCAGCTCGTTCGGCAACGATAAATCCGCCCTTGGAAAGCACAACGGTACGACCAGCTGCCTTGGCTTTTTCGTAAGCCATCCGTGTCGCAAGAGAAGCCTGAGCCGGGATCCGAGCTTCAAGCTCTTGAGTGGCCTCTTCAGACAATGCTTTGTTGACGGCTTTAGGCATGAATCCTCCTGGTCCTTGTGCTTAGGTGAGCGTGAACGACTTCATAGTAGCCCGAAAAAATGCTTTTCGACACGAGACAGATTAAACCTTGTTTAGCAGATGTGGCGCAAACGAGAGACCTCTCTGCGCCAATTCCTTTCGTACAAGCAGCCATTTTACCGATGCGGACAACCCCGTTTCACACCAGCCAATGCCACAACAACAGCGTACCTATCAGCCCCACGGTCGCAAACGCCCGGCAGTGCACTGGATATCGTCGTCACGCGCGCAATAAATCATTTTAGTCATGTGGGTATAGTGCCTGTGCAACAAGGCTTGGTGCTTGCGGTCCAACTCACTGCACTTACTACCCGCCCGGCATCGCGTCACCCATCATCTGATCAGAGCCGCGATCAATTCAACGGATCACTCGACAGGACATCAGATGACCTCATCCAGCCAGCGCCTGGCCTTGCTTGAAGCAGTTGTCGAGCAGTCATTCAATGCCGTTTTGATCACCGATGCCAATCTGACCAATGGCGGCCCTTTCATTGTGTATGTCAACCCGGCATTCTGCGCGATGACCGGCTACGCAGCAGAGGCATTGATCGGCCTTTCGCCACGGATCCTGCAAGGACCCGACACCGATCGTCAGGTGATCGAGCGTATGCGTCAGTGTTTGAGCGAAAGCCTCTTTTTCGAAGGGTCGACAGTCAATTACCGCGCGGATGGAAGCCCCTATGTCGTCGAGTGGAAAATTTCCCCGGTGCGCGACGATGCGGGTGCGGTTTGCAACTTTGTATCGGTGCAGCAAAACATCAGCCCGCGCATTCGAGCAGAGCGCGAACAGCATTTGCTGGCTCAGGCGCTGAACGCCGCGCTTGATCCGATCATGATTACCGATTGCAACGCCACTATCGTTTTTGCCAATGAGGCCTTTCAGCACATCACCGGTTACAGCGCGTCGGAAATAATCGGCGAAAACCCGCGAGTGCTTAGCTCGGGTAAACATGATGAGATGTTTTATGCGCAATTCAATGAAGCGCTGGCCAGTGGTACGCCCTTTCGTACTACCTTTATCAACAAGCGCAAGGATGGCTCTCTGTTCTACGCAGAACACAGCATTTCCCCGCTGTGTAACCTGGAAGGAACCATCACGCATTACGTCAGCATCAGCCAGGATGTAACCACGAGGCTGGGCCGTGAACAGAAGTTGCTGGAGATTGCTCACAGCGACCCGCTGACCGGGCTGAACAACCGAAGGGCGGCGGAACACACTCTTGAGCGGCTCATCGATACCGCGCGAATATCGGGCAAGCCGTTCAGTCTTATCATCGGCGACATCGATCATTTCAAATCGGTCAATGACCGATACGGCCACCCTGCTGGCGACAGGGTATTGACCAGCGTTGCAGTCATCCTTAAACAACGGATCCGCCTGCAGGATGTCGCGGCTCGATGGGGAGGAGAAGAGTTTCTGATACTCGTGCCCGATAGCTCACTGGATCATGCCGCTGAATTGGCCGATCGCATTCGCGAGGGCGTTGAGGGTCTGTTGATACCGAATACAGGCTCAGTGACTATTTCTCTGGGAGTTGCGCAACTCAGCCCGGGAGAAACAGCGGCAAGCCTGATTCAGCGTGCAGACAAAGCGCTCTATCAGGCCAAGCGCCTGGGCCGCAACCGTGTCGATATCGCACAGGCAGACGACACGATTTATTGAGGTTGGCTACGAGCGGAGTCTTCAGGAATACCGTACGGCGCTATTGGTATCTCACCGTGACGGACGCTTTACGGCCGACTACCACCAACAAGAACGGGTATTCTCAACACCTTGTTGGCAGCGGTGATGTAAATCCAGTGCTGTGAACCGGTAGAACAGAATGCAAGATTGCCGGTGTCTTTCGCCGTCACCTTTATTTTCCCCAGCAACTCGCCGCTGGCAGAGAACACCTGAATGCCCTCTTTGCTGCTGCTCCAGACGTTGCCCTGCGCGTCGACCTTGAGTCCGTCAGGGATGCCGGGGGCAATCTCGGCAAACACCTTGCCGTTACTCAGCGCCCCGTCGCGCACCTGATACACCCGGATGCTGTGTGCCAGTTTCGGATTCTTGAAATCATGCGCCAGTTGCGAGTCGGCGACATACAGCAAGCTTTGATCGGGTGAAAACGCAGACCGTTCGGCGAATGAAGTCCCGGGGTATTCAACCTTACCAGTTGGTTTTGTTCCGGATCGTAGCGGTATACATACTCGCCGCCCTGCTCCGGTTTGCCGCCATAACTTTCAGCCTTGTTCAACACGCCGAAGGTTGGATCACTGAACCAGATACCACCGCGCTTATCGACCACGACGTCATTCGGGCTGTTCAAACGCTTGCCCTCGTACCGTCGACCACTGTGCGCCATTGACCATCCGCCTCCTGTCGTACTATTGCGCGTTCGCCATGGGATGCGGCGATGACTCGGCCTTCGGCATCCAGAGCATGCCCGTTCTGATAATCGGCGGAGTCGAGCCATACAGTGACGCCGTCATGCTCTTTCCAGCTCATGACCTTGTTCGCCTTCACATCACTCCAGATCAACCGACCGTCGGTCAAACACAAAGGGCCTTCCGCCCACTGCGCATCGGCGGTAAGCACTTGTGCCTGCGCGCCGGGCTGGATGAGTGCAGCAAACCGCGGATTACTGGCAACCACCGTGACTGGCGACGCGTCTGAAGCCACCACTGCGCCTGCGGCGAGAAGCGCGCCCGCCAACACGAGCGAAGTGGTTTTCTTGCCTGGATGACGGAAGACTCGATTCATGCATTTCGTCCCAATTGATCAGTAGGCACATCGGCCAGAAGAACGTTTGGCGGCAGCATCCGGCTTGAGTTTCACGATGAGCTGAACGTTGGGCTGATCACCCACGGTACGAGTCAGATGCCCGACCCTGTTGTCGCCAGGCCTTGCTTTGGAGCTGCTGTCGGCATTGAACTGCATTTCCCCGGGGCCCTGAACCAATACCGTGCCATCGGTGGTCTCCACAGACCACTGACCCTGTAAGGTGATCACCCACTGAGGGCCCGGCGCATGGTGCCAACTGCCGACGTACCCCGGCGGCAGTACCGCGTAGGCAATACTTTCTACTTCGTCGGGCGATACTCCGATCCACTGAGGCTCGGCAGGTGGCGCGTAACTTTTGAATTCCAGCCCCTCGATACGGCAATGCTCGACATGAGTGGCCCCTGTCTCGTCAGCCCAGACAGTGGCGTACTTGACGGGGGGCTGAAGCTTGCCGTTGCTGGTGGTACTTTCTTGAGAGTTTGCGGGTACAGACAGTACCGCCGCATTGACGCTACTGCTTGCCGCACAAACGGCAGCAAAGGTCAGTGCAAATGCAAAGAGCGTTTTCATGGGTAAATCCTTGTTCGCGAGAACACTGGGTGGGAAGACAACGTCGCTGTGCCACTACCAATCACTAGGGTCTGTTCCCGTTTCACATTGGCAGCCACAGAAAAGCGCAGGCCATTGCTATGACGCTTTCATAGTTTCTCTTGAGTTTGTCGAACCGAGAAGCCGCCGCCCGGAAATGCTTCAACCGGGCAAAGGCGTTTTCTACGAGATGTCGATTGCGATATAACCCTTTGTCCAGATCTGCGTTCCCTTTCAGAGAATTGCGCTTTCGTGGAATCACCACTTTGCTGCCTTGCTGCTCGACCTGAGCGCGTATCGCTTCAGTGTCGTAGCCCTTGTCCGCAATGATCACTTCTGCATTGGGCATCTTGGCAATCAACGAGGCCGCCTGCGAACAATCATTGGTCTGGCCTCCGGTCACGTCAAATGCAATGGGCAGCCCACAAGCGTCTACAGCCAGGTGAATCTTGCTGGTGTTACCGGCTCGGCTTTTTCCGATGGCCTGGTCCTGCGTGCTGGCAGCACCTGCACTGTGCTGATGAGCCTTTACATAGCTGCCATCAATGAAAACCCACTCCATGTCAGGATCGGTCATCAGCACCTCAAGCACCTTGACCCACTTGCCTGAAGCAGACCAGGCATTGAACCGCTTGTAGACCTTGCTCCAGTTTCCAAACGCTTTCGGCAGGTCTCGCCAAGGGCAACCCACACGCATGCGGTACAGCATGCCTTCAACCGTGGTGCGCAAATCTCGCTTGTTGTAGATCGATTCGTGCAGCAAAATTTCTCGAAGCTTCGGCCAGTGCTCATCACTGAGCATTAATCGGGGCATTGCAGGCTCGTATTGGTGTTGTGTGAGAACTCCAACAATACGGGCCTGTTCTCATAGAGATCAATGGGTTACGTCGAAACGGGAACAGACCCTAGGCCAGTCGCGTAATAACGCGCGATCAAACAATCACTCATCGAAACCGGACCTGCCCTGACAGGCCCGGACGTTAAATCAGAGTTTCGGTAACTGACCGATGCTCGCCATCATTTCGGTAACGATCTGCAGGTCCAGCAGAAACTGTCCGGTCGTCTTGAACTCGTTGTCCGTGTGGCCGGTATATTTGACTTCGGGCCTCGCCAGACCGAACTGCACGCCATTGGGCAGTTCATGTACCGACGTCGCGCCAGCCGAGGTGCCGAACGCATGTTCCATACCCAGATTTTCGCTGGCAACCGCAAGCAGCGCCCTGACCCATTCGCCCTCTGGATTGCGGTACATCGGCTTGGCAATGGAATAGTCGAACGCAGGCTTGATGCCGGTTTTCACGCTCCACGCTGCAAGTTTTTCGGAGATTTCGGATTTGAGCTCTTCCGGAGACCTGCCCTTGGGCACGCGCAAGTTGACCGCAAGTTTGAACGCTGTTTCATCCATCGCGACATAGGTAAGAGAAGCGGTCAGCGGCCCCATGAACTCGTCGGAGAAACCAACGCCCAACTTGTTGCCCAGATAATCAAGGCCCCAGTTGTCGGCTGCATAGCGAGCAGCGTCAGTAATCTGATTATGTCTGAGCGCGACCTTGCCTTGAAGGCTGTTGATGAAGTCAAGCATCCTCGCAACCGGGTTGACTCCAGACTGGGGCGCCGATGAGTGCGCGGAAACACCCGTCACTGTCAGCTTGACGTCATTGCCGTCGACGCTGGCATCGACCGCGAAATTGCCGCCATTGCTTTTCACGTAATCCGCACCGGCCTGTTGCAGGCTGGCAGCCAGTTGCGCAGGCTTGTCGGTTAACAGAGTAGCGACCGATTTCGATGGAATCTGGTTGGTGGCCGCACCTCCGGTCATCGAAACGATTTCAGCACCCTCGCCGTCAGCGTTGCGTCGCGCGAAACTGGCCATGACCGTCCCATAACCTTTTTCCGCGATGACAACCGGGTAGCTGCCATCCAGCGCCAGGTTGTAACCAGGCGTCGGGTTGCGTTCAAAATAGTAGGGGATTGCGTCACCCGTGGTCTCTTCAGTTGTATCGATCAGCAACTTGAAGTTTCTGGCCAGCGGCAGCTTTTCTTCCTTGATGACCTTCATGGCATAGAGCGCCACGACAATGCCATTCTTATCGTCTTCGGTGCCACGCCCATACAGGCGATCACCAATCAATGTAACCTTGAACGGATCGAGCCGCGTGCCGTCCGGCAACACCCAGTTTTCCGGCGTGACCGGTACAACATCGGCATGGACGTGAATGCCCACGACTTCATCGCCCACCCCGTCGAGCGAGACTTCATAAACACGGTTATCGACGTTGCGAAACTTCAGATCGAAGCGTTCGGCAAGGCCTTTGATCGCGTTGGCGATCTTGATGAACTCCGGGTTTTCATGCTGGGCAACGCCGTCAACACGGGCGGTTGGAATGGCGACCAGCTCACGCAATGTGTCGGTTGCCGCATTGCCATACTTCAACCGGGTATACAGACCGAGCAGGCGATGAATGTCATTCCGTTGTGCGTCGGAAAGTGTTTTGTTGTCGAGAAAGGTGTTGATGGCCGGGCCAAAATCAGCAGCTTTGACACCATCAGTGCCGGACAGACTTTTCAGAAACTGCCTGAAATCCGTGACCGATTTCTCATTGAAAGTCTTGAGAATGATCGTGCTCTGTTGTGCAGTGACGTTGGCATTCGCCACGCAGGTGAAGGACGAAAGGCTGGCCATTATCAGCGCGGTTGCGGCCAGTTGCTTGAGTGAAAGGTTCATTGTTCAGGGCATTCCTTGGCAGGTACAGCACGCAAAAATTCTGACCACTTGATCAGTAAGATTTCAAACTTACACCATGAGCAATGATGCGAGAATCCCCGCTTTGAAATGAGGCAATGCCTTAAAGGGCTCGAATGATCAATGTGCCTTGAAACACACGTGATCAATACAACCTGACCGAGTTGCAATCACCCATCCGATTACCTATATTCCGGCGTGGCGCCATCTACGCCACCTACCGCGGAAAGGGCTGCGCCCAGGATTCTGATTCGATATTCCGTCACTACGACTCCCGACCTTCAAGCGGACAAGGTTTTTGCAAGGAGATCGTATGCCCAGCAATAAAACGTCCTCGTCCCATCACGGCCGTATCAACCTCGAACAGCAGCGTAAGCGTGCCAAAGAGCTTCTGCTGCGGATGAAAGACGGCACTGCACCTGATCAGCCCATCCTGCTCGACAAAACGGCGCCGACCTTATCTGATGCCCAATGGCTGATCGCGAGGCAATTGGGCTTCAGCAGCTGGCCCAGGCTAAAGGCCCATGTCGATGCAGTCGACTTCGCAGCCCGGAATCCGGATTTCGAAGCAAGCGACGAAGCGCAAACCGTGCATTGGCGATGCGGCAGCGACATTGCCCATACGCTCAAGCTCGCGGGCTTCAAAGGCTCGTTCAAGATGCTGACAGACCCTTTGTGCATGGGGCCGGTTCAGGCTGTGCCTGAAAAGGCATATCAGGCAGCGCGCAGTCAGTACATCAGCCAGGCATTCGGGCTGAGCCTTACGGATGTCGCACGCCGGTTTGATGATGAATACACCGACCTGCAGCAAATGAGCAGTGCCGATCACTGCGTGCTGTGGTGCGAGGCAGATGCCTACGATCAGCTTTTCCTGATCAGGACGCTGTCAACCCTTGAGCAGCTGCCTGCCAGGCTTGAAATTATTCAGGTGAGCCAGATTCCAGGCGTCCAGCGCTTCATCGGCATTGGCCAACTGGCGCCCGACCTGCTTGCCTGGCTGTGGCCGCAGCGCAAGGCGATGACCAAAGAAATGCTGCATCTGGCCCGCCAGACATGGGCGGCTTACTGCAACGCCTCGCCGGTTGCCCTCGCCGAACTGGCCCACACCTCGCAACCATCATTACCCTGCCTTGCCCCGGCCCTGTTACGTCAGCTACAGGAATTACCAGGCGTCGAAGACGGCTTGTCACTCACCGAGCGCCTGTCGTTGCAGTGCATCAGCGAAGCCGGGTCAATGACCTTCGGCCAAGTGTTTGCTGAGCTGACGGACAAGCGCGAGCCTTTACCGTTTCTGGGCGACATGATGTTTCACGCGATGATGCGCCCCTTGATTGATTCTCCGACCGCGCTACTGATCGAATCAGACCCCCAACTTGAATGGCCTCGCCGCTCGCTCAGGCTAACCCCGCTGGGACAGCAAGTATTGGCCGCAAAAGCCTATTGGCCCAACTACTGCCATCAAGCGCGCTGGGTTGGCGGCGTCTGTATTCAGCCCGGACAACCTCACTGGATGATAGATAACCACTTGCGACCCCTATGGCGCGCCTGACTCTCAGGAACGCACTGACGGCCAGTTGTAACGCTGGTGATGCTGATCGGTCGCGAAATGCCTGCACCCGAACCGGACACAGGCACGGCGCATCAGATCACGCCACAGGCTGCACGATCACCGCCACCGCCCAAGGGTGCAGGGTGGTCGGAATGGTTGTCGCCGCCCGCATGAACCATCAGCGCATGGCCTTTGATTTCGGAGATTTTCTTCAACCGTGGTGCCAGTACCGGATAGTTTGCAGTGCCGTCGGCGTTAACGTACAACGCAGGCAGATCGCCTAGATGGCCATCAGCGTAAGGCCCCAGATGCTTGCCGGTTTTGGCCGGGTCAAAGTGACCGCCTGCGGCCAGCGCAGCGACCTTCTTGCCGTCCTTCGTACCGGCGTCGCAGCTGCCATTTTCATGTACGTGAAAACCGTGAATGCCCGCAGGCAAGTCTTTCAGATTCGGGGTAAACAGCAAGCCGTACTGTGTTTCGCTCACCGTCACGTTGCCAACAGGTTTGGGCGCGCCGTCAGCGCTGACCAGATTGATGGGAACGTCCAGCGATGCAGCCTGGACACTGAGGGAGAAAACGCCAAGCAGGCCTAGGGTCTGTTCCCGTTTCACATTGGCAGCCACAGAAAAGCGCAGGCCATTGCTATGACGCTTTCATAGTTTCTCTTGAGTTTGTCGAACCGAGAAGCCGCCGCCCGGAAATGCTTCAACCGGGCAAAGGCGTTTTCTACGAGATGTCGATTGCGATATAACCCTTTGTCCAGATCTGCGTTCCCTTTCAGAGAATTGCGCTTTCGTGGAATCACCACTTTGCTGCCTTGCTGCTCGACCTGAGCGCGTATCGCTTCAGTGTCGTAGCCCTTGTCCGCAATGATCACTTCTGCATTGGGCATCTTGGCAATCAACGAGGCCGCCTGCGAACAATCATTGGTCTGGCCTCCGGTCACGTCAAATGCAATGGGCAGCCCACAAGCGTCTACAGCCAGGTGAATCTTGCTGGTGTTACCGGCTCGGCTTTTTCCGATGGCCTGGTCCTGCGTGCTGGCAGCACCTGCACTGTGCTGATGAGCCTTTACATAACTGCCATCAATGAAAACCCACTCCATGTCAGGATCGGTCATCAGCACCTCAAGCACCTTGACCCACTTGCCTGAAGCAGACCAGGCATTGAACCGCTTGTAGACCTTGCTCCAGTTTCCAAACGCTTTCGGCAGGTCTCGCCAAGGGCAACCCACACGCATGCGGTACAGCATGCCTTCAACCGTGGTGCGCAAATCTCGCTTGTTGTAGATCGATTCGTGCAGCAAAATTTCTCGAAGCTTCGGCCAGTGCTCATCACTGAGCATTAATCGGGGCATTGCAGGCTCGTATTGGTGTTGTGTGAGAACTCCAACAATACGGGCCTGTTCTCATAGAGATCAATGGGTTACGTCGAAACGGGAACAGACCCTAGCCAAAGATGAGGTTTCATGATTTCAATGCGTCCCTGATCTGGTAATCGGATTGAACGTCGCGACGGGCAGCGTGAAGCGGCATGCCACGCAACGTCCTTGATGTCACAGAGGGTGTGACCACAGACCAACGCACTTGATGCAAAAAGATGACCGGGGAAAGTTATGCAAAACGTCTCGACTGGCCTGCCATCACCAAAGTTGGCAGACCAGCGACGTTGACTTGCGCTCAGCTATGGGCGCAGGGGCGCCACTCAGATATCCAGGCAGATCTTGCCGAAATGCTGATTGGTTTCCTGATAACGGAACGCCTCGACAATGTCGGTCATCGGGAAGGAGCGATCCATGACCGGACGCATGCCATTGGCATCAATGGCGCGGATCATGTCCTGCTGCTGGGTGCGGCTACCCACCAATACACCCTGCATGCGCAGTTGCTTGACCAGTGCCGGGACGAATTCCAGCTGACCGGCGACACCGCTCAGAATGCCGATGACCGAGATATGTCCAGCGACCCGTGCGGCTGTCATGGAGTGCTGCAATGTCGAGGGGCCGCCCACGTCGATGATGTGATCAACACCACGGCCGCCAGTCAGCTTGCGGGCCGTCTCGCCCCAGTTGCTGTCCTTGCGGTAGTTGATCAGGTGGTCGGCGCCCATGGCTTTCAGACGCTCCAGCTTTTCATCACTCGACGACGTCGCGATAACGGTCGCACCCACCATCTTGGCGAACTGCAACGCGAAAATCGATACACCGCCAGTGCCTTGCACCAGAACGGTATCACCAGCTTTCAACGCATCATCGACCATCAGCGCGCGCCACGCGGTCAAGCCTGCGGTGGTCAGCGTGGACGCTTCGGCATGAGTATAACCCAGTGGCGCGTGGGTGAATGAGGTGGCACGGGCAGTCACTTGCTCGCGGGCATAACCGTCAACGCCGTCGCCCGGCACAGTGACGAAACCTTCAACCAGCGGCTCGCCGCTGATCCACTCAGGGAAGAACGTGCTGACGACAGAGTCGCCGACAGCGAACTCGCTGACGCCCTCGCCTACTGCGGTTACCACGCCTGCGCCATCGGCCATGGGAATGCGTTTTTCAGTCGGTGCCCACATGCCGGTGACGACTGCGAAGTCGTGATAGTTGAGCGAATTTGCGTGCAGACGCACAGTGATCTCACCGGCTTTCGGTGCCAGTACTTCGCTTTCGCCAACACTGACCTGATCGTAGCCGCCGCCAGCCTGCACGTAGATGGTTGTATTGCTCATGGTCAATCTCCTATCAATTCAACATTACGCAAAATGACGAAATGTGTAAGTAACGCTAAAGGGTCATAGTTCTTTCTTGAGCCGATCGGCAAACCGGTCGATGGCTAGCTCGTCGCGGCGAAAATAAGTCCATTTGCCGATCCTTGTTGCCTGAACCAGCCCGGCGCGTTGCAGAATCGCCAGGTGCGCAGACGCGGTGGAAGCCGACAGACTGGCCTTGGCCTGAATGTGCGAGACGCACACGCCTATCGCCGGATCACCGTGGTCCTGTGGAGGGAAATGGGCTTGCGGGTTTTTCAGCCACTCCATGATCAACATGCGAGTGTCATTGCCGACCGCTTTGATTTGCTCAAGAATCATGGGGCACAACATTACGCTTTTTTACGAAATGTTCAACCCCTGATTTATGCCCGTACATCTGAACGCCTATTTCATTACAGCTTCACATCGGCCTGACAAATGAAGCAATCTGTCGACTCCAACAAAACCGACTGCACGGCTGAGAGCACTCAGACTCATGATGAACCTTAAATACAGCGCATTCACCGCCCTGCTGCTGGGCATGACAGGCATGGCTCAGGCTCAGGAATCCACCTCGCATCTGGACAAGGTTCTGCAAGCCGGCCAGTTGGCAGTCTGCACGACTGGCGATTACAAGCCCTATACCCTGCTGCGCGAAGACGGTGAATACGAAGGCATCGATATCACCATGGCACGCTCGCTGGCCAAGAGCCTGGGAGTTAACGTGCGGTGGGTGCCTACCACCTGGAAAAACCTGATGCCGGACATGGTTGCCGGCAAATGCGACATAGGCATGGGCGGCATCTCGGTCAGCCTGGAACGCCAGAAGAAAGCCTTCTTCAGCAATACGCTTGATGTCGATGGCAAGATTCCCCTGGTGCGCTGTGAAGACAAGGCCATGTACGAGACGGTCGAGCAGATCAATCAGCCCTCGGTGCGCTTGATAGAACCTGCTGGCGGCACCAATGAAGCCTTCGCGCGCGCTCATCTGCCGAAGGCGTCTCTGGCATTTCACGACAACAAGACCATCTTCCAGGAACTGCTGGACAAGAAGGCTGACGTGATGATCACCGATGCCTCCGAAGCGCTTTATCAGCAGAAACGTATGCCTGGCTTGTGTGCGGTCAACCCGACCGCGTACATGCAATACGGCGAAAAGGCCTACCTGTTGCCCCGCGATGATGTGACCTGGAAAAGCTACGTTGACCAATGGCTGCATTTGAGCAAGGCCACTGGCGAGTATCAGCAGGCGCTCGGGGAATGGCTGGCAGTGCCTACGCAACTGTAAAAAGTATCATTTAGCCACCATACCTAAAGCTTGAGTTCGAGACGCCGATAGTTGATGGCCAGCGATGCATTCGCAAGGTCCCGATTCAGCAGGCGAACAAACCCTAAAGAGGAACTTTCATGTCCCGAACTCAAGCGCCTCATGGCGGTTTCAATATAAAACAACGATTGATGGCCTCGACCTTCGCCATCATCGTTGCGTTTATCGCTTTGTCGTTTTTCATGATCCATACACTCAAGACATCCACTGAGAATGTCGACGCTTTGTACAACCGGGATTTTCTGGCCACCGAGGCCGTGAACAATATCGACGGTGCACTGACCCGTGTGGACATCAATATCCTGCGCATGATCGCCATCGGCAATCCGGAGCAGACTGCGGGCTGGAAAAACGAGAACGAGGCCGCTTTTGCCAAGCTTGATGAGCTGACCGTTCTGCTCGGCAAGAACACCGCTGAAACGCTGGATGTCACGCTGACCCAGCAGTTGCAGCGCGACTACACTAAGTTGCGTGATGGTATGCGGCACCAGACGAGCGTTATCCAGACGGGTGATATCGCCGCCGCCACCAACATCAATCGCACCGAGGTCAAACCCTTCGCCGAGCAGGTCTTCAAAACCCTGCAAACCCTGCGCGAGCAAGGCAAACAGAAGGCAGGCGAGCGCTTTGATGCTCAGGAAGCAAGTGCTACCCGGACCAACAACCTGTCCATCACCGCCACACTTTTGATTGCGGTGCTGGGTGTCGTGGTGACACTACTGACCATACGCAGCATTCTGGCAGCCATAGGTGGCGAACCGGATACGGTGGCCACCATTACCCGCACCATCGCCAGAGGCGATCTGAGCAGTACTATCAAGGTCAATGCCAATGACAACACCAGCGTCGCCGCTGCCGTGGTTGCCATGCAGACTCAACTGCGGGACACCCTGCAACAGATTTCAAACTCAGCGACCCAGCTGGCTGCCGCTGCTGAAGAGATGACCGCCATCACTGAAGACGGGGTTCAGGGCATCCAGCGACAGAACAACGAGATTGACCAGGCCGCGACTGCCGTCAATGAAATGACCAGTGCGGTAGAAGAAGTGGCGCGTAATGCCGAACACACCGCACGCTCTTCAAGCAACGCGACCAGCGCAGCACAAGCAGGTCTGGGGCTGGTTAAGAAGACCGTCAGCGCAATCAATACCATGAGCACCGACGTACAGAAAACAGCCGTGCTAATTGGCGAGCTGGCTGATCAGTCGCGCGACATCGGCAAGGTTCTGGATGTGATCCGTGGTCTCGCCGAGCAAACCAACCTGCTGGCCCTCAACGCTGCTATTGAGGCAGCGCGAGCGGGTGAAGCCGGACGCGGATTTGCTGTGGTGGCGGATGAAGTGCGTGCCTTGGCGCACCGCACTCAGCAATCAACCAGCGAAATCGAGCGCCTGGTCAGCAATATTCAGAACGGCACTGATCGGGCGGTGAGCTCCATGCGCAGCAACACGGAACTGGCCAGCGACACGCTCAGTATCGCCGAGGGTGCCAATGATTCTCTGAGCGTCATCAGTACAGCAGTCAGTGAAATCAACGACCTCAATCTGGTCATCGCCAGCGCCGCACAACAACAGGCACACGTTGCGCGGGAAGTGGACCGCAATCTGGTGAACATTCGTGACCTGTCTGCGCAATCTTCATCAGGTGCACAGCAGACCAGCAGCGCGAGCCGTGAATTGTCGACGCTGGCTCTGGACCTGAACAATATCGTCGGGCGCTTCCGTCTGTCCTGATGCGAGGCACACTCTGTGCGCTGCTACAGCGCGCAGAGTGCGCAAATTCCGGACCTAGCCGTCCTATATCCGCGTCTGCGTACATATTCTGTTGCAAGCCCGTTGCGCCTGAAATAGCGTGGTGTTCTGGACGAACAAGGACTACACGCATGAAGCCCGGCAAACCTATCACACGCGCATTCTGTGTCGAGTTGCAGCAAGAGCTGTCAATCGCGGCTGCCCGACGCGAATACTTCTCTCAGGAGCCGCCACGCAAACGCTTCGAGTTTCTCTGCTCGAATGAGGCTTGCAGGGCAATGGGGGCAAAGGTGACCGGGGTTCGCTATGACGTGAAACCACAGGACAACCCAACCTTCGTTGCTGCGCACTTCCGCGCCAACCCGCACTACGATCACCATCCGGAGTGTGAGTGGGTGGATGAGAGCGCAGACGAAAAGCCGGACGTTCGTGTCGAAGAAACAGATGCTCAGACGCGTGTGCGCCAGGCCAAGCGCAAGCTGGATGACTACATCGACATATTCGACCCGACGCTCAAAGCACCGGTCAAAGAGAAGTCCGGGGAAGAAAAAGCCGGTGCAGGCAATCTGCAGCCCATCGTCAGCCAGCCTTTGACCGAACCCGCATCACCCAAGGCCGCCCGCTACAGCGAAACCCGCACCAACAACCTGGAGCGCCTGGTAGACAGCTATCGACAGGCCAAGGCCGAGTTGTCACTGGACGATTTCAAGCTGTTGAAACTGAGAATTCCCGGTCAGGGCGAAGTGTCGCTACGCGGGTATTTCCGCCATATCAAGTACGCGCAAACGGGTTACAACGGCCGTGTGCTATTTGGTGGAGGGTTGATTGAGCAACGTTACGGGCTGGGGTTCAAGTTCAGGTTTTTTGACCGTATCGACGGCAAACTGGTAACGCTTTACGTATCGCCCGCGCAAATGCAGGCCTACCGTTCAAGCCGCTATATCAGTGAGTTGTTAAGCCACGCGGATGACGTGAAGTTCTTCACGGTATATGCACTGGGAACGGTCACGCAAAGTCCATCGGGCAAGAGTTATGGCCTGGAAGTCGATGACTTGCGGCATCTGGCGATTGTGTTGGGCCCAGCGAAAGACCTGGTCGAGGAAGGGAAAGCCGCTGCACCTTGAGCATGCATCCAGTGATCGTCCCAGCGCATGGCGCTGGAACGATACAGGTCAAGCTATCAGGCTTTGACGATCCAGCCGGCTGGCGCCTCGATGTCACCGGATTGCACGCCGGTCAATTCCTTGTACAGACGCTGAGTGACCGGACCGACTTCGGTCTGGCTGTAGAACACATGCAGCTTGTCCTTGTAGGAAATCCCGCCAATCGGAGTGATCACCGCAGCCGTACCGCAAGCGCCCGCTTCCTTGAAGGTGTCGAGCTGGTCGATGAATACATCGCCCTCCTCGACCGTCAGGCCAAGACGGGATTTTGCCAGTTCGATCAACGACAGGCGGGTGATGCCCGGCAGCACCGACGGTGATTTCGGCGTCAGGAACACATCATCATTGGTGATGGCAAAGAAGTTTGCCGAACCCACTTCCTCGATCTTGGAATGGGTCTGCGGGTCGAGATAGATGCAATCGGCAAAACTGTGTTTCTTGGCTTCAGAGCCGGGCATCAGGCTGGCGGCATAGTTGCCACCAACCTTGGCAGCCCCGGTGCCATTGGGCGCAGCGCGGTCATACCCGGAAATCACGAAATTGTTTGGCTTCAGGCCGCCCTTGAAATAGGCGCCCACCGGGATGCAGAAGATCGAAAAGATGAACTCCGGGGCCGTACGCACGCCGATGTTGTCACCCACACCAATCACGAACGGGCGCAGATACAACGCGCCGCCTGAACCATATGGCGGGATGAAACGTTCGTTGGCCTTGACGACCTGTTTGCAGGCCTCGATGAACACATCAGTCGGTACATGAGGCATCAACAGACGAGAACAACTGCGCTGCATGCGCTGCGCGTTCTGATCGGGACGGAAAAGATTGATCGAGCCATCCTTGCAGCGATAGGCCTTGAGACCTTCGAAGCACTGCTGACCATAATGCAGCGCGGTCGAACCCTCGCTGATATGCAGCGTGTTGTCCTCGGTCAGCGACCCCTGATCCCAGGCGCCGTCGCGCCAATGAGAAAGGTAGCGCTTGTCAGTCTTGATGTAATCGAAACCCAGAGTGTCCCAGTTGATGCTTTCTTGACTCATAACGCCCTCTATCATTTTAGCGACTGCCTGGACGAGTCAGGCCAATGCCTTATTCTGCCAGATCATTCAGGCCCTGAGGCTCGAAATAAATGCAAACCGACATGGCATTTCTGACGCACGTCCACACCCAGTCATCAACTGAGTCCTAACCAATGGCCGACTGCGTTGCCGATGCCTGACGCTGGCGAACGTAGCCGAGAAAGGCATCCATGTCAGAACTGCACAACGTTCGCGCTACGGCCTTGACCTCCTCCATCGGCCAGTCCCACCAGGCAGTTTGTAACAACAGGTCGCGAACATCCTCTTCAAAACGCCAGCGGATGAACTTGCAGGGGTTGCCCCCCACAACCGAATAGGGGGCCACATCCCTGACACCCATCGCACCAGCGGCAACGATTGCACCGTGGCCGATGTTAACGCCCGAAACAATGACAGCGTTGGCGCATATCCAGCAGTCACTGCCAATCACGACATCGCCTTTGCTGGGAGCGTAATCCTTGATATCCGCCACTTGCTCGGCCATCGCCGGAAACGGATAAGTCGTGATCCAGTCGGTGCGGTGTTCGCCGCCCAGCAGGATCTTCACCCCCTCGGCAATCGAGGTGTAAGCACCTACCCTCAGTATTGCGTCATCACCAAAATCGACAATCTCCGGCACCCCGTAAGTACCCACCCCTACCACCGCACGCGGATACTTCAACCTGATTTTTTCGGCATGCCGTTCCAGCTTGTCCATTTTGCGCAGTTGCCTGCGCACTTTCCTTGCCTTCAGAAGCTCGATGATTTTCATGGTTACCTTGAATAAATTCCATTTCAAACAGCCTCACCGCGCTACCGGTAGCTGAAAATTAAACGCTTGCAACGCCGCCAGGTTGTACGATCGGCATATTTAAACGGGATAGAGAGCAGTAGTTTCCAGGCGTATCGCTTATCCGCGACAGCGGCGTATTTCAATGCCTTGTTGACGACTTGAGTGCGGCCACTCTGATATTCGGGATGCTCACGGTAGGGCTCGATACTTTTGAGATCAGCCTCAAGCAGCACCTTGTACTTGCGTGAAAGGTTGTTGGGGTGACGTCGATAGCGTGTCACGACTTCGGGGATCACATGCATTTCATAGCCCAGGCGGGCAATTCTCAGCGTGGCCTGGAAATCCTGAACCTTTATCTCCGGATCGTAGCCGTTCGCGTCGCGCATGGCCTGCATCCGATACAGGGCCACCGGCGCCCCGACAACGACCGCACCGCGCAACACGTCGTCGAATGTCAGCCGTTCGATATAGTCGCGCGATTGGCATTTGATCGTGTTGCCGTCGCAGTCCATGTAGCTGATCAGTGCGCCTACGCAGCCGACTTCGGGGTACTCGTCGAGATACTGCGCACGGATACGCAGCGAAAACGGGAGCATGATGTCATCGAGGTCCGGTGTGGACAGATAGACGCCTTTCGCATGTCGCAGGCCATGATTGAGAGCGGCACTGACCCCCTGGTTGGCTTGGCGATAGAGCTGGAACGGGTAACGCGCCTGCAATGACTCAAGCATCGCGATGCTGTTGTCGGTCGAACCATCGTCAACGATGATGACTTCAAAATTACCGTAGTCCTGAGCAAAGATGCTCTGAAGGGCAGCTTCAAGGAAGCGCTCGGCGTTATAGCAAGGGGCGACGATCGAGACCAGGGGTTGAGGCGTGAGGCTCTGACTTTCTGAGGGCATCATGGGGTAATAGCCATAATCATTATCGGCCCTGACGGGCTCGGGAAACGGGTTATCCATAACAGGCGTTCGAAATGCGGTAAACAGCCCGTTTTTTCTATGGAAGGTCACAAACGCCCTATAACGAGGCATATCCGACCGCAAAAAATGCTGCCACCGCCGAACATTCATCAAGTGTAGATTGTATCCGAAAAAAAACCCCGTTCTTCGCAGAACGGGGTTTCGGTTTGTGCATCAGGTGAAAATCAGAAGGCGTAGGTCACCAACAATTCTTTTGTCACCTGAAAGTCCACCGACATCATCACGCTCAAGGCAGTGATGGTGAAGATAGAAAACACGAACAGCTTGCGAGCCCAGACAGTATCGTCAACGGCTTTGTAACCCTTCCAGGCCATGTACAACCAGTACATCCCCATGCCTGCTGCAACAGCCAGGTAGTTGAGGCCCGCATAACCACCTACGGTCAACATCAGGGTCGCCACGAGGAACGCCAGAATGTAGAGCATGATGTGGCGCTTGGTGACCAGAATGCCGCGCTTGACCGGCAGTACCGGAATTTTCGCCGCACGATAGTCATTGAAACGGAAGATGGCGATCGCATATGAATGCGGCATCTGCCACAGGCTGAACATCACCAGTAGCGTCAGGGCCGCAAAGTCGAAGCTGTTGGTCACTGCGCAGTAGCCGATCACTGGAGGCATGGCCCCCGAGAGACTGCCCACAAGCGTGCCGTGAACCGATCTGCGTTTCAGGTACAGGCTGTAAAGGCCGACATAGATCACAAACCCAATGACCGCAAACAAGGCAGCCAACGGGTTGGCCTCGGTGTACAGCAGGGCAACGCCCGCAACGCCGAGTATGGTTGCGTAGAGCAGCGCCAGTTTCAATGAAACCAGGCCCTGCACCAGGACCCGGTTACGGGTCCTTTCCATACGCTGATCGATATCGCGATCGATGCAGTTATTGAACACGCAACCAGACGCAACGACCAGGGAAGTACCGATTACTGCAGCGAGGAAGACGCCGAAGTCGATATTTCCCTTGGAAGCCAGAAAAAAGCCACCTGCCACCGAAAGCACGTTACCGAAAATGATCCCCGGCTTGGTGATTTGGATAAAGTGCTTCAGTGACATCTGGTATTCCTCAATGCGCCATCATTTCGCGGTGGACGCTGAAAATGATCCACAGCGACAGGCCAACCAGCAGGACGATAACCATCGTGGTAAAGGCGAAGGCCATCACGTTGTTGCGCTGCACGCTCGTGAAATCCAGGTGCAGGAAGTAATGCAGGTGCACCAGGATCTGGATGATCGCGAAGACCAGAACGATTGCAATCGTCATGTCCTTCGGCAGCGACGGCGACATCACCAGGGCAAACGGAATGGCGGTCAGGATGATCGACAGTACGAAACCGATGATGTACGACTTCACTGAGCCGTGACTATTGTCTTCAGCGGAGTGATGCGAATTTGACATTACAAAGCTCCCATCAGATAGACAACGGTGAACACGCCGATCCAGACAACGTCCAGGAAGTGCCAGAACAGGCTGAGGCAGCTCAGGCGAGTCTTGTTGGTGTTGGTCAGGCCCTTTTTCTGGACCTGGAACATCATGATCGCCATCCAGATCAGACCGCTGGTCACGTGTGCGCCGTGCAGGCCTACCAGCGCGAAGAACGCTGACAGGAAGCCGCTGCGGCTCGGACCGTAGCCTTCGTGGATCAGGTGATGGAATTCATAGATTTCCATACCGATAAACGCAGCACCACACAGGAAGGTCAGGGCCAGCCAGCCAAGAACCTGGCTTTTCTTGCCCTTGTACAACGCCAGCATGGCGAAGCCGTAGGTGATACTACTGACCAGCAGGAACGCGGTTTCCACAGCCACGAATGGCAGCAGGAAGATGTCCTGGCCCGACGGGCCACCCGCGACACTGTTGACCATCACGGCGTACACCGCGAAGAACGAGGCGAACAACACGCAGTCAGTCATCAGGTACAGCCAGAAGCCGTAGACCGTCATGCCACCGCTGTCGTGGTGATCGTCATGCCCATGATCATGGTCGTGACCGTGATCGTGGGCTCCGGAGTTGATTGCAATATTTGACATTGTTTAAACCTGTTCCAGCGAGGACTTGACAGGAGTGTATGCACCGTTGGCCGCCAGGACCTTGTGATGCTCACCTTCAATACGCGCTACATCTTCAGCCGGCACCATATAACCCTGGTCGTCACGGACAGCGTGAGCAACGAAGACTGCAATGGTCGCCACCAGGCTTGCGCCTACCAGCCACCAGATGTGCCAGATGAATGCGAAGCCGAAGACCGTCAGCAACATACCCATGTACAGGCCGGTTGCAGTGTTGTTAGGCATGTGGATCGCCGAGTAGCGGGCAGGAACCTTGTAAGCGGTGCCGGCACGTTTTGCATCGGTGAACGCGTCGATGTCGTCAGCCTTTGGCAGTTCGGCAAAGTTGTAGAACGGCGGTGGCGAAGAAGTGGACCACTCCAGGGTATGGCCATTCCATGGGTCACCGGTCAGATCGCGGTTGTTGTCGCGGTCACGGATACTCACGAACAGCTGGATCAGCTGCGAAGCTATACCCATGGCGATCAGCACGGCACCGAACAGCGCGACGTCCAGGTAGATGTTCCACTCTGGCATGTCGGTAGCGTTCAGACGACGGGTCATGCCCAGGAAGCCCAGCGCGTAAAGCGGCATGAACGCGACGAAGAAGCCGACGATCCAGAACCAGAACGCTGCCTTGCCCCACTTCTCGTTCAGGGTGAAGCCGAACGCTTTAGGGAACCAGAACGCGAAGCCGGCGATGTAACCGAATACCGCACCGCCGATGATGACGTTGTGGAAGTGAGCGATTACGAACAGGCTGTTGTGCAGTACGAAGTCAGCACCTGGAATCGCCAACAGAACGCCGGTCATACCGCCGATCGAGAAGGTGACCATGAAGCCCAGGGTCCAGAGTACTGGCGCGGTAAAGCGCAGACGCCCTTGATACATGGTGAACAGCCAGTTGAATAGCTTCACACCCGTCGGGATCGCGATAAGCATCGTCGCCAGGCCGAAGAAGGCGTTGACGTTGGCACCCGCACCCATCGTGAAGAAGTGGTGCAGCCAGACCATGAAGCCCAGGATACAGATCGCACCGGAGGCGAAGATCATCGACTTGTGGCCGAACAGACGCTTGCCGGAGAACGTGGAGATGACTTCCGAGAACACGCCGAAAGCCGGCAGGATCAGGATGTACACCTCAGGGTGACCCCACGCCCAGAACAGGTTCACGTACATCATGGGGTTGCCGCCCATTTCGTTCGTGAAAATGTGGAAGTCCAGGTAGCGGTCAAGGGTCAGGAACGCCAGGGTAGCGGTCAGGATCGGGAACGAAGCCACGATCAGGATGTTTGCCCAGGTGCAGGTCCAGGTGAAGATCGGCATGTCCATCAGTTTCATGCCAGGGGTACGCATCTTCAGAACGGTCACGAGGAAGTTGACCCCCGTCAGCGTCGTACCTAACCCGGATAACTGTAGCGCCCAGATGTAGTAGTCAACCCCTACGCCAGGACTGTATTGCAACCCGGAAAGAGGTGGATACGCAACCCAGCCGGTCTTGGCGAATTCACCGACACCCAGGGAGATGTTGATCAGCAGCATACCTGCGACCAGCAGCCAGAAGCTCAGGGAGTTCAGGAACGGGAACGCCACGTCGCGAGCGCCGATCTGCAGAGGCAGAACGATGTTCATCAGACCTGTGAAGAACGGCATCGCCATGAAGATGATCATGATCACACCGTGAGCGGTGAAGATCTGGTCATAGTGCTCAGGCGGAAGGAACCCTTCGGAACCGTTCTGGGCCATCGCCAGTTGGGTACGCATCATGATGGCGTCGGCAAAACCGCGCAGCAGCATGACCATGGCAACGACGATGTACATCACGCCGATTTTCTTGTGGTCGACAGAGGTCAGCCATTCAGACCACAAGTACGTCCACTTGCGGAAATAGGTGATCAACCCGACAACCGCAATGCCGCCGAGCGCGATCATGGCAAGTGTCACCATGACTATCGGCTCGTGGAACGGCACCGCTTCCAGACTTAATTTGCCAAACATCGTTTACTCCTCTGCCCCAGCAGCTGAATTTTTGCCTTTTTCCGCACCAGCGTCACCGGCCACTTCCTTCTCACCAGCAACAACCTTCTTGCCTGGATTCATACCTTCATACTTGTCGATGACGATCTGGAACAGGTTCGGGGTGACCGAGGAAAAGAGTTCGACAGGGTTGCGTTCGCTCGGCTTGATCAACTCGGCGTATTCGGCCGTGCCAAGCTTTTTAGGTGAGCTCTTGACTTCGCTGACCCAGCTGTCGAAATCAGCCTGGCTGGTGGCGATAGCCTTGAACTTCATACCGGTAAAGCCCGCGCCACTGTAGTTGGCCGAAATACCGTTGAATTCGTGATTTTCGTTGGCAATCAGGTGCAGCTTGGTGTGCATGCCCGCCATTGCGTAGATCTGACCGCCCAGACCAGGGATGAAAAAGGAGTTCATCACGCTGTCCGAGGTAACCTGGAAATTGATCGGGGTCTTGGCCGGGAACACGATCTTGTTGACCGTGGCGATGCCGTAGTCCGGATAGACGAATACCCACTTCCAGTCGACCGAGATCGCCTGAATGGTGATCGGCTTCACGTCCGACTCAAGCGGACGGTAAGGGTCCAGCGAGTGAGTAGAGACGTAAGTGATGTACCCCAGGAAGACCAGCAGCAGCATGGGTACGCCCCAGACTGCGATTTCGATCTTGGTGGAGTGGGACCAGTCCGGCGTGTACTTGGCGGCCTTGTTCGAAGCGCGATACTTCCATGCGAAGATCAGGGTCATCAGAATGACCGGGATCACGACAATCAGCATCAGCAACGTAGCGATTACGATCAGGTTCCGCTGCTCGATACCCACCTGCCCTTTTGGATCGAGCAGAGGTACGCCATCGCATCCACTGAGCAAAAGCATACAGAAAAGGGCCAAGAAGCCAAAAAACCTGGGGTACCTTTTTTTACTCATTTCACGACCTCTAAAAGCAGCTTGCGCGGTGCAGTTGGGTTTCGACCGCCAACACTTCGCCCTGCCAGTGCCGGCTAATTTTTTTGAATTGAACAAGGGCCTGCCAGTACGCACAGCGGCATATCGACAAGTCCGGGTTTAGCTATGGATTCTTGTTTTTTGAGTTGCTGGAACTGCCCAAAATATCGGGCAGACGCTTTCGACGCGGCCATCATACGCCCTCAGAGGCAAGCGTTGCGCTGCCTGTTCAGAGTGCACAGGGGACGCTCCAAGCCTCAAAATGCTGATCGTTCAGCCAGGCTGGACGACAAGTGGTGGGGATTGTAGATACGTAAATTTTTAATGACTATGCCTAATTTTGTAACAGTTATTCTCTCAATTCGTAACAATCACCCTCCAAACACGTCATTTCACCCAAAAAAAGCCCCGTAATCACTGGGCTTTTTTCTCGAAAGCCCCTGTATTTAGTAAGGTTTGCGGCGGTTACGAATGATGCACGCCGGTACCAGAACTGCAGTCAGGACAAACGCTGCCAGCGCCCATTGCGCGAGTGATAATCCGAGGACCGGCGGATACGGCGTCGTACAGAAACCGCTGACCTGAAACCCTGTTGGGAACAGTGTAGCCAATGGCAGGCCATCAACGATCGGTTGCAGGACGTCGATACCGCAACTGTCGGACGGATGGGCAAGTATCCATACATGCCGACCGGCCGCGGCAATTCCGCCCAATGCGCTGAGGGTGACCAGCGTTTCACACACCGTAACGCCGCGACGTCCGGACATGGCAGCGCCGATGAACGCAAAAATGGCGATGAACAGCAGTGCGTAGCGCTGCAGGATGCATAGCGGGCAAGGCGCCTCGCCCAGCACGATCTGCATGTACAGGGCACCGCCGATCAGAGCCAGGCAGATAATCCCCAGCAAAACCAGAAAGCGCTTTTCGCGTCCCAGGTACAACGTGTTGTCGCTCATTCACATACCTTACTGAACTGATGAGGTGGTTGGTCAACGCCCTGCAATGTAAGGGCGAAGCCTGAAACAGGAGTGCACGGCCCGACCGTACCGAAGCGTGCGCGATGATCATCTGTCTGATTCTGCAACTCAAGCGCTCGCCAGCTATACGGGCACATTTGCCCGCTGGATGGTCTGAGTAGTGCCTGTGCGATCAACCAGGCGGTCTTCGCCAAGGGCTGGATGAAAAACGCTTCTATATATAGAGGGTGCGTCACTATGTCGCACCACCTCTTCTATATATAGCTGCGGTATTTTGCCGCAGGGCATGCTGATGTCAAAGCACAGTCGCGTACGAACCTGCGACGCTGACTGTCGGAATGCGCAGAGCGACAGTGTGCCGCATCTCGCCCGGTTTGACTGGACCGGAGCCAGACTGCCACTATTCACGCTTGCACTGGCAGCTCATGCCGGCTGCCGTTACGTGTTGAAACAACTTTCAAGGACCAGCGAGCGGCGCGGCCAGCCGTCCGTTAAAAATCCTCAAGCCTGCTCGTCGCAGGTCGATAACCTGTCATAGAAAGTTGTTTGCCGCTTCCAGGCGACGAAACACCTACAGCCAGAAGGTTCATATGTCCAAGAACGTCCGAGCAGATTCACTTTCGCTGCTCCTCTTCACGTTGCGCAGCGGCAAGCTGATGGCGATCAACCTGCTCAAGGTCAGTGAGATCATTCCCTGCCCTCCCCTGACCCATCTTCCCGAATCGCACCCGCACGTCAAAGGTATCGCCACGTTGCGCGGCTCATCACTGTCGGTCATTGACCTGAGTCGTGCAATCGGTGAGCGCCCTCTGGCCGATCCCGACGGTGGCTGCCTGATCGTTACCGACGTCAGCCGCTCCAAACAGGGCCTGCACGTTCAGGCCGTGAGCAAGATTGTGCACTGCCTGACCACCGATATCCGTCCTCCACCCTATGGGTCGAGCAGCAAATCGTTCATCACCGGGGTCACTCAGGTCGATGGCGTGCTGGTACAGGTTCTGGATATCGAAAAAGTGATTCACGGTATTGCTCCGGGGCAAATCGTCGTGCAGTCGACGGAGCTGGCCAAAGAGGATGCCGAAATGCTCAGCAAGGCGCGAATTCTGGTCGTCGATGACAGCCAGGTTGCCCTGCAGCAGTCGATCATCACCTTGCGCAATCTGGGCATCGAATGCCACACGGCGCGCAGTGCCAAGGAAGCCATCGACGTTCTGCTGGATCTTCAAGGTACTGATCGGCAGATCAACGTGGTGGTTTCCGACATCGAGATGTCGGAGATGGATGGCTACGCGCTCACCCGTACTCTTCGCGACACGCCCGACTTCAGCGATCTGTATATCCTCTTGCACACCTCGCTCGACAGCGCGATGAACAGCGAGAAGTCGCAGATCGCCGGTGCCAACGCTGTGCTGACCAAGTTCTCGTCACCCGAGCTGACCAAATGCCTGATCGAGGCCGCACGTACGGTGGTCGCCCAAGGGCTCTGATCCCGGAGCGCGCACCGACGCAACGTCCGAACCTGACCGATGCATCTGCCGGACACTACTGGCTGATGCGTCGGACTCTCGCCTTGCCAGTACCATCCGCGGTCTGGCCACCGCGCGTCCTGCCGCGACCTTTCACCCTTGAGCAAGCCCCAGAGGTTCACCGCCTGCTGAAATTGGGTCATGCCAGCGCGACAGGCAGTGTGCCGGATTATCCGCACTGGCGAGCTGCCTTCGAACAAGACCCTGAATTCGACACGTCGCGGTGCTTTCTGGCCATGCTCGACGAAACAGTGGTGGGCGTGATCGTCTGCTGGACCAGCGCATTCATCAAAGACCTGGTCGTGCATCCCGATGTGCGACATAGCGGGATCGGTTCCGCTCTGCTCAACCACCTGTTCGCCCATTTGAGTAAGTGTGGCGAAGCAGCGGTCGATCTTCACGTCATGGAAAACAACCTCAAGGCACGGCGTCTTTACGAGAAATCAGGGATGTCCTACCTGAAACGTTTCGATATCCCCGAAGCCTGACGGGCCCGTTGACTCAACCAGCGACTGGCGCACAACTTGCTTCTCGAGCTGCATCAGCCGGGAGAGTGACCAATTGTTGTCGCTCGGCGCGCAGCTCTGAAAGGGTCATCGAGACAATGGACACCAAGTTTTCCTGTGTGGGTTGCGGCGGTTGCTGCACCGACCACCACGTGCCTCTCACGCTCGGCGAAGCCGCGCAATGGGCGGCAGACGGCGGCAACGTGATTGTCTTGACCGAAGCGTTTCTAAGCAATGGCTATGGCGTGTCCGAGACCCAACTGACCCATGCCAGCCGTCGCTCGACGCAGGTGAACAGCGGCAGCACCACAGCCTTTGTGGCGATCACCTTCGCGGCCTACAACGTTGGGCGTTGCCGTAATCTTGACGAGAAAAACCTGTGTCGCATTTACGAGCGCAGGCCGCTGGTGTGCCGGATCTATCCGATGGAAATCAATCCGCACATTCCCTTGCGCCCCGAAACCAAGGGCTGCCCGCCAGAGTCCTGGGAGCAGGGCCCCGACCTGATCATTGGCGACAGGCTGGTTGATACGCAGTTGATGGACTTGATCGAACAATCCCGTCAGGCCGATCGGGATGAGATAGAGACCAAACAGTTGATCTGCCAGAAACTGGGCATACGCACCACCGCCCTCAAGGGCAACGGCTTCGTCGCGTATCTGCCAGACATGAACGCATTTGCGACCGCCATCGCGGAGGTCGCAAACCGTGCGCATGATATGCAACCCAATGACTCGCACTGGGAATTTCATGTGGCGGGAAAGCAGGTTCTGGACACCCTGCAACAGGAGGGTGCCGACGTTACGGATCGGGAGCCGGTTTCCTACCTGTTCATACCCTTGCAGGCAGCCTGAACAGGATTACTCACGCGATCAGCGCTTGCCCATCGATCTGCGCGTGCCCGCCGGGGGTCTTGTGATGGCCATGCTTGTTGGCTTTCTGATGCCATGCGGGTTCCTTTTTGGCCTGAGCAAACTCCGAAGGCTTGAACGGAAAGCTGAAAGGCGCAATGACAGCCTTCTTTTCAGTGTCTGCGACGGAGTCGGCTGCGGCGTCTTGAACAGGGGGTTGTTCAGGAGTGGTCATGGTGTCACCAGAAAGTCGAATTGGCCGGGCACATGCCCGCGGTCGCGCAGCATACATCAATCGCCGCGTAACCGCCCGAGCCTCCTGTCGCCGTCATTTGTAGAACAGATCGACCATGATCTCGGCATTGAAAGGTCCCGGCGTCGGTGTATTGGAATTCCACAGCAACTGCGCATTGAAGTCAGCACTGGCAGCGTTGGTTTCACCCAGCAGTTCTGCCAGATGGAACGGCTCGTTGTAACGTAATGGCTGGCCACTGACAGCGCTGGCAATACGAATCCCCAGCGAGTCATTGCCGGAGGGAACGAGCAGTTCGCCGGACAGATTGCCTGTCACCGGCCTGAAACGCGCATCAATGCTGAACGGCGAATCGCACGCACGACTGGTCAGCAAAGAAAATGTCTGCGTGGCGATTACCTTGCCAATGGTCACTTGGTGTATGGCAACGTCGCCGAACTCCACGGTTTCGGGGAGCACTTGCAGGTCGGCGTCGCAGGCCACGAACCGCAGGCCCCGCAGGTTGTTGATCACGTAACTGAGGCTGCGCCCCGGCACCCGGCTTGAGTCCGTCGCACCACCCAGTTGAAAAAACCGGTAATCCAGCAGATCACTTGCCACGCCAGAGGGTGGTGTTGCGCCGAACTTCTGAATAAACACGGAAAACGCCAGATTGAAGCGCACCTTTGGACAATTTTCGATATTGCTGTCGCCTTCATGGCAGGCCGGCAAGTAGCTCCCGGTACTGACCCGTCCGCTGCCTTGCAGATGATCGGTACCCTGAAGTGTCATGCCAGCGCGGATACCCTGACCGATCAAACGATTGTCCGGGTTCAGGTAGATGAAAATCTCTTCCTCGACAGACTGCGAGCCGTCCTTGGCACATTCGACCTGAACATTCACAGGCTCGGAACGCCACACCACTTCCCCGTTGGGAATCGACTCCGGAATCGCCACCGTACTGCCCAGATCATCGTGAATTTCGGTTTCACCGCCCCCTTGAGTGGTACAGACCAACGCGAAGACGGAGGCCGGATTCAGCATCAGCAACACCACAGTGGATAGCAGCCAGCGTCTGGCAGACAGTCGTTTCATATCAGCATTCGTCCTGAAAGGAATGGGGCTCCAGCAAGCGGGCCGTAAAGGCCGCCTGCCCCTTGAGCGGTGTGCAATAAGTACGCTGACCGCCATAGTCGGTCAGCGCCTTGTATGAAAAACGATGGGTTGCGGAGGGCAGAACGCTCGCTGGTACAACCATTTCAAAATGGGCGCCCGGTGCCAGCAGCAGGTACTCGCTGAGTTAAACAGCGTCAATGCGCAACGCTTGCAGAGACACGTGATAAGGCATTGGGTTACGGACCGTCAGCAAGGAAACGCCTGCCTCGTCATGGGTCAGTGTCCACTGCAACTTTGCGCCAGTGTCAGCCGGATCCCCCTCTAGACCAACGGGCCGGTAAAACACATTGATGCGCTGACGCACGGCGACATTCAACTGACGAGTGCCTGCCTGCCGTCGAGGCACCTCAAGCACATACAAATGCAGCAGCGACTCGCGCCCCTGCGGCATGCCTGTGCCCTGATATAAAACGCGCAGGACCTGCCTGCCGCCGCCCGGCAGACGTGAAAGCGGCGGCGTGACCACGAACGGCAGCGTTCTACGCCGAACCAGTGGAGTGTCGTCGTCATCCTGGGCATCACTTAGCCAGGCCTGAAAAAGCGCCTCCGAATCACCTCGATTGCGCACCTCGATACTGGCTTCGTGATACTGGCCATCAAAGACCAGCCGTGTTCCGCTCAGCGAAATAGCCCCTTGTGCGCCAACGCTGCCCATCAGCAGCACCGCCAACATTGCCGGGCATGAATCAGCAAGGGCGCTCATTGGCATGTCACCCTGATCCGCTCGTAGGCACGGGTCGGATCTCTGGGCGGCAGCGAGAATGCTGCCTGACAACTTTGATCAGACCAGCGAACCCGCAAGCTGCCGACATCCTGCTCACTGAGCACCAGCGCCTGACTGCCAGGGTCGACCACCGCCAGCGCCCTGCCCTGTTCATCCTCGACACTGGCACCCAGCGGTACCTTGCTGCCGTCGGCGCGCACCAGTTCAAACTGGACCCGGCGGCCCACAACGGCTTTGAAGCGCACCAACGGTATCGCTCCCCGGCGCGGTACGAGCTGGGTGATGGCATTTTCCAGGTCGACATCAGCACCCAACTGGCGGGTATCCAGGCTGACCCAATTGGTTCGGTAGGCCTGCGCATAGGGCAGAACCGCATAGCCGTTGCCTGCGGTTTCGACGTTACTGAAGGACTTCAACCGAGCCCCGCTGACGTCCGGAACCTGAACCAGGGCGAAGGTTTCACCCAGCGCCTGCCCCAGGTTCACACCTCCGGGGTGAGCCACCAGCGAACCCGCCGCAGACAGGCTGAATGCATCGTAGTCCTGGCCCTGGCTATAACCTGCCTCGAAGCGACCGAACCCGGTGGTGGTACTGATCTTCCCGGCACCGAAACTGCCGGAGCTGCTGTCATGCCCGGCCTGTACCGAATAAAACGTATCACGATCCCCCAGCACCTGGCCGTTGAGCCCGGTCTGAGCGTTGTACTCACCGGTGCTGTCGCGCACGGCATTGAAAGACAGTCGCGACGAACCAGGGCTCGATCCGAGTGGCAGGGTCACGCTCAAGGCAACACGATTGTCGGTGCTCGCTTCACCGTTTCGCCCGAAGTCCTCGTTGCGTTCAATGGACAGGCTGTAATTGACGGTCTGCCAGGCAGCGTTATAGGACAGATAAAGTTGCCGGGTCTTGCCGGGCAGATTCCAGTAGCGCTGCTCGGAAGCGGTCAGACTCAGCGATGCGGCGTGGCTCGACACTATCTGGGTAACACTTAGCTCAAGCCGATCCCGAGCCAGGCCAGTGGACAGCGCATGTCTCTGCGGGTCGGTATCGCTGATGTGCTGGCTCAGGGTCCGGTACGCTTCAGTGGAATAGCGGTAACCTGCCACGGCCAGAGTGGTGTCGGTAACGTCCAGCGTGTTGGCATAGCGCACCCGTATGCTCTGGCCGGTATTGATCCCGGCACCTATATTCGCGGCCTGATAATCTTCGGCCAGCTGCAGCCCCCCAAACCCGGTAATCCGCTCGGAAAGCCCATAGATCAGGGCTGTGCTGGCAAAGTCGGGAGAGGCTTGAACATCATTACTGTTATCGACCTGCCCGACGGCCAGGCTGTAGCGCAAGGATCCCCAGGGGACCATGATCGGCAGCGATGCGTAGGCCTGGGTAAAAGTCCGTACGCGCCCATCGGCCTCAATGACCGACACCGACAAATCACCGTTGGAACCACTGGGGTAGATATCGGCCATTTCGAAAGGCCCCGGTGAAACACTGCCGCTGTACAGCAGAAAACCGTTCTGACGAACTTCCACCGTCGCGTTGGTCTCGGCAATCCCGCGGATGACCGGGGCATAGGCGCGCTCGCTGTCGGACAGCATGCCATCGTCAGAAGCCAGTGCTGCGCCCTTGAAGCGAACACTGTCGAAAACCTGCGAGTCGCTGAAGGTCTCCCCCACCGTGAACTGGCTTTTCAGGAAAGTGATGTCACGCTGCGCGAAAGTACGATTGCTGCGATAACGCCAGGGCCGATCACTGCCGCCGACCAGCGAGGACTCATTGCGCAATCGCCAGGCCCCGAGGTTCAGGCCATTTCGCATCCCGAGATAATACTGGTCCGTTTCCAGACCCTTGTTACGGCGTCTGCTGCCATTGGCGTTGTAATTGATAAAACCTGCCGTCTCACCCTGATCCCAAAGCTCCGGTGAAACATAACCGCGAGCGCCCCGCGACATAACGGCTTGCGGCACACTGATAGTGAGTCGCAGCGCACCGGACTGATAGTCGACGCGCGCAAACTCGACACGCGCAGGCAAATCGAAACAGCCCTGAGCAGCGCCTTCATCTGAAGGCAGGCGACTCAGGTCCAGACCGAAGCTCTGTAGCATTTCAAGCGACAGACAGGGTTCAATCAGGCCTGACACCCGATTTTTTGAAAAGGCGATATCTCGCCTGCCGCTCAGTTTGCGATTGACGTAAATATCAACCCGATAAGTGCCGGGCAGTACGCTGTTGGTACGCAGAAACTCCTGGAGGTCAGGTGGTTGATCGCTTCCCTGGATAAATGCCGTATTGAATTTGACTGTCCCGTCAGCCCGAGTACCGCCAGGCGAGGCTGCGAACGCGCTGAGCGAAAACATCAACGTCAACCCCAGGCCGATACCCAGCGGACAGTGTCGTGGGTGAGGCAGAGCGAACTGTGCAATGACTCCCTTGTGATCTTTTTTGCGCCATTCCATAGCGGTCTTCACTCTACTTCGGCTGTCGCGCGCGCCGCGCAATCCTTTACACAGACGCAGGTCTGCCGGGCCGGTTTGTCACGCAGGCCCAACGGTTTGAACAGTTAACGCTGATGTGTGATGTGGCAGGTTACCGAGGCAAGGCCTTGTGGGCATGACCCGGTTCTTTATCGGCCAGTGTCACTTGATAAGGCACTTGCCCGCCGTAGTCATTGATACTCACGAAACTCACCAGCAACGGCGCACTTCCCGGTGTGTGCAGCAACGGGATACGCAGCTGTTGATGGGGGGCAAGCATCTGACTGTCGAGACGGGCAAGTTCACTATCGTGTTGGCGTATGGAAATCCTCAGCATGGACACGTGATAGGGCCCTGGATTTTCCACCTGCACACCCGCGTTATCGATTGATTGCCAGTTCAGCTGTTCAGGTGCCTGCTGCGGATCGCCCTGCAAACCGTCAGGCCGAAAGAACACTTTTATGCGCTGACGTATCGCAATCTGCAGTGTGTTCTCGGCAGCAGTCTGGGGGATTTCCTGCACATTGAGCCATAACACTGATTCACGATCAGTGGGCATGTCTGCACCGGAATGAATGATGCGCAACAGTTGCTTGCCACCTCCGGCCATGCGCGTCAGCGCAGGCGTGACGATAAAAGGCAAATACGCTGGGGTGTCGTTGTTATCAGTCTTGTTGGTCGCCACTGTCGGAGATTCAAGCCAGGACTGCAGGAGAATCTCTCCCCCGCCACTGTTATGAACACCCAGACTGACCTCTTTTTCATTACCCTGATAAATGACACGCGTCGTATTCAATACGATGCCCGCCTGAACAGAGGACGCACAGCACACTAGGGTCTGTTCCCGTTTCACATTGGCAGCCACAGAAAAGCGCAGGCCATTGCTATGACGCTTTCATAGTTTCTCTTGAGTTTGTCGAACCGAGAAGCCGCCGCCCGGAAATGCTTCAACCGGGCAAAGGCGTTTTCTACGAGATGTCGATTGCGATATAACCCTTTGTCCAGATCTGCGTTCCCTTTCAGAGAATTGCGCTTTCGTGGAATCACCACTTTGCTGCCTTGCTGCTCGACCTGAGCGCGTATCGCTTCAGTGTCGTAGCCCTTGTCCGCAATGATCACTTCTGCATTGGGCATCTTGGCAATCAACGAGGCCGCCTGCGAACAATCATTGGTCTGGCCTCCGGTCACGTCAAATGCAATGGGCAGCCCACAAGCGTCTACAGCCAGGTGAATCTTGCTGGTGTTACCGGCTCGGCTTTTTCCGATGGCCTGGTCCTGCGTGCTGGCAGCACCTGCACTGTGCTGATGAGCCTTTACATAGCTGCCATCAATGAAAACCCACTCCATGTCAGGATCGGTCATCAGCACCTCAAGCACCTTGACCCACTTGCCTGAAGCAGACCAGGCATTGAACCGCTTGTAAACCTTGCTCCAGTTTCCAAACGCTTTCGGCAGGTCTCGCCAAGGGCAACCCACACGCATGCGGTACAGCATGCCTTCAACCGTGGTGCGCAAATCTCGCTTGTTGTAGATCGATTCGTGCAGCAAAATTTCTCGAAGCTTCGGCCAGTGCTCATCACTGAGCATTAATCGGGGCATTGCAGGCTCGTATTGGTGTTGTGTGAGAACTCCAACAATACGGGCCTGTTCTCATAGAGATCAATGGGTTACGTCGAAACGGGAACAGACCCTAGGGTCTGTTCCCGTTTCACATTGGCAGCCACAGAAAAGCGCAGGCCATTGCTATGACGCTTTCATAGTTTCTCTTGAGTTTGTCGAACCGAGAAGCCGCCGCCCGGAAATGCTTCAACCGGGCAAAGGCGTTTTCTACGAGATGTCGATTGCGATATAACCCTTTGTCCAGATCTGCGTTCCCTTTCAGAGAATTGCGCTTTCGTGGAATCACCACTTTGCTGCCTTGCTGCTCGACCTGAGCGCGTATCGCTTCAGTGTCGTAGCCCTTGTCCGCAATGATCACTTCTGCATTGGGCATCTTGGCAATCAACGAGGCCGCCTGCGAACAATCATTGGTCTGGCCTCCGGTCACGTCAAATGCAATGGGCAGCCCACAAGCGTCTACAGCCAGGTGAATCTTGCTGGTGTTACCGGCTCGGCTTTTTCCGATGGCCTGGTCCTGCGTGCTGGCAGCACCTGCACTGTGCTGATGAGCCTTTACATAACTGCCATCAATGAAAACCCACTCCATGTCAGGATCGGTCATCAGCACCTCAAGCACCTTGACCCACTTGCCTGAAGCAGACCAGGCATTGAACCGCTTGTAGACCTTGCTCCAGTTTCCAAACGCTTTCGGCAGGTCTCGCCAAGGGCAACCCACACGCATGCGGTACAGCATGCCTTCAACCGTGGTGCGCAAATCTCGCTTGTTGTAGATCGATTCGTGCAGCAAAATTTCTCGAAGCTTCGGCCAGTGCTCATCACTGAGCATTAATCGGGGCATTGCAGGCTCGTATTGGTGTTGTGTGAGAACTCCAACAATACGGGCCTGTTCTCATAGAGATCAATGGGTTACGTCGAAACGGGAACAGACCCTAGCGCAACAAGCATCGTGTAGCGAAAAAAAACAGGAAACATACTGGCGTTCGCCTTGAATTCGATAAGGGACAGGGCGAGCCGTGCCCGCCCTGTCCGACACGGTTACTCGTAATCCATCACGAACGGCAGGAAGCCATCGGCATTACCCGGATTGGTCGGCGTGCCGTTAAGCACATAGACCGCGCCAAAATTTATTTCAGCAGTCGCGCCGCCGGCACCATCCTTGATGAGCGTGGTGTCGACGGTTTCAGCACCGCTCAGGTCCATCAGAACGCTGGAGGTATTGAGCAGGCCGATACCGACACCATCTGCCGCGCCGGTGGTGCGCAGAAGTTTGGCATCGTTATTGTCCAGGCCGCTGCCGTTACGGGCAGTAAGGCGCATCTTGACCATGCTGTATTGATCTGCGCCCGCGCTACAGTTGACCAGCAGCTGAATAGGCGCAGCCGTTTCGAATCGACTTTCACTCGATACACCAATATCGGAGAAGGAAACGTTACCCAGGTCGACATTGATTTCGCCAGGGTTGGTGCCCGAACTGACGCCTGTGCCCGGTCCCACATCGCAGGAGATATTGGTCAGTGTCCCATTGAAGACCATTTTTCCGTTGTTCGCTGCACTGACGTTACCCGCCATGCCAACGCCCATTACGCCCAGAACTGCCAATGTAAGAGAAAGCTTTTTCATGCTAACGACCTTCCTTGTGTTATGTCGTGTGTGCCCGCTATCGGACGGTGAGCACTATAGATCCAGACCTATTTCGATGCTGTCAGCTGGATAACTTTTAACCCGCAGACAACACAACACGACACGCAGGACAGGTCTGTAGGAATAACCAGGCGTCTTGCGCAAGTAGTCTAATTACGGCTGTTAAACAGTGTGGCGCCGATGTTTTAAATCACGGCGCTTTCAGTTTTGAAAGGGCTGACCGGACACCGGACCGTCACTTAAGCGTGGGTGACAGTCCGGTCGAAAAAATAATACAGATCTGTATTTATTGATAGCTCAACGTGATGACTCCAGCGCGGGCCTGCAGGGCCTCGCCGTCGGTCTCGGCGACCGGAAGTACCTGATACTGCGCGACAAAGGGCACGGCCTGATCACCACATGCATTGTGTTCAGTGCTCACCTGCATATTGATGCCCGGTGCAACTTGCAAAATGCGCGCATGAGCAACAGGCGTATTCACATTAATGTCGGAAATCACGCAACTGCTGTTGACGATACTGCCATGCAACGTCAATGCGCCGTCCTTTGCCCATGAAAAAGCAGGCGCAGCCAGCAAGGGAATCGACACCATGACGGCCCCCAAACCTTGACGAAGAAACAAACACCTCAACATAAATTTCCAGGTCGATTTTTTACTGTTCATGGCGTTCTCCACTCATAGGCTCATACAGTGAGTTAAGTTGATGGGAGAATTAGCTGCCAGAAGCCGACCTAGGAAAATGTAGGAAAACTCTTAGGACTTTATAAACATCTGGACAAATATCTCTTCAACATAGATATCGTCCGTTAGCGGATTTTCTTGACTGCACGCCATGCGCGGTGGAGGCTTCCTGACAAACCTGACAGCTAAAAGTCATTCTGCTGACCGGGTTTGCAGGCTATAAGGAAGCCCTAAAAAAATATTACTCCCGTACCGACATTTGGCGTTTTCTTCATATGCGCAGACAGACCCTGACCGTCACCGCTGTAGTCCTGCTGATAGCCTGCGCGGCCATTGCCGGATGGAAACTGACACGCCCCGCTACACTCCCGAAAAACTCCGTGACTGCGGTGCCTGTGAAGGTGATCACGGTCAGCATTGAGGACGTACCACGTTTCGTCACAGGTATCGGTTCGGTGCTGTCACTGCAAAGTGTGGTGATCCGTCCTCAGGTAGATGGCGTACTGACGCGCGTGCTGGTCAAGGAAGGTCAACAGGTCAAGGCCGGCGAGTTGCTGGCGACGCTGGATGATCGATCGATCCGCGCCTCGCTGGAGCAGGCACGCGCGCAGCTGGCGCAGAGCAAGGCGCAGCTTGATGTCGCGCAACTGGACCTGAAGCGCTATCGCCAACTCACTCAGGACAATGGCATTTCGCGCCAGACATTCGATCAGCAGCAGGCACTGGTCAGGCAACTCGAAGCCACAGCGAAAGGCAACGAAGCGAGCATCAACGCCTCACAGGTGCAGCTCTCCTACACCCAGATTCGCTCGCCGGTCACTGGCAGGGTCGGCATCCGCAATGTCGATGAAGGCAACTTCCTGCGCGTCAGCGATGCTACCGGTCTGTTTTCGGTGACACAGATTGACCCGATTGCGGTGGAATTCTCTCTGCCTCAGCAGATGTTACCGACCCTGCAGGGGCTGATTGCCGAGCGTAGCGCTGCGACTGTCAAGGCGTATCAGGGCGACGGTGCGGCCAACGGACTGCTTTTGGGTGAAGGCACGCTTTCGCTGATCGACAATCAGGTTTCGGCAACCACCGGCACGATCCGCGCCAAGGCTCAATTCAAAAACCCCGGCGAACAACTCTGGCCTGGGCAGTTGGTCACGGTGAAGATCCAGACCGGTGTCGAACTCAACTCGCTCAAGGTACCGCCACAAGTAGTGCAGCGCGGCATCGATCAGCACTTCGTCTATCGACTGACTGCTGATAAAAAAGTGGAAGTCGTACCGGTCAAGGTGCTTTATCAGGACAGCGAGCAGACGTTGATCAGCGGGCCAAACGCCGGAGATGTACTGGTCAGCGACGGCCAGTCGCGGCTGCGGCCGGGGGCAACTGTCGAAGTGGTCAGCGCACCCGCCCCGGATGTGGCAAGCGCGCAAGTGGAGCACGCACGATGAGTGGCCGAGGCTCGGTATCGGCGTGGTGCATCGACCACCCGGTGGCCACCTTGTTATTGACCTTCGCACTGGTACTGCTAGGGGGCATTGCCTTTCCACGACTGCCGATTGCGCCGTTGCCGGAAGCGGAGTTCCCGACCATACAGGTTACCGCGCAGCTGCCCGGTGCCAGCCCGGAAACCATGGCGTCTTCGGTTGCCACGCCACTGGAAGTGCAGTTCAGTGCGATACCGGGCATGACCCAGATGACCTCCAGCAGCGCACTGGGCTCCACCAACCTTACGCTGCAGTTCACCCTCAACAAAAGCATCGACACTGCGGCCCAGGAAGTCCAGGCCGCCATCAATACCGCAGCCGGACGCCTGCCGGCCGATCTGCCCAGTCTGCCAACCTGGCGCAAGGTCAACCCGGCCGACAGCCCGGTGCTGATCCTCAGTGTGAGTTCCAGTCTGATCCCCGGCACCGAATTGAGCGACGTCACCGAAACCATCCTGGCGCGCCAGCTCAGCCAGATCGAAGGCGTGGGCCAGGTGTTCATCACCGGCCAGCAAAGGCCAGCGATTCGTGTGCAGGCCGCCCCCGAAAAACTGGCCGCGCTGGGGCTGACCCTGGCCGACATTCGCCTGGCGGTGCAACAGACCAGCCTTAACCTGGCCAAAGGTGCCTTATACGGCAAGGACAGCATTTCGACACTGTCGTCCAACGACCAGTTGTTCAAGCCGCAGGACTACGCGCAACTGATCGTTTCCTACAAGAACGGCGCCCCCGTCCAGCTCAAGGATGTGGCGCGGGTGGTCGCGGGTTCGGAAAACGCCTACGTCAAGGCCTGGTCCGGCGACCAGCAAGGCGTCAACATCGCTATTTTTCGTCAGCCGGGCGCCAACATTGTCGACACCGTGGACCGCATCCAGCGTGAACTGCCACGGTTGCAGGAAATGCTCCCGGCCACCGTTGACGTCTCGGTACTCAACGACCGGACCCGCACCATTCGTGCCTCGCTGCACGAAGTGGAACTGACCCTGATGATCGCGGTGCTGCTGGTGGTGGCGGTCATGGCACTGTTTCTGCGCCAGCTGTCGGCCACGCTGATCGTCAGCGCGGTGCTCGGGGTATCGCTGATCGCCAGCTTTGCGATGATGTACCTGTTCGGCTTCAGCCTGAACAACCTGACATTGGTAGCCATCGTGGTCGCGGTCGGGTTCGTGGTGGACGACGCTATCGTGGTGGTGGAGAACATCCATCGCCACCTTGAAGCCGGACAAGGCATGCGCGAGGCTGCCATAAAAGGCTCGGGGGAAATCGGTTTTACCGTGGTGTCGATCAGTTTCTCGCTGGTGGCGGCGTTCATCCCGCTGTTGTTCATGGGCGGCGTGGTCGGGCGACTGTTCAAGGAATTCGCCCTGACCGCCACTGCGACCATTCTGATTTCGGTGGTCGTCTCCCTGACCCTGGCGCCGACCCTTGCGGCATTGTTCATGCGCGCCCCCACGCACAACCCGCATCAGAAACCGGGCTTCGGTGAACGTTTGCTGGCTTCCTACGATCGAGGCTTGCGTAAGGCGCTGGCCCATCAGCGACTGATGCTCGGCGTGTTCGGCCTGACCCTGGCGCTTGCGGTGGTCGGCTACATCCTCATACCCAAGGGCTTCTTTCCGGTTCAGGACACTGCTTTTGCACTCGGCACCACCGAGGCCGCTGCCGACATTTCCTACCCGGACATGGTGGAAAAACACCTGCAACTGGCAAAAATCGTCGGTGCAGACCCGGCAGTGCTGGCGTTCTCTCATTCAGTCGGTGTGTCAGGCAGCAACCAGACCATCGCCAACGGTCGCTTCTGGATCTCGCTCAAACCGCGCTCTGAACGCGATGTGTCGGTCAGTGAGTTCATTGACCGCCTGCGCCCCAAACTGGCAAAGGTCCCCGGCATCGTTCTGTATCTGCGCGCCGGGCAGGACATCAACCTGAGTTCCGGGCCGAGTCGCAGTCAGTATCAGTACGTGCTCAAGAGCAACGACGGCGAATTGCTCAACACCTGGACGCAACGGCTGACTGAAAAGCTGCGTAGCAATCCGGCGTTTCGCGATATGTCCAACGACTTGCAACTGGGCGGCAGCGTCACCCATATCGATATTGATCGCAGTGCTGCCGCGCGATTCGGCCTGACCACCGCCGACGTCGATCAGGCGCTGTACGATGCGTTCGGCCAGCGGCAGATCAGACCGAGGTCAACCAGTACAAGGTGATCCTCGAACTGGACGCCCAGCAGCGTGGCAAGGCCGAAAGCCTGGCTTACTTCTACCTGCGCTCACCGCTGACCAATGAAATGGTGCCACTTTCGGCGCTGGCCAAAGTCAGTGCGCCGCGCATGGGCCCGCTGTCGATCAGCCACGACGGTATGTTCCCGGCTGCCAACCTGTCATTCAACCTGGCGCCCGGAGTCGCGCTGGGCGACGCGGTAAGCATGCTCGATCAGGCCAAGAAAGAGATCGGCATGCCCGCCTCGATCATCGGCAGTTTTCAGGGTGCGGCGCAGGCATTCCAGAGTTCGCTGGCCAACCAGCCGTGGCTGATTCTCGCCGCGCTGGTGGCGGTGTACATCATTCTGGGTGTGCTTTATGAAAGCTTCGTGCATCCGCTGACCATTATCTCCACCCTGCCCTCGGCAGGTATCGGCGCGCTGTTGCTGCTATGGATGATGGGGCAGGACTTCTCGATCATGGCCCTGATCGGCATCGTGCTGCTGATCGGCATCGTCAAGAAGAACGGCATTCTGCTCGTGGACTTTGCCCTGCAAGCGCAGCGTGAGCAGGGCCTGTCGCCACAGGAGGCCATTTATGAGGCCTGCATTACCCGCTTCCGACCGATTATCATGACCACCCTTGCCGCCCTGCTCGGCGCACTGCCGCTGATGCTGGGTTTCGGGGTCGGTGCCGAACTGCGTCAACCGCTGGGTATCGCAGTGGTCGGCGGCCTGCTGGTGAGCCAGATGCTGACCCTGTTCACTACGCCGGTCATTTACCTGCAACTGGAGCGGCTGTTTCATAAACGCCACCCGGCGCCCGCCGCACCCGCGCTGGTCCTTCACAAGTGAGAGTCACCCGATGCGCGTGCTGATTATCGAAGACGAAGAGAAAACCGCAGACTACCTGCGTCGCGGCCTGACCGAACAGGGCTACGCCGTCGACGTGGCGCGCGATGGCATCGAAGGTCTGCATCTGGCGCTGGAGAACGACCACGCGATCATCATTCTTGATGTGATGTTGCCCGGCCTGGACGGCTTTGGCGTGTTGCGTGCGTTGCGTGCGCGCAAGCAGACGCCCGTCATCATGCTGACCGCTCGCGAGCAGGTCGATGACCGCATTCGCGGCCTGCGCGAAGGTGCCGATGACTATCTCGGCAAACCGTTTTCCTTTCTGGAACTGGTCGCCCGCCTGCAGGCCCTGACCCGCCGCAGCGGCGGCCACGAACCGGTGCAGATCACCATCGCCGACCTGTGGATCGACCTGATCAGCCGCAAGGCGACCCGCGCCGGAATGCGTCTGGACCTGACCGCCAAGGAGTTTTCGCTGCTCAGCGTGCTGGCCAGACGCCAGGGCGACATCCTCTCCAAGACATCAATCGCCGAGATGGTCTGGGACATCAACTTCGACAGTGATACCAACGTGGTCGAAGTCGCGATCAAACGCTTGCGGGCCAAGCTGGACGGTCCTCACGAACACAAACTGCTGCACACCATTCGTGGCATGGGCTACGTGCTGGAGAACCGCAGTGCGGGTTGATTCGATCGCCCTGCGCCTCAGCGGGCTGTTCGCGCTGGTGGCACTGGTGGTATTCCTGCTGATCGGCTGGGCCTTGTACCTGCAGGTCGACAAGAGCCTGGACCTGTTGCCGCGTGCCGAAGTCGATGCGCGCTACAGTGTTCTGGAATCGGCTGTCGGACGTTTCGGCAACCCGGAGCACTGGGGCAAGATCAAGGCAAAACTGGAGTTGCTCAGCGAGGAAGACAAGCGCTTGCGTTTCTGGGTAGTCAGCGACAACCCGCTGTACGAATTCGGCAACCCGGACGCGAACATTCGTCGTTTCGCGCAAGGCGCACCGGGTATGCATGACCTGAAGCTGGCCGATCACCCGTTCGCATTCAAGGTGCTGGTCAGCGAATTCCCGGCCAAGGAACAGCGCCCGGCACTGCGTTTTCTGACCGCCATCGATACCGAGACATTCTGGCATACCCAACACTCGCTGCTGGTCGCGCTGATCAGCCTGGCCACGCTGGGTATTTTGCTGGCTTCGGCGCTTGGTTACTGGGTCGCGCGTATTGGCCTGCGTCCGTTGACCAGCCTATCGCAGGAAGTCCAGAAGCTCGCCCCGCCACGGCTGTCCGGACGCTTGCAGCTGTCGCCGCTGCCACCGGAGCTTGAACAGTTCGTAGCCTCGTTCAACTCCACGCTGGAACGGGTCGAGCAGGCCTACTCAAGACTCGAGTCGTTCAATGCCGATGTGGCACATGAGCTTCGCTCACCGCTGACCAACCTTATCGGCCAGACCCAGGTGGCGCTGACCCGCGGCCGCTCTGCCGAGCATTATTTCGAGGTGTTGCAATCAAACCTCGAAGAGCTGGAGCGTTTGCGCTCGATCATCAACGACATGCTGTTTCTGGCCAGCGCGGATCAAGGCACCAAGGTCAAAGCACAGACCTGCGCGTCACTGGCAGACGAAGTCGCCACCACGCTGGATTACCTGGATTTCATTCTGGAAGATGCCCACGTACAAGTCCAGGTTCAGGGCGACGCCAGCGCGCCGATTGAAAAGCCCCACTTGCGCCGCGCGTTGATCAACCTGCTGCACAACGCCGTGCAACATACCGACGCCGGTCAGGTCATCGAGGTAACTATCGAGTCGCGCGATGCCGATGTGAGTATCAGCGTGACCAATCCTGGCGTGCAGATAGCCCCGGAACATTTGCCCAGGCTGTTCGAGCGTTTTTATCGGGTCGATGCCTCACGCAGCAACAGCGGCGCCAATCATGGCCTGGGGCTGGCCATCGTCAAGGCCATTGCATTGATGCACGGCGGCACCGTGTTCGTGAACAGCGACAAGGGTGTCAATACGTTCGGCATACAGCTGCCCCGCTGATCCCTTCAAGAAATAAATTACTCCCCCCTGTTTTTTACAGTCGTCCGTGTGCGTCTGTTCGCATCATTTTAAATACACTTGCTTTATTCACATTCCATTCATATGAGGCTATAAGGAGCGTGCTATACACCCAGCATTCAAAGCATAAAAATAATGATAACTGTCTTAACCATTTATCAAGATTCATTCGTCTGCAGGTAGAACAACCAATGATGTTGTTTGCGTCATCTCGGCAAGACCGGCTCAAATGGACCCGACCGGAACTCATGCTGATCTTTGGCAGCTCACTGTCAATGTTCGCCATACTGGGGATTGTGGCGTCTTTACTGGCCCGGGAGAGTGACGACGCAGCGCAGACTGCCGCGCGTGCGGCGGCCAATATCGTGCAATTGATTGATGCCGACGTCATGCATAACGCAGAACTTTACGACTCGTCCCTGCAAGGCATGATCAGCGCATGGCAGCGTCCGGACCTTCAGGACCTGTCACCTGAACTGCGACAACTTGTCCTGTTTGATCGCTCCACTGCGGCGTCTTTCAAAGGCGATCTGGTATTGCTCGATAACAAGGGCGCCATCCTGGCTGACTCACTGTCCGTCATCCCTCGAAACGACAACTTCTCCGACCGCTCCTATTTCAAAGACCACAAGGCGGACCCTTCGCTGGGTCTGCACGTCAGTGCACCGTAAAAAAGCCGTTGGGGTTACAAGGACTGGTGCATCAGTTTCAGCCGTCGCATGTCAGGCCCCAATGGAGAGTTCACCGGAATGGTAAGTGCGGCCATGCGACTGGTGTATTTCAAACACTTGTTCATGAGCCAGAATCTGGGCGTCGGCAGCAGTATCAACCTGATCAATACCGCAGGCATCCTGATCGTCCGCTACCCCGATCTGGAGGGTGAAGATCTGATTGGCAAGGATTACAGCCACAGCCCCAACTTTCAGCGCATACTTCAGGAAGGACATGGCAGCTTTGCTGCCATGTCGACGCAGTTGAACGCTCGTCGGCTGTATACGTTTTCCCGGGTCGGCAATCTGCCGCTGGTTGTCGTGATCGGTCAGTCCGAGGATGAGGTGTATGCCGTATGGCGGCGCAATGCCTGGCTGGTCGGCTCCGCTACCAGCGTACTGTGTCTCGGAATCCTGTGGCTGACATGGCTGCTGTGTCGCGAGTTGCGACGACGCCATCGCGCTGAGGATGCACTGGCCAGCCTGGCTGCAACGGACGGTTTGACAGGGCTCGATAATCGTCGCCAGCTTGACGAAGCCATGGAAACCGAATGGGCGCGGGCACAGCGCTCAGGCAAACAGCTGTCTTTACTGATGATCGACGTAGACCATTTCAAGGCATTCAACGAGCGTCATGGTCATCAGGGCGGTGACGAAGCACTGCGCCTGATTGCACAAACCATCTCCTTCAATATCCGTCGCCCCGGTGACCGGGTTGCACGCTATGGCGGCGAGGAGTTTGTGGTAGTGCTGCCGGAAACCGACTTGCCGGGAGCCATGATGATTGCCGAACAGATCCGCAAGGCAGCTGAATCACTGCCGCTGTTTCCGGGTGCACAACAGCCCATCACCGTGAGTATCGGTGTCGTTTCAGAGATGGTGCGTCAGGGAGACAAACTGGAGGCGTTTTTCGGAATAGCCGACAAGGCGCTTTATCAGGCCAAACACAAGGGTCGTAACCGCGTAGAGCATCGCAGTTCGGTTGCCAGAGAGATGACTGATCAGGTTTGATGAGCTACCGGCGGGCATAAAAAAACGCCAGACTGGCTGGCGTTTTCGGCTACCGCTGCAACATCGAATTACGATGCGGCGTGGGCTGCACGTGCTGCGTCACGCAGTGCTTTTACTTTGTCGTGGTTGGCCAGAACGCCAGCCTGCTGCTTTTCAATCAGCGCAATAACGTTAGGGGAAACGTTCTTGGCACGGGCTTTTTCCAGCGCTTCGCGATAAGCCTTCTTGGCAACGTCTTCGCCTTTTTCGACTTCTTCCAGTACAGCCTTGTCGTCATCCGAAGTCACCATCGACTTCAGGTTGACCCATGCGCGATGCAGTGCGCCAGACACGCTGGAAGAATCTTCAGGCTTGCCACCCAGTGCGGTCACTTCAGCTTGCAGTTCACGAACGGCTGCAGCCACTTCAGTGGAACGATTGGCAAGGAACGATTTTACCTGAGCGCTTTTTGCGTGTTCTGCGCTGGTACGGAAACCTTCTTCACCGTCTTTGCTGGTTTCGATCAGGTCATTCAGGATAGAGATCGTTTCTTTGTTGATATCAGTCATTTGATAATTACCTAATGGCAGGTTGATACGAAAGTGTTCGATGTATAGGTAATTGCAGACACCGTGCCAGTTTTTTATATGGAGATAATTGTTTAAAATCAATGAGTTATGAAATTTTCACAATTGGCTGTTCGTGACTTCTGCATGATCTGTCGTTTGGCCTGCATGCAGAATGCACGTATCGTGCTGTTCGACATGTATTGATGGGAGGCTTGCAGGTGAACCCGGAGAAACTCAGGTTATTGGTGACGCAGGAAATGCCGTTTGGCAAATATAAAGGACGGCTGATCGCCGATTTGCCAGGTCATTATCTGAACTGGTTCGCGCGAGAAGGCTTTCCGAAAGGTGAACTGGGAGGTTTGCTGGCATTGATGCAGGAAATCGATCACAACGGCCTTGGCGCGCTATTGGACCCATTGCGCACACGTCCGCGTCAGTCGTTCAAGGACAAGGGATAAACAAAGAGGCGGTCCGGGGGAGAAAAAAACGGTGCTCCGGACCAGGGAGCACCGAAAAGCCATACAACCAACAACAACTTCCTTGCCGGAGTCAGCCGCAAAGGGGCTGACTCCGAAATCCTGAAAATCAGTCAAACAACGCCATTGCCTGCGCAGTGGCTTCCTGTATGCGGCCCCAGTCGCCATTCTTGACCCAGGCGTTATCAATCATCCAGGTCCCGCCCACGCACATGACGTTGGGCAAGGCCATGTAGCTCTTCAGGTTCTGCTCGTTGACGCCGCCAGTCGGGCAGAAACGCACCTCATTGAAAGGTCCGCCCAGGGCTTTGATTGCCGCCACACCGCCGCTGATCTCGGCCGGAAACAGCTTGAAGCGGCGATAGCCCATGGCATAACCGATCATGATTTCCGAAGCACTGCTGACGCCCGGCAAAAGGGGCAGCGGGCTGTCGACTGCGGCTTGCAGCAGGTCTTGCGTGCTGCCAGGGGTCACAATGAACTGCGAACCTGCCGCCTCGGCGTCCGCCAGCATCTTGCGGTCCAGAATGGTGCCGGCGCCCACACACAGCTCCGGGCGCTGCTCACGCAGAATACGGATGGCGCTCAGACCGAACGCCGAGCGCAGCGTAACTTCCAGTGCAGTCATGCCGCCAGCGGCCAGAGCATCGGCCAGAGGCAGCACATCCTGATCACGGGCAATGGTGATGACCGGCAGAATCTTTGCCTTGGCGCAGAGTTCGTCAATCTGGGCAATCTTGTTCGCCATGCTGATGAGCGGCTGATTATTTTCGTTCTGTGTCATGGCGACGTTTCCTTTGCTTATGGGCACCAGTAAATCTCGAGAGACGGGTTGAGAAACGCACGCACCGGCATCTCGGCAAGGTCATCGCCCGCCAGCGCGGTGCGCAGGGTGTCGAGTTTGGCCTGGCCGGACACCGACAGGATCGGCGAACGTGCCGACGCCAACAGGCGGCGGGTCAGGGTCAGGCGCTGATGCGGCACGCTCGGTGCGAGCATCGGCAGGCAGCGGCGCTCACCTTGCAGATCAAGGGCTTCTTTCAGGTTCGGGCTACCAGGGAACAGCGACGCGGTATGCCCGTCGTCGCCCATGCCCAGAATCAATACATCAATCGGTGGCAGCTCGGCCAGCGCCTGATCGGCAGCCAGCGCTGCCTCCTCGACACTGCCCGCCACGCTGTACAACCCCAGAAACTTCGCCTTCGCCACAGGACCCTGCAGCAAGTGGCGCTGCAGCAGGCCCGCATTGCTGTCGGCATGCTCGGTCGGCACGAAACGCTCGTCAGCCAGGCTGATGACTACTTTCGACCAGTCCAGCGGCTGCACGGCCAGGCTCTTGAAAAAGGCCACAGGACTGCGACCACCGGACACCACCAGGGTCGCCAGACCGTTTTCGCCAATTGCCTGCTTCAGGCGCTCGGCGACGTTGGCAGCCAGCGCATCAGCCAGTTGCTGCGGTGTGTCGAAATCACGTGCTACCAGCCCTGCTGGCAGCTCAAGGTCACATATCGCCATACCAGGATCTCCCGTCACGAGTAATCAGGGCAATGGAGCTCATTGGCCCCCAGGTTCCGGCCGGATAAGGCTTGGGCGCGTCGCCCGCCTTCTTCCAGCCAGCGATCAACTGATCGCACCATTGCCAGGCGTACTCGATTTCATCTTTGCGGACAAACAGGTTCTGATTGCCACGCATGACTTCCAGCAACAACCGCTCATAAGCGTCGGGGACACGAGCGCTGCGGTAGGTGTCGGAAAAATTCAGTTGCAAGGGCCCGCTGCGCAGCTGCATGCCTTTGTCCAGCCCCTGGTCCTTGGTCATCACCTGCAAGGAAATACCTTCGTCGGGCTGCAGGCGAATGATCAGGCGGTTGCTGATCTGCAAACGCTGTTCAGGCGCGAAGATGTAGTGCGGCGGCTCTTTGAAATGGATCACGATCTGCGACATTTTCTGCGGCATGCGCTTGCCGGTACGCAGATAAAACGGCGTACCCGACCAGCGCCAGTTGCGGATATCGGCACGCAGCGCGACGAAGGTTTCAGTATCGCTCTGGGTGTTGGAGTTCTCTTCCTCCAGATAACCCGGCACCGCCTTGCCTTCGCTGTAGCCAGCGGTGTACTGGCCACGCACCACCTGGGTCGCCAGACGCTCGGGCGTGAACGGTGCCAGCGCCTTGAGCACCTTGACCTTCTCGTCGCGAATACTGTCTGCCGACAGATCGCTGGGCGGGTCCATGGCGATCAGGCAAAGCAGTTGCAGCAAGTGGTTCTGAATCATGTCGCGCAATTGACCGGCCTGATCGAAGTAGCCCCAACGGCCCTCGATGCCGACCTTCTCGGCCACCGTGATCTCCACGTGCGAAATATGGTTCTGGTTCCACTGGGTTTCGAACAGGCTGTTGGCGAAGCGCAGAGCGATGAGGTTCTGTACCGTGTCCTTGCCCAGATAGTGGTCGATACGATAAACGCGGTTTTCCGGGAAAAACTGCGCAACAGCGTCATTGACCCGGCGCGAAGAGGCCAGGTCGTGACCGATGGGTTTTTCCAGTACGGCACGCGTGCGCTCAGCGAGGTTGACCGACGCAAGGTTCTCGCAGATGGCACCGTAGACCGAGGCGGGTGTGGCGAAATAGGCGATCAAGGTTTCGGCATTGCCGACGCGCTCGGCGAGTGCGACGTAATCCTCGGCCTTGAGGAAGTCGACATGCAGGTAGCTGAGGCGCGCCAGAAACCGGCCCAGGTTGTCGGGCTCGAGTTCGGCCTCGGGAATGAAGCGGCGCATGGATTTTTCGATATACGCCAGATGCGACTGTTCGTCGCCGGGTTCACGCGCCAGGGCAAGAATTTTTGTGTCTTCGTGCAGCAGTCCAGCGCGATCAAGCTGATAAAGAGCCGGGAACAGCTTGCGTACCGCCAGGTCCCCCAGGGCACCAAACAGGGCAAATGTGCACGGTTCAACCGTAATCAAGGGCATAATGTTGGTTCTTTTATCAAGTTAGGCTACAAATACCTTTTTTAAAGGCGTTACTCAAGGCCATATGTAGTAATAACCACAACATTCTGCCTAAAAGCATATTCCAGTGGTGATCAACACAGGCCCTCAGTACGATAGGCCACCTTTGCTACAGGCTAAAGAGCTAAAAAAAGCTCAGGCCAAAACCGTTGGTGAATCAGCCCCCGACAAGGACTTTGAATGGACCGCGTAAGAAACCTCCTGGAGCAAATCCAGGGCCGACTCGATGAGTTGAACAAGGCCGAGCGCAAGGTGGCCGAAGTGATCCTGCTCAACCCGCAGATGGCAACGCGGCTGAGCATTGCAGCGCTTGCCCAGGCCGCCAAGGTCAGCGAACCGACGGTCAACCGCTTCTGCCGTTCGTTCAGCGTCAGCGGTTATCCGGAGCTCAAACTGCAACTGGCCCAGAGCCTGGCAAGCGGCGCAGCCTATGTCAGCCGCGCTGTGGAAGCCGACGACAATCCCGAGGCCTATACCCAGAAGATTTTCGGTAGCGCCATTGCTTCGCTCGACAGCGCATGCCAGCAACTGGACCCGGCGCTGATCAGCAAGTCCGTGGACATGCTGATCCAGGCACGGCAGATCCACTTTTTCGGGCTGGGTGCCTCGGCGCCGGTGGCGCTTGATGCGCAGCACAAATTCTTCCGTTTCAACCTGGCGGTCACGGCGCATGCCGATGTGCTGATGCAACGGATGATTGCGTCGGTGGCCCATACCGGCGAATTGTTCGTGATCATTTCCTACACCGGGCGCACGCGCGAGCTGGTGGAAGTGGCCCGCATCGCCCGTGCAAATGGCGCTTCGGTGCTGGGCCTGACCGCCGCTGGCTCGCCACTGGCGCAGGCCAGCACTGTGAGCCTGAACATTCCATTGCCGGAAGACACGGACATCTACATGCCGATGACCTCGCGGATCATCCAGCTCACCGTTCTTGATGTGCTGGCCACCGGCATGACCCTGCGCCGCGGCGTTGACTTCCAGCCGCACCTGCGCAAGATCAAGGAAAGCCTGAATGACAGCCGCTATCCGATTGAGGATCAGGGCTGACTGGGTGTCGTTGACTATCGTTCACCCTGCGTAGTAATGCCTTTCGTGACGCTCTGCGTCACACAGCGGTTCTGTGACTTCAGGTGAATTGGTGTTCGACTCAGATTCTCGTTCCCACGCTCCGCGTCGTAATGCCTTTCGTGACGCTCTGCGTCACACAGCGGTTCTGTGACTTCAGGTGAATTGGCGTTCGACTCAGATTCTCGTTCCCACGCTCCGCGTCGTAATGCCTTTCGTGACGCTCTGCGTCACACAGTTCTGCGATTCAGTGAGATTTCGGCTCGACTCGATTCACCTTTTCGCCCCTCGGCGAGTTACTTTGATGGGGCCAAAGTAACCAAAGCCCCTCGCTCCTGTTTCCGGCCCGACTTCGTCGGGTTCCTTCGCCCTGTCACTGATCCGGGGGTCGCCGCAACGGGCCATCCTTGGCCCGATGCGGCTTGCTCGGCCTCCTGCCTCGCATTCCCCGGATCAGCGCCAGGACTCAGCCGTCACTAACGTCGCACTCTGCGTCGTCAGTGCCATCGTGGTTGAAAAGCGCTTAGAGCAGTTTGGTTAAAGGCACGATTCAGATATCACTATCGTGCCGACGCTCCGCGTCGGCATGCAGTTCGTGACGCTCAGCGTCACACAGCGGTTCTGTGACTTCAGGTGAATTGGTGTTCGGCTCAGATTCTCGTTCCCACGCTCCGCGTGGTAATGCCCTTCGTGACGCTCTGCGTCACACAGTTCTGCGATTCAGCGAGATTTCGGCTCGACTCGATTCACCTTTTCGCCCCTCGGCGAGTTACTTTGATGGGGCCAAAGTAACCAAAGCCCCTCGCTCCTGTTTCCGGCCCGACTTCGTCGGGTTCCTTCGCCCTGTCACTGATCCGGGGGTCGCCGCAACGGGCCATCCTTGGCCCGATGCGGCTTGCTCGGCCTCCTGCCTCGCATTCCCCGGATCAGCGCCAGGACTCAGCCGTCACTAACGTCGCACTCTGCGTCGTCAGTGCCATCGTGGTTGAAAAGCGCTTAGAGCAGTTTGGTTAAAGGCACGATTCAGATATCACTATCGTGCCGACGCTCCGCGTCGGCATGCAGTTCGTGACGCTCAGCGTCACACAGTTCTGCGATTCAGTGAGATTTCGGCTCGACTCGATTCACCTTTTCGCCCCTCGGCGAGTTACTTCGATGGGGCCAAAGTAACCAAATCCCCTCGCTCCTGTTTCCGGCCCGACTTCGTCGGGTTCCTTCGCCCTGTCACTGATCCGGGGGTCGCCACAACGGGCCATCCTTGGCCCGATGCGGCTTGCTCGGCGTCCTGCCTCGCATCCCCCGGATCAGCGCCAGGACTCAGCCGTCACTAAAGTCGCACTCTGCGTTGTCTGTGCCATCGTGGTTGAAAAGCGCTTAGAGCAGTTTGTTAAAGGCACGATTCAGATATCACTATCTGTGACATCAAATGGATTGGCGTTCGACTCAGATTCTCGTTCCCACGCTCCGCGTGGTAATGCCCTTCGTGACGCTCTGCGTCACACAGTTCTGCGATTCAGCGAGATTTCGGCTCGACTCGATTCACCTTTTCGCCCCTCGGCGACCTACTTTGATGGGGCCAAAGTAGGCAAATCCCCTCGCTCCTGTTTCCGGCCCGACTTCGTCGGGTTCCTTCGCCCTGTCACTGATCCGGGGGTCGCCGCAACGGGCCATCCTTGGCCCGATGCGGCTTGCTCGGCGTCCTGCCTCGCATCCCCCGGATCAGCGCCAGGACTCAGCCGTCACTAACGTCGCACTCTGCGTTGTCTGTGCCATCGCGATAGAAAAGCGCTTTTTCGGCAATGACTGCGGTCTTGACTATCGTGCCGACGCTCCGCGTCGGCATGCAGTTCGTGACGCTCCGCGTCACACGCAAATCACCCCGCCAGGCTGGCCTGCAATTTGAGTTGCACCTGCTCGCCCGGTTGCAGGCTGAAGGCGTCGCCGGAAGCCGAAGCGGCTTCCACGCGCACAAAGCCTGCGGTCTCGCTGCCACACACTCCCAGTAGCGGTCTGTTGCCGGGGTGCCAGACCACGGTATTGGCGCTGTCGCCGGTGTCGATGTTCAGCCTGCGCTGCCAGGTCGGGTCCTGCAGTTGCAAGGCACCGGCATGTTCGAAGACTCGCTGGCAGCCGCCTGCCACACGTAATTCGCCTTGTTGCTGGCAGACCTGTCGGCTGAGTTCGTCATAACCCTGCGCCCCATCAAGGCCCTCAAGCGCGACTTCAGCCACATCGCCAATCCGCCAGTACGCATGCAGCGCATGGCTGAAATGACACGGCTCACTGTCCTCGTGGCGTGTGCTCAGACGCAACTCCATGCCCTGCCCCAGCTCGGCATGCAGGTCGACCTGCCAGTCCCACAGCTGCAAGCGCCAGTGCAGGCTGACGCCCTTTTCGCTCTCGCTGCTGTCGATCAGTTTCCAGTCCAGCAAGCGTCCCCAGCCGTGTGCCGGCCAGCCGCTTTCACCGGGGTGTCGGCCATACCAGGGCCAGCACACTGGCACGCCACCCCGAATCGCCCCCACCTGCGGCCATTGTGCAGCGCACCAGAGCCAGGGTTTCTGGCCTTGCGGCTGAAAATGCAGCAACTGCGCGCCCTGGCGACTGAAGACCGCCTGACACTGCGGATGATCGATAACCAGTACATCGCGCAGTTGGTGACGCTCCCACTCGAAAGTGGGTCTGGCACGTCGGGATCGGAAGAAGCGTTGCAATGGATGTTCAGGCAGTTGCGCGTCGAGAGAGGTCATCGCCAATCGCGTCCCTGAAAAATAAAAGGATCAAGCCAAAAAAAACGGGCAGCCAGGCTGCCCGCAAAGCACACACGACCTTTGATCGCGTTACGCGTCAATCAGTACTCAGAACTTCGACTGGATCTTGATGCCCGCCACAATCGCGTCATCAACCTGATCTACACCGCCAGGGTGCTTGACGTACTGCAGGTTGGGACGCACGGTCAGCCAGTTGGTAACGTGGAAGCCGTAGTAGATTTCCGAGTTGTACTCAGTGCTCTGGACCGGCAGGTAGCCAGGGTTGTCGTAGTCGTTGATGCCGCTGATCTGGTTGGCCAGACGCACACGATCCTGCACATCGTCGTTGACGTGGATACGGGCGATACCGATACCGATGTCATCTTTCGGACGCGAGTTGAACGGACCTTTGTACGTGAAACCGATCTGCTGGTAGTTATCGACGAAATTGGTGGCCTTGTCGTGCACGGTAGCGTTGGCAAAAATGCTCAGGCCGCGCGATGCATCGCCATCGTGAGTCGTCAGCTGTTGCTGAGCAACAACCCACCAGCCGTGCTTGCTGTCATGCGACTTGAACGCAGCGCCGGTAGCTGCCTGTGGCTGACCGTTAACGTCTTCATAGACATCGTCGGCGTTGGGCGTGCTCTTGTAGAAGCCGACACGGTATTCACCGGGCAACGAATTGACGGTCGGGGTCCAGACCAGTTCAACCGGCAGGATCATACCTTTGGTGCCGCTGCCGCTGAGTTTGAAGCCGTTACCGGTTTCGAGGTTGGACGGGTTCTGCTCATAGACGCCGACCTGTGCATACACTTCCGGCGTGATGTTGTACTTCACGCGCAAGGCCCACTGGCTGATTGGCCAGTTGTACCAGGTGTTCACATAGTTACCGACCTGCGAGCCGCAGAACGACAGGTTCTGGAAATCGCAAGGGAAGCTGTTGAAGTCTTCGCCCGGTCCGAAACGACCAGCCTTGACGTCCAGCGCGCCGTCAAAGTACTTCTGCTTGATCCACATTTGCGTCAGACGCCAGGTCTGGCCGCGACCCCAGACTTCCTGGGAGGAACTGAGGGTACCGGCACGAGGGTCGCCGATCCGGTCGTTGGAGATGTTGCGCCCGCTACGTTCGGTGATTGCCAGCTTGAACTCTGCGTCCTGCCAGCCGAAAGCCTTCTGCAAATCGACTTTCATGCCCAGCGCGAACTGGTCGCTGTAGCGGCCGGTCTTGTCGTCGTTGTAACCGCCCTTGATGTTGCTGGCCATCTCGGAAACGTATTCCAGCGAGAAGTCATAGCCCTTGTCGAGCAGTTCGGTACGCTTGCCGTTCCAGTCGCCGGTCATCCACGGTGAATCGACAGAAAATGCGTCGGCAGCATGAACGCTGCCTGCCAGCCCCATCGCACCCAACACCGACAGCGTGCTTACCAACTGGAACCGGGAAAGCGATTTACCTTTGTTGATCTTCTTCATCCCATCAATCCTCGTTTTATTGTTATTAGCTTTGGTAGACGTTTTGCTTCATTCACTGCTTCGTTTTCGCCGGTCGGCCGCGTCATTGTGGCAGTAGACAGCCGGCCAGCGATGCTCGGTGCTGAATCAATTTATCACTTGCGGCTCAACTGGAACATTGTTTGCACGTTCAGCCAAAGGTGGTGCTCCCAGAACTCCAAGACGCTCACCGCTCTGAGCATCGAAAATCAGCACCCTGGAAGGGTCGAACTGCAGGGTCAGACTTTCGCCCACCTGCGGTGCGACATCAGGCGCAAGGCGACAGCAGACCTTGCTCTGATTGAGCGTGACGAACACCAGCGTGTCCGGCCCGGTAGGCTCGGTCACCTGGACCTCGGCACGGATGGTCGGCATGCCATTCGACTCAGCGCCAGCAAGCATAATCTGTTCCGGCCGGATACCGAGAATGACTTCTCGATCTTCCAGCCCGGCATCGGATACCCCGACCGGCAGCTCGCAACGCGCCTGACCACTGTCGAGCAGCGCAATCAATTGGCCATCCTTGCGTTGCAGACGCAGCGGGATGAAGTTCATCGGCGGCGAACCGATGAAACTGGCGACGAACAGGTTGGCCGGATCGGTGTAAATCTGCTTGGGCGTACCGAATTGCTGAACGATACCGTCCTTCATGACCGCGACCTTGTCGCCCAGCGTCATGGCCTCGATCTGATCATGGGTCACATAGACGGTGGTGGTTTTAAGGCGCTGGTGCATCAGTTTCATTTCGGTACGCATCTCGACGCGCAACTTGGCATCGAGGTTGGACAACGGCTCATCGAACAGGTAGATCTTGGGACGACGCGCCAGGGCACGACCCATCGCGACACGCTGCTGCTGGCCACCGGACATCTGGCCCGGCTTGCGATTGAGCAAGTGCTCGATCTGCAACAGCTTGGCTACACGAGCCACTTCCGCGTCGATGTCGACTTGCGGCATCTTGCGGATCTTCAGCCCGAACGCGATGTTTTCACGCACGCTCATGGTCGGGTAAAGGGCATAGGACTGAAAGACCATCGCGATGTCGCGGTCCTTGGGGCTGGTGCTGCTGACGTCCTGGCCATCGATGAGAATCTCACCGCCGCTGATGCTTTCCAGACCGGCAATGCAGTTCATCAAGGTGGATTTGCCACAGCCGGAAGGGCCGACCAGAATCAGAAACTCGCCATCCTTGATCGACAGGTCGATGTTCTTGAGCGTGTCCGGCAAGTTGCTGCCGTAGGTCTTGTTGACGTTGCGTAATTCGAGAGTCGCCATGATTACCCCTTGACCGCGCCGGCAGTGAGCCCACGCAGGAAATACTTGCCAGCCAGTACGTAGACCAGCAGTGTCGGCAGGCCGGCAATCATCGCCGCCGCCATGTCAACGTTGTATTCCTTGGCACCTGTGCTGGTGTTGACCAGATTGTTCAGAGCCACAGTGATCGGCTGAGAATCGCCGCTGGAGAACACAACGCCGAACAGGAAATCGTTCCATATCTGGGTGAATTGCCAGATCAGGCAGACCATCACGATGGGCGTGGACATCGGCAGAATGATGCGGCCGAAGATCGTGAAAAACCCGGCACCGTCCAGACGCGCCGCCTTGACCAGTGCATCAGGAATGCTGACGTAGTAATTACGGAAGAATAGCGTGGTGAACGCCAGCCCGTAGACCACATGGACGAACACCAGCCCGACGGTCGTACTGGCCAGCCCCATCTTGCCGAGAGTGTAGGACGCTGGCAGCAGTACGGTCTGAAAGGGCAGAAAACAGCCGAACAGCAACAGGCCGAAGAACAACTCCGAGCCCTTGAAGCGCCACATCGACAGCACATAACCGTTGAGTGCGCCGATCGACGTGGAAATGACCACCGCCGGGACCGTAATCTTGATCGAGTTCCAGAAGTAGCCGTCAACGATATCCCAGGCCTTGATCCAGCCAATGACAGTGATCACGCTTGGCCAGCTCAGCAGGTTACCGGTGCCGATGTCTTCGGGAGTCTTGAAGCTTGTCAGCAACATCACTACCAACGGCACCAGATAAATCAGACAGGCCAGTATCAGCACGGCGTAAATCAGAACACGGCTGACGCTGATGCCCGGTTTTTCAACATGACTAGTCATGGCGCTTGGCCCTCAGCTCGGAATACAGGTACGGCACCAGAATCGCCAGAATCGCGCCGAGCATCAGAATCGCACTCGCCGAGCCCATACCCATCTGGCCACGACTGAATGTAAAGGAATACATGAACATAGCGGGCAGGTCCGAAGAATAGCCGGGGCCGCCGGCCGTCATAGCGGCTACCAGATCGAAGCTCTTGATGGCAATGTGCGCCAGAATCATGATTGCGCTGAAGAAAACCGGACGCAGACTTGGCAGCACCACGCGCCAGTAGATCATTGGCAAACTGGCGCCATCCATTTGCGAAGCACGGATGATCGACTGATCCACACCGCGCAGCCCTGCCAGAAACAGAGCCATTACAAAGCCGGACGATTGCCACACCGCAGCAATGACCAGGCAATAAATAACCCGGTCGGAATCAATCAGCCAGTCCAGACGAAAGCCTTCCCACCCCCAGTCGCGCAGCATCTTGTCCAGGCCCAGGCCGGGGTTGAGCAACCACTTCCAGGCGGTCCCGGTGACGATCATAGACAGCGCCATCGGGTACAGATAAATAGTGCGAATCACGCCTTCACGACGGATACGCTGATCCAGCAGAATTGCCAGCAGTACACCGATCACCAGGCTGATCGCGATGAACATACCGCCAAACACAGCGAGGTTTTTGCTCGCCACCCACCAACGGTCGTTGTCCATCAGTCGCGAATATTGCGCCAGACCGGCCCAACTGTAAGTAGGCAGAAACGTCGAGTTAGTGAACGACAGAACGAACGTCCACAATATGTACCCGTAAAAACCAACCAGCACGATGAACATGCTGGGGGCCAGCACCAGTTTAGGTAGCCAGCGTTGCAGCGCATCCATTGGCGAGGCTTTGCTGATCGCAGCGACAGAGCTCATCGGGCGTTTCCCATCAGGTGTGTCGAATCAAGGCCGAGGCCGTGGGAGAAATCAACGACGGATTTCAACACCACGGACGGCGGTTACAGGCTATTAAAGACCAATCACTGGACTGATTTGACCGCGGTAGCGAGCTTCTTGGCTGTTTCTGCCGGGTCGGCTTTCGGGTCATTGATGTAGTTGGTGATCACGTCAAAGAAGGCACCCTGAACTGCCAGCGAAGTCGCCATGTTGTGCGCCATGCTTGGCTGAAGGCCACCGGTCTTCGCGTCGGCCAGGAAGTCCTTGGCAGCGGTCTGGGCGCAGGAATCAAAGCCATACTTGTCCATGTCGGCTAGCATGTCCTGGCGAACCGGGATCGAACCCTTGTTGATGCTGAAGACTTTCTGGAAGTCCTCACCCATCGCGACCTTGGCCAGGTCCTGCTGAGCGGCAGTGGTGCCTTTGTCTTTCTGCTTGAACACCGCCAGCGAGTCGATGTTGTAAGTGAATGCCTTGTCGGTACCCGGGAAGGCTACGCACTGGTAATCCTTGCCGGCGACTTTCTTGGCGGCGGTCCATTCGCTCTTGGCCCAGTCACCCATGATCTGCATGCCAGCCTTGCCGTTGATGACCTTGGCAGCTTCCAGGTTCCAGTCCTGGCCCTTGCCATCGACATCCATGTAGGTGGCGACCTTTTTCAGCTCAGTCAGCGACTTGACCATGCCCTCGCCGGTCAGTGCGCCTTTGTCGAGGTCGACCAGCGCCTTCTTGTAGCCATCAGCGCCCATGACCGACAGTACAACGGCTTCAAACACGGTACTGTCCTGCCAAGGCTGACCGCCGTGTGCCAACGGAATGAAACCGGCTTTTTTCAGCTTGTCGCCCGCAGCGTAGAATTCTTCTAGGGTGGTGGGAGCCTTGTCAATGCCAGCCTTCTTGAAAACTTCAGGGTTGATCCACAGCCAGTTGACGCGGTGGATGTTCACCGGCACGGCAACGTAATCGCCGTCATACTTAACGGTGTCGGAGACTTTCTTATCCAGCAGAGAGTCCCACTTCTCGGCTTTGGCGACGTCTTTCAACGCGTCAGTGTCGAGCAATCCCATTTTGGCCCAGTCCTGAATATCCGGTCCTTTGATCTGCGCAGCGCCGGGAGGGTTACTTGCCATTGCTCGGCTTTTAAGCACTGTCATGGCAGCGGCACCGCCGCCACCACTGATGCCATCGCCCTTCCAGGTAAAGCCGTCCTTTTCAACCTGAGCTTTCAGAACATCGACCGCAGCCTTTTCGCCACCCGACGTCCACCAGTGCACAACTTCTACAGTGCCTTTGGATTCAGCGGCAGTAGCGCTCAGAGGGAACAACGAAGCGAGAGAGATGACAACAGCGAGACGTGACATGGAATTCATCGAATTGACCTTTCTTGTTGTTATGCATGAGCAAGTCTGATGCTTGCGCTTCGTAGGAGTCTAACCAAGCCTGAAGCGCCGACAGTAACGAAGGGACGCGCGATTGTCACAGGATGGTGACAATTGAACTCCCGGTGCAATCGCTAGCTAAAAGCCACTGTGCAGCGCGTCATTCCGCAGTTCTCGGCAGGTACAACGTTACCCGCAACCCACCCTCACGCAGGTTCTGCAGGCTGACTTCGCCACCGTGACTGTGGGCAATGTTGCGCGCGATACCCAGGCCCAGACCGTAGCCCTGCTGCTGATTGCCTGCCAGACGGAAATGCGGTTCGAAAACGTGTTCGAGACGTTGTTCGGGCACACCAGGCCCTTCGTCATCCACATGCAGGACGAAAGCCGTGGCGTTATCCTCGACTTTCAGATGAGCGCGATGGCCATATTTAAGGGCATTGTCGATCAGGTTGCCCATACAGCGCCGCAGCGCCAACGGCTTGCCGGGATAGGCAGCCTGAGCCTCGCCTTGCTGCGTGACCCGCCCATTGCCGTCAGCAAGCAGCCAGGGCTCGACCAGGCAATCAAGCAGTGCATTGAGGTCCACCGGCTCGATGTTTTCATGAATATCGGTGTCCTTGACGCACTGCAGCGCGCCTTTGACCAGCAATTCCAGCTCGTCCAGATCGCGACTGAATTTACGCTGCAGGTGCTCATCTTCCAGCAGCTCGACACGCAACCGCAGCCGGGTGATGGGCGTGCGCAGATCATGCGAGATGGCACTGAACAACTGACCCCGTTCGGTCAGGTAGCGGCTGATACGGGTGCGCATGGCGTTGAACGCACGGCTGACCTCGATCACCTCGCTGCCGCCGCCCTCGACCACCGGCTCGACGTCCGCGCCCAGTGACATGTCCCGTGCGGCCCGCGCCAGGCGTTTGAGCGGCCGGCTCTGCCAATGCACCAGCAAACCGATGAACAACAGCAAAAACATGCTGGTCAGGACGATGAATGAAACCTGCTGAAGGGGCAGCTCCTGCTCCTCCAGCGAGGTGTATGGCTCAGGCAGCAGAGAGGCAATGTAGAACCATTCACCGGGCGCCATTTCGATTTGCGTGACCAGCACCGGCGGGTTCACCGGTTCAAGTGTCAGCGCGTAATGCGCCCAGGAACGCGGCAGTTCATCGAGCTTCAGGCCGCTGTTGAAAATGCGCAGTTCATCAGGCCGCGCAAACCACACGGTGATGTCCGGCCCATTGCCCAGACGCTGGCGCAATACCTCGCCCACCACGTCCAGCACCGCCTGTTTGCGAGGCGTGGGCTGCATGATCTGCATATCCAACGGGTGATCGTTGAGCGAGACGACGAAACGGGTGCCGCCCATACTGCGCAGTTGATCCAGCACCATGGGCCGGTAGGCCAGCGGCAATGAGCGAAAGTAACTGACACTGGCGGCCATCGAGTAAGCGAGGCTGCGCGCGCTGGTCACCAGCCCTTCGGTCTGTGTGGCGCGCAACTGTGACAGCCAGATCACACTGGACAGTGTCTGAGCCAGCAGAACCGCCAGTAACGTCAACAGCAGCATGCGCCCCAGCAATGAGCGCGGCAGTGGCAGGCCGGTTCTTTTCGCTCCTGCCACCGGCGAGTTAATAGCCGTTGCCCGCTTGCGAGTTGACGTTCGCGGCCAGCAGATAACCACTGCCGCGAATGGTACGGATCAGGCGCGGCGACTTGCCAGTATCGCGGAGACGCTGACGCAGCCGACTGACCGCCATGTCGACGATCCGCTCCAGCGGCATCAGCTCACGCCCGCGTGTGGCATTGCCGATAGTGTCGCGGTCGAGAATCTGCTGGGGGTTGTCGAGAAACAGCTTGAGCAGCGCAAAGTCGGCACCGGACAGAATCACTTCTTCGCCGTCATTGTGAAACAACCTGTGACTGACCATGTCCAGCCGCCATTCGTCGAACAGAATGACATCGCCGCCAGGACGCTCCTGACCGAACTGTGCGCGCCTCAACAGTGCCTTGATACGCGCTTGCAGCTCACGCGGGCTGAACGGCTTGCCCAGATAATCATCAGCGCCCAATTCCAGGCCGATGACCCGATCGGCTTCGTCCGAACTGGCGGTCAACATGATGATCGGCACATGCGGCTGGCGCGGATGCTGACGGATCCATTTGCACAGACTGAAACCGTCTTCATGGGGCAGCATCACATCAAGGATCAGCAAATCACTGGGTTCTTCGTTGAAGGCGCGGCGAAAATCAGCGCCATCACCCACCGTGCGCACCTGAAAACCGGCACGACTCAGGTAGGTGTCAAGCAACTCGCGAATCTCCTGATCGTCATCCACCAGCAGGATCGATTTACTGACTGAACTCAAATTGAGGCGTCCTTGTTTGACGGTGAATCTTTGTTGTTATGGGATGCTGCTCAGATCTGCGAACCGAAGGCCTGTTGCAGAGCGACGCCTGAGCCCATCAGGCCAGGGTACTCGGCGGTCACCAGCCAGACCGGCAGGTTCTTGAAATAGTCGCTCATCACGCCCTTCTCGGCCATGGCGCGCTTGAAACCGCTGTTGATGAAGAACTCAGTGAAGCGCGGCACCACGCCGCCAACAATGTACACGCCGCCCAGGCTGCCCAGGGTCAGCACATTGTTGCCCACCACCCTGCCGAGAAACACACAGAACTGCTCCAGCACGGCTGCGGCTACCGGGTCGCCCGCCAGCGCTGCCGAGGTGACAGCCGCAGGCGACTTGAGCACTGGCTCGATATCGTCCAGGGCGCAACTGACCTGATAGAGCAACAGCAAGCCCGCGCCACTGAGTACCACTTCAGCGCTGACATGCTCATGCTCAGCCATCAGGCGTGTCCATAACAGGGCCTCGCGTGCGGTGCCGATTGGCAGGTCAGCATGCCCGCCCTCGCCCGGCAGCGCCAGCCAGCGACTGCCGTCAAGCTTGATCAGCGTACCGATGCCCAGCCCGGTACCCGGCCCGACCACCACACGCGGCCGATCAGGCTTGCCAGCGCCAGGGCAAACCGTCAGGTATTCATCTTCCTTGAGCCGGGTCATGCCCAGCGCCATGGCGGTGAAGTCGTTGATCAGCAGCAGGTGATCGACTTTCAGGTCGGCGCAAAATGCCTCACGGCTCAACTGCCAGTGGCTGTTGGTGAACTGGAAAAAATCGCCATCCACCGGTCCGGCCACGGCAAGGCATACGTGGCTGATATCACCGCGCTGCAATTCAAGGTCCTGCAGATAGACTTCGATGGCCTTTTCCGGGCCGGCATAGTCAATGGTCGGGAATACCCGGACAGAATGCAGCGTGTCGTCTTCCCAAATGGCAAAACGTGCATTGGTACCGCCTATATCACCGACCAGGGCCAACTTCACTTGAGCGTCTCCAGACTAGAAGTAAAGGCGCTGGCACCCTGCTCTGCGGAGCTGAAGGCCATGCGCATGAATCCAAAGAGCTCGCGGCCACAGCCGACACTGTTGTCGATCTGGTTGATAGCCGGTTCTCTGGCGGCCAATTCTGACGCTTCGACCAGAACTTGTAACGTGCCTTTTACGCCATCCACACGGATCACATCACCATCGCGCACCAGTGCCAACGGGCCACCATCAAACGCTTCAGGGCAGACATGAATGGCCGCCGGGATCTTGCCCGACGCGCCCGACATGCGTCCGTCGGTGACCAGCGCCACCTTGAAACCACGGTCCTGCAGAACACCCAGAAACGGCGTCATCTTGTGCAACTCGGGCATGCCGTTGCAGCGCGGCCCCTGGAAGCGCATCACGGCGACGAAATCGCACTCCAGTTCACCGGCCTTGAACGCATCGGCCAGCTCCTTCTGATCCTGAAAGACCTTGGCTGGCGCTTCGACGATCTGATGCTCCGGGGCCACTGCGGAGACTTTCATCACACCACGGCCCAGGTTGCCCTCCATGACCCGCAGACCACCTTCCGGCGAGAACGGACGGGCGACCGGACGCAAAATGTTTTCATCAAGGCTTTCAAGCGGTCCTTCGCGCCAGACCAGCTTGCCATCCTCCAGGAATGGCTCTTTGGTGTAGCGGCTCAAGCCGTAACCGGCCACGGTATTGACGTTTTCGTGCAACAAACCGGCAGCCAGCAACTCACGGATCAGGAACGACATGCCGCCAGCCGCCTGGAAGTGGTTGATATCGGCTTTGCCGTTGGGGTAGACGTGACTCAGGGTTGGCACCACTTCCGACAGGTCGGCCATGTCCTGCCAGGTCAGTTGAATGCCCGCGGCCTGGGCAATCGCCGGCATGTGCAGCGTGTGGTTGGTCGAGCCGCCAGTGGCGTGCAGGGCAACGATGGAGTTGACCAGCGAGCGCTCGTCGACGATTTCGCCGATCGGCATGAAGCTGCCGCTTTGCATGGTCAGACGCGTCACCTGGCGAGCTGCTTCGGCGGTCAGTGCATCGCGCAGTGGTGTGTAGGGATTGACGAACGAGGCACCGGGAAGGTGCATGCCCATGACTTCCATCAATAACTGATTGGTGTTGGCGGTACCGTAGAAGGTGCAGGTTCCCGGACCGTGATAGGACTTCATTTCCGAGTCGAGCAACTCTTCACGGCTGGCCTTGCCTTCCGCGTAACGCTGCCGTACGTCGGCTTTTTCCTTGTTGGAGATACCTGAAACCATCGGTCCGCCCGGCACGAAGATGGTCGGCAGATGACCAAAACGCAGTGCGCCCATCATCAAGCCAGGGACGATCTTGTCGCAGATACCCAGCATCATCGCGGCGTCGAACATATTGTGTGACAAAGCAACTGCCGTGGACATGGCAATCACTTCGCGACTGGCAATGGCCAGCTCCATACCCGGTTCACCCTGGGTCACGCCATCGCACATGGCAGGCACGCCGCCGGCAAACTGACCGACCGAACCAATGTCACGTAAAGCCTGTTTGATCTGGGCAGGAAAGTGTTCGTAGGGTTGATGCGCCGAGAGCATCTCGTTGTAGGAGGAGACGATTGCCACGTTGGCGGCGTTCATCAGACGCAGGCTTTGCTTGTCTTCTGGCCCGCAGGCAGCGACGCCGTGAGCAAAGTTGGCACATTGAAGCTTGCCGCGCATCGGGCCATCGCTCGCTGCGCCGCGAATCAATTGAAGGTAGCGCTGACGGGTATCGCGACTGCGGGCGATGAGTCGCTCGGTTACTTCAAGGACGCGGGGATGCATGTGATGAACTCCAGGCTAACGTCTAAGGTCACCCGTAAAGACGGTTCCGGTTTTCGAGCAGTGACGGGCGGGGAGCAGAACCCTGATCTCGATCAACCGGGAGGGCCTTTCAGGCTTGTAGTTGTAGATAAAACAAAATATTGCCACTAAAAAGGCTTGTTTTCTATTTCTATGAGAATAATCTTGTAATTCCAACAACAAATTCAGAAGGACGGCTGTATGACTCTTCGTATCGCAATCAACGGTTTTGGCCGCATCGGCCGCAACGTCCTACGCGCACTGTATACCCAAGGCTACCGCCAGGACCTGCAGGTCGTCGCCATCAACGATCTTGGCGACAGCGAAATGAACGCACACCTGCTGCGCTTCGACACCGTACACGGCCCTTTCAGCGGCACGGTCGAGTGCGACAAGGATAGCCTGACCGTCAATGGTGACCGTATTTCGGTCAGTGCCATTCGCAATCCGGCCGAGCTGCCGTGGAAGGCGCAGGACATTGATGTAGTGTTCGAGTGCACCGGCCTGTTCACCAGCCGTGACAAGGCCGCAGCGCACCTTACTGCCGGTGCCCGCAAGGTCATTATCTCCGCCCCGGCCAGCGGTGCCGATGCCACCATCGTCTATGGTGTCAACCACGACACGCTGCGTCAGTCGCACCAGATCATCTCCAGTGCATCCTGCACCACCAATTGCCTGGCCCCGGTCGCCCAGGTACTGCACCGTGAACTGGGGATCGAAAATGGCCTGATGACCACCATCCATGCCTACACCAACGACCAGAACCTGATCGATGTCTATCACACCGATCCGTACCGCGCCCGCTCGGCGACGCAGTCGATGATCCCGAGTAAGACCGGCGCTGCCGAAGCAGTGGGCCTGGTACTGCCGGAGCTGGCAGGCAAACTCACCGGCATGGCGGTACGCGTACCGGTCATCAACGTTTCGCTGGTCGACCTGACCGTGACCCTGAAGCGCGAAACCACAGTCGATGAAGTCAACGCGCTGCTGAAAGAAGCCAGCCAGCATTCCAAGGTGCTGGGCTACAACGCCCTGCCGCTGGTTTCCCACGACTTCAATCACAACCCGTTGTCGTCGATTTTCGACGCCAATCACACCAAGGTCAGTGGCAAGTTGCTCAAGGTACTGTCGTGGTACGACAACGAATGGGCGTTCTCCAATCGCATGCTCGACAACTGCCTGGCGCTGCACAACGCCGAGTAAATTCAGCGTCGCAGTGGGCAGCAGCGTAAGATAATTATTTACAGATGCAGGCTTGACCCGACCAAAAGATGAGAAGCATTATCATTTGCTCACATCTCTGGTCGGGCCTCTCTGTGTCGCAGTCACGCTTCAACGATGTCTTTCTGGCCCAGCGCCCGGTTCTGCTACGCACCCTGCAACGCATGGTCGGCAACCAAAACGCTGCCGAAGACCTGCTTCAGGAAACCTGGCTGCGCGTCAGCCGTGCATTGACCGAACACCCCGTCGACCACCTTGAACCCTTCGTCTTTCAGACCGCCCGCAACCTGGCGCTGGATCATTTGCGTGCGCGGCGTATTCATGGCCGGACCATGCTCGAAGATGTCTCACCCGCCCAACTCGAAAGCGTCGTAGCCCAGATGGGCTCGCCTGAGGACGCTGCGCATGCCAAGCGCCTGCTTGAAAACCTGAGTGCCAGCCTGAGTACGTTGAGCCCGCGTCAGCAGAAAATCTTTACCCTCAGCCGCCTCGATGGCCGCAGTTATCTGGAAATCGCCGAGCAGCTTCAGGTCTCCGCCAGTACTGTCCAGAAAGAACTGAAACTGATCATGGCCATCTGCGTAGGCGTCCTCTCAAGACTTGACCCGCCCTGAACCCTGCCGCACGCTGCCAGACTCTTATCGATACAGTTTCAGGATTGCCGAGGAACACTGTGGCCCCGAGAACCGAACGCCCGCACGCGATTGCGCAGGACGTGTTGAGCAATGCTGCAATGGATCAGGCACTGACCTGGCTGGTCGAACTGGAAGGCGCAGACGCCACCCGGCTTGCCCGTTTTCAGGAATGGCTGAACGCCGATCCGGAACACGCACGCGCCTTCGATAAGGCCCGGACACTCTGGAATTCACAGCCGGTTCAGCACGCCGCCGAAAGCATCGCGCAACCCCGCAAGCCATCGGCGTGGCAACGTGTCCGTGCGCAATGGAAACCTCTCGCCACTGCAGCGGTGTTGCTGTTGGGGCTGTTCAGTTTCAGCAATCTGCCGCTGCGCCTTCAGGCCGATCACCTGACGATAGTGGGTGAGCGCCAGCGCCTGGAACTGGCAGACGGCTCGAAAGTGCTGCTCAACACCGACTCGGCGTTCTCCAGTCAGGTAGGTGAACAGCGGCGCTCTGCTCGCATGCTGCAAGGCGAAGCATTCTTCGATGTCAGTTCCAGAGCGGGCGTGCCACTGGAAATCGAAGCCGGACCGGTGCGCATGAGTGCCAACAGCACCGAATTTTCCGTGCGTTATCTGAACGGCGTTGCCCAGGTAAAAGTGCAGCGCGGCGCTGTCGACGTGCGTGCCACACGCGGCGACTCCAGCGTCAGCCTGGGGGCCGGAGAAAGCGTTCGCGTGGGGCCTGCTGGCTTCGGGCATCGTGAAAAGCTTGACCCGGTCAGGGATTTCGCTTGGGTGCAGGGTCGACTGATCTTCGACAACCGTCCGCTGAGCGAAGTGCTGACCGAGCTGCGTCGTTACTATCCCGGCTGGATCATCAACACCAACCCGCAACTGGATCGTGTGGCGGTGACCGGAAACTATCGCCTGGACAACCCGCTCGACGTGGTGCGGTCGCTGGCACAGATCACCTCGGCAAGCCTTCACGAAATGCCCGCGCTGGTGATTCTCAACTGAAGAAAAGTTTTTTTACTCGATAGCGACTGCCCGTTCGTCTAGCTATAGCCAATGCAACTGATTCTCATTTTGAAACGGTTTGTAAACACTATAACGAGCAACACCCCAGGGAGCGCTACCGATGTCATCCACGTTCACGCCTGCCGCCCAACCATGCGTACGGCTCACGCTATCTCTGCTGACACTTGCAGTGCTGGGCGCCAGTCTACAGACGGTCAACGCCAGTGCTGCCAGTGAAAGCACCCAGGCGGCACGTTCGGCAGGCACCTACAACTTCTCGATTGGCCAGCAATCGCTGGTGTCGGCACTCAATGAATTCAGCCGCATCACCGGCTGGCAGGTGGGCGTGTCATCGGATCTCGCGCAAAACGTCACCTCCCAGGGTGCCCGCGGCAACCTGAGACCTGCGCAGGCGCTGGACACCCTGCTGGCCGGCAGCTCGCTGAGCTATCGCAATCTGGGTAACAACAATGTAGTGCTGGAAAGGCGCACCGCAACCGTCGGCGTCATGGCCCTCGATCAGATCACCGTCAGCGCCACGCGTCAGGCACAGGATGTCGCCACGGTACCAAGCACCGTCAGCGTGCATTCCCGTGAAGAACTGGACCGCAGCAACGTCAACACCATCCGTGATCTGGTGCGCTACGAGCCGGGGGTTTCGGTGGGCGGCGCAGGCCAGCGCGCAGGCACAACCGGCTATAACATCCGCGGCATTGACGGCAACCGGATACTGACTCAGGTCGATGGCGTGGAAGTCCCCGACAGCTTTTTCACCGGTCCTTATGCGCAGACCCATCGCAACTATGTCGACCCGGAGATCGTCAAGCGCGTGGAAATCCTCCGCGGTCCGGCCTCGGCCCTGTACGGCAGCAGCGCAATTGGTGGGGTGGTCAGTTATTACACGCTGGACCCGGATGACATCATCAAGCCCGGCAAGGATGTCGGCGCACGCCTCAAGACCGGTTACAGCTCGGCAGACGAAAGCTGGTTGAACTCGGCCACTGTCGCAGGCCGTCAGGGCGAGTTTGACGGCTTGCTGCACGTGAGCCAGCGCAATGGTCATGAGACCGAATCCTATGGCGAAACAGGTGGCACAGGCCTGAGCCGCACCGAAGCCAACCCTGAGGATGCGCGCAGCACCAACGTGCTGGCCAAGCTGGGCTGGAATTATACCGACGGTTCGCGTCTGGCTCTGGCCTACGAAAAGTACAAGGACGACCGCGACAGCAACCTGAAAAGCGCAGTAGGCGGGCCGTTCACCAACGGCAGCGGGCTGGGCATGTATCAATCGCGCGAGGGTAACGACACCATCACCCGCGAGCGCTTCGGGGTCGAAAACAGCTTCGCCGTCGATAGCCTGCTGGTCGACAACCTCAAGTGGAGCCTGAATTACCAGACCGCAAAGACTGATCAAAACACCCGGGAGCGGTACTTTCCGTTTTCCCGAGATGTCATTCGTGATCGCGACACGCACTATCAGGAAAAGCAGTGGGTATTCGATGCCCAACTGGACAAGGCATTCTCTATCGCCAGCACGGACCATGTGCTGACCTACGGTACGACGGTAAAGCAGCAGAAAGTCACCGGGCTGCGCAGCGGCAGCGGGACCTGTGCACGCGTATTCGGCTCCTGCCGCGTGGTCGGTGCAGACAGCCCGAGCGACCGTCTGGCCGCGACGAGCGATTTCCCGGACCCGACCATCACCAGCTATGCGCTGTTCGCCCAGGATCAGATCAGTTGGAACGACTGGACCTTCATGCCCGGCGTGCGTTATGACCACACCACACTCGACCCGAAGTTCACGCCAGAATTTCTCAGGTCGGTCAGCCTGGCCGACCCAGGTCAGGGCAACGACGAAACGCGGACATGGCATCGCTTGTCGCCCAAGTTCGGTGTGACTTATGCATTCAGCGACGCCTACACCTGGTACGGCCAGTATGCCGAAGGTTTCCGCACACCGTCGGCCAAGTCACTTTATGGACGCTTCGAAAACCCGACGGCAGGCTACGTGGTTGAGCCCAATCCGAACCTGGAGCCGGAAACCAGCAAAAGCTATGAAACCGGTTTACGCGGTCGCTTCGAAGCGGGCTCGTTCGACATCGCGGTGTTCTACAACAAATACCGTGACTTCATCAACGAGGACGCCATCACCCCCGGTTACAGCGAACTCACGTTCCAGTCCAACAACATCAAGCACGCAACCATGAAGGGCGCGGAATTCAAAGGGCGCATCAATCTCGACAGCATCGGTGCGCCAAACGGTCTCTACAGCCAGGCATCGGTTGCCTACGTGCAGGGCCGCAACAACGATACAGGCGAGCCAATCAACAGCGTCAACCCGCTGACCGGTGTGATCGGCCTGGGCTATGACCAGAATGACTACGGCGGCCTGCTGAGCTGGACGCTGGTCAAGCGCAAGAATCGCGTGGATGACAGCAATTTCCACACGCCGGACGGCACCTCCAGTCAATTCAAGACCCCGGGCTACGGCATTCTGGACCTGAGCGGCTACTACTAGGTCAGCAACGATGTGACCGTCAATGCGGGTCTGTACAACCTGACCGACAAGAAATACTGGCGCTGGGATGATGTGCGCGGCTACGACGGCGTGGGCGAAGCTGGTGTGACGGCGCCCGCTAATCTGGATCGCCTGACCCAACCGGGACGCAACTTCAGCGTCAACGTGGTGTGGGACATATGAACCCGAAAGTAGCGTAAAGCCCGTCGCCGAGCACATCGGCGGCAGGCTTTTTTACGCTTTCGGGTGCAGCTATTCGTCTATTCAACAAGCCCCCTTTTTCAGCAAGGAAGAACTCGATGACCCTTGATCAGAACCGACCGACTCTGCGTTCGCAACGCCTGAATCAGATTACCCACGCGCCGCACGAACAGCTCGACAAGGCGGTCAAGGCACATGCGCCGTTTGAAACCTTGGCCAGCTACGCTCGCTTCGTGGTTGCTCAATACCTTTTTCAGACGGAACTGCAAAGCCTGTACAACGAGCCTGCGCTAGGGGCGATCATCAACGACCTGCCGGCCCGCTGCCGCGCAGAACAGGCCGGGGCGGATCTTGCCGACCTGAACATGGATCTTCCCCTGCCGGTGGCTGGCGCAGTACAAACGCCGAGCACCGCAGAAGCGCTCGGCTGGCTATTTGTTTCCGAAGGTTCCAAGCTGGGTGCTGCATTCCTGATCAAACGTGCTGAAGCCTTGAACCTGAGCCACAGCTTTGGTGCCCGGCATCTGAGCGAGCCTGCCGGAGGCCGCGCAGCAGGCTGGAAGACCTTTGTCAGGACGCTTGACGAGCTGTCGCTGACCGCCGAGCAGGAAGCAGCACTTGATCGAGGCGCCATTGCCGCATTCGAGCGTTTCAATGTCCTGCTGCAACACGCCTACGCCGATGCCCCGGTTGCAGACATGGCACAGGCATGAAAAAGCGCCCGGTGCTGTTAAGCTGGCCGGGCTCCCCGAACCTGCCTGTAGAGACCATGACGTACAAACCACCCGGCTCAAAACTCTCGCGCCTTTTATACGGCATCCTCGCCTATGTCGCCCTCGGCATCGGCATTGTCGCGATCTTCATTCCCGGCTTGCCGACCACCGAGTTCATTCTGCTGGCGGCCTGGGCGGCGACACGCAGCTCGCCGCGTCTGAATGCCTGGCTGGAAAACCATCGTGTGTTCGGCCCGATTCTGCACAACTGGCGCAACGGCAGACTGGTCGCCCGCAAGGCCAAGATCAGCGCCACCATCAGCATGCTGGTCTGCGCCGTGGTGATGCTGAGCCTGATCGGCCACGCCTGGTGGCTTTATCTGGCTCTTACCGGTATGGCGCTGGGTAATCTGTGGATATGGTCGAGGCCGGAACCGGACAAGATCGATCGTTGAGCGCAGGCATGATGCGAGCGGCACCCTGCACGAGGCTGAACCGTCCGGTCGCGAGGAGTGTCAGACTGAACACACTCAACACTTGATGGAGTCACTTCATGTACGAGCCAGGCCATCTGCACCTCACCCACGTGGCGCTTCAACCGTCGGATATCAGCTACGACATCCACTTGCGCTACAACGTGGAGGAAGATCCCAAGCAAGGCACGTCCATGCACTTCACCATGCAGGGCGAAATCAACGGCAAGCCGTTCGAAGAGCAGTTCCAACTGCCCCGTGACCTCGCCTTCAACTTCGCCCATGACGCCAGTCGCATCGCGATCAGACACGGCTTGCCCAACTCGGCCGCACTGCCCATCGCCCAGCACAAGGACTACGACCGAATGTTCGCGGACATTCGCGACAAACTCCACGCCAAATCAGGCGACCCGGTCAAGCCGGAGCATCTGGAGTAAGCGCCAGGCTCCTCTTGGCAACGGGAGCACGAGGTCCGGAGAACACTCTCGTGCCCATGCTCCGCGTGGGCATGCCGTTCCGGACGCTCTGCGTCCTCTCCTGAATAAACAGCGTGGCGTAAATCCATGACGCAGAGCGTCAAGAAGGGCATTCCCACGCTGGAGCGTGAGGAACGATAGTTGCCCGGGAGAACACTATCGTGCTCATGCCCACCACCGGATTTCACCAAACCTGCCGCTACAAGGCATACTTGCCGCCTTCTAATCCGCGAACCGTCAACGCCTCATGCGCATCCATGTCAGCTTCATCGACCGCGTCGGTATCACCCAGGAAGTGCTGGCGATCCTGGGTGGACGCAATCTGAATCTGGATGCCGTGGAGATGGTACCGCCCAATGTCTATATCGACGCGCCGACCCTCAGCCACCAGATGCTCGAAGAACTCAAGGACGCGCTGTTTCGGGTTCGTGGGGTAGAAGCAATCACTGTGGTCGACATCCTGCCGGGTCAGCGCCGCCATCTGCAACTGGACGCGCTGCTCGCCGCCATGACCGACCCGGTACTGGCACTGGACAGCGCCGGGCATGTGCTGCTGGCCAATCCCGCGTTGATCGCACTGATCGGCCGGGAACCTGCGGGCGAACCCATTGCTGAACTGTTCGCCGACCCCGGTCTGCAAGCAGCATTGCTGGAAAACAGCTTTCGACTGCCACTGTGCGAAATCACCCTCAACGGTGAAGCGCTGTTGCTGGATGCCACCCCGATCACCGAGGCGGGCGCGCTGATTACCCTGTACCTGCCCAGCCGTATCGGTGAGCGCCTGTCGGCGCTGCATCACGATCACGCCGAAGGTTTCGATTCGCTGCTCGGCGAGTCAGCCGCAATCCGCACCCTCAAGGCGCGCGCGCAACGTGTGGCGGCGCTGGATGCACCGTTGCTGATTCAAGGTGAGACCGGCACCGGTAAAGAACTGGTAGCGCGGGCTTGCCACGCCAGCAGCGCGCGTCACGGCGAGCCATTCCTGGCACTGAACTGCGCGGCGCTGCCGGAAAACCTGGCTGAAAGCGAACTGTTCGGTTATGCCCCGGGCGCCTTCACCGGTGCCCAGCGCGGTGGCAAGCCGGGGCTGATGGAACTGGCCAATCAGGGCACCGTGTTTCTTGATGAAATCGGCGAAATGTCGCCTTATCTGCAAGCCAAACTGCTGCGCTTTCTCAACGATGGCAGCTTCCGGCGTGTCGGTGGAGACCGGGAGGTCAGGGTCAATGTGCGTATCCTCAGCGCTACCCACCGCGATCTGGAAAAAATGGTCAGCGAAGGCACTTTCCGTGAAGACCTTTTCTACCGCCTCAACGTCCTCAATCTCGAGGTACCGCCGCTGCGCGAACGCGGGCAGGACATTCTGCTGCTGGCCCGCTACTTCATGGAACAGGCCTGCGCGCAGATTCAGCGTCCAGTGTGCAGGCTTGCGCACGGCACCTACCCTGCTCTGCTGGGCAATCGCTGGCCGGGCAATGTTCGTCAATTGCAGAACGTGATTTTCCGTGCTGCCGCCATCTGCGAACACACTCAAGTGGATATAGGCGATCTGGATATCGCAGGCACTGCAGTTGCGCATCCGCACGACAGCCCCGTGGACAGCCTCGAACATGCCGTCGAGGCATTTGAAAGAAATCTGCTGGAAAAACTCTACGCAGACTACCCATCTACCCGTCAGTTGGCCGCGCGTCTGCATACATCGCACACCGCCATCGCTCATCGACTGCGAAAATATGGAATACCGGGCAAGCGCTAATCTATTGACGCCATTTATCGAAAATATATTCCGAAAAGATTCATTTAATAACTAATCTGCCGATACTGATCTGGTATGGTCCACAAACCTCTTATCATCCATTTGAGTGGATGTCCGTAAGTGTGATTACGGCCGTAATGGCAGAAAGGTCAGGTAGTACCGGGAAGTGATATGTCAACCCCGCCAGCAGACCGCCCGCTTGCCGACTCTCAGTCTCGTGCTGAAAAAATCGTCGAATCTCGCCGTCAGAAAATCCTGCTCAAAACCGGCGCGCTGCAGGACGCGATTTTCAACAGCGCCTACTTCTCCAGCATCGCGACCGACGAACACGGCGTCATCCAGATATTCAACGTGGGTGCCGAACGCATGCTCGGTTACCACTCCGAAGATGTGGTCGACAAAATCACGCCGGCAGATATCTCCGACCCCGCCGAGCTGATCATCCGCGCGGCAGCGCTCAGCCATGAACTGAACACGCCCATCACGCCGGGCTTTGAGGCACTGGTATTCAAGGCTTCGCGTGGCATCGAAGACATCTACGAATTGACCTACATCCGCAAGGACGGCAGCCGCTTGTCGGCCATGGTGTCGGTCACTTCACTGCGAGACAGCGCCGAAACCATCATTGGTTATCTACTGATCGGCACCGACAACACCGCGCGCAAGCAGGAAGAGGAAGCCCAGGCTCTACTGGACCAGCGGTTGCGTGACCAGCAGTTCTACACCCGCTCGCTGATCGAATCGAACATCGACGCGCTGATGATGACCGACCCGCAAGGCATCATTTCCGACGTCAACAAGCAGATGATGGCGCTGACCGCGCGCACCCGTGATGAGTTGATCGGCGCGCCCTGCAAAAACTTCTTCACAGACCCGGCGAGTGCAGATGCCGCGATCAAACGCGTGCTCAGCGAACATAAGGTCAGCGACTACGAACTCACCGTGCGTGCCTACGACGGCACCGAAACCGTGGTGTCCTACAACGCTGCGACTTTTCATGACCGGGACCGCAAGCTCAAGGGTGTCTTCGCTGCCGCCCGGGACGTGACCGAGCGCAAGCGCTTCGAACGCACGCTGGAAGAAAAAAACGTCGAGCTGGAACACGCCAGCCATATGAAGTCCGAGTTCCTTGCCACCATGTCCCACGAGTTGCGCACACCGCTGAACGCCGTCATCGGTTTTTCCGAGGCGCTCAAGGACGGTATGGTCGGCAACATGACCGATGCCCAGCGACGGTACATCGGCGATATCTTCAACAGCGGCCAGCATCTGCTCTCGCTGATTAACGACATTCTCGACCTGTCCAAGGTCGAAGCCGGAATGATGACGCTGGAGCTTGAACCGGTCGATCTGGACGAATTGCTGAGCAACAGCCTGCTGATCGTTCGCGAGCAAGCCGCCCTGCAACGCATCCAGTTGAAACTGGAAACCGAAGCCGACTTCGGTCTGCTTGAGCTGGATCGGCGCAAGACCAAGCAGATTGTCTACAATTTGCTGGCCAACGCAGTGAAATTCAGCGAACCCGGCGGCTGGGTGACGCTGGCAGTGCGCCAAGTGTCATTTGCCCGGACAGGCGTCATCGAGGGTGACTGGCCAGCACACACGTTTCCATTGCCTTCCGGTGACTACGAGCAGTTTCTGGAACTGAGCGTAAGCGACACAGGAATCGGTATCGCCCAAAGCGATATGAACAAACTGTTCAAAGCCTTCAGTCAGATCGACAGTGGTCTGGCACGCAAATTCGAGGGCACCGGACTGGGCCTGGCGATGGTCAAGCAGCTGACCGAACTGCATGGCGGCTGCGTCGCGGTCGCAAGCGTCAAGGACCTCGGCGCACGCTTTGTGGTCTGGCTGCCCATCCGCCCGCCTGAATGCGAGGAGGCACGATGGCCCAGATCCTGATCATTGAAGACAATGCGGCGAATATGCGCCTGACGAAGCTGTTATTGACCAGCGCCGGTCACAGCGTACTGTCGGCAGTCGATGCTGAAACAGGCCTGAAACTGGCCCGTGAGCGTCAGCCCGACCTGATTCTGATGGATATTCACCTGCCGGAAATGGACGGCCTGAGTGCCACCGCGCTGTTGAAGAAAGACGCCGGCACAGCCGCGATCCCGGTGGTCGCCTTGACCGCAATGGCCATGAAGGAAGACAAGGAAAAGATCCGTCTGGCGGGCTGCAACGCTTACATCATCAAACCATTGCGCTACAAGGAGCTGTACCGGGTTATTGACACCCTGCTGGAAAAAAAACTGCCTCAACAGCCAATTACCTGAGCATTCGATATGACCCAGAGCGCCGCAACCATCCTGATTATCGATGACGATGTCCATGTCCGGGACCTGCTGGAGGTTCTGCTGCAGAATCAGGGTTATCGGACGCTGACTGCGGAATCGGGCGAGCTGGGGCTGGCCATGGTCGAACTACAAGCGCCTGACCTGATCCTGCTGGACATCATGATGCCGGGCATGGACGGTTACGAAGTCGCCAGTCAGCTCAAGGCCAGCAAGAGCACCGCCAATATACCGATCATCATGCTCTCGGCACTCGACGAGCAAAGTGCGCGTTTGTCAGGGCTGGAAGCCGGTGCCGAGGAATACCTCAACAAACCGGTGGACAGCGCCGAGCTATGGTTACGTGTGCGTAACCTGCTGCGCCTCAAGGCGTTTGGCGACTACCTGAAAAACCACAGCCTGATCCTCGAAGACCAGTTGCAGCAGCGCACCATTGATCTCGAGCGCTTTCGCACGGTGATGGACGCTTCCGAAGACGCGATTTTCCTGATCAACCGCAACACCATGAGCCTGATCGAATTCAACCGCCGCGCCTGCCAATTGCTCGGCTACACCGCCGAGGAGCTTTCACACAAGACGCCTGCCGAACTGGGCGAAACGTCCATGGAGCAGCTTGAGGTCGTGTACGACCAGATCATCGCCGGCAAAGGCCCCAGCGAACCACTGGAAACCCAGATTCGCGACAAGAGCGGACGCGATGTCGAGGTAGAGATCCATCGCCAGGCCTATCGTACCGGCGAGGACTGGGTCATCGTCGGCATCGTCCGCGACATCACCCGGCGCAAGGAAAGCGATCAGCGCCTGCTGACCATGGCCCACTACGACGCACTGACCGGCCTGCCCAATCGGGACCTGTTTTTTACCAGCCTGCAAATGGGCGTGACCCAGGCGGCCATCAGCCGCTGGAAGCTGGCGGCACTGACGGTGAATCTGGATGGCTTCAAGAACATCAACGAAACCTGGGGGCATGTACTGGGCGACGAGGTGCTGCTGGAAGTCAGCCACCGCCTGTCGGAGTGCCTCAACGCCAGCGACACCCTTGGCCGTGTGGATGGCGATCAGTTTGCACTGATTCTGATGCTTCGTGACGGCCAGGCCGATACCCGCCAGACACTGGACCGCATTCGCAACGCATTGCGCGTGCCTTTTCAGTTGGAAGGCCAGAGTATCGTCATGACCGCCAGTATCGGCATCGCACTTTATCCGGAGGACGGCGAAGACTCTCGCGAGCTGATCAAACACGCCTACACCGCAATGAACAGTGCTAAAAAAATAGGCCCGGACACCTATCGGTTCTATACCGCGCAGATGAACGCTGACGTCTCGGCACGCCTGGACCTCGAAGCGGCCTTGCGTGACGCCGTGCAAAAACAGGCGTTCGAGATTGTCTACCAGCCTAAACTCAACCTGGCTGAAAACCAGGTATGCGGGCTTGAAGCCTTGCTGCGCTGGCCGCGCCCTGGTCAGTCAGGCATTTCGCCCGCCGTATTCGTTCCGGTGCTGGAAAGTCTGGGGTTGATCGGTGAAGTCGGCAACTGGGTCGTCGACAGCGTTTGCGCGCAGATTGCGCGCTGGCAACGTTCCGGGCTGGGCTCTTTTCAGGTGGCAGTCAACATCTCCGGGCAGCAGATTTCCAGCAGCAGTCTGGTGGCCGACATTCGTCAGGCACTTGAGAAACACAAGGTTGCGCCGCAGTGGCTGGAGGTCGAACTGACGGAAAGCTCGTTGATGGAAAACACCTCTCACACCATCGCTACCCTGGGTGCGCTACGCGCCAATGGCGTGAGTATTTCCATCGACGATTTCGGCACCGGCTATTCAAGTCTGGCCTACTTGCGCCGATTCCCTATCGACAAGCTTAAAATCGATATCGCATTCATTCGCGAAGTGACCAGCAACCCACAGGACGCGGCCATTGCCAGAGCCATCATTGAACTGGCTCACAGCCTCGACCTGAAGGTTATCGCCGAAGGTGTGGAAACACCCGAGCAACTGGCGTTTCTGCGTGAAAACCATTGCGATCAAATCCAGGGTTACCTGATCAGCAAGCCGCTGCCACTTGGAGAGCTCGAGGTCTTTCTTCGATCACCGGCAAGCCGCGTCGGGTGACACAGCATAGTCGGCACAGGAGCTGCCGATCATGCCATTTTTGAAGGAGTTCGCTGCATGCGGTGTTTGCCAGCTGTACTTTTAGGGATGCTAAGTGTGGCGGGGCTGGCTCAGGCGCAAACGCCGAGCGATGCCGGACTGATCGAGGACAACGCAGCAGCCAGTACACCCACCTCGTCCAGCGAAGCGCGGGGCGTATTGCGCGCAACCAATCAGGCTGTCCTCGCCAGCGAGTTGTCCGGCCGTATTACTGACCTGCCTTTCCAGGAAGGCGAGTCTTTCAACAAAGGCGATACCCTCGCCCGCTTTGACTGTTCGGCCTACCAGGCTCAGCTCAATGCCGCGCAGGCAGCCAGCCGTGGTGCCAGCGAGGAACTGGCGCACAACCGGCAACTGGCGGCGCTCAACTCGGTGGGTCGTTTCGAGGTGGCACGTGCCGAGGCAAAGCTTTCCGAAACTCAGGCGCAGTCTGGCGTCTATCAGGTACAGATCAAGCGCTGCAGCGTGGTTGCGCCCTACGACGGGCAAGTCATCGAGCGCAAGGTGAAACGTTACGAGAGTGTCGCAGCCGGTACGCCGATGCTCGAAATCGTCGACAACCGCACGCTGGAAATTCACCTGCTGGTGCCCTCGCGCTGGATGAGCAGACTCAAGCCCGGACAAACCTTCAGCTTCGTTCCCGACGAGACCGGTCAGCCGCTGACCGCCACCGTCAAGCGCCTCGGTGCGCGTATCGATGAAGGCAGCCAGACATTGCTGCTGATCGCCAGCCTGCCCAAAGCGGAGGGCCTGCTGGGAGGCATGAACGGTACTGCACATTTTGCGGAGCTCAAGTGAACGCCCCCGCATCCGGCGCGGTTGAACGGGTTTTCGCGCAGTTTCTCGACCTTGAACGGCTGACCCGCGCCGCACCTGCGATAGATCAACTGGCGTACAGCCTGGTCAACGACAGCCAGGGGTTGTTCGGCTATCGCCACGCAGCGCTGGTGATCGCCGGCAAGGTGCGCTCAGTGACGGGAGTCAGCATCATCGAACCCAATGCGCCGTTCGTGGCCTTTGTCGAACATGCCGTCGGCCAGTTGCTGAAACTGGAGCAGGTCAAACCGGCGCGCGTCGTGCACATGGATTCACTCAGTGCATCGGTACGCGATGACTGGAACAGCCTGTCGGCACCGCATGTTTTCTGGCTGCCGCTGCAAGACCGTAAAGGTGAGGTGTTTGGCGGCCTGTGGCTGGCCCGCGACACGCCGTGGACACCCGCAGAGCAAATCCTGCTGGCACAACTGGGCGATACCTGCAGCCATGCCTGGCTCGCCTTGCAGCCCGGAAAACCGTGGCGCTTGCGTTTCAACCGCAAGCGTCAGGCCTTGCTGGTGATGCTGGCGCTGCTGTGCCTGATGATTCCGGTGCGTCAGTCGGTACTGGCACCCGCCGAAGTCGTACCGCTGGGCGGACGCGTGGTGGCTGCGCCGCTGGATGGCGTGGTGGCCGAGTTTCTGGTCAAGCCCAATCAGGTCGTCAAGACCGGGGACCTGCTGCTGCGTTTCGAGAACACTACCCTCAAGGCTCAGGCTGATGTAGCCGAACGGGCACTGGGCGTTGCCGAAGCGGAACTGAAAGCCAACTCGCAGCGCTCTTTCGCCGATGCCGAATCCAGTTCACGAATCGACCTGCTGGCGGCCCGTGTCGAGCAGAAGCGTGCCGAGCGCGATTATGCCCGTGAACTGCTTAAACGCAGTGAAGTGCGCGCCGAACGCGACGGTATCGCGGTATTTGCCGATGCCCAGCGCTGGCTCGGCAAGCCGGTGCAGACCGGCGAGCGTCTGCTGGAAATTGCCGACCCGACTCAGGCCGAGCTGCGCATCGAGCTGGCAGTTGGCGACGCCATCGCCCTGCAACCGGATGCCGAAATCGCATTGTTTCTGGACAGCGACCCGCTGCAACGGCATGCCGCCCGCCTTGAGCGAGCAGCCTATGAGGCCCAGCCCACTCCCGGCGGGCAGCTGGCGTATCGTCTGGATGCCAGCTTTCTCGATTCGCCGCCACCCCGGATCGGGCTGCGTGGCACAGCCAAGGTATTCGGCGACCGTGCTCCACTGGCGCTGTACCTGCTGCGTCGCCCTCTTGCCGGCCTGCGTCAAAGTGTAGGCCTGTAATGAACCTGCCCAACCTGCGTGCAGATTTGCAGCTTACACCTGCCGCCCCAGCCCTTGACGGTTCGCCACGCTGGACCTTGGCCGACCCGGTGCGCGGTCGCTATTTCAAGCTTGGCACCCAGGCCATTCGCCTGTTGCGTCATTGGGCGCTGGGTGATGCTTCACAGGTGCTGCAAGCGGCCAACCGCGAGCCGGGCCTGCCGTTGGGCGACACCGAGATTGACGAGTTGCTGCGTTTCTTGCGCGGCCATGACCTGATCGCAGCGCGCGACCCGGAACAGCGCGCCAGCTACGCCTACAAGGCCGCAGCGGCACGTCATGGGCTGTGGCAGATGCTCTTGCATCAATATCTGTTCTTCCGGATTCCGCTCTGGCGTCCTGACGCATTTCTAAACCGCGTCTGGCCGTGGCTGGCGCGCTATGGCTCAGGATTACTGCGCTACGGGCTGCCGCTCACGCTGGGGCTGGGAATTTTTCTGGTAGCCCGGGACTGGCAACGCTTCATCGGGACCTTTCCCCACCTGTTCAGCCTGGGTGGCGCGCTGGCATTCGGTATAGCGCTGTTTTTCGCCAAACTCTGCCATGAGTTCGGCCACGCATTCATGGCCAAGCGTGCCGGATGCCGGGTACAGAGCATGGGCGTGGCGTTCATGGTCCTGTTGCCGTTGTTCTATACCGATGTCAGCGATGCCTGGCGGGTCAACGATCGCCGCGCCCGACTGCTGATCGGCGCGGGTGGCGTGCTGGCGGAAATGCTGCTGGCATGTATCGCCTTGCTGGCCTGGTCACTGCTGCCCGACGGACCGGCGCGCACCGCAGCATTCATGCTCGCCAGCGCGACGTGGCTGACCACTGTGGTGGTCAACCTCAACCCGTTCATGCGCTTTGATGGTTACTTTCTGATCAGCGATTTTTGGGAAGTCGACAATCTTCAGGGCCGGGCTTTTGCCCTGTGTCGCTGGCGACTGCGCGAGGCGCTGTTCGGCTACGGCCTTCCCGCACCGGAGCCGTGGTCAGCGGCCATGCAGCGTCGTCTGCTGTGGTGGGGGTATCTGTCCTGGTTGTGGCGTGCAGCATTGTTTTTTGGCATCGCGCTGGCGGTCTACCATCTGTTTTTCAAGTTGCTGGGGATTTTCCTGATGCTGGTGGAGTTGGGCTGGTTCATTTTCCTGCCGATTTTCAAGGAATGTCGCCACTGGTGGTCATACCGCGAACAGGCGTACGCACCCCGTGTGCTGCTCAGTGCGACAGGCTTGCTGGCACTGCTCTTGTTGCTCATCGTGCCGTGGCACAGCAGTGTCGAGTTGCCGGTCATGCTTGAAGCAGAAAGCGTGACGGCCATTCATGCCCCGGCCGCTGCGAGAGTCAGGCAGGTCAATGTGCACGACGGCCAGAAGGTCGAACAAGGCGCCGTGCTGATGGAACTGGAATCTCCGGATATCGACTCGCGGCAAAGTATCGTGCGCCGTGAAATCAACATTTTGCAGTTGCAGATGCGCCGTCAGGCGGGCCGCAGCGAGACCGCCGCCGATGCCGGGATTCTCGAACAGCGTCTGGCCGAAGCCGTTGCCGAGTATCGCGGCCTGGCTGCACAACGCGAACGTCTGCTGTTACGCGCTCCCAAGGCCGGGCAGGTGCGCGACCTGCTGCCCCAGTTGAGCGAAGGTCGCTGGGTTTCAACCAGAGACCCGCTGTTGAGGATTGTCGAGGAAGGCACGCGAATTCGCGGTTACGTGGCCGAGAACGCGCTGTGGCGTATCGCACCTGGTGATCGCGGACGCTTTATTGCCGATGATCCGATGCGTGAGTCGCTGCTCGTGGAGCTTCAGGAAGTCGATGCCAACGGCGTGGCGTGGCTGGATCAAGAGGCGTTGAGTTCCGATCACCACGGACCGATTGCCGTGCGGCGCGACGAAAATCAGCGCGCCGAACCGGTACAGGGCCAGTATGGTGTACGCCTTAGACTGGTCGACAATACCGCAGCACCGTCTCAGCCTTTGCGCGGCGTCGCGGTGCTGGACGGTCGTAGTGAATCCCTGCTGGGCGCAACCTGGCGCAGGCTTGCCGCTCTTGGAGTGCGTGAAAGCGGGTTCTGAAGCTGACACATGGACAGAGGACAGCCCTGATGACAAAAAAACCTTTCGCCAACCTCGACGGACTGGTTGTAAGGCCATCGAGAGAAACCGACACTGCCTTTCTGCAGATGCTCTACCACTCGGCGCGGCCCGATCTGCAATTGATCGACGGCGAACGCGATCAGGTTGAAGACGTCATCGCCCAGCAGTTTCGCGTGCAGGATCTAGGGCAGGGAGAAAACTTCCCCAACGCCATGCGCTACGTGATTGAAAAGCTCGGCACGCCCATCGGTGCGCTGGTCACAGATTTCGGACACAACGAGATACGCGTGCTGTATCTGGCGTTCATTCCGGCAGCGCGCGGCAAGGGCTACGGGCGCAACGTTTTGCAGGGTGTGCAGCAGGCCGCCGAACAGATCCGCTGCCCGGTGGCAACAGTGGTCTGGGCCAACAACCCGCATGCTCGCCAGCAATATCTGGCGCTGGGGTTTCAGGTTGAAGAGCAGGATGTGGCAGCGGCGAGACTGATCTGGTATCCAGGCCAGACCGCTGCCTTTTGATCAGTTGAAGCTTATGCAGTAGTAGGCCAGGTTCTCGTCGCGGCCCATGGCGGGAACACGAGAGACGAACACATTCTGTAGCAGGCCCAGCTCCGGCAGTTCGATAGCACAGGCCCCATCGACAAACTCGCTGGGCTCAAGTGACTCAAGTAAAACGTTGAACGGCATACGCTGTTGCCGGGCGGCTCGTGCCTGCGGTTTTTCGGCCACTGAGGCGACATGCACAGGCAACTGGCTGCCGTCGCTCATTTGCAACTGGCAGGTATTACCCAGCAGGCTCTGGAAGTGTTCAACGGTAACGTCTTGCAGCATGACGCATCTCCAGTGAAATGAGTGGGAAGAGCCCGTCCCTGGACTCGTGTCAGATCAGTCCCTGGTAGGGAAAAGACCCTGCAGGGCGATACTGAAGTTCACCACCAGGAACGGGTTCATGCTGTCGATAGGCAGGCTGCCTCCGACGGGCTGCATGGTTCCGGTGATGGCGGTACTGACGCCCTTCTGCACGACAGGTGCGGTGCCTGCATTGGGCGAAAAGATATTGGCGGAGGTCGGTCCGCTAGTGGAAGCGCCTATGAACGCATTGTCTGTGGTGGGCGCGATGGTCGCCCCGGTCACTGCCGGGTTGGCCAATGTGATGGTGGTGTTTGCGGTCAGCGTGCTCATCTGGTGCACGTGTGCAGGCATGTTGGCGATGGCCACAGTGACCTTCTCAACACCCGATACAGAGCCGATCACCCGGTTGGTGAGGTTGACCCCGGTCCCCTGATTTATCGGCACCCGGCCTTGAAGATTGGGCAACATGAAGTTCTGCGAGGGATTCCCTCCATAAATGACGCCCAATAGTGCGTACAAGGCGTTGTACTGACTGATGTTCAATGTTTGTCCATTGCATTGCATCCAGCCAGCAGGCGCAAACGGAAAGCCAAACGTCATGATCGAACCCATAAAAACTTCCATACACCCTCATCCTTCTTCTATGTCATGGGAAACTTCGATCCACCGGAGCACGGTCCACAGGTGGCAGGATAGAAGCGTAGACGCAGTTTTCAGTGTGTAAATGTTTTTGCAAATGACCGTTATCCGTCGCACATCCAGTGACATTCAACAGTCGTTGTCGGAAAGTTCACTACCGCTCATCTGATACTCATCATTCTTTCATCGGGAAAACCCTAATAAAACCGGGAGGGAGAACGCTGCATCAGCTTTTTTACCCCTCCCATCCCTCAAGACATGCTGGCTCCTGTCGAACTACTGGCATATGAATGCACTTTGTTACGTAGTTCACACACTCGTATAAACAGTTGTTTTTCCGGGGCGCATGGATGCAAAAATTCCACTTCATTGCAGGTTTGCCACGATCGGGCTCCACCCTGCTATCAGCCATTCTCCTGCAAAACCCGCGCTTTCATGCGGGTATGAGCAGCCCGGTTGGCTCTCTTTTCTCCAGTATTCTTGGCCAGTGCAGCGCTGGCAGTGAATTCTCCTCAGTGATCAACACCGATGTGCGTCGTCGCTTGTTGCGCGGTGTTTTCGAGTCCTACTACGCCGACAAGGCCGCTAAAGACGTGGTGTTCGATACAAACCGTGGCTGGTGTTCACGCCTGCCCGCGCTCATGGACCTGTTCCCGCAAAGCAAAGTGATTGCCTGCGTGCGTAACGTCGCCTGGGTCATGGACAGTATCGAGCGTTTGTACCGCGCCAACCCTTTTGAAAACACCAAGCTGTTCAACGATGACGTGGAACGCAATACGGTCTACAGCCGGGTCGAGACGCTGGCGCAGCGCAATCGTCTGGTGGGCTTTGCCTGGGCATCGCTCAAGGAAGCCTATTACGGCGAGCATGCCGACTCGATTCTGTTGATCGATTACGAACTGCTGTCCCAGGCCCCGGAACGGGTCATACGGCTGGTCTACGACTTCATCGAAGAACCGTGGTTTGAACACGACTTCAACAACCTCGCCTATGACGCCCCGCAGTTCGACGATGCGCTGGGCGTATCAGGCTTGCACAAGGTCAAGCCGCGCGTTGCGCTGGAGCAAAGGCCCACCATCCTGCCGCCCGACCTGTTCGAGCAGTATTCAAAGTTGTCGTTCTGGAATGACGGGTCTGCCAGCGCAGCCAATGTCATCCGCATGAAATCAGACGCCGCCGTTAACTGACTGCGGTTTTATCACTCGTAACGTTCGATCTCTGGTGAGCAACATGTGGTGGAATAAACAAAAATCGCGGACTGCAAAGCGGGCACCTTCGAGTGCAACCTCACCCGTTTCCCCCATGATCATGTCTCTCGAACCGCGCATGCTGTTCGACGGTGCGGTCGCAGCCACCGTTGCTGAAGCGGCCCAGCCGGACAGCCAGCCCACGCCCGACGCATCGGCCAAAAGCGCCGAGCAGGCCAACAGCGCCAGCAACGACCATCATGCGCAAGCGCCAGCCTCTTCGGACGTGGCTGCAACGCCTGCCGCCGTGCCCGGCACCACCGTCGTATTTGTCGATTCACGGGTGAAGGATTCGGCCAGCCTGCTGGCGGGCGTTGCGCCCGGTGCGCAAGTGGTCGAACTGGACGCCACCAAGGATGGCCTGCAACAGATTGCCGATTACCTGGGGTCTCATCAGGGCGTCAGCTCAGTGCAGATCATTGCGCACGGCAACTCCGGCGACCTTTGGCTGGGCAACAGCTATGTTTCCGCGGACAACATCGCGCAACGCAGCGCCCTGCTGGCCGAAATCGGCAACGACATGAATGTTGGTGGCGATATTCTGATCTACGCCTGCAACACCGCCGAGGGCGACACCGGCCTGAGCTTTGTCGACTCGCTGGCAACCCTGACTGGCCGCGATGTTGCTGCGTCCACTAACCGCACCGGCGCGGGTGGCGACTGGGATCTGGAAATCGCCACCGGCAGCATTGAAAGCGTCAGCGCCCTTTCGCGACAGTCTATGGACGCTTACCAGTGGGGGCTGGCAACGTTTACGGTCACCTCCACCAGCAACACCGGCGCAGGCAGCTTGCGTGACGCGCTGACCAATGCCCAGAACGGCGATATCGTAACCTTTTCGACCGGCATGACCGTCGCGCTGCAAAGCCAGCTGGTAGTCAGCAAGAACATCACCATCGACGGCGACCTGAACAACGACGGCGTCGCTGACGTCACCCTCGATGGGCAGAACAGAACCAGCGTGATCCGGGTCAATTCCGGGGTCACAGCCACACTTGATGGCGTGATCATTACCCGAGGCGTGGCCAGCACGGCGGGCGCCAGCAGTGGTGCGACCATTGCGGCCTCTGATGCACTGGGCGGCGGAATCAACAACGCCGGCAACCTCACGCTGCGCAATGTCACCGTCACTGCCAACTCGGCAGCGGGTGGTGGCGGTGGCGGTGGCGTCAACTCGCCAAACGTGGGTGGGCGGCATCGGCGGGCAGAACGGTGCTGCGGGTGGCAGTGCCGGCACCTATACATCCACCGCCCCGTCAGCCAATACCGGCGGCAACGGGGCATCGTTCAGCACTGCTTACCTGGCCGGCCAAGGCGGTAACTCCTCAGGAGGCGGCGCAGGAGGGAATGGCACGCCTGTCGGTTACACCAACGGCGGCGCAGGCGGCACCGCGACCAGCGGAGGTCGGACCATCGGTGGGGGTGGCGGCGGCTCTGGGTTTGACGCCAATGGGGGCAGAGGCGGCTCGGCAGTTGGCGGCATTTACAACGCCTCGACCGGCACTCTGGCGATCATCGGCACGTCGACCATCAGCAACAACATCGGTGCAGGCGGTGGTGGTGGCGGCGGCGGCACGATTGGTGGCAACGGTGGCCGTGGCATCGGCGCGATCTGGAACAAAGGCACGGTCAACATCACTTCCAGCAATAACTCGGCGATGACTGGCAACGTGGGTGGCAGCGGATCTGGCGGACAAGCGACCAGCGGCGGCACCAATGGCTCCTCGCCTACCGCCGTCACTAATATCTTCAACGACGGCGGCACGCTCAACGCCACCTACACCTCAGACACGACGGCACCAACGGGCACCAGCATCGTGATTGCCAATTCGTCGCTGAGTTCGGGTGGCACATCGGCGGTCACCTTCACGTTCAGTGAGCCGGTCTTCGGCCTGGAAATCTCCGAAATCACCGTGCCCAACGGTACGTTGAGCAACCTGGTGACCACCAATAACATTACCTGGACAGCCACTCTTACGGCCTCCAGCAATACTTCCGCCAATTCCAATGCAATCAGCCTGCCGTTATCGGCGGTGCAGGACTCAGCCGGCAATATCGGTACCGGGACAGTGACCTCCAACAACTACGCAGTGTCCGATACCGTTCCGCCGACAGTGACTGTCGTGGTAGCAGACACCGCACTGGCGGCGGGTGAAACATCACTGGTCACCTTTACGTTCAGTGAAGCGGTTACCGGCTTCGACAACACCGACATCTCGGTCGCCAATGGCACATTGACCGCTGTGAGCAGCAGTGACGGCGGCAAAACCTGGACCGCGACCCTGACCAGCACCACCAACCAGATCAGCCTGAACCGGGCAGGCGTGCAGGATCTGTCCGGAAACGCCGGTTCAGGCACTGCCACGTCCAACAATTACGCCATCGACACGTCGCGCCCGACCGCAACCATCGTGCTGGCGGACAACTCCCTGAGCATTGGTGAAACCTCGCAGGTCACCATCACCTTCAGTGAGGCGGTGTCCGGTTTCACCAACGCGGACCTGACCGTCGTCAACGGCACCCTGAGTGCCGTGACCACCAGCAACAATATTGTCTGGACCGCGACATTCACGCCGACCAACAACATTACCGACAGCACCAACGTGATCACCCTGGACAACACAGGGGTCACCGATGCGGCGGGCAACACGGGTTCGGGAACCACAACCTCGAACAATTACGCCATCGATACCCAGCGCCCGACCGCAAGCATTCTGGTGGCAGACGCCAGTCTCACGGCCGGTGAAACCTCACTGGTGACGATTACCTTCAGCGAGGCCGTCAGTGGTTTCACCAACGCCGACCTGACAGTGCCCAACGGCACCTTGAGCACCGTCACCAGCAGCGACGGCGGCATCACCTGGACGGCGACCTACACGCCGAACAACAACGTCAACGACACCACCAACGTGATCACCCTGAGCAACGCAGGTGTAACGGATCTGGCTGGCAATGCCGGGTCCGGCACCAGCAACTCGGGCAACTTCACCATCGACACCGTGCGCCCGAGTGCCACAGTGGTTGTGGCCGACAGCGCCCTTTCCGCGGGTGAAACCTCGCTGGTGACGATTACCTTCAGCGAGGCCGTAACCGGGTTCACCAATGCCGACCTGACCGTCGCCAATGGCACCTTGAGCGCGGTGAGCAGCAGCGACGGCGGCGTCACCTGGACCGCGACCCTCACGCCAACCGCAAACGTAACCGACACCACCAACCTGATCACGCTGGATGCGAGCGGCGTTGCCAATGCTTCCGGCAACGCAGGCACCGGCACAATCAGTTCCAACAATTACGCCATCGACACCCAGCGCCCGACGGCCAGCATCGTAGTGGCCGACAACGCGCTGGCCATCGGTGAAACTTCGCTGGTGACCATCACCTTCAGCGAGGCGGTGACCGGCTTTACCAACGCCGACCTGACCATCAGCAATGGCACCCTGAGCACGGTGAGCAGCAGCGATGGCGGTGTTACCTGGACGGCAACCCTGACGCCGACAGCAGGTATTACCAGCAACAGCAATTCGGTGACGCTGAACAACGCTGGCGTGGCCGATCAGGCGGGTAACGCAGGCAGCGGGCTGAGCACCTCGAACAATTACGCCATCGACACAGTACGCCCGACTGCGAGTATCACAATGTCGGACAATGCCTTGACCGCAGGTGAAACCTCGCTGGTCACCATCACCTTCAGCGAGGCAGTGAGCGGCTTTACCAACGCTGACCTGAGCGTACCGAACGGAACGCTGAGCACGGTCAGCAGCAGCGACGGTGGTGTCACCTGGACCGCGACCTACACACCGAATGCCAATGTTGCCGATACCACTAACGTCATCACGCTGAACAATACCGGCGTGAACGATCTGGCAGGCAATATCGGCAGCGGCACAACCGATTCCGGCAATTTCACCATTGCCACACAGCAGCCGACCGCCACCGTCGTGGTCGCTGACAGCGCGTTGTCTGTGGGCGAAACCTCGCTGGTCACCATCACCTTCAGCGAAGCGGTCCTCGGCTTCAATAATGCCGACCTGACGGTCGAGAACGGTACGTTGAGTGCGGTCAGCAGCAGTGACGGCGGTATCACCTGGACGGCGACCTTCACGCCGACCGCAAACGTGACCGACGCAAGCAACCTGATCACTCTGGACAACACCGGTTTCACCAATGGTTCGGGCGTGACCGGCAGCGGCATCACATCCTCGAACAACTACGCCATCGACACCCAGCGCCCGACCGCAACCATTGTGGTGGCCGACAATACGCTGGCCGTCGGTGAAACCTCTCTGGTAACGATTACGTTCAGCGAAGCGGTAAGCGGTTTCACCAATGCGGACCTGAACATTGCCAACGGCACCCTGAGCGCAGTCAGCAGCAGCGACGGCGGTATTACCTGGACGGCAACGCTTACTCCGACCGCAGGCATCACCAACAGTAGCAATCTGGTGACCCTGAACAACGCTGGCGTCACTGACCAGGCAGGCAACGCGGGCACCGGGCTGACCTTCTCCAACAGTTACGCCATCGACTCGGCGCGTCCGACTGCCAGCATTGTGGTTGCGGACAACGCGCTGTCGATCGGTGAAACCTCGCTGGTTACCATCACCTTCAGTGAAGCGGTCAGCGGTTTCGACAATAGCGACCTGAGCATCGCCAACGGCACCCTGAGCACGGTCAGCAGCAGTGACGGCGGCATCACCTGGACCGCGACCTTCACGCCAACCATCAATGTCGCCGACAGCACCAACCTGATCACGCTGAACAACACCGGCGTAGCCGACCTGGCCGGCAACATCGGTAGCGGCGTCACCAACTCCAACAATTACAGCATCGACACCATCCAGCCGACCGCCACCATTGTGGTCGCTGACAGCGCGTTGTCTGTGGGCGAAACCTCGCTGGTCACGTTCACGTTCAGTCAGGCGGTCAGCGGGTTCAGCAACGCCGACCTGAGTGTCGCCAATGGCACGCTCAGCGCGGTTTCCAGCAGCGATGGAGGCATCACCTGGACTGCCACCTTCACACCAAACGCAAACGTGACCGATGCAAGCAACCTGATCACGCTGGATAACACTGGCGTGACCAATGCGTCGGGCAATACCGGCAGCGGCACCACGGCCTCGAACAACTACACCATCGATACTCAGCGCCCGACTGCGACCATCACCGTCGCCAATCCGAACCTGGCCATCGGTCAAACCTCGCTGGTGACCTTCGCCTTCAGCGAGCGCGTGACCAATTTCGATCTGTCGGACATCAGTGTCGGCAACGGCAGCCTGTCCGGCCTGAGCAGCGGCGACGGCGGCCTCACCTGGACGGCAACGCTGACGCCGGATGCCAATATCACCGCAGCCAACAACATCATCGTTCTGGACAGCGGCAGAGTCAATGATCTGGCCGGCAACGCGGGCACAACAGTCGCGCTGTCCAGCAACTACAGCATCGATAACCAGCGTCCGACAGCGAACATTTCCATCGCCAATCCAAACCTGGCGACGGGTCAGACATCACTGGTGACTTTTGCCTTCAGCGAGCCGGTGAATAACTTCACGCTGGCGGATGTCAGCGTGGCCAACGGCACGCTGTCCAACCTGGCCAGCAGCGATGGCGGAGCCACCTGGACCGCGACCCTGACGCCGACTGCGAACGTCACTGACCCGAGCAACTTCATTGTGCTGGACAGCAGCACAGTGACTGACCGGGCAGGCAACGCAGGGACAGGCATCGCGCTGTCTCCCAACTACGCCATCACGACCACGTCGCTGACCGGAGACCCGCAGTTCCGGATAGACGCGCCAGCACCGCTGGTCAACCCACCCAATCTGCCACTGCAGCCAGCGCTGTTCGGTCCGCCAACCGGCAATCTGGGTTCGCCGTTGAGCTTCTCGCCGTTGTTCGAACAGCGCACTACCGGCGGTGATCTGCCGCCTGTGGGCAATATCTTCATCACCAACCGTGCCCTGGCACCCAGCTTCATTGCCCAGGTGTTCGACTCCAGCAGCGTAGGCGGCCCGGGCTCCGGGTTCACAGGCTTCAATAGCGGCGAAGGCAGCGTGTTCGGCAGCAGTACGCTGTCGACGCTGTTTTCCCGCGAATCCGCGACGGACAGCTCGACGGCGGGCGCCTTCAACAGCGCTGGCAGCAACGGCCTGCGAGACTCATCACAAAGCATCCAGGCCGGTTTCGGCGCGCTGACGCTGGGTCAGCAGTTGCAACAGATCACTGATAACGAGCAAGAAAAACTGCGCGCACTGGCATGGGCTTTAGGGGAAGTCGGTGTAAGTGAAGCGCAAGCCTGAAACAGGGTTTGGTAATGCGTCGTAGCTGTACGGCGCTCATAAAAAAGAATGCGGTAGCTAGAGCTAGGGGCGGTCGGAGCATGAAAAGAAGTCAGAAGTTGTTCAGCATCAGTCTGCTGGCGCTGGTAGTGAGTGGTTGCGCTGTTACCAGCCAGCCTATCGACCGAAGCGTCAGCGAGCAGCGCGCCAAAAGCGATCTGCAACTGATGTACAAGGATCAAGAGCCATTGAACGGTGCATTGACCCTGCACCAAGCCATGGCCCGCGCGGTGAAGTACAACCTTGAAGCGCGTCTGAAAATCATGGAAGAAGCCCTGGCCAAACGTCAGTTGGACCTCGCCAGCTTCGACATGCTGCCGCGCATGGCTCTTTCAGCGGGCTATGCCGGACGCAGTAACGTCAGCGCATCGAGCAGTGAAAGCGTCGAGACCGGAACCCAGTCCCTCGAACCTTCAACCTCGCAGGATCGCAGCCGTCGTGTCGCCGACCTGACCATGGTGTGGAACGTACTCGACTTCGGTGTCAGCTACATCAGCGCCAAACAGCAAGGCGACCAGCGCCTGATCGTTCAGGAACGCCGCCGCAAGGTGATCAACACCATCGTTCAAGACGTGCGTTCAGCCTATTGGCGCGCCGTCGCCGCCGAGCGCATGCTCAAGCAGATCGACAGCTTGATGGCTCGTGTCGAGAAAGCGCAGGACAACAGCCAGCAAATGAGCCAGCAGCGTGTGGGTGACCCGGTACAGGCACTGGGTTATCAGCGCTCGCTGATCCAGGCGACGCGTCAGCTTGAAGAACAGCGCAAGGCGCTTTCACTGGCCAAGACCGAACTGGCGACCCTGATCAACCTGCCACTGGGCACCGATCTGAAGCTGGCGACGCCGGACGACTACTCGATTCCGCAACTCAAGGTCGACATGGCACGCCTGGAAACCGAAGCCCTGGCCAGCCGTCCCGAACTGCGCGAACAGGATTACCAAACCCGTATCAGCTCGGCCGAAACCCGCAAGGCCATGCTGCGCATGCTGCCGGGCCTGGAGTTCTCGGCAGGCGGCCATTACGACAGCAACTCGTTTCTGGTCAACGACAAATGGGCTGATCTGGGCGTAAAAGTCACCTGGAACCTGTTCAATGTGCTGTCGGCACCCGCCGCCATTGACGTCGCCAAGGCCGGCGAAGAAGTCGCTACTGCGCGTCGTCAGGCAATGTCCATTGCCGTACTGGCCCAGCTCTACGTGGCCAACGCCAACTACAACGAGGCGTTGCGCCAGTTCAAAACCAGCCAACAGCTGTCGAGCATCGACAGCCAGATCGTCGGTCAACTGCGCAATCGCTATCAGGCAGCCGGTCTGGGCGAGCTGGATCTGATCCAGGGCGAACTGAACACCCTGCAGGCTGATCTGCGTCGCGACCTGGCGTATGCCGACCTGCGCAACGCTTACGGCCAGATTTTCGCCAGTGCGGGTCTGGATCCACTGCCGTCGGAGCTTTCATCCACCAAGGTGCAAGCCATTGCTGTTGCACTGGATGCGCGCGAGTCGCAGTGGGAAGCAGGTAATATTTCAGTAGCCGCTACCACGCCCAAGCCTTAAGCCTGCGTCATGAACGACCACCCGGTCAGCGCTGTGCGCTGGCTGGGTGCAGTAACGCCCCTCGCCTCGCAACGAAATCGTTCCACTGTAATGATTTCACTCCATTACAGCTTACTCCGCTTGCATCAAGGCCTTGATCAGGCACGTATTTTCAAATACGTGAACGGTGTAGCGATTTCGCTACAGATGAAATCGACCGTACTGACCTAATAATCAGTAACTATTTGATTTATATGAAAAAATAAAACATGGCCGCTAAATTGCTTAGCCATAGCTCATATTGTTCGCGTGCTGCGCGAGCGCTGTTCTCCGAGGAGTTTGTATGAGCGAGTTGCGATTCACCGTTGACCATGAATGGCTGCGTGCCGAAGCCGACGGCAGCATTACGGTCGGCATCACGCCCTATGCGCAAGAGTCGCTGGGCGACGTAGTCTTCGTGCAGCTCCCGGATTTGCAGGCCTACACTCAACACGCTGAAGTGTCAGTGGTGGAATCGGTGAAAGCCGCCAGCAGCATCAATATGCCGCTGGACGGTGAAGTGGTCGAGGTCAATTCAGTCCTCGATGACACGCCGGAGCTGGTCAATGAAGACGCTCTCGGTGCAGGCTGGTTTTTTCGTTTCATTCCACAGGATGCCGACGCCATCCACGGCCTGCTGGATCAGGACGCCTACGACCGCCTGATCAAAGCCAACGCCCAAGCCTGAGGAGCACGCCATGACTGACCGTATTGAACTGACCACTGCCAACGAATTCATCGCCCGTCACATTGGCCCGCGCGCTGCCGACGAGCAGGCCATGTTGCAGACGCTGGGTTTCGACTCCATTGAAGCGCTGAGCGAAAGCGTTATCCCGGAAAGCATCAAGGGCACCAGCGTGCTGGACCTGCCTGCCGGGCAGAGCGAAGCCGATGCGCTGGCGTCCATCAAGGCCATCGCCGGCAAGAATCAACTGTTCAAGACCTACATCGGCCAGGGTTACTACAACACCCACACGCCGGCACCGATCTTGCGCAACCTGCTGGAAAACCCGGCCTGGTACACCGCCTATACCCCATACCAGCCGGAGATTTCCCAAGGCCGTCTGGAGTCACTGCTCAATTTCCAGACGCTGATCAGCGACCTGACCGGCCTGCCGATTGCCAACGCCTCTCTGCTCGACGAAGCCACCGCGGCCGCCGAGGCAATGACCTTTTGCAAACGTTTGAGCAAAAACAAGGCTAGCCAACAGTTTTTCGCGTCCAGCCACTGCCACCCGCAGACACTTGATGTGTTGCGTACCCGTGCCGAGCCATTGGGCATTACTGTTGTGGTGGCGGACGAAGCCGAGTTGGGCGACGTCAGCGATTACTTTGGCGCGTTGCTGCAATACCCGGCCAGCAACGGCGACGTGTTCGATTACCGCGAGCTGGTCGAACGTTTCCATGCTGCCAACGCGCTGGTCGCCGTGGCTGCCGACTTGCTGGCACTGACGTTGCTGACCCCGCCAGGCGAATTTGGCGCCGACGTGGCCATCGGCAGCGCACAACGCTTCGGTGTACCGCTGGGCTTCGGCGGCCCGCATGCGGCTTACTTCTCAACCCGCGATGCCTTCAAGCGCGACATGCCGGGCCGCCTGGTCGGCGTATCGGTGGACCGTCACGGCAAGCAGGCCCTGCGTCTGGCCATGCAGACCCGCGAACAGCATATTCGTCGCGAAAAGGCCACCAGCAACATTTGCACTGCGCAGGTGCTGCTGGCCAACATCGCCAGCATGTATGCCGTCTACCACGGCCCGCGCGGCCTGACACAGATCGCCAAACGCGTTCACCAGTTGACCGCGATCCTTGCCGAAGGCTTGAGTACGCTGGGTCTGAAGGCCGAGCAGGCATTCTTCTTCGACAGCCTGACCCTGAACACCGGCAGCAGGACCGCGGCGCTGCACGCAGCGGCTCGCGCCAGGCACATCAACCTGCGTGAAATCGACGACCAGCACCTGGGTCTGTCACTGGACGAAACCACCTCGCAGTCGGCAGTTGAAACGCTGTGGGAAATCTTCGCCAGCGACGGTCAGAACCTGCCGGACTTCACCGCACTGGCAGCCAGCGTCCCGTCGCGCCTGCCCGCTGCACTGCTGCGCCAGTCGGCAATCCTCAGCCACCCGGTGTTCAACCGCTACCACTCTGAAACCGAACTGATGCGCTACCTGCGCAAGCTGGCCGACAAGGACCTGGCGCTGGACCGCACCATGATTCCACTGGGCTCGTGCACCATGAAGCTCAACGCCGCCAGCGAAATGATCCCGGTGACCTGGGCCGAATTCGGCAACCTGCACCCGTTCGCCCCGGCCGAGCAAAGTGCCGGGTATCAACAATTGACCGACGAGCTAGAGGCCATGCTCTGTGCGGCCACCGGCTATGACGCAATCTCGCTGCAACCGAACGCCGGCTCCCAGGGTGAATATGCCGGCCTGCTGGCCATCCGCGCTTATCACCAGAGCCGTGGCGATGAGCATCGCGATATCTGCCTGATCCCTTCATCGGCACACGGCACCAACCCGGCCACAGCCAACATGGCCGGTATGCGTGTCGTGGTCACCGCCTGCGATGCACGTGGCAACGTCGATATCGAAGACCTGCGCGCCAAGGCCGTTCAACACCGCGACCAGCTTGCGGCGATCATGATCACCTACCCGTCGACCCACGGCGTTTTCGAAGAAGGCATCCGTGAAATCTGCGGCATCGTTCATGACAACGGCGGTCAGGTCTACATCGACGGCGCCAACATGAACGCCATGGTCGGCCTGTGCGCTCCGGGCAAATTCGGTGGCGATGTATCGCACCTCAACCTGCACAAGACCTTCTGCATTCCGCACGGCGGCGGTGGCCCAGGCGTTGGTCCGATCGGCGTCAAATCCCATCTCGCCCCGTTCATGCCGGGCCATGCACGCATGGAGCGCAAGGAAGGCGCAGTCTGCGCAGCCCCGTTCGGCAGCGCCAGCATCCTGCCAATCACCTGGATGTACATCCGCATGATGGGCGGCGAAGGCCTGAAACGCGCTTCGCAACTGGCGATCCTCAACGCCAACTACATTTCGCGCCGCCTGGAAGAGCACTACCCGGTGCTGTACACCGGCACCAACGGGCTGGTTGCCCACGAATGCATCCTTGACCTGCGCCCTATCAAGGACAGCAGCGGCATCAGCGTCGATGACGTGGCCAAGCGTCTGATCGACTTTGGCTTCCATGCCCCGACCATGTCGTTCCCGGTTGCCGGGACCTTGATGATCGAGCCGACCGAGAGCGAGTCCAGAGAGGAACTGGACCGTTTCTGCGACGCCATGATCAAGATCCGTGAAGAAATACGCGCGGTTGAAAACGGCACACTGGACAAAGACGACAACCCGTTGAAAAACGCACCGCACACCGCTGCGGAAATCGTCGGCCAGTGGAGCCATCCTTACAGCCGCGAACAGGCGGTGTATCCGGTTGATTCGTTGATCGAGAACAAGTACTGGCCTCCGGTCGGCCGTGTCGACAACGTCTTCGGCGACCGCAATCTGGTCTGTGCCTGCCCGTCCATCGAGAGCTATCAGGAAGCCTGATAGCCCGTGCCCTGGCATGCCTGTGCGCACTCGATAGTGAGTGTGCGCAGGCAATGCCGTTCTGCATGGCCCGCTCAACAAGGAATTGAACATGTCCACAGAAACCCTGCTGACCACTCCCCTGCACGCCCTTCACCGCGAACTCGGCGCGAAGATGGTGCCCTTCGCCGGTTACGACATGCCCGTGCAATACCCGGCTGGCGTAATGAAAGAACATTTGCACACTCGCGCGCAGGCCGGCCTGTTCGATGTCTCGCACATGGGCCAGATTCGTCTTACCGGTACAGATGCTGCCAAGGCCCTTGAGGCCCTGGTGCCAGTGGACATCATTGACCTGTCAGTCGGCATGCAACGCTATGCGATGTTCACCAACGATGCTGGCGGCATTCTCGATGACCTGATGGTTGCCAATCTCGGTAATGATCAACTGATGCTGGTGGTCAACGCGGCCTGCAAGAATCAGGACCTGGCGCACTTGCGCAAGCACCTGGCGGGGCATTGCACTATCGAACCGCTGTTCGAAGAACGCGCCCTGCTCGCCCTGCAAGGTCCGGCCGCTGTCACGGTGCTGGCGCGCCTTGCGCCGGAAGTGGCGAAGATGACCTTCATGCAGTTCGCCAGCGTCAAGCTGCTGGACGTTCAATGCTATGTCAGCCGCTCGGGCTATACCGGCGAAGACGGCTATGAAATTTCAGTCCCGGCCGAACAGGCTGAAGCCCTGGCGCGCCGCCTGCTGGAAGAACCGGAAGTTGCCCCGATCGGTTTGGGCGCACGTGATTCGCTGCGACTGGAAGCAGGTCTGTGCCTGTACGGTCATGACATGGACACCGACACCTCCCCCGTAGAGGCCAGCCTGTTATGGGCTATTTCCAAAGTGCGTCGCGCAGACGGTGCACGTGCAGGCGGCTTCCCGGGAGCAGAGCATGTCTTTGCCCAGCAACAGAACGGTGTCGCCAAAAAACGTGTCGGCCTGCTTCCCGAAGAGCGCACGCCAGTGCGTGAGGGCACAGAAATCGTCGATGAACAGGGCGCTGTCATCGGCACTGTCTGCAGCGGCGGTTTTGGCCCGAGCCTGGCTGGCCCGCTGGCCATGGGTTATTTGAACAACGCTTACACCGCGCTGGATACACAGGTCTGGGCAATGGTGCGCGGCAAGAAAGTGCCCATGCGCGTTGCAAAAATGCCTTTCGTTGCACAACGTTACTTTCGCGGCTAAACAACGGCGTCAAAAAAACAGCAATACTTCGCTGTTGCGCAGGTGCTGTTACACACTACTGTTTCGGCCGTGTTTCAACCGAGTGAACAGTCTGTTGTATATGCCAAAAATGCACCTATAAAGTGCAAAATGTTATGACAGACCAAACACCGTGCACAGCAGGCAAACACGCCGGGCATAAGGCTCTACCCCCCGGAAACAGGGTACAAGGCAGGGGGGTTGTATTTGTAACGAGAGTTGGCGTAGAGTTTCCGGACTGTGTTTGCATGGGTCGCCGAATCTGGACCTGGGCAGTAGCTCTAGGTTTGCTACAACCCGTTCTACGTTTCTTACTTCCTGCAACCAGCCCCAGTGCTCTTTCGTGTGAAAGAGGCTGTAACCAATTCAAGTCAAGCGTCAAGGAAATAAGAAAATGGCTGATCGTCAGAGCGGTACCGTCAAGTGGTTCAACGATGAAAAAGGTTTTGGTTTTATCACTCCTGAGAGCGGGCCGGATCTGTTCGTACACTTCCGCGCCATTCAGGGTAACGGCTTCAAAAGCCTGAAAGAAGGCCAGAAAGTTACCTTCGTTGCCGTGCAGGGCCAAAAAGGCATGCAGGCTGACGAAGTTCAAGCCGAAGCCTGATACGACACACTCTCGTACGTACAGAAAGCCTCTGACAGCAATGTCAGAGGCTTTTTTATATGTGCGATTCCGCTCGGCAAGTACATGAGTACGCCCATGAAAAAGCCGACTCAAGGTCGGCTTTTTCACTGCGGCTACACGACGCTATCCGGCGCGGCGCAGCAGATACACACCGGCCAGCGCACAGGCTGCAGCAGGCATCAGCACGGCCAGCAACGGCGGGAAACCGAACAGCAGGCTGGAAGGACCAAGCAGGTCCTGAATGATGCGGAAGGTAAAGCCGACCACCACCCCCGTGAACACGCGCTGCCCCAGCGTAACCGAACGCAGCGGGCCGAAGATGAACGAGATTGCCATCAGCACCAGCGCTACTGTCACAGCCGGTTGCAATACCTTGGTCCAGAACGCCAGCCAGTAGCGGCCATTGCTCAAGCCCTGATCAGCCAGATAATGCGCGTAGTTCCAGAGACCGCTGATCGAAAGCGACTCGGGCGGCATGATCACTGTGCTCAGCAATTGCGGGCTCAACGCTACATCCCAGCGCTCGACCGGCGTATTGATGACCTCGGTACGGCCGTCATTGAAATGCGTGGTACTGACGTCCTTCAACTCCCAGTAATCGGTCTTGAAATTGGCCTCTTTGGCAAAGCTGGACGTCAGCATGTGGCGTTGATCGTCGAAACGGTAACGTGTCACGCCAAGCATCAGACCATTGGGCTGGACGGTGTTGATGTGGATGAATTCGTCACCCTGACGGTGCCAAAGACCATGCCTGGCGCTCTGCGCATCACCCGAGCCCTGAGCCAGCGAGCGAGCGGCCTGAGCCTGGTTCTCGGCGTAGGGAGCCACGTACTCGCCGACCAGTACACCGGCAACCATCAATAGCAGCATCGGCTTCATGACCGCCCAGACGATGCGCCCGATGGACACACCTGCTGCACGCATGATGGTCAGTTCGCTGCTACTGGCCAGCGTACCCAGACCAATGAGGCAACCGATCAGGGCAGCCATTGGCAGGGTGTCGTAGACACGCCGCGGCGCGGTCAGCATGACGTAGCTGAGGGCATCCGCCAGTGTGTAGGTGTCACTGATATCACCCATCTCGTCGATGAACGCGAACAATGAAACCAGCCCTAGAATGATTCCCAGAACCGCAAGAATCGCCAGCAATACGCTTTTACCGATGTATCGATCAAGCTTGACCACGAGTCACCTCCGTGACGCTGCGACGACTCGCCATCTTCAGACGCAGAGGCTCCCAATAGAACAACAGCAGGCCAATGGACAGGTAGATGCCATGCACCCACCACATGCCCAGGCTGAGCGGCAGCTTGCCCTTCTCCAGCGAACTGCGCACCGAGATCAGAATGGCCAGATAAGACATGTACAGAAGGATCGCCGGCAGCAGCTTCAGGTAACGGCCCTGACGCGGATTGACGCGCGACAACGGAATAGCCATCAACGTGACGATGAACACCGACAGCGGCAGCGAAATACGCCATTGCAGCTCGGCAACAGAGCGCGGTGCCGGGTTGCCGATCAGTTCGCTGGTCGGAATGGCCTCACGGTCGGTGATTTCTTCACTGATTTCCGGCTTGGGCAGCATCGCCCCGTAGGTGTCGTACTTGATCACACGGTAATCAGCCGCACCAGGATTGCCATCGTAGCGGTAGCCGTTTTCGAGGATCAGGAAGCGACTGCCATTGGGCCTTACCTCCTGATGACCCTTCTCTGCCACCAGCACGGTAATACCGTTGTCCTTGCTCTTGTCGCCGGACATGCGTTTTTCAGAGATGAACACACCAGCCAGTTGCGAGCGGTCTTCCGACAGTTCCTTGGTGTAAGTGATACGTGTACCGTCACGCAGCGCCTGAAAACGGCCCGGCACCAGCGTGTCGAACTCGGTCATGGCGTCCTGCTTGTTGATCAGCAGCGAAAACTGGGTAGCGCCCTGTGGAGCCAGACTGAAACTCAGCCAGGCGACCAACAGCCCGACCAGCGTGGCAGGCCCCATGGTGATGGCAAGCAGCCGTTGCTGACTCATGCCGGTGGCTGCCAGCACGGTCATTTCACTTACCAGGTACAGGCGCCCGTAAGCCATGAGAATGCCGAGGAACAGGCCCAGCGGCAGAATTACCTGCAGAAAGCCTGGCAGGCGGAAGCCCATGATCAGGAACAGCACGCCCGGATCGAGCGCACCGGACGCGGCCTGCGCCAGGTACTTGATGAAGCGTCCGCTCATGATGAACACCAGCAGCACGGCGCTGACCGCGCTCAAGGTAAGCAGCACTTCTCGGGACAGATAACGGAAGACAATCAAACCAGACACTCCAGAGTTGTCAGGCTCAGGCAGCCAAACAGGGAAAAATTGTGAGCCACGGCAACCAGAGATTCACGCCGGCAAAAGGCGTGGGCATCAAAAAATATGCGGCATTATCCTGTGATTGTGTGTTTCTGTCACTGCGCACCGGGGATAGTTCGCACATACACGCAAAGCAGGCGGCTCTACGGGGTTGTCAGCAGTCGTGCAGCGGGGTCAAACTGCAAGGCTTACCGCGGGCATCCACCTTGAAAACACTCAGGCCATCCCGCGTACATCATTCATATTGCGACTCTCATCGTCTACTCGGGGACCCCACATGGAATTGGTTGTTAAAAGCGTAAGCCCAGAAACCTTGAAAACCGCAACGCTGGTGGTCACCGTCGGCGAAAGCCGTGTACTGGTTGGTGCTGCCCAGGCTGTCGATATCCTCAGCGGCGGAGCCATCTCCCTCATTCTCAAACGCGGTGATCTGGCGGGCAAGGTCGGTCAGAGCCTGCTGCTGCACAACCTGCCCAACATCAAGGCAGAGCGCGTTCTGCTGATCGGTACCGGCAAGGAAGGTGAACTGTCGGACCGCCAGCTGAAAAAAATCGTCGGTGCAACACTGACCTGCCTCAAAGGCCTGGGCGGCAGCGACGCTGCGATTGCGCTCGATGACCTGTCAGTGAAAAACCGCGACACCTACGGCACGGCTCGTCTGCTGGTCGAGGCCCTGGCGGATGGCGAATACGTCTTCGACCGCTTCAAGACCCAGAAAGCCGAAGTTCGCGCTCTGAAAAAAATCACCCTGCTGACCGACAAGGTACGCATAGCTGACATCGAGCGCGCTTCCACTCACGCCAAGGCTATCGCCACCGGCATGGCACTGACCCGCGACCTGGGCAATCTGCCACCTAACATCTGCCACCCGACCTACCTGGGCGAAGAAGCCAAGGCGCTGGGCAAGGCACACAAGAATCTGAAAGTGGAAGTTCACGACGAGAAGAAACTGGCCGAACTGGGCATGGGCTCTTTCCTCGCGGTGGCTCAGGGCAGCGCCCAGCCACCTCGCCTGATCGTCATGAACTATCAGGGTGCCAAAAAAGGTGATCAGCCCTTCGTGCTGGTCGGTAAAGGCATTACGTTCGACACCGGCGGCATCAGTATCAAGCCTGCCTCGGGCATGGACGAGATGAAGTTCGACATGTGCGGCGCTGCCAGCGTATTCGGTACCCTGCGCGCCGTACTGGAACTGAAACTGCCGATCAATCTGGTGTGTATTCTGGCCTGCGCCGAAAACATGCCGAGCGGCACCGCGACACGTCCCGGCGACATCGTCACTACCATGAGTGGCCAGACGGTCGAAATTCTCAACACCGACGCTGAAGGCCGTCTGGTGCTGTGCGATGCACTGACCTACGCCGAACGCTTCAAGCCACAGGCAGTCATCGACATCGCCACTCTCACCGGCGCGTGCGTGGTTGCGCTGGGCGGCCACACTTCCGGCCTGCTGGGCAACAATGACGCGCTGATCAATCAGTTGCTCGACGCGGGCAAACAGGCGGATGACCGTGCCTGGCAGTTGCCGTTGTTCGATGAGTACCAGGAGCAGCTCGACAGCCCGTTCGCCGACATCGCCAATATCGGTGGCCCGAAAGGCGGCACCATCACGGCGGCCTGCTTCCTGTCGCGCTTCACCAAGGCCTATGACTGGGCTCACCTGGACATCGCCGGCACTGCATGGCTGAGCGGCGGCAAGGAAAAAGGCGCCACCGGACGTCCGGTTCCGCTGCTGACCCAGTACCTGCTCGACCGCGCTGGCGTATAAAAAGACACCCTGGCGTGTCGGCTTCACGGTCGATACGCCACTGGTTCTGGAACCTGTATGACCCAAGTCGATTTTTACATCCTGCCCAGCGCCGATCCTGCCGCGCGCCTGGACTTTGCCTGCAAACTCACGGAAAAAGCCTGGCGTTTGGGCCACAAGGTCTATCTGCATTGCAGCGATGCAGCGCAGCGTGAGGACCTCGATGCCCGGCTCTGGCGTTTCAGAGGTGAAGTGTTTCTACCCCATGGCGACGCCGAGAGCGATCACGATGCTGCCGTGGTACTGGGCCTGGGCGACGACTCGGGCGAACACAGTGACCTGCTGGTCAACCTCGACCTGAGCATTCCGGCCTTCTTCAAACGTTTCGCCCGCGTGGCCGAAGTCGTTGTCGAAGACCCCGCCATACGTCTTGCCGCACGCGAGAGTTTCCGTTCCTATCGCGAACAGGGCTATCCTCCGCAAGATCACCGACTGCAGCGCCTTTGAGGACACGATGGATACTTCAAAAAAAGCTGAATCCGCGCATTTGCTGAACGATCTGGAATCGATCCGCCAATTGCTCGGCGATGACCCCGCACACTCCCCGCTGCCGAACGACCCGGCTCGTCCGGAAGGCCAGATTCCCCTGTTGTTCGATGTGGTCGGCGCTCGCCCCGACGCGACTTATCAACAGGACTTCGACGAAGACGACATCCCGACGCTGACGCCTGATGTGCTAGCCGCACCTGTCGAGCAGCTTCAGACCGTTCAACAGCCTGCCCAGCCTCAAGCACTGCCGAACCCGGATGCCCTGCTGCATCTGGACAACGAATTGCGTGCCGCCGCGCAGTTGATCCTGCAGGACGTGATCGCCGACTTCGCCCCTCACATCGAGGCTGAAATCAAGCGTCGGCTGGAGGCAAGGCTGGAGCGGTTATTGGCCCAGCAGAAGTGAAGTGTGTGGTTAGGAAACTGGCTCGTATGCGCGTGGATACGCTGTTATCGAGAATTCAATGTGGAGCGGATCCTGGCTGCTAATCGTCCGGTGTCTGCCTCACGATGAATAAGTGAATTCCACTCTGCGTTCAATCGCCTATGCTCGGCCACTACCCCATCAATACTTTCCAGTATTTCGGTGGACGCCGCATACGCTCGCCGATTACGAGCTACCGCATTTTGAAATTGGGAGTAACTGGCATTCGGCACACGCGCCACGTCATCAAGAATTGATTGTGCCTGACGACTAACAATCCTGATTTTTTCATTTGTCTGTAAGGTGATGTTCGACACTGCCTTTTCAAACTGTGCTTTGAAGGCATCAGTCCTGAGCACGGCGGGAGAAAGGCCCGTATCGCCTTTCGCAACCTTGTTGATGGTCAACAGTGCGTCTGGATCCATTACATCAATCCATGGCTTTTTTGACAGCCCCGATACTCTGCTGCTCATCGTCGAGGACGTTGAAGCCAGTGCGGCTGCATCTTTTAACGGCAGGTACGTGAGCACCTGTGCAACCATTTCGTTCGGCAGCCTTTGAAAAGCAAACTTTTTACCGGGGAACATAGTCAGCCCAAGCACCCTGAACGATGAAATATGCCCATCAGGATCACTCCGATTCACCGGATCCCCCTGACAGTAGGCATACGCATTCAGGTCTCCCCGTCCAAATGGACTCAGGGTGTCCGGGCTATTGAATCGCATCAGCACCGGGTTGAAAGCGCGATAGCCGTTACCCAGCAGGTAATGCCCGGTCACAGGGTCCGCACGCTCGCCGTTGAAACCGGAAAAGGGGCCGCCCGGCAAGCGATGTCCGTAAGGGCTATAGCCCAGCGGCTGGTGCCCCTCCGAACTCAAAGCATGCAATACACTGCTTTGCAGGTCGGTGGCCAGAAGGTCCGTCCGGGCGATAGCGCCTTCAGTCTCATACTCCGCTAACAAAAGGTTTTCACCGTGAAATACACGGCGACGCGTTGCGCCCTGTATCTCGACCGTCAAACGGTTCTTTTGATAAAAACGCGACACTGCACCCTGTGCTCCGGGGTCGACGACGGCAATACGATCCAGCGCGTCATAGAGATATCGGCACAGTACGCGCCTGCTTTCCGAAGTCTTGTTCATGGCCGCATTCGCCCTGCGATCGATACTTGAACACCGGATCATGCCCCTTGCTCCACTCGCCGCCAACTGACAGATCTGCCAGTTGTGGCCCGGCGCTTATGGCTTGTCGCTTGCCGTCAGGTCTATACTTACCGGTTTCCGAATCAATGCCACAGGTTCCCGCCGCGCATGGACAAGACTTACCAGCCGCACGCCATCGAAACTTCCTGGTACCAGACCTGGGAGTCCGAGAACTACTTCGCTCCGCAAGGCGTGGGTGACTCGTACACCATCATGATCCCGCCGCCGAACGTCACCGGCAGCCTGCACATGGGCCACGGTTTCAATAACGCGATCATGGACGCCCTGATCCGTTTCCGTCGCATGCAGGGTCGCAACACGCTGTGGCAACCGGGCACCGACCACGCCGGTATCGCCACGCAGATGCTGGTGGAGCGTCGTCTTGAAGCGCAAGGCATAAGCCGTCATGAGCTGGGCCGCGAGAAGTTTCTGGACAAGATCTGGGAATGGAAAGCCGAGTCCGGCGGCAACATCAGCCGTCAGATCCGCCGTCTGGGCTCGTCCGTGGACTGGAGCCGCGAGCGCTTCACCATGGACGACGGCCTGTCCGACGCCGTGAAGGAGGCCTTCGTGCGCCTGCATGAAGACGGCCTCATTTACCGTGGCAAGCGTCTGGTCAACTGGGACACCAAGCTGCACACCGCGATTTCCGACCTTGAAGTGGAGAACCACGACGAGAAAGGCCATCTGTGGAACCTGCGCTATCCGCTGGCCGACGGTGCAAAAACCGCCGAAGGTCTGGATTACCTGATCGTTGCCACCACTCGCCCGGAAACCATGCTCGGTGACGCCGCCGTTGCGGTGAACCCACAGGACGAGCGCTACAAGGCATTGATCGGCAAGTTCGTCGAACTGCCGCTGGTAGGCCGCCGCATCCCGATCATCGCGGACGACTACTGCGACCCTGAATTCGGCACCGGCTGCGTGAAAATCACCCCGGCGCATGACTTCAACGACTATGAAGTCGGCAAACGCCACAACCTGCCGCTGCTGAACATCTTCGACAAGAATGCCAACGTTCTCGCTGCTGCTCAGGTTTTCAACCTTGATGGCACGCTGAACGAAAGCGTCGACGGCAGCCTGCCTGCGGACTACGCCGGTCTCGACCGCTTTGAAGCGCGCAAGCAGATCGTTGCTGCGTTTGATGCCGCCGGCCTGCTGGTCAGCGTCGATGATCACGCCCTGAAGGTGCCGAAAGGCGACCGTTCCGGCACCATCATCGAGCCGTGGCTGACCGATCAGTGGTATGTCTCCACCAAACCGCTGGCCGAGCCTGCGATTGCCGCTGTCGAAGACGGCCGCATCGCGTTCGTGCCCAAGCAGTACGAAAACATGTACTTCTCGTGGATGCGCGACATCCAGGACTGGTGCATCAGCCGTCAGCTGTGGTGGGGCCACCGCATTCCGGCCTGGTACGACGAGTCCGGCAAGGTTTACGTTGGCCGCGACGAAACCGAGGTCCGGGCGAAAAACAACCTGGGGCCGGAAATCGCGCTGCAGCAGGACAACGACGTACTGGACACCTGGTTCAGCTCGGGCCTGTGGACCTTCTCCACGCTCGGCTGGCCGGAAAAGACCAAGGCACTGGAGACCTTCCACTCCACCGACGTACTGGTCACTGGCTTCGACATCATTTTCTTCTGGGTCGCCCGGATGATCATGCTCACCATGCACCTGGTGAAGAACGAGGACGGTACGCCGCAAGTCCCGTTCAAGACCGTCTATGTGCATGGTCTGGTGCGCGACGGTCAGGGCCAGAAGATGTCCAAGTCCAAGGGCAACGTGCTTGACCCGCTGGACATCGTCGACGGTATCGACCTCGAAACGCTGGTAGAGAAACGCACCAGTGGTTTGATGCAGCCGCAACTGGCGAAGAAGATCGAGAAGCAGACCCGCCAGGAGTTCGCCGACGGCATCGCCAGCTACGGCACCGACGCCCTGCGCTTTACCTTCTGCTCGCTGGCGTCCACAGGTCGCGACATCAAGTTCGACATGGGCCGCGTCGAAGGCTATCGCAACTTCTGCAACAAGATCTGGAACGCTGCGCGCTACGTGCTGGACAAAGGCGAAGACTGCGGCCAGAACGGCGAAGCTGTCGAACTGTCGCTGGCTGATCGCTGGATCATCTCGCAATTGCAGCGCACGGAAGCCGAAGTGACCCGCCAACTGGATCAGTTCCGCTTCGACCTCGCGGCCCAGGCGCTGTACGAGTTCATCTGGAACCAGTATTGCGACTGGTATCTGGAGCTGTCCAAGCCTGTGCTGTGGGATGAAACCGCACCGGTCGAACGTCAGCGTGGCACACGCCGTACACTGGTCCGCGTGCTCGAAGTCGCGCTGCGCCTTGCGCACCCGTTCATGCCGTTCATCACCGAAGAAATCTGGCAGCGCCTTGCGCCGCTGGCGGGCGCAGAAGGCAAGACCATCATGCTGCAACCCTGGCCAGTGGCCAACGAAGCACGCATTGACCAGGCGGCCGAAGACGATATCGAATGGCTCAAGGGCCTGATGCTCGCCGTGCGTAACATCCGTGGCGAGATGAACATCGGCCCGGGCAAGCCGCTGCAACTGTTCCTCAAGAATGTGAGTGCCGAGGATCAGCGTCGTTTGAGCGAAAACGATTACCTGCTCAAGAAGCTCGCCAAGCTGGAATCGATGACCGTACTGACCGAGGGTGCAGAAGCGCCACTGTCGGCCACTGCGCTGGTGGGTGACATGGAAGTGCTGGTGCCGATGGCCGGGCTGATCGACAAAGGGGCCGAACTGGCGCGTCTGGACAAGGAAATCCAGCGCCTGCAAGGCGAAGTGCAACGCGTCGGCGGCAAGCTGTCCAACGCCGCCTTCGTCGACAAGGCACCGCCTGAAGTCATCGCCAAGGAACGCGCCAAGCTGACCGAAGCCGAACAGGCACTGGGCAAGCTGGCCGAGCAACACGCCCGCATCGCCAGCCTGTAAGGTGGCCAGAAAAGCCAGCCCGATTATGGGCTGGCTTTTTGTTATCTGAATTTCTGTACTCGACATCACGGCTGACCATCGAACCCATGACCGATACCCGCAAACCTCCGCGCAAAAAGCCTCAGCGGCCAGCCAAACCTGCTGCGCCGCGTGAAAAGGCCACCTTGCACCCGCGCAATCGTCATCAGGGTCATTACGACTTTGCGAAGCTGATCAAATCCAGCCCCGAGCTGGCAGCCTTCGTGATACTCAATCCGTATGGCAAGGAAAGCATCGACTTTGCCGATCCGCAGGCGGTGCGGGTGTTCAATCGCGCGCTGCTCAAAGCGTTCTATGGCATCGCCCATTGGGACATTCCGGCCGATTACCTGTGCCCGCCTATTCCAGGGCGTGCGGACTACCTGCACTTCCTCGCCGACTTGCTGGCCGAGGACAATGAAGGCGTGATCCCACGCGGCGCATCCATCAAGGCGCTGGATATCGGCACCGGAGCCAATTGCATCTACCCGCTGCTGGGGCATAGCGACTATGGCTGGCAGTTCGTTGGGTCGGACATCGACAGCACGGCCATCGCGGCGGCTACCACGATCATCAAAGCCAATGGCCTCAGCAAGGCCATCAGCGTGCGCCAGCAGGACAACCGCAGCAGATCCTGCTCGGGTTACTCGACAGCAGCGAACGCTTCCACGTGAGCCTCTGCAACCCTCCTTTCCATGCCTCGCTGGATGAGGCGCAGCGTGGCAGCCAACGAAAATGGCGCGCACTGGGCAAGGCTGATCCCAAGCGCAAGCTGCCGGTTCTCAACTTCGGTGGGCAATCTCAGGAGCTGTGGTGCGAAGGCGGCGAGATCGGCTTCGTGACCCGACTGATTCAGGAAAGCGCCACATTGCCAAGCCAGGTGGTATGGTTCAGCACCTTGGTGTCCAAGGCATCCAACCTGCCACCGATCCAGAGCGCCCTGAAAAAAGCCGGCGCGCGTGAGGTGAAAGTCATCGAGATGGGCCAGGGCCAGAAACAAAGCCGCTTCGTGGCCTGGACATTCCTCGACAAGGCACAGCGCACACCCCACTGATAGGGCTATCGTGCCGCATCGACTATCGTGCGGCGCCACGCCGACATGCCGTAATCTCGACTATCGTGCGACGCTCCGCGTCGCATGCCGTTCTGGACGCTCTGCGTCCTCTCTTGAGTATGCAGTGCGGCACAGATCTGTGACGCGGAGCGTCACGCAAGGCATTCCCACGCTGGTGAACTGCCCCCCAAAAGTTGGACGGTTTTAGCTTGCCGCCTGAGCCCTGTATTTTACGGGGCTTTGGCCGTTGAGCTTCAGCTTGATGCGGTCATGGTTGTAGTAGTGGATGTACTCATCCAGACCTGCTTTCAACTCATCGATGCTTTCAAACTGTTTCAGGTAGAAAAACTCGGATTTCAGTGTACCGAAAAAGCTTTCCATTGCCGCATTGTCCAGGCAGTTGCCCTTACGGGACATGCTTTGTTTGACGCCTCGTACCGATAGCTTATGGCGATACTGCGCGTGTTGATACTGCCAGCCCTGGTCCGAGTGCATCACAAGCTTCGGCTCGTCCTGCAACTGCTGAAGCGCCTTGTCCAGCATGCTGGTGACCAGCTCAAAGCTCGGCCTTGTCGACACTTCATACGCCACGATTTCACCGTTGTACAAGTCCATCACGGGTGAGAGATACAGCTTTCGATTGCCTACCTTGAACTCAGTCACATCGGTCACCCACTTCTGGTTCGGGCGTTGCGCGCTGAAATTGCGCTCCAGCAAATTCGGCGCAATGGTTCCGATTACGCCCTTATAGGAGCGGTATTTTTTGGGGCGCACCACTGATCGCAGGCCCAGTTCTGCCATCAGTCGTTCTACAACCTTCTTGTTGACCAAAATACCTGCAGTGCGAATGACCGCCGTGATACGCCGAGCGCCATAAAGGCCTTTCTCCTCGTGGTAAATGCTTTCGACTAACTGTTTCAAAGCAGCATAGGGATCGGGTCTGGATTGCACCTGAACCTGATAGTAAAACGTGCTGCGTGCCAAGCCCGCCAGCCTCAGCAGAGCGCAAAGCGGGAACCGGCCCCTCAGTTGCTTGATGCTCAGGGCTTTTTCGGTTGCCGTCGTTTCTGCTCCTTCAGCTCTTCCAACTTTTTTAGGTAAGCGTTCTCCATGCGCAGATATTCAAGCTCGCTCATCAACTGGTCGCGCGTCTTCTGCGTATCGTCGGCGGTTACTGGTTTGGCGGGATAAGGCTTCTTTGGCATGGCGACAGGCTTTCTTCTGGCAGGAACATACGGGGCTGTACCGCTACTGTAATGCCGCTTTTCCCAAATGACTATTTGGCCGGGATCCCCGATACCAAAATGCGCAGCGGCCTGACGGAGCGATAGCTTGTGTTCACGCCTGTGCTCAAGCACTGAGCGCTTGAAAGCTTCGCTGTATCGAAGACCAGGCTTGCGATGGCCGGTGTGACCATGACTCTTGTAGTTAGCGACCCAGCGTCGAAGCAGGCTGAAATCGATCGAGAACTGGCGGGCTACCATACGAAAGCCCATGTTGTCTTCAAGATACGCTTTGACGACAGTGAGCTTGAACTGCTCTGAATACTTACCCATTTGAACACCCCCGTGAGGTCGGATTGGTGTCCAACTTCTTGGGGGCAGTTCACTGGAGCGTGAGGAACGATAACCTCAACTACCGTACGACGCTCCGCCGACATGCCTTAGCCTCGACTATCGTGCGACGCTCCGCGTCGGCAGGCCTTAATCTCGATCATCGTGCGGCGCTCCGCGTCGCATGCCGTTCTGGACGCTCTGCGTCCTCTCTTGAGTATGCAGTGCGGCACAGATCTGTGACGCGGAGCGTCACGCAAGGCATTCCCACGCTGGAGCGTGAGGAACGATAATCTCAACTACCGTACGACGCCGCGTCGGCAGGCCGTAAACTCGACTATCGTGCGACGCTCTGCGTCGGCATGCCGTTCTGGACGCTCTGCGTCCTCTCTTGAGTGTGCCGTGCGGCACAGATCTGTGATCAGACGGCCACAAAAAAGCCGTGCCCGGTTAACCGGTGCACGGCTTTTTCACAGCAAGCGGTTGCTTACTTGTTGATCGAGTCGGTCAGCACTTTGGCTGGTACGAACTTGATAACTTTCTTGGCAGCGATTTCGATGGCAGCGCCAGTCGAAGGGTTGCGGCCAGTGCGAGCCGGACGCTCTGCAACTTTCAGTTTGCCGATACCTGGCAAAGTGATTTCCACGCCGTTTTCCAATTGGTCGGCAACAATTTGGCCCAATTGCTCAAGAGCATTACGCGCGGTGGTTTTTGGCGCGTCGATAGCTTCAGCGATATCGGCGATCAATTGGTCTTTAGTAAGAGCCATGGTGGTGTTCCTTCCCTATCAAATTCATTTGGATTGCAGAGCGCAACGTCGGCCCGTGGCCAGGCAATGAACCTGGCCACCCGCTAGCAGCCACGATTAATCGCGAAAGTGTAGATACTGAAACCGGGCAATGGTTCGACCTACGTGTGCGCTAACTGCATGCTTGACGCGCTAAGTGCGCAAGACCGCGCAAAACTAGCACAGAGCCGGACAAATATCCGCCTCTACCTATCCTTTTGGTCAGGTTTTAATGCCAATTGCACAAAAAACATCCAGCAAACACGCCCTGCTGGCGAAAACCAGCCTGTCCGGGGCCAAGTGGCGCACGCGTGCGTTACACTTGCCGTCTTGCAACGAGCTGCACGCTCTTCACCTTTTTCAGCCGAGAAGCCCATGCCGATCCGTCATTGCATCGTCCACCTGATCGATAAAAAACCCGACGGTACGCCCGCTGTTCTCCATGCACGCGACTCCGAACTCGCTGAGTCCCAGGCCATCGAGAACATGCTGGCCGACCTCAACGAGAGCTACAACGCCAAACAAGGCAAGGCATGGGGCCTGTTCCATCCAGAATCCGGCGCACACCCGTTCAGCGGCTGGCTGAAAGAGTATCTGGACGGTGGCAACGACTTCACCGCGTTCTCGCGCACAGCGGTCGAGCATCTGCAGAAGCTGATGGAAGAATCCAATCTTTCCGTCGGTGGCCATGTGTTGTTTGCCCATTATCAGCAGGGCATGACCGACTACCTGGCCATCGCCCTGCTGCACCACAGCGAAGGCGTGGCAGTGAATGCCGAGCTGGACGTCACCCCTTCGCGCCACCTGGACCTGGGCCAGTTGCACCTTGCTGCGCGGATCAACCTGTCGGAATGGCAGAACAACAAACAGTCCAAGCAATACATTTCGTTCATCAAGGGCAAGAACGGCAAGAAGGTTTCCGAGTACTTCCGCGACTTCATCGGTTGCCAGGAAGGCGTTGATGGGCCCGGCGAAACCCGCACCCTGCTCAAGGCCTTCAGTGACTTTGTTGAAAGTGAAGACCTGCCGGAGGAGTCAGCCCGCGAGAAGACCAAGACCCTGGTCGATTACGCCAGCAGCCAGAGCAAGATGGGCGAGCCGATGGGCCTGGAAGAACTGTCCGAACTGATCGACGAAGAGCGTCCGCGCGCGTTTTATGATCACATCCGCAACAAGGATTACGGCCTGTCCCCGGAAATACCGGCGGATAAGCGCACCCTCAACCAGTTCCGCCGCTTCACGGGACGCGCCGAAGGACTGTCGATCAGCTTCGAGGCTCACCTGCTGGGTGACAAGATCGAGTACGACGAAACTGCAGGCACCCTGATCATCAAGGGGCTGCCGACCCAACTGACCGATCAGTTGAAGCGACGGTAACCGACATGCTGATACGCACCCTCAAGAAGTTCGCGCTGATCATGCTGGTTGTGGTGGTTTATCAGAACTGGGGCAAGATCGAGAATTTCGTCAACCCGCCGCCAGCGAGCGTTGCGCAGAGCTACAGCCAGGCGAAAGTGGTGATGTACGCCACTGACTGGTGTGGCTACTGCAAACAGACGCGGCGCTTTCTCGACAGCAAAGGGATTGCGTATCAGGAGTTCGACATCGAGAAGTCCGAAGAAGGCCGCAAGGCCTACGAAGCACTGGGTGGCAGAGGCATACCGCTGATCGACGTCAACGGCACCTTGATCCGGGGATTCGACCCGGATCAGATACTGGCAGCATTGAAATAGCCTGGAATAACGTGCCAAAGCTCCGCGTCACAGACCTTTGCCGCACTGCACACTCAAGAGAGGACGCAAAGCGTCCAGAACGGCGTGCGACGCAGAGCTTCGTAAACTTCAGCGCTTCTCGACCCGAAATCCCATTCTCGGGAAGTGCACATGCACGACGCCAGCGCGTTTATCTTCGCGGCGCAGGATCAACTCTTCGCGCCCGGTAAAGATCAATTCACCCTCAACCGCCTCAACGCCATAGTCGACTGCCGAGACAGCGACCTGGTCGCCCGCCTTGAAGCCATTCGGATCAACAAAGACTTCGTCGGGCAGGGGCGCAGGCGTTGCGTTTCTGGCGATTTCAATGGCATCAGCCGAACTCAGGTCGCTGAACGTGCCGTGCCCAAACCCCAGAACGCGATCAAGCCAGGCACTGACACCCGGATAATCATCGACAAAGTGCGCAGTCACTGGCGTCTGCTTGAGAAACCACAGCGTATGAGCAACCGAAAAATCGGCAATCGAAGGTACGCCAAACAGAAAATCACCACCGCGCGACAGCTGCAACTCCAGACGCGACATCAGCGTGGGCCATTGATGCTTGACCTGCTCGACAGGCGGGCGTGAAGCCGTGCCACCGTTGAACAGCGTGGATCGGTCGGCAATGAACGCCTTGGCAGCGTCTGGCGGCACCTTGGCAAACCTTACAGCCATCGATTCGGGCTGAAACACCAGGCTCACGGCATGCAGGAACAGCACCGAATCAGCCCAGGCGGCCAGACCGGCAACCGAAAACTCCTGACCTTGCGGATAAAACGCTGGCGAAGCCTTTTCCTGCTCAAGGCGGCGCGCCATCAGTGCCGTGTCGCAGTAGATATCTGCGCCAGCCTGCAACACCGGCGTCCTGCGATAACCGCCTGTCAGCGCGGTCAGGTCGGGCTTGGGCATGATCGACGGGATCGTCACCGAGCGCCATGTGAGGCCTTTGAAACCCAGCATCAGGCGGGCTTTTTCGGCAAACAGTGACGTGGGGTAATGGTGAAGAATCAACTCGGACATGTTCAGCCTCTGCGCACTCGGGAAGCACACAGCTTAACCCGCAGCACCCTGCCCGCCCACAGACTCAAGCTGATGGCACGACATCACGCTCATGGATCGGGGATCAGGCGTAACTGGCTGCCAGTGCCTCTTTGGCGCTTTTTCTGAGTTTCTTGATCAGCCGCTCCTGACGCAACGCCTCACCCTTGCTGGGCCACTGTTCGACGTAGACCAGGGCCATTGCCGGGCTCGAAGAGAAAAAGCGCGCGCCCTTGCCGCTCTGGTGCATAGCGAATCGGCGCTGCGGATCATCACTGATGCCACAGTACAGCGAGCCGTTGGCAGCGCGCACCAGATAGACAAACCAGGGTTTGCCGACTGCCTGTTCGGAAGTCGGCGCACTCGCGGTGCTGGCAACCTCAGGCACGGCGATTCTCTGAAAAGGTCTTCAGACCCTTGAGCGCCTGAGCCCTGACGGCATTGCGTACCAAAGGCGTCCAGCCAAGCAACAGGCCCTTCAAACCCAAGGCCTGACGCGACCAGCGCCACATATCGAAATTATCGCGATGCTCGCAGATCTTGCCATCGCGGAACACGAATCGGGCCTCAATATCGTTGACCACCGTGCGCCCGGTCTGACTGAACAGATAGGTCGCCACCCAGTGCGCAGTGCCCGCCCGATCATCGGCACGCACCTGATCGAAGACCACCGAGAAATTTTTCGCCCGGGAAGTCAGCATGCGCCACATGTCGCCTACCTGAGGCCCGCGCAATTCACCAAATGCCGGGTCACTAAACAGCACGTCATCGGTATAACAGGCACTCATCGCCTCGGCATCCAGCTGCGCAAACGCCTCATAAAAGCGGGTGATCAGTGCGCTGTTGGCCTGACTTTGTTCCTCGTAGTTCATGCGTGCACATCCCCTAGGGTCTGTTCCCGTTTCACATTGGCAGCCACAGAAAAGCGCAGGCCATTGCTATGACGCTTTCATAGTTTCTCTTGAGTTTGTCGAACCGAGAAGCCGCCGCCCGGAAATGCTTCAACCGGGCAAAGGCGTTTTCTACGAGATGTCGATTGCGATATAACCCTTTGTCCAGATCTGCGTTCCCTTTCAGAGAATTGCGCTTTCGTGGAATCACCACTTTGCTGCCTTGCTGCTCGACCTGAGCGCGTATCGCTTCAGTGTCGTAGCCCTTGTCCGCAATGATCACTTCTGCATTGGGCATCTTGGCAATCAACGAGGCCGCCTGCGAACAATCATTGGTCTGGCCTCCGGTCACGTCAAATGCAATGGGCAGCCCACAAGCGTCTACAGCCAGGTGAATCTTGCTGGTGTTACCGGCTCGGCTTTTTCCGATGGCCTGGTCCTGCGTGCTGGCAGCACCTGCACTGTGCTGATGAGCCTTTACATAACTGCCATCAATGAAAACCCACTCCATGTCAGGATCGGTCATCAGCACCTCAAGCACCTTGACCCACTTGCCTGAAGCAGACCAGGCATTGAACCGCTTGTAGACCTTGCTCCAGTTTCCAAACGCTTTCGGCAGGTCTCGCCAAGGGCAACCCACACGCATGCGGTACAGCATGCCTTCAACCGTGGTGCGCAAATCTCGCTTGTTGTAGATCGATTCGTGCAGCAAAATTTCTCGAAGCTTCGGCCAGTGCTCATCACTGAGCATTAATCGGGGCATTGCAGGCTCGTATTGGTGTTGTGTGAGAACTCCAACAATACGGGCCTGTTCTCATAGAGATCAATGGGTTACGTCGAAACGGGAACAGACCCTAGCGAATTATCCGTGCACGATAAGCGGCGCCGCTGAAAATGGCGAGGGTTGATGGCGCATCAGCCATCACTTTTACCTGTCCGGATAACGATTTCGCGCTGCACTGAACGCCTCTGAATTTTCAATCACCCAAGTCCACAGCGGAATCATTTGTACCAGCAGCCCCATGCCCAGGTCGGTCAACGAATATTCCACCCTGAGCGGCTTCTCGCAGTAGTCATGGCGGGTGATCAACCCGTCCTGTTCAAGCTGGCGCAAAGTATGAGTGAGCATGCGCTGGGTGACGCCGTGCAGCTTTCGGCGCAATTGGGCATGGCGCAAAGGGCTGCTGACGCCGAGGGCATGTACCACGCCCAATGACCAGCGGTTTCCGGCGTGGCCGAGAATATCGCGCTTGAGACCATCCTCATCATCGCTGAGCGCAGCACAGGCCGCTTCGGAGCGTCTGACCACTTCCTGCGCGTCCAGCCCGCCCGGTATCACCGATGTGCCTACTTTTTGTATGTCGACAGGCATGCCAGCATCTCTCCCGCCTGAATTGAAAGACTGTCCAAAGGGGTCACCATGCAAGCCGATAACGCAAACGTCAAACAACGCATTCTGGTAATAGGCGCAGGAGAGCTTGGGCTCGCCGTGCTGCGAGGGCTTGTCGAGAAGGCCGGAGCATATGACTTGAGCATTGCCGTGCTGCTACGCCAGAGCAGCTTGAGCACTCAAGCGCCCGCCAAACGTGTGGAAATCGAAGAAATCCGCGCGCTGAACATTGCCATCGAAACCGCCGATCTGGCCGACGCCACCGTGGACGAACTAGCCACTGTCATGAAGCGCTACGACACGGTAATCAGTTGTGCGGGTTTTGCCGCTGGCCGGGGCACTCAGCGCAAACTGACCGATGCGGCGCTCAAGGCCGACATAAAACGCTACCTGCCCTGGCAGTTCGGCGTTGACTACGACCTTATCGGCTGGGGCAGCCCTCAGGATCTGTTCGATGAGCAACTCGATGTGCGAGAAAAGCTGCGCGCCCAGCAGCAAACCGAATGGGTAATCGTTTCGACCGGTATGTTTACAAGCTTCCTGTTCGAACCCGCGTTCGGTGTCGTCGATCTGCAAGGCGGTCGGATCAATGCGCTGGGCAGCCTCGATACGGCCGTGACAGTCACGACCGCAGAGGACATTGGCAGGCTGACTGCTGCCATCGTGATGCACGAGCCGCGCATTGTGAATCAGGTGGTGTACACCTCTGGCGACACATTGACGTACGCCGGGCTGGCCGATCTTGTGGAGCGTGTCACGGGGCGCGACATCGAGCGGCACGTATGGAGTGTTGCGCAGCTGCAGGCCGATCTGACGGAAATGCCGGATGACAATCTGCGCAAATACCGGGCGGTCTTTGCCATGGGCCGAGGCGTGGCATGGGACGTCGCCCGTACCTACAACGCGAAATCAGGGCTGAGCGTCACCAGTGCCGAACAATGGGCCCTGGCCAATCTGGCTCAGACCTGAAGCAGCTCAAGCCCGGTCCGAACGATCAACAATCATCGAAAATCAAACCTTCTCGCTACTGACCTGCACCTGCAGCGCCCGACCGGCACCCATGCCCGCGATGATGGCGCCCAGCCCGAGTACCGCGAAGATCCAGCCAATCGCGCTCCAGCTGCCGGTCATGTCATGCACCACGCCCACGGCAAACGGGCCGGTCGAGGCGATGGTGTAGCCAAAGCCTTGCGCCATGCTCGACAGATTGGCGGCGACATGTGAGTCGCGCGAGCGCAGGACGATCAAGGCCAGCGCCAGGCTGAACGTGCCGCCCTGCCCGATCCCCAGCAGGATCGCCCAGCCCCACAGCCCGCCGAGCGGAGCGTACAGGCAGCCGAACAGCCCGGTCAGTGTGAGCGACATGACCAGCATGATCGCCAGACGCTGATCCTTGCCGCGTGTGGCCAGATAGGGCACCGCCAGGGCGCTGATGACTTGCGCGATGATCGAGCCGGACAGCAGCAGACCGGCCTGGGTCGGCGTCAGGCCGCGACCGATGAGAATCGAGGGCAGCCAGCCGAAGACAATGTACGACAGCGACGATTGCAGGCCCATGTACAGCGTGACCTGCCACGCCAGCGGGTCACGCAACAGACCGCGAACTCGATAGACATCGCGATGTGAGCCATGCATTTCACGTGCTTGTGGAAACCAGAACAGCGCCGCAATCAACGCCGGAATCAGCCAGAAACCCAGACCTATTTGCCAGCTGTCGCCGACGTACTGGCTCAGCGGCACCGTCGAACCGGCTGCAATCGCAGCGCCCAGGCACAGCGCCATGGTGTAGACACCGGTCATTGCCCCGGCCTTGTGCGGGAAATCGCGCTTGACGATACCGGGCAACAATACGCCGATGACCCCAATGCTCGCGCCCGCCAGCAGGCTGCCGGTAAACAGGCCGACTTCGCCGAACAGGCTGCGTACTGCCAGACCCGACGCCAGTGTCAGGAGCACCACCAAAACCACCCGTTCACTGCCAAAACGCCGGGCAAGAATCGGTGCCAATGGCGCGAACAGGCCCAGACACAACACCGGCAAGGTGGTCAGCAGACCAGCTTCGGCAGCCGACATCCCAAGGCTTGCGGACACCTCGTTAAGCAACGGCGCAACGCTGGATAACGCGGGGCGCAGGTTGAGGGCGACCAGCACCAGACCCAGCAGCAACAGCCAGGGGCGCTTTAGAACAGGATGGGCTTGATCGGTAATCGGTTGGGGGCTGGATTGAGCCTTGGCAGTCATCGGTTTCTCGGTAATCAGGTATGTCGACCCTTTTCAGGGGGGCGGTATCCTGTTGGAGAATCATCGCGAATACAAGGTTCAGCCAGAATTGCATACAAGATGCATGGCAAATGCAGGCAAAAAAAACCGGGCACATGGCCCGGTTTTCCGTTTGGCAGCTACTGACTCAGTGAATGATCTGACTGAGGAACAGCTTGGTACGATCGCTTTGCGGGTTGTCGAAGAAGTCGTTAGGCGCGGCCTGTTCGACGATTTCGCCTTTGTCCATGAAGATAACCCGGTTCGCCACGGTACGGGCAAAGCCCATCTCGTGAGTCACGCACAACATGGTCATGCCTTCTTCAGCCAGGCCAACCATGGTGTCGAGCACTTCCTTGACCATTTCCGGGTCAAGAGCCGAAGTCGGTTCATCGAACAGCATGATTTTCGGCTTCATGCACAAGGCACGGGCAATCGCCACACGCTGCTGCTGACCACCGGAAAGCTGACCCGGGAACTTGTGGGCCTGCTCCGGAATACGCACACGCTCCAGATAATGCATGGCGATTTCTTCGGCTTTCTTTTTCGGCATGTTGCGTACCCACATCGGTGCCAGCGTGCAGTTCTGCAGGATGGTCAGGTGCGGGAACAGGTTGAAATGCTGAAACACCATGCCGACTTCACGGCGGATGGTCTCGATCTGCTTCAAGTCGGAAGTCAGCTCGGTACCGTCGACGATGATACGGCCCTGCTGGTGCTCTTCCAGACGGTTGAGGCAACGAATGGTGGTCGATTTGCCCGAACCCGATGGGCCGCACAGCACGATACGTTCGCCCTGACGCACGTTCAGGTTGATGTCCTTGAGTACATGGAACTGGCCGTACCACTTGTGGACGCCCTCCATGCGGATCATGCCTTCAGCGCCCAGAGGCTTATTGATAACTTCACTCATCACAAAACTCCTAACGCTTGTGGCCTGTGTCCAGCTTACGTTCCAAATGCATGGAATAGCGGGACATACCGAAACAGAAGATCCAGAACACCAGGGCCGCGAAGACATAGCCTTCAGTGGCCATACCCAGCCATGCCGGGTCGGCGGTAGCTTGCTTGACGCTGTTGAGCAGGTCGAACAGGCCGATAATGATCACCAGACTGGTGTCTTTGAACAAGGCAATGAAGGTGTTGACGATGCCGGGAATGACCATCTTCAACGCCTGCGGCAAAATCACCAGACCCATGCTGCGCCAGTAACCCAGGCCCATGGCCGAGGCGGCTTCATACTGGCCCTTGGGGATGGCCTGCATGCCGCCGCGTACCACTTCGGCGATGTACGCCGACTGGAACAGAATCACGCCGATCAACGCCCGCAGCAGTTTGTCGAAGTTCATCCCTTCGGGCATGAACAGCGGCAGCATCACCGACGACATGAACAGCACAGTGATCAGCGGCACGCCGCGCCAGAACTCGATAAACGTTACGCATACCACACGCACAGCCGGCATGTTGGAGCGACGGCCGAGCGCCAGCAAAATACCCAGCGGCAAGGCACCGACGATACCCACGGTGGCAATCACCAGGGTCAGCATCAGGCCGCCCCACTGGCTGGTCGGTACGTTGGTCAGACCAAAAGCACCGCCGTGCAGCAGGTAGAAGGCAACAATCGGGTAAATCACCAGAAAGGCAATACCGTAGACAGCCTTGCGCTGAAACTTCGAGATGAACAGCGGCGCAGCACCGACAATCGCCAGGACGGCGGTCAGGTCGACCCGCCAGCGCAGCTCATTGGGGAAGTAGCCGTACATGAACTGGCCGAAGCGCTGCTCGATGAACACCCAGCAGGCGCCCGCCTTGGTGCAGTCTTCCTTGGTCGTGCCGACCCAGTTGGCGTCCAGTAGAGCCCAACTGATGATCGGCGGAACGACCAGATAGATCAGGTAGAGCGAGAACAGGGTCAGCAGGGTGTTGATCCAGCTGGAGAACAGGTTCTGCCGCAGCCACGCCATCGGGCCGAACACTTTGCCCGGTGGTGGCATATCAGGTTTGAAAGTATGAGTCGTCATGCGCGTTTCCTCACCGCTCGATCAGCGCAATGCGCTTGTTGTACCAGTTCATCAGCAGGGAAATGCTGATACTGATCGCCAGGTACACACTCATGGTGATGGCAATGACTTCAATGGCCTGTCCGGTCTGGTTGAGCACCGTACCGGCGAACAGTGAAACCATTTCCGGATAACCGATGGCTGCTGCCAGCGAAGAGTTCTTCGCCAGGTTCAGGAACTGACTGGTCAACGGTGGAATGATCACTCGCAGCGCCTGCGGAATGATGACCTTGCGCAGCGTTGGCCCGGGGCGCAGCCCCAGCGAGCGGGCAGCTTCGGTCTGACCGTGACTGACCGACTTGATGCCGGAACGCACGATTTCAGCGATGAACGCCGCCGTGTAGATGGTCAGTGCCAGGGTCAGGGAGATCAGTTCCGGGATCAGCACCCAGCCACCGGTGAAGTTGAAGCCCTTCAGTTGCGGCAGTTCCCAATGCACCGGGCTGCCGAAGACCAGCATGCTCAGGCCCGGGATCACCAGCAACAACGCCAGACCGACCCAGAACTTGTGAAACGGCTGGCCAGTGGCTTCGAAGCGCTTGTTGGCCCAGCGCACCATCATCACGATCGCTATCACGGCAACCACGATGCTGATCAGAAACGCCCATGCACCTTCGGCTGGCAACGCTCTGGGCATATTCAGCCCGCGGCTGCTGACGAAGAACATGTCCAGATAACCATGCGCCTGACGCGGACCAGGCAGCGTGAGGAATACGGCGGTGTACCAGAAGAGGATCTGCAGCAGTGGCGGAATGTTGCGGAAGACTTCGACATAAACGGTTGCCAGCTTGCTGATCATCCAGTTCGGAGACAGGCGAGCGACACCAATGACAAAGCCCAGCAAGGTCGCCAGGACAATACCGATAACCGACACCAGCAAGGTATTCAGCAGGCCGATGACGAATACGCGGGCATAACTGTCCGCTTCGCTGTAGTCGATCAGGTGTTGAGCAATACCGAAACCGGCACTGTTCTCAAGAAAGCCGAAACCCGAGGTAATACCACGGTGTTGCAGGTTGGTCTGGGTATTGTCGAAGATGAACCAGCCCAACGCGATCACCGCCACGACAGTGATGATCTGAAATAACCACGCGCGCACTTTCGGATCGCTCAGAGAGAGCTTTTGCTTGGGTGCGACGATTTGCTTTTCCATGAAATGCCCCAGGAAAAATCCAACAGAACAACGCCCGACAGGCTGGGAAGCCTGCCGGGCGCCGGGTCAATCAACGAATAGGTGGAGCGTACTGAATGCCGCCAGCATTCCACAGAGCGTTCTGGCCGCGCTTGATTTTCAGCGGGGTGCCTTCGCCCAGGTTGCGTTCAAACACTTCGCCGTAGTTACCGACCTGCTTGACGATCTGCACGACCCAGTCTTTCGGCAGCTTGAGGTCCTTGCCGTAAGTACCGTCGGCGCCCAGCATACGGGCTACGTCAGGGTTCTTGGTCGACTTGGCTTCAGCTTCAACGTTCTTGGAAGTGATTTTGGCTTCCTCGGCGTTGAGCATGGCGAACAGGGTCCATCGAACGATCGAGAACCAGTCTTCGTCGCCTTTACGCACGACAGGGCCCAGAGGCTCCTTGGAGATCACTTCAGGCAGAACAATGTAATCGTCCGGCTTGGCCAGCTTGCTGCGCTGTGCGTAGAGCTGCGACTGGTCGGAAGTCAACACGTCGCAACGGCCGCCTTCCAGCGACTTGGCGCTTTCGTCAGAGGTGTCGAAGGTGATCGGGGTGTATTTCAGGCCGTTCGAACGGAAGTAGTCGGAGACGTTCAGCTCGGTGGTGGTACCGGCCTGGATGCAGATGGTTGCACCGTCCAGTTCCTTGGCGCTTTTCACGCCCAGCTTGTTGTTTACCAGGAAGCCGATACCGTCGTAGTAGGTAACGCCGGTGAACACCAGGCCCATGCCCGCATCACGGGAACTGGTCCAGGTGGTGTTACGCGAAAGGATATCGATCTCGCCGGATTGCAATGCGGTGAAGCGCTCCTTGGCGTTCAACTGGCTGAACTTGACCTTGGTGGCGTCGCCGAACACAGCGGCTGCAACGGCGCGGCAGACATCAGCGTCAATACCAGTGATCTTGCCGGTGGAGTCCGGAACGGAGAACCCTGGCAGGCCATCGCTGACGCCGCACTGAACAAAACCTTTCTTCTGAATAGCGTCAAGGGTGGCACCGGCGTTGGCAGCCCCGGTTACACCAAATGCGGCCAGGGCGGTGACGACAGCCAGGGTGGATTTCAACATCTTCATTCAAAAACCTCCAGTTTGCTCTTTGTTGTGTAGGTGTCTCAGTCGCGTCGCACCTTTGTGAGGCGCTAATGACCCGTGCTGGCTTATTTTTGGGTCATGCAACGCTGGGCCTGAATCACGAATCGTCTGCAGGATCATCCCGTCATTCGTCTTCATCATTCAGAATCGGCCCCGTGGACTGAAACCCCATGATTTTCCTGGACCGGAGCGGTACAGGTTGAATCGTGCCGCGAATCCTGACGCATGGACTCCCGAGCTGCTTTTCGATCGCTATAAGTAATAGCCTTATAGTGTTACCGAACGATGTGAGCGACTCGACTCCAGTCCTGCTGTAGCAAAGCCCGTACCAGCATGCTGGCTAAGTCGAATTAGCGACAGGTCAAGACAAAAACTTGTAACCTTGCGACATCTTCTTTCATTTTTAATCTAACCGCGCACCCTATTAATGCGCTCTAAATGAGCCAGCGCACACAAATGGAGCAGACATGAGCGAACCTTTGATCATCCAACCTTCAGGCACCGCGGATGCCTGCGTTATCTGGCTGCACGGGTTGGGCGCCGACCGCTATGATTTTCTTCCGGTCGCCGAGATGCTGCAGGAGTCGCTGACGACTACACGTTTCGTCCTGCCTCAGGCACCGACACGCGCCGTAACGGTCAACGGCGGCTATGAAATGCCAAGCTGGTACGACATCAAGGCCATGAGTTCCGAGGCCCGCGCCATTGATCACGATCAGATGGAAGCCTCGGCACAAAAGGTGCTGGACCTGATCGAGCAACAACGCGACAGCGGCATCGACCCGTCACGGATATTTCTGGCAGGCTTTTCCCAAGGCGGCGCGGTGGTGTTACACGCGGGCTATAGACGCTGGCAGGGTCCGCTGGGCGGCGTCCTCGCGCTGTCCACTTATGCCCCGACATTCAGCAATGAGATGACGCTGTCTGCCAGCCAACAGCGCATCCCTGCCTACTGCCTGCATGGCCAGCACGACGAAGTGGTGCACAACCCCATGGGCCGGACGGTGTACGAGCACCTCAAGGCTCAGGGTGTAACCGCTCAATGGCAAGAGTACACAATGGGGCACCAAGTGTTACCGCAGGAAATCCATGACATCGGCGTCTGGCTGGCTGACAAGCTGCGCTGAAGCGCAATGGGCCCGCATGCAACTGACCGCTTTTGTAGCTCGCCACGGATGGCACTACGCCGAGCACGGTTCTTGCTTTACACTGCTCGGCGTACATTCCTTAACCAATTGATGAGATGACCGTGCTCAAAGCACTTAAAAAGATGTTCGGTAAAAGTGAGGCTGAGCAGCGCGCGCCTGGTCCGACAGCCTTTATTCCCGCCTCCCCCGCTGCCGCAGGCGACATACCGGATCATGCCCAGACTCAGCTTTCGGACACCGTCAACGAGCCCTCCAAAGCCAGAGCACCGCGCACCGACAAGCCAAGGGCCGAGCGCCCGCGTCGTGAGCGCGTGGTAAAACCGCCTGCGCCAGCATGGAAACTCGAAGATTTCGTCGTCGAACCACAGGAAGGCAAGACCCGCTTCCACGATTTCAACCTTGCGCCTGAACTGATGCACGCGATTCAGGACCTTGGTTTCCCGTACTGCACACCGATTCAGGCGGGCGTACTGGGCTTCACGCTCAAAGGCAAGGACGCGATCGGTCGCGCCCAGACCGGTACCGGCAAGACCGCTGCGTTCCTGATCTCGATCATCGAGCAACTGACCCAGACGCCACCGCCAGCCGAACGTTACATGGGTGAGCCCCGAGCGCTGATCATTGCGCCCACTCGCGAACTGGTGGTGCAGATCGCCAAGGACGCTGCCGACCTGACCAAATACACCAACCTGAACGTCATGACGTTCGTCGGTGGCATGGATTTCGACAAGCAGCTCAAACAACTTGAAGCACGGCACTGCGATATTCTGGTGGCCACGCCTGGCCGCCTGCTGGACTTCAACCAGCGCGGCGAAGTGCATCTGGACATGGTCGAAGTTATGGTCCTGGACGAAGCCGACCGCATGCTCGACATGGGTTTCATCCCGCAGGTGCGTCAGATCATCCGCCAAACCCCGCACAAGGGTGAACGCCAGACCCTGCTGTTCTCCGCGACCTTCACCGAAGACGTGATGAACCTCGCCAAACAATGGACGACAGACCCTTCCATCGTCGAAATCGAATCGTTGAACGTCGCCAGTGACAACGTCGAACAGCATATCTATGCCGTTGCCGGTGCCGACAAGTACAAGCTGCTCTATAACCTGGTCACCGACAACGGCTGGGAACGAGTGATGGTCTTTGCCAACCGCAAGGACGAGGTGCGACGCATCGAAGAGCGCTTGGTACGCGATGGCGTCAATGCCGCGCAACTGTCGGGCGATGTGCCGCAGCACAAGCGCATCAAGACCCTTGAAGGCTTCCGCGAAGGCAAGATCCGCGTACTGGTCGCCACCGATGTGGCCGGTCGTGGTATCCACATTGACGGCATCAGCCACGTGATCAACTTCACCCTGCCAGAGGTGCCGGACGACTACGTGCACCGCATCGGCCGTACCGGTCGCGCAGGTGCAGATGGCGTCTCCATCAGCTTCGCCGGCGAAGACGACTCCTACCAGTTGCCCGCCATCGAAGAGAAGCTGGGTCGCAAGATCAGTTGTGAAACACCGCCGACCCACCTGCTCAGGGCAGTGGTGCGGCAAACGACCTGACACGTGCGATCAACAAAAAAGCGCAGCCTTTACGGGGCTGCGCTTTTTTTGTGCCTGCCGGAAATCAGCAGCGTGAGGGTCAGTCAGTACCGTATTTCGGCGAACGTGGACCGTAAAGCAGGCCCGCCGGCCGACCAGCAGTGAGCAGTCGGTTGCTGGCTATCCCGGCGATGGGATGACCGGCATCGGTCGAACTGTTGATGATCTGCTTGACCGCCGCGGTAATCAGCATACCCACCAGACCGCCACCGCTGTTGTTGCCGCCCTCTTCACTGGACGCCGACGCGGTACCCGTCCACAGCGCAGTACCGGTGCGCAGATCAACCAGCTTTGCCGTGACCGTCACGACGGTCTGGCTACTGATGACCACATAACTGGTGCCGTATTGCTTGACCGTGATGTACATCGCGGCATCGGCTCCGAAGATCTCACGCAGCTTGGCGGGCGATGTCGCCTGAATATCATTGGCGTTGGTCAGGCCGTTGTTGCGAAATGTCTCGTCAACCAGCGCCACAGGCAACACGTAGTAGCCCGACTCGGCCAGCGGGTAGGTCACCTGCGAGAAGGTGCTGTACGTCGCTTTGACGTCAGGCGATTCGTTGACCGGCGGCAGTACCAGAATCGAACGCGGTTTGCTTTCCTTGAAGGCCGAGTAGTCCACCGTTGGCGGGGTAACGCAACCCGACAGCAGGGCAACGGCAAACAGGCTTACAGCAACTTTCAGATAAGAGAGGTTCATTTGACGACTCCTGCGTGGGCGTTCTTGAGCAGGAAGTCCATATAAGTGGCCGACTCGGGAAACAGTGCCTTTTCCGTGCGCAACTCCTGAACCATCTGGTCATCCTTGCCAATACTGCCGTATAGCATGCCCAACTGAGCATGGTAGCCCGGTGGCGGCGTTGCGTTGGTAGAGCGGATTTTCTGCAGGTCTTCTTCGAGCTTGGCGACCTGGGCTTCCTTGGACTCGCCTTTGAAATACTCGTACACCTCAGGCTGGTAACTGCCCCACTGGTACAAGGTTTTCGGCTGTTGGACACAGCCCGTCAGGCACGCGCCGGCGACTAAAAGCATTGCGACACCGCGCAACGAAACATTAAAACGATTCATGAACACAACAAATTCCCTTTTGAAATATCAGTTGGCAGTCGGTTTCCAGGCACCGCTGTCGAGCGCACGCACCATGTTGTTGACGGCTTCGCGCATGGCCAGGTCGAGAACCTTGCCGTTGAGTGTCGAGTCATAACTGGCGGTGCCGCCAAAGCCGACGACTTCACGGTTGGAAAGCTCGAACTCGCCTGCGCCCTGAGTCGAGTACACCACTTCCGAAGTGCTGATATTGACGATGTTCAACGCGACTTTCGCGTAGGCAATCTGGGATTTGCCGCGGCCCAGCAGGCCGAACAGTTGCTGATCGCCGACTTCCTTGCGACCGAACTCGGTCACGTCGCCGGTCACCACGTAGTCAGCACCCTTCAGACGCTGGGCGGTAGATTTAATAGCGGCTTCCTGCTTGATCTCCTCCATGTTGTCGCGATCCAGCACATTGAACCGGTTGGTTTGCTGCATGTGGGTGATCAGGATGGTCTTGGCTTGACCACCAAGACGAACGACGCCATCGGAAAAGATCCCGCGCATATAGCTGGAGCGGTTATCGAACTTGCCGACCGCAACCGGATAGCGCACACCGGCATAGGCAACTCCAGCACTTTCAACCTTTGTCACAGGCAGCGCCCGCGAGCTTTCCGTTGCACAACCAGCAACCAGCAATAAAGCCGCTGTCGTCATCCCTGAAACCAAAACCTGCTGAAGTTTCTTCACATTCTGCTCCGAGCGTTTACGAAAAACTGCCCGCAACGTGGCTCGCAAAACGCGATCACGTTCGGACAGTTATTGAATAGGATTGGGCAAAGCCAACAGGCCGCCTTTTCGCGGCTGCGCATGATAGCCCGAAGCCATCTTTCTTTACCAAGAAAGATGCAAATAGACGATATAAAAAGCGGAAGGTCAGACTTTCAGGGAAAAAGATGGGCGCAACGACCAACGACTACCAGCGCCGGGCTGCTGCCTGATCGCTATCGCGGCCTTCAACCCACTGCGGTCCCTCGGAAGTCTTTTCCTTCTTCCAGAACGGCGCGCGGGTCTTGAGGTAGTCCATGACGAAATCGCAGGCTTCGAACGCTGCCTGCCGGTGAGCGCTGGCAACGCCCACGAATACTATCGGCTCGCCGGGCTCCAGCGCTCCCACCCGATGCAGCACATCGACACGCAGCAACGGCCAGCGCTGTTCGGCCTCGGTAACGATTTTTGCCAGTGCCTTTTCGGTCATGCCCGGATAATGCTCCAGAAACATGCCTGACACCTCGCGACCCTCGTTGAAGTCCCGCACATAGCCGACAAAACTGACCACCGCGCCGATGCCGAGGTTGGCCGCATGCAACGCGTTGACTTCATTGCCGGGGTCGAACGCCGCAGCCTGAACGCGAATGGTCATGTTCAGCCTCCGGTCACGGGCGGAAAGAATGCGACTTCATCACCATCAGACAGCGGCTCGGTCGGCTTGCACAGTTCCTGGTTGCGGGCACACATCAGGTTCTGCTCGGCAAGGACCTGCCAGGCCTCGCCACGCTGCAACAGCGCTTGGCGCAGCGTGTCCAGCGTGGCGAACTCGCCTTCGACAGACTCGCTGTCCAAGCCCAGGACTTCACGGTAGCGGGCAAAATACTGAACCTGGATCTTCATGGTGATACCTGTGTCTGATCGGCAATGAAGTGACCGCTCTTGCCGCCGAGCTTTTCCAGCAGCCGAACCGACTCGATGACCATGCCGCGATCGACCGCCTTGCACATATCGTAAATTGTCAGCGCCGCAATGCTGGCAGCGGTCAGGGCTTCCATTTCCACACCGGTCTGCCCGGCCAGCTTGCAGCTCGCGGTAATACGCACCGCATCATCGCCGTCAGCGGCGAGGTGAACCTTGATGCTGGTGAGCATCAATGGATGGCAGAGCGGGATAAGATCACTGGTTTTCTTTGCCGCCTGAATGCCGGCAATGCGTGCGACAGCAAATACATCCCCTTTGGGATGACCGCCGCTGACAATCATTTGCAGCGTGGTGGGCAGCATACGCACCACTGCTTCGGCCACCGCCTCACGGGACGTCACGGCTTTATCCGTAACGTCGACCATATTGGCGCGCCCTTGGGAATCGAGATGAGTGAGCACAACGTTACTCCTTGGCAGAAGCAAGAAGTGTGGCAGCTGCAAGCTGCAAGCTACAAGCTGAAAGTGCCCGGCGTTATACACAGGTTTTAAAGCGTACGAAAATCCTGGCTTCTGCCCGGAGGGCGTAGGAGCGAACAAGTTCGCGAAGAGGGCTGTACATGCACAAATGATTTATCGCCCACAATATAGCTTTCGCGAACAAGTTCGCTCCTACGCCTTTCGGCCAGAAGCGAACTTGTGTGTGACGATAAGCTTGGCGCATGGGCGCGATAATCAAAAGCTGCAAGTGAGGGCTCTCGTACACCGAAGTCCCCCACTTGAAGCTAATAGCTTGAAGCTTACAGCTGCTTTTCAGCTAAAGATGACTCTCCGCGTATTCGGCCAGTATCGAGCGTGGCACGCCTTGCAAGGTGATATGCACGCCGTTAGGGAAGTCCTTGAAGCGCTCCGTCAGGTAGGTCAGCCCGGAACTGGTGGCTGACAGGTAAGGGGTGTCGATCTGCGCCAGGTTGCCCAGGCAGACCACTTTGGAACCGGCGCCGGCACGGGTGATGATGGTTTTCATCTGGTGCGGGGTCAGGTTCTGGCATTCATCGATCAGAATCAGGCTTTGCTGGAAGCTGCGACCTCGAATGTAGTTGAGGGATTTGAACTGCAACGGCACCTTGCTGAGGATGTAGTCGACACTGCCATGAGTGTTTTCATCATCCATGTGCAGGGCTTCAAGGTTGTCGGTGATCGCGCCAAGCCAAGGCTCCATCTTTTCCGCCTCGGTGCCGGGCAGGAAGCCAATCTCCTGATCCAGGCCCTGAACGCTACGGGTAGCGATGATGCGCCGATAACGCTTGGTGACCATGGTCTGCTCGATGGCAGCCGCCAACGCCAGAATGGTTTTACCCGAACCAGCGGCACCGGACAGGTTGACCAGATGAATATCCGGGTCGAGCAGTGCGAACAACGCCAGCCCCTGATAGATATCACGCGGTTTCAGGCCCCAGGCCTCCTGATGCAGCAGTGGCTCCTGATGCATATCCAGAATCAGCAGTTCGTCGTTCTTGACGCCCTTGATCCAGCCTACGAAGCCCTGTTCATCGACAATAAACTCGTTGATATGAACCGCAGGCAGCATTTCATTGAGCTGCACGCGGTGCCAGGTACGGCCACGCTCCTGACGGGTGTCGACCTTGTTGACGCGGTCCCAGAACGAACCGGTCATGTCGTGGTAGCCACGCGACAACAGCGAAACGTCGTCGACCAGCTGGTCGGTGCTGTAATCTTCGGCCGCAATGCCGCAGGCGCGCGCCTTGAGGCGCATGTTAATGTCTTTGGTCACCAGCACCACGCTCAAGTCCTTGTTGCGCGCATGCAGGTCGATCAATTGGTTGATGATGATGTTGTCGTTGAGGTGCTCGGGCAGCAGGCTGTTGGGTTCCTCGCGCTTGCTCATCAAAATCGACAGAAAACCTTTGAAAACACCGGTCCCGCGGTCAATCGGCACGCCCTTTTCAACTTCTTCAGGGTTAGCCTCGCCGAGGGTCTTGTCGATCAGGCGGATGGCCTGGCGACACTCGGCAGCAACCGAATGTTTACCGGCCTTGAGTTTGTCCAGTTCCTCCAGAACCGTCATGGGGATGGCGACGTGGTGTTCTTCGAAATTCAGCAGTGCGTTTGGATCATGGATCAATACGTTGGTATCGAGCACGTAAAGGATTGGCTGGTTAGTGGAAGGGGTGCGTCCGTGGTCATCCATACTCGCTCACCTTTGTAGAAGCCGGGCGACGCAGAACCACGACAGTACTGCGCCACGAAAAGGCCGCCGGATTCTTCCCTTCAGGCAGGGGAGAAATGTCGCTCAAGGTGGGTCTTGGAAGACGCCACCTGTGTTGCAGGTTTCGGCGGTCTGTATTCGTAATACAGCAAAAGGGATGACAGAAAAAAGCTCTTTGACAGTTTTTTGAAGTTTATTTCACAGCCTGACGAATAGAGCTTGGCGGACGTACACAGCACGTTTAAAGTCGGAAGTCCGCCCACGCCGAATCTGCCTTCATTCCCCCTCGGGCGCAGCCTCTTCACTGCTCTGCGGCCCTTGTTCTACGGGGCTTTCAGAGATATTCCGGCAATCGTCCCAGATCAACTCGCTTTGCGCGGTATTGGCCAGCAGCAATGGCAGTGCAGACTGCGCCTTGTTGGCCACGTCGTGGAAGACCACCGTGCCCTTGCGCCAGAGCAGCATGAGGGTTAGTACGCGGTCGCCAACCTGCTCTGCCGAAAGCCGCCCGGTATTGTCCTCGGCATCGATGTTCCACAATGACACGCGTAAATGCTCGGCGCGGAAGAAGTCGCCGCTGTCGGCCCGCCGATGGCCGTAAGGCGGGCGAAACAGCGGCACGAAATTATCCGGCAGCACACGCTGAACCAGTGCCGCACTGCGTTGCACTGAACCCTGCCAGTCCAGCCACTGGCTATGCGAACGATACTCCCACCCTTGAATGCCCACGCACTGCTGGCGATACAGCGCCTGCAAGCTTGTGGTCGATGTGCTGTCGAGGCGTTCCTGAAGGCTTTTGCCCAGCACAAAGAAGGTGGCGGTCATCTTCTGCTGACGCATGAAGTCGACCAACCAGTCGGTTCCGCCATCGACCGGGCTCGGGCCGCTTTCGAAATTGAGCATGAAGGTGCGGTCCGGCATCTCGTCGCCACTCATCTCATCAGAGTTGTAGCGCTCGATCTCGCTGCTGGTCTGCGGGAACAAGGCAGCCATGAATAGCAGCTCGTTCAAATAACGCTGATGGAACACGGCGCCGGGTCTGGCCCAGTTGGCGTAGAACGAGTCGTTCGACACCTGAAACTCTTCAGCACGCTGACGTAACTGGTCCATGTCCTCGACCAGCACGCAGAAGTTGGCATCCTGCTCGCAGCTCTTTTGAGCATTCTGATAGTTTTCCAGCAAGCGCAGCCACAGACGATGGCGGACCACGTTCAACGAAGGCACGTTGACGAAGCGCAGGCCGAGGCGCTGCTTGAGCCCTTCCTCGTCCAGCTTCTCGCTGAGGTACAGTTCGTGGGCAAAGGCGAGGATTTCCGCGCGCGACGCGACGTCGAACAACCCCGGCGTTTCAAGGCGCTCGGGCCACACACTGCGGTCTATGGTGGCAGTGACCGGCACTGCCGCCTGCGCCTGGAGCCAGAACAGACCTGCACACACTGCTAAAACAATACGCAAACCCGATGCCCTCTCGATCAACCATTAACATCATGACCAGCGCGCCACTATAGCTGATATGAGCCTGGCTTCTTATGTCGGAGCGCATACAAAGCCGCATGGCATGCTGACGTGGCACACACGGCCTGACTCTATCGCCACCATAGCTGGAGTCGTGGGCCATCAGCCCCTAGAATCCCCGGACGATCAAAGGAGACGACTTCATGCTGATGGTGATTTCCCCGGCAAAAACCCTCGATTTCGAGACCCCGCCCACTACCGGACGCTTCACTCAGCCGCAGTATCTGGATCACTCTCAGGAGTTGATCACCCAACTGCGTGAACTGACGCCAGCGCAGATCAGCGAACTGATGCACCTGTCCGACAAGCTTGCCGGGCTGAACGCGGCACGCTTCGGAAGCTGGAACCCGGCCTTCACGCTCGACAATGCCAAGCAGGCGCTGCTGGCCTTCAAGGGCGATGTGTATACCGGCCTGCAAGCCGAAACACTAAGCGACGCGCAGCTCGACTATGCACAGGATCACCTGCGCATGCTGTCCGGCCTTTATGGGCTGCTGCGCCCGCTGGACCTGATGCAGCCCTATCGCCTGGAAATGGGGACGCGACTGGCAAACGCTCGCGGCAAGGATCTCTACGCGTTCTGGGGCACGCAGATCAGCGAATGGTTGAATGAAGCGCTGGCAGCCCAGGGCGACGACCTGCTGCTCAATCTTGCGTCTACCGAGTACTTTTCTGCGGTCAAACGTTCAGCGCTCAAAGCCCGGATCATTGACACCGAGTTCAAGGACTTCAAGAACGGTCAGTACAAGATCATCAGCTTCTATGCCAAGAAAGCGCGCGGCATGATGAGCCGTTTCGTCATTGAGGAACGTATCAACAGCCCCGAAGCGTTACAGGCGTTCGATGTTCAGGGCTATCGTTATAACCGTGAGCAATCGACGCGCGACAAGTTGGTGTTTTTGCGCAACGTCGTAGAAGACTAGACACTGTAACCGTCGTGTAACGCATCGCTGTTACACGACCTGTCCTACGATCCAACAGCAAATGCCAACATCGTGACGCCAGATAAACGTCAACTTTTCGACGACGCAATCTCGCCTGATTTTTTCATCAAAAAAAATCCACTTTTTTACGTAGTGGCTTTTTGGCTTTTTGCAGTAGTAGCACTTTCATATCTACCCCGCTGAAATCCCCGCGCAATAAGGCTTTTAAGAAAAACGCCATCACCGCGATACTGCCCCTGTCACAAACTGGATACAGCAAAATCCGCAAATCAGGACGAGTGGCCCGGAACTAAATGCGAATTCCTACGCTCCTACATCCCGTAACAATTCTGGGCTGACGTGTAAGAGATCACTTACAGGTCGACTGGAAAAATGGGAAGTTACCGACAGGGAAGCCAGGTTCATGTAACGCTGGCGTCAGGTACCAGAACTAAACTCACATCACTAGTTGATGTTGTAGACAGGCGAAGCGCCCAACAGGTGTGATGCGCAGGATTCGACAAGGTCAGCCAAGGCTCTAGTCAGAGGCTTTCCGAACGAGGTCCGCCGTCAATCGTCAAACAGGAGTGGTTTACTGCATCCAAGGAGAGCAGGGCCCTGCCCACCGGACAGGTCACTTGCCGCTTGTACTTAGTGTCATTTGAGTTCGCCTCACCTATTTGGGCACTCACTCATTAAATATGCCTGCGTTAGTTCCACGGCGTTGTTAGCCGTAAAGGATGGCGCGTGACATCTGCTGGCCAAAATTAATATCCAGCCAATTTATGGCGTGAAAAATCGAGGAGAATACGATGCGTATCAGCATATTTGGTTTGGGTTATGTCGGTGCAGTCTGTGCCGGTTGCCTGTCTGCCCGCGGTCACGATGTAGTTGGTGTGGATATTTCCAGCACCAAGATCGATCTGATCAACAACGGCAAATCACCTATCGTTGAACCAGGTCTGGAAGAGCTGCTGCAGAAAGGTATCAGTACCGGAAAACTGCGCGGCACTACCGACTTCGCCGAAGCCATTCGCGCCACTGACCTGTCGATGATCTGTGTCGGTACGCCGAGCAAGAAGAACGGCGATCTGGAACTCGATTACATCGAGTCGGTATGCCGCGAAATCGGCTATGTCCTGCGTGACAAAGCCACCCGCCACACGATCGTTGTTCGCAGTACTGTGTTGCCAGGCACGGTTGCCAACGTGGTCATCCCGATTCTGGAAGACTGCTCCGGCAAAAAAGCCGGTGTTGATTTCGGTGTCGCCGTAAACCCTGAGTTCCTGCGTGAAAGTACCGCAATCAAGGACTACGATCTGCCGCCAATGACCGTGATCGGCGAGTTCGATAAAGCCTCGGGCGACGTACTGCAATCGCTGTACGAAGAACTCGACGCACCGATCATCCGTAAGGACATCGCCGTTGCCGAAATGATCAAGTACACCTGCAACGTGTGGCACGCCACCAAGGTTACTTTCGCCAACGAAATCGGCAACATTGCCAAGGCCGTCGGCGTCGATGGTCGTGAAGTGATGGACGTGGTCTGCCAGGACAAGGCGCTGAACCTGTCCCAGTACTACATGCGCCCAGGCTTCGCATTCGGCGGCTCCTGCCTGCCAAAAGACGTTCGCGCCCTGACCTACCGCGCCAGCAGCCTGGATGTCGAAGCGCCGTTGCTCAACTCGCTGATGCGCAGCAACACCTCGCAAGTGCAGAACGCTTTCGACATGGTTGCCAGCTACGACACCCGCAAGGTTGCACTGTTGGGCCTGAGCTTCAAGGCAGGTACTGACGACCTGCGCGAAAGCCCGCTGGTAGAACTGGCCGAAATGCTGATCGGTAAGGGCTTCGACCTGAGCATCTTCGACAGCAACGTCGAATATGCACGCGTTCACGGTGCCAACAAGGACTACATCGAATCCAAGATTCCGCACGTATCGTCGCTGCTGAATTCGGACTTCGATCAGGTCATCAACGACTCTGACGTGATCATCCTTGGCAACCGCGATGAGCGTTTCCGCGCCCTCGCCAACAAGACTCCCGAAGGCAAGCGCGTCATCGATCTGGTGGGTTTCATGACCAACGCCACCAGCGAAGACGGTCGCGCCGAAGGTATCTGCTGGTAAATCAGCCGCAAGCCACAAGCGCCAGGCTCCAGGCTCCAGGCCACAGGCCACAGGCCACAGGCTCAAGCAATGTGCTTGCAGCCTGGGGCTTGAGGCTCGCAACTGACTTAGGGATACGATTATGCAGAGGCTCAAGCACGGCCTGTTACAGGCCGCAGGTTGGCTGTTCTATTTAAGTTTACTCATGGGCCTTGCCGCGGCATTGCCTACCAGTATCTTCGACTCACAGTCGAAGAACTTTATATTCCTGATTGGTGCCGTTGGTATCTGGCGCTACTCGATGGGGATCACGCACTTCGTGCGCGGGATGATTTTCCTGTACATCGTCTACCCGCACTTGCGCCGCAAGGTTCGCAAGCTGTGCAGTGCAGCAGACCCGTCCCATGTGTTTCTGATGGTCACCAGCTTCCGCATCGACGCGCTGACCACCGCACAGGTCTACAACTCGGTCATCCGCGAAGCCATCGACTGTGGCCTGCCGACGACTATCGTCTGCTCGCTGGTGGAAATGTCCGATGAGCTGCTGGTCAAGAGCATGTGGGCGAAGTTCAACCCGCCGGAGCGCGTCAAGCTGGACTTCGTACGCATTCCGGGCACCGGCAAGCGCGATGGTCTGGCCTATGGCTTCCGCGCCATCTCGCGTCACTTGCCTGACAGCCGTGCCGTGGTTGCAGTGATCGACGGCGACACCGTGCTCAACGAAGGTGTGGTCGCCAAGACCGTGCCGTGGTTCCAGCTGTTCGACAATGTCGGCGGCCTGACCACCAACGAGTTCTGTGAAGTACGTGGCGGCTACATCATGAGCGAGTGGCACAAGCTGCGTTTCGCTCAGCGTCACATCAACATGTGCTCGATGGCCCTGTCCAAACGCGTATTGACCATGACCGGTCGCATGTCAGTGTTCCGCGCAACCGTGGTAACCGACCCCGAGTTCATTGCCGACGTGGAAAGCGACTCGCTCAATCACTGGCGTCTGGGCACCTTCCGCTTCCTGACCGGCGACGACAAGTCCAGCTGGTTCAGCCTGATGCGCCTGGGGTACGACACGTTCTACGTGCCGGACGCAGCGATCAACACCGTGGAACACCCGCCCGAGAAGAGCTTCCTGAAGGCCAGCCGCAAGCTGATGTATCGCTGGTACGGCAATAACCTGCGTCAGAACTCGCGTGCATTGGGTCTGGGCGTACGTCGCCTGGGGATTTTCACCAGCATTGTGCTGTTCGACCAGCGTGTGTCGATGTGGACCTCCATCCTCGGTCTGACCGTCGCCCTGATCGCCAGCTTCAAGTATGGCGGCGCGTTCCTGTTGATGTATCTGCTGTGGATCGGCATGACCCGTCTGATCCTCACCCTGCTGCTGTCCCTCTCGGGACACAGAATCGGGCCTGCCTACCCGATCATTCTCTATTACAACCAGATCGTCGGCGCGCTGATGAAGATCTATGTCTTCTTCCGCCTGGACCGCCAGTCCTGGACACGCCAGGACACCAAACTAAGCCGCGACATGGCCAGCTTTCAGGGCTGGTTCAACACGTGGTCGTCCCGAACCATGACTTTCTCGGCTGGCACCATCTTCGTCGCTGTGCTGTTGACGATGGTTTGACCGGGCCAACGGATTAATCGCTTAAGTAGGAAAATTAGCCATGAATACAGCCGTGAATGCGAACGTCGTACATGAATCCGAAGCCCAGCGCCAACACGCGCGGATCAAGATCCCTGCCAAGCTGCGCCTGCTGAATGATCAGCCCAACGCGCCACTGGTACGTATCGAAGACCTGTCGGCCGGTGGCCTGAGCTTCGTTGCTCCGTCCGGGCAGAAATTCAGCGAAGGGCAGATCGTCAAGGGACGCCTGCAATTCATCATCGACAACCTTGGCCTGGCCATGGACGTCGATCTGCAGGTGCGCTCGATCGACAACGCCAGCAACCGCATCGGTTGCCAGTTCCAGAATCTGGAACCTCAGGACATCGCTACCCTGCGCCACCTGATCACCTCGCACCTGTCCGGCGAAGTCGTCACCCTGGGCGAAGTGCTGGCCACCCTGCAGCGCGACAACTTCACCAAGGCACGCAAGGTCAAGGGTAAGGACAGCGGCATGAGCGCCATGGGTCGCCTGCGCGCCGTGACCTTCAGCCTGGGCGTGTTCATTGTCGGTCTGGCCGCTTTCGGCTTCATCTTCAAGACAATCTACGGCCTGTACTTCGTCAGCCATGCATCGGCCGGTCTGGTCACCATTCCAAGCATGGACGTGACCATGCCGCGTGAAGGTACCGTACAAAGCCTGGTCGCTCAGAATGGCGAAGCCGCCAAAGGCGCGCCACTGGCAACCTTCAACACCAGCATGCTGGAAATGCTCAAAGGCAGCCTGACCGGTGAAGACCTGCAGCCCGCCAAGATCGAAGAGCTGTATGGCAAGCAGATGAGCGGCACAATGACCAGCCCGTGCGATTGCGTCGTAGCTCGCCAACTGGTTGCCGACGGTCAGTTCGCGTCCAAGGGTCAGGTGATCTTCCAACTGGTGCCACGCAACGCGCCGGCCACTGTTGAAGCTCGCTTCACCTATCGCCAGTTCAACGACGTCAAGCCAGGCACACGTGTCAGCTTCCAGATCGCTGGCGAAGACAAGCTGCGCACCGGTCAGATCGTCAGCAGCACCAACCTCAGCGACGCCGACCTGTCCACTGACATCCGCGTGCAGATCAAGCCTGACGAAAGCCTGAGCAGCTCGCTTGCCGGTCGCCCTGTCGAAGTGGTCAGCGATCGCGGCCCGTCCGTGAACTGGCTGATCGATAAAGCAATGGCTGCGGGTCTGTAACCATGAACAGCCCACTACGACGCCTGTCTACCCCCACGCTACTGAGCCTCGCCGTCGCGCTCGGCCTGAGCGGCTGTGCCGGCCTGCCTGATCAACGCCTTGCCAATGAAGCCCTGAAAAACGGCGACACTGCATTGGCGGAGCAGAACTATCGGCAGCTGGCGGACCTGGGCTACAGCGACGCGCAAGTCGGCCTTGCTGATATTCAGGTCGCGACTCGCGACCCGGCTCAGCTCAAGCAGGCCGAGGCTACCTACCGCGCTGCCGCGCAGATCTCCCCTCGGGCGCAGTCGCGCCTGGGCCGTCTGCTGGCGGCCAAGCCCGACGCTACCGAAGCCGAACATCGCGAAGCCGAAGGCCTGCTGAAAAAGGCGTTCGCCAATGGCGAATCCGGCACCCTGATCCCGCTGGCGATGCTGTATCTGCAATACCCGCACACCTTCCCTGAAGTGAATGCGCAACAGAAGATCAGTGAGTGGCGCGCTGCCGGTTATCCGGAGGCAGGTCTGGCTCAGGTGCTGCTGTATCGCACGCAAGGCACTTATGCTCAACACCTCGATAAGGTCGAGAGCATCTGCAAACAGGCACTGTCAGCCACGGATATCTGCTACGTCGAGCTGGCTACTGTCTACCAGACACGCGGCCAGGCCGAGCAGCGCACGGCCTTGATCGAAAAGCTCAAGAGCGACTACGCCGCTGGCCGCGTCAATGCCCAACGAGTGGACAGCGTCGCGCGTGTACTGGGTGACTCCACCATCGGTACGCCAGACGAAAAGACCGCTCAGCAATTGCTGGAAAGCGTTGCGCCTGGCTACCCGGTCTCGTGGGTAACGCTGGCCAAACTGCTTTACGACTTCCCCGAACTGGGCGACGTCAACAAGATGATGGAATACCTGAACAACGGCCGCGCGGCCGATCAGCCTCGCGCCGAGCTGCTGCTTGGACGCCTGTACTACGAAGGCAAATGGGTCACGCCCGATGCCTTCAAGGCCGAGGAGCACCTGAAGAAAGCCACAGCAACAGAGATTTCCGCCCATTACTACCTGGGTCAGATCTACCGCCGTGGCTACCTCGGTCAGGTGTACTCGCAAAAAGCCGTGGACGAGTTGCTGACCGCAGCCCGTGGTGGCCAGAACAGCGCAGATTTCGCCCTCGCGCAACTGTTCTCGCAGGGCAAGGGCACGATGCCCGACCCGGTCAACGCCTGGGTGTTCGCGCAACTGGCGCTGGCCAGTCAGACCCCGCAAGCGACCGAGCTTGCCGAGGCCCTCAATACACAACTGCCGCCTGAAAAGCTCGCCACCGCCAAAGACCTGTTGGCACGCGAGCAAAAAGTCCGGGGCGCTACCGCTACTCAGAACGCGATGGCGATGCAGGCCCTGCAAGAAGAAAAAGACGGTGAGGAAGCATTATGAAGTTGAATCCCCTGATGGCTGCTGGCATGGGCCTTGGCTTCACCCTGTTGTGGGCCTGCCCGACGCTGGCAGCGCTGACCGAAGAACAGAATTTCGGTATCGAAGTGAAAGCCACGGCACAGGCCGAGGATGATCGCGATCTGGGCACCCGTTCGGGCGGCGACGTCAACGGTGTGGGCCTGGACCTGCGCCCTTGGGTCTATGGTGAGCGCGGCAACTGGAGCGGTTATGCCATGGGCCAGGTGGTCACCGCCACCGACACCATTCAGACCGACCCGCTGGAGCAGAGCAACAGCGACGGCAGCGGAACGCAAACCTCCCGTGGCACTGCCAGCGAACGCGAAGTCGACAAGTCCTATGCTGCGCTGCGTGAATTCTGGATCGGCTACAGTGGCTTCACGCCCTACCCCGGCGAAATACTCAAAGTGGGTCGTCAGCGTCTGCGCAACGACGATGGTCAGTGGCATGACACCAATATCGAGGCCATCAACTGGAACTTCGATACCACCTTGCTGCGTGCCGAATTGGGTGCCGCCCAGCGCTTCAGCGAATACCGCACCGACCTGACCGAACTGGCACCCGACGACGAAGACCGCAAGCACCTGTTCGGTTCCGCCAGCTACCAGTGGACCCCCGGCCATTGGGCAGGCGTGCGCGCTCATTACAGTCATGACGACGGCAAGCTCAAGTCTCAGGGCGAGCAACTGGATGATCTGGACAAGACGTCCAACGGCAACCTGACCTGGCTGGGTCTGCAGGCCGACAGCGATGCCTACAACTATCGCAACACCAACCCGCTCAATTACTGGGGCAGCCTGACCTGGCTGAACGGTACACGCGACGAAATCGGCGTGACTTCCGCAGGCAACGACCAGTTCATCGCCGGCGAGAAAAACGACCGCGACATGAATGGCTGGGCCACTGACCTGGGTCTGCGTCTGCGTCTTGACCCGCAATGGCAAGTCGGTGCGGCTTACTCGCGCGCCAGCAAGGATTACGTCCAGAACGGTCTGGAGAGCAACCGCTCGAACTGGACCGGCACGCGTTCGCGCATCCATCGTTTCGGCGAAGCGTTCCAGGGCGAAATGGCCAACGTGGAAAGCGGCTCGCTGTTCGCCTCCTGGCAGATGAACGAGGAATACGATGCGTCGCTGATCTACCACAAGTTCCGTCGAGTGGACGGCAACACCGGTATTGGCGGCTCGGGTATCAATGCAGTGCGTGAAAACGGCAACAGCAACACGTTCAGTTCGCTGCCGCTGGAAGACGGGCGCAAGGACCTGGGTCAGGAAATGGACCTGGTCGTGACCAAGTACTTCAAACAAGGCCTGCTGCCCGCCTCGCTCAGCCAGTCGTTCGACGAACCTTCGGCACTGGTGCGCTTGCGCGCAGGTGTCTTCAAGCCCGGCGATGCGTATCACAACGGCGTGGATGAATACATGCACCGCGCTGTTGTCGACGTCATCTGGCGCTTTTGATGCGAACCGCCAAAGGAGTGCCAGAGATGAACAGTCATACAAGCAATGGGCGTAGCCGAAGCTGGCCGCATGCCCTGCTCGAAAGCGCACTGCTGACCAGCGCTCTGCTGATGGCCAGCGGTGTGGCGCTGGCTAACGCCCCTGTCGTAACCGATGCACAGAAGGCGGTGGTCAAGGAGTTGCACCAGGCCAAGACCTACACCATCACCAGCCCGCCGACCGAGCCCTTGGAAATGTCCAAGCCGGTGTTGCCAGACCTCAAGGGCTATACCGCAGAAGCCGCCTTGAAAAAGATCGTGCGCAACAAGCCGGGTAAGGTGACTGTATCGCGGATGATGGAAGAAACCGGCCTGAAGGAATTCATCGGCGGCGATAACAAGATGGCCGAATGGGTCAACCGTCAGCGCGGCATCCCGCAGGCCATCATGATTTCCGACGGCTACGTGAGCCTGCAGGACCTGGCCAAAAAGGTCCCCAAGCAGTTTCTCAATGAAGTGTCGCCGGGTGTCTATGTGGCGCGCCTGCCGATTCTGATCAAGGAGACCGGGATCTTCGAGATCGACAGCAAGACCAAGGAATTGCGTCTGTCTCAGGAAAAAGGTTCGTTCATCGTCAGCGAAGGCAAGATGCTGATCACCCACACTCAGGTCAACGCCTGGAGTGAAACCCGCAACAGCCTGGCGACCTATCGCAAGCCTGACGAGTTTCGTCCGTTTCTGTTGACCTGGGGTGGCTCGGAAACCTGGATCGCCAATACCAAAATGGCGAGCATGGGCTACGACCAGAGCAAGTCCTATGGCATCAGTATTTCCCAGTACACACCCAACACCGCGAAGATTCTCAAGCGTGCCGAACCGACAGGCTGGATCATCGATTCAGAGTTCTCGGACATGTGGTACGGCTTCTACTGCTATGAAACCCGCGATTTCGTGGTCAAAGGCAACACCTACCGCGACAACATCATTTACGGCATTGACCCGCACGACCGTTCGCACGGTCTGATCATCGCCGAAAACGACGTTTACGGGACCAAGAAGAAGCACGGGATCATCATTTCCCGGGAAGTCGACAACAGCTTCATCTTCCGCAACAAGAGCCACAACAACAAATTGTCCGGCGTGGTTCTGGACCGTAACAGCGTCGGCAACATCGTCGCCTACAACGAGATTTACCAGAACCACACTGACGGCATCACCCTGTACGAAAGCGGCAACAACCTGCTGTGGGGCAATCGCGTGATCGCCAACCGCCGCCACGGTATCCGCGTGCGTAACAGCGTGAATATCAAGCTGTACGAGAACGTCGCCATGGGCAACGGCCTGATGGGCGTTTACGGCCACATCAAGGACTTGAGCGACACCGACCGCGACATTGAGCTCGATCCGTTCGACGCTCAGGTCTCGCTGATCATGGTTGGCGGCGAACTGTCCAGCAATGGTTCCGGCCCGCTGTCCATTGACTCGCCACTGAGTGTCGAGCTGTATCGCGTCTCGATGCTGATGCCTACCAAAGAAGTCGGTATCAGCCTCAACGGCGTGCTCGGTGAGCGCCAGGACGAAATCCTCGACCTGCTGGTACGCCAGAAGAAAGCCGTATTGATCGACCCCGTCGAAAGCCAGACCGAGCTGCGGGAATGAGGAAGGGTATTGTTATGCACGCACATCTGATCAAGCTGTTGAGCCTGTCCAGCCTCACCGCCGCCTTGATGGCCGCCGCTGGTGTCGCTCGGGCAGACGACTCGCAAGCGCCGACGTTCAAGGCCGAGCCTTGCTGCTCTCTGTGCCCGGCCGCGCATGACGCGAAAAACTACACCACGCGTTATCAGCAGAACTTCACCACACTGGTCCAGGCTCAGGGCGACTGGCTGTTCCGGACTCAGGAAGACCTGCGCACCGAATTCGACACCACGCCTGCCGGCTACCGCCGCATGAAAGAACTGCACGATGCGTTCAAAAGCAAAGGCGTCGAACTGGTCGTGGTGTATCAGCCGACCCGTGGTCTGGTAGATCGCAACAAGCTGTTTCCAGCTGAGCGCGACAAGTTCGACTACGACAAGGCGCTGAAAAACTATCAGGCCATGCTCGGCCGCTTCAGCAAGATGGGTTACTGGGTCCCGGACCTGTCGCCGTTGACCAACGAGCAGCAGGCGCATGACTTCTACTTCCGCGGTGACCAGCACTGGACGCCTTACGGCGCACAACGCACGGCGAAAATCGTCGCTGAAACCGTGAAGAAGGTTCCGGGTTACAGCGACATCCCCAAGCGTGAGTTCGAAAGCCATATTTCCGGACGCATGGGCAAAACGGGCACTTTGCACAATATGGCGGGTCAATTGTGCGGCACCAGCTATGCGATCCAGTACATGGATCAGTTCACCACCGAACCCAAGGGTGAGGCGGGCGACGGTGACCTGTTCGGCGATTCCGGCAATCCGGAGATCACGCTGGTCGGCACCAGTCACAGCGGCAAGAACTACAACTTCGCTGGCTTCCTGCAGGAATACATGGGTGCCGACGTGTTGAACGTAGCGTTCCCTGGTGGTGGTCTGGAAGGTTCGATGCTGCAGTACCTGGGCAGTGAAGACTTCCAGAAGCGTCCGCCGAAGATTCTCATCTGGGAATTCTCGCCGCTGTATCGCCTGGATCAGGAGACCATCTATCGCCAGATGATGTCGCTGCTGGACAACGGCTGTGAAGGCAAGCCTGCCGTCATGAGCGCCAGCACCACGCTTAAGCCGGGTACCAACGAATTGCTGGTCAATGGCAAGAATGGCATCAAGGATATCCGCAACGGCAGCAATCAGATCGATATCAAGTTTGACGATACTTCGGTGAAAGTCCTTCAAGCCAGGCTCTGGTACATGAACGGGCGTCACGAAGATCTGAAAATCGAAAAACCGGAAACGTCCGATACTGACGGACGCTTCGCGTTCGAACTGCGCGAAGACGAGGACTGGGCTAACCAGCAATTGCTGGCGCTGGAGATCCAGGGACCGGAAGCAGGCACGGCACCACAGAAAGTCGAAGCCAAAGTATGCAAACGCAACGTGTTCCCGAGCGCTGCGACACACACCGCTCAAGCCGGACTATGAGGTGACTTATGCAGACTCCTAAACTGATACGCCCTACCCTGCTGTCGATGGCAATTCTGTCATCGATGGCCTGGGCTACGGGTGCGTCCGCCGCACTGGTTCCACCCAAGGGCTATGACGCCCCGATCGAAAAAATGAAGACGGGCGATCACAATTTCAGCTGTGAAGCCATTCCAAAGCCGTACACCGACAAGCTGGTTTTCCGCAGCAAGTACGAAGGTTCGGACAAGGCACGTGCGACCCTCAACGCCGTGTCGGAAGAAGCCTTTCGCGATGCGACCAAGGACATCACCGACCTTGAGCGCGGCGTCAGCAAAGTCGTGATGCAGTACATGCGCGACGGTCGTCCGGAACAGCTCGATTGCGCGCTGAACATTATGACTACCTGGGCCAAGGCCGATGCGCTGGAATCTCGCGAGTTCAACCACACCGGCAAGTCAATGCGCAAATGGGCACTGGGCAGCATGTCCTCCGCCTACCTGCGTCTGAAGTTCTCAGAGTCGCATCCGCTGGCCAATCGTCAGCAGGACGCGAAGATCATCGAAGCATGGTTCAGCAAGCTGGCCGACCAGGTGGTCAGCGACTGGAGCAACCTGCCGCTGGAAAAAATCAACAACCACTCGTACTGGGCCGCCTGGTCAGTGATGGCAACCGCCGTAGCCACCAATCGACAGGACCTCTTCGACTGGGCTGTGAAGGAATACAAGGTCGCCGCCAATCAGGTGGACAAGGACGGTTTCCTGCCTAACGAGATGAAGCGTCGTCAACGCGCGCTGTCGTATCACAACTACGCACTGCCGCCGCTCGCGATGATCGCCAGTTTCGCCCAGGCCAACGGTGTCGATCTGCGTCCGGAAAACAATGGTGCCTTGAAGCGCCTGGGTGACCGTGTGCTGGCCGGCGTCAAGGATCCTTCGATTTTCGCTGAACACAACGGCGAGAAACAGGACATGACGGACCTGAAGAAAGATCCGAAATTCGCCTGGCTCGAACCGTACTGCTCGCTCTACGCCTGCAGCCCGGATGTGCTGGAAGAGAAACACGAAAAGCAGCCGTTCAAGACTTTCCGCCTGGGCGGTGACCTGACCAAGGTTTACGACCCAACGCACGAGAAAGGCGACAAGGGCGATAACGACGGCTCCTGATTCACTGTTGTTATTTGTAGGAGCGGACTTGTCCGCGAAGCCCCACGCCCAAGCGATGCATCCATGAGACCGGACCTCGCCTGAGCTGCTTCACCGACAAGCCGTAACGCGACGTGTTTTACCCCCCAATTTCAACGGGGGGTTTGGGGGGGCTTTGAGCCCTTGAATGTTGGACAAACGGAGAGATAAGGATGGTTTTCTCATCCAACGTGTTCCTGTTCCTGTTCATGCCGATCTTCCTCGGCTTGTACTACCTGAGCGGGCAACGCTATCGCAATCTGCTGTTGCTGATTGCCAGCTATATCTTCTACGCCTGGTGGCGTGTGGACTTTCTGGCGTTGTTCGTCGGCGTGACCGTCTGGAACTACTGGATCGGTCTAAAGGTAGGCGCAGCAGGTGTGCGGACCAAACCGGCACAGCGCTGGCTGCTGCTCGGCGTAATCGTGGACCTGTGTATTCTGGGCTACTTCAAATACGCCAACTTCGGTGTGGACAGCATCAACGCAGCCATGACCTCGATGGGTCTTGAACCGTTCATCCTGACCCACGTGCTGTTGCCGATCGGTATCTCGTTCTATGTCTTCGAGTCCATCAGCTACATCATCGACGTTTACCGCGGCGACACCCCGGCCACGCGCAACCTGATCGACTTCGCTGCATTCGTCGCGATCTTCCCGCACTTGATCGCCGGCCCCGTGCTGCGTTTCCGCGACCTGGCCGACCAGTTCAACAACCGCACTCACACGCTGGACAAGTTCTCTGAAGGTGCCACGCGCTTCATGCAGGGCTTCATCAAGAAAGTGTTCATCGCCGACACCCTGGCCGTGGTCGCCGACCACTGCTTCGCTCTGCAGAACCCGACCACCGGCGATGCCTGGCTGGGCGCACTGGCCTACACCGCGCAGTTGTACTTCGACTTCTCCGGTTACAGCGACATGGCCATTGGTCTGGGTCTGATGATGGGTTTCCGCTTCATGGAAAACTTCAAGCAGCCCTACATCAGCCAGTCGATCACCGAGTTCTGGCGTCGCTGGCACATCAGCCTGTCCACCTGGCTGCGTGACTACCTGTACATCACCCTGGGCGGCAACCGTGGCGGCAAGTTCGCGACTTATCGCAACCTGTTCCTGACCATGCTGCTGGGCGGTTTGTGGCACGGTGCCAACGTCACCTACATCATCTGGGGTGCCTGGCACGGCATGTGGCTGGCCATCGAGAAAGCGGTCGGCATCAACACCAAGCCTTACAGCTTCAACCCGATTCGCTGGGCACTGACCTTCTTGCTGGTGGTCATAGGCTGGGTCATCTTCCGCGCCGAAAACCTGCATGTCGCCGGTCGTATGTACAGCGCCATGTTCAGCTTCGGCGAGTGGCAGCTTTCGGAACTCAACCGCGCCAGCCTGACCGGTCTGCAAGTTGCGACACTGGTGGTGGCTTATCTGACGCTGGCGTTCTTCGGTCTGCGCGACTTCTACCAGAACCGCGAAAAAGACACCGGCAAGAGCGCCAAGGCTGACGGTCCTGCGACCGCACAACCGGGCACCATCAAGGCCGTTCCCGGCGATGCTCCCGGCAGTCTGCACCTGCCAGGCTACACCGTGGGCAGCGAAGCCCAGGTGCAGCCCGCGTACTGGGTTGCCGACTGGCCACGTTACGCCATGCGTGCACTGATCCTGCTGCTGTTCGTGGCCTCGATTCTCAAACTCTCGGCGCAAAGCTTCTCGCCGTTCCTTTACTTCCAGTTCTGAGGAGCCTGACATGACCCGTTCATTACGAATCCTCTATATCGCCATCTTCCTGGCCATTCTGCTGGTCCTGGGCGTCTGGTCGCTGCGCAGTTTCAGCACGTTCTCGACCTCGGCCGAGACCACCGTGCTCAACGGCAAGTGGACCAAGGCGGCGGAAACTCATTACGACGATGAGTTCCCGATCAAGCGTCTGGGCACCAACCTGTGGGCAGCGCTGGACTTCAAACTGTTCAACGAAGGTCGTCCGGGTGTTGTGCTTGGCAAGGACCAGTGGTTGTACACCGACGAAGAGTTCGACGCGGTTGCCAACGGCGAGCAGAACGAAGCCGACAACCTGGCGATCATTCAGGGTGTGCGTGACGCGCTGGAAAAACAGGGCACCAAACTGGTCCTGGCGATTGTTCCGGCAAAAACCCGTCTGTACCCGGAGCACATCGGTGACAGCAAGCCTGCCAGCCTGCACACCGACCTGTATCAGCAGTTCCACACTCAGGTCGCCAAGGCCGGGATCTTTGCCCCGGACCTGCTGGCACCGCTGCAAGCTGCCAAGCAACAGGGCCAGGTTTTCCTGCGCACCGACACCCACTGGACGCCAATGGGTGCCGAAGTCGCCGCGCAGCAACTGAGCGCCGCGATTGCCCAGAAAACACCACTGGAAGGCGAACCTGAGCAGTTCGTCACACAAGCCAAGGGAACCGAAGCCTACAAAGGTGACCTGACTACATTCCTGCCGCTCGATCCGCTGTTCAGCAACATGCTGCCCAAGCCGGACGAGTTGCAGAAACGCAGTACCGATCCGGTAGCAGGCGAAGCGGCAGGCGGTGACGCACTGTTCGCAGACAGCGACATCCCGGTGGGTCTGGTGGGTACCAGCTACAGCGCCAACCCTAACTGGAACTTCGTCGGGGCCTTGAAAGAAGCGCTGCGCAGCGATGTCGTCAACTACGCCGAAGACGGCCATGGCCCGATTCTGCCGATGCTCAAGTACCTGCAGACCGATGCTTTCAAGAACACCCCGCCGCAAGTGGTGATCTGGGAATTCCCGGAGCGCTACCTGCCGGCACACAACGATCTTGGCGAGTTCGATCCGAAGTGGATCGCCGAGCTGAAGAAATCGCGTGACACCCAAGAAAACGTGGCGCTCAACGCCAAACAATCCGAGTCGCCCAACCGGGCGCAAAACTGAGAGGACTGACTCATGACTTTTAACACTACTGCCAACCGTTCGGCCGCAAAACGCATTTTCAAAACCTGCGCAATGGCCGCAGGTCTGGGCCTGATGTCCCTGCAAGCTTTCGCCGGTGACTCCGCCCTGTACGGCCCGACCGCACCAAAAGGCTCGACCTTCGTGCGTGTCTACAACGCCAGCAACGCCGAAATCAGCGCCACCGTTGGCAACACCAACCTCAACGAAGTCGCGCCACTGGGCAGCACTGCGTTCAGCTTCATGCCACAGGGCGACTACACCGCCAAGCTGGGCAGCCAGAGCCTGCCGGTGAAACTGGCGGGTGATCACTACTACACCATCGTCAACAACGCCAGCGGCAAACCGCAGCTGGTTGAAGAGCCGCCGTTCAAGAACAAGCAGAAATCCCTGGTTCGCGTTCAGAACCTCAGCGACAAGTCCCTGACTCTGAAAACCGCCGACGGCAAGACCGAAGTGGTCAACGCTGTAGCGGCCAAAGGCACCGGCGAGCGTGAGATAAACCCGGTCAAAGTCAGCCTGGCGCTGTACGACGGCGACAAGAAAGTCACCGATGTGAAACCAGTGGCACTAGAGCGTGGCGAAGCCGCTGTGCTCTACATCACCGGCAGTGGCAGCAGCCTCTCGCCAGTGTGGGTCAAGCCACCGGTCGCAACCCGCTAAACGGATTATGCAGGTCGGTTCAGGGCATCAGCGCTGAACCGACCCGCGCGGAACAAGAACAAGACAGAAACGACAGACACCTCGTACGGCCCTAATTGAATGCTTTTGGAGAAACAAAATGATTCCAGTTATCTTGTCAGGCGGTAGTGGTTCACGACTCTGGCCGCTTTCGCGTAAACAATTCCCTAAACAGTTCCTGGCACTGACCGGCGAGCACACCCTGTTCCAGCAAACCCTGGAGCGTCTGGTGTTCGAAGGCATGCAGGAGCCTATCGTGGTCTGCAACAAGGACCACCGTTTCATCGTCAACGAGCAACTCGCTGCGCTGAACCTGGAAACCCAGGCGATCCTCATGGAACCGTTCGGCCGCAACACGGCACCAGCCGTTGCCCTGACCGCCATGAAGCTGGTCAACGAAGGCAACGACGGCCTGATGCTGGTGCTGCCAGCCGACCACGTCATCGAAGACCAGAAAGCCCTGCAACGCGCACTGGCACTGGCAACCGTAGCCGCAGAACGCGGCGAAATGGTGCTGTTCGGCGTACCGGCCAACAAGCCTGAAACCGGCTATGGCTACATCAAGTCCACCGCCGATGCCCTGCTGCCCGAAGGCGTCAGCCGCGTGTCGCAGTTCGTCGAAAAGCCTGACGAAAAACGCGCCAGGGAATTCGTCGAAGCCGGTGGTTACTACTGGAACAGCGGCATGTTCCTGTTCCGCGCCAGCCGCTTCCTGGAAGAGCTGAAAAAGCACGATCCGGACATCTACGACACCTGCCTGCTGACCCTTGAGCGCAGTGTGCAGGACGGCGATGCGCTGGAAATCGATTCATCCACGTTTGCTTGCTGCCCGGACAACTCCATCGACTACGCGGTCATGGAAAAAACCCAGCGCGCCTGTGTTGTGCCGCTGTCGGCTGGCTGGAGCGATGTCGGCTGCTGGTCGTCGCTGTGGGAAGTCAACGCCAAGGACGCCAATGGCAACGTCACCAAGGGCGACGTGGTTATTCAGGACAGCCGCAACTGCATGATCCACGGCAACGGCAAACTGGTATCCGTGATCGGTCTGGACAACATCGTGGTCGTCGAAACCAAGGACGCGATGATGATTGCCCACAAGGACAAGGTCCAGGGCGTCAAGCAGATGGTCGCCACCCTCAACGAACAGGGCCGCACCGAGACCCAGAACCACCTCGAAGTGTACCGTCCGTGGGGCTCCTACGATTCGGTAGACATGGGCGGTCGCTTCCAGGTCAAGCGCATCTCCGTCAAGCCAGGCGCTTGCCTGTCACTGCAGATGCACCACCACCGCGCCGAACACTGGATCGTGGTATCCGGTACTGCGCAGGTCACCTGTGACGAAAACGTGTTCCTGCTCACCGAAAACCAGTCCACCTACATCCCGATCGCCTCGGTCCACCGCCTGCGCAACCCAGGCAAGATCCCGTTGGAAATCATCGAAGTGCAATCGGGCAGCTACCTGGGCGAAGACGATATCGAGCGTTTCGAAGATATCTATGGTCGTTCGAACGCGCTGGAAGCGGGTGTGAAGACGCAAACTATCGCTCGTTGATAGGGTTTTAGCTGCACGCTACAGGTAACACAGCCCTCGACAACTCTTTGCGCAGATTTATACGCAGAGAGTTGTCGGGGGCTTTTCATTTGCGCGACGTCCCCCTCCCAGGTTCTGTAGGATGTCCAGCATTACCTTTGCTGGAGACCTGCATGTTTATCGGCATCCTGTTGATCCTGACCTGGCTCATCCTTCTGCTCAGCTACCCGGCGAAGGCCTTGCCCGTCTCGCTGGCTGCGGCGGTCGGGCTTGGGGCGGTGGCGGCCATCGTCATCTGGCAGGACAGCCGGGAAACACGCCAGCTTGAGCGTCTGGATATGCGCCTGAGTTACGATCCGCAAAACTGCCCGGCAGATCGTCCGTTGCAGGTCAGCATCACCAATACCAACCAGGTTGCATTGCAGGAGCTGCGCTGGCGGATCGCGGCCTATGCGCCCGGCGACTCGGTGAATCTGGCGGACAACACCTACACCTCTGCACGCTACCGCGGCCCCGGCGAACTTCAGGCCAAAGGTACGTGGCAGGATTGCGTGCCGCTGCCTGCACTGCGCAATGGCTATCGCCCGCAAACCCTGGAATTTCGCGCAGAACATCTGCAAGGCAGCTTCTCGGACTGATCACAAGGATCTCCCTCATGCCCATCGCTTTGATTACAGGCTGTTCCAGCGGAATCGGTCGTGCACTGGCCGATGCGTTCAAAGCTACTGGCTATGAAGTCTGGGCCACTGCACGCAAGGCCGAGGATGTCGCTGCACTCAGTGCCGCGGGCTTCATTGCCGTGCAGCTGGATGTCAACGACGGACTGGCGCTGGAGCAACTGGCCGCCGGGCTGGAGCACAGCGGTCTGGATGTGTTGATCAATAACGCTGGCTATGGCGCGATGGGGCCGCTGCTCGACGGCGGCGTGGAGGCCTTGCAGCGGCAGTTTGAAACCAATGTGTTTTCCGTCATCGGCGTTACCCGCGCGCTGTTTGCGGCGCTGCGTCGCAACAAAGGCCTGGTAGTCAATATCGGTAGCGTTTCAGGTGTATTGGTCACCCCGTTTGCAGGTGCTTACTGTGCTTCCAAGGCCGCGGTACATGCCCTCAGCGATGCGCTACGTCTGGAGTTGGCACCATTTGGCGTACAGGTGATGGAGGTCCAGCCCGGCGCCATTGCGTCAAGCTTCGCAAAAAATGCCAGTCATGAAGCCGAACAGTTGATCAGTGAACAATCACCCTGGTGGCCTATCCGCGAAGGCATTCGCGCACGTGCAAAGGCTTCACTGGACAACCCTACTCCTGCTACAGAATTTGCCCGCGACCTGCTCAAAGCCGTGCAACAAACCCATCCGCCACGCCTGCTGCGCCTGGGCAACGGCTCACGCCTGCTGCCGCTGATGGCGTGGTTGCTGCCCAAAGGGCTACTGGATATGGGCCTGAGAAAACGCTTTGGATTGAACACCGACTTGTGACGCAGAGCGTCACGAACTGCATTCCCACGCTGGAGCGTGCGGAACGACCACCTGCCTATCGTGCGACGCTCCGATTCGTCAATCCCAATGCTGGAGCGTAGGGAGCGATCATCGCAATTATCGTGCGCTCCGCGTCGCATGCCGTTCTGGACGCTCTGCGTCCTCGATCATCAGCCGTCTAGCGGCCTGACAATCACCGTGCAGGTCATCCCCGCCGCCAGCAATACGCTTTCCGGTACGGAATCCAGATGAATACGCACCGGTACGCGCTGGGCCAGACGCACCCAGTTGAACGTCGGGTTCACGTCAGCGATCAATTCGCGACTTTGCGGGTTGTCGCGGTCGTAGATACCGCGTGCGATGCTTTCGACATGGCCTTTTAGCACTTCGCCACTCATCAACTGCATATCGGCAGGATCGCCCACGTTAAGGTGCGGCAGCTTGGTTTCCTCGAAAAAACCGTAAACCCAGAACGAGTTTATATCGACCACCGCCATCTTCGCTTCGCCGATACGCGCATAGTCGCCGCGATGCACGTTCAGGTTGGTGACATAACCGTCCACCGCCGCCAGCACGCGTGTGCGGGACAGGTTCAGTTCGGCCGCTTCCAGCTGCGCTTGCGCCAATTGGTAATCGGCCAGCGCCGAGGTGGCAACATTGCTCGCGTCGTCACGGTTCTCTGCCGAGATGACCAGTTCATCCATGTCGGCACGGCGCTTCGCGTTGAGCTTGCGCATCTCCCACGTCGCCTTGCGTGAGGCCAGCAACGCCTGCGCCTGTTTGACTGCGATCCGGTAGTGCTCCGGGTCGATCTGCATCAGCAAATCGCCGCGTTTTACCCGTTGATTGTCGTGCACCGGCACATCGACCACGGTGCCGGACACATCGGCGGCCACATTTATGATATCGGCGCGTACCCGGCCATCACGGGTCCACGGCGTATCCATGTAGTCGACCCACAGCGTACGACCGACCCAGAGCGCGATTGCCAGCACCAGCAACGTGGCAAGCAGGCTATAGAACTTTTTCATGCGGATATTTCTCGACTCAGGCGTCAACGATAAAGGGGCAGCGCCAAAGCGCCGAAGATGCAGATAAACATGCACAAGCGCAGCAACGCCGGGTGCCAGAAATGCCGGTACAGGTCAAAACCGGCCAGCAGGCGATCCAGCGCCCACGCCAGGCCGGCGGCAAGTAGAAACATCAGTGTCAGGGTCGGCATGTAAAGACCGTGGAAAGCTATCTCACGCGGCATGAGCCATTCCTGAAGCGGTGCACTCGACGCCATAAGCGGCCAGCGGCGATTGCGGGTCCAGCAGCGAGGTGCGGATAAAGTGCAGGTAACTTTTCACCCGGCGCAGCACCGACGTGTCGAAATGCGAGGCGAACGGCTCATCAGCGTCCTGTACCCGCTTGATAGCCTGATCGACCGCCGACAGGCAGCGCTGCAGATTGACCGCATCGGGCTGGATGAACAGGCGTACCAAGGCGCGCCCCATGACGCGCAACGCGATGCGCCAGGGCTGGTATTCGGCGTAGGCGGGATGAATCGGCAGAATTGCCTGTTCGCGGCGCAGCTCGATAATAGCGTGGCCGATTTCCAGCACCACGAACATCCAGCGCAACAGCTCGCGCTGCACCTGGGGTTTGCTGCTCGCCAGACCGTACGCCTGATGCATCAGGTCGCGGGTCTGGCTTTCGAAGCTTGAACCCAGACGCTTGAGCGGTGCGCCAATCGCAAACACCACCTGATTGCGCAAGGCCTGCTCCAGACGCTGCCACATCCAGAGGCTGTTGGGTGGCAGGATGATCGCCCCCGCTGCGGCACAGATGAGCATGCCGATGACCATCGCGAGGTAATCGTTGATGAAGGTGTAAGGGCTGTAGACCGTCAGGTTGTCCGGCACCGAGCCCAGGCTGAAAAAAATCAGCAGCCCCAGGCCGTATCCCGTCCACTGCGGACGTGAGCCCAGAAAGGCGCCGAGCACAAACACAGGGGCCAATAGCAAGCACAGCAGCGGGAAGCCGTCGATGTGCGGGAACAGAAAAAAGGTTTCGACAAACCCCAGCAGCGCGCCGAGCAACGTACCGCCGGCCATCTGCAAAGACATACGCCTGGGATTGTGGGTGGTCGATGAAAGCGCAACAGTCGCCGCTGAAGCCAGAACCATGCTCGCGCCGCTGGGCCAGGCCGTCAGCACCCAATAGGCACTCATCAGGCCGACTACGCAGGTCGCGCGGGCTCCAGACGCAAGGGCTGTCATCCAGTGGGTACGCGGCACGAATGACGCTTTCCACTGTTCACGCGCATGGGTGTGATCGGCCAGCGATGCATGGGTCAACGCGTAATCATGCAGCTCGCTGACCAGCCGGTACAGCAGCTCGAACGCCGTATGAAAATCGAGTCGTTCGGCGTCGCTTGGCAGGGTGTGCTCCAGCTCGGCGCGCAGGCTTCTGACCCGCTCGGGCAACTGCGCCCTGCAGGCCTCAAGGCGCGTGACCAGCACCGCGGCATCATCGTTGGTCAATGCGCGGTCGGCGAAGCCATCAAGTAATTCTGCGAGGACTTCAAGGCCGGGTCCGATGTGCTCTAACACGGTATCGGCGCATTCCAGACGCAGCCGTTCAAGCAACTGATGCAGTGCATTGAAGCGCGTCGTAACGGCCATGAACTCGCTGTTCAGGCGATTGAGCCGCCCGTTGCGTCGGCGCATGTGCGGGTCTTCGAATACCGTGACGCTGCGCAGCCCTTCCAGACCGATGGCCTCGGCCACGAAGCGCACGTTTCCGGTTTCAAATGCCGTGCGTGAAATGTCCCCGCGCAAGCCCTCGGCCATGAAGCGGGCGAATACGCCGAAGCGCTGGTACAGCGCATTGCGCATGGCGGCACTTGAGCTTTGCGGCAGGATCGCCGCACTCACCGCAGTGGAACAGAGGATACCCAGAGTGATTTCCAGTACCCGCCACACCGCCGACATGAATGAACCTTCGGGGTGCGCCAGGGCGGGCAGCCCTACCATCGCAGCCGTATACCCCGCCAGCACAAAGCCGTAAGCGCGAAAGTTGCGATAACGTGCCGCACCTGCGGAGCAAATCCCGACCCAGAGCGCCAGGCTGCCGAGAAACGGCAGCGGGTTCTGCGCAAACAGGGCCATCAACAGCACCATCATGGCCGACCCGGCCAGCGTGCCCAGCAGGCGGTAAAAACTTTTGGCGAACACCTGCCCGCTCTGCGGCTGCATGACGATGAACACTGTGATAATCGCCGTATGCGGCTGCGGCAACTCCAGGCGCAAAGCCAGCCAGTAGGTCAGAAAAGCAGCGATCAATACTTTGAAAAGGTAAACCCAGGTCACCCCGTCACTGCGCGCCCAACTGCGAAATTCACGACGCCAGGGCAACGCCGCCATGTGCTCAAAAGCAGCAATCATTTCGCACACTCAAGATCGGCCGTGGTGCGTAAGGAATGGCAACTGCCGCTCTCCCCACCCAGCGCCACCACCAGCCCGGCATAGGCATTAAGGCGCGCGGCTTCGACCTGTTGCTGAATCTGCTGCTGGCGAAACAACTGGGTCCGGGCGTTGAGCACGTTCAGGTAATCGGTCAGCCCGCGCTGCCAGGCGATCAATGCGATGTCGTAGGTCTTTTGTGCCGACGCTACCGACTCGGCGGCAAATGCCTGTTGCTTGTCCATCGAGGCGCGACGAATAAGCTGGTCGGAAATACTTTTCAACGCCATCACCAGCGTTTGGTTGTAATGCGCCACGGCCTGGTCATAAGCGGCCGACGCCTGCCCCAGTTCCGCCCGCAAGCGTCCACCGTCGAAGATCGGCAGGCTGATGGCCGGTCCGACCTTGTAACCCAACTTGCTGCCGGTCAGAAACTCCAGCATGCCGCCGCCCGTGGCCATGTAGCTCAGGCTGCCGACCAGATCGACATTGGGATAAAAGCCCGCATGCGCGACATCGATACCGCGCGCCTGCGCCGCAACCTGCCAGCGAGCGGCCACCACATCAGGCCGCTGCCCCAGAAGTTCAGCGGGCAATGCCGACGGCAACTTCAGCTCGGTGTGCAACGACAGCGCAGGCCGTTGCAGCGCCGCGCCCTCTCCCGGCCCCTTGCCTGCCAGAGCAGCCAGCTGATTGCGGCTCAGGGCGATGGCCTCTTGCAGCGCATCAATCTGCCGGTGGGCCTCGGGCAATGGCGTTTCGGCCTGACTGATTTCGAAATGCGTGCCGATCCCGCCTTTGAGGCGACGCTGCGCCAGATCGAGTATCTGTTGCTGCTGGGCCAGCGCTGCCTCGGCGATATCCAGTCGGGCGTATTCAAGGGACAGCTGGATGTAGGCGCGAACCACGTTTTCCTGCAATTCGAGCTGCGCCTGACGCTGCTCGGCAGCACTCACGTGAGCCAGATCAAGGGCCTGCTCGCTGGCATTGCGTTCACGTCCCCAGAGGTCCAGCGCGTAGCTCAGACCCAACGACGCATTGTTGTCCCAGGTGCGAGTATCGGCCAGCGCTCCGGGACCATAAAACTGATCCTCGGGCCAGTCGTGGCGCATCAGGCTGGCACTGCCCTGCACCTGCACCGACTCGGATGACTCGGCGATCTGCGCCATCGCTCTTGCCTGGCGCACACGGGCAGCGGCCAGCGCCAGACCCGGGCTGCCAAGCGTAGCAATATCGACCCAGCGATTGAGTTGCGCATCGCCATAGGCACGCCACCATTGCGCTGCGGGCCAATGGGCGTCGAGGGCGGCGCTCTGAATCGCCTGATCGGTGGCCAGGCTGTCCGCGTGCAGAAAACTGCCCTGCGGTTTGATTCCATGTGTTCCGATACAGCCGTTGAGGACCAGCGTAAAAGCCAGGATACCGACGGGCCAGAGCCCTCTGATGATGCGACGCGGCACAGCTGCGAGTTCCCGAACGGAGGTAATACACCTTGAATGGCGGCGATTCTAGGCGGCGCTTGACGCGGCGATAAGCGGGGAGATTTGTGAATCTTTGTTACTGAAACGGCGATAATCCTTTGGTCTGGATACATGCATCCGTTACTTCATGTCACAATTTGCCATCTACTCAGAGAAGTACCCATGGACACCCTGCAAAACATGCGTGCCTTCAGTTGCGTGGCGCAAGCGGGCAGCTTCACTGCTGCCGCCGCCGTGCTGGATACCACCACCGCCAACGTCTCGCGCGCGGTCTCCAACCTTGAAGCACATTTACAGACGCGCCTGCTCAATCGCACCACTCGACGCATTGCTCTCACCGAAGCAGGCAAGCGCTACTTGTTGCGCTGCGAGCAGATTCTGGCCTCGGTCGAAGAGGCAGAAGCCGAAGCCAGCGACGCGCATGCCCGCCCCGCCGGGCAACTAAAGGTGCATTCGATGCCCGGCGTCGGCCAGCATTACGTGATCGACGCCATCGCCCGTTATCGCCGCAACCACCCTGATGTCGCGTTCGACCTGACCATGACCCACCGCGTGCCGGACTTGCTGGAAGAAGGCTATGACGTGTCGATCGTGCTGGCCAGCGAACTGGCAGACTCGGGCTTTGTGTCTCAGCGGCTGGGCATTACCTACAGCATCGTGTGTGCATCGCCCGAGTACGTCAAAACCTTCGGTATGGCACACAAGCCTGCCGACCTGCTGAATCATGCGTGTCTGCGCCTGGTCAGCCCGGTGTTCCCGCTGGACAAATGGCTGTTCGATGGCCCGGAAGGTCAGGAGATGGTCACCATCAACAGCTCGCCGCTGCTGGTCAACTCTGCGGATGCGATGAAGACTGCGATTTCCAGCGGCATGGGGATTGGCATTCTGCCGATCTACTCGGCGATCGAGGGGCTGCGCAACGGCACACTGGTGCGCGTATTGTCCGATTACCGCTCGCAGGAGCTGAACCTGTATGCCATCTATCCGTCACGCCAGTATCTGGATGCCAAGATCAGAACCTGGGTCGAATACCTGCGAGGTTCCCTGCCGGAAATTCTCGCGGCCGATGAAGCGGATCTGCATGTGCAGGCACTCAAGTCCTCGTTCTGACATCGTACAACTGTAAAAAGCGGCTGCCAAAGAGCGGAGAGGAATGTTAGCGTGCTACTCATTCAACCGCTCAAGAGTGAATGCCCAATGAAAAAAACCGTACTCGCCTTCAGCCGTGTTACTCCAGAAATGGCCGAGCGCCTGGCGCAAGACTTCAACGTGATCGTGCCCAACCCCAAGCTGGGCGACATCAACGCCCAGTTTGATAAGGCCTTGCCTGAATCCCACGGGCTGATCGGCTCCGGCCGCAAGCTGGGTCGCGAGCAGCTGCAAAACGCAGCGAAACTGGAAGTGGTTTCCAGCATCTCGGTGGGCTACGACAACTACGATGTCGACTACCTGAGCGAGCGCGGCATTCTGCTCACCAATACGCCGGATGTACTGACCGAGAGCACCGCCGACCTGGGCTTCTCGCTGATCATGAGCAGCGCCCGGCGCGTCGCCGAACTGGACGCCTACACCAAGGCCGGACAGTGGACACGCAGTATCGAGCCTCCGCACTTCGGCACCGACGTGCACGGCAAGACGCTGGGCATCGTCGGCATGGGCAATATCGGCGCAGCCATCGCCCGCCGTGGTCGTCTGGGCTTCAACATGCCGATCCTGTACAGCGGCAACAGCCGCAAGACCGAACTTGAACAGGAACTGGGCGCACAGTTTCGCAGCCTGGACCAACTGCTGGCCGAAGCGGATTTCGTCTGCCTGGTAGTGCCACTGAGCGAAAAGACCAAACATTTGATCGGCCGTCGCGAGTTGAGCCTGATGAAGCCCGGCGCCATCCTGATCAACATCGCCCGTGGCCCGATTGTCGACGAGCCTGCGCTGATCGAAGCCCTGCAGAACGGCACCATTCGCGGTGCCGGTCTGGACGTCTATGAAAAAGAACCGCTGAAAGAATCGCCGCTGTTCCAGCTCAAGAACGCCGTCACCCTGCCGCATATCGGCTCAGCCACCACCGAAACCCGTCAGGCGATGGCCGACCGCGCCTACCACAACTTGCGCAACGCGTTGCTGGGCGAGCGGCCGCAGGACCTGGTCAATCCGCAGGTGTGGAAGGGCTAAGGCGTTTCTGCTCTATAACCGAGTATGAACATCGACTCAGGCCAGTTTGCCGCCGACCAGGACGGCAACCGGCCTGGTCTTCCTGAACACCAGCACATTGCCCGCCATCACCAGCACAAGCCCGAGCAAGGCAGCCACGGTCCACTGGTAGCCTTCGACCCACGTCGAGATGTTCAGCGCCACAATCGGGAACAGCACAGTGCAATAAGCTGCGCGTTCCGGCCCCATGCGCCCGACCAGGGTCAGGTAGGCGGTGAACGCAATCACCGAGCCGGGAATAACCAGAAACAGCAGTGAGCCTACGTAACGCGTGTTCCATTCGAAGGTGAACGGCGTGCCGTTCAGCAGGCAGTAGAGCCCCAGTATCGTCGCCCCGTAGAACATTCCCCACGCATTGGTGGTCAGCGGACGCAGGCCGGCTTTCTGTTGCAGGCTCGACAGCATGTTGCCCGCCGAGAAGCACAGCGTGCCCAGCAGGGCCAGGCCCAGACCGATCAGGGTCTCGCGGCTGGCGCTGTGCCCGGACAGCTCGGGCCAGAACAGACACGCCAGACCGATCAGGCCCATGGCACCACCGGCCATAACATTACCGGCGATTTTCTGGCGAAAGAATACCCGCGCATTCAGCGCATTCCACAGCGTCGAAGTCGAGAACACCACCGCGATCAAGCCGCTGGGTATCCATTGGCTGGCCGTGTAGAAACACATGAAGTTGACGCAGAACAGGCACACACCTTGCGCCAGACAGATCAACTGGCCGCGACGATTGACCGGTTGCAAGCGCTTTGTCAGCAGCAGGAATGCAAACAGCACCAGGGCCGCCAGCGCGAAGCGATAGACGATCGATACCGGAATCGCGACATCGCCGAGTTGAAGTTTCAGGGCGATCCAGGTCGTACCCCAGATCAGCACAGTCAGCAGATAAAGCGAAATGTTCATGGTGCAGGCTCCTTGATGAGCCATCAGTCTGCTGCGTGCCGTTCTGCCAGCGCTTGCACAATCTTGCGCATTTGCGTCAGGCGCTACTGGCAGCGGCGTCGCCAGCGAGTAGGATACAAATCCTAGAGGAATCGTCATGCCCGCCATTGAATCCATCCAGGTCTTTCAGGCCCTGAACAGTTCACCCAATGCCAATCTGGAGCAGAGCGCGCCGCTGGGCGACGGGTTGGTGGCGGCGTTGTGGAACAATCGGCATGACTCGCAGGAATATCACGCACCGACCCACCACACGCTGTCGTGCTATATCGAGGACGGCACCGGGACCTTTCGGCGCGGCAGACCCGACCAGAAGGGTGCGCCGGGCAAGCTGTGCATCTTGCCTGCCGGTCATGAGTCCGCCTGGGTGGTAAACGGCGAGATCCGTCTGGCGCATCTGTATTTCAGCCCGGAACAGTTTGCGCTGGGCTGCGTGACACTACTGGATCGCGAGCCGCGTGAGATGCAACTGCGGGAAAACACCTTTCTGGAAGACCCCGCACAAGCAGCACGCTTCCGGCAGTTGATTCGCCTGAACTGGGCAGAGCCCGGCGAGCGTCTGCTGACCAGCAGCCTGGCGCACGAGATGGTCAGCCATGCGTTGCTCAGTCAGGTAGGGTTGCGCGAGGGGTTGCGCCTGAAAGGCGGCCTGGCACCACACCTGCGACGGCATCTGGTGGACTTCATCGAAATGCACCTCGCCGATCCGCTGAGCCTCGGTCAACTGGCTGGCATGTGCGCGCTGTCGGAATACCACTTCGCGCGAATGTTTCGCGAAAGCTTCGGCTTGCCGCCACACCAGTACTTATTGGCGCGACGTATCGAACAGGCTCGCCAGTTGTTGCGCAGCACCGGCAAGCCATTAGGCGAGATAGCGCTGGCCTGCGGCTTTGCCAGCGCCAGCCATTTCAGCAATCGGTTTCGCCAGGCCGTGGGCGCCACACCGGGCGAATACCGGCTGGCGTTAGGCCAATAATTGACTCACGGCTGCCAACGGGCTGAGCAGCACGCCGCATCCTGCCAGCGCCAGCACCCAACGCGGCCGGAACGGCAGCAACGCAACCAGCAACACTGCACTGCTCATCAATGCGGCGAACCAGTGCACCGTGCCCATCATCCAGCCATCAGCCTGAACCGCCGCCCATGACGACAACAGCAGCGCGCCCCAGCCAACCAGCTTGAGCGCCCGACGCCGCTGTTCGGTAAACGGCCCCTTGAGCAGTTCGCTGTAATGGCGCGCCATGGACAGGCACAGGCAGGTAAACCCTACGTAGCACAGCAAGGCAGCCAACAGCATCAGTGGCTCTCCCGAGGTGTGGGCTGCAAGGCAACGCCGGATGTTTTACGGGCGGGTACAGCCTTGAACTTCAGTGCCGCACAGCCAAGGAACAGCCCGGTGACCAGCGCCGTCAGGTCAAAGGCCGTCATTACCCAGCTTCCCGACATCAGCGAACCCAGCAGATAGCGGCCGCTGGTCAGCAGATCGAGCAGCGGCAGCCCGGCAAACAGCACCGCGCCCAGCCCCAGCTGTTCGCGCCATGCGCTGCGCCCTTTGCGCACCAGGGCGTGCACCACTGACAACGCCCAGCATGTGAAGAACACGCTGACTTCCCAATCGGCACGCCCGGTGAACCCCGAAGGCAGCAGACGATTGGCCCAGAAGAAGCTGGCCACGGCAATCATCAACCCGGACATGCTGGCGATGTTCAGCACTTCCACCAGGCGCAACTCCAGTGGCAGCACGCCGTTTTTGGCGTGTTTGAGCTGACGCTTGCCCAGCCACATCACCAGCCCGGTGCCGATCATTGCGGTTCCGGCGACACCGAAAATGAAGTACATCCAGCGCAGCAGCGGCTCGGCAAAATGGCCTACATGCAGACCGTACATCCCGCTGGAGATCAGCAGCGCAACGGGGCGCTCGGGTACTTCGTTCAGCAACGCGCCGCTGGCCCCGCTGAACGTCAGCGCGCCGCCCCGATCCGGCACGATGCTGCCCTTGTCATCACGCGTCAGCAGAACCGTGGCGGTGCTGTCGTCCGGATTATTGACGATCACCCGACCCACCTGCCCGCTGTCCCACTTCGCGTTCGCCGCATTGACCAACGGCGCAAGTGCCACCAGCGGCGCAGGTTTGCCTTCTCGCTTGAGCATTTCCGGGGTCGGATAGGCTTCGCGGTAGAACGCCTGAACCGTGTCGTACTGGCTGAGGATGCTCGCGGGCATCACCATCGACATGAAGATCACCAGACTGCTGTAAGTGATCATCAGATGGAACGGCAACACCAGCACGCCAAGCGCGTTATGCCCATCCAGCCAGGAACGCTGGCCCTTGCGTGGACGAAACGTGAAGAATTCCTTGAAGACTTTTTTGTGAATGATGATGCCGGTGATCAACGCAACGAACATCACCATCGCGGCGCTCGTCGCCAGCCAGCGCCCCCAGGGATAAGGCATCTGCAGTTGATAGTGAAAACGGTAGAAGAAATCACCGCCGCGCGTGTCTCGTGCCTGCACCTCGCTGCCGGTTTGCGGGTCGAGCAGCTTGCGCACGAAGTTATTGCGCTGGCCCTGCTTGCCTTCGGGCAGCCAGCCAACCGTCAGGCCCGGCGTGCGCTCGTCCGGCAGACTGATGAACCAGCGCGTAGCCCCGGCGGCGTGGCTTTGCAGATAATCCTGAGCCCGCTGCACGCTGGCACCGGCATCCAGAGCGCGCACCGGAATTTCCGGCTGCATCCACTGGGTAATCTCATCCTTGAAGTAGGAAAGCGTGCCGGTCAGAAAAATAGCGAACAACAGCCAGCCGAACAGTAAGCCTACCCAAGTGTGCAACCAGGCCATCGACTGACGAAAACCCTCTTTCACAATAGCCACCGACCGCAGGCGCAGGCAGCCGCCAGCAATGCGCACGGCGCCAGCACTCCGACCCAGGCCTGCAACGCCGTGCGACAGGCAAAACACCAGAGCACCGCGGCCAGATAAACCAGAAAGGACAGCATCATACCGGTCACCACTGCTTCGGCGCGGGGGATGGGCAGCCACTGCGCGACGCAGATGCTGACCACTGACGCAAGCAGATAACCGGCAAACACGGCTGCCAGCGCCCGCGAGGTAACGGCAAGCCGATAAGCAACCGTCAGGCCCTTGCTTCTGACTTTCGCCATGCGTTTTTCCGGCAGCGAACCGTTTGCGGTGGTGACATCCATCAAAGGGTCTTCATTGATTCGTGAAACCTGGGAAGCCGGATCACCAGCCTTCGGGAAGAGGCCGCGATGAATGCCAGCTGTTTGCGCCATTCGTCCCTGAACAGGACAAATGAACCGCAATATTAATGATAAATATTCTCATACGCAAAAGAGTCTGCCAGAATCCACGCCATCAACGAGTCCCCGTGGATTGTTCCCTGTGATGCCCATCGCCCACTCCGCTCTCAATCACACTGTCGAAAGCCTGTACAGGGCACACAACACCTGGCTGACGACCTGGTTGCGGCGCAGGGCTCGGCTGCCCACACAGCGCAGCGGATCTGGCCCAGGACACCTTCATCAAGGTATTGGGCGCACGCGATACGCCGCAGATCATCGAGCCTCGCGCCTTTCTGACGACGATTGCCAAACGTGTGTTGTGCAATCACTACCGGCGTCAGGACCTGGAGCACGCCTACTATCAGGCGCTGGCTGAGCTGCCGGAATGCGTGGCACCTTCGGAAGAAGAGCGGGCGATCATTCTCGAAACCCTGGTGGAACTCGATCAACTGCTGGACGGCCTGCCGGTGCTGGTCAAGCGGGCGTTCCTGATGTCGCAGGTCGACGGGTTGAGCCACGGCCAGATTGCCGCCGAACTGGGCATCTCCATCGCAACGGTCAAGCGCCATCTGAACAAGGCCGCATTGCGCTGCTATTTCGCCTTATGAACCCGAGCAACGAGTCCTTGAACAAATCCGACATCTCGCCTGGCGTGGCGCAGCAAGCGGTCGGCTGGCTTCTGGAAATGCAGGAAGGCACGCTGGATGCGCGTCGTCAGCAGGCCTGGCAGCTCTGGCTCAATGGCAACGCTGAACATCAGCGGGCCTGGGCGCACATGCAGCGGGTCAACCAGCGCCTCAGCGGGCTGTCCTCGCCGCTGGCGCATGCGGCACTCAATGCGCCGAAATCCGCCAGCCGTCGGCACGCTCTGAAACTGCTGTTGTTGCTCGGCGCAGGCTCGGCAGCGGGCTGGAGCCTGCGCGAGCAGATCGCCCTGCAACCCTTGCTGGCTGACTACAACAGTGGCGTTGGCGAGCAGCGCAAGGTGGCATTGAGCGATGGCAGTCAGGTGCAGTTGAATACGGCCAGCGCGGTCGATGTGCGTTTCGATGCACAGCAGCGCCTGATCAAGCTATTACAGGGCGAAATCCTTATCAGCGCCTCGGCGGACAGCCGCCCGCTGAGCCTGCTGAGCACCGAAGGCACGGTCAGGGCGTCGACGGGGGCCAGCCGTTTCAACCTGCGCCAGCTGGACGGGCGCACGCAATTGGCGGTGTTTGCCGGAGCCCTTGAAATAGCCCCGCTCGGCAGGAGCGGTCCGGGTTTGATGCTGCGGGCCAGCCAGCAAGCGACCTTCAGTCGTGACGCCTGGGACAGCGTGAAACCGATAGATGCGGGCAGTGGCGCGTGGGCGGACGGGATGCTGGTGGCGTCGCGCATGAAGCTCTCCGACTTCCTTGCGGAGCTGGGTCGCTATCGACGCGGTCGTTTGAACTGCGACGCGAAAGTGGCCAACCTGTTGATCTCCGGCAGCTATCCGCTGGCCGACAGCGAGCGCATCCTCGACATGCTGGAACTCGCCCTCCCTGTGCATGTACAACGCTTCACCCGGTATTGGGTGAACGTGCAGGCGCGGGTTTGATCGTGATTACCCGTTTATACGCTCAGCGCTCATGGTGACACAGTCGTCCTGGAGAGCCCGGAAGACGGGACTGAAACTCCGCTGACTATCGTTCCCACGCTCCGCGTGGTAATGCAGTTCGTGACGCTCCGCGTCACACAACTCTGCGATTCAGTGAGATTTCGGCTCGACTCAAGTCACCTTTTCGCCCCTCGGCGAGTTACTTTGAAGGGGCCAAAGTAACCAAAGCCCCTCGCTCCTGTTTCCGGCCCGACTTCGTCGGGTTCCTTCGCCCTGTCACTGATCCGGGGGTCGCCAAACGCATCACCACGCGAGGCGCGGGTACGATAATCAAACCCGGAAAAAATAATTTCAAAACCCGTGAGCCGTTTTCTGTTGCTCGCGTGACAGACAGGGAAAGCATTTCTCAACCTTCCGGTCAAAGGACTCCTGCATGTCACCCCGCCCTACTCAACTTTCACCGCTGGTGCGTACGTTGCGCCATGTCATTTTCGGTGCCAGCCTTTCGGTCGGCAGTCTGTCGATGGCGCAGGCTGCCGAGGTGGCACCCAAGGCGTATCACATTGCGCCAAGCGAGCTTGAAGCTGCGCTGAGCCAGTTCGGTCGAGAGTCCGGCGTGTTGATTTCCTACGGTTCGCAAATCACCAGCGGTCTGAAGAGCCGTGGTCTGGAAGGTCAGTACACGCCCGAGCAGGGCCTCAATGCGTTGCTCGAAGGGACGGGGCTGCAGGCCCTGGCCGACGGCAATAACGGCTTCACCCTGCAACCGGTCAATGCTGCTGGCGCGCCTATCGAGCTGGGTGTGTCCACCGTGGTCGGCGACTGGCTGGGTGCCGCGCAGCAGACCAACGTTTTCGAACACCCCGGCGCACGTGATGTGATCCGTCGTGAAGAATTCGAGCGTGTCGGCGCAACCTCGGCGCGTGAAGTGCTCAATCGCATCCCGGGCGTCAACGCCCCGGACAACAACGGCACCGGCAGCCACGACATGGCGCTTAACTTCGGCATTCGTGGCCTCAACCCGCGTCTGGCGTCACGCTCCACCGTATTGATGGACGGCATCCCGGTGCCGTTCGCACCTTATGGTCAACCGCAGCTGTCCTTCGCGCCGATCAGCATGGGCAACATGGACGCGGTCGACGTGGTGCGTGGCGGTGGTGCTGTGCGTTACGGCCCGCAGAACGTGGGTGGTATCGTCAATTTCGTGACCCGTGCCATCCCTGACACACCCACCCTCAAAGGCGGCATACAGACCGAAACCAGCCCGTCGTCCAGCCACGATGGCTTCAAGACCACCGGCAACCTGCTGGCAGGCGGCACGGCGGACAATGGTCTGGGCGGCGCGATTCTGTATTCCGGCGTACGCGGCGGTGACTGGCGCGAGCACAGCGATACCCAGATCGACGACTTGATCCTCAAGGGCAAATACCAGATCGACGAAGCCAACAGCCTCAATGCCATGGCGCAGTATTACGATGGCGAAGCGCAGATGCCCGGCGGCCTGAACGTCAGGGATTACGATGCCGATCCGTACCAGTCGACGCGTCTGAAGGACAAGTTCTGGGGCCGTCGCACCATGTTCAACTTCGGCTACCGCTATGAAGAGGATGCCCGCGTCTTCACCGCCAACACGTTCTTCACCAAAACCCTGCGCAGCGGCTATCTGGATCAGGGCAGCTTCGTTTCCCTGTCGCCCCGCGAATATTGGGTACGCGGTCTGGAAACGCGCTTCTCGCAAGGCTTTGCACTGGGCGAGACCTGGCATGAAGTGGGCGTCGGCTACCGCTACATCAACGAAGCCGGTCACGAACTGCGCTATCGCGAACCGGTGACCGGCAACCTGCCGACTACCGCCAGCCGCAACGACCGTGACACCCGCGGCGCGACTGAAGCGCATGCGTTCTACATCGATGACCGTATCGACATCGGCAAGTGGACCATCACGCCCGGCGTTCGCTACGAGATGATCGACACCGCGCAGAACAACAATCTGACCAACGCCCGCTATCAAGGCGACTACAGCACCGCACTGCCAGCGCTGAATGTGCTTTACCACCTGACCGACACCTGGAACCTGTACGCCAACACCGAAGGCTCGTTCGGCAGCGTGCAGTACAGCCAGATGCCTAACCGCGTTACCGGCGATGAAGTCAAACCGGAAAAAGCCCGCACCTGGGAGCTCGGCACGCGCTATGACAACGGCAACCTGCGAGCCGAGATCGGTGCATTCCTGATCAACTTCGATAACCAGTACGACAGCAATCAGACCAACGACACCGTGATTGCACGCGGCGAGACTCGTCATCAGGGGATCGAGACCAGCGTCAACTATGCGCTGGAAGGCCTGAGCCCGGTATTGGCCGGTTACGATGTCTACGCGAGCTACGCTTTCGTTGACGCGACAATCCGTGAAGACGGCCCGAACAAAGGCAACCGTGTGCCGTTCTCGTCAAAACACAAAGGAACGATGGGCGTCAGCTACACCGAAGGGCCGTGGAAGCTGAATTTTGACAGTTCTTTCCAGAGCGACCAGTTCGCCGACAACGCCAACACAGCGGCTGAGAGCGCCGATGGCAGCACTGGCAAGATCCCTGGGTACATGCTGTTCAGCACCCGCGCCAACTACGATTTCGGCCCGCAATTGTCGGACCTCAACGTAGCGGTCGGGATGAAGAACATCTTCAACCGCCAGTACTACACCCGCTCGTTCGACGACAACAACCGTGGCAAATACGTCGGCGAACCGCGCACGGTGTACGTACAGACGTCAGTCGCATTCTAGTTCCAGGACGCCAGAGCGTGAGAGAAGTGTTCTCCCGGATACCTCTCGTTCCTCACGCTCTGCGTGGGGATGCCGTTCTGGACGCTCTGCGTCCGCTCCTGATTCTCAGCCTTGAATCAGGGCGGCCATTTTTTGCTGCGAAATATTTCTTACATATTGGGGTTGAATTGTCAGGCCATTGCCGCCAACACTGTGAATGAGCGCAAACGAAATCGATTCCGCAAGGAATCACGTAGTCCAGCCTCGCACGAGCAAGCCCTAATAAGGATTAACTATGCAAATCCAGGTCAATAGCGATAATCACATCGAAAGCAGTATCCGACTGGAGGAGTGGGTTCGTACCACCGTTGAAAGCACGCTCGAACACTACGATGAAAACCTGACCCGCGTGGAAGTCCACATCCGCGACGAAAACGGCGACAAGCCTGGCCCGCACGACATCAAGTGCCAGATGGAAGCTCGCCCCAAAGGACACCAACCTATTTCTGTTTCCCACAAGGCCGATACGGTAGATCAGGCTGTGGATGGCGCTGCTGTAAAACTCGATCACGCCCTCGAGCATCTGTTTGGCAAGCTGCGCGGCAAACGAGGTGCCGCACCGATTATCGCCGAACAGGATGAAGATCCGGTCAGCCCGGACGCGCTGCTCGAAGAAGAATTTCTGGAAAAAGAGCAGGAGAAAGAAGCCGCTCGTCTGACCTGATGTTCCACTGACACGTTTTGCAAAAAAAGGGCGAACCGGCAGCGGTTCGCCCTTTTTGCTTGCCATGCATTGTTCCCCATGAGTGGGCAAGCGCACGCTCCACGCACGCCGACAATCTGTCGACCAGCGTGCCCTACACGCGGTTGTGCCCCAATCAATGCGCACCACAAATGCTCGCTGCACAGCTTTGGCCACCTTGCACCATCGCTCGCCTCGCAGCCATCTCGATCGCCGGCTGCCGTCCATCGAATTTAACATTCAGCACCGGGCAGCCCGAGCGCTGCATCTGACAGCCATCGGCGAGCAAAAAATCAAGCCGCTCGCCTACATGAGCAGTCGGCTCAGCCCTTCATGCCGACAAGCGTTCAACACTCATCCCGCCGCTCTGCAGCAAGACGGTCAACGTCAGGACCTGGACAGCAGGCGAGTACGGTTTCGACCCGTCTTTACGAATCTCTGACGCCAGAATTCGGTTGTCGGAGTGTCAGACAATCACTCGAAAAAGTCGTACGCAAACTGCAGTCGCGAAAGGAGCAGGCCATATCCGGGAAGTGTTCTCCTCCCCTTTTCGAGAGCACGTTTGCCGGCCGGATCGACCGGTTCGCATTGCAGCAGAGTAAGCCGTGAAGCAACTGCAATGGGCTCCCGTTCAGCGGGCTCCCGTTCAGCGGCCTCTCGCGCATCACCCCTGCAATATGGCCCGAACCATGCAGTGTCCTGTAGTACGCGCTACGAGGCTGGCCATCAGGACGGCCACCTCCAGGCGCGGACTCACGCCGTGGGTGCGTTAAAGCGTCTTAAACGACACCTCTCATCAACGCGAAAGACGACAGCAAACCTGTCAGCAGCAAGCGAAGGAGTAACGCAACCGCTGATCAGTCGTCGAGAACCAAAAGGACTATTACCCGGTCAACTTACGCAGACCATTTAGCAGGTGAATGATATGGACAATCCTTTTCAGATGATCACGGATACTTTTCACCCCGACTATCGGGTGAATCTGAGCATTCAAGGGCTGGACGGCAGCATCATGCTGACCCTGTCCAACGAATGCGGAGTCGTTGCCAAGCGTCTGATCAGCGCAGCGCAACGCAATGACCCGCAACGCCTGCGCAAGCTTATAGAAAGCGTGCAATTCGGCATCGCCATCGAGCGTGGCGAAAGCGCGATCAAGATTCTTGCAGCGATGACCGACGGTGCCACGCTGAAAAAACACCCGGTCCGGCCAATGGTCTGTGGTCGCAGAGTCAGGCTGCGGTGAATGCCGGGGTTTGACGGGGGGTCTCTTCTTCCGGTTCAGTGCCTTAGATGGCGCTGAATCGGTATGGAATTTATTGATGCCGTTTTTTATCAGATACATTCACTGAGTATCTTCAGCAGCGTATATCGCGGTCGCCTGGTCGCCAATTTCAAAAAAAATCCCATACTCGACACGCCCCTTGAAGCAGCTTGCAACGACTGAAAAATCGGGCAATTCGCCATCAATCTCCCTCCCGCCTCTTCAGCAAAAGTACAGATACATCCTGATACAACAACTCTTGCGCAGAAACATTCGAGCGACTGGGCACTGCGTTCAGCGCCACTGCACCTGCGGATGATTCCGAGGAGGCAACATGTTCTTAAGGTATGGGGTATTGATCGCATCACTTGCGATAGCGTCAGGCTGTGTCGAAGAGCGGGTAGTCCATGAGCGACCACACGTACATCACGAATACGTCGAAGAAGTCATCGCCCCGCAACCACCCCCTGAGCGGGTAATCGAAGTAGAACCAGCGCCTCGTCCCGGCTACATCTGGGCGCGCGGTTACTGGCACTGGAACGGGCAGCGTTTCGTGCCGGTTCATGGTCACTGGGAGGCGGAACGACCTGGCTACCACTACGTGCATCCGCACTGGGAAAGCGCCGGAGACGGCTGGCACTGGCATGCCGGTGTGTGGCTTAACTGACAAGCGACTTCCATGCAACACGCTGGCGGCATCGATCACCGATGCCGCGAGTGTCTCGATCAGATCTCGCCCTTCTCCTCCGTCACCGCGCCTTTGACCGCGCTGGACGAATCGGGAATCTTCGCCGACGGGTATTTGTAAGACGCGTAGCGCACCACCAGAATTGCAAACGCCAGCAGCAGAATGCCGCCACACAGGTAGATGATGCCGATGTCCGGCGGGTTGTGGTGGGACACGTCGGAAATCAGCAGGCGGGTCAGTGCAGTGATCGCAACGTAGATCAGGAAGCGCACGGGCATGTGGTTGGTCTTGAAATAAATCCCGGTCATCGCCCCCAGTTCCAGGTAGATGAACAGCAGCAGGATGTCATCGACCGTGACGTTGCCTTTCTCGACCATGCCCAGGAACGCAACCACTGACGCCCAGGCAGTGATCGCGCCAATCGCGAACAGCGCCAGAAAGTGAAAGCTCTCGACGCAGAGATTACCCAGTGACTCGGCCTGGCCATGCACGCGGTGTCTTATCTTTACTGCCCATTTGTTTCCCATGACGCTCTACCTCTGAACCTTCGTTTATGCCGACCGGATGACGCCGGGTACTCGTGACACCTTTGTGGCCTGCTTTTTAAAGCAGGAACAGGGCCATAGGCTATGGTTGAGAGCGCGACGGGTTGTCGCAAGGCACATTTGCGGCGCAAAAAAGATGCTTAAACGCCACTATTCAGAGAGGGGTTGATTGGTGCAGCCTTTTTACTGTATAAAAACACAGTAATCAAGAAATCACCTTCAACGCCGATGCGTCGGAGAGCGGCCTTCATGCAGACCCTCATTTGGATATGCATGCAGCGCCCCGCTACACCTGACCGGCATGCTGGTCTTGCAGGATCACTGCTTTTGCATACCCGCTGGTCAGAGCGTGAAGCGCTGAACGTCCGGGTCTAGCCCCTTTCAACACTGGATAACACGACGAGGCCAAAATGGCTGTTGAAACCCTTTACCGCAGCACCCGCGATCTGGAGACTACTTTCGTGGACCGTAAACTCGCCGATGCGCACGATCAAATGCTTGAGCTGGCCGAGCTTCTCACCGACGTCCTGATCAAGAACGTGCCGGGCATCTCGGAGAAGCATGCAGAGGATGCGAGTATCTACATGGCGAAAAATCGCGCCGTCTTTGCCGCCGCCTTCAAAAACAACGCGACTGCACTCAGTGAGCTGTCGGAGCCTGCCGAGTCAGAAGACTGATTGCGTTCTGCACTGCGACCCCTCATCCGGAGGGGTTCGCTAATCATTCTCATTTAATAACTGGGCAACTGCCCGCATTGCTGCTACAACTCAATAGTGCAGCTCACCTAACTTTAGCGGTATGTAAGCTATTCCTTAACATCTCGTTCACCTGCAGCGCATCAAACTCGATACAAAAGCAAAGTTCCACACTGTCATTATATCAGCGCCATTTTTGTGAACCCCTTCGCTTTTCCTGTCATTAATCAGGCGTCAGTATTCTGCTGTAGTGATGCACGCCACAGCACGCCTATTTTTGTTGGAACTTTTTGCCATCATGGCGACTTTCAGCACATTAGCGACCTTTGAAAACAGCCTGACCGACTCTATCATGCGCCCGCAAACCCCCGTATTCATTGGGCAAAACGGATTTTTCAAAAGTTATAACCCTGAACTGACCATCCTGAAAAACCAAAGTTCCTGAAAACTATTTCTTTGAAAAATAGTTAATAAAACATTTTGCTTTATTATTTTGTTCTGCTAATAATCCCGACAATTCCGGGTAACAAGGCACATTGCTACATCACATTGAAGTGAATATCGAGCTATGCACTCCGATCTTCCCCGCCCGAGAAACTCATTAACTCGCCAGCTGGCCACGCTGCTCTCAGCCTTGCTTTGCTATTGCGCGGCGCGCTCAAAGCGCGGGAGGAAATAATGGCTGGTCAGCAACCCAGGATGAAGGTCCTTTCCATATTCGGCACTCGCCCAGAGGCCATCAAGATGGCTCCGTTGGTCAGAGCACTGGCCGCAGAGCCGGGTATCGATTCGAGAATCTGCATCACCGGACAGCATCAGAGCATGCTGCAACAGGTGCTGGACATGTTTGAGCTCAAAGCCGATTACAGCCTTGATGTGATGCGCCCCGATCAGACGCTGAACTCCCTGACCGCGGCGCTTTACGCGGCTATCGATCCGATTCTGGACGAGATGAAACCGGACAGGGTGCTGGTTCATGGCGACACAACCTCAGCAATGGTGGCGGCCATGTCGGCCTTTCATCGCCGCATCCCCATCGGCCACGTCGAAGCCGGTTTGCGCACCGGTGACATCCGTCAGCCATGGCCTGAAGAGATGAACCGCCGCTGCATCGATCTGATTTCCGATCATCTGTTTGCACCGACGGCCGAGTCGCGCCGCAACGTGCTGGGCGAGCGCCTGCAAGGTATCTCGTTCGTGACCGGTAATACAGTGATCGACGCCCTGCACCTGACCGCTCAGCGGATCGACAGCAACCGCCAGCTGCGCCACGCACTGGATCGCCAGTTTTCATTTCTGGTACCTGAACGCAGGGTGTTGGTGGTGACCGGGCATCGGCGCGAGAATTTTGGCGACGGCTTCCTGAATATCTGCAAGGCGCTGGGCGAACTGGCCCGACGCGACGACATACAAATCGTCTACCCGGTGCATCTGAACCCCAACGTACTGGGGCCGGTCACCGAGCACCTGGGCGACTTGCCCAACGTGCACCTGATCAAGCCTCTGGATTACCTGTCGTTCGTGCGCCTTATGCAACGCGCCCACGTCATCCTTACCGACTCCGGCGGCGTGCAGGAAGAAGCGCCGTCGCTGGGCAAGCCGGTGCTGGTCATGCGCGATGTCACCGAGCGTCCCGAGGCAGTCGCCGCGGGTACCGTACGCTTGGTGGGCACCGAGACCGACGCGATCATTCGTGGCGTGAACGCCCTGTTTGATGATGACGCCCTATGGCAGAGAGCCTCCCATGCCGCCAACCCTTACGGCGACGGCAAGGCCAGTGCGCGCATCGTCGATGCCCTGATGGGTCGTCCGGTGGATGAATTTGTCGCCGAGCTGCCGCGTTATCGCACCGACCCGGTCGATGTGCAGCTCGACACGCTGATCCAGCCTCAGCCTCAGCACCAGCATAACCAGATGCGCTCGATGGCAGGTTAGCGAGAACACGCGCAGGTAGCGCAAAAGAACACCAAACATATCCGCAGGAAGCAGTCCGCAGACGATACGGGCACCCGGTTCAGACCGAGTGCCCGAAAAACGTTGTAGCAGACCGGCAGCCTGTATCAAGACCCAATGGCCTTGAGCCTTTACCGAGATCTGCACAATGAAATCTTCCGTTGCCGTAAACATGGGCACGCTGAACGTCCTTGCCTGCGGGATGAGCCTGCTGGCTCTGATGCCAGCGTTTGCCCTGGCTGCCGAAAGCCCGTTGACCCAGGCGATCAACCGAATCACTGCCGACAGTCGTCAGGAGCGTGTGATCGAGCTGAGGGAACTGGGCATTGATCGCCCGATCATTCTCAATGCCACTGATGCGCGCCGTGAACTTTACCTGCCAGTGCCCGCCAATGTGCCGCTGACGGATGCGACGCTGAATTTTGACGCCAGCTATCTGAATGGCGAAGCAGGCCGCAACACACTGCTACTGTCGCTGGACGGTTATCCGGTGCGCGCGCTGGGCCTCAACGAAGAACAGGGTAATGCCAGCGCCGTACTGGGCGTCGACAAGGCAGCCCGGGAAAGCGGCTCGGTGCGCCTGGGCATTGCCTGGTCCTCTGTGATCTCGAAAGTGCTCTGCGAAGACGAACGCGCCATCGGCAATGTGCTGCGCATCGATCCGCACACGCGCCTGACTTACGGCTATGACGCCAGCCAGTTGCAGGATGTGGGTGCAGCGTGGAACGCGCTGCCCGGCAAACCTGGCCTGTTGGTCGCACCCGGCACCTTGTCGAGCGCCAGCTACGACGCCGCCTGGCGTCTGGGCGTAGCGCTGGAACGCATCGGTAAACAGGCACGCATCCTGCCGTTTCCTGCCGTGCAGGACAGCGTGGACCTGAGCGGCCTGAATATTCCGGCAGAACTCAAGCAGATTCCGGCGTTTGCAGGGCTCGAAGGCAAGGGTCAATACACCCTGCGCGACCCGGCGGAAATCGGTGCATTGTTGATGCTTGGCCAGACACCTGCGTTGCAGGCCGACCTGGCGATCAGCGATCCGCAACTGCTCAAGGCAATCGACGACGCCATGGACGCTCTCCAGGCGCAGGTGCAGGGTCTGGATGCTTCGGCGGCCAGCGCACTGGGCCAGTGGCGCGAACGTCATATCAAGCAACCGCTCGCCAATAGCACCGAGGACGTGAGTCTGGCCCTGCTGGGCAATCGCGCGCTGCTGATGATCAAGCCGGAGTCGGCGAACAAGGCCATCGGCCTGTTCAGTTCAGCGTGGAACAAACTGGCGCGCAATCGTCAGCTGACCATTGGCGAAGAAGCCGCGATGCCGCTCAGCGAAGACGGTCGCGTTGCGCTGACGCGCCTGGGCGGCAAGCCCGGCACGGTGGATGTGCTGGCTAAAACCGATTGGAGCGCCTCGTTCCCGCTGGGCAGCGTGGCCTATGACGGGCGCGTACCGGTAACTGCGATGATTGATGTCGCTGCGGCCCCCGGTGCATCCGGAACGCCACCGGTTGCGACGCTGTTTCTCAATGACTACCTGATTGGTGCGATGCAACTGACTGCCGATGGCAAGAAAGAGCGCATCGAAGCAAGAATTCCGCAATATGCACTGGCAGCGCAGAACACCTTGCGCGTCTCGTTCCAGCGTCAGCCGGTCAGCAACCAGTGCCTGGAGACGCCGCAGGCGTTCCCGATCTCGGTATTGCCGACCAGCCATGTGGTGCTGGACAAGATCACTCCCGACGAAAACTTCTCGGGCATGGCGGCACGCTTCGCTACGGACACCCAGATAATGGTGCCCAAGGCCTATCTCGAGCGCCCGGCCAGCAGCCTGCCGCAAGTGATCCGCGTCGCCAGCGCTTCCGGTGTCTCGCCGTTGCGTGCGCAACTCAGCGTCAGCGATGACGCCAGCGTAGCCGTGACGCCCGCCAAAGCGTTTCTGGCGTTCGAACTGCCAGTCAGGGATGGCGCCGAGTCGGTCAAGGCCAGCAACGACGGGCATCTGCTGATCAATCACAAAGAGCAGACGCTGCTCGACCTCAAATCCCTCAACCACCTGGCCTCGCTGCAAGTGATCGACGCGGGCGGCCAGCACGGTATGGTCTATCGCACGCTTGGTGGTCAGGCCCCGGTTTTCGAGCGCCCGCTGCTGCTGGAGCGCGGCAACGCCACGCTGCTGGCTGACAACGGCCCGATCGCCACCTTTGACGCCAAGGACCCGACCGGCAGCCAGATGATCGAGGACGAGCAAAGCACTGGCCTCGAAGCCTGGCGCAAACCATCGCTGCTGTGGCTGATTCCGGCTGGCATCGTACTCTTTCTCATCCTGTTGCTGGCTGGCCGTAGCGCCCGTCGCAATCGCTCGTAACGGGCCGCCGCAATGACGTCGCTCTATTGGCCTTACTGGCTGGCCCATTACTACAGCGTGCTGGAAGTCGCGACGATCGTTGTCGGGCTGATTATCCTGGTATCGAGTATCGATGACCTGTTCATCGATATCTGGTACTGGGCCAGGCGGCTGTACCGCAAGTTCACCGCCGAACGTCGCTACCGGCCACTGACTGCCGAGCAGTTGATTGCCCGCGACGAGCAGCCGCTGGCGATCATGGTCCCGGCCTGGCTGGAATACGACGTCATCGCGCCGATGATCGAAAACATGGTGTCGACGCTCGATTACCAGAACTACGTAGTGTTCGTCGGCACCTACATCAACGACCAGCGCACCATCGATGAAGTGGAGCGCATGCGTCGTCGTTACAAGCAATTGCACCGCGTGGAGGTGCCGCACGCCGGCCCGACCTGCAAGGCCGACTGCCTGAACTGGGTCATACAGGCGATTTTTCTGTATGAGAAAACCCACGCTGTACAGTTTGCCGGGACCATCCTGCACGACAGCGAAGATGTACTGCACCCGCTTGAACTGCGCCTGTTCAATTACCTGCTGCCACGCAAGGACATGATCCAGTTACCGGTCGTGTCGCTGGAACGCAACTGGTACGAATGGGTGGCCGGCACCTACATGGACGAGTTTGCCGAATGGCACGGCAAGGATCTGGTGGTACGCGAAAGCATGACTGACACCGTGCCTTCGGCGGGCGTCGGCACCTGTTTCTCGCGACGTGCACTGATGGTGCTGGCCGATGAAAACCAGAACCAGCCCTTCAATACCGAAAGCCTGACCGAAGACTACGATGTAGGCGCTCGGCTGGCGAAATACGGCATGCAGGCGATCTTTGTGCGCTTCCCTGTGCAATTTCGGGTGTTGCGCAAATCGTGGTTCCGCAAGCCGTATGAGTCGATGCTGGAAATGCCGCTGTGTGTGCGTGAATTTTTCCCGGACACCTTCCGTACCGCCTTTCGCCAGAAAGCACGCTGGACTCTGGGCATCGGCCTGCAGGGCTGGGAGCAAATGGGCTGGACCGGGTCGCTGGCCAACCGTTACCTGCTGTTTCGGGACCGCAAGGGCGTAGTGACTTCGTTCGTCAGTATCCTGGCTTATGCGATTCTGATTCAGTTGCTGGCGTTGATAGTTCTGCGCTCCAGCGGCCTGTGGAACACCAGTTTTCCGACACCGTTTGAAACCAGTGGCCTCATTCAGTACCTGCTGGTGGCCAACGGCATCGCATTGCTGTGGCGAATTCTGCACCGCTGCTACTTCACCACTGTTCTGTACGGCTGGCAGCATGGCTTGTTGTCCATACCGCGCATGGTGGTGGGCAACTTCGTCAACTTCATGGCTGCGGCACGCGCCTGGCGCATGTTTCTGGTGGGCAAAGTGCTCAACCGCAAGCTGGTCTGGGACAAGACCATGCATGACTTTCCGTCTACCGATCTGGTCGCCGTCGCGCCACGTCGTCTGGGCAGCGTGCTGATCTCATGGCAGGCCATCAACGACGAAAAACTGCAGACCGCACTGGCTGAACAACAGACCCGTCAGCTGCCGCTGGGCAGGATTTTGCTTAGCCACGGCTGGCTCGACGATGAAACCCTGGCTGAGGCCATCGCTTTTCAGAACGACCTGCCACGGGTATTCGACATTGCCGGCAAACGTGCGACAAACGATGTGCTGGCCGATGAGTTCTGCCTGCGCTGGCGTGTCGTGCCGTTGCAAATGAATGCGCTGGGTCGCCAGGAAATTGCCGTGGCCAGCCCGCTGCCGCCTGACGGTCTGCAACAGATTACCGAGCAACTGGGTGCCGAGCCGGTGCAGTTGATTGCCCGTGAAAGCGACATCGTCGCGCAATTGCGTCAGCTTCAGGTGGTCGAGGGTCAGCCGCTTCCAGCCAGAGCGCCACTGCTCGGCGATCTGCTGATCGAGCAAGGCCTGCTGGACCGCGAAGTGTTCCAGAAAGCCATGCTCGGCTACCGCCCGCATGTGCATGGCCGGATCGGCGATTACCTGGTCGACATCGGCGTGCTGTCCAGAGAAACCATCGAACAGGCTGTGGCACGTCAGCACAACCATTACCGATCTGACGATCAAACGGAGCAGCCACTATGAAGCGCCCCTTCATCCTGTCGCTGCTGGTGAGCGGCCTGGGTCTTGTTGCACCGCTCAGCCAGGCGGAAACACTGCCCCTGCCGTTGACCGGACCCGCCTATGCCATCGCCAACGAAGCCTACATGGCCTACAACCGCAAGGACTACGACCTGGCCATCGCCAAGGCGCGCGAAGCGTTGCGTCAGCGTGCGGATGCCGATCAGTTGCGCGATCTGATTGCCCTGGCCGAACGCGACAAATACCGACGAGATCACCCTCAGCGCTTCCCCAAGGCTCGCCCAAAACCGGGCTATCTGGAGGGCAATCAGGCGCTGCGTGCGTATGCCAATCGCGACTACGACGGCTCGGCAAACCATGCGCGCAAGGCCATCGCACAGGCACCGAAAAATCTTGATTACCGCATGATGCTGATCGAGGCGCTGCAACGTCAGCAGCGTCTGGACGAAGCACAGCTGGCAGCGATTCAGGAACAGGCAGCAGTCGATAAGGCAGCCTCGGGTTATAAGGCACTGGCACGCGGAGATAACGACACCGCTGTCAGCGAGGCGCGGGAGGCTGTTCGCAGTTTTCCGAAACAGATGGCTTACCGAAAGCTGCTGGTCAGCGCCCTGATTGCCCAGGGGCAATATGCCGAAGCGCGCTCTGCGGCTACCGAAGCACTGGCGCTCAATGGCAACGACGCCACCCTGCTCGTCCAGCGCGGACAAATGCGTCAACGCCTGGGCGATCAGGACGGTGCGCGTCAGGACTTCGCTCAGGCACTCGCCGTGGGTAATCTGCCCCTGCGCGAGCAAGCTTCCTTGTACGCAGCGATGGGCCAGCCGAGTAAGGCACTGCAACGTCTGCAGAAAGCTCGCGATGCGGGCGAACTGCAACCCGGCGATGAAGTGCAGATTGCCTATTTCCTCAGCCAGGCGGGCGACGATCGTGGCGCGCTGGACGAGTTCAAACGGGTCGACCGCAGCTCCGGACTCAAGCCGCGTGAAGTTCAGGACGCAGCCTACAGCGCCATGCGTACACCGGACGATGCACAGGCCATCGCCTACTTCAAACGCGTGCTCGATTATCAAAAGGCCGGTGATTTGCAGATGCCGGCGCAACAGGTGTTCGATACCCGACGCGCCGTCTCCGACCTGTCCCGTGAATGGGGTTTGACCAACACCACGACGTATCGCGGTGCCAGCACCAGCAGCGGCAGCGGCCTGAACAGCGCACCGAGCAGCAACACTGACAGTGTGCAGAACAGCACCGAAGTGTTCTGGCGCCCATTGGGCTACCGCAATGCACGCTTCGTCGAACTTTACGGGCGCGTGACCGACACGTTGTGGAGCAAGGACGGCGACTCCGACACCGGCGCGGATGCATTGCAGGGAGCGCTGGGGATCAGGGTCAAGCCGTTCAGCTCAGTCAACGTCATCGGTGCCTTTGAGCGCACCTTTCCGTTGGGTAATTCCAACGCCGATGGCGACTGGCTGGTACGTCTGGGCTACGGCTCCAGCATCGGCACTGACTTGCGTGTCGACGTGCCCAGTTGGTGGACCTCGCAGCTGTATGCGGAAGGTGGGCGTTATTTGCAGGACAAGCGCAACTATTTCAACAGTGAATGGCAGGTCGGACGCAGCTTTCGTCTGGACAGCATCAGCCCCAGGCTGGCGGTGTTTCCACATGTGGTCGCCGCAGTGGACTACGATTCAAAGATGCGTAGCGAAGTCGACAGCCTGGGCCGCAGCAGTACGTCATCCGGTAACGCTGGCGGGCTGGGTGTTGGTACCGGCGTACGCTACTGGTTTCGCGAGGACACGTACAAGGCGCCACAGTCGTATGTCGACTTCTCGGTGCAATACCGCGAGAAAGTCTTTGGCGACGACCGCGCACAAGGCGTGTTCGCACGTATGACATTCTCGTGGTGACAATCGCGAGTCATCCATCAGGGAGTAATGTTTGAAGGCTTTGGCCGCACTGCTACGACAGACAATATTGATCAAGACCTCGCTGGCAGCCGCCCTGGTAGGTGCGCTGACCCTCGCCTCCAGCGAGCTGTATCAACTGATACAGCCCAGCGGGCCGGGAATTGTCGGCATCGTCTGGCAACCGGATAACGCAACGGTGGGCATAAGCGGCAACTGGGACAAACTCGGCGCACGGCAATTGCTCGTGCAGTGGACGGCGGTCGATGACCAGTCGTTCATACCAGGTACTCAGATGACCAACGTGCCGGTGCTGCCGGACTGGGCGCGGATCGCCAAGGAGCCTTGGGCGCAGGAGGTGATTCTCGGGCTGGCGGGGTACTTCAGCGAAAACCGCTCACGGGACAATATCGAACAGTTGGCGGTGCTTTCGGCACAGCTGGCCAAAGTGAAAACGCCGCTTAATGTCACTGGCTGGTATTTCCCGGCCGAGGTCGACCCCAGCTGGAGTCGTGCCAAGGAATTACCCGCGCTGCTGGCGAAGCTGCCCAGGCCGTTATGGATCAGCGTCTACGATGGTGCCAACATCGGCCCCGCCGCCACTGCGGACTGGCTGAAAACCTGGCTGCCGGACGATATCGGCGTGTTCTTTCAGGACGGTGTGGGTGTCTATGCGCGCACCGCTCCGGTTGCCCGAACCTACGCAGACGCGTTACGTAAACGGCTGGGCAAAAATCGCGTCAGAATCATCGTCGAAGCGTTTCGCCCGCAAGTGGGTGGAGGTTTCCGACCGGCGACGGCTGCCGAACTGAAACCGCAAATAGCGGCTTTCGATGGCTATCCGCTGTACCTGTTCGACGGTCCGCACTATGTGACGCCCGACTTGATAAAAGCCCTGAACAAGTAGAAACAACTGGCGCTGGACGAAATTCCCGCGCGGGGCTACAAAGAGTCTTCCTACTGGATTTTCAGTTGCACGGAGCGGTCGATGACTCCACGTCAGCATTGCCTGGCCTGCCTGCAACAGACACCGCCCTCGGTGTTTGAAGCAGCGCTATGGGTGTCGAGCGAGCATGACGCACACTTTGCCCGGCATGCGGTGATCAGTGACATGGACCAGTTACAGCGCCAGATCGACGCTGCGCTGCCGGTCCTGCCTGCCCCCGAACTCGCGCAACTGCTTTTGCGACAACTCAATGCACTGGGTTTTCAGCAAGATGACTGGAACCCGCCCAAACCCGACTCGGCGCTGCTGCACAAGGTTGTGCAGCAGCGTCGCGGCCAGCCATTGGGGCTGGCACTGATCGCGCTGGAGATAGCACGGCGGCTGGAGATTGCGCTGGAGGGCGTGAACTTTCCAGGCCACTTTCTGCTGCGTGTGCCAGGTGCCGATCATTTGCTCGACCCCTGCAGCGGGCGCAGGCTTTACCCCAGAGACTGCCGCGAGCTGTTGATCCGGCAATTCGGCCCGACCATGCAATTGCGCGCCGAACACATGACACGCGCCACACCCACCAGCATGCTGCAGCGATTATCGCGTAACCTGCGGCATCTGCATCAGATCAACGATGATTTTCTCGCTGCGCTCAAAGATGCCGACCGCATCGTCGAGCTGGGTCAGGCAACCAGCGGAGATCACCTGGCCCGTGCCAGCCTGTATCAACTCCTTGAATGCCCGCAGGCCGAACGTTTCGACCTGGAACGCGCGCTGTTGCTCAGCGAAGACCCACTGCAACGAATCGAGCTTGCCGAGCGCCTGAGTCGGTTGCCAGCGAACCACAGCGTTCATTGAGCCACTGGCACACTCCCCGCGAATTGTTACCTGTCGGGTAATGCTGCATATCCTGTACGGGGATTTTTCAGAACAGTGATGGCGGGTAACCTGCGCCCGTTAAATCGACGTGGATTTGCAAGCTCCCTTGATCCTGCGTTTTGTTTGGCCGCTGCGTGGCTATCCATGCAGCGGCCTTTTTTATTGCCGGACGTTTTAGTATCAAGACACCCTCACGCTTTGGCGTTTGGTGTTTTTTTGACCAGCCCCTTGTTTTCCATATCCTTGATCTTGCGCATCTCGTGACTGTCGCCAGACTCGGCAAACGTTTGAAGATTCTGCATGATATGAATCGTTCGAATGTAATCAGGCAATAACACTTTGGCGTACGGGTCTCCGCTCATTGCCTTTTCTTTCATTTCAATGATCCGATTGGCAAAGAACTCCAGCGCATTGATTTCCTTGCTCGGGTCGACCAGCTTGCCTTTCTTGTCGAACTCATCGCCCGCTCGACTCATGAGTTCGGCCGTATGATTGTCGATCATCCCGAACTTGTACAAGATCATTCCTGCCCTGTTGAGATCCTTGGGCGTAATCTGTTCGGGGTTGAAACCCTTGAACAGTGGCTTCATCTTGCGTTTTTCCATCGCCAGCGAGTTGAGCGCAACGGCATTCTCACCGACCTCCTGCAACACCTGACTGACCTGCGCTGCGGCCTTCTTGAGCTTGAGTCTTTCAGGCGGCGCAGCAACAGTGACCGGTGGCAGGTCACCCCACATTGTTCTTCCCACGTGATACTCCCTATATGAATGTGTTCAAACTTCATATCGGAGTAAAAGCTGCTTAATGAATAGTTGTACAGAAATCCATACCAAACCTACAAAGCCAAAAGACAGTTCTTACAGAACACGGTAAAAATTCCGATAAATAATTAACCAGTTATAAAGTCGTGCACCAAACAGAGACTTCTTTTCCAAAGCCGCCGCATATCTCAGAACCTGCTTAATTAGCGTATTTTTGCAGATTGGCCATCATTTCTTTCAACGCCTCGATATTGTCGGCGGGGTGCGCGGCTTGATCGAAATCACCAATCGTCTGCCATTGTGCAGCAACGTCCTCCGGGCTGAAGCCCGCCTGGGGGTCGAAGCATGCTCCCTGACTGCGCTCCCAACGGACCTTGCCGATCCAGCCGCCGCCCACTTCAAACAGATCGCCACTGTCCTGACACTGTTCGCTGCCCAGATACACCACCAACGGGCTGATCAGTTCAGGTTTGAGCAGCTCGAATACGTTGGCAGGAATAAGCCCCTCGGTCATGCGCGTGCCCCCGGTCGGGGCTATGGCGTTGACGAAAATCCGGTGCTTGCGGCCTTCCAGCGCGAGGGTGCGAGTCAGTCCGTAAAGCCCGAGCTTGGCGGTTGCGTAATTGGATTGGCCGAAATTGCCATAGATGCCGGATGTCGATGAAGTGAAAATCACCCGCCCGTAGTTCTGCTCACGCAGGTATGGCCAGGCGGCATGTGTGACCTTATAGGCGCCCTCGACATGGACGCGGTAAACCAGGTCCCAGTCGGCGTCCTCCATTTTGGCGAAGGTCTTGTCGCGCAGGATGCCAGCGTTGTTGACCAGCACATCTATGCGACCGAAGGCATCGAGCGCGTGTTGCACTATGCGCCCGCCGTCGGTCACCGAGTCATGGTTGGCCACAGCGGTGCCACCGGCTTCACGAATCTCGGCCACAACGCGATCAGCAGCAGAAGCGCTGGCCCCTTCGCCATGGGCAGAACCGCCCAGGTCGTTGACCACTACTCGCGCGCCGTGCTTTGCAAACAGCAGCGCATGAGCCCTTCCCAGCCCGCCTCCTGCGCCCGTCACAATCACGACTTTATCTTCAAAACGCACTGACTCACTCATCGCAGGCTCCAGGATCAAAGGAAACGTTGCGATGAGTGTCGTCCAGGTACCTGCCAGTCACAATCAACACGCGCAGTGCTGAATCATGCGCAATAAAGCAGCGGGATGATTTCAGCCCAGGTGTTTGATGAACGCTGCCAGCCAAGGCTCGGCGTCGGTTTCCGGGGTTACGCTTTCACTTCCGTCCAGACGCAGCATGTCCTGCACTTCATTCACACCCAGTTCAGCGAACAATTCACGCATCTGCTCGCCGCCTGCACAGAAGGTGTCGCCGTAGCTGGCATCACCCAATGCGATCACACCACCCGGCAAGCCACGCAGTTGGCCAGGCAAAAGATCACGAAGCTCTGAATAGAGAGGCATGAGGTTGTCGGGCAGCTCACCCATCCCGGTGGTCGACGTCACCGCAAGGATGGCCTGAGGCTCGAAAGCCAGCACATCAGGCAACGCGAGCCTAGGGTTGACGAGTGTTTCGTGACCAGCGGCACGCAACAGTGCAGAGGCGTGTCTGGCAACTTCTTCGGCCGATCCGTAAACCGTTCCACACACGATGGCAACTTTCATGGCTATTCCTGCAGCAGCTGAAAAAAAGTGAAACATTATGCCCTAGAATGCCATCTGAATTTTCTACGGACCCTTTTGCCTTTGGCCGGCACGGAAAAAGCACAGCCAAGTTGAAATATTAAAATGGAAAAATATGATGAGCGGTCCGAACAACTTGCGGAATCAATGGTCTTTGTTCTCAATAACCGGTCAGACCGAGCTTTCCGCCAATGCAACCTGATTCTCTCCTCACACAGGCTGAACTGGATTTTATCCAGAGCATGCAGCGCAATCCGAAGCTGAACGTGCGCGACAGCACGCGTAGCCTTCTGGTCAATGGCGGGGTTCAGATTCAGGATCTGCTGACACGTCTGGCTGCTCACGAGCAGGTCACGATCCATGCGCAGTTCGAAAACCAGCAGATGAATTTCCCTCTGCATCTGGTCGAGGACGAATTCCATGCGCTGCATCTGGAACTGGGCGCACCGAGTATTTTCGAGGAAGGCCCGAAGATTCGCCCCTGGCGGCTCGTGCTTGAAGAGCCAATCCCGCTTGAGACCGAAAAGGGTGCATTGACGGCGCTCTGGGTTCACGAGCTGTCGTTCAAGGGGGTGCTGCTTGAGTACCGCAAGGAAGGCAAGCTGCCGAGAAACTTTTCCGCCTGGTTCAACCCGCCAGGTCAGGCCCCTATTCCAATGCGCGGCAAGCTGGAGCGAATGACCGAACACAGTTTCGGTGCCTATCACTTCAGCAAGCATGGCAAGGACGACGCCGAGCGCTTGCGTCAGTACATCCTCCAAGAGCATCGCCGCAAGCACCCTTCCCTGCACAAGTAATCAGCCAACACCGCAAAGCTCTACCGGTCCGTCAGCGTTTCAGGAATAATCCTTGCTTGCTTTTCAAGTGAAGCTGTCGCGACCCACCACCCCGGATCGCGGCATGTGACCTCCCTACCCGGGAATCTCACGCCTCTACCGGAGATACACAATGTCTACCTCACCCGTCACCTTGATGGTTGCCCGCCGCGTGGCACAGGGTCGTTACCATGAAATGATGGCCTGGCTGCACGAAGGCGAACAGTTGGCCACGGATTTCCCGGGGTATCTGGGTTCCGGGGTGCTGGCGCCTCCGCCTGGCGATGATGAATTTCAGATCATTTTCCGCTTTACCGATGAGCACACCATGCACGCCTGGGAGCATTCCGCCTCTCGACGCTCCTGGCTGGTGCGCGGCAGCGGTCTTTTCGCGCAACCCTCGGAACATCGCGTCAGTGGTATTGATGGCTGGTTCGGCGCAATCGATCAGCGCCCGCCACGCTGGAAACAGGCTGTCGCGATCTGGCTGGCGTTTTTTCCCGTGTCACTGATCTTCAATTTCTTGCTTGGCCCGCTGCTCAATCATCTGGACCTGTTGCCGCGCATCATGATCAGTACAGCGGTGCTTACCCCGCTGATGGTCTACCTGTTCATTCCCCTGTCCACGCGCCTGCTCGCACCCTGGCTGCAGAGCACGCCAGCGGCACCTGCGCGCCCGGCACAGTCGCCATCCCCTCGGTAATATCGAAAAGACCTGTACACCCCCGCACTTAGGTACAGGTCTTCGCCGCCTCTGACAACCTCACCTCTTCATCATGCCCTTGGGCAGTGCCTTGCAACGCTGCCTTGCAAAGGCTTGCTCCCGCCCAGGGTTGTACAAAAAAATTCTCTGGTATAACTTTTCCTGTAAACCGGAAGAAGCAATCGACCGTACAATCCCCGTCCACTGTGGATAACCGATACATGAGCTGTCGATGACATTATCTTCTGCACCGATTCTGATCACCGGAGCCAGCCAGCGCGTAGGCCTGCATTGCGCCTTGCGACTGCTTGAGCATGGGCATCGGGTTATCATCAGTTATCGCACTGAACACGCAAGCGTGACGGAACTGCGCCAGGCCGGAGCGGTGGCCCTCTACGGCGATTTTTCGTGCGAAACCGGGATCATGGCGTTCATCGATCTACTGAAAACCCAGACTTCAAGCCTGCGTGCCGTTGTACACAATGCATCCGAGTGGCTGGCAGAAACCCCGGGCGAGGAAGCGGATAACTTCACGCGTATGTTCAGCGTACATATGCTGGCACCCTACCTGATCAATCTGCACTGTGAGCCGTTGCTGACCGCCAGTGAAGTCGCTGACATCGTGCATATCAGCGATGACGTGACCCGCAAGGGCAGCAGCAAGCACATCGCCTACTGCGCAACCAAGGCCGGCCTGGAAAGCCTGACGCTGTCCTTCGCTGCCCGGTTCGCCCCTCTTGTCAAAGTCAACGGCATAGCACCGGCGCTGTTGATGTTTCAACCCAAGGACGATGCGGCCTACCGCGCCAACGCCCTGGCCAAATCGGCTCTGGGCATAGAGCCTGGTGCAGAAGTGATCTACCAGAGCCTGCGTTACCTTCTGGACAGCACCTATGTCACCGGCACAACACTGACCGTAAACGGCGGACGGCACGTCAAGTAAGCCGCCCCGAGGAACATTCTGATGAGTTCGTCCCTGCCCCAGCACTATCGAGACATTCTGCTCGGCCTTGGTGAAGATTCAGACCGCGAAGGCCTTCTGGACACCCCGAAACGCGCGTCCAAAGCGATGCAGTATCTGTGTCACGGCTACACCCAGAGCGTCGACGAAATCGTCAATGGCGCCCTGTTCGCATCCGACAATGATGAGATGGTCATTGTCCAGAATATCGAGCTGTATTCACTCTGCGAGCACCACCTGTTGCCATTCATAGGCAAGGCGCATGTGGCTTATATCCCTACCGGCAAAGTGCTGGGCCTGTCGAAGATCGCGCGCATTGTGGACATGTTTGCCCGCCGCCTGCAGATTCAGGAAAATCTGACCAAGCAGATTGCCGATGCCATTCAGCAAGTCACGGGGGCGGCAGGTGTAGCCGTGGTCATCGAGGCAAAGCACATGTGCATGATGATGCACGGTGTCGAAAAACAGAATTCGACCATGAACACTTCAGTGATGCTGGGGGCCTTCCGTGACTCGAGCACCACCCGCATGGAGTTTCTGCAATTGATCGGACGGAGCAGACAATAATGGCAAGACTCGAACCTGGCACCGCGCGCATCCGGGTCAAGGACCTGCGCCTGCGCACATATATCGGTATCAACGAAGACGAAATCGTCAACAAGCAGGATGTGCTGATCAATCTGACTATTCTCTACGCCGCACAGGAAGCCGTTCGCGACAACGACATCGAGCATGCTCTCAACTATCGCACCATCACCAAGGCCATCATTCAGCATGTCGAGGGTAACCGCTTCGCTCTGCTGGAAAGACTGACACAGGAAGTGCTGGACCTGGTGATGAGCCACAAGGCCGTGACCTACGCAGAAGTGGAAGTCGACAAGCCGCATGCGCTGCGCTTTGCCGAATCGGTATCGATCACGCTCGCCGGTCAACGCTGAAACTCTTATCATGACGCGAACCGTCTATTGAAAAGAGCCCGTCATGACCGAGCAAGAACGCCTCGAACTCGAAGCTGCAGCATTCCGTCGCCTGGTCGCGCATCTGGACAGCCGCAAGGATGTCCAGAACATCGACCTGATGAACCTGTCCGGTTTCTGCCGTAACTGCCTGTCCAAGTGGTACAAGGCCGCCGCCGATGAAAAGCACATCGACATCAGCCTCGATGATGCTCGCGAGGTGGTTTACGGCATGCCGTACAGCGAGTGGAAAGCTCAATACCAGAAAGAAGCAAACGCCGAACAACAAGCGGCGTTCGCCAAGGAACCCAAACATGACTGATCTGAACTCGCTGCGCACCAGCCTGCGCAGCGGCGAGCATGTGTTCGCTGATACCCTGGCCTTTATCGCAGAAAGTTACGATTATCAGCCTCGGCCGTTCAGAAACGGCGCCGTCGACAATGCTGCCGGGCAAAACGAAGGGTCTTGCAAGACGCTAGGCCTGGCATTGCTGGAAGGTTTGAGCGATGAAGAGGCACTGTTGGCATTTGGCGAGCACTACCGCTCGGTGCAAGCCACACCTGAAGGCAGCGACCACGGCAATATCCGTGCGCTGATCGAGTATGGGCTGGCAGGTGTGAAAGCCGCTCAAGCGCAAGGCTTGAGCTGACAGGTTCTCGTGCCAACGCATTGGCACGAGAACCTGGTTGCAGAGGCCTGGAGGGACGCCAATCAGAACGTGGCGTTTGCCAGACCGTCCAGATAACGCTCGACGTCCAGTGCCGCCATGCAGCCTGCACCAGCCGAGGTGATGGCCTGACGGTATACGTGGTCAGCCACATCACCGGCCGCGAATACACCTTCAACGCTGGTAGCAGTCGCATTGCCTTCACGGCCACCGTGCACAACCATGTAGCCATCTTTCAAAGCCAGTTGCCCTTCGAACAGCGAGGTGTTCGGCGTGTGGCCGATGGCGATGAATACGCCGTCGACTTTCAGCTCGTCACTGGTCCCGTCATTCTTCTTCAGACGCGCACCGGTCACGCCCATGTTGTCACCCAATACCTCGTCCAGCGTGGCATTGAGCTTGAGCTCGATCTTGCCTTCGGCGACACGTGCGTGCAGCTTGTCGATCAGGATCTTCTCGGCGCGAAAGGTTTCGCGACGGTGAACCAGAGTCACCTTGCTGGCGATGTTGGCCAGATACAGCGCTTCTTCCACCGCCGTGTTACCGCCACCGACTACCGCGACTTCACGGTTGCGGTAGAAGAAGCCATCGCATGTGGCGCAGGCAGAAACCCCCTTGCCCATGAACGCTTCTTCCGAAGGCAGGCCCAGGTAACGGGCGCTGGCACCGGTGGCGATGATCAGTGCATCGCAGGTGTAGGTTGCGCTATCGCCCTGAAGGCTGAACGGCTTGCCGGCCAGATCAACGGAGTTGATGTGGTCGAAGACGATTTCAGTCTCGAAACGCTCGGCATGCTCACGCATACGCTCCATCAGAGCCGGACCGGTCAGGCCATGGGGGTCGCCCGGCCAGTTGTCGACTTCAGTGGTGGTGGTCAACTGACCACCAGCCTGCATGCCGGTGATCAGCAGAGGCTTGAGGTTGGCGCGGGCGGCGTAAACCGCAGCGCTGTAACCGGCAGGGCCGGAACCGAGAATGATCACTCGGGAATGACGTACGTCTGACATGACACACTCCTGTCGACCGACTGTTCAAGCCGCAATCGAAACAGCTGGATAAAAAAGGACCGCCGAAACACTTGGGGAAGTGCCATTCACTCGGCGGATCCTGAAAGTTCTGACTCCTGAGACAGGTCCTGAAATTGGTGCCAAGCCTATCGGGGTAGCAAAGGTTAAGGAAATATCGTTTCACAATCCACCCCATAGGTCACTTCTATAGGGTGACTGACCGACAGCAGTGTACTCGCGCGAACATCCGGCCCCGGCAAGCGCGTTCAGGGCTCGGGGAATGGTGCTGAGCGCCGACAGCCATCAACTCTTTCATGGCATCACAAAGCCGGTAAGGTCACGCCTTTCAAGCACCTGGAGACTGCCATGCCCGCGCCCGCCCTTACCGACCCGCAATACCTCAGAGAGGGACTGAAACTGGTCCTCAGTCCTGGTTTGCGATTGTTCGTCCTGCTGCCCTTGAGCATCAATGTGGTGTTGTTCTGCGGCCTGATCTATCTGGCGGTGCACCAGTTCGAGCTGTGGGTCGACACCTTCATGCCTACGCTCCCTCACTGGCTGAGCTTTCTCAGCTATATCCTCTGGCCGCTGTTCGTGGTGCTGGTCCTGCTGATGGTGTTTTTCACCTTCACCGTGGTCGCCAACATCATCTCCGCGCCGTTTAATGGGTTTCTCTCCGAAAAAGTCGAAGCCGTGGTTCGTGGCGTGGACGATTCACCGGATTTCAGCTGGGCCGAACTGGTGGCCATGGTGCCACGTACCCTGGCCCGCGAAGCCCGCAAGCTGGGCTATATGCTGCCGCGCATGCTCGGGCTGTTCATTCTGTCGTTCATCCCTGTGGCCAATATAATAGCCGCCCCGCTGTGGCTGTTGTTCGGCGTGTGGATGATGGCGATCCAGTACATTGACTACCCCGCCGACAACCACAAACTGGGCTGGAACGAAATGCTCGGCTGGCTGAAAAGCAAGCGCTGGCAAAGCCTGAGCTTCGGCGGCATTGTCTACGTCGCCTTGCTGATCCCGGTGGTCAACCTGCTGATGATGCCCGCCGCAGTGGCCGGTGCGACATTGTTCTGGGTGCGCGAACGCGGGGCGGATGCATTGCCGGTGACGCAGGCACGAGGCTGAACCCCGAAATATCACCGGGCCGCGCAATACGGCCCGGACTATCTGATAAAAATCACTCGCTATATATATTTACCGCACAAGGCCCTGTCAACTGAGGCTCAATAGAGCCTCAAACAACCCGTTCATGTGAAGTCCGCTTCCATCGAACATGCGACACATGAACTTAACAAGGAAGTTAAATCATGAATACTCCAGTAAACCCTGCTGCATTTGCCGCTAAACACGCCACAATCGAAGAAAAAATTCGTGCGTTTCTGGTCAGTGAACTGGCCGAATGGTCGATCAATCCAGACAACGTTTACATCAACGGCGTAAATAACCCGGAAGAACGTTTGGTCATCAGTTCCAGCTCCCTGACCGCCGAAGCAACCAATCGTGTTTTCGAGAAAGACGCTCCGTCTTACTCCCCACGTACAGCAGGTCTGTTCAGCGTGGCGTATTCGTATGCCGACGAACATCGCCTGGCTGCTCCGGACCTGGCCAAGGTAGGTGAAGTGATCGGCCAACTGGTCAATGACCTGGGCTGATTACTCTGATTGACTGGCTGAGTGACGACAAAGCCTGAAAGAGTGCCGAATAGGTAATGAATGATCTGTTCGGCACTTCAATTGGCGTCAGTAGTATCTACGCTGCAGCAGACGCAGAGAGGTAGGTCGGTATACTCATCAACCAGATAGCACACCCGGCAAGAATCCATAGGCCATTGGCCCATGTCAATCTTGAGTTGGTACTTCCGTCTGGATCAAGCGCCGCGGCATTCATCTTCGACTGCACCAGCATTAAATTAAATGTTTGCGCAGTGGCCAGCAGAACCGCCCATACCAGCCAGCCGCCGACCGGTTTGAATTGCACATTCCCGGAAACACCTTGCGAAAGCACCATCCCCGCAATAGTCAACGCCAGCAACACCAGGCCGCTAATCGCCCAGTACGCCATGTGACCACGCCCCTGTCGCCGCAGACTTTTGTCCACAGTGCGAAATAGTGGAAAGGCGTAAATAACGGCGAAGATCACACGCGCAACGGGCCACACCTTACTGCCTGAAAATTTCTTGTTCAGCGACCAGTTTCGATAAAACCAGTGAATCGCGAAAAAGCCCGATGTCAAAAGATACAGAATGAAGAATTTCTTTAGAGACACGACATAAAATTCCGGACCTCTACTGTCCGTTTCATCTTTTTCCAGGCTGGCTTTCGGTGGCGCATATATTAAATCTGACATTTCATATCCCTTTGAAAAGAGAGCGAATGCTATCAGACGAATCAAAACCCTGCAAAAAATATAGCTATAAAGAAGCTTCCTACAAACAAAAACCTCAAGCCTTACAACCATGACCAAACTCGTCTACCTGACAGTCGGCAAGCGGTTGCCGCTAAAGAACAAACGTTGCCAGCGTTTCAAAAAATCTCATGTAGGCCGTCTCTGTAGGCCAAAAAAATTAACACCCTGCCCACTCGGCTCAAGCGTGTAGGACCAAACTAATATATCAATATTGGCATTGCGCTTGCTCTGTTGCGTCTAGACAACAGGAGCCATAGAGCAATGGAAAACATCGTAAACACCGCAACAGTCAAACCCATCAATACCAACCGACCTGCAGGTCTTGAAACACTCCCGCAATCGCGATCAGGCAGGTTTGCTCAGATATTGAGCCAGAGGGTCGAAGACCTTACAGCGGCCGAACCTGCCACTCTAGGGTCTGTTCCCGTTTCACATTGGCAGCCACAGAAAAGCGCAGGCCATTGCTATGACGCTTTCATAGTTTCTCTTGAGTTTGTCGAACCGAGAAGCCGCCGCCCGGAAATGCTTCAACCGGGCAAAGGCGTTTTCTACGAGATGTCGATTGCGATATAACCCTTTGTCCAGATCTGCGTTCCCTTTCAGAGAATTGCGCTTTCGTGGAATCACCACTTTGCTGCCTTGCTGCTCGACCTGAGCGCGTATCGCTTCAGTGTCGTAGCCCTTGTCCGCAATGATCACTTCTGCATTGGGCATCTTGGCAATCAACGAGGCCGCCTGCGAACAATCATTGGTCTGGCCTCCGGTCACGTCAAATGCAATGGGCAGCCCACAAGCGTCTACAGCCAGGTGAATCTTGCTGGTGTTACCGGCTCGGCTTTTTCCGATGGCCTGGTCCTGCGTGCTGGCAGCACCTGCACTGTGCTGATGAGCCTTTACATAGCTGCCATCAATGAAAACCCACTCCATGTCAGGATCGGTCATCAGCACCTCAAGCACCTTGACCCACTTGCCTGAAGCAGACCAGGCATTGAACCGCTTGTAGACCTTGCTCCAGTTTCCAAACGCTTTCGGCAGGTCTCGCCAAGGGCAACCCACACGCATGCGGTACAGCATGCCTTCAACCGTGGTGCGCAAATCTCGCTTGTTGTAGATCGATTCGTGCAGCAAAATTTCTCGAAGCTTCGGCCAGTGCTCATCACTGAGCATTAATCGGGGCATTGCAGGCTCGTATTGGTGTTGTGTGAGAACTCCAACAATACGGGCCTGTTCTCATAGAGATCAATGGGTTACGTCGAAACGGGAACAGACCCTAGGCAAACATATCCAGCCCCGCTCGACCTTTTTTATGGAAAACATGAGCCTTGAGCAGCTCAGATCTGTGGTCGACGACCAGAGATTTCTGCCAAAACCTGCAGCCATGGAGCGAATCGCCGATCCTGAAAATCGCCGATTGAGATGAATCGGGGCGGTTGATGTGAAGCCACTTGAAGTTCACACAACCGCCACATAACCGAAATGTAACCAGCCGAAACTGCTCTCATGAGCAAAATTCTTAACGTCACCCTGATTACTGAAACCTTCATTCCCGAGATCAACGGCGTTGCCAATACCCTGGGGCGTCTTTGTGAAGGGTTGCGGTTGCGCGGGCATCGGGTCGAGCTGGTTCGGCCGCGCCAGAATGACGAGACCCATGCAGGTGCCGCAGAAGACCTGTTGCTGTGCCGGGGCTGGCCGATACCGGGCTATCCAGGGTTGCAATGGGGTCAGTCTTCGATGCACAAACTGCTGCGCCGCTGGCAGCGGCGTCGACCGGATGTGTTGTACATCGCCACTGAAGGCCCGCTGGGGCTGTCGGCGCTACGGGCAGCGCGGCGTCTGGGTATAGCGGTGATCAGTGGCTTTCACACCAACTTTCCACAGTACACACAGCAATACGGCATGGGTTTTATCACCCGGCTGCTGACCCACTACCTGCGCTGGTTCCACAACCGCTCGCGCATGACGCTGGTGCCGAGCATCAGCCAGAAGGTGGAACTGGAGCGGCGCGGCTTTGAAAGGATCGAGTTGCTGTCTCGCGGCGTCGACAGCCAGTTGTTCACCCCGTCCAGGCGTTCGCAGACTCTGCGCGAAAGCTGGGGCCTGCAAGCAGGTGATATCGGCGTCATACACGTCGGCCGCCTGGCACCCGAGAAAAACCTGGGCTTGCTCAAAGTCAGCTTCGAAACGCTCAAGGACAGTTACCCGCAACGTAATATCAAACTGATTGTTGTCGGCGAAGGGCCTCAGCGCCAGCAGCTTGAGCAGCAGATCCCGGATGCGATCTTCTGCGGCACTCAGCGCGGTGAAGTGCTGGCCATGCACTATGCCTCGGCAGATATGTTTCTGTTCCCCAGCCTGACCGAAACGTTCGGCAACGTGGTCCTTGAAGCGCTGGCCTCAGGGCTGGGTGTGGTTGCTTACGACGAAGCCGCTGCCGGACAGCATATTCGTCATGGCCACAATGGGGCCTTGGCCATGCCGGGTGACGAGGCGGCGTTCATCGACGCAGCACGCTGGTTGCTGGAAGACAGCGAAACGTTGCGCCGGGTGCGCCTCAATGCCCGTCAACACGCCAGTCGCCAGGGCTGGACGGCGATCATCGATCAGTTCGAACGACAACTGCGTGAGGCCTGCCCGGGCGAAAAACCTGTAAATACCAAAGAGACCAGGCAGGCAGCTACCAATAAGATCAGGCCAGTGTCGTCAGTGCCTCTCGACTGAATGGCAGGATGTCCTGCTCGCGCCCCTCACGCACTTTCAATGCCCAGTCCGGGTCGACCAGCAAGGCACGTCCCACCGCAACCAGATCAAACTCGTCGTTGCCCAGCCGCTTCAGCAGATTTTCCAGGCTGGCCGGCTGTGCGACCTTATCGGTGTTGACCATGAACTGCAGAAACTCACCGTCCAGCCCGACACTGCCGACGGTAATGGTCGGTTTACCGGTCAGTTTGCGCGTCCAGCCTGCGAGGTTCAGGTCAGAGCCTTCAAACTCGGCTTCCCAGAAACGAGGCGTAGAGCAATGGAAGATATCCACTCCGGCGTCAGCCAGCGGTTGCAGGAATTCGCCCAGCGCCTCGGGCGTCTGCACCAGACGTGCGGTGTAATCCTGCTGTTTCCATTGTGAGAAACGGAAGATGATGGGGTAGTCCGCCCCTACCGCGACGCGCACTGCCTTGATCAGCTCGATGGCAAACCGCGAACGGTTGGCCAGGCTGCCACCGTACTCGTCACTGCGCTGATTGCTGCCCTCCCAGAAGAACTGATCAATCAGATAACCGTGGGCCCCATGAATTTCGACACCGTCCATGCCAATCGCCTTGGCATCGACAGCGGCCTGGGCAAAAGCGGCCACAACATCATCAATGTCCTGTTTGCTCATGCCATGCACCAGCACTTGACCGTCCTTGACCTTCTCCATCGGCCCATAGGCAGGCACGCTACCGTCCGGCTCGGTACCGGGACGACGAACCGCACCGACGTGCCAGAGTTGCGGGACGATCTTGCCACCCTCTGCGTGCACCGCCTCAACAACCTTGCGCCAGCCCGCCAGTGGCGCATCACCAAAAAACTGCGGAACGTTCGGGTAGCCGTTGGAAGCCTTGTGGTTGACCGTCGTTCCTTCGGTGACAATCAGCCCGACACCTGCCGCCGCGCGACGCCGGTAGTACTCGATCACCTTTGAGTTGGGTACATGTCCCGGCGAGAACGAACGGGTCATGGGTGCCATCACCACCCGCGACGACAATTCCAGGCTGCCCAGACGGAAAGGCGTAAACAAGGCTTCTACCGACATGCGAAACTCCGGAAAAATGGTCGATTGCAATACGGCGACAAGCGCCGGATCAAGCGCGCAGAATATCGCTGGGCATCAGCGCTGGCCCAGTACTATTGATTTGGCTGATTTGAGTGCAAAAGCCGCCAAGGCGCAAGACAGCCGGGCAAGCACACGCTAACCCGGTGCTACCTCGACGAGGTGATCAGCTTTGTGCCAAGGCCTTTTCAATGGCCTGAATCACTGCGGGATCATCCGGTGCAGTACGCGGAGAGAAACGCGCGCTCACGCCACCGTTCTTGCCGACCAGAAACTTTTCGAAATTCCAGGTGATATCCCCGGGAAACTCGGCGCCTTCGCCAGCCAGCAGGCGATAAAGCGAATGCCGGTCAGGGCCATTGACGTCGAGTTTTTCACCCAGCGTAAAGGTCACGCCGTAATTGAGTTCGCAAAATTCGGCGATCTCTTTTTCGCTGCCCGGTTCCTGCCCGGCAAACTGGTTGCACGGCAGCCCGAGAATCTCCAGGCCCTTGTCCTTGTATTGCTGATAGAGGTTTTCAAGTGCTGCGTATTGCGGTGTCAGCCCGCATTTGGACGCGACGTTGACCACCAGAACCACTTTGTTCTTAAAACCCGCCATCGGCAGTTCCTGACCACCCAGCGCTTTCAATTTGATGTCGTGAAAAGCACTCATGAGAACCCCTTTTGAAACAAGTAACCCAAAGCCACAGCCTGAAAAAAGGCACCGTGACCGCACGCGTAACGAAAGTCGTCATCGCAGAACAGCCAGGGCGCCTTTTCAGTGACCTGAGCTTAGCAGCACAAATCAGTGTTGATGACCGCCTTCACCGTGAACATGGCCGTGAGCCATTTCTTCTTCACTGGCATCGCGGATAGCCACAACCTTTACGTCGAAGTTCAGGCGCTGGCCCGCGAGCGGGTGGTTGCCGTCAACAGTAACGTCATCGCCGTCCAGATCGCGGATGGTCACGATCTGCATGCCGCCGTCCGGACCGGATGCGTGGAACTGCATGCCGACTTCGAGTTTGTCGACACCTTCGAACATGCTGGCGCTCAGGGTACTGACCAGTTCGGCGGAGTATTCACCATAGGCATCTTCCGGCTCGACGGCTACCTTCAGCTCGTCACCGACGTCCTTGCCTTCCAGCGCCTTTTCCAGGCCCGGGATGATGTTGCCTGCACCTTGCAGGTAAACCAGCGGCGCACCACCGGCAGAGCTGTCGATGACCTCACCAGCGTCGTTGGTCAGGGTATAGTCAATGGAGACAGCCTTATTGGCGGCGATCGGCATGGGGACAAGACCTTTTGCTTAAGATTGAAGAACGAGCAAGTTTAACCAAGCAATCGCCCGAAAGCGAACGCAACTCTGACAAACGGCCCAGAATGGAAGGTTCAACTGTTATCAACTTGCAACAGGATCAAGAAGGGCACTGGATTGCCGTGCTGTCCTGCGGCCACACTCAGCACCTGCGCCATCAGCCGCCATGGCAGTCGCGAGCCTGGGTTCTTGACCCGATAAAACGCCAACAGATGACAGGTCAGGCCTTTCGCTGCGGCTGGTGTGCTAACGCCGCAGATAACGATAGTCTTGCCGCAGAGAAATCGCGTTAGACGATTTCCGGACTTTTTTGGTCAGCAGCTGTTCCCTATGTGCTGCGACCCTTGCACTGCTCAATCGAGAAGCCAGTATGCAGACTTTTTTTATCGCCCCCACTGACTTCGGCGTGGGGTTGACCTCTATCAGCCTGGGCCTGGTGCGCACACTGGAGCGCGCAGGCTTGAAAGTAGGTTTTTTCAAACCGATTGCCCAGCCGCACCCCGGCGATCTGGGCCCCGAGCGCTCGACCGAACTGATGGCCCGCACCCACGGCCTGAAGCCGCCCAAGCCTCTGGGGCTGGCGCATGTCGAGCGCATGCTCGGCGATGGTCAACTGGATGAACTGCTCGAAGAGATCATCAATCTTTATCAACAGGCAGCTGTCGGCAAGGACGTGCTGGTGGTCGAAGGCATGGTCCCGACCCGCAGCGCGAGCTATGCCGCGCGGGTCAATCTGCATCTGGCCAAGAGCCTGGATGCTGACGTCATTCTGGTCTCTGCCCCGGAAAACGAAGTGCTTGCCGAGCTGTCGGGCAGGGTCGAATTGCAGGCCCAGCTGTTTGGTGGCCCCAAGGACCCGAAGGTGCTGGGCGTGATACTCAACAAGGTGCGCACCGAAGAGAGCATGGAAGTCTTCTCCTCTCGCCTGAAAGAGCACTCTCCACTGCTGCGCAGTGGCGATTTCCGACTGCTGGGCTGCATTCCCTATCGCGCTGAACTCAATGCGCCGCGCACTCGTGATGTGGCCGAATTGCTAGGCGCGCAGGTACTCAACGCAGGCGATTACGATCAGCGGCGCATGTCCAGAATCATTATCTGTGCCCGAACGGTGCTCAATACCGTTCCACTGCTCAAGCCGGGCGTGCTGGTCGTGACGCCGGGCGACCGTGACGACATCATTCTGGCAGTGAGCCTGGCGGCAATAAATGGCGTACCGCTGGCGGGCCTGTTGCTGACCAGCGATACCGTGCCCGACCCGCGCATCATGGAACTGTGCCGAGGTGCATTCCAGGCCGGTCTGCCTGTGCTGTCGGTCAGCAGCGGTTCCTATGACACGGCAAACCGGCTCAATCAGTTAAACAAGGAAATCCCCATCGATGACCGCGAGCGCGCGGAAAACATCACCGATTTCGTGGCCGGCCATCTGGACGCCGGCTGGCTGCACCAGCGCTGCGGAACACCCCGCGAGCTGCGCCTGTCGCCTGCCGTGTTTCGCTATCAACTGATCCAGCGAGCGCAGGCAGCCAACAAGCGTATTGTCCTGCCCGAAGGCAACGAACCGCTGACCATTCAGGCGGCGGCCATCTGCCAGGCGCGCGGTATCGCGCGCTGTGTGTTACTGGCCAGACCCGAGGAAGTTCAGGCCGTGGCTCAGGCACACGGTATCGAGCTGACACCGGGGCTGGAGATTCTTGACCCGGAGCTGATTCGCGAGCGCTATGTTGCGCCGATGGTGGAACTGCGCAAAAACAAAAGCCTGAACGCGCCCATGGCCGAGCAACAGCTCGAAGACCCGGTGGTCATCGGCACCGTAATGCTGGCGCTGGACGAAGTCGACGGGCTGGTATCGGGCGTCATTCACTCCACCGCCAACACCATCCGGCCGGCCCTGCAACTGATCAAGACCGCGCCGGGCTGCACGCTGGTGTCTTCGGTATTTTTCATGCTGTTCCCCGAGCAGGTGCTGATGTACGGCGACTGCATCATGAACCCGCATCCGAGTGCCAGCGAGCTGTCCGAGATCGCCTTGCAAAGCGCCGACTCAGCCACTGCGTTCGGCATTTCGCCACGGGTAGCGATGATCAGCTATTCCAGCGGCAACTCGGCCAGCGGCGAAGAAGTGGAGAAGGTCCGCGAAGCAACGCAACTGGCACGGGAAACCCGGCGCGATCTATTGATCGACGGGCCGCTGCAGTATGATGCGGCCGCCAACGAACATGTCGCCCGACAGCTGGCCCCGGACAGCCCGGTGGCAGGACGTGCCAACGTGTTCGTGTTCCCGGACCTCAATACTGGCAATACCACCTACAAGGCGGTGCAACGCAGTGCCGACTGTGTAAGCCTTGGCCCGATGCTGCAAGGCCTGCGCAAGCCGGTGAACGACCTGCCACGTGGCGCACAGGTGGATGACATCGTCTATACCATCGCACTGACGGCGATACAGGCCGACACGCTGTCCTGATGCCTACTCATGATGCCGCAGACCCATCTGCGGCTTTCGACAACTTCCGGAGCCATCTCCTTCATGGATTTCCTGCCTGCCCCGTTGCGCGGCGTCATCGCATCGCTGTTATTGGCGCTGAACACCATCGTCTGTTGCACGGTGCTGTTCGCGGTCACGATCCTCAAGATCTGCCTGCCCTTCTCTGCGGCACAGCGCTTTACCGACTGGCTGATGAGCCACATCCATGAAACCTGGATAGGCAACAACAATGCCTGGATCAAACTGCTCTGCCACACCCGCTGGCACCTGAGCGGGCTGGAAGGGCTCGATTACAAACACTCGTATCTGGTCACCAGCAATCACCAGAGCTGGGTCGACATCATGGTCTTGCAATACGTGCTCAACCGACGCATTCGTCCGTTGAAATTCTTCCTCAAGCAGGAGTTGATCTGGGTCCCGATCATCGGTCTGGCGTGGTGGGCGTTGGGTTTTCCGTTCATGAAGCGTTACTCCAAGGCGTACCTTGCGAAACACCCGGAAAAGAAAGGCAAGGATCTGGAAACCACCCGCCGCACCTGCGCGAAGTTTCGTCACAACCCGGTGGGGATTTTCAACTTCGCAGAAGGCACGCGCTTCACCGCCGGTAAGCACGCGCAGCAGAACTCGCCCTTCCGCCACTTGCTCAAACCCAAGGCTGGCGGCATTGCCTTCGTGCTCGATGCGATGGGCGAACAGCTGGAGTCGATCATCAACGTGACCATCCATTACCCTGGCGGACAACCCGGCTACTGGGACCTGCTGTGCGGTAACGTGAGGGAAGTGGTTGCCCACTTCGAAGAGATCAAAATCCCGCAGCAGTTTCTCGGCAAAAATTACGACCAGGACGGCGAGTACCGCCTGGAATTCCAGCAGTGGATCAATGCGCTATGGGAAGAAAAAGACCGGCTGCTGGACCGGCTGCATGAGCAGTATCCAGCACAGCATTGATAGTGACTCGTGGGAGCGAGCTTGCTCGCGAAAAGGCCATAAAGGCCGCCGCAAAACTAGCGTTTTAGCCATCGCCTTCGCGAGCAAGCTCGCTCCCACTTTGCCCCGCATTCAACCAACCCGCGACGCAACGTTGTTGATCAGTACTGCTGACCCGGAATCGGCTTGAGGTTTACCTCGACACGGCGGTTCTGGGCGCGGCCATTGACATCGGCGTTGCTGGCAATCGGTTGGTCGGGGCCCGCGCCTCGCACGGAGAGGTGCGATTGATCAACGACCTGCGAAGTCAGGTACGTCGCAACGCTTTGTGCGCGCTGTTGCGACAGGTCCATGTTGTGCTGGCGGCTGCCGGTGCTGTCGGTGTAACCGACGATTTCAATGTTGTTCTGGTTGAACTGCTTGAGCGAATTCGCCAGGTTGTTGAGCGGCGAATAGAAGCTGCTGGCGATTGCCGAAGAGTCCGTTGCGAACGTGATGTTACCCGGCATGATCAGTTTGATCTGGTCGCCCTGACGCTGCACCTCGACGCCAGTATTGGCCATGCTCGCGCGCAATGCTGCTTCCTGCTTGTCTGCGTAATAGCCATACCCCGCCGATGCAGCGCCCGCAACGGCAGCACCAATCAATGCGCCCTTGCCACGATGATTGTGGTCGATGGCGGCACCTGCTACTGCACCGGCCAATGCGCCGAGTCCGCCGTACTTGGCTGTTTTGCTCATGCCACCGGAGCTTTGCGCCTGGCCTTGATTGTCATAGGGATTGGATGTTGCACAGCCCGACAGCATGGCTACGGCGGTGGCAACAATGATCAAACGACGCGAGGTAAACATTCAGGAGCTCCTGGTTTTGACGAACGCTGGTAACCGGATTAGAGCATGCCGGCTGTCAAAAATTCCTTAACCCCTGCTGAACCGCCCGTATTACGGCGCTTGACGTGTTTTGCTCAGCGTCGTTCCTCACGAATATAAGGCTCGCCCAACGCACCCGGCTGACTGCTGGATTGACGCTTGACGCTTGCCACCCAGACCATCACCAACAACGTGACCGCGTAGGGCGTCATCAAGACGAAATACTGAGGCAGGCGCACCCCCGTAGCCGCCAATTGCGGAATCAGCGCCTCGATGCCACCGAACAGCAAAGCACCGGCCAACGCACGCCAGGGCGACCAGCGCGCGAAGATCACCAGCGAAACCGCAATCCAGCCGCGTCCGCCTGTCATGTCCGCGATCCACATCTTGGTACTGAGTACGGCAATGAAGCCGCCCGCCAGCCCCATCAATGCAGAACCGGCGACAATTGCCGCCAGGCGGTAACCCAACACAGAAATGCCTGCGGCATCGGCGGCCTGCGGGTTCTCGCCGACCGCGCGCAGACGCAGCCCGGTGCGCGTACGATCGAGCAGCCAGACCACCGCGATGAAAATCACCACGGTCAGGTACACCAACGGGTTCTGCACAAAGACCCGGCCCACCACAGGCAGCTCGGACAACGGCCACAGCTCGACCGCCTGCAAGCCGCTGACTGGCCGGTTGGTCCAGCCAAGCAGCGTACCCAGCAGCCCGGTCAAACCCTGACAGAAGAACACCAGCGCCAGGCCGGCAATCACCTGATTGATCCGCAGCACCAACACCATCAGCGCAAACAGCAACGAAACCAGACCTGCCGCCACCATCGACGCCAGCAGCGAAAGACCAGGCGAGCCCAGGCTCAACTGCATACCGATGCCTGCCAATGCGCCGACCAGCATCAGCCCCTCGACGCCCAGCGCCAGTACACCGCTGCGCTCGATGAGGATCAGGCCCAGTGCGGCCAGCGCAAACGGCACGGCGAAATCCGGTGCGCTGCCCAACCAGTGGGAAATAAGCTCCATCAACGTTCTCCTGCCTGAATGCGCCGCAGGCGATGGCGGATGAAAAAGTCCGACGACGCGACGCAGATCACCAGGATTGCCTGGATCAGTTGCACCATCGAAAACGGAATCTGATAGAACACCTGCAGGTTGCGCCCGGCCACGAACAGCATGGCGATCAGCAGCGCGACCACGGTGGCGGCCACCGGGTTATTGCGGGCCAGAAAGGCGATGAGAATCCCGGAAAAACCGTAGCCCTGATAGAACGACTGGGTAAGGCGCCCTTCCTGCCCGGACGTCACAACGAAACCTGCGAGCCCTGCCAGTGCACCTGAAAGCAGCACAGTGCCGATGATCATCTTGCGCACCGGCACACCCACAGCCCCGGCGACCTTCGGGTTGGCATCGACGAAGCGCAGGTACAGCCCGGCCCGCGAGACACCGACAAACCACAGGGTCAGGCCGGTGACCAACAGCGCCAGGGGGATCGCTGCGTTATACCCCGCAAACAGATCAGGCAAACGCTCAAAGCTTTGAAACGCAGGCGAGTAGGGAAAGTTGTCTCGCGGGTCCTTCCAACTGCCATAAACCAGATGCAGAAGGAAGTTGGCGGCGATGTAATTGAGCATCAGGGTCGAGATGATCTCGTTGACCTGCCACTTGAGCTTCAACAGTACCGGCCCCAGGCTCCACAGCAACCCGCAGATCACAGCCGCCGCCATCATCAGCGGCAGGCGCAGAACTTCCGGCCCCACCTGGAACAGCGAAATCGCCGTGGCACCAATCGCTCCCCAGATCATCTGGCCCTCCAGCCCCAGGTTCCAGAAGCGCGCACGAAACGCCATGCACCCGGCCAGGCCGACCATAATCATCGGCGACGCCTGAAACAGCACAGCCTTGAAGTTTTGGGCATCGAACACCGTTTGAACGACGAATTCGTTGAGCAACTCGTCAGCAGGCACCCCGGCAAGAATCAGGATAGTGGTACAGATCGCCAGGCCGACCAGCAACGCCAGGGCTATGATCAGCGCCTGCAAGGGCCAGCCAGTCTGCTGACGAAGTTCCAGCGTGTAGCGGCGCGACAGCAACGGTTGGCGTGCCGGAACAGTGTGTTGCAATGCAGTTGTGTCACTCATGGCTCACCATCGCTTTGCCGATAGCCTGACGGTCAGCGGGGTAATCGAACTCGGCGACGACACGCCCGCCGTTCATTACGCCGATACGGTCAGCCAGGCTCAATACTTCGTCCAGGTCTTCGCTGATCACCAGCACCGCAGCGCCTGCATCGCGTGCCGCGCGCAGGCGGGCATGCACTGCCTGTGTGGCACGCACGTCCAGGCCACGGCTCGGGCTATGCACCAGCACCAATTGCGGGTCGCGGCTGAATTCACGGGCGATCACCAGTTTCTGTGCGTTGCCGCCCGACAGCAGTGCAGCTTTCTGATCGAGAGAGCGCACGCCCTGCACATCGAAGTCCGCCACTGCGCGTTGCGCGTCCTGTTTCAGGCGCTTGTAGCCCAGACGCCAGAAAGAACCGTATTGCCCGCTATGGATGTTGCCGATGCCGAAGTTCTCGGCTACCGACAGCGATCCGGCCAGCGCCGCGCCGTAGCGGTCCGCCGGGATGGAAGCGATGCGCAGTTGCCGACGCTGATCAGCCGACGCACTGCGCAGGTCGCCAAAAGAGGCCATGTGGATTTCGCCCTCGGTGGCCTGCGGCAGCCCCATCAATGCGTTGGCCAGTTCGGCCTGACCATTGCCGCCAACGCCTGCAATACCGTAGATCTGCCCGGCGTGCAGGGTCATGTTCACGCCGTTGAGTGCGCCGCTGCCGACGCTGCGCAAATCGCGTACCTGTAAACGAACCTCACCAGGCGTTGCGCAATGATGTTCTGCGACCGGCACCGACTCGCCCACGGTCAGTTGCACCAGTTGCTCGACACTCACCTTCTGCGGGTCAACAGTCTGCACGGTGCGCCCGCCGCGCATCACGGTCACACGGTCGGCATAGCGTTTGACGTCGGCCATCTTGTGCGTCACCAGAATCACCGCAGCGCCCTGCCGCGCAAAGGCCTGAACGGTCAGCAGCAAACGTTCGGCCTCCTGATCGGTCAGGACTGCGGTCGGCTCATCAAGGATCAGAATGCGCGCACCGGCCAGCAGCACCTTGAGAATCTCGACGCGCTGCTGCTCGGCAACCGACAGGCTGTCGACGGTCCGGGCCGGGTCAATCGCAAACCCCAGTTCGTCCGCCTTGCTGACAATCTCTTGCTCCAGCGCACGCAGACGCTTTCGATAGCTGCCTTCGCCCGGTTGCTCAGGCAGCGCCAACAGAATGTTCTGCGCCACTGTAAAGGGCTTCACCAGCTTGAAATGCTGGTGAACCATGCCAATCCGGTAACGACTGGCGTCCCTGGGCCCCTGAAGCTGAACCGGATTGTCGTCCAGCAGCAGCGTGCCGGTTTCCGGTGCGTACAGCCCGGCTGCAATGTTCATCAGTGATGACTTGCCTGCACCGTTCTCGCCCAGCAACGCATGCACTTCGCCCCAACAGGCGGTGAAGTCGGCATCGATCAGCGCCTTGAAGCCATCGAACGATTTACTGATGCCAGTGAGTTGCAGCGCGTTGACCTGACTCATTGCTGAGTCTTCACGCCTTCGACAAACCAGTCCATTTTCCACAGATCCGGGTCAGACAATTGCTGACCGGCCGCAACCCGCTCCTTGCCGTCACGGTCCGCCAGCGGTCCGCTGTAGATGATTTTCCTGCCTGCCAGCAGTTCGTCACGCTCGGCCATGATCTTCTTGCGATTGTCTTTCGAAATGATCGGGTCTTTGCTCAGCGTGATATCGGTGCCGCCCTGCTGCATCGACAGCAGTGCACCGTTGGCAGGCGGGGTCCAGTTGCCCGCGATGACCTTTTTGAGCTCTGGCCCCAGGAAGCGGTCCCAGACCCACAACGAAGAACAGACGGTTGCCTTGGGGGCAAACTCGCTCAGATCCCGATGGTGGCCGGTGCCATGAATGCCGCGCTCCTGAGCGACGATCTGCGGTGTCGGGCTGTCGACGTGCTGGCCGACCACATCGACGCCGTTGTCGATCAATGCCATGGTTGCCGCGCGCTCCTTGACCGGGTCATTCCAGGCGCCGGTATAAACCACAGTGACGGTGGCTTTCGGATTGATCTGCCGGGCACCCAGTTCGTAGGCGTTGATGGTCCAGTTGACCTGGCCGAACGGGTTGGCGGCGACGAAGCCCAGCTTGCCGGTTTTCGACGCAGCACCAGCGGCCATGCCGCACAGGTACTGGCTCTCGTAGGTACGGCCATAAAACGATTCGAGGTTCGCCGCGTTGGTGGTGCCCGAGCCGTTCAGGAACGCGACATCAGGGTATTTTTTGGCCAGCGCAAGGAAGGTATCTGAGTAACCGAATGCAGTACCGACGATGATATTGGCACCGCGCGCGATGAGCCGGTCGACCACTGGGGTAATGGCAGCGGCGTTCTCGGGCACGCTTTCAACGAACTGGATTTTTGTGTCCAGATCCTTTTCAAGCTTCACGCGCGCCTCATCGAATGCCTGAGTCCAGCCGCCATCATTGCGCGGGCTAATGTAGACCATGGCGATTTTCGCAGGTCCCTTCAGGGTCAAGCCCTCGGCCTGAGCGAAGCCGGCGGCCCCGAACGCTACAGCCGCACACAATGTCCCGGGCAACAGTTTCTTGTACATAGACGTTTTCCTGAGGGTAATGGCCGATGAGGGCAGCACCTGGCCGACTCTCAGGCCGTAGCAGCATCCATGCCACTACCGGGAAAACGCTATGGAACAACGGCCTGACTCGATTTCACCGCGCAGAACAGATCAAATGGTCTGAATCAGAGCACTTGGTTTGTGCATGACCTGCATTCGCTGCGCGTCCAGGGTGCGCGTGTCGGGGCCCGCGCAATTTTTCAGGCAGTACGCGGCAGGATGCCGTCCAGGATCATGCTGCGCAGGCTCGCCAGCACTTCTTCGAAAAACACCGGGTCGTCCAGCGTCTTGCCGGTCACGGCCTCGACCTGAGTGCGGAAATCGGCGTAATGCTGAGTGGCCGCCCACAGGGTGAAAATCAGATGGTGCGGGTTAATCGGGGCCAACTGGCCATTGTCGATCCAGTGCTGAATGACTGCCACCTTGGCCTGCACCGTGTCGCGCAACGGGTGCTGCAACTCGCCCTGAATCAGCGGCGCGCCCTGCATCACTTCCATACAGAACAGCCGTGATTCGGCCGGGTGATCGCGAGACATTTCCAGCTTGGCCTTGATGTAGGCACCGATAGCCTGCACCGGCTCCTTGTCGGCAGTGAAATGCACCAGCGGGCTCAGCCAGACTTCAAGCAACTGACGCAGTACGTTGAGGTACAGATCATCCTTGCTGCTGAAGTAATACAGCAGGTTGGTCTTGGAAACATCCGCCAGGCTCGCGACCTGATCCAGGCTGCTGCCGTGCACGCCATAGCGGGAAAATATCTCCAGCGCCGCATCGAGAATCAGCGTGCGCTTGCCTTCCATCAGGCGCATGCGCCGCTTCAGGGAAGTAGCACTGGGCTCGCGAGTGGTCTTGACCACGGTTTCGGGCTTGACCTTGCGTCCGCGCTTGCTCGCGGGCTCCGTCACAGGAGGTTTCTTGTTCACGCACATCCATCCAGTGATGCCGAAATGAGCGGGCATCTTAACGGGCGCAGCTGTTTTGTCGATATGGGTTACCCAGCCGGTCGGCTCTGCCCCATCTGCGTGCGCCCTGCACAAACCAAGTGCTCTGATTCAGACCAAATGGTCTGCAAAAAATGAGTTTTATTTTTAAGCGATTGAATAAAAACAATAAAAATTTATGGCCCGCTTAATGCAATGGCGAATTAAGAGATGAATCAAGTGCTCTTGCACGCATCGACCAACGCAGAGAGGCCTTATATGGACATCGGTATCTTCATCCCCATCGGCAACAACGGCTGGCTGATTTCCAGCAACGCACCGCAGTACATGCCGACTTTCGAGCTGAACAAACAGATCGTGCAGACGGCCGAGGGCTACGGTTTCGACTTTGCGTTATCGATGATCAAACTGCGCGGCTTCGGCGGCAAGACAGAGTTCTGGGAGCACAACCTGGAGTCCTTCACGCTGATGGCGGGGCTGGCGGCAGTGACCAGCAAGATCCAGTTGTTCGCCACCGTGGCCACTCTGACCATTCCACCTGCCATCGCGGCACGCATGGCCTCGACCATCGATTCGATCTCCAATGGCCGCTTCGGGATCAACCTGGTCACCGGCTGGCAGAAACCCGAATACGAGCAGATGGGCCTGTGGCCCGGCGATGAGTTCTTCCATACCCGCTATGAATACCTGGCCGAATACGCCCAGGTTCTGCGCGACCTGTGGGCCACCGGCAGCAGTGATTTCAAGGGCGAGCATTTCAGCATGCAGGACTGCCGCGTCAGCCCTCGTCCAAAGGCCGACATGAAGCTGATCTGCGCCGGTCAAAGCGAAGCAGGCATGGCTTTCTCAGCGCAGTACGCCGATTACAACTTCTGCTTCGGCAAGGGCGTGAACACCCCTACTGCGTTTGCGCCCACCGCACAGAAACTGATCGAAGCCAACGAAAAGACCGGCCGCAACGTTACCTCCTGCGTGCTGTTCATGATCATCGCCGACGATACCGATGAAGCGGCAAGGGCTCGCTGGGAGCACATCAAGGACGGTGCCGACGAAGAGGCCATCGCCTGGTTGAGCGAGAAGGGCTCGGCGGATAAGAGCGCCGGTTCGAACCTGCGGCAGATGGCCGACCCGACCTCGGCGGTCAACATCAACATGGGCACGCTGGTCGGCTCTTGGGCCACCGTGGCGCGAATGCTCGATGAAGTCGCCAGTGTGCCGGGGACTCAGGGCGTGATGCTGACCTTCGATGACTTCGTGAAAGGCGTCGAGGATTTCGGCGAGAAAATCCAGCCGCTGATGACCAGTCGCAAGCACATCGCGCAGCTCAAGGAGGTGGTCTGATGAATGCTTCGGCAACTGTCGCAGGCGTCGACCTGCCGGACGGGCAACCCGCCCGTGTGCTGCCCGCCCGTCCCGAGCCGCTGCGCATGAAACCCGGCGAAACAGCGCTGGTGGTCGTCGACATGCAGAACGCCTACGCATCGCTGGGGGGTTATCTGGACCTTGCGGGGTTCGATGTCAGCAGCACCGGGCCGGTTATCGCCAATATCAACAAGGCCTGTGCCGCAGCGCGTGCAGCAGGCATCCCGGTGATCTTTTTTCAGAATGGCTGGGACCCGGCCTATGTCGAGGCGGGAGGGCCCGGCTCGCCGAACTGGCATAAGTCCAATGCCCTGAAAACCATGCGCAAGCGCCCGGAGCTCGAAGGGCAACTGCTGGCCAAAGGCGGATGGGACTATCAACTGGTCGATGAACTCAAGCCACAGCCTGGCGACATTGTGGTGCCGAAAATCCGTTACAGCGGCTTCTTCAATTCCAGTTTCGACAGCGTGTTGCGCAGCCGCGGCATTCGCAATCTGGTGTTCACCGGCATCGCCACCAACGTCTGCGTTGAATCCACCCTGCGTGACGGTTTCCACCTGGAGTACTTCGGCGTGGTGCTGGCGGATGCAACCCATCAGGCAGGCCCCGAATTCGCTCAGCAAGCCGCGCTGTTCAACATCGAAACCTTCTTCGGCTGGGTTTCCAGTGTCGATGACTTCTGCACCACTTTCAGCCCTGTCGGGCAACCTTCGTGAGGACATACGCATGACCAAGAAAGCGATTATTCCCGCTGGCACCACCAAGCCCATTGCTCCATTTGTGCCGGGTTCAATGGCCGATGGCGTGCTCTACGTTTCCGGCACCCTGCCGTTCGACAAGGACAACAATGTGGTGCATGTCGGCGATGCGACCGCCCAGACCCGTCATGTGCTGGAAACCATCAAAAGCGTGGTCGAAACCGCTGGCGGGACAATGGACGATGTCACCTTCAACATGATCATGATTCGCGACTGGGCCGATTACGCCAAGGTCAACGAGGTGTACGCCGAATACTTCGCGGGCGAGAAACCGGCCCGTTACTGCATCCAGTGCGGCCTGGTGAAACCCGAGGCCCTGATCGAGATCGCCAGCATCGCCCACATTGGCTGAGCACTGACTTAAAAACCGACCTGAAGCCCACCCGGAGAACGTGCATGTTTCATGAAATTCATCGATGTCAGCATGCCGATGCGCCCCTGTTGGTGCTCAGTTCCGGGTTGGGCGGATCCAGCCGTTACTGGGCGGATGACCTGGCTGCGCTGACCCGCGACCATGACGTACTGGTCTACGATCATGCCGGGACTGGACGCAGCCCTGCGGATTTGCCGGCAGACTATTCGATCCGCCATATGGCCATGGAATTGCTGACCCTGCTCGACTCGCTCGATATCCAGCGTTGCCATTTCATGGGTCATGCGCTGGGCGGGCTGGTGGGCCTGGAGATTGCGCTGTTGCGCCCCGAATTGTTGCAAAGTCAGGTGCTGATCAATGCGTGGAGCAGCCCCAACCCGCACAGCGCGCGCTGCTTTTCAGTGCGCAAAAAACTGTTGTTGAACAGCGGGCCGGACGCCTACGTGCAAGCGCAGGCACTGTTTCTGTACCCGGCAGACTGGATCGCCGCCAACGGTGCCCGGCTGGCCGATGACGAGGCCCATGCGCTGGCGCATTTTCCCGACACCGACAACCTGCTGCGACGTATTCATGCACTGCAAACCTTCGACGTGGAGGCCAGTCTGGCTCGTATCCAGACACCGACCCTGCTGATTGCCAACCGCGACGACATGCTGGTGCCCTGGCAACAATCGCAACATCTGGCCGAGGCACTGCCCAACGCCAGGCTGGTGTTGCTGGAATATGGCGGCCACGCCTCGAACATCACCGACCCACTGCCCTTCCAACGCACCCTGCTCGACTTTCTCAACGCACAGACCCGAAAGGACTCATACCATGCATGCCGACTCTGAAACCCTTGCCACCCTCCCTGCTGCCCCGGTCAGCCAGCTGGCGTTTCGCGATGCGATGTCCAGCCTTGCTGCAGCCGTCAACGTCATTACCACCGATGGCCCCGGCGGCCGCGCCGGTTTTACTGCGACAGCGGTTTGCAGCGTGACCGACCAGCCTCCCACGCTACTGGTTTGTATCAATCGCAGCGCATCGGTATACGAAACCTTCATCGAGAACGGCCTGTTGTGCGTCAACACACTGGGCAACGGTCAGCAGGACCTCTCCAACCTGTTCGGCGGCAAGCGTTCACAGCAGGAGCGTTTTGACGGTGGCCAGTGGGAAAGCGGAGTGACGGGTGCGCCGATACTGAACAGCGCCAAACTGGCCCTCGACTGCAAGGTGACCCAATCCGTCAGCGTCGGCACACATGACATTCTCTTTTGCCAAGGCATCAGGGTGAGTCAGACGCCTTGGTGTACTTTGCCCGTCAGTATCATCACTTGCCAGGTGCGGCACCCGCTGCCTGAAGATGCTTTTCAGCACTTGAACGCGTCAGGAAATCTACACTGCGCCTGTTTTGCACAGGGCACTGCGGGCTGCCTGACGGGTTGCTGACACAACAAATAGACAAGATTTTTTCGCAGGCAGCGCCCTATACTGGCACCTTGAGATCAGGATGATCCTTGCAGTCAACGAGGTGAAATCATGTCGATCGGTAGCCCCTGCACTCTGCTGGCCTCATCTGGCAGTTGGCCGTCTGCTTTCTTCGCTTGCCCGTTGCCTGCCGTGCCAACACACCCGGGTGACTAAGCATGCTGAAAAAAATCCCTGTCGCTGAGCTTGCCCTTGGCATGTACATCCATAAAATCTGTCGCCGCCGGACCAACGATCCATTCTGGATAGGCTTGGTCGAAGTCATGCTTGATGACGTCGAGGTGCTCAAGCGCATCCAGCAATCGGGCACCCGGGAAGTCTGGATCGAAACCGGAAAAACCCGTGTACAGGCACCTCAAACAGCACCAGCACCCTCCATAGATGACACCGCACCAGCCAGTCTGGACAAGGAAGTCCTGCGCGCCCGGGCCATTTGCGGTAGAGCCAGAAACGCCGTCATGGCCATGTTTACCGAAGCCCGCATGGGCCAGGCGATGGATGTCGACAACGTGCAGTTGCTGGTGGAAGAAATCTCCAGTTCGATCCTGCGCCACCCGCATGCGCTGATCAGCCTGTCACGCTTGAAAACGTCCGACGAGTACACCTACATGCATTCGGTGGCGGTCTGCGCGTTGATGGTCGCGCTCGCCAGACGCATGGGCCTGCCTGATGATCAGGTGCGCGAAGCGGGTGTGGCCGGGCTGATGCACGATGTCGGCAAAATGATGATTGCTCCGCACGTACTCAATAAACCGGGCCGCCTCACCCATGACGAATTCGAGATCATGAAGGCTCACCCCGAACTGGGTCTGAAGATACTCAAGGAAAATCAGCCCGTGGCGGCGACGGTGATGGATGTGTGCTTGCACCACCATGAGAAGGTCGACGGCTCGGGCTATCCCCACGGCCTGAAAGGCGACCAGATCAGCATCTTTGCGCGCATGGCCGCAGTCTGCGATGTGTATGACGCCATTACCTCCGACCGCCCCTACAAAAAGGGCTGGGGCGTTGCCCATTCGATTCGCGAGATGGCTTCATGGAAAGGCCATTTTGATGATGTGGTGTTTCAAAGCTTCGTCAAGACCGTGGGCATATACCCGACCGGTACGCTGGTGCGTCTGGAAAGCGGGCGTCTCGGCGTTGTGGTCGAGCAAAGTGAGGCGTCGCTGCTGAAACCGAGGGTGAAGGTCTTCATGTCGGCGCGGACCGGCAAGACGTTCGCCGCGCAGATCATCGATCTGGGCAGTTTTGCCGACCCGGACGCGATCGTCAAAATCGAAACGCCGACCGACTGGGGTATGGAAGAGGTTGATACGCTGTGGGCGGGCAGCCCGGCCTGATCAGTTGATGAGTCGCCCTGCCGGCTAACCCAGCAAGCCCAGTGCCTTCGCCCTCGCCACCGCCTGGGTACGCCGCTCGACGCCTAGCTTGCTGTTGATGTGGCTGGCGTGAGTCTTGACGGTGTGCAGGGAAATGAACAGTTGCTCGCTGATCTCCTGGTTGGAACAGCCCTGTGCAATCAAATGCAGTACGCCCAGCTCACGCACACTCAGGCAGTCGCTGTCATGCGCAGGCTCGGGTGTCGGTGTGCAGGAGGCCGGGAGCTCTTCCAGCAAGGCCTCGCGAACCTTGCAGGACGGCAGTTGCAGCAGTTGCTCATGCAGCCACTGGGAGTGCTCGCCCAGTAGCGTTTTGAAGGGGATCAGAGCCCCTCCGGCCGCTGACTGCAGGCTGCGCAGCAGCAGCTCTCGCGCTTCGTCGCGACGCGTCTGGCTCAGCAGCAGACCTATCTGCTGAGTCATCGCGATAAGCCCGAGCAGTGGCGCGCCCACCTCCCGGGCATGCCGCTCCAGCGCCTGCAAACGTTGCTCGCTGGCAACATCATCACCCTGCAGTCGATCCAGCACCGCACGCTGCAATTCGATGTGTTGTGGCAGTTGCGGATGACACTCGGGGGCCGCAGCGCCCGGCTCGCCGTTGTAGGCCTGAGTCAGGCGCAACAACCAGGCTTCGGCGAGGTCCATGCGCCCTTGCAGCAGCCACAATTCGCATTTCACCAGAGTCACCATCGCCAGATAGTAGATCGGTGGCACATCCCAGATGTGCATCAAACGTTCGACCTCGGCAAGTTCGGCGAAAGCTTCGGCAAACCGACCGGCGCAGCCCTCCATGGTGGCAATCACGCAGTGGCCGATCAGCACACTGATGTCGCGACAGGCGCGCGCTTCGGCCAGCCCGGCCAGCAATAAAACCCGCCCTTGGTCCACTTGCAGGCGCAGGGTCAGCAAATAGCCTTCATACAGCGTCAGGCGCGCGCGAACTGCGTACAAGCGCACGGTGGACAACCCTTTGAGGCGCTGCTGCCCCCGGCGTACTTCGTCAAGCGCACGCAGAATTTCGCCTCGAGCCTGCAAGACCCTGGCGCGATCGTAATGCGCCAGCGCTTCGAACAGTGGATTGGCAACCCGCTGTGCCAGCTCCAGCGCATCACGATTCAACACGCGGGCGCGCCACAGATCACCATTGGCAACCGCAAGGTTGGCCAGCGTCGACAGGCAGACAAGCCGTTGGCCATAGCGTTTTTCCGGCAAGGTCAGCAGGGCTTCAGTGCAATAGCGTTCGGTCTTTTCACTGTCTCCACGGCCACGCGCGATGATGCCGCTGAGCGCCAGCCACTGGGCGAGCATGGATTTTTGCGCAGTCGCCGAGGGCGCTGGCAGGAACCGGCTCAATTGATTGGCCAGTTCCTCGGCGGCGTCCAGTTGGCAGGCCAGCCCCAGCGCCCAGGCGTAGAGCACAATCAAGCGTGGCGTGCTGGTCAACAGATCATCCGGCAAGTCCATCTTCCAGCGCAGCAACATGCCGACATTCTGCTCGGCCAGCAATTGCTCTTCAGAGAGGCTCTGCACCAGATTGGCGGCCACATCCAGATGCCCGGCGCGCAATGCCTGTTCCACCGCTTCATCCAGCTGGCCCTGAGTGCTGAACCAGCGACAGGCGTTAAGGTGCAGCCGGGTCGGTTGCGCGCCGCCAGCCTGACGCGCGCGCAACAGCTCGGAAAACAGATGATGATAGCGAAACCAGCGGCCCTGCTCGTCCAGCGGCACCAAAAAGACCTGATGCGCCTGTAGATAACGGATCATCTCGACGCTGTCATGGCTGTCCCGCGCGGCGTCGCACAGCCCGGCGCAAAAACGCTCAAGACACGCAGTGTCATAAAGAAACGCCTGAACATCGGTCGGCAGGCAGTCGATCACCTCTTCAAGCAGGTACTCGCGAATCAGCACCTCACTGCCGCGCAGCGCCTGCGAAAAGGCGCTTTCATCACCCGCTTCAGACGCTGCCAGCAACCAGAATCGCAACCCGGCCACCCAGCCTTCGCTACGCTGAATCAGGTTTTGCAGCACCTCACTGTCGAGCGAGCTGCTATGGCGGTCCAGCACTGCCATTGATTCCGCGTGCGTCAGGCGCAGATCCTGCTCGTTGATTTCCAGCAACTGGCGCGTCAGACGCAGGCGTGCCAGGTGCCAGTCCGGGCGCTGTCGGCTGGTCACCATGACCACCAGCCCAACCGGCAAATGATTGAGAAAAAACTGCAGGCAGCGGTCAAGCACCGGGCCTTGGGCCAGATGATAATCATCCAGCACCAACAGCAGCGGTTTGCTCAGCATCAGGTGCATGGCCAGTTCGTCGAGCAGACCGTCGAGCCATTCCTCGAACGCGAACGGCTGATGGCGCTGACGCATTTTCAGCAGGCTCATTGCCTGCGTGCCCAGTTGCGGGAAAAACTGCTGCAGGCTGCCCAGCAAACGCTCCAGAAAACGACCCGAGTCGCTGTCCCGCGCGCTCAGCCCCAGCCATACGTTCTGCCATTTGTCCGGCAAGCCCTGACAGAACTCGACGGCCAGCGAACTCTTGCCAAACCCGGCCGGGGCGCATACCAGCAGCAGCCTGCCGCTCAGCCCGTCCTCGAGGCGTTGGCACAGGCGGGAACGAGGGACGTAACCCTCAGGGAGTGGCGGGCGAAAAAATCGCCCCTCCAACGCAGGAATCGCGCTGTCTGCGAACCCTTGCATTCGGGACAGATCAGTCATGGCCGGCTCGTGTGAAAATCGTTGTTGCGGCATAGCGGTGTTCGGAGACTAGCGGGTAAATCGCCTCTTTTGAAAGGTCATCACGGAAAAGACTGTAACAAAATTCCTACAGCTTATAAGACCATGTCCTCTACGTGAAAAAGCCCCATTAAAGGGGCTTTTCAAGCACATGGCCATGACATTGATTTACAGCGTGTATCGGTCAGGTATCAACGAACCCCTTCCTGACGCAGCGCGTTGGGGGTGAAGTCGCTGGTGCCGGCAGTGAAGCCGAACTCATACGCCCTCTTCTCTTCGTTTTTCATGCCCAGTGCCACGTAGCGACCGGATTGCAGGTCGTACAGCGTTTCAATCGCGTACCAAGGCACTTGTTTGTCGTAGTAGTTTTCCGAGTGTGCCTCGGCAACGCGCCACAGCTGGCCACGGCCGTCATAGTGGTCGATAACGGCGGCCTGCCAGGTGTCTTCGTCGATGAAGAAGTCACGTTTGGCGTAGATATGACGCTGACCTTCCTTGAGGGTGGCGGTCACGTGCCAGACGCGACGCAGCTCATAGCGGGTCAAGTCCTGGTTGATATGGCCAGCCTTGATGATGTCAGCGTACTTGAGCGTCGGATCGTCCAGCTTGTGGCTGTTGGAAGCGATGTACATTTCCTGCTTGCCGATCAGTTTCCAGTCATAGCGATCAGGCGCGCCGTTGTACATGTCCAGGTTGTCGGAAGTACGCAGACCATCCGACGCGGTGCCCGGCCCGTCATACGAAACCTGCGGCGCACGCCTTACACGGCGCTGACCGGCGTTATACAGCCATGCCGAGCGCGGTTCGGCGACCTGATCCAGGGTTTCATGCACCAGCAGCACACCGCCCGCCAGACGTGCTGGGGCGGTCACCTCCTGTTTGAAGTAGAACAGGATGTTGCCCGGGTTTTTCGGATCGAAATCCCTCATCTTGTCGCGAAACACGAATTGATCGGAGAAATACACCAGGCTGTACGAGCCATTGGGCTGTGGCGTGGCCTGGGTAACCAGACGCTTGACGCTGCCGCCCCGGTAACGGGTGATGTGGTTCCAGATAACCTCGACGCCACTGGCCGGGATCGGAAACGGGATGGCCGTATCGAAGTTTTCCAGACCGCTGCCGCCACCGACCAGTTTGGTGGTCGTCGCGTTCTTTTTGATGGCGGCAAACACCTCATCCGGCACGGTGGCACCGCGATGGGTCGGGTAGACCGGAATCCGGTAGCTGTCCGGATAACGTTTGAACATCGCGTACTGGCCCGGTGCGAGTTTGTCCTTGTACTGCTCTACATTGGCCGCGGTGATGGTAAACAACGGCTTTTCGCTGGCATACGGGTTGGCGAGGAACCCTTTGCTGTCCACCGCTCCGGCATTTTTCGGCAGCGGGCTCCAGGCAGGGATGGTGTTGGCCGCATTGCCGGCCTTTTCAGCGCCCATCGGCGTCAGCGAGGTACCCAGCTTTGCAGCTTCGGAGGCGGAGACCGCCGCCATCACGCTGGTCGCCAGCAACGACATGCCCAGAACCCCGGCTTGCAACAGACTTTTTGTTATTTTCATATTCATCGTCATCCTGAAAACCATGCTCTTAGAAGTTCATGCCAAAGCTGAGCGCCACGAAATCCCGGTCATCAACCGTGGTGTATTTGCCATCAAAGAAGTTGGTATAGGAAAGGTTCGCGGTGTAGGTGTTCTGGTACTCGGCATCGAGCCCCAGGCTGACGGCCTTGCGTCCCTCTTCGAAGTTGCCGCCAGGGCCCGGCGAATAGCCTTTGAGGTCGTGCGACCAGGCCACGCTCGGCTTGAGGTTGACCCCGGCAAACACACTGTTGTAATCCCAGATGGCACGGGCGCGGTAGCCCCAGGAGTTGGCCGTGGTAAAGCCGTCGTCTTCGCAATAACGGGTCAGGTTGTTCTGCTCGGCACCGGTCAGCGTGCCTGCGTTGAGCGTCGCGCATTGGCCGCCAGGCAGCGGGCCAGGACCGTACACAGGGTCACGGCCGTAGCGAATTTTGGAAGTGCTTTCCAGGCCACCCACGTGGGTCCAGCCCACTTCACCGACCACCGTCAGACGCTCTGCGCCCATGACCTGGTCGAAGAACTGGGTGAACGTGGTTTGCAACTGAGTGATTTCCTTGCGGCGATAACCGGGCTGATCGGTATTGGGCTGCCCGCTCAGCAGCGAAACGTTGGGGTTGAGCGGCGAAATACCCGAATACAGGATGTCGGTGGTGTTGACCTGAATCGGTGCATTCGGGCGGTAGCTGATCTCGCCGCTCCACGCGGTGCCGGTAGGCAAGGTGGTCGAGAAGCTCAGACCGTACAGACGGATGTCTTCCGGGTATTCGACGTAGTAACTGGAGTTGCCTGCCACGACAACCGGCAGTAGCGTGGGTGCGAGTCGCGTCGCCGTTGCTGCCGGTATACCGTTACGGACCAGCGAGCCCACCAGGCCTTGAGGGCTGAACGAAGCAGCCGAGCCGCCGCGTCCGCTGAAGATCGGCGCCCGGCTGTGGTAATTCATCATATAGGCACCGAACTCGGTATCCAGCGGCTCGAAGTTGTAACGCAAGGCAAAGCCGAACTGGCCACTGTCACGCGCATCGCGGTCAGGCCCACGGCGCACCACAGCGCCCTCATCCGGGTTACCGAACACTACGCCCTGCTGCGACAACGAGTTGAACACCGCGCCGCGTGCGCCTGCTGGCAAACCGGCAGCCGTCAGCGAACTGTTCAGGCCGCTGCGGCTGCGCAATACCGCGAGGTTGTTGTTGCAGCCATCGGCGATCACGTCCGGCTGCGAGAAGAAGGTGCCGCAGTTGTCGACGACAGTCTGGTCCCACTCCAGCTGGTAGAAGCCCTCGGCAGACAGGTTGTCGGTCAGGCTTTGCGACAGGTAGAACATGTTGACCGGAATCAGGCCTTCCTTGATTTCAGAGCCTGGACGCCGAAAGGCCGAGACATCGACCGGGTTGACGCTGTTGATGCCGCCCTGAATAAAGGTACTTTCACCCCAACTGATGACCTGCTTGCCGAAGCGCACGGCACCTGGCTGATCAGCGATCGAATAGTTGTGGTACACAAACGCATCCAGCAACTGGAACCCGGACGACTTGGCGCCCTCTTTGCGGCCCGAGTCGCTGATGTCCTTGAACTCGCGGTTTTCATCCTTGAGTTCAAAGTCGTACCAGTATTTGCCACGCAGGAACACGCCGGTATCGCCGTACTTGAGTTCCAGGTCATGGATGCCCTTGAAAATCTTCGAAAACGTTTCCCCACGCTTGAAGTTCAAATGGCCGTCATCGGAGGTCTGCGACAGACCACGCCCGCCATTGTTGGCACCGATCAGGTTTTTATTGGGGTTTGCAGTCGACCAACTGGCACCTACCGACAGCGATGAGTCGAAACTGCCTTCGATCTCACCGACGTTGAAGGTCACGCCAAAGGCCGGGCCGGCGAGCGAGGAAGCAAGGCTGACGGCCAGAGGCAACCTGGCCCGACGCCAGAATGGGGGTATGCTTGTCATCGACGCTACTCCTTGTGTTTTATTGTTATGGCAGTGGGGAAATCCAAAAACGACTCTGTCTTCGAATCACTACACACAGCCAGCTCCGCTCTTGCACATTCCCTGTGCTGACTATATCCAGCACGCCCTGACGCTAGATCCCTCTAAAGTGTGATTTGCAGGACCAACGCCTCTGGCCCGCCCGTTTCCGGAAGGCCGCTAAAAAACCTGTGGCGGGGAGGATGGATTAAATTGGAAATTTGGCAAGTCGCAGAACAGGACCTGCGACGCAGACACTTGCCGCGCCCGATGGGCGCGGCAAGACAAGAAGGTGTCACAGCGTGTAAAGGAATGTGCTGTTGCTGTTCTGCCATTCCACAATGTCCAGACGCATGCGCTTCTTGTCGAGCTTGCCGACGCTGGTCTTGGGAATTTCAGTAACAAGCGCGATCTGGCTGGGAATTGCCCACTTGTTGATGTGACCTTGCTCGACGAACGGTTTGAGATGCTCCTTCAAGCCCTTGGCATCAAGCTGATGGCCGTCGCGAATCACCAGCAAGGCAAAAGGCCGCTCACCCCATTGCGGGTCGGCGATACCGACCACAGCTACTTCGCGCACAGCAGGATGCCGGCTGCACAGGTCTTCAAGCTCCAGCGAGGAAATCCATTCACCGCCGGTCTTGATCACATCCTTGATACGGTCGCGAATATCGATGAAGCCCATACCGTCCAGCGTTGCCACATCGCCAGTGTGCAGCCAGCCGCCTGCCCACAACTCAGCACCTTTCTCAGGCTCGCGGAAATAGCTTTCGGTCAGCCAGGGCGCACGCAGGACCAGCTCACCCTGGGTTTCGCCATCGGCCGGAAGGAAGTTGCCTTGCTGATCGACGATGGCTGCTTCTACCAGCATGCCAGGCACACCGGCCTTGATGCGGTAGGTAATCTGCTCGTCTTCGCTGCTGGCCTTCAGTTCGTCGTTGATGTGCGCGACAGAAATCAGTGGCCCGGTTTCAGACATGCCATACGCGGCGCTGAGCTGGATGCCTCTGGCCTTGGCTGCCTGATACAGGCTGCGGTTCAGCGAGCTGCCGCCAATGATGATTTTCCAGCCGCCAAAGTCCGCATCCTGAGCAGACTTGGCGTTGAGCAGCATTTGCAGGATGGTCGGCACGCAATGCGAGAAGGTCACTTTCTCCTTGCGCCAAAGCTCTACCAGCAACTCGGGCTCGTAGCGGCCGGGGTACACCTGTTTCAGGCCCAGCATGGTCGCTACATAGGGAATGCCCCAGGCATGCACATGGAACATCGGAGTGATTGGCATATAGACGTCATCGTTGCCCAACTGCCGCGGACTTTCGACGCATCCCAGGATGGCCGCCACGCCCATGGTGTGCAGCACCAACTGGCGATGGGTGAAATAGACGCCTTTGGGGTTGCCCGTGGTGCCTGTGGTGTAAAACGTGGTCGCGACCGAGTTCTCGTCGAAATCCTCGAAAGCGTACTCGGGGCTGGCTGCCGCCAGCAGGGTCTCGTACTCGCCGACGAGGTTTGGCAGGTCGGCGGTCTTGTCGGGCAGGTCCGTCAGCAACAGGGTCTTTTCAACGGTAGTCAAATGTCCGGACATCGCCTGATACAGGCCCGTGAATTCGCTGTTGATCAGCACCAGCCGGTCATCGGCATGATTGATGGTGTAGGCGATCTGCTCGGGCGATAGCCGCACATTGACGGTGTGGATCACTGCGCCAATCATCGGGATGGCGAACATGCATTCCAGATAGCGATGGCTGTCCCAGTCCATGACCGCCACGGTGTCGCCAGCTTTCACGCCTGCCGCCGTCAGTACGTTAGCCAGGCGGCAGATGCGCTCGCTGAGGGTCGGGTAGGTGTAGCGAACGGAGTCGCGGTAAATAATTTCACGCGTCTTTTCATAACGACTGCCGGACGACAGCAGGCGCTTGATCAACAGAGGGTACTGGTAAGCGCCATCGGCGGGCGCAAGAACGCGAGTCTGTAACATATGAGTCCCTTTTCAAAGTCCACAGGCGGAGCTGGAAATATGGACTCTAGAGCCCTCGCCTGCCAGTGAAATCAGTAAAAGGGATGTTTTTTCGAAGCGCCTCTCGCTGCCTGAAAGAGGCACTCATACTCGGTATACGCTCGGCAAAAGCGTTGTTGAATGCAGGCTTCAGTGCACTTCAGTGAACGCCAGTTTGATACCCAGCGCGACCAGCACTCCGCCCATGGCCCGATCGAACCAGTGGCCCATGCGCGCAAAACCCGCGCGTACCCGCGCCTGGCTGAACAGCCGCGCCACCAGGCAGAACCACGCGGCCGTCGCCACTGCGAGGTAGACCCCATAACCGCCCTGCACCAGCAGCGGCGTGTGCGGATTGATCACTACGGTGAACAGCGAGAGGAAAAACAGCGTGGCCTTGGGGTTAAGGCCGTTGGTGACGAAGCCGCTGATGTAGGCACTCTTTGCTGTGCGCTCGCCCGGGATCGCCTTGATGGCGGCATCGCCCGTCGCCGCAGCCGGTCTGGCACGCAGGGCCTTGATACCGATGTACAGCAGGTACGCGGCTGCCGCCCATTTCAGCGCGTTGAACAGCACGATGGACTGGGAAACGATAATCCCGATACCCAGCAGTGAATAGCCCACATGGAGAAAAATAGCCGAGCCGACACCAAGCGCTGACCAGGTACCGGCCTTGCGCCCATGCGTGACGCTTTCGCGCACCACCACCGCGAAGTCCGGACCGGGGCTGGCGACGGCCAGCAGGTGGATCAGCGCAACGGTAAGAAATTCTGCCCAATACATGTGGGACCTCCTGGAGGATTGACGTCAGACCCGGCAGATTACGCTGTCTGATGTCTGCGCAACAGTTACTGGCAACGATCACCTCAACTATCGTGCGGCGCTCCGCGTCGCATGCCGTTCCGGACGCTCCGCGTCCTCTTGACGACGCAGAGCGTCGTGAACTACATTCCCACGCTGGAGCGTGCGGAACGATAATCTCAACTATCGTGCGGCGCTCCGCGTCGCATGCCTTTCTGGACGCTCTGCGTCCTCTTGACGACGCAGAGCGTCGAGACCTGCATTCCCACGCTGGAGCGTGCGGAACGATCATCTCAACTATCGTACGATCATCTCGAATATCGTGCGACGCTCCGCGTCGCATGCCGCTCCGGACGCTCCGCGTCCTCCTGCCCCATATCCTGTTAGACTGCGCGCTTTTTCAGGAGCCATTCCATGGACCCGCGCAGTGAAGTGTTACTCCGTCAGGCCGAGCTGTTTCAGGGCTCGCTGTTGCTGGTCGGGCTGCCCGCCGATGACCTGCTCGGAAAACTGCCGGACGCGCGTGGATGGTGCTGGCATGCCGGTGATCAGGCCGCGCTGGACGCGCGGTTCGAGGGCCGTGTGGATTTCGGCGTTGAAGCGCCAGAGGCCGCCTTCGAAGCCGCCGTGCTGTTCCTGCCCAAAGCCCGCGATCTGACAGACTACCTGCTCAACGCCTTGGCCTCACGCCTGGCCGGGCGCGAGTTGTTTCTGGTCGGCGAGAAACGTGGCGGTATCGAAGCGGCTGCAAAGCAACTGAGCCCCTTCGGCCGCGCGCGCAAGCTCGACAGTGCCCGCCACTGCCAGCTCTGGCAGGTCACTGTCGAGAACGCACCACAAGCCGTTACGCTGGAAAGCCTCGCCAGGCCCTACCAGATCGACCTGCAGGACGGCCCGCTCACAGTCGTCAGCCTGCCCGGCGTTTTCAGCCATGGCCGACTTGATCGTGGTTCGGCGCTTTTGCTGGAAAACATCGACAAGCTGCCGAGCGGCAACCTGCTCGACTTCGGCTGTGGTGCCGGCGTACTCGGTGCAGCGGTCAAGCGTCGCTACCCGCACAACGACGTCATCATGCTGGACGTGGATGCGTTCGCAACCGCAAGTTCGCGCCTGACCCTCGCCGCCAATGGCCTGCAAGCCCAGGTGCTGACCGGTGACGGAATCGACGCAGCGCCAATGGGTTTGAACACGATTCTCAGCAACCCGCCGTTCCATGTGGGGGTTCATACCGACTACATGGCAACGGAAAACCTGCTGAGAAAAGCACGCCAACATCTTAAATCAGGCGGTGAACTACGCCTTGTCGCGAATAACTTTCTGCGTTATCAGCCACTGATCGAAGAGCACGTCGGGCAATGTGAAGTCAGGGCTCAGGGCAGCGGTTTTAAAATCTACAGCGCCAAACGCTCCTGAAATAAGCACTTGCCGAAACGTTTTTGCGGAGGCAAAATCCGCTCCGTCCTAGGGGAGTAGTCTCCCACGAGCGCCATGCTCGTCCGGCACGTATCAACATACTTGGTCCTCAGACCATGGTACGTGCGACCCGGAATCCGCTCAGACGGATCGGTGGTTTGACAAGACCTATGACACGAACACCTTACCCGGGGCGGGGAGGTCGTACGTGTCATAGCCGTGTCGACCCGCCCCTTAGGAAACCTGATGCTGGAATCATTCTTAATCCCTACCGCTGTGGTTGCGCTCGCCGAAATCGGTGACAAGACGCAATTGCTCGCACTCATTCTCGCCGCACGCTTTCGCAAACCCTGGCCGATCATTGCGGGCATTGTCGCCGCAACGCTGGCCAACCATGCGGCAGCAGGCGCTGTAGGTGCATGGTTCAGCAGCTTCCTGTCAGACGCAGTGCTGCACTGGATCCTCGCGGCCAGCTTTACGGCGACGGCGCTGTGGACGCTGGTTCCAGACAAGATGGACGATGACGAAGCCAGCACGGCACGTAAATTCGGCCCGTTCATGACTACGTTGATCACCTTCTTCATCGCCGAAATCGGTGACAAGACGCAGATCGCCACAGTCATGCTGGCAGCGCAGTATTCCTACCTGTGGCTGGTGATTCTCGGCACCACGGTGGGCATGCTGCTGGCCAACGTGCCGGTGGTGCTGGCGGGCAATTTTGCCGCCGAGAAATTGCCATTGACCCTGATTCGCCGCCTGGCTGCCTGTGCGTTTTTCGTGCTGGCACTGGTGGCGGTGTACAAGGCAATGCAGGTCAGCGGCTGGGTGTGATGCATTCCCGTGGCGTTGCGAAACACGCAACGCCACGGGTGTTTCAGCCGATCAGGATTTGGGGGCTGCCTCATACAGCGGCATCACTTTGGGAATCGCGGCCTGCAGCGAAGCAATGCGACTCTGCGACGCCGGGTGAGTACTCATGAACTCTGGCTGCGAACCCCCGGAGTTCTGGGTCATTTTCTGCCACAGGGTAATGGCCGCATTCGGGTTGTAACCCGCACGCGCAGCCAGCTCCAGGCCAATCAGGTCGGCTTCGTTTTCATTACTGCGGCTATTGGGCAGTGTCAGGCTGTAATTGACCACAGTGTCGGCCAACGCCAGGCTGTCTTGCCCAAGCCCCAGAAAGGCACCCGCCCCCTGCTTGGCCATCGCCACACCGTAAGCCTTGGACATCGCCTCACGCCCGTGCTCACGCAAGGCATGGGCGATCTCGTGCCCCATGACCGCAGCGATTTCATCGTCGCTCAGCTTGAGGGTGTCGATCAGACCGGTGTAAACGAAGATCTTGCCGCCCGGACCACAGTTGGCGTTCAGTTCGTCACTTTTGATCAGGTTGACTTCCCACTGCCATTGAGCCGAATCAGGACGCAGTTTCGGGGCCTGGGCGATCAGCCGATCAGCGATTGCGTGAACACGTTTGGCGTTGGCGCTGGTGGTATCCAGCACACCTTTGCTGGTCGCTTCGCCGACGGTCTGCTGATAGGACTGGGCGTACATTTTGTTGACTTCATCGGTGGAGAGCATGCTGAACATGTACTGCTTGCGCTCCACACCAACCGAGTCACCACTGGTGGTATTGACTGCCTGACACCCGCCGAGCAGCAACGCAGCGCTCAAGGCACAGAGGGCAAATGACTGACGCATGGTGAATCTCCTTGTTTGTGAAACGGCCATTGCGGGGCAGATCTCTGCGCCAGATACCGGCCAACTGGCATCTTGGTCTTTGAGAGAGGTGGATGGTTCCCGCAGGTATGTCCAGTTTGTATCAGATGCGCTTCAAGGCGGATATCGGATTTGTCTGATTCATCGGTCTTATCCCTGCCCGTCTAACTCAATGGCGTCAGACATTCAGGTGCATTGAGCTTCGGATCGTTGACCAGATTGGCCAGTGGTCGCTCTCGCAATGCGGTCTGCGGAGCTGCCAGCAACGCTTGCAGGGTCGGCAGCGGTGTGTCGGCAGCCAGCCAGGCTTTCTGGCCGCTGGCATCCAGAATCAGCGGGCGACGCTGAGTCGCAGCCGCCTGCGTGACCACCGCCACGCTCAGGTACGTATGCCCCTGCACCGGATAGGCTTCCCAGATGGCGGCGAAAAACAGCGCGGCGCCCTCCCCCGGCGTCAGCCAGAACGGACGCTTGCGCAGTGCGCCGCGCCACTCGTAAAAGCCGTTGGCGGGCAGCAGGCAGCGGCGATGGGTAAAGGCATCACGAAACATGGGTTGCTCGGCCACGGTTTCGGCGCGTGCATGGGCAGGTGTTTTCGACAGATCGGTGAGCCAGGCCGGGGTCAAACCCCAACGCGCACGCACCAGCTCGATCCCGCCCTCGTTTTCAGCGGCACGCATGATCAACACCCAGTCGGCTGGCGAAATATTCCATTGCGCCTGCTGGTCGGCGGGAAAACCGGGCAAGGCGGCAAAGGCAGGGGTCCAGCGAAACAGGGCGAAGCGTCCACACATGGGGGCTAATCAGACTCTATTGAAGGTGCTCAGCACACCAGTACATCGGGAAAGTCGTCCGGCTCATCGCCAGACAAGGGCGAAGCGCTATTGTACGCAGTGATCAGCTCGCGTGCCTGTTCGACCTGTGCGTCGTCGACCTTGAGCGCCAGAAGCCCCAGCCCCGGCAGCTCGCCCATCGCACCGAGCAGGTCGCGACCGGCCAGATGCGCCTCGATGCCTTCGCTGGCGAGCATCGCCAGCAGCAACTCGGCCTCCATGAGGTTCTCGGGCTCGTAGATCTTTTGCATCACTCGTTCTCGCTGCGAACATCCAGGTTCCAGTCTTCGCCGTCGGTCTGCAGATCGAAAATGATCGGGCGGCAACAGACCGGACAGTCTTCAATGTACTGTTGATCGCCACCGGACAGGTCCAGTACGGCCTCGACAGGTTCGCCGCAATAAGGGCAGTCGTAACTCTGTAATTCCTGCATCACGGTCTCCGGGATCAGTTATGCGTATAATTGCCCCATTCTTCAGAAGGCTGTTTTAACAAGTACGTCTTCTTTTTACCCTATCCGATTCCAACAAGAGAGCATGATGGGCGAATTTGATGCCATCCGACCGTACAACGATGCAGAAGTCCCCGCCGTCTTGGCACGCCTGCTGAGCGACAAAGCCTTTCTCGCAATTCTGACCCGATTCCGTTTTCCCCGCCTGGCGGGCGCATTCGGCTGGCTGCTGCAGCCGACTTTGGCGCGCAAGCTGCGTCGCGAGTTTGCCGGTATCGACTCGGTCGCCACGCTGCAGGACAAAGTCGAATATTACGTCGACCACACCATCGAGCGCGCTACGGACGGAGTCACCTATACCGGCGTCGAGCAGCTCAAGTCCGGTTGTGCCTATCTGTTTCTGGCCAACCACCGCGATATCGTCATGGACCCGGCGTTCGTCAACTATGCCGTGTACCACGCAGGCCTGCCAACTCCGCGCATTGCCATTGGCGACAACCTGCTGCAGAAGCCGTTTGTCAGCGATCTGATGCGCCTGAACAAGAGCTTCATCGTGCACCGCTCGATTATCGGGCGGCGCGAGAAAATGGCGGCTTACCAATTGCTGTCGGCGTATATCAACCACTCGATCACCAAGGATTGCCAGTCCATCTGGATCGCCCAGGCCGAAGGCCGCGCGAAGGATGGTGACGACCGCACCGAGTCGGCGATCCTCAAGATGTTTCACATGAGCCGCAAGGATGAACCGTTTGGCGACGTGATTCGTTCGCTGAACCTGATCCCGGTTTCGATCAGCTATGAGTACGATCCGTGCGACAGCGCCAAAGCGCGCGAGCTGTACATTCGTGCGACCACCGGCTCATACACCAAGACGCCGGGCGAAGACGACGTGAGCATTGCACTGGGCATCACCGGTTATAAAGGTCGCGTGCATGTGAACTTCGCGCCGCCGATCACCGAGCACTTCGAGGACACCAAGCAACTGGCTATCGAAATGGACCGGCAGATTCTCGGCGGCTATCGTCTGTTCCCGGTGCATTACCTGGCGTACGCGCAATGGAGCGACGCCGACCCGAGCCTCGACGTACCGCCAGCGTCCGCAGTGTTTGCGGCCGACGAACTCGAACGCGCCAAAGATGAATGGGAAGGCCGCCTGGCAGGCGTGCCGACCGAGCATCGCCCTTACCTGATTCAGCAGTACGCGATACCGGTACGCAACCAATATCGGGTCAAGGCCGGGTTGGCGCTTTAAGAACCGGAACGTCTATCGTGCCCATGCTCCGCGTGGGTACGCCGTTCTGGACGCTCGTCAGCGCGCCGTGACGCAGAGCGTCACCCAAGGCATTCCTACGCTGGAGCGTGAGGAACGATAGGTGTACGGGAGAGCACGTATCAGGTCCGTGCTCCGCATATTCATGCAGCCCCAGAAACATCCTGCATGACAATTCGCTGCTGCTGTCACCCAAGCGTAACGTGACACCCTCATTGTGTGGCTCCTCGAGAAACGGACTTCCCTCTTTTTGGAGCTTGTCATGCTGCACGCAAAAAATCAGGATCGCCTTTACCTCATCGCCCAGAGCGATGAACAGCAGGAGTTGATCGACGGTCTGGCCTTCAACGTTCAGGACCGCCACTGGCTGGTCTATTGTGCACTGGGCGGGCACGTTCATCATGACCTGCCGGATATGGATCAGAACACCGGTTTCAGTTTTCTGGATTTTTATCAGCAGGCAGCTTGAGCCTGACAACGGCCTCACGGCCTATACCGAATAAAGCAAAAAGCCCGGCCCCTTCAACAAGGGCCGGGCTTTTTGTCTAGCGCTGAAGCTTACTGCGCCAGGGTCGAACCGATGGTCGGGTCCTGGAAGACGCGGGTCAGTGCATCGCTCAACACGTCACTCACCAGCTTGGTGTTGGTTTCCTGATTCGGAGCCATGCCGAAACGCTGATCCAGCGATGCTGCGTAACGCCCACTGTAGCTGCGACCGTTATTGCGTACGTCAGCGCGGAATGTCGAGCTGATGGTGGCTTCAGTCACGTACAGACCTTCTTTGGGCGACTGGTACTTCAAGTCTGCCAGGGTCACGGTCAACTGCGGAGCGTTGCCACCCTGAGTCGGCGTAAAGCCCAACAGGCGTACTGCCGCCTCGGCCTGAGCCTGGAGCTTGGGAACGATATCCGCACCGTTGACGCTGATGGCGCTGGTTTCCGGGTACATGCCGCCACGCGTGCCCAGCGTCGGGCCAGGACGGCCGTCGACTACGCGCACCACTACAGGCTGACCACGTCCTACGGCCGCAAGCTGTGCGTTGAGCTTGGGAGTGGGGCTGAGTTGTTGCGGACTGTGGGCACAGCCCACCAGGGTCAAACTGCTTACAGCAAGCAAACCGAACAAAATGCGACGCAGCATGCTCATTTCTCCATGGGCCAGACACTGAATGTGCCGCAGTATAGCGGCCAGCAACAGCCGCTAACCAGAGGGCGCTGACCGTCAAGCCTCGGACATTCGGCACGTCTCGGGGTTCAGGCAGCAGCTCAGGCAATGATTCGTGCAGCGCAATGTAATCAGGGCGTCACATCCAGTCGGCAGACTCGCCCTCATCGCACAGACGCTCACCCACGTCACAGGAGCTGCGCCATGAATCTGTTCCGGTCTTTGTTCACCACACGCCACCAGCATCGCCATTACGCACGCATTGATCAGACGGGCATCTGCCGCGCATTCAAGCATTGTGCGCAACGACCGTCTGGCGTCGAATGGGTTGAAGTGAACGAGCAACGACTTGCCTGGCTGAACCAGCCACTGCCCGCCAGCGCCCGAGTGGCGCAGCGTAGCGCGCGTTCAACGCGCGGCAAGTTGCTCACCGCCTGACCCGACAGCGAATAAAAGTCATTTAAAGCGATCAATTCCTGCCATTTCATCGCTATAATCTCCCCCCGATTATAAGGACGTCTCCTGATCGGGCCTCGCAGCATTGCTAATCGCCGTATTAGCGCCTTCGTACTGCCCACAGAGAGCCGCCCACACAGGTCATGTGCGCACGAGTGTGCTCGAGAAAGGTGAAGAATGCTCGAATCGTATCGAACCTTTCTCGCCCGCCAGCGCCTCACTATTGGTGCCCCTGACCTGCCAGCGCTGTCATCGCAGCCATTTTGAGGTTTGGTTCACGTTCCCAAAAGGACGTGAAAAACGGGTTTCACTACTTCACAAGAGTGTGGCGAGCAAATGAATAGGTACGCGTTTGTAAATGCACCATCAGCCTCTGAACCGGCTCTCTTGAACAGGACTGACCGCGACTGCGCCTCCATGACCGGAGCCTGACGCCATCGACAGGAGCCCATCGGGCGATGGGCTCCCTGACGATGGTCGAATGGCCTTGCGGGCCTGGAAATGCGTTCATGAAACATTGATGAACCATGACCGGGCCTGACCGGGACCTGCGCTTTAGATGCGGAAAATTGCGAAGAATCGGTCAGGCGATCCTGGCCAGGAAAGCGAGGGCACCCTTTTGATCCAGACCCCGAACACCTGGCAACCAGCCTCAGGATCGTATGCCGTCAATTTGGTGCTGCAGATTTTGGAGACGCGTTAATGGCGCATAACGAAGCAGTCGACGTAGTACTGGTCGGAGCGGGCATCATGAGTGCCACTCTGGCGGTATTGCTCAAGGAGCTCGACCCCGGCCTCAAGCTGGAAGTCGTTGAGCTGATGGACTCCGGTGCTGCGGAGAGTTCCAACCCGTGGAACAACGCCGGTACCGGCCACGCTGGTCTTTGCGAGCTGAACTACACGCCGCCTGCGGCTGATGGCTCCATCGACATCAAGAAAGCGGTGCACATCAACACCCAGTTCGAAGTCTCGAAACAGTTCTGGGCTTACCTGGCGCGCAAAGGCACCTTCGGTTCAGCCCGTTCCTTCATCAATCCGGTCCCGCACCTGAGCTTTGTGCAAGGCGAAAACGGCATCTCGTTCCTCAAGACCCGTTTTGAAGCCATGAGCAAGCATCACGCCTTCTCGTCGATGGAATACACCGAAGACAAGGCAAAGCTGGCCGAGTGGATGCCGCTGATGATGCCTGGGCGGCCTGCTGATGAAAGAATTGCCGCAACACGCATGATGAACGGCACCGACGTCAATTTTGGCGCACTGACCAATCAACTGCTCAGCCATCTGTCCAGCGCTCCGGGCACGCAGATCAAGTACCGCAGCCGGGTCACCAACCTGACCCGCAATGGCGCAGGCTGGACCGTGAGCGTCAAGGACGTGAATGGTGGCGGCACACGTGAGATAGATGCCAAATTCGTATTCCTCGGTGCAGGTGGCGCAGCATTGCCGCTGCTGCAACTGTCGGGCATCGAAGAGAGCAAGGGTTTTGGTGGCTTCCCGGTGAGCGGCCAGTGGCTGCGTTGCGACAACCCGGAAGTGGTCAAACACCATCAGGCCAAGGTCTATAGCCAGGCAGCCGTGGGTTCGCCGCCCATGTCGGTGCCGCACCTGGACACCCGCGTAGTCGACGGTAAGAAGTCCCTGCTGTTCGGACCGTATGCCGGCTTCACCACCAAGTTCCTCAAGCACGGTTCGTTTCTCGACCTGCCGTTATCGGTACGCGTCGCCAACATCAAACCGATGCTGGCAGTGGCCCGTGACAACATGGACCTGACCAAGTACCTGGTCAGCGAAGTGATGCAATCGATGGAGCAACGCCTGGAATCGCTGCGCCGCTTCTATCCGGAAGCGAAAGCCGAAGACTGGCGTCTCGAAATTGCCGGCCAGCGGGTGCAGATCATCAAGAAAGATGCAAAAAAAGGCGGCGTGCTGCAATTCGGTACCGAGCTGGTGTCCGCAAAGGACGGCTCACTGGCCGCCCTGCTGGGTGCTTCGCCGGGGGCTTCTGTCACCGTGTCGATCATGCTGGAACTGCTGGAACGCTGCTTCCCGGAGAAAACCCGCACCGAGTGGGCTGCCAAACTCGACGAGATTTTCCCGGCTCGGGAAAAGATCCTCGAAACCGACGCGCAGTTGTATAACCGCGTCAGCGCCCAGAATGACGAGGCGCTGGAACTGGTCGAGAAAAGCAGTCAGGAACAGAGTTTCGCCTGAGCTGATTGCGGTGTCATGAAAGCCCTGCGCATCTGACACGCTGTATAAACAAAAAGCCCCGTGGCTCTGCCGAGTCACGGGGCTTTTTGTTGCGAATGTCAGTCAGAGGCTTTTGGACAATACGGCGATGTGCTCCGGACCAATTCCGCAGCAGCCGCCGATGTGCGTGGCACCGCGCGTTACCCAGTCTGCCGCCCACTGTTGATAACCCTGCGGGTCAAGGTCTTCGCGCAGCTCATCCAGACCGTCGTTGGCCTTGGCGTCCTTGGGTTGCGGCGGGAAAGCGTTGGCGTAGGCACCAATGGCAATGTCGACGTTCAGGGCTTTGAACACCTCACGCGCCGCATCGATTGCACCGCCGATCACCTCTGGCTGGCTGCAGTTGAACAGCAGCGTCGCCACGCCCATCCCGGCTGCAGCCTTTGCCGCGTCGGCAACGGACTCGCCTGAACGCAACCGCGGCACCTCATCGGTGTCTTCATCCTGAAGGGTAAACGACAACCAGAACGGTTTGCCGTCATTGAGCAGCCCGGCGCGGATGGTTTGCGCTTCAAGAATGCAGCTTTGCGTCTCGGCCAGCCACAGATCGACATACGGCGACAAGCCGGCCACCAGCGGCCTCAGGACATCGGCGGCCAGCTCCGGCTTGTACAGGTCAGGGCGATAGGAGCCGAACAATGGCGGAATGGAACCTGCCACCTGTGCACGCCCGCCGGAAGCGTCGGCCGTTTCACGCGCCAGTCGCCCGGCCAGCGCTGCCAGTGCCTGACCTTCACGGGCAAAGCGCTCTTCACCAATATGGAAAGGCACGACGGCATAGCTGTTACTGGTGATGACCTGAGCACCACTTTCGATGTAAGCGGCGTGTACCGCACTGACGGCCTCAGGTGCCTCGCTCAATGCCAGAGCCGACCATTCAGGCTGGCGAAACGGGGCACCGCGGCGCTGCAGTTCACGGCCCATGCCGCCATCAAGAATTACAGTTGTGCCTTGCGTCATATGTGATCTGCTTATATGTATATGAAAAAAACTCATTATGAGTCAGTCTTGTATAACGTATTTAATACGGCCCTTTAATCAAACTACAAAAACTTTTTTCAGGGGATATCTGTGAATTATCGCGCTCTGCTGGGCATTGGCCTGGTCACTCTGGCTGCCTCCACTCAAGCCCTGGCCGGTGCCACGCTGGATCGCGTGCAGAAAAACAAAGAGCTGGTCAACGTCCTCATGGAAAGTTACCCGCCCTTTTCTTTCCTGAATGACAAGAACGAACTGGACGGTTTCGACGTGGATGTCGCCAAGGCTGTGGCGCAGAAACTGGGCGTCAAGTTGCGCCTCGAAACACCCTCTTGGGATGTTATCGCAGCAGGTCACTGGAGTGGCCGTTACGACATCTGCGTCTGCTCGATGACCCCGAGCAAGGCACGCGCTGAAGTCTTCAACTTCCCGGTCGAGTATTACGCATCGCCTGCGGTGATTGTGGTCAATGCCTCGGATGATCGCATTCATTCGGCCAAGGCAAGAAAGTCGGCCTGACCAGCGCCTCGAGCTACGAAAGCTACCTGAACAAGAATCTGGTCATTGATGGCGCGGAAGACAAGCCATTGCAGTACCCGTTCGACGACGTGCAGATTGCCCCGTACGACAACGACAATGTGGCGTTTCAAGACCTGGGGCTGGGCGCTGGCAAGCGGCTGGACGCCATACTGACCAATCTGGTGACGGCAAAACCGCGTCTGGACCAGGACAAGCGCTTCAAGCTGGCGGGCGAAACGCTGTACGAAGAACCCAACTCCGTGGCCATCGAAAAGGACGACCCGGAATGGGACGCCAAGGTTCGCGAAGTGTTCGCCGAACTCAAGAAAGACGGCACGCTGAGCAAGCTGTCGCAAAAGTGGATCGGTGCTGATATCAGCAAATGACTTCTTTCCAGCCCCAGCGCCCACCCGAGCAGGCTGATCAAGGCCTGCTCAAGCGAGTTTTCGGTTTCCGTACGCGGCTGTACCTGACCTGGCTGGTCATGTTTGTGCTGTTCGCCGGCTTCTTTCTGAGTTTCGACCTGAAGCTTGCGATCATCCTCGACAAACTGCCCAACCTGATCGGCCTGCACCTGGCTCCCAACGGTTTCCTGCAAGGCGCTGCGCTGACGCTTTTTGTGTCGCTGTGTTCGATTGTGGTTTCAGTGCTGCTGGGTTTTGTCACCGCGTTGGCGAGGCTGTCCAGTAGTGCCGTGGCGTTCGGCATCGCCAGCTTTTATGCGTCGTTCTTTCGCGGCACGCCGCTGCTGATCCAGATTCTGCTGATCTATCTCGGCTTGCCGCAACTGGGCATCGTGCCCGGCGCCATCACGGCGGGCGTCATCGCGTTGTCGCTCAACTACGGGGCTTACCTGAGCGAGATTTTTCGCGCTGGAATCATCGGCGTCGCAGCCGGACAGCGAGAAGCCGCACTGGCCCTGGCATTGCGCCCGGCGCAGATATTCTGGCGCGTCACCCTGCCCCAGGCCATGCGCACGATCATTCCGCCGACCACCAACCAGTTCATCTCCATGCTCAAGGATTCGTCACTGATTTCAGTGATGGGCGTCTGGGAGGTGATGTTTCTGGCCCAGTCGTATGGCCGCTCCAGCTATCGATACATCGAAATGCTGACCACCGCAGCGGTGCTGTACTGGATCATGTCGATCGGCCTGGAGCTGTTGCAGTCCAGGCTGGAGCGGCACTACGGCAAGGCGTATCAGGCGCGCAAATAGGGCTGAAACGTTGGTTGATTAACTGATAATACATATTACTGTGGGAGCGAGCTTGCTCGCGAAGAGGCGCGTCATTCACAAAGGATTTATTGTCCGAAATAAAGCCTTCGCGAACAAGTTCGCTCCCACCTGAAAAGCGTTTCAGCCAAATTCAGGTTTCAACTACGGGCTTTTTCGATCAGTTCGATGTATTCATCGGCATTACGCTGATCCTTGATCAGGGCAATGAAGTCGTTGCCGTGCTCGTCCTTGCCATCGAAGTCGTGGCCCGCTTCCCTGAAAAAAACCAGAAAGCGCTCAAAATCGTTGATGCGCAGCCCACGGTAGGCCTTGATCAGTTTGTGCAGCGACGGCGAGGTAGCATCATATGGCTCGAAGTCGAGGAACAGTTTGATCTGCTCATCGCCGATCTCATCGCCAATCAGCTGCTTCTTATCTTTACGCATTACAGGCTCCAGCAGGTCGCAGACACTTTCACGGGCGGGCAGTTTACCCCTCGGCAAGCACAGCGCTCAACGCGCACGTGCAGAGGTGGTATGCAAATCGGCCCAGATATGCCCGTTGGCGTAACTGAGGAACTGGCAATAAACCTTCTCGTTGCGAAGCAAGTCGACCAGCACGCGGTACTGGGCCAGTGGGTAATAAAGCGTCAGGGTGCTGGTTGGCTCGTCGTAGGTCGGTTTTTTCAGGCTTTTGCTGTCGCCGCCATCAAAGTGCACAAGCACCTGTGAAATGGACGCGCCCTTGTTCAGCGACTTGCCCTTGAGGCGCAACGACAGAGGGGAAGTAACCGGAATCGGCTGCTGGCTGGATTGCCGCTGGTTACCGGCAACGATGGTGTACTCGGTGACACGCATCAACTGTTGCTGCTCGGGCACACCTTCGCGCAGGCTCAGGTCGTCAGGCGGCAGGTATTGATCGTGCATGGGGCTGGCCGAAACCGGCGCAGCAGGTGCGGCAACTGCCAGACCAGACAACAGCACCAACGCCACGGCGCCGGGAATCAGTAGCTTCATTGAGGGTTTCCAGATAATTGCGAATCGACGACCGCCCCTGTTCGCAGAAGCGGTCGTCAGAATGCCTTACATCCCTTTGACGGCATAGATGCCGGCAGCATTACGCCAGTAGCCTTTGTAGTCCATACCGAAACCGAAGATGTAACGGTCGATGCATGGCAGGCCTACGTAGTCGGCCTTCAGGTCCGGGCGGGCCTTGCGGTCGTGGTCTTTATCGATCAGCACGGCAGTGTGCACAGCACGGGCACCGGCGTGTTTGCAGAAGTCGATGATGGCGCCCAGGGTGTGGCCTTCATCGAGGATGTCGTCGATGATCAGCACGTCACGGTCGATGAACGAGACTTCGGGTTTGGCTTTCCAGAACAGATCGCCGCCAGTGGTTTCGTTGCGATAGCGTGTTGCGTGCAGGTAGGACGCTTCCAGCGGGAAATTCAGATGAGTCAGCAGCTTGCCAGAGAAAATCAGGCCGCCATTCATCACGCAGAACACAACCGGGTTGCGTTCGGCCAGTTCGGCATTGATCTGCGCGCCGACGCGGGCAATGGCAGCATCCACTTCGGCCTCGGTGTACAGGCAGTCGGCTTCGCGCATGATTTGACGGATATGCTCGAGATCAGCGGACATGACGCTCTCCAGGTAAGGCAGTTTGAGAAAAGCGGGCAAAGGTACGCATCCGTTCAAGCCAGAGCAAGTGATTCTGGACTAACGTTGCGAGTGTCTTGCAAAAGCCGCGAACGTCGAAGCTCCGTAACGATACTGCACGTGCTTTAAGACAGTAACAGCTGAATAGATTAACCTAGACCGATTTTTGCCCCGCTGGAGCCTTTCCCCATGCCTATTCGTGAGATCCGTCACCCACTGATCCGCCACAAACTCGGCCTTATGCGCCGTGCCGACATCAGCACCAAGAATTTTCGTGAGCTGGCTCAGGAAGTCGGCGCACTGCTGACCTACGAAGCCACCGCCGACCTGACCCTGGAAAACTACGACATTCAGGGCTGGGCCGGTACGGTTTCAGTCGAGAAAATCGCGGGCAAGAAAATCACTGTCGTGCCGATCCTGCGCGCCGGTATCGGCATGCTCGACGGCGTCCTCAGCCTGATTCCGGGTGCCAAGGTCAGCGCGGTCGGCGTGGCCCGCAACGAAGAAACCCTGCAGGCGCATACCTATCTGGAAAAGCTGGTGCCGGAAATCGACGAGCGCCTGGCAATGATCATCGACCCGATGCTGGCCACCGGCAGCTCGATGGTCGCCACCATTGACCTGCTGAAGAAGGCTGGCTGCAAGGAAATCCGCGCGATGGTTCTGGTCGCGGCACCTGAAGGCATCGCGGCCGTAGAGAAGGCACACCCGGATGTAATGATCTACACCGCCTCCATCGACGAGCGTTTGAACGAACACGGTTACATCATTCCGGGCTTGGGCGATGCCGGTGACAAGATTTTCGGCACCAAACAGAAGGACGCGTAACCCGATGACGCAGCAGGAGTTCAACGATCCACTGTGGCGCACGATTCTTTCCGGCGCGCAAATGCTGTTCGTGGCCTTTGGCGCACTGGTATTGATGCCGCTGATCACCGGGCTCGATCCAAACGTGGCGCTGTTCACGGCAGGTCTTGGCACATTGTTGTTCCAGATTGTCACCGGGCGTCAGGTACCAGTGTTTCTGGCCTCGAGCTTTGCGTTCATCACCCCGATCATCCTCGCCAAGGGCCAGTTCGGTCTGGCCGCGACCATGGGTGGCGTGATGGCGGCAGGCTTCGTCTATACCTTTCTCGGTCTGGCGGTGAAGATCAAGGGCACCGGTTTCATCGACCGGCTGCTGCCTCCGGTAGTAATCGGGCCGGTGATTATTTCCATCGGTCTGGCCATGGCCCCGATTGCAGCCAACATGGCGATGGGCAAGACCGGCGACGGCGTAGTGCTGATTCCTTATCAGACCGCCATGCTGATTTCGATGCCAGCGTTGCTGACCACATTGATCGTGGCGGTGTTCGGCAAAGGGATTTTCCGTCTGGTGCCAATTATCTCAGGTGTGCTGGTGGGCTTTGCGCTGTCGTTCTACTTTGGCGTGGTCGACACGAAAAAGATTGCTGACGCGGCCTGGCTGGCACTGCCGCACTTCACCGCACCGGAATTCAACTGGCAGGCGATTCTGTTCATCGTCCCGGTTGCTCTGGCCCCGGCCATCGAGCACATCGGCGGCGTGATCGCAGTCGGCAGTGTGACCGGGCGCGATTACCTGAAAAAGCCGGGCCTGCATCGCACGCTGTTCGGTGATGGCATCGCCACGACGGCCGCAGGCCTGTTTGGCGGTCCGCCCAACACCACTTACGCAGAAGTGACCGGCGCAGTGATGCTGACCAAGAACTACAACCCGCAGATCATGATCTGGGCGTCGTTCTTCGCCATAACACTGGCATTCATCGGCAAGTTCGGTGCGTTGCTGCAGAGTATTCCGGTGCCGGTAATGGGCGGGATTCTGTGCCTGCTGTTCGGTTCGATTGCAGCGGTGGGGATGAACACGCTGATCCGCCACAAGATCGACCTAGCCGAAGCCCGCAACCTGGTCATCGTCTCGGTGACGCTGGTATTCGGAATCGGCGGCGTACTGATCGGCACCGGCAACGGCCCGAACGACTTTGGCCTGAAGGGCATCGCCCTGTGCGCCATCACCGCGATCATCCTCAACCTGGTCCTGCCGGGGCATGACAGCTGGAAGCGCAACAAGCCGGATGATCAGTTGCTGTAATGGCTGGAGCGTGAGGCACGATAGTTTGACTATCGTGCGACGCTCCGCGTCGGCATGCCGTTCTGGACGCTTCGCGTCCGATTTTGAAGCTGTGGCGCTGCACAGATCTGTGACGCAGAGCGTCACCCAAGGCATTCCCACGCTGGAGCGTGAAGAACGATAGTTCTGCGACTATTGCGTGCGGCGCATCACAGCATCAACGGCGCTCGCTCGCAAAGCCTGTTCAGCTCTTTCGCCCAGTTGGGGTCGTCGTTCAGGCACGGCACCAGCACCAGCTCCTCTCCCCCCGCTTCCTTGAACTGCTCGGCACCACGGTCGCCGATCTCTTCCAGGGTCTCGATGCAGTCAGCCACAAATGCCGGGCACATGACCAGCAGCCTTTTCACGCCCTGCGCAGCCAGTTCGTCGAGACGCGCCTCGGTGTAGGGTTCGATCCACTTGGCACGCCCCAGACGTGACTGAAACGACACAGACCATTTGCCGTCAGGAATGCCCATGCGCTTGGCGAACGCCGCCGCCGATTGTATGCACTGGGCGCGGTAGCAGGTGGCAAGCACTTCGGCCGGCGCGGTCATGCAGCAATCTTCCTTGAGGCAGTGCTTGCCGGTCGGGTCGAGCTTGTGCAGATGCCGCTCGGGCAAACCATGGAAACTCAACAACAAGTGGTCGTAAGGTTGTTCCAGATGCGGCCTCACGCTCTCCACCAGCGCACTCAGGTATTCAGGCTGATCGTAGAACGGCTGCAAAACCGAGAACTGCATCTTCAACGATTTGGCGCGCACCACGCGCTTGGCCTCTTCGATCACAGTGGTCACTGTGCTGTCGGCAAACTGTGGATAGAGCGGCGCCAGAGTGACTTTCTTGAAGCCCTGCTCTGACAGGCGCGTCAGCACCGTTTCGATAGACGGCTCGCCATAGCGCATCGCCAGCTCGACCGGCCCGTGCGACCACTCTTTTTTCATCGCCTGCTGCAGGCGCTTGCTCAGCACCACCAGCGGCGAACCTTCATCCCACCAGATGGACGCATAGGCATGCGCGGACTGCTCTGGTCGTTTGATCAGAATCAGCGAGACCAACAGCCTGCGAACGGGCCACGGCAGGTCGATCACATAAGGATCCATCAGGAACTGGTTCAGGTAGCTGCGCACATCTGCCACTTGAGTAGAAGCAGGCGAACCCAGATTGACCAGCAACAAAGCGTGATCGGTCATGCAACATCCTATTTCAAAGCGTTCAGTGGCGACCCAGCAAATCCTGCAGGGCAGTGTCGAGTTCGGTGTACTTGAATGTGAAACCGGCTTTCTGCAAACGCTCTGGCCGGGCACGCTGACCACCGAGCAGCAGCACCGAAAGTTCGCCCAGCAATACTTTCAGGGCCAGCGCAGGCATAGGCATGAATGCCGGTCTATGCAGAATACCTGCCAGTGCCTTGGCAAACTGACGATTGCGCACCGGTGATGGCGCACAAACATTATAAGGACCCTTTGCTTCATTCAGATTCAACAGAAAATCAATCGCCGCAATTTGATCGTCAATATGAACCCAGGGCATCCACTGCCTGCCATTGCCAATAGGTCCGCCCATGCCGAATTTGAAGGGCGGTAACAGGCGTTGCAGGAAGCCGGCGCGGTCCGACAGCACCAGCCCGGTACGGATCAGCACCACGCGCACACCCAGCGACTCGGCACGTTGCGCGGTTTCCTCCCAGGCGTTGCACAGCTGACTGGCAAAATCTTCTTTGGCAGGCAGTGAAGTTTCATCGATTTCACGCTCGCCGCTGTCGCCGTACCAGCCGACCGCAGAACCGGAAATCATCAGCGCAGGTTTTTGCGAGCGGGTGCCCAGCCAGGTCAGCAGTTGTTCGGTCAGCCCGATGCGGCTGTCCCACAGCAGCAGGCGACGCTTGCGGGTCCAGGGGCGATCCGCAATAGGCGCGCCCGCCAGATTGACGATTGCATCCACCGGCTGCGCACCCAGCTCATCAAGGCTGGCAATGCCACGCACCGAGGCGCCGCATAGCTCGGCGACATCGGCGGGTTTTCGGCTCCATACCGTCAGTTCATGGCCCTGAGCAGACCAGAAACGGCAGAGCGCTCGTCCTATCAAACCAGTACCACCGGTCAGCAATATGTGCATGGCAGATAACCTCGCGTGGCGTACGTGACAATTGAGTAGTCTTATTTTTACCAGTGACGATCTCCGTGACGCTTGTCCGGAAAACGAAACTGTCAGTTGAACCATAGGCCACAGCTTAATGGAGCGCAGCCATGAGGCCCTTGCCTTTATGGCTGCCCCGTTCGACCCTCAAAGCAGCAATGTGACTCAACAGGCAAATTCCAAAACCACTGCAAGTTATACCAAAGAAGAAGATTGTACAGGTTTTAACTACGGCGTAGTCTGTACAGACAAGGTAACGAGGCCCCTATGACTGTCCCTATCGCAATCATCGGTACCGGTATCGCCGGACTCTCAGCAGCCCAGGCGCTTACATCAGCCGGGCATCAGGTGCACCTTTTCGACAAAAGCCGCGGCAGCGGCGGTCGAATGTCCAGCAAGCGCAGCGACGCAGGTTCGCTGGACATGGGTGCACAATATTTCACCGCTCGTGACCGGCGTTTCGCCACCGCCGTGAAGCAATGGCAGGCTCAAGGGCACGTCGCCGAGTGGACGCCCTTGCTCTACAACTTTCACGGCGGCAGGCTCAGCCCATCGCCGGATGAGCAGGTGCGCTGGGTGGGCGAGCCAGGCATGAGCGCCATCACCCGGGCCATGCGCGGCGACTTGCCAGTGTCATTTTCGTGCCGCATCACCGATGTGTTTCGCGGGGAGCAGCACTGGAACCTGCTGGATGCCGAAGGCGAAAACCACGGCCCTTTCAGCCATGTGATCATCGCCACCCCGGCCCCGCAGGCCACTGCTCTGCTGGCTGCCGCACCGAAGCTGGCAAGTGTGGTGGCAGGCGTCAAGATGGACCCGACCTGGGCAGTGGCCCTGGCCTTCGAAACACCCTTGCAAACGCCCATGCAGGGTTGCTTCGTGCAGGACAGCACGCTTGACTGGCTGGCCCGCAACCGCAGCAAACCGGGGCGCGACGATACGCTCGATAGCTGGGTCCTGCACGCCACCAGCCAATGGAGCCGGCAGAACCTCGACGCCTCCAGAGAACAGGTTATCGAACACTTGCACGGCGCATTTGCGGAATTGATCGATTGCGCCATGCCCGCGCCGGTATTCAGCCTGGCGCACCGCTGGCTGTATGCACGACCTGCCGGCTCTCATGAATGGGGCGCGCTGTCGGATGCCGACCTGGGCATTTATGTCTGTGGCGACTGGTGCCTCTCGGGTCGCGTCGAAGGCGCCTGGCTGAGTGGTCAGGAAGCGGCACGCCGACTGCTGGAACACCTGCAATGAATCAGATCAACCCTCGAAAACTGCTGCTGTCGAAATGGACCGCAGCCACCCCGCTCAACCGGGAGAAACATTTTCTGGTGACTGAGCTGTTCAAGGATGAAGAAGGCACTGTGCTGGAAATCGAACTGCAGGCCGTGCTGACCCAGCGCAGCGAACGACTGCCGTGGCAGGTGCTGCAGCAGGCGGATACATGGCGGATGGGCTGGAAGTAGCGGGTTTGCCCGGATTCAGATGATTATCGTGCCGATGCTCCGCGTCGGCATGCAGTTCGTGACGCTCTGCATCACAGGATGCGTGCGAACGCAGCTTTGGCACTGGCCAGTTCAGAGCAGTCTTCAAAACCCTCTACAAAGAATTTGACTTGTACACCTATCCCCCTATGATGAAGACAAGTTGTACAGCGCTAAATATCTGTACAAGTCTTCTGTAGAGGTGACCGATGCCAATGTCCGCAATCGAAAAACCCAAGCTCGGCATCAGTGCCTGCCTGATGGGTGCCGAGGTTCGTTTCAATGGCGGCCACAAGGAGTCCCATCTGTGCACGCGGGCACTGAGCAAGTATTTTGATTTCGTCCAGGCGTGCCCCGAGGTCGCTATAGGCATGGGCATCCCGCGCGAGCCGATCAGGCTGGTGGGCGACGCGGAAAACCCCAAGGCACTGGGCACCGTCAATCGTGAGCTGGACATTACCGAGGCGCTCGCCAATTACGGCATACAGATGGCCGAGGAGCTGGGTGATATCTGTGGTTACATTTTCATGCAGAAATCCCCGTCCTGCGGCCTGGAGCGAGTCAAGGTCTACCGCGAAAACGGCGCCCCGGTAGACGGTGGCGGTCGTGGTATCTACGCACAGGCCTTTTGCGAGCGCCACCCCAACCTTCCGGTCGAGGAAGACGGGCGTCTGAATGACGCTGTGCTGCGGGAAAATTTCGTGACCCGCGTGTTTGCCTATGCCGCCTGGCAGCAATTGTTGAAAGACGGCGTCACCCGGCGTGCACTGACCGAATTTCACTCGCGCTACAAATACCAGCTGATGGCCAATGACCCGGTGCAATACAAGGCACTGGGCAAAATGCTTGGCAGCATGGGCCGCACCGACCCGAACGAAATCGCACCGCTGTATTTCAGCGAGCTGATGGCGGCGCTGAAGAAGTGCGCAACGCGTCGCACTCATACCAACGTCCTGCAACACCTGTGCGGCTACTTGAAACAAACCATCAGTGCCGAGGACAAGCAGGAAATTCAGGAAGTGATCAGCCAGTATCACCAGGGCATCGTCCCCCTGATCGTACCGCTGACCCTGCTCAAGCATCACTTTCGCCAACATCCGGATCCGTATGTAGCGCTGCAGGTGTACATGCAGCCCCATCCGGAAAACCTCAGCCTGCGTAATGCGATTTGACTCATGAATGAAACAGACACAGAGGTGCCGGGCGACTGGCTGCCTATCCGCGAGGTCGCACGGCAGACAGGCGTCAACGCCGTTACCTTGCGTGCCTGGGAACGCCGTTACGGACTGATCGTTCCGCACCGCACCGCCAAAGGCCATCGGCTGTATTCGGACGAGCATGTGCAGCGCGTCATGAAGATTCTGACCTGGCTCAACCGTGGCGTCTCCGTGAGCCAGGTCAAAGGCCTGATCGATGACAACCGTCAGGACGCCCTGCCGCCGACCAACGACTGGGACGCCTTGCGTCAGACCCTGCTGGTGGCGATCGGCGAACTGGCTGAACGCCGGGTCGATGACGTGTTCAATCAGGCGATGTCGCTGTACCCGCCGCGCACATTGTGCGAACAGCTGCTGTTGCCGCTGCTGGCCGAACTGGAGCAGCGCTGGCAAGGCAAGTTCGGCGCACAACTGGAGCGCACATTTTTCTACTCCTGGCTACGCAGCAAGTTTGGCGCGCGGATCTATCACAACAATCGCCAGCTCAATGGCAGCCCGTTGCTGCTGGTCAATCAGTCCGATCTGCCGCTGGAACCACACCTGTGGCTCGCGGCCTGGCTGGTGAGCAGTGCCGACTGCCCGGTCGAGGTGTTCGACTGGCCATTGCCGGTCGGTGAGCTGGCGCTGGCCGCGGAATACCTTAAGCCACGTGGCATATTGCTGTATTCCAGCAAAGCCCTGAATGTGGCCCAACTGCCCCGTTTACTGGCCAATATCACCTGCCCTGTGGTGCTTAGCGGACCAACGGTGCAGATCCATAACGCCGAGCTGCTCGTACAGGCTAGCGAGATAGCTGGACTGACCCTTGCCCACGACGCACTCAGCGCGCAGATCGAGCTGGGCAAGCTCGGACTTATCTAAGGACTTCTCATGCAACTGATCTGGCTGCGTAGCGACCTGCGCGTTCACGATAATACAGCCCTGACCGCTGCCATGGAGCGCGGTCCGACGCTGGCGGTTTACCTGCTCAGCCCGGCACAGTGGCGCAGCCACGACGACGCTGACTGCAAGGTGGATTTCTGGCTGCGTAATCTGGTCGAGCTGGAAAAGGCACTGGGCGCGCTGAACGTACCGCTGTTGATTCGCGAGGCCGATACTTGGGATCAGGCACCTGAAGTGCTGTCGACACTGTGCACGCAGTTCAAGGTCGAAGGCCTGCACCTCAATCAGGAATACGGCATCAACGAAACACGCCGTGATCAGGCGGTGCAAAAGGCGCTGGAAAAAGCCGGTGTGCAGGTCACCAGTTACCTTGATCAGCTGTTGTTCAAGCCGGGCAGCATACTGACCAAGACCGGCAATTATTTCCAGGTGTTCACTCAGTTCAAGAAAGTCTGCTACAACCGGATGCACCAGGCCATGCCGCAGCCGGTGCGCACACCCAAAGCGCAGCAATCACTGTCGATCAAGAGCGACTCGATCCCTGATCAGGTCGAGGGCTTTGCCACGCCCTCGAAAGCATTACGTGACCTGTGGCCAGCAGGCGAGGCCGAAGCCAGGCGGCGCGTGGCGACCTTCGCCGACGCGCAAATCAGTTACTACAAGACCGAACGCGACTTTCCCGCCAAACCCGGCACCAGTCAGCTGTCAGCGTATCTGGCGGCAGGGGTGATTTCGCCGCGCCAGTGCCTGCATGCGGCGCTGGGCAGCAACCAGGGGGAATTCGAGACCGGCGACGTTGGCACTGTGACCTGGATCAACGAGCTATTATGGCGAGAGTTTTATAAACACACGCTGGTCGGCTACCCTCGTGTATCACGGCATCGTGCCTTCCGCCCGGAAACCGAGGCGTTGAAGTGGCGCGATGCCCCCGAAGAACTGCTGGCGTGGCAAGAGGCGCGTACAGGTCTGCCGATTATTGACGCAGCGATGCGCCAGTTGCTGGAAACCGGATGGATGCACAATCGGCTAAGGATGGTCGTTGCGATGTTCCTCACCAAAAACCTGTTGATCGACTGGCGCGAGGGCGAGCGGTTTTTCATGCGCCACCTGATCGACGGCGACCTGGCGTCGAACAATGGTGGCTGGCAGTGGAGCTCGTCCACCGGCACCGACTCGGCGCCCTACTTCCGTATTTTCAATCCGTTGTCGCAGTCGGAACGCTTCGACCCAGAAGGCCTGTTCATCAAACGCTGGCTGCCGGAACTGGCGGATCTGAATAGAAAGCAGATTCATAACCCCGCGTCCATCGGCGGCCTGTTTGATGCTGCCGACTACCCGAAACCTATCGTCGATCTGAGCAAAAGCCGCGCCCGCGCCCTGGCAGCGTTCAAAGCGCTTCCGGCCCGCCAACCCGCTGCGGGAATCGAACATGACTGATTTCCTGCATCGCTTCGCCGAAGGTTTTGCCGCGCTGAACAAGGACAACCTTGATCAGATCGCCGAGCTGTACAGCGACGACGTGTCGTTCAGCGACCCGATGCATGACATCCACGGCCTCGCCGCCATGCGACGTTATTTCGACGAGCTGTATGCCAACGTTCAGGATCTGCACTTCGACTTTCATGCCTTCGATGAAGTGCGCCCCGGCGAGGGCTATCTGGTCTGGACCATGAGCTATTCGCACCCGCGTCTGGCTGGGGGCCGGACGATTCGTGTCGAAGGCTGTTCGCACCTGAAGTGGCACGACAAGGTTTATCGACACCGGGATTACTTCGATGCCGGTGCATTGCTCTACGAACATCTGCCCGTCATGGGTCGAGTCATCCATTGGCTGAAGAAGAGGTTGGGATGAGCACTCCTGTTGCACGACGCATCTGGTTGACCGGAGCTAGCAGCGGCATTGGTCTGGCGCTGGCCAAAGAACTGCTCAACGCCGGACATCGGCTGGCGTTGACCGCCCGTACGCTTGAACCGCTGCAGAACCTGGCGACTGTTTACCCGACCCAGGTGCTGCTGGTGACAGGCGACATCACCGAGCCTGCGCAGGTCAAGGCCATGGCCGACCTGATCGCGCAGCAATGGGGCGCGCTGGACACCGCCATCTTCAACGCGGGTACCTGTGAATACATCGACGTGCGGCAGTTCGAAGCGGCAATGGTCGAGCGCGTGGTGCGCACCAACCTGCTGGCCAGCAGTTATTGCATCGAGCAAGCACTGCCGCTGCTACGCAAGGGGCATCAGCCGCATCTGGTCGGCGTGGCCAGTGCGGTGACCTAGACCTACCTGGCGCTACCTCGCGCAGAAGCCTATGGCGCCTCGAAAGCCGGCCTGCGTTATCTGTTCGAAGCGCTGCGTCTGGACCTGGCCAGCGAGAACATCGACGTGACCGTGGTCAGCCCAGGATTCGTCGACACGCCCCTGACGCAGAAAAATGATTTCCCCATGCCGATGCGCTGGCCTGTCGAGAAGGCCGCCAAACATATCGCCAGCAAACTGGGGCGCAACAAACGCCCACTGGATATCGCGTTCCCGGCGCTGTTCATTTTCAGCATGCGCGCGCTGGCAATGCTCCCGGCACGCGCCAGACTGGCCCTCGGCAAACGTATGGCGCGGACCGGGTCGTCGAATAAGGATGCGCAATGAAAATCGCCGTCATTGGTAGCGGGATCGCTGGCCTGACCAGTGCCTACCTGCTCAACCGTGCGCATGAGGTGACAGTGTTTGAGTCCTCCGACTGGGTCGGCGGGCACACCCATACGGTGGACGTGCAGGTCGAAGGCCGGGCTTACGCCATTGACACCGGTTTCATTGTCTTCAACGACTGGACCTACCCCAATTTCATTCGCCTGCTGAGTCAGCTGGGTGTTGGCTTCAAGCCCGCCGAAATGAGCTTTTCGGTGCATGATCCGCGCACTGGCGTGGAATATAACGGCAACAACCTTAACAGTCTGTTCGCCCAACGCAGCAACCTGCTGTCGCCCAGGTTCTGGGGCATGCTGCGCGATATCCTGCGTTTCAATCGTCAATCGGTCGACGACCTGGAAAACCAGCGTATCGCGGCCGACACCTCGTTGGGCGAGTACCTGAAGAGCGGCGGCTACGGGCAGCGCTTCATCGATCATTACATCGTGCCCATGGGCGCGGCCATCTGGTCGATGTCGCTGGCCGACATGCTCGGCTTTCCCCTGCAGTTCTTCGTGCGCTTTTTCAAGAATCACGGTCTGCTCTCGGTCACCCATCGGCCGCAATGGTGCGTGATCGAAGGTGGCTCCAGAAGTTATGTCGAACCGTTGACAGCCTCGTTCCGCGAGCGGATTCGTCTGTCATGCCCGGTTACACGGGTCGAGCGCGACAGCGAAGGTGTGACGCTGCACAGCGCCATGGGCATCGAACGCTTCGACAAGGTGGTGTTTGCCTGCCACAGCGATCAGGCACTGGCCCTGCTGGCGCAGCCATCGAGTGCCGAGCAGTCGATTCTCGGCGCGCTGCGCTATGCCGAAAACGACGTGGTGCTGCACACCGACACGCGACTGCTGCCCAAGCGCAAACTGGCCTGGGCCAGCTGGAACTACCGGCTGGGCGGCAGTGAACAGCAATCGGCAGCCGTCACTTATGACATGAACATCCTGCAAGGGATCGACAGCGACACAACCTTCTGCGTCAGCCTCAACCAGACCGCAGCCATCGACCCGGCCAAAATCCTCGGCCGCTACCGTTACGCGCACCCGCAATACAGCCTTGGTGCAATCGCTGCGCAGGCGCGCTGGGAAGAAATCAATGGCGTCGACCACACCTGGTACTGCGGCGCGTACTGGGCCAACGGTTTTCACGAAGACGGCGTGGTCAGCGGCTTGCGTGTCGCTCAGGCGTTTGGTGAAACGCTTTGAATAGTGCGCTCTACAGTGGCTGGATCAGCCACCGGCGGTTTGCGCCGCGTGCCCATGAGTTCACCTATCGGATAGGCCTGCTTTATCTGGATCTGGATGAGCAGGACAGCGTGCTGGGGCTTTCGCCGCTGGCTGGCAGAAAGCGTTTCGCGCCCTTCTCGTTCCGCGAACGTGACTACCTGCCAGCGCTGACCGGGCAAGGCATGAGCCTCATAGAGGCGGTCCGCGAGCAGGTTGGCAAAGCGCTGGGCCGCGTACCATCAGGTCGTGTCTGCCTGCTGACCCAGGCACGCAGCTGGGGCTTGTCGTTCAATCCGGTAAGCTTTTTCTACTGCCATGAGGCAGACGGCACACTGGCAGGCATTCTCTGTGAAGTCACCAACACACCATGGGGCGAACGCTACAGCTATGTGCTGCCCGCGACAGGTGAAGGACATCAGTATTTCGCGGTGGCCAAGGCCTTTCACGTTTCACCGTTTTTGCCGCGCGACCTTGAATACCGTATGAGCTTCAGCCAGCCCGCCGAGCGGATTGGTGTGCACATGGCTGACTGGCAAGGCGAGCTGAAAATGTTCGACGCCACGCTCAACCTGACCCGCCAGAACCTCAGCCGCCAGACGCTGCATCGTTACCTGATCGCTTACCCGTGGATGACCGCCAAAACCTGTCTGGCGATTTACTGGCAGGCGATGCGTCTGCTGGTCAAGCGCATACCCATTTTTTCTCATCAGGCCGCCGACGGCGAGTACCGTGCTGCCGCCGCGCAAACCAAGGACTCACGCCATGAAAAGCAGTAGCAGTAGTTTTTCTGCCAATCTGGGCACCAATGGTCTGACGGCCAATATCCTGCGCCGAGGTGTGTTACGGCAATTAGCAGGACTGCGCAACGGCCAGTTGGTGGTTATCGAACGGGGTGAGCGCCATGTGTTCGGCAAGAACAACGCGCTGATTCAGGCTGAAATCCACATTCTTGATTCGGCAGCATGGGGCATGGTTGCCAGCAACGGCTCCATCGGCGCTGGCGAGGCGTTTATTCACGGCTACTGGACTACCCCGGACCTGACGGCAGTGGTGCGGGTGTTTGTCAGCAATCTGGACGTGCTGGATGCAATGGAAGGCGGCGTGGCTCGCCTGACCCGTCCGTTCATTCATGCCCTGCACTGGCTAAATCGCAATACACGCGAAGGCTCGCAGAAAAACATCGCTGCCCATTACGACCTGGGCAACACGCTGTTCGAGCAATTTCTCGACCCGACGATGATGTATTCGGCCGCGCAGTTCCTCAGCGAAGACGACACGCTGGAACAGGCGCAGTTGAACAAGCTTGAGCGTATCTGCCAGAAACTTGCCTTGAAACCCACCGATCACCTGCTGGAAATCGGCACCGGCTGGGGCAGCATGGCTATTTATGCTGCGCAGCATTACGGCTGCCGGGTGACCACCACGACCCTGTCCAGAGAACAGTTCGCCTACACCGAGCAGCGCCTGATCGAACTGGGCCTGCAGGAACGCGTCACGCTGCTGCTGACCGACTACCGGGACCTGACCGGTGAATATGACAAGCTGGTGTCCATCGAGATGATCGAAGCGGTCGGCCATCGTTTTCTGCCGACGTACTTCAAGCAATGCGCGAACCTGCTCAAAAGCAACGGCATGATGCTGCTGCAGGCGATCACCATCCGCGAGCAGCGTTATGCTCAGGCCAAACGCAATGTGGACTTCATCCAGCGCTACATCTTCCCCGGTGGTGCTCTGCCCTCGGTGGCGAAGATGCTGGACATTGTCGGCAGCGATACCGACATGAACCTGCTGCACATGGAAGATTTCGGCCTGCACTACGCGCGCACGCTGCGCCTGTGGCACGACAACTTCAAACACGCCCACGGCAAACTGGCAGAACTGGGGTACGACGAACACTTTCTGCGTCTGTGGGAGTTCTATCTGTGCTACTGCGAAGGCGGCTTTCTGGAGCGGACCATCGGTACGGCGCAGTTGCTCCTGGCCAAACCCGATGCCCTGCGAGAACCCTTGCTTGGGCGCTTCAATGCTTAAATCAATCGCCAACGCGCTGCTCTTTCAGATCGGCTGGTTCGCCTGCGTATTGGGCGGTAACAGTTACTGGCTGCTGATTGCAGTCGGCGTGCTGGCGGTGCATTTTCTGTGGACCAGCTCATGGGCAGCGGAAGGCCGGCTGATCCTGACGGTTACGTTAATCGGTATCGTGCTCGACAGTGCCTTGATGACACTCGGTGTTTTCGACTTTGGCAGCGGCGGCTACCTGCTGCCGTTGTGGCTGGCGGTTTTGTGGGCGGTGCTGGGCACGACGCTCAATCATTGCCTGGCGTGGACCGCAAAGCCGCTATGGCGCGCCGCCGTGCTGGGCGCTATTGGCGGCCCGATGTCGTACTATGCCGGCTCACAACTGGCTCAGGTCCACCTTCCCCTCGGAGTGTGGCCTGGCATGCTGGTGCTGGGGCTGGTCTGGGCGGGGCTGTTTCCCTTGCTGCAATGGCTGGCAGCACGCGCAGCCAGACAATCGGGAGAAACGCTCTGAACGCTACGCTCATTCCGCTCGCAGACATTCACAGCGAAACGGAAGTCACCTGCTCGACCTGCGCAGCTTGCTGTTGCCAACTGGAAGTGATGCTCATCACCGACACGGGCGTGCCTGAGCGCTACATTGATACCGACGAGTGGGGTGGCGAGGTCATGCTGCGTCTGGACGACGGCTGGTGTGCAGCACTGGATCGCAACACCATGATGTGCACGATCTACGAGAAACGCCCGCTGATCTGCCGTGAGTTCGAAGCCGGAGCAGAAGACTGCCTGAACGAACGCAAAGGGATTGCGACGGCTTATCTGTAATAAATACTGCTGACTTGACGTTCATTATCGTTCCCACGCTCCGCGTGGTAATGCAGTTCGTGACGCTCCGCGTCACACTCCGAAGCCTGGACGCCGACTTCAAGCTGTACGAGATACAAGCATCGTTCAGGCCTTGACCTCATTACACTTGCCGCCAGCGCCCGACTGGAGACCTGTGACGCAGAGCGTCACGAACGGCGTGCCAACGCGGAGCATTGGCACGATAGTCAACTTGATGTATCAGAACGGCATCTTGTAGTGCAGTGCGTAGCTTTCTATACCGTCGTTCGGCTCTTTGATGCCGGCGTTGGAATAGTGAGTCGCGCGGATGCCGACTTCATGCCCGCCCGCGAAGCGCAGACCGAAACCAATGCGGTCTTCGAAGTTGAAGGCAGAACCGAACTTGCGATCTTCAACCTGGGTGTTGGAGAACACCGAGACGCCGATACCGGCTTCTACATAAGGCTTGACGTTGCCGTTGCCGAACTCGTAGACCAGAACCGGGGAGAACGACAGGCTGTGGTTATCCTTGTAGTCCTTGCCATCCCAATAGGTGTAAGCGCCATCCCAGTAGCCGGTCAAACGGCCGATGTCGCTTTGCAGCCAGGTTTTATCCCAATCGAACTGCACGCCCAGACGATAAGTCATGGTCGACTCGCCGGTCTGACCGACCGAAAACTCAACACCATCAGCCTGCGCGATTGAAGCTTGCCCTGCCAAAGCGGCCGCAATCACGGCCAGGCAAAAGAGTCTCTTCATGAGAAACGTCCTAAATATATTAAATTGTACGAAAAGTGTTGGAATTCATCAGCCGCTTTTATAGAAGCTGCGGAGGCGACGTTAGTTCACCCCAAAAGCGCCTTTTTTCACGTTTTTTTTACAAACGGAAGCTTCTCACATTGCCAGGACTTTGCGACAAAAAAGGTAGGATTTTTTCTGAAATTGTCCGGAATGTCACTAGACCAATACACAGTATCTCGCGCGTCGCCAGTGGCAAGAAGGCTGGAACGCGACAAAAGACGCTGTAACTGACGCGCTACCGCAGCCCCGGTGTCGATCAGGGTGACCGATTCGGGAAGCATCTCCCGCAACAAAGGTTTGAGAAACGGGTAGTGAGTACAGCCCAGAATGATCGTGTCACAGCGCGCTGCCAGCAGCGGCTCGACATAATGCAGCAGCAATTGACGGATTTGCGGACTGAGCAGATCACCGGTTTCGATCAGTTCGACCAGCCCTGGGCACGGCTGGGTCACGACCCGAACATCGTTGGCAAATCGGTCCAGCAACGCCGCAAAGCGGGCGCTTTGTAGCGTTCCGGTAGTCGCCAGCACACCGACAACACCGCTGCGGGTCGCCTCGGCAGCAGGTTTGACAGCAGGTTCCATACCCACAATTGGCCAGTCCGGGTAGCGTTGACGAATGTGCGCCACGCCCGCCGCAGTCGCGGTGTTGCAGGCGACGACCAGTGCCTTGGCACCCTGCTCGCGGAAGAATCCCGCAATTGTCAGGCACCGTTCGGTAATGAATTCAGGGGTCTTTTCGCCATAAGGAATATGCCCGCAGTCCGCCAGATACAGCAGTGACTCGCTGGGCAGCAACTGGCGGATTTCATTGAGCACTGAAAGGCCACCGACCCCGGAATCGAAGATTGCGACAGGCGCATCGCTGGCATGGCTCATCTGCATGTCAGGCATGTTCGCCCTGCCCGCTTGCTGCACTGCAAACGCTGCACGCCGGGTCGCGCTTGACTTTCAGTTCACGGAAACGGGTAGTCAAGGCATCAATCAATAACAGTCGCCCGACCATTGGCTCGCCAAAAACGGCCAGCAGCTTCAAGGCTTCCAGTGCTTGCAGGCTGCCAACCAGACCAACCAGCGGCCCGATGACACCGGCCTCGCTGCAGGTCAGTTCGGCTTCGCTGCCGTGACCGTACAGGCAGTGATAACACGGGCTGTCCGCACGACGCGGATCGAACACCGACAACTGCCCTTCAAGCCGAATGGCAGCACCGCTGACCAACGGCTTGCCGGCAGCGACACAGGTGGCATTGACCGCTTCGCGGGTGGCGAAATTATCCGAGCAATCCAGCACCAGATCGACAGCCTGCACCGCCGCCTCCAGTGAGTCGGTATCCAGCGCTGAGCGATGAGCGACGAGAGTGATCTCGGGATTGATCGCCTTGAGCCGGGCCAGAGCCGAATCTACCTTGGCCTGTCCGATGCTCTGGGTATCATGAATGATCTGGCGTTGCAGGTTGGTCAGGTCGACGTGATCAAAATCCGCCAGATGCAGTTCACCGACCCCTGCGGCGGCCAGATAAAGGGCCACCGGCGAACCAAGCCCGCCGACGCCGACGATCAGCGCGCGACTTTGCTTGAGGCGCAGCTGGCCGTCGATATCAACGTGTTGCAGCAGAATCTGGCGACTATAGCGCAGCAGCTCCTGATCACTCAGCACGGCTTGCATCCGAACGTGATGCGCTCGTGCTCACCCAGATCACGGCGGGTCTGTATGCGCTCGAAACCATGACGGATCAACAGTTCGCGCACCGCCGGGCCTTGATCGTAACCGTGCTCCAGCAGCAGCCAGCCATCGGCGCTGAGGTGCACCGGCGCGTCGGCAATGATCGTGCGCAAATCGTCCAGCCCGTCGGAACCGGCAGTCAACGCACTGCTCGGCTCGAAGCGCACGTCACCGGCCGACAGATGCGGATCAGCGTCGGCGATGTACGGCGGGTTACTAATGATCAGATCAAACTGACGCCCTTCCAGCGCACTGAACCAGTGGCTGTTGAGCACATGGGCGTTATCCAGTTGCAAACGTTGCCGGTTGCGTTCGGCCAGCGCGACCGCTTCAGGCACACGGTCGACCGCTGTGACTTTCCATTGTTGGCGCTCGTTGGCCAGCGCCAGCGCAATCGCCCCAGTGCCGGTGCCCAGGTCAAGTACCTTGGCGGGCGCGAACGCAGGCGCCAGTTCCAGCGCCGCCTCGACCAGCATTTCGGTCTCTGGCCGCGGGATCAAGGTATGCGGCGCTACTTCCAGATCAAGCTTCCAGAAACCTTGCTGACCGAGAATGTAAGCCACCGGTTCGCCCGTGCGTCGACGCTGCAAATAACCTGCAAAGGCCAGCGCAGCCTCGGTGCTGACGATGCGCTCAGGCCAGGTGTGCAGAAAGCTGCGCGGTTTGCCCAGCGCTGCCGCCAGCAGCAGCTCTATGTCGAGCCGCGCGGTCGGTGAATCGGGAAGCTCGGCGCTTCTTAACAAACTTGCGATGATGGTCATTTACTCACCCAGTGCCGCAAGTTGATCAGCCTGATATTCAGCGAGTAGCGGCTCTATCACTGCATCGACCCCGCCCGCCAGAACTTCATCCAGCGAATACAGAGTCAGGTTCACGCGGTGATCCGTCACTCGCCCTTGAGGGAAATTATACGTACGAATACGCTCGGAACGATCACCCGACCCCACGAGCAGCTTGCGCTCGCTGGCGATGGCGTTGGCCGCCGCGCTGGTCTGCTGATCATTCAGTTTGGCAGATAGCCAGGACATTGCCCGGGCCCTGTTCTTGTGCTGCGAACGCTCTTCCTGGCACTCGACGACAATACCCGATGGCAAGTGGGTAATTCGGATCGCCGAGTCGGTTTTGTTGACGTGCTGACCACCGGCCCCTGAGGAGCGATAGGTGTCGACACGCAGGTCGGCCGGGTTGATCTCGATCGCCTGTTGCTCGTCAGGCTCCGGCAGCACTGCAACCGTACAGGCAGACGTGTGGATGCGACCCTGCGACTCGGTCTCGGGCACGCGCTGCACACGGTGCGCGCCGGACTCGAATTTCAGCTTGCCGTAGACGCTGTCACCCTCGACGCGCGCAATGACTTCCTTGTAGCCGCCATGCTCGCCTTCGTTTTCGGACAGAATTTCCACCCGCCAGCCACGCCGCTCGGCGTAACGCGAGTACATGCGAAACAGGTCGCCGGAGAAGATCGCTGCTTCATCACCGCCGGTGCCCGCACGGATCTCCAGAAACACGTTGCGGCCGTCGTTCGGGTCCTTGGGCAACAACATGCGCTGCAATTGCGCTTCCAGCTCGACCAGTTGCTGTTTTGTTTCGCGAACTTCCTCGACGGCCATTTCGCGCATGTCCGGGTCGCTGTCCTTGAGCAGCGCCTGCGCGCCCTCCAGATCACCCTGCACCCTGATCAGCTGTTGGTAAAGCGCAACGACCGGCTCCACTTCGGCGTACTCACGGGAATAGGCGCGAAAGCGTGTCTGATCGCTGATCACTTCGGCATCGCCGAGCAGCGCGGTCAGTTCCTCGAAACGGTCGCTGAGGACATCCAGCTTATTGAGCAGTGAAGCTTTCATTGCGGGGTTTTATCCGTCGAGCCCTCACCGAGGGCAAAAAGTTCCTGGGCCATGGCCAGCGCATCGACGCGACCTTCGGCAGACAGCTTCTTGAGCTGCACGCTGGGTGCGTGCAGCAATTTGTTGGTCAGACCACGTGCCAGCTGGATCAATACGTCCTCGGCATTGCTACCGTTGGCCAGCATACGTTGCGCCTTGCTCAGTTCTTCGTCACGCAGCCGTTCGCTTTGCTGACGATAGGCGCGCAACACATCGACCGCCGCCAGTTCGCGCAGCCGCGACATGAAGTCTTCGGCACCCACGCTGACCAGCTGCTCGGCAGCCAGTGCAGCCCCCTGGCGACTCTTGAGATTTTCTGCCACCACTTCGTGCAGATCATCAACGCTGTACAGGTAAACGTCGTCCAGTTCGCCGACTTCAGGCTCGATATCCCGCGGTACGGCAATATCGACCATGAAAATCGGTTTATGCTTGCGCAGTTTCAGCGCACTTTCCACGGCCCCCTTGCCCAGGATCGGCAACTGGCTGGCGGTGGAACTGATCACGATATCGCTGTTGACCAGCTCGGCCGGGATATCCGAGAGCAACACCGCATGGGCACCGAACTCGGCAGCCAGCATGCTGGCGCGCTCCAGCGTACGGTTGGCAACCACGATACGCTTGACGCCCAGGTCATGCAGATGCCGGGCGACCAGAGTAATGGTCTCGCCCGCACCGATCAACAAGGCCTGACTGCGTTGCAGGTCACTGAAAATCTGTTTGGCCAGACTGACCGCGGCGAAGGCCACGGACACCGGGTTTTCACCAATTGCAGTGTCTGTACGCACCTGTTTGGCAGCGCTGAACGTGGCCTGAAACAGACGTCCCAGTAACGGCCCGACCGTTCCGGCCTCGCGCGCAACGGCATACGCGGACTTCATCTGGCCGAGAATCTGCGGCTCGCCGAGCACCAGGGAGTCGAGCCCCGAGGCGACACGCATCATGTGTCGCACGGCGGCATCGTCCTCATGGACGTAAGCGCTGGCGCGCAGTTCTTCCAGGCTGAGGTGATGGTAATTGGCAAGCCAGGCAAGAATGCTGTCCGCACCGAGATGCTCGTGCTCGATGTACAACTCGCTGCGATTACAGGTTGAAAGAATCGCAGCCTCGCGACTTTCGGTCAGGTGGCAAAGCTGCTGCAACGCCTCCACCAACTGTTCCGGGGTAAATGCCACGCGCTCGCGAACGTCGACCGAGGCGGTCTTATGATTGATACCGAGTGCAAGGAAGGCCATTCAGGGTCGCAGGTGGTGACGTGAAGCCGGTAATTGTCCTACTTCAATAAGCTCAGAACAACCACCACATATTATTGTCCCACTACAATCGATCGTCGCAGCCTGCGTTTTCAGGCTCGCGACACTGCAAACACACGCATTGCATCAGTTTTTCCGACGGCTGTGGGTTTTGCCAACAGCCTTGTGTCATGATGCTCCCACCGCAGGTAAGCCGCCCTTCTTAATATATGAATAGATCCTCCGCGTTGTTCCTTGCTCTTGCCTTTCTAGGCGGCTGCCAGTCAATGGCCCCCGCCTCGTCACAGCCCGTGCCCGCTCAGAAAGACGCCCCTCCCGCTCCTGAAGCCAAGCCGAAGGTCTATGGTTCGTTCACTCAGGACACCCTGGTCAGCCTGTTGAGCGCGGAGCTGGCCGGCCAGCGCAACCGCTTCGACATCGCCCTGGATAACTACGTGACCCAGGCGATCAAGACTCAGGACCCGGGGGTCTCCGAACGTGCCTATCAGATCGCCGAATACATGGGCGCTGATCAGTCTGCGCTGGAAACCGCGCTGATCTGGGCAAGAAACGCACCGACCGACCTTGAAGCGCAACGCGCCGCAGCCATTCAACTGGCGCGCGCGGGACGTTACGACGATTCTCTGGTGTACATGGAGAGAGTCCTGCAGGGTCAGGGCGACACGCACTTCGACTTTCTGGCACTGTCCGCGGCCGAAACCGATCCGGACACCCGCAACGGCCTGCTCAAAAGTTTTGATCGGTTGCTGGGCAAATACCCGAACAACAGCCAGCTGATTTTCGGCAAGGCGCTGTTGCTTCAGCAGAATGGTGACGCCGAACAGTCGTTGAAGCTGCTGGAAGACAACCCGCCCAAAGAAGGTGAAATCGCGCCCATCCTGCTGCATGCCCGCTTGCTGCAAAGCATGAACCGAGGCAAGGAAGCGGTGCCCCTGCTGGAAAAAAGCCTCAAGAGATACCCGGACGACAAACGCCTGCGCCTGACGTATGCGCGCATGCTCGTCGAGCAAAACCGCATGGAAGACGCCAAAGTGCAGTTTTCCGCCCTTTTGCAGCAATATCCGGACGACGACGAGCTGCGCTTCTCGCTGGCTCTGGTGTGCCTTGAAGCCAAGGCCTGGGACGAAGCGGCTGGCTACCTGGAAGAACTGATCGCCCGTGGTGCACACGTCGACTCAGCGCATTTGAATCTCGGCCGCATCCACGAAGAGCGCGAGGACCCGCAAAGCGCGCTCAACGAATACGCTCAGGTCGGACCGGGCCCGGACTTCCTGGCGGCTCAATTGCGCCAGGCCGATATTCTGGTCAGCAATGGCAACGGCGCAGAAGCTGCCAAACGCCTGGCTGAAGCACGTGCCGAAGAGCCCGATTTCGCCATTCAGCTGTACCTGATCGAGGCCGAAACCCTGACCAGCAATGATCAACTGGATCGCGGCTGGCAGGTGCTGAACACGGCACTCAAGCAATACCCGGACGACGCCAACCTGCTCTATACCCGCGCCATGCTGGCTGAAAAGCGCAATGATCTGGCGCAGATGGAAAAAGACCTGCGCAGCATCATCAAGCGCGAGCCGGAAAACGCCATGGCGCTGAATGCACTGGGCTACACCCTCTCCGATCGCACCACGCGTTACGCCGAAGCCCGCGAACTGATCGAGAAAGCCCATCAGATCAGCCCCGACGATCCGGCAGTTCTCGACAGCCTTGGCTGGGTGAATTACCGCATGGGCAATCTGGATGCTGCCGAACGCTACCTGCGCCAGGCGCTCGAACGCTTCCCTGACCACGAAGTAGCCGCACATCTGGGCGAAGTACTCTGGGCCAAAGGCGAACAGCGCGAAGCCCGGAAAGTATGGGCCAAGGCCCTGGAACAACAACCCGACAGCACCGTCCTGCGCAGCACACTGCGACGCTTGACCGGTTCAGAGACCCTTTGACGTTATGTTTTTGCGCCACGTAATCGTATTCAGCCTCATCGCCCTGCTCACCGGCTGTGCCGGTCTCACTTCCCGCGAAGCCGTTCAGGGCAAGGGCGACCCCGCGCAATGGCGCGAACACAAACAGCAACTGAGCAGCCTCGATGGCTGGCAGATCAACGGCAAGGTCGGTATTCGTGCACCGAAGGACTCCGGCAGCGGCACCCTGTTCTGGCTGCAGCGTCAGGATTACTACGATATCCGCTTGTCCGGTCCGCTTGGCCGTGGCGCAGCACGACTGACCGGCAGGCCCGGCACTGTCGCGCTTGAAGTCGCCAACCAAGGCCGCTACGAAGCCACAACGCCGGAAACACTGCTTCAGGATCAACTGGGCTGGAAACTGCCGGTTTCCCACCTCGTATGGTGGGTGCGTGGCTTGCCGGCACCGGACAGCAAAAGTAGCGTGACACTCGACGGTGACAGCCGTCTGGCCAGCCTTGAACAGGACGGCTGGCAGGTGGAATACCTCAGTTATGTCGAACAGAATGGCTACTGGCTGCCCGAACGCGTCAAGCTGCACGGTCAGGACCTCGATGTCACGCTGGTCATCAAGGACTGGCAGCCTCGCAAACTGGGGCAATGACCATGACTGCATTACAGGATATGGCCAAGGCCCAGCTGGTTTTGCCTGCTCCGGCAAAGCTGAACCTGATGCTGCACATTCTGGGACGCCGTCCGGACGGCTACCATGAGCTGCAAACGCTGTTTCAGTTTCTCGATTACGGTGACGAACTGGGCTTTACCGTTCGCCAGGACGGCGAAATTTGTCTGCAGACCGATGTACCCGGCGTCCCGCATGACAGCAATCTGATCGTCAAAGCCGCCCGCGCGCTGCAAAAACAGTCCGGTTGCACACTGGGCATGGATATCTGGCTGGAAAAACGCCTGCCCATGGGCGGCGGCATCGGCGGCGGCAGCTCGGATGCAGCCACCACACTGCTGGCGCTGAATCATTTATGGCAGCTTGGCTGGGATGAAGATCGTCTGGCGCAACTGGGCCTGACTCTGGGCGCTGATGTACCGGTTTTTGTCCGTGGACACGCCGCATTTGCTGAGGGTGTCGGGGAAATTCTCACCCCGGTTGACCCCGAAGAACCCTGGTATTTGGTGCTCGTTCCGCAAGTCGCTGTAAGTACAGCAGAAATTTTTTCAGATCCGTTGTTGACACGCGACACGCCGCCCATTAAAGTGCGCCCCGTTCCCAAGGGAAACAGTCGAAATGACTGTAAGGCGGTTGTAGAGAGGCGTTACCCAGAAGTACGTAACGCTTTGAATTTGTTAGGTAATTTTACCGAAGCAAAATTAACCGGAACTGGAAGTTGTGTGTTTGGGGCCTTCCCAAACAAAGCTGAAGCTGATAAAGTCTCGGCCCTTCTTGCAGAGACCCTTACGGGGTTCGTAGCGAAAGGAAGTAACATTTCGATGTTGCATCGCAAGCTGCAAATTCTGTAACAGGAATTGAGTGCAAGGCACTCGATTGATTCAATACAGGGGCGTCGCCAAGCGGTAAGGCAGCAGGTTTTGATCCTGCCATGCGTTGGTTCGAATCCAGCCGCCCCTGCCATTTTCTATACTCATCCAGGTTACCCTCAGCCTCTAGGTACTGCGCGTGTCCAAGATGATGGTCTTTACGGGGAATGCCAACCCCGATCTCGCTCGGCGTGTAGTACGTCAGCTGCATATCCCACTCGGTGATGTTTCTGTCGGAAAATTTTCCGACGGCGAAATCAGCACTGAGATTAATGAAAACGTCCGCGGTAAAGACGTCTTCATCATTCAGCCGACTTGCGCACCAACGAACGATAACCTGATGGAACTGGTTGTGATGGCTGATGCCTTCCGCCGCTCCTCAGCGTCCCGAATCACTGCTGTGATTCCCTACTTTGGTTATGCCCGCCAGGATCGCCGTCCGCGCTCCGCACGTGTTGCCATCAGCGCGAAAGTTGTTGCTGATATGCTCACCGTGGTGGGAATCGACCGTGTTCTCACGGTTGATCTTCATGCTGACCAGATCCAGGGTTTCTTCGATATTCCGGTAGATAACATCTACGGCTCCCCCGTTCTGGTGGATGACATCGAAGACCAGCGCTTTGAAAACCTGATGATCGTTTCCCCCGATATCGGCGGCGTCGTGCGTGCACGTGCTGTCGCTAAATCCCTGGGTGTCGATCTCGGTATCATCGACAAACGCCGTGAGAAAGCCAATCACTCTGAAGTGATGCATATCATCGGTGATGTCGAAGGGCGTACCTGTATTCTGGTCGATGACATGGTCGACACCGCCGGCACCCTGTGCCACGCGGCCAAGGCCCTGAAAGAGCATGGCGCAGCCAAGGTCTTTGCCTACTGCACACACCCTGTGCTGTCGGGCCGGGCGATCGAAAACATTGAAAATTCCGTGCTGGACGAACTGGTGGTCACTAACACCATCCCGTTGTCCGCAGCAGCACAAGCCTGCAGCCGTATCCGTCAACTGGATATTGCGCCGGTAGTCGCCGAAGCGGTTCGCCGCATCAGCAATGAAGAATCGATCAGCGCGATGTTCCGTTAACTGACATCACGCAGACGAAAAGCGCCCCGCCCTGACATCCGGTCAGGGCGGGGCTTTTTTGCCCATACCGCCCAAGCGCTGGTCGCAAACGCAACGGCGGATGTGGTTAATTTGGAGATACAACATGAACGAATTTACCCTGAATGCAGAACAGCGTTCCGACCTGGGGAAAGGTGCGAGCCGCCGCCTGCGTCGTCTCGCCAGCCTGGTTCCAGCTGTAGTCTACGGTGGCGACAAAGCCCCTGAGTCCATCAGCATGCTGGCCAAGGAAGTTGCCAAACTGCTCGAAAACGATGCGGCCTACAGCCACATCATCGAGCTGAACGTTGGCGGCCAGAAGCAGAACGTCATCATCAAGGCGCTGCAACGTCACCCGGCCAAAGGCCACGTGATGCACGCTGACTTCGTGCGCGTTATTGCCGGCCAGAAACTGACCGCAATCGTGCCGATCCACTTCCTGAACGAAGAAGCTCCAGTCAAGAAAGGCGGCGAGATCTCGCACACTACTACTGAACTGGAAGTGACCTGCCTGCCTAAAGACCTGCCTGAGTTCATCGAGGTTGATCTGGGCGCGCTGGAAGTGGGCGACAACGTTCACCTGTCCGAGCTGAAAGCACCTAAAGGCGTCGAGTTCGTTGCCTTGGCACACGGTACTGACCTGGCAATCGCCAACGTCCACGCACCGCGCATCGTCAAAGACGAAGCAGAAGAAGGTGAAGAAGGCGCAGCCGAGTAATTCATTACTTGGTAACGTCGGAGTTGCTCAGGAAACATCGCGAGCGATAGCAGGCAAAGCGGGCGAGATCGCTGAGTTTACATCATGGTAAATGAGCAGTTTTCGCCCACATTGCCGCTGTCGTCAGCGGTTTAACCCTCAACTCCAAAGGAAGAGCCCCTGTCGTGACCGCCATACAACTGATCGTGGGCCTGGGAAATCCAGGCGCTCAATACGAACAGACCCGGCATAACGCAGGGGCTTTCTTTGTTGAGCGTATTGCTGCGGCGCAGCGAGTCAATCTCGTTCCCGAGCGCAAATTCTTTGGCCTGACCGGGCGTTTTACGCATCAGGGTCAGGACGTTCGTCTGCTGATCCCCACCACCTACATGAACCGTAGCGGCCAGGCCGTCGCGGCACTCGCCGGTTTCTACCGTATTCCGGTTGAGTCGATTCTGGTGGCGCATGACGAGCTGGACCTGCCTCCGGGCGTTGCCAAACTCAAAGTGGGTGGCGGCCATGGCGGTCATAACGGCCTGCGCGACATCATCGCGCAGCTCGGCAACCAGAACACATTTCATCGCTTGCGGCTTGGCATCGGCCACCCGGGCGATGCCAGCAAGGTATCCGGCTTTGTCCTGGGTCGAGCGCCACGCGCCGAACAGGAAAAACTGGACGCCAGTATCGACTTTGCCCTCGGCGTGCTGCCGGATATCTTCGCCGGTGAATGGAACCGGGCGATGAAAAACCTGCACAGCCAGAAGGCCTGACATCACTCGAGGGGAAACACCATGGGATTCAATTGCGGCATCGTCGGCCTGCCTAACGTCGGCAAGTCCACCCTGTTCAACGCCCTGACCAAATCTGGTATTGCGGCCGAGAACTTCCCCTTCTGCACCATTGAACCGAACAGCGGCATCGTGCCGATGCCTGACCCGCGCCTGGCGGCCCTGGCAGCCATCGTCAACCCGAAACGCATCCTGCCGACCACCATGGAGTTCGTCGACATCGCAGGCCTGGTGGCAGGTGCCTCAAAAGGCGAAGGCCTGGGCAACAAGTTCCTCGCCAACATCCGCGAGACCGACGCCATCGCTCACGTGGTGCGCTGCTTTGAAGACGAGAACGTGATTCACGTCTCCAACAGCGTCGACCCCAAGCGCGACATCGAGATCATCGATCTGGAACTGATCTTCGCTGACCTCGACAGCTGCGAGAAGCAACTGCAAAAGGTCACGCGCAATGCCAAGGGCGGTGACAAGGACGCAGTGGTCCAGAAAGGCCTGCTTGAACAACTGATCGCCCACTTCAGCGAAGGCAAGCCAGCACGCAGCCTGATGAAGAGCATGAGCAACGACGAGAAGGCCACCATCCGTGGTTTCCACCTGCTGACCACCAAGCCGGTCATGTACATTGCCAACGTTGCCGAAGACGGTTTCGAGAACAACCCGTTGCTGGACGTGGTCCGCGCCATCGCCGAAGAAGAAGGCGCAATGCTGGTGCCGGTCTGCAACAAGATCGAAGCCGAAATCGCCGAACTGGATGACGGCGAAGAAAAAGACATGTTCCTCGAAGCGCTGGGCCTCGAAGAACCCGGCCTGAACCGCGTTATTCGCGCTGGCTACGAAATGCTTCACCTGCAGACCTACTTCACCGCAGGTGTCGAAGAAGTCCGCGCCTGGACCGTCCGCGTCGGTGCCACCGCACCACAGGCCGCAGGCGTCATCCACACCGACTTTGAAAAAGGCTTTATTCGTGCCGAAGTCGTGGCCTATGACGACTTCATCCAGTTCAAGGGTGAAGCCGGTGCCAAGGAAGCGGGTAAGTGGCGTCTGGAAGGCAAGGAATACATCGTCAAGGATGGTGATGTGATGCATTTCAGGTTTAATGTGTAGGCCATAGGCAGCGTCCAGCGGGATCTCGGCAAGTGCAGATTCCTCTATCACGAAAGCCCCATTATCTGGGGCTTTCGCGTTTCAGGCATTGGCACCGTCGGTTGGCTACACGATTGCAGACGCCCTCAAATTATTTGATGGGGATGTCTATTTTTCTATGTAAAATGTCGTTTTTTTACCGCCGCTCATCCACGTCATTTAAACATTCATGTTTAACGCAGGCAGATGTTTCAAGACGGCGACTGATCAGCGATCGTTTCCACGGACCGGGCAGAGCCTTGTCATAACCCAAGGTAGATACTCTTTTGAAGATCTTAGTAACAGGCGGTGCTGGTTTCATCGGTTCGGCAGTGATTCGGCACATCATTGCCAATACAGCCGACTCAGTCGTCAATGTCGACAAACTGACGTACGCAGGCAATCTTGAATCACTTCAGTCGGCCGATCAAAGCGAGCGTTATGCCTTTGAGCACGTGGACATCTGCAACCGTGAAGACCTGGACCGGGTTTTCAAAGAGCACCAGCCTGACGCTGTGATGCACTTGGCAGCCGAATCGCACGTAGACCGCTCCATCACGGGTCCGTCGGAGTTCATCCAGACCAATATCATAGGCACCTATGTACTGCTTGAAGCAGCACGCAGCTACTGGAGCCAGCTGGACGAAGTGCGCAAAGCCAGCTTCCGCTTTCACCACATCTCGACTGACGAAGTGTATGGCGACCTGGAAGGCCCGGAAGATCTCTTCACCGAGACAACGCCTTACCAGCCAAGCTCGCCCTACTCGGCCAGCAAGGCCAGCTCCGACCACCTGGTACGCGCCTGGAGCCGCACCTATGGCCTGCCGACCCTGGTAACCAACTGCTCGAACAACTACGGTCCATGCCATTTCCCGGAGAAGCTGATCCCACTGATCATCCTCAACGCACTGGAAGGCAAGCCGCTGCCTATCTATGGAAAAGGCGATCAGGTTCGTGACTGGCTCTATGTCGAAGACCATGCCCGCGCACTGTACAAAGTTGTGACCGAAGGCGAGATCGGCGAGACCTACAACATTGGTGGCCACAACGAGAAACAGAACATCGAGGTGGTCAACACCGTTTGCGCGCTGCTCGACCAACTGCGCCCGGATTCAGTCCATCGTCCGCACGCCAGCCTGATCACTTACGTTCAGGACCGCCCGGGCCACGACCTGCGCTACGCTATCGATGCCAGCAAGATTCAGCGCGAGCTGGGCTGGACGCCGGAAGAAAGCTTCGAATCGGGTATTCGCAAAACAGTACAGTGGTACCTCGATAATCCTGAATGGGTTGCTCATGTAAAGAGCGGAAGCTACCAGCAATGGATCGACAAGAACTACACAGCGCGCGCCGATAAATGATGAAAATTCTTCTGCTGGGCAAAAATGGCCAGGTGGGTTGGGAGTTGCAACGTTCACTCGCTGTAGTGGGTGAAGTAGTTGCTCTTGACCGCCATACCGTATCGACGGCCTATGGCGAACTTTGTGGCGATCTGTCTGACCTGGAAAGCCTGCGCAATACCATTCGCAGCGTCAAACCTCAGGTTATCGTCAACGCCGCAGCCTATACCGCTGTCGACAAGGCCGAAACCGAGCGTGAGCTCGCGCACAGGGTCAATGCCTTGGCCAGTCAGGTCCTGGCAGAAGAAGCTCGCACGCTGGACGCGCTATTGGTTCATTACTCGACCGACTATGTGTTCGACGGTTCGGGCAACACCGCATGGAAAGAAAGCGATGTCGTGTCGCCGGTCAACTATTACGGCGCAACCAAACTTGAAGGCGAGCAACTTATAGCTGCCTCAGGCTGCAAGCACCTGATCTTCCGTACCAGCTGGGTTTACGCGGCACGTGGTAACAACTTTGCCAAAACCATGTTACGCCTCGCGAAAGATCGCCCAACGCTCAATGTGATCGCCGATCAGATTGGAGCGCCTACAGGTGCAGAGTTGCTGGCCGACATAGCGACGGCTGCCCTGCTTCAAACGCTGGCTAAGCCGGAGCTGTGTGGCATCTACAACTTGGCACCTGCCGGCGAAGTGTCATGGCATGCCTACGCGCAGTATGTGATTGATTTCGCCCGTGCCAACGGGGAACCCCTGGCGGTAGAAACGATCAATCCCATTGGCACGATCGAATACCCTACACCCGCGCAACGCCCTCTGAATTCGCGTCTGAACACAGAAAAGCTGCGCCACAATTTTTCCCTGCACCTGCCTGACTGGCAAAGTGGTGTAGCCCGAATGCTCATGGAAACTCTGAACAAATGACCACCATTAATCGTAAAGGCATCATCCTGGCCGGCGGCTCGGGCACTCGTCTGCACCCGCTTACCCTTGGCGTATCCAAGCAGATGCTGCCTATCTACGACAAGCCGATGATTTTCTACCCTCTGTCTGTGCTGATGCTGGCAGGTATGCGTGAAGTCCTGATCATCTCCACACCAGAAGACTTACCGAGCTTCCGCAAGTTGCTGGGTGACGGCAGCCAATATGGCATTCAGCTCACCTACGCAGAGCAACCAACGCCTGATGGCCTGGCACAAGCATTCATCATCGGCGAAGAGTTCATCGGTGAAGATCCTTGCTGCCTGATCCTGGGCGACAACATCTTTTACGGTCAGCACTTCTCCGACAACCTGCGCTCGGCGAGCCAACAGACCAGCGGCGCTACTGTCTTCGGTTACCACGTTTCCGACCCTGAGCGCTTTGGCGTTGTAGAGTTCGACGAAACCGGTCGCGCCTTGAGCATTGAAGAAAAGCCTGCAGCGCCGAAGTCGAGCTATGCCGTAACCGGCCTGTACTTCTACGACAATCAGGTTGTCGAAATCGCGAAGAATATCAAGCCTTCCGAGCGCGGCGAGCTGGAAATCACTGACGTGAACCGTGCTTACCTCGAACAAAAGAGCCTGACCGTAGAAATTCTCGGTCGTGGCTTCGCTTGGCTCGACACCGGCACCCACGAGTCGCTGCTGGAAGCGAGCCATTTCGTACACACCATCGAGCAGCGTCAGGGCTGGAAAGTTGCCTGCCTGGAAGAGATCGCTTACACCAACGGCTGGATTACGGCCGCTCAGTTGGGTGAACAGGCTCAGAAGCTGAAGAAGACCGGGTATGGCCAGTATCTGCAGAAGTTGCTGGATCTGGGCTCGTTCTAAGACTGCAAACCTCTATCCCATACCGCAAGGCTGCGAACAGTATGTCATCTGTTTTTCCCAAGGTAGCCGTGCTATTGGCAGCCTATAACGGTATGGCGTGGATAAAGGCGCAACTTGATTCAATCCTGACGCAGACAAACATCTGCGTCAGCGTGTTCATCAGTGTCGATACCTCCACGGACGGCACTGAAGCATGGTGTGCCGACTACGCTCAGCACCATACGAATATCTCCCTGCTACCGCCGACCGGACGATTTGGCGGAGCGTCACGTAACTTCTTTCGCTTGATCCGGGATGTCGACTTCTCGACATTCGATTACATAGCGTTCTCCGATCAGGATGATATCTGGGATCGGGACAAGCTTCAGCGCGCCGTAGCGGCTTTGGTGCCGGGTCATCATGATGCCTATTCAAGCAATGTCACCGCATTCTGGCCGGATGGGCAGCGCGTACTGCTGGACAAGGCTCAGCCTCAGGTTCAATGGGACTATCTGTTCGAAGCTGCCGGTCCCGGCTGCACCTATGTGATGAATCGCCGGCTTGCAGATGCCTTCAAGTCATCCCTCCTTTCCCACTGGGATGCAGCTCAGGCTGTGAGTCTGCATGACTGGTACTGTTACGCATTTGCCCGCAGTCACGGCTTCCGATGGCATATCGATCCGGTTTCCAGCATGGACTACCGTCAACATGCCAACAATCAGGTTGGAGCCAATACCGGACTTGCTCCACTCATCAGTCGACTGAAAAAAATTGCTGACGGCTGGTGGGCCGGACAGGTATTGCTGATTGGCCAGTTGATCGGAGACAGCCCACTGCATCCTGCGGGAAAGCACGTGAGTACGCGGCTGTCGTTCCTGAAGCTCGCGTTCAAGGCACCGCAATGCCGCAGGAGACCGAGAGACAAGATCCTCTTCATTATCGCGTGCCTTACAGCAATGCTAAGCAAGCGTTGACCGTCAATTAGCCACTCGTATCCTATCTGGCCCAGGCAGCGCGATATAGCCTGATTAAACCAGTGATCAGGCATCGCAACCTTCTGAAAATACTGGTTTTCAACATCTGTGCCCAAAGCAAGAGAGGTCGTTAGCCGCCGCGTGGCCGGGTATCGTTCACAGCATTGAAACCACTTAATTTCGCAGGACACCGAATGTTCTCCAGCGGCGGCTTATGTTAATGTGCAGACCTTTGTTTTCGGTATCAAAAGCGCAAAGAAGGCAGTGTAACCGGGGTGAAAGGAACCAGCCTCGGAACGTGGGGTCACTTGTACCGCCCAACCAAGGATGACAAGGCTCGAGTCACCCACCCGGCCATGAGCTCAGATACCGGACGTGCTTCAATTCGTAAAACCGTCCTGCCATGAAGACCTCGTGTTGCTCATCGTCGGAACCTACGTCGGAAAACTACAAATAGACGATGCATGCCCCGCTCCCTCGGTAATAACAGGCCTACCCCCTTATCCAGCGCAGACATTTCCCGCCCAGGTGGGCAGTCTATGGCGCACTCGACGCCCATGAGCCTCGATGTCGTAAAGCGCGTTTTAATGGCGCAATCAAATTCCATGGCGCAGGCGATTTTTAACACACGCCTGCCCCAGCCAGGGCCTTATGAGCAGACCCTGATGAGCATCCCGGAGATACGTTACCTATGAATGCAACACGCCTCGCCATTCCAGACGTCATCGTATTCGAGCCAAAGGTTTTCGGCGACGATCGCGGTTTTTTCTTTGAAAGCTTCAACCAGAAGGCATTCGAAGAGGTCGTTGGGCGGCCTGTAACGTTCGTTCAGGACAATCACTCGCGTTCGGTGAAGGGCGTTCTTCGCGGTTTGCATTACCAAATTCAACAACCACAGGGCAAGCTTGTCCGAGTCACCGCTGGAGAAGTCTTTGACGTTGCGGTCGACCTGCGCAAGAGCTCCCCAACTTTCGGCAAATGGGTGGGACTGCATCTTACCGCCGAAAACAAAAAACAACTGTGGATTCCGGAAGGCTTTGCCCACGGCTTCGTCGTACTGTCCGAAAGCGCCGAGTTCCTTTACAAGACCACCGATTACTGGGCGCCTGAACATGAGCGCAGCCTCGCCTGGAACGACGTCACCGTGGGCATAGACTGGCCATTCAGCGAAGCGCCCTCCCTGTCCGCCAAAGATCAGAAAGCCGTCGTATTCGAAGACGCCGAGGTGTTCGCTTAATGAACCCTCATAAAACTCCTTCTGCGGGCCCTTTGCGGCTAGTCAGCAGTCTATGGACCAACCGCTCATTGATCTCGCAAATGACCAAGCGAGAAGTCATTGGCCGCTACCGCGGCTCAGTGATGGGCTTGGCTTGGTCATTCTTTAATCCGGTATTGATGCTGGCGGTATATACCTTCGTATTCTCCGAAATCTTTAGTGCGCGTTGGGTTGGAGTCGACACCGGCAAAGGTGGCTTCGCTATTCTGTTGTTCGTCGGGATGATCGTGCATGGGTTGTTTGCAGAGTGTGCGAACAGAGCACCTTCTTTGGTGATGAGTAACAGCAATTACGTCAAGAAGGTGGTGTTTCCTCTGGAGATTTTGCCGGTTATCACCTTGGGTTCGGCGCTCTTCCACAGCTGCATCAGCCTTATTGTGCTGGTGATCGCACAACTGTTGATCTCGCACACGCTTTTCTGGACGGCGCTGTTGTTTCCGCTGATTCTGGTGCCGCTCATTCTTGGCACGCTGGGGATCAGCTGGTTTCTCGCATCCCTGGGTGTGTACTTGCGCGACGTCGCGCAGGTCATTACGGTTCTGACAACCGTTCTGCTGTTTCTGTCGCCGGTTCTTTACCCGGTGGCGGCGCTTCCTGAAGTCTATCGCCCTTGGCTGCAGATGAACCCGCTAACCTACATTATCGAAGAGAGCCGTAGCGTACTGCTGTTCGGCAACCTCCCGCATTGGGACAGCCTGGGTCTCGCCATCTTGATTGGCGCAGTAATTGCTGTCATGGGGTTCTGGTTTTTCCAAAAAACACGTAAAGGATTCGCTGATGTCATCTGATCAACCGGTTATCAGCGTACAAAACGTCTCGAAGTGTTTTTACACATACGACAAGCCCCACGACCGCTTGAAACAAGCCTTGGTGCCTAGAATTCAGCGTTGGTCAGGGCAGCCGACCACTACCTATGGCAAGGAGTTCTGGGCCCTGCGCGACGTCAGCTTCGACGTCGGCAAAGGCGAAACAGTCGGGATCGTGGGCCGCAATGGTTCAGGCAAGTCAACCTTGCTGCAGATCATCTGCGGAACATTGAACCCGACTGTCGGCGAGATTCATACGCGCGGCCGGGTAGCGGCCTTGCTAGAACTAGGTTCGGGCTTCAACCCCGAGTTTACCGGCCGTGAAAACGTTTATCTGAACGCCGCAGTGCTTGGACTGACGCGTGACGAAGTAGACGAGCGCTTTGACGCGATCGCCGGCTTTGCCGATATTGGCGAGTTCCTTGATCAGCCGGTCAAATCCTACTCAAGCGGCATGGCCGTGCGCCTGGCATTTGCGGTCCAGGCTCAGGTCGACCCGGAAATCCTTGTCGTGGACGAAGCACTTTCCGTTGGCGATGCACGATTTCAGGCCAAGTGCTTCGAGCGCCTCAGGCAGTTGAAAGAAAATGGCACCAGCATCCTGCTCGTCACGCACTCCAGCGAGCAAGTGGTCACTCACTGTAATCGCGCTATTTTGCTGGAAAAGAGCAGGATCGAGATGATTGGCGAATCGCGCCCGGTCATCAATCGCTACACGGACCTTCTGTTCGGGCGTGAGAAGAGCCCTATCACCGACAAGAGTCTGGACCTCGCCGAAGCCGAGCGAGTGGAAACCGACAAGATAGCGTTGCGTTTTGATGAAGACGTGTACGCGAGCAGGCCTGGTTACAACCCTCATGAGTACCGTTGGGGGGATGGAGCTGCAACACTGCTCGACTTCCATATGAATGCATCGGGAAGGGAGTTCCCCAACAGCGTTGAATCGGGCGAGGAAATCGTTCTTGATCTGGCCTTGCACTTCAATCGTACAGTGGTCAACCCGATTATCGGCTTTACGATCAAGACCAAAGAGGGTGTCACCGTATACGGCACCAACTCTTACATGCAGGATTGCGAAGGCACAGGCCTGATAGGCAGCGCTGGCAAACAGGCAAAAGCGCGTGTGAAATTCAGAAACGCGCTCGCGACCGGTGATTACTTCATCTCCATCGGTATCGCCTCTCGGCAAAGCGAAGACATCGTGCCTCACGACCGGCGCTATGATTCGATACATTTCGTTGTAGAACCCACTCCAAAGCTTCTGGGTTTGATAGACCTGGGTGCCTCTATGGAAATTGAACCGGTACGTGTTGATGTTTGAGCTTGATAGATATGGCTACCTCCGTGATACAGACACATCTGTATGGGTGCGGACTGATTATCAGGGCATTGCCTACAGTGACGGCGATAGCTCGGAAAATGAGCTGGCGAAGATCGTTCGTGACGCAAGCGATGTCTCCGTGCTGTCGAGCGAGCTTCCGCACTACTGTACCGACTGGCCAAAGCTCTATCACCTTAGTTCCACCCGCGGAAATATCTTTCGCCCCTTCGAGCATCTTCTGAAAGGTAAATCAGTTCTCGAAATCGGCGCGGGTTGCGGTGCGATCAGCCGCTACCTCGGCGAAGCGGGTGCTGACGTGCTCGCGCTGGAAGGTAGCCCACGCCGAGCTGCAATCGCGGCGAGCAGAACACGTGATCTGGATAACGTCACGGTGCTTGCTGAACGATTCGATGACCTGAAGATTGATCGGCAATTTGACGTAGTAACGCTCATCGGCGTACTCGAATACGCCAGCATGTTCAGCAATGATGAAGATCCTGCACTGGGAATGCTGAAACGAGTTAAAAAGCTGCTCAAACCTGACGGACATCTGTTTATTGCCATTGAGAACCAACTTGGCCTCAAATATTTTGCCGGCGCGCCAGAGGATCACGTGGGTGTCGCTATGTACGGTATTGAGGGCCGGTATGTAGGCCGCCAACCTAAGACATTTGGCCGCAAAGGTCTGGATGAGTTAATAGCCCTCGCTGGCTTTGCATCATCAAGCTTTCTATCTCCTTATCCGGACTACAAGATCCCCAATTCTCTGATCACAGAAAACGGTTTCAAAGCCAATAATTTCGACGCTGCTGCATTGGCCTGCCAGAACACTCGGAAAGATCCACAGTTACCCTCGAACACCACATTTAATCTTGAAAAAGCCTGGCCGGTGGTGATCGAGAATCATCTGGGCATGGACCTCGCGAATTCGTTTATGGTCGTCGCTTCATGCCAGCCGTACGACGCAGTCCCCAGCAATGTCCTAGCGTATCACTACAGTACAGGGCGCAATGCAGAGTACTGCAAGGCAGCGGTTTTCGTCGACACCCCTGCAGGCATTGAAGTTCAATACCAACGTCTCAGCACTATTGAAGCAGCAGACGGCCTGGATGACCCATTCAGATTCATCCTTCCTGCAGCGCATGGCTACGCAAAAGGCAATTTGCTCAGCCTGCAATTTCTTGAAGCCTCAACAACCGAAGACTGGACAGTTGAAACGTTTACCCCTTTTCTGAAGACCTATCTAAATTGCCTAAGCCAGCTCTTGGCCACTGAAGGCAGTACTACCGAACTGGACAGTGTAGACGTTTTTTTACCGGGCCATTATATTGACGCAGTTGCACAAAACATCATTATTGACAGTGAAGGCAACCCACATCTCATAGATATCGAATGGGAAATGAAGGGAGGCGTCGAACTCGGTCATCTGCTAATGCGGGGTCTGCTGCTGCTGATAGCGAATAAAGTCCCCTTTCACCCAAGCACGGCCATGATCAACAGGCGTGATTTTATTGTTGAGTTGATTGGCAGTGCGGGCCTTGAAATCACCGAGCAAGCGCTGAACCGCTATGCGCTACTAGAGGCCATGTTCCAAGAAAAAGTCACTGGCCGTGAAGCTGTGAGCTTTCTTAATTGGTCACCCGAAGCGACCATTCAGAAAATGGGGGCCTTGGGAGACAAGACACCTAGACTGGCGACGCTGTATATAGGTGATGCAGCGGGCGACTTCAAAGAAGAGCGGACGATCAGTCAATTTGTACACGATGGGCGCCAGACCTTAGTGTTCACAGTCCCAGCGACCTACCGATGCGCGGCACTTCGTTTTGACCCAACCAATATTCGTCAGTCCTTTTCGGTAGACGCAATTGCTATTTATGACGCCAATTCGGAAGTATGGTCGTGGCGTGACAGTGCCAGTGCACCTCTCGACTCTGCGGGCACGACCACATTCGTTAATGACCTGAACGACAGTACAATGTTTATGTCATTGGACAATGACCCGCACCTTGTGCTTCCCATTGATCTCAATTCGCTATTAGCGGGGAAGTCGTTCAAAATACAGATTACGTTCACTTTATTCACTGAAGGTCAGGTCGCTGGGCGACTCCTTCAACAGGAAGAGGAGCTCAAGCTAGCGCTTGGGTCTATATCGGAATTGAATCTTAAAGACCGCTCAGCTTTAGACGCCGTCGAGGTAGCGAACCTTGCGATAGAGGAAAATCATCGCCTGGCTCTGGAAGAGCTCAAGGCTGAGAATCTGGCCGTGCAAAACAAGCATCTGTTAGCCCTCGAAGAGCTCGAAGCTGCGCACCAAGCGGCCAAGGAGCATCACAGATTGGCTCTTGAAGAGTTCGAAGCTGCACAGCTTGCCTCTCAAGAAAACCATCGAGTCGCGCTGGAGGAACGGGAGGCTGCAAATCTGGCGATTCAAGAAAACCACCGTATTGCTATGGAAAATCTTGAAGCGGCAAACCTTCAGATTCAGGCAGAGCACCGTCAGGCCCTAGCGGATATTGATGCCGCTACCCGAGAGGCGCAAGAGAAGCATAAGGCCAAGTTAACAGAGCTTGAAATTGCGATTTTGGCAGCTCAGGAAAATCACCGTCTGGCACTTGTAGACAAAGATACGCATGTTCACAACCTGAACCTGCATATCATCGCGATGCAATCTTCGTACAGTTGGAAAGCCACTGCCCCGCTGAGGAAGATAACCAGGTCATTTTTCCGTGCAAAACGTCTTGCTTCGTCGATTCCACTGATTGTTCAGCGAGGAGGCGGACTTTCCAGTACAGCAAAGAAGGCCTACCAAGTCTGGCGTCTCAGGGGACTCGCAGGTGTCATCGCACAGGCTCGCTGGGTTCAAGGTGAAGCTCAGCATGCGTTCGTCGGAAGCGAGACGCGTGAAGTGCCCGATCGACACGATTATTCTCGATGGGTCCAATATTACGACACGTTGGGCGAAGCCGAAATCAATCGTATCAACGAGCACATGAATCGCTGGATTGAGTACCCGCTCATTTCCATCATCATGCCGGTGTATAACCCACCACTGGATCTTCTGCGTGAAGCAGTGGACAGCGTGCGCTCGCAGCTCTATACCAATTGGGAGCTATGCCTCGCTGACGATGCATCGACAAATCCTGCGGTGATCGAGTACCTGAAATCTTTGAAGGCGCAAGACAAGCGCATCAAAGTTGTTTTCCGTGGCAGCAATGGTCACATCTCGCAGGCCAGCAACTCGGCACTGGGCGTCGCTAAAGGTCTTTTTGTTGCGTTAATGGACAATGATGACCTTCTCCCTGCTCATGCGCTTTACTGGATTGCTCGCACCATTCGCGAAAACCCGGATGCAGGATTGATTTACTCGGACGAGGACAAGATTGACACCGAAGGCAACCGTAGCTCGCCCTACTTCAAGTCAGACTGGAACGAGTTCCTGTTTCGTTCGCAAAATATGATTTGTCACCTCGGAGCCTATCGTCGTGATCTCGTCAACGAGGTAGGGCAGTTCCGGGTAGGCTTCGAAGGTGCTCAGGATTATGACCTGGCCTTACGTTGCATAGAAAAACTCAAGCGCGACCAGATTATTCACATTCCTCGCGTGCTTTATCACTGGCGTATACACGCTGGCAGTACAGCGATGGCTGGCGACGAAAAACCTTATGCTGCATTGGCGGGCGTTAAAGCTCTAGATGAGCATTTGGAACGTCAAGGTCGGATTGGCTCGACAGAGTTGCTACCTACCGGTCAGTACCGGGTGCACTACAACCTGCCGACAACGCTGCCTCTTGTGACACTTGTCATACCGACAAGGAATGCTCACGCATTGGTCAAGCAGTGTATCGACAGCATCAAAAGCCTGACGACGTACAAAAATTACGAAATCATTCTGATTGATAACGGCTCTGACGATCCCGAATCGCTGGAGTACTTTGCTCAAATCGATCAGGAAGAAAATATTCGCGTACTTCGAGATGATGGACCGTTTAACTACTCTGCTCTCAATAACGGAGCTGTGCGTATCGCCAAAGGTGAGTTGATTGGTCTCATCAACAACGATATTGAGGTGATTACACCTGATTGGCTCAGCGAGATGGTGTCCATTGCGTTGCAGCCGAAGGTAGGAGCGGTAGGCGCAAGGCTTTGGTACCCAGACAACAGACTACAACATGGTGGTGTTGTGGTGGGCATAGGTGGTGTTGCCGGCCATGCACACAAGTATCTTCCAAAAGGTGCACATGGCTATTTCTGTAGAGCGGAGCTAATTCAGGAGTTCTCGGCGGTCACGGCCGCATGCCTGATCATTAAAAAGTCAACTTTTGATGAGGTAGGCGGGCTAGATGAGCAGCATTTGAAGATAGCATTCAATGATGTGGACTTCTGCTTACGGGTTCAGGAAGCAGGGTATCTCAATGTCTGGACACCTTTCTCTGAGTTGTACCACCATGAATCGGCGACGCGCGGTCTAGAGGACACGCCTCAGAAACAGGAACGATTTGGGCATGAGATTCGCTACATCAAAAATCGCTGGCCGAACATCCAGGTGGATTACGCCTATAGCCCGAACTTAACCCTTGATCACGAAGATTTCGGTCTGGCTTGGCCTCCAAGGTTCAAAAATTGATCGCAGTTGCCAAAAACACTCAATACAGCGCTGTGACATTTTCTGCAGCCTTAAGGGTCGCCCGTGTTTGAAACTAATCATTCAGATCATCAAACAGGCTGGTCCAGCACTCGTTACCAACGAGTGCTGGCCATTACCTATTTCATCCTTCTGGCGGTTTGGTCGGCGGGAATTGCCTTTAATGGTGCACCTGATGAGTCAACGCACTTCTTTTTGCTGGAATACCTGAAAACGTTCCATTCGCTGCCGGGCGCTACGGAGCCGGCTCAAGCGTTCACTGGAACGATCTCGGGATATACTTGGCAACATGGCGAGTTCTGGTACCACGGCCTGCCCTTCCCCCATGTCTTAGGCGCACTGGCTACTTCTTACGGCTTAGGCTGGATGTTACCTGGCGAACTGGGTTACCTGGCTGCAAGATGTTTTAACTGGATACTGGGCGCAGTATTTATTTGCGCCTTGTTCCGTATTGCGCATCGCGCTGGAATGCCAAAAAAAGCTGCAGCCCTTGCAGCGCTTGTTATAGCCCTTATTCCTCAGGTTTCTTTTGTCTTTTCATATTTCAACAGCGACGCATTCGGGCTGATGAGTGTGGCGCTGCTGATCAGTGCGCTTCTAGGCTTTTTGAAAGCACCCAGCAAGCTGGCCGCGCTGTACCTGGGCGGTGCAATCGGCCTGATGTTCCTGGCAAAGCTCTACTTGCTGCCCGCTTTGGTCTTCGTCGTGGTCATGCTTGTCGCACATCACCTTTGGGGTGGCAAGAGCCTGAGACGCCATCTCCCGACGATGGTAATCGTTGCGGCTATCGTTTCCGTGCCCATGCTGCTTGTCACCTTAATGAAGTATGGTGAGATATCAGGGATATCCGGTCAGATTGACTTCGTTGCCTTGCACAAGAACAACCCTGCTGCGGGTTTCGGAACATGTTACATCGGGTGCTCCGGGCATCTGTTCAATATGGAAAATGTCCTTCCGTGGCTCAGCCTTACGCTAACGAGCTATTTTTCAACTACCGGCTGGATGAGCATATTTTTACCGTCGACCTATTATATGGGCGCGGCGCTATTATTTATTTTGCTCGTGACAGCAGCCATAATCCAGACGGCGCGCTTATATTCACGTGATAAGAAGCGGATATTTCTACTGAATTATCTGCTGCCACTGGTCATGATGTTGGGCTTATTCCCTTCGATCACCCTGCTCAGTCTGGTTGCATCGCAGAATTCTTTGCCTCAACCGCAAGGTCGGTATCTGTTCGTCACGATTCCGTTTCTGGCCTTGCTCATAGCATTTGCCACAATGAGCCACGCTCGCGCCAAAAACTCTGCGTCGTCTGCAAGAGATGTCAGGTCAAGCCGTTTTCACCTGAAATGGCTAATCGTAGTGGCGGCATGGATGGCGTGGACGAACATGGTTGCCTGGAATGAAAACACGCTGAGTTCAAAGAACATTCAGAAATCAGCCATTGGCAAAACAGTCACAGAAGCAGTTCTGGCAAGCGGTGCGGGTAGAAGTTCGAATACTGATACCCTGAGTGCCACGCAGTTGACAGAACGTTTGGCGGTTACCAACGGCGAGTTTTTCATCAAGACTCCGTTCGGACAGTCTGCCGCGGCGGGCACCATCGACGAAGTTAGAAAGACGTCTGACGGTTGGCTGCTGAGAGGCTGGAGTGTGCCACCGGCATCTGAAGGTTCGCCGGAATACGTCGTCGCTGTAGAGGGCGGAAAAGTTGTCGGTGCAATCAGGATAGAGATCAAGCGGCCAGATGTCGCCAGCGCGCTGTCTGACAAGACGGCCCTTCGCAGCGGCTATGAAGGCATTATTCCCGCAGCCTTGCCTCCCGACAAATGCGACCTGAAACTTTATACTGTCACCTCGACCTTCAAAATTTTTACAATGCCTGATGTCTGCGAATTCATCAGCCGTTTGTCTCACTGATCATGGAAATCCCAATGGAAAATATTCCGCTTTTCTCGGCCATCAAAGCTAACGCTGGACTTGATTTCGCCACGCCGCTGAAGGCCGTGCTAGACAGCCACTGGTACGTTTTAGGCAATGAAGTAAAGCTGTTCGAAGAAGAATTCGCTGCCTACGTAGGCGTGCAACATTGCATCAGCGTGGCGAACGGCTCTGATGCACTGGAACTTGCCCTCAAGGGTCTGGGCGTTGACGTGGGTGACCATGTTGTCGCCGTAGCAAACGCCGGCTTCTACGGCAGCACCGCTATTCATGCAGTTGGCGCGACTCCTGTGTATGCGGATGTCGATCCAGCAACGTTGACTCTGTGCAAAAACTCTCTGGAAGCAGTGATTGCCAAGGAAAAGCCGGCGGCTATTATTGTCACGCACTTGTACGGCCAACTGGCAAACATTGAAGAGATTGTTAAGATCGCCTCTGCCGCCGGTATTCCTGTTCTTGAAGACTGCGCACAATCCCATGGCGCGCGACGCAATGGTAAGCAGGCTGGTAGCTTCGGCACAATTGCTTGCTTCAGCTTCTACCCGACTAAAAACCTGGGTGCTCTCGGTGACGGCGGCGCAGTGGTTACCGGTGATGACGCTCTTGCAGCACGCATTCGGCAGCTTCGCCAGTACGGCTGGGACCAGAAGTATCGCATTGCCATCCCAGGCGGTCGCAACAGCCGGCTCGACGAGATGCAAGCCGCAATTCTGCGCATCAAGTTGCCGCATCTGGATACTTGGAACGAGCAGCGTCGCTCGATCGCCAAGCGCTACAATGAAGCCTTCGCCGGGCTCGATATTGAACTTCCAGCCTCAGTATCGGAAGACTACGTTGCACATCTTTATGTGATTCGCGCGAAAAATCGGACTGCTCTGGCTGCTGCGCTCAAAGAGAAGTCCGTCAGCACTGATATCCACTATCCGATTGCCGACCATAAGCAGCCGGCTTACTCGGTGGTTCCGTCCGTGGCTCTGGACGTAACCGAGCGTACATGCGATACCGTCATCTCCCTGCCCTGCTTCCCTGGCCTGACCGATGAAGAAGTCAATCGCGTCATCGCTGCGGTCACTGCGCACTTTTCCAAGGAGATATGATTTTGCTGACGTTGGTCATTCCCGTCTATCGTAATGAGAGCAATCTGCCCGACTTGCTCGTTGCTGTGACGGCGCTTGATAAGCAGCTAGGACACGATCTGGAGGTCGTGTTCGTTGTGGACGGCAGCCCTGATCGCTGTTACGAAATACTCAGGGAACAACTGCCGTCACAATCGTTCAAGTCCAAGCTGATCCTGCTGTCCAGAAACTTTGGATCATTCATGGCGATCCGTACGGGTTTGCAGCATGGCACTGGCGACCGTTTTGCGGTAATGGCTGCAGATCTTCAGGAGCCGCCAGAACTGGTTCTGGAAATGAACACGGTACTGATGCGCGGCGATATCGACGTTGTGGTTGGTGTACGTGAAGGTCGTCAGGACCCATGGGCAACACGTACGGCGTCAAAGATTTTCTGGGGCTTTTATCGTCGCTATGTCATTCCTGAAATCCCGCCAGGCGGCGTCGATATGTTCGCCTGCAACAAGGCTTTTCGGGATACTCTGCTGACCCTTGAAGAGCGTCACAGCTCTCTCATCGCACAGATATTCTGGATGGGCTATCGCCGCGAGGTAGTCACTTATACCCGACAGGAACGGGTCCACGGTACTTCTGCGTGGACATTGCGTAAAAAAGTCAATTACCTGATGGACAGCGTATTCTCCTTCACGGATATGCCTATTCGTATATTGACCCGCGTCGGCGCGTTCGGCTCTACATTTGCGGCACTGTTCGGTGTATTCACACTGATCGCCAAGCTTGAAGGCAGGATTGAAGTACCCGGCTACGCAATGATCATGCTGGCCATTACCTTCCTCGGCTGTTTAAACCTGCTGGGATTGGGAATCGTCGGCTCTTATGCATGGCGCACATACGAAAATACAAAGAATAGACCCTTGGCTATCCCGATGCGGATCGAGGGATTTGGAGAAACACATGAGCAGCGGTAAGGATTTCTTTGTTCACAGCCACGCGCTGTGCGAGTCCGAGAATATCGGGAAAGATTCGCGAGTGTGGGCGTTCGCGCATATCCTGCCAGGCGCAAGCCTTGGTAGTGAGTGCAACGTCTGTGACAACGTTTTCATTGAGAACGACGTTATCATCGGCGATCGGGTGACGTTGAAATGCGGCGTACAGGTATGGGACGGCATCACCATTGAAGACGATGTCTTCATCGGCCCTAACGCCACATTTACCAATGACCTGTTCCCACGCAGCAAGGTCTATCCACAGAGTTTCGCCCGAACCATCATCAGAAAAGGTGCCTCACTGGGCGCTAACTGCACGATTCTTCCGGGTATCACCATCGGCATCAACGCCATGGTCGGTGCAGGCGCTGTAGTAACACGCTCTGTACCACCCAATGCGATAGTCGTGGGCAATCCGGCCAAGATCATTGGTTACGTGGACGCCAAACCTGTCAATGCCAGTAGCGAAACACGTCCGGAAAAAGTCGCGCCAGGCGTAACTGCCACGTCGGTGAAAAACGTTACCCTGCACACCATGAATGAAGTGGCAGATATTCGCGGTAGTCTGTCGGCGGGCGAATTCGAGCGATCGGTGCCCTTCAAGTCCGAGCGTTACTTTCTTGTGTACGATGTGCCGACTGCCGAGACCCGAGGCGAGCACGCGCACCGTCTCTGTCACCAGTTTCTGGTTGCCGTAAAGGGCTCTGTTCATGTTGTAGCGGATGATGGTGTCAATCGTGAAGAGTTTATTCTCGACAAGCCGAATCAGGGCATCCACCTGCCGCCGATGACATGGGGTATTCAGTATCGCTACTCTCAGGATGCTGTGCTGTTAGTATTTGCTTCACATTACTATGATGCAGGGGACTACATTCGTAATTACGAAGAATTTAAAACCCTCATCGCAAACGCTGAATAATAGCACGATGATGAATCAGGCTGTTTCAAAATTCTTAAAACAGGATTTTGCCCGATTCCTGATGTCAGGCGGTTTCAACACCGCCCTGACATACGGACTCTATCTTGTTCTGTTAATGTTCCTATCCTACAACATAAGCTATACGATTTCTTATGTGTCTGGAATATTACTAGCCTACATTATGAATCGTTTTTTTGTGTTCAAGAGCCATCAGGGACTGCGTTCAGTCATTCTATTGCCGCTTATATACGCTTTCCAGTATTGCTTGAGCCTGGCCATACTTTGGTGCTGGGTCGAACAACTTAAACTGGATGCAAGGTTGGCACCATTGGCAGCGATAGCACTGACACTTCCCGTTACGTTTATCCTTTCAAAACTTGCCTTTTCAGCCGGACCCGCGTCACGATAGTGCAAGTATTCTAAACGTAGATCCCACACACTCTGTATTTCACCTTGAAGAGCGTGCAACCCCATAAAACCTTGATGCGTCTACACTACTGCCAATGCCCAAGGGAGAAGCACCAACTGCTTTGGATTGGCCGTTCAGGATTCGAGATGTGCAAAAAAGTTGGCTCGTTTATAAACCCATACTCCAACCCCTATATCTCTAAGGAAAAACCATGTACAAAACCCTTACGGCCATCTGTTTTCTTACCCTTCTATCAGCCATCATCTCTGGGTGTGATAAGAAATCAGATAATGCATCAAGCTCGCCAAATGCCAAAGTCACTCACTATTCATTCGACAAATGCAATATTGATTCGATCGCGGGAAAAACAGGGGCGAGCATCTACGTCAATCGAGAAGTGGTTGAATTTAATGGGTGGGCTTTCGACCCATTAAAAAATGAAGCCCCCAAAGAAATCAGGCTCCGCCTGACGGGCTACAAAGGCGCTCCCGACACGTTCAAAGACCCGATCATTATTGATCGTCCCGATTTGGTAAAGGCATTCAAAAACGATAAACTTCTGAAGTCCGGATTCTCATTCAAAGCAGACCTGTCTTCATTTGAATCAGGCGGCTACAGCGTGGTTTTAGAAATACCAGGAGAAAACTCGTCTAGCCTATGTCAATCTAAAGTCTTGCTAGTCATCAAATAACCAGAAAGCACTTCGCCTCCTTACGACAGCTATACCTTCAAGGCCGAAAACTATGGACAATGCAACAAAAGAGCGAACCCTAAACAGCTTTATGCTGCTATTGATATCGGCTACTTTTGTCGTGGGGAATTTTCTGTGGCAGGGCCATGATGGATTTAACCTTTGGGATGAAGGGTACCTGTGGTACGGCGCTCAACAGATCATCAAAGGAGAAGTACCAGTTCGAGATTTCATGGCCTATGACCCAGGTCGCTACTACTGGTCCGCGGGATTCTTTGCGCTTATGGGTGACACAGGCATCGTAGCCCTGCGTGCAGCCGTTGCAGTGTTTCAACTGCTAGGTGTCTATGCAGGGCTCTGGACAATTTCCATCGCGCTAAGATCTAACACGACAAGAAGACTTGCTTATCTGTGCATCGCGGCTATCACACTCATGGCCTGGATGTATCCGCGGCATAAGATCATTGACATGTCCCTCTCGATGATCATAGTCGCCAGCCTAACTTATCTGCTGTTGAGTCCTTACACAAAACGTTATTTTTTTCTCGGCGCCATCGTCGGCCTCGCTGCCGTGTTCGGCCGTAACCACGGTGTGTATGCCGCTGTGGCAAGTCTGATAGCCATGGGTTGGCTGGCAATTAAATCACCGACGCCCGAGAACCGCTTGACTGGCGCTGCGGCTTGGGCCGCGGGTGTAGTAGTTGGCTATCTTCCCGTATTAGCCATGTGCCTTTTTATACCAGGCTACTTTACAGCGTTCATCGATACGATTGTTTTCATGCTTGAGCAGGGTAATACGAACTTACCTCTTCCGATACCTTGGCCCTGGACGGTGGGTTTTGGTACTGCCGGAGTCGTCATCGAAACAAGATGGTTCCTGATCGGGCTGTGCTTCATGGGGTTGATAGTATTTGGAAGTGGTGCACTGGCGTGGGTATTCAAAGAGCGAATCAAGGGGCGCGCTGTGCCTCCAGGACTTGTGGCCGTTGCCTGCGCAACGCTGCCTTATGCTCACTATGCCTTCGCCCGAGCAGACGTGGGACATCTCGCACAGGGAATATACCCTTTACTCTTGGGTATCTTTATTACTCTAGGGACACTTCACTCAGAAACTTTAAAGTGGGCACTGGCCCTGCTTACGAGTGTCGTCAGTTTATTCATTCTTGCCGCTTGGCAACCCGGGGTCCTTGCTCGCACCCAAGACGGATGGACCTCGGTAGAGGTGTCCGGATCGAGCCTGTCCATGGACCCCAGCACGGCTGAAGCGGTACATCTTCTGAGGGATCTGACCGATCGCTATGCTCCAGCGGGCAGAAGCGTACTGGTGTTACCTTTCTGGCCGGGAGCTTATCCCTTGCTGGGGCGCGATGCGCCGCTCTGGGAAATTTACGCACTCTCGCCTCGAAGCGAGGCTTTTCAACGAGCTGAAATTCAACGCATAAAGAAGGCTGATCCCGGTTTCGCATTAGTCTTCAACATGGCGATGGATGGACGAGAAGAACTCAGATTCTCAAATTCGCATCGATGGATTGAAGAATACATTCACACCCATTTTGAAGCGGTCACGGATTCACCTAACTCGGCTTATCAGATATACAAGGCACCCGATAAAACAGAGGCTTACTGATTTACGTAAACGCCGAAACTCGTTCCGCTAGCATTAAATGGTCGTAACGGCTGAGGGAGATTGTTATCCAACCTCAAACTCTGTCCAGGCACACCGCCAGGATCAGGCTCAGATTGCCCTGCACAGTCTGCCGGTGAATTCCGGATTTTCGAAGCGTGTACACGCGCTTGAAAAAACGCTGCTTACGACCGTTTTCAAAATACTCCAGTACGTGCCGGCTTTCCTCAGTGAGTACACACTCCATGTCCTTGAGGATCGCCACATTGGCATCGTTCCACTTGGCAAATCGCCCCGAAAGCATTTTTCGAAATCGTATCAACCGTTCTCGAGTGCTCGCATTGGCCCCGATCAGGTTTCCGCGGTGTTGGCGATAGTAAAGGCAGGGGGCGGCGTCGTAGAACACTTGGCCGCCGCATCCTGTAACCAGAAGATACGTGAGCCAGTCATGGGCGATCAGGGGAGCGTGTTCAGGCAATTTGGCCAACAAACCACGGGTCGCCTGGTTGATCAGCATCGTATTGGCACCTGCCAGACTCTGAACCAAGGCATTTTTAAAAGACGGCGTTTTTTTGAACAGCGGAGAAACCCCGATGACCTTCAAGTCTGCATCGACCAGCCGGGTTCTGGAGCAGTAAAGCGCCGGTGTATCGGGCTTCAGTAGCTCAAGGTGCCCTACGCTTCTCTCTAGCTTGTCGCTGAACCAGACGTCATCCTGATCACTGAACGCGAAATAATCGGCTTTTATTTCAGAACGCTGAACCAGCGAGACAAAATTCTCTGCAAAGCCCATGCAAGGCCCGCTGAAAATGACCAGCCGCTCGCGCCCCCAGCGGGCCTGGTAGTCGGAAAGTATGCCAAGGGTGTCATCAGTCGATGCATCGTCGGAAACATAAACAACCCAGTTGCGAAAGGTCTGGGCGGAAAACGATTCAAGCTGCTCACGGAGGTACGCGGCCCCGTTGTAAGTGCACATCAATATAGCGACGCGAGGATGGCCTGACGACTCGGATAAACCTCGACGTTTTAGCGGGCTGACACCATCTGCCCTGTGTTTTTCGGTGAGCTGCGTTCTCAAGAAACCTTTCGCCTGCAAAATCCGCGCATTTTACGCCTTGTGTCGACTCCCGTCAGTCATCAAATGGTTGAATACATATCCGCTGATCCAACTTTTTAGATCACGGCCACAAAAACGGAAAAACCGGCTGGGTATGGCCACACCGGGTTTTCAGTCTAACGTGGCAAGCCGCGCAATCACCCCAATCGAAACCGCGCCGTATTGTCATTCAACGCCCGACTGCCCTGGCTCAGGGTATCCGCTGCCTGATTGACCGCTCGCGCACCTTCCAGCAAACGCCCGGCTGCCTGATCGACCTGCTGGATGTTGCTGCTGACCTCGTCGGCGGTCGATGCCTGTTCCTCCACGGCCGTCGATATTTGCGCCAGCGTATCGGTAACGCCCTGCACTGCCGTGGCGATTTCACCCAGACGAACACCCAGGCCGGTTACCGACTGCGCATCGTTGACGGCCTGTCCGCAGGCGGCTTCCATCAGGTTCACCGCCTGAGTCACGGTGGAGCGCAAGCTGTCGACCGTCCCGGCGATCTGAGCGGTCGAGGCCTGCGTGCGTTGCGACAGACTGCGCACTTCATCGGCAACCACCGCGAACCCGCGCCCTTGCTCACCTGCCCGCGCCGCTTCGATCGCCGCGTTGAGCGCCAGCAGGTTAGTCTGCTCGGCGATACCGCGAATGGCGTCCACCACCGATTGAATCTGTTGGCCCTGCTCGCTGACCCGGCCCAGGGCGGCGGCGGTTTCGGTCAGACGCTGATTGAGCTGCTGGATGCTATCGGTGGTGCGCTGGCTGTCCTGGCTGCTTTGCTCGGCAATACGCCGGGTATGCCTTGCGCTTTCAGATGCCTGCTCACAGCTTCTGGCCACACCTTGAGAAGTAGCGGCCAGCTCGGTTGCTGCCGCAGCGATCTGGCTGATCTGCTGTTGCTGGTCTTCGACCTCGGTCAGCGTACCACTGGACTGAGCATTCAGCGTCAGCACTGCATCGCCGACGCGTACGGTCTCCTGATTGACGCCCAGCAGGCTGGTACGCAGCTGCACAACCGCAACATTGAGCGCCCTGCTGATAGCGGCAAGCTCGTCACGCCCCTGCACAGCCACTTCGACACACAGATTGCCGTCACGCATGGATTCAGCCAGCGTGGTAATGCCGCTGGCGCTGTTACGAATCGAGGATTGCAGGCAGGCGAACAGATAGATAGCCATGATCACCAGAACACAGAAGATCACCGCCATCGGGATGAACTCCATATTGGAGGTTTCATGGTAGTAATCGAGGCGACCATTGAGCGCATCAAGCGACTGCCTGCGCAGATCCGCCGTGCTGCCGGTCAAGGTGTCGATGCTCTTTTCAAACTCTTCCGGCTTGAGCTTGATGCTGCCGCCAAAAACCCCGTCATCAATGACCTTCAGTTCGGTTTCCAGCACCTGTTTGACCGCAGCGTACTTGTCGGCCCAAGGCTGCAACTGTTCGGGGAGCTTGGATAACAGCAGGCTGGCAGCCTTCTGCATCTGATCCTTGGAATCATCGATACGACCGCGCAGATCGCGCATCTGCAAGCGGCTCTGCAGGCTGAACTGACCCGATGCCACTGACGTCTGCCCCACACTCGACAGGCGGCCGATACGCTCGATCAGATTCGGTACTTGCTGGGTGGAAAGCTGCATGAGCATGTAGGTTTCAAGCCAGGGGTCGAGAATCAACCCGCTGTCCATTGCGATTTGCTCGCGCAGCGCCTGAACCAGGTTCAGCACCGTCGTGAAGCGCTCGTAACCATCGGGCCACCAGCCCACCGTACGCAATGACGCAGTGTCCAGACCGGTAACAGCCGCCTGAAGCGCCTTGAAACGGTTAATCGTGTCGGCAGGCGCGTTTTCGCGCTTCAATGCGGCATCAACGCCTTCCAGGGCTTTGCTGATACGCGGGATGCCTGCATCGACGTTGGCCATCGCAGCTTTCGCAGCCGGGGTCGGTTCACGCAGAATGTCGGCAGCTTTCCAGCGTGCGGCATGGTCGCGCTGGGCAGCCAGTTCAATATTCAGATCATCAAGTGCCAGCAACTGACGCACGCCCGATTGCTCGCCGGAAATGACATCGAGCTTGTTGCTGTACTCCTTGGTGATGACCCATGCGCTGCCCGCCAGCGGCAACATGAACAGCAGGAACAAGACCTGAAACTTGCGAGCGAAACCAAAATGTCCCATCAGGCGCATGCCTGGTGACAGAAGACTGTTCATGTCCTGCGACTCCCCGTGAACACCTGCCGGATCTGAGCAAACAGAGGCGATGCTTTTTTTTAAAAAACGCTAACAGCAAAATGCCATGTTCTTGTTTCAATGGCGATACGTGTCGCCTCACATTGGTACGAAAAGCACGGCCGATGATGGGTTTTCGTACCATATGGCGCAGCAATTGACGTACCGCCGACACTGAAGCAAGAACCGGACCGTACACGAGGCTGGAAAGGCTCTTTCAGGGCAGCAAAATATTCATCCCTAACAGAGCACTGGAAACGTAAACTTCGGCAAACCGATTGACCCCGTCTTAGCGGTCCCCTCGTCAAGGAGGTCTTGCCATGACCACACCGCCCGCCTCACCGCGTATCGTCGCGCAACCGTCCAGGCCTCAACTGAGCGCCGGTCAGAAGAAATTCAACACGTTGATGGAAAAGCTCGAAACCAGGCGCAAACTTCTGCAGCAATGGCTTGTTATTTCAACAACCTGCGAAAAGCTCTGGGTCGAAGAGCTGGTCCCGATGCTCAGCGAGCAGGCCGAAAACGAAATTACCAAGCTGCGCCTGCTCGACGTGGCCTTCGATCAGTTCCGTCTGAGCAAGAAAGACAGAGCCACGTTGCTGGAAATCATCTGTGTCATAACGATGTCGCTCATGGGCGGCGAACACGATGAAGAACTGAAGCAGCTCTACCTCAAATACACCGGCAGCGATTACGACGAGGATGAGCGCCTGCAAAACCAGCTGTTCAAGTCCTCGCTGGAAGAAGAGCTGGGCGTGGAACTGGGAGACGATGTCGACCTGAACTCCATAGATGATGTGACCCAGCACATTGAAGAGAAACTGCGCGAGCAGGCCGAACAGGCGCAAAGCACCCAACAGCCGAAGAAGCCCACTGCCAGCGAAATACGCCGTGAACAGGAAGAGGCGGAAGGCAGCCAGTCATTGCGCGAAATCTACCGCAAACTGGCCAGCGCCTTGCACCCGGACCGCGAGCAGGATGCCGATGAGCGCGAGCGGAAAACGGCGCTCATGCAACGGGTCAACGAAGCGTACGAAAATGACAACCTGCTGGCGCTGCTGCAAATGCAAATGGAGATCGAGCAGATCGACCAGACGCATATCGACAACATCACCGACAAACGCCTGAAGCACTTCAACCGTATCCTGAGCGAACAACTCAGAGAGCTGGAAGACGAGATCCACGACCGCAAAATGCTGATCCGGGAACAATTCCTGATGGACCCCTATGAGGACATCCGACCCAAGACGGTCAATGCAAAATGTGTGAAGCAGCTCAAGGCCATACGTGAACACCTCGACGACGCACAGGATGAACTGGACGCACTGACTGACCCGAAAAGCCTTAAAGCCTGGCTCAGGGATCAGCGCGACATGGCAGAGATGCTGGAGCGGGTAGAAGAATTCGATGATATGGAGCTGATGGACACCCTGTTCCGGTAAAAGCCCGAAAAACCTGCCTTGCGCGAGGGCAGCCAGCTAACCGGTTGATCGCACGCAATTATTTTTCACAACAACGCTTGACACATATGCGTTCTCCGAGAATAATGCGCGCCACTTGGCTACATAGCTCAGTTGGTTAGAGCATAGCATTCATAATGCTGGGGTCCGGGGTTCAAGTCCCTGTGTAGCCACCAAGTACCGATCCATAGATGTCCACAGCAGTCTATGAATCACCCCAAGAAGCCCGCCCAGTGCGGGCTTTCTTGTGTCTGGCTGTCCACCCCTGTCTACCCTTATCCTTCCCAGCCGTGTATGCCCACGTGTATGCTTCAATATTAATTGAACTGAGGCATACATGGATGAAACGCGCAGATATTAAACGCCGCCCTCTCGCAGACACCACCCTTGCAGGCCTTGAGCCTGAGGCTGGCGCGTATAGAGAGCTGGATAGCTCTGGTCTCTACTTTAGGGTCAAGCCAAATGGTCAAAAGTCATGGGAGCTGCGCTACAAAAAACCGGATGGCAAATGGTCGTGGCTTGGACTAGGGGGATACCCCGAAGTCAGCGGTGCCCTCGCACGCCAGAAGGCGAGCGAGCTCCGAGCAGATGCATCCGAAGGGAAGAATCCCATCGTCTCAAAAAAAGCCCGCAAGGCTGCTGATGTTGAAGCCGCGAACGACACCTTCGAGGCTATGGCACGAGAGTGGCACGCATCCAGAATGAGTAGCTGGGATGCAGGAACAGCGAAAAGAGTCATGGGCGCATTGGAGCGCCACGTTTTTCCATCTTTCGGTAAAAGACCTTTCATCTCGATTATGTCGATGGAATGGATGGATCTGCTGAGAGGTCTCGAGAAGCAAGGGATTCTTGAGCAGATGAGCAGGGTCAGGGCTTATTGCAAAGACGTCTATGACCTGGCTCGTGTGACAGGCAGAGCCGTGAACAACCCATTGGAAGGTGTTCACAAATTTCTGTCTTCTGGTAAAGCTGAAAACTACGCCCACGTTTCGCCTGATGAGCTTCCCGCTCTGCTCAGGGCAATAAGCTCATATCCTCATGCAAAGGACGTTCAACTTGGCCTACAGCTTCTGACGTTACTTGCCGTTCGACCTAGCGAGCTTCGCGAAGCGACGTGGTCCGAGTTCGACTTAACCAAAAAACTATGGACAGTGCGGATTCCACGCCATCCGGACACTCAGCCCACCAACATCCGGACACCCGTTCCACGATCATCCGGACAGGCAGTCGGAGCGCAGCGACGCAGGTTCGCATTGTTAGTCTGAAGTCCCTGCTGTCGTCAATTTCGTTGCGCGTCTGCGCATCGACTCGCCCTTCAGTTCGATCCGATAAGCGTTGTGCACCAGCCGGTCGAGGATCGCGTCGCCCAAGGTCGGATCGCCGATCAGCGCATGCCATTTGTCCACCGGCATCTGGCTGGTGACCAGCGTCGAGCGGTTGCCGTAGCGGTCGTCCAGCAGCTCAAGCATGTCGCGTCGTTGCGCGGCAGTAAACGGTGCCAGGCCCCAGTCGTCCAGGATCAGCAGGTCGGTCTTGGCGTAGCTGGCCATCAGTTTGGCGAAGCGGCCGTCGCCATGGGCCAGGCCCAGCTCCTCCATCAAGCGCGGCAGGCGCAGGTAACGCACGCTGTAGCCGTCGCGGCAGGCCTTGTGGGCTAGCGCGCAGGCGAGCCAGGTTTTGCCTACGCCAGTTGGCCCGCCGATGATCAAGTTCAGGCCATCACGCAGCCACTGGCCACCTCCCAGTTGCAGGATCATGGCCTTGTCCAGGCCACGCGGGCTGCGGTAGTCGATGTCTTCCAGGCAGGCGTTGTGGCGCAACCGCGCCGCTTTGAGGCGAGTAGTCAGGCGGGCGTCTTCGCGCTCGGTCACCTCACGGTCGACCATCAGGCCGAGGCGTTCATCGAAGCTCAAATCATTGATATCGGGCGTTGCGTGTTGCTCGCCCAGCGACTTGATCATGCCGTGCAGGCGCAGGGTTTGTAGCTTGTCGAGCGTTGGATTCGGTAGCATTTCGAAGCTCCTTTCTCAGGTCAGTGGTAGTAGCCCGGGCCACGCAGGTTGATGTGCTCGTCGGGCAGTAGCGGCAGGTTTTGCTGAGCCAGCGGCAGGCGCTCCAGCCCTTGGCGCAGGATCGATTCGAGGCTTTTGTAGCTGCATGCGCCCAGTGCCAGCGCCCGCTGGCACGCGGCTTCCAGCCGCGCTTCGCCGTGCTGTTTACTCAGGCGCAGGATGCCCAGGCAGGCGCGGAAGCCGTGCTGAGGGTGGATTCGGCGTTCGAGGATGTAGGCGATGACGCCAGCGGTGTTTGGCCCGGTCTGCTCTGCCCAGCGGATCAGCCGTTGCGGTGTCCACTCGGCGTGTTCGCGGTGGCTCTTGGGCATGTGCTCGGTTTGGGTGGTGTGGCGGCCTTTGTGCAGCGAGCGCAAGTGGCTGGCCACGCGCTGGTTGGCGTGGAAGCACTCGACGGTCTGGGCGGTGAGCCGCACTTCGAGTTGATGTTTCACTAACTGGTACGGCACCGAGTAAAAGTGGCCATCGACCTCGACGTGATAGTCGATATGGACGCGTACCTTTCTCCATTCGGCATAGACGTAGGGGTGTTCCGGCAGCCCTTGCAGCGCCGGTTGGTCGATGGCCTCGAAGGCTGATCGGCGTGAGCCGGGCAGCTTTTTGAAGGGCTTGTGATTGAGGCGATCCAGCAGCAATGCGATGGCGGTATTGAGTTCGCCAAGCGAGAAGAACTGGCGGTTGCGCAGCACCGCCAGGATCCAGCGTTCGACCACTTGCACGCCGACTTCGACCTTGGCTTTGTCCTTGGGCTTGCGCGAGCGAGCAGGCAAGACGGCGACGCCATAATGCTCGGCCAGATCGCGGTAGCTGGGGTTGATATCCGGCTCATAACGGTGCGCTTGAGTCACGCCACTGCGCAGATTATCGGGCACCAGGATCTGCGTTGTGCCGCCGAAAAAAGCAAAGCAGCGGACGTGCGAGCCCAGCCAGTCGGGCAGTTTCTGCGACCAGGTGGCCTCGGCAAAGGTGTAGCTGGACGCGCCGAGAACGGCGACGAAGATCTGAGCCTGGCGGATCTCGCCGGTTTGCCGGTCGATGACCGGCGCTGTTTGCCCGGCGTAATCGACGAACAGCTTTTCGCCAGCACGATGCTCCTGGCGCATGACCACGTCGACCTTGGCGGCCCAAAGGCGGTAGTGCTCGCAGAACCAGCTGTATTGGAAGCCTTGCGGGTGAGCGAGTCTATATTCCTGCCAGAGCAAGGCCAGAGTGACGCCGGGGCGGCGCAACTCCGCGTGTACCCACGCCCAGTCAGGCATTGGGCGCTGGTCGGTCGGCACCGGCACTGCCGGTGGAAACAGCCGTCGATTCAACTCCGCATCAGAAATATCGATGGGCCACTGAAGCCCACTGGCGGCGAACCGGCAAAGGTAATCCCCTGCACTCGAATGGCCGATGGATAAGCTGGCGGCGATCTTGCGCACGGACAGGCCGGCGTCGAACTTTAGGCGTAGTACCTCTCGGATTTTACGCATGGATAAACGCTCCACGACGACCTCTTCGCTTCGAAAAAAGAGGTCGATAGTAGTGAATAGTCCTGCGTTGCTGCCTGCCTGAAAGTGTCCGGATGGCCGTGGAATCGGTGTCCGGATGCTTGTGGAATGAGTGTCCGGATCAGGGTGGAATCAGTGTCCGGATGTCGGTGGAATGGGTGTCCGGATGGTCATGGAATCCCCAGACAGTTCCGATTGAGCGAAAAGGTCGCAAAAAGGGACGTGAGCATCTGGTCCCACTGAGTCGTCAGGCAATCGACGCGCTCAAGCAACTTTACGTAATCACCGGGTCATACACTCTTCTATTTCCTGGCCGAAGCGACCGCACCAAACCCCGAAGCGATACTGTCTTCCTGATGGCCTTAAGACGTCTTGGGTACGAAGGCCGACAGACCGGACACGGCTTCCGACATATCGCAAGCACGATCCTCAATGAGCACGGATTTCCCGCAGATCATGTGGAGTCTCAACTGAGCCACAAGGCGCCTGGCGTACGAGGCGTTTACAACAAAGCTCAATACCTGGAGCAACGGGCTGTAATGATGCAGTGGTACGCCGACCATCTTGATGAGCTCGCGGCGGGTAATGTTGTTCAGGGACAATTCGGGAAAGCAGTATGATTGGCCACACCCGTGCCCGTCTCAAAACCGGTGTAACTCGTGTTTCAGGTGTAACGAAAGACCATAACCATCTGAATTTATTGAATTTATTTAGAGTTACACGTATCGCATCAGAGTTACGCCCGGTGTGTAACGTAGCTGAATCGTGTAACACGACCGGGACCCCTTTGCCGCTGGTGGCCTGCCGCTTCCTGAGTCGCACAGAGCGTGCTGCACGCTGGCTTAACTGCGCAAATAAAGGGCGTGGGATATGGACGTAGGTTCAGGTCTCATGGTGTTAGACCATGTTCAAAAACTAGATGCCCTGCCAAAACCAACGGCGAGTCTGATCAGGTATCTATCTGCTCAGCCACTTTACAGCCTTTGCGATGAGCAGATTATCGATGCCTGCAACTTGATTGATAAATGCTGCCGAAGAATTCAAACAGATGAGTTCGATAGCGACCTGGACACCTTGTGTATCCGCACAACCAAGCATGAAGAACAAATTTTCCAGTACGCTTCGACTGATGCGTCCTCCCGTGTAGCCCACTGGGTTCGTCATTTCACCGGGTGCGATTCCGCCACAGATAACCAAGCTCACGCGGCCTATGTAATGGCCTGCGCTGCAAAGGCACTTGAAGCTCTAAGTGAATGGATGCGCTCAGCCGAGCAAGATGCCTTCCCTCCGGCATGCAAGGTGCCGGACTGGCCGTGGGAGTTCTACTGCGAGTACGTGTCATCGCAAGCGAGCCCAGACGAACGGATCAACGCCCTTGATCTGTATACGCTATTCCTTGAGCCGATCACGAACCTGGCGAGCTTACGCAACGACGAGCTAACTCCCGCAGTAGCTGAGGCCATCAAGGCGGCGACTCGGCGAAAAGGGGGAGTACTCAGCGGTAAAGATCGGAAAATCGAAATGAGTCAGCGTGATAAAGCTATCGTGAACTACGCGCTTGGATTGCTGAAAAATGGCATGTCGCGTCGCTATGTCACCACAACCGTGCACCGTTGGTTTGAGAGAGAAGTTACCAAGCCGGAAAGCGATCGTCCTGATTGGGCCACTCTCGAAATGTCGAAACCGCTGACACGTAAAAGGATTGAAGAGATTCTCAAGCAACACAACCTCCTGTAGCCAGAATTTCAAATGGAAGTGAACTGCCCGCTAAAATCCCTCGCCTAGATCATTGCTCTCGTCAGTCCAAACCTATCGAGAGCTGTCCCTATGAGTACCTCTGCAACCGAGTTCTCTCGCGAAACACCTGCCAACGCTCCGCTGCTGTTCGACGCTGCCTCAACCTTGATTCGCATGCGCGAGGTAGAGGGAATTGTGGGCATGAAGCGCTCAACCATTTACAAGCTCATGCAGCAGCCCGGCTCCTGCTTTCCACAGCCCGTCAAGCTCAGCGACAGCACATCAAGGGGCGCACCTGTCGCCTGGGTGCTTTCCGAAGTCCAGGCATGGGCGCGCGGCCGCATCGCTGCTCGCGACCAGGTGGCCGCATGAACAATCGCATCCCAAAAGGTGACGGACCTTTCATCGACTCCTACAGCATCGGGTTCCAGCTCTACAGGCCGGACGAGCTCAACTGGAAAAGTCGCACCATTGCGGGCGTCAGCTGGAATGGCCTGGAGCAAGAAGCGATCTTTTTCAATGCAGACGGCCTGGCTCTTCCTCTCAGACCCAACCCTTGGAATGTGCCCGAGTGGATTCGCAAGCATGCGATCCGCCGCGAGTTCGCCAGCGTGCATGGGACTGGCCATTTCGCGATGAAGGAAGGTCGCCGTAGGGCATTGCGAACGGTCGGCCTCAATGACTGGGTGACTTACTGGCTGGTCGACCAGTCTGGCGGCTTCGCCAATGAGTCGAAGTTTTGGCAGGACTACGTGGCCACCGATCTCGCCACCGAACAGGCCAACAGCGAAAAGCTGCACAGCGAAATGCGTCTGCAAGACGACCGGGCGACTTACATCGAACAGAGCATTGCCGAGCGTCGTGACTACCTGACGGTCATGCACCGCCGCCGATGTAACGAAGATCGAAAAATTCTCGCCTGGCTGAAAGGCGAAGTCCCCGCTCCGCTGTTTTGATACCGAAGTAAAGGTGGCTTGAGCCCTCCCCGCCCCAATCTGCTCGCCCCGATCTGGAGCCAGAACACCGGGCTATCACGTCGCAGGTTCGGCGCACGCACAAATGAAAACGCCTCCGGGGGCAACCGGAGGCGTTGAGGTAAATCTACATGCACGTCAAATGTATTTCGCATCGAGCGCGAGTGCAAGTCGCTCAAACAGTTGCACATCCCAAAACCGGACGTTATTCTCTGGCCGTCGCTGCAAAATCAGCGACCGGGTTTGACGGCCCGATGAACAATAGGCGCACAGGCGCCCCCATTACGATTGCAGGCGCTTTTTTTGTGCCCGCTTTCCTGTTTTATGGCGGCTGTGTGTGGGAGACCTTCGGGTCTGCCGGGTTCCTATTGTCCCGGTCCGTCAACCTACACACAGCTGCCACCCTAATTCGTTTGACGGCGAACCGTGGCAGCTCCTCAACAATAGGAGTTTTGCCAGATGCCCAGTCTCAATCCGTTCAAAAATCGCGCCGCTGCCCATCGCGCAATGGCTCTCGCCGCTTTACACGCCAATTCCAGCCTCGCTACACGCCTTGCCCGCTACAACGCTCACATGACCAAAGCACGCGCCCTGGAAACCGCAGGGGGTGCCCAATGAACAATGCCCTGAGTTTCTCCCTGCCCGAAGACCTGCTCTGTGTTAACCCAGCAGCCGACGCTGGTATTCCCATCGACGCCATCACCTGCGCCGTCGACCGGGCCAGCTCGGTGCTGTTGCTGCTAGAAGATCAGTTTGAAAACGACGGGCCGAGCTTGGCCAACCACGTCATCGCCGCCGCCCTCTGGGACGTGCGCGGCACGCTGGGTTTGATACGCACTCTGGCGCTTCATGCGGACGATCTGGGCCGCAAGCCTGCGCAAGGCGGTGCCTTGTGAGCGCTTTCCAAGGCAACACCGCAGGCCACACCACCTTTGCCAAATGCAACTCACAAAATCAGGCACTGTTCAGCGTCAATGCGGGTATTTCGTGCGAAGAGGCACTGGAACATGCCTCCCTGCTGACTGACTGCATCAACAAACTCACGCTCCAAGCCGGGATGAACGACGACAGCAGCGCTGCATGGGCTGCCCATTACCTGGGCGATATGGTCAAGGCCATCATTGATGACGTGACCACCAGCCTGCAGTTCCCGACGGAGGATCGCCCATGAGCGCCTCCGGCACGAAAAAGCGCCCTTCGTTCGCACAGGTAAAGACTGCCGCACTGCGCAACATCGATAAGGTCCTTGCTCACTGGCTGCCCAACGGGAAGCGAGTAGACGGCGGCAAGGAGTACACCGCAGCAAACCCCACTCGCGCAGACAAGCGTGCGGGCTCTCTGAAAATCAGTATTAGCAAAGGCACCTGGTCTGACTTCGCAACAGGCGACAAGGGCGGCGATTTGATCGACCTGGTGCGTTACATCGACGGCGGCACTGACGTCGAGGCCTGTAACAAACTGGCGGATTTGCTTGGCGTAACCGCTGACTCCGCGCCGACCAAGCCCGAACCGGCCAAAAGCAAAGCCCCCGACTGGATCGCCATTCAGCCGATCCCGACTGAGGCGATGAACAAGTGCCCGGTTAAACATCGGCAGCACGGCACTCCGTCCAAGGTCTGGATTTACCGCGATGATCAGGGCCAGCCGCTCATGGCGTTGTACCGGTTTGACCTGGCCCCCGATGAAGACGATAAACCGAAGAAAGTGTTTGCGCCGCTGACCTGGTGCAAACGCAGCGACGGCGAAACGACCCAATGGCGCTGGCAAGGGCTGCCCGAACCTCGACCGCTTTTGCGTCGGGATGAACTGGCGCTGCGCGCCGATGCGCCGGTGGTCTTGTGCGAGGGCGAAAAAGCCGCAGATGCAGCTGCTGATTTGATGCCGAACTACGTGGCCACCTGCTGGCCGAACGGTTCCAACTCTTGGCACAAAGCCGACCTGACACCCCTCAAGGGTCGCGACGTGCTGTTGTGGCCGGACAACGACGCCAGCGGCACAGCCTGCATGGACGCTGTCGCCACCAAGCTGCGCGAAATAGGCGCAGGCTCAGTCCGGGTCATGGCGCTGGAGGTATTCAAGCGCAAACCTACGATGAAAAACGAACGCGCCGCTTTCGCCAAAGGTGGCCAATGGGACGACGGCGATGATGCCGCCGATGCCGCTGGCAAAGACTGGACAGCCGCCCATTTCGCCGAGTTGGAGCGCAGTGGCGAGCTGTTTGGAGCGGAAGAGAAAACACCAGCAGCAGAGGAGCCCGAACACACTCCGAAAGCGAAGGCAAAGCCAGCGGCCAAGCGCCCTGCGAAATCAAAAAACGACCTTATGCCCGGTGGCTTTCGCCTGACACCCGAAGGTGTGTTTTACGCAGGCGACGACGGCGAAGCGCGCCCGGTGTGTTCGCCTCTGGAAATCCTCGCCCGGACCCGAGACGACAAAGGCCACAACTGGGGCTTGCTCGTGGAGTTCGACGATCCCGACGGAGCCAAGAAACGCTGGAACATTCCGGCGCGCACCATGACCGGCGATTTTGGCAAGGACGTACTCGGCCCGTTGGTGGACATGGGCCTGCGCCTGGCTGGCAGTCGATCAGGCCGCAATGCACGTAACGACCTGCAGAGTTACCTCGGCGGTTTCGACAGCGCGCAACGGGCTCGACTGGTCACTCGCTTGGGCTGGCACGACAGCGCCTTTCTCCTGCCGGAACAACAGGTCGGCGTACACAGCGAACACCTGCACTTCTACGAGGCCGGTTCTCAGCTTCCGCCGATCAGCGAGGCGGGCACGCTTGAGCAATGGCAAGAGCAGATCGGCGCATTGTGCATCGGAAACCATCGTCTGGCATTTGTGGTCGGCGTGGCCCTCGCTGGCCCGCTGCTGCACATGCTGGGTCATGAGTCGGGCGGCTTTCACTTGTACGGTGACAGCTCGGGCGGCAAGACCACACACCTGCAGGTCGCTGCATCGATCTACGGCGGACCGCGCCTGGTACGTTCCTGGCGCTCGACCGACAACGCACTCGAATCCATCGCCGCTGCGCACTCGGACGGGCTTCTGGTACTGGATGAGATCGGCATGTGCGATCCGCGCATCATCGGCGAGACGGTTTACATGCTCGGCAATGGCACTGGCAAGGCACGGGCTAATGATCGAGGCCAGGCCGGTCGGCAGGTACAGGAGTGGCGTTTGCTGTTCCTCTCCACTGGCGAGAAGACGCTGGCCCAGCACATGGCCGAAGCGAACAAGGAGCTGAAAGCGGGCATGGAAGTACGCATGCTCGCCGTTCCCGCCGATGCCAGCAAAGGCTTGGGCATGTTCGATACCCTGAACGGTTTCGATGATGCAGCAGCGCTGTCCGACGCACTCAAAGCACGAGTCGCGAAATACTACGGCACACCGCTCACCGCCTTTCTCACAGCGCTGTGTGAGCCCGACAAACGCCACGCTTGGTCCGCCATCCTGCGCCGCACGCTGGAAGGCTTTATCGCCCAATCGTTACCCGCGTCGGCCAGCGGACAAGCTCACCGTGCCGCCGCTCGCTTTGGCCTCGCCGCCGCAGCGGGTGAGCTGGCCACCGCGATGGGGATAACTGGCTGGCCCGACGGCACAGCCACCACCGCTGCTCGGGTGTGCCTCAATGCATGGATGAACGAGCGTGGCGGCGTCGGTAACTTCGAAGGTGACGCAATCGTGTCGCGACTGCGCCAGGTCATCGAGCGGTTCGGCGAGAGCCGATTTACCCGCTGGGAATCGGCAGCGGCAAAGATCGATGAACACGGTCCGCGCACCATCGACCGGCTGGGCTTTCGCAAGACGATGGAACACGGTCTGGGCGACGCCCTGCACACCACCAACACGTATTACGTGCTGCCCGAGTCCTGGCGCTCGGAGATCTTCCGGGGCATGAACATCAATGCGGTGAACAAGGAGCTGCTGCAGCGCGGTGTCATTGAGCCGGGGAACGACGGCAAGGCATCGAGTCTGGTGCGCTTGCCCGGGCTGGGCACGCAACGTTGCTACATCGTGAAGACGATTCCGGGATTGGCTGAAAGCGAGGCTCGGGCTGCCTGAGTGCATCCCCGCTGATCGAGGTAGCGCCGGCTGATTCCCGGCCTCGCCAGCCACACAACCAACTCCCTATCGAATTGAACAGAGACCAGACACATGAACGAGATCCAAGAACTGAAAGACCGCCGCGATCAACTGCTGAAAGAGGCTGATCAGTTGCATACCCAGATGCTGCCTTTTGAAGCAGCGCTGGAAAATGAGCAGTCCATTGAGCCTGCCCAGGAGCGCGAACTGCGCGACAAGTACAACGAGCTGAAAACGCGTTTCGATGCGCGCAAGCACAATGCGGACCTGTTGGATCGGAAGATCAATCGCCGCGAGACCCTTATCAACAGCCATTCCTTGATGGCGGGTTACATCGAGGCCATGAACACCTGGAAAGCCGATGAGCAGGTGTCACCGCCACTGTAAAAATGACCCCCTAACGCCAACCTAGAATTGACCCCCTGGGTAAAACTGGCGGCTTTGAGCTGCCAATATGTTGACCCAGGAGCAGTCTGTGGAAATTAAAGTATTGGCCCGTCAGGGCCATGGCATCAAATTCATCGCCCGTGAGCTGGGTATTTCGCGTAACACCGTGCGCAAGTACCTGCGAAAGGCCCGGTCGCTACCCAGTGACAAGGTGAGACCCGCACGTCCGTGCAAAATCGACCCCTTCAAGGACTACCTGCATGAGCGTATTGAGGCAGCGCGCCCGCACTGGATTCCGGCGACCGTCCTGCTGCGTGAGATCACGGCATTGGGGTACAGCGGCGGCGTCAGTCGTCTGAAGGCTTATATTCGCCCCTTCAAACGTAAGGCAGAAGAGCCGGTGGTACGTTTCGAAACTCTGCCCGGCAAGCAGATGCAGGTGGACTTCACCACCATTCGACGAGGCCGTCAGCCGCTTAAGGCGTTCGTGGCGACACTTGGTTTTAGTCGAGCAAGCTTTGTCCGTTTCTCCGAGCGAGAGGACAGCGAAGCCTGGCTGACAGGGCTTCGGGAGGCGTTCGCTTACTTTGGCGGCGTGCCCGAGCAGGCATTGTTTGATAACGCCGGAACCATCATCACCGAGCGAGACGCTTTTGGGGAGGGCCTGCACCGTTGGCATCCCCGATTGGCTGCGCTGGCCGATGAGTTTGGTTTTATTCCCAAGGTCTGCCGCCCTTACCGTGCCCAGACCAAGGGCAAGGTTGAGCGCTTCAACGGGTATCTGAAGGGCAGTTTCATTACCCCGTTGGCCGCTACGCTCAAGAGTGCGGGTCTGACGCTGGATGTGGTGACGGCCAACGCACATATCGGCCAATGGCTCGACGAAGTCGCTCATCAGCGGATTCACGGCACGACGGGTGTTCAACCAGCGGTACGTCTGGCCGAAGAGCAGCAGGTACTATTACCACTGCCAACACAGAGCCTGCGCCCACAACCCGCCCAAGGCCTACGCCTGGGGCGGGTCCTGCCGTACGAGAGCTTGCAGCATCCGCTGTCGGTTTATGAGCAACTGCTGGAGGTGAGAGCATGAACCTTCAACATGCTCGCCTGACAGAACTATGCAAGGGGCTAAAGCTTGAGCGCGTCGGGGTGGACTGGCCGCACCTTGCCCAACAAGCAGCAAGCGGCGAAGACAGCTTTGCCGACTTCCTCGAAAAGCTGCTGGCTGCCGAGACCGATGCCCGAAGTGAACGCTCTCGACAGGCCCTGCTGAAAACTGCCGCGCTGCCCGCCGTGAAAACGCTGGAGCAATACGACTTCGCGTTTGCCACCGGCGTCCCCCGGGCACAGCTCCAGGAGCTGGCAGCATTGAGTTTTGTTGGGCGTACCGAGAACATCGTGTTCCTGGGGCCTAGTGGTGTAGGCAAGAGCCACCTGGCCATCGCCCTGGCCTACCGGGCAGTGATGGCCGGTATCAAAACCCGCTTCGTCACTGCGGCTGACTTGATGCTGCAACTGACCGCTGCGCACCGCCAGGAACGGCTCAAGGAATACTTCAGTCGTGTGGTGATGGCCCCCGGGTTGTTGGTCATCGATGAAATCGGTTACCTGCCGTTTGGTCGTGATGAAGCCAACCTGTTCTTCAATGTTGTCGCCAAGCGCTACGAGCAAGGCAGCCTGATCCTCACGAGTAACTTGCCGTTTACCCAGTGGGCCGGAACCTTTGCGGATGATCAAACACTGACAGCGGCCATGCTGGACAGGCTGTTACATCATGCCCATATCGTGCAGATGACAGGTGAAAGCTATCGACTCAAGGACAAGCGCAAAGCAGGAATCAAATCGTCTCGGGCCGAACCGGCTCGAAAATATGAACCCGAGGGGGGTCAAAACTAAGTTGGCGATTTAGCACGGAAGGGGGTCACTTTTTAGTTGGCGTTGACAAGCAGGAGCTGAATGAAAAACGTCAGAGCCTCAGCACCCGTCTTGAACAGATCAAACAACAGGCCGTAGAGGACATGGCCAAAGCCCGGCAGGCCGAAACGAACGCCGCGACTGCGTATGCACAGGCCGTCGCATGGGGCGACACCGAAGGCGAAAAGACCGCCAACGCCGATGCGCAAAAAGCCGCAAAAAACCTGGCAACCGCTGCCGAACATGATCGTCGACAAGGCCTGATTCTATCCGCGCTGGAGCAGGAGCTGCTCACCGTGGATCGATACATCGCCGAAGCACAGGAAAAGCACAGAGGCATAGAGCGCGACGCCCTGTGGCTTTCTCAAACAGTGCTGGAAGAGAAATGGAACGAAGCCGCTAAGGCACTCTTCGATGTGGGCGGAAGGCTGTGGGCAAATTACAACCTGCTCGGCCTTGATCAAGTGAGCCTGTTGAAACTGGCGGTTCCGCAGGAAGGCGAAACTGTCGGGAACTGGACGTGGCATGAACTATCCGGCCGAGCGCGCAACTACGGCGCGCAGGATCTGCTTCAGCTCAACAATATCTCGACACATCAACAGGTTGCACTCGTGAGCCAACTGGAGTAACGAACAGATGAAAGCAGTGAACAACACGGCGCTGATGTCGTCGAGGTATGGCTGAAGAAATAAAGCCGCTTCACCTGAAAAAGGGCCCAGACGGGCCCTTTTTGATGTCGACGCTTTACTGGAAATACAAAATATTCCTTGCCCATCGCATCAAGATAATGCTCCACAGGATGTGCGGCTCTCTACCTATCTAGTCACAGTTTGCTCTCGGCCATTAGCGGATGCTCGGATCAGTCTGGCTTCATCTGAATACGTCGTTCGTCACAAAGGCACAAGGCTCCCCGGCGCCGTTGATGGGATGCATGGGGCAGATCACAACCCCTCATCTGCCTTCAAATGATCGAATCTTCGCCAGCGCACGGCTGATTGGAGGGTTTTCCATGCTTATCGGAATAAAGACATCGTCGTCAGGCTGAATAGCCGAAATCTCCTGGTCGTTTTCGTCGATCTCCCAGGCATGCATGACAACAACCCCAGAAGTTATCAAATGGCTAACGAGCTTACCCTTGGCATTCACCGTAGCAACATGACACTTCTTATGCACTTCGTAATCCTTCAAAAATCTTTCAATATTTCCAGAAGAACTCGGCGTGATGGTATGTAGCCTAGACAGTGCAGTTTGGATTTTTGAAGCCCCATCACAAAATCGTTCAAGATTACTTGTAACAGCCACGCGATAATGCGCAGGGTTCTGACTGTCAATACCCCGTATCAATGCGATGCGCAAGGTATTGTTGGAATCTTTGTCTCCGATAGTTTTTGCGATATTCTCAAATATCTTATGTCCGATAGCGGCATTTTCGAAGCCGAATATCAGCACTGGAACTTCGCCTTCGCATGTCTGAAAGCCTAAACCCCTCCAGCCGGCTTGACTCCACAGGCTTTCTTGGATTATAGAAACAACTTTAAGCTCTCTATGCTTCATTGTTGAAAACTGAAACGGATGTTTTGGACGCTCCTCAGGCTCATCAGATTTAGAGGGCCAGTCCATAGGTTCTATATTGTGGTGCTCATGCCAAGTTACGCGCCGAGTTGGCTTGTAAAATTCTAAGGCGTCATCCTGATGAGACTCGATGCCAAGTACAGCATTACGCCCCATAAAATAGCTGTCCAATCCAATATTACAATTGAAGATAACTGATCGCTCCAAGGCCTTGTCTTTCCGCAGCATCTCTTCGATTTTCGACCAGCTTATTTGAGGGCAAATAATGGACACAAAGTGAAGGCAAAACTCACTGTAAAATTGCCTGATCGTATCTCGTTGTTCATCGGTCAAACTGGCAATGCTGAACGGTGAACAGAGGATCTCAGCAGAGGTCACCTGCGCAGCGGTGTCGAAGCTGTGCTGCAGTATGAAGCCATCCTCATCTTCCAATAAGATATCAATGTTCACGGCGGGTACTGTAGCCGTTGCATGATCTGCCATCATCGGTGCGCAGAAGCTCTCCAGCACAGCAAGCAATTGCTGCGCTAACTCAATGCATGGAGACTTTACCGGGAAGGACACAGACACCTTACAACCCAGGATACAGGAGCTTATGGTTGTCCAGCGATCCAGATAAAGGTCGAGCGGGGCCACCGGAGCGCCCATATCGATACTGCGCCACATGTTCATGAGGTGAAAATCAATTGGCTCACCCTCAGGCCCCGCTTTATCTTCATGGCCTAAGCATACCAATAGCGCATCTGCGCTGAGCCCTAGATCCAACTGATTCAGCTTGTCCGGCAGCCAGGCTATTTTTTCAACGTCTGAAAAATTAGCATTGAGAAATAGCTGACCAATCAGAACCTCATAATTCATTTTCTGATTTTCTGTCCACAGCTTTTCATCCACCGCTTGAGAGACAAGTTGAGATAAGTGGTACCAAGTCAAAGACTGACTCACACGACCTAGTTGACCTTCGATCCACATGAGTCGTTGGTAAATAGCAGCTTGCTTAGAACTGCTTCGCTGTTCCTTCAGTGCGTCAGAGGTGACCACATACGCTGCCATCAGCGCTGCTCCTCGCGCAGCCCACAGCAGGCCCTGCTTATCGTACGCATGGGACAACATATAAAGGGCGGCGAAGACTTCCGCCTTGCTTTCACTGCTATACAGCCCATACAGAGACAATCCTAAGCACTTGATCGCCCTGTAATAATCGTGCTTATCGCTGCTCAGCGCTCCTCGTCTCAGGTACTTATCTGCCTTTATCCGGCTATTTTCCCGTTCACCCGCATCATCAAAGAGCTTATCCATGAGATCTTCGTAGGCCTTGAGATCTCCAAAGGCCACGTCGAGCTCTTCGAGCAAGTTGACGAGACGAGCCATAGGGTAGCCAATCAGCTTATGAGCACTATCAGCGATTTCGCCCAAAGACCGGAAGGTGTTACTGGCTTGCTCCTCATTTTCGGCAACCAGCAGATCCAGAAGCGCCAGAGAGGTCTTGGCTTGTAATGCGCCGCTTATCATGTCCGTGTTGTCGGCTATCGAGTTCAGCTTTTCTCGAATGGTGGCCTCAATGGAGTCCGTATCAAGGGTACACTTACCGTCTCGATGAGTGGTGACCACCAGATTGAACAACGTTACGACTTTTTCCCACACCTCAACGTTGTCGGTCTCTCGGGCCACGCAGAGCGTTTTCTCAAAGGTTTCCTCAAAGAGATCGGCATTTTCCAGCCACCAGTACGCGGCCCAGGTTAGCTGGTAAAGGGCGTCGAAATGCTGTCTCTGGGTACCAAACTTTTTCGCTGTCCGCACAGCAATATTGAACTGGTGCTCCACAGCAACGGCATCATGTTCCAGCTCTTTGTAAATGATGGCCCGCTTGGTGTAGAGGTCGACCTGGGAGAGCGTCAGATGGGCCGGATCTTCAATCTGTTCGATCTGGCGTTCGATCTCTGTGAGCTGAATTTGCTTGTCAGCGTCGAACGGGCCGATCTGAATCTTGCTCTCAATATTGCCAGTGAGACCTAAGTGATCGACGGCAAGGTGCTGATTCTTGGGCTGCAGCGTCTTATCAAGCAGCCAGGTTCGATCAAGGATTGTGACTTTGACGTCATACTTTTTGGAAAGCTCGTCTTGAAGCTCCGCTCTGGAGCTGTTCTTGATGAAACGGCTGGTGACACAGAAGATCTGGACGTAGCCACGCCCTGTCGACATGACGCTCTCGACGTCCTTCCTGCATTTTGCCCTCCAATCTTTCTGGGTGCTGACACCGAACGCCCATCGCTCGGACTCCGGAGTCTCGTTTAGCCCCCAGAAAAAGGCTATCTGACTGGAGACAGGGTACGTCTCGGTATCGGTTTTTCCGTCTCCACCCGCAGTCGGGCCGGTCTGAGCAACCAAGTTCGGACAGACTTCCCGCTCGCAAAGTTTCCGTACGAAGATTTCGAACTCAAGCTCTTGGCTTCGATTATTTAGAGTCTCAAAGTGGTACTCCAGCATGGAGCGGTCGATGGTCGATTCTTGTAGCTTCACGGAATCTGAGAACTGCTCCGGACGTCTTGCTCGCAGGAAGTCTTGCGGCTTAGGGCCAGCGATTTTGGTAGCCGATTGTTCCTTTTCCATCATCCACTCCTGAAATGATCAATGGCATCGCCCGGCTACGACCAACGCTTGGCCCTGGGTCAATAAGGGCTCGGCGTCATCGTTTTGGTCTGCGGTTCACGACGCTGCGGAACGCCCGCGCAGACGTGGTGGGCGGACGATCGCTTATACCAGCCACCGGCACCGGAGCCGATGGCTTGCCAAATTTATGGGGCCGGCCTCTCGGGCTGCCAAAAATTACAGCTGAGGTTATTCAGGCCTCCGCCATAGGAACTAGGCCTCACCGCGAACACCTCAGGCACATCATCACCGTCGCCACCATCGCGGAAGAACTCCTTCATGGAGAAGAGCGCCTGATCCTTCAAGCTTTCCCACTCTCCGAACAGACGATCTTCGAGATCCCTCGCAACCTGGGCGGCGCTGGGTTTACGCTTGGGCATCTGGTTGTAGCTGGGCTGGGGGGAGAATTCGTAGACGAAAGTCAGTTGCCCGTGCTTCCAGTCAGCAGACGGCGACGCTCGCCAACGGAACGGCACTCGCACTGATAGCCGTTTGCTGAGATGGAAAGGCGGCCTGATTTGATCGTCAATGAAGAACAATTCCCCCTCTTGGAGTTCAGTTTCGAGCCGCCCTTTCATGTGCTGCACGGCGTGAATGAGGTCACTGCCGGCATGCAGCGCATCCTGCCGAGTGCGTTCGCGCTTAACATGGGCCTTGGCCTTGATGTACTCAGCGATTGCTTGTTGGAACCTATGGAGCTTGGTAGCGACGTAGGGCCCACAGTCACTGAGACCAAGGCCATGAATAGGCCCTACGCGTTCTTCATCTAAACACTCGCGTACTGCTGCCCGAAGCACCGTCTCGTCGACGGCGCTGATTGCGGCTTGCTGATCACTGGGCAAGTTAATGTACGACATAACCACGACTATCCTTGTGTGATGGTAGCTTGGCTACAGCCTCGTCTCAGCCCCTGGCCACCGGCAAGTCTTCGCCCGCGCCTATGAGAGATTTATTGTCCCATGACGATCTCAGGAAGCTCTTGATGTCAATCGGGCGATACTGTCACAAATGCTCAGATAGGCACAATGCCTGCAGTACCGGTCTCTGGAGGAGACCGATCACATGCTGCAAAACGTTGAGCTTGGATCACCCTGCTTTTGTAAACGCCTTCAAGCTTCAAGTAAGGGCTGCTAACCCTGTTTAATTGTCCGCTTTTGGCCGATCGCTGCATTTCATGAAGGGCTGCAATCGGCCAGAAGCAGTCATTGCTGTTCGTCCGAGTCATCAATCTCGCCGAACAAGAATTTCCCTGTGTACCAGATCGACTGCCCAACGTTGTGGATGAGTTGCTCTCCTTGCCGCAATGGCGAGTTTTCTTCATCGACGCCAGCGAGCTTGATCGCGTCTATAACCTTTGAGCCAGTAGGGTGTGCATCTCCCACTCGCATATCATAAGCACCGGCAATCTCAGCAAATACTTGCCTAGCTTTGTTGTCTCCAATTTTCTCAGCCAAAATACTTTGGAGTAACTTGTTTGAGCCGAGTTTGGCTTTCTCTTGGTGTGTAGAAAGTTTGCGTAGCTCGGTTATGTTGAGCCTGTCCGAGAATACGCGAATGATGTCCTTCGCTAACCTGAGTAGGGACGCTCTGTCTTTGCTTGCAAACCTGGATATTTGCTGCCCCGCTTCGGCGTCATCAATATCATGGGTGAAAAGAGATATTCCATATTTATGTCTGAAGCCGTCGGTTAAAAGCCTCATACTTCCGAAAAACATTTCTTCAACTGCATATGTTGATGCCGGTTTAGCCCTCATCTGTGCGTCTAGCAGTTCACTCGAAACCTTTCCTTCAGGAGCAATATTATGCCCCGCCCAAACATGTTGCTCCCATGGGGCGAGTCGTGCGATGTCATAAGCATATACGGTGATAAGGTCCGAATTGTTTAGCCCGAAATGAGTTTTATATCCTGACGTCGAATTAATAGCTCCAGTTTCAGCCGTGTACCACTCTAACTTGAATCCCCGGCTACTCAGAAGCTCATTTACAGCGCTGGCTCGAAACCATAGCCAGCGGCCTATGTCCTCGTTATCAAGCTCTGCTGATCTCATTCGCGCTCCATCGGTTTCCACGATGAATTGCGGGAGGTTCGGATCTGCATCTCCACGAACGCGTAGGCTTTTTGATTGGTGGTCTATCCATTCCTCACGCCAAAACTCCCCCTCTACCCGCACACCTGTATAGCCTCCACGATGCCCTTTTGAACTTTCATGGTCAGTGTTCGAGTCATTCTCAGGGCCCATAACTGGGGCGTCCTCATCCTCATCTACATCCGTTCGCCAGGCTCGAAACATCGCCCAGCTTCCCCCGAATACGTCATCAAGCTTGCGAACGACTAGGGTCTGTTCCCGTTTCGACGTAACCCATTGATCTCTATGAGAACAGGCCCGTATTGTTGGAGTTCTCACACAACACCAATACGAGCCTGCAATGCCCCGATTAATGCTCAGTGATGAGCACTGGCCGAAGCTTCGAGAAATTTTGCTGCACGAATCGATCTACAACAAGCGAGATTTGCGCACCACGGTTGAAGGCATGCTGTACCGCATGCGTGTGGGTTGCCCTTGGCGAGACCTGCCGAAAGCGTTTGGAAACTGGAGCAAGGTCTACAAGCGGTTCAATGCCTGGTCTGCTTCAGGCAAGTGGGTCAAGGTGCTTGAGGTGCTGATGACCGATCCTGACATGGAGTGGGTTTTCATTGATGGCAGCTATGTAAAGGCTCATCAGCACAGTGCAGGTGCTGCCAGCACGCAGGACCAGGCCATCGGAAAAAGCCGAGCCGGTAACACCAGCAAGATTCACCTGGCTGTAGACGCTTGTGGGCTGCCCATTGCATTTGACGTGACCGGAGGCCAGACCAATGATTGTTCGCAGGCGGCCTCGTTGATTGCCAAGATGCCCAATGCAGAAGTGATCATTGCGGACAAGGGCTACGACACTGAAGCGATACGCGCTCAGGTCGAGCAGCAAGGCAGCAAAGTGGTGATTCCACGAAAGCGCAATTCTCTGAAAGGGAACGCAGATCTGGACAAAGGGTTATATCGCAATCGACATCTCGTAGAAAACGCCTTTGCCCGGTTGAAGCATTTCCGGGCGGCGGCTTCTCGGTTCGACAAACTCAAGAGAAACTATGAAAGCGTCATAGCAATGGCCTGCGCTTTTCTGTGGCTGCCAATGTGAAACGGGAACAGACCCTAGGGAAAATTTTCCGTTATCTCTTTCCTCATTGTGAGGCTGCAAATTTGAATATGCGCTGTCCTCGAAGATGGTGACGTTTTCGACCCTCTGTCTGTAGTATGCAAGGCGGAGCGACAGATTTCTGGCCGCTAGATAGTCAAGCAAAAATTCTCTTTTTATTTCTATCTGACGATGTTCGCCATCTTCACTCACTGTCTCGCGGGCTACCACAACGAAATTTTCTTCAGGTCTGACCCAGTTGTTGTCCTCTTTAACCAAGTGCAGCGCGACTACCAGATCAGGGCTTAGTATCCATTTTCTGCCACCGACAACAGGTTGCGGGTGTTCGTAAACTAGATTGACACCTATTGGCTCTTTATCGTTGTATTGATATTGGTCAATGGACGCATAATATCCATCTTCGTAAGCATAAGGCGCCACCGTGTGCCCAATGCCTATGCCGCTCCATCCAAGACGCTCCTCAACCAGCTGGCGATGCTCTGGTGGGAATGCTACGGAGCCACAGCCGAAATATTCACTGACATGGCCTACCTCTTTTACATCCCCTTTCTTGCTCTCAACTGAAGCTCTCAAAGGAACCCACGCCGCGTTAGAAAATACCCTGCGGGTTTCCTTGGTCTGGAGAATCCACTCTTCACTCATGATCGAACTTCCGTTATTCATGTCAGCATATTGGGATTAAGAAGTGGCCTTCTCAGGGCACTCGACAGGATGGTTTACACGAGCTGGCAGATCAACAGGGCCATCTCTGGAAATCGCAAATATCATAATGAATAGCCCCTAATTTACTAGTCACTCGATGACTGCTTCTGGCCGATTGCTGCCTTTCGTGATGGGCAGCTTCGGGTCGATTGCAGCCGGTCACGACATGCCGCTATCGACCCATTGAGGCCTTTCGTTTTTGTCCGGATAAGAGTTTATATAACCTTATGAACCTCTCAGCAATCTTGCTCTCAGGATTTGGGATCACTTATGCGTACTGACCAGACAAAGCTACTCGCGCTTACATTGCTTGAAATCAAGACGTTGCTTGCCGATTACCTAGGCAGAGATGTGGATGCTCCTATGAGCGTCCGTGTCGCGGCGCATATGGCCTATGCGCTCCACAATGAAGCGGAGGCTGTGTACAACAACGCAGATTTTGAGATCGCCGATGCAAGCTTGAAAATTTATGCCATCGATCAGATTTTGGGCGTCACTGACGGTGCCTCATTGTTAGACAGGTTTAACGTTGAGACCAAAAACATTTTGAATAGCGGTCAACCCAGATGACCGCTTCTGGCCGCTAGAGGCCATCGTACGCGGTTGCCCGTACGGCAAAGAGGCAGCGACAGTGTTACACAGTTCCGTATTGTTACATCACGTACACAGAAGCTCTCGGCGAAGTGTTACAACTATTTTATCCTTATTTTTCAAGCAGTTAATTATTTCTGCCACACCTGAAACACCAGTTACACCGCATTTGAAGGTTCTGTCCCCGCCCCCCTGTGAAGTGAGCCCCATCAGCGAATGGAATCCGGTATAAACCGGGGGACCCTGAGGACTTCCGCTGCATACGGGGCAGGGAACCCGCGCATCTTGAGTAGCCAACGTTTTCACAGCTTAGTGAACTGGTGAACCCGGTGAACTCACCCAATCGGGTGGTGAACCCAGATGTTCATTCCTTCAGCTACTGATGTGCTGCTGTCAACCCGTCAACTGTCAACCAACGTCAACCGATCAGCAGCTACCAAACCCACGCGGGTTTCCTGCCCCGTGCTTTCGTGAAAACGACAGGGTTTCCAGCGCTCTTTGCAAAGGCTCTGGCCTGGGTATGGCATATGAGGGTATGTTCGTTGCCTTTCGATGCTCGTAGGGAAGCGAAATGTTCTGGAACAGAGATAAAACGATCAACGTGAAACTGATGGCACCCGTGGCCCTTGAAGTCTCACAGTCACCCAACCAACCACCCCCAGCTCCAAGCACGGCAACATCTCAGGACTCCAAAACCAATACGGATCTGGCGTTAAAGCTGGTGACTCTAGGTGCAGTCGCCTCGCAGACGGCCCTAGTGATTTACGGGTACTCACACATGGTGGGGTACTACGAACAATTCGGGATAAATACCAATGAGCTTGCGCTAAGCACGCCCACCCTGTTGCTGCAGGGGTACATAAACATACTGACAGGTGCTCTCAGGGCCTCGAATTCTTTTCCGATCATTGGCCCTGGCCTGATGGCATTGGCGTTCGTTCTCTTAGCTGCAGTTTTCGTTACGGTAATCACCAAGCGGCTAAAAGCGGAAGTGATTATCGGCTTGTCTACGTGGATCGGGATCTCGATGTTTGTAGCATTCTTCGCTCCAGCTATTGGCGTAAATAAGGGCATAGACGAAGGTCAAAAGGATTTCACCAAATTCACAAATCTGAAAACACCACATGGATTGGAGAGCCTTCAAACAATCGTCACTGACAAACAGGTGAGGCTGACCGGCCATCTCATTCTGGCCGATAGCAAGAGCACCTTCCTGCTAGTCGATCAGACCGTGTTTAAAATCGACGACAAGTCCGGTCGGGTCGTTCGCCAGGCTGATCTGAAGGCTAGGGAGAAGGCTCTTGAGGAGCCCACCAAGGAAAGCCCAAAAAGCTGACAACAAACAGCCCCTTGTATGCCCACCTGTATGCCCAGATTTATGACCCAGTATAAAAGCCAACAAATACAGAGGCTTAATCATCCAGTTCAAATGACTGTGTAGTACCGAATGACAGATTTCAGCTGAAGCCTGTCATTCAACAAGAAGCCCGCCTCGTGCGGGCTTTCTTGTTTTTGGCTTCCATCCGTAGCTACCCCCGACCATCGCTACCGCGTATGCCCTCTTCAACGCTTCAATAAAAATTGACCCGAGAAGTAGTAGGTAACAGGTTAACGACACGAGGCATGTTCACCGACTGGCTACAAACGTATGCCGGAACGCCTACTCCAGAACCGCACTCACATCGCCTTCCAGCATGCTTGCCACCCTGATAGCAAGCGACTCCAGCGTGAAGGGTTTAGTCAGAAGCTGCATATAGGGGCCGAGAAAATCAGCCCTGGTCAACGCACCTTCCGCATACCCCGTGAGAAATAAAACCGGCAGACGCGGACTGAGTTGTTGGAGAATTTCGGCCAGTTGACGACCATTCATTCCTGGCAATCCGACATCCGTGAGCAGAAAGTCGACCTTTTCCAGGTTGTTAAAAACCCTCAAGGCCTCTTCACCGTCACGTGCGACGTGAACCCGGTATCCAAGCTCCTCGAGAACCTCCTGGTTGATCAAGCGCACAGAGTCGTCATCTTCGACCAGAAGAATAACCTGACCCTGACCCGTGCTGAATTCCGAGGAAGTAAACGGTGGGTCCGATTCAACCTGCTTATATTTGGGCAAGCAGATTGAAACAGTCGTTCCGACTCCGGTTGTGCTTTCGATTGAAAGACGTCCATTGCTTTGATTGGCAAACCCGTAAACCATCGACAGTCCCAAGCCTGTGCCTTGACCAATAGGTTTGGTCGTGAAGAAGGGCTCGGTTACCTTGTCCAGCATATCCTTGGGGATGCCATGCCCTGTGTCGCGCACCTGCACACATACATGCCGCAAAGGCTCGTCCTGGACTTCCTGTTCCACGCATGTAGCGATGGTTAACCCACCGCCATGCGGCATGGCATCTCGCGCGTTGATCTGAACCGCCCCGGGTTTCTCGGAGACTCCAACCTTTGAGAGGATGGAGCGATGAAAAAACTACCGAAGTATTCCCCAGAGGTCCGTGAGCGGGCCATCAGGATGGTTTTCGAACACCTTCCTGAGTACGAGTCGCAGTGGGCCACCATCAGTGCCATTGCCCCCAAGATCGGCTGCACGCCCGAGACATTACGGCTGTGGGTTCGCCAATCTGAGCGCAACAGCGGCCAGCGTGATGGGCTGAGCACAGTCGAACGTGAGCGAGTCAAGCTCTTGGAGCGTGAGAACCGTCAGTTGCGTCAAGCTAACGAGATCTTGCGTAAGGCCTCAGCCTATTTTGCCCAGGCGGAGCTCGACCGCCCATTCAAACGATGAAGACGTTTATTGATGAAAACCGCCAGTCTTACGGGGTCGAGCCGATTTGCAAGGTGTTGCCAATCGCCCCGTCGACGTACTACCGGTACGCTGCTCAGCAGGCTGACCCCAGCCAGCAGTCAGCGCGTGCGCAGCGTGACCAGGAACTGGGTGAGCACATCCAGCGAGTCTGGGATGAGCACTTCCAGGTATATGGCGTGCGCAAGGTCTGGCGACAATTGCTGCGTGACGGACTGCAAGTCGCCCGCTGTACGGTGCAACGTCTGATGGGAGAGCTGGGCCTGCAAGGCGTGGTACGCGGCAAGCCCGTCAAGACGACGGTCAGCGACCAAGCCAGGCCGTGCCCGCAGGATCATGTCAACCGTCAGTTTGTGGCTGAGTGCCCGAACGCCCTATGGGTATCGGACTTTACCTACGTCAGTACCTGGCAGGGTTTTGTTTACGTGGCCTTCATCATTGATGTCTTTGCCCGATTCATCGTCGGTTGGAAGGTGTCCAGTTCAGCGCGTACCGATTTTGTACTCGATGCACTGGAGCAAGCCCTTTACGCCCGTCGCCCAGTCAAGCAGGGTGGACTCATTCACCACAGTGACCGTGGCGTGCAGTACGTGTCCATTCGCTATACCGAGCGTCTTGTCGAAGCCGGTATTGAGCCATCGGTCGGGAGTGTCGGTGACTCTTACGACAATGCTTTGGCTGAGACCATCAATGGTCTTTACAAGGCTGAAGTGATTCATCGACGCTCTTGGCCCACACGGGGGGCGGTGGAGCTGGAAACCCTGAAATGGGTGGACTGGTTCAATCACCGCCGCCTGCTGGAGCCAATCGGTCATATTCCACCGGTCGAAGCAGAAGCAATCTATTATCAGCAACTCACCGAGTCTGCCCAGGTGGCATGACTCAAACAAAAGGGTCTCCGAGAAACCCGGGGCGGTTCAATCACCAAGTTGAGTACGGCGTTCTCCAATTGGTTGGCGTCTGCAAAAACCCAGGGGTCTTCGGGGCTCAAATCGAACTTGATAATAATTTTTTCAGTAACGGTTTTCTGGAGCAGGTCGGCAAGAGCAGTGATGAGGTTATTGACCGATACTGCTTTTTCATCCAAAGACTGGCGTCGGGAGAATGCGAGCAATCTATCCGTGAGTGACGCGGCCCTTTGGGCTGAAATGAGTGCGGCGTCCATGAATCGCTCAACGCCTTCCAGTCGCCCACTGGCCATTCGGAGCTTGATCAGGTCGAGCGAGCCAATTACCCCGGTCAGCATGTTATTGAAGTCGTGGGTAATTCCGCCGGTCAATTGACCTACGGCTTCCATCTTCAAGGACTGTCGTAACTGCTCTTCGGCGCGGGCTCGCTCTTCACTCTCGGCCTTGAGCTGCTCAACAGCAGCGTTCAGCTCTTGCGTTCTGGCTTTGACTTGAATCTCTAGCTCTTCATTGAACCTGCGCAAATTCAGCTCAGCCTGTTTTTCATCGTTGATATCAACGATGACGGAGGCCGCACCAATTATGTGGTGTTTTTCGTCATACAGAGGTACAGCACTGACACGCATCCATGATTCCCGACCTGCATCCTGGCGATGATAAAAGTCCACGCCGGTTGCCGCATCGCCTCTCAGAGCTCTGGCACCAGGGAACATGTCGGGCTCCAGGCGCTGACCTTGCGCATCGAGCCCTACCCATCGTGCAGCGCCATCTGTCTGTCTGGAAGGAATCACATTCTCCGGCACATATTGGCGATACAAAGGATTGCTCACCAGGGAGGTCCCTTGTGTGTCCATGAAGCACACTCCAACCGGAATATTTTCGAGCAGGATCTGCAACCGGGTTCTTTCTTCAGCCAATTGAGTGAGACTTTGCCGCATCTCGAACTGACGCTCACGGGCTCGCCAGGCCGCGGCGATCGCGCTCAATAACGAGGATGAGCTGAGAGGGCGCTCCAGGACGATCACATGTCCTGCCGATTTTGGCAGCCTGCGCCTGGCCATCTCGGTGTCTCGCCCAGAACGACCTTTATTCGACGCGAGCAAGATGACGGGGATCTCCGACCATCCCGGTTGCCGGTCCAAAGCGTTTCCGAAACTCAGCACATCCCCGGAAAGGCTCTCCTCCGTGAGTATCACCAGACCAGTGCTTTCACCCAGAGCGATTGAAAGCGAGGCCAGGTCGTGGTGAGCTTGAACGGGGTAAATATCGCCAAGCAGTTTACCGAGGCTGATTGCATCTCCCTTGAAGGGAGCCACAATCATCAGGGTTTTGCGTTCAGAGAATTGCTCAGTCGCCACGCTTGCGCTCTTCCATCAGCGGAAGGTTGGCACCGAAATACTCTGGAGTACCCGTCAACACGCCGCGGAAATCGACTAATGGCGCACCGACGCGAATACCCCTGGAATCAATCCGGAGTTCGCGAATCGCATCCTCATGGGCTCCGGTGCGATGTTTCAGAACAGAGATGGCCTTGCGCAAACGTCCCTGCGCCTCGAAGAAACGAATGAGGATGACAGAGTCCGCGACATAGGAAATATTCAGGTTGGTTGACATCGACCCTACCAGCCCATGCTGAGGATTGATCAAGAACGTAACGACGCCCAGTTGGCTCAGGTATGAAAGCAACTCGTGCATCTGCAAGATCAGTTGCTGTTCCTGTGGCATCGCCGCCATGTAGCCGTTAAGTCTATCGACAACGATCATGGTACTGCCGCGCTCTTCGACCTCTGTGCGAACCCGCCACGCAAATTCCCCGGGAGAAATCTCGGCAGGATCGATTTGCTGGATGATCAACTGACCGCTCGATACGTGGCGACTTAACTCCATGCCCATGCTGTCTGCCCGGGAGATCAAAGTAGCAATGCGCTCATCGAATTCGTAGATGGTGCATTTTTCACCTCGTGCGCAGGCTGCCGCCAGATAGGCAAGGGTAACGGTGGTCTTTCCAGAGCCAGCAGGCCCTGTGACCAAGGTACTGGTTCCCCTGAGCGGGCCACCGACCAACAAGTCGTCCAGTTCCTTGACACCGCTAGGCACAGGCTCCGCTCTGAATGGGACATGGTGAGTGGCCGCAATCAACCTCGGATACACCTCCAATCCACCTCTGCGAATAGTGAAGTCATGAAAGCCTGCGACAAAGTCAACGCCTCGTAACTTTTGCACCTGAAGTCGCCTGCGGGCGGCACCGAAATCCAGCGTCAGCCTCTCAAGCGTGATCACACCGTGGCATAAGCTATGCAGATGGTTATCGCGTTCACCCGAAGAAGCCGTGAGATCGTCCACAAGCAGGACCGTGATATCCCGACCTGCAAAATATTGCTTGAGCGCCAACACCTGGCGACGATAACGCAGAGGATCCTGAGCCAGAAGCCGCATCTCGGAGAGGCTGTCGAAGACTAGCCGTCTGGGCTGAAGTTTATCGACTCGCTGCTGAATAAGCTTGATGGTATCGCCCAGCTCCGCCTCCCACGGATGCAGGATAGACTGCTCGTACTCATCGCCCAGTACTTCCTCTGTTGAGGAAAACTCAAACAAATCAATGCCGTCCAATGACCAGCCATGTGAGTGAGCGACGCTTTCAAGCTCTTCGCTGGTTTCTGAAAGCGTGATGTACAACACGGACTCACCGGCCTTCACCCCATCGAGCAAGAACTGGAGACCCAGCGTCGTCTTTCCTGCTCCAGGCGTACCCTCGAGTAAATAAAGCCTGTTGCTCGGTAGACCACCCTTAAGGATCGAGTCAAATCCGGCATTGCCCGTCGAGACAATCGGACGAGGTAGAGTCATTTTAGCCTCAAGGGAAAATGTGAGAGCACGTGTAAGTGTAAGGCCCGTCAGTATGGGGCCACCTTGAAAGCTGCGCCATTGGCAGATGAGCCGTTTCCAAAATAAATCAAACTTTGAAGGAGGGCTATTTCGTCGATTGAAACCAATAGCATTCCCGAGGATGCAATGAAGCTACAGTCCGAATGTTTATGTGGACTGACGGTGCTTAAACTTCTTGGCTTGCGAAGCTGAATCACAGCCCTCAACGTCGTCTGTCTGGTCTATGCTGGAAATTGATGGTTAATGAAGGGCCAGCATTTTTCACAAGGAGCAAAGCATGCGCAAACTCGTACTCTCAATGACTGCCGCTCTCTTCCTCGCTGGCGCTGTGGCGCCCGCGGCGTTTGCAGAGAGTGAGTTGGAAAAGGGCGTCCGACACGATAACCGTGAACTGGATAAGGGTGTTGATCATGACGCCAAAGAAGTGGACAAGGGCGTCAAGCATGATGCTGACGAGGTCGACAAAGGTGCAAAGCATGATGACAAGGAACGTCACAAGGCTGACAAGCATGTCGATAAAGAGGTTAAAAAAGATCTGTGAAAAAAAGCCTGCCACCGAGCAGGCTTTTATAGTCGGACCCCGTATAAAGGGTCCGACCTCTGTTACTGGATGTACGGTCAGATCTTGAAACTGTCGACCAGTTGCTTCAAACGACCGGCTTGTTGCGAAAGCGCGGCACAATCCTTGAGGGTTTCATTAAGGTTGGCCACACCTTGCTGATTAAGTGTGTTGATCTGGTTGATATCGATATTGAGTGTTTCCACAACCGCGGTCTGCTCTTCCGTGGCAGCAGCAACCGACTGGTTCATGCCATCGATATCACCAATGCGGCGCGTTACATCGCGCAGACGACTGCCCGCCTGATTGGCAACTTCGACACTTTCCTGACTCGACACCTGGCTTTCATTCATGTTGAGCACGGCATGCTGAGACCCGGTTTGCAGCCCGCCGATCATCTTGTGAATTTCATCAGCCGATGTCTGCGTGCGATGAGCAAGGTTGCGCACCTCGTCGGCAACCACGGCAAAACCACGTCCGGCTTCACCTGCACGGGCCGCTTCGATGGCAGCGTTGAGCGCCAGCAGGTTGGTTTGCTGCGAGATGCCTTTGATCACGTCCAGAATGTGGCCGATGTTGTCGGTACTGGCGTTAAGCTGCTCGATCTGCGTGCACGAGTCGCTGATTTTGGCGGACAACGTACTCATGGCGTGGATGGTTTTTTCGACCACCACCTGACCGTCTTCAGCCTGGGTGCGGGCCTCACTGGCCTGAATCGAAGCGTCCGAGGCGTTGCGGGCGATCTCCTGAGTGGCCGCGCCCAGTTCGTTGATCGCAGCGGCAACGCTGTTGGTACGGGCGCTCTGCTCGTCAAAGCCGACGATTGAAGAGTTGGAGGAATTGACCACTCGCTGCGACAGGTCATGCACCTGCAGTGTTGCGGAGGAGACCTCAGCGATGGACGCGTGCACGCGCTCCACGAACTGATTGAACGAGCCACCCAGCTCGGCAAACTCGTCCTTGCCCTGAATGCTCAGACGGCGGGTCAGATCACCCTCGCCCTGGGCGATGTCCTGCATCGCACGACCCATGTCGGTCAGCGGCCGCATCAGCGCACGGATCAGCAGGCTCAACAGCAAGGCAATCACGGCCACCGCAATCAGTACGGCGACCATCGCCGAGCTGCGGAACTGGCTCAACGGTGCATAAGCCTTGTCCTTGTCGATCGACAGACCAATGTACCAGTCGGCCGAAGGCAGCCCGGTGATCGGGGTAAACGACAGCAACCTCTGCTGACCATTGAGCGTGACCTCACGCAGGCGCGCATCCAGACTGAGGGGCTGGCCCGGGTAGACGTCCTTGAGGTTTTTCATCACCTGTTCCTTGTCCGGGCTGACAATGATCTGCCCGTCCCCACTGACCAGAAAGGCGTAACCGAGCCCGCCGAACTCCACCGAGTTGATGATCTTGACCAGCGTGTCCAGGCTCAGGTCACCGCCAGCCACGCCAGTTATCTGGCCTGCAGTCTTGACCGGGCTGGCGATAGTCACCACCAGGCCGCCCACGGAAGCCAGATAAGGCGGGCTGAGAATGGTTTTGCCGGCGTCGACGGTGGACCTGTACCAGGGCCGCTGACGTGGATCGTAGCCAGCCGGCATATCGACATTGGGCCGCTGGGTGAACACACCTTTGCTGTCACCGACGTAGGTGAACTGAAAGGTCGACACCAGCGAAGACTGCGACACCAGTCCGCTCAGGTCGGAATTGACCCCTTGGAAGGCTACGTTCTGGGTGAGGTTTTCCAGCACCAGAATGCGTCCGCTCAGCCAGTTCTGCACGCTGCTGGCCGTCAACTGACCCGCCTGGCCCACCGAGGACTCAAGGTTCTGATTGATGGTGGTGCGTTGCAGGTAGTCGTTGTAAAGGGTGAACAAGGCAAAGGCCAACACCACAACACCGGCCGCAGCCAGAAGAATTTTATGACGAAACTTCAAATTCATGACAAAGCATCTCAACGTGACGGGAAGAAGGCTCAGATGCCAGAACAACTTGTGACGTAAAAATGTCACGCACTGCAAAAGCAATGAACCTGAAGCGGGTAAGGTTTCCACTGTCGCGAGCATAGACAATATTTTGCCGCACCCTATGAGAGGCGGCGCTCTATTTCAGTCTTTTCAGCGATTCTTTATAGCGGTGCATTGCCGTGAACGATAGGGCCTGAAAAAGTATTTCAAGCGTTTTGAAACTTTCTCTTTTTTTTATTTCAGCTTGGCCACCACCTGCCGATAGTGTCTGTATACCACCCCCTGCCCCTGACCTGTATGCCATGCCTTTCAGGGGCTCTACTGCTTTAAATGGCTGTTGTTGGAGAATTCAATGAGTAGCTGGTTTGCAAACATCAGCGTCAATATGAAACTGGCCCTCGGTTTCGGTCTAGTACTTGTTTTTACTGCGATTCTTGCGCTGACTGGCTGGACCAGCATGAGCGGACTGATCAATCGCAGCAACTGGATGAGTGACATTACTTCGCTCAACTCCCAGTTGACCAAACTGCGTGTGACCCGTCTGCAATACATGGTCGCTGACGGCGACGAGAAAGTCGCAGAGACCGTTCAGGTCTCGCTGGACGGCTTCAAGAACTATCAGCAAAAGCTGCTGACCTCGTTCAAAAGTCCCGAAAACGTGAAAATGCTCGAGCAACTGGGAGTGGTGATCGCTGACTACCAGAAATCGCTGAACAGCATGCGCGGCGGGTACAAGGCCAGCATTGTGGCGCGTGATGAGCTGAGCACGAATGCTGACAAAAGCATTGATGTGTTTGAGCTGCTTCAGGCTGAAGTGAAAAAAATGGACCCTGCCGATGCCAATCGGTTCGAGCAATACCAGATCGTCACCGATGCAAAGGAAAACCTCAGGCTCGCGCGTTATGAGGTGCGTGGCTACACCACCAACCCTACGGCAGAAACTGAACAGACCGCCGTTGCAATGCTGGATTCTGCCATCAAGGATCTGGACACGCTGAAAACGACGTTCAGCGGCACCCAGGCTGATCAGCTCAAGCAGCTGGAAACCTCGTTGGCCGCGTACCGCAAAGCCCTGCAGAGCTTCAAGGCCGCAACTGCCGACATCGCTCAGGCTCGTAAGGAGATGACCGTACAGGGCCAGGATATCGTCAAGATCAGCGAAGCCATGTACCAACTGCAACTGGATCGCCGCGATCAGGAAAGCGCACAGGCTCGCACCACGCAGATCACCTGTACGCTGCTGGCAATTATTCTGGGCATGATTGCAGCGGTGATAATCACCCGGCAGATTACCCGTCCATTGCAGGAAACTCTGGCAGTGGTCGACCGTATTGCATCAGGTGACCTGACCCAGACCCTGGCAGTCACTCGTCGTGACGAGTTGGGCGTTCTGCAGCAAGGCATTCAACGCATGGGCAGCACGTTGCGCGAGCTGATTGGCGGTATCCGCGACAGCGTTGTGCAGATTGCCAGTGCCGCCGAAGAGCTGTCAGCGGTTACCGAGCAGACCAGCGCCGGCGTCAACAGCCAGAAAGTCGAAACCGACCAGGTGGCCACCGCCATGCATGAGATGTCGGCAACGGTTGCAGAAGTGGCTCGTAACGCCGAACAGGCCTCGCAGGCAGCGTCCAACGCCGACCGCGAAGCGCGCGACGGTGACAAAGTCGTGGGCGAAGCGATTGTGCAGATCGAGCGTCTGGCCAACGAAGTGGGTCGCTCGGCCGATGCCATGAACCAGCTGGAGCAGGAAAGCGACAAGATCGGCAAGGTCATGGACGTCATCAAGGCTGTGGCCGAACAAACCAACCTGCTGGCCCTCAACGCAGCCATCGAAGCGGCCCGTGCCGGGGAAGCCGGGCGTGGTTTTGCCGTGGTTGCCGACGAAGTCCGCGGCCTGGCACAACGCACGCAGCAGTCCACAGTCGAGATTGAAACACTGGTTGCAGCCCTGCAAAGCGGCACGCGCCAAGTGTCCAGCATCATGCTCAGCAGCCGCGAACTGACCGTCAGCAGCGTACAGCTCAGCCGTCAGGCGGGTACATCGCTGGGCAGTATTACCCAGACGGTCTCCAACATTCAGGCAATGAACCAGCAGATCGCTGCCGCCGCCGAGGAGCAGAGTGCCGTAGCTGAGGAAATCAGCCGCAGCATCGTCAACGTGCGCGATGTCTCCGAGCAGACCGCTTCGGCCAGCGAAGAAACCGCTGCCTCCAGCGTCGAACTGGCGCGCCTGGGCGGGCAATTGCAAACGATGGTCAGCCACTTCCGGATCTGATCACCCAGCGTTGACATCAAGCCCGGTCTTTACCGGGCTTGATTGTTTCTGCACTCCTGACAGTCACGCCTGCGGCGGCTGTCCGTTGGACGCTGACAATCCGCCATCCACCGGCAAATTCACGCCAGTCACGAAGCGTGCGTCTTCACTTGCCAGAAAGGCGATGACATCGCCGACATCTTCAGCTTCGCCTGGACGTCCCAGCGGGATGCGCTCCATGAATTTGGCCATCAGTGCCTTGTCGCCGAGCATGTCTTCAGTCAGCTCGCTGCGAGTCAGTGACGGGCAGACGGCGTTGACGCGCACACCGTCGGCACCGTGGTCCATCGCCAGCGCGCGGGTGAAATTGGTGATTGCGCCTTTGGCCGCGTTGTAGAAGCTCATGCCCCAGTCGCCGCCCAGGCCGGAAACCGACGAGACGTTGATGATGTTGCCTTTACTGGCGATCAGCGCCGGCATGGCGGTACGGGTGCAATAGAACACGCCATCCAGGTCCACTGACATCAGTTCTTTCCAGTCATCTACGCCCAACTCGGTGACTTTGCCGGACTTGACGATACCGGCGTTATTGACCAGCACATCCAGACGCCCAAAGTGCGTGGCGACTTCCTTGAACAGCGCTTCCACATCGCTTGGGTCCGCCACATCGGTAGCACGGACCAAATGACCTTCGCCCGCCAGTTGCGCGGCGACTTTGTCCAGCTTGTCGCGATTACGGCCTACCAGTACAACTCTTGCACCCTCTTGGGCAAAACGCTTGGCGGTGGCTTCGCCGATTCCGGAACCGGCCCCGGTCACCACAACAACTTTCTGGGTAAAACGATTCATGCAGCAGCTCCAAAAAAATAATGGGGTTATGAGGTGGACTGCCCGGTTGCACGCAGCGTTCAGTCCAAATCATTCACTGCTTTATGAGGGGTTAAAATCAGGTGAATCGGTAAACCTCGACTAACAGCGCGTTGACAAATCGAGACTGCGCTGCAAATATCACTGCGGTTGTACGACAACCTATAACGCCAAAAATAAAAACAAGACTGGGCCAACCATGAAAACTCTCGTCTGTACGTCTGCTCCACCGATTATCGAAGCTTCATCTGTTCCGACAGTTTCGCAGCACCCGACATCCTTTCAGATTCATAACATTCGCTGATACATGGCGAACGGTACTCGGCCGTCTGTCGGTCGAGGCCATGCCTGGCAACAGGCATCACGTAATCCTCAAAGGTGTCGGCTGCTGCTTGCGCGCGGCCAGAAAAGAGGACGGTTTCGATAAACAAGGGAGCAAAACAATAATGACATTTCACACCTCCCGCTCACGCATCCTGATGGGTGTTGGCGGCATGACACTGATTTTCCCGATGCTCGGCATGGCAGAGGGTTTCGTCGACGATACCAAAGCCACACTTACGCTGCGTAATGCGTACTTCAACCGCAACTTCACCAACCCGGCCTTTCCCAACAGCGCAGCTCCGCAGAGCAAAGCCGAGGAATGGACACAAAGCTTTATTCTCGACGCCAAGTCGGGCTTCACCCAAGGAGTGGTCGGTTTCGGGGTTGACGTGCTGGGCCTGTATTCGCTCAAGCTCGATGGTGGCAAAGGCACAGGGGGCACTCAGTTGCTGCCGATCCACAGCGACGGTCGCCCGGCCGATGATTTCGGCCGTCTCGGCGTTGCAGGCAAGGCGCGGGTTTCCAAAACCGAACTGAAAGTCGGCGAATGGATGCCGGTGCTGCCGATTCTGCGCTCCGATGACGGTCGTTCGTTGCCGCAGACTTTCCGCGGTGGCCAGGTGACGTCCAAGGAAATCGACGGCCTGACGCTGTATGGCGGGCAATTCCGCGGCAATAGCCCGCGCAACGATGCAAGCATGGAAGACATGTCGATGAACGGCCGAGGCGCGTTCACGTCCGATCGCTTCAACTTCGGCGGCGGCGAGTATGTCTTCAACGACAAGCATACCCAGGTAGGTGTCTGGTACTCGGAGCTGCAGGACATCTACCAGCAGCAGTTTTTCAACCTGCTGCACAGCCAGCCGGTCGGCGACTGGACCCTGGGGGCCAACCTGGGTTACTTCATCGGCAAGGAAGACGGAAACAAACTGGCCGGCGACCTCGACAACAAGACCGCTTACGCATTGCTCTCGGCGCGCTATGGCGGCAGCACGTTCTATGTCGGCCTGCAAAAGCTCACCGGCGATACGGCGTGGATGCGCGTCAACGGCACCAGCGGCGGCACGCTGGCCAACGACAGTTACAACTCCAGTTACGACAACGCCAAGGAGAAGTCCTGGCAGTTACGCCATGACTATAACTTCGCAGTGCTCGGCGTACCCGGCCTGACCCTGATGAACCGCTATATCAGCGGCGACAATGTGCATACCGGCAACATCACCGACGGCAAGGAATGGGGACGAGAGTCTGAACTGGCGTATACCGTACAAAGCGGTGCACTCAAGAACCTGAACGTCAAATGGCGCAACTCCAGCCTGCGTCGCGATTTCAGCACCAATGAGTTCGACGAGAACCGCGTATTCATCAGCTACCCTATTTCGCTGCTGTGAAACCTGTGGCAAAGCCTGCCTGAAAGCCCATCTACAGGGGCAGGTTTTGCCTTGTTACAAATGTGTCTGCACAGGCGGGCACACAGGTCGTTTTTATACTTTGGCCGCGTTGACAATCAGCGTATGCGGTGTCGATAATTCGGCAAGTCATACGACAACAGATGACAAAAATAACAATCGGGACTTTTCTCATGGCATCGGCTCATACCACTCAAACTCCCTTCAATCGCCTCCTGCTGACCGGTGCGGCAGGTGGCTTGGGCAAGGTCTTGCGCGAAACACTGCGCCCCTACGCAAACGTGCTACGCCTGTCCGACATTGCCGAGATGGCACCGGCGGTAGACGACAGTGAAGAAGTTCAGGTCTGCGATCTGGCTGACAAGGACGCCGTATACCGCCTGATCGAAGGTGTGGACGCGATAGTGCACTTCGGCGGTGTATCAGTCGAACGGCCGTTCGAGGAAATCCTCGGTGCCAACATCTGCGGTGTGTTCCACATCTACGAAGCGGCCCGTCGTCATGGCGTGAAACGCGTGATCTTTGCCAGTTCCAACCACGTGATCGGTTTCTACAAGCAGACCGAAACCATCGACGCGCACTCCCCGCGCCGCCCGGACAGCTACTACGGTCTGTCCAAGTCCTACGGCGAAGACATGGCCAGCTTCTACTTCGATCGTTACGGCATCCAAACCGTCAGCATCCGCATCGGCTCGTCGTTCCCTGAACCGCAGAACCGTCGAATGATGAGCACCTGGCTGAGCTTTGGCGACCTGACCCAGTTGATCGAGCGCTCCCTGTACACGCCAGACGTCGGTCATACCGTGGTCTACGGTGTTTCGGACAACAAGACCGTATGGTGGGACAACCGTTTCGCCAGCAAACTGGACTACACCCCCAAAGACAGCTCGGAAGTTTTCCGCGCCAAGGTTGAAGCCCAACCGGAGCCTGCGGCTGACGACCCGGCGATGGTTTATCAGGGCGGTGCGTTTGTGGCCTCAGGCCCCTTCGGCGATCAATAAACAGCCCCTACCTGTTGAAGAACTCTGCTTGCAGACGTTGGAGATACGACCTGTCATGGATGCCGAACTGATTGTCGATGCACAAAACGCCACAGGCGAAAGCCCGGTCTGGAGCGCACGTGACCAGGCGTTGTACTGGGTAGATATTCCGAAAGGTACGCTGCAGCGCTGGAGTTTCGCCGACGGCAGCATACGCACCTGGAAAGCGCCGCAGATGCTGGCCTGCATCGCAGCCGACAGCCGCGGCGGCTGGATTGCGGGGATGGAAGACGGCATTTATCATCTGCAGCCCTGCGAAGACGGCAGCCTGATCAGTACTCTTCTGGCAAGCGTCGAACATGCACAGACAGGCATGCGCTTCAACGATGGCCGATGCGACCGACAAGGACGCTTCTGGGCCGGCACCATGCTGATGGACATGGCAGCAGGCGCAGTGGTAGGTGCGATGTATCGCTACAGCGCCGGGCAGAAGACACTCGATGCACATTTAAAGGACTTCATTGTCCCCAACGGCCTGGCGTTCAGCCCGGACGGCAAGACCATGTACCTGTCCGACTCGCATCCCAGCGTGCAGAAGATCTGGGCTTTCGATTACGACACCGATAGCGGCACGCCGCACAACCGTCGCCTGTTCGTGGACATGAACCACCACCTGGGCCGCCCTGACGGTGCAGCAATCGACACCGATGGCTGCTACTGGATCTGCGGCAATGACGCGGGCCTGATCCACCGTTTTACGCCCAACGGAAAACTCGACCGCTCGCTGGTCGTGCCAGTTAAAAAACCGGCCATGTGCGCTTTTGGCGGCCCCAATCTCGATACCTTATTCGTAACGTCCATTCGCCCGGGTGGCGATATCAGCGACCACCCATTCGCCGGTGGTCTGTTCGCTTTGCGCCCTGGTGTCAAAGGCCTGGAGGAACCCGTGTTTCAGGGCTGACAGTGCCCAACGAAAATCCCATAGCTCGACCAAAAATAACAAAATCGGAGATATCCATGGATTTCAAACGCAAGCTTCTCATCGCTGCACTTCCGTTGGCCTTCTGCGTGTCAGGCATGGCTCAGGCAGAAGTCAAAATCAAGTTCGCCGAGGTTCCTATGCGCCGGTCGTGGCGGAACAGAACATGGGCAAGAAGCTCGAAGAGCAATCCAAGGGCGAGATTACCTTCAAGATGTACGCTGGCGGCGTGCTCGGCTCCGAGAAGGAAGTCGTTGAACAGGTCCAGAGTGGTGCCGTGCAGATGACCCGTGTCAGCCTGGGCATCGTCGGCCCGGTCGTGCCGGACGTCAACGTCTTCAACCTGCCGTTCGTGTTCCGTGATCAAGCGCACATGCGCACGATTATCGACGGCGAGATCGGCCAGGAAATTCTCGACAAGATCACCAACTCGCAATTCAATATGGTCGCACTGGCCTGGATGGATGGCGGCACCCGCAACCTGTACACGAAGAAACCGGTACGCCAGATTTCCGACCTCAAAGGCATGAAGATCCGTGTTCAGGGCAACCCGGTATTCATCGAAACCATCAACGACATGGGCGGTAACGGCATCGCCATGGCCACTGGCGAAATCTTCAGCGCCCTGCAAACCGGCGTGATCGATGGTGCGGAAAACAACCCGCCGACCTATTTCCAGCACAACCACTACCAGAACGCGAAGTTCTTCACGATTACCGAGCACTTGATTCTGCCCGAGCCCATCGTGATGGCGAAAGCCACTTGGGAGAAGCTCAAGCCGGAGCAACAGGCGCTGGTGAAAAAGCTCGCGCGTGAAGCGCAGATGGAGGAGCGCGCGCTGTGGGACAAGTCGTCAGCCGATGCCGAAACCAAGCTCAAGGCTGCTGGCGTGGAGTTCATCACCCTGACGCCGGAGCAGAAGAAAGCCTTCTACGACGCCACCCAGCCGGTGCGTGACAAATTCGGTGCGCCCTACAAGGATTTGATCAGCCGCATCGAAGCGGTCCAGACCAATCCGGCACTGGCTGCACCGAGCACCCAAGCGGCCCAATAAGCCTGTCCGATTATGCTGCGCGAATGAGTGAAAGCTCGTTCGCCGCCGCAGTGGTGAGCCCAATGAAAAATACGCTATTGCGCATCAACGACACGATTTATCGGGTCTGCATCGGCATTGCCGGTCTGTCGGTGCTGATCATGACCCTGATCATCCCCTGGGGCATCTTTGCCCGTTACATACTCGGCAGCGGCTCCAGCTGGCCGGAACCCACGGCCATTTTGCTGATGGTGGTATTTACCTTCTTCGGCGCTGCCGCCAGTTACCGCGCCGGTGCACATATGGCCGTTTCGATGGCCGTGGACCGTATGCCGCAACAGGTGCGTCGCAGCGCCTCGATGGTCGTGCAGATCCTGATGGCAATCGTGGCCCTGTTCATGATCTTCAAGGGCTTCAAGCTGTGCGCTACCACGTGGAATCAGTTTGTCGGCGAGCTACCGTTTCTGAGGGTCGGCATCACTTACCTGCCAATCCCCATCGGCGGCATCGTAACCCTGATTTTCGTATTGGAAAGACTGTTTCTGGGCGACCAGAGTCATCGCGCGGTGATGCGCTTCGATGTCATTGAAGAAAGCGAAGGTGCCGCATAAATGGACGCTTTTATACTGCTGGGCAGCTTCATAGCATTGATCCTAATCGGCATGCCTGTTGCCTATGCGCTGGGGCTTTCGGCCCTGATAGGCGCCTGGTGGATCGATATTCCGGCCGATGCGCTGATGATTCAGATTGCAGGCGGCGTGAACAAGTTTTCGCTGCTGGCGATTCCATTCTTCGTGCTGGCCGGGGCAATCATGGCCGAAGGCGGCATGTCACGACGGCTGGTCGCCTTTGCTGCTGTGCTGGTGGGTTTCGTGCGCGGTGGGCTGTCGCTGGTCAACATTGTGGCATCCACTTTCTTCGGCGCGATTTCGGGTTCCTCGGTGGCCGATACCGCTTCGGTAGGCTCAGTGCTGATCCCGGAAATGGAACGCAACGGCTATCCTCGGGACTTCTCGACGGCAGTGACCGTCAGCGGCTCGGTTCAGGCCTTGCTGACGCCACCCAGCCATAACTCGGTGCTCTATTCACTGGCGGCAGGCGGTACGGTATCGATTGCTTCGCTGTTCATGGCCGGGATCATGCCGGGTCTGTTGCTCAGCGCAGTGATGATGGGCCTGTGCATGATCTTCGCGCGCAAGCGCAACTACCCCAACGGTGAAGTGATCCCGCTGCGCCAGGCACTAAAAATTGCCGGTGAAGCGCTTTGGGGCATGATGGCCATGGTCATTATTCTCGGCGGCATTCTATCGGGGATTTTCACTGCCACCGAGTCGGCAGCCATTGCCGTGCTCTGGGCGTTCTTCGTCACCATGTTCATCTATAGCGACTACAAATGGCGCGATCTGCCCAAGCTGATGCACCGGGCCGCACGGACCATTTCCATCGTGATGATCCTCATCGGTTTTGCCGCCAGCTTCGGTTACATCCTGACGCTGATGGAAATCCCGATGAAGATCACCACGGCATTCCTGACCCTGTCAGATAACCGCTACGTGATCCTGATGTGCATTAACGTCATGTTGCTGCTGCTGGGCACCGTGATGGACATGGCCCCGCTGATTCTGATCCTGACTCCGATCCTGTTGCCGGTCATCGTCGGTGTCGGCGTCGACCCGGTGCACTTCGGCATGATCATGCTGGTGAATCTGGGGATCGGGCTCATAACACCACCGGTGGGTGCGGTGCTGTTCGTCGGTGCCGCGGTGGGCAAAGTCACCATTGAAGCCACCGTGAAAGCCTTGCTGCCGTTCTATGTCGCGCTGTTTGTGGTGCTGATGCTGGTCACCTACATTCCCGCAATCTCACTGTGGCTGCCGAGCGTCGTGCTCTAACGTCTCCAGCTGCAACGCTACCGGAGCGCTTGAAACCGCTCCGGTACGCACCTCTGTTGTCCAGCCAAGGAGGCTGGTTGCGTATGTCTGCCCCTGCCCTGTTCCCCCGCCACATCGCCGTGCTGATCCTGGCATTGCTGGCCTGCTCGTTTGCCGGCAACCACATTGCGGCGCGCATCGCTTTCGATCATGACACCGGCTTGCTGCTGGCCATTCTTTGCCGCTCCGGCGTCACCCTGCTGGTGCTGGTCAGTCTGGTGCTCTGGCAACGTGAAAAGCTCAGTCTTCCTGCCAGCACCTGGCGCTGGCATTGCTGGTGGTCAACGTCTCGCCGATTCTGCTGGCGCTGTTGACCTGGGCACTCGGCGGTGCCAGGCCCACGCGACGTGCTGCTGGTCTGATGGCACTGATTCTGTTCGGCCTGACGCTGGCGCTGGATGTGCCGCAGCGGCTGTCAAACCCTGGCAGCAACGAACCGCAGTGGCTGGAAGGTATCGCCTATGCGTTTACCGCAGCAGTGGTGTTCGCCTTTGCGCTGTGGATCACCGACAACAAACTGGCCAGCATGCGCGGCACGGTGCGCAGTATGCTGACCATGGTCGTGGTGTTCGCGGCGGCTGCGCTGGCCGGTGCCAGTGGCCTGTTGCCCGGTGGCGTGGATCTGCCGGCAAGCCGCATCGGCTGGACTGCGCTGGCCAGTCTGGTGGTGTTGTACGGGTTGGGCTTTTCGCTGCTGTTCATCTGCATGGCGCGGCTGGACATCGCCCGCAATGCGCCGGTGATGAATATCGAGCCGGTGGCGAGCCTGCTGTTCGGCTGGCTAATTCTCGATCAGTTGCTCAGCAGCGGCCAGGTCATCGGCGGGCTGATCGTCGTCAGCGGTATCGTCCTGCTGACCTGGCGGCGCGCCACGCCATCTGCCTCTCAACCATCCAGCCCGTCATCCAAGAAGGTTTTGCATCATGCCCGCGAACGTACTGACCCTTGAAGATGGCCTGACCCGCCTCACACTGGCCCCCAACATCGGCGGCAGTATCGTCAACTGGACCATATTGGCCAGCGGGCACCCCTTGCTGCGCCCGAGCGACGAACAGGCACTGGCTGCCGGTACACCTCGCCGACTGGCCTGCTACCCGCTGGCGCCCTGGTCGAACCGGATAGGCAACGGCGGTTTCGACACCCCGGATGGCTGGCTCGCACTGGCCCCCAACAGCGCCAACGACCCATTGCCGATTCATGGCAGCGCCTGGCAACAGGTCTGGAGTGTTATCGAGCAGACCGCAGAGCAGGTCTGCCTGCAACTCGACAGCCAGACGCCGTTCGCCTACCGCGCGCAACTGCGCTACACCCTGCAAGACGGCAAGCTGAGCATCGAACTGACCACTACCCACCTGGACAGTCGTGCCGCCTGGCACGGGCTGGGCTTGCACCCTTACCTGCCGCGCACGCCTCACACACGCTTGCAGGCCAAGGCTGCGCAGGTATGGCTGTGCGACGAAGCCGGTTTGCCCAGCGCCTTGCAGGACCTGCCAGCAGAATGGGATTTCCGACACGGCAACGCGCTGCCCGACACACGTCTGGACAACGGTTTCACCGGTTGGGATGGCGGCAGCCTCATCAGCCAGCCGGACCTGGGCTATGAACTGCACTGCCAGGCTACCGGCAGCGACTACTTTCTGGTGTTCTGCCCGCCAGGGGTGGGTTTCTTTTGCTTTGAGCCGGTAAGCCACCCAGTCAACGCACATCATTTGCCCGGGCGGCCGGGATTGAGCCTATTACGTCAGGGGGAGTCGATGGAGTTGACGATCAGTCTGCACTACAAGCCCTTGTAGCAGGCTTTATGCGTGCATGCTCCATGCCTGTCGTTACGGGGTAATCAACAGCGTTGAAAGACCGCTGACGCGGGTAACGCCGGTGGCGGTGTTGCAGCTGTCGTTCAACGTTGACTGAAGATTGCCAAGTAAAAATGTACTTGTCGCATTGGCGCCTTTATAACGGCCATCCACAATTACCCCAACACCAACAATGGTCGTGTTCAAAGTACCAATATTATTGATCGTCGCGTTGAACTTGTAAGTGCTGGTGACTCCATCGCTCCAGCTAATGACCCATGTTCTGCTGGATGTTGGTAGCAGTAACGACTCGCAGGAAAACGTAGACTGGAAGCTTTCGCTGGACGAAGCGCTGGTAACCAAAGGGAATGAGAGCGAAACACACGGGTTCCAACTGCTCGTCGTCGATACAACAATCGTCTGACTGGTGTTGGTCAATCCTGGCGACCAGTTTGTAGTATGGGTTCCTGTACAGGTAACCAGATTTACAGCCTCAGCCTGAGCTCGCCAAGGTGCAAAAAGAAGCCCCATACAAATGATAACCAGCAGTACACAGGCCAGCTTGGCCAGCGTAGATGAAGCACGTGCAACGTGAGTGTCCATAATGGTCTCCCTGACCTTGATAGCATCCAGATCACAGGTTAAGCAGCCAGCTGCTCATAGCGCTACTGGCAGAAATGACAGCGACTGTCTGCATGACTGGCCCGTGGTCATTGTCATGGTCGCACCTGTAAAATTCCTCCACGCCGCTCGTCATATCCTGTGATCCACTCCCCATCCCGTTGCGTAACACCTCTGCATTGCGAACCAAAACCAGACAATGGTGATCAGAAGGTGGATCATGCGCACTACTGCCAGTCACAGGATCTTCTGTCACTTGCCCCCCCCTCACAGCGAATCGACAATAACCCGACTTTGGATTGATGAAGTCGCCGCCGTGGCCCGCCAGAGGGACCGCGAAAGCTTCATGCGCATCTACGATTACTTCGCGCCGCGCTTATTGCGTTATCTGACCGGGCTGAATGTGCCGGAGGGGCAGGCTGAAGAATTGGTGCAGGAAGTGCTGCTCAAGCTGTGGCACAAGGCCGACTCCTTCGACCCGACCAAGGCCAGCCTGGGAACATGGCTGTTTCGCATTGCCCGCAACCTTTACATCGACAGCGTGCGCAAGGACCGCGGCTGGGTGCAGGTGCAGAATTCGCTGGAACAACTCGAGCGCCTGGAGGCCCCGGTAGATCGAACGCTCGATTATAGCCAGCGTCAGGAGCAACAACTGAACATTGCCATTCAGAACCTGCCTCCCGATCAGGCCCGGGTGTTGCGCATGTCGTATTTCGAAGCGCTCAGCCATCGGGAAATTTCCGAACGCCTTGGTATGCCACTGGGCACGGTGAAATCGTGCCTGCGCCTGGCGTTTCAAAAATTGCGTTCGCGGATAGAGGAATAATGATGAGCCCACGACATCATCCGGATGACGCGACTCTGGTCAGCTATGCAGCGGGAGCGCTGTCGCAGGTCCTCGCGGTGGTGACTGCGGCGCACCTCGAACGCTGTGCCGAGTGCCGCGCGCGACTCAGGCAGGCCGAAGAGATTGGCGGTGTGTTGATGCAGCAGCACATCAGCAGCGTGGTGCCACTCAAGGGCAGGTCGGCAATGCTCGCGCGTCTCGATGAACAGCACACGGGCGCTGAACCGGCAATGTATTCGATGCCGGCAGCCAATCAGGACCCGGACTTGCTACCTGCCTGCCTGCACGCGCATTTCGGTCGACAGCTGAGCACACTGAAGTGGAAGACACTGGTTCCTGGCGTGCAACGAGTACGTGCGCAAGGTATTGAACAAGGCAAGTTGATGCTGCTGAAAATCGCCCCCGGCGTCAGCATGCCGGTGCACAGCCACGACAGCGGCGAGATGACCATGGTGCTCAAGGGCGCGTACCACGACATACAGGGAGCGTTCGGGCTCAATGACGTAGCCGATCTGGACAGCCACATCCAGCATCAGCCCGTCGCCTACCCTGACCGGGAATGCATCTGCGTACTGGCGACGGAATCAAGGCTGCGCTTTCACGGGCTGCTGGCGCGGATGATGCAGCCGTTCTTCGGGATCTGAAAAACGGCTCCATAGTTGCTCTCAGCGCTGAACACTCACCCCCAGCGAAGCCAGTGCATCCCAGTAACCCGGGTAGGTCTTGCCGACGCAATCGGGGTCGAGAATGCGGATACCGGCGATCTTCAAGCCTGCCAGCGCAAAACACATGGCGATGCGATGGTCGGAGTGGGTGTCGATCAATGCATCTACCGTAGTGCCTGCCAGCGCCGGGTTGGCGTGCACCAGCAGATCGTCGCCCTCTTCTACCGCAAGGCCCGGTGCGATGGCGCACAGGCCGTTGGACAGCGCTGAAATACGGTCACATTCCTTGACCCGCAGGTTGGCGATGCCGACAAAGCGCACTGGCTGACGGTTGAAGGCGGCGAGTACCGCCAGGGTCGGAATCGCGTCCTGCATTTGCGAACCGTCGATCACGGCAGGCATGTTCGGGAAGCTAGCGATGATCTGACTGGCCAGGGCATCAGGCTGAGTGAATGCGTCGCTGGCCACGCCGAGGTCGATATCGCCCTCGGTCAATGCTTGCGCGGCCCACAGGTAGGTGGCCGCCGATGCATCCGGCTCGATATGGAAGTCCGTAGCGCGATAACCAGTGGCCGAGACTTTCCAGGCGGTTTCGCCGATGGCCTGAACCTCGGCGCCGAAGGCCTGCATGGCCGCCAGGGTCAGGTCGACGTAACCACGTGCGCCAATCTCGCTGCCGGTCAGGGCGACTTCGACCGGGCCCTTGCCGCAGGCTCCGGCCATCAGCAACGCCGACACGTACTGGCTGGACAGATTGCCATCGATTTCAATACGTCCGGCTTCCAGGCCGCCCTTGCCCTTGATCGCCACCGGAGGGCAACCGCTGGGCGCACTGACTTCCACACCCATGCGCTGCAAGGCATCGACCAGCGGGCCGATCGGGCGCTTGCGCATGTACTCGTCGCCGTCGACCACAAAGTCGCCTTCGAAGTTGGTCAGTGCAGCGGTCAGAAAGCGCGTTGCGGTCCCGGCGTTGCCGAGAAACAGCGCCTGCTGCGGTGCCTGCCAGTGCCCGCTGCTGGTGACCACAAAGGTGCTGTCATCCGGCTCGTCGACCTGCACGCCCATCAGACGCAGTGCTTCGGACATCACGCGGGTGTCGTCACTCTTCAGCGCGCCGGTCAGGCGGCTGGTGCCTTTGGCCAGCCCGGCCAGCAACAATGCGCGGTTGGTGATCGACTTGGAGCCCGGCGGGCTGACGCGCCCGACCAGCGGGCGCTCGACAGGCAAAACAGTGAGGGTGGCTTGAGGTCGCATGATGTCCCTGAGCGTCAGCGGAAAAATCGCGATCCTAGCACGAGCGGGATCAAGCCCGCAGTGCGGTTTTGCTGCCCCGACGAGCCAGACAGCCGTTTACTTTTGTTCAGCACCCGACAGTTGCTGCAGCTTGTCATTGGCTGCCTGCAATTGATTGCGGTTGGCTGCCACGTCGGTGACGTCATAGATCACCAGGCACACATGGCTGATCGCCCCGGTGGTTGAACGCAGCGGAAACAGCGTGGTGTTCTGGTACATGAACTCTTCGTGCCCGGTGATCGGCTGGTAGTTCTTGAAGCGCACCAGATACGGCCGCTGTTCCCAGATGGTGAACGCCGGTGTACCAAGGGTCACGACGTTATCGATTTTCTTGCTCAGCCATTGACGGTTAACCTCCGGAAACAACTCGAAGAAGGTCTTGTCGATGGCCACATAGGGCACCACGCCAGAACGGTTTTCCATGAAGGTATTCCAGACCGTCACCCGGTAGTTCAGGTCCAGCACCACAATGCCTACGTCAATGTTCTGCGTGACGGCCAGCAACCAATGAAGCTCGTTGATTTCGATAGCGTTGCTCATGGGTCAGCTCATCATGTAGGCGAGTTTTTTGGTAAGCAGCTCGACCGAATCTTCGGTGAACAGCATCAACAGATCGAAATGAATGTTGTGGCCTTCCACGCTGTAACTGATTTCAACCGCCAGGGTCTTTTTCCAGCGTTGCTGATTGATGCGGATAAGCTCGTCGATGCCACCCTGCGCGCCCAGCAACTGTGGATGGCCTTGCGAAAACGCGATGTCGATCTGCTCGGCAATACCGCTCAGGCAGGCACCGACCAGGATCGTGGACAGGTCCAGAAGCATCTCCATGTTGGAGCTGTCGGAGTTATCGTCGCCCATCAGTTTCGACATGCCGGATATTTCCGAGTCATGGAAAATCAGCAGTGCTTCACCTGCAATGCCGCCACCGATGTAGCCCTGACACACCGCCGTCAGACGCTGATCAGCATGGGCATCGGCCAGCGCCATGTGCAACTCGCCGACTTCGAGCATGTTGACGTTGGGCACCGGCAACTGCACGAACACGCCCAGCACCTTGGCCAGCAACGCAGCAGCGCGGCCCATGGCAACGTTGATGGTTTCGCGGAAGGCATCCTGAAAGCTGATCACCCCGCCCTTGTTGTTGAGGGCCGGCAGCGCAACAGGTGAAACCGCCGGCTTGCCCAGCAGGCCCAGGCGTTCCAGCGTGCTCTTGAGTTCATCCGGGTCGGCAGGTTTTTTCAGAAACGCCAGCGCGCCCAGCTCCATGACCCGGCGCACCGCTTCGTCCTGCACGTCACCCGACACCACAATCACCTTGGTGTCGAGGTTTTCGGCACGAATCGCCGTCAAGGTCTGGTAACCGTCCATCACCGGCATGGTCAGGTCGAGCAGCACCACCTGGCCCTGGCCTTTACGGATAGCTTCCAGACCTTCCTGCCCCTGGGTAGCGAGCGTTACCGATACATCCCAATCAGCAGGCAGGGCACGCAAAAGCTGCTTTCGCGCCATGTTCGAGTCATCGCATATCAATAGTGCAAGCGTGGACATCGTGTGGTTCTCACTGCAAAAAAATCAGGCTGACAACGGCGGACAGCACGTATACGTTCGACAGCACTATCGAAATCGACTGACACTGAGCCTATAACGCTCGATCAGCAACATTCAAACTAAACCTATAGCCTTAAGTCGGCGATGTTTGCAGTTTCTGTAATTTAAGTCGCTTTCTGTTGCTGCAAATCACTACCGCGACCACCCAAACCAGCCTATTATCAAGTGATAGATTTAATAGCAATCACTCGATAGACAGGTGTGTCCATGTCTCTGCCCATAAGCGACTACCATCCGGCCCTGCCCCGGCAGGACGATTTCTGGCAGCATCTGGGTATTCCGGCCCGTGGCACGCGCCTGTACTCGGCGCTGCACGACGGTTTGCCGTATGAAGTATTCGAGCGTCTGGCGCATTACACCGACCTGAACCGCTCGACCCTGGCCGAGCATCTGGGCATCGCTCCCGCCACCTTGCAGCGACGCCTCAAGGTGCGCCGCTTCAATGCCGAGGAAAGCGATCGGCTGTTCCGCCTGGCAGCGCTTTACAAAGCGGCGCTGGACCTGTTCGAAGACGATGCCGAAGCGACCCGTCTGTGGCTGGCCAACCCGGTCTATGGGCTGGGCAATCGCAGGCCGCTGGAAATGCTCGCTACCTCGGCCGAGGCGCAGGCAGTGCTCGACCTGATCGGTCGGCTGGAACACGGTGTCGTGGCGTGATTGCAGTCTATCGACTGGTAAAGCGCAAATGGCTGGCTCAGGCGTTCGACGGTGAAGGCGCCAAGCTCTATGGCGGACGCTGGAACAGCAAAGGCAACACCTGCGTGTACTGCGCAGGCAGCGAATCGCTGGCGCTGCTGGAAGTGCTGGTGCACCTGGGCAACGCTGGCGTGGCCCGGCATTACGCGATGCTTGAGCTGCAGATTGGCGAAGAGCACATCCTCAATGCACGGCCGGACACCCTGCCTCCAGACTGGCGCGAAGAGCCCGCACCACCGGCAACAGCCTCGTTCGGCGACGACTGGCTTGCCTCGGGTCAGAGCCTGGCACTGGCCGTGCCAAGCGTGATCATCCCGCGTGAATCGAATTACCTGCTCAACGTCCAGCACCCGGAATTCCTGGCCGTTGTGGCAACGGCCAAGGAACTGGAGTTTGTGGTTGATCCGCGTTTGAAATGAGATTGATACAGGGCAGCCAGTTGTTCGATAGCGTCAGGTGCGAATTTGATAGCGTTATGGCCGAAGGTTGATCACCTCATAAACCGTTTGCAGATCCCGCTCCGGGATTTCCCAGATCACCAGCTTTGGCGGGGTCTGGCGAAAGGCCAGGTTGTCGAAATAGACGTTGGCTGCACCCGAGAACTCGCCGCCGTCCCTGGCGAAGCTGCCGATCGGTGCGCCGAGTTCGCGCTGTAGAAAACCGGTAAAGCCCGAATTGCGTGAGAACGATGTGCCGATCAAGGCGACGTTGGGCAGGTTGCTGTCGCCAAACAGGTCGTCGAGGTTGTCGCCGCCTGCCGCTGCTTCACTGGCAAGCTCGGTGATTTGCGTGGCGGCTACGCTTTGCGGCACGGGTTGCAACGACAGCGGTAGCCAGTCGAGACCCGCTAAACGCACCAGATCACCGGGGCGCTCGGCAATCGGGGCGATGCTGGTTTGAAACTGCCGTTGCGGAGTGGCCTGAAAGCCGACTTTGCGCAGGTGCAGTGCCAGCGCTCTGGCGGCCGCGTTGGCACCGCTTTCGCTCCAGTGTGTGTCGGTACGCAGGTACGCTGTGTCACCCAGCGGTTGCAGGGTAGTGGTCAGGTCCAACGTATCAACACCGGCTTCCTTCAGGCTGTTGGTCCATTGCACAACACGGGCCTGCTGCACCTCGGGGCGATAAAGCCCGCACAGTTGGGCGGCAGCAATGCGGCTTTTGTCTGGCACCACGGCGACCAGCAGGTCGATGCCGCGCTTTTTCAGGCTTCGTTGCACATCGATAACCGCCTGCGCCTTGTGTTGCGCATTGGCCTGCGCGTCGCGATTGAGCCTGAATTCATCGGTCAGGAACAGCCAGCCCGGACACCCCTGACGGACCCGCGGACCGGTGTCGTGAAACAGCAACCAGCTTGCGCCACGCTCGATATTCGCTGCGCGCTGCGCCAGAAAAGTCCCTGACAGTTGCTTGGCCAGTTTGTGAGTCACCTCGCCATGCAGCGCTGCATCGAGGGTCAGGGGTTTGGGCAGCAACTCGACCTTGCCGCTGGCCAGCAGCATGCACGAGGCCAGCAAGCCGACGCCGATGAAAGCCACCAGCGTGATTCCCGCCACGCCACAGGTGCGCACGGCCAGTTCGCTGGGCGGAGGCGGTACAGCAGACGGAGCAGTCATGGCCACTGACCTCAGAACTGGAAGTAAAGAAAAGGAACTGTCTCGCGGCTGGCAATCAGCGCGAACGACAACAGAAAGCCGGCCACCGGCCACAATGGGGCGCCCGCTATGAACAGAGGGTGGCTGGCGAAACGCTGCTCAACGCGAACCAGCAACAACGGCGCGAGCACACAGGCCACGCCCAGCAGCGCCGCCATGCCGTGCGCCGGGCGCAGGGTTACGGCCAGTGCATCGCCCAGCCCCAGGCCATGCAGGCCGAACTGTCCGGCATACATGGTCAGCGCAGTGGTAAAGTCCGGGGCGCGGAACAGCGTCCAGGCGAGGCACACAAACAGCAGCGTCAACACGTGCGCCAATGGTTTGGGAACAGTGGGCAGGCTGGAGCGCGACCAGGCGCGATCCACGCACAGCGCCACGCCATGTGCCGCGCCCCACAACAGGTAGTTCCAGCTGTCGCCGCCATGCCACAGACCTGCGATGGCCATGGTCAGAAACAGGTTGCGATAGGTGTTCCAGACGCCATGCCGGTTGCCGCCCAAGGCAATGTACAGGTAGTCGCGCAACCAGCTGGACAGCGACAGGTGCCAGCGCCGCCAGAAGTCCTGAATGCTGCTGGCCAGGTACGGCCGGTTGAAGTTTTCGGGAAAGTGAAAGCCCAGCATCAGCCCAAGACCGATGGCCATGGCGCTGTAACCGGCAAAGTCGAAGAACAGTTGCAGCGAGTACGCCAGACAGCCGATCCAGGCATCGGCCAGCGACGGCTCGGGCAAGTGAAACGCCACATCGACCAACGGTGACAAGGTGTCGGCCACCAGCACTTTCATGCTCATGCCGATCATGAAACGGCGTGCGCCCCGAGCGAAATTCAGGCGGTTGAAATGACGCTGCACCAACTCGCGGCGCACCCAGTCATAGCGGATGATCGGCCCGGCAATCGAGTGGCCGAACATCGAGATGTAGGTCGCGTAATTGATGAAACTGCGCTCGACCGGCACGGTGTGCCTATGTACATCCACCAGATAGGAAATCGCCTGCAACACGATGAACGACAGCCCGGCCGGTAACGCCACGCGCTGCCATTGCAGCGGCATAGCTCCGTAATACGTGATCAGCTGATTCCAGCTGCCGGCGACGATGTTGGCGTATTTGTACCAGCACAGCACGGCGGTGTTGAACACGATCAGTGCCACCAGCAGACGCACCCGCCCTGTTGAGCCTTGCCGCGCCCGATCGACCAGCAAACCGCCGACCCAGGCCACGATCGTCAACACGATGTGCAGGCTCAGAAACAGCGGGCTCAGCCAGCCGTAGAACAGCCAGCTGCCGATCAACAGAACGACGTTGCGCCACGCCGCAGGGCTTGCGGCATAGGCCAGCAAAAAAGCCGGCAGGAACACCATCAGAAACTCGAGCGAGGCGAATACCATAACGACCACAGAACCCGATCAGTTGGACAGCGTGTCCGTGGCCGACAACAGGCGCGGTCCGGTGGCGGACGGCACCAGCAAAACGCTGTAGCGTTCACCGGCCTTGAGTTCCCCCAGATCCAGCGGTGCGCCGACAGTGGCGTTGGCGCAAACCAGCTGTACCGACAGGCTCACCGGATTGATCGAGCGGCGCTGCAACGTACCGGTCGGGATCGCCTTGAACAAATCAGCCGTGCGACCGGCCGGACGCAGGCTTGCCTCCACACAACCGGCATCCAGACTGAAAAACGCCAGCGAAGCCTTCAAACCGTTGAAATCATCAGGCTGCTCACGCACTGTCACCGGCGCAAGGCTGCCATCAGCCTGCACGGTGAGGACGACGGTGGCGAACTCGCCCGGCTCGACGCTGACGTCCATCGGCAGCTTTTTCTCACTGCTGATCAATGTGCCTTTTATCGAGCTGCTGGCCTGCACCGCAAAGAACAGCGACACCGGTTTTGCCGCGTCCAGTTGCAACGGTGCCTGGCCTTCCCGGGCAACCACTTGCAGCGGCGCGGCAGTGGCATTGACGAAGCGAATGAACGCCGAATCCTGCGCCGGGCCTGTCGGGTACAGGGCGATGTCGGCCGCCTGCGCTTGAGCACCGATCAACAGGGCCGCGACGCTAGCGGCCATCAGGCGCAGGGCGATCATTGCTTCGCTCCGGCTGCGCTGACGCTGGTGACCGGGAGTTTGCCCAAGGCATCGCCAATCGCGGTGCCCCAGGATTTATAACCGGCGACGGTAAAGTGCTGACCGTCGGTGGTGATCCATTGTCCCGGTTTGGAGAAGCTCAGCGAGTCGATGTACGTGCAGGGCGCCACGTTGCTGGCCAGAAACTGCGACATCAACTGGGTACGTGCATCGTTCTTCTGGTACATGCCGCCCACCTTGCCCCACGCAGGGCCGACCCAGGCGCACTTGGTGCCCGTGGCCGCAATCGCCTTGGTCAGGCCGGTGACGCTTTGCCATGCCCAGGCCTTTGGAAACGAAGGCTTGTCATAGGAAGCCATTGTGTCGCCGATCACGATCACCACCAGATCAGGCTTGTCGGCCGCGATCAGCTCGCCGATGGGCGTGGTCGTGGCGTCACGTCCCTTGATGACGATCTTGCCGTTGCCTTTTTGCTCGGCCCCGCAATCGACCTTTTTGGTGATCAACCAGTCACCGGCACTCGCGCCACAGGCACCGATCGAATGCACGATAGCGCCCTGCCTGGTCAAGTTGTCGTGCAGCGGTTCCATCAGATGATCGGCCAGACTCATGTGGCTTTCTCCCAGGACCAGAAGGGTCATACCGGCAAGAACGGAAGGCATCGAATTCTCCAGAAATCAGTTGGAATAAGGTGAACGGTAAGGGCTGACCGGCAGTGCCATCGGGCCGGTCATGTCCTCGAACATGTAACGCAGGTAAAGCGCGCCGCTGAACTGGCGATAGTCACGGGCATTGTCCAGGCCCAGATTGGCCCCCATGAACAGGCTGGAATCGAGCTTGTACTCGCCTGCCGCGCTCAGGTTGTAGCCAATTCCGGTTTTGCTCTGCCCTGTGTAGCGCTGGCCGGACGCGGCCTGCAGCGTGCTGTCGTCGGGGAAGAATTCGGCACCGTCCTGCTTGAAGTGCTGGACCCCGACCGAACTCTTGACCTGATAGCTGAAACGCTCGGTGCGCTGTGCCCACATCACCGGCACGCCGATGGCATAGAAGCTCTGCGGACTGAAATAGCCACCGTGGCCGTAAGTGAAGTAGCTCTGGTCATTGTCATAGCTCATGCCCATCAGGCTCAGGCCTGCGGTCAGCTTGCTGTCCTCGGCATTGCGCAGGTACCAGTAAACGCCGCCACCCACTTCGCCTCGGGTATTGGATTTCACGTTGTTGCCGACCAGCTTGTGCCACGAGCCGTAGCCATAACCGCCGATGGTCTGGTCGTCATAGCTGATCTGGCCACGCCCGCCGTTGGCCGTGACGCCGCCCCAGGACAGGCCGCTGCGCTCGTCGGTGGAACCGGCAAACGAGGTCACGCTGTCCGTCACCGGACGCCGTGACACGTTGAGGCCGTAGCGCAGGTCCGGGTTGTCACCCAACGGCCGGTCGACACTCGCGCCACCCGCGACCGTGGTGTATTTGAAGCCCATCGGCGTGGTGCCGATATCGGCCTTGAGGCCTTCTTTGGGGCGCTCGAACGCTACCGCCAGACCGACACCCTTGTCGCTCTGCGAACCTGCAGCACCGCTGGTGCCACCGCCAAAACGGGCACTTGCATCGGATTTCACGCTGCCAGCATTCAGCGACACCGGCGTGACGCGCACGGCCACCCGGTTATCACCGGCAGGCACGTTGATCTCAAGCGGGGTCTCGACCACGGTCAGTTTGCTCAGACCCGCCTCGCTGTTATTGCTACGCACGCTCAGGCCCTGACTGACGAAGCCACTGCGCTGCTCAAGAATACGATTGAGCGCCTGCTGCGCGCTGCTGGCCTGATCGCGGTCGGTGGCTGCCATGAACGGATTGCCGCGCACGCTTTGCGCACGTGCGGCAGACAGCGGCTGTTGTGCGGCGATCTGGCCGGGGTAAGCCGTGTCACGCGGTGCAGATGTTTCAAGCGCATTGCTTGTTTCAAGTGCTCTCCCACCGCTCAACGACACCTGAGCCGGGGCGGGAATCGCCGAAGCCGCCGCCAGGCTACGTGAACCGCCCGCCGCAAACGGGTTGGACGACGTTATGCTGGTCGGCACAGCCTGCGCAGCCATCACGCGCTGCTTTTCACTCTGTTCGATGGCCACGGCCTTGCGCAGCAACTCGGTGGCCGCGCCAGTCTGCCCCATGCTCTGGTAGATACGTGCGGCTTCGGTCAGGGTCTGCGGGTCGTTGCGCTCCAGTTTGCGGAACTGGCTCAGGGCTTTTTCGGCAAAGCCATAATCATGCGCTTTGACCGCCGCATCAGCTGCGCCCAGCAGCACTTGCGGGTCATTGGGCTGACGCTGCAACAACGGTTTGTACAGCTCGAACGCGCGAGCGCTGTCGCCATTGGCGGTGTACATCCGGGCGAACGCCGACACCGCCTGAATGTCGTCCGGGCGCTGCGCCAAAGCCGGTGCCAGCGTGTCGTACGCGCCCGCCAGATCTCCACCCTCACGCAGCAGATCGGCCTGGCGAATGCGGTAGCGGTACAAAAGGTCATCGAAGCGTTTGCGGGTCTGCGCGCTCATCGGCTGACCCTGCACGTTGCGCAGGATCGCATTGACCTGCACATCATCACCCGCTGCGAGCAGCAGACCGGCGTATTGCAGCATCAGATCGGCCGACGGCGCCGGGGCCTGAGCGATGGCGGCAAGGGCCATTTCCTGACCGCGCGCGGGCTCGCCCGCATCAATGTAAGCGTTGGCCAGCGTGAGTTGACGCTCCGGGCTGCCGCTGGCGACCGGTTGCAGGCGATCGAGCAGCGCCAACGCTTCCTGGCGCTGACCGCGCCGGGCGATGCCGATGGCCAGATTGATCTGCACGGTCATGGTGATTTCGTCAGCGAGCGCTTTCATGTCCGGCGTGCGCTGATCCACCGGGATGCGCGCAAACGTGGTTTGCGCGTCCTGCCACTGGCCCATTTCCACCGACAGCAGTGCGCTGGTGTAGAGCGCATCGATGTTATTGGGCTGGGCCTTGAGCAGCTCGTCGATCAGCACGCGCGCCTTGGGCGCTTCGTCGGTCTTGAGGTACAGGCGCGCCAGGTCAAAACGCGTCCAGACATTGTCCGGGTCGCTCTTCACCGCGTCTTTCAAGGCCGTCTGAGCAGCGCGAACATCGCCACGCTGCTCGGCCAGACGCGCCACTTGTGTGGAGCGCAGCGCCTTGAAGCGACCGCTGTCGCCCAGTTTGGCCTGTTCGCCCGGCGACAATGTGTCGAGCAGGCGTAGCGCTTCATCGGCCTGACCACGCTGGGCCAGCACGTTGATCAGCCCGCGTATTGCTTGCGGATTGCCGCGCTGGCTCGCGAGCACCTGACGATAGCCTGCCTGCGCGGCGTCCAGTTGCCCTGCCTGCACCTGCACGTCGGCCAGGGTCAAACGCACGTCGATGTTGTCAGGGTTTTCCCGCTGCGCCTGCGCCAGCAACGCTTGAGCCTTGCCGGTCTGTCCTTTGGCCTGTAGATCACGGGCTTGTTGCAGCGAGGTCCAGAGCTGTACGTTTTCCAGCGCGTTTTTCCAGCGCGCACCGCCCGGGTGGCGCGTGGCGCGGGTCAGCAATTGTTCGGCTTCAGGCAGCCGGTTCTGCTGCTGACGCACCACGCCCAGTCCGCCCAGCGCATCGACATCGTCCGCCTTGATTTTCAAGCGGGCGGCAAAGGCTTCTTCGGCCGCCGCGTGATCATTTCTTTCCAGCGCCTTCAAGCCACGCGCCACCAACGGGTCCTGCTGCCAGCCTGAGGCAGCGCCGCTAGTGTTCTGCTGGCGGCCCTTGTTCAACTGGTCGCGGATTTCCTGATCGTCGGGATGAATCTTGAGAAACGCGTCGAACAGTGGCACCTGCGCAGCCGCAGGCGGGCCGATCCAGACCAGCGCCATGCGCCAGCTCTGATCGGCGTCCCCGGCGATGTCCGGGTGCTTACTCAGGCGCGCCAGCGCAGCGATCCCTTCGGCCCGGGTGTCTTCGCGGCGGGCCAGGTGCTTGGCGAAGAACAGCGCCAGAATCGAGTCGTCCGGGTTCTGCCGCATCAGGCGTTCAAAGCCCTTGCGCGTTTCGGGCCAGTCCGCGCTGTTGAACCCCAGGTTGGTGTAGTACTCGCGCCCGATCGTGCCCTCGGGCAAACGGCCGTTGAACAGTTGGCGAAAGACCCCGGTCGCCTTGTCGCGCTCACCGGCATCGGCGAGGCGTCGGACCTCATCCAGCAAGGCCTGATTCTGCGGCTGAGCGAGGGCGATGTCCTGCTCCAGTTGCACCGACTGCCACGGCACTGGCGACAGGGCCTGCAGACGAGCCAGGTAAGTCTGCGCCTGCTGCGGCTTGTTCTGTTTGACGCCGATCAGCCCCATGCCATACAACGCGTCGATCTGATTGGGGTCGATCTGCAGCACCTTCTGCCAGACCTCGGCAGCCCGCACCGGGTTCGAGCGAGCCTGCCAGTACTGGCCCTGCTCGATCAACTGCGCCTCGGCGGTGGCGGCCTGAGCCTGAGAAACGCTGGCTGCGATCGCGGCAACCAACCCGATGACTAACGTGTGGCGGCGCGCGGGCATGACGTCTCCCAGGATAATTTGAGGGTTCCGTCTTCACGGAACTGATAGCGTTTTTCGACCCAGCCCAAGGCAAACAGGCTGAGAATGAGGTTGTAATAGGCCGGTTCAGTACGGTCTTTCGGGTCACGGGCCAGCGCCTGGCTGACCCCGGCTTCGACCCTGCGCTGTTGCTGCTCGGCCAGCCAGGTCTGACCCTTGGCCTGGAAGTACGGCAGCAACGCTGCCGAGTAACCAAACGGAGCCTGGCCCTGGCTCATGCCACTCATCACCTGGACTTTTTCCGGGGGCGTGCCGCTGGAGGCCGTGCTGACCGCCATGCCGTCGAGACGCGCCAGCAAGCGCGCGGCCAACGGGTCGGACGCAGGCGTCATGCCCGCCCAGAGGTAGACGCGAATCGCGTCATAGCTGCCCAGCTCGCCGGTGACCGGATCGACCACGAACAGACCGCTTTTCGGGGAGGTCCCGCGGTAGCCAACCCAATCGGCGATAAAGCCCTTGGGGCTCGATGCGTCGATCAGCTTCGCGGTGTTGTCGGCAATTTCCTTCCATGGGCCGCCGGGTGCTTCTTTCGCCAGGCGCCGTAGCAGCGGAATAGGCAGGTAGCTGGCGTTCAAGCGCCATAGATGGTCAGGCTGCGCGAAACCTTCGGGGCCGGGCAGGAGCATTTTGCCGAGCCCCGGCAGATTGACCACCAGCCGCGACTCCACGTTCTTGAGCAAGGCCAGCGCATCGTCTCTATAGGCCGGGTGCTGCCAGACGCGCGCCGCTTCGAGCAGCGCGTAGACGATCCACAGGTCGGCATCGGACGCGGAGTTGGCGTCCTGAAGCGTCCAGTTGCCATCCTTGCCCTGCCCCCACAACCAGCCCGGCAGACGCGTTTTGACATCAGCCCCCATCATGTTCGCGGCGGTCCACGTCCACAGCGCGTCGAAGCGCGCGCGGTCATTGGCCACCAGAGCAAAGAGCATGCCGTAGGACTGACCTTCGGAGGTGCTGTGGTTGACCTTCAGGCTCGACTCCAGCATACGGCCGTCGGCCTGCACATAGCGCGTGGCATAGTCCTGCCAGAACGGCCAGGCCACAGCATCGCACGCGCTGTTCGCCAACACCGGCGTCAGGGTCGCCGACGCCAGCAGGCCGACCAGCCAGCCCGAGGCGCGGCGCAGTTTCAGTGCACGGAGCGGCATGGCTTATTCCTGCTCCAGACGGCGCTTGGCGAGCGAGCGCAGGGTCAGGTAGGCAACTCCGGTCACCAGCACCACACCCACAGCAACCACCAGCAGCAGCCACAGCACGTTGCGCGACATCAGCCACTGCACGTATTTGATCGGCCCAAGGTCACCGACGTAGTACTTCTGCTCGGCAACCAGCGCCTCGACCGAATCGCCGCGTACCACTACCAGGCTGCCCTGTACCTTGTCGCTGCTGCTCAGCGCACGGGCAACGTCGCTCATGCCGCCGGGCTGACCGCTGGAGATCAACACGACACTGCGCCCCTTGTGCAGCGGCGATTCGAAACCGGTCAGGAAGGTGCTGCGCGCGTCACTGGAAAACGCCATGGCCACCCGCGCCCGACGCTGGTTTTCATCCGGGTCCGGGCTCATCCAGTCGCGCAGACGGAAGGCCAGATCGGAAAGCTCGAAGCCCTGTTGCTGAGCATTGCCGGAAATCGGCAAACGGTCGGCCCACTGTTTGAGCAACGGCTGATCGCTGCCCGAGGACATGACCAGAATGTCCTTGTCGGCGGCACTGGCGATCTGTGCAGCGTGAATAACCGACACACCGGTCGCCGGGTAACCGGTCGATTCGCCGAAACGGCCCAATACGCTCAAGTAAGCGCTGACATCTTCAGTACTCGGCTGATCGGCCAGCACCACAGCGGTCTGCGACAGGTCCGCCAGGCGTGTGAACGGAAACCCGGAATCCTTGAACACACCCAGGTTCGGCATGGCCATGAAGTGGTCGTAACCGCTGAAATCCAGCGTCGATTCCGGATCGATGCTGCCGCGCATGTTATCGATGATGATGTCGCCACATTCGCCCTGCTTGAGGTAATCGAACATGTAGCGCAGTTGCAGGCGCGATTGCAGGGCCACGGAGTTGAGCGGCAGGTACACATGCGCTTCACGGCTGATCGTGTCATCGCCGCCCGTCAGTCGCGAGACGATCGAGTTGTTCAGGTTCTCGATCGACGGCAGCGGCTCGGCCTTGATCAGCGTGTCGTTGAGGCTGACCATGATCGACGAATTGTTCGAGCGTTCCTGCGGTGTGTAGCGGTATTTGAGGTTCAACGGCACGCCGTCTTCACGCCAGCTGAACAGGTCTGGCGGCAGGTTCAACGGCACGGTGATGTCACCCGGGTCGTAACCGGAGACGTTGAGTTTGTTGGCAGGCATCAGCTCGCCCAGTTTGATCGGCCGATCACTGGGCAGCCAGTTCGGCGCGTCATACGGTTTGCGCGGCGCGAGCAGGTCGACACGCTCGATCAATGCGCTGCTGCCGACCAGGCTCTGACCGCCGACCACCAGCGCATTGACCGCCCGCTTGAGTTCCGCCGAGTCACGCCCGGTGATTACCAACAGCTTGCTGTTCGGGTCGTTGGGATGGGTCACCATCGTCAGGGTCGGGCCTTTCGGCGCAGGCATCGTCAGCGCGCCGAGCTGCAATGGACCATCGCCCTTGAGCAATACCAGCGCATTGCCCTTGGCCGGCAGCTCATTGAAGTGCGCCGGGAAGCTGGCCATGCGCGAGCGGGTCTTGGCCGCGCCAATCCATGAAGCCAGCGCGCCTGCAGCTTCGAGCGTCGCGTTATCGGGTGCCGCGCCCATCACCACCGGCAGGTTTACGTCACGGTCATCGCGACGGTCGAAGAACGGCAGCGGCAAAATGGCCAGATCGTTGGGCAACGCGAACGGCGTCACGCGGATATCCAGACGCGTGTCGTTGTTGATCCGTGCCCAGAGGCTGGAATGCTTCGGGTCTTCGCAGCTCATCGTGTAATGGCCGATGAACTGCAGGCTCAGGCGGTTGAACTCGGTGATCATCTGCGGCGGAATCTCGATCACCTGCGTCTGCGGCTTGCCGGCACCTTCCTTGGGCAACGGAAGGGTCGCGGCCACTTCGTCGTTGATCATGACGTTGATCTGCGACAGGTCCGCCAGCAACGCCGGCGAATAGCTGTAGCTCAGCGACAGGCTTGCGCCGGTCACCACCTGATCGGCACGCACATTGAAGTTGACGCTGTCGGTGGCTTCCACACCGCGCAGGTTCATCGGGTAATTGCGCCCCAGTTGTTGCAGCGTCACGCTGTAACCCTCGTTGGCACCCGTGGTTTCAGCAGCGCTTGCCCACATCCCGGTGGAGAGCACGGACAACGCACAAGCCAACAGGGCCCATGAGCGGCGAACGGCGAAGCGTTCGGCACCGAGAAAATACCGTTTAGTCATGACTACTCAATCCATCAATTTGCGGGAGGTGGGGAGATTTTTTTACGGGTCGGCAGTAACCGGCTGAAATCCTTGCGAGTGGCCTTGAGCAACTCGACGACGCCACGAACACCGATGTGGCTGACTTCGCGCAGCGCAGACAGCGGTGTGTCCGGCTTGCCGCGGCCCCAGGTCGAGGCCCAGGTGTCGGCACGGCCAAAGGTCAGGCGTACCAGCTCGCTCTGCTGACGCAGCGACAGATCATCGAAACGAGTGCCCAGATAACCGTCGCGGCAGAACATCACCGTGGCAGGGAAATGGCTGGTCTGCGTACCGCGATACAGCGACACCGTGATGCTGTCGCCACTGTCGATGCCCGAATCGGCGGGCATCACCAGTCCGAGGCCGGTCTGGGAAAAATCCTGAGTCACGGCGTCGAATACCACGCCATCGGCGCGGGTAACGCGAATCGGCAGTCTGGCCTGGACCCGGGGCTCGGTGCGCACCTGACGGATCTCGCTGGCCACCGCAATCGCAGCGCTGGTGATGATGATGTTGTAGATCGTCCAGGCCATGTTGATGACGATGGTCAGGGTGATCGCATCGTTATTCCAGCCCAGTTGGTAGAGGCTATAGATACCGAGTGCGAAGACCACTGCGTTCAGCGTCAGCAGCACGATGTAAGGCCGCGCCAGCGTCCAGTCGAAAAACTTCTCCTCGACCACTCCGCCCTTGTCGGTCACGTTGAAGCCACCGAATTTCGGATTGACCAGCGCCATCAGCACCGGGCCCATGATGTACCACGCCAGCACCGCCTCGTAGACCTCGTTCCAGAACGAATGGCGGAAGCGGCCCTGAATCCGCGAATTGGTCAGGCTGGCGTGGGCAAGGTGCGGCAACACATAGGCGGTGATCATCAGCGCCGAGGCGTGCATGACCTCGGCGCCGAACAGCAGGTAGGCCAGTGGCGCAGTGAGAAATACCAGACGCGGCAAGCCGTAAAAGAAGTGCAGCATCGAGTTGGCGTAGCACAGCCGCTGGCCCAGCGACAGACCTTTGCCCAGCAGCGGGTTGTCGGTGCGAAAGATCTGCGCCATGCCCCGCGCCCAGCGAATACGCTGGGCAACATGACGTGACAGACTTTCCGTCGCCAGCCCCGCCGCCTGGGGAATCGCAAGGTACGCCGTGTTGTAGCCGGCCCGGTTCAGCTTCAGCGCTGTGTGCGCATCCTCGGTCACGGTTTCAGTGGCCACACCACCGATGTCCAGCAACGACGAGCGCCGCAACACCGCACAGGAGCCGCAGAAGAAAGTCGCGTTCCACAGGTCGTTGCCGTCCTGCAGCAGGCCGTAAAACAGCTCGCCCTCGTTAGGCACGCTGCGGAATGTATCGAGGTTCTTTTCGAACGGGTCAGGCGAGAAGAAAAAGTGCGGCGTCTGCAGCATCGCCAGTTTCGGGTCCTTGAGGAACCAGCCCATGGCGACCTGCAAAAAAGAGCGGGTCGGCACGTGGTCGGCATCAAACATGGCGATGTATTCGCCATCGGTGGACTTGAGCGCTTCGTTCAGGTTACCGGCCTTGGCGTGGTAATTGTTTTCACGGGTCAGGTAGCCAACACCGATCTGCTCGCAGAACTCGCGAAAGTCTTCTCGGCGGCCGTCATCAAGTACGTAGACACGCAGTTTGTCTCGCGGCCAATCAATGGACTGCGCCGCAAAAATGGTCAGTTTGACGATGCTCAGCGCTTCGTTGTACGAAGGGATAAACACATCCACAGTCGGCCACTGACTGGAATCGCTCGGCATGATCACAGGCTTGCGGTGCAGCGGCCAGGCGGTCTGCACATAACCCAGCACGATGACGATCAGCGTGTAGAACTCGGCGACGATCAGCCCGTAGCCCAGCAGGCTGTCCAGCCAGTTATCGAAATCAAGAGTCGAGGTCAGCCGCCAGTACATGTACCGAAACGACGCCAGCAACGACAGCGTCACCAGCGCCAGCACCGAAATGCGCCCCGGCATCTTGCGAATCACCAGCATCGCGGCAAAACAGGCCAAGGCAAAAAAGCACTGCGCGTAGAGGTCCAGAGGCACGGTGACGACCAGCGCCATCAGCAGCAGGCCGACAACAATGGCCACGGTTTTCAGTGCGCGGCGCAGGGTTCTGGACTGCTGGCCGAACCTTGCCGACAAAGCATTCAGCCACAGCGATGAGCGCGTCCGGGGTGGGGACGCGTCGAGCGACAGGTTAGTCATGACAATCGGGTCTCTTCTACGTCCTGAGTCAGCAGTTTGGTGATCAGCAAGTGACTCAGCACGCGCAGGTCCTGAGTGCCTGGGGAGGCGCTCGGAACCTGTACCGCGTTGTGTCCGTAAGCCAGCGCTTCTGCGAGCGCGTTATCCTTGTGCACGATGCCCAGCAAACGCCCGCCAAGACGCTTTGCCATGACATCGCGCATGTCGCGACTGAACGTGCGCGATGCATCGAACTGATTGATGACGTAATGACAGACCGGCGGCTGCGGACCGGCCAGCACAGGCTCAAGCCAGCCCTGCATCTGGTCCAGCGTCAGGTAGCACGCCGCATCGGCGGTGAGCACGACCAGCACTTGGCTGGCGGCATTCAGTGCCTGTTCCAGCATGAGCAAATCACCACACGGCACGTCGAGAACCACCACGTCGCGCGCACTCAATTGCATGCGCGCAATCTGGCGAACCAGCCAGTGCGCGTCACTTTCCTGAAAACGCTCCAGAGAACGACGCTCGTCAAGCTGCAGCGCGCCATACGCCAGCAGCTGCGTGTCAGCAGACCCGCTCAGTAACAGGGCCCGCCAGTTCTCGCCGCTCAGGCTGGCACCACCGAGGCCTGCCACATCCGGGCTGGCGTTGAGATGGTGCTGCAAGGCGTTTTGCGGGTCGAGGTCGATGGCCAGCGTCTGCCCGCCTGGCACTTTGACCAGGCTGGTCAGCGCCGCGCTCAAGGTGCTTTTACCCACCCCGCCTTTGGCTGACACCACCGCGATGACGTGTGCCGGGGTTCTGGAAAGTTGGCCTTTGCCCATCGACTGAGCCAGTGCCTCGTTGTTACGCGCCTGCGCCTCGGCCTGCCGCGCCTGAGCAGCCTCGGCGAGCAGTTTCGCCAATGTGTCAGCGGCTATGCGCCTGGTTTTATCGGGCGCTATCAAATCAGGTGCAGTCGAGTTGTTTTGCGCCGGCAGCGTTGAACAAGGTTGCTCAAGAGACGGCTGAGAGGTCGCGCGCTGCAGTGCAGCAGACGGGGTTCTGGAAACAGACGATTCCTGATAATCCAGGCTGTTGTCTATCTCCAGATAACCGTCAGAGCTCGCGCCGAAACGTTGAAACAGATTGGCCACATCGTCAGCACGACTCATTCTGTACGACCTCAAATGGGGCCGCCAAGCACACCCCCTGTGGAAAAGCGTTAATACTAATGTGTAATATCACTGTGACAGTGTCAGGAAACCGATATATGACGTCCACAATTTACCGATGAGCGGTAAATCACTCGTTTTTCGACATTTTATTGGCGTTAGAAAATTGTGGATCTGGACACAATCGGCGGCAAACGGGGCTGAATCGAGGTTTTTTCGCACCAGCAGCTATATATCCAGTGGATCGGATATATAGCCGCTAATGGGAAGGATCGAATTAAATCAGTGGCCAGCGGGCGCAGATACTGCATCGACAGTCTGCGGCAACGCCATACCCTTGGGCCACAGCAACCAGATATTGCCTTTCTGTTTCATGTCACCTGCCAGCTTCCCGGCCTCATCGCCAGTGCCCCAGAACAGATCAGCGCGCACTTCACCGGCAATCGCACCGCCCGTGTCCTGCGCCGCGACCGGACGCACCACGCTGCTTCCATCCGGCCGTGTGGTGGAGAGCCAGAGCAGACTACCCAGAGGAATCACCTTGCGATCGATGGCTACGCTGTAGCCCGGTGTCAGCGGCACGTTGAGCGAGCCGCGCGGGCCTTCATTGCTGTCGGGGTTACGGGCAAAAAACACATAGCTGGAGTTGCTGGCCAGCAACTCGCTGACCCGCTCCGGATGCGCTTTGGCCCAGGCTGCGATGCTGCCCATGGTTACGTCTTCCTTCTTCAACTGGCCCTGCTCCACCAGCCAGCGACCAATCGCGCGATAAGGGCGGCCGTTCTGATCGGCATAGCCCAGACGCAGCTGCGAGCCATCCTCCAGACTCACCCGCCCGGAGCCCTGAATCTGCAGGAACTGCACATCCATCGGGTCGGTCAGCCAGGCAATCACCGGCGCATTCAACCCCTGCGCGTTGATCGTCGCGGCATCGTCGTAAGGCTTGAGCACCCGCCCCTCAAGCCGACCGCGCAAGCGCTTGCCCTTGAGTTCGGGATAAATGCTGTCCAGATTGACCACGATCAGATCGTCCGGAATGCCGTAAACCGGCACGTTAGCCGTGGCGGTCTGAGTCAGGCTGCCAGGGTAGACAGGCTCGTAATAACCGGTGATCAGGCCATCGGCACTGCCGCCATCAGCGCGCAGGCTGTAGACCTGCAACTGGCTCTGCAAAAACGTACGGATCTGCGCCGCATCCGGAGCCGCCACAAGGCTGCCCGCCGCCGCACAGGTCGGTCCCCACACGGCATCAGCCTTCAGACGAACACACGCACTGCGCCATGAGGCAAACCCGGCTTGCAAGTCGGCGTCCGACACGGCTGGCAGCGCGTCCCAACCAGCCTGGCTATAAGTGGTGTGTGGCGGTGCAGGCGGCGTCACCGGCTTATCGGACTTGTCACACGCGGTCAGCAGGGCAGCCAGCGGCAAAGCCAGCGCCAGCCCCCGAAACCATGGCTTGAAAGAGAGCATCATCAGCAGCAATCCTTTTACAGCCCACAGCAGGCTGGAGGGTAAAAGGCGTCATTGTGGCTGAAGCGGGCAGAGGGGCCTAGTGGGGAGCTTCATTCATCACCAAAGCCGGGCATATTGCTATCAAGAGCGGGTTTATTGAAGGCCGCTCCTGCCACCCCATTCAGAGCACTTCAGTAGACTGCCGCCATACTGAAAGCATCTATGTACTCACCATCCCGATAGGCAAATTTCCGGTGCGTCCCCTCTATGACAAAGCCATTCTTTTTATAAAGCGCAATAGCAGGCTCGTTATCAACGAAGACGGTAAGCTCCAGGCGTTTTACATTCATCCATCGGCAGGCGGTTGCAGACAGCTCTTTCAATAATTCGTCGCCAATGCCCTGGCGATGATGACCGTCTGCGACCCCCATCCAGAAATCAGCTACGTGCTGCCTTCGTCCCTGAAAGCGATAGAGCATGGCGCACCCGACAACGATGCCATCGCGCTCGGCAACCAGGGAAAGGCCTGAAGCGCTGCGACCTTCAACAAGTTTTTTATGTCGCTGATTGACTGGTATGGCATCCGAAGCGTCCACCAACGGAACACCGGCTGTTCAAAAATCTGAGCCAGCGAAGACCAGTCACTGTCTGCCATCGCACGAACGATCAAACTCATTTCAGACTCCTTGCCAGACCTGTTCCGTCCGGACCCAGACGCATTCTGATTGTCGATACAACCCGCCATGCTTAACGCCCGGCGTCGCCCTTCCGGCTGCCCCTCTGTTTACTGTCAAGGCCGGCCCGGATGCGGTTCCGGATAGTCGCGGTTGATGTCGATTGGTTTGGCATACGGCCCATCCCATAGCTGCTCATGCAGAGCGCCGATGCGCTCGGCCATTGTGCTGTCGTGCATCACCACTTCCAGGTTGCGCGAGTTGTCGAGATAACCGCCGAGCCAGTTGCTGGTGCCAACCCATGCGACCTGATCATCAATGTCCATGGTCTTGCTGTGGATCACGCGGGCATACGGGATGAAACCCTCGGCGGCTACGGGCAGCGTGACGATGCGCACCTGCACGTTGGGCACCAGGGCCAGACTCTTCAAATAGGCAACTTCGGGCATGCCTGTGTTCCAGTCCGACACCATGAGCTTGATCGAAACGCCACGAGCGGCGGCGCTACGTATGGCGTTATCGATGACCGCATAGTAAGGCCGGGTTTTGTCAGGCCCGTAGGACAAGGGCGCGTAATCCAGTAACTGGACGCGAACCTCGCGGCTGGCTTGCGCCAGCAAACGCGGCAGCTCGGTCTGGGAGTCGAGTACGCCGGGCGGGTTATAGCGCTGCGGACTGGCGACCAGATAGTTGCCAGCGGGCAAAGCGTTCTTGTTCGAGTGTGGCACCGGAATCGGTTTGCCTTCGGCGATGGCGGCCTGGGCTAGCCAGTCCTGATCGAACACGGCCTGCGTCTGGCGCACGACATTCGGCTCGTCGATGCGCAGGCCGGTTTCATGGATGTGCTCCAGTGAGCGCCAATCGAAATTCTGACTGCCTATGAACGCCTGTCGGCCATCCACGACGATGAATTTGGCGTGAATGATGCCGCTGCCCGTGAGCTTGGCGTATGGCAGTACGCGCAAGGTGAGGTTGGGTATCGCCCGCAACCGCTCAAGGGTCTGCGGATCGGACATTTTCAGGCCTTTTTCCTCCAGCAGAAAACGGATTTTCACCCCGCGCTGCCCCGCTGCAGTCAGGCTTTCAAGCACCTTGTCCATCACCGAACCGGCATGGTCTGCGGCATAGAACTGCTCGATATCGATACCCTTGCGGGCTCCATCGAACAGTTCACGCCAGACCTCGCCGGGCGCTCGCAGGTCAGGCGTCTGCAGGTCGGTTCCGAGCGGAACGGTGTGTACCAGCTCGAAACCTGGAATAGCGAAGTCGGCCTGCGCAAACGAACTCGTCAGCAGTAACGCTGCGATCACGACGCGGGAACGCGTAAGTACCCTACGGCCTGGAAGATCAAAGAACATGCGGGCCTCATCGCCGGACGCAGGCAGGAAGGCGCATGCCAAGGGCACACGCCGGCAGGTTGATCAGGCAGTGCGGTATTTCGGTTGGACCGGGGCAGCCGAATGCTCGGTTTCATCCTGCACCCGTGCGCCGCTGGAAGCGCGGATCAACAGGATCTTGAGTTGATCGTTGATGCGTTCCAGGCTGTCCTGAAAGTAGTTATGAAAGACCACGCAGAACAAGGCGATGGCAATACCCAGCCCGGTCGCGAACAGCGCCGTGCCGATACCGGCAGAAATCTGCCCGGGATCGGACACCCCGGCACTGGCAAGCGCCTTGAACGTGTCGATGATGCCCAGAATGGTGCCCAGCAACCCCAACAGAGGTGCAGCGGTAGTGATGGTCTCGATCAGCCAGAGGCTGCGGGCCAGCGGCGCGCGAGTGCTCAGGTACTGGGTTTCGATGACATCATCCAGATCCCTGCGCGAGCCCTGAGCATTTTTTTGCGCAAGCACCGGCAGGACCATGCTCAGCGGCAAACCGGCCCGGCGTGTCAGCGCCTCCGGCAGATCCTTTTCACTGTTCACCGAAGCACTGAGTGCCGTTTGCAGCGCCCGTGCCTGACGGCGTACATAAGCAAAGTAGATACCCCGTTCGATCGCGACAAAGATCGCTACCGCGATGGCGGCGTACATCACATAGAAGGTGATGTCGTGAAGCTGATTCATGTCCATGGCACAGACCTCTGGTCAATGAAGATTAGAAATTGGCTTCAAGAGAAACGGTAACGGTACGCTCGACGCCGACGATGTACGCCGGGTCGCCATCGCGGAAGCCGCTGTATGTACCTGCGTTGGTCTTGGTGGTGTACACGCCGTCCAGGTACTCCTTGTCGAACAGGTTGTCGACGTTCAGACGCAAGGTGGCATCCTTGACGATTTTCTTGTTCACCGGCAGATAGATGCCCGCGCCCAGATTGAAGATGGTGCGCCCCGGAATGCTTTCGTCGTTGGTCAGGTCGCCATACAGCTCGCTGGTGAACTTGGCTCCGAAGGTGCCGTAATAACTGCCGTCGTCGTAGCCGATGTTGGCGGCCAGCATGTTCTTCGGCACGTTGGCAAACTGCTTGCCGCTGGTAGGCAGCTCGATGGCGGCACCGTTATTGAAAACGGTCAGGTCATCCTTCTGTTTGGCACGGGTGTAGGTGTACGAGGTGTAGTAATTGAAATGGTGCGGCAGCAGGCCGCTCCACTCCAGTTCCAGCCCGCTGTTATCGACTGCACCGGCATTGATGTCGGCAAAGTCACCATTGATGTCTTTTGATGACACCTGACGGTCCTTGAACTGCATGTAGAACAGGGTGGCGGCCAGCGTCATGTCCTGTTCGGTAAAGCGCCAGCCCAGTTCATGGTTCCAGCTGGTCTCCGGCTTGCTGTTGATGGAACCGGTGCCCGGGTCATAAAGGACGTAGTTCTGCGGTATGCGCATGTTGCGCGACAGGCTGTAGAACAACTGGTCACGCTCATCCAACTGATACTTGAGGCCTACGTTCGGCAGCAGCTTGTTGTAGGTCTGGTCACGTTTTTCCGGCCGCTCGGTAAGGCTGCCGTGGTTATTGCCTTCACGCTCGACATTCATGTAGGCCAGGCCGCCTATCAGCGTCCAGTCCGGGGCGAAATACCAGGTGTCCTGAGCCCATACTTTTTGTGCAGGCGTCACGGTATAGCGATCACGGCCCTGGATCTCATTGCCGTTGGCATCGACCATGTAATCCGAGTCTGGCCAGATGCTTTCCGGCTTGCCGTTGCTCTTCAGGCGAATGAAAGGCTGAGTCTGCAACTGACGCGCACGCTCATACCAGTAGCCGACTTGCACGCTGTGCTCGTCGTTGACATCCCAATTGAGCTTGGTGGTGATCCCCGGACGCCAGGTCTGGGTGCGCGAAGGTCGGTAATACACGCCGGTGGTCGATGAGCCATCAGCGTTATAAGCGGCAGCCGTCGGCAAGTTGCTCAGGTCGAATACACCGTTCTGATTCGAGCCGCGGTTGAGCGCATAGGAGGAACTGTTTACTCCGCTGCCGTTGCCCCAGAAGTAATAGGGGATGACTGAAAGCGCCAGATTGTCGGCCAGTTTGAATTGGGTATTGAGCACGGCGGTGAACGTCTGGAACGGGTTTTGCGCCAGTTCGTAATAACTGGACAGCTTGCCGTTGCTGCCCAGCGCGGGAGTCGAAGGATAGGGGTCAAACTTGCGCCCGTTCTGCTGGAACTGGCTCTTGGTGAGCTGGCTGTAGCTGTTGTTATCCTGCTCGTGGTACTTGAGGATCAGGTTGGCCGTATTGCCCGAGCCCATGTCGAAGAAGCTGTTCCACTCCACCTTGTCAGCGCGCACGGCACCGTCACCGCGCCATTTCTGGCCTTCGGTGTGAGACATCGACAGCCAGTTGCTCAGCCCGTTGATTTCACCGGTATTGAGCCGCGCAAAGGTCTTGTAAGTACCGTTGCTGCCTGCACTTTGTTTGACGAATGCGCCGGTTTCCTTGGTGGGCCGAATGGTGACAATACCGATGTTGCCACCGCTGGAACCGATGTGCGGGCCGTCACTCTCGGCAGAGCCCTGGGTGACGAAGATCTGATCGATGTTTTCCGGGTCCCCCAGCAGGTTGGAATTTATGTGGAATGGAAAATCAACTTGACGCAGTCCGTAACCTGAGGACCTCCATATGAAAAACAGGCCCCTCTGACCAAGCTGTTCGCTTTGCCGTATGAGCAAGTTTCGAGCTTGACAACGTAGACCAGGCGACAAGGCCCCCACTGCACGATGTATCGCTCGCCTTTCAGCGCGTAGGCGCGAGTTGAGAAATTTTGACTCACCGTGCTGCGCCCGCAAGTCGATGGGAACACTCCTAATGAAACAGATACTTGAACACTGCTTCCCGTGTATCTCGCACACTGATGACATCGGTAATCAAGCCCTTTTCTTTGAGCAATAGCGGAGATCTGATTTCTTCATCCAATGCGGACACCACAGCTCTCTGCGCATCGGTCATGCTTGAGGACTTGATGATCTTTTCCATGGTAAGGGTACTGAAAACGCCTATATTGGCGTCAGGATAGGCCAGCACGGCGACAGGTTCAAAGCCTGGCCCGCTCATGGCATAAACACCACCGGTGTACGCCTTCCGAGCAACCAACAATAATTTTTTTACCTTGCATCGGGTATGTGCTCTGAATAAATCTGCCACAGCGGCAAAAATCCCATCGCGTTCAGCCTCTTCCCCAATCATGATCCCAGGAATATCTGCGATAAACAAAATGGGCAAGCTCATTTTCCCAGCCAGCTCAATGACATGAATCATTTTACGGGCGGTCCTTTTGTAGATGACGCCGCCATGCGCGGAGTTGTTGGCAACCACGGCAAAAACCTGCCCTTGCAAGGTGGCCAGCCCGACTAAAACCTCAGGCGCATGAGAGGCACCGATTTCGATCAGGCTGTCGCTATCGACAAATGAACGTACCAGATGCTGCACATCAAAAGGAATATTATGAGACGGGGGCAGCAGGCGGTTGAAATCCACTTCAAGTGGGGTTGAAAACTCACCGTACGTCGAGCTTTTTCCAGCAATCAGATATAAGAGCAGTTTTCTCAGATCGGCGAACAGATCAGCCTCGTCGTCAAAAACCAAGTGCACGGACCCAGACGCGGTACTGTGGATATCGGACCCGCCGAGGGAATAAAGATCGGTCTGTTGAGCGAGCATCGCCTTGACCATGTCAGGTCGTCCCATACACAGAGCTCCTCGACGAGTCATCAGCACCAGATCGGCGAGCATCACAGGTAACGCCAAAGGCCCTGATGTCGGCCCTAAAATCACGGACATCAGCAAATTGAGTTTTGCCAACTCTGCCAGCGATGCGCTGACGCTGCCCATCCCGGACGGGGAAAGAAGCAAACTTGACATATCTGAAGAAAAAACCCTGGCTGTATCAAAGCCTTCAGTATCATTATTACCCCCGATTTTATCTTGAATATAGATAAGCGGGGCTTCAGCAGCTCGTGCCAAACCTACCGTTTTTATAATTTGCTGAGCCGTACTCCATTGCCGACTGCTTTGAAACTCGCAGTCACGACCGCGACTCATCGCAACATAGGTCTTGATTGAGTGGATCGTTCCTGCCCCGCAGATGAAATGGGTGTTCTGGCCCTCGAGGTCCTCCTTGAAACTACCTGGATCAAACAACCTAGAGACGCGTCTTTCGGAAACGCTCATCGAAACTCCTGACGTCGGTTTGCGTAGATAAACGCCGACACCGCGACACCCCGTCAACAAGCGTCGGCAACTGAAACCTCAACCCTTTAATACTTTCTCTATAAGACTCACGTTGCTCAGTAAAAAAGCATCTCGCGCTCTGGGCGCGTCAAAGCTCAAGCCGACCGGCAACCGCCCTTCCGGCCCGACGGGAATCGTTATAGAGGGGAGCATCGCGTTGCTGGCCAGGTCGGTATTGCGAATGGCCTGACTGAAAAACTCTGGTCGGTCAGCATGATCCAGATGAGGTACCCGGCAAGGTACCGTGGGATACCCCAGGAGCTTGATATGATGACGAGCAAATAGCTCATCCATTTTTCTTTTCAACAGCTCGCCATTTTGCAGTGAACTCAAATAGTGAGCCGGTTTTATAGCGCCCTCTCCAAGATGGTGATTGATGATGCCTTTTACGTTGGCATCATCAACCTGCGCAAAAATATGATGGATACCGTGCTTCCAGCCCAAGGAGAGCAATGACTGAGCAAAGTCGGCAAAGAATTCGTAAAGCGGAACGGTGAACGTGAGTGTCTGGTTCAGTTCCACAATATCGGCATCATCAATTTCAACAAACTCGAACCCTGTCTTGCGCAGCAGGCTGAGTGCATTAACGCATGCCCTCTCCACCTCGCCATCCAGATCAGACCACATGGAGACCGGTAGGCCGATTCGACAGGGACCCGTCCTGCTCAGAGGAAAAGACTGCTGCTTGCCTGACAACAGCCCATACACAAATTCGGCGTCGCCTGCTGTTCGTGTCAGTAACCCAACGCAATCCTTTGTATGAGAAACAGGGATAATGCCTGCCGTTGACAAGCGTCCAGTAGTGGGTCTGAAGCCCGTAATGCCGCAAAAAGCCGCCGGTATTCTTATCGAGCCCCCCGTATCGGTCCCCACCGACAGCGGAACGATTCCACTTGCCACTGCGGCGGCACTTCCACCACTACTGCCCCCGGCACAATACCCGGGGGCAACGGGGTTTCCCACGGCTCCCCAATGAGGATTGATGGATGTCACCCCGAAACTAAGTTCGTGCATATTGTTCTTGCCAGCAACCACAGCCCCGAGGGCTTTGAGTTGACTGACAATCGCAGCATCCTGACCAGCTATGAAACCGGACATCCCTCGCGTCCCGGCCGTCAACGGCAGACCGCGAACACAGATATTATCCTTGAAGGAAACTGGCACGCCCCAGAGTGAAGTACCCTTCCTTGCTTGATCAGCCTCGCCAAACTGGCTGACCGCATCACCCTCGCGTATGAAACAGTTCAAAAGGGTCAAGCGGGTCTCAGTGTCGAGCGCCCGCCCGCGCAGCTCTTCAGCCGCAATCTGTTCATCGGCCAATGCCCGGCACAGCGATTCAAGTGTGATCATTTCGCGCATACTCTTCTCCCTGTATAAGCGCTTCTCTCAGGACTGCTAATAGCGATAGGAGGCGTTAATACAGTCAAGCGGGTTGCCTTCTGACACCTGCCCTCCGGTGCTGCGCAGCACGGCACAGGCACTGTTCAATGCTGTCTGGACAGCACCTTCGATCCACCCTCCGGCAAAAGAGCAACTGCAGCCAGCCAGATAGAGCCCCGTGTCTTTATCGGGACTGTTCGCTGTCATCGGTTGAAAGAACAATCGATGCGAGTAAACATCCTCGCCGGGGTAATTGAGTTTGAAAGCGCCCGCAGAATGGGGATCGGTGAGCCAGTCATGGTGCAATACATACCGCTCATAATCCCCCTCAACAGGCAGGAGATAACTGGCGAACGTCGGATGTATCGCAGCGAGGTCATTAACCAGTACCTGACAACGTGTCTTTTTGTCAGACATCGCCAGCATTTTTTGAGCGTCGTCTTCCCACGTGTAACTGAGCAGAACAACTCCGTGGCCATCAGGTTCATCGGGCTGATAATCCAGACAATAGACGCCGCGCACCAAGCCGTCCGACTGGATGGTGGTCGGAAGTTTGTTTTTTATCCAGAATTTGGTACGGGTGAGAATGAAAAGCTTCGATGATCCGGTCAGGTGGGTTTCGCGGACAGCACGAGCGACGTCACGACTCAGGAAGCGCTCGCTGTCCGTGAGGCAATGAATCATTTGCATGGCTCGATTACTGCTAGTGACAATCACTCGATCAAATAAGCCCTGTTCTCCTGCTGTTGTCTGGATGATGATTTTTTCAGAGTCTCTGGAAATGCGGCCTACCCGACTAAAACAAATGCGCTCCCTTAACGTTTTGCCGTCAAATGCCTGATCAGCGAGTCTCGTGGCCAGACTGGATATCCCGTCCGGAATCAGTCGCTGATCACTTTGGTATCCATTGATGACCATCCGGAGTATTTCCGTGAAGCCAGCCTGAAAGACTGGCAGAAAACCACCCGAGCCTATGCCAAGCGAGCCGAACAGCTCAAAGTCTTCAGGGCGAGCCCATTGGTCACCGCCTGGCGGGTGGGGGCCGGTGAAAATACAGACAATCGCGTTGTAGAATGAACAATCTCGGAATACATTGAGCCATCCCTGCCATGCGATCGCTGCCTCTTCCAAACGACCCGACTTGAGCATGGAGGCAATGTCCAGCGGGGCAACTAAAGAACCGCCTTCAAGGAGGTAACCATCGCGCAATAAAGACTGCCACCCCTCATAAACTCGCCTGAATAATGTGGGCGGCTTTTTGCCCGCTGGCCAGTAGTAGCGTTTACCACGGTAATGCAGCTCCGTGTCCACCACACCAGGATCCGGAAAGGTGGTCGACGTTGAAATACCAAACTTTTTCAGGTAGTGGAAAAGGCCAGTTGCGCTGGGAGGAAAGCGCATCGCACCCATTTCTGCTATGTAATGCGGACGAGTCTGATCGAACACTTGAGACCATACCCGCCCCCCGATCCGATCACGCGATTCATATAAAATAACGTCCTTGACTCCCGCGCGTAATAGTTCAGTTGCAGCGACCAGCCCACTGATGCCGGCACCGACTATCGCTACCCGAGGGGTGGGAGTTCCGGATGAATAGCTGCCTATGCCTCCCGTCATTTCACACTTTTTCAGAAAGGGACCGTAGTCGTACAAAATATCAATACTGGGCGAATTAAAATGGTCATCCATAACCTGACGCTATCCTCTTCAACCTGACGTGCTGCCCGGTTACGATTTTTAAACTAAAGCTGAAACGACAGCTGTGCACAGCAGTCGCCAAATCCAAGATGCCTACTTCAGAGCAACCCTAAGGCTCCAAAGCACAGCCAAATTTCTGTCAGGGAAAGAAAATATGCCCAACAAATAAGCCAATCAGCATGACTTTAACCACCATCAAAATACAACCGCGTCGATCATTCCAACGCAATATTCCGCCTAGTTGTTAGAGCTAAATACCCGCATAAATCGGATCCGATATCAGGCTCAGATTAAGGCTATCCCCTCAAATACGACGAGTCAAGGTTTTTGAACAAAGATTGCATTCCCCGCTCACCATCGAAGCGAAAGCTGTGATATCAGAGAGGCAGCATAGTTAGCTCAATAACTATCATATTGTATTCGACATACTAAGATGCTCGTTGCCAAGTCTTGCAGGCAGATTAACTGGCCTATATGAAAAAACGTTCTATAGAAAAGCTTGACCTGGAGACCTTTAGGAAATAAGTTCATGTAACCAAAGGGCAGTTGGATCCAATAGCATGCATCGGTCATGCTAACATACAGAGGAAATTCGCGTTCTCGAAAGTCTCTAAGGGTGATAGCTTTTTGAGGGCGCTCTACTTTTATTAGTCAATAGATGCGCGATACATATTAAGACTACTGACGCTGAACCAAGATCAGACTCTCATATAATAAGGAATGTTATATGTCTACGCAGCATCATTACTTAATGACACCGGGTCCATTGTCGTTAACCGACGACGTCAAAGCGCAGATGCAGTTTGATATGGGATCACGTGATCAGGCGTTCAAAAACATTACCGCTCTGATGCGTGAGCGGATTTTAGATCTGATCGATGGCTGTGGCTCGCACTCGGTAGTGCCAGTCCAGGGTAGCGGTACTTACGGTATTGAGGCCGCATTGACGTCGTTCATCTCGTCGTCTGATCGACCGCTCGTATGCATCAACGGCATCTATGGTGAGCGGATCCTGAAAATTCTGAAATTACGGGGCGTTCAGGCGGTTTGTATCAGAGCCCCGAGTCACGAGGCGCTGTCAGTCATCGACATCGCCGCTTACTTAGAGCAGGATCTATCGATTACACACATCTGTTTCGTTCATTGTGAAACAACCACCGGTGTGCTCAATCCACTCGAAGCCATCGTTAATCTGGCAACGCAGCGGGGTATAAAAACCATTATAGATGCAATGAGTTCTTTCGGCGCCGTCGATATCAGCGCAAAAAGAGCCCGTTTCGATGTACTCATAACGTCCAGCAATAAATGCATTGAGGGTCCGCCAGGTGTGGCGTTCGTCATAGCGAATCTCGACTTGCTCAGGGCCAAAGAGCATTCAATGAGTTCGTTTGTTCTTGATGTCCGTGACCAATGGAAAAGCCTTGAGCAGACCGGAGAGTGGAGATCGACGCCTCCCACGCACGTGGTCCAGGCATGTACGAAAGCTCTGGAAGAGTTGAGTCTGGAAGGCGTGGCTAATCGGGGGCAACGTTACTGCTCAGTGCGGGACGAAATAATTCGCGTAACCACACCTTATGCGTCGCCACTGTTGAGCGCTGAAGTGCGCTCCCCCGTTTGTCTGGCGCTGACTGCGAATGGTATTATTGATACCCCTAAAGACTTCAATAAACTTTACCTGCACCTCGTAGATTACAACCTCTACATCTATTCAAAAATGCATGCTCAGACGCGCAGCTTTAGGGTCGGATGTATCGGAGCAATCAAACCCCTGTGGATACGTTTGCTAGGCGATGCATTTCGGGAGTTTTTTGATAAAACGAATAGTAAACCCATGGCACCGGAACGTGTTGGATCAGCACTCGTCAGAAGGAGCTTGTAATATGTCACGCATTATTCACGATAACAGTATGTCTGTGGAAACGGCGCTTTTGCATGCGGGCTATCGTCACGACCCCACTACCAAGGCCGTCGCGGTGCCTATTTACCAAACGACAGCTTACGAACTTGACGGTGACTTGGCCCGAATTGCAGACATTTACAATGTAAAAAGTGACGGTTTTACTTACACACGCATCATTAACCCTACTACGCGCATTCTTGAACAGCGGTATGCAGTTGTCGACGGTGCAGTTGATGCCTTGGCCGTGGCCTCAGGGCAGGCTGCGACTTTTCTTGCTCTGGTAAATTTGTGCAGTGGGCGTCCAGGCGATAACATAGTCGTTTCAAAGTATCTATATGGAAACTCATGGAATTTATTATTTAACACCTTCAAAAGACTTGGAATTGAAGCGCGATCAGCAGACCCACGTGAGCCTTCGTCGTTTGAGCAGCAAGCCGATAATAGAACCATTGCCTTCTTTGGCGAGATTTTTTCCAATCCGTGTCTTGTACCTTTACCGCTCAGAAAACTTTCCGACATCGGCAAGCGCCTAGGTATTCCCATAGTCGTGGATAACACGACCACGCCTCTGGTGTGCCGTCCCGCTAAGCTTGGCGCCGCCATTACAACCTACTCTGCGACAAAGTATATATGCGGCCATGGCACTACTCTCGGTGGGTTAGTGACCGATAACGGCACGTTCGACTTCGACGACTCTGACCGTTTCCCGTTATTCAATGGGCCGGATGAGGCGCACGGGGGAATACTCTGGCGTGAGGCTGTTAAACAACTGGACGACCTGAGTGGGAGCCCCTGCCTGTTGAAAGCACGCATGACATGGCTTCGCGATACCGGTGCCGCGATTAGCCCGCTTTCGAGTTTCCAATTAATTCAAGGTTTGGAAACACTTCATTTACGCATGCAGCGCTACTGCGAAAACGCCACAATAGTGGCAGATTTTCTGCAACGGCACCCCAAAGTCAGGAGTGTTTCGTATCCAGGACTCTTCACCGGACAAGATCGCGAAATGACGGATGAATTAGTAGACGTTCATGTCGGTTATGGGGCAATGATCATGTTTGAATTGGACAGCGAGGCGGCAGGTCGGACGTTCATTCAGAATATCAAGCTCATGTACCACGTATCGAACGTCGGTGATGCGCGAACACTGGTGACGCACCCCGTCTCTACAACCCACACCACCGTTCCGAAAACACAGCGCGAAGCCGCAGGTATATTTGACGGATCAATCCGTCTTTGCATCGGTATCGAAAATGTGAATGACGTGATTGAGGATATCAAGCGCGGTCTCGACGCCGTTTGACAGCCAATCCGGCAGGGAGGATAACTTCATGGAAACGTCTGATTTCTGGAAGCTACGCAACAAACGGTTTAATACATTTCAGTTTTCTCGCGACATCATGCGCGAGTTGGCTAAACTAAGGCCTGATAATATTACCGGCGCGCTGTATATACTAAAAGACTACTTAGTCATACTGACTTGTGTGTTTGTCACGCTGAACATCAGTGAGTGGTTTTACCCGATTGCTGTGCTAATGATTGGCGCGCATCAGCGAGGACTTACGACGATCTCGCATGATGCTGCACATCGAATACTCGCGAAAAACACGTGGTGGAACCACTTTCTAGGCACAATATTTGCGGCCTACCCGATTTTTCAGCGGCATTGGGCTTATCGCGTTTCTCATGTGCATCTTCACCATCCGCATCTGGGCGATCCCGAAAAAGATCCGGATTTGCAATTCTTCATCGCTTCCGGTGTCTATGAGGTTCGAAAGCCTCGGGAGTACAAGTTTTCTATTGTCTGGAAGGCTATTTTAGGCGGGGCCACACTGCGCTATTTGAAATACCTGTGGCACAACCGCTTTCTGATTTCGAACAAGCAAGACAAGAGCGTTAATAAACACGGTGCCGTTATTGACACCTATGGCTTCGTGGCCTTCTGGGTAACCGTTATCGCTGGCTTCGTCATGACTGATAACGTGCACCTGCTGCTTCTGTTCTGGTTGGTTCCTTATTTGACCACGTTTCAAATACTGGGTTGGTTTACTGAAATCGCCGAACACTCTCCAATGTGCGAAACAGAGAACCAAAATATTTATCTCACTCGAAACAGAAAAGGTAACTTGATGGAGCGAGTACTCTTTGGTGTCAACTTCGACGAATATCATCTGGAGCACCATCTTTCGCCAGGCGTACCATTTTGGCTGCTAAAACGAGCACAAGAGATCCGTATGCGCGATCCGGAATATGCAGAGATCGCAAAGTGCTGGGGCGGTTTGTTTGTATCAGGGCCTAATGGGCAGCCCAGCGTGATCAGTCAATTGCTCGACCGCAATAAGCGTCTCTACGAAGCGCAACATGCGTCGCCTGACACACCGGAGCAGGCATAATGACTAACAAATATTTTGATGCGACCCGTGCTGTAGTCGGCGTGTCGGCAAATCGGCAACTCCATGATGGTGTTCACCGTGACTGGTTGCGGCGGCGTTATATTGAGGCACTAGAACGCTACGCGTCCGTTGAGTGCGTGATCATCCCTACCATCGACGGCAACCTGTCCAGGGAAGAAACCCTGCGCAAATTCCGTGATGTGATGTGGCGTCTTGACGGTCTCGTGTTGACCGGCGACGAATCGAATCTTGATCCGAACATCTTCGACAAACAACTGGCCTGGCATTGCACCGCAGACGATGTTGTTCCAGGCGAGCGGGACCGGCCGAGGGATCGTCTTTCGAGTGTTGCATTGTCTGTTGCGATCGAATTCGATATGCCGATTCTCGGCATCTGCCGTGGCTTGCAAGAGATGAGTGTTCATCGTGGCGGCAAGCTGCATCCCGACTTATCGGCGTTAACTCAAAGCGTTTCACACAGTGAGCTGCCTAACGTGCCCCGTGATCAACAGTACCTTCCCACACATACAATCAGCGTCATGCCAGTCGGACGACTGTCGCCAATTGTAGAAAGCTCTGAACTATACGTTAACTCATTGCACAACCAAGGCATCACCACAGTAGGCGCCGGTGTGCAGATAGAGGCGGTCGCCTCGGACGGCGTGATCGAAGCGCTTTCATACAAGACGTCATCAACATTCCAGCTCGCAGTGCAATGGCACCCTGAATGGCATGCGACCACCGACGTCACAAGTCAGAAGGTTTTCAAAGCATTTGGAAGTGCATGCCAGGCTTACCAGTCAACAAGGCCACCGCCAAGGGGATCGGGTGAATCAACTCAATGAGTTGCGTACTTTATCTATTTTAATTATGTATTCAGTGTGAGTCTGGCGGACTTATGGATTTACAGTTGCTGGTCCTGTTTATTGTTGCTTTCACGTCGGCCGTTGCTGTGCCCGGCCCAAACGTCGCGTTTGCCGTCGCCCAAGCTCTCAAATATGGAACAAAAACGGTAGTCCCCTGTTCATTTGGTTTCGGGTTGGCAACCGCAATCCACGCGGTAGTCGCGCTTTCGGGTGTCGGATTGATCATTCGCGATCACCCTTGGGTTCTGAATTACCTGCGATGGCTTGGGGCAATCTATCTTGCCTACCTTGCGATCAGCACTTTCTTTGCAAAGCCGTCTCCGAGCGAGACAAATGTTATCGTTTCGAGTCCAAGGCAGATGTTTATCGATTCGCTGCTCGTTGCTTTAACCAACCCGAAAGGCTGGTTAGCGACCTTGCTTACTTACCCTACCTTCATCAGCCCACATGTGTCGTACATCCATCAAGCGATAACGTTGAGCCTGGTCGGCATGATTATTTCACTGATGATCTACGGCGGCTACATGTTCCTCGCGCAAAAGGCACGCGCAGCCTTCAATAACGAATCCATAATCAATCGGATAACTGGAGTTATTTACGCCTCGGTCGCGCTTTGTCTGGTGATGCTTTCCTGATGGCGGTAATGGAAATGCCGATGAGTTATCGGTGTACGGCACGAAACCTAAAGGAGGCTGGAAGCCCATGTCGATCATAGTTCCCAAAGGTTTACCCGCAGGTTACACACTCGCGACAGAAGGCGTCATGGTGATGAATAATGACAGCACGGTCTGTCCGCTTCACCGGCCGTTGCGCGTAGGCTTGCTGAATCTTATGCCAAACAAGATAGATACAGAAATACAGATCGCACGTTTGCTGGGGTCTACCCCGCTGCAAGTCGAACTGACACTGGTCAAAATAACTAGCCATTCACCCAAAAACACGCCGCACGAGCATCTAGCATCGTTTTATCAAGATTGGCACGATATCCAGGCACAGAAGTTTGACGGGTTCATTGTGACCGGAGCACCGGTCGAAACGATTCCTTTCGAGCAAGTTTATTACTGGCATGAACTAACCCACATTTTTCGGTGGACGCAAACCAACGTTCACCGATGCTTTAATATTTGCTGGGGGGCTCAGGCAGCTATGCATTATTTTCATGGCATGCCCAAGTACACACTGAATGAGAAAGCCTTTGGCGTATTCAAGCATCACGGCGTCGAAAACAAGTCTCCTTACCTGAAGGGGTTATCTGACGACTTCAACATCCCGGTCTCACGCTGGACGGAGATGCGGTACACCGATATCCCGACCAACAGCGGTATATCCGTTCTGATTGACTCGCCAGACACTGGCTTATGTTTGCTCGATGACCCCAATCATCACGCCCTTCATTTCTTCAATCATATCGAATATGACTCGCACTCACTGGCGGATGAATATTTTCGCGACAGAGAGGCAGGCAGATGCGTTCATCGTCCGAGAAACTATTTTCCCGAGGACTGTGAAGCGTTACTCCCCAAAAATCAGTGGCGCAGCCACGCCCATCTCTTGTTCGGAAATTGGATCAATCAGATTTCTCAAACGACACCGGCCGACTTGAACGACATTGGTCAAGATAGCTCTCGCACGCCTTCAATCGGGGAAGTTTCGCGATCCGGAACGTAAGGCCTGGTCGAAGGGGTATCACTGCTTTTCCTGCAAATGCCGCTTGGCAAAACCAGTTTAAATAAGAACTCGTCCTTGGTCACTTGGTGGGATTACAAATATGACATTTGAAGAATTACAACGCGCAGTTACCTCTGGTTCAATCGATACGGTACTTGTTTGCATGGTTGACATGCAGGGCAGATTTATGGGAAAGCGCTGTCACGCACAATTTTTTGTCCAGCACGGCTATCAGGAAACTCACGCATGCAATTACTTGTTAGCCGATGACTTGGAGATGCTGCCTGTGCCAGGTTACAGCAGTGCCAGTTGGAAAAGAGGGTACGGAGATCTCCTTCTCAAGCCAGATTTGTCAACCCTGCGGTCACTGCCGTGGCTGGATGCAACCGCACTAGTAATCTGCGATATATTTGATGCCGCTGGCCAGCCTACGGCTCATTCGCCTAGACAAATTCTGCAGAAACAGTTGCGCCGATTAGCTGATTTGGGCCTGTGCGCCGGTTTCGCATCGGAGCTGGAATTTTATGTGTTTGATGAAACTTACGATGCAATAACAAAAAAGAATTACAACAATCTGGAGACATTCGGAACCTATAATCAGGATTACCATATCCTGTCGACGACACGTCAAGAGTCTGTTATGCGTCCGATTAGAAATGGACTTTACGGGGCAGGCGTTTCAGTTGAATGCACCAAAGGAGAAGGCGGGGCGGGTCAAGGAGAAATCAATGTACGTTATGCTGATCCCTTGCTAATGGCAGATCACCATGTCCTCATCAAACACGGTAGCAAAGAGATAGCGGCGCAGCATGGCAAGGCGATCACCTTCATGGCCAAGTGGAATTATGAGCTCGCCGGCTCCTCGTGCCATGTCCATTCATCACTTTGGTCTCTGGACGGAAAGCCGCTTTTTTACGATGCGTCAGCCCCCAGCGGTATGTCTGCGTTGATGAAAAGCTACTTGGGAGGTCTGCTGAAATATTCGAAAGACATTACCCTCTTGTTGGCCCCCTATATCAACTCCTACAAGAGATTTCAGATGGACACCTTTGCACCGACCAAGGTCGCCTGGAGCCACGACAACCGTACAGTTGGCTTCCGTGTCTGTGGCGAAGGTTCAAGCGCAGTCCGAGCAGAGTGCCGTATAGGCGGTGCGGATCTGAACCCTTACCTTGCGTTCGCAGGCCTTATTGCCGCAGGTCTGTCGGGTATTGAAGAGAACCTGAATCTGCCATCGCCGTTCGTCGGGGATGGCTATCGGGATGCTCAGCTACCAGAAATTCCCAAAACGCTGCGAGCAGCTACTGAAGTTGCTTCGAAGTCGGCCTGGCTGCGCGAGGTTTTGGGAAACGAGGTTGTGGACCACTATGTTCACGCGGCACAGTGGGAACAAGCAGAACATGATCGATGCATTACTGATTGGGAGTTGTCCAGAGGATTTGAAAGAAGTTGAAAGACGCCGATCACTGTCTTTTTACTGCCTTATCTGTCTCTGTTGTTCCCGATCCCGCAGGGGGATTACGGGCGGAGCTTGCATATCTTTGAGAGATAAGTATGGACAATTACATCTCATTCCGCACAAAAGGAATCAAGACAAACGCCGAATTAGGACGCCCATGATTATCGAATTTTTTTCGCCTCGATTTGACTGGGTGTTCTGCCATCCAGCGTCGGCACATCATCGAGCTTGCGTATAAGTCCATCCAATTTTGCCAGGTCACCTTCAACAATAGCCCGCTCATCGGCCGTCAGGGGCACGGCCTCCAGATAATGTCCGATGGAGGTTTTACTTTCCAACGCCTGCGCTCGGGCGCTGGCTTTAGGAACATTAAAATCACAGCCGGCACACGCCATTCGATGGGGACAACTGCTCCAGAACGGATTTGAACAGTACGAATCGCCCAGATCATAAAAGGTATAGGGATCAGATGAATGGCGCGCGATTACGTCGTGGTCGATAAGCACTGACACCATGTGCGACATTTGATCCGCTTTAACAAATGCTGCCGCCAGCTTGGTGGGGCGGATGCGGATGTAGTGGAGCGTAGAACTGGGCGAACTGTGCCCAGACCACTGCATCAGCTCCATTAGCGACATACCCTGCGGAACGCTCGCCAATGCAGTCACGACCGAGGCGCGCCCCCGATGGCTGGTAATACGACCCCGACTGTCGTCTAGCGGGACACCTGCTTTTGCACATAGCATCGGGATAATCGTACGGTTGATGACTCCCGCGCCCATGCGCTTGCCCCGAAATTGAAACAGGTAACTAACCTTCTCCCCGGTTCGTTCATCCATAAGCGGTGCCTGGTTCACCGGTCTTTCTTGAAGCCAGGCGTCGATTCGCTCTTTAACCACCACCGCCACGGGTTTGACAAAAGCCTTGAACGTCTTGCTGGCTGGAATATCGAGGTAGCACAAGGTCCCTGGTGGAATTGTGGTTCCGTCGTCGTGTACCACCTCATGGGGCTGGGCATGCGCACACCCTATGGACAGTCGCATAATTTCATTATTGCGTAGCCCGGTGTGTGTCCACACCACAGCCACAGCCTGCATCATCGCTAAGGGGTAGTGAATTTCCGAGAGTAAGTCCTTACGCTCCAAGTTCAGGCTGGCCCAAATCAACTTGAGCCAGCTTGAGTCGTCAATCACACGTGGGTTGATCGCTGAATTGAAGGCGACGGTAAGCGGGGTAGCCAAATGATGACGCGGACTGAAATTTAAACGCCCCCATCCCCATAGCTCACAGTCGATAAAAAATCGCCGCAGGGCATGAAGAAAATGGCGTTTTGAGTTGGCAGCAATCGGTTGACCTAAGGATGCTCCGATCAACTTGCCGCGCAGCGGTGGCAAGCCGTAATTTGCCAGGCACATAGCGCTATTTTTCTGAAAACGGTCTGATGCAGTGTGAGTCGAGCGCGTTTTTCGCTCGGTTTTCCGTGTTAAGCGCGCAACTCACCCAAACCCATTAGTCGCTTTCGAGCCATCCACAGGTTCGACAGGGCGAACAGCGTGGTCAGTTGGGCCGTGTTTTTCATCAGCCCACGAAAGCGTACTTTCACGTAACCAAACTGGCGCTTGATGACCCGAAACGGATGCTCGACCTTGGCGCGTGTCTGCGCTTTGCAGTACTCGATCTTGCGCTTGGCTTTGTACAACAGGCTGCGTTTGTTCAGCTTGGAATACGTGCTGCGCCGCGCCGCGATTTGCCAGATCACGTTACGATTTTCGTGCTCTTCACGCTTCTCGACACCGGTGTAGCCAGCGTCCGCATAGACCGCGTTTTCTTCCCCGTGGAGCAGTTCGGCGACTTGAGTGACATCGGCCACATTGGCCGCAGTGCCATGGACGTGATGAACCAGTCCAGACTCAACGTCAGCGCCGATGTGGGCCTTCATACCGAAGAAATACTGGTTACCCTTCTTTGTCTGATGCATCTCGGGATCACGCTCGCCGTCTTTGTTCTTGGTCGAGCTTGGGGCATGAATAATGGTGGCATCGACGATGGTGCCCTGGCGCAGCGACAGGCCTTTTTCCTGCAAATAACCGTTGATGACCGCGAGGATTGCAGGAGCCAGTTGATGTTTCTCCAGCAGGTGCCGGAAGTTCATGATCGTGGTGTCTTCCGGTATCGGCGCACTCAACGTCAGGCGTGCAAACTGGCGCATGGGGGTGATTTCGTAGAGCGCTTCTTCCATGGCCGGATCACTCAGGGAGAACCAGTTCTGCAGCAGGTGAATGCGCAGCATGGTTTCCAGCGGATAAGGTTTTCTGCCACCGCCGGCCTTGGGGTAGAACGGTTCGATCAGGCCCAGCAGACCTGTCCAGGGGACGACCTGATCCATCTCGGCGAGGAAGCGTTCGCGGCGTGTCTGCTTGCGCTTGCTGGCATATTCGAAATCGGAAAAGCTCATCTGGCTCATGGGAGGCTCGGATCAGGTGGTCAGGCGATTTTCGCATAACCGGGACTTGTTCGGAGATTCCCTAACCCCTTTAACTTAGTATCACGAGCCGACTCCAGGGCCCACTCACCGACCGTCATCCTATCAACTGCTGCAATAAACGCGGCGCAGGTCGACATGCTCCAGTCGAAAGGTGAACTCACCAAAGGCTGTTCACGCGCTAGCCAGATGCCGGTTCTCAAAATAAAGCTATAGTTACTTTCTCGAGTGCGGGGACGCAAGGTGGAGGTGTCTCGCCATCGACGACACCATCGCGCCCAGGCAGGATCGATACCCTCAATACTTTTTTCACGCCAACTCACGTAGCCGCGCATGCGCAATGGCTTTTCCAAAATCCCAAGTGCGGCGAGTCCGTGTGAAACTTTTCCAACCAACCTTGCCACACCGTCGCTTCGATGCGCTTGGCCTTTTAGCAAAAGCGCCTCGGTGAAGGTTTCAAGACGGGGGTCGCCGTTTTCCAACATCAGTGCACCGAGCACACTGGTCACGAATTGGTCGAGGTGACGGGCCTTATACCCCAGCGATTTTAACTCCGCGCTTAAACGAGCATGTTCAGATTCGAATATCTCGTGTCCAAAAATAAATGATGCGTAAATTGCAGATTGGCGAAATTTAGCAATGCGTTGAGGCGTATGGAAACCGCCCAGATGGTAAGCGACTGTAGCAAGATAGGGACGAGAACCGGCACGGGTGTTAAGCAAAGTGAGCCATTGCGTTTCTGACCAGCACCAATAAGGCATACCGGTTTTGCTGACCTGCCAAAGAATGGCCGCCACTGAAGGAACGGCTAATCGATCCGAAACACCGCTGTGGGCGACGAGGTCAATCAAGGGCTTTATAAGCGTAAGCATTATCGATCGCAGATAGGGCCAGTCGGAACGGCAGAGATGATTCGAGAGTACGGTGCGCTCCAGATCCGACAATTCCTCTTGACGCTCATAATGATCCACATCAAATGGCACGTAGCTCATGGTCAATAATGCTCCCGTGACGATTACTCCGACTTGAAGAGTTCAGCGAACAGTCGGGCGTCCAGACTACCCACCGAATGCGCCAATCTTGCAGTCAGGTCCGCGCCCGACAGGTGCACATAAATCAAGGTGGTCTTCGGATCCCGGTGACCTGCATAGGCCGTCAACTCATGCAGTTTCCACCCCGCACGAGCCAAATGCGTGAGTCGCAGATGACGAAAAGTGTGTGTGCTAAGGCATGACAGATTTGAGTCTCTGGCCCATCTTTCTACCGTTTTACTCCACGTCCACCGCGTGAGTGCCGAACCTCGATTGCGATCAGACTCGGATCGAAACAGGGCTCCTTTCGACCGACCGGCCAGACGAAGGGCATGAAGATGCGTCCCAAGTATCGGCGCAATGTCAGGGCTGTAGCACACGACACGGCTGCGTCGGCCTTTGGTCGTTTCTGCGCGCACTGAAATGAGTCGATGGGCGAGATCCAGGTCTTCGATTCTCAGGCCCACCAGTTCGGCACGACGGAGCGCACCGCAGTACGCCAACGAGAGCATAAGTCGATCACGAATAGACGACCTGGCCGCAATGCTGAGAAAGTAACGCCACTGCTCATCCGTGGGGATGTCGGGCAGCTTTATCAGGCGAGGCACCAGCCCTCTCACAAACCCTGAATGTCCAGGGATCTGACACAGGCGGCCGTGCTGGCCGCGAGGTACCGGATTCTGTGCGCAACGCCCCTGAAACACCAGGTGGTCGTACCACAGGCGGATCGCGGTGAGGCGCTGGTGCAAGGTCGAGTTCGCCACCGCGTTTTCTTGCCCGGGCAGTAGCCGACGGATGTAGAGCGTGACTTGCTCAAATGTGATGGATTCAGCCTCCAGACTGGAGGCCTCGCAGTGGAGCAGGTAGTGCGCTAACCCCCGGCCATACGCCTCCAAGGTAGCCGGCGCTCTTCCCAGGTTCCCGAGCAGTTCCAGCCATTCCTGAACGCTAGGGTAGCGGTGAAGCACGTGCTCATAAGAGGCAGTAGAGGCCATGGCCAATCCCCCAGAACGTCGACAGAATAAGCGTAGCCCAGAAGCATTCCACCTAACTTACTACAGTGCATAGTTGCCAGAGTCGTTGATCGGCATACCGTCTACCGACATGCCGACCTGATCGGAGTTGAGGCCGCGCATGGTAAAGCGAAAGCCCGACAGGCCGGTGGCATCTTCACTGGAGATATTCAGGCCCGGCGTGTACTTGAGTTTATCGATCGCGTTACCTGTTGCGGTCTGCTTGTCGAGCGCCTCCTTGGTCACCGTGGAGCGCGCCTTGATGCTCTCCTCCTGAACCATGTAGCCACCGCCAACCGTCGCCTTCCCTTGTACGCCAATGGTGCCGACGTCACTGGCACTCGAATCAGCCATGGCCATGCCGTGGCTCATGCCAGCGGCGACCAACGCAAGGTGAATTCTGGAAAGCTTCATCACTCTGTTCCTTGTCAGTGCTATTGCACGCTGTAGTTGAAGGTGGCGGTGAAGCGCTGTTCGCTACGCCCGCCGAAGGCTTGCTCGGGAAACGGTTTGACTTGCTTGATGCGTCGCAGACTGTTGGCTGCTGCGCGGTTGAGCAGCATGCTGGACGCCTGGGTCTGAATGCCGGAGTCCAGCACTCGCCCCTGGCGATCAACCAATAACCACACCACCACTTCGCCGCTCGGACGCTCCAGTGAGGCCTGGCGTCCGGTCGGGTACTGTTTGTAGCCATCCAGATCGTTACGCAGCCCTTTGAGGTAGCCGCCTTCGAGGCCCTGCGTGTCTACTTTCGGCTGCGCCGGTGGCTGAGGCGGCGCGACGGCAGCGCTGGCCACAGGCTTACTGGGGGCCTGGACCGGCTCGGCGGGCTTTACTAGCGCCGGGGCTGGCTTGGGCACCGGTTCCGGGCGCGGCTTGGGTTCCGGCTTGGGCTTGGGCACGGGCTTGGGCACAGGTTTAGGCATGGGCTTGGGCGGTGGCGGAGCAGGCTCGGCGTCTTCGCTTTCCACCACGGGCGGCCTTGGTGGCGGCTCTTCAGGCTGAACCGGAAGCGGCTCGGTCGGCACCACGGGCTCTGGCGCTGGAGGCTCAGGCTCGATCAACGCCAGCTCCACGGCTGACTGGTCATAAACCGGCTCTACCTTAAGGGCCCGCGTCTGCACCCCCATCACAATCACGATGAGCGCCACCAGCGCTGGCAGGCCTGCGAGCCACTGACGTACACGAAACAGGACATACATGGTCAGGATTTACGCGTGGCAATGGAGACCGAGGTAAAGCCACCCAGACGCAAGGTGTCCATGATCTCGACCAGACGTGCGACCTCAACGCCCTTGTCACTGTTGACGATAATGGTGGTTTTAGTATCGGGCTTTTCCAGCGCCTTCAAGGCAGGCACCAGAGCCTCGACTGTGGTCGCCTTGCCATCAAGCTGTAATTCGCCGTTGAGGCCCAGGGTCAGGATCGATTTGTTCTGCGGCTTGAGCTGCTGTGAACTGCTGGCGCTCGGCAGCTGGGTTTTCATCCCCAGAGCCGGAATCACGTTCAGGCTGACCAGTACGAAAAAAACCAGCAGAAACATCATCACGTCGATCATCGGGATCAGTTCGATGTGCGCCTTGCGTTTTTTAGGTTCGTCCCACGTTCTCATACCATCCGCCCTTCTTGTCAGAGGCCGAGAATCTAGCAACCGAATATGACCGATCAGTTAGGTTTACATGACTGTTACATGGCCTTTGTAAGCTCTTTTGATGGCACTAAAATGTTTCTCGCAGCCGTCATAAAAACGCCATGGAAACGCGGCAATTCTTGAGTATTCAACTCAACGGAAAACCCGGGATGCGTCTCGATATGCCCAGTATCCGCAGCTCACGACTATTGCTCTGCCCGTTGCGAGCCGAGCAGTCCAGCGCCTTGTCGCGACTGGCTGACGACCCCGTGATTGCGAACATGACGGCCACAGTCCCCTCGCCCTATACCCTGGAGCATGCACAGGCGTTCATTGCCGATGCACCGGAACAATTCGCCGCTGGACGAACATTGAGCCTGGGGGTTCATGCCCAGGAAACCGGGGAACTGACCGGGGTCGTCTCACTGCGCCTGTCAACCTCGCATCGCAGCGGCAACCTGGGTTACTGGATCGGTGCCGATTACCGAAATCAGGGCTACACCAGCGAGGCGGTGCAGGGTTTGCTGATGCATGGCTTCACCGTCATGAACCTCAACCGCATCGCCGGTCAGTGCTTTGCCGACAACATGGCCAGCGCCAGGGTGCTGGAGAAGTGCGGACTGTCGTATGAAGGCTGTATGAAAGAAGCATTTTTGAAGAACGGTGTTTTCAAAGACATGTTGCTGTTCGGGCTGTTGCGCTCGCAGTACGAACCAGCAGAGGCCGCGCAATGACTGACTTCAATCCGGATCGCCGACGCATCATTACCGGCGTGGCCGGTGCCACGCTGCTATCGATCCTCAGCCCGTTTGCCCGCAGCGCAGGTGTCGATTATCCGTTCACGCTGGGCGTGGCATCCGGCGACCCGCTGCCTGACGGCTTCGTGATCTGGACACGCCTGGCGCCACAGGTGATGACAGCCACGGGCGACGGCGGCCTGAAAAAACCCGTCGAAGTACGCTGGAAAATCGCCAGCGATGCAGCGATGACTCGCGTCGTACGTACGGGGCAAGCGACCGCTCAACCGCGCTTTGCTCATTCAGTACATATTGAAGTGGGCGGTTTGCAGCCTGGACGTCCCTATTGGTATCAGTTCGAAAGTCTGGGCGCGCAAAGCGCCGTGGGTCAGGCCTGCACTGCGCCGCTGGCAACCGCCATGGTCTCGGCACGGTTCGGCTTCGTGTCGTGTTCACATTGGGAGGCGGGATATTTCAGCGCCTACAGGCACCTGGCTGCGGAGCGACCTGACATGGTGTTCTTTCTCGGCGACTACATCTATGAAATGAACGTTTCTCCCACAAACATACAGTTCCCGCGCCGCCATGCCACCTCAGACCCGATGGACCTGGCGGGCTATCGCAACCGATACGCGCAGTACAAGACCGACCCTGACCTGCATGCGCTGCATGCCTGCGCGCCGAGCGTGGCCACCTGGGACGATCACGAAGTACAGAATGACTACGCGGCGCAGTGGTCCCAGGACCCGAATGTTCCGGTGGACAGCTTTCTACGTCGCAGAGCCGCCGCTTATCAGGCGTTTTACGAGCACATGCCCTTGCGCGCGAGCAGCCTGCCCAAAGGACCGGACATGCGTATTTACCGGAACCTGGACTATGGCCGCCTGGCACGTTTCCATGTACTCGACGGTCGGCAATATCGCTCCGAACAGGCATGCATCCAGGCCAACGGCAGCCGTCGAGGCTACGTAGCGCCCAGCGACTGCCCGGATCTGAGTGACCCGAAACGCACCATGCTCGGCTGGGAACAGGAAGCCTGGCTGGACCGCAGCTTCGCTGAATCACCTGGACAATGGAATGTCATTGCCCAGGACTTGCTGGTCGCTCCACTGGAACAGCGCAATCTCAAAACGCAGGCGCTGGGCCACTGGACCGACGGCTGGGACGGCTACGCGGCGACCCGCGAGCGCATGCTGGCATCCCTGCAACGCCAGCAGACCCGCAACCCGGTGTTCTGGGGTGGCGATATCCATTCGTTCTGGACCACCGACCTGCACGCCGATGCGGGCAATCCGGACTCAGCCGTCGTCGCCACTGAATTCGTCGGCACCTCGGTGACATCCAGCGGACCGCCATTCGACGCCTTCAACAGCATTCTGGGGCTCAACCCCCATGTGAAGTTCTTTGACAGCCGCCAGCGTGGCTACGTGGCGGTGGACCTCAGCGAGCAGCAGATGCTGACCCGCTTCCAGGTGGTGTCGGATGTGCTCGACCCCGCTGCCAGTGTGTCGACGCTCAAACGCTTTGCGGTGGAGGCTGGCAAGGCCGGGGCGGTTTCTGGGTAGGCGATTCGTAGGGAGGGCAGCACTTGGGACAGTATCGTCCACTGTGAAGAGACAGTAAAACGCGCGTCAGGCGCTTTTTCCCTTTCCGGTGAGCTACTAATCTGAACCCACGTTGAACGCCACACCTCACCTACCCAAACGAAAGGACTTGACCATGAAAAACGCCCCTTACAGCCGCCTGAACAAAGATGACGCCATCGTGCTGCTGATCGATCATCAGACAGGCCTGATCTCGCTGGTACAGGACTTCACGCCGAACGAGTTCAAGAATAACGTCCTGGCCCTGGCTGACCTGGCCCGCTTCTTCGAACTGCCGACCATCCTCACCACCAGTTTCGAACAAGGCCCCAACGGCCCGCTGGTGCCGGAACTCAAGGCCATGTTCCCCGATGCGCCATACATCGCCCGTCCAGGCCAGATCAACGCCTGGGACAACGAAGATTTTGTAAAGGCGATCAAGGCGACCGGCCGCAAGCAGTTGATCATCGCCGGGGTAGTGACTGACGTGTGCGTGACCTTTCCGACCCTGTCGGCACTGGCTGAAGGCTTTGAAGTTTTCGTGGTCACCGATGCATCCGGCACCTTCAACACCACTGTCCAGCAAGCCGCCTGGTCGCGTATGACCCAGGCAGGTGCGCAGTTGATGAACTGGTTCTCGGTGGCCTGTGAGCTGCAAGGTGACTGGCGCAACGATATCGAAGGGCTGGGCAACCTGCTGTCCGAGCGGATCCCGAACTACCGTAACCTGATGAACAGTTATTCGGCACTGACTGCCCGGTAGAGGCCCTGCGTCAAATCAACTCCCACGTATCATTGGCCTGCCTGCAGAATGTGTTCTCCTGCTTTTCAGTGGTGCCACCGTTGGCTTCCAGGCTTACAGAAAGCGGTCGACAAGTAGTCTCGGCCGCTGTTTTGCCAGAGGGCAAGGAAGAGATTGAGCCCAGATCGAATGCTTCAGTCTCTTTGCTGGCCGACACATTCATATCATCGAACCTGACTGCAGCAAGCCTCTTTCTGGTATCGGCATCGGACTGCGTCATCACGTAGTCCTTGTGCACGTAGCCCACGGTCACGCCCTTGCGCCCCACCAGAATCCAGTCACCGGTAGAACCCACGGCAGTGAATTGCGTATTGCCCGGCAGGCTGCCCACCTTGTCAGCGTTCATGTTCGGTGCAGAGCGCACGTTGAGGGTAGACCGGGTGACATAGGGTTGATTGATAAGCTTCATCGACGGCACGCCCTGAATGTTGGGCGTGCGTTTGACATCGATGGTCCGGACCGCCTTGAACTCCGGGCCTGGCGTGATCCGGGCGCTTGCATTGGAGTGATCGGAACGCCAGATGGCCGTGGGCTGCGCTACAGGAGTTGCGGGCTGACTCAGAACTTCCTGAGTGCGCAGCGCCAGTGCGTGTTTATCCCTGTCGTCGAGCAACTGACCGATGCGGTTACCAATATAGCCGCCGATGCCTGCAACGATCAGCGCGGCTGCGATCTGACCGTTACCCTTGCCCATCGTTGCACCGACCGCCAGACCGGCGATACCGCCGATCACAGTACCCGCCTGTTCCTTGCTGATGCCCATCTGCGCGCATCCGGTGACTGAGGTGGCGATGCTTACCGCCAGAATTGATGCAACGAATTTCTTGCGCACGGGGCTTGCTCCCTTTTGAAACGTTTCACTCGGCGTCGAGCAGAGGTCTGGTCAAGTTGTACAACATGGCTTCTGCAGACATCGCCCAATGAAAGACACCGGCCATGAGGGTCGGGCCGGCCTCGATGTCCTTGAACGCAGTGCGATAGCCTGGCGATTGAATGATTGCGTTGCCGGCGAGCAATGGAACCATCACGATCAGGGCCACCGCTGCCGCTCTGACGGCGACAAGCCTCTTCTGTATGAACGCGCGCTGCTCGACGGTCGACAACAACAACCCGACGATATTGAGCGCGCCCATGAAAAGACCACTCAGCAACGACCAGGGTACGAACCACATGTTTTTGAGGACGCTCAGGCTCTGTGCGCCATGCACATCAGTGCGCGCAACGTCGCTGGCCATGTTGCTGGCGATGCCATTGAGGTACGTGTTGAACTGATTGGGCGTGACAAGCAGGTCCATTCCTTCCACGTAGAGCGGGCCCAGGACCTGACGCGCCATGCCGCGCCATGCCGCGCACCTGCGCAGTGTTGGCCATCGCCTGACGGGTACGCAGGCCTGAAGGCATCGCCAACGCGTAGTCTTCGGCGCTCGGCGGGTCCTGTTGCAGGGCTGCGTTCGGGAGGGCAAGCGGTTTGCGTTTATTGCCCGCTACGCCAGAGCGCCGCAAGGCTTCTACCTTTGCGTATTCACGGGCGATATCGTCAAAGACCGGGATGACTTCCGCTTGCAGCCGGCTGTAGAGCCTATCGGCGTTGCGTCGGGTATAGCCCTTGAAGACGGTTTGGGCGAAGCCCTGAAAATTGTGGCCAATCTGCTCGACGTACGAGCCCTGAACACTCATGAGTACGCCAAGATTGGCGATGAAGGCCTTGCCCTCGCCCTTGTCGCGATATTCCTGATAGGGAATGCCGGGTATCTGCACCGAATCGTAGAGCAGGCCTTTTTTCGTCACGTAGGCGTAAAGGCTGTAAACCCGCAGATCGGCCGGAAACGCTTCAGCAATCGCGTCCGGGACCACACCCTGAACCCACCAGGTCAACGGGGCCAGTACCACGGTACTGAGCAGGATGGAGCGCATGAGATGCTGCTGATGTCCCCATTTCCCATGAGCCCAGATACACAGGCGCCAGGCCGCCAGGCACACGCTCACTGCGGCAAGGCTCTGCCCGTATATTTCCAGCGCCTGCAGGTTTTTGAGGGGAATATCGGCGCCAGCCTTGTTCAACAACTCTGCGTTGAACAGCAAGCCACCGATCAGGCAAAGGGCATTGAGAACGGTAAGTACAGCAAGCAGCATCCAACCAATCCTTGTCAGAGTGGAACCAGTGATTCACAACACTTGAGTGCGAAGGTGATCACTGACCAACTGCGGCGCATTCTGCCTGCCGTCCAAAAATGATGCCAGAGCTATCAGGTGTTGCCGGTCGTCCGTGCCCTGCAACACCTGAAATACCGACAGTGACGTCAGCTGCTACTTCAACTGATTGGCAAACCGACCCACTGCGCCTACCACCTGTTTGGCCCCCTCCTGAATCTCGACGATCACCGCGCCCGCCTCGTTGGCCAGCAAAAGACCCTGTTCCGCCTGAGTGCGGCTGTTGGCCATGCCGCGTACCGCCTCATCGGCCAGCGACTGGTTTTGCTGCACGACGCTGACGATCTCTTCGGTCGCGGCGCTGGTGCGGCCGGCCAGTTGGCGGACTTCATCGGCGACCACGGCAAAGCCCCTGCCCTGCTCACCGGCGCGCGCGGCCTCGATGGCGGCATTGAGCGCCAGCAGGTTGGTCTGCTGGGCGATGCCGCCGATGGTCTGCACGATGGAGCTGATCAACAGAGACTGCTTGCCCAGTGCTTCGATGCCCGACGATGCCGACTGCATCTCTTCGGATATCTTGCGCATGGTCTGCACAGTGTTCTGCACCACATCCGCGCCGCGCTGGGCGCTGACGTCGGTCTGCTGGGAGATTTCAAACGCCACGCTGGCCGCCTGGCTGACTTCATCTTCGCGGGCGACCTGATCGGTCACCAGCGTGGCGAACTTGACGACCTTGTAGAGTTTGCCCTGAGCATCATGAACCGGGTTGTAAGTAGCCTCCAGCCAGACCTCACGCCCGCTGCTGTCGATACGTTTGAAGCGCCCTGCGACGAACTCGCCGCGGTTGAGCATCGCCCAGAACTCCCGGTACGGTGCCAGTGAAGTTTCAGCCGGATCACAGAACATGCTGTGGTGCTTGCCCTTGATCTGCGCCAGGCTGTAACCCATGCCACGCAGAAACTGATCATTGGCCGTGAGCACGTGGCCGCCAAGATCGAACTCGATCACGGCGGTAGAGCGCAGCAATGCCTGAATGAACGCAGAGTTCTCGGCAGCGGTCTCGACGGTCTGGGTGATGTCCGACCCGTAGCATTGCAAGGTCACCAGTTTGCCCTGGTCATCCAAAACCGGCTGCCACATGGCACGAATCCACACCAGACTGCCGTTGGCATGCAGAAAACGGTAGTTGTCGATCACCGACTCACCTTTCTGCACCGCCAGCTTGAGGTTACGGTAGCAATCGAGCTGTTTGACGTAGGACGGCACCATCTGGTCCAGATCCTTGCCCAGCAACTGGTCGGTAGAATAACCAAGCGCCCTTAAGAAGTTGTCATTGGCATGGACGATACGGTTGTTGGCGTCCAGACTCAGCGACACCATACGCGCGTCCATCCCTTTCTGCATTTGCCGATACATCGATAACTCGGCGTGTTGTGCCTGTAATTCCTTTTTCAAGCGAGTGTTGAACATGACGGCACCAGTAGTGGGTTGTACGTATGTATCGGCCTAAGCGTAGACGGGATTAAGGCGTTTCGTCTGATGATGGCAGATTGAATTGATGTGGGTTCCCCGCATAACCGGGGCCTGCAATTGCGGAACCTTGAATGGGCAGGCTGATAACGAATGTGCAAGGCGAAACAAAATGCAGGAGCCATAGGTCACAACGGGCTGACCAGCTATTGCCTGCTAGACTCACTTACTTGCAGCAACGCCATTAAGGACCCTCAATGATGCGACGCATTCTGATCACCGGTGCAAACGGTTTTGTCGGGCAGATGCTGTGCCGTAAGCTGCAGCACGCCGGGCACCATATTGTTGCATTGGTGAGCCCTGACTCTCCCCGCTCCGCTTATGCTGCCGAATCGCTGCATTGTGACATTCGCGACGCCGCTGGCCTTGAGCAAGTGGTGTCTCAGGCAAATCCCACTCACGTTGTGCATTTGGCGGCTATTACGCATGTGCCTACCAGTTTCCAGGACCCTCTGGCCACCTGGCAAACCAACGTCATGGGCAGCGTGAACCTTCTACAGGCATTGCAACGCAAGGCCCCTCAGGCATTTGTGTTGTTTGTCAGCTCATCGGAAGTCTACGGCGAGGCATTCAAGCAGGGTATTGCGCTCGACGAAAACAGTGTCTGCAAACCCATGAATCCCTATGCCGCCAGCAAACTTGCCGCCGAAGCGGCCTTTCATGAGTACTTTCGTCGTGGCCAGAACGGTATTGTCGTACGTCCGTTCAATCACATTGGTGCCAGGCAATCGGCTGATTTCGCGACCGCGTCATTTGCTCGTCAGATCGCCTTGATAGAAGCAGGCAAGCAAGCACCACAGTTGAAAGTCGGCAACTTGCAAGCGGCGCGAGACTTTCTCGATGTGCGTGATGTGTGCAATGCCTACGTCGCCCTGCTGGACATGGCCACCAGGCAGGAAGCCTATCCTCAATGCCTGAATATCTGCAGCGGCGAGCCCGTCCGTATCGAGGCAATACTGAGTCAGCTCATGGCACTGAGCTCAGAGAGGATCGATGTGATAAACGATCCCGAACGAATGCGGTTATCTGACATCCCCTGCGCGTTCGGTGATAACTCCGCTATCCAGAAAGTCACTGGCTGGACGCCCACCACAACGCTGCAGTCTACACTCACAACACTGCTGAATTACTGGCGCGATGAGATAGCTGCAACGGCTTGAGCTACCGGTTTTATGCGTGAGGGGCGTTGCGATCAACAACGCCTGAAACACCCACCCTACACCTACTAGAGTATGAAAGAGGGACGCTTAAAACGATGTTCCCTGCTGGTTACGCTTCAGATCGGCATCCACCATCAACCGGCATAGCTGCTCGAGACTAGTGTTCGCTTCCCAGCCAAGCACCTTCCTGGCTTTTTCAGGGTTGCCGATAAGCAGCTCCACTTCAGAGGGGCGATAGAATCTTGGGTTAACTTGAACAAGGGCTTTGCCCGTGGCCGCATCAATGCCCTGTTCGTTCTCTGCGCTACCTTTCCACTCCAGGTCAATATCGACAGCCTTGAAGGCCATTGCCACAAAGTCTCGAACGGTTTCGGATCGATGGGTGGCCAGTACGAATGAGTCGGGCTCATCAGCTTGCAGCATGCGCCACATGCCTTCGACATACTCCTTGGCAAAACCCCAGTCACGTCTGGCATCCAGATTGCCTAATTCCAGAAGTTGTGACATACCCAGTGAAATACGTGCGGCAGAATCGGTAATTTTGCGGGTGACAAACTCTTTTCCCCGCAGAGGAGACTCGTGATTGAACAGAATGCCGCTGACACCGAAGATCCCATACGACTCCCGATAGTTGATCGTCATCCAGTGCGCGTAAAGCTTGGCCACACCATAAGGACTGCGAGGATAGAACGAGGTGCTTTCGACCTGTGGGACTTCTTGCACCTTGCCGAACATTTCAGAAGTGGACGCCTGATAAAAGCGTATTTTCGGGTTCACTATGCGTATCGCTTCAAGCAGGTTGACTGCGCCCAGGCCGGTAATTTCAGCAGTCGTTATCGGCTGGTCGAAGGAAACACCAACAAAGCTCTGCGCCGCCAGGTTGTAAATCTGGGTGGGCTCGGCTTTTTGCAGCAAGCGAATACTGGCACTCAAGTCAGTCAGGTCGTGTTCAACAAGGTGCAAATTCGGATGGCTGGCCACGCCAAGTTCTTCAAGACGCCAGAAGTTGACCGAGCTGGTACGGCGGTAGGTGCCGTAAACCGTATAACCTTTTTCCAGCAGCAACTGAGTCAGGTAAGCGCCATCCTGGCCAGTGATACCCGTGATAATTACAGATTCTCTAGGTGCATTCATAAATAGGGGATTCCGGTCCGGGCTGACGCGACTTCATTTATTACGCCGAGGTGCATTCATGACGCTCGGCACGCTCGCTTCGAAGGCAACCCACAGCGCTTGAGTCGAAGCATATGATCACTATAGATGCGGAATCTGATGTGCAAGCAGTCATTTTCAGTAAGTTATGTTTGCGAGCTGCTCCGAACAAATATCAGAACAGGATAAGTAGGCCGTGCGGTTTACCACTCTCACCGTGCGGTTACCCTAGGGTCTGTTCCCGTTTCACATTGGCAGCCACAGAAAAGCGCAGGCCATTGCTATGACGCTTTCATAGTTTCTCTTGAGTTTGTCGAACCGAGAAGCCGCCGCCCGGAAATGCTTCAACCGGGCAAAGGCGTTTTCTACGAGATGTCGATTGCGATATAACCCTTTGTCCAGATCTGCGTTCCCTTTCAGAGAATTGCGCTTTCGTGGAATCACCACTTTGCTGCCTTGCTGCTCGACCTGAGCGCGTATCGCTTCAGTGTCGTAGCCCTTGTCCGCAATGATCACTTCTGCATTGGGCATCTTGGCAATCAACGAGGCCGCCTGCGAACAATCATTGGTCTGGCCTCCGGTCACGTCAAATGCAATGGGCAGCCCACAAGCGTCTACAGCCAGGTGAATCTTGCTGGTGTTACCGGCTCGGCTTTTTCCGATGGCCTGGTCCTGCGTGCTGGCAGCACCTGCACTGTGCTGATGAGCCTTTACATAGCTGCCATCAATGAAAACCCACTCCATGTCAGGATCGGTCATCAGCACCTCAAGCACCTTGACCCACTTGCCTGAAGCAGACCAGGCATTGAACCGCTTGTAGACCTTGCTCCAGTTTCCAAACGCTTTCGGCAGGTCTCGCCAAGGGCAACCCACACGCATGCGGTACAGCATGCCTTCAACCGTGGTGCGCAAATCTCGCTTGTTGTAGATCGATTCGTGCAGCAAAATTTCTCGAAGCTTCGGCCAGTGCTCATCACTGAGCATTAATCGGGGCATTGCAGGCTCGTATTGGTGTTGTGTGAGAACTCCAACAATACGGGCCTGTTCTCATAGAGATCAATGGGTTACGTCGAAACGGGAACAGACCCTAGGGTCTGTTCCCGTTTCACATTGGCAGCCACAGAAAAGCGCAGGCCATTGCTATGACGCTTTCATAGTTTCTCTTGAGTTTGTCGAACCGAGAAGCCGCCGCCCGGAAATGCTTCAACCGGGCAAAGGCGTTTTCTACGAGATGTCGATTGCGATATAACCCTTTGTCCAGATCTGCGTTCCCTTTCAGAGAATTGCGCTTTCGTGGAATCACCACTTTGCTGCCTTGCTGCTCGACCTGAGCGCGTATCGCTTCAGTGTCGTAGCCCTTGTCCGCAATGATCACTTCTGCATTGGGCATCTTGGCAATCAACGAGGCCGCCTGCGAACAATCATTGGTCTGGCCTCCGGTCACGTCAAATGCAATGGGCAGCCCACAAGCGTCTACAGCCAGGTGAATCTTGCTGGTGTTACCGGCTCGGCTTTTTCCGATGGCCTGGTCCTGCGTGCTGGCAGCACCTGCACTGTGCTGATGAGCCTTTACATAGCTGCCATCAATGAAAACCCACTCCATGTCAGGATCGGTCATCAGCACCTCAAGCACCTTGACCCACTTGCCTGAAGCAGACCAGGCATTGAACCGCTTGTAGACCTTGCTCCAGTTTCCAAACGCTTTCGGCAGGTCTCGCCAAGGGCAACCCACACGCATGCGGTACAGCATGCCTTCAACCGTGGTGCGCAAATCTCGCTTGTTGTAGATCGATTCGTGCAGCAAAATTTCTCGAAGCTTCGGCCAGTGCTCATCACTGAGCATTAATCGGGGCATTGCAGGCTCGTATTGGTGTTGTGTGAGAACTCCAACAATACGGGCCTGTTCTCATAGAGATCAATGGGTTACGTCGAAACGGGAACAGACCCTAGCGCAGATGACCAAAAGGAGAACAGCAGTCGTCCTGACGCCTTGCCGGAAAGTCGACAGGAACCGCCGGTCGCCTTCAAGACCCACACACTACACACTAATAGCACTAAGACATCATTCGTGATGTCCTAATGTCTCTCGATGTTAATGTACCGGTGTCACATGCTCGTTTCCGCCCTTGAACGCCCCAATCCTGAAGATGCACAACTCCTTGCGGAGGTAGAGCAGACGATTACTTCAGGTGTGGGTGCGTTGCGCTTCAGCCGTGTGCTTGAGCGACGCTACCAGGCGGAAACCAGGCCACAGCGGCGCGAATTTCTGACGGCGGTGGGGATTGGTGGCAGCCTGATCTACAACCTGTTTCTGATCAGTGACTGGTTGATTCTGCGGGATGTATTTGTCTATGTGGCGCTGGGGCGTCTGTGCCTGATCACGCCGATGTTTATTGTGCTGTTAGTGCTGGCGCAACGCTTTTCCACTCGCTGGGCAATGGAAACGACAGCTGCGACCGCGACGGTACTGTGCTCGCTCATGCCCATGCTGGTGATGATTCACAGCCAGAGCCCGTATCAAATCTTTTATCAACTGGGCATGCTGTTGATCATGGCCTATTGCACCATGATCCAGCAATTGCCCCTGCGCCATGCAGCCGCCGCGATGTCATGCATGCTGATCATCCAGTTGGTGACAACCTACATTGCCAATTTCGCGGACTTTGTGATCTGGCAGGCCAATGCAGTGCTGTTCGTCTCCACGGTAGCGCTGCTGTTAATGGCTTCGTATTTTCTGGAGCGCGCCAGCCGCATGAGCTATCTGTTCGCGCTTCGCGGACGCCTGCTGCAAGTGCAGTTGATGGAGTTCGCACGCACCGATGGTTTGACCCGCCTGTTCAATCGACGCTATCAGGACGAAGTGATGACCTCGGTTTGGGAAAGCGCGCGTAAAACACCGGCGGACGTGGCCATCATCCTGCTGGACATCGATCACTTCAAATCCTACAACGACAACTATGGACACCCACAAGGCGATACCTGCCTCAAGTTGCTCTGTCAGAAAATCCAGCAAAGCGCGCATGAAAATGGAGCCGTGGCGTTTCGTTTTGGCGGTGAAGAGGTTCTGGTTCTGATGAATGGCGATGCCGGACAGGCCAGAGAAATGGCCGACGCCCTGCAGGCCGCTGTCGCGGCGCTCAAGTTGCCGCACCCGGTGCTGGGCGAAAGCGCGTTCGTTACTGTAAGCCTGGGGGTAGCGTGTGCAACCGCGCCGCAGACCACTGCCGACCACCTGATCAGCGCTGCTGACAATGCCCTCTACGCCGCCAAGCGCGCCGGACGTAACTGTGTTTGCTTTGCGTGAAATGACGCTTTGCAGGGCCCGGCTTTACCCCACATCCAGGCCGCTTTAAGCTCGTCGCGCAAACCAAGGCCAGGAGCCAGCGCATGAGCGTTCACATTGATGTCAATAACAACCCTACAGAAGAAGATCGCCTGGCGATTCTGGAACCACTGAAGCGCTTTAACGCCGAGCAAGCGGGTGACGGCAAGTCAGAGAAAGTGGCGATGTTCATTCGCGATGATCAGACCCGGGAAATTCTCGGTGGCCTGCACGCACGCATTCTTTATCAATGGTTGTTCATCGAGTTGCTGGTGGTGCCGGAGCAAACCCGGGGGCAAGGCATGGGCTCGCGTTTGATGCAGATGGCTGAGGATCTTGCGGTCGAGAAAGGCTGTGCAGGGATCTGGCTGGATACCTTCGACTTCCAGGCTCCGGATTTCTATCGCCGCCACGGTTACACCGAGTTCGGGCAGATTGACGACTATCCGCCCGGCAGCAAGCGCTTCTTTTTCCAGAAGCGTCTGCCGGTATCAGCGTCCTGACGCTTGCGTCAGACCTTGAACTTGCCTACCAGGTTGTTGAAGGAAATCGCCAGACGAGACAGCTCCTGACTTGAAGCGCTGGTCTGGTGAGCGCCAGCAGCGGTCTGGGTGGAGAGGTCCTGAATGTTGATCAGGTTGCGATCCACCTCGCGCGCAACGTGCGACTGCTCTTCGGACGCGGTAGCAATCAGCATGTTGCGATCGTTGATTTCGGCAATGCTCTGCGCAATGCGCTCCAGCGACTGGCCGGTGGCCTGAGCCAGGGATTGAGTATTGCTGGCGAGGGTACGGCTGTTACCCATGGCTCGCACAGCCTGATCGGCACTGGCCTGCACGCTGCCTATCATGGTTTCGATTTCACCTGTGGACGCCTGAGTACGAGCGGCAAGCGCACGTACTTCGTCGGCCACCACGGCAAAGCCGCGGCCCTGTTCACCGGCGCGCGCAGCCTCGATGGCGGCGTTGAGGGCCAGCAGGTTGGTCTGTTCGGCGATACCACGAATCACGTCCAGCACCTGACCAATCTCACGAACCCGCCCGGCAAGCTCTTCAACCATTGAGGTGGAGCTGCTGATCTCGGCGCTGACGTTATTGATCGCACTGACCGCATCACGCGCCTGATCACGCCCGGTAGCCGCTTCGGTACTGGTCCGCTTTGAGGCGTCAGAGGTAGACATGGCGTTACGCGCCACTTCTTCGACCGCAGCGGTCATTTCGGTGACCGCCGTGGCAGCCAATTGAATCTCGTCGTTCTGTCGCGTCAGGCCACGGCTGCCTTCTTCGGTAACGGCATTGAGTTCTTCAGCAGCCGAAGCAAGCTGATCGGCAGCGCTGGAGATCTGTCCGATAGTGCTCTTCAGGCTGTTCTGCATATCACTGAGCGCAGTAAGCATCAGGCCTGCTTCATCACGGTGAGTGCTGACGATCGGCTGGGTCAAATCGCCACCGGCAATGCGCTGCGCACTGACAAGGGCAGAGGAAATGGGCGAACTGATCACACGACTGATAAACAGTGCCAAAAGGAAAGCAGCCACGAAGGCAATGCCGATACCCATATACAGATTGAGATTGGCCGATGATTCTGTTTTTCCAGCGGCGATTGCACCTTCGCCTATCTGACGGTTGTTGGAGCCGACTATGATGTTCAGCTCACCCATCACGGTCAGATAGGCCTTGCGAACGTCGCCTTCGACCAGCGCCCTCGCGGCTGCAACGTCTCCGGAAAAGGCAACAGCCGCAGCCCGATCGACCAGCGTCTGATAGACGGGCCAGTCCTTGTCCATCTGATCACCTGCAGCGCGCTCGTCATCTTCAAGCGGTGTCGCACGATAGGTCGCGTAAGCTTTTTCTGCTTCTGCGCGATTGTTTTTCATGCTGGCGAGAACTTCATCCTTCGCGCTTTGCGACGCATCGCTGGCGGCGACCGAAAGCAAGCGATACAAATCACGATTCTGCTCGACAACATTGATGGTGGCCTCGTTGGTTTTCGACACCGACACCAGGTTGTTGGAGAACGCAAGTTTCAGGTTGCTGGCAAGCTCACCGATCCCCCGGCTGGCAACCATGCCCACCGCGAGGGTGATAACCGCGCAGAGTGCAAATGAGATAAACAGCTTGGTGGAAAGCTTGGCGTTGTAGAACCAGTTCATGGAGAAATCTCTAGTTTTAACAGCTGGCTGAGGCTGGGCTGCGGTGCTCGAGGACCGGCAGCTTCAGGCTCTGTATAAAGCGTCTATCGGCAGCATCAAGCACCACTGAAGTGACATTCATCCGATTGGCCGCCAAGGGCTCAGGGCTAATGGCGCAATGCTTTGAAACAGGCTTAAGGTAACGGCCCAGCGGTGTAACAAGAACTTCCCGCACTGACTGCGTTAGTATTTCCCGCCTACGATCAGTCAGAGCCACGAATCAGGATGCCGTCTTCGCCCGCCGAAAAACGTCCATTACCGTCCATCCTTGCCGGTCCGCTGTTACGCCGCCAGGAAGCCGGCCGCCTGGTACTGTGGCTGGTGGGCTCGCGCCCGCTCAAGCTGATACTGCGTCTGCGTCATGGCGTTGAGAATGCAGCAGATGACTTCAACGACCATTCACTGACCGATCAGCAATGCCAGATCGTCGCAGTAGGTCGCCACGCATTCATTCATCTGATCGACCTGCAACTGGAGGCCGAGCTGCCCCTGGACACCTGGATCGATTACGACCTGTTGGTAGATGGCGAACCGGGCGGTATCGCCGAGTGGGCGCCGCACCTGCTGTACGACGGTGCCCGTTATCCGAATTTCGTAGTGCGCAGCAGCATTGATCAGCTCTTGCATGGCTCGTGTCGCAAGCCACATCACAGCGCGGCCGAGGGTCTGCTCTGCGTGGATCGCCTGTTGGCCGACAACCAGGACCCGTTGCAACGCCCTGCGCTGTTGATGATGAGCGGCGATCAGATCTACGCCGACGATGTCGCCGGGCCGATGCTGCGCGCCATTCATGTGCTGATCGAACGGCTGGGGTTGTTCGATGAGCAACTCGACGGTGCTGTTGTCGACGACAGCACCAGCCTTTATGCGCACCCGGCCAGCTATTACCAGCGTGCCGACCTGCTACCCGCCCTGAAAAGCAACGACACGCTGCGTGAGCGGTTCTTTGGTGGCACCAGCAAGCCGGTATTTACCAGCAGCACCGCGGATAACCATTTGGTCACTCTGGCGGAAGTGGTGGCGATGTACCTGCTGGTCTGGTCACCCACGCCCTGGACCCTGATCGAGCCAGGCAAGCCGCATCTGGAAGCCGACGAAGTCGAGCGTTATGCCAGAGCAGCAACTGGTCGAGGATTTCACTGCGGGGCTTGAGGGCGTGGCGCGTGCGATGGCTCACCTGCCGTGCATGATGATTTTTGACGACCATGACATCACCGATGACTGGAACCTGTCGGCAAACTGGGAAGAAACCGCGTACGGCCATCCCTTCTCGAAACGCATCATCGGCAATGCCCTGCTCGCCTATCTGCTCTGCCAGGGCTGGGGTAACAATCCCGACGCACTCAACGACCTGGTCCGGCAGGTACATGAACTGAGTGCAGCGGCTGTGCGCAAGGATAACTGGCTGGACAGCACGGCCCAGGACGCGCTGATCGATCATTTGCTGAAGTTTCAACAGTGGCATTACGTTCTGCCGACCAGCCCGGCGCTGGTGGTACTGGATACGCGCACCCGACGCTGGCGCAGTGAATCGAATTTCAATCACCCGTCCGGCCTGTTGGACTGGGAAGCGCTCAGTGAACTGCAACAGGAGCTGATCGACCATAAATCGGCGATTATCGTGTCACCTGCCCCCGTGTTCGGCGTCAAGTTGATTGAGGCGATACAGCGTGTCTTCAGTTGGTGCGGCTACCCGTTGCTGGTCGATGCGGAAAACTGGATGGCGCATCGTGGCGCAGCCAACGTCATTCTGAACATCTTTCGCCATTCCAGAACCCCAGGCAATTACGTGATCCTCTCGGGTGATGTGCATTACTCGTTCGTCTACGAAATCCTGATCCGTCAGCGCAGTGGCGGGCCTCACATCTGGCAAATCACCAGCAGTGGCATCAAGAATGAATTCCCCCGTCGTCTGCTGGACACTTTTGATCGGCTGAATCGCTGGTTATACTCCCCCCGCTCACCTCTTAACTGGTTCACCAAGCGCCGCCTTATGAAGGTTGTTCCGCGCATGCCCGAGCACAGCAAGGCCGGTGAACGCTTATGGAACTCGGCAGGTGTCGGTCAGGTAATGTTCAATGAACAGGGCCAGCCGACCCTGATCAACCAACTCAATGCCAACGGTGACGCGCCTACCTGTTTCGTCGAACCGCAAGACTCCAGAGACGAGCGGTCTGACACAGATCGCGGTTTTCTGGAAAGTAACCGGGAAACAAGGGATAGTCACCGCTAAACTTATCGGCAATTGCCGGGTCGATAGTTGCTACCGGTCAGGTTTGCGGCACACCCTGGCAAGCATTATTTCCTGGAGAGCGCCCCCGTGATAACCAATCAACGCATAGCCAGACTCAACGCTTGGGGCGCGCATGGCTTCACCGCCACCGGCGTCGTCCTTGCGTTCCTGGCTACCATTGCCTTGTTCAACAACGAACCCAAAGCCTGCCTGCTGTGGCTGGGCGCTGCCCTGATCGTGGATGGCGTAGACGGCTCACTGGCTCGCAAGGTCAATACCACATCGGTACTGCCGCACTTCGATGGCTCGGTGCTGGACCTGGTCATAGACTATCTGACCTACGTGTTCATTCCGGCACTGTTCATCTATCGCTACATACCGGTGCCGGATTACACGTTGCTGCTCAGCGTATCGGTGATTCTGGTGTCGTCGCTGTTCTGCTTCTGCAACGTCGACATGAAAAGCAAGGACAACTACTTTCAGGGCTTTCCCGCGGCATGGAACGTAGTTGCCCTGTGCCTTTACATTCTGTCGCCCGCGCCGTGGCTGACGTTTATCACCATTATCGCCCTGGCATTGCTGACCCTGACGCGCATGAAGTTTCTGCACCCGTTCCGTGTGCGTCGTTTCATGCCGATCAACATCGCAGTCACCACCGTGTGGTTGTTGTCCAGCGCGCTGCTGATCATCAACCACCCGCACAACGGCCCTGTGGTCATGGGGCTGTGGCTGGCGATGTCGGCGTATTTTCTCGGAATTTGTGTCTGGAGAACGTCGCTGGAGTGGCTGGGCCGGCTTAAAGCCTGACGCCGAGGCCAGAACAAAAAGCTCGCTGATCGCATTGCGCGGTCAGCGAGCTTTTTTATGCGCGCCCTATTTGCTCTCGGCCTGCACCTCGGTAGCAGGCGGGATTTTGCCGAAGTAATGCGTCGTAAAGCAGCACAACCCCAACCCGCCCAAGGCCAGCAGGCCGCCGACAATACCGACATTGGCAACCCCGAGATGGCTGCTGACCACGCTGCCGAGCAGCGCACCGCCACCAATACCGATATTGAAGATGCCCGAGAACAGCGCCATTGCCACATCGGTCGCATCCGGTGCCAGCGAGAGTACACGCGCTTGCAAGGTCAGCCCGAAGCACATGATCGCCATGCCCCAGATAATGGTCAGCGTGCCGAGCGCTGTCGCATCGCCGGAGAGTGGCAATAGCATGAGCAGGCAAACGGTCAGCGTGCCAATGGCGGTGATCAATAGCCCGTTAGGGAAGCGGTCGCTGAACAGGCTGAAGATGATCGAGCCCATGATTCCTGCACCGCCAAAGACCAGCAGCAGAATCGTGGTCATTTCGCCGCTGAGTCGGGACACAGTCTGGGTGAACGGCTCGATATAGCTGTAGGCGGTGAAATGAGCGGTCACCACAATCGCGGTCAGTAGGTAGATCGCCATTAACCGTGGGCGTTTGAACAGGATCGGCAGGCTGCGCAACGAGCCGGAGTTCTGGCTGGGCAGCAAAGGCAGCGCGCGAGCCAACAGGAAGACTACCAGCGCAGCGATGCCGGCGATGCCCAGAAAGGTAGTCCGCCAGCCCAGGGCTTCACCCAGCACGCGACCCAGCGGAATACCCAGCACCATCGCCAGCGATGTACCGGTCGCCAGCAGGCCAAGCGCCTGAACCTGCTTGCCGGGCGGTGCGATGCGCACGGCCAGCGACGCCGTGACCGACCAGAACACCGCATGTGCAAAGGCGATACCGACCCGACTCACCAGCAGGATCGCGAAGCTGGGGGAGATTGCGGAGAGTACATGGCTGACCACAAACAGGCCGAACACGAACATCAGCAACTTGCGGCGCTCGATGTTGCGCGTCGCCAGCATCATCGGCAACGACATCAGCGACACAACCCAGGCATAGATCGTGAGCATCAGCCCGACCTGGGCGGGGGTCATCTCGAAGCTCTGGCCGATGTTACTCAGCAGACCTATCGGCACGAACTCGGTGGTATTGAAAATGAAGGCCGCCAAGGCCAGCGCGAATACGCCAAGCCAGCTACCTGCTTGCTCGTTTGGAGGTGAAGTTATCAAGAGTCGCAACGCCCTGAAAATGTTCCGACCCGAAGGCCGATCGCCACGCATGAACATGCACGCCTGACACCTGTATGGAAAACCGCGGCTCGCCCCCCACTGAAAAACCAACGCAAAAACGCTCCGCTCGACCTTCAGAATCGGGCGCAGTGTGCAAAGTGGATTATTGTGGATATGGGGAGTGAAGCCAGATGACACGAATTCTACGGACCGCCAGAGTGGATCACAACCCGTACAGTCATGACAGACTTTACAAATGACCGCCGGTCGTCAGCCGTCAAGGAAGCGCTGGCGGTTCTCGGGCGACGGCAACAGACAGTGATCATAGCGCCCGAACAGGCGATATCGGTTGAGCGCGATACGGTTATAGGCCCAGTCCCTTAGAAAGCGTGGAAAAATACCCAGCACTTTCAGCAGCGGCCAAGGCGCAGGCAGCAGCCCCATGATGTGCAGAAAGGCATCCGAGCGTACGAACACCCGATTGTTAACGATGACTGCGATGGTATGAAAATCGTCGAGCGGCAGCCCGGCCCACTTCAGCAATGCCTGCCCTTGCTCCGACTGTACGGCGGCCAAGCGCAGACGCTGGTGCGGATCATGGCGAATCAGAAACTTCACCACACCATTGCACAGTTTGCAGACGCCATCGAACAGCACGACACATTCATCGGGTTTCAGGTACGGGGCGGGGGTAGTCGTCGGCACGGTATTCACCTGTTCAGGAAAAACAGCCCTGGCGCGCCCGGAAACATGAACGCCCCGCCAGTCGAAGGACCGGCGAGGCGTTCAGGCTAAAGCCATTGCCCGACAGAATCAAACCTTGCGGACGAACTCCGACTTCAGCTTCATTGCGCCGATGCCGTCGATCTTGCAATCGATATCGTGGTCGCCATCGACCAGACGGATGTTCTTGACCTTGGTACCGACCTTGACCACCAGCGAAGAGCCTTTGACCTTCAGGTCCTTGATCACGGTAATGGTATCGCCGTCCTGCAGCACATTTCCCGTGGAGTCCTTGATGACTTTCACGTCGTCGGCTGCAGCAGCGTCTGCAGACCATTCATGGGCGCATTCCGGGCAGATCAGCAGGCTGCCGTCTTCGTAGGTGTATTCGGAATTGCATTTCGGGCAGGACGGTAAGCTCACAATGGTTCTCGCATCGAGGGGTAAAAACCATGAATTATAAAGGGCTTTTACACTTTCAGGTTGGAAGACGCTGATCCGCTGGTGCAAACCTGTCGATATAAACCGGCTTCAGCCATTGGACAGGAGCGAATACCTGAGCTAAAAAATACATCACTCTCTCCTTCGATTCCCTTCTGATCCTTCATCCCCAACGCCTGCGCCCTGCGTTGGCGGTAGCTATTGCAGCGCGCATTTACCGCCATTCACCACTTCCTGTATCGAGCACACTTCATGGGCATTCCTCATAACCCGGCGCTCGGCTATCGACCCGAAATCGATGGCCTGCGCGCGCTCGCGGTGATACCGGTCATCCTGTATCACGCGGGTTTGCCGTTATTCAGCGGTGGATTCGTGGGGGTCGACATCTTTTTTGTGATCTCTGGCTATCTGATCACCTCGATCATTCTTGCGCAGATGCTCAGCGGCAGATTCTCGCTGATCGATTTCTACGAACGGCGCGCCCGACGCATTCTGCCGGCGCTGTTCGTGATGATGCTGGTCTGCCTGCCTGTCGCGTGGTTGACGCTCGATCCGTCTGACCTGAAATACTTCGCCAAAAGCCTGGTGGCGGTGCCGACCTTCTCTTCCAACCTACTGTTCTGGCTGGAAAGCGGCTATTTCGACGCAACCGCTGAACTCAAACCCTTGCTGCACACCTGGACGCTCGCGGTAGAGGAGCAGTACTACCTGTTTTTCCCACCGCTACTGATGCTGGCCTGGAGCATGGGTCGCAAGTGGCTGATTGTGCTGCTGATCGCAGCTGCCCTGGCAAGCCTGGCGCTGGCGGAGCTGGGGGCGCGTCATAACGCCAGTAACGCTTTTTATCTGCTGCCTGCACGCGCCTGGGAATTGCTGACGGGCTCGTTCATCGCCTTCTACTTTGTCTGGCGCCCGCGTAGCGTTGATAGCGCCAGCCATCTCGATCAGGCGGCGACGCTACTGGGGATTTTGCTGATTGGTTATGCCGTGGTTTGTTTCGACAGCAGTACACCCTTCCCTGGCCTCAACGCGCTGCTGCCTGTGCTGGGTACGGCATTGATCATTGTCTTCGCCAATGGCCAGACCTGGGTCGGCAACGCGCTGAGTTCACGGGTAACGGTCCTGATCGGCATGATCAGTTACAGCGCCTATTTGTGGCATCAGCCCGTCTTTGCCTTCGCTCGTCAGCGCAGCCTGATTGAGCCAGGCCTGCCGCAGATGCTGGCGTTGACCGTGCTCTCGCTGCTGCTGGCCTGGCTGAGCTGGCGCTTCGTCGAGCAGCCCTTTCGCAAGGCAGGTGCATTCAACCGCCGTCAGATCTTCGCCTCGGCAGGCGTTGCTTCCACGCTATTTGTCGTGCTGGGGCTGGTCGGCTATCTCAATAACGGCTTTAGCCAGCGCTTCGCTGTCGATCCGGCGATGCATCAGGCATTTGTCGACCCGCAGATACGCGAAAAATGCGACCGGAACCTTGATAGCCAAGGCTGGAATGTCGATTTTTGCCTGTTTGGTCTTGCCGACAGCAACGTCGTACCGGAGATGGCTCTGTTTGGTGACAGCCACTCAGAGGCCCCGTTATCGACGTTTGACGCCGCCGCGCGGGATCTGGGCAGAACCGTCGCGCACATAGGTCTGGGCGGTTGCCTGCCCTTGCTCGGCGTGGACATCGCCAAGGGTAACTACCCTGCCGGGGTATGCGAGGCGCTGGCCAATCGCGAGTTTGAATACGTGAAGCAGCGGCAGATCAAAAAGGTCGTGCTGGTGGCACGCTGGACGCTGTACACCGACGGCGATTACGGCGAACGGAAGATGAGCAAGTATTTCCTGACCTCCCGCAGCCACCCGGAAAAAAATCGGGAAACCTCGCGAGCAGTGTTCCGGCAGGCGCTTGAAACCACGATAAAGGCCTACCGCGATATCGGCACCGAGGTATTCATCGTCGCACAGGTGCCGCAGCAATTGATCAACCCCGAGAGTCTCTACTACCGCCTGGCCCGGGACGCCTCGGACAGTGATGCGCAGAAACTGCAGCGGATCAGTGAACTGTCGGTGCCAGTCGAAAAACATGCTCTGTTGCAACGCTTCACTCGCGAGCTGTTCCTGCACGCCAGCCAGGCGAAGCAGATCAGGTTGATCACGCTGGATGACGCCTTTTGCAAGGACAAGCAATGCCTGATTGGCGATATGAACTCGTACTACAAGGACTTCAATCACCTCAACGCCAAGGGCGCAGGGCTGCTTGCCGGTCAGATCAGTCATATTCTTGACCAGTGACAGGGTTTTATCGGGCGGCATTGTCTGTAATGCTGATACCCGCACAGACGCCTGAGGACCATCGCATGACCGCCGCCAGCTTCGCCCCGTTTCAGGATCTGGCCAGCCTGCTGATCCCGCACACTCATGCAGAGAAAATCGATGGCGCGCACGACGTCTCGCACTTGCTGCGCGTCTGGAAAAACGTCTGCGCTATCCGTGACCGGGAAGGCGGCGATGCCCGTGTACTGATCGCTGCCACGCTGTTACACGACTGTGTTTCGGTCGAGAAAGATTCACCGTTTCGCTCCAGCGCTTCGCGACTGGCGGCAGCACGGGCCAGCGAATTGCTTACCGAGATGGGGTGGGACGAAGAAAGTATCGCTTCAGTTGCCCATGCTATCGAAGCGCACAGTTTCTCGGCGGCGATAACTCCGTTGACGCTGGAAGCCCGAATTCTGCAGGACGCCGACCGCCTGGATTCTCTGGGCATGATCGGCGTGGCTCGAACCTTTTACGTATCAGGGCGGATGGGCAGACAGCTTTACGAACCGAACGACCCGCATGCCAGCCAGCGCCCGTATGACGACAGGAACTTCGCCTCCGACCATTTTCATACCAAGCTGCTGCACCTCGCCGACAGCTTTCAAACCGACACCGGGACACAGATGGCGAAGATCAGGCACGACCGGCTGAAGCGTTTTCTGGATGAACTGATGGAGGAAATCGGCGCGCCTCAGCCATGATGGGTTACCTGTTTCCGATATAAACATCAGATGTCATAAAGACATCACACAACTTCCCTATAAACGGCTCTCCGAGAAGGTCTGCGTGTTTATAGGGGTTGTGTGCCGTGAAAAGATTTATGCCTCGTTTCCTGCGTCGGCAATCCACAACGCCAACACTATTGCGCCGCTTCAGGATTACCCTGCGCCTAGTGATCTGTTTCGGCCTCACTTCCCTGCTGATGGTCGCGCTGGGGGCTTTCTGCCTGCTGCAGATGCAGGAGATCCGCAATCAGGGCGAAGCTGTCGAGAGTGGTGCGCTGCCCAGTATCGCCATGGCCGATGCCATCGCCATCGGCCTGGTCAAACTGCGCAGCGAGACCACCCGGCTGATCGCCAATGCCGACGATCCAGGTGCGGTCATCAACAGCAAGATCAATGTCGAACAGCTCAAGAACGAAGTCGAGAAAGGTTTCTCGGAATACCTTGCGCGTGTTCAATCGGGCACTGAGCATGACTCTATCGTCGCGTTGCAGGATGCCTATAAGGCGTTCATGCCCGGCTTGCAGAATCAGATCACGCTGATCGAGCAGAACAAGCTGGATGAGGCCCGAATGCTGGCCAATACCATGCTCGCGCTGCAAGGCGACCTGATGGACATGCAGGTGCAGTTGCTGCGCGAGCTGAACAAACAGAGCGCTGCCGCCGCCGTAGAGTCAGCAGGCACCCGTTACGAGCAGGCGAGAATCATTGCGCTGAGCGCCATCGCCGTCGTATTGGCTCTGACCCTGCTGCTGGCCTGGCGTCTGAGCGTCAGCATCATTCACCCGGTCCGCCAGGCTTTGCACATTGCCAGCACCATCGCCGATGGTGATCTGACAGAGCACCGGATACCGGATGGCAAGGACGAGACCGCGCAGTTGCTGATCACCCTGGGGCGCATGCGCACCAACCTGCACGGCACGATTGATCAGATCTACGCAGCGGCGACGCAGCTGTCGCAGTCGGTTCAGGAGATGGGCACCATTGCCGAAGCCAGTGCGCTCAATCTGCAATTGCAGAACAACGAAATCGAGCAGGCCGCAGTCGCCGTCAACCAGATGAGTCAGGCGGCCATCGAAGTGGCAGGCAACGCCAGCAGCACCGTGACCGAATCAAAGGCGTCGACCCAGGCGGCAGCGCAAGGGCAGGAAAAACTGTCGGCGACGATTCTTTCGATCAAGCAACTGGCTGAAAACGTGCTGGACTCCTCGCATCAGGCTGAAGGACTGGCCGAGCGCACACAGAGCATCAGCAGCATCCTCGATGTGATTCGCGCGATCGCCAACCAGACCAACCTGCTGGCCCTGAACGCCGCCATTGAGGCAGCGCGGGCAGGCGAAGCCGGGCGCGGATTTGCCGTGGTGGCTGATGAGGTTCGTTCCCTGGCGCAACGCACCAGCGCCTCGACAGCAGAAATCGAAGGGCTGATCAACGGCGTGCAGCAAAGCACTCAGCAAACGGCCAGCTCGTTGCGCCACACGGCAACGCAAGCCAGCCTGACGCTTGAGCAAGCTGCATCAACTGGCGAAGCATTGACCGTGATCATCCATTCAACGGGCACCATCAACGACCGCAACCTGCTGATTGCCAGTGCAGCAGAACAGCAAGCTCAGGTCGCGACTGAAGTAGACCGCAACCTGAGCAGTATCCGCGACCTGTCGAGCCAGACAGCGTCAGGCGCGCAGCAGACCACCGTGGCGAGCAATTCGCTGTCGATGCTGGCGGCTGATCTGAACCTGATGGTGCAGCGCTTCGTGCTGTGATGACCTGCCTGTCGCCAACCAGCCGTCGCAAAAACAGACTGGCTGGCGATGCTGCAGCCTGAGGGCGGCTGTCAGTCCTGCGGACGCAGACGGTACTGCGGCGGCAACTGCTCGAAACCGCTGATGGTCACGTCGAGGCTTTTCCAGCGACCGTCCTTGATGCCGTAGATGCAGCCATGCACAGACAGGCTCTGCCCACGGTGCCAGGCGTTCTGCACAATGCTGGTGTGACCGACGTTGGCCACTTGCTGAATCACGTTCAGCTCGCACAGACGGTCGACACGTTCTTCCTCGGTCGGCAGCTTGGCCAGCACTTCACGGTTTTCGTAATACAAATCACGAATCGTGCGCAGCCAGCCGTCGATCAGGCCGAACTGGCGGTCCTGCATGGACGCGCGTACACCGCCGCAACCATAGTGGCCCGTCACCAGAATGTGTTTGACCTTCAACACGTCCACTGCGTACTGGATCACTGACAGGCAGTTGAGGTCGGTGTGCAACACAACGTTGGCCACGTTGCGATGGACGAACAGATCGCCGGGCAGCATGCCGACGATCTCGTTGGCCGGGACACGTGCATCCGAACAACCGATCCACAGGAACTCAGGTGTTTGCTGGCGGGCCAGCTTGGCGAAAAACTCTGGGTCTTCCTGCTTTATCGCATCGGCCCAGCGTGCATTGTTATCAATCAGGTCTTGTAGCTCGTTCATGCTTTGACGCCTCGATAATGATGCCCAGCCTTGGACTGGAGTCGAATCCTTCAAGTCACGCCTATTTGCCACTACTGACAAAATTCACCGAAGCTCGTCGGTCAACAAAAAGGAATCTTCAAAGTCGTGGCCGGTCCATTTTTTACGACCACCTGAAATGAGGATTTCCCATGAACGATTCACGCCGTCCGTTCGGTGCTACCGAACCGGACCCCATCGACGATAACGAAGACCGTATGGGCTCCATGGAAACACTCGACTTCGACGAAGAAGATCCTGCCCGTATCGGTGATCTTATCCCTGAAGACGAACTGCAACATGAAATTCCGGATCAGCGTGTGCGTGAGGCAGGCCTGACCGGTGCCTCGACTGACGATCACCATTCGACCGATGACGATCTGTCTCCGGAAACCCTGATCCGCGAAGACGGTGCCCGTTCACCGAACGAGCAGGGCGAAGACGATCCTGCCGACCTGGACCTGACGGTAGTCGATGAAGATGACATCGGTGGTGGCAACGGGCTCGACGAAGAGGAGATGGCCATTCTTGACCCGCTGGATGGCAACACCCAGCGCTGACAGCCAGCACTATTCGAAAAGCGTACAGGCCATGACCACAGCGTCTTCGCGGCCGCCGACTGCCGGGTAGTAATCGCGACGTCGGCCTATCTCGTTGAAACCGTAGTTTTCATACAGACGATAGGCTGGACGATTACTGTCACGCAGCTCCAGAAAGCATTCCCGAGCGTTTAGCTGATAAGCACGTTTCATCAGATGATCCAGCAGCAGCAAGCCAAGACCACGGCCCTGATTTTCAGGTTTGACGGTGATGTTGAGCAGATGTGCTTCATCGATGATGACCTGAATCACACCATGTCCAACCTGCTGCGCTCCTTCGAACATCAGCCAGATCTCGTAGGACTTGAGGCCATCGAGAAAGATGCCGCGTGTCCAGGGATGGCTGAATGCTGCGTATTCGATTTTCAGCACCGCATCCATATCGGCTTCGGTCATGGGGCGGAAGGTTACGGCATCACTCATCGATCGATTTCCAGCGCGTCATCAGCCGACGCATGGCTTTCCAGACATCGGCCTTGCGCTCAGGCTCGTCCATCATTAATTCAAGACCCGGCAACGCCCAGGCAGTGCCCAGACCTTCGATCTGCAATTCGCGGTTATAGGATTCGGCGTCGGCTTCACCGGCGAACTTCATCGAAGGCAAACCGATCAGCCACAGGCACGCACAGGGTTCGTCCTCAAGCCGGGCACCGACAAAGCCTTGCACGAAGTCGCGCGCCGCTTCCGGGCCCTGATCCATCTGGCCGCGCACCAGCAACGGCCAGCGCACCGGTTCGCCGATAATCTGCGGGCTGTCGGGCAGACCGGCAGCGCGCAGCATGTCCTTGAGCAGCAGGTAGGACGGATCGCGGCTCTGAAACGGCTGGCCGGTGGTCAGTTCTACCAGCAGCAGGCAACGGCCGGCACGCAGCAATTGCAGGGCAAAACGCGGTGGCGGCACAACCGGAGCCTTTGGCTGCGCAGGCGCGACCTCTTCGACCGCGGCAACTGTGCGCGTGCTGGCCAGTGACGGACGCGGCACCTCGACCTTCGGGCGCTCGGGCTGCCGGGCGATCGGCACCACGTTCGCAGCTTCGACCGGCGCAGCGTGCGCAGATGGCGCGGCAGCAGGCGCAATGTTCTGCACCTCGACCGGCGGCGGTAACGGCGCAAGCAGCTCCGGACGCGAGGGCGCGGCGAATGGCAGTTCTGTGCGCGGCAGCCAGTTGACCACCTGCATGGCGGTCAAATAAGCGCGGCGACGGGACTCGTTGAGCAAGGGTCAGCCACCTGTGGATAAGTTAAGCGCGCAATTCTAGCGTTGTTCGCCTTTTTGCGCTGCAGCATATCGCCCGCAGGTGAAATATCAGGCGACTGATGCAGTACAATTGCCGCTTTTCACTTGCCAACAGTCGGCCTAACGATGATCGAACCCAAGCGCGTCCTGCGCGCCCTTGCCGAGCACTGGGCGCTACTCGAGCCCTTATGCGAACACTTCGACCAGGGTACGTTGAGCCTGAGCGAGCTGCGCCTGCAATTGGGCGCTCAGCAGCAGGACAGCACCCCGCAAGACATCACCAACCTGCTGGACGTGTGGATTCGTCTGGACATTCTGGTGCCCGTCGCGAAAAGTCCGAACCGCTTTGAGCTCAACGCACAGATCCATGACTTCCTGTCCTACCTGCGCCGCGAGCACCGGCTGGGCCTGTGCCTGGAAATCGAGGCTTATCTGCGCCATCTGGAGCGCCTGGCCGGTTACATTCAGGACGCGTTCGATATTCGCGATGCCAATGATCTGGCCAGGCAGCTGCGGCTGCTGGACATGCGCGTGCGCGACGTTCTCAAGAAGCTCGCCAACGACGAACAGGCACTGGTCGCGGTCGCCGACCGGGCCAAGACCAGCGACCGGCAGATCCCCTTGCGCCAGCGGTATGCAGAAGTTCTGGCCACCTGGGATGAATACGTCGAGCCGATGATTCAACTGGTCAATGCCGACGGCGCTTTCGAACAGGGTGTGCGCAAGGTCGAGAATGTGCTGCTGCGCCTGCTGACCGAGCAACAACGCCTCGGTCATCTGGTCGATGACGACATGCTGCTGCGCACCCATGCGCGCATTCTGGAGATGCAGACCAGCGCCCAGCTGACCTTGCGTCATGCACGCGAGCTGCTGTTGCCGCTGCGCGAGGAAGCACGTCGCCACAACGCGGTGACTCGTGGCGCGGCGCTGGCCCTGTCGGCGATTCGGCGCAAGGGTCTGGACGCAGTGCCACAGGCTGCCATGCCATTGTTTACCCGCCCGCAAAGTACCTTTCTGGGCAGCGCGAGTCAGGTCGAGGCTTACGTCTATGCCTTGGCGCGCTTTGAACCCAAGCCTGCGAAATTCCCCAAGGCCAGTGGTACACGCAAGGGCGAACCGCCCCGCGCGCCACGTACGGTCAAGGAAATGCTCGAACGCTGCGAAAGCGCCCTGCCGATGCCTGACCTGATGGTCTGGTTGCTGGAGCAGGAACCGACTGGCGAAACCGACGAGCTGTTGTACTGGTTCTCGCGGTTGTCGCGGGACAAGCGCTTCGCCCGTGAACGCCTCGAGCGTCGCGAATATTTCACCCGGGAGCACCGCGTCAGCCTGCGCTCCTTTGCCCTGCTCGCCGCAAAAGACGAGCAGCCAGAGCATTCCGAGAGCCCTGTTCATGCATCTTGATCTATCCGAAATGTCCCAGCTCGCGCCGATCTTTCGCGAGCTGTTCAAGGGCTATCACATCAGCCGCCGCGACCCGGAGCTGTATGCCCAACTCTCCAACTGCCAGGACCAGTACCGCGCGCTGTTCAAGGCACTGGGCTACGAACTGATCTGCGACACCCGTGGCTTCTACTATTTCGTGCCTGAACTGGCTGCCGCGCAGGTCAACAAGACCGCTCAGCGTCTGGCGCTGTTCACCTTCATCCTCGTCGAGCATCTGGCCGATCAGGGCCGCGACCCGATGGCCGTGCTGGATGGCGGCAGTCTGGGCCGTGACGAACTGCCTTCGATGCTGGAAAAGTACCGGGACCTGTTTCTTCAGGCGGAAGTGCAGACCCAGGAAGAGCTTGAAGAGAAGATCATGCGCCGCATGACGCAACTGGGTTTTGCCAGTGAAGAGGTCGGTATCTACCGCTTCCTGCCGCCGATGCACCGTTTTCTCGATGTATGCCTGTCGGTGCAACAGGACCGCGATCTGGCGGCCAGCCTGCATAGCGCCCTGCCACTGCCAACGCCTGTGCTCATCGATGACGACAGCGACGAGAAGCTGCTGGAAACCGATGACCCGCTGGACCTGGCTGAATTCGGTGAAGAAACCGAGGAAGAGGCACTTGCCCGGGCAATCGCCGATGAGCAACGACAGGAGATGGACACATGAGCCAGGAACGTTATGGCATCCGCCGCTTTGCCCTGTTGAACACCGCCGGTTACAGCCTCGGCCTGTTCCCGCTGGAAAACCCGCTGTCGGTGTACGGCGCGAATAACCTCGGCAAGAGCGCCTCGATCAACGCTCTGCAATTCCCGATTCTGGCACGCATGTCGGACATGAGCTTCGGCAAGTACAGCCTTGAGCAGTCCCGGCGCTTCTACTTTGCCACCGACACCAGTTACATTCTGGTGGAAGTCTCCCTGCCCCACGGCCCGCATGTGATTGGCGTGGTAGGCCGCGGCCCGGGTGGCGGTTTCGGCCACCAGTTCTTTGCCTATGCCGGCGAGCTGGACCTGGGTCATTACCAGAAGAACGACACCTGCCTGCGTCAGAAAGAGCTGTTCAGCAACCTGGAAAGCCAGGGCCTGAAAGCCTACGAACTCAAGCCGGACGAGTTGCGCCGCCTGCTGGTCGGCGGTCATACCTCGATCCCGCTGGACCTGACCCTGATCCCGCTACGCTCCACCAGCGAGCAGAGCCTGAAGACTTTCCGCGCGCTGTTCATCAACCTGCTGCACATGCGTGAAATCACGGCAGCCAAACTCAAGCAGCTGTTTCTCGATGCGTTCGAGCACAGCCTGCGTTCGGGCAGCGTCGACTACATCGCCGCCTGTGAAGAAGCTTTCCGCGACGTGCGGCGCATGGAACAGGATTACAACTCGCTGGTACTGGCTGGCCCGCTGGTCGAGGCACTGGCTTCCGGGGTCAAACAGCGTGATCTGTTGCGCGGCAAACTGCATCGTCTGTCGCCGATCCTTGATTCACTGCTTGGCACTTGGTCGGACTACTCTGGCGCGCGCAAGGAAGAACTGGTCGCTCAGGCCGAGCATTACCGTGCTCAGCAGGATGAGATGCAGAACGATCAGCGCAGCAGCACTCAGGAACTGATGCGTCTGGAGCGCGAGATCAGCAGTATCCAGCGCTGGGTCGGCGAGCTGTCGGTGCTGAAGAATCGTTTCGCGCTGGTCGATGACGTCAAGGTGCTGGAGCAGCAACTGCTCGCAGCCAAGGATGCTCACGATGAGCTGGCCGGTGCGCTGGCCCAGTCCCGGCAGTTCAGCGCCGAAGACCTGGACGAGCGTTTGCGCGACCTGGAGAAACGCCTCAAGTCGGTCAAGCAACAGCTCGACCACGCGGACAACAACAGTTACGCCCGTCTGCGTGAAGAGTTCTCCCAGCCGGACGTAGAACGTCTGATGCGTCTGTTCAACAGCGCACTGTTCAGCTTGCCGTTGGGTGAGCAAGGTATTGCGCTGGATGATGGCGATGCGTGGGTCAAGTCGCTGGAGACCATTCTGGATGGCTTCAAGGGCGATCAGTTTGCAGTACAGGGGCTGACAATCAACCTGTCGAGTATCGAGCCTCCTGCCCTGCAGGCGCTGGCCGATCGTGCTGCGCTGCGCGATCAGAAAGGGCGTCTGGAAAAAGAACTCAAACAACTGAAAACCCAGCAGGCTGTGGCCGCCGACCGCGCGGCGAGCAAGACCCGCACCGAGGCGCTGTATCAACAGGTGCTGGATGCTCAAAAAGCACTTGAAGACTTCCGCCGCTGCCAGACCTTGAGCGCGGAGGAGCCAGGCAAGCTGGAAGAGCTGGCGCAGATGGAAGCCGCTCAGGATGAACTGAAACGCTCCAGCGATGCATTCACCGAACGCGTCCAGCAGCTCTCGGCCAAGCTGCAACTGATCGCCCGTCAGATTGGTGACATGGAATCCAAGCAACGCACGCTGGACGACGCGCTACGTCGCCGCCAGTTGTTGCCTGCGGATCTGCCGTTCGGCACGCCGTTCATGGACCCGACTGATGATTCCATGGATAACCTGTTGCCACTGCTCAACGATTATCAGGACAGCTGGCAAGGTCTGTTGCGCAGCGATGGGCAGATCGAAGCGCTGTATGCCCAGGTTCGCCTCAAGGGCGTGGCCAAATTCGACAGCGAGGACGACATGGAGCGTCGCCTGCAACTGCTGATCAATGCCTACGCACACCGTACCGATGAGGCACTTACGCTGGGCAAGGCTCGTCGCGCTGCGGTTACTGACATCGCCCGCACCCTGCGCAATATTCGTAGCGACTACGATAGCCTTGAGCATCAACTGGCGCTGTTCAACCGCGAGATCAACAAGCGTCAAGTCTCTAACCTGGCAAGCTTCCGTATCGTGCTCGCGCCGAACAAGGAAGCACTCAAGCACATCGACCAGATTATCCACAGCGCCGGGCAATATGAAGAAGGCGAGACGCTGTCTGTCTTCGACCTGAGCCAGAGCGCCGAGCAGGACAACAAGAACGAAGAGGCCAAGGAGTATCTGGCGCGACTTGTGGCTGCCAACCATAACCAGTTGGGCTTGAAGGACTTGTTCGAGCTTGCATTCGAGATCACCAAGGTCAATGGTCAGCCGGTTATCCACACCGATATCGACGGCGCGGCGTCCAACGGCACGACGATGACCATCAAGGCATTGACCAACATGTACCTGTTGCTGCACTTGATGGATCGGGATCAGGCTGGTCGGGTGCGCTTGCCTTATTACCTGGACGAAGCAGCAGACATCGATGAGAAGAACCAGGCTGCGCTGCTGGAAACGAGCCTGCAACTGGGCTTCGTTCCGATTCTGGCAAGTGTGAAGCCACAGGTCTCGGCTCACGTTGCCATCGACCTGGAAGGCGGCAGCGGGCCTAACGGGATATACATCGATGAGGCTGACTGGAAATACATTCAGCGTCGTGATGATGTGAAACCAGCGGTTCCAGAGCTGGCTTCGTAAGGGTCGTTAGCTGTAGTCAGAAGGCCGCATGAGAATGCGGCCTTTTTTATTGTCTTCGAATTGAGTGAGGCCATAGTGCAGGCCTTGCACAAACAGACTCTTTATTCATTGAATTCACAATGGGGTGCAGCAAACACGCATACGATTACGAGACGCTGGCCTGGAGTGACCTCATGAAAACCATACTGTTGACGGTCTTGCTGACCGTTGCTGCAACAGCGCATGCAACCGACTATTACGTTGCCCCAAATGGCAATGATCACGCTGCCGGTACAAAAGCCGCACCATTGCAATCCATCATGCGTGCGCAGCAAACCGCAAAAGCCGGCGACACGGTGTATTTTCGCGGCGGAATCTACACCTACACAGCAGGCATCAACAGCTGCGCTACCCGTACAGACACCGTCAATGCCATCACCCTGAACAACAGCGGCAGCGAAAACAAACCTATACGTTACTGGGCCTATCCGGGCGAAACACCGGTGTTTGATTTCTCGGCCATGAAAGACGATTGTCGCGTCAAAGGCTTCAACGTTACCGGTAGCTGGTTGCACCTGAAGGGGCTGGAGGTAACGGGCGTGCCGCAGCAGCCGGATAACCATCTCAATCACGAGTCCTGGGGTATCTGGAACAGCGGCAGCCACAACACTTTCGAGCAACTCAACTTGCATCACAACATGGGGCCAGGCCTGTTGATTCAGAACGGCGGTTATAACCTGGTACTCAATACCGACTCCCACCACAACTACGATCCTTACACCTCAAACGGCGCAGGTCAGAGCGCTGACGGCTTCGGCGCACACATCAAGGCGGGGCATCCAGGTAACGTATTTCGCGGTTGCAGAGCCTGGGCCAATTCCGACGACGGCTTTGACCTGATCAATGCCTTCTCGCCGGTAACCATCGAAAACTCGTGGACATGGCAGCAAGGCTACCTGCCTGGCACGCACACCAAACTCGAAGCGGGCAACGGCAATGGCATCAAAGCGGGCGGATACGGTGGCAAGTATGTGCCCAATGGTGTGAAACATATCGTCCGTAATTCAGTTGCCTTCGACAACAAATCCGCCGGTTTCTACGCCAATCACCATACATTGGCACTGGACTTCATCAACAACACGGCTTTTTCCAATGGCGCAAACTACAACATGGCGGGTATCGCGCCAGACGGCTCGCTGATCCCTCTCGGCCACCTGCTCAACAATATTGCCTACAAGGGACGGTTGACCGTAAACAGCGAAGGACTGGATATGGCCCACAACTCATGGGCATTGCCAACGCCTGTAACCGACGCTGACTTTGAAGATGTCTCGGACACTGGTTGGGATGCGCCGCGTCAGTTGGATGGAAGTCTGCCAGTGCTGAGCAGCTTCCATCTGCGCCCCGGTAGCAGATTGGCAGGCATGGGGGCGTTCAACTGAGCTGAGGGAATCCCTGGCTCCAATGCAGAGGTTTGTGGAACCCCAGACAAACAAAAACCCTCAACGCATAAGCGATGAGGGTTTCTGGAATTTAATCTTGACGATGACCTACTCTCACATGGGGAAACCCCACACTACCATCGGCGATACATCGTTTCACTGCTGAGTTCGGGATGGGATCAGGTGGTTCCAATGTTCTATGGTCGTCAAGAAATTCGGGTACCGAATCGTGCCATGCGGCGCGCTTCAGCAAATCGGGTATGTGATAGCTCGGTGCGGTTGTGACGCAAACCTTCGGTTCATGTCATCTTCACAGTCACCGCAATCTGATGCTCCTGTCAGGAAGTCCACTCAAATTGCTTGGGTGTTATATGGTCAAGCCTCACGGGCAATTAGTATTGGTTAGCTCAACGCCTCACAGCGCTTACACACCCAACCTATCAACGTCGTAGTCTTCGACGGCCCTTTAGGGAACTCAAGGTTCCAGTGAGATCTCATCTTGAGGCAAGTTTCCCGCTTAGATGCTTTCAGCGGTTATCTTTTCCGAACATAGCTACCCGGCAATGCCACTGGCGTGACAACCGGAACACCAGAGGTTCGTCCACTCCGGTCCTCTCGTACTAGGAGCAGCCCCTCTCAAATCTCAAACGTCCACGGCAGATAGGGACCGAACTGTCTCACGACGTTCTAAACCCAGCTCGCGTACCACTTTAAATGGCGAACAGCCATACCCTTGGGACCGGCTTCAGCCCCAGGATGTGATGAGCCGACATCGAGGTGCCAAACACCGCCGTCGATATGAACTCTTGGGCGGTATCAGCCTGTTATCCCCGGAGTACCTTTTATCCGTTGAGCGATGGCCCTTCCATACAGAACCACCGGATCACTAAGACCTACTTTCGTACCTGCTCGACGTGTCTGTCTCGCAGTCAAGCGCGCTTTTGCCTTTATACTCTACGACCGATTTCCGACCGGTCTGAGCGCACCTTCGTACTCCTCCGTTACTCTTTAGGAGGAGACCGCCCCAGTCAAACTACCCACCATACACTGTCCTCGATCCGGATAACGGACCTGAGTTAGAACCTCAAAGTTGCCAGGGTGGTATTTCAAGGTTGGCTCCACGCAGACTGGCGTCCACGCTTCAAAGCCTCCCACCTATCCTACACAAGCAAATTCAAAGTCCAGTGCAAAGCTATAGTAAAGGTTCACGGGGTCTTTCCGTCTAGCCGCGGATACACTGCATCTTCACAGCGATTTCAATTTCACTGAGTCTCGGGTGGAGACAGCGCCGCCATCGTTACGCCATTCGTGCAGGTCGGAACTTACCCGACAAGGAATTTCGCTACCTTAGGACCGTTATAGTTACGGCCGCCGTTTACCGGGGCTTCGATCAAGAGCTTCGCTTGCGCTAACCCCATCAATTAACCTTCCGGCACCGGGCAGGCGTCACACCCTATACGTCCACTTTCGTGTTTGCAGAGTGCTGTGTTTTTAATAAACAGTCGCAGCGGCCTGGTATCTTCGACCGGCGTGGGCTTACGCAGTAAATGCTTCACCCTCACCGGCGCACCTTCTCCCGAAGTTACGGTGCCATTTTGCCTAGTTCCTTCACCCGAGTTCTCTCAAGCGCCTTGGTATTCTCTACCCAACCACCTGTGTCGGTTTGGGGTACGGTTCCTGGTTACCTGAAGCTTAGAAGCTTTTCTTGGAAGCATGGCATCAACCACTTCGTGTTCTAAAGAACACTCGTCATCAGCTCTCGGCCTTGAGATCCCGGATTTACCTAAGATCTCAGCCTACCACCTTAAACCTGGACAACCAACGCCAGGCTGGCCTAGCCTTCTCCGTCCCTCCATCGCAATAACCAGAAGTACAGGAATATTAACCTGTTTTCCATCGACTACGCTTTTCAGCCTCGCCTTAGGGACCGACTAACCCTGCGTCGATTAACGTTGCGCAGGAAACCTTGGTCTTTCGGCGTGGGTGTTTTTCACACCCATTGTCGTTACTCATGTCAGCATTCGCACTTCTGATACCTCCAGCAAGCTTCTCAACTCACCTTCACAGGCTTACAGAACGCTCCTCTACCGCATCATCAAAAGATGATACCCGTAGCTTCGGTGCATGGTTTGAGCCCCGTTACATCTTCCGCGCAGGCCGACTCGACTAGTGAGCTATTACGCTTTCTTTAAAGGGTGGCTGCTTCTAAGCCAACCTCCTAGCTGTCTAAGCCTTCCCACATCGTTTCCCACTTAACCATGACTTTGGGACCTTAGCTGACGGTCTGGGTTGTTTCCCTTTTCACGACGGACGTTAGCACCCGCCGTGTGTCTCCCATGCTCGGCACTTGTAGGTATTCGGAGTTTGCATCGGTTTGGTAAGTCGGGATGACCCCCTAGCCGAAACAGTGCTCTACCCCCTACAGTGATACATGAGGCGCTACCTAAATAGCTTTCGAGGAGAACCAGCTATCTCCGAGCTTGATTAGCCTTTCACTCCGATCCACAGGTCATCCGCTAACTTTTCAACGGTAGTCGGTTCGGTCCTCCAGTTAGTGTTACCCAACCTTCAACCTGCCCATGGATAGATCGCCCGGTTTCGGGTCTATTCCCAGCGACTAGACGCCCTATTAAGACTCGCTTTCGCTACGCCTCCCCTATTCGGTTAAGCTCGCCACTGAAAATAAGTCGCTGACCCATTATACAAAAGGTACGCAGTCACCCAACAAAGTGGGCTCCCACTGCTTGTACGCATACGGTTTCAGGATCTATTTCACTCCGCTCTCCGCGGTTCTTTTCGCCTTTCCCTCACGGTACTGGTTCACTATCGGTCAGTCAGTAGTATTTAGCCTTGGAGGATGGTCCCCCCATATTCAGACAAGGTTTCTCGTGCCCCGTCCTACTCGATTTCATTGCAAAGGGATTTTCGCGTACAGGGCTATCACCCACTATGGCCGTCCTTTCCAGAACGTTCCGCTAATCTCAATACAACTTAAGGGCTGGTCCCCGTTCGCTCGCCACTACTAAGGGAATCTCGGTTGATTTCTTTTCCTCAGGGTACTTAGATGTTTCAGTTCCCCTGGTTCGCTTCTTGCACCTATGTATTCAGTACAAGATAACCATCTTATGATGGCTGGGTTCCCCCATTCAGACATCTCCGGATCACAGTCTGTTTGCCGACTCCCCGAAGCTTTTCGCAGGCTACCACGTCTTTCATCGCCTCTGACTGCCAAGGCATCCACCGTATGCGCTTCTTCACTTGACCATATAACCCCAAGCAATCTGGTTATACTGTGAAGACGACATTCGCCGAAAGTTTGCATTCACAAACTTTACCTTAGCCCGGACACACACCAGTGAAAGAGGTGCCCGGTCTATTTCTTTCTATCACATACCCAAATTTTTAAAGAACGATCTAATCAAAGACTAGAAATCAACATTCATGCACTGATCGTCAGGATCAATGGAATGCTCATTTCTAAGCTTTCAAACAGAAGCAGTAAGTGGTGGAGCCAAGCGGGATCGAACCGCTGACCTCCTGCGTGCAAGGCAGGCGCTCTCCCAGCTGAGCTATGGCCCCGTATTTCTACAGGCGTTTCCCACACAAAATTGGTGGGTCTGGGCAGATTCGAACTGCCGACCTCACCCTTATCAGGGGTGCGCTCTAACCAACTGAGCTACAGACCCAATTTCGAGCTTGTAGCCGCTAGCGTTGAGCTATCAGCTTGGAGCTTAAAGCTGCTTCTAATCGTCTTCTTCAATGAATCAAGCAATTCGTGTGGGTGCTTATGGCGCAGCTGAGTCGTCGATTAAGGAGGTGATCCAGCCGCAGGTTCCCCTACGGCTACCTTGTTACGACTTCACCCCAGTCATGAATCACACCGTGGTAACCGTCCCCCCGAAGGTTAGACTAGCTACTTCTGGTGCAACCCACTCCCATGGTGTGACGGGCGGTGTGTACAAGGCCCGGGAACGTATTCACCGCGACATTCTGATTCGCGATTACTAGCGATTCCGACTTCACGCAGTCGAGTTGCAGACTGCGATCCGGACTACGATCGGTTTTGTGAGATTAGCTCCACCTCGCGGCTTGGCAACCCTCTGTACCGACCATTGTAGCACGTGTGTAGCCCAGGCCGTAAGGGCCATGATGACTTGACGTCATCCCCACCTTCCTCCGGTTTGTCACCGGCAGTCTCCTTAGAGTGCCCACCATTACGTGCTGGTAACTAAGGACAAGGGTTGCGCTCGTTACGGGACTTAACCCAACATCTCACGACACGAGCTGACGACAGCCATGCAGCACCTGTCTCAATGCTCCCGAAGGCACCAATCCATCTCTGGAAAGTTCATTGGATGTCAAGGCCTGGTAAGGTTCTTCGCGTTGCTTCGAATTAAACCACATGCTCCACCGCTTGTGCGGGCCCCCGTCAATTCATTTGAGTTTTAACCTTGCGGCCGTACTCCCCAGGCGGTCAACTTAATGCGTTAGCTGCGCCACTAAGAGCTCAAGGCTCCCAACGGCTAGTTGACATCGTTTACGGCGTGGACTACCAGGGTATCTAATCCTGTTTGCTCCCCACGCTTTCGCACCTCAGTGTCAGTATCAGTCCAGGTGGTCGCCTTCGCCACTGGTGTTCCTTCCTATATCTACGCATTTCACCGCTACACAGGAAATTCCACCACCCTCTACCATACTCTAGCTTGCCAGTTTTGGATGCAGTTCCCAGGTTGAGCCCGGGGATTTCACATCCAACTTAACAAACCACCTACGCGCGCTTTACGCCCAGTAATTCCGATTAACGCTTGCACCCTCTGTATTACCGCGGCTGCTGGCACAGAGTTAGCCGGTGCTTATTCTGTCGGTAACGTCAAAACAATCACGTATTAGGTAACTGCCCTTCCTCCCAACTTAAAGTGCTTTACAATCCGAAGACCTTCTTCACACACGCGGCATGGCTGGATCAGGCTTTCGCCCATTGTCCAATATTCCCCACTGCTGCCTCCCGTAGGAGTCTGGACCGTGTCTCAGTTCCAGTGTGACTGATCATCCTCTCAGACCAGTTACGGATCGTCGCCTTGGTGAGCCATTACCTCACCAACTAGCTAATCCGACCTAGGCTCATCTGATAGCGCAAGGCCCGAAGGTCCCCTGCTTTCTCCCGTAGGGCGTATGCGGTATTAGCGTCCGTTTCCGAGCGTTATCCCCCACTACCAGGCAGATTCCTAGGCATTACTCACCCGTCCGCCGCTCGCCACCAGGTACAAGTACCCGTGCTGCCGCTCGACTTGCATGTGTTAGGCCTGCCGCCAGCGTTCAATCTGAGCCATGATCAAACTCTTCAGTTCAAACATCTAACTGGGTTTTGAGAAAACCCTAAACTTGGCTCAGCAATCGTTGGTTACATCTTTGATTTCTCGCGGAGTAACTTGGGCTGCTGATAATCTGTTGACTTCAGTCTGACACCACAAGCACCCACACGAATTGCTTGATTCAGTTGTTAAAGAGCGGGTGGTTAAGAGCTTTCGTCTCAACCGAGGCGCGCATTCTACAGCGTCTCTTGTATCTGTCAAGCGGTTATTTTAAGAAGCTTTCAAAGTTTCCTTTGCAACTTCAACCACTTGCGCTTCGATCAACTCTTCAGTTGCTCATCAGCGGGAGGCGAATTCTACAGCGTTACAACCGCGTGTCAAACTCTTTTTTCTCACCGCTGTCGATCACTGCTGACTCGACCTACTTCCTCGCTGACTCTTCACTCCAAATCCTTGTAAACCATTGATCTACAAGGCTTTTTCGTTTCCGTCTGCGCCGGAAGTGGGGCGAATTATAGACAGATCACAGAGGGCGTCAACCGTTATTTTGAACTTTCTTCGATCCTGTCCCGGCAGAGCCTCCAGGACGCGGGATTCGCCTTGTAATCATTGGAATCCGCAGCAGCAACAGGAACGCGCCTATCCCCGCATACAGCGCCCATTCCTTAAGGTCAGCCCTGACAATCCAGAACATGTGCAGCAAGCCCAGCCCCAGAATCACATATATAAGCCGGTGTAGCTTCTTCCAGCGCGCTCCGAGTCGACGCTGACTATAGCGATTGGACGTCACAGCCAAAGCCAGCAGCCCGAGAAACGCCAACGCACCCACGATGATATAGGGACGCTTTACCAACTCTACGCCCAACTGGCCTAAATCCAGCCCGAGGATGAACAGCGCATACATCGTCATGTGCAGCACTACATAAGCAAAACACCACAACCCCAGTTGACGACGGACAACGATCCATCCCGGCCAGCCGGTCAGGCGCTGCAAAGGCGTCATGGACATTGTGATCAGCAACATCACCAGAGTCGCTAGCCCGAAATCTTCTACCAGAACCTTGCCCGGATCAGGCCCCAAGGCAAAGATCCATGCCTGATAGAGCCACCAGACCGGCGCAACGCACGCGGCGAGAAATACAGCCAGACGCCAGAACGGGTATCGCATCAATAGTCCTTCCGCAAATCCATACCGGCATACAAGGCACCCACCTCCTCCTCATAACCGTTGAACATTTTCGTGTCGCGCAGATTCGGACTGAACAGGCCGCTCGGCAAGCGACGCTCTCGGGCCTGAGTCCAACGAGGGTGATCCACCGTTGGGTTAACGTTGGCATAGAAGCCGTACTCATTTGCCGCAATGCTTTGCCATGTGGTCTTCGGCTGCTCACTGACCAGACTGATACGCACAATTGACTTCACACTCTTGAAGCCATACTTCCAAGGCACCACCAAACGCAGCGGCGCGCCGTTCTGATTAGGCAACTCACGCCCATACATGCCCACCGCAAGAATCACCAATGGATTCATCGCCTCATCCAGCCGCAGTCCTTCTACATACGGCCAGTCGATGAGGGCAAAGTCAGAGCGTTGCCCAGGCATGGACTTTGGGTCTTCAAGCGTTTCGAAGCGAATGTATTTGGCCTTAGAGGTCGGCTCTACCTGCTTAAGCAGTGCAGATATAGGAAAGCCCATCCAGGGAATGACCATCGACCAGGCTTCGACGCAGCGCAGCCTGTAGATCCGCTCCTCCAGCTGATAAGGCTTCATGAAGTCTTCCTGCGCATAGCGGCCCGGCTTGCCGACTTCGCCATCGATCACGACGCTCCACGGTTCGGTCTGCAAGGAACCGGCATTCTTTGCCGGATCGCCCTTGTCGGTACCAAACTCGTAGAAGTTGTTGTAGTGGGTCGCGTCCTTGAACGGCGTGATCGCCTCATCCTTGACGTTGACCGCCTGCCATTTTGTAGAAGGCAGCTTGTCGGCAAACCAGCCCGGCGCTTTCCCGGGCTCTACATCCGCATAGCGCAAAGCGTCTGCAGCGCTTGCCCAGCGTGGCAGTGCCGTGACGGCCAGACCCGCAAGCGAGCCGCCGAGCAATGTACGTCGCGAGAGATAGATGGATTCAGGCGTGACGTCCGACTCTTTGGAGTCGGACGAAGAAGGAAGCTTGATTAGCATGATGACTCCGCAGGCCAGGGAACTGATGCACCAATAGACTACGGAGTATGGTGGAAATTAGATCATTGACTAGGCCTTGCGGCGACGCAATAGATACTGAATCGGTCCAGACAGGGCATAGGCGAGGAATATCAGCAGCAGAATACGTGGCGGATCGCTGAATACCACGGCAAACACCAGCACCACGGCCAGAATCGCAACAAAAGGTACACGCCCTTTCAGGTCCAGCTCCTTGAAGCTGTTGTACTTGATGTTGCTGACCATCAGCATGCCTGCCGCCGCAACCAGCAAGGCCACCAGGAACGACAGCTTCGAACCCTGAATCCCGAAATCACTGAACGCCCAGACCGTGCCGGCCACAACACCTGCCGCAGCCGGGCTAGCCAAACCGATGAAGTAACGTTTGTCAGCCTTGCCGACCTGAGTGTTGAAGCGCGCCAGACGCAATGCCGCGCCCGCCACATAGATGAAGGCGACCATCCAGCCCACCTTGCCCATGTCACCCAATGCCCAACCGAATGCCAGCAACGCGGGTGCCACACCAAAGGCGACCATGTCGGAGAGGGAATCGTACTCGGCACCAAACGCGCTCTGGGTATTGGTCATGCGCGCAACGCGACCATCCAGCCCGTCGAGAACCATGGCGACGAAGATCGCAATGGCAGCGAACGCGAAATACTTGCTCGCGCCGGCGGTATCACCCGCGCTCATCGCGCTTTGTGCGCTCATGGAACTGATGATGGAGTAAAAGCCAGCGAACAGGTTCGCAGTGGTAAACAGGTTGGGCAGCAGATAGATACCGCGATGCCGGACCTGCCGGCCTTCGGCGTCATGCCCTTCTTCTACATGTTCATCGATAGGTAGCAGACTTTCAGCGTCGGAGGCCTTGTTGGGCTCCTCGGGACGTTCGCTCATGGAGATTACCTTGCAGCGGTATGAAAAGGTTCGACAGAGGTCTGCCGCGAGGGTTCGGCGGCAAACGATGCAGCTTTATACCAGAGCCTGACCCATAACGAAAAAACGCGACCGATTGGCCGCGTTTTTTTTTGCGAAGCTAAAGCTTAGTTCTTGTCTTTGTCGACGATTTTGTTCGCAGCGATCCAAGGCATCATCGAGCGCAGTTTCTCGCCGATGATTTCGATGCCGTGGGCAGCGTTGTTACGACGCTTGGCGGTCATCGATGGGTAGCCGGTAGCGCCTTCGCTGATGAACATCTTCGCGTATTCACCGTCCTGGATGCGCTTCAGAGCGTTGCGCATGGCCTGGCGGGATTCAGCGTTGATGACTTCAGGGCCGGTCACGTACTCGCCGTATTCGGCGTTGTTGGAGATCGAGTAGTTCATGTTGGCGATACCGCCTTCGTACATGAGGTCAACGATCAGCTTCAGTTCGTGCAGGCACTCGAAGTAGGCCATTTCCGGCGCGTAGCCAGCTTCAACCAGTGTTTCGAAACCAGCTTTTACCAGCTCGACAGTACCGCCGCACAGAACAGCCTGCTCGCCGAACAGGTCGGTTTCAGTCTCGTCCTTGAAGGTGGTTTCGATGATGCCGGTACGGCCGCCGCCAACGCCCGAAGCGTAGGACAGGGCAACGTTCTTGGCGTTGCCGGAAGCATCCTGATAAACCGCGATCAGGTCAGGAATACCGCCGCCCTTGACGAACTCGGTACGTACGGTGTGGCCTGGAGCTTTTGGCGCGATCATGATCACGTCGAGATCAGCGCGCGGTACAACCTGGTTGTAGTGAATCGCGAAGCCGTGGGAGAACGCCAGTGTTGCGCCCTTTTTCAGGTTCGGCTCGACTTCGTTCTTGTACAGCTGGGACTGAAACTCGTCCGGGGTCAGGATCATGACCAGGTCGGCAGCAGCAACGGCAGAAGCAACATCAGTCACTTTCAGGCCATGAGCCTCGGCCTTGGCGACAGTAGCCGAACCTTTACGCAGGCCAACAGTGACATCAACGCCGGAGTCTTTCAGGTTGCACGCTTGAGCGTGGCCTTGCGAACCGTAACCGATGATGGCGACTTTTTTGCCCTGGATGATCGAAAGGTCACAGTCTTTGTCGTAGAAAACTTTCATGGAAATCCCCTGTTATCTTGGCCGTTCAGGCCATTTGCTTAATTGATTTAAATGCTCAGCACTTTGTCGCCACGGGCAATGCCCGTTACGCCGCTGCGTACTGTTTCCAGGATAGCGGCGGTGCCGATGGCCTGAATGAAGCTGTCCAGTTTGTCGCTCGTGCCACTCAGCTGCACGGTATAAACGCTGGCGGTCACGTCGACGATCTGCCCGCGGAAAATATCCGTGGTGCGCTTGATCTCGGCACGCTGCGCGCCAGTGGCCTTGACCTTGACCAACATCAGTTCGCGCTCGATGTGAGCGCTTTCCGACAGGTCGACCAGCTTGACCACTTCGATAAGTTTGTTGAGGTTCTTGGTGATCTGCTCGATCACCTCATCATGGCCTACGGTGGTGAGCGTCAGACGCGACAGGGTCGGGTCTTCGGTCGGCGCAACGGTCAGGCTTTCGATGTTGTAGTTGCGCTGGGAGAACAGACCGACGACGCGAGACAATGCACCCGGTTCGTTTTCCAGCAGCAGGGAAATGATATGGCGCATGATTATGTCCGCTCCGTCTTGCTCAACCACATATCGCGCATGGAGCCGTCCTTGATCTGCATCGGGTAGACGTGCTCGGTCACATCGACCTGAATATCCATGAACACCAGACGATCAGTCATGGCAAAAGCTTCTTCCATCTTCGGCTTCAAGTCCTTCAGGTCAGTGATACGCATGCCAACGTGGCCATAGGCTTCGACCAGCTTGACGAAATCAGGCAGCGATTCCATGTAGGAATGCGAGTGACGCGAGCCATAGCTCATGTCCTGCCACTGACGGACCATGCCCAGAACACCGTTGTTGAGCAGGATGATCTTCACCGGCAAGCCGTATTGCAGGCAGGTCGACAGTTCCTGAATGTTCATCTGGATACTGCCTTCACCGGTCACACAGGCAACGTGCGCATCCGGAAAGCTCAGTTTGACGCCCATCGCAGCCGGGAAGCCAAAGCCCATCGTGCCCAGACCGCCCGAGTTGATCCAGCGGTTCGGCTTGTTGAAACGGTAGTACTGCGCAGCGAACATCTGATGCTGGCCAACGTCCGAGGTGACGTAAGCGTCGCCCTTGGTGACTTCGCACAGCGTTTCGATAACGGCTTGCGGCTTGATGACCGTGCCATCGCCACGGTTGTACGGGAACAGATCACCCGCACCGCGCCACTCGTCAATCTGCTTCCACCACGCGGCAACGGATGCCTTGTCAGGTGTCTCGCCGATCTCTTTCAAAGTGGCGACCATTTCGGTCAGCACGCTTTCGACAGGACCGACGATAGGCACGTCCGCCTTGATGGTCTTGGAGATCGAAGCCGGGTCGATGTCGATGTGGATAATTTTGGCATTCGGGCAGAACTTGCTGGCGCCGTTAATGACACGGTCATCGAAGCGCGCGCCGACTGCCAGGATCACATCGGTGTGGTGCATCGCGAGGTTGGCGGTGTAGCTGCCGTGCATCCCGAGCATGCCGACGAACTGACGATCCGTGCCCGGATAGCAGCCAAGCCCCATCAGGGTATTGGTGACCGGAGCGTTGAGCAGTTGTGCCAGTTCGGTCAGTTGCGCCGACGCATTGCCCATGATCACGCCGCCACCGGCGTAGACGATAGGACGCTTGGCCGCCAGCAGCATCTCGACGGCTTTGCGGATCTGGCCGGAATGGCCACGAACCGCCGGGCTGTAGGAGCGCAGCTTGGCTTTTTTTGGAAAGACGTATTCGAATTTCTCGGCCGGGTTGGTCATGTCTTTCGGAATGTCGACTACTACAGGGCCCGGACGACCGGACTGCGCCAGGTAGAAAGCCTTTTTCAGGACTTCCGGGATTTCCGACGGGTGCTTGATCATGAAGCTGTGCTTCACGATCGGTCGGGAGATACCGATCATGTCGGTCTCCTGGAAGGCATCGGTACCCACCAGCGTGCTCGCTACCTGACCAGACAGAACCACCATCGGAATGGAGTCCATGTACGCCGTGGCGATACCGGTAATGGCATTGGTTGCACCTGGACCGGACGTCACCAGCACCACGCCCGCCTTGCCGGTAGCCCGCGCATAGCCGTCGGCCATGTGCGTGGCAGCCTGCTCGTGGCGAACAAGGATATGGCTTACCGCCGGTTCTTTGAACAGGGCATCGTAGACATGCAGGAGGGCACCGCCCGGGTACCCATAGATATGCTCAACGCCTTCGTCACGCAAAAAGCGGACGACCATTTCAGCGCCAGATAAAAGCTCCACGTTGTTCACCTCTAAAACGCCAGAATACCGCCCACTCCGGGACGGGTCTTAATAGGTTTACTGCCAGCAGAGCATGAGCGACGGTGGTCGCCGACTACGTCAGCACTGACTGAGCAAGTATTGGGAGGTCCCTGAGTGTTGCGGAACATTCCCACCCAGCGCGAGGTAACGCGTTGCGGGTGTTACAGGTCGGCGCGGGTGTGCGCCTCATGATCTACTGAGAGGGTCTGCTTCTGGCAGTCCTTCTACAGCGAACTTTGGATTGTTGTGATTCCCCCCCTTCAAGTCAAGTGATCCGTGCGCTTTCTTGACAGAGGACCGGGGAAATCGCACCGTTTCGGACTGAAATGCACCGTTATGGTAGTTTTCTGTGAGCACAGACTCTCAAGGACACGACATGCATTGGATGATTCTCGCCGCCGCACTGGCCCTCAGCACAACCAGCCAGGCCGCCTCAATCTATAAGTGGGTCGACGCTCAGGGCGTGACGCATTTTGATGCTCAACCCCCCACCGGCCAGCATGTGCAGGAAATCAATGTGCAGACGCCGCCACCAGCCTCTGCGCCCAGCACTCCTGCGGACGACGGAGCTGCACAGCAACGCGCTATTGACCAGAAAGTCAAAAGTCAGGTGAAGGCTCAGGAAGCGAAACGCGCGGAAAATTGCGAAACCCTGCGCACCAATCTTGCGCAGTTGCAGAACAATCCGCGAGTGCGCGAGCAGGTTGGAGGAGAATCGAGGCGTCTTACGGAAGAAAACCGCAAGACGCGTACCGAAGAAACCGAGAAAGCCATCAGCGAATTCTGTCGCTAGAGGATTGGCTCAGCGAGCGGCCGTAATCAACTGGTCGAACCGTGCCAGATGCTGCTGCAGCAGCCGGGTTTCACTCAGGCGCCCGGCATAGACCATCTCGGCCATCTCCAGAATGCCGGACGCATTGGGCAGCGGCAGGTCACGCTCGAGGATGACTTTCATGCGCGGCAGGAAGATCCATTGCAGCCACTGCGCGAACTCGAGCGTATCGACGCTGAACGGTTCCTGACTGGCAAGCGCCTGCTCGCTGGGCGGCGTCGTATCCCACCAGCCCAGCGCGCGCAACTCGCGCTCTATCAACAGCAACTGCTCGGCCACCTCAGGCAAACGTACGTCCATCAGCGAGCCTTTTGGCGAGCCAGCGCAGCACCGGCCGCGTCACCCTGCTTTTCGCGAGACTGGGCGATCAGCCCCCAAAGGCTGGCCTGAAGGCTGGTACGCCCGTTGGCGTAGGTCAGACCGCGACGAGCCAGTTGCTCGGCCTGGGCTGCGTCGCCCTGAGCCAGACGCACCTGAGCCAGACGATAAAGCACCTGAGGCTCACGCGGGGCGACACGCTGCGCGCGCTCCAGGCTTGAGGATGCGCCGTTGAGGTCGCCACTGCTCTGCTGTTGCTGTGCCGTGGTCAGCAACGCCAGTACCGGCCCGTCAAGCTGCTCGTCCTCTGACAGACCGCCGCCACTGGACGGAATCCCGGTCGGTGCAGAGGCAGCCGGCATGCTGTAACTGTTGTTCGCCGGAGCCGGGCTGATCGGGGCCTGATTGACCGGAGCGGCGTCGACAGGCGGCGTGTTGACACTGAACGGCGCCTGACTGGTCGGCGCAGAGAAGCTCTGCCCTGCATCGGCACCACCCGCGCCCGGCACCATCACCACGACACCCGAATCCTGCGGCACGGCTTGCGGCTGCTGAACCGGGGCGGTGTTGGTTCGGTAAGTGCCATTACGCGACGCTGCCGCGCGCTCGCCGTTGGACACCTTGGAGCTCGAATCCACGACCGGAATCGAGCCGCGTTCCACACTGGCGCAGCCGTTCAGCAAGGCCAGTGCCGTTAAAGCTGGAATCCACCATTTATTCACTTCAAAACCTCGATTGCCTAGGGTCTGTTCCCGTTTCGACGTAACCCATTGATCTCTATGAGAACAGGCCCGTATTGTTGGAGTTCTCACACAACACCAATACGAGCCTGCAATGCCCCGATTAATGCTCAGTGATGAGCACTGGCCGAAGCTTCGAGAAATTTTGCTGCACGAATCGATCTACAACAAGCGAGATTTGCGCACCACGGTTGAAGGCATGCTGTACCGCATGCGTGTGGGTTGCCCTTGGCGAGACCTGCCGAAAGCGTTTGGAAACTGGAGCAAGGTCTACAAGCGGTTCAATGCCTGGTCTGCTTCAGGCAAGTGGGTCAAGGTGCTTGAGGTGCTGATGACCGATCCTGACATGGAGTGGGTTTTCATTGATGGCAGCTATGTAAAGGCTCATCAGCACAGTGCAGGTGCTGCCAGCACGCAGGACCAGGCCATCGGAAAAAGCCGAGCCGGTAACACCAGCAAGATTCACCTGGCTGTAGACGCTTGTGGGCTGCCCATTGCATTTGACGTGACCGGAGGCCAGACCAATGATTGTTCGCAGGCGGCCTCGTTGATTGCCAAGATGCCCAATGCAGAAGTGATCATTGCGGACAAGGGCTACGACACTGAAGCGATACGCGCTCAGGTCGAGCAGCAAGGCAGCAAAGTGGTGATTCCACGAAAGCGCAATTCTCTGAAAGGGAACGCAGATCTGGACAAAGGGTTATATCGCAATCGACATCTCGTAGAAAACGCCTTTGCCCGGTTGAAGCATTTCCGGGCGGCGGCTTCTCGGTTCGACAAACTCAAGAGAAACTATGAAAGCGTCATAGCAATGGCCTGCGCTTTTCTGTGGCTGCCAATGTGAAACGGGAACAGACCCTAGTTCAACCAACCCTTGACCCAGTCCATCACCTCAGTGGCAGGTGCCGGAGCGCCGCCGCATGTCGCGCCGGGCTGGGGCTCACTGCCGCGAATATACGGCATCTGCACTGCATTCGGGCAGCTCGAATCAGAACCCTGGCCTGTCTGCGCATCGACCCATGCCTGAACGACGTTATCCGGCATCGCCATGTCCAGCGGCAGCGGATTGGCCTTGCGCATAAAGCTGGTCCAGACCTGCAGGGCACCAGTGGCGCCAGTAAACGGTGTCTTGCCGTTATCATCACGGCCCATCCACACTACGGCCAGCAGATCCTGACTGAAACCGGCGAACCAGCTGTCGCGCGAGTCATTACTGGTGCCGGTCTTGCCCGCCAGATTCAGCGAGCTTGGCAACACGTTGTAAACAGATTTGCCCGTCCCTTCGCGCATTACCCGCTGCATCGCATTCTGTACCAGATAAATGGCACCTGGGTCGAAACGCTGCTCGATCTTGAACGGATAACGCTTGAGCGGTTCACCTTCGGCGGTCAGCACACTGCGAATACCACGCATCGGCGTATTGAACCCGCCGCTGGCGATGGTCTGGTACATGGTGGCGACTTCCATCGGGCTCAAGCCGCCCGCACCCAGCAGCATCGACGGATAAGCAGGCCACTCACGCGTTACACCCAGCTTGGCCAGTGTCTTGAAGACAGTTGGAATACCCAGTTCAAGGCCCAGCTTGGCAGTCGACAGGTTGTAGGAATGCGCCAGCCCTTGATACAGAAAGATGTTGCCATGCGACTTGTGATCGTAGTTCTGCGGTTTCCAGATCTGGCCATCAGCGCCTTTGACCTGAAACAGTTCGTCGGCAATCCAGCTGGTCAGCGTGTACTGGCTCGGACGTTCCAGTGCGGTCAGGTAAATAGCCGGCTTGACCAGCGAGCCTATCGGACGCACTGCATCGATCGCCCGGTTGAAACCCGAGAACCCGGCCTCGCGACCGCCAATCAGCGCCTGCACCTCACCGGTCTCCGGGTTGGTGACGACCATACCCGCCTCTACTTCATCAACACCCTTGCGCCCGGCGAGCTTTTTGAACGTGTCGTCCATAGCGGCCTGGGACTTCATCTGCAGGATCGGATCAAAGCTGGTAAAGATCCGCAGCCCTTCTTCGGTCAAGTCTTCATCGCGATAGTCTTCGCGTAACTGGCGCTTGACCAGATCCAGAAAAGCCGGGAACGAGCTGTCGGCGAGCGTGCCGGTCTTGGTCACACCCAGTGGCAATTTCTTCGCGGCGGCCACCACTTCGGGGGTTGCCACACCTTGCTGCTCAAACAGGTCAAGCACCAGATTACGACGCTCCAGAGCACGCTCGGGATTGCGGCGCGGGTTGTAGAAGGACGGCCCCTTGACCAGCCCGACCAGCATCGCCACCTGATGAATCTTCAGTTCGGAAAGCGGCTGGCTGAAGAAATACTGACTGGCCAGACCGAAACCGTGCACTGCACGTTGACCGTCCTGACCGACAAACACTTCATTGAGGTAAGCCTCGAGAATTTCCTGCTTGCTGTAATGGATCTCCAGCAAGACCGCCATCATGGCCTCGGTGAGCTTGCGGGTCAGGCTGCGCTCGTTGGTCAGGTAGAAGTTCTTGACCAGCTGCTGGGTCAGCGTACTGCCGCCCTGGCGCATCTGCCCTTGCGAAGTATTCACCCAGATAGCCCGGGCAATGGACTTGGGCGACACGCCGAAGTGGTGATAGAAATCGCGGTCCTCGACCGCCACCAGCCCGTCGAGCAGATACGGCGGTGCCTGATCAAGCTTGATCAGGATCCGGTCTTCGAGGTTCTTCGGGTAAAGCCCGCCGATCAGCAAGGGCTCAAGCCGCGCCACGGCAAGCTTGGCACCATTGCCCGACGACAGGTCGGCGACGTAATCACCGGAAAAGCGCACGCGCACCTGCTGCGCCGCATCAGTGCCTTCGTAGAACTGGAAACCCCGCGTGTTGAGGTCGACGGTATTGCCATTCACCGCCGCAGCGCCAGGACCATTCGCGACGCTTTCGCGGCGATAACCCAAGGCGTCGAGTTCGATGAGAAAATCATCGCGGCTCAGCTTCTGTCCGACGAACAGCTCCAGCGGTCGTGCATAGACCTTGGCCGGAATGGTCCAGCGCTTGCCGGAGAACTTCTCCTGAACGATTGCATCGAGGTAAATGGCCAGGCCGCCCAGCAGAACCAGGCCGACAATACCGAGCTTCAACGCCCAGCCCAGCCACTTGTTCAGGCTGCGAGGAGGTTGCTTTTTAGGAGAACGAGAGGTGCGGGATCGAGTCATGGGCGCGGATTATACGCACTTTAGCAAGGATCGACAGACGCCCGAGTCAGCGGTTTGCAGCCTCGCGCCAAGCGGCCATAATGGCGGCATCGCGTACTTACATTTTGAACACATTCCTGAAGGATCGCCCGTGAGCAAGTCTTTGATCGCTGCCCTGCAGAACCCTGCTCTTTTCCCACATCCGGTGGAGAATTTCCAGCTCATCGAAACGCACATTTCGTGGGTTCTGCTGACTGGCCCGTATGCCTACAAATTCAAGAAGCCGATGAACTTCGGTTTCCTGGATTTTACTACGCTGGCTCTGCGTAAGCATTTCTGCCACGAAGAGCTGCGCCTCAATCAGCGCCTGACCGACGACCTCTACATCGAAGTGCTGCCGATCACCGGCACCGTCGACGCGCCGCAATTGGGCGGCGACGGCGAAGTCATCGAATACGCCTTGAAGATGAAGCAGTTTTCACAGGACGGCCTGCTCAGCACCCTGCAGGCCAACGGCGAGGTGACCACTGCGCATATCGACGAACTGGCGCGCCAGATCGCAGGCTTCCACCTCAGCTCGCCGCAGGTCGGAACCGAAAGCGAACTGGGCTCGCCAGACAGCGTGATGGCCCCTGTGGTACAGAATTTTGAGCAGATTCGTCCACTGATCAGCGAAAAATCCGACCTGGCACAGCTCGATGCCCTGCAGGCGTGGGCAGAGTCGAGCTTTGCGCGGCTCAAGCCACTGCTGGCTCAGCGCAAGGCCGACGGATTCATCCGCGAATGCCACGGCGACATCCATCTGGGCAACGCGACAGTGATTGACGGCAAGGTCGTGCTGTTTGACTGCATCGAGTTCAACGAACCGTTCCGCAAGACCGACGTGTACGCCGACATCGGCTTCCTGGCAATGGACCTTGAAGACCGTGGCCTGAAATCATTGTCTCGGCGCCTGATCAGCCAATACCTGGAAGTCACCGGCGACTACGCAGGCCTGGAACTGCTGAATTTCTACAAGGCTTATCGGGCGATGGTTCGTGCCAAAGTGGCCCTGTTCAGCCAGCCATCCGACGCCGACGGTGTACAGCGCGCAGCGACGCTTCGTCAATACCGCAACTACGCCAATCTGGCCGAAAGCTACAGCGCCATTCCCTCACCGTTCCTGACAATTACCCACGGTGTATCAGCCGTCGGCAAAAGTCATGTCGCAATGCGCCTGGTGGAATCGCTGGGTGCCATTCGCCTGCGTTCGGACATAGAGCGCAAGCGTCTGTTTGCCGGGCGAGCTGAAGAGATGTATGGCGCGCAAGCCAACGATGCAACCTATGCTCACCTGCACGAGCTTGCCGGTATAACCCTGCGTGCGGGCTTCTCGGTGGTGATCGATGCCACTTACCTCAAGCATGAGCAGCGCGATGCAGCGGCGAAAGTCGCCGAAAACACCGGCGTGCCGTTTCTGATCCTCGATTGCGAAGCTCCACAGGCAGTGATCGCTGGCTGGCTTGCCCAGCGTCAGGCACAGAACAATGATCCTTCCGACGCGACCCTGGAAGTCATCGAGGCCCAGCAGGCCAATCGCGAACCGCTCAGCGCAGAGGAAACGCTGCGCAGCAAGAAGGTTGCCACCCACATCAGCAGTGAGCTGGACAGTCTCATCGACAACCTGCGCCAGCGCCTGCCGGGGCTGTAAAACCGGTACATGGCCGTTGAGCGGGTAATGCTTCACGGCCCCACAATGATGGCGATATAATGGCGCCATAATTCCAACGCAACCACATGTCCGAGGCCATCATGAGCCAGCCCAAACAGATCGACTCACCGCTTTATATGCTGCTGCGCAAAGATGATGTCGAAGGTTTCAACCAGGAGAAACCGCGAACCGGCACAATCGATATGGCCGGGGGTGACTTTCGAGGGCTGGACCTGCGGGCACTGGACACCGCCGGTATCGATTTCACCGACGCCTACTTCCGGTCTGCCGACCTTCGCGGCCTGGACCTGCGGCACACGCCGATGGAAGGTGCGAGCATCGCTCACGCACAGATTTCAGGCGTGTTCTTCCCCGCCGAGCTCTCGGCTGACGAGATTCTGATGTCGGTAAATTTCGGTACGCGCCTGCGCTATCGCACCCGCTAAAACTGTAAAACCGTCGCAGCCTGCATGCGCAATGCATGTCAGGCTGGCGCTGTGTCGCTTCATTTCTGAAACTCTCCCCCTCTAAATATCGTGGCCATGCGCAGCCAGCCGTTATGCCGTGCAAGGCATTTTTGGCCTATGGATAGCTGTCAGGTGAAGAGCATGGACAGGGTCAAAAGAACTGTTGACTTACAAATGAGAATCGTTATGATTATCACATCCGGTCGCGAGACTGGACGGTAACTGAAAGACCTTGGTTCGGACTTTCAGATTATCTCCTCATCAGGCTAATCACGGTTTTTGACCCGGCTCTTTGCCGGGTCTTTTTTTGTCCTTCAAAAAACTACCCGCCTCTCAAAAACCATTGCCATACGACTCATACAGGCCAAGTCTGGCCAGCAAATCATCCAGCAAGCTTGAGCCACCCAACCGCACGCGCCCGGCATTCATCCATTGCCGACCAAAACGGGCATGCGTCAGCATCATGTAAAAACGTGCCTCGTCGAACGTCCGGATCCCTCCCGCAACCTTCAACCCAACCTGCCCGCCGACATCCGCGATGGACTCGAGCATCACCCGTGCAGCCTGCGGTGTAACGTGGGTGGCTGATTTGCCTGTGCTGGTCTTGATAAAGTCGGCACCCGAAACAATCGCATCGCGGCAAGCATTGAGGATCATTTGGGAATCGCGCAGATCGCCGGTTTCAAGTGTCGCGGTGAGTTTGACCCGCCCTGCACACAATGAGCTGCACGCCGATATCATCTCAAGACCGGGCTGCCTGTCCCCACCGAGCAGTGCGCGAAAGGGATACACGACATCTATTTCGTCCGCGCCGGACAGCAGCGCAGCGCGAACTTGCGAGGTCACTGACTGAATGTTGCTGCTGCCGTGGGGGAAATTGACTATGGCGACAACCTTGATGTCATGCGCCTGCATACGGTCCAGGGTGGTACGTGCCAGACACACGAAACGCGGCTGCACGCAGACCGCGGCAACCTGCCCCACAGGCGTCCATGCGCGCTGACAAATGCCGACGATGCGCTGCTCCGTGTCGTCGGCATTGAGGGCAAACAGCTCAAGCAGCCTTATGACCTGACGCGCCAGCCGCTCATCATCTGCTGTCATCTCTTTCATGGCGTATTCGCTCTGCAAAACATAGGCAGAACGATATACGGGCTTGAAGGCCAGCAGGCGTGAGCACCATGCTCAGAGAAAAAAGCCACAGGAAGACAGGAAAAAACTGACGCAGCCTGTAACAAGCCCGGCGTACGACAACGCGACAATCCAAAGAAGCTGTCAGACTACCCAGGTCAGGCGTCTACCCAAAAAACAGGCCTGTGGAGGCTTCTTGAAATTCCTTTGCACCTCAAGTCACTTGCACGAAGCCCAAAGCAGGGGTTTCGAGCTAGGCGGACACGCATTGCTGGCAGTACGTCGTCAGGGTGAAGTGTTCATCTACAAAAACCGCTGCCCGCATCGCGGTATCGCCCTGGAATGGCAGCCGGATCAATTCCTCGACAGCAGCGCCAGCCTGATCCGGTGCGCTACGCATGGGGCGTTGTTTCTGATCGAGAATGGCGAATGCGTTGCCGGCCCCTGCGAAGGCCAGTCATTGACGGCAATCCAGAGCCGTGAAGATGCTGAGGGGATCTGGGTGTCGCTGTCCATGGAGGATGACGAGGGCTGACTCGTCACGCCCAGAACGCTTCAATCCAGCCAGTGCACCTGCAGTCGTCGGTCAATAACAATTTCGTCTGGCGTCAGGTCCACACCGTAGGCAAGAATTTGCACACCAGCGTCAATGGCTTCGCGCAACGCAGCCGCGTAAACCGGATCGATCTCCTTTGCGGGTCGCACGGCGTCGATACCGGTGAGGTTGACGCAATACAACAACACGGCCCGCACGCCCCCGCGCGCCAGCGTGGCCAGTTCACGCAAGTGCCGCGCACCACGCTGGGTAACCGCGTCGGGAAACGCAGCGACACTGGAATCATCGAAACCCAACGTGACACTTTTCACTTCCAGATACAGATAGCCATCAGGGTATTCAAGGCGAAAGTCCACACGACTCTTTTCCTGCCCGTAGGCCACCTCGCGCTTGAGCGTCGTAAACCCCTCGAGTTCGCTGATAACCCCGGCGCGCAAGGCCTCTTCAACCAGCGTATTGGCTCGCCCGGTGTTGATACAGGCCAGCCTGCCCTGCGGCGTCTCGCTGATTTCCCAAGTGCCCGGCAGCTTGCGCTTCGGGTCACTTGAACGGCTGAACCACACACGCCCACCGGGCATCATGCAGTTGAGCATCGAACCGGTGTTGGGGCAGTGAATGGTCAACAGCTCGCCGCTGTCGGTTTCGATATCAGCCAGAAAGCGTTTGTAACGGGTCAGCAGACGACCCTGTTCAAGCTGCGGAGCAAAGCGCATCAGGCACCCCAGCTACGCAAACCGCGAGCAATTCGCTCGACTGCCTGCTGAAGGCGCGGCAGGCTCTGTGTATAGGCAAAGCGCACATGATGCCCAGCCTGATGGCGACCAAAGTCCAGGCCTGGCGTAAAAGCGACATGCTCGGTTTCCAGAAAATGCCGGCAGAACGCGAAGGCATCGCCGCCAAACGCCGAGATGTCGGCGTACAAATAGAATGCCCCTTCCGGCTCGACGGCAATACCGAAACCCAGTTCGCGCAGCGCAGGCAACAGGAAGTCCCGGCGACGGCCGAACTCGGCGCGCCGCTGCTCGAATATTTCAAGTGTCTGAGGCTCAAAGCAGGCAAGCGCGGCATGTTGCGCCATGCTTGGCGCGCTGATGTAAAGGTTCTGCGCCAGTTTTTCCAGATCGGCCACGGCGTCTTGTGGTGCAACCAGCCAGCCGAGGCGCCAGCCCGTCATGCCGAAATACTTTGAAAAACTATTAAGAACAAACGCTTCGTTATCCACCTCCAGCACACTGCTGGCCTCCACGCCGTAGGTCAGGCCATGGTAGATCTCGTCCACCACCAGGTGGCCGTTGCGAGCTTTCAGTGCTTGTGACAAGGCTGCCAGTTCGTCGCGATTCAGCAGCGTGCCGGTAGGATTGGCAGGCGATGCCACCAGTGCGCCGACACTGTTCTGGTTCCAGTGAGCCGCCACCAGTTCGGGATTCAGTTGATAGCGTTCTTGCGGACCGACCGGCACCAGTTGCGCCTCGCCCTCGATCAAACGCAGGAAGTGTCGATTGCAAGGGTAGCCAGGGTCGGCCAGCAACCAATGCTTGCCCGGATCGACCAACAGGCTGCTGGCAAGCAACAACGCGCCCGAACCGCCCGGAGTGACCAGAATGCGCTGGGGATCAATATCAACGCCGTAGCGTCGGGCGTAGAATCCGGAAATGGCTTCGCGCAGTTGCGGAAGACCACGAGCGGCGGTGTAGCGAGTCTTGCCGTCTGCCAGCGCCGCCTGGCCAGCCTTGATGATGGGCTGCGCAGTCGTAAAATCGGGCTCGCCGATTTCAAGGTGAATAACGTCATGACCCGCTGCCTGCAGTTCATTGGCACGCGCCAGCAGCGCCATGACATGAAAAGGTTCGATGGCGCGACTACGTGCACTGTAAGGCTGGGGCATGGATATTCCTTTATGGGTGCGGGTATTAAAAACATGATTGTCATGACGACGCGGCATGATTCTACCGAACCGACCGCACTACGGTGCTTTAACGGGCTGAAAAACCCAGCCGTCGAATGCTGAATAAAAGAAAGCTACGACGGTACGCATCGACTAGAGTTCATTTAAGTGAAGGGCAGATGTGAAATAGCCATCTCTATAAGCGGACGGCGTCGTCATGCTCGACAACCGGGAGTAGCGCACTCCGATTTGATCTGGTAAGTTCGCCCGCTTGCAGCTGCAGGGCCGACGGGTGTCGGTGATGGAACAATCCTGCGCAATAGATTAGAAGAGTGAGAGGCGGTCCAGACATGCCCACCCCAGAAAAGCAACACAGCCATCTAATCGGCGGCTTTGCACCCTACCCGGAAACAAAGGGTGAGGAGTACATGAGCGAGCCCATGCGCGCGCACTTCACCAAGATCCTGAACAAGTGGAAGCAGGACTTGATGCAAGAGGTCGACCGAACGGTAGACCATATGAAGGACGAAGCAGCCAACTTTCCCGACCCGGCCGACCGTGCCAGTCAGGAAGAAGAGTTCAGCCTCGAACTTCGTGCCCGTGACCGCGAACGCAAGCTGATCAAGAAGATCGACAAGACGCTGCAACTGATCAAGGACGAAGAATACGGCTGGTGTGAATCGTGCGGCGTAGAGATCGGCATTCGCCGTCTTGAAGCGCGCCCGACTGCCGACCAGTGCGTCGACTGCAAGACACTTGCTGAAATCAAGGAAAAACAGGTCGGTAAGTGACCTGGGGCCGCCTTTGACTGAAAAAGACGCTTCGGCGTCTTTTTTTGTGCCTGTTGGAATCACGCCCCTCGTGCCAATACGCGCGTTGACTATCGTGCCGACGCTTCACTTCGGTTCGTCGTTCCGGATTTGCGTCCGATCTTGAATGTGCGGTGCGGCAAAGATCTGTGACGCCGAGCTTCACGCACGGCATTCCTACGCTGGAGCGTGAGGAACGATAATCTCAACTATCGTGCGACGCTCCGCGTCGCATGCCGTTCTGGACGCTCTGCGTCCGGTCTTGGACGAGCAACGCGGCGCAGAGTGAACATCGTCACGAGAGTCCGCGTGAAGACCAACCGCGTTTCGCTTGCTCACTCAAGCTAGCCACCCGTAACATCCCGCCCATGAAAAAACCGGCCTATATCGGGCGCTTTGCGCCGACTCCCAGTGGTTATCTGCATTTTGGCTCGTTGGTCGCAGCGCTGGCGTCCTATCTGGACGCTCGCGCAGTCGGCGGCCAGTGGCTGTTACGCATGGAAGACCTGGACCCGCCGCGCGAGGTGGCCGGCGCGCAAGCCGCGATTCTTGAAACCCTTGAGCGCTACGGCTTTGAATGGGATGGCGAGATGGCTCGGCAGAGCGAGCGCCATGATGCCTACGCCGAAATACTCCAGCGCTGGTTCAATCATGGCCTGGCCTATGCCTGCACCTGCTCGCGCAAACAGCTCGAGCCGTTTGAAGGCGTGTATCCCGGTTTTTGCCGCAATGCGGGACATGCGCCCGAGAATGCCGCAATCCGCATCCGGGTCCCGGAGCTTGAATATCGCTTCGAAGACCGTGTGCAGGGCACATTCAAAATGCACCTGGGACGCGAAAGCGGTGACTTCGTGATCCGCAGGCGCGACGGCCTGTATGCCTATCAGCTCGCCGTGATAATCGATGACGCCTGGCAAGGCGTGACCGATATCGTGCGCGGTGCCGACCTGCTGGACTCGACGCCCCGCCAGTTGTACTTGCAGGAACTGCTGGGCTTGCCCCAGCCACGCTACCTGCATGTGCCGCTGATCACCCAGCCGGATGGCCACAAGCTCGGCAAATCCTATCGCTCGCCACCGTTGCCGGCCGAACAGGCCACCCCTCTGCTGATTCGGGCATTGCGGGCACTGGGGCAACCACTCGATACGCACATGACCGATGGCACCGCGCAGGAAGTGCTTGCCTGGGGAATCCGCCACTGGAACGCCGACCTGATCCCCAGACTGCGCAATATTGAAGAAGCCCGGATAGACTGATCCAGAGCGGTCGCCGCAAACTGCGACGCAAGTATGCTTTCAGGTTATCCGGCATCCGTTAACATGCCGCTCCTCATCTACCAGCACAGGGAGACCAGATGTACATATACCGGTTGGTTTTGCTTCTGGTGGTAGGCATCTATCTGTTCTCTCCAGCCATCATGGACTGGTGGATCGATGCGACCGGTGCCTGGTATCGCCCCTACATGCTGTGGCTGATCCTGATCGTGGTGACTTTCATTCTGCAGAGCCAGCGAGATGCCGATGAGCTTTAGTCTGACGCAGATGCTGATGGTCAGCGCCGCCTACCTGCTGGTGCTGTTCGGTGTAGCCTGGGTCAGCGAGCACGGCCTTATTCCACGCTGGATCATCCGTCATCCGTTGACCTACACCCTGTCACTGGGCGTGTACGCCAGCGCCTGGGCGTTTTATGGCACGGTCGGCCTGGCCTATCAGTATGGCTACGGTTTTCTGTCCAGCTACCTGGGGGTTTCCGGTGCATTCCTGCTTGCGCCAGTGCTGCTCTACCCGATCCTCAGAATCACCCGCACCTACCAGCTTTCATCGCTGGCCGATTTGTTCGCCTTCCGCTTTCGCAGCACCTGGGCTGGTGCGCTGACCACCGTATTCATGTTGATCGGCGTACTGCCGTTGCTGGCCTTGCAGATTCAGGCAGTGGCCGACTCCATCGGCATTCTGACCCGCGAACCGGTGCAGGATCGGGTGGCCGTAGCGTTTTGCGCGCTGATCACCCTGTTCACTATTTTCTTTGGCTCACGGCACATCGCAACCCGTGAGAAGCACGAAGGGCTGGTATTCGCCATCGCCTTTGAATCGCTGATCAAGCTGATCGCACTGGGCGGTGTCGGGCTGTACGCCTTGTATGGCGTGTTCGACGGCCCGCAACAGCTGGAACTGTGGCTGTTGCAGAACCAGACCGCCCTCGCCTCGCTGCACACGCCGTTGCAGGAAGGCCCCTGGCGCACCCTGCTGCTGGTGTTCTTCGCCTCGGCGATTGTCATGCCGCACATGTATCACATGACCTTCACTGAAAACCTCAACCCGCGCTCGCTGGTCAGCGCCAGTTGGGGGCTGCCACTGTTTCTGCTGTTGATCAGCCTCGCTGTCCCACTGATCCTCTGGGCCGGGCTCAAACTCGGGGCCACGACCAGCCCGGAATACTTCACCCTCGGGATCGGTATCGCGGCCAACAGCAAGTCGCTGGCCCTGCTCGCCTATATCGGCGGGCTGTCGGCGGCCAGCGGGCTGATCATCGTGACTACGCTGGCGCTGTCCGGCATGGCCCTCAACCATCTGGTGCTGCCGCTTTATCAGCCGCCAGCCGAGGGCAACATCTACCGCTGGCTGAAGTGGACGCGACGCGGGCTGATCGTGGCGATCATTGCCTTGGGTTACGGCTTCTACCTGCTGCTCGGTGCCCAGCAGGATCTGGCCAATCTCGGCATCGTCGCTTTCGTTGCGACGCTGCAATTCCTGCCGGGCGTACTGTCGGTGCTTTACTGGCCGACCGCCAACCGGCGAGGCTTCATCGCAGGCCTGCTGGCCGGCATTGCGGTCTGGGCAGTCAGCATGCTGCTGCCGCTGATCGGCAACCTGCAGGGCTTTTATATCCCCTGGCTGAACATGATCTACGTGCTGGACGACACCAGCTGGCACATGGCAGCTATCGCGTCCCTCGCGGCCAACGTGTTGTTGTTCACCCTGATATCCCTGTTCACCAATGCCAGCCCTGAAGAAGTCGGAGCCGCCGAGGCCTGCGCGGTCGATAACGTGCGCCGCCCGCAACGCCGTGAATTGCATGCCGTGTCACCCCAGGAATTCGCCACCCAACTGGCCAAGCCGCTGGGCGCGAAAGCCGCACAGAAGGAAGTCGAACAGGCGCTGCGCGATCTGTACCTGCCATTCGACGAGCGCCGTCCTTATGCCCTGCGCCGCCTGCGCGACAGGATCGAGGCCAACCTGTCCGGGTTGATGGGGCCAAGTGTCGCCCAGGACATGGTGGAAACCTTCCTGCCGTACAAATCGGGCAGCGAAAAATATGTCACCGAAGACATACATTTTATTGAAAGCCGTCTTGAGGACTACCACTCGCGCCTGACCGGCCTTGCTGCCGAACTCGACGCCCTGCGCCGCTACCACCGCCAGACCCTGCAGGAACTGCCGATGGGTGTGTGCTCGCTGGCCGAAGATCAGGAGATCCTGATGTGGAACAGGGCGATGGAAGAGCTGACCGGCATCGTCGCCCAGCGCGTGGTCGGTTCGCGACTGGAAACCATTGCCGAACCCTGGAAAAGCCTGCTGACCGGCTTTGCCAGCCTGCCCGATGAGCACCTGCACAAGCAGAAACTCGGTCTGGACGGCCAGACCCGCTGGCTAAACCTGCACAAGGCGGCCATCAACGAGCCTCTCGCCCCTGGCAACAGTGGCCTGGTGGTGCTGGTCGAGGACCTGACCGACACGCAGATGCTTGAAGACAAGCTGGTGCACTCAGAGCGGCTGGCCAGCATTGGTCGACTGGCAGCAGGCGTGGCGCACGAGATCGGCAACCCGATCACCGGCATTGCCTGTCTCGCGCAAAACCTGCGTGAAGAGCGTGAAGAAGACGGCGAACTGAAAGAAATCAGCAGTCAGATACTTGAACAGACCAAACGTGTGTCGCGCATTGTCCAGTCATTGATGAGCTTTGCCCACGCGGGGGCTCATCAGCACAGCGACGAGGCCGTTTGTCTGGCTGTGGTGGCTCAGGATGCTATTGGTCTGCTGGCGCTGAACCGGCGCAATTTCGAAGTACACTTCTATAACCTGTGCAACCCCGAACATTGGGCTGTCGGCGACCCGCAGCGCTTGGCACAAGTGCTGATCAACCTGCTCTCCAATGCCCGCGATGCGTCCCCTGCAGGCAGTGCGGTCAGGGTCAGAAGCGAAGTATCCGAGCACACGGTGGACCTGATCGTCGAAGACGAAGGCAGTGGGATTTCAAAGGCAATCATGGACCGATTGTTCGAGCCGTTCTTCACTACCAAGGAGCCTGGCGAAGGAACCGGACTTGGCCTCGCGCTGGTCTATTCCATCGTTGAAGAGCATTATGGACAAATCACTATCGACAGCCCGGCCGATCCCGAGCAGCAGCGTGGAACCCGTATTCGGGTGACCTTGCCACGTCATGTCGACGCGACGTCCACCGTGAACCGAGACCGTCGAGAGAACTGAATCAATGCCGCATATTTTGATCGTCGAAGACGAAACGATTATCCGCTCAGCCCTGCGTCGCCTGCTTGAACGCAATCAGTATGAAGTCAGTGAAGCCGGCTCCGTTCAGGAAGCTCAGGAGCGCTTCAGCATTTCGTCTTTTGATCTGATCGTCAGCGACCTGCGCCTGCCAGGCGCGCCGGGTACCGAACTGATCAAGCTCGGCGAAGGCAAACCGGTGCTGATCATGACCAGTTACGCCAGCCTGCGCTCAGCGGTCGATTCGATGAAGATGGGGGCTGTGGATTACATCGCCAAACCCTTCGATCACGATGAAATGCTGCAGGCGGTCTCACGAATTCTGCGTGATCGCCAGACGGTCAAGGGGCTTCAGGACGAGCGTAACGCCCTTGCCAAGGCTAACGGCGCTGAAAAAGGCCCGGCACAGAATAATAATGGCGAGATCGGCATCATCGGTTCTTGCCCGCCCATGCTGGATCTCTACAGCAAGATCCGCAAAGTGGCCCCGACCGATTCCAATGTTCTGGTTCAGGGCGAGTCGGGCACCGGCAAAGAACTGGTCGCCCGCGCCCTGCACAACCTGTCACGCCGTGCCAAGGCGCCGATGATCTCGGTCAACTGTGCGGCCATCCCTGAATCGCTGATCGAGTCTGAATTGTTCGGTCACGAGAAAGGCGCATTCACCGGAGCCAGTGCAGGTCGTGCTGGTCTGGTCGAAGCTGCTGACGGAGGCACGCTGTTTCTCGATGAAATCGGCGAGCTGCCTCTGGAAGCCCAGGCACGCCTGCTGCGCGTTTTGCAGGAAGGCGAGATTCGTCGTGTCGGCTCGGTGCAATCGCAAAAGGTCGACGTACGCCTGATTGCCGCAACCCACCGCGACCTCAAGACACTGGCCAAAAATGGCGAGTTTCGTGAAGACCTGTTCTACCGCCTGCACGTCATCGCCCTGAAACTCCCCGCGCTGCGCGAGCGTGGCAGCGATATTCTGGAAATCGCCCGTGCGTTTCTGGTACGTCAGAGCGCCAAGGTCGGTCGCGACGACCTGAAGTTTTCCCCCGACGCCGAACAAGCCATTCGCCATTACAGCTGGCCAGGCAACGTACGCGAACTGGAAAATGCGGTGGAGCGCTCGGTGATCCTGTGCGAAAACCCGGAAATCACCGCAGACCTGCTGGGCATCGACATCGAGCTCGACGGTCTGGATGACGACGAGTACATGGGCATGGCACCGCTGCCGGGGTCTTCCGGCTCGACGGGCAATGAGCCGGCCGAAGACCTGTCGCTTGAGGACTATTTCCAGCACTTCGTTCTGGAGCATCAGGACCACATGACTGAAACCGAGCTGGCGCGCAAACTGGGCGTCAGTCGCAAGTGTCTGTGGGAACGTCGGCAACGTCTGGGCATTCCGCGTCGCAAGGGCGTCGCCAACGAGACGTAAAAAGCGGTAAAGGCTCTGGCACGCGGTGCGCAGAGCGGGTAGAAACTGTTACCGCAAACACTTCACGTAACAAAAGCCGGGTCTTACGGTAACGCAGACCCGGCTTTTTTATGCCAACAACAACCGCCTTTCGCCCGCAAACGCCCGGTTTACGGGGCTTCGCAAAAGTTGGCACAGCTTCTGCTATATGCTTAGTACAAGAAAAACAACAAGCAGTACGACACCCATAATAAAAACAACACGAATCGACTCACGCATAACAAGAACAACACGGCGGAGGCGCAGCTAACTGATTCTTTTGGAGAGGAGTTGTATTTGGGGCTTGCCCCGCAACCAGGCCGAGAACAACAAAAACTACCCTTAGGTAGAGCCTGAACTGGTTGGATCGGATGATCATTGCAACGCAGCGACCAAAGCAATCCGTTTGCTCTTGACTCCCGATTGGGAGGTTTCACAGACGAAGGTCTCGTGAATGGGCACTCAACAAAAACAAGAAGCCCATACAGAAAACAATAATAAAGAGCACACACTTTGGGGGAGCTTCGGCTCCCCCAGTAGCTTCCCCAGCGTTAATACGCGCCATCGTTTGCCCTTCCGCGACAGCTTCCTACACCATCCCCCGACTAAATGCTAGAATCCCCACCCATCATGCGGTCATTCCACGTTTTTGGCCGAATATTCCTTCAAACAGTGCATCCCATGCTGAAGAAGTTGTTCCAGTCATTTCGTTCCCCACTGCGCAAACCGCAGCAACATACGCGTACCACGCCTGAAGTGCTCAATAGCAGCCAGCATTCGCTGCAACGCAGCCAGTTCAGCCGTTATGCCGTTAATATCGTCGAGCGCCTGCAGAACGCTGGCTACCAGGCCTATCTGGTCGGTGGCTGTGTACGCGACATGATGCTCAACATCACGCCCAAGGATTTCGACGTCGCCACCAGCGCCACGCCAGAACAAGTGCGTGCCGAATTCCGCAACGCGCGAATCATTGGCCGCCGGTTCAAGCTGGTGCATATCCATTTCGGTCGTGAAATCATCGAAGTGGCGACCTTCCGCGCCAATCATCCCCAGGATGACGAAGAAGAGGACAGCAACCAGTCCTCGCGCAATGAAAGCGGGCGCATTCTGCGTGACAACGTGTACGGCACGCTTGAAGAGGACGCCCAGCGTCGCGACTTCACGATCAACGCGCTGTATTACGATCCGGTCAGCGAGCGTGTTCTGGATTACGCCAATGGCGTACACGACATTCGTAACCGTCTGATCCGCCTGATCGGCGACCCCGAGCAACGCTACAAGGAAGACCCGGTGCGCATGCTGCGTGCGGTGCGCTTTGCTGCCAAGCTGGACTTCGGCATCGAAAAGCACAGCGCCCAACCGATTCGCTCGCTGGCACCGATGCTGCGCGATATTCCGTCGGCACGCCTGTTCGAAGAAGTGCTCAAACTGTTCCTCTCCGGGCATGCTGCTCCCACCTTTGAAATGCTGGTGGACCTGGAGCTGTTCGAACCGCTGTTCCCGGCCAGTTCCAAGGCGCTGGAATACAACCCGACCTACACCCATACACTGATCAGCAATGCCCTGATCAACACCGACCTGCGCATCAAGCAGAACAAACCGGTCACGCCGGCATTCCTGTTTGCCGCGCTGCTCTGGCCTGCCCTGCCGGCCAAGGTACTGCGCGCCCAGGAGCGCGGCATGCCACCGATTGCAGCTATGCAGGAGGCCGCTCACGAACTGATTATCGAGCAATGCCAGCGCATCGCGATTCCAAAGCGCTTCACGCTGCCGATCCGCGAGATCTGGGATATGCAGGAGCGCCTGCCGCGCCGTTCGGGCAAACGTGCAGACCTGTTGCTGGACAACTCAAGATTCCGTGCGGGTTACGACTTCCTGCTGTTGCGTGAAACTGCGGGCGAGCAGACCGATGGTCTGGGCCAGTGGTGGACCGATTATCAGGACTGCAACGACAGCGAACGCCGCGACATGATTCGTGACCTGAGCAACAAGCCCGAAGCTGCGGGCGCAGCGCCACGCAAGCGTCGTCGTAACAGCGGTGCCAAACGCAAGCGCACCACCGGCGAGGCGCAAAGCGGTGAATAAACCGCTGTTGACCACTGAACGCGTTTACATCGGCCTGGGCAGTAATCTTGCTGACCCGGCCGAGCAACTGCGCAGTGCCCTCAAGGCAATGGCGCAGTTATCCGGCTGTGAACTGACTGGCGTGTCATCGTTCTACGTCAGCGACTCGCTGCTGCCCGGCCAGCCGCGCTTTACCAACGCCGTCGCAGCACTCGACACTGCTCTGGCACCACTGACCCTGCTTGACGCGCTACAGGCCATCGAGCTGGATCAGGGCCGCGAACGCCACGAACGCTGGGGGCCTCGCACGCTGGACCTAGACATTCTGCTGTTCGGCAATCGCCTGATCGATGAACCGCGCCTCAAGGTACCGCATTACCACATGCAGGCGCGGGCATTCGTGCTGTACCCGCTGGCAGAGCTGGCCCCAGGCCTGACGCTGGCCGACGGACGCGAACTCGATCGTCTACTTGACGACTGCCCGTTTACGGGCCTTGAACGCCTGCCCGCCGAGGCATAAAGCCTGTCTGTCACCGCACATGTGTAACCGGTCCGACGCACAGGTAACACCTTCAATTGACTTCACGCCCCCTCCTCACGAAGATAGGCCTCCCGCCGCCGCACCACAGGCGAACGGGCGCGAAACAGGCCTTTGCAAAACACCGCGACACGACGGTGTGCCTGCTTTTCCAGGATGACTCTCACGCGCTGAACACCCGTCTTCACAGCGCCTGATGGAGGACTTACATGCCGAACATAACCGTTACGTCGCTGCTGGCCATGAAACAGAAAGGTGAGAAAATCACCATGCTGACCTGCTACGACGCAACCTTCGCCCACACCGCCTGCCAGGCCGGTGTCGAAGTGCTGCTGATAGGCGACTCGCTGGGCATGGTCCTGCAAGGTCACGACAGCACCCTGCCCGTCACGACCGCCGAAACCGCGTACCACGTTGCCTGTGTCAAACGCGGTAATCAGGGCGCGATGATTCTCGCTGACCTGCCGTTCATGGCCAACGCCACGCTGGAGCAAACCTTCATCAACAGCGCGACGCTGATGCAGGCAGGTGCGCACATGATCAAGGTCGAAGGCGCTGCATGGCTTGGCGAGTCGATCCGTTTGCTGGCAGAACGCGGCATCCCGGTGTGCGCACACATGGGCCTGACGCCGCAGGCAGTCAACGTACTGGGCGGCTACAAGGTTCAGGGTCGACTGGAAGCACAGGCACGGCAGATGCGTGCCGACGCGATCGCGCTGGAACAGGCGGGCGCAGCGATGATCCTTCTGGAGTGCGTGCCGAGTGAACTCGCCGAAGAAATCACCCAGGCGGTGAAAATTCCGGTCATCGGTATTGGCGCAGGCAGCGCTACCGACGGCCAGGTACTGGTGCTGCACGACATGCTGGGCCTGTCCATCACCGGGCGCGTGCCCAAGTTCGTGAAAAACTTCATGACCGGTCAGCCCGATATCCAGTCAGCTATCCGGGCCTACGTGGCCGCGGTCAAAGACGTCAGCTTTCCAGCAACTGAACACGGATTCTCGGCATGAACACAGTAAAGACCGTACAGGAACTGCGTGCCGCCGTTGCGCGGGCACGCAGCGAAGGCAAACGGATCGCGTTGACGCCGACCATGGGCAACCTGCACAGCGGCCACGCCGCACTGGTCGCCAAGGCGGCCCAACGTGCCGACTTCGTGGTCGCCACCATTTTCGTCAATCCGCTGCAGTTCGGCCCCAACGAAGACTTGGCCACTTACCCTCGCACCCTGGCGGCCGATCAGGAAAAACTCCTGCAGGCCGGGTGCAACCTGCTGTTCACCCCCAGCGTCGAGGAAATGTACCCGCACGGCATGGCCGATCAGACGCTGGTCAGCGTGCCACACCTGTCGCAAGGCCTGTGCGGTGCGAGCCGTCCCGGCCATTTCGAGGGCGTTGCTACGGTCGTCAGCAAGCTCTTCAATATGGTGCAGCCAGACCTGGCGATTTTCGGCGAAAAAGACTTCCAGCAGCTGGCGGTGATTCGCGCCATGGTCCGTGACCTGAACATGCCGATCCAGATCATCGGAGAACCTACCGTGCGTGCCGACGACGGTTTGGCGCTGTCCTCGCGTAACGGTTATCTGAATGAAGCTCAGCGCGCTGCGGCACCCGCGCTGTATCAGGCCATCCGCCAGACCGCCGACGCGATCAGCGCAGGCGAGCAGGATTTCGACGCACTGCTGACAAGCAAGAAGCAGCAACTGGAGGCAGCCGGTTTTCGTATCGATTATCTGGAAATACGTGACGCCACCAGCCTGCGTCCGACCACTGCCGAAAATCGCGACTTGGTCATCCTCGCCGCCGCATTCCTGGGTAAAACCCGCCTGATCGACAATCTGCACCTGACCAGAAGCTGACGGGATGCGCCGGGGCAATGAACTAAGCCGCACCGGCAATGCCATACCGGTACAGGTTGCCTGAACCACAACCGACAGCATTTGAGCGCAAGCCCCGGTTTCTTGTGTGCGAAAAAGTACCGGGGTCATGTAAGGCGAGGCGCAGACAAACGGGTACGCGAAGGGTAGTCTGCTATGTATAGCCCGTGAGAAAGCTTGCGACCTCGCCCCAAGAATATCCAAAGACAGAACCAGTTAAAGGAAACCCGCAGCGATGGCGTACTACCGCAATCCTTCCGATGTGACCGCTCTGCCCGCCTGGCAAGCGTTGAGCAAACACCGCCAGTCCATGCAGAATTTCAGCATGCGCGAAGCGTTCAATTCTGATCCGCAGCGCTTCAGCCAATTCACCCTCAGCAGCGCCGGCCTGTTTCTCGACTACTCCAAAAACCTGATCACCACCGAAACTCGTGATCTGTTGGTCAGCCTAGCGGGCGAAGTGAACCTCAAGGACGCTATCAAGGCTCAATACGATGGCGAGCTGGTCAACTCATCCGAAGGTCGCCCGGCGCTGCACACCGCTCTGCGCCGGCCGGTCGGCGACAAGTTGAAAGTCAACGGTGTCGATGTGATGCCGGACGTACACCGCGTACTCAATCAGATGACCGAACTGGTCGGCCGCATCCATGACGGCCTGTGGCGCGGTTACACTGAAAAGCCGATCACCGACGTGGTGAACATCGGCATCGGCGGCTCGTTCCTCGGCCCGGAGCTGGTCTCCGAAGCGCTGGTGGCCTACGCGCACAAAGGTGTGCGTTGCCATTACCTGGCGAACATCGATGGCAGCGAGTTTCATGAACTGTCGATGAAAATTCGCGCCGAGACCACACTCTTCATCGTCTCGTCGAAGTCCTTCAACACGCTGGAAACCCTGAAAAACGCTCAGGCTGCACGCTCATGGTACCTGGCGCAGGGCGGCTCCGAAGTTGAACTGCATCGCCACTTCATCGCGGTTTCCAGCAACAACGCGGCGGCCGTAGCCTTCGGCATCCGTGAAGAAAACATCTTCCCGATGTGGGACTGGGTTGGCGGTCGCTATTCGCTGTGGTCGGCCATCGGCCTGCCTATCGCGCTGGCTATCGGCATGTCCAACTTCAAGGAACTGCTGTCCGGCGCCTATACGATGGACCAGCATTTCCAGAGCGCCCCTTTCGAACAGAACATGCCGGTGCTGCTGGCGCTGCTGGGTGTCTGGTACGGCAACTTCTGGAATGCGCAAAGCCACGCGATCCTGCCGTACGACCACTACCTGCGTAACATCACCAAACACCTGCAACAACTGGACATGGAGTCCAACGGCAAGAGCGTCCGTCAGGACGGTACGCCAACCTCCACCGACACCGGCCCGGTCATCTGGGGCGGCGTGGGTGCCAACGGTCAGCATGCTTATCACCAGTTGCTGCATCAAGGCACACAGATGATTCCGGCCGACTTCATCGTGCCGATCGTCAGCTTCAACCCGGTTGCCGACCATCACCAGTGGCTGTACGCGAACTGCCTGTCACAAAGTCAGGCTCTGATGATGGGCAAGACCCGCGCTGAAGCCGAAGCCGAGCTGCGCGAGAAGGGCATGAGCGAGGAAGAGGTGCAGAAACTGGCACCGCAAAAGGTCATCCCCGGTAACCGTCCGAGCAACACCCTGGTGGTCGAACGCATCAGCCCTCGTCGTCTTGGCGCACTGGTGGCGATGTATGAGCACAAGGTGTTCGTGCAGAGCGTGATCTGGGGCACCAATGCCTTTGACCAATGGGGCGTGGAACTGGGCAAGGAGATGGGCAAGGCCGTGTACCAGCGTCTGACCGGCGGCACCGAAGAGCCGGCTGACGATGCATCGACCCAAGGGCTGATCAACTACTTCCGCGGCCGTCACCGCGGCTGATTTGTCCCTCTCATGGTTATGACCATCGTTCCCACGCTCCGCGTGGGAATGCCGTACGTGACGCTCTGCGTCATAAAGAGGAAGCAAAGCGTCCAGAACTGCATGCCGACGCGGAGCGTCGGCACGATAGTCAGCCAGGCGATGAGCGCTCCGCGCTTCGAACGAGCCTCAGTCAGCTTTATCCAAGCCCTCCCGATGCACGAGCACGACATGGAATTCATCCGCACCCGCATCGAAACCCAGGTCATCAGCCTTACCGGCCTAGCCCTGGGCCAGCTGGATCTGGAGAACCCCAAGGGCGACCCCGGTCTGTTTGGTCCTCAGGCAGTGTGCTGGAAGGTACACGGCGATTTCACCAGCATGCTGGTCGGCGGCATCAGCGCCTTGATGTTGCAGGCGCTACACCCACTGGCACTGGCGGGTATCTGGGACCACTCCAACTTTCGTCAGGACATGCTCGGCCGCCTGCGGCGTACAGGGCAGTTTCTGTCCGGCACCACCTACGGCTCCACTCAAGATGCCAACTGGCTGATCGACAAGGTGCGCAACATTCACCTCAATATCGTCGGCACCGCGCCCGATGGCCGGCCGTATGCCGCCAGCGATCCGGATTTGCTGACCTGGGTGCATGTGGCCGAAGTCAGCAGCTTTCTCGCAGCCCATCTGCGCTACCTCAACCCGGATATGTCGCTCACCGATCAGGACGCGTACTACGCTGAAACAGCGCTGGTTGCCGAACGGCTCGGGGCAGGTAATGTTCCGCGCTCACGTCAGGCCATCGCTGATTATCTGGCAGACATTCGCGGGCAACTGGTGTGTGACGAACGCAGTCACGAAGTGCTGCGCCTACTGCTTGATGCCCCCGCGCCCAACTGGCTGGCCAAGCCTTTCGGTGTATTGATGATGCGTGCCGGTATCGACTTGCTGCCGGACTGGGCGAGCGAAATGCTCGACATTACCCAAGGCCCCGTGCAGCGCCGGATAATCCGCCTGGGCGTCAACAACACCGCGCCCATTTTGCGTTGGGCCGTGCAGGACGGATCAGCGCAACGTGCCAGACGCCGCATGGACGTTACCTAAAGGTTTTCGGCAAAACGTGACCGAGCGGTTCACGGTTGGAACCTGCCTGCCTATCTGTGCCAACATGAGCCCTCAATAACAATGAGGATCAGCACCATGCAGGACGTCGTTATCGTCGCCGCCACCCGTACCGCCGTCGGCAGTTTCCAGGGTTCTCTGGCTGCCGTTGCTGCTGTAGATCTTGGCGCTGCAGTCATTCGCCAACTGCTGGCGCAAACCGGCGTGGACGGCGCGCAAGTCGATGAAGTCATCATGGGCCAGGTGCTGACCGCCGGCGCAGGCCAGAACCCGGCGCGACAGGCTGCCATCAAGGCGGGCCTGCCCTTCTCGGTACCGGCCATGACCCTGAACAAGGTCTGCGGCTCGGGCCTCAAGGCACTGCACCTGGCGACCCAGGCGATTCGCTGCGGTGATGCCGAAATCATCATTGCTGGCGGCCAGGAAAACATGAGCCTGTCCAACTACGCGCTGCCGGGCGCACGCACCGGTTTGCGCATGGGCCATACCAGCATGGTCGACACCATGATCACTGATGGTCTGTGGGATGCATTCAATGATTACCACATGGGCATCACCGCCGAGAACCTCGCGCAGCAGTACGACATCAGCCGTGAAGCCCAGGATCAGTTCGCTGCCCTGTCTCAGCAAAAAGCGATTGCGGCCATTGAAGGCGGACGCTTTGTCGATGAAATCACTCCGATCCTGATCCCTCAGCGCAAGGGCGAGCCGTTGTCCTTCGCCACTGACGAACAGCCTCGCGCTGGCACCACGGCTGAAACACTCGGCAAACTCAAACCTGCGTTCATGAAGGACGGCACCGTCACCGCCGGTAATGCGTCTTCGCTCAACGACGGTGCCGCCGCCGTGATGCTGATGAGCGCGGCCAAAGCCGAGCAGTTGGGCCTGCCAGTGCTGGCGCGCGTCGCCGCGTACGCCAACGCAGGTGTAGACCCGGCCATCATGGGCATCGGCCCGGTCAGTGCAACCCGGCGCTGCCTGGACAAGGCTGGCTGGTCGCTGGACGAACTGGATCTGATCGAAGCCAACGAAGCATTTGCCGCACAGTCGCTGTCGGTCGGCAAGGAACTGGGGCTGGACCCGCAAAAGCTCAACGTCAATGGTGGTGCCATCGCCCTTGGCCACCCGATTGGCGCGTCAGGCTGCCGCGTGCTGGTGACACTGCTGCACGAGATGATCAGGCGCGATGCCAAGAAGGGCCTGGCCACGCTGTGCATCGGCGGTGGCCAGGGGGTTGCCCTCGCGCTGGCACGCTGAGGGCGCTTGCAACCGGTAATCAGGCGCCTGCGGGCGCCACTTCCATGTCCACCGGCTCTGGACGCTTGATCAGCGCGTAGACCACGCCGGTCAGCACGCTACCGGCGATAATCGCCAGCAGATACAACAGCGCATGGTTGATGGCGTTGGGGATCAGCATCACAAACAGGCCGCCGTGTGGCGCCATCAGCTTACAGCCGAAGTACATCGACAATGCACCGGTCAGCGCGCCACCCACGACACTGGCCGGAATCACCCGCAACGGGTCCTTTGCAGCGAAGGGAATGGCACCTTCCGAGATGAAGCACAGCCCCAGCACGAACGCCGCCTTGCCTGCCTCTCGCTCGCTCTGGGCGAACTTGCGGTGGGCCAGGATCGTGGCGATGCCCATACCGATGGGCGGCACCATACCGGCAGCCATGGCAGTGGCCATCGGCGCATAGCTCTGGGACGCCAGCAGACCGACCGAGAACGCATAGGACGCCTTGTTGATCGGCCCACCAAGGTCGACGCACATCATTGCACCGAGCACCACGCCCAGCAGGATGGCGTTGGTGGTGCCCATGCTGTCGAGGAAGTGCGTCAAGGCTTCCAGCATGCCCGCAACCGGCTTGCCGACCACATAGATCATGACCAGACCGGTGAACAGGCTAGACAGCAACGGGATGATCAGAATCGGCTTGAGCGCTTCGACGCTGGCTGGCAGGCGTGCGTAGCGGTTGATCGCGGTAGCACTGTAACCGGCAAGAAAACCGGCAATGATACCGCCAATGAAGCCGGCACCCAGCGTACTCGCCAGCAGACCACCGATCATGCCAGGCGCAAGCCCCGGGCGATCAGCAATCGAATACGCGATGTAACCGGCCAGCAGTGGAACCATGAGTTTGAACGCAGCTTCCCCGCCGATCTGCATCAAGGCCGCCGCCAGCGTGCCTTGCTCTTTGAACGCGGTGATACCGAACACGAAGGAAAGAGCGATCAACAGCCCGCCCGCCACGACCATCGGCAGCATGAACGACACGCCGGTCAGCAGGTGCTTGTACACACCTGCCTTTTCTTGCCTGGCAGGTGATTTGGCAACAGCCTCGTCGGACTCGACCTGGCCTTCTGCCAAGGCTTTTTTCAACGTTGCTTCGGACTGCTTGAGCGCGATCCCGGTGCCGCAACGGTAGATTTTCTTGCCGGCAAAACGATCAGTATTGACCTCGATATCCGCAGCCAGCAGCACCACGTCGGCCTCGGCAATGGCCTTGGCGCTGAGCGGGTTGCGCGCGCCGACCGAGCCTTGGGTTTCGACTTGCAGGTCGTAATTCAGACGCTTGGCAGCCTGCTGGATCGCTTCGGCCGCCATGAACGTGTGCGCGACGCCGGTCGGACAAGCCGTGATCGAAACGATGCGCGGTTGCGCGCCCGTATCACCGCTTGCCTGAGGCGCCGCGGCTTCGGAAGCCACATGCACCTGCGCTTCTCGCTCGGCGCGCTGCAGAAAACTGTCGACATCCTGCAACGCATGCGCAGGCGAATTCTGAAACAGGCGTTTGCCGACAAAGCGGCTCAGGTCCACCGGACCGGTATTGACCACCAGGACAAGATCGGCGGCTTCGATGTCCTGAGCGGACAACTGCTGGTCCGATTTGTTGGGATCGATGATTTCGACGCTGGTTTCCCAGCCCTGGCGCAATGCCGCCGCTTCGAGCAATCGTGCGCTGAGTACGCTGCTGACCTTGCCGTTCGGGCAGGCCGTAACTATGGCTAACTTCATGACGATCCTCTCTTATTGTTCTGAAAGGCTGCGTACAGTGACGCCGCCTTCAAGCCGTTTGAGTTGCGCGGCATCGGTGATACCGAAACCGATCTGGGTCACTGCCATGGCGGCAATCGCTGTGGCAGTGCGCAAGGTCTTCTGTGGCTCGTGAGCGCTGATCAGCCCGTGCACCATGCCGGCCAGAAGCGAATCGCCAGCACCTACCGTGCTGGCCACTGTGACCTTGGGCGGCAGCGAGTGCAGCGCCACACTTGGACTGAACCAGTGCACGCCTTCAGAGCCCTGAGAGATCACCACATGCTCGATGCCCTGCGTGTGCAGGCGAGCAGCCACTTCGGCTTGCGCGGCGATGGAAATGATCGGTGCGTCGAGCGCATCGGCCAGTTCTTCGGTGTTGGGCTTGATCAGCCACGGCCCGGCGGTAAGACCGGCGCGCAGGGCCAGGCCGCTGCTGTCCAGCGCTACTTTCAGACCGAGGTCCTTGAGCATCACCAACAGTTTGTGCAGCCACTCCGGCGTGACACCACGCGGCAGGCTGCCAGCAACCACCACAACGTCGAAACCTGATGCAATCTGTTGCACACGGGCGAACAGCGCTTGCTGTGCCTCTTCACTGACCTGCGGGCCAGGGCCGTTCAGGTCGGTGATGCGGCCACTGCCTTCGGCCAGCTTGATATTGCTGCGGGTTTCTCCTGGCACGCGGACGAACTCGTCAACAAAGTTGCGACGTTCGAACAACGCCTCGAACGCTTGCTGGTTGTCGACACCGAGAAAACCGGCAACAGTCAGGTCATGACCCAGGTCAGCCAGCACCTGCGCCACATTCAGGCCTTTGCCCGCTGCGTGAGTGAGCATTGCATTGCTGCGGTTGACCTGACCCAGCTCCAACTGGCCCAACTGCACAGTCAGGTCCAGCGCCGGGTTCATGGTCAGGGTAAGAATCTTAGCCATTACACAGCCTCCACAAGCGCGCGGACTTCGGCAGCGCTGCCCGCCGTCAGCGCATTTTGCGCCAGTTGGCGCGCGCTGCTCAGGGTCAGTTCACGGACGCAGGCCTTGACCTCGCCAATGCTGCGCGCCGATACACTCAATTCATCCACGCCCAGCCCGACCAGAATCGGCACCGCCAGCGGGTCGGCGGCCAGTTCGCCGCATACGCCCACCCATTTACCGTTGGCATGCGCAGCGCGCACGGTCATGTCGATCAGTTGCAGCACCGATGGATGCAGGCCGTCAGCCTGGGCCGACAGCGTCGGGTGACCACGGTCGATGGCCATGGTGTATTGCGTCAGGTCATTGGTGCCGATGCTGAAGAAGTCCACTTCCTTGGCCAGCACCGGGGCAATCAGCGCCGCCGATGGCACTTCGATCATGATCCCCAGTTGCAGGTCGCTGACCGGAATTTCCTCGCGCAACCGCTCGGTCATTTCCCGCGCCTGACGCCACTCTTCAAGCGTGCCGATCATCGGGAACATGATGCGCAACGGGCTGCTGTCTGCCGCGCGTAACAGGGCGCGCAACTGGCTTTCCATCACATCCGGGCGTTGCAGGGTCAGACGGATACCGCGTACGCCAAGGAACGGGTTTTCCTCTTTGGCGATCGGCCAGTAAGGCAGTGGTTTGTCGCCACCCACGTCCAGCGTACGCACCACCAGCGGACGGCCGCCCAGATCAGTCAGCACGCGACGGTATTCAGCTTCCTGCGTCGCTTCATCGGGGGCCTGAGAATGCGCCATGAACAGCAACTCGGTGCGCAGCAGGCCAACGCCTTCCGCGCCCTGCTCCACAGCCGCTGGCGTCCCGGTGCTATCGCCGATATTGGCGAAGACTTCGACGGCATGCCCGTCACGCGTCACAGCAGGCTCCATACGCGCTGCCGCTGCGGCCTTGAGACGCTCTTCGCGGGCATCGCGGTCCTGAGCGGCGCGCTGCAGGGTTGCTTCATCAGGTGCGACGGTCAGCCGCCCGCGCTGGCTGTCGAGCAGCAGCACGGTACCCGGCTTGAGCAGCAGCACTTCGTCACCGGCACCGACGAGGGCAGGAATGCCCAGCGCACGCGCCACGATGGCACTGTGCGCGGTCGCGCCGCCACGGGCATTGAGGATGCCAGCGACCTGCGCCGGGTCCAGACGGGCTACGTCGGATGGGCCGACTTCGTCCATCACCAGAATGTAAGGTTCGTCCGGGGCTGCGACGGTTTCGACGCCGCAGATCTGCGCCAGCACGCGCCGCCCCACATCACGCAGGTCGGCGGCACGCTCGGCCAGCAGCGCGTCCTGCAGTTGTTCCTGCTGAACGGCAGCGGTCTCGATGACCGTGGCCCAGGCCGCAGCCGCACTTTCGTCGTTGTTGAGGCGCGCCTCGACTTCGTTGGTCAGTTCCGGGTCTTCGAGCATCTCCTGGTGGGTGATGAAGATTTCCCGGATAGCCTTGGACTTGCTGCGCTGAATGAGGTTTTCGATGTCGCTGCGGACTTCACCGATCGCCTTGTGCAGACGCTCGCGTTCGGCAGCCACAGACTCACCCTGCTGCGGATAATCAAAGATTTGCAGCACCTGAACGTGGGCCGGGCCGATAGCAATGCCCGGCGAAGCAGGCACGGCCTGCAACACGCTGCCGGCAGCCGGGGCGTTGAGCGGCTTGGCTACAGCAGCAGGCGCTGGCGCAGCTTGAGCCTCTGAAGCAACGGGCAACGGTTCGACTTCTTCACCCAGGCCCTGCTCCACTGCGGCGATCAGGGCAGGCAACGCGTCGTTGGCAATCGTCGGTTCGGCAATGAACTCCAGCGTCTGACCACGGCGTGCGCCGAGGCTGAGCAGCTTGCTCAGGCTCTTGGCCGACACCGCAGATTCGCCGCTTTCCAGCACGCGCATGCGGATCTCGCCGTCAAATTCCTTGGCCAGTTGCGCCAGTATCTTCGCCGGGCGGGCGTGCAGGCCGTGGGCGTTGGCCAGCTGGACGCGCTGGGTCGGCCATTCGGCAGGCACTTCGCCGCCCAGAGCTTCCAGCACAACGCGACTGTTGGTGGCGTGGCCCAACTCATGACCACGGCCTTCGATCAGCAACAGGCACAGACGCTCCAGCAGCGCCTGATGCGCCTCACCCAGACTGGCGAGACAGAACAGACCGGTCAGCGGCTGGCCCAGATAGCGGATAGGTTTGTCCGGCGTGACGAACGCCAGACCCGGACGTTTGACGGTTTGCTCGCTGTGCAGCCACCACAGGCCATCACACAGCGACAACGCTTCAACCTGCTGCAGCACGGCAGCGAACCCGTTGCTCACGCAGTCGGCTTTGCGCAGCAGGCGTGCGCCGCGCCAGACCAGTTCTTCAAAATCGTCGGCCGATACGCCGAGGCTGATCATCTGTGCGTCGAGCGCCAGTTCCTGAGGTGCGCCCTGTAACAATTTGAGCAGGTCTTCCGGCGTCCTGGCTTCGCGCAGCGCCTGGCCCAGATCCTCTTCACCCAATGCGCGGGTCAACAGTTGCAGCAGACGCAAGTGCTCATCGGACTTGGCCGCAATACCAATCGCCAGATAGACCATTTGCCCGTCGCCCCAGTCCACCCCTTCGGGGAACTGCATCAGACGCACACCGGTGGTAACCACCAGATCGCGGGTTTCGGGAGTACCGTGCGGGATGGCGATGCCCTGACCGAGAAAGGTCGAGCCCTGCTGCTCACGGCTCATCAGCCCGGTGAGGTAGCCCTCGGCAACCAGGCCATCAGCGACCAGGTGGTCGGCAATCAGCTTAAGTGCGGCAGTTTTATCCACAGCCGACCGGGCCATGGATATTTGCTCCAGAGTGAGTTCGAGCATTGCCTTGACTCCTGTGCAGCGCCAAGGCGCCACCTGATTCTTGTTTTAATGACGATCACGTGATCGACAGCTTGGGGGGATGCAAGCGATGCTTGTCCGGACATCGTATCGCACATCACTTTCATCTCGATTGCAGCAGACAACAGGCGTGCTGAATCGTTTAATCTACAATTGCCCGGCACGTTACTCGATTCTAGGGATTCATTGAAGCCCAGTCGGTCTGATCACTGTGGGACACTTCCCAAAATACTTGAAGCACATGGGAATTTCCTACGGTCTGGTGTAAAGATCATCGTCATAGCAAAAATAATTCGACTGTCCAGAGCCACTTACCTGACTAAAGGAAATTTCGGGGTGAAACTGAGCGATATCGCACGTCTGGCAGGTGTTTCTGTCACTACGGCCAGTTACGTGATCAATGGCAAGGCCGAACAACAACGCATCAGCCCGGCAACGGTCGAGCGCGTCAAGGCAGTGGTCGAGCAGCATGACTTCCGACCCAACCCGCAAGCGGCGGGCCTGCGCAGCCGTCACAGCAAAACGCTGGGCTTCATCCTGCCGGACCTGGAAAACCCCAGCTATGCGCGCATCGCCAAACTGCTTGAACAAGGCGCACGCAGTCTCGGCTATCAACTGCTGATTGCCAGCTCCGATGACGACCCTGTCAGCGAACTGCAGCTCTTGCAGCTTTTCCGTGCGCGACGTTGCGATGCACTGCTGGTCGCCAGTTGCTTGCCACCTGATGACGACAGCTACCGCGACTTGCAGCTCAAGGGCATGCCGATCATCGCCATCGACCGGGAAATGAATCCCGAATTTTTCTGCTCGGTAGTCAGCGACGACCATGACGCAAGCCTGCAACTGACTCGCAGCCTCTTGCAAACCCGACCGCGACACATCGCCCTGATCGGAGCACGCCCTGAGCTGAGCATCAGTCGCGCACGTGCCGCAGGCTTCGAACATGCACTCGACGGCTTTACCGGGGCCACCATCATCGAGCACGGCGAAGCGTTCAGCCGTCAGTGTGGCCAGCGTTTGATGACCGAGATGCTACAGCGTGAGGGGCATTTTCCCGATGCGCTGATCACCACGTCCTATGTGCTGCTGCAAGGCGTGTTCGATGTGCTGCAAAGTCAGGCACTGCAATCGACTCAATTGCACCTGGGCACCTTTGGCGATACACAACTGCTGGACTTCCTGCCGTTGCCCGTCAATGCCATGGCCCAGCAGCATCAGTTGATCGCCGACACGGCGCTGCGACTAGCCCTGGCCGCTATCGAGAAGGATACTTATCAGCCTGGCGTCCATGCCATTGCACGCGCCTTCAAGCAACGTATTCACGAGGTGTGAATGTGACGCTGATCGATACCCACACCCACCTGGACTTTGCGGACTTCGATGCCGACCGCGCCCAGGTTCTGGATAGCTGTCTGTCACTCGGCGTGCAGCGCATCGTGGTGCTCGGCGTGTATCAGCGCAACTGGCAGCGGCTGTGGGAGCTGACCGAAGCAAACCCTGCCCTGCACGCAGCTTTCGGGCTGCATCCGGTGTACATCGATGAGCACCGGACCGAACACCTGAACGAGCTGGCGGACTGGCTGACGCGTCTGCAAGGCCATCCGCAGTTGTGTGCAGTGGGCGAGATCGGTCTGGATTATTACGTCGAGCATCCGGACAAGCCACGTCAACAGAAGCTCTTTGAAGCACAACTGCAATTGGCATCAGACTTCAAGCTGCCCGCCCTGCTGCATGTGCGCCGCAGTCACGCTGACGTAATTGCCGCTCTCAAACGCCACAAACTCAAACGCAGCGGCATCGTTCACGCCTTTGCAGGCAGTCGTGAAGAGGCGCGTGAATACATAAAGCTGGGCTTCAAACTGGGCCTTGGCGGCGCAGCGACATGGCCGCAGGCGCTGCGCATGCATCGTGTCATCGCCGAGCTGCCGCTGGACAGCGTCGTGCTGGAAACCGACTCACCGGACATGGCACCTGCCATGCACCCCTACACGCGCAACAGTCCGCAGCACTTGCCTGACATTTGCCAAGCGCTCGCCGACCTGATGAAGATCCCCTCTGAGCGCCTGGCCCAAGCGAGCACCGAGAACGCCTGCGAGCTGTTCGGCTGGCCTCGTACGGCCAGCGCATAAGTCAAAATCGTTAGGTCAAAACTGCCGAGCCGATCAGCGCAACAGGGTCCACAACGCAAACCCTGCGTACCAGACAATCGCAGCACGAACCAGCAGCTCCCAGAGCATGTCGAGACCGGTAACACCTTGCGGACCGATCACCGGCGGCGGCACCTCGCTGGCAGCGCAACCCACACGCGTAATCAGCTGTGCGGCGCTGATGTTCCAGTTGAGCAGTTCGTGCAACATCACGCGACTCACGGCTACAAAGTTGCCGACCAGCGCAAAGCTTGCGGCGAGCAGCCTGACCGGCACCCATTCAAAGGCGTGGCGCAGTTGCCCTGCCCGCTCTACCAGTGCAGGTGTCGTACCCTGTTCAGCGGCAAGCGCCAACAGCCTGTAGGCCAATGCCGCTACCGGGCCGAGCACGAAATACCAGAAAATAACGGCGAAGAAACTCTGAAACGCCTGCCAGAGCATGTAGCCCTGCACGCCGTGCAGCAATTGCTCGCCGTTATCTGCCTGTACACCCATGTCGCGCCCGGCCACGTGCACCGCGGCCTGCGTATCACCACGCCTGCAGGCATCACGAAACGGCCCGAGTACCGCGATCAGGTCAACCCGACCCAGGCTGTAGATCAGCACCAGCAGGTGGATAGGCAGGACCAGCCAGCCATAAGCCACCGAGCCGATGATGGTCAGCGCCAGTTGCAGCAGCAGGACAGGCACTAGAACCAGCAGCGCCAGCATGACCCAGGGACGTGCCGCCGTCCGCGGGCTGGCTTCGAGCCTGGCCAGTTCCTTCAGCCAGGGCCCGTCACGCTGAACGCGCTGACGCAGCGCCGAAAACTTCTCGACAAGAACGGCCAGCAGTAGCACCAGAAAACTCATTGTTCGTCCCTCACATCAATCCAGCAAAGCCGCTTGAAACCTGGCCCAGTCGAAAAAGGGGCCTGGGTCAGTCTTGCGTCCCGGCGCTATGTCACTGTGACCGCAGATGCGCTCGGGGGTGATTGCCACGAAAGCCTGACGCAATTGACGCGTCAGCTCGATCAGAGCGTGGTACTGCGCCTCGGTGAACGGCTGCTCGTCAGTTCCTTCCAGCTCAATGCCGACAGAGAAGTCATTACAGCCCTCACGACCCTGAAAACTGGAAACCCCTGCGTGCCACGCGCGATCAAGACAGGAGACGAACTGAATGACCTCGCCATCACGTTCAATCAGAAAATGCGCTGAAACGCGCAGATCGGCAATCCCCACAAAGTAGGGATGCTCGGTGCTGTCGAGCTGGTTCTGAAAGAAAGCCTGCACCTTGCCGGTCTTGAATTGCGCAGGCGGCAGACTGATGTTGTGGATGACCAGCAGCGAGATTTCGCCTTCGGGCCGCGCATTGAAGTTGGGTGAAGGGCAATGCTGTACGCCATCGCACCAGCCGCTTGCGGAGTCCAGTTGCATGAGCGCTCCTTGAACGGGCGGATAAGTGGCGCTGATTATGCCCGCGACAGGAATGGATGTGGAGGTTTAGCCGTTGACCCGCGGTGTAGGAACACGCTCTATACACCAGAGACGTGTGACGCAGATCGTCGAACTGCATGCCAATGCGGAGCGTCGGCAAGACGGTCAATCAGATAACGATCAGGCACCCTTGAGCTTGCGCAGGTTGCTGATGACCGATTCCAGTGCCCGGTCGAACAGCAGCGCATCATCGAGAATCCGCACGGCACCGCGCCGAAACTCGATGGCAAGACCGGTACGGGTCTTTTCCAGGACCTTCATGCCGGTTCGGTTGACGAACACATAGCGCCCGGTCGGCTCGACAATCGCGGTCAGTTTGCAGCGCAGCTTGTGCTCTTCATCTTCCTGAATCTCGACCCAGCAACCGACGCGCAATTTGTCGACCATCTGCAGACCGGCATCGTCGGCAGGCAGCTGCACAGTCGGCTCATTGAGCATCCGCTCTTCGGGGGTGACCAGAACGATTTCTTCAACAACGGCCATCATCGGCGGGCTTTCAACGAGCTGTGCGCCTGTCAACGACGTATCACCACCTTGTGCATCATCACCACCTTCCTGCAAGCGCGAGAAGTGCTGGAACGCCTGAACGTGCAGCGATTCCAGCTGGCTGAAGAATTCACTGGTGGCAAACGGGTCGAACGCAGCGCTGGTCAGGCCATCGCGCAGGGACTTGAGCAGCCCGGGCACCAGCTCGAGCAAGCGCTGCAGCGCCTGGGGGTCGTCATGTTGTTCGACGCTCCAGATCAGCTCATCCATGGTTGCCAGTCCGGCCTGCCATTCGCTGGACTCTTCGCCATGCTTGAGACAGGTCAGCAGAAGCACCTTGCTCCAGGCTTCCTGCAGCAGACGCACAACCATCTCCGGCAATGTGCGGCCCAGCAGGCGCTGATTCAACTCATGCTGCACCTGCTGCCGTGCCAGTTCGGCACGAGCGCGCCCCTCTTCGGCATCGCGGGTGCGCTGTTCAAGCAGCTCGCTGCGACGACGTTCGTCACTGGTGAACGCCAGAAAATCCGCCAGCAATTCAGAGAAGATTGCCGGATCATCGACAAAGTCATTGAGCAGGCGCTGCACGATCTGCTCGACGCGCTGATAAAGCGAGTCGCGCTGATAGTCATCACGGCTGCCCCAACCCAGCGCGGCAGTGGCAATTTCGTTGAGCAGGCGGCGGGCCGGATGGCTGCCGCGGCTGAAAAAGCTTTTATCGAGCACAGCTACTTTAAGCATCGGAATCTGCAAGCGCCCGATCAGCGCACGCAATGAAGGCGTCAGGTTGCGATCATCAAGGATAAACTCGAAGAGCATGGCAATCAGGTTGATCACATCCTCGTCGCCGCCGCCGACAATCCTGAATTTGCCGGTTTTGACGTTGACTCGGGTCAGCAACTGTTCCAGCTGATTGCGCAGGTCAAAATCGTCTGCGGTGTCTTGAGACGGGACGTACTGCTGCAGGTGAGAAAGCAGGCGCAGCAGGTCCCTGCTGGAAATCGGCCGAACCTCGGCATTGGGCTCATGACGCGGAGCAAGGTTGCCGCGAACCTGCAGCAACAATTCCTGCAGGGCAGAGAAAACCTCCTGCACCCCCTTGTCGAGCTTGTCGGCGGCTTCATTCAGCGCAGGATCGGACATCTCGGAGACGCGATTCCTGGGAGCCGCCCGATCAGACGATCGACGGGCCGGCAGTGCTTTCATGTCCGGCAACACACCCGTGGCAATCAGCAGTTGATTGGCTTCACTATAAAGGTGGTCAGTATTGGCCAGGACGTATTTCTCGAATAGTTTGAGAATGATCAGCTTGACCTTGATCTCGACGCCAAGGCTACGTCCTGCATCGAGGAAAAACCGGCACAGCATTGCCGGACCCAACGGGTTGGAATCCTCGGCGATAGCTTGCGGAATCAGAACATTCAGGCGTGCAGTGAGCTGGCCCAGCGCGAGGCTGTCACGACTCATGACCTTGCTGACCATAGCATCCACAGCCACGGTCTTCTCGAGATCATCGTTATGCACCAGCGCCAGCTTATCGAACGACACGGCGGTGGGCAGCACGGGCTCGTGAATCTGATACTGGCCCAAAGCCAGAAAAGACTCATAAAACTTGTCGAGGAAGCCACGCTCGATACTTTTGCGCTTGAGGCGCAGGTCGCGCATGGCTTCAAAGAAGATGTTCTGATCAGTATTGCTGCGGGCGCGGTCAGCCATTTCGAACAGCGTATCGTCGGCGTTGTCGAACAGCGCCTGCAACGCATCCTTGAGCTGCTGGGCCGCCTTGTCGCGGACCTGCAACAACACAACAGGTAATCGGGCCAAAGGAGTACCGGCCCCCTGCGCGGGGAGCAGTTTGCTCAACGGCACTACTTTTTCGTCGTTCGGCATTACACCCCCTGACAGGAAACAACCTGAACCCCATCACAAACGTGGCTTGCTACCCTCGCACTGTGAAGCGACCCGCTTGGCCTTGCAAAACGTCAAAGTCATGACGTCAATTACAAGTCGGATTATCTTTCAAAACTTGTCATCAACGCCAGTGACACTTCTATGGTTGTCGTTGGAACTGTGACAAGGCACTCATATGCTGCGATAGACCGCGATATTCGCTTTCCATCGCAAACGAATTTGCCAAACCGACCAACTGCATGTTCTCAACGCTGCACCGGAGCATCGCCGCAGGTGGGTTAGCGGTGTGCGGTGCCTTATACTCGGACGACTTTGCTACTGGAGCCCGCTATGCCGAATTTACGAATTGCCGACCTGACCGCCGAGATCGAAGCCAATGTGCGCCGCGCATTGCTTGAGGATGTCGGCAGCGGCGATATCACCGCCCAATTGATTCCGGCGGAACGGCTGGCCAAGGCCACCATCATTTCCCGCGATGCAGCGGTGATCGCCGGCACCGCATGGGTCGATACGGTCTTCCGCCAACTGGACCCTCGCGTGGCGGTGCACTGGCAGGTGACCGATGGCGACCGGGTCAGCCCGAATCAGGCGCTGTTTCACCTGGAAGGTCCGGCTCGCTCGCTGCTAACCGGCGAACGCAGCGCGCTCAATTTTCTGCAGATGCTTTCGGGTGTGGCCACGCGTGCGCAGTACTTCGCAGACATGGTCTCGGGCACCCAGGTCAAATTGCTGGACACCCGCAAGACACTGCCGGGCCTGCGCCTGGCGCAGAAATACGCCGTCACCTGCGGTGGCTGTCATAACCATCGCATCGGTCTTTACGACGCGTTTCTGATCAAGGAAAACCATATCGCAGCCTGTGGCGGCATTGCCCAGGCAGTAGAGGCAGCCCACCGGATTGCGCCGGGCAAGCCTGTGGAAGTCGAGGTGGAAAGCCTGAGTGAACTCAAGCAGGCGCTGGACGCAGGTGCCGATATCATCATGCTCGATGAGCTCAGCCTCGATGACATGCGCGAAGCCGTGCGGCTGACCGCAGGCCGCGCCCGTCTGGAAGCCAGCGGCGGCATCAATGACGACACCCTGCGGGTGATTGCCGAGACCGGTGTGGATTACATTTCCATTGGTGCGATGACCAAGGACGTGAAGGCCGTGGACCTGTCCATGCGCCTGAGCCTCTGATATCGCGCAAAAACGCGCGCACAAACGACTGTCACGATTCGCTCGGGAGTAGACGCTTTGGAACAATGGTTTGTGATGAATGCGGGCCGACAGCTTGGCCCGATGGATGCGGACGCTGCACGGCTGATTGCCCGTGAGTCACCCGGCGCATGGTGCTGGAAACAGGGCATGCCGGACTGGCAACCGATCTATCAGGTGGCGCAGGTGCGCGCTATGAAGAAGGACGGCGTGACGCCCTTCCCGGACCCGACGCCAGACATGATCCAGCCGAGGCCGTCCGGGCTGCCCGCACAGGCGGCATCCACACCTGCGGCACCTGCACCTCCTGCCAAGCGTCCCTCATTCACGCCAGACCCGAACGCCTCGGGCGGCTATGGCCTGGCGCAGACCACCGATGGCGTGGACTTCAAGCTGTATGGTGCGGAAACACAATTTGTCGAGCTGGAGCTTGATCCCGGCGAAAGCGCCGTCGCCGAAGCCGGGGCGATGATGTACAAGACCTGCGACGTGCAGATGGAAACCATCTTCGGCGACGGCAGAAACCAGTCTTCAGGGCTGCTGGGCTCGCTGTTCGGTGCAGGCAAACGCATGCTGACCGGCGAAAGCCTGTTCACCACGGTGTTTTCGCAACAGGGTTCGGGCAAAGGACGCGTGGCGTTTGCAGCGCCCTACCCCGGCACCATCCTGCCACTGAACCTGCGTGATTTCGGCGGCAAACTGATCTGCCAGAAGGACAGCTTTCTGGCCGGTGCTAAAGGTGTATCCATTGGTATCCAGTTTCAGAAAAAAATCCTCACTGGCCTGTTCGGTGGCGAAGGTTTCATTCTGCAAAAGCTGGAAGGCGACGGCTGGGTATTCGTGCACATGGGCGGCACAGTGCGCAAGATCGAGCTGGCGGCAGGTGAATCGCTGGATGTCGATACCGGCTGTCTGGCGGCCATGACGCAGACAGTCGATTACGATATCCGCATGGTTGGTGGCGGCATCAAGTCGATGCTGTTCGGCGGCGAAGGCGTGTTTTTCGCCAGGCTGACCGGGCCTGGCACTGTGTGGCTGCAAAGCCTGCCTTTCTCTCGACTGGCCGGGCGCATGCTGGCAGCAGGGCCTGCAGGGGTGGGCAGAAGCGAACGTTAACGTCAGCACTTCGTCATTCGACCGAGGGCTATGCTGCGCCCTCACTGCCAAGGAAGAGACATGCAGATTACTCAAGGTCAACGTGTTCCCCTGTCCAGCCTGATTCAGGGCTCTGATCTCACCCTGTCGATTGCCATCAAGTCCGCACAGGTCATTGATTACGTCTGCTTCGGCGTCGATGCCAACGGCAAGCTGTCGGACGACCGCTACATGGTTTTCTTCAATCAGCCGAGCAGCCCCTGCAACAGCGTCAAACAAGTCAATGGCGGAGATTTTCAGCTATCGCTCGCGGGCTTGCCTGCCTCGATAGAGCGATTGGTATTTACTGCGTCCATCGATGGCGCTGGCACCATGAGCGAGATTCAGGCGAGCCATTTCAGCATCCAGAGTCAGGGCCGCGAAGTAGTTCGCGGCGAGTTCTCCGGTGCAACCTTCACCGCCGAAAAAGCCATCATGGTCGCCGATATCTATCGCAAGAACGGCGAGTGGCGCATCGCCTCCAATCTGCAGGGCTATAACGCCGGGCTGGACGCGCTGGTGGTGCATTTCGGCGGCGAAGTGGCTGATGCTCCAGCACCCCCGCCAGCAGCCCCCCCGCGTATTTCGCTGGAAAAGAAAATCGCTGACGCCGCACCGCAATTGATAAGCCTGGCCAAAAAGGCTCAGGTCAGCCTGGAAAAAGCCAGACTGACCGATACCAAGGCCAGGGTTGGTCTGGTACTGGATGCGTCCGGTTCGATGAACCCGCAGTACACCCGCGGTCATGTTCAGGAAGTGGTAGATCGCCTGATTCCGCTTGCCGTGCATTTCGACGACGACGGCGCACTGGACTGCTGGGCCTTCGGAGCAAAGCCCCAGCAGTTAAGTGCGGTGACGCTGAGCAACTTCCAGAACTTCATCAAAACCGATCATGGCGGCTGGAAAGACTGGGAACTGGGCGCACGCATCAACGATGAGCCCAAGGCAATGCGCATGGTCATCGACTACTACAAGAAGTCCGGTGACAAGACTCCGGTCTACATCCTGTTCATCAGCGACGGCGGCGTGCATCAGGATCGCGAAATTACCAGGTTGATGACCGAAGCGGCGAAGCTGCCGATCTTCTGGCAGTTCGTCGGCCTTGGCGGACGCGGTTACGGCATTCTGGAAAAACTTGATGACATGGGCGGTCGCGTTGTCGACAACTGCAACTTCTTCGCCCTCGACCGGCTGGACGAGATCCCGGAAGAAAAGCTTTATGACCTGCTGATGGAAGAGTTTCCCGACTGGCTGAAAGCGGCAAAGGGTGCAGGGATTTTGTAGCGCATCGAGCTCTCAACTATCGTACGACGCAGAGCGTCGAGAACTGCTTTCCCAGCCGGAGCCTGCGGAACGACTATCTCAACTATCTCAACCATCGTGCGACGCTCCGCGTCGCATGCCGTTCCGGACGCTCTGCGTCCTCTTTGCGATGCAGAGCGTCGCAAGATGCGTCATACGCTGGAGCGTGCGCAACGATAGCCTCGTAACCAGCCCCAATAAAAAAACCCCGCCATTGCTGGCGGGGGTTTTTATCGTGCGCTGCTCGGGGTTTAGCCGATTGCCACGCCGTGCGCTTCTGCCAACGGCTTCAGACCGCCTGCAAAGCCTTGACCAATGGCCTTGAACTTGAACTCGTCGCCATTGCGGTACAGCTCGCCGAAGATCATCGCGGTTTCGGTCGACGCGTCTTCCGACAGGTCGTAACGAGCGATTTCCTTGCCGTCAGCCTTGTTCACAACGCGAATGTAAGCGTTGGACACCTGACCAAAGCTCTGCTTGCGCTCTTCAGCCGAGTGGATAGTGACCGCAAAAACCAGCTTCTTGACCGCAGCAGCCAGACCGGTGAGTTTGACGTTTACCGACTCGTCATCACCATCGCCAGCGCCGGAACGGTTATCGCCAAGGTGCTCGACCGAACCATCGGCCGATTTCTTGTTGTTGTAGAAAATGAAGCTGTTGTCATCCAACACCTTGCCACTTTCACCAACGATGAAGACCGATGCGTCCAGGTCGAACTCGGTGCCATCGGTAACACGTGGATCCCAGCCCAGGCCCACGGTGATTTCTGTCAGGCCCGGAGCCTCTTTCGACAGCGAAACGTTACCGCCTTTACTCAGACTTACTGCCATGTTCGTAATCCTTTCTGGAAAAATGGTTAGGCGCGAATCAGAAATTCATGCCGAAAGAGTTGGCCACAGCTTTCAGGCCACCGGCGAAGCCGCTACCCACTGCGCGGAATTTCCACTCGCCATTGTTGCGATACAGCTCGGCGAAGATCATCGCGGTTTCAGTCGAGGCGTCTTCCGCCAGGTCGTAGCGAACGATTTCCGAGCTGGATTTTTCATTCAGCACACGGATAAACGAGCCGCCCACCTGACCGAAGTTCTGCTTGCGGCTGTCAGCGTCGTGAATGGTCACAACGAAGACGATCTTGTCCACGTCAGCAGGAACGCTGGTCAGATTGACCTTGAGCACTTCGTCATCGCCATCACCAGCACCGGTACGGTTGTCACCGGTGTGTTCGACGGAACCATCGGCGCTCTTGAGCTGGTTGTAGAAAATGAAGTCAGCTTCACTGCGGACCTTGCCATTGGCGCCCAGCAGAAATGCGCTGGCGTCCAGGTCAAATTCCTGGCCGTCAGTGGCACGCGGATCCCAGCCCAGGCCAATCAGTACATTGGTCAGGGTAGGGTCGGTTTTCGACAGCGAAAGGTTGCCACCTTTTTGCAGAGTCAAAGCCATGATTCGGTTATCTCCTTTATCCAGTGTTTACGCTTTTTCTTCAGCGGATTCTTCTTTACCCGGGAAGAGCAGGCTTGCAACGATACCGATGATCAACACGACGACCACAACCAGCAGGCTGGTATTGGCGCTGATCTCGTAACCGTGGTGGAACAGGTGGTTGGTTGCGTTGAGGCCCAGTTTGATGGCGATGAAGAACAGCAAGGCGATAACCGCTTTCTCCAGATGCACCAGATAGCGCTTGAGGGCTTCAAGAACGAAGTACAGAGTACGCAGACCAAGAATCGCGAACAGCATGGCCGAGAACACGATCAGCGGCTCGCGGCTCACTGCAATGATTGCCGGCACGGAGTCGAACGCGAACAGCACGTCGGAGATTTCAGCCACAACCAGACACAGGAACAATGGGGTCGCGAACAGAGCGCCCTTGGCGGCCAGGGTGATACCGGCGTTTTCCGGTTTTTTGACTTCTTCTTCCAGTACCGAGCGACGGACGAAGAAGTTGCTGCCGTGCAGCTTCGGCCATACCGGGAACAGTTTCTTGGCGAAGCGATACGCCATGTGTTGCGAGTAGTCGACTTCTTCGTCGTCGTCATCACCCGCTCTGAGCATCATGATGGCGGTCCAGGCAACGATGACCGCAAACACCACTTCGACCCACGGCCCCAAAGCCAGCAGGCCTGTACCAATGGCGACGAAGATGCCGCGGAAGACGATGGCACCGATGATGCCCCAGTACAGAACGCGGTGGCGCAGGCCATCCGGGATCTTGAACCAGGAGAACAACGCCATGAACACAAACAGGTTGTCGACGCTCAGCACTTTTTCCAGCGCGTAACCGGTAACGAACAGCGTGGCGACTTCGGAGCCGTGCTGCACATACAGGAAACCGGCAAAAGCCAGCGAAATGGCGACCCAGAAAATCGACCACGCCGAGGCTTGCGCGAGGGTGATCGGCTTGTTTCCCCGGTGGGAGAACATGTCGATAGCCATGGCCGTAATGGCCAGGCCGACGAAAACCGCCATCGTGAGTGGAGGGAAGCCTAGAGAGGTGCTTTCCATTTAACTGCGTTCCTTAGGGTAAAAAATTACAGGTCGAAATCGGACGGGTTCAGGCCAAGCTCTCGGCAGATCGTGCGGCAGACTTCCCGCTCTTTCTCGTCGAAGCTGCCATCAGCGCCACCGATAGCACAGCAGACGCGCACCAGCAAACGGGCGGCATCTTCTTTCTTTTTGATCTTGCCGATGGTTTTCAACGCTTCGGCACGACCAATTTCAAAATCGAACTCGAACTTGGAGCACGCTTCCTGAAAACCCTGGATGACTTCCTTCATGTCAAAAACTTTCAGTTCCTGAGAGTTTTGGATGAAGCCAGCCATTTTCTGCTTTTCACTGGAGCTGATATCGCCGTCAGCGGCCGATACCAGCGCACAGCCGGAAACCACAGCTTCCATGAATTCGCGGTTCTTGAACTTCGAAACTTCCGAAGCCAGCTTGTCGCGAGCAGCCGTTGCGTTTGTTTTCAACCAGTCCAGCATGTCTATCTCCCATGAGGCGGCACAGCCAGCCCAGAAATACCACGGTATTGTTTACTTGGAACCGGCAGCCCAGCGCATGCCCCAGCCATAGGCCTTGTCCATGTTGCTGTGGCCATTGTGGAAATCCACCCGGCGGGTCACCTTGACTGCGCCGTTGTCATTTTCCAGCAAGGCAATTGCACACATGCCCTGACGACCACCCTCTTCGTTGAGGCGAACCTCGATGGGTGGCTGGCCCGGCGCATGAATGGTGACAACCCCGTCGGTTTCTTTCCAGTTCGGCGCGCCTTCATAGATGAACGCATAAACCAGAATGCGACGGATCTTGCTCCAGTGCGCGCCATTGATATGCAGCCACTCACCATCGCTTACCGAGCCGGTACGGTCATCACCCATCAACTTGATGAAAGGCTCGGTGTTGAGCGAACCGAACGAATTGCCCAGCGCCTGGACCGCGCCTTTCAGGCCATCCTGCAGTTCGAAGAGGCAGCCTACATCAAGGTCGATGGCATTGCTCTTCTTCATCGAGAAGAAGCCGCCGCCCTTGCTGTCGCTGCGACGGTTCCAGTTCAGGTTGACCCGAATCTCACCGAAACCGGCGCTGGATTTCTCCAGGCTGATCGAAGCACGGGTCTTGTCGAGCGTGATCTTGCTCAAACTGACGGTCGACTTGGGTGCAGGCGCGGGAACAGGTGCAGGTGCAGGTGCAGGTGCAGGTGCAGGTGCAGGTGCAGGTGCAGGTGCAGGTGCAGGTTGATCCTGGGGCGCTGCGACCTCTACGCCAAAGTTTTTTGCCAGCGGTTCAAGCCCGCCGGCAAAACCCTGGGCGACGCAGCGGAATTTCCACGCGCCCTGACGCAGATAAAACTCGCCCAGAATCAATGCGGTTTCTTTCATGCCGCTGGTAGGGATATCGGCTTCGATACCGCCAGTGATGCTCAGCGCCAACCGTGACACGCTGCCAAAGCTGGCCTTGTTCTCGTAGATGGTTGCCGTCAGGGCGACCTTCTCGATGACTGAATCCAGACGGCTCGGGTCAAGGCTGAACACAGCACGCCCGGCCGACGCTTCCGTCTGCTGGACCGCACCGCCGTTGACGCTTTTCTGGCCGTAGAAACACATGTCCTGATCGCCACGCACCTTGCCGGAGGCGGTCAGCAGGAATGCAGACACGTCGATATCCGCATCCGCCAGCGGGGAATAGCTGACCTCGACCGTCAACGGACCGGCAGCGACTGGCGCGTTGGCGCCTGGGACAAGTTGGGTCATGCGCGTACAGCTCCGATGGCCAGTTCGACCAGATCATCTGCAGTACGGCCGTTGGTAACCTGACCAACTGCGGTGAAATCCCAGCCTGCGGGGGTGCGCGCCAGGTAGGACATCACAACGCCGGTGTGCTGGCCTTTCTCGGACAGATCAAAGCGGCCCAGTTCGTTGCGGCTGCCCAGATCGACAATGCGGCAGTAGGCGTTGGCGACTTTTTCGAAATTCTGACCGGTGAACGAGTTGACGGTGAACACCAGGTATTTGACCGTGGCCGGCAGTTTTTCCAGATCAACGCTGATGGTTTCATCGTCGCCCGCGCCTTCGCCGGTACGGTTGTCACCCGAGTGTTGAATGGCACCGTCGCGCGACTGCAACTGGCGGAACCAGACCAGGTCGAGGGGCTTCTTGTCGGCGTCGAGCATGATGCAGGAGGCATCCAGGTCGATATCGCCGCCGCCACCGCCGAGCAACATGCCGAAGAAACCGCTGGCTTTTTCAGGGTCCCATCCAAGGCCCATACTGACTTTCTTGAGGCCGGTACCAGCGGTTTTCTCCAGTGAGATCGTCTGGTTCTTTGCCAAAGTGAGTGCCATTTTTCGCTCCATGTGAACGTCGGAATTCGGATAAAAGTGTTACAGCCTTACCGTGTTGGCCCATCATTGCCATCAGGATTGTGTAACTTGGCGTTAACGGGGCCTTTATAACGGCCTCGACGCCACGTCGGATGGAACAGACGCCAGTGCGCATCCTGAGCAGCGGCGAGCAATTCGTGGTCACCCCGCGTGTCGCCCCAGGCACGAACCCGGAACTGCGTGAGCGGCCCATAAACACTTTCAAGGCGTGCGACTTTCGAATCGCAACGGCAGTTGCTGCCTTCGATCAATCCAGTCAGTTTGCCGTCGATGACTTCCAGATTGGTGCCGATCAGCTCTACTTTCAAGCGATCAGCGAAGGGTTGCAGAACCATAGCAGGCGATGCTGAACATAGCGTGACAATGGCGCCCTTCTCGATTTCGGCGGCGATGGACTCCAGCGCAGCCGGGCGCATCAGGCGGTTCCAGTGCGACTGGCAGAACGCCTCGGCCTTTTGCTGCAGCCATTGCACTTCAACGCCGCTGAGAAACGCCTTTATAAGGCGGCCCTTCAGTTCGTCGCGGGTCACACGCTTGGCGAGATAGCCGATGCTCGGTAGCACCAGGCGGGCCATGCGCACGGAAAACGCACGTTGCCCAAAGGCGAACTTGAGAAAAGGCACAAAGCTGTCGTGCCGGGTGATGGTTCCGTCGAAATCGAAAACAGCCAGCAGGCGTTGTTCCACTTCGATTTCAAGATCAGGTCCTACAGGTTCAAGATCAGGTTCTACGGTCTCAAGGTCAGGTTCTATCATCTAGCTAACTGCCTCAGCGAGTCGAATGCTGGCATCCATGATCGAAGCGGGTGCGGATAACACTCCATGCCATTTGGCGCGCTCCATGATGTGGGTTGCCCATTTGTAATGGGTAGCCGGTTCACACATCGCATCGTTGTACTTGAACACTGCGGGGGCCACAGAGTTCAAAATCATCCGGGCGGAGTTCATGTCCTCCAGACTGACGCGTAGTGCATTCTGAATGATATTGACCTGCGAGGGGTGAATTGCCGTTTTACCGACCAACCCATTGGTAATATCCAGCGCCAGTTCATGTTCCAGAATGTCAGGTGTGGCCAGTTGCTCGAACACCGGCGCTGTGAGTGCAAAACCCTGCGAACCCATCACTCCCGCCAGCATCGGGATCACATAGCCCATGGGCGTCGAATACAGGGTCATGGCCGGATTGCGGCGCAGCCCCAGACAGCCCATCAGGTCATTGCCACCGATACGTAACGCAATGATCCGCTCGTATAGACTGGCTTTCAGCGCTTGCCCAAGTTCGACCATTGCCGACGGATCGAACACTTCCGGCGTTTCCAGTGTAGGCATCAACGCCAGCGCCGGGTTGGTAACGGACTGCTCCCAACTCGTCAGACTTTTCAGCGAAAGCTTGGGGACAACGAACCCATCAACGTGCGCCATCAGCGGCCAGTCATTGAGAATCCGCGCCATTGCGGCATCTCTCGGACGAACGAACAACAGCGGACCGTTGGCCGGGCGGCCGCCACGGTCCTGAATGCGGGTCAGCACCTGGCGAAGGTTGACCAGCGCTGTATCGACATCAATCAGCGCCACCGCATCTTCCAGGCACACGACCAGCGAACGCAGTTCGGGAATCTTTTCACCGAACACCACATCGACGATGTCATCGCGGGTGGCGGGCATGTACAGCGTTGCCCCCAGCGCGTAAGGCGAAAATAAGGCCATTAGCTCAGACTCCGAATGATGGTCACTGCCCGATAAGGCCCCAGCACATCGCCGACTTCTTCAACGGGAATCCCCGCTTTTTCGGTCAGGTGCAGCAGCAGTTGCACATCGCTGTCCGCCCGATTGCGTACCAGCACATGGTCTGGAACACGGCGCATGACCGCGCGAGTGGCTTCGGCAATGCCCGGCTTGATGCGATTGAAGTTAGTGATATCAAAGCGCTCGGCCAAGCGGTCGACCACCTGCGTTGCAGCGTCCTTGAGCCCGGCTCGCTGCGTCAGCGTCCAGGGTGTCAGCGTGAGCGTAGAACTGTTTTGACGACGCTGGCTGTCGATGTGTTCAATAAAAGACTGCGTGACGTCGTGGCCCTGCAATTGCTCGTAAACCACACAACCATGCAGCCCGCCGTCCGTCGGCCAGATAGAGCGCGACACCAGCCCGGACACGGTCGCGCCAAGAATACCGGACGGAATCACCCAGTCTTCTGCCGACGCCGCCAGCCAGGCACTGCCGCAGGGATCGGCCAGCACTACCAGTCGTGGTTCTTTCGGGAAGCGCGTGTCACCTGCCAGACTGCGACGGATTTCACCCGAAATTGCGCCCTTGCCGGTCCAGCCGTCGACAAACACGATGTTCTGCGCGCCGTGGGCCAGAATGATGGCCTCCAGCGCGACTTTATCGATACCGCGATCACGCACGATACTGATGCCGTAGTGATGCGCTTCGCGGTGCAGATCGATCAGTGCCCGACGCAACAACACACCCAGCGGCAAACCGGCACGCACGAACGACACCAGAACGATTTCAGCGCCGGTGCATTCGCGGTCAAGCGCCTGTGCCAGGGCTTGCACGTCATCGGCCATGCGCAAACCGTTCTGGCTGAGTGCACGCTCATACAACGCCTTGTGAGCGGCGCTGGGAGGCGACTCCTCGCTGATCATTTCCGAGTAGTGCTTCTGGTGTGTCTGGATCAGGCGCTCCTTCTCCGCCACGCTAGTGGCCTGCATCGCAACGCTGCGCAGCAGAAAATGCACGTCGTCGTACAGATAACTGCCACTGCCGACCGTATCGAGCCCGTGAACGGGATCACTCATGCTCTGCTCCGACAAACATTTTCGCCAACTGACTGCGGGCAGGTGTCGCCCACCAGTGGCACTCGTCCATGAAACCCAGGTCGGTAATGCTGTCGCCAAAACCGAGCACCGGGCGTTCGCCATTGATGGCCTTGTCGCGCCGCAGCCATTCCTGAACCGCGTAGCGCTTGGCCAGCCCCTCGGGCAGAAAGGCCAGGTTGTTGCCGTTGCCGTGGATGTGCATGCCATCGAGCAAGCCGCGGGCCTGCACTTCGGCCAGTACTTTGCTGAGCACGCTGTCATCGCTCTCGTTATGCTTTGTCACCACGTAATGAAACAGCTGCGCCTCTTCAACCACCCAGCCGCGCAGTGAAAAGCCCAGCTCATGACCAATCGCCAGTGTGGCGGCAGACAATTCATGCAACCGCGATTGATAGCTGGCCAGGGTATTTTTCATCTGCTCGTTCCAGTCCTGGTCCAGCCGCCCCATGACATCGAGCATCACACCGCCGTGCGAACAGATTGCGCCTGCGGTGAACGGCAGTTTGACCCGGCTGTAGGCCTCGACACTGCGCGCCGTCACCGGCACCACATCGGAATGCGCCAGCAGCCAGTGCGCGAAGGACTTCTGCACGTTAGTCATGTAGCCATTGGCGTTACCGCTGATATCCAGCGTTGCGACATGTTTTTCAATGTTCGCGGGCGTTTTGCGGGCGGTCTGGAAGAGTGTGTCGTCCAGATCGACGAAGATCAGCGGGCGGTCGTTACTCATCGCAGATAACCTCGGCGTTCAGCGCTTCGATAAGCTCGGCGGGTACGGCCTGCCTTGGGGTTTCGGTGCAGATCAGCACCCGGTCAAACTGACCCGGCCGCACGTTGTAAAGGAAGTTGGGGATGCCTAGGCCATAGTTGTCGGAGAACGACAGTGCGTGGTCGATGGCATGCCCCAGTGCAATCGGTGAACGGCTGGTAGAGCTGAAATGCACATCGGCACCGGCTTTTTCCAGACGCTCGGCCAGCAGAAACGGCCGCCAGACGAACTCGCTGGTGCCTACCACCAGAACGCGTTCACCCTTTTGCACGGTAAGCCCTGGCGCCAGGGTATCGGCAACCGATAACACCCCCATCCGGCCCCAGTCATTGGCGGTCACCAGCGGCCAGTCGCCCATTGCCACGGTGCCAACCTCAGGCATGTCCGGCAATGGCGCGCTCACGTCTTCATCGAAAGAGTACGACCCCTGCAACAGCGAGACCTGCTCGGCCACTGCGCCCATCGACGTGCTGACTGCACCTGCCGACCAGTCGGTAAGCACACACGTCACCACCCGCTCGATGTTGCTCAGCCCGGCCTCGACCAGTGCCTGATGGAGATTGATGAAGGTCTTGCCCGTCGACGCCTCGTCATCGACCAGCACCAGCGAACGTGCGCCGAGCATCATCTCGCGTAGCGCCGGATCGACAGGCAGATGGATAAGGTGAGCGCTGGCGTGGCTGTGCTCTTCTTCAAAGCGGGCGAACAGCTCGCTGCCGGTAGGATGGCGCGTGCTGACCAGATACAAGGCATCAGATCGCGTTGCGCTGTAGGCACGGTGCACGTCGGCACCGAGACCGACTGCGGTTTCGGCCATGCCGATGACGAGCACCGGGCCGGGCAGGTCTGCCGGAATCTTGTGCGCCAGGTCCTGAAAACTTTTCAGCATCACGCCCGGACGCGCGGGAATATGACGCCCAAGCACCCGGGACACGAACAGAAATGCACGCTTGGGGTTGCGCCGTTCAGCGAAGCCGAACAGAGAATCCGGGGCAATAGTGGACGAGTCGACGCTGACGTCGAGACGACCACGAAGCAGGTCAGCACGAAGCTTTGTAGAGTTGGAAAAAGCTGCGCTGCTGTCCATTGATAAATTCCTGAGTAACGGGGCCGAAGCCCCAGACGCCTGCCACTTGAGCAGGCAACACCGACGTCACTGGCGAGAAGCTTCAACGAGCCATAACGATGACTGTGCGGCGCGTGAGATTTCTGTGGTGGTGTACGACCTTTCCGGGCGGGCATGCGGCGCATCGATACGGCATGCCTGCAGAAAGGACAGCAGCAGTGCGGACTTCACTGCGAAGTTCATGTTTTGCCCGTCCGGCACGGTGGATGTCACCATGCCGATCACCGCGCCACCGTTGTCAAACAGCGGGCTGCCACTGGACCCTGGCTGAATCGGTGCCGTGAACTGGAACAGGCTGGCGTCATTGTGCAGACCGAACAGACCGGAGATCCCGCCCTGCGTCACCTGCAGCCCGCCACCGGAAATGGACGCCAACGGGTAACCCAGGACCGTTACGGTATCACCCGGCTCACAGCCCTGCCCGTCCCGGAATGTAACCGGAGACAACGGCGGCGCGCCCTGCACCCGCAGCAGCGCGATGTCGTTGCGACGGTCGATCACCACTGGTTCGGCCTTGTAACGGCCTTCCAGTGAAGTGATGTAGAACACGCCCATGTCTTCGATGACATGGGCACAGGTCATGACGTGCGCCGGGCCGACCACAAATGCCGTGCCGGTCGCCGACTCATGCCGAGGCCCGCCACTGGAGCCACCGGACGGGTGGCGCGGGTGACGGTCATCAACGTCCAGGCCGATCTTGCGCCCGAACGCCGACAACCCATACGCCGAGCCTTCGCTCAGCGCGCGGAATTTCCACTGTTCATTACGCTTGTAGAACTCGCCGATGATGATCGCCGCTTCGCCGTTATCGCGCAGATCCAGCCGATGCTCGATGTCGGCATCCACTTTGAGATGCAGGCTGGAAACGTCACGGACCGGCCCCATGGCTGCATATACATAGACCATCAACAACACGCGATCACTGCCAGCCGGGAGCCTGTCCAGCCGAAGCGTACAGCCAACATCCTGAGGGCCGCCGCTCCACTCCATCCAGCTCTGTTCCTGGTGCAGCAGCGCCGGGTCGCCCATGGGCTGGCGCTTGTCGTTGACCGCCAGCAAAGCGACCGCTGCGTACTCACCAAAAACCAAAGATTTGCCGCTCTCCAGATTCCAGGTGCAGTGGGCGTTTGCTAAAGCAGTGTTTGCACCTGGCGCAAGAAGCTTCATGCCCGATCCTCCCTGATAAGAGCGATTAGTGATAGCAAAAATCTATTATCCCGATCAAACCGTGGCCCGTACAGCGACCGTGATGGCCTTCACGCGGATATCCTCAAGCCAATGTGTTTCCGGTTCTTTCAAGCCGAGACGGCGTGTCGCAAAAATACCCGGCAGGTTGACGCCGGTTTCACGCGTATAACCGATCCCGCCGGAGTAACGCGGGTTGATTTCCAGCAAACGCGGCTTGCCGTCAGCGTCGTCACGGGTCTGTACATTGATCAGCCCGTCGCAGGCAAAATGCTCCGCTGCGCGCACCGCCAGTTGCACCGCCTCGCTGTCACGCTCGAAGGTCTGATTCAGCCCTACCTTGCGCCGCCCGACAAAGGCAACCGCCTTGCCGTGCTCACAGACCATGTCCACCGAGCATTCACTGCCGGGCATATACGGCATCAACAGCATCGCCGGAACGCCCTCGGCCTGACGGTAAGCGTTAAGGTACGCCTGAAAAGTCGTTTCACGCGCATCCGGATTGGCGAAACAGCGAAAATCATCGACATCGGCCTTGAAGCGCCAGAAGCCCCGTCCGTAAATCCCGACCACCGGCTTGATACAGACCTCGCCAGACACCGACAACGAATCGTAAGCCGCCTGCAACTCCTCGGCGCTGCTCGCGGCGATTCCCGGAATGCACGCCAGACCCGCCGCCTCGGCCGCCGCAGTGAAGCGGCTCTTGTCATCGACATCCATGAAGGTCTGCTGGGACGTTCCGCCCGTGACGAGGTCCAAACCTTCGGCAACAAAACGTGCACGCTGCGCTTCGTAAAAGCTGCCTATACGCCCGGCGACGATAGTCCGGACGCCCAGCGAGCGAGCGGTCTCCAGCACCCAGTCGATACGCTCTTCATTATCGACCGGCTCTTGCAGTGCCACATGGGCCTGCCCGGTAATTTCGGAGCGCTGCTGGCGATGGGAGGCGATAATCTGCACCGACGCAGGCAGCGCATCGCGCGCGCCCATGATCACTTCACGCTGGCTGGACTGCCCTTCAAGGAACCAAATCATGTAAATCTCCGGAAGACAACGCCATCTGCAACGGCCTTGTCGAATTTTGTAATAACTGTTTTGCTTCGAAATGTTCGGATTAGGGCAAAGTCACGCAATTTTAAACAGAGGACGCTGGTATGAAGTGGCTGAGAAGGTCGATTTGGCTTGTGGTATTCGTGGCACTCGGGATCGGCGCATTAAGCCTTTATTACGTCCTGCCGCGCCATGATGTCGTGATGATCACCGGCGTGGAAGTCAAAAGAATGGACGCCGACGGCGTCATCAACGCCGAAAACCCGGCAGACGGCCCGACCCGCGACGTGTACTTCATCAACACCGAAGACCCGGACACCAAGAAAGTCGTGGTCTACCGCAACGAAGACACCGGCTGGAGCTTCCCGTGGTACTTCAAATTCGACTCCGCCGACATCCAGGCCAAAGCCCAGGGCTACTCGCGTGATTCCCAGCAACTGGCACTGATTCGTTATTACGGCTGGCGCATAACGATCCTGTCGATGTTTCCCAACGTGACCGAAGTTGAAGCGGTGACGAGCCGTGATCAGCCGTTTCCGGTGTTTAATACGATCTTTTTTGTGGTGGTGGGGTTGTTGGTGGTGATTGTGGTTGTTGGGGTTAGAAGGCGGTTTAAAGGGCGGGCTCGGGTTGATGGGGTTGTGCGTTAGCACTTAGCTCTGACTTACGGCCCTCGGCGGATAGTTTAAGGCGAGGGCCGAGACTGTCAGAAATTTTGTGTTCGGGCATAACATGTAGCTAGAGGTGCATGTATGCCGACCAAAAAGAAGTCCGCCAATGCAACAGCGAGGGAGTTGCCCTCGATTCCCCAAGAGCTGATTGAGCAGTTTGTTAAAGGCCCGATGAGCGCCGAAGCCATTCAAGACGCGTCCATGGCGTTCAAGAAGGCTCTGATCGAGCGTGCGCTAGGCGCCGAGCTGGGTCACCACCTTGGTTACCCTCAGGGCGCGGAGCGCCCTGAGGAGTCGACCAATCAGCGTAATGGCAAAAGCAGCAAGACGGTTCTGACCGACGACGGGCCGCTTCGCCTGGATACCCCCAGAGACCGCGATGGTAGCTTCGCCCCGATCCTGATTCCCAAGCACGAACGCCGTTTTACAGGCTTCGACGACAAGATAATTGCCATGTACGCCCGGGGCATGATGGTGCGTGAGATCCGCGCTTTTCTGTCTGAGCAGTATGGAACTGACGTGTCCCATGACTTCATCAGCTCAGTCACCGATGCGGTCATGGAAGAGGTGAGCGCTTGGCAGCAACGACCCTTGGAACCGATGTATCCGGTGATCTTCTTCGATGCGTTACGGGTCAAAATCCGGGACGAGGGGTTAGTGTGCAACAAGGCTATTTATCTGGCGCTGGGGGTATTACCTGATGGCACGCGCGACATTGTGGGTATATGGATCGAGAGCACCGAGGGTGCCAAGTTTTGGATGAAGGTGTTCAACGACCTCAAGACTCGTGGCGTTGAAGATGTTCTGATCGCCGTCACGGATGGCCTCAAAGGAATACCGGAGGCGTTGGGGGCGGTTTTTCCTGCCACGACGCTGCAAACCTGCATCGTGCATCTGATCCGCAACAGCTTGGACTATGCCGCTTGGGATAAACGTCGGGCACTGGCCAAAGCACTCAAGCCGATCTACCAGGCGATCAATGCAGATGTGGCTGAGCAAGAGCTTAACGCCTTTGAAGCGGGCCCCTGGGGCAAGCAGTATCCGACTGTGGTTGCTGCATGGCGTCGCGCCTGGGATCGGGTTATACCGTTTTTTGTTTTCCCGGCGGGCATCCGCAAAGTGGTTTACACGACCAATGCCATCGAGAGCATCAATGCCCAGTTACGCAAGATCATCAAGACTCGAGGGCACTTCCCGACCGATGAGGCCGCGACGAAACTGATATGGCTTGGGTTGCGCAACATCACCGCCAACTGGGGTCATGCGGCACACGACTGGAAAGTGGCAATGAATCAATTTGCGATCCTGTACGGAGACCGATTTACCAGACCGAGCTGGTAAAACAAGGGCCTGCCTGACGGCAGGCCCTTACCAGCCCGAACACAAAAAAACTGATAATCCCCGAGGGCCTTATTGAGCAGACGTGTCGTGCTTTACTGCGAGCATACCGCCAAGCAACAGGCAGAGAGTCAATATGGCCTCTGAACAGACAGTTGCCCATGCAGCCCCCAGCGCCCCGTGCAATGGAACAAGCCACGCATTAAGGCATACATTAACGAGTAACGAAAATGCAGCGCTGACCAGGAAAAAACGCTCTTGATGAGTTGCAACTGCGCATTGCGTAAGAACAAAGTTTGGCAGAGCGAACAACAATGAAATCGACAACCAGCCCATGATCGGCTGCGTTTCGTCCACATAAACACTACCAAAAAGCAAGCCAACTCCCCACCCTCCTGACATCCAGCCAATACCTGCCAGCAACGCACCAATCGCAAAAGCAATCAGAATCGCCTTACGGCTGAAATCAACGCTACCGTCGGGCGTTTCCGCTAGATGTCGCATGCGTCGGAACATCACTAACGCGATAGGAGTAGCAAGGAGCATGACACCGTCGATCAACCGGCAAGCAACGGCATAGGAACCTACCTGCGGGACATAACCCAGCACGCTATGCAAAATGACGATGTCTACGCGGTGGTAGATCGTTGTAAGCAGGTCTAGCAACAGAAAGACGAACGCACTGCGGTAAGCCCATACGGGCAAAATCAGGGGTGCTTTGATCAGCGGGGGCAAATCTCGCCGAAACCAAACGAACGTCAGCAGCAGGCCGAGCCCCCAGGAAGAGAAGATCGCGACGGGTGTCAGGCCGAAGATAGCGATGCTGGACAGGATCATCAGCACGCTCAGACTCCGCGCGCAAATCAGAAAAAATGCGTCCTTGCCAAAATCGCCGACGCCTTTGAACCATGATGATAACCAGGTCACCAGCGTCATTGCGCCAAAACAAAATACTGCGGCCGCTAATGACAGGCCATCCAGCCAGCGAGACGCCAGATAAGAGCCGAGCATCAGCACAATGCTACTGATTACAAGGTGCAGCAACGCCTGGCTTGGCAGGGTTTGATTCGAGGTCTTCAGCGCAGCAGTAGGGGATGTTCTCTCGCGCAGCAGCAGGGTCTTGATGCCTGCGTCCTGGATCAATGCCAAAAACATCGCCAGAACATAAATGTAGGTGTAAGCGCCAAACGCATCTGGCCCCATGCTACGTGCCAGGAAAATTGAAAGCCCAAGTGACACCGCAGCGCCGTAAATCGTCGACATCCACTGAACGATCAGAGGGCTGCCTTTCCTCAATAAAGAAAATAACGAGAAGCCCGACGGAATTTCCGTACCTTGAAGAGGCACCTTTGAAGACATTGAATACTTCCGAAAAAAACGCTTTATTTATTCGGCACAAGAGACCTGGCTGCCACGAATGACATGCGCCTGAATGCGACACTGTACCAATTCAAAGGCTCATTCATCACCGGATCAAGCTATTGGTCATATGAAAAATGCTAGCACAGCGTCGGGATCAGCTCCCAGGTGGATGTGCGATGACACCCTGCATCCAGAAACGTGGAAGGTACCTACCACCGAAATCTTCACCAAATTGCTGTTTACGTGCATCCATGTCCGGAAAATCTCGAACGATGGTATAGAGGATCATGCCCGTGGCAAGCGTCAGACAAACCAGCCATGCACTACTGAACGCAACACTGGCAGGACGAGGGGGCGTTTGCCACTTATGTAACGCCAGCAGCCAGCCCACAATGATCGCCAGCCACAGTTGCGAATAGGGCATCACGATCACGCCGTCGACCATCGACTGGGTCAGGGCACCAACAAGACTGGCGAATAGGCACAAGCGCATCAGGTCAACAGGCTCAAGAGACAGCGCACGCTTGTGCAATAGCACCGCGGTGGTGCTCAGCCCATATAACGCAAGACCCGCCACGCATAACGTCGATGGAACCCCCCACTCGCAGGCCCATTGCAGAATGGCCTGATGTGGGTGCGCCGCCACGGCATTCCATATATCAGCGAAATGCATGGGACCAAATCCAAGGAGCGGGCGCTCTTTGATCATTTCCCATGCTTGCTGCCAGAGGATTTCACGTGCGGACAGTGAGGTCGTCAAGCGGTCGCCTGCGAAATTGCTGACTTCGATACCCAGCAGGCCTGGTAGCACGCTGAATAGCAGGGTAAACAGCAGAAGCCCCGTCGAGGCCGCACCCATCTGCCAACCAGCCCAACGGCGTCCGGCACGTCCGAGGCAGAACACAACTGCAACTGCGGCGGCCATGCCCAGCCATGTACCGCGAGTCCCCCCACTGATCGCGATCATCCACCAGAGGCTGGTCAGGCAGAACAAACCGATCTTGATTGAGCGTCGTGTGGAGGGCAATAGTAGTGGCAGCACCAGTAAGGGCAGAGTGAAGGTCTGGAATTGGCCGTAGAAACGTTTGTTGGAAAAGCCGTCGAGTAGGAGGTCGGTGTCGAGGGTTGGGGCGGAGCTGAGGAATGCTGCTGTGGAGGCGGATAGAAACTGCATTGTTTTAACAGTGCAGATAAGGATGACGAAGCCTATGAAGGCGCGATCCAGTTGGGTACCGTAAACGTTTCTTTGCAAAGCGAATGCGCAGCCGATACCGCAAGAAAGCAGCAGGACGGACAGTTCAGTTAACGCCCAAAGGGGACGGTGGGACATGAAACTGGAGACGAACCCCATCACCACAACACTAAAAAAAAATAATTTTACTTCGGATGATATAGTGCAAAAACTTAACTGTTTAGCCGAATATTTTAACCACAAAACAAGCGATGAAAAACCAATCAAAAATTGTGCAACCCTCTGATAATCATGCCCAGAAAAATCATGAAAACATGAACTAATTATCAAAACAGCACAACAGTAGAGAAAGAAAATCATGAAATTCCACTAAAACGCATTTAAAAAAGGCGCCACAAGCGCCTTTCTCGTTGCAGCATACTGGTTATTAAGAGGCTGCCCCTGTACAGCCACTAGGTGCAGCCGAGACCGGGACTACGACGCATCCCCATGTCACACTACCACCAACGGTTGTTGCAGCAGGAAAGGATGGTGTGAGCCTAACTGTAACAGCCGGACCAGTTCGGCTAACTGAAAGCACACCAGACCCAGTGCAGTTTGCAATAGCACTAGCACCAGTACCGCACACATCTGCTTGAGCCGAGCCGTTGGAGTAGTTCTCTGCTACCGCCAACTTGGCGGAATCCAAGCTAGCGAGCAGAGCAGAGGCCTGCGCGCGCAACGTGTAGTTTTGATAGGAAGGAATGGCCACAGCAGCCAGAATCCCGATGATCGCAACAACGATCATCAGCTCGATCAACGTGAAACCTTTTTGTGTTTGCATGCTTACTTCTCCAGGCGTCAATAAGGTAGTGCCTTGACTCTGGGCAAGCATAGCCCGTGCCAATATTGAGCAAGGCGCTACCCACCACTTCAACTCGGGTCTTTTACGAGCGGGCGCCCTCAGAAATCAGCAGAAACTGACAATTTTTGTCATATCCCTCACTGCCAATTGGCAGCATCGCCCGACTAAGCTATAACCCTCACACTGTCTGTGTCTGGTGGTTATATGTCTGATGCTGTCCTCACCGGTTTGGCCAAACAACTGGTCCTGGCCGAGCTGCTTACCGAAACTGCTGCGCAGCAAGCTTATCAGCAGGCGCGCCGCGACAAGATTTCATTGGTAAGTTATCTGGTCCAGAACAAACTGGTCAAAAGCCTGACGCTGGCAGAAATGGCTTCTGATCAGTTCGGCGTTCCTTTCATGGACCTTGCCAGCCTGGACAAGGAAAGCCAGCCCAAAGGCCTTGTGAGTGAAAAGCTGATTCGTCAGCACCATGCACTGCCGCTGTGGCGTCGTGGTAATAAGCTGTTTATAGGCATCTCAGACCCTACCAACCACCAGGCAGTCACTGACATACAATTCAGTACCGGCCTGAACACTGAAGCGATTCTGGTTGAAGATGACAAGCTGACCATTGCCATAGACCGTTTTTTTGACACTGAAAGCGGCCTTGGCGAGTTGGCAGACATTGATTTGGGCCTGGACATCGAGCCTGCGAGTGACAAGGAAACCTCACTGGCCACTCAGAGTGATGCCGATGATGCCCCGGTCGTGCGCTTCGTTAACAAGATGCTGATGGACGCGATACGGCTCGGCTCGTCCGACCTGCATTTTGAACCTTACGAAAAGATCTTCCGAGTGCGGTTGCGTACCGACGGCATTTTGCATGAGGTGGCCAGACCACCGATCCATCTGGCCAACCGTATTGCTGCGCGCCTGAAGGTCATGGCCAGCCTCGATATCTCTGAGCGGCGTAAACCGCAGGACGGCCGGGTCAAGCTGCGAGTGTCAAAAAACAAAGCTATCGACTTCCGTATGAATACGCTGCCGACACTGTGGGGCGAGAAGATCGTGATGCGGATTCTCGATCCGACCAGCGCACAGATGGGCATTGACGCGCTGGGCTATGAGCCAGACCAAAAAGCTCTGTATATGGAGGCCTTGAAACAACCACAAGGCATGATTCTTGTAACCGGTCCCACTGGCTCGGGTAAAACCGTTTCGCTGTACACTGGCCTGAACATTCTTAATACTGTGGACATCAACATTTCCACAGCTGAAGACCCGGTAGAAATCAACCTGGAAGGCATCAATCAGGTCAACGTCAACCCGCGTCAGGGACTCGACTTTTCTCAGGCATTGCGCGCATTCCTGCGTCAAGATCCCGACGTAATCATGGTCGGCGAGATACGCGACCTGGAAACCGCCGAAATCGCCATTAAAGCATCGCAAACTGGCCACATGGTGTTATCTACTCTGCATACTAACAGTGCCGCAGAAACCCTCACTCGCTTGCATCATATGGGCGTCGCAGCGTTCAACATCGCTACGGCTATTAACCTCATCATTGCCCAGCGGCTGGCGCGCAAGCTATGCAGCCATTGCAAGAAAGAGCTCGATATACCCCGGGAAACGCTCATCCAGGAGGGTTTTCCAGAGGAGAAGATCGGTACGTTTAAAATCTATGGCCCAGTAGGTTGTGAGCATTGCAACGGCGGTTACAGGGGCAGGGTTGGTATTTACGAAGTAGTAAAGAAAACACCAGAACTGGAACGCATCATCATGGAAGAAGGCAATTCGCTGGAGATTTCCAGGCAGATGCGCAAGGACGGCTTCAATGATTTGAGGACCTCCGGGCTGTCGAAGGCCATGCAAGGTATTACCAGCCTTGAAGAAGTCAACCGCGTGACCAAGGATTAAGCATGGCCAGCAAGGCAGTTAAAGTCAGTATTTACACATGGGAAGGTGTGGACAAGAAAGGCGGCAAACTCAGTGGAGAAGTGAGCGGGCACAACCTCGCGCTCGTGAAGGCTCAGTTACGCAAACAAGGAATCAATTTCACCAAAGTACGTAAAAAGCCCGTATCGATTTTTGGCAAAGGTAAGAAGATCAAGCCGCTGGACATCGCGTTCTTTTCCCGGCAGATGGCTACCATGATGAAGGCAGGCGTGCCGCTGCTGCAGTCATTTGACATCATTGCCGAAGGTGCAGAAAACCCGAACATGCGTGCGCTGGTCGGCTCTCTAAAGCAGGAGGTTTCAGCAGGGAACAGCTTTGCGACGGCTCTGCGAAAGAAACCGGAATACTTCGACGACCTGTTCTGCAACCTAGTCGATGCCGGAGAGCAAGCGGGGGCGCTCGAAAGCCTGCTGGACCGCGTGGCGAGCTACAAGGAAAAGACGGAAAGGCTAAAGGCCAAAATCAAGAAGGCGATGACTTATCCTACCGCCGTATTAATTGTCGCCTTTATTGTGTCAGGTATTTTGCTGATTAAAGTTGTGCCGCAGTTCCAGTCTGTTTTCGCAGGCTTTAACGCAGAATTACCAGCGTTCACGCTGATGGTCATCGCCCTTTCAGAAGTCGTTCAACAGTGGTGGCTGGCAATAGTTGCGTTATTTCCTGTCAGTTTTTTCATGTTCAAGCGGGCTTACAAACAGTCTCAAAAGTTTCGTGACAGCCTCGACCGCTTTCTTCTGAAAGTCCCCATTATCGGACCACTGATTTTCAAGTCGTCCGTCGCGCGCTATGCGCGGACCCTTGCGACAACCTTTGCCGCAGGTGTCCCGCTGGTGGAGGCACTTGACTCGGTCGCCGGCGCCACCGGTAACGTCGTATTCAGGAACGCAGTCAACCAGGTCAAACAGGATGTCTCCACGGGTATGCAATTGAATTTCTCGATGCGTTCAACGGGTGTATTTCCAAGTCTGGCGATACAAATGACAGCAATCGGCGAAGAGTCCGGTGCGCTTGATGCCATGCTCGATAAAGTCGCGACCTACTATGAAGAAGAAGTCGACAACATGGTCGACAATATGACCAGCCTGATGGAACCGATGATCATGGCGATACTGGGTGTCATCGTCGGCGGCCTGGTTATTGCCATGTACCTCCCCATCTTCAAACTCGGAAGCGTTGTCTGAAATGCCCCTCCTCGACCTCCTGGCCAGCTCTCCCCTGGCCTTCGTCACCACCTGCTGCCTACTCGGCCTCATCGTCGGAAGCTTCCTCAACGTAGTCGTCTACCGCCTCCCCAAAATGATGGAGCGCGACTGGAAAGCCCAATCCCGTGAAATGCTCGGCCTGCCCGCCGAACCTGATCAGCCTGCCTTCAATCTGAACCGCCCCGGCTCCAGTTGCCCGCACTGCGCGCACAAGATCCGCCCGTGGGAGAACCTGCCGGTCATCAGCTATCTGCTGCTGCGCGGTAAATGCTCGCAGTGCAAAGCCCCCATTAGCATGCGCTACCCAATGGTCGAGCTGACCTGCGCAGTGTTATCGGCCTACGTCGCCTGGCATTTCGGTTTCGGCTGGCAAACGGCGGCGATGCTGGTGTTGAGCTGGGGCCTGCTGACGATGAGTCTGATCGATGCCGATAATCAGCTGTTGCCTGACTCTCTGGTACTTCCACTGCTGTGGCTGGGCCTCATCGTCAACGCGTTCGGGCTGTTCACCTCGCTGAACGATGCGCTTTGGGGCGCAGTGGCCGGTTATCTGGCGCTGTGGTCGGTGTTCTGGCTGTTCAAGCTGGTGACAGGCAAGGAAGGCATGGGTTATGGCGACTTCAAGTTGCTGGCCATGCTTGGCGCATGGGGCGGCTGGCAGATTCTGCCGTTGACCATCCTGCTGTCATCGCTGGTGGGCGCGGTGCTTGGGGTGATCATGATGCGCGTGCGCAGGGTTGAAAGCGGTACGCCGATCCCCTTTGGTCCTTATCTGGCCATTGCGGGGTGGATCGCTTTGCTCTGGGGTGGTCAAATAACCGACTCTTACATGCAGTTTGACGGTTTCAGATGACTCACCCTGATCAAAAACCCTGGATTCTTGGCCTGACTGGCGGCATTGGTAGCGGTAAAAGTGCAGCAGCGCAGTGCTTTACCAACCTTGGCATCGACACCGTGGATGCCGACCATGCCGCCCGCTGGGTAGTCGAGCCAGGGCGTCCAGCGCTGGAGCAGATAGCCGCGCACTTCGGTAAAGACGTGTTGCAGGCCAGCGGCGAGCTAGACCGTGGCGCGATGCGCAAGCTGATTTTTGAAAACCCGGAGCAGCGACGCTGGCTGGAAGCGCTGCTGCATCCGTTGATCAATCAGGAAATCGTCAGCCATCTGGCCAAGGCCAAATCGCCGTATGCCATTCTGGTTTCGCCGCTGCTGATCGAATCCGGGCAATACCGCATGGTGCAGCGCCTGCTGGTTATTGATACTCCGGCACACCTGCAAATAGAGCGCACGATGCTGCGCGACAGTTCCAGCCAGGAGCAGGTCGAAGCCATTCTCAAAGTGCAGATCCAGCGTGAAGACCGTTTGCGCCATGCCAACGATGTGCTGGTCAACGACCGCGATCACGCCTGGCTGAACAGCGAAGTCGAGCGGCTGCACCACTTTTACCTTACTTTGCGTGGAGGCCAATCATGAGCCAACCAATGACCGTCCAATGCCCAACCTGCGATGCCCCGGTGGAATGGAGCGCCGCCAGCCCGAGCCGCCCGTTTTGCTCAGAGCGCTGCAAACTGATCGACCTGGGAGCCTGGGCTTCTGAAGAGCATGCGATTCCGGTGAGCCCGGATGCTGAGGATGAATTGTTCTCGGGTGATCTGGAGGCTCCGCACCGGGGGCATTGATGCCCTCAATGCGAAGGCAACTCTGCTTCTGCCAAACGGGCGCCGGAGTGACCGGGGCGGAGATCCGCATTGCTCACAAAAGGCGATCACACAGCCGCCTGATTCCAAGCGGCTGTGATGCCCCACCACCAGAGACACTATTTTTTCTTGACCTTGTTCAGTTCCGCCAGTGGATCGCCACAACTCGACCGTTGACAGGGCTGAGCCGGCACGGGATCTGCCCCTGTAACCGTAAAGTCCCCTCGACGCGCGCCTTCTGTTGCGCACTTGTCACACCAGATCTCAGACACAACATCGTATCCATTAACGTTTCCCACTTGCATAAATCCCTCCTTGATTTCCAAAAACCGAATAAGTCAGCGCATTGCGCAACTCTATTACCCAGATCGATCTGAGTACGACTACCACTAAATCAGTCAGAAAAAGAGATGCATCGATAACCGATACACCTCTTTCCCACCTACCTTACTGCCAGTTTGCAGCCAGCACAGCATCTAACTGAGTTTGCTGTGCGGCAGTCAGATTCCGCTCGGCCCCTGCATCAACTCCGAAAGACGCCATTTTGTCGACCAGGCTTTGCACTTGGCTATCCAGCAGCGTTTTGCCGTCGGCAGTTTTGAACTGATCCACCTGATAGTCATTAGCTGCGTACCAATTGCTCACCAGCACCTTATCGTTGGTATCGATGATACTGACTTCCAGGTCGCTGCCACTGCGACGGAACCAGAGGTCTTCAAGGCTTACATCAGTACCGAATTGCAGCACGTCGGTGCCACTGCTGACGTCGTAGTTGTTGATAACGTCTCGCCCTGAGCCGATGCTGATCTCGTAGATGTCACTGCCATCGCCCCCGATAAGGCTATCGTTGCCAGTACCGCCGTTAAGTACATCATTGCCCGACCCGCCATAGAGAGTGTCGTTGCCCGCTTCTCCATACAACCTGTCGTTCCCCTCTTCGCCATACAGCATATCGATCCCTTTGCCGCCGTAGAGGCTGTCCTTGCCAGCGCCACCGGAAACAGTATCGTCGCCGTCGCCAGCGTTGATGACATCGTCACTCGCGTAACCGCGAAGTGTCTGGTCAGATGAGTTTCCAAGCAGTACTTGTGATTTGATGGTCGACTGACTCCATAGGGTGCCATCAGCGAACTGCAGTTGATCGATCTGATATCCGCTGGTTGCGTCCTCAGCGAAGTGATTCATCACGCGCAGATTATCGGTTGTACCGTTAACGCGAATGAGCAGATCACTGCTGTCCCGAGTGATACTGACATCACTGACATTCAGGTCGGCAAGTTTTACGGTATCAAGTTTTCCGACACGGGCTTCATTGGCATAGTAGATCGTGTCCTGGCCAGCGCCTTTGCCAAACAGATATGTATCATCTCCGTCACCACCGTTCAGTTGATCATTACCGGCACCGCCATCCAGAACATCATTGCCATCTCCGCCGTAGAGCGTGTCATTGCCGGCCCCACCTTGCAGCAAGTCGTTACCAGCGTCACCGTTAAGCGTGTCAGCACCCGCACCGCCGGACAAAGTATCGTTGCCGCTACCACCGTTCACAGTATCGTCGCCAGCACCGGCGCTGATAACGTCATTGCCAGAGGTACCCGATAACGTTTCATCACTATCCGAGCCTTGAAGTACCTGAGATTTGATTTGCGTCTGGTCCCAGACGCTGCCATCGGCAAAAACGAGACGGTCGATCTGATAACCTCCAGCCGCGTCGCTCTGGAAGTGATAAACCACTCGCAAGCTATCGGTACTGCCTAACACACGGATGATGAGATCATTACCGTCACGGCGCACGCTGACATCGGAAGCATTCAGATCGGTAAGTTTGATCGTGTCCAGCTTGCCTTCGCGATTTTCATAGGCGTAGTAAATCGTGTCTTGCCCGGCGCCCTTACCGAACAGATAAGTGTCGTCACCCTCGCCACCGTCCAGTTGATCGTTGCCAGCGCCGCCGTCCAGGGAGTCGTTACCCACACCACCGCTGAGGCTGTCATTCCCTGCGCCGCCGAGCAACACATCATTGCCCTCGCCACCGTTCAACGTATCGGCTCCGGCATTGCCTGTCAGAGTGTCATTACCAGCAGCGCCATTGATGACGTCATCACCTGCTCCCGCATCGATAACATCGTTGCCGCTGGTGCCCGACAATGTTTCGTCCGCATCGCTACCCTGCAGAACCTGGTTCTTGATGGCGGACTGATCCCAGAAACTTCCATCGGCGAACTGAATGCGATCAATCTGATAGCCATAAGTCGCATCATTGGTGAAGTGGCTCATCACACGGAGGCTGTCAGTACTGCCTAATACGAGAATGAGTAGGTCACTTCCGTCGCGGCGCACACTGACGTCTACTGCATTAAGGTCAGTAAGCTTCACGGTATCGAGCTTGCCGATACGGCTTTCGTAGGCGTAGTAGACCGTATCCTGACCAGCGCCTCTGGCAAAGAGATAGGTGTCATCACCATCACCGCCATCAAGACGGTCGTTACCGGCACCGCCATCAAGGATGTCGTTACCGAGGCCACCGTTCAGGGTGTCATTGCCCATACCACCTAGCAACAGATCGTCACCGGCCTCGCCATTGAGAGTGTCTGCACCTTTGCTGCCTGACAACGTATCGTCGCCACTGCCACCATTGACGGTATCGTCTCCCGCACCTGCGTCAATACTGTCGCTAATGGCTGTGCCCGCCAACGTCTCGTCGGCATCCGTTCCCTGTAGAACCGCAGATTTGATCGACGCCTGATTCCAGCTATTGCCGTCGGCAAACTGGATTCGATCAACCTGGTAACCATAAGTCGCATCATTGGTGAAGTGAGCTACCACTCGCAGGCTATCGGTGGTACCCAGTACACGAATGAGCAAATCATTACCGTCACGGCGCACACTTACGTCCGCAGCATTCAAGTCGATCAACTTCACCGTATCGAGCTTGTCGGCACGACCTTCGTAGGCGTAGTAAATACTGTCCTGGCCCGAACCTTTACCGAACAGGTAAGTATCGTCACCGTTGCCGCCGTCCAGCATGTCATTACCAGCACCGCCGTCCAGTTGGTCGTTACCGTTACCGCCGTAGAGAGAGTCTTTACCGTCGCCGCCATTCAATACATCGTTGCCATCCTCGCCATTCAACGTGTCGGCACCGCTGCCACCGGAGAGAGTATCGTTGCCGCTTCCCCCATTGACCGAATCGTCGCCCGCTGCCGCATAGATGACGTCATCACTGCCGGTGCCCGACAGCGTTTCGTCAGCCTCAGTACCTTGCAACACCTGCGCCTTGATTGCGGTCTGATCCCAGAAGCCGCCGTCCGCGAACGCAATTCTGTCTATCTGATAGCCAGCTGTTGCATCGCCCATAAAGTGATAAACAACTCGCAGAGTATCGGTCGTGCCAAGAATGCGGATGACCAGGTCATAGCCGTCACGAGCAACACTTACATCAGCAGCATTGAGATCAACCAGTTTGACTTGATCAACCTTGCCCGCACGACTTTCGTTGGCGTAGTAGATGGTGTCCTGACCCGAGCCCTTGCCGAACAGGTAGGTATCGTCACCCGCACCGCCATCGAGACGATCATTGCCGGCACCGCCATCAAGTACGTCATTACCACTGCCGCCTGCGAGGCTGTCATTTCCAGCGCCGCCATTGAGGTAATCATCACCTTCATCGCCATTGAGCGAGTCGGCACCGTCGCCACCCAACAACCGGTCCTGCCCGGCGCCGCCATACAACGTATCGTCATCGGCGCCACCATCGATCAGATCGTCGCTCGCGAACCCCGTCAGAACCTGAGCAGCATCACTGCTTGTTAGCACCTGCGCCTTGATGGCAGACTGATCCCAATTGCTGCCATCGGCGAATTCGATCCGGTCGATCTGATAGCCGGCGGTGGCGTCACTCATGAAGTGATACATCACACGTAGTGTATCGGTCGTGCCGTTGATACGGATTACGAGGTCATAGCCCTCACGCACCACACTGACATCGGCAGCATTGAGGCCAACCAGCTTGACCTGATCAACCTTGCCCGCACGGGTTTCGTTCGCGTAGTAAATGGTGTCCTGGCCCGAGCCCTTGCCGAACAGATAGGTATCATCACCGGCTCCGCCATCCAGACGGTCGTTCCCGGCACCGCCATCAAGCACATCGTTGCCAGCACCGCCGTTGAGGATGTCATTGCCCGCCCCGCCTTGCAGCAGATCGTTACCCTCTTCACCGCTCAACGTATCAGCTCCAGAGCCGCCGATCAGGGTGTCATTGCCAGCAGCGCCGTTTATTGTGTCGTCCCCGCCACCTGCGTCGATCAAGTCATCGGTAGCGTACCCTGCCAGATATTGGTCCGCGTCATTGCCCAGCAAGGCTTGGATCTTGATTGTGTCCTGCCCCCAAATGTTGCCATCGGCAAACTGGATGCGATCAATCTGATAACCGGAAGTGGCATCGCCCATGAAGTGATACATGACCCGCAGCGTATCGGTCGTGCCATTGACCCGAACCACTAGGTCATAGCCATCTCGCGAAACACTGACGTCCGAAACGCCGAGACCGACCAACTGAATCGTATCGACCTTGCCTGCACGGGCTTCATTGACGTAGTAAAGGGTGTCTTGCCCAGATCCTTTACCGAACAGGTAGGTATCGTCACCGGCTCCGCCATCAAGTCGGTCATTACCGGCACCACCATCGAGCACATCATCACCTGCACCGCCGGTGAGGGTGTCATTACCCGATCCGCCTTGCAGCAAATCGTTACCCTCATCACCGCTCAGGGTATCGGCACCTGCCCCCCCTGCAAGCTTGTCGTTGCCAGCGCCACCCACGATCGTATCGTCCCCGGCACCGCCGTCGATTAGGTCGTCAGTGGCGTAACCCGCCAGATACTGGTCGGCGTCACTGCCTTGCAATACTTGAGACTTGATCGCTTCCTGATCCCAGGCGCTACCGTCGGCAAACTGGATGCGGTCAATCTGATAGCCCGATGTTGCATCACCTGCAAAGTGATAAACCACGCGCAAACTGTCGGTAGTACCGTTGACCCGAATAACCAGATCACTGCCATCTCGTGAAACACTTATATCTGCTGCGCCCAAGCCAACAAGCTGGATCGTATCAACCTTGCCTGCGCGGGTTTCATTGGCATAGTAGATGGTGTCCTGGCCTGATCCTTTGCCAAACAGGTAAGTATCGTCACCCGCACCACCATCCAGACGATCGTTACCAGCCCCACCGTCTAGCAAATCATTGCCTGCGCCACCGTTCAGGATGTCGTTACCCGTTCCGCCATCAAGCACATCGTTGCCCGCGCCACCGTTAAGGGTGTCATTGCCCGATCCGCCTTGCACAAGATCGTCGCCGTCATCACCATTGACGACATCGTCCCCTGAATTACCAAAAAGCTTATCGTTGCCAGCAGCACCGTAAACAGTATCGTCTCCGGCACCGGCCTCGATCAGATCATCAGTGCCGTAACCCTCAAGATACTGGTCAGCATCTGTGCCTTGCAGTGCAAGGGACTTGATGGTTTCCTGCCCCCAGATGTTTCCATCGGCGAACTGGATGCGGTCAATCTGATACCCAGATGTCGCGTCGCTTAGGAAGTGATACACCACTCTCAGGCTGTCGGTAGTGCCGTTGACCCGGAGAACCAAATCATAGCCAGCTCGCGAAATGCTTATATCTCCTGCATTGAGGCCGACCAGTTGGATCGTGTCAACCTTGCCTGTTCGAGCTTCATTGGCATAGTAAATAACGTCCTGACCTGATCCTTTGCCAAAGAGATAGATATCGTCTCCAGCGCCGCCATCCAGACGATCGTTACCAGCCCCACCATCCAGTACGTCGTTCCCGGCACCACCGTTGAGAACATCGTTCCCTGATCCGCCTTGAAGCAAATCGTTACCGTCTTCGCCATTCAACGTATCGGAACCCGTGCCACCAGACAGACTGTCATTTCCGGCAGCACCGTTGAGCGTATCGTCTCCACCGGACCCATCGATCACATCGTCGCTGGCAAAACCGGTTAATGTTTCATCAGCGTTACTGGATTGCAGTACAAGGGCGTTTATCGCTGCAAGACTCAATACGTCGCCGTCGGCAAACTGAATCTGATTTATCTGGTAGCCGTAAGTAGAGTCGTTGATAAAGTGATTACTGACTCGAAGAGTGTCGGTCGCTCCTTTAACTCTGATTAACAGATCGCTACTTTCCCGGGTGATCACCACATCACTACTGTTCAGCCCTGTCAGCTTGACGACGTCAACTCTGGTCGAGACAGGGTCATAGGCCAAAACAGTATCCTGGCCCGAACCTTTCCCAAAGACATAGGTGTCATTGCCATAACCGCCATCCAGACGATCATTACCCGCACCGCCCTCTAGTATGTCATCGCCGCCATTACCATAAAGCGTATCGTGCCCCGCCCCACCGGTCAGTGTTTCATTTGCTTCTGTGCCCGTAATGGTCAAAGAGCTCACCGGTACAACTGTGGAGAGATTGGCGTTGAGATCGTCCTTGTTCCAAACGACCCCATCCGCAAACTGTATCTGATCAATGCCATAACCGTAGATCGCGCTGGCGTAGAAGTGCGAGCTGACGCGCAGGGTTTCGCCGCTGTCCTTGATCTGGATAACCAGATCATCCGACTCACGACGTATCACTACGTCAGAAACATTCAGCCCCTCAAGACGAATGACATCCAGCTTGCCGACCGTGGTGTCGTTATAGGCGTAATTACTGATGGTGTCCTGGCCCGAGCCTTTGCGGAACACATAGGTGTCGGAGCCGAAACCACCGTCCAGCGAATCATTGCCGCTGCCTCCATCAAGTAGATCATTGCCGTAGCCGCCACTTAACGTGTCACTGCTTGTGCCGCCCAACAGCGTGTCGTCGCCATCCTCACCATAAAGCGTATCCTTGCCGTCGCCGCCGTCGAGAATGTCATCTCCCTGGCGACCACTGAGCACGTCGTTACCAGACTGCCCGAACAGACTGTCAGCCGAGTCGTAACCCGAAACAGTGTCATCACCTTCAGAGCCCGACAGCATTGCTGACCTGATCTGCGCATTGGTCAGCACCGAACCGTCTGCAAACTGCACCTGATCAATGCCATAGCCATAGTTGGCATAGGGATAGAAGTGCGAGCTGACACGCAAGGTTTCGCCACTGTCCTTGATCTGGATAATCAGGTCATCAGACTCGCGGCGCATCGCCACATCAGACGCATTCAGGCCTTCCAGGCGAATCACATCCAGCTTGCCAACCGTGGTGTCGTTGTAGGAGTAGTTGTTGATGGTGTCCTGGCCCGAGCCTTTGCGGAACACATAAGTGTCGGAACCATAGCCACCGTCCAGCGAATCGTTACCGGCTCCGCCATCAAGGGTGTCGTTACCGTCGCCACCACTAAGGGTGTCTCGGCCATCGCCACCTTTGAGGGTATCGTCACCTTGCAGGCCGTAGAGCAAATCGTTGCCCGACAGACCCAACAGATTATCGGCAGAGTCGTAACCCGAAATGGACTCATCACCTTCGGTGCCAGTCAGCAGCGCCGTCCTGATCTGCGCATTGGTCAGCACTGACCCATCTGCGAACTGCACTTGGTCAATGCCGTAGCCATAGGTCGCATTGGCATAGAAGTGCGAGCCAACACGCAGGGTTTCGCCGCTGTCTTTTATCTGGATAACCAGATCATCCGACTCACGACGCATCACAACATCCGAAGCGTTCAGCCCTTCCAGGCGAATAACATCCAGCTTATCGACTGTGGTGTCGTTGTAGGCGTAGTTGCTAATGGAGTCCTGGCCGGAGCCCTTGCGGAACACATAAGTATCGGAGCCGAAACCACCGTCCAGCGAATCATTGCCGCTGCCGCCATCCAGAAGGTCGTTACCATAGCCGCCACTCAGCGTGTCATAGCCTGAACCGCCCAATAACGTATCGTTGCCTTCCTCACCGTAAAGCGTGTCCTTGCCGTCACCACCATCAAGAACGTCATCGCCTTGGCGACCGTAAAGCATGTCGTTGCCAGACAATCCAAGAAGCCTGTCAGCCGAGTCGTAGCCCACTACGCTTTCATCGACGTCAGTACCGGTCAGCAATGCTGTCTTGATTTGCGCACTTGTCAGCACCGAGCCATCCGCAAACTGCACCTGATCGATGCCATATCCATAGGCTGCATTGGCATAGAAGTGCGAGCTGACGCGCAAGGTTTCACCGCTGTCTTTGATCTGGATAACCAGATCATCCGACTCACGACGCATCACTACGTCAGAAGTATTCAGTCCCTCCAGACGGATTACGTCCAGCTTATCGACGGTGGTGTCGTTGTAGGCGTAGTTGTTGATGGTGTCCTGGCCCGAGCCTTTGCGGAACACATAGGTGTCGGAACCATAACCCCCGTCCAGCGAGTCATTGCCGCTACCGCCATCGAGAAGGTCATTGCCGTAACCGCCGCTCAGCGTGTCATTACCTGCACCGCCTGACAGCGTGTCGTTACCGTCTTCGCCATACAGCGTGTCCTTGCCATCGCCACCGTCAAGGAGATCGTCGCCTTGACGACCATAAAGAACATCGTTTCCAGACAGTCCGGACAGACTGTCCGCCGAGTCGTAGCCCACTATCGTTTCATCGACTTCAGTGCCTGTCAGCAAAGTTGTCTTGATTTGCGCACTGGTCAGCACCGAGCCATCTGCAAACTGCACCTGATCAATGCCATAGCCATAAAGAACGTTGGTTGAGAAGTGCGAGCTGGCGCGAAGGGTTTCGTCTGTGCCTTTGATCTGGATAACCAGATCATCGGACTCACGCCGTATCAGAACATCCGAAGCGTTCAGCCCTTCAAGGCGGATCACATCCAGCTTATCGACCGTTGTGTCGTTGTAGGCATAGTTGCTGATAGTGTCCTGGCCCGCGCCCCTGCGGAATACGTAAGTGTCTGAGCCGAATCCACCATCCAGCGAGTCGTTGCCACTGCCGCCGTCCAGAGTGTCGCTGCCATAACCGCCACTCAGCGTGTCATTACCTGCACCGCCCAACAACGTGTCGTTGCCTTCCTCTCCATTAAGAGTGTCCTTGCCGCGGCCACCTTCAAGCAGGTCGTTGCCAGCCCGACCAGCGAGGGTGTCATTACCGTCTCCGCCGGACAAGCGGTCTTCGCTCGCGTAGCCTATGATGCTGTCGTCGCTCTCTGCGCCTATCAGCAATGCCGCTGTGATCTGCGCTTGGTCCCAAACGATGCCATTGGCGAACTGCAACTGATTGATCGCATATCCATAGCTCTGGTCTGCGTAGAAGTGCGAATTGACCCTTATTGTTTCGCCCGTCTGATTGATCTGAATAACCAGGTCATCAGACTCGCGGCGAATACTGACATCCTCTGAGGTCAGCCCCTCAAGCCGAATAACATCGAATTTGTCGACAGTGGTGTCGTTGTAGGCATAGTTACTGATGGTATCTCGGCCATAGCCCTTGCCGAACACATACGTGTCGGAGCCTTTTCCGCCATCGAGCGTATCGTTACCGGTCCCCCCATCAAGAACATCGTTGCCAGCGCCGCCACTAAGCGAATCGTTTCCTGCGCCGCCCAGCAGCGTGTCGTTTCCGTCCTCACCGTTGAGCGTATCCTTGCCATCGCCCCCGTCTAGTACGTCATCGCCGCCGCGACCGCTTAAAATGTCATTGCCGGCCAAGCCTGCCAGTTTATCGTCGCTGGCATAACCCGTGATGCTGTCGTCACTTTCAGTACCGATCAACAAGGCAGCCGTAATCTGCGCCTCGTCCCAAAGGGTGCCATCGGCAAATTGCAGCTGGTTGATTGCATAACCGTAGGACTGATCCACGGTAAAATGCGAACTGATACGCAGCGTCTCGCCCGTCTGACGAATCTGAATAAGCAAGTCATCGGATTCACGACGAATACTCACATCGCCGGTATTCAGTCCCTCCAGACGAACGATGTCCAGCTTGTTGGCTGTGAGGTCGTTATAGGAGTAGTTGCTGATGGTGTCCTGCCCAGAACCCTTTCGGTAAATATAAGTATCCGAGCCCTTGCCACCCTCCAACGAATCATTACCAGCACCTCCATCGAGGGTATCGTTGCCCGCGCCACCGTTCAGGGTATCGTTGCCGAGACCACCGAGCAGGGTGTCATCACCGTCCTCACCGTTGAGCGTATCGCGGCCTTCACCACCACTGAGAAGATCATCGCCAGCACGACCATTGAGCACATCGTCACCCTCAAGCCCTGCCAGTTCATCGGCAGTGGCATAACCGATAATACTGTCGCTGCCTTCCGTGCCTATCAAAAGCGCCGAAGTGATTTTGGCCTGGTCCCAGACTGTACCGTCAGCAAACTGCAACTGATTGATTGCATAACCATACGTTTGATCAACTGCGAAATGTGAACTGACCCGCAGAATTTCGCCCGTCTGACGAATCTGAATGACAAGGTCATCGGACTCGCGGCGAATACTGACGTCTTCAGCGGTCAACCCTTCCAGGCGCACCACATCCAGTTTGTTCGGCATGTTCTCGTTGTAGGCATAGTTGTAGACAATGTCCTGCCCCGACCCCTTTCGGAAGATATAAGTGTCCGAGCCTTTACCGCCCTCAAGCGAATCGTTGCCCGTGCCACCGTCGAGAATGTCGTTACCTTCGCCACCGGAGAGAGTGTCATTGCCCGCGCCACCCAGAAGCGAATCATCGCCAGCCTCTCCGTTGAGACTGTCCTTGCCGTCGCCACCATCAAGCAGATCATTGCCATTGCGGCCGTTGAGTGTGTCATTGCCCGCCAGCCCCAAGAGCGTGTCGGCAGTGTCGTAGCCCGTGATAGTGTCGTTGCCGTCGGTGCCATCAAGAAGCGCAGCAGTGATGCTTGCGCGATCCCAGACAGTGCCATCGGCAAACTTCAACTGATCGATGGCATAACTCCAACTGCCGGATTCAGAGGTGAAATGCGAACGGATTCGCAAAGACTCGCCGGTCTGACGAATCTGCACAATCAGGTCGTCGGACTCCCGGCGCAGGCTGACGTCATCACCGTTCAGGCCATCGAGACGTACAATGTCGAGTTTGTTGGCGGTTGTATCGTTGTAACTGGAGTTATCAATTGCGTCGGAGCCAGAGCCTTTAGCAAAGATATAGGTGTCCGACCCTTTACCACCTTCCAGTGTGTCGTTTCCAGTACCGCCATCCAGCAGGTCGTCCCCGTTACCACCGGCCAGGTGGTCGTTGTCGGCACCGCCGAGCAACGTATCTGCACCGTCTTCGCCATATAAAGTGTCGCGCCCTGCACCTCCGCGAAGGGTGTCACTACCAAGGCCGCCAGAAAGCGTGTCGTTGCCTGCCAATCCTTCAAGAGTATCGTCAGTGTCGTAACCGGTGAGCGTGTCATTGAACTCGCCCCCCGTCAGCAACGAAGTCTTGATCTGATCTACGCCCCAGACAGTACCGTCAGCAAACTGCAGTTGATCGATGGCGTAGTTGTAGTAACTGCTGGAAGGAGAGAAATGCGAGGAAACACGCAGGGTATCGCCGGTTTCCTTGATCTGGATAAGCAGATCATTGTATTCCCGACGCAGGCTGATATCGCTCAGGTTAAGCCCTTCAAGACGAATGACGTCTTGCTTGCCAACCGTGCCCTCGTTGTACACGCCGTTGCTGATGCTGTCCTGGCCAGAGCCTTTACGGAAAACGTAGGTGTCAGAACCATAACCACCGTCAAGGCTGTCGTTGCCAGAACCACCATCCAGCACGTCATCGCCATAGCCGCCACTGAGCGAGTCATTACCTGCGCGCCCCAGCAATGTGTCATTGCCATCCTCGCCGTATAAAGTGTCCGAGCCATTGCCCCCGTCGAGCACATCATCGCCTGCACGACCACTCAGCGAATCGTTTCCATCCTGGCCAAAGAGGCTATCTGCTGTGGCATAACCAGTGAGAGTGTCGGCCTCTTCCGATGGCAGAACAACGGCAGCTTTGATCTGTGCACCATCCCACACGGAGCCGTCGGCGAATTTCAGTTGATCAATCGCGTAGGCGGTGACGCCATCCTGGCTGAAATGCGAACGCACAGTCAGGGTGTCACCTGTTGCCTTGATCTGAATGACAAGATCGTCACCCGACCGAGAAAAGCGCAGGTCGGCCGAATTCAAGCCATCCAGCTGAATGACATCAACCTTATCGGCAGCTGTTTCGCCGTAAGAGTTGTTGTTGATGCTGTCCTGACCATACCCTTTTGCAAAGCGGTAAGTGTCAGAACCGCGACCGCCATCAAGCGTATCGTTGCCAGTGCCACCATCAAGGATGTCGTTACCATCAGCGCCATAGAGAGTATCGCTACCGGCGTTGCCAGCCAGCAAATCGTTCCCTTCCTCGCCATACAGGTAGTCTGAGCCGGAACCACCGCTCAATGTGTCCTGGCCAATACCGCCATACAAGGTGTCGCTGCCTTCATCGCCATTCAGAACGTCGTTACCGGCAAGGCCATTGAGGACGTCATCCCCCATACCACCAACAATACGGTCATCGGATGCATAGCCGGTGAGAGCATCATTACCGTCAGTGAAGGTAAAGGCCGCCATGCTCTTGATTTGCTCAACGTCCCACTGAGTGCCGTCAGCAAATCGAATCTGCTCTACGGTATAAGGCGTGTCGCCGTCATTCTGGAAGTAGCCGGAAATCGTTACCTTGTCCGTGAAGTTTTTAAGGGACAAGACCAGATCATTGTACGAACGGGTGACCATGATATCGGTCGGAAGAATGTCCGCCGCGAACTCGATAACATCTGTCTTTCCGACACTCGAATCGTAGTTATTGATCGAGTCCTGACCCCAGCCACGGTTGAAGCGATAGACGTCGGAGCCCTCGCCACCCGAGAGGTAATCATTACCAGTACCGCCCTCCAGTTGGTCGTTGCCTGAGTCGCCGTACAGAGTGTCGTTGCCTGCATCGCCAGTTAGCGTGTCATTGCCCTCGCCACCGGTCAGGTAGTCCGAGCCATCGCCACCGGATAACTGGTCAATGCCAGCGCCGCCGTACAGGTAGTCGTTCCCCTCCTCACCGAACAGCGCATCATTTCCGGCTTCGCCCGAAAGACTGTCAGCACCCGCTCCGCCTTGAAGGGTGTCATTACCCGCCTGACCATAAAGACTGTCATCGCCTAAACCGCCGTTCAGGGCGTCATCGGTGGCGTAATCCCAGAGGTTGTCATTACCGTCGGTGGTGACAGTGGACAGGGCTTTGATCTGATCAAGATTCCATTCAGTGCCATCGGCAAAGCGAACCTTCTCCAACGCATAGGGAGTAACACCATCATTCTGGAAATAGCCAGAAATCGTGATTCTGTCAGTAGCGTTTTTAAGCGACAGGACCAGGTCAGAGCCTGACCGCGTGACAATGATATCGGCCGGAAAGATGTCTGCCGCGAACTCAATAGCATCCGTCTTCCCTGCGCTCGAATCGTAGTTATTGATCGAGTCCTGACCCCAGCCACGGCTGAAACGATAGACGTCGGAGCCATCGCCACCCGTGAGGTAGTCGTTGCCAGTACCGCCATCCAGTTGGTCGTTGCCTGAATCGCCATACAGCGTGTCGTTACCTGCATCGCCGGCAAGGGCGTCATTGCCCTCGCCGCCAGCCAGGTAGTCCCCGCCATCACCGCCAGACAACTGGTCGATGCCGGAACCGCCGGAGAGATAGTCATTTCCAGCATCACCGAGCAGCGTATCGTCGCCGCTCTCACCCGAAAGGCTGTCGTCACCGGCTCCGCCCTGAAGGGTGTCATTGCCTGCCTGACCATACAGGCTGTCATCGCCCTGGCCACCGCTCAGGGTGTCATCAGTCGCGTAGCCCCACACATTGTCATTGCCATCTGTAGTAATGACGGCCGCAGTTTTGATCTGATCGAGAGTCCAGGTGGTACCGTCAGCAAAACGGATCTGTTCAAACGCATATGGGGTAACACCATCATTCTGGAAATAGCCAGAAATCGTGATTCTGTCGGCAGAGTTTTTCAGCGACAGGATCAGGTCAGTGTATGAGCGGGTGACCAAGATATCGGCCGGAAGGATATCTGCCGCGAACTCAATAGCATCTGTCTTTCCAGCACTCGAATCGTAGTTATTGATCGAGTCCTGACCCCAGCCACGACTGAAACGATAGACGTCGGAGCCTTCGCCACCCGTGAGGTAATCGTTTCCAGTACCGCCATCCAGTTGATCATTACCCGAATCGCCGTACAGGGTGTCGTTGCCTGTATCGCCGGTGAGAGCGTCATTGCCCTCGCCACCCATAAGATAATCGTTTCCAGTACCGCCATCCAATTGATCGTTACCCGAATCGCCGTACAGGGTGTCGTTGCCTGTATCGCCGGTGAGAGCGTCATTGCCCTCGCCACCCATAAGATAATCGTTTCCAGTACCGCCATCCAATTGATCGTTACCCGAATCGCCGTAAAGAGTGTCGTTGTCTGCATCGCCTGACAGGAAGTCATTACCCTCTCCGCCAGCAACATAATCGCCGCCCTCCCCACCGAATAGCTGATCACCACCCGCGCCCCCGTACAAAGTATCCTTACCAGCGCCGCCTTCTAAATAGTCATCACCTTCCTGACCAAACAATATATCGTCACCTGCCGCTCCTTCAAGTTTATCGCTGCCTGCATATCCCCAAATCTGATCATTTCCCTCCGTATTTTTTATTGCCATGGAATAAATATTTTCGACTGACCAGATGGTTCCATCGGCAAAATTAATTTGATCGACAGCATACCCATGATTAGCAACCGTAACATCATCAAAATAGCTTTGAACAGTAACACTGTCGGAGCTGCCTTTAATTTTGAGGACTAAATCGTAATAGTTACGGGTAACAACTACATCGCTTACTGCTATACCCGAACCAAACCGAATAACGTCTACCTTACTGCCTTCGGCATCAGTGTCTGCGTTAAATATAGTATCCTGGCCATCACCCGCATTAAAATCATATGTATCTGAACCATCGCCACCTGCAAGATAATCATTCCCACCCCCTCCGGTAAGAACATCATTTCCTTGCCCGCCGTATAGACGATCGTTACCAGACAACCCTAGTAAATAGTCATCTGAAGCGTTACCGTTCAGTACATCATTACCTAGACCACCGACGGAATTATTGAAGCCTAGCCCGCTTAGCAGAGATGAAAAACCAGAATTACTTTTTTGTCCCTCTGCGCGAATCACCTCCAGTAGTTGTTCACCGAAGCTACCGATATCTTTAAGGCTTCTGCCGTACTCAGAAATAAATATAGTACCTTTTTCCAAATCCGCATCATACTGAGCTTGTAGCTTCTCAAGAACAGAGGATATGTCCCAGTGATACCCTGCCTCATCAATTGTGACGCTCAAGCCATCAAATACCCCCAGCAGATGAGTCTGGAGCATAAGCTTGTCATAAATTGCGGCAGCAAAGTTGTCGAACGCCTGGAGTAATATGCCAGCCGCAGGACCGTGCGGATTGGGATCCCGAGTCCCCCAGCACCAGGTACCCAAGTAATCTGTACCTAAAAAAGCTTCAAGCGTAGCTAGTTTACGAGCGTCCCCAATAACATTGCCATAAATTTGTGTGGCTGCTCGACTAGCCGGGTCGATATCTTGAACACCAGCCCAGTGATAAATAAATAGTTTGGCGAACAGAGGGGTCATTTTCGCGCTTGAAAGACTCAACCAAAGATTTCAATACAGGATCTGAGGCCATCGAGCGTTGGAGGCTATGAACATTGCCAAAACCCTCTATATCAGGAAGCGCCAAAATATCAGCGCTCACTACTACCGCTGACGTGTCAATCGTGTCCCTGCCGTTCACATCAAACCATACATCCTCTATCGCTGCGGCACTGCCATCTGTACGAGTATATGAGCCTAACTGACGATGCTCATTACCGTTAGCGTCTATGACACCCGACGGTACATCACCATTCGCATCCACCTTGCCTGGCTCAGCATAACTCGTGCTGATAGATTTCACGCCAGCTTGCTCTAGAGTTAAAAGCTCACCGGTATCGACGATGCCATCGGAATTTTTATCTACCCAAACGTTTAACTCAGCGTACGCAAAATCTTTGATATCAAAAACACCGTCCTGATTTTCATCAAGATCTGCAAGCGCCAAGAAACCGTTAGCTGCTTTATACCCCGAAGAACTTACAGTATTATTCCCGAAAAGTTCAGCACCCTGATTGATTTTACCGTCCTTGTTTTTGTCCCAAACCAGTAAGCCATCATCTTTCCCCACCCAACCACTGCTTTCAGAAAACCCGTTTCCGTCGTGATCAAAGTAAATATTGCTTTTAGCAGAAATAGTTTCAACTCCATCGCCATCAAGATCGAGTATAAGAGGGCTGCGCGCGTCTTCAGCCTTCTCAAACGATTTCTCCATTTCGGACTTCATATCCTCGCCGATTTTTTTAAAGTCTGGCACGCCGAATGAGGGAAACGTTGACCACTCGCCCGAAGCACCGTCCAGCTTTCCAGTAAAAGTTACATTTCCGTCATAGCCTATATCGAAACCCAAGCCACCTTCACTTTTTCCGTCAGCACTCTTACCACTAACCTCTGTCTTTACGCTATCCTTGTCTAGTGAGACGCCGTACTTAGTTCCATCCTGCGAAGTTTTATCAAACGTCACTTTCCCTTTATTCACAGGATCGTAACCTATACCTAAATTGCTGCCGTCGCCCGCAACCCAATGATTGCTAAGTCCAAATGTATTATCCTTTGAATTATAGCCGACATGCTTGGTAGAACCATCGCCGGAGACTGAGTTATATGCCGATGAAAACTCACCATTATTATAGTTTAAATTAAGCGTACCCTCTGGATTTTTCTGTGTCACACCAATAGATGGATAAGTAGCATCAGATGTTTTACCAATTGAATATGTTTGACTCTCCCCATAGGACCGCTAAGCGAAGTAGAGTACTTCCCTAAACCGTTGGTCGACATAGTCCCTGTAAATCCATGCCCATCGGTAGCAGTCGCCTCATGAGTGACGGCACCAGATCCGAAATCATACTTGAAAGTATAGTTAATTTTCCAATCACTCATGAGCAACTCCTAATACTGGCAATTATTTTTTGGAACGGTCACGAAAGACCATTAAACAACTTAAAACAAAACCCCAAACACCTGCCCAACAACTAGAAACCTCAAACAAATAAAAGTCGAAATATTTTTTAAGACAACAATCTACCTGCCGACTCCGACCATTAATATTCCATATGCGAAATATCTACTCCAAATACTCACTAACAGCGATACGCTTACGTCTACATACCTCATATGAAAGTTTTTCGCCCTCCATAGCTTCCACGCGGCCCAGCCCTTCCATCACTCTATTTAATGCATCTTTGTAGACTTCACTCTCAGAATTTATGCTGGACGCACACTTCATCAAAGCATAGCTAACTACCAGATTTTTTGAAACACCCAAGCCTTTCTCATAGATGAAGCTCAGATTCGCGAAAGCGACATCGTTATTTTGATTGGCTGCCTTCCAATACCAGTCCACGGCGGCCAAATAGTCTTGAGAAACACCCAACCCATTCTTATACATATTACCTAATTCATTTTCAGCATATGAAACATTATTAGATGCAAGTGACCGCAGATAAAGCAATGCTTCTGCATAATCAATCTCTACACCACGCCCTTCTTTAAGCATGACCGCGAGCTGATACTGAGCACGGGGCATGTTCTGAGCAGCCGCCAACCGATACCATTTTGCAGCTGCTGCGTTATCAACAGCACCACCCTGGCCGAGTTCAAAAAGACTTGCTAAATCCGCTTGAGCAACGGCAAGTCCTTGAGTGGCAGCGAGCCTAAGCCAATAACGCGCTTCTTTATAGTCCGCAGCGACCCCCTTACCAAAATTATAAAAATATCCAATCTTGTACTGTGCAGGCGCATAACCAGTTGAGGCACTACGCTTATACCAGACAAGCGCATTTTTATAATCCTGCTCTACACCAGAGCCATATTCATAGGACTGCCCCAAAGCCAACTGAGCAACCTTATCGTTGCCTACAGCTGATTTCCGATACCACTTGAACGCTTCACGCTCATCTTTTTCAACGCCTGTTCCGTCACTGAAAGATTTTGCCAAGTTACGTTGTGCTATGGCATCGCCCTTCTCAGCAGCCAGTTTAAGAAGCTGAACGCCTTTAACTGCATCACGGCTCACACCACTACCAATTATATACGCCACACCCAAGCTATTCAGCGCCGTAGCATCACCGCCATTCGCTGCACTCTGCATAAAACCAATAGCTGACACTTCATCCTTTTTTACACCCAGTCCATCTCTGAGCATAAGTGCGTAACTGGATTGAGCAGCATGCAACCCTTGTTCAGCTGCGGCCTTATAATATTGAGCAGCCTTGGATAAGTCTACAGATACGCCAAAACCCTCCTCAAAAAAAACACCTACTTTATATTGAGCAAGTGCCATACCGCGGCTTGCAGCTGCCAACATAGACTCAAAAGCTTTTACTGGATTTTTGCGAACACCCTTACCTTCTTCATACTGCCGCCCCAAATAATAGCTAGCAGTTACATCACCTTTTGCACCCTCGCTTTGAAATATCGAAAAAGCCTGCTCATACAGCCCTCTATTGTATGCATCAACCCCATCATCTACCGAAGCAAGCGCACCTTTGGAAAAACCAAAAACAAAAACACAAAAAAACAAAATCTTAACTTTCAAACATCTCGTTCCATCTGCAGCTTTAAAAGTCATTATTATCTCCAAAACACAGCAATTAAAGTTGCGCACGTCTAGCGCTATGTATAAACGGCCGCTACCGTTCCCTCAAACTCTCCGATGCATGCTGCTGCAACGGACTCAGGAAATACTCGATTACCCGCCGCTTGTTGGTCTTCACTTCCGCCGTCACCGCCATGCCCGGTGACAACTTGATGTCCACACCATTCACGTTCAACGTATCGCGGTTAAGGCGAATCTTGCTGCTGTAGATCAACCCGCGCTTTTCATCTTCGATGGCGTCGTTGGAGACGCTGATGACTTCGCCTTCGATCGTGCCGTACTTGGTGAAGGTGAAAGTCTCGACCTTAACGGTAACGGGCTGACCAGCACGGACGAAACCGACGTCCTTGTTCTCCAGCATGGCTTCCACTTCCACGGGCTGGCCGTCGGGGACCAGGACCATCAGTGGTTGTGCGGGGGTGACGACGCCGCCGACGGTGTGCACGGCCAGTTGCTGGACGGTGCCGTCTACCGGCGCTTCAAGGGTTGTGAGGTCTTCCTGATAGCGAGCCTTGGTCAGGTCCTGATTGAAAGATGCGATCTTTTGATCGGCTTGCTGCAGCAGGTCAAGCATGGCGCGGCGGGTCTGGGCGACCACGCCTTCGCGGCGGCGCTCTGCTTCCTGGCGAGCGGCGGTGGACTGCAGGACGCTGGCTTGCTGCACGCTCAGTTGGCGTTCCAGGTCCAGGCGCGCCTGTTCCTTTTCCAGGTAAGCGTGACGGGCGATGTACTGCTTTTTCAGGAGGTTTTCGTAGTCACTTGCCAGCTTGGTGGCGATAGGCAAAGTTTTCTGCAAACTCATGACTTGAATACGCGCGGCCTGAATGTCGGCCTGGCGTTGCTGAATTTCGGCGTCTACCAGGTCAAGGCTACTGCGGTACTCTTGATACTGGCCCTGCAGCCAGCGCTCAGCCGCCAATACATGCATCGGGTCGGCATCCAGTATGGTACCGGTCAGATCCCGAGGCGGCTTGCGCTGGTTGATTGCATCGAGCATGGCGGCCGCTCGGGACTGTCGATACGTGCAGCCAGCAAATCACTGCGGACGCGTCCGACATCAGCATCTGCTGATGTGGAGTCCAACTCCAGAAGCAACTGACCGGCCTTGACCGATTGCCCGTCACGCACATGAATCGCCTTGACCACAGCGGTTTCACTGGACTGAATGGTTTTCGTCTTGCCGCTGGGAATAATTTTGCCGCTGGCTGTGGCGACCACGTCAATCTTGCCCAGGCACGCCCATAGCAACGCCAGGGCGGCAAAAAACATGATTGCCCACATAAAAACGCGCGGCGCGGGATGGCTGGGTTTATCCTGGAGTTCCAGAGCAGCGGGCAGAAACTGCACTTCATGCGCCAAGCGCTTGGGTGCATCCATTTCACGACGGTGACGCCACGATTGGCGCCACACACGGCGGTAGCGCTGCAACAGACCGGTAGATTCGGCGTTAGACATGGCTGCCTCCTTGCTGCAGGCGATGGAGGCGATGGAGGCGCGAGTAGTGACCAGCTTGATGCGTCAGCAACTCGGCATGAGTGCCCTGCTCTACAATTTGCCCGCGATCGACTACAACGATGCGGTTGGCATCGCGAACGGCAGACAGCCGATGCGCGATGATGATTACCGTGCGCCCCTTGCAAATGGCCTGCATGTTCTGCTGAACAATGCGCTCGGACTCATAGTCCAGCGCACTGGTGGCCTCGTCGAAAATCAGGATGCGCGGGTTGCCCATCAGGGCGCGGGCAATGGCGATACGTTGGCGCTGACCACCGGATAACGACGCGCCGTGCTCGCCGACCATGGTGTCGTAGCCTTCCGGCAGCTCAAGGATGAAGTCGTGGGCACCTGCCAGTTTGGCCATTTGCATCACAGCTTCCAACGGCGCTCCGGCATCACTCAAGGCGATGTTTTCGCGAATGCTACGGTTGAACAGCATGTTGTCCTGCAGTACCACCCCGATCTGGCGGCGCAGGGAAGAGACGTCTGCCAGCGCCAGATCCATGCCGTCGACCAGCACCCGACCGCGCTCTGGTACATAGAGGCGCTGTAACAGACGCGTCAGTGTGCTTTTGCCAGAACCGGAGCGCCCCACCACACCGATGACCTGACCAGGCGTGATAACCAGATTGATACCACGCAGGATCTCCGAGCCATCCGGACGATAGCGAAAATGCACCTGATCGAACTCTATGCGCCCCTTGATCGGTGGCAATGCGCTGCGGTTGACTTGCGAGAGTTCGTTACGGGTATTGAGGATGTCGCCCAGACGCTGAACTGACACACCGGTCTGCTGGAAGTTGGTCCACAGTTGCGCAAGGCGCATGATCGGTTGGGCAACACGCCCGGCGAGCATGTTGAATGCAATCAACTGGCCGACCGAAAGTTGGCCGTCAATCACCAGGCGCGCGCCAAACCACAGGGTTGCAACAGTCACCAGTTTGCCAATCAGAGAGACACTTTCGTTGGCAATGGTCGACAGGTTCTGGGTCTTGAAACCGGCAGCGACATAACCCGCCAACTGGTTGTCCCACTTGCGAATGGCTTGAGGTTCCACTGCCATGGACTTGAGGGTATCGATGCCGTTGACAGTCTCGACCAGGAAAGCCTGATTCTCTGCACCACGAGCAAAACTGTCGTTGAGGCGTTTGCGCAGAACCGGGGTAATGAGCACCGACACCAGAATGTACAGCGGCAGCGACAACAGCACGATCAAGGTCAGCCAGCCGCTGTAGTAGAACATCACCGCAATGAACACCACCGAGAACAGCACATCCAGCAGCAAGGTAATGGCGTTACCAGTCAGGAAGTTGCGGATGTTTTCCAGCTCACGCACACGCGCCACTGAATCACCCACGCGGCGGGCCTGAAAGTACGATAAGGGCAAGGTGATCAGATGACGGAACAATTTTGAGCCTAGCTCTACGTCAATCCGGCTGGCGGTGTGTGCAAATACGTAAGTGCGCAGGCCCGACAAGGCCGACTCAAAGAGCATGACCCCGGCAAGACCAATTGCAATGACATCAAGCGTTGTCAGGCCGTGATGAACCAACACTTTGTCCATCACTACTTGAAAGAACAGAGGGGTGATCAGCGAGAAAATCTGCAGAACGAAGGAGACCAGCATCACTTCGCCCAGCAACTTCCGGTATTTGACAATAGCGGGAATGAACCAGGTGAAATCGAAACTAGAGGACTCGCCAGGGGTGCCAGCTTCAGAACGAATGAGCAACAACTGGCCAGTCCAGCGCGCCTGTAACGCCTCGAAAGTCACCACTTCAGGGCGCTGAGCCAGTGGGTCGTGAATCAATGCCTTGCCTTGATCAAGGCGCGCAATGATAAAGAACCCACCGTTATTGTCCGCGGCGATGGCAGGAAGGGGTGTTCGGTCCAGACGCTCCGTGGTGGTCTTCGCAGCCTTGGCTTTCAAACCAAGCTTGCGGGCCGCAAGTAACAGACTGTCTTGCGACAGGCACTGGTCGGGGCTGCCAAACTCATGGGCAAGTTGTTCTGGCGAAGCGGCCACCTGATGGAAGCGCGCAAGCATGACCAGCGAGGCCAGTCCGGTGTCGAGGCGAGGGGCATTGTCAGGCGTCCGAGCGCCAATTTCCGAATCATTCATAGCGCTTCCCTGCCGACATGCCACTGGTAGGCAAATCTGATCAATTTGCTAAATAATGGCAACAAGCCATCCGTGACGCGCGTCACACTTTTAGTATTTAATGTACCCGGATTGCAACTATTCAGCTACGCACTCAAAAAATGCATCTAAAGACCCGGCGGTAAAAAGTCCTTGGCCGGGTCGTAGTCCTGCTTTAGATAGATCGCCAGCGCCCTAAGATCATCAGGGCTCAGCGTACCCGCTGCCTGTTTAAGCTTGAGGTTGTCGAGAATGTAGTCATACCGGGCATTGTTGTAATCACGAACTGCGGCATACAACTGACGCTGGGCATTGAGCACGTCAGCGATGTTGCGCGATCCCACATCAACGCCGACCTGATTGGCTTCCACGGATTTCTGACCGGAAACGATGCTTTGGCGTCGGGCTGCAATCTGCTCTATGCCCGTATTGATGCCGCGAAACGCATTACGCGTATTCAGCACCACTTCGCGGCGGCGGTCTTCCTGTTCGTCCTGGCTCTGATAAAGACGCTCGGTGGACTCCTTGATCTGGGAGTTGGTCATTCCGCCCGAGTAAAGAGGGATATTGAGTTCAATGCCGATGCTACTTTGGGCAACATTGTCGCGATAGCCGTTAGCACCGAAGTCAGTCGGGTTGCTGTAGCCAAAGCTGTCGTTATCACCTTTGCGATAAGAAGCAACAGCGTCAACCGTGGGGGCATGCCCGGCCTTACGCTGATTAAGCGTTTGCTCGGCAGCACTGACTGCACGCTCGCTGGCTTGCAGCTCAAGATTCTGTCGCACGGCAACGTCGACCCAGGCTCGGGGGTCATTGGGTACGGGAGCCTCAACCGGCATCTGGTGCCTCATGCCTGCAATTGACGTGTAGCTGTGCTTGGTCAGGCGCTCCAGCGCTTCATAGGCATCATCCACTTTTCGCTGAACCAATTGGCGGTTGGCGCGAGCATTGTCATAAGCCGCTTGGGCGTCATACACGTCCGTGATGCTTGAAGCACCGTCGTCCAGTCGGCCCTGAGCCTGATCGCGCTGGCGTAACAGCGCAGCCTCTTCTGCCTGGGCGGCTGCGAACGCGTCCAATTGGCGCAGCGTTTCAAAGTAGGCTTGAGCAGCGGTCAGCAGCAGGTTCTGCTCTTTGGCGGAGAGTTCAAGCTCCGCCTGATCCACGCTCGATTGCGCAGCCTTCAATTGAAACCAGCGATCTATGCGGAACAACGGCTGACTGAGATTCGCACGAAACGTTGTGCCGCTTCGCTCACGGCTTAAGGAAGGCTCGTCCCGCTCCAGACGGGTGACTTCAGACGTTGCCCCGGCGGTGAGATTCGGCAGCAGGCCTGCCCGAGCCTGAGGCACTGCTTCGCGTTGCGCGTTGTAGGCATGACGCGCGGCAGACAATTGCGCATCGTTAAGTGATGCTGCCTGATAAACACTCAGTAAATCAGCATGCTGCTTAGCTTGCTCTCGAGCGAACACAGTTTCGCCGCACGCACAGGCGCAGGTCAGGATCACCAGAACGAGCGGGGAAAAAGGATTCATCTAGGTTCCATGCGAAAAGAACTCCTGAGTGCCATTAAATTGGCTTGTCATGAGTTCGGCGCAAACGAAGAAAGCTTTAGTCGGCTGAAAGGTTTTTTCGCTGACGCTCGAGGTCCGAGCGAAAAACTCCCGAAAACACCTCAGTCTTTGTTTATCACCTTCACATTTGGGCGGTAAGCTAGTGCCCTATGGATGACTCAGACTACCTGCGCCTGTTGACGATCCAGGCCGAACAAGCCAACGCCTTTCTTTCCAATGCGCGGAAGTGGGAGCGTGAGCGTTGGGTTTGTCAGCGCCTGTTGCAGGGGCTGAACATTGCGCATCGCAATGAGGACTTCACGCCGGCCACTGAGGAGCCGCCGGATGTGCTGTTTCGTGACGGGCGTTTCGAGGTGTTTTTTGTGCTCGATGAGGGCCGTCGTCTCAATGATGAGTGGCGCGAGGAGCTGGCGCGACGACGTAGCGCTTTTTCGTTGAGCCAACTGGTACGTCGGGAAGCCAAGCCTAAACGGATTCCTGCCTCTGAACTGCTGCACCGACTCGCCCCTACCCTGCGCAAGAAATCCACCAATTATCGCGAACGCGGCATTGACCTGGGCGGGCTGGATATCATCGCCTTCGCCAGCCTCAAGCGCGAGGTGCTGGACCTCAACAGTCACTTTCCGCCACCGACCGAGTACCTGCGTCAGGGCTGGCGTTCGTTGTCGCTGGTGGGGCCGACCTTTGCTCGGGTATTGTTCGCGCATCCGGGCGCTCCGGATTTTCTGCGTACCAACCTGGGGCGCAGTGTCGTTTTCGATGTTGGAATCAGTTTATGAGCCCCTTGCAGGAACTGCTGGCCGATGTGCCTCAACAAGGCCGTGTGCGCTGGATTGGTGTGCGTCCGGAGTCGCGGGTCGAGATGATCGAACTGGACGCGGTGGAAGCGCGGCGCGAAGCGGGGCTGACCGGCGATCATTCGCGACCTGGCCCGCGCAATGCACGGCAGGTGACGTTGATCCAGTGGGAGCATCTGGCGGTGGTCGGCTCATTGCTGAACCGCTCTGCGGATAACCCCATCGTGCCGCAGGACTTGCGGCGCAATCTGGTGATCAGCGGCATCAATCTGTTCAGCCTGAAAAACCGACGCTTTCGCATCGGCCAGGCGATTTTTGAAACCACTGGCTGGTGCCAGCCTTGTGCGCGGCTGGAACAGCGCCTTGGTCGCGGAACCTTTCAGGCGGTGCGTGGGCATGGCGGAATCACTGCGCGAGTGTTACAAAGCGGCATCATCCGCCTGGACGATGTGTTGCAGGTCGAGCCGCTGGAAATCACTGATCCCTGGCCCCCTGCCCGTCAGCACGCTTGAGACAACGCATAAATTGAGCAGCCACCTGAACCCGGAACCGCAAAGGTGTGTCGAAGAGTACCTTCAGGCAAACCGGCATCCAGTCGAGCGCAGGTCGCTCCTGATCCCGGTGTTGCCGTGATGAACCCATTTATCGAGCCTTCTGACGCTATGAGCTGCCTTGCGCTCGCGAAGATCAGGCTCCCCGCGAATTCCTTAAACCTTCCGAGTAATCCTTATGACGCATCGTATTGTTATCGTTGGCGGCGGCGCAGGCGGTCTGGAGCTGGCGACCAGCCTGGGTAAAACCCTGGGCAAGAAAGGCACGGCCAGTGTCACGCTGGTCGACGCCAACCTGACGCATATCTGGAAACCGCTGTTGCACGAGGTCGCGGCGGGTTCTCTCAACTCGTATGAAGACGAGCTGAACTACGTGGCTCAGGCCAAGTGGAACCACTTTCAGTTCCAGCTCGGGCGTATGACCGGGCTGGATCGCGCCAGTCGCCAGATTCACCTGGCCGAGACGCTGGATGAAAACGGTGCCGAACTGGTTCCGGCACGCAGCCTGGGTTACGACTCGCTGGTCATCGCCGTGGGCAGCACCACCAACGACTTCGGCACCACGGGCGCGGCGGAACATTGCCTGTTTCTCGACAGCCGCAAACAGGCCGAGCGTTTCCATCAGCAACTGCTCAACCACTATCTGCGTGCTCACGCAGGTCAGGCTGACAGTGCTCAGGAAATCACCGTGGCCATCGTTGGCGCAGGTGCGACGGGTGTTGAACTGGCGGCAGAACTGCACAACGCGGCGCACGAGTTGGCGGCTTACGGGCTGGGCCAGATCAAGCCGGAAAACCTGCGCATTACCGTGATCGAAGCCGGGCCTCGGGTGCTGCCTGCATTACCAGAGCGTATCGGCGCGCCGGTGCACAAGACACTGGAAAAACTTGGCGTGACGGTGCTGACCAATGCCGCGGTGAGCGAAGTGACCGCCGACGGCTTGATCACGGCCAGCGGGCAGGTCATTCCGGCCAGTTTGAAAGTCTGGGCGGCAGGTATTCGTGCCCCGGCGTTTCTGCATGAGCTGGATGGGCTGGAGAGCAACCGGATCAATCAGTTGCAAGTGCTGCCGACGCTGCAAACCACCCGTGACGAGAATATTTTCGCCTTCGGTGACTGCGCCGCCTGCCCGCAAAAAGGCACCGACCGCAACGTCCCGCCACGCGCTCAGGCTGCTCATCAGCAGGCGTCGTTGCTGGCAAAATCGCTGCGCCTGCGGATCGAAGGCAAGACCTTGCCGGAGTACACCTACAAGGACTACGGATCGCTGATCTCGCTGTCGAGCTTCTCGGCAGTCGGCAATCTGATGGGTAACCTGATGGGCAGCGTAATGCTTGAAGGCTGGCTGGCGCGGATGTTCTATGTGTCGCTGTATCGCATGCACCAGATGGCGCTGTACGGCACCTTCCGCACCCTGATGCTGATGCTGGGCAGCAAGATCGGCAAAGGCACCGAGCCACGGATGAAGCTGCACTAAGGCCCGCCAGCCGAGAGGCGTGCGGGAACACACCATCGTGCCCATGCTTCGCGTGGGCATGCCCTTCTGGACGCTCTGCGTCCTCTCTTGAAGTGACCTGTGCAGCGCAGAACTTGCGACGCAGAGCGTCATGAAATTCATTCCCACGCTGGAGCGTGAGGAACGAGAGGCGTGCGGGGAGAACACTATCGTCATGCCGCTCTGGACGCTCTTGAGTGCATCTCGCTCTACGCTGACTTGCAGTGCCCTGAATACCCGCTATTTTTAATCTGACCGGGCTCTGCGCGATGCGATCGGACGGAAGGCGCTCGTACAGGTATCAAGTTCGTCTGCACCGCGCAGATAACCATTGAGTCGTGTACAACGCTGCACTGTTCATGCATAGGAATTTCAAAATGCCTATGCATCAAGCTGACGCTATGGAAGGAGGCGTCATGCCTTCATAGCGATGGGTAGGAAGACGCTGATGCCTTACTTATGCAGTGAAAACCCCTATAAATCCGCATTAACACAGTTTATTTTACCGCTGAGCCTAGGTGCGGACGCACCTTCCCCCTGTCAGGGCTTCACGTACCTCATCTGCGCGATCGCCTGAGCGTTGAGGACCAGTCCCTGCACCGTCAGCCCGCTGATCGCTGCCGTGTATACCATCCGCGCGCCACACAGCACGCAGCGGAACGGATCGACGTTTAGAAAGGCTTTGGCCATCGGCGCAAAATACAGCTTTGATACCGGTCCTGGCGTCGCCATCTTCAGTGCTTCATAGACCTTTGGCAGGTACTGCCCGCAGACCCGATTGGCCAGAAAACCAAAATACCGGATCATCCGGAAATGCTTTTCCGGGATGTGCTGCACCACCCGGCGCAGCATGTCGGCCTGGCTCAGCGTTTCCTGCTGATAGGTCTGCGTGCGGTGATCCAGGTAGGTGAAGCTCAACGTGGCTCCGGAGGTGTAATGCGCCAGACGACTGCCCGAGATCGGCGGTTTTTTCAGGTAGCGGCCCAGGTAATTGACGGTCTTTCGCCCGTTTTCCGTCTTCTTCGACAAGTGGATGTGCCAGTGCTGGCCACCAGCGGTCAGTATCAGACGGCGCCAGTCGCTTTCACAGAGGATGTGGGCCAGCTGCGGCGGCATCGTCAGTTGCGAAAGCGGCTGTCCCAGCAGGTAATCGCGCACCAGCCACATCCAGCGCCGCCGCAGGGCCTCTTTGTGGAACGACAGATTTTTCCAGACGCCCTGCTCATCCAGGCCGCCCGCGGTCACCGACAGGTGGACGTGGGGATGCCAGTTGAGCCGCCGGCCATAGGTGTGCAGCGCACCGAAAATCCCGACGTGCAAACCGCGCCGCTTGGCGGTGTAGAGCAGGTTATCGGCCGCCAGCCGAAACAGCGCATCGAGCAGCCAGCGGTTGTAGAAGAACAGGGACCATAGCGTGTCGGGCAGCGTGAACACCAGATGCTGCCAGGGGCAGTCGGGCAGACGGTTGTTTTGCACGGCGATCCACTGGTCGGTGGACTTTTTGCCGCAGGAAGGACAGGCCCGGCAATGGCAGGTGTTGCACAGGTATTTGACGTGTGGGCAATGCTCATTGCCACAGGTGTAGTGTTTGACGCCCAGTATCGAGGTGCCGCAGGCGAGCATTTTGCTGATCGACTCCACTTCGATTTGGCGCAGACCGCCGGCCTCCAGCAAATCTGCCCAGCAGCCGTTGGCCGTGAAGAGGTTTTTGAGCGGTCGAGGTTTGTAAGCAGGCGGTGCAGAGGCCACGTCAGCAGGATGGCTCCTCATCGTGGTGAATGACGGCGGTGATGGCGAATCCGCCTGGCCCTTCTCTCATCGAAACGCTTACGCAAGAAGCGTCGGGAAACCTGTCGTTCAGATACGCTGTCTGGCAGCAACTACAAAGATCGACATCACCCAAAGGATCGACATCGAAGAAAAATTCGGTATCGGGAACGAAGGTGGTATGCCCGGCGCGTTGGAGACGGGTCTGCTTTGCCTTGGCTTTTGCCCGGCTTGCCCGTTTACGTTTTTTTGTCTCTGACGCCATGTGTAAGCCTGTGCTGAGGAGGGATCGACTCAATTTTGGCTATGATAACCGATTTCAAAATCCCACAATTTGCAGCCGCAGGCTGCCCAGTTCAGGGATCGAACCCATGATGTCGAATCATTCCAGCAGTAATCCTGCGCAAAACCGTCCACGTTTCATCTGGTTTTCTCTGATTCCCGTCATACCTGCCGCTGCCTGGATCCTCACGCAATCCGGGACGAGTACGACCAATCTGGTCGCTTGCGCAGCACTGCTCGCTATCGGTCTGGGTGCCTGTGCACTGGCTGCCCGCACCCAACAGAACGACGTGCATCGGGCTGTTGCTCAAGCTCTGGACCATCACCAGGCACATAACGCTCAAACCAGCGCCATGGCCTCCCATGCCCAGCTCAACGAAGTCTTTCTCGGTGCCATGCCGATCTGGGCCAAGCAGGTCGAAAGCTCGCGCCAGCAAACCGAAACCGCCATTGTCGAGCTGAGCAGCCGCTTCATGGGAATTTCCGAACGCCTGCAGGAAACCGTGCAGGCCTCGCAACACGCTGCCGGTGAGCTGGACGGTCAGAATGCCGATGGCGCTCTGAAAGTCCTGTCCCAGAGTGACAGCGAGCTGAGCCAGGTGATTGACTCCCTTAAAGCCACCCAAGCCAGCCGCGACCAGACGCTCTCTCAGGTTCGCAGCCTGACCGCCTACACAGGCGAGTTGCGCACCATGGCCGCGGACGTCGCAGCGATTGCTGCACAGACCAACCTGCTGGCCCTTAACGCCGCGATTGAAGCGGCGCGCGCAGGTGAAGCCGGCCGTGGTTTTGCCGTGGTCGCCGACGCGGTGCGCAGCCTGTCGAGCAAGTCCAGCGAAACCGGTCAGCAGATGTCGGCCAAGGTCGACATCATCAACAATGCCATCACGCAACTGGTGCAGGCCGCCTCCAGCGGTGCTGATCAGGACAGCCATTCGGTGGCAGCTTCCGAGCAAAGCATCCAGAACGTCCTGGAGCGTTTCCAGAGCATTACCGGTCGCCTGGCCGAATCCGCCGACCTGCTCAAGCAGGAAAGCTACGGTATTCGCGACGAAATGACCGAAGTCCTTGTGAACCTGCAGTTTCAGGACCGGGTCAGCCAGATTCTCGCTCACGTACGCGACAACATCGACTCTTTGCACGCGCATCTGTTGCAAGCCAGCCAGTCTCCCGATGAGGCCGTCGTCATCGACGCCCGGCAATGGCTGGCGCGCATGGAGTCCACCTACGCGACCGACGAGCAACGCCGCACTCACCGCGGCGAATCGGCAGCACAGCAGAATTCGCAGGAAATCACGTTTTTCTAGGAGTAGATCATGGCTAAGAGTGTATTGGTGGTCGACGATTCAAGCAGTGTCCGGCAGGTTGTCGGCATCGCGCTGAAAAGTGCCGGATACGACGTTATCGAGGCCTGCGATGGCAAAGATGCACTGGGCAAGCTGACCGGGCAGAAAGTGCACCTGATCATCAGCGACGTGAACATGCCAAACATGGATGGCATCACGTTCGTCAAGGAAGTGAAGAAGCTGGCCAGTTACAAGTTCACGCCGATCATCATGCTGACCACCGAGTCCCAGGAATCGAAAAAGGCTGAAGGTCAGGCGGCAGGTGCCAAGGCGTGGGTCGTCAAACCGTTCCAGCCAGCGCAAATGCTCGCAGCGGTTTCCAAGCTGATCCTGCCCTGAGATCAAGGGCCATGGAGGCCAGCATGCCAACCCCAGACGACAATCAGGCTGACGCCACCCGCGTGCAGATCGACGGCGAGCTGACGATCTACACCGTGACCGAACTCGCCGCCCGTTTGCTGCCAAAGATCACTGGTGCGGCGCGAGTGGAAGTCGACTTGTCGCAAGTTACCGAGATGGACGGTGCCGGCCTGCAATTGCTGGCAGTCATCCAGCGCGAAGCCGGCAAGACCGGGACCTCGCTGCGCATGACCGGGCAAAGCAAGGCAGTCACCGAAACCTTCGAGTTATGTAATCCCGGTGTCGTGCTGTAGCGCGTCCATTTGCATTATTGCCGAGTGATCGATCAAGGAAGTCATCGTGAGTATTAATCTCGATCAGGCACAGCAGACGTTCATTGTTGAAGCGTGTGAGCTTTTGCAGGCCATGGAGGAATCCCTCCTGCAACTCGAAAGCGAACCCGGCGATCAGGACGCGATTGGCGCAGTGTTCCGCGCAGCGCACACCATCAAGGGGTCTGCCGGGCTATTCGGGCTGACGCCTATCGTCAGCTTTACCCACATCGTTGAAGACGTGCTCGACCGCCTGCGTGAAGGCAGCGTGTCGGTGGACGCCGGGCTGATCGCGGTGTTGCTCAAGTCCGGCGATCACATGCTTGAATTGATCGATGTAGTAGCCAGCCGTGGCCAGCCATTGCAGCCGCCCGCTCTGGAACGCGAAGCGGCGCTGCGTCAGGCGTTACAGGTCTATCAGGCACCAGGCAATGCCCAACCTGCTGACGAGGCGCGAGCGCCGAGTGTGATCGATGAACAGCCTGCCGAAGTGCTATGGCATATCTCGCTGCGCTTTGGCGTGGATGTGTTTCGCAACGGCATGGACCCGCTATCGTTCCTGCGTTACCTCAATACCCTGGGGCAAATGGTTCAGGTCACCACCGTCACCGACAGCATCCCGGCGTTGGAAGCGTGGGACCCGGAATCCTGCCACCTGGGCTTCGAGATAGATTTTCGCTCGGCTGCCGGGCATGCCGCGATAAACGAAGTGTTCGACTTCGTGCGGGAAGACTGCGCTGTTGAAATCACCCCGGTGAACGAGACGCCAGACCACGTCGAGCCTACCGGCACCGAACTGGTCTCGCAAACCGAACACAGCCCAGCGGTTGCCAGCGGCGAACTGCTGGGTGACCAGCGTGCCGTGCCGCGTGCGCCTGCTGCGGCAACAGCTGTAGAGCGCCCTTCTTCGGCCAGCGAGCAGAAAAACAAGGACGGTCGTTATGTGCGCGTCAATGCCGACAAGCTTGATGAGCTGATCAATCTGGTCGGCGAACTGGTCATCGCTAGCGCCGGGGCCAGCCTGCTGGCCCGTTCGTGCGACAACGACCCGCTTCAGGAAGCCAGCTCGACCGTGTCGGGGCTGGTCGAGCAAATTCTGGATGGCGCGCTGCACCTGCGCATGATCCCCATCGGCGATACCTTCAATCGTTTTCGCCGCGTAGTACGTGATGTCAGTCAGGAACTGGGCAAGGACATCGACCTGATTATAAACGGTGCGGAAACCGAACTGGACAAAACCGTTGTCGAGAAGATCGGCGACCCGCTCATGCACCTGCTGCGCAATTCCATGGACCACGGCATCGAAAGCGCCGAAGCGCGTCGCGCGGCAGGCAAACCGGCAAAAGGTCATTTGAGCCTTAATGCGTACCACGACTCCGGCAGCATCGTCATTGAAATTGCCGACGACGGTGCGGGCCTGAACCGCGAGCGGATCCTCGACAAGGCCCAGCAGCGCGGGCTGGTGGCAGCTGGCGCAAGCCTCACCGATCAGGAGATCTACAACCTGATCTTCGAGCCCGGCTTTTCTACCGCCGAGGCCGTCACCAACCTGTCAGGGCGTGGTGTCGGCATGGATGTGGTGAAACGCAATATCACCTTGCTGCGCGGCACTGTGGACCTGGACAGCCAGCCCGGTCAGGGCACCATCGTGCGTATCCGCCTGCCGCTGACGCTGGCGATCATCAACGGTTTTCTGGTCGGTATCGATCAGTCGACTTACGTCATCCCGCTGGACATGGTTCAGGAATGCATCGAGCTGGACGAACAGAATCGTCACCTGACCCGCGACAGCGGTTACCTCGACCTGCGTGGCGAAGTGTTGCCGCTGGTCTACCTGCGTGATCACTTCAATCATGAAGGCCCGGCTGCACGGCGCCAGAACGTGGTGGTGGTGCGCTACGCCGAACACAAGGCCGGGTTGGTGGTAGATGACCTGCTCGGCGAGTTCCAGACCGTTATCAAACCGCTGGGCAAGCTGTTCGGCGCACTGCGCGGCATCAGCGGCTCGACGATTCTGGGCAGCGGTGCGGTGGCGTTGATTCTCGACATACCGGCCTTGCTCAACCAGATCGTCCAAATGGAAGCCCGCTCGACCCAGGTACCTCAAGCCCTATTGCCCACCTCTCGCTGACGGATTCGCAATTCCCAAGGAGTTACTTCAATGAAATGGTTTTACGATCTGAAGATTTCCACCAAGCTGATTACCTCGTTCCTGGTGGTTCTGGCGTTGACCGCGGCCATGGGAGTCTTTGCCATTATCCAGCTGGGCCAGGTCAACCAGGCCGCCCAGGACATCAAGGAAAACTGGATGCCGTCCATTCGCGCGGCGTCGGGCATGCGCTTTTACGCAGCCAACTTCCGGCTGAAGGAAAACCGCCACATTGCCGCCGACTCTGCCCAGGAAAAGGCGCAGATGGAGCTTGAAGCAGCAGAAGCGCGCAAACAGTTTGAAACGCGGCTGGCCACTTACGACAAGCTGATCGTCAGCGATCAGGACCGGCAGATGTTCAGTGCCGTGAGTACCTCTTGGTCCGCCTATCTGAAAGTCAGCGACAATCTGTTCGCTCTCTCCCGGCAGGGCCAGGAGGCCGAAGCGCGTGCCTTGCTGCGCGGCGAGTCCAAACTGCACTTCGACGAAGTCACCAACCAGTTGCAAAAGATGGTCGAGCTCAATGACGCCGGGGCGACTGCCGCTGGCGACAAAGGCACGAGCCTGTACGAAAGCGCGCGTATCTCGATCATTGCCGTGCTGGTTGCAGCCTTGCTGGTCGGTCTGGGTCTGGCGCTGTTCATTGCACGGATTATTTCTCGCCCATTGAAAGAGGCAGCGACTGCCGCCGAGCAACTGGCCGAGGGCAACCTGAACGCCCACATCGGGCACGGTTCCAAGGACGAAACCGGTATGGTGCTGAACGCCATGCGCAACATGGTCGGCAAGCTGTCACACATTATCGGCGAAGTGCGTAACGCCGCCGACAACCTGGCCAGCGCTTCGGAAGAAGTCAGCGCCACTGCGCAATCAATGAGCCAGGCCACCAGCGAACAGGCGGCCAGCGTCGAAGAGACCAGCGCGTCGGTCGAGCAGATGAGCGCCAGCATCAACCAGAACACCGAGAACGCCAAAGTCACCGATGGCATGGCCAGCAAGGCTGCCAAGGAAGCGACTGACGGCGGCGAATCGGTGCAGCAGACCGTCGTGGCGATGAAGAAAATCGCCCAACGCATCAGCATCATCGACGACATCGCTTACCAGACCAATCTGCTTGCCCTCAACGCGGCCATCGAAGCAGCCCGTGCGGGCGAACATGGCAAGGGCTTCGCGGTAGTGGCCGCCGAGGTGCGCAAGCTGGCTGAACGCAGCCAGGTCGCGGCTCAGGAGATTGGCGAGCTGTCGTCAAGCAGTGTGGAAATGGCCGAAAAGGCTGGCAAGCTGCTGGACGAAATGGTGCCGTCGATCAACAAGACGTCAGACCTTGTGCAGGAAATCAGCGCGGCGTCAGAGGAACAGGCTGCCGGTGTGGCGCAAATCAACACCGCCATGACCCAGCTCAATCAGGTCACCCAGCAGAACGCTTCAAGCAGCGAAGAACTGGCCGCCACCGCTGAAGAGATGAGCAGTCAGGCCGAACAGCTGCAACAGGCCATGAGCTTCTTCACCCTCGATGCATCGCCAAGGGCCGTCGCACAAGGCAGCCCTGTCGACGGCCGCAGCAGCCCGAACCGCCAGCCCCCGCGCCCACCGCAACAGGCTCCGCGCAAGGCGTTTGCGCAAAGCATGGCGGGCGCCCCGGACGAATCGGAATTCACTCGTTTCTGATGACTGGCTGCTGATTGCCGGCCTCGATAGCGATTCACAGGGAGAACGACATGGGCTCATTGGTCACGACTCGACAGACTGCCACGGCGGTCGAGGAAGAGGCGCAGTACCTGACTTTCATGCTCGGTGGCGAGATGTTCGCCATCGGCATTCTGGGCATCAAGGAAATCATCGAATACGGCAGCCTGACGGTGGTGCCGATGATGCCCGCCTTCGTGCGCGGGGTGATCAACCTGCGCGGTGCTGTAGTGCCCGTGGTTGATCTGTCGGCGCGCTTCGGGCGACAGAACTCGGACATCACCCGGCGCTCGTGCGTCATCATCATCGAGGCCAGCAGCGAGGACGGCCAACCGCAGGACATCGGCCTGCTGGTCGATAACGTCTCGGCGGTGCTGGAAATACCGGCCTCGCAGATCGAACCGCCACCGAACTTCGGTGCGCGCATTCGTGCCGACTTTATCAGCGGCATGGCCAAGGTCGACGGCAAGTTCGTCATTGTCCTTGAGGTCGATCGGGTGTTGTCTATCGATGAAATGTCCAGCCTCGCCGAAGCAAGTCAGTCGCTGCCTTCCGACGCCGACGCGACGTGAGGCCTGCACATGCCTGATACAGCGTCGCTCACCGATCGCGAATTCGGCCAGTTCCAGAACTGGCTGTACAGCGCTGCGGGCATCAAACTGACGCTGGCCAAGAAAGCGCTGGTCGCCGGCCGTCTGTTCAAGCGTCTCAAGCATTACGAGCTGGACAACTATGGCGAGTATTTCAAGCTGATCATGAACGATCAGCGCAACGGCGAGCTGCAAGTGGCGCTGGACCTGCTGACCACCAACGAAACGTACTTCTTTCGCGAACCCAAGCATTTTGATTTTCTGCGCCAGCAGGTGCTGCCCAAGGTAGCGCCGGGCAAGGTATTCAGGGTCTGGAGCGCCGCCAGTTCATCTGGCGAAGAGCCTTACAGCCTGGCAATGACGCTGGCGGAACAACTGGGCACCACGCCCTGGGAAGTGATCGGCTCGGACATCAGCACCCGCGTGCTAAGCAAGGCGCGCAGTGGGCATTACCCCATGGAACGCACCGAAACCCTGCCCCAACCGTTGTTGTTCAAATATTGCCTGAAGGGCGTTGGCCGTCAGGAAGGCACGTTTCTGATCGACAAATCGCTGCGCAGCCGGGTCAGCTTCGTGCAGGTCAACCTCAACGAGACCCTGCCCGATCTGGGTGAGTTCGACGTGATCTTTCTGCGCAACGTGATGATCTATTTCGATCAGGAAACCAAGAGCAAAGTCGTGGCGCGTTTATTACCGCGCCTCAAGTCCGGGGGGTATTTCATCATCAGTCATTCGGAAAGCCTCAACGGCATAAACGACACGCTGAAACTTGTCTCCCCTTCGATATACCGCAAGCCATGATCAAGCCCGTCGGCGTGGCCGAAATAGTCCTGGCTCCCGGCGAAGTGGTCTTCGAGACCCGGCCTGCGCGCTTGCGCACATTGTTGGGCTCGTGCGTAGCAATCACGTTCTGGCACCCGTGGCGGCGTATCGGTGGTATGTGCCACTTCATGCTGCCAGGACGTATTCGCAAGGGTCAGCCACTGGACGGCAAATACGCTGATGAAGCGATGGAGATGCTGATTAGCCATGCGCTGGCCAGCGGGACGCTTCCGGAGGAATATCAGGTCAAGCTGTTTGGCGGCGGCGAGATGTTTCCGGCGCAGCGCCACGACCAGCAGATGCACAACGTCGCAGATCGCAACATCAATGCGGCGCTGAAGCTGGCCGACCGGCATCGCCTGAAGCTGATGGCTCAGGACCTGGGCAGCACCGGTCATCGCAACATCATCTTCGACCTGTGGAACGGAAACGTATGGGTCAGGCACCAACCAATGGAAGCAATCGAAAAAGATGCCAAACAAAAAAATCAGCGTATTGCTGGTCGATGATTCGGCCGTCGTTCGCCAGGTACTCGTGGCCATTCTCAACGACACCCCCGATATTCATGTCATGGGCGCGGCGTCGGACCCGATATTCGCCATGGCCAAGCTGGCTCAGGAATGGCCGGACGTCATCGTGCTGGACGTGGAAATGCCCCGCATGGACGGCATCACCTTTCTCAAGAAGATCATGAGCGAACGGCCGACGCCAGTGGTGATCTGCTCGTCGCTGACCCAGAAAGGCGCAGAAACTTCGTTGCAGGCGCTGTCTGCCGGGGCGGTGGAAATCATCACCAAACCTACCACCGGCCTGAAGAACTTCCTCATTGATTCAGCCGCCGAGCTGGTCGCGGCAGTCCGCGCAGCGGCGAACTCCAACGTTAAAAACCTTGGCAAGCGCACGGCTCCGCCCGTTCTGGCCCCGGCAAGCAAACTCACCGCAGACGCCATTTTGCCTGCTGCCAACGGCCATGCCATGGCGCATACCACTGAACGCATTGTGGCCATCGGCACCTCGACCGGTGGCACCCAGGCACTGGAAGCGGTGCTGACGGCCCTGCCCCGCGTCTGTCCCGGCATGGTCATCGTCCAGCACATGCCGGAAAAATTCACCGCATCGTTCGCCGAACGCCTGAACAGTCTGAGTCAGATCGAGGTGCGCGAGGCCAGAAACAACGACCGCATCCTGCCCGGCCTCGCGTTGATCGCCCCCGGCGGCAAACACATGATGGTCACGCGCAGCGGCGCCTACTACCACGTCCAGGTCATCGACGGCCCGCTGGTCAACCGCCATCGTCCTTCGGTGGACGTGCTGTTTCGTTCGGTGGCCAAATTCGCCGGCAAGAACGCCACCGGCATCATCATGACCGGCATGGGCGACGACGGCGCACGCGGTTTAAAGGAGATGCTTGATGCCGGAAGCTCGACAGTGGCTCAGGATGAAGCCAGTTGCGTCGTATTCGGCATGCCCAAGGAAGCCATCAAACTGAATGCTGCGCAGAGGATCATGCCGCTGCAGGAAATTCATCAGGCGATATTGCACCGATGAGATTGGAGGAGCGCCCTGGCTTGGGAACATATCAAGGTCAGGTTCGCCCGCATCATCGTGAAGACAGGCCGCGCTTCGCCGGCGCCTCTGCCAGGCGGTTCGATACCGGCAAGGGATGTGCAGCGCCTGACTCCCATCCGCCACACATATTATGTAACACTGCCTGCCCACGCCCCGGTCGATAAGGATTTTCACCGCCATGCCTGGACAGCATCCGCTGATTCAAAAACTGTATGAGTTCGTTTATGCAGAGCAGGCTGCCAACCTGCAGAAACTGAACGAGGTATGGGAGCGCCCGCTGCCAGAGAAACTGCTGCAAGGCTGGACACAGGGCTTCGCCCGGCTGGAGCGCAGCGAAAAACCCGGGCAAATATGGGCCTACCTGGGCGAAAACGAGTCACGCTTTCGTGCTGGGGACTTGCTGCGCGTGCATCTGGGTAATGCTCAGGGTCCGCTGTTGTGTCAGGGCATGAAGTTTGAGAAGGAAGAGGACGACCGCTGGCTGCTCAGCTCGGACAGGGCGATGCTCATCTGGGAGAGCTATCAGGAAGGTGTCTGTTACGCAGACCCTGATGGTATGGACCTGACTCCGAAATACATTCAGGCCTTGCAAGACATCGAGATCGACGCACAGGGACACAATACAATATTGCCTTTGCTCGGCGATGCGCCCGATATCGGTTTCAACGACCCGGACGTCGAGTACGGCGAACAGATCGCACGCCAGGAAGGCTGCAACGATAAACAGGCTGAAGCCGTTGGCCTTGCCTTGGGCGCGGAGCAGATTGCCTGTATTCAAGGGCCACCGGGTACCGGCAAGACCCGAGCGCTGGCATTGATCGCTCAGTTGCTGGTTGCCAGGGGCGAACGGGTGTTCGTCACTTCGCATACTCATATGGCGATCAACAATGCCTTGAGCAAGATAGCTGCGCGCAATGTGCCGACGCTCAAGGTGGGCGGCCGCCGTGAAGACCTCGACGAGCATGTAGACCTGAAAACCGACCCCGCCAACTGGGAGGGCTTTCCTGAATCGGGTCAGGGTTATGTGATAGGTGCCACGCCTTTCGCCACATGCAGCTCGTTGTCCAGGTACAGTTTCGATACGGTCATCTTCGATGAGGCCAGTCAGATCACCGTGCCTCTCGCCCTGATGGCAATGCGCAAGGGCAAACGATTCATTTTTATCGGCGACCAGAAACAGCTGCCTCCTGTACTGCTTTCACGCTCGATTCTGTCCAAGGAATCCATGTCGGTGTTCGCACGTCTGACAGCTCAAGACACTGATCATACGGTGATGCTGGAAGAAACTTACCGGATGAATCGCTGGCTGACCGAATGGCCCAGCCAGATGTACTACGACGGGCAATTACGGGCCGCAGGTCGAAATACAGACCGTCGATTGCGGGCCAGTCCTGATGGGGCGGTCAGCGAAGCGCTTGATCCGCAAGCCTGCGCTGTTTTTATCGCAACGCAGGACTCAAAGGCTCGAAACCGCAACCCGGCAGACGCACAGTGCGTCGTTCAACTGTGCATTGAAGCGCACAGGCTGGGTCTGCCGCTGCACGAAATCGGCATCGTGACGCCTTACCGCGCTCAGGGGCGGACGATTCGCCAGGCGCTCGCAAAGCAGTTCGGTCGTCCAGCCGCGGACACAATAGTTGCTGACACCGTCGAGCGCATGCAGGGCCAGGAGCGCGAGCTGGTCATCCTGTCCCTGGCCAGCGGCGACGAGACATTTATCAGTGCCATTGGAGAGTTCTTTTTCCAGCCCCAGCGGCTGAACGTTTCTATTACTCGCGCCATGACCAAGCTGATCATTATCGGCCCGCAGCTGAAGCACGGAATTGTCTGCGCAAGCGAAGCTGCGCAGGTGTGGGCCGAACAATACCGACAGCTGATCAGCCAATGCCACAAGGTCGAGTTTGCGCAATGACCCTGTTCATACCTGAATGGCAACGCAGCAGCGGCTCGCAGCTTCAGTGCAAACGGGTGCTCAAGAAACTCGACGGTGATTACGTCGTTCGCAAATGTATCGCACAAGACACTTGGTCCCCGGACTTCTTCCTGCAACGCGGCGAGCTGGAATGGCTGGCATTGATGATCTGCGAGCTCCCGTTCGACACACTGGATCCAGGCCAGCTATTTGTGACTGCAGAGCAGACAGTTTTCAGTCAGATGCTGGAAAAACTGTCAGCGTTTGAGGCTCGGGCGAATATCCCTGCCCTCCGTAAGCTGGTCGTAATGTGGGGGTGCGATTCGGATCAGAGCAAAGCCTTGTGGACACGGCATTGCGAAGGCCGTGGAATATGGCTGATGTCGAAGAAGACCTTCATCGAGTCCGGTGCAGAGCAGTTGCCGAAGCTGCTCAAAGCCCTTTCCCAGAACGACAGACAAGCCATTATGGGCTATTACTTTCCCGAGGCCGAAGTAGCCGGGATCCGCACCACGCGCCGGCAGTTCGTCCGCGACAATAGCGCCCGGACCTCACGCTATTTTCTGGACACTCAGCAGGAATGGGCGAGCAAGCTTGATCTGGAGCTTCCTGACGAGCAGACAGAACTGGCAGGTGATTTTTCTGTGCGGCTGATAAATGGCGTAGCGGGCAGTGGCAAAACACTTATCGCTGCAAACCGAGCTTTTATCCTCGCAAGAAAATACCCCGATCAACACGTGCTCATGCTTATTCATAACGTGCCCGTGGTCAAAGATCTCAAGCATCGCCTGCAACGCGTACATGGTGAGATCCCGGCGAATCTCACCATCATCACCGCACTGGGCTGGATCTCAAAGCAGTGGCGCACACTGTTCAAAACGAACCCGAAAATGCCTGATTACAACAAGGAAGTCACAGGCCTCATCCAGTATTTTAGAGCCCTTGAACACCCCGACCTGAAGCCGGATAACGCGTTATTGCTCGATGAGTTCAACTTCATCAATGACTCTGTGGTAGCCGATGAGGCTGATTACCTGAAGGTCGAACGCGCAGGTCAGGGCTTTGCGTTGCGCAAAGAGGAACGGCAACAGGTCTGGGCGCTGTACGAGCGTGTAACCGCTGCGTTGCTGAAACAGTCAGGCCTGCGGTTATGGAGCGCTCTGCCCCGTGATTTGTGCCTGGCCAATCGTCCAGACAAGCTCGCCCCTTATCAGCACATTCTGGTGGACGAGGCTCAGTTCTTCGCGCCGTCGTGGTTTCAGTTGATCAAACTCACACTGGAAAAAACCGAGGGCACACTGTTTCTGTGTGCCGACCCTAATCAGGGTTTTCTGAAGAGTCGTCTTAGCTGGAAACGGGTCGGTCTTGATGTGGCAGGCAAGACCAAAAAGCTGCGCAAGTCCTATCGTACGACTCAGGCCATTCTGAGCGCAGCCAATCAGATGCTGGCTGGCATTACCCAGACCGATCCGGACGATTATCTACAGCCCGATTTCGAAGGCATGGACGCAGGCACACCTCCGCTTTTTGTCTTGTCACCTTCATCCCAGGATGCGGTTGCACAGGCCAGCAATGAGATTGCGGATCATCAGCAACGCTTCGAATTGGCGCTGTCGGGAATGTTGCTCTTGTACGGCAAGGGAGCTGACAAAACATTATTGATAAAAACGCTGAAGGCGCGTTTTGGCACAGACCGGATCTGGGACATGAACGACAAGAACTCAATGCCCACCCATGATGAAAGCCTGCGCATTGCCACTGTGGAGAGTGCTACCGGGCTTGAAGCCAACGTCGTGTTTCTGGTCGGTCTGGAAAAGCTGCTGGGGCGTACCGTTCAAAGCGGCAGCATCACCGAAGACGAGATTGAGCAGAATGCGCGAAAGCTCTACATGGCCATGACCCGCGCAGGTCAGCGCCTGGTCTTGATTTCGTCGACCCCCCTACCGGAAAAAATCGCCGGGCTGTTCAAGCACGCGTGAGAAGATACCTGCCTGCCCATTCACTACTTCGTTTTTCAGGCCACAAATCCGATCGCCATGACCAGACCCGTAACGCTTCAGGACGTCGCCAACCATGCAGGCCTTTCCAAGGCTGCGGTGTCGCGCTATCTGAACCAGAGCATCAGCCTGCCGCCGGAAACCGCGAAACGTATCGACACGGCGATCAAGGCGCTGGACTACCGGGGCAACAGTCTGGCCCGACGCCTGAGCAAAGGCGGCAGTGAAACCATCGGTCTGGTGCTGCCGGACATTGCCAACCCGTTTTTTGCCGAGCTGGCAGACGCGGCCGAGGAAGAGGCGTCCGCCAACGGGTATAACCTGGTGCTGTGTGTCACCCGCAACCTGCTTGAACGTGAAAGCACCTTTGTGCGCTGGCTGGATTCACGTAACGTCGATGGCTTGCTACTGGTCAGCAACCGTCCGGACGACGGCACGCTGGCCAGTCAGTTGGTGAGCTACCGCAATATCATTCTGCTCGACGAAGACGTTCCCGGCACGTCGCAGCCCAAAGTGTTCGCCGACAACCATCAGGGTGGTCGCCTGGCGACTGAGTATCTGATCCGCCATGGCCATCGACGCATCGCTCATGTGTCCGGGCCGTCGGCCTTGATGAGTGCCCGCGAGCGCTATGCCGGCTACCGGGAAGCGCTGACGCTGGCGGGCATCGCAGAGGTGCCGGAATGCCTGTGCTTTGGAGATTACAGCCGTGAGTTCGGGCGTATCGCAACCGCTCAGTTGCTCACCCTGCCCCACCCTCCGGAGGCGATTTTCGCCGCCAGTGACTTCATCGCTCTGGGCGTGCTCGATGTCCTGCGTGAGCGCAATATCAGCGTGCCCGGCGCCATGTCGCTGGTGGGGTTCGACGACGCCGTGTATGCCAGTCTGCTGACCCCACCGCTGTGTACCATCCGCCAGTCCTCCAGGGAGCTTGGCCGTCTCGGCGTAGCGCAATTGCTGCAGCGCATGGCGGGCGGCGACTGTACACAGGACGTCGTGCGCGTACCCGTAGAGTTGGTCTGCCGGGGCACGGTAGCAACTCGCAGTGACTGATTGCGGGGCAACCAGTAACACCCGGCCTTAAATCGGTGCACTGCCATCGGCATCCTGAAAAGCCGATGATTGCGGAAAACTTTGGCGCATCAAGGACGTACGGTGACTGGCCGACATCGTGAAAAAAATGGCACACAATCTGCTTTCTCCAGTTCTCAAACCTGAAGACAAAGCTCATTTGTCTTTTTTTTGAAACGATTGGTAAACCGGTTTACCGATCTGATTTGCCGCACCGGCAAACAGACTAGGAGGATGGCAATGCTGCGTTTTAGCAAGCGTTTCACCCTGACCCTCGGCGCTGTTCTGGCCTTGGCGTTGTCACCCATCATTCAGGCCCAGACCGGCAAACGTCTGGCTCTGGTACAGGTCAACCAGCAGGCGCTGTATTTCACCCAGATTACCCAGGGCGCACAGGCTGCGGCGAAAGCTGCCGGAGCAGAGCTGGTGGTGTTCAACGCCAACGACAATCCGTCAGCCCAGAACGACGCCATCGAGGCCTATATTCAGGACAAGGTCGACGCCATTCTGGTCTGCGCCATCGACGTCAACGGTATCAAACCTGCGGTCACCGCAGCTGCGCAGGCGGGAATCCCGGTGGTGGCAATCGACGCTGTGATTAATGGCGACAATGCCGTACAGGTCGGCGTGGATAACCGCGAGGCAGCCCGACAGATCGGCCAGTACACCGGCGAATACATCAACCGCGAACTGGCGGGCAAGGCCAGTATCGGCGTGGTCGGAGCCCTCGGCTCTTATGTACAGAATCTGCGTCTGGACGGTTTCCGCGAAGGCCTGGCAAAGACCGCCAGCCAGGCGAAGATCGTCAACACCGTAGACGGCAACAACGTACAGGACACCGCCCAGGCTGCCGCGGAGAACCTGCTGACCGCCAACCCTGAATTACAGATCATTTATGCCACTGGCGAACCCGCCTTGATTGGCTCGGTAGCAGCCAGCATGTCGCAGGGTGCGGGCGAACGGGTGAAGATTTTCGGTTGGGACCTGTCGTCTCAAGCGGTGCAAGGGCTCGATGACGGCTCGGTTGCCGTGGTGGTGCAACAGAACACTCAAGCCATGGGCAAGACGGCGGTGGAGTCGGCACTGGCGCTGTTGTCCGGAAAAACCGTGGCTCGCGAACAGAGTATTCCCGTCACGCTGGTGACCAAAGCCAACCTGGCCGCTTATCGCGCCGAGTTCAAATAAGAGGGCTCAGTATGCAAACGCCTGGCGAAGTGCCTCGGGTACAGATGAGCGCGATCACCAAACACTATGGCTCGATAGCGTCGTTGCGCGGTGTGGACCTGCTGCTGCAGCCCGGTGAAGTGCTGGGGCTGGTGGGCGACAACGGCGCAGGCAAATCCACCCTGACCAAGATTCTGTCAGGTGCGGAGTTACCCACCAGCGGACGAATCGCCATCGATGGCGAGGAAGTCAGTTTCAGCGGTCCGGCAGATGCACAGCGCTGCCATATCCAGATGGTGTATCAGGACCTGTCGCTGTGTGACACCGTCGATGTGGCCGGAAACCTCTTCATGGGCCGCGAACCGATGCGCCGCGTGCTCGGCGTGCCGTTGCTCGATGAGACGCGCATGCACCGCGAAGCACGGCAGATTCTTGAAGCATTGGGATCACCATTCCGGATACCCGCGCGCAGGTACGACACCTTTCCGGTGGCCAGCGCCAGGCCGTTGCGATTGCCCGCGCGGCTGCCTTCGGCCCCAAGGTTCTGATCATGGACGAACCCACCGCAGCGCTTGCGGTAGCCGAAGTCGAGGCGGTGCTGGAGCTGATTCGCACCATCAGCCGCAAAGGCGTCAGCGTGATTCTGATCACCCACAGGTTGCAGGACCTGTTTCTGGTCTGTGACCGCCTCATGGTGATGTATGACGGCGCCAATCTGGCCGAGCGAAGGATCGCCGACACCGACCTCAACGAGGTCGTCGAACTTATCGTCGGGCACAAATTCACTGCCCGCTCCGCTTGTGCCTGAGAGGACACGACTTCATGAACACTCTCGACCTGACACGCCAACGTATCCTGCCTCAGTCCCGGCTCAAGCGCGTGCTGCACGATTTCCCCGGCGTGGTCAGCATCGGCCTGTTTTTCGCCCTGTGCCTGGTGCTGTTCACACTGGTGACCGACAACTTCCTGAGCAGTGCAAACCTGCTTAATGTCATTCGCCAGAACGCCCCGTTACTGATCGTCGCCGTGGCAATGACGCTTGTAGTCACCACCGGCGGCATTGACCTGTCCGTGGGCTCGACGCTGGCCCTGGTTGGGGCGCTGGCCGCCATGGCGCTCAATGCCTGGCACCTGCCATGGCCGCTGGTACTTGTCGGCGGGCTTGGTGTGGGGGCTATGATCGGCGCGTTGAACGGCTATTTCATTGCCTATGCGGGCATCCCGGCGTTTATCGTCACCCTCGCTACCCTGACCATCATTCGCGGCCTGGCAATGTTGCTGACACAAGGCTACTCAATTCCCGTACCACGCGAAGAGACCGTGTTTCTGGACCTCGGGCGCGGATGGTTTCTAGGTGTGCCGCTGGCCGCCTGGCTGGCCCTCCTGACGGCGCTCGGCGGGGCGTTGATGCTCGGCAAAATGCGTTTCGGACGCTACCTCACCGGCATTGGTGCCAACGCCGAAAGTGTACGCCGGGCGGGGGTAAACCACAGGGGCGTACTGCTGCGGGTGTACATGCTCAGCGGCATGGCAGCGGCGCTGGCGGGCATGATTGTCACGGCGCGTTTAGGCAGCGGCTCTTCGAATCAGGGTGAAGGTTTCGAACTGGAAGTGATCGCCGCCGTGGTGCTTGGCAGCACCAGTCTGTTTGGTGGTTTCGGCACGATCGTCGGCACGCTGCTGGGAGTCCTGACCATGGCCGCGATCAAGAACGGGCTGATTCTGGCCCACATTTCACCGTTCTACACGCAAATTGCCACCGGGCTGATCGTGCTGCTGGCAATCTGGCTTAACACACGCATTCTGCGCACCGGTCGTCCACTCGGGAGGGCTGGAGCATGAGCCTGTTCCGTCATCCCTCGCCCCTGCCCATCGGCGTCGACAGCGGTCATGCCATGAGTGTGCTGGGGCCTGTGCCCGTCGAGCGTCTGGGCGTGACCTTGATGCACGAACATATCCTGCTCGATGCCTCAGGCAAATGGGTACCACCCAGCTGCTGCGGCGAACGCCATCTGGCCGAGCGTCCGGTCAGCATGGAACTGCTGGGCGAGCTGTACATGAACCCATTGGTCAGCCGTGACAACTGCCAATTGTTCGATGTCGACCTCGCGTGCGAAGAACTGCTGAAGTACCGGGCGCTGGGCGGGGAAACGGTGGTCGATCCGACCAATCTGGGCATCGGCCGCGACCCGCAGGCCTTGCAGCGGATTTCCCGTCTGACCGGCCTGAATATCATCATGGGTGCCGGTTTCTATCTGGAACCCTCGCACCCGCATTACGTGCACGAACGCTCGGTTGAACAACTGGCGGAGCAGATCATTCATGACGTGGGCGGCGGTGAAGAGAAGCCCGAGGTGATTGCCGGCCTGATCGGCGAGATTGGTGTTTCTGCCGCGTTCACGGCTGACGAAGAGAAATCCCTGCGCGCCGCAGCCCGTGCAAGCGCCGCGACCGGCGTGCCGCTCTCGGTGCACCTGCCTGGCTGGGAGCGCCTCGGCCACCGGGTACTGGACATCGTTGAGGCTGAAGGCGCCGACCTGCGCCATACGGTGCTGTGCCACATGAACCCTAGCCACAGCGACCCTGCGTATCAGCATGCGCTGGCGGCACGCGGCGCGTTTCTGGAATACGACATGATCGGCATGGGTTACTACTTCGCCGACGAGCACGCACAGTCGCCCAGCGATGAAGAAAACGCGCGGGCCATCGTCGCCCTGATCGAGCACGGTTTCGGCTCGCAAGTGCTGTTGTCTCAGGACGTCTTTCTGAAAACCATGCTGACCGGTTACGGCGGGCATGGTTACGGCTATCTGTTGAAGCATTTCGTCCCGCGCCTGCGCCGTCATGGTGTCACCGGTGAACAACTTGAAACCCTTTTGATCGACAACCCACGCCGGGTCTTTCAGCGTGGTTTTAAAGTCCCTTCTTCACTGCAGAGGAAAGCAACGTCATGAAACAGTCCGTATTGCTGGCTGGCGAATCATGGGTCAGCACGTCAACCCATATCAAAGGCTTTGATCAGTTCGACAGCGTCACGGCGCACAACGGTGCCCGACGCCTGCTCGCGGCCATGACCGACAGCGATTACCAGATCACTCAGATGTGCGCCGATCAGGCCCAGACCGACTTTCCGGCTACGGTCGAAGCCCTGAGCCAGTATCAAGCGGTGATCCTCTCCGACATCGGAGCCAATACCCTGCTGCTGCACCCGGACACCTGGCTGCGTGGCAAGCGTACGCCCAACCGCCTCAAAGCCCTTCGCGAATACGTCTTGCAGGGCGGTGCATTGATGATGGTCGGCGGCTACTTCAGCTTTCAAGGCATCAATGGCGGCGCGCGCTACCGCGGAACGCCTGTCGAGGAAGTCTTGCCTGTGCGCTGCCTGCCTTACGACGATCGTGTCGAAGTGCCGGAAGGCTTTCTGCCGCAGATCAACAGCGATCACCCGATACTGCAAGGCCTGGGCGGCGAATGGCCGTACCTGCTTGGCTACAACGAAGTTGAGTTGCATCCCGAAGCTCAATTGCTGGCCACCGTCGAAGGCTCTCGGCACCCGCTGCTTGCCGCGCGTGAAGTCGGTGCAGGTCGCACGCTGGCCTGGACCAGCGACCTTTCCGAACACTGGCTGCCGGAAGCTTTTCTCGACTGGGAAGGCTATCGCCGCTTCTGGATCAACAGCCTCGACTGGCTGACCCGCCGTACCTGACCGGAGGCTCCGATGCTCGATGACCCGATAGCCCTGACCCGCGCCCTGCTGGCGTTCCAGACCCTCAACCCACCGGGCGATGAAGAGGCCTGTGCTGCCTTTCTCGCTGAACAGCTGATCCGCCACGGATATCGCTGCGAGCTGCAGCGTTTCGGTGAGCGCCGTTTCAATCTGGTCGCCTGGCTTGAGGGCGACGGCCCCGGCAAACCGCTGGGGTTCACCGGCCACCTGGATACCGTACCGCTCGGCAATGCCACCTGGAGTCACTCGCCGTTTGCCGGTGAGATTGCCGACGGCCGGCTGTACGGGCGAGGATCCAGCGACATGAAAGCGGGCATTGCTGCCTTCATCGTGGCCTGCCAGCGCAGCCGTGCCGCCATTCAGCGCGGCCCGGGCGTTCGCTTGTTGCTCACCGGCGGAGAAGAAACCGGCTGTGATGGCGCCCGCGCACTGTGCACGGACGCTCCCCATTTGCTTGGCGAACTCGGCGCACTGCTGGTCGGCGAACCGACTGCCAACTATCCGATACTCGGGCACAAGGGCGCATTGTGGCTACGCTGCGCCAGCCACGGTCTTACGGCGCATGGAGCAATGCCGGAAGAAGGCGTGAATGCCATCTATCTGGCCGCCCGACATATCGACCGCGCACAGACCTTTGAGGTGGGCCCGGCCCATCACCTTATGCGCAAGCCCACCCTGAACGTCGGCACCATCAGTGGAGGCCTGAACATCAACTCGGTCCCGGACTACGCAGAGTTCACCCTCGACCTGCGTACAGCGCCGAATCTGGACCATGATGAGATCCGCACGCGATTAGCGGCGCATCTGGGCAACGGTGCAGAGTTGAGTACCCTGATTGATTTGCCTGGTGTTTGCGCCGATCCCGACGAGCCTTGGGTCCGACAGGTTTTTGCCCGCTGCCAGGCTTTGCATGACGCCCCTTTGCAGGCACAGACAGTGCCCTACTTTACCGATGCCGCTGTGCTGCTACCCGCCGTCGGTCACCCGCCCACTCTTATTCTCGGCCCGGGAGAGCCGAGCATGGCCCACAAGGTGGATGAGTATTGTGAGGTCAGCAAACTTCAACAGTGCGTCGAGCTGTATGCCGGTTTGATCGAAGACTGGGCAAACATTCAATCCACTGCAGCAGCGCAACACACTAACCCCTCACAATAATAGCCTTTTAATATTAAGCCACTGTCTTAGCACACCTGTACTATTTCTTTAGCCTGCGCACTGGTTAAGTATTGTAACGGCCACTAACACTTATCAGGCAATGACTGAAATGCCTGTAATGCGCTAATGGCTTACTGACCAGAAACTTTGAAATAACACGACAAACAGGTGATTTCAGATGAATAAGGAATTAATGATGCGCGAACTCGACAATGAAGAACTGGCACAGATCGGTGGCGGTATGACAGTAACAGAAGGCTTGACAGCCATCGGTGTAGTAGCCGCTGCTGTGGCGGTGGCTCCGGTGACTGCGGTCGGTGCTGGTGTCATATTGGCCGGCGTGGCAGGTGCCAGCGCGATTGACGCCTTTCAGACCTACCAGATGGCGCAGTAACACGCCTTGCCATTTCGGGTGGGCAGCGCAGTGCAGGCACCTACCGGGAAAACAGGAGAACATTATGATGCCCGATCGTCATAAGCTCTTTGGGAAAACCGTCAATTCGTCGAGACTGTTCTGGCTGGCAGCGCTCGCATTTCTTATTGCCGCCAGTCTTGATTTTCAATGGCATTACATTGGCCTTGCCGGCATGTTTACAGCGCTGGCCGCCACCGCTCGGCGTCGGCAGGAAACCTGACCAGCCCAGACTCATGATGAATGACTTGATCATCTAACCTCTTGCAACGGTTGATCCGGCTGCAAAACTCACAGGACGCCAACGCCTGGATACAACTGATTGCACACGAGGATCAAGCCACCCGACCGCCCACTTGGTTTATAGTATTTTTCAATAACGACCACGAGGTTTGACATGATTATCCGCAATCAGAAAACCACTGGAACCACCGTCGACAATTATTCGGTTCATGCTCATGTACTGACCGACGCCGAGATGTACAGCGTCTCCGGTGGTGCCGATTTCACCATCATGCCGGTGCCTGGCATTGGTGTGATCAAACCGGACCCGATCTGCGTGTATCCATTCCCTGACGTGCCCCCGCCGTCGGATATTCGCGGGCCATTCATTACTGCCTGATGCCCCGTTATTCCCTGGCCCGTGTGCACGCAGGTCAGGGAGTACTCATCCGCCGCTCGCGAATCGAGAGCAGGTTCAGACGCAGTTCCGAAGGCCGCAACGGCTTGGACAACACTGACACTTCCGCGCCCTGCATTGACTCAAGCACGACTTCCACTTCCCTCCCGGTAACAATCAGCGCAGGCACATCCCAGCCACGGGCAGCTCGTATACTCTCGATGCAGTCCAGACCATTGGCCACTGTGCCCAGATCGTAATCAGCGACGATAATGTCGCAATGAGTGGTGAGCCCCTCCGCCGATCGGGCGGTCTGCACTTCGCATCCCCACCTTTCAAGCAGCGCTGCGGTGGCCATCAGAACGTTCTGGTCGTCCTCCACCAGACACACCCTGACCCCTTTGAGCAGGCTCTCGCCCAATGCCTTCTTGGGTACCACCCGAACAGGCGCGCTCACCTCTTCAAGCCCATGAATGGTGACCGTAGTCCCGCGGTCTATTCGCGAGGCAATCGCGATTTGCACATTGAGAATCTGGCTGAGCCTTTTGACGATTGACAACCCCAACCCGACGCCCTCCACGTCTTTGTCGCGCACATGGCGGATGCGGTAGAACTCGTCACAGACCCTGGGCAGATGTTCGGCAGCAATACCCCGGCCCCGGTCATACACACTGATCGACAGACGCCCCGCATGGCTGCGCACACCGATCAGCACCGGGTGATCAGGGGCATATTTGGGCGCATTGGAAATGATGTTCTGCACCATCGTGGCGAGCAACGTGGCATCGACCCTGACCCAGCGTCGACAAGGTCGCACCCGAAGCTCTACACCGGCCCAGCGAGCAGCGGCAGTGTTCTGATGAGCGACTTCATTGAGCATGTCACTCAGATTGACCACATCCGACTTGGCTGAAACCTTGCCGCTGTCCAGCGTGTAAATATCCAGAATCGAGCGAAACAGCTGCGACACGTTGTGCAGGGAGCGATCGATATTATCGACCAGTTGACGCTCATAATCGCCCAGCGGGCTGGACCGCAGGCAAGCGGTAAACATGCCGATGGAGTGGATGGGCTGGCGCAGGTCATGGCTGGCCTGAGCCAGAAACCGCTCTTTCTCGCGATTGGCCACGGTCGCCTGCTCTGACGCCTCGCGAGCCCTCACCAACAGAATGTGCGCATAGCCAGGCACCAGAATAGTGACGGCGACGAGCATCAGGACCATAAATGGCTGCGCCTGCCAGTACGGCGTCAATTGATAGATGACCAGTATCGCCAACAAGGCCAGGGACGCCGCAATTGCAAGATATCGCGAACCAAAGCGCATGCCGTTGCCTAGGGTCTGTTCCCGTTTCACATTGGCAGCCACAGAAAAGCGCAGGCCATTGCTATGACGCTTTCATAGTTTCTCTTGAGTTTGTCGAACCGAGAAGCCGCCGCCCGGAAATGCTTCAACCGGGCAAAGGCGTTTTCTACGAGATGTCGATTGCGATATAACCCTTTGTCCAGATCTGCGTTCCCTTTCAGAGAATTGCGCTTTCGTGGAATCACCACTTTGCTGCCTTGCTGCTCGACCTGAGCGCGTATCGCTTCAGTGTCGTAGCCCTTGTCCGCAATGATCACTTCTGCATTGGGCATCTTGGCAATCAACGAGGCCGCCTGCGAACAATCATTGGTCTGGCCTCCGGTCACGTCAAATGCAATGGGCAGCCCACAAGCGTCTACAGCCAGGTGAATCTTGCTGGTGTTACCGGCTCGGCTTTTTCCGATGGCCTGGTCCTGCGTGCTGGCAGCACCTGCACTGTGCTGATGAGCCTTTACATAGCTGCCATCAATGAAAACCCACTCCATGTCAGGATCGGTCATCAGCACCTCAAGCACCTTGACCCACTTGCCTGAAGCAGACCAGGCATTGAACCGCTTGTAGACCTTGCTCCAGTTTCCAAACGCTTTCGGCAGGTCTCGCCAAGGGCAACCCACACGCATGCGGTACAGCATGCCTTCAACCGTGGTGCGCAAATCTCGCTTGTTGTAGATCGATTCGTGCAGCAAAATTTCTCGAAGCTTCGGCCAGTGCTCATCACTGAGCATTAATCGGGGCATTGCAGGCTCGTATTGGTGTTGTGTGAGAACTCCAACAATACGGGCCTGTTCTCATAGAGATCAATGGGTTACGTCGAAACGGGAACAGACCCTAGAGTGACCCAGACCATCACGCTGAAAACCGGCAGTGTTGCCTCCCCGCCAACGATCAGTCCGACGGAAATGGCAGTGTAGTCATGCACCATCCCGAATACACGGCGCAACGCAAATACACCTGGATAGCTGATGATGTGCTGGCGCAAGACCAGAGAAACCACCAGAAAGCCCGCATAATAGAAAATGATGGGCTGATAGGTGGCAACCTTGAGCCCCGGCAGAAGGCCAATCAACGATACATAGCTGATGGCGAACGTCGCCACGATCAACCGCAAGGTAGCCTGATCCAGTTCAGCGTTTTTCTTTCGGTCTTTCATGGATGCACCTCGTTGTGCAGCGAGCGCAGTACATTCTTGTGTCCATGCAGTCGATCACCCGGGGCCTGTGACGGCATCAGTCGCCGATGTTCAGGCTGCCAAGGTCAGATGCCAATTGCAGCTTGGCGTTATGCCAGTTGACCAGAGACTCCACGCGTTTCTGGGTCGCCGCGCTCAGATCATTTTGCGAGCGCAGAAGCTCAAGAATACTGCCAACGCCTGCTTTGTAACGACCCTGGGCAATTTCGTAAGACTTGCTGGCACTCTCGACAAAAAGACGACTGATTGCCAGCGCCCTTGTTCTGGACTCCAGGGTCTGTCGACTCTTCCAGACACTGAGCGCAATACTGTTTTCAACCTCGTGCAGGGCCTGTTCGCGGGCGGCGCTTTCGTAACGGGCGGCCCGCGCTCTGCGCCGATTGAGAAAGCCATCGAAAATCGGCACGGTGATTTGCACACCGATAGTCCAGGTGTTCACCTCCTGACGGGTTGAAACCTGCTCGATAGGCGTGTCCTGACGGCTGTAATTGCTGAACAGCGACACCGTCGGCAGCCCCTGGGCTTTTGCCGCATCGGCCTTGGCCTGGCTTGCCGCCCAGTCGGCGCGGGCCTTTTCGATAGCCGGATGGGACGCTCTGGCCTGCTCCATCAAACTATTGACGTTGCCCAGAAACACCCCTTCATCAGCCCCGGGTTCATCCAGTTCAACCAGCTTGAGCGGTGCTGATGGCGACAGCCCCAGTTGGCTGGCCAACTCGCCTTGTACCGCCGCCAGATCGCCCTCCGCCATGACCCTGTTCAATTGTGCTTCGGCATAACTGGATTGAGCCTGGAGACGATCCGTCTGCTCGCCGGCACCCTCGCGATACTTTGCGTCAGCGGCTTTCAGACTGTTGGCCGCCAGACGCTCGGCGCTGATTCTGGCGTGTAACAACGCCATGTTCGCCTGTACTTGATAGAACACCCGGGCGGTGGCAAGCATCGACTTCTGCACCTCTTCGATCCGGCTGCTACTGGCGACATTCAATAACTGCCGGGCGCTTTCTACTTTGGCGGCGCGCAGGCCAAAGTCGAACAATACCCAGCTCAGGTTGAGGCCGTAGACGCTGGTGTTGGAGTTCAGCCTGGAGTCAGCTTCGGGAAAACCCGGGTAGCGCGTGGTCTTGCCAGCCCGCCCCTTTTGAAACTGCCCCTGCACGGTCGGATAGTAAGCCGAATGCTCGGCATCCAGGTCAGCCTGCCGTGCCAGCTCGGTCAGCCAAACCTCACGCAATTTCGGGTCGGCACACAGCGCAACAGACACGGCCGTTGCCAGACTCAATGCGTCTGGCAGACGACTGGAGCCGGGGCACGCGTCCACACGAGCATCGGCCAGGCACAACGACGCCATTAACAGGCCGAACGCGCTCAACAGGCACCGCCAGCCAGCGCAACGAATCATGCCCCGCCGCCTCACGCTGAAGGAGCCTCATTGAGCACCGGGCCATCGTAGGCAACCCGGCCTTGCGCAAGTGCCACGACCCGATCCGCCGTGCGGATGGTTTCCGGGCGGTGGGCAACGATGATGCGGGTGATGTTCAACGTTTGCAGCGCCTGATTGACTGCGGCTTCCCTGTTGATGTCCAGGTGGCTGGTCGCTTCATCGAGAAACAGGAGTTGAGGGCGCTTGTAGAGGGCGCGGGCCAGTAGCACCCTTTGCTTCTGCCCACCGGACAGTACCGTGCCCATGTCGCCCACCAGCGTGTTATAGCCCATCGGCATCTGCGCTATATCATCGTGGACTGCAGCGAGATGCGCGCATTGCTCGATCCATTTCTGATCGGCACCGGTCTCGAAAAAACTGATGTTGTCGCCGATGGAACCGGCGAACAGCACATCGTCCTGAAGCACCGTACCGGTGATACGGCGCAGCCTGCCGATGTTTTCCGGCCCGACCGGCAAGCCATCCAGCAGGACACTGCCTGCGCAGGGCGCCAGAATGCCCAGCATGACATTGAGCAAGGTACTTTTACCGCCACCCGAGGGACCGACGATGGCTACCGATTCGCCTGCGCGGATATGAATCGACACGTCGTCCAGCACATACGGTTCATGCTCGGAATAGCGAAAGCGCAATTGCCGTACTTCAAGGCTGGGCACCCTGTCGTTGCACGCGTCATCGAACGTATCCGGACCGGCAATCGGCTCGGCATCGTGCAGCACGATGTCGGCGAGCCGCTCACCGTGCAGGCGCAACATGATCACGTCGACAATCTTGTCGATCAGACCAGCCACCCGACCGTTGAACTGCTCCTTGTACGCGTTGAACGCAATCAGCATACCGGCGCTGAATTGCCCTTCCAGAACCAGTCTGGCACCCATCCAGATAACAATGATCGTGACCAGCCCGAACAGCACGCCGTTGAAGGCCCGATAGGCCAGTTGCAGTTTTTGCGGGTGCAGACCGGCATTGATTTCCTCGACCAGTAAAGCGCTCCAGGCACTGCAACGCTGCTCATGCCGATTGAACAGCTTGATGGTGCGCACGCCGCGCGCGCTTTCCAGAAAGTGCGACTGCTGACGAGCAGCATGGACCAGCTGGTTCTCGCTGGCACGCCGCAACGGCCCGAACCAGATCCAGCGCGCCAGGCCGTAGATAATCATCGCCACCACTGCAACAAGCGCCAGCTTCGGGCTATAGGCAATCATCAGCCCCAGCGTGACGACCGTCATCAGCCCATCCAGCAGGGCCTCAATGAACGATGTGGTAACGGTCTGCTGGATGGCCTTCAGAGAACCGAAGCGCGAGACGATATCGCCCAGATGACGACGCTCGAAAAATGCCACCGGCAGGCGCAGCAGATGGGTAAAGACATTGATCTGCCACTGTGACCCGAGCATCGTGCCCAGGTACATCAGCGCCCATGCACGGGCCAGCGCGACGGTGTGCTGAATGATCAGCAGTAGGCCAAAGCCGACCGCCAGCACCGTCAGCAGGTCCAGGTCTGCGCTGACCAGCACCTTGTCGATAACGGTCTGCATGAAAAACGGACTGAGGATGGTACACAGCTCCAGCGCCAGGGCCAGAAGCAGCACCTGCGTCAGCACCCGGCCAAAGCCCTGTACTCGCCCCAGCAGTTTGCGCAGCGGGATCGGCGGCTGTGCAGCGGCGGGCTGAAAATCACTTTCCGGCCACAACTCCAGTGCCACGCCGGTAAATGCTGCCGACACCTCGTCAAGCGTCAGCTTGCACACGCCACGCCCCGGATCATGCACCACCACACCGCGTGCGTTGACCTCCTTGAGCACTACGAAATGGTTGAAGTTCCAGTGCAGCACGCAGGGCAACTGCAACTGACCGAGCGCATTCAGCTCGACCCGCAACGCACGGCTGCCCAACCCGAGCCGCGCAGCCATGTGGGTCAGTTGCTTGAGGTTGACCCCTTTCATTGAGGGCGAGAGACGTTGCCGCAACGACAAGAGGTCACTGTGCTGGCCGTGATAACTGGTGATCATGGCCATGCACGCCAGGCCACATTCAGTGGCTTCGGCCTGGAGCACAACCGGCAGCTTTCTCCCCACACCAAAAGCGAAGGTATTTCTCAGGTTCAAAGCCGCTTTCCTATTCCGCGCAAAGGCTCCAGCATCCATTCATAGAGCGGCAGCCTTTCCTGCATGATGTCGGCGTCCAGTTGCATGCCGGAACGCAAGCGCTCGTGCATGCCCTGGCCATCGATGGTTTGAGACGCCAGGGCAACCGTGACCCGGTAGAAAGGTCCCTGCTCACGCATCGGCTCAGAGACGTTGCCCAGGGTCATGACTTCATCGGCCGGCAACGCGGTACGCGAGATCGATGACACGGTGCCCGGCTGCAATCCGAAGCGTTGATAGGGATAGGCCTGGTAACGCAACATCACCGTGTCACCAGTGCGCACGAACCCCACGGAGCGGCTGGGCAGATACAGTTCGGCGTGCAGTTTTGCGTCGGCAGGCACAATGCTCAGTAACGGTCGCGTACTGTCGACTCGTGATCCATTGGAGACCGCGATCGCCGTGGCCTCACCCAGCGTCGGTGCGGTGATGAAAATCTCTCGTTTGGTTTCACTTTCGATCAAGCGGTCCTGATTCTCGGCCAGCCTGCGTCGCAGATCGGCAAGCTGCTTGCTCTGGTTGAACGGCAGCTCGACCAGTTCCGCCCGCAGCCTGGCGCTTTCGGCACGCACCGTGAGCAGCGAGCGATTCAGCTCTTCGCCCCGCAAGCGCATGTCCAGAACTGCATCCTGCTTTTCCTGAAGCTGGTCACGGGACACGTAGTCCTGACGTTGCAGGTTGGCGTAGCGCTCGGCAAGGCCCTTGGTCAAAGCCAGCCGCTGACGCGTCAGGTCGATTTGCGCGAGTATTTTCTGCTGCTCGGTTTCAAGCGCCGCGACCTGACGTTTCTTGCCCTCCAGCTCCTGAAGATGCAGAGCGAGCGTCTCGTCGATTTCCTGAGAGAGGCTTTCCTGACGACGTTTGATCGACAGGCTGATCGCCCGTTGCGCGCCACCCGCCTCACCGCTTTGTGTGTCGCTGGACAAGGCCATCAGCACGGCGCCGTATGTAACGTGTTGCCCCTCGACGATGTCGAGCCGGGTGATCACGCCAGCTTGTGGTGAGTAGATCCTGATCAGGCCGGTTTCAGGCAGCAGTACGCCGCTTGCGGCTGTACGTTTGGTGTAGGTGGCGAAGGTCAGGAACAGGCCCATGCTGATGCAAAACAGCAACGCCATCGCAGCGGCCAGCCTCATCGACAATGGACTGACCAGCAAAACCGTCCCCAACGTACTGCGCTTTTGCGCATCAAGCGCTTCAGGTCGAAAGAGCATGAATGACCATCGCTTCAATCATCAGGAATGTTCCATAAAACAGGCACCGCAAACGGACCACGCATTACAGTCCTGACGACAATTAACCTCAATAGCACACATGAACTAATAGCCAAAAGACACACTAGCAAGTAGCTCATTTGTGCTATTGAGGTGTTTGTAAGCGGTGACTTTAATGGTGTTGTCTTCCGTCGTTCAACGGTACGGAAGCCCTGATTTATCAATGACACTTTCAGAGGAAACAACGCCATGACTCAAGCAGTGAACCCACTACAGGCACATAATGCGCTTCCTGCCGGACCAGCACTTCGAGTGCTGAACGAGACCGAGTTGAGCCAGGTCGGCGGTGGTATTGAATTCAGCGCATTTGGTTACACCTTCGCAGGCGGAGAGTCGTTTGCGCCAGGTTTCAATTATGCATCCATCACCAACTCGCGGGGTATTCCGGTTTATTACACAACCTGGCAGAACTGACAGCGTTATCAATGCGCAACTTACAGAACCCGGACATTTTCCGGGTTTTATGCTGACGGCTTCTATTTCTGAAGTGTGAATTCGGCTTTGTCAAAAGACAGCCAGCAAGCATCATTGTCGGTCCACTTTGATTCACTGGTGCCCAACACACCTTTCACAAGAACCCTGTCGCCCTTCTTGAAGCTGCTTATTTTTTTCTTGTTGACCAACAGGTCATCGCGGGTCAAGCCCTGGCCCGTGCATTTGGGATTGGACGGATCGCTGAAGATGACCGCAATCTGATTCTGACCGACCGCCGTCCCTGTTTTAGTAATGCGCTGTACGACGCCAGGAATGATCAGTGTTTGAGCGTCCCATTTTTCTTTCGCGGTAACCTCATTGGTCTGCCAATCGCGCCATATTTCTGTCAAGGTTGTTTCTCTGGCCTCAGCCAGCCCTCTGAAATCCCCGCTCAGTACATCACCCGTTTGATCAAGAACGCCATTGGTCATTGACATGGCATGATCAAGACCCGCACACCCCGACAATGCCAGAATCAACGGAAACAAGGCTACACTTTTCATTCATACACTCCACTGACTGGCACACCAGGCACCTAACGCTGCCACTCATTATTTAAATAATTAACGTCGAATAACTTCGCACGCAACCGTAGTCACGGCGTAACAGAATATCAATAGCACAGATGCACTACGTCATCCCTGACTAACTGATTAACCCAGGCATTAATATGTGCCACTAGTACATACGCGTACGTGCCACTAGTACATGCGTGCTATTTCCATTCAACCTTCGCCTCTCAATACTCCCGTTGTTGGCACCCCGCCGAACGGAAACGCCTAAGCCCTCAGGGCTGGCAGCCACCCCTTGTGGTCTTTATGGAGTATCTGGAGTCGCTATGAACCCCTTATTCAAACTATCCCCGCTTGCTTTTGCGGTTACTCTTGCACTGCTTCCAGATGCTCAGGCAGCGGATTATGTTCTTACCAATGGTCAGGAAACCTTTAACAGCGACCGCGTCATTGATGGCTCGATCGAGGTGCGGTCAACTGACGGCAACTCTTCCAGCCTCACCATCAACAGTGGCGCAACCGTGACCAGCGAAGGCGGCAACATTGTTGGCCAAGCCAGCAGTACGGGCGTCAACCCGGCCCAGGCCAGCGTCATAGTCGAAGGGGCCGGTTCGCGCTGGGTAGTACCGCGTACCTCATTTGTACTGGGTAACACGATCGTTGTCGGTGGGGTCGGTCAAGGCGACCTGAACGTGCGCAACGGGGGTCAGGTGTCGGTGCGGGATCTGGATCTGGGTGAAGTCAACGGCTATCGCTCCAACGAATTTTCAAACGCGCAGTTGCTGGTCAGTGGCCAGAACTCCCTGGTCGACGCGGTCAATATCGAAGCCGGTGGGGTGTTTGTCTACAGGTCGAGCATAACGGCCAATGATGGCGGCAAGATCAACAGCCAGCAGGTAGACATCGACTCCGTCGTCAATCTTTCCGGCGCCGGAACCCGCTGGGACAACAGTGGCGCGTTCAGAAACAGAAACAACCTTACTCTCGATAACGGCGCAGTACTGACCACCGACTCGCTCTTACTGGGTTCGGCCATCATCGGCCGCAGCAATCAGGTGAGTATTTCCGGACAAGGCACCCGCCTGGCAGCGCAAAGCATGACGCTCGGCACCAGTGACTCTCGCACTTACCTGACGCTGTCCGACGGTGCCGAGCTGAGTTCTACCAACGGTATTCTCATCAGCACCATCAGCAGCATCAACAATCCGACACGCGGCACGCTTGCTGTGGGCGGTCCGGTCGTGACCGACCCCAACCGTACCGATATCGATTCGACGACTGCCGGAACAGCTCAGGCGGCCGGCCGACTGGACCCGCAAACCGCCATTAATTTCGGCACCGGCAACGGGGGGCATTTGGCGTTCAACCATACCGATACTGATCTGCAGGTTGCCAACACGCTGAACGGAACGGGCCGAGTGTATGCGTTCAACGGCAATACCACATTGAGCGGCGACCTTACCGGGCTGGCTGGCAGCGTCGTTGTGCGCGGCGGGCGACTGGTGCTGTCGGGGAACGTCGACCAGGTCAATCAGCGCGGCAATACAGCCACCACCCAAAGCCTTTCGCGGTTTAACGTAGGCAACGGCACCCTGGTGGTCAACGGTATTGCCGGGCGCACCGAGTTCGGGACGTATACCAACAGCGCACAGGTACTGGACGGCGGCGTTCTGGCCGGCGTCGGTCAGGTGGGTACGACGCAGGTAGCTTCCGGCGGTACTCTGTCGCCCGGAGAAAACGCCATAGGTGCGCTGGCCATACAAGGCGACCTCGACATGGCCGCAGGCTCACGTTACGCCGCGGACATCGCAGGCGACGGTAGAGCAGACAAGATCAACGTAAGCGGCACAGCCACACTGCGCGGTACGCAGGTCAACGTGACTGCGCTGGATCCTGCGCAGAGCTATCAGAGCGGCAGGACTTACACCCTGCTCTCTGCTCAGGGCGGTGTGGTCGACGGTGCCGCCGCAGGCACCGCCTATGCCCAGGCGCTGACCAACTCGGCGTTCCTGAATGTCGGACTGCAGCGTACCGCCAATGATCTGAACCTCACCATCGAGCAAAAAAGCGTAGAGCCGACACCTACGCCAACCCCGACTCCAACTCCAACACCGGAGCCAACTCCAACTCCTGAGCCGACACCAACACCAACACCAGAGCCTACACCTACGCCCACTCCAGAACCCGCACCAACACCAGGCATCTTTCAGACGGTCATGCTGACTCAAAACCAGTTCAATACCGCTGGCGCGCTGAGCGTACTCGAGCAAAGCGGTGAGCCGCTGCGCCTCTACAACAACCTGCTGGTTCTGGATGCCGAAAGCGCTCGCAACGCAGCCGATCAACTGTCTGGCGACTACCTCGGCAGTACCTCGACGGCCCTGATCGCCAATAGTCAGGTGGTATCGGGAGTGCTGGGCACTCGTATGCGTAATCTTCTGGATACGGGAACATTGCGCATGCCAGCCATGGCACTCAATCTGATGCCAAGCACACCGACCACGCAAAACGGTGCCTGGGTGCAGCCATTCGGCAACTGGACCAAGACAAGCGGCAATAACGGTGCCGGTGGTCTGCACCAAAGCACTGGCGGCCTGCTGTTCGGGGCCGATGGTAGCTTCACACCGGATTGGCGCGGTGGCGTCTACGCTGGCTACAGCCGTTCGAAGTTCGACGCCGATGACAGCGATGCTGACGGTCACAGCGACAACTATCATCTGGGCCTCTACACCGGTGGTCAGATCGATGCCCTGCGCCTCAGTGCTGACGTCGGTTACACCTGGCACAAGCTGGAAAGTGAGCGGAACGTGGCGTTTGCCGGATTCAGTGATCACTTGACCGGCAAACGCAATGCCCAGTCGCTGCAGGCAAGTGGTGAAGCGGCCTACCGCATACCGGTCGGCAGCATGGCTCTGGAGCCTTTCGCCGGTCTTTCCTACGTGCGCTACGACGCCAAAGACCTGCACGAAAAAGGCGGACCAGCCGCACTGGACGTGTCCAGCGATAAACAGGACACCTTCTTCTCGACACTGGGTCTGCGCGCGTCGTCGAGCATCAATGTGGCGAACGTCAATACGCAGGTTTACGGCTCAGTCGGCTGGCGACGTGCCTACGGTGACCTGGACCCGCGCAACGTCCAGTCTTTCGCTGGCGGGCCAAACTTCGAAGTGCAGGGCGTCGCTCAAACGCGCGACACCGCCTTGACTGAAGTGGGCGCGAAACTGCGCTTGAACAGGCAGACCGATCTGGACCTGTCCTACCAGGGGCAGTTCGGCACCGACACGCGCTTCCATTCGGTTAATGCAGGCGTGACGGTTCGTTTCTGACCGTAGTTGTAGCGCTCGGCGCTATACACAAGTCTGTTCTCGATTCTGGCCGCAGGCCGTGGGAGCAAGCTTGATCGCCAAGGGTCCAGTACAGCACCGAAAACGGGGCGTCTGGACCCTTTTTTGTTGAGCAGGCTCATCACGGACTTCAGGGTCGAACTCACTCTCGAATGAAGATAGATCGCACTTCTCGTTCAGCTGCCTGAAGAACCTTGAACGCAGCGTAGCGCCTGCGATGCTGGTCTGCGAGCGCTCCCTGTACCGGTGTAAATACGCGGTCCAGGCTCGCCATGCGTTCCATGACATCAAGCAGACGCAGACCCGCTTCAGCAGCAACGGAAATTCGGGCACCACGTGCAGACCGTCGGCCAGGCTCAGCGCCGCGCCGCGCCGCGCTGCCGAGGGAGCCGCCCCAGCCCGCATGGGCGTCGATCAGTGCGGTGCTCAACGGCTCCTGGCGAAAACGACGGATCAAGGAGGCGACGGCGTAGCTCATCCAGTCTCTCTCTGACGAACACGGCTACAGCACCAATCTGCAGGCCCGTGGCCTGCGACAGTCTCGTTCCGGCCTGGTCGGGCTGATGCTGCCGCGATCCGCAGTTGGAGCTTAGTACCGTGGAGTCGCTGCTGGCCTACTCCATCGACGAGCTACTCATCGTCGACGCTACCGATCCGGACAGCATCCACAGCGCCTGCGCGCGTGCCGGCGTGCGGCATCTCAATCTCGACCTGCCGGGTACCCTCGCGCCATCGATCACCAGTGACAACTACCCCGGCGCCTTCGAGCTGACGCAGGCAATCCTCAGCGAACTGGCGCCCATCAGCGACCTGTCATCGACGGATCTCTGCCTGTTCGGCGGCTACTCCGACTATGCCAGCCGGAAACGGATCGGCGGATTTCTGGCCGCCAAGCGAGCGCATTTCGGCGAAGCTACCAGCGACGACGTCTTCAGCGAGGTGCCCTATGTTCAAAGCGGTCTCGACTGAAAATTTATCCTTGAACAAAAAAAGCGTCCCTGGGGACGCCTTTTCTGTTGAGCTCAATCTTCAAGTCGGGCTGATACCTGGCTCAAGCTTGCTCGTCTTGTTTGTCATCGTCGTCGTGCTTGAGTGCTGGCTTCATGCCTGGCTGAGGCGCGTGTTCAGCGTTGGGCGCGATTTCTTCGCCGTGGTTCTTTTTCTCTTGCTGAACTTTTTTGTCGTGGGCGACGTTACGTGGGTCGGTCATGGGAATTCCTTGATTGGGCAGAGGATTCAAGCACCCATCGACGTGATACGTTGGCTTTGAGCGCCGGGGCAAGATTTGGAGTCAGACTGGGCGGAGGCGTTCAGTGTATTTCGACCGGCGAGCACGCGACCACTCACGCTCATCTCTGATGAATGGAGGCAAGGACGACCGACCCCGGTCAACTAACGCTTTTGGCCGTTTGTTCAATACCGGAGTACTAACGCGAGGGCCAGTTGACCCGGTGTGCTGTCGGCGGAACACAAAACGTTCGCATTTATCCATCCTGCCAAGGTCAGATCCAGAGGATCCGTGCAAGCCCCTTCCCAATCCGTTCGGGTTCCATGCCTAAAGGACAATGTCATGGCGTCAATCGATAGCAAGGCCACCATCAACTACACCGTGCGAACAGGCCCGGGGACAGTGCAGGTCGACCCTTCCACGGGTAGCGATTCAAACTGGAGCATCATCCTTCAGCCTGACGGCAAAATCCTTGTCGGTGGCGAAAGCTTCCAGACTGCCATTGGCTATCCTGGCTCGCCGGGCGATGAAAGCTATGGTACGCGCGGCAGCTACACGGCGGTGCGCCTCAACGCTGACGGCAGCCTGGACAACAGCTTCGGCCAAGAGGGAATTGCCCTCGTGCCCGGCAACCTGGACCCGGAAGATTATGCTTACTACGTAATGGCGGTGCAGGCCGACGGTAAAGTGCTATCAGCACAGCCAGGGCTTGGCGGTTTGAAGGTAGAACGTTTCAACGTGGATGGCACTCTGGACACCACATTCGGCAATGGCGGTGCCGCGGGCCTTGATGTACCGATCGGCGCTGATGGAATGGCTATTTACGCCACAGCAGATGGCTCGGTGTACGTCAGCCTTCGAGGCACGTCCCAAGCGATCGTATTCAAGCTGGACAGCACCGGGGCGCCGGTCGAGGATTTCGGTGCCAACGGCGCACTTCTCCTCAACCCGACCGGGCAATACGGCACCGGCAATATCGCCACGGTCGTGCAGCCCGACGGCAGCGTATTGCTCGGCAGTTGGCTGTACGTGGGTGCCGACGGCCCCCACGACCCGGGCGATCCGGTTTATGCCGTTCAGCGACTTGCAGCCGACGGCAACCTGGATACCGCGTTTGGCGTGGACGGCGTGGTGTATTTCGATACCGCGCTGGGGCTGGACTACCGCGCTGCGATAACCGTGCAAGCCGATGGCAAGATCATTGTGGCCGGCGAGAGTAACGACAATAACGCCTTCAACGTACTGCGGCTAAATGCGGATGGCTCGTTCGACACCTCCTTTAGTGACGATGGCAAGCTGACGATCCAGGTACCCCAAGGCGCGTCGAACTATGCCCACTCGGCAATCGTTCAGCCCGATGGCAAAATCCTTATCGCCGGCGACGTGATCACCCGTCTGAACGCCGATGGCAGCCTGGACACCACCTTCGGCAGCCAGGACGGCCAATACCACGTGGACGGATCCAGCCAGGCCAACCACCTGATTGGCAACGACACGGCCGAGATTATCCGTGGCCTGGGCGGAGACGATGTGCTGCAAGGCGCGGGTGGCCGTGACGTGCTGGCAGGCGGGATGGGCGCAGATATTTTCCGCTTCACCCAGATCAGCGACAGCTACCGTACCGCTACCGAAACAGGCAGCGACCGGATTCTGGACTTCGACGCCTCTCAGGACCGTGTCGATCTGATTGCGTTGGGCTTTACCGGCATAGGCGATGGCCAGAATGGCACGCTCGCCGTCCAGGCCAACGCCGAGGGTACTCGCACATACCTGAAAAGCTTCGATGCCGACGCCAACGGACAGCGCTTCGAACTGGCGTTCGAAGGCAACCTGACGGGGCAGTTGAACAGCACCAACCTGGTGTTCACGGCCCCCACCGTCGAAGGAACGGCTGGCAAGGACGTAATCACGGGGAGCGCAATGTCGGAAGTCATTTATGGCCTGGCCGGCAACGACCGTATCGACGGCGGCAGAGGCTCGGATGTGATCATCGGAGGCGCGGGCGCCGACTTGCTGATCGGCGGCGACGACCCGAACCTTTCGGTCTATGGCCGTAATGGCATCAATGACGCTGACGTGTTCCGCTACACGGCAGCCACTGACAGCTACCGCACGGACAGCCAGAGCTTCGTGGACCTTATTGCCCGGTTCGCAGACAACAATGACAAGATCGATGTGTCGGCGCTGGGTTACACAGGGTTCGGCGACGGTACCGGCACTACGCTGAAGATGGCCTATAACGTGGATCTGGACCGCACCTACCTCAAGGATGTGGAACCTGACGCTGAGGGCCATCGGTTTGAGATTGCCCTCACCGGCGACTGGACCCAGGATCTGGGCAACAACGATATGATCTTTGCGCCAGCCGCGGAAGTGTCGCTGGTGGGTGTGGCTAGCGCGGCCACCCAATCAACAGACATGGTGTAAACCAGGCATAACTACTGCGGGATCGTGGGAAGCCGGGGGTCTCCTTGAGACGTTTGTGCGTAGCCAGACAGCTTATAAACAGTCTTACAGGTGGGGGCAGACGTACGAAGTACTGATCGCTTAATGAGTGTTGTAGCTATAAACCCCAAACAAAAAAGGCGTTGAACCGCCCCGGGTTTCTCGGAGACCCTTTTGTTTGAGTCATGCCACCTGGGCAGACTCGGTGAGTTGCTGATAATAGATTGCTTCTGCTTCGACCGGTGGAATATGACCGATTGGCTCCAGCAGGCGGCGGTGATTGAACCAGTCCACCCATTTCAGGGTTTCCAGCTCCACCGCCCCCCGTGTGGGCCAAGAGCGTCGATGAATCACTTCAGCCTTGTAAAGACCATTGATGGTCTCAGCCAAAGCATTGTCGTAAGAGTCACCGACACTCCCGACCGATGGCTCAATACCGGCTTCGACAAGACGCTCGGTATAGCGAATGGACACGTACTGCACGCCACGGTCACTGTGGTGAATGAGTCCACCCTGCTTGACTGGGCGACGGGCGTAAAGGGCTTGCTCCAGTGCATCGAGTACAAAATCGGTACGCGCTGAACTGGACACCTTCCAACCGACGATGAATCGGGCAAAGACATCAATGATGAAGGCCACGTAAACAAAACCCTGCCAGGTACTGACGTAGGTAAAGTCCGATACCCATAGGGCGTTCGGGCACTCAGCCACAAACTGACGGTTGACATGATCCTGCGGGCACGGCCTGGCTTGGTCGCTGACCGTCGTCTTGACGGGCTTGCCGCGTACCACGCCTTGCAGGCCCAGCTCTCCCATCAGACGTTGCACCGTACAGCGGGCGACTTGCAGTCCGTCACGCAGCAATTGTCGCCAGACCTTGCGCACGCCATATACCTGGAAGTGCTCATCCCAGACTCGCTGGATGTGCTCACCCAGTTCCTGGTCACGCTGCGCACGCGCTGACTGCTGGCTGGGGTCAGCCTGCTGAGCAGCGTACCGGTAGTACGTCGACGGGGCGATTGGCAACACCTTGCAAATCGGCTCGACCCCGTAAGACTGGCGGTTTTCATCAATAAACGTCTTCATCGTTTGAATGGGCGGTCGAGCTCCGCCTGGGCAAAATAGGCTGAGGCCTTACGCAAGATCTCGTTAGCTTGACGCAACTGACGGTTCTCACGCTCCAAGAGCTTGACTCGCTCACGTTCGACTGTGCTCAGCCCATCACGCTGGCCGCTGTTGCGCTCAGATTGGCGAACCCACAGCCGTAATGTCTCGGGCGTGCAGCCGATCTTGGGGGCAATGGCACTGATGGTGGCCCACTGCGACTCGTACTCAGGAAGGTGTTCGAAAACCATCCTGATGGCCCGCTCACGGACCTCTGGGGAATACTTCGGTAGTTTTTTCATCGCTCCATCCTCTCAAAGGTTGGAGTCTCCGAGAAACCCGGGGCGGTTCAGCGTCCCGAAGGACGCCTTTTCTGTTGAGCTCAAAACAACTGTTTTTGAGCTCTGATCTTCAACCCTGATACAGCTGGGCGAAAATGGTCGGGGTAAGGGGATTCGAACTCCTGACATCCTGCTCCCAAAGCAGGCGCGCTACCGGACTGCGCTATACCCCGATGATGCTAAAAAACACCTCCGAGGAGGCGTTTTCTATTTGGGTGACGCTTGTGGCGTCACTCCCTAAGATCCAGCCAGATACAAACCTTCTGTACGTAGCTGTCACACGAGCCATGAAGATTCTGGCCGTGAACTCGCTGGTGATCGACATCATGCAGCGCTTTAAGGACATGCTGCAGCGCTCAAGACCTTGATCAGCTGCCCCTTGCCATGACCAATATGCGTACCTTAAGGAAGGTTCTCACGCGCCAGCCGACGCATCAGGCGATGCGAGACAGATCAGTGGCTGCCACATAACTGGCGACCGGTTTAATTCAAGACGGGATCCCCGGAAGGATACTGTCTATCAACCATGCACAACTTCTACATGCACTTGATAATGCTCCTCAACATATTTCAAGTCATGAGCGACGCTGCCTCGATCGCCACAGAATACAAAGGCCCCCAGACAATCCTTGTGACAGAAAAATTCACCTGAAGCGATATCGCCTACCTGCGCAATTTTCTTCATCTTCAGTGTTTGCAGGGTTTCCATACTCGGCAGTGAAACCCGAGTGACGTAAAGCATTTCTTTGGCGAGGTGTTTTTTAGGGAACGTCATATAGCCAAACGCCTCGCCCTTACGGTCAACGTGCAAGGCATCGACAAGCCCTAACTGGACGGCAAGATGAATGAAACGCAGGTCTATCCCATAAGCGATTTTTATCATATCGACAGTGGAAGCCCCACCGGGCCGATAGGCAATCTCAAGTAATTCAAATCCGTCGCCCGCATCACCAAACGCTTCAATATGGTAAACACCATCAGCCCCCTCAAAAGCGAACAATACTCGCTCGATGAATGGACGCCAGAGAGTGTGTAGATCGTCGTCAGCAAGTGAAAAATATCCCAGTGGACATTCGGCCAGATAATCGATGGGTTTACCTAGGTACTCACCTGCACACAGGAACGCCAGCTGCCCTTTTAGAACCACCGCATCAATTTGATAAAGGGGTTGTGAGTTGTAAGTTTCAATAAGATACTGGTGCTCGTTCATATCCTGATAGTCATCACTTTCGGTGGCATATGCCTCAGAAAGTTGCTGGACCTCAGTAATGATTCTGACCCCTACAGCGCCCGCCAGAGACCGAGGCTTCAAAATAACCGGAAACGTCACCGCTCCATGCGTAATGTCATCAAGCGACAGTTCTTTTGCTGTCGGGATATTGAACGTTTGGGCAATGTGTTTCATTCGCTTTTTGTCACGGAACCGTGTCGCCACGTCAAACGTCAATCCAGGCAGCTGCCAACAGTCGTTGGCCCATGCAGCAATGTATACCGCAAACTCGTCATTCGGAATGACGGCGGTGACGGAATATTTCGTTGCAATCTGACCGAATACCTTTTCGACCTCGGTGTGCACGGCAAAGTCTCGGATCACAAAGTGTCCATCGCGATTCAGCTCTTCTCCCGCCTGCCCCAGAAGATCCTCCAGAAGGTAGATGAACGTCCAGGCAGCGATCGGATAGATACTCCTGATTCGGGAGACCACCTCGCTTACATCCAGTTCGGAAGATACGATCAGAATAGTGTTTGGCTTATTTTTGTCCATGACCTGACAGCTCTTTTAAATGTATTTGTCATTAATTGTGCAAAGGGGAATGTCACTCCTCAAACGGAGGGCTGTTTTTTTTTCGCGGCGACCTGTACCGAGTAATGTTCGCTCAGGTAGTACACATCCCGTGAGACAAGGTCACGGTCTCCACAAAATACGAAGGATCCCAGAGAATCCTTGTAACAGTAGAATTCACCTGATGCGATGTCACCTAGAGCCGGCACTACGTGGGTTCTCAAGGTCGGCATGCTTTCGAGGGGGGGCAAGGAAATCTGAGTGACGTAAAGCGCTTCAGTAGAAAGATGCTTTTTTGGAAAAGTCATATAGCCAAATGCCTCTTCCTGACGTTGCGAATCGACATAATCGACGAGCCCAAGTTGCGCCGCTAAGTGAATGCACTTCAAATTCAGCCCATGCACCATCTCAATCATTTCTACAATCGCTGCTCCGCCAGGACGATAAGCAATTTCCAATAACTCTAAGCCGAAGCCGGCATCGGCAAAGGCTTCAATGTGATAAACCCCCTCAGGGGCTTCAAAAGCTTTAATCACGGATTCAGCAAAGGGTCGCCACGTATCTGCGACGGCCTGATCAGGTACAGACAATACTCCGACCGGCTTTTCTTGCAAAAAGTCAATAGGCTTACCCAAGTACTGACCGACTGAAATAAAAGATAGATGGCCCTTAAGAACAATGCAGTCAATATGATAAATCGTATTAGGGTTGTACTGTTCAATCATGTACTGTCGCTCATCCATATCTCGGTAAGCCGCTCCCCAGTCGACATCCATTTCCGTCAGTTGTTTTGCTTCAGTAATGATTCTGACGCCCATTGAACCTGCCAGAGAGCGCGGTTTAACGACCACAGGAAATTCAACATGCCCGCCCTCGATATCGGACAAGGTGATTTCCCGCGCAGTCCTGATACCGGCGTGTTGAGCGATTTCCTTCATTGCTTTTTTGTCACGAAAAGATTTGGCTTTTTCACGGGTTATACCGGGAAGATCCCAGCGGTCATTGGCCAATGCAGCAATGTAAACAGAAAATTCATCGCTGGGGACAACCTGAGAGATAACGTGCTGCTGGGCAATCACTTCCAGCACCGCCATCACCCCGGCTGTGTCGGCGAAGTCGCGCACGATAAAGTGTTCAGGGCACTTCAGCTCATCGTTGGCCACTCCCAGAAAATCCTCCAACAGGAAGATAAAATCCCACGTGGCAGACGGGTACATGGTTTTGACGTCGCGTACCGTTTTCGCGGCATCCAGTTCGGAAGAAACCACCAGTATTTTTTTTGTAGGGCGCATGTCGAGTTCCTATCGTCTGTGTCCGATTGAAAATGTCTTTGTCAGTGGCAGGGCCTTCAGGCCCTGCACACGCTTAGGCAAGGCCCTCAAATATAACGGTGCAGTCCTCCCCGTCGCTTAACATCCAAAGTGGCACAATGGAACGAGCCGCCGAAGGATTGGAAGTGCTTGAAAGGGCAAAGAATGGTTTCAAAGCCCCATTTGCGGAAAGCGGAGATGAGCGCCTCTTCATCTTTCTCGACCACGACAGTCCGCTCGTCAAGCATCAGGACATTCGTGTGAATCCACTTCGACGTAATGAACAAAGGATGGTCATCCGGGAGGTTGGAGGGGGGCGGATTGAGAATTTCCCAGTCCTTGAAAATATCAGGAATCTGTGGCACCCAATCTTTATTGATGAGTACGCGGCCCGGTGCTAACGGCAATATCGTTGTATCAATGTGCATGGGGCCCGGCTCTTCAAACTCATAGATGTGCACGCGGTAGTCCGGACCCAAGGTTCTACGCAACCATTCAATGCCTTTATTATTCGTCACATGGCTGCGCTGCCCGATGATATCCCGGCCCATTTTCATAAAATCGGCGGCGTCAAACAGCGGCTCCGCCTCCGTGATAATAGAACGAAACGGAAGTTCTTGTTCGAAATCATAATTCGGTTGCCAGACATCGTCCTTCAGCATGGGCTTGGGGGCCGCGATCCACTCGGCGCCCTGACTGAAATAGTCGTTCAACAGGTCGCGGAACGCGAAGGTCTCGAAGTAACGGCTTCGCCAAGCCATGGGTACCTCAATGATTTTTTTGCCGATCGCGAAAAGACAATCTCTGGGCATGGCGGAGTAAAAGGTTCCGCCCGTTGTAAAGTGCGGCGTCATTATGGGTTGGTGGTGATTTGACTCATTGGGCCTTTTTACGCGAACGCCTTCAGTTTCCAATATTCGCGCCAATGTGTTGACTTCTTGCCTGGCTTTAACAAGCAACTCCTCTGGGAAGCGACGCCCGGAGTATGTCATAAAAAAATCACTGGATTCTTTCGGGATAATTGCTTTTAGGCCGAGGTCCCAATCCGGGACACGAATATCATCCATGATTCCAACGATAACCTCCTCCAACGGGTCCCATTCTGTATAAACTTCAACTGGACTTTGGGTCGTTGTGAAGTAAGCGGGTTCTGCTTTTTGATATGACATGGTTGACCTTATTTTTCTATCGATTTAAACGCCGCCATATTGACTGAAGGGGCGCATTTAAACGTATGATTTTCACAGCCAAGCGCTGCATCCTGAGATTCGCGTTATCCAGGCACTCATAGCGTCAGCAGGTATATAATTACACCATAACACCTCCAGGTTGTTTCATTAAACGCCTTGAGGAAGGTCTGAAGCAGGTATCAACTTTTGATAACTTTTTAGCCTGAGTTTCAAAAAATCCCGTCCTATCAGACCATCAGACTTTTCCCGCGTTTAATTCATTAAGTTTTGTCGATTAGCACAGTCCCAAGACGTGTTCCACACTTAGGTGCAACTTTCCTATCCCCGGCAGGCGCTTTCGCCCGCCCCCCAACTATTCGCCAGGGTAAAGAGCGCGGCCTGTTGCCCGGTGTTTTTAGAGCGCCGGCGAAACCGCACTTTCGTATATCCAAAATGGCGCTTGATCACGCGGAACGGATGTTCGACCTTTTGCGCGCACTGGGCTTTCGCGTACTCGATTTTGCAATGCACTCGAACGATCCAACTAGTCTCATCAAGCTTTTTGCAGCTGCTCGGACGTACAACAATCGACCAGATAATCTGACAATTCTGATGCTTGTCCACGCCGGTGCAACCCACATTACCGCTGATCCCGCCTGCTTAAACATGTTTTATGCGCAGAACGGCCATCTACGGAAGAGCCGGACGAACCCCTTCGCATTTTGGATAATAAGGCTTTGTCAGAAAACGCTCTTTATAGGCTTGCCTACATTTACCAGCGTACTCGGCGTCAGCGAAGGTCATCTGCTCCATCGGGTGTCCCTGCGGTTGAGATCAAACACTCTGCCAAACCTAGAGCTTATGCATCGAAATGTCCTTAAATCAGATAAGTGGTCAAAAAGTCGTTATCGGTTCCATGTCATCAACGTTATTTGTGAGTGGCCATCAGTAGTGCGTGCCGTCTTCAAGACGGCGCACGGCGGATGAAAAAAATCCCATCAGGCAAATCAGTCCGCCTAACACGCCGGTAAAGACAAAAAGCCATCGCACGCCGATAAGCTCACCTAGTGGAGTTGTCAGCGCCAAACCTAGTGGAGCGGCTAGCCCCATGACCATATTCAGCAACGAAAGCCCACGCCCTTGCAGGTGATTGGGGATGGTGCCTTGAAGCAATGCAGTCATTGGGGCATCCCCTAGAATGAAGGACATGCCACTAATCAGCCAACACACTGCGGCGATGTTGAAGCGGTCGGCAGGCATCAGACCTGTTAATGCTAGCGCGAAACATGAGGTAGCGAAGCCCCAGAGGATCCATGTGACTTGCTGGCGAGTCGCAAATAGCGCCACAACTACGGCCCCTATCAGCATGCCAGCGCCTGCCATTGCATCGATAAACGCAACGTGCGGCGCACCACCGCCGAAGTGCTCTTTGACCAACAATGGCACCAATGTGAACGAAGGCGTAATCATCAGTACCACGCCCCCCATCAACGCATAGAGGTGGCGCAAGCCAGGGTGACTCCAGATCAAATGCAAGCCATCGCGAAACTCACTCCTTAGCGTTGATAGACCCGTGTGGTTGCTATTGAATGCCTGGGGAATACGGTAGCGCAACAACGGCAAGCAGCCCAATAGTGCTGTAACCACATCGATGGACAGTGCCCATCCCAGCGGGATCATGCTGATAGCGAGCGCGCCTAGCGGTGCGGCAGCAACCAGAGTTATCCCCTGCATGGCCTGACTCAGGCCCGCTGCACGGGGTAAAAAACTGCGTGGCACAAGCATAGCCACGCTGGCCGATGCGGCCGGCGTCTGGAACGCTTGCATCGCGCTGCGTACGAACATCATCCAGTAAACGTGCCACAGTTCAACACGCTCGGTAAGAAACAGTACAATCAATATCGACATGCACAGCGCGCTGATCATATCAGTGGCAATCATCAACACGCGGCGACTGTAGCGGTCAGCAAATATGCCTCCCAGAGGGCTGATCAGCGCCTGTGGCAAGAGCGCTACGACCCCAGCGGTTGCCAGCGCTGCCAGGCTACCCGTTGTGTCTGTAATCCACCAAAGGAGAACGAACTGGGTCAGCCCGGAGCCGATCAGGGAAAGAGTCTGACCGGTGAAAATCATCCAGAAACGCACCTGCCAATTGCTCTCAAGATCGCTGTTGTCTGAGTTGGAAAGGGAATGGCCATCAGCGGTATCGATGATTTCCGGACGGTTCGATAAAGCCATAAAATACGTTTCCACCGGGTAATTTCTTAATGCGCAATAAAGGGAGCGGTGATCTGGGCGCTTTAAGTGTTACGTTCGTGGTGCGCTTGTGCTGATGGGTTCCGTTATTCCCCCATATCTCGAAAAATACAGGCCATGGTGGAGTTGTTAGCGCCGGAATGAGCCCAATGCAAAGGCGCTATTCCCGTCAATAATGATGGCGTTTGGTACTCATCGCGCGCGACTGAAGCTTTCTGATGGGCAAAGTGGATCAGTAGGATACGACAGTTGCTTCGCCTGTTGCCGCTGACCGAAAACTGACCCAGTAGAGGCTGTTCTGCCGACTGAAAACTGACCCAGGTGCTCAACTGCTTCTGCTCACTTTTTGAGCAGGAGAACACAGGGTGATCAGCATGGAAATGTTGGGAAAAATCCGGCGGATGTACTTCCGCGACAAGCTCTCGCTGCATCAGATAGCCAAGCGTACCGGGCTGTCGAGAAACACCATCCGAAAATGGGTCAGAGCGCCCGAAGCCAATCAACCAGCGTACCAACGGTGCGCATCCTTCAATAAGCTCAACCCTTTTCACGAGACCTTAGAGCAGGCGCTCAAGGCTGATTCGTTCCGGCCAAAACACAACCGTAGGAGCGCCAAGGCACTTTTTGAGCAGATCAAGGCCGAGGGTTATGACGGCGGTTACAGCCAGCTCACGGCGTTTGTCCGCTCTTGGCGGTGCGAGCAAGGCAAGTCTGTACGCGCTTTTGTACCGCTGACTTTTGCCCTCGGTGAGGCCTTTCAGTTTGACTGGAGCGAAGAAGGCCTGCTGATCGGTGGCCTGTTTCGACGTATCCAGGTCTCCCATATGAAGCTGTGCGCAAGTCGCGCGTTCTGGTTGGTTGCGTACCCCAGTCAAGGCCACGAGATGCTGTTTGATGCCCATACACGTTCGTTTGGAGCGTTGGGTGGCGTGCCACGTCGCGGCATCTACGACAACATGAAAACGGCTGTCGACAAGGTTAACAAAGGCAAAGGCCGCACGGTCAATGCCCGGTTTTCCGTGATGTGCGCGCACTATCTGTTCGATCCGGACTTCTGCAACGTGGCCTCTGGCTGGGAGAAAGGCATCGTCGAAAAGAACGTGCAAGACAGCCGGAGGCGAATCTGGCTCGATGCTCAAAATTGCATGTTCCATACCTTCGAGGAGCTGAACGTCTGGCTCGGCCAACGCTGTCGTACGCTCTGGGCTGAACTTGTACATCCGCAGTACAACGGTTTGACGGTGGCAGAAGTCCTGGAGCTGGAGCAGGCTGAAATGATGCCAATGCCGACGGCCTTTGATGGCTACGTGGAACGCACCGTCCGTGTCTCTAGCACCTGCCTGATCAGCGTGGCGCGCAATCGTTATTCGGTGCCTTGCGAGCGTGTGGGTCAATGGGTCAGCAGCCGTTTGTACCCTTCGCGAATCGTGGTCATTGCCGACGAAACGGTGATCGCCAGTCACGAGCGCCTCTTTGATCGAGATCAGATCGGTTTTGACTGGCAGCACTACATCCCACTCATCGAACGCAAGCCTGGTGCACTGCGCAATGGCGCTCCATTTGCTGATCTGCCAAAACCGTTACAGCTTCTTAAACGCGGACTGAGGCGTCACACCAACGGTGATCGAATCATGATGCAGGCACTGGCTGCTGTGCCCATCGCCGGTCTCGAACCAGTGCTGGTGGCGGTGGAGCTGGTACTTGAATCGGGAAGTCTGAGCGCCGATCACATCCTCAATGTCGTTGCCCGCCTGACCTCCACCGCACCACCTCCCTGTGTAGAAACCAGCCTGCAACTCAAAGTGGCGCCGGTTGCCAATACAGCACGCTACGACCGGCTCCGTACGACCGATGAGGAGAATCGCAATGCGTGACCTAATGACTGAACTCAAAGAACTGCGCCTGCACGGCATGGCCAGTGCTTGGGAAGAACTGGTCTCTCAAGGAACAGCGTCGACGGCTTCATCGAAATGGCTGCTGGAACATCTGCTTCAGCAGGAACATGCGGATCGCGCGGTGCGCTCGGTGAATCATCAGATGAACATGGCAAAACTCCCCATGCACCGTGACTTAGCTGGCTTTGACTTCAGCGCTTCCAGCGCTGATGCCCGGCTGGTCAGCGATCTATCCAGCTTGGCGTTCACTGAAACCGCGCAGAATGTCGTGTTCATCGGCGGCCCTGGCACCGGGAAAACACACCTGGCCAGTGCCTTGGCTGTATCCGGAATCACGGCCTACAACAAACGCGTGCGCTTCTTTTCCACGGTGGATCTGGTGAATCTGCTGGAGCGTGAGAAGTACGATGGCAAGGCAGGGCGAATCGCCCAGGCACTGCTGCGCACAGACCTGGTGATACTGGATGAACTCGGATATTTGCCCTTCAGCCAAAGCGGTGGCGCCCTGTTATTTCACCTGCTGTCCAAACTGTACGAACACACCAGCGTGGTCATCACCACCAACCTGAGCTTCTCGGAATGGTCGAGTGTGTTTGGCGACGCCAAGATGACCACCGCGTTGCTGGATCGGCTGACACACCACTGCCACATCGTCGAAACGGGCAACGAGTCCTACCGCCTACAACACAGCACATTGGCTGCCCAGACAAAGATCAAAACACGCGAACGAAAGCGAAAGGACGGAAATGATATCGAGGACGATGAGCCATTTTGATCCGCACCATAAATGCCCTGCTGCATGCGGTGGGGCTTGATGCGTCTTCAATCGGAACACTGCTGCTAAGCTTATCCACAATTGCTGGGGCAAAAATCAGCAATCCGTCCTGGGTCAATTTTCAATCGGCAGGGTGGGTCAGTTTTCAATCAGCGCCAACACCGACAGGTTCAGGTAAGTCAGCCACGGCCAACAATTTGCTGATGCAGTTAATCGCCATTTACAGGCCGCGCCTGTTCATCATTGAAGCCGGTAATAGTTTCGGCCTACTGGGAGATTTTGCCCAAAAGCTTGGGCTGACGGTCAACCGGCTCAAGTTGGCGCCAGGGTCGGGCGTGAGTCTGGCCCCCTTCACTGATGCCATTCGCCTGGTGTCAACACCTGACAAAGTCACGATCTTGGATGCCGATGACATTGAAGGATCCGATGAGCATCTGCAAACAATGCCTGAACAGGGCGAAGAGGAGCGTGATGTTTTGGGCGAAATGGAGATCGTGGCCAGGCTCATGATCACCGGCGGCGAAGAGAGAGAAGAGGCTCGACTCACTCGCGCAGACCGCAGCGCCATTAGGCACTGCATTCTGACGGCAGCCAGAACATGCTTTGACGCTGAACGAGCAGTCAAGACGGAGGATGTGCGTGATGCGCTGAGTGACGCTGGCAAGGACACCACCCTTCCGGAAAAGCGCCGAGAACGCATGTTCGAGATGGCTGAAGCCATGGACATGTTCTGCATGGGGGCTGACGGTGAGATGTTCAACCGGGAGGGTACGCCTTGGCCTGAAGCCGACATCACAATCCTGGACTTGGCCACCTACGCCCGCGAGGGGTATAACGCCCAACTGTCGGTCGCCTACATCTCGCTGATCAACACCGTGAACAACATTGCAGAACGGGACCAATTCAAGGGGCGTCCGATCGTCAACTTCACTGACGAGGGTCACATCATTACGAAAAACCCCCTTCTCTCGCCCTACGTCATCAAGATCACCAAGATGTGGCGAAAACTCGGTGCCTGGTTCTGGCTTGCCACTCAGAACATCGACGACCTTCCGTCAGCAGCAGCACCGATGCTTAACATGATCGAGTGGTGGATCTGCCTGAACATGCCACCGGATGAAGTGGAGAAAATCACCACGTTCCGTAAGCTGACGCCCGCGCAAAAGTCACTGATGCTGTCAGCCCGTAAAGAAAGCGGAAAATATACTGAAGGGGTTGTGCTTTCCAAATCTATGGAGGTTTTGTTTCGAGCCGTGCCCCCAAGCCTGCTCCTGGCATTGGCCATGACTGAGCCGGAGGAAAAAAAACAGCGGTACGATCTAATGCAGTCGTTAGGGGTAGACGAGCTGGGAGCCGCAATGGCGATCGCACACGACCTCGACCGCATTCGCGGGATTGAACCGACAACCATTACATTCCCCTCTTCACCCTTGGAGAACCTGGCATGAGAGCCATGGATGCCCTGACTCAAAATCTGATCGACAGCCTGACTCAACTGCTCAAAAACCCACAGGAAGATGCTCTGCTGGCCTTGAAAATTTGCGCACCGGTCCTGATCGAACACCTGGAAGTCGTGAAACATGTAGCGGTTGATCGTCGAGAGATCCAGTCCCAACTGCACAAAGCGCTGGACCAGTGGCTTGAGCATCACCCACAGCCTGAAAGCGCGCAGAAGGCTCTTCTGACGTTGCTGGATCAGGAGTTGCTGGCCAAACAATTTCTCGATAAAGAGGCCTCCGCATGAAGCGCCCCACACATCGCCAGATGCTGTACGGCATCGGTGCGGTCGCCTTGGCAATCCTGGCTTTTCTGCTGACAGAACTGAGGCAGAACACGCTTGGAGTCACAGGTGGCACCCAGGCGTCAGCAGAGAGTCAACAGAGGCCAAGTGGCGGATGGATTTACGGCAGCCGTGGTGCCCGTTTCACCATTGTCGAATATGCAGATCTGGAATGCCCGTACTGCAAGGATTACTTCCCACAGCTCAAAGCATGGGTTGATCAGCATCCAGACGTGAATCTTCAGTGGCACCATTTGCCCCTGCCGATGCATGAGCCTGCAGCCAGCTATGAAGCTCGCTGGGCTGAGTGCGCAGGGATCGAGCGAGGCAATGACGTGTTCTGGCTCGCCGTCGAGCTCATTTATCAACGTACTCGGTCAAACGGTGCTGGAACTGATGGCAACCCGCAGATCCCGGGGCTTGAGGATCGCCAGCACTTCATCGATAACTGCGCGTCGAGCAACCCGACTGCCCGACAGGCTGTTGTTAGCCAGGCACACAAGGCCAGCCTAGGCGGCATCACCGCCACACCGACGTTGGTCATCAAGGACAAGCACTCCGGGCGCTCGATCAAACTGCAGGGAGCACCTGACGGTAACGTGCTGCTTTCCGCAATCGACTGGCTGGCCGAGAATCCTTAACCTGCTGAACCTTGAAGTCGGCAAGGTCCAGGAACTTCGTTGGCATTAATAACGTTTCTTTCTGATCAGTCCATAAAGCGTAACAAAAAGCTCTTTAAAGAGATTATACGTTGGCAGGAGCATGCTCTTCAGACCATCAGTCGAAACCTTCACCGCAAACATCAGAAAGGCGCCACACCCCACGAACGCAACGTAAAAGAGGAAGACGACATTAACTACCATGTTAGCAGCATCATCAACTGATACCTGGTCGCTGCCCCAACTTTGACAGTCCTTAATTTCTTTAGGGCTCGTACCTTGGAAATCTGGCGCGTCAAGGCATTTTTTGAAGCTCAAATATCCATCTGCTGAGTCTTTGTGCTTCTGCCCTTCAATCCAGCCATACACCGCAAGGGGGATAGTTTTGATGCCATGGTTGTTATCCGGCACAAAGCTGTAAATCGTTGCGGCGAGTACCAAGCAGATGATTGGATAAGTAACAAGCAGAGAGACAATAAAAGTTAAAAACTTGTCTAAAATTTGAACTTTAATCATTTTAAGTATCCACATTTCGCAGTATTTGAAGGTTCACTACCGTTCGAGCCTAATGAGCCTAATGAGCCTAATGAGCCTAATAGCACATGGCAGAGCTTGGGCGGTACAGCGAAATTTCTACTTAGGCACAAGCTATTTCAGCTTGGCCAGCTTTCATCTTAAATATCCCGTCTTTCAAAGGCATCCAGAAGGTTTTGAATGAGCGCGGCCTGTAGGTCGTGGTATCGAAGATTCCCGAGGGACCGAACATCGGCGGCTTACTTTCGTTTTTCATGATGACTCACTCCTATTGCTACGACTTCACCACCAGGGTGAAGTCAGACCATTGCTCGATGCGCAAGGCGCGCATGTCGCAGACTAATCAGTGCGCCTCAGTGTCGTCAAACAGATGCGCCAAGCGGTACTCAGTCTTTTCACATGTCTCCACCATGGCGACATCAATCAACTATGGTGGCAAGACCTCGACCTACTCAGCTCTGAAGATGCTCTGATGTTGCATTCTACACAGTCAAGAACGGCCCAGACACGCTAAATAGGCATCTCTGCCTATCAGGTCAGAGTCTTTTCACGTAGCCATTCAAATATCTCGAGTCCAAAGATTGGCATCATCAGAACCACTCCAAATAGAAGAGCAAACATACCGGCCTCGGTGTACGCCAGATCTGCTGTGCACTGCCCTGCCGCCTCAAGACCTATTGAAATTAAAACCGCAAATATTTGAGCCAATGCTAATTTCATACGACGTTCCCAGTGCCTTTTCGGTGCAAAAGAGGTGTTTTTCTACTGACCCGGCGCCGGCGACGGTATTCCGCTTTGAACTCTACCGATGTCAACCGCTGAACCTACACTAAACAACTCTGCAAACCATGTTGCCCAACAACGCAGGACTGTTTGCACAGCGCTTTCCATCGAACCGCCGCAGGATGCGTGTTCGGGGTTGGGGAGCAATAGTCGGTTAAGGCCAATAGACACTGACCTACTCATCGTCGCGAAGCACCCAGCCCGCTTTTGAAAAAGCCCACCGGCTCAGGACGATGCCATCAAGGGGGCCATACGGGCGGTTGTCCGGCTCGTTGTTTGAGATGTTCACCCTTCTAGCATTTGTGATCAAGGGTTCCTGTGTGCCCTCCACGGGAAACAATTGGACTGAATCATCTGACTGTCGCTGAATTCGATCCGAACCAGGATAGGATAGTCATACCCATCGCCTTTGGCCTTAAGCGGCACGGTAAACGCTATGAACCCCATGACAGGGGTAGAAATCGCGTTCATAGAATGTCCCTTAGCACTTTGGCTGTGCAGCGGCCCATTGGATATAAGCACTTTCGATCAACCACGTTGCATCAGCTGCTGTGGTTACAGGATTGAGCGCTATTTCAAGATTTTTTTCTATCCACGTCAACAGTGCGGTACGTCCTGCTGGACAAGGCATCAGATCGCTCTCCAAATGGTCGGCAAGCTCTGAGATAGCCACATCGCGCTCGACACTTTTTGTAGTCATCGCAATTTTCCCGGATCACTTCGCTGCGGCGACTTTACTGGGCCACTTGGCGCTGGTGCATCCCCTTGGCCTCCAGCGCCCGCATCGATTCGACCGAGTACAACGACTCGGGGACCAGTAGCAGGCGTTTTATGCCTATGGCCTCGCCAGTTTCCTGGCAAAAACCGTAGTCACCCAGAGCGAGAATTTCCAGGGCCTTAAGCACATGGCTCAACGTCTGTCTGTCCCTTTCTATCATGCTTGCTGCCACCGCTCTGTTTTCCTCATCGGAAGCGAAGTCGGCTTCGTCCGGGTGACGCTCGATTTCGCAACTGGCCTGACCGCTGAGCAAGCGATCACGAAGCTCTGCGGCTTTGACCTCCAACCTATCTTTGAAAAAGACCAGCTGGTCTACGCTCATGTACTCGTCCTCTGCTTGATTCAGCAGTTGCTCGACACTCATCAATGCCATCTTGTGCTCCTGGTCTGGTTGGTCATCCAAACTTCCTACTGAGTGACCAACGAACGCCACCGCCGCTTATGAGTAATAACAGGGCCAGGCTTGTGATCGGTCACTTCGTTCCCAACGGTTCTGCGCTGCGCCTCGACGACATCTGGGGCTTCAATCTGGATACGTACATCCCCACTATCCTCTGAAACGCTTAGGACTTGGATCTGAATTCCATCGCCAATTATAATATTTTCACCTTCGCGGCGAGTCAGAAGGAGCATACGATTTTCCTCTTTACCTAGAAAACTGGATCAGCGCTCTGCCTCTGGCATACACCAACGCTGTATCGAGCAACCAAAGGACAGCCACCACCGCTGCCAGGATGTTCAAGTCAGACGATAGACCTCGCCCAACTGACGAACAAAATCATGGCAGCTGTACCAAGGCACCGACCTGACAAAGGGTGCCGGTCGATACGCTGGGCGTAAACCTAATACCAAAATGCATGAACGGGTCATCGCCCTCAACAGCGGTGGATGTAGCATTCCGATTAAAGCACGCAGCAAAACACGATGCAGCAACAGTGCGACTTTACGTTCGGTCGTTATCGCTGATAAGCAATGTCATTGGTACCCTCGAGCCTCAAATTTCATGTTTTTTTTGATCCAGATCAATAAAGACCCTCTGGACCTATTGCTGATGGAACCAAATCGCTGGCTACGCTAACCAAGGCCTGTGTTACGGAAAAATTGCGAAAAAGAGACGATTTGTAGATGGTGGGTTTACAGAAGACCGTAATCCAGTTACAGTGCTTTGTGATCCTCAATGGAATGCAATGACTTAACCTTAGCGGATCACTAACACTTTTTATTTAAGGAGAAGATCAATTAAAAGGGCTAATAATTGGAACGGCAATCTGGATGCCTACAGGATACTCCAAGAAACGCAAAACTTTACTGCGGTGCTTCCTCACTTTGTTACGACTTTCCCAGTTCAGACATGAAAACATGGCGCCACCGGAGCATCACAACCATCGCTACTTTATTACACAAGAGGAACGCCTTGGCCGAGATCTTGCTGCAAACAGGAATACGGGCCCCACCCACAGCACGTGCGTTCGGAAACGCCAGAGATAACAGTTCGCGAAAACTGAAACAAACAGACTTATGCTTAAACGCTTCTGGATATTCGGTGCGGAATTTGTATAGAAATCATCTTTTCCGCAGCGTCACCGTTCGATTTTCAAACTCTATCAGCAATCATGGAAGAAGCACATGACTAAATTTCTTTACCTCGTAACCCCCAATGATATTCGGATTGATCGGGAGTCGAGTCCACATACTGCTACAGTGCGAGGTGCGGGTGGCGAACCGGTACTGACAGTTCCCGCCAGCCTGCCTGACGAAGAAATAATGCATGTGGTAGACACGTTCAACCTTGTTTATGCGCAGGGATTTGAACTTACCAAACGGCAAGGAGGATAAGACGGCAAAGGTTCGTGTGTAGGAAACTAAAATCCTGCACATCGAGATTGAGACGGCAGCCAGAAAAAGCAGATGCTCCGTCACCGGCTCAGTCGACAGACATGACGGAGTGACTACCAAGCAGTGGAGGTGCAGCGAAATAAGAGCAGTAAGAGGGCCTGTTTCCTAAAGGAAGTGCTGGCCGTACGGTTTGTCCCCGAATGCGGCGGGCTCCCCGTTGTCGACATAGCGTGATAGTGCAGTGCCTACATTTCTGATAGAAATTTTCAATGGAATTCAGCGCTTGGTGATGACCACGTATAGTTCTGTTATATGAACACATGGCTCAGCGCATAGGGTATGTAGATTATGCAAATCAGGAACACCTACCTCTCTTCAGTGATAAGGCTGGAGCAGAATACCTCTAATACCTCGCCCAAGTTAGAAGCACCACATAATCCACTTTCACTGAACGAGCGCCGTATTGGAATTTTTACAGGAGAGCAAAAGCTATGCGTTCCAGGGTTATAACTACATCGCTGGTAGTCATTATGCTCTCATGTGCATCAGCCGCTCCAGCTTGCTTCTCCGCAGACATGACTCCCAGCGTGTCGAACGAGAGCACGTCGGAGGCGGATTTTCAGCAATGGCTGGCTACTTTCCGCAGCAATGCAACTACTAAGGGCATCGACACAGCCACACTCGATCTTGCTTTCCAAAACATCACGCTTGACCCTACTGTGCACCAGTTGGACATGGCGCAACCAGAGTTCACGACGGCCATCTGGGATTATTTGTCTGAACGTCTGACTCCGAAGAATATCCAGCAAGGGCAGGAGCTTCTGCAAAAAGAGCCAGTTCTGAACGAGGTAGAGCGTCACTACGGTGTGGATGCGAAGATTATCGCGGCTATCTGGTGTATTGAAAGCGGCTACGGTAAGGATATTGGTAGTCGCGATGTGATTCGTTCCTTGGCCACGCTTGCTTACAAGGGCCGGCGGATGGATTACGGGGCTACACAGTTGATGGCCGCCCTTCATATCGTGCAAAACAAAGACATCGCCCGTGCGCAATTGATTGGCTCGTGGGCTGGCGCGATGGGGCAGACGCAATTCATCCCGACGACCTATCTCGACTATGCAGTTGATTTTAACCACGACAATCGGCGCGACGTTTGGAGTTCCCGGGCCGATGCGCTGGCCTCCACTGCCTCTTATTTACAACGCAGCGCTTGGAACTCGCGCGTCTCTTGGGGACAGGAGGTGCAGTTGCCCGAGAATTTCGATTACGCTCAGGCTGACATTTCGATCAAGAAGCCCGTTGCCGAATGGCAACGGCTCGGGGTGATGGGAACGAAGCAAGCGATTCCGGGCGAGCTCGCACAGGAGCAAGCATCGGTCCTGCTGCCCGCAGGTTATCGCGGGCCAGCATTTATGGTCCTAAGTAATTTCCGTAGCATCCTGCGCTATAACAACTCCACTGCCTATGCGCTAACGATCGGGCTACTAGCCGACAGTTATGCTGGCGGGACCGGCGTGTCTCACCCGTGGCCGACTGATAATCCTCCCTTGGGCAGCATTGCGCAGGTAACCGATTTGCAGAAACTGCTGACTGCTAAGGGCTACTCCCTGGGTGCTGCTGACGGTGTGATAGGGGCGATGACCCGGGCGGCCATCCGGGCTTACCAGAAAGATCAGCATTTGCCACCCGACGGTTACGCCAGCACTGTACTACTGGAGCGCCTGCGCCGATAGGTGTACTCACTTCATAGGTTTAGCTCGCTATATTTTCTGGGGGGGGGTTAATCCGGGTTACACCCCCCATAAAGAAAGCGGAAAAATTTGTATGATCGTGTGCAGTCTCAGAATAAAATCGCTTCGATATTTATAATTTACCTATTAAAACCATAGATATACGAATAGCCGTCTGGTACTTCTATTTTGAGGAAACGCTCTGGGCGTGGATCTGGATCTCTCAAGCTTGGTCTATCGAAGGAAAGGATGTTGACTTGAAAACTCGTGAATATTATGTCTCGGCAGCGGCCGGCCTAATTGGAGGTAACGTTTCTAGCTTTGTCAAGTGGGGGACGGAAATCCCATTTCCGCCTCGCACACCAGATCGTCCAATCCCGCCTTTAGAGATGCTTGAGTCGCTCGGTATCAACGCTAATCAGCTTACCTACGTGTACTCCGAGCACATGGTGAATTATGGCAGTGCCTTGATTCACCAAAGCTTTTCCATTTTTTTCGCCATCTTCTATTGCATGACTGCGCTTAGGTATCCGCGTGTTGCCGTATGGCAAGGTTTTGGCTTTGGCATGCTTGTCACCCTGGCTTTTCACGGGGTACTTTTACCGATGTTTCACTGGGCTCCTCCGCTCTGGGAGCTTCCTCCAGCGGAATGGGCATCTGAAACCTTTGGACACTTGCTATGGATATGGGTGATCGAAGTCATACGTCGCGATCTGCAGCAACGTTGGTCGCCCGGCCCAGGTTAGCTGTAACGGCCTGCAATCGAAATGGCCTCGACCTGCGACCATCGCGTTTTTCGACCGGGATTGATTGCGTCTACCCGCTTGGCGGTAAAGGCGACGTTTCAAGCTGGGCCAGCTCTGTGACGCGCAGGCCAGCTGTGTGAGTGAGCCAAAGCAGCAGCACGTCCGCTCCGGCATGCGGCCTGTCATCGAAGCCACTCTTATGAGGTTTTTGAATTGACCAGGTCGAAGGTATGTTGCACGACGGATCTTGGCTGTAGTGGAACTGGGCAGCCTGCGGCTGCAAATTGTGGGATTTTGAAATCGGTTATCATAGCCGAAATCGAGTCGATCCCTCCTCAGCACAGGCTTACACATGGCGTCAGAGACCAAAAAACGTAAACGGGCGAGCCGGGCAAAAGCCAAGGCAAAGCAGACCCGTCTCCAACGCGCCGGGCATACTACCTTCGTGCCCGATACCGACTTTTCCTTCGATATCGATCCTTTCGGTGATGTCGATCTTTGTAGTTGCTGCCAGACAACGTATCTGAACGACATGTTTCCCGACGCTTCTTGCGTAAGCGTTTAGATGAGAGAAGGGCCAGGCGGATTCGCCATCACCGCCGTCATTCACCACGATGAGGAGCCGCCCTGCTGACGTGGCCTCTGCACCGCCTGCTTACAAACCTCGACCGCTCAAAAACCTCTTCACGGCCAACGGCTGCTGGGCAGATTTGCTGGAAGCCGGCGGTCTGCGCCAAATCGAAGTGGAGTCGATCAGCAAAATGCTCGCCTGCGGCACCTCGATACTGGGCGTCAAACACTACACCTGTGCCAATGAGCATTGCCCGCACGTCAAATACCTGTGCAACACCTGCCATTGCCGGGCCTGTCCTTCCTGCGGCAAAAAGGCCACCGACCAGTGGATCGCCGTGCAAAACAACCGTCTGCCCGACTGCCCCTGGCAGCATCTGGTGTTCACGCTGCCCGACACGCTGTGGTCCCTGTTCTTCTACAACCGCTGGCTGCTCGATGCGCTGTTTCGTCTGGCGGCCGATAACCTGATCTACACCGCCAAGCGGCGCGGTTTGCGCGTCGGGATTTTCGGTGCGCTGCACACCTATGGCCGGCGGCTCAACTGGCATCCCCACGTCCACCTGTCGGTGACCGCGGGCGGCCTGGATGAGCAGGGCGTCTGGAAAAATCTGTCGTTCCACAAAGAGGCCCTGCGGCGGCGCTGGATGTGGCTGGTGCGCGATTACCTGCTGGGACAGCCGCTTTCGCAATTGACGATGCCGCCGCAGCTGGCCCACATCCACTGTGAAAGCGACTGGCGCCGTCTGATACTGACCGCTGGTGGCCAGCACTGGCACATCCACTTGTCGAAGAAGACGAAAAACGGCCGAAAGACCGTCAATTACCTGGGCCGCTACCTGAAAAAACCGCCCATCTCGGGCAGCCGATTGGCCCATTACACCAACAGCGCGACCTTGAGTTTTACCTACCTGGATCACCGCACCAAGACCTATCAGCAGGAAACGCTGAGCCAGACCGACATGCTGCGCCGGGTGGTGCAGCACATCCCGGAGAAGCACTTTCGGATGATCCGGTATTTTGGATTTCTGGCCAACCGCGTCTGTGGCCGACAGCTACCCCGGGTGTATGAGGCGCTACGCATGGAAAGGCGTGGCAAAGCGCCAAAACTGTATTTTGCGCAGATGAGTAAAGCGTTCTTGCATCGGGATCCGTTCAGCTGCGTGCTGTGCGGAGCGCGGATGGTGTACACCGCAGCCATCGCCGGCCTGACCGTGCAGGGCCTGGTCAACAATGCCCACAGCATCGCGCAATTGAGGTACGTGCCGGCCTGATACGGGAGAGGTGCGTCCAAAATCTGGAAAAGGTAAAGAAAAGTCGCTTTCAATCCATTTTTCGGCGTGGGTGATGGGTAAAAAAAGCTTTTTGCCGCCATCGACGCCACGTTGGCATCACGCCGAGGGGACCTTTTTTGGCGGATTACCATGTATAGGAATTATTGAAATTCCTATACATCAAGGAGTTTGCCAATGGCAACAAGGATCCGCGCCGCTTGCTACGGCTGAACGTCTACTTCGACAACTCAATCCCTAAAAGCGATGGCACAGGCTTTGAGGACCGTGGAGGGTTCTGGGCCAATGTCGAGTTTTGGCATAAAGACGCAGAGCACTATGCCAACCTTTATCAGAAAGGCATGAGGGTGTTGATCCAAGGGCGAGCGATCATTGATAACTGGACCAAGGACGGGAAGGAGTTCTCTGCGTTGAAAGTGCAGGCATCGCGGGTCGCAATCCTTCCTCACCGGGTTGAAGCAGTGCAATTGGCACCTTCCCAGTCATACAACCAGCCGCAGAGCGATCAACAGCATACCGATCAGAGTTCAACTCAAAACAATGCAGCTCCGGATTTCGACGACGATATTCCCGTGTAGATGACCGGAGTGAAAAACCGCGCCTTCTGCGTGAGGCTGCTGGTGGAAATGAAGCTGCTCAGCGTCGTTCTTCACCAGCAGGCAGCTCTTTCTGAACTATTTATTCGCCAGAGCAAAAAAACGCCCTTTACGTGGATCAGCTGGTGAAAGAAATCTGCACATCGGCGAACCCACGCCACGATGAATCTCTTACGGGTCGAATCTCATGAGTCTCAGACACTTTGTAACCTATGTCATCCGCATGCCAGACAACACCGCATCAAGAACCGCTCTGACTGCCAAATTGAATGATGCCCACAAACTAAATCCGTTTTCTGGATAAATGAACAATGACAAATGAAATCGTGAAAACTGAAACGTTGCCAAGCATCGTCGAACTGCAGTACGAGGTTGCCCTACAAGCGCCTGACGTCAGGGCCGCGCTTTTCGATTGCGAGGGAGCGCAGGCACGGCGGGATAGCATTAGCCGCAAGCTATGTAGCGGGTCTACTGCTGTGACGGTGCACGATCTGGAGCGTTGGGAGAAAGCACTTTCCGACGCCAAGAAAGTTTTGATGCAGATTGCCCCCATTTTGGAACGGCACCCGATTTGCGCTTCTGCGGTTGCCCACAGCTAAATCCGGATACCCGAAAAATCGCCTCGTTCGTGAAGTCCTGGATGTCTTCGATCTCCACCACGGGAATCCTCAGTTCTGAGAACAGCCCCTACAGCGACGCATGAGACTTCGGATCGGCGTCGTTTCAACAACCCTCACCATGCCGTGATGCGCGCCGGTGCTGACGCGGCGCGCAGCGGCATCCCTCTCCACGCATGCCCCTACCGGCATCCCGCCATGCGCGCATCGTGGCTAAAGGGTTTTGCCCAGGAGCAACAGCAACGCTTGGATTTCTGACTCTGAGCGATTAAACCACTCCTACCGCGTTTACGTTTTAACGTGGTGAGTGCCGTCCAGGTCGAGGACAGTGCTGGCTCAAGTCACTTTGAGCTCATTGAGTCATGACTGCCGAGCCTACTTGCGAAACAACTTTCGTCCAGACTCTTCTCGATATTGCGAAATTCCCAGAGCGTCATCGTGCTGTTGCCAACACGTGGGCTGATCATTTCGGCGTACCGCCGGAGCGACATGACGAGTTCATGCTGCACTACCTGACTCACACTTCGTCGACACGGTGCTGGTGCGTTTCACTCCATAACGACGACCAGGTCGCACGGCCAACTGTGGCGCGATTCGGCAGACAGCTCCAATACTTCGATGGCCAGCTGATTTCCGCTGTGCGCTTTGATGAAAAGCGAAAAGTCCCAGTCCACGCACCCACAGCCAGTCGAGCTTTGAAGCTGGCTCATCAGTTGATTATTCATGGGGGTGCGCAAGCACTTCTGACGTCGTTCAGCAAACACGCACGGGACCTGGCACTGCACGAGTCGCAGCTCAGTATCAAACCGCTCATGAAACTGGATTTCTTGGCGGCCAGCGAAGAAGGCCGAAACAAGCGCTTTTACGGTCCACGTAACCGATTTTACCTTACCTGCATCGGTGCCACGCTGAAGAGGTTTTGTCAGAGCCTGGATCAAGAGCTTTTACACGCCGTACGTTCGGTACAGTGCCCGTCTGCTCAACTGTATAACTGGCTGGCTCGGGGGGATCGTACGCGTCGGCTCCAGGCCTTGAAAGCGCAACCCGTCCTCATTCCAGTGCTGGTCATTGGCCATGCACTTCCTTGGCCACACCTTGCAGACAGCGGCATTCTTGAACAGTGCCCATGGAAAGACCTGCAGGAGTACTGCGGCTCTTGGGATGATGATTGCACCAGAGATGGAGCAGGCTTGGTGGGGCACGCAGCCGATACCGGCCTGCCTTTGAACAAGGTGCTGGCGTGGCTGTTTTCCACCCCCATCTCCGCGATCCGCTATCTGGGTCAGCAGCGGGTGTACGACACCGGCAGTGCGTTGAGCCGCTTGAATGCTGAGGGGCTCGAAGCCGGATGGGGCGATTTGATTGCAGGTGCCCGTTTAGGTAACCGTCGCCCGAGCACCAAAGCTCAATGGCGCTCGTTCTATACATTTAGGTCGGCAATCCCGTGGTCATTGCTTCGAGCATTGCCTGACATGAACGCTCTTTTGGCGGGTTGCCCAACCGACTGGGCGGACCCTGCCTGGTCGAACATCACGACCAAGCTGGTCGATCTCAGAGAGCTGTTCTCCAGCCTCGACAGGGCTGGCAGTCGCGCGGCGTTAAACACCAAGAACCGTCTGAACGCGTTTGTGGGCGGCTTGAGCTTTCGTCAGATATCAAATCTGACCGATGCGTTCCACGGCGAACTCGAAGCGATCAGGGCCAGGCTGGAGAAGGCTATCCCCCCTGAGCCATCAGATGCCTTCACTCGCTGGCCGGGGCTGATGCTCAACACCGACACCATCACCTGCTGTGAAACAGGCCTACACATCGTCGAATTACGCTGCGCTGACGACCTGGACCGGGAGCACCGTGCTCTGGGTCACTGCATCGACACCTACGACTATCACGCATTTTTAGGTAACTGCCGACTCCTGTCGATCCGCTCTGGAGCAATCCCGCTGGCGTCGGTCGAGCTCGCACTCAGAGCCCATGGTCATGAACACAAGACGGGGCAATCGGGTAAATGGACTCCCAGGCATCTGCACGTCGTTCAAATCAGAGACCGCCACAACGAAACCCCGGACACTGGCTCGCCGGTGATGAAAGCGTTCGAGAGGTTCATCGCAGAAGTCAGGAACGGTCGTCTTCCGGTGAACCTGGACTGGCCCAACCTGGTAGCGAAAATGGATCGCTATGCCGACAAGACCTCAATCTACAACATCCGTTTCGCAGAAGAGGTTATCGGGTGGGCTGAGCGCTTCATGGACAGGGGACTCTGATCATGGCCGCGCCGCGATTGATGAACAAGCGTCCAGTGCTGCTGCGCAAAGCCATTTACGACGGCTATGACTTCGGACTATCCCTGAGTTATCTCGAAGGTGCCAACAAGCTGTTGTTGCGCCGGGGTGGTTTTTTCATACGCCGGTCTGATCACCCGCTAAATCAGTTCTGGCGAGTGCCCAAGGTCAAGCTGCTCGATGACCTCGATGTGCTGTATCGGGAACTGGCGGAGCTCGCGAATGGGAAACACATCGAAAGCTGGCAAGCCTTCCGGGACAGGATCACCTCTGCCCAGTCCGACCTGCACCGTGACGCATTCACTTGGGGGATGAAGCTTCGGCTCGCGCCGTTGGCGGAAGGTGGCGTGATCCTGTCAGGGGATTTTCATCCGGGTGCTGTCGCCATCGCCAAGCGCATGCGCGGAGTATACCTCTCGGCGGGCAAAGCCTGGCGGGTCCAAGGCACCGCGGAGTTGGTCCGAAGCAACCTTATCCTGGAGCTGGGCCTGGCTGAGGATCAGTTCGAGATTCTGGATACCTTGCAAGAACTGCTTGCCGACGGGTCTGTTTCTCCGGTGCGTGAAGTCACCAGCATCAGTTTGGGGGGGTACTCCCCTGAGCCGACGAAGTCCGAGGAGGAGGTTTCAGATTCAGGTATCTATTTGGCGTCGGTGCCCTCGATCAAAAACACCGAACTCACGAATGCAGAGATCGACAAGGCGCTCGAGTCTTTTTCTCTCATGGATCACCAGCCTGGTGGTATTCGTCATTTGCTACAGCGCACCAGCGCACTGCTGGCCGATGACATGGGGCTGGGGAAAACTCGCCAGGCGGTGATTGCCGCCGGTATCCGTGCTCAAGGCAAACCGGTTCTGGTGATTGTGCTCAACAGCCTGATCATCAACTGGCAGCGCGAAATCCTGATGGTGTTTCCAGAGGCTCAGATTGCCCTGCAAACATTCGATGCGCAGGCAGGCTGGATCATCGTCAACTACGAACGTCTGGGCGACTTCGTCAAACACGCAAGCTCGTTTGCAGTGATGGTCATCGATGAGGCTCACCGGCTCAAGGAACCCACTGCTGCATGGACACGCCACGGTTTCGATATAGCCGCGCAGGTACAAAACCGCTACCTGTTGACGGGCACGCCTGTGCTCAATCGCGAAGCCGAGCTGCACACACTGCTCAGGCTTTCGGGCCACCCAATCGGTCAACTGCCCCTCAATGAATTCTGCGAGCGATTCGCCGGCAGTCCTGAGTTTCGCAAGACGCTTCGTGCCGAGATTGCTGACTGGATGCTTCGCCGCCGTAAGGACGTGCTGCCCAACCTGAAAGGCAAACAGCGGCAGACGGTACCCGTGATCCTGAGCCAGGTTGAGCGTGACGAGTACAATCAGATCATGCGCAGCGATACGCATCGTTTTGCGCGACTGGGCGCACTGCGTCAACTGCTCGAGCGCGTGAAGGTCCGGATCGTGGCGGACCTGATGGCCGAGCTGGACGTCGACGACAAGGTGATCCTCTTCTGCGAGTATCAGGAATCGGTGGCCAGTTTGCGTGAGCACTGTCTTGCAAGGGGCGTCGGGTGCGTGACGTTGGTGGGCAGCGACTCGCCCAAGAAGCGGCAGAAGGCGATTGATGCTTTCCAGCAGGATCAGGACTGCAGGGTATTCATCGGGACCCGGTCGGCCGCCGGCACAGGGTACAACCTCACTGCGGCCAACTATGTCTTTTTCCTGGGGCTGCCATGGACACCGGGGCTGCAGGACCAAGCGGAGGATCGAGCGTATCGCAATGGGCAACTGCGCTTGGTCGTCGTCAAAATTCCTCTAGCTGAAGACACCATAGATCAGCAGCTGTGGCAGATGCTCATGGATAAGCGCGCTTTGGCAAGTGATCTGATCGATCCGGAAGCGGAGGAGTCAAGCAAGAAAGCGCTTGCTGAGATCCTTTGATCGGTTGTGGCTGAAGGGATGTTTGTGCACTGTTGCATAACGGTCTAAAAGGGCCGAAGTCCCAGCACGAGCGGTGCCAAAGAAGTTATGATTGCTGCGGGCTTGCAGCCAGTAATCGTGTCGGTCCAGTTGCCAACCCGTTTCACGACCGGCCGCATTTTTGGGCTGTCCCATTAAGATCGAAGCCAAGATAGGGGTCAGACCATTAACGAGAACTTCCAAGGACAATCTGCATGGCGTTGACGTATACACCGAAGGTCGGCGAGGTAGTGGAATGCGAGTTCGGCGACTTCATGCGGCCACCTCCGACACCACGCTACAACGGACTCATGCTCCCGGAGATACGCAAACGCAGGATGGTAGTTGTGTTGAATGGTCGTCTTCCCAACGGCTGCGTGATGGTTGTGCCGATATCTTCTAGCGGCAACCCAAATGCTGTCCACAGGGGCATACATGTATATTTGGAGCCGCCCTTGTTCTCTATCACTGGTTTTTACGACAGACGAGATCGATGGGCGCTAGCCGAATGCATCACGCATGTGTCTAAAGATCGCTTGAACCAGATCAAAGAGAAAGGGGTACCGATTCCGACCTTCCTCCCAAGGGACAAAGTGACACTGATTCAAAAGGCCGTCATCAAGACGATTGCAGCAGCTGGTCTATTGACATAATCACTGCGTCGCTATTATTATTTCATCACTGGCCTTTGAGCCCTTTGCTGCACCTAGTGCGTTTAACGCCTAGAAAAAACCCGCCTAACGGCGGGTTTTTTCGTTTTACCTCAATGCATTTTGTCAGCGGCGGTGACAGATCGGCTAATCCATCGGAGGGATAGCCCTCCCGGCCCCCCTGCGTCGCCATGCCACCTCGAATAACCTGAATTGATCCGTTTAGGGTTTAGCAGTGCTTTGTAATTGAAGCGCTGGCACCTTGGCCACCATCAAGAAATGGGGTCAAGGCACACATGATCAGGCAGCTTTCCACACTTTCCATACTCGCGATATTCGCCGGATGCACGTCTGTAGCAGACAAACCGGTTGGACCAGCTTTCGACACCAGCCAGAATCCTGAGCTGCTCTCGCCAGACCTGTATTCAAATGGCGCGAAGCCCGGTCAGGAGCCCACGGTTCGTTACGGTCGATACGCCCTGGTCAATACCGCTCCAGAAGCCGAACAACGCGACCTGATGGCCCAGATCATCGATGTCAGCATTCCTCCCAACATGCACCCGTCCGTCCAGGATGCGATGCAATATGTTATCAGCCGCTCGGGCTATGCCTTGTGCCCACCGACCACGGATCACCTAAACATCCTGTTCACGCGCCCCCTTCCTTCCACGCAATACAAGCTCGGCCCCATGAGCCTGCGCAACACCCTGCAGGTGCTCGCAGGTCCCGCATGGCAGGTCAAAGTCAATGAGGTTACGCGCGATGTCTGTTTCGTACTGCGGCCTGGTTACCAACTTCCGGATACACCAAAGCCCACAGCACCGGTTCAAACTGACCCACCGTCCAACACTGAAAAAACCCGGTAAACAGCACCTTATCAGCCGTGGCCGTTGGGCATTGGCCATCGGCACTGCATCCCCCGGCTACCTTCTCACTCCTACCCCAGACAGCAGGATCTGAGGGCGGGAGAAATCTCATTGGAGTCTTTATGCGTTTGTATCTGTGCGAAAAGCCCAGCCAGGGTAAGGACATTGCCGCCGTGCTCGGAGCAAAAACCCGGGGCGACGGCTGCCTCAGAGGGCCGGGGGTGGTCGTCACCTGGGGAATTGGCCACTTGCTGGAAACAGCCCCGCCGGGTGCCTATGGCGATCACCTGAAAAACTGGAGCCTGGATACGCTTCCCATTCTACCTGCACAGTGGAAAGTCATCGTCAAACCGAAGACCGCCAGCCAGTTCAAGGTCGTGAAGCAGTTGCTCAAAGAAGCAACAGAACTGGTGATCGCGACCGATGCCGACCGCGAAGGTGAGATGATCGCGCGCGAGCTGATCGAGTATTGTGGGTATCGCGGCCCCATTCAGAGATTGTGGTTGTCCGCGCTGAACGAAGCATCCATCCGTCAGGCACTCAGCAGCGTCAAACAGGGTGCGGAAACCTATCCGCTATACCTATCAGCGCTCGCACGCTCCAGGGCGGACTGGCTGATCGGCATGAACTTTTCACGGCTGTTTACCCTGCTCGGACGACAGGCCGGGTACACCGGCGTGCTGTCCGTCGGCCGTGTTCAAACACCGACCCTTCGCCTGGTGGTCGACCGGGACCGGGAAATTGCAAACTTCATCCCCAAACCGTTCTGGAACCTCGACGTTCAGCTCTGCACTGCCGGGCACTCGTTCCTGGCTAAATGGGTCGCCGATGAATCAGTCACCGATGACGAAGGCCGCTGCCTTGATCAGAGCGCAGCAACTGCCGCGCTCAATGCGCTGCAAAATAGCCAGATGGCTACAGCCATCTCTGTGGAGACTGAGCGTGCCCGTGATAGTGCTCCGCTGCCGTTCGATCTGAGTACGCTGCAAGAGGTCTGCTCGGCGAAATTCGGGCTGGGGGTTCAAGAGACGCTGGACGTCGCCCAGGCGCTTTATGAGACCCACAAAGCGACAACCTATCCCAGGACTGACTGCGGTTATCTGCCAGAGAGCATGCTGGATGAAGTCCCCATGGTTCTTGATGCCATCAACCGAACTGATCCCACTATTGGAAAGGCACTCCTGCTGATCGACCCGGAGCAGCGCTCACGGGCGTGGAATGACAAAAAAATCACGGGGCCCCACCATGGAATCATCCCGACCCTGGAACCCGCGAACCTTTCAGCAATGTCTGAGAAGGAGCGCAGGGTCTATGAGTTGATCCGCGCTCACTTTCTTGCGCAGTTCCTGCCTAACCATGAATACGATCGTACCGTGGCGACCTTCGAATCCAATGCAGTTTCACTCCAGGCAGTGGGCAAGCGAATAGTGGTGCCGGGCTGGAAAATTCTATTTTCTAGCTCATCCGAGGAAGAGGGAGACGAAAGTGGGGGTCGGTCACAGACCCTGCCAATGCTGCAGGTTGGCTCTCGATGTGACATCCAGGACCTGCAGCTGAAAGCGCTGAAGACAGAACCTCCCAAGCCCTACACCGAGGGCACGTTGGTCAAGGCAATGAAGACCATCGCCAAGCTGGTCAAGGATCCACGACTGGCTCAGAAGCTAAAAGAAACGACGGGGATAGGGACGGAAGCAACTCGCGCCGGGACAATCCAGAGCCTGATCGACCGAGGTTCGCTCATCAAGAAAGGTCGCGCGCTGCGGGCAACTGAAGCAGCGTTTTCACTGATCGATGCGGTGCCTCCAGCAGTGGCCGACCCCGGCACCACTGCGATCTGGGAACAGGCACTCACGATGATCAAGCAAGGCACCCTGACGCTCGATGACTTTATCGCCAGGCAATCGAGTTGGATCACCAGGCTCGTCGATCAGTACAAGGGCACTAACTTGTCGATCAAGGTTCCCGACGGTCCCAAGTGCCCGTTGTGCAACGCGAAAACCTCGCACCGCAAAGGAGCCTCAGGCGTTTTCTGGGCGTGTACCAGGTACCCCGAATGCAAAGGTACGGTGAACATCGGTACAGGGAAGAAAAAATCGCCGGGCAAGTCAGCCAAGACGCGCACCGCCACGACCAAAACCGCTTGAACCAATGGATATAGCGGCCTGACAAATGATGTGCCACAATAGATCCATTCACTGTTCCACCCCGCTGGTCACTGACGGTCATCAGTGACACCCTGGAGAAGTCGGCCTTGCCTTCATTCTCCAACCCCAAAGTACGCAAAGCATCGGGAGGGGCGTACAGATCTTGTTGTGAATTCTCCCTGTGTCTCCCTGTTCAATAGCAGACACGCAGCCGTCTAACTCGTGAAAGCGGGTTCATAGGCACATAGGGTTCATGGAAGGTTCGATGCATAATCGTCTCAGGGCCACACTGGTGTTGTGGCCCACTTTTTTTCAAATACCCCCCGCTTTTTCGGAAGGTAACCTGGTCATCTCGCAACGCGCTGGATGACCAGGTTACCTTCCGAGGTAGCCACTTTTCGCTGCCGGTGCCCGCCGGTGAAAAAACGGGCTCCTTTTGTGCGCGAATGCGTGCCTTTTGATTACTGGCCCAAGCCACGACAACGGGTCGGGTGATGTCGATGAAGCAATGCGTGCGATCAATGCCCAGGGATCCTCGCTGAGCTTGCGCTCACAGGTGGCACATTTTTCAAGTTATAGCCAAGCCCACATTGGCTGAGAGTGATCGTCTGTGACGATGATGACTCTCAGCACGATTCTCATCGTTATCCTCTTGGCCGCTGCGCTCAAGTGATCCCCGATCTGGCGAGCATTCTCGCCTAAATGGTGTCCGACTCATTACGTCATTGCCGTTCACCCAAGATCATAAGCGATTCCTGCGCTACTACTGCTTGACAAGCCCTCCCCGAATTCACATTCTGAAGACATGTACCGCTGACGTTGTCAGCCACATGCCCGGGTAGTCTGGATCTCATGACTACGGTGCGTTCAACGCATTGATCCATCCTCAAGTTCGCAAAGCTTCCGGAGGCGCGAACGATCGGTATTCCGTACCGATGGATGCATACTTCACGTCGCACACCGTGCTGCACTCGGCTTAGCCGAGTCATATCATATAACTCACCTACCCTCGGGGAATACTTTCCCTCGGGGACAAGTGTCTCCGTTTTCTGCTGTTTGAACGGAGACAGACCATGCCGAACCACGCGGCTTCACCCTCACAACTCCTAAATGTTGAGATTACTGAACGCGTCAACATGCTGTACGGCGACGCATGTCGTAGGTTTCCCACATACGAAACCATGGTCCTCAAACATTTCTGTTCGCGGATGATCGAGACTTTTGGCGGTGACGAAACGTCACCCGAAGTGGCGGAGGCATTTGCCTATGCACGCTATGCCTATGGTTATCTTTCACCGTCGGAAATTGAGGCACACATGGACGATATTCGTAGTCACGGCATCTGCAGCCACGGTCTGACTGAAGACACTTGTCCTTGTGGGTGTTTTGAGCTCCCCGGGCCAGATGACCATGTGGACTTCAGTACAGATGAATATTACCCCAAGGATGATTCGGAGCTCATCTGCAAAGAGTGGGCTAAGAAAGAGGAGCGCTGGCGTCAAGAGGAAATTGCAGACGCAAGTAGAACCGACATGAAAGCCATTGTCCTCAACACAAAGAACGCCTGTATCCGGAGCGTCCTCAATATCTTGCGCCTATGGCGTTGATGTTCTCAGCAGCACCCCAGGTAGTCTGGATCTCATGACTACGATGCGTTCTGCGCATTGATCCAACCTAAAGTTCGCAAAGCTTCCGGAGGCGCGAACGATCGGTGATGTAAACGCCGATGGATGCACATTAAACACGTCACTCACCCAGCGGGGAATCACTCCCCTCTCGGGCGGTGTTCTCCGCATTTTTCCCAGGAGAAACACCATGAGTTCAGCAAGCTTTCGTTTTGGCGTTAGGGTTGGTACAGCATTGCGTGAAGGCATCCGTGCGTTCACTCATAAGCCGAATCCTGAACCAGTACCAGTAGCACCACAGCAAGTCAGGACAATGCCTGAACCTGTGATGTCCAACGAACAGTGGGAAAAATACCGCCTGCCGGCATTGGCTCGATGCAAACACGTCGATCTTGGTGGCTGGTATGATCACCACATGCAAGAAATTCAGACCAAACCCCTGAAGAAACCCCGGAAATCTCGCGCATCGAAGGCGCTGGAAACATCCCAAAAGCAGGATGCTGAACCACCAGTTAAGGCCCCTGTCATGGGTCCTCTGGACCAGCTCATTGCTTGATACTCCCCTCCCTGACTAGCCCCTCATTTATTGAGGGGCTTTTTTCATTTGAAGGGTTGACAAACGAATCGCCCTTAAAGGATTCTAAAACCATGTAACGCTGACGTTGTCAGCAACATGCCCGAGGTAGTCTGGATTTCATGACTACGATGCGTTTTTCGCATTAATCCAACCCCCAGTTCGCAAAGCATTCGGAAGCGCGAACGGTTGATCAGTTTATCTGGTTGATGGATGCACAATGATTCTCTCACCCCATCGGGACTTTTCCCGTAGGGTCGGTCTCGTGCACAGCAGGAGACCTTCATGAAAAGCAGTATTGCGCTGTACCAAGCATTGATCTCTATTGATGTTGAGGAAAAACGCGCCGCTGCAGTCGTCGATGCTCTGGAGTCGGATATGCAAACGCAACTCGCGACAAAAGCCGACATCGACAATCTCGAGTCTAGACTCGAACTGAAACTCACCATTCGTATGGCTGTCATGCTGACTGCTGCCGTAGGCGTTATGCTTACTGCGTTCAGATTCATGCATTGATTGTCGTAAAATTTCGCTTTACCACCCATGCGGGGAATACCTTCCCCGTGGGCGAAGTGTATCTCCGCTTTGAACACTCAAAACTGGAGATACATCATGAGCAACTCTACCAACGAAACTAAATACTTCGACCTGCACACCGTCGGCATTGGCTATCTCAACCGCATTCGTGAAGTGAAGCCTCGTAAGGGCGCTCCTTTCATGGCTGTGACAGTAGCGGCCCTCAAAGGCACATCTGAGAAACCTGAGTACGCCTACATCGACTGCAACGTGGTGGGTGCTGAAGCTGACAAGCTGATTCGCCGTTGCCAGGAAGCTGTTGCTGCCGAGAAGAAGGTTCTTGTCTCTTTCCGGATTGGCGATATCTGGGCTGATGTTTTTACCTACAGCAGTGGTGCCAAGCAGGGCCAAGCAGGTGTCAGCCTCAAAGGCCGTCTCTTGTACCTTGCCTGGATCAAAGTTGAAGGTGAATACGTCTATCAGGCTCCGCAGAAAGAAGAAGCACATGCCTCTTCTGAAAGTTCAGAGTCCGAAGCTACCCCAGTCGTTCAATCCGAGGCGTCTGCCGCAAGCGAACCAACTGATGTAGCTACTTCAGCTGCGACTCCCTCTAAGCCAACACGAGCAAAACCAGCTCGCGCAGGACGAGGAGAGAAACAAGCCGCTTGATAGATCTTTTACAACCTCAAGGCGCCCTGCAGGCGCCTTTTCTTTTCATCACAACCTAGGTGTCGATTTCATGAAAAGCGCCATCGCTACGCTCGTGCTTGCAGTGTTAAGCATCTTTTTTTTGGAATGTGGCCAGCAAATGTCCGCGCAAATATTGACTCAGATAGGGGCTGGAGGATTGGTAGCCACTTTCCTTTCCTTGATGGCTACCGCAATGATGTCCTGATACGACACGTATGCCAGATGACTTTCACGTTATAGAAAGATTCTAACTAACCGTTCTCAAGAACGTAAACCAACCTGACCGGGTAATTACCTCCCGGTCGGGCCAGGTGGTTGCCCGCACCTGGAGAATTACTATGTCCATCACCATAAACCGCTTGCCATCCACTTTGCTGAAACTGCCTGTTGTGCTGACTCCTTCCGCCTGGAAAGAATCGGTTCATTTGGAACAACCATCACACATTGCGGAGGTCGGCACTCGTCTTGGCGAAGTCGTACTCGAAGCCTATCGCGAGCTTCATCTGCAACCCGATGAGCTCCAGATCGACTTCGGCATCTATCGTTTTCTGCCCAACGGTGACCGCTCAGGGCGTCATTGGCTCGAATTGAGACTTCATCGGATGGATTCCATAAACGGCAATTCCTACCTTTGCATTTCGCTTAGAGCTGAACAGCCTCTCAACCTCTTCTGACCCAGTCGTCAACCTGAAACCACGAACAAGCCCGAATCTTCGGGCTTTTTTTTCATCGGGCATCCGAGTATGTCGCCAGCCCGAGCAACGCGGAGTAGCTCATGATCAACCTGCCCGGCTATCTGGCCATACGCACAATCAAAGGCCGTAACGGCGAATTCAATGTCGGAAGGCTTTCAACATCAATCGGCGAGTTCGTCATCAAGGACGCCTTGCTGGACCAGTACCATGAAGGGAAATATCGAGGCGATTTTGCTATCACCGAGATTCGCCCTTCTTACTACACCAACGGCGGCAGACTGGTTGTAGAGATCCGCGCCAGGCTGGACAGCATGTCGTTGGACGACGTGGCCAACCTCAGCGCAGATGAAGCTGAAAGGCTGTCAAACCATGAAACTGACCCAATAGACGAAGAGGTTTCGGGAAGCTCCTCTCTAACCAAGGCGCGTCGCACCGTTCACACAATGTCCAGAAGTTCAGCTACCACTGACGGTGAAGCCCCCTTCGGAATGGCGAAGGCCGCACCGCAGAAGCAGTTCACGACAGTTGAAGCTGATGCAGAGCTGTTTGGCACCATCTGGCCTCTTGGAAGTTCATTCAAGCTCGATACAACGGTAGACCGTCAGCGACTACGGCAACAATGTGTACGCCTTGGCGAGCTCGGCTATGAGCTTGACTTCAAGTTGCAGATTTGGAATCTCAGCACACCTTAATCCTGCTCCAAAGCTCATCATTTCCTGGTAGCAATCGATAAACCCGAGTTTATCCGCTAAACACATTGAATCCCGAGGGGCATCACCGCCCCTCAGGGCGGGCCCCCTCCTGTTTTGGAGGACCTAATGCCGAACCGCACTCAACTCTTTCGCATAGAAGAATGCCCGGATCTGCACGTCGACGCGTGCGTCTGTGACGAGCAGCGAAACCTGATATTTCTATCAGCCTGGGGCCGCGACACGGCCATGCAGGAGTTTCTGGCCAGGCTAACACTCGGCTCTGCTGAGAATGGCCTGGACCAGTTTCACATCACCATGAATGACCAACGCATCCCCGTGTTCCCTGATACGGATCAGTTGGAAAAACGCACCACTCGCCAGCTTCGCGGAACGCTCTTCGGTAGCCTGCTGCACTTATGGCTGTTCGATCAGCGTTGCTCGCAACCCGATAGAGCAAACCATTCTGCTTACGCGCTCATCAATCAAGCCCAAGACCCGTTCGACAGGTTGTGGCCGCTGATCGTAGACACTTGCCCTCTTCCGTTCCTACCACATTGGCGTGAGCCGGTGATGGAAGTCCTTACTGCGCACAACATGTTGCACCCGCTACCGGGAGCTATCGGCTCGGTGACAGCCTGGCGTTTGTCGCTGCAGCTGGACGTGCTCGAAAAAGCCCTGGGCGAACTCATTCGCGCAGGGAAACTCACCACTGAAGTTACGGCGTAGTTCACGCCTACCAGTCCAAGGAGCCAACCATGGCTTTGATGTTCTCACGGCTTGCCCGTAATTTTGCACGCAATGGCTATTACCCGACTGACGAACTGACTCTGGAGCGCATTCTGCAGGCATTGTTGCCGGCGACCTCGGGACGGATGCGGATTCTTGATCCGTGCTCGGGAGAAGGAGTGGCTTTGGCTGAGGTCGCACACCGACTGGAGCGAGACCGAACAGAGACGTATGCGGTTGAGTACGACAAAGAGCGCGCTGATCACTCGAAAACGTTGCTGGACCGAGTGCTGCAGGGTGACTTGATGGACACCATGATCTCTCGACAGTCCTTCGGACTGCTCTGGCTCAACCCTCCTTACGGGGATCTGTTCGCTGACCACTCTGGCGCTTCACAGTACCAGGGTAGCGGCCGCAAAAGGCTGGAGAAGGCATTTTACCAACGGTCACTGCCGTTGCTTCAGTACGGAGGGGTGATGGTATTCATCGTTCCTCACTACGTGCTGGACGACGAGCTGTGTGGGTGGCTCACCAATCACTTTACCGGGCTGCGGATCTGCGCTGCGGTAGACCGGACGTTCAAACAGGTCGTTATATTCGGGATCAGGGTACGCCGTCAGGATCTGGCAAGGCCTCGGGAAGTGGCGGCGATGCGTGAGCATTTGCGGGCAATCGGATCCGGGGAGCAAGCTGCTGATCTGCTACCGGCCACTTGGCCATGGGAGCAATACGCTGTCCTGCCGATCGCCAATGATCTGGAACACTTCTACCGAATCACGCTTGAACCCGAGCAATTCAGTGAAGAGGTTCTTCGTCTGAGAGGCCTATGGCCTGACTTCACGCTGCACTTTGGCCAGACTGGCGCTCAACCGCGCGCGCCCGTGAAGGCACTTTCACGGTGGCACTTAGCATTGGCACTCGCTGCTGGAGCCATAACCGGTGTGGTGACCTCTCGGTCAGGGCGCGTCCTTGTCCTCAAGGGCGACACCTACAAGGATAAGGTTCCCAAGACCGAATTCACCGAGGACGAGGACGGCAACGTGTTTGAGACTCGGATCTTGACTGATCGTTTTGTGCCCAGGATTCGGGCATGGGATATGACGCCAGGCTCATCCTATCTAGGGTACGCACTGACCATCAGCTCGGATGCGACAACACCAGCTACACACGAAACCACCTCAAACACTGCTGCACGTAGTCAGAAGGCTTCAATTGAACTGGGCCGTGTGATGCTCACGCACAGCGTTCAAAGTCTGCTTCAAAATAGCTCTCTCGACGTGAGGCAGTACCTGCGGCGTCACGCGACGGGCGATTGGGGCGAGATTTCGAACGACGACTGGGACAGCAACCAGCAAGCACTGAGTGCTGATGGCCGATTGTTTTCCGGGTATGACATCGACGCAGAGGATGAGACCAGACTCTGGATCATTACCGAGTCTGATCGCTCAGTAACAACAGTCCTGTTGCCATCTGACTACTGACAAAACTTTATCAAGACCTTTTAACCATCAAACCGCACCTCAGGGTATGAACAATACCCTTGGTGGTGTCGTGCATGCCCTGTTTAACCCATTAGTGGAGAAACATCATGAACGACCTGCCTTGGGCTGCGCCTGCAGGCCACCCTTGTGTGCCAACTTTGAACATTGAGCTCACTGAGTTTATCGAGGAGTTTGGTGACGAACTTCTGGATTCACTCAACCGCTCCAATCCACCGGTCTATGCCGGCATCGACAATCCGGCTCGGCAGTGGGTGCTGGAGGGCCTCAAACGACAGCCCTTCCCTGCCCAGGCCCAAGTGGTCCAGGCAATTGCCGCGCTTTTGCTCGATCAGAATGAGCAGGCTGGCATCATCAATGCCGAAATGGGTACCGGCAAAACAATGATGGCCATCGCTCTCGCTGCAGTCATGCATGGAGCTGGTTATCGCAGGACGATGGTCATCGCGCCTCCGCACCTGGTCTACAAGTGGCGGCGCGAGATCCTCGAAACCATCCCTGACGCTCGCGTCTGGGTGCTCAACGGACCGGATACCCTGGTCAAGCTGCTGAAGCTGCGCGATCAACTGGGTGATACCTACGACGGACGTCAGGAGTTCTTTATTCTCGGCCGTGTGCGGATGCGGATGGGGTTCCACTGGCGTCTGGCCTTTTGGCAACGACGTGCAGGCGGTGGAAGGAGCCTGGCAGCGTGTCCAGATTGTGGACGTCTGCTTCAGGACCAGGAAGGTAATCTGATCACCGCTGAGGAATTCCAGCGTGAAGAGCGACGTCGACGCTGCGATCACTGTGATGCCGCGTTATGGACGCTGATGCGTCCGGGCAAACCAGATGGCGGCAGCCGCCGCAGCACGATCCTCAAGTCGATGTGCCGCATCCCTACGATCGGACCTGTTCGTGCAGAACGGCTTTTATCAGACTTCGGCGAAGACTTTCTCGCCTCGATGCTTCTGGACAATGTCTCTGAGTTCATCAACCTGATGGACGCCAAGGGCAATTTCATCTTCAGCGACCGCCAGGCCAAGCGCATGGAGCGTGCAATGGCCAACATCGAGTTTGGGTTCGGCGAGGGGGGTTACCAACCCACCGAGTTCATCAAGCGCTACCTGCCTGATGGGTGCTTCGACCTACTGGTCGTGGACGAGGGGCATGAGTACAAAAACAGTGGATCGGCACAAGGTCAGGCTATGGGCGTGCTCGCAGCCAAAGCACGAAAGACTGTGCTGCTGACCGGGACTCTCATGGGCGGCTATGCAGACGATCTGTTCTACCTCCTGTCCCGGATCCTCACCAGACGTATGATCGAGGACGGCTATCAGCCCAACGCGCGAGGAAGCATGGCGCCGGCGGCGATGTCTTTTATGCGGGATCACGGGGTATTGAAGGATATCTACACCGAGCGTGATGGCAGTTCTCACAAGACTGCCAAAGGTAAGAAACTCTCAGTGCGGACGGTCAAAGCGCCGGGGTTCGGCCCGAAAGGCATTCACCGCTTCGTTCTACCCTTCACTGTGTTCCTGAAACTCAAGGATATCGGCGGCAACGTGCTACCTGGTTACCGGGAGGAGTTCATTGATGTTCCGATGTCTCCAGACCAGGAGGCGGCTCACCGTAAGCTTGCCCAGACATTGACCGTCGAGCTTCGGCAGGCGCTGGCCCGTAGAGATACGACGCTGTTAGGGGTGGTGTTGAACGTGCTGTTGGCATGGCCGGACTGCTGCTTTCGACCTGAGGTGGTGAAACATCCTCGATCCAGAGACACATTGGCTTTCGTGCCGTCGGTCTTCGATGACGATGAGCTCATGCCGAAGGAACAAGCCCTTCTGGACCTATGTCTTGCTGAAAAAGCCCGCAACCGCAAGGTTCTGGCCTACTCGGTTTACACGGGTACAAGAGACACCACGAGCCGCATGAAGCGGGTGCTCGAGCAATCGGGACTGAAGGTGGCAGTGCTGCGTGCATCGGTGGACACCGCCAGGCGTGAGGACTGGATCCTTGACCAGGTTGATCGAGGCGTCGACGTACTGATCACCAATCCGGAGCTCGTCAAAACCGGCCTGGATCTGCTCGACTTTCCGACCATTGCGTTCATGCAGACGGGTTACAACGTCTACACGGTGCAACAGGCGGCAAGGCGCTCATGGAGGATCGGACAGAAGCAGGACGTCAGGGTGATCTTTTTCGGATACATCGGCAGTTCTCAGATCACCTGCCTGCAGCTGATGGCCAAGAAAATCGCCGTATCGCAGAGCACCTCAGGGGATGTTCCAGAGTCTGGACTCGATTCGCTGAATCAAGACGGGGACTCCGTAGAGATGGCACTCGCAAGACAACTCATCAACGCTTAATCATGGCCACCTTCGGGTGGCTTTTTTTATAAAGATTGTCTGGGGGTGTGAGCCTGAAACACCGAGATTTCCGGCCACCATGCAGTGCTGCCCTATAACACCATGTCGTAAAATAGTTGTTTCCGGCAGCGACCCAGCTGAGCCGATAGTGGCCTACTGGGTTAGAACCTTACTCAGTCGACGAAATTCGAATGTAGTGGCCTGTTTGCCTGGGCAATCGCGACTCATCAAAAGCAATACGAAGCGGAGCCGAGCAGTAGTCATAAAGCCGTAACAGAAATAAGTTAACAAAAGGTATCTAGGGATGCTCCGATCAACTTGCCGCGCAGCGGTGGCAAGCCGTAATTTGCCAGGCACATAGCGCTATTTTTCTGAAAACGGTCTGATGCAGTGTGAGTCGAGCGCGTTTTTCGCTCGGTTTTCCGTGTTAAGCGCGCAACTCACCCAAACCCATTAGTCGCTTTCGAGCCATCCACAGGTTCGACAGGGCGAACAGCGTGGTCAGTTGGGCCGTGTTTTTCATCAGCCCACGAAAGCGTACTTTCACGTAACCAAACTGGCGCTTGATGACCCGAAACGGATGCTCGACCTTGGCGCGTGTCTGCGCTTTGCAGTACTCGATCTTGCGCTTGGCTTTGTACAACAGGCTGCGTTTGTTCAGCTTGGAATACGTGCTGCGCCGCGCCGCGATTTGCCAGATCACGTTACGATTTTCGTGCTCTTCACGCTTCTCGACACCGGTGTAGCCAGCGTCCGCATAGACCGCGTTTTCTTCCCCGTGGAGCAGTTCGGCGACTTGAGTGACATCGGCCACATTGGCCGCAGTGCCATGGACGTGATGAACCAGTCCAGACTCAACGTCAGCGCCGATGTGGGCCTTCATACCGAAGAAATACTGGTTACCCTTCTTTGTCTGATGCATCTCGGGATCACGCTCGCCGTCTTTGTTCTTGGTCGAGCTTGGGGCATGAATAATGGTGGCATCGACGATGGTGCCCTGGCGCAGCGACAGGCCTTTTTCCTGCAAATAACCGTTGATGACCGCGAGGATTGCAGGAGCCAGTTGATGTTTCTCCAGCAGGTGCCGGAAGTTCATGATCGTGGTGTCTTCCGGTATCGGCGCACTCAACGTCAGGCGTGCAAACTGGCGCATGGGGGTGATTTCGTAGAGCGCTTCTTCCATGGCCGGATCACTCAGGGAGAACCAGTTCTGCAGCAGGTGAATGCGCAGCATGGTTTCCAGCGGATAAGGTTTTCTGCCACCGCCGGCCTTGGGGTAGAACGGTTCGATCAGGCCCAGCAGACCTGTCCAGGGGACGACCTGATCCATCTCGGCGAGGAAGCGTTCGCGGCGTGTCTGCTTGCGCTTGCTGGCATATTCGAAATCGGAAAAGCTCATCTGGCTCATGGGAGGCTCGGATCAGGTGGTCAGGCGATTTTCGCATAACCGGGACTTGTTCGGAGATTCCCTAGGGTCTGTTCCCGTTTCACATTGGCAGCCACAGAAAAGCGCAGGCCATTGCTATGACGCTTTCATAGTTTCTCTTGAGTTTGTCGAACCGAGAAGCCGCCGCCCGGAAATGCTTCAACCGGGCAAAGGCGTTTTCTACGAGATGTCGATTGCGATATAACCCTTTGTCCAGATCTGCGTTCCCTTTCAGAGAATTGCGCTTTCGTGGAATCACCACTTTGCTGCCTTGCTGCTCGACCTGAGCGCGTATCGCTTCAGTGTCGTAGCCCTTGTCCGCAATGATCACTTCTGCATTGGGCATCTTGGCAATCAACGAGGCCGCCTGCGAACAATCATTGGTCTGGCCTCCGGTCACGTCAAATGCAATGGGCAGCCCACAAGCGTCTACAGCCAGGTGAATCTTGCTGGTGTTACCGGCTCGGCTTTTTCCGATGGCCTGGTCCTGCGTGCTGGCAGCACCTGCACTGTGCTGATGAGCCTTTACATAACTGCCATCAATGAAAACCCACTCCATGTCAGGATCGGTCATCAGCACCTCAAGCACCTTGACCCACTTGCCTGAAGCAGACCAGGCATTGAACCGCTTGTAGACCTTGCTCCAGTTTCCAAACGCTTTCGGCAGGTCTCGCCAAGGGCAACCCACACGCATGCGGTACAGCATGCCTTCAACCGTGGTGCGCAAATCTCGCTTGTTGTAGATCGATTCGTGCAGCAAAATTTCTCGAAGCTTCGGCCAGTGCTCATCACTGAGCATTAATCGGGGCATTGCAGGCTCGTATTGGTGTTGTGTGAGAACTCCAACAATACGGGCCTGTTCTCATAGAGATCAATGGGTTACGTCGAAACGGGAACAGACCCTAGGCGGCTGAGTTCACCTACGACTTCATTTAATTTACACCCGCTCCTTTCACACTCTGAAATTGGTGCTAGGCTTATCCTTGCTATCATGAGGACCGCCTACCTGGACGCGATTGTACGCAGCCCAGTGGGCCGAAAGAGAAAACCACAATCAGAGGTAAATCAGTACCAGCCCACGCATACACCTCTGTTATTACCATCTACGAACACAACATGGAGTTGTTATGATCTTTTAGGAATCACCAATAATGATTTATCAGGCGCTTGCTTAGTGCGCAACGGCCAAATCCTATCGGCTGTCAGCGAAGAGCGTTTCACTCGTATTAAAGACCACAAGGTATGGCCAACTCAATCTATTGACTTCGTGCTAACCCAATCAGGCATGACAATACAAGATGTTGACTATGTGGCCTATGGTTGGAATGCAGGCTTTAATGCTGACAAGCACTTACCATTGTATTTTGATCGCATCGTTGAAGAGGTAAAGAGTAATCCGAAGGGCGTCCCGCTCTTTCGCCAACGAATTATTGACGAGCTGAACAATGACAAGGAGAAAAGGGCAGAGTTTGATGCTTACATTTTAGATCAGGGCTTAGTCGGCAAAGCTTACTATATAGATCATCACGAATGCCACGCTTTGGGGGCGTATGTATGCTCTCCTTTCGATGAAGCTTTGACATTAACATGTGACGGCAGAGGCGACTTTCAAGCTCTAACCCTTACTTATTACAGCCCCAGTGAAACCAATGTTTTACAGCGTGAAACCAGCATAGACAGCTTAGGTTATTTTTATGGCAGGATAACTCATTTACTAGGTTACAAGCCTAACCGTCATGAGGGGAAAATTACTGGCCTAGCGGCATTCGGTGATCCGGAAAAACTGCTAGACGTAATGAAGCAAATGATTCGATTCGAAGAAGGACGTATCAAAGCTACGTGTGGAGACATGTTCCTACCTTCGTATCAAACCTACAGCGACCCATTGCAAGCATTATTTGCAACCGAAAAACCAGAGGATATCGCCGCTGCCGTACAGCGTCATACTGAGGACCTGCTCGTCGCGGTTGTAACACACCACTTAAAGGTGCACGGAAGTAATAATCTTTGCTTGGCGGGTGGAGTTTTCGGCAACGTTAAGCTCAACCAGCGTCTGCGCGAAATCGCTGGAGTGAAAAACGTCTATGTACTTCCTTGCATGGGTGATGGGGGATTGGCATTAGCAGCTGCGGTTGGCACCGCCTACCTCAAAAATGGTACTCGTTTCAAAAATCCTGTTATGACTTTGGGACCGGATGCACGGAGTACCTCCCAGAACATAAATCTTTTAAATCGTGACTATCCCGAGCTTGCCTATCAAGCACCTGGGAATATCATAGATACTCTAGTAGAAGCGCTTATGCAGAACCAAGTATTGGGAATGTTCAAGGGTAAAATGGAGTTCGGCCCACGTTCACTATGTAATCGAAGTATCGTTTATCACGCCATGGATGCGGATGTTAACGCTTGGCTCAACCAACGGATGCACCGCACCGAGTTTATGCCGTTTGGTCCCGTAACGGCAGTTGATCATGCTCCTGATTGCTATGTTGGATGGACCGATGACCAGGTCGCGGCCGACACGATGACCATGACATACGATTGTCATTCTCAGTTCATTGAGGCAAGTCCTGCGGTTGTCCATATCGATGGGACCGCTAGGCCTCAAGTAGTCCGCCCCCAGACGGATAATTTCATGCACCGGTTACTGACCGCCTGGCATGAACGTACGGGCCAATCGGCCTTAATCAACACCTCATTCAACCGCCATGAAGAACCAATTGTCTGCACATCTCAAGATGCCTTGTCCGCTCTTAAGGAAGGAATGGTTGACTTGGTAGTCATGAGTGAGTCATTGCTCATCTGGCGTAGGGGGAAGAACAGCTTTGCCCTGCAACGCTTCGAATAACCCAATAGGCTTTGGACTCTCTAGGGAGTCCATTTTAAAGTGAATGCCTTGAGGTATTTACTGTGGTGACTCATGTATTTGATTTTTTTGGATTTTTTGCAGCCGAAGGGATTATCTATCCGTTCTGGCCTACCTGGCTGGAATCGCTGGGTTTCAGCGCGGGCCAGATTGGTCTCCTGATCGCTGCGGTATATTGGCCTCAAATGGTGACAGGTGTACTGATTACATACGTCGCAGACTGGCGGGTCGATCAGATTCGCCTGGCTGCTATATTGGGTTTCTCAGCTGCATTCAGTACCCTGTTGTTTTATTTTCTTCCCGCGCAGATATCCGTATTTGTCACCTTAAGTGTTATATTTGGTGGATTATGGATGGTGGTATTGCCCTTATCCGAATCATATCTACTCAAGCGTGATAAGCAGGCATTGCAAAACTATGGATGGGTACGTGCAGTTGGCTCATCAGCTTTCATTCTGACCTCGACTCTCGGCGGGTTGATATTCACCTATTACGGTCAGTCATGGGTACCGATAGTAATTGCTTCGAGCATGTTTCTTACTGGACTTAGTTGCTTATGGTTGAAAAACAAAACCTCCAAAGAGCCTGCCCCACTTACGAAACATAAACTAAAGCGACCTGAGTGGAGACAGCTACTCAAGAACAAGTGCCTGCTACTCGCAATAGCTGCGGCCAGCTTCATACAACTTAGCCATACATTATATTTTTCTACTGCATCTATAAACTGGGGAGCTAAGGGCTACTCATCAACGTCGATAGGTATTTTTTGGTCGATAGCAGTGCTAGCTGAAATAACCTACTTCACCTTCTCCAATAAAATTCTCGCACGCTGGTCGCCGCTTCCATTGGTAATATTTTCAAGCGGCTGTGCCGCTATACGGTGGATATTTTTTTCCAGTAGCGAAGCAACGGTGGTGATTGTGCTGGGCCAGTGCATGCACGCATTAACCTTCGCGGCCTATCATTCGGCAATAATGCGTTTCATACGGGACAACACCCCGCAAGATATCCAAGTTTTTACTCAGGGAGTTTACTACTCACTTGCCGTCGCGCTTCCAATGGGACTAGCCACACCGTTCTCGGGTTACATGTATGAAACCATGCAAACCGGGGCTTATTACGTAATGGCTCTGCTAGCCTTGGCCGGTACATTCTTAGCCTTGATTGCTCATCACAAAATGCGAAAATATAATCATGACAGCACAAAACTTTTCGGCCGTCTGCTTTGATATGGATGGCGTGCTTATACAGTCTCGCGACGCTATTGAGCGTGCATGGACTGATGTGGCATACGATTATGGTATTAATGTTTCCAAAGAGTTCATCCATCACCATATTCACGGCCGCCCTGGTGAGTACACCCTTAAGATGCTGTTCGGCGAGTTTAATAATGAGCAGCGCGGCATCATTAAAAAGCAGGTGGACGCAGCCGAGGAGTCGGCACCTTGCGCGTTGATGCCCGGTGTGGCTATTCTGATTGCTCATTTACATGAGTGTGGGGTACCGCTAGCATTGGTGACCAGCAGCTGGCCCCAACGCATTGAAAATGTGCTTCGGCAGCACGGCTTGGGAAAATTCTTTGACTGCGTGGTTTCACGCGAAGATGTGAAAAATGGTAAGCCTGCACCGGACTGCTATGAGTTGGCAGCACAAAAACTAGCTCGAAAAACTTACCAATGCCTAGTGTTTGAAGACTCTTCTAGCGGCGTCCGCTCAGCAGTAAGCAGCGGAGCATTATGCTTGGGAATTGGAGGTGAGACCTCACTTTTAGCTGACGGTGCAGCAGCTGTATACGCAGATTTCAACATATTGCCGGTGGCCTCGAGCCCGACGAACACTCATTCATTCGACGGCCGAGGCCTGATTCTAGGCACCCACGTTTCCAGGAGCTTACTCTGACAATGACCCCTACATTGAAACACGCTACCGTCCTGTGGTACTTCCTTTCAGCTAATCGTGAGCATCAGGGCTGTGAATTGATCGTCGTCTGTGGATCCTACGATCTTCGCGTGTGTGATTATGCTTGTGAGCTGCTGGCTAAAGGAGTTGCGAAACACCTACTTTTCACAGGCAATACCGGAAACTGGACCAAGCACTTATGGGAGATAACGGAGGCTGATATGTTCGCCCACCGAGCCCTAGAGATTGGAGTAAGACCTGAGCAGTTCAGCCTAGAGGACAAAGCTACTAATTTCGCTGAAAATATCGCATTAGCAAAGGCCATGTTTCCTCAGGTAAAGCGGGCGACTTTCCTCACTAAGCCAAACTCTATCCTTCGCGTCGTGTCGACCCTACCTATTCAATGGCCAGGGCTTGAAGCGTGGGTCGATGCTCCAAATTATAGATTTCCTGAAGATATCTCCAACCTTATCGGGGTACTTGGCGTTATTGATGAGATGGTGGGAGATCTGCAGCGCATTATGCTCTACCCGCAGAAAGGATTTCAGATTGAACAAATGATCCCAAAGGAGGTTGTGCAGGCGTGGGAGTACCTAGTCGAACAGGGGTTTGATCATCATCTGATCAAATAAGCTTCAAATATGACCAGTCCCGATCAACTGGGGATGTCAGTGCTGGGTGGTAACCGTCCGGCCAAGCTATCTACCCAGCCCCACAAAGCCAGGGCATGGTGTGCACTTAAATTTAAGTGGACACCAGTTCTAGCTTTTTAGTGAGTTCGCCGGACTATTACAGTTGATGCTGCTTAATCGTAGGCAAACTGGTCAATCAACCCGAGACGTCGGACATGTGTGTTTGGCCGCAGTAGCGCACCGGGAGCGATGACTGCGTTCGCCCCAATTTTGCAGCCATCGCCGACCAAGGCACCGAATTTGTTAACTCCTATCTCGCTCACATTGTCTGCACAGCGGACTTTGATATCCGCACCATCTAGCTCGTTGCGGTAATTGGCTATGATTGCACCTGCTTCGATATTCACGTTCTCGCCAATCAATGAGTCGCCGACAAAGTTGAAGTGTGCCAGCTTGCTTGTAAGCGCTCCATGAACCCCACATTCCAAGCGCTTATCTGATGCTCGATGCTGTACTCCCGATTCTCTCAGGAGCCCGTTCGCCATGATGCGACCCGATGCAAAAGTCGAAAAAGTCTATCTCTACCCCAAGCCCGTCGACTTTCGAAAATCCATTGACGGCCTGGCGGCGTTGGTCGAGCTGGATATCAAGGTTGCGGTCTTCGACCCAGTGCTTTTCGTTTTCCTCAACAAGCCGCGCAACCGCGTGAAGATCTTGTACTGGGAACGCAACGGCTTCTGCCTTTGGCTCAAGCGCCTGGAATCCGAGCGTTTTAAAACATCGCCTGACGTGACGGACGAAGCGATTGTCCTGACTGTCCAAGAACTCAACTGGATGCTCGACGGTTTTGACCTCTGGCGTAACCGTCCTCATCAGGTTTTGACGCCGCGATTTGTGGCCTGATTCTGTATAATCCAGGGCATGAATTCTGTGCCCGAAAACCTCCCAGACGATCTTCAGCTATTCAAGCATATGCTTGCGAAGATGCAGTCTCGGGTCGGTTTTCTTGAAGAGGAAAACGCGCTGCTGCGTCAGCGCTTGTTCGGACGTAAGTCCGAGCAGACAGCTGATCCTGCTACGCCTCAGCTAGCCCTTTTCAATGAAGCAGAAAGCATCGCCGACGTTGCCGACGAAGACACGGAAGAAGAGGCCGTCGCCCCCGCCAAGCGCCGTGGCAAGCGCAAGCCACTGCCTGGCGATCTGCCGCGTATCGAAGTCATCCACGAACTGCCCGAGCATGAGCTGACCTGCGTCTGCGGTTGCCGTAAACACGCCATTGGCGAGGAAATCAGCGAGCAGCTTGAAATCGTGCCGATGCAGATACGGGTGATCAAACATGTTCGTAAAGTTTACGGTTGCCGCGACTGCGAAACGGCACCTGTCACAGCAGACAAGCCAGCTCAGGTAATTGAAAAAAGCATGGCCAGCCCGAGCGTACTGGCGATGCTGCTGACCACCAAATATGTGGACGGTTTGCCGCTTCACCGCTTTGAAAAAGTACTGGGCCGCCACGGCGTCGATATCCCTCGCCAGACCTTGGCTCGCTGGGTTATCCAGTGCGGCGAGCACTTCCAGCCGCTGTTGAATTTAATGCGCGACAGCCTGTTGGCCAGCCGGGTCATCCATTGCGATGAAACACGGGGTGCAGGTGTTGAAAGAGCCTGACCGTGAGCCGAGCAGCCAGTCATGGATGTGGGTGCAAACCGGCGGCCCACCGGATAAACCGGTCATCCTTTTTGACTACTCCACCAGCCGAGCGCAGGAGGTACCGACGCGCCTTCTCGATGGCTATCGTGGCTACGTCATGAGCGATGATTATGCCGGTTACAACGCACTGGGCGCCCAAGCTGGAGTTGAGCGTTTAGGATACAGGGCTCATGCGCGTCGTAAATTCGTTGACGCACAGAAAGTGCAGCCCAAAGGTAAAACGGGGCGCGCGGATATCGCGCTGAATCTGATCAACAAGCTTTACGGCATCGAACGCGACCTAAAAGCTTGCGGTGACGCTGAACGTAAGATCGGTCGTCAAGAACAAAGCCTGTCGATACTGGCTCAGTTAAAAAGCTGGATCGAAAAGACGCAGCCACAGGTCACCACTCAGAACGCCCTGGGCAAAGCCATCAGTTACCTCGCCAGTAACTGGAGCAAGCTGGAGCGATACGTCGAGGAAGGCTACCTGCCGCTCGACAACAACGCCGCTGAACGCGCGATCCGCCCCTTCGTGGTCGGAAGAAAGAACTGGCTGTTTAGCGACACGCCCAAGGGTGCGACGGCCAGTGCTCAACTTTACAGCCTGGTCGAGACTGCCAAAGCCAACGGCCAAGAGCCTTATGCGTGGCTGCGCCACACACTCGAACGCCTGCCAACGGCAACATCGGTTGAAGATTACGAAGCCTTGCTGCCGTGGAACTGCTCACCCGCATCGCCTAGCTGAGCGCGCCACCCATTTTTTAGTCCGGTGGGGTTTATGGAGCGCTTACGCTTGCTTCCGCCAAGCATGAAGCTGCTTTTCACTTCGCAGCTTGGGCCAACAATGCAATTGCTGCCGAGATAAACGCCTCCACGTAGGTAGGCACCCGCCGCCACGAAGGATCCTGCGCCGATGATAATCGCGCCCTTTAATACAGCGCCTTGCTCAACAACGGCAGTTTCGTGGACGGCACAGTTTCCATGACTGTCAACGCCAACTAAAAAGTGACCCCCTTCCGTGCTAAATCGCCAACTTAGTTTTGACCCCCCTCGGGTTCATATTTTCGAGCCGGTTCGGCCCGAGAAGATTTGGTTCCTGCTTTGCGCTTGTCCTTGAGTCGATAGCTTTCACCTGTCATCTGCACGATATGGGCATGATGTAACAGCCTGTCCAGCATGGCCGCTGTCAGTGTTTGATCATCCGCAAAGGTTCCGGCCCACTGGGTAAACGGCAAGTTACTCGTGAGGATCAGGCTGCCTTGCTCGTAGCGCTTGGCGACAACATTGAAGAACAGGTTGGCTTCATCACGACCAAACGGCAGGTAGCCGATTTCATCGATGACCAACAACCCAGGGGCCATCACCACACGACTGAAGTATTCCTTGAGCCGTTCCTGGCGGTGCGCAGCGGTCAGTTGCAGCATCAAGTCAGCCGCAGTGACGAAGCGGGTTTTGATACCGGCCATCACTGCCCGGTAGGCCAGGGCGATGGCCAGGTGGCTCTTGCCTACACCACTAGGCCCCAGGAACACGATGTTCTCGGTACGCCCAACAAAACTCAATGCTGCCAGCTCCTGGAGCTGTGCCCGGGGGACGCCGGTGGCAAACGCGAAGTCGTATTGCTCCAGCGTTTTCACGGCGGGCAGCGCGGCAGTTTTCAGCAGGGCCTGTCGAGAGCGTTCACTTCGGGCATCGGTCTCGGCAGCCAGCAGCTTTTCGAGGAAGTCGGCAAAGCTGTCTTCGCCGCTTGCTGCTTGTTGGGCAAGGTGCGGCCAGTCCACCCCGACGCGCTCAAGCTTTAGCCCCTTGCATAGTTCTGTCAGGCGAGCATGTTGAAGGTTCATGCTCTCACCTCCAGCAGTTGCTCATAAACCGACAGCGGATGCTGCAAGCTCTCGTACGGCAGGACCCGTCCCAGGCGTAGGCCTTGGGCGGGTTGTGGGCGCAGGCTCTGTGTTGGCAGTGGTAATAGTACCTGCTGCTCTTGGGCCAGACGTACCGCCGGTTGAACACCCGTCGTGCCGTGAATCCGCTGATGAGCGACTTCGTCGAGCCATTGGCCGATATGTGCGTTGGCCGTCACCACATCCAGCGTCAGACCCGCACTCTTGAGCGTAGCGGCCAACGGGGTAATGAAACTGCCCTTCAGATACCCGTTGAAGCGCTCAACCTTGCCCTTGGTCTGGGCACGGTAAGGGCGGCAGACCTTGGGAATAAAACCAAACTCATCGGCCAGCGCAGCCAATCGGGGATGCCAACGGTGCTGGCCCTCCCCAAAAGCATCTCGCTCGGTGATGATGGTTCCGGCGTTATCAAACAATGCCTGCTCGGGCACGCCGCCAAAGTAAGCGAACGCCTCCCGAAGCCCTGTCAGCCAGGCTTCGCTGTCCTCTCGCTCGGAGAAACGGACAAAGCTTGCTCGACTAAAACCAAGTGTCGCCACGAACGCCTTAAGCGGCTGACGGCCTCGTCGAATGGTGGTGAAGTCCACCTGTATCTGCTTGCCGGGCAGTGTCTCGAAACGTACCACCGGCTCTTCTGCCTTACGTTTGAAGGGGCGAATATAAGCCTTCAGACGACTGACGCCGCCGCTGTACCCCAATGCCGTGATCTCACGCAGCAGGACGGTCGCCGGAATCCAGTGTGGGCGCGCCGCCTCAATACGCTCGTGCAGGTAGTCCTTGAAGGGGTCGATTTTGCACGGACGTGCGGGTCTCACCTTGTCACTGGGTAGCGACCGGGCCTTTCGCAGGTACTTGCGCACGGTGTTACGCGAAATACCCAGCTCACGGGCGATGAATTTGATGCCATGGCCCTGACGGGCCAACACTTTAATTTCCACAGACTGCTCCTGGGTCAACATATTGGCAGCTCAAAGCCGCCAGTTTTACCCAGGGGGGTCAATTCTAGGTTGGCGTTAGGGGGTCATTTTTACAGTGGCGGTGACATGCATGGGGGAAAAACCAACACTCCTACTATGTCGCCAGTTCGTCACTAGCGTGTTGCTTTCGAAAAAACCCGCCTTTTATTTTAAGTAAAACTATATATATCAATAATTTACATATCGGAGTATGGGTAAGTAATTTCGAAAACAGTACCCCAGGATTGCAAAGGGCGGCATGTACGGTCCGAGCTAAGGAAGCTCCGAGCAAGCCAGCTGCTTTCGGTCAGAGGGCGTGAAAACGCCCCCACACGTCATTTTTGACACGCTCTGCCGCCTTTTCATTGGTTTAAACGGGCTTTCAGCCCGGTTTGCTGCGTTACGGGCGCACCTCACCCAAAGCCATCAGCCTCTTTCGCACCATCCCTAAGGAATCTCCGAACAAGTCCCGGTTATGCGAAAATCGCCTGACCACCTGATCCGAGCCTCCCATGAGCCAGATGAGCTTTTCCGATTTCGAATATGCCAGCAAGCGCAAGCAGACACGCCGCGAACGCTTCCTCGCCGAGATGGATCAGGTCGTCCCCTGGACAGGTCTGCTGGGCCTGATCGAACCGTTCTACCCCAAGGCCGGCGGTGGCAGAAAACCTTATCCGCTGGAAACCATGCTGCGCATTCACCTGCTGCAGAACTGGTTCTCCCTGAGTGATCCGGCCATGGAAGAAGCGCTCTACGAAATCACCCCCATGCGCCAGTTTGCACGCCTGACGTTGAGTGCGCCGATACCGGAAGACACCACGATCATGAACTTCCGGCACCTGCTGGAGAAACATCAACTGGCTCCTGCAATCCTCGCGGTCATCAACGGTTATTTGCAGGAAAAAGGCCTGTCGCTGCGCCAGGGCACCATCGTCGATGCCACCATTATTCATGCCCCAAGCTCGACCAAGAACAAAGACGGCGAGCGTGATCCCGAGATGCATCAGACAAAGAAGGGTAACCAGTATTTCTTCGGTATGAAGGCCCACATCGGCGCTGACGTTGAGTCTGGACTGGTTCATCACGTCCATGGCACTGCGGCCAATGTGGCCGATGTCACTCAAGTCGCCGAACTGCTCCACGGGGAAGAAAACGCGGTCTATGCGGACGCTGGCTACACCGGTGTCGAGAAGCGTGAAGAGCACGAAAATCGTAACGTGATCTGGCAAATCGCGGCGCGGCGCAGCACGTATTCCAAGCTGAACAAACGCAGCCTGTTGTACAAAGCCAAGCGCAAGATCGAGTACTGCAAAGCGCAGACACGCGCCAAGGTCGAGCATCCGTTTCGGGTCATCAAGCGCCAGTTTGGTTACGTGAAAGTACGCTTTCGTGGGCTGATGAAAAACACGGCCCAACTGACCACGCTGTTCGCCCTGTCGAACCTGTGGATGGCTCGAAAGCGACTAATGGGTTTGGGTGAGTTGCGCGCTTAACACGGAAAACCGAGCGAAAAACGCGCTCGACTCACACTGCATCAGACCGTTTTCAGAAAAATAGCGCTATGTGCCTGGCAAATTACGGCTTGCCACCGCTGCGCGGCAAGTTGATCGGAGCATCCCTAAAGAAAGTCCGCCACTGGTCCGCAGACGCCCCCCCCGGGGGGGATTTGGCTTGACCCCCCCACGGAGGTGCGGCAGTCCCTCGACACGGGCTCAGTAGTCGGTCGCAGGGGAGAACTCGTATCCGATCGCTTGGAATAGCTCTTTGGCTTTATCAGTGCTAACCGACTCTCGCTGCTCATCCATGAGATCCGTGTAGAACTTTGCGCACCCGCCCTGAACATGGATGCTGTGGTAGACGTATGCTTTATCTCCCTTCCCTATCCACTGCATTACCTTGCCTGCAATATTCTCTGCAGGAAGGCTTTCAACGCCGTAAGGATTCCCGCGCTTCATATAGTCCTCAAAGTCCATACGGATAGGCAGCTTCAGCCCTTCTAGCCGATGCTCCAGATCGAGAATTACATAGAAACTGACAAATTCAACGCGCACGCCTCGCAGATCAGTTTCGAGAATTTTGTTCAAAATTATATTTCGGCCATCCTCCGTGTTGTATAGGCTGGTACCCATAGCAGGATAGCCTTCACGGTTAGTCTGAATTACTACGATTTCGGCCCGAGCAATACCGTGATCAGGGTCTATCTTGATACCGTAGCGGGCTAAACAAGGTTGTCGATCGTTACCGGGGAAAAAAACTTCTTTGACCATTCGCTCCATTCCTGCCTATGGCATGTACGAAAAATGCGCATCACACCTCAGGTGACAAGAACTCGTCCTGCTCAGCTTTGAGGATGCTCTGATGCAATTGGTTGATATGCTCGACTGCATTATTACCTTTGGCTAGATGCGTGATCAAGATTTCACTTGTCTTGGTAAAGCGGTGTCCAATTCGCACGGTATACGACCGAAAAATCCAGCTGATAAAGCCTGTAAAGTACATGGCATCTTCGATGTCACGCCACTTCACACCACGGTACCCTTTCCGCCAAGGCAAAATTCCTTGATACAGCCAAACGCCCACATCGTCGGTGTAGAGATAGACGCTTCTCAAGACGAGGATCTTGTAGATAAACATTGCAAATGCGAGTAACAGAACGAGAACGCTAATCGTGATACCGATCTGATGAGCCTTGTCGGTTTGAGCCTTGTGTATAGTCAACCACGATGTACCGGATGACACGGCGATGAGAACCAAGAAAGTAAAGATTGGACCGACGTAAGCCAGCCATGACAGTCTAAATATCTCATGCGGCGACGCATCACGGGTCGGATGTTCATACCCTTCCATAACTATTTTTGCTCCTCTCAGATCAGCGACTTTTCACGCAGCAACTCAAGAAGCTCGAACCCAAAGGCTGCCATCATCAGAACAATTCCCAAGAGGAGAGCAAGAATACCTGCCTCGGTGTACGCCAGATCTGCTGTTCGCTGCCCTGCTTCCCCCAGACCTATTGAAGCCAGAACCGCTATTACTTGAGCCACTGATAGTTTCATACGACATTCCTTGTGTCTTTTCGATGCAAAAGTGGTGTTTTTCTGCTGCCCCATCCCCGCTCAATGTATCTGACGGTATCAATATCATAATCTCGGAGCGGGCTGCCGACCAGCAATGTTGCCCGTAACCTGGATCTCCCATCTCCCCGGAAAGTGCTACCGCGCCTGCTGCTTGATGACGGGCGCACCATCCAAGCAGACGCCACCAAACCCCAATCGTCCCGATAACGGTTTCCTACTGACGGCTCTTCATCAATCGCGTTTCCTGTACCTGACACCACCTTCAGGTACTGCCTCATGCTCTCTTCCAGAACCTATTGCTTCAGATCCAAACGTAGCCTTTTAGGCTTCCTGAGCGTGGTCATGGCCTCCCAGACTACCCTCGGGCGCGCCGAGACGTGGGTCATTACGGACCGTAACCATCCCGTTCAGGCACCGGCACATGTCCGATTGATACTCCTGGACGAGCAAGAACGGCTTGAGACCAAGCTCTCGGAAGGCCTGCCGGCGAATCAGCAACAAGCCATCGCCATCATGCAGCAACGCCTCAAGAGCAGCGATGCGCAGCGCTTGCAACGCGACCTGGCCTTAGCTCAGCAAAACCTTGTAGACGCCTGGAGCATCGGGGTCACGAAGGTCCCAGCAGTGGTGGTCGACCGCACGTTTGTTGTGTATGGCGAACCCAATGTTCTGGCGGCGGAACAGCGCATTGCCCAGTGGCGTGCTGCAGCCCAACATCAAAACGACGCTGGTCAGGGAGATACGCCGCAATGAAACTACGCAAGCCTTCGGCGTGGGCGACATTGGCGCTGTCGATCTCAACCTGGCCAGCCGCCGCCGCTACAGTGACATCGGCCACCCTCGCTGCCTCAACCCTGTCGCCTGATTGCTTGGAATACAAGGTGGTCGGGATCTGTTACTGGCTGCTTTGCACCCCGTTTGGATGCAAGGTGAAGACGTCGACCAAGGTTCGTCACTTCGTTCCAGACGCCGTGGTCTCAAGCTATTCGAATACCGGTGAAAACCCCTGGATGGAGGTCTCTTCGGTGAGCTCGCCCACTTCATTTGCCCAAGCTGGCGGCGACGGGACCACCAATCACAATAACGAAGATAGCCTGGCTAAATTCAAAAATGCTGACGTCATTGGCCACCCCGGGGGAGCGACGTTCAGCCGGTTTGCGAGTGCTTCTGGCTACGCCTGCCCAGGTGCTGCTACTCCATACATGCCTTACCTTTTGAGCACACTGGATACGGTTGCCTGGCGCCACGGCGTTCCTGAATCGGTGTACCCGGAGGCGCTCATCCCTGGCCGCAGAGAAGTGGGTGGCCTTTTGTCTGGAGACATGTGGGGAAGCGTCTACCCCCGGAGCGGCTTTATCCATCAAGCCGACGATTACAAGGCAGCGGCCGTGATGGCGCAGCGTGCAGGTGACGTGGTCACTCGCCGCGGTCAGGTTCACGTCTATCAACCCCTTCTGGCAAAGCCTCAGCCAGGCTACTGGCCTGCCGGGGAATTGATCGAGACCGATGCCACCACTGGCAAATGGCAAGAGCTCAAGCCGACCCTCAGTCAAAGCTGTGCGGTATTCCCGAACTCGCAGCCCCGTGTGCAGGCGACCGATGGCGCGTACGCCTGGGCGCTATGGCGACCCTACTCCTGCTGCAAGCGGGCAGGTCAAACCTTTCTTGGCAGTACGGACTTTCAATGATGATCAAGAGGACTTCAATTATGCGCCACGCTGCCATATTGACTATCGCAATCATGAGCGCCCTGACGGTACACAGCGCCCTTGCCGAGACGCCAGGGATCAGTGCCAGCTCGTCCGGCAGCGTCATCGGTGACGATGTCTTGTACAGCGTCGGTGGCGGCAACGCCGTGACCATGGGAAGCGCCGGGAACATGGACAGCATCAGCATTGGCGGTGGCTGGAACAGCAACCTGGTCTGCGGAAACATGAGCCTGAACAATACACTGGAGAATCAGTTGAACGGTGCCACTTCCGGCTTTCAGACGATCATGGGCTCGATGATCTCCAACGCCACCAGCGCAGTGGCCTCATTGCCAGGGCTGATTATCCAGCGCGCCAATCCAGCGCTTTACAACCTGCTCACCAACGGCATCCTGCAAGGCCGTCTTGATTTCGACCGCTCCAAAGGCACGTGCCGCGCCATAGCGGACAAGATGCTCGATGTCGCGGGCGGACAAATGGGCTGGGACAAGATCGCCGAAGGCCAGGCCATGAGTCAGGCAGTGAAAACCGGAAACACAGACGCGGTCTCAGCCGTTGCTCAGGTCGAAAAGCAAGGTGGGAATGACGGTATCACCTGGGTGGGTGGAAGCAAGGCCGGCGGATCGGGCCAGCAACCGATCAAGGTCGTAGGCGATGTCACTCGGGCAGGATACAACCTGCTGAACGGACGTAATGCCGCTGATACAGCGTCTATCAGCCCATCGAGCTGCAACAACGGCATGGTGTGCTCCACTTGGTCTTCGCCGCAGGAAGCAACCACATTCGCCAACCGTGTTCTGGGAGAGCAGCAACAGCGCACGTGTGAGGGTTGCACCAAAACCACCTCCACTGCTGGCGTTGGACTCACGCCCCTCATTCAAGAGTCCTACGACTCAAAACTCAAGGCGCTGCAGGAGCTCATTTCAGGCAACAAATCCCTCACGCAGGAGAACCTGTCGCAAGCCAGCAGTAGCTCTCTGCCTGTGACGCGTGGCGTGGTCGAGGCCCTTCGTTCCGAACACGACCAAGACATATTGGCCAAACGCCTTGCTTCAGAGCTCGCTTTATCAGATGTGCTGGGTAAAGCGTTGCTGCTTCAACGCACCCTGTTTACCGGGAGCAAGGAACCGAACATCGCCGCCAATGATGTGGCCCAGCAGGCGGTCAGTCAGCAGAACAACAACCTGCAACAGGAAATTGACAACCTGAAGACCGAGCTGGACATGCGGCGCAATCTGGCCAGCAACTCTCCGACAGCCATTCTGCAACGGGCTCAAATCAGGAGGGACGGTTCAAAAGGCATCTTCCAAGGCGACCCGACGCCTGATCGTCTTGACCAATTGCAAAGCCCCAAGAAGGAGGACTGACGATGACGTCAACCACAACAAAAACTGGACGATGGAGAAAAGCGGGTAAAGCTGCGCTGACTTTTCTATTGATGTCATTACTGATGGCGCTACTGGTCGTGACGTTTCTGACGTTCGTCGACAAGGTGTTTGGGGATCTGGAGCAATTCAGCGAATGGCAGAGGACGCACTACGGGTACATGCTGGCCTGGCGGCTGTTGGTCTACGCAACGCTGGCCTTCGGATGGCTCAAGATCAGGAAGCAACTGGTTCACCAGGCATCGTCCGATATTCCCGCAGGCTTAATGCGATGTGAGCTGATCGCCCTGCTGTTGATTGCATTAATGGAGCTACGGCGTGCCGGCCTACTCGAGGGAGTCAGTACACTATGATGTTACACACCAATGATTATCTGGAGTATTACCTCACGCTGGTGGGCTGGATCATCAACAGCGGCGTCTGGAACATGATTGAGGACAGCGGCTTGGTGGCCGCGCCGTTTGCCGCCATCATCATCAGCGAATGGCTCAAAGCACGTGCTGAGGGTGCCGACGAAGGTAACAAAGGCGTACTCTCGCTGGCTCGAGTGGAGAACCGCTTCTACACCGCGATTCTGGTCATCATTGTCTGCTGTATGCCTTTGGTGACGGTCAGCATCGACACGTTGCAGTTTGATCGGAGCCGCTCGGAACAGTGTCAGTACTCGGTCCCCAACCCTGCCGATACGGGTTGGAATACCTCATTCAGTACGTTGAATGGAAAAAGCGCCGTTGTTCCTGTGTGGTGGCTATTCGTGCATGCGATGTCAAAAGCCGCAACCGCAGCCTCCATCGCGGCGATCCCTTGTGGTGTAGACCTGCAACAAGTTCGAATGGATGTGAACAGGGCACGTATCAACGACCCACTACTGGCACAGGAAGTCGCCGACTTTACCAACGACTGCTACGCACTGGCACGGTCGCGACTATTCATGACTCAACCAACGCTCACCAAAGAGCAATTGAACGACGTCAACTGGATCGGCTCGCGGTTCTTCCTGCAGACGCCAGGCTATTATGATGATGGTTTCTCTGGATTTAGGTCACACACGCCTCGAACCAAATGGCCTTATGACGCAACTCGCGATGCAGGCCTGCCCCAAACCACCGGAGGCGGTGGCTTCCCTACCTGCACGCAGTGGTGGTCGGACGCAAACATCGGCCTGAGAGCCAGGCTGCTGGAACAAGTTAGCCCAGATCTGTTGAGCAAACTTGCTCAATGGGCAAAATTTATGACTCAGACCGAGGTGAATGATTCAGTCATACGCGATCTCGTTTCTCCGCGGAAGCAGCAACTGACCCAAGGACAGGTGTACGCCGACTACGGTGGCCAAGTGGGTGGCTCAGTGGCGAACGATGTGACGCGCTTGACTGCTACCGTCGGTCAGGCTGCTGGGGCTCTCATGATGTACCCCGCCATGGACAGCGTCCGGCAGGCTGCACCAATGGCAATGGCCTTCCTAAAGATGGCCCTGATCATCTGCATCCCGTTTGTGCTAGTCGTAGGAATGTTTGATCTGAAGGTCGTTATGACGATCACTTTTGCTGCGTTCGCATTGATCTTTGTCGACTTCTGGTTCCAACTGGCACGCTGGGTCGACAGCACGATTTTAGATGCACTTTACGGTAACGGGATAGGAAGCAATGTTCCCCACTCCAATTTTGACCCCGTGTTTGGAGCCAGCAATGCTCAAGGAGACTTGCTGCTAGACTTCGTAATTGGCGCGATGTTCATTGTGCTACCAAGTTTCTGGGTGCTCGCCTTGGGATGGGGCGGCGCAACGATTGGCGGTTTAATGCAAGGATTGACTGACGGTACGAGAGATGCCAAATCAGCGGGAGGAGGCGGCGCAAATATAATCATGTCAGAGGTAAAAGGAAACATGAAAAAATAGGCTATACGCTGCAGGTGCCGAGACAAATGCATCTCGGCACCCACAAACCAATACCCTTACGACTGTTTCAAACCATTTTGGTAATAGCCATAGCCTTGATTACCAGTCATCCACCCTGAATCACCACCAATGTGTTCATCTTCCAAAGCGTCACCGAAGATATCCAGTTGCGGTGTGTATAGACCATTTTCAACAGAAGGACTATTCACGATACCGAGCCCAATAGCCAAAAGGACAGTGAAGGACAGTACGTACAACAGCCCCCAAGCGGCGAAGAATGCACACGTGCCGATCACTGCCACACGGGCAGCCCACTTAACTGGTGTCACGATCAGGCCAGGCACGCCAGCTCGGCTGAGCAACAACCAGAACGCGCGCTCAACATTGAGTATTCGACGCAGACCACGACCGAGCACGTGACCAAAACGCGCTGCACCGCTTAAATCCGTATTGGCATCTGGGGTCATGTGTCACCTCGCCGGTCGATTAGAGCATGTCGTATTGATATCAATTGATAACCCATTAGTGGGTATCTTCAGCTCAATCCCCCTTGAAAATCAAGCCCTCGACGAGCAGTTGCGCAACAGATACCGACCGTTGAGAGGCCCGAGTCGACAGTGCTTCGACTGAAAAGCTGTCCCAGCCATCGTGCGCTTCACCTGGAGACATGAAGCGCTGCCATGGGCCTTTCACTGGATTTCAATCTTTGCCTGCCCCGGATTGTCGGCACCAAAGGGGAAAATGGGCTGAAGCAAAAGGGCAAAGCGAAGGGTTTGAATGGAATGGGGAATAAGGGTAAGTGCCTTACCTGAAAAGGCCGGCGATTCCGCCGGAAATGGACGCCGAAAGGGTTCGAAAGGCGGTCCTCCATGAAAATTGGATTTACAAAAAAACTAACCTAAACAAGCAGTTGGAGACTACACTTTCTTCGGCAAGCATGGCAACATCGGTTCGCTGACACTGTTTGGATCCCAACCATTCAGGTGGCGGCTCATGTAATAACCTTTCCAGGATGGATATGGGTTTCGACTTGTCACGCTGAGCCCTTTAGAGCAAAAGGCCCACCATGACTTCATCATGGGTGCCTCAATGCTTAGTTTCTTTCAGCGAAGAAAAACATCGCCAACCACGCCCTCTAATGCTGCTGCAGGGTTTATCAAACCCGAGTCTTCCGACACGTTACTGTCTACTCCCCGACGGCGTCAGCTCATTGAAAACATATGGCAGAGAACGTCCCTGCCCCGCGCGCAGTTCGATACGCTATACGTGCAGGCATTCAAGAGCTACGCAGCCTTGGTGCAGCATCTCCCTGCCTCGGAGAATCATCACCATGCCTATCATGGTGGCATGCTGGATCACGGTCTTGAAATCGTCGCCTACGCACTGAAGATTCGGCAAATGTATCTGCTGCCAATCGGAGCTCCGCCCGAGTCACAGGCTGCCCAGTCCGAAGCGTGGTCTGCCGCATCGGCTTATGGTGCGCTCGTCCATGACCTGGGCAAGATTGCTGTAGACGTCAAGGTGGAACTGGCAGACGGCACGACTTGGCATCCATGGCATGGGCCACTGGATCAGCCATACCGATTCAAGTACGTGAAAGGTCGGGACTACCGGTTGCATGGAGCTGCTTCGTCGCTGATCTACGCGAATGTCATTCCGGCGAAGGCACTGGACTGGCTCAGCGGGTTTCCCGAGCTCTGGACCCAACTGGTGTTCGCGTTCGCAGGGCAATATGAGCATGCCGACATCCTGGGAGAAATTGTCTCACAGGCGGATCAGGCATCGGTGGCGCAAGAGCTCGGCGGCAATCCGGGTCGGGCAATGTCAGCGCCTAAACAATCCATTCAGCGGCAGCTGGCCGAAGGCTTGAGGATGCTCATCTCTGAGAAATTCAAGCTGAACCAGCCCGATGGTCCTTCAGACGGCTGGCTGACGCAGGACGGCTTGTGGCTTGTCAGCAAGCCTGCGGTAGACCAGCTCAGGGCTCATCTGCTGTCACAGGGCATTGAGCACATTCCGACGTCCAATGCCCCCATGTTCAATCTGCTCCAGGATCAGGCAATCATTCAGCCTAATGGAGAGGGAAAAGCCATTTGGAAGGCCAGCATCGACAATGGTCGAGGCTGGAAGAACACGCTCACGGTACTGAAAATCGCGCCGGCATTGATCTGGCCGAACGCTACCGAAAGACCAGAGGCGTATACCGGCACCCTTACGGTGGAAGCCGCAGGACCGGTGGAAGAAGTCGAGCAAGCGCTTGTGGGAGCCGCCGAACCACTATCGGTAGATAACAACAAGAAGATAACTGCCGCGGTCAATCAGACGGCGCAGCAATCCTCGCAGAAACAAGCACCGGCACCAGTAAAAGATTTTGATGCGCTGGATGAGCTACTCGATCTATTTCCCGATCCAGTACCTGCTGCTCCAACTGCACCAGTGCAAAGTAGCCCGGAGAGCACTGACGACGACCAGATCCCCTTTTCTCTTCCAACCAAACCACCTGCACGGCTCAGTCAGCCCAAGCAGGCTGAGGCTGACATCCCCGTTTTTGAGACAACTCCAGCAACAGACACTGCCAAGAACTCGACTGACTCGGCCCCGAATCATGGCACCAACTTCCTCACCTGGCTGAAGGGCGGTGTGATCTCTCACCGGATCATCATCAATGACGCCAAAGCGCGTGTACATACCGTGGACAGCACGGCGTTTCTGGTCAGTCCGGATATCTTCAAACGTTACGCGCTTGAGCATCCGGCGATTGAGCACGAGGCGAAAGAGCGCGATCTCGAAGCCTGGCAATTGGTCCAGCGATCTTTTGAGAAGCTGAAAAAACATCGGAAGACGCCCGCAGGCCTGAACATCTGGACATGCCTGGTCAAAGGACCGCGCAAAAGCAAGCAACTGCGGGGCTACCTGCTCACTGAGCCCACCGACGTTTTCAGCGAAGTGCCCTATGACAACCCGGTCATCAGCTTGGCGGACTTGGCAGATAAGGAAGCATCTGAATGAACACAATGACACTGCCTGAGCTGACCCAGGAATACATTCTCACCCATGATTTACGGCCGGACACGGTCAAGATCTACTGGGCTGCCACAAAGTCCTATGTCAGATTCTTCGGTGACCGTCTGGCAAGCGAGACGACGCACCGGGACATGCTCGACTGGCGCAGATCCGAACTGGAGAGAATCTCAAAGCGCAGTTGGAATACGTACTCCAGCCATTTGCGCACCATCTACGGCTACGCAATCGAACACGGTCTGGTAGACATGGTTGCTAACCCATTTAAAAACACGAGTGTGGTGCCACCCAAGCGCCCAAAAAAGACAGTTGCTAACGACGCTAGCGTCCGCGCTCGTAACTGGCTCAAGGTGTTGGCAGCAGAAGAACGTGCCACTGGAAAACGGACAGAAATTACTCCGGCCTGGTTCTGGCTCACCGTGTTCGAAACCTTCTACTACACGGGGCTAAGGCTCAACGCGCTGCTGTGCCTGCGTTATGCGGATGTGTACCTGGGCGACCGGCTGATCCGAGTCAGAGGTGAAACAGAGAAAACTCACCGTGAGTTCCTGATTCCGATCCCGGATGGGCTCATGGCACAGTTGGAAACCATCATGAACGCTGCTAAAGCAGTGGGTTTTCAGCCCGAAGAGCAACTGTTCAACGTAAACAGATTTTCTGGTCACTACCGTCGTCAAGAGATGAACTCTAATCAGGTGGAGGCTATGTACAAAAAGCTCACCGCGATGACCGGGGTACGCATGACTCCTCACCGGTTTCGTCACACGATCGCCAGCGAGCTGATGACGCTGCCAGAGCGCAATATCTATTTGACCAAGAAACTGCTGAACCACTCGAATATCGCAACGACGATGGATTACATAGAGCCTGACTACGAGATGATGCGAGCGGTGATGAATGAGCGAGGCAAGCGACCGGCCAAGATCAGCTACCTGGCAAAAGCAGATGCGGCGCAGCGAGCTGAAAAACATTACTCTGTAGCTGCTCCAGTGAGGGACTTGACTTCGGGATCGTCGATACACGAAAGGACAGCAGTTGCCGACAGAGCATCGGGGCACGTCTTGGGCAAAACGCCCGCCCAGACCGTGCAGTTAAAGCGCAAAAAACAAAGTGCCCCTTTGAATTCGCACTCGGGTACGACAATACAGGCTGCACCAGATATCACGTCAGGAAGTCACGAGTACATACCGTCCCCCTTGAATGAAGGCGACCCTGCTGTTAGGCAACTACCGTTAGGCTGCTCCAGCCCGGAAGATCTGTTGAGAAGCTTGGGCGAACTTACCAAGTGGGTACAACACAACATTGCCGGCGGAGGAACTGGTACTGAACCAGTGATTGAGGACAGACCTGTACCAAGCCAGGATGCTCGGCATCTACGCCCTGAAATGCTGGAAATGACCGGAAGGATAGGCAGGTCATGGTGATCCAGCTGCCATAGAGACAGTTGTAAAAATACTCAATCTGCCATTATCAGCAGATGCTTCGCACTGCAGATTATTTAGTTATGAGGCCTAATGACTGCCTCAGGCGGGCCTACGCCAGCACAGCACAGCACAGCAATTTTTTCCAAAAAAAATGCCCCGATCACAAGCTTTCGCTTGGAACGGGGCGCTCTAATTTGACATCACCAGATGCTGGCGCTATCTTTCGCTCCAGACGGCTGCTTGCCTGGTTAAACGCACCAAGACGCTTGTCCGCTTTTTTGCAATGACCGACTACCTAAAAATCTAAAGATCGAGCTCTGTAGCAACAGTATTTGGTCGGGGTAAGGGGATTCGAACTCCTGACATCCTGCTCCCAAAGCAGGCGCGCTACCGGACTGCGCTATACCCCGGTAAATCAAGGCACCTCAACCAGCTGCCTGCGACCTGATACGAGTGGCATCAGATCTTTAAGATTCGGCTCCAAGGTGAACCTTGGAACCAAAAATGGTGGGTCGTGTGGGATTCGAACCTACGACCAATTGGTTAAAAGCCAACTGCTCTACCAACTGAGCTAACGACCCAAATATGGTCGGGGTAAGGGGATTCGAACTCCTGACATCCTGCTCCCAAAGCAGGCGCGCTACCGGACTGCGCTATACCCCGACTGAAACTTCATTGAACCTTGCGAAATCTGGCTCCACGACCTGGACTCGAACCAGGGACCCAGTGATTAACAGTCACTTGCTCTACCAACTGAGCTATCGCGGAACTATCGATTTCAGATTCAACTTTACAACCTGTTGCCTTGAAACCAGCGTGCTGTTAACTCGTTGATTTCAATCTCATCGACCTTTGCGCTTCGTTTGTATCGTTGCGTTCACGTCTCTGAGGCGCGCTATTCTACAATTTTAAAAACACCTGTCAACCCTATAAATTGCTTTTTAAGACAATGATTTGCGATTTTTTCCCAGAGCCCCTTTCAGGCCCGATTTTACTGCTGGCAGCATCCTCAGAAAAAAGGCCCTCGGCGAGAGGGCCCTCTATATAGAGCTGGCGAGCGCTATCAGGCAAACACGATCTCGTCGTCGACGACCTTGCCAGTGATGGTGCTGCCGGGCATGAAGCTGCCCGAGAGGATCATCTGAGCCAGCGGGTTCTCGATCCAGCGCTGGATCGCCCGCTTCAGCGGCCGTGCTCCATAGACCGGGTCGTAACCGACGGCAATCAGCTTGTCCAGCGCCTCGGGGCTCAGGGTCAGCGCCAGCTCGCGCTCGGCCAGACGCTTGCGTAGGCGGCCCAGCTGGATATCAGTGATACCGGCGATCTGGTCACGCGCCAGCGGTTCGAAGATCACCACTTCGTCAATCCGGTTCACAAATTCCGGACGGAAGTGCGTACCCACCGCATCCATCACCGCAGCACGTTGCGCCTCACGATCACCGACCAGTTCCTGGATCTGGGCCGAGCCCAGGTTGGAGGTCATGACGATCACGGTATTGCGGAAGTCCACCGTCCGCCCGTGGCTGTCAGTCAGGCGCCCGTCTTCAAGCACCTGCAACAGGATGTTGAACACGTCGGAATGTGCCTTCTCGACCTCATCGAGCAGGATCAGCGAGTACGGCTTGCGACGCACAGCTTCGGTCAGGTAGCCGCCCTCTTCGTAACCGACATAGCCCGGTGGTGCGCCGATCAGACGAGCCACGGAATGTTTCTCCATGAACTCGGACATATCGATACGCACCATCGCCTCTTCGGTATCGAACAGGAATTCGGCAAGCGCCTTGCAGAGTTCGGTCTTACCCACACCGGTCGGACCGAGGAACATGAACGAACCGCTTGGACGATTCGGGTCGGAAAGCCCTGCACGCGAACGACGTACGGCATTGGAGACCGCGACCACCGCTTCTTCCTGACCGATTACCCGGTTGTGCAGCAGGGTTTCCATGCGCAACAGCTTCTCGCGCTCGCCTTCCAGCATTTTCGACACGGGAATACCGGTCCACTTTGACACGACTTCGGCAATTTCTTCCTCGGTCACTTTGCTGCGCAGCAATTGGTTCTCGGGTTTGCCGTGCTGATCGACCATTTGCAGGCTGCGTTCCAGGTCCGGAATGATCCCGTACTGCAACTCGGCCATGCGGTTCAGGTCGCCACGACGACGCGCCGCTTCCAGTTCCTGACGGGACTGCTCTATTTTCTGCTGGATCTGTGCAGAACCCGTTACTTCAGCTTTTTCCGAGGTCCAGATTTCTTCGAGGTCGGCATATTCCTTCTCAAGGCGCACCACTTCTTCCTGGAGTTTTTCCAGACGCTTGATAGCCGCTTCATCCTTTTCCTTCTTGAGCGCCTGAGCTTCCACTTTCAGCTGGATCAGGCGACGCTCAAGACGATCAAGCACTTCAGGCTTGGAATCGATCTCCATACGAATGCGGCTGGCGGCTTCGTCGATCAGGTCGATGGCCTTGTCGGGCAACTGGCGATCGGTGATATAGCGATGGCTCAGCTTGGCCGCGGCGATGATCGCACCGTCAGTAATGGCGACCTTATGGTGCACTTCATAGCGCTCTTTCAGGCCGCGCAGGATTGCGATGGTGTCTTCTTCACTTGGCTCGTCCACCAGCACTTTCTGGAAGCGACGCTCAAGTGCAGCGTCCTTCTCTATATATTGGCGGTACTCGTTGAGCGTGGTGGCACCGACACAATGCAGCTCGCCGCGAGCCAACGCAGGCTTGAGCATATTGCCAGCGTCCATCGAGCCTTCGCCTTTGCCGGCGCCGACCATGGTGTGCAGTTCGTCGATGAACAGGATGATCTGGCCTTCCTGCTTGGACAGTTCGTTGAGCAGCGATTTCAGGCGCTCTTCGAACTCACCACGGTACTTGGCACCGGCAATCAATGCGCCCATGTCCAGCGACAGCAAGCGTTTGCCGCGCAGGCCATCCGGCACTTCGCCGTTGATGATGCGTTGCGCCAGGCCTTCGGCGATAGCGGTTTTACCCACGCCAGGCTCACCGATCAGCACCGGGTTGTTCTTGGTACGGCGTTGCAGGACCTGAATGGTGCGACGAATCTCGTCATCACGACCGATCACCGGGTCGAGCTTGCCCTCTTCGGCGCGCTTGGTCAGGTCGACGGTGTACTTGTCCAGCGCCTGACGCGACTCTTCGACGTTAGGGTCATTCACGGCACCTTCGCCGCGCAGGTTGTTGATGGCGTTTTCCAGGGCTTTCTTGCTGACGCCCTGCCCCAGCAACAATTTGCCGAGCTTGCTGTTCTCGTCCATTGCCGCGAGCAGCACCAGCTCGCTGGAAATGAATTGATCGCCTTTCTGCTGTGCCAGACGGTCGGCCTGGTTAAGCAGGCGCGCAAGATCCTGCGACATGTTGACGTCGCCAGTGGGGTTCTGGATTTTTGGCAGGCGGTCCAGCTCTGCACTCAGTTCCTTGCGCAGGCTGTTGATGTCGAAGCCTACCTGCAACAGCAGAGGCTTGATGGAACCGCCCTGCTGCTCAAGCAGCGCCTGCATCAAGTGCGCAGGTTCGATGGCGGGATGGTCGAGGCCAACGGCCAGCGACTGGGAATCGGATAACGCTAACTGTAATTTACTGGTCAATCTGTCGATACGCATTAGTCACCTTCCTTTAATGCAGGCCGGAGCAATGAACACACCTATAAAGAAAACCTGCTGAATAGCCAGTTAGATGCGGACGATTCTGCGCGTTTCAAGCGGGCCGGGGTTGATACAGATCAGACGAGTGTTCAGGCAAGTCTAGCTGGAATGTGCAAAACAGCCCGGCAATCAGGCGTGTTCGGTCCATATCAGCGAAGCGAAGCGGCCAGTGCGCGTGGCACGCCTGTAGGAAAAGAAGCGCGGGTCGGTGAAGGTATCCAGCCCGCCGCCGTACACGGCAGAGATACCTTGGGCTGCCAGTCGTAACCGGGCGAGCGCATAGATGTCGGCCATGAAACGATCAGGATTCGAACTTGGGACAAACGCAGCGGCTGTCTGCGGGTGGCTGGCGGTAAAGGCCTCGCGCACCTCGGGGCCGACTTCGAACGACGGCTGGCCGATGGCCGGCCCCAGCCAGACCATAATGTCTTCGGGAGCACTCTGCAGGCTGTCGGCCGTCGCTTCCAGCACCCCGGCCGCCAGCCCGCGCCAGCCGGCATGCGCGGCAGCCACACGCGTACCGTCACGACGACAGAACAGCGCGGGCAGGCAGTCGGCGGTCATGATGGTGCAGGCCACGCCTGGCGTGCTCGTCCAGCTGGCATCGGCCTCGACGACACGGGATGGATCGGCAGGTACAACGTCTACGCCATGCACCTGCTTCAACCAGGCGGGCTGAGCCTTGAGACTGGCGGTCAGGCGCTGGCGATTGCTCGCCACGGCCTGCGGGCTGTCATCGACGTGATCGCCCAGATTGAAGCTGTCGAACGGGGCCAGGCTGACCCCACCCGAGCGAGTGGTAACGCAGGACTTGATCTGTGCTGGCGCAGGCCAGTCAGGTATCAGCCAGTCATTCACCCGATGAACGCCTCGCGATCCTGCTTGAGCAGGGACAGCAACCAGACGAAATCGTCCGGCAATGGCGATTCCCAGCTCATGCGTTTACCGGTGGTCGGATGATCCAGCTCCAGGAAGCGGGCATGCAACGCCTGCCGCGGGAAGGTCTTGAGCGAATCGACCATGGTCAGGCTGGCCGCTGGCGGAATACGGAAACGACCGCCGTAGGCAGGGTCGCCGACCAACGGATAGTTGATATGCGCCATGTGCACGCGAATCTGGTGGGTACGCCCGGTTTCCAGCTTGACCCGTACATGGGTGTGCGAACGGAAGCGCTCCAGCACGCGGTAATGACTGACCGCCTGCTTGCCGCCCTCCATCACCGCCATGCGCTGGCGCTGCTGGCCGTGACGGCCGATCGGTGCGTCGATCTTGCCGCCTGCGGTCACCACGCCAATCACGATGCACTCGTAGATACGGCTGACACTGCGACTCTGCAACTGGGTAACCAGTTGGGTCTGTGCCTGAATGGTCTTGGCGACAACCATCAGACCAGTGGTGTCCTTGTCCAGACGATGCACGATGCCGGCGCGCGGAACATTGATGATGTCCGGCACATGGTGCAGCAAGGCATTGAGCAGCGTGCCGTCGGCATGACCGGCAGCCGGATGCACCACCAGACCCGCCGGCTTGTTGATGACGAGGATCTGGTCGTCTTCATAGATGATGTCGAGCTCGATGTCCTGAGCAACCCATTCACCCTGGGCCTCCTGCTCGGCAATCAGCTCGAGAACAGCGCCACCATGCACGATGTCGCGGGGGCGCAATACGCCTCCGTCCACAGTCAGGCGGCCGTCCTTGATCCAGGCGGAAAGGCGCGAGCGCGAGTGCTCAGCGAATAATTGTGCGGCGACTTGATCGAGGCGTTGACCGCCCAATTCGGACGGCACCTCTGCGCGGAGTTCTATATTTTCGGACATGACCAGACTAGGTGGCGGCTAGCCTTTGGTTTCGGCAGCGCGCTTGTGGTTAAATACGGCGTCTTTTGTCCCGCCGGTATCGCGGGGCGCTCATCATAACAGGACGGCCCCGCCCAAGACAGCAGGCCGTTATAGGGACGCAAGCCGCCATGCAAGTGAAACACCTGCTGCTGATCGCCATCCTCGCATTGACTGCGGCCTGTTCGTCGAAGGAAGTCATCGACGAAAACCTCAGCGAAGTCGAGCTGTACCAGCAGGCGCAGGCCGACCTGGGAAATAACAGCTATAACAGTGCCACTGAGAAACTCAAGGCGCTGGAATCACGCTATCCGTTCGGTCGCTACGCTGATCAGGCCCAGCTCGAGTTGATCTACTCGAACTACAAGAACGGTGAACCCGAAGCAGCCAAATCCGCTGCCGAGCGTTTCATCCGTCTGCATCCGCAACACCCGAACGTCGATTACGCGTATTACATGAAGGGCCTGACCTCCTTCGATCAGGACGTCGGCCTGCTGGCGCGCTTCCTGCCGCTGGACCAGACCAAACGTGACCCGGGCGCTGCCCGCGACTCGTTCAACGAGTTCGCTCAGCTGACCAGCCGCTTCCCGAACAGCCGCTATTCGCCGGATGCCAAGCAGCGCATGATCTACCTGCGCAACCTGCTGGCCTCCTACGAAATTCACGTAGCCGACTACTACCTGACCCGTCAGGCCTATGTCGCCGCCGCCAACCGTGGCCGCTATGTCGTGGAAAACTTCCAGGAGACGCCATCGGTAGGTGACGGTCTGGCCGTGATGGTCGAGTCCTATCAGCGTCTGCACCTCGACGATCTGGCAGCCACCAGCCTTGAAGTGCTCAAAACCAACTACCCGAACCACCCGCAATTGGCTGACGGCAAGTTCACCCCGCGTCAGGCCGAAGCCGACAACCGCTCGTGGCTGTCGAAAGCGACCCTTGGTCTGATCGACGGTAGCGCACCGCTGCCACCGGGCCAGACACGTGCCGATCAGGACATCAAGAAGCAGTATCAGGACGCCAAGGACGCCATTCCGAAAGAGCTGTTGCCGGAAAATCAGGCAGAGCTGGACGAGCAGGCGGAAAAAGATGCCGAAGCGAACGGCACCAAGAGCCGTTCGTGGTTCAGCTACATGACCCTGGGTCTGTTCGACTGATCTTCACGGCATTAAGAAAGAGGCCTTCGGGCCTCTTTTTTTATGCAGCACATTTATGCGCCGCAGCCACTGTGCGCCTGACTGTACCTTGGCTACACTGCGCCATCGTCAATCACTAAGCTGGTAGTCATGGTTCGCTTACTCATGTGGGCCGCGTTGATCGCGGCGGTGATCTGGTTCGTCAAGCGCCTGATCAATCCCCCCAAGCCGAAGTCCCGTGCCGAGCCGCCTGAAATAGCGGCCACCCCGATGGTGCGCTGCGCACACTGTGGCGTTCATCTCCCTCAGGATCGCGCGCTGAGCCAGGCACAGCAATGGTATTGCAGCGAGGCACACCGCCTGGAAGGCCCTGCGGCACGTGACCGCTGACACGCCCTCGCTTGCCAGCCCACAGGCGCAAAGGATTCTGCGGCTTTACCACCTTTATCGACTGACCATCGGCGTGGTACTGGTCCTGCTGATTTCCAGCAGTCTGGAAACCGAACTGTTGCAACTGGCCAATCCAAACCTGTTCCGCTCGGGTTGCTGGCTGTATCTGGTGTTCAACATTCTGGTCGTCGTGCTGCTGGAGCGTCCCAGCCGTCAGGCGCAGCTGTTCAGTCTGGCAATGACTGACGCAATCATGCTCTCTGCGCTGTTCTACGCGGCGGGTGGCCCTTCCAGCGGCATCGGCAATCTGTTGATTGCTTCCGTAGCAATCAGCAATGTATTGCTGCGGGGCCGTATCGGTTTGCTGATCGCCGCCGTTTCTGCCATCGGCATCATCTACCTGACGTTCTATATCAGCTTCGGTACACCGTCGGTTTCCAACGACTACGTGCAGGCTGGCTCTCTGGGTGCCCTGTGCTTCGCCGCCGCAATGCTGGTGCAGGCGCTGACAGCGCGCATGCAGGTCAGCGAAGTGCTGGCCGAACAGCGTGCAGCGGATGTCGACAGCCTTGAAGAACTCAACGCGCTGATCCTGCAACGCATGCGTACCGGCATTCTGGTACTGGATGCCAACCGTCAGGTGCTGCTGGCCAATCAAGGTGCCCTTACCCTACTGGGCCACGAGCGACTGGTCGGCCAGGTTATCGACGCTTACTCGCCGCAGTTGGTGGAACGCCTGCGCCAGTGGCTCGTCAACCCGATCATGGTGCCGCGCAGCGTCACGACTTCACCCATCGGGCCGGTGCTGCAACCGAGCTTTGCCGCACTCAATCGTGGCGATCAGCGCCAGACGCTGATCTTTCTTGAAGACCTGTCGCAGATTACCCATCAGGCGCAGCAGCTCAAGCTCGCCGCGCTGGGACGCCTGACCGCCGGGATTGCCCACGAGATACGCAACCCGCTGGGCGCAGTCAGCCATGCCGCACAGTTACTCAACGAATCTGAAGAACTCAGCGCAGCGGACCGACGCCTGGGGCAGATCATTCATGACCAGTCGGGGCGTATTGATCGGGTCATCGAAAATGTTCTGCAATTGTCGCGCAGACGCGAAGCGCAGCCCGAACTGCTCGATCTGAAAACCTGGCTGGAACACTTTGTCACTGAATTTCGCAGTTCCTCTGCGCCCAATCAGTCGATTCATGTCGACATAAGCCCCGGCACGCTGACAACCCGCATGGATTCCGGGCAACTGACCCAGATCATGACCAACCTGCTACAGAACGGCCTGCGCTACAGCGGCAGAAATCATTCGTCAGCGCAGGTCTGGCTGAAGCTGCATCACGACCGACAAAGCGATTTGCCCATTCTGGAAGTACAGGACGACGGGCCAGGGGTCAGCGAGCAACATTTGGCCAAGCTGTTCGAGCCGTTTTTCACCACGGAAAGCAAAGGCACCGGTCTTGGTCTATATCTGTCACGCGAGCTTTGCGAAAGCAATCAGGCGCACCTGGAATACGTCCCGCGGCAAGGTGGCGGGAGTTGCCTGCGCATAACCTTCGCCCACCCGTTCAAAACGAGCTGAGCATGAGCCAACGGCAAAAAATCCTGATAGTCGATGACGAGCCGGATATCCGCGAACTGCTGGAGATCACTCTGGGGCGCATGAAACTCGACACCCGATGCGCCCGCAATGTTGCCGAGGCCCACGACTGGCTGGCCCGCGAGCCGTTCGATATGTGCCTGACCGACATGCGTCTGCCCGACGGCAATGGCCTTGAGCTGGTGCAGCATATCCAGCACGGCTACCCTCATGTGCCGGTGGCGATGATCACTGCCCACGGCAACCTGGACACCGCGATTAATGCGCTCAAGCCGGGGCTTTCGATTTTGTGACCAAGCCGGTCGACCTCGGCAGGCTGCGCGAACTGGTCAATAGTGCGCTGAGCCTGCCTTGCGCCCAGCCAGCCCGCAGCATCGACAGCCGCCTGCTGGGCGACTCGCTGGCGATGCGTACCTTGCGCAACCAGATCGGCAAGCTGGCCCGCAGCCAGGCGCCGATCTACATCAGCGGCGAATCGGGCAGCGGCAAGGAGCTTGTAGCGCGGCTGATCCACGAGCAGGGTCCGCGCATCGATAAACCGTTCATACCGGTGAATTGCGGGGCCATTCCTTCCGAGCTGATGGAGAGTGAATTCTTTGGCCATCGCAAGGGCAGTTTCAGCGGTGCCCACGAAGACAAGCTTGGTCTGTTTCAGGCGGCACATACCGGAACGCTGTTTCTCGACGAAGTGGCCGACCTGCCGCTGGCCATGCAGGTAAAACTGTTGCGAGCCATCCAGGAAAAATCAATCCGCAGTGTAGGCAGCCAGCAAGAGCAGATTGTGGACGTACGCATTCTGTGCGCCACGCACAAGAACCTTAATGCAGAGGTTGCGGCAGGCCGTTTCCGTCAGGATCTGTATTACCGGTTGAACGTGATCGAAGTGCGCGTCCCCTCATTGCGCGAGCGGCGCGAGGACATCGATCAACTGGCAGCCAGTGTTCTAAAGCGACTTGCTGGCAATGGCACGCAACCGGTGGCGCGCCTGAATGCGCAGGCGCTGGACACGCTGAAGAGCTACCGATTCCCCGGTAACGTGCGCGAACTGGAAAACATGCTGGAGCGCGCCTACACGCTCTGTGAAAACGATGAAATCCATGCCAGCGACCTGCGCCTTGCAGAGTCCGCCAGCCCCCAGGAGCACAGCGGTCCTAGCCTGGCCGACATCGACAACCTTGAAGACTACCTCGAAAGCATCGAGCGCAAGCTGATTCTGCAGGCCCTGGAAGAAACCCGCTGGAACCGTACCGCAGCGGCAGAAAGGCTCAGCTTGTCCTTCAGATCGCTGCGTTACCGGCTGAAGAAACTGGGCCTGGATTGAGCGCTCCGTACGGCACAGCCTGACCGACTATCGTGCGACGCTCCGCGTCGGCTTGCGTTTCTGGACGCTCTGCGTCCTATCCTGAATAGGCGGCGCGGCGCAGATTTGTGACGCAGAGCGTCACGCAAGGCATTCCCACGCTGGTGAACTGCCCCCAAGAAGTTGGACACCAATCCGACCTCACGGGGGTGTTCAAATGGGTAAGTATTCAGAGCAGTTCAAGCTCACTGTCGTCAAAGCGTATCTTGAAGACAACATGGGCTTTCGTATGGTAGCCCGCCAGTTCTCGATCGATTTCAGCCTGCTTCGACGCTGGGTCGCTAACTACAAGAGTCATGGTCACACCGGCCATCGCAAGCCTGGTCTTCGATACAGCGAAGCTTTCAAGCGCTCAGTGCTTGAGCACAGGCGTGAACACAAGCTATCGCTCCGTCAGGCCGCTGCGCATTTTGGTATCGGGGATCCCGGCCAAATAGTCATTTGGGAAAAGCGGCATTACAGTAGCGGTACAGCCCCGTATGTTCCTGCCAGAAGAAAGCCTGTCGCCATGCCAAAGAAGCCTTATCCCGCCAAACCAGTAACCGCCGACGATACGCAGAAGACGCGCGACCAGTTGATGAGCGAGCTTGAATATCTGCGCATGGAGAACGCTTACCTAAAAAAGTTGGAAGAGCTGAAGGAGCAGAAACGACGGCAACCGAAAAAGCCCTGAGCATCAAGCAACTGAGGGGCCGGTTCCCGCTTTGCGCTCTGCTGAGGCTGGCGGGCTTGGCACGCAGCACGTTTTACTATCAGGTTCAGGTGCAATCCAGACCCGATCCCTATGCTGCTTTGAAACAGTTAGTCGAAAGCATTTACCACGAGGAGAAAGGCCTTTATGGCGCTCGGCGTATCACGGCGGTCATTCGCACTGCAGGTATTTTGGTCAACAAGAAGGTTGTAGAACGACTGATGGCAGAACTGGGCCTGCGATCAGTGGTGCGCCCCAAAAAATACCGCTCCTATAAGGGCGTAATCGGAACCATTGCGCCGAATTTGCTGGAGCGCAATTTCAGCGCGCAACGCCCGAACCAGAAGTGGGTGACCGATGTGACTGAGTTCAAGGTAGGCAATCGAAAGCTGTATCTCTCACCCGTGATGGACTTGTACAACGGTGAAATCGTGGCGTATGAAGTGTCGACAAGGCCGAGCTTTGAGCTGGTCACCAGCATGCTGGACAAGGCGCTTCAGCAGTTGCAGGACGAGCCGAAGCTTGTGATGCACTCGGACCAGGGCTGGCAGTATCAACACGCGCAGTATCGCCATAAGCTATCGGTACGAGGCGTCAAACAAAGCATGTCCCGTAAGGGCAACTGCCTGGACAATGCGGCAATGGAAAGCTTTTTCGGTACACTGAAATCCGAGTTTTTCTACCTGAAACAGTTTGAAAGCATCGATGAGTTGAAAGCAGGTCTGGATGAGTACATCCACTACTACAACCATGACCGCATCAAGCTGAAGCTCAACGGCCAAAGCCCCGTAAAATACAGGGCTCAGGCGGCAAGCTAAAACCGTCCAACTTTTGGGGGGCAGTTCACATCGTGGCGATGCGCAACATCCCTCAACCCTGCCTTGCCGGCACAATATTCTTTCACGGCTGCGAGTTTTGCCTGCACTGTATATTTACCCATGACGCCTCCAAAGGTTGCGTCCAACCTTCGGGGGTCATACCAGAGCGTGAGGAACGATAAGTGTCTGGGCAACGATAATCTCCACTATCGTGCGACGCTCCGCGTCGGCATGCCATTTCTGGACGCTCTGCGTCCGGCCCCGGTTGGATGTCGCGTGCGTTGAGACCGTAATGTTCGTGACCAATCCCCAACAATGTCACTTATTGTCCACTTACTCCAATGTCAGTAAGCTCCGCCCCATGAGCAAAAACATCAGCAATCCCGCAGCAGGTCGTGGTCCGGTGGACCATGAGATTCGTGATCAGATCGTGATTGCGGCCACCGAACATTTCAGCCAGTACGGTTACGGCAAGACCACCGTGTCCGATCTCGCCAGGGCGATCGGCTTTTCCAAGGCGTACATTTACAAGTTCTTCGAGTCCAAACAGGCCATCGGCGAGATGATCTGCGCCCACTGCCTGAGTGAAATCGAGGCCGAAGTCAGCGCCGCAATCAGCCAAACGGACCAGCCACCGGAAAAGCTGCGACGCATGTTCAAATCAGTCGTTGAGGCCAGCATTCGCCTGTTTTCGCAGGACCGTAAGCTGTACGAAATAGCCACATCGGCAGCTACCGAACGCTGGCAGGCAACATTGGTTTACGAGGAACACCTCAAGGCAACTCTCCGGGACATTCTGCAGGAAGGCCGACAGACCGGCGACTTTGAGCGCAAGACGCCTCTTGATGAAACGGTCATGGCGATCTATTTGGTCATGCGCCCCTACATCAACCCGCTGCTGCTGCAATACAGCTTCGAGCACACCGACGAAGGGCCGAGTCAGTTATCCAGCCTGGTGCTGCGCAGTCTGTCGCCTTAACAAAACAACACTTGTGACTATTGACTAAATTGGTCACTGGAATCAAAGTGCAGACACTGATCACTGCACATTGAGATTCCCATGCTCCGGCACCGATTCGTTTTGCTTGCTCTCGCCAGTGTTCTGCCGGCTGTCCTGACCGGCTGCAACGAAAAAACGCCAGCGGACCCGCGCACAGACGCGCCACTGGTGCGCGTTGCGAGCCTCCAGGAGGCCGGCCTGGAGCCCCGTTCCTTCACCGGAACCGTGGCGGCGCGGGTGCAAAGCGATCTTGGTTTTCGGGTGTCCGGCAAGGTGCTGGAGCGGTTTGTCGATACCGGACAGGCCGTCAAGCGCGGTCAACCGTTGATGCGTATCGACCCAGCCGACCTGAAGCTCGCTGCCAACGCCCAACGCGAAGCAGTGAATGCGGCCAGAGCCCAGGCAAAGCAGGCCGCAGACGAAGAGATACGTTACCGAAGCCTGCGCAGCAGTGGCGCCATTTCAGCGTCAAGCTACGACCAGATCAAGTCGACGGCGGATTCGGCAAGGCTCGACTCAGTGCAGCCGAAGCGCAGGCAGAAGTTGCTCTCAATGCAACTCGCTACGCAGACCTTGTGGCGGATGCCGACGGCATTGTCATGGAAACCCTCGTTGAGCCCGGACAGGTCGTCAGTGCAGGGCAAGCCGTGGTACGGGTGGCACACGCCGGACCGCGTGAAGCGGTTATTCAACTTCCGGAAAACCTGCGCCCCCGTATCGGTTCTACCGCCCAGGCCACGCTGTTCGGCAATCAGGACCTCAACGCCACAACACGGTTGCGACAGCTGTCGGACGTTGCGGACCGTCAGACCCGCACCTTTGAAGCTCGCTGGATACTCGAGGGCGAGATGGCAAATGCCCCACTGGGCACCACCATCACCGTGAAAATCCCCAGCGCAGATAGCGCCGGGCAAAGCACGTTGCGGGTGCCAATCGGCGCGCTGTATGACGCAGGCAAGGGACCGGGCATCTGGGTCATTCAAGGGGAGCCAGCACAGGTTTACTGGACGCCAGTAGTGGTTCAGCAGCTTGATGACGAGCAAGCCCGCATCAGTACGCAGCTCAAGCCAGGCACACGAATAGTCGCACTTGGCGCGCACCTTCTGCACGAAGGCCAGCAAGTAAGAGTGACCGCTCAAGCGGCCTTGGCACAGAGCGCGCGCCCATGAGTAATGATCGTTTCAATCTGTCAGCGCTGGCCGTCCGCGAGCGCTCGATTACCCTGTTCCTTGTTTGCCTGATTTCGCTGGCCGGGATCATTGCCTTTTTCAAACTGGGCCGGGCCGAAGACCCGGCATTTACAGTCAAGGTAATGACCGTGGTGTCCGTCTGGCCGGGAGCAACCGCCCAGGAGATGCAGGATCAGGTGGCGGAGAAGATCGAAAAACGCCTTCAGGAGCTGCGCTGGTACGACCGCGCTGAAACCTACACCAGACCGGGCATGGCATTCACAACCCTGACTCTGCTCGACAGCACGCCGCCGTCGCAAGTGCCGGATGAGTTTTACCAGGCGCGCAAGAAAATCGGTGACGAGGCCATGACCCTTCCGTCCGGGGTTATCGGGCCGATGGTCAACGACGAGTATTCGGACGTCACCTTCGCGCTGTTCGCGCTGAAGGCCAAAGGCGAGCCGCAACGCGTACTGGCGCGTGACGCCGAATCGCTGCGCCAGCGCTTGCTGCATGTGCCGGGAGTGAAGAAGGTCAATATAGTGGGCGAGCAGCCCGAGCGAGTCTACGTCGAGTTCTCTCACGAGCGACTGGCAACGCTGGGTATCAGCCCTCAAACGGTATTTGCCGCGCTGAACGACCAGAACGCGCTGACCGCCGCGGGTTCGGTCGAAACCCGAGGACCGCAGGTATTTATCAGGCTCGACGGCGCTTTCGATGAGCTGCAGAAAATTCGCGATACGCCTGTTGTGGCACAGGGCCGGACATTGAAGCTGGCGGACATTGCCACAGTAAAACGCGGTTACGAAGATCCGGCGACGTTCATGATTCGCAACGGCGGCGAGCCTGCGCTGCTGCTGGGGATTGTCATGCGCGATGGCTGGAACGGGCTGGACCTGGGAAAGGCACTGGACCAGGAAGTGGGCGCGATCAACGCCGAACTGCCACTGGGCATGAGCCTGAGCAAGGTCACGGATCAGGCCGTCAATATCAGTTCGGCGGTCGATGAGTTCATGATCAAGTTCTTCGTCGCACTGCTGGTGGTCATGCTGGTCTGTTTTATCAGCATGGGCTGGCGTGTGGGTGTGGTGGTTGCTGCCGCCGTCCCGCTGACCCTGGCGGTGGTCTTCGTGATCATGGCCATGAGCGGCAAGAATTTCGACCGGATCACGCTGGGCTCGCTGATCCTGGCACTCGGGCTGCTGGTAGATGATGCGATCATCGCCATCGAAATGATGGTGGTGAAGATGGAAGAAGGATACGACCGCGTCGCTGCCTCTGCGTATGCCTGGAGCCACACCGCCGCGCCGATGTTATCCGGCACGCTGGTCACCGCCGTCGGCTTCATGCCCAACGGCTTCGCGCGCTCCACGGCAGGCGAATACACCAGCAACATGTTCTGGATCGTCGGTATCGCGCTGATTGCCTCGTGGGTGGTCGCTGTGTTTTTCACCCCGTATCTGGGCGTCAAATTGTTGCCTGATGTGAAGCAGATCGAAGGTGGACATCAGGCGCTTTACAACACGCCGCGCTACAACCGCTTCCGTCGGATTCTGGCGCGCGTCATTGCAGGCAAATGGCTGGTAGCAGGCTCGGTCATCGGGCTCTTTGTGCTGGCCGTGCTGGGCATGGGACTGGTCAAGAAACAGTTCTTTCCAGTGTCCGATCGTCCTGAAGTATTGATCGAACTGCAGATGCCTTATGGCACCTCGATTTCTCAAACCAGTGCAGCCGCTGCAAAAGTGGAAAGCTGGCTGGCTGAACAGGCGGAAGCCGGGATCGTCACCGCCTACATTGGTCAGGGTGCGCCACGCTTCTACATGGCGATGGGGCCGGAATTGCCTGACCCGTCATTCGCCAAGATCGTAGTGCGCACCGACAGCCAGGAACAGCGTGAAACGCTGAAACACCGATTGCGCCAGGCTATTTCCGAGGGACTGGCTGCAGAAGCGCGGGTAAGGGTCACGCAACTGGTCTTCGGCCCCTATTCGCCCTACCCCGTCGCTTACCGTATTGCCGGACGCGACCCGGAAACACTGCGCAGCATTGCGGCGCAGGTGCAACAGGTTCTGAACGCCAGCCCGATGATGCGCACCGTCAATACCGACTGGGGCACACGTACTCCGGCGCTGCATTTCACTTTGCAACAGGACCGTATGCAGGCCATGGGGCTGAGTTCCAGTCAGGTGGCTCAGCAACTGCAGTTTCTCCTGACAGGTCTGCCCGTTACGGCAGTGCGCGAGGATATTCGCACCGTGCAGGTGGTTGTACGCTCCGCTGGCGACACCCGACTTGATCCGGCAAGGATAATGGACTTCACCCTCACCGGCGTCGACGGGCAACGTGTTCCGCTGTCGCAGATTGGTACCGTTGATGTGCGTATGGAGGAACCGGTGATGCGACGGCGCGACCGCACGCCGACCATCACTGTGCGGGGCGACATAGCCGACGGCCTGCAACCACCGGATGTGTCGGCAGCCATAACCCGACAGTTACAGCCAATTATCGACAAGCTGCCCAGCGGTTACCGGATCGAGCAGGCAGGTTCAATCGAGGAGTCCGGCAAGGCCATGACAGCGATGTTGCCATTGTTTCCGATCATGCTGGCGGTCACGCTGATCATTCTGATTCTTCAGGTGCGTTCGATATCCGCCATGGTCATGGTCTTCCTGACCAGTCCGCTGGGGCTGATCGGTGTGGTGCCTACGTTGATTCTCTTTCAGCAGCCATTCGGCATCAATGCACTGGTCGGGCTGATCGCACTGTCCGGCATTCTGATGCGCAATACGCTGATTCTGATTGGCCAGATACACCACAACGAGCAGGCGGGGCTCGACCCGTTTCAAGCGGTGGTCGAGGCTACCGTACAACGTGCGCGCCCCGTGATACTGACGGCGCTGGCCGCCATTCTGGCCTTTATCCCGCTCACCCATTCGGTATTCTGGGGCACGCTGGCCTACACGCTGATCGGCGGCACCTTTGCGGGCACGGTGCTGACCCTGGTGTTTCTGCCAGCCATGTACTCGATCTGGTTCAGGATCAGGCAGGATGGCAGCGAGCGACGACTGGAGACACAGCCTGCCTGAATTCAGTCAGTCGGAAAATGCAGACGCCCTAAAGGTGTATAAGGCGCAGGATCAATAATGGGCTCGCGGTTCAGCAGCAGGTCAGTGATCAACTGGCAGGAAGCCGGGGCCAGCACCAGGCCGTTGCGGTAATGACCGCAGTTGAGCCACAGGCCATCAAACCCGGCCAAGGGCCCGATGAACGGAATGCCCTCGGGCGAGCCGGGACGCAGGCCTGCCCATTGGGCGACAGGCTCAGCGTTGGCCAGCTCCGGAAGCAATTCGATGGCCGACGCTTTGAGGCTTTCCAGCGCGGCATGCGTGGCGGTCTTGTCGAAACCTTCATGCTCCAGGGTGCTACCGATGAGTATGTGGCCGTCACGGCGCGGGATCGCGTAGCGCCCTTTGGCCAGCACCATGCTCGACAGAAAGTCCGACGCACACTTGTAGAGAATCATCTGGCCTTTTACCGGCTCGACTGGCAGGTCCAGACCAAGGGTCTTGAGCAGTTCACCGCTCCACGCGCCCGCTGCCAGAATCACCCGATCCCCGGTTACATCGCCTGAAGGCGTGCTCACGCCCGAAACCCTGCTGCCCTCGCGCACAAAACCGCTGACTTCGCACTGCTCGCGAATCTCGACATTGGGCATCGCCAGCAAGGCAGCCTTGAGCGACTTGACCAGCCGGGGATTGCGCACGTTGGCCACATCGGCCATGTGGATGGCCCGCGAATAGCCCTCCCCCAGAACCGGTACGGCATCATTCACCGCCGAGATATCGACACTGGTCAACGAGCGTTTCTCGCGCACCGCCCATTCAAGCGCGGCCTGTTCGTCGTCAAGGTCGAGCCAGTACAGGCCTGTCTTGTGAACCTCGGGATCGATGCCGGTCTGTGCGAGCAACCGCTCGGCGAGATGCGGGTAGAAGTCCTGCGACCAGTGCGCCAGCGCGGTGACTGCCGGGCTGTAGCGCCACGGGTAAAGCGGCGAAACAATCCCGCCGCCCGCCCAGGAAGACTCTTGCCCGACACCCGAGCGATCAAGCAAAACGACGCTGACCTGCTCGGAGGCGAGATTGAAGGCGGTCAGCAGACCTATGACGCCACCGCCGACAATGACTGTTTTTTGCTTGGACATCTTGGTCTCGGGACAAGAAAAACGGTTTTAGCGGCCCCAGCAGTCTTTGGTGGTCACGCCCGAGGTAGCGCCAGTGTTGCTGCGCGCACCGGTGTTGGTGATCACGAAACTGCCGCACTTGTCACCGGCCATCAGCGTGCCGGCTATGGGTGTAGCCGTCAGGGTGAAGTCGGTGGCGTTGAGGACCGGATTAATCGTGTAGTACGCATTGCTGGCAACCACACCCTTGTAATCAGCATAAGTTCCCTTTTGCGAATAGAAGCGCTCCAGCGCCTGGGTCTGCTCGGACAGCAGGCTGGCAATCGCCGACCGCTGGGTACGCTTCACGTACTCGGTGTAGCTGGGATACGCGATGGCCGCCAGAATACCGACAATCGCCACGACGATCATGAGTTCGATCAACGTAAAGCCCCTGGATGTCGCTCGCATGTCTAGTTTCCCTATTGGATTTGTCGCCACATGATGCGTTGGAAGACGTTGGCACTGCCGCCCTTCTCATTAAGCTTGGTGGGCTCGCCGCCGCTGGAGTCAATCACGTACTTGTTATCGTTGGCCCCATTGGTACCGGCAACGATAGAAGCCACTACCGGGATACCGGTACCGATACCGAGACCGCCAATGATCAAATCCGAAGAGTTGATATCGCCGTCATTGTTGGTATCCAGTACCTGGTAATTAAGCATGCTGCCAGTCGCGGCATTCAGCTCGAACAGGCGCCCGGTCCCGGTACTTTCGCAGGGATCGGTAGAGTTGACTGCCGCCGTGGTGAAGATGATACGACCGCGTGAGGTTTGTGCCGGATAGATAATCCGTTCGCCGACATAAGGAGCCGTGGTTGCCAACGGCAGGTACCAGCCTTTCTTAGTGCCCCAATCCACATCATTGGAAGTCGTGGTGTAATACGTATTGCCACTTCCGACCACCGTCCCATTGATGGCCTGGGGCTGCAGATTGGCCTCAACGATGTTGCCTGATCCATTATCGCCATCCCAGATGGCATAGAAATCTTGCAACGCGCTGGTTTGCTTGTCCGTGGTTTCGCTGAATTTACCGGTGCCGAAATACACAATCTTGCCGTTGAGGGGATGGTCCAGCAACAACGGCTGAACGGTAATCGACTGACTGGCCCCTTGAGGCGCAGTGAACAGCGGTGAGCCATTGAACGCGACTTTCCAGCTGGAAGCTGCGGCCCCGCTCATGTCGAACTTCCATAGGCGGCCTTTGAGATCGCCAGCGTAAGCCGCTTGAACGACGTTCTGCGAATTGACCCGAAGTTTCACCGAAGACAGCCCGTTATCCGTTTCACTGCCAATGACTGGAGTAGGGATTTCGGCAATGAACTGTCCGGTGTTGGCGTTCAGTACAAACAGAGACGCCCTGCCGGTAAAGCTGCCATAACCGTTGCCAACAACAACGATCCCCGTGCCGTCGGCCATACGTGCTACATCCGGCTTGGAGTAGGTGTATCCAAGGTTGTTGAACTTGTTGTTGGTGTCTGAAGTGTCGGGAGCCTTGACTTCCCACAATGCCCCGATGCTGTCTGCCGAACCTTCGAAAAGCTTGATCGCAAAAAAAGCCTTGCCGCCAGCGCCCAGCCCGGAATACGCCACCGTGCGCCATACACTCCCTGCGGATGCCTGCGTATCGAAGACTGCAATCTGACCATCCACCGTGAAACGGTGAACGCCGGAACCGTAGGAAGAGGATGAAATGGTCGCCAATGAACTCAGAGACGTGGACGGCATATACGCGTATTTACGCGCACCGGAGCTGGCGTCGATCACATTGAAGAAGCCATCGTTGGCGTTGGCCAGCAGACTGGAACTCATGTTGCTGGACTTGCCAGACAGGTAAGTGGTGTACGTGGTGTCTCCGAGCAGGTCAGAAGCCGTTTTCTCTGTCGGCAGCCCTGCGCCCAGTGATGAATTGACGATATCGCCCAGGAGCATGGTACGGGTACGAAGCTTGGCATTGGCCGTGCCCTTGGCCCAGGCAATAACTTCCGCGCCGGTCACTCCGGTCGGCAATGTTGCCGTGAAAGCATCACGCTGAGCCTGCGTGAAATTCAGAAAATCCAGAGTGATTTTCGTCGGTGTCGCCGCTGTGCTCCATGACTCGAACACAGGCGCCTTGGTGCTGCTGGTGATCGTGGTATCGGTGGACCAGACAGGGGCGCTCAGCGCTCCTGTCGTAGCGTCCAGATTGTAAGCCTTGATCGTGCCATGCCAGTCCGTCGGGTCATAAAGCGTCTGGTAGAAGCGGCTGCCCGCCTGAAGGGTGGACGAGTTTGCCACGCCACCGCCGCCCGAACCGGCCTTGGCATAGATATCGCTCAATGCGAGGTTCAAGGCGTTGTTCAAACCGGCGCTGTCATTGGTCTGGAAATACTTGCCGTGCCCATGGTTATTGTCAGCAGCGTCTATCAGCATCTGGTTGGCGGCTGTGAAACCAATGGTGTAGGTAGTCATGTTCTGTTGAGAGAAGCCGTCTGTGTCCCAACTTTTCTTGGTCAGGTCAGTGGCAGGTGTACTGCTCGCTCTTCGCATGTCGATGTCATAGGCGAACTTGGCGAGGTCGTCCAGATAAAGCGTATCGCCCTCACCATCACCATTAAGATTGGCCCCGTCATTGGCCGCATTCAAGTCCCAATTGGGCAGTGAGCGTGAGGTATTGAGTACATCCTCCGGATCGTTGGTCGGGAACGTCCGATCGTATGTCGGCAAGCCGTCAGTGATCACCACGCCAAAGTTTTTCTGGCACCGGTACTGTATAGGGCTGGTGTAGATCGTCGGTGCCCCGCTATAACCGTAATACGGGGTCATGCCCCGAAAGTAGCGGGTTATCTCATAATACGTTTCGGCCAACGGCGTATTGGAGTCGCCTCGCAGTGCATTGATGGCCGCATTGAGGGCAGTGACATTATCGTTTGCATCAGCCTGGCTGACACCGCCGTTGTTGTAAGCGTTACTGGCGACAGGGGACAGGTCTGCAACAGGTCTGGAAATCTTCCCTCCACGCCCGGGATCAGCGTTGGTCGGCGGGTTGAACCCGGCCAGACCGATTCTCAGGGATTTGTTGTTGGCAACAAGGTTCAATGAAACGTTGCGCGCGACATTGATACGGTAATCGTTGGGAATGATGTTATTGACGGTGAAGTCTTTGGTAGTTGTGTTGGCGGCCCGCGTCAAGTCAACCAGATAAGAGAGGTAATCTGCAGTGTAGCGAGTGGTGCTCTCGTTGCCGGCCGGATCGGGCAATTTCAGGCAGTAACCCACGTTGTCACGCGCAACGTAGGTGTAGTCGCTTCTGCACGTGTAAGGCCCGGCAGAGTCCAGCGAGAGCGTGTCGTCGCCCTGAATGGAGACGCCTCTGCAGTTAAAAACACCGCATGACCCTGGCTGCGCATAGATAATCGACGGACGATTGGTCACCGTCGGATCAAAGCCGGCGGCCCAGATGATGTTGTACATACTCCCGGAGTTATCCACCAGCAGCATCAGGTTAGGCGGCACGGCCGACGCACTGAGCAACGGTACTTGTGCTGGCGTAAACGCATACACGGGCGTAAGGGCATAAAAAGCCAAAAGCGCACCGCCGAGATACTTCAGGCTGCGACGGAGTTTCTCAGCAATTGGCATAAATACTCTCCAGCACCGTGCGCGACGTGCCTTGAATAGCGACTGATGTCACGCGATAGAGCGTTACTGTCCCGGTACAGATCGGTGGCCGATTCACAGGTGTCGCAGTGGTCCCCAGATTCTGTACACCGTAAAAGCCACCACCTGCTGCTGCCAGCCAGCTCACCCCGGACGCCCCCACTCCCGCGGCGGTCAGCGTGGTTGATTCAGCGGGTGGGGCGCAGTTTGTACACTTGGCCAGCGTGTATCCGGCCACCTTGATCGAAGACTCACCCAGCCTTAATGCCGCTTCGGCCTTCTGGAAGGATTGATTGCGCAGGGTGACGCTTCCCGCCATCTTTTCCTGCAGCGTGGCGTTCTGCATGGAAGAGATACCCAGCAGAGTGAGCAGCAGCAGAAACACCAGACTGACCAGCAACACCATACCGCCCTGCCGTGCAGGGAAAGCCTGTATCGATTTGAATCGCACGATCCTGTTCATGCCCGGCCCGTTCAAAAGCGATTACGCAAGTAAGCGACAACGTTGTACTGCTGAGGCTTGACGATGCCGTTCTGCCCATCCTGCAGCGTCAGGCTGATACGCACACTGCGCACAGCGTCGGCGTTGGCCTTGGTAACAGCCGTGGTATAGGACATCGGGTTACCCGTCATGCCGAAAGAAACACTGAAGTCCGCGACGTTCTGCAACAGCGGCTGCGGAGTGCCATCCGTGCCATATTTTATGGTCAAGTCTGTTCCGCTGAGCGTGTAGACCAACTGCCGCAACGGAAAGGCCGTCTGCCCCGTATCTGGCGCACGAGTACTGGCGTAAAGCTGCGTCTTGGACTGACAGTCTGAAACGATGGTCCAGGTGGGCGTACTGCCTGTGGTCCCCACGTCGGCAGTCACCAGCGTCAGCGTCCTGCTCGGATTATCCCAGAGAATTGGAGTATCCAGTGCGATCGGCCACTGGATAGCAGGAGATACAGGCGTGTAGTTTTTGAAGCTCAGGCAGCCATACATGCCGGTCATCCTGATTTCCTGAATCAGTTTGCTCAGCAGGAAACGCGCATCCTCCTGCATCCGCGCTGCGGCATTCTGGCTCTGGTAGGTGCCTCTGGCAGCCGTGAATATCTGCACGATACCCAGGCTGACCACCAGCCCCAGGACCAGCGCCACCATGATTTCGACCAGACCGAAGCCTCTGGAAAGCTTTCTCATGGGTTGACCCCGATCCGCGAGGTCAGCGTAAAACTCCGGTTGCTCGGGCTGCCGGTCGTGTTCCCGGTTGCCTGATTGCTCGATCCCGCAGCCCTTGTGTCGCTCCAGCCGATGTTAATGGTCACTTCAGGAGCTCCGGTGATATCAATGCTGCCAGTACCGCTCGAGCCTGCAAAGTTGATGATGTTGCCTCTGAAATCAGAGAGATCCTGCGCTCTGGCATCGTTCGGATTGGCCGCTGGCGCCGCATCCAGATTCGCCAAGGCATAAGTCGCCAGTACATTGGTCGACCCATTGGCACTGGCATTACCATCAACATTGGCGCGGATGCGGTCCATCATGTCGTAAGCAATGAAGCTCGCCTGACTGCTCATGGTCGCGCTGTCGGTGTACTTGAGCGCGTTGAGCTGAATGGCCGCGGCGCCCAGCAGGCCGATGGCCAGAATCAATACCGAGACCAGTACCTCGATCAAGGTCATACCGGTCTGGCGATATCGGGTTTCACCAGCCATTAGCAGCCTCCACCCAAGGTGATACGACCGGTCAGACAGACCTTTATGGTTTTGCTAATGGTGCCTCGGGTGTAAGTCATGGTCACCGCCGCAGCCGGGGCAATGAGCGCGCCCAGGTTGTTGAAATCAATTGCTGTGGCATTGTTATCGGCCACCAGCGTGGCGCCGCTGCTCATGGCCGCTATTTTTCGCAGCGCAGTGGGCGTCGTCTGAGTATCGGAAACCAGATACACCTGCAATTCGTTGGTCCACGCCGTCCCGCTGGTCGGCGCTATACGCACCGCCACTCCCCTGTTTATCGCCTCGAGTCGCGCATAGTTGAGCGCCCGCTGCAAATCGCTGAGTTCGGTATCGGCCTTGTTGCTCTGGATGGAGCTGGTGAAATTCGGGATAGCGATAGCCGCCAGGATGCCCACCAGGGACACAGTGACTAACAATTCGATGAGGCTGAATCCCTTGGCTATATGACGCATTGAGTGTCTCCTAGACGTTACGACTATAAGGCAGCAATGCCGCAGGAAAATCCATAGCGGGACGTACGGTTGTTTTGTGACGACGAACGCCCGCAAGGTTCTGAAACCGCGGTTTCCAGGGAGGAAAGCATATGAGGCATGCAGGGTTCACACTGATCGAATTATTGATCGTCGTTGCACTGGTGGCCATCCTGGCCAACGTCGCAACCCCCTCTTTCAAGGAACTCATCGATTCCAGCCGAGGCCTTGCGACCGCCCGGGAGCTGGCCAGCGGCATTCGTTCGGCGAGAGCGGCCGCAATCACACGCAACCAGATCGTTACGCTTCATGCCATCGAGAACGACTGGAGCAACGGCTGGCGGATCATACTCGACGCAGATGGCAAAGGTCCCGACGAAAACGATCCGGTGCTGATCGAACGCGCCAATGGCGGCACAACGCGAGTGGTCGATAACCGCAAGCGTGTAGAGGAAATCAGTTTCAACGGGTTGGGGACGTTACGGCGCAGAACCGCCAGGACGCTGCACATTTGCTCTGCAGACCAGCCGGTGAGCAACTATCGAGTGATAGTCGCACCGGCCGGCCGCGTGAGGGTCGAGGACACGAAAATCGATGCAGCGCTGTGTGGCTGAATAGCCTCAGAGCAGCGACTTGACGCGCAATTCCTTGGGCATGGAGAAGGTGATGTTCTCCTCGCGGCCGGCAAGCTCATCCGCACCGGTCGCGCCCCAGGCCTGCAATTGCTGGATCACGCCGCGCACCAGCACTTCGGGGGCCGAAGCGCCCGCAGTAATGCCGATACGCTCTACACCGTTGAACCAGCCCTGTTGCATGTCCTCGGCACCGTCGATGAGGTACGCCGGAGTCGCCATGCGCTCGGCCAGTTCGCGCAGGCGGTTGGAATTGGAGCTGTTCGGACTGCCCACTACCAACACCACATCACACTCGTCGGCCAGTTGCTTTACCGCGTCCTGACGGTTTTGCGTGGCGTAGCAGATGTCGTCCTTGCGCGGCCCGCCAATGGCCGGGAAGCGCTTGCGCAACGCGTCGATCACCCGGCTGGTGTCTTCCATCGACAAGGTGGTCTGGGTCACGAACGCCAGGGAATGGGGGTTGCGCACCTGCAGGCTGGCGACGTCCTCTTCGTCTTCGACCAGATAGATCGCGCCGCCATTGCTGGCGTCGTACTGGCCCATGGTGCCTTCGACTTCCGGGTGACCGGCGTGGCCGATCAGGATGCACTCGCGGCCGTCACGGCTGTAACGGGCGACCTCGATATGCACCTTGGTCACCAGCGGACAGGTGGCATCGAATACTTTCAGGCCACGGCCAGCTGCTTCGGTACGCACCGCCTGGGAAACACCGTGGGCGCTGAAGATGACAATGACATCATCCGGCACCTGGTCCAGCTCTTCGACGAAAATCGCACCACGAGAGCGCAGGTCTTCGACGACAAATTTGTTGTGAACGACTTCATGGCGCACATAAATCGGCGGACCAAACACTTCCAGAGCGCGATTGACGATTTCGATCGCGCGGTCCACTCCGGCACAAAAGCCGCGGGGGTTGGCGAGTTTGATTTGCATGCTGTGCCTCATGGTTGGTACGGGCAGCCCGGCCTGGGCCGGGCTTGATGGCGAAGGTCAGGAAGCCAGAATCGCCTTCACTTCGAAGATTTCCACTTCAAAGCTCAGTGTCTTGCCTGCCAGCGGGTGATTGAAGTCGATGGTGACCTGATCATCATCGAAAGCCTTCACCACGCCGGGCAATTCGGTATTGGCGGCGTCGTTGAAGATCACCAGCAACCCTTCGGACAGTTCCATTCCCACAAACTGCGAGCGTGGCATGATCTGCACGTTTTGTGGGTTGGGCTGACCAAAGGCGTTTTCCGGCGGAATTTCCACGGTCTTACGATCGCCCGCCTTGAAGCCGAAAATCGCCATTTCGAAACCGGGCAACAGGTTGCCGTCACCAACCTTGAACGTGGCCGGAGCCTTTTCGAAGGTGCTATCGACGGTATCGCCGTTTTCCAGACGCAGGGCGAAGTGCAAGGTGACCTGCGTATTCTGACCGATGCGCAGCTCACCAGACGAGCCTTGAGTCGAAGACTGCTCAGTCATTGACGGTTTCTCCGGTTTTCTTGCTCTTGAACATATCCAGCGCCAGCATGATTGCGCCGACAGTGATCGCGCTGTCAGCGACATTGAACGCCGGGAAGTACCAGCGGTTCTGCCAATGGACCAGAATGAAGTCGATCACATGGCCCAGCACAATACGGTCGTATAGGTTGCCCAGTGCGCCGCCAAGTACCAACGCCAGTGCAACAGCCAACCATGTATCGTCGCGCCCCAGACGCTTGAGCCAGACGACCAGCACGGCACTGACCACAATGGCGATCAGGGCAAACAACCAGCGCTGCCAGCCGGCACCGTCTGCCAGAAAACTGAAGGCAGCACCGGTGTTATAGGCCAGGGTCCAGCTGAAGAAGTCCGGAATCACAATGATCTGTTGGTACAGGCTCAAGGCGTTCTCGAAGTAATACTTGCTGGCCTGGTCAATGACCAGAACCAGCACGCTCAACCACAGCCAGGCCAGACGGCCAAACGAGGCGTTAGGCATAGTGACGGACCTCGCCTGCACCGCTGATGTTGTCTACACAACGGCCGCAGATTTCCGGATGCTCAGGGTTTACCCCCACATCCTCGCGATGGTGCCAGCAACGGGCACACTTGGCGTGGCTGGACTTGAGCACTTTGAGTTTCAGGCCCGCGACCTCGGTAACCACCGCATCAGCCGGAGCAGACACCAATGGAGCAACGCTGGCAGTCGAAGTGATCAGCACGAAGCGTAGTTCGTTGCTCAGCTTCGACAGATCGGCGACCAGCGAATCTTCAGCGTACAGGGTCACTTCGGCCTGCAGGTTGCCACCAATGGCCTTGGCCGCGCGCAGGTTTTCCATTTCCTTGTTGACCGACGTCTTCACCGCCATGATCCGTTCCCAGTAGGCGCGGTCCATTTCGAAGTCGGCAGGCATTTCAGTCAGGCCTTCATACCAGGTGTTGAGCATCACCGATTCGTTGCGCTCGCCTGGCAGGAACTGCCACAGCTCGTCGGCGGTGAACGCCAGGATCGGCGCGATCCAGCGCACCAGCGCTTCGGAGATGTGGAACAGTGCGGTCTGGCAGGAACGACGCGCGGTGCTGTCGGCAGCCGTGGTGTACTGGCGATCCTTGATGATGTCCAGATAGAACCCACCCAGCTCCTGCACGCAGAAGTTGTGGATCTTCGAGTACACGTTCCAGAAGCGGTATTCGCCGTAATGCTCTTGCAGCTCGCGTTGCAGCAGCAGCGTGCGATCCACGGCCCAACGGTCCAGCGCGAGCATTTCTTCAGCCGGCAGGATGTCGGTTGCCGGGTTGAAGCCCGACAGGTTGGAGAGCAGGAAGCGCGCAGTGTTGCGGATACGACGGTAAGCATCGGCGCTGCGCTGCAGGATCTGGTCGGAAACGGCCATTTCGCCCGAATAGTCAGTCGCCGATACCCACAGGCGCATGATGTCCGCACCCAGCGAGTCGTTGACCTTCTGCGGTGCTACCACGTTGTTTAGCGACTTGGACATCTTGCGGCCGTTCTCGTCGACCACAAAGCCGTGGGTCAGCAGCTCGCGATACGGTGCGTGATCGTCCAGCATGCAACCGGTCAGCAGCGACGAGTGGAACCAGCCACGGTGCTGGTCGGAACCTTCCAGGTACAGATCGGCACGTGGACCGCTTTCATGGCCCATCGGATGCGAACCGCGCAATACGTGCCAGTGCGTGGTGCCCGAGTCGAACCAGACGTCCAGGGTGTCGGAGATCTTGTCGTACTTGGCAGCCTCGTCACCCAGCAGCTCGCTGGCGTCCAGCTTGAACCAGGCTTCGATGCCCTCTTTCTCGACACGCTGCGCCACTTCTTCCATCAGCTCGACGGTGCGTGGGTGCAGGTCGCCGCTTTCCTTGTGCAGGAAGAACGGAATCGGCACGCCCCAGTTGCGCTGACGCGAGATGCACCAGTCAGGACGGTTGGCGATCATTGAATGCAGACGCGCCTGGCCCCATGCCGGAACGAACTCAGTGTCTTCGATGGCCTTGACCGCACGCTTGCGCAGGGTCTCGCCGCTCTCAGGCTGTTTGTCCATGCCTACGAACCACTGCGCGGTGGCGCGGTAGATCAATGGCGATTTGTGGCGCCAGCAGTGCATGTAGCTGTGGCTGATGGTTTCGGTGTCCATCAGGCTGCCGACTTCGACCAGCTTGTCGATGATGTTCTGGTTGGCCTTGAAGATGAACTGGCCACCGAAGAACTCCAGCGATTCGACATACACGCCGTTGCTCTGCACCGGGCTGATGATGTCGTCGTTGCTCAGGCCGTACTGCTTGCAGATATTGAAGTCGTCTACGCCATAGGCAGGCGAGGAGTGAACGATACCGGTGCCGGCACCCAGCTCGACATAGTCAGCCAGATAGACTGGCGACAGGCGGTCGTAGAACGGGTGGCGGAAGTTGATCAGCTCCAGCGCCTGACCGGTGGTGGTCGCGATGACCGTGCCTTCCAGCTTGTAACGGGCCAGACAGCTTTCGACCAGTTCGGCGGCCAGTACCAGCAGTTTGTCGCCGACATCGACCAGCGCGTATTCGAACTCGGGATGAACGTTCAGCGCCTGGTTGGCAGGGATCGTCCACGGTGTGGTGGTCCAGATCACGATGGAGGCAGGCTTGCCCAGCGCGGGCAAGCCGAACGCCGCCGCAAGTTTTGCCTCATCGGCGATCGGGAACGCGACGTCGATGGTCGAGGACTTCTTGTCCTGATACTCGACTTCGGCTTCAGCCAGTGCCGAGCCGCAATCGAAACACCAGTTGACCGGCTTGAGGCCCTTGAAGACGAACCCGCCCTTGACCATCTCGGCCAGCGCGCGGATTTCCCCGGCTTCGTTGGCGAAGTTCATGGTCAGGTATGGATTGCTCCAGTCGCCCAGCACACCCAGGCGGATGAATTCTGACTTCTGGCCTTCGATCTGCTCGGACGCATAGGCGCGGCACAGCTCACGCGTACGGTCTGCGGAGAGGTTCTTGCCGTGGGTCACTTCAACCTTGTGCTCGATCGGCAGACCGTGACAGTCCCAACCCGGCACGTACGGGGCATCGAAGCCCGCCAGGGTCTTGGAACGCAGGATCATGTCCTTGAGAATCTTGTTGACCGCATGACCGATGTGAATATTGCCGTTGGCGTACGGAGGACCGTCGTGCAGGACGAACTTGGGACGATCCTTGCCAATCTCGCGCAGCTTCTGGTACAGGCCAATGCTGTCCCAGCGCTGCAGAGTTTGCGGCTCGCGCTGGGGCAGGCCGGCCTTCATAGGGAAGGCGGTGTCCGGAAGATTTAGCGTGGCTTTATAGTCAGTCATTTCAGGCTCTTGTTTAGCGGTTAGCCATGCCAATGGGCACGGGCGGCGGCGACGTCCGCATTGATCGCCGTCTTGAGCGCCTCCAGTGAGGCGAAAAGCTGCTCATCACGCAGCTTGTGGTGGAAAGCCACCGTCAAACGCCGGTCGTAAAGGTCGCCGGCAAAATCCAGAAGGTGCACTTCAAGGTGGGCACTGCCATCACCCGCTACCGTCGGGCGCACACCGATGTTGGCGACCCCCGGCCAGGTTTTGCCATCGATTTCCGTGCTGACCAGGTAAACCCCGCTCAACGGCACACGACGACGCTTGAGTTGCACATTGGCGGTGGGCGTACCCAATTGACGCGCCAGCTTCTGACCATGCAATACCCGTCCAGTGATCTGGAACGGACGACCAAGCATGCGTTCGGCCAGGGCAAAATCCGACGCAGCCAAGGCCTTGCGTACCTTAGTACTGCTGACCCGGATGCCATCTATTTCAACGGTCTGCGCCGCTTCTACAGTAAATCCATACGTCGTGCCGGCCTGTTGCAGGAAGTCAAAATCGCCGACCCGGTCAAAACCGAAGCGAAAATCGTCGCCCACTTCGAGGTGCTGAACGCCGAGGCCGTCGATCAGCACGGTTTCGACGAAACTCGCGGCACTCAGCTTGCACAGTCGCTGATTGAAGGACAGGCAAAGTACCCGGTCAACGCCTTCGGCACTCAGCAGCTCGAGTTTGTCACGCAGTCGGGCCAGACGTGCCGGAGCGATCCCGGGAGCGAAGAACTCACGCGGCTGCGGCTCGAAAATCACCACACAGCTGAGCACACCCAATTCGACGGCACGCTCGCGCAGACGCGCCAGGATAGCCTGGTGGCCGCGGTGAACGCCGTCGAAATTGCCAATCGTGGCGACGCAGCCCCGATGTTCGGGGCGCAGGTTGTGAAGGCCTCTAACCAGCTGCATAACGCACTTCTTGCTCATAAAGTGGCCGATTATAACCACACACGGCCGTGGGCGACAGGCAACACTCCAAGACCGGATGAAGGTTCTTGGCGTGGCCCCAGAAAACAACGATCAAACCGGGCCTACATAATGGCCTTGCGGGCGAAATCCCTCAGGCGAAAGCCCAGCAACAGAAGCATGGCGAAGTAAGTCACGACACCCGTCGCAACCAGCGCACCCAGACGCAGAAAGCGCTCCAGCATATGACCTTCGTCCCACGCCGGCATGACGTGCATGAGCCCGAGCAGCACAGCCGACATCACCGCAACAGCGACTAACAGCTTCAACAGAAACACAGTCCAGCCAGGTTGCGGCTGAAACAGGTCCTGTTTGCGCAGCTGCCAGAACAGCAACCCGGCGTTGATACACGCCCCCACACTAATGGCCAGCGCCAGACCGGCATGCTGCAAGGGCACGATGAAGGCCAGGTTGAGCAACTGAGTCACTATGAGGGTGAAGATCGCGATTTTCACCGGGGTGCGGATATTTTGTTGGGCATAAAAGCCGGGAGCCAGCACCTTGATCAGGATGATCCCCAGCAACCCGACTGAATAGGCAACCAGAGCACGCTGGGTCATGGCTGAATCAAGCGCATCGAATCTACCATACTGGAACAACGAAACGGTCAACGGCTCGGCGAGCAACCCCAGCGCCAATGTGCAAGGCAGGACCAGCACGAAACACAGTCGCAGCCCCCAGTCGAGAATCCGCGAATATTCCTGACGATCGCGCTGCGCGTAGGTTTTCGACAGGATCGGCAGCAGGATCGTACCCAGCGCAACACCCAGTACGCCGGAGGGTAATTCCATCAGACGGTCGGCGTAGTACATCCATGACACCGAACCGGCGACAAGGAACGAGGCAAATATCGTATTGATGATCAGAGAAATCTGACTGACAGAAACGCCAAGGATGGCGGGCAGCATCTGTTTCATTACGCGCCAGACGCCGGTATCACGCAGATTCAGGCGCGGCAGTACCAGCATGCCGATCTTTTTCAGGTGTGGCAGTTGGTAGAGCAGCTGTAGCAGGCCGCCGACCAGCACCGCCCAGCCCAGCGCCATGACAGGGGGATCGAAGTACGGGGTCAGAAAAAGCGCGAAGAAGATCATGCTGACATTGAGCAGCGTCGGCACGAACGCAGGCACCGAGAAACGGTTCCAGGTATTGAGGATCGCCCCGGCCATCGATGACAGGGAGATCAGCAATATATAAGGAAAGGTCACCCGCAGCAGGTCCGAGGTCAGCGCAAACTTCTCCGGGGTGTCGACAAAGCCGGGCGCGGTGGCCCAGATCACCCAGGGTGCAAAGATCACTCCGAGCAGCGTCACCAGCGCCAGCGCCAGGGTCAGCAACCCCGTGACGTAAGCGACAAAGGTGCGGGTCGCCTCCTCCCCTTGCTGGCTCTTGTATTCCGCCAGGATAGGCACGAACGCCTGGGAAAAAGCGCCCTCTGCGAAAATCCGGCGCAGCAGGTTGGGCAGTTTGAAGGCGATGAAGAACGCATCGGTGGCCATTCCGGCTCCGAAAGTGCGCGCGATGATGGTGTCGCGAACAAAGCCCAGAACCCGGGAAACCATGGTTATAGAGCTTACGGCGGCGAGTGACTTGAGTAGATTCATTGAAAGAGTTGTGCGCCTTGGCAAAGGATGGGCGATTAAGCCCGCCATTTATGCGATACTTCGCGCCGCAAAAACGCCCGAAGCAAAGGCCGCGAGTTTACAGGTCACAGGCCGGAAATAAATCCTCCGGTCAAATGTAGCAACCACTCAGCGGAACACCTTAACTGCCCTTGACAAGACTTCAACTCATCGGCATGATTCGCGGCCTATTTTGTTTGCTATTTCACAAAGTCTTTCGAGGAGCTCGACGGTGGCCAACACACCTTCCGCCAAAAAACGTGCAAAACAGGCTGAGAAGCGTCGCAGCCACAACGCCAGCCTGCGTTCCATGGTTCGTACCTACATCAAGAATGTAGTTAAAGCCATCGACGCAAAAGACGCAGAAAAAGCGCAAGCCGCTTATGTTCTGGCTGTTCCTGTTATCGACCGTATGGCCGATAAAGGCATCATCCACAAGAACAAGGCTGCTCGCCATAAAGGTCGTCTGAACGGTCACATCAAGGCTCTGAGCCTTGCTGCTGCAGCCTAAGCGACCCGCTTGTTAAAAAACCGACCTCAGGGTCGGTTTTTTATTGCCTGCTGGAAAGTAGCCGGTGCAACGGAACTTGTGACGCAGAGCGTCACGACAGACATTCCCACGCTGGAGCGTGAGGAACGGTAATTCAACTATCGTGCGACGCTCCGCGTCGGCATGCCGTTCTGGACGCTCTGCGTCCACCCCTGAGCCACATCAAGGCGCGGGCGCGGCTGTCCATGGCAGGATAGGAATGGCGGTCACGGCATTCTGCGGGCTGCCTTCGATGACACGGTCGCTATAGACCAGGTACACCAGCGCATTGCGCTTCTTGTCGAAGAAGCGCACCACCTGCATGGTCTTGAAGACCAGCGACGTACGCTCCTTGAAGACCTCATCGCCATCCTTGAGGGTTTCCTTGAAGCGGATAGGCCCGACCTGACGACAGGCAATGGACGCCTCGGCACGGTCTTCGGCCAACCCCAGACCACCCCTCACGCCACCGGTCTTGGCGCGCGACAGATAGCACGTCACACCGTCGACCTTGGGATCGTCAAACGCCTCGACCACGATGCGGTCGTTTGGCCCGACCATCTTGAACACCGTCGACACCTGACCGATCTCTTCAGCCGAGACCAACACCGGCATCAGCAACGCGGCCGCCAACAAACCTTTCATAAAGCGCATCAAATAGTCCTTTTTTGCAGCCTCGAGTCAGACGAGGATCAGATTGTCCCGATGAATCAGCTCAGGCTCGGCCATATAGCCCAGCTCACGCACGATGGCTTCGGAAGAGTGACCAATGATTTTCTGGGCTTCGATGGCACTGTAGTTGCTCAGCCCACGAGCGATCTCGCGACCGTCCGGGGCGACGCATACCACCATCTCGCCACGCCGGAAGCTGCCCTGCACCAGCTTGACACCCACCGGTAGCAGGCTTTTCTGATCCTTGGCCAGCGCCGCAACAGCGCCATCATCCAGCACCAGCGTGCCGCGAGTTTGCAGGTGCCCTGCCAGCCACTGCTTGCGCGCCGCGAGCATGCCGCGCTCGGGAGACAGCAATGTCCCCAAACGTTCGCCACCCTTGAGCCGCGCCAGCACGCGCTCTATACGCCCGCCGACAATGACGGTATGCGCACCGGAACGCGCCGCCAGTCGCGCAGCACGCAACTTGGTCTGCATACCGCCGCGCCCCAGTGCGCCGCCTGTACCACCAGCAACAGCATCAAGCGCCGGATCATCGGCGCGCGCTTCGTAAATGAGTTGCGCATCCGGGTTGTTGCGCGGATCAGCGTCGAACATGCCGTCGCGGTCAGTCAGGATGACCAGCAGATCGGCCTCGACCAGATTGGCAACCAGCGCCGCCAGCGTGTCGTTATCGCCAAAACGGATTTCGTCGGTGACCACTGTGTCGTTTTCGTTGATGACCGGCACAACCCCAAGCTCGACCAGCGTGCGCAGGGTACTGCGGGCATTGAGGTAGCGCTTGCGGTCCGACAGGTCGTCATGGGTCAGCAGAATTTGCGCGGTATGCCGGCCATGCTCGGCAAAACTTGATTCCCACGCCTGTACCAAGCCCATCTGACCGATGGCCGCAGCAGCCTGGAGCTCATGCATGGCGCTGGGTCGAGCCGTCCAGCCAAGACGGCTCATACCGGCAGCCACTGCCCCGGAAGACACCAGCACCAGCTCGACACCCGCCTCATGCAGCGCCACCATCTGCTCCACCCAAACACCCATGGCGTTGCGATCCAGCCCCTTGCCATCCGCGGTCAGCAAGGCACTGCCAATCTTCACAACCCAGCGCTGGGCGCCCGTCACTTTGCTGCGCATCTTCTTCCAACCTTAGCCAGAGATTTTCAAATTCGGGATACAAAAACGCCGCTGACAATCGTAGCGGCGTTCAAGTTTACTTCAAGCGATCAGTCACGGACGTAAATGATTTCCGGACCGTCTTCATCGTCCACATCTTCTTCGTCCCAGTCATCGTCACCGATGTCATGCACGCTCTTCACGCCGCTGCGACGCAGTGCACGCTGATCATCCAGCGCCTGCAACTGAGCACGGGCTTCGTCTTCGATGCGCTGATCCAGCTCGGCCAGCTCTTCAGCATAACCAGGCTCCTCGGCGATACGCTGGCTGCGCTCTTCGAGGTAACGCATGATGTCGCGGGTCAACTGCTCGGTGCCTTCTTTGGCAATCGCAGAGATCACGTAAACAGGGCCGGTCCACTCCAGACGATCAACGATCTCCTGCTTGCGCGCTTCCTGCTCCTCTTCGAGGATCTGGTCACACTTGTTCAGCACCAGCCAGCGATCACGCTCGGCCAGCGACGGGCTGAATTTTTCCAGCTCGTTGACGATCACTTCGGCGGCATCCGGAGCACTGCTTTCATCCAGCGGCGCCATATCGACGAGGTGCAACAGCAGGCGGGTACGCGCCAGATGCTTGAGGAAGCGAATCCCCAGACCGGCACCATCGGATGCACCTTCGATCAGACCTGGAATGTCGGCCACCACAAAGCTCTTCCAGCGATCGACACTGACAACGCCCAGGTTTGGCACCAGCGTGGTAAATGGATAGTCGGCGACTTTTGGCTTGGCAGCGGATACCGAGCGAATGAAGGTGCTCTTGCCAGCGTTTGGCAAGCCCAGCAAACCAACATCGGCCAGCACTTTCAGCTCAAGCTTGAGATCACGCTGATCACCCGGCTTGCCCGGCGTGGTCTGACGCGGAGCACGGTTGGTACTGGATTTGAACCGAGTGTTACCCAGGCCGTGCCAGCCGCCCTGGGCGACCATCAGGCGCTGACCATCTTTAGTCAGGTCACCGATGATTTCCTGGGTAGTGGCGTCGATGATGGTGGTCCCGACCGGCACACGCAGTACCAGCTCCTCACCCTTGCGACCCGTGCAGTCTGCGCTGCCGCCATTGGAGCCGCGCTCGGCATCGAAGTGACGGGTGTAACGGTAGTCGACCAGCGTATTCAGGTTGACGTCGGCGACCATGAAGATCGAACCACCATCACCACCATCACCACCATTCGGACCACCGTTTTCAATGAATTTTTCGCGACGGAAGCTCATGCAACCGTTGCCACCGTCACCGGCTTTTACTCGAATGGATACTTCATCTACAAATTTCATAACGCACGCCTCCCGCCACAGGGACGAGCAGAACCACATAAATTACATAAGACTCTTGCAAAAATGAGCGTTGCGATACCGATCAGAAACCAGCGACCCCAGGGGTCAACATCACAACAGCCCGCACAAACAGTTTTGCAAGAGACTCACCTGCCTCTCTACCTCTACAAACAAAAAAGCCCCGTCGCAAGACAGGGCTTTTAAGCAACTGCGTGATTACGCTGCGGAGACTTCAGTCTTCGGAACGATGCTCACGTAGCGGCGACCGAAGGCGCCCTTGACCTGAAACTTGATCACGCCTTCCACTTTCGCGAACAGGGTGTGATCCTTACCCATGCCAACGCCGTAGCCAGCGTGGAATTGGGTACCGCGCTGACGCACGATGATGTTGCCAGGAATGATAGCCTGGCCGCCATACATCTTCACGCCAAGGCGTTTGGCTTCTGAGTCGCGCCCGTTACGGGTACTACCACCAGCTTTTTTGTGTGCCATGAGTCAATTCTCCAAATGAGGATTAGGCTGAATTAAGCCTGAATACCTGTGATTTTGATCTCGGTGTACCACTGGCGGTGGCCCATACGCTTCATGTGGTGCTTACGACGACGGAACTTGATGATACGAACCTTATCGTGACGACCTTGCGAAACCACTTCAGCCACAACGGTAGCGCCAGCAACAACTGGAGCACCGATGTTGACGTCGTCGCCATTGCCAACCAGCAGAACGCGGTCGAAAGTGACGGATTCGCCAGTAGCGATTTCCAGTTTTTCAATTTTCAGGTATTCACCTGGGGCGACTTTGTACTGCTTGCCACCGGTAACAATTACTGCGTACATGGTATTTCTCCGAAAATCCTGCTCACCCAGCTCTTTATAAGAAGAGTATCGGCTGGCATGGCTGCATGGGGCTGGAACGGCCCGTTTGCATTGCGTAAGGCAGGTGCTGCCCAGGAAAGTTAGGGTGCGCGATTGTACGCAAGGCATTCGTGTGTTGCAAGAGGCGGGTCGTCATACCTTGACACGCTCTACCCCGCGACCTAGCATGCGGCGCAACCTATCCGGAGCACGTGTCGCTGATGCAACCCCAAGCCTTCTATCGCGCGGTGGCGGACGACTTTAGTGCCGTTGACCTTATCATCAAAAAGCAACTGACGTCGCGCGTACCGCTGGTCTCGAAAATCGGTGATTACATTACGTCGGCAGGCGGCAAGCGTCTGCGTCCGTTGCTGGTACTGCTGTGTGGCAAGGCGCTGGGCCGCGAAGGCGATGACCTTCGCCTGCTGGCCGCCACCATCGAATTCCTCCACACCGCAACCCTGCTGCATGACGACGTCGTCGACATGTCCGGCATGCGTCGTGGTCGATCCACCGCCAACGCGCTGTGGGGCAATGCGCCCAGCGTGCTGGTCGGCGACTTCCTGTATTCGCGCTCGTTCGAAATGATGGTCGAACTGGGCTCGATGGAAGTCATGAGAATCCTGTCCAAGGCGACCCGTATCATTGCCGAAGGCGAAGTGCTGCAGTTGTCGAAGATTCGCGACGCCAGCACCACTGAAGAAACCTACATGGAAGTGATTCGCGGCAAGACAGCCATGCTGTTCGAAGCCTCGACTCACAGTGCCGCAGCCCTGTGCAACGCACCAGAGGTACAGAGCGAAGCGCTACGCACCTTCGGCGACCATCTGGGCGTAGCTTTCCAGCTGGTCGATGACTTGCTGGACTACCGTGGCGATGCCGAAACCCTGGGCAAGAACGTCGGCGACGACCTTGCCGAAGGCAAGCCTACCCTGCCGCTGATCTACACCATGCGTGAAGGCAGCCCGGAGCAGGCCGCGCTGGTTCGTCAGGCGATCCAGAAAGGTGGTCTGGAAGATCTGGAAAGCATCCGCAATGCTGTGGAAAGCGCTGGAGCGCTGGACTACACCGCACAACTGGCCCGTGACTATGCCGCCCGCGCGATTGCCTGTCTGGACACCCTGCCGCCCAGCGAGTACCGGGATGCACTGGTCGAGCTGAGCGAGTTTGCGGTCGCCCGCACACACTGACAGCCATCGCAACCGAAAAGCCCGTGCAGCGTGACGGGCTTTTTATTACCTGCGCACAACGCCCATCGCGCTCAAGCACCTTCAGTGTGTGTAGCCAGCAAGTTTCTCCTGCATGAAATCCAGAAAACACTGAATCCTCAACGCCAGTCGCGAATTGCGGTAGTACACGGCATGAATCGGCTGACGATAGCCACTGTTGGCGCCCTTCAACAGACAGACCAGCCGCCCCTCGCGCAGGTCATCATTAGTCATGAAGTCGGAAAGACAGGCGATTCCCACGCCCTCCAGCACCAGATAGCGCAAGGTGTCACCGCTGGATGCCGAGATGGCAGGCTTGATGGACAGGCGATCGCCCTCAGCGTGGCGCAAGGGCCATTGATTGAGAGATTCCACGTGTGTGAAACCCACCAATACGTGTTGCGCCAGGTCTTCTGCGGTTTTCGGGGTGCCGTGGCGTTGCAGGTAGGCCGGGCTGGCGACGATATTCAGCGGGCAACTGCCCAGAGAGCGGGCATGCAGGGTCGAGTCAGGCAGCGCGCCGATTCGAATGGCGATATCGGTGCTCTGCTCAAGCAGGTCGATGAACCAGTCATCACTGTTGAGTTCCAGTTCGATGTCCGGGTAACGCTGACGAAACTCCGCCACATGCGGCACGATGCAATGCAGCATGAACGGTGACGCGGCATTGATACGCAAGCGGCCGGCGGGCGTCTGCCGGGAGGAAGAGAGCCTTTCTTCCAGGCTTTCCATCTGCTCGAGAATATGGCGGGCCCGTTCCAGAAAGAACTTGCCCTCCTCGGTCAGGTCCATGCGCCGCGTCGTGCGGTTGATCAGCGTGGTTTCAAGCTTGGCTTCCAGACGTGACAGGGTACGGCTGACACCGGAGGGCGTCTGGCCCATTTTCTCTGCCGCCGCGGAAATCGAACCGCTTTCGATGACCGAGACAAACACCTGCAATTCATCAGATCTGGCTTTCACTGTTGTCCCCTGCTCAACACTCAGAGGATATTAGCGCTGTTCAGTGCAAAGGTTGTGCTTACTGCGCACCAAACACTTTGCCCAGGTGAGCCTCGTAACGCTGCACATCCGCTTCGATATTCGGCATTTTCATCACGTCCACTGCCAGAAACGTCGGCAGCCCGGTCATACCCAGAAACTCGTTGGCCTTGTGAAACGGGAAGTACACCGCGTCGACGCCCTTGGCCTCGAAGAAATCAGAAGCGTCATCGAAGGCTTTCTGTGGCGCATTCCAGGTCGCGGAAATCATGTATTGCTTGCCCTGCAGCAAGCCACCGCTGCCATACGTCTGCGACGCATCCGAACGGGTGCGGCCGTCATTGGCGTACAGGCTGCCGTGCCCTTCGGTGAACACTTCATCAATGTATTTTTTCACTGTCCATGGCGCACCCATCCACCAGCCAGGCATTTGCCAGACGATGACATCGGCCCAGAGAAACTTCTGCACTTCCTCGGCCACGTTGTAACCGCCGTCGATGAAGGTTTCCTTCACATCAAAACCGGCGCGGTCCATGAACACTACGCCCGCCTCGTGCAGGGTCGCGTTGTAGCGACCATCGGAGTGCGCGAACTGCTTGCCGCCGTTGAGGAACAATACTTTTTTCATGGCTGATCTCTCGCTACCCAACCCCGGCCAGTCTTGAGGCTGAGGCTGAGGTGGAGGTGATTAATGGATGAGCCGAGAGTAAAGAGATGTGCGCCCATGAGTAAGACAGCGAAGGGCAAAATACTCTTGCTTCACAGTCACGAATGGCGTTAAGACTATTGAGCGAAATGCCTGAGCGGATGAAGACAGGTTTACCCCATCAGGCTCAACCCTTTATCAGCAGTTGCAGCCCCAACAGCCCCATGCCGATGAAGAACACGCGCTTGAACAGCGCCGCGCTGATTCGCTGACGCAGCCACTGCCCCAGCAGCATGCCCAACAGGGCTGGCATCAGCGCAAACGTGGATGCGCCCAGTTCCGCGCCGCCCAGCGCACCGTTCCACGACAAGCCCGCTGCCAACGCCAGCGTGGAAACAGTGAAGGACAACCCCAGCGCCTGCACCAGTTGATTGCGTTCAAGCCCCAAAGCCTGCAAATAAGGCACCACGGGAATCACGAACACGCCGGTGGCCGAAGCGATAACCCCGGTAATAAGGCCGCACAACGGCCCCAGCCAGCGCTCTTTGGCGGCCGCGACCCTGAAGGTCGGCAGCAACAGCCCGCTCAATGCATAAAGAAACAGCGCACCGCCCAATGCTCGCGTCATCGAATGACTGCCGCTCATGCCAAGCCAGAAAGCCCCGGCCAGAGTGCCGATGAAAATCATGCTCAGCATCGGCCATAGCCGCTTCAGCAAAGGCCGCAGATTGCCACCCGTCGCCAGTTGCCAGACATTGGTGAACGTCGACGGGATGATCAGTAACGCGGCAGCCTGCGCCGGCAGCATGGCCAGCCCCAGCAACCCCATTGCCACCGTAGGCAAGCCCAGGCCGATGACACCCTTGACCGTTCCGGCCAGCAGAAAGGTGCCGATCACCAGAGCCGAAAGGCCCCAGCCCAGCGTTTGATAGAAATCGAGAATCGAGTGCATGGCGTCCCTTGCCAGATGGATAGAGGTCGAGGCTTAACCTTTTACTGAGCGCTCGCGCAGGTAGGCCAGCACTTGCGCTTGATCACCTGCGAATTCGATACGCGCCGCCTTGTGTTCGCGCTGGTAAGCGTACATAGGGTCGTAATATTCGCCGAGCAGCCCTTCGATCCAGCCTCGGTGCAGATCGACCTTACCGCTGCGCTGTTGCTCTTCCAGCGCTGCCTGCATAAGGCTGGACAAGCGTTGATGACGCTCGCCGCCGAGGCGCTTGTGAATGTTGTTCAGGCTTTGCAACAGACGCTCGGCGAACAGGCCAAAGCCCTGCGATTCGCCTTTGACGCTGATGAACTCTGCGCAGAGGTTGACCACATAATCCGCCAGAATGCGCTCGACGCGGTTCTCGAAGCTGTCTTCCAGCCAGACCATCGGGCAGCCTTGCATTGCTTGATGAAGCTCCAGCGGCACGTTGCAACTGCCGACCAGACGGCTTTCATCTTCCACGACGAATTGTTCGATACCGGCTGCGCGCTTCTTGAGCAAATCGATGGCCAGACGGTTCTCGAAGTCGATCTGCGCCGGTTGTCCGGTGGCTCGCTTGCCGAAGCTGGAGCCGCGGTGATTGGCGATGCGCTCGAGGTCCAGACTGTTGCGCAGTTGCGTCAATACTTCGGTCTTGCCCGTGCCGGTCATTCCGCCGAGCACGACGATATCGCACTCGCTCACTGCCTCGTGCAGGGTATCCAGCAGGAACGTGCGCATCGCCTTGTAGCCGCCAAGAACCCGTGGGTAGTCGACCCCGGCATCCTTCAGCCAGCGCTGTACCGTCTGCGAGCGCAGCCCGCCGCGAAAGCAATACAGGTAGCCATCCGGATTGGCCCTGGCGAACTCGACCCACGCATTGACGCGTTCATCCTTGACCTGACCACAGACCAATTGATGCCCAAGCTGGATAGCGGCGTCCTGGCCGTGTTGCTTGTAGCAGGTGCCGACCTTCTGCCGCTCGATGTCGTTCATCAGCGGCAGGTTGATCACGCCCGGAAACGCGCCCTTGGAGAACTCGACCGGAGCGCGCGCGTCCATCATCGGCACGTCATTGAGAAAAAGTGTGCGGTAGTCGCTGCTGTTGTCGGCCATCAGAACACCTCGACGGCGTGGGTCTGTCGCTCACGCAGGGTGCCGATAGGGTTGAGCAGCAGGCCCAGTTCGGCAGCCACCGTCAGAAACTCCGCCTCCCCTTCAGGGCTGACCGCGACCAGCAGACCGCCGCTGGTCTGTGGGTCGCACAGCAGGTCGCGCTGGGCCTCGCTCAGCGCAGCGATCCTGTCGCCATAGCTTTCAAAATTGCGCAACGTGCCGCCCGGCACACAGCCCTCGGCAATGTAATGCTCGACGCCGGGCAGGCGCGGGACCGCGGCGTAATCCAGACGAGCGGTCAGGCCTGCACCATCAGCCATTTCAACCAGATGCCCGAGCAGACCGAAGCCGGTGACATCGGTCATTGCCAGCACCCCGGCCAGCTTGCCGAAGCGACTGCCCGGCTTGTTCAAGGTGCACATCCAGTCGCGCGCCAGACCGATGTCTTCATCGCGCAATTTCGACTTTTTCTCGGCAGTAGTGAGAATGCCAATGCCCAACGGCTTGGTCAGGTACAGCGTGCACCCCGCCTGGGCGGTGTCGTTGCGTTTCATGTGCTTTTTCTGCACCACGCCAGTTACAGCCAGACCGAAGATCGGCTCAGGCGCGTCGATGGAGTGCCCGCCCGCCAGCGGAATACCGGCAGCGTCGCAGACGGCACGACCACCGCGAATGACTTCACGAGCAACCTCGGGCGGCAGCACGTTGACCGGCCAGCCGAGAATGGCGATGGCCATCAGCGGGTCGCCGCCCATCGCGTAGATATCGCTGATGGCATTGGTCGCGGCGATACGGCCGAAGTCGAACGGGTCATCGACGATGGGCATAAAGAAGTCAGTGGTCGAGACCACGCCGCGCTCGTCATCCAGTGCATAGACCGCCGCGTCATCGCGCGAGGCATTGCCGACCCAGAGCTTGGGGTCGAGGTTCTGCGCGCCGCTGCCCGCGAGGATCACGTCCAGCACCCTGGGGGAAATCTTGCAGCCACACCCTGCTCCGTGACTGTACTGGGTCAGGCGGATTGGCTCGTTCATCGCGACACTCTCGGTTACCGGGAAACAGGCTGCGGAGTCTAGGGGCTGTTCCCTTATCAGCATCAGCGCAAACCGCATCGCCCATCGGTTGTGCCTCAGGGCCGAGAACCTGCTGAACTGGCCTTTCTCGCCATGCCTCTTATAATCCCCGCGCATCACCACCGAATTCTGTGAAGCGCCGCCTGCTGATGCACGCGGGCTTTGCCTTATCCTTCTTCCGCTATTGAACCGGAGAACCTCCATGCTCAAGCGTACCCTGGCGCTCGCCGCCGGCCTTGCCCTGTCCTTCTCCGCCCTGACCAGCCACGCTGCCGACACCCTTCGCGTCTCGGCCATTCCTGATGAAGCGCCCACCGAACTGCTACGCAAGTTCAAGCCGCTGGGTGCCTATCTGGAACAACGCCTGGGCATGAAAGTCGAGTTCGTTCCGGTCGCCGATTACCCGGCAGTGGTCGAAGCACTGACCACTGACCGGCTCGACATGGCCTGGCTGGGCGGCTTCACCTTCGTTCAGGTCAACCTCAAGACCGGTAATGCGGTGCCGCTGGTACAACGCGAGCAGGATGCGAAATTCACCAGCAAATTCATCACCTCCGACCCGAACGTGAAAACCCTGGCGGACCTCAAGGGCAAGACGTTTGCCTTCGGCTCGGTGTCGTCGACATCCGGCAGCCTGATGCCGCGTTATTTCATGCTCAAGGAAAACATCAAGCCGGAAACGTTCTTCAGCCGCGTCGCCTATTCCGGAGCGCATGACGCAACCGCTGCCTGGGTTCAGGCGGGCAAGGTCGATGCGGGCGTGCTCAACGCCAGCGTGTGGGACAAACTGGTCGCCAGCGTTAAGGTCGACACCAGCAAGGTTCACGTCTTCGAAACCACGCCAACGTATTTCGACTACAACTGGACTGTACGCGGCAGCCTCGACCCGGCGCTGGCGGCGAAGATCAAACAGGCCTTCCTTGACCTTGACCCGGCCAACCCGGAGCAGAAGGCAATCCTTGATCTTCAGGCTGCCAGCCGCTTCATCGAGACCAAGCCCGAGAACTACAAAGGCATCGAAGAAGCCGCACGCGCTGCCGACCTGCTGAAATGACCTTGCGTCTGTCCGGCATCGAGCTGCGCCACAGCGACGGCACACTGGCGTTGCGCGGTCTTGATCTGAACATCGCTGGTGGCGAGCGGGTCGCGATCATCGGGCCGTCGGGTGCGGGCAAGACAACGCTGCTCAATCTGCTGGCCAGCGCGTTGCCGCCCAGTGCCGGACAACTGGAAGTGCTGGGGGCTGATCCCTGGCAGCTTTCCAGCAAACGCCGCCAGCGCCTGCGTAGCCGCATTGCGCTGATCCATCAGGCACCGCCGTTACCCGCGCGCCAGCGGGTCATCACTGCGGTGTCGGCGGGCAAACTTGGTCAATGGGGGCTGGGCAAAAGTCTGCTGAACCTGCTGCACCCACTGGACGTTTCTGGCACCCGCGAAGTGCTGGCACGTCTGGACCTCGCGGACAAACTGTTCGAGCGCTGCCAGCAGTTGTCTGGCGGGCAGCTGCAACGCGTTGGCATCGCCCGCGCCTTGTATCAGGCACCTGAACTGCTGCTGGCCGACGAGCCGGTTTCGGCGATGGACCCGCGTCTGGCCGATCACACCCTTGCGCTGTTATGCCAGCACGCCATCGAGCACCACGTGACGCTGGTCGCCAGCCTGCATGCGGTGGAGCTGGCGCTGGCGCACTTTCCGCGAATCATCGGGGTGCGCGACGGGCAAATTCACTTCGACCTCGCCGCAAACGAGGTCGACCGGCAGCATCTCGACACCCTGTATGCCAATGAACAACTGAGCCCTCAGCCTGCCCCGGATGTGTCTGAAACACCCTGGACGCCGCGATGCTGACTCAGGATCAGCGCGACCCGGCGACAACGCCACGCCTGTTGCTGACGCTGCTGGCGGTCGCCCTGCTCTGGCCGGGCATTCGTCTGGCCGAACTGAATCCGCTGGTACTGCTGCAAGCCGATAATGCGCGGACGATGGGCAGCTTTCTCGCTGGGTTCTGGCCTGTGGCGCACTCTGCAGAATTCCTCGGGCTGTTGCTGGAGGCGACATTGCAAACGCTGGCTATCGCCACGGCTGGCATCGCCCTTGCTCTGCTGCTGGCTGTACCGGCAAGCCTGCTCGCCAGCAAGGCGCTGTCCCTGTCGGCCGCCTCACACGGCGGGCGTCCCGGCTGGCTCGGCCAATGCCTGCGCTGGCAGGTACGCGGCGTGTTGATCTTCCTGCGCAGCGTGCCGGAAATCGTCTGGGCGCTGTTGTTCGTGCGCGCGGTCGGCCTGGGTCCGACCGCGGGCGTACTTGCAATCGCCATCACTTACGCAGGCATGCTCGGTAAGGTATACGCCGAGATTTTCGAATCGGTGGACCAACGCCCGGCCCACGCCCTGCTTCAATCGGGCAGCGGACGCCTCGCCGCGCTGGCTTACGGCATCCTGCCCAACGCGGCAGCCGAATTGACGTCCTACACTGTGTACCGCTGGGAGTGCGCCGTGCGCGCTTCGGTGGTCATGGGTTTCGTCGGCGCAGGCGGACTGGGTCAGCAGATCGACCTGTCGATGCGCATGTTCGCCGGTGACGAAGTGGCGAGCATGCTGCTGACGTTCCTGCTGCTGGTGCTGCTCGCCGACCAGCTCAGCCGCCTGCTGCGCAGGCAGTTCACATGAAGCGCGCAGGCAATCTGCTGCTGGTGCTGGCGATGATTACGGCAGTGATCGCATCGTTTATGTACCTCGGCCTCGACCTCTTCACCCTGGGCAGTCATGACAACCTGACGCAGATGGGCCGTTATGCATTGCGCTTCATGAGCCCGGACCTCAGCAGTGAGCATTTGCAGGCAATCGGCCAGGGCGCTCTGGAAACGCTGGCCATGTCGGCACTTGGCACCTTGCTGGCTGCCATCGCAGGTTTGCTGCTGGCATTGCCCGCTGCCGGTCGCCTGGGCTGGCCGTTGCGCAGCGTGAGTCGTCTGCTGCTCAATGCACTGCGTGCCATTCCGGAACTGGTGTGGGCCGTGTTGATGGTGCTGGCTGCCGGGCTCGGCCCCAATGCAGGCACGCTGGCGCTGGCACTGCACACCACGGGCGTTCTGGGCCGACTGTTTGCCGAGGCGCTGGAAAATACCGCGCAGCAACCCGCTGCAGCGATTCGTCTGCAGGGCGGCAGCGCCTGGCAGGCGTTCAGCTACGGCACCCTGCCCAACCTCTGGCCACAGCTGCTGGCGTATACGCTGTATCGCTGGGAGAACAACATTCGCATGGCCAGCGTGCTGGGTTTTGTTGGCGCGGGTGGGTTGGGCCAGATGCTTTACATAAGTCTCAGCCTGTTTCAGGAAGCGCAGGCCAGCACCGTGATTCTGGCGATGCTGATCCTGGTGTTCGCCGTTGACGCATTGAGCGGCTGGAGCAGACAGCGTTGGGTAAGCAACTGACCCAGCACCAGAAACGAAAACGCCACGGTCCTGAAGCTCGGAACCGTGGCGTGATCACAGAGTGACTCAGTAGCCCAGTGACAACCCGGTGTTGCGACGCGGGTCGTTGGCACCGTAGAAGCGGTTGTTACCGACCGGTTTGCCGCCCAGCGAAGGCGCGCCTACCAGAATCGCTGCCACATGATTGAGTGGCTGCGGACCGGCAAACTTGTGGCCCCAGCTCTCAAGAATCTTCAGCGTGTCGGGGCTGACCGCGAAGGTATCGATGTTGGTCGCCTCAGGCTGCCATTGCTGGTGGAAACGCGGCGCGTCCACGGCTTCCTGAATGTTCATGCCATAGTCGATGACGTTGAGCATGGTCAACAAGGTCGCGGTAATGATGCGACTGCCGCCCGGCGTGCCGACAACCATTACGGCCTTGCCATCCTTGGTGACGATGGTCGGGCTCATCGAAGACAGCGGCGTCTTGCCCGGCGCGATGGCGTTGGCTTCGCCCTGCACCAGACCATACATGTTGGGCACGCCGACCTTGACGGTGAAGTCATCCATTTCGTCGTTGAGAATCACACCGGTCTTGCTGGCCATGACGCCCGCGCCGAACCAGTTGTTCAGGGTGTAGGTCACCGAGACCGCATTGCCCCATTTGTCGACGATCGAATAATGGGTGGTGTTGCTGCCTTCGTGCGGCGCGACGCCCGGTTTGATCTTGTTCGAGTCGCCAGCCTTTTGCGGCTCGATGGCCTCACGCAGCTTGGCCGCGTACTTCACGTCCAGCAGGTGCTCGACCGGGTTCTTGACGAAATCGGGGTCGCCCAGATAGCTGTTGCGGTCTACGTATGCATGACGCATGGCTTCGATCTGATAATGCATACCCTGCGCCGAGCGGAAGCCCAGCTCTTTCATCGGGTAGCCCTCGAGGATGTTCAGAATCTGGCAGATGACCACGCCACCGGAACTTGGAGGTGGCGCTGACACGACGTGGTAGCCACGGTAGTCGCATTCGACTGGAGCCAACTCGCGGGTCTTGTAATGGTCAAGGTCGGCCTGGGTGATGATGCCCTTGCCAGCCTGGCTTGAATCGACCAGCGCCTTGGCGACCCAGCCCTTGTAGAAACCATCGCTGCCCTTATCGGAGATTTCTTTAAGGGTCTTGGCCAGGTCTTTCTGCACCAGCTTCTGACCGACCTGCATCGGCTCGCCCTTGTCGAGGAAGATCGACCCGGAATCAGCCATGTCTGCCTTGAACACATCCGTGGCGCTCGACAGCATGTCGACGTCGCCCTGGCCCAGCACAAAACCTTCCTCGGCCAGCTTGATCGCCGGGGCGATGACTTCTTCGCGTTTGCGGGTGCCGTACTTGCTCAGAGCCATTTCCATGCCGGACACGGTGCCCGGCACGCCAACGGCCAGATGACCTTTGGCACTCAGATCAGGAATGACCTTGCCGTCCTTGTCCAGGTACATGTTGGCCGTCGCGGCCAGAGGTGCCTTTTCGCGGAAGTCGAGGAAAGTCTTGCGCCCGTCGGCCAGCTGAATGGTCATGAAGCCGCCGCCACCGAGGTTACCGGCCGCAGGGTAGACCACCGCCAGCGCGTAACCGACCGCTACAGCCGCATCGACAGCGTTGCCGCCAGCCTTGAGCACATCGACACCCACATGGGTAGCCAGGTGCTGAGCCGTCACGACCATGCCGTTTTCGGCGGCAACCGGGGCTTGTGATGCAGCAAATGAGGGGGAATAAGCGACGATCAATGCCGTCGCTATCAGCGATCTGGCGAGGGGTTCGAACTTCATGGTCGATCTCTTCTTTTTCTGAGTCAGGGACGTTTGATGAGTGGAGCGCCAGCCTCCAGGCGAGGATGCGGCGCTTCTCGTCGAAGCGTACCGAGCATCCCTGCGCTGATCTGACGAGGTCCAAAGTAGCCGGTTCTGCCACGTTTTCCTAATGTAAAAACCGGATACAAAGCTACGCCCCACTGATTCCCGATACGGGTGACGCCTAGGCTTTCGGGCGATACCCCTCAATGATCGCCGAGAAGTCCTTGCCGCCATCACCGCGCAGGCTCATGGCCTGGTACAGCTGTTGCGCCACTGCGCCGAGGATGACCGGTTGATGCGCAGCGCGCGCAGCCTCGGTTGCCAAGCCCAGGTCCTTGAGCATCAACTCAGCGCCAAAGCCGCCGCTGTAACCGCGTGACGCTGGAGCGGTTTCGACAATGCCAAGCCACGGGTTGTACGCCTCGGAACTCCAGCAACGGCCAGTCGAGGTATTGATGATGCCGGCCAGCACATGAGTATCGATGCCCAGCGCATTGCCCAATGCCATGGACTCGGACACGCCGATCATGGAAATCGCCAGCAGCATGTTGTTGCAGATCTTGGCAATCTGGCCGGTGCCCACGTCGCCACAATGCACGATGTTACGGCCCATCTGCTCCAGCACCGGTTTGAGCACGGCAAAATGCTCGGCAGATCCGCCGACCATGAACGTCAACGTCCCGGCCTGCGCGCCACCGGTGCCGCCTGACACCGGCGCGTCGCCCAACACCACGCCTTGCTGTGCGGCGACAGCGGCGATGTCACGGATGGTCTGCGGGTCGATGGTGCTGCAATCAACCGCCGGAACGCCGGGTGAGATGCCTTTCAGCACGCCGTCGTCGTTCAGGTACACACTACGCACATGCGCCGCAGCAGGCAGCATGGTGATGACCAGCTCGCTGCCTTCGGCGGCCTGCCGGGGTGAGTCGCTGACCTGTGCGCCCAGCCCGGCGAATTCAGCCAGCACGCTCTTGTTGAGGTCGAACACCTGCAAGGTGTGTCCGGCCTTGATCAGGTTGCGGGCCATGGGCGCGCCCATGTTGCCCAGACCGATAAATGCGATGTTCATTATTGTTCTCCCGGCCTGACTGACAGGCTGTGCTCAACGCAAATTGATCGTGGTGTTCACGCCGTCGTTCACGCTGTCGTCATCGAACCAGCGGCTGGTAACGGTCTTGGTCTGAGTGTAGAACTGCACCACCTGTTTGCCATACGGTCCCAGATCGCCCAGCTTGGAACCCCGCGAGCCAGTGAAGCTGAAAAACGGTACCGGTACAGGAATCGGAATGTTGATCCCGACCTGCCCGACATCGATCTCGCTTTGAAACTTGCGCGCCGCCGCGCCGCTCTGGGTGAACAAGCCAGTGCCGTTGCCGAACGGGTTGGCGTTGACCAGCGCGATAGCCTCATCGAGGGTATCGACCTCCAGAACAACCAGAACCGGACCGAAAATCTCCTGGGTGTAGATCTGCATGTCGGTGGTGACACCCGAGAACAGCGTCGGCCCTACGAAGTTGCCGCCCTCGTAACCCGGCACCGAAACCTCCCGACCATCCAGTTCAAGCGTCGCGCCTTCACGCACACCGCTCTCGATGAGGTCCAGAATGCGCTGCTTTGCCTTTCTGGAAATCACCGGCCCGATGTCCGTCCCTGCCTCCTGGCCGGCATTGACCTTGAGTTTCTGCGCCCGCGCCTTGAGGTCCGGCAGCCACTGTTTCGACGCACCGACCAGCACCACCACGGAGGTCGCCATGCAACGCTGGCCCGCGGCACCGAAACCTGCGCCCACCAGTGCATTCAGCGTTTGCTCACGGTTGGCATCCGGCAGCACGACCGCATGATTCTTCGCGCCCATCATCGCCTGCACACGCTTGCCGTGCCGACCGGCCAGATCGTAAACATGCGTGCCAACGGCGGTCGAACCGACAAAGGAAACAGCCTTGATGTCCTTGTGCGTGCAGATCGCGTCCACCACGTCCTTGCCGCCATGCACCACATTCAGCACGCCGGCCGGCACTCCGGCCTCAATCGCCAGTTCAACCAGCAACAGCGTCGACAGCGGGTCCTGCTCAGAAGGTTTGAGGACAAAGGTATTGCCACAGGCAATCGCCATCGGAAACATCCACAGCGGAATCATCGCCGGGAAGTTGAACGGAGTGATGCCCGCGCAGACACCGATGGGCTGGCGCAAGGTGTAGGTATCCACGCCATTGGCAACGTTTTCGGCAAACTCGCCCATTTGCAGCGTGCCGATCGAACACGCGTGCTCGACCACCTCAAGGCCGCGAAAAATATCGCCCTCGGCATCGGCCAGGGTCTTGCCTTGCTCGGCACTCAATACTGCCGCAATGCGTTTGGAGTGTTCGCGGATCAGCGCCTGCAATTTGAGCATGATGCGCATACGCACACCGACAGGCGTTTCGCGCCAGGTGCGATAGGCCGCGTGAGCCGCAGCGACAGCAGCGTCCACTTCACTGGCCGTGGCAAATGGCACCCGGGCGAGGACTTCCTGAGTCGCAGGGTTGACGATGTCTTGCCATTCACTGCTTTGCGAGTCTATCCACTCGCCGTTGATCAGCAGTTTTACGCGAGCAATGGTGGTTGTGGTGTCGTTCAACGAGACGTTCATTTCAGCGGTTCTCCCTTCAGCAAACCACGCATCCAGCGCATGTGCAGATGGATCGCCGTGGTCTCCCGGCAGTCTTGTTTTTGAGTTGGTCAGGGGGCGTGCTTTGGAGTATAGATGTGCAAACTTCTAACAAGAATGCAGATAAAAGCAGGGTCAACATGCAAAAAAACATCACCTCCCTGGGGCTGTTGAACTGGGATGACCTGAAGTTTTTCCTCGAAGTGGCACGCACCCGTAAAGTCAGCAGCGCAGCCCGGCGCCTGGCCGTTGACTACACCACCGTGTCACGACGCATCAACTCGCTGGAAACCTCGCTCGGCACATTGCTGTTCGAAAAGTCGCGCAACAACGGCTTCATCATGACCGCCGAAGGTCAGCGCCTGCTGGGTTACGCCGAGTCCATCGAAAGCACGCTGCACATGGCCTGCGAACAGGTTTCCGGGTCCAGCGTCGCGTTATCCGGGCATATCCGCATGGGCTGCACCGAAGGCTTCGGTAGCTTTTTCATCACCCCGCAACTGAGCCACTTTCTCGACAGCTACCCGAGCATTTCGCTGGATATCCTGCCGCTGCCGCACTTCATCAGCCTCTCGAAACGCGAGGCTGACATCGTCATCGCCCTGGAGCGCCCGGAACACGGCCCCTACGTGTGTTGCAAACTCTGCGACTACAGCCTGCGCCTGTATGCGACCCAGGCGTATCTGGATAGCCACACGGCCATCGAGCAAAAAGCCGACCTGAGCGGACACGTCTTCATCAGCTACGTCGACGATCTGGCGTTCAGCTCCGAGCTGCTGTACCTGAGCAACCTGCTGCCCAACGCCCAGGCACAACTGCGCAGCACCAGCGTCATCGCCCAATACACCGCCGCGCTACAAGGCCGCGCACTGGCGATCCTGCCGTGCTTTCTGGCCGCCCAGGACCCGCGACTGCTGCCGGTGCTGGCGGAAGAAGTGAACATTACTCGACAATTCTGGATGTATTGCCGCGAGGACCTGCGCAAGTTGAAGCGGATCACGTTGCTGTGGGATTACATTCGGGAAGTGACGGAGTTGAACAAGGGGTTTTTGTTGGGGGAAAATTGCGCTGTCCGCTTCCTTCAGTGACAGATTTTCAAGGGATCAGGTGGCCTTTAGTAGCGGGGCAGACCGGAATTGGCGGTTTGTCACACGGATGCTGGTCCGCTCCCATTGAGGTGACCCCGACTTTTAGATCAGGTTCTCAAGGTCCTTCGCAAAACTAAGATTTCCCCTACATACCGCCTTTTGCACTTCCGGTAGCCTCCCACGCGTCAACTAAACGCTGGTTGTTGTCTACGGATCAAAAACGCAGGGACGGCATGCAATGATTTCTTCAGCCCGATTGGGCGACAAGCACGCCTGCCCATTACCGGGTCACGGTACAACACCTATCGCTTCGGCGTCCGGTGACGTCAACATCAACGGCAGGGGTGCGGCACGTGTGGGTGATACCTGCGGGTGTGGTGCGGTCATCACTACAGGCTTTCCTTCCATTCTGGTGAATGGCCGCCCCATGGCCCACTTGGGAAGCCTCACCAGTCACGGCGGGACAATCATCACGAGCTCAAGTGATGTTGGTGGCGGCTTCGTCATGGGCGGCGCTGCTGGCGCGGCCATTATCAACTTCATGGCGCTGGGAGCCTTCCGGCCAGACGGTTCCGTGGACAATGAGAAGATGGCGACCTTGCTGGCTGATCCGAAGCTCACGGAGAAAGCCTTGGCGGCGAACGCTTTGGTAGGCCCTGAGGCCGCTGGTGAGAAGTCAGATGCGGAGCCTGAGCCAAGGGCGGAATCTGTTGTTTGCAAATACCCTGACAGGATGGAAGAGCTGGCGACATACATTGCGGACGAGATGAATCGCAATATTCATCACCCTTCTGTTTTGAAAATGAAAAAACTGCTCAGTTATGACGTTGCCGAAGAGACTCGCAAGCAAATGGACCTGCCTTGGTATGCTCAAGTTGGCGCGACGAGCCCCCAAACTGTTGGCGCAGCAAATGGCGCTGCTGCGTTGGTGATTTGGACTGAGCGTGTAGGGCAGTATAGGGATTGGGACCACAAGCCGAAAATCCATAAGAAGTTCGGTGGGTATTACCACAAGCAAGGAGAGTACGAGTATTTTTATGATATTTGGTCTAACATCCACTACGGTTATGTTGGCCGCGCAGGCGGCCTTTCAGAAAGCGTGCTTGCCGACGGTGCGGGGTTAGAGCAGATAGTCTCAGACTCTGTCGGGGCGATCAGTGACATAACAAAACCACAGGTAAGCAGAAAACACCGGGGGCCTCAACGTGCCGAGAACGTAGAGGGACTCCGCGCTTGGGACGACGATCCCGACCGAATATCTGTCGGGATCGGGATTAAACTCTTTAACCTGCACCCTCATGGTGGCATAACAGCGAAAATGATAATGAAAGAGGTTCTTTCGGTTGCACCACAAGCATGGGGAGCAGGTGTCATTGATCATCAATGTGAGAAAACTTAAGTTGCGTCATGCAGTTTTGTTCGCGCTTATAGTTCTGCTAACGGCTTGGTATGCTGCTACCCCCAGCGTAGTTATTCATTACTCCAAAGAAGCTACGGATGAACTTCGTTTAGTATGGGATACGCAACACCAAATTCATAGAGAGAGGATGCTTCCGGGAGAAGCGTCATCTGATGTTGGTCATCTATTCCCCGATGAAGATTTTTTTATGGTTTTCTTTTGGGGCCCCATCAAGGGCCATATGAGATGTATCGACATAACGCCCAAGCGCTGGGCTACGTTAGATATATACCTAACGGAGTCGGGTAGAGTCGACATTAACAAAACATCTCCCGCCATTATTGAACGCTTGAAAAAATGTGAGGGCGAACCTGATCCTTTCCGGCACTAAGGTGCCCTTAGAACCTAAGGCTGCCGCTAGGGAGTCAGAGGCGAAGCCTTAGCCAAAAGCGGAACCTGTTGTTAGCAAACACCCTGACAGGATGGAAGAGCTGGCGACTTATATTGCTGGAGAGATGAACGCCAACATCAATAGTCCAGAAGTTCGTCAGATGAGAGACCTCAATAGCTTCGATGCGGCGGCAAAGATGAAGGAGTATGAGGCGCTTCCATTTTACCTGCGCCTTGGTCCCGGCCCGGATTTCTACAGCATGGCGGCCGGTATGCAAGCAAAGGCTTTTGCTATCTGGGCAGAACGTGTTGGTCAGAATCGCCCGTGGGACCACAAACCGATACTCGCCGCGAAATACGATGGCGTCGTCTACCACAAACAGGGCGATTACGATTACTTCTATGACATCTGGTCGAACATTCACTATGGATACGTCGGGCGAGTTGGTGGGCTTTCCGAAAGCATCCTTTTGGATGGCGCAGGTGCTGAGCAGATCGTTTCAGACACACTCCCTGAGGGGAGTATCAGTTTTTTTGTGTTCGGGCTGGTTAGGGCCTGCCGTCAGGCAGGCCCTTGTTTTACCAGCTCGGTCTGGTAAATCGGTCTCCGTACAGGATCGCAAATTGATTCATTGCCACTTTCCAGTCGTGTGCCGCATGACCCCAGTTGGCGGTGATGTTGCGCAACCCAAGCCATATCAGTTTCGTCGCGGCCTCATCGGTCGGGAAGTGCCCTCGAGTCTTGATGATCTTGCGTAACTGGGCATTGATGCTCTCGATGGCATTGGTCGTGTAAACCACTTTGCGGATGCCCGCCGGGAAAACAAAAAACGGTATAACCCGATCCCAGGCGCGACGCCATGCAGCAACCACAGTCGGATACTGCTTGCCCCAGGGGCCCGCTTCAAAGGCGTTAAGCTCTTGCTCAGCCACATCTGCATTGATCGCCTGGTAGATCGGCTTGAGTGCTTTGGCCAGTGCCCGACGTTTATCCCAAGCGGCATAGTCCAAGCTGTTGCGGATCAGATGCACGATGCAGGTTTGCAGCGTCGTGGCAGGAAAAACCGCCCCCAACGCCTCCGGTATTCCTTTGAGGCCATCCGTGACGGCGATCAGAACATCTTCAACGCCACGAGTCTTGAGGTCGTTGAACACCTTCATCCAAAACTTGGCACCCTCGGTGCTCTCGATCCATATACCCACAATGTCGCGCGTGCCATCAGGTAATACCCCCAGCGCCAGATAAATAGCCTTGTTGCACACTAACCCCTCGTCCCGGATTTTGACCCGTAACGCATCGAAGAAGATCACCGGATACATCGGTTCCAAGGGTCGTTGCTGCCAAGTGCCCACCTCTTCCATGACCGCATCGGTGACTGAGCTGATGAAGTCATGGGACACGTTAGTTCCATACTGCTCAGATAGAAAAGCGCGGATCTCACGCACCGTCATGCCCCGGGCGTACATGGCAATTATCTTGTCGTCGAAGCCTGTAAAACGTCGTTCGTGCTTGGGAATCAGGATCGGGGCGAAGCTACCATCGCGGTCTCTGGGGATATCCAGGCGAAGCGGCCCGTCGTCGGTCAGAACCGTCTTGCTGCTTTTGCCATTACGCTGATTGGTCGACTCCTCAGGGCGCTCCGCGCCCTGAGGGTAACCAAGGTGGTGACCCAGCTCGGCGCCTAGCGCACGCTCGATCAGAGCCTTCTTGAACGCCATGGACGCGTCTTGAATGGCTTCGGCGCTCATCGGGCCTTTAACAAACTGCTCGATCAGCTCTTGGGGAATCGAGGGCAACTCCCTCGCTGTTGCATTGGCGGACTTCTTTTTGGTCGGCATACATGCACCTCTAGCTACATGTTATGCCCGAACACAAAATTTCTGACAGTCTCCGCCTGAGGTCATTGCTCGTCTGAAACAGTGTCCTGGGCGAGCAGACCCCTTCCAGCCCTGAGGCGTGCTACCCGCGCCACGTCAAACTCGGCACAGCCAATGAGTAAACACAGAAGACACTCCCGGCACCTAAAGAAGAGCTGACCCATACCCAGATTCAAGTAACGGTCTCCCTGAGAAAGCTCAAGGCATCCTTGAAAATATGGTGCCATCTGTCAGACGGCTCACTCATCAGCGGATGCCAGAAGAATCTGAAATCGTGTCCTCCATCATCCTCTGCAAAATGCACCCAGCTATCGGGAAGGTCTTGAGCCACCTCACATTCATGAAATGCCCAGATATGTCCCGTTATGGTGGAGTGCCACTCACCCAGGTTTCGCTTTGCTGTCGCTTGAATCCCGGCCTCCTCCATTAACTCCCGCACAGCAGCCGCGCAAGTTGACTCGCCTGGTTCCACACTGCCCTTCACCAATTGCAGGCCCGCCAACGGATGCTCAAATGCCAGAATCTCCAGCACTCCCCGGTCTCGCAGAACCACAGCACACGCTTTATCCGCCGTCATGCAGTTACACCCTGGCCTTTTCAATTGCCCCTTGAACCCGGTTGAAGAGCATAGGGATTATGAAGCTCGACTTCGTACCTGCAAATCGCCAGACAGCACGGACATGATCAAAGCCCCAACATCAAACCACTCAGACGTTTGACCTTGCGGCGCAGAGCCTCCTCGAAGATGCCCTGGCGCGGTTCGATCAGGCTGAACCAGTGCTTGGCGCGGGTGATGCCGGTGTAGATGAGCTCCTTGGTCAGTACAGGGTTGAGCGCTTCGGGCAGGATCAGGGCGGTGTGGGCGAATTCCGAGCCTTGGGATTTGTGTACGGTCATGGCGTACACGGTCTCGACCTCGTTGAGGCGGCTGGGCAGGACGAAGCGTACGCCATCGCTGCCGTCGTTGCGCGGGAACGCGACACGTAGCACTTGCTTGCCGTCGCCGTCGCGCTCGGGCAGGCGTAAGGTGATGCCAATGTCGCCGTTCATCAAGCCCAGGCCATAGTCGTTATGGGTCATCAACACCGGGCGGCCTTCGTACCATTGCTGTTCGCTTTCAATCAGCTTCGCGTTGAACAGCGCATGAGTGATGCGCTGGTTCAGGCCTTCCACGCCCCACGGGCCTTTGCGTACAGCGCACAGCAGTTGGAAGGCGTCGAAGGCGCTGAGCACCAAGCGCGCCCATCGAGTCCAGCAATGGTCGTCGAGGGCCGAATCATCGGCGGGCCGCCCGGCGGCAAGTACGTTGAGGTAATGGCGGTAACCCTGCGGACCTTGCTCGCCTCTGCCAAGCCCGTCGAGCACAAGGCGTTCGAACTTCAGATCCTGTTCGCCCTTCAACGCCAGGGCAAACAGGTCGTCGTGACTGCCCGCCGCAAGCAGCGCGCGGGCCTGTTGGTCCTGCTGCTGGTTGACCAGTCGGGCCAACTGGCCGATACCGCTGCCTTGGCCAAAACGACGCGAATGGCGCAGCATCACCACTTGCTGGGCCAATGGATGGTGCTGCGCATCGCCTTGGCGCAAGGCACCTTTGCTGAGGTCTTCGCCGCTGACAGCTTCAAGCCAGGCCTGAGTTTCAGGGCTGTAAAAACCTTCTTCGGCGTCGCGACACAAATCGCCCAGAACGGCACCCGCCTCAACGGAGGCCAACTGGTCCTTGTCGCCGAGCAGCACCATGCGCGCATGCGGCGGTAATGCGTCGAGCAGATTGGCCATCATTTCCAGGTCGATCATGGATGCTTCATCAACCACCAGCACGTCCAGTGGCAGTAAGTTGCCTGCGTGATGGCGGAAGTGCCGGGTACCGGGGCGACTGCCAAGCAGGCGGTGGACGGTGGTGACTTCGCTGGGGATTTTCTGCCGTACGTCGTCGCTGACGTCCAGGCTCTGCACCTGCTGGCTGATGGACTCGGTCAGTCGGGCCGCCGCCTTGCCGGTAGGTGCCGCCAGACGGATACGCAGCGGTTGGCCATTCTGTACCGCCGGGGCCTGCAACAAGGCCAGCAGGCGCACCACCGTGGTGGTTTTGCCGGTGCCGGGGCCGCCGGTGATGATGCTGAAGCCCTTGCGGGTCGCCAGTGCGCAGGCAAGTTTCTGCCAGTCGATGACAGCTTGTGACGAAGAATTGGCCGGGCCGAACAATGCGTCGAGCTGCTGCGGCAGATCCTCCGGCGACGTTTCACGCTGTGCCAGGCGCTGACGCAAGGCTGCAGCGATACGTCGTTCGTAAGTCCAGTAGCGACGCAGGTACAGACGCCGCTCGGCCAGCACCAGCGGTTTTTGTCGCGCTTCGGCACTTGAATCGCCCACCTCGGCAACCAGCATGCTGCCGGCCAGCGCCTGGCACCAGGCGGCGCCATCCAGTGCTGCCAGCAGTTGTGAGGGCAGCAGCATCGGCGCGCTCTGCTGATCGCCTTCGGGTGGCAGTGACAGGGCGAAGTCCGGTTCTTTGAGGGTCTCGTAGAGGTCAAGGCAGACGTGACCGTGGCCGAGCTGATGGCTGGTAAGCGCCGCAGCCACCAGCACCAACGGATCGGCGTGCGGATCGAGGTCACTGAGGAACGCGACGAACGCTTTGTCCAGAGCACGCAACCAGCCGCGCTCGACCCAACGTTCGAGCAGGATCAGCAGATCGCTGACACGCGTCAGCGGGCTCAACTCAGCGAGGCTGATGTCGTCCAGCGCGGTAGGCAACAGATCATCGAACGAGCGGCTCATGCCAATGCTCCCGGCAGGTCATGCGCTATCGGTTTGCCCTGAAACAGCAGGTCCAGACTCTCGATCAGTTCACGTGGCGGACGTGTAAAATACGCTCCCTGAGAGGCCGAACGACTGCCGCGCAGAAACAGGTAAAGCGCGCCGCCCATGTGCTGGTCGTAATCATAGTCGGCCATCCGTGCCTTGAGCTGACGATGCAACGCCAGCAGGTACAGGACGTATTGCAGGTCGTAGCGGTTGTCGAGAATGGCGGTTTCCATCGCCAGTTCGGTGTACGCAGTGTCGTCGGTGCCCAGCCAGTTGGACTTGTAGTCAGCCACGTAATACCGGCCTTCGTGTTCGAACGTCAGGTCGATAAAGCCTTTGAACATGCCGTTGAGCGAGACCGTCTCGGTCGCAGCACGCGGCGCGTTGTTGTGGGTGAAGCGGCGTACCAGGGCATCCATCTGCGCCACATTGACGTTGTTGCTGGCGAACCAGAACTCCATCTCTATGCGGTACTGATTGGGCTGATTCAGCTCACCCAGCGCGACCGGCGTGGCATCCGGCGACAGACGCAACGGTATGTTCAGCATCTGCTGTAGCCAATCGCTCAGCGTGTCGATCCAGCCCGCCCAGCCGCGACGGCTGCAGCGACGTGCAACGGCGTCTCTCAGCAGTTCAGGCGTGTGCGCCGTTAGCGCAAAACCTTCGTTGCCAGCCCATTCGAGCAGTCCATGCAGAAAGGTGCCGGGATTGGGGCCACGCGGAAAGCGGTGGATATCGCCGCCGCTGGTCAAAATGTCACGCGGCGCTTCAGGGTCCAGGCGCTCGTCGTCGAACAGCTTCTGTGCCTGCGGGCTGTCAGGCGATTCATCGGCACCGGTGGTTACGGTGTCGCCGATACGCAGGGCGCTGTAGGAGGCGATCCACCAGTTCTCGGCAGCGCGACGTTTGGGTACCAGCAGTTGGACCAGCGCGGCTTCGTTGCGCGGCGCACTGAAGCGTTCGTCAGTGGGCTCGGGAACAGGCTGCAAGGCAATCGCATCACAGCCTTGCGCGAGATCACGCAGCCAGACTTTCAGCTCTACCGACTCGGCCAGCGCAACACCGCCACCCAGCAAATAACCCAACGCCGAACGGTGCAGCATCGAGTTGCTGGCATTGCCGCGTTTGAGGTCGGCAACGCCCAGCCAGCAAGCGTGTTCGGAACGGGTCAGCGCCACGTAGAGCAAGCGCAGGTCTTCGGCCAGACGTTCGTCATCGGCTTGCTGAATCAGCGCTTCGGTGGGTTGCAGGCTGATCTGCGAGTTGCCGTCGGCGTCATGAAACTGCAGTGGCAGGCGACTGCCGTCCACGGGTTTCGAGGAGCAAATGAATGGCAGGAACACCAGCGGATATTGCAGGCCCTTGGACTTGTGGATGGTCACCACCTTGACCAGTTGCTCGTCGCTTTCCAGACGCAGGATCTGTTCTTCGCCAGCCTGACCGGACAGTGCCAGGTGGTCGCCCAGATGCCGAACCAAGGCCTGTTCGCCGTCCAGTTCGGCGGCGGCCTGCTGCAGCAGTTCAGACAAGTGCAACAGGTTGGTCAGTACTCGCTCACCGTCGGTGCGCGTCATCAATGTCTGCGGCAGGGCGAAGTCGTGCAGCAGGCGGCGCAGCATTGGCAGGACGCCCTGGCTGCGCCACACGGCACGATAGCCACGGAACTGCATGACGCGCCGTTCCCACGCCAGCTCGTCCTGATTCAGACGCTCCAACTCGGCCAGTGGCAGGTCAAGCGTGATACATGCCAGTGCGGCACGCAGCGTACGTTCTGAATCGGGCTCGGCACAGGCTTTGAGCCAGGACAGAAGGTCGTGGGCCTCCTGAGCGGCGAACACTGAGTCCTTGTCCGACAGATAAACACTGCGCACGCCACGCGCGCTGAGTTGCTGACGCACCGCCTGCGCTTCCTTTCCATCGCGGACCAGAATCGCAATGTCGGCCGGACGCAGCCCGCGCAGCGGTTTATCAAGCATGGCGAAACCGGCACGGCCCTGTTGACCGGCGTTGAGCAGGCGCACGATCTCGCTGGCGCAACTGGCCGCCAACTGTTGGCGATAAATAACCCCGGACACCGGCTGTTCGCTTTCAAGATGCCAGACCGTGAGTGCAGTCAGTGGCGCGCCGTCGACTTCCAGGGTCTCTTTGCGCCCTTGGGCCAGCGCATCGGAGAACGGCACCTGATTGCCTTGATCATCACGAAACAGAAACGCTCCGCGACCTTGCGGACGTTGCTCTGCGCGCGTGAAGACATGGTTGACCGACGCGACCATTGCATGGCTGGAGCGGTAGTTGGTGTCCAGCGTGTGCCAACGGCCATCGGTGGCCTGCCGGGCGCGCAGGTACGTATAGATATCGGCACCGCGAAACGCATAGATCGCCTGCTTCGGGTCGCCAATCAGGAACAGCCCGGTCTGCTCATCGTTGGCCTCAAGACGATAGATGCTGTCGAAGATCCGGTACTGGACAGGGTCGGTGTCCTGGAATTCGTCGATCAACGCCACCGGAAACTGCTCGCGAATCAGGGTGGCCAGACGCTCGCCGCCCGCGCCATGCAGGGCCGCGTCGAGCCTGAGCAGCATGTCGTCAAACCCCATCTCGGCGCGACGCCGCCTCTCTTCCTCAAAGCGGGCACTTACCCACTGCGCCGCATGCTGCAACACCGCGGCATCCGGCTTGGGCAGGCTGTCCAGCGCAGCTTTCAGCTGTGCCATGGCCTCGAAAGCAGGATGTGAAGGCGGATCACTTTTCCAGGCTTCGGCAACACCTTCCGGAGTCAGGCGAGTGAAACCGGTTCCCAGGTCCAGCGTTTCCTGTGTGTCGTCAGCGGCCCATGCGGCAAGCTTTTCAAACCAGGGCTTGAAGTAGCGCTCCTGCATCTTGCGGCCATCGACCACTTTGCGGGCTACGGCGTCCTGACAGAGCGCATACAGCTCTTCAGCCCAGGCGGCCCAAGGTGCTTTCAGGGCAGCGAGCGCTGCTCGGCGCTCCTGCAATGACGCCTCGATCAGTTCGGCGGGCTCTTGAGTGGGCGGGCTGCGATCACGACCAAACAAACCTCGCACACGCGGCAACAACGCCGCCGGACCGCTCAGATTTTCCCGCACCCAAGTCAACGCGTCGCCGCTCATGGGGTAGCAGAAGCGGCGCCAGTAGTCGCGCAGCACTTCACCGAGCAAATCGCTGTGGTCGGTTTCCAGGGTTTGGGTGAACAGGCTGCCGCTGTCGAATGCGTGTTCGCGCAACATGCGCTGGCACCAGCTGTGGATCGTCGAGACGGCGGCTTCGTCCATCCATTGTGCGGCGATGTCCAGACGGCTGGCACAGGCCGGCCACTGCTCGGCCTCGAACTGCTCGCGCAGCTCGGCAATCAAACCGTCAGGTGCGGCAATCTCGTCACGAAAGAACCGCGCAGCTTCCGCCAATCGGGTACGAATTCTGTCACGCAGCTCCTTGGTAGCGGCGTCGGTAAAGGTCACCACGAGGATCTGCGGCGGCAGCAATTCACGACCAAAGCCTGACCGTTCGGTGCCGTGCCCAAGCACCAGGCGCAAGTACAGGGCGGAGATGGTGAAGGTCTTGCCCGTCCCGGCGCTGGCCTCGATCAGTTGACTGCCGCGTAGTGGAAAGAGCAGCGCCAGAGGAAGGGACTTTTCGTTCATGCGCCACCCTCCCCGCCAGACAACGACTGCCAGGGCGCATCGTAAACCGGTTTGTAGAGCGTCTCGCACCAGCCTGCAAACTCTTCACTGTCGACCAGCGCGTCAAAGTCCGGAAACTGTCGGGCCAGCGCGGTGCTTTCGCGGCGCTCACCATCAGTGGTCTGCCCGTCACCCTCGTAGGCCTTGCGGGCTGCTGCTTCGGCTTTGTCGGCGGGCTGGCCCAGCCAGGCAAATGCGGTTTTGACGGCGACTGGTAAAGGCTCTTGCATGCCGCGTAGCCAAGCCATAAGCAAGTGATTCAGCGTGGTAATGGCCGCGTCCTTGTCCAACGGTTCGAGCATGAGGGTTTCGTCACTGGCGACCAGTGCCGTGTGCAACGGCAGCTCGCAGGCGCAGGCAACCAGGTGATTGAACCACGGCCGAATCAGCCGGTGCCATTTGCGAGTCTTTTTCAAGCCGATGCTGTTGGGAATCGCCGTGACCAGCAACAGCTCACCACGAGCGTTACGGTGCAGCCCGCCAAACCAGCCATCGATACTCACACTGCCATGGCTGAAACTGATCGGTAATGCGCTGCTCAACGTTTCGGGCCAGAGGGTCAACAGGTCGTGGTAACGCTTGAGGACGTCTGGCAACGGCTCGATCAGCTCGCTCTGCATCAAGGTGCCGAACCCCGCGAGCGGCAGCAGGCCACTGGCTTGCAGTTTCAGTGCCTGGGCTTTCAGGGCGACATCCATATCGTCAGGGGAAGCCATCGCTGCGCTGAGCAGGCTTTCACTGAGGCCGTAACGCTCAAGCGCGTCGAGCACGAACGGTTCCTCATCGGCGAGCGGCGCTTCGGCGACTTCGAAATAGATCTTCAGGCGCTGGCTGAAGAAATGCTTCACCGGGTTTCTCAGGAAGTCCTGTAACTGTGCAATGGACAGGGGTTCTTCCTGCTCATGGGGGGGAAGCGCTTGAGGTACGGGCACCTGAAGGTCGGTTTCATGCAGCAGGCGCCACTCGCGGGCGAAGCTGAAATACCCCGTGCCTGCATGGAAGTAACTGGCACTGAAAGGCTGCAGCGGGTGATCCACAGTCAGCGCGTTCAGCAAACGCTCACCATCGTCCTGCTTGCCGTCCGGTTCGGTCTCGCCAGCCAGCTTCCAGCCACTGGCCAGGTGATCGCGCAATTGGCCAATCAGCACCGATGCAGGACGCTCGCTGTTGTCCCGAATGCTGTGGCCAACCCAGCTGATATAGAGCTGGTCTCTGGCCGAGAGCAGCGCTTCCAGCAACAGGTAGCGATCGTCTTCACGCCGCGAACGGTCGCCGGGACGGTAGTCGCTGCCCATCAGGTCGAAATCCAGCGGCGGTTGCGCGCGCGGGTAATCGCCGTCGTTCATGCCCAGCAGGCAGACCACTTTGAATGGAATGGCGCGCATGGGCATCAGGGTGCAGAAGTTGACCGAGCCCGCCAGAAAGCGTTGGGACAGGCGCCCCTGATCAAGCCCGGCCAGCCAGGCCTCACGCACAACGGTCAACGGCAGCTCATCGGTCAGCCTTACCGCTTCACAGGTTTCCAGCCAGTTTTCGCGCAGTGTTTCAAGCTGAGCGAGCAGGTAGTCATCGTGTTCGCTGTCGGCGAGGAAGAACAACTGCAACAGCGATTGCAGGCGCGTTCCCCACGTGTACGGAGTTGCGGGTGTCGATAATTCCGTATGGGCCACCTGAAGCGCGTCAATCAGCGCTACCAGTGGGCCGATCAATGCGGCATCAAGCCCGCCAATCTCATCGTACGGCTCAATGCCGTCGTAAGCGTCACCTGCACCCACGGCGTAACCAAGCAGCATGCGCCGCAGACCAAAATGCCAGCTGTTCTGCTCCAGCGCATCCGGCAACCCCAGACCGGCACGCTGCTGTGCGTTGAGGCCCCAGCGAATGCCGGCGCCTTCTATCCAGCGGTGCAGCGTTGGCAGATCGCGCTCCTGAATCCTGAAGCGCGCGCGCAAGGCAGGAACATCGAGCAGGTCAAGGATTTCGCTGACCGGGAAGCGGCTGTCCGGGAGTTTGAGGAGGTGTTCAACGGCAATCAGCAAGGGTTCGCGGCCACGTTGCCCTTGGTCGGCCAGCGTAAAGGGAATGAAGCGACGATCTTCGCGTTCGATTTGCCCGAATACCGCTCGTATGTGTGGGGCGTAGCTGTCGATATCCGGGACCATGACAATCACGTCACGCGGGCGCAGGCCCGGGTCTTTGCTGAACCGTGCCAATAGCTGGTCATGCAGCACTTCCACTTCGCGCTGCGCACTGTGCGCAACATGGAAACGGACCGAGCGATCTTCCAGCGGATCGACTGCCGGCCAGAGCTCACGGGTTTCATCCAGCGGGCGTAGCTCGAGAATATCGTCCTGCAACTGATTCAGCAGATTGGTGGGCTCGACTTCACTGAACAGGTCAATCCGCTCATCCTTGAACGAAGAGCGGTAGCTGCGCGGATCATCATGGCTGTCCAGCAAATTGATGTAATCGCGACCCTGCTTGCCCCAGGCAGCGAGCAGCGGGTGAGCATGCTGATGCAGCGCTTGCGGATCGAGGACCATCGGCATTCCGGTCTTGCGCGCCTGGCGTTTGTACTGGTGACGCAACAGGTCTTTGTCGGCGACGATATCAGCCCAGTGATGGCGACACGGGTTGTGAACGCAGAGCAGAACCTGGCTGAACTTCGCCAGGCCCGCCAATGCCTCGAGCGCTTGTGCGGGCAGCGAGGAAATGCCAAAAACGATGACACGTGCCGGCAAACCCGGAGGCGCTTCGGTCATGCTGCCGATGCGCTCGATGAAGCGCTGATGTACACCCGCTCGACTCTGCGACATACCTTTGGCACCGACATCATCCAGCAGCGCGCGCCACAGCTCGGCTTGCCAGCAATTAGCGGCTGACAGCGGTCTGGCCTGACCTCGCCCATCGCGCAATTGATGACGGCCAGCGGCCCAGTCTTCCAGCCAGTCGGCGCGGTAAACCTGATATTGGTCGAACAGATCTGACAGGCGCTCGGACAATTGATAGCGCTTGCGTAGATCAGTGTCGTCGGTCAGGAAACGCTGCAGGGGCTCGAAGTGTGGCTGATTGATGAGTTCAGGGAGCAAGCGCATCAAGCGCCAGGTCAGCGGGGTCTTGTCGAGCAAGGAAGTCGACGGTATTTCATCGCTTCCGAGAACCATGCGGTACAGCGTCCACATGAAACTACCGGGCAATTGGACGTCTATGGCTGCGGCAATGCCACAGCCACCGCTATCTTCATCCTGAGCGTCCTCGGCCAACGCCAGTTTCAACCACTGCGCAATGCCGTTGCTCTGGACCAGCGCAATCTCGTTTTCCAGGGGGGCCAATGGATAACGTCGCATCCACGACACAACCAGACTGCGCAGCTCATCCGGGCGGTTGCCTTGAACCACCATGAAACCTGCACTCAGAGAGGTTGTAACGGACATGCTTGTTTCCTTGACCGGTGCGTAGAACCTGATGCCGAACCATAAGGGCAAGCGCGCTGGATTGCCATAAGCATGTTGGTCTGAATGACTGCCGGAGAGGTATGGTTATGAGTTCAGGAGAATGCAGAGGTTTGTGGAACCCCAGACAAACAAAAACCCTCAACGCATAAGCGATGAGGGTTTCTGGAATTTAATCTTGACGATGACCTACTCTCACATGGGGAAACCCCACACTACCATCGGCGATACATCGTTTCACTGCTGAGTTCGGGATGGGATCAGGTGGTTCCAATGTTCTATGGTCGTCAAGAAATTCGGGTACCGAATCGTGCCATGCGGCGCGCTTCAGCAAATCGGGTATGTGATAGCTCGGTGCGGTTGTGACGCAAACCTTCGGTTCATGTCATCTTCACAGTCACCGCAATCTGATGCTCCTGTCAGGAAGTCCACTCAAATTGCTTGGGTGTTATATGGTCAAGCCTCACGGGCAATTAGTATTGGTTAGCTCAACGCCTCACAGCGCTTACACACCCAACCTATCAACGTCGTAGTCTTCGACGGCCCTTTAGGGAACTCAAGGTTCCAGTGAGATCTCATCTTGAGGCAAGTTTCCCGCTTAGATGCTTTCAGCGGTTATCTTTTCCGAACATAGCTACCCGGCAATGCCACTGGCGTGACAACCGGAACACCAGAGGTTCGTCCACTCCGGTCCTCTCGTACTAGGAGCAGCCCCTCTCAAATCTCAAACGTCCACGGCAGATAGGGACCGAACTGTCTCACGACGTTCTAAACCCAGCTCGCGTACCACTTTAAATGGCGAACAGCCATACCCTTGGGACCGGCTTCAGCCCCAGGATGTGATGAGCCGACATCGAGGTGCCAAACACCGCCGTCGATATGAACTCTTGGGCGGTATCAGCCTGTTATCCCCGGAGTACCTTTTATCCGTTGAGCGATGGCCCTTCCATACAGAACCACCGGATCACTAAGACCTACTTTCGTACCTGCTCGACGTGTCTGTCTCGCAGTCAAGCGCGCTTTTGCCTTTATACTCTACGACCGATTTCCGACCGGTCTGAGCGCACCTTCGTACTCCTCCGTTACTCTTTAGGAGGAGACCGCCCCAGTCAAACTACCCACCATACACTGTCCTCGATCCGGATAACGGACCTGAGTTAGAACCTCAAAGTTGCCAGGGTGGTATTTCAAGGTTGGCTCCACGCAGACTGGCGTCCACGCTTCAAAGCCTCCCACCTATCCTACACAAGCAAATTCAAAGTCCAGTGCAAAGCTATAGTAAAGGTTCACGGGGTCTTTCCGTCTAGCCGCGGATACACTGCATCTTCACAGCGATTTCAATTTCACTGAGTCTCGGGTGGAGACAGCGCCGCCATCGTTACGCCATTCGTGCAGGTCGGAACTTACCCGACAAGGAATTTCGCTACCTTAGGACCGTTATAGTTACGGCCGCCGTTTACCGGGGCTTCGATCAAGAGCTTCGCTTGCGCTAACCCCATCAATTAACCTTCCGGCACCGGGCAGGCGTCACACCCTATACGTCCACTTTCGTGTTTGCAGAGTGCTGTGTTTTTAATAAACAGTCGCAGCGGCCTGGTATCTTCGACCGGCGTGGGCTTACGCAGTAAATGCTTCACCCTCACCGGCGCACCTTCTCCCGAAGTTACGGTGCCATTTTGCCTAGTTCCTTCACCCGAGTTCTCTCAAGCGCCTTGGTATTCTCTACCCAACCACCTGTGTCGGTTTGGGGTACGGTTCCTGGTTACCTGAAGCTTAGAAGCTTTTCTTGGAAGCATGGCATCAACCACTTCGTGTTCTAAAGAACACTCGTCATCAGCTCTCGGCCTTGAGATCCCGGATTTACCTAAGATCTCAGCCTACCACCTTAAACCTGGACAACCAACGCCAGGCTGGCCTAGCCTTCTCCGTCCCTCCATCGCAATAACCAGAAGTACAGGAATATTAACCTGTTTTCCATCGACTACGCTTTTCAGCCTCGCCTTAGGGACCGACTAACCCTGCGTCGATTAACGTTGCGCAGGAAACCTTGGTCTTTCGGCGTGGGTGTTTTTCACACCCATTGTCGTTACTCATGTCAGCATTCGCACTTCTGATACCTCCAGCAAGCTTCTCAACTCACCTTCACAGGCTTACAGAACGCTCCTCTACCGCATCATCAAAAGATGATACCCGTAGCTTCGGTGCATGGTTTGAGCCCCGTTACATCTTCCGCGCAGGCCGACTCGACTAGTGAGCTATTACGCTTTCTTTAAAGGGTGGCTGCTTCTAAGCCAACCTCCTAGCTGTCTAAGCCTTCCCACATCGTTTCCCACTTAACCATGACTTTGGGACCTTAGCTGACGGTCTGGGTTGTTTCCCTTTTCACGACGGACGTTAGCACCCGCCGTGTGTCTCCCATGCTCGGCACTTGTAGGTATTCGGAGTTTGCATCGGTTTGGTAAGTCGGGATGACCCCCTAGCCGAAACAGTGCTCTACCCCCTACAGTGATACATGAGGCGCTACCTAAATAGCTTTCGAGGAGAACCAGCTATCTCCGAGCTTGATTAGCCTTTCACTCCGATCCACAGGTCATCCGCTAACTTTTCAACGGTAGTCGGTTCGGTCCTCCAGTTAGTGTTACCCAACCTTCAACCTGCCCATGGATAGATCGCCCGGTTTCGGGTCTATTCCCAGCGACTAGACGCCCTATTAAGACTCGCTTTCGCTACGCCTCCCCTATTCGGTTAAGCTCGCCACTGAAAATAAGTCGCTGACCCATTATACAAAAGGTACGCAGTCACCCAACAAAGTGGGCTCCCACTGCTTGTACGCATACGGTTTCAGGATCTATTTCACTCCGCTCTCCGCGGTTCTTTTCGCCTTTCCCTCACGGTACTGGTTCACTATCGGTCAGTCAGTAGTATTTAGCCTTGGAGGATGGTCCCCCCATATTCAGACAAGGTTTCTCGTGCCCCGTCCTACTCGATTTCATTGCAAAGGGATTTTCGCGTACAGGGCTATCACCCACTATGGCCGTCCTTTCCAGAACGTTCCGCTAATCTCAATACAACTTAAGGGCTGGTCCCCGTTCGCTCGCCACTACTAAGGGAATCTCGGTTGATTTCTTTTCCTCAGGGTACTTAGATGTTTCAGTTCCCCTGGTTCGCTTCTTGCACCTATGTATTCAGTACAAGATAACCATCTTATGATGGCTGGGTTCCCCCATTCAGACATCTCCGGATCACAGTCTGTTTGCCGACTCCCCGAAGCTTTTCGCAGGCTACCACGTCTTTCATCGCCTCTGACTGCCAAGGCATCCACCGTATGCGCTTCTTCACTTGACCATATAACCCCAAGCAATCTGGTTATACTGTGAAGACGACATTCGCCGAAAGTTTGCATTCACAAACTTTACCTTAGCCCGGACACACACCAGTGAAAGAGGTGCCCGGTCTATTTCTTTCTATCACATACCCAAATTTTTAAAGAACGATCTAATCAAAGACTAGAAATCAACATTCATGCACTGATCGTCAGGATCAATGGAATGCTCATTTCTAAGCTTTCAAACAGAAGCAGTAAGTGGTGGAGCCAAGCGGGATCGAACCGCTGACCTCCTGCGTGCAAGGCAGGCGCTCTCCCAGCTGAGCTATGGCCCCGTATTTCTACAGGCGTTTCCCACACAAAATTGGTGGGTCTGGGCAGATTCGAACTGCCGACCTCACCCTTATCAGGGGTGCGCTCTAACCAACTGAGCTACAGACCCAATTTCGAGCTTGTAGCCGCTAG
>NZ_CM176702.1:5577500-6180822 GCF_058129885.1 Pseudomonas sp. Pmew2
TCACGCGGATTGGCACCCGCTTCACAATCGGCCTTCAAGCCATTGATCTCTTCCATCGAACGGAAGCTCAGCAGCTCGAAGTAGCGCCACATCAGCGAATCCGGAATCGATACCAGCTTGCTGTACATAATGCCCGGTGCTTCCTGAATACCAACGTAGTTGCCCAGCGACTTGGACATCTTCTTCACGCCATCCAGGCCTTCCAGCAGCGGCATGGTCAGAATGCATTGCGGCTCCTGCCCATAAGCGCGCTGAAGCTCGCGCCCCATCAGCAGGTTGAATTTCTGATCAGTACCACCCAGTTCGACGTCAGCCTTCAAGGCCACTGAGTCGTAACCCTGCACCAGCGGGTAAAGGAATTCGTGGATGGCGATGGACTGGTTGCTTTTATAGCGCTTGTCGAAATCGTCACGCTCAAGCATACGGGCGACCGTGTACTGCGAAGACAATCGAATGAAGTCAGCCGGGCTCAGCTTGTCCATCCAGGTGGAGTTGAACGCCACCTCGGTTTTGGCCGGATCGAGAATCTTGAAAACCTGAGACTTGTAGGTTTCGGCGTAGTCGAGAACCTGCTCACGAGTAAGCGGCGGACGCGTGGCGCTTTTGCCGCTCGGGTCGCCGATCATGCCGGTGAAATCACCGATCAGGAAGATGATCTGATGCCCCAGATCCTGAAACTGGCGCAGCTTATTAATAAGCACCGTGTGCCCAAGGTGCAGATCGGGCGCTGTCGGGTCGAAACCAGCCTTGATACGCAGTGGCTGGCCACGCTTCAGCTTCTCGACCAGTTCGGCCTCGACCAGGAGTTCATCCGCACCGCGCTTGATCAGCGCCAGCTGCTCTTCAACCGACTTCATTTCAGCCCCCAATTCAAAGGGAACCAACCTTACAAGATCAGAGCCCAATTACAAGTTTTGCCCAGCGTTCGCCTGCGAATCAGTGACTGATACGCGGGAAGGGTTGCTTCGAGCAGGTTTTGGTTATATTTTATACAGTTATTTCATCTTCATCATGTCATTCATCTTTTCCATTTCACCTTTTTCAAAGTCAAATTACCTATGAAAGACACACCGCCTAAAGCGCCCCCGCTTTATCCGAAGAGTCACCTGCTCGCTGCAAGCGGCATTGCCGCATTGTTGAGCCTGGCTCTCCTGGTTTTCCCTTCCAGCGAAGTTGAAGCCAAACGAACGAACCTTTCCCTTGATCTGGAGATGCCGGATCAGGACGTACAAGATCAAGACGCTCCAGACGCTGCTCAAGCCACACCTGAAACCACTGAATCGCCATTTGCCCAGATCGACAATGCCGATGACCAGGCTCAAGACACCGCCACAGCACAGTCTGACGCAGAAAAGCCGGCACCAGCCAAAGACCCTAACCATCGGGAAGTGATCGTCAGCAAGGGCGACACGCTTTCGACTCTGTTCGAAAAAGTCGGGCTGCCAGCCGCTACCGTTCATGAAGTACTGGCCAGCGACAAGCAGGCCAAACAGTTCACCAAGCTGCAGAACGGGCAAACCCTGCAGTTCGAACTATCGCCGGACGGCCAGCTCAAGCAACTGCATACCAAACTCAGCGAGCTCGAGACCATCAGCCTGTCGAAATCGGCTTCCGGCTTCGTTTTCAATCGCGAGATCAGCAAGCCCAATGTGCGCAATGCGTATGTGCATGGCGTGATCAACAGCTCACTTTCGCAATCCGCGCAGCGCGCTGGCCTGACTCATAGCATGACAATGGACATGGCCAACATCTTCGGCTACGACATCGACTTCGCGCAGGACATCCGCAAGGGTGACGAGTTTGACGTGGTGTATGAGCAGAAAGTGGTCAACGGCAAAAGCGTCGGCACAGGTAATATCCTGTCCGCTCGCTTTACAAACCGCGGCAAGACCTACACCGCCGTTCGTTACACCAACAAGCAAGGCAATACCAATTACTACACGGCCGACGGCAACAGCATGCGCAAGGCATTCATCCGCACCCCGGTAGACTTTGCCCGCATCAGCTCCATGTTCTCGATGGGTCGCAAACACCCTATCCTCAACAAGATCCGTGCGCACAAGGGCGTCGACTATGCGGCGCCACGCGGTACGCCGATCAAGGCAACCGGCGACGGCAAGGTTCTGCTCGCTGGCCGTCGCGGCGGTTACGGCAATACCGTCATCATCCAGCACGGCGATACCTACCGCACGCTGTACGGTCATATGCAAGGCTTTGCCAAAGGCATACAAACCGGCGGAACCGTTAAACAGGGCCAGGTAATCGGCTATATTGGAACTACCGGCTTGTCTACCGGCCCGCACTTGCACTATGAATTTCAGGTCAATGGCGTTCACGTAGACCCGCTGGGCCAGAAGCTTCCGATGGCGGATCCGATCGCCAAATCCGAAAAACAGCGGTTCATGCAACAAAGCCAGCCGTTGATGGCGCGCATGGATCAGGAAAAGGCCACCACGCTGGCCTCGAATAAAAGGTAATCCATGGACTTCTTCTATATAGGTGTGATGTCCGGCAGCAGTCTCGATGGGATTGATATCGCCCTTTTGAAGCAGGATGACCGCTCAAGGCTTCTGGCTACTCACTACATCCCGATGCCGGAAGATCTGCATGCCGAACTGCTGGGGCTTTGCTCCAGTGGCGTCGATGAGCTTGCACGTGCAGCAATCGCCGAGCAGAAGTGGTGCAGGCTGGTCGCACAGGGCGTGCAGACCTTGCTGGAAGATCAAAACATGGTGCCTGCTCAGATTCGCGCCATTGGCAGCCACGGCCAGACTATTCGTCATGAACCTGCTCGCGGCTACAGCATTCAGATCGGCAACCCGGCGCTGCTGGCAGAGCTGACCGAAATCACCGTGGTAAGCGATTTTCGTCGTCGCGACATCGCCGCAGGCGGACAGGGTGCGCCGCTCGTGCCCGCCTTCCACGAAGCACTGTTCGACGATAACAAAGACCACCGCGCTGTATTGAACATCGGCGGCTTCAGCAATCTGAGCCTGATCGAATCCGATCGCCCGGTCGAAGGCTTCGATTGCGGTCCAGGCAACGTGCTGCTGGATGCCTGGATACAATCCCAGCGCCATGAAAGCTACGACAAGGACGGGGCATGGGCGGCGAGCGGCGAGGTTGATCAAGCGCTTCTCAAGAAGCTGCTCAGCGATCAGTTTTTCCTGACCAAAGGCCCAAAAAGCACCGGTCGGGAAGTGTTCAACCTGGGTTGGGTGCACCATCATCTGTTCCAGCTGCCAACATTGACACCTGAAGACGTGCAAGCCACGCTGCTGGAACTGACTGCATTGACCATCACAGAGTCCCTGCAATCGGCACAAGCGATCACCAAGGAGCTTCTGGTCTGTGGCGGCGGCGCACATAACAAGGCGCTGATGAAACGCCTTGCAGAGCTATTGCCTGACACCGAGGTCAGCAGTACCGAGAAGTTCGGCGTGGACCCTGACTGGGTTGAGGCCATGGCATTTGCCTGGCTGGCTCATTGCTGCCTCGAAGGCGTACCGGCCAACCGCCCAACGGTAACCGGCGCTAAAGGCAGACGTGTTCTGGGCGCGATCTACCCCGCCTGACCTCGTGCCTGAACGCAAAACGCCGCTCAATGAGCGGCGTTTTTGTTTACAACAAGCTTCAATCAGATCGAGAACGACGAGCCACAACCACAGGTCGTGGAAGCATTCGGGTTTTTGATCACGAATCGCGAACCCTCAAGCCCTTCCTGATAATCGACCTCTGCGCCAGCCAGGTACTGGAAGCTCATCGGATCGACAACCAGACTTACGCCCTCGCGCTCGACGATAGTGTCATCGTCGGCCACGTCTTCATCAAACGTAAAGCCATACTGAAAACCTGAACAACCGCCACCTGTAACGAATACACGCAGTTTGAGACGATCATTGCCCTCTTCGTCGACCAGGGTTTTCACCTTGTGCGCTGCATTCGGAGTGAACTCCAAAGCGGTAGGCGTGAAGGATTCGACACTCATGTCAGATATCTCCCGGCGTTAGCCGTCGTAATGCGTAATGACGGCATTATCCGCTTCTCCTAGAAAATCGGTCAACTATTTGCTGGACGGCGGCAGTGCTTACGGCATCATGCCCGCGTGAGACAAACCGGCGCGCTCATCAAGACCAAACAGGATGTTCATATTCTGAACCGCCTGACCTGACGCGCCTTTGACCAGATTGTCGATAACCGACAGCACGACAACCAGATCGCCGCCCTGCGGACGGTGTACCGCGATGCGGCAAACGTTGGCTCCGCGCACACTGCGGGTCTCGGGATGGCTGCCAGCGGGCATTACATCCACAAAAGGCTCGTCGGCGTAGCGCTTCTCGAACAGCGCTTGCAGATCCACCGAACGATCAGCGACTGTCGCATAGAGGGTGGAATGAATGCCACGAATCATCGGCACCAGATGCGGAACAAACGTCAGGCCGATATCACCGCCCGCAGCGCGACGCAGGCCCTGAGTGATTTCAGGCAGGTGACGATGGCCCTTCACGGCGTAAGCCTTGAAGCTTTCATTGGCTTCCGAATACAGAGAACCAATGCTCAGGCCACGTCCGGCACCGCTCACGCCGGATTTGCAGTCGGCAATAAGGCGAGTGTTGTCGGCAATGCCCGCCTCAAGCAACGGCAGGAAACCCAATTGTGTAGCTGTCGGATAGCAACCCGGCACGGCGATGAGCCGAGCATTCTTGATCTGTTCGCGATTGACTTCCGGCAATCCGTAAACCGCATCCTGCAGCAGCTGCGGAGCACCGTGCGGCTGGCCGTACCACTTGGCCCACTCGACCGGGTCCTGCAGACGGAAGTCGGCAGACAGGTCGATCACCTTGGAGCCTGCCGCAAGCAGTTCACCGGCCAGTGCATGAGCAACACCGTGGGGCGTGGCGAAGAACACCACGTCACAGGCACCCAGGGTTTTCACGTCAGGTACGCTGAAAGCCAGGCCGTCGTAGTGACCTCGCAGGTTCGGGTACATCTCGGCGACTGGCATGCCGGCCTCCGAGCGCGAGGTAATGACCACTACTTCTGCCTGCGGATGCTGTGCCAACAGACGCAGCAGCTCGACCCCGGTGTAACCCGTGCCGCCGACAATACCGACCTTGACCATAACCTGCCCTCAACGAAACAACTGGAAAGCGGTCGATAATAGGAGCCTATCGCCTCTGCGACAACCGACAACGTGACGTATGGACGCACAAGACACTACTATTCGGCCACCGTGAACCTGGGAATAATCAAAAATGCTCTATCTATGGGTCAAAGCGCTGCATGTCATTTCAATGGTCTGCTGGTTTGCAGCCCTGTTCTATCTACCAAGACTGTTCGTCTATCACTCGATGAGTGAGGACACGGTCAGCCGCGAGCGCTTCATGGTGATGGAACGCAAGCTCTACCGAGGCATCATGACCCCGGCGATGATCGCAACGCTGGTCTTCGGCGGCTGGCTGATCAGCTTTGACGTCAGCGGCTATTTCAGTCAGGGCTGGATGCACGCCAAGCTCGCACTGGTTGTCCTGCTGATCGGCTATCACCACGTCTGCGGCGCACAGATGAAACGCTTTGCCCGTGGTGAAAATGGCCGCAGCCATGTGTTTTATCGCTGGTTCAACGAGATTCCTGTGCTGATCCTGATCGCTATCGTCATTCTGGTCATCGTCAAACCCTTCTGACCGGAAAGCATTCGGCCTCTCCAGTAACACACCAGGGCGCTCGGCTTTACGCAATGTGTAACGCAAGCGCCCGGTACTGTCCCCAACCACAAGACAAGGAAGCCCTGTATGGCCGATTCCCTCTTCAAGATTATATTTGAAGGACAGGTGCGTGAAGGCGTCGAGCTTGATACCGCGAAGGCCAACCTTGCGGGGTTGTTCAAAAGTGAAGCTCGCGCAGTGCAAAAGTTGTTCAACGGCCAGCCCGTTGCGCTCAAGCGCGGGCTGACCCATACGAATGCTGAGCGCTACCTGAAGGCACTTAATGACGCAGGCGTCGAAGCACGCATCGAACCTGACAGTGACATCAGCCTGAGCCTCAATGAAATAGCCAGCGCGCCGCCACAAAAACCCGCGCATCTGGAAATATCGCCCTATGCGCCGCCCAAAGCAAAGGTTGGCGGTGATCAGCCAGAGCATTCGACTCTAAAAGTCCTGAGCATAAACGGGCGCATCGGGCGTTTGCGCTATCTGGCCTGGAGCCTGGTATTGAGCGCAGCGGCACTGGCGCTGGTTGCCGTGTGCCTGCTGACGATGAACGAGTCACTGGTCGCTGGCGGGCTGCTGAGCGCAGTGGTGCTCGTGGTGTTTGCAGTCATCGGTGCACAGATCGGTATACAACGGCTGCACGACCTGGGCTGGTCGGGCTGGCTTTTACTGCTGACGATGGTGCCCTTCATAGGCAGCGTCTTCCCGTTCCTCATGGTCCTGCTGCCGGGTACAAAAGGCCCCAATCAGTTCGGCCGACCGCCACCGCCGAACTCGAAAGGCGTAAAGACGCTGGCCGTTCTGTGGTTGTTGCTGCTACCGATTATTCTGATCGGCCTCACTGCCGGAGGCGCAGGCATGCTGCGCGACGAGCTGGAATTGCAGACCGACGAGTACGAGCAATCCCTCCCGTACGACGATGAACAAGACCAGGACAGTGCCTTGATCGTGCCGGTGGATGTCAACAAAGAGTTCAAAGAAACACAGTGACACGTAATAGACTGCTCACGGTTCGGCAGACTGCCGGGCGCAATATGCTCAATGGAGAAATGCATGACCCGTTACGCCCTGATCACCGGCGCGTCCAGCGGCATAGGCCTGGCGATGGCCGAAGCGCTGGCACGCCGTGGTCGCAGCCTGATTCTGGTCGCCCGTCAGCGCGACCTGCTGGAAACAATTGCACTGGAATTGACTCAGCGTTTTGGCGTGGAAGTGCTGTTTCGTGCATGCGACCTGGGCGAACCGCTGCGACTCTCGGGCTTCCTGCTGGAGCTGGAAGACGGCGCGCATCAGATTGACCTGCTGGTCAATGCAGCGGGCATCGGCACGTGCGGACCTTTTCTGGCGCAGGACTGGAGCGCCGAGCAGGACCTGATCGACCTGAACATCCTCGCTCTGACGCGCCTGTGCCATACGGTCGGCAACCTCATGGCCATTCAGGGCGGTGGGCAGATACTCAATGTCGCCTCGGTGGCGGCTTTCCAGCCAGGGCCGTGGATGAGCACCTACTACGCGAGCAAAGCGTATGTGCTGCATTTTTCCGAGGGGCTGCGCGAGGAAGTGAAGAAGGCCGGGGTGAAGGTCTCGGTGTTGTGCCCCGGCCCGACCCGAACGGCTTTTTTCCGTACCGCGCAGTTGCAGGTCAATGTCGACAACCTGATGAGCCCCGAAGAAGTGGCCCTGTATACCGTTCGCGCACTGGCAAAGGACCGTGCAGTGATCATCCCCGGCTTCAGCACCCGCCTATGGACGTTCAGCCCGCGCCTGGTCTCGCGCTGGCTGGCCCGCCAGATCAGCGGCTACATCAACAGGAAGTACTGCCCACGCTGACAGACAAACGACTGGGCGAGCGGCGTCTCGCTCAGTACACTCAGGCGCACTGCTGCACAGCGATACCCTGCGACGACCATCAACCGACAAGGAGCAAACGGCTGTGGAAACTTTGTTTACCAAGATCATCAATCGGGAAATTCCGGCGAAGATCATCTACGAAGATGACCAGGTACTGGCTTTTCACGACATCGCCCCACAGGCACCCGTGCATTTTCTGGTTATCCCGAAAAAGCCCATTCGGACCCTGAACGATCTGACCGAAGAAGACAAAGGCCTGGCGGGGCATATCATGTTCACAGCGCAGCGTCTGGCTATTGAACTGGGTTGTGAAGAAGGCTTCCGCGTGGTCATGAATTGCAATGATCTGGGCGGACAGACCGTTCATCACATTCACATGCATGTACTCGGTCAGCGTCAGATGAACTGGCCGCCGGGCTGATCCCGCGTTTCCGGGCTTTGCAGCCGGTCAGCGGCCGTTATGTTCGCTGGCCGGTCGACACAAGCCCCTGCTGCCTGCGGCCGATTCGGGTAAACTGCCCACATGATCTTCCGGAGGTGCCCATGGCTACCGAACGTCACTATTCCCCCCTCGACCGTCTTTTACTGCAAGCCGATAGCGCAATGCGCACATTGCTGCCATTGAGCGCACATCCGCAGCGCCCCTCCCCTGCGGTTGTCCAGCCCGATCACAAGATGAGCGACGTCGACACACGCCACGTTGCAGGCCTGATGCGCATCAACCATACAGGTGAAGTCTGCGCCCAGGCGCTGTACCAGGGGCAGGCGCTGACAGCGAAGCTGCCCAAGGTGCGCAAGGCGATGGAGCATGCGGCTGAAGAGGAAATCGATCACCTTGTGTGGTGCGAACAGCGCATTCATCAGCTTGGCAGCCATACCAGCGTGCTGAACCCGCTGTTCTACGGACTGTCATTCGGGATCGGTGCGGTAGCTGGCGTTATCAGCGACCGGGTCAGCCTGGGTTTCGTCGCGGCGACAGAGGATCAGGTCTGCAAGCACTTGAGTGAGCACCTTGAGCAATTGCCGAGCGAAGACGGAAAGTCGCGGGCCATTCTGGAACAGATGCTTAATGATGAAGAACACCATGCCGAGTCAGCGCTGGAAGCAGGCGGCTTTCGCTTCCCGGCACCGGTCAAGTTTGGCATGAGCGTACTGGCCAAGGTCATGACCAAGTCGACTTATCGCATCTGACGACGCATCAGGACGGATAAGGACGAATAAAAAAGGCGCCTGCATCAGGCGCCTTTTTAATGTCCGGAATCCGGGCTTATACGGCTACGTTACGGCCGTAGAAGATTTCCAGCATTTCGTGTTTGACCTTGGCGGTCACTTGTTCGCGCTGCTCGGCAGACAAGTTGCTGGTCGCGTCTCCGAACAGGTAGTTATCCAGTTCGAACTGCTTGAGCAGCATCTTGGTGTGGAACAGGTTTTCCTGATACACGTTCACGTCGGTCATCTGGTAACCGTTGCGCGTGTCTTCGGACAGGTAATTCTGGATCGAGTTGATTTCATGATCGATGAAGTGCTTCTTGCCTTCCACGTCACGGGTAAAGCCGCGCACGCGATAATCGACGGTCACGATATCCGACTCAAACTTGTGAATCAGGTAATTCAACGCCTTGAGCGGTGAAATAACGCCACAGGTCGACACATCGATATCCACGCGGAACGTGGCGATGCCATCTACCGGGTGAATTTCCGGGTAGGTATGAACCGTGATGTGGCTCTTGTCCAGGTGCGCCAGGATGGTTTCCGGCAGTGGACCTGGCGACTCTTCGATCTGGCTTTCGGTAGGCGTCACCGGCTGCTCGGAGATCAGAATGGTCACACTGGCACCTTGTGGATCGTAATCCTGACGTGCAATGTTCAGGATGTTGGCACCAATGATATCGACAACATCAGTCAGAATCCGCGTCAGGCGTTCTGCGTCGTACACACTGTTGATGTATTCGACATACGCCTGCTGGTCCTGCGGGGTTTCCGCATAGCAGATGTCATAAATGTTGAAGCTCAAGGTCTTTGTCAGGTTATTGAACCCGTGGAGCTTGAGTTTGCTTTTCACCGTTAAAAACTCTCTATATGGGTGCGGCGCCAGCCGCGTGATCAAGCATGCCCGTCAGTTGAGTCCGGCTCATCTGCGTAGGACGGTTAACACCTCTTCGCGTTGGCGATTTTGGTTGTCTGTTCGGGCCGGCAGCAGAAAACCAGTACATGCTGCGCCCTGAAAAAGTGGCGCATTATGCAGACGTCCGAAGCCGTCTGCCAGAGTGTGCGCCGTTTTTATGATCGTTGGATGTCTGGCGTTCAGGTCAACTCGACAATTTCATAATCGTGAGTGATCTCCACTCCCGCGTTTCCGAGCATTATAGAAGCAGAGCAATACTTCTCCGCCGACAGCTCGATAGCCCGTTTGACCTGAGCTTCTTTCAGGCCGCGACCCTTGACGACGAAGTGCAGATGAATTTTGGTGAACACTTTCGGATCTTCATCCGCGCGCTCGGCTTCAAGAAATGCCTCGCAGCTTTCCACTGGCTGGCGCGACTTCTTCAGGATGCTCACCACGTCAAAGTTGCTGCAGCCGCCCAGACCGATCAACACCATTTCCATCGGGCGTACACCCAGGTTGCGGCCACCGCTTTCAGGCGGGCCGTCCATCACTACTACATGACCGCTGCCGGATTCGCCGAGGAACATGGCTTCGCCAGCCCATTGAATGCGTGCCTTCATCGCCAGGACTCCACTGTAAAAAAGGGGTCGCCAGCTTAGCACAGCGCCAAACGCTGCCTGGACGCATTGGGAAAATGCTTTTTGTAGGAAACGCGTAGGAATATTCGCAAATAGCTTCCTACACGTCTGGAAAAGCTGGTGAGAATGCAGGCGCAGCCGATACCTACAGGTATGCCATTTGGCCATACACCTTATTTCGGAAGTCACGCATGGTCGCAATAACTTTTACGCCCAAAGCAAACAGTCTCGACAAGCTGCTGCCCCATGCGGAACGCCGCCGCTGCCCCGCCAAAAGCAACATCATCAATGCGGGTGATCGCTCTGAGTCGCTGTTTCTGATCTTGAAAGGCTCAGTCACGGTTCTGATCGAAGATGACGAAAGACGCGAGATGATCGTCGCCTATCTCAACAGCGGGGATTTTTTTGGTGAACTGGGTCTGTTTGAGCAGCCGGGACGCGAATCCGTGCGCAGCGCATGGGTGCGAGCCAAGACCGAATGCGAAGTGGCCGAGATTTCATACGGCGCCTTCCGCGAGCTGACCCGCCAGGAGCCGGAAATTCTCTACGCGCTGGGCAGTCAGATGGCCGAGCGCCTGCGCAACACCACACGCAAGGTCGGTGATCTGGCGTTTCTCGATGTCACCGGGCGAGTAGCTCGCACGTTGCTTGAGCTGTGCAAGCAGCCAGATGCAATGACCCACCCGGACGGGATGCAGATCAAGATTACCCGCCAGGAGATCGGACGCATCGTAGGCTGTTCAAGAGAGATGGTCGGGCGCGTGCTCAAGGCCCTGGAAGAGCAGAGCCTGGTCAACGTCAAGGGAAAAACGATGGTGGTGTACGGTACGCGCTGAACCTCTGCCAATCAGAGTTCAGCGAGTAGCTGCCGATAGGCCTGCGCCAGACGCGGCAGAACGTCGACATCCGGAAACACTTCGTGCAAGGCAACGTGGCTTTCGGCCCGGATACGTGGCTCAAGCTCACAAAGCTCGTTGAAGCGGTTGACCGCTCCCGCCATCTGTACACGTTCATCATCCAGCAGCAATGCGCCGTGGGCCAACACCACAGGACGCGTTCCGCCCTGACTCTGCCGCCAGCGCTGGGCTGTTCCGACCATCTTGCGACCATCAAGGTTGACGTTGAAGCGGCCGTCACAGAATGCACCTGCCACTTCGCCCAATGAAGCCTGGCCGCCCAATTCGACCAGCAGGTCGAGCAGCGGCTGACACAAGCGCAGGTAGGCGGTTTCTATGCGGTCACGATCAACATCAGCAGCGGGCTGTGCATAGACCAGCGCGATATTCACCGTGGAAGAGGATTGTGGCACCGGCTCACCACGGGTTTCACGCAACAACACGGGCCATCCATTGTCAGCCAGAGTCTCGCTGGCCTCGACAAAACCCGGCAAGCGGCTCATGCGCCGCGGCATGACCAGCGCCCGATCAGTAGGTCGCCAGAACAGCAACCCATGATCGGCAGCGCCGGAGCACACAGCCGCCAGAAGGTCCTGCTCGGCCTGCAAGCCTTGTTCGACGCAGATGTCGATGATCGAGTCTTGCATGCCGGACCTCAGCGTGGTGTTCAGTTCAGTCAGTCGATGGACGGGCCGCTCGCCGCAAGCTTGCGCTCCGGAAAGAACAGCCGCTGCAACTCGGCGCCCGGGTGTTCGGCGCGCATGAAAGCCTCGCCCACCAGGAACGAATAGACATCGTTGATTTCCATCAGCTCGACATCCGCACGATTGAGAATGCCGCTTTCGGTGATGACCAAGCGATCACGCGGGATACGCGGTAGCAACTCCAGCGTGGTTTCCAGGCTCACTTCAAAGGTGTGGAGGTTGCGATTGTTGACACCCACCAGCGGTGTATCAAGCGTCTTGAGTGCGCGCTCCAGCTCGTCGCCGTCGTGCACCTCGACCAGTACGTCCAGCCCGACACGCTTGGCAACGTCGGCCAGCTCAGCCATTTGCGCGTCTTCCAGTGCCGACACGATCAGCAGAATGCAGTCAGCGCCCAGCGCGCGAGCCTCGACCACTTGATAAGGATCGATCATGAAATCCTTGCGGATCACCGGCAAATTGCACGCCGCCCGCGCTTCCTGAAGATAGGCATCGGAACCCTGAAAGAAATCGACATCAGTGAGCACTGAAAGACAGGTCGCGCCTCCCGCCTGATAACTTCTGGCGATCTCGCCCGGCAGAAAATTCTCCCGGATAACGCCTTTGCTTGGAGACGCCTTTTTGACTTCTGCGATGACGGCAGGCAGCTTCAACCTGGCCTGAGTGATCAGCGCGTTGGCAAAGCCACGTGGCGCACCGGCGCTGGCGACCTGTTGTTCAAGTTCGGCGAGGCTGACAATTGCTCGACGGGCCGCAATTTCCTCGGCCTTTCGGACAAGAATCTTTTCCAGTACGGTTGGCACGCTCATGCTTCGTTCTCCTGTTTGAATACTGCCGTGAAGGCACCCAACTCTTCCAGCTTTTCCCGCGCAAGGCCGGTGTGCAGGGCATCGTGTGCCAAGGCCACACCCTCTTTCAGGCTGGTCGCATGATCGGCAGCATAGAGCGCGGCGCCAGCGTTAAGCACGATCATTTCCGCGGCTTTCTGACCGTTCTCGGTCTTGCGACGTCCCAGCGCATCGCGAATCAGCTCCAGCGAAGCCGCCGGGCTTTCCACGGCAAGGCCGTACAGACTCTGGCTTTTGATGCCCAGGTCTTCGGGCTGTACCCAGTATTCAGTCACTTCGCCATTTTTCAGCTCGGCAACGAAGGTCGGCGCGGCCAGACTGAACTCGTCCAGGCCGTCCTGCGAGTGCACCACCAGCACATGCTTGCTGCCCAGCCGCAGCAGCACTTCGGCCAGCGGCCGGCATAACGCCTGATTGAACACGCCGACGATCTGGTGGCGAACGCCCGCCGGATTGGTCAGCGGACCAAGCATATTGAACAGTGTGCGCAGACCCAGCTCGCGGCGCGGCCCGGCAGTGTGCTTCATGGCCGTGTGATGAGACTGGGCGAACATGAAACCGATGCCCACGCTGTCAATGCAGCGAGCCACCTGAACAGGCGTAAGGTTCAGATAAACCCCGGCGGCTTCCAGCAGGTCGGCGCTGCCGCTCTTGCCCGACACGGCGCGGTTGCCGTGTTTGGCCACCGTGCAGCCAGCAGCGGCGATGACAAAAGCCGACGCCGTGGACACGTTGAAAATATTTGCGCCGTCACCGCCAGTGCCAACGATGTCTACAACGCCATCCAGTGTTTTCAGCTCGACACTGCTGGCCAGCTCACGCATGACCGAAACAGCACCGACGATCTCATCGATGGTTTCACTCTTCATGCGCATGCCCATCAGAAACGCACCGATCTGCGCTTCGGTGCATTGGCCGGTCATGATCTCGCGCATGACGTCGCGCATCTCGTCAGTGGTCAGGTCCAGCTGGTTGACCACGCGGTTCAGCGCGCTTTTGATGTTCATGGGGGTAGTCATAAAAAATCCTTAGCCCTGACGATGGCCGCCGCTCTGCTTGAGAAAGTTGGCGAACAGCTCGTGGCCCTGCTCGGTCAGAATCGACTCAGGGTGAAACTGTACCCCTTCCACGTTCAACGTTTTGTGACGCAGGCCCATTATCTCGTCAACCGAGCCGTCTTCCAGCGCAGTCCAGGCGGTCACTTCCAGGCACTCGGGCAAGGTATCGCTTTTTACCACCAGCGAGTGGTAGCGGGTTACCACCAGTGGATGATTAAGGCCTTCGAACACACCGCCGTCCTGATGCACCACCGGGCTGGTTTTGCCGTGCATCACCTGACGCGCACGCACCACATCGCCACCAAAGGCCTGTCCGATGGACTGATGCCCCAGGCACACACCCAGAATCGGCAGTTTGCCCGCGAAATGTTTGATCACTTCAAGCGAGACACCGGCTTCATTGGGTGTGCACGGGCCAGGCGAGACCACGATGCGCTCGGGGTTCAGGGCCTCGATCTGTTCAATGGTCAGTTCGTCGTTACGAATGACTTTGACATCGGCCCCCAGCTCACCGAGGTACTGCACGACGTTGTAGGTGAACGAATCGTAGTTATCGATCATCAGCAGCATTTTGCTATCAACCTTTTGATTTACTGACTTGATTCAGGCCTTCCGGATTCCACTTCGCCCATGCGTCCCCTCTTCAGCCACAACGCTGGGGGTGACAGAGGCAAAGGCATCACATATCGAAGGCATACAGGTACGGGTCCGGCAGGGCCGGCAAGGAAATAGTCAGGCGCGCCAACGCCAACGGGCGTGAGCCTTGATAACGCGCATCAAGAGTTTGCTGACAGTCGTCACGGAAGGGGTCTCATCGGTACGTTTCGGGACATTAGCGTACCGAACCGACCGGTGCAATATGAATGTACCGGGCTGCGCCGATTGAAAAGCGGTTAAAGGCTGAAAAGAGGGCCGCACCTCCTTGCGGAGGCGGGTTTCAGGCAGGGGCACGATGGCCAAAGGTGGGGTGCCGGAGGGAACATCAGTGCGCAATCTCGCGCACGTAGGCCTGGCAGGCCTTCAAAGCGATCAATCCCTGATCGCCGTAGTCGGTGATGGCGACAATTCGTCCAGCAGCCGCTGGGTCAAGTTCGCCTCGCGAGCTTCCATGAACCACGCCGCCGGAACCGGAGGCGGTTGGCATTCCATCGCCACCGGTGGGGCTGGCAAGGAGGACTGACAGCCGCAAATCAGCGGTAGCCAGACGATCACGCAAGCGGGCCTGAGAAGTCTGTGCATCGCTCAGTTCCTTATGAATGGTTGTATCGTTATCTTGCAGACGGAGTTCCAGCGCCCGTCTTCGTGCTTGTTCAGCGTTCTGCCAGTCGACGACCGCCAGCGCCGCCTGCTCGCGCTCTTGCTGCCAAGCCAGCGTTTGCGTAGACAGTTGCAGACCATAGTGAGCCGCCTGCCACTGCCAAGCGGCCCATGTACCCAGCCCTGACCCCAGCACGAATGCGAGGATCAGGAATCGCATATCCAGCACTTTCACGGCAGCACCTCCAATGCCCGCTGGTAAAGCGCCTGCCGATCTGCCAGGCCATTGGTGCCTCCGTTGATACGGCGGGTGATCATCAGAAAATCACCCTTGTCTGCCAGCGCGTTGAGGTTGGCACGGTCCCAGAACCACGCTGCCGACATGGCGGCATGCTCCGGCTGTTCAAGCAGTTGCGGCTGGCGCAACAAGTCCAGCCCCCGCGCCTCCCCGCACGCTTCGTAGTTAGCCCGCCCCGTCACCTGAATCAGCCCGCGCCCTCGGTACAGTTGACCGTCGCCATCTGCCTCTGGCGTGTTGCCCAGACGCAGCGCCAACTGCCCGGTGTCGTACTTGGCCAGATAGCTGTCGCTACCCAGCTCGCGCACATAACGAAGCTGCCCGGACTCATGCCCGATCTGGGCGATGAACGCGGCGATACGCAGCCGGGTGTCGATGGTGTAGCGGGCCATGGCGATGTTGAGAGCAGGAACAAAAACGCCGGCTTTAGGGCCGGCGTTGGGGAGGATTTGCAGTAGTTGTTGCTGGTTGATAGGCATGGTTACTCCTGCCTTGCTTATGAAGCTCGTCAGTGTCCCCAATCGACGAAGCTCTCGTGACTCAAAAGCGACGCGCATTAGGGGTAACAAACGCCCCATCATTGCGAGGCGTCGTTACCTGAGTCGTTAGCAGCAGTCATGTCGGCTGGTCGCGGCGATATCGAAAGCATAAACAGTAACGCCAGCTTCAGAGCCGGCGTCGGATGCAATTCGTTTTCGCGCTCGCCCTACCAAATGGCCAACTACTCAGAAGGTGGCACATACACAAAAGGCTGCGCAGGAGCTACGGGCCAGTCGAACTTCCTTGGATAACCTGGCAATGTATCAATCAGGGAAAGCCGCACGCGATAAAGACGGAACGCGTACAGCTCAGCGTTTATTGCTGGCACGGATTTCAATTGCTCTTCGGTCACCAGATTCATTGCTATGGCGTCTTGAAGAATATCCAGTTCGTCCAGCAGCGAGTGGATTCGATAGGTAGCGTTACTTGACAAGTTATTTCGCTGACTCGTCACCTGCTGCAAGACCGCCTCCTCGGTCGGCTCGAGAACCGGGCCGAACTCACCGGCGAGGGCACGGTTAAACAGATCGACTCCATGAGCAGCGGAGTCGTTGGGAGATGCACTAAAAGGCACCTCGCCGTAAGTGTCTTTAAACTCTGCAAACAACACCCACAGATTAATGTATGTGTGTGTCATATCGGACCAACGTGGATCACGAGCGCTTATTACTGTGTACATAGGAATACCTTTGATTTTCTATTGAGAAAGTATGGGTTTATGAATGATTGACGCTTGCGGGTGTCGGCGGACCTCCTGTTTCGTTTAAGGACAGGAACTAAAACGCCGGCGGTGGGGCCGACGTCAGGGATGATGTTGAGTTGTTGTTGCGGGCCAAGAGGCATTGATCCTCCCAAGGGCTTGCGGGACTAGCCCACCCCATGAGCCGATAAAGCTCTCCTGTTCAAAAGCGAGATTAAATGGCGAATAAAACAACTCCCCCTCAGAGCGGGGCAGTTCGTCTGTACTCGCGCCCTACCGGGGCTAGCTGTTCAGTAGGCAACGGGCAAAAAAACCGCTCTCGCGGTCATGTTTACAGGGCAGTTGCATCGGAGGGCGGTGAAGGCCATTTGACCTGGAGAGGGTAATCCGGGGTTTGCTCGATCCGGTTCAGTTCTACGCTATAGCGTTTCCATTCGAGCAAACTTGCCTTCTCGGCCTCGGTAGCATCTCCCAGTTCTTCGGCATACTGCAACGGGGCGATACGTGTAGCTGCTTGCTGCAAACGCTGGTCACGAACCAGCAGAGCGGCGGACGCCAAAGCGGTCTTCTGCGCTTCGGTATCAAGAACCCATTCACCCTCTCGCCAAACGTAATACTTGCCGGGCCATTGTTTGGCGGTAAGCCGTTCAGGCGGCAGACCGAGGCTGCTCCACTCCTCTACCGAGCCGTCGTTTATTCGATACATCAAGCCACGGCGATCTATGACCTGCTGCAGCTCACCGTTTATCAGTGTCCAGGCAAATCCTGTGTTCGGTTCGCTGAGCAATTCGGTCATGCTTACAGCATTGCTGGGCGTTTGCTCGCCCAGTCAAGGAACAATCGGTAATTCAACAGGCCCTATCAAGGCCCCAGAGTCATCTATCAAGTAAGTAGGCATAACGTCCTCAGATCAGTTTGATACGGCCGGGATAGGCCATGTTGCGGCTACGGAAACGAATCCAGTTATTCATCGGTTGCTGGTCTCTCATTACAGTCGCCACAACGCCGTTGTCTGTTGTTTCTGCCAGGTAGGCCGAACCGCCAGCCGGGACCAGTGCGCCTGGCGGCAACAAGCCACCCGGGCCTGTAGAGTTCAAGCGCCCATCTGCCTGCGCATGACCGCTGCCCAGCAGGTAGGTGCCAGTCTCTACATCTGACCCGCTCCACTCCTGAGCCACCGTCCTGAGCCAAGTGCCGTCCTGCCAAGAACCGGCGACACGCGACGTATCGACGCCCCGAGACTCATCCAGTACCCGCAGGAACTCGCCTCGGCCTTCAGGCCCTCGGAAGGTCAGAGCGCCGTCGCCACTGGTCCACCCACCTTCCTTGCCGGTACGAGCTGCTTCGGTGTAAAGCATCCCCGACTTTTGCGCATGATCCCAAAGCCACGGCCAGTCGGCACGATTGAGAAGCCCACCGTTCAACGCTCCATATCCTCCTGGGCTGAACAATGTCGTTGTCTCGAAAACAGGCCGTCCCAAAGGAGTGCTGTCATATCGCCCTATTGGCCACCAACTTCCAGCACCATCGCTGCGCAGGTGCCACCAGTCGCCAGCCCCCATAAGAACCAGAAAGGAATAACCCGCAGCATTTAAATGGGTATGGAACCTGATCTTTTCCCCGGCACTTGCATTAACGGTCAGCCGGTTGCCACTGCTGTCTATCCTGCGAACAATGACGTCTTTGACGCCTAGTGCCGCGTTTGAGGAGGGCAGTGTGAACGCACGATTGCCGCCAGTAGCATCCAGTAGCAGCAACTCCATCTGGTCTCTTGTAAAAACTGTATCGGTATTGAAAGAGAACACTTTTTGAGAGTCGACCTCCTTTACCTCCGTAATTTTGCCGCGCTTGGTGATGTAGATCGCATCAGGGTTAAAAACAAGCTCTACCCACTCCGCCGCATTGAGCTTCAACGTATTGCTGCCAGCACCGAATAGAGAGATGACCTCAGCACCATTGGCCTTGATCGTTGCCGCTGCTGGCGATGCGTTATGAAAGGTTATCGACTTACCCACCACTACGTTCGCCTTGGAGGGCAACGTCAGCGTGATACCACCGGCATTGATTCTGTGCCAATGCCCCGCCGCTCCGGGTAGAAGAGTTTCGGAATCCGTGTAGCCAAATCCTGCACCTTTATAAGCCTGCCTGACCTGCGAACCAATCTGCGTAATTGCGGTTGCGAGCTGGTCTGTTCTGGTTTCATCAGGCTGCTCACCACCGGCCGCCATCGCATTCAAAATTTCCTGCGTGATCGAGTTACCCCACTGCGCGGGAATAAGCGAGCCGGGCATGCCGGTAACCGGGTTTTCATCTACAAACTTGCCGCTTGCCAAGCCTACGCCCGGCACACTCTTGGGATAATCCACATTGTGTTCCTCAGTTGAAGTTTACGAATTCGACGCTGTGCGCCGGTGCTGCTCGACGGATCAAACATTCGATGGCGAGCCCGGGATTCACCCCGAACCGCTCGCCCCAGTAGCTGGCCCCGAAGCGTCGGCCCAGGCGCTGGCGCCCGCCGGTGTTCAGGGTCCACATGAATTGCGCGCTCCAGGTGCCGAAGTGCGCCTGGCCAAAACGCGAACGCCCCATACGGGGCGTTCGGTGTTCGGTCACGGTGGCGTTGGGGTAGCCTTGGCTGACGGCAATGTCGATGTAGAACGCTGCGTTCTGCCCTCCTGTTGCTACCAGCCGCTGGCGCACTGACAAGCGTCGGTCTGCGAACAAGGGTTTGAGCCCCAGACATGGGTCCGGCAGGTTCATGACCCGCTCCCAGTCCGGTACCAATTCACTGACGGTTGCAGGGTCCATCTCGTTGAGCAGGTCGAACGCGCGGCCATCGATGCGTGCGAACTCGCGGGACAGGCCGGCAATCACCTGCTGCAATTCCGGCACCCGCTCCGGATCCCACGCGGGACCGGGTGGCAACAGCGCCTGCAGTTGTCCGGCGTAATGTTCGGCAGTTCTTATGACGACCATTGAATACCCCCGAATGTGAGCAACTGGTTGGCCGCAGCAGTAACGTTGGCCACGGGTGAAACCAGCACATGATCGGTTTCGCCTGTCGCGCGGCTGATGGCCTCGGCGATGTGCGTGAGCAACAGGGTTTCGCCCAGTCCGCCCTCACGGTTGTGCAGGTCCAGCAGTTGCGCTTCGACCGCCGCCCGCACGGCGGAGGTATCCGGTGTGAGCCGGATGGTGTAAACCACCGGCTTCTGCACCGGCGCCAACACATATACATCGGCAGTAACCGGACGCAGCGGCTCTATGTAAGCAGCCACCGCAGCCAGTTGCTCGGCGTCAGGAATCGGGTCAGCCTCATCATCACGCATGAAGAACACCGCCACCGTGCCCGGCCCCATGAAGCGACGCACACACCAGGCGCGCGTTACGCCCGGCACTTCCAGCGCCCAGGTCACGTAGTCGTCCTGATTGCCGCCATGCGGAATGACCCGATAGGAACGCACCACACGAGCACGCAACGACTCGATACTTTCCTGCGCGATACCGCCGGAAAGTCCGTCGGCAATGACGGTGAAGGTGCTGTCGATGCCTGCTGTCGATGCCTTCGACCGGTTGCACAGCGGTCATCGCCAGACCGGCATCCGCATTACCGAGCACGCCTGCATCCACTGCTTCGACCGTGGTTGTGTTGTTGCCTGCAACCGTGGTGACGCCTTTTGTCACTCGATAGAAGCGCCCGTCACTAAATTGCAGAACCGTGTCGACATCCAGCACCGCACCGGCAGCAGCGGTAAAGCGCACGGAGCCAGTGGCGGCCTGGGCAACCTTGCGTGGCTGCCTCAGACGCAGGATGGCTTGCCGCTCAAGGGTCTCCTCGTCGGCGGTGTCCGGCAGAATCTGGTCGGCGATCCAGTCCTGATAGCCGTACAGCCCGTAGGCCGCGCCGCTGTGCGCACGGGACAATACCCGAGCATCGGACTGACGCAGCGCTTCGTCGGCGAGGTCGACCTGAGTTCGGTTGATCAGCGCCGGTAACGTAGGTGTTTCAAACGGCATAAATCACCTGCCACTGTTCAGAAGGGTTGAAACGCACGAGCTGACCGTCCGAGACGACCAGCTCGACGCCCAGGTTCAGGCGGTTGCTCTGAACCTGTTCGGTAAGGATGTTGATGTGCTTGACCTGGCCATCTTCGATCAGCCAGTCGAGCGCTTCGCGGGCATAGAACTCGGCATCGCGCTGGGTCTGGGCAGTCAGCCTGACCCGGCGCAGCAGCCACAGCCTGGAACCGATGCGGTCATTGGCCTGTGCCGGGTAGGTGTCGCCCCACCAGCCAAAACGTTCGGCATCGTCGAACGGATCGTCCGCTTCGGCGCGACGCCAGGTGAACAGGCTGATGACCACCGAGCGCAGCAAGGACGCTTGCAGAGAGCCTTCGATAATCATCCGGCACCTCCAACGGGCGGCCCGCTCTGGCCATTACCGCCCTGCACGTTGCCGTGCAGATGGCTGATCTGACTGATGCCAGCGGCAAGCTGGTCGCCTTTGGAAACAATCTTTCCGGTCTGGGTGATCTGCGGTGTGTCGAAGTTCACCGCTACCGCGGCCTTGATGTTCAAGGTGTCGGTTTCAATGTCGATGACCTTGCCGCGCTTGAGGTGAATCTTGTCGCCCTCGTCGGTGTAGATCGCTACTTCGCCCGACTCCAGGCCCTTGAGGCGATAGCGCCGGTCGGCCACTACCAGCAGCAGACCGTGCGACCGGTCGCCACCAATGAAGGCGGCGATGCCCTCGGCGCCGGCCAGCGGGTTGCTGGTGAAGCCATAGGGTTCGAAGTGCTCCATGTCGTCCTTGACCTCTCCGGCGGTGAGGCGCATTTGCAGCGCCTGCATTTTGCTGCTGGCCCTGGCGAGCACCACCGTGCCGCGCACCAGCATGCGATTGAGTAAGCTCATGAGGTTGTTTCCTCGTCGATGGGCAACAGCCAGGAGTAAGCGTCCTGATTGACCTGCACCTTGCTGCGCTTGTTGGGGTCACCTGGCTCGGCCTGGAAACCTTCAGGCGGACCGACCACCAGTGTGGTGATCGTGCCTTGGTCGCTCAGCGAGTAGGTCACGGCTGAAATCAGCATGTTGCGGCTCGTGAAACCGATGACCGGATCAATCACCCGGACCATGGTGTTGTGCCGCCAGAGCGCCCCGTTGGACTGCCGCCAGCCCTGGACCTTGTAGGTGGTGAGCAGTGCCTTGCCGGCCCGCTGACCACGCTCCCAATTGGCGCGACTCAAGGCGAGCTTCGGTGTGATCGGCGCATCCTCATGAACGACCAGTACGCGAAGACGCTTTTTACGCGCAGGGTCGTCATGCCGGTCATCCGTGACTTCTGCCGAGACCTCCGACGACTCCTTGCCGAACGTCTGGTCATTACCGGTCTGTTGACCAATGACCCGGTATTCGGAAAAAAGCCCGGAAAAGTCCCGCGCGATGACGGCGCTCAACACATTCTTGCCGAGTTCGAGCGCGTCTGCGCTCTGCCCGCGACTACCCGGCCTGGCCAGCACCACATTGCCGTATTCGTCATCGGTGGAAAAAATCCGGAACAGGGTCAGCAGCCGGTCAATGGACTTGAACACGGTTTCGGCAGGCTCGATGGTGTGATCGGCCATCTTCGAGGTCTCCGGTATTTCGCTGATCACCGACAAACCATAAGGAGCAGCCAGCGCTTCAACGATCTTCAACACCCCCACCTCCTTCCACTGGCTCGGCCTGTTGATGGCGGAGCAGTCGATGAGGTCGGCGGTTTTCGAGCGTCCGGAAATCTTTAGCGTGATTTGCTTGCCGTCATAGCTGATCGGCGCGGCAAACACCCAGCCGGTCAGAATCAACTCGCCGCCGATACGTACTTCGCACGCTGCGCCGGGCGTGATCGGATGCGAGATTTCAGTGCCCGGCCACTGCCAGGTAATGCTCACGTCAAAGCTGCGCGCCTGACGCTCGATCCCGGCAGAGATTTCCACCGACTTCCAGCCGGCATAGTCGTGCTCGTCAACCGTCAGGGTGACAACGTTAGGGTCGATCATGGGTCACTCCTGTGCGATCTTCAGCGTGCCTGGCGGTACGAAACCCGGGTGGGCCAGCCGATTGCGCTGCACCATTTCCTGCGCCCGGCTGGCGTCACCGAATCGGCGATAGGCCAGCACCAGCGCGGGCAAAGGCTCAGAGACCTTCATGTCCACCAGACGTACACCGGAGGCCGCCACCGCGTTGAGGTGCCTGATCAACGCCTGACGCAACGTGTTGAGCGCCAGGTAATGTTCGGGATCGGCTTTCAACGACGCTTCCCAGATGGCCGAACTCAGCGTGTCGCGCAGTTCGATGACGTCATCGGCAACCGGCACATCCACGCGTTGCAGCGCTTGCGTCACCTGCTGATCAAGCGAGGGCACCACGTTGAGCGGCGTGACCGTCGTCGCAATCGGCATGCTCGCGACGATTCTCGCCACCTTGACCAACAGCGCATCCTGAACCAGGTTGGCAGTGGCCTGAGCCGTCACACTGGTATCACGACCGCTGCCCTGGCTGACCAGATTGATACCGGACACCGCCTCTGCCTGTTGTGTGGCCTCGGAAATCACAGACCGGTAATCGACCGTTTCAACAGAAGACGCCCCACCGTTGCCGCTCGCGGAATCGCTTGCTGAACTGCCGGTGACCGAGCTGCCGGAGCTGCTGGTGCCGCTCGCTCTTCTGGCTCGTTGGCTGTCCCCGTCGAAACTGGCAAAGAACGTGGTAAACAGCGTGCTGACCGTCAACGGCGCATTGACCAGCGAATGCACCAGCGCGGTGACATCCGAATAGATCGCCATAAACGGTACGAACTGCCGCTGAATGGTCGCGAACACACCCGACAGGGCGCTGCGCAGCGCCTGAATGTTGATACGTACCGCGTCCACTGTGGCCATCACCGAGCGATAGCGCCTGAGCGCCGAATCCAGCAGGCTCTCGGACGCGCCCAGCAACTGCCGTCGCGTATTGAGCGTCGACACGGGAAACTTGAGCGGGTTGGCCGGATAGAATTTCAGGTCCAGTCGGACGAGTCCGCCTTCGTTCAGGTTGTGTGTGACGCCGCACTCGCCAACCTGAACCTGCACGCGACCCAGCCAGGGATGTACCAGCTCGCCGGCACCTTCCTGCTCCAGTGCCTGCAGCAGTCTGTCTCGCTGTTCGAAACAGTCGGGACCGACAATGAACCCCGTCAGCGTATGAACTTTCGACTGTTTGCCCAGCGACTCGAAATAAGGCTCGTCGCGCTGTGGAAACTCATGCAACTGCCCCTTGCGGCCTGCCGGGACGACGGCTTTTTCAATGAAAAAACCGACGCCCCGAAAAGACGCTGGCAGCAGGCTGTCACGCCATGTACTCATGATCCGGCTCCTGCGCCGAGGGTTCGATAACCGACGTTTGGCGATATCGTCAAACCCGGCTGGTTGGTTTGCACTTGCCCGGCACGCATGCCCGGCGGCGCGTTTTCAAAGCGAATGTTGAGCTCGCCTTCAAGTCGCGGACCGGCCCCGCCTGCGCCCTGCTGCAACAACAGGCTGCCGGGCGCCAGCGGGGTGGGTACGCCGAGCAATTGGCTGGTCGACGGCACGCCAGTGGCCTGATTGAGCAACTGCTGACTCATGCGAACGTTGTCGACGGCACCGGCCGCCAGAAATGCACCGGTCCCGCCGCCCGGCCCTGCGTTGCGTATCCGCTGTTCTTCCGCGAACTGATTGGCCTTCTCGGTTGCCCGCTGCAGGACGGTCTTATCAGTGTCGCCACCAAACCAGCTCATGATCGGTTCGATGAATGGCTTGATGTCCGCCCACAGACCTGCGAACCAGGTTTTGATCGGCTGCCAATTCTCGATGACCATGCCCAGCGGCGAAAAACTGAACAGCGTTGCCAGCACATCGGTAAACGGCTGCGCCTCGGCCTTGATGGTTTCCCATAGCCCGGCGAAGTACTCGGAGATTGGCTGCCAGTTGGCCACGACCATGCCCAACGGCGTCCAGGCGAACAGCGTCTGCAGGAAGTCGAAAAACGGGGTTGCCAGCGCCTTGATAACGTCCCAAAGCGCAGCAAAGAACTCGGACAGCGGTTGCCAGTTGGCGACGATCATACCGAGCGGCGTCCAGGCGAATACCGCCTTTAGTACGTCCCAAAGCGCCATGGCCGGCCCACGAATCGCTTCCCAGACAGCTTGAAAATAAGGCGCGACGGTCGACCAGTTGGCAATCAGAAGACCTGCCGCCAGCGCCAGGCCACGCACGATCAGGGCCAGCGGTGACAGGCCCATCACTGCGCTAAGTACGCTCATGGCGGTCGTCGCGGTCATGACCGCAACTTGCAATACACCGAACGCAATCGCAGCGGCCACCACACCCTTGATCACGCCAGGGTGTTCGGCCGCCAGCGCGGCGACCTGAGAAATCATCGGCCCGATCACGGCCATTGCTTCGTTCATCGCCGACAGAAACATACTGCCGATGTTGATGCCCAGACGATCGACACGGTTGGTCATCTCTTTGATGGCAGTGGCCGTGGTCTGCGAGTTGTCGGCGAATTCCTTCTCGATAGTTCCGCTGTTCTGCACGCCCTCGCCGACCTTGGCCAGGTTGGACCTGAGCACATCCAGATTGGCCAGCAGTGGCGTGATAGCACCCAGCGATTCCGCGCCGAACAATTGCGTGATGACATCCGACTGCTTGCCAGGGTCAACACTGGAAACCGCCGTCAGAACCTTTTCAATGGTCCCGGACGGGTCACTCTGCATGCCTTGGGTCAGCTGGTTGACGTCGAGCTGCAACGCCTCGAACGCCCCGGCTTTCGCCGCGCCCCCTTCGGTCAACGACTGCATGAAACGCTTCATGCCGCTGGCGGCCACATCGGCCGGCACATCGACGCTGGCCAGGGTTGCGCCCATGGCCGCCAGTTGCCCGGAGGCCATCCCCGCAACCGGCCCGAGCGGGCCCATTGCAGTGACCATGGTGGCGATTTTCTTTTCCAGGTTGTTGCCGCCGAGCACGTTGATCTTCTCGGACAACGCCGCGACCTGCGGCTGAGTCATCTGAAACGATGACCGCCACGAAGCCATCATGTCGCCCGACTCGGCCGCCGTCTGATCGAATGCGACACCCATTTTCACGGCATCGCTGGCAAACCCGGTCAGTTCTTCACGCGGTACATTGGCCTTGGCACCGGCAGCAACAATCGCCGCGATGCCATTGGCGCTTTCCGGCAGCCGTTCACTGAGGTCCAGAATATCGGACCCCATCTGCTGGAACTGCTGCGGTGTTTCAAAGCTTACCGAGCGTTTCACGCCGGCCATGCTGGTCTCGAAACCGATCGCTGCCTTCACCCCGGCAATCAAAGGCCCCGCCAAAGCGTTGTCCGTGACTGCCTTGCCAAGGTCTATGGCCCCCAGACTGGTCTCGAGGCCTTTGACATTGTTGCGGATAGTTGCCAGCGTTGGAGACAGCTGGTCGACGCCGGTAATCAGCGTTCTGATAGTGTCTGCCATCACTCCCCCTGCAGGATCTGGTTGATGCGTTGCGCCTGCAAGATCGATTCGGTGATGACGTCCAGCTCCCTGGACATCATCAGTTCGGGATCGGTCTTCCAGAAGTACGCGAGGTCGTAAACGACGGCGATCAGTCCTTCAAGGTTGCTGATGCCGCTGCCATGAAAAAACTCGCGACCTTCCAACTCAACGTGTTGATGTCGCACAGATCCATCTGATTGACCGACGAGGGCGGGATGCCGGCGCAGACGGCGATGTATTTCGCCGCCACGTCCAGATCCAGGGAAACTTCCTCGTTCTTGTCGATCCTGTACGGCAGAGCCTTGATGGCCCGCGCTTCCTGCGCCGTAGGGCGCCGGAAGGTCAGTTGCGAAAGGGTTTCGCCGTGCGCTTCGATCGGGCTCGCCAGGTCGATGACTTCACTCATTGCCAGCTCCCCTGATTGCCGTCGAATTGCAGTTCGATGGTGCCGTCGTCAGCCTTGCTGCTCGGCTCATCGACCAGGTAGGCGCCGGACAGGACGTAGGTCTTGCCGTTCTTGAATTCACAGGTGATGGTCATGTCCACACCGGTAGTGAGCAGCTTGAGCGGCAGATCCGCGGTATGCACGGCGGTGAGTTTCAACCAGGCGGCCTTTTCGGTTTCCTTGTAGTAACCAGGCACGACGGTCTCGCGCTTGATGTTCATCAGAGGCGCTTCGCCGCCGCCGCTGATAGTCAATTGGGTGCCATCCACTTTGATGTAGCAGGTACCCGCAACTTTCTGACCCATGTTGTTTATCTCCAGAATGAAAAAACCCGCACGAGGCGGGCTTGAAAGGGTTGGTTAGGCTTATGCCGCTTCGTCGTACTGCAAGCGGAACTGGTTGAGCAGCGCGAACACGCGCAGGCCGTTGATGTAGTCAGGCGGGAACATCACGTTCACGCGGCTTGGGTCATTGCTATCACGCTCGACAATCAGGTGCTGGGCGAACGTTTCGGCGTTCTCCACATGACCCTCTTCTTCAAGACGTGCGTATTGCGCAATCAACTCGCCACGGATGGTGCTCGGCGTGATGATCGGCTGGCCGGCACCGAAGCGCGTGCCATCGTTGGCCAGCTTATGGCGACCGTACTTGCTGGTGATGATGCCTTGCAGACGACGGATGATGAACGCCGACTGGTGCATGGTTTCACTGTCCAGGTACGAGTTGTCAGCCTGGCCGTAAGCGTTCTTCTGGTAGGTGGTGATCGAACGCTGAATGCGTACGTAACCGCCTTCGTAGTACGCCGTGGCGATGCCGTAACGCAGCAGCGACTCACGCTCGGTCAGGGTGAAACGCTGACTGGCCGGAGCCGGATCGATACCAGGCATGGTGCCGCTCTGGGTCGGACGGCTGGCGTCGGCAGAAATGAACACCGCCGTGCGCGCAGCCAGGGCAGCGGCCTGCAGCCAGACCGGTTGCGGCACACCGTTTTCGACACCCTGCAGGGTGATGTGCTGATCGTTGCGCAGTTGACCTGCGGCCACCAGCGTACCGACCGTGCCGCGCTTGGCGCTGTAAACGTGGCCGTACAACTGACGCGCCCAGCTCCAGCGACCGGTGCTATCATCCATTGCCGCTTTCCAGGCATCCAGCGTGGCGGTGTCGGTCCAGGGCATGCAGATGAACTCGAACGGTTCATCGCCCAGCGCAGCCAGTGCCTTGAGCTGATCAGGCGTACCTACGCCACCAGTCATGGCGGTGACTGCCGCCGTCAGGCCGGCAGGAATGACTTCGCCATTGGTCTTGCCCTGGCGATTGAATTCCAGCTGGATGTCATTGCCGCTTGCCCCGCTCCATTTGCAGGAAAGGGTCAGCACACCCGCTTCGACAGCCGCGGTGATCGGCAGATCAGGTGTGGCGTTGATTTTCACCGACAGTGCCGTGGCCGCCTGGGCAGCGGTTGCGCCGTTAACGACAGTGGCCTGCACTCGCATGCCGCCGACATACAGATTCAGCAAACCGGCTTCGGTCGCCGCCCCGCTGAGGGTGACTTTCGCGCCGGCCTTGGCGCCTTCGGTATTGAGCAGCGGCAGGCACCAGACTTCGCCGGTGGGTCCGCCTTGCGCCAGGTTTCATACATCGAGGCCAGCATGGAGCCCTGACCGCCGATGTTTTTCGCCAGCGCCACGCTTGGCACCAGCACCAGAGAACCCAGTTCGGGGCCGGACACATCGTCGTTGACCTGCGCAACGATCAGTCGACGCATGCTGGCCGACGCGCTGTTGGCGGCCGAATTGTCCATCTCCGCATAAAACAGCGGCACGCGAACATCGGATGGAATGTTGTTAAAGCTGATAGCCATTGTTTGGCTTCCTCTTGGTTAAGCCGTGAAGGCTTGATGGGTGGTGGTGGATTGCTCGGTTTGAAGGGTGATATCGCCGTCGTTCTGACGACGCTGCCACCAGGCGTTGAAGGTCACCTGCCGACCTTCGACGGGCAGCAAATCGCCCGCCTCCGGATCCGGCACAGTGCGGCCCTCGGCCGGTACTACAGTGATGCGTTGAGTCATGGGGTTACCTCTATTGTGAATTTCGCTTCGATACGGCCATCAGGGCCGGGGGATTTCAGGTTCGGATCTGCGGGGTCAACGCAGTCCATCTCGAGGGTGGCGCCGGTAAATCCGGGCAAACCGTCCAGATACGCTTCATGCCAGGTCTCGGCAGGCTGATCGGAGGTGTTGCGGCCCAGTTGAAACTGCGCTGCAAACCCGAAGCGATACGTCACCCGGTCGCCGCTGATCTGCACCAGCGCGCCACCGGTGTACTGCATCGCGTCGTAATCTTGATCCGGGTTCCAGCCCACCAGCGCTCGCCACAACTCAGCGCGCAGGGTGTGCAGTTGCTCACTGGCTTCCTGCCCGCGCTTATCACCGCCATCGAGCACCACCACGACATCGATCGTGTCGGTGATGTTCTGGCGAATGACGTTCTGCAAATCGTTGGCGGTGGACTGATCGCCAGTGGCAATCACGTACGCCGACGGGTGGGCGAGCTGATCACCGAGGGCGACCGCCGCCCAGTCGATACCGGCACTGATTCGCCCGGCAAAGCTCGGGCAGGTCGCCTGCAAGTGGGCAACTATCGGGGTTATCTTCATGAGGGGTTCCGCGTGTGTTGAAGGTTGATTGCGGCGTGGGAAACGCCTACTGGTTCGCCTTGCCCAACGCCTCATCAGCCTTGTCTGCAGCACGGCTGGCCGTGTGAGCGGTCTGATTGGCAATTGATGCAGCACTTTCGACCTTGTCTGCCGCCTGGGTGGTGGTTTCGGCCAGCCTGTCCAGGCACCGGTCGCGCTTGCCCAGCGCTGCGTCGTAGGCATTGCGAACCTCGGCCAGCTGCTGCGTATGCTCGGCATTCGCCGACCACTGCCCGGCCTGAAAACCGAGCATCAGGCAGCCAGCGATCAGCAGCACGGAAATCAGCCAGACCTCCAGACGCCGCCACCAATGGCGAGCGATGAAATCAATTGCGCATCTGTGCATCGTTTGCACCTCCGAGTTGGGATCGCAGCCGGGCTATTTCGGCGCTTTGCGTGGTGACCTTGTCGGTGAGTTGAACGATGTGGCTGGTCAGGGCTTCGATCTTGCCCTCCATCCGCCCAACCGCTGCGGCGAGCTCGTTGCGCTCCTTGGCGAACTAATCAGCCCGCGCTTCGGCTTCCTTGCGCGCCTGGCGCTCGGAGTCGAGCAGCTCATTGAGGCGGCGCACCGTACCGATGTCCGCGTTGTCCATCGCCCGGTCTGTTGCATCTCTGGAAAGAAACTTGCGCAGCCAAAGAAAGCCGCCAAGCAGAATTGTGCCCGTGCCGCCCAGCCAGGTAGCTGTGCCTGGGCCTAGGTCGGTTGGGTCCATTGGTGCTCCGTAATAGGGTGGTGGACTCTCAAGGCCCTCGAAAATCGAAAGCCTGAATAAACTGGAAAGAGCCCCTTGATGCGGGGCTCCGTTGTTGGGTCAGAACGGAATGACTTGCACCGTCATGCCTGTGCATAACCCCACAGGGCAATGCGCTCGGCAAAGTATGGTGTGACCAGTGCGACGGTCTCCGCCTGATTGCTGGCCTCCAGGCTCATCTTTTCGCCATCGGTGCCTGGCCCTGTGACCCACAGTGTCACTGGCACTTTTTCCGCCTTCGCTTTATCGAGCAGGTTTTTCAGCGCGGTGCGACCGGCAGCCGTTGGCGGAATCCCTGTTTCGCCGATAAATGCGGCCATTTTGTTGGTCTTGGCATAGGTCAGAAACGGACCCACGATTTCATCGCGCAGAACGGTCGGCGAGATCAGGTCGTTGTTATTGGCGTAGGCACCGCTGGAGCTTTTATCGTAATCGCCGTAAGCATGGGCTTCCCAGACAATTGCATTGGCCGGGTCGACGATCTTCGACTGAAGGTTGGCAGAGACGGTGGCCCAGTTTCTGGCGCTTGCAAACTCAAGCCCACAAATGAACACCGGCTTTTTCGAGCTGTTGCGCAACGCCTGCAGCACGGTATTCATCGTGCTGATGTACAGTGCCTCAAGAGCAGGGAACGTAATGTAGTCCTTGGCACCCACCGTAGTATTCGAATACGGCTCGTTACCCAACCCCCAGCCCAGCACCATTGGATCGTCGCATTCGGTGACCAGCTTCTGGTGAAAGTTGGCCAGGTGAACGGCGCTCCAGAAAGTGCCGTTGACACCGTTCCCATCCTTGATCAATACCGACTCGGTTGCCTTCCAGCCGTTCTGATTACCGGCCTCCGCGGCAGGAAGAATGCGCCCGGTCAGGTTCCCGTTTGCATCGGTTTCGTAGCGATTCAAACGCATGTAGTGGTGCGGATCAGGAATGATTCTGGCCTCGCCATTAGAGTCTTCACGAATCCAGCCAAGCATTTCTTTCCAGCGCTTCACGAAGTCGGTATTCAGGTTCGCCCCTTGACCTGGCAGGCCGTCCAGAGTCGACAGCTGAATAGCGCGCTGAAGTTCGAACGGGAAACGGATCAGACGCACGCCCCGGTTCTTGACCCAGGTAGTGATGGTTCCACGATTGGGCCACTGATAATGAGTCCCTGCCTCGCCAGGCACGATCTGCCCGGCGTTAGCCACTGAACCCAGGTTGATACCTACCAGCGGAATATTCTTGAGCTGGCTGACAGCAGAACTGCTATTGGACATGATTAATACCTCTGGTTAGCACCGCGAGGCAGCAACGACGCTGCTGTACCTCTGTCGCTCAACGACGATAACTCGAGGCTCGCGGCCTTCACATGATTCAACGTTCCGCAGCGGGAACATTTGATCTGGAGCTCTGTGTACTCACCCATGCGGGCCAGCAGCTTCTTGCACTGCCCGCATCGAAAGTCCTTCAACATTTGCACTGGCCTCCGTGTGCCTGACCCAATGAAAAACCCCGCCGAGGCGGGGTTTGAGATGGGTCGCGAGTGACCGGTTGTGGCTGTTGTTCAGCCTGTTTCCGGCTGCTGCCCTGAGGCGCAAATCGCATATCGTGGGACCTTTTTACCCCCCTCCGGAAAGGCTGGGAAGGGGCAGTTTCGGGGTGGGTCGAGTTTGACCGGAGTTCAACACGAGTTCGGCCACAGCTGTGCAATCGACCCGGATAAACGGCGTGAAACCGTGTCTTCATTTACCCTTGCGCAGCCTTGTCGGCGACGGCGTTGTTGCTTCTGGAAGCGCTGCGCTCAGCGAGAATTGCCAGCACTTGCTGGTGAAGCTTGTTGATCCAGTTGCGATAGGTGCGGTCTGCGCCTTCATTGATGCCCACCAGACGCATCTGCTCGCGCACCGGCAACGACTCGACATAACGCAATGTCGCCAGTTGGGCCAGTTCAGGCCCGCGGCTCTTTGCAGGGCTGCGCGAAAGCTGCGCCACAGCCGCCTCGACTTCGCTGCTTATATAGTCCAGGCCGCTGCCATTACCCACCAGTGCGCGCGAGCCGGGTGTGCGACGCGGAATGTACGCGCCCCATTCCATGATCCCGGCCATCGGGCTGCTCAGTCCGCCGCCCAGGCCAATGCGCATGCGCTGTTCCCCCCAATGCTGCATTACGGCTTCTATTTTCTCGATCATCGTGTCTCTCCTGTAGGACCTTTCTGAAACGCTGCGCAGCGTCTTTCGCTGCGCAGAACCAAGGCCTTAAAATACATTCTGTATTTTTATGACACAACGAAGCATTACATTATGTATATTGCTCAACACCCTACAGCCTGTATGATTCGACGCATGAACAGAAAATGGTATGAAGTCGCAAGACAGGTCATGGAAACCCAGCAGATCAGCCAGGAAGAGATGGCTGAGCGGATGGGCGTGACGCCCGGCGCGGTAGGGCATTGGCTGAATGGCAAGCGTGAGCCGAAGATCGAGGTCATCAATCGGTTCCTGACCGAGCTCGGCCTGCCGATTCTCACCACCTCCATTCCGGCCAGCGAGCCCGGCATGCACAACGTGGAGCCCACGGTGCAGCCCTCGCGTTTCTATCGCTATCCGGTCATCAGCTGGGTAGAGGCCGGTGGCTGGAGTGAAGCCGTCGAGCCCTACCCTGCCGGCTATTCGGACACCTTCGAGATCAGCGACTATAAAGCCAAGGGCAGAGCCTTCTGGCTGGTGGTCCGTGGCGATTCGATGACCGCACCCGCAGGCCAGAGCATTCCTGAAGGCATGTTGATTCTGGTCGACACCGGAGTCGAGCCCACTGCCGGCAAGCTGGTGATCGCCAAACTGCCGGAAAGTAACGAGGCCACGTTCAAAAAACTGGTCGAAGACGCCGGACGCTACTTTCTCAAGCCGCTGAACCCCGCCTACCCGACCCTTGCGGTGACCGAGGAGTGCAAACTGATCGGTGTCATCAGGCAGATGACGATGCGTCTCTGACCCGGCATGCCACGTCCAAGCCCCGAGAACCGGGGCTTTTTCATGCGCCACTGTTTCGTCCCGGGCAGGTGTCCGTGTAGGAAACATTTGTAGCTTGCGTGAGAAACACCCCTCAATTACTGTATGCACATACAGTAAAAGGAGTTCACTCATGCTCAAGCAGTTCCCCGACACCTCGCAACATGACGCTTACCTGGCCTTGGCACAGCGCATTCAGGACGCTATCACCAGTGACAAGGCGCAGATCGAGCATCAGGTCCTGCTGATCAGGGAGCCTGGCGAATCGGTGGCTCACTGGGAGCGCATCATGGATCAGATCAGCGAGGCCGAAGGTATCAGCGTCACCCGCAACCCTGAAAACGGCACTGCTCGCGTGTCCTGGTACATTGATTCCCTGTGAGACGAACAATACAAATCGTATTTAAAATACAAACTGTATTGTCACGACGCGCTACATATCGTATTGTTTGTCTGCACCCCATCTCGGGAGTCCTCACATGCAAACCACAGGGAGTCATGGAATGAACGAAATACTGGATCAACTTCGCAAAGAATTCGCCACGCCGTGCCCTTCGCTGAGCGCCGTCAGAGAGCGTTATTTTTCGCACCTGTCGAGCGACAGAAATCTGCTGCGCAAGATCAACGCAGGACGCATCGACTTGAAGGTCAGCCGCACAGGCGGCAGTCGTCAGGGTCACCCCTTCGTGTACCTGCATGACCTGGCCAACTATCTGAGCGCCATCGTGACCAACAGGGCTGCCTGAGGTCAAAAAAGCACCGCCGCAGCGCGATAATGTTCATCAAACTTTGCAGCCATGAAAAATCTTGCTACGTTTCCGGTACAAAACAAAAACAATCGGGATCCGTTCATGACCAAGACATCGAGGCGCTGGCCCTTCGCGGCCTGCCTGTTATCGGTTGCCTGCGGCACCGCTGCTGCCGCGCCCTATTCGACCATGGTGGTGTTCGGTGACAGTCTGGCCGATGCCGGGCAGTTTCCGGATACCGCAGGGCCCAGGGGCTCTACGCTAAGGTTCACCAATCGTGTCGGCCCCACGTATCAGGACGGCAGCGGTGAAGTGTTCAATCTGAACTCATCGACGCTGATTGGCAGAATGCTCGGTGTTCCGGCAGGAGATCTGGCGGCCTCCACGTCGCCAGTCAATGCTGCGCTGGGTGCCCCGGATGGCAATAACTGGGCAGTCGGCGGCTATCGGACCGACCAGATTCTTGAGTCGATCAACTCGCAATCCACCGTTGTCGACCCGAACACCGGCACACTGCTGCGCAGCCGGACCGGCTACCTGCCCGCAAACGGTTTTCGCGCCGACCCCAATGCGCTTTATTACCTGACCGGAGGCGGCAACGACTTCCTGCAGGGTCGCGTGGTGAGTGCCAGCAGCGCAGCGCAAGCCGCCAATCAGCTGGCTGACAGCGCGCAAGCCCTGCAACAGGCCGGTGCGCGCTACATCATGGTCTGGTTGCTGCCGGATATCGGTAAAACGCCAGCCTTGAGCGGTTCGCCACTGGCTTCGGCAACTTCCGCACTCAGCACGGGCTTCAATCAGCAGCTGGTCAGCCGACTGGCGCAGATCAATGCCCAGATCATTCCACTGAATGTTCCATTGCTGATCAATGAAGTCCTCGCTGAACCGGCACGCTTCGGGTTCGATCCCAACGAGAACCTGGTCAGTACCTGCTTCAGCGGCAATAGCTGCCGGGAAAGCACCACCAACGGCAGGTCCAGTGCGACGCCGAATCCGAACCGGCTGTTCTTCAACGATCGCGTGCACCCGACCGAGGCCGGACAGAGGTTGCTGGCCGACTACGCCTACTCGCTGCTTTCGGCCCCTTGGGAAGTCTCCCTGCTGCCGGAAATGGCCAATGGCACGCTGCGGATGCATCAGGACGAGATTCGCGCGCAGTGGCTGAGCGACTGGGGCAACTGGCAAGGTGTCGGCCAGTGGCAGAGCGTGCTTGCGGCGGGTGGTCAGAAAATGGACTTCGACGCGCAGGACAGCTCGGCCGATGCTGATGGAAGAGGCTACAACCTGACCATAGGCGGCAGCTACCGATTTGCCGAAAACTGGCGCACTGGCGTTGTTGCCGGAGCGTATCGGCAGAATCTTGAGGTAGGCCCCAGGGACTCGGACTACAAACTCAACAGCTACATCGCCACCGCGTTTCTGCAGTATCAGGCCAACCATTGGTGGGGTGATCTGGCGGTTTCAGGCGGCAAGCTGGACTACGAAAATGCCGAGCGCAAGTTCGCACTGGGGGTCAGCGAGGGTCAGGAAAAAGGCGATACCGACGGTGAGATGTGGGCGGCCAGCGGTCGAGTCGGCTTCGACATCGCGGGGGCTTCCAGCCGCTGGCATCTGTCGCCTTTTGTCAGCGCCGACTACGCGCACATCGATGTCGATGGCTACTCGGAAAAAGGTGATCGCTCGACGGCACTGACCTTCAGCGACCAGACCCGCAAGTCGCGGCGTGCAGGCGTGGGTGTGCAGGGCAAGTTCCAGGTGACACCGAGCACACAGGTATGGGGAGAAGTTGCCCATGAACGGGAGTTCGAGACCGATCAGCAGAACGTGACCATGGCGCTCAACAGCGTCCAGTCAGTGGGTTTCACGCTGGAAGGTTACACACCGCAACGCGACCTGAATCGGGCAACGCTGGGCGTCAGCCAGAAGCTGACCCAAGACCTGACACTGCGCGGCAACTACAACTGGCGCAAGAACGACGACGTGACCCAGCAAGGCGTGAATGTTGCGTTGAGTATGAGTTTCTAGAGAGTCCGCCGGGCAGCCTCACTATCGTGCGTGGCGCTTTTTCAGGGTTTCACTATCGTGCGACGCTCCGCGTCGCATGCCTTTCTGGACGCTCTGCGTCCTATCCTGAGAACTGCGGCGCGGCGCAAATCTGTGACGCGGAGCGTCACCCAAGGCATTCCCACGCTGGAGCTTGAGGAACGATGATCCAACGATAATCTCGGCCATCGTGCGACGCTCCGCGTCGCATGCCGTTCTGGACGCTCCGCGTCCTCTCCTGAGAACTGCGGCGCTGTACAAATCTGTGACGCGGAGCGTCACCCAAGGCATTCCCACGCTGGTGAACTGCCCCCCAAAAGTTGGACGGTTTTAGCTTGCCGCCTGAGCCCTGTATTTTACGGGGCTTTGGCCGTTGAGCTTCAGCTTGATGCGGTCATGGTTGTAGTAGTGGATGTACTCATCCAGACCTGCTTTCAACTCATCGATGCTTTCAAACTGTTTCAGGTAGAAAAACTCGGATTTCAGTGTACCGAAAAAGCTTTCCATTGCCGCATTGTCCAGGCAGTTGCCCTTACGGGACATGCTTTGTTTGACGCCTCGTACCGATAGCTTATGGCGATACTGCGCGTGTTGATACTGCCAGCCCTGGTCCGAGTGCATCACAAGCTTCGGCTCGTCCTGCAACTGCTGAAGCGCCTTGTCCAGCATGCTGGTGACCAGCTCAAAGCTCGGCCTTGTCGACACTTCATACGCCACGATTTCACCGTTGTACAAGTCCATCACGGGTGAGAGATACAGCTTTCGATTGCCTACCTTGAACTCAGTCACATCGGTCACCCACTTCTGGTTCGGGCGTTGCGCGCTGAAATTGCGCTCCAGCAAATTCGGCGCAATGGTTCCGATTACGCCCTTATAGGAGCGGTATTTTTTGGGGCGCACCACTGATCGCAGGCCCAGTTCTGCCATCAGTCGTTCTACAACCTTCTTGTTGACCAAAATACCTGCAGTGCGAATGACCGCCGTGATACGCCGAGCGCCATAAAGGCCTTTCTCCTCGTGGTAAATGCTTTCGACTAACTGTTTCAAAGCAGCATAGGGATCGGGTCTGGATTGCACCTGAACCTGATAGTAAAACGTGCTGCGTGCCAAGCCCGCCAGCCTCAGCAGAGCGCAAAGCGGGAACCGGCCCCTCAGTTGCTTGATGCTCAGGGCTTTTTCGGTTGCCGTCGTTTCTGCTCCTTCAGCTCTTCCAACTTTTTTAGGTAAGCGTTCTCCATGCGCAGATATTCAAGCTCGCTCATCAACTGGTCGCGCGTCTTCTGCGTATCGTCGGCGGTTACTGGTTTGGCGGGATAAGGCTTCTTTGGCATGGCGACAGGCTTTCTTCTGGCAGGAACATACGGGGCTGTACCGCTACTGTAATGCCGCTTTTCCCAAATGACTATTTGGCCGGGATCCCCGATACCAAAATGCGCAGCGGCCTGACGGAGCGATAGCTTGTGTTCACGCCTGTGCTCAAGCACTGAGCGCTTGAAAGCTTCGCTGTATCGAAGACCAGGCTTGCGATGGCCGGTGTGACCATGACTCTTGTAGTTAGCGACCCAGCGTCGAAGCAGGCTGAAATCGATCGAGAACTGGCGGGCTACCATACGAAAGCCCATGTTGTCTTCAAGATACGCTTTGACGACAGTGAGCTTGAACTGCTCTGAATACTTACCCATTTGAACACCCCCGTGAGGTCGGATTGGTGTCCAACTTCTTGGGGGCAGTTCACTGGAGCGTGAGGAACGATGATCTCGGCTATCGTGCGACGCTCCGCGTCGCATGCCGTTCTGGACGCTCCGCGTCCTCTCCTGAGAACTGCGGCGCGGTGCAAATCTGTGACGCGGAGCGTCACCCAAGGCATTCCCACGCTGGAGCGTGAGGAACGATAGCTCTCTAATTACCGTTCATTACCAGAGCAGCAAGCCTGCTCAACCCTCGGCAGTCTGCGAGGCCAGGGCCACGGCGCGGAACATGGCGCGGCGTTTGTTCAGGGTTTCTTCCCATTCCAGCACTGGCACGGAGTCGGCAACAATGCCGCCACCGGCCTGTACATGCAGTTCGCCGTTCTTGATAACCGCAGTACGAATCGCGATAGCCGTGTCCATGTTGCCATTCCAGGCCATATACCCCACGGCGCCGCCATAGACACCGCGCTTGACCGGCTCCAGCTCATCGATGATTTCCATGGCGCGAATTTTCGGCGCACCGGACAACGTGCCAGCCGGCAGAATCGCCCGCAGTGCGTCCATTGCCGTCAGCCCGTTTTTCAATTGACCGGTGACGTTGGAAACAATGTGCATCACGTTGGAATAACGCTCGATAACCATCTTCTCGGTCAGTTTGACCGTACCGATCTCGGACACCCGCCCAACGTCATTACGGCCCAGATCGATGAGCATCAGGTGCTCGGCGATTTCCTTGTGATCGGACAGCAGGTCTTCTTCCAGCGCAAGATCGGCCTCTTCGGTGGCACCGCGAGGGCGAGTACCGGCGATTGGACGCACCGTAATCAGGTTGTCCTCGACCCTTACCAGCACTTCCGGCGAACTGCCGACGACATGGAAGTCGCCGAAGTTGAAGAAGTACATGTAAGGCGTCGGGTTGAAGCAGCGCAGCGCCCGATACAGATCGATGGGCGCGGCCTTGAAATCGATGGACATGCGTTGCGACGGCACAACCTGCATGACGTCACCCGCGAGGATGTACTGCTTGATCGTGTCGACCGCAGCCTCGTAATCGCCCTGAGTAAAGCTGGAGCGAAACACCGGGTCGGCAGCCGGAGGCCGGTCCAGGTCCAGACCGCGACGCGGAGTGATCGGCTGACGCAGCTTGTGCATCAGTTCATCAAGCTGCGCGACGCCACGTGCGTAGGCATCCTGCTGCGCCGGATCGACCAGCACGATGGCGTGCATCTTGCCCGCCAGGTTGTCGAACACCACGACCGCGTCAGAAACCATCAACAGGATATCCGGCACGCCCAGCGGGTCAGGGTTCGGGCAGTTGGCCAGACGCTTCTCGACATAACGCACACAGTCGTAGCCAAAGTAGCCCACCAGCCCGCCGTTGAAGCGTGGCAGCCCGGCAATCGTCGGTACGTTGTAGCGCGCCTTGAAGGTCTCTACGAAGTCCAGCGGGTCTTCGACATCCAGGCTTTCGATCTCGACGCCATCGTGGGTCACGCTGACGTGATGGCCATGAACGCGCATCACGGTGCGGCATGGCAGGCCGATGATCGAATAGCGCCCCCACTTCTCGCCGCCCTGAACCGACTCCAGCAAGTAGGAGTTGGGCTGATCGGCAAGCTTGAGGTAGATCGACAGCGGCGTATCGAAGTCGGCCAGGGTTTCGCGGGCAAGCGGGATGCGGTTGTAGCCTTCGGCGGCCAAACGCAGGAATTCTTCACGGTTCATGAGCAACCTCGTGGTTTGAGGAAAAACGGTCAGTCAGGCAAACGTGCCGGCAGGCCGGCCAGGATCAAGTCAGGCGCGCCAACGCCAGCGGGCCAGGGCCTTGATGACTTTCATCCAGAGCTTGCGAGTGACCACCACGATGGATTCTCTTGGGGAGGGACGTTTGATGTCGGGCAACAGTATCTCAGCGTCCATGTCCAGGCAACCGGGAATCAGTTTGCGCAGATCATCGATGACCATCGCCGGGTTTTCCTCGGCAATCGGCCGCCCATGGTTGTAGCCATAGCTCAGCGCGACGCAGGCCACACCGGCCGCCTTGGCAGCCTGTACATCACTGCGCGAATCGCCAACGAACAGCGCTTGCGAGGCAGGCACACCCGCCATTTTCATTACAAAAAACAGCGCGGCAGGGTCAGGTTTTTTCTGCGGCATGGTGTCGCCACCGATGATCCAGCGAAAGAAACGCCCCAGTTTCATCTCATCCAGCAGCGGCGCGACAAAGCGCTCCGGTTTGTTGGTGATGAGGGCCATTTCGACGCCCATCTTCTGCAGCCATTTCAGGGTTTCACGCACGCCGGGGTAGACCACGGTGAACTCGTGCTTCTGAGCGTAGGCACGCATGAAGATCTCCAGACCCTGCTCAGCCAGTTCATCATCGACGCCACTGTGGTCGAGGTGGTTGGCCAGCGCGCGGCGTACCAGCACCGGTGCGCCATTGCCGACCCAGGCGCGGACCGACTCAAGCCCGGCTATTGGCCGGCCAAGTTCAGCCAGCATGGTATCCACCGCTACTGCCAGATCAGGGACCGAGTCCACCAGGGTCCCGTCCAGGTCGAACATGATCAGCTTGGGCAACTTGCCTGCAAATAGCTGCTCAAAGCCGCTCATGCGCGGGATGCTGCCAGTTCTGCACGCATTTTCTCGATCACTTCCCGGTAGTCCGGTGCGTTGAAAATGGCCGAACCGGCAACGAAGGTATCAGCACCTGCCGCTGCGATCTCACGGATGTTGTTGACGTTTACGCCACCGTCGATTTCCAGACGGATGTCACGGCCCGACTCATCGATCAACGCCCGCGCTTCGCGCAGCTTGTTGAGCGTACCGGGAATGAACTTCTGCCCGCCGAAACCCGGATTGACGCTCATGAGCAGGATCATGTCGACCTTATCCATCACGTACTCCAGCAGGTTCAGCGGAGTTGCCGGGTTGAACACCAGCCCCGCCTTGCAGCCGCCTTCACGGATCAGTTGCAACGAACGATCAATGTGCTGGGTCGCTTCCGGGTGAAAGGTAATGTAGGTGGCACCGGCCTCGATGAAATCACCGATGATGCGATCCACCGGGCTGACCATCAAATGCACATCGATCGGTGCAGTAACGCCATATTTGCGCAACGCGCTGCACACCATCGGACCAATGGTCAGGTTCGGGACGTAATGATTGTCCATCACGTCGAAGTGAACGAAGTCGGCGCCGCTGGACAGCACATTGTCGACTTCCTCACCCAGACGGGCGAAGTCAGCGGAAAGAATCGATGGGGCAATAACGAAGGGCTGCATGACGCACCTGTTTGAGCAGAATCACGGTGCGCGGATTGTACGCCAAGCTTCGCCTGGAGCGGTAAGCCTCAAGCTGCACGCCAATGGATTCGCCTTGGCTGGCAGCTTGAAACTTGCGGCGCCCGGTTATTGAGCCGTTCGGAGTTTTTCACTGCGCCCGCGTAACCACTCCAGTACCAGCAGCAACAGCACGGAGAAGCCGATCAGCAAGGTCGCGGCGGCAGCGATGGTCGGGCTGAGGTTTTCGCGAATGCCGCTGAACATCTGCCGAGGCAAGGTCGCCTGCTCCGGCCCGGCGAGGAACAGCGTCACCACCACTTCGTCGAACGAGGTCGCGAAGGCGAACAGCGCACCGGAAATCACCCCTGGCGCAATCAACGGCAGGGTCACACGACGGAATGCAGTCAGCGGCGATGCGCCGAGGCTGGCGGCAGCGCGTACCAGATTGTGGTTGAAACCCTGCAAAGTGGCCGACACGGTAATGATCACGAACGGCACGCCCAGTACCGCGTGGACCAGAATCAGCGAAGTGTAGCTATTGCCCAGGCCCAGTGGCGCGAAAAACAGGTAACTGGCGACACCGACGATAACCACTGGCACCACCATCGGCGAAATCACCAGCGCCATGACCAGCGCCTTGCCGGGAAAGTTGCCACGGGTCAGGCCGATCGCCGCCAGCGTGCCGAAGCCCATCGCCAACAACGTAGCGGCCGGGGCAACGATCATGCTGTTCTTCAGTGCGCGCATCCACTCGGCGGAGTTGAAGAAGTCCTGATACCACTGCAACGAGAACCCTTGCAGCGGATAGACCAGAAAGCTGCCTGAATTGAACGACAACGGCACGATGACCAGCACCGGTAACACGAGAAAGAGCAGCACCAGCGCACAGATGATGCGCAGGGCGTAATACCAGATGCGTTCGATCGGCGATGTGTAGGGGTTCAACATGGTGACACTCCTCAGCTCAGACGCAGGCGGCTGGCGCCGACCAGCCAGCTATAAATCAGGTACAGCACGATGGTCGCCAACAGCAGTAACCCGCCGAGCGCGGTGGCCATGCCCCAGTTGATGCTGGTGTTGGTATAGAAGGCGACGAAGTAACTGACCATCTGGTCGTTCGGACTGCCCAGCAAGGCCGGGGTGATGTAGTAGCCGATCGACAGAATGAACACCAGCAGGCAGCCGGCGCCGATCCCGGCGTAAGTCTGCGGGAAGTACACGCGCCAGAAGCTCGCAAACGGGTGGCAGCCCAGCGAAATCGCAGCGCGCATGTAGGTCGGGGAGATGTTCTTCATCACGCTGTAGATCGGCAGGATCATGAACGGCAGCATGATGTGCACCATCGAGATGTACACGCCGACGCGGTTGAAGACCAGTTCCAGCGGCTTGTCGATAATGCCCATCGCCAGCAACGCGCTGTTGATCAGACCGCTCGACTGCAACAACACGATCCAGGCAGCCACACGTACCAGAATCGAGGTCCAGAACGGCAATAGCACCAGAATCATCAGCAGGTTGCTCTGCCGCGCAGGCAGGCTGGCCAGCAGGTAAGCCAGCGGATAAGCCAGCACCAGACAGATCGCGGTAATCACCAGGCCCATCCAGAAGGTACGGGCGAAGATATCCAGATAGATCGCCTGGTCCGGGGTCGCCGGGGCGACTTCGCCGAGATCGTCGATACGATGGTCTACCGCCGCCAGCAGGTAATACGGGGTAATGCTGCTGGTATTGCGGCGTACCGCCTGCCAATAGGCCGGGTCACCCCAGCGCTCGTCCAGCCCTTCAAGCGCTTCTTTATAAGAGGCCGGCTCAGTCTTGAACGGCAGCGCGCGGGCGGTCTTGCTCAGCAGGCTGCGATAACCGGCCAGTTCCATGTTCAAACGCTTGGACAGATCGCCCAGCGTGGAATTCTTGCGTGTTTCGGCCAGGTCCAGGCTCATTGCCTTGTAGACCGACTCGGGCGGCAGCCCTTTTCCATCCCACTTTTGCACGTCGACCACAGTGGTCGGCAGTGCAGTCACAACTTCCGGGTTGCCAACACTCTTGTAGAGCAGCGCGGCGATGGGCACCAGAAACACCAACAACAGGAAAATCACCAGCGGAGCGATCAATGCCTGAGCCTTCCAGCGGTTGACCCGCTCCGCGCGAGCGAGACGTTGCTTCAAGTTAGGGCTGGCGCCTTCAGTCAGGGGCACGGCGATGGCCATAGCGAACTCCGGAATCTTTCAACGAGAGGGCGCTCCCTACAGCAGAGAGCGCCCGGATCTGACGTGATGCAGCCTGTTTACTTGGCAGCCCAGGCAGTGAAACGCTGCTCAAGGGATTCGCCGTTGTCGGTCCAGAACGCTACGTCCATCTGCACCTGATCCTTGATGTTCTCAGGCGTGGTCGGCATGTTCTGCAGGGTTTCCTTGTCCAGCAGCTTGACCGCCTGGGTATTGGCCGGGCCGTAGGCGATATTCTGCGAATAGGTCTTCTGCTGCTCGGGGCTCAGCATGTAGGCGATGAACTTCTTCGCGGCATCGGCGTTTTTCGAGCCCTTCGGGATGGCCCAGGCATCGAAGTCATATACGCCACCGGTCCACACGACCTTGAGGTTGCTTTCCTTCTGCACAGCAGCGATCCGGCCGTTGTAGGCCGAGCTCATCACCACGTCGCCGGAAGCGAGGTACTGCGGCGGCTGTGCGCCTGCTTCCCACCACTGAATGTTTGGCTTGAGTTCATCGAGCTTCTTGAACGCGCGGTCCTGGCCGTCTTTGCTGGCCAGCACTTTATAAACGTCTTTCGGCGCAACGCCGTCAGCCATCAGGGCGAATTCCAGGGTGTACTTGGCGCCTTTACGCAGACCGCGCTTGCCTGGGAATTTCTTGGTGTCCCAGAAATCGGCCCAGCCGTTTGGAGCTGTGGCGACCTTGTCGGCGTTGTAGGCCAGCACGGTGGACCAGACGAAGAAACCGGCACCGCAGGTGGTGATGGCGCCAGGCACGAAATCAGCGGCATTGCCCAGTTGTTTCGGGTCCAGCTCCTCAAACATGTCCTCATCGCAACCACGGGCCAGTTCCGGCGATTCGACTTCTACCAGGTCCCAGGAAACGCTCTTGGTGTCGACCATGGTTTTGACCTTGGCCATTTCACCGTTGTATTCACCGGCGATGATCTTGCCGTTACCGGCCTTTTCCCACGGCGCGTAGAACGCCTTTTCCTGAGCGGCCTTGTTGGCACCGCCAAAGGAGATGACGGTCAGGTCGGTGGCAGCCATGGCCTGCGCGGCGCACATCAGGCCCAACGTGATGGCGGTGAACTTCAAAGACTTCAACATAGGTTCTTTTCTCCACGAGCAGTGTTGGTAAGCGATTGGGATGGGCGATCAGGTCGCCTCTGTTATTGCTTTTATCGGTAGATCAATGCACTTGCTTCAAGGGGTCGAGCGCGCGAACGTGCTCGACTTGCCAGCCGATGGGCACCACGTCGCCCACACTCAGGCCGGGGTCCAGTTCGGCAATCGGCTGTTTGACGAAGAAGTCGTTCTTGCCGGCTACCTCCAGACGCACGCGAACGTGGTCGCCCAGGTAGATGAACTCGGCCACGCGGCCGGAAAAACGGTTTGCACAATTCTCGCTGCGACCATTGAGGTTGATGCGCTCAGGGCGGATAGACAGGGTCACCGGGCCGCCAGGCTGGCCGACGTTGATCGCCAGCGCATGCACTTTTTCGCCGCGCTCAAGCTCGACGACACAGCGGTCGCCATCCTGACTGACCAGACGTCCATTGAGGCGGTTGTTCTCACCGATGAAGTTGGCCACGAAGGTGTTCTTCGGCTCTTCGTACAGGCTGCGGGGCGGTGCGATCTGCTGGATCTCGCCCTGATGGAAGACGGCTACCCGGTCGGACATGGTCAGGGCTTCGCCCTGGTCGTGGGTCACGTAGACCACGGTCACACCCAGACGCTGATGCAGGTGCTTGATCTCCATCTGCATGTGCTCGCGCAGCTGTTTGTCGAGCGCGCCGAGCGGTTCGTCCATCAGCACCAGTTGCGGTTCGAACACCAGCGCACGCGCCAGCGCCACACGCTGCTGCTGGCCACCGGACAACTGCGCCGGGTAACGATGTGCAAAGGTGTCCAGCTGGACCATGCCCAGCGCCTTTTTCACTTTCTCGCCAACATCGGTCTTGCTCATGCCACGCACCGACAACGGGAACGCCAGGTTCTCGGCCACCGTCATGTGTGGAAACAATGCGTAGTTCTGGAACACCATGCCGATATCGCGCTTGTGCGGCGGCACATTGTTGATAGCGCGCCCGCCGAGAAGAATTTCGCCGGCAGTCGGGGTTTCGAAACCGGCCAGCATCATCAGGCTGGTGGTCTTGCCCGAGCCGGACGGACCGAGCAGCGTCAGGAACTCACCCTTGCGAATATCCAGGTTAAGGTCTTTGACGATCAGTGCTTCGCCGTCGTAGCTCTTCTGCACACCACGAAAGCTGACCAGAACATCATTTGCTCCAGCGCTTGTATCGACGTCGCTCATTACCCACACCTTTGTTTTGTCTGCGTGGGCTCAAGCCTAGAGCAGCCTGAATGCCCCGCAAATCGGCAGCCGGGAGAGAATCGCCTAGGCTGGCTGGAAGGCCAGGGGTAGGGATTGCCCTACAGAGATGGCGCGATTGAGTATGTGAGTGAGCCTGATCGTTGCGCACGCCCCAGCGTGGGAATGCAGTGCGTGACGCTCTGCGTCACAAAAGAGGACGCGGAGCGTCCAGAACGGCATGCCGACGCGGAGCGTCGCACGATAGTTGTGAGTAAGGCACCGACCCGACACTCAGCTGGAGTGTCGTTTTCAGACTCAGAGCAGTTTGTGCTCCATCGCGTATTTGACGAGATCGGCCAGTGAGCTGAGTTTCATTTTCTGCATCAGCCGCGCCTTGTGGGTACTGATGGTTTTGCTGCTCAGTGCCAGTTGCTGGGCGATGTCGTTAACGTTGGCGCCCTGCGCCAAGCGCTCGAACACCGAGAACTCGCGCTCCGACAACAATGAGTGCAAAGGCCGGCTATCGGTCAGGCCCACTTCAAAGACCATGCGGTCGGCGAGGTCCGGGTCGATATAGCGCCCGCCTGCCGCTACCCGACGAATTGCCGTCAGCAGCAGCGCCGGGTCGCTGTCCTTGGTGGCATAACCTGCGGCGCCGACTTTCAGCGCACGTGCCGCCATCTGTGCTTCATTGTGCATCGACAGCACCAGAATGGCGGGCGGACTGGCCAGTGCGCGAATTCGCGGAATCGCCTCAAGACCATTGACGCCGGGCATGGAGATATCCAGCAACACCACTTCGCAGGCCACATGACGCAAGGTTTCGAGCAGCTGCTCGCCATTGCTGGCCTCACCGACCACTTGCAGGTCTCTGGCCAGACCAATCAACTGCTTGATCCCTTCACGCACGATGGTGTGGTCTTCGGCTACCAAAACACGAATCACTGGCTTCGCTCCTGTGCGACGGGGTCCAACGGGATGTAGGCGCGCAAGGTTGTGCCCTCACCGGCATCGCTGTCCAGCTCCAGTCTGCCGCCGAGCATCAGCACCCGCTCGCGCATCCCGACCAGACCGAATGAAACCACCCTGCCCGACTCGACGACAAACCCCTGCCCGTCATCGGCGATGCTCATGCACATCATGCCATCCTGCAACGTCAGGCTGATTTCCACCGTGTGCGCCTGGGCGTGGCGCATGACGTTGGTCAGCGCTTCCTGGAGAATCCGGAACATGCCAGTGGCTCTGGCATCGCTAAGCACCGGGAGGTTGTCCGGCACCTGCACCAGGCAAGGGATTTGCGTGCGCGCCTCGAAACGGCGTGCCTGCCACTCGATGGCCGACGCAATGCCGGCGTCGAGAATCGGTGGCCGCAATGCCGTGGCAACATCACGCACCAGTTGAAACAGCTGAGCGATGAGACGCTTCATGCTGTCCAGTCGCTCACCAAGGCCGGGGTCCAGGTCAGCATAGGCCAGTTCGCACATTGATGTTTCCAGCTTCAGCACCGTCAGCATCTGCCCCAGCTCGTCATGCACCTCGCGAGCAATACGCGCCTTCTCTTCTTCACGCACGCTTTCCAGATGCGCTGATAATTCACGTAACTGATCATGCGCACGGCGTCGTTCGCTGGCGTCGCTGAGAAACACCACCAGGTATTCCGCCTCGTGAAAGCGCAGGAAGCTCAACGAGACATCGGCAGGCAGAAGACTGCCATCAGCGCGCAGACAATGGGCCTCGAACACCTGCGGGCTGTCTTCGCGGGAACGCGCGTTTTTCCACAGGTTGAGCCAGCGGTCCATGTGCAGACCGGGCTCGAAATCAATCAACGGGCGCTCGACCACCTGTCCCGGCGCGTAGCCGAGCATGGATTCCGCCGCCCGGTTGGCGTAACGCACACGACTGTCCCAATTGACCCAAAGGATGCCGACAGTGCTCTGGTCGATGGAGAATTGCGCCAGACGCAGCGCCTCCTCCCCCTCGACGCGACGGGCGAGTTCTTCTCGCGCGCAAAGCAACTCCTGCTCCTGCGCCTGCTGCTGGCGACGCTGCCAGACCACGATGGCGAAACAGGCCAGCAACATTACCAGCAGCAGAATGCACAGGTTTTTCCAGAGCTTGGTCGACTCGATGAAATGCGATGGGGTGAGTGGCATCCAGCGCGCGTGCAGTTGCTCCAGCTCTTTGGCAGGAATCGCGCGCAACGCTTCGCTGACAATGGCGGCCAGCTCCGGCATGTCACGGCGTGAAGCCACGCGCAACAATTGCGGCAGCCCGATATCCCCCACTATCGCAAGCCCGGCAAACTCCGGCTCGCGGAGCAAACGGCTGAGCTGCGCCTCGTCCACCACGGCATACCGTGCCTGCTGACTGAGTAACAATTGCAGCGCCTGACGCTCCAGCGGCACGCCTTGCAGGTTCAGGTGCGGAAAGTTGCTGCGCAGGTAATCGGCGGCAGGGCCTGGCATGCGTACAGCAACCCGCGAAAAGCTGTCGAGTTTCTCGAGGTCCACGGCAGTGCTGCCATCGCGTTCGCCGATCAACAGTTGCGAAACACGCAGATACGGATCGGAAAACAACCACAGACGCAGGCCCGCCGGGGTCTGCATCAAGCCAGGCGCAACATCGATTTCACCATTGGCCAAGGCCTTCTCAAGCGCCGCCTGATCAGGAAAGTTTCGCCACAGCAACTCGACCGGCAGCGTCGAAGCCAGCGCATTCATCAGGTCAACATTGGCTCCGGACAACTGCTGCAAACGCTGATCGAACTGGGCGTAAGGCGCGCGCAGTACCAGGCCAATCCGCAACGGGCCATGCTGATCGAGCCAGCTACGCTGTGCTGAACTCAACTGCGCAGGTTCAGGCGTTTGTGGCTCGTCGGCCTGCGTATTCGCCATCTGAACCATCAAGAGCAAAGCCAGGCAGCCGATAAAGCCGGTGCGCAGAAGACCAATCATCAATGTGTCGCTCTCGTGTGTTCGTATGACGGCCATATGCCGCGCAGGCTCAGGCCTGACAAAAGCCGATCAACCCATTAGGCTGCCGGGATAGTTTCTGGCTTGGAATATCCGATGTCCTACACCTTTCGCGCAACGTTTCCTGCATTGTTTCTGTCATTGGTCCTGCCTTGCGCATTGCCTGTGCTCGCAGCCGATCCGGCCCCGGCCAAGGACGCGGCTGCCGAAGCGCCGGTAGAACGGGCACCGCTGCTCAGCCGCTCGCAGGAAGACGCGATAGCGCTGGAGCGTCAATTGCCTCGCGAGGATCAGCAGCAACTTCAGGCGGGTGACGAAAGCTTTCTCGCGCTCTGGAAGCCTGCAAACAGTGACGAGCCCCAGGGCGCGGTGATCATTGTGCCTGGCGACGCCGAGTCACCGGACTGGCCGGATGCCGTCGGCCCGCTGCGCAGAAAATTTCCGGATGTCGGCTGGTCAAGCCTGAGCATCACCCTGCCGGATGCGATAGACAACAGCCTGGTGCCACGCGAGCCCGACGCCGCCTCGACCGACGCGAACGCTGCCAAACCCAAGGAATCCCCCAAGGACGCCAGTGCGAAAGCGCAAGACCCGGCAGCTGAAGCCGAGGCTCTGGCTGCCGCAGCAACCGCAAAGGCAGCTGCCGACGAGGAACTCAACAAGGCTCAGGCCGAGCGCATCTTCGCGCGGATCGAAAGCGCGATCAGCTTTGCGCAGCAGAACAAGGCTCGCAGCATCGTATTGATCGGCAATAGCAGCGGTGCCTATTGGGCAGCCAGATTCCTCAATGAACGCACATCGCCTGCCGTGCAAAAGCTGGTGATGCTTGCTGCGCGCGAGCCGGTCAATGCTGCGCCTTCGCTGCTGGACATGGTGCCTCAGCTGAAAATAAAGACCGCCGACTTCATCTACAAAAACTCGCCGGACCAGGCCGCCAAAGCACGTCTGCAGGCCAGCAAACGCGCCAAAGGCCCCGGTTTTACGCAGATTGGTCTGATCAATATCGTGGGCAATGAAGATACCGAGCAAGAACAACTGTTCCGCAGGGTTCGTGGCTGGATAGACGCCAAGGAAGAAAAATAAGCTTCACCCCGAGCGCCCGACGCACAGCAGGCTCAGTTGAACCCGCGTCGGGCCTTTACCACCCGATAGGCGTTATGCAGCTGGCTGGTCTTGTCGGTAGCCACCCGCACTTGCTGAGGGTTGGCACCCGAACCGGCAACCTTGTCAGGATGATGCCGACTGAGCAGCCGACGGTAGGCGCGCTTGATGCTTAAAGGATCGGTGTCCGGTTTTATTCCCAGAAGCGTCATCGCGCTTTTGTAGTCATCACCACTACTGACCGGCGAACGCTTCATCGGGTCGTGATCGGCAGCCAGCGCTTCGACTTGTGGGCCTGTCCAACCCAGCCACATGCCCCATACCCCGATCAACTCACGCTCGACCCGGGAAGCCTTGCCATCCGCCCAGGCCATGCGCCAGCAGGCACACAACAACTCCTCGGCGGTGTCCGGCTGCCCGTGCAGACCGCGCAAATAACTGCGCAGGCCGTCGGCACCGTCACGACCGCGTTTGAAGGCGTTGATGGCGCGCAACTGATCCGCCTCGTTCAGGTTCAGACGGCGCATTTCGGTACGGGCCTGATTAATATGACTGGCCAGGACACGTCCGTCACTCTTGGCCAGACGGCCCAGCAACACAAACAGCAGCCCATCGGCGGGTATCGCCGCCCGCCCTCCCAGACGCTCGCGCAGGTGCGCCCAGCTCTGCAGCTTCAGGCGCCGGTCCAGCGCCTGCCCCAATAGAGCACCCAGCATTGCGCCCGGGATGCTGGCAATTGCATAGCCGACACCCGCGCCGATCAACGTGCCAGGCCAAAGCATTCAGCGGGTCTCCGCAAGCAACTGCTCGACTTCAGCCAGACGCTCGTGCGTGCCGACATCGACCCACCGCCCTCTGTGGTGCTCTCCCGTTACCAGGCCTTGATGCATGGCCTCACGCAACAACGGCGCAAGCTTGAACGCACCGGGCTCACAGTTGGCAAACAACTGTGGATGCAGGATAGCGATACCGCTGTAGGTGAGCCGCTGACCTGCCGAATCGTCATCGCGTACCTGACCGTCGACCAACGAGAAATCGCCAGTGGGGTGATGTGCCGGGTTATCGACCAGCACCAGATGCGCGAGACCGGCTAGCGGCACGCGCAAAGCGCTGAAGTCATAGTCCGTCCAGATATCCCCATTGATCACCACAAACGGCTCAACGCCCAGCAATGGCAAGGCCCGATGAATCCCGCCGCCTGTTTCCAGCGGCTGGCCTTCGGGAGAATAACGGATGCTCAGGTCGAAACGCTGACCGTCGCCCAGATAATCCTCGATCTGCTGCCCCAGCCAGGCATGGTTGATGACCAGCTGGTGAAACCCGGCTGCGCGCAAGGCGTTCAGGTGGTACTCGATCAACGGCATCCCCCCGGCACGCACCAACGGTTTGGGCGTGTGCAGGGTCAACGGGCGCATTCGCTCGCCTTTACCGGCGGCGAGAATCATGGCTTTCATGCAGTCCTCTTCAACACAATCAGGTTTCTTTCAAAATAGCCATTTTCAGGCCGTCGCTGGCGTATCAGACAGCGGTCTCTACCGGTTGCTGCAGACTGGTGAGCAACTGCCCGAGTTGAGCCAGCTCGGGGCGACGCGACAAAACTGCCTCTATATAAGCGAAAAAGCGCGGGACGTCTTGCAGATAACGCGGTTTTCCATCGCGGTGGCAGATGCGGGCAAAAATACCGATCACCTTCAAATGGCGCTGAATACCCATCAGATCACTGGCGCGCTCAAAGGCGGCAAAATCTTCCTGCACCGGGATACCAACGGCACGCGCCTGATCCCAGTAGATTCTGAGCCAGTCGCTGACGCGTTCTTGTGGCCAGCTCAGGAACGCGTCCTTGAACAGACAGGTCACGTCATAGGTGACCGGGCCGTAGACAGCGTCCTGAAAATCCAGCACGCCTGGATTGGGCTCGCTGATCATCAGGTTTCGCGGCATGTAGTCGCGATGCACCAGCACTTTGGGCTGCGCCAGAGCGCTGTTGATCAACAACTCGCAGGCCTGCTGCCAATCGCTCAGTTGCGCCTCGTCCATCTCGATACCCAGGTGGCGCTTCACGTACCACTCGGGGAAAAGCTCCAGTTCACGGCGCAGCAACGCGACGTCATAGCTGGGCAGCGGCGCGTCCATCGGCAATTGCTGATAGGCCAGCAGCGCCTGGATTGCATCGGCGAACAAGGCATCGGCATTGTCAGCGTCAATCACATCCAGATATGTCTGACGGCCAAGATCATTGAGCAGCAAAAAGCCTTGCTTCAGGTCTTCGGCATAAATTTCTGGAACATTAATGCCCGACTTTTTCAGTAAATGAGCGATATCCACAAACGGTTTGCAGTTTTCCTGCGGTGGCGGAGCGTCCATCACAATAAAAGTTCGGCCAGCGCCCTCCCAGCGAAAATAACGACGAAAACTTGCGTCACTACTGGCCGCAGTCAATGTGGCCGGGGGTACAGCGCCCCAATTTTGTGCCGCAAACAGCGCTGGCAACTGCTCATCGAGCCAAACTTTCAGGGATTGCAGGCGTATATCTTGATCTGACATTACAAGGGTCTCCGACGGCGCTAGCCGTCAAGCGGGTCATGCTTTATTATCCGGAATCTTTTTCAGCCCATCGAGAGGCGTGCGGCCCCCCCGCGGGCAGATGGCGCGCAGGAAGCCCGGACTAATAAGATGGCATTGAAATCCCCCGCGTTTCGTAAAAAATTTCCGTTGCTCGTAACCGGCAGTCTGCTGGCGATGCAACCTCTGGCCACTCAGTTCGTGGTCGCCGCGGAACAGTATGACTGCTCAGTCTCTGCTTCGGGTGCCTGGAACTGTGCGCCGAAATCCAATGCTGCTGCAGTGGATCTGCCTCCGCGCCCCGTGCATGACACGACGTCGGTCAGTTCCAACGGCACAGTTACCTCGCAAGGCACCTCTTCGGGTGAGCAGGTTGCAGGTACGCAACTGGTTACCGAAGCCAAGGGCAAAGGTCTCAGGTCGCGTAGTGCTGACTACAGCCACCTTGATTGGGTTCCTCGCGAAAAGCTCACCGCAGCACAACTGGCCGAGACCGGTCCGTATTGCTCGGGTGCCTACGTCGAGCCGATCCGCCCAGGCATGGACGACAAGACGCCGATGAAAGACGCGCCTATGTTCGTCGGAGCCAAGGCTTCGCGTTACGAACAGGAAGCGCAGGTCGCGACGCTGGCAGGTGATGTCGTGTTGCGCCAGGGCAGCATGCAGGTACAGGCTCAAGAGGCAGCACTGCATCAGGCCGAAAACCGTGGCGAGCTGAACGGCGATGTCCGTCTGCGCGACAACGGCGCGCTGATCGTCGGTGACAAGGCCGAGCTGCAACTCGATACCGGCGAAGCCCGTGTCGACAATGCCGAGTACGTCCTGCACAAGTCGAACATTCGCGGTAACGCCCTGTATGCCAAGCGTGCAGAAAACGCGATCATCCGGCTCAAGGACGGTACCTACACCTCGTGCGAGCCGAACAGTAACGCATGGACGCTCAAGGGCAACAACATCACGCTGAACCCGGCCACCGGCTTTGGTACAGCGACCAACGTTACCCTGCGGGTCAAGGACATACCGGTTCTGTACACGCCGTATATCTACTTCCCGATCGACGACCGTCGCCAGTCCGGCTTCCTGCCGCCGACCATTGCGGCAGGCGGCGATAACGGTTTCACACTCGTTACTCCGTACTACTTCAACCTGGCACCGAACTACGACGCCACGTTGTACCCGCGTTACATGGCCGACCGCGGCCTGCTGATGGAAGGCGAGTTCCGCTACCTGACCAAAGGCAGCGAAGGCCAGTTTGGCGGCGCGTACCTGAACGACGAGAACGACGACCGCAAGCTGCAGTCGGACTACGACAAGACTCGCTGGATGATCAACTGGCAGCACAAGGGCGGGCTTGATACGCGCTGGCTGACCCAGGTTGATTACACCGACATCAGCGACCCGTATTACTTCCAGGATCTGGAAACCGATCAGATCGGCGTTAAACGGACGGACTTCCTCAACCAGCAGGGCTCTTTGACCTACCGTGGCGACAGCTACTCGGCAGTGCTCAACGCTCAGGCTTACAAGCTGGCTACGGTTGCGAACGTTACGCCTTACAACCGCCTGCCACAGTTGACGCTCAACGGTACGTTGCCTTACAACCCGGGTGGTCTGAAGTTTGATTATCAGACTGAAGCCGTTCGCTTCGAACGTGATCTGCGCAGCGGCGCGTTCATCGATGAAGATGGCAACTCCGAGACACGCCTGGACAACAACATCACCGGCCTTGCCCGGGCAAACGGGGACCGCCTGAATCTGGCGCCGTCCGTCAGCCTGCCAATGAACTGGACCTATGGTTTCCTGACACCGAAGCTTAAGTACGTCTACACCCAGTACGCGTTGGACCTGGACAGTCAGGGCAAAAGCTCGCTTCTGGCTGGCGAGGAATACAGCAGTAGTCAAAGCCGCAGCGTGCCGATCTTCAGCGTCGACAGCGGCCTGTACTTCGACCGCAACACCAACTGGTTCGGCAAGGATTACCGTCAAACCCTGGAACCGCGCCTGTTCTATCTCTATGTACCCGAGAAAGACCAGACCGACATCCCGGTATTCGACACCAGCGAAAGTACATTCAATTATGCCTCGCTATTCCGTGACAACCGCTTCACCGGTTCCGACCGCATCGGCGACGAGAACAAGCTGTCGCTGGGTATCACCAACCGCTGGATTGAAAGCAACGGCTTTGAACGTCAACGCTTCAGCATCGGTCAGGCGCTGTATTTCGAAGACCGTAAGGTGCAGTTGCCTGGCGTAGTGTTCGCTGATCGTGATGATGCGCGCGCCAACGTTTCGCCTTACGCGCTGGAATACGAATACCGCTTCAACCGCGACTGGCGCTTCAACTCCGATTTCAACTGGGATCCGGACAGCAAGAGCACCCGTTCGGGCAGCGCAATGTTCCATTACCAGCCTGAAGACAACCCGAACAAGATCGTCAACCTCGGCTATCGCTATCGCAACGACCAGATTCGTTACGACGAAAGCACTGGCCGCTGGATCGTGGGCGGTGGCGACTACGGACGTCCGGGCGATGCCAACTACGTGAAGGACTACTACAAGATCCAGCAGCACGATTTCTCGGTCATCTGGCCAATCGTGCCGCAGTGGAGCCTGATCAGCCGCTGGCAGTATGACTACAACCGTGAGCGCACCATCGAAGCTTTCGGCGGGTTCGAGTACGACAACTGCTGCTGGAAAATGCGTCTGGTCAACCGCTATTGGGTCGACTACGACGAGTTCAGTCAGGCAGCGCCTCAGAACGAGAAAGGCGACCGCGGCATATTCCTACAAATCGTGTTGAAGGGGCTCGGCGGTGTAACTGGCGCCAAGGTAGACAGCTTCCTCGACAAAGGCATTCAAGGTTATCGTGAACGTGAAGACCAAGCTTTCTGATTGTCTGCGCCCGCTGATGCTGGGCGCGTTACTCCTGAGCGGTACAGTGCATGCTGCGGTTCAACCTCTGGACAGTGTCGTGGCTATCGTCGACAACGATGTGATCATGAAAAGCCAGATGGACCAGCGTGTACGTGAAGTTCAGCAGACCATTGCCAAGCGTGGCTCTGGTGTGCCGCCTGCAGAAGCCCTGCAACCACAGGTTCTGGATCGTCTGATCCTGGAAAACCTGCAGTTGCAGATGGGCGAACGGTCCGGTATTCGTGTCTCCGACGACGAGCTGAATCAGGCCATTGGCACCATTGCCCAGCGCAACAACATGAGCGTAGAGCAATTCCGCGCCGCACTGGCTCATGACGGCTTGTCCTATAACGATGCACGCGAGCAGGTGCGCCGGGAAATGATCATCAGCCGTGTGCGTCAGCGCCGGGTGGCCGAACGTATCCAGGTATCCCAGCAGGAAGTGAAAAACTTCCTCGCCTCCGATCAGGGCAAGGCTCAGTTGTCTGAAGAGTTCCACCTGGCCAACATTCTGATCGCAACGCCTGACAGCGCCTCTTCGGATGCCATCCAGGCTGCTGCGGTCAAAGCCAAGGGCATTTATGACCAGCTGAAGAAAGGTGCTGACTTCACCCGACTCGCAGCCACCACCTCCTCCAGCGAAAACGCACTGGAAGGCGGCGACATGGGCTGGCGCAAGGCTGCGCAACTGCCACCGCCATTCGGTGACATGCTCAGCGCAATGCCTGTCGGCGACGTGACGCCTCCAGCGCGCACGCCGGGCGGTTTCATCATCCTCAAGTTACTGGAAAAACGTGGCGGCCAGGGGCAGGCACAAATGCGTGATGAAGTGCATGTGCGTCATATCCTGATCAAACCAAGCGAAATCCGTAACGAAGAAGAGACCAAGCGTCTTGCCGAGAAAATCTACGACCGCATCCAGAATGGCGAAGACTTCGCCGAACTGGCGAAAAGCTTTTCGGAAGATCCAGGCTCGGCACTCAATGGCGGCGATCTGAACTGGGTTGATCCGAACTCTCTGGTTCCGGAATTCCGTCAGGTCATGAACGAGACGCCACAAGGCGAATTGTCCAAACCGTTCAAGACCGCTTATGGCTGGCACGTTCTGGAAGTTCTCGGTCGTCGTTCCACGGATGCTACCGATCAGGCGCGTGAACAGCAGGCGTTGAACGTACTGCGTAACCGCAAGTACGACGAAGAGCTGCAAACCTGGCTGCGTCAGATCCGTGACGAAGCCTACGTTGAAATCAAACTCCCTGGCGCGACCCAGGCTGCGCAGTGAAACCCAAGCGTTTCGCCCTGACACCCGGTGAGCCGGCCGGCATAGGCCCTGACCTTTGCCTGCTGCTCGCCACGCAGCCTCAGCCATACCCCCTGATCGCCATCACCAGCCGTGACCTGCTCCTTAAGCGGGCCGCGCAACTGGGTGTGGCGGTCAGTCTGCTTGACGTCACCCCTGATACGCTTCCCGACCTGCCTGCGCCTGCCGGCAGTTTGTACGTCTGGGATACGCCACTGGCCGCTCCGGTGGAAACCGGCGTGCTGAACAAGGCCAATGCTGCATTCGTCCTGGAAACCCTGATTCGCGCGGGCCAGGGCTGCCTGGATGGGCTGTTCAGCGGCATGATCACCGCCCCGGTGCACAAAGGCGTGATCAACGACGGCGGTATCGCGTTTTCCGGACACACCGAATTTCTCGCTGAACTGACTCACACCGAACAGGTGGTGATGATGCTGGCGACCGGCGACCTGCGCGTGGCGCTGGTGACCACGCACCTGCCGTTGCGCGAAGTGGCAGATGCCATCACGCCAGACCGACTGGAGCGCGTGACACGCATCCTGCATGCCGATCTGGTGAACAAGTTCGGCATTGCCCGCCCGCGTATTCTGGTCTGCGGCCTCAACCCTCATGCAGGCGAAGGCGGGCATCTGGGCCGTGAAGAAATCGACATCATCGAACCGACTCTGGAGCGCCTGCGCAGCGAGGGCCTGGACTTACGCGGCCCACTGCCTGCCGACACTCTGTTTACCCCCAAATATCTGGAGCACTGCGACGCAGTGCTGGCGATGTACCACGATCAAGGCTTGCCCGTGCTGAAATACAAAGGTTTCGGCGCAGCAGTCAATGTGACGCTCGGCCTGCCGATTATCCGCACTTCTGTCGATCACGGCACGGCGCTGGATCTGGCTGGCAGCGCGAACATTGACACCGGCAGCCTGCACGTTGCACTGCAAACCGCCTACCAGATGGCCGAGACCCATTCATGACCGAGCAATACCAACACCGGGCGCGCAAGCGTTTCGGGCAGAACTTCCTGCACGACGCAGGCGTTATCGACAAAATCCTGCGCGCCATTCGTGCCAAACCTGAAGACCGGCTGCTGGAAATCGGACCGGGCCAGGGCGCGCTGACCGAAGGGCTGCTCAACAGCGGCGCACAGCTGGATGTGGTCGAGCTGGACAAGGACCTGATCCCGATCCTCACCGGCCAGTTCGGCAACAAGCCAAATTTCAACCTGCATCAGGGTGATGCACTGAAGTTCGACTTCAACAGCCTGGGTGCCGAACCGCACAGCCTGCGTGTCGTGGGCAACCTGCCGTACAACATCTCGACGCCGTTGATTTTTCATCTGTTGCAAAACGCCAGCCTGATCCGCGACATGCACTTCATGTTGCAGAAGGAGGTGGTCGAGCGCATGGCTGCCGGTCCCGGCGGCGGTGACTGGGGTCGCCTGTCGATCATGGTCCAGTACCATTGCCGCGTGGAGCATCTGTTCAACGTCGGGCCGGGGGCGTTCAACCCGCCGCCGAAAGTGGACTCGGCCATTGTGCGTCTCGTCCCTTACGAAACATTGCCGCACCCTGCCAAGGATCACCGCGTGCTGGAGCGCATCGTGCGTGAAGCGTTCAACCAGCGTCGCAAGACCCTGCGCAACACGCTCAAGTTGCTGTTGACCAGCGACGAGATTACCGCTTCCGGAGTAGACGGCAGCTTGCGTCCCGAGCAACTCGACCTGGCTGCATTCGTCCGTCTGGCAGACACTCTCAGCGAGAAAGTTGTGACAGAGTGAACCCTGAGGACAAGTAAACGGCACTGCCAGTCGTCATTTCCCGCTTACTTGTCCTAGACTTGTCTACCTGCCGCACACGCCATTTTTTCGTTATGGATTTCAAGGCCTATTGCATGCCCGATTCTCGTTACCAGGTCGACGTCAGCGTCGTCACACGCTTTCTCTCGGAACAGTCGCAACCCGAGCAGAATCGCTTCGCTTTCGCCTATACCATCACCGTGCACAACAACGGTAAATTACCTGCCAGGCTGCTGTCGCGTCACTGGGTCATCACCGACGGCGACGGCCATGTCGAAGAGGTGCGCGGCGAGGGCGTGGTCGGTCAGCAACCGTTGATCGAGGTCGGTAAAAGCCATACCTACAGCAGCGGTACGGTAATGACCACCCGCGTGGGCAATATGCAGGGTTCTTATCAGATGCTGGCTGAAGACGGTAAACGCTTTGATGCGGTCATAAAGCCCTTTCGTCTGGCCGTCCCGGGTTCGCTGCACTGATGGCGGTGTACGCCGTTGGTGACCTGCAAGGTTGCCTTGAACCTCTGCAATGCCTGCTCGAGCACGTCCACTTCAACCCCGAGCATGATCGACTCTGGCTGGTGGGCGATTTGGTCAATCGTGGCCCGCAATCGCTGGAAACACTTCGCTACCTGTACGGCCTCCGTGAATCGCTGGTGTGCGTGCTGGGCAATCATGACCTGCACCTGCTTGCCGTCGCCCGTAAACACGAACTGCTCAAAAAAGGCGATACGCTGCGCGAAATCCTTGAAGCGCCGGATCGTGACGAATTGCTCGGCTGGGTGCGTCGGCAAAAGCTGATGCACTACGATGCAGAGCGCAACGTCGCCATGGTGCATGCCGGTATCGCGCCGCAGTGGTCGCTGAAAAAGGCCTTGAAGCACGCAGCCGAAGTCGAGCATGCACTTCAGGACGACCAGCTGTATGGCGCTTTTCTCGACGGCATGTACGGCAATGAGCCGGCCAAGTGGGACAACGACCTGCAAGGCGTCACGCGTTTGCGGGTGATTACCAACTACTTCACCCGTATGCGCTTCTGCACCAGCGACGGCAAGCTCGACATGAAGAGCAAGGAAGGCGTTGAAACCGCCATACCTGGCTATGCGCCCTGGTTCAGCCACCCGAAACGCAAGACCCGTGAGCTGAAAATCATTTTTGGCCACTGGGCGGCGCTTGAGGGTCGCTGCAACGAGCCTGGCGTCTTTGCCCTCGACAGCGGATGTGTCTGGGGCGGCTCGATGACGCTGCTCAACGTTGATACCTTTGAACGTCACCAATGCAATTGCGATGCTGTCGGCCAGGCCGCCAACGGGCTTGTTACAAGCGCACAGGCCGGCACCGCCACTAACCCCCAGGCTCAGGAGCCCAGGCAATGACCGAATTCAAACGTATTCCACCTGAACAGGCACAGGCACTGCGCGAGCAAGGTGCAGTGCTGGTCGATGTTCGTGATGCGCAGACTTTTCAAAGCAATCACATTCCTGACTCCGTGCATCTGGACAATCACTCGATTGCCGACTTCATCGCCAAGGCCGATCTGGACAAGCCGCTGGTCGTTGTCTGCTACCACGGCAACTCCAGCCAGAGCGCTGCAGCCTACCTGGTGGGCCAGGGTTTCTCCGACGTATACAGCGTCGACGGCGGCTTTGAGCTGTGGCGCGCCACTTACCCTGACGAAACCGCGCAAGGCTGATAAAAAATATTTTTATGACAGCTGATCCCGCGTTTTACGCGGGCTCGCGAGCCATCTGACGAACGGTCAGCCCGTCTTCTCGCGCATCCCTTCTTTATCTTTCCGAATCCGAACTATCCTTAGCCTAGGCCATCCGTATTCAGGGGAGAGCCGGTACACCGGCGCGTGGGTCATCGGTAGTTACTTTTAAGGTGTTCTGGGGGGAAACAGCAGCCGCATTGTGGTTGCTGCCAGCATCGACTGACGATCCGCCGCCGGCTCCACGTATCGAGCGAGGTGACGTCATGAGTATATTCAGCCACTTCCAACAACGCTTCGAAAGCACACGGCAAGAAGAGCTCTCGCTACAGGAGTATCTGGAGCTCTGCAAACAGGACCGCAGCGCCTATGCCTCTGCCGCAGAACGTCTTCTGCTGGCCATTGGCGAGCCCGAACTGGTGGATACCTCTACCAACTCCAGGCTCTCGCGAATATTCTCCAACAAGGTGATACGCCGCTATCCAGCCTTTGCCGACTTCCACGGGATGGAAGAATGCATCGACCAGATTGTTTCGTATTTCCGCCATGCCGCCCAAGGCCTGGAAGAGAAGAAGCAAATCCTTTACCTGCTCGGCCCGGTTGGCGGCGGTAAGTCGTCCCTGGCTGAAAAGCTCAAGCAACTGATCGAAAGAGTCCCATTCTACGCCATCAAGGGCTCGCCAGTCTTCGAGTCGCCTCTGGGCCTGTTCAACGCCACTGAGGACGGCGCGATTCTGGAAGAAGACTTCGGAATTACGCGACGCTACCTGAGCACTATCATGTCGCCTTGGGCGACCAAGCGCCTGGCCGAGTTCGGTGGTGACATCAGCCAGTTCAAGGTTGTGAAGCTCTACCCTTCGATTCTCAACCAGATCGCCGTAGCGAAAACCGAGCCCGGCGACGAAAATAACCAGGATATTTCCGCGCTGGTCGGCAAGGTCGATATTCGCAAACTGGAAGAATTCCCACAGAACGACGCCGACGCGTACAGCTACTCGGGCGCACTGTGCCGGGCCAACCAGGGCCTGATGGAATTCGTCGAGATGTTCAAGGCACCGATCAAGGTCCTTCACCCGTTGCTGACCGCGACCCAGGAAGGTAACTACAACAGTACCGAGGGGCTGGGTGCCATCCCGTTCACCGGTATTCTGCTGGCGCACTCCAACGAATCGGAATGGCACAGCTTCCGCAACAACAAGAACAACGAAGCCTTCATCGACCGTATCTACATCGTGAAGGTGCCGTACTGCCTGCGTGTCAGCGACGAGATCAAGATTTACGACAAACTGCTTTTCAACAGCTCGCTGTCCAAAGCGCATTGCGCACCTGACACCTTGAAGATGCTCGCACAATTCACCACGCTGTCGCGCCTCAAAGAGCCGGACAACTCCAACATCTACTCCAAGATGCGCGTGTATGACGGCGAGAACCTGAAAGATACCGACCCCAAAGCCAAGTCGATCCAGGAATACCGCGACAGTGCGGGCGTCGACGAAGGCATGAACGGTCTCTCTACCCGCTTCGCGTTCAAGATTCTGTCCAAGGTCTTCAACTTCGATCCACACGAAATTGCTGCCAACCCGGTGCACCTGCTGTACGTACTGGAACAGCAGATCGAACAGGAGCAATTTCCGGCCGAAACGCGTGAACGCTACCTGCGCTTCATCAAGGAATACCTGGCACCCCGCTACATCGAGTTTATCGGCAAGGAAATCCAGACGGCGTACCTGGAATCCTACAGCGAGTACGGTCAGAACATTTTCGACCGCTACGTGCTGTATGCAGACTTCTGGATTCAGGATCAGGAATACCGCGATCCGGAAACCGGCGAGATTCTCAACCGCGTGGCCTTGAACGAGGAGCTGGAAAAGATCGAGAAACCGGCCGGCATCAGCAACCCGAAAGACTTCCGCAACGAAATAGTCAACTTCGTGCTGCGTGCCCGCGCCAACAACAACGGCAAGAATCCGACCTGGCTCAGCTACGAGAAGCTGCGCGTGGTGATCGAGAAGAAAATGTTCTCCAACACCGAGGACCTACTGCCCGTCATCAGCTTCAATGCCAAGGCCAGCAAGGAGGATCAGCAGAAGCACAACGACTTCGTCACACGAATGGTCGAGAGGGGCTACACGGACAAGCAGGTACGTCTGCTGTCCGAATGGTATCTGCGCGTGCGGAAATCGCAATAAAGCAGCTGCAAGCTTCAAGCTATCAGCTGCAAGCGAAAAGCGATCGAGGCCCGGCTTCGGGATCGATGGCGCGCTCGCTTGCAGCTTGAAGCTTACAACTTGAAGCTCCCCGGAGGAGCCTATGAGCTATGTGATCGACCGACGTCTCAACGGCAAGAACAAGAGCACGGTAAACCGGCAGCGGTTTCTGCGTCGTTACCGTGACCACATTAAAAAGGCAGTGGAGGAAGCGGTCAGCCGGCGCTCCATTACTGACATGGAACACGGCGAGCAGATCAGTATTCCCGGACGCGACATTGACGAACCGGTGTTGCATCACGGTCGTGGCGGCAAACAGACCGTTGTTCATCCAGGCAACAAGGAGTTCACCACAGGCGAGCACATCGCCCGCCCTCAAGGCGGCGGTGGCGGCAAAGGGCCTGGCAAGGCAGGCAACTCCGGCGAAGGCATGGATGAGTTCTCGTTTCAGATTACTCAGGAAGAGTTTCTCGAGTTCATGTTCGAAGACCTGGAGCTGCCGAACCTGGTCAAGCGCAACCTGACCGGTACCGACACCTTCAAGACCGTGCGCGCGGGTATCAGCAACGAAGGCAACCCTTCACGCATCAACATCATCCGTACCCTGCGCTCGGCGCATGCGCGACGCATTGCGCTGTCCGGCAGCAGTCGGGCAAAACTCAAAGAGGCAACTGTCGAGCTTGAGCGTATGAAGCGCGAAGAGCCCGACAACTTCGGCGATATTCAGGAACTGGAAGTAGAAATCGATCGACTGAAAGCACGTATTCGTCGCGTACCGTATCTCGATACGTTCGACCTCAAGTACAACCTGCTGGTCAAACAACCCAACCCCAGTTCCAAAGCGGTCATGTTTTGCCTGATGGACGTCTCCGGATCCATGACCCAGGCGACCAAAGACATCGCCAAGCGCTTCTTCATCCTGCTGTACCTGTTTCTCAAGCGTAATTACGACAAGATCGATGTTGTGTTCATTCGCCACCACACCAGCGCCCGGGAAGTGGACGAAGAAGAGTTTTTCTATTCCCGGGAAACCGGCGGCACCATCGTTTCCAGCGCATTGAAACTGATGCAGGAGATCATGGCCGAACGCTACCCAAGCAGCGACTGGAATATTTACGCGGCACAGGCCTCGGACGGAGACAACTGGAACGACGATTCGCCCATTTGCCGGGAAATCCTGACCAAACAGATCATGCCCTTCGTGCAGTACTACACGTACGTGGAGATCACGCCGCGTGAGCACCAGGCCTTGTGGTACGAATACGAGCGTATCGGTGAAGACTACGCCGACACGTTCGCCCAGCAGCAGCTGGTCTCTGCCGGTGATATCTATCCGGTATTCCGCGAACTCTTCCAGCGAAGGTTAGTGTCATGACCGCCAGAGAGCAGAAGCGCCAACCCCTTTCCACGGGGTCAGAGTGGACATTTGAACTGATCCGGGCCTACGACCGTGAGATCGGCAGAATTGCCGAGCGGTATGCTCTGGACACCTATCCCAACCAGATTGAGGTGATCACTGCCGAACAGATGATGGATGCCTACGCCTCGGTGGGCATGCCCCTGGGCTACCATCACTGGTCATACGGCAAACACTTCCTCAGCACTGAAAAATCCTATTCGCGTGGCCAGATGGGGCTGGCGTACGAGATTGTGATCAACTCGGACCCGTGCATTGCCTACCTGATGGAAGAAAACACCATCTGCATGCAGGCGCTGGTCGTTGCGCACGCCTGCTATGGCCACAACAGCTTCTTCAAGGGCAATTACCTGTTCCGCACCTGGACCGACGCCAGCTCGATCATTGATTATCTGGTGTTCGCCAAGCAGTACATCATGCAATGCGAGGAGCGGCATGGCATCGACGCCGTGGAAGATTTGCTCGACTCGTGCCACGCGTTGATGAACTACGGCGTGGACCGCTACAAGCGTCCGTATCCGATTTCCGCTGAAGAGGAACGGCGGCGTCAGAAGGATAGGGAAGAACATCTTCAGCGCCAGATCAACGATCTTTGGCGCACTATTCCGAAGAACGCCGAAAAAAACAGCAAAGAGGACAACGCACGCTTTCCTGCCGAGCCGCAGGAAAACATTCTCTATTTCATCGAGAAACACGCGCCGCTGCTGGAGCCCTGGCAGCGCGAAGTGGTGCGCATTGTGCGCAAGATCGCGCAGTACTTTTATCCACAGCGCCAGACCCAGGTGATGAACGAAGGCTGGGCAACGTTCTGGCATTACACGCTGATGAACGACCTGTACGACGAAGGACTGGTCACCGACGGCTTCATGATGGAGTTTCTGCAGTCGCACACCAGCGTGATTTTCCAGCCCGGTTTTGACAGCCCCTACTACAGCGGCATCAATCCCTACGCGCTGGGCTTTGCCATGTATCAGGACATACGCCGGATGTGCGAAAACCCTACCGATGAGGACCGGCAGTGGTTTCCGGAAATTGCCGGCACCGACTGGCTGACGGCGATCAAGTTTGCGATGACCAGCTTCAAGGACGAGAGCTTCATTCTCCAATACTTGTCGCCCAAGGTGATTCGCGACCTCAAGCTGTTCAGCATCATGGACGACGACCAGCAGGAAGACCTGCTGGTGCCTGCCATTCATGATGAAAACGGTTATCGGACCATTCGCGAGATCCTCGCTGCGCAATACAACCTGGGCAATCGGGAGCCCAACGTGCAGATCTACAGCATCGACCGCCGAGGCGATCGCTCGCTGACCCTGCGCCACCAACAGCACAACCGAAAACCGCTGGGCGATTCGACAGACGAGGTGCTCAAGCACCTGCACCGGCTGTGGGGCTTTGATATCCATCTCGAAACCCTGCAGGGCGATCAGGTGGTCAAGACCCATCACGTACCTCCAAAAGGCGAGCATGCCGACAGTGAGTATCCCCGGCTTGATATGGCGGTCGTCCATCTTTAGACGTTAGGGTAAAGGCTGTTTAAACGGCTGCTCATGCAGCTTTAGCCTCCGCAAGCACGGCACAAGGTTTATCCTGTCGCGCTTACGGAGGCTTTTTATGCAGATTTATAAAGTGGGCGGTGCTGTACGCGACCGCCTCTTGGGTCAACCTGTCACTGATATTGATTGGGTCGTGGTCGGCGCGAGCACTGAGGACATGCTGGTCAAGGGCTATCGCCCGGTCGGCACATACTTCCCGGTGTTTCTGCACCCGCTGACCAATGAGGAATACGCGCTGGCGCGCACCGAGCGCAAAAGCGGCGTGGGCTATGGAGGCTTTGTTTTTCATGCAAGCCCCGAGGTAACGCTTGAGCAGGACCTGATTCGGCGCGACCTGACGATCAATGCCATGGCCGAAGACAAGGACGGAAACCTGACCGACCCGTATAACGGTCAGAAAGACCTTGAAGCGCGAATATTGCGCCACGTTTCCCCCGCATTCGCCGAAGATCCGCTTAGGGTCTTGCGCGTGGCCCGGTTCGCAGCGCGCTACGCACGTTACGGTTTCACCATCGCACCCGAGACCTTGGGGCTGATGCGCCAGCTCAGTGAATCCGGCGAACTCAAGGCGCTGACCGCCGAGCGAAGCTGGAAGGAAATCTCACGCGCCCTCATGGAAGAGCAGCCTCAGGTGTTCATCCAGGTACTGCACGACTGCGGCGCGCTCAAGGAACTGATGCCTGAGGTCGAGGCATTGTTTGGTGTACCGCAGCCCGCTACGCATCATCCGGAAATTGACACCGGCGTACACGTCCTCAGCGTGCTAGAGCAATCTGCGATTCACAAACACCCGCTGACCGTACGCTGGGCCTGCCTGCTGCACGATCTGGGCAAAGGGCTGACGCCAGAAGCCGAATGGCCCAGGCACATTGCCCATGAACATACCGGCCTGCGCCTGATTAAAGCGGTCAACGAGCGTTTTCGGGTGCCCAGGGAATGTCAGGAACTGGCACTGCTGGTCGGCCAGTACCACACCCACGGCCATCGGGCGCTGGAACTGAAACCCTCGACTTTGCTGGAGCTGCTGCAAAGTGTCGACGTCTACCGCCGCCCGCAACGTTTTGAAGAGTTCATTGCGGCGTGCGAGATGGACGCGCGAGGACGTCACGGCTTCGAACAACGCAGTTATCCACAGGCTGATTACCTGCGCGGTGCAGCACAGGCCGCTCGAACGGTGTCAGTACAGCCGCTGCTGGAGAAGGGCTTCAAGGGCAAGGAACTGGGCGACGCGCTAAAGAACGAACGGCTCAAGGCGCTGAAAATCTATAAGGCGGAGCACGTCGCCTGACTCTAACTGACTACTATCGCTCCCACGCACCAGCGTGGGAGCGCAGCCCTGGACGCTCTGCGTCCGATCTTCAGCACCCGAGAAACACGAACCCACTCAGCTACGCAGCAGACTCTCAGGCGTAAGGCCCACGCCGCGCCATTCAAAAGCCACAGGCCAGAGCTGCTGATCGATCTGCGCGTCAGCCCAGAGCTTGCTGAATGCAATCCCCACACCCGGATGCAGACGCTCAGGGGCAATCAATGCCAATGGGCACAGCACAAAGGCATTCTTCAGAATTTCCGCTCTCGGCAAAATCAGCCCGTCAAAATTGCCGACCTGCTCGCCATACAACAGCACATCGATATCCAGCGGCAGCCCTTTGCGATCCGGGGCATAGCGGCCATTGTCGGCCTCGATGAATTTCAGGCGGCGATCAAGCTCCATCAACGGCAGATCGGTCAACGCCGACACCACCAGATTGAAGAATGGCCCGCTCTTGATACCCACCGCATGGCTTTCAAAAACCGGCGAGCAACTGAGGTCAGTCAGAAAGCCATCCAGCGCATCCAGCCCGGCATGCAGGTGACGTTCGCGCTCGATATTGCTCCCCAGGCCGAGGAAAATCCGCGTCAGCGACATCCGCGCTCGATCTCCACACCCACACCGGCAGCGGCCGCTACGGCACCCGGCTTGGTCAGTTTCAGACGCAGCCAGGGAATATTGAATTCGCTCATCAGCACTTCAGCCAGCCGCTCAGCGAAGGTCTCTACCAACTGAAACTGAGCCTGCTCGGCGAAAGCCTGAATACGTGTCGAAACACTGGCGTAGTCGAGGGCCTTGCTCAGGTCGTCGCCTGCCGCTGCAGGGCGATTGTCCCAGGCGAAGCTGAGGTCCAGACGCAGGCACTGGCGAATGCCGCGCTCCCAGTCATAGGCGCCGATGACTGTATCAACCTCAAGGCCCTCGATGAAAACTCTGTCCAAGCACTACTCTCCACTGCACGACAAGGGCGCGATGCGCCGTTAGAATCAGGGCATCCTCGCCCGGAATGGTTAGCATGTTTTGGTTACTGGCCACCTTCGCCTACCTGCTTGGCTCGCTGTCCTTCGCCATTCTGCTCAGCCGCCTGAGCGGCAGGCCAGACCCGCGCGCCAGTGGCTCGGGCAATGCCGGTGCTACCAACATGCTGCGTCTGGCCGGAAAAAAACTGGCCATCCTGACCCTGCTTGGCGACCTCTGCAAAGGCCTGCTGCCAATCCTGATCGCCAGCGCCTGGAACCTGAACATCGCGCAACAGGGCTGGATCGGCGTCTGCGCAGTGCTGGGCCACCTGTTCCCAGTGTACTTTCGCTTCCGTGGTGGCAAAGGTGTCGCGACAGCCGCCGGCGTGCTGCTGGGGCTGTACCCGCCCGCAGCCGCCCTGGCCATAGCGGCCTGGCTGCTGACGCTTTACCTGACGCGTACCAGCTCGCTCGCCGCCCTGATTGCCACACCGCTGACCCTGCCATTACTGGCATGGCAAGAACCTCATGCGCTGTTGCCGATGAGCGTATTGACGCTGCTCATCGTCTGGCGCCATCGCGGCAATCTACGCGACCTGCTCGCCGGGCGCGAACGACATTTCTGAAGGGCAACCTGAAATCATCGCACCCTCGCCTGTCATCACAGCCCCGGCAACTGCTCCATGGGCCAACGCGCCTGCACGCTGATGCTCAAATCTTCCTTCTGCCCTGCCTGCAAACGCTGACAGCCCGCAAAGGCGATCATTGCGCCGTTATCGGTACAGAACTCGGGCCTTGCGTAGTAAACATTACCGCGCAAGTCGCCGAGCATGCTTTCCAGCGAAGCCCGCAGCGCCTTATTCGCGCTGACGCCGCCCGCAATGACCAGACTCTTGAGGCCGGTCTGTTTGAGCGCACGCTTGCACTTGATGGTCAAAGTCTCCACTACCGCCTGCTGGAACGCCAGAGCGATGTCGCAGCGGGTTTGCTCGCTGTCGTCTCCAGCGCCCTGACATTGCTGCCAGGTATTGAGCGCAGAAGTTTTCAACCCGCTGAAACTGAATTCCAGCCCGGGACGATCAGTCATCGGCCGGGGAAAGACAAAGCGCCCCGCCACACCCTGCATCGCCGCTTTGGAAATCTCCGGGCCGCCTGGGTACTGCATGCCCATCATTTTGGCGGTCTTGTCGAACGCCTCGCCTGCTGCATCGTCCAGCGTCTCGCCCAGCAGTTCGTACTGACCGATGCCATCGACGCGTACCAGTTGCGTGTGCCCACCGGACACCAGCAACGCGACGAACGGGAACTGCGGCGGGTTTTCTTCCAGCATCGGGGCCAGCAAATGGCCTTCCATGTGGTGAACGCCCAACGCCGGGATATCCCAGGCGAATGCCAGCGCCTGAGCGCACGAGGCGCCGACCAGCAATGCACCTACCAGACCCGGTCCGGCCGTGTAGGCAATGGCGTCGATGTCAGTGGCCACGCAGTCCGCCTCGGCCAGTGTCTGGCGAATCAGCGGCAGCATGCGCTTGACGTGATCGCGCGAAGCCAGCTCCGGCACTACACCGCCATAGGCACGATGCAGGTCGATCTGGCTGAATAATGCGTCCGCGAGCAAACCGCGTTCGCTGTCGTACAACGCGACACCGGTTTCGTCGCAGGAGGTTTCTAATCCCAGTACTAGCATGGGGTTGCGCCTTGTAGGGGGCAGATTTGAAGGCGCGCATAATAGTCGTCGACCGAGGTGCCGACCAGCGGTTTTCGATCAGAGGCTTTGCATTCCTCTCAATGAGGGGTTAACATCCGCACCCCTTAAAAACCGACGTACTTTTGTGCAGTGTTTGCACTAAGCGTTGACCCCGGTAATGAATGAAGGTAGCTCTGGATGCCAGCCGTCAAAGTTAAAGAGAACGAACCCTTCGACGTAGCTCTGCGTCGTTTCAAGCGCTCCTGCGAAAAAGCCGGTGTTCTGGCTGAAGTTCGTAGCCGCGAATTTTACGAGAAGCCGACTTCGGAGCGTAAGCGCAAGGCAGCAGCTGCTGTCAAACGCCACGCCAAGAAAGTCCAGCGCGAACAGCGCCGCGCCGTTCGTCTGTATTAATTTACAGACCTTCGTCGCAAGCTTCTGCCGACAGCCCGGCCAACCAGCCGGGCTGTCGGCAGTTCCAGCTTCGCTTTTTTGCGTTAACTGGATTGCGCGTTAGCTAGATTGATTGAGCCCGTCCAGGCCGCCGATGCGACTCAGACATTCAATCAAGCACGTCCAGCCTGTTCACAGGCTACATCGGCCATGCCCACTCGGGCAGCAGACCGGTCGATGATAAGACGAGTATGCCTTGATGACTTCGCAAGAAGCTCAGCCAAGGCAGCGTCTTCCGTGCACCCAGGCTATGTATCCGGGTTTTGTCACCCTCAGGTGGACACCCAGCGTGAAGCCTTATGACCTGCCCGCAGGCTCAAGTTTATTCCCCTTTCAGGCCCACACCGCCCATCGGATGCAAAGACGTGCCCGTTGATTGCCCACGTCTTCAAAAAGACGGCTGACAGGCTGACGGAACGCTCGTAGAGTCTCCCGATACTTTTGCACCACGCTTGAATGATGAGAACGCCATGGCCGGGCTGATTCCCCAGAGCTTTATCGACGACCTTCTGAACCGCACCGACATTGTCGATGTAGTCAGTTCGCGCGTGCAGCTCAAGAAAGCCGGGAAAAACTACACAGCCTGCTGCCCGTTCCACAAAGAGAAAACACCCTCTTTCAGCGTCAGCCCGGACAAACAGTTCTATTACTGCTTCGGTTGCGGCGCTGGCGGCAACGCGCTCGGCTTCATCATGGATCACGACAATCTGGATTTCCCCCAGGCTGTCGAAGACCTCGCCAAAGCAGCAGGCATGGAAGTGCCTCGCGAACAGGGCATAAAAGGCCAGAAGCCCCGCCAGCCAACCGATTCCCCGCTCTACCCGCTGCTGACCGCCGCCGCCGAGTTCTATCGCCAGGCGCTGAAAAGCCATCCATCGCGCAAGGCAGCGGTGGATTACCTCAAAGGCCGCGGGCTGTCCGGTGAAATCGCCAGAGACTTTGGTCTGGGCTTTGCTCCGCCAGGCTGGGACAACCTGTACAAGCACCTGAGCAGCGACTCACTGCAGCAAAAGGTCATGATCGATGCCGGTCTGCTGATCGAGAACGCCGAAACCGGCAAACGCTATGATCGCTTCCGTGACCGGGTGATGTTTCCGATACGCGACTCGCGCGGACGCGTCATCGCCTTTGGCGGGCGCGTGCTGGGTGATGACAAGCCCAAGTACCTGAACTCGCCGGAAACACCGGTTTTCCACAAGGGCCAGGAGCTGTACGGGCTGTTCGAAGCCCGCAAATTCAATCGCAACCTCGACGAAATCATCGTCGTTGAAGGCTACATGGACGTCATCGCCCTGGCGCAGCAAGGTTTGCGCAATGCCGTGGCCACGCTGGGTACCGCGACCAGCGAAGAGCATTTGAAACGACTGTTCCGGGTCGTGCCCAACGTGCTGTTCTGCTTCGACGGCGATCAGGCCGGGCGCAATGCCGCGTGGCGGGCACTGGAAGCCACCCTGTCGAACCTGCAGGACGGGCGTCGGGCGCGCTTTTTGTTTCTTCCCGAGGGCGAAGACCCGGACACGCTGGTGCGCTCCGAAGGCACCGACGCGTTCAAGGCACGCATCAATCAGCACGCCCAGCCACTGGCCGATTATTTTTTCGAGCAACTGACCAAAGAGTCTGACCCACGCTCGCTGGAGGGCAAGGCGCACATGGCCACCCTCGCGGCGCCACTCATCGATAAAGTGCCTGGGGCGAACCTGCGCATTCTGATGCGCCAACGCCTGACCGAAATTACCGGGCTTACCGGCGAGGCCGTCAGTCAGTTGGTACAGAGCGCGCCGGTGGATGCGCCACCGAGCTACGACCCCTATGTCGATTACGACGCCATGCCTGACTTTGCCGATTACCAGCCTCAAGGCGGTTATGAGCCACAGCAGGAATGGACGCCAAAGAAAACCGGCGGTCAGAATCAAAAAAAATGGGACAACAAATCCTGGGGCAAAAAAGGTAAGCGTCAGGACTTCGAACCTCGAACGCCGCGTGTACCGACCGCTGTCGAGCCACCCATGCAGGCCGCACTGAGAACCTTGCTGCATCACCCTGAACTGGCCGAAAAGGTCGAAAATGCCAGCCATTTCGCTGCAGAAGACCAATCTAACGCGCAACTGCTGGTCGCCCTTATCGAAGCCAGGCAAAAGAATCCCAACCTGCGGTCGTTACAGTTGATAGCGAGGTGGCACGGGACTGAACAGGGCCGTTTGCTGCGCGCTCTGGCAGAAAAGGAATGGCTGATTGAGGCCGACAACCTTGAACAACAGTTTTTCGACACTATAACTAGCTTATCCGCTCGCCAACGCGAGCGCAGTCTGGAACATCTGATCAGCAAGGCCCGTCAAACCGAGTTGAGCGCAGAAGAGAAAATTCAGCTTAGGGAACTGCTAAATCGCAATGTTCCCGCACAAACCCCGACCTCAACTGGCGCGTGAGGTCATAGCTCGGGTATAATCCTCGGCTTGTTTTTTGCCCGCCAAGACCTTCAGTGGATAGGGTGTTATGTCCGGAAAAGCGCAACAGCAATCTCGTATCAAAGAGTTGATCACCCTGGGTCGTGAGCAGAAGTATCTGACTTACGCAGAGGTCAACGACCACTTGCCTGAGGATATTTCAGATCCCGAGCAGGTGGAAGACATCATCCGCATGATCAACGACATGGGGATCCCGGTACACGAGAGTGCTCCGGATGCGGACGCCTTGATGCTGGCCGACGCCGATACCGACGAGGCAGCCGCAGAAGAAGCGGCTGCAGCGTTGGCAGCGGTCGAGACCGACATCGGGCGTACCACCGATCCCGTTCGTATGTACATGCGTGAAATGGGTACCGTTGAACTTCTGACCCGTGAAGGCGAAATCGAAATCGCCAAACGTATCGAAGAAGGCATCCGTGAAGTGATGGGCGCAATTGCGCACTTCCCTGGCACGGTTGACCATATTCTTTCCGAATACACACGTGTCACCAGTGAAGGCGGTCGCCTCTCCGATGTTCTGAGCGGCTATATCGACCCGGACGACGGCATTGCGCCGCCTGCCGAAGTACCTCCGCCTGTCGATCCCAAAGCCGTCAAGGCCGAAGGCACCGATGACGACGAGGAAGAATCGGCAGACGCCAGCGACGACGAAGACGAAGTCGAAAGCGGTCCCGATCCGGTCATCGCCCAGCAGCGCTTCGGTGCGGTTTCCGATCAAATGGAAATCACCCGCAAGGCGCTGAAGAAATTCGGTCGCGACGACAAGCATGCCATTGCCGAAATGGTTGCACTTGCCGAACTGTTCATGCCGATCAAACTGGTTCCAAAGCAGTTTGAAGGTCTGGTAGAGCGTGTGCGGGGTGCCCTTGAGCGTCTTCGTGCTCAGGAACGCGCCATCATGCAGCTTTGTGTACGTGATGCACGTATGCCGCGCGCCGACTTCCTTCGCCAGTTCCCGGGCAACGAAGTTGACGAAAGCTGGACTGACGCACTGGCCAAGGGCAAGAGCAAATACGCCGAAGCCATTGGTCGTCTGCAGCCTGACATCCAGCGTTGCCAGCAGAAGCTGTCGGCATTGGAAGAAGAAACCGGCCTGAAAATAGCCGAGATCAAGGACATCAACCGTCGCATGTCGATCGGTGAGGCCAAGGCCCGCCGCGCGAAGAAAGAGATGGTTGAAGCGAACTTGCGTCTGGTTATCTCCATCGCCAAGAAGTACACCAACCGTGGTCTGCAATTCCTCGATCTGATCCAGGAAGGCAACATCGGCTTGATGAAGGCTGTGGACAAGTTCGAATACCGTCGTGGCTACAAATTCTCGACCTATGCCACCTGGTGGATCCGTCAGGCGATCACTCGCTCGATTGCCGACCAGGCCCGCACCATCCGTATTCCGGTGCACATGATCGAGACGATCAACAAGCTCAACCGTATTTCCCGGCAGATGCTGCAGGAAATGGGTCGCGAACCGACCCCGGAAGAGTTGGGCGAACGCATGGAAATGCCTGAGGATAAAATCCGCAAGGTATTGAAGATCGCAAAAGAGCCGATCTCCATGGAAACCCCGATCGGAGACGACGAAGATTCGCATCTGGGTGACTTCATCGAAGACTCGACCATGCAGTCGCCAATCGATGTCGCCACTGTTGAAAGCCTGAAAGAAGCGACACGCGAAGTGCTGTCGGGCCTTACCGCCCGTGAAGCAAAAGTTCTGCGCATGCGTTTCGGCATCGACATGAATACCGATCACACGCTTGAAGAGGTCGGTAAGCAGTTTGACGTTACCCGCGAGCGGATTCGTCAGATAGAAGCCAAGGCACTGCGCAAGCTGCGTCACCCGACAAGAAGCGAGCACCTGCGCTCGTTCCTCGACGAGTAATCGTACCAGCGAGTCAACAAAACCCCCGGCCTGCCGGGGGTTTTGCGTTTCCGGGAAAAAGAAATCCGGATTTGCAGGTCCAGTCGTCAATTGATCAAATCAAACAGAGGTCAGACGTCGGTCTAATTGCAGGCCATGGCGAATTGACCTACAACTATGTATCACACAGGACACAAGCGCTTGCCAGTCGAGCCTTGGCCAGTGATTGTTACAAATTCACGCCACAACAATATCAGCGATAGTCAGACACGGACGTAAGCCGCATATGCGTGAAGTAATAATCGACACCAGTGACCGGGAAGCGTCGTGCCTGTCCGAGGGAAAATTCGCCTCGGTCTTCGCTCAGTGCCCGGATGCCATGATTATCGCAAGCCTTGCCGACGGGCATATCATGGATGCCAACGCGGCATTCGTTGAACGGACCGGCCTCACCCTTGACGAAGTGATTGGGAAAACGCCCACCCAACTGGATTTGTGGGCAGTGCCAGGTATAGGCCCAAAAGTTTTGCAGCAACTGCAGACAGGCAACATTCATAACCTGGAGATCCCCTTTCGGCGCAAGAACGGCGAAACCTTTTCCGGGCTCATGTCCGCCCAGCCTTTCGACCAGAGCTCGACGCAAGCCGTACTGTGATAGTGCGTGATATCACCCAGCGCAAGCAGGCCCAGCAGCAACTTCAACTTTCCGAAGAAAAATTCGCCAAGGCGTTTCATGCCTCGCCTGACGGGCTGGCTATCACCCGCCAACAGGACGGAATGCTTTTAGAGGTGAACGAAGGTTTCTGCCGCATCACGGGGTATAGCGAAGCGTACTGCCTTGAACACTCGACATTCGACCTGGGTGTCTGGGTGGATCTGGGCGACCGCTCCAGGCTCATTGAGCAACTGAAGCGGCACGGCTCCGTCCGGGACTTCAGGGCCCGGCTTCGTAATGTTGATGGCAGTATCAGACTGTGCGAACTGTCCTCGCACCCGATCGTCATCGCAGGCGACGACTGCCTGCTGACGATTGCACGGGATATAACCGAAAGCAGACAAATGCAGGAAAAACTGCACTTGGCTGCAACGGTGTTCGAGAGCACAGCCGAGGGCGTGCTCATTACCGACACCAACCAGCGCATCAATGCCGTCAACCGTGCCTTCACTGAGATTACCGGCTACATCGAGAGCGAAGCCATCGGCCAGACACCTCGCCTGCTCGCCTCAGGCCAGCATGACAGCGCGTTCTATGCCTCAATGTGGCATCAACTTGCAGCCGATGGCCACTGGCAGGGCGAGATCAGCAACCGACGCAAGAACGGCGAGCTCTACCCAAGCTGGCTGACGATCAATGCAGTGCGCAACAAAGCCAACCTCACCACCCATTTCGTCGCCGTTTTCGCTGACATCTCCAGCCTCAAACACGCCCAGGCGCGTCTCGACTACCAGGCCCACCACGACCCGCTCACCGGCCTGCCCAACCGAACCCTGTTCGAGAGTCGCCTTCAATCGGCATTACTGCACAGCGAAGAATCCGGCAGCCTTGGCGCAGTGCTGTTCCTCGATCTGGACCGCTTCAAACACATCAACGACAGCCTGGGCCATCCGGTCGGCGATCTGCTGCTCAAGGGCATCGCACACCGGCTCAAGGAGACCCTGCGCGATGTCGACACGGTCGCGCGCCTTGGTGGTGACGAGTTCATCGTTCTGTTACCTGGCCTGCTGCAGCCCAGCGACGCACAAGCCATCGCCAACAAACTGCTGGCCTGCTTCAACACGCCTTTTGAAGCTGGCGAACATGAGCTCTACATCAGCCCGAGCATTGGCAGCTGTGTTTTCCCGACTGACGGCACCGACGTAGCAACACTGGTCAAAAACGCAGACGCCGCCATGTACCGCTCCAAGGCCAAGGGCCGCAATCGGGTCGAAAGCTACACCTGCGACCTGACCACACAGGCCAGCGAGCGTATTGCCCTTGAACAGGAATTGAGAAGAGCGCTGGACCGCAATCAGCTGTCCCTGGCCTACCAGCCCAAAATCAGCCTTCTGACTCACACGCTGATAGGCGCAGAAGCGCTGATCCGCTGGAACCACCCGACCTTCGGCGACGTGCCACCCGAACATTTCATACCGCTGGCCGAAGAAAACGGCATGATCCTGCAAATCGGCGAATGGGTGCTGGAGCAGGCCTGCCAACAAATGGGCAAATGGCGCAAAACCTGTCAGCCGTTCGGCCCAGTGTCAGTCAACCTTGCAGGCGCTCAACTGCGCCAGACGAACCTTGTCGAACAACTACTGGCCGACAACGGCCTGGAGCCAGGCTGCCTGCAACTGGAAATCACCGAAAACTTCATCATGAGCCAGACCCAGGAAGCGCTGGCAGTGCTGCACAAACTGAAGAAACTCGGTGTGCAACTGGCCATCGACGACTTCGGTACCGGCTACTCCTCCCTGAGCTACCTCAAACGCCTGCCCTTGGACATCCTCAAAATCGACCAGTCCTTCGTTCGCGGCCTACCCGAAGACACCCACGACGCCGCCATCGTCCGCGCCATCATCGCCCTTGGGCGCAGCATGCAACTGACCGTTATAGCCGAAGGCGTGGAGAACAGTGAACAGCAGCAATTCCTGACCCGCGAGGGCTGCGAACAGATCCAGGGCTACATCATCAGCCTGCCCCTTCAACCCGAAGAATTCAGCGCGAGATTTCTTCTTATGAATCTTTCGGACGTTTCGGATAGCACAGCCGCGAAACCGCCGTTATAATCCGCGGCCTACTGAGGGCCCATAGCTCAGTTGGTTAGAGCAGAGGACTCATAATCCTTTGGTCCACGGTTCGAGTCCGTGTGGGCCCACCATACTCAAAGCCGCGCATTGCGCGGCTTTCGCGTTTCTGGGTGGTTCTCCACTAATACAGTCCTATGGTCCAAAGGTACAAAATCGGTACAGTACTGGTGCGCCAGTACACCTTTGGAGTCCTTTCAGATGGCAACATTAGTCAAAACTCCTTCCGGCACCTGGAAGGCTTTGATCCGCAAAACTGGCTGGCCAACTGTGGCTAAAACCTTCCGCACCAAACGCGATGCGGAGGACTGGTCACGTCGCACCGAAGACGAAATGGTCAGAGGTGTGTATATCCAGCGTAGCGGCTCCGAGCGCATGACGTTGGAGGCAGCCCTCAAGCGATACTTGAGTGACATCACCCCCACCAAGAAGCCCACCACCCAGCGTGGCGAAACCTCGAAGGCCAAGAAGCTCATCGAGCATCTGGGCAAATATTCATTGGCCGCCCTATCCGCTGAAATCATCGCAGGGTATCGCGACAAGCGCCTGAATGAAAAAGGGCGCGCTGGTACTACCAGCAACAACACTGTTCGCCTGGAGCTGGCTTTACTGAGCCATCTATTCACCGTTGCAATTCAAGAGTGGGGGCTGGGCCTCGCATTCAATCCGGTCCTGAACATCCGCAAGCCGAGCCCGGGAGAAGGCCGGAATCGTCGGCTATCACATGACGAGGAGCGCCGGTTACTGATCGCCATGAATAAGCACAGCAACCCCATGCTCGGCTGGATCGTTGGTATCGCTCTAGAGACAGGTATGCGGTCTGCAGAGATCAGTTCGCTACGTAAATCCCAAGTTGATCTGGAGCGTCGTATCGTGAAGCTTGTGGATACGAAGAACGACGCACAACGCACTGTGCCTTTGAGCAAGCGAGCGACAGCACTCTTCCAATCGGCCATGGAAAATCCAGCTCGACCGAGTGAATGCAATCTGGTGTTCTTCGGTGAACCCGGCAAGGATACAAAGCGTCGCCCTTATGCCTTTACCAAAACGTGGAGGTTGCTCGTTAAAAAGCTTGAGTTGCCAGACTTCAGATTTCACGACCTAAGGCACGAGGCCGTGAGCCGCCTCGTTGAAGGAGGCCTCTCTGACCAAGAGGTTTCCAGTATTAGCGGCCACAAATCAATGCAGATGTTGAAACGATACACGCACCTACGGTCAGAGGACTTGGTGGAAAAACTGGACGCTATGGCTATTAGGAAAAAAAATTTAGCGACTAAAAAGCGCGTCGCGTCCATTTAACCTTCTTAGTTAATTCCAAAGCAACGTTTAGCTAAAGTTATAAATATTAATATCAAGTGGTAAATAAATTTCTCTAGAACTAACAAAATCCCCCTTGGGGTTTCCGAATTTAGCCGACTTCCTAAATACAGGAGTTTTCGTTAAAAAGTTCACGCCGCCGGATTTCATGGTTTAAGGTACTGGGTGGTGAGCCCCCTCGTTGACGGCGGCCTTTCTGACCTTGAGGTTTCCAGTGTAGAAACCACAAATCAGTGCGGATACTGAAGCGGTACACGCATCTCAGATCAGAGAACCTGGCCGCAAAGCTAGCAGCCATTTCCATTAGGAACAAAATTTTAGCCGCTAAAATTTACGTCACACCACCCCAACTAGCTTAGCTAAAGTTATAGATGCCAAGATAATTTTAAAGAAAAGCTTCCAATACCAGTGGAAGTTGTCATAGGATATTTGAAGCTAACCGAACGAGACTTAAAATATGACAACCGAAGAGTCAATACGCGCGCTTTTTTCTGGGGCCCCGCTCTTGTCTATTGATCAGCTGGCGGAGGTACTTCATCGAAGCAAGGACGGTCTACGGATTAGCTTGAGCGGTGATAACGAGGTCTCTAGAAAATTCCTACCTTGCAAAGTGAAGATTGGACGAAGAATTTATTTTCGTACTGCTGATGTAGCCAAAGCCATCGATCAGGGCTAGCGGTATGTCTATAACTTTGCTCGTGGAAAGACAAAGCCAATCAAGAGGCTTTACGATGATACCCAACCACATAATCAATGATGAAAATCTAAGCCTCAAGGCGAAGGGACTAATCTCAGCATTGCTTTCTTTACCGCCAGGTTATGAACACCTAAGCGTTGAACGCCTGGCAGTCAAGTATAAAACAGGGACTACCGCAATCAGGTCCGGGATAAAGGAGTTACAGCACGCTGGGTACTTGAAAGTAGAGCAAAAATACGATACACGCGGCCATTATGCTGGGTACGAATGGCGGCTGAGGGATCAGCCCGAAAACTCTAAAGTGACCGAAATTAGCCAAGATCTCCCGTATATGGAAAACCCACATTCGGGCGACCCGATTTCGGATAACCCTAGACCTATAAATACTTACAAAACAAAAAAACCAAAAACAAAAAATACTACTACAACCCAGCCCCCTATCCTTGGCGAGGTCCAGCAGGAACTGCGACTGACCGCTCCGATGCTTACGGAAACCAGTGAGCAAGTTTTCAAAGCACTGGGGCAGGTAGATCCACTTGATCGACAACGCATGCTCGACGAGTTATGTGCAGCGATAAAGTCAGGGGCAATCAAGACTACGCCGATCCGCTGGTTTCATGGCGCGCTCAAGCGGTACCGAGAAGGGGCCTTCAATTTTACAGCGCTGACGTCACAGGACGTTCAGGAGAACAGTCCTGCTAAATCAGTTAGTACGGCGCGCGACAGCCCCCCAAGTGTCAATGCAAGCAAGCGCTCTGACGTAGGCTTGGAGTATCTAGGCAAATTAAAGAAAACTACGCGTAGCCCAAACTCGTCGCCCTAATGCGACGTGACAGATGAGGGGCCTCGCTCGGAGCAAGGCCAATAAGGCGACCAGAGAAACGCAATGAAATCACTAAGCCTCAGAATCGCAGAGCGTGTAATTCAAAGCGCAAAACCAGAAAGTTCTTTGGCGCACCGCGCGGTAATGATCATACATAGATCAGAGATAGAGGATGCAGTTCAGCGAGGATGCTCACTGCTGAGCATTTGGAAAACACTCAGCGAAGAGGGAGTAATCAATTTCGGTTACCAAGCATTTCGCCGATATGCTCGCGTACTCATAAATGCGGATAACAAGACGCACTAAACAGACCAAACAAGCTATCAGCAACCAGACTTTTTTCGTTGCTACAGCGATCAATACCGCTTTTCACGTTCATCTGCCGAACAATTCCGTTGTTCTACCGATTAGTTTCCTTTTGTGCGGCAAAACAATGCTGTAGTTCGCTCGGAGAAATGGACACTGTTTGGCTAAACAACGGTGATTTCGAGGGCAAGACAGGTGAAGTTAGCCAACCGACAAGTCGGTTAGCCAATTCCACTATCGCGTATTCGCGCCTGCGGCACTCAATGCTGTCTTGCTCTGCGAGGCAGGTCGCTTCCGCGACGTTATGAACACCAGAAGGAGGTTAAAAATGAGTCCTCACAAACAGCAGGAACACACACGAAAATACGGAAAGCATCTGCGAGTGCCGGTCCTACCTGACGAAGAGCAGACGATTAAAGAGAACGCAGCAAATGTTGGTCTGACAGTGGCGGAATATCTACGCCGCTTGAGCCTCGGATACGAGGTCAAGAGCACGCTGGATTCCACCTATGTATTGCAAATCGTAAAGATTAACGCTGACCAAGGCAGATTAGGTGGATTGCTAAAGCTGTGGTTAACAGATGACCCCAAGCTGGCTGTCTGTGGTGGCAATTGGACGCCCGCAGTCGTACGCGCACTTTTAAAGCGGATTGAGACCAACCAGGACGAAATGCTCCGACTGGTTGTCACCGCCACTGTAAAAATGACCCCCTAACGCCAACCTAGAATTGACCCCCCTGGGTAAAACTGGCGGCTTTGAGCTGCCAATATGTTGACCCAGGAGCAGTCTGTGGAAATTAAAGTGTTGGCCCGTCAGGGCCATGGCATCAAATTCATCGCCCGTGAGCTGGGTATTTCGCGTAACACCGTGCGCAAGTACCTGCGAAAGGCCCGGTCGCTACCCAGTGACAAGGTGAGACCCGCACGTCCGTGCAAAATCGACCCCTTCAAGGACTACCTGCACGAGCGTATTGAGGCGGCGCGCCCACACTGGATTCCGGCGACCGTCCTGCTGCGTGAGATCACGGCATTGGGGTACAGCGGCGGCGTCAGTCGTCTGAAGGCTTATATTCGCCCCTTCAAACGTAAGGCAGAAGAGCCGGTGGTACGTTTCGAGACACTGCCCGGCAAGCAGATACAGGTGGACTTCACCACCATTCGACGAGGCCGTCAGCCGCTTAAGGCGTTCGTGGCGACACTTGGTTTTAGTCGAGCAAGCTTTGTCCGTTTCTCCGAGCGAGAGGACAGCGAAGCCTGGCTGACAGGGCTTCGGGAGGCGTTCGCTTACTTTGGCGGCGTGCCCGAGCAGGCATTGTTTGATAACGCCGGAACCATCATCACCGAGCGAGATGCTTTTGGGGAGGGCCAGCACCGTTGGCATCCCCGATTGGCTGCGCTGGCCGATGAGTTTGGTTTTATTCCCAAGGTCTGCCGCCCTTACCGTGCCCAGACCAAGGGCAAGGTTGAGCGCTTCAACGGGTATCTGAAGGGCAGTTTCATTACCCCGTTGGCCGCTACGCTCAAGAGTGCGGGTCTGACGCTGGATGTGGTGACGGCCAACGCACATATCGGCCAATGGCTCGACGAAGTCGCTCATCAGCGGATTCACGGCACGACGGGTGTTCAACCGGCGGTACGTCTGGCCCAAGAGCAGCAGGTACTATTACCACTGCCAACACAGAGCCTGCGCCCACAACCCGCCCAAGGCCTACGCCTGGGACGGGTCCTGCCGTACGAGAGCTTGCAGCATCCGCTGTCGGTTTATGAGCAACTGCTGGAGGTGAGAGCATGAACCTTCAACATGCTCGCCTGACAGAACTATGCAAGGGGCTAAAGCTTGAGCGCGTCGGGGTGGACTGGCCGCACCTGGCCCAACAAGCAGCAAGCGGCGAAGACAGCTTTGCCGACTTCCTCGAAAAGCTGCTGGCTGCCGAGACCGATGCCCGAAGTGAACGCTCTCGACAGGCCCTGCTGAAAACTGCCGCGCTGCCCGCTGTGAAAACGCTGGAGCAATACGACTTCGCGTTTGCCACCGGCGTCCCCCGGGCACAGCTCCAGGAGCTGGCAGCACTGAGTTTTGTTGGACGTGCCGAGAACATCGTGTTCCTGGGGCCTAGTGGTGTAGGCAAGAGCCACCTGGCTATCGCCCTGGCCTACCGGGCAGTGATGGCCGGTATCAAAACCCGCTTCGTCACGGCGGCTGACTTGATGCTGCAACTGACCGCTGCGCACCGCCAGGAACGGCTCAAGGAATACTTCAGTCGTGTGGTGATGGCCCCTGGGTTGTTGGTCATCGATGAAATCGGCTACCTGCCGTTTGGTCGTGATGAAGCCAACCTGTTCTTCAATGTTGTCGCCAAGCGCTACGAGCAAGGCAGCCTGATCCTCACGAGTAACTTGCCGTTTACCCAGTGGGCCGGAACCTTTGCGGATGATCAAACACTGACAGCGGCCATGCTGGACAGGCTGTTACATCATGCCCATATCGTGCAGATGACAGGTGAAAGCTATCGACTCAAGGACAAGCGCAAAGCAGGAACCAAATCTTCTCGGGCCGAACCGGCTCGAAAATATGAACCCGAGGGGGGTCAAAACTAAGTTGGCGATTTAGCACGGAAGGGGGTCACTTTTTAGTTGGCGTTGACAACTGGTACAGGCGCTGAAATTTTAGCGGCTAAAAAATTCCGCTCACCCTACCCTTTGGAGTCCAAATGAAAATTCCCGAAACCCCACGATGGATTAGTTTGCTTATCGCTGCGGCCATACCTCACCTCGCAATGGCAGGCGTTCCGGTATTCGACGGCGCGAACACCAGCCAAACAACCATTAGCGCAATTCAGAACGTAGCGGCAGTAGCCAAACAGATTGAACAGTACAAAATTCAGCTTCAGCAATATCAAACCATGCTGCAGAACACAGCTGCGCCGGCGGCCTACATCTGGAGTGAGGCTGACCAGACGATTTCAAAGCTACTCGCGGCTCAGGACACACTCAGCTACTACAAAAATCAAGCTGGGAGCTTAGAGCAGTACCTTTCGCGTTATCAGGATGCGGCTCACTACGCTAAAGCACCCTGCATCGGTATGGACACGTGTATGACTCAAGACCAACAAGCAATTGCCGACTCGCAGAGCGATGCCACCACCGCCAGAAAAAAGGCAAATGACGCCCTTCTAACAAGCGTCTCGCGTCAGCAAGAAACCTTGCAATCCGATGCCCAAGCTCTTGCAGGTATACAGCGTGCTGCGAGTGGCGCTACAGGTCAGATGCAGGCTATTCAATCAGCAAACCAGTTTGCCAGCGCACAAACCAGTCAGCTTTTACAAATTCGCAGCCTGCTAATTGCACAGCAAAACGCGCTCGCAACAAACGCACAGGTGGAGGCTGATCGTGACGCTCAGAAGCTTGCTGCGGATCGAAAAGCTCTCAGCGGCCGCAATAGCCAAAGCGCAGACAGGCAGTGGTGACGATATGAATGCTTTCATTCGGCGAACCACGTGGCTTGTCCTCATCGCGTTACTGACCAGTGGTTGCGGAGCCGCTGATGACAGCATGCCCTCTGGTTGCGGAGCGCCACAAACAGAGCAGGCGTCGTCTAAAACGAACAACCAGGAAGCGTGTGTCCTGGGGCATAAAAACACCCAAAGCTCAGACAGGAAATGGTGACTCTATGAAAAGGCTACTACCAATCCACCTGCTGCTCATCGCGCTAGCATTCAGCAGTACGGCTCAAGCAGCGGGTCTGGACAGCGGCGACATGCTCAACAAAATTCTGGATAACTTCTCGACGGTCGCAGTGACTTGGAAAGACGAGATCACAGAGCGCGCCTCATGGCTGTTTTGGGGGTTAGCATCCATAAGCATCGTTTGGACTTATGGCCTGATGATCCTGCGTAACGCCGACATCCAAGCCTTCTTCGTCGAGACCATTCGATTCTTCGTAACCTTGGGATTCTTTTGGTGGTTACTAATCAATGGACCAGCTATATCCTTGTCCATCATCGACACCATGCGAGATATCAGCGCAAACGCTTCTGGACTTGGAAGCGGCCTTTCTCCGTCGAGCATCGTGGACATAGGATTCAACATTCTCACCAAGGTCAGCGAGTCAGCCTCGCTGCTATACCCGGTAGTCACCGCCCTGATGCTCGCGGCAGCTATCGTAGTGTTGGTAATCCTTGCACTGATCGCGGTGAACATGCTTCTGCTGCTCATCTCGGCATGGTTGCTGGCCTACGCCGGGATCTTCCTTCTAGGGTTTGGCGGTAGCCAATGGACCTCCGACATAGCGATTAACTACTACAAAACTGTACTTGGCGTCGGTATCCAGCTTTTCACAATGACTTTTCTGATCGGTGTAGGAAGATCATTTTTGGACCAATACTACCAGGCCTTTTCAGTTGGGACGCCTGATCTGAATAGCCTATGCGTACTCCTGGTCGCATCCGTGGTATTGCTCACTCTGGTCAATAAGCTACCCCCAATGCTTGCCGGCATAATCAGCTCTGGAGGGCAGACCTCAGGCATCGGTAGTTTCGGCGCTGGAGCTGCGATAGGAGCAGCAACTATGGCTGCTTCTACCGTATCTTCGGCAGCGAGCACCGCGTTGGCGGGAGCCAACGAGATAGCTGGAGGCACTTCAGCACTCACGGCTGCCTTTAAAGCTGCCGAAGCCCACATGGACAGCGGCTCCACTGACACAGGTAGCTTTGAATACAGTTCCGGCAGCGAGGAGCACACCATGAGTGGTTCGGGACAATCGGCTTTTGGGCAAGCCATGGGCAATGGACAGAACACAGACTATGCTTCGAGGGTGGCCCGGACTGGAAGGTTGGCAGCAAGTGCCGGGGCGCTCATCGCTGAACAAGTGGGCCAGAGCATAAGCAGTCGAGCCAGTGCGGCGGCAGCAGATACGGCGGGGGCAGGGTCGCGGCTTCGATCAATGAGAATCGCAAACCGTCACATTCCGACAAGACCGAGAGGTTCAACGGTGATAGCGTGAGTGGATCCGATGAGTTTGCAGACTTCATCAACAGAGATCCTACTCCGGATTAAATATCACGGAGGCCACCGCGACTGAGCTGCGGCGGGTATCTATGTCATTTAGACTCGGGAGCAAAGCATGGAAAAGCTGACGCCTACTACCGAACCACGATTCGTAGACCATCACAACGGCCTCATCGATCCTCCGCCCATCTTCGTCACGCGCACGACCCTCCGAGCGATCCTCAACAAACATGGAGCAAAAATATCGGGTCTTGGCATGTCTTCAAAGCCCGACGAACTGATGCCCTCCAATACAACAATGGATGAGCTGCCGTCCGGAACAAATAGATAGTTATTCGCGGCGAAGGAGCTGCCCAAACGGGGCCCACTTTACCTAACGGCATAAGCTAAGCGCGGTCCGAGGCGGCTTCGCAACCCTCATTTTTTCGCTAGAATCACAGGAACACCCAATATCAATCTGGCGAAGGCGAATGAACAGAGGCTTTTTATCATCAGTGGTCAACACTAAGGCCTACATGGGTGTTGCCGCTGATGCAGAATTGACCCATCTGCCGAAATTTCGCTGACCCAAGCCTCTACTTCGTGAAGCGTTTGCAGGTCTGACTTAATGCTGAATGCTTATGGGCAACACCAAGTCGGCAGCTGGGTAAATTCTGCATCAGCTATAACACCCAAAATCAATATCTACCACGGACCAGAGCACCTAAGAATAACCAAAGCGCGTAACGGGAATACGTTTTTACTCGTACGTAGTCCCTTTGTTAGCCTGGTTGCTGTCAAAGCACTGGACAGGAACGGATAACCTACGCGCTGGCAAGTCGTACTACCATGCAATTCGGCTCCGAAAATTGCCGATAATGGATATCATTTTGATATTATCGGCGAAGACAGCGGCACTCCTCATGCCCCAGTCACTACCTCCGAACGGGACCCCACCCGCTTCCTGCGCACCTAGGTTGTAGAACCGCCGGTACCACGGTATACACCTACGACAGTCAGGCCGGGAAACCGGCCGGCAAGTCATTCCTCGCTGACATGACCATTTAGCTATTGAATACCCTCTACCAGAAGGATCTGTGCATGACCTTGCCTTGCTCTCGTATCAGCCGGTTCGCCTTGTCGGTGTGGTCGATCTGGATAGCCGCCGCCACTTTCCAGGCCGAACCGTGATTTCGCTGAGCGGCCTACTCTCTTTTAGACCGGTTAAGACTTTTGGACTCTTGCAATTCATCTATCGCGTGGATTATGACATTGAATAATTTTACAAGGTTTTTTGCTGTACTAATAACTTTAGCTTTTGTAAGCGAAGAGTCTGCCCAAGCTCGGACCTATAAATTTTGGTGGGAAGGATACATCCCTCCAGTTATATTCCAAACTCCGGAACAGGGCTGTGAATATATATACTATGTTGAGCTTCCGGGGATTTCCTCGGCTTATCGTCCGGAAAAGAGTTTTTATGATCCCTACTATAAATCTAAGCGTTTTCAATGTGGCTCTGATTTGAATCAAGGATATTTTGGATCTGTAGACTATGGGGAAGTGACATGTGATAATTCGGAGATTCTAGACTTTCCTAGCATGCAGTGTAAGCGAATTGGTGCCCTTGGGCGTACAACTGAAATTTCTACTTGTGATGTACCAACAAGCACGCCGGATGTTTTTGTAGGTAACCCAGTAAATGTTATTTCCGGAAACAAAATGCAACAGGAGATTGACTTTACAGCTGGCGGGGCCCATAGCATAAAAGTTTTTCGTACTTATAATAGCTTGAATGGGGCCTGGGTCCATAATTTTTCCTCACGCCTGGATTTCGCTAGCGGCTCTGTGGTTGTGATAAAAGGAGATTCCGGAGCATCAGCTTATACAGAAAAGTCAGGCGTTTATACCTCCGTTTCAGATATCGGAAAATTGAGCTATGACGGAGTCAATAGCCAATGGATCTATAATTCTGTAGACCGCTCAACATATTTTTACTCCGCCATTGGGAAATTAATAAAGATTTCCAACCCTGACGGCGGAAATGTGACTCTGAATTACGTAGTTGGTAGTTCGAGTACTAGAATACAGTTATCAGACGAGTATGAAAATATTGTTGAACTAGAGGAAGACTCTAGGCACCAGTTGTTAAGCATGAAAAGCAAAGACCTCATGGTAAACTACACTTATAATTCAAGTGGCATGCTATCTCGTGTAGCTAAGTCAAACGGGAGTGTCGAGATGGTGCGCTCTTATAAGTATGAAAGCCCTAGCTCTGATAAGTTCCTAACAGGGATACTTAATGAACGAGGAATCGTTTATGCCAGTTGGGAGTACGACAGCCTTGGTCGTGCCGTTTCCTCAAAGCATGCAAATGAATCTCAGAAAACTGAGATTACCTACGGAACAGGTTATTCTACGGTTATAAACTCTTTAGGACGCAAGTCGATTTATCATTACGAGGTTATTGGAGGCATACAGAAGATTACATCTATTGAAGGAGAGCCTACGCCTAATTGCCCCTACAGCAACTCCACCTATACCTACAACGATCGCGGCCTCGTACTAACTAAAACCGATGCCAAAGGCTTGATCACCACTTATGAGTACAACGACAGGGGCTTTGAAATCAGCCGCACCGAGGCCAGTGGTACTATGTTAGCACGCACCACTACAACGGAATGGGACCCTGATCGTTTTCTGCCTATCAGGGTAATTGAACCCAATCGAGTTACCGTGTATAGCTATGACAATCAAGGACGTGAGCTCACTCGGCGGAGCACATCCCGATGAGCACTCCCTATTTCAAGGATCTGAGCATGACCGTTTCTTTCTTGCGCAAAGCCACTGTGGGAATTGCCTGCACCTGGCTGGCATTCTCTGTGCAAGCAAGCACCATCAGTCGCACTTATACAGCCCTTGAGCAGCTCGCAAGTATCGTTGGTGCGCGTACTGATGTGGATGACGTCACTCGTTACGCATACGACGCTCAAATTGGAAAAGGCATTTCATGAAAAGTAAAAAGATTTTTTTCAAGACTTTTTTAGTCTTTATTGCTCAAGCTATATACTTGTCGCCTGTTCGTGCAGACGTTTATAAAACTTGGAGGACGGACGGCAACCTTCCTGACGCTTATTTTGAAACGCCAGAGCAGATGTGCGAAACACTATATGAGTCGTGGCCGCATATGACACAGTTCTATAAACCCGAAAATAATCGATATATATCTCAGTTCTATTACGCATGTGGTTTTAACTCTTCTTATCCAACTACGTTTGGCGATGGGGTGTTGATTACACTAAACTGTCCTGAGGGAGAGAGACCAAATCCACGGTACAGTGCTTGTACAAAGGAGTCTGCTAAAGGGCGCGATGATCACTCTATGAGTTGCTCGAGCCCATCAACTCTAGCAGGGAATCCTATCAATTTCACATATGGAAATAAGATTCAAGATGAAACTGACTTTGAATCGAAAACCATGAGGATTTCGCGTTTCTATAATAGCTCGGACAGTCTTTGGAGACATAATTTTTCTACCTACCTTTTCTTTTCGGATCGATCTGCGGTTATGGTAAGATCGGACGGTAAAGAAAATCTATTTTCGCCGAGTACTGAAAATTACATTTCCAAAACTGATGTCGGAATTCTAAAAAAGGAAAACGATTCGTGGCGATATGACGGCTTAAATCATGAGGTATTATTTTTTTCAGCTTCGGGTGATCTGACTCAAGTTAATGATCCGCAAGGGGTTGTATATAAGTTGGTTTACAGTAAGCGAGGTACAGGGCGTGAGATAGTTGTAAACAATAACTATGGCGAGTCTGTTGTCTTGGTGGAAGGCGCGCGACGTAGGATTAAATCAGTAAAGACAACTACGCAAGATATTACTTTCGTATATGATAATAATCAAAATTTGACCGAGCGGCAACTGACTTCTAACGGTAGTGTCTCTATCAGAAAGTACCACTACGAAGACTCTTTCAGCCGTAATCTACTTACAGGGATTACAGATGAGCGAGGTGTTCGCTTTGCCACTTGGGCTTATGACAGGGCAGGTAGGGCTATTTCCAGTCAGCATGCAGGTAATGCGGGTGCGGTCAAGATATCTTATACATCTGACTTATCCAGTGTCGTAACAAATGAGCTTGGTAAAGATACAACATATAGGTACGAAATTATTTCCGGCGTGAAGCGATTAGTCGAAGTTAAAGGTGAACCTACCCCCGACTGCCCAGCTACCAACTCCTCCTACACCTATAACGACCGCGGCCTCGTACTGACCAAAACCGATGCCAAAGGCTTGATTACCACTTATGAGTACAACGACAGGGGCCTGGAAATCAGCCGCACCGAGGCCAGCGGTACTAGCTTGGCACGCACCACTACAACGGAATGGGACCCTGATCGTTTTCTGCCAATCAGGGTAATTGAACCCAATCGCGTGACTGTGTATAGCTATGACAATCAAGGACGCGAGCTCACTCGGCAGAGCACATCCCGATGAGCACTCCCTATTTCAAGGATCTGAGCATGACCGTTTCTTTCTTGCGTAAAACTGCAGTAGGTATTGCCTGCGCTTGGCTGGCATGTTCTGCCCAGGCCGGCACGATCAGCCGGACCTATACTGCCTTGGGGCAGGTTGCGAGTGTGGATGGCGCGCGTACTGACGTGGATGATGTTACTCGGTATGCATACGACGCCCAAGGCAACCTTACAACGGTGACCAACGCGCTGGGTCAGGTCTACACGCTTGCCAGTTTCGACAGCTACGGCAATCCGCAAAGTGTCACTGACCCAAACGGGGTGGTGACGACCCTCAGCTACACCCCTCAAGGCTGGCTTGCCAGTCTGACTGTTGATTCGTCGACTACCCAGTATGGGTACAACGAAGTCGGTGATTTGCTGCAAGTGACCACGGCTGATGGAAACTGGGTCAAGTACAGCTATGACGATGCCCGCAGGCTTATCGGGGTGCGCAATCGGCTTGGTGAAAGCATCAATTACACTCTCGACCCAATGGGTAATCGGACGGCGGAACAGACCAAAGACACCAATGGAGCCGTGGTCCATCTTCAGCGACGTGTGTTCGATGAGTTAGGTCGTCTGATCCGGGTTGTGGGTGCTGGTGATCAGACGCAACGTTATGGCTATGACCTGAACGACAATCAGTCGAGCTATACCACTCCGCGTAACAACAAAACGCAGCAAGCGTTCGACGCTCTGAATCGGGTCAGCAAGATCGTCAATGCTCTGCAGGGCGTGACTGCCTTGGGCTACAACTCTGACGACAAAGTCACCAAGGTAGTCGACCCACGTGGCGTGACGACGCTGTATACCTACGACAGTTTAGGCAACCGCATCAGCAGCAAAAGCACGGACGGCGGTACCAGCACTTATGCCTACGACGAGGCCAACAATCTCATTCGCAGCACTGATGCACGTGGGGTTGTGACCGAGTATGCCTACGACGCGCTCAATCGTCTGACCAGTAAAAGCTATCCGGCCACACCGGCGCTCAATATCAAGTTTCTCTATGATCAGACTGCTGATGGCAATCTTGGAATTGGCCACCTCACCGGCCTACAGGACAGTGCCGGGGTTCTGACGTATACCTACGACGCCAAGGGCAATCTGGTCAGGCAGTATCGCTCGGTTGGCGTTAACAGCGGCGACTATTATGAAACACTGAATTACGGGTATGACGCCGCCCGTAATCTGGTGCAGATCGGCTATCCATCGAATATCAACCTGACCTACACGCGTAACAGCGCGGCACAGGTCACGGGCATCAAACTGGCCATCGGCAACAAGACAGCAACGCTGGCCAGCAACATCTCTTACCAGCCTTTTGGTCCAGTCAATTCTCTTACCTGGGGCAACGGTATCCTGCTGTCGAGAACCTATGACCAGGACTATCAACTGACCCAGCAGCAAGTCGGCAACTGGCAAACAACTTATCGGTACGACGCTGACAGTAATATCGCCGAGACAGCCACCAGTCTGTGGGGTGCGGTGCAGTATGAATATGATGCACTGGGCCGTTTGACTCAGGAGCAAACCAACAGCATCAAGAAGGCTTACAGCTTCGACGCCACTGGCAACAGAACTCAGCGTACCACTACCAGCCTGACCACAAGTGATGCCACGCAGACTCAGTCTTTAACCTATGCCAGCGACAGCAACCGGCTAACCAGCGTCAATGGCTCCACACTGCCTGTGGACGCTGCGGGTAACCACACGCAGATCAATGGCCGCCGATTCACCTACGACAGCCAAGGCCGTCTGAGCGAGGTTTATCAGGCAAACATCTACAAAATTGCCGACTACAAATACAACGCACTAGGGTCTGTTCCCGTTTCGACGTAACCCATTGATCTCTATGAGAACAGGCCCGTATTGTTGGAGTTCTCACACAACACCAATACGAGCCTGCAATGCCCCGATTAATGCTCAGTGATGAGCACTGGCCGAAGCTTCGAGAAATTTTGCTGCACGAATCGATCTACAACAAGCGAGATTTGCGCACCACGGTTGAAGGCATGCTGTACCGCATGCGTGTGGGTTGCCCTTGGCGAGACCTGCCGAAAGCGTTTGGAAACTGGAGCAAGGTCTACAAGCGGTTCAATGCCTGGTCTGCTTCAGGCAAGTGGGTCAAGGTGCTTGAGGTGCTGATGACCGATCCTGACATGGAGTGGGTTTTCATTGATGGCAGTTATGTAAAGGCTCATCAGCACAGTGCAGGTGCTGCCAGCACGCAGGACCAGGCCATCGGAAAAAGCCGAGCCGGTAACACCAGCAAGATTCACCTGGCTGTAGACGCTTGTGGGCTGCCCATTGCATTTGACGTGACCGGAGGCCAGACCAATGATTGTTCGCAGGCGGCCTCGTTGATTGCCAAGATGCCCAATGCAGAAGTGATCATTGCGGACAAGGGCTACGACACTGAAGCGATACGCGCTCAGGTCGAGCAGCAAGGCAGCAAAGTGGTGATTCCACGAAAGCGCAATTCTCTGAAAGGGAACGCAGATCTGGACAAAGGGTTATATCGCAATCGACATCTCGTAGAAAACGCCTTTGCCCGGTTGAAGCATTTCCGGGCGGCGGCTTCTCGGTTCGACAAACTCAAGAGAAACTATGAAAGCGTCATAGCAATGGCCTGCGCTTTTCTGTGGCTGCCAATGTGAAACGGGAACAGACCCTAGGCCAGCGAATCATCAAACGCTCTTACGTCATGGGTAGTCAGGCGTTGGCGGGCACAACCACCTACCTGTATGACCCAAGCGGCAAGCTGATCGGCCAAACGTTCTATGACGGAAATGGCCAGAAAACCAGTGGCCAATACTGGTTCTGGCTGGACAACATGCCGCTGGCACAGCTGACGGCGAACTTCTCTGCGCTGGGTGAAGTGAGCAGCAGCAAACTGATTTACCTTCATGTCGATCACCTGAACACACCGAGACTGGCGACAGACAGTTCCCAGGCACTGCTGTGGCGTTGGAACAGCGATGCGTATGGTGTAGGCGCGCCTGAAGAGGATGTGGATGGCGACGGCAAAGCCACGGCCATAGCACTAAGGTTTCCAGGACAGATCTACGATGCGCAAACGCAGCTGAGCTATAACTATCATCGGGATTACAACCCGGACACCGGGCGGTATGTGCAGAGTGATCCGATTGGGCTAGGGGGTGGACGTAATACTTACGCGTACGTTAACGCCAACCCTATGTCGTATATTGATCCTATGGGATTAGCAGCAATTGCATTGCCAACCTGGTTTGATAGCATTCCAGATATTCTACCCCAAGTTGGGAGAGGTGTCGGCTTAGGCTTAGGTGCCGGGGCGTCATGCTTACTTTACTCACCTTCCCTGGGTAATGGAGAGTGTCCTGCGGGAGGGTGTTACCATAATGAAAGTGTTGATAGTCCAGTACCTGATGCGATTCCAGGTGACAAAACTAGAGGGCCTAGTGATATATGGATCAAGCCTGAAGGAGACATGGATACAGCAAATAATGACTTCGATGATATGAATCCCTCTGACGTTAAAGATATACCAAACGGTAGAGCAGGAACATTACCAGACGGTCGAAAAATTGTTGTGCGCCCTGATAGTTCTGACGGCCGACCTACATTGGAGATTCAGAACGGACGTGACCGAGTAAAGGTGAGATATGGTCGATAAACTCGAAAACTATATAGACTGGATAATACCTGACATCGAAATTGGTCGGTGTGCTCTGCGTTTTTTTTCACGAACTGAGACGGAACTAAAAATAATATTGCTTGCTGGAAATGATCAGATTTTTGAGATAGAGTTAATATTTGAGTTAAAAGACATTGTCGGCTTTAAACTTGCTAATGATAGTTATAGCTGGAGGTCTGATAGCGCGCGAACGACGAGAAGAACCGACTACTCACTATTTAAGGTTGAAAATTCGAAATATATCGAATGGTTCAAGGCTGAAACTTATGGCGTTGGTGATCTTGACGGAGTAATTCACTTTTCTCTACTTCTAGCAGACGAAAGTCTAGATATAGTTTCGTTCAACAGCCCAGAAATTAAGGTAGTGGACTAAATATGAGGAGCGTTGATTACGCTCCTTTCAAAGTGTTTTACGAGCCGTCAGAAATGGAGACTTACACTAAGCTGGCCGCAGGATCATCAGACACTATATAGGCTGAAGAAGGCAATAGCGGATGAGGGCTTGTTCAACACTTTGTTTACCTCCTAATACGAGCAATATGACGATGAAGGTAATACCATCTGAATCCATCACCTCGTAAAAGATCCGGTATCCGTCAGTGTTCAGCTCACGATAGTGCAGTACACCCAGCTCACTCAATTGAGGGCTGACCGGGTAGCCCAACGGGGTAGACAGGAGCTTGTCTTGGATGGCATCGATAAGGGTATCTATGCGTTGAGCAGCTGATGAGAATCCCTGATGGACAGCCAGGTGTTCAACCTGATCCTCAAGGCTTTGCTGGGCAACATCGGTAAAGCGCAGTGCAAACGTATTCATTAATGCTCCTATTTATTTCTGGGTAAACCTCCTGCTCAATCGGGCTTTGAGTTCGTCAGTGGAACAGTGCTTGCCTTGGGAGTACTCGCGGGAGCTGATTGCCAGGAGCTTCACCAAGGCGATTGACTCATCGCGGCGCTTACGATCAGCGTAAGACTCCACCACGTAGGCCGGGACACCATTTTGCGTGACGACCAATGGCTCATCGAGAGGCAGGTCGGCTGCGTTGCGTTTCAGAAAACTGATTGTTTCAACTCGCATGAGTTGAGACCTCCTTCATGTTTGTATTTGCACCGCGATAAACTGGTGCATAACGCTTGGTTGTCTTAGGCCGAGGATCACCTAAGCTAATGTTAGAAGCCCAAATATAGACCAAATATAGGCTCTTTACTAGTTTTATTTTTCCTTCAGAGTCAAGACCATTGTTTGGTAATGCAAAAATATCACACCGTGTAATTTTTATGGTTACTGGTGATAAAATAGGTTATCATCACTTATTGCGGCCTTTTCCGAATCGTGTACGCTGCTGGGTACTGGCGTCGTTTTGGTGACTGGAATGGTGATACGTGATCGCTAATAATCCGATTGATGGTTGTACATGCAGGAAGTGACGAAAGTAGTCTCCGGCGACCACCGCAGGCTATCGGCGGTCGAATTTCAGCAGTTGGCCAGAGTTCCGTCAGCGGTCGAGTGGTTTGCCAACCTCGACAATCCGCGCACACGCCGTGCCTATCAAAATGACCTGACGGATTTCTGCTCCTTTATAGGGCTGGCCAGCGCCGATGACTTTCGCCAGGTCACCCGATCGCACGTATTGGCCTGGCGCGCCGATCTGGAACAACGCGGCCTGGCCGGGGCCACCATCCGGCGCAAACTGGCCGCACTGGCCAGCCTCTTCGATCACCTCCTGGATAACAATGCCGTCGCTGGCGGCAACCCGGTGCATGGCGTCAAACGGCCTCGGATTGAGACCAACGAAGGCAAGACTCCGGCACTCGGCGATCACCAGGCCAAGCAGCTGCTAGAGGCTCCGGACACTGAAACGCTCAAGGGATTGCGTGATCGGGCTATTCTGGCCGTGCTGCTGTACCACGGCCTGCGTCGAGAAGAAGCGGCACAACTGACGACCGGCGACTTGCAGGAGCGGCGTGGCATTAAACACCTGCGGGTGCATGGCAAAGGCAGCAAGATCCGCTTTTTGCCGCTGCATCCCATGGCCGCCGAGCGCATCCACGCGTACCTGGAACAGGATGTTGAACGAGACACCGCGCCGGGTCCGCTGTTTCGCTCGCTGCGCGGTACTACCACCGGCGCCGGCATTACGGCCAACGGCATCTATACCGTTGTCGAGGCCTATGCCAAGAAGGCCGGCATCGTCGTCGAGCACCTGGGCGTGCATGGCCTGCGCGCAACGGCGGCGACCAACGCCCTGGAGCACGACGCCGATATCGCCAAAGTACAGATGTGGCTGGGGCACGCGAACATCAGCACCACCCGCCTTTATGACCGGCGCGGTCAGCGGCCGGAGGATTCGCCGACGTTTAAAGTGAAGTACTGACGTGGCTTGATACGGACTGAGTTCAGCGGCGGCAAGCTGTGAAACGGCTTAAAAAGTATTGGGGATGGGAGATCTGCATGCCAAGAATTTGCCATTCAGCTTCATGCCTGTGTTGGAAAAAGACCTGGATGTTTAGACCCTGTAACTAGGTTGTGCAGAGCCACGCTTGCTTTGTGAATGAGTACAGACACACCTTTCAAATCCTCCACCGTTGTAGGGACAAATGTGACTTTGAAGCTTCCTCGTGCACTCACCGAAGACAGCAAAAGATTCGCCGTCTCAGTGTCATAGTGAAGCGAACCATGCACATATATGTTGCGTGCCTTTGCCGCTTTATTCATGGCTGCTATTACCGCCTGGTAGTCTTTCAATCCTGGATGTGAATCTTTTAGAATGTCACATAGCGTTCCAAAGGCATCCTGCTTTTGCTTGAAGTTCATATGTGTAGTGATTATTTGTGGTCTAGCGTCGTCAGGGTCATTGATACCTAACAACTTTTTTATATAGATATTCAAGCTACCTTCAAGGACCGACCAGGTTGCAGCTATGCGGCCTAGCTCAAGAAGATAGTAATCTGGCAAAGGCCAATCTTTTGGCATTTCGAGAAGTGACTTTTTTTGGCTATTGGGCATTTTTTTTCCGTGACTACGAAACCCGGGGCGATTCAAAAAGCCTGTTAATTCAGCGAATGTTTCAGGTGAGTGACCCTAAACAGCCAGTAAAACTACCCCGGCGCGGCGGTCGTCGCGCGGGAAGTTAGTCTCTGAGCGAATACGCCGGTTCAACTAAAATTTCTCTTGATCGCTGAATATCATGCGTTGAGGATCCAGCCCCCACCCCAATTTATGACCGCTATTTAGTATAATTACAATGATACAGTTATAACAGTAAAATATACTATGGGGGGGGGGGGGGGGGGGTATACGTAACCCAGACGTACTGTAAATATGAAGCTTTTCCACCGTAGCTACGACGCATGGTCCTGTTGGTTTATATGCATAGAGAAAATCAAGCCGATCAGCTTGGCAATTATTTCTAAAGTGCTAATCACATCTGGGTCATCCAGCACCGCTGGCTGTGAATCGATAGCACAAAGACTACCAAATAGCGATCCGTTGGAAAAAAAGATAGGTATCGCTATGTAGCTTTCGAAGCCATAACGGCTCACGTTCGGATGATCACGGTATTTTGGATCCTGGCTCAACCTCGGAATCACTAAAGCCTTATGATCAAAACGCATTGCATTGCAAAGACTAGACTCCAAAGCAAAAGCATCACCTGGTTCGATGCCGAAATGCACCGCATCATGAACTGCACAGGCAACCCAGTCGCTTTCTGTAAATTTGGCAATGGACACGAACCTCATCTGAGTAAGGCGGCTGACGAGTTGCAATGTGCTTGCGGTGGCTTCGATTTCAGCGATAGCAGAATTTTCAGCTTTGGTAATCAGGGGGTTATCTGCGTTGGTATTGGAAAATCTCATGTTCATCCTGGTGTATTGTCTCAGATAAAGCTTTCTTTTAGACCGCTCCCAGCGCCACAGCACCGCAGGCTTGTCGGACGTTCGTAAGATATCTTAACCGTTTCGTACAGCAGAAGTCCCGAAAGGTTTGTGGCAGAGCTGCAGCGCAAGCGTTATGTTAACTCAACGTCTTTTGAACAGCCGTCAGGAAGGTGCTCCGCGAGCTTGCCTTGCCAAGACTCCTGTTGCTTCGTAGCGCGCTCGCACAACGCCAACCATATGCATTAGGGCGTAGAACCTATCGTTCGACGGGGCCAGCTTGGGGCACCGCTCATTTGCCAGGGCCGCGGTTTTATGGGTATGGATTTTTTACTATTAATTAGTAGGCTTGACGACGTTTCCAAGAATGCTTCTTAGTCTCAATTTCGTCCCCATTTGAGGAATTTTTGATACTGAGACCAAGAGTTGAAAACTTTGAGATCAGCTGTAGGGTTGTCAATATTACCACTTAGCTCCACGAGAAAAACACCATTACCTGTCTGGATGATGCTCTTAGCCGTTTCACTAATAGATCCATAGGATAGAAGGTAGCCAAGAGAAGTAAATCCGATGATGGAGCCTTTGTGAGCGACAGATGCGTTGAGCAAAGGTTCCACTGGAGCGTCAGCAATCATCAGCATAAGAGCGCTTAAATGATGCATCTCGTCATCGAAACCATCGGTGAGTTTTTTGCAAATTTTTAAAACATCAGTCACATGAGATTTGGGGATCTCGTTTTTATGGGCGAACAAGCCATAAGTCGTCAGCAGAACGGTGCCAATGGCAGGTAGATTCTTGGGGTAGTATTTATAGGTTTGCATAGTAACCTCTAAAATTGGAGAGCCTATGGATTTTGAAAAAAGGACTACAACAGCCTCTCTTACACTCATCTTTTGCTGCGCTTTAAAATGGATTACAGGTTTCTAGCTACCATATTTAAAAACTTTTCACATTTCCAGAAATGTGGGTTTTTAATTGCATATTCAGAGATTTAGTTCAATGATCAGTCAAGCCTGATAGCTGTTATTGATCTGTATCAAAAAGTCACTGAATTTATCGATGACTGTGGCTACGATGTAGAAGCCTCAGGACCTGCTGTTTCACTCAGACCAGGACACCCAATATGGGAGCCGACAGTTTCGCCAGCGGCTTTGGCGATACCGCATACGCCAGAGCATGAGTCGCCGAGGTAATTGCTATGACAACTCGCCGATGGAGAGTGTATTCCGCAGTTTGAAAGCTGAGTGGATACCGACTGTGTGGGCTACACGACAGCCCAAGGGGCTCAGCGGGATATCAGTCATTATCTGATGCATCGTTACAACTGGATTCGACCACACCAGTACAAAGGTGGACTGGCGCCCGCTCAACCTTAACGTCGTGTCCGGGATCAGTTGACCACTACACAGAACGTCGCAATGGCCCCGTTTTTAGACGCCGATGTGGCGTGAGAAAAGCGTTTCACCAGCCTCAACGCCACCTCGGCATCACGCAGAGGTGACTTTTGGGGACGATTGCCCTTTATAGAAACTTTGAAATTCCTATACATCAAGCCGCTACAACTTCCACCACTTGCTTTTCTTTTTCTTCTGTTCGACGGGCGGCTCGGGAACTGACCTGACACTGCTTTCTGCTGGCGCTTGATCCGCTGGGGCAAGACGATCCCTGATGAAGTCGCGGTCTGGCTTGATATCGCTCAGGTCCTTGCCGCCCGCGTAATCGAACATGCCGTCGATCACCCTGTGAGCCAACACCTCTATACCGGTCAGCACATGATCGCCGCAAGAATAACCGTCCGGCTGTATGGCGGTGGGCATTTTATAGACTTGCGAAGCATCAAGGCCCAGGCGCCAGGCTGCCATTTGGGCATGCCAGTGCTGATGTGGATGCGGAGTTCCCATGGAATCGTAATGGTAGGCTGCAGGCGAGTGGTTATCTCGACGGTCGACGACGAGAAGCGACCAATGGACGTTATCTCGGTTGATGGGCATGAACGCGATGGGTGGGGCAGGGTTGACTGCGTCTCCGACTAGACGGCGCAACGCAACGTTTCTCTGTGCTTCATCCTCGGAGTTCAGCATAGTGACTATTTGCGAGTCGGCAAAGTGGAGTAAATGGGCATTGGACTCCTCTTGCAATCGGCGAGCGAGGTCGTTGGTGTAGGCGTGCAAATGTCCGTCTAGCAGCCACGAAGTCTCAGTCACTTGAGGCAGCTCGGGGTCTTCGACGTCCTGGGTAAACGGCAGATTGTCCACATCGATCCTCTCGGGACTCATGGGGGGCAGGGCCGAGTGCTCCATTGTAGCCTGAGTGCCATAGTCCCCATAGGTGCTCCACGGCTGCTCTTGCTGGGGCGTATTGAGGTCGAATTCGCGGCCGTAATCACTCAGGGAGGAGAGTCCGTTGAAGGTCGAAGCTGGACTTTGAGGGGGGTATTGCGGCGTATCTGGATTCCAGCCCCAACCTGACCACTCTGAATTTGGCAACGTAAAAGAGGAGTGACTAGGTTCTTGTACCGCTTCTACTGAGAAGGGTGGAAATATTTCACGCAATTTCATTAGCAGGGTTACAACCGTTTTGGCATTAGAAGAGCTTTTGTTGTGCGTCCATAAATCCCTATACGTATCCAACTCTGGATCGTGAAGAAGAGTTGACAAGCTTCCTTTTCCCTCCTCCTTAAGCCACGCGCTGAATGAGCGTAGTACAGACGCGTACTTGTCAACGCTCGTTCTTCCATGAGGATCACGATTCGTTTTTTTTCCGGCTTTACTATTTTTTATTACCAAGGCATCGTTAGCAATTTTTTGGTAGTGCGAGATTAACGTTTGGTCCTCGTCTGGGATATTACGGGTATCACGTTGCTTCTTTAGGCGAACTTTACTACCAAGGTCATAGTTTCGCATGTGTTGCAACGCCGCGCTACATTGGTGACGGCCTGGCAAACAGCTGAACTTCAGCACATCTCCCGTCAATTCGTGGGAATGGAGATAGTCCGGATCACACAGCCCCGGCTTTTCTTGTGCTGCGAGCCAATGACTGAGCGCGCGCAAAGTTGATCTATATGAGGAAGTAGTCTGGTTTTCGTCGGAAAACACTTGATCGATTAACCATTCGTCTAAATCTGAACTTTTTGTTTTGAAAGGCAGAATAGCACTAACCCCGTGTTTGTTAGATTCAATACGTCGTAAGTGACCTATAATTGCCAGCGTATCACTGCGATTGTTTTGAAACGCATACTGTTTTAAATCGCTTTCAAGACTATCAGAGAATAAACGTGCGTTAATCGCTGGCATGTGCTGTCGCTGAAGATAGTCACTAATAGAGATCAACTGATTTTTATAAAAGTCCACGGTGTTAGAGTTGCTACCACCTAGCAGAGCACCCTCGCAAAATCTTTCAATGAGTGCTATATCCTCACAATAGGGGACTTTTCTAGAGCTGTATCGATACTCAGTATCCTCAAGGTGATCTGGAACAAATTGAACCTCCGTTACATATCTTGTCTCAGACTTTTTTGAAAAGCGGCGCTCAACCTGCGTTTGTAGTTCTGCTTGATCTACGAGCCGCCTGCCCTGAGACTCAGCTTGCTGAATAGAATATCGCTGTCTTTGCGGCAGGTCGTGCGCGCCCCCCCCATCGGGTTGGACTGAGGATGTTGTATCAGAAGAAAGAAACTCATGAAGTTTACTTTGCGTTTCCTGGAGTCTCTGATAAGCGTCCAAGCTTTTGCTCCAATTATTAAAATTCCACATATATTCCTCCTGGTTGATGGCAATTCTGTCAGAAAATCTCTCTGAGATGTTAAAATAATTTTGTATTATTCTTGCTGTGATACCCATAGACTTTTCTGTATTGGGGTTTTCCGTAATTTTAGCGCCGATACTGGTTTGCCATTAGAAAGCCATAAATAATAATCAACAGGTTGATTTGAATTTTAATATTCGCATCTCTTAAGCAAGACAATCATTAGGGATGCTCCGATCAACTTGCCGCGCAGCGGTGGCAAGCCGTAATTTGCCAGGCACATAGCGCTATTTTTCTGAAAACGGTCTGATGCAGTGTGAGTCGAGCGCGTTTTTCGCTCGGTTTTCCGTGTTAAGCGCGCAACTCACCCAAACCCATTAGTCGCTTTCGAGCCATCCACAGGTTCGACAGGGCGAACAGCGTGGTCAGTTGGGCCGTGTTTTTCATCAGCCCACGAAAGCGTACTTTCACGTAACCAAACTGGCGCTTGATGACCCGAAACGGATGCTCGACCTTGGCGCGTGTCTGCGCTTTGCAGTACTCGATCTTGCGCTTGGCTTTGTACAACAGGCTGCGTTTGTTCAGCTTGGAATACGTGCTGCGCCGCGCCGCGATTTGCCAGATCACGTTACGATTTTCGTGCTCTTCACGCTTCTCGACACCGGTGTAGCCAGCGTCCGCATAGACCGCGTTTTCTTCCCCGTGGAGCAGTTCGGCGACTTGAGTGACATCGGCCACATTGGCCGCAGTGCCATGGACGTGATGAACCAGTCCAGACTCAACGTCAGCGCCGATGTGGGCCTTCATACCGAAGAAATACTGGTTACCCTTCTTTGTCTGATGCATCTCGGGATCACGCTCGCCGTCTTTGTTCTTGGTCGAGCTTGGGGCATGAATAATGGTGGCATCGACGATGGTGCCCTGGCGCAGCGACAGGCCTTTTTCCTGCAAATAACCGTTGATGACCGCGAGGATTGCAGGAGCCAGTTGATGTTTCTCCAGCAGGTGCCGGAAGTTCATGATCGTGGTGTCTTCCGGTATCGGCGCACTCAACGTCAGGCGTGCAAACTGGCGCATGGGGGTGATTTCGTAGAGCGCTTCTTCCATGGCCGGATCACTCAGGGAGAACCAGTTCTGCAGCAGGTGAATGCGCAGCATGGTTTCCAGCGGATAAGGTTTTCTGCCACCGCCGGCCTTGGGGTAGAACGGTTCGATCAGGCCCAGCAGACCTGTCCAGGGGACGACCTGATCCATCTCGGCGAGGAAGCGTTCGCGGCGTGTCTGCTTGCGCTTGCTGGCATATTCGAAATCGGAAAAGCTCATCTGGCTCATGGGAGGCTCGGATCAGGTGGTCAGGCGATTTTCGCATAACCGGGACTTGTTCGGAGATTCCTTAGGTTTGTGACTTTTCCGGTCATCACAACCCGTACGGTCTGTCATGAAGTCAACAAGGCCAAAAATCAAGCTTAGGACAACCATGCTCATACTAGCCAAGAGCCAGTTTTTCCCCAAGGTGTCAAATCCGTTGTTGAACCAACCGACTATGACTCTGAACCAACCCACCGCAGTTTGTTCGACATACTCAGTGGCCAACAGAGGAAACATAGACGGCTCAAGGTGCAAATAGGAGAGGTAGCCCTCGTGGTAGGCTTTTCCATTCAAGTAAAACATAGGGGCTGAAATAGCCAAAGCCAAGGCTCCAAGCTTGCCCCATCCCATAAACGTTGCAGCTTTTTTTTCCGTATCTTCTTTCAGTTCGACTTCTGACATTTTCCACTCAATATAAAAATTTTACAGAAGATAACGGAGGTCGATGCATATCGCCGACCAAGCCGCTAGTACTTCGTCACCGCGCCCAAACTGTTGCATGTTAATTATGATTCAATAATTTTTAATTAATCAAGCGTATACCCTTGAGCTTCCAACGCACGCCTGACAATAGCGCTGACCGTCCTGTGTGCTTTCCCGGAGCGCTTATTTTCACGCACATCGTCCTCAATTTTCTCCAGTATGCCTGGGGGCAAGCTGATCGATACGGGAACTGGTGCTGTGCCAATTTCTCAGCATGAACGAGATTAAGGCGCTTCTGGCAAAAGCAGAGAATGCGCATCCCGAATGATGATCCGGCTGGGGCAGTGCTTCAAGAGGGAGCTTGCTGCGACAGATTGCGGCCTCCTGGTGTAACCGGAAGCCGGGGCTCAGCCGCTACCAACGCCAAGAGCCCATTCGAGGCCAAGCATTCGCCTCTTCAGAATTGAACATGGTGACCGCGTTACTTTAAGTCGAAGCTCATACGCTGCAAAATCAGTACAACCACGGTACAGTACCCAGCTTGATCAACCTTATCAAAACTACGCTCAACACCACTAACTACGGGGCCTCCAGCTATGCCAACCTACGTTCACCTACGAACGATTTCTCTAGGCATAGCACGTCGCCCAGCAACTCATAATCCTTTGGTCCACGGTTCGAGTCCGTGTGGGCCCACCACCTTTGAAAGCCGCGCATTGCGCGGCTTTTGTGTTTCTGGGTGGTTCTCTCAGATACTGGTCAGCTTTTGCGCTCTCCCCTATCGTGGCCTTCCAGGTCCGATTCAGGTTCAAGCCCGCTTGGGCAACTTCCAGTTTGGCCGGATGAAGTGGCAGGTATAACCGTTCGGTATCCGCTCCAGATAATCCTGATGCTCCGGCTCCGCTTCCCAGAACTCCCTGGCGGGCTCGATTTGCGTGACCACACGCCCCGGCCACAGCTTGGAGGCGTCCACGTCAGCCGCGGTATCTTCGGCAATATCCCTTTGCTGTTCGCTCAGGTAGTAAATCGCCGAACGATAGCTCGGCCCAAGATCATTGCCCTGCCGGTTAGGCGTGCTCGGGTCATGGATCTGGAAAAAGAATTCAAGAATCTGCCGGTAGCTGATCACCGCCGGGTCAAACACGATCTCAATCGCTTCGGCATGGTTTCCGTGGTTGCGGTAGGTGGCGTTCGGTACTTCGCCACCGGTGTAGCCGACTCGCGTACGCAGCACGCCGGGGTAGCGTCGCAACAAATCTTGCATGCCCCAGAAGCAGCCGCCGGCAAGGATGGCGGTTTCGGTTGAGTTGGTCATAGTCTGTCCTTGCGGTTCATGGAGACAGGGATAGTTATGGGGTGATGTCGGGCAATACCAAGCCGGATGAAGTAAAAAACAGGATCGTGTTGCGGAACGAGTACACGTCCTACAGAAGCCTTGGCGCCTTGCTCCGTAGTCTACAGTTGCTTCAGAATCCGCCGGCTTGTGCGGTTTAGTCAGCGTTTCCAAGATGGCCCGTTCGCTGACAACTCAGTGATCGGGTTTAGTTGACCCACTACAGGGAGTATCAGTTTTTTTGTGTTCGGGCTGGTTAGGGCCTGCCGTCAGGCAGGCCCTTGTTTTACCAGCTCGGTCTGGTAAATCGGTCTCCGTACAGGATCGCAAATTGATTCATTGCCACTTTCCAGTCGTGTGCCGCATGACCCCAGTTGGCGGTGATGTTGCGCAACCCAAGCCATATCAGTTTCGTCGCGGCCTCATCGGTCGGGAAGTGCCCTCGAGTCTTGATGATCTTGCGTAACTGGGCATTGATGCTCTCGATGGCATTGGTCGTGTAAACCACTTTGCGGATGCCCGCCGGGAAAACAAAAAACGGTATAACCCGATCCCAGGCGCGACGCCATGCAGCAACCACAGTCGGATACTGCTTGCCCCAGGGGCCCGCTTCAAAGGCGTTAAGCTCTTGCTCAGCCACATCTGCATTGATCGCCTGGTAGATCGGCTTGAGTGCTTTGGCCAGTGCCCGACGTTTATCCCAAGCGGCATAGTCCAAGCTGTTGCGGATCAGATGCACGATGCAGGTTTGCAGCGTCGTGGCAGGAAAAACCGCCCCCAACGCCTCCGGTATTCCTTTGAGGCCATCCGTGACGGCGATCAGAACATCTTCAACGCCACGAGTCTTGAGGTCGTTGAACACCTTCATCCAAAACTTGGCACCCTCGGTGCTCTCGATCCATATACCCACAATGTCGCGCGTGCCATCAGGTAATACCCCCAGCGCCAGATAAATAGCCTTGTTGCACACTAACCCCTCGTCCCGGATTTTGACCCGTAACGCATCGAAGAAGATCACCGGATACATCGGTTCCAAGGGTCGTTGCTGCCAAGCGCTCACCTCTTCCATGACCGCATCGGTGACTGAGCTGATGAAGTCATGGGACACGTCAGTTCCATACTGCTCAGACAGAAAAGCGCGGATCTCACGCACCGTCATGCCCCGGGCGTACATGGCAATTATCTTGTCGTCGAAGCCTGTAAAACGGCGTTCGTGCTTGGGAATCAGGATCGGGGCGAAGCTACCATCGCGGTCTCTGGGGATATCCAGGCGAAGCGGCCCGTCGTCGGTCAGAACCGTCTTGCTGCTTTTGCCATTACGCTGATTGGTCGACTCCTCAGGGCGCTCCGCGCCCTGAGGGCAACCAAGGTGGTGACCCAGCTCGGCGCCTAGCGCACGCTCGATCAGAGCCTTCTTGAACGCCATGGACGCGTCTTGAATGGCTTCGGCGCTCATCGGGCCTTTAACAAACTGCTCGATCAGCTCTTGGGGAATCGAGGGCAACTCCCTCGCTGTTGCATTGGCGGACTTCTTTTTGGTCGGCATACATGCACCTCTAGGGAATCTCCGAACAAGTCCCGGTTATGCGAAAATCGCCTGACCACCTGATCCGAGCCTCCCATGAGCCAGATGAGCTTTTCCGATTTCGAATATGCCAGCAAGCGCAAGCAGACACGCCGCGAACGCTTCCTCGCCGAGATGGATCAGGTCGTCCCCTGGACAGGTCTGCTGGGCCTGATCGAACCGTTCTACCCCAAGGCCGGCGGTGGCAGAAAACCTTATCCGCTGGAAACCATGCTGCGCATTCACCTGCTGCAGAACTGGTTCTCCCTGAGTGATCCGGCCATGGAAGAAGCGCTCTACGAAATCACCCCCATGCGCCAGTTTGCACGCCTGACGTTGAGTGCGCCGATACCGGAAGACACCACGATCATGAACTTCCGGCACCTGCTGGAGAAACATCAACTGGCTCCTGCAATCCTCGCGGTCATCAACGGTTATTTGCAGGAAAAAGGCCTGTCGCTGCGCCAGGGCACCATCGTCGATGCCACCATTATTCATGCCCCAAGCTCGACCAAGAACAAAGACGGCGAGCGTGATCCCGAGATGCATCAGACAAAGAAGGGTAACCAGTATTTCTTCGGTATGAAGGCCCACATCGGCGCTGACGTTGAGTCTGGACTGGTTCATCACGTCCATGGCACTGCGGCCAATGTGGCCGATGTCACTCAAGTCGCCGAACTGCTCCACGGGGAAGAAAACGCGGTCTATGCGGACGCTGGCTACACCGGTGTCGAGAAGCGTGAAGAGCACGAAAATCGTAACGTGATCTGGCAAATCGCGGCGCGGCGCAGCACGTATTCCAAGCTGAACAAACGCAGCCTGTTGTACAAAGCCAAGCGCAAGATCGAGTACTGCAAAGCGCAGACACGCGCCAAGGTCGAGCATCCGTTTCGGGTCATCAAGCGCCAGTTTGGTTACGTGAAAGTACGCTTTCGTGGGCTGATGAAAAACACGGCCCAACTGACCACGCTGTTCGCCCTGTCGAACCTGTGGATGGCTCGAAAGCGACTAATGGGTTTGGGTGAGTTGCGCGCTTAACACGGAAAACCGAGCGAAAAACGCGCTCGACTCACACTGCATCAGACCGTTTTCAGAAAAATAGCGCTATGTGCCTGGCAAATTACGGCTTGCCACCGCTGCGCGGCAAGTTGATCGGAGCATCCCTAGCTACATGTTATGCCCGAACACAAAATTTCTGACAGTCTCCCACTACAAACCTGCCAACCAAACAACTGTAAGTCCAGTCATCGACCCTCTCAATCACCCGATCAAAACATCCGATTAGCCATCCTTCGAAACATTCCGTAACGTTGTTTCCCCGTGCGACAGGCGCGCACCGCTTGAGCTTCTGCTCCCCACGCTCAGCCCACGACCACGCACGAGCCCACCATGTCTCTGAACACCCCGCAGCAAATCGCTGAAATTGCCGTCGAAAGTGGCGTCAAGAAAGCCCACTTGGGCCTGTCGTCGTTGATGATCCTGGGCTTTCTGGCAGGGGCTTTCATTGCCCTCGGGTTTCTTCTCGATATTCATGTCAGCACCATGATCCCTCACGAGTGGGCGTCGCTGGGCAATCTGCTTGGCGCTGTGGTGTTTCCGGTCGGGCTGATTCTGGTGGTGCTGGCCGGTGGCGAGTTGCTGACCGGCAACATGATGAGCCTGCCCATGGCGCTATTCGCCGGGCGTATCGGTCTGGGTCAGTTGGTGCGCAACTGGGTACTGGTGACGCTGGCCAACCTGATCGGCGCGCTGTTCGTCGCCTATTGTTTCGGCCATGTGGTGGGGCTGACTGAAGGCCCATTCATGGCCAAGACTGTGGCCATCGCCAATGCCAAGGTAGGGGCCAGCTTCGAACAGGCATTCATATCGGGTATTGGCTGCAATTGGCTGGTGTGCCTGGCGGTGTGGCTCAGCTACGCAAGCAAGGACGTGATCGGTAAAGTGGTCGGCATGTGGTTTCCGGTGATGGCATTCGTCGCGATCGGCTTTCAGCACATCGTCGCCAATATGTTCGTCATTCCTGCAGCGATCTTTGCCGGCGCCTTGAGCTGGGCGCAGTTCGGCGACAACTTCGTTCCGGTATTTTTGGGTAACGCGGTGGGCGGTGCGGTGTTCGTAGGCCTGGCCTATCACCTGGCCTTCTTCAATGCGGCAGCCCGACCTGCTGAGCTGTCCAGGGCCAGCGGCGCGCAAGCACCGGAATAATCTGACGCCATACACGCTCTGTGGTGAAAAGAGATGACGACCGCAGAGCAAACCAGCAAGCTGAAGAGCAAAGCTCACGTCACAAGCAAATAGTCGAGTTGGCTCGACAAGATCAGCTTTTGAAATTAAGCCGACTCCTCGCGTACCCACCGCCAACCCAGGCCGCACGCGCTCAGACACTGTCCATAAAACCGATCCACGCCGCCAGCAGCAATAAAACCGCCAGCACTCGATTCACCCACTGCACTCGCCAAGGCGATGTGAGCCAGCGGGACGAGCCTGCGCCCATCAGCGCCCAGCAGCCTAAGCAGGGCAACGAGATCAGAAAGAACACCAGCGCCAGGTAAGACACCGGGTTGCTCTGGCTGAACACACTGACTACCGCCAGCGCCATGACCCAGGTCTTGGGATTTACTAATTGCAGTGCTGCGCCACCGATAAAGCCCATCGGCAGACTGTTTTGCCGCTCGATTGAGTCGGTCGGGCCGGCACCTATCTTCCAGGCCAGCCAGGTTAGCCACAGCACGCCGACCCATGCCATGACGCGCTGAGCATTGGGGATCGCGAGCAATGAGTGGCCGACCCCCATGCCAACGAGCAACACCAACAGTGCAGCGCCGGTGCAGGCTCCCAGAATCAACGGTACGACGGCGCGCCAGCCGAAGCGGGCACCGTTGCTTAATACCAGGATGTTGGTGGGGCCGGGGGTAATCGAGGCGACGAAGGCGAACAGAATGAAAGGCAGCATAATCGGCAATCCAGGGCTGAAAACGCCCATGCTGCGACATACCACAGGATCAGTCTGGAAGGTTTGAGCAGCGCAAGCGATAGGCCGCCGGGCTAAGTCCGTAAGCGCGCCTGAACCAGCGGCCCAGATGGCTTTGGTCAGCAAAGCCCAGATCGCTGGCCACCTGAGCGGGCCAGATTCCGGCTGCCAGCATTCGACGGGCCTTGGCCAGGCGCAGTTGTACCAGATATGCATGAGGTGGCAGGCCAAAGGTCGCCTTGAACGCCCGCGTCAGGCGAAAGCGGTCAACGCTACAAACAGCTGCCAACTCGTTCATGCCCACGTCCTGATGCAGATGCGCGTGCAGATAATCCCTCGCCCGCAAGGCCACCTGCGGCAAGCGCGGATCGGGATCGGTCATGCGTCGCCATTGCACCCTATCAATGAGCTGCGCCAGTAATTCATCCAACGCGCTTTGACGAACGATGCGTAGTTCTTTTTGATGCAGCGCCGTGAAAGCGAACGTGACCGCGTGAGCCAGCCGTGATTCGGTTTGCAGGGTGTTGGCGAAAGAAGGCAGATGCTGGTCGGGAGCCTGTTCGAACAACCCACTGAGCTCCCGGCTCAGCCAATGCGGGTCCAGGTACAGCATCTGATAGGTGAACCCTTCGGCGCACGGGGCATTGCCATCATGAATTTCCCCCGGTTCCAGTGTGAACACCTGCCCGGGCGTGCTGGCATGGCGCTGACGGCGGCAATTGAACTGCTGCACACCTTGCCGGGTAACGCCCACCAGATAGCTGTCATGCCAATGGGGATCATAGGCATGCCCCTGAAAGTGCGCGTGCAGCGTCTCGATGCCCGTATCAAGGTCGCGAGCGAGGTCTATCCAGTGTGTGGAAGGCATAAAACACCTGAATCGATGAAAGCGATTGGTTATCGCTGACGTCGGAAGGTGAGTCTAGAACATTCGTGCATTCATCTGTCTGTTGGAATTGCAGTTGCCAAAGGTAGCGACACGAAGCCCAACGGCTTGCTACCCAAAGGTTCTCATAAACGGCTCAGCACATCGCCTGACCGCAGCGATGACCTCCGGCGCCTGCTCGTTCAGCTCAACCGAACGCGCCAGTACTTGCTCCAGTGCCTGAAGTTGTCCGGAAATCACCTCCTCTGGACGTGTCACATCACAGATCTGGGCGAAATCCAGTAGGCCCTGCCGCGAGGCGAATAGCGACTTGTTGCCGAGCAGATCCAGTGCCAACACGTCCTCGGGGATGTAAGCCGTGGTGTTGACGATGTCGTAAGCTGGAGCGAGCCGTGCATCTCGTTGGGTGGGGTTGGAATACAGCAGACCGAAGTTTTTCAGGTGGGCGTCGCCGTTGCCGACAATACAGCTCAGGGTCACGATGGCGAATAGCTGGGCCAATGAGTCCTGTACCTGGTCGGGGGCACAGAACAGGCGGATTGCTTTGGCGATAGCGGAGTAGCTCTTGCAGCGTGGTCATCATCAGTCGAATACTCCCTCAATTTCATCCAGTGTAGGCATGACAGCGGGTATGACCGAGAGCTCACAATCCAGCGCCCCGAGCACGCGCGCATAGGCCGTCATACCTACTGAGAGGTCACCTTTTTCTACGGCGATTATCTTTTGCCGGGTGACGGCTGCCATCGCGGCGAGCCTGGCTTGCGTAAGCCCTCGATTGAGGCGGCGCTGCCGAATCTGCTCGCCAAGACGCGTTGTGATGAGGGAATAGTCCATGTTCCGTATACATAACAAATTAGATTAAATGTAACGTATACCTAACCTTCGAATAAATCAAACTGATGTGTGAACGGGGCTTTGAGTCGCGGCACCGGCTAGCGGATTTATTGAAACGCTATTACAGAGTCAGATGAGGCCTGGCGGCTCAGAGCTACATATCGAGGCCATTTCAAAGCCACTACCCCAACCATATTCGTCCCCAATTCAACCTCGATGCCCACGCCCTCCAACTGCCCCACCTCTATCCATTCCCCCAACTCACGCCCATGCAGTTTCAAAAACGCTTCTCGCTCACACCAGGCCCTGGCAAACGCGACCGGGCGCATCGTCTCGGAAACATCCCGCAGTCGCGCACCTACATCTGGCCCGAGATAATCCCGCGCAATAACCTGCCAGTCCGGTACAGGCTGGACCTGCATCAAGTCCACACCCACCGCTCCGTTGAGATTGACCGCAGCCAGAGAGAATCCAGCTTCGTGGCTGATGGAAAAACCGGGCTCCGGCAGGCCGTCGATCATCAATCGCGGCGCGAGACCTGGGGCGCTGATGAACGTGATCGCTTCCGATGGCAATTCGAGCCACTGCTCCACGGCGGTTCGCACGCAAGCCCGAATGCGGTTTCTGGCCTCATCTCTTGCACAGCCTGGCCTGGTGACGCATCTGACCAGCAATACATTCTGCCGAGGGAAGGACTCTGGAGGGGCGAGCCGGCCATCTTCATCGAATGCCCAGCTCGCCCCGCGTTTCATGCCCTGTCAGGTACCGCCGGGCAGCCGGCCCAGCGACTGCACGCGGGGATATGCTCGCCTTTCATCACCAGGGGCAGTGGGCCAAGGTGCGCATCGTTGCCGACTACGGCGCTATAGAGCACGGCGCTACGTGGGCCCATGTACACGCGCTCGCCGATGCTGACGTGATCAATCTTCATGACCCGGTCTTCGAACAGGTGTGTTTGCGGGCAGGCACCGGCATTCAGCTCACTATCTGCACCGATGCTGACGCAGTCGAATTCGGTGATGTCGGTTGTGTCCATGTAAACCCCTCGGCCAATCTTGCAGCCGAGCAGGTTGAAGGCCAGCGGCAACCACGGAGTACCGCGCAGGTAGCGCATGAAGTTTGGTGCGGCCATGCCTTCATAGAGGCTGGTGATACCTTCCGAGAGCCATACGAATGGTGTCCACATAGGGTCTGCGCGTTTGCGATAGCGGCCCATCACCAGCCATTTCAGGGCCGCGATCAGCAGAAAGTTACCCACGCTGTACGCCACGCCGATCACTGCAAGGTAGGCCAGCACCGCGCCCCAGCGCTCGTCGTCGGCGAGAGGCATCAGGTCAAGCATGACCGTGTAGCCAACGGCGATCACTACCGCGTGCGGGGTGACAATGCGCACGCCTTCGACCAGTCCTCGGGCCAGGCGGCGCAGCGGTGAAGGCTTGAAGGTCAGTGATTCGGGAGCGCCACTCACCTGCTCGCGGGCAGGCAGGTGGATCGGTGGTGAGCCCAGCCAGGTGCCGCCGTCGACCATTTTGCTGTTGTGCGGCGCGCAGGAATGGACGCCGATCAGGACGTTTTCCGGCAGCACCGTGCCATCTGAAATGTAACCGCCGTTGCCGACAAAGCTGCGATTGGATACGACTGTGGGTTGCATGGTCATCCAGCCGCCATCGATACGCTCATCGCCCAGCATCACCGCATCGGCGATAAAGGTTTCATCGCCCAGGGTCAGCATGTCCGGGATGACGCCCTGTGCGCTGGAAATCTCGGCGTCGCGCCCCACTTTCGCACCCAACAGTCGATACCAGAAGGGCGAGTACACCGTGGCGTAGATACCGGAAAGCACATTGAGGCTGGCCTCTTGAATCTGACTGATCAGCCACTTGGCGCAATAAGTGTTGCTGTGTACCGCGTAGCGACCCGGCTTGAGACGTGGAAAGACGATCCAGCGCAATGCGGCAGAGGCCAGAACAGTCGCGACAATCAGCACCGCACTGGCCGGGAACGCGAGCAGGAAATAGCGCGCCAGTTGTCCCGATGGTCCGCTGCCCTCGAACCATGGCAAGACGTTCTGCGTGTCGAACCAGTCGATCAGGAAAAAGGTCGGGAAGACCGGGATGAAGAACAGCGTCGCGACCAGCAGAACGCCGAACACGAAGAACAGTTTTTCTGCCCGCAAACGCGCAGGGCTGGTCACAGGCCGCGCAGGTTGGCCGAGCGTGTCGAACGCGCCGACATCACGCGCAGGTGAGCCCTGCCAGATACGACGCGCCGGAACCTCCCGGCCGTCGGCCATGGCCGATTGCGCCTCAAGATGCCCCCACGGACCGATAGCCGTATTGCCCTCCATGATCACGTAGGAACCGACACAGGCATTGTCCTGCAAGGCGATACGTCCCAGATGCAGCTGACCCCGCTCGACGCGTGCGTTCTCGAAGCTCACGCCGTTGCCGACGCTGACCCCGTCACCGATTTCCAGCAGGTCGTGGGCCCGCACCGTGGCCCCGCCGATAATCACTTCCTCACCGATCTTTGCTCCCAGGGCGCGCAGCCACAGGGGATAAAGCGAAGAACCACTCAACAGGTAAGTCGGTGCCGACTCGACCATACGGTCGGCGGCCCACCAGCGAAAATAAGTGACGCCCCACAATGGATATATTCCAGGCTTCAGGCGACCAACGATCAGCCATTTGGCCGCCCACGCGATGAAAAACTGCAGAACGGTGGCAATCAGAAACACCGAGATAGAAGCCAGAGTTGCCAAAGCCACTGAGTCGTCAGGCGAACCGGTAAGCAAGTGGTAGGTAAAGAACGGCGCGAGCCACTGGGTCATTCGCAGGCTGACCATTACCGGCAATGCCAGAGCCTGAGCCACGCCGCAACGCCAGCGACGCCACGCGGACGGAGGCGTCCAGTCGACCGGGGCAGCCATCTCTTGCGGTGCTTGATCCAGCACTTCGGCAATCGCGCCGATACGGCGTTGCTGGTAAATGTCGCGCACGGTGATTTGTGCAAAGCGAGGGTTCGCCCGCAAGGCCGAGGCCAAACGAGCGGCAAAGAAGGAATGCCCGCCCAGATCGGTGAAAAAGTCCGCATCGCGGCGGATCGGCATGCCAGGAAAGAGTGAGGCCAACGCAGCAAACAGTGCGATTTCGCCTTCAGTTTCAGCCACGTCGGACTCTGCGCCAGCACCCGCGGCATCAACCGTCAACGGGCGGGCCTTGAGTGTTTTGCGATCGATTTTTCCGGACGTAAGACGCGGCATGCTGTCGAGCAACTCGAAATGCCCCGGCACCATGTACGACGGCAACCGGGCCTGCAAGACCTTGCGCAACTGGCTGGTGAATTTGGAATCCGTCGATGTATCGCAAACCAGATAAGCAATCAGCTGATCAACGCCACCCTCGTTGCGCAACAGGACGGCAACAGTGCCTACGCCGGGCTGTTGCGCCAACAGCGCTTCAATCTCGCCCAGTTCGACGCGAAAGCCACGAATTTTCACCTGATCATCGGCACGTCCCAGGCATTGTACTTGTCCTTCATCGTCGATCCGCGCAAGGTCGCCGGTTCGATACAGGCGCGCATCGTGATAGCCGGTGGACCACGGGTTAGGCAGGAATTTTTCCTGGGTCAGATCCGGTCTGCCCAGATAACCTTCAGCCAGACCGGGGCCAATGATGCACAGTTCGCCGACTTCGCCACGGGGCAGCAGGCTGGGTGCCAGGCTGCTGCCGACCGCTGGGTCATTGGCGATTACCAACAGACCATAATTGGGGAGCGGCGTACCAATCGAGACCGGGCGACCACGCGACAACCGCGCCAGACTCGCCGACACAGTGGCTTCGGTGGGCCCGTAGGTGTTGAACATTTGCCGGTTCGGCGTGGCCCAGCGGTCGACCAGCGACTCAGGGCACATCTCGCCGCCCAGATTGATCACCCGCAGGCAGGGGACGTCTTCGCTGAACAGCGCCAGCAAGGTAGGCACCGCGTGCAAAACGCTGATGCGCTGCTCGTTCAGCAGACGTGGCAGGGTTTCGGGGTCTCCGCTGGTTTCCTTTGGGCCTATCCACAACGTTGCGCCCACCAGATAGGCAATCCAGATTTCCTCGAACGACATGTCGAATGCCACGGAAAAGCCCTGGTAGACCCGGTCGCTGGCGCAGATACCGAGTACCGCGTTTTCGCTGCGCAGGAAATGGCAGATGCTGCGCTGGGAAATCAGGATGCCCTTGGGCTTGCCGGTGGAGCCGGAGGTGTAGATCACGTACGCAGGATGATCGGGAAGCACACCACTGCGGCGCACCAACGCTGCGTCGGTCTGTGTCAGCAGCGCTTCGGCCGTCCATACGTTCAGACCGCTACCAGCCAGCAACGGGCTCAGCGCGTTGCAGGACACCAGCCCCACTGCGCTGGCATCGTCCAGGCATATTTGCAGACGCTCCACCGGAGTGTCCTGATCCAGAGGCAGCCAGGCGGCACCCGCCTTGGCGATACCGGCCTGCATCACCAGAAGCTCAATGCCTCGCGGTAGCCACAGACCAACGATGTGCCCAGGCCTTACGCCAGCCTTGATCAGCGCAGAAGCCACCTGATCAGCCTGCCGGTCCAGCTCCCCATAACTGATCCGGTGCTCGCCGAAGATCAGTGCCACTTGCTGCGGATTGCGCCGGGCGCTGGCTTCCAGCAAATCGGCCAGCACTTCCTCGCGCAGCAGTTCAGGTTGAATCGGACCGTAAATCACGTCCGCCGATTGTTCGTTCTGGCAGGTCTGCAGCAGGTTCAGGTTATTCATGGCAGCAAATATTCGCTCGTCTGAAGGAGATGCCTGAGATTTCTGGTTATGGGGTCAGAGCCGGTGCATCAGCGAGTGGCGTGCATTTTGTGGTGACAAGGTGTCCACAATATTTCTGTTTTGATACATTTTGGCTGGAGCGCTGCAGCTCTCACCGCGGTGAAAGAACAGGCTGGCAAGGCGAATATGGCAAAGACTGGCTGTACGAATCTTGAACAACAAAACGAAGATGGCGGATAGCCAACAAGGCATTTATGTATCGACCTTGCAGCTCGATGAGGAAAGCGCAGTTCGCTAAAGTGGATTGCATCCATGACTTGGCATGGGTTAAAGCAGACGCCACAGGGTCTCACGCGTCGCAGGATCGAAAGTCTGCGACTGACGCTTCATGACGCGCCTTAACCCATCGCCAATACAATCCGTCGGCATCGGACAGAACCCATGCTGACGAAACCATGGGCCATTCCAGGGTGGTTCGCGAAATGTTGTCAGGCTTACCGCATCAGCCCGACGCAAATGCGCGTATGCCACGACAGACGACAGCAGGCTTTTTCCAACGCCCTTGCCTGAAGCAAGGAGTTCGACCGAGATATTGTCCAGGTATAAGTAATCATCCAGTAGGCGCATGGCTACGAAACCGATGACTTCATCGCTATGCCTGTCTACAGCAACCATGACCCGGCAGGCTTCGAATCTGTCTGCGCCCAGCGGTGGGCTTTCGGCGACATGAGCCAAAGAGGGAATGATCGTATACCGCTGGCGAGCCCGCGCAGAGAGACGCTGCAACTGCTCCAGATCGTTGTCATGCGACAACCGCAGATCAAATTCCATCTGGCTTTTCTCCTTGGCTGGTCAACACTGCAGGTGAGGACGGCAACACGCATCAGGTGCTGCCGTCGGCCTTGTGCTCTTCAGCCAGGCAGGGCTCAGCGCCCGGCTGAAGAACAGCTATTTGCCATAGCGGCTGATGAACAGCGCGGCGCGTTTGGTCACCACGGGCAGCGAACCCAGATCGATGGTTTCATTCTCGCTGTGGGCACCTTGCCCCCACGCGCCAAGACCGTCCAGGCTCGCCGTTACATATTTGTTCACATAGGAAATATCGGCACCGCCTCTTTCCGCTGACGGAGCCGATTCCAGTGAAGGTCCATCAAGGTCCTGGCTGACCTTGCTGTAGGCTTGCAGAAGTTTGCGATTACTTTCGCGATCAACCATGACCGGCATGATTGCCTTGATCTTCAACTCGCTATGAGTCTGTGGCAGCGAGTGACTGGCTATTTCCTGCAGGCGGGCTTCGGTAGAGCTTCGCTGTTCTTCACTGCTGAACCGCAGGTCGCCATGCACGGACACTATTCTGGCGATTGTGGTTTTTCTCCCCGAGGCAGTGCCTTGCCCGTTTGGTACATCTTCCTGGGCTGTGGCGCCGCCCAGAATGAGCCCAGGGTTGATGGTCAAGCCTTGCTCACCGGAGAGTTTGGAGCGAATTTCATCAAGCACCCGGGCCGACTCGTACACCGCACCGAAACCGGTTTCAGGCTGAAAAATAGTCGCTGAGTGTTTGTCTATGCCGGTACTGGTCAAAAACCATTCGCTCAATCCTCTGCGCTCGGTGATTAACTGATTGGGCGACAAGGCGAATTCAAAGCCCAGTGCTATGTCACTTCTTTTGGCTTCGGCAATCAGCCATTCTCTGGAAATTTCAGTCGGCTTGGCCGCCAGCTCTTCGTCACCAACCAGGACCACAGAGATATTCATGTCCTGCAATGCGCCGCTGTGTTTCAGCGCCTGCAAGGCGTAAAGAATGGTGACCAGGCCGCCCTTATCGTCGATCACTCCGGGGCCTTTGGCTTTTTTGCCGCCATCTATCAATGAATACTCCTGAAACTTGCTGGTGGCCGGAAACACCGTGTCCAGATGGCCTATCAGCAAGATTCGTTTCGCAGACTTGTTACCGTCATGCACCGCGACAAGGCTACCGGCATGGTTCATCCCTGCCGGCAACTCGTGCCAACGGGTATCGAAGCCCAGCGCTTCCAACTCTGCCTTCATCAGATCACCGACCTTGACGACACCGTCCACGTTGTCCGTGCCGCTGTTGATGTTCACCAGTTTTTCAAGCAACGCGACCTGCTCGACACTGTGACTGTCGACGTACGAAGTAATGCTCTGTTCATCGAGCATCGTTCCTGCCAATGCGCCATGGCAGAAAAACAAAGTCGTGAGCAGGGAAATACTTTTTTTCATGAAGGATAAACTCCGCTTGGCCATTAGTGATGACCGGGGCATTGCGCCCGGGATCTCATCAGATTGCCCACAAGGAGCGATGCTGTGCCGTCATAAGTGTCGGGAAGGCTGATACGGTTCCATTGCGCCAGCAAGTGAACCACTATGAAGGCGGACGAACGGTAGTTGAAATTTTTTGGCCCGAAACAACGTCTGGACGGTGAGCCGAATAGCCAGCACAATCGGCTCACCTCAAAGGCATATCCAATGTCCGAACATCTCTGGATCTACTAGCGCTTCAAACGCGCTGCACTGGTCGCATCGACCGCAGCATCCAGCTCTGCACCGGCCAGAAATTGACTGTAATAGTCGTGCAGCTCGGCTTCCCAGCCCGCCACTTCATCAAGAGCTGCCTCGGCTTCTTCCTTGTTCAGGGCAAAGTGGGCGTGCTGGCTGAGCAGGTTGCCCCGGTTAAGACGTGGCCCTTCTATACCGACTGACATGGCGAGTGCCTGAGCAGGCCCTTCGTCCAGAATCGGCAGTACGTCGTACAGCGGCGATAACCTCCAGACGCCTTCTTTCCAGATGACGGCATGGTTACGAGGATGATCGTCGGCGTTACCGACCAGTACGTTATAAGCCATGCGTCGGTACAGTTCCTGTCGGTCCTGGTCTGGCGCACCACGGCGATACAACTCATCTGCAAGTGCTGCATATTGCCAGTCCGGGTGTGTCCGAGCCTTCCACTCGGCGTCCAGCAAGGTCAAACCGCTGAGCATCGGCAGCCGGCGAAAGCGCCGGGTCGGCTCATCAAAGACGCGGTCGAAGCGCTCGACCAGAAGCGTATTGATTCGCTCGCCGCGATACAAAGAGGTGTTGGCCGCCTGAAGCCCTTTAAGCCCTGCGAACGTCATGCAGGCATGCTCCACAGAGGGCAGGTCATAGTGATCGAACTTATCGCGAGGCTTGGCCAGAATCAGTTTTCTGTCGCCCAGATAAGTTCGCTTCGGACGAGCGCCGCCAGCGGAGGATCGCTGATCCCTGACTTTCAGCGCCTCTAATTGCTCACCACTAAGCTGGCTGTCGTAGATCGCTTCACAGGCATCGATGAAATGATCAAGCCCCTTGGCATGCAGGGCTTTGGGGGGCGTCTGGCCCAGTCCGTCCTGTGCTGTGCGAGCCAGTCCGGCCATGATGTTGCCCGCCCTGTCGCTGTTGGGAGATTTGAGCAAAAGCTGTATCGGGTCCAATGGGCCTTTTTCAACCCGATGCAACAACCGCTCCCCCCAGCCATCGGGCATGGCGTCATCGATAAAGCCCGGCACACCGCCATTTTTCGGCACGGAATAGGCCCGCGCAGACAACGGATACCTGAAGGGGTCCGGCACCCAGATGTTCTCCTGCACTGCATCAGGTGAATACTGAAACGTCCCGACACCGGACTGGATCGTCAATTTGCCCAGCGTTAGTGTCTGTCCGCTGACAGGACACTCCATATAAATGTAGGCCTGAGCCATCAGAAGTCCTCCGGCTTGCTTCTGGGCAGGCGAACGCGCTTGCGGTCGGCCGCTTCAAGCTGTTCGACGCTAAACGACTCGTCGTCTCGCAGCCCCTGAAACAAGCGCTCTGACACACCCAGCCCCCAGACCACCAGCATGAAGTCGCGCAGCGATACGCCGTCTGCGCTGCCTGCTTCGATGCGTCGAAATGTACGCAGCGAAATGCCCAGCCGCTCGGCAAGATCCACTTGCCGAACGCCCTGTTGTAGCCGGGCCTGCTTTACCAGCAGGGCAATCCGCAACAGCGTGTCGCTGCATTGAACGGGGAAAAAAGCTTTCATGAGCAGTTACCAGCGAGCAGGCGCGGGGGTTCAAGGAATCACAAAGTAGCACGTTTGCAGGCTTGAACCTGTAGATAATAGATCATAAAAGCACACATTAATGACCATAAAGCCTCATATAAAGGCATCTTAAAAAGTGCTGGATTTCATCCTTACTGAATTCAGATCGTGATTACTACCGCTTGAATCCACGATGTCATGTTCACTGATCACCAACATACACCACCCATCTCCTCTCAAAATGTGGCTTACTGAGACCTGCCATCATCCAATCAGGGAATCTCTTCCCTACCCTCGCGGTCTCTTAACGCATGACGAATTCGCGCTCTGCTTTCATACCCTCCTGGCTTCGCCCTGTTCTGCGTCCGCTGCTGGACCCATATCGCCGTTATCGGCATGCGCGGCTGATCCACGCGGCGCGGATTGCGGTGGGCTTGCTGGTAACGATTCTGTTGACCACGGGCCTCAATCTGCCTCATGGCGAGTGGGCGTCGGTGACAATGCTGATCGTCATCGGCGGTTTGCAACACCACGGCAATATCGGCAAAAAGTCAGTCGAGCGCGCCTACGGAACGTTGATCGGAGCTGGTCTTGGCCTGATCGTGGTGGTCCAGCAGGGCTATCTGGAAATGCCGCTACTGACCTACGCGATGATGTCGGTTATGTGCGGTTTTTTTGCTTATCACGCTATCGGCAAAGGCGGTTACACCGCGCTGCTGTCGGCAATAACGCTGTTTATCGTGGCCGGTCATGGCTACAACCCGATCAGTGACGGGTTGTGGCGCACCGTAGATATTTTGATCGGTATCGCGCTGGCGCTGGCCTTCTCCTTCGCGCTGCCACTGTATGCCGTGTTTTCCTGGCGCTACAACCTGGCCAGTGGCTTGCGTGACTGCGCCAAGGTCTATGGACGCATCGTGCAAGGCCAGCCGGTCGCCGCTGACGAGCATCTCAAGCTGACCGCCAGGCTCAACGCCACGATGCTGCAATTGCGCTCGCTGCTGCCGTCGGTTTCCAAGGAAGTGAAGATGTCCATGGTCGAGCTGGACGCCATTCAAGGCCATTTCCGCATGTGCCTGAGCACCCTGGAGATTCTCGCCAATATTCGCCCTGCCGATCTGGATAAAGTGGCGGGCGAGTCGTTTAAAACTTCACTGGATAACGATTACCGGCAGATACGTCGTCAGTTGATCGGCATGGCTCGCGCGCTGCAAACCGGCGCAACCGAGCGTCTGGTGCGCACATCGGAAAGCGCTCCCACGCAGCCGGTCATTCCAGCCGAGTTGATGGGCTATCACTTGATGACTCAGCAACTGGCACAGAACCTGGACGGGCTCCAGGCACGCCTGGCCAAGACCGCTAAACGCTGGAAGTTTTAAGGAAATACCCGTGCCCGATACCCGCCCGCCCGTGCTGGACGAAATTGATCGACAGTTGATCGCAGCGCTGCAAATCAATGCACGCGAAAGCGTCGCCATGCTCGCCCGTCAACTGGGCATCGCCCGTACCACCGTCACCTCCCGGCTGGCACGCCTGGAAAGCAGCAAGGTGATTACCGGCTATGGCGTGCGCCTTGGCCAGCGAGTGGTCAGTGGCGGATTGCAGGCGTATGTCGGCATCACCGTGCAACCTCGTTCGGGCAAGGAAGTGCTACGCCGACTCAGCGCCATGGCGCAGGTGCAGCAGTTATGTGCGGTCAGTGGCGAGTTCGATTATGTCGCCTGGCTGCGCACGGACTCTCCCGAGCAACTGGACCAGCTACTGGACCTGATCGGCAGCGTGGATGGTGTCGAGAAGACCACGACATCGATCATCCTCAGCAGCAAGATCGACCGCGGCCAGCCGGTATAAGCAAGCCATAGCTGCACGAAACCATACAAGATGACCAAAATATTCGTCACTTTGCATAAATAAACAGCATATCGACGACAATTTGCGTCTTATTAACGTGCCCGCCCTTCTCTAGACTGTTGTTTTCGCCGTTGCCCATCAAGGTCCGTCATGAAGAACAACCGTCACCCCGCCAACGGCAAAAAGCCGATCACGATGTTCGGCCCCGACTTCCCCTTCGCCTTCGATGACTGGATCGAACACCCGAAAGGTCTGGGCAGTATCCCGGCTGAAAATCATGGCGCGGAAGTAGCGATTATCGGTGCCGGTATCGCCGGGCTGGTGGCGGCCTACGAGCTGATGAAGATGGGCCTCAAGCCAGTGGTTTACGAAGCCTCCAAGATGGGTGGGCGGTTGCGTTCGCAAGAGTTTGAGGGTGCCAAAGGCATCGTTGCCGAACTGGGCGGCATGCGCTTTCCGGTGTCATCGACCGCATTCTTTCATTACGTCGACAAACTGGGCCTTGAGTCCAGGCCCTTTCCCAACCCGCTGACCGCCGCTTCAGGCAGCACCGTCATCGACCTGGAAGGCACCACCTATTACGCACAAATGCTCTCGGATCTGCCGGCGCTGTTTCAGGAAGTGGCCGACGCCTGGGCCGACGCACTGGAAAGCGGCTCGCAGTTCGGTGACATCCAGCAGGCCATCCGTGACCGTGATGTGCCGCGCCTCAAAGAGCTGTGGAACAAGCTGGTGCCGCTGTGGGACGACCGCACCTTCTACGATTTCGTCGCGACGTCCAAGGCCTTCGCCAAACTGTCTTTCTATCATCGCGAGGTATTCGGTCAGGTAGGCTTCGGCACCGGCGGCTGGGACTCGGACTTCCCCAACTCGATGCTGGAAATCTTCCGCGTGGTGATGACCAATTGCGATGAGCACCAGCACCTGATCGTGGGCGGCGTGCAGCAGGTGCCGGTCGGTTTGTGGAGCCATGTGCCCGAGCGTTGCGCACACTGGCCCAAGGGCACCAGCCTGTCTTCGCTGCACCGCGGCGCACCGCGTCCTGGCGTAAAACGCATTGCCCGCGCCGAGGACGGAAGCTTTACCGTGACCGACAACTGGGGCGACACCCGGCAATACGCCGCCGTGCTGACCACCTGTCAGAGCTGGCTGCTGACCACGCAGATCGAGTGCGAAGAATCGTTGTTTTCGCAGAAGATGTGGATGGCCCTGGATCGCACGCGCTACATGCAATCCTCGAAGACTTTCGTGATGGTCGACCGTCCGTTCTGGAAAGACAAGGACCCGGAAACCGGCCGCGACCTGATGAGCATGACCCTCACCGACCGCCTGACCCGTGGCACTTACCTGTTCGATAACGGCGACGACAAGCCAGGCGTGATCTGCCTGTCCTACTCGTGGATGAGCGATGCACTGAAGATGCTCCCGCAGCCCATCGAGAAGCGGGTGAAGCTGGCGCTGGATGCCTTGAAGAAGATCTACCCGAAAGTGGACATCGCAGCGCGCATCATCGGCGACCCGATCACCGTTTCCTGGGAGGCCGACCCGCACTTCCTGGGTGCCTTCAAAGGTGCGCTGCCGGGCCATTACCGCTATAACCAGCGCATGTACGCGCACTTCATGCAGCAGGACATGCCCAGCGAACAGCGCGGCATGTTCATCGCCGGTGACGATGTGTCCTGGACACCGGCCTGGGTTGAAGGCGCAGTGCAGACATCGCTCAACGCCGTGTGGGGCATCATGAACCACTTCGGCGGCAAGACTCACGCCGAGAACCCCGGCCCCGGTGACGTGTTTCATGAAATCGGCCCGATTGCACTGGGCGACTGACAGAAGGAAAAACCATGCGCATTGCGCTGTATCAATGCTCGCCGTTGCCGCTGGATATAAGCGGCAACCTGACGCGTCTGGAACAACAGGCCCAGGCTGCCGCAGAGCAAGGGGCACAGCTGCTGATCTGCCCGGAGATGTTCCTGACTGGCTACAACATCGGTGCACAGGCGGTCAGTGAACTGGCGCAAGCGCAGGATGGTCCGGCAGCGTCGCGCATTGCCGCCATCGCGCAAGCAAGCGGCATTGCGATTCTGTACGGCTATCCGGAGCGCGGGCCTGATCAACAGGTATACAACGCCGTGCAGTTGATCGACAGCCGGGGCACACGTCTGTGCAACTACCGCAAGACCCATCTGTTCAGTGAGCTGGACAGGTCGATGTTCGCAGCAGGCGAGGATCATTACCCGGTGGTCGAATTGAACGGCTGGCGTCTGGGCATGCTGATTTGCTACGACGTGGAGTTCCCTGAAAACACCCGTCGGCTTGCGCTGGCAGGGGCCGAACTGATTCTGGTGCCGACCGCGAACATGCTGCCTTACGACTTTGTCTGTGAAGTGACCGTACGGGCGCGAGCGTTCGAGAACCACTGCTACGTGGTGTACGCCAACTATTGCGGCAGCGAAGGCGCGATTCGTTACTGCGGGCTCAGCAGCCTCTGCGCACCGGACGGCAGCCGCCCGTTGCTGGCAGGTCAGGACGAAGGCTTGCTGGTGGGGACGCTGGACAAGGCATTGCTGGCCCAGGCCAGGACGGTGAACGACTATTTCGTCGATCGTCGGCCGGGGCTGTATACGTCGCTGACTTGATCCCGAGGCGTCACGCTGGGCGGTGCTGCACTGGAGTGACAATCTCGATTATCGTGCGACGCTCCGCGTCGGCATGCAGTTCTGGACGCTCCGCGTCCTGCCTTGGTTCAGCCATGCTCGCGAACTTCGCCGGTTATCCGCTAGCATGATGCTTTGCATTCCCTGCTGCCGTGGACACCCTCATGCCTGCCCCGCCTTCCTCTGACATCAAACGCCTCACGCTGGCCAACGGCCTGAATGTGGTGCTGTGTCACGAACCGCGCCTCAAGCGCTGCGCAGCTTCATTGCGCGTCGCGGCGGGCAGCCATGATGCGCCGCGGGCCTGGCCGGGGCTGGCGCATTTTCTGGAGCATCTGTTGTTCCTCGGCACCGAGCGCTTCCCTGCCAGCGAAAACCTGATGACGTTCGTGCAGCGCCATGGCGGTCAGGTCAATGCCAGCACACGCGAACGCACCACTGACTTCTTCTTTGAGCTGCCGCAGGCGGTCTTTGCCCAAGGGCTGGAGCGACTGTGCGACATGCTTGCCCGGCCGCGCATGACCATGGCCGATCAACTGCGCGAGCGCGAAGTGCTGCACGCCGAGTTCATCGCCTGGGTCGGCGATAGCGCATCACGCGATCAGGCGCGCCGGCTGGCATCGATCAATCCACAGCATCCGCTGCGCGGCTTTCATGCTGGCAATCGTTACAGCCTGTCAGTGCCCAACCCTGCGTTTCAACAGGCGTTGCAGGACTTTTATCGATGCTTCTATCAGGCAGGGCAGATGACCCTGTGCCTGAGTGGGCCGCTACCAATGGCCGAGCTGGAAACACTGGCAATCAACCATGGCGCAATGTTCGCCAGTGGTGTGAAGGCCATACAACAACCGCCCCCACCGCTGATTGCCAATCGACCAAAGGCTGACCAGCAAAACCACCTGCTGTTTGCCTTTGAGGACTTGCCGGACAAGTCTGACGAAGCGCTGGCGTTCTTCTGTCACTGGCTTAATGCAACTCAGCCGGGCGGACTGATTGCCGAGCTGGTCGACAGGGGCCTTGCCAGCTCCCTGAAAGCCGCACCGCTGTACCAGTTCGGCGGGCAGCTCTTGCTTGATATCGAACTGAAAGATGCCCTCGCGAACACTCTCACCATCAACAGCCTGTTTTTCAGCTGGCTCGATTTTTTCAAGGCTCACTGGCCGTTGCTGGTCGAGCAATACCAACGCCTCGAACAACGCCGCCTGCACATGCTCGGTGCGTTGGCGCTGGCACATCATTACTGTCGCGAGACGCCTGCGCAGTTAGGCGCGCAAGGCCAAGAGGCATTGCGCGCGCTGCTCGAACAGTTCACGCCCGACGCGCTGATCGGCTCCGCACTCGCCGATACCCACAGCATCGAGCAGGTCAATTGGCGTTTGCCAGCGCCGAATCCGTTTCTCGATACGGCACTCACCAACAGCGATGAAGCCGCGTTTTATCTGCGCTGGGAACTGCCCTCCCCGCAGCCAGCCCTCTGGCGGATGCTCAATGCAGAGCTCAAGCCATTGACCGAAGACGCACGTCAGGCCGGTGTAACTCTTACATTCAGTGCTTACGGGCCTTATTGGCAGCTTCAACTGAACGGCCTGCGCGAGCCGATGGTTGCGGTTATCGAACACGCCCTGCATCGCTTGCAGCACCCTGAGCCCGCATCGCTGGCAGGCGACGAACCTGAGCTGATTCCGATTCGTCAGTTGCTCAAACAGCTTGCCGATCATTACCTGAGAAGCGAACCGCAGCTGACGGTTGGCGATCTGCCAAGCGTATGGGCGGCTTCGCGCTGGATCAGCTTCGCCAGTGGCTTCTCTGCTGCCAGCCAGCCCTTGATAGACGCCACATTGAATGCAGCACCGGGCGTTCGGCAAACAGACTCGCCAAAGCCGCCCGCCACTTTCCCAGGCAAACGCTGGGCGACTGAAGCATCGTCCTCGTCGGAAGACGCAGTGCTGGTGTTTTGCCCGGCCCTTACGGCCTCCATTGAAGATGAAGCTGCCTGGCGGTTGCTCGCGCACGTGTCACAAGCGCTCTTCTACCAGCGGCTGCGGGTCGAGCTGCAACTGGGTTACGCCGTGTTCAGTGGCATCAGACAGATCAATGGAAGGACCGGATTACTGTTTGGTGTTCAATCGCCCTCCTGCGACGCAGGGCAGCTTTTTCAGCACATTGAGACGTTCATCGGCAGATTGCCCGAGCGGGTTCGCGACGCAGATGTGTCTGAGCAGATAAAAGCCCTTTCAGCCCAATTCGAGCCGTCGAGCATGCCGGACCAGCAGCAGGCGGAAATGCAGTGGCAAGCGCATCTTGCCGGCCATCAGGGTAGCCACTCGCAGGCGTTGCAACGCGCTCTGTCAAATCTGGATACACACTCGTTACTCACTGCTACGGAGCAGCTGACCAATGCCACTGGCGGCTGGCTGATCGTGGCCAATCGCCCTGCCAACGCGGCCATCCCGCTATCCTTACCTGAACGGTAATGGTCTTTCCTGCAGATTCCAGTCCTGCGCAATTGTTAAATTGAGTAACATAGCTCCCTAACTATCTGAACGGATGCCTTCAGCGATGCACTAAGATGTAGTCACCAACCGCAGCACTTATCCGAGGAGATTTTTATGTCGTGGACTAAACCTGCTTACACTGATCTGCGTATCGGTTTTGAAGTCACCATGTACTTCGCAAGCCGTTGATTTCAGTGCGCTGTGAAGCCTCGGTTCGCCGGGGCTTTTTTTATGGTTGTGGCGTTTTTTATTTCAGAACGTGTGCCAGGAGCTGTCATGTACATCCAGATTCTAGGTTCTGCTGCTGGTGGTGGATTCCCCCAGTGGAACTGCAACTGCGTCAACTGCGCAGGTTTTCGCGACGGTAGCCTGCGTGCTCACGCGCGGACTCAGTCGTCGATTGCGCTGTCCGACGACGGCATAAACTGGGTGCTGTGCAACGCCTCACCGGATATCCGTGCGCAACTGCAGAGCTTTGCGCCGATGCAGCCGGGGCGCGCATTGCGCGACACCGGCATCAGCGCGATCGTGTTGATGGACAGCCAGATCGACCACACCACCGGTTTGCTCAGCCTGCGCGAAGGCTGCCCGCACCAGGTCTGGTGTACAGACATGGTCCATGAAGACCTGAGCACCGGCTTCCCGCTGTTCGAAATGCTCAAGCACTGGAACGGCGGCCTGAACTGGAACCGCATCGAATTACAGGGCAGCTTTGTGATTCCGGCCTGCCCGAACCTGCGCTTCACGCCCTTTCCGCTGCGCAGCGCCGCCCCGCCCTACTCGCCACACCGTTTCGACCCGCACCCGGGCGACAACATCGGCCTGCTGGTCGAAGACACCCGCACTGGCGGCAAGCTGTTCTATGCCCCGGGCCTGGGCAAGGTCGATGAAGCACTGGCCGAGAAAATGCGTGATGCCGACTGCCTGCTGGTCGACGGCACAATGTGGGACGACGACGAAATGCAGCGCCGTGGCGTCGGCACGCGTACCGGCCGGGAAATGGGCCATCTGGCACAGAACGGCCCCGGCGGCATGCTGGAAGTCCTCGAAGGCTTTCCCGAGCAGCGCAAAGTGCTTATCCACATCAACAACACCAACCCGATTCTCGACGAAGACTCCCCGGAACGTGCGGAGCTGGTTCGTCGCAACGTCGAAGTGGCCTTCGATGGCATGAGCATCGAGCTTTAGGAGCTGACATGAGCGAAGCGACTGCACTGTCCCCCGCCGAATTCGAACAGGCCTTGCGCGCCAAGGGTGCCTATTACCACATCTATCACCCGTACCATGTGGCGATGTACGAGGGTCGTGCAACCCGCGAGCAGATTCAGGGCTGGGTCGCCAACCGTTTCTACTATCAGGTGAACATTCCGCTCAAGGACGCGGCGATTCTGGCCAACTGCCCGGATCGCGAGATCCGTCGCGAGTGGATTCAGCGCTTGCTTGACCATGACGGTGCGCCCGGCGAAGACGGCGGCATCGAAGCCTGGCTGCGCCTCGGCCAGGCCGTGGGGCTCGACCCGGACCAACTGCGCTCTCAGGAACTGGTGCTGCCAGGCGTGCGTTTTGCCGTCGACGCCTACGTGAACTTCGCCCGCCGCGCCAATTGGCAGGAAGCGGCCAGCAGCTCGCTGACCGAACTGTTCGCGCCGCAGATCCACCAATCGCGCCTGGACAGCTGGCCGCAGCATTACCCGTGGATCGACCCGGCAGGCTACGAGTATTTCCGCACTCGCCTGGGCCAGGCCCGACGCGACGTGGAACACGGCCTCGCCATCACGTTACAGCACTACACTACATATGAAGGCCAGCAGCGCATGCTGGAAATCCTGCAGTTCAAGCTCGATATCCTGTGGAGCATGCTCGATGCGATGTCCATGGCCTACGAGCTGAACCGCCCGCCGTATCACAGCGTTACAGACCAAAAAGTCTGGCATAAGGGGATTACGCTATGAAGCACGATCCGCAGTTCCGAGCGTTGACACCCAAATGGCATCAAGGCTACCGCTTTCAGTACGAGCCTGCGCAAAAGGCGCATGTGGTGCTTTACCCTGAGGGCATGATCAAACTCAATGATAGCGCTGCCCTGATTGGCGGGCTGATCGATGGCAAGCGCACCATCACCGCCATCATTCATGAGCTTCAGCAGCAGTTCCCCAATGTTCCCGAACTGGGCATGGACGTCGACGAGTTCATGGAAGGCGCCAAAAAGAAAAACTGGATCGATCTTGTCTGACCTGGCCCCCGTCACCAACACCCCGTACATACCGCTCACTCCCGAGGTCGGGCTGCCCCTGTGGCTGCTCGCCGAGCTGACCTATCGCTGCCCATTGCAATGCCCGTATTGCTCCAACCCGCTGGATTTTGCCAAACAGGGCCAGGAGCTGACCACCGAGCAGTGGTTCAAGGTCATGCAGGAAGCGCGGGAGATGGGCGCGGCACAGATCGGCTTTTCCGGCGGCGAACCGCTGGTGCGCCAGGACCTTGCCGAGTTGATCGCCGAGGCGCGGCGCCTGGGTTTCTACACCAACCTGATCACCTCGGGCATCGGCCTTACCGAAGAAAAGATCATCGCCTTCAAGGAAGCAGGCCTGGACCACATCCAGATCAGCTTTCAGGCCAGCGACGAGCAGGTCAACAACATGCTCGCCGGCTCGAAAAAAGCCTTCGCGCAAAAACTGGAGATGGCCAAGGCGGTCAAAAAGCACGGCTACCCGATGGTGCTGAATTTCGTCACCCATCGGCACAACATCGACCGCATCGACAAGATCATCGAGCTGTGTCTGGCGCTTGAAGCGGACTTCGTCGAACTGGCCACCTGTCAGTTCTATGGCTGGGCGCACCTGAATCGCCTCGGCCTGCTGCCGACCAAGGATCAACTGGTCCGCGCCGAAGCCGTCACCAATGAATACCGCGTCCGGCTGGAGGCAGAGAATCATCCGTGCAAGCTGATTTTCGTCACGCCTGATTATTACGAAGAGCGTCCCAAAGCGTGCATGAACGGCTGGGGCAATATCTTCCTGACCGTGACACCAGATGGCACCGCACTGCCCTGCCACGGCGCACGGCAGATGCCGATCCAGTTCCCCAATGTGCGCGACCACAGCATGCAGCACATCTGGTACGACTCGTTTGGCTTCAATCGCTTTCGCGGTTACGACTGGATGCCCGAGCCGTGCCGCTCGTGTGACGAAAAGGAAAAGGACTTCGGCGGTTGTCGCTGCCAAGCCTTCATGCTGACCGGCGACGCCGCCAATGCCGACCCGGTGTGCAGCAAATCCTATCACCACGGGATCATCACTCAGGCTCGTGACGAGTCCGAAACCGCTACTCAAACCATTGAAGAGCTGGCCTTTCGCAATGACCGAAACTCACGACTCATCGCAAAATCCTCCTGAACGCCTGAGCGCCGCCCAAGCGGTCGCTGCAGGCGTCGACTTCGCCGAACTGGATGTCAGCTCGGCGGGCCTGTTCTGGAACGAATACCGCCCCGAAGACGGCGCCTGTCGTATCTGGCACTGGTACGCGAACAGCAAGCGCTGCCTGACGCCACAAGGCTTCAGCGTTCGCAGCCGGGTGTATGAATACGGTGGTGGTTCGTTCTGTCTGGCCGACGACGCGCTAGTGTTCGTCAATGAGCGCGACCAGCAATTGTACCGCCAGACGCTGGGCGCCAGCGCGCCGGTTGCGCTGACGGAGGGCGACAAGCGTTATGGCGGCCTGTTCTTTAGCGGTGGTCAGATTCTCGCCGTTGAAGAAGACCGCAATACGCATCGGCTGGTCGCTATCGATCTGGCTGACGGGCAGCGCCGATTGCTGGCAGAAGGCGCTGATTTCTACGCATCGCCGATCATCAGCGCCGACGGCAAGCGCCTGGCCTGGATCGAATGGCAACGCCCGCATCAGCCGTGGACCAGCACCCGCTTGATGTGTGCAGCGAGACAAGACGACGGCAGCTGGGGCACTGCGCAGTGTGTTGCAGGCGAAGGCGCACAAGAGTCGCTGCAACAGCCACGTTTTGACGCCCACGGTCGCCTGCATTGCCTGACTGATCGCGCTGGCTTCTGGCAGCCGTGGGGTGAATCGCCTTCCGGGTTTGCGCCGCTGCCCGCCAGCCCGGCCGATCACGCTTCTGCGCCTTGGCAACTGGGCAGCTGCACCTGGCTGCCGATCAACGATGGCTATCTGGCGAGCTGGATCGAAGACGGCTCCAGTGTTCTGGGGCTTTGTCAGGCTGACGGCAGCGTCGAGGATTTCAGCGTTGGCTACAGCCGCTTTCGCAGCCTCGCCATTGACGAAGAGTTCGTGTATTGCATCGCGGCATCCGCGGTGAGCACATCTGCCGTGCTGGCTATTTCTCGCCACGACGCCGGTGTTCAGGTGCTTGCCGGGGGAGGCTCGCCGCTGCCGCCCGAACTGATCAGCCGCCCTCAGCCGCTGCGTTATCCCAGCGGTGGAGCCGAGGCCTACGGCTATTTCTACCCGGCCATGACCGGCACGCAAAAACCGCCATTGGTGGTGTTCATCCATGGCGGCCCGACTTCCGCCTGCTACCCGGTGCTGGACCCACGTATTCAGTATTGGACACACCGCGGCTTCGCCGTGGCAGACCTCAATTATCGCGGCAGCAGCGGCTACGGTCGCGCCTATCGGCAAGGCCTGCACCTGGCATGGGGCGTGGCGGACGTGGAAGATGCCTGTGCGGTTGTCACGCATCTGGCGGGACGTGGCCTGATTGACCAAGGACAGGCCTTCATTCGCGGCGGCAGCGCGGGTGGTTACACCACACTTTGTACATTGGCCTTCAAGGATGTGTTTCGTGCAGGTGCCAGTCTTTATGGCGTCAGCGACCCGGTAGCACTGGCCAGGGCCACGCATAAATTCGAGGGCGATTACCTGGACTGGCTGATCGGCGACCCGGACAAGGACATCGAGCGTTATCAGGATCGAACGCCGCTGTTGCACGCAGACCGCATCAAGGTGCCGGTGATTTTCTTTCAAGGCGAGCTGGATGCCGTGGTAGTGCCCGAACAGACCCGGGCCATGCTCAAAGCCCTGCAAGACAACGGCATCAAGACTGAAGCGCACTTCTACGCAGACGAGCATCATGGATTCCGCAAGGCGAGTAACCTGGCAGATGCTCTGGAGAAAGAATGGCGTTTTTATCGGGATGTGCTTGATGCCTGATCAAGCCGTGTGATCGTTCCCGCAGCAGGGAACGATCAACGAGTGCTACTGCGTGGTCGGGCGACCTTGTTACTTGCGCGAGAGTTACTTGCGCGAGACGATGATGTAGATCGCGTGGATGATCCCCGGGATATAACCCAGCAGGGTCAGCAGGATATTCAGCCAAAAAGCGCCAGCAAAGCCTACTTGCATGAACACGCCTACCGGAGGCAGCAGAATGGCGAAAATGATACGAATGATGTCCATGAAAAGCTCCTGATTGAATTGGCTCTGATTGGCCATACAGCTAATCGACCCTGGCCGTCGGTGAGGGTTCAACCGGCTCTGGCACCGCGCCATTATTCTTTCTCGGGAGAGGATCAGGACAAGCGTTGCACTGCGGGCACAGCATCGTGTGCTGCGAGCGGAAAGAAAACAGAATCGTCAAAACGCAAACAAAGAAAACCCCGCCTAAGCGGGGCTTTCCAGACTGTTTCCCTGATTTCCCTTTCACCCCACCGTCCTGGCAGGCTTCCCTACGTGTCCCTGTTATGTCTTGTTGCGCGTCCTGCGCTACGTCCATGGGTGAAGATTAACTTTGGATCCCTTTCTTGGGAAGAGGTCAATTGGCACCACGCAGTGTAAGCAAATGCTTACAAGGCTTTTGCAGGTCAGAATTGTGACGCCTTCAACAGGTACAGCGAATCGCTGCCCGCGCGCACCGAGGCATCCAGCGAGTGGATACGCGGCAGCAGGCGCGCGAAGTAGAAGCGTGCGGTGCCCAGCTTGCTCGCATAGAACTCCTCCTGCTGCTCTTTACCGAGCGCCGCCTTGGCCATCATCGCCCACATGTAGGCGTAGGCGGTGTAACCAAACAGATGCAGATACTCCACAGACGCAGCGCCGATTTCATTGGGATTACCGCGCGAGCGGTCCAGCACCCAGCCAGTCAGCTCATCCAGCATGTTCAAGGCTTTTGCCAGCGGCTGGGCGAACTCGTTAAGTGCGCCATCCGCGCCATTGATGAACTGGCGCACTTCATCCGAAAACAACTGATAGAACGCGCCGTTCGAACCGACGATCTTGCGCCCCACCAGGTCAAGCGCCTGAATGCCATTGGTGCCTTCGTAGATCTGCGTAATGCGCACGTCACGTACCAGCTGTTCCTGGCCCCACTCACGGATGTAACCGTGACCGCCGAAAACCTGCTGGCCATGAACAGTGGTTTCCAGACCGATATCACTCAGGAACGCCTTGGCGACCGGGGTCAGCAGCGCCACCAGATCATCGGCACGCTTGCGCGCGGCATCGTCTTCGCTGAACTTGGCGATATCCAGTTGCAGGGCGACGTAGCTGGAAAACGCACGACCGCCTTCGTTGAACGCTTTCATGGTCAACAGCATGCGACGCACGTCGGGGTGGACGATGATCGGGTCAGCAGCCTTGTCCTTGTTCTGCGCTCCGGTCGGGGCGCGGCTCTGTAAACGATCCAGCGCATACTCGACGGCGCTCTGGTAAGACCGCACGCCCGACGCCAGGCCCTGAATACCAACGCCCAGACGCTCGTAGTTCATCATCGTGAACATCGCCGCCAGCCCCTTGTTCGGTTCGCCGACCAGGTAGCCGGTAGCGTCGTCGAAGTTCATCACGCAGGTCGCCGAAGCCTGGATACCCATCTTGTGCTCGATTGAGCCACAGCTGACGGTGTTGCGCTCGCCAAGGCTGCCGTCGTCGCCGACCATGAACTTGGGCACCAGAAACAGCGAAATGCCTTTCGGCCCGGGCGGTGCATCCGGCAACTTGGCCAAGACCAGATGAATGATGTTTTCGGTCAGGTCGTGTTCGCCGCCGGTAATGAAAATCTTGCTGCCGGTGATCTTGTAAGCGCCGTCCGCCTGCGGTTCGGCCCGGGTCCGAATGATGCCCAGATCGGTACCGGCGTGGGCCTCGGTCAGGCACATCGACCCGGCCCAGACGCCTGAATACATATTGGGCAGAAATTTGGTCTTGAGCGCTTCGCTGGCGTGGGTGTCTATCGATACGCAGGCGCCGGACGTGAGCATCGCGTACAGACCGAACGCCAGACTGGCAGAGTTGAGCATCTCTTCGACCTGAGCCGACACCACCTTGGGCATGCCCATGCCGCCAAACTCGGGATTGCCGCCTACACCGACCCAGCCGCCCTCAGCGTAGGTCTTATAGGCCTCGGGAAAACCTGCAGGTGTGGTGACGACGGTGTCCTTCCAGTGGCAGCCCTCCTCGTCACCGTTACGGCTCAGCGGCGCAATGGTCTTGCTGGTCACTTTACCGGCTTCTTCGAGAATGGCTTCGACCGTTTCAGCATCGACTGTTTCGGCCAGCTCGGGCAGTTGAGCCCAGAGCTTTGAAACCTCGAAGACTTCATTAAGGACGAAGCGCATATCGCGCAGTGGCGCTTTGTAGTCAGCCATGGCAAACCTCGTGAACACGGAGCGAAATTCTGTTGGAGGCTGATCGATGCATGCAGAGACGCAGATCAGCAGTCGAGTTTCACGAGTCTACCCGAACAACATTTCAGAGACATAGGGTCGTGTCATGACTGAATAGTCACAGCAGGTCACGGGGAAAAATAGCAGGATTGGCTCAGGTGGCCGCTTCAGTTGTACGAACAGCGCCGCGCCGGTTCAACTGCCCGTAAGCGACCACGCAGTTGCGCCCGGCCCCCTTGGCCGCATACAGCGCCTGGTCAGCACTCTTGAGCACCTCTTCCGGCGTGCGATGTTCCGGCTGGCGTTCGGCAACGCCGATACTGACCGTTACCGACACGCTGCCTGCCTGCGCTCCACCGCGGCGTTGTCGGCCTTGCTGATCATCCTGAGGACGACTGTCCTTGTTGCGCAGCTGAATCTCGTAATTGGCGATGGTCTCGCGGATGGCTTCCAGATGCGGCATGCATTCATCAATGGTCTTGGCGGCAAACACGATGGCGAACTCTTCGCCCCCATAGCGATACGCCTTGCCACCACCGTTGGTGATTTTCGACAGTTTGCTGGCCACCAGACGCAGCACCTGATCGCCCACATCGTGGCCGTGGGTGTCGTTGAATTTCTTGAAGTGATCCACGTCGCTCATCGCCAGCACATAGTTGCGTCCCAGACGCTGCATGCGTTCATTGAGCGCCCGGCGACCAGGCAGTCCGGTCAGTTCATCCCGGAAGGCCATCTGATACGCCTCGTGAGCCACGGCGGCGGCAATCATCAGCATCACCTGACTGCAGAGGATATTCAGCGTGAACGGCAGGATGAAGGTTTTCGGCAGTGCCCAGAACAATCCCAGCAGGCCGACAATCTGCGCGGCGTGCAGCGGTCGCGGTTTTTCCAGGTATTGCCAGATCAACACCCCGAATGACACCAGGAACATGGCATAGGACAGCTGAATCAGACTCATCCAGGCACCGTGCAGCGCAGGCCAGCGGATGTCGGCCAGCCAGACTTGCAGTTCGACCGGATAACTCTGTTCAAGACCCAGCGCCACACTGCCTACCGCCACCAATACCGCGAGCCGCGCGACCATGTCCTGAAACAGATGCGTACGTTCTTCCCACGCGGCATACAGCCCGAACAGCACCGGCAGCAGCAGGCAGACCAGGTGGAAAATCACCGCCGCATCCTCACGGACCTTGCCGTTATCGCGGTAAAAATCGGTCTGGGTATCCAGCAGGTAGTAGGCGATATACACCGTGAGCATCAGAAACAGCTCGCGCTGACGCCGGTAAACACAGCAATACGCACCGCCCAATAGCAGGACCAGCGTGGGCAGCACATTGAAAAGCGATGTGAAGAAGACGTTCAGGTCCTTTACGTACGCAGCCGCAAGCCCCGCCACCAGCAGACCCAGTGAAGGCAAAAAATGACTCAATCGCGCAGCTGATGGACGCAACAAAAGGGGTTATCTCCTACCCGGCATCTGAATGAATGGCTGGCCTGATGGCATTGTGCCCTCCGCCAGCGAACAATGCATCGGCAGGATCAATAAACGAGCTACTTTCTGTAACGGCAGGAGGTGGGAAATGTTTATTGCGGAAGTCGCGGGCGTTGGTGCTATCTGTATCTCGGACCGCATTGAATAGCGCCCCATGGCTGCGATGTGACGCAGAGCGTCACGAAATGCATTACCACGAGCAGTGATGGAAACGAGAGTTATCCGGGGTCAGTGCTCCCCAAAGTCTCGTTGAGATTGGTGTTAACAATGAGCCCAAACGCACCCATAAAAAACCGCCTGATCAGCGATCAGGCGGTTTTCATGACCGCAGCGAGGCTTAGTAAGCCAGGCCGAAGTCTTCCTCTTTCATGTCCATCAGGTTGGCAGCGCCCGACAGGATCGCGGCAACGTGCGTGCGAGTGCGCGGCAGGATGCGCTGGAAGTAGAAGCGCGCGGTCTGGATCTTGGCGCGGTAGAACGCCTCGTCCGATGTCCCGGCAGCCAGCTTCTCGGCCGCAAGACGCGCCATGTCGGCCCAGAAGTACGCCAGGCAGGCATAACCGGAGAACATGATGTAATCCACCGAAGCGGCGCCGACTTCTTCGCGATCCTTCATGGCCGCCATGCCGACTTTCAGGGTCAGGTCGCCCCACTCCTTGTTCAGCGCGGCCAAGGGCGTCACGAACTCCTGCACCGCTTCGTTACCCTCATTGCCCTGGCAGAACTTGTGGACGATCTTGGTGAAGCCCTTGAGCGCTTCGCCCTGAGTCATCAGCACTTTACGGCCCAGCAGGTCGAGAGCCTGAATGCCAGTGGTGCCTTCGTACAGCATCGAAATCCGGCTGTCGCGAACGTTCTGTTCCATGCCCCACTCGGCAATGAAACCGTGACCACCGTAGATCTGCACACCGTGGTTGGCGGCCTCAAAGCCCACTTCGGTCATGAAAGCCTTGGCAATCGGCGTCATGAACGCCAGCAAGGCGTCGGCGGCTTTCTTTTGCTCCGGGTCTTCGCTGTACTTGACGATATCGACCTGTTTGGCCGTGAAGTACACCATGGCACGCGTGCCTTCGGCGAAAGCCTTCATGGTCAGCAGCATGCGGCGCACGTCTGGATGGACGATGATCGGGTCAGCGGCCTTGTCCGGTGCTTTAGGGCCGGTCAACGAACGCATCTGCAGACGGTCACGGGCATATTGCAGGCCGCCCTGGAAGGCCACTTCGGCATGCGCCAGACCTTGCAGCGCAGTGCCCAGACGCGCGGTGTTCATGAACGTGAACATGCAGTTCAGGCCCTTGTTCGGCGGGCCGATCAGGTAGCCGGTAGCGCCGTCGAAGTTCATCACGCAGGTGGCGTTGCCGTGGATGCCCATCTTGTGTTCGATGGAGCCACAGTTAACCGCGTTGCGCTCACCGATGCTGCCATCGGCAGCCGAGAGGAACTTGGGCACAATGAACAGCGAAATGCCTTTGGTGCCAGCCGGTGCGTCCGGCAGGCGCGCCAGCACGATGTGGACGATGTTATCGGCCATGTCGTGTTCGCCAGCGGAAATGAAAATCTTGGTGCCGGTAACCTTGTAGGTCCCGTCAGCCTGAGGTTCAGCCCTGGTGCGCAGCATGCCCAGGTCAGTGCCGCAGTGGGATTCGGTCAGGCACATGGTGCCGGTCCATTCGCCGGAGACCAGCTTGGTCAGGTAGGCGTCCTGCTGCTCGGGGGTGCCGTGCTCGGAGATGGTGTTCATCGCACCATGCGACAGGCCAGGGTACATGCCCCACGACCAGTTCGCTTCGCCGACCATCTCGCTCACCGCCAGACCCAGCGACTCGGGCAAGCCCTGGCCGCCATGCGCAACGTCATGCGCCAGACTCGGCCAGCCGCCCTCGACAAATTGCTTGTAAGCCTGCTTGAAACCGGTCGGTGTCTTCACGCCCGACTCGCTCCAGGTGCAGCCCTCGGTATCGCCCACCCGGTTCAGCGGTGCCAGAACCTGCTCGCAGAACTTGGCACCCTCTTCGAGAATGGCGTCGACCATGTCCGGGGTGGCGTCATGACAGGCTGGCAGACTTTGATAGTGCGCTTCATAACCGAGCAGCTCATCACGGACGAAACGAATATCACGCAAGGGGGCCTTGTAGTCAGGCATAGCGATAAACCTCTGCTGATGAATCCTGGAACGAATGACCGGGCGGTCGCTGAAAGCATAGCCTCAAGCACCAGACAATCTCGTATGCCTTGCGGTCAAACAGGTGTTTGAAACATACGTTTACGCCTAAACCTTGTCAATAGCGAAGCGCGCACCATTCGTCCACCCTGCTCTACAGACCGCGCAGGCAAAGGGATCAGGCGCAGGAAAAACGTAAGCGCAAGTTTAGTCGAGGGCGGAAGGTGCTACGGGGGCGATACAGGAGGGTGATGGCGGGCAATTCAGCAAACGACGCCGTGCAGGTGTGGCACGGCGTGGGCGTTACACGAAGCTTTAGAACACAGGATGTTAAGCGTAAGTGTCGATCAGAGTGCCAAGCGCTTCGTCGCTGGCCTTTTGAACCGCAACCCCGGCTTCGACCTGATTCTTGCCAGCGTTGAGCTCGACAATATTGGCAGACAGGTCAGAACGCTGGCTGCGGTCGACGGAACGCAGGTTTTCGAGCTGAAAGTCAGAAGACTGACTTCTGCCCGACACTTCGATGTTGGAGCTGGCGATCTGGGTGGCCGCCTGATCCACACGACCTTGCCCGACCTGCATAGCGCTCAGGCCCGGATAAAGGGTGTTGTTCATGGTGATTTGCATAAGCCGATCCTCAGTTCAAAAAAACGAACACGTGCCATTGAACCAGCATTTGCGCAGAAATACTCGACAAATAGACTAATGGCACTAGGCCGCATGATAGCCTGACTCTTGAAAAAACCAAAACAACGTTGCCTGTCAGCAAGATAGCGACGCTGTCAGCGCAGTTGCCCTAATTCAAGGTATTGCGCCACATTTCCGGCGCTCGCCTCGTTTAATCGTGGCACGCGTCCAAGACAGGGTGCAGGCAGACGCTCGACCAGCGTGGCGAGGTTTTCCTCAAGCCGCGAGGTGTTTGCGTCTATGACGTTGGCCACCCAGCCTGCCAGGTGCAGACCGTCCCGGGCGATGGCTTCGGCAGTCAGCAGCGCATGATTGATACAGCCCAGACGCACGCCCACCACCAGAATGATCGGCAGATCCAGCGCAAGCGCCAGATCGGACAGGTTGCTCTGCCCGGCCAAGGGCACGCGCCAGCCGCCTGCGCCTTCGATCAAGGTGAAGTCGGCCTGTTTATCCAGAATATGCTGCATCGGCCTCAGCAACGAGTCGACCGTCAACACGACACCTGCCTCGCGCGCGGCCAGATGCGGCGCAATGGCCGGTTCGAAAGCAAGCGGATTGACTTCATCGTAATTCAGCTCGACAGAGCACTCGGCCTGTAACGCCAGCGCGTCGGAATTGCGTAGTCCCTGTGCAGTCACTACGCAACCGGATGCCACAGGCTTGCCCGCTGCGGTGCTCAAGCCCTTCAAGCGGGCGGCATGCAGCAAACCGGCAGCTACCGTGGTCTTGCCAGCATCGGTATCGGTTCCGGTGATGAAATAAGCAGCGCTCATCTCGGTAATCTTCCTTATGACGTGGAGCCGTCAGGCTTTTTCAAGCACCGCGTACACCACTTGATAGGTAGCGGGCAGACCGGCTTCCTGACGGAAGGCTTCGTAGGCCTGAACCATGCCCTTGATCCGCTCGCGTCCGGTCAGGCCACTGGGCCGCCCAGGGTTGAGGTTGTGCGCCCCGAGCGCTTTCAGCTCATGCGTCAGGCTGCGCACATCGGGGTAATGCAACACCTGCGGGCACACATCCAGGCTGCGCACCTGTAAACCGCTGGCAGCGCACAACTGACGATAATCATCCTCGTGACGAAAGCGGTTTACATGAACCTGGCCGTCGACTGCCTGCCAGCTGTCACGCAACTCGTACAGCGTGCCGACGCACAGGCTGGCGAAGGCAAACACACCGCCTGGTTGCAATACCCGGTGAGCCTCACGGAGCACCGCGGCGAAATCCGCACACCACTGCACAGCGAGGCTGGAGAAAATCAGCCCGCAACTCTGATCACGCAGTGGCAGGTGCTCGGCATCACCTGCCACAAAGTGCTGTGCACCGCCCAATGGCTGCGCATGGCGCAACATGCCTTCGGCGATATCCAGCGCGATGCCTTCGCTGCCACTGAAAACCTGATCCAGTGCCCGGCTGAAATAGCCAGTGCCGCTCCCCAGATCCAGCCAGCGAACCGGACTGAACTGCGCAGGCAGACGCGACAGCAGCTCGCTGCCGACGCTGCGCTGTAGTTCGGCCACGCTGTCATAGCTGCCCGCGGCCCGGGAAAAGGACGCGGCGACCTGCCGTTTGTCCGGCAGGACAGAGGGCGGTTTGGGCATAGAAAGATCAGTCATCGTCCAACTCGTGCAGAAAGGCGTGAATCGCAGCGGCTACTCCGTGGGGGTTTTCCACAAGGAATGCATGGCTGGCCTGTTCGATCAGACCGACCTCGACATCCGGCAACAAGGCCAGCAGATCACTTGCTGCTTCAGCCGGCACGAACGCATCGAGTCCGGCAAACAGGTGCAGTTGCGGGCCGCGATAGGTTTGCAGCGCGCTACGTGTATCGAGTTGCTGGAGTATCTTCAGCCCATCGACCAAAGCAGTTTTGGAGCTGTGCGGCGCGCCAGCCTTGAGTAACCGGGCGAGACCGCGTGAGTCTACTGCGCCTTGAGTGCATAACAGGCTGAAACGCTTGAGGGTCGCGTCATGGTCAGCGGAACAGCCGGCCAGAAACGCATCGAAATACTGCGCGGGCATCGCATTCGGCCACGCGCCTTGGGTGACGAAACAGGCATTACTGGCCAGGGTCAGCAGCCCGCAGCAACCTTCGCCACGCCGTGCTGCCAGCTCGGCGGCGAGCATGCCGCCCAGCGACCAGCCGCCCAGCCAGGCGTTATCCGGCAGGTTGGCGTCCAGTTCGTCGAGCCAGTCAGGCAGGTCGCAGCTGTCGATATCCGGCAACGGCTCGATTTCGACCCGCAGGTGCTCGTCAAGCCCGCGCAACGCGGCGGCAAGCGGCTCCAGCGGCGAAACGCCCAAGCCCCAGCCCGGCAGTAGAATCAAACGATCACGCATGGACGGGCTCCGTGGATTCACTTGCATCCAGCAGCGGGTAGCACTGCTCCAGAGCCTCTAATAATAGCTGTACGTCGGCCTTGCTGTGCGCTGCAGACAACGTTACGCGCAATCGGGCACTGCCAGCAGGCACGGTCGGCGGACGAATCGCCGTCACCAGCAAGCCACGCTCACGTAGCAACTGCGACAGACGCAGAGCCCGTCCGGCATCGCCGATCAGGATTGGCTGGATCGGCGTAAAGCTGTCCATCAATTGCAGGCCGACCTGCTCGGCCCCCTGACGAAACTGCTGGATCAGGCTCGCCAGATGCTCGCGACGCCAATGTTCGGTACGCAGCAGTTGCAGGCTTTTCAAGGTCGCGCAGGCCAGCGCAGGTGGCTGGCTGGTGGTGTAAATGTAGGGCCGGGCGAACTGGATCAAGGTTTCGATCAACTCTTCACTGCCGGCCACGAATGCTCCAGAGGTGCCGAACGATTTGCCGAGGGTGCCGACCAGTACCGGCACATCCTCCATGCTCAGGCCGAAGTGCTCGACGATTCCGGCACCGTTTGCACCCAGCGGCCCGAAGCCGTGGGCGTCATCCACCATCAGCCAGGCACCCTTGGCCTTCGCAGCCTGGGCCAGCGCAGGCAAGTCAGCGATGTCGCCATCCATGCTGAACACGCCGTCAGTGACCACCAGCGTATCGCCCACGGATTTCTCCAGGCGGCTTGTCAGGCTGGTCACATCGTTGTGCAGATAGCGCGAGAACCGTGCGCCGCTGAGCAGACCGGCATCCAGCAGCGAGGCATGATTGAGGCGGTCTTCCAGCACCGTATCGCCCTGCCCGACCAAGGCTGTCACCGCGCCGAGGTTGGCCATATAGCCATTGGAGAACAACAGCGCGCGAGGACGACCGGTCAGCTCGGCCAATGCTTCTTCCAGTTCGTGGTGCGGCGTACTGTGGCCGATCACCAGATGCGACGCCCCGCCGCCCACGCCCCAACGCTCGGCACCTGCCTGCCAGGCGGCGATCACTTCCGGATGGTTGGCCAGGCCCATGTAATCGTTGTTGCAGAACGCCAGCAATGGCTGACCATCGACAACCACCTGCGGGCCTTGCGGGCTTTGCAGCAATGGGCGCTGGCGGTAGAGATGTTCGGCGCGACGGGCGTCGAGGCGCGTGCGGAGATCGAAAGACATGCAGGCCCCGGTCCGAAAGATGGCAGTTCAACACGGGCCGGAGCAGGCCGGCCCGTTCAAGGGGTCAGGCAGAAGCAGCGTCGTAGAACATCGAACTGCTTTGCTGTTCGACCAGCGCCTGTTCGATGGCAGCCTGATGCACTTCATCAGCATGGCCTTCGCCCGCTTCGGGCTTGATGCCCAGACGGGAGAACAACAGCATGTCCTTGTCGGCTTGCGGGTTGGCGGTGGTCAGCAGCTTGTCGCCATAGAAAATCGAGTTGGCACCGGCGAAGAAGGCCAGCGCCTGCATTTGCTCGTTCATCGCTTCGCGCCCGGCAGACAACCGCACGTGGGACTGCGGCATGAGAATCCGTGCCACCGCGAGCATGCGGATGAAGTCGAACGGGTCGACGTCTTCGGCGTTTTCCAGCGGCGTACCGGCAACCTTGACCAACATGTTGATCGGCACCGACTCCGGGTGCTCCGGCAGGTTTGCCAGCTGGATCAGCAGCCCGGCGCGGTCGTCGAGGGACTCGCCCATGCCCAGAATGCCGCCCGAGCAGATCTTCATCCCGGCATCGCGCACGTAGGCCAGGGTTTGCAGGCGCTCGCTGTAGGTCCGGGTGGTGATGATGCTGCCGTAGAACTCCGGCGAGGTGTCGAGGTTGTGGTTGTAGTAGTCCAGCCCGGCAGTGGCCAGCGCTTCGGTCTGCTCCTGATCGAGACGGCCGAGGGTCATGCAGGTTTCCATGCCCATGGCTTTCACGCCTTTGACCATCTCCAGCACGTAAGGCATGTCCTTGGCGGAAGGATGCTTCCAGGCCGCGCCCATGCAGAAACGGGTCGAACCAATGGCTTTGGCACGCGCTGCTTCCTCAAGCACCTTCTGCACTTCCAGCAGTTTTTCTTTCTCAAGACCGGTGTTGTAGTGACCGGACTGCGGACAGTACTTGCAGTCTTCCGGGCAAGCGCCGGTCTTGATCGACAGCAGCGTGGAAACCTGCACACGGTTGGCGTCGAAATGAGCGCGGTGCACCGTTTGCGCCTGAAACAGCAGGTCATTGAATGGCTGTACGAACAGCGCCCTGACCTCGGCTAAAGTCCAGTCGTGACGCAAAGTGGCGGTGGTGCTGGCGCTCATCGGGCGGCTCCTTGGTGTTTCTGGGCAATGCGCGAGGGCGTAAAGGCACCATGCGCTACACGGATGTCGGGCATATTTAAGGAAGAGCCATGCGCTGTCAACCCAACCGCCAATACGAGGTTTACATCTGGTTAAAAAACAAACAACACTGTTTGTTATGCGATGAGCGCAGCGAGGTGCCAATGCCTGTCTGCGTGCCGTGCGAAGCCGAGCTGCCATGGCTGGGCGGCCAGTGCGACTGCTGTGCGCTGCCGTTACCCCTCTCCGGCATGAGCTGCGCGCAATGTTGCAAGCGCCCTCCCGGATTTGCGCAGGTCATCGCGCCGTGGCTGTACGACTTCCCGGTGGACAGCCTGATTACCCGATTCAAACATAACGGTAAATGGCCGATGGGACGCCTGCTGGCCGAACTGTGCGGGCAGTTTCTGCACCACCGTTTCGAGGAAGACCTGCCACGTCCCGATTACCTGATTCCTGTTCCTCTCGCCAACAAGCGCCTGCGCCAGCGCGGCTATAACCAGGCGGCGATGCTGGCCGGGTGGCTGGGTAAACAGTTGCAACTGCCCGTTGACGAACACCATGTGTTGCGCAGCCGGGAGACAACAGCGCAACAGGGGCTGGACGCCAAGGCACGCAAACGCAACCTGCGCGACGCCTTCACCCTCGTTGATCCCGACTGGGTGCAGGGCAAGCACCTGGCGCTGGTGGACGACGTCCTGACCACCGGTTCGACGGCAGAGGTCATTGCGCGACTCCTGAACAAGGCCGGCGCGCGAAGAGTGGACGTGTACTGCCTGGCAAGAACGCCGAAGCCTGGGGATTGATTGGGCGCTATGCTCAGAAACCTCAAAACGCTCATCGCTTCCACACTCCGCGTGGTAGCGCAGCCCTGGACGCTCCGCGTCCGGTTTTCGACGCCATGCGCGAGAGCGATCATACTGCCCTCTCCTACTCGACCGCCCCGGATTACCATGTCGCTACCCACCTTGCTGACGCAACACATGGTCCACCGCCCGCAACGTATCGCGTTGTTGCAGCACATTGCCGAACAGGGCTCGATCACCCGTGCCGCGAAAAGCGCAGGCTTGAGCTACAAGGCAGCATGGGACGCCATTGATGAGCTGAACAATCTGGCGCAAAAGCCGCTGGTAGAACGCAGTGTCGGCGGACGTGGCGGTGGCGGCGCTAAGCTGTCGCTAGAGGGCGAGCGAGTGCTGCGTCTTTATCAGCGGGTGCAGGCATTGCAGGCCCAAGTGCTGGAAGCGGCCGAAGACAGCAGCGACCTTGACCTGCTCAATCGCCTGACCTTGCGTACCAGCGCACGCAACCAGTTGCTGGGGCGGATCGTCAACATCACCCGTCAGGGACACAACGATCAGGTTCGCCTGCAATTGGCTGGCGAGGTGTTCATCGAAGCACAGGTTACCCATGACAGCACCCTGCGTCTGGAGCTGGAAAACGGCACGGAGGTGGTTGCACTGATCAAGGCCGGTTGGCTGGAACTGCATGCAGACAACAGCAAAGAAACAAATGGAAACAATTGCCTGATCGGCCGAATCGACAGCGTGACCGACGCTGAAGATGGCCCAAGCGAAGTGCGAATCACACTCCCCAGCGGCCAGACGCTGTGCGCCCTGGCGACACCTGAGCACCTGCATGCACGACAGCTGAAAACCGGTGCCACGGTGCAGGCAAGATTTGCCGCTTCACTGGTGTTGCTGGGTATACCGATGTAAGCGTCGGCAAGTCATTACCGCGACACAATTCCGTCATATGTGCGCACTAAGGTGGCTGCCATATTCGAGGGAGCCGTGATGATGAAACTATTAGAAGAAAATCAAACCACAGATCTGGAAAACCTGGTCGGCACAGACAAGGTCGGCCTCACCCGCCGCGGCTTCATCAGCGCAGGTGCCCTGTGCGGCGCAGCGATGTTTCTGGGTGGCAACCTGTTGAGCCGCACGGTTCTCGCGAACAGCATCAGCGCAGCGTCCGGCACACTGCTGGGCTTCCAGAGCATCCCTGCCGCCACTGCCGACAGCATCAGCCTGCCGCAAGGCTACACCTCATCGGTTCTGATCAGCTGGGGCCAGCCTTTGCAGGCAGGCGGCCCGGCTTTCGACCCGAGCGGCAAGGGCACAGCCCAGGCTCAGGAGGTGCAGTTCGGCGACAACAACGACGGCATGTGCCTGTTCCCGATGCCAGGCCACAAGGATCGCGCACTGATGGCGATCAACAACGAATACACCAATTACCGCTACCTTTTCGATCACGGCAAGGAGCCGCAATCGGCTGAAGAAGTGCAAAAGGCACTGGCTGCAGAAGGCGTTTCCGTGATCGAAGTGCAGCAGCACAATGGTAAGTGGCAGTTCGTTCAGGACTCGCGCTACAACCGTCGCATTCATGGCAACACGCCGATCAGCCTGAGTGGTCCGGCAGCCGGGCACGACTGGCTCAAAACGGACGCCGACAAGACCGGCACCCAGGCGCTCGGCACATTTCAGAACTGCTCCAGCAGCCAGACGCCGTGGGGCACTTACCTGACCTGCGAAGAGAACTTCACTGATTGCTTCGGCAGCAGCAACGCCGAGCAGAAGTTCGACGCAGGCATGAAGCGCTATGGCGTGGTTGCCGCCAGCAAGGAGATCAACTGGCACCCGCACGACCCACGCTTCGACGTTGCGAAAAACCCCAATGAGGTCAACCGTCATGGCTGGGTGGTCGAGATCGATCCGTTCGACCCCAAGTCCACACCGGTCAAACGCACTGCACTCGGTCGCTTCAAGCATGAGAACGCGGCCTTCACCCAAACCAAGGGTGGCCGCGCCGTGGTGTACATGGGCGACGACGAGCGTGGCGAGTTCATCTACAAATTCATCAGCCGCGACAAGATCGATCACCAGAACCCCAAAGCCAACCGTAACCTGCTCGACCACGGCACCTTGTACGTGGCGCAGTTCGATGCAGGCGACAGCAATCCGGATCATCCGAAAGGCAAGGGCCAGTGGGTCGAACTGACTCATGGCAAGAATGGCCTGGACGTGGCTGCCGGTTTCAATAATCAGGCAGAAGTGCTGATTCACGCGCGCCTGGCGGCCAGCGTTGTAAAAGCCACGCGCATGGACCGCCCGGAGTGGATCGTAGTCAGTCCCAAAGACGGTCAGGTCTATTGCACACTGACCAATAACGTCAAACGCGGCGAAGAGGGTCAGCCTGTAGGCGGGCCGAATCCGCGCGCCAAGAACCAATACGGGCAGATCCTGCGCTGGAGCGAAGAAGGCAGCAATCCTTCAGCGATGACCTTCGACTGGGACCTGTTCGTGGTCGCGGGTAACCCTACTGTGCATGCCGGTACACCGCAGGCCGGGTCGAGCAATATCAACGCGCAGAACATGTTCAACAGCCCCGACGGCCTGAGCTTTGATGAAGCCGGCAGGCTGTGGATTCAGACCGATGGCGACTCAAGCAACAAGGGTGACTTCGCGGGCATGGGCAATAACCAGATGCTCTGCGCCGATCCTGCCAGCGGCGAAATTCGTCGCTTTCTGGTCGGGCCGATTGGTTGCGAAATCACCGGCATCAGCTTTGCGCCGGACTATAAAACCATGTTCATCGGCATCCAGCATCCCGGTGAAAACGGTGGTTCCACGTTCCCCGAGCATTTGCCCAACGGTAAACCGCGCTCATCGGTGATGGTCATCACCCGGGAAGATGGCGGCGTTATCGGCGCCTGATCGGCAATCAGGAAGAGGACGCAGATCGCTCATCGTTATATAAAGGTCTGCTATTGATTCTGGCCGGAGGCCGTGGGAGCGAACTTGTTCGCGAAGAGGGCTGTATGATCGTCGAAAATGCATCGACTGAAACACCGTCTTCGTGAGCAAGCTCACTCCCACAAGGATCTTTACTCCGCCTGATACTGCGCGTCGAGCCCCGCTTTCCGGGCTCATCAAGACTTGAGTATCACGCCGGGCGCAGAGCGTGGGAGCGATGAGCAATCAATTAATCAATCAACCCGTTCACATCGTAGAACGGGTATGGCCCTTCATAGTCGCCGAACACTGCGTTATGACTGACAAACCCCTGTTCCGAATGCCAGCGATGCAGCACGTAGCCTGCCGGTTCCAGGTTGAAATGGGCAGGCGCGGCTTCGTCGAGGTCCAGCACGATCTGGTGTGAGGTGCCAGGGCAGATGCTTGCCACGCTGCCACCAAAACGCCGCTGCATGGGGCGATGCAAATGCCCGCACAACAAACGCTCCACTTGCGGATGCTGGGCAATCACACGCTCCAGCGCCGACGCGTTGCCGAAGGGTTCGCGGTCCATGTGCCCTATGCCGGTAATGAACGGCGGATGGTGCAGGATGATCACCGTCGGTACATAAGGACGACGTGACAGCTGCGCGTGCAACCAGTCCAACTGACAGTAATCCAGTTGTCCGCCATGCTCGCCGGGAATGGTCGTGTCCATGCCGATCAGACGTACCGGGTATTTCTCCACCACCCAGTCCAGAGGTCCGCTGGCCGACAATGGCAGGTACACCTGTTCGGCAAACGCAGCCAGCAGGTTGTGTCGATCGTCATGATTACCGGGCACCAGATAGAACGGCATGTGCAGGCGTTCCAGCTCAGGCTTGAGCACGGCGTATTCGTCCTCACGCCCGAAGTCCACCAGATCACCACTGATCACCACTATGTCTGGGCGCTGCTTGCTGGCGTTGATGTGTTCGACTGCGCGGCGCAATGCACCCAGTGTATCGACCACGCCATAGGTCAGGCGCCCGTCGGCCTTGAGGTGCAAGTCACTGATCTGGGCAATAAGAAACGGACGATTCAAAATAATCTCTCTACGGAAACGATGTTACGAATGCAGGGTGAACAGCGCCTGCGGCTCAACACTCAGGGCGATGGCAGCGTTGGCGGCGTGAATAACGTTGTCGGTGCTGTCCACCAACATCGGCTGCGGACCTCCGACATCGACCAGCAAACGACTTTGCGCACCCTGAAAAAACTGCCCGACCAAGCGACCCTGAAGGTGCCCGCGCTCCGGCATCAGGCGCAGATGTTCCGGGCGGCAGTAGACCGTGCCCGGCAGATCAGCGCCGTTCCACGGCAGCTCGCCGCCGCTCACCTTGAGGCCTGACGGGGTGCGCTCGACCACGCTGAACGCATTCAGATTGCCGACAAACCCGGCGACGAACGCATTGGCAGGTTGTTGATAGATTTCCCTGGGCGTCGCCAATTGCGAGACGCAGCCTTTTTCCATGACCAGAATCCGGTCGCCCAGGGCCATGGCTTCGCCCTGATCGTGGGTGACGAACACCGAGGTGATGCCCAACCCACGCAACAACTGATCGAGCTCGCTGCGCAAGCGCTCACGCAACTGCGCATCCAGTGCCGCCAGCGGCTCGTCGAGCAGCAGCACCCGCGGACGCGGTGCCAGAGCCCTGGCCAGCGCGACCCGTTGACGCTGACCACCAGAAAGCTCGTTGACACGACGATTGCCATGACCGGTCAGGCCAACCAGTTCCAGCAACTCATCGCAACGCTTGCTTCGTTCGGCAGGCGACAGGCCGCGAATCTTCAGGCCGTAAACAATGTTCCCGGCGACGTCTAGATTCGGGAACAGCGCGTAGTTCTGAAACACCATCCCGACGTCACGCCGCTCGATAGGCAGGCGCGTAACGTCCTGATCATCGAACAACACCTGACCGACGTCCGGACGTTCAAGCCCGGCGATCAGACGCAAGGTGGTGGTCTTGCCGCAACCGGACGGACCGAGAATCGCCAGCGTTTCGCCAGGCTCGATGGTCAAGTGCAGATCCTGTACAGCAACGGTGCCGTCGGCAAATGCCTTGCGGCAGCCTTTCAGGCGAATGGTAGTTCCGCTCATCGGCTCTCTCCACGGGCAAGACGCGCACTGATGGCCTGCAACGCAATCAGCAGCGGCACAATCAGCAACAGAAAAAGAAGGGTGTAGGCACTGGCGACTTCCAGTCGGGCTGAGGCGTAGCTGTCGGCCAGACCGACCGGCAGGGTCTTGGTCATCGGCGTGTGCAGCATCCAGGTCAGGTTGAACTCGCCCAGCGACAGGGTCACGACCATCAGCACACCGGCCAGAATTCCGGCCCGGCAATTGGGCACCACCACGCTGAAAAAGCGCTTGATCGGCCCGGCGCCCAGACTGGCGGCAGCCTCTTCAAGAACCGGCAGTTGCTGACGCTGCATGACCGCCATGACCGGGCGCACCAGAAACGGCAACGTGAACAACACATGGCCCACCAGAATGAACAGCCAGCTGCTGCGAAAGCTGCCGAACTGGCCGTAGGTCAGCAGCAACGCCAGGGCGCTGGCCAGGCCGGGCATGGCGACGGGGAGGACCATCAGTTCTTCAAAGGCCCGGCTGAAGCGATTGTTCATGCGCACCAGCGCATACGCCGCCGGAACGCCGACCAGGCATACGCAGATCGCACAGGCCACAGCCAGTTGCAGCGACAACCAGACGGTCGGTGAATAGGCTTGCCAGACCTGCACCAGCCAGTCGAATGTCAAACCGCTCGACAGGCCCAGAAAATAATTGCGGGTCAGCCCGGCAAGCAGCGAAAGCACTACCGGGACCAGCATGAACGCACAAACCAGTAACGTGAATGCCAGTTGCGCAGCAAACAATGGAGAACGTTTCAAAGGGCAACCCCTGATGTCCCGACCATGCGACGGGCCAGCAACAGCACCGCCCATGTCACTAGCCCGAGGATCACCGACAGCGCGGCGGCTACGGTGAAGTTGGCGTAATTGGTGAACACGTTGTAGATCGCCACCGGCGTGACGTTCAGGCGCGTACCAAGCGTAAATGCAGTACCGAATGCGCCCATCGACGTGGCGAAGCAGATCGCACCGCAGGACACCAGCGCGGGTGCCAGCCCCGGAACGATTACATCGCACACCACCCGCCAATGACCCGCGCCCAGCGAATGCGCAGCTTCTTCAAGGCTGCGGTCCAGGCTTTCGCAAGCGGCCATGACGGTGAGAATCACGCGCGGAATCGAGAAATACAGGTAGCCAATGAACAAACCGGTAAGCGAATAGGCGAATATCCAGCGTTCGCCAGCCAGCTCCAGCCCGAGTCCCGCGAAGATGCCTTGGCGACCGGCCAGCAGAATCACCAGAAAGCCCACCACTACGCCAGGAAACGCCAGCGGAAAGGTCAGCAACGCCACCAGCGCAGAGCGTCCGAAAAACTGGTTACGGGCCAGAAACACACCGCTGATACCGCCGACCAGCAACGCCGCAAGCGTGACCACCAGTGCCAGCAGACAGGTCTGCGCCAGGCTGCCTAGGTATTGAGCACTGCTCAACACCTGCCAGTAACCGCTGCCGTCAGAACCTTGCGCGCCGAGCAGGATCAGGTGGGTCAGCGGCAGCAGCCAGAATGCCAGCAACACCGCCAGCGCCGGAGCAAGTGCCACCGCAGCCGCAGCTTCATAAATCCGCCCTTGTGCAGAGCCAGCGCGTGTCCCGGCGAGGCTGACATTACTTCACCTCACGCAGATAACGGGCAGCAAAGGCTTCCTGCACGGCAGCCATGTGCTGGTAATCCACCACACCGGCACGAGCGTAATCGCTGTCGGGCAGGAACTGCGCGGCCACGTCGGCAGGCATCTTCGAGCGCACTGGACGCAAATAAGCCTTGGCCCACAGCGCCTGGCCCTCGTCAGACAGGACGAAATCCAGCACCTTCTCGGCATTGGCGCGGTGCGGTGCCTTGGCAACCATGCTCATCACGTACGGCACGCCAATGGTGCCTTCCTTGGGAATCACGAAAGCGACGTTGGCCTTGTCCTTGTAGCGAGCGCGATAGGCGTTGAAGTCGTAGTCGACCAGAATCGGCAGTTCACCGGACAGTACGCGTGCATAAGCGGTTTGCTTGGGCACGATGGGCGAGTTCTTCGCCAGCTTCTGGAAGTAGTCGATGGCCGGGCCGAAGTTGTCCAGTGTGCCGCCCATGGCCTGATTGATCGCAACGGCGGACACGTACCCGACGAATGCACTGGAGGGGTCGAGGTAGCCGACCATGCCCTTGTATTCGGGCTTGAGCAGATCCGCCCAGCTTTGCGGCACCGGCAGACCGCCCAGTGCGTCGACATTGACCATGATGCCCAGCGTGCCGGAATGAATGGCGAACCAGTGCCCTTCAGGGTCCTTCAGGCCTGCGGGAATGTCGTCCCAGTGCTTGGGTTTGTAGGTATCGACCACACCGGCCTTTTGCGCTTGCAGGCCGAAGGTCACGCCGTAATACACCACGTCTGCGACCGGCGCGGCCTGCTCGGCGACGATCTGCGCCAGCGCCTGCCCCGAGTTCTTGTTGTCCAGCGGCACTTGTACACCGGTGCTGTCGGCAATGGCCTTGAGCTGCGTGCCCCAGTCAGCCCACTCAGGCGGGCAGTTGTAGCAGATGGCGGTTTCGGCGGCCTGGGCGAGGCTGGCCGCACTACATAACAGCAGTGCCGCGAGGGTTTTACTGAGGCTGAGCATGAAGCATCTCCTGGTAGGGCTGGGTGCTTTCGCCGGGCCGGATATGGCACGGCAGACAATGAGAAACCGGTGCCGCGCCGGCAATCCGCGACAGCAACTGGTCGATGACGATGTGCGCCAGTTCGGTAATCGGCTGAACCACACTGCACAGCGTCGGGTGCATCTGCGTGCCCAGCGTGATGCCGTCGAAGCCGATGACCGAAAGACGCTCGGGAACACCCCAACCATTGCGGCGTAATTCGGCGATCAGGCTGATAGCCAATAGATCGTTGGAACAGACCAGCGCGCTTGGCGCAGTCGGACCACGTAACAACGGTTCGAGCGCGGCGAAGTCGGCGTTGGTATGGGCAGGCATTTCAATCACCGGGCGCGCCTCAAGCCCACCCTCGTTCATGGCATCGCGATAGCCTTCGTAACGCAGGCGGGCGCGGTCGGACTGCATGACCGGGCCTGCGACCATCGCAATACGCCGATGGCCGGCGTTGATCAGATACCGCGTCGCCAGCGCCATGCCTGCGCGGTTATCCACAGACACAGCGCTGTACTCCTCATTGTCGGTCTGGTGATAGGCCAGCACGAACGGCGTGTCCTCGATGGCCAGGCTCTCCAGCACACGGTTGTGCTCGGCGTCGGTTACGGTCAGCACCAGCCCGTCGACCCGCTGGCGCAGCAGTTCCTCAACAACGGCGCTTTCACGCTCGGCGCTGTAGTCGGTGGTCGCCAACAACAGGTTGTAGCCCCGTGCCCGCGCCGCCCTTTCCATAGCCTGAAACTGCTCGGCGAACACCGGGTTGAGCAGGTTTGGCACGATGACGCCAATCAGATTGGTGGTTTGCAGACGTAACTGTCTGCCCAGCCGATTGGGGCGAAAGCCCAGCTCACGAGCAGCGACGAATACTCGCTCGCGGGTCTCGGCGCGCACCACCTCAGGGCTTGCGAAGGCGCGTGCAGCAGTCGCCCGGGAAACCCCGGCCAGTCGTGCAACTTCTTTCAAATCAGTCATGGTCGCTCGCTTGAGATCGATCTCATTGGCGGCAACTCTAAGTGGCGAACATGGCTAAACAGCGACCGGAGGATGACCGTTTGGTGACAACTCGACCCTTGGGCATTTTAAACAGAAGGGGTTTAGCGAACCGGGACCGGTCTGCGTTACCATCAGCGGTCCGACGCGGCAACCTGCTGCGCGCAGGAGTAGTCATGGCTCACCCGTTTGCAACACTCACTCCCGATCTGGTGCTAGATGCCGTTGAAAGCATCGGTTTTCTCAGCGATGCCCGCATCCTGGCACTCAACAGCTACGAAAACCGCGTGTATCAGGTCGGTATCGAAGATGGTCAGCCGCTGATCGCCAAGTTCTATCGGCCACAGCGCTGGACCAACGAAGCCATCCTTGAAGAACACAGCTTCACTTACGAGCTGGTCGAGGTCGAAGTGCCCGTTGTTGCGCCCATGGTGCATAACGGCGAAACCCTGTTCGAACATGCCGGCTTTCGCTTCACGCTATTCCCGCGCCGAGGCGGACGCGCGCCGGAGCCGGGCAATCTGGATCAGCTGTATCGCCTGGGTCAGTTACTGGGGCGTATCCATGCGGTCGGCTCGACCAAACCGTTTGCGCACCGCGAAGCACTGGGTGTGAATAACTTTGGCCATGCGTCGGTCAATTACCTGCTGGAAAACGACTGCATCCCGCGCAGCCTGCTTCCGGCTTACGAGTCGGTAGCCCGTGACCTGCTCAAGCGTGTCGAGGACGTTTACGCCGCCACGCCGCATACCAACATTCGCATGCACGGTGACTGTCACCCCGGCAACATGATGTGCCGCGACGAGATGTTCCACATCGTCGATCTGGACGACTGCCGCCTTGGTCCTGCCGTTCAGGACATCTGGATGATGCTGGCCGGTGATCGCCAGGAGCGCCTCGGCCAGTTGTCGGAGCTGATGGACGGTTACAACGAGTTTCATGATTTCGATCCACGCGAACTGGCCCTGATCGAACCACTGCGTGCCCTGCGCCTGATGCACTACAGCGCCTGGCTGGCCAGGCGCTGGGACGACCCTGCATTCCCGCACAGCTTTCCATGGTTCGGCACAGAGCGTTACTGGGGCGACCATATCCTGGCCCTGCGCGAGCAGATGTCAGCGCTGAATGAAGAGCCGTTGAAGCTGTTTTGACCTGATGAGCCCCAGATTATCGTGCGGCGCTCCGCGTCGCATGCAGCTCTGGACGCTCCGCGTCCGATCCTGAACAAGCGACGCGGCACAGATGTCGTGAATCAGCCGAACCTGTGTATAACATCCAGCGCTCCAGCGTGAGTACGATCAAAACCATCAACCGCATCACCCCACAATAAAACCGGAAATTTCTGTATTAAAGGGACGCTCCATGCAAGCTGCCAATCCACGCCGTGGATACATCCTGGGCCTGAGTGCTTACACCATCTGGGGCCTGTTCCCCATCTACTTCAAGGCCATCTCCGCCGTTCCGGCCATCGAGATCATCATCCATCGAGTGCTCTGGTCAGCCCTCTTTGGCTCGATCGTGCTGATGTTCTGGAAACATCCCGGCTGGTGGCGTGACCTGCGCAACAACCCACAGCGACTGGCCGTGCTGGCACTCAGCGGGACGCTGATCGCTGCGAACTGGATCGTCTACGTGTGGGCCGTTAACAACGGCCGCATGCTTGAAGCCAGTCTCGGGTATTACATCAACCCGCTGGTCAACGTGCTGCTGGGCATGCTGTTGCTGGGCGAGCGGCTCAGGCGTCTACAAATGCTGGCGGTCGCTTTCGCCACCATTGGTGTCGCCCAGCAGGTCTGGAACGTCGGCAGCCTGCCGTGGGTGTCACTGGCCCTGGCGCTGACCTTTGCGTTCTACGGCCTGATCCGCAAAAAAGCCCCGGTTGCCGCCTTGCCTGGCCTGGTGGTGGAAACCTGGATGCTGGTGCCGCTGGCATTGATCTGGCTAACGCTCAACCCGACGGCCGTGAGCGCCCAGCCGGAATTCTGGACCACCACGCAAGCCATCTGGCTCGCCGCCGCAGGCCCGGTGACGCTGATCCCGCTGGTGTGCTTCAACGCCGCAGCCCGTCACCTGCCCTTCACCACCCTGGGTTTCCTGCAATACCTCGCGCCCACGCTGGTTCTGCTGCTGGCGGTGCTGCTGTATGGGGAGCACCTGACCACCAGCACCATCATCACCTTCGCCTTCATCTGGGCGGGGCTGGCAATCTACAGTGTGGATATCTGGCTGAAATCCCGCAGCCGAGGCTGATCAAAAAACACACAACACCTCGCAAGCCACGCCCCCCGTGGCCTGCAAGAGGTTCTCCAAGGGTTATCCACAGGCAGGCTAACCTTATCTGTGCACAAGCCATTGAAACTGTTGGTTTTTTGATCAACTTTCGCCAGCCCACGGCGAACGTGGCGTGCAAGGCTATTCCCCCAGGTTATCCACAGGCAGATGCACGGTTAACTTGGATAACCTGAAAGTTAATCTAGTCCTCAGTACCCAACACCAGCTCCACCATCAGATCATCAGCCAGGGTCTCAAGCCCTGCCTGCAGGTCATCCAGCGACAAGCCCACCGGTACGCCCAGCACTGCATCGGCGTGGAACAGCAACTCGCTGCTCATGGGCGCAGGAGAACGTCGGTGATCAAGTGTTCAACGTTGACACCCTGCCCGGCCAGCAAGCGGGTGATGTCGCGCACAATGCCGGGGCGGTCGTTACCGACCAGTTGCATGCTGATCAACTGAGTCGGGGCGGTTGTCTCTATCACGCTTTCAGCCAACAGCATGCGAATGCCATGGGCCGACAGGCGTTCAACGCTTTGATCAGGTCATCGTACTTTTCCGGCTCGACGCCCACCTTGAGGATCCCGGCAAATTGCCCTGCCATGCGCGACATGCGGCTTTCCAGCAAGTTACCGCCCTGCTCGGCAATGCACTGCGCGATACGTTCGACCTGACCCGGTTTGTCGGGAGCAACCAGCGTTACGACGAGATGATCCACGGTCTATTCCTTTTTCTGTGCAGGTGATTTGAAAACGGCGTCGGTCGCACCAGTATAGACAGCCCCGAAGGCAGCCCGTGCACGGTAAATCGTGTACCGTTTGCCACGCTTTATGGAACAATCCCGGGCGCTTTTGGGAACACAATGAATATCATCGTGACCCGATATGAATATCCAGTCGTTTAATGACATATTCAGCGACGTTTTCACGCAACGGCGGCTCATGTAGTATCCAGAATCTCGTACTACATGACACCAAGATCAATAACAGAGCGCTCCCCGAGTGTGCTCGACCCTGCTGAGCAGAGTGAGGCAAGTGCAATGACTGAGTACGTTCAAGTCGGTGACCTGCAAGTCGCCAGAGTCCTGTTCGACTTCGTGCAGAACGAAGCCACACCCGGAACCGGCATCGACGCCACTGCGTTCTGGGCGGGTGCGGACCAACTGATCCACGACCTTGCGCCAAAGAACAAGGCACTGCTCGCCAAACGAGATGAATTGCAGGCGCAGATCGACACGTGGCACCAATCGCGCGCCGGACAGGCTCACGACGCCTCGGCTTACAAAGCCTTCCTTCAGGAGATCGGCTACCTGCTGCCAGAAGCAGCGGACTTCCAGATCACCACACAAAACGTCGATGAAGAAATAGCCACCATGGCCGGACCGCAACTGGTCGTGCCTGTAATGAACGCACGGTTTGCGCTCAATGCTTCAAATGCCCGCTGGGGCTCGCTGTATGACGCGCTCTATGGCACCGATGCCATCAGCGAAGAAGGCGGCGCGGAGAAAGGCAAGGGCTACAACAAGGTGCGTGGCGACAAGGTGATCGCCTTCGCCCGCGCATTCCTCGATCAGGCAGCCCCTTTGGCGGCTGGCTCGCACGTTGATTCGACTGCTTACAAATTGATCGACGGCAGACTGGTCATCAGCCTCAAGGGCGGCAGCAACACGGGCCTGCGCGACGATGCACAACTGGTGGGTTTTCAGGGTGAGGCTTCAGCGCCGTTCGCCGTGCTGCTCAAACACAATGGCCTGCATTTCGAATTGCAGATCGACGCTTCCAGCCCGGTTGGCCAAACCGATGCGGCAGGCGTGAAAGACATCCTCATGGAGGCCGCGCTGACCACCATCATGGATTGCGAAGACTCCATTGCAGCCGTCGACGCCGACGACAAAGTGGTCGTCTACCGCAACTGGCTAGGCCTGATGAAAGGCGACCTGGCGGAATCGGTGTCCAAAGGCGGCGAAACCTTCACCCGCACCATGAACCCGGACCGCGTCTACACCACGCCACAAGGCGGCGAAGTCACGCTGCACGGTCGTTCGCTGCTGTTCATTCGTAACGTAGGTCACTTGATGACCATCGACGCGATTCTCGACAAGCATGGCAAGGAAGTGCCGGAAGGTATTCTCGACGGCCTGCTGACCAGTCTGGCTGCGATCCACAACCTTAACGGCAATACCTCGCGCAGCAACAGCCGCAGCGGCTCGATGTACATCGTCAAACCGAAGATGCACGGGCCGGAGGAAGCCGCGTTTACCAACGAACTGTTCGGGCGTATCGAGCAGGTGCTGGGCTTGCCGGGCAACACATTGAAAGTCGGCATCATGGACGAAGAGCGCCGTACCACGGTCAATCTCAAAGCCTGTATTCAGGCAGCCAGCGAGCGCGTGGTATTCATCAACACCGGCTTCCTCGACCGCACCGGTGACGAAATCCATACCTCGATGGAAGCGGGCCCGGTGGTGCGCAAGGCGCAGATGAAAGCCGAGAAATGGATCAGTGCCTACGAGAACTCCAACGTCGACATCGGCCTGAAATGCGGCCTGCAAGGTCGCGCACAGATCGGCAAAGGCATGTGGGCCATGCCCGACCTGATGGCCGCCATGCTGGAACAGAAAATCGCTCACCCGCTGGCTGGCGCAAACACTGCCTGGGTGCCCTCGCCTACAGCGGCTGCGCTACACGCCCTGCATTACCACAAGGTCGATGTATTCGCTCGCCAGGCCGAACTGGCTCAACGCGAGCAGGCATCGGTGGATGATATTCTGACCATTCCCCTTGCGCCGAACACCGACTGGACGCCCGAAGAAATCCAGAACGAACTGGACAACAACGCACAGGGCATTCTCGGCTACGTGGTGCGCTGGATCGATCAGGGTGTAGGTTGCTCGAAAGTACCGGATATCAACGACATCGGCCTGATGGAAGACCGCGCAACGCTGCGCATCTCAAGCCAGCACATGGCCAACTGGCTGCGTCACGGCGTTGTCAGCGAAGCTCAGGTGCTGGAAAGCTTGAAGCGCATGGCACCGGTCGTGGATCGCCAGAATGCCAATGACCCGCTGTATCGCCCGCTGGCGCCAGACTTCGACAGCAACATTGCCTTCCAGGCAGCCGTCGAACTGGTGATCGAAGGTACGCGACAGCCTAACGGCTATACCGAGCCGGTACTGCATCGTCGCCGTCGTGAGTTCAAGGCCAAAAAAGGAATGTAAGGATTTTAGTCATCGGACCTGAGAGGCAGCTTGCTGCCTCTTCGGGAAGGCGATGAGTAAACATCGCGTTTTTTGTTCGAATACCCCAGATACTTTCCAACTCGCCACATCGTGGAAGCAAAACGAATCCCACCCTATTTGTGGGAAAAAGTCATTCCCGATGTAAGGCGCTTGATCAACATGTGTAAGCCCGATCCTTAATTATAAAAATGTAACTACAAGGTATTTCCGCGCACGACACACAGTGATATCTCTCCCTGCCGCATTAATAAAAGTCATACCCCTATAAAGATCATTCACCGAAATGGCTTCCTTGGTGGGGCTACCCTGCATTTTTCCGTCTCTACGATAACCGCACCGGCGAATTGCTCTCGGAAACCGAGATTCATGATCTGGAGTCGGCAGGTGGGCCAATGTCTTGGGGCGGTGGGTCAGGAATGGCCTATGCCGGAATGATCCTCATCGGGCCGAACGTCTCTGATTGCGTCGGTGATCAACCTGCCATTCCTTGAATCCCCGACGACCTTTCACCCATCCTCGCGCGCACCAAAATAAAAGCGGAACCGAATCCACATATCGACCACCCATCCAGACAGGTACGAAAACCTCCCGTTCAAGCAGGGAAACGTTTCAGGCACCTGCCACAGCTGACTCACCAACGGAAGCAAACCGCGAGTCAGCAACGTAGCCCCCGTTATGCCCCCGAGCAAACACGCCTGCCCCGTGCCGCCCTGGCAGTTTGAAGAAGTGTCGCCTGCAACCTCTTGGCGTCATGGCGACAGCCCTTCAAACACGTTTTACGCACCACCGAATGTGCAGTGTCGATTACTACCACCACCTGTATTGATCTGTCGAACTTGATATCTGAGCCGATGGAGCCCGCTCATGACCTTAAGAATCAATACTCGTTCTGCTACCCCGGTTGTACCTCTGGAAACAGGATCTTCGTCGCAGCCGGCAGTACCGTCTGTCACGGCAAGACCGACTGAGCCTCCGCCAGTCGCCAATCCTGCTGCACCTAAATCAGCGCCAGGTGTTCAGCAAACTCACGGGCTGAAGACGCGCATCGCTGGCAAGCTTTCCGAGCGTCAGACCAATTTCAGTCTCGGTATTCCCGGCACCGGTCGTACTTTAAACCGGCCCTTGCGCAGCGGGATTCCGGAGGAAGGTGAGCACCTATCGAGCGAGGAGAAACACGATCCGTTGCTAAAAGAAGCGCATGAACTGCAGCGCATGGTCGATTCGGCGCTGACCCACCTGAAGGCGGCGCCGACGTCTCTCTGGGAGCGCCCCGCCCCTTCAACGGTAAGGGGTATTACCACCAAGGTTTTTCCGTGGCTAAAGCCTGCCCCGCTACGCGAGGTCGCCAGCAATGGCAGCAACGCCAAGACCAAGGCCGATAAATCACAGCAGAGCCCTGAAACCATCGCAGCGGCGGTGAAAGAGTTGAGCACCCGGCTGGATCATCAGAGCAAGGTGCTCGCCACAGCCACCCTCGCATTGGTCGCTGCGCGCGAGCATCTTGAATCGCTCGAACAGGCCACCCCGCCCACGTCGACCGAACGACTGGACCATGCCAGGGCTCGCGTTCAACAGGCCGACTCCACCACCCGCCTGGCCAGCCAGCAACTTCGGGAGCTGATTCAGGGCACAGAGGTACTGCAACTGGGCGCGCTGAGTGAGGGGCAGGATCAGGTTAAACAGAAAGCCGAGTTCTCTCAGCAGTGGCTGGGCGAGTTGCGCACACGCATGCAGGCGCTGGATGTCCGTTTCGCCGACCGGCACGCTGCCATCGAAATCGAACTGCAACTCAAGGTGGCAGAGACTCGTGAGCTGATTTCACTCGATCACGACATGACCGCGGCCGAGCACACGGCCGCGCACGCCAATACGCAGCTTTCTGCGTTGCGCGCCCAGCGACAGGAGACGCCCGAAGGGTCAGACGAAGCCGCCAGGCTGGACACCGCCATTGGACAGACGCTTGCAACGCGTTCACAGGCCATGCAAACACATCAGCAACTGGCAAAAAGACTGGTGCGGGTCGATGCCGATGTTGCGCGCCTGAACGACGAGCTGGGCGAGATTCATCAGCGAATCGCGATCGTCAATGACGAGCGCTTTGCACTCAAGACACTTGATCAGAAACTGCCCGCATCAGACCAGGTCACCACGCCTGCAGAGGGCGAGGTCCAAGAACGAATCGATAAAACCGCTCTCAAGAACGTCCGCGAGCAGTACCTCGCCAGTCAGATCAGTCAAGCGCACGCTTTTGTAGCAACCGGTGCGGATGAAATTCAAGCGGCCCTGCAACGTATCGGCGATCGCCTGCAAGGCACGCCGCCACCCACATCGCTGCCAGCCTTCGCGGTTATCGAGGTAATAACGTCGGCGCTGGCAGACGTGACGGGCAATGACGCCACACGTGCCAACCGTGTGCTCGACGTACTGAGCCAGCACCCACTGGAACATTGGCCACGCGTTGCCGAAGAAATGTCGAAGTCGGTCAGGACCCGCAGCGCCACAAACAACAGCATTCAGCAGGACACGCTCAACCTCTGTCGAAAACTGGCAACTGTGCCGCGTGGCATGGAAATGCTGCAAGTGCTCTCCAGCGATGGCACTGCACCGATAGTGGCCGAGCGGGCCAAGCCTTTGCGCGTGTTCTGGAATGCCGATGAAGCGCAGCAGAAAGAGCCCGACGGCAAGGTCAAGGCATGGCTGCAAACCGCCAAACAGGTGGCGCGCAGCAAGCTGGATGGAGACGAGAAGTCGTTCGACGATGTTGATCACGCCGCCTTCAACGCGGTTCGTAACGGTTATTTCAGCAACGCTCCCGGCACGCCCTATGCGCAGCATGACCAGCGCCTGAAAAAAGCGACGATGGAATGGGTCATGCGCGCCGTGGCGGCCAATACCCCGGAGCAAGCAACAGCAACTGCCCCAGCGAAAAGCTCGTTACCACGCCGCCTGGTCCCCACGCTGAACAAAACACCCTTTGCTAAATCGACGCTGGATCGGGCCTACTCGGTGGGCGAAAGCATGGGCCTGCAATCGCCCAGAAAGCAGGTTGATCAGGTGATTTCTGCGCGTATCAGCATGCTGGAAGAAACCCTGAAAAACGCCAAGGGTGCACCAGGACTGCAACTTGAAATCTCGGCCGCCCACGCCATGCTCGATCACCTCAAATCTCTGGAAAAGAAAGGCACTCACCTGTCGCAGGTGACGCTTAAAAACCGCGATGGCAAATCGATGCAAAGCCTGCTCAAGGCCCGCGTTCAACAGCAGCGGCTATCACAGATATGGGATAAGCCGGACGCGAACGGCAAGCGCGCAGTCAACGTACTGCACAAAGCTCAGCACATCGAACTGCCGCCGCTGTACAGCGAACTGGCGAACAGCAAGCTGTCGGTCTACGAGGCAATCAATCGCGTGGATGAGCACCTGCGCGAGATATTGCCGCCAGCGCTGCAACCTGCTCAGTCTGTTGAAGAGGTGCTTGATCAGGACTTGAACGCGGCGATAAAACTGCTGAAAACACGGCATTTGAGCGAGAAAAGCGACATTGTGACGTTTTTCAAGCCGTTCATTCTTGAAAGCCGCCTGCGCGACCGGCTTCGGCTGGGCGGCGGAGGCACGCTGGGCGTAGGCTTGCCGTCGCTGCCCTACAGCTTGATATCGCCCATCGTGTCACCGATCTTTTCGGCAGAGAAATCTCGCAGTGACGAAGCGTTTGCCCAGTTGTTCATGCCGATTCTGGGGATGGAAATGTCCTTCGGCAAAGCACGAACCGAAGCCGCCGAGGTCACCATCGGTGTGGCGGCAGGAAGCGCGGTTGCAGAGGGTGTGGGGATACAGGCTGCGCTCACTGGCCGCTTTACCGCTCAGGAAACCCAAACCAGCTCGACCCTCATGCGCTTTTTCCGCACCCGTCACAAGGACGATGAAATGCGCGGCAACATGCTGACCGCGCTGGACAGCATGGTGCGCTGGGACATCATCGACCCGCAAAAGGGCCAGCGCTACGCCGGGCCGCTGGAAGCCATACTGGCGCGTAACCCGGAGGTCTCTGTCAGCCAGATAGATGCGACGTCCAGCACCCGGAACGTCGCGGCGCGTGTGGCATTGCGCGTCCCGGCGGTACGTTTCAAGGATGGCGCAAGCGATGCCTCTCAAACCCTGACGCCGGAACCTTCGGTGTACGTCGAAGCGGATCGAATCAAGGAAACACGCACGGAAACCGGCGGATTCATCAGCGTTGTCGGCGCCAAGGGTGACACTGCTCAGCAACGGGCGGGGGTCACCGCCAACCTGAACTTCGCGCCGATTGCCAGCTCGGCCACGTCAGTAGAAAAAGGTGCCAACCATGGGGTTCAGGGTCAGGGGCTGGGTTTGCAACTGGGCATGTCCCGAGACCTGGCCTGGGCGCTGGAAAAGAACGAAATATCGCCCTTCCTGATTGGCGACAAACAGGACGCCGATCTGGACCGGCACTACTCCACGCCGCGCGACATGCAGGCCGAAATCACCGCCAACCGCGATCTGTGGTTGATGCGTTGCATCGAAACACTGGAGCCGGATGAGACAGGCAACAAAAACACCCCCGACAACCGCCTGCGCGCGGCTATACACCTTGACGCTTTCGAGGCGACAATCAAACGTCTGGGCAAGGACAGCAAGTATTGCCAGTACAACGTCAATTACTCGATGAAGGGCCGGGCAGGCGCCGAAATAGACGGCTATCGCGGCATTCAGGCTGTGGCTTTGCAGCGCGGGGATGTGCAGGCAGCGGAGAAGGCCCAGCAGGCCATTGACGATATTTTGCTGACCAAAGAAACCTGGCGACCACTGATGTTGATCGTTCGTGAACGGGCACGGGACTCAACCGTTGTCGGCTGGCGTAACCTGCTGCGTTGGCAGAAGCTCTCCAATATCGACGGTCAGCGCACTGCAGCGCAGTTTCCGCCGCCATGAAAACGGGGATCGACACGCTGGTCATTCAACTGTACGACTAACGCGTCAATTCATTCCCAGCTCACGCTTTACCAGCTTCACCAGCTGCTTGGTGTTAAGCGGCTTGAGCAGGAAGTCCACCACGTTCAAGTGCATGGCATCGATGGCATCGCGCACGTTGGCATCGCCGGAGACGATAATGATCGGCAGTTCGGCGCGATCCGACTCCCTTACCTTGCGGATCAGGTCCAGCCCGTCGAAAGGTGCCATGCGCAAATCGGTAATCAGCAGTCCGATGGACTGACGCGTCTGGATCATTTCGAGCGCGCTGTCGCCACCGGGTGCGGTCATGCAACTGATGTCATTGAGGCTCAGAATTTCGGCCAGCAGCTCGCGCGCGTCGCTGTCGTCATCGACGATCAGAACTCGTTGCGGTGCGTCACGGGCGGGCGTGAGCATGACCTCATGGAGGGCATTGCGCTCTTCATCGCTCAAAATGTCGTGGTCAATCATTGCAGTCTCATCATTCCCTGAACTAATCCGACAGCAGATATGGATAAATCTGCGATGCATTTCGTCGGCATCCTGGCCAGTCTTCGCTCGCAATCCATTGCGTTCGTCAAATCAGTTACGCCGCAGCAGGCACGGCACTGTCACTCGGTTCAAGCGTAAGACTTACGTCCAATGGGCACCTGGCTGCAAGCGGCCGACCATGAGCACCAATAACAAGAACGCGGAACAGGCCATGAGCAAGGCAGATGCTTTCACCCAGGCAGGCAAGACAGCCGTGCTACAGAACATACACGGCACCATGCAGTTTCTGCAAAAATTCCCGCCTTTCAACCAGATGGAAAACGCGCATCTGGCGTACCTTGTAGAGCAGTGTCAGCTCCGGTTCTATGCTGCGGATGAAAGCATCATCAAGCCTGGCGATGGCCCGGTAGAGCACTTTTACATCGTCAAGCAGGGGCGAATCGTCGGTGAACGTCCGCATTCTGCCAAAGGCGGCACAGAAACAACATTTGAAATTACCACTGGCGAGTGTTTTCCACTTGCGGCCCTGCTGGGCGAGCGTGCCACTCGCACTGAACACCTGGCTGCAGAAGACACCTTCTGCCTGCAATTGAACAAGCAGGCGTTCATCAAGCTATTCGCGCTTTCCACAACGTTTCGCGACTTTGCCCTGCGTGGTGTCAGCAGCCTGCTGGATCAGGTCAATCAGCAGGTCCAGCAGCGCGCCGCTGAAACCCTGGGCACGCAGTATTCCCTGAATACACGTCTGGGCGAACTGGCCATGCGTCACCCGGTGATGTGCAGCCCTGAAACACCCATGCGCGACGCGGTGAAACTGATGCATGAACAGCAGGTAGGCAGCATCGTGATTGTCGACGAGCAGCAGGCCCCGCTGGGGATTTTTACCCTGCGCGACCTGCGTGAGGCAGTTGCCGATGTGAATGCCGATTTCAGCGCGCCGGTCAGACGCACCATGAGCCTGTCGCCGTTCCATCTGAGCCCGGACGCCAGCGCATTCGACGCGGCCATCGCCATGACCGGACGTCACATCGCCCACGTGTGCCTGGTCAGAGACGGGCGATTGTGTGGCGTGGTATCGGAGCGCGATTTGTTTTCCTTGCAACGGGTCGACCTGGTCCACCTGGCACGGACCATCCGCAATGCGCCGCGTATCGAGGCGCTCGCCGGTTTGAGGGGCGATATCATCCAGTTGGTCGACCGCATGCTGGCCCATGGTGCCTCTTCGACCCAGATAACCCAGATCATTACCCTGCTCAATGACCACACCGTGTGCCGCGTGATCGAGCTGACGCTTGCAGAAAATGGCGACCCCGGCATTGCATTCAGCTGGCTGTGCTTTGGTAGCGAAGGCCGTCGCGAGCAGACGCTGCATACCGATCAGGACAACGGCATTCTGTTTGAAGCCAGCGATGCGGCGGAGGCAGAGCAGATCCGCACGTTATTGTTGCCGATTGCCGAACGTATCAATCAGAGCCTGGCACAGTGCGGTTTTACCCTGTGCAAGGGCAACATCATGGCCGGCAATCCCGACCTGTGCCTGTCCCGGCTTGAGTGGTCACAGCGCTTTGCAGCCTTTATTCGCGAGGCAACTCCGGAGAACCTGCTGGCATCGAGTATCTATTTCGATCTGCGCGTGGTCTGGGGCGATGAGAGCGGCGGCGAGCAACTGCGCCGCGGCATTCTTGATCAGGTAGCAGACAACAAGCTGTTCCAGCGCATGATGGCCGAGAACGCACTGCGCCAAAGGCCGCCGGTGGGCCGCTTCAAGGATTTCGTCCTGGCGCGCAAAGGCAGCGAAAAAGACACCCTGGACCTCAAGACCGAAGGCCTGACGCCCTTTGTCGACGGTGCGCGCCTGCTGGCGCTTGCCAATGGTGTCGGCGTCAACAATACCCAGGAACGCCTGCGCCAACTGGTCGAACGTGAAGTCATCGACCCCCTGGATGGCGCTGCGTATGAAGAGGCGTACCACTTCATTCAGCAGACACGCATGCAGCAACATCAATTGCAAAGCCGCCAGAACCTTCCTTACTCCAACCGCATCGACCCTGACACGCTCAACCATCTGGACAGACGCATTCTGCGCGAATCGTTTCGCCAGGCGCAGCGGCTGCAAACCAGCCTGACCCTGCGTTATCAACTATGAACCTGTTCGAATGGCTCAAGCCGCGCGCGAAAAAGACACCCTTGCAAGCGCATCAACTGGATCGCCTCAAAAAGCTGCCGGTCTGCGCGAACCTCAGCGACAAGCCTTTGCGCCAACAGCGCTGGGTCGTGCTGGACCTTGAAACCAGCGGCTTGAACATGAACCGCGATCAAGTGCTGTCCATCGGTGCGGTCGTAATTGAAGACGGTGCCATCGATCTGGGTCAACAGTTCGAGCGTACGCTGTTGCGCGTCGACCACAAGGTCAGCCCGGCCGTGCTTATTCATGGTTTGGCGCCCAGTGCGATTGCCGCGGGCAGCGAGCCGGCCGAGGCGTTGCTGGATTTCATGGAGTTCGTCGGCGAAAGCCCGATTCTGGGTTTTCATGCGCCGTTCGATCAGCACATGCTGTCGCGCGCACTGAAAGAAAGCCTGGACTACCGCTTGCGGCATCCGTTTTTCGATGCCGCAGAAATAGCCCCGATGCTCTGTGAACAAGCCAACCTGCGTCACGCAGGGCTGGACGACTGGACGCAGTTTTTTGGCCTGCATGCCGAAGAGCGTCACAACGCCAGCGCTGATGCACTGGTCACCGCAGAGCTGGCGCTGATCCTGTTCAGCCACGCCCGTCGTCAGCAGATCGACAGCCCGCGGCTACTGGAGGAGCGACTCGGGCAATGGCGCAGACGCAAGCAATCGCACTCGTTTTGACTGCGACCTGCACTTAGCTCTGGGAAATGGTCTTGGCGATTACATCCACCGTCGCGTCGACCTGCTCGCGGTAACGCTTGAGCTCGACCCTGTGCAATTGCTCAAGCTCGATTTGCTGCGAACAGAGGTTCAGCGCAGCCAGAACCAGCAGACGGTCACCGATCAACGTCGGGTATTTGCGCTTGGTGTCGGCCAGCGACGCGTTGAGCATCGCCGCGGCCTTCATGAGGGTCAGGTCTTCACCGGCAGGGGCTTTGACCGAGTACTCATTACCCAGAATGGTGAGAACGGTTACACCGTTGCCATCGACGTTCATGCGCCAACAGCGCTTGCGCTGGTCGCGCGATCAACCAGTGCCTGGATACGGGCGGCGGTGCTGCCCTGCTTCTCTTCCTGCTCCATCAGGCTCAGTTGCAAGTTCTCGTTCTCGTCCTTGGCTTTTGCCAGCTCGGCACCGAGCTGTGCATTTGTGTCTTGAAGGGCCTGGTTCTGTTGCACCAGATCACCGACAAGTTGTTCCAATTGGCTAAGGGAGGCTTCCAACATTTTGATTTCTCAAGCAAATTTCAACGGGCGCGTACGATAAAGAAAAGTCGCTGCGCATGCCAGCGCTCAGGCTTTGATACTGATCTGTCATGACGTTGACATGTCCATAACGTAGACGCGTAGGGGGCTTGTGACTACGTATTCGGAATCCGGTTCCTGCTGTTCGTCAGACCGCCCAGAACTGCGACAAATGCGCGCAGCCAATGGGCAAACTGACATCACCCTAGCCCCCCCTCAACCCAGCCTTTTCAAGGGTTTGCGCGAATGTCAGCCATATCCAAAGATAACCGTCAGTAATAAGTCGTCAATATTTAGTGCCTGCTGACTCAAGACGTTAGTCGCATGACCGATAGGCAGCCATTCACTGCATTCCCTTCACCGTTAAATCGCATGAATTGCGTACCTGACCCTGGAAGCTTTCTATGTCCCTGCGAAATATGAACATCGCGCCCCGAGCGTTTCTTGGATTTGCCATTATCGGCACACTCATGTTGGTTCTGGGTGTATTTGCACTGTCTCAGATGAGCAAGATCCGTGGCGCCACTGAAGTGCTGGCCGATAACAATGTGCCGAGCATCAAGAGCCTTGACCGATTCGCTGAAGTCAGCATTCGTTTGCGCGTTCTGTCCTATCGATTGCTGGTCAACCGCGACCCGGAAACCCAGCAGAAAACCATCGAGTTGATGGCGATGCGCAACAAGCAGATCACTGACGCTCAGGCGATTTACGAGAAGCTCATCAGCGATCCCGACGAGCGCAATCTTTACAGCCAGTACGTACAACTGCTGGGACAATATCGCCAGCTTGAAGAGCGCCTGAAGACCCTGACTCGCGCCAACAAGATCGATGAATTGCAGGGCCTGCTCAATAACGAAATGCTCAACAACTCCGACCAGATGAATGTTGTGCTCAGCAAACTGGTGGAGTTCAACACGGCTCAGTTGAACCAGGTGAAGAAGGATGCGTCCAGCGAGTACGATTCGGCATTCAATCTGGTCGTCGGACTGTTGATAGCTGCCACCCTGTTGACCATCGTGTTTGCCTGGATGCTGATCAAAAGTATTACCACGCCGATTGCCACGGCTCTGCATGCAGCGGAAACCATCGCACAAGGCAACCTGACCCGGCCGATCCAGATCGACGGTACCGATGAAGCCGGTCGTTTGCTGCTGGCCATGAAAACCATGCAGGACAAGCTGCGCGATACGTTGCAGGGAATTTCCGGTTCGGCCACGCAACTGGCCTCGGCTGCTGAAGAGCTCAATGCTGTCACCGACGAAAGCGCACGCGGGCTGGTGCAGCAGAATAACGAAATAGAGCAGGCTGCAACCGCGGTCAACGAGATGACCAGCGCCGTGGAAGAAGTCGCGCGCAATGCCGTCAGCACGTCACAAGCGTCTCGCAATGCTGCGACATCTGCTGGCGACGGTCGTGATCTGGTTCAGGAAACCGTCAGCGCCATCGAACGCATGAGCGGCGATGTGAAAGGTACGGCTGAACTGATCATCAATCTGGCCAGTGAATCGCGTGATATCGGTAAGGTGCTGGACGTGATTCGCGGCCTGGCAGACCAGACCAATCTGCTCGCCCTCAACGCCGCCATCGAGGCTGCACGCGCTGGTGAAGCCGGGCGTGGCTTTGCTGTAGTCGCCGACGAAGTCCGCGCCCTGGCGCACCGCACGCAGCAATCGACCAGTGAAATCGAACGCATGATCGGTAGCATTCAGAGCGGTACAGAGCAGGCAGTGAGTTCGATGCGCAACAGCACCGAACGCGCCGAATCGACGTTGAACATCGCCAAAGGCGCGGGCTTGGCGCTGAACACCATCAACGTTGCAGTCGAAGAGATCAACGAACGCAACATGGTCATCGCCAGTGCTGCCGAAGAGCAGGCGCAAGTCGCTCGCGAAGTGGACCGCAACCTGGTCAACATCCGCGACCTGTCTGCACAATCCACCACCGGCGCCAATCAGACCAGCGCGGCCAGCACCGAGCTATCCCGCCTGGCCGTGGACCTCAACAGCATGGTGTCGCGCTTCGCACTGTAAACACGCGAAAACCCAGCTGGCGTGCCGGCGCTCCGCGTCAGTACGCCGTTCTGGACGCTCCGCGTCCTCTTGTGGCGTAGGGCGACTAAAGCCTCACACTCGCAAACGTCGATTCATTACGCGCCTGACTCAACGCCGACATCGGTCCGGACAATGGGGCGAGCACCATTGCCTGCGGGATCGGCATCATGGCGACCTGTTGCGCGGTGTTGGAACCCACGCGCTCGTCACGCGGCGGAATGCCGAAGTATTCGCGGTAGCATTTGGAGAAGTGTGGCGTCGATACGAAGCCGCACACCGACGCCACTTCGATGATCGACATCGGTGTCTGCTTGAGCAGTTGCCGGGCGCGGATCAGGCGCAGTTTCAGGTAGTAGCGCGACGGCGAGCAGTGCAGGTATTTCTGGAACAGTCGCTCCAGCTGCCTGCGCGACACGGCGACGTACACCGCCAGCTCGTCAAGGTCGATCGGCTCTTCAAGATTGGCCTCCATCAACGCCACAATTTCCTGCAGCTTTGGCTGATTGGTACCCAGCATGTGCTTGAGCGGCACGCGCTGATGATCCTGTTCGTTGCGAATGCGTTCGTAGACGAACATCTCGGAAATCGCGGCAGACAATTCACGACCATGATCGCGACTGATCAGGTGCAGCATCATGTCCAATGGCGCCGTGCCACCCGAGCTGGTGAAGCGGTTGCGGTCCAGGGTAAACAGCCGGGTGCTCATCGACACGCGTGGAAAGGCTTCCTGCATTGAAGCCAGACACTCCCAATGCACACTGCAATCGAAGCCATCCAGCAAGCCGGCACACGCCAGCGCCCAACTGCCGGTGCACACCGCGCCGAGGCGACGTGACTGACGCGCCTGGCTCTGCAGCCAGCTCACGTGTTCACGCGTCACGGTGCGCTGAATGCCGACACCACCACAGACGATGACGGTATCGAGTGCCGGAGCCTTGTGCATGGCGGCATCCGGTGTGATCTGCAAACCGTCACTGGCCCACACCTGACCGCCGTCCACGCTCAGCGTGGTCCAGCGATACAACTCGCGGCCCGACAGCTGGTTAGCCATGCGAAGAGGTTCTACCGCCGATGCGAGGGAGATCAGGGTGAAGTTATCCAGCAGCAGAAAGCCGATGGATTGTGGCGCGCGGTTCTGAGGTTGGGCCCCTTGATTGAACGATGTCATCACACTATCTCCTCACATATGGCATTGGTTGGCCCCAGGACAGGCTCTTCTTATAGCCCTCTTCATTGATGGGCTTTGTGATGACATCGCAAATCCCATGCCGGAAATTGATCAGCCATTCAACAACACCTGAAAACGACGTCGCGAAGTGTCTATCCAGCAGCGACCCGAGTGTCTGTTTGCGACGCCAAGGCGCGCTGGCTGCACTCCTGATGAGCAATTCGGTAGCACGCGGGGAAACGTCATGGGGCTAGACGTGCCCCAAGTGCTACTCAAGGCACGCCCTGAAAAATCAGATCGTCAGCGGGTTTTCGCGCTAAAAGGTGGCGGCCATCGAGACGTGTGATCAAAAACCGCGCAGCCATCAAAAGTGATGGTCAGACCTGACGTCACGACCGCACGGGCTGACCCGATAATGAACTTGTCGGCGTTACCCCCCTCCAAAAGACCGCGTTCGCGCAGGCACCGACCTGCCAACCGACCGCTGCCGACCTGCGCAGCGACTGTGTAACGTACTGGCCGTTTTTCAGCAGTCCCAACACTGCAACCGGGCGTGTGTACGATGCAACGAATCTGTAAGCGACCTTGCGCGCACTGGATACGACGCCTCCTGCACTGGATACGACGCCCCCTGTAGGCGTTTGATTTTCCCTGTTACATGATCAGTTCCGACTCGATCGCCCGGCGCAGTGATGGAGCTTCGCGAAAAGCCTCGCCAACCCATAAGCCGCGTCAGCGTTCACCTGCTGATGACTAGAAGAAACTCACAGGAGTCCACCTATGAAAGGTTCCAAATCGTTGCTATTGGCCGCTACGCTCTGTATGCCGGTGCTTGCTCAGGCAGCCGAGCCAGAGGCCTGTCATACGGTCAACTTCTCCGACGTAGGCTGGACCGATATCACCGTTACTACTGCGGTCACCAGCGCCGTACTCGAGTCCTTGGGTTACACGACCAAGACCACCATGATTTCCGTACCGGTGACCTACAAGTCGCTGGCCGACGGCAAGAACATGGACGTGTTCCTCGGCAACTGGATGCCGACCATGGAAAACGACATCAAGCCGTATCGCGAAGCCGGGACTGTCGAAACCGTGCGTGCCAACCTGGAGAACGCCAAGTACACCCTGGCAGTGCCTCAGGCGCTTTACGACAAAGGCCTGCATGACTTCGCCGACATCGCCAAATTCAAGAAGGAACTGGGCGGCAAGATCTACGGCATCGAGCCCGGCAATGATGGCAATCGCCTGATCCAGAGCATGATCGACAAGAACGCCTTCGGCCTCAAGGACGCAGGTTTCAAGGTTGTAGAGTCCAGCGAAGCCGCAATGCTTTCGCAGGTCGACCGCGCCGTGAAACGCAAAAACGATGTCGTGTTCCTCGGCTGGGAACCGCATCCGATGAACACGCGTTTCAAGATGAAATATCTGACTGGCGGTGATGACTTCTTCGGCCCCAACTATGGCCAGGCGACCATCTACACCAACACCCGCAAAGGCTACAGTCAGGAATGCAGCAACGTAGGTCAGTTGCTCAAGAACCTGTCCTTCACACTGGACATGGAAAGCACCCTGATGGGCAACGTCCTGGACGACAAAATGAAGCCTGATGCCGCCGCCAAGGCGTGGATCAAGAAAAACCCGCAAGTACTCGACACCTGGCTCGCCGGCGTGACCACCGTCGATGGCAAGCCAGGCCTGGAGGCAGCCAAAGCCAAGTTGACCCAGTAAGCCGACAGCAGGCGGGGCTGACCCGCCTGCTGCCCTCCTCACCTTCCGCAAGCGGACACCCGAAATCATGCTGACTGACCATAAAATCCCTCTGGGCGAGTACATCGCCGCATTTGTCGATTGGTTGACGGCCAACGGCGCCGACTACTTCGACGCGATTGCCTCGACACTGGAAATGATGATCCACGGGTTCACTTTCGCGCTGACCTGGTTCAATCCATTCGTACTGATCGGCCTTATCGCCGCCCTCGCGCATTTCATCCAGCGCAAGTGGGGCCTGACGGTTTTCGTCATCCTTTCGTTTCTGCTGATCCTCAACCTGCATTACTGGCAGGAAACCATGGAAACCCTGGCGCAGGTGCTCTTCGCCACGCTGGTGTGTGTCGTCATCGGCGTGCCGCTGGGCATCATTGCCGCGCACAAGCCGCTGTTCTACACCATCATCCGGCCATTGCTCGATCTGATGCAGACTGTTCCCACGTTCGTCTATCTGATCCCGACCCTTACGCTATTCGGTCTGGGCGTGGTGCCCGGCCTGATCTCGACCGTGGTCTTCGCCATTGCTGCACCGATTCGCCTGACGTATCTGGGCATCCGCGATGTACCCCAGGAATTGCTGGACGCCGGCAAGGCCTTCGGCTCGTCGCGCCGCCAGTTGCTGACCCGCATCGAACTGCCCTACGCCATGCCCAGCATCGCTGCCGGGATCACCCAGTGCATCATGCTGTCGTTGTCGATGGTGGTGATTGCCGCGCTGGTCGGTGCCGATGGTCTGGGCAAACCCGTGGTCAACGCACTGAACACAGCCGATATCGCGCTCGGCTTCGAAGCCGGTCTGGCAATCGTATTGCTGGCCATCATGCTCGACCGCATCTGCAAACAACCCGAAGCCAAGGTAGGGTCCGACGCATGAGTATCATCAAATTCGACAAGGTAGACGTCATCTTCTCCAAGGATCCGCGTGAAGCCCTCAAGCTGCTGGACGAAGGCCTCACGCGTGACCAGATTCTGAAGAAAACCGGGCAGATCGTCGGCGTCGAGAACGCCAGTCTGGACATCGAGAAAGGCGAAATCTGCGTGTTGATGGGCTTGTCCGGCTCGGGTAAGTCCAGCCTGTTGCGCTGCATCAACGGTCTCAATACCGTCAGCCGTGGCTCGTTGTTCGTCGAGCATGAAGGCTCGCAGATCAACATCGCCAACTGCAGCGCGGCCGAACTGAAAATGATGCGCACCAAACGCATTGCGATGGTCTTTCAGAAGTTCGCCCTGATGCCCTGGCTGACAGTACGCGAGAACATCAGCTTCGGCCTGGAAATGCAGGGTCGCCCGGAAAAGGAACGACGCAAGCTGGTCGATGAAAAGCTCGAGCTAGTGGGCCTGACCCAGTGGCGCAACAAGAAGCCGGACGAGCTGTCCGGCGGCATGCAGCAGCGAGTCGGGCTGGCCCGCGCACTGGCAATGGATGCCGACATTCTGCTGATGGACGAACCGTTCTCGGCGCTTGACCCGCTCATCCGCCAAGGCTTGCAGGACGAACTGCTGGCCCTGCAAAGCAAGCTGAGCAAGACCATCGTCTTCGTCAGCCACGACCTGGATGAAGCCCTGAAGCTCGGCAGCCGAATCGCGATCATGAAAGACGGCCGCATCGTGCAATACAGCGTGCCAGAGCAGATCGTGCTCAATCCGGCAGACGAATACGTGCGCACCTTCGTTGCGCACACCAATCCACTGAACGTGCTGTGTGGTCGTAGCCTGATGCGCACGGTCGATGAGTGCACGCACGTCAACGATTCGGTGTGCCTGGACCCGAGCGGCGACTCATGGCTTGACCTGGCTGAAGGCAATGTGATCAAGGGCGCACGGCAAGGTGCTACGCCCCTCGATCTGCAGAACTGGACCCCCGGCCAGGACGTCGGCACGCTCGACCGTCGCCCTACCCTGGTGCACTCCAACATCGGCATGCGCGACGCATTGCAGATCCGCTACCAGACCGGCAACAAGCTGGTCCTGCAGGACGGCAATAAAGTGGTCGGCATTCTCGGGGATACCGAGCTGTATCACGCGCTGCTGGGCAAAAACCACGGCTAAGGCCTGAAAATTAAAGTCTGAAACCGACAAGCCCGCTTCCCTGTGCTGGAATCACTCCAGCCGGGAGCGGGCTTTTTCGTTTGCGGCCTCGTCACCGCGCAACGCCTCTTCTGCTATTTCCGTTCCCTTGGCCCCCATGTCGTAAACGCACCTTTGTGTGGCGTCCATAGGCATTTGGCGACTTCGGTCCGGCCCTACCATCGCTCTCAGAGGGCTCTGTTCGGCCCTAACGACAAGTCAGGCGCCGCTGGGAGATCCGCGATGTTCAGCAAGCAAGACCAGATCCAGGGTTATGACGACGCACTGTTGTCGGCAATGAACGCCGAGGAGCAGCGTCAGGAAGACCATATCGAGCTGATCGCCTCGGAGAACTACACCAGCAAACGCGTGATGCAGGCGCAGGGCAGCGGCCTGACCAACAAGTACGCAGAGGGCTATCCCGGCAAGCGTTACTACGGCGGCTGCGAGCACGTCGACAAGGTCGAGCAACTGGCCATCGAGCGCGCCAAACAGCTGTTCGGGGCCGATTACGCCAACGTCCAGCCACACTCCGGCAGCCAGGCCAACGCAGCGGTCTATCTGGCGTTGCTGCAGGCAGGCGACACTGTATTGGGCATGAGCCTGGCGCACGGCGGTCATCTGACCCACGGTGCCAAGGTCAGCTTCTCGGGCAAACTCTACAACGCCGTGCAGTACGGCATCGACACCACCACCGGGCTGATCGATTACGACGAAGTCGAACGCATCGCCGTGGAATGCCAGCCGAAAATGATCATTGCCGGTTTCTCGGCCTATTCGAAGACGCTGGATTTTCCGCGCTTCCGTGAAATCGCCGACAAGGTAGGTGCCTACCTGTTTGTCGACATGGCACACGTTGCAGGTCTGGTGGCTGCCGGTCTCTATCCGAACCCGCTGCCGTATGCCGATGTGGTCACCACCACCACGCACAAGACACTGCGCGGCCCACGCGGCGGCCTGATTCTCGCCAAGGCCAACGAAGAGCTGGAGAAGAAATTCAATTCCGCCGTCTTCCCCGGCGGTCAGGGCGGCCCGCTGATGCACGTTATCGCCGCCAAGGCCGTGTGCTTCAAGGAAGCGATGGAGCCAGGTTTCAAGGCTTATAAACAGCAGGTCATCGACAACGCACAAGCGATGGCGCAGGTATTCATCGACCGCGGCTTCGATGTGGTTTCAGGCGGGACCGACAACCATTTGTTTCTGGTCAGCCTGATCCGTCAGGGCCTGACCGGCAAGGACGCCGACGCCGCTCTGGGCCGTGCGCACATCACCGTCAACAAGAACTCGGTGCCCAACGACCCGCAGTCGCCGTTCGTGACCTCCGGTCTGCGCATCGGCACGCCGGCCGTCACCACCCGCGGCTTCAAGGTGACCCAATGCGTCGAGCTGGCAGGCTGGATCTGCGACATTCTCGATAACCTCGGTGATGCCGATGTCGAGGCCAACGTCGCCAGTCAGGTAGCAGACCTGTGCGCCGATTTCCCGGTTTATCGCTGAGTCAGGAGTAGCCTTACATGCAGCATTACTCAGGCTTCGGCCTTCTCAAGCATTCCCTCAGCCATCACGAAAACTGGCAGCGCATGTGGCGCACGCCGACCCCGAAAAAGGTCTACGACGTGGTCATCGTCGGCGGTGGCGGGCACGGTCTGGCGACTGCCTACTATCTGGCCAAGGAGCACGGCATCACCAATGTGGCCGTGGTCGAGAAAGGCTGGCTGGGCGGCGGCAACACCGCACGTAACACCACCATCGTGCGCTCCAACTACCTGTGGGACGAGTCGGCCCACCTTTATGAGCACGCGATGAAACTGTGGGAAGGCCTGTCTCAGGACCTGAACTACAACGTCATGTTTTCCCAGCGCGGCGTCTACAACCTGTGCCACACCTTGCAGGACATGCGCGACTCCGAGCGGCGTGTCAGTGCCAACCGCCTGAACGGTGTAGATGGCGAACTGCTCAACGGCAAGCAGGTCGCAGAGGAAATCCCATACCTGGACTGCTCGAAAAACACCCGCTACCCGATCATCGGCGCAACCGTTCAGCGCCGTGGCGGCGTGGCCCGTCACGACGCAGTGGCCTGGGGCTTCGCGCGTGCCGCCGATGCCCTGGGCGTGGACCTTATCCAGCAGACCGAAGTCATCGGCTTTCGCAAGGAAAACGGCGTGTGCATCGGCGTCGAAACCAACAAGGGTTTCATCGGTGCCAAACGTGTCGGCGTGGTAACCGCCGGTAACTCCGGGCACATGGCCAAACTGGCAGGCTTTCGTCTGCCGATCGAATCACATCCTTTGCAGGCACTGGTCTCCGAGCCGATCAAGCCGATTATCGACAGCGTCATCATGTCCAACGCCGTGCATGGCTACATCAGCCAGTCCGACAAGGGCGACCTGGTGATCGGTGCCGGTATCGACAGCTGGGTCGGTTATGGCCAGCGTGGCTCATACCCGGTGATCGAACACACTATTCAGGCCATCGTCGAGATGTTTCCGGTGCTGTCGCGTGTGCGCATGAACCGCCAGTGGGGCGGCATCGTCGACACCACGCCGGACGCCTGCCCGATCATTTCCAAGACGCCGGTGCCGAACATGTTCTTCAACTGCGGCTGGGGCACAGGCGGCTTCAAGGCCACGCCGGGCTCGGGCAACGTATTTGCCGCCAGCCTGGCCAAGGGCGAGATGCACCCGCTGGCCAAGCCGTTCTCCATCGACCGTTTCCACAACGGCGCGCTCATCGACGAACACGGCGCTGCAGCCGTAGCCCACTAACAGGAGAACCCGACCATGCTGCATATCTTCTGTCCTCACTGTGGCGAACTGCGCTCCGAAGAGGAATTCCACCCGTCCGGCCAGGCGCATATTCCACGCCCGCTGGACCCAGGTGCCTGCACCGATGAGCAATGGGGCGACTACATGTTCTTTCGCGATAACCCGCGCGGCCTGCACCACGAGCTGTGGATACACGCTGCCGGTTGCCGCCAGTACTTCAACATGACGCGCAATACCGTGACCTACGAGATTCTCGAAACCTATCCGATTGGTACGAAGCCGCAGTTCACGGATCAGGGAGACAAGGTATGAGCCAGACCCAGCGCTTGCCCAACGGCGGCCGTATCAATCGCAGCAAGGTGCTCAACTTCACCTTCAACGGCCAGACCTATCAGGGCTTTGAAGGCGACTCGCTGGCCTCTGCCCTGCTGGCCAATGGCGTCGATATCATCGGCCGCAGTTTCAAATACTCCCGCCCGCGCGGCATCTTCGCAGCGGGTTCGGAAGAGCCAAACGCCGTATTGCAGATCGGCGCGACCGAAGCGACGCAAATCCCCAACGTGCGCGCCACGCAACAAGCGCTCTATGCAGGACTGGTCGCCACCAGCACCAACGGCTGGCCAAGCGTGAACACCGACGTCATGGGCATTTTGGGCAAGGTCGGCGGCAAGCTGATGCCACCGGGCTTCTACTACAAAACCTTCATGTACCCGCAATCGTTCTGGATGACTTACGAAAAGTACATCCGCAAGGCTGCGGGCCTGGGGCGCTCGCCGACCGAGAACGATCCGGACAGCTACGACGCGATGAACCAGCACTGTGACGTGCTGATCGTAGGCGCAGGCCCTGCCGGCCTGGCCGCCGCGCTGGCTGCGGGCCGCAGTGGTGCCCGAGTGATCGTTGCGGATGAACAGGAAGAGTTCGGCGGCAGTCTGCTCGACAGCCGTGAAAGTCTAGATGGCAAACCCGCTGCCGAATGGGTGGCTACGGTGGTCGCCGAGCTGAAAAGCCTGCGCAACGTGACACTGCTGCCGCGCGCCACGGTCAACGGCTACCACGATCACAATTTCCTGACCATTCACGAACGTCTGACCGATCACCTCGGTGATCGCGCGCCCATCGGCATGGTTCGCCAACGTATGCACCGGGTACGCGCCAAGCGTGTGGTGCTGGCTGCCGGTACTCACGAGCGCCCGCTGGTTTACGGCAACAACGATGTGCCGGGCAACATGCTGGCCGGCGCCGTTTCGACCTATGTCCGGCGTTACGGCGTAGCACCGGGTAAAAAACTGGTGCTGTCCACCAACAACGACCATGCCTACCGCGTTGCGCTGGACTGGCTCGACGCCAGCCTGCAAGTGGTTGCGATTGCCGATGCGCGGCACAACCCGCGCGGCCCGCTGGTTGAGGAAGCCCGCGCCAAAGGCATTCGCATTCTGACCGGCAGCGCAGTGATTGAAGCCCGTGGCAGCAAACGCGTGACAGCTGCCCGCGTCGCCGCAATCGACGTCAAGACGCACGCAGTCACCAGCCCCGGCGAATGGCTTGATTGCGATCTGGTGGCCAGCTCTGGCGGCTACAGCCCGATCGTGCACCTGGCCTCGCACTTGGGTGGCAAACCGGTATGGCGTGAAGACATCCTCGGGTTTGTGCCGGGTGAAGCACCGCAGAAACGTATTTGCGTAGGCGGCGTCAATGGTGTCTACAGTCTTGCAGACAGCCTGGCCGATGGTTTTGAAGGTGGCGTGCGCGCGGCCAGCGAAGCAGGCTTCAAGGTGGTCGAAGGCGTGATGCCCAAAGCCCTCAGTCGCGCCGAAGAACCGACACTGGCGCTGTTTCAGGTGCCGCACGAAAAAGGCACCGCACGGGCACCCAAGCAATTCGTCGACCTGCAGAACGACGTGACCGCTGCTGCCATCGAGCTGGCGACCCGTGAAGGCTTCGAGTCGGTCGAGCACGTAAAACGCTACACCGCGCTGGGTTTCGGTACTGATCAGGGCAAGCTGGGCAACGTCAACGGTCTGGCCATCGCCGCCCGTTCACTGAACGTGTCGATCCCGGAAATGGGCACCACCATGTTCCGCCCCAACTACACGCCGGTCACGTTCGGCGCGATAGCCGGGCGTCATTGCAAGCACATCTTCGAACCGGTGCGTTTCACCGCACTGCACGCCTGGCATGTCAAAAACGGTGCCGAATTCGAAGACGTCGGCCAGTGGAAACGCCCGTGGTACTTCCCGAAAAACGGCGAAGACCTGCCCGCAGCCGTCGCTCGCGAATGCAAGGCGGTGCGCGACAGCGTGGGTCTGCTGGACGCTTCGACGCTGGGCAAGATCGACATTCAAGGCCCGGATGCCCGCGAATTCCTCAACCGCATCTACACCAACGCGTGGACCAAACTGGACGTGGGCAAGGCCCGCTACGGCCTGATGTGCAAGGAAGACGGCATGGTCTTCGATGATGGCGTGACTGCCTGCCTCGCCGACAACCACTTCCTGATGACTACCACCACAGGCGGCGCTGCACGCGTCCTGCAATGGCTGGAAATCTATCAGCAGACCGAATGGCCGGACCTGAAAGTGTATTTCACCTCAGTGACCGATCACTGGGCGACGCTGACGCTGTCCGGCCCCAACAGCCGCAAGCTGCTCAGCGAAGTCACTGATATCGACCTGGGCCGTGAAGCCTTCCCGTTCATGACCTGGAAGGAAGGTCTGGTCGCCGGTGTGCCAGCTCGCGTGTTCCGTATCTCGTTTACCGGCGAGCTGTCCTACGAGGTCAACATTCAGGCTGACTACGCCATGGGCGTTCTGGAAAAGATCGCCGAGGCAGGCAAACAGTACAACCTGACGCCTTACGGCACTGAAACCATGCACGTACTGCGCGCCGAAAAGGGCTTCATCATCGTTGGCCAGGACACCGATGGTTCGATGACTCCGGACGACCTGAACATGGGCTGGTGTGTCGGCCGGACCAAGCCATTCTCGTGGATCGGCTGGCGCGGCATGAATCGCGAAGACTGTGTACGAGAACAGCGCAAGCAACTGGTCGGCCTCAAGCCTGTCGACCCGACCAAATGGCTACCAGAGGGCGCGCAACTGGTGTTCGATACCAAACAGACGATCCCGATGAGCATGGTTGGCCATGTGACTTCCAGCTATGCACACAACTCGCTGGGCTATTCGTTTGCGATGGGCGTGGTCAAAGGCGGCCTGGCGCGCATGGGAGAGCGGGTCTTCGCGCCTCTGGCAGACGGCAGCGTGATCGAAGCCGAGATCGTTTCTTCGGTGTTCTTCGATCCAAAGGGCGAGCGCCAGAATGTCGAGTAACACGCGGAGCGCCGATCATCAGCAGCACACAGAATTCAAGGCAGGTGATTCATGACCACAGCGAACGTTTACCAGCAGCGCCCGACCACCGATGTCAAAGCCGAGTCGCCGCTGTTCCACGCAAACCTCGACAGCCTGATCGGCAAGGGACGCGCCAGCCCCGGCGTGTTCCTGCGCGAGAAAAAGCTGCTGGGCCATCTGACGATTCGTGGCAATGCCCACGACCAGGCCTTCGCCGCAGGCGTACACAAGGCGCTGGGCATGGAGCTGCCCGCCGCACTGATGCTGGTCATTAGTGGCGAAAGCTCGCTGCAATGGCTTGGCCCGGATGAATGGCTGCTGATCGTGCCGAGCGGCGAAGAGTTCGCGGCAGAGCAAAAGCTGCGCGAGGCGCTGACCGGGCTGCATATCTCCATCGTCAATGTCAGTGGCGGCCAGTCGATCCTCGAACTGACCGGTCCGAAAGTGCGCCAGGTATTGATGAAATCCACCAGCTACGACGTGCACCCGGACAACTTCCCGGTGGGCAAGGCCGTCGGCACGGTGTTCGCCAAGTCGCAACTGGTGATCCGCCGGACCGGTGAAGAAACCTGGGAACTGCTGGTCCGCCGCAGCTTCTCGGATTACTGGTGGCTGTGGTTGCAGGATGCGAGCGCAGAGTACGGGCTGAGCATTCAGGCGTGAAGAGCCGGGAACCGGGGCTGAAACCGCAGCGCCGGTCTCAATGAAGACTCCAGAGGGAGAGGCCTGTGGGAGCGGACTTGTCCGCGAAGACGGTAGTCCAGACGATACATTTCCGGTGAATGTACCGCCCCCTTCGCGAACAAGCGAAGCGTCGCCCGGTACGCTCCCACAAGATTTGTGTATAACGCGGAGCATTGGCACAAGAGTCAGCCGGATCTGTGGATAACGAACATTCAGGAGCTTTGATTCAATGAGCCGCGCGCCCGATACGTGGATTTTGACCGCCGACTGCCCCAGTGTACTGGGCACGGTAGATGCGGTGACCCGCTTCCTGTTCGAGCAGGGCTGCTACGTCACTGAGCACCACTCCTTCGATGATCGCCTGTCAGGGCGTTTCTTCATACGCGTGGAATTTCGTCAGCCCCAGGCTTTCGACGAACAGGCTTTCCGGGCCGGGCTGAGCGAACGAGGCGAAGCCTTCGGCATGATCTTCGAACTCACAGCACCCAACTACCGGCCAAAAGTGGTGATCATGGTTTCAAAAGCCGATCACTGTCTGAACGATCTGCTCTATCGCCAGCGTATCAATCAACTGTCCATGGACGTGGTCGCGGTGGTGTCCAATCACCCGGATCTTGAGCCATTGGCTGGCTGGCACGGTATTCCGTACTACCATTTCCCTCTGGACCCGAACGACAAGCCTGCGCAGGAAGCCAAAGTCTGGCAGGTCATTGAAGAGTCTGGTGCAGAACTGGTGATTCTTGCCCGCTACATGCAGGTCCTGTCTCCGGACCTGTGTCGCAAGCTGGACGGTAAGGCGATCAATATCCACCACTCGTTGCTGCCCGGTTTCAAAGGTGCCAAGCCCTACCATCAGGCTTACAACAAGGGGGTAAAACTGGTCGGAGCCACGGCGCATTACATCAACAACGATCTGGACGAAGGTCCGATCATTGCCCAGGGCGTGGAAGTGGTCGATCACAGCCACTATCCCGAAGACCTGATCGCCAAGGGTCGGGACATCGAAGGACTGACACTGGCCCGTGCGGTCGGTTATCACATCGAACGGCGGGTGTTTCTCAACGCCAACAGGACGGTGGTTTTATAGCTGCAACGGCTTCTCTCTGCTCCACCACAATAAAAGCGAGGTGACATGTATGTCTGGTAATCGCGGTGTAGTGTATCTCGGCGCTGGCAAGGTCGAAGTGCAATCAATTCCTTTCCCGAAAATGGAAGACCCACGCGGCAAGCGCATCGAACACGGCGTGATTCTGCGCGTAGTCTCCACCAATATCTGCGGCTCGGACCAACACATGGTGCGTGGTCGCACGACGGCGCAAACCGGGTTGGTCCTGGGTCATGAAATCACCGGCGAGGTGCTGGAAGCCGGGCGAGACGTGGAACATCTGAAAGTCGGTGATCTGGTTTCTGTGCCGTTCAACGTGGCGTGCGGTCGCTGCCGCAGTTGCAAGGAACAGAACACTGGCGTCTGCCTGACGGTCAACCCGGCCCGCCCCGGCGGTGCATACGGCTACGTCGACATGGGCGACTGGGTCGGCGGTCAGGCTGAATACGTCCTGGTGCCTTACGCTGACTTCAACCTGCTCAAACTGCCAGACCGCGACGCGGCGATGGAGAAAATCCGCGACCTGACCTGCTTGTCCGACATCCTGCCCACCGGCTACCACGGTGCAGTGACTGCCGGGGTTGGCCCTGGCAGCACGGTTTACGTAGCAGGCGCTGGCCCGGTCGGCCTGGCTGCGGCGGCGTCAGCACGCTTGTTGGGCGCGGCGGTGGTAATCGTCGGCGACGTCAACCCGAAACGCCTGGTCCACGCCAAGGCCCAAGGCTTCGAAATTGCTGACCTGTCCCTGGACACGCCACTGCACGAACAGATCGCTGCCCTGCTCGGCGAGCCTGAAGTGGATTGCGCCATCGACGCCGTAGGCTTCGAAGCTCGCGGCCACGGTCACGCCGGAGCACAGGCCGAAGCACCCGCCACCGTTCTCAACTCGTTGATGGGCGTAGTGCGCGTCGCAGGCAAGATCGGCATCCCCGGCCTGTACGTCACCGAAGACCCAGGTGCCGTAGACGCTGCCGCAAAAATGGGCAGCCTGAGCATTCGCTTCGGCCTGGGCTGGGCCAAATCCCACAGCTTCCACACCGGCCAGACCCCGGTCATGAAATACAACCGCCAGCTGATGCAGGCAATCATGTGGGACCGCATCAAGATCGCCGACATAGTGGGTGTCGAGGTGATCAGTCTGGATGAGGCTCCGCGGGGTTATGGGGAGTTTGATGCGGGCGTGCCGAAGAAGTTTGTGATTGATCCGCATCGGTTGTTTGGTGCTGTGTAGGCATCTAATAGCAAATGGGTTTATTGACTAATTACGTCAGCAGATTCAAGAGCGGGGAATGCTCTCTCACATCTGCTGGCGTATTAATCTTAACTCTTCTTCAGCATTAGAAATTTTAAGGAGACTGTCAGAAATTTTGTGTTCGGGCATAACATGTAGCTAGAGGTGCATGTATGCCGACCAAAAAGAAGTCCGCCAATGCAACAGCGAGGGAGTTGCCCTCGATTCCCCAAGAGCTGATCGAGCAGTTTGTTAAAGGCCCGATGAGCGCCGAAGCCATTCAAGACGCGTCCATGGCGTTCAAGAAGGCTCTGATCGAGCGTGCGCTAGGCGCCGAGCTGGGTCACCACCTTGGTTACCCTCAGGGCGCGGAGCGCCCTGAGGAGTCGACCAATCAGCGTAATGGCAAAAGCAGCAAGACGGTTCTGACCGACGACGGGCCGCTTCGCCTGGATATCCCCAGAGACCGCGATGGTAGCTTCGCCCCGATCCTGATTCCCAAGCACGAACGACGTTTTACAGGCTTCGACGACAAGATAATTGCCATGTACGCCCGGGGCATGACGGTGCGTGAGATCCGCGCTTTTCTATCTGAGCAGTATGGAACTAACGTGTCCCATGACTTCATCAGCTCAGTCACCGATGCGGTCATGGAAGAGGTGGGCACTTGGCAGCAACGACCCTTGGAACCGATGTATCCGGTGATCTTCTTCGATGCGTTACGGGTCAAAATCCGGGACGAGGGGTTAGTGTGCAACAAGGCTATTTATCTGGCGCTGGGGGTATTACCTGATGGCACGCGCGACATTCTGGGTATATGGATCGAGAGCACCGAGGGTGCCAAGTTTTGGATGAAGGTGTTCAACGACCTCAAGACTCGTGGCGTTGAAGATGTTCTGATCGCCGTCACGGATGGCCTCAAAGGAATACCGGAGGCGTTGGGGGCGGTTTTTCCTGCCACGACGCTGCAAACCTGCATCGTGCATCTGATCCGCAACAGCTTGGACTATGCCGCTTGGGATAAACGTCGGGCACTGGCCAAAGCACTCAAGCCGATCTACCAGGCGATCAATGCAGATGTGGCTGAGCAAGAGCTTAACGCCTTTGAAGCGGGCCCCTGGGGCAAGCAGTATCCGACTGTGGTTGCTGCATGGCGTCGCGCCTGGGATCGGGTTATACCGTTTTTTGTTTTCCCGGCGGGCATCCGCAAAGTGGTTTACACGACCAATGCCATCGAGAGCATCAATGCCCAGTTACGCAAGATCATCAAGACTCGAGGGCACTTCCCGACCGATGAGGCCGCGACGAAACTGATATGGCTTGGGTTGCGCAACATCACCGCCAACTGGGGTCATGCGGCACACGACTGGAAAGTGGCAATGAATCAATTTGCGATCCTGTACGGGGACCGATTTACCAGACCGAGCTGGTAAAACAAGGGCCTGCCTGACGGCAGGCCCTAACCAGCCCGAACACAAAAAAACTGATACTCCCATTTTAAGCGCTAATTTGTAAGAGGGTGGCGTCGATAGATTCTGAATAGGGTTAGCGAGGTTTTTCTGCGATTTCTTGTATTGTTGAACCAGATCATACTCATAAGGGAGACCATCCTCATCATACAAACTTAACGCCGTGTTTGCCTCTCTTTTCAGCTGTGTAGCCCTTTCAACATACTGACTATAAAGCTTATCGTTGGCCTTAAACTCTTTTGCAGATTTTCTATAGTCAAGACCTGCTTGTTTATTCAATTTTTTTGCAGACACACTCACTGACTCGACTTGTCGCACCGCTGCAGAGCGACTTAACTGTGGCGCACTCGCACTTAAGTTCATCCCGTCAGAACCGCGCAACACAGAACTACCAATAACGCCATCCGTAGACAAACGCCGGGAAGGCTTCATTATTTTAAAAGCTCTTAAAAGTCCCTTCATCAAGGTTGGTGTACTCCCTGTCAAGTCAACCCAATTAACCGGATCCCCCCCACAATACCCATACGCATTCACCCCACCCTCACCAAACGGGCTCAGACTGTCCGGGCTGTTGAACCTCATCAACACCGGGTTAAACGCCCGATACCCATTCCCCAGCAAATAGTGCCCCGTCACCGGGTCAACTCGCTGGCCGGTAAAGCCCGGCAGGCTTGCGGGGCCTGAAGGATGACGATGTCCGTAAGGCGTGTAGGCAAACTCCAACCCCTGAGCGGCAATCACTGACTGCTGTTGATCCGTCGCCAACAACGCGCCGTCGCGCTGATTATTTTCTGCACTCAGGCACGCCAGCAAATGCTCATCCGTGCGCATAAGCGTGTGCTGGACCTGCCCCTGAATCTGCGTAGCCAAGAGTGTCTTCTGATAAAAAAGGCGAGTGCTGCCCTGCCCCGCGGCCGAACAATCGGCCAGGCGATCCAATGGATCGTAGCGATAAACACAGAGCACGGATTGCCCAGACGAAGCCATGGCTTCACTCCTTTGAAGTCACCCATGGCAGCAAGTCTGGGCTGACTATCTGCTTGCGCCCAGCTAGCAGAACTACTAGGTGCCAGGCCGAAAGGCGCTGAACACAGTCATGCCGGCGCACAGACCGAAGCGCTCTTCACTCATTGATGGGCGTGACTTAAACGCAACAAAACTTATTATCAGCGTCATGGTTAAAAGGCGCTCCGCCTACCCCTTTAACCAACTGGGTGGTTGGCCATTATCGGAATCGATTTGACGCGCCCGCCCGCTTCTCGATAGTGCCACTGCCACCTCTAAGACGCTTAACCGCACGTCTATAATAGTCAAGATTATTCCTTACAACATACGGTACAACATCACCTTTACCAATATATGATTCATTTGTCAGGACCAGTTCATCAAGCCGTCTTTTAGCTTCATGAATGTCTACATCTTCACCTTCTATCCTCAGGTAACTTTTTCGAGCAGGAACGGATGGTGGGGCATTGCTGGGCGGCGCTTTCTTTGGAGGGATGGGCGGAGGTACATTGCTCGGCAGTCCTTTCTTGGGAGGACGGGGTGGTGGGGCTACAAATTGTGACCCATCGATAATACCAGATGCAGACATATGCGAGCTCACCGAGTTAGTTGAAGTAGGTACCTGTGTGGACCCGAAACTTTCGACAGGATAAAGCAACGGGGAAGATAGAGAATCCTGGCTAACTTTTCGACCAAGTAAGCGCTTTTTCACACTGCTTGCTCTTTTCAAAATATTCACTAAAAACGTTGGCAAATGTCCGCCCGGATCAACCCGATTAACCGGGTCCTCCTCACAATACGCATACGCATTCAACCCGCCCTCGCCAAACGGGCTCAAACTGTCCGGACTATTGAACCTCATCAACACCGGATTAAAAGCCCTGTACCCATTGCCCAGCAAATAATGCCCTGTAATCGGGTCAAGCCGCTGGCCGGTAAAGCCTGGCAGGCTTGCGGGGCCTGAAGGGTAACGATGGCCGTAAGGCGTATAAGCAAACGCCAAACCCTGTGCCGCGATCACGGACTGCTGTTGGTCCGTCGCCAGTAACAGACAATCGTTCTGGTTGTTTTCTACACTCAGGTGAGCCAGCAAATGCTCGTCCGTACGCAGAAGCGTGTGCTGTATCTGCCCCTGAATTTGCGTCGCTAAGCGATTCTGCTGATAAAAGAACCGGGCGCTCCCCTGCCCCGCAGGCGAGCAGTCGGCCAAGCGATCCGTTGCGTCGTAATGGTAAGTGCAGAGCACTACAGGGCTGGCAGAAGACATGAACATCACCTGCGGCAATCGATGATAGAACCGTAATTCTGGGCGTGTGATCTCGTGCTGCACAGCTAGCAGAAATGCTAGGGACCCCACCTCGTCTGCCAGAGCCGATTCAGGCAAATGAAATAACTGCCTGTCTTCAGCGCGTTGGGAACAAGCCTCTGTTGCTCACAGTCAAACCGTCTGCTTTACCGCCCACTCATGGGCGGTTCAGGTTTGATAAGGGTGACGCAATGAAAACTGCACGCGGTATGGCTTTGGTAACGTTGATGGCACTGGCTGCAAGCCCGGTGTTTGCCTTCAATCTGAATGACGCCGCAAATGCGGTTTCCAATGCCACGAGTGGCAATCAGAAAGCCACAGCGGCCCCTGAAGTCGCAGGACTGCTTAATACCCTTGGCACCCAGCTCAATGTCACCCCTGAACAAGCCGTTGGCGGAACAGGCGCATTGCTCGGGCTGGCGAAGAACAAGCTGACCAGCACCGATTATTCGCAGTTGGCCAAATCGGTTCCCGGTCTGGAGCAGATGTCCGGCACCTCCGCACTGGACAGCCTGGGAGGCGCAAACGCACTGGGCAGCCTGCTCGGTGGCAAGTCCGGCGATAACTCGATGCTCAACAGCGCACTGGGCAACGTGCAGAGCATGGGTGATGTGAATAACGCCTTCAAGGCACTGGGCATGGACAGCACGATGGTCAGCCAGTTTGCCCCGCTGATTCTGCAGTACCTCGGGCAGCAAGGTGCCAGCGGTTCGGCGTTGCAGAGCCTGAGTGGGTTATGGGGTACAGGCAGCTGATTCAAGCCGCAACGCCGCAATACGCGCATCTTTCTCCACCCAGAGCTGGTTGACCCAGCTCTGGATTTTCTCGCGAAATACCGGATCGTTCTCGTAATCGCCCTGCCACAGTGCCGGGTCCATTTCGCGGGTTTTGATGTCGACAATCACCTTGGGCACCCGCCCGCACAGCATGTCCCAGAACCCCGGGATGCCTGAACCCGGATAGACCACGGTGACATCCAGAATGGCGTCCAGTTGCTCGCCCATGGCAGCCAGCACGAATGCGACGCCACCGGCCTTGGGCTTGAGCAGATGGGTATAGGGCGATGCTTGAGTCGCATGTTTGCCCGGAGTAAAGCGCGTGCCTTCCAGATAGTTGACGATGGTCACTGGCTGACGCTTGAACAGCTCGCAGGCGGCCTTGGTGATTTCCAGATCCTTGCCCTTCAGTTCCGGGTGCTTCGCCAGAAACGCCTTGCTATAGCGCTTCATGAACGGGTAATCCAGCCCCCACCACGCCAGGCCCAGCAGAGGCACCCAGATCAGTTCTTTTTTCAGGAAAAACTTGAAGAAGGGCGTGCGCCGGTTGAGTGCCTGGACCAGCGCGGGAATATCCACCCACGACTGATGATTGCTGATGACCAGATACAAAGTATCACCGCGCAAGCCCTCATCGCCACGAATATCCCATTGCGTCGGTACACAGGTTGCGAAGATGACCTTGTCGATCTCGGCCCAGGTTTCGGCAATCCACATAACGGCGACTGAACAGCGATCACGCATTCGGCCTCTGAACAGCAGCTTGAGCAAGGCAAAAACCAATAACGGACCTATCAATACCAGCGTATTGATCAGTAACAACAAAGCAACAAAACAGCCGGTGAGCAGACGGCGCATGACGGACTCTTGAAGGTTCAGGGGCGGCAATAATAAAGACCCACGCGTTTTACGCCAATTACACAGGTGCTTACAAATGTTTCACGTCTCGGCCTTTATGCTGACGTCATATTCATCCTGACGAACCTACTGCAGGTTCGCTGTCTAAAAACGGGCGCCAATCAGGCGCTGACTATTGCGAGGAACCTCTCACGTGAAACCGATCCTGGCGCTATTGTCTTTGCTGGCCCTGCCGGTCATGGCCGCTGAACCGACGTTGTATGGCCGCTACGAGAACATCAAGGTTCTGGACGTGGACCAGACCTTCAAGGCCAAGATGGACACCGGCGCACTCACTGCATCGCTGTCGGCCAAGGACATCGAGCTGTTCCAGCGTGATGGCGATGACTGGGTGCGATTCCGTCTGGCAACCAAGGGCGCCGACAACAAGGTGTATGAGCACAAGGTGTCGCGGATCAGCAAGATCAAAGGGCGTGCAGAAGGTGATGACGAAGACGACGAAGGTATCAACCCTGCCAAGCGTCCTGTTGTAGACCTGGAACTGTGCCTGGGAAACAAGAAGCGTACGGTCGAAGTCAACCTGGTCGACCGCAGCCATTTCAACTTCCCGCTACTGATCGGTGCCAAGGCCCTGCGCGAGTTTGACGCTGCGGTTAATCCGGCACGCCGCTATACCGCTGACCAGCCTGACTGCTGAGGCGTCTATCGTGCTCATGCTTCTTCCTGACTATCGTGCGACGCTCCGCGTCGCATGTCGTTCTGGACTCTCCGCGTCCGGTCTTGAGGGCGTGGCGCGGCACAGATTTGTGACGCAGAGCGTCACCCACGGCATTCCCACGCTGGAGCGTGAGGAACGATAGCCGCACGCGAGAACACCATCGTGCCCATGCTCCGCGTGGGTATGCCGTTCAGGACGCTCCGAGTCCAATCTTGACTATGCGGCGCGGCGCAGATTGACTCAAACTGGCGGCAGGGTCGCGATCATCGACGGGCGTTGACTGACGTCCAGATACCAGGCGGCCAGTCGCGGATAAGTGCTGCGCCAGTTCAGATCCGGCTGGCGGAAATCCAGATATCCAAGTGCAGCGGCGACGCTGATCGATGCGACATCGAAGGACGTGCTGAGCTCGGTGACCGCGTCGCTTTCGAAGTAATGCAGCGAGCGCTCAATCTTCTGCTGCTGGTTGTCCAGCCACTGGTTCCGGTGTTTTTCCTTCGGACGCAAGGCAGTTTCGTAGCGGATCATTACCGCTGCATCCAACACCGCATCGGCCAGCGAAGCCAGGGTCAGGCGCCTCCAGCGTGCCGAGCCTTCCCGGGGGATCAGTGGCAGGCCCACGTGCTGGTGGTCGAGATAATCAAGAATCACCCGGCTGTCGTGAATGACGTTGCCGTCAGCCAGCCTTAGCGCGGGAAGTTTGCCGGCCGGGTTGTCTTCATTGAGCTCGGCAGACGGGCTGACCGGCGTCAGCACTGTGGTCTGCAACTCGACGCGATCGAGCTGAGCGGTTTCATGCAGCATCACCATCACCTTGCGGGCGAAGGGTGAAGCCGCGTTGAAGTACAACGTCATCGTGGGCGCTGACATGGGTATTCCTCGAATGAGACAGGATCCTAGACTAGTCAGCCTGTGACGCGTCTGCAATCAGCGTTTCAATCAGCCGCGCCGCACCAGCAAGCCCTTGATGCTCAACAGGGCAGCCGTCCCCATGCCCAGCCACGCCAGCGTATCCCACCAGCCATCACCCAGCAGCGCGGCGAACAAGCCGACGCCGATAAGCAGCGCTATCACGGCGGGTATCGCAAAGGTCCTCCAGAATCGCGATGGCCTGGAACTCATTGCGCCACCTGAGCCCGAACCACGCTCACCGAGCGCGCGGCACGACGCCTCACCCACCACAGATAGACGCCGCTGCCGAGTACGATGATGGTCAGCACGTCCAGCACTGCCCAGAGAATCTTCATCGGCATGCCGCCGTAATCACCGAAATGCAGAGGTTGCGACATGCCCAGTGCGTCCATATACCAGGGACGTTCGACCACGGCGGTAACTTGCAGGGTCTGCGCGTCGATCAGCACCGGTGTGGCGAGGTGCGCAGTCAAGTGCGTGTTGCCTTTGAGGAACACCGCGTAATGATGCTCGCTGGAGAAGCGCGTGCCGGGGAAAGCGATGAAATCGGCCTGCATACCGGGCGCAGCGGATTCGGCAATTTCCAGCAATCGAGTCGCCGGGGCGCGCTGGGTCAATGGCGGCGCGTCTTTGTAAGGGGCGATCATGGTGGCCAGCGCATCATTGCGCCAGGAGGCAATCAGCAGATCGGCACAGGCACTGATCACCCCCGTCACGCCCACCACCAGCGCCCAGGTCAATGTCACTACGCCGATCAGGTTGTGCAGGTCCAGCCAACGCGTACGCCTGGATTTATTGACCCGCACCTGGCCGAACTCCAGCTTGCGCATGAACGGCGCATACAACACGGTCCCGGAAACAATCGCCACCACAAACAGCAAACCCATGAACGCCAGCAGCAATTTGCCGGGCAGGTTGGCGTACATGTCTACGTGCAGGCGCAGCATGACCATCATGAAGCCGCCGTTGGCAGAAGGCATTTCCAGCGCTTCACCGGTGCGTGCATCAAGGGCGAAGGTGTGCGATGAGTTGGGCTCGGTATCTGCGGTTGCCGCGGTGATGGCCATCACGCCATTGGGGTCTTCGTCATCCCAGCCGAAATACTGCATCACCTCGCCGGGGCGATGTGCTTCGGCGGCCCTGGCCAGTTGCTCCAGGTTCAGATGCGGCGTGTCGGCAGGCATCTCCTGGTACTGCGGGGCGTCGCCCAGCAGGTGATCGATTTCATGATGGAAGATCAACGGCAGTCCTGTAACCGCGAGCATCAACAAAAACAGGGTGCAAATCAGGCTGCTCCAGGTATGCACGATGGACCAGCGGCGCACGGTTTGGCTTTTCATGGTTTATCCACAGGCGAAGGGACGCAAAACCGAGCGCGTCCCCGAAATGACTTGTAAGACTAAGCCGCTCGAAACCGGAAAAGTGTCAGGGCGATCCGGTGCAGGCATGAAGAGGTATGTTTCAGAGTTTTGCCGGATTGCTGCTGGCCTGCTCATCCCTGGCCAGCACAGTGACCCACCACGCGGTGTGTTGTTCGATCTGCACGGGTAAGGTCGGCAACAACGCCTTGAGCGCCAGGTCAGTGTCGGCCAGCGGGAATGTGCCGGTAATACGCAGATCAGCCACGGTCGAGTCGACACCCAGATGGCCTGTACGGTAACGACCCAGTTCAGCAAGCATGTCCGCCAGCCGGGCGTTGTCCACCACCAACATGCCGCGCGTCCAGGCGTCGACGCCGGAAGGCATGCTGAGCAACGGGCCAAGGCCATTGCGCGTGAGGAGAACCTGCTGGCCCTCGCGCAGAACCTGTTCACCGGACGCATTGCGCGCATTGGCGGCAACCGCTGATTGCAGCACGCTGAGCAGTGTTCCGTCTGGCTCGCGACGGACCAGAAAGCGCGTACCCAGGGCGCGCATTTTGCCATCCGCAGTTTCGACGATGAAGGGACGCGGATCGTCATGATTGCCGGTCTGCACCATTATTTCGCCGTCCTGCAGAATCACCCGACGTTGCTGCGCATCGAAGCGCACATCAATCGCGCTGTGGGTGTTAAGGCGAATCAGGGTGTTGTCCGCCAGACGCACGTCACGCTGTTCACCGGTGGCGGTGCGCTGATCGGCAAGCCAGTAATCTATCGGCAGGTAGCGGTCGCCGACGAACAATGCCAGCCCCAACGCCATGAACACGCCGACCAGACCGCCGCCAAGCTTGCGGAACTGGGCAGCCTGCGGCTGCAAATTGTGGGATTTTGAAATCGGTTATCATAGCCAAAATTGAGTCGATCCCTCCTCAGCACAGGCTTACACATGGCGTCAGAGACAAAAAAACGTAAACGGGCAAGCCGGGCAAAAGCCAAGGCAAAGCAGACCCGTCTCCAACGCGCCGGGCATACCACCTTCGTTCCCGATACCGAATTTTTCTTCGATGTCGATCCTTTGGGTGATGTCGATCTTTGTAGTTGCTGCCAGACAGCGTATCTGAACGACAGGTTTCCCGACGCTTCTTGCGTAAGCGTTTCGATGAGAGAAGGGCCAGGCGGATTCGCCATCACCGCCGTCATTCACCACGATGAGGAGCCATCCTGCTGACGTGGCCTCTGCACCGCCTGCTTACAAACCTCGACCGCTCAAAAACCTCTTCACGGCCAACGGCTGCTGGGCAGATTTGCTGGAAGCCGGCGGTCTGCGCCAAATCGAAGTGGAGTCGATCAGCAAAATGCTCGCCTGCGGCACCTCGATACTGGGCGTCAAACACTACACCTGTGGCAATGAGCATTGCCCACACGTCAAATACCTGTGCAACACCTGCCATTGCCGGGCCTGTCCTTCCTGCGGCAAAAAGGCCACCGACCAGTGGATCGCCGTGCAAAACAACCGTCTGCCCGACTGCCCCTGGCAGCATCTGGTGTTCACGCTGCCCGACACGCTGTGGTCCCTGTTCTTCTACAACCGCTGGCTGCTCGATGCGCTGTTTCGTCTGGCGGCCGATAACCTGATCTACACCGCCAAGCGGCGCGGTTTGCGCGTCGGGATTTTCGGTGCGCTGCACACCTATGGCCGGCGGCTCAACTGGCATCCCCACGTCCACCTGTCGGTGACCGCGGGCGGCCTGGATGAGCAGGGCGTCTGGAAAAATCTGTCGTTCCACAAAGAGGCCCTGCGGCGGCGCTGGATGTGGCTGGTGCGCGATTACCTGCTGGGACAGCCGCTTTCGCAACTGACGATGCCGCCGCAGCTGGCCCACATCCACTGTGAAAGCGACTGGCGCCGTTTGATACTGACCGCTGGTGGCCAGCACTGGCACATCCACTTGTCGAAGAAGACGGAAAACGGCCGAAAGACCGTCAATTACCTGGGCCGCTACCTGAAAAAACCGCCGATCTCGGGCAGTCGTCTGGCGCATTACACCTGCGGGGCCACGTTGAGCTTTACCTACCTGGATCACCGCACGCAGACCTATCAGCAGGAAACGCTGAGCCAGGCCGACATGCTGCGCCGGGTGGTCCAGCACATCCCGGAAAAGCATTTCCGGATGATCCGGTATTTTGGTTTTCTGGCCAATCGGGTGTGTGGGAAATACCTGCCGAAGGTGTATGAAGCACTGAAGATGGCGACGCCAGGACCGGTACCAAAGCTGTATTTTGCGCCGATGGCCAAAGCCTTTCTAAACGTCGATCCGTTCCGCTGCGTGCTGTGTGGCGCGCGGATGGTATACACGGCAGCGATCAGCGGGCTGACGGTGCAGGGACTGGTCCTCAACGCTCAGGCGATCGCGCAGATGAGGTACGTGAAGCCCTGACAGGGGGAAGGTGCGTCCGCACCTAGGCTCAGCGGTAAAATAAACTGTGTTAATGCGGATTTATAGGGATTTTCACTGCATAAGTAACGCATCAGCGTCTTCCTACGCATCGCTATGAAGGCATGACGCCTCCTTCACAGCGTCAGGTTCATGCATAGGCATTTTGAAATTCCTATGCATGAACATCAGTCCCTTGGCAACGGCCGCCAGGAACGCTCGCGGCTCTCTGGGCGTCAGCAATTCCTGTCGCCCGAGCAAACGCACGAACGTGTCCTGACTCAAATCCTGAGCACGCTGTGGACAGGCGACATTGCGTCTGAGCCAGGCCAGCAGCCAACCACGATGATCGCGATACAGCGCGCCAACAATCTCGCTATGAGTGCTTGGGACTGACGACACGAATAGCCTCGATGAGAAAGATCTAACTAAAGAGAATCATTCGCGATTGTGGCAGAGCGGAGGGATGGTGGCAATTCGCGTCTGTCGGGAGGAGGGTCTGAATCGAGTTGGCGCTCGTACCCATGCTCAGCGCAAATTGCGAAGCGGAGCGTCGGGGAAATGCAGTCTCACGCTGGAGCGTGAGGAACGAGAATCTTGTAACTATCGTGCCGATGCTCCAGTGTGAAATGCATTCACGCTGGAGCATGCACAACGAAAGGCGTCCAGGGAGGACGCCCGTTGTCAGATCAGGCCTGGTGGCTGATTTCGCGCAGCGGCTTGCCACGTGCAGGTTTGTCGCCTGCAACGAAGTAGTCGGCGGTGCTGCGTGGCAGGGGCTGACGACCGCGGATCTTGTCGGCGATTTTCTCGGCGATCATGATTGTCGGTGCATTCAGGTTGCCCGTGGTGATGATCGGCATGATCGAGGCATCGACTACGCGCAGGCCTTGCAGGCCATGCACACGGCCCTGACCGTCGACAACGGCCATCTCGTCGGTGCCCATCTTGCACGAGCAGGACGGGTGATAAGCCGTTTCAGCATGCTCGCGCACGAACTGATCCAGCGCTTCATCAGACTGCACATCGATACCGGGGCTGATTTCGCGGCCACGGTACGGGTCCAGAGCCGGTTGCTGCATGATCTCGCGCGTCAGGCGGATGCCATCACGGAACTCCTGCCAGTCCTGCTCGCTGGACATGTAGTTGAACAGGATGCTCGGGTACTCGCGCGGGTCTTTGGATTTGACCTGCACACGACCACGGCTCGGCGAACGCATGGAGCCGACGTGAGCCTGGAAGCCGTGTTCCTGAACGCCCTTGGTGCCGTTGTAGTTAATCGCGACCGGCAGGAAGTGGTACTGAATGTTCGGCCATTCGAACGCTTCGCTGGAGCGAATGAAACCACCGGCTTCAAACTGGTTGCTCGCACCGATACCGGTGCCGAGGAACATCCACTCTGCACCGATGGCAGGCTGGTTCCACCACTTCAGCGAAGGGTACAGCGACACCGGCTGGGTGCAGGCGTACTGCAGGTACATCTCCAGGTGATCCTGAAGGTTCTGGCCAACGCCCGGCAGGTCATGAACCACCGGAATATCCAGCTTGTTCAGCACTTCGGCCGGGCCGACGCCGGAACGCTGGAGAATCTGTGGCGAAGCGATCGCGCCGCCACACAGCAGCACTTCCTTGCGGGCACGGGCCTGGATGCGGGTGTCGCTGTCACCTACCAGGTACGCCACGCCGACGGCACGCTTGCCTTCGAACAGAATGCTATCGGTGAGCGCGTGAGTGACGATGGTCAGGGTCGAGCGCTTCTTGGCCTCGTCCAAATAACCACGGGCGGTACTGGCGCGACGACCGTTAGGCGTCACGGTGCGGTCCATCGGACCGAAACCTTCCTGCTGATAACCGTTGAGGTCGTCAGTGCGCGGGAAACCGGCTTGCACGCCCGCCTCGACCATCGCGTGGAACAGCGGATTGTTGCCCGCCTTGGGCGTGGTCACGCTGACCGGACCTTCACCACCGTGGTAGTCATTCGGGCCGATGTCGCGGGTTTCGGCCTTGCGGAAGTACGGCAGGCAATCGAGGTAGCTCCAGTCTTCGAGACCCGGCTCCTTGGCCCAGCCGTCATAGTCCATCGCGTTGCCGCGGATGTAGCACATGCCGTTGATGAGCGACGAGCCGCCCAGGCCTTTACCACGACCGCATTCCATGCGGCGGTTGTTCATGTGTGGCTCTGGCTCGGTCTCGTAGGCCCAGTTATAGCGGCGTCCCTGTAGCGGGAATGCCAGTGCGGCTGGCATCTGGGTACGGAAATCCAGACGGTAGTCCGGGCCACCGGCTTCCAGCAGCAGAACAGTGACGCCTGCGTCTTCGGTGAGACGGGCTGCCAGGGTGTTACCGGCAGAGCCGGCACCAATGATGATGTAGTCGTATTCGGATTGAGTCGTCATAGAGGCTCCCTCATAGAGCTGCAAGTCTCAAGCCTTGGCTGCAAGCAGAAGCAGCGAGGCGATACTTGTGAAAATGGGGTGCGGCAAACCGCTTTTGATTGCGTCTGCTTGAGATTTGCCGCGTGCCACTTGAAGCGTGTTTAGAAAACCGAGGCGTAGTCGCCCAGCTCGATCTGTACCGACTTGATCCGCGTGTACTGCGCCAGCGAGCTGATGCCGTTCTCACGACCAACACCCGATTGCTTGTAACCGCCGACCGGCATTTGTGCCGCCGACTCGCCCCAGGCGTTGATCCAGCAGATACCGGCTTCCAACAGATGAATCACGCGGTGTGCGCGATTCAGGTCGCGAGTCACGATGCCTGCGGCCAGACCGAAGTCGGTGTCGTTGGCGCGGCGCACCACTTCTTCTTCGGTGTCGTAGCCGAGGATGCTCATTACCGGGCCGAAGATTTCTTCACGCACGATGGTCATGTCGTCGGTGCAGTCGGTGAACACGGTTGGCGCAACAAAAGCGCCCTTGTCGAACACACCACCGGCCAGACGATCACCGCCGCACAACAGGCGTGCGCCCTGCTCTTTGCCCTTGGCGATGTAGCCCAGCACGCTTTCCATATGCTCGAAGCTGACCAGCGGGCCGAAGTTGATGTTTTCGTCTTCCGGGTTACCGGCGCGAATACGCTTCACACGCTCGAGGATTTTCGCTTCGAACTCGGCTTTCAACGCGTTCGGTACAAACACACGCGTGCCGTTGGTGCAGACCTGGCCGGAGCTATAGAAGTTGGCCATCATTGCGATGTCGGCAGCACGGTCCAGATCAGCGTCGTCAAACACGATCAGCGGTGATTTGCCGCCCAGCTCCATGGTCACTTCCTTGAGCGACGAGCTCGAGGCGCTGGCCATGACTTTCTTGCCGGTGTCGGTGCCGCCGGTGAACGAGACTTTCTCGATGCGCGGGTGCTCGGTGATCCAGGTGCCGACTTCGCGACCGCTACCGGTCAGCACATTGAACACGCCATTTGGCACGCCAGCTTCGGTGTAGATTTCTGCCAGTTTCAGAGTGGTCAGCGAGGTGACTTCACTTGGTTTGAAGATCATCGCGTTGCCCGCAGCCAGCGCCGGTGCGGATTTCCACAGGGCGATCTGGATCGGGTAGTTCCACGCACCGATGCCTGCAACCACACCCAGCGGCTCTCGGCGGGTGTAAACGAAAGAGGAATCACGCAGCGGGATCTGTTCGCCTTCGATTGCAGGCACCAGGCCTGCGTAGTATTCCAGTACGTCAGCGCCGGTCACGATATCCACGTAGCGGGTTTCGGAAATGGCTTTACCGGTGTCCAGCGTTTCCAGCGCGGCCAGCTCATCGTTGCGCTCACGCAGGATGTCGACAGCACGGCGCAGGATGCGCGAACGCTCGACGGCGGTCATGGCCGCCCAGATCTTCTGGCCTTTTTCAGCAGCAACGACTGCGCGCTCGACGTCTTCCTTGCCGGCGCGCTGGATCTGCGCCAGTACTTCGCCGTTCGCCGGGTTGATGGCATCGAAGGTTTCAGTGTTGCTGGCATCGACGTAACCGCCATCGATGTAAAGTTTCTGCAGTTCAAAACGGGCCATAAAGTCCTCGCAAATTCAGTGGGGGGCGATGACTGATTTCAGTGTGCCAGGTTCGTTCGGCAACAGGCTTTTACAGTCGTTCGGTAAGGGGCTTCGAAAGCCTCAGCTCGCCGATTTCGCCAATTGGAAATCCATGTACTCGTAAGCGATCCGTTGCGCTTGCTCGGTGTCGAATGCATCGCCTGACAGCGCGCCTCTCAGCCACAGCCCATCTATGAGGGCAGCAAGCCCGCGGGCGGCGCTGCGTGCCTGTTCCAGTGGCAAGGTACGGCGGAACTGACAGCACAGGTTCGAATACAAACGGTGGTCGTTGATACGCTGCAATCGGTGCAGCGAAGGGTGATGCATGCTGGTCGCCCAGAAGGCCAGCCAGGTTTTCATGGCCGGGCCGCTGACCTGACTGGCGTCGAAGTTACCTTCGATGATCACTTGCAGATGAGCCCTTGGGCTGTCTTCGGTCAGCGCCTGCCGACGTTCGCGGACGTTCTGGATCAAGGCGTTCATCAGATGCCGCATCGTGGCGGCGATCAGGCCGTTCTTGTCCTGAAAATAGTGACTGATGATGCCGTTGGACACGCCCGCCAGTCGTGCGATCAGAGCAATGCTGGCGTCGCCCATACCGACCTGATCGACCGCAGTAAGCGTGGCCTGGATCAGTTGTTGGCGGCGGATGGGTTGCATTCCGACCTTGGGCATTGGCGCGATTCTCCCGGGTGTCTGCAATGATCGTTGTACCAAAACGGTGAGGCCAGTCTAAAGATTTTTTATTGAACGATCAATCAATAAAAATAATCGGCAGGTTTTCGCCGGCAAACGGCAAGCTGAAAAGCGCCTGAATGCGAGGGTTCTGGAGGATGCGTCAAGGCGCAGATTTGTGACGCGGAGCGTCACCCACGGCATTCCCACGCTGGAGCGTGAGGAACGATATCTCAACTATCGTGCTCAGCTTCATCCTCAACTATCGTGCGACGCTCCGCGTCCAGTCTTGGGGCCGTGGCGCTGCACAGACCTGTGACGCAACGGCATTCCTACGGTGGAGCGTGAGGAACGATCACCTCAACTATCGTGCGACACTCCGCGTCGCATGCCGTTCTGGACGCTTTGCGTCCGGTCTTCAGCGCTGGAATAGTCAATCCTGCAAAACCACATCCGCCAGCTCATCAATCGCTTCCTGCCGCTCAGCCTGATTCGGTTTGGCGTGCGAGTTGAGTGTTGACCATTGCGGGTGGGCGCGGGCACGGGTGAGCGGCTCGGGGATTTTGCCTTTGCGCCAGGTTTTGTCCTGCGGGGTGGTCAATTCCATGCGGTGAATGGCCGCGTGGCCTCTCACTCCCAATGCCAGCAACAAGTGCCCCTGTCGCAGTGCGAGAAGGCGCAGCACTGCATCGTCCACCGTCAATTCCCTGCGGCCCTTCAACTTGCCCAGCAATCGTCCGCCGTAGCTGCGCGCCGTCAACAGGGCACCGCCTGCAATCGCACCAACCAAAGCCGCCGCGCCAAGCGTTACGCCGCCGACCATCAGATCGACCCCTGCCCCGGCCGCCGCACCGGCTGCCACGCCGCCGCCAACCCGCACGCCCATCAACCTGAGGGTTTCCGGATTGAACAGGTCATCGCCCCAACGGCCATCCATCAACGGCAAATCGCTGGTAGACACATCATCCTTGCGAAACGCATACAGCTTGAGCAGCGCCTCGACACATTGCTGCTCACGCTGGCGAACAGCCTTGCGCAACGCTTCCACAGCCTGATGTTCCTGCTCGGCAGTGGTCTCGACGCTACGCCGACACGCTGCACAGTCAATCAACAGTTCGGCGATGAGCCGCGCCGCGCTGTGTTTTCTGGCTCGACGTTGTTTCTCCTGATCCTCAATCAAACGCTCAAGCCGAGGCCGCGCGCTTTCCAGCAGCAGCGCCAGGCTTTCGTACAGACGACGACCGCCATCTTCCGGCGGTGCGACGCTGTCGAAGCGCACCAATGCATGCAGCCCCAGGCGTGAAAGTGACTCTCGCCATTCCGGCTCGCGGTGCTCGCGCGCACTGACGAAATTCAGCACCGGCAGCAACGGCTTGCCACAACTGGCCAGCACCGCCAGCTCATCACGGTACTTGGCGAGCACCGGTTCGCGTGCATCGATCACATACAGCCCGGCGTCCGAGCCGAGCAACTGGCGCATGACCTTGGCCTCTTGCTCAAAACGCTGGCGTGCCTCGCTGCCCTCCAGAAAGCGCGCCAGCCGTGCCGGGCCATCCAGACGTTCACCAGGACGATCAAGCCGCTCCAGGTAATCGAGCAGCGCAATGGCGTCCTCCAGGCCGGGCGTGTCGTACAGATCGACCAGCGCCTGACCGTCCACGGATAGGCGCGCACCTTCCACATGGCGGGTGGTGCTTGGCCGGTGAGACACTTCGCCAAAGCTGACATCGCCGGTCAGGGTACGCAGCAGCGACGTTTTGCCGACATTGGTGTGGCCAACCACCGCCAGCTTGATGGCGCGGACATTGTCTGCTTCAGTCATGGCCCGTCTCCAGCCAGTTCAAGGGCGCGCTGTCTGTGCGCGGCAACTGCAATTGATCCAGCGCGCTGTGCCAGTCGCCCAGACGCTCCAGATCGAGCACCTGCCCGGCAGGCGCGGGCAACAGCCATACACGTGTCGCCCCCGCGCTGCGCGCCAGTTCGGCAATCAGTGCCAGACTGCCACGATCCGGTGAGCGGCGCGGATCACAGGCGACCACCATGCGCGCAGGCGGATAGTGAGTCAGTTGTTCAAGCAGCTTGTGGCGCGACTCACGGCTGTCGAGAATGCCTGCATCGACCACGCCTGACGGCAGTTCTGGCGGCCAGACTTGTTGATCATCCAGCTCGATGGCCACCAGCAACGCGCCATTACTGTCGGACGCACCCACGCCGGGCTGAATCTGATGCAGCGCGGCAGGTTCGACGTCATTGACACCCAATCGCTCGCTGCTGGGCATCAATCGTTCACGCAGCTCAAGGTACTCGGGCAGCTCAAGATCGAGACGCAGCCCCGCACTCCCCTGCTTCCAGCGCCACAGGCAGAACGCTGCCAGCAACAGACGCGGCACAATGCCGTAGACCAGCAGCACGCCCACCAGCCACGCAGCCCAGGCCTGGCGTGCATTCTCGATACTCAGCGCTGCATTGCCGCTGGCGCGAATCATGGCTTCGTCCGGCACACTGAAGCCCAGCCAGGCCGGGACGGTACTGAGTGTCTGAGTCAGGCTGACAAACGTGTCGCTGCTCAAAATGGTGGTTTCCCAGACAAACCCGTAGCGCCGGGTCGCCATCAGCATCAACAGCACCACCAGCGCACTGACCAGCGAGAGCAGCCACAGGCTGTGAACCACCAGGCCAAGCACCCAGCGATTCAGACGCTTGCGTTGCAGCAGCAGAACCAATGCCGGAGCAAGTTGCGCAGCCTGGGCGTCACGGGCAAGCTTTTCACTCAACCACAGCCATAAGCGGCCCAGCCCGCTGTTGCTGCGGCCAGCGAAGATAAAGCCCAGCGCCCAGGTAGCCAGCAGCACCAGATTAAACCCAAGCAGACTGCCCAGCGCCCAGAACACATTGACCGGTGCCTGCCCGTCGCCCATTGCGGCGAAGGCCAGGCCCGCGCCACTGATGACAGCGAATACGGCAAGCGCAATCAACGCCAACCGCGCGCCCTGCTTCCAGTGATGCAATGCGCCGAGCATGCCGTCGCGCTGTGCCAGCCCAAGGGCGCGATGGGTGATACGGGCAGTCAGGTCGCCTCCGGCCGCCCGGGCGCGGCGATTGGCTTCCTGATCATCCAGCGCGCCAGCCTGTTGTTCACGCAGGCGCACGGCTTCGGTCAGCCAGAGGGTATCGAGTGGGGTCAGTGCAGTCACACAGTGTCTCTTGATTGAATTCAGCGGTGAGCATAACCGCTGTCATGGGACTGAGCACGGTGCGTGTCAGTTCATTCGCCCTCTGATATCCTCGGCGCATGAAAACTCATCTCCCCCTTAGCCTGATTGCCGCCCTTGGTGAAAACCGAGTGATCGGCGTCGACAATTCCATGCCCTGGCATTTGCCGGGGGATTTCAAATACTTCAAGGCCACGACGCTCGGCAAGCCGATCATCATGGGTCGCAAGACCTGGGATTCGCTGGGCCGTCCCCTGCCCGGTCGCCTGAACCTGGTGGTCAGCCGCCAGACTGATTTGCAGCTCGAGGGCGCGGAAGTCTTCCCTTCGCTGGATGCCGCAGTCGTGCGCGCCGAGCAATGGGCGCAGGAACAGGGTGTCGACGAGGTGATGCTGATCGGCGGCGCGCAGCTTTATGCTCAGGGCCTTGCACAGGCGGATCGCTTGTACCTGACTCGCGTAGCGCTGAGCCCTGATGGCGACGCGTGGTTTCCTGAATTCGATACGGCGCAGTGGGCGCTGGTGTCCGATACCGAGAACGCGGCTGTCGACGGCAAGCCTGCCTACAACTTCGAAGTCTGGGAGCGCGTCTGATAAGCGTTTTTCGGCGCATTTGAGGTCGCTGACGAAAAACTGCAATAAAAGTGTCGCTTTTGGTTTAACTGTCGCAAATAAAGGGGCAAACGGCGTCTTTTGGCCTTTTTCGGGTCGCTGACGTACTTTTGCCTTCACAATAATTTGTTACGGTCTGCCCCTTCGTTTTTTCGACAAGGGGAAATCGCCTATGAAACTCGTGCCAAAACTGTTGGCTGCTGCCGTCTTTTTCGGGCTTGCCAGCCAGGCTACCGCGGCCACCGAATTGAAGCATTGGCCCGAGCCTGCCGCCAAGGCACTCGACGCGATGATTGCCGCCAATGCCAACAAGGGCAACTATGCGGTCTTCGACATGGACAACACCAGCTACCGCTTCGACCTTGAAGAGTCGCTGCTGCCGTACATGGAAAACAAAGGACTGATTACCCGCGAAACGCTCGACCCTTCGCTGAAGCTGATCCCCTTCAAAGACACCGCCGACCACAAGGAAAGCCTGTTCAGTTACTACTATCGCCTTTGCGAAATAGACGACATGGTCTGCTACCCGTGGGTCGTGCAGGTGTTTTCCGGCTTTACCCTGCAGGAGCTCAAAGGCTATGTCGATGAGCTGATGGCCCTGAAAAAGCCGATCCCGGCGACCTATTACGACGGCGATACGGTCAAGCAACTCAATGTCGAGCCGCCGCGCGTATTCACCGGGCAGACCGAGCTGTACAACAAGCTGATGGAGAACGGCATCGAGGTCTACGTGATGACCGCAGCGTCCGAAGAGCTGGTGCGCATGGTCGCCGCCGATCCGAAGTACGGCTACAACGTCAAACCGCAGAACGTGATAGGCGTCACCACCCTGCTCAAAGACCGCAAGACCGGTGAGCTGACTACCGCACGCAAGCAGATCACCGCAGGCAAATACGATGCGAAAAGCAACATGGGACTGGAGCTGACACCTTATCTGTGGACCCCGGCGACCTGGATGGCCGGCAAGCAGGCGGCGATTCTGACCTACATCGATCAGTGGAAAAAACCGGTTCTGGTCGGCGGCGATACCCCGACCAGCGACGGCTACATGCTGTTTCACAGCGTCGACGTGAGCAAGGGCGGCGTGCACTTGTGGATCAACCGCAAGGACAAGTACATGACCCAGCTGAACGGCATGATCAAGGACAATGCCGAAGCTCAGGCCAAGGAGAAGCTGCCGGTCACGGCGGACAAGAACTGGGTGATCGTCAAGCCGGACGAGATTCAGTAACGGGCTTCATACTGCGTGATCGTGCCCATGTAACCGGGCACGATCAGCACGCTCAGTCGACTTTCTCGAACTTCAGATCCCATACGCCGTGTCCGAGCTTCTCGCCACGGCGTTCGAACTTGGTGATCGGCCGTTCCGCGGGGCGCGGAACGTACTGGTTGTCTTCAGCCTGATTGCGATAACCAGGCGCTACGCTCATCACTTCCAGCATGTATTCCGCGTAAGGCCCCCAATCGGTGGCCATGTGAAACACACCGCCAACCTTGAGCTTGCTACGCACCAGTGCGGCGAATTCCGGCTGCACGATACGGCGCTTGTGGTGACGGCTCTTGTGCCACGGATCCGGGAAGAACAGCATCAGGCGATCAAGGCTGTTATCGGCGACGCAGCGGTTCAGCACTTCAATGGCGTCGCAATCGTAGACGCGCACATTGGTCAGCCCTTGGGTCAGCACACCGTTGAGCAGCGCGCCTACGCCTGGGGAGTGCACCTCGACACCTATAAAATCGTGCTCGGGAGCCGCTGCCGCCATTTCCAGCAACGAGTGGCCCATGCCGAAACCGATTTCCAGCGTGCGCGGCGCAGCGCGACCGAACACCTGATCGAAATCCACCGGCGCATCGGTCAGCGACAGGCCATACAGGGGGAGACCTTGATCAAGGCCGCGCTGCTGACCCTCGGTCATGCGACCGGCACGCATCACGAAACTCTTGATGCGGCGGTGCGGGCGCTCTTCGCCTTCTTCGACAGCAGGCGACTCTGGGTGCGGAACGTGCGAATCAGTCATCAACGGGCTCTTACTTGATCAGGCCATCCAGCGGCGAAGATGCGCTGGCATAGAGTTTTCGAGGCATGCGCCCGGCGAGGTACGCCAGACGACCGGCAATTACAGCGTGCTTCATGGCTTCGGCCATCATCACCGGCTGCTGCGCATGGGCGATGGCCGAGTTCATCAATACGGCTTCACAGCCCAGTTCCATCGCGATGGTGGCGTCGGAGGCAGTGCCGACACCGGCATCGACCAGCACCGGCACTTTGGCTTCTTCAAGGATGATCTGCAGGTTGTAGGGGTTGCAGATACCCAGACCGCTGCCGATCAGGCCGGCCAGCGGCATGATCGCGATGCAGCCGATTTCGGCCAGCTGGCGGGCGATGATCGGGTCATCGCTGGTGTAGACCATCACGTCGAAACCGTCCTTGACCAGTATCTCGGCGGCCTTGAGGGTTTCGATGACGTTCGGAAACAGGGTTTTCTGGTCGGCCAGCACTTCGAGCTTGACCAGATTGCGGCCGTCGAGTAGTTCGCGGGACAGGCGGCAGGTGCGCACGGCCTCGGTTGCATCGAAGCAGCCAGCGGTGTTCGGCAAGATGGTGTAGCGATCAGGTGGCAGCACATCCAGCAGGTTCGGCTCGCCGGGGTTCTGGCCGAGGTTGGTGCGACGCACGGCAACAGTCACGATCTCGGCACCCGAGGCTTCAATGGCCAGACGGGTCTGTTCCATATCGATGTACTTGCCGGTGCCTACCAGCAGACGCGACTCGAAAGTCCGACCGGCCAGGACGAAGGGCTTGTCGCTGCGAACATTGCTCATCGGAAATCCTCATAACGTGCAGATGGGGGTTGGGCTAAGTGCAGGTTGCGAACTAGCCACCGCCAATGGCATGAACCACTTCGACCTGATCGCCTTCACCCAGGACGGTCGCCGCATGCTGACTGCGCGGCACGATATCCAGGTTCAGTTCCACCGCAACCCGGCGTCCGGCAAGGTCCAGGCGGGTCAGTAATGCCGCGACGGTTTCGCCATCGGGCAATTCAAAGGGTTCACCGTTCAACTGAATGTGCATGCGAGAGCAGCCATCATTTTTGGGGGGCCAGCATTCTAGCCCGATCAGCGGGTATGACCAAGGCAAAGCCACGCCATTCGTCTCAAGCGCGATCTGCCGTGCAAGCCGTCACTCAAGGAGCAGAGCCCAACCGCCAGGCAGCCAGACCCAGCATCGACCAGCCAAACAGAAAGGCCAGACCACCGAACGGGGTGATGATGCCCAGCTTGCCGATGCCGGTCAGGGTGAGCGCGTACAGGCTGCCGGAGAACAACAGTATGCCGATAGCGAACGAGAATCCGGCCCAAGTGACGAGACGCCCGGGGATGTGCGTCGCCAGTATCGCCACACCGAGCAGGGCCAGCGCGTGGATCAGTTGGTAAAGCACACCCGTATGGAACACCGCCAGGTACTCGGCACTCAGGCGTTCCTTGAGACCGTGGGCGGCAAATGCGCCCAACGCCACACCCGTGAAGCCAAAGAAGGCAGCAAGCATCAAAAAGCTACGAAGCATCAGGAACTCCAGTGAAAAATCGTCGAAAGGCGCACGGTCTGTATAATGGCCCGCTCAACGGGTTCGGCCAAGCCATCTCTATGCTGCAGTTTATCCTTCGTCGCATCGTCAAAGCCCTGCTGTGGTTCGCCGCAGGCAGTGTTCTCGTGGTTTTGGTTCTGCGCTGGGTACCGCCACCAGGCACCGCGCTGATGGTCGAACGCAAGGTCGAATCCTGGGTCGACGGCGAGCCTATCGACCTGCAACGCGACTGGGAACCGTGGGACAGGATCTCCGACAACCTTAAAATTGCGGTCATTGCCGGCGAGGATCAGAAATTCGCAGAGCATTGGGGTTTCGACGTCGACGCCATTCAAGCGGCCATCCTGCACAACGAGCGCGGCGGCTCGATCCGTGGCGCCAGTACGCTTAGCCAGCAGGTGTCGAAAAACCTGTTCCTGTGGTCCGGTCGCAGCTACCTGCGCAAAGGGCTGGAGGCGTGGTTCACTATGCTCATCGAGCTGCTGTGGTCCAAGGAGCGCATCCTTGAGGTGTACCTGAACAGCGTCGAATGGGACGAAGGCGTATTCGGCGCGCAGGCAGCAGCGCAACATCACTTCCGCACCAACGCCAGCGCGCTTTCTGTACAGCAGGCCAGCTACCTCGCCGCCGTCCTCCCCAACCCGCGCGAGTGGAGCGCCAGCCACCCGAGCAGCTACGTCTCGCGTCGCGCCGGCTGGATTCGTCAGCAAATGCGTCAGTTGGGTGGGGATGAGTATTTGCAGGGACTCAATAGCAGCCGTCGGTGGTGATTGCGTCACAAAAGAGAACGCGAAGCGTCTGAAGCGGCATGCGATGCGGAGCGACGCTCGATAGCTGGTACACAAACAAAAACGCCCCGATCATCTCGGGGCGTTTTTTCGTCACCGGGTAGCCTTACGCAGCTATCGACGTCTTGAGCTTGTTCATCGCGCTTTTTTCCAGCTGACGAATACGCTCGGCGGAGACGTTGTACTTCTGCGCCAGGTCGTGCAGCGTGGCTTTTTCTTCTGCCAGCCAGCGCTGGTAGAGGATGTCGCGGCTGCGTTCGTCCAGCACGTCCAGCGCCTGATGCAAGTTGGCGGTGGAATTGTCAGTCCAGTCGGAGTCTTCCAGTTGACGCGCCGGGTCGTAACGGTGGTCTTCCAGATAATTGGCTGGTGACTGAAACGCACTGTCGTCATCCGCTTCGGCTGCCGGGTCAAAGGCCATGTCATGGCCCGTCAGACGGCTTTCCATTTCACGGACTTCACGCGGCTCGACGCCAAGGCTTTCAGCGACGCGATGCACCTCGTCGTTGTTCAGCCAGGCCAGACGCTTCTTCTGGCTGCGCAGGTTGAAGAACAGCTTGCGCTGCGCCTTGGTGGTGGCGACCTTGACGATGCGCCAGTTACGCAGGATGAACTCGTGAATTTCGGCCTTGATCCAGTGCACGGCAAAGGACACCAGACGCACGCCCATTTCGGGGTTGAAACGCTTCACGGCCTTCATCAGACCAACGTTACCTTCCTGAATCAGGTCAGCCTGAGCCAGACCGTAACCCGAATAACTGCGAGCGATGTGCACGACAAAGCGCAGGTGGGCGAGGACCATTTGTCGGGCCGCGTCCAGATCCTGCTCATAGTAGAGACTTTCAGCCAGTTCACGCTCCTGCTCGGGCGTCAGCAAGGGAATGCTGTTGACCGTGTGCACATAGGCCTCAAGGTTCGCACCCGGGACTAAAGCATAAGCAGGTTGCAAAGAAGTGGTCATACGAAAAAACCTCCAGCGCACAGGTTATGTGCAGTTCAGCGATAGCCAGATTGACCCGGAACCGCTAACCAAGTTCCTTGATTTTCAGAAGCCAGTCTGGTGAACGAAAAATTTGCCTCTAACGGGGCGCCAGCTCACGCAAGTGACGAGCGACCGCAATCCAGGCACCGATATACCCTAACAGAACCGCTCCAAGCAAGAGCGAAAGACCATCACCCATCGGAACACCTGCCAGCGCAAAGTCGCTTCCATAGAGACCTGCCAGCCCGACGACCGCACCGTTCAGCCAGTTCAGGCCATAAGCCAGAACGCCCCAGGACAGGATACCTGCCCCGAAACCGTACAGCGCGCCCATATAAAGAAAGGGTCTGCGCACGTAGCTGTCAGTACCGCCCACCAGCTTGATAACTTCGATTTCGATACGGCGGTTTTCAATATGTAGACGAATTGTGTTACCAATTACTAACAGCAAAGCTGAGACAAGCAAAACCGTCAAGCCGAAAACGAATCGGTCACCCAGCTTGAGGATCGCGGCCAGCCTTTCGACCCAGACCAGATCCAGTTGCGCCTGCTCGACTTTAGGCAGTTCTGCCAACCGCGTGCGCAAGGCTTCCAGCGCAGGTTTGTCCACTTCATCCGGCGTTACCAACACCACGCCTGGAAGCGGGTTCTCTGGCAATTCCTTGAGCGCCTCGCCCAGACCGGACTGTTGCTTGAATTCACCCAATGCCTGCTCGCTGCTGATGTACTCGGCATCTGCCACACCGGGCATCGACTTGATTTCATCGCGCAAGCGAGTGCCATCAGCAGTATTGGCATCCAGCTTCAGGTAGATGGAAATCTGCGCCGCACGCTGCCATGAACCACCCAGACGCTCGACATTACTTAGCAGCAATGACAAGCCCATCGGCAGGCTCAAGGCAATCGCCATCACCAGACAGGTAAAAAAGCTGCCTATCGGCTGTTTGGCCAGACGTCGCAGGCTGTCCAGCAGACTGGAGCGATGGCTTTCCAGCCACGCCGACAACAACGCACTGAAATCCGGGCCGTCATCATGGTCGTGACGCTGCTTTTTCTTTTTCGGCGGCACTGGATCGGCGGCCTTGGGCGCAACGCGTTCGGAAACCTTGGGGCTGCGTGTAGCACTCATACTCCGGCCTCCCCGTCACCGATCAAACGACCGCGTTGCAGGGTCAACATGCGATGGCGCATGCGGGCAATCAATGCAAGGTCGTGACTGGCGATCAGCACGCTGGTCCCCAGTCGGTTGATATCTTCAAACACGCCCATGATTTCCGCCGCCAGACGTGGGTCGAGGTTACCGGTCGGTTCATCGGCCAGCAGCAAGGCCGGGCGATGGACAATGGCGCGAGCAATCCCGACACGCTGTTGCTGACCGGTGGACAGGTCGCCGGGGTACAGCTCGGCCTTATCGGACAACGCCACACGCTCAAGGGCCGAATCGACCCGTTTGGCAATCTCGGGCTTGGACAGACCGAGGATCTGCAAGGGCAACGCGATGTTGTTGAACACCGTGCGATCGAACAGCAACTGGTGATTCTGGAACACCACGCCGATCTGACGACGCAGAAACGGGATCTGTGCGTTGCTGATCTGCCCAAGGTCCTGGCCGGCCAGCATCAGTTTGCCGGTGGTCGGACGCTCCATGGCCAGCAACAGGCGTAACAGCGTGCTTTTACCGGCACCGGAATGACCAGTGACAAACAAAAACTCGCCGCGACGTACTCGAAAGCTCAGTTCATGCAACCCGACATGTCCATTCGGGTAGCGCTTACCGACCTGCTCGAATCGAATCATGGACGCTCCCGCTCCGCAAACAGTGCCTGAACAAAGGGTTCGGCCTCGAAGGTACGCAAGTCATCGATACCTTCACCAACGCCGATATAGCGAATCGGCAAGCCGAACTGCTTGGCCAGGGCGAAAATCACGCCGCCTTTGGCTGTGCCATCCAGCTTGGTCAGCGCCAGCCCGGTCAACGTAACCGTCTGGTTGAATTGTTTGGCCTGATTGATAGCGTTCTGCCCGGTGCCCGCATCGAGGACCAGCAGGACTTCGTGAGGAGCATCTGCGTCCAGCTTGCCGATCACGCGGCGAACCTTCTTCAGCTCCTCCATCAGGTTGTCCTTGGTGTGCAGGCGACCGGCGGTGTCGGCGATCAACACATCAATGCCACGGGCCTTGGCGGCCTGCACGGCATCGAAAATCACCGAGGCGGAATCGGCACCGGTGTGCTGAGCGATGACCGGTATGTGATTACGCTCACCCCAGACCTGCAATTGCTCGACGGCTGCAGCGCGGAACGTGTCGCCCGCGGCCAGCATGACCTTCTTGCCTTCCAGTTGCAGCTTCTTGGCCAGCTTGCCGATGGTGGTGGTCTTGCCCGCGCCATTGACGCCGACCACCAGAATCACGAACGGCTTGTGTTCGGCCTTGATCACCAGCGGTTGCTCGACAGGCTTGAGCATCGCAGCCAGTTCGCCCTGCAACGAGGTGTACAACGGCTGAGCATCGGTCAACTGCTTGCGCGCGACCTTCTGAGTCAGGCTCTTGATGATGACCGATGTGGCCTCAACGCCGACATCGGCGGTCAGCAAACGGGTTTCGATTTCTTCCAGCAGGTCATCATCGATGGCTTTCTTGCCCAGGAACAGGCTGGCCATGCCTTCGCCAATGCTGGCGCTGGTTTTCGACAGCCCCTGCTTCAGGCGAGCAAAGAAGCCGACCTTGCCGGTTTCGGGCTCTTGTACCGGAGCAGGGGCCAGAGCAGGAACCACTTGCGGAACAGGCGCTACCGGTTGTGGCACAGCCTGCGCTACGACGGGTTCTGGTTCTGGAACAGGCTGAACCAGTAGTGGCTCGGGAACACTCAGCGGCACGATATCAGCCACAGGTTGCGCTGCGACCGGCTCGGGCATGGCATGAGCCTGACTTTGCTCTGGAATTGGCGGGGTGATGTGCGGCTCGCGCTCGTCACTCAGTGCCACTGGCTCCTCGGTTACCGGCAAGGTCAGCCACGGCTGAGGCGACGGCGCACCTGGCTTGACATGGCCTTGCTGCGAATTCGCAACCGGCTCGACGATGCTCTCGGGTACAGATTGCGAGGCAACAGCAGGCTCAACCTGCGGCGTGATCACAACCGGGTCGTGGACCGGATCGGGTTGCGTCGGGGATGATTCTTGTGGCGCTGGCTCGGCTTGCTGCGGTTTCTTGCGCAGCCATCCGAACAGGCCTTTCTTCTCTCCAGCCTCGGCTGGGGTCTTCTTGTCGTCGTTGGAACCAAACATGGAGGACGGCTATCTCAAGGTTGCGGGGCGCCAGAGGGCGACCCGGAAAAATTCTGACATGCAAAACAGACTGCGTTTAGGACTTCTTGTTCACTCAACGGCCGCTTGAAGCGCTACCTTTACCTGCGTTTCAGACAGGTTTCACTCGCAATCGGCCAGTGAAGGCTGTCTCTGAAGCAAACGGATCAGTATCCTAACACCCCCGCGCCCGCCGACGCTAAGTTCACGCGGGCCGTCCTACAGGTTCAAACTACGAATGAATGCTCTAGCCCGCCGCGCCGCAGGCCTGCTGCTCAGCACTATTTGTCTGCCCTTGACAGCATTGGCTGCTGATTCGCAACCGACTCATGAATTTACCCTGGACAATGGCCTGAAAGTTGTCGTCCGCGAAGACCACCGCGCTCCAGTGGTGGTATCGCAGATCTGGTACAAGGTCGGCTCCAGCTACGAAACACCCGGCCAGACCGGCCTGTCCCATGCGCTTGAGCACATGATGTTCAAGGGCAGCAGCAAGACCGGACCGGGTGAATCCTCGCTGATTCTGCGCGATCTGGGCGCTGAAGAGAATGCGTTCACCAGCGATGACTATACCGCCTACTATCAGGTCCTGGCCCGCGATCGTCTGAGCGTAGCGCTGGAACTGGAAGCCGATCGCATGGCAACCCTGAAATTGCCCGCCGACGAATTCAGCCGCGAGATCGAAGTCATCAAGGAAGAGCGTCGCCTGCGCACCGATGACAAGCCGATGGGCAAGGCATTCGAACGCTTCAAGGCGATGGCCTACCCTGCCAGCGGCTATCACACGCCGACCATTGGCTGGATGGCGGACCTGGAGCGCATGAAGGTTGAAGAGCTGCGCCACTGGTACGAATCCTGGTATGCGCCGAACAACGCCACGCTGGTGGTGGTTGGCGATGTGCAGCCGGACGAGGTCAAAGCCCTGGCAGAGCGTTTCTTCGGGCCGATCCCGCGCCGCGACGTGCCGCCCTCGAAAAAACCGCTGGAACTGGCCGAGCCGGGCGAGCGCAAGATCACTCTGCACGTCAAAACCCAGTTGCCGAGCCTGATTTACGGCTTCAACGTGCCAAGCGTTGCGACCGCTGAAGACCCACGTTCGGCGAATGCCCTGCGCCTGATTGCGGCACTGCTCGACGGTGGTTACAGCGCACGCATTTCCTCACGCCTGGAACGTGGCGAAGAACTGGTCTCCGGCGCATCGTCGCGCTACGACGCATTTGCTCGCGGCGACAGCCTGTTCATGATCAGCGCTACACCCAATCTGCAAAAGAAAAAGACCCTGGCCGATGTGGAAGCCGGCATCTGGCGTCTGCTCGACGAGCTGAAAACCAAGGCACCGTCGGCCGAAGAACTGGAGCGCGTTCGGGCTCAGGTCATTGCGGGCGTGGTCTATGAACGCGACTCGATTACCAGCCAGGCGACCATGATCGGCGAGCTTGAAACCGTCGGTCTGTCCTGGAAGCTGATGGACAATGAACTGGAGGCGCTGCAAAGCGTGACCCCGCAAGACATCCAGAAAGCAGCCAATACCTATTTCACCCGTGAGCGCCTCAGCGTTGCGCACGTTCTGCCTGAGGAGAAAGCCAAATGATCACGCGCAACGCTCCACGTCATGCGCTGCTTGGCCTGATCCTGGCCGGTTCACTCGGCACCTTTGTCGCATTGCCAGCCGTGGCAGACAACGCCGCCCCTGCCGAGCAGGGCCAGACCACTCCTGCACTGGGCAGCAACCTGCAAACCCTCAAGGAACTGGACGGCAAGGCGCCGGCCCGTCGTGCCCTGAACATACAAACCTGGAATACCGCCGAGGGTGCCAGGGTGCTGTTCGTGGAATCACGCGAATTGCCGATGTTCGACATGCGCCTGACATTCGCCGCAGGCAGCAGCCAGGACCAGAAATCGCCCGGCATTGCCCTGTTGACCAACGCCATGCTCAACGAGGGCGTCAAAGGCAAGGACGTCAATGCCATCGCTCAGGGCTTCGAAGGCCTGGGAGCGGATTTCAGCAACGGTTCCTACCGTGACATGGCGGTCACGTCCTTGCGCAGCCTGAGTGCTGCCGACAAGCGCGACCCGGCACTGAAGCTGTTCAGCGAAGTCGTGGGCAAGCCCACCTTCCCTGCCGACTCTCTGGCCCGTATCAAAAACCAGTTGATCGCCAGCTTCGAGACTCAGAAACAGAACCCCGGCGCTATCGCCAGCAAGGAACTGTTCAACCGTCTCTACGGCGACCATCCCTACGCTCACCCGAGCGAAGGCGACGCAAAAAGCATCAATGCCATTACCCTGGCTCAGCTCAAGGCTTTCCACGCCAAAGGCTATGCGGCAGGCAACGCGGTGATTGCTCTGGTAGGCGATCTGTCGCGAGACGAAGCGCAAGCCGTCGCGGCGCAGGTTTCCGCCTCGCTGCCCAAAGGCCCGGCGCTGGCGAAGGTCGCCGATCCGGTTGAACCGAAGGCAGGCACCACGCATATCGAATTCGCGTCCAACCAGACCCACCTGATGCTCGCGCAACTGGGCATCGACCGTAACGACCCGGATTACGCGGCGCTGACCGTGGGTAACTCGGTACTGGGTGGTGGCGGCTTTGGCAGTCGACTGATGGCCGAAGTGCGGGAAAAACGCGGCCTGACCTACGGTGTGTCGTCAGGCTTCACCGCCATGCAGGTTGCCGGACCGTTCATGATCGGCCTGCAAACGCGTGCGGAAATGAGCGAAAACACCCTCAAGCTGGTGCAGGACATCGTTCGCGACTTCCTCGCCAACGGCCCGACCCAGAAAGAAGTCGACGATGTGAAACGCGAACTGACCGGCAGCTTCCCGCTCACCGCAGCCAGCAATTCGGCCATCGTGGGTCAGCTAGGTGCAATCGGCTTCTACAACCTGCCGCTGACCTACCTTGAGGACTACATGGCCGCCGCCCAGAGCGTGACCGTCGAACAGGTGAAAGCTGCGATGAGCAAGCACCTGAGCGCCGACAAGATGGTCATTGTTACCGTTGGCCCGACCGTGGAGCAGAAGCCACTGCCGGCACCGACCGACAAACCCACTCGCCAACCTGTAGGGGTCCCGGAACACTGATGGCCAATCCACGTCCGAAGGGCCACAACGGCCTGGGTCAGCTTCGTATCATCGGCGGAGAATGGGGCAGCCGTCGCCTGACCTTCCCCGACGCCCCCGGCCTGCGCCCGACGCCTGATCGCGTGCGCGAAACCCTGTTCAACTGGCTGGCGCCCTACATCGCTGGTGCCAGGGTGCTGGACGTTTTCACTGGCAGCGGCGCACTGTATTTCGAAGCCCTGTCCCGTGGCGCCAGCATGGGCCTGGCGCTGGACAGCAACGCGGCAGCCATCGCCAGCCTGCGCCAGAGCCTCAACGCACTGAACTGCACCAGCGGCCAGGTCTCCCAGACCGACGCCCTGCGCCATCTGGAAACCGCCACGGCATCGCCCTTTGACGTGGTGTTCCTCGACCCGCCCTTCCATCAAGGCCTGCTGGCTTCAGCCTGCAACCTGCTGGAAAGCCACGGCTGGCTGGCCGACACTGCCTGGATCTACACCGAAAGCGAAACCCCGCCATCGACCACCGGCTTGCCGGGCAGTTGGCGATTGCACCGCGAGAAAAAGGCTGGTCAGGTGTATTACGCGTTGTGGCAGCGGGGCCAGGGCTGACAGCTCACGAACCAATGCTCCGCGTTTGGCATGCAGCTCTGAACGTTCCGCGTCCTGTTGACGACGCATAGCGTCATGAAAGGCATTCCCACCCTGGAGCAACTACAACTATCGTGCGACGCTCCGCGTCGCATGCAGTTCTGGACGCTGTGCGTACTCTTTTGCGATGCAGAGCGTCACGAAACGCATTTCTATACGCAACGACACCGTCAAGCCACTTACATCCCGGTCCACTTAATGGCAACGTACAGCTTCAGTCACTGCACCGATCGTTGAGCAAGCACGTGTCCACACGCCCTACCTTTCTGTCCCATGCCAATCCATTCGTCCCGGCCGCTGGCATGGGCAATCCGCATTTGCAGACGTTGTGGGGCCCGCTGCTGCGCAGGCCGACGCTGCTGGCGCGCACTCGCGAGCGGTTGTGGCTGAAGGATGGGGATTTTCTGGATATGGACTGGCATGGTCCGGATGAGCCCCATAAACCCCTGGTTCTTGTACTGCACGGCCTGACCGGGTCGTCCAATTCGCCGTATGTAGCCGGTCTGCAAAAGGCCCTGGCGGCGCAGGGCTGGCCCAGTGTGGCGCTGAACTGGCGCGGGTGCTCGGGAGAGCCGAATCTGCTGTCGCGCAGCTATCACTCAGGCGCGAGCGAGGATCTGGCCGAGGTGATCGCTCATTTGCGTTCGCTGCGGCCATTGGCTCCGATTTATGCGGCGGGGTATTCGCTGGGCGGCAATGTGTTGCTCAAGTACCTGGGTGAATCCGGCGCCAGCAGTGATCTTCGGGGCGCGGTGGCGGTGTCAGTGCCGTTTCGGCTGGACGAATCCGCCAACCGCATCGGCCAAGGGTTCTCCAGGGTTTATCAACGGCACTTCATGCGCGAAATGCTGGCGTATATCCGTGACAAGCAGCATCGCTTCCAGCATGAAGGCATCAGCGAGGGGCTGGCCGAACTCGCCGCGCTGGGCTCACTGGAGAACATGCGAACGTTCTGGGACTTCGATGGACGGGTGACTGCACCGCTGCATGGTTTTTCCGACGCCACGGATTACTACCGCAGGGCATCCAGCCGCTACTATCTGGGTCAGATTCAGACGCCGACGCTGATCATTCAGTCCAGCGACGACCCGTTCGTGTTCCCCCACAGCCTCCCCGAACCGAGCGAGCTGTCGTCCTGCACCGAGTTCGAGCTACACGCCAAAGGCGGGCATGTCGGTTTCGTCGACGGCTCGCTGCGCAATCCGGGCTATTACCTTGAGCGCCGCATCCCGTTATGGCTAAGCGCTGCACATCAGCGCGAAAACGCCTGATCAGGCTGACGAAGCATCAACCGGCGCCCGTGGCGATTTCATGCTCGGGATCGTTGATCCACTCGCTCCACGAGCCCGCATACAGCGTTGCCAGCGGATAGCCGGCCAGACACAGGGCGAACAGGTTATGGCAGGCCGTGACGCCTGATCCGCAGTAGGACACCAGACTTTCCGGCGGACGACCCTGCAATTTTTCGGCAAAACGCTGCCTGAGCTGCTCAGGTGGCAAAAAGCGTCCATCCGGCCCGAGGTTATCGGTACAGGCCGCACACTGAGCACCTGGAATATGCCCGGCGACAGGGTCCAAAGGCTCTACGTCACCTCGGAAGCGCGCCTCGGCGCGGGCGTCGATCAAGGTCATTTCCGGGCGACCGAGACGGCCATGCAAGCGACTGCCGCTGAGAACCATCGACATGTCCGGCTCACCGCTGAAACTGCCTGGCTCACGATTCGGCGCGTCAAGGCTCAACGGCAACCCGGCGGCGTGCCAGGCTTTCAGCCCTCCATCGAGCAGGTACACGCCTTCGCGCTTGCCCATCCAGGCCAGCAACCACCAGGCGCGCGCGGCATACATTCCAGGTCCGTCGTCGTACAGCACGATATCGCTGTCAGCGTTGATACCCCATGCCTGAAAGCACTGTAACAAGGCGTCGGGGTCCGGTAGCGGGTGGCGGCCTGTTTTGCCCTTGATCATCGGCCCGCTGAGGTCGCGCTTCAAATCGGCAAAGGACGCGCCCTCGATACGCCCTTGGGCGTAAGTGCGCTGACCGTAATCGGAATCTTCAAGCGCATAACGGCAATCGAGAATCACCAGACCTGGGGTTTTCTGTCGTGCAGCCAGTTGCTCGGGGCTGATCAGTTGCGCAATGGACATGACACACTCCTGTGGCAGAGAACCGACAAGCAGGCCGCTCATCGGCTCTGAAATTCACATCAGAACCTCAGGCAACGTCGAGTGAAACGTTTCGCATAGCGCGTCGAACGCTTCGCGAGCCTGAGGCGCGACAAACACAGATTCGAGCATAAGTACCTGATAGACGCCACGTCGAATCGCCGATTCGTTCAACTCTGTAGCGTTTTCCCGGTTGGTGCACAGAAAACGCACCCACGACGTCAGAACGATCCAGGTGTTGAGACTGGTCCATTCGATCTGCGATTCATCCATTTTCAGGATGCCAGCCTTGATAAACCCCCGATAGATAGTCATCGCCTGCATCAGGCAGCGATACGAAAAGCGCCGGTAACGCCTCGCCAGCTCTGCATCCGACGTCAGTAGATGCTCAAGGTCGCGGTACAGAAAACGGTAGCGCCACATGGCGTCCATTATCGCCAGAAAATAATCGCGCTTGTCTTCGATGGTCGGCGGGCGGTCGGCAGGCAGGGTCAGAAAACTGCCCACCAGCGTTTCATACTCGGTGAACAACTCGGCGATGATCACCTGCTTGTTGGCGAAGTGGTAATAGAGATTGCCGGGCGAGATTTCCATGTGCGCAGCAATATGATTGGTGGTCACGCTTCGTTCGCCCTGCTGATTGAACAGCTCCAGACTGGTTTGCACGATGCGTTCACGGGTTTTGGTACGGGTTGCCATGCGGACAAGGCCACTCTAAGTGCTAATCAGATGATGGCAATCTTAACGCAGGCAGATGCCGCAATGGTGGCAGAATCGAAGCAGCACCAGTGAAGAGTCGACGCAGGCAAGCTGAACTGGGCAGCCTGCGGCTGCAAATTGTGGGATTTTGAAATCGGTTATCATAGCCAAAATTGAGTCGATCCCTCCTCAGCACAGGCTTACACATGGCGTCAGAGACAAAAAAACGTAAACGGGCAAGCCGGGCAAAAGCCAAGGCAAAGCAGACCCGTCTCCAACGCGCCGGGCATACCACCTTCGTTCCCGATACCGAATTTTTCTTCGATGTCGATCCTTTGGGTGATGTCGATCTTTGTAGTTGCTGCCAGACAGCGTATCTGAACGACAGGTTTCCCGACGCTTCTTGCGTAAGCGTTTCGATGAGAGAAGGGCCAGGCGGATTCGCCATCACCGCCGTCATTCACCACGATGAGGAGCCATCCTGCTGACGTGGCCTCTGCACCGCCTGCTTACAAACCTCGACCGCTCAAAAACCTCTTCACGGCCAACGGCTGCTGGGCAGATTTGCTGGAAGCCGGCGGTCTGCGCCAAATCGAAGTGGAGTCGATCAGCAAAATGCTCGCCTGCGGCACCTCGATACTGGGCGTCAAACACTACACCTGTGGCAATGAGCATTGCCCACACGTCAAATACCTGTGCAACACCTGCCATTGCCGGGCCTGTCCTTCCTGCGGCAAAAAGGCCACCGACCAGTGGATCGCCGTGCAAAACAACCGTCTGCCCGACTGCCCCTGGCAGCATCTGGTGTTCACGCTGCCCGACACGCTGTGGTCCCTGTTCTTCTACAACCGCTGGCTGCTCGATGCGCTGTTTCGTCTGGCGGCCGATAACCTGATCTACACCGCCAAGCGGCGCGGTTTGCGCGTCGGGATTTTCGGTGCGCTGCACACCTATGGCCGGCGGCTCAACTGGCATCCCCACGTCCACCTGTCGGTGACCGCGGGCGGCCTGGATGAGCAGGGCGTCTGGAAAAATCTGTCGTTCCACAAAGAGGCCCTGCGGCGGCGCTGGATGTGGCTGGTGCGCGATTACCTGCTGGGACAGCCGCTTTCGCAACTGACGATGCCGCCGCAGCTGGCCCACATCCACTGTGAAAGCGACTGGCGCCGTTTGATACTGACCGCTGGTGGCCAGCACTGGCACATCCACTTGTCGAAGAAGACGGAAAACGGCCGAAAGACCGTCAATTACCTGGGCCGCTACCTGAAAAAACCGCCGATCTCGGGCAGTCGTCTGGCGCATTACACCTGCGGGGCCACGTTGAGCTTTACCTACCTGGATCACCGCACGCAGACCTATCAGCAGGAAACGCTGAGCCAGGCCGACATGCTGCGCCGGGTGGTCCAGCACATCCCGGAAAAGCATTTCCGGATGATCCGGTATTTTGGTTTTCTGGCCAATCGGGTGTGTGGGAAATACCTGCCGAAGGTGTATGAAGCACTGAAGATGGCGACGCCAGGACCGGTACCAAAGCTGTATTTTGCGCCGATGGCCAAAGCCTTTCTAAACGTCGATCCGTTCCGCTGCGTGCTGTGTGGCGCGCGGATGGTATACACGGCAGCGATCAGCGGGCTGACGGTGCAGGGACTGGTCCTCAACGCTCAGGCGATCGCGCAGATGAGGTACGTGAAGCCCTGACAGGGGGAAGGTGCGTCCGCACCTAGGCTCAGCGGTAAAATAAACTGTGTTAATGCGGATTTATAGGGATTTTCACTGCATAAGTAACGCATCAGCGTCTTCCTACGCATCGCTATGAAGGCATGACGCCTCCTTCACAGCGTCAGGTTCATGCATAGGCATTTTGAAATTCCTATGCATCAAGGTGTCTTAGCCAATTGCTGCGCGTCGAGCATCATCCGCACCACAGTAAATAGCCCCAAAATCGGGGGTTTGGGCTGAAACATGGCCGATAATCGGCGCAATACGACGCTTGGCGCTTATTACGCAGCTTGGCCCATCGGGAAGGCTGCGATACCATCCGAGTCCCACAACGGACTCCGACCAGGACGACGCGATGAACCGAGTGTTGTACCCAGGCACCTTCGACCCGATTACCAAGGGCCATGGAGATTTGGTCGAGCGCGCCTCGCGCCTGTTCGACCACGTGGTCATTGCGGTTGCCGCCAGCCCGAAGAAAAACCCGCTGTTTCCTCTGGAACAACGCGTCGAACTGGCCCGCGAAGTCACCAAACACCTGCCCAACGTGGAAGTCGTCGGCTTCTCGACGCTGCTCGCGCATTTTGCCAAGGAACAGAATGCCAACGTCTTTCTGCGCGGCCTTCGCGCGGTATCAGACTTCGAGTACGAGTTTCAGCTGGCCAACATGAACCGTCAGTTGGCACCGGACGTCGAAAGCCTGTTCCTCACGCCCTCAGAGCGCTACTCATTCATTTCCTCGACGTTGGTGCGTGAAATCGCGGCATTGGGCGGTGATATCACCAAATTCGTTCATCCTGCCGTCGCTCAGGCGCTGACCGAACGCTTCAAGCGCTAGACGCACCGCATGTGAAGGTGCATCCCGAAGCCTAATGCGGCACAATTCGCCGCATTGGTTTTAATGTGCCCCGGCGTCGGCTGCGGCAGGAGCAATTCATGTCCCTTATCATCACTGACGATTGCATCAACTGCGACGTCTGCGAACCCGAGTGCCCAAACGAGGCGATTTCACAAGGCGAGGAGATCTACGTGATCAACCCGAACCTGTGCACCGAATGTGTGGGTCACTACGACGAGCCTCAATGCCAGCAGGTTTGCCCGGTCGACTGCATCCCCCTGGATGAAAATCACGTCGAGAGCAAAGAGCAGCTGATGGACAAGTACCGAATCATCACCAGCAAGGTCTGATACAGCCTTTACTGCTGCTTGCCGTACCCGTCACCGGTGCAACCCAGGCAACGCACAAAGGCTGCCTTGCCCGGATCGACCACCAGCGCCTTGCCCGTTGCGCCGAGGTTGCCGCCTGCCGCTGCAAAAGGCGCTGCAATCACGAACAGCCCTGTACCGATGACCGTGGCTGCTATCAACAGCGGTCGGGCAATCAGCAGATCGCCGATCATCGCGAACGCTGGCGGGTTTTGAATGGTGTAGACCGGATCGCCGCTGCCGGTGGAGACATCGGCGGCAATCGCAGGCAGCGCCTGCAGGCCGATAAACAGCGCCAGCGTGGCAGCAAGAATACGAAACGGTCTCATGGCTTGGTCCTTCAGGCGTAGCAAATAATTAAGGTGCCATCACTATAAACAGGGGTGCAGCTTAAGCAAGTGGCCTGACGCTCTGCGCCTCTGGTGTTTCAGCGCTGGCATTTTGGACAGTAAACACTGGCGCGCTGCCCCAACTTGATTTCACGCAGCGTTGTACCGCAGACCTTGCATGGCTGGCCGCCACGCCCGTAGACAAACAATTCCTGCTGGAAATACCCCGGCTTGCCGTCGCCGCCGATGAAGTCACGCAGGGTGGTACCGCCGCGCTCTATAGCGTAGGTCAGAATGCGCTTGATCTCGATGGCAAGCTTGAGATAACGAGCCCGTGAGACGCCTCCGGCTTCGCGTCGCGGGTCGATACCAGCCGCGAACAGTGCTTCGGTCGCGTAAATATTGCCCACCCCGACCACCACGGCGTTGTCCATGACAAACGGTTTGACCGCAATCGACTTGCCGCGCGAGCGCTCGTAAAGGCGCTCACCGTCGAACAGATCAGTCAGCGGCTCCGGCCCCAGACGAATCAACAACTCGTGGTTATGCGGATCAAGGCTCCAGAGCATCGCCCCGAATCGACGCGGGTCGGTGTAGCGCAAGGCCAGCCCGGACTCCAGTTCGATATCGACATGCTCGTGCTTGAGCGCCGGAAGCCCGGCCTCGACGAGGCGCAGATTGCCCGACATGCCCAAGTGGCTGATCAGCGTGCCCACTTCGGCCTGAATCAGCAGGTACTTGGCGCGCCGGTCCACCTGCACAATGCGCTGTCCGGAAAGCCGGATGTCCAAATCTTCGGGAATGGGCCAGCGCAAACGGCTGTCGCGTACGATAACGCGGCTGACACGCTGACCTTCAAGATGGGGTGCAATGCCGCGACGGGTGGTTTCTACTTCGGGTAATTCAGGCATGTATCACTCGGTTTTACAGGAAGGGCAAGCCAGCAGCGCACAGGCTCAGCGCGCGCCCAGCTCGCGGATGCTTTCCCTCAGGTATTCAAAGTCATATTCGGACAAGCCCACGTAATCCAGCACCAGCGCACCAATGCATTCCCATTCGTGATCTTCGCCCTGATTGCCCAGCACCTGGTAGGACTGGCAGATGTGCTCGGCCATTTTCAGGGGGGCCAAGAGGTTCTTGAGCGGGGCATTGCGACTGGTATCGTCCTGAAAAATCGCCAATGCGTTGTGATGATTGGCGATCGCGTCAGTCACGTGCGCAGGCAAGCGCCATGACTTGGCCGTGTAATAGCCGACCACCGAGTGATTGGTGTCGAACGCAGCGTTTTCAGTATCGACAACGCGACAATCAGGCCCTGCGTTGGCGTAGGCTTCTTCAAGGACCGGCATGTAATTCGGGAAGCGCTTGAGCATCAACGGAATACCGCAGTCATGGAACAGGCCCAATGCGTAGGATTCATCCACAGTCTGCGAGCCGATGCGCTTGGCCAGCGTCAGACTGGTCATTGCGACATCCTGCGCGGTGTCCCAGAAGCGATTAAGCGCGACGATGGTCTCATCGGTCATCTCACCCCTGATCGACTGCGCGTTGATCAGATTGATCACGGTACGGCTGCCCAGCAGATTCACAGCCTTGTCAATCGAGGCAATCTTGTTGGACAGGCCATAGTGCGCAGAGTTGACGATCTTCAGCAGCGCCCCGGACAACCCCGGATCTTGCGCAATCAGCCGCGCAATTACCCCAAGGTCCGGATCGGGCATGTATTGCTCCATCTGCAGATCCACCATGATCTGCGGCTGCGGGGGCACACTGATACCCTGCAACGCTTGCTGGATCTGTTCTGGGCTTAGCTCTTCGGACATAGGAATTTACTCACCGTAATGACTGGATTCTGACCCCTTGCGGGGAAACGGTCCATCACCCAAGACGAAGATATTCTCGGAACTTTGCCAAATGCCAGGCTTCGGACCTTGTGTTGACGGCGTATATGGCGGCCTCAAAACGACCGCCAGACGCCACCCTGAAAGCCCGACACTGGAGGATCCCATGTCTAAAGCACTGACTGGCAAACGCATCGCAATTCTTGTAACCGACGGTTTCGAGCAGGTCGAACTGACCGGCCCGAAAGAAGCGCTGGAGCAAGCAGGTGCCACCGTGGAAATCCTGTCCACCGAAGAGGGCCAGGTCAAAGGCTGGAATCACGACAAACCTGCCGATGATTTCAAGATCGACCGCACGTTCAAGGCGGCCAACGCCAGCGACTACCATGGCGTGGTTCTGCCGGGCGGCGTACAGAACTCCGACACCATCCGCATAGACACTGACGCACAGAAGCTCGTCAAGGACATAGAGGGCTCCGGCAAACCAGTGGCGGTTATCTGTCACGGCGGCTGGCTGTTGATATCGGCAGGCCTGGTGAAGGGTAAAACCCTGACCAGCTTCAAGACGCTGAAGGATGACCTGGTCAACGCCGGGGCTAAATGGGTTGATCAGGAAGTTGTCACTGACGGCACGCTGATCAGCAGCCGCCAGCCTGATGACATCCCGGCCTTCAACAGCAAGTTGATTGAAGCGCTGTCGGCTTGATCGGTTGCGATTATTGTAGTCATCCCGGCGCACTACCGGGATGACGCGCTATAATCCCGCTCTTTTTTCAGGAGCGACGTCATGTCCCTGCCTAGCTTGCGCCTCAAAGCCAACGCCGACCGCCGCCTGCGCGCCGGTCACTTGTGGGTCTACAGCAACGAAATCGACGTAGCCGCCACCCCGCTGCATGGTTTTGCAGCCGGTGATCAGGCCATCCTCGAAGCTGCTGGCGGCAAGCCGCTGGGCATCGTCGCCATGAGCCCCAACAACCTGATCTGCGCACGTTTGCTATCGCGCGATATCAAGCTGCCGCTCGATAAGTCTTTGCTGGTCCACCGCCTGAACGTGGCGCTGTCGCTGCGCGAGCGTCTGTTCGACAAGCCTTTCTACCGTCTGGTCTACGGCGATTCAGACCTGATGCCGGGTCTGGTGGTGGACCGGTTCGGTGACATTCTGGTTGTCCAGCTGGCCTCGGCCACCATGGAAAACCACAAGGAAGACATCATTGCCGCGCTGGTTCAGGTCATCAAGCCAAGCGGCATCCTGTTCAAGAACGACTCAGCCGCTCGCGATGCGGAAGGTCTGAATCGTTACGTCGAAACCGTGTTCGGCCTGGTTCCCGAATGGGTTGCGCTGGAAGAAAACGGCGTGAAGTTCGAAGCACCGGTGATGGCCGGGCAGAAGACCGGCTGGTTCTACGACCACCGTATGAACCGCGCACGCATTGCCCCCTACGTCAAAGGCAAGCGTGTACTGGACCTGTACAGCTACATTGGTGGCTGGGGAATTCAGGCAGCGGCTTTTGGTGCCAGTGACGTGACCTGCGTCGACGCATCGTCCTTCGCCCTTGATGGCGTTGAGCGCAACGCAGCCCTGAATGGCTTCGCAGAAAAAATGACCTGCATCGAAGGCGATGTTTTCGAGGCGCTGAAAGAGCTGAAAGCCGGTGAAGAGCGTTTCGATGTGATCGTTGCCGATCCACCTGCGTTCATCAAACGCAAGAAAGACATGAAAAACGGCGAAGGCGCTTACCGCCGCCTGAACGAGCAAGCCATGCGCCTGCTCAGCAAGGACGGCATTCTGGTCAGCGCTTCCTGCTCCATGCACCTGCCGGAAGACGACCTGCAAAACATCCTCCTGACCAGCGCCCGCCATCTGGACCGCAATATCCAGCTACTGGAACGCGGCGGCCAGGGCCCGGACCATCCGGTGCACCCGGCAATTGCCGAGACACGCTACATCAAGAGCATTACTTGCCGGTTGCTGCCTAATAGCTGATGCCTCCAGCATCGGAATGCAGTTCAGGACGCTCTGCCTTGCAAGAGGGCGCAGAGCGTCCGGAACGGCATGCGACGCGGAGCGTCGCACGATAGTTGAGGTTATCGTTCAGCCACGCTCCAACGCCGTCCGTAAACCCAGCAATACCAGAAAGTGCAGCGGGTAAATCGCATAGGCCCAGCGCCGCATCGGGATCACTGCGAACTTCGGTCTGGTGCGCAGTAGCGCTATGCCCAGCGCAGGTGCCACCAGGCAGGCGGCTATCGAGCCAATGGAAATCGGGTCGCCCCAGCTCGCGCCGGCAATCATCTGCGGCCAGGCATTGGCTGCGAGACAGAAAACTGCCGGAAACACCGAATACCAAAGGCGCTTTTGCAGCACCAACAGAAAAACCAGCGGCAGCAGCACGCCAGCAAAACCAAACATCAATTGTTGCTGAAAAACCGCCCCAAACAGCAGGGCCACGATGGCCATGATCCGCGTCGTCACGTTGCGATGCTGCCAGCCTTGAGCAATCAGCAGCCCCAGCACAGGGTCGGCATCACGTTCAGCACGGTCACGTCCGCCATGAACAGCCGATACGGGATTTCTGCTAGCGCTGCGAATGCCAGCAGCCAGCCCAGATAGCGCCATTGCACCCGCGGGGCCAGAATGGCTGCGCTGCGCCGGGAAAGGTTTACGGCAATTGCCAGACAGAACCAGGGAAAGGCGAAACGCCCCGGTACGTAAAGAAAATCAACTGACCAGCCCACATAGCGAAGATGATCGAGCACCATGCTCAGCATCGCCAGCCACTTGAGCAGGTCCAGCGCCTTGTTGCGTCCGGGCAGAAAAGGCGGGTTGGACAGATCCATATCGCTCCTGAATGGGGAATTGCGTCATGCAGTCAACACATGACCGAACCTTATATTGTCGCTACAGTGCGCACCATAATCGCCCATAAGGAATCGGCCATGACAGACCAAAGCCAACAGTTCGCCAGCGACAACTATTCCGGTATCTGCCCTGAAGCCTGGGCAGCCATGGAGCAGGCGAACAAGGGGCATCAACGTGCCTATGGTGACGATCAATGGACTGCACGCGCATCAGATGATTTCCGCCGTCTGTTCGAAACCGACTGCGAAGTGTTTTTTGCCTTCAACGGCACAGCGGCCAACTCGCTGGCGCTGTCATCGCTGTGCCAGAGTTACCACAGTGTCATCTGTTCGGAAACGGCTCACGTTGAAACCGATGAATGCGGCGCGCCGGAGTTTTTCTCCAACGGCTCCAAACTGCTGACAGCACGAAGCGCAGGCGGCAAGCTGACCCCGGAGTCGATTCGCGAAGTGGCGCTCAAGCGTCAGGATATTCACTACCCCAAACCGCGCGTCGTGACGCTGACCCAGGCCACCGAGGTAGGCGGCGTTTATCAGCCCGAAGAACTCAAGGCAATCAGTGCGACCTGCAAGGAGCTGGGCCTGCATCTGCACATGGACGGTGCCCGCTTCTCCAATGCCTGCGCCTTTCTGGAGGCCTCACCGGCAGAACTGACCTGGAAATCCGGCGTCGATGTGCTGTGCTTCGGCGGTACCAAAAACGGCATGGCGGTGGGTGAAGCCATCCTGTTTTTCAACCATGACCTGGCTGAAGATTTCGATTACCGCTGCAAACAGGCCGGGCAGCTTGCGTCGAAAATGCGCTTTCTGTCTGCTCCGTGGGTCGGGCTGCTGGAAAACGACGCTTGGCTCAAACACGCACGCCACGCCAACCATTGCGCACAACTGCTGGCCGAACTGGTCAAGGATATTCCCGGCGTGGAGCTGATGTTTCCGGTACAGGCCAATGGTGTGTTCCTGCAATTGTCGCAACCGGCCATTGCAGCATTGACGGCCAGGGGCTGGCGTTTCTATACCTTCATCGGCAACGGCGGCGCACGCTTCATGTGCTCGTGGGACACCGAAGAAGAGCGCGTGCGTGAACTGGCCGCCGATATCAAGCTGGTGATGCAGGGCTGAAGCGTCTGGCTCAAAGCTTGCAGGTGCAGCCTGGCAATCGTGGTGGGGGCAATCTCCCCCTCAACGGCAATCGGCCCAAAAGGCCGCCCGGACTTCACTGACCACCCTCAAGAAGGAGCTTGTCTGCATGTTCGATTTCTCCGCCCGGCTCAAGCAGCATTTCGCTGCTCTGCAGAGTGAAGCGCAATTTTTTTCCGTACGTTACGTGCACCGCACCGGCCAACGCCTGTGCGTGCGCAAGAATGTGGCCGAGCCGCCGTCGCTGAGCAGCGACGAGGGCGCAATGCTGACCGTGCGCCTGAACGGTGTTGAAGCCTACGCCGCCACCAACGACATTTCCCTTCGGGGTTTGCAAGCCGCCTTGCAGCAGGCCGAAGCGCTGGCACGTCGCTTGGCACCGCATGCGTTACTGAACCTGAGCGATCAAGCTGTCTCGACTGCCAAGGCTGACTATCTGTCGCCGCACATGGATCAAGCCTTCCCGCCACTGAGCGACTGCATCGGCCTGCTGATGGCCGAGTCCAGCGCCGTCCCGAAAGACGAACGGCTGGTCAACTGGCAGGCCGTACTGGGGCTGGAAACGGTTGAGCAGATTTACCTGAACACCGCGGGCGCAGAGCTTCGTCAGGCGCAACGCTTCATTTTCCCCGGCATGAGCGTGACAGCCTACGACGGTCGTGACAGCCAGACCCGCACGCTGGGTGGCCATAACTTCGGCCAGCAGGGCGGCATCGAAGTGCTGAGCAGTTGCGGCCTGATCGGCTCTGCGGCCAACGTCGCCGATGAGGCCTTGCAGCTTATCCTCGCACCCAACACACCGTCAGGCCCACGCGACCTGCTGCTGATGCCGGATCAGATGGTTCTGCAGATTCACGAGTCCATCGGCCATCCTCTGGAACTGGACCGGATTCTTGGCGACGAGCGTAATTACGCAGGCACCAGCTTCGTCAAGACGACTGATTTCGGCACGTTGCAATATGGCTCCAGCCTGTTGAACGTGACGTTCGACCCGGACATTCCTGAACAGCTGGCCAGCTATGCGCACGACGACGATGGCACGGCCGCCAGCAAACAGTTCCTGATTCGTGACGGCCTGTTGCAACGCCCGCTCGGCGGCGCACTGTCGCAATACCGCAGCGGCCTGGACGGGGTTGCCAACAGCCGCGCCTGCGGCTGGAACCGTGCGCCCATCGATCGCATGGCCAACCTGAACATCGAACCGGGCGACCAGTCACTGGACGGCCTGATCGGTAACATCGAGCACGGCATCCTGATGTCGAGCAATCGCTCCTGGTCCATCGACGACGCGCGCAACAAGTTCCAGTTCGGCTGCGAATGGGGCCAATTGATTGAAAACGGTGAACTCAAGGGCGTTGTGAAGAACCCCAACTATCGGGCGATTTCTGCTCAGTTCTGGAAAAACCTCAGCGCAGTCGGTGACGCCAGTACCTTCAAAGTGCTGGGCACGCCCAACTGCGGCAAGGGCGAACCCAATCAGGTGATCCGTGTAGGCCATGCCTCTCCGGCGTGTGTATTTGCCAATGTCGATGTGTTTGGAGGGGATGCCTGATGTCGCACCAACAGCAATTCGAGGCGCTGGTCGCCGTGCTCAAGGCTGCCATCAGCCCGACGGAACACTTCACCCTGGCCTACGACGCCGAAGCGTCCGACTTCATTCGTTTCAACCACGGCCAGGTTCGGCAGGCCGGGAGCGTGCAGCAGGTCATTGCGACCTTCAAACTGATCGACGACGGGCGTCATGCCAACCTGGAAGTGACCTTGTCCGGGGATCAGGAGACCGATACTCGGCGCCTTTCCAATGCCTTGCAGCAGTTGCGCGAAACCCTGCCTTCGCTGGCGAAAGACCCGTATCTGTTGCCTAACACGCAGGCCTGGCAAAGCAGCAATGTGCAGGACTTACCGCTGCCGGACAGCGCGCAGGTAGTCGAGCAGATCAGCCAACTGTCAGGCGACCTCGATCTGGTGGGTTTTTACGCGGCTGGTCCGCTGTATCGGGGTTTCGCCAGTTCGTGGGGCGCGCTGGGCTGGCATCAGGCCAACAGCTTCAATTTCGACTGGAGCCTGTTTCATGAAAACGGCCAGGCGGTGAAAGCCAATTACGCAGGTCACGACTGGAACAACGAAGCGTTCGCGCAACGCTTTCAGCAGGCCCGTGAACAGCTCGAATTTCTCGGCCGCCCACTGCACACCCTCAAGCCCGGTCAATACCGTGCCTATCTGGCTCCGGCGGCGCTGGACGAAGTCATTGGCATGCTCAGCTGGGGCGGGTTTTCCGCGCAAGCGGTGGCCAGCAAGCGCAGCCCGTTGCAAAGGCTGTATGACGGCGAGACTCATTTCAGCCCGCTGATCAGCTTCGACGAGCAAGTCAGTGGCTCGCTCTCGCCAGCCTTCTCACGCGAAGGCTACCCGCGCAAGGATCTGAAGCTGATCGTCAACGGGCAGGCCCGCGAGCGACTGGTGGACTCGAGCAGCGCCGCTGAGTACGACCTGCCTGCCAACGGCGCGGATTATGGCGAGGGTCCAAGCGCGTTGAGCATTGCCGGTGGCTCGCTGGAGCTGGACCAGATCCTTGAAAAGCTCGGCACAGGCCTTTACATCAGCAACCTGTGGTACCTGAACTTTTCGGATCGCGCTGCCGCACGTCTGACCGGGATGACACGTTTCGCAACATTCTGGGTCGAAGACGGCAAGATCGTCGCACCGGTCAGCACCATGCGTTTCGATGACAGCGCCTACAGCCTGTTGGGTAGCGCACTGGAGGACCTGACTCGCGAGCGGGAACTGATTCTTCAATCGAGTACCTACACTCAGCGCCAGACGGGGTCGATTCAACTGCCCGGCGCTCTGATAAGCCGACTCCCTTGTAGCAGGAGCTTATGTCGAACTCAGCAGCGCCAATCATGGATGAAAAGACCCTGCGCTGGATGCCCTGGGTCATCGCCATTGCGTTCTTCATGCAAAGCCTGGACGGCACGATCCTCAACACCGCCCTGCCGTCCATGGCCAGCTCGCTGGCGCAAGACCCCCTGCGCATGCAGTCGGTGGTTATCGCCTACATGCTGACCATCGCACTGCTGATCCCGGCCTCGGGCTGGATTGCCGATCGGTTCGGGATCAAGCGCATCTTCTTCAGCGCCATTCTGCTGTTCAGCTTCGGCTCGTTGCTGCGTGCGCTGTCCTGGTCACTCAACGTGCTGGTGGCGGCGCGGGTGATTCAGGGGCTGGGTGGCGCGCTGATGCTGCCCATCGGACGCCTGATCGTCTTACGTGCGTATCCTCGGTCGGAGCTGGTACGGATCATGGGCTTTATCACCGTGCCCGGTCTTTTGGGACCGTTGCTGGGGCCGACGCTTGGCGGCTGGATGGTCGAGTACCTGAGCTGGCACTGGATTTTCCTGCTCAATATTCCAGTCGGGATTCTCGGCTGCTACGCCGTCAAACACTTCTCCCCGACCTTCCCGGAGGCGGTCGAACGCGTTTTGACGGCATCGGGTTTATCCTGTTTGGCGCGGCAATGGTGCTGATCACCATTGCCCTCGAGGGGCTGGGCGAGCTGAACCTGCCACATATGCGCGTGGTGCTTCTGCTGTTTGCCGGGATGGGCTGCCTGGCGGCCTACTGGCTGCGCGCCGGGCACATCGAATCGCCGTTGTTCGCCCCTTCGCTGTTTCGCACCCGGACATTTGCCGTCGGTATTCTGGGCAATCTGTTCGCCCGTTTGGGCAGCGGAGCCTTGCCTTTCCTGATCCCATTGCTGCTGCAAGTGGCACTGGGGTATTCGCCTTCCGAGGCGGGCATGAGCATGTTGCCGCTGGCAGCTGCAGGAATGTTCGCCAAGACGGTAGCGCGCTGGCTGATCGAGCATATGGGCTATCGCCTCATTCTGACCGGTAACACATTGCTGCTGGGCATCCTGCTGGCAAGCCTGGCACTGGTCGATGTGCAGACGCCTTACTGGGTTCTGCTGGTGCATCTGGGCCTGCTCGGTGCGGTCAACTCCTTGCAGTTCACCGCGATGAATACCGTCACCCTGATCGATCTGGACGATGCCAGCGCGGCAAGCGGCAACAGCCTGCTCTCGGTGGTGGCACAACTTTCGCTGAGCCTTGGGGTTGCAAGCGCTGCGGCCTTGTTGGGCGGTTTCAGCGAAGAAGTGGCCACCGGCGATGAGCAGCGTGCTGGAGGCTTTCCAGCTGACGTTCCTGAGCGTCGGAGTTCTGGCCATGTTTGCCGCCGGGATTTTCCTGCAATTACCAGCGAAGGAGGCCAGGGTAGCGACGACTTGATTGACAACCCTTCCGGACAGGAGCAAACCTGTATGGCGAAATCCCCTTTAAAACAGGAACTTTGCCCGAAAAACGAGCAGTTTCAAGTATCCGACCAGATACATTGAAGAACCTGGGCAATCGGCCGACACTTTTATAGCACTAAGCCACTGTGGTCTCTTGTAAGCACGAGCCGCATCATGCAACCTTGCCATACGCGAAAGTGGGGTTTACGCCCGTCGCGACTAGTATTCCGGAAGCGAGTTTGTTCATGAAAAGCCAAACCGATGCTGCCGGTAGATCCGCAGCCGAGGTAGTGACGCAATTGCCAGTGCCTTCGCGCCTGGGCATGCTGCGTTTCGAGCGGCTGAATGAAGCCAATTGGGCGCTATTGTTTCTCGATCCGAATTGCGAAAAGCAGTTCGGCCTGCCCGCCGTCGACCTTTGCGCCTTGATTGGATCCCCTTATGCCAGCCTCATGGAGCCGCAAGCACGCTATCAACTGCATGACGACATCCAGCAGCAACTGGCTTCTTCTCCGAATTACCTGATTCGCTACACCCTGCACAGCCCCAAGGGCGCGCTTGGCTTGCTGGAAATCGGCGAAGCCTACAAGCAGCACAATCGTCATCTGCTGCGTGGTTATTTTCTGATCGTCGATGGCCTTGTCACAGAAAGCGAGACCGCCACTGACTCCGATCTCGAAACCCGTAACCTGCGCCTGCAGATTGCCCTTGAACTCAACCAGCGCGCCCAGCGTGACCAGTTTGCCCATCTGGAACGCGTGCGTGCCCAGCAGGACCTGATCCTGCGCCTGACCCGACATCGTTACACCACAGCCAATACCCTGCTGGAAGCGGCAAAGCTGATCACCAAGAGTGCCTGCGACATTTATGACGTCGATCATGTCAGTATCTGGAACCTCATCGACAAGCGTCTGGAACCGATCACCGACTATCGTCGGGAAAGCGGCGACTATCAGTCGCGTACGCCGATTGATATCAGCGCCTACCCCACCTATCTCCAAGCGCTCAATACCAGCAGGGCGATTGACGCCAGCAATATCCAGACCGACCCGCGCACCCGCGAAATGGCCGAAAGCCTGAACCCTGGAGAAGACAAGGCGGTCCTCGATGCGAGTATTCGTATCGATGGCCAGGTCATTGGCGTGCTCTGCCTGGAACAGTCCGGCTCGACACGCGAGTGGCAGTCCGACGAAATCGCCTTCGCCGGGGAGCTGGCCGACCAGTTCGCTCAGGTCATCAACAACCATAACCGTCGAGCCGCGACCAATGCGCTGCACCTGTTCCAGCGTGCGGTCGAACAGAGCGCCAACGCCTTTCTGCTGGTCAACTGCAACGGCGTGGTCGAATACGTCAACCCAAGCTTCACGGCGATCACGCAGTACAGTTCCGATGAAGTCTCCGGGCACAAGCTCTCTGAACTGCCTGCGCTGGAAAACCTCAACCAGTTGCTGCTGGAAGCCAACTCCAGCCTGACCAACAGCAACAGCTGGCAGGGCGAGTTCAAAAGTCGACGCAAGAACCTCGAACCCTACTGGGGCCAGCTGTCGATTTCCAAGGTGTATGGCGATAATCGCGAGCTGACGCACTACATCGGCATCTATGAAGACATCACTCAGAGCAAGCTGGCCCAGCAGCGTATCGAGCGCCTGGCCTACACTGACAACCTGACCAATCTGGGCAACCGTCCGGCCTTCATCCGCAACCTGGACGAACGCTTTGTCCGTGACACCGACACGCCGATGAGCCTGTTGCTGGTCGACATCGACAACTTCAAGCGCATCAACGACAGTCTTGGCCACCAGACCGGCGACAAACTGCTGATCAGTCTGGCGCGCCGTCTGCGTAACACCTTGAGCCCGTCCGACGTGCTGGCGCGCTTTGCCAGTAACGAATTCGCCGTTCTGCTCGACAACACGGATCAGGAAGCCGGACAGGCCACCGCCAGTCAGGTACTGGCCACGCTGGACAAGCCGATGTTCGTCGATAATCAGCTGATCAGCGTTACCGGCTCGGTGGGCCTTGCTTGCGCGCCGCTGCACGGCCGTGACCCGCAGACCTTAATGAAAAACGCCGGCCTGGCCCTGCATAAGGCCAAAGCCAACGGCAAGCACCAGGTTCAGGTGTTTACCGAAGCCTTGAATGCCGAGGCCAGCTACAAGCTGTTTGTGGAAAACAACCTGCGCCGCGCCCTGACCCAGAACGAGCTGGAGGTGTTCTACCAGCCCAAGCTGTGCCTGCTGACCGGTCGTCTGCTGGGCATGGAAGCGCTGCTGCGCTGGAATCATCCTGAAAAAGGCATGATCCGCCCCGATCAGTTCATCAGCGTGGCGGAAGAAACCGGCCTGATCATCCCCATCGGCAAGTGGGTCGCTCGCCAGTCCTGCCGCATGAGCAAGGACCTCACCGCCGCTGGTTTCGGCAATTTGCAGGTGGCGATCAACGTGTCACCCAAGCAGTTTTCCGACCCCGAGCTGGTGTCATCGATTGCCGCTATCCTCAGAGAAGAAGAGCTGGATCCTTCGCTGCTGGAACTGGAACTGACCGAAGGCCTGCTGCTGGAAGCCACCGAAGACACGCGCCAGCAGCTGGACTCGCTGAAGAAGCTTGGCCTGTCGTTGGCCATGGATGACTTCGGCACCGGTTACTCGTCATTCAGCTACCTGAAGAAATTCCCCATTGATGTGATCAAGATCGATCGCAGCTTCATCCGCGATATTCCGGATGATGAAGACGACATGGAAATCACCTCTGCGGTCATCGCGATGGCCCACAACCTCAAGCTCAAAGTGGTCGCCGAAGGCATTGAAACCGCTGCACAGTTGACGTTCCTGCGCCGTCATCGTTGCGATGTGGGCCAGGGCTATCTGTTCGACAAGCCTATCCCCGGCGAAGAGCTGATCGAGAAACTGAAGCGCTACCCGCGTCGTCCGTCCGCCTGACAACCTTCCCTGCACCCTGCTCTCTCGGGCACACTGTCAGGCTGTTATTACACGGCAGCACTTGTTTGTGCGTGTAACGGGACCTATGTAACTCTGCTCATCTGTCCTGGCCCCTGCTGCCTGTCTCTAAACGAGAGGATATGGTTCATGACTCTGCGCTCGGAAATTCTAGTGAACAAAAACGTACTGCCCACCGCCGAACAGGCACTGCCGGGTCGTGAAACGCCTATGGCGCTTCCGGAAACTCATTTCGTCAACGGCAACCCGCTGCTGGGACCGTTTTCGAGCAATGTGGAATTCGCCATCTTCGGCCTGGGTTGCTTCTGGGGCGCAGAACGCCGCCTGTGGCAACAGAACGGTGTGGTGAGCACTGTCGTGGGGTATGCGGGCGGATTTACCCCGAACCCGACTTACGAAGAAGTCTGCTCCGGTCTGACTGGCCAAACTGAAGTGGTGCTGGTTGTCTACGAGCCCGAGAAAATCAGCTACAAGTCGTTGCTCAAGGTGTTCTGGGAAGCGCACAACCCGACCCAGGGTATGCGTCAGGGTAACGACATCGGTACTCAGTACCGCTCGGTGATCTACTGCACCACTCCCGAACAGCTCGACGCCGCCAAGGCCAGCGCTGCGGAGTTCCAGGCGGAACTGAGCAAGGCCGGGCTAGGCGCAATTACCACTGAAATCGAAGAAGCCCCGACGGTCTACTTTGCCGAGGCCTACCACCAGCAATACCTGGCCAAGAACCCTCAGGGCTATTGCGGCCTGGGTGGTACCGGAGTTTGTCTGCCAGCTTGAACTGGCTGACTAGCTGAAAAAAGGGGCTGAAGCGTTGGTAGCTGGATAGGGCTAGCCCCCGTGGGAGCGAGCTTGCTCGCGAAGGCAATAGTTCAAACGCCCCTTTTTCGAGGACTGCACTGGCCCTTTCGCGAGCAAGCTCGCTCCCACAAAAGCTCATTCATTGCTGCGCTTGGGAATACAAGAGCTATCTCCTGAACCTCTCGCACCCTTCGGGCTTCAGAGTGGTCACGGCTGGCTCAATTACTCGGCGATCAACCAGTCCATCTTCCAGCCGCCCTGGGTCTGGCCCAGTTTGTCTGCCAGATAAGGCATCAGCTCACGCAATTCTTCTTCCAGACCCCACGGCGGGTTGGCGATGGCCAGGCCTGAACCGTTGAGGCTGGCCGGGGTGTCCAGCGGGTGGACGAACAGCTCGACGCGCAGCAATTTGGGTGCGCCAGTCTCGGCCAGGTCCTGATAAAAACGCCGCAGCAGGCGCGGGTCCTTGATCGGGTACCAGATAGCAGCCACCGTCTGACGCATGCGTCCGATGGTTTCCTTGAGCGCTACAGCGCAGCGTTTCATTTCATCGAGCTGCTCGAATGGCGGGTCGATGAGCATCACGGCACGCTTCTCAGCCACCGGCAGCAAGGCGCGTGGCACATGCCAGCCTTCCCCCAGATGCACTGCCACGCGGCGATCGCCCTTCATGTTTTCCTTGAGCAGACGCCCATCTTCGGGGTGCTTCTCGTTGAGCAGCACACGCTCGCGCTCGCGAGTCAGGCGGCGGGCCAGCTCCGGCGAGCCGGGGTAGTAGCGCAGCTCGCCGTCGGGGTTCATGTCGTGCAGCACTTGCAAGTAATCGGAGGCCAACGCGGGCAAGTCCGGTGCATCCCAAAGACGGCCGATGCCTTCCAGCCACTCTCCGGTGCGGGTGGCCTGATCGCCCTTGAGGTCGTATAACCCCAACCCCGCGTGGGTGTCGAGATAGGCGAACGGCTGCTCCTTGCGCGCCATGAGGGCGATCAAGCGAGTCAGAGTCAGGTGTTTGAACACGTCGGCGTGGTTGCCGGCATGGTAGGCGTGACGGTAATTCATGGCAGCTCCTGGCAAGCTGCGCAGTTTAGCAAACCTGAGCAATGAACAAGAATTTGTAACGAATTTGCGGGACTCGTCTCTTTCGTTTGAAGGAAATTTCCGAGAAACTCCCGCCCCCTTGTGCCTGCCGATTTCGATCACTACTCTGCGCCCGTCGCTGCATATTCAGCGATGAGGATTAGTAGCCCTCGTTAAATCCAGGCGCATTGCGCCACCTTGTGCAGGTGCCCTTTCACGGCCTGCATTTTTTATGGTGGTCGTGCGTGGGGCATCTTCGGATGCACCGGGGTTCCTGGACCGGGCTACTACCTGCGCATGATCACCACCCTCGCTTAGTAGCCGACGGTGATGGTCTTCTAAAACTCCAGGAGATACATCACATGCTAAAAATCGTCCCCGACCCACCCCTCTTCAACGCCCGCCCCAAAGTCAGCCATGAAGATGCGCTGATGTATGCCAGCGACCTGCTGCGCTGTGCAGCAACCAGCGCTTACGAGTTCAGCGACAGCATGACCGGCGCGCAAAGAGATATGACGCTCACGATCATGCACCTGGTGGAAATGGCAAAGGTCATGGTCGACAACACAATAGAAAACCTGCAAATCGAATAAGCGCGACCTGAACTGAAAACGACGTACCTGTAGTCAATCCTGCCATGCGCGACGCACAGGACTTGCCCTTGGCAGCCTGCCCTACCAGAATCGGAAAAAAGCCCGATCAAAGGAACAGAAGCCATGATGCACGCAGATTTGATTGACCAGGAAGACCTGCTCGGCCAACTCAGAGCCCTGGGCTTCGAAGCACCCGGCGGCGCAACCGCTGAACAAGCCTGCGCGCAAGCCGTTTGCGGCCTGAACGCCGAACGCGCTACAGCCCTGCGACGTCTGGTAGAGCAACTCCTGACCGGCAGCGCCACCCTCCTCCCCGCGGTACGCCAGGCCATCGACCAGCAACTGCTGCCAGCGCTGGCGGCTTATTGGAACGTAACCGATAGGTGCCCTAAAGAACGCCTATCGTACCCACGCTGGAGCGTGCGGAAGGATGACACCAACTATCGTGCGACGCTCCGCGTCGCATGCCGTTCTGGACGCTCCGCGTCCGGTCTTGAACCTGCAGCGCGGCGTAGATTTGTGACGCAGAGCGTCACCCACGGCATTCCCACGCTGGAGCATGAGGAACGATAGTCGTCAGAGAGATCACTATCGTGCCCATGCTCCACGTGGGTATGCCGTTCCGGACGCTCCGCGTTACACAGTTTCGGCGTGCTCAATACTCAATCCGCACATCCCCCTTCGGAACGCTGCAGCAGGACAGAATGTAACCCTCTGCAACATCCTCGTCGGTGATGCCGCCGTTGTGTTCCATTTCCACTTCGCCGCTCAGCTTCATAACCTTGCAGGTGCCGCAAATGCCCATACCACAGGCTTTGGGGATCATCAGGCCGAGTTTGGCGGCAGCGGCGTGAACAGTTTCGCCCGGGGCCACGCGAATGCTCTTGCCGGTGTCGGTGAATTCCACCTGATGCAGGTCGGCGGCGTCGACATCCGGCGCGTCGGCGGCGATTTCGGCCTGCTCGACGGCGTCTGCCCTGGCCTCGGGCGGCGTCGCACCGAACGACTCTTCATGGTATTGCGCCATGTTGAAGCCGTTTTCCAACAGCAGTCGCTTGACCGCCGCCATGTAAGGCGTCGGCCCGCAGCAGAACACCTCGCGGTCCATGAAGTCCGGGGCCATCAGTTCAAGCATTTTCTGGTTCAGGTAGCCGCGATAACCGGCCCACGGCTCACCCAGCCCATGCTTTTCGCAGACAAGATGCAGGCTGAAGTTATCGATCCGCGAGGCCATGTGTTCCAGCTCGCGGTGATAGATAATGTCCTTGGGCGAGCGGGCGCTGTGCACAAACACCATGTCGACATTGGCGTTGGTGTCATAGAACCAGCGCGCCATGGACATCACCGGCGTGATGCCGACGCCACCGCTAAGGTAGAGAATCTTCGGGTTGGGGAAATCGATGGCATTGAACAGCCCGACCGGCCCGTGCACGGCCAATTCCTGACCCTCACTGAGCGTGTCATGCAGGTAGTTGGAGACCTTGCCACCCGGTACGCGTTTGACGGTGATCGAAAAGCTGTAGGGCACCGACGGCGAGCTGGAGATGGTGTAAGAGCGCATGATCGGCAGGCCGTCGATCTCCAGCTCCAGGGTCACGAACTGGCCCGGCTTGAAGAAGAACATGATCGGCTGGTCGGCCATGAAGCAGAACGTGCGCACATCCCAGGTTTCCTGGATGACTTTGACGACACGTACCTGGTGGCGACCGTTGGCCCATGTCTGGGTCGTGACCGGGCTCAGGAAACTTTGCGACATACTCGATCTCCACGGCCGACTGTCGGCCTCTCATGCTGCGGATTCTGCGTAACGCGCGAGGCGGCCATTTACCTATCAACGACATTCACGTACTTACCGCGACCAGCCCCGTGCAACAAGGCCTGTCGCGTCGGGAACGGATGCGGCCATGTCGCCCATGGATAAGGTTCACTCAGCGCCCGGCTCCACACTCGCCATCAAGGGTCATGAGCATGATTGACTGATCTATCGTCATGCGTGCAACGCGATCACACCCGTATCAGCCACATTCGCAGGCCGCCCATGCCGCGGTCATGAGGGATTTAATCGATGGACGTCACCGCAACCTTGAGCCTGGGCGATCCGCTGGAACCTGCACGCAAGGCCACTGCCGAGATGCTGCAGAATCGCGAGCGCACCTACTCGCTGCCGCAGCCTTTTTACAGTGATGACCGACTGTTTGAAATCGACATGCAGGAAATCTTTCACAAGGAGTGGCTGATTGCCGGGATGACGTGCGAGATCCCGACCAAGGGCAATTACCTGACGCTGCAGATCGGCAAGAACCCGATCCTGGTGGTGCGTGGTCCGGACGGCGCAGTCAACGCGTTCCACAACGTATGCCGCCATCGCGGCTCGCGCCTGTGCACTGCCGAGAAAGGAAAAGTCGCCAAACTGGTTTGCCACTATCACCAGTGGACCTACGAGCTGGATGGCCGCCTGCTGTATGCGGGCACTGAAATGGGCGACGACTTCGACATGAAGCAGTTCGGCCTCAAGCCGGTGCACGTCAAGACCGCAGGCGGTTACATTTTCATCAGCCTGGCGGAGAACCCGCCTGCCATCGACGAGTTCCTGTCGACGCTGCGGCACTACATGGAACCCTATGATATGGAGAACACCAAGGTGGCGGTGCAAACCACCTTGATGGAAAAGGCCAACTGGAAGCTGGTGCTGGAGAACAACCGCGAGTGCTATCACTGCGGTGGCTCGCACCCTGAGCTGCTCAAAACCCTGCTGGAATGGGACGATGTCACAGACCCGCGCGCCGATCAGGCCTTCAAGGATCACGTGGCCGCATCTGCTGCTGCGTGGGACGCCGAGAAAATCCCCTACGCCCACGCCAGTTTCGGCCTGCGTAACCGTATCGTGCGCATGCCGCTGCTCAAAGGCACGGTGTCGATGACCCTGGACGGCAAGGTCGGCTGCAAAAAGCTGATGGGCCGCATCCAGAACCCGGACCTGGGCTCGATGCGTATTCTGCATTTGCCGCACTCCTGGAACCACTGCATGGGCGATCACATCATCGTATTCACGGTGTGGCCGATAAGTGCACAGGAAACCATGGTCACCACCAAGTGGATTGTCCACAAGGATGCAGTCGAAGGCGTTGACTATGACGTGGAACGCATGCGCCAGGTCTGGGATGCCACCAATGATCAGGACCGCCGTCTTGCCGAAGAAAACCAGCGCGGCATTAACTCTACCGCCTATCAACCCGGGCCTTATTCGAAAACTTATGAGTTCGGCGTGGTCAACTTCGTCGACTGGTACAGCTCGCGTATGCTGGAAAACCTCGGGGCAGAGCCAGCACCCTATCTGAAGGGCGTGGCGGTGAATCACGAGTAGAGGGCACACCTGCCCTTGGCAATACTGAGTACGGCTCACTCTTCAGCGAGGTGAGCCTGCTCAAACGATCGTCGACTGACGAATTTCCCGTTTCCCCCGCACAACAACTCCTCCGCCGATACCGTCATTTCTGACAGTTACCTGAAAACCCCTCTCGTGATCAACTCTCGTGGAAGTCAATCCAACGGAAGGAGACACGGACTATGCTCAACCCAAAAATCATTGATCAATATAAAAACAAAACAACCGATGCCGCCTCGGCCATGCCGGATATAAGGGGCAAAAATATTCTCATGGGGTTCTGGCATAACTGGCCTTCCGAACCCGATCAAGGTTACCAGCAAGGCCTCTTCAAAGAGATGGCGCTGACCGACATACCCGAAGCGTATAACGTTGTGGCAGTGGCCTTTATGAAAGGTGCCGGCATTCCCACCTTCAAACCTTATAACCTGAGTGATGATGCGTTTCGCGCTCAGGTGGCAGCACTGAATGCACAAGGCCGTGCAGTGCTGATTTCTCTTGGCGGGGCTGACGCGCATATTGAGTTGCATGCCGGTCAGGAAGATGCACTGGCCTATGAAATTATTCGTCTGGTTGAAACCTATGGCTTTGACGGCCTGGATATCGACCTTGAACAAGCTGCTATTACCTTTGCCGATAACCAGACCGTATTACCCGCTGCGTTGAGGATGGTGCGCGAGTATTACGAGACAGAAGGGAAGCACTTCATCATCAGCATGGCCCCGGAATTTCCTTACCTTAGAGTCAGCAAAAAACTTCCTTTATTGAAAGAAATCACTACGTACTTTCCGTTTCTAAAAGACGTCGTGACGTTCCTGGAATCGTTGAGAAGCGGCGGCGCTTACCTGGCCTACATCAACGCTCTGGAAGACATCTATGACTTTATTGCGCCCCAGTACTACAACCAGGGCGGCGATGGCTTATGGGTCGATGAAGCCAATAATGGCAGCGGCCTGTGGGTCACTCAAAACAACGATGCTCACAAGAAAGATTTTCTCTACTACCTGACTGATAGCCTGATCCACGGTACACGTGGCTTCACAACAATTCCCGCCGATAGACTGGCCATTGGCTTACCCACCAATAACGACGCAGCCGCTACCGGTTATGTGGTAAACCCGCAGGATGCTATAGATGCATTGGACGACTTGAGAAAAGTCGGCAATCCGATTCGCGGGCTGATGACCTGGTCAGTCAACTGGGATGCCGGCAAGAACAAAAGCGGCGAGGAGTACAACTGGGAGTTCGTGAACCGCTACGGTTATCTCACCGGAGGCGAAACACCTGTACCGGAAAAACCATCAGTACCTGCTGATCTCAGATCAACCGAAAAAACTGCAACGTCGGTGAAACTGAACTGGTCGCTCTCGGAAGGCCCGCAACCGGTCTTGCAATATGAATTGCGTCGTAACGGTGCGGACTCCTTTCTTGTAGACAACCCTGTTTATAACAATACCGGCCTTCAGCCCGGTACTGCTTACAGTTACCAGGTGCGTGCAATTGATGTCATAGGCAACACATCCGAATTCTCGGCCGCGCTCACCGTGCGTACACAGAGTGAAGGCGGAGGCGATGCAAAACCGACGACACCTGTATTGAGCCTCGCAGACGTCACCCAGAGCAGTGTGTCGCTAACGTGGACACCGTCTACCAGCGATAGCCAAATCGTCAGGTATCAAATTGGCCGCAATGGTTGGCCTTTTCAAACGATCGCAAGCGTAACGACCGCGTATACCGATAGCGACGTCACTGCCGATACTCAGTATGAATACTACGTCGTTGCACAAGATACCGAACTTCAGTGGTCAGAGGTCAGTAATGTATTAAAGGTCAAGACTGCTGGCGAAACACCTGCTCCCGGTAACCCGTCACTGCCTCTCGACTTCAAATCCACCGAACAGACCACAACGTCGGTAACGCTCGACTGGAGCAAGGCGAAAGTTGCTCACGTCCAATATGACCTCTTCAGGGATAATGTTTTTTTACAGCGCGTTGGAAGCGCACCCTTTACTGACACAAGTGTCTTGCACAGCCGTCTTTATGGTTATCAGATCCAGGCAATTGACAGCGTGGGAAACAGCTCTGAGCGCTCTGAAACGCTCTTGGTCACTACAAAGTCCGAGCCCTCTGACGATCGCCCTACGCCACCAGGCAACTTACGCCAGACCGCTGCAACAATGACCAGTGTTTCATTAGAGTGGGACGCGTCTTTCAGTGCACTGGGTGTCGCGTCCTACCGCCTCATAACCTTTGGCGGGGAGACAGTGAGTCTCGACGCCACAACACTCAAGTACACTGTGGAAGGACTAACAGCGGCTAAAAAGTATCAGTGTCTTGCCGGCGCGCTCGATACAGAGAAAAACCTGTCTGGCCCAAGCAATGTTGTACAAGCTTCGACCAGCGCAGCGATTCCTGAGTGGAAAACAGCTCAATCCTATTTGGAGGGGGATAAAGTGACGTATGGCGGCGACACCTATATCTGTCTCAATCCTCACACCTCACAAATAGACTGGAAGCCAGGTAGTGCACCAACGTTGTGGGCGCTTTGGGTGGAGCAAGCAGGCGGCAAACTTTATCCCGGTTTGCCGAAAAAATGGCAGTAATCCTCGTGACGTCAGGTACCTGCTGCCATAGCCGATGAGACGGGCTTGAAAATATAGCGACGAAATGACTTATCCACACAGCCTTCAAAGCGTTCATGTGGGTGAGTCGTTGCGCTGACGCAGGAATGTAATGGATAACAATCACTTATCCAGATCACCTTGCAAACATTGCACCTGTACATTTTTTGCTCAAAACCTTGTAGCCCACAGTTTCACTGGGTTTACAGAGGAGCGCGAACACCTTATCCACAGAAGCGCCAACAGACTTTGGGTACAACTTCGTCCGAATCACCCGGCCTGCTGTGGACAATGTATAAAATAGCTGAAAAACCACCCGAATGGACCAACGCTGCACGCAAAACCCTGCTTTGATCATTTTTCATACAAAACCTCCAAAGCCTTTATTTACAAGGCTTGCAGGTAATCACAAACAACTTGCCCACAAGCACGCGCACAGAGATTGTGGGCATACCCAGTGGCTGGCAGATGGCAGTGCGCATTTATCCACAAAAAAATGCAATGAAAATAAAGAGTTAGATTGATCGTTTTTTGAACACCACTCCGAAAGCCACGTTCTAAAAGCCCTTCAGACGTTCACGAACACATTATCCACAGGCGCACGCACAGGGATTGTGTGTAAGTCGTCCTGCAAAGCCGTTATGCACAGACCTGTCAGGTTTGATAGGTACCTCAGCGCTTGCTCCGCGTATAGGATTTATTCAATGCATTGCCAACTCACTGTGAATGGACTCGGGTGTGCCGTGAAAAAATATCAAAGGATTGTAATGTCGGTGGCATTTGCCAGCGGCCTTCTGTTGGCCTGGCTGGTCACTGCGGCCCCTGGCGTGAGCCCTTCTGAATCATCTCCATCGGCCTCGACTGTTCCCGTCCGGGCAGTCGGTGAAGAAGTGAACGCGGGCACTTTCGAGCAGCCACGGCTGGCAGGAGAACCAGCTTTCAAAGGCGCGGTATTCCTCGACCTGACCGAGCAAGGCAACGTGTTCTATACCGCTGTGTTCGACAGCCAGCCTGATCAGGCTGATCCGGCTTTTCCCGATACGCCACGTTCAACCGAATTCTGGACCTACGCCGGCCAGCATTCAGGTCTGGGGCCGGACCTCAAGTCGTTCGATGAGCCTACCCGTGTGGGTGCCCTGCACATGGGCCTGATTGATAACAAAAAGGCTTTGTTAAGCTCGAAAGTGGACGGCACGCCAAGCGCCGAAACACCCTATCCCACCACAGCACAGAGCAATGATTTCTGGGACTTCCTAGGGTCTGTTCCCGTTTCGACGTAACCCATTGATCTCTATGAGAACAGGCCCGTATTGTTGGAGTTCTCACACAACACCAATACGAGCCTGCAATGCCCCGATTAATGCTCAGTGATGAGCACTGGCCGAAGCTTCGAGAAATTTTGCTGCACGAATCGATCTACAACAAGCGAGATTTGCGCACCACGGTTGAAGGCATGCTGTACCGCATGCGTGTGGGTTGCCCTTGGCGAGACCTGCCGAAAGCGTTTGGAAACTGGAGCAAGGTCTACAAGCGGTTCAATGCCTGGTCTGCTTCAGGCAAGTGGGTCAAGGTGCTTGAGGTGCTGATGACCGATCCTGACATGGAGTGGGTTTTCATTGATGGCAGTTATGTAAAGGCTCATCAGCACAGTGCAGGTGCTGCCAGCACGCAGGACCAGGCCATCGGAAAAAGCCGAGCCGGTAACACCAGCAAGATTCACCTGGCTGTAGACGCTTGTGGGCTGCCCATTGCATTTGACGTGACCGGAGGCCAGACCAATGATTGTTCGCAGGCGGCCTCGTTGATTGCCAAGATGCCCAATGCAGAAGTGATCATTGCGGACAAGGGCTACGACACTGAAGCGATACGCGCTCAGGTCGAGCAGCAAGGCAGCAAAGTGGTGATTCCACGAAAGCGCAATTCTCTGAAAGGGAACGCAGATCTGGACAAAGGGTTATATCGCAATCGACATCTCGTAGAAAACGCCTTTGCCCGGTTGAAGCATTTCCGGGCGGCGGCTTCTCGGTTCGACAAACTCAAGAGAAACTATGAAAGCGTCATAGCAATGGCCTGCGCTTTTCTGTGGCTGCCAATGTGAAACGGGAACAGACCCTAGGCTTTTTTGATAAATCCGGAACACCTGAAGCCATGAAAACCGATCAGGATCTGGTATGGCCTGGCGTCTTCGTATATTTCGAGCACACCAAAACCGTTTATCTGGCACAGCACACCGGACGCCCAAGTGTTGATGCTTGGCCTGCACCCGGCACAGAGCAAGGCGCTGGGTACTGGAAGTTTGCGGGAACCCTGTCAGGCATAGGGGTCACCCTCCCCAAACCCTGGACCGACATGAGCACGTCGAAGGGCTCTTATTATCGCAACCCGCTGAGCCCGCTACGCAGTCACTACTGCGCATCCACATTTATCGGGTTTGCGCCCCTTCTGAATGCAGAGTTCCCCAATGACGCGCAGAGCAATCACAACTGGGACTATCGCGGCGCACATGAAGGCTCATATACAGATCCGAAAGCCTTCGGAGAAAACACGGCGCTCGACAAACTGCATCGCGCCAAACTGCAGGGCAAGTGGGTTTCATTCGCGGCGCACTTCGCGGGGGCAGTTGAACAGCCTTACCCAACCTGGCCTGCCAATACCACTTATTGGGGAGTGCGCAGCATCACCCAGAACGCCGGAACCTGGTGGGACCCCAGAACTGATCTGGACACCGAGACCTGGGTCGGCGCTATCCATTCAGCGCCGCAGAGCCAGGGGAAAGCGCTGTATCGTGCGCTGACATCCTGGACCGCGCCGGCAACCGGTTGGGATTACAGCCAGACCGACGAGTTCCATTCGTTGGGGACTTCTCTCCATGCAGGAACAGTGGCCGACCCCAAGACCCAACAGGAATTTACCTGGCCCGGCGCGGTGCATAAAACGCTGATCGACGGCACTCCCGTTTATTTCGTATCGCTGCAGAGGGCTTTCCCTCCGAGCAGGACTGGCCGCTGCCAACCACACCAGAAAGCAATGAACACTGGTCATATATTCCAGTGATACAACCGTTAGGCACTTTCGAAGCGCCGAGGCAGTTCGCTGACTACAGCCAGGCAGGTTCGGTCTACGTGGATGGCACTGTTCCAGGCGCGCGCACGTTCTATGTTTCCAATTACGAAGGCTACCCCGCCAACGATCTCGACAGCTTCTCGACTGTAGGCATCGCCGATCCTTACTGGGTCTATGCAGGCAGGCACGCAGGCACATGGAGTGACTTCAAGCCCTTCGATGACTTCACCCGGATCGGCGCACTGCATGAGGCCTCGATCAAGGGTCAGCGTGTAGTACTGCGCTCACTGTTCGACGGCATGCCCTCCGCAACGACGCCCTACCCGAATGATCTCGCCAGTAACACACACTGGGAGTTCGTCACGGTGTTCAAACATGCCGGCACGGCAGACGACCTCAAAGACCGTGATGACACCACATGGCCTGGCGCACTGCACCTGGATGAAGATCAGCACATCATTTTTGCGGCCAGGCAGCAGGCTCAACCGGATGCAGGGGGGTGGATTTATCCGGTGGGCGAAACAAGCGATGATCAGTGGAGCTACGTGACCTCACTCAACGGCGGCACAGCCGAAACGCCGCGCGAACGTAACGACATCAACACGCCCGGCGCAATCTTTGCCGACCAGCTTGGCCTGACGCGTCAAAAACTTTTCCGCTCCAGATTTTCCGGATTTGCTCAGGATGTAGGTGCTGTATATCCCTCAGGCGACGAATCCAACGCGTTCTATGAGTACGCCGGAGAACATGCCGGCACCTTCTCGGACCCAAAACCCTTTACCGATCCTACCTGGCCAGATGCGATACACGTAGCAACCATCGATGGTCAACGGGTGTTTCTCAAATCGAAAATCAGCGGAAAGCCCACTTCGCAAACACCTTACCCGCAACAGCCCGCAAGTACAGACTTCTGGGAGTTCATGTTTACCTCCGATCAGGCTGGCACTTACGCCGACCCCAAATCAATGAGCGGCCAGACCTGGGTTGGCGCTGTTCACGAGTACAGCTCATCAGGCCGGCGCCAGTTTTACATAGCTCAGCAGTCCGGAAACCCGACCGCCGACCATTGGCCTCTCCCGACTGCGGGCGATACAGAGTATTGGAAAGTGATGGGCGTGGTCCGGCACAAAGGCACGTTCGCCGATCCGAAAGACTTCGACGAAATGACCAGCCAGGGGCTGATTCACGCCATTACCGTTGAAGGTCAACACGTCTATTACCGCTCTCTCGCACAGGGCATTCCTCAAGCCAATGACTGGAGTTATCCCGTACCTGGAACCGACAACGAGCACTGGCAGTATTTGGGCACAAACGTTCCCGAGGGTACCTGGGCCGATCCGAAAGGCTCCTCAGGATTTACCTCGCCCGGCAGCATCCACGCGATGCAAGCCAGAGACCGTACTCTGTATCTGCTCTCCAAAGTCGATGGACTGCTTGCCGAGCACGACTGGCCGATTCCTCTGAACGGAGAAAATGATTACTGGACAGTAGTCGGAGAATCCAGGCATTCGGGCGATATCATCAATCCCAAGGATCAGCAGGAAGTGACCTGGACGGGAGCGATTCATATGCGCCAGGTCGAAAACACCAGGCATTATTACCGCTCGAAGATTGCAGGCAATCTAGCTGTCATCGGCATCGATCACCCGCTTCCGCTGCAAGCAGCCGGCAACGCCTGGTGGGAGTTCGTGGGCCAAGCCTCTCATCAAGGCACATTGACTGATCCAGTGCAGGCCGGGGAGATGATCAGGCCAGGCGAGACTGTCCGGGTCATCCACACCACGGACAAGTATTACCAGGCTCGTTTTGCCGGTGTTTTCAGTACCGGGCATCCGCTGCCTGACTCACAGCAAAGCAATGAAGACTGGTTTTATGTGGGTAAAAGTGCGCTTGCAGGCACCTTGCAATCACCCAAGGACGCTTACGAAATCACTTGGCCTGGCGCGATTCACCGCTTTGAAGTTGATGGAAAGGTTTACTTCGCAAGGTCTCTCATCGATGGCGTTCCCGGTCAGGGAGGATGGCACTATCCGACACCGCCTGACAGCAACCAGCAATGGTCTTACCTGGACATGGGTATTCACGCGGGCAGTTGGCTCGATCCGAAACCTGAATCCGATGCAACCTGGCCAGGCGCGCTACACGTGGTGAAAATCCCCACCGGTATTGGCGAAAGTTTTACCCGATGGTTCTTCAGATCGAAAATCTGGGGGCATGTGGCGGATGATCCAGAGGGCTATGGGAACGAAAACAACTTTGATCATGTTGGCTTTTCGATTTACCAAGGCACGCTGAACAGTCCCAAATATTTCGACCAGCCAACCTGGGCGGGTGCCATCCATCTGGACCGGGAAACGCGATTTATGTTTGAAGCCAAAAAATCCGGCGAAATGAACGTTGATGTAGGCGAACGGCCAAAGACCCCCACTGATAACGACTCCTGGCACTTTCTGGGCGTCAGCAGGCACTCCGGAACCGAAAACGATCCCAAGGAGTGGGATGAATACACGTGGCCCGGACGTCTGCATCGCTATGAGTATGATGGCAAAACACTCTACTTCCGTGCACAGATGACAGGGACACCTTCAACACATAACTGGTACTACCCCACAGATGAAAGCAGCACCGAACAGTGGGCCTATTACGGCACGACGTCGCATGCAGGCACTTTTGCCGACCCTCATGTACCTGACGAAGTTACGTGGAGGGGAGCGATTCATCGCGTAGAAAAAGACGGCATACGGCTCTATTTCAAAGCCAGACGCGCTGGAATACCCAACCAGCAGAACTGGGCCTATCCCCCAGACGACAGTAGCACTGAACATTTCCTCTACGTAGCGACCGCAAGACACGACGGCACTATCAGCGATCCCAAGAATGAGAACGAGCCCGTCATACCAGGCGACTATGTAAAAACCACGTACGAGGATGGTGATCATTATTTCATCGCGAAAAACAGCGGTGTTCCTTCATTGAATGACTGGCCAACCCCCGCCGATCAACAGGACAACGAAAACTGGGTTTTCTATGGCATCTCCAGGCACGCCGGCACCGTCGATAACCCTAAAGAGTGGAACGAAGTCAGCTGGCGTGGCGCCGTTCATGTGCGCAATGTCAGCGGAATGCGCTTGTTGTTTAGCGTGAACTCCGACAAGGAGGGTATACCTGAGCAGGACAAATGGAGCCAGCCTCCGAACGCGCCACTTGATGCGGACGAAGAGAAGAAGCCTCCGGCTCTCGTCGAAAAGTCGCCAGCCTGGAAGTTTCTTCAGGTCACGCACCTCACTGGAACACGCGATCAGCCCAAAAGCCTGGCTGACTGGACGCAGAATGGCCTTGTCCATCAGACAACCATCGACTATCAAAGCATGTTGTTCAGGTCGAAGTTCACAGGCAAGAACGACTACCCCAAGGAGCAGCCCGCTAAAGGCGACCCTGTTGCCGACAAGAGCTCTACATGGTGGGAGTTCTTCCGCAAGGGACGAGGTACGTTCGAAGTGCCCAATACCTGGAACGACTACGCCTACCCGGATGATATCTACAGCTACGACTACCACGGCGAACGGTTGTTGTTCCGTGCAGAAAAAGAGGGTCGTCCGTCCGAAGCGGGCCGGTACTTTCCAACCTCGGAATACAGCACGTCAGACTGGACATATCTCTACAAAAATGAAGGTAACTAAGCCGATCCCAAAACATGGAACGAATTTACGCGTGTGGGGGAAATTCATCGTTACGATGAAAATGGCCAAACACGGTTCTTCAAGGCCTTGAAGGAAGGCAGCCCGGCCAGACACAACTGGTATTACCCTGCGGGTGCTGCAGACAACAGTTACTGGACCTATGCTGGCAAGCATGCAGGAACATGGCAGGATCCGAAGGAATGGGACGAACCTACGTACCCCGGCGCCATTCACTCGCTGAATAACATTACTTTTTACCGCTCGAAATTTTCCGGTAACGCAGCCGCGCATTACTGGTATTACCCGACCTCAGAAACAGAAGACGCCCACTGGATCAGGGTCAACAAGGATGCGTATGCAGCGCCGGGCATCAATGACTTCACCAAGACCTTCGATCAGTACACGTGGGTCACTGCGCACAATGCTTATCTGGACGCCATTACTCCACAACTGGAACGCGGTATAAGGGGGTTCATGCTGGATATCCACATGGATGTGGGCGATGACAACGGGCAAAAACGGGTTCGGGTATGCCATCTGCCGGCGATCGGTGCATGCTGGAGGGACGCGCCCTTGTTAAGCGACGTGCTAAGAGAGTTTATTGCCTACATGAAGAAAGATCGAAATGCCGTCATTTCCATGCTTTTCGAATCGACGCTGAGCCCAGCCGAACTGCTCCCGGTGCTGGAAGAAGTGCCGGAAATAGCGGATTACAGCCATGTGTCCAACGGACAAAGCTGGCCAACGGTTCGGGGAAATGATCGACAGTAACAAACGCCTCGTCATGTTATCGAACGGGTCAGCGGCGCAGAAGTACACGCTGGCCGGCAAACAGGCCGAGGTTCTTTGGGCACCCAACACGCAAGTTGAGAACTCCTACAACCTGGGTATAACTTCGCTGGTTCATGACTGGCAATGCAAAAGACGCTACAGCTACATGGACCTTTCATTGCGCACCCGTGACGGTGGTTTGCCGCGGCTATTCGTTCTTAATCAATTCCATGCCTGGGGCAGTACTACGCTGCATGCAGGAAACATGGACAACAACCTGACCTGGTTGCAGCGCCGGGTGGAAAACTATTGCGGCGAAGCGACCGGTTGGCGCAAACCCAACTACCTGGGCATTGACTTCAACCAGGTGGGTGACGCGCTGCCCTATGCTGCGGCGCTTTCTCAAGGCGGTCTCTATTTCTACGAAGACAACCGGGCCAACCGTGCGGGGGACACCTCCTGCGTATTGCCGGTGAATCAGGGTGGGGGCACCAGCGGCGTTCAATATGACATGAAGCTTGCCTCACGCGGGTGTGAGAACGACGAACTCCGGTCAATGGAACTTGAGGGTGTTCGAGCGGGCACGCGTATAGAACTGTACGACAACCCCGACGCAGATAAGCAGGATGACTTCACACTGATAGACGTCAAGCAATCGATTCCCATGGGCAAAAGGGTGCGAATCGATTCATTCGAGGGCTCGGCCGATACGTTCTACTACTGCAAGGTCGCCTCTCATAATAATGGGCTTGACGGTAAGGTTTCACGAATAAAAGTGCTTAACAAAGCAGACGATAACGACATAAGCGACGCAAGCATTGTGTTCTATGAAGGCAATGGGGCAACACAGAATATTGTCTGCACGGTGCCCTTCAATGCGGACAGACAATTCAAAATGGGCAGTGGCAATAACAGCTATGGCTGCGACAACGATGAAATACGCTCTGCCAAAATACTCAAGGCCGGTAAGGGATCGAGGTTCTCGGTTACCGGCAAGCCGGACGGAAGTTTTGGCCAAGGCCGTACAGGCGTAACGTTCAAACGAGCCATCTTGCTACCCATCACGATTTCGAGTTTCAACCGCAGTTACGAAAACGCGGATGTAAAAGTCGAGGTCAGTAATGGCGGTGGTCTGGACGGGAGCATTTCCTATGCCTACTTCCAGCCTCTCTCCGAGCAGAAAGGCAAACCGCCCATCAAAGAGGGCAGCACCAGACCATAGCCTTACTTTACGACGCCCTCATCGATCAACAGCTTCAGAATCGCGGCTGCGCCCTCTTCCGGGCGCAGCCCCTTCAGCACTTGGCCTGCGCCGCCGCTGGCCTTGGCAGTGGCGGCTTTCATGCGATCAGCGCCGCTCTTGGCCTTGATCACTTTCAGGCGTTTGGGCCGCGGTCTGGCTGGCTGCAGCGCTTGGTTGGTCAATAACTCATCGGCAACGACCTGAACTCTTTCGGTGTCCAGCGTGCCACGCTGTGCGGGCCCGAATGCGCTCTGTCGAGGTTTGGGAGCCGCGTTATCCACAGTGGCCAGAAACGGCAGGCGGACCTTCAGCCGACGACGCTGGCCGCGAGGCAGAGCCTGCAACACCACTGCGGTACCGTTGTTCAGCGACTCGACCTCAGCCAGACCGGTCACCAGTGGCCAGCCCAGCCTTTCAGCCAACAGAAAAGGCAGCATGCCCGACCCTTCACCGGTTTCAGCCTGACTGCCGGCCAGCACCACCTGTGCGGCAGAATCGCGGAGGTAGTCAGTCAACGCGACCAGCGCATCGGCGCCCTCGGGTTGCTCCAGCACATGCAGCTCGTTGAGCCCCATGCCAAGGTAAGCGCGCAGTGCCGGTTCTTCGGCATTGCCGGCGTGCAGTACCTGCAAGTTATCCCCAGCCAGCTGCAAGCCAAGCTCGACGGCCCGCGCATCCTGTTCGGCGCGGCGCGCACGACCCGATGTCGGGTGCGCCCCGATGGACACCAGACTGATGATCTGTACCGCATGCTTATCCACAGACACTTCAGGCTGCATCGCGCTTACCTCCGCTGCGCCAGGCTTGCACTGCGGCTATCAACGCCGTGAGCACTTCGGCGCTCTCGCCGATGACCGATAGATCAGCGCGTTTGACCATGTCGCACCCCGCATCCAGATTGATCGCAATGACCTTGTCGCAGGCGCCGATGCCCTGCAGATGCTGGATGGCCCCGGAAATACCGACGGCGACATACACCCTTGCGGTCACCCAGGTGCCACTCGCGCCTACCTGCCGCTCGCGGCCCATGAAACCATCGTCCACCGCCACCCGCGACGCCCCTTCGGTGGCCCCGAGTACCGAAGCGGCGTGATGAAACAGGTCCCAGTCTTTGACACCATTGCCGCCAGACAGAATGAATTCGGCTTCAGCCATGGGGATAACTCCGGGATCGACGGCAACCGCTCCCAGGTCCTCTATACGCGGCAGGCTGCGCGCCACGCTTGTGGACAACTCGACCGCCAATACCTCGTGGCGGGTTTCGCTCACCGGTTCGGCACACTCTACGGCGGCCAGAATCAGACGGGCCAAAGGCCGAACCAGGTCTTCGCGCCCGGCTCCTGCCCGACTTATGCACAGCTGGTCCTTGACCTGCCAGACCCGCGTTGCAGGTCGCTCGCCGATACTGGCGGCAAAACGTCTTCCCAGCTCGCCACCGCCGCTACGGCTGTCCGGCAACAGCCAGTGGCGCGGGTTGAACTGGTTATCCACAGCTCGCAAACCCTGCACGCGCTGTTCCGGTGAATAACCGTCGAACCCGGCACCGTCGATAATCAATAACCGATCCACGCCAGCAACGTCGAACGCAGTTTCCTTGTGTTCGCCGAACACCACTGCCAGCACGGCACCTTCAGCTCCGGCAAGCTGACGCGCCAGCCCCAGCAAGTCGCGATCGTGGCTGCTCAGGCGGCCGCCGACCATATCGGGCACCACCGTGATATAGAACGCTGGCTCGACGATGGCATGCAGTGGCAACTGCACGTCGGCAGCGGCCGAACGCTTGACCGCGCCACCCTGCTGAGCGCCGCTACGGTCGATGCGCTTTATACCGTTGGGACCGATAAAACCCAGGCCATGCACGTTCTTGCGCAGCAAACCGTTTGGTCCCATCCAGCTGTTCAGCGCCGGCTGCATGGCCGCATGCAGTGGGTGCAGTCGATTGCGAGCAATCCACTCGGCACGAGGGTCGCGGCGGATAATGTCGCTCATCAGTACACCTCCGCGGGTTCACGTTTGCTGGCAACAGACGGGCTGGGGATAACTTCTTCAATCAGCGCATCGGCCACCAGCTCGGCGATATCCTTGATCAGCGGGCGTGGTTCAACCACGCCTTCAAGCATGGCCGTGCACTGTGGACAACCGACTGCTACCACCTCGGCAGCGGTTTCACGAATGTCGTCCATGCGCATGTCGGGAATTCGCTGTTTGCCGGGGATATCGGTGATCGGCGCGCCGCCACCACCGCCACAGCAGCGGGAACGAAAGCCCGAGCGCTGCATTTCCCTGATTTCTATACCCAGCGCACGCAGCACGTCACGAGGGGCCTCGTACTCGCCGTTATAACGGCCCAGGTAACACGGGTCGTGATAGGTCACGCTGGCACCTTTGTGCTGGCCCAGACTCAATGCGCCATTGCGCACCAGTTCAGCCATGAAGGTGCTGTGATGCTGCACCTGATAGTCACCGCCAAAAGCGCCATATTCGTTTTTCAGCACATGAAAACTGTGTGGGTCGCAGGTCACGATACGCTTGAAGCTGTAATTGGCCAGGGTCTGAATGTTGCGTTGGGCAAGTACCTGAAAGGTTGCCTCATCGCCCAGACGCCGTGCCACGTCACCGCTGTCGCGCTCTTCGAGGCCCAGCACGGCGAAATCGATCCTGGCCGCTTTGAGTACTTTGACAAAGGCGCGCAGCGTGCGCTGATTGCGCATGTCGAACGCGCCATCGCCGACCCAGAACAGCACGTCCACGCTCTTTCTCTCGCTGAGCAGACTCAGGTTCAGATCCGCTGCCCAGTTCATCCGACCACCCGGTGCAAAACCGCCGGGGTTATCGGTGGCGATCAGGTTATCCAGCACCTCGGCACCCTTGTTTGGCGTCGCGCCCTTTTCAAGGGTCAGGTGACGGCGCATGTCGACGATGGCATCGACGTGCTCGATCATCATCGGGCACTCTTCGACGCAGGCTCGGCACGTGGTGCAGGACCACAGCGTTTCGGCGTCCACCAGCCCGTTGACGATGGGCTGATGCGGATTGCCGCCATGCTCGCCCAGCGGCTTGCCTTTGCCATCCAGCGACGGATATGGACTGCCCGCAAATTTTGCGTCGGTGCCACCGGCAAGGCCGACCACCATGTCCTGAATCAACTTTTTCGGGTTGAGTGGCTGGCCTGCCGCAAACGCCGGGCAGGCCGCTTCGCACTTGCCGCACTGCACGCAGGCGTCGAAGCCCAGCAGTTGGTTCCAGGTGAAGTCCTGAGGTTTCTCCACACCCAGCGGTGCGGTTCGATCGTTCAGGTCCAAAGGTTTCAGGCCCGTGGAGCGACCACCAGCAAAGCGCTCGGCACGCCGGTGCCAGGCCAGGTGCAGGGCCCCGGCGAAGGCGTGCTTCATCGGCCCGCCCCAGGTCATGCCGAAAAACAGTTCGCTTACGCCCCACAGCACGCCCAGCCCGAGAACAGCGACGAGCACCCAGCCACCAAAATGCTCGGGAAGAATGCCCGTCACCGGCAGCGTGACCAGAAAGAAACTCGCGGAAAACGCCATGAGGCTTTTCGGCAGACGCATCCACGGCCCTTTCGACAAACGCGCGGGCGGATTGAGACGACGCTTATAGACAAATACCGCGCCGACAAACATCACCGCCGTCATTAGCAATAGCGCGTAGCCAAGAACGCGGTTATGCAGGCCGAAGCCGTGCACCAGAATCGCCAGCACGATTGAGGCAACCGCCCCGCCTGCAGTGGCAACATGGGTGTTGGCGATGTATTTATCGCGTGCGACTACGTGGTGCAGGTCAACCATGTAGCGCTTGGGCATGGCCAGCAGCCCGCCGAGCAAGTCGACTTTCGAGGGCCGTCCGTTGCGCCACATGCTCACCCGCCGCCACGCACCCAGCGCCGCAAGGGCCAGGGCGCTGAACAGCAGGATGGGAAGAAGGGTGTCTAGCATCACGTTGCCCTCAAGATGCAAGCTTTAAGCTGGAAGCCTCAAGCTGCAAGCTTCAAGAAAAAGTACCGAGCAAAGGCTTCTACTTGCAGCTTGAAGCTTGCAACCTGTAGCTGTTCTCAAAAATCCTTGCACAGGCGCAAGCCGTCATAGATCGCTGCATGGGTATTGCGCTGCGCCACGCAGTCGCCGATACGGAACAGCAGGTAACCGTCGCCCGGCTGGCTCAATGAAGGCTGTGGCTGAATGGCGAATAGCGCATCGATGTCGATCTGGCCCTTGTTGCGCGAGCCTTCCTTGAGCGCGTAATAAATCGCTTCGTCCGGACGCACGCCGTTTTCCACCACCACTTGATCGACCACTCGCTCTTCCCTGGCACCGGTGTATTCGTTCTCCAGCACCGCCACCAGCTTGTCGCCCTCGCGATAGACCTTTTCCAGCATCATGTCGCCGGTCATGATCACTTCCTTGGGGTACATGCTGCGGTAGTAGGTCGGGAACGAGGTTCCGCCAATTGCCACGCCCGGCTTGATGTCATCGGTGACGATTTCGACCTGGCTGCCCTTGTCGGCCAGATAGTCGGCCACCGACATGCCGGTGAACTCGCAGATGGTGTCGTAGACCAGCACGTTCTTGCCGGGCGCCACCTTGCCGTCCAGCACATCCCAACTGCTGACCACCAGGCCTTCAGCCGCACCCCAGTGTTCGTTCTGCTCAAGAAACGGGTGACCGCCGACCGCCAGCACCACGATGTCCGGGCGCAGGTCGAGGATGGTTGCTGCATCGGCCGCAACACCCAGACGCAAATCTACTTTCAAGCGCGCCAGCTCCAGCTGGAACCAGCGCGTAATACCGGCAATCTGGTCGCGCTGCGGTGCCTTGGACGCGGTAGTGATCTGCCCGCCGATGAACTCCTTTTTCTCGAACAGCGTTACGTCATGGCCACGCTCGGCAGATACCCGAGCCGCTTCCATACCGGCAGGACCGGCACCGACCACCACGACCTTGCGTTTTGGCCCGGCTGATTTTTCGATGATGTGCGGCACGCCCATGTATTCGCGGGACGTCGCAGCGTTCTGAATGCACAGCACATCCAGCCCCTGATACTGGCGGTCGATGCAGTAGTTGGCACCGACGCATTGCTTGATCTGATCGATCTGGCCCATCTTGATCTTGGCGATCAGGTGCGGGTCGGCAATGTGCGCGCGGGTCATGCCGACCATGTCGACATAGCCGCCTTCCAGAATTCGCGTTGCCTGGTTCGGGTCCTTGATGTTCTGCGCGTGCAGCACCGGGGCCTTGACCACTTCCTTGATCCCGGCCGCCAAGTGCAAAAACGGCTCCGGTGGATAACTCATGTTCGGAATGACGTTGGCCAGGGTGTTGTGGGTGTCGCAACCCGAGCCCACCACGCCGATGAAATCGATCATGCCGGTGTCGTCGTAATACTTGGCGATCTGTTTCATGTCCTCGTGACTGAGACCATCGGGGTGGAACTCGTCGCCACAGATGCGCAGGCCCACACAAAAGTCGGGGCCGACCTCCTTGCGCACCGCCTTGATCACTTCCAGGCCGAAGCGCATGCGGTTCTCGAAACTGCCACCCCATTCATCGGTGCGCTTGTTGACCCGCGGGCTCCAGAACTGGTCGATCATGTGCTGGTGCACCGCCGACAACTCGACCCCGTCCAGCCCACCGGCCTTGGCACGCGCCGCTGCGCTGGCGTAGTTGCCGATCACTCGCCAGATCTCCTCCGGCTCAATGGTCTTGCAAGTCGCACGGTGTACCGGCTCGCGAATGCCTGACGGCGACATCAGGGTCGGCCAGTGATCACCATCCCAGCGCGAGCGACGGCCCATGTGAGTAATCTGGATCATGATCTTGGCGCCGTGCTTGTGCATGGCGTCGGCGAGGTTCTGGAAGTGCGGGATGATTCTGTCGGTCGCCAGATTGACCGATTTCCACCAGCCTTGCGGGCTGTCGATGGCGACACTTGATGAGCCGCCGCAGATGGCCAGACCGATGCCGCCCTTGGCCTTCTCTTCGTAGTACTTCACATACCGGTCGGTGGTCATACCGCCGTCTGTGGCATAAACCTCAGCGTGCGCGGTACTCAACACACGGTTACGGATTGTCAGTTTGCCAATCTGGATCGGCTGGAACATCGCTTCGAAAGCCATAACGCGATCCTCGATTTACAGCGGCTTGACGACAAACAGTCCGTCGTCGTGACCTTCTTCGGAACCACCGTAAACCTGCTCGGCTACGGTACGGATCGAGCTGCCGCTGGCGGCGAGTATCTGGTCCATCGCCCCGGCAAACCAGCCGGTGAACATGTAGTCGACCTTACGTCCGACCTTGCCGTAGACATACACGAAACAGGAGTGCTCAAGCTTCACGCTGGCGGTGCCTTTTTCGATATCGATGTCCTGAATCTTGAACAGCCCCCAGCCGCGTTGCGACAGACGCTTCATGTAGTGCTCGAACACGGCAACACCTTGCAGGCCGTGGCATTCGGCTTCTTTTTCACACCAGTGCCAGGCGGACTTGTAACCGGCTTTGTAGAGAATGTCAGCGTAGGCATCGGCACCCAGCACTTCTTCGATGCCCATGTGGTTGTTGACGAAAAAGTGCCGGGGCACATAGAGCATCGGCAACGCATCGGAGGTCCAGACGCCGGTTTCGCTGTCGACTTCGATAGGCAGTTGCGGGGCGATTTTAGCCATGGGGGTCAAACTCCAGATGATTCGGGTTACACCCACCGCCTGAAAGGCCGCGGGGGTTCAATTCGATAAGGTGTGGCTGGCGGATTACTCGCCCCAGACGTCGGCCAGTACGTTGACCCAGTTCTCGCCCATGATCTTGCGCACCACGCGCTCGGAATGACCGCGCTTGAGCAATGTTTCAGTCAGATTGGGAAACTCGCCCACGGTGCGGATGCCCAGCGGGTTGATGATCTTGCCGAAGCTGGTCAGACGGCGGGCATAGCCCTTGTCGTGGGTCAGGTATTCAAAAAAGTCCTGACCGTGCCCCTGGGTAAAGTCAGTACCAATGCCGATGGCATCTTCACCCACGATGTTCATCACGTATTCGATGGCTTCGGCGTAATCGTCGATGGTCGAATCGATGCCCTTGGCCAGAAACGGCGCGAACATGGTCACACCCACAAAGCCGCCGTGGTCGGCAATAAACTTCAGTTCAGCGTCGGATTTGTTGCGCGGATGCTCTTTGAGGCCTGAAGGCAGGCAGTGGGAATAGCAGACCGGCTTTTTCGATTCGAGAATGACTTCTTCCGAGGTTTTCGAACCCACGTGGGACAGGTCGCACATCACTCCGACACGGTTCATTTCAGCGACGATCTCACGACCGAAACCCGACAGCCCGCCGTCACGTTCGTAGCAGCCGGTGCCGACCAGGTTCTGGGTGTTGTAGCACATCTGCACGATGCCGACGCCCAGTTGCTTGAAGATCTCGACGTAGCCGATCTGGTCTTCATAGGCATGCGCATTCTGGAAGCCGAAGAGGATGCCGGTCTTGCCCAGTTCCTTGGCCTTGCGAATGTCTGCGGTGGTGTGCACCGGCATGACCAGGTCGCTGTTTTCGCGCATCAGTTTCTGGCTGCTGCAGATGCTGTTGATAGTGGCCTGGAAGCCTTCCCATACCGACACCGTGCAGTTGGCCATGGTCAGGCCGCCCTTGCGCATGTCTTCAAACAGCTCGCGGTTCCACTTGGCGATGATCAGCCCGTCAATAACGATGCTGTCGGCGTGCAATTCGGCTGGGCTCATCAGGCTGTCCCCTTTTTTGATTCCGGCGCGCCGAATCGGCTGTCGGCGCTAATGGGGTCAGCATATGCCGGAGGGTCGCGTGAACCGGGTGCAAAAACGACAGGGGGTTTGCCGAAAGCGTCAAGATGCGACAAAGGGTGACGGCGTGTCGCCCCACGATGTCGTAAACCTGTTCATTGTCTCGCGCTTGAGACAGAATCCAGCGTATCAATGGATCGGAGCGACTCGATGAAAACGTTTTTGCTGACCCTGGCCCTGATGGCAACGGCTGTGACAGGCGTACAGGCTGCTCAGAACCCGGATGTCTCGCCTTGCGACGGTGTTGACGATGACAAGCAGACTCTGGAGTGCTCGGTTTACAGCCGCACGACTGCAGAAGAATTGCTCAAGGAAAATTTCAACAACCTGCTCAAGCGTGTTCAGTCCCAGTTCGTTGCCAACAAGACGCAATTCAACGACTTTACCAGCAAACTCAAGACCGCCCAGCAAGCCTGGGAGAAGCTGCGTGACGCAGATTGCGCCGTTGAAGTCTTCCCTTCTGCGGCAGGCAGCAAAGCATTCACCATCAGTGAAAACGACTGCATTGCGCGCATGAGCGACGAGCGCTCGGAGTACCTGGAGTCGATTGCACAGGAATAACGTCTACGATGAGATAACCTGCTTCTTTATATGAACGAGCTCATCAGGTTTTCTCATGATTATTTGCGGTGTAGAAATCAAAGGCAGCGAAGCTATCTTCGCCCTTGCCACTCGGCAGAGCAGCGGGCTCGCTCATCTGCCGCTGGCCACGAAAAAGATCGCGCTGGAGGACGATGAAGAGCCTGCCAACGTCAAGGCTTTCGCTACGCAGCTCGCCAGCTTCGTACGCGAACACGGCGTCAGTCACATCGCCATCAAAAAACGCAGCAAGAAAGGCGAATTCGCCGGCGGCCCGACCACATTCAAGATCGAAACCATCTTTCAACTGATGTCCGATTGCGATGTAGCGCTGATCTCGCCGCAGACCATTAATGCGCAGAACAAGAAACTGGTATGCCCCCCGAAGGTTGGACAATTATCCACTTACGCTGCCTTGGCGGCCTGCATCCTGAATTCCACAGGACTCAGGCCGTTAAGCTTCAGTTTTATGCGTGAGTGATTGTAATACTCAATGTACTCTTCGATACCCGCTTGAAGCTCATCCAGATCGTTAAATTTGTTCAGGTAGAAAAATTCGGATTTCAGCGTGCTAAAAAAGCTCTCTATAGCCGCGTTGTCATAGCAGTTACCCTTGCGCGACATGCTGGCTGTGATCGAATTCTCATGGAGCAGTCGCTGGTAAATAGGCATCCGATATTGCCAGCCCTGGTCAGAATGCAAAATCGGCTTTTCATCCGGTCCAAGCCGCGTGAATGCTCCGTCAAGCATTTCGTCGACCATGGAGTACAGCGGGCGCCTGGCAATCGCATAGGAAATGATTTCGCCGTTGTACAAATCCATGATCGGCGACAGATAGAGTTTCTGGCCTCCTACTTTGAATTCGGTCACGTCGGTGGCCCATTTCTGGTTAAGGTATTGCGCTTTGAAATCACGCTTTAGCAGGTTAGGCGCGGCCTTACCTGTTTCGCCTTTGTAGAAACGGTATTTCTTCACGCGTATCAGGCTCTTCAGGCCTAGCTGCCCCATTAGTTTCTGCACCGTCTTGTGGTTCACAAGATGGCCCGCCCTGCGCAAGACTGCCGTGATGCGACGATAGCCATACCGGCCCTTATGCTCGTAGAACGTTGCCTGAATCAGGTCCTTCAGCCCTGCGTATTTGTCGTCTGCCAGCAGTACCTTTTGTTGATAGTAAAAAGTGCTGCGTGCCAGACCGGCAAACTTCAGCAGGCCGTCCAGAGAATGCAAAGGCCTCAGTTCTATTACGATTTGCGCTTTTTCTGCTGCGCTATTCGTTGCTTCTTCTGAACCAAGGCATCGAGCTTTTTTAGATAATCGACCTCCATCCGCAGTTGCTTCACCTCGGCAAGCAACTCGTCACGCGAACGCGATTCATCGTCGACTGGAGCGGAATTCACAGGGGGAAGGGTCGTCGTCATCTTTCTTGGGCGTCCAGCTTTCTCAGGGGGCTTTGAGGAGGCGTTAAGCGCACCTTCGTCAAAAAGGCGCTGCCATAGATTGATGATGCCGAACTGACGGATATCGAACAAGGCCGCTGTCTGGCGCAGTGATAATCGCTCATCATGCATGCGCTTCAAAACAGCTAGCTTGAACTCGTCACTGTAACGCTGCCGCTTTTTCTCTTTAAGAGCCGCTGGGCCGTGGATCTGATAAGCCGCGACCCACTGACGAAGACAGGAAAAGTCCACATCGTGGCGATGCGCAACATCCCTCAACCCTGCCTTGCCGGCACAATATTCTTTCACGGCTGCGAGTTTTGCCTGCACTGTATATTTACCCATGACGCCTCCAAAGGTTGCGTCCAACCTTCGGGGGTCATACCAGAGCGTGAGGAACGATGGTGTATGACTGCGATTCTGCGCCTGAAGCAGCATCCTAGAATTTTTAATCGTAAAAATCCAAGCAAAAGCGAATAATTTTTCGCTTTAGCTGCTGCTATACGTGCAAATATCAATAAATTTTCGCGTGCGCATCAGTAATCTTTCAAGCAATCGGCCTTGTACCGCCAGCCCTTGATTCTGACTCGATTACAAAAGTGAATTGCCCATGACCACCTCTGCGCTCTACCTGGATTACGCCGCTACCACGCCTGTTGATGAACAGGTCATCGAAGCTATGGTTGCCTGCATGGGGCGCGAAGGTCATTTCGGTAATCCGGCATCCAGCGGGCACGGTTATGGGCAGGTGGCGCGGCAGGCCGTTGAACAGGCACGCGCGCAGGTGGCCGATGCGGTGGGTGCGCCTGCCGACACCATCGTCTGGACCTCCGGCGCTACCGAGTCCAACAACCTGGCGATCAAGGGCATCGCCCATGACAGCAGCGCGCAGCGTCGGCACATCATTACCAGTGTTCTGGAGCACAAAGCAGTGCTCGATACCGTCAGCACGCTGGAGCGTCAGGGCTTTCCCGTCACCTGGCTGAAACCGGACGCCCAGGGCCTGATCCAGCCGCAGGCGGTTCAGGCTGCCCTGCGCGAAGACACGCTGCTGGTATCACTGATGCTGGTGAACAACGAGCTGGGCACGCTGACCGATATCGCCAGCATTGGCGCCTTGGTGCGCGAGCACGGCGCGCTGTTTCATGTGGACGCTGCGCAGGGAGTCGGTAAGGTGAAGGTCGATCTGGCGAGTCTGGCCGTCGACCTGATGTCGTTCTCGGCGCACAAGGCCTACGGCCCCAAGGGCATTGGCGCGCTGTACGTGGGCCCGCGTGCTCATTCGCTGCTGAAAGCGCAGATTCACGGCGGTGGACATGAAGGCGGCTTTCGGTCGGGCACACTGGCAACCCATCAGATCGTCGGCATGGGTACAGCCTTTGCGTTGGCGATCAGCCAGGCCGAAACTGAAAACCGCCGTATCGAAGAGCTGAGTCGCCACCTGCGCGAAGGCTTGTTGAGCCTGCCGGATGTGCAGCTCAACGGCTGTCCGCAACAACGCATCCCGCACACCCTGAACCTGTGCATCACCCGCAGTGGCTTCACCAGCTCGCAGCTATCCCACAGCCTGGCGTTGTCTTCTACATCCGCGTGCAACTCGGCCAGCAATGCACCCTCGCATGTGTTGCTCGCTCTGGGGATGGATTCAGCCAAGGCCCTGGCCAGCGTGCGTGTCAGCCTTGGCCGCTACACCACGCAGGCAGACGTCGAGCGTGCCATTGAGGTATTCAGCAAGGCGCTCAGCGCACCTGCTGCGTTCTGGTGACCAGTATTTTCGAGATCAGAAAAAGCAACAACAGAGCGATGTCGTTATAATGGCACAACCCGGCAGCTGCCAAGTGATGCTCACGGATCAGGTTTTAACCCTAAAGGAATAAGTCATGACCTTTGCTCTTCCAATCAGGTGTATTTTCCTGGCGTTTGTGACGACCGCCATCAGCCCCCTGGTTTTTGCCAAGATGTATACCGACTCCGACAAAAATGACGCCTACTCTCCCTACACCCTCTACATGGAGCACTGCAACAAAACGCAAGAGCAAGTGGATTCTCTGGAGGCTCAACAAGGCCCGCTGGACCCAAAAGAAGTGATCAACTCGCTCACTATTACTTCCTACTCCCTCAGCGCTGACAACTACACCCCCAGCGAAATGGGTGTGAGCGCAGAGGAGCTTGCGCGATGCAATGCCACTTACGCTAAAGCGGGTAAGTTACGCAAGCAGGCCGAAGCTACTCTGGCGGCCGCTCAGGCCATTGAAGACAAGAAGCAAAAGAAAGCCGACTTGATCGCTCACCAGAATTTACCTGAATACAAACAGGCGAGATCGTTGGGGTTCAAGGACGTAGGCAATATCACGTTTCTGAAAATGTATGACGACATGGTCGGTGACGCTGAGCTGAAGTCAACACTGATTAACGTTGACCAGCAATGCGGAAAGTATCTGCGGGCCACGCAGTACGTGGAGCCGTACGTCATTTATACGACTGACCCCAGATTCAATGGCCCATGTGGGTCAGTAAAAAGATTCGCGATCAGAGGAACCCGCGGCGTGAACAGCGGTGACTGGATCAACCCCGACGCCCAATTCAGATACGTCGGTTGGCAGAAAATCCTCGCACCCAACGGGTTCAAGATCCGGATACAAGCGCTGGAGCAGCTCTGAGTATCGAAGCGGTCCCTGACGCTCTGAAAAGTAATGCCCTTCCCCAGAGCCAGCCATCGCTGGCTTTCATCTTCTCCCATGTCTTCAAGTCAAGGCCCCGAACATCACCCGGCGGGGGCCTTTAGCGTCGATTACATGAAAATGTACCCCTCCAGATACAAAAAGACACAAATTGGCACAGTTCTTTCAAGTGGAACGGTCGTGCCATAAACCATTGGTGCACGCTGCATTCAAGGGGTGCCTACACGCACCAAAGTGCAGTTAACGGACGCCAGAGCGTCCACAAACAGTGCAGGAGGGCAGACCACAAGTCTTCTCCTCACCAGGAAAGGAATCTAGCCGTGCTCTATCAGTATTGTGTCAGACCACCGTTACGCTGGCTGCTTACCCCTGAGGCATTGCCTGCCTTGGACGGTGCCTGCGCGTTATCCAGATCTGCTTGTTGTTTTCCGACGGTTCTGTACGTCTGGACGTAAGTCATTTTGCGTGTGCCCTTGAATGTTCTGACGATTAATCAGGGCCTTGCAGAACTGTGCGCGCAATAAGGATAAACCCCCTGTTTTTCAATTAACGCGCAACCCACATATAAAGATTGTCCGACACTTTATTTGAGGTGGTTTCATTTGGCCATCATTCGTGCGATGGCTTTTGTTTCTTTAACGGTTACTGATCATATAAACGCGGACCCACATGGAGCAGTCCTTTATGAAGTCTTGAGTAACTAACGCACCAACTTGATCCTCGTTACACAGTATTGGTGCATTCAGGAAAGTGACTAGCAGGTCACGAGTTTCGAACGCGTCTGGCACAGCAGAGGGTACGAATTTGTCTGCTGTTTTGTTTAAGGAGTCCTTCATTTGAATACCTTCGAAGTCCATGAGATCGGGATTCGATAAATAGTTATATGAATGCGACACCCGCTCTGAATCAACGGTCCCTGCGTGGGCTTTCTGGCACAGCGGTTGCAATGTAAGCATTCAGGAACATCGCTGTACGTCCCCGTACATGACGATAAGAAGCAAGGATCAGCAATGCCAGCGCCCTGATGTAAACCGCTTTTCCCTGTTTAAGCCTGCCGTGCGCAGGTGCCGCGGTGCGCTGCATATAAACAGTGTGCAGGCCGCCCTCAGTCGAATATTCACAAAAATATTCGAACGGATTTTTATTGCCCTTTAACTACCCGAGGGAGCGTTAATGAATGATGCGGTAATAATGAAAGCGGTTCCCTCTCCCTCGCCCGATGACACTTCGACGGCGTGGCAGGGCATTCCTTTCAGCGCCAATACGTCACGACCGGGTGGCCTTAACAAGCCACAAGTAATGGTGTTGATTGCTGCGTCAGTACTTATCCATGGTGTGATCTGGTGGTACATGCAAACTGCCCAGCCAGACCTGCCGGAAGTTGCACCACAAGTTCCGGAAATGACCATTGAACTGACCAGCCCTACGCCACCTGCCGCGGAACCGCCGCCGCCCGAGCCACCACCTCCGCCGCCGCCCCCACCGCCTCCCCCCGAACCGGAACAACCGGTCGAGGATCCGGACGCGGTCGAGCCGCCGCCCAAGCCAGTGGAAAAGCCCAAGGTCGAGAAGCCCAAGCCGGTCAAGAAAGTCGAGCCGGTGAAAAAGCCGACGCCGCCTGCGCCAACGCCTGCTGCCGCACCCAGCCCGCCTGCGCCGCCCGCACCTGCGCCCGCACCTCCGGCACCTGCTGCGCCACCTGCGCCAGCCAAGGAAAGCGCTGCCGTATCCGGGCTCGCCAGCCTGGGCAACCCGCCGCCGGAATACCCAGGGCTGGCCTTGCGCCGCAGTTGGGAAGGTCGCGTGATTCTGCGCATCAAGGTGCTGCCAAACGGCCGCGCTGGCGCTGTCGAGGTGACCAAATCCAGCGGCAAACCGGTACTGGACGAAGCGGCCGTGGAGGCTGTGCGCAACTGGAAGTTCATACCGGCCAAACGCGGTGACACGCCGATAGAAGGCTTCGCGACGCAGACCATCGACTTCAAGTTGCCGGAATGATCCGGCACCTGACAACCGACACTTCAATTATTAAAGCTGGTGAGGTTTAAACCATGAACGCATCGCTCTCTTCCATGATCGTCCCGGCCGTGCTCTGGGCACTGATTCTGTTTTCCGTATTGAGTTGGGCACTGTTGCTGATCAAGTCGGCGCAGTATGTCCGCCAGAAATCGCAGAACAAACAATTCACCAAAGCCTTCTGGAGCGCACCGGACCTGCTGACCGCCGCCGAGCACTCTGCACAATACCCCGGTGCGCTGGCGCGTATCGCCAATAGTGGCTTCGAAGCCATGGCGGTCGATGAGTCGCCGCGCACCACGCAACAACTGGCGCACACCATCAACCGCTCGGACCGTCTGGAGCGCAACCTGCGCCAGCAGATACAAAAAGAGCGTCGCGCACTGGAAAGTGGTCAGGCAATTCTCGCCAGTATCGGCAGCACCGCGCCCTTCATCGGCCTGTTCGGTACCGTCTGGGGGATCATGGAAGCACTGCAAAGCATCGGTGTGACCGGCTCGGCCAGCCTGGAAGCGGTCGCCGGGCCTATCGGCCATGCGCTGGTCGCCACCGGTGTGGGTATCGCCGTAGCCGTGCCAGCAGTGTTGATCTACAACTTCTTCCTGCGCCGCCTCAAGCTCGCCGTGGCCGACATGGATGACTTCGCCCACGATTTCGACGCCCTCGCCCAGCGCAGCGCCTTCGCGGTCACCCGTCAGCCCATCGCCAGCAAGAATGGCCATGCCGTTCGGGAGGCCAGCTAATGTCTTTCTCCACTCAGGACAGCGATGAAGTGCTCAGCGAAATGAACGTCACGCCGCTGGTGGACGTGATGCTCGTACTGCTGGTGGTGTTCATCGTCACCACGCCGCTGATGACCAACGCGATCAAGGTCAACTTGCCCAAGACTGATGCGGTCGCCCCTGCCGAGAAGAAAAACCCGGTGGTGGTCAGCGTCGATCAGGACGGCAAGTTCTACCTCGCCAAATCGGAAATCGCCCCGGAACTGCTGGAAAAAAGCCTGCAGGACGAAAAGGCCAAAGACCCGGAAATCCGCGTCCAGTTGCAGGCCGATACCGCCGTGAATTATGGCCAGGTGGCCAAGGCCATGGCGTCCATCGAGCGTTCGGGCATTACGAAGATATCCGTCATGACGGCGAAATGACCCTCAGGTGATTTGACGGCTTCGCCGCGCGAAGCCGTTTGACCCGACCCCCGTAAATGCGGTTGTCCGTGGGCTGAAAAGCCTCTGGAGGGGAGCGGCTTGCTGGAAAAAGAAGAAGTGGAACTCCCGCTCGGCACAACCGCGTCGGGAACAGAGGGCTCACAAGGCCATTTCAATAACGTCTGGACCAAGTCGGAACTAACCATGCTGATGAATCTTCCCGGTTGCACCCTCAAACCACTGGCCCTCGCGGTCCGGCGTCATCCACGTGCCCTGCTTTGTGCATTGGCCATGGGCATGAGCGGTGCCCAGGCGGCAGACGCCGTCGATGCGGACACAAGCGGCTCGGCCGTGTCCACCAGCGCAGCGGTTGTGCCTGCCACGACCCAGCTGCAACGTGTAGAAGTGACCGGTTCGGCGATCCGCCGGGTCGATGCCGAAACCGCAGTGCCGATTACTATCCTGCGTGCCGACGACCTGAAGAAACAGGGCGTGACCACCACCCAGGAAATGGTCCAGCGCATTACCGGCAGCCAGTCGATCAACAACAGCGCAGGCTCGGTCGGTGCAGGAACAGGAGGTGCCTCGTTTGCCGATATGCGCGGCATCGGCGCCAACAAGACGCTGGTGCTGCTCAACGGCCGCCGTCTGGCCAATAACGCACTGTCGGGTGTGGGCACGCCCAACGGCAGCGCCATCGACCTGAACATGATCCCGTTTGCCGCCATCGACCGTGTGGAAGTATTGCGTGACGGCGCCTCGGCGCTATACGGCACTGACGCCATTGGCGGTGTGATCAACTTCATCACCAAAAAATCCCTGACCGACGGCAGCCTGACCCTGGGTGGAGAAACCCCGACCGCCAGCGGCGGCGGTGCCACCAAGGACATGAGCGCCAGTTGGGGCTTTGGTGATCTGGAGCAAGACCGCTTCAACGTCATGGGTGTCTTCAACTACAACAAGCAGCAAAACCTGGACGCCAACGACCGCTCGTTTGCCAGAGATTACGTGCCAGGACGCGGGCTCAATCAGACTTCCGGTACGGCCTATCCCGGCAATTACTTCCAGGGTGACAACTCTGCCAACCCGCTGGGCAGAAACTGCGGCGGCCCTAACCTGATCGCCAGCAACGGCATCTGCCGGTTCAGCACCCGTGAATACATCGACCTGATCCCGCAAACCGAAAAGACCTCGTTTTTTGGCAAGGCCACCGGCAAGCTGGCAGACGATCATAACGTCAGCCTCGAATACTTCTGGGCCCGTAACAACAACCATACCGATATCGGGCCTGCGCCTCTCACCGGCCTGTCTCTGGACTCATCGTCGCCTTTTTATCCCGGCAACGGCATCACTCCGGCACCGACCGACTTTACTCTCGACCCGACCCAACCGATCAGCACAGCCTGGCGAGAAACGGCGGCCGGGCCACGCGGGTCCAGCGACCAGAACACCAGCCAGCGTTTTCTGCTGAACTTCGACGGCCTGGTGGGCGGCTGGGACTACAACGTAGGTGCTTCTTACAACCAGAACAAAGTCCTGTCATCGCTCACCAACGGGTATGTCAGTGACGCTGCAATGCTCAACGGCCTGGCCAATGGCACCCTTAACCCGTTCGGCCCGCAAACCACTGCCGGTCAGGCGCTGATCGATGCCAGCGAATATCACGGCCAATACTCAAGCGCCGTGGGCAGGGTCGCCGGGCTCGATGCGCGCATCAGCCGGGAAATCGGTGACTGGTTCGGTGCAGGCCCTGCGGGTCTGGCGTTGGGCGGCGAATACCGCAAAGAGAAAATGCATCAGCAGTACGAAGCCTACGTCAACGACATCAGCAGCCTGGGCGCAGATGCCGCCGGTAGCGTCGAAGGTGACAGGAGCGTCAAGGCGGAATACGCCGAACTGAACGTGCCCGTGCTGGACAGCCTTGAACTGACCGCCGCCGTTCGTCATGACAAATACAGCGACTTCGGCAGCACCACCAATCCGAAATACTCGTTCCGCTACCAGCCGATCAAGCAACTGGTGGTCCGTGGTGCCTACAGCGAAGGTTTCCGCGCGCCGTCGCTCTACGAGCTGTATGCCCCGCGCAGTACGACTTTCACTCAGGGCTATTACAACGACCCGGTTCTGTGTGCCGGTGGCGTCGTTCAGCCGGGTGGTAACGCCGGTCGTGATTGCCAGCAGCAGTTTCTCAATAATGGTGGAGGCAACACCGAGCTGGCCCCGGAAAAAGCCCGCAACATGACGCTGGGCTTCGTCTATCAGCCGGTCAACAACCTGTCGATGGGCCTGGATTTCTGGTGGATTCACATTTCCAACCAGATCCAGGCGTTCCCTGAGTCGACTGTGTTTGATGATCCGAACACCTACGCCGACCGCTACGTGCGCGCTGCTGATGGTTCGATTGCCAATATCGTGACCGGCAACGCCAACCTGGGTATCGTCAAGACCAGCGGCGTCGACGTAACGCTCGACTATCGCTTCCCGAACACACCTTACGGCCAGTTCGGTCTGGGCATGACCGGCACCTATGTGACCCGTTATGACTTCCAGAACATCATCGACGGCCCGTACACCGACAAGGTCGGCGACTTCCAGGGCGACGGCGTGATCTCGCGCTGGAAACACGTTCTGACCGGCACCTGGGCACTGGGCGATACCCGCGCTTCCATCACCAACCGCTTCACCAGCGGCTACAACGACTACGACCGCACCACCAATGCGCGCGTCGCGTCGTATGCGCTGTGGGACATGTCGGTGGGTCATACCTTCGACAAGGTGCTGGATATCGACGCCGGGGTGCGCAACATGTTCGACCGCAACCCGCCGTTCTCCAACCAGGCCTACAACTTCCAGTCCGGCTACGACCCTCGTTACGCCGACCCGCTGGGCCGCACCCTGTTCGCACGCGCGACTTACCACTTCTGAGTGTGACGACGTGGCCCATACACGCTCCTTGGGCCACGTCAGATTGCGAGCTCGCCCCCTCCGGCCCAGGTTTCATCCACCTTCCCCGGCCGGGGGCTTTTTCGCGACTCATCGTCATTCAGTGCGTACGAGGAAAGCCCCATCATGTTGCGTCATACCCGTTTTCTGCGGCGCCTGATTCTGGGTGTTGCGCTGTGCAGTTGCTGGCAGGTCGCTCAGGCCGCCCCGACTCACGCCTTGACCGTCTATGGCGAGGCACCGAAATACCCGGCTGGCTTCCAGCACTTTGACTACGTCAACCCGAACGCCCCTAAAGGCGGTTCACTGACCCGTTCGGCGGAAGAAATCGGCCAGTTCAACTACCTCAACCCTTATGTCGATCAGGGCATCAATGTGGTGCAGGTCGATACCTGGGTGTACTCACCATTGGCCTATCGCTCGCTGGATGAGCCGTACACCGTTTATGGATTGATCGCGGAAAAGATGGAGATGGACCCGAACGGTCTGTGGATTCGTTTTTTCCTCAACCCCAAGGCGCGCTTCGAGGACGGCAAGCCCGTCACCGCCGAAGACGTGCGCTACACCTTCGAGCTGATAACCACCAAGGCCAGCTTCAGTTATCGACCCATGTTCGCCGACGTCAAAGAGGTGACCATCGAAGGGCCGCTGCAGATTCGCTTCGACTTCAAGAACAACCTCAACCGCATGCTGGCGCTGGACATCGCCAGCCTGCACATCCTCCCCGAACACTGGTGGAAGACCCGCGACTTCGCCAACGGCGGCGGTTTCGAGCCGCCTTTGGGCAACGGGCCGTACCGTGTCGCCAAGGTTGACGCCGGGCGCAGCGTCACCTTCGAACGGGTCAAGGACTGGTGGGGCAAGGACCTGTCGGTCAGCCGTGGCCTGTACAACTTCGACACGCTCACCGTGAACTACTACGGCGACACCGAAATCGCCCGCCAGTTGCTGCAGGCCGGGACGTTCGACTACAACCGCGAGTTCTCCTCTTCAGGCTTCGTGGTCGGCTACAGCGGCCCGGCGATTGACGACGGGCGCCTGCAAAAGCGCATCCTCGCACCGCAACGTCCGGTCGCCGCGCAGGGCTTTGTGTTCAATCTGGACAAACCCATGTTCAAGGACCGCCGCGTCCGCGAGGCGCTGTCGTTGCTGTGGGATTTCGACTGGATCAATCGTCGAGTCATGCGCAATTTCTACGTGCGCGAACAAAGCTATTTCCCGAAAAGCGACATGGCCGCCACCGAGCTGCCGACCCCGGCCGAGCTGAAAATTCTCGAGCCCTTGCGCGGCCAAGTGCCGGAAGAGGTGTTCAGCAAGGTCTATCAGCCACCGAAAACCGACGGCAGCGGCTACATCCGTGACAAGCAGTTGCAGGCCCTCAAGCTGCTGGCCGAAGCCGGTTGGCATCCGAAGGACAACAAGCTGGTCAACGCGGCGGGCGAGCCGATGGTGTTCAGCTTCATCGATGGTCAAGGCGGTTTCGACCGGCTGATTCTGCCGTTCAAGCGCACGCTGGCGCAGATCGGCATCACCCTGGATTTCCTGCGCATCGATTCGGCGCAGTACATCAACCGGCTCAATGCGCGGGACTACGACATGATCGTGGTCAACCTGCCGAAAAACGGTAATCCGATCATTTCCCCTGGCCGTGAGCTGTACAACCTGTACGGCTCGCAAAGCGCCACCGAAGTGGGCAGCTCCAACGCCATGGTGCTGCGCAATCCTGCGGTGGACACGCTGATCGACGGGCTGGTCAGCGCCAATACGCGCAATGACATGGTGCTCTACGCACGGTCGCTGGATCGGGTCCTGCAATGGGGTTACTACGTGATTCCCAACTACTACTCCAAGGGCACGCCACTGGTGTTCGCCAACCGTTTCGGCATGCCGGATGTGGCACCGACCTATGACGTTGGTCTGGAAACCTGGTGGCAGATCAGCCCGACGCCGCTGACCAATGCTCAGGCCGCTGCGCTGACCGGCAAGCCTGCCGCCGCCAAGGAGTACTGAGATGCTGGCTTATGTGATTCGACGCCTACTGCTGATCATTCCCACGCTGCTGGCCATTCTGATTGTGAATTTCCTGATCGTGCAGGCCGCTCCCGGCGGACCGGTCGAGCAGGCCATCGCGCGCATTCAGGGCTTCAGCCCCAACGGTGTGGGGGGCGGCGGGGGCGAAGTAGCCGCAAGCGGCACCGCCAGCCGCAGTACGCGCGGGCTGGACCCGGCGCTGATCGAGCAGATCAAGGAACATTACGGTTTCGACAAACCGATGCACGAACGGCTGTGGCTGATGCTCAAGAACTACGCGCAACTGGACTTCGGCACCAGCTTCTTCCGTGGCGCGCCGGTCACCGAACTGATTACACAAAAGCTCCCGGTGTCGCTGTCCCTCGGGCTTTGGGCGACGCTGATCACCTACCTGATTTCCATCCCGCTGGGCATTCGCAAGGCGGTGCGGCACGGCAGCGCGTTCGATGTCTGGAGCAGCACGCTGGTGATCATCGGTTACGCCACGCCCGCGTTTCTGTTCGCCATTCTGCTGATCGTGGTGTTTGCCGGAGGCAGTTACCTGAGCTGGTTTCCGGCGCAAGGGCTGTTCTCGGACAACTTCGACAACCTGAGTACCTGGGGCAAGGTGAAGGACTATCTGTGGCACCTGGTGTTGCCAGTCAGCTCGCTGGTAATCGGCGGCTTCGCCACGCTGACCATCCTCACCAAGAACAGCTTTCTCAACGAGATCAGCCGCCAGTACGTGGTCACGGCGCGCGCCAAGGGCCTGACCGAGCATCGCGTGCTGTACGGCCACGTGTTTCGCAACGCCATGTTGCTGGTGATCGCCGGTATTCCGCAGGCCTTGATCGAGGTGTTCTTCGCCGGCTCGCTGCTGATCGAAACCATCTTCGGCCTCGATGGTTTGGGGCGCATGAGTTACGAAGCTGCCGTCTCGCGCGACTACCCCATCGTGTTCGGCACGCTGTTTCTGTTCACGCTGTTCGGCCTGCTGATCAAACTGATCGGTGACCTGTGTTACACGCTGGTCGACCCACGCATCGACTTTTCCGCGAGGAGCGCCTGATGTTCGAGTTCTCTCCCCAGACCCGGCGTCGCTTCGACCTGTTCAAGGCCAACCGTCGCGGTTGGTGGTCGCTGTGGATCTTCATCGGCCTGATGCTGGTGTGCCTGTGCGGCGAACTGATCGCCAACGACAAGCCGCTGCTGGTCAGCTACGACGGGCAGATGTATTACCCGGTGTTGCACACCTACATGGAAACTGATTTCGGCGGCGAGCTGCCTTTCGAGCCGGACTATGCCAGCGACTATGTGCGCAAGCTGATCGCGGCAAAAAACGGCTGGATGCTGTTCGCGCCGATCCCGTTCAGCTACGACACCATCAACTACGACCTGGACGCGCCATCGCCCAGCCCGCCGGACCACATCAACTGGCTGGGCACGGACGAACAGGCCCGTGATGTGCTGGCGCGGGTGCTGTTCGGCGCGCGGATTTCCATTCTGTTCGCGCTACTGCTGACCGCGATCAGCACGGTGATCGGCGTGTGTGCCGGGGCGATTCAGGGGTACTACGGCGGCATGACCGACCTGATCGGCCAGCGCATTCAGGAGATCTGGTCGGGGCTGCCGGTGCTGTACCTGCTGATCATTCTGTCCGGCTTCGTGTCCCCCAGTTTCTGGTGGCTGCTGGGGATCATGGCGCTGTTCTCCTGGCTGTCGCTGGTTGACGTGGTGCGTGCCGAGTTCCTGCGCGGGCGCAATCTGGAATACGTCAAAGCCGCCCGCGCACTGGGCCTGACCGATGCCGCGCTGATGTGGCGGCACATCCTGCCCAACGCGATGACCAGCACCCTGACGTACCTGCCGTTCATCATCACCGGTGCCATCGCTACTCTGACCGCGCTGGACTTTCTCGGCTTCGGCATGCCCGCTGGCAGCGCTTCGCTGGGCGAACTGATCGGCGAGGCCAAGCGCAACCTGCAAGCGCCCTGGCTGGGGCTGACCGCGTTCGTAGCGCTGGCTCTGATCCTTTCTCTGTTGGTGTTCATCGGCGAAGCCTGCCGCGACGCGTTTGATCCTCGGAGCTGACATGCAAGACAACCTGATTGAAATTCGCGACCTGCGGGTCGCCTTCAACGGCCATGAAGTGGTGCATGGCGTCAGCCTCGACATCCGACGCGGCGAATGCCTGGCGCTGGTCGGCGAATCCGGCTCGGGCAAGTCGGTCACTGCGCATTCGATTCTGCGTCTGTTGCCGGCCAAAACCGTCAGCACCCAGGGCTCGATTCGCTATGACGGGCTCGACTTGGTTACTACCAGCGACAAGCAATTGCGCAGCCTGCGTGGCAACCGTGTGGCGATGATTTTTCAGGAGCCCATGAGCTCGCTGAACCCGCTGCACACGGTCGAAAAGCAGATCGGCGAAATTCTCGTCACTCACAAGGGCCTGAAAGGCAAGGCCGCGCTGAGTCGCACCCTGGAGCTGCTGGAACTGGTCGGCATCCGCGACTCGCTGTCACGTCTCAAGGCATATCCGCATCAACTGTCGGGTGGGCAGCGCCAGCGCATCATGATTGCTATGGCACTGGCTAACGAGCCCGACTTGCTGATTGCCGACGAGCCGACCACCGCGCTGGACGTGACCGTGCAGGTGAAGATTCTGGAGTTGCTCAAGTCCCTGCAACAGCGGCTCAACATGTCGTTGTTGCTGATCAGCCACGACCTCAATCTTGTGCGGCGCATCGCTCAGCGGGTCTGCGTGATGCGTGAGGGCGAAATCGTGGAGCAGGCCGATTGCCAGGCCCTGTTCGACAATCCGCAGCATCCTTACAGTCGCTTGCTGATCAACGCCGAACCAGACGGCGAGCCGGTGCCGTCCACGCACAGCAACACGCTGTTGTCGGTGCAGGACCTGAAAGTCTGGTTCCCGCTGGGCAAAGCCTGGTTCAAGCGCGAGCCGCAGTATGTGAAGGCGGTGGATGGGGTGAGTTTTGAGCTGCTCAAGGGCAAGACACTCGGGATTGTCGGCGAGTCCGGTTCGGGCAAGTCGACTCTGGGCCAGGCGATTTTGCGTCTTGTCGATTCAGAGGGCAGCATCCGTTTTGGCACCAAGGAGCTGAGCCTGCACAGTCAGCACCTGATGCGCCCGTTGCGTCGTCAGTTACAGGTAGTGTTTCAGGACCCGTTCGGCAGCCTCAGCCCGCGCATGACCGTGGAACAGATCATCGCCGAGGGGTTGGTGACGCACAATATCGGCACGCCGAAAGAGCGTGAGCAGACGGTGATCCGGGTGTTGCAGGAAGTCGGGCTGGACCCGGCAACCCGGCATCGTTACCCGCACGAGTTTTCCGGTGGGCAACGCCAGCGCATTTCCATCGCCCGGGCATTGGTGCTTGAGCCGGATCTGATCCTGCTCGACGAGCCTACGTCAGCGCTCGACCGTACGGTGCAGAAACAGATCGTCGCCCTGCTGCGTGACCTGCAAATCCGTCATTGCCTGACGTACCTGTTCATCAGCCATGACCTGGCGGTTGTCCATGCGCTGGCGCATGACCTGATTGTGATCAAGGACGGTAAGGTGGTCGAACAAGGCCCGTCCCGCGAGATCTTCGCCGCGCCGCAGCAGGCCTATACTCAGGAACTGCTGCGTTCTTCCGGGCTGGTGTTTGCCTGAGCCTGAATTTTAAAGCCAGGTGCGAAAGCTAGTTGTGGAAGCTCTGGCCCAGCGCCTCCAGGCGTATGGCCAGCGGCGACAGGCTCTGGCTGCTGGTCGCGAGTACGCCGATATTGGCGGCGGTGTGCTCGGCGATGGTCTGCACCGAACGTAATTGATCGGCGATTTCCCGGCTGGCGGTGGACTGCTGTTCAGTGGTCGTGGCAATCAGGCCGTTAAGCTGGGTGATATGCCCGATACCTTCACCGACTGCGCGCAGGGATTCCGACGCGCGCTGGCTGTTTTCCACACAACGCCCGACGCCTTGCAGGCTGTCGTTCATGGCTGTAGCGGCCTGACGGCTGCCCCTTTGCAGATCCTCGATGATGGTCTGGATTTCCTTGGTCGACGACGCGGTGCGTTGCGCCAGATTGCGCACCTCGTCGGCCACCACGGCAAAGCCCCGGCCCTGCTCTCCGGCTCGTGCAGCTTCAATCGCTGCGTTCAGCGCCAGCAGGTTGGTCTGCTCGGCAATACTGCCGATCACGTCCAGCACCTTGCCGATCTGCTCTGACTGGTTGGCGAGTGCCTGCACGGTTTCATCGGTGGTGTTGATGCGCGCGGCAAGCTGAGTGATTTCGCTCTGCGCACGGTCGACGCTGTCGCGTCCGTGAGCCACCTGATCGCTTGCATCACCGGCACGCTGCACGGCTTGCGCAACATGGCTGGAGATATCGTTCATGGCATCACCCATGCGCTGCATTGCGCCGGTCATGCGGGCGATCTCGCTGAGTTGATGCTGCGCCCCGGTTTCCAGCGTACCGCTGGCCTTGGCAAGGTCATGACCCAGCTCGCCGAGCCCGCGTGTGTCGCGCACCACGCCGTCGACAAGGCTGGTGATCTGCTCCAGAAACTGCTCGAAACGTTGCGCCAGCGGCACGCGTTTGGCCGAACGCTCGCTGGCCTGGCTATTGGGCGAAAACTGATTGGTGGTGGCCAGCATTCGATCGAGCATGTCATGATTCTCGACCGCTTCAGCCTGATTCTGCACGGCCAGATAGACCAGAATCGCGCTTTCTACGACGACGTACACCGCATGCACCATCACCATGCTCCAGCCGCCGCCGTGGTGCATGACGTAAACCGGGAAGCCCGCATGCTGCAGGGCGTGGAAACCGACATGGTGGATGGCAATGGTGACGGCAGCGACCAGAATCGGCAGCCAGTCGCGGTAGAAGGTCAGCACGGCGAGGAAGACGAAGATGCCGAAATGTATTTCGATCAGCCCGTGCGCCTGATTGATATGCAGCGCGGCCATGACCATCAGGCCTACACCCACACAGCAGCGCATCAATCGGGTGCCGCCGATGGCACGATACAGCCCGGTCAGCACCACCGCGGTGCCGCCACCGACGATGACTGCCTGGGTGAAGGTGTCGAACCAGAACGCCAACCCGAGCGCGTAGATGAACAACAGCCAGATCAGACCCAGCATGATCCGGTCGGCCTTGCGGTAATGGTCCAGGAAACGAGGGGCTACGGGCATCGAACACATCCTTTTGAAATCCATGGCGACAGGGGGCCCCGTCGGTTTTCAGATCTGCACGAGCAAAACCCCGGCCAACGTGCCATCTGAGTGGTGGCCTCGTGCCATAAATTCAGAAATGGATTATTTACCCGGTGTTGAGGCGCGATGATGGAGCGGGCTTCCGTTGGTAGCAGGCCGGACCTCTTCGCGGACAAGTCCGCTCCCACCACATCAATCGGTGATCCTGGTCCTGCACTCCTGCACTCCTGCACTCCTGCACTCCTGTGACTCTGGGACCATGCACTCCTGGACTCCTGGACTCCTGGACTCCTGCACTCCTGTGATTCTGTGACCATGCACTCCTGTAATCCTGTGACCATGCACCCATGCACTCCTGTGGGAGTGGACTTGTCCACGAAGGCTGATCATCAAACACCGAATGATTCATTGAAATTACATGCTGTAAAGCATTACTCAGCTGCTCCACGTGCCACACACTAAAGTTCACCGGTGAAGTGATTTTAGGAGCAAGGGAATGCACGTGTACTCTGCGTCAAAACGTTTACGTACAGGCCGATATTCCGCAATAGGCCAGATATATATGGTGACTTCAGTGACACGAGGACGCGAACCGGTATTCGCCGATGTTCGTCTCGGGCGCTTGCTGGTTCGAGAGCTGAGACGATGCGAAGAGCAGGAACTGGTCAAGTCGCTTGCCTGGGTCGTAATGCCTGACCACTTTCACTGGCTTTTTGAGCTCAAAAAGAATGATCTGCCCATGTTGATTCAACAACTTAAAGCACGCAGTTCAATAGCCATCGGAAAAATCAGAGCACATCCCGACACCTTATGGCAGTCCGGGTATCACGACCAGGCTGTGCGCAACGAACAGGACATGGTCGGTCTGGCTCGCTATATCGTCGCAAACCCGCTACGCGCAGGACTGGTCAAGAAGATAGGAGATTATCCACTGTGGGATGCGGTATGGGTTTGAACCACACATCCACGCAGTGAAATTTCTTTACGCCGTTTCAATGGCGCAACAGTTTGCGCAGTGGCACGCCGTCTTTCATGACCGGGGATTTGATGACGATGTAGCTGAAGTACTTGGAGATGCCAATGTTCTTGTCCAGCAGCTCTTCGATCACTTCCTGATAGTGCTGAATGCTGCGGGTCATGAAGCGCACCAGGTAGTCGTAGCCGCCGCTGATCAGGTGGCACTCCAGGACTTCGTCAACGTGGCGGATGTTGGCTTCGAATTTGGCGAAGTCTTCACGCTTGTGGTCGCTGAGGGAGATTTCCGTGAATACGGTTACCGATTCGGTGATTTTTGCCAGATTAAGGTGCGCCTTGTAACTGGAAATGTAACCTGCCGACTCAAGACGTTTGACGCGCTGCAGGCAAGGGCTCGCGGAAAGCCCGACGGCGTCGGCCAGGCTGACGTTGGTCATGCGCCCGTCTTTCTGGAGTTCTACCAGGATATTGATATCAATCCGATCCAGTTTGACCAAGCCTTCCATTACCTACCTCTTGTATTGCCATTCACGGTGCCTACCTTCTAGCAAAATCAGCGCCGTAAAGACAGCTGATGCTGAGCGACCAGATCGGCCATGCTGTTGATGCACAGGTCGGCAGTGCATGGCTGACAGTGTTGCTCACTGCTACGGCGGATCAGACACAGCCCACCGGTGCCTAACGCCGAGGCGGGCGGGCGAGACACAAGAAGCGTTTCACGTGGCTCCAGATCCATCCCGGCGAGCCAGTCCGGATTGTCCAGCGGGTGAGTGGTCAGGGACAGCAGGCTGTCAGGTTCAAGCCCCAGCCGTTCGCACAGGATGCCGCGATCCTGCAGGTCCCGGTCGGCGTACACCAGCAGCCGATAGAACTTGCGCAGGTAGAGCATCGCGCCGGGTGCATCCTCGAACAGCGTCCAGTTCGGCACGGAACGGGCGAAGGTCATACCTTCTTCCCAACTGGCCTTGATGCCAAGGCGCTCGGCCAGTTGCCGGTGCGCGAAGCACAGCAGGCCGCTGAATCCCAATTCGTCGAAGCGCGGATAGAGCGTGCGCACAACATCATTGAATTCGGTCAGGACCGAGTCTTTATCCGGTGTGTTCAGACCGTTTTCCAGCAACGGCTGCAACGCCACCCAGACACCCGAATCACGGTCCACCAGAACCTCATCACAATCGATCAGCAGTGCGCGGTAATCAATAAGCCCCATGGCAGGCAACGTCTCCATTCAACAATGATCCCCAGCGCTGGTGGTCGCAGCGTCTCGCGACAACCGCGACCACGTCTACGCTCAGCTGGACTTCAATACTCGTGCCAAGGCGGCATCGAGAATGGTCAGTGCTTCATCGATCTGCTGCTCTGTGGTGACCAGCGGTGCGAGGAAACGCAATACGTTGCGGTACACACCACACTTGATCACCAGCAGACCGCCGATGCGTGCCTGATCAATGACCTTCTGGTTGAGATCAGCGTCCGGGCTGCGTGCAGCATCGTTCTTGACCAGTTCCATGGCGAGCATGAAACCCGTACCGCGCACATCGCCAATGCAGTTGTAACGGTCTTTGAGCTTGAGCAGACCGGCACGCAAGTGTTCGCCCAGCTGTTCGCCACGCGCGAGCAGATTGTCCTGCTCGTACGTATCGATCACTGCCAGTGCCGCGGCGCAGGACAGCGCATTACCGCCGTAAGTGCCCCCTAGACCGCCCGGAAGCGGTGCATCCATGATCTCGGCACGACCGACCACGCCTGACAGCGGCATGCCGCCCGCGAGGCTCTTGGCAACCGTCACCAGATCAGGCTGGATACCCGAATGCTCGAAACCGAACCATTTGCCGGTACGCCCGAAACCGGACTGGATTTCATCGACAATCAGCACGATGCCATGTTGCTCGGTCAGCGCACGCAAGGCCTTCATAAACTCCACCGGCGCAGTCAGGAAGCCGCCATCGCCCTGCATCGGCTCGATCAGAATCGCCGCCACACGCTCCGGTGCGACCTGGGTGGCCAACAGCTCGTGCAACGCCGCCAGCGCTACTTCAGTGGTGACGCCGCGGAATTCGTTCGGGTACGGCGTGTGGAACACTTCGGGGGCCATCGGGCCGAAATTCTGTTTGTACGGCTGGCTCATGCCGGTCAGCGTGGTGCCAAGCAGTGTACGGCCATGAAAACCGCCGCGGAACGAGATAACTGCCGGGCGATTGGTGTGAGCGCGGGCGATTTTCACCGCGTTTTCGACCGCTTCGGCGCCAGAGGTGAAAAGCACGGCCTTGTGATCGATGCCGCTCTGGCCCGCGATGAGATGGCTCAGGCGTTTGGCCAGATCCAGATAGGGCTGATAGGACGCCACCTGGAAGCAGGCGTGGGTGACCTTGGTCAGTTGCGCCTGAATCGCCGCGACCACGTTGGGGTGGTTGTGGCCGATGTTCAACACGCCGATACCGCCGACGAAATCCAGATAGCGCTTGCCATCGACGTCCCACAGTTCAGAACCTTGCGCGCGGTCGATGACCAGCGGATGGGCCGTGACGATGCCTCGCGGCACGAACTGATCGCGCTGGCGGAGCAGATGAGGTGTTTCGTCGACTTTGCTGTTCATGGTTTTACCTGTCGTGGGCCTGGCAGCCGACGGGGTGGCTGCGATGCTGTTCAGGTTAAGCGTTCAGCGAAATGATCTACGCCGAACTTGCCCTCTCAGATGTCCAGATCGACTGTTTTTCGCCTCGCAAACGGCAGATTCCTTCATGCCTTGCGAGCACCACGCAATCTGCCGGGCAACGCTGCTTTTCAGTCATGCCGACGCTCTGCAAAAGGCTGTTTCGACAGATCCTGCTTTCGACTTGCGGCATGATGGGGCTCCACTTTCACACTCAGGAAATGCCCATGCCCGCCCTGCTCTACAAAGCCGATCCCGCACGCGCCGAACGCTGGCGTGTCCTGTTTGCCGAGCACGCGCCGGACATTGAATGGCGTGTGTGGCCGGATATCGGTGACCCGGCCGATATCCACTATTTGGGGGCCTGGCTGGCACCTGACGATCTGCAGGAGCTGCTGCCCAACCTGAAGGTGCTGTTCGCCTTGTCTGCGGGCGTCGATCAACTGGACCTGAGCCGTATTCCCGAGTCCTTGCCGGTGGTTCGTCTGCTGGACCCCGGCATCAGTCACGGGATGTGTCAGTACGCGTCTTTGGCGGTACTGAGCCTGCACCGGGAAATGCTGCGTTATCGGCAGCAGCAGGTCGAGGGCGTCTGGAAAGCTCATCCGCTGGTACCGGCGCACAAGCGTCGCGTGGGTGTGATGGGGCTGGGCTTGCAGGCGCAGCATATTCTGTCGACCCTAAAACCATTCGGTTTCGAGCTGTCGGGCTGGGCGCGTAGCGAGCATCAGGTAGAAGGCGTGACGTGTTATGCGGGTGAAGGACAGCTGAGTGCGTTTCTTGGTCAGTGCGACATTCTGCTGTGTGTGTTGCCGCTGACCGGGCAAACCGAAGGCATCCTCAATCGCCAGCTTTTCGAGCACCTGCCCCAGGGGGCAGCATTGATCAACATGGGCCGTGGCGGGCATCTGGTGGAAGCGGACCTGCTTGAAGCACTGGATAGCGGCCAGTTGAGCGCTGCGGTGCTGGATGTACTGCAACAGGAACCGGCACCGGCTGATCATCCGTTCTGGCAACACCCGAAGATCATGCTGACACCGCATGTCGCGGCCATGACCCAACCGGAAAGCGCCTTTCCTGGCCTGCTCGATAACATTCGCCGCTTTGAGCGTGGTGAAGCAATGCAGGGGCAGGTGGATCGCGGCCAGGGTTACTGATGCGTTGGATTATCGTTCCCCACGCTCCGCGTGGGAATGCAGTTCTGGACGCTCCGCGTCCGATCTTGAGCGTGCTGTGCTCTGTGGATTTGTGACGCGGAGCGTCACGACCTGCATTCCCACGCGGAGCGTGAGGAACGATAATCTCAACTATCGTGCCGACGCTCCGCGTTGGTACGCCGTTCTGAACGCTACAACCCCCCCACATGAAACGCCTTCACTTCCAGGTATTCATCCAGGCCGTAGCTGGAGCCTTCGCGGCCCAGGCCGGATTGTTTGACGCCACCGAACGGGGCGACTTCCATGGAGATGATGCCGGTGTTGAGGCCGACCATGCCGAACTCCAGCGCCTCGCCGAAACGCCATGAGCGACGCAGGTCCTGGGTGAAGTAGTACGCGCCAAGGCCATAAGGCGTGGCGTTGGCCAGTGCCAGCGCTTCGGCTTCGTCGGTGAAGCGCATCAGTGGCGCAACAGGCCCGAAGGTTTCTTCGTTGGCCAGCAGCATGCCCGCATGGGTTTCGCCCAATACCGTTGGCTGGACGAATTGACTGGTGCCATCGGGACGGCCGCCATGCAGCAACTTCGCGCCCTGGCTCAGCGCATCATCAATGTGCCGGGTAACCTTGCTGACCGCCGCCGGGTTGATCAGCGGGCCAATGGTCACGCCCTCTTCCAGGCCGTTGCCGACCTTGAGTTTGCTCACTTCCTCTACCAGCCGTGCAGCAAAACGGTCGTAGATGCCGTCTTGCACCAGAATCCGGTTGGCGCACACGCAGGTCTGCCCGGCGTTGCGGAATTTGCTGAGCATGATGCCCGTCACCGCCTGTTCCAGGTCCGCGTCGTCAAACACGATGAAGGGCGCGTTGCCGCCCAGTTCAAGGCTCAGACGCTTGATGTGTTCGGCGCTCTGGCGCATCAGCAAACGGCCGACCGGGGTCGAGCCGGTAAAGGAAATCTTGCGCACCACCGGGTTGCCGGTGAGTTCTTCGCCAATGCCTGCGGGCATGCCGGTAATGACGTTGAACACACCGGCAGGGATACCCACACGCTCGGCCAATACCGCCAGCGCCAGCGCCGACAAAGGCGTGAGGTCCGAAGGTTTGACGATGATCGGGCACCCGGCAGCCAAGGCTGGCGCGCACTTGCGGGTGATCATGGCGTTGGGGAAATTCCACGGGGTGATTGCGGCGCACACACCCACCGGCTGCTTGAGGGTCATCAAACGACGGTCTGCGCTGGGCGCGGGGATGGTTTCGCCGTAGGAGCGGCGCGCCTCTTCAGCGAACCATTTGACGAAGCTCGCGCCATAGCGGATCTCGCCGCGAGATTCGTTCAGCGGCTTGCCCTGCTCAAGGGTCATGATCAGCGCCAGGTCTTCGACGTTGTCGAGCATCGCCTGATGCCAGCGCTCCAGCAGGGTCGCGCGCTCGGCAGCGGGACGTGCACGCCAGGCGGGCCAGGCACGATTCGCAGCTTCGATGGCGCGACGGGTTTCAGGGCCATTCAGGGCCGGAACCTGCGCGATCGTTTCGCCGGTCGCCGGGTCGCTGATGGTCAGCGTTGCACCATCGTCAGCGCTGATCCATTGCCCATCGACGTAGGCGCGGTCTACCAGCAGGCTGGGGTCTTTCAACTGATTCTTGAGCATGGTCGAGTCCTGTTTCGGGATACCTGCCAGTCTAGGCAGGCGCCGCAGTCCAGGATGCTGAAAGCAGGATAACGGCAGCGTCCGATGCTGAAATTTGCCCTCGGACGGCAGCCTCTACTGCTTCAACGAACCCAGCAGGCTTTGCAAAAAGCGCTCGCCCGCGTTCATCTGGCTCTCCTCGATAAACTCGTCCGGCTTGTGTGCCTGCTCGATGGAGCCTGGCCCGCACACCACCACCGGCACGTTGAGCCGCCCGGCGAACAGGCCGCCTTCAGTGCCATAGGAGACCTTGATGTGCTGTGTGCCCGGTTCGGCAAATGCATGCAGCATGCGCACTGCTTCAACGCTCGGATGAGTCTCCAGTGCCGGGTATTCGTTCATCACTTCGATTTCGATAGCGGCCACGCCCGACAATTGTTTCGCTTCGCGTACCAGCACTTCGGCGCGCTCGCGCAGTTGCTCCAGCAGCGCGTCGGGATTGTCGCCCGGCAGGTTGCGGTACTCGAATTCCATGGTGCAAAGGTTGGGCACAATGTTCAGCGCCTTGCCGCCATCGATACGGCCGATGTGCACGGTGCTGTAAGGGATGTCGTAACCCTCGTCACGCGCGCCTTGTTGCTCGATCCGTTTCTGGCTATTGCGCAGCTCGGCGATGAAATCGCTGGCCAGGTGAATCGCGTTGACCGCTCTTGGGGCCAGCGAGGAATGTGCCTCCTGGCCTCGACAGAAGGTGCGATAGGACGCCTTGCCCTTGTGACCGACAGCGAACTGCATCAGGGTCGGCTCGCCAACCACGCACAGGAACGGGCGCACCGGTGCCAGATGCAACACATCCAGCAGCCGTCTCACGCCGACACAGCCGATCTCTTCATCGTGGGACAGCGCCAGTTGCAGCGGACGGATCAGGGTCATGTCCGCGGCATCGAGCATCGCGTCGATGGCCAGGGCAATGAAACCCTTCATGTCGCAGGTGCCACGGCCGTAGATACGCCCGTCACGCAGGGTGGCCTGAAACGGCGGCATCGTCCACGCCTGACCGGCCGCAGGAACCACGTCGGTGTGGCCGGACAGCAGCACGCCGGGTACATCACGCGGGCCGGTGCTGGCGAACAGGTTGGCCTTCTTGCCGGTCTCGTCCTTGACGATCAACGACTCGATGCCCTTGCTGGCCAGCAGTTCACGGACGTATTCGATCAGTGCCATGTTCGGCTCCGACGACACGGTGTCGAAGGCGATCAGGCGTTTGAGAATTTCCAGGGCGCGGGGGCTCATGAGGCTTTACTCGCTTGTTCGGTAACGATTTCAAAACGGCGAATGTCGAACGGGCTGATCGAGGTGCTGGTCTTACCGGTGCTGATCAGTTCAGCCATCACGTCGCCCACGCCCGGACCGAGCTGGAAGCCGTGACCGCAGAAGGCAAATGCATAGAACAGGCCATCGACCTTACCGCTGCGGCCCATCACTGGCAGCGAGTCCGGCGTGTAGCCTTCAATGCCGCTCCACACGCGGATGATGTTCAGGTTGCCGACACCGGGCAACAGCCGACGCATCTGCTGCACCTGATTAATGATGCTGCGCGGCTCGACGTAGGCGCGGCGGTTGACCATGTCCGGCTTGCTGCGAAAACCACCGCCGATGACGATGTTGCCACGTGCGATCTGCCGAAAGTAGATCACTTCGTGAGGGATTTTGGTGAACACGCCGATGACGGTCGGCAGCGCATAAGGCACCGGTTCGGTCACAGCCATCTGCGGGCCATTGGTTTCCAGCGGTACGGGCTCGCCAAACTGCGCGGAGAGTTTTTGCCCCCAGGCACCTGCGGTGATCAATAATTGATCGGCAGTGAAAATGCGCCCGTCAGTGGTGGTGACTTCAAATTCGTTACCGACCTTTTCCACATGCGCCACTTCGGTACGCTCTTCGATGCGCGCCCCGGCACGAATCGCTGCTCGCGCAAAAGCCGGTGCAGCCAGACGTGGGTTGGCGTGGCCATCGTGCGGCGCGTAGGAGCCGCCCTTTACGTCCGGCCCGAGAAACCCGAAACGCTCGTGCAGTGCCTTGCCGCTATAGATTTTCAGGTCCAGCTCACGGGCCTCCGGGGCCGCTGCGTAAGCTTCCAGCTCAGCGATTTCATCCTCGCGATAGCAGACGCGCATGTGCCCGCTGGGCAGAAACTCCAGGTCTTCGCCGATCAGCTCAGGCAACCGCTGCCACAGTGCTCTGGAGCGGTTGGCCAGTTCCAGCTGACCGAGGTGCCGGCCTTGGCGCCGCACGTTGCCGAAGTTGACGCCGCTGGCGTACTGGCCGATCACGTCGCGCTCCAGCAGGGTCACCGACTTGCCGCGCTGACGCAGAAAGAACGCCGACGCCGAGCCCATGAAGCCGCCACCGACAATCAGCACATCCACTTTCGGTTGTTTCATGAGGCCACCTCGTCCACCAGCATCGACAGCGGTTTGACCGGTGCCTGCCCGCGCTGACGACCGACCTGCTCGACCGGCACACCGGCCTGGGCAGCGATTACTTCGGCACCGGCCTGCGAGCAATAACGTCCCTGGCAACGGCCCATGCCAACGCGACTGAAAGCCTTGGCGCGGTTGACTTCGCATGCGCCTTTTTCACGCACCACGCCGCGCAGTTCACCGGCGCTGATCATCTCGCAGCGGCAGACAATCGCTTCATCGGGCAACCCAGCTGCCTGGGCAGCAGGCCAGGGAAACGCTTCGGTCAGCCCGACACGGAAACGGTCCATGACCTGCAGATTCTTGCGCACCTCTTCGCGGCGCGAGTTATCCACAGGCCGGCCAAGATCGTCCAGCAACGCCATCGCCGCCAATCGCCCTGCCTGTTCGGCAGCATCGGCACCACGGATTTTTGCGCCGTCGCCCGCTGCATAAACGCCGTTCGCCGAGGTGCGACCGTCTTCGTCGACCGCCAGCACCCATTGCCCGGACGCGTCGTCGAAACGCAGTTGGCATCCGGCCAGGTCAGCCAGTTGAGTTTCCGGGCGCAGGTGATAACCCAGCGCCAATGCATCGCAATCGACGGTCAGCGAGTTACCGTTGGCGAGCTTCACGCGCACGCCGGTCACACCGTCTTGCTCGCTGCCGATAATTTCTTCGGGCTGCACGCCCAGGTGCACCGGCACTTTGGCGCTGTACAACTGGGCCAGCAGCTTCATGCCGTTGAACAGCAAGCCAGGGCGCGCGAGCAATTTGGGCATCGCGCCGATGCGCTTGCTGAATGGCGAGGTGTCGAGCACGGCGGCCACATCGGCACCGGCTTTGACGTACTGGCTGGCGACCAGGTAAAGCAACGGTCCGCTGCCCATGAACACCACGCGACTGCCGATGGACACCGACTGCGACTTGAGCGCGATCTGTGAGCCGCCCAGGCTGTAGGTGCCTGCCAGTTGCCAGCCCTTGATCGGCATCAGCCGGTCGGTGGCCCCGGCACACAGGATCAGTGCGTCGTATTCCACCACGGTATGCACGCCCTGGCTGGCACAGCACAGCTCGCCATGCGTGAGGTTCCAGGCCAGTGTGTCGGGGCGATAGTCGATTCGTGCGCGCAGGCGGTCAAAGCTTTCGTGCAGGTCACGCGCCTTGGCTGCTTCGGTGCCATACAACGCTGAATAATCGCGCTTGAAGCCTTCTGGCTGACGGCGATAGATCTGCCCGCCGTCGCGCCGGTTTTCGTCGATCAGAATCGGCTTGATGCCCGCCGCCAGCAAGGTTTCGGCGCAACGGGTGCCTGCCGGGCCAGCGCCAATGATGACGACTCTCGGGCTGGCAGGGTTCTGAACGTCTAACCGTGAAGAAGTGGCCATTTCGCCTCCGGTTGGGTGGTGACGATATCGAGTCCGTCGCGGACTTCGTTGGAGCAGGCGCGCAGGCGCTCGCCGTTGCGGGTCCAGACCCAGCAATCCTGACAGGCGCCCATCAGGCAAAAACCGGCACGACGTCCGGAGTCGAACTCGGACTGGCGCAGCGTGGCTTTGCGGGTCAGCAACGCCACCATCAAGGTGTCGCCCTGCAATGCTTCTATGGGCGCGCCATCGACCATCAGGCTCACAACCGGGCGATCACGTTCGCCCAGTCTCACAAAACGGCCACTCATGCGTAGGCTCCCACGGTCACAGGATTAAGGTTTTCTTGCACCGCCTGCAGCTCGTCGCTGTCGCGATGGCAGAGGATTTCGCTGCCGCCTGCGATCATGCGACGGCTCGGGGCAGTCTTGTTGCACAGGCCTTCGACACGGGCCGGGCAACGGTTGAGAAAGGTGCACAGCTCGGGGTTGTTGGCCGGGGCGCTGATGGGTGGCAGCTTGCCGCTGGTCACACCGCAGGTTTCCAGCCAGCCCTGACGCAGTTCTGGCACTGAGTGCACCAGCAGGTCGGTGTACGGATGGAATGGCACACGGCTGAACGCTTCGCGGCTGCCCTCTTCGACCTTGTGGCCGCTGTACATCACCACAATGTCGTCGCACAGCGCGCGGACGGTGGAAATGTCATGGCTGATGAACAGGTAGGAAACACCCAGCTTGCGGCGCAGTTCGCCGAGCAGTTCAAGGATGCACGCGCCCACCACGGTATCCAGCGCCGAGGTCACTTCATCACAGAGGATCAGGTCCGGCTTGGCCGCCAGCGCGCGGGCCAGGTTGACGCGTTGTTTCTGGCCACCCGACAGTTCGTTGGGGCGCCGCTCTGCCAGTTCACGGGGCAGGCGCACCAGGTCCATCAGTTCGTCGATGCGATCGCGCAGGGCTTTGCCCTTCAGGTCGAAATACATCTTCAGCGGGCGCGCCAGAATTGCGCTGATGCTGTGCATCGGGTTGAGCGCGGTGTCGGCGTTCTGGAACACCATCTGGATGCGCCGAAACTGCTCTTCGGTGCGTCCCGCGAGGGTACCGGACAATTCGGCACCGTCGAATGTCAGGCTGCCGTGCGCCGGGTCCAGAAGACCGGCGACCACACGGGCCAGGGTCGACTTGCCCGAACCGGACTCGCCGATCACGCCAATGGCCTGGCCACGGCGAATGGTCAGGTCGATGTCTTCCAGCACGCGAATCATCGGCATGCCTTGCAGGTTCTTTTTGCCGTAGCCAGCAGTCAGGCCCCTGATGGTCAGCAACGTGCTGTCCTTGACCACCTCGCTGGCCGGTTTCAGTACTTTGTCGGGCCGCGCCGCTGCCAGCAGGCTGCGGGTGTAGGCGTCTTCCGGGCCTTTGAGCAGCGCCGCAGTGCTGCTCTGCTCGATAATCCGCCCGCCATTGAGCACCACGATCTGATCAGCCATCTGCGCCACGACGGCAAGGTCGTGGGAGACATAGACCGCCGTCGCACCGCGCTCGCGCACCACCCGCTTGAAGGCGCGCAGCACGTCGATCTGCGTGGTGACGTCCAGCGCCGTGGTCGGCTCGTCGAGGATCACCAGCAACGGGTCGCTGATCAGCGCCATGGCCGCCATCACGCGCTGCAACTGACCGCCCGAAACCTGATGCGGGTAACGCTGGCCGATGCTTTCCGGGTTGGGCAAGGCCAGGTCGCGGAACAGTTCTACGGCCTTGGCTTGCAGCTCTGCACGACTGCCCAGACCATGAATCAGCGCGCCTTCGATAACCTGATCAATAAGTTTTTTGGCCGGGTTGAACGCCGCCGCGGCACTTTGCGCGATGTAGGAAACACGGTTGCCGCGCAGGCCCTGCAACTGGCTTTCGTGCAGGCTGAGCATGTCGTGCTCGCCCACCTGAACCACACCGCCGGCCAGTTTGCAGCCGCGTCGGGCATACCCCAACAGGGCCAGCGCAATAGTCGTCTTGCCCGAGCCGGACTCGCCGATCAACGCCAGCACTTCGCCTTTTTCCAGCGCGAAGCTGACGCCTTTGACGATTTCCAGCTCGCCCTGATCGCCATCGGCAACCACGCGCAGGTCTTGCACACGAATCAACTGGCTCATTTTCAATGCCCTCCCGAGCGGCGACCGCGCCGTGAGGCGAGTCGGTCGATGAACAGGTTGACACCGATGGTCAGCGTGCCGATGGCCAGCGCAGGGATCACGATGGCCGGCGCGCCTTGACTCAGTCCGCCGATGTTCTCGCGTACCAGCGAGCCAAGGTCGGCATCGGGCGGCTGCACACCAAGCCCCAGAAAGCTCATGCCGCTGAGCAGTAAGACGATGAAGCCAAAACGCAGCCCCAGGTCGGTCATGACCGGGTTGAGCATGTTCGGCAGAATTTCCCGGCAGGCAATGTAGATACGACCCTCACCCCGCGTGCGCGCCACTTGCACGTATTCCAGCGCCTCGATATTCACCGCCAGGCTGCGCGCGATACGAAACGCTCCCGGCGTGTAGCTCAATACCGCCGTACAGATCAGCAGCACCTCGGAGGAGCCGAACGCCGACACCATGATCAGCGCCAGCATTTTGCTGGGGATCGAGATGAACGCGTCCATCAGGCGGCTGATGATTTCGTCCAGCCATTTTGGCGCGACCACCGACAACAGCGCGCAAAGCGTGCCGATGCCGCTGGCCAGCACCGCCGAAATCAGCGCCAGGCCCACCGTGAAGCGCGCGCCGACCAGCACCCGGCTGAGCATGTCGCGTCCCAGGTAATCGGTGCCGAACGGATAAAGCGCGCTCATGTTTTCAAACATGTTGTCGGAAACCACTTCGCCAACAGCATGCGGCGCGAGCCAAGGGCCGAGCAGCGCAACCATCAGCCAGATGAAGCACACCGTTGCGCCCAGCAAGCCAAGCCATGAGGTGGGGCGGGACGCTTTTTTGCGTAGCACCGGTGCCGGCGCTTCAGGCGTCGATTTCGCAATGAATTGAGTCATTGGGTTCTCAGCCTCGGATTGGAAAGAATTGCACACAGGTCGGCCATCAGCACCAGACCCAGGTAAGCGGAGCAGAACAGCATGGTGCAGCCTTGAACCAACGCCATGTCACGGTTGGTTACAGCATCGACCATCAGGCTGGCGATGCCGGGGTAGTTGAAGATGGTCTCGACGATAACCACCCCGCCGAGCAGGTACGACAGGCTCAGTGCCACGGCGTTGACGATCGGCCCGATGGCATTGGGCAAGGCATGGCGCAAGACGATGCGCACCGGGCTGACGCCCTTGAGGCGCGCCATTTCCACATACGGGCTGTCCAGTTGGTCGATGACCGCAGCGCGGGTCATGCGCGCCATTTGCGCCACGATCACGCAGCACAGCGTCATCACCGGCAACGCGTAAGTGCGCATGAATTGCCACGGCGAGCTGACGTCACCGCCATACGACAACGCCGATAGCCAGCCCAGGTTGACGGCGAAAATCAGCACCGCCAGGGTTGCCACCAGAAATTCGGGCACCGCCACCAGTGTCAGCGTGATGAAACTCAGCGCACCATCAAGGCGGCTGCCGCGGTACATCGCTGCGCCAATGCCCAGTGCCAGCGCTAGCGGTACCGAGACCAGCGCGGTGGTTGCCGACAGCATCAGGGTTTTCGGAAAGCGCCCGGCAATCAGCTCGGACACCGGCATCGCGTTGGACACCGACTCACCGAAGTTGCCGCCGAGCAGGTTGGTCAACCAATGCAGATAACGCACCACACCTGGCTGATCCAGGCCCAGCTTTGTACGCAATGCGGCGACCTGTTCAGGCGTCGCGAATTGCCCAAGGGCCTGTTGTGCCGCGTCTCCAGGCAACACCGCCGTAATGGCGAAGACCACGATGGAAACGATCAACAACGTCACGATCGCCGCGCCGAAGCGCTGCACGATCAACCAGAGTGTGTTGCTATTCATCTGCATCCTCCTGCTCGGTTCAGCGTTGCATTTACACGTCCAGCCAAACCTGCTCGCTGAACATGTAGCCCATGAAGCCGCCCAGCGGGTTGCTGGAATAGCCCTGAACGCGCTTGTCCACGCCGTCGATGTTGCTGATGAACACGGGGATGCCGATGCCGCAGTTCTGGCTTACCAGGGTCTGCATGTCGCCGTACATTTTGGCGCGCTTGGCGTCGTCGGTTTCCCCGCGGGCCAGCAGCAGCAACTGGTCGAACTGATCGTTTTTCCAGCCGGATTCGTTCCACGGTGCCGAGGACTGGAAGAACTGCGAGAAGATCACGTCCGCGTTCGGTCGCGGGTTGATGTTGCCGAAGCTCAGCGGGTGTTTCATCCAGTGGTTGGACCAGTAACCATCGCTCGGCAGGCGGTTGACGTTGAGCGTCAGCCCGGCCTGTTTGGCCGACTGTTGCAGCAGCACGGCGATGTCCACCGAACCGGTCGCAGCAGGCGATGCCGCTACGGCCATGGTGATTTTTTCCATGCCGGCTTTCTTGAGCAGGAATTTGGCCTTTTCCGGGTCATAGGCGCGTTGCGGCAGGTCAGCGTTGAAGTAGCGCGAGCCGGGCGCAATCGGGTGGTCGTTACCGACGCGGGCATAGCCACGGAACACCGCCGATTTGACCTGTTCACGGTCCAACAGGTACTTCATGGCCTCGGTGAATTCCGGGCTCTTGCCGGGCATCTGGTCCTGGCGAATGATCAGGTCGGTGTAGTTGCCGGACGGCGCATCCACAACGCGGTGCTTGGCGCTGGCCGCGATGCGTGTGGTCGAACGCGGGTTGACCTCGTTGATCATGTGCACGTCGCCGGACAGCAGCGCGTTGACCCGCGACGGCTCGTCGGCAATGGCAATGAATTCGATCTCGTCCAGGTACGGCAGGCCTGGCTTCCAGTAGTTAGGGTTGCGCGCACTGACCGAGCGCACGCCAGGGTTGAATTCCTTGACGGTGAACGGGCCGGTACCGATGCCCTTGCTGAAATCAGTGGTGCCTTCGGGCACGATCAGCAGGTGCGAAACCGCGAGGATCGATGGCAATTCGGCGTTTGGCGAGCTGAGGGTGATCTGTACTTCCAGCGGGCCGGTGGCCTTGATCTCGGAAAACTGCGCCATCAGCGGCAGGACTTTCGAACCGGTGGCCGGGTCCTTGTGGCGCGACAGGGAGAACACCACGTCGCCAGCGGTCAATGCCTTGCCGTTGTGGAAGGTCACGCCCTGGCGCAGGGTGACGGTCCAGACCGTGGCGTTGTCGCTTTCGATCTTTTCGGCCAGCTCCATGTGCGGAACCAGATGGCTGTCGAAACGGGTCAGACCGTTGTAGAACATGAAATGGCGAACGTAGTCGGTAGACAGCGCGCCTTTGGCCGGATCAAGTGTGTCAGCGGTGGAGCTGGACATGCCCGCCACACGAATGCGCCCGCCTGGCTTGCCTTTGACAGGCGCATCGGCGTCATCGGCAAAAACCTTGCCCGCTGCACCGAACAGGCTGGTCGAGCCCGCCGCAACCACACCTGCAACACCCAGCATACGCAGCGCATCGCGCCGCGACAGACCACGATTGAGACCTTCGAAAACACGCAGGCTGTCTTGGCCTGTGATCAGCTGGGAGTCGGTTTTTTTGTCAGCCATATCAATTCTACCTGTCGAAAAGGGGAAATTCCGAGTTGCTCACGGTTGGCCGGAGCGTCCTTCAAGCACACACGACGGTTAAACAAAAACTCAGTGGCGACTGTCCTGATAGCGGTAATACGCGCCTACCAGCGGCAGAAACCACGGCTTGCCGAAGTGGCCGGGAATGGCTGGCCAGTTCAGGTCTTTCCAGGGATTGGCCAACGCCTTGCCTTCCATGACCTCAGCCATCACCCGCCCCATGTGCACCGACATCTGCACACCATGGCCGCTGTAGCCCATCGAGTAGAAGACGCCATTGTGTTCGCCTGCACGCGGCAGGCGGTCGGACGTCATGTCCACCAGTCCGCCCCAGCAGTAGTCGACCTTGACGTGCGCCAGTTGCGGAAACATCTGCACCATCGCCGCTTGCAGCACCTTGCCGCTCTTGGCATCGGAACTGCTATTGGACATGGCGAAGCGTGCCCGCCCGCCGAACAGCAGGCGGTTGTCCGGGGTAAGACGGAAATAGTTGCCGATCAAACGGCTGGTCACGTAAGCGCGCTGGTTGGGAAACAGCTGGTCAATCAGCGCCTGCGGCAACACTTCGGTAACGATGACGAAACTGCCGACCGGCACGATGCGTCGGCGATACCAGCCCAACCCGCCGTGCTGGCAGGCACCGGTCGCCAGTAACACCTGCCCGGCCTGAATAGAGCCTTTCGAGGTGTTGACCACGAAGCCGCCACGGTTGGCTTTCCAGTCCTTCACCGTGGCACCCTGATACACCTTTGCGCCGTGGCGCACAGCCGCATCGGCCAGGCCCAGGCCGAAACGGCCAACGTGCATCTGCACACCGTTGCGCTGCAAAAGGCCGCCGTGGAATTCGTTTGAATCGATTTCGCCGCGCACGTCCTCTGCGGACAGCAACTCTACGTCGGCATCCACCTCACGACGAATCAGCTCGCAGGTACGCGCCAGTCCTTCGTAATGTCCTGGCTTGGCCGCCAGCTTGAGCTTGCCGTTACGCTTGATGTCGCAGGCGATGTTTTCCTGCTCGACCACGGTGACGACGCTCTGCACCGCACTTTCATAAGCCTGGTAATACTCGCGCGCCTGATCGGCCCCCAGGGTCGCGCTCAATGACGCGTAGTCCTGAGCCACGCCGGTATTGCACTGTCCGCCGTTGCGGCCCGACGCTTCGCCGATCACCCGGCCAGCTTCCAGAACCACCACGCTGGCACCTTTCAAGGCCAATGCACGCGCCGCCGCAAGACCGGTGAAACCGCCACCGACCACCACAACGTCTGCCTGCCCCTCCACTGCGCCGTCCTGCGCGCCGGTAAAGTCTGGAGCCGTATCGAGCCAGTAAGACTCACTGCGCATTCTGTTCCCCTTGTCACTCATAGAAGAGCACCTTGAAAAATGCCGGTGTTGCGCGAGTTGTCCGGTTTAGAGGCCGACCAGCCCGGCCAGCCCGCCAATGTCCGGGATCTGGTGGTATTCGTAGAAACTGTTGGCTGGCTGTTCATGACCGCGAGCCACGAATGCCTTGTTCTTGATTTTCATGTCGTGTGCGGAAAACAGGTCGTAACGGAAGCTTGAAGACACATGCAAGATGTCTTCCGGGCCGCAACCCAGGTTGTCGAGCATGAACTCGAACGCAGCCAGACGTGGCTTGTAGACCTTGGCCTGGTCAGCGGTGAACACCTTGTGGAACGGCGCGCCGAGCTTTTCGACGTTGGACATGATCTGGCTGTCGCTGGCGTTGGAGAAAATCACCAACGGGATCTTGTCGGCGATTTTCGACAGACCGGCGGGCACATCGGCGTGTGGCCCCCAGGTCGGCACGGCGTCGTAATACAGCTGGCCTTCTTCGCGGTATTCAACGTTCCAGCGCTTGCAGGTGCGAGCCAGTGCAACCTTGAGAATTTCGTCGTACGGCATCCAGTCACCCATGACCTGATCCAGACGATACGCCGAAAAATCCTTGACGAATTGATCCATCTGTTCGGCCGGTACGCGGTCGGCGAAGAGCTCGCGCGTCATGGTGCCCATGTGGAAATTGGTCAACGTGCCGTAGCAGTCGAACGTAATGAATTTTGGTCGAAGAAAGCTCATTGTGTGCGGTCCTGAAAGTTCGTTGAGGTCATGGCATGACGAGCAATCCGGCCTCATTTCCAAGGGCGGTGATGCACGCTGCAGCACAACCTCATTACAACACCGTGAAATCAGCATATGGCGTTAAAAGTGATGGCTGCTTGATAGAAACCACCGTTTTGAGGTGCGCGCTCAGCAGACTTTGCGGGGCGCTCCAGCCTTGGGCAGCCCCCGGTTTTTGGCGCTTTTTTGACCCTTTTCAGGGCGCTCGGGCTCAAACACGCGGGTTTGCACCGCAGAAACTGCGCCGCGCCAGTGATCTGCGAGCAGCAAATTCCGGCGGCTATATAAAGAGCCTGAAACCGAAGAAAAACCACAAGCATTTGCTGCCGGGTGCCCACCCGATTTAAGCAGTAACTGTGGTCTGGAGAACGGCGGTTTGTGGAATCTGCCGAATGCTTGCAGGCCTCTTGTCAGCGCCCGCAGCAGATGGGATACAGCAAGCCTGCCGCAGCCTTTTATTTGCCGGTGCATCTTTCTGGACGGAGACACGTCATGCTCGCTCAGCAACGCCTCGACTTTGAATTTCGCCCCATGACCGCAGCCGATGTCGGTAACGCTCATGAGTTATCCATTGCCCTGAAGTGGCCGCATCGACTGGAAGACTGGGCCATGCTGCAACGGGTCGCCCAAGGCTTTGTTGCAGTACACAACGGTCGCTTGATCGGCAGTGCCTTCGCCTGCCATCAGGGCGAGTTTTCCACGATTGGTCTGGTGATTGTCAGCGACGACTATCAAGGCAAGGGCATTGGCCGCAGATTGATGGAGCTTGCTATCGGCTGCGTGCCGCCACGCACCGCCATCCTCAATGCAACACTTGCTGGCGCACCGCTGTACGAGAAAATGGGCTTCGTCAGTTTTGGTGAGGTTCAACAGCGTCAGGGGCAGGCACAACTGCCTGACACAACCGCATTGGAAGCACAGGAAAGCAGTCGTGCGCTGAGCGAGGCTGACCACGCTCGTGTGCTGGAACTGGCCAACGCCGGTTCGGGCATGGACCGTTCGGCAACGCTGGGCGATGTGCTGAATAACCTTGAGCACGCAGTCGGCATCGAACGCGATGGCCAGTTGCAGGCTTTTGCCCTGTTGCGTCCTTTCGGCCGTGGCCTGTGCATCGGCCCTGTCGTCGCCCAGACGGTGGAACAGGCCCGCCACATGATCAAGCAACTGCTGGCCAAAGTGCCCTACGCATTTGTACGCATCGACATCCCGACCGACTGCGGCCTGGCCGACTGGCTGGACGAAGCCGGCCTCAAGCGTGTCGACAGCGTGACCTGCATGAGCATGGGCGCAGTTCCGCAAGCCCGCCAGGGCGTGCGCCAGTTTGCGCTGATTACCCAGGCGATCGGCTGATCGCCCGGAAGAACATCATCGTGCCAATGCTCTGCGCTCAGCGTTACACAAAAGTGCGGATGAGCTCTAAAAGCGGGGCTGAAACCGCAGTGGCAGGCTGGGCAGAAACCTACAGTGGGAGCGAACTTGTTCGCGAAGACGGTAATTCAGGCGATATATTTTCGAAGAATGTACCGGCCCTTTCGCGAACGAGCGAAGCGTCGCCCGGTCCGCTCCCACAAGAGTTGGGTATAACGCCAAGCGCACCGCGTTGGAACGATCATCGATGAATCATAAATTCTCATCCAGGAGCCCAACCCAATGCCCCACCCCACAGTCCTGCTATTGGCCCGCGCTGACCTCAGCCCGGTAGATACCGAATTCACCACCGGCCCCATTGATGCGCATGACCCGTTCGACAGTGGCCGCCGCACGGCATTTGTCGATGAACAGGGTATTGCGGCTGGCATCGTTGAATTGGGTACGGCACTCTCGATAGAGGCCTACCCCTACACCGAAATGCTGGTGATGCATCGCGGCAGCGTCACGCTGACCTCTGGCACCGGCAGCATCACCATCAGCACCGGCGAAAGTGCCGTGATCGGTCGTGGCACGCAAGTACGTATCGAAGCGCAACCGGACAGCCTCTGGGCGTTCTGCGGATCCACTCAGGCCAATGGCCCCGACAAACCCGGTATTACCGCCCTGGACCGCCTCGCCATGCTCACACCGTCCTCGCCGCCAGCCCCGGCGATCATGATCAGCTCGCTGCCACAATGCCGCAGCAACAACCTGTTCGAAGACACCGCAAGCACTTTGCGCATCGGCGTCTGGGACTCCACACCCTACGAGCGTATCTCGCGCCCGCACAAAATCCATGAGCTGATGAACCTGATCGAAGGCAGCGTAGTGTTGAGCCTGGAAAACGGCCCGAGCCTGACTGTGAATACCGGCGATACCGTATTCGTCGCCCAGGGCGCGCCCTGCAAATGGACCAGCACGGGGTATGTGCGCAAGTTTTATGCAGTGACGTGAAGAAAGTTATTGCGCCCTTCAGCCTTGTAGGGCGCAACATACTTACACGCTTAGCTCTCGCCAGCGCAGTTAATCCAATGCAGCGCTAAAAGACAAGAATAAAAAATATCTTTTGCCAATGCGCCAAGAATCAGAAGTTTCCTACTTGCCTTTCGTGTCGCCTGTGTTAAAAAACAACAACGAATGTCAGCAAGTAAAATTTGCTCCTGATGGACACGGCAAGATAGCGATACGCTTCATGCATCGCTTTAACTCTTATTTATTATATTGACTGGAGGTACTTTATCTGACCGACGCATTCACTATGCGCACGCCCTGCCTATCCCTCCGTGACACTCTATAAGCTGAACGATCCATATGGGCACGAACGACCGTTGCCCCGTTTCGTCGCGCTTTTATCTTATTTAAAATGCTATGAAGTTACTCATTTACTCAAGGACTATTCCCTATGAAAAACGACAAGACCTTATTGGCCTCCCTTGCTTTTGCAACACTGTGCACCAGCGTTACGGCGCAAGCGGGACCAGCAGTTACTGTTACATTTAAAAACCTGGGCTCCGAGGTGGCGGAGTATAAACCCGTTACGCGTAATGAGATCTCTGCCCGGCTGAATGCTAAATCACCGATTAACTCTGCAGTCCCCCCGGGAGGTTCAGATACTTACTCGATGCAAAGCACTCTATCACCGGATACCAGCTACGCCAGTGTTCGCTACGTCATGGGTTCCAAGGTTTGCGTATTCTCGACCACCTTCATAAAGCTTCCCGGTGCAGGTGGGGCCAAGGTGCCGAAATGGAACAGGACTGCAAATTCTGAAGGCGGTGCTGTCTGCACGGCGACGTCTCGTGCTACCAATCTCTCCACCTACGCGTGGGCTGCTGAATTCACCATGAAATAAGCCCCGGAGCGTGCGTGTCGCATTTTGATACGCACGCTTTTCAGCGGAAAACTAAAGCGGTGTCTGGCTGGGCCGATACAAAGAGTGAATATAAAGCCACGGATTGGCCTCTGCCGCGAGGACGCAGCATGATTGATACAATATCCCTCAAACACCTCACCCATAAAACCGCACTAACAGCTGTCGAGAAAAGCACCTCCGCCACGCCTTTAAATTCCAGCCTTAAAGAACTTGTTTCTGGGCCTACCCCTGACGGCGCCATCTTCTCGACATTGTCCACTCAATTAAGTAGCAGCGCAGCACGAGCCCAAGCCCGCGACAGCAGTCTTGACTTCAAAAACCTGGGGGCCTTGGCAAAAAACATTAGTGATAAAGTTGCAGGCAACAGCTATTACGCCAATAGAAAACTGCACGACGCAGAGATTCCGGATACGGACGACCCTGCATTGCTCGAAAGAGCCATGCAAGCGACTTCGTTCAGCAACGGGGCAGGAAAAAACCCATTTGCGGGTTTATCTCAGGATCAACTGAGGTTGATTATTTATGACGAGGGTGGCGACTTCACAATAAACGAAAGAAATGCCGCGTACTCCGAAAACTACTCTCAAGAGCAAGTATGGAAAAGGGCCATATGCCAAAGGTATACCGACGAATACAACGAAACCGGCAAAAGCACTCAAACGCTGGTCATGCTTCTCGCCCACTACGACCAGCTGCCACCCATAGAAAAAGCACAATACCCCGCCAATTACGCCGCGCTCATCACATCGGACGACAGCTCGGCCATGGACATTTTCAACGCGCGGAAAAGCCAGTCAGATATTCAGGAGGCTTGATTGCAAGACATGAAGAATCGCCGTAACGCTTCCGAAAACTTGAGTGTCGACGAGGAAGACACAATTGCGCGTGCTCAGCGCCGCAAGTCAAGGAGTGCTCCGACGTTCCAGCACTATCTATTGATGGTGCTTTTACTGATGGGGCTGTGCGCTTACGGCCTGTTTCATTACCGGCATTTGCCGAAAACAATCGATGCCGCGCCTGCGCTATCTTCTGCTTTCGTCGATGCCGACGCTTCAGCCGTTGCTCCGCTACCACTACACGAGACGCCGGGCCGCCCCCAAACGCTGTCTGAGTGCATGGGACCGGATAATCTCATCGACGAAACAGTCGCTACCTGTCGATTTGGCAAAGGCCAAGAGACAGTTCGAAATTCAACCGCACAGGGCATGGTGTCTGCGAGCTACATGAGCCACTACAAGGCACAACAGCAAAGGCCGCAGCCAAGGCTCGCAGCGGCGCAATTCGTTGAGTCGGCCGTTGTGTGGCAGTGGGACAGGAAGCGCACCTATCACGCTGAATGGATCGTTACAGATGCTCAAATCGACGGCACCAGCGTGTGCCGTAACTGGCGTAGAGGCTCAATCGAATACCGGGAGTGTCGCAAGGGTGCCAAGGTGTATTTCAAGGAGCAGTGCAAGCGTCTCGCTGAATCCGCCACTCGCCAACGCTATTGCAGTGCGGCGAGCGGGTTTAATCCGTTGGGCTGAGCTGCGGCCACAGCTTTACTCAGGGTTCAGACCCAGCACGTAGAACTTGCTGTCCACCGCAATCAGCGGAAAGCTCGCAGGCAGATCCTCTTTTGCGATCTCCTGGAAACCGTGCTTCTCATAAAATCTATGTGCGGCGAGAAATTTGTCGGTTGTACCCAGAAACACTTCGGTCACGCCTTTGCGAGTCGACTCTTCGATCAAACGGTCCAGCAGCCTGGCTGCAATCGAGAACTCTTTGCCGCGAAACGGCGCGGCAACGAACATCTTGCGCAGCGCTGCCTGCCCTGAGCCGATGTCCTTGAGCGCGATGCTGCCGACGACGTGATCACCTTGCACCGCGACCCAGAAATCACCTGTGCCGATCTGGTAAAACGTGGGAATCGCCTTCAGATCAGGCTGATCCTCGGCGGTGATGGGGATACCGAATTCTTCACGCTGGATGGGCAGGATCAATGCCGACACACCTTGCTCATCGTTCGGCACAAAACGACGTACCTGAATTCCGGTCGCTGTCACAAACCACCTCCTTGCCATCGTCACAAATGGAAATGAGTATTCCAGACAAGCAAACGCCCGACAAGTCGAGGCGTTTCCATGAGCATTTACGGGGTCCGTATGTGGGGACGGACACGGAGATGTTTAATTACAACATGGCTCCGGCGACCTCGCAGTTACGACGGTTGCCGTTGAATCAGGCATTCAGTCTTGCCCCTCCAACCCCGGCCGTGGACAACTCCCGACCGCCGCGATTGAGCTGATCACTGGCCTAATGCGCTGTGGCCGAAGCAATAGCCATATGAGCAGATTTTTCGACGCATGAACGGCACAGGCTAGGCCATCCATCATGTGGTCAAACGTCGCGGACGTGCGGGCTCACAATGTTAATCGAGTCACATGGAGAGAGAGAATCGATACTCCGGTGCGCAGCGAAATTGACGGTTTGGGTACACAGGCTAAACAATGCAGATCTGCATTACGTTGCTCCGGCAGTTCTGCCGCTGCGCGAGAGGTGCTGAGCGGATTTGGGATTTTATTGTTTTACCAAGGAACGGGTTTATGGCTGAAGTAAAGAAAATACCTTACTACACGATGAAACGGTCTATTTTTCGTGGCAAAGTATGGAAAGAAAATGATGGCCTAGAGGGGGCTGTCCCCATCAATACTCCGCAAAAAATCTCCTATAATCGTTGCGCGCCTGGTCAAGTAGTCTTAAAGCCCACAGAGCGCAGTAAAGAGCAACGTATGGCGCAACAAACAGAAGCGGGAGGTAAGAGATCGCTTACTGAAGTTAAAAATAATAAACCATCCTCCGGGGAAACCAAACCCTCAAAGCCCTATACGCTAGAGCGCGATGCGGAAGATAAGGAAAAGCTTCCAGAGTTTGATCTTCAGGATATTCCTTTGGCCATGGACAAAATAGGTTGGCCGACAGCTGCCAAGATCGCCAAACGGTGGTTCGCTAGCCCTAAGCATATCTACAATGATCAACCCAATTCAGTTCAACCCATTGATGACACAACAGTGACATTAAAATGGGCTTTTAAGTATGGAAGCGTAGCAGAAAAATTTAATGAATTAATTGAAGAAAAAATTCATTCTGAAAAAGCAATTGCAGGTGCTAAACAAAAAATCCTCAAGCATGTAAAAAATAAATTCGATGATTCTAGTTCGGCAGCAAATCTTTCCTTTGATACGTCTCCTTGGATAGGGGATATCAGGCAGTTTCATATTGACTGGCAAATTCAGTTTCAGGCAATATCAACAAGTAACACTCTTGACGGCATGAGTTTAACTGATCTCACTGCCACGCTAGGAAATTTTAATATCTATGCTGCTATTGGCAGGGTTGAAGTTGCTGTGGAAAAATTTTACAGATATGACGATACAGCCAGAACCAAAACTTTTTGCGCTGAAGCTACGGCGACCATTACTAGTGTATATACCTACCTGAAAGATAACTATTCCTTTAACGACAAAAATGATGGCAATAGTCAATATCTAGGGCACTGGAACAAAAATGAGATGATTCTTTCCTACTCTGCCGTTGTCAGTGATCTTGTTGACGGTAAGAAAATTCATACTAATATGGGTAGTACCCCTATAACTGAAACTAAAATCAATTGGGACTATTTGCCTGGCGGGCAGATTGACAAGCCAGTAGATAAAAGAACAGGTATTGTCAGAAAATTTATGGAGAAAGATGTTTACTGGCCTGTGTACAATAGCTCTTATAGTGAGTGGAGAGAGAAGCATGGTCGGGGTGGCGATTTTATGATTTACAGCAGACCTGAAATACATAAACTAAAAAAGCCTATTATCATAAAGCTGGATACATTATGCAAACCCTCAGAGCCCATGTAAGAAAAATGTACCTCTGGTCTTTTTTCTTCTTTGTTTTTATATTTATTGCTTTGGTTATTTACTCCACTGCATTTAACGTGCTAGACAATACTGACTGCCAGAGCTACAATCACACTAAAGAATTAAAAGGAGGCACAAAAAACTTCGACAATGAGAAATTTATAATAAATATTTGCGGAGCCGGACTCAATAACAGTCTTTTTAATGGCGATGGCATGGAGAGGGTCCGGCTGACTATCTTCGACGATCAAGGCGAGCTGTTAGCCAGGAGATACTATAGGATCTTTTGGGACGGCCAGCCCGGACATGAGCCGCTTAAGTTTTCTGAAAGCAGTATTACCTATCAAGACGACAAGGAGCAGAAAGATCACGCAATCACTATGCCTCCTACACGCTTGGAGTGGATTCGGGCAAGGCTTCCCCTATAATTTTGGTCCTCATACGAATGGGCTTATTACGGATATTAGAGAAGCCCTGATGCAGTGGAAGCGCTCATTGATAAGGATTTAGCCAGAGACTATACGAGCCCTCTGATTGACTCTGAAGTAAAGGGCGTAAAGTTTTATTTATTGAAGTGCCTTGATCTCTACCCCGGTAAAGAACTCAATGCTCTGGTAAAGAAGTTTGTAATAAAGCCGGGCCATACCTACAGGCAAGATAATAAATGACTGATGCCAACGCTTATATTTACACGGAGGTTGTGCGGACGCTATTCAATCGTCGAGTCGCAATCTGAACGGTTCTACATCAAGTACTCAATTCCAGGACCAAAAAAACCGCCTGATAAAGGCGGTTTTTTTAGAGGACGCTAATTACAACTTCGGACCCGCAGCCTTGATGGCGTCGCTCACGTCGAACTTCTTGAAGTTCTCCACGAACAGGCCAGCCAGGGCCTTGGCGGCTTCGTCGTAGGCCGCTTTGTCAGCCCAGGTGTTGCGTGGGTTGAGCAGGCCGGTGTCGACGCCGGGTACCGATTTCGGTACGTCGAGGTTGATGGTGTCCAGGTGCTCGGTTTCTGCACCGATCAGTGCGCCGCTCTGGATGGCTGCGATCACGCCACGGGTAGTCGGGATGTTGAAGCGCTTGCCGACGCCGTAGCCACCGCCGGTCCAGCCGGTGTTGACCAGGTAGACCTTGGATTTGAAGCCGCGGATGCGCTTGATCAGCAGTTCAGCGTATTCGCCAGCCGGACGCGGGAAGAACGGGGCGCCGAAGCAGGTGGAGAAGGTGGACTTGATGCCCGAACCCGAACCCATTTCGGTCGAACCGACCAGTGCGGTGTAACCCGACAGGAAGTGGTAGGCAGCCTGTTCTTCACTGAGGATCGACACTGGTGGCAGGACGCCGGTCAGGTCGCAGGTCAGGAAGATCACGGCGTTTGGCTCGCCGCCGAGGTTTTTCGGTGCGCGTTTTTCGATCAGTTCACGCGGGTAGGCCGCACGGCTGTTCTGGGTCAGGCTGCTGTCGGCGTAGTCGGCTTTTTTGGTGCCCGGGTCAAGTACGACGTTTTCCAGTACGGCGCCGTGCTGAATGGCTTTCCAGATGACCGGCTCGTTCTTCTCGGACAGGTCGATGCACTTGGCATAGCAACCGCCTTCGATGTTGAACACCACACCTTCGCCCCAGCCGTGCTCGTCGTCACCGATCAGGTAACGGCTTTCATCGGCGGACAGGGTGGTCTTGCCGGTGCCGGACAGGCCGAAGAACAGGGTTACATCGCCCTCTTCGCCCATGTTGGCGGCGCAGTGCATCGGCAGCACGTCCGAAGCTGGCAGCAGGAAGTTCTGTACCGAGAACATGGCTTTTTTCATTTCGCCGGCATAACGCATGCCTGCGATGAGTACCTTGCGCGCGGCGAAGTTGATGATGACGGTGCCATCGGAGTTGGTGCCGTCACGCTCAGGGTCGCAGACGAACCATGGCGCGTTCTGGATTTCCCACTCGTCCTTGCCAGCCGGGTTGTACTGTTCAGGGTTGATGAACAGGCAACGGCCGAACAGGTTGTGCCACGCAGTTTCGGTGGTCATCTTGACGGGCAGGTAGTGCGCAGGATCGGAGCCTACATGAACGTGGGAAACGAAGAGCTCGCGCTCGGCCAGGTATGCACCGACACGGTTCCACAAGGCGTCGAATTTCTCGGCCGGAAACTTGCGGTTGATCGGGCCCCAGGCGATGGCGTCCTGGGTGCTCGGCTCTTCAACAATGAAACGATCGACCGGCGAACGGCCAGTACGATGGCCTGTCTCCACAACCAGTGCGCCAGTGTCGGAAAGTACGCCTTCGTTACGGGCAAGGGCTTCCTTGACCAGTTCGTCGGTGCTCAGATCGGTGTGCACAGCGTTGTTGATTTGCGTCATGAGGTTCCCCGTCGGCCTGTAGCCGAGTGCTCCAAACGGTTTTGTAGTAAAAAACAACCACTACTACAGCGTAAAAGTGGGCCGGATTATGCCAGAAATGCCCAGAAATGGTAGGACCCTCCTGTCAGAACAGCATTACAAGGGCCCATACCGTATTCTGAGGGGCTTTACGCGTTGATCAATGGCGCGTGTCAGATGGCGAATCGACACCGCCGCCAGCAAACAGCTGTGCAACGTCAGTGGCATCGAACAGGTAGCGCTCGTTGCAGAACTGACAGTCGATCTCGATGCTGCCGTTGTGCTCGATGATCAGTTGCTGCGCGTCCTCCAGGCCAAGACTGACCAGTGCGTTGGCCGAGCGCTCGCGCGAGCAACTGCAGCGAAAACAGATTGGCTGGGCGTCGAACAGGCGCACTGGGTCTTCGTGATACAGGCGATGCAAAATGGTCTGGTTGTCCAGGCCGAGCATTTCTTCGGCAGTCAGGGTGCTGGCGAGGGTAATGACATGTTCCCAGCTGGCATCGCGCTCTTCCGGGTCGGTGATCTGTGCGGCAGGCAGTTGCTGCAGCAGCAGGCCGCGGGCGCGATGACCGTCAGCCTTGAGCCAGAAACGGGTGCCCAACTGCTCGGACATCACGAAGTAGTTAGAGAGGCTTTCCGACAGGTCGACGCCATCCAGCGCCACAATGCCCTGATAGCGCTTGCCCTTGTGCGGGTCGACAGTCAATGCCAGCGAACCGTCAGGCATCAGGTCCTGCAGGCCAGCGGCTGGCGTGATGAGCGTTTCGTCATAGCGGGCGATGCCGCGCAGCTCGCGTTCGCTGGAGCATTCGACCATCAGCAGCGGTACAGCGCCGCTGGAGCGCGCCTGCAAAATCAGCAGTCCGTCGAACTTGAGGGTGCCGACCAGCAGAGCGGCGGCAGCCATCAGTTCTCCCAGCAACTGCGCGACCGGCTCCGGGTACGGGTGCTTGGCGAGTACTTCGGCATAACTGCGTTCAAGGGCTACCAGCTCTCCACGAACGTCGCTTTCGTCGAAGATGAAGCGCTGGGTGAAATCGGTGTCCGGTAAATCATGCATAGGGAAGGTATCTGAAGTAATGACATTGGATGGCTCGCGGCTGAGCAAGCACCGTCCGGCACTCGAAAGCGCCGTGGCCATGCGGATTGACCGGCATTTTAGGAGCTATCCGGTGCGCTTCCAAGCGGGTTGGCCGTTCGGGCTGATCGCCGGAGCCGCCATGCGCTGTTTTCAGTCGTTGTTGTGGCTGGCACGGAAACCAAAAAGCTCCCGGCGTTGCTTCTTGGTGGGCTTTCCGTCGGTAGTTACACCCAGGTTGCCAGCCTTGCGCTGAGCGGCCGCGCTTTCTCTTTTGGCGATGCTGTCGGGTGTCTCGCTATACAGCGTCTGCGCCTCAGGCGCACCCCGGCGAACGGTGGACAACGCCTCGACCACTATCGTGCGCTCATCGAAGCCCATGCGAATCTGAAACTCGTCGCCTGGACGAGGCTCCTTGCCGGGCTTGCAACGTTCGCCGCGACAGTGCACCTTGCCGCTTTCGATAGCTGCTTTGGCCAATGCGCGTGTTTTGAAAAAACGTGCGGCCCACAGCCATTTATCCAGACGGACCTTGTCATCTTCTTCCGGCTTTTGCGCCATTTGAATTCCTCATCAGTGCAGCAGTCTGAACGTTATCGGGCTCATCAGGAAACGCGACTGCGTCGCTCGCCTGATGTGTACATACCCACACGAACATGAAGTAACCGATCCTTGCTTGTCAAAAACAGCTATTCCCCTTTTCATTGCCCGACCCCTACATGGAGCGCGACGTGACAGATTTTCCAACTTCGTTGACCGCCCCCAGAAAAGGGTGCGCGGGATGCACGGGCAGTCCGGAACTGGATTTCTCGTTTGACTACGCGTATCAACCGATCGTGAACCTTCACGACCAGTCGATTTTCGCTCACGAGGCGCTGGTTCGTGGCCCCAATGGCGAAGGTGCGATGTCCGTTCTGAGTCAGGTCAACGACCAGAACCGCTACCGCTTCGATCAGGCGTGTCGGACCACCGCCATCGCCGGTGCCGCGAAACTGGGCATGAACGAGCGTTTATCGATCAACTTTTTGCCCAACGCCGTGTATCGTCCCGAGCTGTGTATCCGCAGCACGCTGGAGGCCGCCAGGCAGCATGACTTTCCTGTCGAGCGTTTGATTTTCGAAACCATCGAAAGCGAGCATGTGGATAACAACGGGCACTTGAGCAATATTCTGCGCGAGTATCGCGAGTTCGGCTTCATGACCGCCATCGATGATTTCGGTGCCGGGTATTCCGGGCTGACGCTGCTCGCGGACTTTCAGCCAGACCTGATAAAGCTCGACATGAACCTGATTCGCGACATTCATCGTGATCGCGCGCGTCAGGCTATTGTTCGGGGTGTTGTCACAATGTGTTCGGACTTGGGGATTAAGCTCATTGCCGAAGGTATAGAGCAGGTTGAGGAACGGGACTTTCTCGCCGATTGCGGCATTTTCCTGATGCAGGGCTATCTGTTCGCCAAACCTGCATTCAAAGCCCTGGCGCAGATAGCACCTGACGTCTGGCAGAAGTCTTGAGACATACGGAATTGCATTGAAAACATTCGACCATCTGACAGTCATCGGCCTGCGCGAGTGGGTAGCGCTTCCCGACCTGGGGGTGGCGGGCCTGCGGGCAAAAATCGATACCGGTGCGAGCACGTCAAGCCTGCATGCCACCGAAATCGAACCTTTTGAGCGCGATGGCCAGAAATGGGTGCGCTTCAACGCGCATCTGGGCACTGTGGTTCAGTTGCGGCATCGCCGCTGCGAGGCGCAACTGGTCGCCATGAAAACCATTAAAAGCTCCAATGGCCACGCGCAGGTGCGTTACGTCATTCGCACTACGCTGGCCCTGGGTGATCGTATCTGGCCAGTGGAATTCACACTGGCTTGCCGCAAGTCGATGCGTTATCGACTGCTGCTGGGTTCCAAGGCGCTGATCGACGGCCAACTGGTGGTCAATCCGGGCATAACTTACGTACAAGACAAGCCGGTGTTCCCGGCCTCTACTTCCTCAGGTGTTGCATGAAGATCGCTGTGCTTTCGCGTAATCCGCGTCTGTATTCCACCCGTCGTCTGGTCGAAGCTGGCATCGAGCGTGGCCATGAGATGGTGGTGATCGACACCCTGCGCGCCTATATGAACATCGCCAGCCACAAGCCGCAGATCCACTACCGCGGCAAACCTCTGGAGGGCTTTGATGCGGTGATTCCGCGCATCGGTGCCTCGGTGACTTTCTATGGCTGTGCGGTGTTGCGTCAGTTTGAAATGATGGGCGTGTTTCCGCTCAATGAGTCGGTCGCCATTGCCCGCTCGCGCGACAAGTTGCGCTCGCTGCAACTGCTGTCACGTCGGGGCATCGGCTTGCCGGTGACAGGCTTTGCCCACTCGCCTGACGATATTCCCGACCTGATCCAGATGGTCAACGGCGCGCCGCTGGTCATCAAGGTGCTGGAGGGCACTCAGGGCATCGGCGTGGTGCTGTGCGAAACCGCTACGGCAGCCGAATCGGTGATTGAAGCCTTCATGGGGCTCAAGCAGGACATCATGGTGCAGGAGTACATCAAGGAAGCGGGCGGTGCCGATATTCGCTGCTTCGTTGTCGGTGACAAGGTCATCGCCTCGATGAAGCGTCAGGCCAAACCGGGCGAGTTTCGCTCCAACCTGCACCGTGGCGGCAGTGCCAGCCTGATCAAGATCACCCCGGAAGAACGCATGACTGCATTGCGTGCAGCCAGGGTCATGGGCTTGAGTGTGGCGGGTGTGGATATTCTGCGCTCCAATCACGGCCCGCTGGTGATGGAGGTCAACTCGTCACCTGGCCTGGAAGGCATTGAAGTCACCACCAGCAAGGATGTGGCCGGGATGATTATCGAGTATCTGGAGAAAAACAGCGGCCCGCACATGACCCGCACCAAAGGAAAAGGCTGACAGGGCGGCGACTCGACTCAATCGCTCAGGCCATGAGCTTGTCTGCGGATAAGCTGGCCTGAGCACTGCACTACCGTACATCTGTTAAATGCGCCGAGTAATCGATTCAGCACCGCTATGTTCTTTCTGCTCTCCATCAGGCCGAAGACGACGTTTTAGCCACCTTCGCGCCGAATCGCCCTCTCGCCTCGCGACATAAATCAACACATTTCTGCTTATTTGTATGCCGATTGAGCATGAGGTAGTCGTTTACGGCATTAGACGTATGCGCGTGCCATGGGAATAGTTGCGACTTTTTTCGCCTGCTACAGAGCCGGGATGCTCGTCTGCGGTGACCTTCTCGGGACATTTCCAAAGGGATCCCCTGCCCTGAAACTGCTTTGAAAAGCACGCTCGGCGCATCGGTCTTGGACTTGCCCAAGCCACTTTGAACAAGGGTAATAATATGAAGAAGGCAAAGCTGAGTCTGGCCTGGCAGATTCTGATCGGACTGGTACTGGGTATCGCGGTGGGGGCGCTGCTCAACCATTTCAGCGCCGAGAAGGCCTGGTGGATCACCAATCTCCTGCAGCCTGCGGGCGATATCTTCATTCGTCTGATCAAGATGATCGTTATCCCTATCGTTGTCGCATCGCTGATTGTAGGCATCGCGGGTGTGGGCGACGCCAAGAAACTGGGGCGCATCGGTCTGAAGACCATCCTCTATTTCGAAGTCGTGACCACCATCGCCATTCTGGTGGGCCTGGTGCTGGCCAATGTGTTCCATCCGGGCACGGGTATCGACATGAGCACGCTGGGTACGGTGGATATCTCCAAATACCAGCAGACAACGGCCGAAGTTCAGCATGATCACGCGTTTATCGCGACCATTCTCAACCTGATCCCGTCCAACATCTTTGCTGCCATGGCGCGTGGCGAGATGCTGCCGATCATCTTCTTTTCAGTGCTGTTCGGTCTCGGGCTTTCCAGCCTGCAGGCAGAGGTCCGTGAGCCTCTGGTGAAGCTGTTTCAGGGCGTCTCGGAAACCATGTTCAAGGTCACGCACATGATCATGAACTACGCGCCGATCGGCGTGTTCGCGCTGATTGCGGTGACCGTCGCCAACTTCGGTTTCGCCTCCCTGTTGCCGCTCGCCAAGCTGGTGATTCTGGTATATGTGGCCATCGCCTTCTTTGCCTTCGTGGTGCTGGGGCTGATCGCTCGGGCGTTCGGCTTCTCGGTGATCAGGCTGATGCGCATCTTCAAGGACGAGCTGATTCTGTCCTACTCCACCGCCAGCTCCGAAACCGTACTGCCACGCGTGATCCAGAAAATGGAAGCGTATGGCGCGCCGAAGGCGATCTGCAGCTTCGTGGTGCCGACGGGTTATTCGTTCAACCTCGATGGTTCTACGCTTTATCAGAGCATTGCGGCGATCTTCATTGCCCAGCTGTATGGCATTGACCTGTCGATTGGCGCGCAACTGATGCTGGTTCTGACCCTGATGGTCACGTCCAAAGGTATCGCGGGTGTGCCGGGTGTTTCCTTCGTGGTACTGCTGGCAACGTTGGGCAGCGCCGGTATCCCGCTGGAAGGCCTGGCGTTTATTGCCGGTGTCGACCGGATCATGGACATGGCGCGTACGGCCCTGAATGTGATCGGCAACGCGCTGGCCGTATTGGTCATCTCGCGCTGGGAAGGCATGTACGACGATGAAAAGGGCGAGCGCTACTGGAACTCCCTGCCGCACTGGCGCAGCAAGGAACCTGTACCGATGGGCCAGCCGACGGCTGACTGATCTTCGCCAATGTGCTGACAAACCCCGGACCTCCGGGGTTTGTTGTTTTCAGGTCGCCGGTTAGACTGCCTGCCTTACCAGAGGAATGAACATGAACGACGCACTCGACAATGACGAAGAAGAATTTGCCGCCTCGACCCTGATCGAAGCCATCGAGAACCAGATCGAATCCGGTAACCCGCCAGCGGCCAAGGCTGTTTTCAACATGCTTACCCTGGTTAACTACGAGCGTGAAGACATTCTCGAAATGATGGCGCACGTCCTGGCCATCGAAATCGACGCCTTGCTGGAGCAGGACCGTCCGTTCGATACGCAATGGTACGAAGCAGCGCTGCGCGCCCTGCCCGATCTGCCCCCGGAAAAGTAACCTTGCGGTCAGGTCGTGCCAGCAAGATATATGCTGCAAACACTCCAGACGCTGACTACACTGCAAATGCCCCGCTGCCGCATGATCCTCCGGGGCTGCCACGCCAAACCGGCTTCAACGGTCATCCAGAACCGACGAGCGCAGATTGGACACGTCGATTCCAGAGCACACCCGCCAGCCGGCGAGGTCGTACTACTACAAAAAGTCTGGAGTACCTATGTCGTATACCCCTGAGTTGGTTGCCGAACTGGAAATCCTTGCACTGTTCAATCTGGGAAACACCCAGGAAGGCCTGAAAGTCCACCATGTAGCGGCACCCACTGCCGTTGCAGCAGCAAAAAGACTCTTCGATAAAGGACTGACGACCCAGGTCGATGGCGGTTATCTGACCAGCCTCGGGCTTGAGGCCGCTCAACATGCCCAATCACTGTTGACCATCCTCAACGTTTCCAAACAAGCTGCCTGACAGGCGCAGGGCCTGCGCACAAAAAAGCGTGGCAGGCCCTTCACTTATCTGAACGCCGGTCGATACAGGATTCTGGCGTCAGAATAACAACCCGACTGAATCCTCTTCTCTCGGCTGCAAAACTTCTCCGCCATCTTTGCTCAGTAATTCCACGCCTGCACAGGCTAGATGCCTTGAGTTGCGATGACGCGTAATCCTGAAATTCGCCCCGACCTGGATGAGGGCATCGACCGCAAGGTTCTCAGCCAGCTGCGCAACCGTTTCCTGTCCCTCAATGACGGGCGATATGCGCGTGCGCTGGAAGGTATGTCGACCCGCCAGCAAAGCGTTCTGACCCTGCTGCCGCTGTTCTTTCACGTCAACCACCCTCTGCTGCCCGGTTACGTTTCCGGTGGTACGCCTGCTGGCGTCTCGCAGTACGAACCGGACACGCTGGCGCTGGCCGAAGCGCAACGCCTGACACGCTCCTTCTCTTACAAGGTCCGGCGTGGTAACGCTCCTCAGCCGATTCACGGCCTGTTCCTGATGGGCAGCCTCGGTACGCTGGCCCAGGCTGAACAAAGCGACATGGACGTATGGGTCTGCCACGACAGCGAACTGGAGCCGGAGGCCATCGCCGAACTGCGCAGGAAATGCCATGCCCTTGAAGCCTGGGCCGCCACTATGGGGGCAGAAGCGCACTTTTTCCTGATTGACCCGCAACGTTTCAAGCGCGGGGACCGCGACTCGCAGCTCAGCTCTGACGACTGCGGCACTACCCAGCATTACCTGTTGCTCGATGAGTTTTATCGCACGGCGATCTGGCTCGCAGGGCGCACCCCGATGTGGTGGCTGGTGCCAGTCTATGAAGAGCAGAACTATGAGGATTACGCCCATACCCTGCTGAGCAAACGCTTCATTCGCGCCAGCGAAGTGCTCGACCTCGGGCCGATGTCGCACATTCCTGCGGCGGAATTTATTGGTGCCGGCTTGTGGCAGTTGTTCAAGGGTATCGAGTCGCCCTACAAGTCTGTTCTCAAGCTGCTGCTGATCGAGGTTTACTCCAGTGAACATCCCCGCGTGCAGTGCCTGAGCCTGCGTTTCAAGCAAGCGGTGTTTGCCAACCAACTGGACCTGGATGAGCTGGACCCGTACGTGGTTGTGTACCGGCGTATCGAAGAGCATTTGCAGGCACGCAACGAGCAAGAGCGCCTCGAACTGGTGCGGCGCAGCCTGTACCTGAAGGTCAACAAAAAGCTCACCGGCTCGAGCCGTCAGCGCAACACCGGTTGGCAACGCCTGCTGCTGGAGCGCCTGACCTCTGAGTGGGGCTGGGATGAACGACAACTGGCGCTGCTCGACAGCCGCAGCCAGTGGAAAGTGCGCCAGGTGGCCAGCGAGCGTCGTGCACTGGTTAACGAACTCAATTACAGCTATCGCTTTCAGACCCGGTTCGCCAGAACGCAAAGCACCGCCGACGCGCTCAATGCTCGTGACCTGACCATACTCGGTCGGCGCCTGTATGCCGCTTTCGAGCGCAAGGCGGGCAAGGTCGAGTTCATCAATCCGGGCATCGCTCCGGACCTTGCAGAAGATACGCTGACGCTGGTGCATTCCCCTGATAAACGCGAGCCAGGCAAGCATCAGTGGGCCCTGTACAACGGCAACCTGGGTATTCACGAGTGGCCGAACTTTTCGCCGATCAAGCGCAGCCGGGAATTGCTCGAGCTGCTGACCTGGTGCCACCGCAACAACGTGATCGACACCACGACCCGCGTGGCGCTGCATCCTGGCACCAGTGACTTGAGCGAGTTCGAGTTGTTCAACCTGCTCGGTGCCTTGCAGCAGAGTATTGAACTGCCGCTGCCCGAGGTCAGCGACGACGAGCTGCTCATGCCCAGTACATCCAGCGAGATACTGTTGCTGGTCAATGTCGGTGTCGACCCGCTCAGGCATCACCGCGACCTTAATATTCTGATGACCACCGAGCGCACCGACTCGCTCAGTTACGCGGGTGTCCGGGAGAATCTGGTGCTGACGCTGGACCAGATCACCCTCAATACCTGGAACGAAACGCTGGTCAGCCGCTATGACGGCCCGCATGCCCTGCTCGACTGCATGAGCGAACTGCTCGGCAGCCTGCCGCAGAGCGGTAAGCAGCCGCAGATTCGCGTGCGCTGCTTCTGTCATAACCGGGCACCTGCCATCGCTCAGCGGGTTGAAGAACTGATCAGCACGGCTCGGTTATTACTCGCCAGGCGGTTGAACCATCGTTATCTGATTCAAGTGCAGCAGCAGTATCACGTGCTGGAGATCAAACCCGGACAGGTCGGTCATGTAGTGGTCAACAGCCTGCCAGGCCTGTTCAAGTACCTGGGTGAAGAGCTGCCGTTGTACAGCCCTTTGCATCTGGACCCTCAGGCACTCGATGGCCACGATCTGGCGCTGATCCTGCCACTTGGTCAGCCTGAATGCATTCAGGTGTTCTACCGAATCAACGAGCCGGATGCCGACGTGTACGTGCTGGACGAACACAATTCGCTCTGGCACCAGCGCCTGCCGTATCACGACGAACAAAGCCTGCTGACGCCACTGCAGCGTTTTCTTCACTCGCTGGTTTATCGCCGAGGCGCGTCATTGCCGCTGGACGACCCGTCCGAGCCGGTTTCGCTGGAAACCCTTTATTACCAAGTGCTGCCTTCTGGCCCTGGGCTTGCCCGGCGTGTCGAACATCGGTTGGCACCGACTGCGGCGGACAAGGCGTTTTATGACGTGCAGGCAATCATCGAAGAAACCTCGCCCGGACAGCTGAGCGCCACGCTGTACTGCGATAACTGCGAGTTTTCCGAGCTGGAATATGGCGATCAGCTGTATGCCGCCGTTGCCCGGCAAATTCTCGGCAAGCGCCTGGAACCCCAGCGCTATCGCTGTTACATCACCGACCTGGACCTGTCCGGGCTGCTGGATGACCGGCATGGACAAAGCATCCTCTTCCTGCATCACAAGGCCGAGCTGGAAAAGCTGTTGAACGAGGCGATGGACCAGGCCTGACGTACGCTTGTTCTGCCCCTCGCGCCTAACGTTCCAACGCGGAGCATTGGCACGATGGTCATCTTGATGCGTCAGTTAACTATCGTCCCCACGCTCCAGCGTGGGAATGCCGTTCTGGACGCTCTGCGTCCGCTCTTGAATGCGGAGGCGCTTTACGGATGCAGCGCCTTCGATTACTCGTACTCGCCCGCTGCTTCCGGCTGATATTCCACCGCCAGCAAGGTCAGCTTGAGGGGCTTGCAGCCCGGTGCTGGCCAGTCGATGTGCTGGCCGACCTGCAAACCCAGCAACGCCGAGCCCATTGGCGCGAGGACCGAGACGGTGCCGTCTGCGCCTGCATCCTGGGGATAAACCAGCTTGAGGTGGTAATCCTTGCCGCTGACTTCTTCACGGCAATGCACACGCGAATTCATGGTCACAACGCCCGCAGGCACTTCATCGTGGCCCACTACCTGATCGGCGCGGTCCAGTTCGGCCTGCAACGCCTGGATGCCCGGCGTGTCTTCGTCCTGGCTGGCGATAAAACTCTCGAGACGCTGTACGTCGAGGCGGGTGAGGATGATCGAAGGTGCTGTGGTCATGGTCTGGGCAGACTCCTTTATTCTCCATGAATAAAACAAAACCCCGCCGGGGTGGGCGGGGTTCTACGGGCCTCTCAATCTGGAGAAGCAGGTTCCGACACTAACACAGCGCAGTAAATACACAACCCGACGCGGCATCAGCCTGCGGTCTGGCCCGCGCTGGCTCGACGCTGTTCCGCTTCATGGCGAATCTGTCGACGACGATGGTCATCGGCCGAGCGCCATTCGCGGATGTCTTCGACATGACGGAAGCACCCGAGGCAAACCTTCTGCTCATCGAGCCGGCACAGGCTGATACAGGGCGACGCTACAGCCGGGCTGACGTTGCTGAAAAGCGGTTTGGGCGGTCGAACGGGGGACTGGCTCACGATCAGATCTCGTCGAAATCCAGTTCGACACCGGCTTGCTCAAGGGTGATGCGCGCAAGCATTTCGCTGAGCAGCTCATCACTGGTGTCGCATGCCCAACGGCTGTTCTCTTCGTCATAATCGAAATGGAAACCGCCGGAGCGGGCTGCCAGCCAAAGCTGACGAAGCGGCTCCTGACGACTGAAGATCAGTTGCGAGCCGTTTTCGAACTTGACGGTGAGGACGCCGGCCGAGTTTTCCAGGTCGACATCCAGGCCGCTCTCGTCGAAAACATCTTCCAGCACCTGCTGCGTCGCATCGACGAGGTCGTGAAAACGGGCTTCGGTCAAACTCATTGCGGGAACCTCGATAAGTGTCTGCAAATAGCGCAGAGGGGCAAGATACGGACGCAGCCAGGCAAATGCAAAGCTTACTCATCATTGACGATGCACGAGCACTTTAATCCCGATCAACCACCGCTCTGCTGCGGCTTTCACGTCAAAGGCACGCCAGACGGGACGCCGCTCGCATAGGCAAGCTGCCGGGTGGTCGGTATACTCGGGCGCAATTAATGCTTTTACAAAGGATTTCGCCATGAAGCGCCTGATCTCTTCGCTTGCTGCGCTTGTCGCGGTCGCTTGTCTTGTTACAGCCTGCGGCCAGAAAGGCCCGCTGTATCTGCCGGATGACACCAAAACTCCGGATGAACAAGCCAAATCGCAATCGCACAAGCACCTTTAAGGGAATTCAATGGACGCCTTCAACTACCGCGACGGTGAGCTGTTCGCGGAAGGGGTAGCATTGTCTGCCATTGCCGAGCGCTTCGGCACGCCGACCTATGTCTACTCGCGCGCTCATATAGAGGCGCAATACCGTGCCTACGCCGATGCGCTGAGCGGCATGCCGCATATGGTCTGCTTCGCCGTAAAAGCCAACTCCAATCTGGGCGTGTTAAATGTCCTGGCGCGTCTTGGCGCCGGTTTCGACATTGTTTCGCGCGGCGAACTGGAGCGTGTGCTGGCCGCAGGCGGCAAAGCCGAGAAGATCGTGTTTTCCGGCGTCGGCAAGACCCGTGAAGACATGCGTCGCGCTCTTGAAGTCGGCGTGCATTGCTTCAACGTCGAATCCACCGACGAGCTTGAGCGTCTGCAGGAAGTGGCTGCCGAGCTCGACGTTCGTGCGCCGATATCGCTGCGGGTCAACCCGGATGTGGATGCAGGCACTCACCCTTACATCTCCACCGGCCTTAAAGAAAACAAATTCGGCATCGCCATTGCAAATGCCGAAGACGTTTACATTCGCGCCTCGCAACTGCCAAACCTGGAAGTGATCGGGGTCGACTGCCATATTGGCTCGCAACTGACCACGCTCGAGCCGTTCATTGATGCGCTGGATCGCCTGCTGGACCTGGTTGATCGCCTGGGCGATTGCGGCATTCACCTGCACCATATCGATCTGGGTGGCGGTCTTGGTGTGCGTTATCGCGACGAAGAGCCTCCGCTGGCGGCCGACTACATCAAAGCCGTGCGTGAGCGACTGGCTGGTCGTGATCTGGGGCTGTTGTTCGAGCCGGGGCGCTTCATCGTGGCCAACGCAGGCGCGCTGCTGACCCGCGTCGAATACCTCAAGCACACCGAGCACAAGGATTTCGCCATCGTCGATGCGGCGATGAACGATCTGATCCGCCCAGCGCTTTATCAGGCGTGGATGGACGTCACAGCGGTGCGCCCGCGCGACGGCGAACCTCGTGCGTACGACATCGTCGGGCCGATCTGCGAGACCGGCGACTTTCTCGCCAAAGGGCGCGAGCTGGCGCTGGCCGAAGGCGATCTGCTGGCGGTCCATTCGGCCGGTGCCTATGGCTTCGTCATGAGTTCGAACTACAACACCCGTGGCCGTGCTGCTGAGGTACTGGTCGACGGTTCCCAGGCTTTTGAAGTGCGTCGTCGCGAAACCGTGGCCGAGCTGTTCGCTGGCGAAAGCCTGCTGCCGGAGTAATCCCATGCTGCTGCGTTTTACCAAGATGCACGGGCTGGGTAACGACTTCATGGTCCTGGATCTTGTGAGTCAGCACGCGCACATCTTGCCCAAGCATGCCAAACAATGGGGCGACCGCCACACCGGTATCGGTTTCGATCAGCTTTTGCTGGTCGAGGCGCCGAACAATCCGGATGTGGACTTTCGCTACCGAATCTTCAACTCCGATGGTTCCGAAGTCGAACAGTGCGGCAACGGCGCGCGCTGCTTTGCCCGTTTCGTACTCGACAAGCGCCTGACGGCCAAGAAGCAGATACGCGTCGAGACCAAGAGCGGCATCATTGAGCTGGATATCCGCAGCGACGGGCAGATCAGCGTCGATATGGGGCCACCCAGGTTTGTCCCGGAAGAAATACCTTTCGAGGCCGCAGAGCAGGCCACCCGTTACAACGTCGAGGTAGACGGGCAGAATATCGAACTGGCTGCTGTGTCCATGGGCAACCCGCATGCCGTACTGCGTGTCGATGACATCAATAACGCGCCGGTCCACGAGCTGGGGCCGAAGATCGAGCATCACCCGCGCTTTCCGGCACGGGTCAATGTGGGCTTTCTTCACGTGGTGGATCGTCAGCGTGCGCAGTTGCGTGTCTGGGAGCGTAGTGCCGGGGAAACCCAGGCCTGTGGCACCGGCGCCTGTGCGGCGGCGGTTGCTGCCATCAGCCAGGGCTGGATGGATTCGCCGCTGCTGATCGACCTGCCCGGAGGTCGCCTGTCCATCGAATGGGCTGGCCCGGGACATTCTGTCATGATGACCGGCCCCGCCGTCAGGGTTTATGAAGGCCAAGTTCGTCTTTGAGTGAGTAACTGCCATGACCGATCAACCTCCCGCTTCAACAGGCACACCCTGCGAATCGCCTGTCGATAGCGCAGCGCCAGACCTTGAAGCAGAGGCGGTCATCGCCTTCCTGCTTGAGCACCCGGACTTTTTCGCCGAGCACGACGAGCTGCTGGTGTCGATGCGCATCCCGCACCAGCGTGGCAATACCGTTTCGCTGGTCGAGCGTCAGCTAAAGCTGCTGCGCGAGCGCAACATCGAAATGCGTCATCGCCTGTCGCAGCTGATGGACGTCGCTCGGGACAACGACCGCCTGTTCGAAAAGACCCGACGCCTGAACCTCGCCCTGATGGATGCCACCAGCCTGGACGAGCTGGTCATCGCTGTCGAAGACAGCCTGCGTCAGGATTTTCAGGTGCCCTTCGTCAGCCTGATCCTGTTCAGTGACAGCCCGATGCAAGTGGGGCGATGGGTCAGCAGCGCCGAAGCACAGAAAGCAATCGGCGGCCTGATTGGCGAGAAGATCATCTGCGGCGCGTTGCGTGAGCATGAACTGGCGTTCCTGTTTGGCGCAGAGCAAGGCAAGGAAGTGGGCTCTACCGCCATCGCCAGCCTCAATCACCTGGGCCTGCATGGCGTGCTGGCCATCGGCAGTCGTGATCCGCAGCATTACAAAAGCTCGGTCGGCACTCTGTTCCTCAGTTACATCGCCGACGTCCTGAGCCGCCTGCTGCCGCGTTTCGCTCACTCTTTACGCTCGGTTCGCTAGCCATGGAACAGCATCTGGACGCCTACTGCATGCACCTGCGCAGTGAGCGCCAGGTGTCGCCTCATACGCTTGAAGCCTACCGGCGCGATCTGGGCAAGGTTCTGGCATATTGCCAGAAGGCGCAACTGTCGAGCTGGAATGATCTGGATATCCAGCACCTGCGCAGCTTTACCGCCCGCCAGCACCAACAGGGCCAGTCTTCACGCAGTCTGGCGCGCATGCTGTCGGCGGTGCGCGGTTTCTACAAATACCTCAATCGCGAAGGCATCTGCCAGCACGACCCGGCAAACGGCCTGTCACCGCCCAAGGGTGAACGGCGTCTGCCCAAGACGCTGGACACCGACCGCACCGCGCAATTGCTGGATGGCGGCGTCGAAGATGATTTTCTGGCTCATCGCGATCAAGCCATTCTGGAGCTGCTTTACTCATCAGGGTTGCGACTGTCCGAACTGACGGGCCTGAACCTGGACCAGCTGGACCTGCGCGACGGGCTGGTGCAGGTCCTGGGCAAAGGCAGCAAGACCCGCGTACTGCCGGTCGGAAGCAAGGCTCGCCAGGCGCTGGAAATATGGTTGCCGCTGCGTGCCCTGACCAATCCGCAGGACGACGCCGTGTTCGTCAGCCAGCAAGGCAAGCGCCTCGGCCCGCGCACGATTCAAGTGCGGCTCAAGGCGGCTGGTGAGAGGGAGTTAGGGCAGAACCTGCATCCGCACATGCTGCGTCACTCGTTCGCCAGCCACCTGCTGGAGTCGTCACAGGACTTGCGCGCCGTGCAGGAGCTGCTGGGTCATGCGGACATCAAGACCACGCAGATATATACGCACCTGGACTTCCAGCATTTGGCTACTGTTTATGACAGCGCCCATCCCCGAGCCAAACGTAAAGGAGCTGCAGATGATTAAGCTGGTGACGTTTGATCTTGACGACACGCTCTGGGACACCGCCCCTGCCATTGCCGGTGCCGAAGTCACGCTACGTGACTGGCTGGGCGAAAACGCGCCCAGGCTGGGGGCGATTCCTGTCGAGCACCTGTGGGAAATTCGCTCGCGCCTTGTGGCTGAAGACCCATCCTTCAAGCACCGCATCAGCGCCTTGCGACGCCGCGTGCTGTTCCATGCGCTCGAAGATGCCTGCTACGACCCGGACGAGGCGCAGGACCTTGCCGACCGCGGCTTTGAAGTCTTCCTGCATGGCCGCCATCAGGTGCAGATTTTCCCTGAGGTGCAACCCATGCTGGAAATTCTCGCCAAGACCTTCACGCTTGGCGTGATTACCAATGGCAATGCCGATGTGCGTCGTTTGGGGCTGGCTGACTATTTTGCCTTCGCGCTGTGCGCCGAGGACCTGGGTATCGGTAAGCCCGACCCCGCACCGTTTGTGGAAGCGTTACGGCGCGCAAAAGTCGATGCCAGCGCAGCCGTGCACGTAGGCGATCACCCGAAGGACGATATCGCAGGTGCCCAACAGGCGGGCATGCGCGCCATCTGGTACAACCCGCAAGGCAAGGCCTGGGACGCAGACCGGCTGCCGGATGCCGAGATCCACAACCTGTCGCAGCTGCCGGAAGTCCTGGCACGCTGGGCCTGAAAACGGTCTGATGTTCGCTCAATAGAAAAAGCCCGCAGCGACGGCGGGCTTTTTCTCATACAGCGTCTGCAGCCTTAAATCGGGCGGCTACCGTATTTATTGTCAGGCTTCTTGGGCGGTCGGCGACCACGTTGGCCTCCACTTCCTGCACCTTGCCACCACGCGCCAGGAACTCTTCCATGGCACGCGCCAGAGCATCGCGCTCTTTGTTCTTGGCTTCTACGCTAGGCAGTTCATCGACCGAGACAGCGGCCTTGGCCTTGCCTTTTGCGGGTGCTGCCGGAACGTCGGAATCGTCTGGCTCGGCTGCGTCGTCTTCCGGGGAGGCTGCTGCAAGCTCCTCACCGTCTTCGCCTTCCAGGTCGTCTACCAGATCGTCGTTAGTATCGTCGTCGCTCATGTTCTACCTCATGACTTGCGAAAGCTGATTAGTTATAGCCCAACCGCCCGGAAATGCTAAGGCGATCGGAAAAATTCCATAACCGCTGACTCCAGCGGTTATATCCACTCACCCTGAAGGGTGGCGAGGACGTTACGAGACCCACCAGCGTCTCGATGTTCGCCCAGATAAATACCTTGCCAGGCGCCCAGCGCCAGTCGCCCTGCCGTCACCGGCAGAACCAACTGGCAGCCCAGCAGACTGGCCTTGAAATGCGCTGGCAAGTCATCAGGGCCTTCGTCGTCATGTTCGTAGCCGTCCACGCCCTGGGGCACCAGACGGTTGAAAAAACGCTCAAAGTCACGACGTACCGCCGGATCGGCATTTTCGTTGATGGTCAACGAAGCCGAGGTATGTTGCAGCCACACATGCAGTAGCCCGACACGACAATCGCGCAACGGGGGCAAGCCCGCGACTATTTCGTCAGTCACCAGATGGAACCCGCGGGGCCTGGCCCGCAAGGCAATTCTGGATTGATGCCACATACCGTTCTCCGCACCTTCGGCGCGCATTCTAACTCGACTGAGAAAAAAGCAAAGCGCGCAATAAACCGGCTTCCCTGCAAGTTGACGAAGACTGTCGATACATCGTTACCTGCGCTGCGTCACGGTGCCGAAATCATTGACGCGGGCAAAGTCAATGACAGCAAAAATCCGCGGTATATCCGCAAACGTCAGACAAAAAAAATGCCCGGAGACCGGGCATTCTTTTTTGCATCTGCGGCTGCTTACAAGTTGTAGCCACGCTCGTTGTGTTGCGCAAGGTCCAGACCGACAGACTCTTCCTCGTCGGTAACCCGCAGACCCATTACAGCATCCAGGACTTTAAGGATGATGAAGGTCACGATTGCGGTGTAGACGACGGTGAACGCGACACCCTTGAACTGAATCCAGACCTGGGCACCGATGTCAGTCACGGTGCCGAAGCCGCCCAGTGCAGGTGCTGCGAACACGCCGGTCAGGATCGCGCCGACGATACCGCCGATACCGTGAACGCCGAACGCATCCAGGGAGTCATCGTAGCCAAGCTTGCGCTTGAGGCTGGTAGCGCAGAAGAAGCAGATCACGCCTGCCGCCAGACCGATGATCAGAGCGCCCATCGGGCCGACTGTACCGGCAGCCGGGGTAATGGCGACCAGACCGGCAACCACGCCCGACGCGATGCCCAGAGCGCTTGGCTTACCGTGAGTAAGCCACTCGGCAAACATCCAGCCCAGTGCGGCGGCCGCGGTAGCGATTTGAGTAACCAGCATGGCCATACCGGCAGTGCCGTTGGCTGCAGCCGCGGAGCCGGCGTTGAAGCCGAACCAGCCGACCCAGAGCATTGCTGCGCCGATCAGGGTGTAACCCAGGTTGTGCGGTGCCATCGGCGTGGTCGGGAAGCCTTTGCGCTTGCCCAGTACCAGGCAGGCCACCAGACCGGCTATACCGGCGTTGATGTGTACGACGGTGCCGCCAGCGAAGTCCAGAACGCCCCAGTCCCACAGCAAACCACCGACGCCGCCCCAGACCATGTGGGCGATTGGCGCGTAGACCAGAGTGAACCAGATACCCATGAACACCAGCATTGCGGAGAACTTCATGCGTTCTGCGAAAGCGCCGACAATCAGGGCGGGGGTGATGATTGCGAAGGTCATCTGGAAGGTGACGAACACCGCCTCAGGGAACAACGCAGCAGGACCGGTAATGCTTGCCGGCGTGATGCCTGCCAGGAACGCTTTACCCATACCGCCAAAGAAGGAATTGAAGTTGACGACGCCCGCTTCCATACCGGTTGTATCGAACGCAATGCTGTAGCCGTACACGACCCACAGGATGCTAATCAGACCGGTGATGGCGAAACACTGCATCATCACGGACAGAATATTCTTCGAGCGAACCATACCGCCGTAGAACAGCGCGAGACCGGGGATGGTCATGAACAGGACCAGAGCGGTCGAGGTCAGCATCCATGCAGTGTCGCCAGAGTTCAGCACCGGCTCGGCCACTGGGTCAGCCGCCAGGGCAAGACCAGGTAATGCGAGGGACAACAGGGCACCGAGCCCTGCGAGTTGACGCAGAGTCATATTGTTTTCTCCTGGGGCGTTGGGTTTGGCGGCTTAAATAGCGTCTGTATCGGTCTCGCCGGTACGGATGCGAATGGCCTGTTCCAGATTGACCACAAAAATCTTGCCGTCACCGATCTTGCCGGTGTTGGCGGCCTTGGTTATGGCTTCGATGACACGATCCAGATCCTTGTCATCAATGGCGACATCGATCTTCACTTTGGGAAGGAAGTCGACGACGTATTCAGCACCGCGATAAAGCTCAGTGTGACCCTTCTGACGCCCGAAGCCTTTGACTTCAGTGACGGTGATGCCCTGCACGCCGATTTCAGACAACGACTCGCGAACGTCATCCAGTTTGAACGGCTTGATGATGGCAGTGACTAGCTTCATGAAAACTTTCTCCCGAATTTGGTGGACTTGCCCCAGGAAAACAAACCCGACTCAAGTCTAAGCGCAGTGCCTGGCTTTGTAACGTGTCGGCCGCCTGATCAGGCCAGGCCAACTCCAGAAAACCGCTTCTGACGAAACACTTCCCCGCTCCGCCTGCCGCACTGCATTCGTCACAGCGACTGCATCAGTGCATGGGTCATAAGCCACTAAGCAGAAAGCTTGCCATCTCGTGAATATTCATTGAATACAGGCTCTTGGGCAGGTTTTGCCGGGTCAAACCGGCTTCGCGACCAAGGTAATGCACACTAATGGTGCTCATGTGCACGCCGCAGCGCTCCATAAGCGTGCGACTCGCCCCGTCAAATTGACTATAGACACTGCGTGTTACACTGCCGGCTTCTGATTCAGGAAAATCATCATGCTCGCGCCCAAAGCCTTTCTTGACGCCCTCAGCGGCCACGCTTCCCGTCTTTTCAACGGCGAAACGCCAGTACCCCGCAGCGAATTCGAAGCCCAGTTCAAGGCCCTGCTGCAAAGCGGCTTCAGCAAACTGGACCTGGTCAGCCGTGAAGAATTCGATAGCCAGATGGCCGTCCTCGCCCGCACCCGCGCCCGCCTGGAAGCGCTGGAGGCCAAGATGGCCGAGCTGGAAGAGAAGGCTGGCGGTGTTGAAAAGGCCGAGTAATTCCTGGCCTGATATCTTCGTCGGTCGTCAGGCCATTGCGATCAGGCGATCTCGCTTCTGATCGCTTGTACCACCATGCTCGACAATCGCTCGGTCAGAGGATTGGGATTCGCCTCGTGCCTGTGCAACGTCAGGGCTATCGAAGGCAGAGCCGGCAAACCCCGGTCTTCGATATTCAGAAGCTCAGTGCCCGATTGAAGACCAAGAGCCGTTCTGATGGTGTAGCCCAATCCAGCCTCGGTGGCCGCAGACAGACCATTGAGACTCGAGCTGGTAAAGGAAAGATGCCAAGGGATCCCGGCAAGGTTCAATGCGTCAGTGGCCTTTGAATGGAAGGGACAAGGCGCATCAAATGCAATCACAGGAAGTGGGTTGCCTGACTCGACACGCCAGTCCAGATACCGGTGTGACGATCCGATCCATTGCATGGGCAGCTCTACGATCGTTTCTTGGTACCCATTCTTTTTTACATCCCCCCACGCCACCGCAAGATCGAGAGAACCATTTTCGATGCGGTTCAACAGATCTGCATTACGTGCAATACGTGCCTCGACTCGAACATCGGGGTGGGCTCTGGCGAATCGTCCAAGCACTGTCGGCAAGAAACTGCCCAGGTCTTCCTGAAGCCCGAGGCGTACCCAGCCTTTGAGTTTGAGCTCCGACACTGCCGTTATGGTCTCGTCGTTAAGGCTCAAGAGGCGCTTGGAATAGTTAAGTAACACCTCCCCGGTGTCCGTCAACGCCAGCTTGCGTCCGGCTTTCTTGAAGAGTGGAGAGCCTGCCTGAGCTTCCAGTTTTTTCAATTGGGCACTAATGGCTGACGTAGAGCGGGCAAGTTTCTGCGCGGCCTTGGCAAAACTGCCCAATTCGACCCCTGTTACAAAACTGCGCATGACATCCAAATCGAAATTCACCGGTCTCATAACAATCCTGCTTTTTGGGACGAACACGCAAAATAATTTGATATTCGAGACGATACTCTCATGAGAATCTTGCGACCCACAACCAATTAAATAGTGGGATTCTTATGACTGTCGATAACGGTCACCGTTGGAAAGTGCTTGGCGTCGGCGTGGCCGCCAATGCGAGCTTTTCAAGCGTCGTAGGGGGGCTGCCCGCGACGGCGGTCTATATGCGTGCCACCTACCAGTTGGATAACAGCGAGCTGGGGCTTGTACTCGGCGTTTTAGGATTGGGTATCGCCATCAGCGAGATCCCGTGGGCGAGCGATCATGGCCTGGTTCAAAGAGGGTGAACGGGGGTTGGCCATGAGCATTCGCCAGACGGCCGTTCCGGGCGGTTACGCCTTGGGGGCCATCGTGCTGCCCTATCTCGCTTATACCTACGGGTTTGTAGAGGTCTTTACTGCATCAGCCTTGTTCTGCCTGATAGCGGCGTTGTTCGCCGGGTTCTGGCTCTATGAACCCGACTTCTCCAGCAGCGCTGCAAAAAAAACAGAGCATGGAGACAAGTGCTAGCCCGTTAAAGGATCTGAGGGTCTGGCGCATCGTATTAGCCATCGGTCTGTTATGCGCGCCTCAATTCGCGATCCTCACCTATGCGGCGGTGTTCTTCCATGATTTCAGCAAGATGGACATCACGCTGATTTCAACCACGTTGGCGATTATCCAGGTCGGCGCGATTGTCAGCAGAATATGGAGCGGACGCTGGACCGACAAAAACAAAAACCGACGTGCCTACCTCAAGACGTGTGCCTGGTTAAGCACCCTGACTTTTTTGGCGCTGGGCACCTTGGTGTCGGCAGCGGGCTTTTATGGCCTGAGTGAAACTGCGCTGGCCAGCGGTCTGATTATCGGCGTCATGATCATTGCTGGAATAAGCGTGTCCGCCTGGCACGGTGTCGCCTATACCGAACTTGCCACACTGGCGGGTGCGAGTCGGGTGGGTACAGCCTTGGCCATGGGCAATACCTGCGTGTTTGTGGTGCTGTTCGCAACGCCCATCGCTGCATCCTCTCTCATGACTCACTTTTCCTGGGGAGTGGTGTGGCTGGCAGCAGCCTTCTGCGCGCTGTTGACGGTGCCGTTGTTCCCGCGCGTTGAAAAAAGCTATGCACTGGCACCCCGTTCAACCTGAGACCGATTCCCCTGCTGACCGCTATCGTAAACCGTGTTGCCAACTAGTTTGAGCAGCACGCCCTCGCACTGACGATAGACGCCACCGGCCTGACGCTTTCTTAATTGAACTGAACTCTTTCCATGGAGGAGAGGCATGATCCCGCTATTTACCTTTGAGCCTGAAGAGAAAGCACACCTGCTGAATCTTCTGGAACCGCTACATTTATCCCCCTATAAAAGCTACACAGGTTTCTCGGAAGGAATACGGCGCTTGCACTCCGATGTGCCCGCTCGTTTCCTGAGTGCCTGTCAGATTATCCGCAGCGAAAGAGCGAATCATCAGCAAAAGATTCACGTTATTCGCAACTGCCCTATGGACAGGTTGATTCCCGAGCTTGATCCGGAGGATCCGGTAAGGATAAACACGTCAAGAAAACACCGTTTGTCAGTGAGGCCTTTCTTGAGCTGTTTGCGCAACTTACCGGCACACCGTTACTGTCTTATGAGACCAGAAATGAAGGTGATTTCTTCACCGATGTTATTGCCATCAAGAAGTACAGCGGGCAATTGACCGGCTTCAGTGACAGTGAACTGGTGTTCCACAATGATCGTACCGCGCATAAAGTCAGGGCCGACTACATCACGTTGCTGGGCATGCGTTGCCCGGAAGATGACTTGATCTATACCGGTTATATCGATGGTGTCGACATCGTCAGAAACCTGGAGCCCCGGCACATTGCCTGCTTACGTGAGCCGCATTTCTATACCGTGTTCGATATCTTTTCCCGTGACATGAACAAGCAACTCAGCACCTCTGAAAAACATGCCATTCTGAGCAACGACCATTCCATCCGCTTTCTCGACACCATGACCTGCGTTGCCGAACAAGCCCCTGTCGAAGCACGCGATGCCTTCATCGCATTCAAAAGTGCAATGAGTTCGCACTGCAAGCGCCACCGCATACTGACTGGCGACCTGTTGACCTTCGCCAATCAGGACGGTCTGCACAACCGGGAAAAGATCGACATTCTGAACCCTGAAAGTGCGGCGTCCCGCTGGCTGTTGAAAACCTACGCTTTCAAAGACCTGTGCACCGCCGAAAGCTTTCAGTCTTATTGGTCCCGTAACAGAGCGTGCTGTGTCATCGACTGATTTGCTGTTAACGCTACACAACCCTTATCAGCATGTGTAGGTTTTCGAATTAAATGCGAATTTTTCGAAATAGATGCGACTGAAACAGGCTGGTATTCGTAACCCGTCGCTCCTAGGGTTTGTCTGAAAAGTCGCTTTCGCCAGAATGATGCCCTCTGGTTGCCAGGAGAGCCGTCATGACAGACCGTTATGAAATTTCATCTGAGCGTTGGGCGATCATTGAAGCCATTATTTCCCCTCCTCAACACATGGGGCGGCCAAGGCGCGATGATCGTCAGATGCTTGATGGAATCTTCTGGATTTTGTGCTCTGGCGCCAAATGGCGGGATCTTCCAGAGCGTTTTGGGCCTTGGAAGACCGTTTACCAGCGCTTCAGGCAATGGCGTGACAACGGCAAGTTCGAGCAGGTTCTGCGCCACCTTCATCTTCGTTTGCGAGAGGACGGATTCATCGATCTGGATACCTGGATGGTCGATTCCACGTCAATCCGGGCCAGCCGGGCTGCCAGCGGTGCTGAAAAAAAGGGGCCCGCAGGAACCGCAACACCACTGTCTCGGCCGAAGCAGGGGCGGACTGACCACCAAAATACACCTCGCCTGCGACAGTCATGGCATCCCGCTGGCCATTATGCTGTCGCCCGGCGAGCAGGCTGACTCGCGCTACTTCATGCCGTTGCTGGATCAGATCAGCCTTCCTGGAAGCAGGGGTCGCCCGCGCAAGCGTTGCCGTTATGTGCTTGCCGACAAGGGTTATGACAGCCAGGTTATACGTCAGTACTGCGACCGCTACGGCATGCAGCCGGTGATTCCGCTGCGCAAGATGCATCGCAAGCCTCGACCCGGCCTGCCTCGGCTGTTTGACAGGCCTCAGTACAAAAAACGCAACGTTATTGAGCGGGTGTTCAGCTGGCTTAAGGAAAAACGTCGGATCTTTATGCGTTACGACAAACTGGCCAGCAGCTTTAAAGCCATGGTCACACTGGCCTGCATCGAAAAATGCTTGCGGGCTGACTTTTCAGAAAAACCCTAGGGTCTGTTCCCGTTTCACATTGGCAGCCACAGAAAAGCGCAGGCCATTGCTATGACGCTTTCATAGTTTCTCTTGAGTTTGTCGAACCGAGAAGCCGCCGCCCGGAAATGCTTCAACCGGGCAAAGGCGTTTTCTACGAGATGTCGATTGCGATATAACCCTTTGTCCAGATCTGCGTTCCCTTTCAGAGAATTGCGCTTTCGTGGAATCACCACTTTGCTGCCTTGCTGCTCGACCTGAGCGCGTATCGCTTCAGTGTCGTAGCCCTTGTCCGCAATGATCACTTCTGCATTGGGCATCTTGGCAATCAACGAGGCCGCCTGCGAACAATCATTGGTCTGGCCTCCGGTCACGTCAAATGCAATGGGCAGCCCACAAGCGTCTACAGCCAGGTGAATCTTGCTGGTGTTACCGGCTCGGCTTTTTCCGATGGCCTGGTCCTGCGTGCTGGCAGCACCTGCACTGTGCTGATGAGCCTTTACATAGCTGCCATCAATGAAAACCCACTCCATGTCAGGATCGGTCATCAGCACCTCAAGCACCTTGACCCACTTGCCTGAAGCAGACCAGGCATTGAACCGCTTGTAAACCTTGCTCCAGTTTCCAAACGCTTTCGGCAGGTCTCGCCAAGGGCAACCCACACGCATGCGGTACAGCATGCCTTCAACCGTGGTGCGCAAATCTCGCTTGTTGTAGATCGATTCGTGCAGCAAAATTTCTCGAAGCTTCGGCCAGTGCTCATCACTGAGCATTAATCGGGGCATTGCAGGCTCGTATTGGTGTTGTGTGAGAACTCCAACAATACGGGCCTGTTCTCATAGAGATCAATGGGTTACGTCGAAACGGGAACAGACCCTAGGGTCTGTTCCCGTTTCACATTGGCAGCCACAGAAAAGCGCAGGCCATTGCTATGACGCTTTCATAGTTTCTCTTGAGTTTGTCGAACCGAGAAGCCGCCGCCCGGAAATGCTTCAACCGGGCAAAGGCGTTTTCTACGAGATGTCGATTGCGATATAACCCTTTGTCCAGATCTGCGTTCCCTTTCAGAGAATTGCGCTTTCGTGGAATCACCACTTTGCTGCCTTGCTGCTCGACCTGAGCGCGTATCGCTTCAGTGTCGTAGCCCTTGTCCGCAATGATCACTTCTGCATTGGGCATCTTGGCAATCAACGAGGCCGCCTGCGAACAATCATTGGTCTGGCCTCCGGTCACGTCAAATGCAATGGGCAGCCCACAAGCGTCTACAGCCAGGTGAATCTTGCTGGTGTTACCGGCTCGGCTTTTTCCGATGGCCTGGTCCTGCGTGCTGGCAGCACCTGCACTGTGCTGATGAGCCTTTACATAACTGCCATCAATGAAAACCCACTCCATGTCAGGATCGGTCATCAGCACCTCAAGCACCTTGACCCACTTGCCTGAAGCAGACCAGGCATTGAACCGCTTGTAGACCTTGCTCCAGTTTCCAAACGCTTTCGGCAGGTCTCGCCAAGGGCAACCCACACGCATGCGGTACAGCATGCCTTCAACCGTGGTGCGCAAATCTCGCTTGTTGTAGATCGATTCGTGCAGCAAAATTTCTCGAAGCTTCGGCCAGTGCTCATCACTGAGCATTAATCGGGGCATTGCAGGCTCGTATTGGTGTTGTGTGAGAACTCCAACAATACGGGCCTGTTCTCATAGAGATCAATGGGTTACGTCGAAACGGGAACAGACCCTAGCCTGGCGCATGGCCTTTACATCTTCATCCAGTGCCTGATGATTTCGTTTGAGCGACGCAAATGCACCCCGCACACTTTCTCCATCGGCGTTGCGGTCATCAATTTCAGGCGCTGGCAATTCAGGAATGCGCAAAAGCAGTCTGTCTACATGCGCGGACGCCGTCCCATAAGCATGCTGGAACGAACCGATAGCATTCGCCTCACGTTCATGCGCCGAATTCATACGCTGAATTTTGCCGTCAAGTTGTCGCCATACGTCATTGGTTGTCAGGGCAGCAGCCTCCCCTGCGGTGCGCATCGTCGCCTCTTTACGCGGCGACGGAGGGCCATACGGAACATCCCCGGCCTGGGTTCTCTGCCCCAGAGCCTGAATACCGGATTGCTGTAATACCCGTAACGGCGACTGCAGCGCTCTGCTTCCGGCTTCCAGCACCTCAATACCTTGCAAACCGTCATAAAGACCGTATTGGAACTGGATTTCCGCTTCGAACAACTGATGCGATGTCGCGCCAGTGGCCGAAACGTTCAGCAGCGGCAGCCCTATTCTTGAAGTCACGGGGTTTTCATCGGTGTTATGTACGGCGATCGCCGCCAGCCGGTACAGGTCAGGTGTGTTTTTGATCTTGTCCAGAACGCCGCGCCAATTCAGTTCGCTTGCTGAGGAGCCCGGCAAACCCAGCGTACGTGCCGACGCCTGCTGCTCGCGCGCCAGTAGCGCGTCATTGATGGCGAACCTCGCCTGCGGACGCATCTCGAACACGTATCGCACCTGATTGATGTTGGGCAACGACTGGAAACAGCGCATGACCTGATCGAGGCCAGGTGTTTTGCGACGCAGTTCCGCCATGTCGTTCAGTTTGCTGCCAAGCCCTATATGGCCGATGGCGTGAAAGACTACGGTTTCCAGCGATTCACGCCCGAACAGGTTGAACTCCACCCGCGCTCCGGGAATTGCGCGGGCATGATGCTGGACGGCGCTTTGTTCCTGCTGACGCAATTGATGCAGCATCTCCACTACCGAGGCGCGATCAATTTCGGAGCTCGCCTGCCACACACTGTTGCCTGCGTTCGACATCTCTCGGGCCGCATCAAGGCGCTGACGGCGCAATGCATTTCCATCCAGGGCACCACCGGCTTCCACGTTACGCGCCTTCGAACCTTGTATACGGTCAATCACCTGATTGATTGTCGCGATACGCTCGCTGGGGCTGGTCGAATAAGCGAGCGCACCCAACTCCCCGATATTGTCAGGAAAGGCGCTGGCCAGGCGCTGACGCATCTGGCTCCACTCGTCGGCCGTAATGGGCTTGGCGACTTGCGTATCGAAGGTGCGTTTATAGCTGGCCGTCGACAGGAAGGGGCCGCGGCGCTTATCGTCCACCACGCTATCGGTCGGCAGTTGCACATCGCTTGACGCAACGCGGATGCCGGCGAGCTGCAGGTTACCGTTTCCAGTAGACGCATTTATCAACTTTTGAGGGCGATCGCCGAGCGCTGAAGAGAGCGCGCCTCCCAGATTCAAGTTGCTGTTGAATTCCAGATTGAAATCCGTGCGCCCCTGAAATTCCAGGCCGATAATCTCTGCCCAGGCGTGATCCAGGTGCAACTCCATTTGTCCCCAGTGCGCGCCAGCCTGCGCCGTCGCGCCTACCGACAGCGCCCCCGACGCGGTACTGCGTCGGTTGTCGGCGCCGGATGCAGCAGCATCTGCCGACGGTTTCTGTGGTCCATATTTCTGGCTCAGGCTAAACGGCGATACGCTGACGTTTGCCCCCACCGAGCCATTCAAATTGGTTTCGAACAGATCCAGACCAATCGAACCACCGTTCACGCCAGTGCGCAGGATCTGAGTGCTATCGGGGTGATTGACGTCGAATAACAGCCGCACGAAATCAGAGATCGTCGAAGGCGCGATAATCACGGCGGCGCCTTGACCATGCTGGTATGCCCCGGAAATACCCAGGTTGGCGGAGCCTCCCCACGTTGAGTTCATCGAGCGACCCGGCCGCGAATCAAGAACACGGCCACCAGTGCCAAGGCCTGGCTTGAAGTCGATTCCGACCCCTGACGTCGCTGATACGGAGGCCTTGGCGTGGCGCACAAAAAACGCGACCAACCCGGCATCGTCGTCCTTGCCGTCACCGATGCGCTCCACGCCGAGTACCTGAAGCGCCTCGCCAGTTATGCCGACGCTAAACGCATTAAGATGTTTCCAGTCGGCGCCCCCCAACGACCCGCGAATTTCCAGACCGCGCGACTGCGTCGAGAAAAAGGTACTCCTGTTGAACAGATCCAGGAGTAAATCGGACATACGCGCGGCCATTTCGTCCGGAGCGGCATCGGGCGGCAAGCCAAGATTTTTGAGCAACTGGGTGCGGCGTGCCGAGCCCGGCAACGATATCTGTTCGCGAAACGTCGTCACCACATCATCGAAGGCCGCTAATTGAACCCAAGAAGACAGGCCGAGTTTGCACAACCCCGGAAGCTTGGCATCTTGCTGAAGCCTCTCCGCCATTTCCAGCGCCTGCGTATCGGTGCTGGTCAACAGCGCATCATAGTCCACCAAACCCGCCATCAACCCTGATGTTCGCAAGCCGTGTGGCGCATGGCTGCTGGCACTGTCAGCGCTTCCATCATCCGCCGGCAAGCGTACGCCAGCACGCATCATTTTTTCGCTGACCTCGCACAAGACGCTCAACAGCTCAGCCTCACGTTCGCCCATACGATCAGCGTGCAGCGCCGCGCCACCCGCCAAGGCTTTAATACTCTGGTTCAGGTTCGGCAAAATATCTTCTGATCTGGACAAGCCGACCGAAGACAGCGCTTTATTCACTTGCGAATGCTGCCGCCGCCATAGCTCGGCCAGCCGGAACGTTGGCGTAGAGGTGGTAGACGTCAGATCGCCAGCACTCTCGCCGTCCCCCATATCGCCCATGATCACGCCTTCATGGAAGCCTATCTTGCGCAAGTCGCGTAACAGCGCTTCCAGCTTCTCTTCCCGCAGGTTCAACAAGCGTTGCGTTTGCTGATGTGACAGCCCGAACTTTTCTCCGTCGGACGGTCCTACGGCTGAAGCGACGCGTACTTGCGCGAGCGTCGGCAACTGTTCGAACAGCGTTTTACCTGACGTATACGCCTGCTTCGCCTCATAATGGAAACTGGCCAGACGCCTCTCCTGGGTTGTCGGCGGCAGTACGACGCCAAGCTTGTGCGCCATTGCCCGCATCGTGTTTTTCGTCACTCCGCCCAACACATCTCTCGCCAATGCGCCAACCTGAGCGCGCGTCGTATCAACCGCTGCCTGTACGCTCGACGTCATCGTCAACGGGTTGTTCGCTGCTGTCCCCATCAGCGTCGTAACCGCAGATGCATCATGATGCGGTGTGCTGATACGACTGGCTTGCTGCTGGTTGACGCGGGCGTTGGTGCCTGCAAGGAAGTTCTCCGGCGGCAGTTCGTCTGCCTCCGGTTCGGGCTTTACGCGTGCTGGCAAGGGACGATTGTCGTGCGACGTCATTGCAGGCAGCAACGTGTGCCAGTTATCACCCAGCTGCAATTGTATTTGCCCAGTTCGAGTGGCGCGAAGATTCGAAGGGTGATCAATCCCCGGCAGAATTATCGGCACCGGCTCCCAGTCATCTTTCGCGCTCAAACGTTTCAACTGAGGTCGCTGGTTACGAGGATGATGCAACACGAGCAACTGATCGTTGAGCCCTATGGCGAGGGCGATGGGGCGCTGCAACAGGGGAAGTCGGCGGGCTTTGCCATCCGCGTCGGCGGCGATCAGCAGACCTGATTCCATCAGCGCGACGCTCTGGCGATTGTTGTGAACCGCCAGCGCCTGCACTGGCTCGTCAAACTGCGCGATAAGCCTGGCGCGTAACTCCACTGTATCCGGGATAACCGCCAAAGGTCCCCCCGCAGGATGACGCGGCAGTTCGGCATCAGTCGGCAACCAAGAGGTACGGCCCTCCAGTTTCAGTTCGACGACCTGCCGTGCATCCCCCAATAAAGCAAAAACCGGTTTCCTGTCGATAAATCCCAACGCAGAGGAATAGAGAGCGGTCACACCCGTCAGCGGTTCGCCGCCCGGCTGTCTTAACCGCTCCCATGGCTGGTCAGGAGCCGGTTGATAATGCAGCACGCCGTCGATATGCCCCACCTGAGCATGACCATCAAGCTGAACGTGCGACTGCACAGCCGTCTCCGACGGAACATGCAGCCCCTCGGTGTAGAGCAGCAGCAACGGGCGATCCAGCAGATACGCCGGCCGAAACAGCACCTCGTTCTGCGCTCGCTGCAAGCTCATGCGCCGCCCGTTTTGATCCTGCAACATGAGATGAACAGTGTTGTCCCTGGACAACCCCATGGTGGTCACGGCCCAACCTTTGCCCTGCGCAAAATCGCCAGGTAATTTCAGCCGGTGGGCTTCAACAGGCCCGATGCCTTTCAGATCGGCCTGATAAATACGTCCTTTATCATCGAGGATCAGCGCAGCGTTGCCGCGCGGCAATGGCAGTAAATCAACGGGGCGGGCCGGACTCTGCTCGACCCCCAGGCCGCTGGCTTCTGGCCGCAAAAGCTCGACAGGACGGGAAATGCCATTTGAATGAACCGCGCCCTCATGCAGCCATTGCACCTCGCGACCGGCGCCAATGCGCACCGCCGCGCCTTCGGGAAGCCGTTCGGTCGACACGGACTCGGCAGACGTGTCGGTTGCGCGCCAGAGTTGCCTGCCGTTGTGTAGATAGACATCGCCATCGGCCTGCAAACCAATCATCCGCAGGGGCTCTCGGGGATCCGCGCCAGGCAGCGTCAATGACGTCCAGCGCTCTTCCATATTTGCGGTATGAACCACACCGCCGCGCTCTATGTATGCTCGATCATGGGAGGACTGCCAGAGTCCTGTTAATAATCCTATCGGCGGTTCGGCAAGCCGGGCAGCCACAGCATCGGCAGTTATTTCTCCGCTGATGCCGTATTCAATGTCAGGGTGGACCGTCAAAACGGCCATCAACATGCCTGGTACGGAGGTGAAAAACGCCTCATTACGCGGCGCTAGCGGCTCGTGATGCATGGCGGTATAGCGCACTAGCTTGCCATTGTTATCAAGGCTGGTTTCGCTTTGAACCGACGGTCGCTTTGCCAGCCAGTCATTAATGACGCTCACCCCATCTGTATGACTTCTGATACGAACATGCCTTCCGCGTTGCGACGGCACCGCTTGCAGTCCGAGCACCTGACTATTCAAACTTGCATGAGCCCGATTTCGCATGCCGCCCTTGTGAGACGACGGGCTTTCATCAACCAAGGGCAATGGTTCAGGTAGCTGAGGCGGGCTGTTAGCAGGCGAGACACTGTCTGCAGGATGAGGGAGAGGGTTGGCAGTAAATCCGGAAGAGGTAACCTTTACCATCGTTATTATTAAACTCCTGTATATAAAAAATATGTCCTGTTTATTACCCACGAAGAACCAACGGCATCATGCCGAATAGGACGTGGTCTACATCTCCATTACAAGCTTGTGACTGGAATACTATGGGGTCTACCGATTAGAGCCTTCTTCGTTGCGGTAATAAACAACAGTAACTGAGTGGCTGTGCAGCCAGATCGGTTCCCACGACCGTCATCAAAATGTCACAACGAGTCTGGCCTGACCACCACTCCGGCGTGTTCTCTTTGGCAAGGCAGGGCGAATCGCCCAAGGACTGCTTCGCACATATCTGGTGATACTTGATGAACTGGGGTATTTGCCTTTATGCCAAAGCGGTGGCGCACTGCTATTTCACCTGCTGTCCAAGCTGTGCGAACACACCAGCGTGGTCATCACCACTATGGACAGTGTTAGGCAAGCAGTGCCCGCAGTGATGGCCTTTAGGTATGGCTTGAAGGCTATTCAGACAAGGGAGTGAAAGCTTAATTTATTTTGTTTACACCATCTTATTTATACGAGACACCCCTTCAGATGCAATTATCTTAAGGAAACTCTGAAAAAGACTTCCTAATTTGGCAAAATCTCCGGACACCAGTCGCCGAGCTTTTCGATGATGAAACAGATGACCTTCGCCGACGCCGAGTATGCCGGCAAGCGCAAGCAGACCCGTAAGGAATTGTTCCTGATCGAGATGGATCAGGTGGTGCCCTGGAAAGGTTTGATTGCCCTGATTGAGCCCTATTATCCAAAAGGAGAAGGTGGCCGGCCCGCCTACCCACTGATGGCGATGCTGCGTGTTCATCTGATGCAGAACTGGTTCGGCTACAGCGATCCGGCGATGGAAGAAGCGCTGTATGAGACGACCATCCTGCGTCAGTTTTCAGGCCTGAGCCTGGAGCGAATTCCAGACGAAACCACCATTCTCAACTTCCGTCGTCTGCTGGAAAAGCACGAGTTGGCGACCGGGATTCTCGGCGTAATTAATGGTTATCTGGGCGACCGTGGCTTGTCGTTGCGTCAAGGCACCATCGTCGATGCCACGCTGATTCACGCGCCCAGTTCCCCCCGGTGTCAGGATAGTTGTCGCCTCTCCGATTTTTCCTAAAAAAGTATATCGGGGGCGGAAAGAGACTGGTCGTGCCGTACTATTCACCTGAACGCAGAGCCGCATTACTCAAAATGCTGCTTCCCCCGCTGAACCTGTCGATGGCCGAGGTTTCCCGGCGCGAAGGGGTCAGTGAAATGTCTTTGTCCAACTGGCGCAAGCAGCTCGGTGCCGAAGGAAGTGCAGTGTCTGAAAACAAGCCGTTGACCGAGAACTGGTCAGCCGAAACCAAGTTTGCTGTCGTGCTTGAAGCCGCCGGTTTGTCCGAGATCGACCTGGGTGAATACTGCCGCCGCAAAGGCCTTTACCCCGAGCAAATCACGGCCTGGCGACAAGCCTTCATCACCGGCCAGAAATCGGAAAAGGCCCTGCAAAAAGAAGAACGAGACCAGGCGCGCAAAGACAAGAAACGCATCCAGGAACTTGAGCGCGAACTGCGCCGCAAAGACAAGGCGCTCGCTGAAACAGCCGCGTTGTTGGTGCTGCGAAAAAAGCTCAACGACTATTGGGGGACGACCGACGACGAGGACAACTAACGTCTCTGCCAGAGCGGCAGTTACTCGTGGCCTGGCTGGGCGAAGCGGTCGCGGCGTGAGCCAGAAAAATCAGGGCCTGTCGGGAAGTTGTTCTGTCGCTGCGCACCTTGCAACGGTGGACTCAGACAGACGCTATCCAGACCGATGCGCAAACGACTGCCACAAGGCCAACGCCGCCAAATGCGCTGAACGAGGCAGAGCGACAGACCATTGTGACGCTGTGCAACAGCGCGGAGTACGCTCACCTGCCGCCGAGCCAGATCGTGCCGCGCCTGGCCGATCAAGGGCGCTATCTGGCGTCGGAAGCGACGTTTTATCGCGTTTTGCGAGCGACGGGTCAACAGCAACATCGAGGCCGTAGTTGTAGCGGCTTGCAATCGAAAACGACCGTGCTCGCAATCAGCACACTTTTAGGCTCAGATTAACTGCGACTGACGCAGCCCTCTGGCTCACATTAGTTGCGAGCGAGCTTGCATTCAGCTGCGTCTGCTTGCATTACATCGCTGGCAACTCACATTAGCTGCGAGTGAAAATGAACGGGGCAGATCGGCAAATCCGCCGCGAGCATTTCGTCGCGCAGTGTGTCCATGTCAGTGGTGTGCTTCCCGCTCGACGCATTCGCCGGTTTTGAGTCTGTCTTTGGAACCCAAGAGCTCTTGCGACCACACATTGGATCCGATTAATTCATCCGGGACAGCTGACAGCGCTATGAATCCTCTACAATCTATTCAACACAACATTACAACTCCCCCAATCAGTGGCGGTCAGCCATTAGACGCGGTGGGCCCTCAGGCCCAGAAATCCCATCCTAAAAGGATTTCACCTTCTCAATTGAGCCAAAGCGCTCACCAGGCTCTAGAACGCCTTTCAGCTAATGCCGAACACCAACGCCTTGCATCACTGGTACGCAAAGCTCTGCAGGATGGCACATTTCAATTTCAATCCAGTAACCACACGCAAGTAACCTATAAAGCGTCAATCTGTCTGCCAGCTGACACCGATACCGTGAGAACCGACCTCTTGATTAATAACGAGCTGACGGTTAAGGCCCGATTAAATGATCAATCAGAGTACGACATCGTCAGCGCACATTTGCATGGCTCTTCGAAAGCCATATCCTTCGACGTACCCAGCCCCCCGCCCGCACATGGTTCAGCATCTTCTGTCTTGAGTGAACGGACCCATCTAGTTATGAGTCGCGTTCTCTCACAAGATGCAGTAGATAGCAGTAGACTGGAAACTTCGTTACTGAGCTCGCCAGACCATTCTCGTCCGCCATCACAGCCAAAGCCCGTGCATCTAGGGTCGGTCCGCAGGGAATCTGGCAGCCTTGTTTCCGATAACCCGGTAGTGCAGGCCCTGCTATCGTTTGCGCAGGCCGACCAGGCATTTCCACCACAGGCCGCGAGCATTGCCGGGGTCCAGCTGGAAATGCGGCCACGTCGGGATATTGAGAAAGCACTTGAGGAATTCAAAGGCGCCTTTACGGTGGAGAAGGCGCAACTGATGTCCGGTGCCAACTCGTCGGAGCGGGTAGATGAGGATGTCAACGCAGACATCCATATCCCCTTATTGCTCAAGGCCATCGAGCGGGGGGCTGCGGCATTTGGTCCAAACGCATCAATCGGCCAGAATAGCGCGAAAGCGTTTCTCGCCTCATGTGCTCCCAAGATCACGTCCAATGACGATGTCCTCTCCGAGTTCATCAACCAGAAACTCAAGGGGGATGACGATCTTCAGGTTCGCCTGGGCGCACAGGAATTGTTGCATGTAGCCACCAAGAAGGAATTCCAGCTCGGCGGTCTAGCCGGCAGCATCGGGGTCAGCAGCATACTCGGCTCGGCATGGGAGCTTGGCGCTTCTGAGCTGTTGAAAAATGCCATCTTCGGCAAAAATTTCTCACCGAGCCAATATGCCCTGCAATTGGCTGGAATCGATTCAGTGCCTCCTTTGATTATCGAGTCCATGGACACCATGTGCGTACTCGCCATCATCAAGGGCATGAAAGGTGAGGAGTGGTCCATGAGCGATCTACTTCCCAAGGCGTTGAAGGCCGGTGCCATTTCCTCGGTGGTGTCATTCCCCAATAATGTTTTGCAGTATGCAGGTTTCAAATCCAGAGTCGGCGATCTTGCGGCAAACTCAGTGACAACTGAAGCGGCCATCTTTGGCGCCGCCTCCGGTATTCCACCCGAGGTCAAGGAAAGTGAAGAGCTGATGCGTGCTGGCTTATTCCAGAGCATGAAGGACGGCGTGATGGCTCATCCAGGCGAGGGGGTGGACACCAAAAAGACGATTGAGCGGATGACGCGCCATGCGCTGGATATCGCTCCGGGCGAAAGCACCGCTGTCAAGTCCATGGGGCTCGCATCGATTGTCGGGATGATTCCACTGATTGCCAGCAACAAGGCAACCGGGCTGCTGTCGGAACAGGTACTGCGTATTTTCCGGAGCGCCGTCTTCAATCCAATCGAAGCCATCGCTCTGAACGCGTTGGCGCTTGGCGGGCGTGTCAACGTTCCCGGGCTATTTGATTCCGACAATGCCAAGCATGCACGCGTGGTACAAACCATCCTTGCGCGGGCCAGCCAGCACATGGAAGCTGGAGACCGTGACATTTCCGCAGAGGAGCTACATCAAATGCTGGCTCCCCGGAGCGAGTTCCTGCGCCATGTGGGATCTGCGATTGTCAACGGCATGAATGCCAGCTTTGAGGCAATTCCCGCCCTGGTTCGGAAGCTTGGATATGGTGAGGCTCCATTGGCCGAACGTATTCCGTATCAAGACCTGGCTGTGCCCGACACGTCGCGGCAGCCCGCACCCTGAATCATAGTCGACGCGATCTACTGGACTTCACGAGCAGCAGTCAGGCGGGTAGCATGGTTTTTCACCGTGCTACCCTCGCCATCGCGGATGCTCCCACATTTGTCGGCACTACGGGTCAATCTGGGGCTACCGTCGACTGGGCAAGCGCAGATTTGGCTAAAGCGGACATCAATAACCTTGCTTTCTCTGGATGCGTCACATCATCTGGACCTACTTGCTCTACAACACCAAATCCTTCTGTGTGTATAGCTTTTGGTTTAAATAGCAGTTTTGCCGCCCCTGGCACTGAGGCCAGTAATGTCAGAGGATCATACAGGTTTAGCTTCGTCACCTTAGGCCAGATATCTTCAAACGAACTCTCTTTATTTTTATCCAGTTGTGCTGCTTCAATCTGTGCATTCGGCATGAACGTCCGAAAGAACCATGAGTCATCCAACCCGGGAAGCAATCCAGCTTGAATACCTTCCCAGAGGCCTTTCAACGCACTCTTCTGAACGTCTCTCAGGTAGTGGCCTACTGGATGTCCGCTCCCCGCTATCCCTTCGTAAAATGAAGGCGAAACCGCCGTTTTATAGGCCGCCTCCTTTGTCACTATACGAAGTGGAATGCCAAGCTCCTGCGCTTTCCGATAAAGACTGCGCGCAGCATCCATGTCGGTCGCATTGTTGTAAGCGCGTGCATCAGGCTGTACAAAACCATCTGCGTCCTTTAAAGGCTCGACGCCGCCCATGATGGTGATGCCATCAACCCGTTCGCGCACCATATCCGGGCAGGTAGTGATGAGAGCATTGATATCACTCATGCCTGCAATTACGACAATACCGACTCCATGTGGCGCACGGGCCAAGCGCCTGCTCATGTCCTGCAAGCTGTCGCGGTGTATTTCACCAGGTCCAGCCCTTAAAGCATGACCTTCCAGTAAAAATTTGGCATGTTCCTTCGACTGAAGCGAATTCATCGCGTAATCCCGACCACGCGACACATGCACGTCATGCAACCCAAGCTTGTTGAACACGCCTTTGGCCATCTCGGCACGTTGAGAGCGAACTTCAGCATCACCCAGTGTTGCCACTACGTCCGTGATGTGCACAAAGCCCTCAGCCTGCAATTGCTTGCCCAAGGTGTAGGTCACGACATCATCCGGGTCCTTGTTAGGATCAGTGAAAAACCACGTATCCTTAGGTAACCGGGGCTTGTGTAATCTCAGTTCATTGATGGCCATGTTTTCGTCTGAGGTCAGATGAGAGTTACAGGCTCCCACTTGTGCAAGCATCGTGCGCTGTGCCGCAGTCAATAAAGCTGGCGCACTTTTCGACCGCTCCAAAACTGGGCTGCTCATGCTTGCTTGCTGAGAAAGTGCTGATTGCGTGCGGATTCCACGACTATCCGGACACCCATTCCACCAACATCCGGACACTGATTCCATGCTGATCCGGACACTCATTCCACAAGCATCTGGACACCGATTCCACGGCCATCCGGACACTTTCAGGCAGGCAGCAACGCAGGACTATTCACTACTATCGACCTCTTTTTTCGAAGCGAAGAGGTCGTCGTGGAGCGTTTATCCATGCGTAAAATCCGAGAGGTACTACGCCTAAAGTTCGACGCTGGCCTGTCCGTGCGCAAGATCGCCGCCAGCTTATCCATCGGCCATTCGAGTGCAGGGGATTACCTTTGCCGGTTCGCCGCCAGTGGGCTTCAGTGGCCCATCGATATTTCTGACGCGGAGTTGAATCGACGGCTGTTTCCACCGGCAGTGCCAGTGCCGACCGACCAGCGCCCAATGCCTGACTGGGCATGGGTACACGCGGAGTTGCGCCGCCCCGGCGTCACTTTGGCCTTGCTCTGGCAGGAATATCGACTCGCTCACCCGCAAGGCTTCCAATACAGCTGGTTCTGCGAGCACTACCGCCTTTGGACCGCCAAGGTCGACGTGGTCATGCGCCAGGAGCATCGTGCTGGCGAAAAGCTGTTCGTCGATTACGCCGGGCAAACAGCGCCGGTCATCGACCGACAAACCGGCGAGATCCGTCAGGCTCAGATCTTCGTCGCCGTTCTCGGCGCGTCCAGCTACACCTTTGCCGAGGCCACCTGGTCGCAGAAACTGCCCGACTGGCTGGGCTCGCACGTCCGATGCTTTGCTTTTTTCGGCGGCACAACGCAGATCCTGGTGCCCGATAATCTGCGCAGTGGCGTGACTAAAGCGCACCGTTACGAGCCGGATATCAACCCCAGCTACCGCGATCTGGCCGAGCATTACGGCGTCGCCGTCTTGCCTGCTCGCTCGCGCAAGCCCAAGGACAAAGCCAAGGTCGAAGTCGGCGTGCAAGTGGTCGAACGCTGGATCCTGGCGGTGCTGCGCAACCGCCAGTTCTTCTCGCTTGGCGAACTCAACACAGCCATCGCGCTACTGCTGGATCGCCTCAACCACAAGCCCTTCAAAAAGCTGCCCGGCTCACGCCGGTCAGCCTTCGAGGCCATCGACCAACCGGCCCTGGAAGGCCTGCCGGAACACCCGTACGTCTATGCCGAATGGAAAAAGGTACGCGTCCATATCGACTATCACGTTGAGGTCGATGGCCACTTTTACTCGGTGCCGTACCAGCTGGTGAAGCACCAAGTCGAAGTGCGGCTCACGGCCCAGACCGTCGAGTGCTTCCACGCCAACCAGCGCGTGGCCAGCCACCTTCGCTCGCAGCACAAAGGCCGCCACACCACCCAAACCGAGCACATGCCCAAGAGCCACCGCGAGCACGCCGAATGGACACCGCAACGGCTGATCCGCTGGGCAGAGCAGACCGGGCCTAACACCGCCGGCGTCATCACCTACATCCTCGAACGCCGAATCCATCCGCAACACGGCTTCCGCGCCTGCCTGGGCATCCTGCGCCTGAGCAAACAGCACGGCGAAGCGCGGCTGGAAGCCGCGTGCCAGCGGGCGCTGGCACTGGGCGCATGCAGCTACAAAAGCCTCGAGTCGATCCTGCGCCAAGGGCTGGAGCGCCTGCCGCTGGCCCAGCAAAACCTGCCGCTGCTGCCTGACGAGCACATCAACCTGCGTGGCCCGGGCTACTACCACTGACCTGAGAAAGGAGCTTCGAAATGCTACCGAATCCAACGCTCGACAAGCTACAAACCTTGCGCCTGCACGGCATGATCAAGTCGCTGGGCGAACAACACGCAACGCCTGATATCAATGATCTGAGCTTCGACGAACGCTTCGGTCTGATGGTCGATCGCGAGCTGACCGAGCGCGAAGACGCCCGCCTGACCACCCGCCTCAAAGCCGCGCGGTTGCGCCACAACGCCTGCCTGGAAGACATCGACTACCGCAGCCCGCGTGGCCTGGATAAGGCCTTGATCCTGCAACTGGGCAGCGGCCAATGGCTGCGCGATGGCCTGAACCTGATCATCGGCGGGCCGACGGGCGTAGGTAAAACCTGGCTTGCCTGCGCGCTGGCTCACAAAGCCTGCCGCGACGGTTACAGCGTGCGCTATCTGCGTCTGCCGCGCTTGATGGAAGAACTAGGCCTGGCCCACGGCGATGGCCGCTTCGCCAAATTGATGGCCGGCTACGCCAAGACTGACCTGCTGATCCTGGACGACTGGGGCCTGGCACCGTTTACCGCCGCGCAACGGCGCGACATGCTTGAGCTGCTGGACGACCGCTACGGCAACCGCTCGACGCTGGTGACCAGCCAAATGCCAGTGGACAAATGGCATGCGTTGATCGGCGATCCGACCTTGGGCGATGCGATCCTCGACCGGCTGGTGCATAACGCTTATCGAATTGAACTGAAGGGTGAATCGATGCGCAGGCGCGCAACGAAATTGACGGCGGCAGGGGCTTCAGACTAACAATGCAAACCTGCGTCGCTGCGCTCCGACTGCCTGTCCGGATAAGCGTGGAACGAGTGTCCGGATGTTGGTGGGCTGAGTGTCCGGATGACGTGGAATTCGCAGATTGCGCGGTACTTTCCGATGGGGTACGTGATATTTGTTGTAACTGATCTAGGGTCTGTTCCCGTTTCGACGTAACCCATTGATCTCTATGAGAACAGGCCCGTATTGTTGGAGTTCTCACACAACACCAATACGAGCCTGCAATGCCCCGATTAATGCTCAGTGATGAGCACTGGCCGAAGCTTCGAGAAATTTTGCTGCACGAATCGATCTACAACAAGCGAGATTTGCGCACCACGGTTGAAGGCATGCTGTACCGCATGCGTGTGGGTTGCCCTTGGCGAGACCTGCCGAAAGCGTTTGGAAACTGGAGCAAGGTCTACAAGCGGTTCAATGCCTGGTCTGCTTCAGGCAAGTGGGTCAAGGTGCTTGAGGTGCTGATGACCGATCCTGACATGGAGTGGGTTTTCATTGATGGCAGCTATGTAAAGGCTCATCAGCACAGTGCAGGTGCTGCCAGCACGCAGGACCAGGCCATCGGAAAAAGCCGAGCCGGTAACACCAGCAAGATTCACCTGGCTGTAGACGCTTGTGGGCTGCCCATTGCATTTGACGTGACCGGAGGCCAGACCAATGATTGTTCGCAGGCGGCCTCGTTGATTGCCAAGATGCCCAATGCAGAAGTGATCATTGCGGACAAGGGCTACGACACTGAAGCGATACGCGCTCAGGTCGAGCAGCAAGGCAGCAAAGTGGTGATTCCACGAAAGCGCAATTCTCTGAAAGGGAACGCAGATCTGGACAAAGGGTTATATCGCAATCGACATCTCGTAGAAAACGCCTTTGCCCGGTTGAAGCATTTCCGGGCGGCGGCTTCTCGGTTCGACAAACTCAAGAGAAACTATGAAAGCGTCATAGCAATGGCCTGCGCTTTTCTGTGGCTGCCAATGTGAAACGGGAACAGACCCTAGGATGAGACGTGAGGTGGTATGGCCTGCGGTGATAGGACGATGCATTGAGTCGACCTCCTGGATAGATGAACCTGCTGTGTGGCAAGCAACGCCGTTTCGGTTTCATCACCAGGGTCAAGTGCAGCTCGCTCCGGGTTAGAACAGGGCAGCCTGCGGCTGCAAATCGCCCCGTTCTTGCGATCGCGTAGCAGCAGAAACATGGATTTGAGCTTTGTCATGAGGCCCGTTATTGATCATCATGAAGCCTGCTTACCCACCGCCGCTGCTTCAGATGAGTCCAGCCTACACACCTCGACCGCTCAAAAACCTCTTCACCGCCAATCAATGCTAGGCACACCTCCTCGAGGAGGGCGGCTTGCGCGACATCGAAGTCGAGTCCGTCAGCAAAATGCTGGCCTGCGGCACCTCGATCCTGGGCGTCAAACACTACACCTGCGGCAACGACAGCTGCCCGCACGTCAAATACCTCTGCAACACCTGCAGTTGCCGCGCCTGTCCATCCTGCGGCAAAAAGGCTACCGATCAGTGGATCGCCAATCAACAGCACCGCTTACCCGAGTGTACCTGGCAACACCTGGTGTTCACATTGCCTGACACCCTGTGGCCGCTGTTCTTTCATAACCGTCACTGGCTCGATGCCTTGTGTCGCCTGGCCGTCGACAACCTGCTCTATGCGGGCCGACGCCGGGGCGTGGAGGTGGGTGTTTTCTGCGCCATTCACACCTAAGGCCGGCGACTTAACTGGCACCCACACATCCATGTCTCGGTCACCTTGGGTGGAATCGATGACGCAGGTGTATGGAAAGATCTGTCGTTTCATCCATCAGCCTTGCGTCGACGCTGGATGTGGAATGTACGCCAGTACCTGCTCAGTCAGTGGGAGCACACCACCGTCCCACCTGAAAACGCTCATCTGCAGAGCGAAAATGACTGGCGTCACCTTGTGCTCAACGCTGGTGGTCAGCACTGGCACATCCACTTGTCGAAGAAGACGAAAAACGGGCGAAAGACCGTCAATTACCTGGGCCGCTACCTGAAAAAACCGCCGATCTCGGGCAGTCGTCTGGCGCATTACACCTGCGGGGCCACGTTGAGCTTCACCTACCTGGATCACCGCACGCAGACCTATCAGCAGGAAACGCTAAGCCAGGCCGACATCCTGCGCCGGGTGGTGCAGCACATCCCGGAGAAGCATTTCCGGATGATCCGGTATTTTGGTTTTCTGGCCAATCGGGTCTGCGGGCAGTACGTGCCAAAGGTCTATGAAGCACTGAAGATGGCGACGCCAGGACCAACACCGAAGCTGTATTTTGTGCAGATGGCCAAAGCCTTTCTAAACGTCGATCCGCTCCGTTGCGTGGCTGTGTGGCGCGCGGATGATATACACGGCGGCAATCAGCGGGCTGACGGTGCTGGGACTGATCCTCAACGCTCAGGCGATCGCGCAGATGAGGTACGTGAAGCCCTGACAGGGGGAAGGTGCGTCCGCACCTAAGCTTCGCGGTTAAATAACCTGCGTTAACGCTTATTTATAGGTATTTGCACTGCATAAGTAACGCATCAGCGTCTTACTACGCATCGCTATGAAGGCATGACGCCTCCTTCATAGCGTCAGCCTGATGCATAGGCATTTTGAAATTCCTATGCATCAAGCCCTTCATTTCGCCGCTCTGTGACCGCACGACCGAGATGTACCGTTGATGACCGCCGCAAGCAAATGCAGGTCGGCAATACGGTAATGTTGACCCTCAGTGGTCCGATCACGGATTTCGCCTTGGCGACCGATGCTCTCTTGAAAAACGCTGACGGTCATGGAACAATTTTAAAAGCGTACTTAGCGATATTTTTGGCATCAAGCCTTTGTCTGTTCAGCGGATGCTCGGGCTTGTCTGCCAGGTATTGGGCAAGTTTTTTCATATCCATGAATGTAAGAGCCTTGTTTACCTCTTGGCTGTAAGGCTGCGGCTTATCCGTCGGATTAACCGCTAGACCGATTACCTGCTGATCCGGATTACTCAGTGACAACTCTTCACCAAAAAGGCAGGACGTCGCGTTGTCGGGGTGATCTGCCGCATCTCTGAAACCCAACTCTTCAGATTCAGCATCTGCCTTCGAGATTGTACGCAATTGACTAAATTGTGGAGCTATATCCAAGGCTGCGCGGATATCATCCACAACTTGCTGTCGAGCCGCCGGGTCAGTTATAAAGGATGCAACTACCCTACTTACATCCGCACCCGGGTTCAGTCTACGCAAGCGTATTGCGTAAGCCACATTATCTTCATTTTCCTTCTGCGGTGGCATCACCGCCAATCTTACAGCCCTATTGAGGCGTGAGGATTGAGGCTCTGCTCCTTGCCGCATGTTCTGCTCAATCCATTCTCTTTGGCCAGACAACAACGGTGGGGAACGTAGCAGCCTCCGGCGTCCGGATTCCGCAGAAGATGCGAGCGGCGGCAATTCCGGACTGTTCGTAGTGGTCTGACGCGAAGCGAGCATGCGGTTCAGCGCAGCACTGAAGTTCAACACGGGGTGATCCACCAAGCTCAACTCCTCTGGTATAAAGGGATTAATGCCTACACTTTCTAACGCGCGCCTCAAATCTGGGGGTAGCGGTTCAAGCGACATTATATAGCGACCAAGAGAGGTGCGCAGGCGCTCCATGTCCACTCCCTCTTGAGTCAATCTGCGCAGTGCTTCGTTAGTCTGGTTGGCACTATGATTATGCCTCGCAGCACTGGCGAGGCGTGCTGATTCCAGGTCCAGGCCTTGAGGATGCCTGTCGACCGATGTTCTAGAAGCCGCCGCGCTCGAAGACGAGCTTCGGCCCGGTGTCATCAACATAGTGGACCGCCCAATTAACGAACGCTGGCTGCTTCCTGATGATGAGTCTGCGAGGCGGGCAGGCGTTGACGATTGTACCAAAGCTCTTTGTTGGCGGACCGTTTGACGAAGCCTCTGCCGGAGCTCGTTAGCGAGCACCGAGTCGCTGCTGATTCCAGTCATAGGCATGTTAGGAAAATGTTGAAGCAAGATATCCCGTTCGACTCGAGAAAAAGCTACGGCGTTGTTATCCATTACATTTCTGAGCATGGTGCGAACATTATTAAGATCAGCGCCTCCCCTGACCAACTCCTGAACGATGCGCTCTGCCTGTTGTGCCTCAGGCGACTGCCTGGCTTCTGCGGGCGGATTGGCGCCTTGGACACGGGCAGGCGTTGCCTCCAGCCATTCTCTGGTTTGCCGCGACAACGCGCTGGATCGTAGCAACCTCTGGCGTCCGGATTCCGCAGGAGATGCGGGCGGCGGCAACTCCGGACTGTTCGCCGAGCTGGCACTGCGACTGGAGTCATGTTCGCGCTCAGTTACTGGCTCGCCGTCTGTGCGCCACTGCCAAAAAAAATTTGATGGTCCTGCTCCGTTGATACCCGGCATATAGACTCTCCACTCCTGATCTCATGGTTGCGAACTGTTCCGGCTTCGGCAATTGGACATGAGTTGGCGATCGGACATAAATGGTTCCACTACTGATGCATATGGGGTCGATAGAGAAAACGGACAAAACCGTACTACAAGGGCTTCCCCATTGAGCACAAGCCCAATAGTTTCTGTTTGACTCCGCTGCATGTGCCGGACCTTCGGAAAGAAGGTGAAGGACTGCGGTACTACAAACGGTCATCTTGAGCTGATCGCTCGGACCCTGATGAAAGACGCACGTGAGGGCCTCGTTCGCTAATTGGGACTGAATTTCCCATACGATTTTTCAGGTATCCCTCACGCAGGTCCAACCCGCTTCACATCAACGACGGCAGTGCACATTGATCCTTTTATCCGCTCATGATCCTCGCCCTAACGCCTTACAAGGTGATCAGTCATGACCTCTGGTGTTTACGGGGGGAGTAGAGAAAACGGACAAAATCGTACGCTAAGCATTCTACCTGTCAGTTGAAACCATAAAGATAGACGCCTCGGCGTCAGAAAATGCAGAAAACGGCCCTAGTCTCACGCGGTGCCAGTGAGTAGCCTGACGCCGGATTGAGGTGTGCTTCAATCGGACACATTCCAGGTTGCGCGAAGGCATGCCTCCTGTCGGCAGTGCTTAACGTACGATTTTTCCCGAATTCTGCGGGCTCCCCTTGTTGATCGCGTCGTTCAGCACCTTGGCTGGAACGAGCTTAACGACTTTCTTGGCAGCGATTTCGATAGCGGCGCTAGGGTCTGTTCCCGTTTCGACGTAACCCATTGATCTCTATGAGAACAGGCCCGTATTGTTGGAGTTCTCACACAACACCAATACGAGCCTGCAATGCCCCGATTAATGCTCAGTGATGAGCACTGGCCGAAGCTTCGAGAAATTTTGCTGCACGAATCGATCTACAACAAGCGAGATTTGCGCACCACGGTTGAAGGCATGCTGTACCGCATGCGTGTGGGTTGCCCTTGGCGAGACCTGCCGAAAGCGTTTGGAAACTGGAGCAAGGTCTACAAGCGGTTCAATGCCTGGTCTGCTTCAGGCAAGTGGGTCAAGGTGCTTGAGGTGCTGATGACCGATCCTGACATGGAGTGGGTTTTCATTGATGGCAGTTATGTAAAGGCTCATCAGCACAGTGCAGGTGCTGCCAGCACGCAGGACCAGGCCATCGGAAAAAGCCGAGCCGGTAACACCAGCAAGATTCACCTGGCTGTAGACGCTTGTGGGCTGCCCATTGCATTTGACGTGACCGGAGGCCAGACCAATGATTGTTCGCAGGCGGCCTCGTTGATTGCCAAGATGCCCAATGCAGAAGTGATCATTGCGGACAAGGGCTACGACACTGAAGCGATACGCGCTCAGGTCGAGCAGCAAGGCAGCAAAGTGGTGATTCCACGAAAGCGCAATTCTCTGAAAGGGAACGCAGATCTGGACAAAGGGTTATATCGCAATCGACATCTCGTAGAAAACGCCTTTGCCCGGTTGAAGCATTTCCGGGCGGCGGCTTCTCGGTTCGACAAACTCAAGAGAAACTATGAAAGCGTCATAGCAATGGCCTGCGCTTTTCTGTGGCTGCCAATGTGAAACGGGAACAGACCCTAGGTTATCAAGCAAGTTTAAAAGTATTTGAAATCAAGGAATCAGGATCGAAGTATGGACTTGGGAAATCAAATCTTGGATGTGATAGGTGTAGGTTTCGGCCCATCCAATCTGGCCTTTGCCGTAGCGGTCGAAGAACGTCAGTGTTCGGTATCTCGTCCCTTGAGCACTTTATTTCTAGAAAAGCAGGATAATTTTGTATGGCACCAGGACATGCTTTTGCCTGGAAGCAAGATGCAAATCAGCTTTCTTAAAGATTTGGTCACGCTTAGGAATCCGCATAGTCGGCATACCTTTATCAGTTATTTGCACGAGAAAGGCGGCTCTCGGAGTTCATAAATCTGCAGACGTTCTTTCCCAGTAGAATAGAGTTCAATGACTACCTGGCGTGGGTCGCGTCGCGGGTGGATGTTCCGGTTCACTACGGCCAGGAGGTCGTAGCGATAGAGCCTGAGGCTGGCGGAGTCATTAAGGTTGTGACACGCAATGCTCAAAGTACATTCTATTATCGCGCACGCAATGTTGTTATCGGTGTGGGCGGGCGTGGTCGAGTGCCCCCCGCGTTCACTGATTTCGTCGGAGAATCCAATGTTTACCATTCGTCCCGATATTTGCAAGCTATCGAAAAGTTTCCTGCGATCAGCAGAGTTGCGGTGGTCGGAGCAGGTCAGAGTTCTGCTGAGCTATTTGTTGACTTAACGCAGCGTTATCCAGAAGCCAGTGTTGATTTGTTCTGCAGAGGTCAGGCGCTTCGCGTCGCAGATGACAGTCCTTTCGTCAATGAAATTTTTGACCCGCTGTTTGTCGACGAAATGTATGGGCGATCTCAGCACGACCGAAAGGCGTTCCTTGAAGCGTTTGCCTCAACCAATTACTCAGTAGCAGACAAGGATGTCATCGAACGCATGTACGAGCATATTTACCAGCAGCGCGTGGTGGGGCACAGCAGGCACTCAGTTCATCTTTCGACCCGGATCGAATCGGTGCGAACGCTTGGGGAGACGATTGTACTGGACCTAGAGCTTCACTCCGCAATGGGAGGTCGGAGATGGGAGGGCCAATACGATGCCGTTTTCCTGGCAACAGGCTACGAGCGCTCTTCTTACCTCTCATTGTTGGAATCTTTCCAGTTGCAAGGTCCTGCGGTTATTTCCCGACAATATCGCCTTAACTTTCCCAAGCATCCTGATTGCAATGTCTATCTGCAGGGAGGCTGTGAGGCCTCTCATGGGCTGAGTGACACTCTACTGTCGATATTGCCTGCTCGCTCGGCTGAGATCCTCGATGATATTGCGCACTATGACGCAGCGCGTGTACATGAAGTCATCTGACAAGGACGTTTTCACAATGCCGCAGCAAAGTTTGGTACATGAATACGATGAGCCATTGATTCATTCATGGAACGATACGACAACTGATTACCCGGCCGACGTGAGCATGGCTGGACTTTTCGAGGCGCAGGTCAATCGTAGCCCCAATGCTGCGGCATTGATCTGTGGTGCCGATTGCTTGAGCTACACCCAGCTCAACGAGCGGGCGAATCAGCTGGCTTATGCACTGCGAGCACGCGGAGCAGGGGGCGGAAGCTTGGTTGGAGTGCACCTGGAGCGCTCTGTAGACCTGGTCGTGGGCGTGCTGGGCGTGCTCAAGGCAGGTGCAGCGTATGTTGCACTCGACCCCGAGCTTCCATTGCAGCGATTGAACCTGATACTGAAGGATTGTGCTGCCGCCTTGGTGCTTTGCCACGATCGGGCGCAGAGTCAACTGGACGTTGAACCGTCAACCTTGTTTGTGCTTGATGAAGCGCGCAGTGCTTTGTCAGCGTTGCCCATGAACAATCCGGGTACTTTGGCCGGCTGTAGCGATTTGGCTTACGTCATGTACACATCGGGTTCGACGGGAGCACCCAAGGGAGTGATGGTCGAGCATCGTGGCTGGATCAACTTCGTTGACTGGATTCACAAACAGATCGGTTTGGGCGCGGAAGATCGTTTGTTGGTCAAGGCACCTATCGGGTTCGATATTTCGGCATTGGAAATGCTCTGGCCCCTGGTCGCGGGGGCGACGGCAGTGATGGCCCCGCCGGGCATGCAACGTGACCCACAATATCTGCTTGAAGCAATCGTCCGGGAGCAGATATCGGTGGTTCAACTGACGCCTTCGATGTTGCAGGTGATGATTAACCAGCCCGGATGGTGCAATGCGAAAGCACTGCGTCACGTAATTTGTGGCGGCGATGCGATGTCCGGTGATCTGGCGCAGGGCTTTTTCGCCAGTGGCACACGCAGTGAACTGAGCAACTTCTATGGTCCGACGGAAGCGTCGATCGGGGTCTGCCGCTGGCTCTGCCAACCCGGCGACAAGCGTAGCGTGATTCCGATTGGCGCCCCGATGCAGAACATGCAGCTGCACATTCTTGATGCGAGCGGTCAACCGCAGCCGGTGGGGGTCGTCGGGGAGCTGCACATCGCGGGGGCCGGGCTGGCCCGTGGTTACTTGGGACAGCCTGAATTGACTCGTCAGATGTTTGTGGATAACCCGTGGGGAGAACCGGGCTCACGGCTTTATCGTACGGGTGATCTGGCACGTTGGACGGCGCAAGGGGTTGTCGAGTTCGTGGGACGGGCCGACCAGCAACTCAAGCTGCGTGGTCAGCGTCTTGAGCCCGGGGAGATTGAACATCACCTGCTGCGTTGCGCCGGAGTCAGTCAGGCCGCGGTCGTATTGCGTGAAGACGAGCCGGGTGATTCGCGGTTGGTGGCCTATGTGGTGGGGGCCCAGGCAAGCGTGGCTGACATGCGTCGCCAGTTGGGGCGCTATCTGCCGGGCTATATGGTGCCGAGTGCCATTGTCATGCTGGAGCAGTTGCCCCTGACCGTCAACGGCAAGCTGGATCAGCGGCGCTTGCCCAAACCGGATGCGCAATCATTGTGCCTGCAGGTGTATGAGGCCCCTGAGGGCGAGATGGAGCGAGCGCTGGCAACGCTATGGCAGACGGTGCTGAAAGTGGACAAGGTCGGTCGCCATGACAACTTTTTCGAGTTGGGTGGACACTCGTTGCTGGCTATCAATCTAGCCAATGAGCTCAATGCCAAGTTCAACGCCGATGTGCGTTTCTCGCAGATCTTCGAACACCCTACGGTCGCCGCACTGGCTGAACAGATTGACCTGTTGACTGGCGCGAACACGCAAGCTTTGGTGATTTCCGATCCGCAGCAGATTGTGCAGGGCCCATTGTCTTCTTCCCAGCAGCAGATATGGATGACTGAGCGCTTTGGCGTCGCTCCAGGCCTGTACAACATACCTTTGCAACTGATCCTAGACGGACGCATTCAAGCAGCATTGCTTGTCCTGATCGAGCGACACCCGATCCTGCGGACTCAGTATCGGGAGAGGGGTGGTCACGCCTGGCAGCACATCCTGCCCATGGATCAGGTCGGTACACTATTGTTAGTGGCCATGCATGAAGTTATCGATGAGGGCGCGGCCCAGGTCTGGCTGGTAAACCAGGCGCTACAGGCATTCGATCTTGAGCGCCAGTTGATGGTTCGATGCAGTCTGGTACGAGTGGTCGATCAACATCGTCTGTTGTTGACCTTCCATCACATCGCCGTGGATGAACATTCTGTGCAGATTCTGCTGCATGAATTCGTTCAGATATATGCGGCGAAGCTGAACGGTACCACCCTCGCTCTCGACGCTTTGCCAGTGCGTTACCTGGACTATGCCAATTGGGAGCGGGATGTTCTGGTCGGGGAGGTTGTGCAGCAACGGCAGGCATATTGGATGGTGCGGTTGGCGCATCTACCTCCGGTTCATGCATTGCCGACGGATCGACCTCGTTTGAACGCCCTGGATCATGGCGGACGGACCTTGAGTTGTGAACTGTCCGATGTCCTTGGCGATCGGCTGCGACACTTGGCAATGAGCAATGGCACAACATTGACGATATTGCTGCAGACGGCATTTGCGCTATTGCTGGCGCGTTATGGTGGCAGCGAGGATGTAGTTATTGGTGTGCCATCGTCTTCGCGTTCGCGCAAAGAGTTCGAAGGGGTCGTCGGTTATTTCGTCAACCCGGTGGCATTGCGTTTCGATTGCGCCGCGCAGCAAACTTTTATCGATTTTCTGGCGGTGTCGCGCCAGCGCATCCTGCAGGATTACAACCAGCCCTTGCCGTTTGATCAGGTGGTGGAGTTGCTCAATCCGGCTCGAGAACCGGGCCGGCATCCTTTGTTTCAGATCATGCTGGCCGAAGCGCCACAGATGCCAGTCATTGAGATATCGAATGTCATGACCTGCGTGCAGGAGCTGAAGTTGCCTGGGGCTAAGTTCGACCTTGTGGTGGGCTATTGTCAGTTATCTTATGGGATACGATTTGACTGGAATTACTCGAGTGATCTGTTCGATGAGGCCACGGTCCAGCGTCTGGCGAATTCGTTTACCACCCTGTTGGTTGCCATTGTGGATGATCCATGTCAGCGGCTGAATACGCTTGATCTGGTGGCGAATGAAGACAGGCTTTTTGTGCAAGCGCTCAACGATACGGCGACGGATTATCCAGCCGACGTGAGCATGTCAGCACTTTTCGAGGCGCAGGTCGAGCGTAGCCCGAATGCCGTAGCGCTGATATGTGGTGCCGAGTGCTTGAGCTACAGTCAGCTCAACGAGCGGGCGAATCAGCTGGCTTATGCACTGCAAGCACGCGGAGCAGGGGTGGGGAGCCTGGTTGGAGTGCTCCTGGAACGCTCTGTGGATCTGGTCGTCGGCGTACTGGGCGTGCTCAAGGCAGGTGCAGCGTATGTTGCACTCGACCCCGAGCTTCCATTGCAGCGATTGAACCTGATACTGAAGGATTGTGCTGCCGCCTTGGTGCTTTGCCACGATCGGGCGCAGAGCCAACTGGACGTTGAACCGTCAACCTTGTTTGTGCTTGATGAAGCGCGCAGTGCTTTGTCAGCGTTGCCCATGAACAATCCGGGTACTTTGGCCGGCTGTAGCGATTTGGCTTACGTCATGTACACATCGGGTTCGACGGGAGCACCCAAGGGAGTGATGGTCGAGCATCGTGGCTGGATCAACTTCGTTGACTGGATTCACAAACAGATCGGTTTGGGCGCGGAAGATCGTTTGTTGGTCAAGGCACCTATCGGGTTCGATATTTCGGCATTGGAAATGCTCTGGCCCCTGGTCGCGGGGGCGACGGCAGTGATGGCCCCGCCGGGCATGCAACGTGACCCGCAATATCTGCTTGAAGCAATCGTCCGGGAGCAGATATCGGTGGTTCAACTGACGCCTTCGATGTTGCAGGTGATGATTAACCAGCCCGGATGGTGCAATGCGAAAGCACTGCGTCACGTAATTTGTGGCGGCGATGCGATGTCCGGTGATCTGGCGCAGGGCTTTTTCGCCAGTGGCACACGCAGTGAACTGAGCAACTTCTATGGTCCGACGGAAGCGTCGATCGGGGTCTGCCGCTGGCTCTGCCAACCCGGCGACAAGCGTAGCGTGATTCCGATTGGCGCCCCGATGCAGAACATGCAGCTGCACATTCTTGATGCGAGCGGTCAACCGCAGCCGGTGGGGGTCGTCGGGGAGCTGCACATCGCGGGGGTCGGGCTGGCCCGTGGTTACTTGGGACAGCCTGAATTGACTCGTCAGATGTTTGTGGATAACCCGTGGGGAGAACCGGGCTCACGGCTTTATCGTACGGGTGATCTGGCACGTTGGACGGCGCAAGGGGTTGTCGAGTTCGTGGGACGGGCCGACCAGCAACTCAAGCTGCGTGGTCAGCGTCTTGAGCCCGGGGAGATTGAACATCACCTGCTGCGTTGGCCGGGGTAATCTGAACCGCGCTTATAACTTGTTGAATTTAGTGGATTTATATTTTTTAATATTTTCTTTGGAATACCCTTTGGAATACTGAGTCCTTTAGTGACGCCCTGAGCCTTGATCATCTATTCCGATGCCATTCACCTGGTCCGATCGAAGCATATGCCCCTTTCGATACCCATTCACACCTATGTACACCTAGCCCACCCTTGCGGCTCTACCAGTCATGATCGTGCTTGAGAAATAGTCTCTGGATGGTCAGCCCTATTTATCGTATTGCTGCGGATGGTAATCTGAGGGGTCTGTACCTAGGTGATTCAGGTGCCTCCTCCCAAGGACCTAGATTGGTGGGCTGAAAGTCGTCCCGTTACGGGGGCGGTAGATAACGAGGAAACGGAATGACCTCCGGCGAGACCCACCTTCAAAGCAAAGCGAATCCACAGCAACTTGAAGCGATCCTGGCCACCGATGGCCCGGTGCTCATCATTGCCGGTCCGGGATCTGGTAAGACCTTCACTCTAGTAGAACGCATTGTCTACCTGATCACACAAAAAGGGGTATCACCAGAGTCTTTACTCGTAGTGACCTTCACTGACAAAGCTGCGCGGGAACTGACCACTCGTATCTCGAATCGTCTCGCCGAACTCGGCATCCGTTTCAATTTGAATGAAATGTACCTCGGTACCTTCCATTCTGTCTGTCTACGGATATTAGAGGACTTCCGCGAGTTCACACGGCTCAAACGCAGCTTCACGCTACTCGATCAGTTCGATCAGCAATACTTTATCTACCAGCACATCAAGGATTTCCGTGTGCTGGCTGACTCTCATCTCATCATGGGGATCGATCAATCGGGCCGCTGGGCACAGTCAGAGAGCCTGCTCAAGTGGCTTAACAAAGTCGGCGAAGAAGCCCTCGACCTCACGACGCTGTCGGCGGCTTCTGAAGTGGAGATCCGTGCGCTGGTCACGTGCTTCCTCAAGTATCAGGAGCTGTTGCATGCAAACAACTCTCTCGACTTCTCTGGTATCCAGTTCGAGGCGCTGCAATTGCTTGAAAAGCATCCGGAAGTGGCGGCGCAATTGCGCAAGAAACTGACTTACCTGATGGTGGACGAGTACCAGGACACCAACACCATTCAGGAGCGTATCCTCCTGATACTGGCGGGTGAGAAGCGCAACCTATGCGTTGTGGGTGATGATGATCAAGGTCTGTATCGCTTTCGTGGGGCGACCATTCGCAACATCCTAGAGTTTCCGTCGCTCTTTGATGAGGGGCAATGCAAGCAGGTTGCCCTTACTGTCAACTACCGCTCGCATCCAGACATCATCCGCTTTTACAACGAGTGGATGCGCGAGCAGACGTGGGACGACGGCACGCATACCTTCCGCTTCGCCAAGCAAATCGTTCCCCGTGAGGACGACTTCCCCGACGTGCCTACGGTGGTACGACTTGCTGCCGCTGACGGCAATGACGAAAACCACAATTGGCACGCCGAAATGTTGTCCTTCCTAAACAACATGAAGGCTACGGGCAAGCTGACGGACTGGAATCAGATCGCTTTTCTATTTCGCTCGGTGAAGAGCGAAAAGGCGGTCGCGCTCGCGCGCTTTCTCGAAACCCAAGGTGTGCCCGTGTTCTCGCCGCGCTCAAACATGTTTTTCGCGCGTGAAGAAATCCGCCTAATGATCGGCGCGCTGATCTTTCTGTTTCCGCAGTTCCCCAAGGTGCGGGCGTGGGCAGAAGGTATCACTCTACCAATCTGGGAATACTACGATCGACAGTGTTTCGCAGCCTTTATCACGGAACTGCGAAAGCCGGAGAATAAGCCTCTGTTGGATTGGGCTCGCCCGTTGGCCAAACGCCATGCGGCGTTGACCCAGAACACCGACTATGCATTCTCTGGCCTGTTTTATCAGCTGCTCCAGTTCCCCCTATTTGCACACTTTCTCTCCGAAGATGCAGTTCGAGGGGTGGATAAAGGCCGCTCAGCGCGCAACCTCGGTACATTTTCCAAGCTGCTCATGAAGTTTGAGTACCTACATTTCGTCAGTGTGCTCAACCCGGAATGGCTGGAGAAGAACATCCGTGACTTGTTCAACCAGTTTCTACGCTTTCTGGTGGATGGAGGTATTGGCGAGTATGAGGACGAGACAGAGTACGCGCCTAAGGGCTGCGTATCTTTCCTCACTATTCATCAATCCAAGGGGCTGGAGTTCCCTGTGGTGATCTGCGGATCCCTGGAGGCGGTGCCACGGAAGCAATACAGCGCGCTAGATGTGCTGCTAGAAGACGGAGGTTACCTCTCGAAGAAACGTTTTGAACCTCTCGATCACATCAAAAACTTTGATTTTTGGAGGCTGTTTTATACCGCATTCTCCCGCGCGCAGAATCTGCTGGTGTTGGCGACTCAAGAAAAGCAAGGGCACGGTAAATCTCCGTCCAAATATTTCGAGCGGTTGTTCTACGAGCTGCCAAGCTGGCGTGATGTTGATCTCGAGTCCCTCAGCTACGAGGAGGTCAAGCAGATTAGTCTCAAGCGCGAGTACTCGTTCACCTCTCACATCACCGTGTTCGAAAACTGCGCCGAACAGTATCGCTTCTTCAAGGAACTGGAGTTCGCGCCAATCCGTGAAAGCCCGATGCTGTTCGGTACACTTGTCCATCAAACTATCGAAGACATCCACAAAACTGTTTTGCGTGGCGAAGAAAGTACGTTATCTCGAGAGCGCGTTGCCTCCTGGTTCTCGGGAAATTATGCCCAGATTTCGAAGAAGGAACGCGTATACCTGGCCCCTAGCTCGCAGCAGGCGGCATTGTTGCATGTGATGCGCTACTTCGAGCGTGAAAGCGGAAATTGGGATCGCATCAAGGAGGCCGAGGTCGAGATTTCGCTAGTGAAGGATAATTACATCCTTAAAGGCAGCGTCGACCTCATTCGGGGAGAGCATGACACGGTTGAAATTATCGATTTCAAGTCGGAGAAAAAGCCCGACATGGAAAAGGATCGGAGCCGCCTCCAGCAGTACCGGCACCAGTTGGAGGTCTATGCCCACCTGGTGGAGGAGCGCACCGGCCAGAAGGTGAGTCGGATGCATCTCTATTACACAGGTGAGGACGGAGGCAACCCCTACGTTTCTTTCAGCAAGGACGACCGCTCCATTGGAAAGACCATCGCGCAGTTCGACGACATCGTTGCGCGCATCGAGCATCAGGACTACCGCATCGCTATGCGTCCTGCCAAGCTCTGCCAGAGCTGTGACATGCGCGCCTACTGCGACACCAAGAATTGGAAATTCAGGAACAACGACTAGTGACTAAAAATATTACTCCAGAGCAGCAGAGTTTGCAGATGTCTGCACCTGATGACGGATCCATCAACGTCGAGAAGTATCAGTTCGAGCCTATCAAGGGCTATCCGATGCTCAACTGGCGCGGTAAACGCCCGTTCTCTTCTACTCAGTACTACCCTGCGCAGTTGAAAGAAATTCACGGCGAAGAGGTAGACGGGTGGCGCAACAAGGTTTACTGGGGCGATAACCTTCAGGTGATGAGTCATCTGCTCAAGGAATACCGAGGCAAGGTGGATCTGATCTATATCGACCCGCCTTTCGACTCAAAAGCAGATTACAAAAAATCAATTCAACTGAAGTCCGAGAAGGCCGTCGGCGACCAGTCCTCATTCGAGGAAAAGCAATACACTGACATTTGGAACAACGATGAGTATCTCCAATTTCTCTATGAGCGGCTGGTTCTATTGCGGGAGCTTCTTTCAGAAACGGGAGCAATTTTCGTTCATGTTGGAACCGGAGTAACCCATTTTGTACGCTGCATCCTCGAGGAAATCTTCGGCAAGGAGCGCTTCGTAAACGAGATAATTTGGCGCAAGGCTTTTGCGCATAACGATCCGGGGCGATGCGGAAGCATTCACGACACTATTTATTACTTTTCCAAGTCTCCGGATCGCACGTGGAACAAAGTACTTCAAAAAATTGATAAGGAGTACGTCGAAACATTTTTCGATTCGTTCGATACGGAGCGAAATGAGCGATACAACCGGCTCCCGATGGATGCGCCCCGTCACGGCGACGGGGGAAACCTGGTATATGAGTGGAAGGGTGTCTGGCCATCAGCAGGGCGTACATGGGCAACGACCAAGGCCAAAATGGAAGCTTATGACCGTGAGGGGCGCATCCATTATCCGAAGTCGGGGGGGGGTTCCTCGTCTTAAGCGCTATGAGAGCGAGCATGAAGGGACGGTAATTCAGGATCTATGGATAGATATCAACAAGCTGCACAACTTAGCTGTCGAGGCAGTGGGATACCCAACACAGAAGCCTGAATCATTAGTTGAGCGGATTGTTCGGGCTGCTTCGAATCCCGGTGACTTGGTACTTGACTGTTTCATGGGGTCAGGTACGACCCAAGCTGCAGCTATGAAGCTTGGACGTCGATTTATTGGGGTAGACATTAATTTAGGATCCATTCAGACAACAACCAAACGTCTCATCACTGTTGCTAATGGCCTGCGTCAGAAGTCGCTTGATCCCGAAACTAAATATTTCACAGGGTTTGAGACCTATAACGTCAATCACTACGACATCTTCCGAAATCCAGTTCAGGCCAAAGAACTTCTGATCGAGGCATTGGAGGTGCAGAAGTTGCAGTTCAGTACCGTTTTCGACGGTGAAAAAGACGGGTTTATGGTCAAGATCATGCCCGTCAACCGTATCGCCAATCGTGCGGATTTGAATGAGCTAATTGCGGGATTCGATTACAAAGCCTGGGAGCGAAAGCAAAACGAAAGTCCGAATCGACCGGTCGAGAAAATAACGCTCGTCTGCATGGGGCACGAGCGGGACTTAGCCGCTCAACTAGAAATAGCCGCAAAGCCCTTCAAGATCGAAGTGGAGGTGGTGGATATACTACGTGATAAGGCTAACCTAGAGTTCAAACGTGATTCGCAGGCACAGATCGCCTTAAAAGGGGGGGAACTGATCCTTGAGAAGTTCTATCCAATGAATCTGTTGCAGAAGCTCTCGCTGCAGAAAGAGTCTGTGGTCGATTGGAAAGAGCTGGCAGAGTCAGTACTAATTGACTGGAACTACGACGGTGCGGTGTTGCAGCCAACGGTGGTAGACGTTCCGGGCAAGAACGAGCTAGTTAAGGGGTCTTATAAAGTGCCGGAGGACGCAGGCACCATTCGCGTGAAGATCACCGATCTACTTTCGGAGTCTTGGGAAGGGAGCATCAGTCATGGCGGTTAAGCGTGCAGTTAAGACTGTGAGCGCGTCATTAGACTTCGCTTTCTTTCAGTTTCTATGGCAGTTCTACCAAGCCAACCGCGGTGTCGTCCGCCAGAACTATAAAGAGCTCACTCGTAAGTTTCTCGATTTTAATAATCCGGAAAGAAATCCTAAAGCTTTTTTGCGACAGCCACAGTTCGAGGCACTAGAAATCTACGTTTTCCTCAAGGAATTCTTAGGTAACGCCAAGGTCGAGGAAATTTTTCAACAGTGGTTCCAAAAGCAAGGCCGTTTTGCAGATCGCACAGAGGGCGGGGTTGCGACCGGTAACTCAGGACAAGTGGGACTTTTCGACAAGATTACTCAAGATCAGTATAAGTCCGTTTTCACGGCAATGCGGAAGAACTCCCGTGTCTACCCGAATTATATATTCGCGCTGACGATGGGTACTGGCAAAACAATTTTGATGGCGACCTGCATCTTTTATGAGTTTTTGCTGGGTAACAAGTTTGAAAAAGATGCGCGCTATTGCCACAACGCTCTAGTGTTTGCACCGGATAAGACTGTTCTTCAATCTTTGAAGGAGATTGAGTCCTTCGACCTCACTCGAGTGGTACCGCCAGAATATGTAAATTTCCTGACCATGCATTTGCGATTCCACTATCTTGAAGAGGCCGGCTCATCTCTAGATACTCTGGACCGTTCGCGATTCAACATAATTGTCTCGAATACGCAAAAGATTATCCTTAAGCGCAAGCACAAGGAAAAGAACTCTGTCGATAAGTTGTTTGGCAAAACCGGTGAAACTCTGGCTGCTACGGGTGTTTACGCTGATGCTGCAGACTTATACAATTTTGATCAGCCTGAGGAAGAAGGCGAACTCACCACTAACCAGCGTTTTGAGAAGCTACGTCGACTGGAGCAACTCGGGATTTATGTGGATGAGGCACACCACGCCTTTGGCAAGGCGCTCGCTAAGGATATGGGTGTTGGGGCCAAAGAAGCCGACACCAGCCTGCGCACTACTATTGACATACTCGCAGCCAGCCTTAATGCAGCAGGCACGAGGGTCGTTGCTTGTTACAACTATACTGGTACTCCTTACGTCGGGAACGAGGTACTTCCCGAGGTGGTATACGCGTATGGTCTGAAAGAGGCCGTCGACAAAGGCTACCTCAAGAAAGTGATGCTGCATGGCTATGCGAATACTCGCACGGACGAGTTTGTAGGCATCGCCATAGAAGCTTTCCTTAGGGAGACAGTTGATCTCCGCCCAGAGGGCCTATTGCCTAAGCTGGCCTTTTTTGCAGCGACCGTCGATGAGCTGACTAGCGAGTTAAAGCCTGCTGTCGAACGCGCGTTGCTGAAACACGGTATTCCGACTTCGCGTATTCTGATCAACGTTGGTGACAATAAGCTAACTAACAACGACGATATTCGCGAGTTTAACCGGCTCGATACTGAAAGCTCCGAAAAGCAGTTTATCCTTTTAGTGAATAAAGGGCGGGAGGGTTGGAACTGTCGTTCGTTATTTGGTGTAGGACTATTTCGGGCACCTAAGTCGAAGGTGTTTGTATTGCAAGCGACGATGCGCTGTTTGCGCTCTATTGGCGAAGCTCAGCACACCGGACATGTTTTCTTATCTAAAGAAAACCTAAACATCCTGAATGACGAGTTGCAGCAGAATTTCCGAATCAGCGCCGATGAGTTGCAAAAGACAGGTAGTGACAAAGAGAGGGTAGAAGTGCGCGTGACTGAACCGCCGGTAAAAATAAAACTGGTGCGCGTTCGAAAGCAGTTTCAAGTTAGGGAGAAAAAATTAATCCCCGGTCAAGCATTGGGCCTAGATCGTGGCGATAAGGAAGGCTGGAATACACTCATTGAAAAGTACCGGTTGATCGAGACGCAGCAGGATGGTTTGACTGCCGCCGATGCTGCTCGTGCGTCGGGTAGCCGCACCTTTGACCTGACGGTACGCCGCGAGAAGCGCACTTTCTCGTCCATCACTCTGGTAGCTGAGGTGTCGCGTTATCTAAATCGTAGCCCGTTGGAGATCGAGGAACTGCTAGGCTCGACCAAAGAAGGCACTGACGAGTTGGTAGTTATGACCAACCATTTCAACGAGCTTCTTTATGACGAAATCATTCCCCGTCTGTTTCGACTACTTTACGATCTGGATGAAACCCAGGAAACGGAGGAGCGGGAGATTGATCTAATTAAAGTGCCGATCAGTGGCTACTACGAAATGACTGCAGCTAAGGATAAGATCGTGCGGCGTGAGGATCCAAAAATTAGCGAAGTCGAACGTGCCAAAAGCTTCCACCTCGATACTTATTGCTTCGACTCTGGGTCGGAAAACTGGCTATTTTGGGACCTCTTACGTGAGCAGCGTGTGAAGAAGCTCTACTTCACCGGGATGCTGACCCACGGGCAATCCGATTTTTTCATTCAGTACATCGATCCCGATTCGCGTACGGTCCGCAGCTACTACCCGGATTTTATCTTTCAGCGAGAGGAGCCGGACGGCAGCCTTAAATACGTGATCGTCGAGGTAAAGGCTGACTACCAAATCGAGGACGCCGTGGTGCAGGCGAAGAAAGATTTCGCCCAGCAGATCGCAGTCGCTAGCGGAATGGAATACCGCATTCTGAAGTCATCGGATGCGGACAAGCGCCACTTCAGGGCGTTGCTGTAGTCACAGACGGCTAACAAGCAGATACGCTGACCTAGAGCTACCATACGAGGTCCTAGGTCAGCGTTTTCTCCCATGGTGCAGGTATCAGGCTGTCCTTGCGCGACGGTCAGTGTGATAATCAGTGGATGCCGCAGCGTAAGAAAAATGAGCTGCGTTCTATTCTAAAACCTCATCATCTAGCAAGGCACGGCATATGACCCCCCAGCGTAAGCAGCTTGCTAGGACTATGTTTCAGCTGAAAGTTTATCGCTCGGACGGTTTTGAGTATGAGAACCTTTTCGGTCAGATCATGGGGTATGCAAGGCCTCGTTTCCGAAAGGTAAAACCATACGGTAACCAGGGAGATCGTGGGAATGATGCCTATGAGCCTGATATAGGGCGGTTGTTGCCGCTGACCGAAAACTGACCCAGTAGAGGCTGTTCTGCCGACTGAAAACTGACCCAGGTGCTCAACTGCTTCTGCTCACTTTTTGAGCAGGAGAACACAGGGTGATCAGCATGGAAATGTTGGGAAAAATCCGGCGGATGTACTTCCGCGACAAGCTCTCGCTGCATCAGATAGCCAAGCGTACCGGGCTGTCGAGAAACACCATCCGAAAATGGGTCAGAGCGCCCGAAGCCAATCAACCAGCGTACCAACGGTGCGCATCCTTCAATAAGCTCAACCCTTTTCACGAGACCTTAGAGCAGGCGCTCAAGGCTGATTCGTTCCGGCCAAAACACAACCGTAGGAGCGCCAAGGCACTTTTTGAGCAGATCAAGGCCGAGGGTTATGACGGCGGTTACAGCCAGCTCACGGCGTTTGTCCGCTCTTGGCGGTGCGAGCAAGGCAAGTCTGTACGCGCTTTTGTACCGCTGACTTTTGCCCTCGGTGAGGCCTTTCAGTTTGACTGGAGCGAAGAAGGCCTGCTGATCGGTGGCCTGTTTCGACGTATCCAGGTCTCCCATATGAAGCTGTGCGCAAGTCGCGCGTTCTGGTTGGTTGCGTACCCCAGTCAAGGCCACGAGATGCTGTTTGATGCCCATACACGTTCGTTTGGAGCGTTGGGTGGCGTGCCACGTCGCGGCATCTACGACAACATGAAAACGGCTGTCGACAAGGTTAACAAAGGCAAAGGCCGCACGGTCAATGCCCGGTTTTCCGTGATGTGCGCGCACTATCTGTTCGATCCGGACTTCTGCAACGTGGCCTCTGGCTGGGAGAAAGGCATCGTCGAAAAGAACGTGCAAGACAGCCGGAGGCGAATCTGGCTCGATGCTCAAAATTGCATGTTCCATACCTTCGAGGAGCTGAACGTCTGGCTCGGCCAACGCTGTCGTACGCTCTGGGCTGAACTTGTACATCCGCAGTACAACGGTTTGACGGTGGCAGAAGTCCTGGAGCTGGAGCAGGCTGAAATGATGCCAATGCCGACGGCCTTTGATGGCTACGTGGAACGCACCGTCCGTGTCTCTAGCACCTGCCTGATCAGCGTGGCGCGCAATCGTTATTCGGTGCCTTGCGAGCGTGTGGGTCAATGGGTCAGCAGCCGTTTGTACCCTTCGCGAATCGTGGTCATTGCCGACGAAACGGTGATCGCCAGTCACGAGCGCCTCTTTGATCGAGATCAGATCGGTTTTGACTGGCAGCACTACATCCCACTCATCGAACGCAAGCCTGGTGCACTGCGCAATGGCGCTCCATTTGCTGATCTGCCAAAACCGTTACAGCTTCTTAAACGCGGACTGAGGCGTCACACCAACGGTGATCGAATCATGATGCAGGTACTGGCTGCTGTGCCCATCGCCGGTCTCGAACCAGTGCTGGTGGCGGTGGAGCTGGTACTTGAATCGGGAAGTCTGAGCGCCGATCACATCCTCAATGTCGTTGCCCGCCTGACCTCCACCGCACCACCTCCCTGTGTAGAAACCAGCCTGCAACTCAAAGTGGCGCCGGTTGCCAATACAGCACGCTACGACCGGCTCCGTACGACCGATGAGGAGAATCGCAATGCGTGACCTAATGACTGAACTCAAAGAACTGCGCCTGCACGGCATGGCCAGTGCTTGGGAAGAACTGGTCTCTCAAGGAACAGCGTCGACGGCTTCATCGAAATGGCTGCTGGAACATCTGCTTCAGCAGGAACATGCGGATCGCGCGGTGCGCTCGGTGAATCATCAGATGAACATGGCAAAACTCCCCATGCACCGTGACTTAGCTGGCTTTGACTTCAGCGCTTCCAGCGCTGATGCCCGGCTGGTCAGCGATCTATCCAGCTTGGCGTTCACTGAAACCGCGCAGAATGTCGTGTTCATCGGCGGCCCTGGCACCGGGAAAACACACCTGGCCAGTGCCTTGGCTGTATCCGGAATCACGGCCTACAACAAACGCGTGCGCTTCTTTTCCACGGTGGATCTGGTGAATCTGCTGGAGCGTGAGAAGTACGATGGCAAGGCAGGGCGAATCGCCCAGGCACTGCTGCGCACAGACCTGGTGATACTGGATGAACTCGGATATTTGCCCTTCAGCCAAAGCGGTGGCGCCCTGTTATTTCACCTGCTGTCCAAACTGTACGAACACACCAGCGTGGTCATCACCACCAACCTGAGCTTCTCGGAATGGTCGAGTGTGTTTGGCGACGCCAAGATGACCACCGCGTTGCTGGATCGGCTGACACACCACTGCCACATCGTCGAAACGGGCAACGAGTCCTACCGCCTACAACACAGCACATTGGCTGCCCAGACAAAGATCAAAACACGCGAACGAAAGCGAAAGGACGGAAATGATATCGAGGACGATGAGCCATTTTGATCCGCACCATAAATGCCCTGCTGCATGCGGTGGGGCTTGATGCGTCTTCAATCGGAACACTGCTGCTAAGCTTATCCACAATTGCTGGGGCAAAAATCAGCAATCCGTCCTGGGTCAATTTTCAATCGGCAGGGTGGGTCAGTTTTCAATCAGCGCCAACAGGCATTCCAAATATTGATAGCTCCGACTACCTAGACTACACAGTCTTAGCTGGCGTAATTAAACACATACTTGAAACTCCTTCACCCTTCAGCAGGAATTCGAAGCTGATAAGCCCAGACTTTGACGAGAAAATTGTTTTTAATGATCTGGAGCATAATGGCGATTGGCTTAGAGCTAAGCAGCGGGAAGTCTGGCAGATAGACGATTATTTTTCTAAAAACAGTGATTTTGCAAAGCAGACTTTACGAGACTCATTGGCAGCGTACTATGCTGAGAGCGTTATTTCCGTTCCCTCCGCGTCCGCCGGAAGCTCCGCTGGTGACTTGCGATTCGCCTACATCTTAGAGAAGATAGCACCGCACCATCCTTCCCCTTCGGTTGACCGACTGAGAAAGGATGCAGCGCTGGTGCTTATGTCTAAATATTTCGAAACGTGTGATATTTTCGAGGAGCCAAAAAATGTTTTTGCCAGCTAAACACATCACTTTTGCTGAGTCGCTTCTCGGTCTTGGGTCATTTGTACTGGCGAAGCTATCCGAACCTATGACTGTTGATCAAGTGTGGCGAGTGTTTGAGCGAGATTCAAAAAACTATCCGTCTTATCAAAATTTCGAAAATTTAGTTCTCGCGATTGATGCTCTATATGCCATTGGAGTAGTGAGTATTAATGAATATGGTGAGCTTGAACGGCGGGAAGTGGATGTTTCTATATGCGCTTAATTGAGCTGTATGCTAATCGCTCTAGCTTCAAGCGCGTAAAGTTTAATGAAGCCGGTGCGTCTTTAGTGGTCGGCTCGCGTAGGGATCCTCTGCATCTAGATGATGATACAAAGTCTTATAACGGAGTAGGCAAATCGCTTCTTGTAGAAATAATTCATTTCTGCCTAGGAGGAAGTACAAGCAAGGCGTTCAAGGAGCACTTGCCCGGGTGGGAATTCACCCTGATTACATTGTTGGGGGAGCGTCAGGTACAGATTGTCAGGTCAACTAGTAAGCAAGGAGAAGTTTACATTGATGGTAAGGCTCTAAAGTTAAAAAGCTACACGGATTTTTTGGCCAGGAATACGTTCCAGTTTTCGGACTCCATCAGCAGTAGCCAGCTCACGTTTAGAGCGCTTGTTTCACGTTTTATTAGACGTGCAAAGTCTGATTACAATGACCCTAGAATTACGACTTCTGATAGGGAACCCTATACTGTCCTTTTGAGGAATCTTTTTCTATTAGGTGTAGACGTTTCTCTGATTGAGAAAAAATTCCAGCTTAGATCTCGGCAGACGCAGCTTGAGCTTTTTGAGAAGAATTTCAAGGCAGACCCATTTATCAAAGAGTATTACACCGGTAACAAAGATGCGTCATTGCAGTCTGGTTTCCTCGAAGAGCAAGTTGCAAGACTCTCTAGTGATTTAGAAAAATTCACCGTTGCGGATGACTTTTACGATATTGAAAAATGGGCGAACCAACTCGCAGCTGAGTTAAGGGAGCTTAAGAATCGGCGGGTGATTGCAGAGAACGCGATAAAAAATATAATTCGAAGCTTGGAAACTCGAAATGATATCCCACTCGAGACTATCAAGAGCGTCTATGGGGAGCTGCTCAGTGCATTCAAGCCTGAAGCTTTAAAAAGCCTTGCGGAAGTCGAAGCGTTCCATAAAAGTATTATAAAAAACCGCGTCGCCCGCCTCAGCCAAGAGCGAAGCCGTATAGAGTTAGAGTTGAGTAGTATTGATTCTGACATTAAGGTAAAAAGTCTAGGTCTTGATCAGAAGCTCTCTTATCTTTCAGATAAACGAGCGTTAGATCAATATGCTGCAGTCAGCGCTCAGCTATCGGATGTTAAAGCAAAACTACATAAGCTAATGGACTATCAACAACTGCTACATCAGAGTAGAGAGGAAGCTGCTCAGGTCAAAATATCGTTGGCCGAACAAAATATAAAAACAAATACATATCTTGATGATACTGATGTTGAGCGCCGTGAAAAACTCTCGGTATTTTCGAAGCTCGCAAAACGGTTTTATCCGGAAGCTCCCGCTGGAATTGTTTTGAATAACAATTCTGGGGACAATAAGATTCGCTACGATTTTGATGTCCGTATTGAAGCTGATGGATCAGATGGTATAAATGCCGTTAAGCTTTTTTGCTATGACTTAACTGTAGCGATATTACGAGCAAATCACAATGTACGGTTTATTTGGCATGATAGCCGTCTCTTTAGTGATATCGATCCAAGGCAGCGTGCAGTTCTGTTTCAGGTGGCGATGCAGCTATCTAAACAATATGGCTTCCAATATATAGCGACTGTCAATGAAGACCAGATTGATACAATCCTTCCAGAACTGTCCGAGCAACAAAAGCAAGAGCTTTCTGAAAGTATTGTTCTGAAACTAAGCGATGATGGCCCTGAGGGTAAGCTTTTAGGGCTTCAGGTGGATATGCATTATCAGTAATTTTTTGTCTGTCCTTAGGATGATTGTGTTTAAAAAAATAGCGACCGCCCTAATGGTATTTATCGTATCAGGGCTACAGCTCTAAGTGTCTGTTATTGTTAGGTTTTGGTTTGAGCGGTGCTGAGTGATAGGGTTAAGCAGCGTTTTTTGGCGTTGAATAAACCGGTAAAATTCGTGCATGGCGATGGATCATCCATCCGAGGCGGATTTGATGAAAAATAATGATCATGGTGGCCCGTACTCTGCCTTTAATTGTTTGGTATTTGTAGTAAAGGCGATGGCTTCCGGAAGAGAGCTCATCCGGAAGCACCACACTTGATGTTTTTGTTGCGAACTTTGCTTCTGATTGCAAATGCCTTTGTCGTTTATTGTGAGATTGCTGAAAAGTTTATTGTCTTCATCACGCCACCAGTTGTAATGCAGCGGAAAGCGCTCGTTGCTTGAGGGACGCCCCTTGTCCGAACCATGCAGAGTCTATCCGATACTCAGTGCTTCTAGCTCGGCGTTCGTGGTCAATATATTCCGTCACCGCATTCAGAAGACCCCAAGCCGTACCGTTAGCGGAAGGCATGGTTGCACCTCTTCCAGCACCCTCGTAGAGGTTCTGTACTCTACGAAGAGCACGCTCATTAGGTATCACTTCTGGTATGGTTTTTTCTGGTGCAGTGCCACAAAGCACATTCATGAAAAAGCCGATAGCCTCATGCCATTGCACCTTGCGTTCCGCCAATGCTTGCATGCGGTACATGAACTCGTCCCACTGAGAGACTGCGACGCCCAGTTGCTTCTTTACTGCCTGCGGATCGAAGCGAGTATTATGCGGGACTTTGATTGCAGAAGGGCTACTATCTAGGGCGATGGCCAGGGTGTTATTGCAAACTACACGCACGGTGGTAGGCGTTGCGGTTGTAGCCAAGGTACCATCACAGGAGGTGGCTAGAAGCAAATAACAATTCACCTGGTCGGTACCCTTCAATGTCGCACCTTGTCCAGTACGGGCCAAAGCCCAGAACTTACGACCGCCTTTTAGCACTCCAGCAGTTTCCAATTCGTAGCCTGAGACTTCGGTAAGATCCCTGTAAAACTCCAATACCTCACGCGGCTGCACGACCTGGTAGCGCTGAGAAACCACTGACAACGGCGCCTTAGTGTCTGAGCGGTAAAGTACTTTCTGTTCAGGGTAGGTATGAATCGACCCTACAACACCGACGCTGTTGGACTTGAAATGGACTGGACTGTCCTGAATTTTCCAGTCCATGCCTGCTTCACGCTGCCATACTTCAATAGGTTGTTTTTCGGATAGTCTGTTTCCAAGGCCGTGCCATGGGGTAGCTCCGGTGTACGCCATATTTGCAATTAGGTGCGACATTATTTTCTCCCGACAGACATAAAAAAGGCCAGACATATAGTCTGGCCTCTTGTGAGTAATTACCGCGCCGCTTGGTACAATTATTGGGGGCTGGAGCGGGTCGTATTTAAGTGTTAATTCGAATACGTAAACTCGCCAGTATCTGTGGTTAGAGTAACTTCCCGAATATTGCAGCCGCCATTAGCAAATATTTTTAACTCGCCGCCGAACAGAATGTCTACCGGCATTTGATAAACAGATCTGCCGATGCAATTGCCCCTGTTTATTGTGTATCCCAGCAATTTTACTTTGTCAGCGACTGAGGTGACCACTATCGTTGGGACGCCTTGCATTTCGCCAACAGATATTTCGAGTGGTAGTTTATCCGCTTTTGAGCAAGCCGATATGGACATTAGCGTGGTCAATAGCAAAGGACCGAATATAGGTCTCATCGTCTCTCCGAGATTGGTCTAGACCCAAAAGAAGTCTGATAAGTGCGGCGGTCGTACGTGTTAGTTGCAATTACGTTGTGCTTGGAAGTCAAAGTCACGAATCTTTCCCCACCCTACGATTTTTCCAGCGTTGACCTGTGGGTCGGCCAGCGAATAGTCCGGAACCGTAACGAGCTTAATAAAGCCTTTCTCTTCAGCGCTGATTTGATAAGCCTCCATTGAAACAAGCGGCTTGATAGCTGCCTGTGGTGACGGCTGATCAGAGATGTCGATGGCATGTACAAACGACAGATTGCCGTTGGGTAGGATTTTGGTTTTCGGGAATACGCATTGGCCAACATGGCTTGAGGCATTTGCACCACTCGCCGCGAGGAAACCTATCACGATAAAAGAAAGTACCTTTTTCACATTACTCCTTAAGACGGCTCAAAATGGGTCGTAAATACCGTGGCCGTATAGGCATCATATCTACACCATCGTCGCCATGACAAGAGTCTCCGGTGCGCGCGACGAAGATGCTAACCTGGCCCGGTTCGGGGTAGCGGTGCGTGCTCGACGCAACGTCCTGTGCCTCTCTCAAGAGGCGCTCGCCGATCTTGCGGGGATTGACCGGTCCCACATGGGGAAGATTGAACGAGGGGAAAGGAACGTCACGTTCCTGAATATCGTTAAGATCGCAGAATCCTTGGCCTGCAAGCCTTCGGATTTGCTGAACGATGCAGGACTGTAGGCTCTGAATTGGGCTATACACGGCTGCTGAAGCAGAAGCCGCAATCCAAGCATTCGAAGTTATCAAGCACTTCTTCGTCGACGGCCTGGCCCAACTTCGCTCCTGCGACCCCGCCCGCTGCCCCGCCCAACAGCCCGCCAAAGATAGCGCCAGCTACTGACCCTAACGTCAGTCCGATAGGACCCGCGAATGAGCCGATAAGCGCTCCTGCTTCGGCACCGCTCATTGCGCCGGTCAAGCCTCCAACGGCGCCCGTGACGCCCCCTACAGCACCCCCTACCTTTTTCCCGTAGTTCTTCGTTTTCACGTGAGTGGAATCGCAGCTTGAACAAATCATTTTTTATACCCTTAGGTGATGTTTTGATTGGTCGTGAAAGCGGTGGTTTGCTAATTCAAATGAAATTGCCAGCTCTCAGATGGGTGATATATGTCCAATTTTTTCTAGGCTGGCTTCTCAGCTGGGATTACCAGCGTAGGCCCAGGTTGGCGGGCTAAGGATCTAACTTTAGGGGAGGTAGGAACCAATTTTGCGAGCTGGAGTGCTCTGGCAGAGGCCACGTCGACACCGATGGATGACAGCGCTCCAGGTTGGGCTGCGCGATTGGTTCGCTGCGGTAAAAAAATACACGGCAGCGCTTGGCTACGCTCCGGTAGGACAGTCGCATAAGCTGGAAACACACCCAACTTGCGGCCTATAGGAGACAGACATGAAAGCTGCCACTGGCGACGTTTTGAAGATACTTGTCAACGCCAACTAAAAAGTGACCCCCTTCCGTGCTAAATCGCCAACTTAGTTTTGACCCCCCTCGGGTTCATATTTTCGAGCCGGTTCGGCCCGAGACGATTTGATTCCTGCTTTGCGCTTGTCCTTGAGTCGATAGCTTTCACCTGTCATCTGCACGATATGGGCATGATGTAACAGCCTGTCCAGCATGGCCGCTGTCAGTGTTTGATCATCCGCAAAGGTTCCGGCCCACTGGGTAAACGGCAAGTTACTCGTGAGGATCAGGCTGCCTTGCTCGTAGCGCTTGGCGACAACATTGAAGAACAGGTTGGCTTCATCACGACCAAACGGCAGGTAACCGATTTCATCGATGACCAACAACCCGGGGGCCATCACCACACGACTGAAGTATTCCTTGAGCCGTTCCTGGCGGTGCGCAGCGGTCAGTTGCAGCATCAAGTCAGCCGCAGTGACGAAGCGGGTTTTGATACCGGCCATCACTGCCCGGTAGGCCAGGGCGATGGCCAGGTGGCTCTTGCCTACACCACTAGGCCCCAGGAACACGATGTTCTCGGTACGCCCAACAAAACTCAATGCTGCCAGCTCCTGGAGCTGTGCCCGGGGGACGCCGGTGGCAAACGCGAAGTCGTATTGCTCCAGCGTTTTCACGGCGGGCAGCGCGGCAGTTTTCAGCAGGGCCTGTCGAGAGCGTTCACTTCGGGCATCGGTCTCGGCAGCCAGCAGCTTTTCGAGGAAGTCGGCAAAGCTGTCTTCGCCGCTTGCTGCTTGTTGGGCAAGGTGCGGCCAGTCCACCCCGACGCGCTCAAGCTTTAGCCCCTTGCATAGTTCTGTCAGGCGAGCATGTTGAAGGTTCATGCTCTCACCTCCAGCAGTTGCTCATAAACCGACAGCGGATGCTGCAAGCTCTCGTACGGCAGGACCCGCCCCAGGCGTAGGCCTTGGGCGGGTTGTGGGCGCAGGCTCTGTGTTGGCAGTGGTAATAGTACCTGCTGCTCTTCGGCCAGACGTACCGCTGGTTGAACACCCGTCGTGCCGTGAATCCGCTGATGAGCGACTTCGTCGAGCCATTGGCCGATATGTGCGTTGGCCGTCACCACATCCAGCGTCAGACCCGCACTCTTGAGCGTAGCGGCCAACGGGGTAATGAAACTGCCCTTCAGATACCCGTTGAAGCGCTCAACCTTGCCCTTGGTCTGGGCACGGTAAGGGCGGCAGACCTTGGGAATAAAACCAAACTCATCGGCCAGCGCAGCCAATCGGGGATGCCAACGGTGCAGGCCCTCCCCAAAAGCGTCTCGCTCGGTGATGATGGTTCCGGCGTTATCAAACAATGCCTGCTCGGGCACGCCGCCAAAGTAAGCGAACGCCTCCCGAAGCCCTGTCAGCCAGGCTTCGCTGTCCTCTCGCTCGGAGAAACGGACAAAGCTTGCTCGACTAAAACCAAGTGTCGCCACGAACGCCTTAAGCGGCTGACGGCCTCGTCGAATGGTGGTGAAGTCCACCTGCATCTGCTTGCCGGGCAGAGTTTCGAAACGTACCACCGGCTCTTCTGCCTTACGTTTGAAGGGGCGAATATAAGCCTTCAGACGACTGACGCCGCCGCTGTACCCCAATGCCGTGATCTCACGCAGCAGGACGGTCGCCGGAATCCAGTGCGGGCGCGCTGCCTCAATACGCTCATGCAGGTAGTCCTTGAAGGGGTCGATTTTGCACGGACGTGCGGGTCTCACCTTGTCACTGGGTAGCGACCGGGCCTTTCGCAGGTACTTGCGCACGGTGTTACGCGAAATACCCAGCTCACGGGCGATGAATTTGATGCCATGGCCCTGACGGGCCAATACTTTAATTTCCACAGACTGCTCCTGGGTCAACATATTGGCAGCTCAAAGCCGCCAGTTTTACCCAGGGGGTCAATTCTAGGTTGGCGTTAGGGGGTCATTTTTACAGTGGCGGTGACAGATACTGCGCCTGCGTCAGGTCCAGGACCGGATTGGCCTTAGTCGCTCCACGATCTACGATCGCATGGACCCAAATTCACCTCGCTTCGATAGCACGTTTCCCCGTCCTGTGAAGTTAGGCGCATCTGCTATTGGCTGGTTTGAATCTGCTATCACTGAATGGTTGAAGCAACGTTTTAGCCAGTAGCGTTGGAGGGCGCTAGGTACTAACTTTAGTTTTGATTTTTTATAGCTATGTTGAATTGTTTGTGTCTTGCTGGCGGAATATTGCTTGTTGGTACGATTATTCATATTTCGAATTTAGGATCTTATGTTATTACCCTGTAGGGATAAGCACCTGAAGGTGTATGGTTTTGATGTCGTGGAGTGCTCACCCTTCAAAGGGGTGATGGCTTCTTATCCGATCATTACATTGAAACAAGAAAATGCTAACCCCAGAAGAAATCCTGAATTCCCATATTGACGACCTCCTGTTAGAGTCGGTTACTTCTGATAAAACGTCCCAAGACTTATCGAATGCTATAAATGCGATCGGGGACCTAGCGAATGTTGTTGCAGCAACAAAGCTGATAGCTGGTTCAAGTGGCACGTTGTTCAATACGTCCAAGAAAGGAATTAAGCAGGACCGTAAAGTCAAGTCGTTGGCGGCCTCTATTAAAGCAGCAATAAGCATTGACTATGACAAATTCGACACCCTATTTCCATATAGCGAACTGAATCCGTACTTTGGAATCTTCAAAAAGCAAGTCCAGGCTCTTGAACTGAATCTCCTAGAGGAAAATAAACTGCTTCATCCTATTAGCGAGGAAGAATCAGAGAGCTCTGCGGTAAAGCTGAATCAATTTGTTGATAATGTTCGCCAGGCAGCTAAAGCGCAGGCGTTTGTGAAGGAAATTCGGCATCACGCTAGGAACTCAAATAAGAACCAAGCAAGTCTTAATGCTTTTATAGATAAGCTGTTTTACCACAAATCTAAACTCCGTGTAATTCGCGTCGATTTGGAGTATGGGCGAGAGCATGGTCTTGATAGTGATGCACCTATAAAGTACGAAGAGGCGGTCAGGCATCGAGAGGTTTTAATTAGTGACTTGAGGAAGCGTTTATATAAAGGCTCTTTCGTCGGATTCGTTTGGAAGCTCGAGTACGGTTTGATGAACACGTTTCACTACCACATGCTGATATTTCTAGATGCCTCTAAGGTTCGTGGAGATATTAACGCCGGATGGCGAATTGGTCGTCATTGGGAAGATGTAGTTACAGGAGGGAAAGGGAGATTTTGGAACTGTAATGCGAACAAGAGTGGCTATCGGGAATGTGGGATAGGAGAAATACCACACAGCTCTCCAGAGCTAATGGCCAATTTAAAAAAAGCAGCGAGTTATCTGGTCAAGGCTGACTACTATATTCGGTCTGCGATACCTGGGAAAGGAAGGGCTTTCGGGAAAGGAGCTGAAATCCCTAAAGTTAAATCTAATCGCGGTCGTCCAAGAGAGAAATAAAAATGGCGCCCTAATTAGGGCGCCATTCTTATTTCTGATCTCTCATTTTACTTTTGCAGGTGCAGCATTCGCTTTGTAAGCCTCAATTATTTCCGGGTTTCCTGTGCTTTTTAGCCACTTGTCTGCTGTCTCATAAACGTCAGAAATTACGACCTTTAGCTCGGGAGCGTTCGATATAAATGCTTTTAAATCTTCATGGATTGCCTCGACAGCTTGCTTCTTAGTGCGCCATCCTCCAATAGGCTTACGATCTCTCAGCAGTTCAATCATGCGATCACGAATCGGACGATATAATTCGCTAGTTGCTTTGCCGCCTTTTTGCCTACCCGGTTCTCCATTTTTTAAGACTCGTTGAGCTTCTTGTTCCTGATGAACTATACCTGCGGCTGATTCCGCTGTTGCTATCAGGTAGCTAACGTTGCATAGCAGCGGCCACACCGCCGTCTCTTGAACTTTATGAACCTTCTTTTTCGCATATATGAATGCGACGGAAGATTTTTTAAACAGAGCTTGATAACGGACTATTATATTTTTAGAAAATATTGCATCAGCATTTATGTCTGCTAAGGTATCTTGAGTGAAAACACCACTCTCGATTTCTTGAGTAAGCTTGTCTAGGTACTTATCGAGATTCTCAGGGTCATTAATGGCGAGGCTTACTTCTTGTAGCTTTTCATATTGCCACTGGATGGTATCTGCTAGTCCTCTAGGAATGTTTGGGAAAAAGCTGTCACGTGGAAGCTTGTTAAGTTCGGTCATTATTGGTCCACTTCGTTAAGAGCCTAGCCTAGCCTAGTTATACATGATTAAGCGTCGTTTATTAATGACGGCGGTTAGCGAATAGACAACTTCAGTCTGGTCTCGCTCGTCATACGCTAGCGCTATCTTACAACCTTGGTGAGAATGATGGGGATTTACGCGCCTAGTCCCAATTTAAGACCGGCAACTATGCCTGGAAAGTCCCGCGCAATTGATGTAATGCACCGCCGAAGTTACTGCGTTACCGGGCTATATCCAGATTGTCATTGATCGCGGACATCGAAAGGCTTCCGATAGCAGCTTCCTGAATATGCTCGCTCCACCATTTCATCATTGGCCTTCGGCGTTCGATGTAATCAGCCCGGTTATAGGCGCTGCGCACCTCATCTTTGTCCACGTGAGCCAGCGCGACCTCGATTAGTTCAGCATCCCACCCGTGTTCGTTGAGGATGGTACTGGCCATCGAGCGCATGCCGTGGCTAACCAGACGGCCTTCGAACCCCATACGCTTCAGAGCCATGTTCGCTGTTTGGCTGTTGCAGTGGGTACGGGGATTGCGATCAGCCGGGAAGACATACTCGCGGTGCCCACTAAGCGGCTTTATCGCGTGCAGGAGCCCCAGAGTCTGTTCCGTGAGCGGGATGATGTGTGTGCGCCGCTTTTTCATTCGCTCTGGCGGTATTGTCCAGATCTTCTTCTCTACGTCGATGTCTTCCCAGCGTGCTGTAGCTGCCTCCGCCGGACGAGTCATGGTGTGAAGCTGCCATTCGATCAGACAGCGAGTAGTCCTTTTTATGCTGGCATTGGCAACTGTAACCATGAGTTCTTTCAGCTCATCGGGCGCAAGTGCCGCCATGTTTTTCTTTTTTGGTTTCTTAAATACGGAGCGAATCCCGCTGAGGGGGTTCGAGTGAATCAAGCCGGAATTCACCCCATAAGTCATGATTTCGTTCAGGCGCTGGCTCAGTCGCTTCACGGTTTCAAGGCTGCCTTTGGTCTCAAGTGGCCTAAGCAATTTGATGACCGCCGGAGCAGTGATCCCTGAGATCGGGGTAGCGGCCAAGTCGGGAAAGAGGTGCAGCGTGAGCGACCGCCAGATGTCTTCAGCATAAGCAGTAGTAACCGAGTCTTTCTTAAGCTCGAACCATGCAGTTGCTACGTTTTTAAAGGTATGTTCCGTAGTCGCTCTTAATGTTTGACGATCTTCGTCACGCTTCGCTTTCGGATCGAGCCCCTGCGCCACCAGCTCCCTGGCCTCGACCGTCCGTTTCCTGGCTTGGGCCAAACTCACCTCCGGAAACGTACCCAGCCCCATATTGATCCGCTTTTTGGTTACTGGGTGAATGTAGTTAAAATTCCACAGCTTTGAGCCATTGGCTCTCACTCTCATCTGAAGGCCGTCGCCGTCGGTGAGGATGTAGTCTTTTTCCTTTGGTTTCGCTGCTTTGACTTTGACATCTGAAAGCCGCGTAGCTTGGGCACCCATGAGAATCTCCGATACTGCGTGTATTCCAAAAAATAGCAGTCGTGGGCTTGGAATACCACGTGGAATACACGAATTGTAGGATGAGCTCAGACACCATCGGACCCCTTTGGACCTTAAACTCCTGTATTTACTGGATTTCAGGCACAAAAAAAGACGCCCTTGGACGTCTTTAGATGTAAAAGTGGTGGAGCCGGAGTCAGTCAGGCCGCGGTCGTATTGCGTGAAGACGAGCCGGGTGATTCGCGGTTGGTGGCCTATGTGGTGGGGGCCCAGGCAAGCGTGGCTGACATGCGTCGCCAGTTGGGGCGCTATCTGCCGGGCTATATGGTGCCGAGTGCCATTGTCATGCTGGAGCAGTTGCCCCTGACCGTCAACGGCAAGCTGGATCAGCGGCGCTTGCCCAAACCGGATGCGCAATCATTGTGCCTGCAGGTGTATGAGGCCCCTGAGGGCGAGATGGAGCGAGCGCTGGCAACGCTATGGCAGACGGTGCTGAAGGTGGACAAGGTCGGTCGCCATGACAACTTTTTCGAGTTGGGTGGACACTCGTTGCTGGCTATCAAGTGTACGAATGAGATCAATGCATTTTTCATATTGCAGTGTCCGCAAAGCTTAATATTTAAGTGGCCGGAACTGATTGATCTTGCGCAGGCTGTACAGGAACTCAGGACCAAAGGTGATCTGAAGATCGCCAGCAAAACACGAGACTTTACAAAAGGATTTCAGCTGTGACAGTAACTGATGTTTTTGATTTCTTTCGACGTGAAGGCGTGGAAGTGGGTGTGGTTGACGAAAATCTTTGGTTGGACACCGATCCCATTCTTTTTCCGAGTGACATCCGAAAGGCGATCGTAAGCCACAAAGGAGAGCTCATCAGGCTGATCGAGGAAGAGAGAGACTATCAGGAGCGCCTTCAGGCTCTGACTGCCAAAGGGTTGCAAGTGGCTGACGCTTCTTGGGCTCAGCAGCGGATCTGGTTCCTTTCGCAGCTGTCTCCAGATGTACCTGCATATAACATTTGCATGGCTTATCGCACCAGAGGCGAGCTGGATATCGTTGCCCTGGAGAAGGCGATCGACTGTCTCGTTGAGAGGCATACCGTGCTGCGCAGTGTCTATGAAGTGTGTGAGAGTGAATTGGTCCAGGTTGTAATGCCGCATGTGCCCTTTTACTTGGTCCAGAAAGACTTGAGCGGCATGGCGCCGCCTGCTGCAGAAGAGATTCTGGGCGAGATCTTAAGGCGTAATGCCATGGCGCGATTTGACCTCACCCGTGATCTGATGATGCGTTGCCAAGTTGTTCGACTGTCCGAACTTGAGCACGTGATTGTATTCAGCGTTCATCATATTGCCTTTGATGGCTGGTCTGCATCGGTTTTTCTCGACGAGTTGAAGCATTGCTACACCTCATTGAAGGCGAATGGCACTGCGGAGTTCGAGACTGCGGCGTTCCAGTATGCCGATTTCGCTGAATGGCAGGCTCATGACTACGGCGGAATCAGAGCGCACGATGAAATGGCCTATTGGGGGAAGCAACTCAAGGATTTGCCGGCGCTGCATGCGCTACCGCTTGATTATCCTCGTCCCCCGGTCCAGAGCTACAGCGGAGCGAGTATGCGGCGGACACTCAATCCTGCTCTCGTCACCGCACTGCGACGTTTCGCGCAGCAGAACAACTGTACGTTGTTTACTTTGCTTGAATCGTTGCTCGCGCTTTTAATTTACCGCCTGAGCGGGCTTGCCGACGTGAGCATTGGTGTCCCAGTGGCCAATCGTATTGTCAAGCAGATTGAGTCCACGGTTGGATGCTTCGTAAACACCATTGTATTGCGCTCGCTTATAAAGCCAGGACAGGCATTTGAAGAGTTTCTGTCATCGTCAAATTTGATGATCAATGAGGCGCTTTCCTATCAGCAAGTACCGTTTGAATTGGTGGTCGGACTCATCAATCCGGAACGAAGTGCGGCGTACAGTCCGTTGTTTCAGATCATGTTTGATTTGCAGGTTGCGGGGAGCGGCCTGGATTTGGAGGGGCTGCAGGCCTCGCCAGAGCCACTGGGTATTGCTGTAAGCAAATTCGATCTTGCGGTAAGTGCAGTGGACAAGGGCGAAACGATCGAACTCGTGTGGGACTACAGTACAGATCTGTTTAGCGCCAAGCGGCTCGAAATGATGTGCGACTCTTACGAAACCCTGATGAAAAGCATCATCAAGGGTAGTCGTCAAAAGATGGTTGAGCTGCCTTTAGTCGATGATAGCCAACTGGATGTGCTGCTTCGACAACGTAACCAGACCACTCAGCTGAGCGCTGAAGTTTCAACAGTCATCAGTTGGTTCGAGCGGCAGGTAACTATCACACCAGAGCATCTAGCGATATCGAGCCCCGAGCGCAATTATACCTACTTAGAGCTCAATAACGCAGCGAACCAACTGGCTTGCCACCTTCGTGCGCTTGGCGTTGGATGTGATGATCTGGTCGGGTTATGCATCGAGCGTTCTGCGCAGTGGAGTGTGGCGGTAATGGCGATTCTCAAGGCGGGTGGCGCATACCTTCCCCTTGACCCCGAGTTACCGAAGGAGCGGTTGGCATTCATGCTTGACGATGCTGCTCCCCGCGCGGTGTTGAGTGTGAGCGCTCATGCACAATTGCTGCAGGAAAGGACTGACGAGATAGTGTGGCTAGACGCTCAGGCCTCGATGATCGCCGAGCTGCCTAAGGATAACCTCGACTACGAACCTGCTCTCAGCGACCTGGCTTACGTTCTGTATACCTCAGGCTCCACGGGTGAGCCTAAGGGCGTGCTGGTTGAACATGGGTCTTTGATCAATTTCCTTGATTGGATACAAACAAAAGTTCTGCTTGAGCAAGATGAAAGTCTGCTGGTCAAGGCACCCATCGGTTTTGATGTTTCGGTGATGGAGTTGATCTGGCCGTTGCTGTTCGGGGCGCGTGCAGTGATCGCGCCGGCTGGTGCACAAAAAGATCCCGACCAAATGCTGCGCATTATTATCGCTGAAGACGTATCAGTGATGCAGATGACGCCCAGCATGCTTGAAGTGCTTATCACCCACTCTGCCTGGCAGAACGTGACTTCACTCAGGCATACGATCAGTGGTGGAGAGAGATTAAGTGCCAGTCTGGTAGCAGCGTTTCATGCGCAGTCACGTGGCTGTCAACTGACTAACTTTTATGGGCCCACCGAAACGACCATCGGGGTCAGTTGCTGGCCGTGCGAGATGGAGAACAAACACAGGACTATTCCGATTGGCGGCCCCATGCAAAACACGATGTTCTACGTGTTAAACGAAGCGGGAGTACCTCAGCCTGATGGGGTAACGGGGGAGTTGTACATCGGTGGACTTGGTGTTGCGAGGGGGTATCTCAACAGGCCGGAATTGACCCGACGAAGCTTCGTGGCAAATCCCTTTTTGCAGGGGGGCGGACCACTCTACAGAACGGGTGACCTTGTCCGCTGGACAAATGATGGCGTTCTTGAATTCATTGGGCGAGCAGACCAACAAGTCAAGTTGCGCGGGCAACGTCTGGAACTGAACGAAGTTGCAAAGCACTTGCTCGATTGTCATGGCGTGGAGCGAGTCGCGGTCGTAATACAAGAAGGGGGTGCTGGTGACAAACGGCTGGTTGCTTACGTCGTGGGAAGCCAGACAGACGCGTCGGAATTGAAAACCCGAATGCGAGAACGTCTGCCAGAGTACATGGTGCCGAATACTGTCGTGTTTGTGACAGAGCTGCCTTTGAGCATAAACGGCAAGGTAGACGTCGCGGCGCTGCCAGCAGTCGATCTGGAAGCGACAAGAAGCGGTTCTTATGTACCACCTGAGGGGGAAATCGAAGCGTGCTTGTGCGTAATACTCGCGGTGCTGCTCGAAGTCGCGCGTGTTGGCAGGCATGACAATTTTTTCGAAATGGGCGGGCACTCGATCCTGCTGACTCAGTTCATTCAAAAAGTTCGGAACATCTATGGTGTTTCACTTCCATTAAGTGCGGTATTCGCCAATATGACCGCCGCTTATTGTGCCGCGATGGTCGAGCGCCTTATAGCAGTGCAGCAGGGCGCGGCCGGTCCAGTTACCCCTAATGCGGGTTCGTTGGTGGATACGGCATGCACGATAGATGGAGTCGAATTTCTTGATCGCGGGCCGGCCTCGATTCGCCAAGAAATAATGTACCGGCAGATGGCGGGAGTGTCTCCGGGTTACCGGAGTGTCTACTGGGCGCAGCGCTACCCCGCCGAACTGGATGTGTCAAGGTTCTTGGGGGCGCTGCAAACAGTGGTCAATGGCCACCTTCTATTGCGCAGCAACCTTGCATTGATTGCCGGTCGTGTGCGTGTGGTGGAAAGAGTGTCGCAGGGACGGGAGATAACCTTTGACCATCAGGTCTTCAACGGCATGTCCACTGATCAGATTGCCGACCGAATCGAACTGAGCCTAGCGGATTTCGATCTCTTGCGCGACAGGTTACTGAGGGTCGTCCTCTTTCCTTCAAGTGAGGGTGTGATTGTCTTTTTCTCCGTGCCCCACTTGATATTCGATGGTTATTCTCAGGATGTGCTGATCGCAGAGCTGGAGCAAAATTATTTACAGCAGGACCGTATCCAGCGAAGCGTCAAGGATGGCTTCATGGGGTTCAGCATTAGCCAGCGGAATATGTTCAAGGGTGAGCGTTATCATTCTACACGACATTTCTGGAAGACCCTGCTCGGGGACGTATGGATGAATCGTTACAGCAATATCAGCGCGTCTTCAGTGCAGGGAGAGATCAAGAGCAGTGGGCAGGTAAGTCGTGAACTGGAGGGTTTCCGTGTTCTAGAGGTAGCGAAGCGACTGCAGACGACGCCTCAGATAATCCTCTCTTTTGCGTTTGGCTTGGCGGTTCAGGCGTTTCATGCCGGACAAAAAATCAGCTTCCGGATTCATACGGACGGGCGTGATCGGCCGCAGGTCGAGTCGACAATAGGCTTTCTGAGTAATACTGTGTATTTGGTCATGGAGCACGACGCAGACGTTTCGCTGAAAATGCGCTTCGAAAGGTATTATTCAAATTATGTGAAGTGCTTAAAAAATCAGGAGTATCCAGGCGATGTCGCAGCTTATTTGATGCCAGAAGAGCCTCGCGTTAATTTTGTATTCAAGTACAATCAACGTACCGCTAAGGTGACGTCGACAACTTTGCTCGGCCAACAACTGTCTGGCAATAGTGTGTATTTTTCGAAGATAAAACGATTCTATAATCCGTCGCTGGATATCAGTCTGGTAGTCACTGTGGTCAATACGAGCTTTCACGCGGTTGTTTATTATCCAAGTGATAATATTGATTCGTCCGTCTGCGTGGATATTTTAGGTGTGTTCGAATCTGTAGTGAGCGAGTTCGTTTCTGAGGTGCTGGCTTCAGATGTCTGAAGAAGCTCTCGGTGTGAAAAGTAATGATCTTGGAATGTTTTATTCCGGGGTCAGATGTTTTTGATCGTAAGGAGTCGGTGGTTATATGTATAGGGTGAAAATATCCGGCTATACATCACAAAAAAACCTTTGATATGTCATCGTCGATGCTTTATATTTAAGTCGTATAGATAATTTGCATTGCTGTGTGTTTGGTGAGGGATGGTTTAATTGCTGAGCATATTGCGTGCATCAATTGTCTTGCTTGTAGTGTTCAGGCTTTGGAGGTTTGTTTGGATAACGAAATCTGGTTGGCTTTGCTGGAAGCTCAGAGCGAGAGGGGAGGGATTGTTATTGACGGACAATTCATTTCTTTGAACGAGTTGATTCAGTGTGTCTTGTGCCTCCCGATTATAACAGCCAAGCGTGTTTTGATAAAAGCCCCAGTGAGTCAATCCGCTCTGGTGGTTTATCTTGCCTGCATTAAGGCAAATGCTCAGGTGTTATGGGTCGATATTGATGTGTCGTGCGACTATTTTAATGATTTCCCCTATGAGGCTGTGTTTGAAGATGTATCTGAAGGCTCGTGCGAATTAGCCGGCTCTCATGTGGCGTCCATAAATTATAATGGGATGGTATTAAAGTCTGGTAGCTTTAGTGAGGCGACGATCAATTGCTTTCCCTCGATCTGTTTTTTGACATCAGGCTCTACAGGTAACTCAAAGATAATATTTCAAGCATTTCCCTCTATATTGGCATTTGCCCGGGAGGGGATTTCAAGGCTCGAAATCCATCGCGAAACCCGCTGCCTGCTTCGCGCCTCGGCTTGTTGGGATATTTTCATTATTGAGTTGTTTTCGATTTTGATGGCGGGTGGTAGAAGTTATATAGTGCCGCTGTTTCTACGTAACAATCCTATCGCTCTAGGGAATCTCCGAACAAGTCCCGGTTATGCGAAAATCGCCTGACCACCTGATCCGAGCCTCCCATGAGCCAGATGAGCTTTTCCGATTTCGAATATGCCAGCAAGCGCAAGCAGACACGCCGCGAACGCTTCCTCGCCGAGATGGATCAGGTCGTCCCCTGGACAGGTCTGCTGGGCCTGATCGAACCGTTCTACCCCAAGGCCGGCGGTGGCAGAAAACCTTATCCGCTGGAAACCATGCTGCGCATTCACCTGCTGCAGAACTGGTTCTCCCTGAGTGATCCGGCCATGGAAGAAGCGCTCTACGAAATCACCCCCATGCGCCAGTTTGCACGCCTGACGTTGAGTGCGCCGATACCGGAAGACACCACGATCATGAACTTCCGGCACCTGCTGGAGAAACATCAACTGGCTCCTGCAATCCTCGCGGTCATCAACGGTTATTTGCAGGAAAAAGGCCTGTCGCTGCGCCAGGGCACCATCGTCGATGCCACCATTATTCATGCCCCAAGCTCGACCAAGAACAAAGACGGCGAGCGTGATCCCGAGATGCATCAGACAAAGAAGGGTAACCAGTATTTCTTCGGTATGAAGGCCCACATCGGCGCTGACGTTGAGTCTGGACTGGTTCATCACGTCCATGGCACTGCGGCCAATGTGGCCGATGTCACTCAAGTCGCCGAACTGCTCCACGGGGAAGAAAACGCGGTCTATGCGGACGCTGGCTACACCGGTGTCGAGAAGCGTGAAGAGCACGAAAATCGTAACGTGATCTGGCAAATCGCGGCGCGGCGCAGCACGTATTCCAAGCTGAACAAACGCAGCCTGTTGTACAAAGCCAAGCGCAAGATCGAGTACTGCAAAGCGCAGACACGCGCCAAGGTCGAGCATCCGTTTCGGGTCATCAAGCGCCAGTTTGGTTACGTGAAAGTACGCTTTCGTGGGCTGATGAAAAACACGGCCCAACTGACCACGCTGTTCGCCCTGTCGAACCTGTGGATGGCTCGAAAGCGACTAATGGGTTTGGGTGAGTTGCGCGCTTAACACGGAAAACCGAGCGAAAAACGCGCTCGACTCACACTGCATCAGACCGTTTTCAGAAAAATAGCGCTATGTGCCTGGCAAATTACGGCTTGCCACCGCTGCGCGGCAAGTTGATCGGAGCATCCTTAGGTCAATTGGGACAGGACTTCGACATCACGGGCAGGAATTTTAGCCAAGTGGGTGTGTTCCTTGCCCTCTCAGGTTTACTGACCTTGGCGATGCCAAGTCTGGGGGCCTTTATTACTGTCAGGATTCTCAAGTGGCAACTGGGTGCCAGTAAAAAAGAAGAAATTGCGGCCTATCTGCTGGGCGAGTCTGTAGATCACAGCCCTATCTGCTCGACTCTTTTCGATGCATTCGTCGAAAAGGATGAAGTGATGATCACGATGGCAGATCGAAAGGTCTACGTCGGCTACATCATGGATGTCGGGGCCCCTACCGAAGTGACGGGTGTGAATCAGGAGATTCTGCTAATACCCACCGTCAGTGGCTATCGGGATAAAGACACCCTTAAAGTGGTGTACACGACCGATTATCCAAGCGATACACCGCTCAGGCCTATTGGTTTTCGGCAGGAAAATATTGTCTCGATCAGCGTCTTCAGCGAAGAAGTACGCGAAGCTTTCAAGCGCGTTGATTCTGAGCGGGCGGGTGAAGAGGCTGCGAAAGAGAAAGCTGCCAAAGATCAGCTTGTAAAGGCGATCACTGAGCTTGTGGCGGTGGTGCAAGCTGCGCAGCGTTAAACGAGAGATGTCAAACCCAACTCAATGCCCATGACTCCTCCCCACATGTGAAGGCTCGCCCTCTGGCGCTGCCACAGCCCCGGTCACTTCCAGCCTCTCCAGTATCGCGCAATGCTCTGCTGCGCCATCGCTGCAGCGGCGGCGCAGGTCGAGTAGTTGTTCCTGAAGCGCTTGCAGGCTTGCGACGCGGGCGTTGACGTGTTCGATGTGTTCGTCGATCAGCGCATTGACGCTTTCGCACTGGTCCTGCGGGCTGTCGCGCAGGCTGAGCAGGTTGCGGATTTCCTCCAGGGTCATGTCCAGGCTGCGGCAGTTGCGGATAAACGACAGACGCTCCATGTGTGCCTGAGTGTACAGCCGGTAGTTGCCATCGCTGCGAGCAGGGGCGGGCAGCAGGCCTTCGCGCTCGTAATAGCGGATGGTTTCGACCTGGGTGTCGGTCAGTTTTGCCAGTTCGCCGATTTTCATTTGGACTCATCTCGTTTGAGTGCTTGACCCTATAGTGGCTACAGGGTGTTCACTTGGCAACAAGCAGAATCCTGGAGCCACAACGAATGGGCACGACGATCAAGAATTCCCCCGCACATGACCACGGCGAGCATGCGCCTGAGCAAAAGCCCGTAGAACATGCTCATGCGTGCTGCTCCAGCGATGCACAACCTGCTGTGGTGACCTTTAACGATGCGCTGGCATCAGGTAGTCGCTTGAGCAGCTTTCGTATCGAAGCCATGGATTGCCCGACCGAGCAAACCCTGATCCAGAACAAGCTGGGCAAGCTGGCCGGGGTGCAGAAGCTTGAGTTCAACCTGATCAATCGCCTGCTGGGCGTCTGGCACGATCTGCCGTCCACCGACCCGATTCGTGAGGCCATCAGTTCGCTGGGCATGCAGGCCGAGCCGGTCGAGGAGGGTGCAGCGTCTGACCAAGCGGCTCCGGTCGTGAAGAAACACTGGTGGCCGCTGGCATTGTCCGGCGTTACTGCACTGGGTGCTGAAGTGGTCCATTTGGCGTCACTCGGCCCGACCTGGGTCGTTGCTCTGCTGGCGCTGGTGTCGATCTTCAGTTGTGGGCTGACGACCTACAAGAAAGGCTGGATCGCGCTCAAGAACTTCAACCTGAATATCAATGCCCTGATGAGCATTGCGGTGACCGGTGCAATTCTGATCGGACAGTGGCCTGAAGCGGCAATGGTGATGTTCCTGTTTACTGTGGCCGAATTGATCGAAGCCAAGTCCCTCGACCGCGCCCGAAACGCTATCAGCGGGTTGATGCAATTGACGCCGGAACTGGCCACCGTTAAACAGGCGGACGGCAGTTGGCAGGAAATTGAAGCTAAAAACGTTGAAATTGGCGCTATTGTCCGCATCAAGCCAGGTGAGCGCGTAGGGCTCGACGGTGAGGTGGTGTCCGGTAACTCGACCATCGATCAAGCGTCGATCACAGGTGAAAGCCTGCCGGTCGAGAAGACTGTCGGCGACAAGGTCTTCGCGGGCACTATCAATCAGGCGGGCTCGCTGGAATATCGTGTGACCGCTGCGGCGAACAATTCGACGCTGGCACGCATCATCCATGCGGTAGAAGCGGCTCAGGGTTCGCGTGCGCCGACCCAGCGCTTTGTCGACAGCTTCTCGCGCATCTATACGCCGGTGGTGTTCGTTGTCGCCTTGGGCGTGGCGCTGATTGCGCCGCTGTTTTTCGGCGGCGAATGGTTTGACTGGGTTTACCGCGCGCTGGTGTTGTTGGTAGTCGCTTGCCCCTGTGCGCTGGTGATTTCTACGCCGGTGACGATCGTCAGCGGTCTGGCGGCAGCGGCGCGCAAAGGCATCCTGATCAAGGGCGGCGTTTATCTGGAAATGGGCGAGAAGCTTGATTACCTGGCCCTCGACAAGACTGGCACGCTGACCCACGGCAAGCCCGTGCAGACCGACTACGTGCCGCTGGAGCCGACGGTCGCCGACACTGCGCCGGCCATTGCTGCGAGCCTTGCGGGTCGCTCCGATCACCCGGTTTCGCAAGCGATTGCCAAGTCGGCTGACAGCAGCCTGAAGCTGCATGAGGTCTCGGCGTTTGAAGCCTTGGGTGGACGCGGTGTGAAGGGCGCAATCAACGGCCAGATGTATCACCTGGGCAATCATCGCCTGGTTGAAGAGCTGGGTCTGTGTTCGCCAGAGCTGGAGGCGAAGCTCGATGTTCTGGAAATGCAGGGCAAGACCGTGGTGCTGTTGCTGGACACCTCCGGTCCGATCGCGCTGTTTGCGGTGGCTGACACTGTCAAGGAAACCAGCCGTGAAGCCATCGCTCAGTTGCATGAACTGGGCATCAAAACGGTCATGCTGACTGGCGACAATCCGCACACCGCCAAGGCGATTGCCGATCAGGTCGGTATCGACGAAGCGCAAGGCAACTTGCTGCCTGCCGACAAGCTGAGTGCCATCGAGGCCCTTTATGCTCGCAACCATCGTGTAGGCATGGTGGGTGACGGCATCAATGATGCACCAGCACTGGCTCGGGCCGAGATTGGTTTTGCGATGGCGGCAGCGGGTACTGATACTGCTATAGAGACGGCGGATGTCGCCCTGATGGACGATGATCTGCGCAAGATACCGACGTTCATTCGCTTGTCCCGTCGGACCTCGGCAGTGCTCAAGCAGAACATTGTTCTGGCAATCGCGACCAAGGTGTTGTTTATCGGCATCACGTTTGCGGGCATGGCGACCATGTGGATGGCTGTGTTTGCCGACATGGGCGTGAGTTTGCTGGTGGTGTTCAACGGCTTGCGGTTGCTCAAGAAGTGATCAGTCGAGGGCGTTGAAGGGCGGACGCGGAGCGTCCAGAACGGCATTCCCACGCAGAGCATGGGAACGATAATCGGTGTGGCTATCGGCTGTCTTCGTGAGCAAGCTCGCTCCCACAGAGTTATTAGTATCGCTCCCACGCTCTGCGTGGTAGCGCTTTTATGGACGCTCTGCGTCCGACTTAGTCAGCCAAACCGCTCCTGTCCCCAGGCAATGAAGGTTTCCAGCAACGGTTTCAGCACCGCGCGGGTCGGTTCAGCAAGGTCCGGGCGGTAGTTGAACGGAACGAACTCGTCCATGTAGGTGCTTTGCGCCAGTTCCAGCTGCACCGCATGGATGTTGTTGGCCGGGTCACCATAGTGGCGGGTGATGTGGCCGCCCTTGAAGCGCCCGTTCAACACATGGCTGTAGTCTTTGGCCGCAGCGCAGACCTGCTCCATTCGGCTGGCCAGCTCCGGGTCGCAGCTCACACCATTGAAGGTGCCGAGGTTGAAGTCCGGCAGGCGGCCGTCGAACAGGTGCGGGATGTGGCCGCGAATCGAGTGGGCGTCGAACAGCAGCGCATAACCGAACTCGTCACGCATGCGCTGCAGTTCCTGCTCCAGCGTCTGGTGATACGGCGTCCAGATCTGTTGCATATACCGCGCTCGTTCCTCGGCGCTGGGCGTCTGGCCGTCCTTGAACAGTGGTACGCCATCGAACAGGATCGACGGAAACAGGCCGGTGGTCGCACCGGCGTACATGGGCTTGTCGTCAGACGGCCTGTTGAGGTCGATGACAAAGCGCGAGTATTCGGCGGCCAGGGTGCTGGCGCCCAATTCAGCGGCGAAGTCATACAAACGCGGAATGTGCCAGTCGGTGTCCGGCAGGCTCAATGCTTCGTCCACCAGCGCGGTTTCGACCACTGGGGTCAGTTTCAGACCGGCATGCGGCATGCTGATCAGCAGCGGAACGCGGCCACGTTTGAATGTCAGAACGTTATCCACAGGGCTCTCCTTCAGATCGATGATTCGACGCCGTGGCGCACGATGCGTTTATCCAGATCGCCGCCCAGCCAGTAGGCCAGATCAGCCGGTCGCTCAATGTCCCAAGCGACGAAATCCGCTACCTTGCCGACCTCCAGCGAGCCGTGGGTCGCGCTCATGCCCAGTGCCTTGGCGGCATTGAATGTCACACCCGCCAGTGCCTCTTCAGGTGTCATGCGAAACAGCGTGCAGGCCATGTTGAGCATCAGACGCAACGACAGCCCTGGCGAGGTGCCGGGGTTCAGGTCGGTGGAAATCGCAATCGGCACGCCGTGCTTGCGCAGCGCTTCCATCGGCGGCAGCTGTGTTTCACGGAGGAAGTAAAACGCCCCCGGCAGCAGCACTGCGACGGTCCCGGCAGCGGCCATGGCGACGGCATCGTCTTCGGTCATGAACTCCAGATGATCCGCCGACAGCGCCTTGTAACGTGCCGCGAGGCTTGACCCGCCCAGCGAAGAAAGCTGCTCGGCATGCAGTTTGACCGGCAGCGCCAACTGCCCTGCGCTGATGAACACCTGCTCGACCTGCGCAGGTGAAAACGCCAGGTACTCGCAGAACGCGTCCACGGCATCCACCAGCCCTTCGGCAGCCAGTGTCGGCAGCATGTCGTTGCAGATGTGATTGATATAGTCGTCGGCGCGATCCGCGTATTCCGGTGGCAGGGCGTGGGCGGCCAGACAGGTGGCGCGTACGGTGACCGGTTGGGTATTACCCAGGCGGCGGATCACCCGCAGGATCTTGCGCTCGTTTTCCAGGTCCAGCCCATAACCTGACTTCATCTCGACGGTAGTCACGCCGTCCTTGAGCAAGTGTCGCAAGCGTCGCTCGGCGCTGGCGTACAGCTCATCTTCACTGGCCGCACGAGTCGCGCGCACCGTGCTGGCGATACCGCCGCCTGCTGCGGCAATCTCGGCGTAGCTCACACCCTGGAGACGCTGTTCGAACTCGCCGCTGCGGTTGCCGCCAAACACTGTGTGCGTGTGACAGTCGATCAGGCCGGGCGTCACCCATGCTCCGCCCAGATCGATACAGTTGTCATGTTCCGGCTCGGCCAGCTCGGTTTCAGGCCCGATCCACTCGATGAGCGCTCCGGAGGTCACGATGGCGGCATTCTCGATGATCGAGTATTTACCGTGCGCCATGCTTGCGATGTGACAGTGTTTCCAGAGCGTTTTCATTCCGGGCCTCTTTGGTCAGTGGGGTTTGTTGAGCGCCTTTGGCTTGACCCACAACCCGTAGGCGATGAGCAGCAGCACAATCCAGATTGCGCCGACGATCAAGGCTGCACGGTTATCCGGGAAATAGCCCAGCACGCCGAAGATGAACAGCATGAAGACGATGGCGGCGGCCGGTCCGTAAGGCCAGAACGGCACCGCGAATTTCAGTTGTGCGGCCTCTTCGCAGCTCATCGAACGGCGCATGGCAACCTGGGTGAGCAGAATCATCAGCCAGACCCAGACCGTGGCAAACGTTGCCAGCGAAGCGATCAGCAGGAACACGTCTTTGGGTATCAGATAATTGAGCAAGACGCCGCCCAGCAGCGCTATGCCCATCACCAGTACGGTCATCCACGGCACGCCATGCCGCGACACGCGGGCAAAGCTCGCGGGTGCCTGACCGTCACGGGCCAGGCCATACATCATGCGCCCGGCGCCGAAGATGTCGCTGTTGATGGCCGACACCGCAGCAGAGATGACCACGATATTGAGGATTGTTGCCGCCGACGCAATGCCCAGATTATCGAAAATCTGCACGAACGGGCTGCCTTGGGTGCCGATCTGCGGCCACGGGTAAATGCACATCAGCACAAACAGTGTCAGCACATAGAACAGCAGAATGCGCAGCGGTACGGCGTTGATCGCCTGTGGCAGGCTGCGTTGCGGGTCTTTGGCTTCGCCTGCCGTGATGCCGATGATTTCGATGCCGCCGAAGGCAAACATCACCACCGCAAACGAAGCGATCAGGCCGGTAACGCCGTTGGGCATGAAGCCGCCGTGTGCCCACAAGTTGCTGATGCCTATTTCGGTGCCGCTGGTCGAGCTGCCGATGCCGAAGATCATGATGCCGAAGCCTGCGACGATCATGGCCACGATGGCGCTGACCTTGAGGATCGACAGCCAGAATTCGGTTTCGCCGAAGACTTTCACATTGCACAGGTTGAGCGCGCCGATCAGGAACACGATGCCCAGCACCCAGATCCAGCGCGGCACCTCCGGAAACCAGAAGCCCATGTAAATGCCGAATGCGGTCACGTCGGCGAGGCAGACAATGATCATTTCGAATGCGTAGGTCCAGCCCAGTACGAAACCGGCCAGCGGGCCCATGTAGCGCGTGGCGTAATGGCTGAACGAGCCGGAAACCGGGTCGTGAACGGCCATTTCGCCCAGTGCGCGCATCACCATGTACACCGCCGCGCCGCCGATCAGGTACGCCAGCAATACGGCCGGACCGGCCTGTTGAATCGCCGAGGCCGAGCCGTAGAACAACCCTGTGCCGATGGCAGAGCCCAGGGCCATGAAGCGGATGTGGCGGGCGGATAACCCGCGTTTCAAACCATCTTGTGACGTCATTTCAGGTCCATTTCATTACATACAGGTATGGCAAAAGCCGCGAAAACGCCTGCAATCGGCTTCCCGCAGCAATGACCAAAGCGAGCCCTGCCAGGCTCGCGGTACATCACAAACTCGGTAGCAGACGTGCAGGAACCAGCGGGTTCAGGCAAGTGGAGGACAACAGCTGACTGGCAGCTTCGATGTCCGGTGCAAAAAAACGGTCCTTTTCATAGAACGGGACCTTGCTGCGCAACAGGCCGCGGGCTTGCTCCAGTTTCGGAGAGGTTTTCAGACCCTCACGCAAGTCCAGACCCTGGCAGGCAGCCAACCATTCTACGGCAAGGATCCCGCGAACGTTTTCTGCCATTTCCCATAACCGCTTGCCAGCGGCCGGGGCCATCGACACATGGTCTTCCTGATTGGCGGATGTCGGCAGGCTGTCGACGCTGTGCGGATGAGCCAGCGCCTTGTTTTCACTGGCCAGCGCGGCGGCCGTGACCTGTGCGATCATGAAGCCGGAATTGACGCCTCCGTTGGCGACCAGGAAGGGCGGCAGTTGCGACATGTGCTTGTCCATCATCAGCGAAATACGCCGTTCGCTGAGCGAGCCGATCTCGGCAATGGCCAGCGCCAGATTGTCTGCCGCCATGGCGACCGGCTCGGCGTGAAAATTGCCACCGGATATGACGTCGTTCTCGGCGGCGAACACCAGCGGGTTGTCGGACACCGCGTTGGCTTCGATTTCCAGCACTTCGGCGGCCTGACGCAGTTGGGTCAGGCATGCGCCCATGACCTGCGGCTGGCAGCGCAGCGAGTAGGGGTCCTGAACCTTGTCGCAGTTGCGGTGCGACTCGGACACGCCACTGCTTTCGCCGAGCAAGTCGCGGTAGCAGGCAGCGGCATCGATCTGCCCGCGCTGACCGCGTGCTGCATGAATACGTGCATCGAAGGGTGAGCGCGAACCGAGCACGGCTTCGACGGTCAGCGAGCCACAGGTCAACGCTGCAGCGAACAGGTCTTCGCCCTCGAACAAGCCGCGCAGTGCATACGCGGTGGACACTTGCGTACCGTTGAGCAGCGCCAACCCTTCCTTGGCTGCGAGGGTCAGCGGTTGCAGCCCAGCGACAGCCAATGCATCGACGGCATTCAGCCATTCGCCCTTGTAACGCGCCTTGCCTTCGCCCAACAGCACCAGCGACATGTGCGCCAGTGGAGCCAGGTCACCCGAAGCGCCGACCGAACCCTTGAGCGGAATATGCGGATAGACCTCGGCATTGATCAACGCGATCAATGCATCGATCACCACCCGACGAATACCCGAGAAGCCACGGCTCAGGCTGTTGACCTTGAGCACCATGATCAAGCGCACCAGATCATCGCTGATCGGCTGACCAACACCGGCCGCATGCGACAGCACCAGCGAACGCTGCAGATTTTCCAGGTCTTCGCTGGCAATCCGCGTCGAGGCGAGCAGGCCAAAGCCGGTGTTGATCCCGTAGGCGGTGCGGTTCTCGGCCAGAATGCGTTCGACACAGGCGACGCTGTCGTCGATCTGCTGGTCTGCACTGCTGTCCAGCGTCAGCCTGACCGGCTGCTGATGAATGGCGCGCAATTGCGCCAGGGTCAGTTGGCTGGGGATCAGGTTCAGCGTCTTGGCAGATAAAGTGGTCACGATGCAGCTACTCCTTGATTGATGTCAGCAACGGCGTGTGGCCGTCCGCCGCTTTTTATAGGGTTGCCGCATGATCGCGGCAGTGCTGGAAAACCCTTTCCAGCGATGTTGCGTCTTTGAGCAGGGCCGCGCTGCTGGCGATATCAGGGGCCAGCCAGCGGTCTTCATCGTAGGCCGGAACCCGCTCGCGCAGCAGTCGCCACGCAGCACCTGTACCCACGCCAAACCCTTGCGCCTTGAGGAATTCGAACGCCTGGGCCGCCAGCAAATACTCGATGGCCAGAATCTGTGTGACGTTGCCTAGGGTCTGTTCCCGTTTCGACGTAACCCATTGATCTCTATGAGAACAGGCCCGTATTGTTGGAGTTCTCACACAACACCAATACGAGCCTGCAATGCCCCGATTAATGCTCAGTGATGAGCACTGGCCGAAGCTTCGAGAAATTTTGCTGCACGAATCGATCTACAACAAGCGAGATTTGCGCACCACGGTTGAAGGCATGCTGTACCGCATGCGTGTGGGTTGCCCTTGGCGAGACCTGCCGAAAGCGTTTGGAAACTGGAGCAAGGTCTACAAGCGGTTCAATGCCTGGTCTGCTTCAGGCAAGTGGGTCAAGGTGCTTGAGGTGCTGATGACCGATCCTGACATGGAGTGGGTTTTCATTGATGGCAGTTATGTAAAGGCTCATCAGCACAGTGCAGGTGCTGCCAGCACGCAGGACCAGGCCATCGGAAAAAGCCGAGCCGGTAACACCAGCAAGATTCACCTGGCTGTAGACGCTTGTGGGCTGCCCATTGCATTTGACGTGACCGGAGGCCAGACCAATGATTGTTCGCAGGCGGCCTCGTTGATTGCCAAGATGCCCAATGCAGAAGTGATCATTGCGGACAAGGGCTACGACACTGAAGCGATACGCGCTCAGGTCGAGCAGCAAGGCAGCAAAGTGGTGATTCCACGAAAGCGCAATTCTCTGAAAGGGAACGCAGATCTGGACAAAGGGTTATATCGCAATCGACATCTCGTAGAAAACGCCTTTGCCCGGTTGAAGCATTTCCGGGCGGCGGCTTCTCGGTTCGACAAACTCAAGAGAAACTATGAAAGCGTCATAGCAATGGCCTGCGCTTTTCTGTGGCTGCCAATGTGAAACGGGAACAGACCCTAGCACTTTGTGCAGCTTGAGCGCGGCACTGGTGCCCAGGCTAAGATGGTCTTCCTGCAGGCCGGAGGTGACGTAGTTATCGACCACCGCCGGTTGCGCCATCTGGCGGTTTTCCGCGCACAGCGAGGCGGCGACGTACTGAACGATCATCATCCCCGAATTCACCCCCGGCTGGCTGACCAGAAACGCCGGCAGGCCGCTGACCATCGGGTTGATCAGGCGGTCGAGGCGTCGCTCGGCGATGGAGCCCAGTTCTGCCAGCGCCATGCACAGCAGGTCTGCCGCCATCGCCACCGACTGGCCATGCGGATTGGCCTGAGACACCACGCGCCAGTCATCGGGCGTGCCGAGCAGCATGGGGTAGTTCAGCTCGGTCTCGATCTGGCGAATGGCATGAGCCAACTGATCGCGGGTTGCGCCATGCACTTGGGGAATCGAGCGGATGCTCAGCGCGTCCTGGGTACGAATGCCCTGGCGGCTGGCAAGCACTTCGCTGCCCGCCAATACGCTGCGCAGGTTTTTGCCCACCTGCTGCATACCGGGATGCGGTTTGAGGGCAAGAATGCTCTCATCGAATGCATCCAGCTGACCGCCCAGTGCTTCGAAGCTCATCGCGCCGATCACGTCGGCCCACTGGCTCAGACGCTCGGCGTCGGCGATGGCCAGACAGCTCAGGCCGGTCATGCACGGTGTGCCGTTGACCAGGCACAATCCGTCCTTGGCACCGAGGATGACCGGAGCCAGACCTTCTTCGTCCAAGGCCTGCTCAGCCGGGACGATCTGCCCGCGATAGCTGACTTGGCCGATGCCCAGCAACGCGACGCCGACGTGCGCCATGTGCGTCAGGTAACCCACCGAGCCCTGCGCCGGTACTTGCGGCGTGATGCCTCGGTTGAGCAGGGCCAGCAGCGCTTCGACCACTTGCCGGTGAATGCCGGACTTGCCCTGGCTGTAGTTGAGAATCGCGGCGCAGATGATTGCGCGAGCCTGCTCGTCGGCCAGCGGCGCACCCACGCCGCAGGCATGGCTGAGCAGGGTATTGCGCGACAGGCGACTGAGCTGTTCGCCTTGCAGTGACACATTGCACAGCGCGCCGAGCCCGGTGTTCACGCCATAGGCGCGCTCGCCGCTGACGACAATCTGCTGCACGATGGCCTGCGCGTTATCGATCCGCGCCCAGGCGGCATCCGACAACACCAGTTGCGCCTCATGGCGGGCCACGGCGACTACGTCCTGCCAGCCCAGCGGGGCTTCACCGATGACGATCTGTTCTGCTCGCGACATCTGCAACGGTCCTTAAAGGGTAGCCACGCGGCGCTGAACGAAACGGTCCACGTAATCGTCGGCGGGCGAGTGAAGGATTTCTTTCGGTGTACCGACCTGAATCAATCGACCATCCTTGAGGATCGCGATGCGATTGCCGATGCGTACCGCTTCGTCCAGGTCGTGGGTAATGAACACGATGGTCTTGTGCAGGCTGGCTTGCAGTTCCAGCAACTGGTCCTGCATCTCGGCGCGAATCAACGGGTCGAGGGCGCTGGACGCTTCGTCCATCAGAATGATGTCGGTGTCGGCCGCCAGCGCGCGGGCCAGACCCACACGCTGACGCATGCCGCCAGAAAGCTGGTGCGGGTATTTGTTCTCATAGCCCTTCAGGCCTACGGTCGTTATCCAGTGCTGCGCGCGTTCCTGGCACAGCGCCTTGCTCTCGCCGCGCACTTTCAGGCCGTACGCGACGTTGGCCAGCACGGTCTTGTGCGGCAGCAGGCCGAAGCTCTGGAACACCATGCTGATCTTGTGCCGACGGAATTGGCGCAGCGCCTCCATGTCGTAGCGCAGGATGTCTTCGCCATCGACCAGAATCTCGCCGCTGGTAGGGTCGATCAGGCGGTTGAAGTGGCGTACCAGCGTCGATTTGCCGGAACCGGACAGGCCCATGATGACGAAGATTTCGCCACTGCCGATCGACAGCGACAGGTCGTTGACCCCGACCACGCAGCCAGTTTGCGCCAGTACCTGATCCTTGCTCTGGTTCTGTTTGATCAGCGCCAGTGCTTCCTTTGAGCGGTTGCCAAAAATCTTGAATACGTTTTTAACGACGATCTTGCTCGGTTCCACGCTGCTCATTTGTGCGCCTCATGCCGTGGGCGGCCATAGGCCTGCGTGATACGGTCGATGACGACCGCCAGAATGACGATGGCCAGACCCGCTTCCAGCCCGCGTCCGACGTTGAGCGTCTGAATGCCCACCAGCACGTCTTCACCCAGCCCGCGTGCGCCGATCATCGAGGCGATGACAACCATCGACAGCGCCATCATGGTGGTCTGGTTGATCCCGGCCATGATGCTCGGCATGGCCAGTGGCAGTTGCACACCAAACAGCTGCTGCCAGCGGTTGGCACCGAAGGCGTTGATGGCTTCCATCACTTCACCGTCAACCTGACGAATGCCCAGGTCGGTCAGACGAATCAATGGCGGCGCGGCATAGATCACCGTGGCGAAGATGGCCGGGACCTTGCCCAGGCCGAACAGCATCAGCACCGGAATCAGGTAAACGAAGCTGGGCATGGTCTGCATGATGTCCAGCAGCGGCATCAGCACCGAGCGCAGGCGATTGCTGCGCGCGGAGAGAATGCCCAGTGGAATGCCGATCAGTACCGCAATGATCGTGGCGACCAGCATCAGCGCCAATGTCTGCATCAGCTTGTCCCACAACCCGACCGCACCGACCAGAAACAGCAGGCCGACGATGACCAGCGTCGTGACGATCTTGCGTGTCGCGTGCCAGGCAATGCCGCCAACGATTATCAGCATCAGCCACCACGGCGCCATGCGCAGCAGGCTTTCGAGGTTGACGATGGCCCATAGCAGGGTGTCGGAAATGTGCCGGAACACATCGCCATACTGAGTCACCAGCGAGTCGACCCCGTCGTTGACCCAGTTGGCGATCGAGAAAGTGAAGCTTTCAGGAAACATAAGCGGCTCTCAAATGAGGTGTGTCGGGTCAACGTCAGGGCAGTCGGATTTGTCAGTCCGACTGCCCTTTCGTTTACAGCGAAGCGTCCACCTTTTTCGCGGCGTCTTCGCTGATCCATTTGTGCCAGACTTCGGGGTGCTCTTTCAGGAAAATCTTCGCCAGCTTCGGCGATTCGATACGTTCCTTGGCCATGCGCCCCAGGTTCTGGTTGAGCAGGTCGATAGGCAGGTTGACCTTTTCCAGGATGGCGACCAGTTCAAGGGCCTCATCGTGGAACACTTTGGACACGCCGACCTTGATATCGATCGTCTTGTTGACCCCGGCTTTCTCCTCCAGACGCACCAGGTCCACCTGGCCCATGAGCGGAGTCGGCGACCAGTAGTAGGTCAGGATCGGCTCGCCACGTTTGTAGCTGGAGAGAATAGCCGCATCCAGCGCAGGGCCGGTGCCCGGGCGGAAGTTGGTGTATTTGCTTTCCAGGCCATAGCTCTTGAGCATTTCGCTGTTTTCCAGCTCGCAGGTCCAGCCAGCCGGGCAGTTGTAGAAGCGGCCTTTGCCGGGCTCTTCCTGATCCTTGAACACCGCCGAATATTGGGCCAGATCGCTGATGGATTTCAGGTTGGGTGCCTTGGCTTCAAGCTTGCGTTTGGCATCGCCTTCGATCACATAGCGGGGCACATACCAGCCTTCCACTGCGCCAACGATAGGCGCGCCGACACCGACCACTTTTCCGGCTGCGGCGGCCTTGCTCCAGACCTCGCTGCGGCCGACCCATTCTTCGGCAAAGATCTGGATATCGTTGGTGCTCAAGGCGTTTTCCATGGCGATGGAATTACCAGGCAGGGCGTCAACGGTGCAGCCGTAACCCTTGTCCAGAACGACCTGCAGAATGTCGGTCAGCAGCATCGCGCTTTCCCAGTTAAGACCGGCGAATTTCACCGGCTTGCCTGATTCGCACCAGCCGGCAGCCTGACTTGTGCCTGCGCTGGCGAGCAGGCCAGCGGATACCAAGGTGGTCAGCAGGGCCTTTTTCATATTCATTATCGATGCTCCTAAGCCTGAAATGGATGACGGCAGCTTCAAGTAGGCATCCGGCCTGTGGGCATGTTCATGCCCGTTCCCCCGAGTCTGTCGGTTTGATAACCGCAGCCCCCTTAACGTCCGATCATCGGCAGGTTCAAGCCCTGCTCTCTGGCACAGTCGATGGCAATGTCATAACCGGCATCGGCATGGCGCATCACACCGGTGGCCGGGTCGTTATGAAGGACGCGGGCGATGCGTTCGGCGGCTTCGTCCGTACCGTCACAGACGATCACCATGCCGGAGTGCTGCGAGAAGCCCATGCCCACGCCGCCGCCGTGGTGCAGCGAAACCCAGGTCGCGCCGCTGGCGGTATTGAGCAGGGCATTGAGCAGCGGCCAGTCGGAGACGGCATCGGAGCCATCGCGCATGGATTCGGTTTCGCGGTTGGGGCTGGCGACCGAACCGGAGTCCAGGTGGTCGCGGCCGATTACCACCGGTGCCGACAGCTCGCCGCTGCGAACCATTTCATTGAAGGCCAGACCCAGCTTGGCGCGCTGACCCAGGCCGACCCAGCAGATGCGCGCGGGCAGCCCCTGAAAACTGATGCGTTCACGGGCCATGTCCAGCCAGTTGTGCAGGTGATCGTCGTCGGGAATCAGTTCCTTGACCTTGGCGTCGGTCTTGTAGATGTCTTCTGGGTCACCCGACAGCGCGGCCCAGCGGAACGGCCCGATGCCGCGGCAGAACAACGGGCGGATGTAGGCCGGGACGAAACCGGGGAAATCGAAGGCATTGGCGACGCCGACTTCTTTGGCCATCTGGCGAATGTTGTTGCCATAGTCGAAGGTAGGAATGCCCGCTTGCTGGAAGGCGAGCATGGCTTCGACGTGTTCGGCCATCGATTGCTTGGCCGCCTTGACCACACTGGCCGGCTCGCTGACCGAGCGGGCACGGTACTCGTCCCAGGTCCAGCCTTTGGGCAGGTAGCCATTGAGCGGGTCGTGGGCGCTGGTCTGGTCGGTGACCATGTCCGGGCGCACACCGCGACGGACCATTTCCGGCAGAATTTCTGCTGCGTTGCCGCACAGGGCGATGGAGATGGCTTTGCCTTCGGCGGTGTATTTGGCAATGCGCGCCAGAGCGTCATCCAGATCAGCGGCCTGTTCGTCGACGTAGCGGGTCTTGATGCGGAAATCGATACGGCTCTGCTGACATTCGATGTTCAGCGAGCAGGCCCCGGCCAATGTCGCGGCCAGCGGCTGCGCGCCACCCATGCCGCCCAAACCTGCGGTCAGCACCCAGCGACCCTTGAGATTGCCGTCATAGTGCTGGCGTCCGGCTTCGACGAAGGTTTCGTAGGTGCCTTGCACGATTCCCTGGCTGCCGATGTAGATCCAGCTGCCTGCGGTCATCTGGCCATACATTGCCAGGCCCTTGGCATCCAGTTCGTTGAAGTGCTCCCAGCTGGCCCAGTGCGGCACCAGGTTGGAATTGGCGATCAGTACGCGCGGGGCGTTGCTGTGGGTCTTGAACACACCAACCGGCTTGCCGGACTGCACCAGCAGGGTCTCATCATCGTTGAGCTGAGTGAGGCTTTCGACGATTTTGTCGTAGCACTCCCAGTTGCGCGCAGCGCGACCGATGCCACCATAAACCACCAACTCGTTGGGGTTCTCGGCGACTTCCGGGTCGAGGTTGTTCATCAACATGCGCAGCGGCGCTTCGGTCAGCCAGCTTTTGGCTGTCAATTGAGTGCCGCGGGCAGCCCGTACGACGCCTTCGCGATGGCGGGTCCAGTTCTGCTTCAGGTCTTGATTATTCTCGGTCACAAAAAAATCCTCGGCGATCAATGCGAACCAGCCCGTTGAAGGGCGAACAGTGCCTGGCGAAGCAGGCCGATTCAGTCCAGTAGAAAGACAGAATGTCTAGCCTGTCTCTACTTGTACATACAAGCATATGCAATCAGAAGACCAACTTTGTCTGGCGGCTGTTCATTGATCGTTCGATGGCCCTGCGGCTCAGTGTTTTCAAGGGGTAGCGGACTTTTCCGAGCAGGCGAACAATGTGTGAGGCGAGGTCAGGCGTGTTACCTGAAGCGTGATTTGCGCGCTTTTGGGGCGGCAGGTAACAGAATGGTGCGGTAAATGTGCGCAGGGTCGCAGGGTCAACATCGGTCATTTATAGATACCTGAAAAATCCCCGTTGGGAGGGCCTGAATTGTGTTGCCTGAGGATGGGAACGATCCCGCTCAAGCATGCGTCATACCCAAGCCTGAGCGAGCATTCACTGGCCCCCGATTAGTCTTTACGGGCACTTTCATGTTTAAATTGAACGCTCGTTCAAGTTAAACCGGTGGTTCGCTGCCCGCTCACAACAGGAGGCTTACCCTTGCCGTATCCGCTTTTTGCAGTTGGTTTTATCAGTCCGGAGGCACGCAACCGATGAGCTCTCCGAGTACTTCTTCAAGCGGCAACGTCCGCATGAACGCTCCAGTGTTCTACTTCGCCGCGAGCTTTATTCTGATTTTTGGCATCGTTGTCATTGCCTTCCCGCAAGCCAGCGGAGAATGGCTGCTGGCGGCGCAAAACTGGGCGGCCAATACGGTCGGCTGGTACTACATGATGGTCATGACGCTGTATCTGGTCTTCGTGGTGGTCACCGCCTTGTCGGGCTTCGGCAAGATCAAGCTCGGCGCCGACCACGACGAACCCGAGTTCAGTTACCTGTCATGGGCCGGGATGCTGTTTGCCGCCGGCATCAGCATCACGCTGTTCTTTTTCTGCGTTTCAGAGCCACTGACGCACCTGCTGCAACCGCCGCAGGGCGAAGGCGGTACGGCTGAGGCCGCGCGTCAGGGCATGCAGTTGCTGTTTCTGCACTGGGGCCTGCATGGCTGGGGCGTGTTTGCCTTTGTCGGCATGGCGCTGGCCTACTTCGCTTATCGCCACAACCTGCCGCTGGCCCTGCGTTCGGCGTTGTACCCGCTGATCGGCAAGCGCATCAATGGCCCTATCGGTTACGCGGTCGATGGCTTCGGCATCATTGCGACCATCTTCGGCTTGGGCGCAGACATGGGCTTCGGGGTATTGCACCTCAATTCCGGTCTGGATTACCTGTTTGGCGTGGCGCATACCCACTGGATTCAGGTCGGTCTGATTACCCTGATGATGGGCGCGGCGATTCTGGTCGCGATAGCCGGTGTCGACAAGGGCGTGCGCGTCATGTCCGACATCAACATGCTGCTGGCCTGTGCGCTGCTGCTGTTCGTGCTGTTTGCCGGCCCGACTCAGCACTTGCTCAACACGCTGGTGCAGAACATCGGTGACTACCTGGGTGCACTGCCGAGCAAGAGTTTCGACGTGTATGCCTACAACGAGCCGAGTGACTGGCTGGGCGGCTGGACCGTGTTCTATTGGGCCTGGTGGATTGCCTGGGCGCCGTTCGTGGGCCTGTTCATTGCGCGCATCTCGCGTGGCCGGACCATCCGTGAGTTCGTCTTCGGTGTGTTGCTGATCCCGCTGGGTTTCACCCTGGCCTGGATGTCGATCTTCGGCAACAGCGCCATCGATCAGGTGCTCAACCACGGCATGACTGCGCTGGGCCAGTCGGCCATCGATGATCCGTCGATGACCCTGTACCTGCTGCTGGAAACCTATCCGTGGAGCAAGACTGTCATTGCGGTCACGGTATTTATCAGCTTTGTGTTCTTTGTCACCTCTGCCGATTCGGGCACGGTGGTGCTGTCGACGCTTTCCGCCAAAGGCGGCAACCCTGACGAAGACGGTCCGAAATGGCTGCGGGTGTTCTGGGGTGTGGCGACTGCACTGATCACCAGCGGCCTGCTGTTCTCGGGCAGTATCGATGCGCTTAAATCAGCGGTGGTGCTGACGTCGTTGCCGTTCTCGCTGATCCTGCTACTGATGATGTGGGGCCTGCACAAAGCGTTCGTCATGGAATCCCAGCGCCAGATTGCGCAACTGTATTCGCTGGCACCAGTGTCCGGCTCACGACGTGGCGGCTGGCGTCAGCGTCTGAGCCAGGCCGTGCATTACCCGTCGCGAGACGAGGTGTATCGCTTCCTTGACCAGACCGTGCGTCCAGCGATTGAAGAAGTGACAGCGGTGTTTGTCGAGAAGGGCTTGAGCGTGGTCAACGTACCTGACCCTTCCAACGACTCGGTGACCCTGGAAATCGGTCACGGCGAAGAGCGTCCGTTCATCTATCAGGTGCAGATGAAGGGCTTCTTCACCCCTTCGTTCGCGCGTGGCGGCATGGGTTCCAAACAGTTGAACAACCGCCGCTACTACCGCGCCGAGGTTCACCTGAGCGAAGGCAGTCAGGACTACGATCTGGTGGGCTACACCAAGGAACAGGTCATCAACGACGTGCTCGACCAGTACGAACGGCATATGCAGTTCTTGCATCTGGTGCGGTGATAGAGGATTAAGAGCACCTATCGTCCCTCACGCTCTGCGCCGCGCCTCATGTTCAGGCGAGGACGCAGAGCGTCCAGAACGGCATGCGACGCGGAGCGTCGCACGATGGCTGAAGTCATCGTTCTACGCCCCCCAGCGTAGGCTTGAGATTGCGTCGGGCTCACGTACTCTCGCGCTCTACCAACCGGCACTCCAGCAAATTCAGCCGCTGTATGTCTCCCTCCACCGGCAACACGCCAAGGCTTTCAAGCACACGCGTTGCGGCCAGTACGCCGATCTCCAATGCTGGCGGTTTGATAGTGGTCAGGCTAGGGAGCATCATTTCTGCGAAGGCGTAATCGCCAAAGCCCATCACGGCACAATCCTTCGGTATATGCAGGCCTGCGCGCTGGCTGGCGAGCAGGGCGCCGGCTGCCAGGTTGTCGTTGGCGAAGAAGATGGCGTCGGGGCGCGGTGTTTGGCTCATTAGTGTTTCCATGGCCTGTTTGCCTGCTTCGAACGGCGCGCGTCCGGCGTCAGGGACAAAGACCCACGGTTTGATGCCGAGCCCTTCAAGTGTGGCGATATAGCCGTCACGCCGCTCCAGTGCGCTGAAGTCGCCTGCGATGCTGTTCTGCACGAACGCGATGCGGCGGTAGCCCTTGTCGTACAAATAGCGGGCTGCCGTGACGCCGACGTCATAGTGAGAAAAGCCAATCTGGATCGGGCTGCGTTCGGGCTGGTGGTCCCAGGTTTCGATCACCGGGACATCGGTCTGCTCGATCATTTTCTCGGTAGCCGGGCTGTGGAAACGACTGGTCAGCACCAGTGCTGCCGGTGACCAGCCCAGAAACGCCCGCACTGCGCTTTCTTCCTGTTCGGCGGAAAAGTAGCTGGAGGCCAGCAGCAACTGAAAACCATGCTGGCTCAGCGTGTCGCTGAAACCCTGAATGGTGTTGGCGAAGATCGGCCCGGAGATGTTGGGAATCACCATCGCTACCACCCGGCTGCGCGCCGACGCCAGGCCGCCTGCCACCAGATTGGGCACATAGCCCAGCGCATTAACCACGGCTGCAATCCGCTCACGCAGTTCGGGCGAGACTTGCTCCGGCTGATTGAAATAGCGCGATACGGTAATGGCCGAGACACCGGCCTCACGCGCCACTGCCGTGATCGTCACCCGGCCTGCGCCTCGGCGTTTGCGTGTCGCGGGTTTCTCGTCGGCCATGCTCGATCACTTCGTATAAAAGTAAAAAGAATATAAAACTAATTTTTCAGTATTGGACGATCTATTCGCCGTTTCCTGATACTGGCTATGTTAGCGCTAACAAAGATGGTTTGTCTGCTACTCGCCACCGCGAATGCCCGGACCCCGGTTTAGCCAGCAATCAACAGGCGTCAGTGCGTATCGCATTGTCGGATCAGGGCATATTTCAGGTAGGCACGCAGATGCACACAACACATGGGGATAGCATCAAACACACACTACTGGCGCAAGCCATCGATCAGGCTCATGCGGCGCGGGGGCGCCGTTATGGCTGGCTGTTGATGGGGCTTGCGGCGTTGCCGTGGGTTCCGGCAATGGCAGATAACGCAGCAACGCAGAGCACTGAAACGGTAGCGCTGGAGTCCGTCACCGTAACGGCCACGCGCCGTGAAGAGTCGCTGCAAAAAGTACCGGTCGCAGTTTCGGTAATTCAGGGCGAACAGCTGGAGCGGGACAATCGCAACGGCGTGGCCAGCATCGTTCAGCAAGTGCCTTCGCTGAATTTCCGTACCGGTGCGTCCAACAAGGACACCTCGCTGTTCATTCGCGGTGTCGGCACCATTTCCACCTCGCCGGGTGTCGAGCCTACAGTGGCGACAGTCATCGATGGCGTGGTGTACGCGCGTCCGGGCCAGGCCACGCTGGACCTGCTCGACCTTGAGCGCATCGAAGTGCTGCGCGGCCCGCAAGGTACGTTGTTTGGCAAGAATGCCTCGGCTGGCGTGCTCAACGTCACTACCAAGGCGCCGACCGAAGAGACCCACGGTTACATCGATCAGTCGTATTACAGCGGCAACGAAAGCCGCACCCGTTTCGGCATCGGCGGCAGTCTGATTCCGCAAACCCTCAAGGGCTCGATTACCACGCTGTTCGGCAGCTATGACGGCAACGTCGATAACAAGCTCAACGGTCAGGAAGTTAACGGTTACAACCGCAAGGGCGCACGCGGCAAGCTGGAATTCACACCCAACGACGACATCACCTTCACCCTTGCCGCGGACTACATGCAGTCCCATGACGACGCGCCAAACGGCGTGGTGAGCAAGGCGCTGACCCCGGCGTTCGCCAGTGCGCTGTCACCGGTGCGCGCCGACAGTGACAACCGCAACGTGCTTAGTGATTACCGCAGCCATGTCGAGGACGTCAACAAGGGCCTGTCCGGCCAGCTTGACTGGCAACTGGGCGATTACACCCTGACCTCCATCACCGCCTGGCGGGGCTGGGATAACACCCAGTATCAGGATGGCGACCGTCTCGGCACCGTCACCGCTGCATTCCCCGGCACCGAAGACAAAGGCGATCTGGAGTTCAATCAGTACTCTCAGGAGCTACGTCTGGCATCGCCAAAGGGCCAGTTTGTCGAGTATGTCGGCGGTCTGTTCTATATGCATGGCAAGAGCGACGAGACCTACCAGCGCACGCTCATCACGCCAACCCGTCAGGACCGTGGTATCGCCGATTACAGCACCACCACCGACAGCTATTCGGTATTCGGCGAAACCACCTTCAACTTCACCCCGGACTTCCGTGCGATTGCCGGGGCGCGCTGGACCCACGATGATCTGGAATACGACCATCGCCGCGTTTCGACATCGGCGACCACGGTCAGCGGCATTCAGCCTGCGACCAGCAGTTCCGGTTCGGTGGACGAGGATGGCAAGTCCGGGCGGCTGGGTCTGCAATATGACCTGAGCGACAGCGTGATGACCTACATCACCTACTCGCGCGGCTATAAAGGCCCGGCTTACAACGTGTTCTTCAACATGCAGCCGCGTGACACCGACGCTTTGAAACCGGAGACCTCGAACACCTGGGAAGTCGGGGTCAAGGCCACCACCTGGAACAATCGCCTGACCACCAACCTGGCGGTGTTCCATAGCGATTACGATAACTATCAGGCGAACTTCTTCGACAGCGTTGCCGGGCAGGTCGTTACGCGGCTGATCAACGCAGGCAGTGTCAGTACTGAAGGCGTCGAACTGGATTACGCCTTGCAGGCCACCCGTAACCTGAAATTCTCCGGCGCGCTGTCTTACACCAAGGCGCGCATCGACAGCTTTGCCTGCCCGGCCGGTGCAGCGGCGTCGTGCAACGTCGATGGCAAAACCCTGCCGTATAGCCCTGACTGGAAAAGCTACGTTCGTGCCGACTACACCATCCCGCTGGACAACGGTCTGGATATCGAGTTGGGCACCGATTACAGCTGGCAGAGCGAAGTGCAGTACGACATCAGCCAGAACCCGGACACCAAGCAAGGCGCTTACGGCATCTGGAATGCCAGCGTGGCATTGGCCGATTACAACAGTGGCTGGCGCGTGGCGCTGCTCGGCAAGAATCTGGCAGACAAGTCCTATTCGCCGATGCTGGCCACCGGTGGTAGCTATGTTTACCGGTCTGTACCGCGTGATAACGAGCGTTATTTCGGCGTACAGCTACGCAAGGATTTTTGAGTCGTGGCACGCGGTAACACAGTAAGGAGTGAAGAATGAGCACGACTGCTCGACAGATGAAACTCGGCGCTTTTCTGATGGCCACCGGGCACCACGTTGCGGCTTGGCGTCACCCTGATGTGCCTGCCGATGCAGGGCTGGATTTCAAGCACTATCGGCACGTGGCCAAGGTCGCGGAAGCGGCAAAATTCGATACGTTGTTCGTGGCCGACAGCGTGGCTGCCGCCACCGGCGATATCGCCAGCCGCATGGCCCGCTCTGATCATTTCGAGCCGCTGACTCTGCTCTCGGCGTTGAGCGCGGTGACCGATCACATCGGTCTGATCGCGACGGCGACCACCACCTACAACGAGCCGTATCACGTTGCTCGCAAGTTCGCCTCGCTGGATCACTTGTCCGGGGGGCGAGCGGGCTGGAATCTGGTGACCTCCGATGCCGCCGCCGAAGCGCAGAACTTCGGGCGCGCCGAGCATGTGGGGCATGCCGAGCGCTATAGCCGCGCACGGGAGTTTCATCAGGTGGTGACCGGCCTGTGGGACAGCTGGGCAGATGACGCGTTTACCCGCGACAAGACCAGCGGTGAATATTACGACCCGGCCAAATTACATGTGCTCAATCATCAGGGTGAGCACTTCAGTGTCAAAGGCCCGCTGAACGTGGCGCGTTCGCCGCAAGGGCAGCCCGTGGTCGTGCAGGCGGGTTCCTCTGAAGTCGGCCGCGATCTGGCGGCGCAGACCGCGGAAGTGGTGTTCACCGCACAGACCTCGCTGGCCAGTGCCCAGGCGTTTTATGCGGACATCAAGGGCCGCCTTGGCGGATACGGACGTGACGCAGATTCGTTGAAAGTCATGCCCGGCGTGTTCATCGTCGTGGCCGAAACCGAGGCGTTGGCGAAAGCGAAATTCGAGTCGTTTCAGGAGCTGGTCGAGCCTCAGGTGGGTGTCGCCCTGTTAGGCCGTATGCTGGGCAATTTCGACCTGTCGGGCTACCCGCTGGACGGCCCGTTGCCAGAGCTGCCGCTAACTGACAGCGGCCAGCGCAGCCGGCAGAAACTGCTCACCGAACTGGCCGATCAGGAAAACCTGACCCTGGCGCAGCTGGGACGGCGGATTGCCGGTGGGCGAGGGCATTACAGCCTGATCGGTACGCCTGAGCAGATCGCCGATGAGCTGCAAACCTGGTTCGAACACGGCGCGGCAGACGGCTTCAACGTGCTGGTGCCGCATTTGCCGGGAGGTCTGGAAGACGTCGCGCAATTGCTGGTGCCGGAGCTACAGCGGCGCGGGCTGTTTCGTACTGAATATGAAGGCACAACGTTGCGCGAGAACCTGGGGCTGCAGCGGCCTGCTTACAAATTTTGATCGTTGCCGCATGCAAGTCCTGATGAGCGCAGAAAGCGGGCTTCTGCCCGCAGGGCGTGGGAGCGACCGGGGCGGTGGTCCGCATTGTTCGCGAAGACGGTATTTCAGACGATGAATTTTCAGTGCTTGTACCGGCCCTTTCGCGAACAAGTTCGCTCCCACGGCCTTCGGCCAGAATCAAAGGCAGATTTTTATACAGAATTAAGGGATCCCCCATGAAACCATTCACGTTTATCGCCGCCATTCTGGCTTTCAGCGGTTTGCTCAACACAGCCTTTGCCGACGAACTTGGCACTCTGCGCATTGGCTATCAGAAGGGCTCGATCACGCTGGTGCTGGCCAAGGAACATGGCCTTCTGGAGAAGCGCTTTGCTGCTACAAAAGTCAAATGGATCGAATTCCCGGCCGGGCCGCAGATGCTTGAAGCACTGAATATCGGCAGTCTGGACATTGCCTCTACCGGTGACATTCCGCCGATCTTTGCTCAGGTTGCCGGGGCAGACCTGGTCTACATCGGCGCAGAACCGGCCAAGCCAGAGGCGGAAACCATACTGGTGCGCAACGAAAGCCCGCTGCACAGCGTGGCAGAGCTGAAAGGCCGCAAGGTCGCACTTCAGAAAGGCTCCAGCTCGCATAACGTGGTGTTGCGCTTGTTGAACAAGGCAGGGTTGACGTTCAAGGATGTTCAGCCGATTTACCTGACCCCCGCCGATGCCCGCGCCGCCTTTGAAAACGGCAGTGTCGATGCCTGGGCAATCTGGGACCCGTACTACTCCATCGCCCTGAACGAAGGCCATAGCCGCCTGCTGGCCAATGGCGAAGGGCTTGGACTGTCCGGGCCGTTCTATACCGCACGCCGGGCTTTTGCCGAGAAAAATGCGGCGTTTGTGCAGCAGGTTCTCGACGAACTGACGGTGGCCGATGGGCTGACTCGCTCGCAACGCAACGAAAGCATTCAGATCCTGGCGCGCAGCATGGGCTTGTCCGAAGCGGTCATCACTCAGTATCTTGATCATCGACCTGAATCACCCAGCCTGCCGATCACAGCAGAGATCGTGCGTGCGCAGCAGGCGACCGCCGATCTGTTTTACGACAACCACCTGATACCCAAGCGGGTCGATATCCAGCAGGTGGTCTGGCAAAAGCCATGATTCTTGCGCGGCGAGCAGACGCTTCTGGCTCGCCAACGCACCGCAAGACGCCTCGAATATCCCCCAGACAAGAGAGGATTCAATGACTTACATCGCTGCCGAAAATCGTTACAACGACATGCCTTATCGCCGTACCGGCCGCAGCGGGCTGGTGCTTCCGGCGCTGTCGCTCGGCCTGTGGCACAACTTCGGTGACAGCACGCCGATCGACACTCAGCGCGCCATGCTGCGCACAGCGTTCGATCTGGGCATCAACCATTTCGACCTGGCCAACAACTATGGCCCGCCCTACGGCAGCGCCGAGATCAACTTCGGTCGCCTGCTGCGCGAAGACTTCAAGCACTACCGCGATGAACTGATCATCTCCAGCAAGGCTGGCTGGGACATGTGGCCAGGGCCGTACGGGCAGGGCGGTGGTTCGCGTAAATACGTGCTTGCCAGCCTCGATCAGAGCCTGCAGCGCATGGGCCTGGATTACGTCGATATTTTCTACTCGCACCGCTTCGATCCGGACACCCCGCTGGAAGAAACCGCCAGCGCGCTGGCTACGGCAGTGCAGCAGGGCAAGGCGTTGTATATCGGCATCTCGTCGTATTCCGGGGCCAAGACCCGCGAAATAGCGGCGCTGCTCAAAGAGTGGAAAGTGCCGTTGCTGATTCACCAGCCGGCCTACAACCTGCTCAACCGCTGGGTCGAGAAAGACCTGCTCGACGCGACTGAAGAGCTGGGCGCTGGCGTGATCGCGTTTACTGCGCTGGCCCAAGGGCTGCTGTCGGACAAGTACCTGAACGGCGTGCCCAAGGATGCGCGGGTCAATCGTCCGGGCGGCGGCTCGTTACAGGCTTCGCACCTGTCCGAGCAGAACATCGCCCACGTGCGTGCGCTCAACGAAATCGCCCAGCGTCGTGGTCAGAGCCTGGCACAAATGGCCCTGGCCTGGACGCTGCGTGACCCGCGCGTGACGTCAGCGCTGATCGGTGCGAGCCGTCCCGAGCAGATTGTCGAAAACGTCGGCGCACTGAAGAACCTGGCGTTCAGCCCGGAAGAACTGGCCGAGATCGACAGCTTTGCGGTAGAAGGCGGAATCAACCTGTGGGAAAAGCCGTCACTGGCTGAGTAAGCACAGCCGTTTCCGGGTAATAAGTCAGGCCCTGCGTGGGCCGCCATCGCACGTTGAAAAATGCGCTTGGCGGCTCACTCGCCTGCACCGGCAGCAATGCCGGGTTGTTCAGTGGCTTCCACTGGATAACGAAGAAGGAGGTCCTCATGATTTTTTCCTTCTGCCCTCGGCAATGATCAATGGGTCGGCTGAGTACTGCGATGGAATCTCGTCCAGTGTCCAGAGATGAAACGCTGCGGCCGGGGCGAAATCCGGGTCTGGCGGCGCCTTGGTGTGATACTCGGGATAGTGCGTCTGAAAGTCGATGGCGGCCTGCACGAGCATTGGTTCACTGAAGCGCCTGCCCCAGAACGCCGCCGTAATGGGTAATTGCTTTGGCACGCCTGTCGCGCCATGACCGATGGGCAGTGTCAGCATGGGCCAGGCCAGCGCGTTGGGCATATCGAAGTACATACGCTGTACCGGGAGTGTCTTCGCCAGTGCGCCTGCCCGCTCGCCGATGTGAGCTCCGAGCGGTAGCACCATCATGAAGTCAATCTGATAGTCATTCAGTACCTTTTCAAAACCTCCCTGTTGTTGACGACGTCTGTTCTCCGCTTCAAGTCTGATCCCCACTGGAATGAGTGAGGCAGCCTGATCGAAGGACTCCGGATGTCTTTGTAGCAAATAGTCTCTGTGGTCTTGATTCTCCAGCAAGTCTGCAAAATCGCGCACGGCCGACCAGTGCCGGGTTTCCAGTTGGTTGGCGTAACTGGTAACGGCTTGAGCGTTGACGCTCATCAGAATGCTGCCATCACTGTTCAGCAGGTCATGAATGGGTTCTGGCGAGGAGTAAGGAATGTTTTCAAGGATTTCAGCATCCAGCCAAGGAAAGTCGATGACCTTGGCACCCAGCGCTACAAGCTGATCTTTGAACCTGATGAAGGCAGCGCCGTAGTCCTGATCGTAAGACTGCGCAGGTGGTTGGCCTGGCGAAGACATCCAGTCCGTCTGCGGAATGCCTATGGTCAGCCCTTCCAGAGGAACAGAGCCGGGGGTAGGGGTAATGCAAAGCTGCTCGCCTATCGATGGGGCCGACAAGCTTTGCGGGTCGTTTTCTCCATCAGGGCCGGCAATGATGGACAGTATCAGCGACGCATCGCGAATCGAACGGGCCATGGGGCCGACCACATCCCAACCGCTTCGCAGTGGCATCACGCCAGCGCCAGACACCAGCCCCAGCGATGGTTTTATTGCGCTGGCACCATTGGCTGCGGCAGGAATGATAATCGAGCCGGCCGTCTCTTCGCCCAGCGCTGCGGCGCACAGACGCGCCACCGGAGCGACCCCCGAGCCCTGACTGGACCCGCCTGGCGTACGTGTAGGGTCCCACGCATTCCCAGCAAACTGGCCGACCGTATGGGTCGAGAGTTCGGAGCAGATGGTATGACCGATAATGATTGCGCCCTGAGCCCTTAGCCGGGCTACGCATGTTGCATCACGTAATGCCAGGTTGCCGGAAAAAGCCTGAGTGCCGTTTTTGCTTTCAAGGCCCTGGAGGGCGAAGGAGTCTTTTATGCCGAAGGGGATTCCGCACAGCGGAGGTGCCGGACCGCGTTCATCGTCTGGAGTGGTCAGCCATTGATCGGCGAGTATTGCCTGCTTCAACAGTGTCGAGAAATCTTCCAGCCGCACAAAAGCGTTGTATTTGCCGTTATTGCCGTAGGTTTCTTCCGGGCCATTGAACTGAAGGATGCGGTTCCAGTACGCCATGAACAGTTGTTCAGAGGTCAGCTTTTCAGGATTGCCCTCGCGCAGCAGTGCGGCGAGTTCGACGATGTCGTAGTCAACAATCCGCTCGCGTTTTTCAATGCTGGCACCATGCGGCAGTGCTGCAAGCAAACGTAAATTATTGGCGTGCTGTCGGGCGTCAGGTTCGCCGAGTAATTTATTTTCCATATTGATCAGCTCCTTATGACTCCTTGAGTGGAGTCAAAAGAAGCTAATCATTAACGGGCGGGTAACTGTCAGAAATGACAGTGCCTGAGACGGCTCAGCCCTCGTCAGCCTCGTCGTCATCCCCGCCATCGACCTTCATGCCCAGTTCCTTGATCTTGCGGGTCAAGGTGTTGCGGCCCCAGCCCAGCAGCACGGCGGCGTCGCGGCGGCGGCCGGCGGTGTGCTTGAGGGCGGTTTCGATCATGATCCGCTCGAAAGTCGGCACAGCGCTGTCCAACAGGCTGGACTGACCGCGAGACAACGCCTGGTCGGCCCACTGACGCAGCGCCTGTTCCCAGTTGGTGACCGGTGCTGCGTCCTGCGGCAGGCTCAGCAGTTCTGGTGGCAGATCGCTGATGTGCACTTCACGGCCCGAGGCCATGACCGTGATCCAGCGGCAAGTGTTTTCCAGCTGTCGCACGTTGCCAGGCCACGGCAGATGCTTGAGGTATTCCTCGGTCTCGGCCTTGAGCAGCTTGGGTTCGACTGCCAGTTCCTGAGCCGCACGGCTGAGGAAGTGCTTGGCCAGGGTCGGGATGTCCTCGCGGCGGTCCGACATGCGCGGAATGTGGATACGGATCACGTTCAGGCGATGGAACAAGTCCTCACGGAACTTGCCGGCCTGTACCAGGGTTTCCAGGTTCTGGTGTGTCGCGGCAATGATCCGCACATCGACCTTGACCGGCGTGTGCCCGCCTACCCGGTAGAACTCGCCATCGGCCAGCACGCGCAGCAGACGGGTCTGGGTGTCGGCTGGCATATCGCCGATTTCATCGAGAAACAGTGTGCCGCCGTCGGCCTGTTCAAAACGACCGCGACGCAGGTTGGCCGCGCCGGTGAATGCGCCTTTTTCGTGGCCGAACAGCTCTGACTCCATCAAGTCCTTGGGAATCGCCGCCATGTTCAGTGCAATGAACGGCGAGGCCGAACGCGGGCTGTGGCGGTGCAGTGCATGAGCGACCAACTCTTTACCGGTCCCCGACTCACCGTTAATCAGAACAGTGATGTTGGAGTGGCTCAGGCGCCCGATAGCGCGAAATACTTCCTGCATCGCTGGCGCTTCGCCAATGATTTCAGGGGTGCGGGTCAGGGTCGGTGCGACGTCCAAGCCTTGCTGTTCCTGGGCGTGCTGATTGGCGCGTTTGACCAGCGAGACGGCTTCATCGACGTCGAACGGCTTGGGCAGGTACTCGAAAGCGCCACCCTGATAAGACGCCACGGCGCTGTCCAGATCTGAATGGGCGGTCATGATGATCACCGGCAGACGTGGATGCTGCTCGCGAATCCGCGCCAGCAGGTCCAGACCACTGGCACCGGGCATGCGGATGTCGGAAATGATCACGTCCGGCTGCTGACGGGCCAGACGGCTCATCACCCCGTCGGCGCTGTCGAAGCTCTGCGTGGTCATGCCTTCCTGTTGCAAGGCCTTTTCCAGTACCCAGCGGATAGAACGATCGTCGTCTACGATCCAGACAGTTTCACTACGGCTCATGTCGAAGCTGCTCCTTGTTCCAGCGGCAGGAAGATCGAGAACGTGGTGTGGCCGGGATGGCTGTCACACTCGATCAGGCCCTGGTGCTGGCTGATGATGTTCTGGGTAATGGCAAGACCTAGCCCTGTGCCATCCGGGCGGCCACTGACCATCGGGTAAAAAATGGTTTCCTGAAGTTCGGCCGGAATACCGGGGCCGTTGTCGATGATTTCGATCTTGCTGACCAGCCGATGGCGAACGTGGCCGATAGTGAACTGACGCATGGCGCGGGTGCGCAGGGTGATTCGTCCCAGGCGCAGCTCGTTCTGGCCGCTGATGGCCTGCATGGCGTTGCGCACGATATTGAGCACGGCCTGGATCATTTGCTCGCGGTCGATCAAGACGTCGGGAATGCTTGGGTCATAGTCGCGCACCAGCGTGATGCAGCCCTGACTTTCGGCCTCGACCAGGCTGCACACTCGTTCAAGCACTTCGTGCACGTTGGTCATCGCCAGCGACGGCAGCTTGTTGGAACCGAGCATGCGGTCGACCAGATTACGCAGACGATCGGCCTCTTCGATGATCACGTTGGTGTAATCCTTGAGGCTTTCTTCAGGCAGCTCGCGGGCCAGCAGCTGTGCGGCGCCGCGAATGCCGCCCAGCGGATTCTTTATTTCGTGAGCCAGGCCACGCACCAGCATCTTGGTGGTTTCCTGCTTGGACAACTGGGCCTCTTCCTTGGTAATGCGCAGCAGCCTGTCACGTGGGTGCACTTCAAGCAGCAGCAGGGTATCGCCCTTGCTGAGGATCGGCGTCACGGCATAGTCGACAGTCAGTGTCTGACCGGTCAGTGCGGTGAGCATCGCTTCGCGCTTGGTGAAAGGATGAGCCTGTTCCACTGCCTGACGCAGCGAACTCAGTGCCTCAGCCGACTCGGTGAACAGCTCGCTGATGAATTGCCCATGGCTGCGCTGCCCGCTGATGGCGAGCAGCATTTCCGCTGCCGGGTTCATGTACTCAAGTCGCAGGTCGGCGTTGAGCAGAATGGTGGCAGTGGTCAGGTTATCCAGTAACAGTCTGTGCAGCGCGTCGCTGATAGTCATGAATCGTGTTGACCTCTTTTGGCACATTGCAGTTGCGCAATGCTGGTGCTGGTTGGTCTGCGCCAGCAGGAGCAAGGCCACCAATACGGTGCTGTCTCAGTGAAGTTGCAAAAACCAAACCAAGGCTCCGAAAAGAAGCGCTTTATCTGCAAAGTCGAGCCGTTTTTCGAGCGAGTGCCCGCATACGGCGCTACTTTCAGTGCGTTCCTGAACCAAATTGGACTGTATTGTTGCGCAGGTGTGCAGGTGGCGCACCAAAAAGGTGCTTCTGCGTTGTCGAGGATCAGAAGAAAGGCAGGATGCTGCTTTTAGGCTCGGGCTTGTCCTTGAGCGGACATTCCGGGCGCACTCCGTAGTCACCCTCCTTGCAGGGATGAGTCGCGCGCTTTTGCGCGAGTGAAATGCGCTGCACGTGAAACGGCTGGTTCGGCGTTTTTTCCAGGACACGGCCAAGTTCGTCGAAAATCTCTACCGATAATTGATGCGTGCCCCGATCCACATTGCTCAGCGGGAAGACAGGGCTGCGTCCGGCCTCGCCGACGGCAACGCCATCCAGCAATAGCCGGTAGCTGTGACCCGGCTGTAAAACCGGTTCGCTGGTGACGGTAACGATCAGATCGCCACTGGGATTGACCAGCGTGGCGTCCGGCTCGGGCACCAGAATTCTCAGCAGTTGATAATGAAACATCGGCTGCACTGCGGGTTTGGCGGGGTGCGCTTTCAGGGTTCGGGTCGGCGGGGTGCCGGTCATGTTGTTGCTGGGTGGAATATCAACGCGTGTGGCGTTCTTGCGCGGCTGGTCGGTAAACACCCGATTGCCTTGCGCGTCGATGTAGGTATAGACGTCGGCAGCGGCTGGCAGCGCTATCAGCAGCAGCAAGCAGATCAGCGCGCTGTGCATTCTGTGTCTGTTCATGGTTTGCCGAGGTGCACGCGTTGAATGGTCAGCGTAATGGTCTCGCTCTGCTGAATGATCCGCTCGCCGTCTTTCACCACTACCGCGAAGCTGTGCTCGCCACGATCGATGTTGACCACCTGAAAGCGCGGCAGGTTGGAGGGCTGCCCATACAGATTGCCGTCCAGCAGCAATTGCAGGCGATGGTTCTGTTGCAGGCGTGGCTGAATCTTCACGCCTATGATGAACGTGCCGTTGTTGGCACGTAATGCTTCATCGGCTGGCAGGTCTGTCAGTTCCAGCACGTCATAGGCCGTCTGTGGCTGTGATTGTGGCTGAGGTTGTGCCGGGGCCGGTTGCGGCGCACTGTTGACGACCGGTCTGGAAGGCGTCTGCGTTTCTATGCTGTTGAGTGGCGGCAACTCGACCACTTCGGTCTTGGCCCCGTTGGGCGGCTGGTTGCTGAACGCGGTGTTACCGTTCGCATCGGTGTACTTATAGATCTGCGCCAGCGCGGGCAGGCTGATCAACAGCAGCAGGCAAATCAGACTTTGACGCATGGGACTCTCGACAGCAATGGCACAATTGGCCGTCAGCATAGAACACATCGCCCTATGCTGCGCTATCCGCCTGATGTGTCAGAGTTTCGCAGGACAAAGGTCGGCAGTGGCCAGTACCAGCGCCTGATCGTGAATCGGGTCGGTCTGATAACGCTTCAGCGCCGCATCCAGTTGCATCTGGCAGGTTTCCGCCTTGCGCAGTGGCTGGAAGTCCGCGTAGGCCTGGAGCAGTTGGGTTTGCAGGCGATCCAGCTTCGGACGGATGTCATCGACCAGGCTGAGTCTGACCGTGTCGGGCGCTTTGCCTGCCGCGTGCCACTGGGCGAGCAGGGCGTTCTGCACCTGTTTATTGGCTTCGATCTGGGCGCGGAACAGACGTTGAACATCATCGGGGTTCAGCTTGAACTCGGCAGCGCGGGCCTGCGCTGCGCTGATGACTTGCAGCTCGCGCGGCGGGTCCTCGACCGCTTTGCCACTGTCCCATTTGCTCAGGGCAACCTGATCCGCAATGGTCAGGCGCTCGCTGATGGCTTGCAACAGCGGCTCGATAGCAGAGGGCTTCTGCTCGGCGGCGAAGGCGAAGCAGGAAGACATGCACGTCAGGGTCAGCAGGGAAGAGGCCAGAAGCAGGCGCATGGCGGTCCATCTCGAGTTGTTGATGAGACGCAGATTTAACGCCAAGTTGCCGGATCAGGGCCAGTCTTGCGGGGTGAATAAAACTTCACGCCACAAAATCCAGGCAAAAAAAAGACCTCCCGAAGGAGGTCTCTTGTTACGCCATCAACGCTGGCGCGTCTGTATCAGCAGCTGTAGTACAGCTCGTATTCCAGTGGGTGTACGAAGGTACGAACGCGGATTTCTTCTTCGCTTTTCAGTGCGATGTAAGCGTCGATGAAGTCGTCGCTGAATACGCCGCCTTTGGTCAGGAACGCACGGCCCTTGTCCAGTTCTTCCAGCGCCTCTTTCAAGCTGCCGCAAACTTGTGGGATCTCTTTGGCCTCTTCAGGCGGCAGGTCATACAGGTTCTTGTCAGCTGCGTCGCCAGGGTGGATCTTGTTCTGGATGCCGTCCAGGCCAGCCATCAACAGAGCCGCGAAGGCCAGGTACGGGTTGGCCGAAGGATCCGGGAAGCGTGCTTCGATACGGCGGCCGCGTGGGCTGTTGACGTAAGGAATACGGATCGAAGCGGAACGGTTACGCGCCGAGTAGGCCAGCATGACCGGTGCTTCGAAGCCTGGAACCAGACGCTTGTACGAGTTGGTGGACGGGTTGGTGAAGCCGTTCAGCGCCTTGCCGTGCTTGATGATGCCGCCGATGAAGTACAGAGCAAGGTCGGACAGACCGGCATAGCCTTCACCTGCGAAGGTGTTCTTGCCATCTTTGGCGATGGACATGTGCACGTGCATGCCTGAACCGTTATCACCGTACAGAGGCTTTGGCATGAAGGTCGCGGTGCGGCCGTAAGCGTCAGCAACGTTGTGAACAACGTATTTCAGGGTCTGAACTTCGTCAGCCTTTTTAACCAGCGTGTTGAATTTCACGCCGATTTCGTTCTGGCCAGCGGTCGCCACTTCGTGGTGGTGAACTTCAACGGTCTGGCCCATTTCTTCCAGAGCGTTGCACATGGCGGTACGGATTTCGTGGTCATGGTCAAACGGCGGAACCGGGAAGTAACCGCCTTTGACGCCTGGGCGGTGGCCTTTGTTGCCGCCTTCCACGTCCTGATCGGACATCCACGAACCTTGTTCAGAGAAGATCTTGAACATGGAACCCGAGATGTCGGACTTGAATTTCACCTCGTCGAAGATGAAGAATTCTGGCTCAGGGCCTGCGAATACGGTGTCACCGATACCAGTGGACTTCAGGTATTCCTCGGCGCGACGAGCGATGGCGCGTGGGTCACGATCGTAACCTTGCATGGTCGACGGTTCGATGATGTCGCACACCAGGATCAGGGTCGGTTCTTCGGTGAACGGGTCCAGAACAGCGGTTTCGTCGTCCGGCAGCAAAATCATGTCGGAAGCTTCGATGCCTTTCCAGCCAGAGATGGAGGAGCCGTCGAACATCTTGCCGACTTCGAAGAAGTCATCTTCCAGCGCATCGCGAGCTGGCATGGTCACGTGGTGCTGCGTACCTTTAGTGTCCGTGAAGCGCAGATCAATCCACTTAACGTCATGATCTTTGATGAGTTGAACCGACTTCGACATGGTGTCCTCCGGGTGGCTAAGAACCGCCTTCTATAGGCTGGGTCCCTTGAATTTGGGTGATGCCGGCGCGAATATTCTGCCAAGGCAACCTGCCTCACAAGGGAGCAATTTGCATGCCAGTGCCCCGTGTTGGGTTTTTTGCTTCAAAAGCAGGCTTTCAGGGGATTTAAACGCGTCTGCCGAGAAAAGTACGCACCGTTATGGCGCTGCAGTTTGGTGCGTCGACTCTTTTTGGTGCGCTGATGATCGGGTATACGATAACTGGTTAAACGTTGAGCAATTTCCGCTATAATCCGCGCCCCCCTTTTTCAGTCGGCACCTCACGCGCTGTTTCCATGAAACTAATCGTTAAAGTTTTTCCAGAAATCACCATTAAAAGCCCGCCGGTGCGCAAGAAATTCATCCGGCAACTGGGCAAGAACATTCGTACCGTGCTCCGTGAAATGGACGCGGACATTGTCGTGGGTGGCGTATGGGACAACCTTGAGGTGGAGACCCGCCAGACCGACCCCAAAGTGCTTCAGGGCATCAGGGACCGGCTAAGTTGCATGCCCGGCATTGCCAACTTTCTGCAGGTGGCCGAGTACCCGTTGGGCGACATGGATGACATCGTTGCCAAGTGCAAACTGCACTACGCCGACCTGCTGCCCGGCAAGATGTTTTCAGTGCGTTGCAAGCGCGCCGGTCGCCACGATTTCAGCTCGATGGATGTCGAGAAATACGTCGGTAGCAAGTTGCGCATGCAATGCGGTGCTGCCGGAATCGAGCTGAAAAAGCCCGATCTTGTCGTACGGATGGAAATTCGCGACCAACGGTTGTTTGTCGTTCATGACCAGCACCAGGGCATGGGCGGCTACCCGCTGGGTGCGCTGGAGCAGACCCTGGTATTGATGTCCGGCGGTTTCGATTCGACCGTTGCGGCCTACCAGATCATGCGCCGCGGCCTTATGGCGCACTTCTGCTTCTTCAATCTGGGCGGAAGAGCCCATGAACTGGGCGTGATGGAAGTCGCTCACTTTATCTGGAAGAAGTACGGCAGTTCGCAGCGGGTGCTGTTTGTCAGCGTGCCATTCGAGGAAGTTCTCGGAGAAATTCTGCAGAAAGTCGATAACAGTCATATGGGTGTAGTTTTGAAGCGTATGATGTTACGCGCTGCATCCGCCGTGGCTGATCGTCTCGAAATCGACGTGCTGGTAACTGGCGAAGCGATTTCACAGGTTGCCAGCCAGACGCTGCCAAACCTGTCGCTGATCGACGCGGCTACAGACAAGCTGGTCCTGCGACCGCTGGTCGCGAGCCACAAGCAAGACATCGTGGACCTGGCGACTGAAATAGGCACTGCCGACTTTGCCCGCCACATGCCTGAGTATTGCGGGGTGATTTCGGTCAACCCGAAGACCAACGCCAAGCGAAATCGCGTTGAGTACGAAGAAAAACAGTTCGACATGGCGATTCTCGAGCAAGCGCTTGAACGCGCGAAGCTGATTTCGATCGATCGGGTGATCGACGATCTGAGCCGCAATGTCGACATAGAAGAAGTCAGCCAGGCGCTGGCCGGTCAGGTCATCATCGACATCCGTCACCCGGATGCCCAGGAGGACCAGCCGCTGCAAGTGCCTGGCGTGGAGATACAGACGTTGCCGTTCTACGCATTGAACAGCCGTTTCAAGGCACTGGATGACACGCGCCAGTACCTTTTGTATTGCGACAAAGGCGTCATGAGTCGCCTGCATGCTCACCATTTGCTCAGTGAGGGGCATGCCAATGTGCGCGTTTATCGACCGAGCTAAGTGCCCGGGGCTGTTTGCCTGTGGCTTGCGTCACCGGCCCCCCGACACCAGTCGTCATGCCGTAACGGCTTTTGCCGACTCGAAATAGTTAATCGCTGCCTTATAAAATAGTTAATCGCTGCCTTATAAACAGTCAGCAGACCGAATCCTCTGATCGAGATACACAAGTGATCGAAAATCTACGCAACATCGCCATCATTGCTCACGTTGACCATGGTAAGACCACCCTGGTAGACAAACTCCTGCGCCAGTCCGGCACCCTTGAGCGCAACGAGCTCAACGACGAGCGCGTGATGGACTCCAACGACCAGGAAAAAGAGCGCGGTATTACCATTCTCGCGAAGAACACCGCGATCAACTGGAATGGCTACCACATCAACATCGTGGACACCCCGGGCCACGCCGACTTCGGTGGTGAAGTAGAGCGCGTGATGTCGATGGTCGACTCCGTACTGCTGCTGGTTGATGCCCAGGACGGCCCTATGCCGCAAACCCGTTTTGTGACCAAGAAGGCTTTCGAAGCCGGCCTGCGTCCAATCGTGGTCATCAACAAGGTTGACCGTCCAGGCGCGCGTCCGGACTGGGTTCTGGACCAGATCTTCGACCTGTTCGACAACCTGGGTGCCACCGAAGAACAGCTGGACTTCAAAGTCGTCTACGCCTCGGCCCTGAACGGCATTGCCGGTCTGGAACACACCGACATGGCTGAAGACATGACTCCGCTGTACCAGTCGATCGTCGATCACGTTCCTGCGCCAAAAGTTGACCGTGACGGTCCTTTCCAGATGCAGATCTCGGCTCTGGACTACAACAGCTTCCTGGGCGTCATCGGTGTTGGCCGTATCGCTCGCGGTCGCGTCAAGCCAAACACTCCGGTTGTTGCCATCGATGCCGAAGGCAAGAAGCGTAACGGTCGTATCCTGAAGCTGATGGGTCACCACGGTCTGCACCGTGTGGACGTTGAAGAAGCAGCTGCCGGCGACATCGTCTGCATCAGCGGCTTCGACCAGCTGTTCATCTCCGACACCCTGTGCGACCCACTGAATGTCGAAGCGATGAAGCCGCTGACCGTTGACGAACCTACCGTTTCGATGACCTTCCAGGTTAACGATTCGCCGTTCTGCGGCAAGGAAGGCAAGTTCGTCACCAGCCGTAACATCAAGGAACGTCTGGACAAGGAACTGCTGTACAACGTTGCCCTGCGCGTTGAAGAAGGCGACACCGCCGACAAGTTCAAAGTCTCCGGCCGTGGTGAGCTGCACCTCTCGGTACTGATCGAAACCATGCGTCGCGAAGGCTTCGAAATGGGTGTTGGTCGTCCGGAAGTGATCATCCGTCGCGTAGGCGACGTGAAGCACGAACCGTACGAAAACGTGACCATCGACCTGCCGGAAGAATCCCAGGGCGCGATCATGGAGCAAATGGGTCTGCGTAAAGGCGACCTGACCAACATGGTTCCGGATGGCAAGGGCCGTGTTCGCCTCGAGTACAACATCCCGGCCCGCGGCCTGATCGGTTTCCGTAACGAGTTCCTGACCCTCACCTCCGGTGCTGGCATCCTGACCTCGATCTTCGACCGTTACGACGTGATGAAGTCCGGCGACATGTCCGGCCGTCAGAACGGCGTTCTGGTTTCGGTTGAAACCGGCAAGGCGCTGACCTACTCCCTGGAAACCCTGCAAGCGCGCGGCAAGCTGTTCGTCGAGCACGGTCAGGAAATCTACGGTGGTCAGATCGTTGGTCTGAACAGCCGCGACAACGACCTGGGTGTGAACCCTACCAAAGGCAAGAAGCTCGACAACATGCGTGCTTCGGGCAAAGACGAAACCATCGCCCTGGTTCCACCTGTCAAGTTCACCCTTGAACAGGCTCTGGAATTCATCCAGGACGACGAGCTGTGCGAAGTAACGCCGAAGTCCATCCGTCTTCGCAAGAAGATCCTGGACGAAAGCGAGCGTACCCGCGCTGCCAAGAAAGCCAAGGCTTGATACTTAGCCCGCGCTGAATAAAAAACCCCGGTCGAGAGACCGGGGTTTTTTATGCCTGATGGATTATCGGGACACGCAACCGGCTGAAGCTCAGGGCGGGTATCAAGTGTCTAGCGCTTGCCACCCACCGGGGCCAGCAACAATTCGATACGTTGCTTACGGATACCATCCGCTGCGGCTTCAGCAAGCGCGGCATCGGTGATGATGGTGTCGAACTGCTCGAGCCCGGCCACCTTGTACATGCCGAAGGTGCCGTATTTCGAGCTGGTCGCGACCAATACGGTTTGCGAGGCTGACTGCATGGCGGCCTGTTTGACCTCGACTTTCAGCGCCGACGGTGTAGTCGTGCCGCGTTGCAGGTCCCACGAACTGGTCGACATGAAGGCCACATCGGTCGCCAGTTGCCGCAACGTCGCTGCCGCCAGCCCGCCTACGCTGGAGCGGTTCGGGTGATCGAGCAGCCCGCCGGTGTGAATCACATCCACATGCGCAGCGTCGGCCAGCGCGTTGACTACGCCGAAATCATTGGTGACCACAGTCATGCCTGACAGCGCGATGATATGAGGGACGATTTCGAGTGTGCTGGTGCCTGCGTCCAGATAGATCGTCATGTCCGGGTGCAGCAAACCCGCCGCGAGCCTCGCCATGCCCTGTTTGTGCGGCAGCTCTATAACCGCCTTGGACTGATGGCTGGGCTCGCTGTGCACCTGGCTGGCGATACGCACGCCACCGGTGACTGAATAGGCCCGGCCTTCCTGTTCCAGCTGGGCGATATCGCGGCGGATGGTCATGTGCGAGCAGTCGAACATCTCCATCAACTGATGAACGCTGAGTACCTGATGCTTGCGCAATTGACGCAGCATCAGCTCCCGGCGCTGATCGGGGATCATAGGTGTACCGCCGGAAATGGCGATCTCCTCTTCAGTGGACATTCGTGCTCCTTGATGAGCCGCCAAGACAACAGGCGGTCCGCGCATCTTAGCCAATCGCTCCGGCAATGGAAGCAGCGACGGGCCTTTTTGCACGGACTTGCTCATCTTTGAAGCCGACACACCTCAGCTCATCCAGTTGCCACCATCGACGTTATAGGTCTGCGCGACCACGTATTCACTGTCCGGCGAAGCAAGGAAAATCGCCATGCCGGTCAGGTCGTCCGCCGTGCCCATGCGTCCGTATGGCACCTGTTCGCCGACCAGTTTCTTCTTCTCGCCCAGCGGGCGGTTTTCATAGCGGGCGAACATCGCATCCACGCCATCCCAGTGTTCGCCATCGACCACGCCCGGTGCGATGGCGTTGACGTTGATACCGTGCCTGATAAGGTCCAGCCCGGCCGATTGGGTCAGGCTGATCACCGCGGCCTTGGTCGCGCAGTACACCGCCACCAGCGCCTCGCTACGCCGACCGGCCTGGCTGGCCATGTTGATGATCTTGCCGCCGTGCCCCTGGGCAATCATTTGCCTGGCTGCTGCCTGCAAAGTGAACAGGGTGCCCGCGACGTTGATCGAAAACAGCCGCTCGTAACTGTCGCGGGTGATATCGACAATTGGTGCCAGATCAAACAGCGCGGCGTTATTGATGAGGATATCCAGCTTGCCGGTCTGTGCGACCACGGCGGCGATGGCCTGATCGATGGACGTCTGATCCGTCACGTCCATGCTGACCGCGTAGGCGTTGGGCCCCAGCTCGTTCGCCGTGGCCTGTGCGCGTTGCAGATTGATATCGGCAATGGCTACACGAGCACCTTCCTGGATATATGCCTGGGCAAACGCCCGCCCGATGCCTCGCGCCGATCCGGTGATCAGCGCGCTTTTACCTTCAAGTCGTTTCATGGGTTCATTATCCGTCCAATACAGTTGAGGGCCGCAGCTTTACTTCGGATAACCGGCGCGTTTCATCTCGCGTTCGGTGACGGCCTGTGCAGCGCTGAGCGCCTGTTCAGTGGTGGTCTGGCCGGTCACGGCAGCGGAGAACAGCTTGCCGACCGACGTGCCAATGGCCTGGAACTCGGGAATGGTCACGTACTGGATACCAACGTAGGGCACAGGCTTGGCCGAGGGGTGCGCCGGGTCGGCGTGTTGCATCATCTGCAGCGTGACCTTGGCGAATGGCGCAGCTTTCAGGTAAGCCTCGCTGTAGGTGGAGGCGCGTGTGCCAGGCGGCACATTACTGATGCCGTCTTTCTCGGCGACCAGCTGGATATAGGCTTTGGACGTCGCCCAGGTGATGAACGTCTTGGCCGCGTCCTTGTGCTTTGAGGTGGCCGGTATCGCCAGCGACCAGGCGTAGAGCCACGAAGAGCCCTTGTCAGTCACTTCAACCGGCGCAGGCGCAAAGCCGACGCTGTCGACCACCTTGCTCTGTTCCTTGTCCGTCGTGAAGGAGCCGGCCACGCTGGCGTCGACCCACAAGGCGCATTTGCCGCTGTTGAACAGCGCGAGGGTTTCGTTGAAACCGTTGCTCGACACGCCCGGCGGGCCGTACTTTTTCAGCGTATCGACGTAGAAATTCGCCGCTTTGCTCCATTCCGGACTGGTCAGTTCGGGCTTCCATTGCTCATCGAACCAGCGCGCGCCAAACGCGTTGGCCATGGTGCTCAGCAGCGCGATGTTCTCGCCCCAACCGGCCTTGCCGCGCAGGCACATGCCGTAAACGCCCTTGTCGGGTTGATGCAGCTTCGCCGCGAACTCACCCATTTGGGTCCAGGTTGGCTGCTGCGGCATGCTCAGACCTGCCTGCTTGAACAGGTCGGTGCGGTAATAGGTGATCGTGCTTTCGCCATAAAAGGGCAGGGCATAGAGCGTGTCCTTGACCGACAAACCCTGGCGCACCGAGGGAAATATGTCTTCCAGTTCGTACTCGGGCGCAAGGCCGGTGATTGGTTCCAGCCATTGCTTGGCACCCCACAGTGGCGTTTCGTAGGTGCCGATGGTCAGCACGTCGAACTGGCCGCCCTGCGTGGCGATGTCGGTGGTCAGGCGCTGGCGCAGGACGTTTTCTTCGAGCACTACCCAATTGAGTTTGATATCAGGATGCTGCTGTTCGAAGATTTTCGACAGGCGCTGCATGCGGATCATGTCGCCGTTGTTCACGGTAGCGATGGTCACGGTCTCGGCGGCCTGCGCTGCCATGCTGCTGAGGGCGACGGACACGCCCGCTGACAGGAAAAGCGCTTTGCGGATGTTCATCTCAGGGCTCTCCACCCCGCGCCTTGTCTGGCGGGAGTCATTGTTTTTGTTGTTGGCCACGGCTGAATCACCATGGTGGACGGCTCGATTACAGCAGCCTGTTGCGGCCTGAACAAACGCACGGCGAACGATCGGCTGATACTTTTTTAACCGCTTGCCACGCGGCGCTCTGAAAGCAAAAAAGTACCAGTAGCGGATTAATTGTGAGCTAGGGTCTGTTCCCGTTTCGACGTAACCCATTGATCTCTATGAGAACAGGCCCGTATTGTTGGAGTTCTCACACAACACCAATACGAGCCTGCAATGCCCCGATTAATGCTCAGTGATGAGCACTGGCCGAAGCTTCGAGAAATTTTGCTGCACGAATCGATCTACAACAAGCGAGATTTGCGCACCACGGTTGAAGGCATGCTGTACCGCATGCGTGTGGGTTGCCCTTGGCGAGACCTGCCGAAAGCGTTTGGAAACTGGAGCAAGGTCTACAAGCGGTTCAATGCCTGGTCTGCTTCAGGCAAGTGGGTCAAGGTGCTTGAGGTGCTGATGACCGATCCTGACATGGAGTGGGTTTTCATTGATGGCAGTTATGTAAAGGCTCATCAGCACAGTGCAGGTGCTGCCAGCACGCAGGACCAGGCCATCGGAAAAAGCCGAGCCGGTAACACCAGCAAGATTCACCTGGCTGTAGACGCTTGTGGGCTGCCCATTGCATTTGACGTGACCGGAGGCCAGACCAATGATTGTTCGCAGGCGGCCTCGTTGATTGCCAAGATGCCCAATGCAGAAGTGATCATTGCGGACAAGGGCTACGACACTGAAGCGATACGCGCTCAGGTCGAGCAGCAAGGCAGCAAAGTGGTGATTCCACGAAAGCGCAATTCTCTGAAAGGGAACGCAGATCTGGACAAAGGGTTATATCGCAATCGACATCTCGTAGAAAACGCCTTTGCCCGGTTGAAGCATTTCCGGGCGGCGGCTTCTCGGTTCGACAAACTCAAGAGAAACTATGAAAGCGTCATAGCAATGGCCTGCGCTTTTCTGTGGCTGCCAATGTGAAACGGGAACAGACCCTAGCACTGGCCGAGCCGTAGGGCGTATGTTTAGGTGTCCATAGAGCATTTATAACGATAAAAGGGGCATCCAGTGCCTGACAGCCGAGCGGCTTTGTTTGAGCAGCGTCCTGCCGAGCTTGAGGTTATTCTCCCGCAACCAGACCACTGCTTTCGCTGGTACGAGCACGACTATCCCTACTCGCTGGCCCGCTGGAACCACCATCCAGAATTTGAAATCCACCTGATCCGCCAGGGCAGTGGCAAGCTGGTGGCCGGTGATTACATCGGTGAGTTCGGTGCCGGTCATGTGGCCCTGATCGGTCCCGATCTGCCCCACGACTGGATCGGCGATCTGGCCCCCGGCGAGCACTTGGCCGGGCGTGACGTGGTGTTGCAGTTCGATGGCGCGGCGTTGCTGGCGCTACGTGAGACGCTGCCGGAACTGGGCGATTTGCAGCGTCTGTTCGAACAGGCACGTCGCGGGTTGGAGTTCACCGGCGAAACGGCCATGCAGGCTGCGCAACTGCTGGAGCAGATCGGCCCGGCACAAGGCCTGGAACGGCTGATTCTGTTTCTACAACTGGTCAATACACTGATGAAGGCACCTGTGCAGGAGGCTCGTCTGCTGGCCAGCGCCTGGTACGCCCCGACCCTGGATGCGCGCAGTTCCGAGCGGATCAACAAGGCGTTCGATTATCTACTGACTGAATTGACCAGCGATATTCGCCTGTCAGTCATCGCGCAACGGCTGGACATGAGTGATCCGGGCTTTTCGCGCTTCTTCAAACGCACCACCGGGCATTGTTTTATTGATCTGATGCGCAAGCTGCGGGTTCAGCGGGCTTGCCGGTTGCTGCTGCACAGCGAGATGTCGGTGTCGGACATCTGCTTTGAAGTGGGTTACGCCAACCTGTCCAACTTCAACCGGCATTTCCGCGTGGAGATGCAGCAGACGCCCAGTGAGTACCGGCGCGCCGCTGCATCCGGCTGATCAATGCTCTGCGGGCTCTTTCGCCTGAGGCGAACGAGTGACGGCATGCACCAGCTTACCGATCGTCAGGCCCTGCAAGAGGATCGACAGCAACACCACGATGTAGGTGATGCTCAGCAGCAGGTCGCGCTCCGGCCCGGTGGGCAAGGCCAGCGCCAGTGCCACCGAGACACCGCCGCGCAAGCCGCCCCAGGTCAGGATGCGGATCGTACCGTGGGCACCTTACGCCAGCGACGCAGCAGCAGAATAGCCGGGGCCACGGTGACAAAGCGCGACAGCAGAATTGCCGCGGCCAACAGGCTGGCGGCAATCAGGTGCTGCCAAGAGAACGGCAGCAGCAACAGCTCCATGCCGATCAAAGCAAACAGCAACGCGTTGAGCATGTCATCCAGCAATTCCCAGAAACCGTCCATGTAACGACGGGTCATGTAGTTCATCGCCAGATTACGCCCCAGGTTGCCGATGATCAGCCCGGCCACGACCATCGCGATAGGGCCTGACACATGCAGCTCGGAGGCCATCGCCGAGCCGCCGATCACCAGTGCGAGAGTCAGCATGACTTCGATCTGATACTGCTCGATGCTTTTGATCATCAGGTACACGGCATAGCCAATCAGGCCGCCGAACAGCACACCGCCGACTGCTTCGTGGACGAACAGCAGGGCGGTTTCGCCAACCGTCGGCGTCTCGCCCAACTGCGCGATACCCAGCAGAACGGTGAACACCACCACTGCCGTGCCATCGTTGAACAGGCTTTCACCAACGATGGTGGTTTTCAGCGGTTTGGAGGCGTTGGCGGTACGCAACACACCGAGCACGGCAATCGGGTCGGTGGGCGAGATCAGCGCACCAAACAGCAGGCAGTACAGCGGGCTGACGTGCCAGCCGAACAGGGCGAAGATCCAGTAGGCCAGCGCGCCGATCACGGTGGTGGCAATCAGCACACCGAAGGTTGCCAGCAGGCCGATGGGCCAGCGATAGCTTCTCAGGTCGGCAAGGTTGACGTGCAGCGCCCCGGCGAACAGCAGGAAGGACAGCATCCAGTTCATCAGCAGGTCGCCGAAGTCGATCTGACCGATCAGCTGTTGTACGCGATCTTCCAGACCGGGATAGCCCAGAAAACTCAGTCCTTGCAGCAGCAAAGAGAACATCAGCGCGGTCACCATCACGCCGATGGTGGGCGGCAGACCGATAAAGCGATAGTTCACATAGGTCAGCAGCGCAGTGAGGCAGATAAAACCAGCAGCAAGTTCAAGCATCCGTCATTCCAGAATCCGTAAGTGCAGTGTCTCGATCACCGTAACCGAGCCTGTGTTTGATGGACCGGATCCATGTCCAGACACATCGCGACACGACACAGTGGGGTTTGCGTTGACCACGCCGATGCGGTGATGTTGCAAAAAAGGCAGGAATCAGTGAATGAGGCAGACTTGAAAGCGCAAGAAGCGGGGCATTGTAGACACAAAAAAGTCAGCCCGGATAACGGTCCGGGCTGATGGGGGATGTAACAGTGGGTGGCCTCCCTGGCAGGTTCAGAATCATTGGCTGTTTCTGCACCCGCTCAGGACCTGGTACTGCACGGTGTTCAACTTGCCTTTGGAGTCCTCGTAGGTCATCAGTTTCGGCATCACGCTACAGGTTTGCAGATCCGGGGATTTGCGAATGACCTTGGCGACGTCGAGCTTCATTCCGTATTTGTACTCCTTGATCTCCGGCATCGGCTTGTTATGGATAGCCGCGTATTTCTGCACGCTGGCCTGGTGTTCCTTGATCACTGTGGTGGCTTTGACTTCATCAGTGGTGTAAGCGTAAGCACTCAGTGGCGAAAGAATGACCAGAGCAAGTAACAACGATTTGGCGGTGCGCATTTTCTTTTGTCTCCGTTTGAATGTGGTTCAACCTTACCCAGTGCGCACTAACCGGAAAGTGGCTGAAACATTACAAATCGGTAATCTCGCAGATGTCAGCTTTCTAACAGTATTGTCATCCTCTGCTCACCTTCCTGTTAGCTACCCGGACGTAAGCTTGTTTCATCCCTGACGAGCACTGCGCTTTTAAGGAACTCCTTACACACCGAAAGAGGTAATGATGATGAAACTGATCAAGTCGATGGTTTTCGCCGTAGCTGCCTTGTCCGCCACTGCAGCCTTCGCCGACGACGGCAACGAATACGCAAGCACAGCGGCTGACAAGATGCGTCTTGCACAGGAACTGCGCTTCAAGGAACAGAACAGCAGCAACAAAGCCGAGCGCTACGTCAATACAGACGACAACGCCAAGGCCGAGCGGTCGACCAAGTCCGAAGGCTGATGCCTTTGATGCCCGACCCGCTGCACCCCCATTCGCCCTTTGTAGCTCCCTGCTCCTTTGGTCGGGGCGAATCTTTAAGCGTCCTTCGGGGCGCTTTTTTTATTCCCGTATCTACACAAATCGTTATCACGCCCGTGCTCCAGCGCCCGTGGGAGCGAGCTTGCTCGCGAAAAGGCCGGTACAGCCGCCAGAAGGAACGCACTTGAACCATGGAATGCCGTTCTGGACGCCCTGCGTCCTATCTTGAATGTCTGATTACACCGGTCAAAGCGTATTTTATTTTATTGAGCAACGGCGTGCTGTAATGCACTTCCTTTCATATTTGTAATCTTTCCGTCACCTCGGCGTTATATTCGCCACTTCAAGATTGTGCCCCACTGGCAGCGCTCGGGTTAATAAAAACAGCCAGATCGACATGTTTATAACAATCTGCCGATTGGACGGAGCGCACATGACTCAACTTAAAACTCTATCACTGGCCCTGTGTTCGACCCTCGCCGGTGTCGCACCGGCTGCCGTATTCGCTGAAGAGCAGAAAGAAGGCTTCATCGAAGGCAGCACGCTGACCGTACTCAACCGCAACTTCTACATGAACCGCGACCACCGCAACGGCGAATCCAGCCCTACCGGCAATGGTTACTCCGAAGCGTGGGCGCAAGGCATCATCGGGCGATTCCAGTCAGGTTTTACTCAAGGCACCTTCGGCGTCGGGGTCGATGCATTTGCCATGATCGGTATCAAGCTCGACACCGGTGACGGCCGCAACGCGTTCGACGTGCTGCCGGTCGATGGGGAAGGCCGCGCCCGTGACGAATACACCAAGGTAGGTGGCTCGCTGAAGGCCAGAGCCTTCGACACCGTCGTCAACGTGGGCGATGTCTTTCCCTCCACCCCCGTGGTTGCCTTCGGCGACTCCCGACTGCTGCCGGAAAGCTTTCGCGGCGTTACCGCCGTCAACAACAGCATCAGCGGCCTGACCCTGCAAGGCGGTCGCCTGCACTCCATGAGCCAGCCCGTTTCCAGCAACCAGCGCGACGGTTTCGTCACCTTCTACGGCGGTGCCGTGGACTCTCCATGGGTTGCCTACTTCGGCGGTGACTATCAGGCCACCGACAGGCTGAGCCTTGGCCTCTACACCAGCCGACTCAAAGACGCCTGGGATCAGAAATACGCTTCAGCGTCCTACGTGCTGCCGCTCTCTGACGACCTGTCGCTGACCAGCAGCCTGAACTACTACAACGCCACTGACGAAGGCAAAAAACTGCTCGGCGAATTCGACAACGACATCTGGAGTGCAAAAGTCGCCCTGCAATACGGCGCGCATACCCTGTCGCTCTCGCACCAGCGCAACGAAGGTGATGACGATTTCGACTACCTCAGACAGTCCGACTCCATCTACCTGGCCAACTCCATCCAGTACAGCGACTTCAACTCACCCAAAGAGCGCTCGTGGATGGTCACCTACAACCTCGACATGTCCACCTTCGACGTGCCCGGCCTGTCATTCATGACCCGCTACGGCAAAGGCACCGACGCCGACTACTCCAACGCCAACAGCACCTACATGCGCCGCGACGCACAAGGCAACCCGCTGACCGACCAGAAACGCTGGGAGCGCGATATCGAAGCGAAATACATCGTGCAGACCGGGTCACTCAAAGACCTGTCGCTGCGCGTGCGCCAGGCAACGACTCGGGCCACGGCGTTTGAATCGGACCTGGATGAGGTGAGGGTGATTGTGGAGTATCCGTTGAGTGTGCTTTGAGGGGGGATGATTGAGTGAGGCGTCCTTTGGGGCGCTTTTTTTTTGAAGAGGCGCGAATACTCTGACAGGCCAGGTTTTATGACTGGCATGTGCAGCGGAATTACGGCATCTATCCTTGGCTAATGTTTTGCAAATGATGATGCTTGCATTTGAAATTGTTTGATTTCTTGATGGTTTTGGGTGTTCTGATGTTTGTAACTTGTTACAGGGGAGTATCAGTTTTTTTGTGTTCGGGCTGGTTAGGGCCTGCCGTCAGGCAGGCCCTTGTTTTACCAGCTCGGTCTGGTAAATCGGTCTCCGTACAGGATCGCAAATTGATTCATTGCCACTTTCCAGTCGTGTGCCGCATGACCCCAGTTGGCGGTGATGTTGCGCAACCCAAGCCATATCAGTTTCGTCGCGGCCTCATCGGTCGGGAAGTGCCCTCGAGTCTTGATGATCTTGCGTAACTGGGCATTGATGCTCTCGATGGCATTGGTCGTGTAAACCACTTTGCGGATGCCCGCCGGGAAAACAAAAAACGGTATAACCCGATCCCAGGCGCGACGCCATGCAGCAACCACAGTCGGATACTGCTTGCCCCAGGGGCCCGCTTCAAAGGCGTTAAGCTCTTGCTCAGCCACATCTGCATTGATCGCCTGGTAGATCGGCTTGAGTGCTTTGGCCAGTGCCCGACGTTTATCCCAAGCGGCATAGTCCAAGCTGTTGCGGATCAGATGCACGATGCAGGTTTGCAGCGTCGTGGCAGGAAAAACCGCCCCCAACGCCTCCGGTATTCCTTTGAGGCCATCCGTGACGGCGATCAGAACATCTTCAACGCCACGAGTCTTGAGGTCGTTGAACACCTTCATCCAAAACTTGGCACCCTCGGTGCTCTCGATCCATATACCCAGAATGTCGCGCGTGCCATCAGGTAATACCCCCAGCGCCAGATAAATAGCCTTGTTGCACACTAACCCCTCGTCCCGGATTTTGACCCGTAACGCATCGAAGAAGATCACCGGATACATCGGTTCCAAGGGTCGTTGCTGCCAAGTGCCCACCTCTTCCATGACCGCATCGGTGACTGAGCTGATGAAGTCATGGGACACGTTAGTTCCATACTGCTCAGATAGAAAAGCGCGGATCTCACGCACCGTCATGCCCCGGGCGTACATGGCAATTATCTTGTCGTCGAAGCCTGTAAAACGTCGTTCGTGCTTGGGAATCAGGATCGGGGCGAAGCTACCATCGCGGTCTCTGGGGATATCCAGGCGAAGCGGCCCGTCGTCGGTCAGAACCGTCTTGCTGCTTTTGCCATTACGCTGATTGGTCGACTCCTCAGGGCGCTCCGCGCCCTGAGGGTAACCAAGGTGGTGACCCAGCTCGGCGCCTAGCGCACGCTCGATCAGAGCCTTCTTGAACGCCATGGACGCGTCTTGAATGGCTTCGGCGCTCATCGGGCCTTTAACAAACTGCTCGATCAGCTCTTGGGGAATCGAGGGCAACTCCCTCGCTGTTGCATTGGCGGACTTCTTTTTGGTCGGCATACATGCACCTCTAGCTACATGTTATGCCCGAACACAAAATTTCTGACAGTCTCTGTTACAGGGTTTGGTTGTGTCGAACTCGGGTTTTTATCTTAGTGACATGCAGCCGTCAATCTCAAAGCTTTCAGAGTTTATTATGAAAATTACAAGATAATTTTCTATTTCCAAGGGGACCCAGCTTCGCAATGCCTCATCTTTTGAAGCTTCAAGCGATGCTGCACATAGGTCTGCGCCATTAAGTTGGCGCCCTTGGGCTGCCAGGTTGCTGGCTCTGAATTCTATAATGAATTTTAACGTGTTTTTATTTTGATCATCATAGATAGATACTTCTGGAGGTAGCAAGGATGAAATATCAGATATTTTGGATTTTTTAATTAATTTACGTGTGATAGGGTCGCAGAGATTCGAAGAAACGTACGTTTTGAAGTCGACTTTTTCTATTATATCTTTAGCTTTCATTTGGGTGATGGTTTTCAAGATTATTAATATCGGGGCTGTGAGCTCGCTTTGATACGGTATTCATGATGTTAAAATGAGCACTTGACTGCCGTTTTTTCATCTCTTAATCCTCACTTAAGCCACAAGCCCTCAAAAAAAACGGCAGTGGCATTTCCTGTTCACTATCCGTGCCTGAAGATAAGACATCCCCTAAAGTAGCAGTTCCACGCTCAAAGTTTAACAGAATATCGAAACAGTTGAGCTCCAAACCTCTTATGGCGAGCTGGGCTCCTGGCTTTATAGACTTCTTCACAGCAGTCGCAAGCAACTCTCGGACAGAATCGTTAAACTCCTGCTCCAAAAAGGCATTAAGTAAATCATTAGTCATAGCGCAATCTCATTTTGTGAATGCTGTATGCATGATTCAGTTTCTAATATTTACCTTAATAATGCTGGTTGACTTTCCGGAAGTATTCACGACTATAGCCTTTTCAACGTTATACTCTACCACATATCCACTCGGGCTATTCGGCCTCATCTTTATATATCGCAAAATTCTACCCGTACAGCTCGATATATTTTGCCTATACATCGCCACTTTTGGAAATCAGAAAATAATTGAGTCTAAAATAAACTGTAGTTTCACCGGGTCCGCAGCATTCCCAAAATAATATTCATTCCCTCCATCATCGAGCAGCTCAGGGGGTGTCGATATTCCAATACAGCACGAAATATTTCTCGTCCAACAAATCCTCTAATGCGCCTGCGTCATCATATGTTGATACTCTAATGTAAGGCCCATATTTCGAGTGAATAGATACCACCACTCTCTCTCCGACTTTTGAATCAATCATATTTCACCTACCAATTAATGCTGTTAAACCAGTCCAACTCCTGCTGAGTAGGAGCTCGTTTGATATCTTTAGTATCTAGAGGGTTCTCATATCGTATTGGGCGTGTTGCTCCAGGTACATAAGGGTTAAGTTCTGTTTCTTTGACTCGAGTACTGGTCATATCGAATTCCGTGCCGTCTTTATAGGTTATTTTCACTCCCGGCTCACCAGCCTTACCACCTAGTCGAGTGGTGTTCTTTGTTGTTCTGGTAGTAATCGTTCCGATTTTTTTTGCACCACCCGAAAATCTATTGCATAGACCTAACGGATCAACCCACCCATAAGGATTAGGTGCATATTGATAGAGATTATCCCCCCCCACTCAGCCCAATCGGATCCTGCGTAATAAACCGCCCAATCTCAGGATCGTAATACCGAAACGTGTTGTAGTGAAGCCCCGTCTCGACATCGAAATACTGCCCCTGAAACCTCAGGTTCTGCTCGACCTCGTTCACCACCAGCTTCTCAATCGCCCCCCGCGGCCGATATTTGGCCTGCCAGACGATCTGCCCTTCGGCGTCGGTCATCTCCAGTGGCGTACCGATCTGATCGGTGTGGAAGTAGTAGACCTTGTTCTCTGCCTCGCCCTCTTTCTCATCAACACGGGCCAAAGGCGCATAGCTGCCAGGCTCATACAGATACAAGCTGCTTTGTTCCGGGCTTTCTTCACGCAGCAAGCGAAGGCCTTGCCAGAGAAATAGTCGATGGTCTTTCTGCCCCTTGATCTCCCACTGTTTGCCAATGCGCCTCCCCAGACTGTCGTATTGATAGCTGCTGGTGCTTTCCACTTGGCTGTTGGCCATGGTCTCGGTTTTGACCAGGCGGTTTTCGCTGTCGTAGGTGAAGGTTTGCCAGCGGACGATGCCGACGATTTTCTCGACCAGGTTGCCCCACGCGTCGTACTTGTATTCGTGGTTGCTCCATTGCTTGAGACGGTTGTCTTTGACGCGGTCGAAGCGGTTGGTGTTGAAGTTCAGGCGGTTGCCAGCGGCGTCGTAGCGGAATTCTTCGCCTTCGAAGCGTTTTTCGGGGTTGTGTTCAAGCAGGCGGCTGTTGGCTTCGTATTCGTAGGTGACCTCGCCGCGCAGTTTGTCGAGGGTGCGGCTCAGTTCGCCGGCCGGGTCGTATTCGTAGCGGCGGTGGAGCGGGTTGTAGGCGTGCTCGACGTAGCGTTCTGGCTTTATGAGCGGGTTCTGGATCTGTGACAGTTTTTCCGCGGGCAGGGTGGTTGCGTACTGCCAGGTCTTGCGGCCAAGGGCGTCGTAGCTTTCATTGCTCAGCGTCACGAGGCGTCGTACTGGTAGGCGACTATCAGCCCTTTAGGGGCCTGACGTCTGGTCGTCAGGCCACGTGCGTTGCGGGCCAGATGGGTGGTCTGGTCCTTGCCGTCATTGTGTGTCAGGACCTGACCGTGAGCGTTGTAGGTGAAGCTCTCGCGAGTGCCGTCCGGGTGGTCGATGCGCAGCACTTCGCCGCCGGGCTTGCGCTCCAGCGTGGTGGTGTCTGATTCGGTTTTTAATGAACTGGTTTTTAATACCCAGGATCAATATTTACACTTTCGATATCCATGGCGCAAAAAAAGCGTTCAATGGATAAGTTTTCGCTAGTTGGTACTTTTAATAGTTGACTAGGTTAAAGTTTAAATATAAGTGCTTCTCCATTTTTCATTATCTTTAAATTCGCGCTTCTGTATTTTGCATGCGTTATCGGCTATCGAGAAAGTCAATCTGTATGTCTGTGCTAGACCGTGTTTTTTCTTATATACAACAGTTGCCTTTTTTTGTGAGGGTGCCTCTAGTTTCACCGAATTGTGTTCGAATTCATATTCAGGATGTGCGCTGCATACTAGGTTTTCTAATCGGTCATAGTTTCTGCCTTTCCTAGTAACATGAGTAGAAAAAATTGCTAGTAATTCAGCATGCGCACGTTCATCCGCGTCAGGTAAATCATCATCTGCATCTCTCATCGCTCTTTTGTGTTTGTAGAACCAAAGCTCCCAGTTGCACAATGCAGTCGAAAAATCACGAAATGTTTTCTCCACAATTTCCTCGCTGAGAATTGTTTCGCTTTTAGTTTTTGAACTCTGTGCCATCGATTAACTTCCCGTTACGGTAAAAATCATAATAAATATTAGTAGGCCGTGTGCCACCATTTGCATATTTGAAAATAATTTCAATGTCAACTGGTCCGTTATTTTTCACTTCGTTCGCAATGACTCTTTCGAAGTCTCGGAACAGCCCTCGATTAACTTCTGATAACTGCGGAAACACCCCATCCTTACCACCCGATCCACCAAGAAGCTTAGCGATTATATGACCAGCATCATCGTTTTGATTTCCAAGGCTTCTCGCCCAGCTCCGTGATGACGCGTTTGTGGCTGTTCCGCCTTTTTTGATGTCGGCCTTGGTAATCGTAGCTGTTGCTCGCAAAGGCTGTCCTGCGGGGCCTCGGGTAACACTGGCATTGACGCACCAGCCTAACGGATCAACCCACCCATAAGGATTAGGCGCATACAGATAAAGATTATCCCCCCCACTCAGCCCAATCGGATCCTGCGTAATAAACCGTCCAATCTCCGGATCGTAATACCGAAACGTGTTGTAGTGAAGCCCCGTCTCCACATCGAAATACTGACCCTGAAACCTCAGGTTCTGCTCGACCTCGTTCACCACCAGCTTCTCAATCGCCCCCCACGGCCGATATTTGGCCTGCCAGACGATCTGCCCTTCGGCGTCGGTCATCTCCAGCGGCGTACCGATCTGGTCGGTGTGGAAGTAGTAGACCTTGTTCTCTACCTCGCCCTCTTTCTCATCAACACGGGCCAGCGGCGCATAACTGCCGGGTTCGTAGAGGTACAGGCTGCTCTGCCCAGGACTTTCTTCACGCAACATCCGCAATCCCTGCCAGAGAAAGCGTTTCTGGTCGGTCTTACCCTTGATCTCCCACTGTTTGCCAACGCGCCTGCCCAGGCTGTCGTACTGATAGCTGCTGGTGCTTTCCACCTGACTGTTGGCCATGGTCTCGGTTTTGACCAGGCGGTTTTCGCTGTCGTAGGTGAAGGTCTGCCAACGCACGATGCCGACGATTTTCTCGACCAGGTTGCCCCATGCGTCGTACTTGTATTCGTGGTTGCTCCATTGCTTGAGACGGTTGTCTTTGACGCGGTCGAAGCGGCTGGTGTTGAAGTTGAGGCGGTTGCCAGCGGCGTCGTAGCGGAATTCTTCGCCGTCGAAGCGTTTTTCGGGGTTGTGTTCAAGCAGGCGGCCGTTGGCTTCGTATTCGTAGGTGACTTCGCCACGCAGTTTGTCGAGGGTGCGGCTCAGTTCGCCGGCCGGGTCGTATTCGTAGCGGCGGTGGATCGGGTTGTAGGCGTGTTCGACGTAGCGCTCTGGTTTTATGAGCGGGTTCTGGATCTGTGACAGTTTTTCCGCGGGCAGGGTGGTTGCGTACTGCCAGGCCTTGCGCCCCAGAGCGTCATAGCCGAAGCAACTGGTGAGTTTGCCCTGCGTGCGATAGATCTCGCGGTGCAGGTCGTCGCGCTCCATGTCGCTGATCAACTGGCCATCGAGGTTCAGTTGATGCAGGTGACCGCTGCCGTAATACAGGTGGTTCAGGTGCTGGCCGGTAGGAAGGGTCAGCGTGGTCAGGTTGCTGAGTGGATCGTAGTCGTAGGTCAGTGCGCCTTGGAGCGACGTCTCCTGCGTTAAACGCCCCAGAATATCGTAGGCAAACTCCAGTTTTTCGGCACTGACACCGAGCTTTCTGCCGCCGTCAGTGGGTGTGCGTTGAATGGACAGTAGGCGGTCGTTGTCGTCGTAGGCGAAATCCTGTCGGGCGTCGTTGTTGAGTCTGGCCAGCAGTCGACCAATCGGGTCGCGCTCGAAATACGTGCTGCGCTGTGGCCGTTCGCCTTTTTCGCCGTAGCCGGTTTCTTCGACCTGAGTCAGATGCCCGCCAAGGTTGTAGCTGAAACGGCGGGTCAACTGGTCGATGCGTTTTTCTTCGATCAGCCGGTCGGAGTCATCGTAGGCGAACGTGTAAGTGGCGTCGTTTTCATTGTTCAGCGCCGCAAGGCGCAGGGCTTTGTCGTACTGGTAGGCGACCATCAGCCCTTTAGGGTCCTGACGTCTGGTCGGCAGGCCACGTGCGTTGCGGGCCAGATGGGTGGTCTGGTCCTTGCCGTCAGTGTGTGTCAGAACCTGACCGTGAGCGTTGTAGGTGAAGCTCTCGCGGGTGCCGTCCGGGTGGTCGATGCGCAGCACTTCGCCGCCGGGTTTGCGCTCCAGCGTGGTGGTGTTGTTCAGGGCATCGGTAACGGCGACCAGTTGATGGCGCTCGTCATAACGGTAATACGTGCTTTTGCCCGAGCAGTCCTGAAAGCGCTCTACCTGCGCGAGGTTGTTCCACCACAGGTATTTGGACTTGAGCGTCGGGTCGACGATGGTATGGGGCAAGCCGTCCTCGCCGTTGAGGTATTCGGTCTTGTGACCCAGTGCGTCGATCTCGGCGACGAGGTTGCCTCGCTCATCATAACGGGCCTTCCACACGGCGCCGTCAGGGTAGGTGATCTGTTTGACCAGCGTGGTCTTGTAGTGATGTTGATAACGCGTGGTTCGGCCCAGCGGGTCGGTCTCTGCCGTGAGGCGTGACAGATCATCGTATTCGAAGCCCAGTTGATTGCCGTCGGGCAGCGTCAGACCGTTGATATTGCCGGTGTCGTCCAGCGCGATACGGTACTGCTCACCACCGAAATCAGTGCTGGCGACGACGCGACGGTCCTTGTTCCAGGTCACCTCGGCACGGCGCCCCAATACATCCGTCACCCGCGTCTGGCGCGCCTCGAAATCATAATCGAACTGAAAGTGCTCGCCGTCGCTGGTCCAGTGTTCGACTACGCGGGGCTTGTCGTCGAGTGTTTCCCAGCGGTACTCGCAACTGAGCCCCAGTGCATTGGCGTGGCGGGTCATCAGCCCGTCGGTGTAGCTGAAGTTGCGCACGGCATCGCCATTGCGGTTGTATACACTGTTCAACTGGCCGTTGCTGTCGTAGCCATAGCGCACCAGTGTTTCAACGGCTTTGTCGTCGACGATGCGCTTGACGGTGCTCAGGCGGCTGGTCACTTCGTCGTAGTGCAGGTGTACGCGTTGCCCGCCAGTGGCGCAGATGTCGGTCAGAACGCCGTCTTCGCTGCGCACGAAATGCAGAAAATGGCCGAGGGCGTTTTCGATACGTTCCAGTGGCACCGGCTGGTTGTCGTCGGGCACTTCGCCGAAGTAATAGAAAACGTTGTCCAGCGTTTGCAGCAGGTAATGACCGCCTTCGGTACGCACCAGATACAGCTGTTCCTGTGCGTTGTAGATGCGCTGGTTGTAGTCCAGTGTCACGAACGGCACGCTGCGGCCTTGATTGTCACTGAGGTACAGAAAGCTGCCTTTTCGGCGCAGGCTTTGTTCCCAGGGCAATACCCAGCCCTTGCCCAGTGCGCTGTCGACAGTCAGGTCGCTGGCATAGAAGCGCGTCCATTCGATGGGCATAAGGCCGGGCAGGCCGAAGTCGGACTCATCGATCAACAGCTTGCGCCCAGTGGTGGTGTCGACCGGGTTGCCGTGCAGGCCACCCAGCACTTTTTCGGCCAGGGGGGCAACGCCGAAGCGAAAAATCGCGTCCCCCAGAAAGACACCGCCCATGAAGCGCAGTGCGCAAGGGCCAGCAGCTTTCAGGCCCGCCTGCATACCCAGTTTGGCGATACTGGTGACGGCCTTGGCCCCGCCCGCCACGATCAACAGAATGTCCACGGTGTAGCGGTACATCGCCGAGACTTCGTCATCCACCGGCAGGTAGCGTTGGGTACCTCCGCCGATGAAGACGTTGGGCGAGCCGGTGCCGATTTTCGCGCCGCAGGTCAGTTTGTCGCCTTTGCGCGCTGCGGGCAGGCCATTGATGAAGACGTTGCTGGACCCTTCGGCCACCTTGACGATGGGTGAGTGCTTGTCGCACACGGCGGTGCTCTCGATAGCAAAAGCAGCAGGCCGGCCGTTGATGAAGACGTTGGGCGAGGCAGACTCGATCTGCCCCGCTGGAGAGCTGAAGGCGCTGCCTATGGCCTCCCCAAGACTTGCAAGGGCGTTGCCTGCCAGGCCGACGGCCAGTCCCAGTAGAATCCCGCCGAACCCGCACGTGACGAAGGTGAATGACACATATGCCACTGCCGCGATACCCACCACTGCGCCGAGCAAAAAGCCCGTCAGTGCACCGGTGTGTTCGATCTCATCCAGTAACCGGGCTGCCTCAAACATCGCAATTACTCCTGTAGCCCGCGAGTAGTGGAGGCCCGATCAGCCACGTGACGCTGATGCTCTGCAACGGATAGTCCATTAAAACGTGTCCTGTCAGCGATGAAGTAGAGCTCAGGGGGCCGTCATACCTTCAAGCATGACGTCGAAGTCCAGCAGCCATGTTTTCAGCGCGGTTTTTTCTGAGTCGATTACGCAGCCCACGCTCAGCCACTGGCGTTCGTTTTGATCGGCGACCGGTACGATGGAACCGATCAAGCGTCCATGCCGTTCTTCGAAGCCCACGCGAAAATGGAAGTCCAGCGCCAGCGCGGCATTCCCTGCCAGTAACGTTTCATACTGGCGGATGACTCGGACATTGCCATACAACGGCTGCAGTGCTTTGACCGCTTCGGCGAACGCCCCGGCAAGGTTCGCCTCTTCAGGTACATCGCTGCGCTGAATGGAGACCACCACAGGCTCTCCATCGACTTGAATGGTGGCATCGATCGCGCTGCACCCGAACCCTTCCGGAAAGCCGAAGCGGAACCCGCCAAAATTGAAACTGCAGGGTGCGTCGAGCAAGGGTTGTGGGACAGGGATAGCCGCCTGAATGATGTCGAGCGCCTGTTGAGCGGCAGCCCGCTCGGTTTCCTCGCGCGCCAGTGCTTCGTCAGCCAGTCGGCGTTCAGAGATACGGTCGTAGAGACTGGTGCGCGTCATGCGGCTTGAACGTTGTTCATCAACTGCTACATCTCCTTACGCAGGCAACGTACTGCCGCGTGGCCCATTTGTAACTGGACGATAAGCACTTTAACGGGACCGGACTATATCTCTGAGCGGACTGATGAGCAGGAAAGCCCTGAAAATCCTGTGGGATAAAAGCTACGGACGAACGCTACTTTCAATGGCGAGTGTTTCGACCTTCCTTTAACTGAAAGTTCACTGCGGGCAGGTGAAAGCTTCAGGATGCTCTATCACGAGCCTCCTGAAGCTTTGGCGGTTACTTGAAACCCTGCTTCAACGCCTCGACCTCATCCTCCTCCCGCCGATGCGCCCACTGATACAACGCCGGCAACACCAACAACGTCAGCGCGGTCGACGACAGAATCCCGCCAATCACCACCGTCGCCAGCGGTCGCTGCACTTCGGCACCAGTGCCGGTGGCGAGGGCCATGGGGATGAAGCCCAGGGATGCGACCAGTGCGGTCATCAGCACCGGGCGCAGGCGGGTGAGGGCGCCTTCGGTGATGGCGTCGTGCAGCGAGCGGCCTTCTTCGCGCAGGCTGCGGATGAAGGCGATCATCACCAGACCGTTCAGCACCGCCACGCCCGACAGGGCGATGAAGCCCACGCCTGCGGAGATCGACAGGGGAATATCGCGCAGCCACAGGGCCATGACGCCGCCGGTGAGGGCGAACGGGATGCCGGTGAATACCAGCAGGCCGTCTTTGAGGTTATTGAACATCATGAACAGCAGCGCCAGCACCAGCAGCAATGCTACTGGCACGACGATTTGCAGGCGTTTGGCGGCCGATTGCAGTTGCTCGAACTGGCCGCCCCAATTGGTCCAGTAACCCGCCGGGATCTGCACGCCGCTGTCGATGGTGGTGCCTGCTTCTTCGACAAACGAGCCGAGGTCCCGGCCGCGCACGTTGGCGCTGACGATAACGACACGCTTGCCGTTCTCGCGGCTGATCTGGTTCGGGCCCAATACCAGATCAAGGCTGGCGACCTGGGACAGTGCGATGAAGCTGATCTGCTGGTTGCTGTTGGCACTCGCAGGCACCGGAATGAGCAGGCTGGAGAGCCCGTTCACGTCGGTGCGCAGTTGCTCGGACAGGCGCACCACCAGGTCGAAGCGGCGATCGCCTTCATACAACGTTCCCGCCTGACGACCGCCCAGCGCAATGGCGATGGCGTCCTGCACATCGGCCACGTTAAGGCCGTAACGCGCGGCTTTGTCGCGATCGATGTTGATGGTCAGTACCGGCAGGCCGGTGGTCTGTTCCACCTTCACTTCTGAAGCGCCTGGCACTTTTTGCAGGGTGGCGGCAATTTTTGCTGCGGTCTGGTTGAGCACGTTCATGTCGTCGCCGAAGACCTTCACTGCAACGTCGCTGCGCACTCCGGAAACCAGTTCGTTGAAGCGCAACTGGATCGGCTGGGACAGTTCGTAGTTGCTGCCCGGCACACTGGCGGCGGCCTTTTGCAGGTCGGCGATCAGCGTTTCGCGAGACTTGTCCGGGTCAGGCCATTCGCTTTGGGGCTTGAGCATCACGTAGCTGTCAGAGATGTTGGGCGGCATCGGGTCGGCGGCGATCTCGGCGGTGCCGGTGCGGGCGAATACGCGCTGCACTTCCGGGACCTTGTCGATGATGGCTTTTTCCAGACGCTGCTGCATGTCCACCGACTGGGTCAGGCTGGTGCCGGGCACCCGCAGCGCCTGCAAGGCGAAGTCGCCTTCGCTCAAGCTTGGGATGAACTCGCTGCCCATGCGGCTGGCGGTGAAGCCCGACAAGACAATCAGCACCAAGGCCAAACCGAACGCTATCGATCGATGCCCCAATACCCAGCTCAGTATCGGCGCGTAACGGTGGCGAGCGGTGCGCATCACAAAACCTTCTTCTTCCTTGACCTTGCCGGTGACGAATATGGCGATGGCGGCAGGCACGAAGGTCACCGAGAGGATCATGGCACCGAGCAGGGCAATGACCACAGTGAACGCCATAGGGTGGAACATTTTGCCTTCCACACCGGTGAGGGCGAAGATCGGCAGGTACACGACCATGATGATCAACTGGCCGAAAATCAGCGGTCGACGGGCTTCTCTGGCGGCGGCGAAGACCTCGTGGAAACGCTCGGAGCGGGTCAGCATGCGGCCGTATTTCTTCTGGGCATGCGCCAGCCTGCGAATGGCGTTTTCGACGATCACCACCGCGCCGTCGACGATAATGCCGAAGTCCAGCGCGCCCAGGCTCATCAGGTTGGCGCTGACCTTGTTGGTGAACATGCCGGTGAAAGTAAACAGCATGGCCAGCGGAATCACCATGGCGGTGATCAGCGCAGCACGGATGTTGCCCAGAAACAGGAACAGAATCACGATGACCAGAATCGCGCCTTCGATCAGGTTCTTTTTCACTGTTGCGATGGCTTTTTCGACCAGGTTGGTGCGGTCGTAAACCGTTACCGCCTCGACGCCTTCGGGCAGTGTGCGATTGATGTCGGCGAGTTTGGCGGCTACGGCCTGTGACACCGTCCGGCTGTTTTCACCGATCAGCATGAACACCGTACCAAGCACCACTTCACGGCCGTTTTCGGTGGCTGCGCCGGAGCGCATTTCCTTGCCGATACCGACCTCGGCCACGCTGCTGATCCTGATGGGCGTGCCCTGCACGTTGGCGATGACGATGTTGGCGATATCGTCCACCGTGCCGAGCTGGCCCGGTGCGCGTATCAGCAGTTGCTCACCGCCGCGCTCGATGTAACCTGCGCCGACATTGGCGTTGTTGCGCTCAAGCGCAGCCACCAGATCGTTCAGTGTCAGTTTGTAGGCCGCCAGCTTCTTCGGATCGGGCGCAATCTGATACTGCCTGGCAAAACCGCCGATGGTGTTGATCTCGGCCACGCCCGGTACGTTGCGTAATTGCGGCTTGATGATCCAGTCCTGAATCACCCGCAGGTCGGTCGGCGTGTACGGCGTGCCGTCTTCTTTCAGTGCGCCCTCTCGGGCCTCGACCGTCCACAGAAAGATCTCGCCGAGGCCGGTGGAAATCGGCCCCATCATCGCGTCGACGCCTTCAGGCAACTGGTCCTTGGCAATCTGCAGGCGCTCGCCCACCAACTGCCTGGCAAAGAACAGGTCAGTGCCGTCTTCGAAAATCACTGTGACCTGAGACAGGCCCGAGCGCGACAGCGAGCGCGTCTGTTGCAGACCGGGCAGGCCTGCCATGTTGGTCTCGATGGCGAACGTGATGCGCTGTTCGGTTTCCAGCGGCGAGAAGCCGGGTGCCGACGTGTTGATCTGCACCTGTACGTTGGTGATGTCGGGGACGGCATCGATAGGCAGTTTCTGGTAACTGGCAATGCCCAGCCCAGCCATGAGCAGCACAGCAAGCATCACAACGATGCGCTGTTCAATCGCGAATTGAATCAACCGTTCAAACATGGAGGTGTACTCGTGTGACGCAGATCAATGGGCGTGCTCGGCGGAGCCTTTGCCCAGCTCCGACTTGAGGATGAAACTGCCCGCGGCAGCCACTTGTGTACCGCCAGCCAGGCCTTTGACGATTTCCACGTAGCCGCCATCGCGGCGACCCAGCGTTACCGGTGTCAGTTGAAAACCTTCAGCGTTGCGTACGAAGACCGAGGGTTTGTCCTCAATCGACTGAATCGCCGACTCGGGAATGCTGACCGCCACGCTGGTCTGCTCGGCGGCGACTTCCACCGACACGAACAGGCCGGGACGCCAGGCACCCTGCGGGTTGGCAAGGGTCACGCGCACGGCGGCAGCGCGAGTCTGCTCGCCCAGCAGGCTGCCGACGTAACCAATCTTTCCTTCGACCCGCGCATTCAGATCGGGCGCGCTGACGATGACCGGACGACCGACCACCACCTTGTCCAGGTCCTTGGGCGCTACGCCGAAGGTGGCCCAGACACGCGACAGGTCGGACAGCGTGAAGGCATTGCTCGCTTCGCTGACCATCTCGCCGATGCCGAGGTGTTTCTCCACGACCATGGCGTCAAATGGCGCGATCAATTCGTAGCGATTGCCTGCGGATGGGGTCAGGCTGGCACCGATGGCGCTGATCTTCTGCCGGGCGTTGGCCAGGTTGATGTCGGCCTCCTGAAACTCCTGGCGCGCTTGCAAGTAGTCCTGCTCGGCGGAAATCTTGTCTTCCCAGAGTTTTTTCTCGCGCTGTAACGTCAGGCGGGCCAGTTCCTGGCGGCGTTGTGCGGCGTTCAGTTCGCTGCGTTGATCGGAGATCTGCTGGCTGGCAATCACTGCCAGCACCTGACCCTTTTTCACGGCTTGACCCAGATCGACCTTCACTGATTCGACCACACCGCTGACCCGAGGCACGACATGCGCGGTGCGGTCCTCATCGAAGCGGATTTCGCCGGGGAAGGTCACAGTGGTGCTCATCTGTCGAGGTTCTGCGCTTGCCAGCTCGATGCCGGCAGTCTTGATCTGCTCGGCGCTCAGTTCGATGTGTCCTTCTTCCTCTTCATGGGAAGATTCTGACGCTACGGCGCCTGGTGTTTTCTGCTCGTCGGAGTGGCCTTGCTCCTCGGCATGACCTGGTTCGGCGTCATGGTCGTGTTTCTCGCCTGATGGCTCTGTTCCAGTTGCGAATGGCAGCATCTGCGGGTTCAGCGTCAGACTGCCCAGACCAATGATGGCCACCACCGCCAGCGTGATGGCAATGCTTCGTTTGTTGTTCATAAAGGCTCCCGGCGATCAGGCGCTTGCGGCACCTTGCGATACGCTCGATATAGGCGGACAAAGACAGTCAGGGGTTGAGGCTGAACCGGTTGAGATCACCGTGAATTCGCTCGACAGCCACTCGGGCTTCGGTGGCAGTCGCCAGCGATTCCAGGTACTGGCTGCGCGCTGAAATCAGCGTTCGTTGCGCATCCAGCACTTCCAGAAAACCGAACTTGCCCATTTCGAAACCGCGCGTTGCGGTGTCGACGGCGCGCTGCGCGGCGGGCAGGATGACCTGATTGAAGGACTCGACTTCCTGCGCGGCAGTACTCCACTGATCGAGTGCGGACTGGGTCTGGGTGCGCAGCTTGAGCTCAACAGCATTGCGCAGGTCGCGTGACTGGTCGGCCCGGCGTGATGCTGCAAGTACGTTGCCCTGATTCCGGTCGAATAACGGTAGCGGCATCGACAGACCCACGACGTTGACCCGTTCGCGCTCTTCGCGGCTGTACTGGCTGCCGACGCTGACGGTCAGGTCAGGGATGCGCTTGGCGCGTTCTGAACCCAGCGCGGCTTCGCGCTGTTCTATCTGCGCCTGAGCGAGGCGTAGCTCGGCAGACTGGTTGATGGCGGTCAGTAGCTTTGCGCTCGGTGGCAGCTTGCCCGGCGACAGATCGGTGTATTCCAGACGCTCAAAAGAGGCGACCGGCGAACCTGTGGTGCGCGCCAGTTCACGGTTGCTGTTGATCTTCAGGGTCTCGGCGCGCCTTACCAGCAGGTCGGTTTCAGCCAGTTGCACCTGAGCGCGCGTGGCCTCCACCGGTGACACCTTGCCCGCCCGAACACGCCCTTCGGCAACCTGCAGGCCGCGCTCGGCCAGTATTCTGGACTGGCGCGCCAGGTCCAGACCTGCCTGCGCCCGCGCCGCTGCGTAGAACGCCTGAACCACTTCGGCCCGCAGTTCGTTGCCGCGTCGCTCCAGCTCCAGCCGGGCGGCGTCCTGGCCCTTGCTGGCGGCTTCGATGCGTGCTCCGCGCTTGCCGCCCAGTTCCAGTGCCTGGCTGAGCATCACGGTGGTGGTGCTGGTCTCGCGGCGTGTGTCTTCAACCTCCCACGACACCACCGGGTTGGGGATCAGCCCGGCCTGCTGGCGATCACCTTCGGCAACGCCGATCTCCCATTGCGCGGCGGCGAGTTCCGGGTTGCGGGCGAAGGCTGCGTCCAGCGCCTGAGCCAGGCTGATGCCCTGGGCTGCTGCGATGCCGGGAGCAGCAAATGGCAACAGCAGTAGACAAAGTGCGGCGACTTTCATGCCGGGCACCCTGTTACCAGACCGGTACGCGGAGTGCGTACGTTGTTCTTCAGTCGCATGAATTACCCTGTCCATGAAGCACCCCATCAAAACAAAAAACAAACAGGCACCTTGGCGCTGAAGTTGGCTGTGGGGACTTTATGTAACCGGAGCTATCAGAGGGATTGCTGGAAAATTACGATTTTGTTATCCAGCAAGATAAGCGTTTCTTTTCAGTACACTGCACGGCATCGTCATCATCCGTTCATCAAACAGGAAGCCTGGTTATGCGAATCCTTGTCGTAGAGGACGAGCCGAAAACTGCCGAGTACATGCATCAGGGTCTGACCGAAAGTGGCTATATCGTCGATATCGCTGCAACCGGGCTCGATGGCCTCTATCTCGCGCAGCATCAGGCTTACGATGTGGTGATACTGGATGTGAACCTGCCGGAAATGGACGGCTGGGAGGTGTTGAGTCGCCTGAGGAAGACGGTCAGTACGCGCGTCATGATGCTCACTGCACGAGGGCGCCTGGAAGAGAAGGTCAAGGGTCTGGAATTGGGCGCGGATGACTATCTGGTCAAGCCGTTCGAGTTTCCCGAGCTATTGGCAAGGGTCCGCACGTTGATGCGGCGCAGCGAGCAGACCACCACCTCCAAGGTGTTGCAGGTTGGCGATCTGGAGCTTGATCAAGGGCGGCACCGGGCGTTTCGCGGCAGCCAGCGCATCGACCTGACCACCAAGGAGTTCGCGCTCCTGCACCTGCTGATGCGTCACAGCGGGGAAGTCATGTCGCGTACCCAGATCATTTCTCTGGTCTGGGACATGAACTTCGATTGCGACACCAATGTGGTGGAAGTGTCGATCCGTCGCCTGCGCGCGAAGATCGACGATCCTTTCGAGACCAAGCTGATCCACACGTTGCGCGGCGTGGGCTATGTGCTGGAAGTGCGTGAATGAAACCGACGCGTCTGTCGACGCGCCTGGGGCTGACCGTTACTGCGCTGATTGCGTGCCTGGTGCTGGTAATGGAAATGCTCGCTTATGCGGCTATTTCCCGTCAGCTCGATCTGCGCGCCGAAGACAGCCTGAACGAGAAGTTCGCGCAGATTGAACACAGCATGAGCGAGGGCTTTCTCGGCATCGAAGACATTGTTCAATACCCTCATACCCTGCGTGACCAGATCATCGGACACGACAGCTATTCGTTGATGGTGCTCGACGCGGGCAATCCTCGGCAGCAATTGATGATGGTCGGTAACGAGGAAGGCCGGAACCTGCCTGTCCCCGAGGCAGATCACATACCTCAAGGCTTTCAGGAGTTGCAGTCGGTACACGGCCACAAGATTCTGATGGGTTACAGGGAAATACACCTCAAGACAGGGCAGGATATTCTCGTCAGGCTGTCGATGGATCGGGAAAGTGACAGCACGCTGCTGCACGCTTATTTGAAATCGACTTTCCTGATACTGCCGCTGATCTTGCTGCTGGTCGGCTTCGGTGCCTGGTGGGTAGTGCGTCGTGGTCTCAGGCCGTTGGGCGCTTTCAGAAAAGTAACGGCGCTGATCTCGGCTCGCGATCTGTCTCATCGCATGAAAGTGAAGGGCCTGCCTGATGAGTTGCGCGACCTGGCGCATGCGGTCAATTTCATGCTGCACCGGCTGGACGGCGATGTGCAGCAACTGGCGCAGTTCTCGGACGACCTCGCGCATGAGTTGCGCTCGCCCATGAACAACCTGATGGGCAAGGCGCAGGTCACGCTGTCCAGGCCGCGCCCTTCGGTAGAGTACAAGCAGGCGCTGGAATCGTGTACCGAGGAGCTGGAGCGCATGTCGCGCATGATCAGCCAGATGCTGTTTCTGGCCAGTGTCAGCCAGCCTGCCGCGCCGTTGCCGGTTGAGGTCATCGACCTGCGCGAAGAAGCCGATAAGGTCGCCGAGCTGTTTTCATCTTCGGCGGAAGAGCGCGACATCACCTTGCAGGTTCAGGGTAACGCGAAGGCAACAGGCGAGCGGCTGATGATTCAGCGAGCGATTTCGAACCTGCTGTCCAACGCTATTCGCCACGGTCTGTCCGGCAGTGTCATTACCATCACCCTTGCCACGCATGCAGATGAAGTGTCACTGGCGGTGCGCAATGCGGGCGAGGGGATCGATGCCGAACACCTGTCGCGGCTGTTCGATCGCTTCTATCGGGTTCATGTCAGCCGCGCGCGACAGCAGGGCGGGACGGGGCTTGGGCTGGCGATTGTGCGTTCCATCATGAGCCTGCATGAAGGGCAGGTGACGGTCGAGAGCGAGCCCGGACACTTCACGACGTTCAGCCTGATCTTTCCTAAACTGGTGTAATGCGTCAGGTTGCTGGTCGTTCTTCAAGAACCTTTCGCTGCCCCCCGGCTCATAGCTTGTGAGCGGGTAGTGCCCGGATGCTTCAGATGAAGCTGAACCTATAAGGATGGACGTATGACAGTTGCTTTCTGGTGCGTGCTGGTCGCGATCCTGCTGCCGATTATGTGTGCCGGTATCGCCAAGTTCGGCAGCGGCAAATTCGGCAGCGGACACAATCATGACCCGCGCGCCTTTCTCGACAAGCTGGAGGGTTTCCCGCGCCGTGCGCATGCTGCCCAGCTCAACAGCTATGAAGCGACACCGGCGTTTGCCGCAGCGGTCATCATCGCGCACATTGCCGGCAATGCGCAGCTGGTGACCATTGATGTGCTGGCGGTGCTGTTCATCACCAGTCGTCTGTTGTACATCATCTTCTATCTGGCTGACCTCGCCGCACTGCGTTCGATAGTCTGGCTGGTGGGCATGGGGCTCATCGTCGCGCTGTTCGGCGTGTCGGCTTTCCCGGCCGTATCCTGACAGCCAGGTTGCGGCGCTGCCGATAATCCGCAGCGCCGCAACCTTGATCAATCGTCAGGCTGGACTTTCTCAAGGTCGGTCTGGGCTTCCTGCAACTCTTTGCGCGACTCGGCCAGCTTGTCCTTGCGCTTGTTGATCTTCTCCGGATCACCTTTGTCCATGGCCTTGTTCAAGTCGGTCTGGCGGCGGCTGACTTCCTGCTTGGCGTCCAGCACCTTTTGCTTTCTCTGCTTGATCAATGAGGTTTCGGTGCAGTTGGCATTGACCTCGGCGAGGGCCTTCTCAAGCCCGGCCTGCTCGGCCTTGTTACCTTCGGTCTTGGCGTCCTGAATCTTGCTGCTGATTTCCTGGCTTTTGATCTGGCACTCGGAAGGTGCGGGTGCCTGCTCATCTGCCAGCAGCGTTGTAGCCAGTAGCGTGCAACTGGTGAAAAGGATCAGTGGTGATAAAAACTGCATATGAACTCCGTTTGAACACGGACAAAAAATGGACGTCCGCTACTTAAAACCTGAAATACCCTGAGCCTGCAATTGATAGCTCAATGCCTGCACCTCTGGGGCCTGAAAAAAAGACCTCAGTTTCGCTGCCCGGCCAGACCCTATGCCCGGCTCTGCTTGCCATTGCTCAACGCTACGCCCGGCCAGTTCCTGCCAATTGTCAGGAAGTGTTGCGCTTCCTGTGGGCGGCAGTCCGATGGCCTTGAGCCACGTCTGAAACGGCCGTTCACGCGCTGTTTGCAGGCTGGCGAGCAGTTTAGCGCTGCTGCGCTCTGCGAAGCCGGGAATGTTAGCAAGCTCAGTATGATTCAGGGTCATCCAATCGAGCAGGCTCTCTATTTGGCCGTTTTCAATAAGCTTGTCCCAGGTCCCCGGACCGACGCCGGGCAGCGCAAGGCCTTTCTTGCCGCTGAGCCAGATCAGTCTGGCGCGGAACTGGCTTTCACAGCCTGGGGTGGCTTGCCAGCAGCTCAACTCATGAAAGTCGTCGGCTTGCGGAGTGATCATTTCAACTCGTTCAGCCGCGCGGGATATCACGCCGTCGAGTCTCGGAATCGTCAGCCCGGCCAGGCTCACGGCTACCTGATCGCCAGGTCTTATATCCAGTGTTTGCCAGCGTTGCAGTGAGCCGGTGCTGATGCGGCTGACGGTACGGTCGTCGAGACGTACCGGGGTCAGCTCCAGCACAGGGGTAATCCTGCCGCTGCGACCGATATTGAAGCTGACCTTGCGCACCTCGGCCAGTGCCTGTGCGTAAGGGTGCTTCCAGGCCGCGATCCAGTAAGGCGCACTGGCTTGCCAGCGTTGCATCGGTGGGCGCTGGCCCTGGCGCATGATCACGCCATCTGTCGCGAACGGCAGAGGATTACGGTACCAATGCTCGCGCCATCTCGCAGCCTGAACATGATTTTCCAGTGAGTGCGTGTACGCCTCGCTGCCTTCAAAGCCCATGGCTTGCAGGCCTGCGAGTCGTTGAGCCATATCGGTAGGCCCGTTTGGCCAGTCCCAGACGAATAGCCCGATGGCATCAGCCTGCTGCGGGCTGATTGTCTGCCGGGCCAGCATGCCTGCCACCTTGCTGCGCGCGTTGACGCTGCCGGATGTTGCCTGAATATGATCGGTCAACCGCCAGTACAGCTCGCCTTGCAGGATCAGGGAGTCATGGTGGGATAGATGCTGAGGAATGGCCTTTATCAGTCGTGCCTGCGAAGTCCAGTCCTGGCCCTTGCGCCCGTCGCCGCGACTGATCGCTTGCACCAGCTGACCTTTTTCGTAAACGAGTGTGACTGCCACGCCATCGACCTTGGGTTGAATCCACAGATCGTTGCGGCCCTTGAGCCAGTCCTTGACGCTGCTTTCGTCGGCCAGCTTGTTGACGCCCGTGTGCGCAACGGGATGAGGCAACGGGCCGACTGCTGTCTTTAGCGGATCGGCCTCTGGGGTGGAAACGGCAAAGCACGAGCGCCACAGGTTCAGCTTCTGCCGCGCCTGATCGTAGAGCTCGTCCGGAATGTGCGAAATGCCCTGGCGGTGGTAGCTGTCGTCCCACGCAGCCATCTGCTGTTGCAAGTTTGTGACCTCGCTGCGCGCCTTGGCTGCAGACCAGTCAGGGCATTGACTGGCATAGCCGAGGCCGGGCAGAAGAAACAGAAGGGCACGCGTCATCAGGCGAATGGTGGGCAACATCGAAGCATCCTTGCTTTAGGAATGGGCTTGATGAGGCTAGTTGCTGGTGTTGTTTATAGACGGGTTGCTTGGTTACCGGGTTTTGCCAAAGCCCTGCGCGGCCTGTTTGATGACAGGACGCAGAGCGTCCGGAACGGCATACGACGCGGAGCGTCGCACGATAGTTGAGATAGTTGAGATAGTTGAGGTTATCGTTCCGCACGCTCCAGCGTCGGAATGCAGTGCGTGACGCTCCGCGTCACAGATCTGTGCCGCGCCGCGTATTCAAGATCGGACGCAGAGCGTCCAGAACGGCATGCGACGCGGAGCGTCGCACGATAATCGCCAGACGAAAAAAAGCCCCGAACGACCAGGTCGCTCGGGGCTTTTTTCTGGTTTTTTACAGACCGGCAGCGGCGCGCAGGGCGTCGGCGCGGTCGGTTTTTTCCCAGGTGAAGGCGGTGAAGGTGTCATCGCCAACGGTCATTTCGACCGGGGTACGGCCGAAGTGGCCGTAGGCCGCAGTGGCCTGGTACATCGGGTGCAGCAGGTCGAGCATGGTGGTGATGGCGTATGGGCGCAGGTCGAAGTTGTCGCGGACCAGCTTGATGATCTTGTCATCGGACAGCTTGCCGGTGCCGAAGGTGTTCAGCGAGATCGACGTCGGCTGTGCCACGCCGATAGCGTAGGACACCTGAATTTCGCAACGCTCGGCCAGACCGGCAGCCACGATATTCTTGGCCACGTAACGACCGGCGTAAGCAGCCGAACGGTCAACCTTCGATGGGTCCTTGCCGGAGAATGCACCGCCACCGTGACGGGCCATGCCGCCGTAGGTGTCGACGATGATCTTGCGGCCGGTCAGGCCACAGTCACCTACCGGGCCACCGATGATGAAGTTGCCGGTCGGGTTGATGTGGAACTGGGTGTCCTTGTGCAGCAGGTGCGCAGGGATGACGTGCTTGACGATCAGCTCCATCACGCCTTCGCGCAGGTCCTTGTAGGACACATCCGGGTTGTGCTGAGTCGACAGTACGATGGCGTCGACGCCGACAACCTTGCCGTTTTCGTAACGGCAGGTAACCTGGGATTTTGCATCCGGGCGCAACCACGGCAGCAGGCCGGATTTACGCGCTTCGGCCTGACGCTGCACCAATTGGTGAGAGAAGGTGATCGGTGCTGGCATCAGCACGTCGGTTTCGTTGCTGGCGTAGCCGAACATCAGGCCCTGGTCGCCAGCGCCCTGATCTTCAGGCTTGCTGCGGTCAACGCCTTGGGCGATGTCTACCGACTGTTTGCCGATGATGTTCATCACGCCGCAAGTCGCGCCGTCGAAACCGACGTCGGAGCTGTTGTAGCCGATGTCGAGGATGACGTTACGCACGATGTCTTCCAGATCGACCCAGGCCGAAGTCGACACTTCGCCAGCGATGATTGCCACACCGGTCTTGACCAGTGTTTCGCACGCTACACGGGCGTATTTGTCTTCAGCGATGATAGCGTCCAGAACCGCGTCGGAAATCTGGTCGGCGATCTTGTCCGGATGTCCTTCGGACACGGACTCGGAGGTGAAAAGTGAATATTCGCTCATCTCTACGGGTTTCCTTCATTTTACCGATGGTGAGTGTCGCCAGCCGGTCGCTGAAAATGGCGAACCTGGATCTGGAAACCATTACGTAAGCCTACATAGAGGCTTTCCCCGGGAACTAGCCCCGCAGCGATGGCCCAACGGGCCAGGTCTTCCTGCTCGAAACCTAACCAGAGATCGCCACAGGCCTCCCTGGCCCAGCTCTGGTCATGACTACACAATTCTGTTACCAGCAAACTACCGCCGGGTTTTACGTGTTCAGCCAGTTGCCTGAGGGCCTGGGCCGGGACTGCGAAATGATGCAGCACCATGTTGAGGACGACGCAGTCGGCACTGACTTTAGCGTCCGTCAGTGCATCGGCCAGCCTCAGCTCAACGTTAGCCAGCGCCTTGCGCTCGCAGACGCCGCGCGCCAGGTCCAGCATCACCGGGCTGTTGTCCATCGCGATAACCTGACCGAAGCGCCGGGCCAGCTCTGGCAGAAAGCCGCCGTCGCCGGGGCCTACTTCCAGCGCCGTTGCCTGCGCGCCGAAGCTCAGTTTGTCGAGCAAGGTCAGCAGGCTTTCGCTGTACTGCGCCAGACCGGCGATCAGGTCCTGCTGGGCACGAAACTTTTCGGCAGTACGGGCAAAGAAATCCTGGCTAGCCAGTGCACGTTGTCGATGCACCAGGCCTATGCGGCTCTGTACGTCGTCCGGCAGGTTCAGCGTGTCCACTTCATCAAGCAGCGCCGCATGCAGCCTGCCACCCGGCAATTCAGTGTGGGGCAGGGCGCGACGGTAGAAAATCGCATTGCCTTCACGCCGCGTTGCAACCAGATCGGCCTGCGCCAGCACCTTGAGGTGATGACTCATGCCAGACTGGCCGATGGCAAAAATCTGCGCCAGCTCAAGCACGCCGAACGAATCGTTGGTCAGCACACGCAGTACATTAAGCCGCAAGGGATCGCCGCCGGCCTTGCACAATGCAGAGAGGTCGTCGCATGCATCATGGCGAATGGCAGGTACACGCAGGTTCATAGCTGCGCAGTCTAGAGAGCGATCCGGAGCGCTGCAAGGGCAATATCAAAAAGTTTTGATATTGCTGGATGGGTGGCACCGGTCAGGCCTTGTGAACTTGTTGCGCTGACGGGTAATCCAGTCTTACAGGGCAAATAATGTCCGTAACCCCGGAAAAAAGCCTATGGTCGACTATCTGTGATTGCCCCCGGCCTGTCCCTGAGGGAAAATGGCCGTCTTTTTTCCGATCCTAATTTTACAATTCCCAGGAGATCAGCGATGCCAAGCCGTCGTGAGCGTGCCAATGCTATTCGTGCCCTAAGCATGGATGCCGTGCAAAAAGCCAACAGCGGCCATCCGGGTGCCCCGATGGGCATGGCGGATATCGCCGAGGTTCTGTGGCGTGATTATCTGAGGCACAACCCTGCAAACCCTGCGTTTGCTGACCGTGACCGTTTCATCATGTCCAACGGCCATGGTTCGATGCTGGTCTATTCGTTGCTGCACCTGACCGGCTACGACCTGTCCATCGACGACCTGAAAAACTTCCGTCAGCTGCACAGCCGCACACCGGGTCACCCCGAGTTTGGCTATACCCCAGGCGTTGAAACCACTACTGGCCCATTGGGTCAGGGTTTTGCCAACGCCGTCGGTTTTGCCGCTGCCGAGAAAACCCTCGCCGCACAGTTCAACCGTCCAGGCCATTCCATCGTTGATCACCATACCTACGTGTTTATGGGTGATGGCTGCATGATGGAAGGTATTTCCCACGAAGTCGCTTCCCTGGCCGGTACGCTGCAACTGGACAAGCTGATTGCGTTTTACGACGACAACGGCATCTCCATCGATGGCGAAGTCGAAGGCTGGTTTACCGACGATACGCCGAAGCGCTTCGAGTCCTACGGCTGGCTGGTGATCCGCAATGTCGACGGTCATGACCCTGAAGAAATCAAGACCGCCATCGACACCGCGCGCAAGAGCGACAAGCCGACGCTGATCTGCTGCAAGACCACCATCGGCTTTGGCTCGCCGAACAAGCAGGGCAAGGAAGAATCCCATGGTGCGCCGCTGGGTGCGGACGAAATCGCCCTGACCCGTGCGGCCCTGAAATGGAACCACGGTCCTTTCGAAATTCCGGCTGATATCTACGCCGAGTGGAATGCGAAAGAAAAAGGCCTGGCTGCCGAAGCCGAGTGGGATCAGCGCTTTGCTGCCTATTCCGCCGCTTTCCCTGAACTGGCCAACGACTTCATTCGTCGCATGAGCGGCGAGTTGCCTGCTGACTTTGCAGAGAAATCCGCTGCTTATGTCGCCGAAGTCAACGCCAAAGGCGAAACCATCGCCAGCCGTAAGGCCAGTCAGAACGCCCTGAGCGCACTGGGCCCGTTGCTGCCGGAAATTCTCGGTGGTTCGGCCGACCTGGCCGGCTCCAACCTGACCATCTGGAAAGGCTGCAAGAGCATCACTGGCGAAGACCCCAACGGCAACTACCTGCACTACGGTGTTCGTGAGTTCGGTATGGGCGCCATGATGAACGGTATTGCCCTGCACGGCGGCTTCGTGCCGTATGGCGCAACCTTCCTGATCTTCATGGAATACGCTCGCAACGCGGTGCGTATGGCCTCGCTGATGAAGAAGCGCGTGATCTACGTATTCACCCACGACTCCATCGGTCTGGGCGAAGACGGCCCGACTCACCAGCCGATCGAGCAACTGACCAGCCTGCGTACCACGCCGAACCTGGACACCTGGCGTCCGGCAGATGCCGTGGAATCGGCAGTGGCCTGGAAACACGCCATCGAGCGCAATGACGGCCCATCCGCGTTGATTTTCTCGCGTCAGAACCTGACTCACCAAGCGCGTGAACAGCAGCAAATAGATGCCATTGCCCGTGGCGGCTATGTACTGCGTGACTGCGCTGCAGAGCCTGAGCTAATTCTGATCGCGACCGGTTCTGAAGTCGGTCTGGCTGTGCAGGCGTATGACAAGCTGACCGAGCAGGGTCGCAACGTTCGTGTGGTCTCCATGCCATGCACCAGCATCTTCGAAGCTCAGGATGCGGCCTACAAGCAGGCTGTTCTGCCGCTGCAGGTCAGTGCACGTATTGCCATCGAAGCGGCTCACGCCGACTACTGGTACAAATACGTGGGTCTGGAAGGTCGCGTGATCGGCATGACCACGTTCGGCGAGTCGGCCCCTGCGTCAGCCTTGTTCGAAGAGTTCGGCTTTACGCTGGAAAACGTCTTGAGCACGGCTGAAGAGCTGCTTGAAGACTGATCAGCTATGTAACGTTGATGTTGATGTTGTGGGAGCGAGCTTGCTCGCGAATGTAGCAACTCGGTAAATCAGCTGAACCGAGTGCTGCCATTTGCGGACAAGTCCGCTCCCACATGACTGTTATTCCCTGGCGAAAACTTCATGCCCCAGCCCCGCCCTTACAAAGTTGCTCTGAACGGTTACGGCCGTATTGGTCGTTGCGTCGTTCGCGCACTGTGCGAGCGAGGGGCCAAGGCCGGGTTTGAAGTGGTTGCCATCAATGATCTGGCCGACATGGCCAGTCTCGAATACCTCACGCGCTTTGACTCCACACACGGCCGGTTTCCCGGCGAAGTGCGGGTCGAGGGGCAATACCTGCATATCAATGATCACCGCATCAAGGTTCTGCGCAGTGCGACGCCGGAAGGCATCGACTGGGCCGGGCTGGAGGTCGATCTTGTGCTTGAGTGTTCCGGTGTCTACAACACTCGCGAAGACGGCCAGCGCTTTCTGAATGCCGGTGCGCCGAGGGTGCTGTTCTCTCAGCCGATGGCCAGCGAGCGGGATGTCGACGCCACTGTCGTGTTCGGCGTCAACCAGCAGAAGCTGACTGGCCGGGAATTACTGGTCTCCGCAGCGTCGTGTACCACCAATTGCAGTGTGCCGCTGCTGCGTCTGCTGGATCAGGCCATCGGCCTTGAGTACATCACCATTACGACCATCCATTCGGCGATGAATGATCAGCCGGTAATCGACGCCTATCACCACGAGGATCTGCGCCGTACGCGCTCGGCGTTTCAGTCGATCATTCCGGTGTCCACCGGTCTGGCGCGCGGAATCGAGCGGCTGCTTCCGGAACTTGCCGGCCGAATTCAGGCCAAAGCTGTTCGTGTTCCGACCGTCAATGTGTCTTGCCTGGACATTACGCTGCAAATGTCGCGAGACACCGACGCTGTCGAGATCAACCGTATTTTGCGTGAGGCCGCCACCAGCGGCCCGCTCAAGGGACTGCTGGCCTACACTGAGTTGCCGCACGCCAGCTGCGATTTCAACCATGACCCGCATTCGGCGATTGTCGATGCGAGTCAGACCCGCGTTTCCGGTCCCAGGCTGGTCAATCTGCTGGCCTGGTTCGATAACGAATGGGGTTTTGCCAACCGAATGCTCGACGTCGCCGATCACTTTCTGCGCGTCGCTGACCAATAACAGTAAAAAAACAGGAATGCTCATGACCGTCTTGAAGATGACCGACCTCGATCTGCAAGGTAAACGTGTACTGATCCGCGAAGACCTCAATGTCCCGGTAAAGGACGGCGTTGTCAGCAGTGATGCACGTATTCTTGCCTCGCTGCCGACCATCAGGCTGGCGTTGGAAAAAGGCGCGGCCGTCATGGTCTGCTCGCACCTGGGTCGTCCGACCGAGGGCGAGTTCTCTGCTGAAAACAGCCTCAAGCCGGTTGCCGATTACCTGAGCAAGGCATTGGGTCGTGATGTTCCGCTGGTTGCCCATTATCTGGACGGCGTTGACGTCAAGGCCGGCGACGTCGTGCTGTTCGAGAACGTTCGCTTCAACAAGGGTGAGAAAAAGAACGCCGACGAGCTGGCACAGAAATATGCGGCCCTGTGCGACGTGTTCGTGATGGACGCTTTCGGTACCGCTCACCGTGCCGAGGGCTCGACCCACGGCGTTGCCAAATTCGCCAAAGTGGCAGCGGCAGGCCCGTTGCTGGCCGCCGAGCTTGAAGCGCTGGGCAAGGCCTTGGGCGCTCCGGCTCAGCCGATGACTGCCATCGTTGCCGGCTCCAAGGTGTCCACCAAGCTTGACGTACTCAACAGCCTGAGCGGCATCTGCAATCAGTTGATCGTCGGCGGCGGCATTGCCAACACCTTCCTCGCTGCGGCCGGTCACAAGGTCGGTAAATCGCTGTACGAACCTGACCTGCTCGACACCGCTCGCGCCATCGCCGCCAAGGTCAGCGTGCCATTGCCGACGGACGTGGTGGTTGCCAAGGAATTCGCCGAGAGCGCCACTGCAACCGTCAAGCTGATCGCTGACGTGGCCGACGACGACATGATTCTTGATATTGGCCCGCAAACTGCTGCGCATTTCGCCGAATTACTGAAATCTTCCGGGACTATCCTGTGGAACGGTCCAGTCGGCGTGTTTGAATTCGATCAGTTTGGTGAAGGCACCAAAACGCTGGCCAAGGCCATTGGCGAAAGCCAGGCGTTCTCCATCGCGGGCGGTGGCGACACACTGGCGGCTATCGATAAGTATGGTGTTGCAGAACAGATTTCCTACATTTCGACCGGTGGCGGTGCATTCCTCGAGTTCGTGGAAGGCAAGGTTCTGCCAGCGGTAGAAGTGCTCGAACAACGCGCCAAGGCTTGAATGAAAGCTTTGGACAAGGAGTGGTCAATGGTCAGGGCGTTACCGTGGTTTCTCATCGCAGGTTTGCTGGCCGGTTGCGCGGGCAAACCTGCGGTTGAAGAGGTGGAGAGCGACTCCCCGAGCCAACCGCTCCAGTTAAGCTGTTATCAGGCGGGCTGGCAGGCTGAAACGGTGCCGGTCATCTACAAGCGTGGCGGTCCGCAGGCATGGGATCGTTACGAGTTCATGCCCAGAACAGGCAATGTAGGATGTTTGTGAGCCAGGTCTGAAATCCGTTTGGCAACATTGACGGGCTTGGGCGGTCTTTAAAGAGTGGATATTTTTCCGGCAAAGGAGTTTCGCCATGAAGATCGCTGCCCTGGCTCTGATGAGCTGCGTTGTATTGGCTGGTTGTACCGGTTCTGGCTCACATGCCAAGACCTGTCAGATATTCAGCCCGGCCTCTGTGAATGTGCCGACGACTGAAAACAGTCAACGGGTCGAGGCACATGTAACGGGTGAGCCGGCCGACGACCGTAAACAGGAACAGAACTGCCCCTGACAGTTGAAACGACCGGCATACACCGCGTTTCGCAGGGCAGCCAGGAGATGTAATGAGACGCGTGATTGCCCTTGGGGTTTTGGCAGTGCTTGGCGGTTGTTCGAGCCTGAGCACATCGCAGCACAATGACCCCTGGAACCGTTGGGTGTGTGACAGCAATGCAGAGGTCAACTGGCGCTACATCGATTCGGCCAAAAAGGAAGTCGATGTTCGTCTGAATCAGAGCGATCAGGTGTTCAGGCTCAAGGCTGAACCCGGCGCTGCCAGCGGAACGCTTTACAGCAACAATGTGTTGGCATTCGTCAACAAGGGTAGCGAGGGCCTGATCTATTGGGACGCTACCAACGATCTGATCGGTCGCGGCTGCAAGGCCAGATAAGTCGGATCTCGGGCACACACGCACAGCCTTCGTGGCTGAGCTTATAACTTGAATGGCAGCCGCCACTACGGCAGGCTTGCTCGATTAACGACCCTACCGGGAGAGAGACAGACAATGGCACTTATCAGCATGCGCCAGATGTTGGACCACGCAGCCGAATTCGGCTACGGCGTTCCAGCTTTCAACGTAAACAACCTGGAACAGATGCGCGCCATTATGGAAGCGGCCGACAAGACCGACTCCCCGGTGATCGTCCAGGCTTCTGCCGGTGCCCGCAAATACGCCGGTGCGCCGTTTCTGCGTCACCTGATTCTCGCCGCGATCGAAGAATTTCCGCACATCCCGGTGGTCATGCACCAGGACCACGGCACCAGCCCTGACATCTGCCAGCGCTCGATCCAGCTGGGCTTCAGCTCGGTGATGATGGACGGCTCGCTGCGTGAAGACGGCAAGTCCCCAGCCGATTACGACTACAACGTCGACGTTACCCGTCGCGTAGTGTCCTTTGCTCACGCCTGCGGCGTTTCCGTGGAAGGTGAGCTGGGCGTGCTGGGTTCGCTGGAAACCGGTATGGCCGGTGAAGAAGATGGTGTTGGCGCGGAAGGCGTTCTGGACCACAGCCAGATGCTGACCGACCCTGAAGAAGCGGCTGACTTCGTCAAGCGCACCCAGGTCGATGCTCTGGCCATTGCCATTGGCACCAGCCACGGTGCGTACAAGTTCACCAAGCCGCCTACCGGTGACATCCTGGCGATCGAGCGTATTAAAGAGATCCACAAGCGCATCCCTAACACTCACCTGGTGATGCACGGTTCCTCGTCCGTTCCACAGGAATGGCTGAAGATCATCAACGAGTTCGGCGGCGACATCAAAGAAACCTACGGTGTGCCGGTCGAAGAAATCGTTGAAGGCATCAAGCACGGCGTGCGCAAGGTCAACATCGATACCGACCTGCGTCTGGCCTCTACCGGTGCCATCCGCGAATTCATGGCTAAAAACCCAAGCGAGTTCGACCCGCGCAAGTATCTGGCCAAAACCGTCTCGGCCATGCGTGACGTGTGCATCGCGCGCTACGAAGCCTTCGGCACCGCTGGCAACGCCTCGAAGATCAAACCGATCTCCCTGGACGCCATGTTCGAACGCTACGCGCGTGGCGAGCTGGATGCCAAGATCAACTGAGTTGATTGCGCATTGAAGAAACCCGCAGAAATGCGGTTTTTTTTATAGCGCTTCGAAATTGGCAGCGCGGCGCAGATTTGTGACGCAGAGCGTCACGACAGGCATTCCCACGCTGGAGTGGTATGACCCCCGAAGGTTGGACGCAACCTTTGGAGGCGTCATGGGTAAATATACAGTGCAGGCAAAACTCGCAGCCGTGAAAGAATATTGTGCCGGCAAGGCAGGGTTGAGGGATGTTGCGCATCGCCACGATGTGGACTTTTCCTGTCTTCGTCAGTGGGTCGCGGCTTATCAGATCCACGGCCCAGCGGCTCTTAAAGAGAAAAAGCGGCAGCGTTACAGTGACGAGTTCAAGCTAGCTGTTTTGAAGCGCATGCATGATGAGCGATTATCACTGCGCCAGACAGCGGCCTTGTTCGATATCCGTCAGTTCGGCATCATCAATCTATGGCAGCGCCTTTTTGACGAAGGTGCGCTTAACGCCTCCTCAAAGCCCCCTGAGAAAGCTGGACGCCCAAGAAAGATGACGACGACCCTTCCCCCTGTGAATTCCGCTCCAGTCGACGATGAATCGCGTTCGCGTGACGAGTTGCTTGCCGAGGTGAAGCAACTGCGGATGGAGGTCGATTATCTAAAAAAGCTCGATGCCTTGGTTCAGAAGAAGCAACGAATAGCGCAGCAGAAAAAGCGCAAATCGTAATAGAACTGAGGCCTTTGCATTCTCTGGACGGCCTGCTGAAGTTTGCCGGTCTGGCACGCAGCACTTTTTACTATCAACAAAAGGTACTGCTGGCAGACGACAAATACGCAGGGCTGAAGGACCTGATTCAGGCAACGTTCTACGAGCATAAGGGCCGGTATGGCTATCGTCGCATCACGGCAGTCTTGCGCAGGGCGGGCCATCTTGTGAACCACAAGACGGTGCAGAAACTAATGGGGCAGCTAGGCCTGAAGAGCCTGATACGCGTGAAGAAATACCGTTTCTACAAAGGCGAAACAGGTAAGGCCGCGCCTAACCTGCTAAAGCGTGATTTCAAAGCGCAATACCTTAACCAGAAATGGGCCACCGACGTGACCGAATTCAAAGTAGGAGGCCAGAAACTCTATCTGTCGCCGATCATGGATTTGTACAACGGCGAAATCATTTCCTATGCGATTGCCAGGCGCCCGCTGTACTCCATGGTCGACGAAATGCTTGACGGAGCATTCACGCGGCTTGGACCGGATGAAAAGCCGATTTTGCATTCTGACCAGGGCTGGCAATATCGGATGCCTATTTACCAGCGACTGCTCCATGAGAATTCGATCACAGCCAGCATGTCGCGCAAGGGTAACTGCTATGACAACGCGGCTATAGAGAGCTTTTTTAGCACGCTGAAATCCGAATTTTTCTACCTGAACAAATTTAACGATCTGGATGAGCTTCAAGCGGGTATCGAAGAGTACATTGAGTATTACAATCACTCACGCATAAAACTGAAGCTTAACGGCCTGAGTCCTGTGGAATTCAGGATGCAGGCCGCCAAGGCAGCGTAAGTGGATAATTGTCCAACCTTCGGGGGGCATACCACTCCGCGTGGGAATGCAGTTCTGGACGCTCCGCGTCCAATCCGGGGATGCAAGGGGCTGCACCGTTGGGTGACGCAGAGCGTCACGAAATGCATGCCAACGCGGAGCATTGGCACGATAGTCATGCTGTGTGAGGCGCAGAATTGGAGTCAGACACCCATCGTTCCTCACGATAAGTGTAGAGCGACTAACGCAGGAAACCGCTAATGGACAAATTCGACCGGGCAATTCTCGACATTCTGCAAACCGACTGCACTCGCTCGGTGGCGGACATCGCCGAGCGCATCGGCCTGGGCAGCACCGCGTGCTGGCGACGCATCCAGAAGCTGGAAGAGGCCGGCATCATCGACCGCCGGGTTGCCCTGCTCAATCCGCAACGTCTGAACGTGTCGGTCAGCGTCTTTGCAGCCATTCGCACCAACCAGCACAACGCCGCCTGGCTCGAACAGTTCCACGCTGCCGTCGGCGAACTGCCTGAAGTGGTCGAGTGCTACCGCATGGCAGGCGACACCGACTACATGCTGCGCATCGTCGTGGCTGACATCGCAGGGTACGACGCGGTGTACAAACAACTGATCAGCATCCCCGGGATCAGCGACGTAAGCTCCAGCTTCGCCATGGAACAGATCAAGTTCACCACCGGCCTGCCCTTGCAATACGCATCGTTTGGCGGCTGAGCGCAGCCACGCTCATCGATTGAATCGAACCCTCAGCCCGATGCCACGTCCACTTTCTTTGGCAAACGAAAAAGGTGGCTGACATGACAACCGATCACATACTCACAAACAGCGTGCCCAAAGAAGACCCCGCCAGCCGGAACTCGGCCAATACGACCGCGAAGCCGACCCGGTACTCGCCATGAACTCAAACAAGCCCGGCGTCGGTTCTGCCAGAGGCGATGAAGTGAAGAAGCGTACGGAAAATGACGAGGCCTACGAGGACGATGGGCTGGAAGTCTATCCGGATGACCCGGATATCGTGGCAGATGAAGGTGGTGGTGTTTCGCCGGGTTAAGGAAGTACAAACCTGGCATTGAGGTGGTGTAACAGCTCAAACGTGTTCATGTAAGGGACGTTGAGCTGCTCACACAGGTTGGGGATGATGAACTTTCGCTTTGCGTCCAGATTACGCACCTCATGCGTAACTACGGTTGCTCCGGATGTCAGGGCCTTGGCGATCAGCCATGGATCGGCCCCCTTAAGAAACTCCTCCATTGCTCCAGTCTTCATGCCTTGCGCTTGCGCTACCAACGTAGCGACTTTCACGAATTCGGCCTGAGTCTTTTCATCCGAAATGCTTTGGAAAAAAGTCGAATTATTTTTTGCCCAGTCAGCCAGCTCATCATGGCCTTTGGTAAGTTCGTCTTTAACAGGACCGATACTGGCCAAGAAAAATGTCTGGTTTTGAAGCAGCAACCATTGCCAATAAGCCGGACAAATCGTCATGCCGTAATAGCGATTCTTGGCTTCAATCAGGGTGTTGGAGTCCATCAGAAACATCACCGGGCCAGTGTCTCCGCCAGCGTTCTTAACTTGGCTGGCTGTACACCGAGAAGACTACCTGCCTCACGCAACAGCATCCGCCCACTCAGGGTTTCGGTCAGTACAGCCCTACTCAGCCGCGTACTGTTTTTGGCCGTTGCATTGCGGTAGTAATCCCCGGCACCGCCTTTCTCTTCCCGGAATGCCTTTAGGACCTTCTGGTAATAGAGGCCGTACTGCTCTTGCGTAACGTAGCCCAGGTCCATCGCGCGTCGACCAATAACAAGCTTGCTGACATGAAACCTCGTAGCGAGAGGGGCCAGATTACTTTCCCATTCAATACCAGCGTTCCATACAGCTCGAAAAAGCTCTTCGGGTACAAGAAACTCACCCGCCACGGCGTTGCAGAATCGCTCTTCCTCTCGACCATTCGCAGTACCCGCGTCAGAAACGCCGCTGCTGCCAATCCAGAGATGAGCGAGTTCGTGCATCAACGTAAATAACCGAGCTGTCGGAGCATCCGAGCTGTTGATAAACACCACTGGAGCCAGCGAATTACTGATGGCGAAGCCTCGAAACTCACTGACCTCCAGTTTGCGATGGGTATTGCCCAGCGCGATGCCACTGCGCATGACAAGCACACCAGCCACTTCGGCAGCATCAATCAGCGCGCGGCTGTATTTATCGTAATCAAGGCGGGACTTTTCCGGATCGACACCGAGAGTTTGCCGAATATCACTCACAACCGTCTTCACCGGAGTCCGGCTGTCGAAGCGACCGACGAACGGAAGAGGCTGGTGCTCTTGTACGTGAAGGTATTCCAGATACCAGTCCTGTTTGCGAATTGCGTTACTGTGTCCACAAGCTCCAAACTTGGCCGCAAGGGTGCCGAGTTACCGACTGTGCGCAAGTCTGGTAGCGGCAGCTGTTCGACAGGAGGCTGAGGCAAGAACAAAAACCCAAAGGGAACATGCGCAACGCTCGCCCACTTCTGGGCTTGCAAAAAGGTTGGTCTCGCCTTTCCTGCTTCCCACTCCTTGATACGCTCAGGTTTCACAGGCAGCTTTCTGGCGACCTGGGCGGCAGACAGGCCTGCCCGCTCGCGGGACCACGTGAGGATGCTTGGGTTAACGAACGCGGCTTGGCTCATGGCAAATCTGGAATATCAGAGAGGAGTGTGTCGGGCCAGTGCAAGCGCGGGCTACTGTGCATTGCCTTTTCCTTGGCTATGACGAGCACCGCAGAATACAGCGCGTGCACGTACACTATGGGCTCGCAATGCTACGGTCAATGACGGCAGCGAGTGATATGGGAATGATGAACCCGATTTTCGCGGGCATGTAGGTAAATAATTACCTCATTTGCCACGCCAGCCGATCATTCAAGGGCGAGAAGCAATCTCGTCCAGATGATTCAGCAGATCCAGCGGGTCTTCATAGACCCTCAAGGCACCTGCGCGCTCAAGCTCGCCGATGTCATAACCACCCGAAAGCAGGCCCACGCCGGTTGCCTTGCAGCGGCGCGCCGCCAGCATGTCCCAGATCGCATCGCCAATCACCAGGCACTCGTCGATAGGCGCGTTTATCTTCTTCGCTGCTGCCAGGAATAGATCCGGGTCTGGCTTGCCGTAGCTCACGTCATCGCGCGTAACGATGTTGATCTCATTGATGTCCAGTTTCAGAGCCTTGAGATTGATCGTCGCCGTATCAATCCCGCCGCTCGTGGCGATGCACCACTTGAGGTTTTCCTTATTGAGCGTCTCAAGCAGCTCGACAGCGCCCGGCAGCGCAATGATCTGCCCCTGTAGCCGCTCATACGCCTGAGCGTGTTTTTCGCTGAGTCGTTCGGCTTGTTCTTCACTGATATCCAAGCCGGTTTCACGCGACAACGACTTCAACATCAGCCCGCCGCTCATGCCGATCTTGCGGTGAATACGCCACATCGCAAGCGGGATATTTTCTGCATCCAGTGCTTCTTTCCAGGCAGCAACGTTTTGATAAACGCTGTCGGTCAGCGTGCCGTCCAGGTCGAAGATGAAGGAGGTTTGCGGTCTCATAGGGTTACTCTTTTTGAATTCGGGTTGACCATCTGGCGAGGTCCGGAGCGAGCAATCAGCTGCCAGCCGAGGCTAAACAATGCTTCAAACAAGGCATCGTCAGACAGTGGAGAGATGGGCATTTGTCAGGGTCATAGGCTTTCGAGTCGGTGGTGCGTTGAGCGTTCGATTTTTCAGGGGCTCGGTTCGACCGGAGGGGACTCTTGAAGACGTTCTGTTCAGAGAACGAAAAGTGCCAATATCGTAATCGGCACATTCTAGTGTGCCGAAATCGTGTGGCTGCGGATCATATTGATCAGATGAAAACAGTCAAATACGGCGACAGCGACTACCAAGTGCCTGAATTCTGGTCTCAGTTAATTGCAATAGCGCCAAAAAAAGGGAAGGTGGGTGAGGCTATCGTCATTGACCATTACGCCGCTCGCGGGCATGTGCTGGATGTTGGTGACTGTTACCCAGCCATAACCACGCTGACTTCTCACGGTTATACGCAAGCCTTGAAATGACTATCGTGCCAATGCTCCGCGTTGGCATGCCGTTCGTGACGCTCTGCGTCACACATCTACAGTCTGGCAACGCAGCCCAAGGACCCTACAGAATCGCGTGTAATCAGCGTGATTACTGGTGAGTGTCCGCATTCTCAGCTGGATAAAACTCACCCTTGCTTCCCATCCTTTCCAGCCGCTCACGAACGAGCGCCTCGACGCTGGCCACTGCAGCCCGGTCGTCAGGGTTGACCAGTTGCAAGTGCAGGCGACTATTGTTCTGATCGTGGGTACCTTCGCTGAGCATGTCGTGTGTGACGACTTGTTCGCCACGCCACAGACATAGCTGAGTATGGGTATCACCAAGCCATATCTCTTTAACTGATCTGAGGTCAGTTTTAGCCAGTTGGTCCACGGTGATTGTCTTTTCCATTGCGCTGTACCTTTTCAGTGAGTCGATAGAGGTCTGACGTACTGGCGAAGCGGGTCGTTCCCGACATCGGCAGTTCGACCGCGCGAACGGTGATTAGCCGATGCTCCAGATTAACCCCGGTCAATCAACCGTTGCATGGCGCAAGGCTTATTTCTTCAGCCAGCTCTCGACGACATCAGCACCGTGCTCTGCTTTCCACTCTTTCAAGGCTCTGTGATTCCCACCTTTGGTTTCGATCACTTCACCGGTCTTCGGATTCTTGTACACCTTGAGTTCACGCGGCTTGCGCGTGCCCGCAGGTTTATCCGCGACCTGGCGACGTGACGAGTTCTGTGGGTCCAGCAGATTGACAATGTGCTTGAGGCTGAAGCCGTAGTGCTCAAGCAGCTTGCGCAGCTTGGTTTCGAACTCGATCTCTTTCTTCAGGCCCTCGTTGCCTTTCATGGTCTCCAGTGCCTGAAGTTGCTCGGCGAGGTGTTTTTCCAGCTGACGGTATTCTGCGAGTTTGGACATGGTGTTTTCCTTATAAACAGGTGGGCGTAGTTATTGAGAGAGATAGCGCCCGTTACAAGTTCAGCCTATTTTCCGCAGGTCGGCTGGATTTAAATACGTCGGAGTAACGCCATAAGCCGGATTGCCCAGGCTTCCGGTTATTTTCAAAAATGCGGTTTTTCGCGCACAAAATTAACAGCGGTTTTTGCCCATCTGTTCTGCAAGCCAGTGAAAAGTTTTGATTGGTCTATTTCCTGACGCAATAAAACGGCGACTCTACCTATTGACTGCGCGCCAGCGAAAAGAAAGAGCGGAAGGCGAGCGCTTTGACAGCGAACCAGGCCTGGTCGCGTTGAAAATGCAGGAGCAGTGAGCATCAATACCGCTCACTGTTCCTGCCTTGTAGGCGTCCAGACAACTAAAGGTGGGCAGGGGTGCCCACACGCTAGCTGTTCAGGTGATATCAGCTCGCGAGGTCGACGGCGGTTTGACCCACGAGCGTCACGTCTGCCGTATCGGCAACCACCAGGTCGGCGTTGGTGAGCTCTCGCGTGTAGTCGAACCCTGCTAGCGTGACCTGGAACGCATGCCCATCGGCGCCTGGCTCGCTACTGCGCAGGTAGGTACGGTCGGTGTTTTCATCGTAGGTCATGCTCAAGGTGCCGTCGCGGCCGTTGCCAAAACCGGTCACGCCGAGCGCAGCGACGTCGAGCTTGTCCTGGCCCCAGATGAAATCAGTGATCAGGTCGCTGCTGCCCGCATGGCTGTCGGCGCTGCTAGTGAACACGAAACGGTCGTTGCCTGTGCCGCCGGTGAGCTTGTCCGCGCCCACCCCACCGGTCAGCACATCGTCACCGGCGTTACCCTCGAGGGTGTCGTTCCCGGCACCGCCGGCGAGGGTATCGTTGCCCCAGTAACCATAAAGGGTGTCGGACTTGTCACCGCCTACCAGACTCACCGAGGTGATCGGCTGCGGAGTGGTCACAACCGTCGCATCACTGGGCGGGGCGAACAGCACAGTGCTGGCGTTGAGCTCATTGACATGGTTGCCACTGAGCAGAATTTCAAAGCGGTTACCGTTGGCATCGGCCTCTAATGATTTAAGCGCGGTGGCATCGCCGACCAGGTTGAGGACCACCTTCAGCGTACCGTTGTAGCCGTTACCCAGCCCGGTGAAGCCCAAGGCGGACACGTCGATCATGTCATGGCCGTTGCCACTGAAGTCGGTGATCAGGTCGCGGCTGCTGTAGCTGCCACTTGCATCGTTGCGGTAGCTGTCGCTAAGCCGGGTATACACGAAGCTGTCGGCACCCGCGCCGCCGCTCAGAGTGTCGCCGCCGGTGCCACCGAACAGCCGATCATTGCCCGCACCCGCTTCGACGTTGTCGCGGCCAGCGCCGGCTTTCAGGGATTCGCTGGCGTCTGTGCCTTCGAGCAGATCGTTGTGCGAAGTGCCGTTGATCAGCGGCTGGAAGTTGGCATCGGTAATAAGGCCGCTATTGGCCAGGAACTGCACGGCAAAATGTTTACCATTACCGTCTCGCTCGTAGCTTTCCAAAAAGTAAATGCCGCGCAGAGGCTCGCTACGGATGTGCAAGGTATCGCCATAGCCATCGCCTAAATGGCTATAGCCCAGGGCCGACACGTCGAGGGTATCGTGGGCGGGGTCAAAATGGCTGATGGAATCGGTGTGCTCGCCTCCGCCATTGATATAGCTGTCGCCGATGCGGTCGAAGCGGAATACATCATTACCGGCGCCGCCGTCCATACCGTCGTATCCGGCACTAGAGACCATCACATCGTTGCCACCCCCGCTGACTAGCTGGTCGTTGCCGCCCCCACCCATCAGCAGTTCATTAGCCAGCCCACCACGTATGTAGTCGTTGCCAGGAGTACCCTGCACGATGAGTTCGATCGGGTTATTACTGACCTGGCTACTGGCGCTTTTGACCTGCAAATTCCCAAGCGCCGTAGGGTTGGTGGCGTCCTTGATGTTGAATAGCTGGGTCATGCCGTGCTCCTTACTTGCAGTTGGTCCACTGGGAGTGGGGTATGACGCCAGTAATGCCGTCTCGTTGATAGCAATGGGCCTTATCCGACGAAGGGGTTATAAGCGGCGGGGACTTTCCGACCAAAACAGCCCGCTAGTGAGGACGGACAGCGATCTCATTCTCACAAGTGAAACAAGTCACCAGACAATCGGCTTATCGTCCCAAGCCCAGAAGGTCCCGCTGTCGGCCGGTCCATGTGCGCCTATCACTTCAATAATGCGATCCGCCGAGAACGCCGGTTCGAACAGTTGGCCTTCGGGTACGTTCGCCTGGAATGGCTGAGACAGCTCCGTGTCAGTCGTGCCTGGGTGTATTGCCAGGACAGTAGAGGCCGGGTTAAGACGTTTCAACTCGATACTGGCCGTGTGCAGCAACTGGTTCAGCGCTGCTTTGCTGGCTCTGTAGCTGTACCAGCCACCCAGTCGGTTATCGCCAATAGAGCCCACCCTCGCGGAGAGCGCCGCGAAGGTAGAAGGTTGTTTACGCAATAACGGGAGCAGGTGTTTGAGCAGCAGGATCGGTGCAAAAGTGTTGGTCGCGAAACTCGCTTGCAGGCTCGCAAGTGTCAGTTGTGCCAGGCCCTTTTCTGCTTTCGCACCGTCCTGATGAAGAATGCCTAGCGTGCTGATGACGAGGTGCAGATGCTCACATCCCTCAAGCGTCTCGCTCACGAGTGCTTCAAGGGATTGTTCATTGCGCGCGTCGCAGTCGACTCGTTTGATGCGTTGGCCATATTGCTCTGCAAGCGTTGCCAGCTCAGTGGAAGTACTGGCTTGTCGCGCGACCGCCCATACCTGAGCCACATCATCGCGAGCAAGCAACGCCGCGCACAGTGCCAAGCCAATACCTCGGCTGGCCCCGCATATCAGCACGTTGGCCTCGCTGTTCAGTTCGGGTAGCAAATTCATAAGGCACCTTGAGGAGCATGGCTGAAGTGTTTTTAATTTCTGTTAGGCAACTATAGGCACTACCGCTTCGCCAACAACCGCGCCAACCCAGCCGTCACCACCACAGCCAGCAAAACGGCAGCCGCGATAGACACAAGCGCGCCCCATTGCAATATGGAGTACCTGAGGGTCAGGTAGAAACTCACCACCCCGACGGCGCCAATAGCATTGCCGCGGATTATCGCCGCCAGTTCATAACGCCCGCCTTGCACGTGGACGAACACGGCAAGCGGCCAGGCGATCACCGGGATAGGCGCCAGCAGCCCACTGACCAAAGGCCCGAGCCAGGTGGCACTTGCGGTAATCGCCAGCAGCAGAAGGGTGGCGGTCAGCATTCGCATCGGGATGACCCAGCGCGGCATTGCAACGTATGACGCTACATCCGGTGGTGCCTGTTTCGAGGTGGCAACAACGATCAACGCAACCATCAGCAGCGTGAAGATGATCGACAGCGCCAGTGAGCCCGACAGGTTCATCGCAAAGGCCGTTGCGCCATACACCGCAAGCGCCAAGGTGCATCCAGCCACCGCTGAAACGCGTCGAGTGGCCAGAAAATAAAACAGATAAGTCGCCTGAATCGCCGCCAGTCCGGCCAGTGCGCCGGGCACCGCCATCGAGGCGAATGCAGTGCCTTGCTCAAGACTGAGAAACAGCATGACCAGCGCCGAGGTCATGGGCAGACCAGAAAGAAGCCCCGCCACACCAGTGCCCCAGCGCCTGGCCGCCAACGAGATAGCCAGCATGAGCGCGGGGGTAATGAGTAACTTGAGGTAGAAGGCCGTCATGCAGAAAAACTTCACATCCGAAGGAGGGCTGAATGCTAAACCTTTTGGCGGTTGGTAACGATGCATGTCAGCGCTTACTCCATCGCTCGTCAGTGCATCCGCCAATCGCCAGAAACAGAAAAGCCCGGCGAACCGGGCTTTCTGAAACCGAGCGGCGTTTATTTAGCCGTTTTCAGCTTGATCACGTCACCAGAAACGGTGGTGGTGTAGCCGTTCAGAACCCAGGCCCAGAACCACTTCTCCTGCACTTGGGTATTGATCAGCGCATCGCCACCCTTGGCCTGAATGGCGCTGTTCTGCGCACGAACGAAACGGTCGTTCTGACGAATCGGGATCAGACCGAACAGCATAAGGCCGGTGGCGCTTGCTTCACTGTGACCGACGACGGTGTATTGGCTGCTGTCGTATTGCGGCGTTTTCATAGGGGTGCCGGTGCAACCCGCCAGAACCAGAACACATACTGCTGCGGCGACGACTTTGCTAAATGACTTCAAGGTGAAACTCCATGGGAAAACCCGGATCCACGTCTCGGGCGGCGGTACTTTACTCGTTGGGATCTTGGTTTAGTTATTTTTTATAGTGGTGTGGAGGTGCTCTCGCAGCTTCGTGTACGCTAAAGTCCGAGAGTGGCTGTTTATGGTTATAGCGGGATTGACCAAGGCCCGGGGGCTTTGCACTCTCATGTAACCTGAAAGCTTTCGCTCGTGGCGTTGTGCATCGGCCAACATGCGCTGCTCTTTAGGGATGCCTGCGCGATTTAGGCCTCAGTGGATCGGGACATTAACATGCTCAGGTGAGCAACGATCAGGCCGAGTGGGCGCACTTGCCCGAGGGCGGTGATCACGGCCGCGCCCCAATCCCCACCCTGAGCGGCCCAGCTGGCCATATCCCCAACGGCCCATCAACTGCGCTTAGGCCGCCGCAGTTTTTCGAATGGTGCGTCTCTCGATAAAAGAAACAGTTTTAATTAGCATCTTTCCTGATGCAAAGAGATGATACGGGCGCGAGTTGAAAACTATGGCGGCCTGCAGAGAACTCGTGAGCAGGCATGACGTTGCTTGCCCGCATGTGTACCGCGCAGGTCGTTTCGCTGAACAACCCATCTAAGCCCGTACGATGACAAGGGAAGGGAAGGGAACGTGAACATTGTACGACGCACGCCCTGACGGATCTCCCACACTACTCGCTCGACAACATCACTATTGCTTGACAGTGCCTTGCTGTTCAATCAAATTGGCAATTGGCCATGTCGGTAAGGATTTTGGTGAAAATGGACTTTTCAAAATGCAAGCAATTTTTCTGCCCGCTATTAAGATTGGCCACTCTCTCCGGGAGCAGTGCTTCCGCGAAAGCACTGCCGAAACATTCGTCTCTCGCTGTTTTTTTCTACGCTCATCAATGACGCCACCAGAAAATCAAGGGTAGGCGTTCGCATTTTCTTCGCCCAATTTTAAAGTCAAGAATCATAGGTGTGATATGTTTCATATGATTAGCGTCGAAAATTTTAAAAGTTTCGCCAAAAAACAAAGCGTAAAGCTGGCTCCGATAACTTTAATATATGGGCCAAATTCATCCGGAAAAAGCTCTTTAATTCAAGCTTTAATGCTGTTGAAACAGTCGCTTACTAGACCCAGCGAACAGGGTGGTTTAGTTTCCAATGGAGAATTTGTAGATTTAGGCGATTATGCAGCAATGGCGCATAATCACAATGTCGGAAACGAGATTAAATTTTCATGTTCTTATTCACCTTCAAAAAATGCCGCAAAAAATGAATGGTCTACTGGGTTTATGTCGCTGCCCAATACGCAAAGAAGAACGCATGAGCTAACTTATTTACTCTCTGGCAAGAATAGACAGAATAGAAATGAAGAATTTACATATTTAAGCAATATAAAAACAACTTATGCATCGGCAAAAATTGAAACATTTAGTCTTGATTTGCTTTCTGATCTAACTAGAAGAGAAGGCGCCGAGAAGGCGCAACGGTTGAAACATGCTCGTTCCTTTAATTTCGCGTCAGAGCAAAGCAGAGACTCAGTCTTCACATATTTATCTAAGCTTAAATTTATTTCTAAAGAACACCACAAAGACATTGTGAAGGACTTGAATGACATAAGATTTACAAGTGACCTCAATTACGCTACACCATCCTCGGTGGCAATACAAGATAAAATTGAAAGTGGCTTTGGTGCTGCTTTAACAAATAATATAATAACTTTAGTTGCCAAGGATATACAAGAGGCCTTTAACTCGATAACCTATCTCGGTCCTTTACGAAGCCATCCAAGCAGGTTCTACGCTCCTAAAGGTGATCAGAGTGGGTCTGTAGGTAAGCAAGGAGAGAATACAGCCAGGTTTATTTATGAAAAATCCCCCGAGATTACAGGTAAGATTAACGAATGGTTTCATAACTTCTAAATCCCATACACATTGACAGCTGAAAGCATAGGCTCGGAGGTTACTGGGTCTGTAATTTGCCTTCAACTGAAGGACCTTAGAACTAATGTTGTAGTTGGTCCTTCAGATGTTGGGTTTGGAATAGGTCAATTGCTTCCAATTATCGTTGAGGGGATAGTAAGGGTTGAAAGTACAATATGTGTTGAACAACCAGAAATTCATCTGCATCCTCGCCTTCAGGCGCATCTTGCGAATTTCTTCATAGACACATGCAAGACGAATCAATGGATTATAGAAACACATAGCGAATCCTTAATGTTGAGAATGCAAAACAAGGTCAAAGAAAAAAAGATCAAGCCAAGTGATGTTTCAATTATCTACGTTCATCCCGCTACGTTGGGGGCGCAAGTTATCGAAATCCCCATGGATGAAGATGGTGATTTTCTAGTTGAGTGGCCCGAAGGGTTTTTTGAAGAGCGATTTAAAGAAACTTTTGGATTATAAACTATGCTAACCGACTTCCATCTAGATAAAAGCGTTTTTGATGCCGCAGTGTTGACGGATGAATCTTTTAGCACCGTGCACGATATAATAATCGATTATTGGAAGCGTTATGGGGTTCTGGTTATTCAGAGTGATACAGCAAATGAATATCTTGAATCAATCAAAAGTCTACCGCCAAAATTTCATCAAAGGTGGATTCAAGCGTTCACTGATTATTCAAAATTTAAGTCTGCGGGGACTTGGAATGAGTGTAGCTCATTCTCTTCCTTTGAAAAAGTGAGATCGCTCAGTCAGTTTTTTAAAGTCGCGTTAATGGAGGATACTTTTAGTGCTATAATATGCGATAATAAAAAAATAATTAGATACTGTACTGAGAGCTCTTTTGAATTAATAGGGCTTGGCGCAATAACAGAGTCAGTTCACTTTAGAAAATCTAAAGATAGTTCTACCAAGGATATAGCTCTTCGCGCGGACATATACGATATTTGGCTGGAAAAGTTTGAAAGGCTTACAAAATACAATAGCAAAATATTTATTTCGGATAGGTTTGTTTTTTCGAGTATTTTAAGAGATCTTGATAAAGGCTACAAAACAAGCATCGCCAAGTTTATTGAGCTCTTGCCGATAGAAAAGAAGTTCAACATTACCATTCTTTCGGATGGTGACGAGTTATCCAGTCAAATGCATACGGAGGTTTCAAACTATTTTTCAAAATACATTATGAATGTCGCCACCACTTGCGCAAAAAATATCAAGTATAAAACTAGTATCCATGAGATCCGTTGATTTTCAGAGTTTTGCGCATGACAGATATATTAGATTCGACAAGCACGTGTGTCAAATTGGTGTGGGTATGGCGATTTTTGAGCACTTCGATGTTCCCGCCACAACCTTCACCATGAAGATGCGTTATGAAAGTACAGCCTTGCATATAGAACGAGCTGCTCTTTCAAGCGTGTGGCACGAGGTTTTACAGGTATGAAATCTGATAATTAGTGCTTGGTTCTGTGCCATATTTTCCCCGCATTCCAAGTCTGCGGGGAAATGACTCAATGTTTCCAAATGGGCAGTTTTACGGTCATCTGCTGGTGCCAAACCTAAGTACCGTAGAACGGTCTCGCCAAGAATCTGGGGGTACCACAGGTCAGCAAAAACAGATCGCCAGAAACAACGCAAGCTCCCGCCTCACCGTATTACCCCTACGGATCTTCAGGCGCTCGTCACGGTAGCGGGCAAAATTTGAGGAGATAAGAGTCGCAACGATGCGTGTCGCCAGCGGATGGCGTTTGAGCGCTGATAGCTTCGAATTTTCTCTGCTCGCATCAAGATCGGGCTATCACGTTGTTGAATGGGGCAAATAACGAAATTCATTATAAATTTGCCCCCTCAAATTTCCACTTTACCTATTTCGGATTTAAATAATGGCAAGGAGTCTGAGAGTCAAGAGCATCATGCAAATGGGCTCGGTCGATTTTTTTTGCTAAACCTATTTTAAATGTCTGTCTAGCGCCATAGAAAACATCTAAGTGGTGTAAAGGATGTATGTCTCCCTTTGCGTGAACGGGGTCATGATCATATCTGATGTATCCATCCTCGGTCATTAGAAGATCTCTTAATACAGCCCATCCTCCTTTATTATGAAGGAAGTAGTCTGACACAGGCGCTGCGAAGTCGATAATGTCGTCATAGAAAAATATTTCTTCGCTGGACATAACACCCAGGATGTCAGACGTCATTTGGCTATCAATTATCACGCCTGTCATAGATTTAAATACAAGCTGATCATTTTCTAGTGCGGCATTGAATGGAAAGCCGATTGAAAAATGTTTGTCTTCAGAGTAGAAAAACAACCTGCTAGTGTGAGAAATAACAAGTTCAAAGTATTCTTCACCAGGCTGTCCTATCAAAGCTGGCCCGACATCCATCAACTTGATAACCTTCATAAGCAAAGTAATAACATCTTTTCTTGCTCTGATAGGGTTGAATACTAGCTCTGAATTCCAAGGCGCTATAGTAAATGCAAATCGCTTCATTATCGTCCCGCCATTTTTCGATAATTGAATTCTACGACTTCGTCTCGGTCAAAGCTATCGCCTAACGTATATCGTACAGTTTCAGTCAAGTCGCCACGAAATATTGGCAGTACATTAAGCTCATTGAATATTTCATTTAAAAATTCGTAGTATGAAACTGTGCGACTTGTGAAATTAATTTTTGTTCTGATTTTTTCTATTTCTACAGCTGATGGTGCAACAACTTCAATAGCATCAGACTTGTTTATCCCTTCGAGCCCTGCAGTTAGCTGCTGGTAAATTACTTGGTTTGGTTCTTTAGGGAATCTCCGAACAAGTCCCGGTTATGCGAAAATCGCCTGACCACCTGATCCGAGCCTCCCATGAGCCAGATGAGCTTTTCCGATTTCGAATATGCCAGCAAGCGCAAGCAGACACGCCGCGAACGCTTCCTCGCCGAGATGGATCAGGTCGTCCCCTGGACAGGTCTGCTGGGCCTGATCGAACCGTTCTACCCCAAGGCCGGCGGTGGCAGAAAACCTTATCCGCTGGAAACCATGCTGCGCATTCACCTGCTGCAGAACTGGTTCTCCCTGAGTGATCCGGCCATGGAAGAAGCGCTCTACGAAATCACCCCCATGCGCCAGTTTGCACGCCTGACGTTGAGTGCGCCGATACCGGAAGACACCACGATCATGAACTTCCGGCACCTGCTGGAGAAACATCAACTGGCTCCTGCAATCCTCGCGGTCATCAACGGTTATTTGCAGGAAAAAGGCCTGTCGCTACGCCAGGGCACCATCGTCGATGCCACCATTATTCATGCCCCAAGCTCGACCAAGAACAAAGACGGCGAGCGTGATCCCGAGATGCATCAGACAAAGAAGGGTAACCAGTATTTCTTCGGTATGAAGGCCCACATCGGCGCTGACGTTGAGTCTGGACTGGTTCATCACGTCCATGGCACTGCGGCCAATGTGGCCGATGTCACTCAAGTCGCCGAACTGCTCCACGGGGAAGAAAACGCGGTCTATGCGGACGCTGGCTACACCGGTGTCGAGAAGCGTGAAGAGCACGAAAATCGTAACGTGATCTGGCAAATCGCGGCGCGGCGCAGCACGTATTCCAAGCTGAACAAACGCAGCCTGTTGTACAAAGCCAAGCGCAAGATCGAGTACTGCAAAGCGCAGACACGCGCCAAGGTCGAGCATCCGTTTCGGGTCATCAAGCGCCAGTTTGGTTACGTGAAAGTACGCTTTCGTGGGCTGATGAAAAACACGGCCCAACTGACCACGCTGTTCGCCCTGTCGAACCTGTGGATGGCTCGAAAGCGACTAATGGGTTTGGGTGAGTTGCGCGCTTAACACGGAAAACCGAGCGAAAAACGCGCTCGACTCACACTGCATCAGACCGTTTTCAGAAAAATAGCGCTATGTGCCTGGCAAATTACGGCTTGCCACCGCTGCGCGGCAAGTTGATCGGAGCATCCTTAGGTATTAGAAGATAAGTCTTTATAAAAGAGCGAGTAAGCATCATATATAAAGCATTACGTAGACTGTGGCTTCTAGAAATTGTTTCTGCAACGCATATGACAAATGGAAACTCTAGGCCTTTAACGTGATTCCGATTACTGACGAATAGGGTATCTTTGATTTTGCGCTTGGATTCGTAAGCTTTGTTAACCTTCCACGATAGAATTCCGGGAATTGATTGCTCCAAAATATCCGCTAGTCAAAAACTACGTTTATTAGCATTAAGAAAAATTACCCCAATATCTTCCACTGTTGCTGTTGGGTTGGCTTTTTTGATCTCGGAGATTATATTTATGATTGTGCAGGCAGTGTCGGAGCCGTCTTTTGCGTCATCGCCTCCTGTCAGTACGACCTCGGTACTGGTAAATTCATTGCTATCCACATCCTCGAATCGCCTGAGTGGTTCTCTCGATAGTCTATACAGAGTATTGGTTCGATCCTTTTCGACAATATATCCACAAGACTGCCATTCTTCATCTGCTAGCCACTGTAACTTCTCTTTTTCAAAAAGCCCCATGCCTAATGAATGTGCGAACATTAGAGTGCGCGGATCAGTTCTGTAACATTTGCTTAGCAGGAAGTCAGGTTTTATATCGACTGCTACCTCTGAGAAAATATTCTGAAAAATATCACCAGCGATGTAGACAGTGTTGCTAGTGACCTTTTGGCATAGTTCGAAGAACGACTCAGGGAAGTCTTGGCTTTCATCGATTAGCATGTAGTCCAGTGCAGCTTTAGTTTGCTCTCCTTGGGCAGCCAGCTCTTCTAGTGCCTTCTTGCATGCACTATCAAATGACATTGAAGGGCTGTAGCGATGAAATGTCAGGCCGTAAAAATGACAAATATATCGGTATGCCCCTGAGTTGTAATCCCCACCAGAACCCCAAGCATTGTCACACCATAGTCGCTCAGACCATTCAATCTGTTGTTCGACCTTCATGAAGTTGAAAAAATCGGGAATTCGTTTTTTTAGGCTGTCAGCAAGTATTTTATTGTGGCAAGTAAAAAATATTCTCGTGCTTTCTGATGCAGTGTATATTTCTTTTAGCTTGTGAAGTAAAAGCTCGGTTTTTCCTGTGCCAGATAACCCTTGAATTCTGACCACTGGTTTAATATTTTTCTGGTACACAAAACGTGTTTGTTCACCGTCAAATAACAATATCTTTTGCTTGACTTTATCAAGCAGGTTGTCTGGGACCTTTTCCTTGACTCTGTCAATGTCGTTGATACTGCCGGTAATCAAAGATATTAGAAGTTCACACTTTTTCTGTCTATCATCACTTGGGATAATATTATCGTCTAATATTTCAGATAGGTTAAAGTTTTCAGGATCAACAGTTACGTTGCTATATAGGTCGCTCCAGGTTCGCGGGCGTCCAATAATACTTTTATAACGATATTTATCTGCTACAGCACTTAGGTCCTCGAGGAAGTCTTCTCGAAATTCTTCAAATGATTCTTCGTCTGTTCCAAAACTAATAAAGAGCATTTTGTGTTTTGGGACCAGCAAGACGAAACCGGCACTAAACTCATATGAGTATTTGTTGTCGCCTAATGGTTTGTTTACTATATATGCTTGTTCTAATTTTTCTTCGGCATATCTTCTAGCAGACTCAACAATTGCGTGATTGTTGCCGTCCTCCTCAATGCTCATGTAAAAGAAGCTGCTCGACATTAAAATATTCCTGCTCAGTCCATGGATGCTAGAGAAATCTTTTAGCACTTGGCGTGACTTTCGTCAACGGAATATGATGGGGTAATGTTGCGTTACATTGCTATTTGACTATTATGTTGAGTTTCTTATATGTGGTAACATCTTAAGGTTTGTGGCGGTTTTTAATGTGCAATTTTTCACTATTTTTGTTGCTGTTGGTCATGAAAGTGTGGATATTCAAATTTAACAGTTGAAAATGTTATTTCGATTACTGGAGATGTATTACGCCAAGTGGTGAGCTCAGCTATTTTTCGGAGTTGGACTCCCCATTGAGAGCTTGTTCATAGGCCTTAATGAAGCTGACAAGATTCGTCTTGAGGGCAAGGCAAAGGTCACGCAGTTGAGCCGTGTCCAACCGCCTTACCCCTCTCTCCACATCACTCTTGAATTATTGCGGTCTCCCCAGCGCAGCAGAGCGCTGGGCCTGGGTCATGCCTGATTCAACACGCATGCGCTTCAGCACCTCCAAAAAATCACGTGCTCGCGTCGATAAATAGCCTTTGTCATAGCCGTGTCCGGGCAAGGTTCGGCTGATCACGCTATATCTGCTTTTGGGATATCTGATTTTCAGTTGTTTTGTGTTTGTTTTTTCGTTTGGTTTAGGAGGCTGCATGAGACTGGTCTGGGCGTTGTCACGGTAACGAGCAAAATCTGAGGAGGTGAGGGTCGCGACGATGCGTGTTGCCAACGGATGAGGCTTGAGCGCCTCCACACGTTTGATTTCCGACTACGCGCCTTTGTGCTTCGGAGCAATCTCGGAGATGTAGCGATCGATGAGTTGATGAAAGGCGGTGCGTTCAGCCTCGACGCGAAAGACGAAGATGCCCCGGTCGATTTCGCTTTCGATCATGCTTGCCCAGGCTTGGGCATCGGATTTGGTTTCGAAGGTTTGGCGCTGGGCTGGATAGCCCTTACCGCGAATTTGCGCTTCCCACTGCCTTTAGTTAAAGAGTTAGCCGCAATTCCTGATCATTGCCATTTCAACTATTCCCGAAACACTTGAGAATGGCAGATCGCAGCAAAAAAGACTTTCAGGTGTTGCCGCTGACCGAAAACTGACCCAGTAGAGGCTGTTCTGCCGACTGAAAACTGACCCAGGTGTTCAACTGCTTCTGCTCACTTTTTGAGCAGGAGAACACAGGGTGATCAGCATGGAAATGTTGGGAAAAATCCGGCGGATGTACTTCCGCGACAAGCTCTCGCTGCATCAGATAGCCAAGCGTACCGGGCTGTCGAGAAACACCATCCGAAAATGGGTCAGAGCGCCCGAAGCCAATCAACCAGCGTACCAACGGTGCGCATCCTTCAATAAGCTCAACCCTTTTCACGAGACCTTAGAGCAGGCGCTCAAGGCTGATTCGTTCCGGCCAAAACACAACCGTAGGAGCGCCAAGGCACTTTTTGAGCAGATCAAGGCCGAGGGTTATGACGGCGGTTACAGCCAGCTCACGGCGTTTGTCCGCTCTTGGCGGTGCGAGCAAGGCAAGTTTGTACGCGCTTTTGTACCGCTGACTTTTGCCCTCGGTGAGGCCTTTCAGTTTGACTGGAGCGAAGAAGGCCTGCTGATCGGTGGCCTGTTTCGACGTATCCAGGTCTCCCATATGAAGCTGTGCGCAAGTCGCGCGTTCTGGTTGGTTGCGTACCCCAGTCAAGGCCACGAGATGCTGTTTGATGCCCATACACGTTCGTTTGGAGCGTTGGGTGGCGTGCCACGTCGCGGCATCTACGACAACATGAAAACGGCTGTCGACAAGGTTAACAAAGGCAAAGGCCGCACGGTCAATGCCCGGTTTTCCGTGATGTGCGCGCACTATCTGTTCGATCCGGACTTCTGCAACGTGGCCTCTGGCTGGGAGAAAGGCATCGTCGAAAAGAACGTGCAAGACAGCCGGAGGCGAATCTGGCTCGATGCTCAAAATTGCATGTTCCATACCTTCGAGGAGCTGAACGTCTGGCTCGGCCAACGCTGTCGTACGCTCTGGGCTGAACTTGTACATCCGCAGTACAACGGTTTGACGGTGGCAGAAGTCCTGGAGCTGGAGCAGGCTGAAATGATGCCAATGCCGACGGCCTTTGATGGCTACGTGGAACGCACCGTCCGTGTCTCTAGCACCTGCCTGATCAGCGTGGCGCGCAATCGTTATTCGGTGCCTTGCGAGCGTGTGGGTCAATGGGTCAGCAGCCGTTTGTACCCTTCGCGAATCGTGGTCATTGCCGACGAAACGGTGATCGCCAGTCACGAGCGCCTCTTTGATCGAGATCAGATCGGTTTTGACTGGCAGCACTACATCCCACTCATCGAACGCAAGCCTGGTGCACTGCGCAATGGCGCTCCATTTGCTGATCTGCCAAAACCGTTACAGCTTCTTAAACGCGGACTGAGGCGTCACACCAACGGTGATCGAATCATGATGCAGGTACTGGCTGCTGTGCCCATCGCCGGTCTCGAACCAGTGCTGGTGGCGGTGGAGCTGGTACTTGAATCGGGAAGTCTGAGCGCCGATCACATCCTCAATGTCGTTGCCCGCCTGACCTCCACCGCACCACCTCCCTGTGTAGAAACCAGCCTGCAACTCAAAGTGGCGCCGGTTGCCAATACAGCACGCTACGACCGGCTCCGTACGACCGATGAGGAGAATCGCAATGCGTGACCTAATGACTGAACTCAAAGAACTGCGCCTGCACGGCATGGCCAGTGCTTGGGAAGAACTGGTCTCTCAAGGAACAGCGTCGACGGCTTCATCGAAATGGCTGCTGGAACATCTGCTTCAGCAGGAACATGCGGATCGCGCGGTGCGCTCGGTGAATCATCAGATGAACATGGCAAAACTCCCCATGCACCGTGACTTAGCTGGCTTTGACTTCAGCGCTTCCAGCGCTGATGCCCGGCTGGTCAGCGATCTATCCAGCTTGGCGTTCACTGAAACCGCGCAGAATGTCGTGTTCATCGGCGGCCCTGGCACCGGGAAAACACACCTGGCCAGTGCCTTGGCTGTATCCGGAATCACGGCCTACAACAAACGCGTGCGCTTCTTTTCCACGGTGGATCTGGTGAATCTGCTGGAGCGTGAGAAGTACGATGGCAAGGCAGGGCGAATCGCCCAGGCACTGCTGCGCACAGACCTGGTGATACTGGATGAACTCGGATATTTGCCCTTCAGCCAAAGCGGTGGCGCCCTGTTATTTCACCTGCTGTCCAAACTGTACGAACACACCAGCGTGGTCATCACCACCAACCTGAGCTTCTCGGAATGGTCGAGTGTGTTTGGCGACGCCAAGATGACCACCGCGTTGCTGGATCGGCTGACACACCACTGCCACATCGTCGAAACGGGCAACGAGTCCTACCGCCTACAACACAGCACATTGGCTGCCCAGACATCAAAACACGCGAACGAAAGCGAAAGGACGGAAATGATATCGAGGACGATGAGCCATTTTGATCCGCACCATAAATGCCCTGCTGCATGCGGTGGGGCTTGATGCGTCTTCAATCGGAACACTGCTGCTAAGCTTATCCACAATTGCTGGGGCAAAAATCAGCAATCCGTCCTGGGTCAATTTTCAATCGGCAGGGTGGGTCAGTTTTCAATCAGCGCCAACAGCCCGATCAACTGCGCGCACTCGCTTCGCAGTTGCTGTCGAAGGTCGACACCATGGGCCGAAAGATCCATCGTGACGAGACGATCATCGAGCAGCTCTCTCACGAAATCGCGATCCTTAAACGCCACAAGTTTGCCAAGCGCAGTGAGCAGATCAGTCCGGCGCAAGGCAGCTTGCTGGATGACTTGCTCAACACCGACCTCGAAGCCATCGACGCGGAGTTGAAAGCACTTCGTCCCGCTCCGGCACCGGACGAGCCACGCCAACAACCCAAGCGTGCAGCGTTGCCACCGCAGTTTCCTCGTACCGTCATTCATCATGAGCCGGAGAGCACTGAATGTGCTTGCGGCTGCCAACTTCAGCGCATCGGCGAAGACGTCAGCGAGAAGCTGGATTACACGCCCGGCGTGTTCACGGTTGAGCAACATGTACGTGGCAAGTGGGCCTGCCGTCAGTGCGAAACACTGATCCAGGCACCGGTACCGGCACAGGTGATCGATAAGGGTATCCCCACCGCCGGCTTGTTGGCCCACGTAATGGTGGCCAAGTTCGCCGACCATCTTCCGCTGTACCGGCAGGAAAAAATCTTCGGCCGTGCGGGACTGGCGATCCCACGTTCGACGCTGGCTCAGTGGGTCGGCCAAACCGGCGTACAACTGCAACCGCTGGTAGATGCACTGCGCGAAGCCGTGCTGGCTAAGCAAGTCGTCCATGCTGACGAAACACCGGTGCAGATGCTGGCACCGGGCGAAAAGAAAACCCATCGAGCATACGTCTGGGCCTACTGCACGACACCGTTCTCGGCACTGAAAGCGGTGGTCTACGACTTCAGCCCCAGCCGTGCCGGCGAACATGCGCGTAACTTCCTGGGCGCTTGGAACGGCAAGCTGGTGTGCGATGACTTCGCAGGCTACAAAGCTGGCTTCGAGCAGGGCATCACCGAAATCGGCTGCATGGCACATGCCCGGCGCAAGTTCTTCGAACTGCATGTGACGAACAAAAGCCAGTTGGCGGAGCAGGCGCTGCACTCCATCGGCGGGCTGTACGAAGTCGAACGGCAGGCCAAGGATATGAGCGATGAAGATCGCTGGCGATTACGCCAAGAAATGGCGGTGCCCATCGCTGAAAAGTTGCATGAGTGGATGCTGGCTCAGCGCGCACTTGTGCCCGAAGGGTCGGCCACGGCCAGGGCACTGGATTACAACCTGAAACGCTGGGTAGCGCTGACGCGCTACCTAGATGATGGGGCTGTGCCCATCGATAACAACCCGGTGGAGAACACGATCCGGCCATGGGCGCTTGGGCGCTCCAATTGGTTGTTCGCCGGGTCTCTGCGCAGTGGCAAACGAGCGGCAGCGATCATGAGTTTGATCCAGTCGGCGCGGTTGAATGGGCATGATCCGTATGCTTTTCTGAAGGATGTTCTCACGCGGCTGCCGACACAGCGGGCGAGTCAAGTCGACCAGTTGCTACCGCATAACTGGCAGCCACCTAGACTGGGTTAACTCACTAACCTAAGGACATAGAATACTCATTGTTTTCAGCGGTCTTCCAGGTACCGGAAAAACGACTATTGCATGCGACCTTGCCGCCAGAACAAGTGCCTTGTATCTGCGGATCGACACGATTGAGCAGGCTATTCGAGACTCCGGTGCTCTTGCACAAGACGTAGGACGGAGCGGATACATGGTCGCCAATGAGCTTGCTCTAAGCAATCTTCGTTTTGGGAGCACGGTCATAGTTGACTGTGTTAACCCAGTATTCGAAAGCCGAAAGGCATGGAGCGAAATCGCCACACGCTCTGGTGCTCCATTAGTGAACGTCCAAGTGATCTGCTCTGATAAACATGAACACCAGCGTCGGGTAGAAACCAGAAAGATCGATATTCCTGGGCTGACTCCACCAACCTGGCAGTCAGTACTGGATCATGAGTACGAGGCGTGGGAAGACGCTCCGTTTAAGATAGACACAGCTTTGACGTCTCCTGCGCAGGCGGTGGCGATGATCACCGAACGGTTTTTATCCAAGGCGTAGCCCCAGCCTCAGGCCTGAGGTTGCAAGGTGTGATTAGCAGACGTTTACTTCGGAGTGGCCCGATGACCGACGTAACCGCAGGCAGTGTTTGGCAGGTAGATATCGCTCAACTGAAGCTCGCTAACGCCACCATGCGTTTGGCCAATCAAGCGCTGGCCTCTGATGATGTTGCCGTCCTATCCGCTCTCGGTTTTTCGCTCGCTCACATTCGAGAGCTAAGACGCAAAGGCGGGTTCAGAACCTCTTCCATTGCGCAGAACACACGAATGATCAATTGCCTAAAACAAAGGGAATCTGCCCATGCTGATTAACCACACGCCATTGAGAATCGCGTCCGGCGTCCTGGCGGCTACGACCATCGATTCTGTCCGCCGATCGACTTCGTATCATGCCTGCGGCTGGCAGATTCTTGACCGCTGGGCGTTTAATTCTCCCGAGCAGCTTCGCGCACTCGAAGCGCAGGGAGAGCTGCTGCTTTTAGGGCGGTTGCTTGAACAGCAAGTCGTCGAGCATGAGGCGCTTATTTCGCCCCTCGGATTGGCGCAGCGGAGGCAAGGGCTTGCGGAGCATGAGGTTCTTGCGCTGTCAGGCATCTCTACCGAGTTGTGAGCCATCGACGGCAGCGCGTTCTACCAAAACTTTCCGGCCATTGGCCGCAGTGGGGTCTCGGGGCTTGCCCTGAGCAGGGACGGTAGGCAAAGCAAAGAAGTGAAACGACTGCCGCGTTGCCGATTGTGCGTACGCCATTCATGGCGGGAGTACAAACCCTACCCTGTCCCAGTTCTTATTCACCAAATGGTTGCAGCCGTTGTGGACGATTTTGGTCAGAAAAATTGTCTGTACGTAGGTGCTGATTTTCTCGGTCCTTGGTGAAAAAAAGCATCGTAGGGAAGGGCGCAGGGGAATTATCCAATGACTCGATAAACACAAGAATCAGACGCCATCGGCCTAACAAAATTGATCATCAAAATATTTTGCGAGGTGAGCGCGGTAATTTTCAGAAAACACCGCAACACGACGCTGTACAAAGCAGGGCGTTGGCTGTGATGGTGTCGGTATTGTGAAGTGGGCGCAGTTGCCGTTGGTGACTGGGCCTGGATCACTCGGGTAAAGAAGAGAACAACATCTGGGAGCACAGGGAAAGGTAGATCTGGTGATGCTGATGGAGGCATTCGGTAGGCAAATCTGGGTACGTCATCCTCATCTGGAGTAAGCGCTATGAGTGAAAGCTGGCTGAAGAAAATGTGGTCGCTTGCGCTGCGCCGAAAATCTGTAGACGCGATGAACGGTGGTAAGCCGTTTACCAGGTGCGGAACCCTCATGGTCTATGCGGGAGAGCTCAAGCTGATACCTGAGCTCATTCCCAAGTCAAAACCTGCCAGACGCTCCACGCCGCCCGATTCAGACTGAGAACAGCATCTCAGGGTGGCTGAGCGCCTCTCAGTAAAAGTGGAACGCCTTAACTGATACGCATCTTGGGTAGCCGGTACGCAGGGCTAGCTGCTCAGACTACCTTCCTGATCAAACAGAGCTCTGGCAGAGGGGCCGTAGGTCGCGATGACATTCTCGATGGTATCCCGGTCGTTACAGTTCAAACTGCGGGTCAGGTCGAAGAGGGTATTCCGCTCTGCTTTCCACTGGCTGATGATTTCAACATTCGGCTGGGCTTTCTTCCGCTCGTAGAAAATCGACTCGGAGAGGAACGCTATCAAGCAACCCAAAACGTCTTGGGCGATTTCCAGTCTATGAGCATCTGATGGTTGGATCATCGTTGACACCTCCTGCGGATCGTTGTCATAGCCTGCCGCGTTCCTAGATTCTGTCAGGCCGCGAGCAGCAATGGCGTTCCAACTGATATGGTTTTTTCTATTCTTGTATGGGTGACTCTGTGTCACCTCAAATCAGGTTACACATGTCACACAGTCACCTGAAGTAAGAGCATGCATGCCACCCTGTCACGTGACTGGCGGTCCTGTGTATAACTCATGTTTTGGTCGCCTTGCGCTCCCGGATCGAGTTCCGGATAGACAGCAGCTTGGTGTAGATGTCCGGATTGCTCTCGGCCAAATGGTCCAAGTCAGCTTGGCTGATCTGGAAGCCAATGTTGGTCTGGTTCTCGATGATCTGTAGGTTCTCGATGTGAATAGCTTGGCCGACTGCCTCTCTGTTGAAGAGCATACGTTTCAGCTCCTCAACCGTGCTTTTGATCTGGGCTGGGCGGTACTCCCACTGTGCTTGGCCTCTGGGTCTGCCTTGCGAGTCGCTAATTGCGATTTTTTCCGTGAGCTTGTATTCGTTATGTTTACGGGACCGCGTCCTGCTGATGTAGCCTCGGGTTTCAAGCGTTTTGATCTCACGCATAGCTTGGCGCGGACTGATCCCGGCTTTGCGAGCGATAGTGGGGATTGAAGGAATCGACAGTCCCGTTCTGAGATCGCAGTGGGATTTGATCACACAGTAAACCGCAAATGCATACGGCCCCAGCTTTGCAAGTTCGTGATCCACCATGGCCTGGAAAATGTGAAACCAATAGGTGTTGGATTTCAATTGATCCTGTGGTTCTTCCCCGGTCGCGGCATCAACCGATAATTCCAGTTCACTCATTTCCGAGCCTCCACCTTAGACTTCTTGGTAGGGCGCCCGACTTTATGTGGTCCTGCGGGTCGAGGCTTGCTTGAGGAGAGGAGCCGATGTGATTGCCCCGGTACGCATCCACTGTCTGAGATCACCTAGCCGCCATCGCAAGCGTGAGAGGCCGGGAACGGGCTCAAGCCCCGGCAGTTTGCGCTGACGCACTGTTAGAGCGCTGAAGCCTGTCAATGCAGCGACCTCGGCTACGCCAATCAGGACGTCATCTGCTAGCTTCTGAATCTTTTGAATGGTTTCGTAATCGATGCTCATAGTGACTGTCGCTCGGCTGCTATGGAGTGCCTCCAGCTTTCGCCATGCGACTGCGGATTCACTAGGACACCTTTTTGACAGATGCGCGATTTAGCCAAAGAATGGCTCCATGCAGCCACACATTCCCGATGCAGATGTCGACCCAGATGAAGCCTTCCAGCTTGTTTTTCGTGAACTGAAACGTCATGAGGAAACGGGCCGGAGAAACTTTGTTGTTCGTGCTCCTGTGGATCTGCTTGAGTACCTCTTCTCAGCAATCCTGCGCAAGTCTGGGATGTCGCGGGTTTCGCTTGAGCTGCAGCTGACGAAGTTGGGTGTTTACGGATTCAAAGAAGAAGATGGTCGGATTCTGCGGCGGTATTTGAGCGGCCATACACGTATGGCGTGGTCGACCTACCAGCGTTTGATGCTGTGGGCGTTATCAAGCGGCTGGATCAGCACCTGGGTTTTCCGCGATTTGGCTTTCCGGTCGTATGAGCGAGAAGCTGCCCAGCTTTGCGCACGGAAAATAGTGAACACCCTCAAGCGTCGTACGACGCCCACTCATTTGAACCACCAGCAAATCGCCGAGCACTTCTCTGAAATCTACCTGCGCAATCAGCAGGAGCGTGATCGGGTCATGGCTACCCGCATCCGAACAGATTCGGAAGTCCGCGCATTCATTAGTTTGCCAGGCATTGATCTACACAAGTAATCGTCGCACCGGTATGCCTGTGCCGTTCGGATGGAATTAGGGATGGCGTTGATTAGCGATAGTGCGGGTAGCTACCCGCGTCACCACACATGCAACAAGGAGAAAAAGTAGCTATGAAACTTGAGGATTGGGCAAACCTGAAGGACGTCTACAAACGAAGCCGCAGGCAACCCAACAAGCTGCTTTTCAAGCGGGAAAATGCTCGGAAACTATGGCCGATGTGGGCCGCAGCAGCATCAACGCTTCTGCTCGTTGTAATTGCAGGGTGGGGTATCAAGAATCCAGCCCTAGTGCCTTACGCTTACCTAGCGATGGGCCCTTGGGCTATTGCTTTGTACATAACGCGAATGAAAGCGCTTCGCATGGTTTACCCAAGGGAGTTCGCGGAGCATGCCATCGATCGTCAGTCCTCCTTGGGTAAGGAAAACATCCTCTGCTATGCGTTTTTTCTAGATGCCGTTCGCGGTGACGGCTACACCGCTGCGAAGCTCCGAGAGCTGTCGAGATACGCTGACCTGACTGGTAAGCCCGCGAGGCCAGGGCTAGCGCAAAATCTAGGGTTTGCTTCGTTTATTGCTTTTATGGTTGCACTCAGCACCGAGGTCATCAAATCTACGCCGCTTTTTACTCCCGATAAAAGTTGGATATTTCTGATGGTGGGTATTGCCGGAGGATTTCTTTATTGGCTGGTTCTAGACGGTATCCATAGCGTGGCGTATGAGAGAGCTTGGGTGAAACGCTATCTGGACATGGCGGCTAGTGATATGGAGTAAGCCTTGGGGGCGCACCGGACCTTTCTCGTGGGTCCGGTGTAGTGGTCTGTTGTGTCACGGCTGATGACTTTAGTTGGCCTCCCGTGAACTCGGACTTCAAATGACTCGGCATGTTAAAAGGACTGATGACCTAGGACTCAAAGTCGTTACTCCGCTCACGCCAATTTTGCCGCCAACTCCTCCGCAGTAATGTTGTAGTACCGCTTAAGCATGTTCACCTCCCGATGCCCGGTCACGCTCGCCAGCTCGATCAAATTCGGCAGTTTTGTCGCCAGCCGACAGGTCGCTTCATGCCGCAGGTCGTGAAAGCGCAGATTGATCAGGAAGTCTTCCTGAGGCCTGACATGCGCTACGTCGCAATCTCCCAAGTATTTCAGCCTCGCACGCTCCAGGCCTCGCACAAAGGCCTTCTTGAGCGCATCAGCCGTGGTGGGGAAGACACGCCCGCACAGCGAGCGCGGTAAATCCTTTAGCAACTGAATAGCCTTCGGTGAAAGCGGGACGGTTCTGGGCAGTCCGTTCTTGGTCGCAGGAAGGTGTGCGGTTCTGCGGTCCAGGTTCACATGCTTCCAACGCAGCTCGAAGATCTCGCCACGGCGCATGGCTGTCTCAATCGCCAGTTGGACGATGGGCCGTATCCAAGGATTGTGTGATGCATCGGCGTAGGTCCCATCAGCACGTCGCTCACAAAGCTCTAACGCGCCGAGCATGTATTGCTCTTCTATTGGATCGAGCCGTCGCGAGCGCTCGTCGTTGTAGCTGGGGCGGCTGACCATCCTGACCGGATTCTCGGCCAGATGAATTCCCCACTCGCGGCGAGCGACCTCGATCACGCATTGGAACAAAGCCAGCTCACGCTTCACGGTATTACCCTTGCGGATTTTCAGGCGCTCGTCACGGTAGCGTGCAAAATCTGAAGAGGTCAGGGTGGCAACGATGCGCGTAGAGAGCGGATGACGCTTGAGTGCTTCCAAGCGTTTGATTTCCGAATAAGCGCCTTTGTGCCTCGGAGCGATCTCGGAGATGTAGCGATCAATGAGTTGATGAAAGGCAGTGCGTTCAGCCTCGACGCGAGAGACAAAGATGCCTCGGTCGATTTCGCTTTCGATCATGCGTGCCCAGGCTTGGGCATCGGATTTGGTTTCGAAGGTTTTGCGCTGGGCTGGATAGCCCTTACGACGAATTTGCGCTTCCCACTGATACTCGCCGCGATTCCTGATTGTTGCCATTTCGACCATTCCCGCCACACTTGAGTGTGGCAAATTTGTGGCAAAAACGACTTTCAGGACTAGGACAGGTTTCTGGCAGTGGAGCTAACCCCTTGTAATACAAGGGATAGAAGGTGGTGCACCAGGCGGGATTCGAACCCACGACCCCTGCCTTCGGAGGGCAGTACTCTATCCAGCTGAGCTACTGGTGCGACGCGGGCGCCATGATACTCACATGGGTACGGGGCGTCCAGTTGCGGGCGGTGTGCGATACAAATCACCCAGCGCGCCCCGCGACAGCCTTTCATCAGCCCACACCCATTACCGCCCACAAAGGAACAGACCTGCGCTTTCGGCACGGCTACGTGGTGGTGCATGATGCTCCCCATACCACTCAGCCAGATCGTTCTCACCGAGGGCATCTTATCAATCAGTTCAAAAGCATCGAGCGCAGCCCGTGCCGCGTTCTTATTACCGGGGCCAGTATCGCGGGGTGTGCCGCGGCCTGGTGGCTGGCGCAGCGTGACTGTGATGTCACGGTTGTCGAGCAGGCGCCTGCCTTTCGCGATGGCGGGCAGAATGTGGATGTGCGGAGGTCTTGCGCCTGATGGGGCTTGAGCAGGCGGTGAAGGATCTCAACACCGGCGAGACCGGGCTTGCGTGGGTCGATGAGGACAACCGCACGGCGGCGCAAATTGATCTGTCCGGTCTGGAGGTCGATGGTCCGACGGCTGAGCTTGAGGTGTTGCGCGGGGATCTTGCGCGCCTGCTTTATGAGGCGTCGTCTGCTGATGCGTTCTATCGCTTTGGTGATCGTATCGTCTCGGTCGAGCATGATGATGAGGGCGTGTCGGTCACGTTCGAGAGCGGTGGCGAGGAGCGTTTTGATCTGTTGATTATTGCTGAAGGTGTCGGCTCGCGTACGCGGGAGCTGGTGTTCCCCGGCGAGAATCAGCCGCGCCGGATGGACCTGGCCAGCGCGTTCTTCACTGTGCCCCGCGCGCCGACCGATAGCCAGACGGCGCGTTGGTATAACGCGGTGGGAGGTCGCAGTGCGGGCGTTCGTCCGGACAATCGCGGTACAACGCGTGCTTTCTTTAATGTGCATGGCCGAAGCCATCTGACGGTCGGTAACAGTGTTGCCGAGCAGAAAGCGTTTCTGCGGAAATCGTTTGCAGGCGCGGGCTGGGAGGTGCCTCGTTTGCTGGAGGGGATGGAGGCTGCGGAGGATTTCTGGTTTGATGATCTGCGCCAGGTGAAGATGGATCGCTGGTCGAATGGCCATGTGGTGTTGCTGGGCGATGCGGCCTGGTGTGTCACGCCGCTGGGCGGGGTCGGTGCTTCGCTGGCGCTGATCGGTGCGTATGTGCTGGCGGGCGAACTCACCAGAACCGACACCATTGCAGGGGCCCTTGCTGCGTACGAATATGTGCTGCGGCCTGTGGTGAAAAAGTCGCAGAATGTGCCGAAGCTTGTGCCGCGTCTGGTTCATCCTCGCAGTCGCACGGGGGTGAAGATCCTTCGCACCGTGCAGCGTTTGGTCGCAACACCCTTCATCAGCAAGCGTGCTGCCAAGGCGCTGACCCCGGCGATTCAGTCCTTCACGCTTCCGGATTATCGATAGCGCTACAGGCGTGCGTTAAAAGCTGCGCCGGGCCCTGCGGTGGTCATGGCGCTGTCGAACTCGATCAGCCACGGCCCGGCCAGGACGATGATCGGGTCGTTCGGCAATGCCTTGAGGTTGATCGTGACCTTCGCCGGTTGCTCCGTGGTCGCTCACGGCTTTTATGCGCCGCATGATCACACTGCGGCAGCCTTGCATTCAGGTTCGGCGCTGATCAGAAAACCACACACCTCCCTACGCCCGTTCTTTTTTTCGAACGGGCTATTGTCCTTTGCCCCCGCAATGCCTAGGATTCGTTTGAGATTTCAAACGCTCTTGTTCGGTCTTCCTGCTTTCATGCGTTGCGCAGCGCTCGAACCCGATGGAATGTTTTCCTGGCGATGGCTTCCAAATGGGGTGCATCGATATCAATTGTTTGCGTCGCCTGTCGGGCGATGCTGTTTAGGAGGCCGACATGCAGCTCAAAGATTCCACACTGTTCCGCCAGCAAGCCTACATCAACGGCCAGTGGCTGGATGCGGACGGTGGTCAGTCGATCAAGGTCAACAACCCTGCCAATAACGAAATCCTCGGCGCTGTGCCAAAAATGGGCGCAGCCGAGACGCGTCGGGCAATTGAGGCGGCTGACAAGGCGCTGCCGGCCTGGCGTGCACTGACCGCCAAAGAGCGCGGCAACAAGCTGCGCCGCTGGTTCGAGCTGATGATCGAGAACCAGGACGACCTGGGCCTGTTGATGACCCTGGAGCAGGGTAAACCGCTGGCCGAGGCCAAGGGCGAGATCACCTACGCCGCGTCGTTTATCGAGTGGTTCGCTGAAGAAGCCAAGCGCGTCTATGGCGATGTGATCCCCGGTCACCAGCCAGACAAGCGTCTGATCGTGCTCAAGCAACCGATTGGTGTGACGGCGGCGATCACCCCGTGGAACTTCCCGGCAGCGATGATCACCCGTAAGGCCGGTCCTGCGCTGGCGGCGGGCTGCACCATGGTGCTCAAGCCTGCGTCGCAAACGCCGTTCTCGGCACTGGCCCTGGCTGAACTGGCCGAGCGTGCGGGTATCCCGGCTGGTGTGTTCAGCGTGGTGACCGGTAGCGCGGGCGATATCGGTGCCGAGCTGACCGGTAACCCGATTGTGCGCAAACTGTCCTTCACCGGCTCGACCGACATTGGTCGCCAGTTGATGGCCGAGTGCGCCAAGGACATCAAGAAGGTTTCCCTGGAGCTGGGCGGTAACGCGCCTTTCATCGTGTTCGACGACGCCGATCTCGACAAGGCGGTCGAAGGCGCGATGATCTCCAAGTACCGCAACAATGGTCAGACCTGCGTGTGCGCCAACCGTATCTATGTGCAGGACGCGGTGTATGACGCGTTCGCCGAGAAGCTCAAGGTAGCGGTCGGCAAGCTGAAAATCGGTAACGGCCTGGAAGACGGCGTCACCACCGGCCCGTTGATCGACGACAAGGCCGTGGCCAAGGTCAAGGAACACATCGCTGACGCGGTGAGCAAGGGCGCAACCGTGCTGACTGGCGGCAACAGCCTGGAAGGCTCGTTCTTCGAACCGACTATTCTGGTCAATGTGTCGAAAGATGCCGCCGTGGCCAGGGAAGAAACTTTTGGTCCGCTGGCCCCGCTGTTCCGCTTCAAGGATGAGGCTGAAGTGATTGCGATGGCCAACGACACCGAGTTTGGTCTGGCTTCGTACTTCTATGCGCAGAACATGAGCCGTGTGTTCCGTGTTGCCGAAGCGCTGGAATATGGCATGGTAGGTATCAACACCGGCCTGATCTCCAACGAACTGGCGCCGTTTGGTGGTATCAAGTCGTCCGGCCTGGGCCGTGAAGGCTCCAAGTACGGCATCGAAGATTATCTGGAAATCAAATACCTCTGCCTGTCGGTCTGACCGACGCTCGGGTATTGCAGCCGATGGCGCGCGAGAGCGACGTGTCATCGGCTTTTGTTGCACCGCAGTTTCCTGGTGGCCTGAAGGCTGCAGCAGTCGATCATCGTATGCTGCCGCAGTTGATCCGGTCCGCTTGATCCTTGACCCACGCCGACCGATGAGCGGCGAATGAGGAATACATGAGCAAGACTAACGAATCCCTGATGCAACGCCGCCATGCTGCCGTCCCGCGTGGCGTTGGTCAGATCCACCCGATCTTCGCAGCTTCGGCGAAGAACGCGACCGTTACCGACGTGGAAGGTCGTGAATTCATCGACTTCGCGGGCGGCATTGCCGTTCTGAATACCGGTCACCTGCACCCGAAGATCATCGCCGCTGTGCAAGAGCAACTGACCAAGCTGAGCCATACCTGCTTCCAGGTGCTGGCCTACGAGCCTTACGTCGAGCTGTGCGAGAAAATCAACGCCAAAGTGCCGGGTGATTTCGACAAGAAAACCTTGCTGGTGACCACCGGTTCCGAAGCGGTTGAAAACGCGGTGAAGATCGCGCGTGCTGCCACTGGCCGTGCGGGCGTAATCGCCTTCACCGGCGCTTACCACGGTCGCACCATGATGACCCTGGGCCTGACCGGTAAGGTTGTGCCTTACTCGGCGGGCATGGGCCTGATGCCGGGCGGTATCTTCCGCGCGCTGTACCCTTGCGAGCTGCATGGCGTGAGCGTTGACGATTCCATCGCCAGCATCGAGCGCATCTTCAAGAACGACGCCGAACCCAAGGACATCGCTGCGATCATCATCGAACCCGTTCAGGGCGAAGGTGGTTTCTACGTGGCACCGAAGGCGTTCATGTTGCGTCTACGCGAGCTGTGCGACAAGCACGGCATTCTGCTGATCGCAGACGAAGTGCAGACCGGCGCTGGCCGTACCGGCACGTTCTTCGCGATGGAACAGATGGGCGTTGCGGCCGACCTGACCACCTTCGCCAAGTCCATCGCCGGTGGCTTCCCGCTGGCGGGCGTGTGCGGCAAGGCTGAATACATGGATGCCATCGCACCTGGCGGTCTGGGCGGCACTTATGCCGGTAGCCCGGTTGCTTGCGCTGCGGCGCTGGCGGTGCTAAATATCTTCGAAGAAGAGCACCTGCTGGACCGTTGCAAGGCAGTCGGCGAGCGTCTGGTGACTGCGCTCAAGGGCATTCAGGCCAAGTACCCGGTCATCGGCGAAGTACGTGCGCTGGGCGCGATGATTGCCGTCGAGCTGTTCGAAGACGGCGATTCGCACAAGCCTAACGCCGCAGCAGTGGCGCAGGTGGTTGCCAAGGCGCGTGACAAGGGTCTGATCCTGCTGTCCTGCGGTACTTACGGCAACGTGTTGCGCGTACTGGTACCGTTGACCGCTGAAGACGAATTGCTGACCCGCGGGCTGGCCATTCTGGAAGAATGCTTCGCTGAAATCGCGTAAAAAGTGTGAAGTCGTAAATTGATTAATTTATGACCAAACAGACAAAAAAAGCCCGTTTCGACGGGTTTTTTTGGTCTGGAGCAGGGTATTTCGCTCTTTTTGCTATATCCGGACGAAGGCTTTGGCTAAGGTGAACGCATCGATGTCGGAGAGTCATGATGACTGCTGTAGATTTGCCCGCGGTACCTCGCGTATTGATTGCTGAGTCTGATCCGTGGGTTCGCGAAACACTCAGCGATCTGGTGTTGGGTGTGCGAGCGGACGTCGACCTGGAAATGTGTACCGATGGCAAGCAGGCCGTCGAGTGGATGAAGAAACAACTGCCTGACCTGATCATCGCCGCACGCGAGCTGCCGGGGATCGACGGGTTGAGCCTGTTGCGTGGCGTACGCAACCTGCGTCGTCAGCCCGCCATCCCTTTCATTCTGATCAGCAATCGCAACGACAGCGCCAGCGTGCGTGAGGTCTTGCCACTGGCGCCGACTGCCTATCTGACCAAACCCCTGAATACCGAAGGGCTACGCCAGCGCCTGGAAAGCCTGCTGCTGGAACGTCAGGCCCCGGTTGCAGGCGCAGTGCACGCGTTGACGCCGGGTTTGACGCTGACCAAGTTTCTCGACAAGCGTCGTGACGTGGCTGACGGCGCGCCGCTGTTCGTCGATGTCGCGACGGCGATAAAACTCAGCCAGACCGCCAACGGCATCGACGCTGCCTTGCTGGAGCAGGAACTGCGCAACGATCCGCACATCACTGCTGTGTTGATCGCCGCCGCCAACAGTGCCGCGCAACATTTGGGCAAGCCGGTGCAGACCATGGGCGGGGCGCTGGCCATTCTCGGGCCGGTGCAGGGCGCAAATATCGCATCAGGCCTGGCCAAGAAACGTATGGCCGTGCTGACCAGCGACGCGTTGCTGGCCCAGGCCAGTGAGCTTTGGACCATGTCGCAGCGCACGGCTGATTACGCGCGCATTCTGGGCGGCATGCTGGAGCTGGATGTAGAGCGTTGCTTCTGCGCCGGTCTGCTGCAGTCGCTGGGCGATCTTGCTGTGCTGGGTTGTTTGCAGGAATGGCTGCTGGCTGGCGGCGAGTTGAATGAAGACGTGATCAAGCAATCGCTGGAGCAGTATTCCGCTGCCTTCGGTTCCGCTCTGCGCACCCGCTGGCGTTTGCCGCTGGAACTGCGTGAGCTGATCGCTGCGGTGTATCAGTACAACACCGGCATCTTTACTCGCGAAGTGTTGGCAATGAACCTGGCGGGGCAGATGGCACGTCTGGGCGAGGAAGAGAGTGTCAACACGCTGATCAAGACCAAGTCCGCCAAGCTGTTGAAGCTGAGCGTCGGTGACTTGCAGCGTTTGCGCAAGAAACTGACCGGCGTGACTGACCCTAGCCTGTTGAAACCCTTGCCGACCGAACCTGAGGTGGCTGCCGAGACGGTTGAGGGGGAGGAAGAGCCTGATTTGCTGGACCTGACACCTGAACCACCTGCCGAAGAGGCTGCTGTAATCGAGGACCCGGCCAGCGCCATTCAGGGCCCGCTCGATAAGTAGAACCTGACTGAGGCCTTCGCGAGCAAGACGGATCGCCGCCCAGTCGCTCCCTCAGGGCGTCATGCCGAGTGCACACTCGTGGGAGCGAGCTTGCTCGCGAAGGCTATATTCCTGACGCAGAAAATCCAGCGACAGCCCCCGCCCTCTTCGCGAGCAAGCTCGCTCCCACAAAGCACCGCAAACTCCTGTAAAAAGCGACCGGGCGGCGATCCGCCTTGCTCGCGAAGGGGCCAGTCGTGCTTTCTACAGTCGAGAAGGCATGTCAGACCAGCACGATCTGATTCTTGCCCTGGCGCTTGGCCTGATACATGGCAGCGTCGGCGCGGCCGTAGAGGGTTTCCAGGCTTGAGTCTTCCGGGCCCAGATTAGTCAGGCCCTGGCTGGCGGTGATGCTGAAGGTGGTGCCGCCTGACTGGAAGTTCTGGCGCTGGATCTCGCGTTGCAGGCGCTCGGCGATCTGCATGGCCATATCCGGCGCGCAGCCTGGGAATACCGCGGCGAACTCTTCGCCACCGATGCGCCCGAACAAATCACCACGTCTCAGTGCCGAGCGGCCACTTTCAGCGATGCGTTGCAGCACGGTATCGCCTTCCTGATGGCCGTAGGTGTCGTTGACCAGCTTGAAGTCATCGATATCCAGCAGCAGAAAGGCCAGCGGCGTGCCGTTGAGGCGAGCCAGTTCGAACTCGCGCTGGGCGCATTCGAAAAAGTGCCGACGGTTGCTGCTCTGGGTCAGTACGTCGGTGGTTGCCAGGCGCTGCAGCTCATCCTCGAGGTGCTTCTTGTCGGTGATGTCTTCGGCGATGCCGACCACGATCAGGCGCTGGCTGGCGTCGGCGCGATGGCTGACGAAGCATTTGTCGCTGAGCCAGCGTACTTCACCGTCCGCACGGATGATTCGGTACTCGCGGTCCTCGATCGAGCCTTTCTCGATCACCTCGTTGAGGCTGCGCTCGGCGTAGTTCAAGTCATCCGGGTAGATACTGTCGCGCCACTCGCTGTAATCGGCCAGCAGCAAGCCCGCCGAGCGGCCGAAGATACGCTCGTACGCCGGGCTGACGTAAATCATGTGCTGGGTTTCCCAGTCAAACGCCCACAGAACAGCATTCACGCTCACCAACAATGAGCTGAACAGTTGTTCACGCTCGCTCAAGCGGGCAACTTCTGCCTGGGCGTGCATCAGGGCTAACAGGGTTTCTGCGGCTGCGGGCATATCAGTGATCGGCGTGCCGGGTAGGGAGGTCGGAGGCTGCTTTTCCATAAGATCCATCTCAAGCGTTACGGCCAGTGCCGTGCCCTATCCCGTTTGGCGGGAAAGTTGATGAGATAGATTGGCAGGGGATAAGTTCCGGGACCGGCGCACCTGCGGGAGGCGCGCCGATCAACGGTATCAGGCGTGGGCAGGGCGTAGCGAGTAGGTTTTCAGCTGGTCGGCGAACTCACGCAGCGAGTGAATACCACTGGCTTCGGCCTCGTGAATCCACTCTTTGATGGCTGAAAGCATGTCATGGCCATTGGTGCTGGTCTTGACCCAGATCTGCTGCAACGCCAGACGCTTTTCGTAGATCACTTTCAGCGCATGGCTGTGTTCCAGCATGGTCTGGATGCGCAAATGATGCTTGTCATCGAGCAGACTGGTCTCACGTGACAGCAGCCGTTTGGCGCGACTGAACTGATGACGCACCGATTCGTCGGCCTTGGCCAGTTCCTGGGCAACCAGCGGCGCAATGACCAGCTTGCGATACTGCGCCATGATCTGGAAACGGTTGTTGAGGATCGCCATGGCGGTGTCCATGTCCATGTGGCCCTTGCCTTCGACCCGATGGGCGATGGGTGCGACCCGCTGGACTTTGGCCAGCCCCAGGAAACTGAACAGTTTGATCCACGCCCAGCCCATGTCGAATTCCCAGGGCTTGACCGACAGCTTGGCCGAGTTGGGATAGGTGTGGTGGTTGTTGTGCAGCTCTTCACCGCCGATCACGATGCCCCACGGCACCAGATTGGTGGCTGCGTCACGGCATTCGAAGTTGCGATAGCCGACGGCATGGCCCAGACCGTTGACCACGCCAGCAGCCCAGAAGGGAATCCACATCATCTGGACGGCCCACACGGTGATACCGAGGGCACCGAGCAGTGCCACGTCGATGACTGCCATCAGAGCGATACCCAGCAGCTTGTAGCGCGAATACAGGTTGCGCTCGATCCAGTCTTCCGGGCAGTTCTTGCCGTAGATACGCAGGGTGTCCTGGTTCTGAGCTTCTTCGCGGTACAGCTCGGCGCCTTTGCGCAGCACGGTGGACAGGCCTTTGACGACCGGGCTGTGCGGGTCGTCGACGGTTTCGCATTTTGCGTGGTGTTTGCGGTGGATGGCTGTCCACTCGCGGGTGTTCTGGGCAGTGGTCAGCCACAGCCAGAAACGGAAGAAGTGTTTCAGCCCCGCATTGAGCTCAAGCGAGCGGTGGGCTGAGTAGCGGTGCAGATAGACCGTGACGCCGACAATAGTCACATGGGTCATCGCCAGCGTGACTGCTATTACCTGCCAGACGGAAAGGTCGAGCAAACCGTTGTACCACATAGGCTGTTTGGCCCTCGTAAAGATACTCATGAAGAAAAAAGTTACGCGTGCATTATCACTGACATCCCACAGAAAACCAGTCACCCTTTCAGATAAGAGTCGCAGGATGTTTCTTGCTTTATAATTCCGGCTTTATCTGAGGTTCTTCGTTTCCGATGTCAGATTACTCCCTTGGCGCGCTGCGAACGGCCGTCCTGTATGGGCTGCTGTCCATTTTGTGGTTTGTGACGTGCGACCTGTTGCTGCCCTTTTTCATAAAAGAACCTGCTCGATTGGCGTTCTGGCAACTGATGGCCGGTTACAGCTGGGTGTTGCTCAGCGCGGTCATGATCTTCATCGCACGTGACAGATTGAGAAGCCTGATCGGCGGCGATGCGCTTTTTCAGCGCCAGCAAGCCGATTACGACCGGCTGCGGCTGGCCGAAGCGGTGTTCGACAGCACTCGCGAAGGGGTGCTGGTCAGCGATGCGCAGGGCCACATCGTTCACGTCAACCGCGCTTTCGTCGATATCACTGGTTATCAGGCCGAAGAAGTACTGGGCCTCAACCCCAGCAAGTTCAAGTCCGGCCGACACGGCCCGGAGTTCTACAAACAGATGTATCACTCGATCATTAGCGAGGGCCAGTGGAGCGGCGAGATCTGGAATCGGCGTAAAAGCGGCGAGATCTATCCGCAATGGCAGACCATTCGCAGCGTTATGGGTGATGACGGCCAACCCAGGCACTTTGTAGCAGTGTTTTCCGACATTACAGCTATCAAACGCTCCGAGCAGGAGCTGGCCCAGTTGATCCACTTCGATGGGCTGACCGATTTGCCCAATCGCCTGCTGCTGACTGATCGCATCAGCCAGGCGCTGACTTCGGCGCGCGCCAGCAAACGCGGCTGCGCACTGTTGCTGATCGACCTGGACCACTTCAAGAACATCAATGACAGCCTTGGCCACAACGTGGGCGACGATGTGCTCAGGGCCGTCGCCGAGCGGCTCAAAAGCGTGTCCGGCAATGAAATGACTCTGGCACGTCCGGGCGGCGACGAGTTCGCCCTGTTGATCAAGAATTGCTCGCAGCTGGTTCAGGCTGCCGCGCTGGCACAGCAGGTGATCGATGCGCTCAAGGCACCGTTCGCGATTGCCGCGCATCAGCTGTTTGTCACTGCCAGCATTGGCATCAGCCTGTTCCCCGGCGATGCGCTGACCGCCGAGCAACTGTTGCGCAATGCAGACTCGGCGCTGTTCAAGGCCAAGGGCGACGGTCGTGAGTGTTATGCGCTGTACACCGAGGAATTGACTGCTCACGCCCAACAGCGCGTGCAACTGGCCTACGAGCTGCGTCAGGCCGTCGAACTGGAACAACTGCGGGTCTTCTATCAGCCGGTTCATGACCTTGTCACCCGCCGTATTCGCGGTGTCGAGGCGCTGGTGCGCTGGCAGCACCCCGAGCGCGGGATGGTTTCGCCGGGGGAATTCATTCCGATTGCCGAGCAAAGCGGGCTGATCGCCGATATTGATGCCTGGGTCTTGAAAACCGCCTGTCTGCAAATGAAGGCCTGGCTGGCGGAAGGTGTACCGGTCGAGTTTGTCGCGGTAAACGTCTCCAGCCGCCTGTTCAATCATGGCGATCTCGACCGTCGGGTAGCACAGGCACTGCATGAGACCGGGCTTGAGCCTGCCTTTCTGGAGTTGGAAGTGACTGAAAGCGCGGTCATGGAAGACCCCGAACAGGCCATCGAACAATTGCATCGCCTACGCGAACTGGGCCTGAGCCTGGCCATCGATGACTTCGGTACGGGTTATTCTTCGCTGTTGCGGCTCAAGCGCATGCCGGTTCAGAAGCTGAAAATCGACCAGGGTTTTGTGGCTGGACTGCCGGGCGACGATGACGACATCGCGATTGTCAGAGCGGTCATCGCGCTGGCCGGCAGCCTGGGCATGCGGGTTCTGGCTGAAGGCATCGAGCATGCGAATCAGGCTGCGTTCCTGCTGGGCAACGGTTGCCAGTTGGGCCAGGGCTACTGGTTTGCCCGGCCAATGGTCGCGCAGGCTATCGACTGGACGCATGCACCGGTCTTCGAGCAGCCCGGCTGAAGCCGCCAGAGCAAGGCTTGCCAGGGTGTGCAACGCATCTTGGCGAAATCTCTAACCGCTAAATTTCTTTTGGTTATATCTGCATTCTTAAATAGTCTTTTTAAGAATATCCGCACCTCACTATTATTGCCTCACCGCCATACGCCATCGCCCCCAGTCGCGACGGCCGGCTTCTCATCTTTCAAGGAATAAGACAATGAGCGCATCTCTACGTAGTGTTGACGGTCAGGACGAAGCAGCAATTCTGCGTGAAATTCAGAGTGCGTTGCGCGACCTGCGTTTTGGTGCCGTCGAAATCACTGTGCACAACGCACAAGTGGTGCAGATCGAGCGCAAGGAAAAGTTTCGTTTGCAGAACCCCGCTGCCAAGCAGAGCTGAAGCGGCATCACCCGACTGGTCAACCGGAGGGTTTCATTCTGACTCCTGATACCTCCTCTGAAAAAAGCAGCGCGCCCGTGCGGATGCCGTTCTGACGCGCCAAGAAGAAATTAAAAAAGCCAACACACCGCATTTCCAGGAGCTTCATCTATGTCCATTCGCCGTTTCGCTCTGGCCGCTCTCGCCAGTGCTGTTTTTGCAGGTTCGGCTGTTGCCAAGGATTACGAACTGCTCAACGTGTCTTACGATCCGACACGCGAGCTTTATCAGGATTACAACGCAGAATTCGTCAACTTCTGGAAAAAATCCCATCCGGACGACAAGGTCGAGATCAAACAGTCGCACGGTGGCTCGGGCAAGCAGGCCCGTGGCGTGATCGACGGTCTGCGTGCTGACGTGGTGACCCTGGCACTGGCCGGTGACATCGACGAAATCGCCAAGCTGGGCAAGACCCTGCCGGAAAACTGGCAGACCCGTCTGCCGGACGCGAGCACGCCTTACACCTCGACCATCGTGTTTCTGGTGCGCAAGGGCAACCCCAAAGGCATCAAGGACTGGGGCGACCTGATCAAGAAAGACGTCTCGGTGATCACGCCGAACCCGAAAACCTCAGGCGGTGCGCGCTGGAACTTCCTGGCGGCCTGGGCCTATGGCCTGAAGGCGGGCGGCGGTGACGAAGCCAAGGCCAAGGAATACGTGCAGACGCTGTTCAAGCACGTGCCGATTCTGGATACCGGTGCGCGCGGTTCGACCATCACCTTCGTCAACAACGGTCAGGGTGACGTGCTGCTGGCGTGGGAAAACGAAGCGTTCCTGGCGCTGAAAGAAGACGGCGGCAAGGACAAGTTCGACATCGTCGTGCCGTCGCTGTCGATTCTCGCCGAACCTCCGGTAGCCGTAGTCGACAAAAACGCCGAGAAGAAAGGCAACACTGAAATCGCGACTGAATACCTGAAGCACCTGTACAGCAAGGAAGGTCAGGAAATTGCGGCGAAAAACTTCTATCGTCCACGTGATGCCGAAGTGGCCGCCAAGTACGAGAAGCAATTCCCGAAACTTGATCTGGTGACTATCGACAAAGACTTTGGTGGCTGGAAAACTGCGCAGCCGAAGTTTTTCAATGACGGCGGCGTTTTCGACCAGATTTACCAAGCGCAATAAACCGAATCAGGATGCCGCGCGAGTGGCATCGCAGGTTGGGTCAAGCAGCCCGGATTAACGTACGGGCTTCGTGCAAGTGAAACCAGGGACTTTTATGTCGCGTCGTATCTCCCCCGTCATACCCGGCTTCGGGCTGACGCTGGGCTACACCTTGGTGTACCTCAGTCTGATTGTGCTAATACCGCTGGCCGCCATGTTCGTGCATGCCGCGCAGCTGACCTGGGATCAGTTCTGGACCATCATCACGGCACCACGCGTGATCGCGGCGCTCAAGCTGAGTTTCGGCACCGCTTTCTATGCGGCCCTGATCAATGGCGTGATCGGTACGCTGCTGGCCTGGGTGCTGGTGCGTTACACCTTCCCCGGTCGCAAGATTATCGATGCCATGATCGATCTGCCGTTCGCCCTGCCGACTGCCGTGGCCGGTATCGCCCTGACGGCGCTGTACGCGCCCAATGGCTGGGTCGGCCGACCTGGGCTTCAAGATCGCCTATACGCCGCTGGGTATTACCCTGGCGCTGACGTTCGTCACCCTGCCATTCGTGGTGCGCACCGTGCAGCCTGTGCTGGCCGACATCCCCAAGGAAGTCGAAGAAGCCGCTGCCTGCCTGGGCGCGCGTCCGCTGCAGGTGTTTCGCCACATCCTCGTTCCGGCCTTGTTGCCTGCCTGGCTGACCGGCTTCGCTCTGGCGTTTGCCAGAGGCGTGGGCGAGTACGGTTCGGTGATTTTCATTGCCGGCAACATGCCGATGAAAACCGAGATCCTGCCGCTGCTGATCATGGTCAAGCTCGACCAGTACGACTACACCGGCGCGACCGCTATCGGCGTGATGATGCTGGTGGTTTCCTTCATTCTGCTGCTGCTGATCAACCTGCTGCAGCGGCGCATTGAAACCCCATCCTGAGGAGGCGCAGAACATGTCTTATTCATCTGTTTCAGCCGCCGCCTCTGCCAACGCCGCCCGTCGTGGCAGCGCGGTGTCGCGACGTATTCTGATCGGCCTGTGCTGGCTGGTGTTCGTGCTGTTTCTGGGCCTGCCGCTGTTCATCGTGGTGTCTCAGGGGCTGAAAAACGGTCTGGGCGCGTTCTTTACCGCAATCCTTGAACCGGATGCCTTGTCAGCGCTGAAGCTGACGGTCATTGCGGTCCTGATCTCGGTGCCGCTCAATCTGGTATTCGGCGTCAGCGCCGCATGGTGCGTGAGTAAATACTCGTTCCGCGGCAAGAGCATTCTGGTCACGCTGATCGATTTGCCGTTCTCGGTATCGCCGGTCATTGCCGGTCTTGTCTACGTATTGATGTTCGGTGCGCAGGGCCTGTTCGGGCCGTGGTTACAGGACCACGATATCCAGATCGTCTTTGCCCTGCCGGGCATCGTGCTGGCGACCATTTTCGTCACTGTGCCGTTCGTTGCGCGCGAACTGATCCCGCTGATGCAGGAGCAGGGTACTCAGGAAGAAGAGGCGGCGCGGCTGCTGGGTGCCAACGGCTGGCAGATGTTCTGGCACGTCACGGTGCCGAACATCAAATGGGGCCTGATCTACGGCGTAGTGCTGTGTACTGCGCGGGCGATGGGTGAGTTTGGCGCGGTGTCGGTGGTTTCCGGGCACATTCGCGGCGTCACCAATACCCTGCCGCTGCACGTCGAAATTCTCTACAACGAGTACAACCACGTTGCAGCCTTTGCCGTGGCGAGCCTGTTGCTGATCCTGGCGCTGTTCATCCTGCTGCTCAAGCAGTGGAGCGAATCCCGCATTAACCGTCTGCGCCATAACGCGGCGGAGGAATAATCATGTCGATCGAAGTCCGTAACGTCAGCAAGAATTTCAACGCCTTCAAGGCCCTGAACAACATCAGTCTGGACATCCAGAGTGGCGAGCTGGTGGCTTTGCTCGGCCCGTCAGGCTGCGGCAAGACCACCCTGTTGCGCATTATTGCCGGCCTGGAAACCCCGGATGACGGCAGTATCGTGTTCCATGGCGAAGATGTGTCCGGCCATGACGTGCGTGATCGCAACGTCGGCTTTGTGTTCCAGCATTACGCGCTGTTCCGCCACATGACGGTGTTCGACAACGTCGCGTTCGGCCTGCGCATGAAGCCCAAGCGTGAGCGTCCGAACGAAACGCGCATCGCGGAAAAGGTCCACGAACTGCTGAACATGGTGCAACTGGACTGGCTGGCCGACCGTTATCCGGAGCAACTGTCGGGTGGACAGCGCCAGCGCATCGCCCTGGCCCGCGCCCTGGCGGTCGAGCCAAAAGTGCTGCTGCTGGACGAGCCATTCGGCGCACTGGACGCCAAGGTGCGCAAGGAACTGCGTCGCTGGCTGGCGCGCCTGCACGAAGACATCAACCTGACCTCGGTGTTTGTGACCCACGATCAGGAAGAGGCCATGGAAGTGGCCGATCGCATCGTGGTGATGAACAAGGGTGTGATCGAGCAGATCGGCTCGCCGGGCGAGGTCTACGAGAACCCGTCCAACGACTTCGTCTACCACTTCCTGGGTGACTCCAACCGCCTGAGCCTGGGCGAGGAAGGTCATCTGTTGTTCCGTCCGCATGAAGTGTCGCTGTCCCGCCAGGAAATCGAAGACCACCACGCCGCCGAAGTCCGCGACATCCGCCCGCTGGGCGCGACAACACGGGTCACGCTGAAAGTGGAAGGGCAGAGCGAACTGATCGAGGCCGAAGTGGTAAAAGACCACGACAGCCTGGTAGGCCTGGCCAAGGGCGAGACACTGTTCTTCAAACCGAAGGTCTGGCAGAAGCTTTAAGCCCAACCCCCCGACTATCGTTCCCGCATTGGCACGATAGTGATCTCGGGATTTTCATCGTTCCCATGCTCCGCGTGGGAATGCCTTTCTGGACGCTCTGCGTCCTCGGGCGGTTAGCGCACTGACAACGCGAGCATGAATGCGGCAACAATGCCGCATACGGCGAACAGCTGTTGCAAGCGTGGGCCGGCGAGGTAGCGGGCGACTTGCCTGCCGACTATCAAGCCGATGACTGCGCCCAGAGCAAAAGGCGCACCCACCGTCCAGTGCATCACGCCGCTCAAGGAGGCGGTGATGACGCTGCCCGTCGAGACCAGCGCGATCACCGCCAGTGATGTCGCCACAACGCTTTTCATGCCCAGATCGCTGTAGCGGGTCAGCGCCGGAATGATCACGAAACCGCCGCCCACACCCAATAGCCCTGACAATAACCCTGAACCCACGCCCGTCAGCGTCAAAGCGCGCAGGCACGGCATGGTCCAGCGCAAACGGCCTTGCAGCGGGTTGAGCACGCAGGGCAGCATTTCTGCGCGCGGCGGCGGTTGGCCGTGGCGCAATTCGCGGCTGGCCCTGATGAACATGCGCGTGCAGGCGTACAGCAGCACGACCGAAAAGACCAATGCCAGCGGTGTATTGGGCAGCCGATGGGCGAGCCACAGGCCAAGAGGTGCCATCAGCACACCGATGGACGCGATGTACCCGGCAGCGCGATAGCGAACGATACCCTGACGCAGCCCCAGCACCGCGCCGATTCCCGCCGCCAGCCCGACGGCCAGCAGGCCGACAGGTGCCGCTTCGACAATCGACAGGCCAAGACCAAAAACCAGCAGCGGGACCGCGAGAATGCCACCGCCGGCGCCTGTCAGCGCCAGTACCACGCCAATGATCGCCCCCAGGCCAACGCCCAGCAGTTGATGCTCATCCATGCCTGGCGTCAGCCTTTTCCGGTTTGGCCAGCCATTCACGTCCCTTGAGCATGCCATGCCAGTAAAGTACGGGCAGCACGCGTTCTTTCAGCCACCAGGCCAGCCGGGTCGGTTGGCGGCCATCCAGCAGCCAACGCGGGAAGCTCGGCGCAACCTTGCCGCCATAGGTGAATTCAGCCAGTACGATCCGGCCTTTCTCGACGGTCAGCGGGCATGAGCCATAACCGTCGTAGACGGCAGACTCACTCAGACGACCCAGCGCGACCAGCACATTATTGGCCACCACCGGTGCCTGCTTGCGGGCGGCTGCGGCGGTTTTGGCGTTGCTGGTATTGGTGGCATCGCCGAGAGCATGAACATTGGCGAACTGTCGGTGCCGGAGCGTGGCAGGGTCCACGTCCACCCAGCCTGCGGGATCGGCCAGCGGGCTGCTGCGAATGAAGTCGGGGGCAATCTGCGGTGGCACCACGTGCAGCATTTCAAAGCTGTGCTCGACGGTCTCGCTGCTGCCATCGGCCTGCTTGCAAACAAACGTAGCACGCTTGCCCGGCCCGTCGACGGCCACCAGCCGATGGCTGAACTTGAGGTCGATGGCGTAACGCTCGATGTACTTCATCAGCGCCGGTACATAGTCCGCCACACCAAACAGCACGCCACCGGCGTTGAAGAACTGCGTATTGATCTGCGCCAGACGGCCGGTTTTCAGCCAGTGGTCACAAGACAGGTACATGGCCTTCTGTGGCGCTCCGGCGCATTTGATCGGCATGGGCGGCTGAGTAAACAGCGCGCGCCCTTGCTTCAAGCCCTGCACCAGCTTCCAGGTGTAGGGTGCCAGGTCATAGCGATAGTTGGAGGTCACGCCATTGGCACCCAGCGTCTCGACCAACCCATCGATGGCCGCCCAGTCCAGCTTCAGGCCGGGGCAGACCACCAGTTGCTGATAGCCAAGCGTGCGCCCGTCGGCGAGCGTCAGGGTATTGTGCTGCGGTTCGAACGTCGCCACCGCAGCCTTGATCCACTGCACGCCCGTGGGGATCAGCGACGCCATGCTGCGTGCCGTCGACTGCGGCGTGAAAATGCCCGCGCCGACCATGGTCCAGCCCGGCTGGTAATAGTGGGTATCGGCAGGGTCGACCAGGGTGATCTGCAGGGCAGCATCACGGGCGAGCAGGCTTGCGGCGGTGGCGATACCAGCAGCACCACCACCAACGATCAGAATCTGACAGGTAGTTATCGAAGCATTCATCACAGGGTTTCCCAAGGCGGGCAGCAGTCAAAAGGCATTGAGCGGGATCTTCAGGTAGACGACGCCGTTGTCTTCCGGCTCAGGAAAGTGCCCGCAGCGCATGTTGACCTGCACCGAAGGCAGCATCAGCACAGGCATATCCAGCGTCACGTCACGGGCTTCACGCATGCTGACGAACGCATCTTCATCTACGCCGTCATGAACATGGATGTTGCTGGCGCGCTGTTCGGCGACGGTGGTCATGTATTTCAGCTCACGACCGTTGGGCAGGTAGTCGTGGCACATGAACAGCAGGGTGTCAGGCGGCAACGCCAGCAGTTTGTGAATGGAGCGGTACAGTGTGCGCGCATCGGCTCCGGGAAAGTCGCAACGCGCGGTGCCGTAATCGGGCATGAACAACGTGTCGCCCACAAACGCGATGGTTTTGTCGTCGACCTGCACCAGGTAACTCATGCACGCCGGTGTATGCCCGGGCGTATGCATGGCCTTGACCTGAAGTGTTCCAAGGGCGAACGAGGCGTTATCTTCCAACAGCACATCGAACTGGCTGCCATTGCGGGCAAAGTCAGACGGCGCGTTGAACAGCGCGCCAAAGGTTTCCTGCACGGCGGTGATATGGCTGCCGATGACGATTTGTCCGCCAAGCTGCTGTTTCAGATACGGCGCAGCCGTGAGGTGATCAGCATGCACATGGGTTTCGAAAATCCACTGTACCGAAGCCCCCAGCGCCTGTACCCGGCCGATCATCCGGTCGGCAGACTCGGTCCGGGTGCGGCCCGACTTGGGGTCGTAATCGAGCACGCTGTCGATCAGCGCGCACTGCTTGCTGTCCAGGTCCATCACCAGGTAGCTGATGGTCCAGGTATGACTGTCGAAGAGTGCTTCGACATAAAGTTTTTCACCGATGATCATGTGCAATTCCCATGGCTGTAAATCGCCTTGAGGCCCGTTTGGTCAGGCCGGACGGTTGGCAGTCGTTGCTATGACATCTCAATAACCATGCCAAAGGCCGGAAAACCCATTGAGCATAGTAAATACAAGGCGTTGAGGGATTCTGCGGAAAACCCGCGTGATGGTTGCCAAGGCGCTGACTGCCACATTCTGGCAGTCGCTTGGCAGACGGTGGCATAAGCTGGCAGCGAGATGGGTTAAGCTGCGGCCAATCCACAGGAGCAAGCATGACCCTCATCGCCACTGATTTACCCGGCAGTCGCATGCAGTCGCTGGTGTCATACCTCGAACATGACCTGCGACCGACCATCGTTCTGGACACCGACTACAACATTATCGCGGCCAACACCGCCTATCAGCGTCAGTTCGGCGTTGAAGGCACGCCACATGTGGGCGAGAAGTGTTATCGGGTGTCGCATCAGTTCGCGGTGCCGTGCGATCAGGCCGGTGAACATTGCCCGATGCGCAAGGCCCACGAAACGCGGCTTCCGGAGCGTTTGCTGCATATTCACCATACACCTCGCGGCCCTGAGCACGTGGATGTGGAGCTGCGGCCGATTCTCGATGACGGGGGTGAAGTCATCGCCTACGTCGAGCGACTGAGCTCGGTGGCCGTGGCGTCGGTTCAGCCGCAGCAGCATGGGCTGGTCGGTCGTTCAGCAGCATTCAAAGAGGTCCTGAGTGCCTTGCAACGCGCTGCACCCGCGCAGATTCCGGTGCTGCTGCAGGGTGAGTCGGGTACCGGCAAGGAATTGTTCGCTCGCGCACTGCACGCCAGCAGCGCCAGGTCCGCCGGGCCGCTGGTGGTGGTCGATTGCACCGGGCTTACGGAAACCCTGCTGGAGAGCGAGCTGTTCGGCTATGAAAAGGGCGCGTTCACCGGCGCGTTACAGCGCAAGACCGGTCTGGCCGAAGCCGCTCATGGCGGCACGTTGTTCCTTGATGAAATCGGCGAGGTGCCGCTGGCCATGCAGGTCAAGCTGTTGCGGCTGATCGAATCAGGCAGCTTCCGCCCGGTGGGCAGTCTGCGAACGGTGCATTCGGATTTTCGGCTGGTGGTGGCCACACACAAACCGCTCAAGGAGATGGTCACCAACGGCAGTTTTCGCCAGGATTTGTTTTACCGCATCAGCGCCTTCCCGATCCGTCTGCCCGCCCTGCGCGAACGCAGCGAGGACTTGCCGTTGCTGATCGACAGCCTGCTGCAACGCATCGCGCCAGGTGCTGCTCCGCGTGTCGACGCCGAGGCCATGAAGCTGCTGAGTCTGTACAGCTACCCCGGCAACATCCGCGAGCTGCGCAACATACTCGAGCGTGCCCGCCTGTTTACCGATGACGGCGTTATTCGCGTACAGGATTTACCCGCTGAAGTGCGCGGTCAGGGCGAAGAAGCGGGTGGCGTGACTTACCGCCAGCAGGACGACGGCCTGGAGAAACTCGCCCATGCACTGCGAGTGTTCAATGGCTCGCGCAGCGAACTGGCCAGAGAACTGGGGCTGAGCGAACGCACCCTGTATCGACGTTTGCGTGCCCTCGGTATTCCGCGCTGAAGCACGCACACGGCGACGCAGAGCGTCGAGAACTGCATTCCCACGCTGGAGCGTGCGGAACGATAATCGTAACTATCGTACGGCGCCCCCCCACTGGAGCGTGCGGAACGATAACCGCAACTATCGTGCGGCGCTCCCCCACTGGAGCGTGCGGAACGATCATCGCAACTATCGTACGGCGCTCCCCCACTGGAGCGTGCGGAACGATCATCGCAACTATCGTACGGCGCTCCCCCACTGGAGCGTGCGGAACGATCATCGCAACTATCGTGCGGCGCTCCGCGTCGCATGCCTTTCCGGACGCTCTGCGTCCTCCCTTGAACACGTTACTTGAACGTCACAACCCCACCGGCCAGGGATTCAACCCGCGCCAGCGATTCCACTCTATAGCCCTGTGCATCCAGTTCGGCACGGCCGCCCTGGAAGGACTTCTCGATCACGATCCCCAGCCCGGCCACGGTCGCACCGGCCTGCTTGATGATCGAGATCAGCGCCTGCGAGGCTTTGCCGTTGGCGAGGAAGTCATCGATGATCAACACGTGATCGTCGCTGCTCAGATGACGCGGCGAGATCGCCACGGTGCTCTCCACCTGCTTGGTGAATGAGTACACGGTCGCCGACAGCAGGTTTTCGGTCAGGGTCAGGGACTGGTGCTTGCGGGCGAAAATCACCGGCACGCCCATGTTCAGACCCGCCATGACGGCCGGCGCAATGCCGGAAGCTTCGATGGTCACGATTTTGGTCACGCCAGCGTCGGCGAACAGACGGGCGAATTCGTCACCAATTTCCTTCATCAAGGCCGGATCGATCTGATGGTTGAGAAACGCATCGACTTTCAGCACCTGATCGGACAATACGATGCCTTCTTCGCGAATCTTCTTGTGCAGTGCTTCCACTTCAATTCCTAGACTGCGCCATTGCGCAATAAATGATCAATTTCGTTTGTCGACTAGCGTTTCAGCATGGCGCGAATATCGGCAAGCGCGGTATTGCCGCGAACGGCTTTGACTTCCGTCGGAGTGTCGTCATTGCCTTCCCAGGCCAGGTCATCCGGGGGCAGCTCATCCAGAAAGCGGCTTGGCGCGCAGTCGATGATTTCACCGTACTGCTTGCGCTTGGCGGCGAACGTGAAGGCCAGAGTCTGCCGCGCGCGCGTAATGCCGACATAGGCAAGACGGCGCTCTTCTTCGATGGTGTCGGCTTCGATGCTGGAGCGGTGCGGCAGGATCTCTTCTTCCATGCCCATGATGAACACGTAAGGAAACTCCAGCCCCTTGGAGGCGTGCAAGGTCATCATCTGCACGCCTTCAGCACCATCTTCCTCTTCCTGCTGACGTTCAAGCATGTCGCGCAGGACCAGCTTGCCGATGGCTTCCTCGATGGTCATACCGCCTTCTTCGTCCTTTTCCAGCGTGTTTTTCAACGCCTCGATCAGGAACCAGACGTTACTCATCCGGTAATCAGCGGCCTTTTCGCTGGAGCTGTTCTGCCGCAGCCAGTTCTCGTAGTCGATGTCCATGACCATGCTGCGTAGCGCGGCAATGGGGTCGTTCTGCGCGCATTGCTGGCGCACGCCGTCCATCCAGCGCTTGAAGCGCTGCAAACGGTCGGTGTAACGGCTGTCCAGGTGCTCGCCCAGGCCGATTTCTTCGGTGGCGGCGTACATCGACACCTTGCGTTCGGTGGCGTAGTTACCGAGTTTTTCCAGCGTGGTCGAGCCGATTTCTCGACGCGGCACGTTGATGACCCGCAGGAAGGCGTTGTCGTCGTCCGGGTTCACCAGCAAACGGAAATACGCCATCAGGTCTTTCACTTCCTGGCGACCGAAGAAGCTGTTGCCGCCGGAGAGTCGATACGGCACCTGGTGGTGCTGCAATTTGAGTTCGATCAGCTTGGCCTGGTAGTTGCCGCGATACAGGATGGCGAAGTCGCTGTAGGGCCGGTCGGTGCGCAGGTGCAGGGTGAGGATTTCCATCGCCACGCGCTCGGCTTCGGCATCTTCGTTACGGCAACGGATGACACGGATTTCGTCGCCGTGGCCCATCTCGGACCACAGTTGTTTTTCGAAGGCGTGCGGGTTGTTGGAGATCAGCACGTTGGCGCAACGCAGAATACGGCTGGTGGAACGGTAGTTCTGCTCCAGCATGACCACTTTCAACGACGGGTAGTCGTCCTTGAGCAGCATCAGGTTTTCCGGTCGCGCACCACGCCAGGCGTAGATCGACTGGTCGTCGTCGCCCACCACGGTGAACTGATGGCGCGAACCGATCAGCAGTTTAACCAGCAGGTACTGGCTGGCGTTGGTGTCCTGATATTCGTCCACCAGCAGGTAGCGCACCTTGTTCTGCCATTTCTCCAGAATGTCGGCGTGTTCCTGGAACAGCTTGACCGGCAGCAGAATGAGATCATCGAAGTCCACTGCGTTATACGCCTTGAGCGTGCGCTGGTAGTGGGTGTAGACGATGGCGGCGGTCTGTTCCTTGGGGTTGCGGGCGTTTTCCAGCGCGTCGGCAGGCAGGATGAGGTCGTTTTTCCACGAACCGATCATGTTCTTGATTTCGTCGACACCGTCGTCGCCCGAATACTCTTTCTGCATGATGTCGGTCATCAGGGCCTTGACGTCGGTCTCGTCGAAGATCGAGAAGCCCGGTTTGTAGCCTAGCCGCGTGTGTTCCTTGCGGATGATGTTCAGACCCAGGTTGTGGAAGGTCGAGACCGTCAGGCCGCGTCCTTCGCCGCCTCGGAGCAGCGTACCGACGCGCTCCTTCATCTCGCGCGCGGCCTTGTTGGTAAAGGTCATGGCGACAATGTACTGGGCGCGGATGCCGCAGTTCTGGATCAGGTGCGCAATCTTGCGGGTGATCACACTGGTCTTGCCGGAACCGGCACCGGCGAGCACCAAAAGAGGGCCGCCGACGTAGTTCACGGCTTCCTGCTGCCGGGGATTGAGTCGGGACATGGCGGTATGAAGAGTCGTCTGTAAAAAAGGTCGGGCATTTTAACAGGCCCACGGGTTTGTGCAGCGGTCATCGTAGCCAGACAGTGATCGCTATCTAATTCTTCTGTTTTTGTTACATTTGCGCCGCGACGCAACGATACGTGTATTTGTCACGCTCCAGCGGGAGTGCGGCCACCGGTTTTTCCTTTGCACTTAGGAAGTTAGATTGCCTACACCTGTCGAACCCTTGCGATTGCTGTTATTGGCGCACGAGCCTTTCTGGTACGCGCTGCTGCGCGATTGCCTCACTGCGCCGGGCAGCAACGTAATACTTCTGCATGGCGAGAACTGGGACGCTTTCAGCGCCGGGTACGCTAACGAGCGCAGCACCGTGCTGCTGACAACGCCCGACCTGCAGCCCAGAACCGGAACCTGCCTGCTACCCACCGTGGTTCTGCTCGAAAAGGAACCGCTGGTCGGACCGAGTGGCGTCAGTGACTGGCTGGTGCGCGATGCATTGACCGGCGATGCGCTGCGGCGCTGCCTGCGTTATGTCCACGAGCGCAGTCGCCTGGAAGACAGCCTGCGGCGTCTGGTCGGTCAGGACCCGTTGACCAGCATCGCCAATCGTCAGGGTTTTCAGGCACTGTTGACGGAGCGTCTGGCCGAGGGTGGCAGCCTGGCGCTGGGGCATCTGGATCTGGACAATTTCCGCCGCGCCAATGACTCGCTGGGGCATCAGGCGGGTGACCGACTGATTCTGCAAGTCGTGGCACGCCTGAAAAACCAGCTCGCTGCGGACGATCAGCTTGCACGCCTGGGCGGCGACGAATTCGCCCTGTTGATTGACACCCGCACAACACCTGCACGCGCCATGCAACTGGCCGAGCGAATTACTGACGTGCTGTCCGAACCCTACTGGGTCGATGGCGAAAGCCTGCTGCTGGGTTGCAGCCTGGGCATTGCCCATTCACAAGCCCGGCCCGAAGCAGACCCGCTGATGTGGCATGCCCACATCGCCATGCGCCAGGCCAAGAGCACGCAGGGCTGCACCTTTCATCTGTTCGACGAGCGCATCAACCGCAACGCCCGCAGCCTGGCCGATCTGGAAGGCGAGCTGCGACGAGCCCTGCGCCGCGATGAACTGGAGCTGCATTATCAGCCACGGCTGTGCCTGGAGACCGGGCGCGTTGTCGGCCTGGAAGCGCTGGTACGCTGGCGCCACCAGGCGCGCGGGCTGCTGCCGCCCAGTGAATTCGTGCCATTGGCCGAGCAAAGCGGCCTGATCGTGCCGCTCGGCTACTGGGTCATTTTCCGCGCCCTGCGTGACATGCAGGCCCTGCGCGAGCAAGGATTTGCGCCATTGCATATGGCGATCAACCTGTCGTTCCGGCAATTTCAGGACAGCCAGTTGTTGCCGACACTGAGTCGCCTGATTGAGGAGCTCAGCGTCGACGCGCACTGGCTGGAGTTCGAACTGACCGAAACTGCCGTCATGCGCCGCAGCGATCAGGTCCTGCAGACCATGGACGCAATGCGGCGGCTGGGTGTGCGCTTCTCGCTGGATGATTTCGGTACGGGCTATTCATCGTTCATGCACCTCAACAGCCTGCCCATCGCGCTGCTCAAGATCGACATGGGCTTTGTCGGGCAGATGGAGCTACGCGAAGAGAACCGCAAGCTGGTCAACGCCATGATCAAGCTGGCCCACAACCTGAACCTGGAAGTAGTCGCCGAGGGCGTCGAAACCGCCGGGCAACTGGAGTTGCTGTGCGATTTCGGCTGCGACCAGGTGCAGGGTTATCTGATCAGCAGGCCGCTGCCGATAGCGGATCTGGTGGCTTACCTGCGCTCGGAAGCCGCCAATACGGGTGCATCAAACTCCGGATGACGGCGCGCCGGATCAGGCCGGCACCGCCAACCCGGCTGCCTCCCGACGCAACAGGCGAGCCGTCTTCCATTCAAACGCATAGGTCAGCGCCACGGCCGAGCAGAACAGACCCAGCGCCAGCCCCCACCAGACGCCTGAAGCACCGGCATCGGTAGAAAAGCCGAGCAACCATGCGGCAGGCGCGGCAATCAGCCAGTAACAGCCCAGACCGATCAGGAACGTGGTGCGCGCATCCTTGAGCCCGCGAATCGCCCCCATCGCAATCGTCTGAGTACCGTCGAAGAACTCGAACAGGGCCGCAATGGCCAGCAGTTTTGCGGCCAGCACGACAATCTCGGCAAAGGCCGGGTCATTGATATCCAGAAACAGGCCGATGACCACATTAGGCGCCAGCCAGAACAGCAACCCGAACATCAGCATCACGCAGCCGCCAAAACCGATGCCCAGACGGCCCGCCACGCGCACCATCAACAGGTTGCCCGCGCCATAATGCTGGCCGATACGCATGGTTACCGCATAGGACATTCCCACCGGAACCATGAACGCCATGGACACTGTCTGCAGGGCGATCTGGTGCGCGGCCATTTGCGTACTGCCCATTGCCCCCATGCAGAACGCTGCGAAGGTAAACAGGCCGACTTCCACCGCATAGGTCCCGCCAATCGGCAGGCCGAGACGCCAGAGTTCTTTCAGGTGGGTGCGCGACAGCTTCGAAAGCCCCTTGCTGATCGGGTACGCCGCGTAGGCCGGATGGCGCTTGATATGCAGTGCCAGCGCCAAGGCCATGCAGTTGGTCACGATCGCGGTCACCAGCCCGATGCCCATCAGCCCCAGATTCGGCAGCCCGAGCCATTGATGAATCATCGCGTAATTGAGCACGAAGTTTGCGCCCGCACCGGCCAGACTGATGGTCATCACCGGCCCCGCACGCCCGAGTGCACTGGTGAAGCCGCGCAGTGCCATGAAGCTGAGCAAGCCAGGCAGGGCAAAGGGCAGGGTGATCAGAAACTGGGCAGCCATATGCACGTTGGCTTCGGCCTGACCGAACTGCAACAGGATGGGCTCGAGGTTCCACAGCAGCAGCGCAGCAACCAGCGCCATGCCCCACGCCAGCCACAGACCGGCCTGGGTCAGGCGCGTCGCACCTTCGGTATCACCTGCACCATGGCGAATCGCGACCAGCGTGCCGACCGCAGCCATCACGCCCACGCAAAAGAATGAAACAAAGCTGTACGTGGCCGCACCCAGGCCACCGCCTGCCAGCGCCTCCGGGCCGATCTTGCCCATCATCACCGTGTCGGTGAACACCATCAGCATGTGCGCCATCTGCGATGCAATCAGCGGCCCGGCAAGGCGCAGGATGATCCAGAGTTCTTTAAGTGCGGGCTGCATGTGGGCGGTGCTCTACGGCGGAGTTCGGATGAGCGCCTATTCTGGGCGGTTGGACGCGCAAGCACAAAACGATAAACCTGATGCGCTGCATGAGTAAAACTCATCTGAGACGATTTGCAGTAAAGTAGCCACTCATCGCCAGCAGGAAGCGCCATATGCCTCGCAGTCTCCCCCCTCTTTATGCACTAAGGGCGTTTGAAGCTGCGGCGCGGCATACGTCGTTCACGCGAGCGGCCGAGGAGCTTTCGATCACTCAAAGTGCAGTAAGCCGTCACATCCGCACGCTGGAAGAGCACTTTGCCTGTCGTTTGTTTCAGCGCAACGGGCGCAACTTGCAACTGACTGAATCAGCGCGTGCGCTGTTGCCCGGCGTGCGTGATGGGTTTCTGGCGCTTGAGCGAGCCTGCAGCACCTTGCAGACCGACGAAGGCATTCTGCGCATGAAAGCGCCATCGACGCTGACCATGCGCTGGTTGCTGGCGCGGCTCAGTCGCTTCCGTCATCTGCAAGTAGGCAACGAGGTGCAGCTGACCAGCGCCTGGATGGATATCGATGCCGTGGACTTTACTCTGGAGCCTTTCGACTGCGCGATTTTACTCAGTCACGGGCATTTCCCCTCGGACTGGGAAGCCACTTTGCTGTTCCCGGAGCTGTTGATTCCGGTGGGGGCACCTACGTTGTTGAAGGACCCGCCATGGGACGTGAAGCGGCTGGCCAAGGCCGAGTTGCTGCATCCCACCCCTGACCGGCGTGACTGGCGCACCTGGCTGAACCGCATGGGGCTGGCCGATCAGGTGTCGCTCAAAGGCGGGCAGGTGTTCGATACGCTTGAGCTGGGAATGATTGCAGCAGCACGCGGTTACGGCGTATCGATGGGCGACTTACTTATGGTCGCCGAAGACGTGGCGCAGGCCCGTCTGAGCCTGCCGTGGCGCACCGCGGTATTCAGCGGAGAAAATTATTATCTGGTCTGGCCGCGCACAAGGCCCGGCGCAGAGAGGTTGCGTCGCCTCAGCGATTTTCTGCAGACGGAAGTCAACGCTATGGAGTTGCCGTTAGTTGAAGTACTGCATTAAAAATTAGTTTAGTATTGAACTGCCATCATTGGTTAATGTCGCGACCGTTACTCAAGTAACGACTCTGGTGGCCGAAGCACTGCTTAACGAATGCCTGTTCAGGCAGCTTAAAACACTCATTAATTTGTTCGCTGAATGGTAAGCCACGGATCAGGCAACTCCAATCATTCGGCATGGAGTCTCTATGTCCAAGCCCCGTACCCGAATTGCCTCGCAACTCGGTATTGCTCTGGCCGTGATCCTGGCTGTGGTTATCAGCGGCAGCACCCTGTTCGCGTTAAGGTCTCTGGACGCGTCCAACCTGGTCATTCGCGAAGAGCACATGTCGAGCGAAGCCAGATTGCTCGCCGACCAGTTGAGCACGTTCCACAGCACCCTGCGCGATAGCACTCAGCGCCTCAGTGGTCTGTTCGAAAAGCGCTTTGCCGGTGGCCTGAACCTGCAACCCGACAAACCGGTCACGGTAGCGGGCACTTCCACGCCAGGCCTGTTTCTGCGTGATACCGCACTGAACAACGATTTTGCCGAGGTTGATGAATTCCGCTCGATGACCGCGGGCGTGGCGACGATTTTCGTGCGCAGCGGCGACGACTTCGTCCGTATCAGCACCTCTCTGAGCAAACAGGATGGCACGCGCGCCATCGGTACCGTGCTGGATCGCAAGGGCGCAGCCTACGAGCGTTTGATCGCCGGTCAGAGCTATGTGGGCAAAGCGGTGTTGTTTGATCGCTATTACATGACTCAGTACAGCCCGGTTCGCGACAGCAGCGGCAAGATCATTGCGGCGCTGTTTGTGGGCTTCGATTACACCGACGCACAGAAAACCCAGTTCGATAACCTCAAGAGCTTTCGCATTGGCTCTACCGGCTCGCTGGCACTGCTGGACGAAAAAGGTGCCTGGCTGGTTCCGCCGGCGGGCGTCAAATCTCTGGACGGTGCAGCGAAGTCCGTTGCCGACCTCGCCAGCAAACCGGGCAAGGCGCAGTTCTGGGATGACGGCGATGACGACTACTACAGCGTTGGCCAGCCGTTCGCCGGCGGCCCCTGGACCGTCATCGCCAGCATGCCGCGTGACGAAATCAGTGAAGTGACCTGGAACGTCGGCACCCAGCTGGCCATCGGCAGTGTGCTGGCCATGCTGATCGCAGTGATCAGCGCGATCTGGCTACTGCGCAGCAAGCTGCGTCCACTGTCCGAACTGGTACGCCAGGCCGATGCATTGGGTGCGGGCGACCTGAGCGTACGCCTCAATGTGACCAGCAACGACGAGATCGGGCAACTGTCGGGCAGCTTCAACAAGATGAGCGAAGCGCTGTCATCAATGGTGTCGCATATCCGCACCGCGGCGCAGGAAGTCAGCACGCGCGCCCACGCATTGTCCGGCCTGTCCGGCGGCGCGTTCGAGGGCATGGAGCAACAGTCCGGCGAGATCACCAGCATGGCCGGTGCCGTCGAGGAGTTCATGCATAGGAATTTCAAAATGCCTATGCATGAACCTGACGCTGTGAAGGAGGCGTCATGCCTTCATAGCGATGCGTAGGAAGACGCTGATGCGTTACTTATGCAGTGAAAATCCCTATCAATCCGAATTTGTGCAGGTTATTTTACCGCTGAGCCTAGGTGCGGACGCACCTTCCCCCTGTCAGGGCTTCACGTACCTCATCTGCGCGATCGCCTGAGCGTTGAGGACCAGTCCCTGCACCGTCAGCCCGCTGATCGCTGCCGTGTATACCATCCGCGCGCCACACAGCACGCAGCGGAACGGATCGACGTTTAGAAAGGCTTTGGCCATCGGCGCAAAATACAGCTTTGGTACCGGTCCTGGCGTCGCCATCTTCAGTGCTTCATACACCTTCGGCAGGTATTTCCCACACACCCGATTGGCCAGAAAACCAAAATACCGGATCATCCGGAAATGCTTTTCCGGGATGTGCTGGACCACCCGGCGCAGCATGTCGGCCTGGCTCAGCGTTTCCTGCTGATAGGTCTGCGTGCGGTGATCCAGGTAGGTAAAGCTCAACGTGGCCCCGCAGGTGTAATGCGCCAGACGACTGCCCGAGATCGGCGGTTTTTTCAGGTAGCGGCCCAGGTAATTGACGGTCTTTCGGCCGTTTTCCGTCTTCTTCGACAAGTGGATGTGCCAGTGCTGGCCACCAGCGGTCAGTATCAAACGGCGCCAGTCGCTTTCACAGTGGATGTGGGCCAGCTGCGGCGGCATCGTCAGTTGCGAAAGCGGCTGTCCCAGCAGGTAATCGCGCACCAGCCACATCCAGCGCCGCCGCAGGGCCTCTTTGTGGAACGACAGATTTTTCCAGACGCCCTGCTCATCCAGGCCGCCCGCGGTCACCGACAGGTGGACGTGGGGATGCCAGTTGAGCCGCCGGCCATAGGTGTGCAGCGCACCGAAAATCCCGACGCGCAAACCGCGCCGCTTGGCGGTGTAGATCAGGTTATCGGCCGCCAGACGAAACAGCGCATCGAGCAGCCAGCGGTTGTAGAAGAACAGGGACCACAGCGTGTCGGGCAGCGTGAACACCAGATGCTGCCAGGGGCAGTCGGGCAGACGGTTGTTTTGCACGGCGATCCACTGGTCGGTGGCCTTTTTGCCGCAGGAAGGACAGGCCCGGCAATGGCAGGTGTTGCACAGGTATTTGACGTGTGGGCAATGCTCATTGCCACAGGTGTAGTGTTTGACGCCCAGTATCGAGGTGCCGCAGGCGAGCATTTTGCTGATCGACTCCACTTCGATTTGGCGCAGACCGCCGGCTTCCAGCAAATCTGCCCAGCAGCCGTTGGCCGTGAAGAGGTTTTTGAGCGGTCGAGGTTTGTAAGCAGGCGGTGCAGAGGCCACGTCAGCAGGATGGCTCCTCATCGTGGTGAATGACGGCGGTGATGGCGAATCCGCCTGGCCCTTCTCTCATCGAAACGCTTACGCAAGAAGCGTCGGGAAACCTGTCGTTCAGATACGCTGTCTGGCAGCCACTACAAAGATCGACATCACCCAAAGGATCGACATCGAAGAAAAATTCGGTATCGGGAACGAAGGTGGTATGCCCGGCGCGTTGGAGACGGGTCTGCTTTGCCTTGGCTTTTGCCCGGCTTGCCCGTTTACGTTTTTTTGTCTCTGACGCCATGTGTAAGCCTGTGCTGAGGAGGGATCGACTCAATTTTGGCTATGATAACCGATTTCAAAATCCCACAATTTGCAGCCGCAGGCTGCCCAGTTCATGGACGAGGCGTCTTCATCGCTGCAACAGATCGCAACCTCGCTGAGCAGTACAGCAACGGTCATCGACACACTGGGCCAGCGTTCGCAGGAGATCGGCAGCATTGTCGGGGTGATTACCTCGATTGCCGACCAGACCAACCTGCTGGCACTCAACGCCGCCATCGAGGCCGCACGTGCCGGTGAACAAGGCCGCGGCTTTGCCGTGGTGGCCGATGAAGTGCGCAGCCTGGCTTCTCGTACCCGTGAAGCGACGGACGAAATCTCCGGCATGATCGCCAGCATTCAGCAGGAAACCGGCAACGCCATCAGCACCATGCAACAGGGCAACACCCTGATGCAGGAAGGCCTGTCGCTTAACGCCAAAGTGGCCTCGGCACTGGCCCAGATCGACGAACAAAGCCGCTCGGCCGGTCACCAGTTCGCCGCCATCACCACCGCCACCCAGGAACAAAGCAGCACCGCCACCATGCTCAGCAGCAACCTGCAAAGCATCGCCATGGCCAACAGCGAACAGCGCCAGGTGATGTCCAACCTGGCGGTCACCGCTCAGGAGCTGAATGGGTTGGCGACAGAACTTCGTAACGAGGTTGACCGGTTCCGTTGATGGCTGCTGGAAGCCTCACGACTATCGTGCCGATGCTCCGCGTCGGAGAGCGATAAGTGCTCTCAAGAACACCATCGTATCCATGCTCCGCGTGGGTATGCCGTTCTGGACGCTCCGCGTCCGGTCTTGCGTTTGTGGTGCGGCGCAGACTTGTGACGCAGAGCGTCACCCAAGGCATTCCCATGCTGGAGCGTGCGGAACGATAATCCAACTGTCGTGCCGAAGCTCTTCAGCCATCGTGCGACGCTCCCGCGTCCGGTCTTGCATTTGCGGTGCGGATTTATGACACTTTTATTTCAATGAATCCCACCCTGTGCGATGCTGGCGCCAAGGCCAATAGCCGACTAAAAGCTTAGTAGAGCGTTACACCCTTTCCCCGCTCGCTACATGCACATCTTTCAATTCATCGCCTGAACGGGCAAACCTCAGGGGGCTTTCAGCATGCTGACCCTGCTCGATTTGCTATCTGCCGTCGCCCTGCTGATCTGGGGCACGCATATCGTGCGCACTGGCATCCTTCGTGTTTACGGTGCACAACTTCGTCGTTTACTCAGCCAGAACATGTCCAAGCGACCACTGGCGTTCATCGCCGGCATTCTGGTGACAGCCATGGTGCAGAGCAGCAACGCCACCGCCATGCTGGTGACGTCGTTTGTCGGCCAGGGGCTGATGACGCTGACGCCTGCGCTGGTGATCATGCTTGGCGCCGATGTCGGCACCGCATTGATGTCCCGCGTGCTGACGTTCGATCTGTCATGGCTGTCGCCGTTGCTGATCTTCCTTGGCGTAGTGTTTTTCCTGTCGCGCAAGCAGACCCGTGCCGGTCAACTGGGACGGGTCGGTATCGGCCTGGGCCTGATCGTGCTGGCGCTGCAATTGATCGTCGCAGCGGCTGCACCGATCACCCAGGCGGCCGGGGTCAAGGTGCTGTTTGCCTCGTTGACCGGCGACCTTCTGCTGGATGCGCTGGTCGGTGCCATGTTTGCGCTGATCTCCTATTCCAGCCTCGCGGCAGTTCTGCTGACGGCCACCTTGGCGGGCACGGAAGTCATTGGCTTGCCGGTGGCGATCGGCCTGGTGATCGGGGCCAACATCGGCAGCGGCCTGCTGGCCTTTCTCAGTACCAGCATGCAGAACGTCGCCGGTCGGCAGGTGGCGCTGGGCAGTCTGTTGTACAAGCTGTTCGGCCTGTTGCTGATCTTTCCGGTGCTCGACCCGCTGGTTGCCTGGATCGACACGCTGGGCTTTCGTCCGCAGGAGTTGGTGATTGGCTTTCACCTGATCTACAACACGTTGCGCTGCCTGATCATGCTGCCTACCGTTGGCCCGATGGCGCGGTTGTGCGCGGCCTTGGCTGCCGCAGCAGAACGAGGTCGGTGGCCTGGCCAAACCTCGCCATCTGGACCTGACCGCATTGTCGACGCCCAGCCTGGCCCTGGCCAACGCGGTGCGCGAAACCCTGCGCATGGGCGACTTGATCGAGAGCATGCTGGGCTCGATGCTGGCGGTGCTGCGCGGCACGCAGACGGCGGTCACTCAGGAAGTGCGCCGCCTCAACGATGACGTGGAAGCGCTCTACAGCGCGATCAAGCTATACCTGGCGCAGATGCCGCGTGAGGACCTCGGCGAGCACGATAACCGGCGCTGGGCCGAGATCATCGAGCTGACCATCAATCTGGAACTGGCCAGTGGCCTGATCGAACGCATGCTGCGCAAGATCCAGCAGCAGAAGACCTCGCACCGCCGCTCATTCTCGGAAGTCGGCCTGGAAGAACTCGCCGATCTGCAGATCCAGTTGCAGTCGAACCTGCGTCTGGGGCTCTCGGTGTTCCTCAGCGGTGACGAGGAAAGCGCGCGTCAATTACTGCGTGAAAAACGCCGTTTTCGAGCCCAGGAACGCCGTCTGGCGCATGCTCACGTCAGCCGCCTGCGGCAGAAGGTTGTGCAGAGTATCGAGACCAGTTCGCTGCACCTGGAACTGATTGCCGACATGAAACGCCTGAACTCGCTGTTTTGCAGCAGCGCTTATGTGGTACTGGAAACGGCCGACACCGGGGCCTTGTCGAGCGAGAGCGAGCCCGAACGATCACTATGAACGTAAGGGCCGAGGTGAAGTCTGTTAAACATACCGGCCCGCCAGGAAAGCTGTTTTATGCGTTGCCTGCTGTTCGCTTGTCTGCTCCTCGGTTCACTCCCTTCGTTTGCCCTTGACCGCCTTCAGGTCGAGGGCTATCTGCTGCCCAATGGTTTGCAAGTCCTTCTCAAGCCCGGTTCCGAAAAGGGTCACGTCGCCATCCGGCTGGTGGTAGGCATCGGTTTCGATGACTTCCCCTGTCAGGACAAGGAGCTGCCGCACCTGCTGGAACACTTGCTGTTCAGCGGCGTGGATGACAGCGGTGAGGGGGGGCTGGAGGAGCGCATGCAGGCACTGGGCGGCGAGTGGAACGCCTTCACCAGCAACGCCGATACCACCTTCGTGATTGAAGCGCCTGCGCGCAACCAGCGCAAGGTGCTCGACCTGCTGCTGGAGATCATGACCAGAACCGAACTCAGCCAGGCACGACTGGACGGCGTCAAACGAGTCGTAGAACGAGAAGACGGCGGGCATTTTTCGCACTTGCAGCGCCTGCTTGACCAGCGTGATTCCGGGCGCAGCGCCAGCAGCCAGCTGGCGGTGGAGCTGGGCCTCAAATGCGCTGAACGTCCCGAGGTGGACGGCATCCAGCTGGAGCACATCGAAGACGTCTTCGCCAACTGGTACGCCCCCAACAACATGACGCTGATTGTGGTGGGTGATCTGGACAAGCTGCTGCCAGCCTATCTGGAGCGCACCTACGGCAAACTGGCACCCACCGACCCCATCGATCACCCGCCGCTGGCGCAAAGCACGGGTTCAGCCGAGCCGCGACGCGAGCTTGAGCGCGGCGGGCTGGGCGAGAGTGCCAAGCTGCACCTGATCTACCCCGAGCCACAACTTGACGACCAGCACGACGAAACCTGGGAGCTGGTCAAAGCCTATCTTGACTGGACGCTCTACACTGAGCTGCGTCTGAAACACAGCTTGTCGTACGGTCCTTCTGCCGAGCGGGAAGTGTTCGGCGATGTCGGGTTTTTGAGCCTGAATGCCGATGTCGAACGTGACGATGCCGATGAAGCCGAGCGGGACATCCGCAGTTTGGTCGAGCGCCTGCAAAAAGACGGCATGCAGCCCGCTACATTTGCGCGGTTGCAACAGCTCGCCATCGACCGGCAATCGTGGGCCACACAAGGCAATAGTGCGCTGGCCGACTATTATTGGAGCGCGCTCAATGATTACGAAAACGGGCGCTTCGAAGACCCGGCCAAACGCATCAAGGCGGTGAAACTGGAGACAGCCAGTCAGGCCATGCGCCAGCTGCTCGCCCAGCCGGGCTACATGCGAATTGAAAAGCCTCTGTTCAGTTATGACGGCCTGTATTGGCTGATTGGTGGGGTGCTGGGCCTGATAGCCTTGTTGGCCGTGTGGCGCTGGCGTGTACGCAATAAATAGAATGCTGACGCCGAACTGCATTGGTGGTGTTGGCTGCGCGCCGCGCTTGTTACGCTGCGCGGTTTTTTGTATGAACAGAACCGAGTGAACCCCCGAATGTTTGACGTGAACCGCTATGTGACGCCCGTGCTCAACTTGATGCAGCGCTATCCGGGGCTCATTGCGGCGTTTGGTTTCGTTTCAGGTATCGCCAGTTTTATCCTGGTTGACCGCCAGGCAGGGCTGGCCACCTGGATCGCCGTGGTGATGCTGATCAGCTGGCTGTGGCTGATGGTCGAAAACACCATGGTCGGGCTGCTCAACAAGGCGCTGGGCCGCGAGATTCCGCAGGGTTTGCTGCGCTACGGCACGCAGATGATCCATCAGGAAAGCCTGTTTTTCGTGTTGCCGTTCTTTTTCATCACCACCACCTGGAACAGTGGTCAGGCGGTATTCACTACGGTGCTTGGCGCCGCCGGGCTGATCTCGATCATCGACCCTCTCTACTACAAGTGGCTGGCGCCCAGACGCTGGCTGTTCATGACGTTGCACACTCTGACACTGTTCGCGGCACTGCTGACCGCGCTGCCGATCATCCTGCACCTGACCACCGCCGAGAGTTACAAACTGGCGCTGGGCGTGGCGATGCTGCTGTCGGCACCCAGCCTGATGTCGAACTTCCCGCTCAACACCTGGCGCAGCGCACTGGCCGTGATCAGCATCATCCTGGCCATCGGCGCGGCGGGCTGGTTGCTGCGCTCCTGGGTGCCGCCTGCGACGCTCTGGTTGACCGAAGTGGCGGTCAGCCCGGACTTCGATAACAAGAACCGCACACCAGGCGACAGTATTTCGCTGATCAGCGCCAAACAGCTGCGCAACGGCGGCCTGTATGCGTATACCGCTATCAATGCGCCGCGCGGTCTGGACGAGCGTATCTACCATGTGTGGTGGCATGAAGGCGAAGAGATGGACCGGATCGCGCTGGACATTCACGGCGGACGCAAGGAAGGCTATCGCGCCTGGACACGCAAACAGAACTTCCCGGAGGACGTGACAGGGCGCTGGCAGGTGAGGGTGCTGACCGAGGACGGCCAGATGATCGGCGTGCTGCGCTTTGTGGTCACTGACAACGATCAACCGGCCGTGAAACGACCTACAGGCCGGATAATCAAACTCAAGCCGGGCGGCGACTCGGCTGAGGAAGCCACACCTGAATCTGCACCCGCCGATCAGCCGAAGCAGGAAAAGCAGGAGGCAGCGCCTGCCGAGTCGGCACCTGCGGAATCTGCACCTCAGGCTCCGGCGCAGTGAGCTATCAGGAAGCGGTCGTGCCGAAGAACCAGTAGCAGACGAAGATCGCGGCCACCACACCGGCAAACTCGGCCAGCAGTGCGCAACCCACCGCATGGCGAGCGCGCTGAATGCCCACGGCGCCGAAGTACACCGCGAGCACGTAGAACGTGGTTTCGGTGCTGCCCTGAATCGTTGCGGCGGCCAATGCCGCGAAGCTGTCGACGCCTTGGGTCTGCATGGTTTCGATCAACAGGGCACGGGCGGCGCTACCGGAGAAGGGTTTGACCATCGCGGTCGGCAACGCATCGACGAAGCGTGTATCCAGCCCCAGCCACTGCACCACATGGCGAATGCCTTCCAGGCCAAAGTCCAGCGCGCCGGATGCGCGCAGTACGCCCACTGCGCAGAGCATGGCGACCAGATAAGGCAGCAGGCTCTTGGCGACGTCGAAGCCTTCCTTAGCACCTTCGACGAAGGCCTCGTAGACCAGTACCTTGCGTAGCGTGCCGATGATCAGAAACATCATGATCAGGCCGAACAGCGTGAGGTTGCCCAGAATGGACGACAGTCCCGCCAGCGCAGCTGCCGACAGTGTGCCGAGAAAGGCCATGAAAGTACCCAGCAGCAGGGCGCCGGGGATCAGGTAAGCGAGTACCACCGGGTCCCAAAGCCGCAGGCGCTGCATGAACGCCACCGACAACAGGCCAACGATGGTCGAGACGCTGGTGGCCAGCAGAATCGGCAGAAATACCAGGGTGGGGTCGGGAGCACCCTGCTGGGCGCGGTACATGAAGATCGTTACCGGCAGCAGTGTCAGCGAGGAAGCGTTGAGCACCAGAAAAAGGATCTGCGCATTACTGGCGGCGGTCTTGCTCGGGTTGAGTTCCTGTAGCGAGCGCATGGCTTTCAGGCCAATCGGCGTGGCGGCGTTGTCGAGACCCAGCGCATTGGCGGCGAAGTTGAGGGTAATCAGCCCCAGTGCCGGGTGGCCGGGCGGCACTTCCGGCATCAGGCGCAGAAACAGCGGGCCGAGAACCTTGGCCAGCCAGTCGACGATGCCCGCCTTCTCGGCGATGCGCAAAAAGCCCAGCCACAGCGTCAGTGTGCCGAACAGCAGCACCATGACCTCGACCGACAATTTGGCCATGGCGAATATACTTTCGACCATCGCCGCAAAAATGCCGGCGTTGCCGCCCACCAGCCACTGCACTAGCGCGGAAATCGTCGCCACGACAAAAAAACCAAGCCACAGGCCATTAAGCATCGGATAAGTCCCTCACAAGATGCGGCGATGATAGCGGCGGGGTGCGCTGGAGGGAAATCGGCGGAGGCCGTACGGCGCAATCAAGAGCGGACGCAGAGCGTCCAGAACGGCATGCGACGCAGAGCGTCGCACGATAGTAGGCGTCATCGTTCCTCACGCTCCAGCGTGGGAATGCCGTGGGTGACGCTCTGCGTCACAAATCTGCGCTGCGCCGCACACTCAAGAGCGGACGCAAAGCGTCCAGAACGGCATGCGACGCGGAGCGTCGCACGATAGTTGAATGGTCGTTCCTCACGCTCCAGCGTGGGAATGCCGTGGGTGACGCTCTGCGTCACAAATCTGCGCTGCGCCGCACACTCAAGAGCGGACGCAGAGCGTTCAGAACGGCATGCGACGCGGAGCGTCGCACGATAGTTGAATGGTCGCTCCTCACGCTCCAGCGTGGGAATGCCGTGGGTGACGCTCTGCGTCACAAATCTGCGCTGCGCCGCACACTCAAGAGCGGACGCAGAGCGTCCAGAACGGCATGCGACGCGGAGCGTCGCACGATAGTTGAATGGTCGTTCCTCACGCTCCAGCGTGGGAATGCCGTGGGTGACGCTCTGCGTCACAAATCTGCGCTGCGCCGCGCAATCAAGAGCGGACGCAGAGCGTTCAGAACGACATTCGACGCGGAGCGTCGCACGATAGTTGAATGGTCGTTCCTCAGGCTAAAGGAATGCCTTGGTTGTATTCAGCGCCCGGCCAGCAGTTCCTGACCGCGGACCACGGCGGCGCGGACCTGTTCGGGTGCGGTGCCGCCGATGTGGTTACGGGCGTTGACCGAGCCTTCCAGGGTCAGCACGGCAAACACGTCCTGCTCAATCTGGTTACTGAACTGACGCAGTTCTTCCAGGCTCATTTCTGCCAGGTCCTTGCCGGTTTCCACGCCATATTTCACGGCATGACCAACGATCTCGTGGCAGTCACGGAACGGCAGACCACGGCGCACCAGATAGTCGGCCAGATCGGTCGCGGTCGAGAACCCGCGCAGCGCGGCTTCACGCATGATCGCGTGCCTGGGTTTGATTGCCGGGATCATGTCGGCAAACGCACGCAGCGAATCGCGCAGAGTGTCGGCAGCATCGAACAGCGGTTCCTTGTCTTCCTGATTGTCCTTGTTGTAGGCCAGAGGCTGGCCTTTCATCAGGGTCAGCAGGCCCATCAGGGCACCGAACACACGGCCGCTCTTGCCGCGTACCAGTTCAGGCACATCAGGGTTTTTCTTCTGCGGCATGATCGAGCTGCCAGTACAGAAGCGATCCGGCAGATCAATGAACTGGAACTGCGCACTGGTCCAGAGCACCAGCTCTTCGGAGAAGCGCGACAAGTGCATCATCGCGATGGACGCGGCCGAGCAGAATTCGATGGCGAAGTCGCGATCCGATACGCCGTCCAGCGAATTACCGCCCACGACATCGAAGCCCAGCAGTTTGCAGGTCAGTTCGCGGTCGATCGGGTAGGTGGTGCCTGCCAGCGCAGCGCTGCCCAGAGGCATGCGGTTGAGACGCTTGCGGCAGTCGACCAGACGCTCGTAGTCGCGGCTGAGCATTTCGAACCAGGCCAGCATATGATGACCGAATGTAACGGGCTGGGCAGTCTGCAAATGGGTGAAACCGGGCATGATGGTTTCAGCTTCGCGCTCGGCCTGGCCCAGCAGGCCTTGCTGCAGACGCGTGATTTCGCTCAGGATCAGGTCGATTTCGTCGCGCAGCCACAGACGGATATCGGTGGCGACCTGATCGTTGCGGCTGCGACCGGTGTGCAGCTTCTTGCCGGTGATACCAATGCGATCGGTCAGGCGTGCTTCAATGTTCATGTGCACGTCTTCCAGATCGACGCGCCACTCGAAATTGCCGGCCTCGATCTCGGCCTGGATGGTGTTCAGGCCGTCAACGATGGTGTCACGCTCGGCGTCGGTCAGAACGCCCACCTTGGCCAGCATCGTGGCGTGGGCGATGGAGCCCATGATGTCGTGGCGATACAGACGTTGATCGAAGGTGACGGAGGCAGTGAAACGCGCGACAAACGCGTCGACGGGTTCACTGAAGCGGCCGCCCCAGGACTGATTGGTCTTGTCGGTGCTCATGGATTCGCTCGTTGCTAACAGAAAGTGGCGTGCCCGTTACCTGGCACAAGGGCGATTGCGATGATAACAGGGTTGATGCATTTTTATCCCCGGACAGCTTGCCGCTGACGAGGCCAGGGCAGAGACTGGAGGCATGCGAATCGAACCTGTGAAACACGAAGCCCGGCCTGTGCCCGGCAAAGACTTTTTCCTCCCGGAACTGTGCCTGCCGCAGGCATTGCTGGTGCTTGTCGTTCTGGCGGAGCTGCTGGTGCTGGTTCTGGTGCTGGTAGAACCGATGCGTACCGGCTTCGACTGGGTACGTCTGGCGCTGATGTCGCTGTTCGTGCAATGGATCGTGCTGCTGTCTGCAGCGCTGCTGTGTGGTTTGCGGCCATGGCTGGCGCGCCTGACGCCTGGGCTGGCAGGCATGCTCAGTTGCCTGCTGGTGGTCGGCCTGACGTTGCTGTGCACAGCCGTCACCGATGTCTGTCAGCTCACCGGACGGATTTCAATCGGCGGGATGGTCGAGCGCTACCTGCGCTACTCGACAATTGCGTTGATCATGTCCGCACTGATGCTGCGCTATTTCTATTTGCAGAGTCAGTGGCGCAAGCAGCAACAAGGCGAGCTGCGCGCGAGGATCGAATCGCTGCAGGCGCGAATCCGTCCGCACTTTCTGTTCAATACCCTCAACAGCATTGCCAGCCTGGTTGCCAGCAACCCGGTCAAGGCAGAGCAGGCGGTACTCGACCTTTCAGACCTGTTTCGCGCCAGTCTGGCCAAGCCCGGCAGCCTGGTAACGTGGGGCGAAGAGCTGGCATTGGCAAAACGATATTTATCGATTGAGCAATATCGTCTTGGCGAGCGTCTACAGTTGGACTGGAGGGTGAGTGCAATTCCCGATGACTTGCCGATTCCCCAGCTAACCTTGCAGCCATTACTTGAAAACGCTTTGATTTATGGCATTGCTCCGCGAGTCGAGGGGGGCGTTGTAACGGTCGAAGCGAACTATGAAGGGGGAGAGTTCATATTGAGCGTCAGTAATCCCTATGAAGAAGTTGCCAATCGGCAGACTTCCAACGGTACTCAGCAGGCTCTGACGAATATAGGCGCACGTATTGCGGCACTTTTTGGCCCGCACGCCAGTCTGAGCGTGGAGCGCCGTGACGGTCGTCACTACACCTGTCTACGCTATCCTTGTGCGAGACTCACGCAGGAAGCCAGAGCTATATGAATGTCCTGATCGTTGATGACGAACCCCTGGCCCGCGAGCGATTGAGCCGCATGGTCAATGAGATTGAGGGTTATCGAGTACTGGAACCCAGCGCCTCCAATGGTGAAGAAGCCTTGGCGCTGATTGAAACTCACAAACCGGACGTGGTGCTGCTCGATATCCGCATGCCGGGTCTCGATGGCCTGCAGGTTGCAGCGCGACTGTGCGAGCGGGAAGCGCCGCCTGCGGTGGTGTTTTGCACTGCCCACGATGAATTCGCCCTGGAAGCTTTTCAGGTCAGTGCAGTCGGCTATCTGGTCAAGCCTGTGCGTTCCGAGCACCTCGTCGAAGCATTGAGGAAAGCCGAGCGGCCAAACCGCGTGCAACTGGCGGCGTTGACGCGTCCGGCTGCTGAAAGCGGATCGGGCCCACGCAGCCATATCAGCGCGCGGACTCGCAAGGGTATCGAACTGATTCCACTCGATCAGGTGATCTACTTCATCGCCGATCATAAATACGTGACCTTGCGTCATGAGGGTGGCGAAGTGCTGCTGGACGAGCCGCTCAAGGCGCTGGAAGACGAATTCGGCGACCGTTTCGTGCGTATTCACCGCAATGCACTGGTGGCCCGCGAGCGAATAGAACGGTTGCAGCGCACGCCGCTGGGGCATTTCCAGCTGTTTCTCAGAGGGCTTAATGGCGATGCGTTGATCGTCAGTCGCCGCCATGTAGCCGGTGTACGCAAGATGATGCAGCAGCTCTAGCGCCTCGCCGCTCTGGAGCCTCTGGGCCCAGACCGAGTCATGGAACGGGAGAGAATTCCGGCTCCATGTGCTTTTCGGCTGGCCTACGCGCAGCCTTTCCCATGCGCCCCTCAGCCACTGCCGATTGATTGATCGGCTCAGTGTCTGACGCAAGTTTCAATCAGCGCCGAAGCCGCCCTGACCGGGATTGAGCTGTTATTATCCGTCGCATTCACTCAGTACGGATTGTTCAATGTCCTCTCGCGAAATCCGCATCGCCACGCGCAAAAGTGCGCTGGCACTCTGGCAGGCAGAATACGTAAAGGCCCGTCTCGAACAGGCTCATCCCGGCCTGCTCGTGACGCTGGTGCCCATGGTCAGTCGTGGTGACAAGCTGCTCGACTCCCCACTGTCGAAAATCGGCGGCAAAGGTCTGTTCGTCAAGGAGCTGGAAACAGCGCTTCTGGAAGACAACGCCGATATCGCCGTGCATTCGATGAAAGACGTGCCGATGGACTTTCCACAAGGCCTGGGCCTGTTCTGCATCTGCGAGCGCGAAGACCCACGCGATGCGTTCGTGTCCAACACCTTTGCCAGCCTGGACGAACTGCCAGCTGGCAGCATCGTCGGCACCTCCAGCCTGCGCCGTCAGGCGCAATTGCTGGCACGCCGCCCCGATCTGCAGATCCGCTTCCTGCGTGGCAACGTCAATACACGCCTGGCCAAGCTCGATGTCGGCGAGTACGACGCCATCATTCTTGCCGCTGCGGGCCTGATCCGCCTGGGCTTTGAAAATCGTATCACCTCGGCAATCAGCGTCGACGACAGCCTGCCTGCGGGCGGGCAGGGCGCGGTGGGTATCGAATGCCGCAGCGTCGATGCCGAAATTCATGCCTTGCTTGCACCTCTGCATCACGAAGACACCGCCGTGCGCGTGATTGCCGAACGCTCGCTGAACAAGCACCTCAACGGCGGCTGCCAGGTGCCTATCGCCTGTTACGCCGTGCTGGAGGGCGATGACGTCTGGTTGCGCGGGCTGGTGGGCGACCCGGCCGGGAGTGTATTGCTGCACGCCGAAGCCCGCGCGCCACAGACATCCGCCCAGGCGCTGGGTGTGCAGGTGGCCGAAGCACTGCTGGCGCAGGGTGCCGCCGACATTCTGAAAGCGGTGTATGGCGAGGCCAACAACGAATGAGCACCTGGCGCCTGTTGCTGACCCGCCCGGCCGAAGAATCGGCAGCGCTGGCAAAAGTGCTGGCCGAGGCCGGTATCTTCAGCAGCAGCCTGCCTTTGCTCGAGACCGAGCCATTGCCCTTGACGCCTGCACAGCGTTCGATCATTTTCGAGCTGCTCAATTATTGTGCAGTGATCGTGGTCAGCAAACCTGCGGCGCGGCTGGCTATCGAGCTGATCGACGAAGTGTGGCCACAGCCACCCATGCAACCCTGGTTCAGTGTGGGTTCAGCAACCGGGCAGATACTGCTTGATTACGGGCTCGATGCGAGCTGGCCGGAGCAGGGCGATGATAGCGAAGCCTTGCTCGAGTTGCCGCGCTTGAAACAAGCGATTGCCGTACCGGGAAGCCGTGTGCTGATCATGCGCGGCGACGAAGGACGCGAACTGTTGGCCGAGCAATTGCGCGCATTGGGGGTGGGAGTTGACTACCTGCCGTTGTATCGTCGCTACCTGCCGCAGCATGCCCCCGACGCCGTGCCGCAACGTGTTGCGGTGGAACGCTTGAACGGGCTGGTGGTCAGCAGTGGGCAGGGTTTTGAACATTTGCTTCAGCTGGCGGGTGATTCTTGGCCAGACCTGGCCGATTTGCCACTGTTCGTACCAAGCCCCCGGGTGGCCAGCATTGCGCAGGCAGCTGGAGCCCGGACCGTTATTGATTGTCGTGGTGCCAGCGCCACGGCATTGCTGGCAGCGTTGCGGGATCAACCTCAGCCTGCCGTCAAGGCGTAATGATCGACACTTGTCGTTTACGCTATTACGCCAAAATGCAAAGGATGGGATACGTGAGCGAAACAGCCTTGCCTAAAGACGAAGAATCGGTGTTGAAAACGCCTGCACCCAAGCCTGACCCAGTACGTGCCGAGCGCACCGGCAGCCGCAGCAGTGGCTTGGTATTCCTGGCCTTGCTGCTCGGTATCGCTGGTGTCGCGGTCGCAGGCTGGGGAGTCTGGCAACTGCGCATGCTGCAAGCCGGCCACCAACAGCAGCGCGGCCAGGTTGAAGACATCGCCGAGCAGACGCTGGTACTGGCTCAGAATGATCAGCAGCTGAGCGCACGCCTTGCGCAATTCCCGCCTGCCGATCAGTTGGCAGACAGCAGACGTCTGGTCGCGCAATTGCAAGGCGATCAGCAGCGTCTCAGCCAGCGACTCGAAACCGTGCTGGGCGCGAGCCGCAAGGACTGGCGCCTGGCCGAGGCCGAGCATTTGCTGCGTCTGGCCAGCCTGCGTCTTTCAGCGCTGCAGGACATCAACAGTGCTCAGGCGCTGGTTCAGGGTGCCGACGAAATTCTACGTGAGCAGGACGATCCCGGCTCCTTTGCCGCCCGCGAGCAACTGGCCAGGAGCCTTGCCGCCTTGCGCAGCGTTGAGCAGCCAGACCGCACCGGACTGTTCCTGCAACTGGCCGCCCTACGCGAACAGGCTGAGCAACTCAACAAGCTGGCACCTGAATACGAAGACAAGGGCGAGTCTCTTCTGGGCCTGACCGCCGACAAGACTGAACAAAGCCGGTGGACGCAGTGGTGGGACGAAATTTCCCACTATTTCCGTATCGATTTCAACGCCGACAAGGATATACGCCCGGTATTGGCAGGCCAGAGCCTTTCCCAAGTGCGCCTTGCCCTGAGCCTGGCGCTGGAGCAAGCGCAATGGGCGGCGCTCAACGGCGAACCGCAGGTCTACACCAAGGCCATTACCGAAGCGCAGAGCGTTCTGAAGGCCAACTTCGATCAGGACGACCCTCAAAGCAAAGTGCTCGGCCAAGGGCTTGAGGCGCTGGCCAAACAGCCCGTATCGGTCAAGACCCCTGATCTGGCGCAGAGCCTGAGCTCGGTGCAGGCCTACCTTGAACGCCGTCATGCCGCGGGCCAGCCAGCCGAGGCGCAACAGGGGACCAGCCGATGAAGCGCTTTTATGTGCTGTTGTTCATCGCTATCGCCGCTGCGGCGCTGATTGGTGTCGCCATCGCCGAGCATTCCGGCTACGTGCTGATCGCCTATCAGAACTTCCGCTATGAATCGAGTCTATGGGCAACGCTGGCATTGCTGGTCGCAGTTCTGCTGGTAATCGCCCTTCTCAGGCTGGTCATCACGCTGCTGACGACGTCAGGCCGCGTGGTCAACCCATGGTCGCGTCGTAACCGCCGTCGCCGTGTGCAACTGGCTATCGAGCATGGCCAGATGGACCTTGCCGAAGGACGCTGGGCCAGTGCACAACGTCATCTGCAACGGGCGGCCGAAGCCGATGCCCATCCATTGCTTTACTACATTGGCGCCGCCCGCGCGGCCAATGAGCAGGGGCGTTACGAAGACTGCGATGCCTTGCTGGAGCGTGCGCTGGAGCGTCAGCCGCAAGCCGAGCTGGCAATTGCCCTGAATCACGCTCAACTGCAACAGGATCGTGGCGACACCGAAGGTGCGCTCACCACGCTGCTGGCAATGAAAGAGCGTCATCCACATAACCCTCAAGTGCTTCGCCAGTTGCAGCGGCTCTATCAGCAACGTGGCGACTGGTCCGATGTTGTCCGTCTGATGCCGGAACTGCGCAAGGACAAGGTCCTGCCAGCCAAGGAGCTTGCCGAGCTGGAGCGCCGCGCCTGGGGCGAGAACCTGACCCTGGCGGCCTACCGCGATGGTATCGAAGGCTCACCCACCGGGTTGCCTTCGCTGGAAAGCGCCTGGCAAGGACTCGGCTCCGCACAGCGTCAGGAGCCGCAACTGGTGCTGGCGTATGCCGATCAATTGCGTCGTCTGGGCGCCGAAGCTCAGGCTGAAGAGGTGCTGCGTAGCGCCCTCAAGCGCGAATACAACAGCCATCTGGCGCGTCTGTATGGCTTGGTGCGCGGCGGCGATCCGCTGAAGCAACTGCAAACGGCAGAAGGCTGGCTCAAGCATCATCCTGCCGATCCAAGCCTGTTGCTGAGCCTGGGGCGTATCTGCCTGCAAGGCCGATTGTGGGGCAAGGCGCGGGATTATCTGGAGAGCAGCCTGCGTCTGGAACGCAATCCCGAGACCTGCGCAGAGCTGGCTCGTCTGCTGGCCCAGCTGGGTGAGACGGATCGCAGCAATACGCTGTTTCAGGAAGGCCTGGGCCTGCTTGACGAACGCTTCCTGTCGCGCCCTGTGCCTGTGTTGACCAAAGCATAAAGCTGCCGGAGAGCCCCGCGCGAGGGCTCTCCATGCTGTCTCGAAGACCATCAGAAAATAGTGCGTGAGAATCTTCCTACGCCGATGTGTAAAAGAACCACGTAGTAGTGTGTTTGTTTTCGCAGGTAAACAGCGACGTATCCGCACGCCGCCACCTTGAATGCGCCGCACCCTTTCCTCTACCGTAATCGCCTCGTCCTTTGTTACGGATTTGCCATGTATCTGGCTCGCACACGCTTCCTGTTTTTCCTGGCATCGCTGGCCTGTGCATCAATCATTGGCACCGCCTTTTATCTGCAGCAAACCTTCGGCCTCGACCCTTGCGTCCTTTGCCTGATACAACGCGCGGCAATCATCGCCTGTGGTGTGTTGGCATTGTGCGCTGCCTGCCACGCTCCCGGCCCGACAGGCATGCGGCGCTACAGCCTGGGCTTTCTGCTGATCGCGCTGACAGGGCTTGTTACGGCAGGCGCTCAGGTATGGCTGCAAACCGCCTCGGCAGATCAATTGATACCTTTCATTACCAGACTGGAGCATCTGTTAAGCCTGCTCTCACTGGACATGTGCATTGACCGGCTGCGAAGCGATGCAATGTTTTGCGCAGAAATCACCTGGACCCTGTTCGATATAAGCCTGCCAGAGTGGAGTCTGCTGGCATTTACCGGCCTTGCGCTGTTACCCCTGTATCCTCTTTTCAGCGAATTCAGCCACTGGCTGGCGACCAAAGATCGGGCCAGGTATTAAACGCTTGTATGAACTTTATCTCCTGCGTACCTTGAAGGCCTTGTCGAGCGGGCATAATCTGGCCCGCACGCGTCACTGGAAATATGCTGTCCTGGCGCATCTATCAGGCCGGGTACAGGCTAACCGCCAGGACCGGCCCAGGACTGCATGCCCCTGAAGGGAAGAGAGAAGACCATGCTGGAAAGTTGTCAGAATGCTCAGGAACGCTGGGGCGGAGTCAATAAGCTGATTGATCGCTGGCTTCAAAGCCGCCTCGAACTGGTCGAAGCCTACGATGCGCTGGGCGACACGCCCCAGGCTCTGGCAGCCGACCGTGAAGGCTTGCAGAACTTCTGTGGAGTTCTTGTCGATTACGTCTCGGCCGGCCACTTTGAGGTCTATGAACAGCTGGGTGATGAAGCCCGTGCGTTCAACGACGAGCGTGGGCTCGAGCTGGCTGACACGATCTACCCGCGCCTGGACGTCATTACCAAGTTTGCGTTGACGTTCAATGATCGTTGCGACAAGGGCGACTGCTCGGACGCTACGGTGGTGGCCAAGGAATTCAACCAGCTGGGGCAACTGCTGCACGAGCGCTTCGAGCTGGAAGACTGCCTGATTGAAGTGCTGCACAACTCCCACAAGGAAGAGATCGCCGCGCAGGTGTGACCGCTCGCGTGCATAGGCTACAAACCGCAAGGGTGCTTTTGCACCCTTTCGCGTTTCTGGATTCCGGATTTACATCCGCTTACTGTGAAACGGCAATCAGCTCGATTTCAAATACCAGCGGAGTGAACGGATCGATCAGGTCGCCAGCACCCTCAGCGCCGTAGGCTTGATCCGAAGGAATCACCAGTCGCCATTTCGCGCCGGTCGGCATCGTCTGCAATGCGCTGGTCCAGCCGCTGATCACGCTGTCGAGCCGGAACCATTGCGGCTGGGTGCTCTGATCGAAGATCGTGCCGTCCGGCAAACGACCCACATAGCGCACTTCAACCCTGCCATTGGCATCAGGTTTGGGGCCCGTGCCAGGTGTCAGCTCGGTCATGAGAATCCCGTCCGCCAATACCTTCACACCCGGCTTGGCCTTCTCGCTGTCCATGAACGTGCGCTCTGCCTTCAGGGCTGCTTCGGTAGGCGCGTCTGTGCCTGCGGTCTCGGCCTGCGCGATTGCGGCGTCATGCTCACGCAGGACCTGGTCGATACGCTCCTGCTTGAGCGCCAGCGGCTTGCCCTGATAAGCCTGTTTCAGACCGTCGACAAGTGCCTTGAGATCAAGGTCAGGCACTTCCTGATGCAAGCGTTCACCCAGGCTTGCACCCAGGCTGTAGGCAAGATCATGACCATCATCGGCCGCCGCAGGTGGTGCTTCGGCAGCTTGAGCCAGGGGTAGCAAGAGGAACAACGACGTTAACAGGTAGCGCGACATTAATGCTCTCCGGCCTGGGAAGGCAGCGATTATGCCAGCGCCAGCGCGTGTAGTGACGAGTCTTGCCAAGTGAATTTCACAATGCCTGTGCATCGTGTCAGGCAATCATTTTTTGCAGTATGCAACAGCGCCCCCTGGATGCTGTCAAGATGCGCTAGCGGCGATGCGCGCAGAAGCCTAGTATGAGCCGCAATTTCGTCACCCAGGAGGTAAGTCATGTCGGCCAAAAAGAAGCCAGTAAATACTCCGTTGCATTTGCTTCAACAATTATCGGGCAGCTTGCTTGAACATCTGGAAGACGCCTGTTCCCAAGCCTTGGCTGATGCCGAGAAACTGCTCGCCAAGCTTGAGAAACAACGCGGCAAGGCGCAGGAAAAACTGCACAACTCCCGCATCAAACTGCAGGACGCTGCCACCGCCGGAAAATCCAAGGCACAGGCCAAGGCCAAAGACGCCGTTTCCGAGCTGGAAGAGTTGCTCGATGCTCTCAAGGATCGCCAGACCGAAACCCGCACCTACATTCTGCACCTCAAGCGCGATGCCCAAGAGAGCCTGAAGCTGGCCCAGGGTATCGGTCGCGTGAAAGAGGCGGTCGGCAAGATCCTCACCACTCGCAATGCCAAGCCTGCTGCCCCTAAAGCCGCCGCCAAAGCAGCGACTGCCGCTACAGCAAAAGCACCCGCAAAAACCGCAGTAAAAGCGGCCGCTGCCAAGCCAGTCGCCAAAACTGCAGCCAAACCTTCGTCGGTCGCCAAGCCTGCAGCCAAACCTGCGGCAACCAAGGCCCCGGTCAAAGCTGCCGCCAAACCTGCCACCCGGGCAGCGGCAGCAGCCAAGCCCGCCGCGGCAAAAACAGCCGCCGCCAAGCCAGTTACGGCTAAACCTGCCGCCACCCGGCCGGCTGCCAAAGCGGCTGCGGCCAAGGCACCTGTCGCCAAAACGACGGCAAGCAGCGCTGCCAAACCAGCAGCAGCAAAAACTCCGGTAGCCAAACCAGCGGCCAAAGCCCCGGTAAAAGCGCCCGCGAAGGCCGCGACCAAAGCACCAGTCAAGGCACCTGTGAAAGCAGCAGCCAAGCCTGTCGCAAAACCTGCGGCCAAGCCAGCAGCGAAGCCGACCGCCGCCAAACCGGCTACGCAAGCGCCTGCTGCCGCTGCAAAGCCGACGACGCCTGCACCTGCTGCGCCAGCCGCCGCACCGGCAACACCTGCCAACGGCGCAACGCCAACCAGCGCTTCCTAAGTCTGGTCGACGGCAAGATCAACCGCGATGCGCAGCACCTGCAGCGCATCGCGGTTTTTTTCTGCCTCTCCGTCAGCGAGCTCTATCAGCCATTCCTCTGCATTTCTCGCCTCACCCGCTGGCCAGTCTCCCGTCAGTGCCTCAAGCTTCAGCATCAGACTCTGTTCGGCCTCCAGCTCCAGCGTCTTGACCTTCATTCGCAACGTCATCAGCACCGCGTCCTCAAGCGCTGCATTGCGCCATTGGTTACGCAAATCCCGCAGCGGACGCACCACTTCATCGTGCCAGGGGGTCGCCAATTGCCTTATTTGCGTTAATCGCTGCGCATTGCACGCCACTTCGCGCGTGCCGAGCCAGACCCCGCAAAGCACCATGCACACGTTGGCCCCGTTGGCTTGCAGCGTCAGACAAGCCTGCTCTACACCCGGACGGGCGTAGAAATCGAGGGTGAAACTCCAGAGCGCTGAAGGCATAGTGATCCACCTGTTCAGGACGAAGCTGGTAGACTCCGCCGCCATTATGATTCGACTTCAAAGCCTTACCTTACAGCGTGGTCCGCAACGTCTGCTAGAAGACGCCGAGCTGACCCTGCACGCCGGCCATAAAGCCGGCCTGATCGGTGCCAATGGCGCCGGTAAATCCAGCCTGTTCGCCTTGCTGCGTGGCGAGCTGACGCCCGACGCCGGTGACTGCCTGCTGCCCGCCGACTGGCGTATCGCGCATATGCGTCAGGAGGTCGACACCCTTGAGCGCCTGGGCGTGGACTACGTGCTCGACGGCGACGAGCGCCTGCGCGAGGTTCAGCATCTGCTGGCCGAAGCGGAAGCCGCGCAGGACGGCGCTGCTCAGGCGCGTCTGCATTCGGAGCTCGACAGCGCCGACGGTTATACCGCAGACGCGCGGGCGCGCAAGCTGCTGGCCGGGCTGGGTTTCACCAACGAACAGATGGAACGTCAGGTCGGCAGTTTCTCCGGCGGCTGGCGTATGCGCCTGAACCTCGCGCAGGCGCTGATGTGCCCGTCGGACCTGTTGCTGCTCGACGAACCGACCAACCACTTGGACCTCGACGCCATTCTATGGCTTGAAGACTGGCTCAAAAGCTACCCCGGCACCTTGCTGCTGATTTCTCACGACCGGGATTTTCTGGACGCTGTGGTCGATCACATCGCTCACGTCGAGCAACGCAAGATCACCCTCTATCGTGGCGGCTACAGCGCGTTCGAGCGCGCTCGTGCCGAACGTCTGGCCCAGCAGCAACAGGCCTACGAGAAGCAGCAGGCGCAACGCGCGCGCATGGAAAAGTACATCGCGCGCTTCAAGGCCCAGGCTACCAAGGCCCGTCAGGCACAAAGCCGGATCAAGGCGCTGGAGCGCATGGAAGAGCTGTCGGCCGCGCACGTCGACTCACCGTTCAACTTCGTTTTCCGCGAGTCCGACAAGATCTCCAGCCCGTTGCTGGATCTGTCAGACGCGCGTCTGGGTTACGGCGACAAGACCATCCTCGAGAAGGTCAAGCTGCAACTCACGCCGGGCGCGCGCATCGGCCTGCTGGGCCCCAACGGCGCGGGCAAGTCGACGTTGATCAAAAATCTGGCTGGCGAGCTTGAGCCGCAGAGCGGTCGACTGGTTCGAGGTGAAAACCTCACCGTCGGCTACTTCGCCCAGCATCAGCTTGACTCACTGGATGCGAAGGCCACGCCATTGCTGCACTTGCAGCGTCTGGCACCTACTGAACGTGAACAGACACTGCGCGACTTCCTCGGCGGCTTCGATTTCCGTGGCGCGCGCCTGGATGAGCCCGTGCTGAATTTCTCCGGTGGCGAGAAAGCCCGCTTGGCGCTGGCACTGATCGCCTGGGAAAAGCCCAACCTGTTGCTGCTCGATGAACCGACCAACCACCTCGATCTGGAGATGCGTCTGGCGCTGACCATGGCCTTGCAGGAGTTCGGTGGCGCGGTACTGGTGGTGTCTCACGATCGGCACTTGCTCAAGAGCACCACCGATGACTTCCTGCTGGTGGCTGACGGCCGCGTACAGGAGTTCGACGGCGATCTGGATGACTACACGCGCTGGCTGGCCGATTACCGCCTGCGCAACGCGCCGGTCAGCACCACGCCAGTCAACGCCGACAAGACTGACAAGAAAGCCCAACGTCAGCAGGCAGCGGCCTTGCGTCAGCAACTGGCGCCACACAAGCGTGAAGCCGACAAGCTGGAGCGTGACCTTGGGCTGGTGAATGAAAAACTCGCCAAGGTCGAGGAAGCGCTGGCGGACAGCACCAACTACGAGGCGGCCAACAAGGACAAACTGCGCGACCTGCTGGCCGAGCAGGCCAAGCTGAAAGTGCGTGAGTCCGAGCTGGAAGACGCCTGGATGCAAGCGCTGGAACTGCTGGAGTCCATGCAGGCCGAACTGGAAGCATTGTCGTGAGCGAGGCAGGGAAGTGATGGACATGTTGGGCCTGCCGGTATCCGCGTACTGGCTTGAACCGCTGCTGGTGGGTGCGCAGATTCTGCTGATCCTGTTGGCCGGTTACGTATTGCAACGCATCGTGGGCGGTTTTCTGACCGGTCTGGGCGAGCGTTATCCGTTGCCGCCAGAGCTGCTGGTGCCGGTGCGTGGCGGCTTGCGCTGGTTGATCATGGGCAGCGCGTTTGTTCTCGTCCTCGGCCGCCTCGGAGTTTCGGCCACGGTGCTGTGGACGGCACTGTCCGGCTTTGTAGCCGTCGCGGCGGTGGCGTTCTTCGCCATGTGGAGCGTGCTGTCGAACCTGCTCTGCGCCATTTTGATCTTCACCATCGGCCCGTTCCGCATCGGTGACATGGTCGAGCTGGTCGATACGCTGGACAAGCCCGGGGTAAAAGGTCGCGTGGTCGCTATCAATCTGATGTTCACCACCCTGATCAAGACCCCGGAAGCCGGTGGCGCGTTGGTTCAGGTGCCCAACAGCCAGTTCTTCCAGAAGTCGGTCCGGCGCTGGCGCGGCAGTGATCTGTTTCCACAGATGGTGGTTGCGAAGCAGCCTGACGAGCAGGATTAAAAATAGTTAGCCTTCCAAAGCGTTAACCACTAATTTATCGGGCATTCGACTTTGCTTGAGGTGTGTGATGGCGCTTGAAACGTGGCTGGGCTTCTTTGCAGCCTGCTGGATTATCAGCCTTTCCCCTGGCGCAGGCGCTATCGCCTCCATGTCCTGCGGCCTGCAATACGGTTTCCTGCGCGGCTACTGGAATGCCCTGGGGCTGCAAATTGCGTTGGTGGCGCAGATCGCGATTGTTGCTGCCGGGCTCGGCGCGGTATTGGCAGCTTCCGAGATGGCCTTCACGTTGATCAAGTGGTTCGGCGTGGCGTACCTGGTCTATCTGGGCATCAAGCAATGGCGCGCATTGCCTGCTGACCTTGGCGACGAGTCTGCCGTGCGCCCTGTCGGCAAACCGATGACGCTGGTGATCCGCGGTTTTCTGGTCAATATCAGCAACCCCAAGGCTCTGATCTTCATGCTGGCGATTTTGCCGCAATTCATCGAACCGGCTGCTCCACTGCTCATCCAGTACGCCATTATCGCGGCGACCATGGTCGTGGTCGATCTGATCGTGATGGCCGGCTACACCGGGCTGGCGTCGAAGGTGCTGCGCATGTTGAAGACACCTCGCCAGCAGCGTCGCCTGAATCGTACGTTTGCCAGTCTGTTCGTAGGGGCCGCGGGGTTTCTGGCCACGCTGCATCGCGGTACGGCGTAAATCTGCCAACCTCTTCAAGCCTTTGAACGGGCAAACGTCCTGTTCAAAGGTTATCTGAAAGCCGAATGTAAGATTCAGTAACAAAAATAGACCTCGACTCTTGAGTAGTGCTCTTGCGGCGTTAACAATGCACCGCATCGCACTCCTGTAGAGATTCTGCAATGCCCCTCCGTTCTCGTTTCCTTGCCTGGCTGCTGATACCGCTACTGGCGCTGTGCAGCGGCGTCACGCTGGCTGATCCTGTCGAGGGCGCAGCCCAGGCGTTGCATCTGCTGGATTATCTGGGTGCCGACTATCCGGCCACTGTGGCGGATGGCAAGGTCGTGAATAGCGCCGAGTATCAGCAGCAGGTCGACAACCTGGCGGCGCTGCAAAGCCTCGTCGTGGCCCTGCCGCAACGCGCTGACCTGGAACGGGCCGTGACGCAGCTGAAAAGCGCCGTAGCGGGTCGACAGGACGGTGTACAGGTTGCGCATCAGGCGCGGCAGTTAAGTGCGAAGCTCGCACTTGCCTACGAAGTCAGCCAGGCCCCGGCCATTACTCCGGACCCGGCCCGTGGTGCGCCCCTTTACGCTCAGCATTGCTCGGTCTGTCATGGCGATAGCGGCGCAGGTGATGGCCCGGCAGGCATCGGCCTGGAACCGCCTCCCTCGAACCTGCGTGACACGGCACGGCTGGATCGCCTGAGTCTTTATGATCTCTACAACGCGACCGGGCTGGGCATCGCCGGTACCGATATGCCCGCATTTGCCGACCAGCTGGACGACCGCCAGCGCTGGGACATCGCGACCTATATCGCCAGTTTCAGTGCACAACCGGTTGCCAACCCAGCCAAGACCTTCAACATCGCTGACCTGGCTCGTCAGACACCTGCCGAAGTTCAGGCAGCCGAGGGTGCGGATGCCAGCGCAACCTTCCGTGTCCAGCGCGCGCAGCCGCCACAGGTGCAGCGCGGCCCGGCGCAACTGCTGGATTACACCAGTGTAACGCTGGACAAAAGCCTGGCTGCCTACAAGGCCGGTGATCGCGAGCAGGCCTATGACTTGTCGGTGGCAGCGTATCTGGAAGGTTTCGAACTGGTCGAAAGCTCGCTGGATAACGTAGACGCCAATGTGCGCAAGGACACTGAAAAAAGCCTGATGGCTTACCGACAGTCCTTGCAGGACAGCCTGCCGCTGGCGCAGGTTGCCCAAAAGCTGGAAGCGGCCAAAGGCAAGCTCAAGGAATCGGCGGGGCTGTTGGGCAGCGATGGTCTGAGCCTGTCGCTGAGCTACGTTTCGGGCCTGTTGATTCTGCTGCGTGAAGGACTGGAAGCGATTCTGGTACTGGCGGCGATTCTGGCGTTTCTGCGCAATACCGGCCAGCAGTCTGCGGTGCGCAGCGTCAACATCGGCTGGGGTCTGGCTTTGCTGGCCGGGCTGGGCACCTGGGCGCTGGCGGCGTATGTCATCGACGTCAGCGGCGCACAGCGTGAATTGCTGGAAGGTGCCACCGCGCTGTTTGCCAGCGTAATGGTGCTCTGGCTTGGTGTGTGGATGCACGACCGTCGTCATGCCGCCGCATGGCAGGACTATGTCAAAAGCAGTCTGGTCGGCGGCGGTGGTCGTTTCGGCTTCGCGGTGCTGGCGTTCTTCTCGGTGTATCGCGAGCTGTTCGAAGTCATCCTGTTCTATGAAACCCTGTGGTTGCAGGCAGGACCCGCCGGGCACGATGCCGTGCTGGCGGGTGGTGCCACGGCGCTGGTGCTGCTCGTGGGCCTGGCATGGGTCATCCTGCGCGGTTCGGCGAAGCTGCCGCTGTCGCTGTTCTTCGGTATCAACGCTGCGCTGCTGTGCGCGCTGTCAGTGGTGTTTGCCGGTCACGGCGTCAAGGCGCTACAGGAAGCGGGCATATTCGGTACCAGGCCCGTGCCGTTCTTCGAGTTCGACTGGCTGGGTATCCACGCCGACCTGTACTCGCTGAGCGCACAGGCCATTGCCCTGATCGCCATTGCGGTGCTGTACGGCAGAAGCCGTCTGGCAGAGAAACGCAGGCTTCAGGCAGCAGGCTGAGACATCGGCTTCTTCATGGGCAAGCGGTGCGCGCCGCTTGCCTGCATGAACGAGTCGATACCGTTCCAGCCTGTTACTCGCGTGTTTTAACTTCCTGTACAAACAACCACCTGCCATTTCTGTCAGTAGACGCATTTTTAGTCGCGCCCTACTGTAGGGAAACACCAACTCGGCTGCCGGGTAATGGCGCATTTACCTGAGAACGAGGTGGGTGATGGCAAAGTATGAGATACGGTTGTGGGCTGAAGATATCGAGCAACATAACCATCCTGTAATAGCCATCCAGTTTTATGAGGACGACGACCTGCAAGAACAAGCCTGGGTCAGGCTGCACCCGCACGGAAATCACAAGATTTTCGGCGAGCTGGGCAGGGATGAGGAAGTGCTGACGGTTCTGGCGCTAGCCTTCAGGAAGAAGGTGGCTGAATTGGCCGATTGGTAATTTCTGTCGCTGATAACCTGAGGCGGCGAGCTATAAAAAAGGTTCGTTCAGACGAACGAACCTTTCATTTTGACCCGACCGATCACGTCACTCAGGATCCACCGGCTTCTTCAACTTCGGATTCGGAAAAAACTGCACACCCTGCACCTTCGGGTCTGCCGGTTTGACCACCACCTTGTTGACCCGTGTACCCAGCTCCTTCGGTATCGAAATACCTTGTTCGTTGAGCGTATCGCTGTAGCCGCAACCCACGCATTCGCGGTGCGGCACGTCGTTTTCGCTCCACATCATGAGCTTGTCAGGCTCGCTGCACGCCGGGCAAACAGCCCCGGCGATGAAGCGTTTCTTGGTAATGATTACCGGTGTATCGGTCATGCTGCCGCGTCCTCACTCAAGCCACTGTGACGCAAGAGTGCGTCAATCGACGGCTCGCGTCCGCGGAAGTCGACGAACAGCACCATCGGTGCCTGTGAACCGCCACGGGCCAGAATGGCTTCGCGGAAGGCGCGGCCGGTTTCGGCGTTGAGCACACCGTCTTCCTCGAATTTCGAGAACGCATCGGCAGACAGCACTTCGGCCCACTTGTAGCTGTAATAACCGGCGGCATAACCACCTGCGAAGATGTGCGCGAAGCTGTTCGGGAAACGGTTGTAAGCAGGCGGACGCATCACCGACACCTCGTCACGAATGCCTTCCAGCACCTCCAGCACGCTGCGGCCGTCGCCGTGGGTGGCGTGCAATTCAAAGTCGAACAGCGAGAACTCCAGCTGACGCACCATCATCAGGCCGGACTGGAAGTTCTTGGCGGCGAGCATTTTCTCCAGCAGGTCCTGCGGCAATGGCTCGCCGGTTTCGTAATGACCGGAGATCAGCGCCAGGCCTTCGGGCTCCCAGCACCAGTTTTCCATGAACTGGCTCGGCAACTCGACTGCGTCCCAGGCCACGCCGTTGATACCGGATACGCCGGCATGATCGATACGGGTCAGCAGATGATGCAGGCCATGACCGAATTCGTGGAACAGCGTGGTGACTTCATCGTGGGTCAGCAGCGCAGGCTTGCCCGCGACCGCAGGCGTGAAGTTGCACACCAGATTGGCCACCGGGCTTTGCAGTGTGCCTTCAGCCGTGCGACGGCGATCACGAGCGCCGTCCATCCAGGCACCGCCACGCTTGTTGGCGCGCGCATACAGATCGAAGAAGAAACGCCCGACGTGCTGGCCGTTTTCCTTGATCTCGAACAGACGAACATCCGGGTGCCAGGTGTCGAAGCCTTTTTGCTCGGCAATCTCGATGCCGTACAGACGCTGGACGATAGCGAACAGACCGCCGAGCACTTTATCGATGGGGAAGTAGGCACGCAGGATTTCCTGGGAAACGCTATAGCGCTGTTCGCGCAGCTTCTCGCCGTAGAAACCGCTGTCCCAGCTTTGCAGATCCGGGCAACCCTGTTCGGCGGCGTAGGCCTTGAGCTGCTCCAGGTCCTGGGCCGCGAACGGCTTGCTGCGCTTGGCCAGGTCACGCAGGAAGCTCAGCACCTGATCGCTGGACTCGGCCATCTTGGTTGCCAGGCTCAGCTCGGCAAAGTTCGCGTAGCCAAGCAGTTGCGCCAGTTCCTGACGCAGGTCGAGGATCTGCTCCATGACAGGGGTATTGTCGTTCTTGCCCGCATTCGGGCCTTGATCCGACGCGCGAGTGCAGTAAGCCGCATAGACTTCTTCACGCAGTGCGCGGTCTTCGGCGTAGGTCATCACCGCGTAGTAGCTCGGGAATTCCAGCGTGATCAGGTAGCCTTCCAGATCCTTGGCCTTGGCGGCGGCAGCCATCTGCTGTTTGGCAGAATCGGTCAGGCCGGCGAGGGCGGACTCATCGGCGACCAGCTTGGTCCAGGCCTGAGTGGCATCGAGCAACTGGTTGGAAAACTGGCTGCCCAGCTCCGACAGTTTGCTCTGCACTTCAGCGTAACGCTTCTGCTGTTCAGGCGGCAGATCGATGCCGGACAGGCGGAAATCGCGCAGCGATTGCTCCAGAATGGTCTTCTGACCGACGTCGAAGGTGGCGGCTTCAGGACCGTTGGCCAGCGCTTCATAGGCCTGAAACAGTGCGCGATTCTGGCCCATCTCGGTGGAGTAGGCGCTCAACGCCGGCAGGCACGACTCATACGCTTCGCGCAGCTCGGCGCTGTTGCACACGGCGTTCAGGTGGCTGACCGGGCTCCAGGCAGCGCCCAGGCGGTCATTCAATTCGTCCATCGTCAGGACCAGCCCGGCCCAGGTCGGTGTCGACCCCTGTTTGGCGAGGATGTCGGCAATCGCGGCACGGTTGTCCGCCAGGATTTTTTCAATAGCAGGTTTGACATGTTCGGCACGAATCGCCGAAAAGGGTGGCAGGTCGTACGATTGCAGAAGAGGGTTGTTCGCGCTCACGGTTTTGCACCTTGGCTGGAAGAAACACCCAGCCATCTTAATTACAATCGACGCCGACCGCAGCAACCAAACCCGCTCTGCACGCCTATCACTGCCAAAGAAGGAGCCTACGTGGCCATTCGCAAGTTTCAGGACCACACCCCAGCCCTCGGCGAACGGGCCTTTGTCGACCATTCAGCGGTGGTTATCGGCGATGTTGAAATCGGAGCCGACAGCTCCGTCTGGCCGCTGACGGTGATACGCGGCGACATGCACCGCATCCGCATCGGTGCCCGCACCAGTGTGCAGGACGGCAGCGTGCTGCACATCACCCACGCAGGCCCCTTCAACCCGGACGGTTTCCCGCTGCTGATCGGCGACGAAGTGACCATCGGCCACAAGGCCATGCTGCATGGCTGCACAATCGGCAACCGCATCCTGGTCGGCATGGGCACCACCATCATGGACGGCGCGGTTGTCGAAGACGAGGTCATCATCGGCGCAGGCAGCCTGGTGCCACCGGGCAAAGTGCTGGAAAGCGGGTTTCTGTACGTTGGTCGTCCGGTCAAACAGGTACGTGCATTAACCGACAAGGAAATCGCCTTTTTTCCGTACAGCGCCACTAACTACGTGAAGCTCAAGGATCAGCATCTGGCTGAGGGGTTTGATAAGGCCTGACTATCGTTCCTGCGCTCCAGCGTAGGAATGCATCCCGTGACGCTCTGCGTCACAAATCTGCACAGCGCCGCTCACTCGAGGCCGGACGCAGAGCGTCCAGAAAGGCATTACCACGCGGAGCGTAGTAACGATGATCGTACTCAGGGCATCAACCGCTGCAACGCCGCCTTGCGCGCCTCGACCGGCAGCCCTCCCAGCTTTTCCACGGCATTGAAAAACGCCACCCAATCGCCATTCACCTGCCTGAACAACGCTGCAAACGCTGGCACCCACTGATCATAAAGACCAAATGGCAGCAGCTTGGCGTTGTTCATAGGGCTGTTGATCCAGGCATCAAAACGCTTGTCGCCTGCCCATTGTTCATCGCGTAACTTGCGGTAGTCACTGCGCAACCGCTCGAACTCTTCAGCCTTGTGTGCGCGCATCACCTCAGCCGACAACGGCTGACGATACAACGCCTTGAGCCGCTCCCGAGTGTCGAGCACCAACCGGATAAACTGGTCACGCCGTGCGGACTGCGAAACACTCTCCGGCGGCAAACCCCGCGCCGCACGCCACTGCCGCGTACCTTCCTGTTCGACGAAGCTGGCGTAGGACTCGTTGAACTCGGTGTCGTCTTTCACATAAAACCGCTGATGCGCCAACTCATGAAAAATCAGCGTCGCCAAACGCTCATCTCCCCAGCCCATCATCGAACTGAGAATCGGGTCATTGAACCAGCCCAGTGTCGAATAGGCTTCCACACCGCTCAAATACACATCCTTGCCCGCCTGACGCTGCAACGCCGCCTCACCACGCGCCCCGCCAGGGCTGTAATAACCGCGATACGCGACACAGCCGGCAATCGGAAAACAATGCGTAACAGGCTCCAGCGAAAACTCGTCGGTGGCGAACACATTCCACACCACATAAGGACGTCCCAGATCCGCATACAGGCGATAGCTCTGGTTATCCGGCAGATGCAAATGCTCACTGGCAAACGTCCGTGCCAACTGTGAACGAGCCAGACGCTCACGCAACCCGGCATCCCGCTTCGGGTCTGCGACGATCTTCGCCACCGGTTCGCGAGCCTGCAGCAATTGCCACTGCCCTTGAGCCAACTGGCCGTAATAGGAAACGCTGGAGCAGCCGGCGAGCAGCGTAACGGCCATCAGTGAAAGGACGCGACAAAGGCGTGGGGCGGTCAGCGTGGACATGAGCGGGAGGGCTTTGGTGATTTGGACAGGGGGATGTTATGCCGGACGGGCAGGGAGATGTGCAACTGTCGAGATTCGCCGATTAAAAAGTGATTCGACAAAATCGAACCTTGCGCCGATAGCCGGGCGTCGCACGTGTGGCTTATGAAGCGCTTACGGCGAACGCTGGAACCGGAGGGCACAGCAGAGCCTGAAGAAAGTACGTCAGCCCGGGTGCACGCTCACCAGGAGAGTGCGCCCGGGCTGCCAGGTTAGGGGAGTGCTATCCGTGAATGGTCGGATCAGGACGTTGTTCTCGCCAGCCACGGGAATGTGGACCGGGGCAGGTAATAAACGTGGAGACTCCAGTTGCAGCCTCGATCATAGTTGCTTTCAACGTAGAAGGACCCTGATGTTTTCCCAATCATCGCACCGCTGGACTTCCAGTCGCCGTTGGTTTCACTGTTCCAGCCGTTTTGAATGTACCAGCCGGTAATAATAGCCCCCCCTTCAGACGGGTCGAACGGGAACGAGAAGGTGTGGCTTTGGTGGCCGATTGTCCAGTCAGCGCTGTAATGCTGACTGTCCTCCTGAATTGAAACATTGGTAAGTTCGGTGGATTTGATCCCGGCCGACGTCGAATAGACACCGCTCGCTGGCTCATTCGGCGGTGAGAGCGTCAGGCTCTGATAGAAAGAGAACAACGCGAGCGAAGGTTGAAGGCTTCTGGTCAGCTCAGAGACTTGCTGACTTAACTGACTTGCCGCGTCAGGCTCGTAAAGCAACGTTCCGATACGTGCGCTGTACTGATTCGTTAAGTATTGCTGCGTGTCCGCTACAGTATTGATGCCTTGAACGGGCGGGGTGAGGCTGTAGGGCTGGGTGGAGTAATAGCCCGGAATGGCCGACGTGAGTGACTCCAGTTCCTGCAACTGAAACGCGATGGTCTTGACCTTGGCAAAGTTATCGGGGTTTAGCGGTAACGTATTGGGAATGCGGTTATCGATCTGGGAATAATGAATCAGCCTGGCACGACGCGGAACAGGCTGCAGGTTTTCTGTAAACCACGTCAATAGAGTGGGAATGCTGTTAGCGTCAGCCCCGACAGGAGGCGCTTTTCCTGACGTCCCGTTCATGGTGACCGCCACCTTCACATGGACATCGCTTGAGCTTGCCAGCGACTCGAATTCCGCAGCCCCGGACGCGCTTAATATGTCTTTCTTACCGGCAACGGCTGCTTTGAAAGTCTGCAGTTCAGTAGTCGTCGTTGTGCTGCACGTATAAGTAGCCACGAAGCGCGAGCCGAATTTCGCGGTGGCAACGAAGTAATCGCCATACGTGTCCCGAAAGCCAGCCGGGTTCGAGCTTGCCAACTCACTGGCCTGAGGGGTGAAGGCTGGCGCTGGACTCAGCGAGGCATAATCCGCGTCCGTCACGTCATAGAAAGCCAATATCGTCAACGAGGTTTCAGAGTACGTGACATTGGACAAATATGACGCGGATGCCGATGCACTGGCAGCACCTACATTGTATTCGCCCTGAGCTTCCGCTTTGAAAAGTCGGCTATAGTCGTCAGCGGTCGCAATCACTTCGTACTTCTGAACGGTATTTTTAGCCCTACCAGGTTCTGGTGTAATGGGGCTAACTGCTTGTACAGCAAACGCACCGCTTTCGGCATTGATTCCCAAGCCGAAAGAATAGTCATTCCATGGCTGATCATTCAAAGTTCCCGCCAGATTGGTAACTAGCGACTCGCTTTTTTCACCCCGTTTACTCCACATTTTTCACATCCCTAATGTTTTTTTGATTGAGACAGTTTCTGCCATCAACAAAAGCTGTCTATTCCTTGACACATGCTTTGAGGTAACAAGGCACTTAATAAAAATGCACAATCGACAATCAGGAATCAAGAAAATTTTATAGGGCCTCAATAAAATTATTCTATCAATTGATTGTAGAAATCAAAATTCGCGACTGACTATTCAAGCGGGCTTATATAGCTGCACGCAAAGGTGCCAACGCATGAAGCTGATTCACACGCACTTTGAAATGCCATCTTTGTGTGCGAGCTTGCTCGCGAACGCTGATTTTCAGTCGAAGTATCTTAAGATGCCTGTCACGCTTATGGCAGGGCAGGCCTGCCGCCTTAAATCAACTCACACATCCCGGAACCGCCAAAATGCGCATCACAGCCCCGATAACCGCATTAGCCCTGACAGCTCTCTCCGGATGTGCAGGTCCCTTGCCTGCGGTCAGCCCGGACATGGCGTGGGTCGACATGCGCACCATCACCGGCCAGTTGATCATGGGCGACAAGCTGGATGGCGAGAACACCTACGACGGGCGCTATTTTCAGGTGACGCCGGGCAGCCATGAGTTACAGGTGCGTTATGACTATGAGTACCGGTCGGGCGGCATGGGGATGATCGGCGACGAGTACACCGAGATCACGTGTTACGTCAGTGTTCGTTACGACCACTTCGCTGCCGGGCAGCGTTATGTGCTGGAGGTACGCTCACTGGCGAACAGTGTCGACGCCTGGCTTTACGATGCAGAGCGCAAGGTGGTGGCCGAGGAGGAAGAAGAGGGCGGGGTGCACTGCATCTGATCAGCGACCGTTGAGCTGGTAGATGATTTTTTTCGTACCGTTGTCGCAGCTGCCGACGATCATGCTGGGATCGGAAGCCTCTTCGTTGCTAACAATTTCCAGCGTGTAGGACGTGACGTTGTTGGCCTGGATCTTGGCTTCGATTTCATCCTTGAGTTCTTCACAGGATTTCGGCGCCGCCAGGGCGCTGGTTGCCAGCAGGGTGCAGGTTACTGCCAGAATAAAACGTTTCATGCTCGACTCCTGATCAAAATCAAACCATGCGCCAATGAACGCATGACCGATGAAGCAAGTCAGCTTTATACAGGAGATGAAGGAGCGCACAAGGCGCTCCCGCAAAGCTCGCTGTGGATCAGCTCAACAACGTAGCATCCAGAGTGATCTTGGCGTTCAGCACCTTGGAAACCGGGCAGCCTTCTTTGGCTTGCTTGGTCAGTTCGTCGAACTTCTCCTGCGTTGCGCCTGGCACTTTGGCCTTTAGGGTCAAATGCACAGCGCTGATTTCAAAACCGCCTTCAATCTGGTTAAGCGTCACGTCAGCCTGAGTGTCGATGCTCTCAGCAGTAAGGCCTGCACCGCCCAGAATCATGGACAATGCCATCGAGAAGCAGCCTGCGTGGGCCGCGCCGATCAATTCTTCAGGGTTGGTGCCTTTACCGCCTTCAAAACGAGCCTTGAAGCCGTAAGGCGCTTCTTTCAACACGCCGGTTTCCGTGGAAATGCTGCCGATACCGTTTTTCAGATCACCTTCCCAGTGGGCGGATGCTTTCTTGACGATGCTCATGGTGGCTCCTTCTTGGGATGAATTTGGATCAATGCTGTTACAAGGTTCTGAGGATAGACGGCTCTGGAAAGTTCAACCGTCGGAAAGACCAAGCGTTTAAGTAGGTTTTTATCCGCCTGCCATTGAAAAGCCAGACTTGCGCCCGCACTGCTGTTTCATCGTGGGCAGCTCTAGCAGCCAGCCCATCACAATTCGAGGAGCCACCCCGGCCTATGAAACGTCTGGCAGATGTAAAAATTTCCACCCTTGATCTGGTGCCGGTGCGCCACGACAAAGGGCCCGCCGATTCCCTGCGCAACTCGCTCAACCTTGCCCAGCATGTTGAAAAGCTGGGTTACAACCGCTTCTGGGTGGCCGAGCACCACAACATGGACGGCATCGCCAGTTCAGCGACCTCGGTGCTGCTCGCCTACCTGGCAGGCGGCACGTCGACCATTCGTGTCGGGGCTGGTGGGATCATGCTGCCCAACCATGCACCACTGGTGGTTGCCGAGCAGTTCGGCACGCTGGCCAGCCTGTATCCCGGTCGGATTGATCTGGGGCTGGGTCGCGCGCCGGGTTCCGATCAGATGACCGCTCGCGCCTTGCGCCGCGAACGCTCCGGCAGCGCCGAAGATTTTCCGGATGACGTCACCGAGCTGATGGAATATCTGGGGCCGCGTACGCCTGATCAAAAAGTGATCGCTGTTCCTGGCTCAGACACCAACGTGCCGATCTGGCTACTGGGCTCGAGCCTGTTCAGTGCTCAACTGGCAGGCATGCGCGGTTTGCCATATGCCTTCGCGTCGCATTTTGCGCCGCGTTACATGCATGAGGCGATTCGCGTGTACCGCAATCACTTCCAGCCATCGGCCGTGCTCGACAAACCCTACGTGATGCTCGGCGTTCCGCTGTCGGCAGCCGATACCGACGAACAGGCCGAATACCTCGCGACATCTGTTTACCAGCGCATCCTGGCGCTGATGCGCGGGCACAGTCTGATGCAGCGCCCGCCAGTCGAGTCCATGGACGGCCTGTGGCTGCCGCACGAGCGTGAAGCGGTGGCAAGCTTCCTGGGGCTGGCGATGGTGGGTGGCCCGGACAAGATCCGCGCCAAACTGGATGTGCTGCTTGAACAGACCGATGCCGATGAACTGATCTTCACGTGCGACATGTATGAGCACGAGGACAGGCTGCGGTCCTACGAGATTCTGGCGCAGGTCGCACAAGGCTGATAGCAACCTTTCGGGTCACAACGCGGGCTTCAAAAACAGCATCGCCCCGGACTGGATGACAGCCCGGGGCGATGCTGTTCGTGAAACCTGCAAACGGGATTAGCCGGGCGAACCGACCTGAGTCAGGCCCGGCTGGCAATCAACCGCGCTGGTAAACGACTTCCTTGGTGCCGCCTTCGCAGGTGCCGACGACTTGCTTGTCGGACGCGCTGCCTTTCTCGACCACTTCCAGCGTGTAGGACGTTACGCCCTTCGCCTGGAGTCTGGCGTCGATTTCACTTTTCAACTCTTCACATGGCTTGCCTGCCGCGAGGGCAGTGCCTGCAATGCTCAGCAAGCCTACAGCCAACAAAAACTTCTTCATGGGTAATCCCTCTCGTCCGGCCAAATGAAGACGCCATCGGAACAGGCGCCCATTGAAAACCCCCACGCCCACACATCAACCGTGTGGCCATATCTGAGTGTGTAGCGCAGGTTATGGCAATCGGCCAGCCGAAAGGTTCAGAAGGGCATCAGCTATTGGTAATGCGGAAGCCGACTTTCAAGGTGACCTGGAAATGCGCGACTTTGCCGTTTTCGATATGGCCGCGGGTTTCGGTCACTTCAAACCATTCCATCAGGTCGAGGCTTTTGCTGGCTTCGGCCAGGGCGTTGTTGATGGCGTCTTCGATAGTGGTAGTGGAAGAGCCTACGATTTCAACTTTTTTGTACGTGTGATGATCGGTCATGGCAGTTCTCCTGAAGGTCTGGAAAAGACGCGATATAGACCGCGCTCCCTGCTTCTGTCAGGAGAACGCGCGCAAAAGTTCAGCGCTTTGCAAAAATCCCATCGCACTTTCCAAAAAGCCCGGAGTCGGAAACAACACGCCCACTCATCATTGCAGGAGAAACACCATGGCTACTACGTCACTTCGCAAAGCCTCGTTGCAGAGTATGGAAGCTGAGATCGAGAGCCTCCTGAAGTCCCTCGAGGGCCTGAAAGCCGACGCTACCGACGAGTCGCGCAAGACACTGAAAAATCTGAAAGCCAACGCTGAAAGCGCACTGAGCCATTCGCGCAGCCTGCTCAGCGATGTCTACGAAGACGTTAAAGAGAAAACCCGCGAAAATGCACTGGCAACTCGTGACTATGCTCAGGAGCACCCTTGGACCACCGCTGGTGTTGCGGTAGGTGCCATTGGCCTGATCACTGCCTACATGCTGTTCAAGCGCGGTAACTGATCAGATTCTGATCGGGTCCTCAGACCGCTTCAGCTCATTTTTCAACCACTGAGCAAGCTGTCGCGCCCGTCCATCGGCCGCACGTCTGGGTACCCAAAGCGCCAGCTGCGCCGGGGTTTCGCTGAAACCCCATGGCGCAGCCAGGCGACCGGCTTTAAGGTCATCGATGACCAAAGGCTCCGGCGCAATCGCAATGCCCAGGCCCGCCACAGCCGCCTCCAGCAAATAATACAAATGCTCGAAACCCTGCCCGTAACGCAATGACTGCGGATCGATGCCGTTCTGCTGCGCCCAGCTCGGCCAGGCTTGCGGACGTGAGGTGGTTTGCAACAGTGATTCTTTGAGCAGCGCTGCGGCGGGTGCATCGCGCAGACTTTCGAATCGCGCGAAGCGTGGGCTCAAGACCGGCCCTATTCGTTCGCTCGCCAGTTCGAATACCTGCATGTCTGCAGGCCACGGCGGCTCGGCGAATACCAGCAATGCATCCAGGCCGGGCCGGCGCGGATCAAGGTCGCCTTCACCTGCCGACAGGTGCAGGCGCAGGTCTGGCAACTCGGCATTAAGACGGCTCAAACGCGGTATGAACCAGCGCGCCAGCAGGCTGCCGGAACATCCCAACACGAATGGCGCGTCTGCGCTGCCCTTGCTCAGTTCGACACATACGCCGCGCAATCGATCGAATGCTTCGCCACTCACATCGCGTAACCGAATGCCTGCATCTGTGAGTTTCAAGGCTCGTCCGTCCTTGCTGAACAGGCTTACACCCAAGTGCTCTTCAAGCACTTTCAATTGGCGACTGACAGCACCGTGCGTCACGTTCAGCTGTTCGGCGGCCTGACTGACGCTGCCAAGTCGGGCGGTGCTTTCGAAGGCACGCAGGGCGTTGAGGGGAGGAAGGTCGCGGCTCATGATCTGTGAGTTTTCCTGACAGGTTGCAGCGATCTTATCGGTTTTCATCGAGCCGTGCGCTGGTTAAAGTGGACCCATTGCCGATCCGGCTCAATTCATTCGCCCAATACTGCAACTGGAGCACTTCATGACCCAGACCAACTTCCGCAGCGGCCCCGACGCCAACGGCCTGTTCGGCTCATTCGGCGGCCGCTACGTGGCTGAAACCCTGATGCCGCTGGTGCTAGACCTCAACCGCGAGTACGAAGCCGCCAAGGCCGACCCGGAGTTCGCCAAGGAAATGGCCTACTTCCAGCGCGATTACGTGGGCCGTCCAAACCCGCTGTACTTCGCCGAGCGCCTGACCGAATTCTGTGGCGGCGCGAAGATCTACTTCAAGCGCGAAGAGCTGAACCACACCGGCGCGCACAAGATCAACAACTGCATCGGCCAGGTATTGCTGGCCAAGCGCATGGGCAAAAAACGCCTGATTGCGGAAACCGGCGCGGGCATGCACGGCGTTGCTACCGCTACCGTCGCGGCGCGCTTTGGCTTGCCTTGCGTGATCTACATGGGCGCGACCGACATCGAGCGTCAGCAGGCCAACGTGTTCCGCATGAAGCTGCTGGGCGCTGAAATCGTACCAGTCACTTCCGGCACCGGCACCCTGAAAGATGCGATGAACGAAGCCCTGCGTGACTGGGTGACCAACGTCGATGACACCTTCTACCTGATCGGCACTGTGGCAGGTCCGCATCCGTATCCGGCAATGGTGCGTGATTTCCAGGCCATCATCGGCAAGGAAACCAAAGAGCAGATGCAGGAGAAGGAAGGTCGTCTGCCGGACAGCCTGATCGCCTGCGTGGGCGGCGGCTCCAACGCCATGGGCCTGTTCCATCCGTTCCTCGATGACGCCAGCGTAGAAATCATCGGCGTTGAAGCGGGCGGTCACGGCGTGGATACCGACAAGCACGCGGCCAGCCTCAATGGCGGCGTACCGGGCGTGCTGCACGGCAACCGTACCTACCTGCTCCAGGATGGCGACGGGCAGATCACTGACGCGCATTCGATCTCTGCTGGCCTGGACTATCCGGGTATCGGCCCTGAGCACGCCTTCCTGCACGAAGTGAAACGCGTCGAGTACGTCAGCATCACCGATGACGAAGCGCTGGATGCCTTCCATCAATGCTGCCTGCTCGAAGGCATCATCCCGGCACTGGAAACCGCTCACGCACTGGCCGAAGCCATGAAGCGGGCAACCAACCTGCGCGACGACCACCTGATGGTCGTGTGCCTTTCCGGGCGCGGTGACAAAGACATGCAAACCGTCATGAACCATATGGCAGCCGCCGAAAAAACTCAGGAGAAGCTGGTATGAGCCGTCTCGAACAACGTTTCGCCCAGCTGAAAACCGAAGGTCGTGCGGCGCTGGTCACTTTCATCACCGCCGGCGACCCAGGCTACGACACCTCGCTGCAAGTCCTGAAGGGCCTGCCTGCTGCGGGTGCTGACGTGATCGAGTTGGGCATGCCGTTCACTGATCCGATGGCAGACGGTGTGGCGATTCAGCTCGCTACGCTACGCGCTCTGGACGCGGGCCAGACCCTGCAGAAAACCCTGCAGATGGTCAGCGAATTCCGTGTGAACGATCAGACCACGCCGATTGTGCTGATGGGTTACTACAACCCGATCCACCGCTTTGGCGTCGAAGCCTTCGTGGCGCAGGCAAAAGAAGCGGGCGTCGACGGTCTGATCATCGTTGACCTGCCTCCTGAGCACGACGCCGAACTGGCAACGCCTGCACAGGCATCCGGTATCGACTTCATCCGCCTGACCACGCCAACCACCGACGATGCGCGCTTGCCGCGTGTGTTGGAGCGCAGCTCCGGGTTTGTCTACTACGTGTCGGTTGCCGGTGTAACTGGTGCTGGCTCGGCGACCACCGAGCACGTTACTGAAGCCATCGCACGCCTGCGTCGCCACACCAGCCTGCCGATCAGCGTCGGTTTCGGTATCCGCACACCCGAGCAGGCAGCGGCCATTGCTCGCCTGGCAGACGGCGTTGTAGTGGGCTCGGCGTTCGTCGATAAGATCGCCACTGCCGAGTCGCCTGAAAAGGCAATCGATGGCGTGTTGACTCTGTGCGCCGCATTGGCCGAAGGTGTACGTAACGCACGCATCGGCTGAGGGTAAAGTTTCTGATACAAAGGAATCAAAGCGCTATCAGCGGTTCTATGTAGCACGACACAAGGGGTTCATGACCAATGTCATGAACCCCTTTTTGCTGCATTGAGTGAAGCTGAGGAAGCACCATGAAACTGCCAAACCGTTTTATCACCGGGCTGGGTATCTTGATGATCAGCGCCAGCCCGCTACTGCAAGCGGCGCCGCCTGACCAGCGCGGTGATGGCCCGGACGACAACCGCGGCGGCCAGCAGCAGGGACCGCAGAACAACGGCGGCCATAACGAGCGCGCTAATGACCGTGGTCCGGGCAACGATAACGGCCGGGGTCCAGACAAGGGCCCGTCCACTCAGCCAGGCAGACAGGCCCATCAGGACAACCGTGGCGGCAACCGCCCACCGCAGGATTTCGGCCCGGTACGCGAGACCTTCCAGCAGCACCGCGACGTCATCGGCCGAGGCCAGCCGCTGCCACCTGGTGTACACATCGCCAAAGGCCGTCCGTTGCCACCTGGTTACGGTAAACGCCTGGACAGCCGCTCGCTGCAATACCTGCCACATTATGACGGCTACGAATGGCGACGCCTGGGCACCGACGTCGTACTGATCGCCGTGGGTTCGGGGATTGTGTATGCGATTCTGGATGGTGTGTTGAATTGATGGTCTGCTGACGCCCTTGAATACGCGGTGACACACAGACTTGTGACGCGGAGCGTCACGAACGGCATTCCCACGCTGGAGCGTGCGGAACGATAATCTCAACTATCGTGCGACGCTCCGCGTCGCATGCCGTTCTGGACGCTCCGCGTCCGATCTTGAGGTCCCAGCAAAGAAACCAGCCCGCCTCAACCCTGCTGCTGATTAACCCGCGCCAAAAACGTCATCAGCGCCCCTGACACAAAATCCGGGTTTTCCAGATTGGCGATATGACCCGCTTCAGGCACCAGCACGTAAGAGCAGCCAATCAGGCTGGCCATCTCACGGGTTTCTTCAGGCGGACGCGGGATGTCAGCATCGCCACACATCACCAGCGTGGTGTCTGCATTCAGTTGCTCTATCAACCCAAGCCGATCGTCACGACCAAAGATCATTCGCCCCAGAGGCACTACAGTCTGGCGCAACTGCTCTGCATTCATACCCGCCAATGCGGAGCGGAACGCCTGATACACCGGCGACTGCGGGTCAATGCCAGGCCGGAAGAAGATCGGCACCACAATGTCCAACAGCGGCTCAGGAAAGGCACCGGCCTCTTCCAGCTTGTCGAGCAACGAGAAATAGTAGGCTTTCTTGGCTTCCGACTCTTTGCCCAGATAAGTGTCCATCAGCACCAGCCCGGTAATGCGCTCTGGCGCGAGCAGCGCAGCAATCGCACCCCACATGCCGCCCACCGACAGCCCGACGATGCTGCAACGCTCGATATTCAAATGATCCAGCAGCGCCAGCGCATGGCGGGCGAGATCATCGAGATTGCGGGTGCCTTCCGGAAAACCGCTGGAATCCCCATGCCCCCAAAGGTCCGGCACAATCACCCGATACCGGCTGGCCAGCGTGTCGATCTGCGCACTCCACATCGCCTTGTCCCAAAGGTAACTGTGACCGAGCAAGACAACCGGCCCGGTGCCTTGGTCAGCGTAGTGAAGGGTCTTACCGTCGATGAGTAGATCCGGCATTTCTGATGATCCTCTGTCTGGTCTTTCAGCATTCATTTCAGGCAGCCCGTGAAAGGCGGCTTATCGATGTTGACGCGTATGCATGACCATTTTGTTGAAATTTGCGCTGCAACGGACCGATTGGTCATTTTTCAGCGGAGCTATCTTACACCGATCTTTTCGACGAGGAATGCGCTTGTAACCACTGAAGGAAAACGGCCGAGAAGCCGGCTATCAGCCACCCAGAGCGCCCAGATTCAAAGGCCGAACCGCGCCCATCCAGATGGCATGGTCGGTATGGTCGCGCAGCTCATCGCCCGTCAACGGATGCAGAAACACGACCAGCCCATCGCGATTCAACGCGAGCCATAAAGTGACGTCAGCCAACTGCTCATGCCCGAACGCCAACTGGCAACTCCAGTCCGGATGCGGCCCAACCAGCTTTTGGTGAACGCGGCCCATCTGCAGCGCAAATTTCTCGGTCGCGGCTTCGCACAGGGCTCGGGCCTGGTTCAGGGTTTGGGCGTTGAAATAGATATGGGCGTGGTAGCCGTGGGTGTCTTGCATGTATGAGTCCTTCCTGACCAAAAAATGAACGCCTGCTTACACCGCAATCGACGGCAACGGCCTGCCCGCCAGCGAAACCCCGCTCAACGCCTGCTCACTCGCCAGCCAGTCCATGAACTGCTGGACGATCTGCACGCGCCGTTTGCGCTGGGGCAAAACCACGTAATAGCCTTGGCCGGAAATGGCGGCTCCGGCGATGGGGCGGCAGAGCAGGCCTTGATCGAGGAGGTCGTCGACCAGGTGTTTCCAACCGATGGCGATGCCTTGTCCGCCAATCGCAGCCTGGATGAGCAGGGTGTAGTTGTCGAAACGCAGCTGGCCGGGGGTAGGGGCCTGGGGGATGTCGAGGGCGCGGAATACGCCTGCCCAGTCGAACCAGTTGTTGCTGCTTTCGCCGCGCAGGTGCAAGAGCGGAAAGTCGCGCAGTGCCTCGTTGGGCAGCGGCGTCTGGCGACCCGTGATCAGTTGCGGGCTGCACACTGGAAAGACTTCTTCGCTGAACAGCCAATGGCTTTCGCCTTGCTTGAAGCGTCCGTCGCCGAACAGTACGGCAACGTCGATATCTGCGCGTAACATGCTGTGGGTACGCTCGCTGGTGACCAGGCTGACATCCACGTCCGGGTTGACCTTGTGGAAACGGTGCAGACGCGGCATCAGCCAGTAGGCGGCGAAGGCAAAGTCGGTCGCCACTTGAAGCACTTCGTGCTGGTGCTGTTCGGTGATCGCTATCAGTCCGCTGTCGATGGATTGCAGGCCAGCCTGCACATGGCTGAACAATATTTCGCCGGCTTCAGTAAGCTCGATGCCGCGATAGATCCGGTCAAACAGACGGGTGGCCAGCTGTTCTTCAAGGCGCTTGATCTGCTGGCTGACGGCAGGCTGAGTAGTGCCCAGTTCGATAGCCGCCGCAGTGAAGCTGCGCAAGCGAGCCGCGACTTCAAAGGCACGCAGCAGATCAAGGGACATGTCGCCAAAAGCTTCAAACATAAGCGGTGCTTATCCTAGGCATTGCTGCGCATGGGCTTTACCATCAAACACGACGACTTCATCCTCGTACCCGGCACTTTCGCATAAATTTTCACAATGAGATGCAGCGATTACATGAAGCGCAAAAATATTCTGTTCATCATGGCCGATCAAATGGCCGCGCCAATGTTGCCGTTTTACTCCCGGTCTCCAATCCTGATGCCGAATCTGAGCCGCCTTGCTGCCGACGGCGTGGTGTTCGATTCAGCGTATTGCAACAGCCCTCTGTGCGCACCATCGCGTTTCACACTGGTCAGCGGTCAGCTGCCAAGCAAGATCGGCGCGTACGACAACGCAGCCGATTTCCCCGCTGATATTCCAACCTACGCTCACTATCTGCGTGCGCTGGGCTACAAGACCGCTCTGGCAGGCAAGATGCATTTCTGTGGGCCGGATCAACTGCATGGTTACGAAGAGCGCCTGACCAGTGACATTTACCCGGCCGACTATGGCTGGTCGGTCAACTGGGACGAGCCGGACGTGCGTCCGAGCTGGTATCACAACATGTCCTCAGTGTTGCAGGCCGGCCCGTGCATTCGTACCAACCAGCTGGATTTCGATGAAGAAGTGCTGTTCAAGTCCCAGCAGTATCTGTACGACTACGTACGCCAGGACGGTGATGCGCCTTTCTGCCTGACCGTTTCCATGACTCATCCTCATGATCCGTACACCATTCCCAAGCCGTTCTGGGACCTGTACGCCGACGAAGAGATCCCGATGCCGCCGCCGCACGCCAATCAGGCCGCGCTGGACCCGCATTCGCAACGGCTGCTCAAGGTCTATGACCTGTGGGACAAGCCCATGCCGACCGACAAGATTCGTGATGCGCGCCGCGCCTACTTTGGCGCGTGCAGCTACATCGACCTCAACGTCGGCAAGCTGATGCAGACGCTGGATGAAGTCGGGCTGGCGGAAGACACCATCGTGGTGTTCTCCGGCGATCACGGCGACATGCTGGGCGAGAAGGGCCTCTGGTACAAAATGCACTGGTTCGAAATGGCCGCCCGCGTGCCGTTGGTGGTGTATTCGCCGGGCCAGTTCAAGCCAGGGCGGGTCAGTGCGTCGGTGTCGACTGCCGACTTGCTGCCGACCTTCGTCGAAATGGCCAACGGCAAACTGGACGCCGGGTTGCCACTGGATGGACGCTCGCTGATGCCGCACCTGAAACGCAAGGGCGGGCACGATGAGGTGTTCGGCGAGTACATGGCCGAAGGCACGACCAGCCCGTTGATGATGATCCGTCGCGGCGCTTACAAATTCATCTATTCGGAGCAGGACCCGTGCCTGCTCTTCGATGTGAAGAAGGACCCGAAAGAGCAGAAGGATCTGAGCCAGTCACCCGCCCATGAAAAGCTGTTCAATGACTTCCTGGCTGAAGCTCGAGCCAAGTGGGATATCCCGGCGATACACCAACAGGTGCTCGCCAGCCAGCGCAGAAGGCGCTTCGTCGCCAAATCGCTGGCAACCGGCAAGCTGAAGAGTTGGGATCACCAGCCACTGGTCGACGCCAGTCAGCAGTACATGCGCAACCACATTGATCTGGACGATCTGGAGCGTAAGGCACGTTTTCCGCAACCTTGACCCTGCCCACACCAAAAAAATCAAAAGGGGTACATCAATGAAGAAGTTATCCACAGCCGTTGCGGTCGCGGTCATGACGTTCGGCAGCCTTGCGGCGCAGGCAGAGGACGCAAGTTGCAGCACCGTGAAAATGGCCGATCCGGGCTGGAGTGACATTGGGGCCACCAATGCTATCGCCAGCGTGGCGCTTGAAGGTCTGGGCTACAAGGCCAAGGTCGACACCCTGGCCGTGCCGATTGCCTATGGCGGCCTGAAAGACGGCAAGCTGGATGTTTTTCTGGGTAACTGGATGCCGGCGCAGCAGGGCTTTTACGACAAGTTCGTGGCGACCGGCGATGTAACGCAATTGGCCAGGAACCTTGAAGGCACCGAGTTCACTCTGGCCGTGCCGGACTATGTGTGGGACGCCGGCGTGCATGATTTTGCCGACCTGAATAAATTCGCTGACAAGTTCGACCAGAAGATCTATGGCATTGGCTCTGGCGCACCTGCCAACCTGTCGCTGCAGGAGATCATCAAGAAGAACGAATTCGATCTGGGCAAATGGAAGCTGGTCGAGTCGAGCGAGACGGCGATGCTCGCCGAGGTCAATCGCAACGTGAAGCGCAAGGCGTTTGTGGTCTTCCTCGGCTGGACCCCGCATCCGATGAACGTGCAGATCAAAGGTATGCATTACCTCAAGGGCGGCGAGAAATACTTTGGCGATACCGGTTCGGTCTTCACCCTGACTCGCAAGGGTTATGCGCAAGCCTGTCCAAACGTCGGCAAGCTGCTGACCAATCTGAGCTTCACCCTGGACATGGAAAACAGCATCATGGCCGAAGTGGCGAACAACAAGGTCAGCAACAGCGCAGCGGCAAGGGCCTGGATCAAGGCCAATCCCGCAGTACTGGACACGTGGCTGGAGGGCGTGAAGACGATTGATGGCAAGGATGGGCTGGCGGCGGTGAAAGCCAGGTTGTAGGCGTAAGGTCTTGAGCACGCGGCGTGGCGCAGATCTGTGACGCGGGGCGTCACCCAAGGCATCCCCACGCTGGAGCGTGAGGAACGATAGGTGTCCAACTATCGTGCCCATGCTCCGCGTGGGTATGCCGTTTTGGACGCTCTGCGTCCTCTACGTTCAATTCACTCGAGGGACCGATGCGCTGGCTCAATCGCCATAAAATTCTACCGTTTCTAGCCTGGCTGCCGCAGCAGAGTCGCGCCAGCGTCGGGCGTGATGCGCTGGTGGGCTTGAGCGGTGCCATTCTGGCCCTGCCGCAGTCCATCGCTTACGCACTGATCGCCGGGCTGCCTCCGGAGTACGGTCTGTACGCCGCCATTGTTCCCGTTCTGATCGCCTGTCTGTGGGGCTCGTCCTGGCACCTCATCTGTGGGCCGACCGCGGCTATTTCCATCGTGCTGTATGCCAGTGTCAGTCCGCTCGCCGTTCCGGCCAGTCAGGACTACATAATGTTGATCCTGCTGCTGACGTTCATCGCCGGTGTATTCCAGCTATTGCTTGGGATGATGCGCTTCGGTGCGCTGGTGAATTTCGTTTCGCACTCGGTGGTGCTCGGTTTCACACTGGGCGCTGCAATAGTCATTGCACTCGGGCAGATGCCCAATCTGCTGGGCATTGACCTGCCGAGTCAGACCACCGCCCTTAGAAGTCTGACCGCCGTGTTAGAACATCGTGGAGAGGTCGATCTACCTTCACTGACACTGGGTCTGTTGACCCTGGCGCTGGGCATCGGGCTCAAACTCCTGGTGCCCCGCTGGCCAACCTTATTGATTGCATTGGTATCGAGCAGCCTGTTGGTGTGGCTGTGGCCGGCGATGTTCGGCCATGTCCGTGTGGTCAGTGCCTTCGTTGGCCATCTACCGCCTTTCAGCCCGCTACCGCTGGACCTTGAGCTGATCCTCAAGCTGCTGCCGACAGCAGTGGCGGTGGGCATGCTGGGGCTGGTCAACAGCCTGTCGATTGCCCGCTCGCTGTCGGCACGTTCGCAGCAGATGCTCAACGCCAATCAGGAAGTCCGTGCGCAAGGTCTGTCGAATATGGTCGGCTCGCTGTTTTCCGGCTACCTGTCAGCGGGATCGTTCACCCGTGCGGCGCTGAGTTACGAGGCGGGTGCGCGTTCGCCGTTGGCGGGCGTTTTTTCGGCATTATGGGTGGCATTGTTCGCGGTCGCCGGAGCCTCGTTGATCTCGCACATTCCAATCCCGGCCATGGCCGCCTCGATCCTGCTGATCTGCTGGGGCCTGGTGGATCGTCGTGGCATTCGCGCACTGTTCCGTGTCAGCCGCGCCGAGTTTTTCGTGATGGCGCTGACCTGTCTGGCCACCCTGCTGCTGGAGCTGCAAACCGCGATTTATGCCGGTGTGCTGGCCTCGCTGTTCTTCTACCTCAAACGCACCTCACAACCGCGCGTGCAGCAATGGCGCGAAGGCGATGAGGATGTGCTGCGGGTCGGCGGCTCAATCTTTTTCGGTGCCAGCCACTACCTGCAAACCCGCCTGCAACGCACTGAAGGGCTGCGTGTGGTAATCGATGCGCAGCAGATCAACTTCATCGATTACTCAGGCGTGGAAATGCTTCATCAGGAAGCGAGACGTCTGGGCCGTCAGGGGCGATTACTGATCCTGCGCAATGCCAGGTCGCAAGTGATCGAGGAATTGAACAAGCTGGAAGGGCCGCAGAACTGCCCGATTCTGTTTGAGGATTGAGCCATAACTCATCGTCCTGACGCTCCGCGTCGCAAGAGGACGCGGAGCGTCCAGAACGGCATGCCAACGCGGAGCATTGGCACGATAGTCTCTCAGTCAACCAGCCGCCAGCAGCCTGCGCAACTCGGCCAGTACCGGAGCCGAGTCCGGCCGCACGCCGCGCCATAGCAGGAAAGCTTCTGCCGCCTGCTCCACCAGCATACCCAAGCCATCAACCGACTGTGCCGCACCCTGTTCAGTGGCCCAGCGGCAAAAGGCGGTGGGCTCTTTGCTGTACATCATGTCGTAGCAGAAGGTCGCACCGGGCTGGATAAGGCTCGGGGAAATCGGTGGCAGCTCTCCGGCCAGACTGGCAGAGGTGGCATTGATGATCACATCCACCGGTTCTTCAAGCCAATCGAAGCTGCTGGCAAACACAGGGCCAAGATCCGCAAATTCCTGAGCCAGTCGTTCGGCTTTTTCAACGGTGCGATTGGCAATCACCAGCACTGCGGGTTGCTCCGCCAGCAACGGCTCCAGCGCGCCACGAACAGCACCACCCGCACCCAGCAACAGAATGCGCTGACCACGCAGGCTGCGCCCGCAATTGACTGTCAGGTCGCGCACCAGCCCGGCACCGTCGGTGTTGTCACCCAGCAGCGTACAGTCATCGAGCTTGCTCAAGGTGTTCACGGCTCCCGCACGCTGCCCGCGCTCGGTCAGGCTATCAGCGAGGCGATAGGCTTCTTCCTTGAACGGCACAGTCACGTTGGCACCACGTCCGGTCTGGAAAAACGCCTGGGCAAATGCGGTGAAATCATCCAAAGGTGCCAGCGACGTCTGGTAATCCAGCGTCTGCCCGGTTTGCTCGGCGAACAGGCGATGAATCAACGGCGACTTGCTGTGGCCAATGGGGTTACCGAAGACGACGTAACGGTCCATCAGTTGTCCGCCAGCCAGTCGCGATCAGTCAGGAAGTATTCGGTCAGACGCGCCTCTTCACTGCCCGGAGCGGCTTTCCAGTCATAACCCCAGCGCACTTGCGGCGGCAGCGACATGAGGATCGATTCGGTACGGCCACCCGATTGAAGACCGAACAGCGTGCCGCGGTCGTACACCAGGTTGAACTCGACGTAGCGCCCCCGACGGAATTCCTGAAATTCGCGCTGCTGCACCGTGTAGGCCGCAGCCTTACGACGACGCACGATCGGCAGGTAGGCATTGATAAACGCATCACCGATGGCGCGGATGAAGGCAAAGCTGGTATCGAAATCCCACTGGTTCACGTCATCGAAAAACAGACCACCGATACCGCGTGGCTCATCACGATGCTTGAGGTGGAAGTAACTGTCGCACCACGCCTTGTAGCGCGGGTAGACATCGTCGCCGAACGGCGCACAGGCGCGTTCGGCCACCCGGTGCCAGTGTACGCAGTCTTCCTCGACGCCATAGTAGGGCGTCAAATCGAAACCACCACCAAACCACCAGACCGGCTCCTCGCCTTCTTTCTCGGCAATGAAGAACCGCACATTGGCGTGAGACGTCGGCACATGCGGGTTGTGCGGGTGAATCACCAGCGACACGCCCAGCGCCTCGAAACCACGCCCGGCCAGCTCAGGCCGGTGGGCACTGGCCGACGGAGGCAGGTTGCTGCCGAACACGTGGGAAAAATTGACACCACCTTTCTCGATGACCGCGCCATTCTCGATCACCCGCGTGCGACCACCGCCGCCCGCCGGACGCGTCCAGGCATCTTCCACAAAGTGTGCGTTGCCATCTTCCTGCTCGAGCGCGGTGCAGATCCGGTCTTGCAGGTCGAGCAGGTAGGCTTTTACGGCCTCGGTACGGGTACTCATGAGGATCCCTTACGGCTGACGTCAAACGGCTGAGCCTCCGCAGCAAAAGAGGCGCAGCAAAAGAGGCGCAGGCAAATTGGCGCGTAGCATACCATCGGCAGCGCGGGCTGGCAGTTGACGAAGGCCGGGGGAAGGAGTCCGATAGGTGCTTTCGCAGTTTGTATTACTTGGAAAACTGCCTGATTAATCGAACTCCTACTTACGCGAGGAGAACCTGACGTGAAGGCCGTCTGCAATGTCGAAGAGCTGGCTATCGAAAAAATGCGCTCCGGCAATTCATGCCTCAATCTTTCAGCGGAAGTCGATTGGGAGGATTTCCCTCGCTATGCTGACTTCGTTCTAGGCCTGCTGGGAGGCATCGTTACGTCAAAGTCCTACGCTGTGGATGTACGCGTCTGGGACGTGCAGATAAAAGGCGAAGCCTTTTTCCTGTCCTATGAGGACTTTCCGTCGATGGTGAGCCTGGAATCAAAAAGCACCAACGGTGATGCGCTGATCGAAGGCTTTCTGCTTGTCCTTTCCCAGAGATGAAAACCAGATAGGGCTTCATTTTTGCGACTGCGCAGCGTGCTACCTTTGTCTGCCTGATGCATAAGATATTAGTCACCATCAAGGAGAGAGCACATGGCAAAGCGTATCCAGTTCAGCACTGTCGGAGGACCCGAGGTTCTTGAATATGTCGATTTCGAGCCAGAGGCTCCGGGGCCGCAGGCGGTGGTTGTGCGCAACAAGGCCATTGGCCTGAATTTCATTGATACCTATTACCGTAGCGGGCTGTATCCAGCGCCTGAGTTGCCTTCAGGGCTCGGTGCTGAAGGGGCGGGTGTGGTCGAGGCGGTGGGTGATGAGGTGACGCGCTTCAAGGTCGGTGATCGTGTCGCCTATGGCACCGGGCCTCTGGGTGCGTACAGCGACGTGCATGTGCTGCCTGAGGCGAATCTGGTGAAGCTGGCGGACTCGGTCAGTTTCGAGCAGGCCGCTGCGTTGATGCTCAAGGGCCTGACCGTGCAATACCTGCTGCGCCAGACCTATCAGGTGAAGCCGGGCGAGATCATTCTGTTTCATGCGGCGGCGGGTGGTGTCGGCTCGTTGGCCTGTCAGTGGGCCAAGGCATTGGGCGCGAAGCTGATCGGCACGGTCAGCTCACCGGAGAAGGCCGCTCACGCCAAGGCGCTGGGTGCCTGGGAAACCATCGACTACAGCCACGAAGACGTCGCCAAACGTGTGCTGGAACTCACCGACGGCAAGAAGTGCCCGGTGGTCTACGACGGCGTGGGGCAGGACACTTGGCTGACATCGCTCGACAGCGTGGCACCGCGTGGGCTGGTGGTGAGCTTCGGCAATGCGTCCGGACCGGTCTCAGGTGTGAATCTGGGGATTCTGGCGCAAAAAGGCTCGGTGTATGTCACCCGCCCGACGCTGGGCACCTACGCAAACAATGCGCAGAACCTGCAAGCCATGGCTGACGAGCTGTTCGACATGCTCGCCAGCGGCAAACTCAAGGTCGACAACATTCAGCAGTACGCCTTGAAGGACGCCGCCAAGGCGCAAACCGAGCTGTCCGCTCGGCGCACCACTGGCTCGACCATTCTGATTCCCTGAGCCAGCACTCCCGCCAGCGTCAGCCAGCGCGCATGACCTGGCCGGTCGCGATATCACGGATCACGCTGGGGTTTCGGCGGCCGCCCAGGCTGCCGCCCAGCACACCGTCGATCTGACCCCGGAAGTACTGCTCGACGCGCAGCCGCGAACGGGCAGCCGGGCGACCTGCCGGGTTGGCCGATGTGGAAATCAACGGGCCGACCAACGCGCACAGTTCGCGCACCGTAGGGTGGTCGGTGACGCGCAGCGCCACGGTTTCATGAATGCCGGTGATCCACTCGGGCAGCAGGTTCTGATGCGGCACCAGCCAGGTATTGGGCCCCGGCCAGGTGCTGGCCATTCGGTCGAGCCACAATTGGGGGAAGTCTTCGAACAGAAAGTCGAACTGGCGAATGTTGTCGGCGATCAGGATCAGGCCTTTTTCCACTGGCCGTGACTTGATCGCCAGCAAACGATAAACCGCTTCTTCATCCCATGGATCACACCCCAGGCCCCAGACTGCCTCGGTCGGGTAAGCAATCACCGCACCGGCTCGAATATCCTGAGCGGCTTGTTGCACACGCCAACTGCTGGCCATTGTTTGTCTCTCCGCTAAATCCTGACGGCAGTTTAACCTCAGGGCGCTCTGGCGAACCATCGTCCCGCTTCACAGCTTATTCTGCCGTCCAGTTCCAGCTCGGTCAGGCCCGCCAGTACCTTGGGCAACGGCCAGCCGCTGGAGACCGATAACCCCTCGCTGGTATGCGGCGCAGCGTGCAACAGCGCCAGAAGTGGATGGTCGCAAGGCACAGGTTTGGCAGGTGTCTCGGGCGGGGCACCGGGCGCAACGCTCCTCCAGTGCTGCAAGCCTTCAAGAATGTGCTCAACGGTCTCGACCAGCGTTGCGCCGTCGCGTATCAACTGGTGGCAGCCCTTGGCACCCGGGTGGTGAATCGAACCCGGTATCGCATACACCTCTCGCCCATGCTCGGCGGCCAGTCGCGCGGTAATCAACGAGCCGCTGGCAACACTGGCCTCGACCACCAGCACGCCGAGCGACAGGCCGCTGATGATTCGGTTGCGCCGCGGGAAGTTGCTGGGCTGTGGTTCAGCGTCCAGCGGGAACTCGGAAATCACCGCGCCACCTTGCGCCGCCATCTGCGCGGCGAGCGCACGATGCTGCTGTGGATAAAGTTTTTCAAGCCCGGTGCCCAGCACACCGATTGTATGCCCACCGACATCCAGTGCGCCCTGATGCGCGGCTCCGTCAATGCCACGCGCCAGACCGCTGGTGATCACAAAACCGGCACCCGCCAGGCTGCGCGCAAAAGCTCTGGCGGTGTCCAGCCCGGGTCTGGAAGCGCGACGACTGCCGACCATTCCCAACTGCGGACGCTCGAGGATTGAAGGGTCGCCGGCAATGAAGATCAGCGGCGGAGGGTCGGCGATTTCGGCCAGCAGTGCGGGGTAGCAAGGGTCGTCCCACATCAGCAAATGCTGGGCCGGACGCTCCAGCCAGGTCAATGCAGCACTGGCACCGTCCCTGACGGAAGGGGCTCGACGCGCCTCGGCGCAGGCACCTGGAATACCCAGCGCACGCCATGCACTGGCCGGTGCGCTCAGCGCAGACGACGCAGAACCGAAGGCTTCGATCAGCCTGGAAAAGCGTTTCGGTCCGATCTCGGGCAAGCGATGCATGCGCAGACGGGCTTCCAGCTCTGCTGGCGAAGAGAGGGCATTTTCGAACAGTGGCATGAGATCGTCCCTGATCCATTGTGCATCTCAGACGATGCACAAACCTGTGGATAACTCTGTTGACAACAATTTGATAAGTGTCTGGCTCGTCACACAAATCCGTAGCAGAACTGAAACATACCTTTAAGGATTTCGAACCTTGTCCATGATGGCCAAAGATCGGTTGGCTTGCAGGACCAAGGCGTAACTAAGCTTGTCGTACGTACGGAAAACCATGAGCAGGCCAGACCGTTCGTCAGGGATTTTCACCTGTTCACCGGTGATTCGGTCACGCACTGTCTCGCTGGTTTTGTATATCGCCAGCACGTTGCCCTCGGCCAGGCCGTCACGTTTGCCTTTGTTGAGAGTGACCACATCCAGCACGCTGACCTGGGTTACGCCGCGTGGCACATCCAGAATCAAACCTTCTATCGGCGTTTGCGGGGCGCTGGGCAGGAAAGTCGAGTTGATCGCTCGCTCCTCGCTGCTGAACAATCGGTCGCCCAGGCGCACTTCCTGGGTAGAGCGCTGCAAAACCAGGGTCGAGACGTCGCCCTCGGAGGCAACCACCTCAGCGCTGCCGATGTCATCCGCGTTGATCCCCAGCACTTCCTTGGTCTGTGGGTCGGTGTAGGTCTTGCCCTGTCGGAAAATGCCGTAGACGGTGTGCGCCGGGTCCAGCGTGCCCCGTGCATAGGCCCGGTCACCGCTACCGCTGAGCACGCGCTCGGCATTGCCCGCAACGATGTAGGGGGCCTTTTCGAACTGCTCGGCATTGTCGACGATGCGATTGCTGATCAGGAATGCGTTGATCGCCCCCAGCGGAATGCTCGGAATGGCCTCGACCATCGGCGTACTGCGCACACGCGGTGACAATTTGATGGTCCCGCGCGACTCGCCCCGATTGAGCGTCACGCGCGGCTGACCATCGACCCAGGTCAGCGCAAGGGTGTCACCGGGGTAGATCAGGTCAGGATCATGGACTTGCGGATTGGCCCGCCATATCTCGCGCCATTTCCATGGTTCACGCAAAAACTTGCCGGAAATGTCCCAGAGTGTGTCCCCGGCGACAACGGTGTAACTCTGCGGATAGCCTTCCCTGAGTTGCACTTGCGCCTGAGCAAGACCGCTGGCGGTCAACAGCAGCAGGGCGAGTAGTGATTTCCTCATGCGGTGAATCCCTTTATCATGTTGCCTCACGCGAACCCTAGAGTCCTGTCCTGGGCTGCCTGCCTTGAACTCCCGGGCCCGGCACCCAACATTGACTTTACCTTAACAGTGCAGCTCTTACGTATATGGCCATTCTAAACATCCTCGAATTTCCCGATTCGCGCCTGCGCACTATCGCCAAACCTGTGGCGATGGTAGACGAAGGCATTCGCCAGTTGGTCGACGACATGTTTGAAACCATGTACGAAGCGCCAGGTATTGGCCTGGCCGCGACTCAGGTCAACGTCCACAAGCGCGTGGTCGTCATGGACCTGAGCGAAGACCGCAGCGAACCGAGGGTCTTCATCAATCCTGAAATCGAAAAGCTGACCGACGAAATGGATCAGTATCAGGAAGGCTGCCTGTCGGTTCCCGGTTTCTACGAAAACGTCGACCGCCCGCAAAAGGTTCGCGTCAAGGCGCTGGACCGTGACGGCAAGCCTTACGAACTGGTTGCCGAGGGCCTGCTCGCCATCTGTATCCAGCATGAATGCGATCACCTGAACGGCAAGCTGTTCGTCGATTACCTTTCCAACCTCAAGCGTGACCGGATCAAGAAGAAGCTCGAAAAGCAGCACAAGCTCAACGCCTGATCCGTCGTTACCCCAAAAGGCCTGAACAGGCTTTTTTTTTATAATGAGAACTCCATGACTGAGCCACTGCGCATCGTCTTCGCCGGCACCCCGGAATTTGCCGCCGAACACCTCAAGGCCCTGCTAGACAGCCCTTACCAGATCGTCGCCGTGTACACCCAGCCTGATCGCCCGGCCGGTCGTGGACAAAAGCTGATGCCCAGCCCGGTCAAGCAATTGGCACTGCAGCATGACATCCCGGTCATGCAGCCGCCCACGCTACGCGCCCCTGACGCGCAGGCCGAACTGGCCGCGCTCAAGCCTGATTTGATGGTGGTGGTCGCCTACGGCTTGATCCTGCCGCAAGTGGTGCTGGATATTCCGCGTCTGGGCTGCATCAACAGCCATGCCTCACTGCTGCCACGCTGGCGCGGAGCTGCGCCGATTCAGCGCGCGGTGCAGGCCGGCGACGCCGAAAGCGGCGTGACCGTGATGCAAATGGAAGCTGGTCTGGACACCGGGCCGATGCTGCTCAAGGCTGTCACCCCGATCACCGCACAGGACACCGGTGGCACGCTGCATGACCGTCTTGCCGAACTCGGCCCACCAGCGGTGTTGCAGGCCATTGCAGGGCTGGCGGATGGTTCGCTGGTCGGCGAGGTTCAGGACGACAGCCTGGCCAATTACGCTCATAAATTGAACAAGGATGAGGCGCGTCTCGACTGGACACGTCCGGCCGATGAGCTGGAACGTCTGATCCGCGCCTTCAACCCGTGGCCGATCTGCCACAGCACGTTGAACGAAGAAACCCTGAAAGTGCTGGCTGCCGATCTGGCCGAAGGGCAGGGTGTACCGGGAACTGTCCTCAGCGCAAGCAAGGACGGCCTGATCGTCGCCTGCGGCCAGAACGCCCTGCGCCTGACCCGTCTGCAACTGCCGGGTGGCAAGCCGCTGAATTTTGCTGATCTGTTCAACAGCCGTCGCGAGAAATTCGCCATCGGCACGGTACTGGGTCAATGAACCCGCGTCTGGCCGCCGCCAAGGCACTGGCTGCCGTGCTCAGCGGCAAGGCATCGCTGAATAGTTCGCTGCCCACGCAACTGGACAAGGTCGAGGTGCGTGATCGCGGCCTGACTCAGGATCTGGCGTTCGGCACCGCACGCTGGCAGCCACGCCTGTCGGCAATGGCGGCCAAACTGTTGCAAAAACCCTTCAAGGCCGCCGATGCCGACGTCGAGGCGTTGCTGCTGGTGGGTCTTTACCAGCTGTTTTACAGCCGAATTCCTGCGCATGCGGCCATTGGTGAAACCGTTGGCTGCGCTGAAAAGCTGAAAAAACCGTGGGCCAAAGGCTTGCTCAACGCCGTACTACGCAACGCGCAACGCGATGGCGAAGCGCTGCTGATCGAGCTGGAACACGACCCGGTGGTGCGTACAGCCCACCCGCGCTGGCTGCAGAAAGCCCTGAAAGCCGCCTGGCCGGAACATTGGGAAGCCATCTGCGCGGCCAACAATGCGCACCCGCCGATGATTTTGCGCGTCAACCGACGCCATCACCGTCGCGATCAATACCTCGAACTGCTCAACACTGCCGGCCTGCAAGCCAGTGCGTGCACATTCAGTCAGGACGGCATCGTGCTCGCCGAGCCGTGCGATGTGCGCTCACTGCCCGGTTTTGCCGAAGGCTGGATCAGCGTTCAGGACGAAGCCGCGCAACTGGCCGCCGATCTGCTGGAGCTCGCACCCGGGCAACGCGTACTCGACGCGTGCTGCGCGCCAGGTGGCAAGACCTGCCATTTGCTGGAAGTGCAGCCGCAATTGAGCGGCGTAGTGGCGGTGGACCTCGAAGCCAAGCGCTTGGTCCGCGTGCGTGAAAACCTTGATCGTCTGGGGCTGGACGCCGAGCTGATCGCTGCCGACGCCCGCGAAACGGCGCAGTGGTGGGACGGCAAGCCGTTCCAGCGCATCCTGCTCGACGCGCCGTGCTCGGCGACCGGCGTGATTCGTCGTCATCCGGACATCAAACTGACTCGTCAGGCAGACGACATCGTCGCGCTGGCGGCCTTGCAGGGCGAGCTGCTCGATGCGTTGTGGCCTACGCTGCAGGTAGGCGGCATGCTGGTGTACGCGACCTGCTCGACACTGCCGACCGAAAATACCGAAGTCATCGAGGCGTTTCTGGCCCGCACCTCCGGGGCCAGAGAGCTGGACATCGCCGGGCAGGCAGGACAGCCGCCCGCAGGTATCAAGCAAGCCCATGGTCGCCAGCTGCTGGCCCAGCAAGGCGGCCACGATGGTTTCTACTACGCCAAACTGATCAAGATCGCGGCGGCGCGGGAGTAAGCGCGTGAAAATCATCATTCTGGGTGCAGGTCAGGTAGGCGGTACGCTGGCCGAGCATCTGGCGGGCGAAGCCAACGACATTACCGTGGTCGACACCGATGGCGACCGGTTACGCGATCTGGGCGACCGCCTGGACATCCGTACCGTGCAGGGCAAGGGCTCCTATCCCGCAGTCCTGCGCCAGGCGGGCGCAGACGACGCCGACATGCTGGTCGCGGTGACCAGCAGCGACGAAGCCAATATGATCGCCTGCCAGGTGGCCCACACGCTGTTCCACACGCCGACCAAGATCGCGCGCATCCGCGAAGCGGCGTACCTGACACGCGCGGGCCTGTTCGATAAAAACGCGATCCCGGTCGACGTGTTGATCAGCCCGGAACAGGTGGTTACCAATTACATCAAGCGTCTGATCGAGTACCCCGGCGCGCTACAGGTCATCGATTTCGCTGAAGGCAAGGCACAACTGGTCGCGGTCAAAGCCTATTACGGCGGTGCCTTGGTGGGCCAGCAGCTGCGCCAGTTACGTGCGCACATGCCCAATGTCGACACCCGTATCGCGGCGATCTATCGGCGCGACCGGGCGATCCTGCCCCACGGCGATACGGTCATCGAAGCCGACGACGAGGTGTTCTTCATCGCCGCCAAGGCCGATATTCGTGCGGTGATGGGTGAGCTGAGGCGTCTGGACGAGAACTACAAGCGCATCGTCATCGCAGGCGGTGGCAACATCGGCGAGCGTCTGGCTGAAGCCATTGAAAGCCGCTATCAGGTAAAGATCATCGAAGTGAACCCGGCGCGCTGCCGCTATCTGTCGGAGCATCTGGACAGTACGGTGGTGCTACAGGGCAGCTCATCGGACCGTGATTTGCTGATGGAAGAAAACATCAACAATACCGACCTGTTCCTGGCGCTGACCAACGACGATGAAGCCAACATCATGTCGTCGCTGCTGGCCAAACGGCTGGGCGCACGCAAGGTAATGACCCTGATCAATAACCCGGCCTACGTCGATCTGGTCCAGGGCGGTGAGATTGATGTGGCGGTCAGCCCGCAACTGGCAACCATCGGCACGCTGCTGGCTCATGTGCGACGGGGCGATATCGTCAGCGTGCACTCGTTACGGCGCGGTGCAGCCGAAGCCATCGAGATCGTGGCGCACGGCGACCCGAAATCCAGCAAGGTGGTGGGCCGCGCCATCAAGGACATCAACCTGCCGACCGGTACGGCAATCGGTGCGATCATCCGCGACGAACAAGTGCTCATCGCCCACGACATCACCGTTATCGAATCCGGTGACCATGTGATCATGTTCCTTGTGGATAAAAAGTGCATCCGTGAAGTGGAGCGGCTGTTTCAGGTGGGGTTGAGCTTTTTCTGAACAGGCCCTGAACAGCCTGCTCCCTGACTGAACCTCTTGCCGACCTGTCTGGTCGGCAACGCTCGTCGACTCGGACGAATTCTCTCTAAGCGCGCGTATCACACATACGCGCGCTATGCCTTTGACGGGCGTTACCAGAGAGAACATAAGCAATGCCTGAATCCAAAGTCCCCCTTCAAGGCTCACAAACCGACGGCACACCTGCGGGCGGCTGGCCTGCGCTCAGTGCGGTCAACAAGCACCTGTTGCACCAGCATGTGCTGATCAAGGGCAACCGCACGCTGCTGTCCATGAACTGGGCAGCCTGCGGCTGCAAATTGTGGGATTTTGAAATCGGTTATCATAGCCGAAATCGAGTCGATCCCTCCTCAGCACAGGCTTACACATGGCGTCAGAGACCAAAAAACGTAAACGGGCGAGCCGGGCAAAAGCCAAGGCAAAGCAGACCCGTCTCCAACGCGCCGGGCATACTACCTTCGTGCCCGATACCGACTTTTCCTTCGATATCGATCCTTTCGGTGATGTCGATCTTTGTAGTTGCTGCCAGACAACGTATCTGAACGACAGGTTTCCCGACGCTTCTTGCGTAAACGTTTCGATGAGAGAAGGGCCAGGCGGATTGGCCATCACCGCCGTCATTCACCACGATGAGGAGCCATCCTGCTGACGTGGCCTCTGCACCGCCTGCTTACAAACCTCGACCGCTCAAAAACCTCTTCACGGCCAACGGCTGCTGGGCAGATTTGCTGGAAGCCGGCGGTCTGCGCCACATCGAAGTGGAGTCGATCAGCAAAATGCTCGCCTGCGGCACCTCGATACTGGGCGTCAAACACTACACCTGTGCCAATGAGCATTGCCCGCACGTCAAATACCTGTGCAACACCTGCCATTGCCGGGCCTGTCCCTCCTGCGGCAAAAAGGCCACCGACCAGTGGATCGCCGTGCAAAACAACCGTCTGCCCGACTGCCCCTGGCAGCATCTGGTGTTCACGCTGCCCGACACGCTGTGGCCCCTGTTCTTCTACAACCGCTGGCTGCTCGATGCGCTGTTTCGGCTGGCGGCCGATAACCTGATCTACACCGCCAAACGGCGCGGTTTGCGCGTCGGGATTTTCGGGGCGCTGCACACCTATGGCCGGCGGCTCAACTGGCATCCCCACGTCCACCTGTCGGTGACCGCGGGCGGCCTGGATGAGCAGGACGTCTGGAAAAATCTGTCGTTCCACAAAGAGGCCCTGCGGCGGCGCTGGATGTGGCTGGTGCGCGATTACCTGCTGGGACAGCCGCTTTCGCAACTGACGATGCCGCCGCCGCTGGCCCACATCCTCTGTGAAAGCGACTGGCGCCGTCTGATACTGACCGCTGGCGGCCAGCACTGGCACATCCACTTGTCGAAGAAGACGGAAAACGGCCGAAAGACCGTCAATTACCTGGGCCGCTACCTGAAAAAACCGCCCATCTCGGGCAGTCGTCTGGCGCATTACACCTCCGGAGCCACGTTGAGCTTTACCTACCTGGATCACCGCACGCAGACCTATCAGCAGGAAACGCTGAGCCAGGCCGACATGCTGCGCCGGGTGGTGCAGCACATCCCGGAAAAGCATTTCCGGATGATCCGGTATTTTGGTTTTCTGGCCAATCGGGTGTGTGGGAAATACCTGCCGAAGGTCTATGAAGCACTGAAGATGGCGACGCCAGGACCGGTACCAAAGCTGTATTTTGCGCAGATGGCCAAAGCCTTTCTAAACGTCGATCCGTTCCGTTGCGTGCTGTGTGGCGCACGGATGGTATACACGGCGGCAATCAGCGGGCTGACGGTGCAGGGACTGGTCCTCAACGCTCAGGCGATCGCGCAGATGAGGTACGTGAAGCCCTGACAGGGGGAAGGTGCGTCCGCACCTAGGCTTCGCGGTGAAATAACCTGTATTAACGCTTTTTGATAGGGATTTTCACTGCATAAGTAACGCATCTGCGTCTTACTACGCATCGCTATGAAGGCATGACGCCTCCTTCATAGCGTCAGCTTGATGCATAGGCATTTTGAAATTCCTATGCATGAACTGGGCAGCCTGCGGCTGCAAATTGTGGGATTTTGAAATCGGTTATCATAGCCGAAATCGAGTCGATCCCTCCTCAGCACAGGCTTACACATGGCGTCAGAGACCAAAAAACGTAAACGGGCGAGCCGGGCAAAAGCCAAGGCAAAGCAGACCCGTCTCCAACGCGCCGGGCATACTACCTTCGTGCCCGATACCGACTTTTCCTTCGATATCGATCCTTTCGGTGATGTCGATCTTTGTAGTTGCTGCCAGACAACGTATCTGAACGACATGTTTCCCGACGCTTCTTGCGTAAGCGTTTAGATGAGAGAAGGGCCAGGCGGATTCGCCATCACCGCCGTCATTCACCACGATGAGGAGCCGCCCTGCTGACGTGGCCTCTGCACCGCCTGCTTACAAACCTCGACCGCTCAAAAACCTCTTCACGGCCAACGGCTGCTGGGCAGATTTGCTGGAAGCCGGCGGTCTGCGCCAAATCGAAGTGGAGTCGATCAGCAAAATGCTCGCCTGCGGCACCTCGATACTGGGCGTCAAACACTACACCTGTGGCAATGAGCATTGCCCACACGTCAAATACCTGTGCAACACCTGCCATTGCCGGGCCTGTCCTTCCTGCGGCAAAAAGGCCACCGACCAGTGGATCGCCGTGCAAAACAACCGTCTGCCCGACTGCCCCTGGCAGCATCTGGTGTTCACGCTGCCCGACACGCTGTGGTCCCTGTTCTTCTACAACCGCTGGCTGCTCGATGCGCTGTTTCGTCTGGCGGCCGATAACCTGATCTACACCGCCAAGCGGCGCGGTTTGCGCGTCGGGATTTTCGGTGCGCTGCACACCTATGGCCGGCGGCTCAACTGGCATCCCCACGTCCACCTGTCGGTGACCGCGGGCGGCCTGGATGAGCAGGGCGTCTGGAAAAATCTGTCGTTCCACAAAGAGGCCCTGCGGCGGCGCTGGATGTGGCTGGTGCGCGATTACCTGCTGGGACAGCCGCTTTCGCAACTGACGATGCCGCCGCAGCTGGCCCACATCCACTGTGAAAGCGACTGGCGCCGTTTGATACTGACCGCTGGTGGCCAGCACTGGCACATCCACTTGTCGAAGAAGACGGAAAACGGCCGAAAGACCGTCAATTACCTGGGCCGCTACCTGAAAAAACCGCCGATCTCGGGCAGTCGTCTGGCGCATTACACCTGCGGGGCCACGTTGAGCTTTACCTACCTGGATCACCGCACGCAGACCTATCAGCAGGAAACGCTGAGCCAGGCCGACATGCTGCGCCGGGTGGTCCAGCACATCCCGGAAAAGCATTTCCGGATGATCCGGTATTTTGGTTTTCTGGCCAATCGGGTGTGTGGGAAATACCTGCCGAAGGTCTATGAAGCATTGAAGATGGCGACGCCAGGACCGACACCGAAGCTGTATTTTGTGCAGATGGCCAAAGCCTTTCTAAACGTCGATCCGTTCCGCTGCGTGCTGTGTGGCGCGCGGATGGTCTACACGGCGGCAATCAGCGGGCTGACGGTGCAGGGACTGGTCCTCAACGCTCAGGCAATCGCGCAGATGAGGTACGTGAAGCCCTGACAGGGGGAAGGTGCGTCCGCACCTAGGCTCAGCGGTAAAATAACCTGCACAAATTCGGATTGATAGGGATTTTCACTGCATAAGTAACGCATCAGCGTCTTCCTACGCATCGCTATGAAGGCATGACGCCTCCTTCACAGCGTCAGGTTCATGCATAGGCATTTTGAAATTCCTATGCATCAAGATATCCGCGCCAAAGAGGCTGTTTCTGGGAAACTTCCGAAATACATCTTCGGAGGAATTTTTTCCTTTAATTAGAAGAGTTCTCGCCACAAAGGAACGCACCGTCTCCTCAGGCTGAATAGCTAAGATCATTTGCTCGTCAAAACCTTGAAGTGCGTTCCGAGCACGGTGGCCCGGAAAATCGTCACCGGCTCCTCAATCGGGGGGTTCGAAGGCGCCAGCGACAGACTTTATTTATTTCCGACAGACTTTATTTCGTAGCTTCACCGCTTCCCCCCTGTGGATAACTCACTCCACCGTCACCGACTTCGCCAGGTTCCTCGGCTGGTCAACATCCGTCCCTTTCAACACAGCCACATAATACGAAAGCAGCTGCAACGGAATGGTGTACAGAATCGGTGCCAAGGCGTCGATGATGTGCGGCATGGCGATGACGTGAGTGCCTTCGCCGTTCTTGAGCCCAGCCAGCTCATCCGCGAACACGATCAGTTCGCCGCCGCGGGCGCGTACTTCCTGCAGGTTGGATTTGAGTTTCTCCAGCAGCTCGTTGTTCGGCGCGACGGTGACGACCGGCATGTCGGCATCGACCAGCGCCAGCGGGCCGTGTTTCAGCTCGCCAGCCGGATAGGCTTCGGCGTGGATGTAGGAAATTTCTTTGAGCTTGAGTGCGCCTTCCATTGCTACAGGGAATTGCGCACCGCGGCCGAGGAACAGGGTGTGGTGCTTCTCGGCGAACAGCTCGGCGACTTTCTCGATGGTGCCGTCCATTGCCAGGGCTTCGCCCAAACGGGTTGGCAGACGGCGCAGTTCTTCGACCAGCTGTGCTTCAACGCCCTCTTCCAACGAGCCTTTGACCTGGCCGAGTGACAGGGTCAGCAGTAGCAAGGCGACCAGTTGGGTGGTGAAGGCTTTGGTCGATGCCACGCCGATTTCCGGGCCGGCTTGGGTTAGCAGGGTCAGGTCGGATTCACGTACCAGCGAGCTGATGCCGACGTTGCAGATCGCCAGGCTGGCCAGAAAGCCCAGTTCCTTGGCGTTGCGCAGCGCTGCCAGTGTGTCGGCGGTTTCACCGGATTGCGAGATCGAAACGAACAAGGTGTCCGGCTGAACCACGACCTTGCGGTAGCGGAACTCGCTGGCCACTTCGACCTGGCAAGGGATGCCGGCCAGACCTTCAAGCCAGTAACGCGCGACCATGCCTGCGTGGTAGCTGGTGCCACACGCCACGATCTGAACATTGCGTACTTTGGCGAACAATTCGGCAGCCTGTGGACCAAATGCGTGGACCAGCACTTGCTGTTGCCCCAGGCGACCTTCGAGGGTGCGCTGCACGACCTTGGGTTGCTCGTGGATTTCCTTGAGCATGAAGTGACGGTATTCGCCCTTGTCAGCGGCTTCGGCGCCTTCATGGTATTGCACCACTTCACGCTCGACCGACACACCGTCGACATTCCAGATCTGCACGCTGTCACGACGGATCTCGGCAATATCGCCTTCTTCCAGGTACATGAAACGGTCGGTCACCTGACGCAGCGCCAGTTGGTCAGAGGCCAGGAAGTTTTCACCCAGGCCCATGCCGATCACCAGCGGGCTGCCACTGCGGGCGGCCAGCAGGCGATCCGGCTGCGCGGCATTGATGACCGCAAGCCCATAAGCACCGTGAAGTTCTTTCACCGCAGCCTTCAGGGCAACCGCCAGATCGGCGGTGTCCTTGAGCTTGTGGTGCAGCAGATGGACGATGACTTCAGTGTCGGTATCGGATGCGAAGACGTACCCCAGGCTTCTCAGCTGTTCACGCAGAGCTTCGTGGTTCTCGATGATGCCGTTGTGGACAACTGCCAGTTTATCGGCCGAGAAGTGTGGATGAGCGTTACGTTCACACGGAGCGCCGTGCGTCGCCCAACGTGTGTGGGCGATACCCAGACGGCCGGTCAGCGGCTCGCCTGCCAGTGCCTGTTCCAGCTCACTGACCTTGCCCGAGCGACGTCGGCGCTCAAGGGTGCCTTCGTTGGTGAAAACAGCCACGCCCGCGCTGTCGTAACCGCGGTACTCAAGACGCTTGAGGCCTTCGAGCAAAATGGCCGTGATATTACGTTCAGCAACGGCGCCGACGATTCCACACATGGTTATCTCCTAGCTGACAGCAGCACAAATCAGATTGATGCCGCGGGCCTGTATCTGATCGCGAGCCTCGCTGGGCAGGCGATCATCAGTAATAAGGGTGTGGATACTGCTCCAGGGCAGCTCCAGATTGGGGATCTTGCGACCGACCTTGTCGGCCTCGACCATGACAACGACTTCCCGGGCGACTTCCGCCATGACCCGGCTCAAACCCAGAAGCTCATTAAACGTGGTGGTGCCACGAGTCAGATCGATGCCGTCGGCACCGATGAACAACTGATCGAAATCGTAGGAGCGCAGTACCTGTTCAGCGACCTGCCCCTGAAAAGACTCCGAGTGCGGATCCCATGTTCCGCCAGTCATCAACAGGACCGGTTCGTGTTCCAGCTCAGTAAGGGCTCGCGCCACATGCAGTGAGTTGGTCATGACCACCAGACCAGGTTGCTGGCCCAGTTCAGGGATCAACGCAGCCGTGGTGCTGCCACTGTCGACAATAATTCTGGCGTGCTCGCGAATTCGGGAAACCGCAGCGCGGGCAATGGCCTGTTTGTAACGGGAAACCGGCTGGCTGCTTTCGCTGATCAGCTCGTGAGGAAGCGGCACTGCGCCCCCGTAACGGCGCAACAGCAAACCATTGGTTTCGAGGGCTGCCAGATCCTTTCGAATCGTAACTTCAGAAGTTTCAAAGCGTTTGGCCAAATCGTCGACGCTAACTTCACCCAGCTCATTGAGCAGGGCAAGAATGTTGTGGCGACGTTGTGGTGTATTGCGCTTCGACATGACAGCCTTAAGTTTCGTTTCGAAAGATAACAAAGGCAATCAAAACCTATTTTTTGGGCTTGGTCAAGGCCAGAGGGTTTGGCAGGGCATTTTCAATGGAGCTTGAGGAACGAGATTCCTGTAACTCTCGCTCCAGTGCTCCGCTCTCAGAAGTATGCATAGGCCAGCTGGACCAACCCGGAATGCATTTCGTGGGAGCGGACTCGTCCGCGAAAACTGTTACAAAGATTCCAGGACGGAGGATGGCTTTCGCGGACGAGTCCGCTCCCACAGAACATCATTTTTCCGGGCTGTGGATAACTCAGTCTTTCCTGGTTTTTACCGGACGCTTCCAGCCTTCGATGTTGCGTTGGCGGGCGCGAGCCACGCCGAGTTGTTCAGCGGGCACGTTCTGCGTGATGGTCGAACCGGCTGCGGTCGTCGCACCATCAAAGATATCCACAGGCGCAACCAGTGAGTTGTTAGAACCAATGAACACGTCTGCACCCAACGTGGTCTTGTGCTTGTTGGCCCCATCGTAATTGCAGGTAATCGTCCCGGCACCTATGTTGGTACGTGCGCCGACCTCGGCATCGCCCATATAGGTCAGGTGGCCAACCTTGGCACCCTCGCCCAGGTTCGCATTCTTGAGTTCGACAAAGTTACCCACATGCGCTTTGGCGCCCAGCACACTGCCAGGGCGAAGGCGTGCAAACGGGCCGGCATCGCTGCCCTCGCCCAGAATTGCGCCTTCGATGTGGCTGTTGGCCTTGACGATGACACCCTTGCGCAGGGTGCTGTCCTTGATCACGCAGTTAGGGCCGATGACCACGTTGTCCTCGATGACTACCTTCCCTTCGAGGATCACGTTGATGTCGATCAGCACGTCGCGGCCGACGCTGACTTCACCGCGTACATCGAATCGCGCAGGGTCACGCAGGGTCACACCACCCGCCATCAACCGGCGGGCTTCGCGCAACTGGTAATGGCGCTCCAGCTCGGAGAGCTGTTTGCGATCATTGGCACCCTGCACTTCCATTGCGTCGTAAGGCTGCTCTGTAGCAACAATCAGCCCGTCATTGACGGCCATGGCAATTACGTCTGTGAGGTAATACTCGCCTTGGGCGTTGTTGTTGGACAGCCGCCCCAGCCAGTCAGCGAGACGCTTGGCAGGCACCGCGAGAATGCCAGTGTTGCCTTCAGTGATTGCCTTCTGTACATCGTTCGCATCCTTGTGCTCGACAATCGCGCAGACACGATTCTGCTGGTCGCGAACGATGCGGCCGTAGCCGGTAGGATCGTCCAGGGTGACAGTCAACAGGCCCAGTTGCTGCGGATTGACGAGTTTGAGCAGGCGCGTGAGCGTCTCCACTTCGATCAACGGCACATCGCCATAAAGAATCAACACGGTCTCAGCTGTAAGTGCAGGCAGCGCCTGAGCAACGGCGTGTCCTGTGCCCAGTTGCTTGTCCTGCATCACGAAATTCAAGTCATCGGCTGCCAGCTGTTCACGAACAGCATCAGCGCCGTGTCCGATCACGACGTGTATTCCACTTGGGGATAGCTGACGTGCGCTGTGGATAACATGACCAAGCATGGAGTTGCCAGCCACGGGATGCAGAACCTTGGGCAAGGCGGAACGCATACGGGTACCTTGGCCAGCAGCGAGAATAACGATATCGAGAGACATGATAGGACTACCAACTGAGCGGCAACCGGGCCGAAGGCGGGCTGACTTGAAAGAGGAAATCTGAAAAAAGAAAAAGGGTAGCCGAGGCTACCCTTTTTCTCAATCGCGCATCGAATGCAGCGGGGTTAGCCGCCGAACTTCTTGCGAATTTGCTGAACGGTGCGCAGCTGAGCTGCAGCCTCGGCCAGACGAGCAGTTGCAGAGCCGTAGTCGAAATCTGCGCCTTTCTCGTTCAGGGCCTTCTCGGCAGCCAGTACGGCAGCCTGAGCAGAAGCTTCATCCAGGTCGGCAGCACGTTGCACAGTATCGGCAAGCACCTTGACCATGTTCGGCTGAACCTCAAGGAAACCACCGGAGATGTAAAACACCTCGGCTTCCCCACCCTGCTTGATCAAGCGGATCGGGCCCGGCTTCAGATCAGTGATCAGCGGCGCGTGGCCTGGAGCGATACCGAGATCACCCAGGTTGCCGTGCGCAATCACCATCTCGACCAGACCGGAGAAGATTTCCCCTTCCGCGCTGACGATGTCGCAATGGACTGTCATAGCCATTTGCTTGCCTCAACCTAATTAGCGCCCGTTTCCGGGCGCCGGGATTACAGTTTCTTGGCTTTCTCGATCGCTTCTTCGATGCCGCCGACCATGTAGAACGCTTGTTCTGGCAGGTGGTCGTAGTCACCGTTGAGGATGCCTTTGAAGCCAGCAATGGTGTCTTTCAGGGAAACGTATTTACCCGAAGCACCGGTGAAGACTTCTGCCACGAAGAAAGGCTGGGACAGGAAGCGCTGGATCTTACGAGCACGGTTAACCAACTGTTTGTCGGTCTCCGACAGCTCGTCCATACCCAGAATCGCAATGATGTCTTTCAGCTCTTTGTAACGCTGCAACACATACTGAACGCCGCGAGCGGTGTCGTAGTGTTCCTGGCCAATGACGTTCGGGTCCAGCTGACGCGAAGTCGAGTCCAGTGGGTCTACCGCAGGGTAGATACCCAGGGAAGCGATGTCACGGGACAGTACGACGGTGGCGTCCAAGTGGGCAAACGTGGTCGCAGGCGACGGGTCAGTCAAGTCGTCCGCTGGTACGTATACGGCCTGGATCGAGGTGATCGAACCATTCTTGGTGGAAGTGATGCGCTCTTGCAGAGTGCCCATCTCTTCAGCCAGAGTCGGCTGGTAACCTACTGCGGAAGGCATACGGCCCAGCAGTGCGGATACTTCGGTACCGGCCAGGGTGTAACGATAGATGTTGTCGACGAACAGCAGAACGTCGTTACCTTCGTCACGGAACTTCTCGGCCATGGTCAGGCCGGTCAGTGCTACGCGCAGACGGTTACCCGGCGGCTCGTTCATCTGACCGTAAACCAGTGCCACTTTGTCCAGAACGTTGGAGTCCTTCATCTCGTGGTAGAAGTCGTTACCCTCACGAGTACGCTCACCCACACCGGCGAACACGGAATAACCGCTGTGCTCGATGGCGATGTTACGGATCAGTTCCATCATGTTTACGGTCTTGCCGACACCGGCACCACCGAACAGACCGACTTTACCGCCTTTGGCGAACGGGCAAACCAGGTCGATAACCTTGATGCCGGTTTCCAGAAGGTCGTTGCCGCCAGCCTGCTCAGCGAAGGACGGTGCAGGACGGTGAATGCCCCAGCGCTCTTCGGTGGCAATCGGGCCTGCTTCGTCGATCGGGTTGCCCAGCACGTCCATGATCCGGCCCAGAGTCGCTTTACCGACCGGTACGGAGATGGCTGCGCCAGAGTCTGTTACTTCCAGACCACGCTTCAAGCCCTCGGTGGAGCCCATCGCAATGGTACGAACCACACCGTCGCCCAGCTGCTGCTGAACTTCCAGGGTGGTTCCTGCCGCGCTTTGAACTTCCAGCGCGTTGTAGATACTCGGTACGCTATCGCGTGGGAATTCCACGTCGATCACGGCGCCGATGATTTGAACGATACGTCCGCTACTCATTAGCTGGTTCCTCTAATATTTGAACCGTTAAACCGCGGCAGCGCCGCCGACGATTTCCGAGATCTCTTGGGTGATCGCTGCCTGACGCGCCTTGTTGTAGATCAACTGCAAATCGCTGATCAAATCACCGGCGTTGTCTGTGGCGTTCTTCATCGCGATCATCCGCGCTGCTTGTTCAGCTGCGTTGTTCTCGACCACCGCCTGGTACACCTGCGATTCCACGTAGCGAACCATAAGGCCGTCTAGCAGCTCTTTGGCATCGGGTTCGTAGAGATAGTCCCAGTGGTGCTTGAGCCCTTGATCCGGGGTTGCCACCAGCGGAATCAATTGCTCCACTGTTGGTTGCTGGGTCATGGTGTTGATGAACTTGTTGGATACCACGGACAGGCGATCAATACGGCCATCCAGGTAGGCATCCAGCATCACCTTGACGCTGCCGATCAAGTCGTTGATCGACGGCTCTTCGCCCAGGTGGCTGATCGCAGCGACGACGTTACCGCCGAAGTTGCGGAAAAATGCCGCACCTTTGCTGCCGACCACGCACAGATCGATCTCTACACTGTTTTCACGGTTCACCGCCATGTCCTTGACCAGAGTCTTGAACAGGTTGGTATTCAATCCACCACACAGACCACGGTCACTGCTCACTACAACATAACCGACGCGCTTCACAGGGCGCTCGATCATGAACGGGTGGCGGTACTCCGGGTTGGCGTTTGCCAGATGACCAATCACCTGACGAATGCGCTCCGCGTAAGGACGGCTAGCAGCCATGCGCATTTGAGCCTTGCGCATTTTGCTGACCGCCACTTTTTCCATGGCGCTGGTGATCTTTTGCGTGCTTTTGATGCTCGCAATCTTGCTGCGAATCTCTTTTGCGCCTGCCATGTAACACCTATCAGGTTAGCAAGCGGGAGCCTTGCGGCCCCCGCTGCGGCTTACCAGGTTTGGGTGGCCTTGAACTTCTCGATGCCGGCTTTCATGCCAGAATCGATTTCGTCATTGAAGTCACCCTTCACGTTGATCTTCGCCATCAAATCGGCGTGATCGCGGTTGAAGTAAGCAATCAGCGCTTGTTCAAAGCTGCCAATCTTGGCGATTTCGACGTCAGTCAGGAACCCACGCTCAGCGGCATACAGCGACAGCGCCATGTCAGCGATCGACATTGGTGCGTATTGCTTCTGCTTCATCAGCTCGGTAACGCGCTGACCATGCTCAAGTTGCTTGCGGGTCGCCTCGTCCAGGTCAGAAGCAAACTGGGCGAATGCCGCCAGTTCACGGTACTGAGCCAGAGCGGTACGGATACCACCGGAAAGCTTCTTGATGATCTTGGTCTGAGCGGCACCACCCACACGGGATACCGAAACACCGGCGTTCACAGCCGGACGGATGCCGGAGTTGAACATGGCCGATTCCAGGAAGATCTGACCGTCGGTGATGGAAATCACGTTGGTCGGAACGAACGCGGAAACGTCGCCAGCCTGGGTTTCGATGATCGGCAGTGCAGTCAGCGAGCCGGTTTTGCCGGTCACTGCGCCGTTGGTGAACTTCTCTACGTACTCTTCGGAAACACGCGATGCGCGCTCCAGCAGACGGGAGTGGAGATAGAACACGTCGCCTGGGTAAGCTTCACGGCCTGGTGGACGGCGCAGCAGCAGGGAAATCTGGCGGTAAGCCACTGCTTGCTTGGACAGATCGTCATAAACGATCAGCGCATCTTCACCGCGGTCGCGGAAAAACTCGCCCATGGTGCAACCCGAGTACGGTGCAAGGAATTGCAGCGCAGCGGATTCGGAAGCACTTGCAGCCACGACGATGGTGTTAGCCAGTGCGCCGTTTTCTTCGAGCTTGCGAACAACGTTGGCGATGGTCGATTGCTTCTGACCGATTGCTACGTAGACGCAGAAGATGCCGCTGTTCTTCTGGTTGATGATTGCGTCGATGGCCAGAGCGGTTTTACCGATCTGACGGTCACCGATGATCAGCTCACGCTGGCCACGGCCGACAGGAATCATGGCATCGACAGCCTTGTAGCCAGTCTGTACAGGCTGGTCTACCGACTTACGCCAGATCACGCCTGGAGCAACTTTCTCGACCGCATCGGTCTCGGTGTTGTTCAGCGGACCTTTGCCGTCAACTGGGTTACCCAGTGCATCGACAACGCGACCCAGCAGTTCCTTACCAACCGGAACTTCGAGGATGCGGCCAGTGCACTTGGCGCTCATGCCTTCAGCCAGAGTCGTGTAAGCGCCCAGTACAACGGCACCCACGGAGTCTTGCTCAAGGTTCAGCGCCATACCGTAGACGCCGCCCGGAAACTCGATCATCTCGCCGTACATTACGTCGGCCAGACCGTGAATCCGCACGATACCGTCAGACACGCTGACGACTGTGCCTTCGTTACGGGCTTGGGAGGTTACATCGAGCTTGTCGATGCGACCCTTGATGATTTCACTTATTTCGGAAGGATTGAGTTGCTGCATTGCTCTGCTGCCCCTTCAAACTCAAGATTTCAATGCTTCGGCTAGTTTCGCGATCTTGCCACGAACTGAGCCATCGATAACCAGGTCGCCGGCGCGGATTACGACACCCCCTATGAGAGAGGCATCCTCCGCAGCATGCAGGCGCACTTCCCGGCCGAGCCGTGCACTGAGAACCTTGGCGAGTTTGTCTTGCTGTTCTTGGTTCAATGCGAAAGCACTGGTGACATCCACATCGACCGATTTTTCCTGCTCGGCCTTGTACAGGTCGAACAGTTCGGCGATCTCCGGCAGAAGCGGGAGGCGGTCGTTTTCAGCAACGACGTGAATGAAATTCTGTGCCTTGGCATCGAACTTTTCGCCACACACTTCAATAAAAGTGGTGGCCTTTTGTGCGCTCGTCAGTCGCGGGGCCTTGAGCATGCGCTGCATGGTGCCGTCTTGCGACACCGCAGCAGCCAGGCCGAGCATGGCTGACCAATTGGCCAGCTGCTGGTGGGCCTGCGCGTGCTCGAAGGCCGCCTTCGCGTAAGGTCGGGCCAACGTGGTCAGTTCTGCCATGATCGCCCTCGCTTAAATTTCAGCAGCCAGTTTGTTAACCAGCTCCGCGTGCGCGTTTTGATCGATTGTGGCACCCAGGATCTTCTCTGCGCCATTGACTGCCAGGCTGCCCAACTGGGCGCGCAAGGCGTCTTTGACACCGTTCAGTTCCTGCTCGATCTCGGCCTGAGCCTGGGCCTTCACACGGTCAGCTTCAACGCGTGCCGTTTCACGGGCTTCGTCGACGATCTGAGTACCGCGTTTCTTGGCTTGCTCAATGATTTCAGCTGCTTGAGCCTTAGCTTCGCGCAGTTGTTGACCCGCTTTCTCTTGGGCCAGCTCCAGGTCGCGAGCTGCTCGGGAAGCAGCGTCCAGTCCATCCGCGATCTTCTTCTGACGTTCGTGCAAAGCCGCGATGACCGGAGGCCACACGAACTTCATGCAGAAAATCACAAAAATGAAGAACGCAACGGACTGGCCAATCAGGGTTGCATTAATGTTCACGCCAACACCTCGCTCGTTCGTTGTCCATCACACCAATCAACTCGAAAATTCGAGTGATCAGCCAGCGAGTTGACCAACGAAGGGGTTCGCGAAGGTGAAGAACAGAGCGATACCAACACCGATCATGGTCACGGCGTCGAGCAGGCCCGCAACGATGAACATTTTAACTTGCAGCATTGGAACCATTTCCGGCTGACGCGCAGCGCCTTCCAGGAATTTGCCGCCCAACAGGCCGAAACCGATTGCAGTACCCAGTGCGCCCAGGCCGATCAACAGTGCAACAGCGATAGCGGTTAGACCAACTACAGTTTCCATCTTTCCTCCCGACTTTTACGTCGTATTGGTTAGGTTTTTTTAATTGAAGCGGTAAAACAAAATCGTTTCTACATCAGCCCTTGCGGGCACCGCCCCGCCGATGGCGAGACGGTCATCAGACACGTCCTGAGACTAATCTCAATGGTTATCTTCGTGAGCCATCGACAGGTAGACGATGGTCAGCATCATGAAGATGAACGCTTGCAGGGTGATGATCAGGATGTGGAACACAGCCCACGCCCACTGCAGCACTACACCCAGACCGCTGAGCCACAACAGACCGCTGCCGAACATCACGGCGATCAGAATGAAGACCAGCTCGCCAGCATACATGTTGCCGAACAGACGCAGAGCCAGAGAAATAGGCTTGGCGATCAGCGTCACGAATTCCAGCAGGAAGTTGACCGGGATCAACAGCGCCTGAACGAACAGGTTCTTGCTGCCGAACGGGTGAAGGGTCAGTTCGCCGATGAAACCGCCGATGCCCTTGACCTTGATGCTGTAGAAAATGATCAGTGCGAACACAGACAGGGCCATGCCCAGCGTGGCGTTCGGGTCAGTAGTCGGAACGGCACGGAACGGAATGTGCTCGTCGCCCGAAATCAGCATAGCCAGCTGCGGAATCCAGTCCACCGGTACCAGGTCGACCGCGTTCATCAGGAAAACCCAGACGAAAATGGTCAGGGCCAGTGGCGCGATAACCGCGCTGCGGCCGTGGAAGCTGTCTTTCACGCTGCCGTCGACGAAATCGACCAGAACTTCGACGAAGTTCTGCAGTGCGCCAGGCTGACCGGAAGTTGCCTTCTTGGCCGCCATGCGGAAGATCAGAACGAAAATCAGACCCAACGCAACCGACCAGCCGAGGGTATCGACGTGGAAGGCCCAGAACCCCATTTCCTTGGCTTCTGCTGCGGTGTGGGCAAAGCCCCATTCGCCATTGGGCAGGTGCCCGAATGTAAGGTTCTGCAAGTGGTGCTGGATATAGCCCGAAGCTGTTTGCTCTGCCATGGTTGCCTCAAACGCCCTAAGGTCTCGAAAGTCTTGTTCTCGTAAGCAGGGGAGCGAACCAGTTGACCACCTGGATCAACATGAACACACCGAATACCGCCAGCGGTGCCAGTGGCTTCACACCTGCGAACGTCAATGCAAAAAGCACTGCCGTGAAAATCAGTTTGCCTGCCTCGCCGGCGTAGAACGACCGCACGATGGCTTGCGCTGCTCTGGCCCCGGAAAACCGGAATGCCTTGTGAGCAAAGTATAAATTGGGTAGCCAGGCTATCAGGCCTCCACAGAGTCCCGAATATCCTGCAACGACTCCTTGCCACTGCCACAGCACCAATGCGGCCATGAGCAGCACTATCAATTGAGCCAGCAATAGCGGAAAAACCGCCAGGCGATAGAACGGCAAGCGGTCTGGCATGCGGGATTCCATCGCAACTGCTCCTTTGATGTCGGTCGCCATAATCAATAACTTGGCATAATTTGTGCCGACAAAATGCGCGCAGAGTATAGGGCCGGTTAAGCCCCTATTCAACAGTCGGGTAGTGATTTCCGACTATACGCTACAGAGCAATTGTTTCAGCGGATGTGAGCGAGCACTCCTTGCAGCTCATCCAGCGAGTTGTATCGGATGACCAATTGGCCTTTGCCCTTCTGTCCGTGGCGAATCTGCACCGCAGAGCCTAAACGCTCGGCCAGACGCTGTTCGAGGCGGCTGATATCAGGGTCGGCCTTGACTGGTTCGGCAGCCTCCGGCTTACCGCTCAGCCACTGCCTGACCAGTGCTTCAGTCTGGCGCACGGTAAGCCCGCGTGCGACAACATGTCGCGCACCTTCAACCTGCCGATCTTCGCTCAGACCGAGCAAGGCGCGTGCATGCCCCATTTCCAGGTCGCCGTGGGACAGCATGGTCTTGATGGCTTCAGGCAAGGCAATCAGGCGCAACAGGTTGGCCACACTGACACGTGACTTGCCGACGGCATCCGCCACCTGCTGCTGGGTCAGTTGAAACTCCTGCTGCAGGCGCTGTAGCGCCATGGCCTCCTCGATAGGGTTGAGGTCTTCGCGCTGAATGTTCTCGATCAACGCCATCGCAATCGCGGTCTCGTCCGGAACATCACGGACCATCGCCGGGATTGTCTCGACACCTGCCTGCTGGCTGGCACGCCAACGGCGTTCACCGGCGATGATTTCAAAGCGGTTGTCGCCGATAGGCCGAATCACGATCGGCTGCATCACACCCTGTGACTTGATCGACTGCGCAAGTTCTTCGAGCGCCTGAGGATCCATGTCGCGGCGCGGCTGATACTTGCCGCGCTGGATAAGGTCCAGCGGCACATGCTGCAACTCACTTGGCGGAGCCTTGACGGCCTGCTCTTCCAGCGAACTGACGGTTGGACTGCTCAGAAGCGCGTCCAACCCACGTCCGAGACCTCGTTTCTTGACGGCCATGGGAATTCCTTAGGTTGGCTGAGCGGTTTTTGCGCCGCGACGTTGACGACGAACCAGTTCACTTGCCAAGGCCAGATAGGCCAGCGCACCGCGAGACGATTTATCATACGCCAGCACCGGCATGCCGAAACTCGGCGCCTCGGCCAGCCTGATATTCCTCGGGATCACCGTGTCGTACAACTGCTCGCCAAAGTGTTCCTTGAGCTGTGCCGAAACATCGTTGATCAGGCTCAGACGCGGGTCATACATGGTGCGCAGCAAACCTTCGATTTTCAGCTGCGGATTGAGCAGTTCAGCGATGCGCTTGATGTTATCCACAAGGTCGCTGAGACCCTCGAGCGCGAAATACTCGCACTGCATGGGGATAATTACCCCGTCTGCCGCAACCAGCGCGTTCAGGGTCAGCATCGACAACGAAGGTGGGCAGTCGATCAGAATGTAATCGTAATTTTCGCGGATCGGCGCCAGCGCATTGCGCAGACGACTCTCTTTCATCTGCATTTCCAGCAGAACCACTTCACCCGCCGTCAGGTCACGGTTGGCCGGAAGCAGTTGATACCCGCCGTGTTCGGAAAACTGCATGGCCTCGCCCAGATCGCATTCGCCGATCAACAGGTCATAGACCGAATTTTCCAGATTATGTTTATCCACACCGCTGCCCATGGTCGCATTGCCCTGGGGATCGAGATCGATCAACAGCACACGGCGTTTGGTCGCGACCAGCGACGCAGCGAGGTTGATGCATGTGGTGGTCTTGCCGACCCCACCTTTCTGGTTCGCTATCGCGAATACCTTAGCCATTCTTGCTTGTGTTCCCCGTCATGCCGTGCGGCGCAGTATCAGCAGATGGCGTTGGCCTTGGCAACCCGGAACGGTCAAGGCTTGTGCGCTATCGAGGTGAAAATCCGAGGGCAATGCTACCAGCTCATCGTCAGGATGCAGCCCTTTCATTGCCAGCCAGCGTGTATTCACGTCGCCCATATGGCGAGTCCAGCCCGTGAAGTCTTCAAGGCTGCTGAATGCCCGGGAAATGATCCCGTCGAACGGCGCATCAGGCTGATAGTTTTCTGCACGGCTGTGGATAACTTCAAGATTATCCAGTTTCAGCTCCAGTTTGACCTGTGTCTGAAACCGGGTCTTCTTGCCGTTGCTGTCCAGCAGCGCCACTTTGCGCTCCGGAAACAGGATGGCCATGGGAATGCCAGGCATCCCACCGCCGCTGCCGACGTCGATCCAGCGTGTACCTTCGATGAAGGGCACCACACTGAGACTGTCAAGCAGATGCCTCGATACCATTTCGTCCGGGTTACGGACCGCAGTCAGGTTGTAGGCCTTGTTCCACTTGATCAACAACGCCAGATACGCCAGCAATTGCTCGTGCTGCGCCGGACTGAGGTCGATTCCCAATTCCCGGGCACCGGTGGATAACTCTTGGGCGTGTTGCGGGGTGACCATAGAACTCAAGCGCTTTGCTCCAACTGACGGCCCGCGCCGCGTTTTTTCAAATGAATCATCAACAGCGAAATAGCCGCCGGCGTAACGCCAGGAATGCGCGAAGCCTGTCCGAGTGTTTCTGGCCGAGTTATCCCCAGCTTGCTCTGGATTTCTTTCGACAGGCCGGATATCGCGGCGTAATCGATGTCTTCCGGCAGACGCGTGTCTTCACTGGCGCGCAGACGGGCGATTTCGTCCTGCTGGCGGTCAATGTAACCGGCGTATTTTGTCTTGATCTCGACCTGCTCGGCTACCTGAGGGTCAGTGCAGCCCTGCCCGGTAAGGGCAATCAGACTGGCATAGTCGATTTCCGGACGGGTCAGCAGGTTGAGCAGATTGTATTCGTGGGTCAGCGGCGTGCCAAAGTGCTCTGCAATCGCATCGCCCTGCGCGGTACCCGGGCGCACCCAAGTACTTTTCAAGCGCTGTTCTTCCAGCTCGATGCTTTCGCGTTTGGTGCAGAACGCAGCCCAGCGGGCATCGTCGACCAGACCCAGTTCGCGGCCTTTTTCGGTGAGTCGCAGGTCCGCGTTGTCTTCACGCAGGATCAACCGGTATTCGGCCCTGGACGTGAACATCCGGTAAGGCTCTTGCGTACCGAGCGTGATCAGGTCATCGACCAGAACCCCGATATACGCTTCATCCCGACGCGGGCACCAGCTGTCGCGACCTTGAGCGCGCAGTGCAGCATTGGTCCCGGCCAGCAAACCCTGGGCACCGGCCTCTTCGTAACCGGTTGTGCCGTTGATCTGACCGGCAAAGAACAAACCACCGATGACCTTGGTTTCCAGGCTGTATTTCAGATCACGCGGGTCGAAATAATCGTATTCGATGGCGTAACCAGGACGAACGATGTGTGCATTCTCCATGCCGCGAATCGACTGGACGATCTGCAGTTGCACGTCAAATGGCAACGACGTGGAGATACCGTTCGGATAAAGCTCGCGCGTGGTCAACCCTTCTGGTTCGATGAAGACCTGATGGCTTTCCTTGTCGGCAAACCGATGAATCTTGTCCTCGATCGAAGGGCAGTAGCGCGGGCCAATCCCCTCGATCACGCCGGAATACATTGGCGATCGATCAAGGTTGGACGCAATGATTTCGTGAGTCCGGGCGTTGGTGTGGGTAATCCAGCAACTGACCTGCGGCGGATGTTGTTCTTTGGAGCCCAGGAACGACATCACCGGAATCGGCGTATCACCCGGTTGCTCGGTCATTACCGAGAAATCGACCGAGCGGCCATCAATGCGTGGCGGCGTCCCGGTTTTCAAGCGACCTACCCGCAGTGGCAGTTCACGTAAGCGGTGAGCCAGTGCGATCGATGGAGGGTCGCCTGCGCGTCCGCCAGAGTAGTTCTGCATGCCGATGTGGATAAGTCCACCCAGGAATGTACCGGTGGTCAATACAACCGAATCGGCAAATATGCGCATCCCCATTTGGGTCACTACACCGCGCACCTGGTCCTGTTCGACGATCAGGTCATCACAGGCTTGCTGAAATATCCACAGGTTCGGCTGATTTTCCAGCGTTTCGCGGATGGCTGCCTTGTACAGCACGCGATCTGCCTGAGCACGAGTAGCCCGTACAGCCGGGCCCTTGCGACTGTTCAGCACACGGAACTGGATGCCACCCTTGTCAGTAGCCATGGCCATCGCACCGCCAAGGGCGTCGATTTCCTTGACCAGGTGACTTTTGCCAATGCCACCGATGGCCGGGTTGCAGCTCATCTGGCCGAGCGTTTCCACGTTGTGCGTCAGCAGCAGGGTTTTGACACCCATGCGCGCCGACGCCAGTGCGGCCTCGGTACCGGCATGACCGCCACCGATGACGATCACTTCAAAACGGGAAGGGAAATCCACCACGCACCTCGTGCCTGTTGTCGATGAGAAATTGGGATAGCTGACAAGTATAGGGACTTACCCCACCTGAATGAAACCCGTTGGACAAAATTTAACCAGCTGTGGGAAACTCACGAATAAAGAAAATAAAAAGGAAAGAAAGTTTATAAAGCCTTGTTTTTATGTTTATTCTTACTGAGCATGATTTCTGTGGATAGATCTCTACAAGCCTTTATATTCAATGTGTACAGAGAATCAAAAGTCTGTGTTCATGTAGGGATGAGGGGTTTGGATAACCGACTTGAGCCTGTTGATAAGATAGCCACTTGTCCACAGGGCAGTTTATCTTCAGGTTTGCACCCTGCTTACCCACCGAGCTGAAGGGCAGTTATTCACAGGGCTTAATCCGCATAAAAACGCCCAGTCAGCAAAAATCAGGCGCAGAAAATCGCTTCGCCGAGGATTTTTGTTCGGCAAATTCAGCATGTGGGGAACGGTAGTGGGGAAATGGCAGACCGTGTGGATAATGACGCGGCTAAAAAGCGTCTTGTGATGCCTGAAAAGGCATGACCCCGGTGCGGGTCACGCCTGACTTCATTCAGCGGTAGTCACTTGCCAATGCAGAAGCTGGAGAAGATTCTGCCAAGCAAGTCGTCGGAGCTGAATGCGCCGGTAATCTCGCCAAGCGCTTGTTGTGCCTGACGGAGGTCTTCGGCCAGTAGCTCTCCAGCACCTGCCAGGGTGAGTTGAGCCCTGCCGTGCTCCAGCGAGTCACTGGCATGGCGCAGTGCCTCAAGGTGGCGTCGACGTGCGCTAAAGCTGCTCTCCGAGGTTTGCTCATAGCCCATGCAGGCCTTGAGGTGCTCACGCAGCAGTTCAAGCCCCGCGCCCCCTGACCTGGCGCTCAGGCTGATAGTGACGTGGCCATCTACGCTGGTTTGCAGATCGATGGGGTCTCCACTCAAATCTGCCTTGTTGCGGATCAGCGTGACTTTCGCCGGATCCGGACGTTGCTCAAGGAACTCCGGCCACAGAGCAAACGGGTCGGCAGCCTCGGGTGCCGTTGCATCCACAACCAGCAGAATCCGGTCAGCTTCACCGATGGCCTTGAGTGCGCGCTGCACGCCGATCATTTCCACCTGATCCTGGGTATCACGCAGACCTGCTGTGTCGACGACGTGCAACGGCATTCCATCGATGTGGATATGTTCACGCAACACATCGCGCGTAGTGCCGGCAATCTCGGTGACGATGGCCGCTTCTCTGCCCGCCAAGGCATTCAGCAAGCTGGATTTGCCCGCATTGGGACGCCCGGCAATCACAACGGTCATCCCGTCGCGTAACAAGGCACCCTGCCCCGCTTCACGCAGCACTGTGGATAACTCGGCACGTACGTCATCGAGCATTTTCAGGACATGGCCATCGGCAAGGAAGTCGATTTCCTCCTCGGGGAAGTCGATTGCAGCTTCCACATAGATGCGCAAACTGATCAACTTCTCGGTCAAGTTATCCACACGCCGCGAAAAAGCGCCCTGCAACGAGCGCAGTGCATTGCGCGCTGCCTGTGCAGAACTTGCCTCAATCAAGTCAGCGATGGCTTCTGCCTGGGCAAGATCGAGTTTGTCATTGAGGAACGCACGCTCACTGAATTCTCCCGGCCGTGCCAGGCGGCTACCCAATTGCAGACAGCGCTGCAGCAGCATGTCCAGAACGATGGGGCCGCCGTGGCCCTGAAGCTCAAGTACGTCTTCGCCGGTGAATGAGTTGGGCCCCGGAAAATACAGCGCGATCCCTTCATCGAGGGTCTGTCCGGCTTCGTCGACAAAAGGCCCGTAATGGGCAAACCGTGGCTTTGGCGTCCGGCCAATAATGGCTTCAGCAGCCTTGCTGGCCAAAGGACCTGACACCCGGACGATACCGACACCACCACGCCCTTGGGCTGTGGCGATGGCGGCAATGGTTTCACGAGGAACGTTCATGCTCCGGCTCCCGGACAAATGACGGATAGCAAAACGCCCCACGAGGGGGCGTCTTGTAGAACTTATTCACAGGTTAGATCAGGCAGCTGCTTTCTTGGTAGCCGCTTCGATCTTGCGAGTGATGTAAGCCTGCTGAGCGATCGACAGGGTGTTGTTTACAACCCAGTACAGAACCAGACCGGCAGGGAACCACAGGAAGAAGAACGTGAAAATGATTGGCATCATTTTCATGACCTTGGCCTGCATTGGGTCCGGCGGAGTCGGGTTCAGACGCTGCTGGATGAACATCGTCGCGCCCATGATGATCGGCAGGATGAAGAACGGGTCCTTGATCGACAGGTCGGTTATCCACAGGATCCAGGGAGCCTGACGCATTTCCACACTTTCCAGGAGTACCCAGTACAGCGAAAGGAAAACCGGCATCTGGACAAGAATCGGCAAGCATCCACCCAGCGGGTTGATCTTTTCTTTCTTGTACAGCTCCATCATTGCCTGGGACATCTTCTGGCGATCATCGCCATGTTGTTCCTTCAGCAGTGTAAGCTTGGGAGCCACGGCGCGCATGCGTGCCATCGACTTGTAGCTGGCTGCGGACAACGGGAAGAACAGGCCTTTGATCAGCATGGTCAGAACAATGATCGACCAGCCCCAGTTACCGAGAATGGCGTGGATATGTTGCAGCAGCCAGAAGATAGGCTGGGCAATGAACCACAGGAAACCATAATCGACGGTCAGCTCCAGACCTGGGGATAACTCTTTGAGTACCGCCTGGCTTTTTGGACCTGCGTACAGGGTAGCGCTGGTTTCACCTTGTGCACCGGGTGCAACCGACAGAGTCGGGCTGGTGAAGCCGATGATGTAGTTGCCCTGGCTGTCTTTGCGGGTCTGAACAGCGTTGGTGGCGTTGTGATCCGGAATCCACGCAGTCACGAAGTAGTGCTGCAGCCATGCCACCCAACCGCCCTGGACAGTTTCCTTGACCTGACCCTTGTCGATATCTTTCATCGACACTTTCTTGTATGGCTCGGCCGCAGTCCACAGGGCAGCACCCAGATAGGTGGCTGTACCGGTAGCAGTCGTCGAAGAAGGATCGGAGCTGGCATCACGCTTCAATTGCGCGAACAGATTACCGGCCCAGGGTTGTGCGCTCTGGTTATCCACAACGTAGGTCATGACCAGATCGTACAGACCGCGCTTGAAGGTGAAGCGCTTGATGTAGTTGACGCCGTTTTCCGAGAACTTCAGATCCACGACCATCGTGTCCTGGCCGTCAGCCAGTTGATAAGTCTTTTGTGTGGAGGTGTAAACCGGACGACCGGCAGCGCGTGCATCAGGACCATTGGTCCCGGTCAGGCCGCTTTGTGCCAGAAAAGTACGCTCGCCGCCGTTGTCGAACAACTGAAACGGAACGTCAGGACGATCCTGACGACGCGGGTACAGGGGCAAACGAAGCTGAACGACGTCGCCACCCACCGGATCGATCGCCAGATCGAGCACATCGGTCTTGACGTGGATAAGGTCTTTGCTGGCTACGGCCGGAGTTTCAAGAGGTGCTGCAGCCGTATTGGCCGTAGCGCTTGCGCTTGGAACATCGGCACTTGCAGAACCATTAGTACCAGCAGCCGTATCCGGAATACCCGGTGCGGTGGTGCTGGCTGCAACATTCTGGGTCGGCATGGCAGCCTGGCCATAGTCTTGGTTCCATTTCAGAACCCCGACGTAGGTCACGATTGCCAGGGCGACGATCAGGATCGTGCGTTTAATATCCATGATTACTCGGCCATCGAAGAAGAACGGGAGGTGGGGACAGCTGGAACCGGGTCATAACCACCGGGATTCCATGGGTGACAGCGACCCAGGCGACGAATTGACAGCCAGCCACCGCGCAAAAGGCCATGATTTTCGATGGCTTCATACGCGTAGCAGGAGCAACTGGGGTAGAAACGACAGTGACTGGCCATCAGCGGGCTAATGGCATAGCGATAAAACTGGATCGGAACGAGTGCCAGTTTACGCATCTGGACTGTCTACCCCTGCAGGTTCGGATTTTTCTTCCGGAATGGGTCGGCTACGCGCCAGACGTTTCCAGAGCTTGCCGAAATGCTGAATCAGTTCAGGGTTTTCTACGTCACCCAAACCTTTACGCGCGACGATAACGATATCCCAACCGACCAAACTGTCTTGGTGTTGGCGAAATGATTCGCGCATCAGGCGTTTCAAGCGATTGCGCTCGACGGAGAGCTTGACGCTCTTTTTACCTATCACCAGCCCCAGGCGGGGATGATCAAGGTCGTTGTTGCGCGCAAGGAGCAGGAGATTTTTCCCCGGAACCTTGCCGGTAGGGGAGTCAAAGACTGCCTTGAAATGCCGGGGAGTCAGCAAACGCTTTTCCCGACTGAAGTCTCGACTCACCTCCTGTGCCGATTTATCAAACTGCCAGACGCTTACGGCCTTTGGCACGACGACGCGAAAGGACTGCGCGGCCGTTTTTGGTGGCCATGCGTGCACGGAAACCGTGGGTGCGGGCGCGCTTGATAGTGCTGGGTTGGAAAGTACGTTTCATGGCGTGTTACCTGGTTCGTCCACTACGGGCCGGAATGGCCCCCGTTTTAAGAGACCGGGGATTCTAGAGAAAGCAGGCCCGCAGGTCAATTTCCAACCAGCTTTTCTTCATACGCGTCTTTTATAGGTAATTTCCCGCTGGCACTCGATTTGGAGCAGTCGGGCTCGTATCAGTTATAGAAATAAAAAGAAGAGAGTATTTAAAGCTTCTTTATAAAGTTTATAGCTCTTACGTAGTCGTTTTCTGTGGATAACATCCTATAGCCCTTTTAATTCAATGTGTACAGCGAAAAGAAAGGTTGTCCAGAAGCGGTGCTTTGCCTGTGCCACACGTTCGGAAAAGCTGTGCATGGAATGCGATTTTATCCACAGGCGAGTTATGCACAGAGTTTAGCCCTGACTTATGCAATGGGCTGAAGATGGGTTATCCACAGAGCTCACGATTTGACCGTTTGTCGTGTGACCACTGCATAAATCGTTGATTTATAGCTGCCTGTGAGCAACCTACATGTGGATAAGTCGTCTGCGGATCGTTACAATGGCGGCTGTTTTTGCCTCACCGGCTTTCAACTCAGGGGATATCC
>NZ_JBYJZP010000002.1:0-118367 GCF_058129885.1 Pseudomonas sp. Pmew2
ATGCAGCTCGATGGCAGCTTGTCGCTCACCGAACGGCAGAGCCTGGCGGCCAAGCGCACTAATGAGCTGCGGCAAAAAGCCACAGAATCGAAGATACGGGGCGCGTGCCGGCAGCTTCAAGACCAGGGCAAGGCACTGGTACGTGCTGCGATTGCAACGCTCGCCGGCGTATCGGTGAGAACGGTGGCCAGCTACGCGCACATCCTCACGGAAGTCTCCCGACCGGCCAGTGTGAGTGTTCTGAGGGGCAGCAGTAAGGCTATGTCCGTGCCTCCTCGGCAGGATCGTTCACCCGCTAACCCACCCGTTCAGGCCCCTGTAGGTCAGCCTGCTGATGGCCGCGCCTCGGGTGTGCAATCCGGTGTACATCAGATATCTGCGGTCCCGGAGGGGCTGCAAGCTCGAGAGCCCTTAAGAAGAGAACATGAGGATGGTTCATGATGGGGAGTGAGCGTATGAATTCAGTGCGGGCAGCGACGGCTTTGCGTGCTGCTGGTCGGCTTGAGTTGACGTGTTGAGGCGCTGAGTCGTTAACTGTACGTCCATACAGTTAACTCTGTTCTCAGCCAGGTTCGCACCATGAACTGGGCAGCCTGCGGCTGCAAATTGTGGGATTTTGAAATCGGTTATCATAGCCAAAATTGAGTCGATCCCTCCTCAGCACAGGCTTACACATGGCGTCAGAGACAAAAAAACGTAAACGGGCAAGCCGGGCAAAAGCCAAGGCAAAGCAGACCCGTCTCCAACGCGCCGGGCATACCACCTTCGTTCCCGATACCGAATTTTTCTTCGATGTCGATCCTTTGGGTGATGTCGATCTTTGTAGTTGCTGCCAGACAGCGTATCTGAACGACAGGTTTCCCGACGCTTCTTGCGTAAGCGTTTCGATGAGAGAAGGGCCAGGCGGATTCGCCATCACCGCCGTCATTCACCACGATGAGGAGCCATCCTGCTGACGTGGCCTCTGCACCGCCTGCTTACAAACCTCGACCGCTCAAAAACCTCTTCACGGCCAACGGCTGCTGGGCAGATTTGCTGGAGGCCGGCGGTCTGCGCCAAATCGAAGTGGAGTCGATCAGCAAAATGCTCGCCTGCGGCACCTCGATACTGGGCGTCAAACACTACACCTGTGGCAATGAGCATTGCCCACACGTCAAATACCTGTGCAACACCTGCCATTGCCGGGCCTGTCCTTCCTGCGGCAAAAAGTCCACCGACCAGTGGATCGCCGTGCAAAACAACCGTCTGCCCGACTGCCCCTGGCAGCATCTGGTGTTCACGCTGCCCGACACGCTATGGTCCCTGTTCTTCTACAACCGCTGGCTGCTCGATGCGCTGTTTCGGCTGGCGGCCGATAACCTGCTCTACACCGCCAAGCGGCGCGGTTTGCACGTCGGGATTTTCGGTGCGCTGCACACCTATGGCCGGCGGCTCAACTGGCATCCCCACGTCCACCTGTCGGTGACCGCGGGCGGCCTGGATGAGCAGGGCGTCTGGAAAAATCTGTCGTTCCACAAAGAGGCCCTGCGGCGGCGCTGGATGTGGCTGGTGCGCGATTACCTGCTGGGACAGCCGCTTTCGCAACTGACGATGCCGCCGCAGCTGGCCCACATCCTCTGTGAAAGCGACTGGCGCCGTCTGATACTGACCGCTGGTGGCCAGCACTGGCACATCCACTTGTCGAAGAAGACGGAAAACGGGCGAAAGACCGTCAATTACCTGGGCCGCTACCTGAAAAAACCGCCGATCTCGGGCAGTCGTCTGGCGCATTACACCTCCGGAGCCACGTTGAGCTTCACCTACCTGGATCACCGCACGCAGACCTATCAGCAGGAAACGCTGAGCCAGGCCGACATGCTGCGCCGGGTGGTGCAGCACATCCCGGAAAAGCATTTCCGGATGATCCGGTATTTTGGTTTTCTGGCCAATCGGGTCTGCGGGCAGTACCTGCCAAAGGTCTATGAAGCACTGAAGATGGCGACGCCAGGACCGGTATCAAAGCTGTATTTTGCGCCGATGGCCAAAGCCTTTCTAAACGTCGATCCGTTCCGCTGCGTGCTGTGTGGCGCGCGGATGGTATACACGGCAGCGATCAGCGGGCTGACGGTGCAGGGACTGGTCCTCAACGCTCAGGCGATCGCGCAGATGAGGTACGTGAAGCCCTGACAGGGGGAAGGTGCGTCCGCACCTAGGCTCAGCGGTAAAATAAACTGTGTTAATGCGGATTTATAGGGGTTTTCACTGCATAAGTAAGGCATCAGCGTCTTCCTACCCATCGCTATGAAGGCATGACGCCTCCTTCCATAGCGTCAGCTTGATGCATAGGCATTTTGAAATTCCTATGCATGGACGCAAATTCAAAAATTGCTGCGGATCCAACTCGCCAACGATGCACTGACCATCAGGAAATTGCGCTTAACTGACTTCCTTGTTCCATTGCTCCCCAGACCCCTTCTTCTATCGAATAGTGAGTTGATATTTGTGCAGGAGCGCCAGTGCGCCATCAACCGACATAATTGCATGGGTGATGTCATTGTTCTCCGGGGAGATACTGAAGTTTATGGTGTCACTCATATCCGCATAATGGAATTTGCACTCTTCGAACTGGGTGTGGCAAAGGTCGCTGCCGCAAAATGACGAGCGAGTGAGATCGCATTTTTGGAAAAATGCATCACGAAGGAAGCATTCGACACATTCCAGACCTACAAGGTTGCGATTGGTGAAAACGTTGTAGTCGAGCCTGCTTTTATGGAATGCGAGCTTTAATGGTGAGGCGGCTTCATTCCAATCGAGGCCAAGCAGCTTGCACTCATTAAACCGTACATCAATAAACTGTGAGCGCCCCAAGGTGACATTGCTTGCATCGCATCCAATAAACTCACACGAATCGAATTGGCACTTGTGCAGTTTTGCACCGGAGAAATTGCACTTAATAAACTTGCAAGAGGAAAAACTCCAGTCCGCTATCTTTTTATCCGAAAGGTCCAGTTCGCAAAATTCTCGTTGTTCGAGGTGACGAATTCGCTTCATGCGCGCGTTTTTATCCTTTGAATAATTCTTCATGGTATGATTAATTTTCTTCCAGTACCGTGGCCTTGATGAAGGCTTCATCAGGTGAGCTTGATTGGTATCGCGTCAAGAAATCCTGCATGCCATTAAATCGTTGCATGCCAGATTTCTGGAGAAAATAAAAGTAATCGGTGTTGGCTCCGATTTCGTCCAGAATGTGCGAAGAAACGATAATGGTGCAGCCAATATTCTTCATTTCCTTGATGAGCTGCCAAATGAGATAGCGATACTGCACATCTACGCCTGCGGTCGGCTCATCAAGGATAAAGAGCGACTTTTTGCAAAGAGCGAGCATGGCGGCGGTGGCTAACCAACGTTTCTCACCATAACTGCATATGCCCGACCGATGCTCTTTAATTTCTTCGTAGCGCCGGTGCATGGCTTTCGGCCACAAACGGTTCAGGCATAGAGAGGACTGTACTGCCGTAAGACCCTGGAAACAGGCCATCATTTCCATCACTTCGCTGATGCGTAACGCCGGGGGGAACGTAACAACCTGGGGCAGATATGCGATGTCATCCGCCTCGACGGTGATGAGCAATTCACCGCTCGTGGGCGTAAGCGAACCGCAAATCAGGTCAAACAATGTGGTTTTGCCCGCCCCATTTTCGCCTAAGAGCCCAATGATGCAGCCACGCTGAAAGGAGAACGAGAGACTATTTAACACGGTTTTCTTAGCATACTTGAAGGTTAGGTCGTCCCCACTGATCACAATGGATTTCATTGTCTGCTCCATATCGGGTTTGTTCTCATGCGGACTGCGCCGATGCCACCCAGCGCGATCAGGAGTGAAATTGTCCCTATTGATTCTACTGCGTGCACACCATTGCCAGACATAAACTTCGTAGCAATGGAGAGTGGGTTAAAGAGGTTGAGATAGGAAAGAGTAGGGATATTTGCCTTTAAACCGGCAATGCTGAATATGAGCATCGTCATGAACACAATGGAGATGCCCGAATTCGCATTCGTGAATGTGATCGGGAGCACCGAGATAAACTGCGCGCTCCATATAAACGTGATCATGATGATCATAAAGGGAAACGCGAGGCTTGTCAGGGCGCCTATAGAGTTCACGCCAAAGGCAGTGGTCGTTAAAAATATGAAGATGACGAAATAGGAAAATGAAAGCACGAGAGAGGCGTTTATTTGCGATGATAAAAAAAGCATCTTGGCTTTTTTGCCTTGAATAAACGACTTCATAAATCCGCTTTCACGCCGTCCGACGAGGTACATGGAGAAACCGAAGAGGGTAACGGAAAGCGCCAGGTAGCTCAGATACCAAGAGGCTTGAGCCTCATACCATTCAGGAGAGGCGGTATTGGTGCTGAGCGAATCAAGGTTGAGAAACACGAAGAGCAGCGGCGGAGCAATCAGCGACCAGAACAGCGCAAGAGGTTCTCGTATCTGCTCAATAATGAACAAACGACTTAATTTGTAAGTATTCACTATCCAATTTTTCAATTTTTATCCCGTTATCTGTTATGAAGTGTTGGCTACGGAAAGGGGACCATGTGCGTACTTCGATCCGAATAGACTACGGGGAACTCAGCAGCAATGGCATTTTTGTGGTTCAGTGGGCTCGAACAATCCATGTGGATGAAAAAATCCGGACTGAACACACGCACAAACCAGACCAGCGCCCCATTCAACGATTCGCTCTTTGCATAGAAGAAGACATTTTTTGTGATGGTGAGTAGATGTCTTTCAAGGTCAGAACGAATGATTTCTGGCTGTGCCAAAAAGTCGGGCATGAAAATTTCATGAAGTGGCTCTTCCTCCGTCATGAGAGTAAACGTTGCGCGCTTGTTGCATTCCCAGAAGTGCCGATGATAACTGTCATCAATATCATTGATATCATATCCACCAACCTTAAAATAGTGCAGAAAAGCGAAGCTTTGCCAGAGCTCAACTATAGATTTATCAATTGCCGAAGTTGCGGAAAATCCATAGCTGAGGCCGGTACAGTATTGAACAGTAAGCGCCTCGTCATCTGCCCCGTATAAGCTCATCACGGCATAGCCAGGAAAGCCGGGGATGGTGATTTCGTAGAGCTTTAACGATCCTGTTTTCCGAAGCTTCTGTATTAACACCCTGGTATCTTGGTTAAGACCCTCCAACTCGTCGGTAATGACAATTTCCTGCTTCACCTGTTTGGTCATCCAATACCGAAGCAGGCATTGTCTTTCGATGAGTTCTTTGATTGCTCCATCAATCGCGGACTCAAGGCGAAGATGCACCGCGCAGCCAGTCGTGTCTCGGTTCGGGAGATACCCTTGATCACTCTGAAGGTTATAATTCGACAATGAAATAAAGACTGTGGGCGCATAGCAAGGCCAATGGGAAAACAAGTTAAATACCTCATTGCACGAGAACTGATGCGATGCGATTGAGGGCCTGAGCGCTACCTGTGCAGTCTGTCGAAGCGCCGCGATATAGGCATCCGCTGCGTCGGGGGGCATCATTTCGGAAATAGTGCGCCGTTGTTCTGGGACAACTTCATTATAGAAGTGCCGTCGTTCCATGAATTCACCGACAGTGCCGCAAATAGCCTCTCGCGGCGTGCCGACTGCACTTGTGGGTGCGACCCGGTGATGATCAAAGGCTTGCGCAAGCGCTGGCAACCCGCGTGCTATTTGCGGTGTCAACATAAAGTTTGAAGGCCAATTCGATCCGCTGGGTTGAGTTATATTGATCATTTTAGTTATTCGCATTGCCAAAGAATTGTACAACCAACGGAGCCATGTGCCGCATATCAATACCGATAGTTTTGGCCACCTGGAAGTCAGTGAATCCCGCCCAAACTCGGCTGCGCAGACCAAGCGCCTGGGCATTGAGATCAGCTGTTTGATACATTGACCCGGCCTCCATGAGCGCAAGCCGATAGCCGCGCGTGCGATATTTAAAGAGCGCACGTTCAAAGAGCATTGCATAGACCAGTGCGAAATGCGGTTGCCCCAGAAGCCCAGTATCTCCACCAGAAAGATTGCTCAGGATAATATCAGGTGCATGAAGGGTCATTGCTTCCAAGTGCCTGGATAAAGGTAAAAGATGCAAGATATTTTCTTTTGTAGGCCAATTATCCACATTGTTGGAAACTCGGCAAACAAAGACTTCTATGGGATAGAGCGCCCCACCTGAAGGATAAGGACGCTTTCGGCTTTCGCTGCTTCTCGCGCAAAAACTATTTGTCATGAGCTGATCAATGACGGAAAACTCCAGTACCGATGCATCATCAAAAAACTCTGCCGACTCGTCTCGAAGTAGTGCGGTACGTGCACTCGTCAACTGTGCAGAAGGCTTTATGCCCGGCCAGATGGAGAGTTCCGACTCAATCATTTCAGCTAATGCTTTATCTGGAGCACTTGATAAGTAGCAGCGTGGAGCAGTGCCTGGAAACAGTGAGTAATTGCTTCGGGAGTGAAACTCGATAACGTGATCGTATATTTCTTGGTCTGAGAATCGCCCGATCTCAAAGGGTGAGATTTCGATAGTTTTCCCCATGAGTCACCATACCCCTTTCGTGCAGCTGCAACTATGCCAATGAGGGATGGGTTCGCTCGATACATTGCAGCGAATCACGTCGGCGCTGATGGCCGAGATAAAACTATCAAGATGGACCCGGTTGATGGGGATGCCGACAAGTTGCTGAACTCGTCGGCGCAGAATCTGAGCAGAAAAATGCCGGTCACAATCAGTCAGGGGGATGCTCGGAGGTATTGTCTTTTCATGGTTGCTTAACAGCTCGACCACTTGGTGCCAGGAACTCTTGTTGTTACCAAAACTCCGTCGTTCTCGACTGCGCCATCGCTCAAAATGGCAAAAATGGCAGGGGCTGCCAATTGATGGCATGAAGAGTCCGTCAATTTTGAACTCATGCCGAAAATAGTATGCCTGGATGAAACCGATGTTATTGAGGTTACTGCAAGAATCATAGATATCTCGTATGACCTGAGACGAATAGTTTTCAAGAGCAACAACAATGAGTGTTCTGTCTTGGAAGGCTTCATTGGGGATGCTGTCAGGCGTGCACAGTGTGGAAATATTCACTCCATCGGCGATGAGGGAGGACTGGAGCGCTGCTGTGGCTGCCCCCAGGTCACTTATCAGGGCGCATGTTGAAAAAGGTCTGTTCTCTTCTTCATGCGCAGACGCTGACTCTAGTATTCCCGTGTGCTGAAGAAATTTTACGCCTTTCTCTGGCTCAATTTCTGCGGCGCGAAGGGAGGCATTGAGTTCGCATTTCTTAAAATACTGGGCTTTGTCTCCAGCGAGAACTGTTAAGAAGCGAATCATCTTTTCTTCTATAACACGTACCGAAGCGTGAGGAGCTAGGAGTAACGTGCCACCGACACCGCCGGTGAGCCCGAAAGGTCTAATGAAGTACATTTTAGTCCTTTGATATATTGGTCGTTACTCCTTTTAAAAGAGTAACGACTGCTGCAGGTAACCTAGTTTTTAAATAGGTTTTTACACATGGTCGGGAGCGCTTGGACCACTGCCACCACTGCCACCATTACCACCACTGCAACCACCGCCGCCGCACCCACCGCACCCACCGCCTTGTCCGCCGCAGCTTCCGCCGAGGCTTGTATGGGGGCGATCAAATGAGCTTCTTTGTCCATCGACAGCGACAACTTCACCGAACTCGGAGATGTAGTCATTCTCCATTGCTTGACTCCTTTTCTGAACGTTAGTTGGTATGTTGGCGAATCAAATTGCCACTACTATGCAAATAGTTTGCATTATGAAAGGCCGGAGCGAAGCTACCGCAATTTGATGACCGCTGCAAGCAGCTGTCTTGTCTATTTGGCACTTGTCTACGGTTATCGTATTTCAAAATTTAATCAATGGACCCGGCGCCACGCTGACTTGAGCTTTATTCTCACACTGTCGATTTCGTCTTCATCGTCAAGCTTTGAAGTGGCAATCACGCGTACTACACGGATTCTGTAGGTTTTTTAAACATCGCTCTTCGATATCTCGAGTGCCTCGCCCTCCTGAGCGCCTATCTCGCGGAAGTATTTCGTCATGTAGGTGATGTGATATTCGTTACGTGTACCGCTCTCGTCATGCAGTTTGTTGTTGTAGGGGTTCGCGAAGTCCAACGGATCGAAAACGTACGTTAGCAGCGACAACAATGGGCGGTTGCAGGTGCAGAGTGCAACAAGGTCATTGAATTGAAGTGGGAGCTTCATGATACATGCCCATCACCTCTGTAATGACTTCAATCGGGCATTTGAACCCGAAGCGCTTACGAGGCCGAATGTTCATCTGATAAGAAATAGCTGTAGCGGCCTGGGGTTGTAAGCCGGAACCGCCGAAATTTCCGTCACCCCAGTTCCAGTCCCGCCAAAAGCGTATCCAGATCGATAAGTTTGCCGTCGGTCTGGAAGGTGTAATGTCCGTTCAGCAGGATGTGCCGCCACGCCGCCGACGACATCTGCGTGATCAACGCCTGTGCCTTGGTATTGTTAGCCGCCTCGTACTTCGTCAGCAGCCGAGACAGGATGGCGGAGTTGTAGAAGATGATCGCGTTGGCGATCAGCCGAGCGCACTGGTTACTTGTAGCGGCCTGCAATCGAAATGGTCTCGACCTGCAATCATCGCATTTTTCGACCGGGATTAATTGCGTCTATCCGAGCCAGCAGACCGAGATTATTTGCGAATGAACCTGCATTCATCTGATCCGACCTGCAATCGACCGTCATGAACCGGAATTGACTGCGAGTGAGCGCACGCTGTTTCTGTCTCATTCGAGTACACCCTTGCGGGACGCGTGTCTGAGGCGTTTTTTATGTCTCAATAGGGTTGATTTTCATTTTTGATATAGTACTTTCACAAAATCTAGAGCCTAAAGAGACAAAAGCGCTATTGGGGTAGAGGACTGAATCTTGTGTCCGCCACTATGGTGCTCTGGAACTCAGGGTTTGGGAGTAACGAAACAGAATGTGCACTTGTCAACGCCAACTAAAAAGTGACCCCCTTCCGTGCTAAATCGCCAACTTAGTTTTGACCCCCCTCGGGTTCATATTTTCGAGCCGGTTCGGCCCGAGAAGATTTGGTTCCTGCTTTGCGCTTGTCCTTGAGTCGATAGCTTTCACCTGTCATCTGCACGATATGGGCATGATGTAACAGCCTGTCCAGCATGGCCGCTGTCAGTGTTTGATCATCCGCAAAGGTTCCGGCCCACTGGGTAAACGGCAAGTTACTCGTGAGGATCAGGCTGCCTTGCTCGTAGCGCTTGGCGACAACATTGAAGAACAGGTTGGCTTCATCACGACCAAACGGCAGGTAGCCGATTTCATCGATGACCAACAACCCAGGGGCCATCACCACACGACTGAAGTATTCCTTGAGCCGTTCCTGGCGGTGCGCAGCGGTCAGTTGCAGCATCAAGTCAGCCGCAGTGACGAAGCGGGTTTTGATACCGGCCATCACTGCCCGGTAGGCCAGGGCGATGGCCAGGTGGCTCTTGCCTACACCACTAGGCCCCAGGAACACGATGTTCTCGGTACGCCCAACAAAACTCAATGCTGCCAGCTCCTGGAGCTGTGCCCGGGGGACGCCGGTGGCAAACGCGAAGTCGTATTGCTCCAGCGTTTTCACGGCGGGCAGCGCGGCAGTTTTCAGCAGGGCCTGTCGAGAGCGTTCACTTCGGGCATCGGTCTCGGCAGCCAGCAGCTTTTCGAGGAAGTCGGCAAAGCTGTCTTCGCCGCTTGCTGCTTGTTGGGCAAGGTGCGGCCAGTCCACCCCGACGCGCTCAAGCTTTAGCCCCTTGCATAGTTCTGTCAGGCGAGCATGTTGAAGGTTCATGCTCTCACCTCCAGCAGTTGCTCATAAACCGACAGCGGATGCTGCAAGCTCTCGTACGGCAGGACCCGTCCCAGGCGTAGGCCTTGGGCGGGTTGTGGGCGCAGGCTCTGTGTTGGCAGTGGTAATAGTACCTGCTGCTCTTGGGCCAGACGTACCGCCGGTTGAACACCCGTCGTGCCGTGAATCCGCTGATGAGCGACTTCGTCGAGCCATTGGCCGATATGTGCGTTGGCCGTCACCACATCCAGCGTCAGACCCGCACTCTTGAGCGTAGCGGCCAACGGGGTAATGAAACTGCCCTTCAGATACCCGTTGAAGCGCTCAACCTTGCCCTTGGTCTGGGCACGGTAAGGGCGGCAGACCTTGGGAATAAAACCAAACTCATCGGCCAGCGCAGCCAATCGGGGATGCCAACGGTGCTGGCCCTCCCCAAAAGCATCTCGCTCGGTGATGATGGTTCCGGCGTTATCAAACAATGCCTGCTCGGGCACGCCGCCAAAGTAAGCGAACGCCTCCCGAAGCCCTGTCAGCCAGGCTTCGCTGTCCTCTCGCTCGGAGAAACGGACAAAGCTTGCTCGACTAAAACCAAGTGTCGCCACGAACGCCTTAAGCGGCTGACGGCCTCGTCGAATGGTGGTGAAGTCCACCTGTATCTGCTTGCCGGGCAGTGTCTCGAAACGTACCACCGGCTCTTCTGCCTTACGTTTGAAGGGGCGAATATAAGCCTTCAGACGACTGACGCCGCCGCTGTACCCCAATGCCGTGATCTCACGCAGCAGGACGGTCGCCGGAATCCAGTGTGGGCGCGCCGCCTCAATACGCTCGTGCAGGTAGTCCTTGAAGGGGTCGATTTTGCACGGACGTGCGGGTCTCACCTTGTCACTGGGTAGCGACCGGGCCTTTCGCAGGTACTTGCGCACGGTGTTACGCGAAATACCCAGCTCACGGGCGATGAATTTGATGCCATGGCCCTGACGGGCCAACACTTTAATTTCCACAGACTGCTCCTGGGTCAACATATTGGCAGCTCAAAGCCGCCAGTTTTACCCAGGGGGGTCAATTCTAGGTTGGCGTTAGGGGGTCATTTTTACAGTGGCGGTGACATACACGGCAGCGATCAGCGGGCTGACGGTGCAGGGACTGGTCCTCAACGCTCAGGCGATCGCGCAGATGAGGTACGTGAAGCCCTGACAGGGGTTGTAAGCCGGAATCCCAGAAATTTCCGTCATGGGCGAGAAGCCAGTACTGGTGCGGATTGACGCCAAACAGTTATTTTCCGGCTGCGACGTCGCCAAGCCGAAAACTGTTTGATTGAGCGGCCAAAACATGTACGGAAAACCGTGTCGGATAGCAAAAGCAGCCGTAAACCGCTCTGGTGACGTTTTCCGACGGAATTTTCCGGGGTTCCGGCTTACACCCCCAATAATGGGCCTCATGGCAAAGCTCAAATCGATGTTCATTGCTCCCCGGCCCTCATATTTCCCCGCAGGCTGGGAACTGCCGGCTGGTGCGGCTCCACTAACACTTCCGTGCTCTCTACAAGCAATCGTATTTTTTGGTTTACGTATAGAGCCTAGTCATTCATTCTATTTATAAGAACCAGACAAGAGGACAAGTGCTATGAACAGGCTTCACAAGACCAGTCTGCTGGCGGCTATATTGACCGCATCCCCCTGCATTATGGCAGCTAACGCTCATGCTATGAGTTGTCCTGTCCCGCAAAGCGTGAAGTACGTTAATGGTATCTATATTGCGCCGGAAACGTTTGCTGGTTGGGAGGGGAACTGGGTTTCTCAACCACACAAGAAACACTCCATTAAAGAGTTTTCCACTGCTTTATATCTTTCAGTGGATAAAAGTCAGAAGGGAGGAACATTGACTAACTGTAGTTATTCACTAAGCGGAGATAATGGCGTAATAGATCTTGAGTATCGAAAAGCAGGAAATGAGAATAGACTAAAGACACTTATCGTTTCCATTGAAGGTCAGCACAATTGGATTAAAGAGCGTGGCGCGGTTGGAATTCAAGGATATGAATGTACAAAGTCAGCATCTGAGTGTCAGTTCGTTCCGCTGCGGCTAAACGAGGACTGATGAGTTTATGCATGGGGATTTTAAGATGCCTATGCATCAAGTTGACGTTATGAAGAAGGCGTCATGTCTTCATAGCCCCCTTCGAGGAGATGTGCCCAATACTGGTTAGCGGTGAAGAGGTTTTTGAGCGGTCGAGGTGCGTAGGCTGGACTCATCTGAAGCAGCAGCGGTGGGTAAGCAGGCTTCATGATGATCAATAACGGGCATCATGACAAAGCTCAAATCAATGTTTCTGCTGCTAAGGGTTTGCATAATGGCCGGTAATAAACCTGCTGCTATTAAGGCCGAATTGAGTCTGCATGGGGCTGTTTTTGAAAGCTGCGGTAATACTCTTCTTTTGAATACGTGGAAAAGCCTGTCGGGGCAGCTTCAGCTATATTGGTCTGTACATCAAGAAAGTCATGGTCGCGCCGGGGCCAAGCTTGATGCACACGAAGATTATGTGTCGCTAGCTTGCGGTGAGAGCTTTGAGAAAATGGCGGATGAAATTAAAGATCACGGGCAGCGTGGTTTAGAGAAAGTAGTTGCTTCGCTCAAGGCCCACCAGGGATAGCACCGTTTTAAGTGAATTAAAATAGGTATAAGTCATGTCAGAAACACTGATGAGCATTTCTTGTTTGCACAAGAAGTTCGGGGACCTGCACGTCCTGAAAGGCGTGGATCTTGAAGTTAAAAAAGGCGATAGGATTGCCATCATTGGTGGGAGCGGTTCAGGTAAAAGTACAATGCTACGCTGCCTGAACTTCATGGAGACTCCCACGGCAGGCGTGATAAAACTTGACGGGAAGACCATAGGGAAGCAAGTAGGCCAGGGCGCTAATGGTGAGGTATGGATGTCTTATCCAGAGCAGGATTTGTGTGAGGTCAGGAAAAAAGTTGGTATGGTTTTCCAGCAGTTTAACTTGTTTCCGCATATGACAGTGCTTGAGAATGTCATGGAAGGTCTTATCCAAGTTCGAAAATTGAATATGGACCAAGCACGCGAAATTGCTTTGCGTGAATTAGCGAAGGTTGGTCTGAACGATAAGGTAGATGCATATCCTAGTAGGCTTTCAGGTGGTCAGCAGCAGCGTGTTGCCATCGCCCGCGCTCTGGCAATGGAACCAGAAATTTTGTTATTCGACGAACCAACTTCTTCGCTAGATCCTGAACTGGTAGGTGAAGTGCTGAACGTGATCAATCAGCTGGCAGATGAAGGTCGTACTATGTTGCTTGTTACACACGAGCTGGGGTTTGCTTATCATTTTGCTAATCGTGTAATTTTTTTCGCAGATGGTGCTTTTCACGAGATGGGCACTCCAGAGGAAGTGCTGAAGTTACCTCAGAAAGAAAAAACCCAAGATTTCATCAAGCGTTTCACTGCATTCCATTTTTGACGTAACCTTTAAGGATTTCACATGAGTACCGCTCGCTCGACTACCAGCTCCCAGGGCTATCTGCCTGACAGCCGCAATGAAAACGTGTTGGTTTATTTAAATGGTGAGTTCGTCCCAAAAAACGAAGCTACTGTTTCCGTATTCGATAGTGGCTTTGTGCTTGGTGATGGTGTTTGGGAGGGCCTGCGACTTGTAAAGGGTAAAGTTGTATCCTTTGACTTGCATATAAATCGAATTTTCGAAGGCGCTAAATCTATTGAGTTGGATATAGGCCATACAAAGGAGGAGCTTAAGGCTCTCGTCCTCAAGACATTTGAGGTCAACAGTATGGCTGATGGCGCCCATGTGCGTCTAATGGTTACTCGGGGTAAGAAACATACGCCAAATCAAGATCCCCGTTTTGCGCTGGGTAAAGCAACCATCGTGATCGTGGCAGAATACAAAGTGATCGATAAGAGCAAGAAGACCGGACTTAAACTGTTTACGTCGACTTATCGTTGCAGTGGCCCTGATGTTTTCGATCTGCGTCTTAATTCACACAGTCGCCTGAATTTTATCCAGGCTCTAATACAAGCAATCAATGCCGGTGCGGACGAAGCACTTATGCTGGATCCGCATGGCTTTGTTGCGAGCTGCAACTCAACGAACTTTTTTATAGTGCGTAATGATGAGTTATGGACTTCGACAGGGAAATACAATTTCAACGGTATTACACATAAGAATATCAAGCGCCTTGCCGAAGAGAATGGTATCAAGTTGTTCGTCGGGGATTACACCTTGGCCGAAGTATACACCGCCGATGAAGCTTTTCTCACCGGGACATTGGGTGGAATCACGCCTGTTACGGTTGTAGACGGAAAGGTCATTGGGGAAGGCAATCCTGGCCCACTAACTGCCAAGCTTGCAGAATTGTACGAAAACTACATTAACAGTTAACTAAGCCTAAGTTTCAGGGGGAAACCATGAAAAGTCTCAGTAAGGTAGTTCGTAATTCGGCTTGTGCGGTGTTGGTATGCTGCGCCACTGCATTTCCGCTCATTGCAACGGCTGCGGAAAACACTCTGGACAAGGTCAAGAGCGCTAAGGTACTACGAATAGGTGTGGCGTCTGGCGATCCTTGGTATTACAAGGATCCGATCAGTGGTGAGTGGACCGGTGTCGGCTTCAGAGTCGGCGAGAAAATAGGCGAGGACCTCGGCATAAAAGTCGTACCGGTTGAAACCACCTACGGCAACGCCCCCGCTGCCCTTCAAGCGAACCAAATCGACGTGTTTTTCGTATTGGATGCGACAGAAGAACGCAAAAAAGCGCTGGATTTTCCTACCCAACCGTTGCTCTGGTACAAGCAGGGGGTGCTGGCGAAGGACGGTTTGAAAGCTGATAGCTGGGAAGATCTAAACAAACCGGACGTGCGCATTGGGGTTGCCCTCGGGACTGCTACTGATCGTGATCTGACCAAGCGTTTACCCAATGCCAAGATTGAGCGCTTCGCGAATACTGATGAGACCGTCGCGGCCTTTATGGCGAAACGTGTAGATGCATTCGCCTTCTATCACCCCGTGCTCGCCATCGCGCAGTCCCACATCCATACCGGAAATTTGATTGTTCCAGAGCCTGTTGTCGAAATACCTACTAGCGCAGGCGTTCGAAAAGAAGAAGACCAAGTCTGGGTCAGCTATCTTAATACCGAGATCCAGAAGTTGAATGATTCGGGAGATATCCAGAAAATCTTCGCTGGCTACATGGCTACCAAAGGATTGGACCCAGCTAAAGTACCAAGTGTTATGAAAAGCAACTAAGACGAAATTGGGTGCGGCTTCAGCTGCTCCCAGCTCCAATTATATTTAACGATTTAGGTGTACCATGGACTATCAATGGGACTTTGGCGCGGTTTGGCAGTACCGCGACATGTTTTGGACCGGCATTATAGGAACAGCTCAGTTGGCCGGGTTGGCCATTGGGCTTGGTATCCTAGTAGGCCTCGCTGTAGCATTGATGCGCCTGTCGCCTAAAAGGTATTTGTCTGTACCAGCAACTATCTTCGTGGAGTTTTATCGAAATACGCCACCGTTAGTGCACTTTTTTTGGTTTTTTTATGCTTTGCCGATGGTGGCGGGGATCAACCTATCTCCTTATTGGGCTGCGACCATCGCTCTGGCGACACAATCAGGGGCTTTCTATGGAGAGGTTTTTCGCGGAGGTATCAAATCTATTGAGCGTGGCCAATGGGAGGGAGCAAAAGCAATCGGCATGACGCATTCAAGGGCCCTTTATCGTGTAATCGTTCCTCAGGCAATGCGCAGGATGACCGGTCCATTCATAGAGCGGACATTTGAACTGACTAAAACCACCTCACTTGCGTCCACCCTGGCATACGCAGACATCGTCTACGAAGCAATGCAAGTGAACAGTATCACCTTCCGCCCTCTAGAGGTCTATACGACTGTCGCACTAATCTATTTCGTGTCACTGCTGATGCTGAGTACAGTCTTCCGTTTTGCTGAACACCGCATGGGTAGGTATTGAGGAGTGTCGATATGAATTTTTCTTGGGATATGACCGTAACACTCGCGAGTCTGCCAGTTCTTATGCGCGGGGTATGGATGACTCTTCAACTGTGGATCGTCGCCTTTCCAATTGGCATGGCTATCGGGGCGGCTATGGGATTGGCAAGGACCTCCAACAGCCGGATTTTAAATTGCTTAGCTATCGCATATGTCGAAGTTTTTCGTAACACGCCAGTGCTCATCCAGCTAATTTGGTTTTACTATGCATTGCCCGTACTCACGGGGCAGCAGCTTAGTGCATTTGAAGCCGCTATCCTGGGCCTGACGCTCAACACCTCTGCGTACTGCACGGAGATATACCGTAGCGGCATTCAATCCGTAGCCCGTGGGCAATGGGAGGGGGCTAAGGCAATTGGTATGGCTCAGAGCCAAATCTTGAAACGAATAATTTTCCCGCAGGTCTTCAAGCGGATGCTACCCGCATTTACAAATCGTGGTATCGAGATGGCTAAGATGACGTCCCTTTGCTCGGTCATTGCGGTCCATGAAATCATGTACCAAGGACGTTTGTTGAGTTCTGCATTCTATAAGCCACTGGAAGTATTTACCTGTGTCGCATTGATCTATTTTCTGGTGATTTATCCAGGGAGTTGGCTGTCAGCAAGGCTAGAGAAGAAGTTCGCCAGGTTCGATTGATTGTGGTGTTCAATATGAGCCGGTACGGCCTCTATCTTTTAGCCGTGCCCGTGGGAATTCTCGCAGCAGGCGCCACTTGGTTCTTTAAAACTGCCATTCATTGGCTAAGCGTGTTGCTGTACGGGTCAGCTGAATCCTATGGCGGCTTAGCCACGCAGCAACCGTGGTACTTTCCACTGATCACGGTAGGTCTTGGCGGGTTAGTGGCGGGTGCAATACTTCAGCTAGCAGTGCGTAAAGAGGAAAAGTCGAAGGGACCGACCGATTATCTTGAGGTTATAGACACGGTAGAGGCAAAAATTCCGGTGGGCACTTCGATATTCAGATGCGCTTCATCCTTAATTAGTATAGTTAGCGGCACCTCAATTGGGCGTGAAGGCGCCATGATTCAATTAGCTGCACTTGATGCATAGGAATTTCAAAATGCCTATGCATCAGGCTGACGCTATGACGGAGGCGTCATGCCTTCATAGCGATGCGTAGGAAGACGCTGATGCGTTACTTATGTAGTGAAAATCCCTATCAGTAAGCGTTAATGCAGGTTATTTCACCGCGAAGCCTAGGTGCGGACGCACCTTACCCCTGTCAGGGCTTCACGTACCTCATCTGCGCGATCGCCTGAGCGTTGAGGATCAGTCCCTGCACCGTCAGCCCGCTGAGCGCCGCCGTGTATACCATCCGCGCGCCACACAGCACGCAACGGAACGGATCGACGTTTAGAAAGGCTTTGGCCATCTGCGCAAAATACAGCTTTGGTACCGGTCCTGGCGTCGCCATCTTCAGCGCTTCATAGACCTTCGGCAGGTATTTCCCGCAGACCCGATTGGCCAGAAAACCAAAATACCGGATCATCCGGAAATGCTTTCCCGGGATGTGCTGCACCACCCGGCACCGCGTCAGACTAGGGTCTGTTCCCGTTTCACATTGGCAGCCACAGAAAAGCGCAGGCCATTGCTATGACGCTTTCATAGTTTCTCTTGAGTTTGTCGAACCGAGAAGCCGCCGCCCGGAAATGCTTCAACCGGGCAAAGGCGTTTTCTACGAGATGTCGATTGCGATATAACCCTTTGTCCAGATCTGCGTTCCCTTTCAGAGAATTGCGCTTTCGTGGAATCACCACTTTGCTGCCTTGCTGCTCGACCTGAGCGCGTATCGCTTCAGTGTCGTAGCCCTTGTCCGCAATGATCACTTCTGCATTGGGCATCTTGGCAATCAACGAGGCCGCCTGCGAACAATCATTGGTCTGGCCTCCGGTCACGTCAAATGCAATGGGCAGCCCACAAGCGTCTACAGCCAGGTGAATCTTGCTGGTGTTACCGGCTCGGCTTTTTCCGATGGCCTGGTCCTGCGTGCTGGCAGCACCTGCACTGTGCTGATGAGCCTTTACATAGCTGCCATCAATGAAAACCCACTCCATGTCAGGATCGGTCATCAGCACCTCAAGCACCTTGACCCACTTGCCTGAAGCAGACCAGGCATTGAACCGCTTGTAGACCTTGCTCCAGTTTCCAAACGCTTTCGGCAGGTCTCGCCAAGGGCAACCCACACGCATGCGGTACAGCATGCCTTCAACCGTGGTGCGCAAATCTCGCTTGTTGTAGATCGATTCGTGCAGCAAAATTTCTCGAAGCTTCGGCCAGTGCTCATCACTGAGCATTAATCGGGGCATTGCAGGCTCGTATTGGTGTTGTGTGAGAACTCCAACAATACGGGCCTGTTCTCATAGAGATCAATGGGTTACGTCGAAACGGGAACAGACCCTAGGGCGGTTTACTGTATTTCCTGACGGATCGCCGTCAACTTCTAGGACCTCAACCTGACAGAATTCACGTTAGCGTACGATTTTTTCCGTTTTCTCTATTCGCCCCAGCATCAGACGTAAAGAGGTCCCGTGTAGAAGGGGTCTGGGGAGCAATGGAACAGGGAAGTCAGTTAAGCGCAATTTCCTGATGGTCAGTGCATCGTTGGGGAGTTGGATCCGCAGCAATGCTTGAATTTGCGTCCACTGCTGCACGGACAGGGGGCGTTGCGTCCAATTTTCGGTCCTTCTCTGCGTAGTGGTACATCGAGTGGTGTCTGTGCCAGCGGCCATCGATGAGGCTCGAAGAAGCGATAGATTATCGTCAAACTGGCGATCATCATCTCAATCACTTCTTCACGCTTTTCGTTAGTAACCGACGGTGGTCGCAGCGCTGGATCGGGGTCATTCTCATAGGCCAAGACCATGATGGGGAGCATCGGCCCGCTATGTTCGTCGCTGTCGATCAGGTCACGCCAACTTCCAGGTCGGGCCTGAACTCCGCGCATAAAGCCCAGAGCCCAATCGTTGCCGTAAGTAATGCCATCACCATCCTCCAACAGCACTGGCAAATACACGTCAGGCTCCTCCAGCGTGTGAAGCAATACCGATGCAATCGTATTCCAGTGGCGCATGATGAGCCCCATCATGTCGGTAGCCTGAGCGTTGCTCTCAAAACTGAAATTCTCGCCCCAGATTTGTGGCAGGTACTCGCTGGGAGGCACCATCTCCGGACCACAGATCAGTGCCGCAAAATAGCCGTCAAGCATTTCAATGTTCATGGCCGGTGAGCCAATGGCATCAAGAAAACCAGTCAGCCTATCGAGTTCGGCCTCGGTCAGCGCTTGTTGGAAAGGTGGATGGCTCATGGGTGTTTGTTCCAATAGAGTTGAGTAATTCAGATTCTGATGCTTTCCCAAGTGGGCGCAGTTCTCCGCGTGCGACGGCTTCCGGCACGGAGAATGAGTAGCGCCCAAGCATGTTGATATGCGGCGAAAGCCGCGCCTCGTCTTCGGGGCGCACCGGATAGCCTTCGTGGCGTAACTGCGTGAGTATCGCGTCCATGTACAGGGTGTTCCACAAAACGATCATGTTTACGACCAGGCCGAGCGCACTCAACTGGTCCTCCTGCCCCTCGCGGTAGCGCTGGAACAGTTCGCCGCGCTTGCCGTGGAAGACCTCGCGAGCCAGACTATGGCGACCCTCGCCGAGATTGAGTTGCTGCAGCGTTGCGCGCCTGCGCGACTCGTCGTCAATGAAGTTCAGTGTGTGAATGGTCTTGTCGATGCGACCAATTTCAGCGATGGCCTGGGCCAATCGTGTCGGTCGCTCATCGACCTGCAGGGTGCGCATGATTCCCATCGCTGGCACCAAGCCAAGTTTGAGTGATCCAATCAAACGCAGTACGTCGTCCCAATGCGGTGTAATGCGGTCAAGGTTGACACATTGTTTTGCCAGTGCATTGAGTTCGCCATAGTCGGCTTGCGCATCAACTCGCCAGAACCGCGTGCCACCGATGTCGGCCAAGCGTGGGCTAAACCTATAGCCCAGAAGCCGGAACAGGCCGAACACTACATCGCTATAGGCTCCATTGTCGGTCATGATTTGCGTGGGCTGCAATTCGGTCTGCTGCTCTAGCACGACCGCCAGTAGCACCAGGCTGTCGCGTAAGGTGCCGGGGACGGTAATCGCGTTCAGCCCCGAGTATTGATCGGACAGCAGATTATACCAAGTCACGCCGCGTCCACGATTGAAGTATTTTGGGTTTGGTCCGGCATGCACGGTGCGCACAGGCACCACAAAACGCATGCCATCAGCCGAAGCCACATCGCCGCCGCCCCAAGTGCGGGCCAGTGCGATGCGGTTTTGTGCGGCTACCAGGACGGCATTGCAGGCGGTCAGGGTGTCATCACGCACGTAGTTTTGATCAACCCACAGCAGTCTGTCCCGCCGCAGTGCTGGTGTGTCCTGGCGTACAAACGGTTCGGGGCCAGTGTTGCAGGCTTCGGCCAAGAGCACCGCGCACAGACTGGTGTTTAGATCGGTGGCACGTGCTGTGCGTTCGGTCAGATGCGAGAACGCCTCCATGCAGCCGGTGCGGGCGGTGATCTCCAGTAGGATTTCCGGCAGATCGACGCGCGGCATGCGGGTCTTGATCTCATTACGCAAAGCAATCAGCGACGCCGGTTCCGCCAGTGCTTCCAGAGGGCTAAGCACGAGCTCTATCTTGTCGCCAATCGTTTCAAAGCGAACCGCGTCGTTGTCGGGCAGGCGTTCAGCGACACGCCGATAGGTTTCATCTAGTTCCTGCGCCAACGCGGCTAAGGTGGCCTGCGGTTGCACGCTCAGCTCCAGTGAGCGACAAATGACAGGCCGCGCAGCCTCCCACTCGGTCCCTTCTAATAGGCCCGCGCGCGGGTCGGCATATCGCCAGCTGGAGCTGACAAATACGTCGCGCCGACGAATCGCTACACGCAACTTGGCGAGGACACAGAAGGCAAAGGCTTTAGCATTGATCTTGCCGTCCTCTCCCACGACATGGCGTTGCCACGCCTTGTCCACAATGGTGATGGCTGGATCATGATCTGGCCTCTGATGCAACCATTGCAGTGCCTGTACCAGTGGGCGTGCTGTCGGATTGGCATCGAACTGGATGACACGCAGCAGCGTCGGCAAAAAACGCGTCACAGTCGCCTGTTTGGCCGCCAGTTCGGTGTAAAAAACATCGTCTGGCGGACGCACCAGCGTACCAATATCGTTCAGGGCCTGGCTCAGTTCGTCTTGTCCAATAGCGGCATACACTCGCTCGCGTAATTCGCCGTCTGGCAGACTTGGGTCGAGCAGCATTCGACATGCGCTGGCCAGCGTTGAAGCAGCCCGATCCAAGTCCTTCAACGTACGCTGCCTGGTCTTGCGATCTTCCTTTTGCGCCTTACTAAACAGTTCGCGCAACAACTGGTCGAGCACATCAAGGGCATCGTCATGAGCACTGGCTTCTAGGCTGTGGACAAAAGACACCAGGGTAGCCATGCGCCGTGCGTATGGAAGTCTGGCCACGGCTGAGACTTTGGCTGTGCTGGCAAAGCGTGCCAATGCCCCGATGCGACTGGGCGGCACCTTGGTGTTAGGCAGTTTGATTCCCAGATCACGTATCGTTTCGATGCGCAACAGTGCTTGTACCAGTGCAGGGGCACTCACGCGTACCGGCCCCTTGCGCAATCGATCAAGCCAGGATTGGCGACTGCCCTCGACAGGGTCCAGCAAATCGTCGAGGCGTTGGCGCTGGACATCTGTCACGTCACGCGTCAGCAGCCGCCAAAGGCGCGACTCCATGCGCGACCGCACCTCGGCAACGAACCGCTCCAAAAGGGTGACGCCAGGCAGCAGTACCTTGTGACCGATCAACCAACTGTTGGCATGCTCGAAAAGCACACTCGGACGGTCGGTGCCTGTCCAACACAGGGCGCATAGCCAGCGGCCAAGGTGAAATTGATTGCCGGTGTCTGTGAACTCACTGTAGGCATAGCGTGCGCGAATTTCTGTTGTGTGCTGCCAGCGTTGTCTGGTTCTGCGATAAGCTGCGACGCAATCGGCAAATTCAGGAATATTGAGCTGGGTTGCGAGGGTGCGCAGTACGGCTTCTGGCACGGCCGTTGGGTCTTCCAGAAAGGTGCCAAGAAAGCGCACGGTTGTCAGTTGTAGTGCATAGCCCAGACGACTGCTGTAACGACGTTTGGTGGCGATCCACTCGCGGTCATCATCGTCCAGGTGGAAGTAGCGCGTCAGCTCTTCACTGGAAAGTGTCTCTGGATAGCGAGCGTAGCGTTCCCGTTGTGTGGCGGACAGGAAGCTAACGGGCATGACATCAAACCGGCTGTCGGGCGAGGGTACGATAGACGGTTGGTCGTGAGATCGAGAACAGTTCAGCCAGGTCGCTGATCGAATATTTACTCGTATCGTACATCCGCCGTAGCTCCTTTTGCTGACGATCGGAGAGCTTGGGCTTCTTACCTCTTAGTTTTCCCTTGGCTCGTGCGACGGCCATGCCCTCGCGAGTACGCAGTCGGATCAGATCGGCCTCAAACTCGGCGAAGGTAGCGAGGATGTTGAAAAACAGCTTGCCCATGGGATCAGTCGGGTCATGGATGCTGGACCCAAGCTGTAGTTTCACGCCACGTGCCGCAAGACTGTCGCCGATCGTGCGAGCATCGGGAACAGAGCGGGCGAGCCGATCGAGTTTTGAGACAACGAGGATATCGCCATTGCGCACAGCCGCAAGGGCCTGATCAAGGCCAGGGCGCGCTCTGTTCGTCCCGGTAAACCAGGATCAGTGTAAATACGATCTGGTGCCACACCGAGTTTCAGCAGGGCATCATGCTGTGCAGTAAGGTCCTGTTTGTCGGTCGAACAACGAGCATAGCCAATCAGAGTCTGAGTCATGCCCAAAAATGTAACGTAAAGCCCCCCTTCAACGCAATAAATTTAGTACCAGCTAAATGAGACGCCTAGTGTGGCGTATTTACGGGTCTTGAACGATCGATTGCTTAGCGTCCGTTGAGCGACCCTCTTTCGGACAGCGTATTGAGCGGATTACCGTGAGCTCAGGAGAGTCCTGCGGCTCTTTAAGTCGGTTGGCTGTTCCATTGCTCCCCGGACCCCAGAGTGACCTTTTTATCCTTCAAATAGTAAGCGCTCGCCAAAAGAGGGAATTTTCGACCAGGTGTCTCGAAATTAAAACCGTAGCGTAAATAGGCATTCTCACAATACTCGTCTGGCCGAAGTCACGAAAAATTCTGCTACGAATTGATCCTCAGCAAGCGTAGTTTGCGCACCACTGCTGAAGGCGTGCTGTACCGCATGCGGGTGGGCTGCCTTTGGCGAGACTTGCCTAAGGAGTTTGGAAGTCGGAGCAGTTCATGTATAGGAATTTCAATAATTCCTATACAAGGTAATCCGCCAAAAAAGGTCCCCTCGGCGTGATGCCAACGTGGCGTCGATGGCGGCAAAAAGCTTTTTTTACCCATCACCCACGCCGAAAAATGGATTGAAAGCGACTTTTCTTTACCTTTTCCAGATTTTGGACGCACCTCTCCCGTATCAGGCCGGCACGTACCTCAATTGCGCGATGCTGTGGGCATTGTTGACCAGGCCCTGCACGGTCAGGCCGGCGATGGCTGCGGTGTACACCATCCGCGCTCCGCACAGCACGCAGCTGAACGGATCCCGATGCAAGAACGCTTTACTCATCTGCGCAAAATACAGTTTTGGCGCTTTGCCACGCCTTTCCATGCGTAGCGCCTCATACACCCGGGGTAGCTGTCGGCCACAGACGCGGTTGGCCAGAAATCCAAAATACCGGATCATCCGAAAGTGCTTCTCCGGGATGTGCTGCACCACCCGGCGCAGCATGTCGGTCTGGCTCAGCGTTTCCTGCTGATAGGTCTGCGTGCGGTGATCCAGGTAGGTAAAACTCAAGGTCGCGCTGTTGGTGTAATGGGCCAATCGGCTGCCCGAGATGGGCGGTTTTTTCAGGTAGCGGCCCAGGTAATTGACGGTCTTTCGGCCGTTTTTCGTCTTCTTCGACAAGTGGATGTGCCAGTGCTGGCCACCAGCGGTCAGTATCAGACGGCGCCAGTCGCTTTCACAGTGGATGTGGGCCAGCTGCGGCGGCATCGTCAATTGCGAAAGCGGCTGTCCCAGCAGGTAATCGCGCACCAGCCACATCCAGCGCCGCCGCAGGGCCTCTTTGTGGAACGACAGATTTTTCCAGACGCCCTGCTCATCCAGGCCGCCCGCGGTCACCGACAGGTGGACGTGGGGATGCCAGTTGAGCCGCCGGCCATAGGTGTGCAGCGCACCGAAAATCCCGACGCGCAAACCGCGCCGCTTGGCGGTGTAGATCAGGTTATCGGCCGCCAGACGAAACAGCGCATCGAGCAGCCAGCGGTTGTAGAAGAACAGGGACCACAGCGTGTCGGGCAGCGTGAACACCAGATGCTGCCAGGGGCAGTCGGGCAGACGGTTGTTTTGCACGGCGATCCACTGGTCGGTGGCCTTTTTGCCGCAGGAAGGACAGGCCCGGCAATGGCAGGTGTTGCACAGGTATTTGACGTGCGGGCAATGCTCATTGGCACAGGTGTAGTGTTTGACGCCCAGTATCGAGGTGCCGCAGGCGAGCATTTTGCTGATCGACTCCACTTCGATTTGGCGCAGACCGCCGGCTTCCAGCAAATCTGCCCAGCAGCCGTTGGCCGTGAAGAGGTTTTTGAGCGGTCGAGGTTTGTAAGCAGGCGGTGCAGAGGCCACGTCAGCAGGGCGGCTCCTCATCGTGGTGAATGACGGCGGTGATGGCGAATCCGCCTGGCCCTTCTCTCATCTAAACGCTTACGCAAGAAGCGTCGGGAAACCTGTCGTTCAGATACGTTGTCTGGCAGCAACTACAAAGATCGACATCACCGAAAGGATCGATATCGAAGGAAAAGTCGGTATCGGGCACGAAGGTAGTATGCCCGGCGCGTTGGAGACGGGTCTGCTTTGCCTTGGCTTTTGCCCGGCTCGCCCGTTTACGTTTTTTGGTCTCTGACGCCATGTGTAAGCCTGTGCTGAGGAGGGATCGACTCGATTTCGGCTATGATAACCGATTTCAAAATCCCACAATTTGCAGCCGCAGGCTGCCCAGTTCAATCCCTGGTCTGCTTCAGAAAAGTGGTTCAAGGTGCTTCAGGAACTGATGGCCGAGCCGTGCCGGGAGTGGTTTTTTGTTGGTGGCAGCTATGCCAACACTCACTATCACAGTGCAGGTGCGACAAGTACAAAGGAGTAGTTAACCGGAAAAAGCCGAGTCGGTAACACCTCCAAGACTCCTTTGGCTGTAGTCGCTCGCGGACTGCCAGTTGAACCGCCCCGGGTTTCTCGGAGACCCTTTTGTTTGAGTCATGCCACCTGGGCAGACTCGGTGAGTTGCTGATAATAGATTGCTTCTGCTTCGACCGGTGGAATATGACCGATTGGCTCCAGCAGGCGGCGGTGATTGAACCAGTCCACCCATTTCAGGGTTTCCAGCTCCACCGCCCCCCGTGTGGGCCAAGAGCGTCGATGAATCACTTCAGCCTTGTAAAGACCATTGATGGTCTCAGCCAAAGCATTGTCGTAAGAGTCACCGACACTCCCGACCGATGGCTCAATACCGGCTTCGACAAGACGCTCGGTATAGCGAATGGACACGTACTGCACGCCACGGTCACTGTGGTGAATGAGTCCACCCTGCTTGACTGGGCGACGGGCGTAAAGGGCTTGCTCCAGTGCATCGAGTACAAAATCGGTACGCGCTGAACTGGACACCTTCCAACCGACGATGAATCGGGCAAAGACATCAATGATGAAGGCCACGTAAACAAAACCCTGCCAGGTACTGACGTAGGTAAAGTCCGATACCCATAGGGCGTTCGGGCACTCAGCCACAAACTGACGGTTGACATGATCCTGCGGGCACGGCCTGGCTTGGTCGCTGACCGTCGTCTTGACGGGCTTGCCGCGTACCACGCCTTGCAGGCCCAGCTCTCCCATCAGACGTTGCACCGTACAGCGGGCGACTTGCAGTCCGTCACGCAGCAATTGTCGCCAGACCTTGCGCACGCCATATACCTGGAAGTGCTCATCCCAGACTCGCTGGATGTGCTCACCCAGTTCCTGGTCACGCTGCGCACGCGCTGACTGCTGGCTGGGGTCAGCCTGCTGAGCAGCGTACCGGTAGTACGTCGACGGGGCGATTGGCAACACCTTGCAAATCGGCTCGACCCCGTAAGACTGGCGGTTTTCATCAATAAACGTCTTCATCGTTTGAATGGGCGGTCGAGCTCCGCCTGGGCAAAATAGGCTGAGGCCTTACGCAAGATCTCGTTAGCTTGACGCAACTGACGGTTCTCACGCTCCAAGAGCTTGACTCGCTCACGTTCGACTGTGCTCAGCCCATCACGCTGGCCGCTGTTGCGCTCAGATTGGCGAACCCACAGCCGTAATGTCTCGGGCGTGCAGCCGATCTTGGGGGCAATGGCACTGATGGTGGCCCACTGCGACTCGTACTCAGGAAGGTGTTCGAAAACCATCCTGATGGCCCGCTCACGGACCTCTGGGGAATACTTCGGTAGTTTTTTCATCGCTCCATCCTCTCAAAGGTTGGAGTCTCCGAGAAACCCGGGGCGGTTCAAGTTGCATCTGACTGGTGGAAGGTGTCTTCGCCCGATTGAAGCATTTCTGAGCGATAGCTTCTCGACTCGACAAACTCAAGATAAACTATGAAAGCATCATAGTAACGGCCTGAGTTTCTCTGTGCTGCCTACGTGAAAGCGGGAACAGCACCTAGGTATAGCGTGTTCCTCGCAGGTAAAGTGGATAGCCCAGCACTGAGCTATCCGCTTTATGCCTCTATTCGCTGTAGCGACTCATAAAAATAGCGGCTCGTTTAGTCGCCACGACCAAAGAGCTAAGGTCTATGATTTCGTTTTCAGTGTGTGTCGCATCGCCTGCTGCCCCGAGTCCATCCAGACTGGCGTTGACGAACTTGCTTATGTAAGAGATGTCTGCACCGCCCCTCTCTGCCGAGGGTACTGGCTCCAACGCCGGGCCGGCCAAATCCTGGCTGACTTCGCTGTACTGCTTCAACAGCTCTAGGTTGCCTTTAGTCTCTTCCATGACAGGCATGATCGGTTTGAGTACAAACTCGCTGCTTGTGTTAGCCAGAGGATTGCTGACAATAGCCTTTATCTTCGATTCGGCCAGGGCCTTTTGATCGTCACTAGCGAAACGTAGATCGCCATGAACAAGCGAGGCCGCCGCTACACTGGTCTTTCTGCCAGTGGCAACACCCTTGCCATTCTCTATATATTCACTCGCGCTTGCCCCTCCAAGCGCTATGCCGGGATTGATGGTCAGCCCTGGGGTGTTCGACAGTTGCGATCTTATCTGATCCAGCACGCGCGCAGATTCGTAAATGGCACCGAAGCCTGTTATAGGTTGGAAAATCTTCGCCGAGTGTTGCTCCACGCCCTTACTCGTCAGGAACCACTCGCTAAGGCCTCTGCGGTTGGTTACCAGCTGGTTTGCGGACAAGGCAAATTCAAAACCCAGCGCGACGTCACTTTTCTTGGCCTCATCAGTGAGTACTTTTCTCGATATGTCTGTCGGCCTAGCTGCCAGCTCCTCATCACCGACCAGCACAACGGCGATATTCATGTTTTCCAGCGAACCGTTGGCTTTCAGGGCCTGCAAGGCGTAAAGCATCGTCACCATGCCACCCTTGTCATCAATGACGCCCGGGCCTTTTGCTTTTTTGCCTTCTTCGATGTAAGTGAATTTCTGGAATTTGCTTTCCTCGGGAAAGACGGTGTCCAGATGGCCTATCAGCAACATACGCTTGGGTGATTTGCCCTTGTGAACAGCAACAAGACTTCCCGCGTGGTTCATGCCGGCAGGCAGAGCATGCCATTGCGTCTCAAAACCGAGCTCGTCAAGCTTCTGCTTCATCAAATTGCCAACCTGAGTAACACCCTTCACATTTTCTGTTCCGCTATTAATGTTAACGAGTGTTTCCAGAAAAGATACTTGCTCAGCGTGATGCTGGTCTACGTAGGTGACCAGTTTCTTCTCGTCAGCGGACTGCCCGGCCATAGTGTGCTGCGCAATAAATGCCGCCAGCAGTAGATAATAAGCTTTTTTCATACTCATGCCCTTTGATTGTTTTAACTCAGTATGGTTTCTACAGTTAAGCCTGGAGCGCTACCTGAAAATTGGTATTTTGGTTACCGCTGTCTGACCGATCTTTTTTCCAACCACTCAATTTTAACCTGTCATCAGCTCAACGCGCTTAAATAAAAATTAATACAGGACGTGCACTTTTCAGGCCGGCAAACAGAGTTGATCAGATGTCGATACACCATGATGCCCGAGAGTGATCTGGCGATACCCACATCAAGATACCGTTATGTCTATACTCAACTATTGGGCGTTTTCTTAGTCTGCGCCCAACTGTTTTAGCAGGCTAGCACCGCGCCTTCCAAGGTTGTCAGGCGCTACTATTCATAGCCATGCAGTTATCCCCCTTCAGGAGTGGCTATTCGATAAAGGAGCTCGATTTTTCGATTATTTAAACGGCTAGCCTGAATGAAACCTGTGCGTCTATTCAGGCGTTACAAGATCCGGTTTGCCATTACGTAATCAGAGCAGCGGCCAGTTATAGGCGACGCTGTAGAAGGAAATCCCTGATTCGTTCTGCCGCTTCCACGCATTCAGCCAATGGCGCGACCAGAGCCATTCTTATCCGCTCTGCACCAGGATTAACTCCGTCGACTTCGCGAGACAAGTAAGATCCCGGAATAACCGTTATGTGTGTCTGCTCGAACAGCTCACGACAGAATTCAGCGTCGTCCATCGGGACTTTTGCCCACAGGTAGAAACTGCCATCAGGCTTCTTGACGTCCATGACCGGCGAGAGAATCGCGAGCACCGCGTCGAATTTTTCACGATACAGATCGCGGTTTTCACGTACATGGTCTTCATCTTTCCAAGCGCAAATGCTTGCCAGCTGGCTGTGAACAGGCATGGCGCAACCGTGGTAAGTCCGGTAAAGAAGGAACGCTTTGAGAATATCTGCGTCGCCCGCTACAAAACCCGAACGCAAGCCAGGCAGGTTGGAGCGTTTTGACAAGCTGTGAAACACCACACAGCGTTTGAAATCGCTACGACCAAGCTCAGCACAAGCAGTTAGCAAGCCAGGTGGTGGCGACGTCTCGTCGAAGTATATCTCGCTGTAGCATTCGTCTGCAGCGATGACAAAGTCATGCTCATCGGCAAGAGAAATCAGTTTTTTCAGGGCATCCAAGGGCACCAGTGCACCGGTAGGGTTACCCGGCGAACAGAGAAACAGGAGCTGGCAGCGCTTCCAGATATCTGCCGGTACGCTGTCAAAATCTGGATTGAAGCCGTGACTTTCCAGGCAGGGGAGGTAATGGGGCGTGGCTCCGGCAAGAATCGCTGCGCCTTCGTAGATTTGATAAAACGGATTTGGACTGATGACCAACCCATTGCTATCCCTACGGACAACAGTTTGGGTAAATGCGAAAAGCGCTTCGCGCGTTCCGTTGACCGGCAGGATGTGACGGGCAGGGTCCAACCAGCCTTTTGGTACGTCAAAGCGCTGCTGGCACCAGTCAGCAATGGCCGCACGCAATTCGGGGATCCCCAAGGTCGCAGGGTACACGGACATTTTGTCGAGATTGGCTGCCAACGCCGTTTTGACGAACGCCGGCGAGGGGTGCTTAGGCTCTCCGATGGACAGCGCGATAGGCCTCAGGCTCGCATTTGGCGTAACCCCATTCAACAGGGTGCGCAATTTCTCAAAAGGGTAGGACTGCAACTGAGCTAAAGCGTCGTTCATATCAAGATCTCAATCGTGTTTAATTGCGTAGGCGGTAAAGCTGATGCACAGGACGGTCATGCTGACCGGCCTGCACGTTAGAGCAACCTGCGGCAAAGCTCGAAAGCCCGACCACTGATTCAGCAAGACTATCGAAATATAATGTAATACTATAACCTTGATTTTTCAATCGTTATATGGAGTTTTGCCGTCATGCTCTCACCCACTCTATGAACTTGCCTGCGATTTGATCCGCCGTCCATCGGTCACACCCGTCGACGCTGGCTGCCAGGAATTAATGATGGCGCGCCTTGCTAATGTCGGCTTCGCGCTGGAGCAAATGAGGATTGAAAACGTAGACAATTTCTGGGCATCTCATGGCGGCAACGACGGGCCAGTGCTCTGTTTTGCCGGGCATACAGACGTGGTGCCGACTGGACCGTTGCAAGCCTGGAACATACCTCCATTCGATGCCTTTATCGATGATCAGGGGATGCTTCACGGAAGAGGTGCTGCAGACATGAAAGGCAGCCTGGCGGCCATGTTAGTGGCCGCTGAGCGTTTCGTGGTGGATTACCCTGATCACCGAGGCTCAGTGGCATTTCTGATCACCAGCGATGAAGAAGGCCCCGCCCATCACGGCACCAAAGCGGTGGTCGAACGCTTGGTCGCGCGTCAACAACGGCTGGATTGGTGCATAGTGGGTGAGCCATCCAGCACAACACTGGTGGGTGATATTGTGAAAAACGGGCGACGTGGTTCGCTGGGCGCAACCCTCACTTTGCGAGGAGTCCAGGGGCATGTGGCCTATCCACATCTGGCCAAGAATCCAATTCATCTGTTAGCCCCAGCGCTAGCTGAACTGGTCAGCGAGCATTGGGACAGCGGCAATGCATTTTTTCCGCCTACCAGCTTTCAAGTGTCGAACTTGAACTCAGGTACAGGTGCAACAAACGTGATTCCTGGAGAGCTGGTCGCGGTGTTCAATTTTCGCTTTTCTACCGAATCAACAGTTGAGAGCCTGAAGAGCCGTGTTGCGGAAATCCTCGACAAGCATTCGTTGGATTGGCACATCGACTGGGCTTTATCGGGCCTGCCCTTTCTGACGGAGCCGGGCGCGCTGCTGGATGCTGTTGCATCCAGCATCAAGGCAGTAACCGGGCGTGACACTCAGGCGTCTACCTCCGGTGGCACCTCTGACGGTCGATTTATCGCCACCATGGGCACTCAGGTTGTTGAGCTTGGGCCAGTCAACGCTACGATTCATCAGGTCAACGAATGTATCCTTGCCAGTGATCTTGATGTGCTGACTGAGATCTACTATGAGACCTTGATCAAATTGCTGGCATAAGATTCAAGCGCCGGACATGGTTTGCAACGTAACAGAAAATGGACTTCTGCCCGTCCCACAGGTCTTGAGGGCGATCCTTCACTGATGATAAATCACACATTTTCATGCGCCGGAAAAAGGTGGTAGCGTTTTTGCCTTGCAGCGGCTTGTAGGGCCTGATCGTGGCGATCTAGTGCTAACTCGATCGAGCGATTTGGACCCCCGCCCAGATCCGTACGTGCGGAATTACCGCATGCGGCTCCTGCCTTGGGTACGTGACGCGAAGCGATCCTCAGGATAAGGATGTGCATTTCTGGGTCTTGGTATGTAGAGGTCGGCAAAGCGTCCGTAGCGTGATCATTGAAGCCAATGACGCTGGCTACGACGTTTGAGGGCTTGCCGCCATAGACGGCATACCGCCAGACGAAAACCACCAAGACGTATCAGGTTTCCCGGCACCGCGTGGTAGTTGAAGGTAAGCGTCTGCCAAACACATCTTGTTTGACCACCGCTCTCTGCCTGGCTTCAGGGAATTTTCACCGCAGATACCCCGAGCCCTACGAATGGTTATTATGCCTGTGATTACGCTTCGCTGATCAACGTCCTTTTACGGCGCCGCATACGGCAAGAAAAAGTCGTCCCAGTGATGAAGATGCTGCATGTCTGGATGATCGCCCAGCGTGACCTCGTGCCCGCAGGCTGGGCCATCAGCAGAGCACTCGACTACTTCCTGAAACGCTGGGCAGCGCTGTCGCGCTATCTTGATGACGGGGCCGTACCCATAGATAACAATTGGGCCGAAAACCAAATCAGACTATGGGCTCTTGGTCGCATGAACTGGCTCCTTGCATGCTCGCTACGCAGTGGAAAACGGGCGGCGGCAATCATGAGTCTGATCCAGACTGCTCGGCTGAATGGTCATCGTACTGCTGATCTCTGGGGCAACGCAGATGGTAGATCTCAAGATTGATTGCGGCGTCCGTCCCGCCGTCGCCCAACTTTACGATGTGGCGACTATGCCACGGCGTATCTTTGGTACCTGTCGGAAACAGGTATAGATACCGATCTGAAGGGCCCCCTGTTTCGTACGATTGGGCGCGGCACCAAGCAACTGAGCGCCACGCGGCTGCCGCAGGCCAATGCGCATGCCATGGTGCGCCGCAGGGCCCTGGCAGCAGGGATCAAGACGCAGATCGGCAACCACACGTTTCGTGCAACCGGAATTACAGCTTATTTAAAAAACGGCGGTACCCTGGAAAATGCGGCAGCGATCGCTAACCATACCTCGACGCGGACTACCCAGCTGTATGAACGGCGTCGGGACGACATCAGCCTGGATGAGGTAGAGAGAATTTATCTCTGATCATCTGTAAACGTACCCGCGCATCAGCACCAGCGCCGGCCTTTTTCACTTGATCCATCACATCCCAAGCTTCGGACAGCATTGAATTCGTGCTCCAATACCTGCCGAGCGACTTTTGCCGATGAGATGCCGCAGTACGGGTATCGAAATGACTAAATAGATGTCAAAGGGAGAGGGTATGGACGCAGTAACAATTGGGCGTTGGATTAAAAATCTAGGCCGGCAGCATTCAGAGTTGGTATTAGAAGCAGTCATTCCCGACTTGCCGCTTGCGTGTCTTTTCATAGACGACGACGGACTGCAGATGGAGCCTGAGAACGCTATCGAGCTTCATTTTGACCCACGAACTATGAGGTTCGAAGAGATAAGTTTCATTCTCCATGAGACCGAGCCAAGTCCCTTTGAAACGTACAAGGGCGAGCTGCCTTGGCCTTTTACGATAGATATGGGGAGACGCCAGGTATGGCTTGCAATGGGAGGGGAACCCATCCAAACTTATTCTGGTTGCCCAAGAGACAGTGATATCTACAAGCTTGATCTGAAGTACCACCCCGACGCTATTGTGACATTTCAATACACGGTAAATCACCGAGTAGAGCGATTGACGTTCACGGTGGGTGATCGTGCATTTTGGTTTGGGTGAAGTGGGGGAGCGCTCTAGTTGTAACAACCTGCAATCATCGCGTTTTTCGACCGGAGTTGATTGCGTCTATCTGGCACCGCGAACCAGCATTGACTGCAAACGAACATGCATGCGGCCAATTCGACCTGCAATCTAGCGCAACCGACCAAGGTTAAATGCTACTGAAAAATCCGATGATTTTGGCGTCCATCAACAGTGGTCTTCAGGCTAGCGCTTTTGTCTCTTTAAGCTCTAGATTTTTTGACCGTACTATATCAAAAATGAAAATAAACCCTATTGAGACATTAAAAACGCCTCAGACACGCGTCCCTCAACGGTGTACTCGAATGAGACAGAAACAGCGTGCGCTCACTCGCAGTCAATTCCGGTTCATGACGGTCGATTGCAGGTCGGATCAGATGAATGCAGGTTCATTCGCAAATAATCTCGGTCTGCTGGCTCGGATAGACGCAATTAATCCCGGTCGAAAAATGCGATGATTGCAGGTCGAGACCATTTCGATTGCAGGCCGCTACAGGTAGTGGAGCGAACTCATGCCTGGAATGAGAGGGCTCGGCGACTGATCATGCACCACGATCGCCTTTTTGCGGTAAGCGAGGCCTGGGTTTGGTTGGCCGAGGCAAGAATACTCGCGCGCCGACTCACTACATGATTTTGTCTACACCCTCTAAGGGACATTCTATGAACGCGATTCCTACCCCCGCCAACACACCTTGCCATCTTGGGTGGCGCTATTCGCTGGGCAGAAATCGGTTAACAATCATCGCGACCGCTTTCGCTGAAGAGGTCAGGGCTGTGTCTATGCAAAACGGAGGGTCGTCCCACGACTCGTATTCATGGCTCAGAACAGATTCCCAGGTTGGTGGCGTCAGCCCTGGAATATCAGCCGTCCTTGTTTCTACCCGGCGCTGGTGTTCATTTGTATCGGCGCAAATCACGTGGATATTGGCTAATTGAACACCAGAGCTTGAGGCGATATCGCCCCACTTGATTCGGCTTTCTCTGACGGGGTTGACGCAATCAACGATGACTGTGCTGCCTATATGCGGATTCCACGACTATCCGGACACCCATTCCACCAACATCCGGACACTGATTCCATGCTGATCCGGACACTCATTCCACAAGCATCTGGACACCGATTCCACGGCCATCCGGACACTTTCAGGCAGGCAGCAACGCAGGACTATTCACTACTATCGACCTCTTTTTTCGAAGCGAAGAGGTCGTCGTGGAGCGTTTATCCATGCGTAAAATCCGAGAGGTACTACGCCTAAAGTTCGACGCTGGCCTGTCCGTGCGCAAGATCGCCGCCAGCTTATCCATCGGCCATTCGAGTGCAGGGGATTACCTTTGCCGGTTCGCCGCCAGTGGGCTTCAGTGGCCCATCGATATTTCTGACGCGGAGTTGAATCGACGGCTGTTTCCACCGGCAGTGCCAGTGCCGACCGACCAGCGCCCAATGCCTGACTGGGCATGGGTACACGCGGAGTTGCGCCGCCCCGGCGTCACTTTGGCCTTGCTCTGGCAGGAATATCGACTCGCTCACCCGCAAGGCTTCCAATACAGCTGGTTCTGCGAGCACTACCGCCTTTGGACCGCCAAGGTCGACGTGGTCATGCGCCAGGAGCATCGTGCTGGCGAAAAGCTGTTCGTCGATTACGCCGGGCAAACAGCGCCGGTCATCGACCGACAAACCGGCGAGATCCGTCAGGCTCAGATCTTCGTCGCCGTTCTCGGCGCGTCCAGCTACACCTTTGCCGAGGCCACCTGGTCGCAGAAACTGCCCGACTGGCTGGGCTCGCACGTCCGATGCTTTGCTTTTTTCGGCGGCACAACGCAGATCCTGGTGCCCGATAATCTGCGCAGTGGCGTGACTAAAGCGCACCGTTACGAGCCGGATATCAACCCCAGCTACCGCGATCTGGCCGAGCATTACGGCGTCGCCGTCTTGCCTGCTCGCTCGCGCAAGCCCAAGGACAAAGCCAAGGTCGAAGTCGGCGTGCAAGTGGTCGAACGCTGGATCCTGGCGGTGCTGCGCAACCGCCAGTTCTTCTCGCTTGGCGAACTCAACACAGCCATCGCGCTACTGCTGGATCGCCTCAACCACAAGCCCTTCAAAAAGCTGCCCGGCTCACGCCGGTCAGCCTTCGAGGCCATCGACCAACCGGCCCTGGAAGGCTTGCCGGAACACCCGTACGTCTATGCCGAATGGAAAAAGGTACGCGTCCATATCGACTATCACGTTGAGGTCGATGGCCACTTTTACTCGGTGCCGTACCAGCTGGTGAAGCACCAAGTCGAAGTGCGGCTCACGGCCCAGACCGTCGAGTGCTTCCACGCCAACCAGCGCGTGGCCAGCCACCTTCGCTCGCAGCACAAAGGCCGCCACACCACCCAAACCGAGCACATGCCCAAGAGCCACCGCGAGCACGCCGAATGGACACCGCAACGGCTGATCCGCTGGGCAGAGCAGACCGGGCCTAACACCGCCGGCGTCATCACCTACATCCTCGAACGCCGAATCCATCCGCAACACGGCTTCCGCGCCTGCCTGGGCATCCTGCGCCTGAGCAAACAGCACGGCGAAGCGCGGCTGGAAGCCGCGTGCCAGCGGGCGCTGGCACTGGGCGCATGCAGCTACAAAAGCCTCGAGTCGATCCTGCGCCAAGGGCTGGAGCGCCTGCCGCTGGCCCAGCAAAACCTGCCGCTGCTGCCTGACGAGCACATCAACCTGCGTGGCCCGGGCTACTACCACTGACCTGAGAAAGGAGCTTCGAAATGCTACCGAATCCAACGCTCGACAAGCTACAAACCTTGCGCCTGCACGGCATGATCAAGTCGCTGGGCGAACAACACGCAACGCCTGATATCAATGATCTGAGCTTCGACGAACGCTTCGGTCTGATGGTCGATCGCGAGCTGACCGAGCGCGAAGACGCCCGCCTGACCACCCGCCTCAAAGCCGCGCGGTTGCGCCACAACGCCTGCCTGGAAGACATCGACTACCGCAGCCCGCGTGGCCTGGATAAGGCCTTGATCCTGCAACTGGGCAGCGGCCAATGGCTGCGCGATGGCCTGAACCTGATCATCGGCGGGCCGACGGGCGTAGGTAAAACCTGGCTTGCCTGCGCGCTGGCTCACAAAGCCTGCCGCGACGGTTACAGCGTGCGCTATCTGCGTCTGCCGCGCTTGATGGAAGAACTAGGCCTGGCCCACGGCGATGGCCGCTTCGCCAAATTGATGGCCGGCTACGCCAAGACTGACCTGCTGATCCTGGACGACTGGGGCCTGGCACCGTTTACCGCCGCGCAACGGCGCGACATGCTTGAGCTGCTGGACGACCGCTACGGCAACCGCTCGACGCTGGTGACCAGCCAAATGCCAGTGGACAAATGGCATGCGTTGATCGGCGATCCGACCTTGGGCGATGCGATCCTCGACCGGCTGGTGCATAGCGCTTATCGAATTGAACTGAAGGGTGAATCGATGCGCAGGCGCGCAACGAAATTGACGGCGGCAGGGGCTTCAGACTAACAATGCAAACCTGCGTCGCTGCGCTCCGACTGCCTGTCCGGATAAGCGTGGAACGAGTGTCCGGATGTTGGTGGGCTGAGTGTCCGGATGACGTGGAATTCGCAGCCTATACAGAGATTACTCAGCGCAAGCTCATTAGCGACCATGTAGCCACTGCGCCCCACATCCTGTGCGAGAGCACCAGAGCTTCGAATCGCTTGCTCGATCGCATCGATCCGTAGATACACGGCACCTGTCGTAGCGGCGAGATCCTTGGCGATAGTCGTTTTTCCTGTGCCTGGAAGGCCGCTGAAGACGATTAGCATTCTATGTCCTTCGTTTCATGACTTAGGCCAGTATAGGTACCCTATGTACTCAATCGTGAGATGACGTCATTTAGACCTATAGATAGGCCACTCAGGTTATTACTCGCTTCCTGAGTACGTTTGACGTTGTCCTGATTGGTACTGGCGATAGCCTTGATTTCTACCAAGTTGTGCGTGATGGCTTCAGCCACCGAGGTTTGTTCTTCTGCAGCTGTGGCTATCTGTCGGTTCATATCGCGAATTGCTTCAACAGCAGACGTGATGCGGCGCAACGTTGTGCTGGCGTTATTAACCTGCTCGACGCTTTCTTCGCTGCGAGTCTGACCTCCCTGGATAGCGATAACCGCATCTCTGGCACTGCTTTGCACCGAATCGATGATCTGATTGATTTCTGCGGTAGATACTGCAGTACGCTGGGCCAGAGTTCGTACCTCATCCGCAACTACCGCAAATCCGCGACCGGCTTCACCAGCCCGTGCCGCTTCGATGGCCGCATTGAGCGCCAGCAGGTTGGTTTGTTCAGCAATCCCACGAATCACTTCAAGAACTTTGCCGATCCGCACGCTATCGGTCTCTAGGTGCTGAATCACGTTTGCAGTGTTGCTGATTTCACTGCGCATCAGACTGATAGCTGTCATGGTTGACTGCATCACCTTGTCGCCTTCTTTAGAATAATGATCGGCGTCATCTGCGGCCTTAGCCGCCTGAGCGGCATGCTTGGCGACTTCTTGTGCTGTGGCCGACATTTCGGTCATAGCTGTGGCCACTTGATCGGTACGCTCGAACTGCTCGTGAGTGCCTTGGGCCATTAGAGTCGCAATCGAGTTCAGTTCGCTACCTGCTGCGTCTAGCTCGGAAATGCTGTGTTTGAGGTGCTTGAAGGTATCTGTCAGAAAGTCACGCAAAATATTGGCGGCTATAGCCAACTGACCTACTTCGTCCTGACGTGTAATGCCGACGCGCTCGCCAAACTTGCCTTGGCTTAGCTGCGAGATATAGCTAATCAGCATTTGAGGGAGTATCAGTTTTTTTGTGTTCGGGCTGGTTAGGGCCTGCCGTCAGGCAGGCCCTTGTTTTACCAGCTCGGTCTGGTAAATCGGTCCCCGTACAGGATCGCAAATTGATTCATTGCCACTTTCCAGTCGTGTGCCGCATGACCCCAGTTGGCGGTGATGTTGCGCAACCCAAGCCATATCAGTTTCGTCGCGGCCTCATCGGTCGGGAAGTGCCCTCGAGTCTTGATGATCTTGCGTAACTGGGCATTGATGCTCTCGATGGCATTGGTCGTGTAAACCACTTTGCGGATGCCCGCCGGGAAAACAAAAAACGGTATAACCCGATCCCAGGCGCGACGCCATGCAGCAACCACAGTCGGATACTGCTTGCCCCAGGGGCCCGCTTCAAAGGCGTTAAGCTCTTGCTCAGCCACATCTGCATTGATCGCCTGGTAGATCGGCTTGAGTGCTTTGGCCAGTGCCCGACGTTTATCCCAAGCGGCATAGTCCAAGCTGTTGCGGATCAGATGCACGATGCAGGTTTGCAGCGTCGTGGCAGGAAAAACCGCCCCCAACGCCTCCGGTATTCCTTTGAGGCCATCCGTGACGGCGATCAGAACATCTTCAACGCCACGAGTCTTGAGGTCGTTGAACACCTTCATCCAAAACTTGGCACCCTCGGTGCTCTCGATCCATATACCCAGAATGTCGCGCGTGCCATCAGGTAATACCCCCAGCGCCAGATAAATAGCCTTGTTGCACACTAACCCCTCGTCCCGGATTTTGACCCGTAACGCATCGAAGAAGATCACCGGATACATCGGTTCCAAGGGTCGTTGCTGCCAAGTGCCCACCTCTTCCATGACCGCATCGGTGACTGAGCTGATGAAGTCATGGGACACGTTAGTTCCATACTGCTCAGATAGAAAAGCGCGGATCTCACGCACCGTCATGCCCCGGGCGTACATGGCAATTATCTTGTCGTCGAAGCCTGTAAAACGTCGTTCGTGCTTGGGAATCAGGATCGGGGCGAAGCTACCATCGCGGTCTCTGGGGATATCCAGGCGAAGCGGCCCGTCGTCGGTCAGAACCGTCTTGCTGCTTTTGCCATTACGCTGATTGGTCGACTCCTCAGGGCGCTCCGCGCCCTGAGGGTAACCAAGGTGGTGACCCAGCTCGGCGCCTAGCGCACGCTCGATCAGAGCCTTCTTGAACGCCATGGACGCGTCTTGAATGGCTTCGGCGCTCATCGGGCCTTTAACAAACTGCTCGATCAGCTCTTGGGGAATCGAGGGCAACTCCCTCGCTGTTGCATTGGCGGACTTCTTTTTGGTCGGCATACATGCACCTCTAGCTACATGTTATGCCCGAACACAAAATTTCTGACAGTCTCGCATTTGAATCGGCGCGATCAGGCCACGATTGACCAACAACAATGTGAGCAGCCCAACAAGTACAGCCGAAGCAAGCATGATCACAGTGCCAAACATAATCGTTTGGTCCGCAGCTTTGCTGATAAGTGTCGCCTGTTCGTTACTGTTCTTATGCAGGCTTTCTACCAGTTGACTCATTTGCTCACTGACCGCTCGATCTATTCCTTTTACCACAGCGTCACCGACCATTGGATCACCACCGGCCGCGACAAACGCATCACGTCCTTTGCGATAAGCCAGCCCCAGCGTTTTGTGTTCGCTGATAAGTTTCTGCACTTGGCTCCGTGTCGAGTCCGAAACGCCCTGTACTTTCATAAGCTTGTCAAGAACTTCCTGGACCTGCTTTTCTTCCTTCTCGAATTGTGCCCAGATAGTGTTCAAGTCCGCCGATGCTTTACCGCGCAACAGCACGTTTTTCCATTCTTGGACCTGAATTTTGAATTTCAAATTGGCCTCATCGACCAATTGCGATACCTGTACCGGCCCCTCAAGCAAGCCGCGATAAGATTCTAAGCTATTGGAGAGGAGGTAAAAGCAGATCAGCGCGACCAGCGAAACCACGATCCCTCCCATCATGGCAAGAACCTGAATGCGAAAAGATTTAGCCATTAAAAATACCTCATGAAGGGATTACGGCGGTGCGCAATCTGGAAATTTTTGACCGCCCAGTAGGACGTAACAAGAATTGTTTTTACAATATCTGCTACACATCGGCTTCAGAAGAAAATTCTTAATGAACTTTATGCACACGGACGCCAAATTGCTCGACAAGTGCCTATTGGCCTTAACCGACTAACGTTGCGCCAGCTCGTCGCGGACCTTCATGACGGTCGTAGTTGAACACGCAGCATGCCTCGCTACGGCGCGGATTCCGAGACCCGCAGCCAGCAGCTCACCCACTCGGTTACGCAGTTCTGCGTCTACGGGTCTGCCTTTGTAGACGCCTGAAGCTTTTGCCTTCTCAATCCCTTGTGCCTGGCGCAGTCTTCTTTGCTGATAGTCCTTCCTGGCAATCGCGGCCATCATATCGATCATCATGTAGTTGATGGCCGCCAGCATGCGGTCGGTGAACTCGTCCCCCGACTGGGCCGTCATGCCTTGATGACTGGTAGGCAGATCCACAGAGACGATCCGTATGCCTCGGTTATCGATTGCTGTTTTGAGGGATCGCCAAGCCTGGTCATCCATCCGCGACAGCCGATCGATGCTTTCCACCAGCAGCACGTCACCTCGGCGAGCATCTTTGAGTAGTCGGATTAATTCCGGGCGGTCGGCATGGCTGCCACTGGCATTTTCCATGTAGCACGATGCGATGGCCTTGCCGTAGCCGGAGACAAACGTTTCCAAATAATCGCGCGCTCGACTTGCGTCCTGGTCATCGGTCGATGCTCGAAGGTATGCACGAATGAACATCGGTAGATCTGTCTCATTTTGGGTGTAGTCAAATCATTGTATCAAATTGGGTGTACGTTAAGTGCGCAAAGCTGAAATCTGTTGGGCTGATTTTCGTGTCACTTGGGGTATACCCTATATTGACATTTGTAGTAGCTACAACTGGTGACAAAATAGATTGAGGACGTAACTGAACAAATGTAGCGACAAGTGATGACGAATCTAGCCAAAATCTTAGGCAAGCTGTCATAAACGTCATAAGGCGGCATTGCACCGCACAGATAGGCCTAAAGTGGTTCCGTTGATTGCTAATTCCGACACTGATCGCGAGTCGGCCTGCTCCGGTCTGCTGTCATGGTGCGCTCGCGGGCCATTCCACAGGCATAAAGAAACCGCCGCAGCGGGGTCATTTGAACAGCTCTGCATGAGTGCCTATATCAACAAAAATCACATCTGTTTTCGTAACCTGGTAGACCAGTAAGAAATCTCCTCGGATATGGCATTCTCGGTTACCCGCCCATTCGCCTTGCAATTCGTGATCTAGGTACTGAGCCGGCAACGTATCACCCTCCCAAAGCATTCTCATCACATCCCTGGCTTCGGTCATAGGCTGCCGGCCGGCATCATTGTGCCGCTTCCATGATTTCTTAAATTCAGGCGTGTACGCCGTTCTCTTTGGCAACGGGGCGCGCTTTAGATTTGCTGGTCTTGCGGGCTTCTTTGCCATCTAGATCCTCGAACAATTCGTCAATCGAGTCGAACCGACTGCGGATCTCACGGGCTTGAGCCAAAGCTCGAGCCGTTTTCTCGGAAGGCGCCTTCACTTCAAAAGGGAGCCCCCTGGTTTCCACAACTTGACGAAGAAAGAGACGCATCGCATCGCTCAGGCTCAGGCCGCAAGCGCTCAGCACTGCAGTAGCTCGCTCTTTCAAATCTTCTTCGATGCGGCAACGCACGTCGGTATTTTTCAGTAGTGCTGTCATAATATCACCTTTCAATGCTGTTTGTAGCTACATTGTTACTACGCTAATTCTGGGCCCTTTCGCAAGTAACTACAAGTAATCGCGCATCATTTCTGATCATCGGTCCAACCTGTGAAAGGCCTACAGCGAATTCCCACCGGCGGTGGAGACCGGCTGAATCGCAAGCCTATGTTCATGCATAGGAATTTCAAAATGCCTATGCATGAACCTGACGCTGTGAAGGAGGCGTCATGCCTTCATAGCGATGCGTAGGAAGACGCTGATGCGTTACTTATGCAGTGAAAATCCCTATAAATCCGCATTAACACAGTTTATTTTACCGCTGAGCCTAGGTGCGGACGCACCTTCCCCCTGTCAGGGCTTCACGTACCTCATCTGCGCGATCGCCTGAGCGTTGAGGACCAGTCCCTGCACCGTCAGCCCGCTGATCGCTGCCGTGTATACCATCCGCGCGCCACACAGCACGCAGCGGAACGGATCGACGTTTAGAAAGGCTTTGGCCATCGGCGCAAAATACAGCTTTGGTACCGGTCCTGGCGTCGCCATCTTCAGTGCTTCATACACCTTCGGCAGGTATTTCCCACACACCCGATTGGCCAGAAAACCAAAATACCGGATCATCCGGAAATGCTTTTCCGGGATGTGCTGGACCACCCGGCGCAGCATGTCGGCCTGGCTCAGCGTTTCCTGCTGATAGGTCTGCGTGCGGTGATCCAGGTAGGTAAAACTCAAGGTCGCGCTGTTGGTGTAATGGGCCAATCGGCTGCCCGAGATGGGCGGTTTTTTCAGGTAGCGGCCCAGGTAATTGACGGTCTTTCGGCCGTTTTTCGTCTTCTTCGACAAGTGGATGTGCCAGTGCTGGCCACCAGCGGTCAGTATCAGACGGCGCCAGTCGCTTTCACAGTGGATGTGGGCCAGCTGCGGCGGCATCGTCAATTGCGAAAGCGGCTGTCCCAGCAGGTAATCGCGCACCAGCCACATCCAGCGCCGCCGCAGGGCCTCTTTGTGGAACGACAGATTTTTCCAGACGCCCTGCTCATCCAGGCCGCCCGCGGTCACCGACAGGTGGACGTGGGGATGCCAGTTGAGCCGCCGGCCATAGGTGTGCAGCGCACCGAAAATCCCGACGCGCAAACCGCGCCGCTTGGCGGTGTAGATCAGGTTATCGGCCGCCAGACGAAACAGCGCATCGAGCAGCCAGCGGTTGTAGAAGAACAGGGACCACAGCGTGTCGGGCAGCGTGAACACCAGATGCTGCCAGGGGCAGTCGGGCAGACGGTTGTTTTGCACGGCGATCCACTGGTCGGTGGCCTTTTTGCCGCAGGAAGGACAGGCCCGGCAATGGCAGGTGTTGCACAGGTATTTGACGTGCGGGCAATGCTCATTGCCACAGGTGTAGTGTTTGACGCCCAGTATCGAGGTGCCGCAGGCGAGCATTTTGCTGATCGACTCCACTTCGATTTGGCGCAGACCGCCGGCTTCCAGCAAATCTGCCCAGCAGCCGTTGGCCGTGAAGAGGTTTTTGAGCGGTCGAGGTTTGTAAGCAGGCGGTGCAGAGGCCACGTCAGCAGGGCGGCTCCTCATCGTGGTGAATGACGGCGGTGATGGCGAATCCGCCTGGCCCTTCTCTCATCTAAACGCTTACGCAAGAAGCGTCGGGAAACCTGTCGTTCAGATACGTTGTCTGGCAGCAACTACAAAGATCGACATCACCGAAAGGATCGATATCGAAGGAAAAGTCGGTATCGGGCACGAAGGTAGTATGCCCGGCGCGTTGGAGACGGGTCTGCTTTGCCTTGGCTTTTGCCCGGCTCGCCCGTTTACGTTTTTTGGTCTCTGACGCCATGTGTAAGCCTGTGCTGAGGAGGGATCGACTCGATTTCGGCTATGATAACCGATTTCAAAATCCCACAATTTGCAGCCGCAGGCTGCCCAGTTCTGGACAAAAGTCGGTAAATTATTTCAGCAAACCTGTCAGTCCACGGATTCAGAATGGCAAAAACGCAGGCGTGTGATTGATACCCGGTTGTTGGTCGTATTCATACTGAAGATGGTTTTAAGTAGAAACCTGCAGGGTTATGGCAGCAGCCTGGGCGCACTGTGGGAGTCGTGTGCAGACAAAGGGATCGCTCTGCCCCGTACGGATGCCGTTGCAGCATCTTCCCTGTGTGAGGCCCGGCAGAAGTTGCCAGAAGCCGTTTTCAAAACGCTCTACGACGAACTGATTTCACTGTGGCACGCTCACCGGGACACACCAACCTGGAAAGGGCATCGGGTCTTTGCCATCGACGGATCGAAAATCAATGCGCCCCGCAGTCTGCTGGAATACGGCTATAAAACGCCACGGGAGACGACACGGCATTACCTTTGCGCCATGGTGAGCGGGTTGTACAATTTGCAAGAGCAGTTGATTTTACGATTTCGAGCTGGCACTCATAAAGACGAACGCCGCTGTGTGCCGGAACATCTGGCAAAACTGGAGCGGGGATATCTGGTCATTTTCGACCGGGGTTACTTCAGCTACCAGATCCTGCATCAAGTCTTGGCCAGCGGGCAACACGCCGTATTCCGCCTGCAGCAAGGGACCACTAATTCGCAGGTGGCCGCGTTCTGGGATAGTGACCGCAAGGATGCCATCATCGACTACGTCCCGTCGCCCGCTGTGAAACATGGCCTCAAGAAGCGCGGACCCACTACTGGGTTTCAGCCACTTGCCATCAGATTGGTGAAATGCAGGATCGAGGATGAAACCCATGTGTATGCCACAACCCTGATGAATCAGACCGGTTATCCTGCGGACTGTTTTGCGGACCTGTATCACGGGCGCTGGGGCATCGAAGAGTTGTACAAGGTCTCGAAACAGTTCATTGATGTGAAGGACTTTCATTCGCAAACAGAGCGCGGTGTAAAGCATGATATCTCCGGACACTTCCTGCTGATCAACCTTGCCCGGCTGTTTGAAACAGACACGCGCAACCGACTGCCTTGCGATGACCAGCCAGTGGAATCCAACGCCACGACCTCATGGCCACAAACCGGCAAGACGTTGAAAATCAATTTCAAGCATTGTATGTTTTTGGTGGGACGCCACTTGGAAAATCTGGTGCTGATGCCCGGACGGACTCCTGCGAACTGGCTGGACAAGGCGATGGTGGCAGTGGCCCGAATCAGACAGCGCAAGCGCCCCAGGCGGCAGTACCCGCGGCGCTCCTCCAAGCCCCGCACGCTATGGAATTCGTTTGGAGCACCACCAAAACCTTTACCGAATGCCATTGTCCGGCTTACACCCCCTATACGCAAGCCAGTGCGTGGTCGGCCAGCGCGGTCGTTAGTGCTTATTAATTTTAGAGGACTAGCATGGTTTGAAGGAATGGTTCAGGTGTTTTGGATTTTGGCGGCTGCCGTTAAAAGGTGCTGTTTCAGTTTCATTTAAAGAATCGTAATCCGGGTAGCACGTAAGGTCGAAGAGGGTAGAGTCGCGTTATGTATGACCATTTTAATTCACCCAGTATTGATATTTTGTACGACTACGGTCCCTTTCTGAAAAAATGTGAAATGACGGGAGGCATAGGCAGCTATTCAGCCGGAACGCCCACCCCTCGGGTAGCGATAGTCGGTGCCGGCATCAGTGGGCTGGTCGCTGCAACTGAACTATTACGTGCGGGAGTCAAGGACGTTGTCTTATATGAATCGCGTGATCGAATCGGGGGACGGGTATGGTCTCAAGTTTTCGATCAGACTCGTCCACGTTACATTGCAGAAATGGGTGCGATGCGCTTTCCTCCCAGTGCAACTGGCCTTTTCCACTACCTGAAAAAGTTTGGTATTTCGACGTCGACCACCTTTCCGGATCCTGGTGTGGTGGACACGGAGCTGCATTACCGTGGCAAGCGCTATCACTGGCCAGCGGGCAAAAAGCCGCCCGAATTATTCAGGCGAGTCTATGAGGGGTGGCAGTCTCTATTGTCCGAAGGTTACCTCCTTGAAGGCGGTTCTTTAGTTGCCCCGCTGGACATTACCGCAATGCTGAAGTCGGGTCGTCTGGAAGAGGCAGCGATCGCATGGCAGGGATGGCTCAATGTATTCCGGGATTGTTCATTCTATAACGCGATTGTCTGTATTTTTACTGGCCGCCATCCGCCAGGCGGCGACAGATGGGCTCGTCCTGAAGACTTTGAGCTGTTTGGCTCGCTTGGCATAGGCTCGGGCGGGTTTTTGCCAGTCTTTCAGGCTGGCTTTACGGAAATACTGCGGATGGTTATCAACGGATACCAAAGTGACCAGCGACTGATTCCGGACGGGATATCCAGTCTGGCCGCGAGACTCGCTGATCAGTCGTTTGACGGCAAAGCGTTAAGGGACCGCGTTTGTTTTAGCCGGGTAGGTCGCATTTCCAGAGAAGCTGAAAAAATCATCATCCAGACGGAAGCAGGAGAACAGCGTGTATTTGATCGAGTAATTGTCACTAGCAGTAATCGGGCCATGCAAATGATTCACTGCCTCACGGATAGCGAGAGCTTTCTGAGTCGTGATGTCGCTCGTGCTGTCCGCGAAACCCATCTGACAGGTTCATCGAAGCTTTTCATTCTCACCCGAACCAAATTCTGGATAAAAAACAAGCTTCCCACCACCATCCAGTCGGACGGTCTGGTGCGCGGCGTCTATTGTCTGGATTATCAGCCCGATGAACCTGAGGGGCATGGCGTTGTTCTGCTCAGTTACACGTGGGAAGACGACGCTCAAAAAATGCTGGCGATGCCTGACAAGAAAACGCGTTGCCAGGTACTGGTTGATGACCTTGCTGCGATACACCCGACGTTCGCCAGTTATCTCCTGCCCGTTGATGGGGATTATGAGCGGTATGTATTGCACCATGACTGGCTCACCGATCCCCATTCTGCGGGCGCTTTCAAACTCAATTATCCCGGCGAGGACGTTTACTCGCAGCGATTGTTTTTTCAACCAATGACAGCGAACAGTCCCAATAAAGACACGGGGCTCTATCTGGCTGGCTGCAGTTGCTCTTTTGCCGGAGGGTGGATCGAAGGTGCTGTCCAGACAGCATTGAACAGTGCTTGCGCGGTGCTGCGCAGCACCGGAGGGCAACTGTCAAAAGGCAACCCGCTGGACTGTATCAACGCCTCCTATCGCTATTAACAGTCCTGAGAGCAGCGCTAAGCTAATACGGGTGAAAAGAGCATGCATGAAATAATCACACTTGAATCGCTGTGCCAGGCATTGGCTGATGGCGAGATTGTCGCTGCGGAGCTGCGCGAGCGTGCGCTCGATACTGAGGCCCGCTTGGCCCGTTTGAACTGTTTCATACGTGAGGGTGATGCGGTCAGCCAGTTTGGCGAGGCTGATCATGCAATGAAGGGTACTCCACTCTGGGGAATGCCGGTTTCCTTCAAGGATAATATCTGTGTTCGCGGTTTGCCGTTGACAGCCGGGACGCGAGGAATGTCCGGTTTCGTATCTGATCAGGATGCTGCGATTGTCAGTCAACTCAGAGCCCTCGGGGCTGTGGTCGCTGGCAAGAACAACATGCACGAACTCAGTTTCGGAGTGACCTCCATCAATCCTCATTGGGGAACCGTGGGAAACCCCGTGGCCCCCGGTTATTGTGCCGGAGGTAGTAGTGGTGGAAGTGCCGCCGCAGTGGCAAGTGGAATTGTTCCGCTGTCGGTGGGGACCGACACGGGGGGCTCGATAAGAATACCGGCGGCCTTCTGCGGCATTACGGGCTTCAGACCCACTACTGGACGCTGGTCAACGGCAGGCATTATCCCTGTTTCTCATACAAAGGATTGCGTTGGGTTGCTGACACGAACGGCAGGCGACGCCGGATTTTTGTACGGACTGTTGTCAGGCAAGCAGCAGTCTTTTCCCCTGAGCAGGACGGCCCCCTGTCGAATCGGCCTACCGGTCTCCATGTGGTCCGATCTGGATGGCGAGGTGGAGAGGGCATGCGTGAATGCACTCAGCCTGCTGCGCAAGACAGGGTTCGAGTTTATTGAAATTGATGATGCCGATATTGTCGAACTGAACCAGACACTCACGTTCACCGTTCCGCTTTACGAATTCTTTGCCGACCTTGCTCAGTCATTGCTCTCCTTGGGCTGGAAGCACGGTATCCATCATATTTTTGCACAGGTTGATGATGCCAACGTGAAAGGCATCATCAATCACCACCTTGGGGAGGGCGCTATAAAACCGGCTCACTATTTGAGTTCACTGCAAAATGGCGAGCTGTTGAAAAGAAAAATGGATGAGCTATTTGCTCGTCATAATATCGAGCTCCTGGGGTACCCCACGGTACCTTGCCGGGTACCTCATCTGGATCATGCTGACCGACCAGAGTTTTTCAGTCAGGCAATTCGCAATACCGACCTGGCCAGCAATGCGATGCTCCCCTCCATTACTATTCCTGTCGGGCCAGAAGGGCGATTGCCGGTCGGCTTGAGCTTTGATGCTCTAAGAGGGCGAGACGCACTTTTGCTGAGCAGAGTCAGTGCCATAGAGCAGGTATTAGAACGTTGAGGGGGTTGTAAGCCGGAATCCCAGAAATTTCCGTCACCCAGTGCCAAGTCCAACCACGAGTACATCCAGGCGGCGGTCTCGACGAAAGCGACAGACCTTATGCATAGGAATTTCAAAATGCCTATGCATCAAGATGGAACTTTTTCTTGCCCGCTACCACCCATTTTTGTTTTGCAGGTTCAGTTTCCTGCAAGCCCGTAAGCGGAGAAAATCAGCATATGGTGGGTATCAGCAGAGCAGGGTCATCTGGCGCTTATTTTGGTGGGTACACAGATCCGCCACGAATGCATCTAGGCGGCGGTTTAGGCGAGAGCGAAGACTTGACAGCGCAACTATTTCTGCATCGAAATTCACTATGAGCTACAGATGATCTAAGAGTTTAACCCTATTCTAAAGAGATAATTGTTATGGGACTATGTATTTCAAGACCGTCTAGTAGTAGCTATCGTGAAAACTTGGAAACTTCTGCAAGTTCTCCGAACACCAGGCCTACTTTTGGTCATCAACCCGCGTCTACGAGCTACAGAGCATCAGACGAGATGAATGAACGTCCTGCAAAGTTTTCTCATTTTCAACTTGCACGACGTGGTGGAAATTATACCCTTAAAATGGTTTCTTTAGACGCTTATCAAGCAGAAAGACGGCACAGTGGCAATGCAATAAAGGATCGCAGTGAATCTACATTCCCGTGGGTCCGTGTCTATCACTCTAAAACAGGTTTGGATTACAGCTTTCAGATCGACAGAACCACTACTGTCAAAGTGGCGGGGTTCAACGGCCTTACACCCAACGACGAAGGGACTCGGCATCTATACAGTGCTGGCACGAGTCAAATAAACATGCCTGTTGTCACAGATAACATGACTGCTTGTATTGCTGTTGCTTGTGCTGCAGAAAACGTGGATGCTGACACGGGTGAACGTATGCGGGGCGCGCAGGTCCGCGTATTCCATCTGCTCCCTTTTTGTCACGAAGACCTTGTGCCAGAAGAGGTTTTAGCGTCTATACGCGATTATCTGCAAAATGCCAGAGCACAGGGTCTGACAATGCGTGTCGCCATGCATGGTGGGGATAGAGAGGGTGATTTTTCAGTTAGCACGGCGGATGCATTGAAACAGCTATTTGCAGATGAAGGGATTCCTCTAGAGTTCGACGAGACCTGCGCAAACAGAACTTCTGACACTCTGCTGGGCGCTGTTATTTTAGATGACAACTCGACTCACTTTATAAAACATTTGGTGACTGGCTAACTAAACCAACACTAGGTGTAACCTTAAAATGAAAAATCCCCAACCTGCAATCAGCGCGGTTTTTGACCAGGATTAATTGCGACTGACCAGATGGGGCAACCAGCATTAACTGCGAATAAACCTGTATTGAACCGCGCTGAAGCGGTAAATCCAACGATCGTATCACCGGCCACCATCTGGCTGTCGTAAAACAAGTGTTTTACGACAGCACTGATGCACCTGGCGAATATGATCGTGCAGACGCTCTAGAAATGTGCGGAAAACTCTGTCGCATTCCGCTACCATACGGAAACCTATTCTTGATGGTTATTCGTCTATGTTGGTTGGGTACATGCGCGTGTCGTCGGACTCAGACAGGCAAAACACTGACTTACAACGCGATGCGCTGCTCAGTGCCGGCATCGATGCACGACACCTGTTTGAGGATTACGTCTCCGGCACGAAGGATAACCGCACGGGTTTGGCTCAAGCGCTCCAATTCGTTCGCCCCGGCGACGTACTTGTGGTCTGGAAGCTGGATCGGCTCGGTCGCTCGCTGTCGCATCTGCTCAGCATCGTGACCTCGCTCCGGGACAAACAGGTGGCGTTCCGCTCGCTGACCGAGGGCATGGATACCACCACGGCGTCTGGCGAGCTGCTTTTTCATGTGTTCGGTGCGCTCGCGCAATACGAACGCGCGCTGATCCAGGAGCGCGTCGTCGCGGGTCTGGCCGCCGCCCGGCGGCGCGGTCGCATTGGCGGACGGCCGCAGGCGATCACCGGTGAGAAGCTGGATGCCATCGTTGCTGCGCTGAACGATGGCATCTCTAAGGCCGCCGTGTGCCGTAACTTCGGTGTTAAGCGCACCACCTTGATCGAAACCCTGGCGCGTGTCGGTAGGCAAGGTTACGGAAGAGTTGCTGATGATCCATAAGAACAAGCTGATCAGTGTCCTGTCCGACGCCGAACAGGAAGCCCTATACGGGTTGCCGGATTTCGACGACGGTCAGCGACTTGAATTTCTATCGTTATCGGAAACCGAACTGGCGTTCGCCGGCAATCGTCCCAGCCTACCTGCCCAAGTCTACTGCTTTTTGCAGATCGGTTACTTCAAGGCCAAGCATGCCTTCTTCCGCTTCGACTGGAACGAGGTCGAGGACGATTGCACTTTCGTGTTGAGCCGCTATTTCCACGGCGAGACGTTCGAGCGCAAGCCGATCACCAAACATGAGCATTACACCCAGCGCGAAGGGGTCTCCGAGCTGTTCGGCTATCGGCTTTGGACGGCCGACTTCCTGCCGCAGCTTGGGCAGCAGGCCACGCAAGCCGCAAGGCGTGACATGACGCCAGGGTTCGTGGCCGCCGAGCTGATCGTCTGGCTCAACGAGCACAAGATCATCCGGCCCGGCTACACCACCCTGCAAGAGCTGGTCAGCGGGGGTCGCCTCAGAAAACGGATTTTAAAGTACGCTAAGCGATTTCAGTCGTCGTAATGGCCGGAATCTTCCTCCACCCACCTTGACGGTGCTGCGTCACAGGTAATCACCAGTTAGGTTGATGTGCTCCCAGCCCAGCGGCGACAGGTACTGCAGCAGCGATTCATCGACAGCGGTGCCATGTCTGTCAACGCCAACTAAAAAGTGACCCCCTTCCGTGCTAAATCGCCAACTTAGTTTTGACCCCCCTCGGGTTCATATTTTCGAGCCGGTTCGGCCCGAGACGATTTGATTCCTGCTTTGCGCTTGTCCTTGAGTCGATAGCTTTCACCTGTCATCTGCACGATATGGGCATGATGTAACAGCCTGTCCAGCATGGCCGCTGTCAGTGTTTGATCATCCGCAAAGGTTCCGGCCCACTGGGTAAACGGCAAGTTACTCGTGAGGATCAGGCTGCCTTGCTCGTAGCGCTTGGCGACAACATTGAAGAACAGGTTGGCTTCATCACGACCAAACGGCAGGTAACCGATTTCATCGATGACCAACAACCCGGGGGCCATCACCACACGACTGAAGTATTCCTTGAGCCGTTCCTGGCGGTGCGCAGCGGTCAGTTGCAGCATCAAGTCAGCCGCAGTGACGAAGCGGGTTTTGATACCGGCCATCACTGCCCGGTAGGCCAGGGCGATGGCCAGGTGGCTCTTGCCTACACCACTAGGCCCCAGGAACACGATGTTCTCGGTACGCCCAACAAAACTCAATGCTGCCAGCTCCTGGAGCTGTGCCCGGGGGACGCCGGTGGCAAACGCGAAGTCGTATTGCTCCAGCGTTTTCACGGCGGGCAGCGCGGCAGTTTTCAGCAGGGCCTGTCGAGAGCGTTCACTTCGGGCATCGGTCTCGGCAGCCAGCAGCTTTTCGAGGAAGTCGGCAAAGCTGTCTTCGCCGCTTGCTGCTTGTTGGGCAAGGTGCGGCCAGTCCACCCCGACGCGCTCAAGCTTTAGCCCCTTGCATAGTTCTGTCAGGCGAGCATGTTGAAGGTTCATGCTCTCACCTCCAGCAGTTGCTCATAAACCGACAGCGGATGCTGCAAGCTCTCGTACGGCAGGACCCGCCCCAGGCGTAGGCCTTGGGCGGGTTGTGGGCGCAGGCTCTGTGTTGGCAGTGGTAATAGTACCTGCTGCTCTTCGGCCAGACGTACCGCTGGTTGAACACCCGTCGTGCCGTGAATCCGCTGATGAGCGACTTCGTCGAGCCATTGGCCGATATGTGCGTTGGCCGTCACCACATCCAGCGTCAGACCCGCACTCTTGAGCGTAGCGGCCAACGGGGTAATGAAACTGCCCTTCAGATACCCGTTGAAGCGCTCAACCTTGCCCTTGGTCTGGGCACGGTAAGGGCGGCAGACCTTGGGAATAAAACCAAACTCATCGGCCAGCGCAGCCAATCGGGGATGCCAACGGTGCAGGCCCTCCCCAAAAGCGTCTCGCTCGGTGATGATGGTTCCGGCGTTATCAAACAATGCCTGCTCGGGCACGCCGCCAAAGTAAGCGAACGCCTCCCGAAGCCCTGTCAGCCAGGCTTCGCTGTCCTCTCGCTCGGAGAAACGGACAAAGCTTGCTCGACTAAAACCAAGTGTCGCCACGAACGCCTTAAGCGGCTGACGGCCTCGTCGAATGGTGGTGAAGTCCACCTGCATCTGCTTGCCGGGCAGAGTTTCGAAACGTACCACCGGCTCTTCTGCCTTACGTTTGAAGGGGCGAATATAAGCCTTCAGACGACTGACGCCGCCGCTGTACCCCAATGCCGTGATCTCACGCAGCAGGACGGTCGCCGGAATCCAGTGCGGGCGCGCTGCCTCAATACGCTCATGCAGGTAGTCCTTGAAGGGGTCGATTTTGCACGGACGTGCGGGTCTCACCTTGTCACTGGGTAGCGACCGGGCCTTTCGCAGGTACTTGCGCACGGTGTTACGCGAAATACCCAGCTCACGGGCGATGAATTTGATGCCATGGCCCTGACGGGCCAATACTTTAATTTCCACAGACTGCTCCTGGGTCAACATATTGGCAGCTCAAAGCCGCCAGTTTTACCCAGGGGGTCAATTCTAGGTTGGCGTTAGGGGGTCATTTTTACAGTGGCGGTGACACATGTCCGCGTAATGCGTTTGCGGACCGCTCCAGGTAAACCGTGTTCCACAGCACTATTGCAGCAGTCACCAAGTTGAGGCCGCTGGCACGGTAGCGTTGCTGTTCGAAGCTACGGTCTCGGATTTCGCCCAGCCGGTTAAAGAAGACAGCCCTGGCCAGCGCATTGCGCGCTTCGCCCTTGTTCAGTCCTGCAATCATGCTAGCTATGTCGTCATTTGGCCGGGTCAGTTCCCCCCAAGCAAGTTCCCTAATCTATGCCATAGCCGCTGAAGCAACATTAATCTGCGCGCAGAGCTTTCACTGATGGAGAAATCCAGCTTTAGCGGCAACAGCGCGGGGAAATTCTGACCATTACGACGAGTGAAATCGCTTAGCGTACTTTAAAATCCGTTTTCTGAGGCGACCCCTGGTTGAGGTGTCGGAAACAGACGCTCTTCCACCTCATTGACTATTTGCGCAGCCATCGCCGTGAGGTGGTCCAGGTCATCGACCAACTTAGGCGAGTTTTCGACTTGCTTGTAAGCGGCGACGATGCTGGCTTTGAACGCTTCGCGGTAGCTGTCGTTTTCCATGTAAGCCGTCAGCAGGGCAGCCGCTTCCGGGGTCTTGTCATTCGTCGCAATGATCCAGATGGCGTGGTCCTCACCTCGCAAGCCCATGACCGTATCTGACGCTCTGACATCCGCTTCGGACATCGGGAAATCACGACGCCATTGCGCTTCAAGCCGGACCAGCTCGCTGGGGCTCTGCAAGTCCGGGTCGTTGACCCGTGCTGGTTTCGCGGCGTCAGGACTCACCGGCGCTGGGCTGGTGGACGCGGTCGGACTCACCGGCTCGGGCGCAGCGTCTGAAGGCGTTGGCACGTTGGCCCGCGCTTCAGACGTTGCCGTTGCTGCAACATCCGCAGCGGGTTGCGCACGCTGCGCCTGCCACTGTGCAAACGCCTGGTCGCCCTTGGGCTCGCCACGTTCTGGAATGCCCAGGGTGATCGCCACCGTCTCCACGAATGCAATGCGCTCCGGTTCTGGCACGGTGTCCAGCTGGGCGGCCAGCGCCTGGCTAACCTGCTCGGCGGTTTTGCCTTCTCCATACAGCGCTTCGATGGACACCGTAACGCCCATCCGATCCGCCTGGTCCCGCACGTCCCGTGTGGCGTCATCAACGTGCCGAGGCAAGTCGGTGGCAGGACCAATGCTCTGCCCACCGCGTTCGATGTCCAGCTCTGCACGACGAGCCGCAAGGCTTTGGTTCATGCATAGGAATTTCAAAATGCCTATGCATCAAGCTGACGCTATGAAGGAGGCGTCATGCCTTCATAGCGATGCGTAGTAAGACGCAGATGCGTTACTTATGCAGTGAAAATCCCTATCAAAAAGCGTTAATACAGGTTATTTCACCGCGAAGCCTAGGTGCGGACGCACCTTCCCCCTGTCAGGGCTTCACGTACCTCATCTGCGCGATCGCCTGAGCGTTGAGGACCAGTCCCTGCACCGTCAGCCCGCTGATTGCCGCCGTGTATACCATCCGTGCGCCACACAGCACGCAACGGAACGGATCGACGTTTAGAAAGGCTTTGGCCATCTGCGCAAAATACAGCTTTGGTACCGGTCCTGGCGTCGCCATCTTCAGTGCTTCATAGACCTTCGGCAGGTATTTCCCACACACCCGATTGGCCAGAAAACCAAAATACCGGATCATCCGGAAATGCTTTTCCGGGATGTGCTGCACCACCCGGCGCAGCATGTCGGCCTGGCTCAGCGTTTCCTGCTGATAGGTCTGCGTGCGGTGATCCAGGTAGGTAAAGCTCAACGTGGCTCCGGAGGTGTAATGCGCCAGACGACTGCCCGAGATGGGCGGTTTTTTCAGGTAGCGGCCCAGGTAATTGACGGTCTTTCGGCCGTTTTCCGTCTTCTTCGACAAGTGGATGTGCCAGTGCTGGCCGCCAGCGGTCAGTATCAGACGGCGCCAGTCGCTTTCACAGAGGATGTGGGCCAGCGGCGGCGGCATCGTCAGTTGCGAAAGCGGCTGTCCCAGCAGGTAATCGCGCACCAGCCACATCCAGCGCCGCCGCAGGGCCTCTTTGTGGAACGACAGATTTTTCCAGACGTCCTGCTCATCCAGGCCGCCCGCGGTCACCGACAGGTGGACGTGGGGATGCCAGTTGAGCCGCCGGCCATAGGTGTGCAGCGCCCCGAAAATCCCGACGCGCAAACCGCGCCGTTTGGCGGTGTAGATCAGGTTATCGGCCGCCAGCCGAAACAGCGCATCGAGCAGCCAGCGGTTGTAGAAGAACAGGGGCCACAGCGTGTCGGGCAGCGTGAACACCAGATGCTGCCAGGGGCAGTCGGGCAGACGGTTGTTTTGCACGGCGATCCACTGGTCGGTGGCCTTTTTGCCGCAGGAGGGACAGGCCCGGCAATGGCAGGTGTTGCACAGGTATTTGACGTGCGGGCAATGCTCATTGGCACAGGTGTAGTGTTTGACGCCCAGTATCGAGGTGCCGCAGGCGAGCATTTTGCTGATCGACTCCACTTCGATGTGGCGCAGACCGCCGGCTTCCAGCAAATCTGCCCAGCAGCCGTTGGCCGTGAAGAGGTTTTTGAGCGGTCGAGGTTTGTAAGCAGGCGGTGCAGAGGCCACGTCAGCAGGGCGGCTCCTCATCGTGGTGAATGACGGCGGTGATGGCGAATCCGCCTGGCCCTTCTCTCATCTAAACGCTTACGCAAGAAGCGTCGGGAAACCTGTCGTTCAGATACGTTGTCTGGCAGCAACTACAAAGATCGACATCACCGAAAGGATCGATATCGAAGGAAAAGTCGGTATCGGGCACGAAGGTAGTATGCCCGGCGCGTTGGAGACGGGTCTGCTTTGCCTTGGCTTTTGCCCGGCTCGCCCGTTTACGTTTTTTGGTCTCTGACGCCATGTGTAAGCCTGTGCTGAGGAGGGATCGACTCAATTTTGGCTATGATAACCGATTTCAAAATCCCACAATTTGCAGCCGCAGGCTGCCCAGTTCCGTCTTCCTCGTCCTCCTCCTGGTACAGATGGTCGCAATCCAGAATCTCCTCCTGGTTGCGACTGTCCCAGGTGAACGTGTGCATCACTGGGCAGTAGCAACGCACCGTCACGGCTTCGGGCCGATCCGGCTTGCCGGTGATCTGCCACATCGCTGACGGACAGGTCTTGCACGCCATCGGCAGGTTCGGCAGTGCGTCGCCCCGTAGTTTCAGAAGGACTTCGCTGGTGATCTCTCTGTCGTTGCCCGGTGTGTACGTTGTCATGGGATTCTCCATAAGTTTGATAGAACCTGGCTTCGCGTTCGGCCAGTAGCCGAACACGATCTTCAGGTGATGCTTCGGAATACTGTTTGCGAAACTTGGGGGTGGCCTTGTTGACGTATTTGATTTCCCTCGCTCGCTGCGGCCAGGCAAGCAAGCGCTCCCGAATAACACTGGCTTCAAGCGGTGGTTTCTTCAGTTCACGCCTGACAATAAAGTCATCCTGAAAGATGGTGTCTTTCAGGTTCGTGCCCTTTGCGTCACCCGGCAATTTGACCGAAATGTATTCAGTGTCCTTACCTTCATTACGGATGCGTGTTTCACCGTGCTCAGCCACTAGGGCATAAAAATCGGCGCGTGAAGTCACGCCACGTTCAATAACCTGCTTGACCAGCTCCTGCTTGAACTGGCGGTTCTTGCCGTAGAAGTCATCGCCTTTATAACGAGACAAGACACTGGCCGCATCGGTGATGTCCGCACGCACATTCTCACGCGGCGAAGACAGACCGTACTTCTGGTTAATGTGCTCCTGAAAAGCTTCAAAATACTTCTCATGATTCTTATAAACATCGACCGGATTGGCCTCGTTGCCGCTCAGCAGGTTGATACGTGGAATGATGATATGAATGTGAGGCTTGCGGTCAATCACCTCGCCGGTTTTCCTATCAGTGACCGTCTTCATTTTTGGCAAGTGCGCTTCGGCATACAGATTGAATTCTTCAGGCTTGTACGCATGCATAAAGAAGTTCTTGAAGTCGGTCGTCACTGCCTTGAGCAATTCAGGTGACACCGTGTCCTCTTTGAAGCTTAGCGTGAACGTAAGGTAGCGATCTTGGCCATGGTCCGGGATACTTTCGTAGATAGCTCTAGTAACACTGAGCTGCCCCTCAATTATCAAGCGATGGTCCAATTCATCACGTGTAAACTCTCGGCCCGACTTGTTACCTTGTTCTAAATACTCCTGCGCCCCGGTGTTATAGCCACTGACTCTAATCAGCATATTCAATACCTGCTAATAAAATCGTTTCGATGACCACCAGCGCTTCATACCATTTGTCTCTCACACTGTCGGTAATGAGGCCCCTGTCACTGGCTGATTTAGCGATATAAGCCAACTGCGAAATGTTGTTGCCGGCTTTATTGACGATGAATACTATTCTTCTCCTAAACCCGGTAAACTCTCTGAATACTGGAGTTGGATTTAAAATCAGCTCTCTAAAAAAGGTTGATGCAGAACAGCCCGCGCGTTTGATCATTTGATCAAACTGCGCCATCTCGTCTTGAGTGAGTCGAAACCGGATGATATGAACTTTTTTGCCAGATTCGTTAGGTGAGCCACGGTTGCCGTTATGGACTGGCCTCGCCGGTTTTGGCGGGTCAGTCTCGGGCAATACCGTGAGCAACAGCTGTTGAATAGCGTTCAGCTTATTAAGCCAGTGGAGATACTGCTTTTGATAAAGCGTGCCGTTGTAAGGTGCCGAGTTTGCGGAGTAGGCAACTTTGTTTAGAGCATGTCCGGACTTTTCGAATACCTGCTGCATCCGCTTCTTGTCGATTGCGGACTGCTCGAAGGTAGGCGAACGACTCATCACCAGGTCATGAAAGAAGCGGGCTGGCTTCAGGCCGGATTGCGCGATGGGCTCGGCAAACCGGGCGAACTGTTCATCCGTGAAACGGCATGACACGGGGCATGATTTGGTCACTTTTTTGGCCACAAGATCACCTCCTGGGGGCACCTGGAATGACGACAACCAACAACGACAACAACAACGCTTTCCCGCTCTGCGGGGTTCCAAAGGGGTATCCCCTTTGGCACGTCGATTGGATACGAAAAAGGCGAAGCTCTTTTTTGTAGACAATCGGTAACGTGCCTGTTTAGCGAATTCGGATTTCGAGTACGGTTCCAGAAGACAAGTGCACACTGCATTTGCACTGCACTCGCACTGCAAAATAACTGCACCTACACTGCACCTACACTGCATTGCACTGCACTTTCACTGCACTTTCACTGCTTCCCCACTGCAAACCCTGATGAAAAGGAACATTTATGGCCAAATCATCCATTGCTGACACCCTAAACAGAATGGCCAACGCACAGAGCGGTCGCAGTGTGGCCAGCCGCCTGCGTGACATTTTCCCTGACATCGAAAGAGCGCTTGAGGCAGGGGTGAGCCGCACAGCCATTCTGAAAGCGCTAGAAGATGATGGATTGGCAATCACCATGAAAACATTCGAAAGCGCTCTGTACAGAATCCGCCGTAGCACTAAGATAAGTGAGGCAAATACAGGCATCGCTGGAAGTTCAGAATCACGTAGTGCGAGTCAGAAACTAACAACATCTCAACAGCCTGAAGGTAAGCCTCACCCTTTCGCAGGGCTCGGCGGTAACGGCAGAGACAGCAATGCAGTGCACCACTCTGTACCTGACAAAGACCGAATATACGGACGAAAATAGTCAGAAAAGGGGTTAACTCACCCCTTTTTACTCATCAGCTCTAACACCTGCTTTTTAACATTACTGGGCAACCTATCAATAGCCTGACTCTGTTTTTTTGATTCTCCATACCAATAGTTGGCGCTTTCCTGACTGTCCTGCGCAAAATTGTACAACATCACCCCCCCAATAGAAGCCGTCATCACAATTAAAGCAAGGGCAACAGAAAGACAAACATTCGTAATTAACAGCTTGGTATCTCGCAAACTCGCTGACAGTTCGTTTATTTTGCCTTCCGCCTTTGCAGCCACTGATTGGAGCGCCTGAGTAGACCCCGTCAATACAGCAGAGGTATCAGCAACCACAATTTCCTTGATACGTTGATGCGCATTTTCAATTTCAAGTTTGGTTAAAGCACTCAACATGCCTTTGGTCTCGTCTCGTAAAGACCCTACAGTCCTTTCCGAATCTTCAACAGCGAGCACAATTTTCTCAATGACCGTATTCATCGCGCGTGGAACATCACGAACCACCTCTTCCAGTGAATCACTCACACTGTCGAGCATCATCTTATTGGCAAGCACTACGGAAAAGATGGGATCTTGTTCGGACAGGCGAATCCCATGCTCGGAGAATACTTCATTACGAATTTTATGATTCAGCTCTTTATCATTCATTCGAGTTTCCATCCTCACGGGAAAAAACCACATCCAATTGACGATAAACATCATTAAACACATTGAATATTCTTGACTTAGGCATCAAGCCAAAGTCAGTGGAGACTTTAACTTCACGGTAAGTCATGTGCCGCTCAGTCATCAGTCGAATATCAGTAATAAAGTCATCACCATTTCTTTGAACGATTGTGACAACCCCTTGAATGATCGGCAAGGCCTCTTGAAACCATTCATTCTGCTCCAGGGTTTTGCCATCAAAAGTAGGCTTACCCCAAAACTCGTTTACCCAAACAACAATTTTTGCATTGGATTGGGTGCTTCGCACCAGGTCAATCAAGGAAATTAGTCCGGCTGCCGTGTCGTCTTTCGATTGGCCACCGGTGACGACACAGTGTATGAATACCTGTTTACCGTATTCCTGCATTGTTTCAAGAACACAATTGGATTTTATGAACTGCGCGAACGGTAAAAACGTCGAGGCTCCGTTATCGACAACCGACACCCTGTCGCTCAGCAGAATGGACTCAAAGAGCGGATCAAAAAGGCGCTGCATCACGATCCCGTCTTCAGCAATTTTGATCAGTTGAACGTTTAACGCAGCAATTTGGTAAAAGGTGCTGTTTACTGGGTCAGTATCCCCGCACGCGGGCTCATGGCCGCGTTCAATCATGTACTGCGCGAGAATGGATGACGCGAAGGACTTACCCACGCCGCCTTTCCCTTGAAGAATCCAGTGGGTAGTATTTTCCATCGGCATAAGGTTGTTCATAGTGTTTCCTATGGTCGAGTTGAGGCGATCAATCGCCTGAATAGAATGGTTTGTGGCGTAGAGTTTCAACACCAAGGGCGCTGCCCTTGTCATCCCGCAACGGCCGCGTTGACCTCGGGAGCGCGGGGTGGTGAAGCTACCCCACACTCCCAAGGTGAGCCTTTTCTGGACGGGGGTGCGTCAAGTGTGCGCTGCGCCCGTGCTTCCGTTCGCCGCGACGATAGAGCGCGTCACGACGAGCCGGGAGCGCGGCACCTGACGTGGGCAAGATCGATGTGTGGGTGGGTCAGACCAGCATCCAGCTGAACCGGTAGGGGTCCATGAAGGGGATATCGTCATCTCCGGCTCCAAAATCCCCGGCGGGTTGCGGGGCGGGCGCTTTGGCCTGAGCCTGTTTACCTGATGCACGTGGCGGTTTTGGTGCGGCTTTGCCTTTGCCGGACGGTTTTTCCCGTGCCGCCTGCTGGGGAGCTTGCTGCCGTGGGGCTTCCTGGTGATCGCTGTCACCGCTGCCGTGACCGTTCTGCCCTTGTTGAGCGTCGCCCTGTGGACGGCCACCGAGCAGCTGCATGGTGCCTTGCATGTCCACGACGATTTCCGTGGTGTAGCGCTTGATACCGTCCTTTTCCCATTCGCGGGTTTGGAGCTTGCCCTCGATGTAGACCTGCGAACCCTTGCGCAGGTATTCACCCGCGATTTCAGCGACCTTGCCAAACAGCGACACGCGGTGCCATTCGGTCTTTTCGACCTTCTGCCCGCTCTGCTTGTCGGTCCATTGCTCGCTGGTGGCCAGGCTCAGGTTGGTCACCGCCGTGCCGTTGGGCAGGTAACGACAGTCAGGGTCTTGTCCGCAGGTGCCTACCAGGATCACTTTATTGATGCCACGCGCCATGATTGCGCTCCTTCTTCAATGAGTTCGTTAAGGGGTGTCTTCGTTGGGGTCAAACACGAATATCGTGCTCAGAAGCGCTCGGCCACGGGCTGTGGACTGCTCGGCAGGGGCCAAAATCAATGCTGTTGAGCCGTCTGCCGACAACTCGAAATCCGCAAAACAGTTGTCGCAATCCACCGGACGCCAGGTCATTTCCCACGCTCTGACGTTGACGATATCGACGGTCGCAGGGGTTTCGCAGTTGGGGCAGTGCGCCGTCATCGTGTCACCGTCTGGCCACTGAGCCGCCTTGGGCTGTTGTTCCTCTGGCATAGCTAATGCCTCCTTTAGAAAGAGGGGTCATGCGCGCGTGGGTTTGCGGCTGAACACGAATTCCAGCTTGGCTTCGTGGTTGAGCTTCAGTGCCGCGTCAAAGGACTTGCCGGTTTTCTTGCTGTGAAACCCCTTCAGTACGCCGGTCTTGCCCTTCGTCAACAGCGCCTCGATCTGGCCGGGGGACAGCATCTTGCCGCTGACTTCCGGGTAGAACTTGAAGTCGCAGGCGCGACACCCGATCACTCGCGGGGTGACGGCCAGTTCACTGCCGCACATGGGGCACTGGGCGTTCAGGCTGTCCAATACCGGCTTACCGTCGCCCTGCACGTTGCCCAGGTCGATGTTCTGCACCTGGTCTGCGATGAAGCCCTCCAGTTCGTCCAGGAACGCGTCCACGGTCAGTTCACCGGCCTCGATCATCTGTTGCTGTTCATGCCAGAGCGCAGTCATGTCCGGCGTGGTCGCGATATCAGGCAGCGCGGCAATGAACTCCAGCCCCAACGGGGTGGGGATCAGTTTTTTCTTCTCTACCGCGTAAAAACCACGCTCCTGAAGCTTGGCCAGCATCGCGGCGCGGGTCGCCGGGGTGCCGATACCGCCGTTCTCGCCTTTCTTGCCCTGGTCGCGGTCGATCAGCAGCTGCTTGATGCGCGGGTCTTGCACGTACTTGGCGACCCTCTGCAGGTCCTTGAGCAACGTGGCTTCGGTGTACAGCGGCAAGGGTTTGGTCTTTTCCTTGGCGACCGTAATGCCGTCGCATACCCCGGCGTCACCGACTTTCAGATCCGCCAGAGCATCGAATGGGCTCGCAACCTCGGCGGCGTCCGACGCGTCTTCGTCTTGCTCGTTTTCTTCAGTGACCTGCGCCGTCCACCCTGGCTGCGTCACTTTGGTGGAGCGCGCAACGAAGGTGTGTCCGTTCACGCCAAAACGCACCTCGGCACTGAGGTAGCGTTTCTCGGGCAAGAACTGCGCGACGTAGCGTTTGACGATGGCCAGGTACACGGCACGCTCATCGTCACTCAGCTGGGCAATGTCGATCTTCACTGCCGTTGGGATGATCGCGGTGTGCGCCGAGACCTTGCTGTCATCGAAAGCCCGGCTTTTGCGTTCCGAATTCACTTCGGTGAACATCACGGCCAAATCCGGCAGGGCCTGATTTAGCAGGCACAAGGTCTCCGGAGCCTCGGCAAATTGTTCGTCGGACAGGTAGCTGCAATCGGACCGGTTGTAGGTGATGGCCTTGTACTTCTCACGCAGCGCCTGGGTCAGGGCCAGGGTTTTCTCGGCATCGATGCTGTGGGTCTTGCTCATGTACACCTGAAGGTCGAGCAACGCGAACGGCAAAGGTGCCGCCGTTTGCTTCTCTTCCACACGCGCCTCGATCACGTCTGCGGGTTTCATTCGGCACGCATCCGCCACCTGGGTGGCATACGCCTCGTCGATGATGCGGTTCTTGTCATCAATTGGGGCATCAGCAGCCACCACGAGGCGGCCCTGCGCACGACTGCTGCCAACGGCCAGGCTTGCCGCAACCGTGTAGTAAAAAGCACTGGCGTGGCTCTTGTTGGCTAGGTAGCGGTTCACAATCAGTCCCAGGATCGGGGTTTGCACGCGGCCCACTGACAACACGCTTTTGACGCCCTTGGCCCTACCGGCCAGGGTGCAGGCGCGGGTCATGTTGAATCCGTACAGCTGGTCACCGATGCTGCGGGCCAGGGCCTTCTGGAACAGGCCGTAAAACTCGCTGTTGTCGCGCAGGCCTTCCAACGCTTTGCGGGCGGCGTTGGCGTTCATGTCATTGATCAGGATGCGTTTGACCGGCGCGGTGTTGCCGAAATACTCCAGGACTTCCTCGACCAGCAACTGGCCTTCGTCGTCCGGATCACCGGCGTGGACGATTTCCGAGGCGCGACCGATCAGTTGCTGGACTACTTTGAGCTGGTCGCCGGTACGGGCAATTGGCTGGTACTTGGCCGGGCGCAGCTTCAGGGGCAAATCGGCTTGAACCCAGTTTTTATAATCAGGGTTGTGCACCTCGGGCGGGGCCAGTTCGAGCAGGTGGCCCACGCACCAGGTGACGATATCGTGGCTGCCACACTCGAAATAGCCGTCCTTGCGTATGACGGTGCCCAACGCCTCGGCAATGACCTGGCCCAGGGCGGGTTTTTCTGCAATAAAAAGTCTCATCGATCATGATCTCTCTATGATGACAATGGTGTATGAATGTGCATTTAGTAAGGGAAGTGCTCCAACAGAGGAGTCGATTACAAATAACGCGCCCCACTTATGCCGAGGCTATTGATGAGAAAAGCTCGATTCGCAAACCCCCACGGCGACCTGGTTGACCCTGTCGAATTTGTTTCACGTGCTCCTGCGAACTACAGAGCGCTTCAGGTTCTTCCTTACTGCGACGCTTGCCATGAAGTCGTTCATCTATATGGCGTCAATACGCCAAACGTGGAAACCACACCACGATTTGATCACGCAAATTTATCGAAAGAAGCCAACCCGCTTGACGATTGCATCCTGGCCCAGCGCACACGCCGCTTTCGCGGCATGGAGCCCGATGGATACGATGATGCGCGAGGCGAGCAGTTGCGCAAGCAATTCATCAACGATGAAAACCTGAAAACTGCCTATTCCTTTTGTTTAGCCCTTTGTGGAAAAGGCAACCTGCCCAAGAGTCATTTTCGATCCATGATAGCGCGCGCAGACAAAAAGAGAGTGTGGTCGTATGTAGGTATCGAAGTTTGGGCTATCCCTTACATACTGTTGACCCTTGAAGACTTTAGTGCCGAAAACAAAAGTGGCATGTCGTATGGCTTCCATTTTGTCTTCGATAAACGCAAAGGGAGTAACGCCTCCGCCATTTGGGACACTGTCAACCCTTGCAAATTGCTAAAAGTCTATTCCGATAGCGGTAACCCCACTCACGACTCTCCCTTTAGTGTGTCTAAAAACGCACTGACCTTGATGGCAGGTAATACTTCATGGGTGAAGTTGCAAGGCTTACTTCCTTGAGTTGGGGATGGCCGGTAAGACGCCATTGGGATCGCGCAAATTGGAGACGCCGTAGATGTCAATGATGCGTAAGTCCGATGGGCAACTGGCGTATTCACTCCCCTCGTAACCGCTTCTCATATCATGATCGAATCGACTGATCATGGTTTCCAGGGCACCCACCGCTTCGTCAAAGCTCGGACACTCTGCATAGGCATCATCCTCAGATTGCACCGTGCACGGGTGGTACTCCAGTGCCACCCGCGTCCAATGATCAAAACGCTCAAACAGCAAAGGCACTGTTTGGGCATTCACAAACCGGTTGGTCCATGTCAAAAGAGCCACAAATACGCCGGATTTCATTGGGTGCTGAACCACATGGCCGTACCAGAAGCTATTGGCGAACACACCATCTGCGTAGATGAGCGTCAAGACTTCGGGAGCACCTGATGCACCAAGAGGGATACCAAACACCCGAGTGGCGGCCATAAGGCCACCCGTGCACTTTTCGTTCTGGCTCAGGGCGTTTTCAATACGTGAAATAAACGGTTCGATTTTCAATTGCTTTATCCTCAACAGGGTGTTAACCACCCTAATGAAATTCAGTTATTAGCGTCATTTATCAATCAAGCGCTGGCATCATAATCATTACACTTTGATACTATTTTCTTGGACAAAGTCCGTTTCCTGAACGACATCAGAAAGCGGGAGCGTTTGAGAAAATTTGTTCACAACGCTCTGAACTGACAAAACATCACGAAGGGGATGGCTTAGGATTTCTTTTATTTCCAACAGGCTGGCAGGGTTCTTTTCCAGGTCTTCCCTGATAGCAGAGTCCATCCCCTCGAAATACGCTAATACCTTGCCCTCATAAAGAGCTCGGTGAGCAAGTACGTTGACCGTTTCACAAAATCCTTCTTCCGTGGTCGGCCACTGAATACCGGAACACCACGCCAGCATTTCCATTGCCTCGTTGTATTTCAATACACCTTGAAGAATCAGATTCTTTCTTACATCTTCACTTAGCTGGTTTTTCTTAAAAATCATGATAATCACCTCTCTCATAGAGTGCAGAATCAACCCCGGACCTTGCCGAACTTGTCGTTGATTTTTTTGGTGTATCCCTGATCAGCACCGGGACAGCTGTTGAGGTAGTCCTGGCGCGCCGTAGCGGTCTGGCTCCATCTGATGTTTCCGTGCTTCTTGACCAGGATGCTGAAGTAGTCCTGTTCGGCGCTGCGGCATTCACTGCCACCGCTGTTGCCGGTGAATTTGCCGTAGAGGCACAGCACGGACTTGCACGGGTCACCGGCGAAGGCCGAGCCGCTGCCCAGCAGGCACACCGCAAACAGTGCGCAGACCCGCGTTTTGCCGCGACCGGGCACGGCGTTGCCAGCGACATGACCCTGGCGGTCAGCCGTTTTGCTGAAGGTATTCATGTTTTGCTCCTGCTGACGCCGGATGGCGCCGGTGGGGGTGTTACATCGTTTCGGGGGTATCGTCAGTCTGCGCAGGCTCGGGATCTGGCTCGGGGGGCTGAGCCTTGACCGCTTCGGCCTGAGCCACTTCGGACGCTTTGTCTTTGGGGTTCCAGCGCTGCCGCTGTTCGGCCTGCATGGGCTTGGTGTCGGCCACGGCCACCTTGGCTTCGACGGTGCGCACCGGCACGGTGAGCGCGTCGATTTTGGTTGCGTCTCCAACCGGCAAGGGCGGAGGGGTCATCTTCTGTCGCGCTTTGAACACGTCCTCTTCGAAGTAAATGATCTTGCGCGCCAGAATTTTCATGGGCTCTGTTTGCCGGTTGCCCTGGACAAAAATCAATTGCTTGTCGAAAGGCAACTCGTTCACCTCCTGGGGCAGCAACAAGGGCCGGGGCTGCTCGCTGTAACTGTCTGTTTGACCTCGAGCACCCACCTCGTGCTTCTGTCTGTTCAACGACTGGTTATGGACGCGCACCGTGGTGTTGCCCAGGCGCGTGCTGTACTCCTTGGCCAGCTCGACATTGCCGGTGCCGTAGACGATTTCGATGTGAAAGGCCTGCATGATGCCGTTGCCAGCCTCCCGGCCATACGTGCGCTCGCTGCGCAGCTGGTCCTTGCCCTGAAAAATGATGATGTAGCGAAGGCCTGCACCGCGTGTCAGCGCCGGGGCCATTTCCATGATCTCGATACGGCCCATGACCGCGATTTCGTCGATCACGAACAACACCTGATACTTGAGTATCAACGTGCCGTCTGCGCAATGACCACCCTGCTCGGGCATCACATCGGTGTTCTGCTGAATGGCCTGAGTGAAGAACAGGTTCATCAGCGGGCCGTATTTCTTGATGGCGTTACCGGTCACGCAAAAGTAGATGCTGATCTTCTCCTTGCGCAGCTTGGTGAAGTCAATGTCGGTGTCTGAGACTGCCCAGGCCACCGTTTTCTCGGCATACATGGACAAGGCACCGCGCAGGATATCGACGGTGGTGGACCATCCGCTGCTCTTGTTCTTCGAGGCCTCGAACACGCCATTGAGCTCTCGAAGGGTTTCCACTGACAGCGCGTTGGGGCCAGTGCTGTGTTGCTCGATGGCTTGCTGCGCCCATACACCGAGCCCGGTGCCCAGTGACGCCACCTCATAGGCCTGGGGCAAGGTCAGCTTCATACCATTGAGCTTCATGCCCTCCATTTCCATCAGGTACAGCAAGATGGCCGCAAACACGTTGGCAGCCTTGTTGTACCACTCCTGGTTCTTGGGGTTGTCCGACACGAACAGCACACCCGCCAGCGTGCGTATCTGCCCCAAGCGGTACAGCGGGTCGCGGCTGAGTGCGCTTAGCGGGTTCCAGCGGTGCGTCTCCAGAAGCTCCGGCGAAAAGCGGTAGACCTTGTGTCCGGCTGCGGCCCGAAAACCTGCCGTGTCCCTCCAGTTTTCGAATTTGGGGTCGTTCACCACCACCGAATCGGGGTAGCTCAATAGATTGGGGGTAACGACCCCCACCGTTTTGCCGGTGCCAGGGGGCGCGGCCAGCATGACGAACGTCTGGCCATAGCTGGCTAAGAAGGTGTCCTTGGTGGGGTGTTTGCCAATGAGGATCGCGGGGTGCTCCTCGATCCGTTCTTGGGGATTGTCCGGGCTGATGGGTTTGGATTTAGCTTTGGCCATCAGCGGCCCCCTGCTTGACGCTGAAGCGTCTGTTCGTTGTTGCTTTGCGCCTGAAGTGCGGCCTGCTGGTGTTGCAGGGCGATGGACACCTGCTGGTTGGCCTGAATCTGCTTGAGCGAGGCGCTGATGACTTCGAGCTGGTTCGACTGTCGATCAAGCTGTGACTGAGTCGCGCAGCCAGTCAGGGACAGCATGAATACTGCGGACAGGGTCAGTGCGGTACGTACATTCATCGTCATATTTCCTTTGAGTAGGCACAGCCAAACGCCAGGCGGCTGGTAGCTGACTGTGTGGCGTTGCATGGGGATGGTCTGAAAATGCGGATGTATCAGGGGGGGATACGCGCGTAATGGCTACTTGTAACGGGTCGTAATCAGCGCGCTTTTTGGCTCAGATTATCTAAGACTGAAGAATCCCTCGGGCTCGTATTAAGGAGCCGCTGATATATTCTGAACCCCAGCTGTTGCCCCCGGATAAATCAAGGTATCCAGAGCGTTGCCGGGACGAAAAATCGAATGGATCAGCGGCTCCTTAGCGCTTAGCCAAATTGCAAAATCATTGGATCAAATACGGACCCAATCAAGATCTACATCAGCCTCAATGCCATCGATGCGACCTTTGTTACTGTGCTGCCAAATCGACCAGCTTTTACCTGCTACTGTCCATGTAGATGGAACTTTAGGTTCGCTAACATCCCAATTAGCGATCCACAGAGGGTATTCACTAAAGGCATATTTATCTCCTGAAATATTATTCACCCAGAAATTGTTATTGCAATATATGAATGGTTTTTTCCCCTGCAGAATTTTTTCGCTTTCCAATAAGGTCAGCAGTTTATGAAGGTTATCAGCCATTTCGTCCGGGGTAGCTTTTTCGTTGCCCGCTAGTTCCACATCAATAGCAAAAAACTCAGTAGATGCATCGAAGTCGGCAGCGGTAAGTGTACTAACGATGTTATCTCGCTGTGCTTCCGGCGTGCTACTAAGCGCTCGAAAGTAATGATATGCCCCCGTTTTTATTCCGACAGCTCTAGCGTCAGTACGATATGTGGTATATTTTGCATCCTGTACAGTAGCGCCTTCTGTCGCTTTGATAAAGGCGTACTCAATGCCAGCCTCAGTAACTTTTTTAAAATCGACATCACCTTGGAAATGCGACAGGTCAATACCTTTGCTATTTGTACTCACGAATCTCTCCTGTTTTTCGTATTGGGAAATTTTATAACTAGTATCAGCAGTTCTTTAAAAACACTGCCAACGTTATGAGTGGCCCCTTTCTACTCTTGGTTCCACTCATCTACTGCGCATCGGGATTTTCGGCACGACAAGGGTTGCCCAAGCATCCTTCTGATATTTCCATTGAGAATCTCCTGCAAGGTGGCTTCCGGGCATAGCCGACTGCATGGCGGTGCATGGAAAAGCTTTGAAAATGCGGGACTATCAGCGGGCGACGCGGGTGCAATGCCTACTTACTGGTGTTCTTGTACTCGCCTTGGTACTCGAACTGGCGCAGTTCGCGGTCGTTGGCAAAGCGGGCATCACCGTGCAGCGAGGTCTTGGGCTTCAAGCGCACGAAAACGGCCATCAGCGTGATGCCGACCGGCAGGAACGTGAGGGCCGCCGTCACACACCACGACCAGGGCACGTACAGCATCCGCCGGTCGTTCCAGGGCAGCTTCCTGGCCTCCCACAGCGTGTCCCAGGACAAGCCCGCGGAGTGCCCTTGGGTCAGTTGCAGAAACATCGCACCCCCTGCATAAAGACCTGCCACGAAGAACACCAGCATCAATGCGATGACCAGTAATGTCAGTCTCCACCACATAAACGTCTCCTATCACCCTGCCGGGCGAGCGTGTGCTCGGCCTTCTGAACATGAGCACGTGCCGCCTCGAATGCTGCTAACGTCCTCGGATAAGGCTGGATTGCTTCGATCATCGTGAACACTTGCCCCAATGCATCACGGTTGTGCCGCTCGCGTTCTACAAGGGCTTTCTCCAGGCCGTGTGCAGGATTGCGCGTAATGCTGTTGTGCAGCGTGACGTAATCCATCTGGATGGCTTCAGCCACTGCGTAGAACTGTGAGTAATTGAGCAGCAGAACGTATGGCTGCGTGGGTGGCTTGGGCCTTTCTGCTACGCGCTTACCGCTACCGCGTGTTGCAAACTTCCGAGTAAAAATCCGTTTCAACCACATGACCCACTCCTATTTAGCGTCGTTGACGCTGACCATTGAGCAGGGCCAGCTTGTGTTCGGGTTCGTAATGCACTTCCAGGATGTCCGTCTTTTCCATGTACACCACCACATCGAACGAGGTGCGGACCAGGCGTTCGATGTAAGCGTAGTCCAGGCCCTTGCCGACCTCCGATTGCTTCACCAGACCGCATACACGGGCATAGCCTGCTTCACTGTCGTTGGCGTGCGCGGTAGTCACGGTGCCCTTGGTGCCGGTGTTCAGAATCTCGATGAAGTGCCACACCTCATCCCCGGTCAGCTCGGCCAGGAACAGGTGGTCAGGCTTCATCCGTAGCGCGCTGGCCACCAGGGCTTTGGGCGTCACCACATCGCTATAAAGCAGATGCACATGGTTGGGATGAAAGGGCAGGGAGTCTTCCAGTGATTCCTGGATCGTGACCATGCGCCGGTGAGCCGGAAAGAGGTCGATCAGCGTCTTGCCGTAGGTGGTCTTACCCGACCCGGGCCCGCCGAACACGATGATGTTCTGGAGATGGGCGACGGCCATTTCCATGAACGGGTCAAAGTCCCCGGCAGCGTGAGCGTCCTTCATGTCGCACTGCCAGGGCTTGAGGGTCAACACCGGTGAAGCGATGGCCTGGGCCCGGTCATAGCGGCCACTGTTGACGTAATCCTTATGAGTGAAGCGCAGCAAGGAGGGTTTGCGAAACGTCATCGACAGGGTGCCTTCCTCGCACGCCGGTGCCATGACGATCTGACCCCGCTCCCCGCCCGGCAATTTAACGGTGTGAATCGGTGAATGAGGAGCCAGCACGCGGGATCTCAGCGCACAGAGCGCATTGGCCAGACGCCAACACAGGCTGTAGGTGAGCCAGGGCGCGTCCTCGCGCACCCAGCCGTCTGGACCGTCTACCCAGATTTCAAAGGGCCGGTTAATGGCCACATCCTGGGTGCCGGGGCGATTCAGGCGCTCGGTGACGCCTGCCTGGGCGAGAAAGTCCAGGACCAGCGTGTCTTCGGTCAGCCCTTGTTCCTCTGGGTCTTGCGAGTGATCTGGTTCTTGCGTCATGAATACTCCTTAGCGGTTCTCGAAAACCGATGAAAAGTCGATGTCGCGGGCCACGATGACGGTGATCACGGTGCCCGGCAGCAGGTGCGCGGTGTCCGGAATGTTGATGGTGCTGTCCAGCGCCTTGTTGGCCATGCTCTCCACGTTCTGCTCACTGCTGTTCACCGTGTAGCCTCCGGACCCCGAGCTTTTCTGCGTGGTGTTGGACGCGGCCTGGAGCGCGTCCTGGATGAACGACAACATCACTGCACCGCCAAAGCGCTGCATGTAGTGACGATTGATCCAGGCTTCGGTCCCGCTGGCCCCCATAGGGCCTGCACCGAGGCTGTCCAGCTTGGCCCGCACGCCCGATTGGGTTTCAAGTTCCGTCCAGGTGGTGAACACGCTGGTTTCGCCTGGCCCAACCTCAACCGTCTGTTCACCGGTGAGCTTGTCACCCGCCGCTGCAATCACCGTTGAGCCATCGGCGGAATACAGCGGATCGGTCAGACGACAATCCACCAACCCTGGGTGAGTGCTGATGATTTCGGTGTACAGCGCGCAGCGCGTGTAGGTGTTGTGGCTGACCAGGTACTTGCGGTTCGGTGCCAGGTACGCCTTGGCCGGGGCAAAGGTGGTGCCGCCCAGGTCACTCAGACTGCTGCGTTTTCTGGAGGGCGATTCACCACCCAAACCGCTGCTCGATCCGCCTTGCACGTCAGCCAGCAATGAAGGCGGCAGTGAGGGCTGATCGTTGGTCGGCTGTTGCGGCTGAGTATCCGCAGCGCCGGTGCCCATCGCATCTTCCGAAGTGACGAACATTGCAGCCCCGAGTTTGCGTTGCCGGGGGGTCTCCACGACCGGTGTGTTCTGGCCGGGCGGTGGCGGCACACTGGCGGCATGTCCCTGATCGGTCGATCCGCGATTGGCGTCCCTTTTATCCTTTTCCTCCTTCGCCAATCGGTCCCTTTCAGCTCGGGCTCGTCGTTCCTCTTCGGCCTTGTCAGCCGCCAGCTTGGCTTCCCGAGCCTTCTTCATGCTGTCGTCGCTGCCCAGATTCACATCCAGGGTCGCATCCTTCTTGACGTGGGTTTCATCGACCTCGGAGCCGGTGGTTTTCATCCGGGAAATGGTGGCGTAGCAAAGCGCGGCAATAGCCAGCAGCCCCACCAACCCCAGCGCGGCCAGGCTCAGGTAAAGCGTCTTCCTGTTTTGGGTATCGTCTGTGCGCTTGGCCCGCACGTCAAAGGCCCCACGGGCCTGGGTGCTGGCGGGCTCCGAGGCCGGGGCGTGTTCCGGTGCCGCTCCTTGCTCCGTAATCGCTGCTGGTTCGGGCGGCCCGATGCTGTCCGGCCCTGGGGTGTTCGCCGGGGCCTGGTCGTTGTCATTGTCATTGTCATTGTTCTGCATGCTTGAGCTCCCGAATCTCGCCGGTGGTGGTCCCGTTGAAGTTGTAACCCGTGTTTACCTGGGCGGTAGGCCGGGCCTCTACAACCAGGCTGTTCAAGCGGAACCGAAACAACCGGCTGACCCCATGCACCACGACCACGTTCTGTTCGTTGTGCGCGTCGGCCACGGTTTCGGTGCCATCGGGCAGTACCTGGTACAGCACCGGGCGCGGCCCGTTGCCGGTGAAGCGGAAGCAGGTCAGCATGCCGTTGTCCCAGCCCTCATAGGGCGCTATGGACCTGCTCTCTGAACTGGAGCGCTTTTGATAGGGACCGTTTTGCACCGGGCCGTCACAGGGGTTGCCGGGGTCACGGCGTACATCGCCGGTCTTTTTCGGCGGCTCGGGGTAGGTGAAGCGCAGCGCGTAGGTCATGTCCGCAGCCCGAGTCACCAGTTTCAGTTCCAGCAGGTAGGTGTGCCGGTTGGTGTTGATCACCAGATTAGTGTTGGGCTCCTGGTCGGTAATGGGCTTGATGGCCACCAGGTTACCGGCCTTGTTCGGGCCGATGGACCAGGCCTTGGGATCACCTGACACCATCAGGCCTGACGCCTCGTTGATGGTCTCGTTGGCCGGAAGCTGTACCAGCGAGGTACGACCCACCGAGGCCTGGATGCGGTACACGTTGTCCGGGCTGTAAACAGCGGTCTGCACGCGCCGGTCGAGTGATGAGCCGGTGCCCATGCTCTCGGCAAGAGCCGGGACGACACACGTTAAGGCCAACAGCGCCGTCAGGCCTGAAGCGGCTTTATTTCCCATTGGACACCCCCACTTCCTGGGTCATCGTGTAGGCCTTGACCCCAAAACCTCGGGGGTTTAGCCACTGATCACCGGCTTTTTTGGCAGGGTTCTTGTAGTCGTAGGTCACCGTGGCCACCCAGGTCACGGGGGCCAACTGAGGATCAGGCGTGCCGTTGCGATCCAGCACGGTTTTGGTGATCCGCACCTGGGCGGTGCCTTCCCGGTCTTTGCGTTCCAGGAAGTTGATATTGTTGATATCCGTGCGGATTTGACGGTTAGTTCCCAGCACTTCCAGATAGCCCTTGGAGGACAATTGGAAGTTGCGGTACTCGGTAAACGTCTCGCCGTAGGACATCAGCTCCACCATGCCGAACTCTGCGTCGTGGCTTGAGAAGTTGTAGCTCTCGCGAAACTGTACATAAGTCGAGAGCCAGAACTCGTCATCGATCTGCTCCGGTGGCTTGCCCTTGTCGTCGGCCCACACCACGTCCGTGTAGCCGGAGTTGTTGTCTACCCGAACCAGGCCAAGTTGCACGGTCTTGGGGTTGTACGCCCAAACCCCAGATTTTTTTGCGGATGCTGAAGAACGGAGCCACCCGCTAATCGCTTGATGGGGGAAAGCCTCAACCGCGTAACTTACAGGCCGATCGGATTGGTGGTTTCAGGGCCAGATTTAACTGCGATTTTTTGTGCATATTTGATTGCACTGCTGATTGTGCTTCGGCTACAGCCAATCGTTCGTTGCACCTGCGACCACGAACTACCACTGGCCAGTAGTCTGTTAATAGCCCCATATCGATTTTGATCGACTTGCCGTCCTCGATACTTCCCGTTCGCCTTGGCCTTGGCGATACCTTGCGTTTGCCTCTCTCGGCGCTGTTCATAATCACGGCGTGCAATTGCAGCGAGCATGTCTAGCAGCATGTCGTTGATAGCTCCGAACATGCGCGCATCGAATTCATTTTGCCCAGGTGCAAGATGCTGCCAAGTGGTCGGGACGTTCACGGCAACCACACGAACCTGTCGTTCCCGAATCAATTTTTTGAGTTTTTCCCATTCGGCACCGGTTAGCCGCGATAGGCGATCAACGTCTTCCACCAACAGCACGTCGCTGGGTCGGCTGTCGGCTAAAAGTCGAAACAGTGCTGGGCGGTCAAGTCGTGCCCCTGATTCGTTTTCTGCGTAATGGTTGCAAATAACCACTCCACGCTCACGAGCGAAGCTATCTAATGCGCCTCGTGCTCGTTGCGCGTCCTGCTCGCTGGTTGAAGCGCGCAGGTATGCACGGACAAAGTAGGTCATCGGTACCAATAGGGTCATTTTGGCGAACTGGTCCTATTTGGTTTGTTTGGCAAGTAATACAGTACCACATATTGTCGGTTCGCTAAGAGGATACCCAATTCGAACCAACCTCATGACCTACGATAGGTACTATTGATATCTATCGCCATTTGATACATACTGCTGATAGCTATCACGAAAGGAGTTCCTCCATGACAACCACCGCCAAGTTATTCGTCACCGGGCGAAGCCAAGCAGTACGGCTTCCAAAAGAGTTTCGGTTCCAGGGGTCAGAAGTCTTCATACGTCGAGATATCCACACCGGCGACATTGTATTGTCGCCTAAGCCTGCATCTTGGTCAGAGTTCTTCGCACTTGCTGATCGCACCAAAATTCCGGCAAGTTTCATGGCTGATCATGAAGATGGCCCAGCCGAAGAGAGGGATCTGTTTTGAACCGCTACATGCTCGATACGAACACAGCGAGTTATGTGATCAAAGGTCATCCACCCGAAGTTCGCGAGCGTCTAGCGACGTTGTCGATGGACAGCATCGTTATCTCGGCCGTCACACAAGCGGAACTGCTCTATGGCTTGGCCCGTAAGGGCCACCCAGCAGCCCTTGCGAACCTAATTCGAGAATTCTTGCTTCGTGTCCAGATACTGCCGTGGGATGGACATGCTGCCACCGTTTATGGTGATTTGCGGGCGTCCTGCACAGCAGCTGGCATCACCTTGGGGGCACTCGACATGATGATTGCTGCGCATGCCGTAGCAGCCAACGCGACGCTCATCACCCATGACAAGGCGTTCACTCTTGTTCCTGATGGCCTACTTGCTGTCGAAGACTGGATAGAAGGACGCTGAGGCGCTAACGAATGGCTGCGAAGAATAAACTGCTGACGGTCCTGTCAGACGCTGAGCAGGAAGCACTCTACGGGCTACCCGACTTCGATGATGGACAGCAGCTAAAATACCTCTCGCTGTCTGAAGCGGAACTGGCACTCGCTATGAGTCGTTCTGGATTCCATGCCCAAGTCTACTGCATTCTGCAAATCAGCTACTTCAAGGCCAAGCACGCGTTCTTCCGTTTCGCATGGACTACTGACGTAGGTAGCGATGTCGCTTTTGTGCTGAACCGTTACTTTAACGGTAAGGCGTTTGAGCCCTGGCGATAACTGACTACGAGCACTACACGCAGCGTCGGCTGATCACCAAACTGTTCGGCTACCGACCGTGGTCAATGGGGTTCCTGCAGCAGCTTGCCCAACAGGCCGCACAAATCGCTCGACGCGATGTGACACCCGGTTTCGTGGCCTCTGAACTGATTGTCTGGCTCCAGGAACATAAAATTGTCCGGCCGGGCTACACCACACTGCAAGAGCTGATCAGCGAAGCGCTGTCGTTGGAACGGCAGCGTCTGGGGGATCTACTGGAGGAGGTGCTAAGCGAAGCCGACAAGGCAGCACTTGCCGAGCTGATCGCACGCGACGATGTTCTTTCTGGCCTCGCGGTACTGCGCCAGGACGCCAAGGATTTTCGGTGGAGGCAGATGGCCCGTGAGCGCGAGAAGCGTGCCACTCTAGCCCCCTTGCATCGAATAGCCAAAAGACTGCTGCCGCAGTTCGACATTTCGAAACAAAACCGGCTCTATTACGCCAGCCTGGCGAATTTCTACACCGTCTACGACTTGCGTCGGCTACGGCCCGATCAGACCCACCTTTACTTGCTGTGTTACGCCTGGTTGCGCTATCGGCAGCTCACCGACAACCTGGTTGATGCACTGGCCTACCACATGAAGCAGTTCGAGGACGAAACCAGCGCGGCGGCTAAAAAATCCTTCGAAACAGAACAACTTCGCAGGCAGCAGGAAACGCCAAAAGTCGGACGTTTACTTTCGCTTTATGTCGATGACAGCGTGGAGGATCCCACGCCGTTCGGCGAGGTACGGCAACGCGCCTATAGAATCATGCCCAAGAGCACGCTGCAAAGCACTGCGCAGCGTATGAGTATAAAGCCAGTAAACAAGCTGGCAAGACACTGGCTGGCCATCGATAGCGTTGCCGACCGAATGCGGCGACAGCTGCGTCCTTTGTTTGGTGCGCTCGATTTCTCCAGTATCAAAACGGACAATCCGTGGCTCGCGGCGCTCGCCTGGGCCAAGGGTGTGTTCGCCAGGCAGCAGCGCCTGGCGCAGCGGCCGCTGACGGAATGCCCGGTAGCGACACTGCCCAAACGGCTGCGGCCGTACCTGCTGACGTTCGATAGTGATGGTAATGCGACCGGACTGCACGCAGATCGCTACGAATTCTGGCTGTACCGACAGATCAGAAAGCGCTTCAAGTCCGGAGGAATCTATCTGGACGACAGTCTGCAACACCGCTATTTGATGGACGAGCTGGTTTCACTGGAGGAGAAAGCCGACATACTGGCGCAGATGGACATACCCTTTCTGCGTCAACCGATTGAGGTCCAACTCGATAGACTGAAAGCTGAGCTGCACACGCAATGGCTCGCCTTCAACCGCGAACTAAAACAGGGCAAGCTGACGCATCTGGAATATGACAAGGACACACAGGTGCTGATCTGGCGCAAGCCCAAGGCCGACAAGCAGCCCGTGCGCGAAAAGAGCTTCTACGAACAACTGCCGTTCTGCGATATCGCCGACGTGTTCCGCTTTGTCAACAGCCAGTGCCAGTTCCTAGCCCCGCTGACGCCGTTGCAGCCACGCTACGCGAAAAAAGTAGCCGATGCCGATAGCCTGATGGCGGTCATCATGGCCCAGGCCATGAACCACGGCAACCTGGTAATGGCCAAGACGAGCGACATTCCCTACCATGTGCTAGAGACAACCTACCAGCAGTATCTACGTCAGGCATCGCTACAAGCCGCCAACGATTGCATCAGCAACGGCATCAGTGCGCTGCCAATCTTCCCGCATTATTCGTTTGACCTCGACGTGCTGTACGGCGCAGTCGATGGTCAGAAATTTAGCGTCGAACGGCCCACCATCAAGGCGCGTTACTCGCGCAAATACTTTGGCCGTGGCAAGGGCGTGGTTGCCTACACGCTGCTGTGCAACCACGTGCCGCTTAATGGCGACCTGATGGGGGCTCACGATTACGAAGGCCACCATGTGTTCGACATCTGGTACCGCAATACGTCAGATATCGTGCCGACGGCAATCACTGGAGACATGCACAGCGTCAACAAGGTTAACTTCGCCATCCTACATTGGTTTGGCTCGCGTTTCGAACCGCGATTCACCAACCTCGGCAATCAGTTGAAGGAGCTGTACTGCGCAGACGATCTGTCACTCTATGATAAATGCCTGATCCGGCCGGTCGGTCAGATCGACCGGCAACTCATCATCAGCGAAAAGTCCAATATCGATCAGATTGTTGCCACCCTGGGTCTGAAGGAAATGACGCAAGGAGTACTGATTCGCAAACTCTGCACCTACACCGCGCCAAACCCAACGCGGCGCGCGATCTTCGAGTTCGACAAACTGATACGCAGCATCTATACGCTGCGCTATCTACGCGATCCGCAACTTGAACGAAACGTGCACCGCTCGCAGAACCGTATCGAGTCCTATCACCAGCTACGCTCGGCCATCGCCCAGGTTGGGGGCAAGAAAGAGTTGACCGGGCGCACCGACATCGAGATAGAAATCAGCAACCAGTGCGCGCGTCTGATTGGTAACGCGATCATCTATTACAACTCGGCGATCCTGTCCCGGCTGTTGACCAAGTACGAGGCGAGCGATAACACCAAGGCACTGGGATGGCTCGCTCAAATATCGCCGGTAGCCTGGCGACACATCCTACTCAACGGGCACTACACCTTTAACAGCGAAGGGAAGCTTATTGACCTCGATATAATGATTGAAGGAATGGATCTGGGATGACGAAGCTTTCTGGGGGCCGTCATTCAGTCCAACAAAAAAATCTGGGGTTTGGGCGTACAACCCCGATTTGGTGGGCCAGCGTTGCATTGGAGCGAAGCATGACTACACGGACCGATCACCCCGATACGTCAGGCGGCGATTTTTGGTTGCCCCCTAACATTTCTGTTACCCGCCAGCCCTTGCCTGAAGGGATGGTGTACGCCTTTCGTGACATCGATATGGGTGAGTTGGGCAGGTTGGTGATCGAATCCACGGTTGACGGTGAAACGCGAATCTCCAGTGAAGTCGCGGGCGATCCGCAAGACCCCATGACAGCGCAGCGTCTCAAGGTGTTTGAACCTATCAGCGAGGCATTGACCCATCGTCTGGAAACGACACTGGGTCGTGGACGTCTTACAGCCCTCCCCGTCCGGTTATCTGAGCCACGTGGGCAGGTCCCGGTTGAGGAGGTCTATTGTGAAGTATGCAATCACCTGGTGGCTTTGGTTGTATTTGCCGATGAGGCCAATGACCTTGGCCAGCTGGAAGATTGTGCACGCATGATGTACATGCACTATGCCTGGCATAACGTGCCGACCTGGCTTATCGGTCCGCAATACTGCGGTGGCCCGATACCTCAGCGACGCGCCAATGTTCTCCAGGTGTGGCCGCAACACGGCCCACTGGAGAGCCTGCGACCAGAAGAATTCAATCCGCGCATTGAGGCGTTGGCCACGCAACATTGCAAATAGGGGGTGTAAGCCGGAATTCCCGAAATTTCCATTCAGGTGAAGTATTGAGTATGACAAACTAGGTGGGCCTACTGCCTAGAGCTGGAAGAGCGAACCATCAGCATTTCTGGGCAGGAAATATCCCTTAATGCAGGACATATCTCTTATGCAAATCTGCACATGCGTTTGCTTGCGAAAAGAAGTGCCTGGGTATAGATCCGGCCCTTCCAGAAAGGGAGACCGGATTGATGCGTAATCCGGTAGCCCTACCGCAACGCGAGCCTGGTGCAATGTCTGGAACACAGCGCAATCTAGTTTACGTTTGAGATTGTCCTGATCGCCATTAAAACCAGGGGTGTTGAGTGGTATGTCCTCGGACGTAGCAACAAGGATGTCGTAAGCAGCTCGAAGCTCATCAAGAGCGCCTTCGTCCGTCAGATTTAGACATAAACCTAAGTCGATCACAGCGCCAATGACAAATGGCCGCTTGATCGCACCTTTGCCACGGCCGGAGTGTTTTTTGATGTGTTGGGCATAGCTCAAAGCACGCTCTGGACTGTTTCCCAGAAATATGCGCCTTCACCCAACCAGTCATAATCGTTGACACTCTGAGCAACATGCTCACCAGCGAGCACAGCTTCCCCGATTTTTCGATCGCAACCGTGAAAACCGAGAACAAATGAGGGAAGCTGTTGATACATCAGCGATAGGCGGCCTTCAGCTGGCCGTTTGTGTTATATACGCCTGTTTTAAGGCGGAAAGCCTTAGCTTCAGCAGGATCGCCAGCAAGAATCTGAGCCAGCTGGCGAAAGCGCTCCGCAGCTTCAATATGCGGGTTTTCAGTCTTGCTGGTTTTTTTGGCTTTTGCAGTCATGTCGACCTCCCAGAGGGATCGGCTGGATGTACGCTCATTTTATAGACAATCGAAAGGTTTGTCAGTTGACATTTAGTGATGACCCACTGCAATAGTCATGCGGTTGGTATTGCCCCATCGGATTTGTTCGCTGCTTCGGCAGCAGCACCTTCATGCCCTTGCGACCAGGCGTATGCCGAGGCTTATCCAACCATTGCTTCCCAATCCGTTTTCGGTTTCGGGTCGACCGGTCCGGCCTTTCCAAGGACATATACGGATCCGACGCGTTCACGCTGTGTGATAGCTAACAACTTCCACCCTTCCTGTTGGATTCGCTGATTGGCTTCTTCAACGCCCAGTGCTTCCACCAGTTGAAACGCTTCATGCAGCTGCATTAATAATCCCCCATATACTCACTTGCGGTTTTCGGCGCGCCCTCACCCCAAGTATCCGATCTTAACCTTAGCTTGGTTCTGTGCCCACACACGTTTTACCTGGCTGACACTGACCCCCGCCAGCCGCGCAGTTTCCGCAATGCTACACCCGCCGCCTTTAAGGGCAATGATCTGTTCATGCACTTTAGCATTCGGCTTACGTCCTCTGTATCTACCAGCGCTCCTGGCCAAGTCGATGCCTTGCCGCTGTCGCTCTCGCCGGTCCTCGAAGTCGTCACGCGCTATTTGCAGTGCAACACGCAACAGCATGTCTTGTACACCTTGCAACACCACCTTGGCGACGCCACTGGATGCCTCGGCCAATTCCGATAAATCGACGATGCCGGGCACCGCCAAGCGTGCGCCCTTAGCCTTGATCGCGTCCACAAGCCTTTCTGCTTCGATCAAGGGAAGACGGCTGATTCGGTCGATCTTCTCTGCGATGACGACTTCACCTGGTTGCAGGTCCTCGATCATGCGCAACAGCTCGGGACGGTCGGATCGAGCGCCCGATGCTTTTTCGCGATAGACCGCAGCTACGTAGTAGGGGAGCCTACAGAATTCGGAAAAAATCGTACTACAAGGGCTTCCCCATTGAGCACAAGCCCAATAGTTTCTGTTTGACTCCGCTGCATATGCCGGATCGACGTAAGAAGGTGAAGGACTGCGGTACTACAAACGGTCATCTTGAGCTGATCGCTCGGACCCTGATGAAAGACGCACGTGAGGGCCTCGTTCGCTAGGGTCTGTTCCCGTTTCGACGTAACCCATTGATCTCTATGAGAACAGGCCCGTATTGTTGGAGTTCTCACACAACACCAATACGAGCCTGCAATGCCCCGATTAATGCTCAGTGATGAGCACTGGCCGAAGCTTCGAGAAATTTTGCTGCACGAATCGATCTACAACAAGCGAGATTTGCGCACCACGGTTGAAGGCATGCTGTACCGCATGCGTGTGGGTTGCCCTTGGCGAGACCTGCCGAAAGCGTTTGGAAACTGGAGCAAGGTCTACAAGCGGTTCAATGCCTGGTCTGCTTCAGGCAAGTGGGTCAAGGTGCTTGAGGTGCTGATGACCGATCCTGACATGGAGTGGGTTTTCATTGATGGCAGTTATGTAAAGGCTCATCAGCACAGTGCAGGTGCTGCCAGCACGCAGGACCAGGCCATCGGAAAAAGCCGAGCCGGTAACACCAGCAAGATTCACCTGGCTGTAGACGCTTGTGGGCTGCCCATTGCATTTGACGTGACCGGAGGCCAGACCAATGATTGTTCGCAGGCGGCCTCGTTGATTGCCAAGATGCCCAATGCAGAAGTGATCATTGCGGACAAGGGCTACGACACTGAAGCGATACGCGCTCAGGTCGAGCAGCAAGGCAGCAAAGTGGTGATTCCACGAAAGCGCAATTCTCTGAAAGGGAACGCAGATCTGGACAAAGGGTTATATCGCAATCGACATCTCGTAGAAAACGCCTTTGCCCGGTTGAAGCATTTCCGGGCGGCGGCTTCTCGGTTCGACAAACTCAAGAGAAACTATGAAAGCGTCATAGCAATGGCCTGCGCTTTTCTGTGGCTGCCAATGTGAAACGGGAACAGACCCTAACCGGGACTGAATTTCCCATACGATTTTTCAGGTATCCCCCACGCAGGTCCAACCCGCTTCACATCAACGACGGCAGTGCACATTGATCCTTTTATCCGCTCATGATCCTCGCCCTAACGCCTTACAAGGTGATCAGTCATGACCTCTGGTGTTTACGCGCCCGTTGGTTCTGCCTGTTCAGGCTTGAACGTGTCGCCGTAATGCAGAACGGCCCAGGCCATCCTCGCATTCTTGGCGGCAATCGCCACGGCCGCACGCCAGTAACCCCGTCGCTCCATGAGGTTGCGGATCCAGCGACTGAGAGGGTCTTGCTTATCGCCCAGGTTGGCCATGACAGATCGAGCTCCAAGCACCAGTAGACTGCGTAAATAGGCATCCCCGGCTTTGGTGATACTCCCCAGGCGCTGCTTGCCGCCGCTACTGTATTGGCCTGGCGTCAAACCGAGCCAGGCAGCCACTTGGCGTCCGTTTCTGAAGTCGTGCCCATCTCCAATACTGGCCACTAAAGCACTTGCAGTGGTCGAGCCAACCCCACGCAATTGCAGCAGCCTACGGCTACGATCATCTTCGCGAGCGATCTGATTGATGGCTCGATCAAGTTCCACCAGCCGATCCTCGATATGGCTGGTGTGCTCCAACAGTTCACTCATGCACCGTCTTGCCCAGCCAGGCAAGGTGTCCAGACAGGGACCAATCTCTTTTCTCAATCGCTCTGGGCTTTGTGGCAGGACCACGCCGAATTCAGAAAGTAATCCGCGCAGTCGGTTGTACGTAGAGGTGCGTTCTTCGATGAATCCCTGGCGGGTTCGATGAAGGCAAAGAGTGGCCTGCTGATGCTCGTCTTTAACAGGGACAAACCGCATGCTGGGTCGGGTCACTGCCTCACAGATCGCGGCAGCATCTGCGGCATCGTTCTTGGGGGTGTAAGCCGGAACCCCGGAAAATTCCGTCGGAAAACGTCACCAGAGCGGTTTACGGCTGCTTTTGCTATCCGACACGGTTTTCCGTACATGTTTTGGCCGCTCAATCAAACAGTTTTCGGCTTGGCGACGTCGCAGCCGGAAAATAACTGTTTGGCGTCAATCCGCACCAGTACTGGCTTCTCGCCCATGACGGAAATTTCTGGGATTCCGGCTTACAACCCCTGACAGGGGGAAGGTGCGTCCGCACCTAGGCTCAGCGGTAAAATAAACTGTGTTAATGCGGATTTATAGGGATTTTCACTGCATAAGTAACGCATCAGCGTCTTCCTACGCATCGCTATGAAGGCATGACGCCTCCTTCACAGCGTCAGGTTCATGCATAGGCATTTTGAAATTCCTATGCATGAACGATCAATCATAAGGATTTTCTCCATTTATCTCTGAGTGAGTTTACACCCGAGCAACTAACGAAGGAATTTTCGGCGGTTCCGGCGTGCAACCCCTTCTATGAGACGCCGCCCTTGTTGATCGCATCGTTCAGCACTTTAGCCGAGACGAACTTGACGACTTTCTTGGCAGCGATTTCGATGGCGGCACCAGTCGAAGGGTTGCGGCCAGTGCGTGCTGGACGCTCTGCCACTTTCAATTTGCCGATGCCCGGTAGAGTGATTTCTGCACCGCTTTCCAGTTGGTCGGCAACGATCTGTCCCAATTGCTCAAGAGCCTTACGCGCTGTGGTTTTTGGCGCATCGATAGCTTCTGCAATACCGGCAACCAATTGGTCTTTCGTCAGAGCCATGGTGGTGTTCCTTCCAGATCAAATTCATTTGGATTGCAGAGTAAGGGGTCGGCTTGGGGCCCGCAAGAGCCACGCCCTTCAGTAGCAGCCCTAATTTATCGCGGATGTTGATGTGCCACACCGTTGTCAACGCAGACCAACTGCGCAAAACGCATGCCTTCATTGAAGGCAAAGAGCGATTTGCCATGCGCATAATTATTTGAGCAGCCTGCGCGCACACGCGCCCGGTTGAGGACTGGGGCGGCTTGCCGTTCCAGGCCGATTTATCCGGGTCTTAGCGCCCGCAGGGTGGCCGCAGGCCAGGGCAGGGCAGTTTCATCGCCCTGGGCCGCTTAGACAGGCTGTTTCACTGACGTATAGGCGCAGACATACGCGCCGTGCCGAAGGCACGACTTGCGCGTGCATTACTGCTTTATGAGGTGGGTTTCCACCGCGTAAATCCCTGTTTTTCCTGAAAGGGGAAACTGAAGGGGGGATAAAATTTCATTTATTTCAAACCCGCCAGTGCGCCACCTCCGGCGTGGCCAAAAAGAGCTATTGGCACAGCCAAAAAACGGCACAACCAGCGCCGTCGAGCGGTCATTGTGGTGCCTGGCCATAGGGTCACCCACCTCCCTTAAAACGCAGGCGTGACAATGCCTCCGCGTGAGCGGATGCAGTTTTCGGACAAAGTGGGGGCCTGTTAGGCTTTTTTGCTCCTCGACGCCAGGAGCCTATCCAGCGCACTGGACACGGTGTTGCTCACTGGCGGCGATGTGCTGGAGTCCGCGACATCTTGCGTATCCGGTACGCCCGCCTCCCGATTTTCCTTGGCCTGCCAGCGCTGACGCGACGTTTCACGGCGCTGGAGTTCCAGAGAGTGCTTTTCCATGTCCGCCAAGCGCTGTTGCCCTATGTCGCGCAGCTGAGCATCGCGACGCTTCCTGGCCGACTTCTGCACGCGTTCATGAACATAGGCCAAGCCAAGGTCTTTCCAGAAAAGCTTGGTGAAGCGGATCAGGACGCGGGTGCGCACCAGATGCAGACCGTTATCGTCCTTCTCGTCCAGGCGAATGCGCTCGATACGGCGGTACACATACCCCGCATCATCCAGGGTTTTCATCAGGCGACACAGCGCCGGTGCCGAGATACCGGCATCCTCGGCAATGCCACACTGAGTGTTCAGCACATAACGGCCATTGTCGGGGTCGATGTAGCCCAGCACGCTGGTGGCCAGGTCCAGGCGCACCAGCAGCTGCTCGGCCACGCGCTCGATGGCCAGAAACTTCTCTCGCCGGGTACGCCGATCTCCGTGAACGCCATCCAGGCGGCGCAGGTATTGGCCCCGGTAGCTGTCCATGTTGCTCAGGCGCTCATAGGCCGAGCGGATCAGGGGATTTTTAAGCTGTTGTTCAGAGAGGTGACGGGGAGCCGCGTAACGGGCAGGCTTTGCCCGACCGGGGCGACGTAAAGCAGAGTGAGGGTCAGAAGGGGAGAGCCTGACGGCCTTGAGGTGCCTCATGCTTCACCGCCTTGGCCATGAAGGCCATGCGCTACGGTAAACCGTGTCAGGTTTTGGTGATGCTGGGGGTACAGGTCTGCCTTTAGAAGGGGCACAGCCTGCTGAAGAATCTTTTCCATAAGTCCACCGTTCAGCGGTGAACTGAAGGCTTCACTTTTGACGGCTTGCACAAAGCCTCAGTGAACGCCATAATCAGCTCACGTTATGTGTGTTGAACAGGTACTCCGCAAGCAAACGGCCTGTTCAAGATTTTCCAAAAAGCCCCGCCGGCAAGCGGGGCTTTTTGGTTTCTGCAATTTGTGAATCTACATCGTCGCTTTCCTGCAAATAAAACTGTGCCGGATAGTAGCATGGGAGACTCGCTTTTCGCGTTACAAAATCCGTTGCTTTCAATAAGCTAGGCCACCCATCAGCACGGGGTGGGGCGCAGCTGGCCCAGGACGCGCAGGATTTCGTTTTCAAAGGCCACTTTTGATTCGAGGTCGGCTAGTCTCTTATGGCCCTCTGCAACGCACCTCAGCAAGCCGGGTAGGTGACCGTACTGGGGCGGCTCATGGCCGTTCGTGACCAGGTAGCTTTTGTGGTACTGCGCGGCGATGTAACCCTGGGTCTCCAACGAGCGCAGCGCTTCACGCACAGGCATACGGCTGACCTGGAAGGCATTGGCGATGGCTTGCTGCGCAAGCCGTTCACCTGGTTCAAGTCGTCCGTCCATGATGGCTTCGCGAAGCGCTTCTTCTATCGTCGCGCGGGGCAGCGCTACAGGCTGTGCAATGCCGAGGGCAATGGTTTCAAGCACGTGCTGCGCGTGCAGCTTTTGCGTTCTGCGGATACTCATTTACTTCTCCTTTTTGCGCATGCGAACAGAACCCTGCGCCAGTGCGCCGGACTCGGCGCTGCACAGGGTTGAGGGGTGATTTCTTGGGTGCCACCTCCAGGCAAGGAGGTGGTTTATCCAAACGGCTCAGTCCATGCTCATGCCGTCTTCTTCATCCGGGGATGACAGCTCCGGTGTGCCGGCGGCTGCGGCCTGCCCCTTGGGCGTGGTCTCGGCCACTTCCCGTTCAGGCGCGACCGGCTGCGCTGACCATTCGCGGCGGTTGACCGTTTTGTCCGTGACAGTGCCGTCCTCTTCGATGACCTGCACCACGACAGGCTGAGTGCCCAGGTCTTGCAACCGTACCTGGTCGCCTTGCTTCAGATTCGAATCGTTCATGGCCTCTTCCAGCCCTACGCCCCACACCGTGCGGGGCTTACCGCCCTCGGGCTTGAGCGTCACGAAGTAGCTCATCTGGTTGTCATCATTGTGCTGATACGGTGCTTCCCCATGCTCGATCAGCGTGCCCTCGATGGCTTTGCTCCTGGACGGGGCTGTCTGGCCCGTTGCTGGTTGGGGTCGCCTCAGAAAACGGATTTTAAAGTACGCTAGGGTCTGTTCCCGTTTCACATTGGCAGCCACAGAAAAGCGCAGGCCATTGCTATGACGCTTTCATAGTTTCTCTTGAGTTTGTCGAACCGAGAAGCCGCCGCCCGGAAATGCTTCAACCGGGCAAAGGCGTTTTCTACGAGATGTCGATTGCGATATAACCCTTTGTCCAGATCTGCGTTCCCTTTCAGAGAATTGCGCTTTCGTGGAATCACCACTTTGCTGCCTTGCTGCTCGACCTGAGCGCGTATCGCTTCAGTGTCGTAGCCCTTGTCCGCAATGATCACTTCTGCATTGGGCATCTTGGCAATCAACGAGGCCGCCTGCGAACAATCATTGGTCTGGCCTCCGGTCACGTCAAATGCAATGGGCAGCCCACAAGCGTCTACAGCCAGGTGAATCTTGCTGGTGTTACCGGCTCGGCTTTTTCCGATGGCCTGGTCCTGCGTGCTGGCAGCACCTGCACTGTGCTGATGAGCCTTTACATAGCTGCCATCAATGAAAACCCACTCCATGTCAGGATCGGTCATCAGCACCTCAAGCACCTTGACCCACTTGCCTGAAGCAGACCAGGCATTGAACCGCTTGTAGACCTTGCTCCAGTTTCCAAACGCTTTCGGCAGGTCTCGCCAAGGGCAACCCACACGCATGCGGTACAGCATGCCTTCAACCGTGGTGCGCAAATCTCGCTTGTTGTAGATCGATTCGTGCAGCAAAATTTCTCGAAGCTTCGGCCAGTGCTCATCACTGAGCATTAATCGGGGCATTGCAGGCTCGTATTGGTGTTGTGTGAGAACTCCAACAATACGGGCCTGTTCTCATAGAGATCAATGGGTTACGTCGAAACGGGAACAGACCCTAAGCGATTTCAGTCGTCGTAATGGCCGGAATCTTCCTCCACCCACCTTGACGGTGCTGCGTCACAGGTAATCACCAGTTAGGTTGATGTGCTCCCAGCCCAGCGGCGACAGGTACTGCAGCAGCGATTCATCGACAGCGGTGCCATGTCCGCGTAATGCGTTTGCGGACCGCTCCAGGTAAACCGTGTTCCACAGCACTATTGCAGCAGTCACCAAGTTGAGGCCGCTGGCACGGTAGCGTTGCTGTTCGAAGCTACGGTCTCGGATTTCGCCCAGCCGGTTAAAGAAGACAGCCCTGGCCAGCGCATTGCGCGCTTCGCCCTTGTTCAGTCCTGCAATCATGCTAGCTATGTCGTCATTTGGCCGGGTCAGTTCCCCCCAAGCAAGTTCCCTAATCTATGCCATAGCCGCTGAAGCAACATTAATCTGCGCGCAGAGCTTTCACTGATGGAGAAATCCAGCTTTAGCGGCAACAGCGCGGGGAAATTCTGACCATTACGACGAGTGAAATCGCTTAGCGTACTTTAAAATCCGTTTTCTGAGGCGACCCCTTCTTCGACAAGTGGATGTGCCAGTGCTGGCCACCAGCGGTCAGTATCAAACGGCGCCAGTCGCTTTCACAGTGGATGTGGGCCAGCTGCGGCGGCATCGTCAGTTGCGAAAGCGGCTGTCCCAGCAGGTAATCGCGCACCAGCCACATCCAGCGCCGCCGCAGGGCCTCTTTGTGGAACGACAGATTTTTCCAGACGCCCTGCTCATCCAGGCCGCCCGCGGTCACCGACAGGTGGACGTGGGGATGCCAGTTGAGCCGCCGGCCATAGGTGTGCAGCGCACCGAAAATCCCGACGCGCAAACCGCGCCGCTTGGCGGTGTAGATCAGGTTATCGGCCGCCAGACGAAACAGCGCATCGAGCAGCCAGCGGTTGTAGAAGAACAGGGACCACAGCGTGTCGGGCAGCGTGAACACCAGATGCTGCCAGGGGCAGTCGGGCAGACGGTTGTTTTGCACGGCGATCCACTGGTCGGTGGCCTTTTTGCCGCAGGAAGGACAGGCCCGGCAATGGCAGGTGTTGCACAGGTATTTGACGTGCGGGCAATGCTCATTGCCACAGGTGTAGTGTTTGACGCCCAGTATCGAGGTGCCGCAGGCGAGCATTTTGCTGATCGACTCCACTTCGATTTGGCGCAGACCGCCGGCTTCCAGCAAATCTGCCCAGCAGCCGTTGGCCGTGAAGAGGTTTTTGAGCGGTCGAGGTTTGTAAGCAGGCGGTGCAGAGGCCACGTCAGCAGGGCGGCTCCTCATCGTGGTGAATGACGGCGGTGATGGCGAATCCGCCTGGCCCTTCTCTCATCTAAACGCTTACGCAAGAAGCGTCGGGAAACCTGTCGTTCAGATACGTTGTCTGGCAGCAACTACAAAGATCGACATCACCGAAAGGATCGATATCGAAGGAAAAGTCGGTATCGGGCACGAAGGTAGTATGCCCGGCGCGTTGGAGACGGGTCTGCTTTGCCTTGGCTTTTGCCCGGCTCGCCCGTTTACGTTTTTTGGTCTCTGACGCCATGTGTAAGCCTGTGCTGAGGAGGGATCGACTCAATTTTGGCTATGATAACCGATTTCAAAATCCCACAATTTGCAGCCGCAGGCTGCCCAGTTCCAGTTTCGTGGACTCTGACCTCTGGCGCTTCCGAATCCTCTAAAAAACTGCACCGACACCGCCAAAGGCCCCGTCGGTGCAGCTACTCACTCGTTCACATCAGCCATTCAGTTTCGGCGGTCGATGATGTAGAGCATTTTGCCTCGCTCCGAGACCGCGTAGTCTCTGGCATCCTTGCGCAGGACCGACACGCTGCCTTGGTTTTTCTGATACGCCTCTTTGATGTCGGGGATATCGGCGATGGCTGTTTCGATTCTGACGCGTTCGTCTTCATCGACTTCAGAGGCCTGAACGAAAACGGTCACCAGTTCCTTGCGCTCTTCGGTCACTGACAGGTGAACCTGGATTTCCAGCGATCGGCCCAGTGTCTGTTTAATCGTTTGCTGAATGATGCCCAGCCCGATGAGGTTGCCCATGAAGTTGAAGCTCATGTCCTCCCGCTGGATGTCTGTCAGGTAGAGCTTGTCGCCTTTCATCGAAAGGGTTGCGGTGTCTCCTAGGCGATACCTCAGCAGCGGCGTAAAGTTTTCTCGGGTCAGCGAGGTGATGAGGATGCTGTCGCCTTCTTTTTCGATGAAATACTTGTCGGACAGAAACTCGTATTCAGTGTGGCAAGGGCTGTTGGTGAAACCGAGAATGCCGCCCTCGGAACTGCCATACACACCGACGATGGAGACTTGTTCGCCAAAGGCTTGCCTGATGATTTTCTTCTGGAAAGTTTTCAGGCTCTCGCCGGTGAAGACAACCTTCTCGATATTGATGTGCACACCGTTATGTTGCATGGCATTGATGAACTGCAAGATAGTGGATGGCACGCCGAGCAGTACGTTGAGCTTGATCGAGTTAAGCGCTTCGAAATGGCTCTTGGTCACCAGGGTGATGTCACCTACGGACACGACGTGAGCACCGCAGTTACCGGCCATCATGGTAATCGTGTTGTTCAGAGCAGAAAACAGGTTGATCGTGAACAGGTTGGCGCAGCGATCACCGGGCAGAATAAAGCCGTTGCTGCGGAAGACGTTGGAGAGGGAGCTGTCTTCATCGACTTCGCAGTCGTAGTAGTAATAACAGCGTTTGATGTTGCCGCTAGTGCCACTGGTAAAGCCGATCAGGCAGTTTCGCTCATTGCGCTCTAGACAGCGTTCAGTCTGTGCCGCGAAGCCGTCTTTGTCCATGATCGGTACGTGGGTTCTGAAGTCCTGATAAGTGAATCCTTCAAAATCGTTGTTCTGGTGGATTTTAGCGGCAGTGCTGGAAATTCTGCTCCATTCCTTTTCCATATCGTAGGCAGTCATGCGAGTCCTCTATAGTCCGTTTTTTGATTTCCTGGACATCCTGCCCACCTGACGACAGCCAAGGGTGGGCAAAACGTGGATTATGAGTTACTCCTGTGGAGGGATCGGTTCCCTATTGAATGGATCTCGATGTCCAACATCTTTTTCATGAGCAGATGCGCGAGCCAGCAGGCACAAAAGGCCACTATGGTGTTACCCAGCAACTGCCCGAGCATTACCCCGACGCTGCCAAATTTATGTGCCCCATACCACACGAACGGCATGGTTCCCAGGCTGGCGCGCAACCAGCCGAACAGTGTGACGTACGCCGGTCGCCCCATACTGAGGAAGACTGAGGTGGCAATGAATTGCAGCCCGATGAGCGTCCAGAGGGCGCCGCCCCATCGGCAGAACGCGAAGAACACGACTTGGCCTTCACCGGCGACATGAAACAAGCTGGCTAATGGCTCAGCGAGCAGAATGAGTAACAGCGAGGTCACTGAGCCGTAGCCGATCAACAATCCGTACGTCATCTTTATGGCTTGCGACACGCGAGCAGTGTTCATTGCGCCCAGGTTTTGCCCCAGTATCGGGATCAGCGCACCGGGCAAGGCGAACACGACACAAAAAGCAACCTGAATGACCCTGTCGATCACCCCGATAGTCGCCAGCGCCTGAGATCCGAACGGCGCCATCGCAGCCATTACGTAGGCCATGCCCACTGGAGTTGCCAGGTTGCCAATCACCGCTGGCAAGGCGGTTCGCCCGATATTTCTGATGTCACCTGACAGGTTCTTCAGGCTGACCCGACAGGTCAGATGGGCGACTCGGTGAACGTAGTAAAACCCCAGACAGGCCGATACCAGGCTCGATATCAGGTAGGCGATGCCGGCACCCACCAGGCCCAGATCGAACACCACAATAAGCAGCGGATCTGCGATGGCAACGGCGGCCGTCGCCGTCAGCAGGGTCCACATCGCCTGTTTGCCGAAGCCTGCACTGCGCAGGATCTGCACGCATAGCTGCTCGACAGCGACCAGCACCGAAGCCGGAAGGGTTAGCCACAGATACTCACGCGCCGCGGTAAAACTGTTGCCCTCTCCGCCCAACATGCGGATGGCTTGATCGAGAACTACTAGCTCAAGCGCAGCGCCACAAACAGTAGCCATGCTGGCAAGCAGCACACCACTACTGGCGAGGCGTCTGGCTTGATCCGGCACGCCGCTGCCCAGGCTTCTCGAAACGGTTGTCGAGACCGCCACGGCTATGCCAAGAATCATCGAAATGAGGAAGAACAGCAGGGTTTTGGCTATAGCGAACGCAGCCAACAAACTGTCGTCACGCAGCATCGCGATGTAAACCACGGTCAGCACTTCGATCAGAAAGATCGACAGCAGGCTGGTCGCACTGGTGCTGGTCATGAACACAACATGCCGCAACACCGAACCCCTGGTGAAGACTGCTTTGATAACTACCATTGATCCTTATCTTCTCACTGATCTCAGAAGAGCACGGCATTGCATCACTGAAGCTCTGTATGAAAAGTGGCTAAGCTCCGTGATAATGCGTTAAAACAAGCTCAGAACACTCATTTACAATCCGTAGAAACCGCTTCCTCGCCTTTTTTGCCTTGCATGAACCACACTCCCCGACTTTCGTACAGGGGGGTACGCCGGACAATGGCATTCGGTTAAAATGCGCTATGTTAGTTTGCTTGAAAATGAAGCAAGGCACCACCTCAATGTCCCATGAGAAAATGTCTGTGTTCATGCATAGGAATTTCAAAATGCCTATGCATGAACCTGACGCTGTGAAGGAGGCGTCATGCCTTCATAGCGATGCGTAGGAAGACGCTGATGCGTTACTTATGCAGTGAAAATCCCTATAAATCCGCATTAACACAGTTTATTTTACCGCTGAGCCTAGGTGCGGACGCACCTTCCCCCTGTCAGGGCTTCACGTACCTCATCTGCGCGATCGCCTGAGCGTTGAGGACCAGTCCCTGCACCGTCAGCCCGCTGATCGCTGCCGTGTATACCATCCGCGCGCCACACAGCACGCAGCGGAACGGATCGACGTTTAGAAAGGCTTTGGCCATCGGCGCAAAATACAGCTTTGGTACCGGTCCTGGCGTCGCCATCTTCAGTGCTTCATACACCTTCGGCAGGTATTTCCCACACACCCGATTGGCCAGAAAACCAAAATACCGGATCATCCGGAAATGCTTTTCCGGGATGTGCTGGACCACCCGGCGCAGCATGTCGGCCTGGCTCAGCGTTTCCTGCTGATAGGTCTGCGTGCGGTGATCCAGGTAGGTAAAGCTCAACGTGGCCCCGCAGGTGTAATGCGCCAGACGACTGCCCGAGATCGGCGGTTTTTTCAGGTAGCGGCCCAGGTAATTGACGGTCTTTCGGCCGTTTTCCGTCTTCTTCGACAAGTGGATGTGCCAGTGCTGGCCACCAGCGGTCAGTATCAAACGGCGCCAGTCGCTTTCACAGTGGATGTGGGCCAGCTGCGGCGGCATCGTCAGTTGCGAAAGCGGCTGTCCCAGCAGGTAATCGCGCACCAGCCACATCCAGCGCCGCCGCAGGGCCTCTTTGTGGAACGACAGATTTTTCCAGACGCCCTGCTCATCCAGGCCGCCCGCGGTCACCGACAGGTGGACGTGGGGATGCCAGTTGAGCCGCCGGCCATAGGTGTGCAGCGCACCGAAAATCCCGACGCGCAAACCGCGCCGCTTGGCGGTGTAGATCAGGTTATCGGCCGCCAGACGAAACAGCGCATCGAGCAGCCAGCGGTTGTAGAAGAACAGGGACCACAGCGTGTCGGGCAGCGTGAACACCAGATGCTGCCAGGGGCAGTCGGGCAGACGGTTGTTTTGCACGGCGATCCACTGGTCGGTGGCCTTTTTGCCGCAGGAAGGACAGGCCCGGCAATGGCAGGTGTTGCACAGGTATTTGACGTGTGGGCAATGCTCATTGCCACAGGTGTAGTGTTTGACGCCCAGTATCGAGGTGCCGCAGGCGAGCATTTTGCTGATCGACTCCACTTCGATTTGGCGCAGACCGCCGGCTTCCAGCAAATCTGCCCAGCAGCCGTTGGCCGTGAAGAGGTTTTTGAGCGGTCGAGGTTTGTAAGCAGGCGGTGCAGAGGCCACGTCAGCAGGATGGCTCCTCATCGTGGTGAATGACGGCGGTGATGGCGAATCCGCCTGGCCCTTCTCTCATCGAAACGCTTACGCAAGAAGCGTCGGGAAACCTGTCGTTCAGATACGCTGTCTGGCAGCAACTACAAAGATCGACATCGAAGGAAAAGTCGGTATCGGGCACGAAGGTAGTATGCCCGGCGCGTTGGAGACGGGTCTGCTTTGCCTTGGCTTTTGCCCGGCTCGCCCGTTTACGTTTTTTGGTCTCTGACGCCATGTGTAAGCCTGTGCTGAGGAGGTATCGACCCAATTTCGGCTATGATAACTGATTTCAAAATCCCACAATTTGTTTGGGTTGGCCAATCTGATGCTGGCCAAGCGGTATTTGCAACAGGCGGCAGGATAAATCCGTCTGAAAGGCGGGACTGGCCCGCCTTTCAGCAAAATGAGGGCAGAAATCTGCCCGAGAAACGTAAAATAAGGCCGGCAGGTTGAAAAAAACCGGCTTGAGAATGGGGACGGTGCGAACGGGTTAATTGTTCAGCGTCTCCCTAAAAATCCCGAGAGAAGACAAGTTGAAATTAGAAAAAATTAACTTTCTCCCCGAAAAAAGGCACGGAATGTTCTTATGAAGCTTTCAATTGCATGCATTGGAGCGCTCATTCTCGGAGAATTTCTGCAAGAAGTTGGCCTTCCCATTTCTGACTTTGAAAAAACATCGGCCCCAGTACTTTATGTCTGGAAAATACCACATAACATTAAATTAGATCTTGCCCAGTCATACCGTTTGTGGTTTGGGCAGTGATCATGGCGAACCATACTTTTCTAAAGGCGATAAAGATAAGATTTATCGCTCAAGCTAGTGGAGGTGGAGTTTTGGATCGTAATACTGGGCAAGGCTTATTCAAATGGCTGGCACTTACCGAAGCATTGAGTTTCGAAGATCTTGAGTTTCTCATTTTAAATAATATGCTGAGCCTGGCAGAGTTAGAATCAACTTCTGCTTCAATCTTATCGCCTCTGATTACAAGGCCTCATAGGTATATAATTCCAGGAACGAATAGAGGGTTGGTTTTGTATAAAGACGAATGTATTAGGCAGGCAGCCTTAATATCAAGCAGGAGCGATATAATCTGCTTGTATCTGTCTCCACATGCCAGCCGTGACCTGGTTTTTAGAGCAGCAAGACACTTTAATCGCTATGCCGACTTGAGTAATCGGACCTGTCTGCTTTATACTAGTAGTAATTGTTTTTCGGATTATCACATTCTAGATCAGTGCAAAGCGCAAGCGCAAGTTGAATGGAACGGTCCAGAAGAAAAGTCGAACTGTAAAAGTGGAATGCTCTTTTCTTCTGGTTGGAGGGAAGGAGTTTCCGAGCATGTTTCTTTACGGTTGGCACGGTTTGCGAGTGAATGTTGAATTTAGTTTGGCTAGAGTTTTAGATTGGGTATAATGTTGGGAGGGGGCAGCCAAGCTTGTGTTTCAAAAAACGGATAGTTTTTTTTGCAAACTCGCCTGATTAGGAGGTGCGGATGAAAATATATTTAATATGGGGTGCTACTTGTACCGGAAAGACCGAGCATTCTATTAAGTTATCAAAGAGTACTGGTTGGCCAGTCATAGTCTTGGATAGGGTTCAGTGCTGTTTCGATATTGCCACAGGTAGTGGGCGGCCGCATCCTGAAGAGCTACAATCAACGCGGCGTATATACTTAGATAATCGTCGCATTTCTGAAGGGGTTATAAGTGCAGAAGAAGCTAATGACAGGCTCAAGTTGGAAGTAAATAAACATATAGATAGTGGTGGGGTTATTCTTGAGGGGGGGTCGATTTCGTTGTTGAAGCTTATTTCTAAAGACCCATACTGGTGCGATAGATTTATATGGAGCCAGCATAGAATGAGATTGCAAGATACCGATGTATTCATGGATAAAGCCAAAGCACGCGTTAGGCGTATGCTTGTAGGCTCTACAGAAACCACGGGGTTGTTAGACGAGTTGGTTGCGGCTCAGTCAGACCTTAATGCTAAACTCGCTATACAAGATATTGACGGATATCGATATATTATGAACTATGCTCAGGCGCGTCGCCTCAGTATCACTCAACTTCTGAATGTGATGACTGGTGATATGAAAGAGGAACTCATTAATGGAATAGCATTAGAATACTATGAGCATGCTAAATGGCAAGAGCGCGATTTCCCTGCGGAGTGGCTCGCTGAACGTAGTACACGGTAAGGAGGATAAGACTGCAAAGGTTCATGCATAGGAATTTCAAAATGCCTATGCATGAAGCTGACGCTGTGAAGGAGGCGTCATGCTTTCAATCGGCATAGGGTGCAGCCATCTGGCTGCACCCCTGCCACACCACCCGGCGCAGCATGTCGGCCTGGCTGGGGAGCCTAGATGTAGCGGCTTGAAATCGAAAACAGCCGTGCTCGCAATCAGCGCAATTTTCGGCTCAGATTAACTGCGAGCGAGCTTGCATTCAGCCGCATCGACTTGCATTCCATCGTTTCCGGCTCACATTAGCTGCAACTGAACCAGCACCGGTTAGCACGTCCAACAAACGAGGGTTTTTTGGACAAAAACCGCGCTCTAGGCGCAGGCATGGTAGGGCTGGGGTGACCGAGTCCAGTAAATCTGTACATATTTCAACGTCCAGAAAATGTGTATTACCACGAATTTCTGCACTCACATTCAGTTGCAAAAAGCGTGAGCCGGGCAACCTGCAATTTGAGCTGGTCGCAAATATCGTGAGCTGGGATGCAGTTAATCTGAGCCAGCTGCACCGGATACACGCAAATAATCTGAGCCCAAAAAGGCGCTGATTGCGAGCACGCGTGTTTTCAAACGCGAGCCGCTACAAATAGGGTTGATTTTCATTTTTAATATAGTACTTTCACAAAATCTAGAGCCTAAAGAGACAAAAGCGCTATTGGGGTGGAGGACTGAATCTTGTTGAATACAGGTGTAAGCGACTCTTGCTTGCCAGCAGCAACGTCGAAAGATTTATTCCGGCGATGCGTTTGCATTGAATCGCGTTGGCGCCCTCTGCTGTGACAGCGCCACTTGCGGTGTGCTGCTCACGCCTGCACGGAATTTTGCGGCGTCTTTGCGATTGTTTGGTTGGGATTTGAAAGCCGGAACCGTGATTGCCAAGGCCGGAACGTTCTCTTCCTCCCAATCGTCGATCTCGTTGCACTCTGGCGGCGAAGGCACAAGTCTGAAGGCGTCTTGCGCGGGCGCCTGCACTTCTCGCTGGTCAGTCAGTGGGGCGCCCTGAAGCTGCAGCGCATGGCTGTGCTTGTAAAGATCATGGAATTGCTCCTTGAGCCTGAAGGTGTCGGGCGTGTGGAACTGGATCTCCCAGAGCGCACCTTCGGGACTGCGCATCGTGACATTGACCGCTTTGAAGGCTGGCCGGTGCTTGGCAAACAGGTTGTTCAGCTTGACGCGCACATGGCCCTGATCGTCCAGCGAGGCCAGCACACCGCGCAAGCCAGCGGTGAAGTGCTGCGGATCCAGTACCACGCTGTAGCGCAGCGCGTCGTTCACGCCGGCCACGGCATCTTCCAGGGTCTTGTTTTTCAAAGCCATCTGCTGCATTAGCTTTTCTTTCAACGAGCCGACCGACTTCAGTTGATGGTCCATGCCCGCCAGTTGCCCAGCATGGGACTCGGCGACGCGCCTCAGCATGTGAGTGACCCTGGGTTCCATCTCGCGAGCACGCGTCAGTAAGTTCTGCGCCTCAAGCGCAATGTCCTCTGGCTGCACAGCGCGCAGGCGCTCGGTGGGCGGTGGCGGTGGGTCGATCAGGCCTGCTTGCCGCAGCGAGTGTAGCGCGTCTTGCATGACGCCCGCAGCCATCGTCGGCATGTTCTGCAGGTCCACCTGGGTCTGCTCGGCGTCGAAGCGACCATCATGCATGGCCCGAGCAGTCACCTTGCCATACGGTACGCTGCGAACCCGATCAGCGAACCCTCGCTCGGATCGTTCGCACGACTCCACGATCTTGGCGAACAGCGCCGTGCCGGTGTCAGACTTCAGCGCATCGGTGCCCACCTTGATCGCGATGGTGAAGAGGTTGCGCATGCTCAGTTCCGGCTCGCCGGGGATGAGTCCCGGTTGCCCGGCCGGGAACTGCGCGTGCGAGAGCCTGCACACCGGGTAGTTGTCGATGATGGCGTGAATCCGTGCCTCAGTATCAGGCGCAGCAAGGTACGCCTGGGCGAGGCGTGGGAAGGCCTCGCCCAGCGCATCCGGCACTTCGGCACGCGATGATGCCCCCGGCTCCAGTCGAAGCAGTTGTGCATGCAGGAGCTCGGCGGCTTCACGTGCCTCGGGCAGGTGGGCGCGCCCGATGGCGTTGTATGCCTGGTTGCGCAGTTCCGTCAACACCTGAGGATCTCTGGCTTTGCCGTCGAGTGCTACACGTAGACCGTTACGCAGGTCGCGCTCAATGCCGTCATAAGTGCCGAACATCATATTGCGCGCCATTGCCTCACGCAGGTGGTCAGGCTGCGCCATGAAGCGCGCTGCCAAGGTGCTGGCCGCCCCCATGATCTGGCCTCCACGTTGCAGAGACATGATCTCGGACAGCCGCCCCGCCTGGTAATGGCCGTTGTCAGGATCAATGGCCGGCGTGGCCGTTTTCGGCGGCTTGAAGGAACGTGGCTGGCCGCGGCGTACCTCGCGATCAGCCATCTCGCGCGAAATCAGCGCGGCCAGCTTGGGGTAGCCCGCGTACACGAACGCGTCGTCGCCGTCGGTGTCCATGTTGCGCTTGCGCAGTTCCGGGATAGGCAGTGCGCCCATGCGTCCGGGCTCCACGATGTCCTTGAGCCGCAGGCTGCCGGTGCTGAGCATGTCCTGCGGCACGGCACTGCGGTCGCGACCGGTCGTCCAGCGCGATAAGGTCTTGAGGTCCTCCTTCGAGCAGGCCAGATCCATGTCCGCAAAATTGGCTGGCCAGTTCTTTGATGGCACCACGATGAGCATGCCCTTGCTGTGCAGCATCTCGGCATCGCTGCCCGATCTGTCGTCGAAGCCTGTGTAGCTGTACTGGATACCAAAGGACTGCGAGAGGAATTCGGCGGTGGCGTCGCTCTGCGCCACTGTCGCGACGCGTTCTTCCGGCACGGGCAGCAGGTTCTCCTTGTCGTAGGGCGGCTTGCCGATCAGCAAGGCGCCGCCTGCGGCGTCGAAGGCCTGGCTGCGCTCGCTCGGTAGGTGCACCTTGTCGTCGGCAGCAGGCACCGCCCTGACTCTTTGGCCCTGGTAGCCGCCGCTGGTGGCCAGTTCGTACAACGTGAGTTGACTCAACTCCGACGGCAGCGCCTGCAACCGGCTCTGCATCGCCTCGCGCGCCTCCTGCAGTGCCGCCTCGTCACGTGGGAAGTGCTGCAGCGCCTGCGGTGCCAGCCGCGTGGGTCCCTTATCCTTGGCAATCAGGTCACGCTGCTTCTGGCTGGCCTCACCGGCCTGCACTGCTTGCCAGGCAGAGAAGTACTCACGGAAGGCCGGTATGCGTAGTGCCACCTCCAGCTTCAGGAAGCCGCAACCATCGTTGGGGCACAGCGCCAATGCATGCCCGTCCGGTGCTGTTGGCTTGAACGGGTGCGCAGGGCCGCTGACGTCTTCAAAAAATCCCAGACGCAGTGTGCCCTCAATGACGTGATCGGTCGGCACCATCTCTAGTAGCGAGCGCTGCATCCGCGACCAGTCTTCGCGCTGCGGGGCAAGCTTGGCGATGAGCTGCATCAGGCTACTGCCCGGCGCGGTGTCTGTATAGCGCATTGCCGGCAGCAGCGACGGTGCTCCGGATGTGCCGGACAGCAACTGGGCGGGGCGACTCGTGTTGCCTCGCGTGGCGCGGCTGCCGCCGAACATGTCAAAGCGCCAGGGTTCGTCCTGGTAGGTGAGCGTACGCGCGAGCATGAACGTCGAAATCGCCCCAGGCAGTTGGACCTCCACCAGCGGCAAGCCCGTCAGCCGTGTAAACAGCGAGTACGGCTTGTTCGTTTCGGTCGCATTGGTCGACACTTCCTTGCCACGCAGATCGACCACGATGTGGGTCGTGCTGCCGTTGCCGGGTGCCGGCGTGACGGGTTCGCCGGGTTCCGACCGCATGCTCAGGCGCCCGGTGTCAAGGTCGAACTGGCTCGGTGGATGGGCCTGCGTAATCTTCTTCGCTTCCTTCGCGAGGCGCAGGTCCAAGGCGTCAAATACGATGTCACCGGCCTCGATCTGCGCGATCAAGTTCCAGCTCATCTCGCCGAGGTCCTCCTCGATGGCCTCGCGTGTCCGCTCCAGCGTCCTGTCAACCCATTTCCCCAACTCTTCGCGACGTTGGCGAATTTCCTGGCGCGAGCCTTCGATGTGGCGCGGCTTGCATTGCCGGCTCACCATGCTGTAAGCCTTGAGCACCTGGAAGAAGGTCAGCGCCGGGCATCGAGTGGCGTACTGTTCGAGGTCGGTCGAAGACGGCGGGACACCGCCGGTAAGGTACAAGTCGATCTTGCGCTCGATGATGGGCTGCAACGTATTGAACACGCGCAATGCGTGCCCCCGATGGCGAGAGGTCAACTCTGGGCTGCGGATCAACGGCAAAAATCCCATGCACAGGCTGCCGAGACCCTCAAGGTTGGTTTCCCGTAATCCGTCGTCCTGCGCGAGCACCGCAACCCGCTCCAGGGCCGACCGCGCCAGCGGACGCATCTGGCGATGGAGTTGCGCCGATGAAAGGGCCTTGAAGAGCATACCAATGTCTTGCGCGGAGGCAGACTCAAAACGCTCACGGTGCAGCTCCAGGTGCCCGGCCATTGCCAGCAGTTTGGCGCGTCCCAAAATCTGGAACTGTTCCTCATCCAGGTGCAGCAGACGGGACATCGCGTTGGCCACCATGGCGAGCTCACCCATCTCGAACTGCTGCCACGGCAACTCTGCCGAGCCGGCGCGTTCGGCGAGCAGCAACACTGCCGGATGACACGCCGGCCTTCCGAGGCATTTGCTCAGTGCATTGAGCAACACAGCCACGTGGTGCCCATCCATGGCTTGTCGCAGATCGTTGTCCTCCGCCAGCCTGCCTGCCAAGACATCGGTGGCCTTCTCGCAGTTCGCACGTTCGGGCCATTTGCTCAAGGCGTTGAGTGCTTGAGTCACGCCGATAGGACTGAGGGCGTTGCGTAACTCGCGATCATTGGCCAGTCGCGAGGCCAAGGCGTCAGCGGAGGCCTGGCTAACGTCCACGTCGGGCCATTTGCACAGGGCGTTGAGCGCGTTAGCCAGTTCTTGCGGGTTGAGGGCGTTGCGCAAGTTGCGATCATTAGCCAGTCGCGAGGCCAGCGCCTTGACGGCGGCAGTGCAGTCCGCCGTGTTGGGCCATTTGCTCAGGGCGTTGAGCGCGTTGGCCAGTTCTTGCGGGGTGAGGGCGTTGCGTAACTCGCGATTGTTGGCCAGTCGCGAGGCCAGTGCGCTGGCGGCGTCCGCGCAGTCCGGCGTGTCAGGCCATTTGCTCAAGGCGTTCAACACGTGGGCTACGTCTTGCGGGTTGAGGGCGTTGCGTAAATCGCGATCATTGGCCAGCCGCGAGGCCAGTGCGTTGACGGCGGCAGTGCAATTCGGCGTGCCAGGCCATTTGCCCAGGGCGTTCAACACGTGGGCCACGTCTTGCGGTTTGAGGGCGTTACGCAAGTTGCGATCATTAGCCAGTTGCGAGGCCAGCGCCTTGACGGCGGCAGTGCAGTCCGGCGTGTCGGGCCATTTGCTCAGGGCGTTGAGGGCGTTGCCCAGTTCTTGCGGTTTGAGGGCATTACGCAAGCTGCGATCATTGGCCAGTTGCGAGGCCAGCGCCTTGACGGCGGCAGTGCAGTCCGGCGTGTCGGGCCATTTGCTCAGGGCGTTGAGGGCGTTGCCCAGTTCTTGCGGTTTGAGGGCATTACGCAAGCTGCGATCATTGGCCAGTTGCGAGGCCAGCGCCTTGACGGCGGCAGTGCAGTCCGGCGTGTCGGGCCATTTGCTCAGGGCGTTGAGGGCGTTGCCCAGTTCTTGCGGTTTGAGGGCATTACGCAAGCTGCGATCATTGGCCAGTTGCGAGGCCAGCGCCTTGACGGCGGCAGTGCAGTCCGGCGTGTCGGGCCATTTGCTCAGGGCGTTGAGCGTGTTGGCCATGTGTTGCGGGGTGAGGGCGTTGCGTAACTCGCGATTGTTGGCCAGTTGCGAGGCCAGTACCTTGACGGCCGCCGCGCAGTCCGGCGTGTCGGGCCATTTGCTCAGGGCGTTGAGCGCGTTCGCGACGCTCTGCCCATCCATCGCATGACGCAAGCGGCTTTTGCTTGCGAGCATATCAGCAAGCAAGTACGCCATGGATTGGCAGTCCGGATTGTCGGGCCACTTGCTGAAGGCATTAAGTGCCAGGCCGATGTTCTGCGCGTCCAGCGACGACCGGGCAGGATGGTTACGTTGCAGGTGACGTGCCAGACGAGCCACCGCGCGTTCACACCTGCCGCTGTTGAAGTTCTTGGCGAAGGCGTTCAGGAGTAGGACTGAGTGGCGGCCATCCAGTCCCGATAAATCATCTGCCTGATTGAGCTGTCCGGCGATCCACGCGATTGCATCCATGCACGCTTGCTGGTTTGGGTGCTTGCTCAGCTTGTTGCCCACATGGGCCAGCTGCGTCAGAGATGCACCGTCAAACCACTTGGTCTTGCAGAGATACTGCGCCGCAACCTCCGTGCAACGATCGAGCTCGCTATGCGTTACGCCTGCCCCTGTGGCCCGCCTTGCATTGGCAATCATCAGAAGGTATTTGTCGAGCCACTGCGCATTGGTTTGCGCGTTGACGTTCTCATCCAGGAAAGGCAGCGCCAGCCCGCAACTGATGTGACGCGCCAGCGCGTTTTTCTTTGCCACCGACACGCACAAGCGAGCGTTGTGGTTCTGAGGTACTCGGCTGGGGGCACTCAGCCATTTCCGATACTGCTCTCGCTGTTCCTGCAGCTGCTCTTTTGCAGCTGGATCGAGCTGATGTTCGGCCTGGTGAAGATCCGCCGCCGTCCACTCCAAGTCATGCATTGGCCGCTTTGGCTGCCGATACGGCTCTCGCTCTTCCCGAGGTCGTTTTCCTGCCGCCCGGTCGAACGTGTGTTCGGCCAAGCGCGCCTCCCAGCCATGCGTTGTTCTTTGTGGCCTACGATGCGATGACGATGCACTGACGTCAGCGGGCGCTCTGTCATGGGGCCGCTCGGACTTGGTACGATGTCGGTCGGTGATATCGTTGCGCAAGTGCGCGTGAATGGCAGGCTGTTGCCGAGCGTCCCTGTCCCGTGCGCGGCCACCGGCTCCAGGTTCATCCTGCTCCACCCGTCGCCGTTTGGCCGGCTGCCGCTCATTGCAACTGGTGCCGGTACTGGCTTCCGGCTGATCCCCGGTCCGCTTGAGCTGGTCCTCTTCACTGAAAGACCGGTTTGTGCTCAATGCGTTTAGATTGACGTTGGGGATTTTCATGCCTGCAATTAGTCCATCCGAACGTAGTCGTTGTCACGGTTGAGTTGCACTGGGCCGTGGTTCTTGGCGGTCAAGGCGTTGTTTACTGACGCAATACGACCTTTAGCTCTTGCACCTGATCTTCGTACCGACGCTGATATTTGAGCGAGGATCCGCTCCTCCAACATGGCCACCTCAGTGGCGCGTCCAGCCAAGGTGCCGTTTGGCCGCTTCACGCCTCGCGTTCGAACTGCAGTGATGTCTCTGCGCGGCTGTGTAATGAGCGAGCCAGCCTCTTGCCGGGCCTGCTGAGCGGTTGGCTATTTTTGCAGCGTTGCCTTAAAGAAAGAGGGTTTTGACCGCTGACGCTGAAGTTATGTAGCCACCGAATTTTCATTAAAAGTGTCGCGTTGTGTGGCCTTTTGGACGGATTCGGTTCCTTGCGAACGTGGGCCAACGCCAAAGCTTTTAAACGTCGGTGGGTGGCATATCAGGGAGCAACGAAACATCAAACGCGCGACGCCCGGGAGACCGTGCGTGAAAACGAGGGTTCTTGCTACATTCGGACCTTAACTTTAGCCTGGTTCTGTGCCCAGACACGCTTTACCTGGCTGACACTGACCCCGGCCAGCCTTGCAGTTTCCGCAATGCTACACCCACCGCTTTTAAGAGCGATGACCCGTTCATGCATTTTGGTATCCGGTTTACGCCCAGCGTATCGACCGGCGCCCTTGGCCAAGTCGATGCCTTGGCGCTGTCGCTCTCGCCGGTCCTCGAAGTCGTCACGCGCTATTTGCAAGGCCACACGCAACAGCATGTCTTGTACGCCTTGCAACACCACCTTGGGGTTGTAAGCCGGAATCCCAGAAATTTCCGTCATGGGCGAGAAGCCAGTACTGGTGCGGATTGACGCCAAACAGTTATTTTCCGGCTGCGACGTCGCCAAGCCGAAAACTGTTTGATTGAGCGGCCAAAACATGTACGGAAAACCGTGTCGGATAGCAAAAGCAGCCGTAAACCGCTCTGGTGACGTTTTCCGACGGAATTTTCCGGGGTTCCGGCTTACACCCCCTGTCAGGGCTTCACGTACCTCATCTGCGCGATCGCCTGAGCGTTGAGGACCAGTCCCTGCACCGTCAGCCCGCTGATCGCTGCCGTGTATACCATCCGCGCGCCACACAGCACGCAGCGGAACGGATCGACGTTTAGAAAGGCTTTGGCCATCGGCGCAAAATACAGCTTTGGTACCGGTCCTGGCGTCGCCATCTTCAGTGCTTCATACACCTTCGGCAGGTATTTCCCACACACCCGATTGGCCAGAAAACCAAAATACCGGATCATCCGGAAATGCTTTTCCGGGATGTGCTGGACCACCCGGCGCAGCATGTCGGCCTGGCTCAGCGTTTCCTGCTGATAGGTCTGCGTGCGGTGATCCAGGTAGGTAAAGCTCAACGTGGCCCCGCAGGTGTAATGCGCCAGACGACTGCCCGAGATCGGCGGTTTTTTCAGGTAGCGGCCCAGGTAATTGACGGTCTTTCGGCCGTTTTCCGTCTTCTTCGACAAGTGGATGTGCCAGTGCTGGCCACCAGCGGTCAGTATCAAACGGCGCCAGTCGCTTTCACAGTGGATGTGGGCCAGCTGCGGCGGCATCGTCAGTTGCGAAAGCGGCTGTCCCAGCAGGTAATCGCGCACCAGCCACATCCAGCGCCGCCGCAGGGCCTCTTTGTGGAACGACAGATTTTTCCAGACGCCCTGCTCATCCAGGCCGCCCGCGGTCACCGACAGGTGGACGTGGGGATGCCAGTTGAGCCGCCGGCCATAGGTGTGCAGCGCACCGAAAATCCCGACGCGCAAACCGCGCCGCTTGGCGGTGTAGATCAGGTTATCGGCCGCCAGACGAAACAGCGCATCGAGCAGCCAGCGGTTGTAGAAGAACAGGGACCACAGCGTGTCGGGCAGCGTGAACACCAGATGCTGCCAGGGGCAGTCGGGCAGACGGTTGTTTTGCACGGCGATCCACTGGTCGGTGGCCTTTTTGCCGCAGGAAGGACAGGCCCGGCAATGGCAGGTGTTGCACAGGTATTTGACGTGTGGGCAATGCTCATTGCCACAGGTGTAGTGTTTGACGCCCAGTATCGAGGTGCCGCAGGCGAGCATTTTGCTGATCGACTCCACTTCGATTTGGCGCAGACCGCCGGCTTCCAGCAAATCTGCCCAGCAGCCGTTGGCCGTGAAGAGGTTTTTGAGCGGTCGAGGTTTGTAAGCAGGCGGTGCAGAGGCCACGTCAGCAGGATGGCTCCTCATCGTGGTGAATGACGGCGGTGATGGCGAATCCGCCTGGCCCTTCTCTCATCGAAACGCTTACGCAAGAAGCGTCGGGAAACCTGTCGTTCAGATACGCTGTCTGGCAGCAACTACAAAGATCGACATCACCCAAAGGATCGACATCGAAGGAAAAGTCGGTATCGGGAACGAAGGTGGTATGCCCGGCGCGTTGGAGACGGGTCTGCTTTGCCTTGGCTTTTGCCCGGCTTGCCCGTTTACGTTTTTTTGTCTCTGACGCCATGTGTAAGCCTGTGCTGAGGAGGGATCGACTCAATTTTGGCTATGATAACCGATTTCAAAATCCCACAATTTGCAGCCGCAGGCTGCCCAGTTCATGCATAGGAATTTCAAAATGCCTATGCATGAACCTGACGCTGTGAAGGAGGCGTCATGCCTTCATAGCGATGCGTAGGAAGACGCTGATGCGTTACTTATGCAGTGAAAATCCCTATAAATCCGCATTAACACAGTTTATTTTACCGCTGAGCCTAGGTGCGGACGCACCTTCCCCCTGTCAGGGCTTCACGTACCTCATCTGCGCGATTGCCTGAGCGTTGAGGACCAGTCCCTGCACCGTCAGCCCGCTGATTGCCGCCGTGTAGACCATCCGCGCGCCACACAGCACGCAGCGGAACGGATCGACGTTTAGAAAGGCTTTGGCCATCTGCACAAAATACAGCTTCGGTGTCGGTCCTGGCGTCGCCATCTTCAATGCTTCATAGACCTTCGGCAGGTATTTCCCACACACCCGATTGGCCAGAAAACCAAAATACCGGATCATCCGGAAATGCTTTTCCGGGATGTGCTGCACCACCCGGCGCAGCATGTCGGCCTGGCTCAGCGTTTCCTGCTGATAGGTCTGCGTGCGGTGATCCAGGTAGGTAAAGCTCAACGTGGCCCCGCAGGTGTAATGGGCCAATCGGCTGCCCGAGATGGGCGGTTTTTTCAGGTAGCGGCCCAGGTAATTGACGGTCTTTCGGCCGTTTTTCGTCTTCTTCGACAAGTGGATGTGCCAGTGCTGGCCACCAGCGGTCAGTATCAGACGGCGCCAGTCGCTTTCACAGTGGATGTGGGCCAGCTGCGGCGGCATCGTCAATTGCGAAAGCGGCTGTCCCAGCAGGTAATCGCGCACCAGCCACATCCAGCGCCGCCGCAGGGCCTCTTTGTGGAACGACAGATTTTTCCAGACGCCCTGCTCATCCAGGCCGCCCGCGGTCACCGACAGGTGGACGTGGGGATGCCAGTTGAGCCGCCGGCCATAGGTGTGCAGCGCACCGAAAATCCCGACGCGCAAACCGCGCCGCTTGGCGGTGTAGATCAGGTTATCGGCCGCCAGACGAAACAGCGCATCGAGCAGCCAGCGGTTGTAGAAGAACAGGGACCACAGCGTGTCGGGCAGCGTGAACACCAGATGCTGCCAGGGGCAGTCGGGCAGACGGTTGTTTTGCACGGCGATCCACTGGTCGGTGGCCTTTTTGCCGCAGGAAGGACAGGCCCGGCAATGGCAGGTGTTGCACAGGTATTTGACGTGTGGGCAATGCTCATTGCCACAGGTGTAGTGTTTGACGCCCAGTATCGAGGTGCCGCAGGCGAGCATTTTGCTGATCGACTCCACTTCGATTTGGCGCAGACCGCCGGCTTCCAGCAAATCTGCCCAGCAGCCGTTGGCCGTGAAGAGGTTTTTGAGCGGTCGAGGTTTGTAAGCAGGCGGTGCAGAGGCCACGTCAGCAGGATGGCTCCTCATCGTGGTGAATGACGGCGGTGATGGCGAATCCGCCTGGCCCTTCTCTCATCGAAACGCTTACGCAAGAAGCGTCGGGAAACCTGTCGTTCAGATACGCTGTCTGGCAGCAACTACAAAGATCGACATCACCCAAAGGATCGACATCGAAGAAAAATTCGGTATCGGGAACGAAGGTGGTATGCCCGGCGCGTTGGAGACGGGTCTGCTTTGCCTTGGCTTTTGCCCGGCTTGCCCGTTTACGTTTTTTTGTCTCTGACGCCATGTGTAAGCCTGTGCTGAGGAGGGATCGACTCGATTTCGGCTATGATAACCGATTTCAAAATCCCACAATTTGCAGCCGCAGGCTGCCCAGTTCCCCCGCTGGCGAGCGGCTCGGGGCACTGGATGCGCCAGGCTGTAGAAAATCACAATCTGATGCATGTGTATCTTTAGTGCGAAAGTGCAGCGCCCGTTTTGATTTGCGCGCCATGTATATACCGACGGGGGTGAGTAGTGCGCGGCAGCGCTGATCCTCGCAGAGAAAGGTCAACTCTTGTGCATAGTGCTCGCCGTCTTCGTTGGTATAAAGATCGCGTGCTTGGTAGGGCGACAACAATTTTTTGAGTTCTTCGCAGTGGGCGCGGCCAAACTTCATCGCCATGGTGCGGGTCTCCATTCGCCATAGGCGGTAAAAATACATTCTCAGAGCCTGTTCAGTAGGGCTTGAGCAGCTTCTTGATCGAGGGGGCTTTCATGATTCTGGCAGTCTGTTAACCGTAGGAATATTTTATCACGTCTTAGTTAGGGGTCGGTTCCGGCTGGGGGGCGAGATAACACCCTAAGCGTTTTCGCCGTTGGGCCGGAGATATTCGCCAGTCAGCAATATGGGATACGTGAATGCGGTTTTCAGCCTTATGGGCAAGCGAATCGAGCAGCTTGCAGGGTGATAATCAGGTCGTCCTACGGAAATTTAGGCGGTTTGTGATTAAAACCCCATATAGGCCCATTGGGCCTATATGCACCTATTTTTTACCATCCCGCTTCTTAAGGATCTTTTTTATCTGCCAATTAATCCAGGCAGTGCGACTTAGCCCGTCGTCAGCGGCGGCGGCATCGATCTCATCCAACATCGCTTCCGGCAAGGTGTGACTGACCTGTACGCGCTTGCCACGGCGCAGTCGTTTGGGACGCCCTTCTAGGTCAGGCGCGCCTTGGATGTAGAGGTCAGCAGCTACGGAGTCAGTTTTCGAGGCTGGCTTATGAATAGCGTTATCAACCGCTTTAGGGGGGCGTGCAAGTGCCATTACGCTGCATACTCATTCGGTTTTGATCCGCAATGCATATGTATTAGATATTTAATTAAAGCATCGATTTCGGCGATTGCTTTACCATCTTTGGGGCTGTACTCCCATACCCCCATGCCTTGGCCTGTGGCATTGCTAACAGCCTTACGTGTACGGAGCGGGGTATCCACGTAAGTAAGTTGTGGGTACTCCGAAACCCATTTAGCCGCTTCAATATTGTCGAGTGCCAGAACGCCAGGGTCTGCCTGGCAGAGGACCGCATAGGCGGGGAAGTCGTCGCGAGTGCTACGCGCGTCTTCCAGCAGAGGCAACATCTCGTCAAAGGCCCACATGTCAAACGAGCGAGGACGGAACGGTATGATCACTGCATCGCATAAAACCAATGCCGCACGCATAGCAGAAGAATCGAAGCCACCCACGTCGATCACGATATCGTCATAGTCGCCCTTGCGCAGCATCAGCTGGCTGCGCAGCGTTGGACCATCAATATAAGCGTCGCATGCCAAGGCAGGCTCGATCCCTTTGGTATACCGGTGTGTGATGGCTTTCTGCGCAGTCTTCTGACGGTCGCCATCAATTACCCACACCTTGCGCCCTTTGAGCGTCAAACCGATTCCCAAGCTGACTGCAGTAGTGGTCTTACCTACGCCACCTTTCGTATTTGCCACAGCATAAATTGTCATGTCCACCTGCCTTGATGTTTATATAATATGCTTTTGATATGTATTTTATTGCTCATGACTAGCGGTAAAAAGCGTATTCATGAGCTCAATACATAGTATATGCATATGCATTACAGCGTAAACCCTAATATAGCTCTGGTCATAGATCGTGGTCTGGATTACCCAGTTGCCGCAGCTCACCTCGGGAGATCTCATCCGGTATGGTGAAGGAGTACCTCGGTTGTAGGGGATTTAGGAGCAACGGAACCAAAAATCAACGTAAGGTGTGATTAGCGTTCGCTGATTCCATGAACATTGGCGGTTACCATCTTGTTCCAGGCTGTCGGGTTATCATCCCCACCCGGACGAAGCAGACTTTGCTTCCGATGAGGAAAACAGAGCTGTGGCAGCAAGCATGATAGAAAGGGACAGACAGACGTTGAGCCATGTGCTTAAGGCCCTGGAAATTCTCGCTCTGGGCGACTACGGTTTTTGTCAGGATACTGGCGAGGCCATAGGCGTAAAACGCCTGCTACTGGTCCCCGAGTCGTTGTACTCGGTCGAATCGATGCGGGCGCTGGAAACGAAAGGGATGCACCAACGTCAAGTGACCTAGCAAAGCCGCCGCAGCGAAGCGATCTAGGAGAATTGCGATGACTGCAAAAAATGTCGAGCGCGATGTGGCTATCTCAGAGCTTGCCAACCATTTGGAGCGTGATCTAATGCCTTGTCCAGCAGGGCGTACCGCACTGCTGACGTGGATAGAAAAAAAGCTGGCTCACGTAGCGCTCAATCCTGTACCCACAGCCGCTGATGCTACGTGGTTGATCGAAAGCGCTTATATCCAATGGGCCGCTGCACAGCCAAAGGGCTAAGGAACATTCTATGAACGCGATTGCTACCCCTGTCATGGGGTTCATAACGTGTACTGAGCCGCTTCAGGCCAAAGGCAATGGGTATGACTATCCCATTCTGGTTCGGATCGAATTCGAGCGACAGTCAGATGATTCAGTCCAATTGATTTCTCGGGGAGGGCACACAGGAACACTGATCACAAATGCTAGAAGGGTGAATATCTCAAGCCACGACTGGGACAACCGCCCGTATGACCCGCTTGATAGCCTCGTCCTGAACCGGTGGGCTTTTTCAAAAGCGGGCTGGGTGCTTCGTGACTATGAGTAGGTGTAACGACCTGCAATCGAAATGGCCTCGACCTGCAATCATCGAGTTTTTCGACCGGGATTGATTGCGGCTATTCGAGCCAGCAAACCGGGATTATTTGCGAATGAACCTGCAGTCATCTGGTTAGACCTGCAATCGACCGTCATGAACCGAAATTATTTGCGAGTGACCACTCGCCGTTTCTGTCTCATTTAAGTACACCCTTGCGGGACGCGTGTCTGAGGCGTTTTTAATGTCTCAATAGGGTTGATTTTCATTTTTGATATAGCACGGTCACAAAATCTAGAGCCTAAAGAGATAAAAACGCTATTGGGGTAGAGGGCTGAATCTTGTGACCGCCACTATGGTGCTGTGGAACACAGGGTTTGGGAGTAACGAAACAGAATGTGCACTTAGCCCAGTGCCTGAAGACCACTGTTTGATGGACGCTAAATCATCGGTTTCTCAGTCGCATTTAATCCTGGTCGGTTGCGCTCGATTGCAGGTCGAAGTGGCTGGATGCAGGTTCGTTTGCAGTCAATGCTGGTTCGCGGTGCCGGATAGACGCAATCAATCCCGGTCGAAAAACGCGATGACTGCAGGTCGAGGCCATTTCGATTGCAGGTCGTTACAAGTAGGTCAGTGCCCTTAACCGACTAACGTTGCGCCAGCTCGTCGCGGACCTTCATGACGGTCGTAGTTGAACACGCAGCGTGCCTCGCTACGGCGCGGATCCCGAGACCTGCAGCCAGCAGCTCTCGCACTCGGTTACGCAGTTCTGCGTCTACGGGTCTGCCTTTGTAGACGCCTGAAGCTTTTGCCTTCTCAATCCCTTGTGCCTGGCGCAGTCTTCTTTGTTGATAGTCCTTCCTGGCGATCGCGGCCATCATATCGATCATCATGTAGTTGATGGCCGCCAGCATGCGGTCGGTGAACTCGTCCCCCGACTGGGCCGTCATGCCTTGATGACTGGTAGGCAGATCCACAGAGACGATCCGTATGCCTCGGTTATCGATTGCTGTTTTGAGGGATCGCCAAGCCTGGTCATCCATCCGCGACAGCCGATCGATGCTTTCCACCAGCAGCACGTCACCTCGGCGAGCATCTTTGAGTAGTCGAATTAATTCCGGGCGGTCGGCATGGCTGAACCGCCCCGGGTTTCTCGGAGACTCCAACCTTTGAGAGGATGGAGCGATGAAAAAACTACCGAAGTATTCCCCAGAGGTCCGTGAGCGGGCCATCAGGATGGTTTTCGAACACCTTCCTGAGTACGAGTCGCAGTGGGCCACCATCAGTGCCATTGCCCCCAAGATCGGCTGCACGCCCGAGACATTACGGCTGTGGGTTCGCCAATCTGAGCGCAACAGCGGCCAGCGTGATGGGCTGAGCACAGTCGAACGTGAGCGAGTCAAGCTCTTGGAGCGTGAGAACCGTCAGTTGCGTCAAGCTAACGAGATCTTGCGTAAGGCCTCAGCCTATTTTGCCCAGGCGGAGCTCGACCGCCCATTCAAACGATGAAGACGTTTATTGATGAAAACCGCCAGTCTTACGGGGTCGAGCCGATTTGCAAGGTGTTGCCAATCGCCCCGTCGACGTACTACCGGTACGCTGCTCAGCAGGCTGACCCCAGCCAGCAGTCAGCGCGTGCGCAGCGTGACCAGGAACTGGGTGAGCACATCCAGCGAGTCTGGGATGAGCACTTCCAGGTATATGGCGTGCGCAAGGTCTGGCGACAATTGCTGCGTGACGGACTGCAAGTCGCCCGCTGTACGGTGCAACGTCTGATGGGAGAGCTGGGCCTGCAAGGCGTGGTACGCGGCAAGCCCGTCAAGACGACGGTCAGCGACCAAGCCAGGCCGTGCCCGCAGGATCATGTCAACCGTCAGTTTGTGGCTGAGTGCCCGAACGCCCTATGGGTATCGGACTTTACCTACGTCAGTACCTGGCAGGGTTTTGTTTACGTGGCCTTCATCATTGATGTCTTTGCCCGATTCATCGTCGGTTGGAAGGTGTCCAGTTCAGCGCGTACCGATTTTGTACTCGATGCACTGGAGCAAGCCCTTTACGCCCGTCGCCCAGTCAAGCAGGGTGGACTCATTCACCACAGTGACCGTGGCGTGCAGTACGTGTCCATTCGCTATACCGAGCGTCTTGTCGAAGCCGGTATTGAGCCATCGGTCGGGAGTGTCGGTGACTCTTACGACAATGCTTTGGCTGAGACCATCAATGGTCTTTACAAGGCTGAAGTGATTCATCGACGCTCTTGGCCCACACGGGGGGCGGTGGAGCTGGAAACCCTGAAATGGGTGGACTGGTTCAATCACCGCCGCCTGCTGGAGCCAATCGGTCATATTCCACCGGTCGAAGCAGAAGCAATCTATTATCAGCAACTCACCGAGTCTGCCCAGGTGGCATGACTCAAACAAAAGGGTCTCCGAGAAACCCGGGGCGGTTCAAAACACTGACAGCGGCCATGCTGGACAGGCTGTTACATCATGCCCATATCGTGCAGATGACAGGTGAAAGCTATCGACTCAAGGACAAGCGCAAAGCAGGAACCAAATCTTCTCGGGCCGAACCGGCTCGAAAATATGAACCCGAGGGGGGTCAAAACTAAGTTGGCGATTTAGCACGGAAGGGGGTCACTTTTTAGTTGGCGTTGACACTTACCCGACATTCGATAAGGCGAAACGAGTTTAGGAGCCATCAACTTGACCGTATGGCCGTGCTCGGCGAACACCCTCGCCCAATGATGAGCGCCTGAGCAAGCCTCCATACCAATCAAGCACGGGGGCAACTGGGCGATCAATGGCACCAGTTGATCCCGCGCAACCTTGGGCTTCACCAAGGTGGCTTTACCAGCCTCATCGACGCCGTGAACGGCGAATACGGCCTTGGCTAGATCGATTCCCACGGTAATAATTGGCATGGACTTCCCCTCCTGTGGTTTTGATGCAGGTTTGACACTTCATCATGGCACTTCGATGCCGATTCGCGACTTTCGCCGCGCCCTCTGGACGGGGAAGTCCCTTTCATTCGCTAGGGTCTGTTCCCGTTTCGACGTAACCCATTGATCTCTATGAGAACAGGCCCGTATTGTTGGAGTTCTCACACAACACCAATACGAGCCTGCAATGCCCCGATTAATGCTCAGTGATGAGCACTGGCCGAAGCTTCGAGAAATTTTGCTGCACGAATCGATCTACAACAAGCGAGATTTGCGCACCACGGTTGAAGGCATGCTGTACCGCATGCGTGTGGGTTGCCCTTGGCGAGACCTGCCGAAAGCGTTTGGAAACTGGAGCAAGGTCTACAAGCGGTTCAATGCCTGGTCTGCTTCAGGCAAGTGGGTCAAGGTGCTTGAGGTGCTGATGACCGATCCTGACATGGAGTGGGTTTTCATTGATGGCAGTTATGTAAAGGCTCATCAGCACAGTGCAGGTGCTGCCAGCACGCAGGACCAGGCCATCGGAAAAAGCCGAGCCGGTAACACCAGCAAGATTCACCTGGCTGTAGACGCTTGTGGGCTGCCCATTGCATTTGACGTGACCGGAGGCCAGACCAATGATTGTTCGCAGGCGGCCTCGTTGATTGCCAAGATGCCCAATGCAGAAGTGATCATTGCGGACAAGGGCTACGACACTGAAGCGATACGCGCTCAGGTCGAGCAGCAAGGCAGCAAAGTGGTGATTCCACGAAAGCGCAATTCTCTGAAAGGGAACGCAGATCTGGACAAAGGGTTATATCGCAATCGACATCTCGTAGAAAACGCCTTTGCCCGGTTGAAGCATTTCCGGGCGGCGGCTTCTCGGTTCGACAAACTCAAGAGAAACTATGAAAGCGTCATAGCAATGGCCTGCGCTTTTCTGTGGCTGCCAATGTGAAACGGGAACAGACCCTAGCGTGAATTCCGTCAGGTTGAGGTCATAGAAGTTGGCGGCGATCCGTCAGGAAATACAGAAAACCGTCCTAGGGTCTGTTCCCGTTTCGACGTAACCCATTGATCTCTATGAGAACAGGCCCGTATTGTTGGAGTTCTCACACAACACCAATACGAGCCTGCAATGCCCCGATTAATGCTCAGTGATGAGCACTGGCCGAAGCTTCGAGAAATTTTGCTGCACGAATCGATCTACAACAAGCGAGATTTGCGCACCACGGTTGAAGGCATGCTGTACCGCATGCGTGTGGGTTGCCCTTGGCGAGACCTGCCGAAAGCGTTTGGAAACTGGAGCAAGGTCTACAAGCGGTTCAATGCCTGGTCTGCTTCAGGCAAGTGGGTCAAGGTGCTTGAGGTGCTGATGACCGATCCTGACATGGAGTGGGTTTTCATTGATGGCAGTTATGTAAAGGCTCATCAGCACAGTGCAGGTGCTGCCAGCACGCAGGACCAGGCCATCGGAAAAAGCCGAGCCGGTAACACCAGCAAGATTCACCTGGCTGTAGACGCTTGTGGGCTGCCCATTGCATTTGACGTGACCGGAGGCCAGACCAATGATTGTTCGCAGGCGGCCTCGTTGATTGCCAAGATGCCCAATGCAGAAGTGATCATTGCGGACAAGGGCTACGACACTGAAGCGATACGCGCTCAGGTCGAGCAGCAAGGCAGCAAAGTGGTGATTCCACGAAAGCGCAATTCTCTGAAAGGGAACGCAGATCTGGACAAAGGGTTATATCGCAATCGACATCTCGTAGAAAACGCCTTTGCCCGGTTGAAGCATTTCCGGGCGGCGGCTTCTCGGTTCGACAAACTCAAGAGAAACTATGAAAGCGTCATAGCAATGGCCTGCGCTTTTCTGTGGCTGCCAATGTGAAACGGGAACAGACCCTAGTCTGACAGGGGGCTGGTGGGCAGCCTGACGCCGGGTTGAGGTGTACTCGAATGAGACAGAAACGGCGTGCGCTCACTCGCAGCCAATTCCGGTTCATGACGGTCGATTGCAGGTCGAATCAGATGAATGCAGGTTAATTCGCAAATAATCTCGGTCTGCTGGCTCGGATAGACGCAATTAAACCCGGTCGAAAAATGCGATGATTGCAGGTCGAGGCCATTTCGGTTGCAGGCCGCTACACATAGGCATTTTGAAATTCCTATGCATAAGGTCTGTCGCTGTCGTCGAGACCGCCGCCTGGATGTACTCGTCGTTGGACTTGGCACTGGGTGACGGAAATTTCTGGGATTCCGGCTTACAACCCCAAGCTGGGATGCAGTTAATCTGAGCCAACTGCACCGGATACACGCATATAATCTGAGCCGAAAAAGGCGCTGATTGCGAGCAGGCGTGTTTTCAAACGCGAGCCGCTACAGATACCGGTGTTGGCGCTCGCAAAGGCCGCGTGAGATTATAGGATGGAGTCGTCGTCAGAACAGGCACTATCTGTATCAAAGGAATAATCTTCCACCATCTCTCGATCCGAAGCCTGTAATTTTTCAGGCTTTTCATAAAAACGATCTCTGATAGCAATACCTTTGGCAAGCGCTTTTCCTTGATCAGCATCGAGACCTTCGATGGCAATATGTTGCACCTCATCCCAAAAAGCCATCCCGATACGCTGAGTTGATCTATGCAGTATAAACTTTCCGCTATTAGGATCAAATAACCCATCCGGCCCCTTAGCCTCGTTCTCAACTTCAGAGCATGCTGCGCAGGGCACATACTTTCCAGCAATAGGAACAACTATATGTTTTCCCTCTTGCAGTCCAAGCCTTGTTATTAGCTCTTGATACTGGAATTCCTTATCACCTGCCAAAGCCCTCTGAATGTTCTGCTCTGCATGCATGGTTTGATTGATCCCATCAGGTAATATGCCATCAAGATTTGTATCTCTGAATGGAGGATGAATAATCAAGTTTTCGAATGACGGATTCGGCTGTGAGGCAGCCTGAATCACCTTATGCAAAATATGCAGCGCAGCAATAGCTTGCTCAGAAAGCTCCTGACGTGAGAGGTTATTCTCGACTGGGCAATCCAAACCTCTGCCTATCTCCGAAACAGTATTCTGTATCAATATCTCAAACCTATCTTGGTTGAGGAAATCCTCTTTGAGTTTTACGACATGGCGCCTATTTCTGCTTTCCTCAACCAGCGCTTTAGATCTTCTATTCCCTGGGTAGGGGATTGAACGTTCTGTATTTCTCGTTAAAGCAAAATGCAATGATTCCTGAATGTGCTCACTGTGAAAATTTGAAGAGATATGAAGCTTTCCATTAATAATAGATGCTTGAACTTCGATAGGTCTCAACGACTTAAAACCTATCATGCCCCAGTTTACCGAAGTTGCTATGTGTCGCAATGACTGGCAAATACGATCAAAGCCTTGATACAGTTTTGGTGAGGGTGGAGGAATTTTTGTTCGCGGTATAGCTTCGACCATTGTCTGAGTTGCATAAAAAGCTGGCCTTGAACCAACAGAAGAGCAGTTACTATCGAATGTACCTCCTGATTTTTCTGACGATGGCGGCCCAATTACGAGCCGAGAAGTACCGAGAGCGTTATTTTGAACCTGCTCTTCATTCCCCGTCTTAGTAGCATAATTATAACTACTGCAAGTATTTACCCTAAACATTTTAATTTCCTAAGTCGGCTGGCCACCTACAATACTGGCGTTGGAGCTCGCAGGAGTACGGCCTCCAACGCTGAAACTGCACTGACGTTACTATTTTGCGCACGCTGTAGGTAAGGCCCTCAGAAGTCGTCGTCAGAATCTGACTGCACTTCCCGCAGTAATCGTCCCGCTTGCTCGAGAGAGACATTATAGCCTGCTTCACCCATTTCCTTTTTAAAAATTTTGGCATCATTTTTGGGTGCGCTATGTTTTGATCCAATTACAAACTTTGACGGAATGGATGAGGTTGTCCTACAATTATACTGATAAATTTCTCCGTCAGGGCCTTTGCTGTCAGGATCCAGCTCAATTCGAAAGTTGTTTTTTATCCCTATAGTTCTAACGAGAACGGGGTTATCTGGATCTGTCCGACGAGCATATTTTTTTGCAGATACCGGATAACTAGTAAAATAATTATGCTTTTCCGTATTTTTCACGACATCCGGGTTTAATTCGTAGCCGGCTCGGATAGAAGCGTCTACAGCACCTGAACGCCTCCGCTGAAACCCATAATCTCTGAGTTCTTGCAAATAGCTCCCCGAAGTTCCGTGCCAGAGCCTACTATCGTGATATACGTCCGCTGCAGCACGCGTAAGAAAATCTTCTCGTGCCTCTTCGGAAAGATGAGATGCTGAGGCTAGGTCTTGGCCACCTGCACTGTATGCTGGTGTTGATGAACCAGAAACATTTCGAGGGCTAACTGGCGGACTATACACATGATGGGAGCCAGAAGTACCACAAATATTACCCACAAAGACACCTCTCACTTGAAATTGAATGACTTTTTAATTTCGACTGCTGCGCCTAGCAAATTCTCAAAAATTTTTCGCATTTCGACACTGTCTACTTCCACCAAAGGAACACGCGCATGTAGCTCTCCGACGTCTCCGCGACTCAAACCTAGTGTAAGGAATGGTTTTTTAAAACTGAAACTGTTGAAGTGTAGCATTCGTACCATTGTATCGACATTAGTCTCGACAGACTGACCTATTTCGGCAACAAAATAAACCCATCGAAACTCATCTTGGTATATCTTGATTGAAACGCCGACCACAAACGAAAAGCAGTAAATTTCGTGCTCATGTTTTTTTTCAGGAAAACTGGGCATACCATATTCACTTGCAAGCCCATCGATTAGGCGGTCAAAGGAACTTTTCATGAAATACCTCTACCTTTAAGTCAGGTGAGTGACCATAACTACATATTTGGTTCCATCGAAATTTTTTGGGGGCCGGGGAGCGATGGAGCAGGGAAGTCAGTTACTCCACCAACGATGTGCGGCTGATGACTCAGTACGCGACCGAGGCGGTTTCGCGGATATTTTGTCCAGGCTTCAGGTAGGGGCGAACAGAGAAAACGGGGTCCGGGGAGCAATGGAACCGTAAACGCACTTAAGACGCGGCTAGAGTTCGCTGAACGAGTTTATCGTACCGATTTTCGGGGTGTTATTGCCTTCCTTGGTGCTCGCAGCAGTGGTTTCACAAAACGGCGGTTTTATCGTACCGGCTAAGCTGCACGCGGGTTTACAGACAGGTACTGGGCTTAAGTGCACTTTCTGCTCCGTTGCTCCCCAAACCCCGTTTTCGGAAAACCTACCGCTGTCGTCGATACGCGCCACGGTCAAATCCGTAGGCCGCTGGACGTGGGATCGCTACAGCGGTGATCGCCGTTGCCACCGAGGGGCC
>NZ_JBYJZP010000003.1:0-46414 GCF_058129885.1 Pseudomonas sp. Pmew2
ATGCCAACAGTGCCTTTTATATGCCCGAAGGGCGGTGTCGGGAAGACAACAACCTGTCTTACGGTAGCTTTGCAGCTAGTAAAAGAGGGAGCAAGCGTCACCATCATCGATGCAGACCCCAATATGCCGATGACAAAGTGGGCAGCCGGTGGCTTTTGTCCGCCTGGACTTCGGATCATTTCGGGCATAACCGAGAACAACATTGCAGGAAAAATTCGCGAGGCTGCGAAGGTCGATCCTTTCGTTTTTGTGGACCTTGAAGGAACAGCTGCAAAAATCGTTGTCCATGCGCTGATGGAAGCGGATTACGTCATCGTACCAATGCGCGGTTCGTACCTGGATGCGGAGGAGGCGGCTAAGGCGATTGCACTCATTCATGACCAAGAGTTATCCCTTCAAAGGCACGCACCAAACTACCGACTTCCGTACGCGATCTTGTTCACGGGAACGCCAACGGCTTATACAACGCGTACAACGACCAGTTTACGGAAAAGCCTCACCAGCCAAGGTATCTCCATCTTCGACACCGAAATGTGCGAGCGGGATGCTTTCCGGGCACTGTTCACGTTCAAACGTCCGTTGGAGCAACAGGATCCAGACTTGGTACCCGGTTTAGAGCAAGCTTCTGCGAATGCGAAAGCTGTGGCGTGTGAAGTACTTGAAAGGTTATCGAAGGAGATAGCAGCATGACCAATGAAGACAATGGCGGCCGGCCAAATCCGTTTGAGTTGCTGACAAAATTCAAGGCTAAAGAGGGTGATCGCGCACCAGTGCTATCAGCTGATATTGATCGACTATCGATTAATAACGATTTTCCATCGCGTGAGGCGCCTTCGTCAGAACCCGCGAAAATCAAACGTTTCAGAGACGCAATCCCACCGAAAGCCCAATTAAACTTCCGGGCAGAGGTCTCGGATAGAGAGCGTTTTTATGAACTTGCACAACAGCACGGCTACCAGAAGCTCGGCGATTTGTTCAAACAATGCCTTGATGCCTTTGAAGAAAAAATGCGGAAGTAGGGGGCCGGGGAGCAATGGAACAAGGGTGGCAATCCTCTGTGCAATTAGTGGCCCACTCTTGATGCATAGGAATTTCAAAATGCCTATGCATCAAGCTGACGCTATGAAGGAGGCGTCATGCCTTCATAGCGATGCGTAGTAAGACGCAGATGCGTTACTTATGCAGTGAAAATCCCTATCAAAAAGCGTTAATACAGGTTATTTCACCGCGAAGCCTAGGTGCGGACGCACCTTCCCCCTGTCAGGGCTTCACGTACCTCATCTGCGCGATCGCCTGAGCGTTGAGGACCAGTCCCTGCACCGTCAGCCCGCTGATTGCCGCCGTGTATACCATCCGTGCGCCACACAGCACGCAACGGAACGGATCGACGTTTAGAAAGGCTTTGGCCATCTGCGCAAAATACAGCTTTGGTACCGGTCCTGGCGTCGCCATCTTCAGTGCTTCATAGACCTTCGGCAGGTATTTCCCACACACCCGATTGGCCAGAAAACCAAAATACCGGATCATCCGGAAATGCTTTTCCGGGATGTGCTGCACCACCCGGCGCAGCATGTCGGCCTGGCTCAGCGTTTCCTGCTGATAGGTCTGCGTGCGGTGATCCAGGTAGGTAAAGCTCAACGTGGCTCCGGAGGTGTAATGCGCCAGACGACTGCCCGAGATGGGCGGTTTTTTCAGGTAGCGGCCCAGGTAATTGACGGTCTTTCGGCCGTTTTCCGTCTTCTTCGACAAGTGGATGTGCCAGTGCTGGCCGCCAGCGGTCAGTATCAGACGGCGCCAGTCGCTTTCACAGAGGATGTGGGCCAGCGGCGGCGGCATCGTCAGTTGCGAAAGCGGCTGTCCCAGCAGGTAATCGCGCACCAGCCACATCCAGCGCCGCCGCAGGGCCTCTTTGTGGAACTGGGCAGCCTGCGGCTGCAAATTGTGGGATTTTGAAATCGGTTATCATAGCCAAAATTGAGTCGATCCCTCCTCAGCACAGGCTTACACATGGCGTCAGAGACAAAAAAACGTAAACGGGCAAGCCGGGCAAAAGCCAAGGCAAAGCAGACCCGTCTCCAACGCGCCGGGCATACCACCTTCGTTCCCGATACCGACTTTTCCTTCGATGTCGATCCTTTGGGTGATGTCGATCTTTGTAGTTGCTGCCAGACAGCGTATCTGAACGACAGGTTTCCCGACGCTTCTTGCGTAAGCGTTTCGATGAGAGAAGGGCCAGGCGGATTCGCCATCACCGCCGTCATTCACCACGATGAGGAGCCATCCTGCTGACGTGGCCTCTGCACCGCCTGCTTACAAACCTCGACCGCTCAAAAACCTCTTCACGGCCAACGGCTGCTGGGCAGATTTGCTGGAAGCCGGCGGTCTGCGCCAAATCGAAGTGGAGTCGATCAGCAAAATGCTCGCCTGCGGCACCTCGATACTGGGCGTCAAACACTACACCTGTGGCAATGAGCATTGCCCACACGTCAAATACCTGTGCAACACCTGCCATTGCCGGGCCTGTCCTTCCTGCGGCAAAAAGGCCACCGACCAGTGGATCGCCGTGCAAAACAACCGTCTGCCCGACTGCCCCTGGCAGCATCTGGTGTTCACGCTGCCCGACACGCTGTGGTCCCTGTTCTTCTACAACCGCTGGCTGCTCGATGCGCTGTTTCGTCTGGCGGCCGATAACCTGATCTACACCGCCAAGCGGCGCGGTTTGCGCGTCGGGATTTTCGGTGCGCTGCACACCTATGGCCGGCGGCTCAACTGGCATCCCCACGTCCACCTGTCGGTGACCGCGGGCGGCCTGGATGAGCAGGGCGTCTGGAAAAATCTGTCGTTCCACAAAGAGGCCCTGCGGCGGCGCTGGATGTGGCTGGTGCGCGATTACCTGCTGGGACAGCCGCTTTCGCAACTGACGATGCCGCCGCAGCTGGCCCACATCCACTGTGAAAGCGACTGGCGCCGTTTGATACTGACCGCTGGTGGCCAGCACTGGCACATCCACTTGTCGAAGAAGACGGAAAACGGCCGAAAGACCGTCAATTACCTGGGCCGCTACCTGAAAAAACCGCCGATCTCGGGCAGTCGTCTGGCGCATTACACCTGCGGGGCCACGTTGAGCTTTACCTACCTGGATCACCGCACGCAGACCTATCAGCAGGAAACGCTGAGCCAGGCCGACATGCTGCGCCGGGTGGTCCAGCACATCCCGGAAAAGCATTTCCGGATGATCCGGTATTTTGGTTTTCTGGCCAATCGGGTGTGTGGGAAATACCTGCCGAAGGTGTATGAAGCACTGAAGATGGCGACGCCAGGACCGGTACCAAAGCTGTATTTTGCGCCGATGGCCAAAGCCTTTCTAAACGTCGATCCGTTCCGCTGCGTGCTGTGTGGCGCGCGGATGGTATACACGGCAGCGATCAGCGGGCTGACGGTGCAGGGACTGGTCCTCAACGCTCAGGCGATCGCGCAGATGAGGTACGTGAAGCCCTGACAGGGGGAAGGTGCGTCCGCACCTAGGCTCAGCGGTAAAATAAACTGTGTTAATGCGGATTTATAGGGATTTTCACTGCATAAGTAACGCATCAGCGTCTTCCTACGCATCGCTATGAAGGCATGACGCCTCCTTCACAGCGTCAGGTTCATGCATAGGCATTTTGAAATTCCTATGCATGAACTGGTCCTCTTCACTGAAAGACCGGTTTGTGCTCAATGCGTTTAGATTGACGTTGGGGATTCTCATGCCTGCAATTAGTCCATCCGAATTTAGTCGTTGTCACGGTTGAGTTGCACTGGGCCGTGGTTCTTGGCGGTCAAGGCGTTGTGGATCTGATGCAATACGACCTTTAGCTCTTGCACCTTATCCGCTCCTCCAACAGGGTCACCTCAGTGGCCAGTGGCGCGTCCAGCCAAGGTGCCGTTTGGCCGCTTCACGCCTCGCGTTCGAACTGCAGTGATGTCTCTACGCGGCTGTGTAATAAGCGAGCCAGCCTCTTGCCGGGCCTGCTGAGCGGTTGGCTATTTTTGCAGCGTTGCCTTAAAAAGGTTTTTGACCGCCGACGCAGAAGTTATGTAGCCACCAAATTTTCATTAAAAGTGTCGCGTTGTGTGGCCTTTTGGACGGATTCGGTTCCTTGCGAACGTGGGCCAACGCCAAAGCTTTTAAACGTCGGTGGGGGGGGCATATCAGGGAGCACGAAACATCAAACGCGCGACGCCCGGGAGACCGTGCGTGAAAACGAGGGTTCTTGCTACATTCAGACCTTAACTTTAGCCTGGTTCTGTGCCCAGACACGCTTTAGGGGTTGTAAGCCGGAATCCCAGAAATTTCCGTCATGGGCGAGAAGCCAGTACTGGTGCGGATTGACGCCAAACAGTTATTTTCCGGCTGCGACGTCGCCAAGCCGAAAACTGTTTGATTGAGCGGCCAAAACATGTACGGAAAACCGTGTCGGATAGCAAAAGCAGCCGTAAACCGCTCTGGTGACGTTTTCCGACGGAATTTTCCGGGGTTCCGGCTTACACCCCCAGTATCGAGGTGCCGCAGGCGAGCATTTTGCTGATCGACTCCACTTCGATGTGGCGCAGACCGCCGGCTTCCAGCAAATCTGCCCAGCAGCCGTTGGCCGTGAAGAGGTTTTTGAGCGGTCGAGGTTTGTAAGCAGGCGGTGCAGAGGCCACGTCAGCAGGATGGCTCCTCATCGTGGTGAATGACGGCGGTGATGGCCAATCCGCCTGGCCCTTCTCTCATCGAAACGTTTACGCAAGAAGCGTCGGGAAACCTGTCGTTCAGATACGCTGTCTGGCAGCCACTACAAAGATCGACATCACCGAAAGGATTGATATCGAAGGAAAAGTCGGTATCGGGCACGAAGGTGGTATGCCCGGCGCGTTGGAGACGGGTCTGCTTTGCCTTGGCTTTTGCCCGGCTCGCCCGTTTACGTTTTTTGGTCTCTGACGCCATGTGTAAGCCTGTGCTGAGGAGGGATCGACTCAATTTCGGCTATGATAACCGATTTCAAAATCTCACAATTTGCAGCCGCAGGCTGCCCTGTTCTTGAGCTGACACCAGAAGGAACACAGGCCGGCGAGTTTTTGATGCCTTGTCCAGCAGGGCGTACCGCACTGCTGACGTGGATGGGGTCGCCTCAGAAAACGGATTTTAAAGTACGTTAAGCTGATTTCTGTCGTCGTAATGGCCGGAATCTTCCTCCACCAACCTTGACGGTGCTGCGCCACAGGTAATCACCAGTTAGGTTGATGTGCTCCCAGCCCAGCGGCGACAGGTACTGCAGCAGCGATTCATCGACAGCGGTGCTATGTCCGCGTAATGCGTTTGCGGACCGCTCCAGGTAAACCGTGTTCCACAGCACTATTGCAGCAGTCACCAAGTTGAGGCCGCTGGCACGGTAGCGTTGCTGTTCGAAGCTACGGTCTCGGATTTCGCCCAGCCGGTTAAATGTCACCGCCACTGTAAAAATGACCCCCTAACGCCAACCTAGAATTGACCCCCCTGGGTAAAACTGGCGGCTTTGAGCTGCCAATATGTTGACCCAGGAGCAGTCTGTGGAAATTAAAGTGTTGGCCCGTCAGGGCCATGGCATCAAATTCATCGCCCGTGAGCTGGGTATTTCGCGTAACACCGTGCGCAAGTACCTGCGAAAGGCCCGGTCGCTACCCAGTGACAAGGTGAGACCCGCACGTCCGTGCAAAATCGACCCCTTCAAGGACTACCTGCACGAGCGTATTGAGGCGGCGCGCCCACACTGGATTCCGGCGACCGTCCTGCTGCGTGAGATCACGGCATTGGGGTACAGCGGCGGCGTCAGTCGTCTGAAGGCTTATATTCGCCCCTTCAAACGTAAGGCAGAAGAGCCGGTGGTACGTTTCGAGACACTGCCCGGCAAGCAGATACAGGTGGACTTCACCACCATTCGACGAGGCCGTCAGCCGCTTAAGGCGTTCGTGGCGACACTTGGTTTTAGTCGAGCAAGCTTTGTCCGTTTCTCCGAGCGAGAGGACAGCGAAGCCTGGCTGACAGGGCTTCGGGAGGCGTTCGCTTACTTTGGCGGCGTGCCCGAGCAGGCATTGTTTGATAACGCCGGAACCATCATCACCGAGCGAGATGCTTTTGGGGAGGGCCAGCACCGTTGGCATCCCCGATTGGCTGCGCTGGCCGATGAGTTTGGTTTTATTCCCAAGGTCTGCCGCCCTTACCGTGCCCAGACCAAGGGCAAGGTTGAGCGCTTCAACGGGTATCTGAAGGGCAGTTTCATTACCCCGTTGGCCGCTACGCTCAAGAGTGCGGGTCTGACGCTGGATGTGGTGACGGCCAACGCACATATCGGCCAATGGCTCGACGAAGTCGCTCATCAGCGGATTCACGGCACGACGGGTGTTCAACCGGCGGTACGTCTGGCCCAAGAGCAGCAGGTACTATTACCACTGCCAACACAGAGCCTGCGCCCACAACCCGCCCAAGGCCTACGCCTGGGACGGGTCCTGCCGTACGAGAGCTTGCAGCATCCGCTGTCGGTTTATGAGCAACTGCTGGAGGTGAGAGCATGAACCTTCAACATGCTCGCCTGACAGAACTATGCAAGGGGCTAAAGCTTGAGCGCGTCGGGGTGGACTGGCCGCACCTGGCCCAACAAGCAGCAAGCGGCGAAGACAGCTTTGCCGACTTCCTCGAAAAGCTGCTGGCTGCCGAGACCGATGCCCGAAGTGAACGCTCTCGACAGGCCCTGCTGAAAACTGCCGCGCTGCCCGCTGTGAAAACGCTGGAGCAATACGACTTCGCGTTTGCCACCGGCGTCCCCCGGGCACAGCTCCAGGAGCTGGCAGCACTGAGTTTTGTTGGACGTGCCGAGAACATCGTGTTCCTGGGGCCTAGTGGTGTAGGCAAGAGCCACCTGGCTATCGCCCTGGCCTACCGGGCAGTGATGGCCGGTATCAAAACCCGCTTCGTCACGGCGGCTGACTTGATGCTGCAACTGACCGCTGCGCACCGCCAGGAACGGCTCAAGGAATACTTCAGTCGTGTGGTGATGGCCCCTGGGTTGTTGGTCATCGATGAAATCGGCTACCTGCCGTTTGGTCGTGATGAAGCCAACCTGTTCTTCAATGTTGTCGCCAAGCGCTACGAGCAAGGCAGCCTGATCCTCACGAGTAACTTGCCGTTTACCCAGTGGGCCGGAACCTTTGCGGATGATCAAACACTGACAGCGGCCATGCTGGACAGGCTGTTACATCATGCCCATATCGTGCAGATGACAGGTGAAAGCTATCGACTCAAGGACAAGCGCAAAGCAGGAACCAAATCTTCTCGGGCCGAACCGGCTCGAAAATATGAACCCGAGGGGGGTCAAAACTAAGTTGGCGATTTAGCACGGAAGGGGGTCACTTTTTAGTTGGCGTTGACAGCAACTGAACCAGCACCGGTTAGCACGTCCAACAAACGAGGGTTTGTTGGACAAAAACCGCGCTCCAGGCGCAGGTATGGTAGGGCTGGGGTGACGGAGTCCAGCAAATCTGTATATATTTCAACGTCCAGAAAATGTGTATTACCACGAGTTTCTGCACGCACATTCAGTTGCAAAAAGCGTGAGCCGGGCAACCTGAAATTTGAGCTGGTCGCAAATATCGTGAGCTGGAATGCAGATAATCTGAGCCAGCTGCACCGGATACATGCAAATAATCTGAGCCGAAAAAGGCGCTGATTGCGAGCACGCGTGTTTTCCAACGCGAGCCGCTACAGCTAGCGTACGTTTTTTTCCGTTTTCTCTATTCGCCCCTAGTAGGCCGAACCAAACGAGCCCATTGGGCGCTTGCTTACTTTTGCTGCTTCTGCACTTTCGTAAGCATCAATCACAGCCTGTTTCTTCTTTTGTACCGTGTCTCTTTCTTGGAGCAATGCCTGCTGCTTCCTAGTGCATTTGAGGTCTTCGGCGTCTATGTATGCGGCCCCCTTGGCCTTTATTGCTTCAATACGGGAAAGAGCTTGGGGGATGTCTTCAATTTCATCACTCCCACTCCATGGGTGAGCATTCCCGAACTGCTCGATTGTCGCAGCATCCCTACGAAAATCTGCATCTGTCTGGGCTTTGGTCTTTACCGGTATATTAGCCTGGCATCCACTTACCAAGAACCCTAATGCAATTGTTACTGCTATCCCTGCTTTCATGGCTGCTCTTTAACTGAATGTGCTGTCCGGCAATACTACCTGCAATGGCCTGCGACAAGCGTGGCTTCGGGCAGATCAACTGCAAATGGCCTGGGCCTCAGATCGGCAACCCCGCCGCCAGCATCCTGTCGCGCAGTTCTGTAGTGCAAGCCGGATCGAGTGCGTTGCTGAACGAAATCTTGATCGCTTGTGGAAACGCGAGCGTATCCGTAAAGGGCCATCGTCAAGTTTGTCTCTTTAGGCTCTAGAAGCTGAGAACTTACCATATCAGAAATGAAAAGCCACCCTATTGAGACGCAAAAAGCGCCTCAGCCAAGCGTCTCACAAGGGTGTACTTAAATGAGACAGAAACCGCGAGTGGTCACTCGCAAATAATTCCGGTTCATGACGGTCGATTGCAGGTCTAACCAGATGAATGCAGGTTCATTCGCAAATAATCCCGGTTTGCTGGCTCGGATAGACGCAATCAATCCCGGTCGAAAAACGCGATGATTGCAGGTCGAGGCCATTTCGATTGCAGGTCGTTACAGCTAACAGCTGCCTGACAAAAACCCCTCTTCGGAGGGGTTTTTTTATGCTGAACCAGCGCTGGTATAGCGCACGTACTGATCAGTGATCATCTTCAGCATGTGTTCATTGGTTAGCGGCTCTCCGTCTTGGACGAACAATCGCGTGTGCAACAGAGATGCCTGGTTACGGTCGACCGCCGAAAACTCTGGCAAGGCATCGAATACCGAAGTCATTTGAATTTGAAATTGGGGGCTGTTGTCGGGCATGGACGATTTAAAGAAGAAGCCGCCAACAATTTTTTTAGATTGAGGACCGTTGATGGCCACGCTTACACAGTAAAGACTGGTCATAGCGCGGTACATGTCGATGTCGTAGGCTCGGTACTCCGTATAATTGATGTCCTGAACAGCATCTATGGAGCATGAATACAGCAGCAGTGGAGGCGCATTTACTTGGTCGTCGACCAGCTTCAAGATCTGATCCAGAAATCCACCGTCTTGGAGAGCGTTCGCTGTCCAGCCAAGTATCAGTACGGGAATTCCGGGGTCCATAGCGATCGTTTGAATCGAGTTATCCTGCCTAAAAATCAGATTTAGGTTCAATACGCCTTGTTCGATCGAGCACGTCATGTGGCTAACGATACTAGGGTCTGTTCCCGTTTCACATTGGCAGCCACAGAAAAGCGCAGGCCATTGCTATGACGCTTTCATAGTTTCTCTTGAGTTTGTCGAACCGAGAAGCCGCCGCCCGGAAATGCTTCAACCGGGCAAAGGCGTTTTCTACGAGATGTCGATTGCGATATAACCCTTTGTCCAGATCTGCGTTCCCTTTCAGAGAATTGCGCTTTCGTGGAATCACCACTTTGCTGCCTTGCTGCTCGACCTGAGCGCGTATCGCTTCAGTGTCGTAGCCCTTGTCCGCAATGATCACTTCTGCATTGGGCATCTTGGCAATCAACGAGGCCGCCTGCGAACAATCATTGGTCTGGCCTCCGGTCACGTCAAATGCAATGGGCAGCCCACAAGCGTCTACAGCCAGGTGAATCTTGCTGGTGTTACCGGCTCGGCTTTTTCCGATGGCCTGGTCCTGCGTGCTGGCAGCACCTGCACTGTGCTGATGAGCCTTTACATAGCTGCCATCAATGAAAACCCACTCCATGTCAGGATCGGTCATCAGCACCTCAAGCACCTTGACCCACTTGCCTGAAGCAGACCAGGCATTGAACCGCTTGTAGACCTTGCTCCAGTTTCCAAACGCTTTCGGCAGGTCTCGCCAAGGGCAACCCACACGCATGCGGTACAGCATGCCTTCAACCGTGGTGCGCAAATCTCGCTTGTTGTAGATCGATTCGTGCAGCAAAATTTCTCGAAGCTTCGGCCAGTGCTCATCACTGAGCATTAATCGGGGCATTGCAGGCTCGTATTGGTGTTGTGTGAGAACTCCAACAATACGGGCCTGTTCTCATAGAGATCAATGGGTTACGTCGAAACGGGAACAGACCCTAGCTAGGCAGGGGGCTTCGACATCGTCTCGCGTCATTTCAGGGGTGTTCTGTTTGAAGAGTTCTTCATCAGCGTCAGAGGGTTCAGGCAGCTCCCCTTTATTGGCGTGATGGGTGAGAAGCGCAATCATCTGGGCTACAGCAGATTGGCCCCAGCTCGCCAGGAGCTCTGAACCGTCATCGAACTTGAACCTGTGGACTATGGCAGCGAATTGCCCCTTGTGCGTCGTAAGACCGACAGCTGAACCTATCAATTTCCTGCTCATTCCCTTACCTCAGTGAACTCTGTCTCATCGTTGAGAAGCCCAACCTACCTTAACTGCCGTTCAAAAAAAACCGCCGTTCTCCGGTCCATATTGTTTGATGCCATCCGGTTACCGCTTTGCGAAGGTGCGCACATCATCGTGCGAGGAACCCTTGATGAGCGTCCCAAAATTACTCCCTTCCCGAACCACCAGACGTCGCAAGGGGTTGCAGGAAGGTGCTTGGCTTAAGTGCACTTTCTGTTCCGTTATTCCCCAGACCCCTATGACCCCCTTGATAGCCTCGTCCTGAACCGGTGGGTTTTTTCAAAAGCGGGCTGGGTACTTCGTGACGTTGAGTAGGTCAGTGCCATTGGCCTTAACCGACTAACGTTGCGCCAGCTCGTCGCGGACCTTCATGACGGTCGTAGTTGAACACGCAGCGTGCCTCGCTACTGCGCGGATACCACTGGCATTTTCCATGTAGCACGATGCGATGGCCTTGCCGTAGCCGGAGACAAACGTTTCCAAATAATCACGCGCTCGACTTGCGTCCTGGTCATCGGTCGATGCTCGAAGGTATGCACGAATGAACATCGGTAGATCTGTCTCATTTTGGGTGTAGTCAAATCATTGTATCAAATTGGGTGTGCGTTAAGTGCGCAAAGCTGAAATCGGGTCGTGCTGATTTTCGTGTCACTTGGGGTAGACCCAAAAGTGACGAGATAAAAAGGTTACAAGTAGTGACATTTTTTGCCTAGCGCTAGAGTACCATTTTGGATACACCTTAAGTTGACATGTGTATCGGTGGCTAGAAGCGGTGCCCCAGTCGCTGAAGTCTTTTGGAGCGTTAGGAATCATTAGCTAGCCTATAGCGCCTGCCGATGTATTTTTGGAATGGGCGGATGGCGGCTTCGGTGTTACCGATGATATTCACCATGACTTCCCGTTTGACTGCGGAATCAGGTCAGCTCTTCGTATGCGTGTGGCCGGATGACGCTGCTGGTCTATGCTGGACACTGTTTTTGGTGTACTATGTACTCCTATGGACAAGGATCGCATCTGTGAGCAACGCTATTGAATTCATCGAAACTTCGATGTTCACACGCCAGATCAAGGCTCTCGCAACAGATGATGAACTGAGAAGCCTTCAGGCGATTTTGATCGAGTCTCCGGACAGAGGTGATTTGATCACCAACACAGGAGGGCTCCGCAAGGTACGCATGGCCACGGGTAACCAAGGCAAGAGCGGCAGTGCGAGAGTAATATACTTTCTGGCTACACCTGAGGTGATCTACCTGGTGATGGCATACCCGAAAAGCACCAAAGACAGCCTGACTGGTGCTGAAAAAACAGAGCTGAAGCTGCTCACTCAAAAGCTGAAAAAAGAGGTGTGATATGAGCTTTTTTAACGAGTTGAAGGCCTCTCTTGAAGAAGCCGTAGATATCAAGAGCGGTGTTAAGCCGGCTGCTCGGCGAACTCAATACGAGTTGGCCGACGTGAAAGCGATCCGAGCCCAGTTGAATGTTACCCAGGGTGAGATGGCAAAGGTCTTGGGCACCAGTATTGATACGGTGAAAAGCTGGGAAAATGGACGGCGTAATCCTACGGGCCTTGCAGCCAAGGTTCTTGCCACGGTGAAGGCAAATCCTGATTTTTTCCGAGAGCTGTCCGTACATTAAGACGTGCCGCGCTTGAACGCACCGAGCGGCCCCTCCCTGCGCTCAGGACTGGTCTTTTGGCCGCGTGTGAAGACTCGAACTGCGGCTTGTTACAGGTTACATGTGGTTGCGGTTACGGTAGATTCGACTTTCATCAACCTGGACCTATTATCATGGCTGTCGATCCTGACCCGCTAGGTCTTGCAACAAAGATCATCCAACACTACAGCAACGCCCAGATCGCCCAGTTGATCAGGATGATCAGTCCTGTTTCACCCTGCGCCCTGATGGCCGCGGACGAATTTGAGCGGGTCATGGCCGTGCTTGCGGGCCAGAATCGACGTCGGGCGTTCTCTGATCGTTCGATAAATGCTGCCAGGCTTGTCCTGGTCATGGGTGCCAGCGTTTCCGAAGCAGCCTTGGAGACTGGATTGACCCGGCAGGTGGTTCACAGGCTTATGGCACGCATTCGGGCGCGCCTGGAGGATTTGCCGGCTGATTGGGTCAAGGTTGAAGCCTGGCTTCCCCCTGCAGCTGCAGGTGACGTTCTGGCTTTGGCTCAATCACTCAGATCTGCTCGATCGTAATAGGAGAGGCGTGCCCTGGCTGTTTCAGCCTCGGTGCAGCTTGACCGCTGACAACCTCTGACGTGCGTTCCCTTCGCTGCGCTCAGGGCCGGGCTTTCGTGCTGCGCATCGAGCCAGGCCTTGAAGCCGACCCGTCTCGCCCCTTCGGGCTTCAATCCACGCCGGCAAGCCGGCTCTAACGCCTCCGGCCTCTTGGCCTGCGCGCTGTGCAGACCAAGCGCGCCCGTAATCCTCTATCCGAGCGGGTTGGGGGAAGATCATTGATGCGATACCCTTGCGATCTTTGGATCCAAGGACGCAGGTATGAAGCTCTATCACTACACCTCAGTGCCCCTTGCGGGCGTGATTTTTAACACCGAACTCAAGGGATCACCTTACCGAACCCAGGATGGTCGGACTGTCGGCCCGTGTGTCTGGCTTACGACCAGCCCTAGCCCCCTCGGTCATGGGCTTTTGACGGGTGAGAAACTGACCCCCTCCAACGTGGAGTATCTGAAGAGGATCGGGCGTCCGCCCAAAAATCTTACAACCCATAAAAAAACGTTGGTGCGCATTCAGATCGAATCTGAGTCGCTATCTAAATGGGCACTTGAAAGCTCTACTCCTTCTGGTCTGATCCCATATGTGAAGTTCAGCAAGCTGCTCGGAGAAAGCAAGCTCTGGAGAAAATCCATGGGGTTGTCGTGTTACTACGATCTGAAGGCATTGAGTGACGAGGAGTTAGTTCGGCACTATAAAAAAACCAAAACTATGGAGGAGACCTGGTGGTTGAACTTCGATTCAATACCTGCAGAACTCATCGAAGCGGTAGCGTTTCAGACCCAAAGTGGTTATGTCCCGTACGACTTTGAGGAGCATGGCCGGGCACAGTTCGAAGATAGCGGGCTTTACGTGGCGCCCAAGCCTCTCCTGGATGAGTTTCATGAGCTGTGCCCGCCGTTGAACAGGTTTGATACTCCACAAGCTACAGTTTTCTGTGCCTCCGCTGACAGTCGACCGACCGTGGCATTCCAAGCAAGAGGCGCCGCCTGGGACATCGACCTCGAAGCGCTCACTATTAGCACGCGGATAGGACCTCTCCCTTCCAACATCAGCGAAATCGTCGGTTGGGTGGACCGGCATCGCAATACACTGCTTGGGCTCTGGCCGGCCGCTGTGGATACATATAATCGGTATTACCCCGATCTACCCGCTGAGCTGCCGTCGAAAGCTATTTAGGGGTCTTTGTTGTGCGCCTTAACCACATTGGTATGAGGCGCTGCGGTGCAGCTCGATCGCTGACAACCTGTGACGTGCGTTCCCTTCGCTGCGCTCAGGGCCGTGCTTTCGTGCTGCGCATCGAGCCAGGCCTTGAAGCCGGCCCGTCTCGCCCCTTCGGGCTTCAATCCTCGCCGGCAAGCCGGCTCTAACGCCTCCGGCCTCTCGGCCTGCGCGCTCCGCTTGCCGTCGCTGCCTGTACCTCCCGTATCACCTGCAGGCTTTGCTGCGCACCTTTCGCCGTGCGCTTGACGGTAGATCGAGCGCGGCACCTGACAAGGGTTCGGCTGCGCCCGCGACACTCCCCCGTTCAGACTCGCTTCGCTCCCTTAGCTGCGGCCTCGCATCGCGCCCTTGTCACGCACCTATGCGCCCGATCGACCTAAGCGCATCGGCGAAAGGCACTCAGCTAAGCCAGCACAGAGGTGAGACGAAATGAACAGACAAGCAAAGCAACAGCTGATGAAGCGCTTCACAAGCGGTCAGGTCGAGATCTGCAAAAAGCTGCTGAAACTGAGTCGCCAGGTACACAAGTTCAATGCCCGCGTCGAGTTCCTGGTGCTGACGTTCAAGCATGACCTGGTAGACGCCGTAGTCCGGTATGAACTTTGGGACAACGGTTTCGAAGGCCTGGGCGAACGCCAGTTCGACAACTGCTTTGAAATGGGTGACTCGGCCGAGGTGGTCGCCGAACTAATCACCACAGCGCGTCGTGAAGGCTTCGTGGAAAAAATTCAGACCTGGTGCGGCAACGAATCGTTTGCCCGCTGGTGCAGCTACGCCGACCGCCAGGGTGACCTTTTCGCCGCTTAACCCCGCTTACGTGTCACCGCCACTGTAAAAATGACCCCCTAACGCCAACCTAGAATTGACCCCCCTGGGTAAAACTGGCGGCTTTGAGCTGCCAATATGTTGACCCAGGAGCAGTCTGTGGAAATTAAAGTGTTGGCCCGTCAGGGCCATGGCATCAAATTCATCGCCCGTGAGCTGGGTATTTCGCGTAACACCGTGCGCAAGTACCTGCGAAAGGCCCGGTCGCTACCCAGTGACAAGGTGAGACCCGCACGTCCGTGCAAAATCGACCCCTTCAAGGACTACCTGCACGAGCGTATTGAGGCGGCGCGCCCACACTGGATTCCGGCGACCGTCCTGCTGCGTGAGATCACGGCATTGGGGTACAGCGGCGGCGTCAGTCGTCTGAAGGCTTATATTCGCCCCTTCAAACGTAAGGCAGAAGAGCCGGTGGTACGTTTCGAGACACTGCCCGGCAAGCAGATACAGGTGGACTTCACCACCATTCGACGAGGCCGTCAGCCGCTTAAGGCGTTCGTGGCGACACTTGGTTTTAGTCGAGCAAGCTTTGTCCGTTTCTCCGAGCGAGAGGACAGCGAAGCCTGGCTGACAGGGCTTCGGGAGGCGTTCGCTTACTTTGGCGGCGTGAACCGCCCCGGGTTTCTCGGAGACTCCAACCTTTGAGAGGATGGAGCGATGAAAAAACTACCGAAGTATTCCCCAGAGGTCCGTGAGCGGGCCATCAGGATGGTTTTCGAACACCTTCCTGAGTACGAGTCGCAGTGGGCCACCATCAGTGCCATTGCCCCCAAGATCGGCTGCACGCCCGAGACATTACGGCTGTGGGTTCGCCAATCTGAGCGCAACAGCGGCCAGCGTGATGGGCTGAGCACAGTCGAACGTGAGCGAGTCAAGCTCTTGGAGCGTGAGAACCGTCAGTTGCGTCAAGCTAACGAGATCTTGCGTAAGGCCTCAGCCTATTTTGCCCAGGCGGAGCTCGACCGCCCATTCAAACGATGAAGACGTTTATTGATGAAAACCGCCAGTCTTACGGGGTCGAGCCGATTTGCAAGGTGTTGCCAATCGCCCCGTCGACGTACTACCGGTACGCTGCTCAGCAGGCTGACCCCAGCCAGCAGTCAGCGCGTGCGCAGCGTGACCAGGAACTGGGTGAGCACATCCAGCGAGTCTGGGATGAGCACTTCCAGGTATATGGCGTGCGCAAGGTCTGGCGACAATTGCTGCGTGACGGACTGCAAGTCGCCCGCTGTACGGTGCAACGTCTGATGGGAGAGCTGGGCCTGCAAGGCGTGGTACGCGGCAAGCCCGTCAAGACGACGGTCAGCGACCAAGCCAGGCCGTGCCCGCAGGATCATGTCAACCGTCAGTTTGTGGCTGAGTGCCCGAACGCCCTATGGGTATCGGACTTTACCTACGTCAGTACCTGGCAGGGTTTTGTTTACGTGGCCTTCATCATTGATGTCTTTGCCCGATTCATCGTCGGTTGGAAGGTGTCCAGTTCAGCGCGTACCGATTTTGTACTCGATGCACTGGAGCAAGCCCTTTACGCCCGTCGCCCAGTCAAGCAGGGTGGACTCATTCACCACAGTGACCGTGGCGTGCAGTACGTGTCCATTCGCTATACCGAGCGTCTTGTCGAAGCCGGTATTGAGCCATCGGTCGGGAGTGTCGGTGACTCTTACGACAATGCTTTGGCTGAGACCATCAATGGTCTTTACAAGGCTGAAGTGATTCATCGACGCTCTTGGCCCACACGGGGGGCGGTGGAGCTGGAAACCCTGAAATGGGTGGACTGGTTCAATCACCGCCGCCTGCTGGAGCCAATCGGTCATATTCCACCGGTCGAAGCAGAAGCAATCTATTATCAGCAACTCACCGAGTCTGCCCAGGTGGCATGACTCAAACAAAAGGGTCTCCGAGAAACCCGGGGCGGTTCAGCGTGCCCGAGCAGGCATTGTTTGATAACGCCGGAACCATCATCACCGAGCGAGATGCTTTTGGGGAGGGCCAGCACCGTTGGCATCCCCGATTGGCTGCGCTGGCCGATGAGTTTGGTTTTATTCCCAAGGTCTGCCGCCCTTACCGTGCCCAGACCAAGGGCAAGGTTGAGCGCTTCAACGGGTATCTGAAGGGCAGTTTCATTACCCCGTTGGCCGCTACGCTCAAGAGTGCGGGTCTGACGCTGGATGTGGTGACGGCCAACGCACATATCGGCCAATGGCTCGACGAAGTCGCTCATCAGCGGATTCACGGCACGACGGGTGTTCAACCGGCGGTACGTCTGGCCCAAGAGCAGCAGGTACTATTACCACTGCCAACACAGAGCCTGCGCCCACAACCCGCCCAAGGCCTACGCCTGGGACGGGTCCTGCCGTACGAGAGCTTGCAGCATCCGCTGTCGGTTTATGAGCAACTGCTGGAGGTGAGAGCATGAACCTTCAACATGCTCGCCTGACAGAACTATGCAAGGGGCTAAAGCTTGAGCGCGTCGGGGTGGACTGGCCGCACCTTGCCCAACAAGCAGCAAGCGGCGAAGACAGCTTTGCCGACTTCCTCGAAAAGCTGCTGGCTGCCGAGACCGATGCCCGAAGTGAACGCTCTCGACAGGCCCTGCTGAAAACTGCCGCGCTGCCCGCCGTGAAAACGCTGGAGCAATACGACTTCGCGTTTGCCACCGGCGTCCCCCGGGCACAGCTCCAGGAGCTGGCAGCATTGAGTTTTGTTGGGCGTACCGAGAACATCGTGTTCCTGGGGCCTAGTGGTGTAGGCAAGAGCCACCTGGCCATCGCCCTGGCCTACCGGGCAGTGATGGCCGGTATCAAAACCCGCTTCGTCACTGCGGCTGACTTGATGCTGCAACTGACCGCTGCGCACCGCCAGGAACGGCTCAAGGAATACTTCAGTCGTGTGGTGATGGCCCCCGGGTTGTTGGTCATCGATGAAATCGGTTACCTGCCGTTTGGTCGTGATGAAGCCAACCTGTTCTTCAATGTTGTCGCCAAGCGCTACGAGCAAGGCAGCCTGATCCTCACGAGTAACTTGCCGTTTACCCAGTGGGCCGGAACCTTTGCGGATGATCAAACACTGACAGCGGCCATGCTGGACAGGCTGTTACATCATGCCCATATCGTGCAGATGACAGGTGAAAGCTATCGACTCAAGGACAAGCGCAAAGCAGGAACCAAATCTTCTCGGGCCGAACCGGCTCGAAAATATGAACCCGAGGGGGGTCAAAACTAAGTTGGCGATTTAGCACGGAAGGGGGTCACTTTTTAGTTGGCGTTGACAACTGGCCGAAGCTTCGAGAAATTTTGCTGCACGAATCGATCTACAACAAGCGAGATTTGCGCACCACGGTTGAAGGCATGCTGTACCGCATGCGTGTGGGTTGCCCTTGGCGAGACCTGCCGAAAGCGTTTGGAAACTGGAGCAAGGTCTACAAGCGGTTCAATGCCTGGTCTGCTTCAGGCAAGTGGGTCAAGGTGCTTGAGGTGCTGATGACCGATCCTGACATGGAGTGGGTTTTCATTGATGGCAGCTATGTAAAGGCTCATCAGCACAGTGCAGGTGCTGCCAGCACGCAGGACCAGGCCATCGGAAAAAGCCGAGCCGGTAACACCAGCAAGATTCACCTGGCTGTAGACGCTTGTGGGCTGCCCATTGCATTTGACGTGACCGGAGGCCAGACCAATGATTGTTCGCAGGCGGCCTCGTTGATTGCCAAGATGCCCAATGCAGAAGTGATCATTGCGGACAAGGGCTACGACACTGAAGCGATACGCGCTCAGGTCGAGCAGCAAGGCAGCAAAGTGGTGATTCCACGAAAGCGCAATTCTCTGAAAGGGAACGCAGATCTGGACAAAGGGTTATATCGCAATCGACATCTCGTAGAAAACGCCTTTGCCCGGTTGAAGCATTTCCGGGCGGCGGCTTCTCGGTTCGACAAACTCAAGAGAAACTATGAAAGCGTCATAGCAATGGCCTGCGCTTTTCTGTGGCTGCCAATGTGAAACGGGAACAGACCCTAGAGAGAATTGAACGTGGATATTCTAAGTGGATTTCGGAAACCTCATCCGGATTCAAGCTGTAAGAGCCCGTGAAGCAGCCAGTGAAAAGGTGCACATATTCGTTTTCTTTCATTTCTTCGTTAATTATGGCCTCATAACAAATATGTCCCCATGAGTTAAGCTCGGAATGAATACCCAATTCTTCCTGGAGACGCCGAACTGCAGCGTCTATCGGCAGCTCCCCAGGACGCGGATGTCCGCAGCAACTATTTGCCCAAAGTCCTGCCGCGTGATATTTGCTTGCCGACCTACGCTGCAGAAGCAGGCGTCCGTCTTTGTCAAAAAGAAAGACCGATATAGCTCGATGCAAAAGACCTGATTGATGAGCCTCAATCTTCTCAGCCATCCCGCAAGGATGGTCGTCGTTGTCGACTAATACGACATACTCATCACTCACTACCGGCTACTCCCTTTCGTTATTATTTCTCAGCTTTTTGCATATAACCGCTCAAACCGGCATCAGGGACAACCGATATACCATGCGCAGTCAGCTTGCTTGTAATCTCGACTTCAAGTTTGCGCGCCTGTTGCTCACTGCTAATGTCCACGCTGATCATGCCAAGTCGATCAACTAGTTTTTCCAGGCTGGTGTTCTCCTGCCGTGTCCTATCAGGAATCAGCGGAGACTCGAAATCATGTTGCCATGACCTGAAGATCGCGTTGTCATTGTTCCAACGAACTTCACGCAATGTCTCCAATTGCAACTGCCTCGCAGTTTTAGAGTCCATGCCGCTGTGGCTCCAGATACGCGCCTCTCCGCTAGGGTCATCAACCTGTATATTAAACTTTTCCGCATCGTCCCAAAGCGGCATAGTCTCGTCTTGCAACATACAAACATACAAAGCAAATTCGCCAGAAAACTCATTTACAAGAAATCGTCTGGTCGCCTCGAAGAGCTCAGGGCTTTCTCCAGGATAGCCGACTATAAAAGAGACAAAATGTTTTATCGAGCTTTCAGTCAAAAGCTCAAGCGCTAAACGATTCGCACGTGATGTCACTTTTTTATCCATGTACTGCAAGGTAGTGTCACTCATTGATTCGAACCCCAGAAACAATGAACTGCACCCGGAGTTTTCGAGCTGATGAACAAGCTCCGTGCTGTTGATGGAGTTGGCACGTGTATAGGCTTCCCACTGAATCTTAATGGCCTCGACCTTCGGAAGCAGCGACCTGAGGCGTGTTGGCGGAACGGTGAATGTAGAGTCAAGTGCCTTAATGTAGTGAGCACCGTTGTGGATCTTGTACCGCTCCCAGTCTCGCGCGATCTTGTCGGCTGACTTGTACCTCCATTTAGGTGACGCGGCCGGGAATGAACAGAATTTACAGGTGAATGGGCACCCCCGCATTGACTCATAGGGCACAACGGGCGAAAAGCCATTGGGTGACGGGGAGGGTTGCAAATCAAGATCAACATACCCAATTGGCGTCAGGCATATCTCGTCGTTGGCGCCACGGAAGACAAGATTGGGAACGCTCGCTATATCACCCCGTTTCCTGAGCTTTCGAAGCAAATCAGGCAGCGCAATCTCCGCATCGCCTCTAATAATAAAGTTGACCGCTTTATGTTCTCTCATGATTTGATTAAACTTAAGATTACTGTATTGCCCGCCCAATATCAGTTTACTGCCAGGGAAACGCTGTCCGATCCACGCGATGGCTCGCCGCAGCGTTTGCTGATCCCAAATAAAGGTGGTCGACAAAAGGACCGTATCGTACTCGCCTGTCGGTTCAAATCCAGTATTATTCCAAATGTGTTCGGTCGACATTGAATCAAAGTCAATATCGGCGCCCGTGAGAATTGACTCTAATGTAAAACTGGTAAGGTGAAAGGTTCTCTTGGGCTCTTTTGATATTTTATCGTCGACGGACATGGGCACACCGGCCGCCCTGGCACCGCCCCCGTCCTTACGTTTACGGAGCAAGGGTAAAACCAGGCCGCCTGCTGTCTTATAATGCAGCCTATTTAGGTCAAACTTAGACCGCCCCGCGTTGGCAGCTACCGCAGGATTAAGCAGGGCCTCGAACGATGAATCTCGAAGCAATTGATTATCAGGGTACTCGGGCCCCATTCCAGAAATGAGTAACGCCGTCATAATTCTCTCCTGGGCTCAACGATGGTTTCGGCCATCATAAAGGAAATCCTGAAAAAGACTTCCTGATTTGGCAAAATCTCCGGATACCAATCGCCGAGCTTTTCGATGATGAAGCAGATGACCTTCGCCGACGCCGAATACGCAGGCAAGCGCAAGCAGACCCGCAAGGAATTGTTCCTGATCGAGATGGATCGGGTCGTACCCTGGAAGGGGTTGATTGCCCTGATCGAACCTCATTACCCGAAGGGCGAAGGTGGTCGTCCGGCCTATCCGTTGATGGCGATGTTACGGGTTCATCTCATGCAGAACTGGTTCGGTTACAGCGATCCTGCGATGGAAGAAGCGCTGTACGAGACGACGATCTTGCGCCAGTTTTCCGGTCTGAGCCTGGAGCGGATTCCGGATGAAACCACCATCCTCAACTTCCGTCGCCTGCTGGAAAAACACGAGTTGGCCGCTGGTATTCTCGGCGTGATCAATGGCTATCTGGGGTCGCCTCAGAAAACGGATTTTAAAGTACGCTAAGCGATTTCACTCGTCGTAATGGTCAGAATTTCCCCGCGCTGTTGCCGCTAAAGCTGGATTTCCACATCAGTGAAAGCTCTGCGCGCAGATTAATGTTGCTTCAGCGGCTATGGCATAGATTAGGGAACTTGCTTGGTGGGAACTGACCCGGCCAAATGACGACATAGCTAGCATGATGAAAGTATTTAATTCGTTGAGATAAAATGAAAATACATAACGCTGGCCTAACCCCACCTTTGCCGGGCATTTCGAATGGAAACGTTGGAAAGGCGGCGCAATCATCAATGACTCAACCGCAGAGCCAACAAGGCTCTCATAGCTTGCCACCAGAAAGCTCTGAGACTCGCCCTGATAGAGCGCGTGCGAACTATCCATATTCATCAGTACAAACACGGTTGCCGCCCGTTGCGTCTGCTGGGAAACCGCTACCTGATACACCATCTTCTTTGCCCGGCTACTTACTGTTGCGAAGGCTGGACCATCGCCCTGTGGATCAGGAAGGTACCAAAAGTCTGATCCCGGCAGACAAGGCTGCGAATTCCACGTCATCCGGACACTCAGCCCACCAACATCCGGACACTCGTTCCACGCTTATCCGGACAGGCAGTCGGAGCGCAGCGACGCAGGTTTGCATTGTTAGTCTGAAGCCCCTGCCGCCGTCAATTTCGTTGCGCGCCTGCGCATCGATTCACCCTTCAGTTCAATTCGATAAGCGTTATGCACCAGCCGGTCGAGGATCGCATCGCCCAAGGTCGGATCGCCGATCAACGCATGCCATTTGTCCACTGGCATTTGGCTGGTCACCAGCGTCGAGCGGTTGCCGTAGCGGTCGTCCAGCAGCTCAAGCATGTCGCGCCGTTGCGCGGCGGTAAACGGTGCCAGGCCCCAGTCGTCCAGGATCAGCAGGTCAGTCTTGGCGTAGCCGGCCATCAATTTGGCGAAGCGGCCATCGCCGTGGGCCAGGCCTAGTTCTTCCATCAAGCGCGGCAGACGCAGATAGCGCACGCTGTAACCGTCGCGGCAGGCTTTGTGAGCCAGCGCGCAGGCAAGCCAGGTTTTACCTACGCCCGTCGGCCCGCCGATGATCAGGTTCAGGCCATCGCGCAGCCATTGGCCGCTGCCCAGTTGCAGGATCAAGGCCTTATCCAGGCCACGCGGGCTGCGGTAGTCGATGTCTTCCAGGCAGGCGTTGTGGCGCAACCGCGCGGCTTTGAGGCGGGTGGTCAGGCGGGCGTCTTCGCGCTCGGTCAGCTCGCGATCGACCATCAGACCGAAGCGTTCGTCGAAGCTCAGATCATTGATATCAGGCGTTGCGTGTTGTTCGCCCAGCGACTTGATCATGCCGTGCAGGCGCAAGGTTTGTAGCTTGTCGAGCGTTGGATTCGGTAGCATTTCGAAGCTCCTTTCTCAGGTCAGTGGTAGTAGCCCGGGCCACGCAGGTTGATGTGCTCGTCAGGCAGCAGCGGCAGGTTTTGCTGGGCCAGCGGCAGGCGCTCCAGCCCTTGGCGCAGGATCGACTCGAGGCTTTTGTAGCTGCATGCGCCCAGTGCCAGCGCCCGCTGGCACGCGGCTTCCAGCCGCGCTTCGCCGTGCTGTTTGCTCAGGCGCAGGATGCCCAGGCAGGCGCGGAAGCCGTGTTGCGGATGGATTCGGCGTTCGAGGATGTAGGTGATGACGCCGGCGGTGTTAGGCCCGGTCTGCTCTGCCCAGCGGATCAGCCGTTGCGGTGTCCATTCGGCGTGCTCGCGGTGGCTCTTGGGCATGTGCTCGGTTTGGGTGGTGTGGCGGCCTTTGTGCTGCGAGCGAAGGTGGCTGGCCACGCGCTGGTTGGCGTGGAAGCACTCGACGGTCTGGGCCGTGAGCCGCACTTCGACTTGGTGCTTCACCAGCTGGTACGGCACCGAGTAAAAGTGGCCATCGACCTCAACGTGATAGTCGATATGGACGCGTACCTTTTTCCATTCGGCATAGACGTACGGGTGTTCCGGCAGGCCTTCCAGGGCCGGTTGGTCGATGGCCTCGAAGGCTGACCGGCGTGAGCCGGGCAGCTTTTTGAAGGGCTTGTGGTTGAGGCGATCCAGCAGTAGCGCGATGGCTGTGTTGAGTTCGCCAAGCGAGAAGAACTGGCGGTTGCGCAGCACCGCCAGGATCCAGCGTTCGACCACTTGCACGCCGACTTCGACCTTGGCTTTGTCCTTGGGCTTGCGCGAGCGAGCAGGCAAGACGGCGACGCCGTAATGCTCGGCCAGATCGCGGTAGCTGGGGTTGATATCCGGCTCGTAACGGTGCGCTTTAGTCACGCCACTGCGCAGATTATCGGGCACCAGGATCTGCGTTGTGCCGCCGAAAAAAGCAAAGCATCGGACGTGCGAGCCCAGCCAGTCGGGCAGTTTCTGCGACCAGGTGGCCTCGGCAAAGGTGTAGCTGGACGCGCCGAGAACGGCGACGAAGATCTGAGCCTGACGGATCTCGCCGGTTTGTCGGTCGATGACCGGCGCTGTTTGCCCGGCGTAATCGACGAACAGCTTTTCGCCAGCACGATGCTCCTGGCGCATGACCACGTCGACCTTGGCGGTCCAAAGGCGGTAGTGCTCGCAGAACCAGCTGTATTGGAAGCCTTGCGGGTGAGCGAGTCGATATTCCTGCCAGAGCAAGGCCAAAGTGACGCCGGGGCGGCGCAACTCCGCGTGTACCCATGCCCAGTCAGGCATTGGGCGCTGGTCGGTCGGCACTGGCACTGCCGGTGGAAACAGCCGTCGATTCAACTCCGCGTCAGAAATATCGATGGGCCACTGAAGCCCACTGGCGGCGAACCGGCAAAGGTAATCCCCTGCACTCGAATGGCCGATGGATAAGCTGGCGGCGATCTTGCGCACGGACAGGCCAGCGTCGAACTTTAGGCGTAGTACCTCTCGGATTTTACGCATGGATAAACGCTCCACGACGACCTCTTCGCTTCGAAAAAAGAGGTCGATAGTAGTGAATAGTCCTGCGTTGCTGCCTGCCTGAAAGTGTCCGGATGGCCGTGGAATCGGTGTCCAGATGCTTGTGGAATGAGTGTCCGGATCAGCATGGAATCAGTGTCCGGATGTTGGTGGAATGGGTGTCCGGATAGTCGTGGAATCCGCAGACAAGGCTGTGGCTGAAGCGCGCCGTGCATTGCCCTTTGGAAGAGGCAATATTGATGTGGATGCGCAACTTTCCAATTTGGAAAGTGGAGCCCGCACCCTTGCAGCAAGGTGCTTGAGAAAAGATGCCGAGGCCGCCGGTCATGAGCCGATGCCTGCGAATGAGCCGATGAACTGGCATGTTCTTGTTGCGATGTCAGGCCAGGTGTTCGGCGCGGGCAACTGTGGCGAACATGCTCGTATAGCGAGCTTCGCCTATGGAGCTTTGGCCCAGGAAAACGGACGATCTGAATATGAAAACATCTACTTGGCTGCATCGACTGAGGAAGATCATGTGTGGGCTGAAACCGACGAATCCCAGTCTGGCACCTCAACGATTGTCATGGATCCGTGGTCAAATGGTTCAGCCATATTTGCGGAGGACAGTAGGTTTGCGAAAAATCGAAATGCTGTAGAGCGTACGGATACGTTTAATCTTTCAACCGCAGCCGAAGCGGGCAAAATTACGCGTGAGACAGCCGAGAAGGCTTTGACGCAGGTCACAACCCGATTGCAGAAACGCCTGGCGGATCAGCAGGAGCAAGTCTCGCCCATCAAAAGTGGTCGCTATCGACCAGAAAAATCGGTACTTGATGATGCATTTGTCCGCAGAGTGAGCGACAAGTTGACCTCCCCTGATTTGCGGCGTGCACTACAGGTAGATATTGAAGCGGTCGGAGTCGCAATGTCGCTCGGCACCAAGGGCGTCAAGGACGCTACTCGACAAGCCCGACCTTTGGTTGAGCTTGCAGTGAAGGTCGCCTCTCCTCAAGGCTTGGCGAGACGAGATGTCTGAAACCTGAACTCGCATTTTAAAGTACGTTAAGAATAAGCGCCCCATTCATTCACGATACCAGCGCTTTGTAGACCGTCGAACGACCGATCTTCAGCTGCCTGGCAATCTCCATCGCACTGACACCCTGATCGTGCAGGGTGAAGACATCGGCCTTATTCACCTTAGGTTTACGGCCAAATTTCACGCCCTTGGCCTTGGCTTCCAAACGACCTTCGTTGGTACGTTCCAGTATGCGCAGGCGCTCGGCCTGAGCCACCGCAGACAGGATGGTGACCACCATTTTTCCCATGGTCCCCTCTGTACTGATGCCATCATCCAGAAAACGGATGGCCACGCCCATGTCGTCGAACTCTTTGATGAGCTGAATCATGTCCGCAGTATTGCGACCTAATCGGTCAAGTTTTTTTACCAAGACAACATCGCCCTCTTCGACCTTGAGCCGCAGCAGCTTGAGGCCTTCGCGGTTCACATGACTGCCCGAGACCTTGTCAGTAAAAATCCTTGCTGCGCTGACGTTTTCAGCCTTGAGCGCGTTTATCTGTACGTCAAGGGACTGTTGGCTGGTGGAGACGCGGGCATAACCAAAAAGTCGCATGGGAAATGTCTCATAAGTCGATTTATAGATACCCCGTCTACGAAGTATAAGCAAACGAATTTATAGACGTGAGTGGAGGATCATTTTACCGTGTCCAGAAACTTATGAGTAAGGAGACTGCATGCCACGTCGCTCGATTCTTTCCCTTGCGGAGCGGGAAAGCTTACTGGCGTTGCCAGATTCCCAAGATGAAATGATTCGTCACTACTCTTTCAGCGAAACCGACCTCGCCATCATCCGCCAACGGCGTGGGTCTGCAAATCGGCTGGGCTTCGCTGTACAGCTCTGTTACATGCGCTATCCCGGGGTAACACTTGCTATGGATGAAGAACCATTCGAGCCATTGCTGCGCTTGGTGGCCACGCAACTGAAGGTGCCGCCTGAAGCATGGGCTGACTATGGGCAACGCGCCGAGACGCGCCGCGAGCACCTGTTGGAATTACAAGCTCTTTTTGAGTTTCAGCCATTCACAACAAGACATTATCGTCCCTGCGTTCATAGTTTGGATGAACTGGCATGGCAGTCCGACAAAGGCTTCGTGTTGGCGACGGAGTTGGTTGAAGGGTTGCGACGACAGAACATATTGCTTCCATCACCAGGTGTGATCGAGCGCATTTGTGCTGAGGCAATCACCCGCGCCAATCGGCGGATCTATGAAGCCTTGCAATGTATAGGAATTTCAATAATTCCTATACAAGGTAATCCGCCAAAAAAGGTCCCCTCGGCGTGATGCCAACGTGGCGTCGATGGCGGCAAAAAGCTTTTTTTACCCATCACCCACGCCGAAAAATGGATTGAAAGCGACTTTTCTTTACCTTTTCCAGATTTTGGACGCACCTCTCCCGTATCAGGCCGGCACGTACCTCAATTGCGCGATGCTGTGGGCATTGTTGACCAGGCCCTGCACGGTCAGGCCGGCGATGGCTGCGGTGTACACCATCCGCGCTCCGCACAGCACGCAGCTGAACGGATCCCGATGCAAGAACGCTTTACTCATCTGCGCAAAATACAGTTTTGGCGCTTTGCCACGCCTTTCCATGCGTAGCGCCTCATACACCCGGGGTAGCTGTCGGCCACAGACGCGGTTGGCCAGAAATCCAAAATACCGGATCATCCGAAAGTGCTTCTCCGGGATGTGCTGCACCACCCGGCGCAGCATGTCGGTCTGGCTCAGCGTTTCCTGCTGATAGGTCTGCGTGCGGTGATCCAGGTAGGTAAAACTCAAGGTCGCGCTGTTGGTGTAATGGGCCAATCGGCTGCCCGAGATGGGCGGTTTTTTCAGGTAGCGGCCCAGGTAATTGACGGTCTTTCGGCCGTTTTTCGTCTTCTTCGACAAGTGGATGTGCCAGTGCTGGCCACCAGCGGTCAGTATCAGACGGCGCCAGTCGCTTTCACAGTGGATGTGGGCCAGCTGCGGCGGCATCGTCAATTGCGAAAGCGGCTGTCCCAGCAGGTAATCGCGCACCAGCCACATCCAGCGCCGCCGCAGGGCCTCTTTGTGGAACGACAGATTTTTCCAGACGCCCTGCTCATCCAGGCCGCCCGCGGTCACCGACAGGTGGACGTGGGGATGCCAGTTGAGCCGCCGGCCATAGGTGTGCAGCGCACCGAAAATCCCGACGCGCAAACCGCGCCGCTTGGCGGTGTAGATCAGGTTATCGGCCGCCAGACGAAACAGCGCATCGAGCAGCCAGCGGTTGTAGAAGAACAGGGACCACAGCGTGTCGGGCAGCGTGAACACCAGATGCTGCCAGGGGCAGTCGGGCAGACGGTTGTTTTGCACGGCGATCCACTGGTCGGTGGCCTTTTTGCCGCAGGAAGGACAGGCCCGGCAATGGCAGGTGTTGCACAGGTATTTGACGTGCGGGCAATGCTCATTGGCACAGGTGTAGTGTTTGACGCCCAGTATCGAGGTGCCGCAGGCGAGCATTTTGCTGATCGACTCCACTTCGATTTGGCGCAGACCGCCGGCTTCCAGCAAATCTGCCCAGCAGCCGTTGGCCGTGAAGAGGTTTTTGAGCGGTCGAGGTTTGTAAGCAGGCGGTGCAGAGGCCACGTCAGCAGGGCGGCTCCTCATCGTGGTGAATGACGGCGGTGATGGCGAATCCGCCTGGCCCTTCTCTCATCTAAACGCTTACGCAAGAAGCGTCGGGAAACATGTCGTTCAGATACGTTGTCTGGCAGCAACTACAAAGATCGACATCACCGAAAGGATCGATATCGAAGGAAAAGTCGGTATCGGGCACGAAGGTAGTATGCCCGGCGCGTTGGAGACGGGTCTGCTTTGCCTTGGCTTTTGCCCGGCTCGCCCGTTTACGTTTTTTGGTCTCTGACGCCATGTGTAAGCCTGTGCTGAGGAGGGATCGACTCGATTTCGGCTATGATAACCGATTTCAAAATCCCACAATTTGCAGCCGCAGGCTGCCCAGTTCTCCGAGCCTCTTTCGAATACACACCGCCGTTGCCTCGATGGCCTCCTTAGACGCCGAGACAAAGGCCAGACCACCTGGTTGGCCTGGTTACGCCAGTCGCCAGTTAAACCGAACTCACGGCACATGCTTGAACATATCGAGCGCCTCAAAGCATGGCAGGCTCTCGATCTACCAGCAGGCATTGAGCTGCTGGTTCACCAGAATCGCCTGCTCAAAATTGCCCGTGAAGGCGGCCAAATGACACCTGCTGACTTGTCCAAGTTCGAATTGCAACGACGCTACGCTACCCTTGTGGCACTGGCCATCGAGGGCATGGCCACCGTCACTGACGAAATCATCGACCTGCACGATCGTATCCTGGGCAAGCTGTTTAACGCAGCCAAGAATAAACACCAGAAACAGTTCCAGGCATCCGGAAAAGCGATCAACGCAAAGGTGCGAATTTATGGACGCATCGGCCAAGCCCTGCTGGAGGCCAAGCAAAACGGCTGCGATCCGTTTGCTGCCATCGAAGCGGTCATGTCTTGGGAGGCTTTCGCCAAGAGTGTCACCGAAGCGCAAAAACTTGCACAGCCCGAAGACTTCGACTTCCTGCACCGCATCGGCGAGAGCTACGCCACGTTGCGCCGCTATGCTCCGCAGTTTCTCGACGTACTCAAGCTGCGGGCTGCGCCCGCAGCCAAGGACGTGTTTGAAGGCATTGAGGTATTGCGCGCAATGAACACTGACAACGCCCGTAAGGTTCCCGTCGATGCCCCGATCGGGTTCATCAAGAAGCGCTGGAAGAAACTGGTTATAACCGACGGCGGTATCGACCGGCGCTACTACGAACTGTGCGTGATGTCGGAACTAAAGAACGCGCTGCGCTCTGGAGATATTTGGGTGCAGGGATCGCGTCAGTTCAAGGACTTCGAGGATTACCTGATGCCATCCGAGAAATTCGCCCATCTCAAGCTGGCCCATGAATTGCCTCTGGCCGTAGCCACCGACTGCGACAAATACCTGAACGACCGGTTGACGCTGTTGGAAGCTCAGCTTGCCACCGTGAACCGCATGGCTCTAGCCAATGACTTACCGGATGCCATCATCACCGAGTCTGGTTTGAAGATCACGCCTCTGGATGCGGCAGTGCCAGATACCGCACAGGCGTTGATTGATCAAACCGCAATGGCTATGCCGCATATCAAGATCACCGAATTGTTGTTGGAGGTGGACGAGTGGACAGGATTCACCCGGCATTTCGCACATCTGAAATCGGGTGACCTGGCCAAGGATAAGCACTTACTGTTGTCCACCATCCTGGCTGATGCGATCAACCTAGGCCTGGCTAAAATGGCCGAGTCTTGCCCTGGCACCACCTACGCAAAACTGTCCTGGCTACAAGCCTGGCACATCCGTGACGAAACCTATTCGGCCGCGCTGGCTGAGCTAGTAAACGCGCAGCTCCAACATCCTTTTTCCAAGCATTGGGGTGACGGTACCACATCATCGTCAGATGGACAGAATTTCAGAACTGGCAGCAAAGCCGAGAGTACGGGTCACATCAATCCCAAATACGGCAGCAGCCCGGGACGAACTTTTTACACCCACATTTCTGACCAGTACGCCCCGTATCACCTGAAGGTGGTCAACGTTGGCGTGCGCGATTCTACCTATGTGCTTGACGGGCTTCTGTATCACGAATCTGACCTGCGTATTGAGGAGCACTACACGGATACTGCGGGCTTCACAGATCACGTCTTCGGTCTGATGCATTTACTGGGTTTTCGCTTTGCACCGCGCATCCGCGACCTAGGCGATACCAAGCTGTTCGTGCCCCAAGGAAATATCGATTATGACGCGATTAAGTCAATGATTAGTAAAGAAAAAATGGATATCCAGGCCATTCGGACGCACTGGGATGAAATTCTGAGGCTGGCCACCTCGATCAAACAAGGTACCGTGACTGCCTCGCTGATGTTGCGCAAGCTGGGTAGTTATCCTCGGCAGAACGGCTTAGCCGTTGCCCTTCGCGAAATCGGTCGCATCGAACGCACGCTATTCATTTTGGACTGGCTACAAAGTGCCGAGCTGCGCCGTCGTGTGAATGCAGGACTGAACAAGGGCGAAGCGCGCAATGCGCTGGCCAGGGCCGTCTTCTTTAACCGGCTGGGCGAAATCCGAGACCGTAGCTTCGAACAGCAACGCTACCGTGCCAGCGGCCTCAACTTGGTGACTGCTGCAATAGTGCTGTGGAACACGGTTTACCTGGAGCGGTCCGCAAACGCATTACGCGGACATAGCACCGCTGTCGATGAATCGCTGCTGCAGTACCTGTCGCCGCTGGGCTGGGAGCACATCAACCTAACTGGTGATTACCTGTGGCGCAGCACCGTCAAGGTTGGTGGAGGAAGATTCCGGCCATTACGACGACTGAAATCAGCTTAACGTACTTTAAAATCCGTTTTCTGAGGCGACCCCTACATCATCAACCTGATGGATTCGATGTTGCCTCCTGCGGGCAACGATGCGGGCTGGCAAGAGAAAGCCCGTGCCATGATTCAGGCTTTGGTGTTCTCCCTGGTGTACAAGTGCCGGCGTGAAGGCACGGTCATGTCCCAGCGCACGATCCAGGCGCATTTGCCGTTGCGGGCCATTGCCAAGCTCTACATCCAGTCGGTGGAACAGCAATGGCATGAAGACGCCCAGTTACCCCTGAAAAACTACCTGGGCACATTGTCCGGTTTTGACCTGGCCAAGGTGGATTCGCCGGAGGAATGGGCGACCACCGCGTTGGATCAGCATGGTTTTCTGATCCAGCAGTTCACCCGCATGCTGGCCTTGTTCAATGACACCTACGGCCATGTGTTTGCTCGTGACGCCGGCGACATAGACCTCAAGGACGTGGTGCATAACGATCGCATCCTGGTGGTCCTGATCCCTGCGCTGGAAATCTCCTCGACCGAGGCCGCGACTCTTGGGCGTCTGTACGTGTCGCAGCTGGCCATGATCCTGAGCCAGGATCTGGGGGAGAAACTGGAGGGCAAACCCGAAGACATCCTGGTGATCCGCAAGTACAAGGACCGCTTTCCGTTCTTGTGGATCTGCGACGAGGTCGGGGCCTACTACACCGAAAAGCTCGGCGAGCTGGGCACGCAGGTACGCTCCCTGGGGTTTTGCCTGCTCCTGGCCTGTCAGGAGGCGCAGCGCCTCAAGTCGGCGGCTGGCGACAAGGTGTGGACGCTGATCGGGAACATGGGGGTCCGAATCACCGGCAAGATCATGGACCCCAAGGACACTCTCGAAATACTGCAGTTGATGGCCGGTACCGAGTACCTGCCAGTGATGAGCGGTATGGTGCGTCAGGCCGGAATCATGGGGGCCAGCTGGGAGGAAGCAGACACACTGAGCCTGAAAGATGAGAAGAAAGTCAGCGTCGAGGAAGTGCAGCAGCTCAAGGAGGGGGAAAACATCACGCTGTTCAACGGGCAAGTGATTCGCGGCAGCTCCTTGTACATTCACGATGCTGACAAGCTGTCCAAGGAAGCGATCCGCATTAACCGCTTCATCGAGGTGGCCCCGCCAGCGCTGGACACCTTGTTGGCCGGTGCGCCTGCTCACATTCGGCGCAGCTATCCGCGCGCGGACCGCGTGCAGCAGATCCTGTACCACCTGGCGATGAAGCCTGGCCGTTCAGACCTTGAAAACCTGGTGCTGACAGATCCGACGTTGGTCGTCTTGAACGAGCTGGGAGAAGAGTGGCGGCTGATCTGGCGTCGCCGTCCTGGAGCGGCAGTGCGCAGCACCTTGTTATGGCACACAGCGCTGGAGCATGTGCCCAAGCGCGGAAGCGGCTACGTGGCGCAATCGTCCACGGCGCTGGATCTGACCGTCGGCAGCAAGCGGTTGCAGGCCTACCAGGCGCAGCACATCGATCCGGCCAGAGCGCCGAAAGTGAAGGGCAAGGCGACTGCACCTAGAGCCACAACGCCTGTGCCACCACGCCACGACCAGTCACCGCCCTATTTCGATGATGGATCTTATTCGCCGGCGCCGTTCGACTGGGATTAATAGACCGTAAGGGCAGGAGCGCGTCCAGGTCGCATACGTCAAAGAGGTCAAGGATATGAATACAGTGTTGCCAACTAACAGAGCGCCTGGAAGATACAGCGACAGGCACAGGCTGGCTTGCGTATGAAAGACTCTATCGCCTTGCTCGCCACCGCTGCTGTCATGGCGTTTTTCGCCTGGCTGTTCTGGAGCTCTCTGGGGCAGGATGCGTTCGCTGTTCTCGGAGTGCTGATGGTGGTCGTACTGATCGTCGACAACGTTCGCTTGCGCCGCCACCGCTAAAAGCCAGCCTGATCACCGACTGATAGATCCGCCCCGCTCTTCGGGGCTCTCAAGCGATTCCTGATACGCATCACAACCCCGCCAATCATGTGCAGCGCTGAGCCCAGCGCTACAGCGCAGGGGCCAGTTCGCATCCGTTAAAGAGGTGAAGGACATGATTAACCACAGAACGCAAAAACTGCACGCTCAGCAGGTGCTTGAACACCTGGCCTACGGCCTGGCACAGCCTATAGCGCTGCCCCGCGAGACCATCGAAGAAGCGCTTCGCGCAGCCATCATGGACGGACGACTTGAACCGGGTGAACGGCTCACGCAGCAAGCCATTGCCAATGCCTTCCAGGTCAGCCGGATGCCCGTGCGCGAAGCGTTGCGGTCATTGGAGACGCAGGGCTACATCGCGACGGCGTATCACAAAAGCTATCGGGTCACGAACGGCCAGGAACTGCCCCTGCACGGTCATCTGCCCGGCTTGCTGAGGTGCGTGGCAGAACGGCATACGCAGCTGGGCGACTTTGAAGCAAAAGTCGCCTTTGAAAACGAAATCCTGCGCGTCTTGGGCCGACTGCGCCCAACCCCGAGCGGATGCTCCTGTGGGGCGCTGTAGGTCTGGCAGTTCTGCATCCAGCTATTGGCACTGAAACGCGAACAAGGAATGACAACAATGACAAACCACCTTTGTGAATTCATCCACTACGACGATGGCTGCAACAACGAAGAGTCTCAGCTGGTCAGCCAGGATCGGCTCGGCGGTGCGCCTCGGGACGCCAGTGCCGCCTGGCTTGACGCTGCTGATTTTCAGCGGTTACGGCGCGGGCTTTACCCACGGCTGTTGAGCAAATCGAGCCATGAAGGGCCGGTGGAGTCCAGGAGAGCGTCCTAGCTCGTTGAAAGCAACGGATTTTGTAAGGCGAAAAGCGGAGGTCCCATGCTACTATCCGGCACAGTTTTATTTGCAGGAAAGCGACGATGTAGATTCACGAATCGCAGAAACCAAAAAGCCCCGCCTGGCAGCGGGGCTTTTTGGAAAATCTTGAACAGGCCGTTTGCAAATGGCGGAAACCTGTTCAACACACATAACGTGAGCTGATTATGGCGTTCACTGAGGCTTTGTGCAAGCCGTCAAAAGTGAAGCCTTCAGTTCACCGCTGAACGGTGGACTTATGGAAAAGATTCTTCAGCAGGCTGTGCCCCTTCTAAAGGCAGACCTGTACCCCCAGCATCACCAAAACTTGACACTTTTTACCGTAGCGCATGGCCTTCATGGCCAAGGCGGTGAAGCATGAGGCACCTCAAGGCCGTCAGGCTCTCCCCTTCTGACCCTCACTCTGCTTTACGTCGCCACGGTCGGGCAAAGCCTGCCCGTTACGCGGCTCCCCGTCACCTCTCTGAACAACAGCTTAAAAATCCCCTGATCCGCTCGGCCTATGAGCGCCTGAGCAACATGGACAGCTACCGGGGCCAATACCTGCGCCGCCTGGATGGCGTTCACGGCGATCGGCGTACCCGGCGAGAGAAGTTTCTGGCCATTGAGCGCGTGGCCGAGCAGCTGCTGGTGCGTCTGGACCTGGCCACCAGCGTGCTGGGCTACATCGACCCTGCCAATGGCCGTTATGTGCTGAACACTCAGTGTGGCATTGCCGAGGATGCCGGTATCTCTGCACCAGCGCTGTGTCGCCTGATGAAAACCCTGGATGATGCGGGGTATGTGTACCGCCGTATCGAGCGCATTCGCCTGGACGAGAAGGACGATAACGGTCTGCACCTGGTGCGCACCCGCGTCCTGATCCGCTTCACCAAGCTTTTCTGGAAAGACCTTGGCCTGGCCTATGTTCATGAACGCGTGCAGAAGTCGGCCAGGAAGCGTCGCGATGCTCAGCTGCGCGACATAGGGCAACAGCGCTTGGCGGACATGGAAAAGCACTCTCTGGAACTCCAGCGCCGTGAAACGTCGCGTCAGCGCTGGCAGGCCAAGGAAAATCGGGAGGCGGGCGTAGCCGGAACACAAGGTGCAGCGAGTCCCAGCACATCGCCGCCAGTGAGCAACACCGTGTCCAGTGCGCTGGATAGGCTCCTGGCGTCGAGGAGCAAAAAAGCCTAACAGGCCCCACGTTGTCTGAAAACTGCATCCGCTCACGCGGAGGCATTGTCACGCCTGCGATTTAAGGGCGGTTGGTGGCCTTATGGCCAGGCACCACAATAACCGCTCGACGGCGCTGGTTGTGCCGTTTTTTGGCTGTGCCAACGGCTCTTTTTGGCCACGCTGGAGGTGGCGCACTGGAGTGTTTGAAATAAATGAAATTTTATCCCCCCTTCAGTTACCCCTTTCAGGGAAAACAGGGATTTACGCGGTGGAAACCCACCTCATAAAGCGGTAATGCACGCGCAAGTCGTGCCTTCGGCACGGCGCGTATGTCTGCGCCTATACGTCAGTGAAACAGCCTGTCTAAGCGGCCCAGGGCGATGAAGCTGCCCTGCCCTGGCCTGCGGCCACCCTACGGGCGCTAAGACCCGGATAAATCGGCCTGGAACGGCAAGCCGCCCCAGTCCTCAACCGGGCGCGTGTGCGCGCAGGCTGCTCAAATAATTATGTGCATGGTCAATCGCCCTTTGCCTTCAATGAAGGCATGCGTTTTGCGCAGCTGGTCGGCTTGACATGAGTTACTTCTTGTTTGGTTATGCACTAGTTTGGTTATGCACTAGCCAAGCGCATGACCTTCAAATCGGTACGTGGGGTCTGGGGAGCAATGGAGCAGCCAACCGACTTAAGGAGCCGCAGGACTCTCCTGCGCTCACAGTAATCCGCTCAATACGCTGTCCGAAGAGGATCGTTCATGCATAGGAATTTCAAAATGCCTATGCATGAACCTGACGCTGTGAAGGAGGCGTCATGCCTTCATAGCGATGCGTAGGAAGACGCTGATGCGTTACTTATGCAGTGAAAATCCCTATAAATCCGCATTAACACAGTTTATTTTACCGCTGAGCCTAGGTGCGGACGCACCTTCCCCCTGTCAGGGCTTCACGTACCTCATCTGCGCGATCGCCTGAGCGTTGAGGACCAGTCCCTGCACCGTCAGCCCGCTGATCGCTGCCGTGTATACCATCCGCGCGCCACACAGCACGCAGCGGAACGGATCGACGTTTAGAAAGGCTTTGGCCATCGGCGCAAAATACAGCTTTGGTACCGGTCCTGGCGTCGCCATCTTCAGTGCTTCATACACCTTCGGCAGGTATTTCCCACACACCCGATTGGCCAGAAAACCAAAATACCGGATCATCCGGAAATGCTTTTCCGGGATGTGCTGGACCACCCGGCGCAGCATGTCGGCCTGGCTCAGCGTTTCCTGCTGATAGGTCTGCGTGCGGTGATCCAGGTAGGTAAAGCTCAACGTGGCCCCGCAGGTGTAATGCGCCAGACGACTGCCCGAGATCGGCGGTTTTTTCAGGTAGCGGCCCAGGTAATTGACGGTCTTTCGGCCGTTTTCCGTCTTCTTCGACAAGTGGATGTGCCAGTGCTGGCCACCAGCGGTCAGTATCAAACGGCGCCAGTCGCTTTCACAGTGGATGTGGGCCAGCTGCGGCGGCATCGTCAGTTGCGAAAGCGGCTGTCCCAGCAGGTAATCGCGCACCAGCCACATCCAGCGCCGCCGCAGGGCCTCTTTGTGGAACGACAGATTTTTCCAGACGCCCTGCTCATCCAGGCCGCCCGCGGTCACCGACAGGTGGACGTGGGGATGCCAGTTGAGCCGCCGGCCATAGGTGTGCAGCGCACCGAAAATCCCGACGCGCAAACCGCGCCGCTTGGCGGTGTAGATCAGGTTATCGGCCGCCAGACGAAACAGCGCATCGAGCAGCCAGCGGTTGTAGAAGAACAGGGACCACAGCGTGTCGGGCAGCGTGAACACCAGATGCTGCCAGGGGCAGTCGGGCAGACGGTTGTTTTGCACGGCGATCCACTGGTCGGTGGCCTTTTTGCCGCAGGAAGGACAGGCCCGGCAATGGCAGGTGTTGCACAGGTATTTGACGTGTGGGCAATGCTCATTGCCACAGGTGTAGTGTTTGACGCCCAGTATCGAGGTGCCGCAGGCGAGCATTTTGCTGATCGACTCCACTTCGATTTGGCGCAGACCGCCGGCTTCCAGCAAATCTGCCCAGCAGCCGTTGGCCGTGAAGAGGTTTTTGAGCGGTCGAGGTTTGTAAGCAGGCGGTGCAGAGGCCACGTCAGCAGGATGGCTCCTCATCGTGGTGAATGACGGCGGTGATGGCGAATCCGCCTGGCCCTTCTCTCATCGAAACGCTTACGCAAGAAGCGTCGGGAAACCTGTCGTTCAGATACGCTGTCTGGCAGCAACTACAAAGATCGACATCACCCAAAGGATCGACATCGAAGGAAAAGTCGGTATCGGGAACGAAGGTGGTATGCCCGGCGCGTTGGAGACGGGTCTGCTTTGCCTTGGCTTTTGCCCGGCTTGCCCGTTTACGTTTTTTTGTCTCTGACGCCATGTGTAAGCCTGTGCTGAGGAGGGATCGACTCAATTTTGGCTATGATAACCGATTTCAAAATCCCACAATTTGCAGCCGCAGGCTGCCCAGTTCTTCCATCAACCCAACTATGACACCTTGATCGAGTGCCTGCCCGGTTGCCTGCCGCCTGGCACCACGCCACGGCACGCGCCGGTGACTTCGGGCGATCACTTGCTGGCCAAGTTCGTCAAACAGACGACCTTCGGCGGCAGCAAGGTAGCCTGATATGAGCACACTTTCATACGTCAACGTGTTCGCGCAGGACATCATCGGTTTAAGCGGTTTTTACTCGAAGCTGTTCGGCTTCAGTGAAATAGAGGCCATCAGGTCGCCTATTTTTCGTGGGCTGGATACAGGCAAATCCTGCATCGGTTTCAATGCACTCGATGCCTACGAATTGTTGGGGCTGGATGAGTTTACTGGTAGCACCGGTTGCCGGTTTCTCCTCAACATTGATGTCGATGAGCAATCCGAGGTGGACAGGTTGGTGCCTCAAGCAGTGGCGCTGGGTGCGCGATTGATCAAGGCGCCGTATCTGACGTATTACCATTGGTATCAGGCGGTTTTGCTGGACCCCGAGGGGAATATATTTCGGATTAACTTCATGCTTTAAGTGCTGCGGGCACGTACAACAAAGGTGGCGGGTTGGGCAGTTCACCAGCCCTCACGTTTCAGGTTTTCACAGAAAAATCTACTGGCTGTACTGCTAGCTATCCGGCCCATGGAAGCAGGTCTTCAATTGTGCAACAGGCAAGGCATGCCTGATTCAACAATTGAGGATATGGAAATGAGTGAATCTGATAGTAAGCAACCCAGGCACGGTAGGGTAACCAATCCTGAATCCCGTGGTTCTTATGCCATAAAAAAAGGCCTATTGCTGGAATGGGAAGTGGTCGCTATGGAAGGTGGCAAAAACTTTCCCGACCTGGAACCTGGTCTTGCACACGACTTCCCTGGTGTCGATGAACCTAAGTTTGATCCTGCTTCGGCTGCTAAACCACCAGCAGACGGATTTATACTGAGTGGCGGGCAAACTGATAACCGGAGATTCGTAAATCTTACTGATAACGGTATTGTTGAAGAAATAAAAAAACAAAACCCGGGTCAGCAAGATGAGGCGTGGCCTCGCTTGAGCGTCAAGCGCGGAGAAGAGTTTAAGGTGACATGGTTCAGGCAGACCGGGGATCAGCCGGAAGCCAGTACCGGCACCAGCTGCAATGAGCGGCAGCCGGCCAAACGGCGACGGGTGGAGCAGGATGAACCTGGAGCCGGTGGCCGCGCACGGGACAGGGACGCTCGGCAACAGCCTACCATTCACGCGCACTTGCGCAACGATATCACCGACCGACATCGTACCAAGTCCGAGCGGCCCCATGACAGAGCGCCCGCTGACGTCAGTGCATCGTCATCGCATCGTAGGCCACAAAGAACAACGCATGGCTGGGAGGCGCGCTTGGCCGAACACACGTTCGACCGGGCGGAAGGAAAACGACCTCGGGAAGAGCGAGAGCCGTATCGGCAGCCAAAGCGGCCAATGCATGACTTGGAGTGGACGGCGGCGGATCTTCACCAGGCCGAACATCAGCTCGATCTAGCTGCAAAAGAGCAGCTGCAGGAACAGCGAGAGCAGTATCGGAAATGGCTGAGTGCCCCCAGCCGAGTGCCTCAGAACCACAACGCTCGCTTGTGCGTGTCGGTGGCAAAGGAAAACGCGCTGGCGCGTCACATCGGTTGCGGGCTGGCGCTGCCTTTCCTGGATGAGAGCGTCAAAGCGCAAACCAATGCGCAGTGGCTCGACAAATACCTTCTGATGATTGCCAGTGCAAGGCGCGCCACAGGGGCAGGCGTAACGCATAGCGAGCTCGATCGTTGCACGGAGGTTGCGGCGCAGTATCTCTGCAAGACCAAGTGGTTTGACGGTGCATCGCTGACGCAGCTGGCCCATGTGGGCAACAAGCTGAGCAAGCATCCGAACCAGCAAGCGTGCATGGATGCAATCGCGTGGATCGCCGGACAGCTCAATCAGGCAGATGATTTATCGGGACTGGATGGCCGCCACTCAGTCCTACTCCTGAACGCCTTCGCCAAGAACTTCAACAGCGGCAGGTGTGAACGCGCGGTGGCTCGTCTGGCACGTCACCTGCAACGTAACCATCCTGCCCGGTCGTCGCTGGACGCGCAGAACATCGGCCTGGCACTCAATGCATTCAGCAAGTGGCCCGACAATCCGGACTGCCAATCCATGGCGTACTTGCTTGCTGATATGCTCGCAAGCAAAAGCCGCTTGCGTCATGCGATGGATGGGCAGAGCGTCGCGAACGCGCTCAACGCCCTGAGCAAATGGCCCGACACACCGCACTGCGCGGACGCCGCCAACGCACTGGCCTTGAGGCTGGCCAATGATCGCAACTTGCGCTACGTCCTCAAACCGCAAGAATTCGGAAACACATTGAATGCCCTGAGCAAATGGCCTGACACGCCGGACTGCACTGCCGCCGTCAAGGCGCTGGCCTCGCGCTGGCCGGGCGACTGGAAGTCGAGTCCCAATTGCGCAATGCTCTAGACCCGCAACACATAACCAAAACGCTCAACGCCCTTAACAAATGGCCCGACACGCCGGATTGCGCGGACGCGGCCAACGCACTGGCCTCGCGACTGGCCAATGATCGCAGCTTGCGCAACGCCCAAGCCCCGCAACACATGGCCAACGCGCTCAACGCCCTGAGCAAATGGCCCGACACGCCGGACTGCACTGCCGCCGTCAAGGCGCTGGCCTCGCGGCTGGCCGACGAGCGCAGTTTGCGCAACGCCCTTGACCCGCAAGGCGTGGCCAACGTGCTCAATGCCCTGAGCAAATGGCCCGACACGCCGGACTGCACTGCCGCCGTCAAGGCGCTGGCCTCGCGGCTGGCCGACGAGCGCAGTTTGCGCAACGCCCTTGACCCGCAAGGTGTGGCCAACGTGCTCAATGCCCTGAGCAAATGGCCCGACACGCCGGACTGCACTGCCGCCGTCAAGGCGCAGGCCTCGCGACTGGCCAACAATCGCGATTTACGTAACGCCCTCACCCCGCAAGAACTGGCCAACGCGCTCAACGCCCTGAGCAAATGGCCCGACACGCCGGACTGCGCGGACGCTGCCAACGCGCTGGCCTCGCGACTGGCCAATGATCGCGAGTTACGCAACGCCCTCAACCCGCAAGGCGTGGCTAACGTGCTCAACGCCCTGAGCAAATGGCCCAACACGCCGGACTGCAAGAACGCTGCCAACGCGCTGGCCGGGCGACTGGAAGTCGAGTCCCAATTGCGCAATGCTCTAGACCCGCAACACATAACCAACGCGCTCAACGCCCTGAGCAAATGGCCCGACACGCCGGACTGCGCGGACGCTGCCAACGCGCTGGCCTCGCGACTGGCCAATGATCGCGAGTTACGCAACGCCCTCAACCCGCAAGGCGTGGCTAACGTGCTCAACGCCCTGAGCAAATGGCCCGACGTGGACGTTAGCCAGGCCTCCGCTGACGCCTTGGCCTCGCGACTGGCCAATGATCGCGAGTTACGCAACGCCCTCAGTCCTATCGGCGTGACTCAAGCACTCAACGCCTTGAGCAAATGGCCCGAACGTGCGAACTGCGAGAAGGCCACCGATGTCTTGGCAGGCAGGCTGGCGGAGGACAACGATCTGCGACAAGCCATGGATGGGCACCACGTGGCTGTGTTGCTCAATGCACTGAGCAAATGCCTCGGAAGGCCGGCGTGTCATCCGGCAGTGTTGCTGCTCGCCGAACGCGCCGGCTCGGCAGAGTTGCCGTGGCAGCAGTTCGAGATGGGTGAGCTCGCCATGGTGGCCAACGCGATGTCCCGTCTGCTGCACCTGGATGAGGAACAGTTCCAGATTTTGGGACGCGCCAAACTGCTGGCAATGGCCGGGCACCTGGAGCTGCACCGTGAGCGTTTTGAGTCTGCCTCCGCGCAAGACATTGGTATGCTCTTCAAGGCCCTTTCATCGGCGCAACTCCATCGCCAGATGCGTCCGCTGGCGCGGTCGGCCCTGGAGCGGGTTGCGGTGCTCGCGCAGGACGACGGATTACGGGAAACCAACCTTGAGGGTCTCGGCAGCCTGTGCATGGGATTTTTGCCGTTGATCCGCAGCCCAGAGTTGACCTCTCGCCATCGGGGGCACGCATTGCGCGTGTTCAATACGTTGCAGCCCATCATCGAGCGCAAGATCGACTTGTACCTTACCGGCGGTGTCCCGCCGTCTTCGACCGACCTCGAACAGTACGCCACTCGATGCCCGGCGCTGACCTTCTTCCAGGTGCTCAAGGCTTACAGCATGGTGAGCCGGCAATGCAAGCCGCGCCACATCGAAGGCTCGCGCCAGGAAATTCGCCAACGTCGCGAAGAGTTGGGGAAATGGGTTGACAGGACGCTGGAGCGGACACGCGAGGCCATCGAGGAGGACCTCGGCGAGATGAGCTGGAACTTGATCGCGCAGATCGAGGCCGGTGACATCGTATTTGACGCCTTGGACCTGCGCCTCGCGAAGGAAGCGAAGAAGATTACGCAGGCCCATCCACCGAGCCAGTTCGACCTTGACACCGGGCGCCTGAGCATGCGGTCGGAACCCGGCGAACCCGTCACGCCGGCACCCGGCAACGGCAGCACGACCCACATCGTGGTCGATCTGCGTGGCAAGGAAGTGTCGACCAATGCGACCGAAACGAACAAGCCGTACTCGCTGTTTACACGGCTGACGGGCTTGCCGCTGGTGGAGGTCCAACTGCCTGGGGCGATTTCGACGTTCATGCTCGCGCGTACGCTCACCTACCAGGACGAACCCTGGCGCTTTGACATGTTCGGCGGCAGCCGCGCCACGCGAGGCAACACGAGTCGCCCCGCCCAGTTGCTGTCCGGCACATCCGGAGCACCGTCGCTGCTGCCGGCAATGCGCTATACAGACACCGCGCCGGGCAGTAGCCTGATGCAGCTCATCGCCAAGCTTGCCCCGCAGCGCGAAGACTGGTCGCGGATGCAGCGCTCGCTACTAGAGATGGTGCCGACCGATCACGTCATTGAGGGCACACTGCGTCTGGGATTTTTTGAAGACGTCAGCGGCCCTGCGCACCCGTTCAAGCCAACAGCACCGGACGGGCATGCATTGGCGCTGTGCCCCAACGATGGTTGCGGCTTCCTGAAGCTGGAGGTGGCACTACGCATACCGGCCTTCCGTGAGTACTTCTCTGCCTGGCAAGCAGTGCAGGCCGGTGAGGCCAGCCAGAAGCAGCGTGACCTGATTGCCAAGGATAAGGGACCCACGCGGCTGGCACCGCAGGCGCTGCAGCACTTCCCACGTGACGAGGCGGCACTGCAGGAGGCGCGCGAGGCGATGCAGAGCCGGTTGCAGGCGCTGCCGTCGGAGTTGAGTCAACTCACGTTGTACGAACTGGCCACCAGCGGCGGCTACCAGGGCCAAAGAGTCAGGGCGGTGCCTGCTGCCGACGACAAGGTGCACCTACCGAGCGAGCGCAGCCAGGCCTTCGACGCCGCAGGCGGCGCCTTGCTGATCGGCAAGCCGCCCTACGACAAGGAGAACCTGCTGCCCGTGCCGGAAGAACGCGTCGCGACAGTGGCGCAGAGCGACGCCACCGCCGAATTCCTCTCGCAGTCCTTTGGTATCCAGTACAGCTACACAGGCTTCGACGACAGATCGGGCAGCGATGCCGAGATGCTGCACAGCAAGGGCATGCTCATCGTGGTGCCATCAAAGAACTGGCCAGCCAATTTTGCGGACATGGATCTGGCCTGCTCGAAGGAGGACCTCAAGACCTTATCGCGCTGGACGACCGGTCGCGACCGCAGTGCCGTGCCGCAGGACATGCTCAGCACCGGCAGCCTGCGGCTCAAGGACATCGTGGAGCCCGGACGCATGGGCGCACTGCCTATCCCGGAACTGCGCAAGCGCAACATGGACACCGACGGCGACGACGCGTTCGTGTACGCGGGCTACCCCAAGCTGGCCGCGCTGATTTCGCGCGAGATGGCTGATCGCGAGGTACGCCGCGGCCAGCCACGTTCCTTCAAGCCGCCGAAAACGGCCACGCCGGCCATTGATCCTGACAACGGCCATTACCAGGCGGGGCGGCTGTCCGAGATCATGTCTCTGCAACGTGGAGGCCAGATCATGGGGGCGGCCAGCACCTTGGCAGCGCGCTTCATGGCGCAGCCTGACCACCTGCGTGAGGCAATGGCGCGCAATATGATGTTCGGCACTTATGACGGCATTGAGCGCGACCTGCGTAACGGTCTACGTGTAGCACTCGACGGCAAAGCCAGAGATCCTCAGGTGTTGACGGAACTGCGCAACCAGGCATACAACGCCATCGGGCGCGCCCACCTGCCCGAGGCACGTGAAGCCGCCGAGCTCCTGCATGCACAACTGCTTCGACTGGAGCCGGGGGCATCATCGCGTGCCGAAGTGCCGGATGCGCTGGGCGAGGCCTTCCCACGCCTCGCCCAGGCGTACCTTGCTGCGCCTGATACTGAGGCACGGATTCACGCCATCATCGACAACTACCCGGTGTGCAGGCTCTCGCACGCGCAGTTCCCGGCCGGGCAACCGGGACTCATCCCCGGCGAGCCGGAACTGAGCATGCGCAACCTCTTCACCATCGCGATCAAGGTGGGCACCGATGCGCTGAAGTCTGACACCGGCACGGCGCTGTTCGCCAAGATCGTGGAGTCGTGCGAACGATCCGAGCGAGGGTTCGCTGATCGGGTTCGCAGCGTACCGTATGGCAAGGTGACTGCTCGGGCCATGCATGATGGTCGCTTCGACGCCGAGCAGACCCAGGTGGACCTGCAGAACATGCCGACGATGGCTGCGGGCGTCATGCAAGACGCGCTACACTCGCTGCGGCAAGCAGGCCTGATCGACCCACCGCCACCGCCCACCGAGCGCCTGCGCGCTGTGCAGCCAGAGGACATTGCGCTTGAGGCGCAGAACTTACTGACGCGTGCTCGCGAGATGGAACCCAGGGTCACTCACATGCTGAGGCGCGTCGCCGAGTCCCATGCTGGGCAACTGGCGGGCATGGACCATCAACTGAAGTCGGTCGGCTCGTTGAAAGAAAAGCTAATGCAGCAGATGGCTTTGAAAAACAAGACCCTGGAAGATGCCGTGGCCGGCGTGAACTGGGCAGCCTGCGGCTGCAAATTGTGGGATTTTGAAATCGGTTATCATAGCCAAAATTGAGTCGATCCCTCCTCAGCACAGGCTTACACATGGCGTCAGAGACAAAAAAACGTAAACGGGCAAGCCGGGCAAAAGCCAAGGCAAAGCAGACCCGTCTCCAACGCGCCGGGCATACCACCTTCGTTCCCGATACCGAATTTTTCTTCGATGTCGATCCTTTGGGTGATGTCGATCTTTGTAGTGGCTGCCAGACAGCGTATCTGAACGACAGGTTTCCCGACGCTTCTTGCGTAAGCGTTTCGATGAGAGAAGGGCCAGGCGGATTCGCCATCACCGCCGTCATTCACCACGATGAGGAGCCATCCTGCTGACGTGGCCTCTGCACCGCCTGCTTACAAACCTCGACCGCTCAAAAACCTCTTCACGGCCAACGGCTGCTGGGCAGATTTGCTGGAAGCCGGCGGTCTGCGCCAAATCGAAGTGGAGTCGATCAGCAAAATGCTCGCCTGCGGCACCTCGATACTGGGCGTCAAACACTACACCTGTGGCAATGAGCATTGCCCACACGTCAAATACCTGTGCAACACCTGCCATTGCCGGGCCTGTCCTTCCTGCGGCAAAAAGGCCACCGACCAGTGGATCGCCGTGCAAAACAACCGTCTGCCCGACTGCCCCTGGCAGCATCTGGTGTTCACGCTGCCCGACACGCTGTGGTCCCTGTTCTTCTACAACCGCTGGCTGCTCGATGCGCTGTTTCGTCTGGCGGCCGATAACCTGATCTACACCGCCAAGCGGCGCGGTTTGCGCGTCGGGATTTTCGGTGCGCTGCACACCTATGGCCGGCGGCTCAACTGGCATCCCCACGTCCACCTGTCGGTGACCGCGGGCGGCCTGGATGAGCAGGGCGTCTGGAAAAATCTGTCGTTCCACAAAGAGGCCCTGCGGCGGCGCTGGATGTGGCTGGTGCGCGATTACCTGCTGGGACAGCCGCTTTCGCAACTGACGATGCCGCCGCAGCTGGCCCACATCCACTGTGAAAGCGACTGGCGCCGTTTGATACTGACCGCTGGTGGCCAGCACTGGCACATCCACTTGTCGAAGAAGACGGAAAACGGCCGAAAGACCGTCAATTACCTGGGCCGCTACCTGAAAAAACCGCCGATCTCGGGCAGTCGTCTGGCGCATTACACCTGCGGGGCCACGTTGAGCTTTACCTACCTGGATCACCGCACGCAGACCTATCAGGGGTTGTAAGCCGGAATCCCAGAAATTTCCGTCATGGGCGAGAAGCCAGTACTGGTGCGGATTGACGCCAAACAGTTATTTTCCGGCTGCGACGTCGCCAAGCCGAAAACTGTTTGATTGAGCGGCCAAAACATGTACGGAAAACCGTGTCGGATAGCAAAAGCAGCCGTAAACCGCTCTGGTGACGTTTTCCGACGGAATTTTCCGGGGTTCCGGCTTACACCCCCTAAGCAATCGATCGGTCAAGACCCGTAAATACGCTGCATTAGGCGTCTCATTTAGCTGGTACTAAATTTATTGCGTTGAAGGGACCTCTTTCGGACAGGCAATAAGGGTGCAAATTCTGAGAAAAACGGATCGCCACCACCTTAGGCTCTGTACGAAAAGTCGGCGAGCGAAGGTCAGGCGAGGCAAAAACAGGCGAGGAACGGCCGGGGTCGCGTTCGACTCTACGTGTTGTAGATGCATTCCGAGCCTGTTTTTAACGAAGCATCACCGAGCGCAGCCACTTTTCGTACAGAGCCTAAGTCGGTTGGCTGCTCCATTGCTCCCCGGACCCCTACGTCAGCCTGATATCAATATCGGTCAATATCATACGATATCGTTTTAATATTTATTGATATTAATACAGCGCTAGCGTATGATATTGGCTACTATTACGTAATATCGGAGAGGTGGCGCATC
>NZ_JBYJZP010000004.1:0-89709 GCF_058129885.1 Pseudomonas sp. Pmew2
ATGAGCCACGACAACGCGATCAGTCTTGCCCGCGCGACCTCACCCACGGCCAACGCCGATCCGCTGGCCAGCAGCACCCACATGCCGCCTGCCCGTTTCTTCGAAGACGGCACTGCGCTCAACCGGTTATTGCTGGAAGCGCCGTACATGGCGCGGTGCAGTGACGACAAAACCGCGACTCGCGTCCGTCCTCGTGAATACGCGCTGCGTTACCCCTATATGCAGGTCAATCGCCCCGGCATGGTGTCCTGGCTGGTGTTCGACCTGGACCATGCCAACGCATTAGCCTGGGACGATGCCGGGTTGCCCGCGCCGAATCTGATGGTGCGCAACCGCAAGAGCGGCCATTCCCAGTTGTTCTATGCCGTGCCGTCCGTATGCACGACAGAGAATGCACGGGCCAAGCCGATTCAGTACATGAAGGCGATCTATGCCGCGTTTGCCGCTCGCCTCGACGCGGACGTGGACTATCACGGTGGCCCTGTCGCCAAAACACCCGGTCACCCCTGGTGGGAGACGACCGAATTCCACAGCCACGTGTACGAACTGGGCGAACTGGCGAGCGCTGTGGAGTTGACCGTCAAGCCGTGGGCCACAGGGCCCAAGCTTGACCAGGTCAGCCATTCGCGGCACTGCATCCTGTTCGAGCAGCTGCGCTATTTTGCGTACAGCATCGTCAATCGCGAGCGTGAGCTGGGTTCGTTCGAGTCGTTCATGCGCTCGCTCGATGCGTATGCCTACAACCACAACAGCTTTCTAAAGCAGGGGTTTTCGGAAAACCTGCCGCTGTCCTCGATACGCGCCACGGTCAAATCCGTAGGTCGCTGGACATGGGATCGATACACCGGTGATCGTCGCTGCCATCGAGGGGCAATGCAGCTCGATGGCAGCTTGTCGCTCACCGAACGGCAAAGCCTGGCTGCCAGGCGCACCCATGAACTGCGGCACAAAGCCACCGAATCGAAGATACGCGCCGCGTGCCGTCAGCTTCAAGACCAGGGCAAGGCACTGGTGCGTTCTGCGATTGCAGCACTCGCCGGCGTTTCTGCGAGCACGGTGGCCAGGTACGCACACATCCTGTCTGAGGTGACCAAGCCTGCCACTGTGAGTGTGCTCAAGGTGAGCGCAGACGCGATGCCGACTGTAACCCCGGGCGACCAAGCGGCCCCCCGAGAGGCCGTTCAGTGCTTGAAAAAACAGGCCCTGACGGATCGCGACCAGGGGGTGTCATATGCTGTACATCAGATATCTGCGGTCCCGCAGGGGCCGCAAGCCGGAGAGCCCTTAACAACAGAACATGAGGATGGTTCATGATGGGGAGTGAGCGTATGAATTCAGTGCGTGCAGCCTTCACAGTATTGCGCTGCATAGCCCGCCAGCACTGCTGCCAGTGAGTGTTCTGGCCGAACTCAAGCCTGGTTGGTGTCTCGACATTTCGCGGTAAATGGGGGCTGCTACTGGAGAGCTGGGCTCTTGCTTGCCCAAAGCCGACCCCTTACTCTGCAATCCAAATGAATTTGATAGGGAAGGAACACCACCATGGCTCTGACGAAAGACCAATTGGTTGCCGGTATTGCAGAAGCTATCGATGCGCCAAAAACCACCGCGCGTAAGGCTCTTGAGCAATTGGGACAGATCGTTGCCGACCAGCTGGAAAGCGGTGCAGAAATCACTCTACCGGGCATCGGCAAACTGAAAGTTGCAGAGCGTCCAGCACGCTCTGGCCGCAACCCTTCGACTGGTGCCGCTATCGAAATTGCTGCCAAGAAAGCTATCAAGTTCGTCCCGGCCAAAGTGCTGAACGACTCGATCAACAAGGGGTTGTAAGCCGTAACCGCCGAAATTTCCGTCATGGGCGGAAAGCCAGTAATGGTGCGGATTGACGCCAAACATTTGTTTCCCGGCATTAATGCCGCCAAGCGGAAAACGGCCTGAATGAGGGGTCAAAATGTACACGGGAAACCGTGTCGTATAGCAATACAGTCGGGAACCACTCTGTCGACGTTTCCGACGGAGTTTTCGGCGGTTTGGATTAGCCCCCTTACACGTTATCCCAAGGTTTCATAATGATTATTACCCGATACGACACACATCCCATTCCGTATGGCGTTGGTGACCAGGTTATCCAGTTGGTCACCGACAACGTTACTGAGCTGAGCTTGAATTCGGTGCCGCCAAGCAATCTCATGTATGAGGTTTTTCGTTGGGCTCTGCCTACAGAGGTGGGCGTATATCTGAGTCGAATCTCAGAAGAGCCAGGCAAACCCGTAGAGCTTTTAGTGGCATTTGATGAGGTAGATACAGAGGTTGTGACCGGTTTTGTTCTGTACTTGCCTGTGGCTACTCATCCCGAGGCTTGCGGAGTCAATTACATGTGTGTGAGGCAGTCTCATCGATGCCGTGGTATAGGTCGTGAATTGATGAGAGCGCTGATCGGGTTGTACCCCCACACTGAGCTGACGTGCACGATCAAAAAAGTGCCATTTTACGAGTCAGCAGGCATGCAAGTTATTGATTCACACAACACCCAGATTGTGATGAATACACGGTCTGAGAGTACGAAAGGGATGATGCAGATACTCAACGTTCAGCCAATTTACGATTCTCCAGAAGCTGGAGTAATCTACGACCGCCTTGTGCAGAAGTGGGGTCTCAAGGAGATGCGCAAAGCAGAGAAGCAACTCGCGCGTCATACCGATCAACTCGAACGACAAGCTCGGGAGTACGTTGAAAGTCGCCTGAAGGACCGTCAGGCGACCGTCTGACGGCAGGTTCATGCATAGGAATTTCAAAATGCCTATGCATGAACCTGACGCTGTGAAGGAGGCGTCATGCCTTCATAGCGATGCGTAGGAAGACGCTGATGCGTTACTTATGCAGTGAAAATCCCTATCAATCCGAATTTGTGCAGGTTATTTTACCGCTGAGCCTAGGTGCGGACGCACCTTCCCCCTGTCAGGGCTTCACGTACCTCATCTGCGCGATTGCCTGAGCGTTGAGGACCAGTCCCTGCACCGTCAGCCCGCTGATTGCCGCCGTGTAGACCATCCGCGCGCCACACAGCACGCAGCGGAACGGATCGACGTTTAGAAAGGCTTTGGCCATCTGCACAAAATACAGCTTCGGTGTCGGTCCTGGCGTCGCCATCTTCAATGCTTCATAGACCTTCGGCAGGTATTTCCCACACACCCGATTGGCCAGAAAACCAAAATACCGGATCATCCGGAAATGCTTTTCCGGGATGTGCTGCACCACCCGGCGCAGCATGTCGGCCTGGCTCAGCGTTTCCTGCTGATAGGTCTGCGTGCGGTGATCCAGGTAGGTAAAGCTCAACGTGGCCCCGCAGGTGTAATGCGCCAGACGACTGCCCGAGATCGGCGGTTTTTTCAGGTAGCGGCCCAGGTAATTGACGGTCTTTCGGCCGTTTTCCGTCTTCTTCGACAAGTGGATGTGCCAGTGCTGGCCACCAGCGGTCAGTATCAAACGGCGCCAGTCGCTTTCACAGTGGATGTGGGCCAGCTGCGGCGGCATCGTCAATTGCGAAAGCGGCTGTCCCAGCAGGTAATCGCGCACCAGCCACATCCAGCGCCGCCGCAGGGCCTCTTTGTGGAACGACAGATTTTTCCAGACGCCCTGCTCATCCAGGCTGCGAATTCCACGTCATCCGGACACTCAGCCCACCAACATCCGGACACTCGTTCCACGCTTATCCGGACAGGCAGTCGGAGCGCAGCGACGCAGGTTTGCATTGTTAGTCTGAAGCCCCTGCCGCCGTCAATTTCGTTGCGCGCCTGCGCATCGATTCACCCTTCAGTTCAATTCGATAAGCGCTATGCACCAGCCGGTCGAGGATCGCATCGCCCAAGGTCGGATCGCCGATCAACGCATGCCATTTGTCCACTGGCATTTGGCTGGTCACCAGCGTCGAGCGGTTGCCGTAGCGGTCGTCCAGCAGCTCAAGCATGTCGCGCCGTTGCGCGGCGGTAAACGGTGCCAGGCCCCAGTCGTCCAGGATCAGCAGGTCAGTCTTGGCGTAGCCGGCCATCAATTTGGCGAAGCGGCCATCGCCGTGGGCCAGGCCTAGTTCTTCCATCAAGCGCGGCAGACGCAGATAGCGCACGCTGTAACCGTCGCGGCAGGCTTTGTGAGCCAGCGCGCAGGCAAGCCAGGTTTTACCTACGCCCGTCGGCCCGCCGATGATCAGGTTCAGGCCATCGCGCAGCCATTGGCCGCTGCCCAGTTGCAGGATCAAGGCCTTATCCAGGCCACGCGGGCTGCGGTAGTCGATGTCTTCCAGGCAGGCGTTGTGGCGCAACCGCGCGGCTTTGAGGCGGGTGGTCAGGCGGGCGTCTTCGCGCTCGGTCAGCTCGCGATCGACCATCAGACCGAAGCGTTCGTCGAAGCTCAGATCATTGATATCAGGCGTTGCGTGTTGTTCGCCCAGCGACTTGATCATGCCGTGCAGGCGCAAGGTTTGTAGCTTGTCGAGCGTTGGATTCGGTAGCATTTCGAAGCTCCTTTCTCAGGTCAGTGGTAGTAGCCCGGGCCACGCAGGTTGATGTGCTCGTCAGGCAGCAGCGGCAGGTTTTGCTGGGCCAGCGGCAGGCGCTCCAGCCCTTGGCGCAGGATCGACTCGAGGCTTTTGTAGCTGCATGCGCCCAGTGCCAGCGCCCGCTGGCACGCGGCTTCCAGCCGCGCTTCGCCGTGCTGTTTGCTCAGGCGCAGGATGCCCAGGCAGGCGCGGAAGCCGTGTTGCGGATGGATTCGGCGTTCGAGGATGTAGGTGATGACGCCGGCGGTGTTAGGCCCGGTCTGCTCTGCCCAGCGGATCAGCCGTTGCGGTGTCCATTCGGCGTGCTCGCGGTGGCTCTTGGGCATGTGCTCGGTTTGGGTGGTGTGGCGGCCTTTGTGCTGCGAGCGAAGGTGGCTGGCCACGCGCTGGTTGGCGTGGAAGCACTCGACGGTCTGGGCCGTGAGCCGCACTTCGACTTGGTGCTTCACCAGCTGGTACGGCACCGAGTAAAAGTGGCCATCGACCTCAACGTGATAGTCGATATGGACGCGTACCTTTTTCCATTCGGCATAGACGTACGGGTGTTCCGGCAGGCCTTCCAGGGCCGGTTGGTCGATGGCCTCGAAGGCTGACCGGCGTGAGCCGGGCAGCTTTTTGAAGGGCTTGTGGTTGAGGCGATCCAGCAGTAGCGCGATGGCTGTGTTGAGTTCGCCAAGCGAGAAGAACTGGCGGTTGCGCAGCACCGCCAGGATCCAGCGTTCGACCACTTGCACGCCGACTTCGACCTTGGCTTTGTCCTTGGGCTTGCGCGAGCGAGCAGGCAAGACGGCGACGCCGTAATGCTCGGCCAGATCGCGGTAGCTGGGGTTGATATCCGGCTCGTAACGGTGCGCTTTAGTCACGCCACTGCGCAGATTATCGGGCACCAGGATCTGCGTTGTGCCGCCGAAAAAAGCAAAGCATCGGACGTGCGAGCCCAGCCAGTCGGGCAGTTTCTGCGACCAGGTGGCCTCGGCAAAGGTGTAGCTGGACGCGCCGAGAACGGCGACGAAGATCTGAGCCTGACGGATCTCGCCGGTTTGTCGGTCGATGACCGGCGCTGTTTGCCCGGCGTAATCGACGAACAGCTTTTCGCCAGCACGATGCTCCTGGCGCATGACCACGTCGACCTTGGCGGTCCAAAGGCGGTAGTGCTCGCAGAACCAGCTGTATTGGAAGCCTTGCGGGTGAGCGAGTCGATATTCCTGCCAGAGCAAGGCCAAAGTGACGCCGGGGCGGCGCAACTCCGCGTGTACCCATGCCCAGTCAGGCATTGGGCGCTGGTCGGTCGGCACTGGCACTGCCGGTGGAAACAGCCGTCGATTCAACTCCGCGTCAGAAATATCGATGGGCCACTGAAGCCCACTGGCGGCGAACCGGCAAAGGTAATCCCCTGCACTCGAATGGCCGATGGATAAGCTGGCGGCGATCTTGCGCACGGACAGGCCAGCGTCGAACTTTAGGCGTAGTACCTCTCGGATTTTACGCATGGATAAACGCTCCACGACGACCTCTTCGCTTCGAAAAAAGAGGTCGATAGTAGTGAATAGTCCTGCGTTGCTGCCTGCCTGAAAGTGTCCGGATGGCCGTGGAATCGGTGTCCAGATGCTTGTGGAATGAGTGTCCGGATCAGCATGGAATCAGTGTCCGGATGTTGGTGGAATGGGTGTCCGGATAGTCGTGGAATCCGCATCCAGGCCGCCCGCGGTCACCGACAGGTGGACGTGGGGATGCCAGTTGAGCCGCCGGCCATAGGTGTGCAGCGCACCGAAAATCCCGACGCGCAAACCGCGCCGCTTGGCGGTGTAGATCAGGTTATCGGCCGCCAGACGAAACAGCGCATCGAGCAGCCAGCGGTTGTAGAAGAACAGGGACCACAGCGTGTCGGGCAGCGTGAACACCAGATGCTGCCAGGGGCAGTCGGGCAGACGGTTGTTTTGCACGGCGATCCACTGGTCGGTGGCCTTTTTGCCGCAGGAAGGACAGGCCCGGCAATGGCAGGTGTTGCACAGGTATTTGACGTGCGGGCAATGCTCATTGGCACAGGTGTAGTGTTTGACGCCCAGTATCGAGGTGCCGCAGGCGAGCATTTTGCTGATCGACTCCACTTCGATTTGGCGCAGACCGCCGGCTTCCAGCAAATCTGCCCAGCAGCCGTTGGCCGTGAAGAGGTTTTTGAGCGGTCGAGGTTTGTAAGCAGGCGGTGCAGAGGCCACGTCAGCAGGGCGGCTCCTCATCGTGGTGAATGACGGCGGTGATGGCGAATCCGCCTGGCCCTTCTCTCATCTAAACGCTTACGCAAGAAGCGTCGGGAAACCTGTCGTTCAGATACGTTGTCTGGCAGCAACTACAAAGATCGACATCACCGAAAGGATCGATATCGAAGGAAAAGTCGGTATCGGGCACGAAGGTAGTATGCCCGGCGCGTTGGAGACGGGTCTGCTTTGCCTTGGCTTTTGCCCGGCTCGCCCGTTTACGTTTTTTGGTCTCTGACGCCATGTGTAAGCCTGTGCTGAGGAGGGATCGACTCGATTTCGGCTATGATAACCGATTTCAAAATCCCACAATTTGCAGCCGCAGGCTGCCCAGTTCATGCATAGGAATTTCAAAATGCCTATGCATGAACCTGACGCTGTGAAGGAGGCGTCATGCCTTCATAGCGATGCGTAGGAAGACGCTGATGCGTTACTTATGCAGTGAAAATCCCTATAAATCCGCATTAACACAGTTTATTTTACCGCTGAGCCTAGGTGCGGACGCACCTTCCCCCTGTCAGGGCTTCACGTACCTCATCTGCGCGATCGCCTGAGCGTTGAGGACCAGTCCCTGCACCGTCAGCCCGCTGATCGCTGCCGTGTATACCATCCGCGCGCCACACAGCACGCAGCGGAACGGATCGACGTTTAGAAAGGCTTTGGCCATCGGCGCAAAATACAGCTTTGGTACCGGTCCTGGCGTCGCCATCTTCAGTGCTTCATACACCTTCGGCAGGTATTTCCCACACACCCGATTGGCCAGAAAACCAAAATACCGGATCATCCGGAAATGCTTTTCCGGGATGTGCTGGACCACCCGGCGCAGCATGTCGGCCTGGCTCAGCGTTTCCTGCTGATAGGTCTGCGTGCGGTGATCCAGGTAGGTAAAGCTCAACGTGGCCCCGCAGGTGTAATGCGCCAGACGACTGCCCGAGATCGGCGGTTTTTTCAGGTAGCGGCCCAGGTAATTGACGGTCTTTCGGCCGTTTTCCGTCTTCTTCGACAAGTGGATGTGCCAGTGCTGGCCACCAGCGGTCAGTATCAAACGGCGCCAGTCGCTTTCACAGTGGATGTGGGCCAGCTGCGGCGGCATCGTCAGTTGCGAAAGCGGCTGTCCCAGCAGGTAATCGCGCACCAGCCACATCCAGCGCCGCCGCAGGGCCTCTTTGTGGAACGACAGATTTTTCCAGACGCCCTGCTCATCCAGGCCGCCCGCGGTCACCGACAGGTGGACGTGGGGATGCCAGTTGAGCCGCCGGCCATAGGTGTGCAGCGCACCGAAAATCCCGACGCGCAAACCGCGCCGCTTGGCGGTGTAGATCAGGTTATCGGCCGCCAGACGAAACAGCGCATCGAGCAGCCAGCGGTTGTAGAAGAACAGGGACCACAGCGTGTCGGGCAGCGTGAACACCAGATGCTGCCAGGGGCAGTCGGGCAGACGGTTGTTTTGCACGGCGATCCACTGGTCGGTGGCCTTTTTGCCGCAGGAGGGACAGGCCCGGCAATGGCAGGTGTTGCACAGGTATTTGACGTGCGGGCAATGCTCATTGGCACAGGTGTAGTGTTTGACGCCCAGTATCGAGGTGCCGCAGGCGAGCATTTTGCTGATCGACTCCACTTCGATTTGGCGCAGACCGCCGGCTTCCAGCAAATCTGCCCAGCAGCCGTTGGCCGTGAAGAGGTTTTTGAGCGGTCGAGGTTTGTAAGCAGGCGGTGCAGAGGCCACGTCAGCAGGGCGGCTCCTCATCGTGGTGAATGACGGCGGTGATGGCGAATCCGCCTGGCCCTTCTCTCATCTAAACGCTTACGCAAGAAGCGTCGGGAAACCTGTCGTTCAGATACGTTGTCTGGCAGCAACTACAAAGATCGACATCACCGAAAGGATCGATATCGAAGGAAAAGTCGGTATCGGGCACGAAGGTAGTATGCCCGGCGCGTTGGAGACGGGTCTGCTTTGCCTTGGCTTTTGCCCGGCTCGCCCGTTTACGTTTTTTGGTCTCTGACGCCATGTGTAAGCCTGTGCTGAGGAGGGATCGACTCAATTTTGGCTATGATAACCGATTTCAAAATCCCACAATTTGCAGCCGCAGGCTGCCCAGTTCACGTATTGCTTGATATAAAACCAGCCAGTTTAACATCTGAGTTAACCGGGCTCGTAAAAAAAGATGCTGGTTTGAAGGTGAAAGATGGTAATTATGAAACTTCGGTCTCACAACAAGGCACAGGTGCTAGAAGGGCGTTGTTTTGGTCTATGCTTCAGGTTTTTAATGAGCTTAACCGCGATAAAAAATGCTTTAGAAGATCACACTACAATCATAAGGCTGGAACGCCCTGCTACGCACGGCGGCGATTTAATTTCTCCTAAGACCTACAGGTCGGATTTGATAACATTCCAAGGTGATGAAAAAAGAAGGCTTCAAGCGCTACAGCATATAGATCCGAGTTTGGCAGAAATATTTTTTGGGTCCTATCCTATTTTGGTTGAGGGAGACACAGAGCATGCAGCATTTTTAGCTACCATCATAGAGCGGCAGCACGAACTTGCCGATAAAGTCACTATTGTTAGGGCTAGAGGCAAAGGAATATTACTCTCCCTAATATCTGTTCTTAAGCACTTCCAAATGGATTTTGGTATTGTTCACGATAGTGATGCGCCATATAATTCAAAAGGTGGAAATAACAGTATGTGGTCGCTAAATTCAAGCATACGAAATGCTATAGCGTCTGCGCGTGATTCTGGAATAACAGTTCGGCATAAGGTCAGTATTCCTGACTTTGAAAGGTTTTTAGGTGGTGAAGAAGAATCAAAAGATAAGCCACTTATGGCTTACCTTACTATATTAGATAACGCAGATCTCGGGATTGGCGTGCAAAATATGCTTAATGATCTAGTATACGGAGAAAATCACCATCCATTTGGAAGTGGTGAAGGTGAAACTATTGCGCAGTATGAGATATTGTTACGTAATAAAGTAATAAGCTGGGCAGAAAATAATGGGTTATCGGAAAATATTAAATTTAAGGGTTTGGCTTAATGCTTATTATTTTTTGAAAAGCACATTTAATTTTATTAATTGAATTGTGATGTATGAGCTTTATGAAATTGGCCGATGGAACGGCCAATTTGTAATCTCTACATTGTAGCGGCCTGCAGTCGAAATGGTCTCGACCTGCGGTCATCGCGTTTTTCGACCGGGATTGATTGCGTTTAACCCCGTATACGAGAATAGGTATTTATGGTATTTTTTCGTCATTATTGTATGTATATCCAGTATTTTGGGGGTCTCAATGAGCCGTTTTACATCGCTCGAAATGTGTGCAGGGGCAGGCGGACAAGCACTGGGCCTGGAAATGGCGGGGTTTGGTCATGAAGCGTTGGTAGAAATTGAGCCGCCTGCGTGTGCCACTCTTCGCCTGAACCGTCCAGAGTGGAACGTCAAAGAGGAAGACCTACGCCAGTTCAATGGATCGCCTTTCTTTGGGGTGGACCTTGTGGCAGGCGGTGTGCCGTGCCCTCCATTCTCCAAGGCTGGATTGCAGCTTGGCGCAGATGATGAGCGGGACCTTTTTCCAGAAGCTATTCGTTTGGTAGACGAAATACGGCCAAAAGCCGTAATGCTTGAAAACGTCCGGGGCTTGATGGATGCCATTTTTTCTGATTACCGCAACAAGGTAGAAAAGCAACTTAAAAGTCTTGGCTATGTGGCTGGTTGGCGTTTGCTGAATGCTTCGGATTATGGTGTATCACAACTTCGTCCTAGGGTCGTTTTTGTAGGAGTTCAAAAGAAGTATGCTGATAAATTTCATTGGCCTGAACCGGGTTTAGTGCAGCCGCCAACTGTTGGCCAGCTTCTGCATGATTTGATGGCAGTAGATGGTTGGAAAGGGGCAGATCGCTGGCGGGAAATTGCTGACTCGATAGCACCTACATTGGTTGGGGGGTCAAAAAAGCACGGTGGTCCAGACTTGGGACCAACTCGTGCTAAAAAAGCCTGGGCAACGCTCGGCGTTTGTGGTCATGGTTTAGCTGACATTCCGCCAGCGAGTGATTTTGTGGGAATGCCTCGACTGACCACACGAATGGCGGCGAGAGTTCAGGGGTTCCCTGACGACTGGAAATTTCATGGAAAGAAAACAGCAACCTATCGTCAAATTGGCAATGCTTTTCCTCCACCAGTTGCAAAAGCAGTAGCCGAGAGAATATTTGAAGCTCTTTCAATCCGCCGTCTTATTCAGGTTGCATAATTGTCATGGACGTCCAATTTCAGCAAGCACGTAAAAATTTTCATGCGGCATTGTTAAAAACTACTCTTACGATTAATGATAAGAATATTCCAAGCAACGCTGACAGTAGCAATCGCACCAGTATTGCGATTGCTAGGGGAATTGCTGAGACTCTAAAAGCAGAAACCATAGCTGAACGTCTTGCTGGGCAAACCTCTGGCAATCAGTTTGAAGGTTTATGTGCTGACTTTGTTAAAGACACTTTCCTGCACCTTGGGCATTTACGACCTGGGAACTGGGATGTGCATCAAGTGGGCGGCAGAAACAGATTAGAAATTGCTCGGTACGAGCAATATACTCATTTAGTAGCCTTAGACAGAGCAGCAAGAAACGACCCAGAGTTGGCTGCGGCTCTGGGCTCAGATTATACGATTACGCCCGACATTGTCGTAGTCAGAGGGCTTGAATCCGACAATGCCATTAATCGACATGAGGAACTTGTTGACAGATCGGTATGCACACTATCAAGTTTAAGAGAAGCGAATGGCGGTTATCCACTGCTTCATGCTAGCATTTCATGCAAATGGACAATTCGAAGCGACAGAGCACAAAATGCCCGTTCGGAGGCATTAAATCTCATTAGGAACAGAAAAGGCAAACTTCCTAATATAATGGTAGTGACCGCAGAGCCTACGCCCAGCAGGCTAGCCTCAATTGCGTTAGGGACTGGCGATATTGACTGCGTTTATCATTTCGCATTATATGAGCTACAAGAAACGTTACAAGAACTGAAAATGTATGATGCTATCGATATGCTTGCCGTGATGGTTGACGGAAAACGGCTTAAAGATATAAGTGATATTCCACTCGACTTAGCTGTATGATTGTTCCTGCTCCGGTTTATAGAACCCCGTTAAGCTAAATTTCGTCAAATTGTAGCTTCGCTCCCAAGGGGCAATGTACCACTACGCAGAGAAGGACCGAAAATTGGACGCAACGCCCTCTAGTCCGGGCAGCAGTGTACGAAAATTCAAGCATTGCTGCGGATCCAACTCCCCAACGATGCACTGACCATCTGGAAGTTTCGCTTAACTGACTTCCCTGTTCCATTGCTCCCCAGACCCCATCATGGTTACAACGCGTGCTGGTCAAATCAGTTGCAATCGCTGGTCAAAACGAATGCAAACGGGTGGTCAAGTGGAGCGCAATTTCGTAGGACGCCGGAATCGCCAAAATTTCCGGTCTGTCACTTTTAGTGTTTTTTCGGTACCTGGATGACGCCATCAGCAATACCTTGGGCCAGCAACTCCATCATTTTCGCGAAGCGAAACAATCCTGGATATTGCAGGCAGATATAGTCCATCTGGACCTTTGATGAGCTGTCGAGCACCTGTTTGAAAGCCAGCATATAGTCATAGCAGCCCTGAAGTAGCTGGCTATCGCCACTTTCTGTAGCTGGAAATCGGCTGGCATAATCATGGACTATCTTCGCCAGTTGGTGTTGCTCTGCGGATAAATCGAGCATTTTTTTGCCTGATGAAAGGGTTCGATACTGTTGACCAAGAGGCTGGAAATAATTCAGCAAGGTCACAGACGGTTACTGAACCAAGCAGCACCTCAGACATCTGCCTTAGTCGCCAGGTACTGCGACCAAACGCGTTTTACCTGGCTGACGCTGACCCCCGCCAGCCGAGCAGTCTCTGCAATGCTACACCCGCCGCTTTTAAAGGCAATGATCTGTTCATGCACTTTAGCATTCGGCTTGCGTCCTCTATATAGACCAGCGCTCTTAGCCAAGTCGATGCCTTGCCGCTGTCGCTCTCGACGGTCTTCGAAGTCGTCACGCGCTATTTGCAGTGCCACACGCAACAGCATGTCTTGTACGCCTTGCAACACCACCTTGGCGACGCCACTGGATGCCTCGGCCAATTCCGATAAATCGACGATGCCGGGCACCGCCAAGCGTGCGCCCTTAGCCTTGATCGCGTCCACAAGCCTTTCTGCTTCGACCAAGGGAAGACGGCTGATTCGGTCGATCTTCTCAGCGATGACGACTTCACCTGGTTGCAGGTCCTCGATCATGCGCAACAGCTCGGGACTGTCGGATCGAGCGCCCGAGGCTTTTTCGCGATAGACCGCAGCCACGTAGTAGCCCGATGCTCGCGCATTGCCAATGATCGCTTCTTGGCGCTGCAAGTCCTGGTCTTCGGTACTGACACGCAGGTACACCCGCGCAACATTGAGAGTCGTCATCATATGGCCCATTTTGGTATACCCAAAGGGACAGAGTCTATCAGGGGTGGCTCATTTATCCAGAAAGCAATCCTAAAGAGCCATGTAGAAAAGAGCTACCCATTTGAGCCGTATCATTTTGCACCGCTACACCTTTGTGTCCTTTCGGCGCTAAGCACAGGAATAGGTCAGTTCACGATTGTGCTAATTAGCTAATTAGCACAATCGCGACTCTGAGAAAGGCGTCTACTTGGTCGAGCCGGGCATGGCCTTGCGCCAGTTCCAAGGCCACAACATTAAGAGCCGTAGGAGCGTTACGTGGCGCTGGCGGCCGAGGCTGCAATGGAGCAACCAACCGACCATAAGATGAATGGCCAATTGCTGTTATCGGCATAGCTAGGTGGGTTAATGCCTTTAGCTATTTAGCTATTTAGCTAAATCAATAATCTGCTTGCACTCATCCAGATCATGGCTATACTTTGCTTAGTCTTAGCTAATTAGCTAATTAGATAAAAAGGAAGCCCCGCAAATGCTACCCCCTCTTGCTATCGGCTGCATCTCTCAAAAAGGCGGCGCTTGGAAATCTACAATCGCGCGCGCACTTGCTACCACCTACACGGCAGCAGGTTGGGAAACTAAGATTATCGACCTCGACACAAAACAAGCTACAGCTACCAACTGGCAGCAGCGCCGTCTGCTGGCTAACATCGAACCCGCTATTCCGGTACAGCTCTTTGGCAATGTGGCCACCGCAGTCAGTCGCGCCGGAGATGCCGATCTATACATTTTCGACGGCCCGGCGAACGCCACCGAAGAAACTGTGAAGATCGCCAAGGCCAGCAACTTGCTGATACTGCCAACGGGCCTAACTTTAGACGACCTCGACCCACAAATTGCGCTTGCCAACACCTTGGCCGATCTGCACGGCGTGCCGGTAGACCGCATAGTGTTTGCCCTATGCAAGGCTACAAAGCGCGATGCGGCAACTGATGCCGCACGCGAGTACCTGGGAAAAACGCGCTTCGCCACACTCGCTGGTTCAATCCAGCACCAAGATTGCTATGCAGACGCAATGAACAAGGGCCGCTCTGTAACCGAAACCTCATTTCGGAGCCCACGCGCCAAGGCAATGGAAGTCATCCAATCAGCTGTCGATCACTTCAGCCGACTCACTAAATAGCATAAAAGCTAATTAGCTAAAGCGCGAATTAGCTAATAATGTGTTATTATGAGGTCACCGCTAATTTAGGACTCAACGCTATGTCTACCAAGACTTCCAAGCCCGGCGAAGCCCCTGTCGTCAAGGTGCCCAAACCACCACGTCGCGATTTAGGTGAGCCACCAAAATCAGCCGCCGACACGGCAGCAGTTGGCAACAATACTAAGGTAGCGGCAGACGACAAACTGGTGGACTTAGGCTTTAAGCTCGATCAAGCATTCAGGCGTGAGTTCCGCACATTCTGCGCGAGCAATGATATATCGCAGGTAGGTGCGTTCAAGGAGGCAATGAAGGACTACATGAAAAAGAAGGGCTGGCAATCCAGCGAGTAAGAAAGTCGAGTGCCAAGGGCTTCTACCACCTTGATGCATAGGAATTTCAAAATGCCTATGCATGAACCTGACGCTGTGAAGGAGGCGTCATGCCTTCATAGCGATGCGTAGGAAGACGCTGATGCGTTACTTATGCAGTGAAAATCCCTATAAATCCGCATTAACACAGTTTATTTTACCGCTGAGCCTAGGTGCGGACGCACCTTCCCCCTGTCAGGGCTTCACGTACCTCATCTGCGCGATCGCCTGAGCGTTGAGGACCAGTCCCTGCACCGTCAGCCCGCTGATCGCTGCCGTGTATACCATCCGCGCGCCACACAGCACGCAGCGGAACGGATCGACGTTTAGAAAGGCTTTGGCCATCGGCGCAAAATACAGCTTTGGTACCGGTCCTGGCGTCGCCATCTTCAGTGCTTCATACACCTTCGGCAGGTATTTCCCACACACCCGATTGGCCAGAAAACCAAAATACCGGATCATCCGGAAATGCTTTTCCGGGATGTGCTGGACCACCCGGCGCAGCATGTCGGCCTGGCTCAGCGTTTCCTGCTGATAGGTCTGCGTGCGGTGATCCAGGTAGGTAAAGCTCAACGTGGCCCCGCAGGTGTAATGCGCCAGACGACTGCCCGAGATCGGCGGTTTTTTCAGGTAGCGGCCCAGGTAATTGACGGTCTTTCGGCCGTTTTCCGTCTTCTTCGACAAGTGGATGTGCCAGTGCTGGCCACCAGCGGTCAGTATCAAACGGCGCCAGTCGCTTTCACAGTGGATGTGGGCCAGCTGCGGCGGCATCGTCAGTTGCGAAAGCGGCTGTCCCAGCAGGTAATCGCGCACCAGCCACATCCAGCGCCGCCGCAGGGCCTCTTTGTGGAACGACAGATTTTTCCAGACGCCCTGCTCATCCAGGCCGCCCGCGGTCACCGACAGGTGGACGTGGGGATGCCAGTTGAGCCGCCGGCCATAGGTGTGCAGCGCACCGAAAATCCCGACGCGCAAACCGCGCCGCTTGGCGGTGTAGATCAGGTTATCGGCCGCCAGACGAAACAGCGCATCGAGCAGCCAGCGGTTGTAGAAGAACAGGGACCACAGCGTGTCGGGCAGCGTGAACACCAGATGCTGCCAGGGGCAGTCGGGCAGACGGTTGTTTTGCACGGCGATCCACTGGTCGGTGGCCTTTTTGCCGCAGGAAGGACAGGCCCGGCAATGGCAGGTGTTGCACAGGTATTTGACGTGCGGGCAATGCTCATTGCCACAGGTGTAGTGTTTGACGCCCAGTATCGAGGTGCCGCAGGCGAGCATTTTGCTGATCGACTCCACTTCGATTTGGCGCAGACCGCCGGCTTCCAGCAAATCTGCCCAGCAGCCGTTGGCCGTGAAGAGGTTTTTGAGCGGTCGAGGTTTGTAAGCAGGCGGTGCAGAGGCCACGTCAGCAGGATGGCTCCTCATCGTGGTGAATGACGGCGGTGATGGCGAATCCGCCTGGCCCTTCTCTCATCGAAACGCTTACGCAAGAAGCGTCGGGAAACCTGTCGTTCAGATACGCTGTCTGGCAGCAACTACAAAGATCGACATCACCCAAAGGATCGACATCGAAGAAAAATTCGGTATCGGGAACGAAGGTGGTATGCCCGGCGCGTTGGAGACGGGTCTGCTTTGCCTTGGCTTTTGCCCGGCTTGCCCGTTTACGTTTTTTTGTCTCTGACGCCATGTGTAAGCCTGTGCTGAGGAGGGATCGACTCAATTTTGGCTATGATAACCGATTTCAAAATCCCACAATTTGCAGCCGCAGGCTGCCCAGTTCACGCCAAGCTTTGTCATGGATATCTCAAAAGACGGAGAAGTTTTTCATATAAACCTTGAGACCACAAACACCACACGGGACCTAATGGGGAAAAATGAAAAAAAGGAAAAGGGCTTGCAGCGATTCGAAGGCAAGGCAGAGTCAGACACCGTTTTAAGCATGGTTGGTGGTCTTTTAACCATGCGTTTGGAAGGCGATGTCATCTATTTCGATAACACTACCTATACCCGCGCAAAATAACGGAGGCGGCATGGACGTAACAAAGATAGCCCAGACGTTGTTCAATTTCGTTGATGCCGCTCTGCAAAGCGCCTTGGTCACCGGGATGGCCAAGGTGATGCTGGGGCTGGGAGCGCTCATCGGGACCCTGTGGTTGATCCACTTCACGCTTCGCAACATGCAATGGCTGTACCGGGGCATGAACGTTGCCTTCGAGGATGTGGCGAAAGAAATTTTTAAAATGGCGTTCATCACTGCGTGCGCATTCAACCTGCAATGGTTCGTTCAGACGATTGTGCCCTTCGTCACCGGCTTGCCCAACTGGATGGGGGGCATTTTGTCCGGCCAGGAGGGCGCGCAAACCAACCAGATCGACAGTCTGATTGTTGCTTATGCTTCGAACCTGAGCGCACTGATAGGGGCTATGAAGTTCAATATCTTCAGAGCCAGTTTTTCTGATATTTGGTTGGGCATTCAGGGGGTGGTGTTTTATGTGCTGGGCGGTATCCCGTTCTTGCTCGCTGCCGTCGCCACGCTGTTTGTACTGAAGGTGTCGACAACGGCTATTGTGGCGGTAGGGCCTCTGTTCATCGCCTTTCTGCTGTTTGACCAGACCCGGCAGTATTTCTGGGGCTGGGTTTCAGCCATCGCGGGCTTTATGTTGGCTCAGGTGTTGATATCGGTCGTGCTGGCGATCGAAATCGGCTTTATCAACACCGTGATGATTAAAGATGGAATATTGAATACCAACCTGGAGGGTAATCTCACCATCCTGATTGTCTTCTGCACGTTCACAGCGCTTGTCGTCGAACTGCCTCAGCAAGCGGCCTCGATCATGGGTGGTGGCCCCTCCGGAGGCGGAATGATCAGCAAAATTTCAGGATTTGGAGCAGCAAGAAGCATGACCAGCGGTGCCGCCGCCGGCATTTCAAGACTGCGGAGGGGACGCAACAACATCAAATAGCACCTCGCTGTACCGGCTACATCCTCTCCCTACTCGCATCACCCTCGCTTCTCTCAGGTACTCCACTATGAATGTCAAACTTGCTTTGAGCGGGCTGCTTTCGGCTGCCTTGCTTTCAGGGTGTGGCTCTGCACCCAAGCTTTCCGAACCGGAAGGGCAGTGGGAAGACATGCCCTTCACCCATGCCCCTGCGCCTCGGGCTGCCCCCGTGACAACGCCCGCTCCTGTGCCTGGCCGGGTGTTGCCAGCAACGAGCCCTGCGCCCAAGGCCCAGTCGCTCAAGACCACCAGTCCAAAGCGCCCGGCAACCGCCGCAAGCGCCTCCCCGGCAAAGCCCGCCGAGGCCCCGCCCAACGACTCTAAATGCTCCGCGAACTGATCCGCGCAGCGCGTGTTTGTTCCGTTTAGGTGATCTATGAAAAAGTTTCGAAAATCAAAACAGGACGTGATCGAGCAGGAGCGGCAACTGGCCGCCCGTACCAGCATCGACGCGGCCACCGCACAAGACATCAGCCTGGCTGAACAGGCATACATCCATGCAGCGCGGTATTTCGAGAAGAACATCGCCGCCGACGAGAAGGCCAAGACCAAGAACGCCCGTCGCCTGGCGGGCTTCTTCGGTGTGCTGACCTTTATGTCCATCGCCGCCGTGATGGGCCTGACCCCGCTCAAGACGGGGTTGTACGCCCAAACCCCAGATTTTTTTGTTGGACTGAATGACGGCCCCCAGAAAGCTTCGTCATCCCAGATCCATTCCTTCAATCATTATATCGAGGTCAATAAGCTTCCCTTCGCTGTTAAAGGTGTAGTGCCCGTTGAGTAGGATGTGTCGCCAGGCTACCGGCGATATTTGAGCGAGCCATCCCAGTGCCTTGGTGTTATCGCTCGCCTCGTACTTGGTCAACAGCCGGGACAGGATCGCCGAGTTGTAATAGATGATCGCGTTACCAATCAGACGCGCGCACTGGTTGCTGATTTCTATCTCGATGTCGGTGCGCCCGGTCAACTCTTTCTTGCCCCCAACCTGGGCGATGGCCGAGCGTAGCTGGTGATAGGACTCGATACGGTTCTGCGAGCGGTGCACGTTTCGTTCAAGTTGCGGATCGCGTAGATAGCGCAGCGTATAGATGCTGCGTATCAGTTTGTCGAACTCGAAGATCGCGCGCCGCGTTGGGTTTGGCGCGGTGTAGGTGCAGAGTTTGCGAATCAGTACTCCTTGCGTCATTTCCTTCAGACCCAGGGTGGCAACAATCTGATCGATATTGGACTTTTCGCTGATGATGAGTTGCCGGTCGATCTGACCGACCGGCCGGATCAGGCATTTATCATAGAGTGACAGATCGTCTGCGCAGTACAGCTCCTTCAACTGATTGCCGAGGTTGGTGAATCGCGGTTCGAAACGCGAGCCAAACCAATGTAGGATGGCGAAGTTAACCTTGTTGACGCTGTGCATGTCTCCAGTGATTGCCGTCGGCACGATATCTGACGTATTGCGGTACCAGATGTCGAACACATGGTGGCCTTCGTAATCGTGAGCCCCCATCAGGTCGCCATTAAGCGGCACGTGGTTGCACAGCAGCGTGTAGGCAACCACGCCCTTGCCACGGCCAAAGTATTTGCGCGAGTAACGCGCCTTGATGGTGGGCCGTTCGACGCTAAATTTCTGACCATCGACTGCGCCGTACAGCACGTCGAGGTCAAACGAATAATGCGGGAAGATTGGCAGCGCACTGATGCCGTTGCTGATGCAATCGTTGGCGGCTTGTAGCGATGCCTGACGTAGATACTGCTGGTAGGTTGTCTCTAGCACATGGTAGGGAATGTCGCTCGTCTTGGCCATTACCAGGTTGCCGTGGTTCATGGCCTGGGCCATGATGACCGCCATCAGGCTATCGGCATCGGCTACTTTTTTCGCGTAGCGTGGCTGCAACGGCGTCAGCGGGGCTAGGAACTGGCACTGGCTGTTGACAAAGCGGAACTGGGCAGCCTGCGGCTGCAAATTGTGGGATTTTGAAATCGGTTATCATAGCCGAAATCGAGTCGATCCCTCCTCAGCACAGGCTTACACATGGCGTCAGAGACCAAAAAACGTAAACGGGCGAGCCGGGCAAAAGCCAAGGCAAAGCAGACCCGTCTCCAACGCGCCGGGCATACTACCTTCGTGCCCGATACCGACTTTTCCTTCGATATCGATCCTTTCGGTGATGTCGATCTTTGTAGTTGCTGCCAGACAACGTATCTGAACGACAGGTTTCCCGACGCTTCTTGCGTAAGCGTTTAGATGAGAGAAGGGCCAGGCGGATTCGCCATCACCGCCGTCATTCACCACGATGAGGAGCCGCCCTGCTGACGTGGCCTCTGCACCGCCTGCTTACAAACCTCGACCGCTCAAAAACCTCTTCACGGCCAACGGCTGCTGGGCAGATTTGCTGGAAGCCGGCGGTCTGCGCCAAATCGAAGTGGAGTCGATCAGCAAAATGCTCGCCTGCGGCACCTCGATACTGGGCGTCAAACACTACACCTGTGCCAATGAGCATTGCCCGCACGTCAAATACCTGTGCAACACCTGCCATTGCCGGGCCTGTCCTTCCTGCGGCAAAAAGGCCACCGACCAGTGGATCGCCGTGCAAAACAACCGTCTGCCCGACTGCCCCTGGCAGCATCTGGTGTTCACGCTGCCCGACACGCTGTGGTCCCTGTTCTTCTACAACCGCTGGCTGCTCGATGCGCTGTTTCGTCTGGCGGCCGATAACCTGATCTACACCGCCAAGCGGCGCGGTTTGCGCGTCGGGATTTTCGGTGCGCTGCACACCTATGGCCGGCGGCTCAACTGGCATCCCCACGTCCACCTGTCGGTGACCGCGGGCGGCCTGGATGAGCAGGGCGTCTGGAAAAATCTGTCGTTCCACAAAGAGGCCCTGCGGCGGCGCTGGATGTGGCTGGTGCGCGATTACCTGCTGGGACAGCCGCTTTCGCAACTGACGATGCCGCCGCAGCTGGCCCACATCCACTGTGAAAGCGACTGGCGCCGTTTGATACTGACCGCTGGTGGCCAGCACTGGCACATCCACTTGTCGAAGAAGACGGAAAACGGCCGAAAGACCGTCAATTACCTGGGCCGCTACCTGAAAAAACCGCCGATCTCGGGCAGTCGTCTGGCGCATTACACCTGCGGGGCCACGTTGAGCTTTACCTACCTGGATCACCGCACGCAGACCTATCAGCAGGAAACGCTGAGCCAGGCCGACATGCTGCGCCGGGTGGTCCAGCACATCCCGGAAAAGCATTTCCGGATGATCCGGTATTTTGGTTTTCTGGCCAATCGGGTGTGTGGGAAATACCTGCCGAAGGTGTATGAAGCACTGAAGATGGCGACGCCAGGACCGGTACCAAAGCTGTATTTTGCGCCGATGGCCAAAGCCTTTCTAAACGTCGATCCGTTCCGCTGCGTGCTGTGTGGCGCGCGGATGGTATACACGGCAGCGATCAGCGGGCTGACGGTGCAGGGACTGGTCCTCAACGCTCAGGCGATCGCGCAGATGAGGTACGTGAAGCCCTGACAGGGGGAAGGTGCGTCCGCACCTAGGCTCAGCGGTAAAATAAACTGTGTTAATGCGGATTTATAGGGATTTTCACTGCATAAGTAACGCATCAGCGTCTTCCTACGCATCGCTATGAAGGCATGACGCCTCCTTCACAGCGTCAGGTTCATGCATAGGCATTTTGAAATTCCTATGCATCAAGGTGGTAGAAGCCCTTGGCACTCGACTTTCTTACTCGCTGGATTGCCAGCCCTTCTTTTTCATGTAGTCCTTCATTGCCTCCTTGAACGCACCTACCTGCGATATATCATTGCTCGCGCAGAATGTGCGGAACTCACGCCTGAATGCTTGATCGAGCTTAAAGCCTAAGTCCACCAGTTTGTCGTCTGCCGCTACCTTAGTATTGTTGCCAACTGCTGCCGTGTCGGCGGCTGATTTTGGTGGCTCACCTAAATCGCGACGTGGTGGTTTGGGCACCTTGACGACAGGGGCTTCGCCGGGCTTGGAAGTCTTGGTAGACATAGCGTTGAGTCCTAAATTAGCGGTGACCTCATAATAACACATTATTAGCTAATTCGCGCTTTAGCTAATTAGCTTTTATGCTATTTAGTGAGTCGGCTGAAGTGATCGACAGCTGATTGGATGACTTCCATTGCCTTGGCGCGTGGGCTCCGAAATGAGGTTTCGGTTACAGAGCGGCCCTTGTTCATTGCGTCTGCATAGCAATCTTGGTGCTGGATTGAACCAGCGAGTGTGGCGAAGCGCGTTTTTCCCAGGTACTCGCGTGCGGCATCAGTTGCCGCATCGCGCTTTGTAGCCTTGCATAGGGCAAACACTATGCGGTCTACCGGCACGCCGTGCAGATCGGCCAAGGTGTTGGCAAGCGCAATTTGTGGGTCGAGGTCGTCTAAAGTTAGGCCCGTTGGCAGTATCAGCAAGTTGCTGGCCTTGGCGATCTTCACAGTTTCTTCGGTGGCGTTCGCCGGGCCGTCGAAAATGTATAGATCGGCATCTCCGGCGCGACTGACTGCGGTGGCCACATTGCCAAAGAGCTGTACCGGAATAGCGGGTTCGATGTTAGCCAGCAGACGGCGCTGCTGCCAGTTGGTAGCTGTAGCTTGTTTTGTGTCGAGGTCGATAATCTTAGTTTCCCAACCTGCTGCCGTGTAGGTGGTAGCAAGTGCGCGCGCGATTGTAGATTTCCAAGCGCCGCCTTTTTGAGAGATGCAGCCGATAGCAAGAGGGGGTAGCATTTGCGGGGCTTCCTTTTTATCTAATTAGCTAATTAGCTAAGACTAAGCAAAGTATAGCCATGATCTGGATGAGTGCAAGCAGATTATTGATTTAGCTAAATAGCTAAATAGCTAAAGGCATTAACCCACCTAGCTATGCCGATAACAGCAATTGGCCATTCATCTTATGGTCGGTTGGTTGCTCCATTGCAGCCTCGGCCGCCAGCGCCACGTAACGCTCCTACGGCTCTTAATGTTGTGGCCTTGGAACTGGCGCAAGGCCATGCCCGGCTCGACCAAGTAGACGCCTTTCTCAGAGTCGCGATTGTGCTAATTAGCTAATTAGCACAATCGTGAACTGACCTATTCCTGTGCTTAGCGCCGAAAGGACACAAAGGTGTAGCGGTGCAAAATGATACGGCTCAAATGGGTAGCTCTTTTCTACATGGCTCTTTAGGATTGCTTTCTGGATAAATGAGCCACCCCTGATAGACTCTGTCCCTTTGGGTATACCAAAATGGGCCATATGATGACGACTCTCAATGTTGCGCGGGTGTACCTGCGTGTCAGTACCGAAGACCAGGACTTGCAGCGCCAAGAAGCGATCATTGGCAATGCGCGAGCATCGGGCTACTACGTGGCTGCGGTCTATCGCGAAAAAGCCTCGGGCGCTCGATCCGACAGTCCCGAGCTGTTGCGCATGATCGAGGACCTGCAACCAGGTGAAGTCGTCATCGCTGAGAAGATCGACCGAATCAGCCGTCTTCCCTTGGTCGAAGCAGAAAGGCTTGTGGACGCGATCAAGGCTAAGGGCGCACGCTTGGCGGTGCCCGGCATCGTCGATTTATCGGAATTGGCCGAGGCATCCAGTGGCGTCGCCAAGGTGGTGTTGCAAGGCGTACAAGACATGCTGTTGCGTGTGGCACTGCAAATAGCGCGTGACGACTTCGAAGACCGTCGAGAGCGACAGCGGCAAGGCATCGACTTGGCTAAGAGCGCTGGTCTATATAGAGGACGCAAGCCGAATGCTAAAGTGCATGAACAGATCATTGCCTTTAAAAGCGGCGGGTGTAGCATTGCAGAGACTGCTCGGCTGGCGGGGGTCAGCGTCAGCCAGGTAAAACGCGTTTGGTCGCAGTACCTGGCGACTAAGGCAGATGTCTGAGGTGCTGCTTGGTTCAGTAACCGTCTGTGACCTTGCTGAATTATTTCCAGCCTCTTGGTCAACAGTATCGAACCCTTTCATCAGGCAAAAAAATGCTCGATTTATCCGCAGAGCAACACCAACTGGCGAAGATAGTCCATGATTATGCCAGCCGATTTCCAGCTACAGAAAGTGGCGATAGCCAGCTACTTCAGGGCTGCTATGACTATATGCTGGCTTTCAAACAGGTGCTCGACAGCTCATCAAAGGTCCAGATGGACTATATCTGCCTGCAATATCCAGGATTGTTTCGCTTCGCGAAAATGATGGAGTTGCTGGCCCAAGGTATTGCTGATGGCGTCATTCAGGTGCCGAAAGAACACTCAACATGACAGGACGGTCATTTCGACGGTTTGGGCGTACAATTTCATCAGGAGGCATCATGAGCATTCAACTTGACCCTCGCGTCTCGGAGTTCGAGACCCAAGAACAGGCCGACAATTACGACCGTTGGTTTCGCCAGCGTATCGAGCACAGTTTGGCCGATCCGCGTCCACCCGTGCCGCACGATGAAGCAATGGCTCGCGTCAGAGCCATGATCGAGGCAAAGCGCCGCCGTGCTAGTTGAGTGGCTTCCACAAGCTTTGGAGGCACTGGAGGAAATCGCCGGCTACCTAGCCGAGCGCAACCCTTATGCTGCCGAGCAGATGCAGGCAACCCTTGAGGCCATGGTCGAGGCTCTCCCCCTGCACCCTTACATCCACCGTCCCGGCCGTGTTCCAGGAACGCGCGAAGCGGTTGTGCATCCCAACTACCTGGTTGTCTACCGCGTCGGTACAGAGCGCATCAGCATCTTGGACGTCCTGCACGCCCGCCAAGAGTACCCCTAGCTGCCGTCGCCAAGATTCTGGCCACTACAACGACTGAAATCAGTTCAGCTTAACGTACTTTAAAATCCTTTTTCTGAGGCGGCCCCTATTGGAACAAACACCCATGAGCCATCCACCTTTCCAACAAGCACTGACCGAGGCCGAACTCGATAGGCTGACTGGTTTTCTTGATGCCATTGGCTCACCGGCCATGAACATTGAAATGCTTGACGGCTATTTTGGGCACTGATCTGTGGTCCGGAGATGGTGCCTCCCAGCGAGTACCTGCCACAAATCTTGGGCGAGAATTTCAGTTTTGAAAGCAACGCTCAGGCTACCGACATGATGGGGCTCATCATGCGCCACTGGAATACGATTGCATCGGTATTGCTTAACACGCTGGAGGAGCCTGACGTGTATTTGCCAGTGCTGTTGGAGGATGACGATGGCATTACTTACGGCAACGATTGGGCTCTGGGCTTTATGCGCGGAGTTCAGGCCCGACCTGGAAGTTGGCGTGACCTGATCGACAGCGACGAACATAGCGGGCCGATGCTCCCCATCATGCTCTTGGCCTATGAGAATGACCCCGATCCAGCGCTGCGACCACCGTCGGTTACTAACGAAAAGCGTGAAGAAGTGATTGAGATGATGATCGCCAGTTTGACGATAATCTATCGCTTCTTCGAGCCTCATCGATGGTCGCTGGCACTGTCACCACCCGATGTACCACTACGCAGAGAAGGACCGAAAATTGGACGCAACGCCCCCTGCCCATGCAGCAGTGGACGCAAATTCAAGCATTGCTGCGGATCCAACTCCCCAACGATGCACTGACCAACAGGAAATTGCGCTTAACTGACTTCCCTGTTCCATTGCTCCCCAGACCCCGTATCCGAGGCCCTGACATCTGCTTCGGACATCGGGAAATCCCGACGCCATTGCGCTTCAAGCCTGACCAGCTCGCTGGGGCTCTGCAGGTCCGGGTCGTTGGCCTGAGCAGGCTTCGCGGCTTCTGGGCTCACCGGTTCAGGCGCAGCGTCTGAAGGCGTTGGCACGGGGGTCGGCGTTTCTGCTGAAGCCGTTGCTGCGGAATCCGCCGCCGGTTGCGCACGCTGCGCCTGCCATTGCGCAAACGCCTGGTCGCCTTTGGGCTCGCCGCGTTCTGGAATGCCCAGGGTGATCGCCACCTTCTCCACGAACGCAATGCACTCCGGCTCGGGCACGGTGTCGAGCTGGGTGGCCAGCGCCTGGCTAACCTGCTCGGCGGTTTTTCCTTCTCCATACAGCGCTTCGATGGGCACCGTGACGCCCATCCGGTCCGCCTGGTCCCGAACGTCCCGTGTGGAATCGTCAACGTGCCGAGGCAGATCGGTGGCAGGACCAATGCTCTGGCCACCACGCTCGATGTCCAACTCTGCACGGCGGTCCGCCAGGCTTTGGTTCATGGCCTTGTCGGTGAAATGCACGTCCAGACCGTTCTTGGCCACCGCCTCGATCACCAGTTTTTTGAATTCGGCGGTGCCGGTGATGGTCAGTGTGCTGCCGAACCGCTCCCGGGCCAGCTGGAGGGCCACCGACACCCCGGATTCGGTAATACCCGTGCGGCGCATGGAGATAGTTTTGCCCGTGTCCACAAACAGGGTCTTGTCGGTCTGCTTGTCCAGGTAATGCACGTTCTGGCTGAACTTTGCCTTGCGCGTGTAAAGGTCCTTGGCGCTGAGGTCACGCGCGCGCTGACTGGCGGCGGCGGGATCAACCTGTTTGGCAAAGCGATCCATGACCCGCTTCACACGGTCAGGGGTCGCCTCAGAAAACGGATTTTAAAGTACGCTAAGCGATTTCACTCGTCGTAATGGTCAGAATTTCCCCGCGCTGTTGCCGCTAAAGCTGGATTTCTTCATCAGTGAAAGCTCTGCGCGCAGATTAATGTTGCTTCAGCGGCTATGGCATAGATTAGGGAACTTGCTTGGGGGGAACTGACCCGGCCAAATGACGACATAGCTAGCATGATTGCAGGACTGAACAAGGGCGAAGCGCGCAATGCGCTGGCCAGGGCTGTCTTCTTTAACCGGCTGGGCGAAATCCGAGACCGTAGCTTCGAACAGCAACGCTACCGTGCCAGCGGCCTCAACTTGGTGACTGCTGCAATAGTGCTGTGGAACACGGTTTACCTGGAGCGGTCCGCAAACGCATTACGCGGACATGGCACCGCTGTCGATGAATCGCTGCTGCAGTACCTGTCGCCGCTGTCGATGAATCGCTGCTGCAGTACCTGTCGCCGCTGGGCTGGGAGCACATCAACCTAACTGGTGATTACCTGTGACGCAGCACCGTCAAGGTGGGTGGAGGAAGATTCCGGCCATTACGACGACTGAAATCGCTTAGCGTACTTTAAAATCCGTTTTCTGAGGCGACCCCAGCTTGATGCATAGGCATTTTGAAATGCCTATGCATGAACTGGGCAGCCTGCGGCTGCAAATTGTGGGATTTTGAAATCGGTTATCATAGCCAAAATTGAGTCGATCCCTCCTCAGCACAGGCTTACACATGGCGTCAGAGACCAAAAAACGTAAACGGGCGAGCCGGGCAAAAGCCAAGGCAAAGCAGACCCGTCTCCAACGCGCCGGGCATACTACCTTCGTGCCCGATACCGACTTTTCCTTCGATATCGATCCTTTCGGTGATGTCGATCTTTGTAGTTGCTGCCAGACAACGTATCTGAACGACAGGTTTCCCGACGCTTCTTGCGTAAGCGTTTAGATGAGAGAAGGGCCAGGCGGATTCGCCATCACCGCCGTCATTCACCACGATGAGGAGCCGCCCTGCTGACGTGGCCTCTGCACCGCCTGCTTACAAACCTCGACCGCTCAAAAACCTCTTCACGGCCAACGGCTGCTGGGCAGATTTGCTGGAAGCCGGCGGTCTGCGCCAAATCGAAGTGGAGTCGATCAGCAAAATGCTCGCCTGCGGCACCTCGATACTGGGCGTCAAACACTACACCTGTGCCAATGAGCATTGCCCGCACGTCAAATACCTGTGCAACACCTGCCATTGCCGGGCCTGTCCCTCCTGCGGCAAAAAGGCCACCGACCAGTGGATCGCCGTGCAAAACAACCGTCTGCCCGACTGCCCCTGGCAGCATCTGGTGTTCACGCTGCCCGACACGCTGTGGTCCCTGTTCTTCTACAACCGCTGGCTGCTCGATGCGCTGTTTCGTCTGGCGGCCGATAACCTGATCTACACCGCCAAGCGGCGCGGTTTGCGCGTCGGGATTTTCGGTGCGCTGCACACCTATGGCCGGCGGCTCAACTGGCATCCCCACGTCCACCTGTCGGTGACCGCGGGCGGCCTGGATGAGCAGGGCGTCTGGAAAAATCTGTCGTTCCACAAAGAGGCCCTGCGGCGGCGCTGGATGTGGCTGGTGCGCGATTACCTGCTGGGACAGCCGCTTTCGCAACTGACGATGCCGCCGCCGCTGGCCCACATCCTCTGTGAAAGCGACTGGCGCCGTCTGATACTGACCGCTGGCGGCCAGCACTGGCACATCCACTTGTCGAAGAAGACGGAAAACGGCCGAAAGACCGTCAATTACCTGGGCCGCTACCTGAAAAAACCGCCCATCTCGGGCAGTCGTCTGGCGCATTACACCTCCGGAGCCACGTTGAGCTTTACCTACCTGGATCACCGCACGCAGACCTATCAGCAGGAAACGCTGAGCCAGGCCGACATGCTGCGCCGGGTGGTGCAGCACATCCCGGAAAAGCATTTCCGGATGATCCGGTATTTTGGTTTTCTGGCCAATCGGGTGTGTGGGAAATACCTGCCGAAGGTCTATGAAGCACTGAAGATGGCGACGCCAGGACCGGTACCAAAGCTGTATTTTGCGCAGATGGCCAAAGCCTTTCTAAACGTCGATCCGTTCCGTTGCGTGCTGTGTGGCGCACGGATGGTATACACGGCGGCAATCAGCGGGCTGACGGTGCAGGGACTGGTCCTCAACGCTCAGGCGATCGCGCAGATGAGGTACGTGAAGCCCTGACAGGGGGAAGGTGCGTCCGCACCTAGGCTTCGCGGTGAAATAACCTGTATTAACGCTTTTTGATAGGGATTTTCACTGCATAAGTAACGCATCTGCGTCTTACTACGCATCGCTATGAAGGCATGACGCCTCCTTCATAGCGTCAGCTTGATGCATAGGCATTTTGAAATTCCTATGCATGAACTGGGCAGCCTGCGGCTGCAAATTGTGGGATTTTGAAATCGGTTATCATAGCCAAAATTGAGTCGATCCCTCCTCAGCACAGGCTTACACATGGCGTCAGAGACAAAAAAACGTAAACGGGCAAGCCGGGCAAAAGCCAAGGCAAAGCAGACCCGTCTCCAACGCGCCGGGCATACCACCTTCGTTCCCGATACCGAATTTTTCTTCGATGTCGATCCTTTGGGTGATGTCGATCTTTGTAGTTGCTGCCAGACAGCGTATCTGAACGACAGGTTTCCCGACGCTTCTTGCGTAAGCGTTTCGATGAGAGAAGGGCCAGGCGGATTCGCCATCACCGCCGTCATTCACCACGATGAGGAGCCATCCTGCTGACGTGGCCTCTGCACCGCCTGCTTACAAACCTCGACCGCTCAAAAACCTCTTCACGGCCAACGGCTGCTGGGCAGATTTGCTGGAAGCCGGCGGTCTGCGCCAAATCGAAGTGGAGTCGATCAGCAAAATGCTCGCCTGCGGCACCTCGATACTGGGCGTCAAACACTACACCTGTGGCAATGAGCATTGCCCACACGTCAAATACCTGTGCAACACCTGCCATTGCCGGGCCTGTCCTTCCTGCGGCAAAAAGGCCACCGACCAGTGGATCGCCGTGCAAAACAACCGTCTGCCCGACTGCCCCTGGCAGCATCTGGTGTTCACGCTGCCCGACACGCTGTGGTCCCTGTTCTTCTACAACCGCTGGCTGCTCGATGCGCTGTTTCGTCTGGCGGCCGATAACCTGATCTACACCGCCAAGCGGCGCGGTTTGCGCGTCGGGATTTTCGGTGCGCTGCACACCTATGGCCGGCGGCTCAACTGGCATCCCCACGTCCACCTGTCGGTGACCGCGGGCGGCCTGGATGAGCAGGGCGTCTGGAAAAATCTGTCGTTCCACAAAGAGGCCCTGCGGCGGCGCTGGATGTGGCTGGTGCGCGATTACCTGCTGGGACAGCCGCTTTCGCAACTGACGATGCCGCCGCAGCTGGCCCACATCCACTGTGAAAGCGACTGGCGCCGTTTGATACTGACCGCTGGTGGCCAGCACTGGCACATCCACTTGTCGAAGAAGACGGAAAACGGCCGAAAGACCGTCAATTACCTGGGCCGCTACCTGAAAAAACCGCCGATCTCGGGCAGTCGTCTGGCGCATTACACCTGCGGGGCCACGTTGAGCTTTACCTACCTGGATCACCGCACGCAGACCTATCAGCAGGAAACGCTGAGCCAGGCCGACATGCTGCGCCGGGTGGTCCAGCACATCCCGGAAAAGCATTTCCGGATGATCCGGTATTTTGGTTTTCTGGCCAATCGGGTCTGCGGGCAGTACCTGCCAAAGGTCTATGAAGCACTGAAGATGGCGACGCCAGGACCGGTATCAAAGCTGTATTTTGCGCCGATGGCCAAAGCCTTTCTAAACGTCGATCCGTTCCGCTGCGTGCTGTGTGGCGCGCGGATGGTATACACGGCAGCGATCAGCGGGCTGACGGTGCAGGGACTGGTCCTCAACGCTCAGGCGATCGCGCAGATGAGGTACGTGAAGCCCTGACAGGGGGAAGGTGCGTCCGCACCTAGGCTCAGCGGTAAAATAAACTGTGTTAATGCGGATTTATAGGGGGTTTCACTGCATAAGTAAGGCATCAGCGTCTTCCTACGCATCGCTATGAAGGCATGACGCCTCCTTCACAGCGTCAGGTTCATGCATAGGCATTTTGAAATTCCTATGCATCAAGTCCAGGAAATATCCCCTTGAATCCAGTTGAAACCTTTGAGGCGATCAAATTAAAATGTTCTGCATGAGCCCCACTCAATGCAGAAAGCTCATCAATAACCTGAGACAGAGCATTTGCTAAATTCGAGCTGCCATCCTGTCTTTCTCGCTCAACAGCAGTAATTAAAGGAGCTAGAGCAAATGTAAGGAGATTTTTTTCGGTTGTATCTGCATCCTCTAAAGACCCGATCCTAATCGGTTTAGGAAGTCTAGATTTGAAAACGTTATCAGCACCTCCAGCCTTACCATCCATAGCCCAATTTTCCGACTGAGGGTCCCAAGTGAAACGTGTAGATTTAGAATTAGTTCCATCCCATCGCCATAGGCTTCGAACAATCCTTAATTCCGACTCATGCACCTTCCATTTTTCATCGATATTGGCAACTCCTTCTGGAATATGAACTTCTAACTCCACCTCGGAGAAACTCTTGGAATCGGCATGTTGATATCTATCTTTTATAGGTGAAAATGGTTCACCTGAGCCGTATGCTAGCTCGTAAGCTCTGAGTATAGTTGACTTACCGGCATTATTTTTACCAACGAGGCACACGATATTATCTAGAGCGATTGTTATTCCATCATTGCCGACACAGCCGATATTTTTTAGACGCATACGAACAAGTTTAGAAGTGTTACTCATAAAATATCCTTTTAGATGAGCAAGTGACACATGCTATATTTAGAGATAGACGTGAAGGCGAATTCTTCTTGGCCGTTCACCGGACAGAGCCTAGCGTTTTTTGGCAAAGCAGAGAATAGGGGGCGATACAGAAAACGGAAAAAAATGGCAGGGATTTTGAAAGTGTAGAAGGGGTCGATAGAGAAAACGGACAAAATCGTACTAAGCTGATGCTGGATTTGGCCATGTGTTTACTTAGCCTTTACAACCCACAGCTGATCAAGCCGCGTCGTGTAACTCTGGCTCATTTGCTCACGACGCATTCCCCAGTCCGGCGCCATAGGCACAGAACCAGTGCGCAAAGTCCCACGACCCCACTTGCCATTGATCATATCCAATGCCGACATCAGTCGATCCGAACTCACCGGCTGATTGGTCATGAAAAGGTCATCGGTAAATTCACCTGGTTGGCAGATATCCATCAGCAGCACTTCGGCTTTGCTGTACCTGAAGCCTGGTCGAAAAATCCGTGAAACCGCCTCCGTCGCGTAATGGGTCATCAGCCTGGGGAGCCCGCAGAATTCGGAAAAAATCGTACTACAAGGGCTTCCCCATTGAGCACAAGCCCAATAGTTTCTGTTTGACTCCGCTGCATATGCCGGACCTTCGGAAAGAAGGTGAAGGACTGCGGTACTACAAACGGTCATCTTGAGCTGATCGCTCGGACCCTGATGAAAGACGCACGTGAGGGCCTCGTTCGCTAATTGGGACTGAATTTCCCATACGATTTTTCAGGTATCCCTCACGCAGGTCCAACCCGCTTCACATCAACGACGGCAGTGCACATTGATCCTTTTATCCGCTCATGATCCTCGCCCTAACGCCTTACAAGGTGATCAGTCATGACCTCTGGTGTTTACGCGCCCGTTGGTTCTGCCTGTTCAGGCTTGAACGTGTCGCCGTAATGCAGAACGGCCCAGGCCATCCTCGCATTCTTGGCGGCAATCGCCACGGCCGCACGCCAGTAACCCCGTCGCTCCATGAGGTTGCGGATCCAGCGACTGAGAGGGTCTTGCTTATCGCCCAGGTTGGCCATGACAGATCGAGCTCCAAGCACCAGTAGACTGCGTAAATAGGCATCCCCGGCTTTGGTGATACTCCCCAGGCGCTGCTTGCCGCCGCTACTGTATTGGCCTGGCGTCAAACCGAGCCAGGCAGCCACTTGGCGTCCGTTTCTGAAGTCGTGCCCATCTCCAATACTGGCCACTAAAGCACTTGCAGTGGTCGAGCCAACCCCACGCAATTGCAGCAGCCTACGGCTACGATCATCTTCGCGAGCGATCTGATTGATGGCTCGATCAAGTTCCACCAGCCGATCCTCGATATGGCTGGTGTGCTCCAACAGTTCACTCATGCACCGTCTTGCCCAGCCAGGCAAGGTGTCCAGACAGGGACCAATCTCTTTTCTCAATCGCTCTGGGCTTTGTGGCAGGACCACGCCGAATTCAGAAAGTAATCCGCGCAGTCGGTTGTACGTAGAGGTGCGTTCTTCGATGAATCCCTGGCGGGTTCGATGAAGGCAAAGAGTGGCCTGCTGATGCTCGTCTTTAACAGGGACAAACCGCATGCTGGGTCGGGTCACTGCCTCACAGATCGCGGCAGCATCTGCGGCATCGTTCTTGCCGCGCTTACCCGACATTCGATAAGGCGAAACGAGTTTAGGAGCCATCAGCTTGACCGTATGGCCGTGCTCGGCGAACACCCTCGCCCAATGATGAGCGCCTGAGCAAGCCTCCATACCAATCAAGCACGGGGGCAACTGGGCGATCAATGGCACCAGTTGATCCCGCGCAACCTTGGGCTTCACCAAGGTTGCTTTACCAGCCTCATCGACGCCGTGAACGGCGAATACGGCCTTGGCTAGATCGATTCCCACGGTAATAATTGGCATGGACTTCCCCTCCTGTGGTTTTGATGCAGGTTTGACACTTCATCATGGCACTTCGATGCCGATTCGCGACTTTCGCCGCGCCCTCTGGACGGGGAAGTCCCTTTCATTCGCTTAGCCGGGCCACGCTTAATTTGGCCTAAACTGACGGCTTCACGATAAGCAAGGAGCTATAGATGCTACGTAAACGATCGATTCAACTGTGTGGGGAATTTAGTCTCGACTCCACAGAGGCAAAGTGGGTTCACACCATGAGAGATTCTGGAAGCAGCAGGGATGAAATGGTCGCTGCTTGGCAGAATCATATGAAGTCGAGTCCAGAGTCCGCTACCCTCAGGGTTGACTACTATCTGGGAAATGTTGACGGCGCGGAAATTTTAAAACACCTTTCTCCGAAGGAACCTACGTCTATTCAGTTCCAGGAAAAGGTTACTGACGGCTACTGGCTTAAAGCTCACGGTGTGGACGCGGAATTCGACATTCTTCTCAAAACCCCCCACCTGTCCGAGACGGAGGTTCACACCCTGCTTGCCAATCACCAAGAAAACCTGTGCTGGCTTGCTTATAAGAATTCCCACGAGAACCCCTATTACCCGCATCAGCTAGAGTCTGGCGTGATTGCCACGCCCATCTTGCTGGATGATATCAACCCCCTACTCACTTAGGCGGTGGCTCGCCGTAAACGACTAGTTGAAGTACACATCAACCGGGCGTCAGGCGTGTACTCGTTCCAAGTCAGAGTAGGGCCGCTTTCTGTATTTTCTGACGCTTCGGCACCAGGCTCTATGGACTCAACCTGACAGGCCAAATGCTTAGCGTTCGTTATTTTCCGTTTTCTCTATTGTTCCCTGAAGGGCAGGAGGCCGCCGGCTGGGAAAAAGGACGAGTTCAGGGGCTAGCTGACATCTACAAGATGGAGTAAGGGCTACCGCGCCCAGGGGCTTGGTGGCTACTGCTAACCAGGCTGACAAGTCACCCTGTCCACCACCAGCGCCACGAACAAAGGAAAAACACAAGGAACGTCGTATGAAACTGGTATTGGCTCAAATTATAGCGGTTCTGGCTTCAATAGGTCTGGGGGAAGCAGGGCAGCGCACAGGCGAACTGGTGTACATCAAGGCAGGCATTCTTGCTCTCGTCTTGAGCGTATTTCTGATGCTCGCAACATTTGGACTCGAACTCGTTGAGTTACTGCGTGAAAGGTCACTGAGCCAAGGCCGTCTCGATACGCCAGCGGCATAGGCTAATCTCTATGAAAAACAAAGGAGAGCAAAATTAATGAGCGTAAAGCAGAGACTTACCGAAGAATTCATAACCTCCACGGTCCCGCTTAATGTGACAGGCAATGGATATGGTCATCCTTTGTTGGTACGGATCGATCTCAGCCTGCAGTCCGACGATTCTATACTGCTAACCTCACGGGGAGGGAACACCGGAACACCAATGAATAAAGCAAAATGCGTCAGTGTTCCGTGCGCAGAATGGGACAGATTTCAATCGGAACACACTGGCGACCTGGCATTGGCAAGGTGGGCTTTTGCCAAAACAGGTTGGGTCCTTCGTGATGATGAGTAAAGCAGTGAATAGAGGAAATTCACAATCGCTGCCAATCACTGACGGGAGTTAGAATAGTGATCGGATCGTTAATGAGTGTTGGGCCTGTAATAGGGATTGTTCTCGGCTTAGCCGTTGCGGTCCTCGTGGTGCTATCACTCGAAGATCAACGTAGAAAAATACACCTTGAGGTCGCCGAGCGGCTGATAGCTGAAGGTGTACCCGAGACGGATGCAATGAAAAGATCAGGGGTAAGTCATTGGGGTCAATCGTTTATGTCAAGGTTTAGACAGAAATGGCCACCGCTGCCTACCGAACAGGATGAACGCTGATATAGATAGGAAAATCATTTATGGAAGCCGAAATGAATATGACCGAGGAAGAAATGCGGCAAGCACTGTTCGGCTCTAGCGAGTCTGCCGGACATTCAGCGACCACACAGGCTCAAGCGCATGCTGTGGTCATAAGGCCTGAGCATTCAGTGGATCGGCGTAAGACGGCCAAGAATTTTGTACCCAAACTGATGGTCACGTTGCGTGTAGGCAATGAGTATGAAGGCAAGACAGAGCTGATCACCCACGAGGCAGATACGCTCAGCCTCCTTCAAGCTGAAATGGATGCGTTGAAGATTGCTCGCAAGAAATACAGGTACATCGAGCTGGTATCAGTCATTTCGGCCAAATAGATCTGCAACAGGCCCCTTGTCCAGGCTGATTAATCGCGGAAAAGTCGCCCATGAGTCAGATGTATGGGGTGCTACGCGCAATCGCCACTACAGAATAATCCATCTCAAGGCGGAAGGTCTGATTGAGCAGACTGTGACCGAGGCCAAGCGTCTGGCAGAACTCGCCCCGACTCCTTTTGATTAAAAATGCCAATGCACTTTCAAGCTCGCGACGTGTGCACTATCGCGCTGCTAGGCCTACATGTATATTAGAAAGCCATAACGAACCGATGAGATAAATAATGACAGGAATCTACAAAGCTGATTGGATGCAAGCGCTAGCGCGAAATAAGCAATACGGCCTTTCTGTACCAGCGGTATATACGGCGCCGCAGGAGAAATATTTTACGGCTTCAAGAATAGCAGAGCTTCCGAAAATTATTCAGCCAGCTTTGGCGGGATTAACGATGGATGATTTGGTTTGTCAGTGTCTAGCAATACATTTTAAGTTACTTCCCGTTTTGCAAGATTGGCTTGGGTGTCCTGTTTATTTCACCCTGGGCTGGATTGATGATGGAAAAAATGGAATGTTCAAGTTTGGAGATCCGCTTATTAAGTCCCTTCTTGACGGAAAGCCTAGAAGCAGCGTAGTCAACCTACATGCTTGGTTGACGCTACCCTCAATGGAAATCTTCGACGTTACGTTGTCAACGACCATTGCTAAGGTCAATAACTTGACGGAAGGGTATGGAGGGGTATTTAGTCAACACCCGGATAGCCTTAAGGGAATTGCCTTCAAGCCCATGTTGCTGGGAGAGGAATTTTTGATTCGCAGTAAGTTGCTCAGATTTGAATAGAATCCAGCTACAAGCTAAGCTAAAGTCAACTTTGGCGTAGGAATTTCATATGCTCCTTCTGACTCGCCGCGAAGGTGAAAATATTATGATTGGGGATGGAATTCAGATCCAAGTTCTAAGCGTTTCAGAGGACACTGGGGATGTACGTATCCAGATTGAAGCCCCAGACGCCGTCGAAGCCCAGAGCAGAAACGTTGAGAACGAAGTGACCGATGGCAAGCCTGGTCCTGTTATTACTCATAAGCGCCGGTGGCGCTCGTTGGTCACTAGGTTTGAATGATCACCCAACCGCCCTTATGACCCCCATGATAGCCTCGTCCTGAACCGGTGGCCTTTTTCAAAAGCGGGCTGGGTGCTTCGTGACGCTGAGTAGGCCAGTGCCCTTAACCGCCTAACGTTGCGCAAGCTCGGCGCGGACCTTCATGACGGTCGTAGTTGAACACGCAGCGTGCCTCGCTACTGCTCGGATCCCGAGACCCGCAGCCAGCAGCTCACCCACTCGGTTACGCAGCTCTGCGTCTACGGGTCTGCCTTTGTAGACGCCTGAAGCTTTTGCCTTCTCAATCCCTTGTGCCTGGCGCAGTCTTCTTTGTTGATAGTCCTTCCTGGCGATCGCGGCCATCATATCGATCATCATGTAGTTGATGGCCGCCAGCATGCGGTCGGTGAACTCGTCCCCCGACTGGGCCGTCATGCCTTGATGACTGGTAGGCAGATCCACAGAGACGATCCGTATGCCTCGGTTATCGATTGCTGTTTTGAGGGATCGCCAAGCCTGGTCATCCATCCGCGACAGCCGATCGATGCTTTCCACCAGCAGCACGTCACCTCGGCGAGCATCTTTGAGTAGTCGAATTAATTCCGGGCGGTCGGCATGGCTGCCACTGGCATTTTCCATGTAGCACGATGCGATGGCCTTGCCGTAGCCGGAGACAAACGTTTCCAAATAATCGCGCGCTCGACTTGCGTCCTGGTCATCGGTCGATGCTCGAAGGTATGCACGAATGAACATCGGTAGATCTGTCTCATTTTGGGTGTAGTCAAATCATTGTATCAAATTGGGTGTACGTTAAGTGCGCAAAGCTGAAATCTGTTGGGCTGATTTTCGTGTCACTTGGGGTAGACCCTATGTTGACGATCATAAGTAGCACCATGTGGTGACAAAAATTCAGGTAAAATAAAAGAGACTAGATATACGTAATCACGTATAATTAGTCCATGAACAAAGTCCTCAAACAAATCATCTTTATGGGCTCAGCTCTAAACGACCTGAGAGCGTTCCCAATCTCTGCCCGCCGTGAGGCCGGCTTTCAGCTGGATAGGGTGCAGGTGGGCAATGAGCCTGACGATTGGAAGCCCATGACGACCGTTGGTCCAGGGGTACAGGAGATACGGATCAGGGACGCCCACGGCGCCTTCCGTGTGATCTACATTGCGAAATTCTCGACGGCGGTTTATGTCCTGCACTGCTTCCAAAAGAAGACGCAAAAAACGAGCAAGCATGACCTTGACCTCGCCGCCAAGCGGATGAAAGAACTGACTAAGGAGTTGAACTAATGACTGAATCAAATCAAGCCTTCAGCAGCGTCTGGGACGCCCTGGAGGACTCACCAGCCGAAGCAGAGAACATGCGTATTCGCAGCAGCCTAATGTCGGCTATCCGAGACTTTATCGAGGTGCGTCAGCTCTCGCAGGCTGACGCTGCGCAGCTGTTCAACGTAACGCAACCCCGCATTTCAGAACTCCAGCGCGGAAAGATCGACCTGTTCAGCGTGGATCGATTGATCAACATGCTCGCCCAGGGCGGCATGCACGTTGAAGTCAGTGTCAAAACTGCAGCTTGAGCTTGATATAGGTTACATGTGGTTGCGATTCCTGTAGTTTTGACTTCTTTCAGCCTGATCTGCCCCTATGATTGTCGATCCTGACCTGCCTGGTCTTGCAACGAAGATCACTCAGAACTACAGCAACGCCCAGATTGCCCAGTTGATCAGGATGATCAGTCCTGTTTCACCCTGCGCCCTGATGGCCGGGGACGAATTTGAGCGGGTCATGGCCGTGCTTGCGGGCCAGAATCGACGTCGGGCGTTCTCCGATCGCTCGATAAGTGCTGCCAGGCTCGTCCTGGTCATGGGTGCCAGCGTGTCCGAAGCAGCCTTGGAGACTGGATTGACCCGGCAGGTGGTTCACAGGCTTATGGCACGCATTCGGGCGCGCCTGGAGGATTTGCCTGCTGATTGGGTCAAGGTTGAAGCCTGGCTTCCTCCTGCAGCAGCTGGTGACGTTCTGGCTTTGGCTCAATCACTCAGATCTGCTCGATCGCAATAGGAGAGGAGTGCCCTGGCTGTTTGGGCCTCGGCGCAGCTCGATCGTTGACAACCTCTGACGTGCGTTCCCTTCGCTGCGCTCAGGGCCGGGCTTTCGTGCTGCGCATCGAGCCAGGCCATGAAGCCGGCCCGTCTCGCCCCTTCGGGCTTCAATCCTCGCCGGCAAGCCGGCTCTAACGCCTCCGGCCTCTCGGCCTGCGCGCTCCGCTTGCCGTCGCTGCCTGTACTTCCCGTATCACCTGCAGGCTTTGCTGCGCACCTTTCGCCGTGCGCTTGACGGTAGATCGAGCGCGGCACCTGACAAGGGTTCGGCTGCGCCCGCGACACTCCCCCGTTCAGACTCGCTTCGCTCCCTTAGCTGCGGCCTCGCATCGCGCCCTTGTCACGCACCTATGCGCCCGATCGACCTAAGCGCATCGGCGAAAGGCACTCAGCTAAGCCAGCACAGAGGTGAGACGAAATGAACAGACAAGCAAAGCAACAGCTGATGAAGCGCTTCACAAGCGGTCAGGTCGAGATCTGCAAAAAGCTGCTGAAACTGAGTCGCCAGGTACACAAGTTCAATGCCCGCGTCGAGTTCCTGGTGCTGACGTTCAAGCATGACCTGGTAGACGCCGTAGTCCGGTATGAACTTTGGGACAACGGTTTCGAAGGCCTGGGCGAACGCCAGTTCGACAACTGCTTTGAAATGGGTGACTCGGCCGAGGTGATCGCCGAGCTAATCACCACAGCGCGTCGTGAAGGTTTCGTGGAAAAAATTCAGACCTGGTGCGGCAATGAATCGTTTGCCCGCTGGTGCAGCTACGCCGACCGCCAGGGCGACCTTTTCGCCGCTTAACCCCGCTTACGCCCGTCAGGCCGGGCGCTACACCAGGAGAAAAAATATGCGTATGTCCAGCAACTTCCGTAACCCATGCATGATCCGCAGTGACGTCGCACTGAGCAACGATCAGATCGCCCACTATGTGCCTTCCATCTTCGCCGAAGAAGCGCACGACAGCAGGTCGGCACGTTATCTGTATATCCCGAGCGTGCAGGTACTTGATGCGCTGCGCGCCGAAGGATTTGAACCATTCATGGCCTGTCAGACACGCGTGCGTGATCAGGGCAAACGTGAGCACACCAAGCATATGCTGCGCCTGCGCCATGCGAGCCAGATCCTGGACCAGGAAGCCAACGAAATCATCCTCCTCAACAGCCACGATGGCAGCAGCAGCTATCAGATGATTGGAGGAAAATTCCGTTTCGTGTGTGCAAATGGACTGGTACTGGGAGACGTTGCCGCTGACCAGAAAGTACGCCATAGCGGCCGTGGTGATGTGGTAAATGACGTGATCGAAGGCGCCTTCGAAGTGTTGAAGCATTTCGAACAGATCGACCACATAACCGCTGACATGAAGCATCAACAATTAGACCAGGACGAGCAAGAGGCCTTTGCATTGGCTGCCCTGGCGTATCGCTACGATCCTGCAGAAGGACCTGCGCCTGTTACCCCGTCCCAGTTGCTCATGCCACGCCGTCGGGAGGACCGTAGCAGCGACCTTTGGACCACCTTCAATCGAGTCCAGGAAAACACCATCAAAGGCGGTTTGACCGGGCGTAACAAGCAAGGCCGACGCACGACCACGCGAGCGGTCAATGGGATTGATCAGGACGTGAAACTGAACCGGGCCTTGTGGGTACTTGCGCAGGCTATGGGTGAGCACAGAAAAGCCGCTTAATTCAACCTAACTGGGCGTTGGCGGCGCCCAACTCTGACAAGTCCACATCAACGTAAGGATGAAGATAATGAACGGCTACGTAGTCACCTGGACCATCTACACAGAATCAGTAGGCGCACATAAAGAAGCCGCCCTTGACGTCGCACAGCGTTTCTTCCAGGCACGTATCGCTGACGGCGAACCAGACAGCGCGTGTACCTTTGTTGTCACCGGTATGGATGGTCAATCGGAAAAAATCGATCTTGCTGATTATCTTTACACGGATTGAAGACGGTTGCCTTGGAACAAAAAAGCCCCTCGATGTGGGGCTTTTTTGTTGGATGGCTTTGAGCGCTCAGGCAACCTGAGGCTTAGCCCGAGGTGCCGCACGTTTGCGCTTAGTGGTCAGGTCGGTAATTTCCCGAACACTCACGTTCAGACCAACATCAGCGAGAGCCTGTTTAACCTCCGAGACGGAGTAACCCTTGGCCGAACACAGCTCAACGATTTGTTCTTTGAGTGACTGTAGCACTTCGGCCTGGCTCATTTTGTCCTTGCTCAGGTCTGGCAGATTGGCCAGTTTTTGACGGGCGGCTTCTAGGTCTTGTTGGGTGAATGTTTTCTGCTTGGCCATAGGCTGGGTATCCTGATGTACTGATGGATTACTCTACGTTACGTTAGTGCTTTGAGCTGTGCTCTCGTTTCTTTGATCGTCTGGCATATTCAGTTACCAGCAACGCAATACGTGCAGGGGATGTTCTCACACCTATTGTTCTGAGGGCTTCTTGTATGGCCAGCAGTGAGTATCCCTTTTCTTGAGACAACGTGTGAAATCTATCCGCAAGCGCGCTCAGAAATTGACCTTTCGACATTCTGTCCTGACTGAGGTCTGGCAAAGCCGCAAGAGCTTGCCTGGCGACCTCTACCTGATCTAGCGTGATTTTTTTCTTTTTATCCACGTGTGCACCCGCATTCTGCTGATATCAATACACCGTGATGGGTCACGGGATTCAGGCTGATCAATGTCAAGCGTGAACATCACTCTACGCATCGTGCGCAGTTTGTCTACCGTCGAGCTGAATCCATGCTTTTCCAGGAAGTGCAAAATATCCGTGAGGGTAAAGTCTTCATCGTGCAGGGCCGCGTACAGTTTTTCGCTGACTGATGCTTCAGGCCCAAAGCGCTGGAACTTGTCCACCTTCAGCGAGGGGAGGCCGTCCAGAAACTCACGGGCCGCAGCCAGATCATGCTGGGTGTACAGCCTTGTCTTTGCCATGAAAATCAGCCCCTTACGTGTCCTGAGCTTTTCAAAGGGCTGGAGAGCCTGCTCGAATTTCGAGGCCCAACCACCCCCGCAGCGCTCTTGCCCGCTTTAGGGTAATATGGTATTTAAAAGGTGTAAAGACGGTTTAAGATATTGACCGGAAATGTTTTGTACGGACGGCCCGCGCGCGGTCCATCCGACAAAACCCGGATCAGGGCTCCGCCCCGACACCCCGACAGCGTCATTCAGTTAGTTAAGGTTGAGTCAGAGCATGTCGAAAAGCACAGCGCGTCAAGCAACGGTGAGGATCGAAATTCGTTGCACTGAAGAGGATGCAGCCTTGATTCGCGAAAAAGCGCTGGCTGCTGAGATATCTGTTTCAGATCTGATGCGTCGTGCTGCGCTGAATCGCAAAATCAAGACACCGACTGACAAGAGGCTAATGGCCTCGTTGCTACAGCTCGGTGGCTTGCAAAAGCATCTGTTCAACCAGATGCAGGACAGCATGACAACTGATCTGAGCAAGCAATTCTCTGACGTGTTGGTCGCCATCCGAAATGCCGTCAATGCCATCGATCTGTCCCAGACTCGCATCAAGTAGTCAATCAGCCATGAACGTCATCATCCCCCCGAAACGCGGCGATAAGGGCTCCAGCTTTAACCGGCTGGTGAGCTACATCAGCGACCGTGAGGACAAGCCCAAAGATGATGATCTAGTCAGCGCTGCGCCTCGCCAGAATGCTTCGCGCACCAAGAAAGCGATGTTCGATCGGCTTGTCGATTATGCGGATCGAAATGATGGAGACGACCGTGCCGTCGTGATCACCGACGTGTTCCCCGATGGCCGTCAGCGCTTGATCAGTGGGGGCATTTCTTGCGAAACAAACTGCTTCTCCTGGGAGACATCGGCGGCGGAAATGAACATGGTTGCCGCCCAGAGTCGTCGCTGCCAAGACCCGGTCTATCACTTCATCTTGTCGTGGCGTGAGAACGAACTGCCCACAGATGCGCAGATCTTCGAATGCGCCGAACACTGCATTCGTCAGCTGGGCATGGAAGGGCATCAGTACGTCACCGCTATTCACCAAGACACAGACAATACGCACTGTCATGTGGCGGTGAACCGAGTCAATCCCATTACCTACAAAGCCGCCGCCTTGTGGAATGATGCTGACACGTTGCAGAAAAGCTGCCGAGTCCTCGAACGCAAATACGGATTCATTCAGGACAATGGGAGTTGGCAGTGGGGTGTCAACGACCAATTGGTCCGTGCTCCTTTTCGGTATGGCAGTGCTCCGCAAGGGACTGTGCCATTGCAGGTCTATTCAAACACCGAGAGTCTCTATCATTACGCCGTGCGTGAGGTGCGCGAAAAAATATCTGAGCTTATCGAATCGCGAGAGATTACCTGGCGTCAAATCCATCTGGCCCTGCATGAACGCGGCTTGGGATTGAGGGAGCAAGGCGAAGGATTGGTGATCTATGATTTCCTGCGCCCAGAGGGTCCTGTGGTCAAGGCTTCTTCGGTTCATCCGACGCTGACCAAGTTTCGATTGGAAGCCCACATAGGTGCGTTTGAAGGACCTCCCACCTTCGAACATGAAGAATGGAGCTATGGTATTTTTTCCACTTACCAGCCTGCATTTGAACTCCGAGATAAAGACGTGCGTTTCGATCGCCGGCAGGCGAGAGCTGAGGCTCGGCTGGACTTAAAAATGCGCTACAAACGCTATCGTGAGGGATGGGAAAAACCTGATCTTCATGTCAAGGATCGATACCAGCAAGTGGCTGCTCGGTACCAGGCAATGAAGGCGGACGTAAAACGCTCTCAGCACGATCCTTTGCTTCGCAAGTTGCTGTATCGAGTTGCCGAGTTCGACCGGATGAAAGCCATGGCTGAGTTGCGCATCGAGCTTCGTGACGAGCGGCAAGCGCTTGCCGAAAAGGGCTTGCTTCGTCCGCTTGCATACCGTCCCTGGGTCGAGCAGCAAGCTCTTAGAGGAGACGTTGCGGCTGTCAGTCAACTGCGTGGATTTGTGTATCGAGAAAAGCGGAAGGAGCGCACTCCGAACGGTGGGTTTGATCGTCTTATCCAGTGCGGCCAGGCAGATGATTCTGCTGTCTATCACCTGCGCTCTTACACGTCACATTTGCATCGTGACGGCACTGTCGAATATCTGCGCGATGGCAGGGCGGGTGTGATAGACTGTGGCGATTTCGTCCACGTAAAACCGGGGTTCAATGACGACGATGAGTTGGACAATTATCGGCTGGCCGCCAACCTGGTATCCACGAAAAGCGGTGACGCTGTGAGGATCATTGGTGATGACCAGTTCGTAGACCAGGTGCTTGATGCGGGATGTGGCGTCAACCATCGCGGAAGTCAGTATGTGTTCCAGGTGACCGATCCAGAGCAGATGGCGCGCTATGACGTGATCGAGAAGGATCACCGTCAGTATTACGGCTACGACGAACCGGAGGTGAGAACGCATTCCCCAGCTCGGCATGACCCGGTGGATGACGCCCCCGATGATGGTTACCAGCCTCCAAGGCCGTTCGTTGGTTGAGGCGAAACATTGACCAGGATCGCGATAATCAGCATTTGTATCAGTAGGATCGCCGTGGCCCTTTAGTGGAAGTTGAGTGAGCCTAAGTAGTACCCTGATGCGGCGGCGAAGCTGGTGTGCAAGGCCCCCATATGGAGAAGAAGTCAAAGCCCGTCATGCGGGCGACAACGACGTTGGCGAGCGCTACCAAGATTGACGTGGCCAAACCGCACAACGCGATGCCAAAGCTTTCGAGTAAGCCCTTAATCTTTTATTGATCCCTCACACTTCCCACGGATTAATGACGGATACACCGACCGCCTCATAGGGTGCAGTGTCGCGTGACGCCACGATGAAACCTCGCGAAGCCGCAATCGCTGCGATATAGCCGTCAGGTGTCGGGAATCCTCGCCCGCAGGTTTTTGCCGTCACGGCCAGATCGGCATAGCGCCGTGCTGCATCGATATCGAATGGCAGCACCCGATCCCTGAACAGTCCCATTAGACCGTCAAGGGCCTGCGCCAGCATGTCCTTGCGCTTGCCGGCCGGGAGCGCCCCGATGCCAAACAGCAGCTCAGCCAGCGTCACGTTGGACAGGTATAGCGTTTCGGCGGCTTGATCGTTCAGCCAGGCCCGCACGGCAAAGTGGGACTCGGGCTTCATCGCCTCGGAAACGACGTTGGTATCGAGGACGATCATTCAAACCTCAGCGGCTCGGCCGGCGTCTTGTCTCGCACTTGGTTGAAGACCTCGAAATCTTCGTTCGTCAGGCCGATCTTGCGACCCAATGCCGCCAAGGCTTCACCTAGGCGAACGCGCGTCTCCGGCTTGACTGCGATCGCCAGAATCTCGCGGACTTCGGCCTCGGTGCTGTGCCCGTGTTGGGCGGCCCGCACTCGCAGCGCGCGGTGTACATCGTCGGGCAAGTTCCGTACTGTCAGCATTGCCATAACATCACCTTATGAAATTGCATTCAATGAAGTCATTTTATGTCTTTGAATGCATTTTCGCAAGAAGCCTCGCGATTTCGGAAAACAGCCTCCAAGGCCGTTCGTTGGTTGAGGCGAGCCATCCGAAATGGCCAGGACCTACATTTGAAAATGTACGAACGTGTCTTGAGAGGGGGGCTTCACCTGAATCGCACGCCGCCGCTTATGGCATGCATGTTGTCATGCTTTGTAAGCGGCTGAATCGAATTTGACAGCCAAGCTTGCATCTTCGCGAAAGCCAATGTTAGATTGATGACGTGTTTGTTTTTATGAAATGGATTTAACGGGTCACATAAAGGATTAAGTCATGGCCACTGAAAAGAATAGCTTTCTACAACTGTTGGAGCAAAACACCTCTCGGATGAGCCCCACTGGTAAGCGGATTGCTAGCTACCTGTTGGGTAACCCGGAGCGACTTCCGTTTGAGTCCGCCGATAGCATTGCGAAGCAGACCTCCACCAGTGGTGTTTCTGTTGGTCGTTTTTTTCGATCCTTGGGTTACCGGAACATCGATGATGTTAAAAAGAGTCTGAGCGGTGAACCGTCGGCGTCATGGCTCATAACTGACCGTGTCAGCGCCTTTCGTGCCGAAAGCATTAAGGCCGACGCACTTGACCGTTCTTTGAATCGCGAGATTGAAGCTCTCCGTCATGCTTACGGGCTAGCCCGCAGCACTACCTTTACCGATATCGTGAAGCGCATCCATGAAGCTGATGCGGTATTCATCGTCGGAATTCAGTCCACTCGCGGGACTCTCACAACGTTTCATAGCCACCTGGAATACATCCGGCCCAAGGTCTATTACGTCGATGGCCTGTCTGGGACATACGCGGAATCCCTAAACTCCGGGTTCGAAAATCCCTATGCGATTATTTCGGATTGCCGGGCCTATTCGAGAATGACCCGCACCTTCTGCAAAGTGGCGGTAGACAACAACCTGCCACTGGCGCTGATCACAGATCTGCAATGCCCCTGGGCCAGGGATTATCCGCTTGACCTGCTTCAACTGAAAACCGATGTGGGGCAGTTTTGGGACTCCACAGCACCACTGGCTTGCCTTTTGAATCTCATCGTATCCGCCGTCGCGGAGAAATACGGTGATCGCCTCGATGAGCGCTCGGCCAGGAACCGTCAACTGCAAAAAGCTTTCGGTCAGTTCGAAGACTAATGCTATGACACCATCGACTCCCATCTTGAGTGTATGCGTGAACAACAGTCCCCTTGTAGAGATTGATGCCCAACATTATCAGGTCCAAATCGACCTGATATACGCTGGTGCTGCCAACCTGACGGGCAGAGCGATCTATCGGAGAGCGCATTGCCGGTTACACCGTGATGCAGGCAAAAGTTTGATCAAGGCAAGTCGGCTCGCCCGTCAGGCCGGTTTCATCCTGCGCATCTATGACGCTTATCGGCCGCCCTATGCCCAGCAAATATTGTGGAGCGCACTACCCAATAAAGACTATGTGCGCGACCCACAATCTGGCTCCCACCATAGCCGCGGAGTGGCGCTAGATTTGACCCTTATAGGCACTGAGGGGGAGCCGCTGGACATGGGTACTGCTTTTGACACGATGGAAGAGAAGTCACACCATTTTTACGCCGACTTGCCAGTAGATGTGCAACGCCATCGTCTGATGCTGTTGGGAATCATGCTCGCCGCTGGTTTCCAGGCAATTGCTACTGAGTGGTGGCATTACGAGCTACCAAATGCCGACGATTACCCCTTGCTTGATGACGAATAAGTCGCGTTTTTAGACGGAGATTACATCAGTACTAGAGACGGGGGGGGGGGGCTGTAAAAAGGATATAACCACTCGCTAGGTGATAGCGCTCTATACATTGAATGATCAAGGAAACATGGATGAACTCATTGAGCAGTGTTACCAGAAAATCCGCCTCTGGCACCAGCAAATTGCTGCTGACCGTTTTTTGCAGCGCCTTGAGTCTAGGCGCCTGGGACGCCTCAACGGCGTCTGTACCTCAAGACACTCTGGTCATTGGCAAACCAACTGATCCGCAGACTCTCGACCCAGCCGTGACCTTTGATAACAATGACTGGACCATTACCTACCCATCATATCAACGGTTGGTCGGTTACAAGGTTGAGAGCGGCAAAAGCAGTACTGACGTGGAGGGTGATCTGGCGGAGAGCTGGACTGTCTCGCCTGATAACCTCGTTTGGGAGTTTAAGATAAAACCTGGCAACAAATTCGATGACGGTGCCATAGTTGATGCCGCCGCCGTGAAGTTTTCCTTTGATCGTTTGATGACTCTCAAGCAAGGGCCATCCGGTGCGTTTCCAGAGGACATGGTGGTTACGGTCATCGATCCGCAGACCATTCGTTTCACCCTGAAAAAGCCCTTCGCGCCGTTTCTGTTTACCCTGGCCCACAACGGTGCTTCGATCATCAACCCTGATGTGATTCATAAGAGTTCGGATGTAAATGCCTGGCTCTCAAACCACACCGCCGGCTCTGGCCCCTTCCGCTTGAGCACCTGGCAGAAAGGGCAGTCGCTGACCATGGAGCCGAACACCAATTACGCCGGCCCAAAACCTAGTCTTAAAGCTGTGGTCATCAAAATCATAGGCGAGCCTTCCGTCCGCCGCTTGCAGTTAGAACGCGGCGATCTGGACATCGTCGAAGACATGCCCGAGGACCAGCTCGCTGCACTCGGCCGCAAACCAGGAGTGGTCGTCAAGGAGTTCCCGTCACTGCGGGTGACTTACCTCTACCTGAACAATAAGAAGGGGCCGCTTACCAGCGTTGATGCACGGCGCGCGATCACGGAAGCTGTGGACTACCACGGTATTGTCAAAGGCATCCTGAAGGACAAGGCCAAGCTTATGAACGGGCCGATCCCGCAAGGTATGTGGGCTTACGACAGCTCGCTGCCGGCAATGAACCAGAACATCGCAGCAGCCAAGGACAGCCTCGCCAAAGCACCACAGAAAATCACTACCCTCAGCTACATGTATTCTGACAAGGACCCTAATTGGGAGCCGATCGGACTTACTCTGCAGGCGGCACTGGCACCACTAGGCATCAATCTCAAGTTGGAAAAACTTGCCAACGCTACTCTGCGTGAGCGCGTGGGCCAGGCTGACTATGACATTGCGGCGGGAACTTGGAGTCCGGACTTTGCTGATCCGTACATGTTCATGAACTTCTGGTTTGACTCCAAGATGCAGGGCCTTCAGGGCAACCGCTCTTTTTACAGCAACCCGGAAGTTGACACGCTGATCCACGAAGCGGCGGCCACCAGCGACACAGAGAAGCGCGTCGAGCTTTACCAGGCTGCCCAAAAAATGGTGCTCAAGGATAGTGTGTATGCCTACCTCTATCAGAAGAACTACACCGTGCCGATGCGTGATTCAGTCAAGGGGTACGTGTTCAACCCTATGCTCGAACAGGTATTCAACTTGGGAAGCATTACCAAGTAGACCCGTTCCTCACGCTAGTCCTGAACCCCTCCGGGATTCGCGGAGGCTAGAGCGGCTTGTGATTTTTGATGCCCGCATTATCGAGGTGCTCAATGGCCTTTTCGACTTTTTTGCGCAAGCACCTGTTCGGCCTGCTTTTGGTGGTGTTCGGTGTTTCGCTAATTACATTTTCAATATCGCACCTGATCCCTGGTGATCCTGCCCGGCTGATAGCAGGCGACCGTGCCAGTGATGCCTTGGTTTCGGGCATACGTCATCAGTTGGGATTGGATCTACCGCTATATCAACAATATGGTCGTTATGTGATTGACCTGCTGCAAGGTGACCTTGGGACATCGATACGAACTGGCCGTCCGGTGCTTGAAGACTTGCAAGCGTTTTTCCCGGCTACATTGGAATTGGCGCTGGTAGCACTAGTTCTGGCGATTTTGGTAGGTGTGCCGCTTGGCGTATTGTCAGCCGTGTATCACAACCGTGCCGTAGACCATATAGCCCGTACCTTGGCGGTGACTGGAATCTCCACCCCGGCTTTTTGGCTCGGCCTTGGTGCAATTGTTCTGTTTTATGGTCATCTTGGCTGGCTGCCTGGGGGCGCTCGGTTGTCAGACGGGCTCGCGCCACCACCTGCAAACAGCGGCTTTTATCTGATCGACTCTTTAATCGCGGGTGATGGCCGATTATTTCTCGATGCTGCTGAGCATCTGATTCTCCCTGCGGCAACTCTAGGGTTCGTTACCCTTGGTGTTATTGCACGACAGATTCGTTCGGCGATGCTCGATCAACTCGGTGAAGATTACATCCGTACCGCACGCGCTTATGGACTGTCCCGATGGACCGTTGTCCTTCGCCATGCGCTCCCCAACGCTCTGATCCCCTCAGTTACCGTCCTTGGACTGACTTTGGGGGATTTGCTGTATGGCGCAGTACTGACCGAAACAGTATTTGCCTGGCCAGGTATGGGAGCCTATGTCGTTAAATCGATCCAGGCGCTGGACTTCCCTGCGGTGATGGGCTTCGCAATCATGGTTTCATTCATTTATGTACTGCTGAACATGGCGATTGATCTTGTATATCGCGTGATTGATCCACGCATTGGCCAGGTGAATTGATATGTACGTATACCAGACTAATCGCGCCCGGTTTCATGCAAAAATCGCCTATTTGGCCCACCACGTTGGCCGCAGCACGCTGACCATGGCAGGTCTTGCAATTATCTTCCTGATTTTGCTGTGTATGGTCTGTGCGCCTTGGCTTACCAGCCACGACCCTAACGCATTGAATCTAGCTGAACGCTTGTCGCCACCGACCTCGGCTCACTGGTTCGGCACAGACGAGGTCGGTCGTGACCTGTTCAGTCGGGTTATCTTCGGCAGCCAACAATCGGTGGGTGTTGGCTTGTTCGTGGCATTTGCATCCTGTTTCATCGGCGGAATACTTGGATGCTTTTCAGGGGTTATTGGAGGACGTTGTGATGCGGTCATCATGCGCCTGATGGACATCATGCTATCGGTACCGTCGCTGGTATTGATCATGGCTCTCGCAGCTGCTTTGGGCGCGAGCCTGTTCAACGCGATGCTGGCTATCACCCTCGTAAGAATACCCTCCTACGTGCGGCTAGCTCGTGGCCAAGCGTTGAGCATTCGACATCAGGGGTATGTCAAGGCAGCCCAGACTTTCGGTGCCAGTCGCTGGCACCTAGTGCACTGGCACGTAGCACGTAACGCGATGCCGCCTTTACTGGTGCAACTAAGCATGGATATCGGGAGCGCGATTCTTATGGCTTCAGCCCTAGGATTTATCGGCCTGGGTGCACAACAACCTACGGCAGAGTGGGGCGCTATGGTCGCCACCGGACGCAACTACATCCTGGATAACTGGTGGTACTCGGCCTTTCCGGGTCTAGCAATTCTGATTACGGCCACTGGCTTCAATTTGCTGGGTGATGGCGTGCGTGATCTGCTCGATCCACAGCAACAGGGGAAATGACCATGCAGATATCGAGTCCAGTACTGGCTATCGACAACTTGTACCTGGAATTTCCTGGCTATAAGAACAACGTCAAGGCCCTCAACGGATTATCGTTGCACATCAATCCTGGTGAAATCGTAGGTGTCGTTGGTGAGTCCGGATCGGGCAAGTCGGTGACTGCCATGTTGAGCATGCGCCTGCTGCCTGAGCGCAGCTACCGCGTGACTGATGGCAGCTTATATATGCTCGGTCGAGACATGTTGATGGTTCCTGAAAAGGATCTACTAAAAATCCGGGGCCGCGATGCATCGATGATTTTCCAAGAGCCAATGACTGCCCTAAATCCGACACGGCGCATAGGCCAGCAAATGCTGGAGGTGATCACCCATCACCAGAAAATAAGCTCCCCAGAAGCCCGTATCAAGGCGATAGCACTGTTGCGCGATATGCACATCGCTACGCCAGAACAGGTATTGGAGAGCTATCCTTTCGAATTATCAGGAGGCATGCGTCAACGCGTAATGATCGCGTTGGCTTTCTCCTGTGAACCAAAATTGTTGATTGCAGACGAGCCCACCACTGCACTGGACGTAACCGTGCAACGTCAGGTGTTGCTGCTGCTGCGAGAAAAAGCTCGGCAACGAGGCACCGCTATTCTGTTGATTACTCATGACATCGCATTGGTTTCGCAGTTCTGCGACCGGGTGTACGTAATGTACACGGGTGCTGTGGTTGAGGAAGGGCACACTGCCGACGTCATCGGGAATCCACAGCATCCCTACACGCAAGGGTTACTCAGATGCCTTCCAGAAGTGGTAGAGCCTGGTGATTCGCTGCTGACTATCCCTGGTCATGTGCCGAGCCTAGCCTCCTTGCCAATGGGCTGCACGTTTCAGGAGCGTTGCGCATACGTCCAGCCTTATTGTGCAAAACGCCCGAAGCTCAATGCAATCAGCGACCAACATAGCTGCGCGTGCTGGCTATCGCTGAAGGAGTGTTCGCTATGAACAATGCCACCATTTATACCATTGCTAAAGAGGCTGCCACCGTTCTTCAGCTGAACGAAGTTCGTGTTCGTTTTCCCGTCAGTAATGACTGGCTTGGACGGCCACGGGGATATGCACACGCTTTGAATGGCATTGACCTTCAGGTACGAGCTGGTGAAACGTTGGGTATTGTAGGAGAGTCTGGTTGCGGTAAAAGCACATTGGCCCAGGTATTGCTGGGCTTGGTGGCACCCAGCAGTGGTGAGCTGAAGTGGACCGAGCGACGCGGCGAAGGTAGCAGTAATATTCAAATCGTTTTACAAGATCCTCAGTCGTCACTTGATCCACGCCTTCCCATCTGGAAAATCATCACTGAGCCCTTATACGTGCGAGGCAATGCTCCTCATGAACAGATGAGGGACGTGGCGGCAAGAGTCGCGGCCCAGGTCGGCATTCGCCCAGAATATATTGACCGATTCCCCCACCAGTTTTCCGGAGGGCAGCGGCAGCGGATTGCGATTGCTCGAGCCATTTCTTCTGATCCAGATATTATTGTCCTGGACGAGCCTACATCGGCATTGGATATATCGGTTCAGGCACAGATACTCAATCTGCTAGCGGAGCTGCAAGAGACACGAAAGCTCACATACATCTTGATTTCGCACAATGTATCTGTAGTACGTCATATGTCTACGCGGATAGCAGTGATGTACTTGGGGCAAATCGTTGAGCTTGGTGGCGCAGCTCAAGTTCTGGATAAGCCATGCCACCCCTATACCCAATTGTTACTCGAAGCTGTCCCACGACTAGGTGCGGCACCGAAGACTGAATCAATCGCAGCTCCCATCGAATTACCAGGTAACCGCAAGCTACCAAGTGGCTGTTTCTTTCGGGACCGCTGTAGCCAGCACACAACCGGGTGCGATAAACCTCAATCATTGATCGAGAGTGAAAGACAATTTGTACGATGTCATTTGCAAAAACGATAATTAATCTTTGGAATTGTAAATTGCGGAAAGCTGGGAAGGAGGATTAAGGTATGATTGAAGAAGTAGCAAAGAAAGCTCAAGAGCTACATTCCTTGTCTGAAATGGCAAGGATATATTTTTATATAGCGAGTGATGATGTTATTTATAAAGATGAAGAGTCTTTGAAGTGTCAAGCTACCCGGTGCAGAAGGATTCGACAAATTATCGACGAGCTTTCAGTTGAAAGTGCTAATATTTTTGACTTTTAAATCAGTCTAGATCAGGGTCTAAGCTTTTTGCATGATCAATTATTTTTTCCAAGATTACCGGGGAGTCGATTTTCATTCCTATTAGGGAAAGCTGCGATCTTAAGCTAATTAGCTGTTGTCGGATTTCATCATCTTGATTTGGGAGTAACTCAGCTGGAGATACCTTCAGGGCAGTGGAAAGCTTAATCAATTGTTCAATGCTGGGCATGTGTATGCCTCTTTCATATCGTCCGATGATAGGGGCATCACACCCTATCAGTGCGGCTAACTCAGCCTGACTCAGGTCGGCCATTTTCCGGAGGACCTTGATTTTTGCTCCGACTACGCTCCTTAGAGTGTCCACAGTGTCTCCAAAAAAAATCAATAATTTCATAAGCTTGGCTTCATAAAAAGGCCACTTATGTATCTTTAGGTCGTAATGTGTTTACTTTTACTATCGACTGATTTATTTTGTTCCCTAGAAATCCATCTCCTGTCGGTCACCCATTGCCCAGAGATGGATAGAGCTGGTTCTCATCAGCACATCACTCGCCCCTGCGCTCAGCGGTTTGGGAATTCGAAAGAGCGCCTGATCGAAAGGTTCTGAATATGAAAAATTGGCGTGTTTTGATGCACAATTCTTCGGTTTATCAGTCGCTTATCACGTCGATCGAGCGGTTGGAGGTGGAGGTGTATTCCCCCGAAAGCATTACCTACCGCAAACGTCCGGATCGCCCTTCATCGACAGAGAAGGTGGTGCGTTTGTTTCCTGGCTATCTGCTGCTGCGCTTCGATCCCGAAGTGACGCACACCACCACCATCACAGCGTTGAATGGTGCCCATGGATTCGTTCAGTTCGGCGGTCAAGCGTGTGTCATGCAGGACAGCACAGTAGAGGGCTTGAAGGCAGCGGCTTTGGTTCGTTCCAACCGTGCGCTTGATTGCATCGAGTTTCGTAATTTGCCGACTGAGCTGGAAAAAACGCTGCGTCTGATCATCGACATGAAATCTCAAGCTGCGCGTAGAGCGGCTTTCCTTGCGCTCCTGGCCCAGGACGCAGCGCTGGAGCGCCTTGTCAGGCGCCACGGAACCCTTTGCTATTCGAAGGTACGTGCCGCCTAGGCATTACCACTTCCCACGATTTTCCATTTCACCGCCGGGCTTTGCCAGGCGGTGTTTTTTTGCGTTCACACAATATGTAGGAGTTCCCATGGCGCCATCTGAAGAAGCAACCACCAAGACCACCAGCGTCTACATTAAGCCGCTCAGGGTCGATGCGCTCAACAAAGCCGCCATACGGGTGAGTTATGAAACCAACAGTCCTCGGCAAATCTCTCCTTCCGTAGTGGCTCGCTACCTGATCGATAACTTCCTGGAAGCGGCTATCCAAAAAATGGTTGATGACTCCAAAAGGTAGTCATTGAGGAGGTCGCAATGCAAAAGAGACTCCTTTTTTCCGTGCTGCTCATCTCTCTGTCAGGGTGCAGCCAGCCGACGGCCCAGTTCGCACAGGAACCGGCGGGGGAATGGGTGGATGAGCAGATCCGGCAGAGCGCTTCTTCGGTGAGCCAGGCGCAGAGCCGGTTGCACCAGACCAGCGCTGTTCCTTCCTTTGCTCCCGTGTCAGCACAGGTCAAACCGACCGCTAAAGCACAGGCTCCCGCAGTCAAAGCTCCCGTCAGGCCTGTGCCTGTTGCTGGGGGTTAGCCATGCGCTGCCTATGGCTGGTTTTGGCATTGTCGGCGCCGTTGCAGGCCTCTGCTTTCTGCTTCCAGGAGGCTGGCCAGCGCTATGGAGTTGATCCGGTGCTACTGCAAGCGATCGGCATACAGGAAAGTAAGCTGCAGCCTGATGCAGTAAACCTTAACCGCGATTCGTCTGGAAAAGTGCTCAGCACCGACTACGGCGTCATGCAGATCAGCACGCGCAACGCTAACCGGCTGGTCAGGATGGGACTGATCACGCGAGCGGAGGACCTGCTCACCAACGCCTGCTTTAACGTTCAGGCGGGGGCTTGGGTACTGGCTCAACATCTTCGTGTGTGCGGCAATACCTGGCGTTGCCTGGGTTCGTATAACGCAGGCTTTGACCCTTCGCAACGCCAGGAGCAACGGCGCCTGCATTACGCGCAGCAAGTGCGCAACGTCTACGACCGCCTCAAAGCATTGGGCGCTGCACCGGCCCACCTCGCTATCCGTTAATGACTGCGCCCGGTTTGGGGTGTCAGGAGACTATCGATGAAATACTCCCTTTGGGCTGCGCCGGCGGCGGCATTGCTGCTGTCTGGCTGCCAGAGTTTTTGTGAGAAGCCGCCGGCGGCTCCTACGCCTTCTGCGACAGCTGCGCCGGTACTTGATCGGGTTGCGTTACAGCAAGAAACGCTGTGGATGGAAGGTGCGATCAATACCCGGTCAACCCTGCCGACCGATGCTATCCGTGCTCAGAGCGACCTGGTCGCGGTTGACTGGAGCGGTGACGCGATTGAGCTGCTGTCCCATCTGGCCCGCCAGCGCGGTCAGACGTTTGCCTGGACCGGCGTGCGCCTGCCCTTGCCGGTGAACCTCAAGGTCAATGGAATCTCCTATGCGAATCTGTTGCGTCTGATCGAGATGCAAACAGCCTGGCGTGCGACCCTGACCCAGCTTCCAGGGCAACTGACCCTGGCCTTTGCGCAGGCGGAGCCTGCCAAGAAGGTGGGAGGGCGTCAGTGAAAAAATCAATTCTGACGCTTGTCCTGTTGCAGGGCCTGCAAGGGTGTGGACATACGCCACCTTCCACACCCTCCGACACGCCGGCGCCACTGGAAAGCTATCTTGCCCCCGCTGACCCGCCGTCAGCAGACGTGACCGAATCGCGGCGACAACTGCTGGAGGAATCGGGACGCAATACAGGGTTTCGCGGCGGTAAGGCTGAGCGCGCGTGGGAATTACGCCAGGCATTGGAGGGGCAGATCGGACGGCTCAACACCTTGTATGACTTTCGGACCCTCATCAGCCGTGAGGGCTGGCTACCGCCAGTCATCGATGAGGCGGTGGACGTGGCCCATATCACGCCACGGCAGATACGCACTGCGAGCCATGTTTACGAAATCATCGTGCCCGAACGGTTCGTCAGTAACCCACCATCGTGGCGTACCTGGTTGATGGCGGGACTGTCATCGTCGGGCCCTGATGAAACCGTGGCAGTCACACCTGAAAACCGTTTGCAGAAGGCGCTTTGGCAAGCGGCGGTCCGCCAGGGCTGGGGTGAAGGGCGGCAAAGTGCCGATCAGACCCTTGAAGCCAATTTCAACCGCCTGACCCGAGATTACCGGGGCATGCTGATGTACTCGCAGTTACTGCGCCAGGGGTTCATCACGGCGCCGGTCGTCACGGATCAACAGCAGACCGTGACGGGGGATCGGCAGAAGCTGACCACCGGCGATCGCGTACGAAGCCTCAAGGAGAACGCCGGCTTTGTTCCCGACAAAACTCAGTGGCATCCGGTGATACGCAAGGTGCAGCCATGACCCAGACGGCCCAGACAATGGAGTTTGCCCCCTACGCTTTTGAAGACGGGCTGAATGCAGACACCTTGCGCGATTTTTTCGTCTGGTGTGAACGGCAGTCAGCCAGCGACATTCACATCCAGGGCGGTAACCACCTGGTGGTAGGGCATCAAGGTCGCTTGCGCCAGGCCAGCCGGTTTGTGCTGGCTGACGATACGTGGTCCAAGCTCCTCGATGATCTGTTCAGCCCTGAAATCCGGCCGACGGTACGCGGTGGTCGGCCTGTAGACCGGGCCATACAGCTGGATGGCGACATCAACCAGCGCTACGGCCTGGAGCGTGGCGAGCGATTACGCTTTCGCTGCAACTTTGTGCAGGCCACTGCTGGGCGACTGGACACCACCATCGCCCTGACGATGCGGATCATTCCATCTGATATCCCGGATCTAACAAAGATGGGGCTGGAAGAGGACCTGTTCGAAGCGTTGTTGCCGTCCAATGGTCTAGGACTCATTGGTGGAATAACGGGGTCGGGTAAAAGTACCCAGGCGGCCGCTATCTACCGCTTTTGCCTGGACACCGATCCTGACCGGAAGGTGACCACGATCGAAGACCCGATCGAATTCATTCTCGCGCGTCCAGGGGATGTATTGGCCTCGACGCAGCTGCAGATAGGTCGAGACGTTGCCAACTATGCCGAAGGCATTCGGGCAGATCTTCGCCGGGCACCGTCGATCATCGGGGTGGGTGAAATGCGGGATTTGGAAACCTTCCAGGCCGCCGTTTTGGCCGGACAGGTGGGCCATTTCAATCTCAGCACCTTGCACATCCATTCACCTGGAGAGGCCATTCCACGGTGCCTGACCATGGTGCCCTCGGAAATGCGCGAGGCTACGGCCCACGATCTACTGAGCGTTCTGCAATACATCATCGTGCAAAAGCTGCTGCGCACCACCGATGGCAAACGCCAGGCCGTGCGCGAATACATCATCTTCGATGATGGGCTGCGCGCCAAGCTGGCCAGCATGCCTTACCCCGAATGGGGTCGGCATATCGACTCCATTATTCGCTTGGAGCAACGACGCTTCGCTGATCAGGCCTGGCGTCTTCATCTGGAAGGGCGCATTGACCGGCGTGAACTGGCGGTGGCCATGACCGCCTCTCAATTGCGGGAACTCGAACAGCGGGCCACGCCATGATTGAGCTTTTGGTGCAGTTTAGTCCCGCCAGTCTGGCAAACAAGGCGTGGCCCAGTTCGGGTGGAAGCACTGCTCGACCTGAAGCCGACCTTCGAAATGCAGGCAAGGATGCCCCCCACCCCTAGGTAATGCGGAAACCACAAGGCCTGCTCGACGCAGCGTCAGACCCTCTACGCGCAAAGCGCGAAGGAATTGAAATGAGCAACGAATTCGAAGAGATAGAGACACTTCGCTGCCTCCTGGCAGGCAGTCGGGACCGCATCAAATTCCTGCAAGGCGAAATCGCCAGATTCGAATCCATCTTTGAGCCGACGCATCTCATGTGCCTGCGCGGCGGAGAGAAGTTACTGGAGCTGTGCGCTCCTGATGGAAAGTTCATAGGTGTTTCGTGGAACGACATGGCGCAGGTACTGGCAACAATGGTGCAGGCTTCGCCAATTGGTTCTGGCAAGGCTCCGAAAATCGTCGACTCGCTCCAGGCCGAGATCGAGCAGCTGAAGGCCGAACTGGCTGGGTCGGAGAAGGATAGTCGTGAGCAGATCGATCAGGTCAAGAAAGCTTATGAGTTTCTCATGTTGTGCCGCCAGGACAAGACCGACACAGCCATAGACGCCGGTGCCATGCGTGATGCAAACGAATGGCTCAAGGTTGCCGCTGAAAATCTCGGTGCAGCCCTGTGCAAGCCTGCCAAGAGGGGCCACGCCATGACTGAGCCTTTGGTGCAACAAGCACAAGCGCATCGAGAAGTATCCAGCGCTCTTGAACAGAGCGCCGTGTCATGACTGCCTTATCGGCGTTAACCAGATCGTTAAGTCGAGGACTGGTGGCCTCGGTGCTGCTGTGCAATCTGACCTTTACCGTTCAGGCGGCGGAAATCCAGGTGGGTTTTTCACCCGAGGGCAGCGCGGAGCAGTTGGTACTCAATGTGATCCAGCGAGCCCGGCAGCAGATACGGCTGATGGCCTACAGCTTCACCTCTCCGAGCGTGGTCAAGGCGTTGGTGCAAGCCAAACGGCGCGGCGTCGATGTACAGGTAGTGGTCGATGCCCATGGCAACGACAACAGGGCCAGTCGCGCTGCTATGAACCTGCTGGCCAACGCGCAAATCCCTGTGCGCACCAACGCTGCGTACAAGATTCAGCACGACAAGGTGATCATCACCGATGGCCAGAACGTCGAGACCGGCTCGTTCAACTACTCGGCCTCGGCTGCCAAGGCCAACAGCGAAAATGCGGTGGTGATGTGGGACGTTCCTGCGGTGGCCAGCGTGTACCTGGAGCATTGGCAATCACGCTGGGTGCAGGGCCAGCCTTATCAGCCGACTTACTGAGGAAGGTGTGGTGAAACTACTAGGGAGGGGAAAGTCATGTGCCAAAACGCTCAGCAGTGCTGCTCAACCCCAGACGAATGCAAGGCCTTCCGAGACATTGAGGAACAGATCGGCCATTGCACGCCCGATCAGGCCTGGGGCATGTACTTCGTATCGACAGGGAGCGTGCGTGAAAACATCAGACTGGCGGTGATGAAACACATCGCCCAGGGCAACAAGGCATTGCTGGTTGAGTTCCCGGAACTCGCGCCGGCGAAAAAAGGAGATCACGAATCGGGCTAGCGGCCCAACCGCAGCATAGGAGTCATCCATGTCTGACCAGCAACTGCAACCGGGCTATTGGCGCGACGCCTCACGCCTTCTCAATCTCTACGGCATACCAGCCCCCTTGTTCTTGTTGTACCTGGCGTGGTTTCGCTTCCCCTCCATGGTCACGCTCTGCGTCATCACCGCCATTATTGGCGGCTTTCGGCTGCTCTCGTTCTTTGGATGGACGTTCAAGGTCCTGGTGATGCGACTGGCTTACCTGATGCGCGGCAAGCGCATGTCCGGTCGGCCCTGGTGGTATCGACGCTTTACCGAAAGGGGGGAGCGATGAACTTGCTATTGCAAATGGCGCCCATAATGGAGGCGAGAGACAATGACGTTAACCATTGATCATGCGAAAAAGTTAGTTATTGAATTCTGTGCGACCTACCCGGTAGCGTCCACCATCAGCTACAAGATCAGAGAAACCCAGGAGGAGCTTTATGGACCGCAAGCCACCCGAGAAGCCGCTGGAACTATCCTCGGTTCATTTCGTCCAGGAAGAGGACGAGCCGAATTTGCCATTTCCAACTTTCGTGACGAGGACCACTTTAGAAGAACTCTTAGGCACGAAATACTCGGACATTATGGGATCAACACCTTCAACCCCGCCGAAAAACGAGCGGTCCTAGAAGGCGTCATCCAGTCACGCAATGATCCGGGCATGGCTGCTCTCTGGGCTGAGGTTGCCAGGATTTATCCTCAGTTGACTGACTCAATGAAGGCAGAGGAAGTTTTTGCTTTTGCCTGTGAAAGGATTGTTTCACCAATCCGTGGCAACGTTGCCGAGGGTGTCCGTTCTTTTCGCGAAACCTGCATAGAGCGTACGCGTGCGATGCAGGTCAGTGACCTCATCAACCTCACGACGATGGTGGCCGAAGGGTTGCACGACCGCAGCCGGTCGCAACAGAACTTCCCGGCGTCGGACAATGCCCAGTTCAAGATTGAAACAGCCCCTCGCACATCCGAATACCCGGTCTGGCTGGCCGTGCCGCCTGATGATCGTGATAAGGCTCGTCTGTCTGCCGGACGACTCAGTGACGGTCGTGCGGCCATTGCCTGGAACAAAGAGGAAAAGCTGTGGTTTGCGAGACCTGGATGTGACCTTGATCGCATCACCGACTGGTTGCCTGATCCAAGCCGCCGCGCCGGTGGTGGGGACGCCGAATCAGAGTTTCTGGATGTACTGACTCAAGCCGGCCTGGTGGTCAAAGGCATGCCGGTGATGGACGGTAGTCGGCAGCGTGTAGCGACGGTCGATGACAAGCACGGCAAGAAAAGCGGTGTGAACCGCCCCGGGTTTCTCGGAGACTCCAACCTTTGAGAGGATGGAGCGATGAAAAAACTACCGAAGTATTCCCCAGAGGTCCGTGAGCGGGCCATCAGGATGGTTTTCGAACACCTTCCTGAGTACGAGTCGCAGTGGGCCACCATCAGTGCCATTGCCCCCAAGATCGGCTGCACGCCCGAGACATTACGGCTGTGGGTTCGCCAATCTGAGCGCAACAGCGGCCAGCGTGATGGGCTGAGCACAGTCGAACGTGAGCGAGTCAAGCTCTTGGAGCGTGAGAACCGTCAGTTGCGTCAAGCTAACGAGATCTTGCGTAAGGCCTCAGCCTATTTTGCCCAGGCGGAGCTCGACCGCCCATTCAAACGATGAAGACGTTTATTGATGAAAACCGCCAGTCTTACGGGGTCGAGCCGATTTGCAAGGTGTTGCCAATCGCCCCGTCGACGTACTACCGGTACGCTGCTCAGCAGGCTGACCCCAGCCAGCAGTCAGCGCGTGCGCAGCGTGACCAGGAACTGGGTGAGCACATCCAGCGAGTCTGGGATGAGCACTTCCAGGTATATGGCGTGCGCAAGGTCTGGCGACAATTGCTGCGTGACGGACTGCAAGTCGCCCGCTGTACGGTGCAACGTCTGATGGGAGAGCTGGGCCTGCAAGGCGTGGTACGCGGCAAGCCCGTCAAGACGACGGTCAGCGACCAAGCCAGGCCGTGCCCGCAGGATCATGTCAACCGTCAGTTTGTGGCTGAGTGCCCGAACGCCCTATGGGTATCGGACTTTACCTACGTCAGTACCTGGCAGGGTTTTGTTTACGTGGCCTTCATCATTGATGTCTTTGCCCGATTCATCGTCGGTTGGAAGGTGTCCAGTTCAGCGCGTACCGATTTTGTACTCGATGCACTGGAGCAAGCCCTTTACGCCCGTCGCCCAGTCAAGCAGGGTGGACTCATTCACCACAGTGACCGTGGCGTGCAGTACGTGTCCATTCGCTATACCGAGCGTCTTGTCGAAGCCGGTATTGAGCCATCGGTCGGGAGTGTCGGTGACTCTTACGACAATGCTTTGGCTGAGACCATCAATGGTCTTTACAAGGCTGAAGTGATTCATCGACGCTCTTGGCCCACACGGGGGGCGGTGGAGCTGGAAACCCTGAAATGGGTGGACTGGTTCAATCACCGCCGCCTGCTGGAGCCAATCGGTCATATTCCACCGGTCGAAGCAGAAGCAATCTATTATCAGCAACTCACCGAGTCTGCCCAGGTGGCATGACTCAAACAAAAGGGTCTCCGAGAAACCCGGGGCGGTTCAGTGTCTATTGTGGCTTTCTGGATCGTCGCCCTGCAGGCTGGTTCATCAACTACCACCGTGCCGATTCGGCCAAGGATGTGACCAACTGGGCGGCGACTGGCGGTGAGTCTGATCCGATCACCCGCCTGCACATTCGGGCCGGGGCCAAGCAAGCCCAGGAAGACGCTGCTCGTGATCGCGCTGTTACCTACGCCAAGCAGACGTTGGCTGCCAAGAGACTTTACGACCGGCTGCCCGCCGCAGACCCTGCGCACCCCTACCTGGTGCGGAAGGGAATACCCCCGACGCCCGACATTCGTCAAACACGAAACGGTGCCCTGGTGGTGCCGTTTTTTAATGCCTCGGGAACGTTCAAAACGCTGCAGTACATCCCACCCGAGGGTGAGAAGTTCCTCTTCAAGGATGCTCCCAAACAAGAGCATTTCCTGGTGGTGGGCGGCCCGCTCGATCCGGTCAACCCCATTCTGTATGCCGAAGGTTATGCCACGGCGCGCAGCCTGAACCTGGCCACCGGTCTGCCAGTGGTGATGACCATTGACGCAGGCAACATGGTGGCGGTGGCCAAGGTGCTGCGTCAGCAGTATCCATACAATCGGCATGTGTTCATGGCGGATTTTGATCATGCCAAGAAGGTGAATAAGGGGTTGATCATGGCCAATGAGGCGGCCATAGCGGTTGGGGGCCATGTTCTGTATCCAGCGTTCAACGACGCCGAAATTGCCCTTGGTTTCACGGACTTCAACGACCTTCACCAATCACGAGGACTGGACGCGGTGCGCGAACAGACCGCTCCCCTGATTCGACAGTATGAAGAGGTAACTACCATGCCGACAGATTCGAACACTCAGTCCCCGGACAATACTGAGCAAACGGCAGCCACCCCCGCGCAAGAAACGCTGGAACTGGATGCAGCGCCCGCAGCTTCAATACAGGTCCCGGATCAATCCGCAACGCCGCAGACCCGTAGTGCTCAACCGGTTGGATATGAAGCATCATCTGTTGAAAGCCAGTCGCCCGAAACTGCCCAGGTCACTGAAGCACCGGTTGGCATTGATGATGCGCAGGTATCCACCCAGCCACCTTTGGCGTTGTCACCTGCTGAGCAACTGGCGTCGGTAGAGGCCGATCCTAACGCTTCCGCGATCGTTGACGAACAGCCCAAAGCGACAATGTCTGTGGCGACAGACCGCAACACGCCGTCTGACGCGCCTGAACTCATCCAGCCGACCTCGGCGGAGGCCGAGCCAGAGCAGTCAAACGAGACAGCTCAACCAGCTGCGCCTCCTGCTAAACAACAGGCGTCAGTAGAGCCTGATCCTGACACTTCCCCCGTCGCTGAGGATCAACCGATAATCGCACCGGCAGGGCCTGCTCAAAACGAAGACAATGAAAGCCTTTCAGACGTGGAGGTTCCGGTGTCAGGGGCCCTGCCGCGTCGTTTCACCACAGCACGCAAGACCGGCCCGGCGGTTGTACCGGATGCTATCTTCGTAGGGGCTCCGATAGGTGCCGACGAGCCACAACTGCAAGCCAGCAACATCGACAAAGACGCTCTGTTGGCCCGCATCAGCCGCGAGGTTCAAGGTGACAATTCGGTGCTCTACAAGCTCGATGCCGAGCCTGCTTTCGTTGACCGTGGGTCGCGCCTGGAGATGGTCCAAGGCGCAGGTCAGGAAGATGAGAAGGTAATAGCTGCGTTGCTCACGGCAGCACAGTTCTACCGGGGGCGCATCGAACTGACCGGCAGTGACGAATTCAAGGCAAAAGCCATCGAGCTGATTGCTCAGCACCAGATCAATGTGGAGATGAAGAACCCTGCGCAGCAAATGTTGCTGGACGATGCCCGTAACGCGTTGAAGCAGCCACCTGTAACGCTTGATGCCATTCATGGTGATACCCCACCGCCGTATGGTGGTCCACAGCCGTCACAGGCGAAGCCCTCGGCACCGCAACCTCAACAAGCCGCGCCGGCACCGGTGCATTCGTCTGCGCCCGCGCCGGCGAGTACCGCTTACCAGCCTCTGGAGGTTGAGGGTCTGCAACGGCGGCCGGCTCAACCTGCCCCACAGGCACAGGCCCCGCAAGCGGGCGTTGCACCGCAACCTAAACAAGCCGCGCCGGGGCATTCGTCTGCGCCCGCGTCGGCAAGTACTGCTTATCAGCCGCTGGACGTTGAGGGTCTGCAGCGGCCACTGGTTAAACCTGCACCACCGGCACAGCCCGACGCACCGGTCATCAATCCGCCCTCGGCAGCTCCAGCATCGGATCAGCCTGCAACGTCAGCGAATCAGCAGGTGTCGCCCGCCATCCATCAGCCTTTCCAGGCGGCCAAGGATGGCGTGACAGGCAAGATCCTCAAATGTGGCCAGAAGCCGTTTCGTTTTGAGCCAGACAAGCCCGAGAGCACCTTCATCACACTGCGTACCAAGAACGGTGTTCAGACTTTTTGGGGCAAGGAACTGGCGGGGCTGCTGCGCCAAACCCGTGTGCAGCCAGGCAAGATGGTGACGTTGCAGTGGCTGGGCAATTTTCCGGTTACCGTCAAGGTGCCCCGCAAAAACGAGCAGGGCGTCACCGTGGGTTACGACGATAAAGACGTCCATCGCAACCAATGGGCCCTTAAGGTAGAGGGTAACCCCGCAGTACGTTCTGGCCAGGATGAGGGCGTCAAACTCGGCGCCTATGACGCCGGGCGTTTCGCCGTGGTGCAACAAGCCTGGCTTGCGCAGTTGGGCGTGGAGATTCCCTTGCCCACGCCACCCACGGATGGCCTGTATTGGTTGACCCCAAACGGTGAAGGCAGCGCAAAAACGGGTGACGAGCTGTCAGCCCCTCGGCCGCCGATCGACCCCAACAACACAGCGGGACAACCCGTCATCAGCAGTTGGTCACAGGATGGCCATCTGGACATGTACCTGGTGCGCGGCGATGGTCCCTACCTGCAAGGTGTGGTGCGTCAGGGGGATCAGATGCAGCATGTATTGGTGAGTTTGCCAGGCCGTGACGATGGGCCTTCGATGGTGTTTAACGCCATTACCCCCGAGGGCCTGCTGCCGATCGGCACGGGCAATGGCATCAACCGCTCTGGTGGCGAGCCGGTTTCGAGAGAGCACATTGCCTTCAAGCTCGAAGGCGACAGCGCTGTGCGCATTGGCAAGCTTGACGCGCCTGGCGAGGTGCCCCCGACCTTGCACGCCCTATTGGGCTTCGATCAGCGCTGGAAAGAGGAAAACACCCTCCCAAAGTCAGCTCCCACAGCGGCACCGTCAGTACAGCCGAGCGATCCACGTCCGGTGTAAAACGCAAACAGCAAAGGAACTCATCATGAAGAAAAGCATGTGCGGTGCACTGCTGATGGTTGTGTGCTGCCTGCCCGTTGTGGGAAACGCAGCAGTGTGCCGCTCAGGACAAGCGGCCAGTGTGGGCAGTCAGACTGCGTATGAGCGGGCCAAGAAGGCGTCGGACGTGTGGGCAGAGCGCGAGCGCACCGTCTCAGACGAACTCCAGGATTGCTTGTCGCGCATTCGCACCACCAGCATCAGCCTTCCCTCGTTTCCAAGCCTGGAAGACCTGATGAACCAGGTGGCCGATCAGGTATGCCAGGCGGCGGTGGACAAGATCAACAGCCACATCCCCAGCGGCTCGGACCCTTGGCAGTCGGTAGGAGGTTCATTGTGACTGACTCATCAGAGAAGTTGCTGCCCGTGGAAGAGTCTCTGGAAAATCCCCACCTCCCCACGGCGGAAGATCAGCACACATTCGAGCATGCCATGCAGTTGCAACGTGACCGTGCGTTAGGTGCGGCTTTCGCCCATCGCTGTCTGACCGCAGTGCTCTGGATGGCACCTGCACTGGTTCTATCGGTCAGCGTGAATGGCTACCTGGGCTGGCAGGTCGCCCATCCTCCGGTGAAGTACTTCGCGGCCGAGGGTGGTCGCGTGACCAAGATCATTCCTACGGACAAACCAGGGCATAGCAGGCGTGACGTGTCGGCTTTTGGGGCCGACACCATTCGCCAGAGCTTCACTCTGGACTTCGTGCATTACCGCGATCAGATGACCCAACTGGGTGAGCGCTACTCGGAAGTGGGCTTTGAGGACTATTACAAAGCCTTGGTGGCCTCGAACGTGCTCAAAGCGGTCAAGGACCAGCGCATGAACCTCTGGGTGGATGTTGGTCCAGGGGTGATTCACGGTAGCGGGAAGATCGGGGACAAGTTTGCCTGGGAGTACCAGTACCCCGTGACTTTGAAGCTGGATGGTCAGCAATCCGGCAGTCCGCCTCAGCGCTTCATTTTTACGCTGCGCATTCAGCAGACGGACGTTCGCGTGAAAAACGCCGGATTGGAAGTCACGCAAGTGATTACTACCAACGCTAACTGATACGCACTGGTGCATTTGGTGCGCGTTTAATCGGCTCCGCTAGACAGGAACCTCCTATGAAAACTTCAATTGCGCTGGCCCTATGGCTAGCGGCAAGCGGCTACGCCTGGGCGGATGAAACTGTCAGCCCAGAGGCCGCTCCGGCTAAATCTGCGGTTCCCCCCTCTGCCCCTGTTACACCTGCTGCGGGGGCTGCACCTTCGGGCTGGGCTACGGGCGTGGGTGTAAACCCAGCAGCACAGAAAGCCGGATCGCCGGCACAAGGTAATGGCCATGTGAATGCAGCACCCGCTCAGCAACCGTCTGGAAATGATCCGCTCCCTGCGCCGCCATCCGAGCTTTTTCAAAAGGCTCAGGACAGCGTTTCTCCGCTGACTCCCCAAGAGATTCGGCAACTGCGCGGGCAGGTTGGAGAGGTTGACAAGGCCATGGCCGCACAGCAGGTCGCCATCGTGCCGAGAATCAGCGCACAAACGGTGAATCTGTCGCCGGGGGCCAGTTTGCCGCTGGTGCGCACGGCGGTGAACTATCCCACTTCCTTGACCTTTATCGACAGTACCGGCGCGCCGTGGAAACTGGGCGCCGCGCCCATCAGTGGCAACCCCGATATCACGCCGTATTACGTGCCCAATAGCCCGGTCATGGTCTTGTACGCCGAAAAGCCGTTTGCCAGCGGGAATGTCACGGTTTACCTGGAAGGTTTGGCCGTGCCGATCATGCTCAACGTCAGCAGCGGGGAGTCGGATACCAAGGCCCAGACGTGGACAGTGGACGCTCGCCTGGACTTGCGTGTGCCTAGGCGTGGGCCAGGGGCTCAGCCAGGTGCCGCTGCCGAGGTTCGTATCGGCTTGCACGATCGGGTGCTGCAGGGGTTTCTCGACGGCGTTCCACCCAAGGAGGCCAAACAGCTCAAAACCACCGGCAACGTGCCAGACACCACGGTGTGGCAAATGGGTGACGACCTGTACATCCGCACGCGGGCTGATATCCGGGACGAGTTCGAATCCACGTTGTCGTCGGCAGACGGTACGCATCTCTGGAAATTACCCGTGACGCCCTATGTGTCGTTCTCGGTCATGGGCCACACAGCGGCCCTCAACGTCGCCTTGGAGTAAGCATCATGGCAAACGAAAACGATGCCAAACGCGACATGAAACTCACCGCAGCGCTGGTTGGAGGCGCATTGGTGGTCGTTTTTGGCGGTGCCTATTACCTTTGGGACTGGCTGGCCAGGCCTGAGCCGGCGCAATCGAAGGTAGACCTGGGTCGAGTAGCACAAGCTTCGCGCAGCCACAGCACGGAAAGCCCTGCCTATCGCGATCTGCTCAAGCAATACAACGAGGAAGGGGCCAGCACGGCTAAAAACGAAAACAGCAGCTTCATTGCCAGTATGCCCATGGAGCAGACGAGCGTGATGCTGCCTGTGTCTAAGCCCAAGCCTGCCCCTCAGTCAGAGCCTACCGCCCGGCGTAGCCGTACTCGTCAGGACGAGAACTCAAAAGACTCCGAAAAGAAGGAAGACCCGCGTTTGAAGGCATTGCTCGAACGGATCAATCCTGAAAAAAAAGCCGAAGAGCGGCAGTCCGGACTGGTCTTCGCCCATGTTTTAGGGGGAACTAACGCTTTGAATGGCTCAGGCGATACGACCACGGGTTCTGCTGGAGGCTATGACAGCTGGAGTGAAACCCTGCCGGGAGGTGCCAAGCTGAAAACCGCTTCCATGAAAAGCACCGCAGAACCCTATTCACCTGTCGAAGTGGTGCCGCCCTACTGGCGCGGGGCTGGCGTGATCGATATCGGTGTGGACTCGGACAACAGCACCACGCCGGTGCTGGGCAAGCTGTCCGGGCCGTATGCCGGTGCTGTGCTCAAGGCACCCGAGGGCGCCAGGTTGGCCGGTGATGGTGTGGTGATCCACTTCACTGAAATGGCCTTCAAGGGCGTCAATTACAAAGTCGATGCCTATGCGCTTCAGGACGACACCCTGTTGGCCAACGTGGCTTCTGAAGTGAACCACCGCTACATGTCACGCATTGTGTTGCCAGCGGTACTGGGCGGCATTGGCAATATCAGCGACATGTACTCACAAGCCAATACTCAGGTCCTCAGCAATGGCTTTTCCACCCAGACCGCTCGACCAGGCATGCCGGATGGAACGGCGGTCGCCGGTACCATTCTGGGCGGTGCCGCCGGCCAGGCGGCCAAAGTGCTGACGGATGATGCTGCTCGCACCCCGGCCACCCAGGTCAATGTGTTCAAGGGGCAGGTGGTCGTGATTCAGTTCATGCGAGGCGTATACGCAGGTGATGCCGTTGCCCCAGGGCGAAGCGGTGAAACGGTGCAACCTGCGGCTCCCGCTCAGGCCGTCATGTCGGCACAACCGCAGTCCCCAGCCCAACCGCTGACGCCTGATCAATGGCGTGCGCAGACCCAGACGCGAATCCAGGCGCAGCGCAAGCTGCAGGAGAGTCAACAATGAGCGAGTTCAGTCCAGCAGAGCCCAAGGCATCGACTATTGAAATGCCGGCTCCCACCCAGGCTCCCAGTCGTAGCGTGTGGCAACGCCCGATCATCATGGGGCTTTCACTGCCCTGGCTGATCGGCATCGCCCTGTTATTGGCACTGGTTGGCTGGTACTTGTTTGCCCGCGAAGAAAACCCGTCAGTCAATCGCCTGGCCTTTGAAAATGACTTAGAACAGCAGCCTTTGCCCGCTGAACAGTCGAGTACCCACCCTGTTGCAGCCGCTGCCGAGTCTGATTTGGGCCAGTTCAAGAACGAGGTTGCGGCCATGATCGGCGGGGTACGTACCTACGCAGAGGTGAATCGCACCGCGATCCAGCGCTTGTCCGAAACGATCAAGACTCAGGGGGTTGCACAACAGGCGCTGCAACAGCAACTGGCCGAGGCACAAGCGCAAAACAGCGTCTTGTCAGCACGTGTGTCCTTCCTTGAAGGGCGACCCGGCGCGACGACCACGACACAGCAGGCCAGCAAGCCAGTCGCTAAAACACGTTCGCCGTTGAATGGCATGCGCGTGCAAGCCATTCAGAACGGCATGGCCTGGGTGTACTGGCAGGACAAGACCTGGGCCGTCAGTCCCGGCGAGAAGCTGGGCCAGGTGACCGTCACCGGCATCAATCCCCAGGCCCGCGAAGTGCTGACCAGCGCGGGCACAATCAAATGAGGTAAATCATGGACGGCAGTACTGACGCGATTCAAATGTTGGTCAATCTGTCCCACAACCTGCTGACTTTCTTCGTCAACTTTGCCTTCACGCTGGGCAGCTTGTTTGCGGTCACTGGCGCTGTGAGCTACCTCGCGACTCACGCCAGTACCGCACGCAAAGCGCCTGGCCATGCGGAAGGTGGCGGCAAGGTCATCGCGGTGTTGTTGCTCTGTGGTGGCCTGGCTGGCCTCGATCAAATGATCGGTGCTGCCGCTCGCCAGTTTGGTTGGCAGGGCGCGACTTTCGATGCCATCAGCTACGTGGACGTGGGCACCTTTGGTGTCGCAGCCGATGCGGCCAATGCCGTGTTAAGTCTGGTGCGCATGCTGGGCGTCTGGTTCGCGCTGCAAGGCATGTTGTCCTGGAAACGCTCGTTCAAGGACGGGCATACGGGCCTATCGGCCAGTCAGGACGTTTCAAGCGGTACCCTCAAGTTTGTCCTGGGCGTTTTCTGCGTATGCAGTCCGTACCTGCTTAGCGCCCTGCAAAAATCTCTCGGCCTGCTGTAAGCAGATCGGGATGCCAAAGCGCCTCGGCGCATCTTCGATTGTTAAAAACTACTGATTAATCCCTAGGAGTTGGTTATGTCCAAAGACGTAATGCTGTGCGCTGCTGTTCGCCTTTCTGTTTTCAAAGACGGTCTGCGTCAACGCGCATTGAAGTGCCTGACGGCAGCTATGGCTGCCAACCCAGTGCTGGCTTTTGCCGGTGCTGCCGGTGCCGACATTGCCGGGATGGGTGATTCGGCAGCGGTAGGCGCCACGTCGCTTAAGAAATCTGCACTGACCATTGCTCAGTTTGTCGGTGTGATCTTTGTGATCGGTGGGCTGGTCGCGGCCAAGAACAAGAAAGACAACCCGCAGATCAAAATCGGCGCGATCGTCGCGTCCATCCTGTTCGGGGTATGCCTGGTGGTTGTGCCTGAAATCATCAAGCGCTCACAAGCGCAGGTCGGCCTGGCACCCGTGGATGTGGGCTAAGCCAACCCTCCTGCGGTGACTTCGGTCATCGCAGGGCTACGGTTCAAGGGTATTGCTGACGGGCGTGGAGGACGTTGACGATTTCAATTCGATCAGTCGCCCGGTAAACCACTACGTAATTGGGGTGTACGACCATTTCCCGAGTACCATAAACTTGCCCTAATCGGTACAGATAAGGGTGTTGTGGAAGGGCCGTTGTGGACGCCTCAATAGTCTGGTTCAGCCTCTCGGCTGCCATCGGACTTTGATCAGTGATGTAGTTCAAAATGCTCCAGAGTTCGGCCCGTGCTTCGGGCCGCCACTCAACCAGCATTATGCTTATTCTTCTTGGACTCGATGAGTGCACGCATTTCAGACATCACCTGATCGTGGGGGATGTTGGGACGTGGGTCATCGAGTGATGCTTGGACCTTGGCGCGAAACCAGCGGTCGTAGCTGTCTGCTTGTTCCTGTGTTTCGAACTCGGAAACGATGGGGGAAAGTTGGGTGCTCATAGAGACCTCCTATTTAGATACCCAACAGCTTAAACCTTCCGGGTCTTTCTGTCGTTTGGCCCGGACCACGTGCACCATTACGGATCAACCGCTGTACTCCTGACGCAAACCTGCGGCGGCTAGCCGTTCATGCCAAATAACCACGACTTTTCCTAATTCTGAACATAATCCAGAAGGCGAACCTATGGATGTCGATCTATCAGCTCCCCCCTTGAATACAGTGTTTCAACCTAACCGTTATCAACCTTCACTGCCCCCCCTGATGCTCGATGTCAGCGGTGATCCCGAAACGCCGGTACCGGCGGCTATGCATGGCGAGCAGTGCGCTTGCTGCGGACTGTGGACTCAAAAGCTGTGGCAGGGGGCCCGATCAGGGTTTACCGCCTCCCATGCGGTTTGCACCCTGTGCTACCTGGCCGGGCACCTGGACAGCCCTACGGCGGCTCACGGCGTGCTGGCCTACCTGCCCGGTATGGCCATGACGGATGTGCATCACCTGCAGCGCCGTGCGCTGATTGCCATTCTCGGCGGTACCCGCACGCAACGTGCCCAAGGCAAAAGGGTTCTGCTCTGGCTGGCTCGACATGGCCGTGAGGTGGAACAAGCCTGGGGCACAACACGTGCCGGCGAATTCGCCATGGCCTTTCAGCGTCTTCCTCCTCACAAGCGCTCGACCCTTCGAAACCGCCTGGAAGGCTGTGCCCTGATCCTGCCGGCGGACATGTTCGAGGATCTGTCGCTATTACTGCCCACCGGCAAAACGGTCGCGGGGGCACTTTCCTCCCGCAGCTGGGACACCTATACCCGGAGTGACTTTTATGCCGAGCCTGATCCGTTGGGTTGAAGACCTGATCACTGAAACCTCCCGGTTTGCCGTATCACGCGATCTGCCCGACTATTGCGACTTGAACACGGTACTGCGTCTGACGGACGACGATCGCACTCGCCACCCAGCCCTCAATGCCCCGTATGTACTGGTCAACGACGATGGCGATTACTGCTCGGTGTATGCCGTTGCCGGCAGTTTTTGTGACACCGACGAAGCGGCACCCCTGGAGGCCCCTTATTCCTGGGCCGGCCGCTTGGAGCGCATGATGCATGCGCTGACAGCTCACTATCGCCGACATGGACACAAAATCAGCCTGGTGTTCGATGATGACCCTGATCGAGGCCGCGAGGACGTCGAACGCCTGCTGGCCCCTCAGTACGCTTCTGTCAAACGGACCGGCATCGACTTGACGCCGATCCTGGACGAAAACGTTGAAAAGCTGGCCCCCTGGGTTTCGCGCGAACGCTGCTACCTGGTGTGTTACACCGGGCGCAAGACGCTCTCGGCGCATGAACTGATCGACGAAAATCGCCGTATCAAGCAATTGATCGGGCAAAGCCCGGATGCACGGTATGGACAAAATCCGGTCCTGGCTGAAATGGCCGGCCTGAAAATTCGCCACGACGCCTTCATGAGCGCTGTGGAAGCTGCCTTTAAAGATGACGGCCAGGGTGTGCTGCTGGAACTGCTCGATGCCCATGCAGTGGGCCAGGCGCTGCGCTCTCAAGTGGACCGGCTCGGTACCAGTGAGCATTGGTACCCGCTGCTCCCTGATGATCCGATCACCCCGCACGGTGTACGTAACGGCGACGATCACACACCGTTTCTGGCCCCGCAGCTGAAGTTTCAGCTGATGAACCAGGACATGGAAACCAACGGCAACAAGCTCTGCGTCAATGGGATGTGGCATGGGACCTTGTCTGTCGTCCTGGGGCCGCAGACGCCGCAGACCTTTGCCAAGCTCAAAGCGCTGGTCCCTCGCGGCGTGCCTTGGCGCGTACGCATGGACCTGATGCCTGGAGGCATGAAGTCGCTGGGCATGAAAAAAGGCACGTTGGACTTCATGGCGTTTGTGCCGCCGCTTCGCCCCATTTGGAACTCCATCGAAACGTTGACGAAAGTCGAGCAGCAGGAGCCGGTGTGTGTCATGACGATCATGGCATCGACCTGGGGAGACAGCCAGGCCGCAGTGACGCGCCATCTGACGCTGCTGACCCAGGCCTTTCAGGCCTGGGGGGTGTGCGAGGTGACGCAAACCTTCGGCAACCCGGTACGCGCATGGGCCTCGACGCTGGTGGCTTCCAGCAAAGGCAGTGGCCCGAACCTGTTGTATCCGCCGCTTTCAGAGGCGCTGAACCTGTTGCCGCTGACCCGCCCTGCCTCGGCTTGGGAGGAGGACGGCAACGCCTTGTTCGCTACGCTCGATGGCAAGCTCTATCCGGTCGGTCTGGCCACCCCCAAGCAGAACAAGCTCACCAGTGTGGTCACCGGCTCTTCCGGCCAGGGCAAGTCGGTGCTGCTGAACAAGCTGGGCAATGTCACGGTGTCCAGCGCCCAGCAGCGATTACCGTTCATGGCGGGGGTGGACAAAGGTTTCTCGATGCAAGGTCAAGTCGCCTTGCTGCGCGACAGTCTGCCGCCGGATCGTAAGGACGAGGTCGTGGGCATTGTGCTGCAGAACAGCCCCAAGCATTGCCGGAACCTGTTCGATATCCAGCTGGGCGCGCGGTTTCCGATCGCCCCCGAGCGTAACTGGATCATCAGCATGCTCACGGCCATGTGCATTGATCCCTCTACCGGCAATCCGCCAAACGAACGCGATACCCGGCAAATACTGGACCGCGTCATCAGCATGGCCTATACCGCCAATGCCGAAAAAAGCCCCAGACGCTGGGGGCGCGGGGTCGTCCCCGAAGTGGACACTGCCTTGGATAAAAGCGGGTTGATCGAGCGCTATCCGGCCCAGTGGTGGGATAGCAGTACCTGGTATGAAGTACGCGATCTGTTGTTTGAAGCAGGCTTTGTTAAGGAAGCGCAGCTGGCCCAGTTCGAAGCGGTGCCGGAACTGGCCGACATGACCACCTTCCTGAACCATGAAGACGTACAGAGCGCCTATGGTCGGGTGCAACGCGATGGCAGTCAGGAGCTGTTGCTGGAGTACTTGCACCGCTGCATGACTGACGCCTGTAGAGAATTCAAGATGCTGGCCGGGCGTACGCAGTTCTTGATCAGTCCACGCACGCGAGTGATCGCGATCGATCTGAACAATGTCATGGGTGATAACACCACCAATGCTGGCCACCTGAAAACCGGAATCATGTTCCTGTTTGCGGGCCAGGTGGCGGGGGGCGATTTTGTGTTGCCGCAATACCGGGATGAGCTGTTGGAGGCGGTGCCCACGCTTTACCACCCCATGCATCTCGACCGCTTGGAGCAGCTGGATCAGGAGGTCAAAACCAAGATCTACGACGAGCTGCACAATGCCAAACAGGTGCCCTTCATCTTTCCCATGCTGGAAACCCAGGACCGTGAGCAACGCAAATTCGGCATACGCACGGTGTTGTCCTCGCAGTACGTGAGCGACTTTCCCGACGCCATTCTGAATTCGGCCAACTCGTTGTACATGATGGAGGTGGACCCCAAGGACGAGAAGCTTCTGACCGACACCATCAAAGTGCCCAAGGTCACTCTGCAGCGCTTTCAGCGTTTGGGCTCAGGTCCAGCAGCGGATGGCAGCGGCGTACCGTTTTTGGGCGTGTTCCGAATCAAGGGCGGCGGCACCCTGGCGCGCATTCTGAAAAACGCCATGGGGCCCCTGGAGCTATGGGCGTTGGGCTCTTCACCGACCGACAGCGCCCTGCGCAGGTTGTTGTATGAAGCGGTCGGCGGTTCCACGGCTCGCGCCATCCTGGCCGAAGCCTTTCCCCAGGGCACGGCTGAAAAACTCATCGAGCTGCGCCAGAAACAAGCCGGTGAAGCGGATTCAAACAATGTGATTCGCACGCTGGCCAACGAGTTGATCAAACGGCGCGGCTACAACCTATAGCCAATAAACGGAGAGCACATTCCATGAATAACGAAAATGATTCCCTGCACGACGCTGAGCGCGAAGCGAGCCAGGCCCAATTACAGGCTTTGGCGGAGCTGGCCACCTGGATGGCAAAGCACAATCGGTTGCTGGTCGTTGGCCGGTCAAACGGTATTCGGATCGGCGCTACGGATAAGGTCATCCAGTTCATGCGCGAACACCTTGACACCGAGCTGGCGGATACGGTCTCGGAGAACCTGGTGCGCCTTGCGAACTGATAGGAAATGTCAGTCCCGGCTACGAGATTTGAGGAAGTTATAGTGAAAAAGCGCTATGCATTAACGGCGATAGCCGTGGGGGTACTGCAAACCCAACAGGTCCTGGCGTACGTCCAGCCGGTGGCCGTCACGGGCAGTGTTCCTATTGAAACGCAGGTGATGCCGGCCATGGGCGGCCTTCAAGCTACCCTGGCGGAAATCCTGACCACTGAGACACAAATCGGCACGGCCATCGTGCAGGCCAGTGACAAGCAAGTCGCGGTTATTTCTGAGGCCGCACGTGCCCAGCGCGAGGCCGATATTTTTGGCCGTCAGACCGAGCGCCTGGAGCGTGCCCGAGAACAGTACTCGGTCGCTGACAGCATCTGCAGCGAGTCGGCCTCTGGGGTCGCGGCCACGGTGGGGAAGGTGAGCCGTGCGCAAACGGCGGTGCTGGCCAGCGGGGCAGGCGTCGGCAGTGCTGTGGTGCAGAAGACCATCGCTTCCGAGCCCGTGGCCTCGCGTCAGGGTGGCTATCGCAGTGCCGCCATGCACGCGCAGTACTGCACACAAAGCGAATCGGCCCAGTACGGCGGTACTGATCTGTGCCCGCAGGTCTCAAGCTTGCCTGGGGGCGACATCGAAATGCGCTCGTTGATCGACGGGGCGGGAGCCGTGGGCAAGACCCCCGACCTGACGTTCAATCAGGATCAAGTCGATGCGGGCATGGCGTACATGAAAAACTCGGCACGCCATGACGGGGGGCGGGCACCGGGCAAGGGCGATATCCAGTCGGCCACGGGACGTGAGTATCAGGGGCTGATGACCCAGTACAAGGCGATTCAGAGCGCCGCGACTCAACCGCAGCTGGACATCATCGCCGCCAGCCAGGCCAATCCGGCCACGCAGGAGGCATTGCAAGAGGCGCTACAGAATCCGTCAGCGGCGGAGTACTTCGCTTCAACGGGCAGCCAGCAAGCACAACGCACCGGGGTGATGAGCGAGCGCGAGCTCGAGGCTTTCGAGGTGGGCAGGCGCTATGCCAATACCGCCTATGAAACCGACCTTCAGGCCCTGAGCGGAGACAACCTGATGCGTGAATTGGTGCGCGTGCAGAGCCTGGGCAACTGGCTGCAGTTGGGACTCAAAAACGACCAACGTCAGGCCAACATCATTGCCGGCCAGCAACTGGCCCTGGCGGCAGACGCCAAATACGTTCCGCAGCTTCAGGAACTGGGAGCAAAAATGAGTTCGGGGGTGACCGCACATGAAAACTGATCAATCGCAGACTGAGTCAGGAGCCGCACAGGAGGACAAAAAGCCCCGTACCCCGTTAAGGCAAGCGGGCAGTGTCGGCCTGTCCATTCTCAACCCATTTTCGGACCTGGCAGTGCTTTATCGCCGAGGTGTTAAACCCGGTGTAGGCCGGCTTCAACAGGCGTGGACTCTACTCAATAGAGAAAAAACGCCGGCTGAGTCATTGGACTGGAGTCGTGCCGTAGCGCTGTCCGGCAAGACACCGGAGCAGCTGCATACCAATTTCAGGCGCATTCAGGTTGGCTGGTGGTTCCTGATGATGAGCGCAGGCGGTCTGGCAATCGTGCTGCTGGCCATGGTCTTGCTCGTTCAAGGGCTTCCCGGCAGCACCCTGTTGCGTGCGGTGCAGACAACCCTGGTGCTGGCCAGCTTGAGCGCAGCAGGGTTCGTCAAAGCCTTGATTGCCACCTACCGCCTATGGCAGCTGCAAACGAGGCGCGTCAGCGAGAGCGAAGGGGGCACGTTCAGGGACTTCCGGGCTCAGAACCGGTGGGTGCGTCAAGTCATAACCCTGAGAGCGAGGACGTGATTCACCCCAATAGGTAAGGGAAACCCCTACCTTCTTGCTCTGGGTCGGCTTGCGCTTTGGCGTGCGGCTTTTTTTCTGTTTCATCAGTACGGCTCCTCTCCTGGTCCGGAATATCACACGGTAAAACGCTATGAAACTTACCAATAGACTCGGGTGGGTGGGACTGTTGCTGCTTGTCTCCCTGCCGGCACTGGCCGACAGTGTGGATTATCAGACTATCAGCGCGGCGGCCCAAAAAACCAACGACCTTTCCCGGCAGGCGCTGGTGATGATCTTCGGCCAGGTCGTCGTCGATCCCTTCGCACCTTCAGAACCCACATTGATTGGGTCGCTGTTCGCAATCATTAATGGATTTTTGGGCGTGTTGGCCATGTTCTGGTTCTTGACCATCACGGTGAAAACCATTGTGAAGGCCGGCCATCAGGGACAGGTATTCAACGGCGGTCGTTCAGCCCTGTACCCGATCATGACGTTTGCAGGGTTCATCACAATCGTACCCACTCAGTCAGGCTGGTCGTTGGCCCAGCTCACTATGTTGTGGGCCACCTCGGTAATGGGAATTGGCAGCGCCAATCTGCTGACCGACAAGGCCGTGGACATGATGGACAGCGGCTACTCGATGGTGACGCAACCCACGGCTCCTTCAACCCGAAGCGCGGCGCGGGGCATCTTTGAAATGAACCTGTGCAAATACGCGATCAACAGTGAGCTGGAGTCGCTGTATGCGGATGGTGTGGCCAACACGCCATTGATGACCACCAAGGGGGGCAACGGCCAATACGACACCGGCAACGGCAGCGCGGTCTGTGGTTCTGCCGAAACACCCAATACGGGCCGGACCGGGACCTGGAACCTGCTGTTTGACAGTGACGTAGACACGAGTGGGGTGATCACGGCGCAGCACCAAGCGCTAGACACCATGCAGAGCACCCTGGATCAAGCGGCACAGGCGTTCGTAGACACCTACCTGAGCAAGCGTGACCAGGATGTAGGCAGCTTCCAGAACGTCGAAACGCAGATCCAGAATGCAGCGGCGGCGTATGAAAATACGGTGAACCTGGCCATTAACAAGATCGACTTCAAAGACACGCTACAGAGCCAGCTATCGAGCCAGCTCAAAAGTAGTGGTTGGGTGGCACTGGGCAGCTGGTACCACACCTTTGCCACAGCTAATAACAAGACCAACGACGTGGCCAAGGCAACACCGGTCGTGACCGGTATGAGCAACATGGGCGAACACGGTACTGGCGATTTGTATAACGAGGTGTTCGCGGCCTACAAAGCGCAAGTGCAGAACAGCACGTACACGCCTCCACTGGGGACGCAGATTGCCAAGGATGATGGAGCCGCTGCTACGGCGGCAGATCCAGACTCTGTGTTCGTGGGCTTTTTCAACAAACCGATGCAGAAAGCGATTAGCTCAATAGCAACTTGGGAAATTGGAACAGATGCCAGTTTTTCCAATCAGGTAAACCCGCTGATTAAGATGCAACAGGTAGGTGACGTAACATTAGATGTAACGGCTACCTTAACAACCGTCTATGCAGTCGCCGTGGGCGCAGCCTCGGCAACCAGCAACTCAATACTGGGTAAACTTGGAGGTATTTTTGCCATTAATGGGGGGGCTGTGGCGAAAGACGTATTAAATTCCCTTGCGCCCATTTTCTTCTTTTTGATGTTCGCGCTGATGGCCATCGGGTTCTCGTTGGCCGTTTTCCTGCCAGCGGTACCCTTCTTGTTCTGGATGATGGGTGTATTCAACTGGCTGGTCAGCGTACTGGTAGGGTGCGCCGCTGGCCCGATGTGGGCCGCAACGCACCTGGGTGCAGAGGAAGACAAAGGCAGCCGTAGTGCCTATGGCTATATATTCCTCATCGACATGATGCTGCGGCCTTCGCTGATGGTATTGGGGTTCTTCTTTGCATCTGTGACAGTGGTGGCCGGCGGGACGATCCTGAACCTCCTGTTTGCTTCAGCGCTTGCTAATGCCAATGCGGATTCCATGGTAGGCATTTTCAAAGCAATAGGCTGGCTGATGATCTATGCCCGTATTGCGACCTTTGGTGTGACGCGTCTTTTTGGACTTCAGGCGTCTTTGGCTGATTATGTGATTTCGTTCCTGGGCGGTCGCGAAGGTGCTAACCTCATGGGCGGTATGGTAGACAATATGAAAGGCATGTTTGGTGCCGCTGGAACCGGGGCGCAGCGCGCTCCAGGAATCAAAATGCAAACTAACAAGCCGAGTGAGGGAGGTAATGGTGATGGCATTCAGTAAGCCAATTCAACGCCTGAAAACGCCGGGAGAAGCGTGGTTGGGAATCGTAAGAACCCTCTACATGCTATTTGCTTTCCCGTTCTTACTATTTTTTGGTGTAGCAATGCTGGCCATGACAACGTCCTCTAGAACTAATCATCGGCTGCCAGGTGATGAACTAGGGACTGCCCTCATTTGGGCAGCAATACTCTTGTCGGTTGGAATATTCGCTTACGGAATACGCAGCCGCAAACGGACGTTGAAAAGCATCACAGCAGCCCTGCGCGACCCAGCCTATTTTTCCCCTGATGAAGGGTATGAAATTTACCAGCAAGGGGCCGGCAAGTATTTGGGTATCGATACCCGAAACGGCACCATTCTGTATGTGCACAGGATCCGAAAGGGGCAGGTGGATGTGGTGGCCTTGACCATGAATGACTGGACCAAATGCGAAGTCGAAGGCACCAACATTTTTCGCCTCTTCACGCAATTTACTGACCTGCCGCGTCTTGAGATTTTCTGCCCTTGGGCAGAGCGTTGGTATGACACCATCGGAGTCATGCGACAAAAGCAATACACCAATGCCCAGGCATTCAAACAGCATGTGCATCACCGCCTCGAAGCGCTTGAACGTGATCTGAACGTGCAGATCCCACGCCTGGCGTGAAGCCATAACCCCTCCGCAGCTGTTCCCGACGCGCTTTACCTTTTTCTCACACCGCCCAATTTGTCACCGCCACTGTAAAAATGACCCCCTAACGCCAACCTAGAATTGACCCCCCTGGGTAAAACTGGCGGCTTTGAGCTGCCAATATGTTGACCCAGGAGCAGTCTGTGGAAATTAAAGTGTTGGCCCGTCAGGGCCATGGCATCAAATTCATCGCCCGTGAGCTGGGTATTTCGCGTAACACCGTGCGCAAGTACCTGCGAAAGGCCCGGTCGCTACCCAGTGACAAGGTGAGACCCGCACGTCCGTGCAAAATCGACCCCTTCAAGGACTACCTGCACGAGCGTATTGAGGCGGCGCGCCCACACTGGATTCCGGCGACCGTCCTGCTGCGTGAGATCACGGCATTGGGGTACAGCGGCGGCGTCAGTCGTCTGAAGGCTTATATTCGCCCCTTCAAACGTAAGGCAGAAGAGCCGGTGGTACGTTTCGAGACACTGCCCGGCAAGCAGATACAGGTGGACTTCACCACCATTCGACGAGGCCGTCAGCCGCTTAAGGCGTTCGTGGCGACACTTGGTTTTAGTCGAGCAAGCTTTGTCCGTTTCTCCGAGCGAGAGGACAGCGAAGCCTGGCTGACAGGGCTTCGGGAGGCGTTCGCTTACTTTGGCGGCGTGCCCGAGCAGGCATTGTTTGATAACGCCGGAACCATCATCACCGAGCGAGATGCTTTTGGGGAGGGCCAGCACCGTTGGCATCCCCGATTGGCTGCGCTGGCCGATGAGTTTGGTTTTATTCCCAAGGTCTGCCGCCCTTACCGTGCCCAGACCAAGGGCAAGGTTGAGCGCTTCAACGGGTATCTGAAGGGCAGTTTCATTACCCCGTTGGCCGCTACGCTCAAGAGTGCGGGTCTGACGCTGGATGTGGTGACGGCCAACGCACATATCGGCCAATGGCTCGACGAAGTCGCTCATCAGCGGATTCACGGCACGACGGGTGTTCAACCGGCGGTACGTCTGGCCCAAGAGCAGCAGGTACTATTACCACTGCCAACACAGAGCCTGCGCCCACAACCCGCCCAAGGCCTACGCCTGGGACGGGTCCTGCCGTACGAGAGCTTGCAGCATCCGCTGTCGGTTTATGAGCAACTGCTGGAGGTGAGAGCATGAACCTTCAACATGCTCGCCTGACAGAACTATGCAAGGGGCTAAAGCTTGAGCGCGTCGGGGTGGACTGGCCGCACCTTGCCCAACAAGCAGCAAGCGGCGAAGACAGCTTTGCCGACTTCCTCGAAAAGCTGCTGGCTGCCGAGACCGATGCCCGAAGTGAACGCTCTCGACAGGCCCTGCTGAAAACTGCCGCGCTGCCCGCCGTGAAAACGCTGGAGCAATACGACTTCGCGTTTGCCACCGGCGTCCCCCGGGCACAGCTCCAGGAGCTGGCAGCATTGAGTTTTGTTGGGCGTGCCGAGAACATCGTGTTCCTGGGGCCTAGTGGTGTAGGCAAGAGCCACCTGGCTATCGCCCTGGCCTACCGGGCAGTGATGGCCGGTATCAAAACCCGCTTCGTCACGGCGGCTGACTTGATGCTGCAACTGACCGCTGCGCACCGCCAGGAACGGCTCAAGGAATACTTCAGTCGTGTGGTGATGGCCCCCGGGTTGTTGGTCATCGATGAAATCGGCTACCTGCCGTTTGGTCGTGATGAAGCCAACCTGTTCTTCAATGTTGTCGCCAAGCGCTACGAGCAAGGCAGCCTGATCCTCACGAGTAACTTGCCGTTTACCCAGTGGGCCGGAACCTTTGCGGATGATCAAACACTGACAGCGGCCATGCTGGACAGGCTGTTACATCATGCCCATATCGTGCAGATGACAGGTGAAAGCTATCGACTCAAGGACAAGCGCAAAGCAGGAACCAAATCTTCTCGGGCCGAACCGGCTCGAAAATATGAACCCGAGGGGGGTCAAAACTAAGTTGGCGATTTAGCACGGAAGGGGGTCACTTTTTAGTTGGCGTTGACACCAATTCGGGCGGTGCGACTATTTGTGGGGCATCGCAATGCAAAATCGACAATCCCAAGGTGCATGGGAGGGCGAGCAAGCGCAGATGTTATTGGCGCTTTGTGCAGCCGTCCTGTTGTGCTGGATGTTCTTCGATATCTTCGTGTACTGGACCACCTGGACGCTTTATTGGTTATGGAAAATGGTGGATTTTCCCTTCATCCATGTCTGGGCCGGTGGCAAGATCAACCTGCTGGCCGACGTGGCCAACCACGCCAAGGCCGTGACGCTGGATGAGTGGCTTGAGGTGATGAACGCTACCAGTGGGATTCTGCTGCTGTTCCTGATACCGCTGGTGATTGTGAGCAGTTGGGGGCTGGCGCAGCATCCGGTACTGCCGTTTCGCAGCAAACGCCTGGTGAACATTCACACGCTGCCTGGCCTGGTGAGTCGTTTCGCACCCTCGGTCATCCCGGTGTTGGCCGCGTCCGGTCCCGATGGCCTGATGAACGATACCTCCTCCAGTAATGCCTGGGCGCTCAAGCCCGAGGAGTTTGCCGAACGTTACAACCTGGTGCAGCGCAAAGTGCTGGATCGAGAGGCTGCTCGTGCGGTGTTCGAGGAGCAAGTCGGAGATGTCCATAATGGACTTCTGGACTTGACGCCCTATGAACGGGCCTTGCTGGCCGTATTCGGTCTGCAGGTTTTCCTCAATGACCGCAAGGCGGCGACCCGGTTGCTCGATGACCTGAACCGTTCCTGCATGATCAAAGGCTTGTTGCGGCGCAAGACCTTCTCGTTGACGCCGCTGTACGGCTTGGCCGACGCGGGGTTTGATCGCGTTGCAAAAGCACAGGGCGTCAGTGAGTGGCTACAAAGCCATAGATCGATGCGCACCGCGCTGGTGGCACTGTATGGCCGCGATCTGCGCTTGGCGCCGGCGCGCTTTCGCTGGCTCAAGGGGGTTAACCGTACTTTGTGGTATGCCCTGCACAGTGCCGACACGGCCAAGGTGTTTGTGGAAGGCGCTGGTGTTCAGGCTCAGGCGCGGGCAGAAGTCCATGCCAGTAAGCTGGGGCTGCCACGTCCTGGGTTGATGGTGACCCAGGCCATCGATGGCTTGCAGGCCGAGTTGGAAAGCATCGGTCTGGTATTTGCGCGACATGTCATCACGCCTAAACGCCGGGAGGCCTCTGACCTTCCTGTCATGACGGCGGTGTATGCCGTGCAGCCTACTGAGTTAACTGAGCCAGCCTGAAGCGCTACGTCTCGCCGCGCCCTTCATATCCCCTTTCTGGCACTGTTCCATTCAATTGAATTCATCTTCTATCAGAGGAAAACCCATGGCCTCGGCATCTTTGCGCGCCCCGTTTTCGGTGGACATCCAAGGCGATCAGCTGGTTGTCTATCAGGCAGATCAGGAAGAAGGCATCGTGACACGCACGATTTGCACCCTGGACCTTCGCCATCAGCACTCGTTTTATCTGAGCAATGACGGTGTGGTCTGCCGCGATGTTCAGGGTTTTGAATTCTCTCTTGAAACCCATGACAGTGACGAAACCCATGAGCTACTGACCGCACTGTCGCGGGCTTTGCTGCGTCATGGACGACGCAAGACCCAGCGGTGCCCTATGGCTTGGCCGAGCGCTTGAATGGCCTGTTGCAATGCCGGCGGCGCAGGTCATCACGCCCTCAGTCCCGAGCGCCCCCAAGCCGGACCTGGCCAAGCGCAGCGCGCCGGCGCCGATCGCTTCTGAGCCACGCCAGTCCGCTGCAGACGTGGCACCTGACGATGGCTGGACATTGCCCAGGGAGGTTCGGGCCACACTCCCTCAAAAGCTGCACAACGCTGCGGAGCGCAAGCTGTTCACCGTTGACTATTCCAGCGGTCACGCGCGCACGCTGTATGTCTTTTCGGACCCTGGCTGTCCGAACTGCCAGCGTCTGGAATCGTCCCTCAATACGCTCTCCGACGCCTTCAACGTGGTGGTGTTTCCTGTGCCGGTGATCGGCAAGGAGAAGTCGATAGCCGCCATCACGCCAGTGCTGTGCTTGCCGCCTGAGCAACGCAAAGCCGCGTGGGATCGCCTGTTTGATGCAGCCCCTGAGGGTGTGAACCTTGGGAAACCCCAGTTAAAGCCGGCGTCGGAAGGGGTGGAGTTGAAAGCGGCGCAACCAGCAGGCACGTGCGATGTGGCAGAAAAGGCCTTGGGGATCAACCAGACGGCCTATCAGGCGTATCGCATACCGGGCACGCCTTGGGTGATCAGCGACGATGGGCGCTATGTGCCGCAGGCGTTGTTGCGTGATCCGATCAGGCTCAAAGCCTTCCTAGATGAGCGACCTGCCCGCCAGGTTCAGGAGGTGTCGGATGCGCCCCAATGACTACGCCGTCGAGCGCACGCGCCTAAATCGGCGGGTTTACCACTCGGCCCTGGCTGAGTGGTTGATGGGCCCCGGTAGTCTGACGCTGGGCCTTGCCGGGTCTGTGGTGGGAGGCGTCCTGTACCCGGTTAGCCTGTGGCTCAGTCTGCCGGCCTTGCTGGTTTGGTCACCTGTCATGCTGCTCGAACCCTGGCAGATGCCCATGCGCATGCCTTCAGACATGGGCCGTCCCGACCCTTCGACGCAGCGCCAGGTGACGGGCAAGCTGCTGGGTTTCTTGCCGGTCACGGCCATGCGCACGGTGATGCTCAAGGCAGCGGGCATCCTGTACATGGGGTACCTGCGCGGTCGGGACGCCGGGCGTGAACTGTGGCTGTCGCTGGATGACATGACCCGCCATATTCTGATGTTCGGTACAACCGGTGCCGGCAAAACCGAAGCACTGCTGGGGTACGTGTTGGGCCAGCTGGGCTATGGAAAGGGCCTGATCTATTCGGACGGCAAGGCCCAAAATGATGTGGCCGCCGCGATCGTGTCCCTGGCCCGGCGCTTTGGCCGTGAAGACGACGTTCGGATGATGAACTTCATCACCGGGGGCCGCTCTAGGGCGCAGGAACTGCTGGAGGACAACAAAAGCAGAGGGCAGACCAATACCGTCAACGCGTTTGGTATTGCTCAGGAAACCTACATCATCAACCTGATGGATTCGATGTTGCCTCCTGCGGGCAACGATGCGGGCTGGCAAGAGAAAGCCCGTGCCATGATTCAGGCTTTGGTGTTCTCCCTGGTGTACAAGTGCCGACGTGAAGGCACGGTCATGTCCCAGCGCACTATCCAGGCGCATTTGCCGTTGCGGGCCATTGCCAAGCTCTACATCCAGTCGGTGGAACAGCAATGGCATGAAGACGCCCAGTTACCCCTGAAAAACTACCTGGGCACATTGTCCGGTTTTGACCTGGCCAAGGTGGATTCGCCGGAGGAATGGGCGACCACTGCGTTGGATCAGTATGGTTTTCTGATCCAGCAGTTCACCCGCATGCTGGCCTTGTTCATGCATAGGAATTTCAAAATGCCTATGCATGAACCTGACGCTGTGAAGGAGGCGTCATGCCTTCATAGCGATGCGTAGGAAGACGCTGATGCGTTACTTATGCAGTGAAAATCCCTATCAATCCGAATTTGTGCAGGTTATTTTACCGCTGAGCCTAGGTGCGGACGCACCTTCCCCCTGTCAGGGCTTCACGTACCTCATCTGCGCGATTGCCTGAGCGTTGAGGACCAGTCCCTGCACCGTCAGCCCGCTGATTGCCGCCGTGTAGACCATCCGCGCGCCACACAGCACGCAGCGGAACGGATCGACGTTTAGAAAGGCTTTGGCCATCTGCACAAAATACAGCTTCGGTGTCGGTCCTGGCGTCGCCATCTTCAATGCTTCATAGACCTTCGGCAGGTATTTCCCACACACCCGATTGGCCAGAAAACCAAAATACCGGATCATCCGGAAATGCTTTTCCGGGATGTGCTGCACCACCCGGCGCAGCATGTCGGCCTGGCTCAGCGTTTCCTGCTGATAGGTCTGCGTGCGGTGATCCAGGTAGGTAAAGCTCAACGTGGCCCCGCAGGTGTAATGCGCCAGACGACTGCCCGAGATCGGCGGTTTTTTCAGGTAGCGGCCCAGGTAATTGACGGTCTTTCGGCCGTTTTCCGTCTTCTTCGACAAGTGGATGTGCCAGTGCTGGCCACCAGCGGTCAGTATCAAACGGCGCCAGTCGCTTTCACAGTGGATGTGGGCCAGCTGCGGCGGCATCGTCAGTTGCGAAAGCGGCTGTCCCAGCAGGTAATCGCGCACCAGCCACATCCAGCGCCGCCGCAGGGCCTCTTTGTGGAACGACAGATTTTTCCAGACGCCCTGCTCATCCAGGCCGCCCGCGGTCACCGACAGGTGGACGTGGGGATGCCAGTTGAGCCGCCGGCCATAGGTGTGCAGCGCACCGAAAATCCCGACGCGCAAACCGCGCCGCTTGGCGGTGTAGATCAGGTTATCGGCCGCCAGACGAAACAGCGCATCGAGCAGCCAGCGGTTGTAGAAGAACAGGGACCACAGCGTGTCGGGCAGCGTGAACACCAGATGCTGCCAGGGGCAGTCGGGCAGACGGTTGTTTTGCACGGCGATCCACTGGTCGGTGGCCTTTTTGCCGCAGGAAGGACAGGCCCGGCAATGGCAGGTGTTGCACAGGTATTTGACGTGTGGGCAATGCTCATTGCCACAGGTGTAGTGTTTGACGCCCAGTATCGAGGTGCCGCAGGCGAGCATTTTGCTGATCGACTCCACTTCGATTTGGCGCAGACCGCCGGCTTCCAGCAAATCTGCCCAGCAGCCGTTGGCCGTGAAGAGGTTTTTGAGCGGTCGAGGTTTGTAAGCAGGCGGTGCAGAGGCCACGTCAGCAGGGCGGCTCCTCATCGTGGTGAATGACGGCGGTGATGGCGAATCCGCCTGGCCCTTCTCTCATCTAAACGCTTACGCAAGAAGCGTCGGGAAACCTGTCGTTCAGATACGTTGTCTGGCAGCAACTACAAAGATCGACATCACCGAAAGGATCGATATCGAAGGAAAAGTCGGTATCGGGCACGAAGGTAGTATGCCCGGCGCGTTGGAGACGGGTCTGCTTTGCCTTGGCTTTTGCCCGGCTCGCCCGTTTACGTTTTTTGGTCTCTGACGCCATGTGTAAGCCTGTGCTGAGGAGGGATCGACTCGATTTCGGCTATGATAACCGATTTCAAAATCCCACAATTTGCAGCCGCAGGCTGCCCAGTTCAATGACACCTACGGCCATGTGTTTGCCCGTGACGCCGGCGACATAGACCTCAAGGACGTGGTGCATAACGATCGCATCCTGGTGGTCCTGATTCCTGCGCTGGAAATTTCCTCGACCGAGGCCGCGACTCTTGGGCGTCTGTACGTGTCGCAGCTAGCCATGATCCTGAGCCAGGATCTGGGGGAGAAACTGGAGGGCAAACCCGAAGACATCCTGGTGATCCGCAAGTACAAGGACCGCTTTCCGTTCTTGTGGATCTGCGACGAGGTCGGGGCCTACTACACCGAAAAGCTCGGCGAGCTGGCCACGCAGGTACGTTCCCTGGGGTTTTGCCTGCTCCTGGCCAGTCAAGAGGCGCAGCGTCTCAAGTCGGCGGCCGGCGACAAGGTGTGGACGCTGATCGGGAACATGGGGGTCCGAATCACCGGCAAGATCATGGACCCCAAGGACACTCTCGAAATACTGCAGTTGATGGCCGGTACCGAGTACCTGCCAGTGATGAGCGGTATGGTGCGTCAGGCCGGAATAATGGGGGCCAGCTGGGAGGAAGCAGACACACTGAGCCTGAAAGATGAGAAGAAAGTCAGCGTCGAGGAAGTGCAGCAGCTCAAGGAGGGGGAAAACATCACGCTGTTCAACGGACAAGTGATTCGCGGCAGCTCCTTGTACATTCACGATGCTGACAAGCTGTCCAAGGAAGCGATCCGGATCAACCGCTTCATCGAGGTGGCCCCGCCAGCGCTGGACACCTTGTTGGCCGGTGCGCCTGCCCGCATTCGGCGCAGCTATCCGCGCGCGGACCGCGTGCAGCAGATCCTGTACCACCTGGCGATGAAGCCTGGTCGTTCAGACCTTGAAAACCTGGTGCTGACAGATCCGACGTTGGTCGTCTTGAACGAGCTGGGAGAAGAGTGGCGGCTGATCTGGCGTCGCCGTCCTGGAGCGGCAGTGCGCAGCACCTTGTTATGGCACACAGCGCTGGAGCATGTGCCCAAGCGCGGAAGCGGCTACGTGGCGCAATCGTCCACGGCGCTGGACCTGACCGTCGGCAGCAAGCGGTTGCAGACCTACCAGGCGCAGCACATCGATCCGGCCAGAGTGCCGAAAGTGAAGGGCAAGGCGCCTGCACCTAGAGCCACAACGCCTGTTCCACCACGCCACGACCAGTCACCGCCCTGTTTCGACGACGGATCTTATTCGCCGGCGCCGTTCGACTGGGATTAATAGACCGCAAGGGCACCCTTGGCACGCCCGCACGATCATCCTGCAGGGTGGGTACGTCGAGCTGCGTCTGATCATGATCAATACCCATGGGCAGGTCACTGAGCGTATCGAGCGCAGAACAGGCACCTGCGCAGCGCTGCGTCCTGGTGAGTATCACCGTATCGACCAGGTGGCAGCTGGCGGTGCTTACACCCTGTTCATCACCTGCCCTAAATCCTGTGACTGGGGCTTTCTGGTCAACGGGGTGAAAGTCCCTTGGGATGTTTACACCGCAGATAACAGCGCTTCGTTTGAGTCCAGCAGGGTCGCCGGCGACAAGTAGACACCTTAAGGGGGGAAACCCCAGAAAATTCCGTCACCCCAACTCCAGCCCGGTCAGGAGCGCATCCAGGTCCTCGGGGCTCTCAAGCGGTTCCTGATACACATCACAACCCCGTCAATCATGTGCAGCGCTGAGCCCAGCTCTACAGCGCCGGGGGCAGTACGCATTCGTTAAATAGGTGAAGGACATGATTAACCACAGAACGCAAAAACTGCACGCTCAGCAGGTGCTTGAACACCTGGCCTATGGCTTGGCACAGCCAATAGCGCTGCCCCGCGAGACCATTGAAGAAGTGCTTCGCGAAGCCATCATGGATGGACGACTTGAACCGGGTGAACGGCTTACGCAGCAAGCCATTGCCAATGCCTTCCAGGTCAGCCGGATGCCGGTGCGCGAAGCCCTGCGGTCATTGGAGACGCAGGGTTACATCGCGACGGAGTATCACAAAAGCTATCGGGTCACGAACGGCCATGAGCTGCCCCAGTGCGGCCACCTGCCTGGCTTGCTGAGGTGCGTTGCAGAACGCCATACGCAGCTGGGCGACCTCGAATCAAAAGTGGCCTTTGAAAATGAAATTCTGCACGTCCTGGGCCGGCTGCGCCCTACCCCTTGCTGACGCTCCAGCCGGTCGCTGCAGGCCTGGCTGTTCTGCAGCAAGTGGGATTCAGGTATTGACAACCCGTGTAGCGGTTAATTCGAGGCTTATAGTTTGACCGACATTTTGAAGCTAAGTCCTTCAGCCATCAAGACTTACCAGCTTGGATTGCTTGACGTACTACCGTAGAACTTCTAACCTCTTGCCTTGAGTCAGACCGTATTACCTTGGCGTACATGTATGACATCCGAAAAGATCTGCGTCGTCAGCTTCAAACTTGACGAAAAAAATAAGCGAAGATTTGATGCCGCTATGCGCGCAAACGGCACGACGGTGTCCAAACAGCTCCGTGACGCAGTGCTTGCATATCTGAAAGAGATGGACGCAGGTGTCGAGCACCCGCAGTTCCGCCTCGGGCTGGGTGACAGCATCAATTGATGCGTGAGAAGGTCTGCGTACTCAGCCAGAAACCTAAGAGAATTCAATCGTGTAGAAACTAGAATTGCAGAAACCAAAAAGCCCGGCTGGTAACCGGGCTTTTTGGAAAAACTTGAACAGGCCGTTTCGTAAGGCGGAAACCTGTTCAACACACATAACGTGAGCTGATTATGGCGTTCACTGCGGCTTTGTGCAAGCCGTCAAAAGTGAAGCCTTCAGTTCACCGCTGAACGGTGGACTTATGGAAAAGATTTTTCAGCTGCTGTGCGACCTCGATGACAGCACCCTGCCCCCCCAGTTGACCCCTTGCGTCACACCCTTTCACCGCGTTGGCCAAGGCGGTGATGC